>NZ_NJIH01000012.1 GCF_002209565.1 Candidimonas nitroreducens
GGCGGCGCCGATAGCCGGCGCGGCTGCAGCGCCAACGGCGCCGACGGCCGGCGCCATGGCCCCGGCTGCGCCAACGGCGGGTGCGGCCGCCCCTGCGGCTGCGGCGCCGGCGGCCGCCGCGGCCTGGGCGGCGGGAGCGGCGGCCGTTGCGGCATCGCCCCCTACTTGGGCCAGCACGTGCATGGCGCTATGAAGTAAATCGAACATGTCTCGTTCCTATCTGCTGTCAGTCTGGTACGAATCTATAAAACGAAATCGAAGGGAATATCGGCCATGGCGGCAAAGGCCACGCCGTTTTCCGTGTAAGGCTTGAAGCGGGCCGAACGCGCCGCGTCCAGCGCCGCGTCGTCGAGCCGCGTGAAGCCCGAAGAGCTGCGCACGGTCGCCTTCATGACCTCGCCCTTGGGCGAGATCACTACCCGTATCACTACCCTGCCCTGCTCGCCGCGCCGTTCGGACAGGCGCGGATAAACCGGCACCGGCCTGCGGCCCAGGTAATCGATGCGGCCGATCAGCCGCGGACGATTGGGGTCGACCGGCTTGGCCGGCGCCTTGGCCACTTGTTGCTCGTCGGCGTGGCCGGACGGCGCCGCCGCCTGCACCGGCTCGGGCGCGGGCTTGACCGGCTGCGGCCGTGGCTTGGGCCGCGGCTTGTGCACCGGCTTGGGCTTCGGTTTCGGTTTGGGCTTCGGCTTGGGCGGAGGCTCGGGCTTGGGTTCCGGCTTGACCTCGGGCTTGGGCTCGACATGTTCTTCGGCAGGCTGCTCGACCAGCGGAGGCGGCTCCTCCACAGGGGGCGGGGGCTCTTCCACGGGAGGCGGCTCTTCCACAGGAGGCGGAGTCTGCTCTTCAGGCGGCGGCGGAGGCTCTTCCTCCGGCTCGGGCGGGGTTTCTTCCTGCACCGGCTCGGGTTCGGGCGGCTGCACCTGCTCTACCGCGGGTGTTTCGGTGGGCGCCGTATCGACCGGTTCAGGTGCGATCTCGACAAAGCGCAGCTCGGTGGAATCCGCCGGCTCGATCTCGGGCTTGACGGTCGAGGTGCTGAGAATGCCCGCCAGCACGGCAACGTGCAAGCCGAGTACCAGGAAAGCCGCCGAGATCTTGATCAGTACCGAACGGTTTTTAGCAGGGACTCGCAGGCGCGTCATGAATGCGGCAGACACTAGAAAGGAAAGGGTTGCTCAAAGCCCCCGCGCACGGGCTCTGCGCAGCCGCGCAAGGCACGGCACCGTCAAGCCCCTGTCACAGGGAAGACAGCGATGTTAACAAAAATAGGAATTATTCGCAATATCAGGGTGCCACTTATCACAGAGTGCCACGCTGTTAGTGCCATGCTGGCCGCGACCCGGCCACTGCGCTGCAGCGCGACACCGGGTACTACCGGCATCGCGCTGCGGCCCGCATTACTCGTTCACGGCAATTCCGGTGTCATGGATGATCTGCGCGAATTTCGCCGACTCGCTGCTGCGGAACGCCGCGAATTCCTGGGCGCTCATGGGCGCCGGGATCGCGCCTTGCAGTTCCAGGGTCTTCACGAATTCAGGGTCGCGCAGTATTTTCACGGTCGCGGCATTGAGCGTGTCGATGATCGCCTTGGGTGTGCCGCCGGGCGCAAAAAGGCCGAACCAGTTGACCAGGTCGTAGCCGGCGAATTGCGCCGTGCCGGCCAGCGGCGGCACCTTCGGGAAGGCCGACATGGGCTGGGTGGATGTCACCGCAATGGGCCGCACCTTGCCGCTTTGTATGTAAGGCTGCAGCGCGGCGCCGCTGGCGAAAGTCATGCTTACGTGCTGCGCGGCCACGTCGGCGATCTGCTGCGCGGCGCCTTTGTAGGGGATGTGGCGTATGTGCGTGCCGGCCATCTTGTTGAAGAGCTCGCCCGACAGGTTCTGGATATTGCCCACCCCGCTCGAGGAATAAGTCATGGCCCTGGGATGCGCCTTGGCGTATTTGACCAGTTCCGCGGCGTTCTTGACGGGTATCCCCATGTTGACCACCAGCAGGTTGGGTATCCGCGCGATCAGGGAAATGGGCGCCAGATCCTTGGCCGGATCGTAGGCCATGTGCTTGTACAAATGCGGGTTGATGGCGGTCTCGCCGGAACTGGCCAGCAGTATGGTCAGCCCGTCGGGTTTGGAATGCGCCACGTAGCCCGCGCCTATCATGGCGCTGGCCCCGGGCTTGTTCTCGACGATGACCGGCTGCTTCAGCGCCTCGTTGAGCTTCTTGGCGAAGATGCGGCCGACGATGTCCACGCCGCCCCCCGCCGAAAACGGCACCACGAGGCGTATCGGCGCGTCCGGATACGACGCAGCCGCGGCGCTGCCGCCCGCCAATGCCAGCACGGCCGCACACACGCCTGCCGGCAATACCCGGCGCAGGCCCTTGCGCTTGTAGAATGAAATCATGCTTGTCTCCTTGAAATTGATGAAACCGATGAGCTTGCAGCGGTCTTGAAGACCACGCTGACCGGGCTGCCCACAGGCACGACCGGCGCGGCCAGGCGCAAGGCGCCGGAATCCGGATCCACATGGAAAACCGCGATGCCGTCGCTGTCTTCGTGGGCGACGAACAGGCTGCGGCCGTCCGGATCCAGGGTGATGAAACGCGGTGTTGCCCCCAGGGCGTCCTGCACCCCCAGAAACTCCAGCCAGCCGCTGGCGGCGTCGATCGCATACATCGCGATACTGTCCAACCCGCGGTTGCTGGCATAAAGAAAACGCCCGGCCGGATCGACCACGACGCCCGAGGCGCGGCTGTTGCCGGTGTAGCTCTGCGGCAGGGTCGGAATGATCTGCAGCGGCTCCAGCCGCGCCGTGCCCGGCTCGTAGCGATACGAGGTCACGGTGGAATCCAGCTCGTTGACCACATAGGCCAGCGGCAGCCGCGGATGAAACACCAGGTTGCGCGGGCCCGCATGCTCGCGGCACACGGCATACGACACCGGCCGCAGACGGCCCTCTTCGAAGGCCAGGCAGAACACCCGATCCAGCCCCTTGTCGGGCACTAGCACGTGGCGCCCGGCAGGGTCGAAGGGATTGAAGTGCGGCTTGGAATGCGGCTGCTCGATGCGGTGCGGGCCGGCTGGCCCCTCCAGGCGCAGCGTCTGCGCCACCGTGCCGATCCGGCCCTCGGGCGAAATCGGCAGCACCGCCAGCGAACTGGACAAATGGTTCGACACCACCAGGAAACGCTCGCTGGGATCCAAGGCCAGATGCACCGGATTCGTGCCGCCCGTGTCCTGCGTGTTCAACAAGGCGATGCGGCCGTCCTCGCCGATGTCGAAAGAACTGACCTGCCGGCTGTCGCCATGCACCGTATACAGGTGGCGCTGGGCGCGGTCGATGGCCAGGAACGAAGGGTTCACCAGCCCGCCGAACTCTTGCAGCAGCGTCAGTGCCGCGCGGCCGGGGTCATAGCGGAACACGCTGATGCCCTTGCCGCGGGCATTGCGCTCGCGCGTGGTGCGGCTGCCCACGTAGGCAAAGTACGAGCCGGCGCCGCCCGTCGGCAAGGGCTCTTGTGGCTGTGCCTCTTGTGGCTGTGCCGCGTGCGCTCCGTGGGCCGGAGCGCTCATCGGGCAGTTCCTTGCAAGCCGCCGTCACCGGCCTGGGCGCCGCCCGTGCCGGCCATCTTGCGCACCACGAAAGGCAGCACGCCGCCGTGGCGCAGATAAAGAATTTCCTGTTGCGAGTCGATGCGCAGGGTCAGGCCCAGTTCGGTGCCGCGCCCCTGCGCGTCGCGTATGCGCAGCGTCACGGCATTGGCGCCCACGGCGATGTGCTCCAGGCCGTCGAAGTCCAGTTCTTCGTCGCCGCGCAGCCGCAGGGCGCCGTAGTCGAAGCCGGCCGGGAACTCCAGCGGATACACCCCCATGCCGATCAGATTGCTGCGGTGTATGCGCTCGAAGCTGAGCGCGACCACAGCCTTGACCCCCAGCAAAGCCTGGGCCTTGGCCGCCCAGTCGCGGCTGGAGCCCGCGCCGTAGTTGATGCCGCTCATGATGACCAGGTCGATGCCGCGCTCGATGTACGGGCGCGAGGCCTCATAGACCGGCAGCACTTCCGTGTGCTCGACATTCCAGGCATGGCCGCCGCTGCCGGCCTGCTGCACGCCCTCTATCAGATTGCGTACCGCGACATTGGTATAGGCGCCGCGCAGCATCACCTCGTGGTTGCTGCGGCGCGTGGAATATTGATTCAAGTCCTCCGAGCGCTCGCCGCGCTGCAGCAGCCACTGCCCCGCCAGGCTCGACGCCGGAATCGCCCCCGCCGGCGATATATGGTCGGTCGTGACGTTGTCGCCAAGCTGCATCAGCACGCGCGCGCCTTTTATCGCGCCGCGCAGCGGGGCCTGTGCAGGCACCGATTCCAGGTAGCCCGGGCGGCGCAGATACGTGGAGCGCGGATCCCAGGCATATAGCGTGCCGTGCGGCGCTTCGAGCCGCGCCCATTGGGGCGTGCCGTCCCAGGCGCTGCGGGCGCGCGCGCGGAAGTCTTCGGTGCGCACCCAGTGCGACGCCAGCTCGCGCACCTCGGCGTCCGAGGGCATCAGGTCGCGCAGGAACACCTCGTGGCCGGCGGCATCGCGGCCTATCGGCTCGGCACCGATGTCTATATCTATCGTTCCCGCCAAGGCGTACGCCACCACCAGCGCGGGCGAAGCCAGATAGCCTGCCGGCACTTTCGGATTGACGCGCCCGGCGAAATTGCGATTGCCCGACAGCACCGCAACGCCCTTGAAGCCCCGGTCGGCCAGGCTTTCCATGTGCGGCTCGAGGCGCCCCGAATTGCCGATGCAGGTCATACAGCCGAAGCCCGTCAGGTCGAAGCCCAGCGCGGCCAGATCATCGAGCAGGCCCGAAGCGCGCAGATAATCGGCGACCACCTGCGAGCCCGGGGACAAGGAAGTCTTGACCCAGGGCTTGGGGCGCAGCCCCAGGCCGCGGGCCTTGCGCGCCAGCAGTCCGGCCTGGATCATCACGTCCGGATTGGCGGTGTTGGTGCAGCTGGTGATGGCGGCGATCACCACCGCCCCCTCGCGCGGGCTGCCCACGCCCGCCGCAGCCGCGTCGGCTCCGGCTGCAGCCTCTATGGTTGCGGCGCCGCCTGCGGCACCTGTTGTGGCCTGCTCCCCGGGCAGCACCGGCCGCCGGCCGGCAGCGCCCTCTTCCCGCACGTGCCCGATCGGCACTTGATCGAAGAAGGAACGGCGTGCCTGTGCCAGGCTGCGCCGCTGGTGCGGCTGGAAGGGGCCGGCCACGCTGGGCTCGACGCTCGCAAGGTCGAGCTCGAGCACCTCGTCGAAATGCGGCTCGGGCATATCGTCGCGACGCCAGAGCCGTTGCGCGCGCAGGTAGCTGCCTACTCGTTCCAGGTGCTCGCCGCTGCGACCCGACAGGCGCAGATAGCGCTGTGTTTCATCGTCGTAGGGGAAGAACACCACCGTTGCGCCATACTCGGGCGCCATGTTCGAAACAGTGCCGCGCGCGCCCCAGCCCAGCGTCGACACACCCGGGCCGTAGAACTCGACGAACTTCCCGACCACGCCGCGGGCGCGCAGCAGCTCGGCCAGCCGCAGGGCCAGGTCGGTAGCTGTCGCGCCGGCCGGCAGGCGATTGCTCAGGCGCACGCCCAGCACGCGCGGAAACGGAATCGGCACCGGCTCACCCACCAGCGCGGCCTGGCCTTCCAGGCCGCCCACGCCCCAAGCCAGCACGCCGATGGCATTGATCATGGGGGTATGGCTGTCGGTGGCCACCATATCGTCCGGATGCAGCAGCATGCCGCCGCCGGGCATGGCTGTCTCGCACACCACCTGCGCCACGACCTCCATGTTCATCTGGTGGATGATGCCGGTGCCGGGCGGAATCACCTTGAAATTGTCCAGGCTGTTCTGCGCCCAGCGGATGTAGCGGTAGCGTTCACCGTTGCGGCGGAAATCGATGTCCAGATTGCGCTGCAGCGCATCGGGCCGGGCGTATTCCTCGACGATCACCGAATGGTCGATGGCCAGCACGGCGGGAATCACGGGATTGACGCGCGCCGGATCGCCGCCCAGCGCATGCACCGCATCACGCATCCCGGCGAAATCGACCAGAGCCGGCAGACAGGTGGTGTCGTGCATCATCAGGCGGTTCGGATAGAACGGCACCTCGCAGTCCGGCCCCTGACCCGCGGCCCGCGCCAGCACCGAGTCCAGCGCCTGCGGCGCGCAGCGCGCCACGTTCTCGATCAATAGCCGCAAGGAAAAAGGCAAGCGCGCCAGGCGTTCGGCGCCGACCACCTTCAGCAGATCGACGTATTGATACGGCCGAGCGCCGACAGTAACGGAGCTCAGGTGTTGCGGCAGAGGTTTGATGTCCATGATCGCGTTCGCATTTCCAGTTCGGAAATGCGCTTGCGGCGAGGCCGCGCACTTCCACATGCAGCAATGCTAGCGATGGGACGGATCAGCGACAATTGGTCATTTGCCACTGCTGCGTTCTCGTTTGGAGAACGCGTGGCTGCCGAGCGCGCGTATAAAAAAAGCACTTGAAAGAAATTTTCAAGTGCTTTGATCGGCTGCGGAAATCTTGGTGGGTGCTACAGGGGTCGAACCTGTGACCTACGCCTTGTAAGGGCGCCGCTCTACCAACTGAGCTAAGCACCCCTTTGTGTCGTGTGCCAGGGGCCGCCAGATTTCCCGCGAAATGCGAGGGCCAGATTATAGCCAGTCGCAGGTGCCCGCGCAAATAGCGCGGAGCACCAGACCGTGCATTAGTTGACGGCGTCTTTCAGGGCTTTGCCCGGACGGAACTTGGGTACCTTGGCCTTTTTGATCTTGATGGCTTCGCCGGTGCGGGGATTGCGGCCGGTGCGGGCAGCGCGTTCGGACACGGCAAAGGTACCGAACCCAACCAAGGTCACCGAACCTTTCTTTTTGAGAGTGGTCTTGACTGCGCCGATGAATGCGTCGAGCGCACGGCCGGCGTCGGCCTTGGACAGATCGGCTTTACTAGAAATGTGTTCGATGAGTTCAGTTTTGTTCATTAAGGTTCACCCCTAGAAATTATTAAAACCAGACGCCCCCAACGAAAGAGTGCAGTCTGGCGCTTTATTGAAAGACCGGCAGCGAACGCGATCTGCCGGGCTGCCTTATAACCGTCGATGGCTTTTTTACGCAAGCGGCGCAAGCAAGACATGCGATCCGTTTGCTAACGCGTATTAAGCCTTTTTAAAAAAGGGCTGTCAAGCAAAACACCCCTCAAGACCCGCATCGTTACTGGCTTTTTTGTTTCCGAGTGACAACATTGTCAATTTTCTTCAAGACTATGGCTTGCGGGCCGGCCCCGCGCACCACACTGGCGCACCCGCGCGCACGAGCCGGCTGCCATGCGCGCCCCGCTGATGTATTCTCCGGGAAGCTGGCACCCAAGCCTGCACACGCAATGTTCCCGCGATGAAATACGACCTGACGACGCTTGCCATCCTGCTTGCGGTGGCCGAAGAAAAAAACCTTACACGGGCCGCGCGGCGCCGCCACCTGGCGGTCTCGGCGGTAAGCAAACGCATCAAAGAACTGGAAGACCAGGTCGGCGCGCCGCTGCTGGCGCGTTATTCGCGCGGGGTGGAACTGACCCCGGCCGGGCAATCCATGGTGTTCTACGCGCGCCAGCTGCAAGCGGTTCTGGGGCAGATGGAAAACGAATTGGCCGATTACGGCGGCGGCATCAAGGGGCACGTGCGCATCCACGCCATCACCTCGGCCATCGCCCAGTTTCTGCCCAGGGACATCGCGCGCTTTGTCGCGGCCTACCCCCTGATCCGCTTCGACATCGAGGAGCGTGTCGGCTCGGCCGTGGTGCAGGCCGTGTGCGACGGCAGCGCCGATCTGGGCATCTTCGCGCAACAGACGCCGGCGCAGGGCCTGGAAGTGTTTCCCTACCGGCGCGACGAGCTGATCGCCCTGGTGGGGCGCGGCCATGCTCTGGCGCGCAAGAGCCGCGTAACATTCGACGAAATCATCGAGCACGAGTTCGTCGGCCCGCACGTGGACAGCTCGGTGCATACCCTGCTGACGACCGAGGCCGCACGACGCGGACGCAGCCTGGCATTCAAGATCCGCATCAGCAGCTTCGAGAGCATGTGCCAGATGGTCGAGGCCGGCCTGGGCCTGGCGCTGATGCCGCGCGCCCTGGCGCAGCCGCACCTGAAGGGCACGGGCCTCAAGGCCCTGACGCTGAACGAACCCTGGGCGCGGCGCGATCTGCTCATGGGGGTGCGCAGCCTGCGCGATGCCACGCCCACGGTCAAGGCCCTGCTCGACAGCTTGAGCGGGCGCGGCCAGGCCGATTGAATGAAGGCCGGGCAACGGCGCAGCTGCCCCGGGCCGGCAAGCCCGGCGCCATGCAATCCGGCAAGCCGGGACACGAGCCGGGACAGGATGTAAGCCGGGGCGCGAGCCGACCGGCTACTCCATGGCCAGCAGCATGTCGTCGATGATGTCCTGCGTGTCTTCGATGCCTATGGACAGCCGCAGCTGGTTGTCGCTGATGCCCATGAGCGCGCGCCGCTCGGCCCCCATCTCGTAGTAGATGGTGTGCGCCACGGGCAGCACCAGGCTGCGGGTATCGCCCAGGTGGGTCGCCAGCGCGAACACGCGCAGCCGATCCAGGAACTCGAACACATCCAGTTCGTCGACCAGCTCGACCCCCATCAGCGCGCCATAGCGGCCGCCGAACAGCTGGCCGGCGCGCTCGTGCTGCGGGTGACCGGGCAGACCGGGGTAATGAACCCGGGCGACCTTGGGATGAGCCTGCAAGGCCTGCGCCAGGGCCAGCGCATTGGCGCAGCACTTGTCCATGCGCAGCGCCAGCGTCTCGGCCCCGATCGCGATGCGATGCGCCGCGTCGGCGGACAGCGTGCCGCCCATGTCGCGCAGGCCTTTTTTCTTGATCTGCAGCAGGCCCCAGCCGGCGGGATCGCCCTTGCGGTAGGGTTCAGCGATAGTGTCGTAGCCCGACCAGTCGTACAAGCCGGTACTGGTGACGGTGCCGCCCAGCGCGTTGGCGTGGCCGCCAATATGCTTGGACAGGGAATTCACCACCAGCGATGCGCCGACGTCTATGCCGCGGCACAGCCAGGGCGTGGTCAGGGTATTGTCGACCACGTAGACCAGATTCTTTTCCTTGCACCACTGGCCGATGGCGGCAATGTCGGCGACTTGCGTGCCGGGATTGGCGATGGTCTCGGTGAAGACCATGCGGGTCTCGGGGCGCCAGGCGCGCCGCACCGCATCGATATCGGTCGCATCGACCAGTGTTACCTCTACGCCCAGGCCGGCCAATGTGCCCAGCAAGCTGTTGGTGTTGCCGAATATGTACTGGCTGGTAATAAGGTGGTCGCCGGCGCGCAGCAGCGTGAAGAACGTCGCGGTGAGCGCGGCCATGCCGGTGGCGAAGCTGACCGAAGCCTGCCCGCCCTCCATCCGGGTTATCTTGGCCTCGAGCGCCGCGGTAGTGGGCGTGCCCTGGCGCGCGTAGGTAAAGCCCGATTTGCCCTGGAACACCGCCGCCAGCTCGCGCGAACTGGAAAAGGCATATTGGGACGAGGGATGTATGGGCTTGTGCACCGCCCCGTGCTCGACCTGGGAACGCCGGTCGGAATGCAGGATAGTCGTAGTGAAACCGTTCTTGTCGGCCATGATTGCCATGTGTTGTAGCGGGAAACAAGCAGGAATCATACTACTGCGGCGATACCGCCAAGCCGGCCGGCCCTGTCCAATATCAGATGAGTCCGGGCCGAGTTCCGTGATGCCGACATCAGACAATGTCTGGAGCCGGCCGCGGCCCGGCCGCTGCGGGCCTTCAGCGGCGCTGGCGCACCGCCTCGTACAGGCAGACGGCGCTGGCCACGCTGACATTCAGGCTCTCGACCGAGCCCAGCATGGGGATGGTGACGCGCTGGTCGCAAAGCTCGGAAGTCAGGCGCCGCATGCCCTCGCCTTCGGCTCCCATTACCCAGGCCATGGGCCGGCGTGCATCCACATCGTATAGCCCCTGGGCCGCCTGGTCGTCGGTACCCACCAGCCATATGCCGCGCTCTTTCAGGCGCCGCAGGGTGCGCGCCAGATTGGTCACCATGATGTAGGGCACGGTCTGGGCCGCGCCGCAGGCCACGCGCTGCACCGTAGCGTTCAGGCCGACGGCGCGGTCGCGCGGCGCCAGCACGGCATGCACGCCGGCAGCATCGGCCGTGCGCAGGCAGGCTCCTAAATTGTGAGGGTCGGTAACGCCGTCCAGCACCAATAGCAGTGCCGGGTCGCTGCGGTCTTCCAGCAGATCCAGCACTTCGTCCACATCGACCGCCAAGGCCTGGGCTTCGGCCAGCCCCACCACACCCTGGTGCCGCAAGCCATGCGCCAGCCCGTCGAGCCGCTCGGCCGCGACCGGATGCACGCGCACACCCGCCGCCTGGGCCTGCTGTATGAAGGCTTGCATGCGCTTGTCGCGGCGCGAAGCCTCGACGTAAAGCTCTTTGAGCGTGGCCGGCGCATGGCGCAGGCGGGCGGTCACGGCATGGAAGCCGGCCAGGACTTGATGTGACGACATGTTCGTTCCTCGAAAACCAGGCGGGCGCCGCAAACCAGGCCACCGAAAAGACCCGGCCCGTAGGCCTTGCCGGCCGCTGGCATTTACCCCATACCAATGGAGGGACTTATAATGCCACTGTCCGCGACGCCATGACGCCGGTAAGCGGAAAATGCAGGCAAAAAAACAAAAAACCCCGCAAATCGACGATTTACGAGGCTTTATGTTCAAAGCTGTTGGTGCCCAGGAGAGGACTCGAACCTCCACACCTTGCGGCACATGGACCTGAACCATGCGCGTCTACCAATTCCGCCACCTGGGCCAACTATGCTTTGTCGCGTACTGCTTTTTGCGAAGGCGCAATCATACTAGATTTTTGCCGACGCTGCTTGGGGCTTGGGCCTATGCCCGGCGCACCCGTAGCTTTGCACGTACCTTCTTCAATACTTCTTCACTATTTCTTAGCTGCGTGACCCGTTTTTTATCGAGCACGACTCGCTAAGAGGCGCTAGTATATCCTACTTTGTTACCCATCGGAAACCCTCTTTTGACCAAACGATCCAAGAACGAAAGCAACAAAAGCGAGATCGCCCAAGGCGGGCCCGAACTGCCCGCCGATTACGATCCGGACGTCCCCAGCCGGGAGTCCATTCTTAAACAGATGCGGGCCTCGACCGGGCCCCTAGCCGTGAACGAACTCGCGGCCGCGCTGGGAGCCGACGTCCCTATTTCCCACGGCTTCGAACGCCGCCTGAAAGCCATGGAACGCGACGGGCAACTATTCGTCAATCCGCAAGGGCGCCTGGCGCTAAGCGGCAAGCTGGACTTCATCGCCGGGCGCGTGCAGGGGCACCGCGACGGCTTCGGCTTCCTGTTGCGCGACGATGGCGGGCCCGACCTGTTCCTGTCGCCGCGTGAAATGCTCAAGGTTCTGCACGGCGACCGGGTGCTGGCCAGGCCCGACGGCGAATACCGCGGCAAGCCCGAGGCCACCATCGTCGAAGTGGTGGAACGCCGCACCGACAAGCTGGTCGGACGCTTCCTCAAAGAACGCGGGGCGCTCATCGTCGCACCCGAAGACCAGCGCATCAAGCACGACATCCTGATCCCGCCCGGCGACACCGCCGGCGCCGAAAACGGCCAGGTGGTCACGGTGCAGATCGTGCAGCAGCCCACCCGCCACACGCAGCCCATAGGCCGCGTGGTCGAAGTGCTGGGCGAGATCGACGACCCCGGCATGGAAATCGAAATCGCGGTGCGCAAGTTCGACGTGCCGCTCGACTTCTCGGAAGCGGCGCTGAAACAGGCCGCCAAGCTGCCCGCCATCGTCCGCCCTGGCGAGATCAAAGGCCGCATCGATCTGCGCGACGTGCCTTTCGTAACCATAGACGGGGAAGACGCGCGCGACTTCGACGATGCCGTGTTCTGCATGCCGGTCGACACCGGTACCGCCAAGCGCAAGAAACCCGCCTGGCGCCTGCTGGTGGCCATCGCCGACGTGAGCCACTACGTGCGGCCGGGCGATGCGCTGGACGACGACGCGCTGGAGCGCGGCACCAGCGTCTACTTCCCGCGCCGGGTCATACCCATGCTGCCCGAATCGCTGTCCAACGGCATCTGCTCGCTCAACCCCAAGGTCGACCGACTGGTCATGGTCTGCGACATGGTGGTGCAGGCCAGCGGCGCCAAGGCGGGCACGGTCGGCGCCTACCAGTTCTACGAGGCCGTCATCCATTCGCATGCCCGCACCACCTACACCGACGTGTGGGCCGCCCTGCAGCAGCCCACCGGGCCGGCGGCGCAGGCGCTGGGCGAGGTGCTGCCGCATCTGCAGAACCTGTACGAGCTGTACCAGCTGTTCGCGCAGGCGCGCGTCAAGCGCGGCGCCATCGATTTCGACACAGTAGAAACCAAGATCATCTGCAACCCGCTGGGCCGCATAGAAAAAATCGTTCCCTATGCGCGCAACGACGCGCACAAGCTCATCGAGGAATGCATGCTGGCGGCCAATACCTGCGCCGCCGATTTCATCGTGCGCAACAAGCGCCAGGGCCTGTACCGCGTTCACGAAGGGCCGACCCCGGAAAAGCTCAAGGCGCTGCGCGAATACCTGCGCAACCTGGGCCTGAGCCTGGGTGGCGGCGACGAGCCCGGCACGCAAGACTACGCGCGCCTGGTGCAAGAAGCCGGCAAGCGGCCCGACTTCGAGATCCTGCAGACCATGTGCCTGCGTTCGCTGCAGCAGGCCATCTACAGCCCCGAACCCCTCGGGCATTTCGGTCTGGCCTACGAGCATTACACGCACTTCACCTCGCCCATCCGCCGCTATCCCGACCTGCTTACGCACCGCGTCATCAAGTCGATACTGGCCGGCAAGCACTACGTGCCGCAGCTGGCCGATGTGCCGGCGGCCGTGGCGCTGCCGCGCGGCGAACGCGAACACGCCGTGTGGGAAAAACTCGGCGTACTGCTGTCGGCGCGCGAACGCCGTGCCGACGACGCCTCGCGCGACGTCGAGGCCTGGCTCAAGTGCTGGTTCATGAAAGAGCGCGTGGGCGAAGTCTTCAGCGGGCGCGTCACCGGCGTGGCCAGCTTCGGTGTATTCATCACGCTGGACACCCTGCACGTGGAAGGCATGGTGCACGTCTCCGAGCTGGGCTCGGACTATTTCCAGTTCAACGAAGCCATGCACGAGCTGCGCGGCGAGCGCACCGGCATCCGCTACCGCCTGACCGACGCGGTTCAGGTGCAGGTCTCGCGCGTCGACCTCGAGGCGCGCCGCATCGAATTCCGGCTGGTCAAAGGCACGGGCTTCAAAGAGCTGCAGAAATCCGTGACCGGCACCGAAGCGGCGCCGCAACGGCGCGTCAAGCGGGCGGCCTCGGCCAAGCCCGAGGCGCTCAAGGGTACGACCTCGCGCGAGCGGCGCGCAGCGGCCAAGCGCAGCGCCAAGGCTACCGCAAGCGCGCGTAAATCGGGGCGCGGGCGGCACTGACGGCGCGTACCGGCCGGGCCGCGTCAGGCGGACAGGGCCTTGGACATGGCGACGTGTTCGATGCCCGCTTCCATGTACGTGGCGCCCTGCGCGACGAAGCCATGGGCTTCGTAGAAGGCGCGGGCATGCACCTGGGCCGACAACACTACCTGCGGGTAATTGCGCGCGCGGGCCTCGTCCACCAGCGCCATCAAGATGCGCGAGCCCACGCCGTGGCCACGGTACGGAGCCCGCACCGCCATGCGCCCGATGTGCGCATCGCGCAGCAGCCGGCCCGTACCCACCGGCACGTCCCGCCCATCGTAGGCCACCGCGTGCAGGCTGACCGCATCTTCGCCATCGGCTTCGATTTCGGCCGGCACATGCTGCTCGTCCACAAAGACCTCGTAGCGCACCGCCAGGGCGTCCCGCTGGCAGGTGGGCCAGTCGCCCAGCAGCACTCTGACCTGCTGCCCGTTCTGTTTGCCGTGTAAGTTCTTGTCCATGTGCATACTCCCGACATGTCGCCAGCGTTATGGCGACGCAAGCCCTGGGGCCATGGGCGGTGCGGCTGCGGACGGCGCAGCGGCGCTGCCGCAACATGGCCCCGCAACGATCGTGGCCGGCACACCCGGCGGCGTCAGCCGGCCAGCTTCAGGCCGACGATGCCGACGATGATGCAGGCCACGCTCGCCAGCCTGGGCAGGCTGGCCGAATCGCCGAACAACACAATGCCCAGGATCACGGTACCCACCGCCCCGATGCCGACCCAGACCGCATAGGCCGAGCCCACCGGCAGGGATCTGAGCGCCACGCCCAGCATCGCCACGCTTAGCGCCATGCTGGCCACGGTCCAGAGCGTCGGCCAGAGGCGCGTGAAGCCCTCGGTATACTTCAGGCCTATGGCCCACCCCACTTCCAACAATCCGGCAAGCACCAGCACCAGCCAAGCCATACTGCACTCCTTACGGTATAAAGGGGCCGTCCCCGGTCATGGCCGCGGAAGCCGCAAGGCCGGCATGGCGCCGCGCAGGCTTCCGGCAACGGGGCCGTCCCCGCTGTCCGAAGGCCTCTGATTCTACTACTATCGATTTCCGGCTCCCGCCCCCCTTATTGCCGATTGCGCCCGCCTGGACTCCATGCCTGCCCTACCCGAAGCCGCCAGCATTTCGTCCGCCGCCGCGCTGGCCATATTCGCCGCCACGCTGTTCCTGGTGGTGCGCCGGCCGCGCGGGCTGGACATAGGCTGGAGCGCGTTGGCCGGGGCGGCGCTGTGCCTGGCCCTGGGGCTGGTGCATGGGGAAGACGTGCTGCACATCTGGCACATGGTGTGGAATGCCACCGCAACGCTGGTGGCCATCATCATCAGCAACTCGCTGCTAGACGAAGCGGGCTTCTTCAAATGGCTGGCGCTGCATGTAGTGCGCTGGGGCCGCGGGCACGGCCGCCGCTTGTTCATCATGGTGGTGCTGTTCGGCGCCTGCGTCTCGGGCCTGCTGACCAACGACGGCGCAGCCCTGATACTCACTCCCATCGTGGTCGAGATCCTGGTGGCGCTGGGCCTGACCGGCGCGAGCCTGTTCGCCTTCGTGCTGGCGGCGGGCTTCATCGCCGACACCGCCAGCCTGCCCCTGACCGTGTCCAACCTGGTGAATATCCTTTCCGCCGATTTCTTCGGACTGGACTTCGGCGGCTATGCGGCCGTGATGCTGCCGGTGAACCTGGTATCCATCGCCGCGAGCCTGGCGGTGCTGCTGCTGTACTTCGGCAGGCTGCTGCCGCGCCGCTACGAGCTGGGCGCCCTGCCCGCCCCCGCCAGCGCCATCCGCGACCGCCGAACCTTCCACGCGGGCTGGGTCTTGCTGCTGGCGACGCTGGCCGGCTTTTTCTTCCTGGGCAGGCTGCACGTCCCCACCAGCGCCATCGCCGGCACGGCCGCCCTGGTACTGCTGCTGGTGGCCGGGCGCGGGCGGGCGATCAGCACGCGGCGCCTGATGCGCCGGGCGCCCTGGAACATCGTGTTCTTCTCGCTGGGCATGTACCTGATCGTGCTGGCCCTGCGCAACGCCGGATTGCTGGGCTGGCTGTCGGCCCTGTTCCAGTGGCTGGCCGATGCGGGGCTGTGGGCCGCCACGCTGGGCACCGGCCTGACGGCCGCATTCCTGTCGTCGATCACCAACAATCTGCCCGGCGTGCTGCTGGGCATGTTGTCGATACAAGACAGCCATGCCCCCGAGCTGGTGCGCCAGGCCATGGTGTACGCCAATATCATCGGCAGCGACCTGGGCCCCAAGATAACGCCCATCGGCAGCCTGGCCACCCTGTTGTGGCTGCATGTCCTGGCCGGACGCGGCATCCGCATAGGCTGGGGCGCCTATTTCCGCACCGGCATTGTGCTGACGCTGCCCGTGCTGCTGTGCACGCTGGCGGCGCTGGCGGCCTGGCTGCAAATTACCCATTAGACCGCTTATTCATCGTTATATACAATTACGCTATAAGAGAATATCTATATAGTCGTTTTAGAATAAGCGCCCAGCCGCTAGACTTTGCGCTGGATGTCCTTGCTTATATTAGAAAGATCCTCAATGAACACCCTGGTTTCCACCCTGAATCCCGCCCGCGGCGGCGCTTCCGCGCCGCGCATCAATTACATGCCGCTGCTGGTGTCGCTGCTATTGCTGGCCGTGGGCGCCAACTACCTCGCGCAACAGGCCGGATGGCGCCAAGGCTCGCTGTGGATCATCGGCGCGCTGCTGGGCGTAACCCTGTATCACGCGTCTTTCGGGTTCACCCAGGCCTGGCGGGTATTCGTCGCCGACGGCCGCGGTGCCGGCCTGCGCGCACAGATGATCATGCTGGCCCTGGGCGTGGTGCTGTTCTTCCCGGCGCTGTCGCAGGGCAGCTTGTGGGGCGAGCACGTGTCGGGCATTGTGGCGCCGGCCAGCCTGTCGGTGGTTATCGGCGCATTCATCTTCGGCATCGGCATGCAGCTCGGCGGCGGCTGTGCCTCGGGCACCCTGTTCGCCGTGGGCGGCGGCAGCACCCGCATGATCCTCACTCTGGCCGGCTTCGTCGCGGGCTCGGTGCTGGCCACGGTCAACTTCACCTGGTGGGCAACGCTGCCCTCGCTGCCGCCCACATCGCTGGTCAAGGAATGGGGCTGGCCCACCGCGCTGGTCGCCAACCTGGCGGTGTTCGCCGTCATCTATTGGCTTACCACGGTCATAGAAAAACGCCGCCATGGCAGGCTCGTGGCCCCCGCCAACCCCGGTGCCGGCAAGCCCGCGTGGTGGCAGGCCATACGCGGCCCCTGGCCGTTGATATGGGGCGCAGTCGCGCTGGCGCTGCTGAATTTCGCCACGCTGGCCGTGTCGGGCCGCCCATGGGGCATCACTTCCGCCTTCACCCTGTGGGGCGCCAAGGCCCTAGATGCGGCCGGCACCGATGTGGCCTTCTGGCAATACTGGGCCAACGACCAGGACACGCTGTTCGCGCCGCTCAGCCACGACGTCACCACGGTCATGGACATCGGCATCATGCTCGGCGCCCTGGTGGCCGCCTCCCTGGCCGGACGCTTCTCCCCGGTCTGGAAGATCCCGCTGCGCTCGCTGCTGGCCGCGGCGGTGGGCGGTGTCATGCTGGGCTTCGGTGCCCGGCTGGCCTGGGGCTGCAATATCGGTGCCTATTTCAGCGGCATGGTGTCCGGCAGCCTGCACGCCTGGATCTGGCTGCCCAGCGCCTTCGCCGGCAGCGCCCTGGGCGTACTGCTGCGCCCCTGGTTCGGGCTGTCCGTCGAGAAGACCGCGCAACCGTCCGGGTGCTGAACGCCTGGGCTGGTAATTAGCGGCCTTGCTGCCGCTGTAGCTCTGCAAACGACACCAGCCGGCCTGCCAGGGCGCTCGCCGCCACCGTGGGCGGGCTGGCCAGCCAGACCTGCCCCGGCCCCGAGCGGCCGGGGAAATTGCGGTTGATGGCGCTGACAGTAACTTGCCCCGTCCGTTCCGACGAGCCCGGCCCGCAATTGGCACAGGCGCCGCAGGAAGGCTCCAGCATGCGTGCCCCCACGGCGGCAAACACGCGGTCGTAGCCGCGCCCCACGCAATAATCGCGCACGGCGGTCGTGCCGTACTGCAGGTACAGCGTGACCGAGTCGGGCACGCGCAAGCCGTGCTCCACCCCCCAGGCCAGTACGGCATAGTATTGGTCGAAGTCTTCACGCTTGCCGGCCGTGCACGACCCGCCATAGGCGATATCGATGGCGGCCCGCTCGGGCAGGCTGCCCAGCGCCACGCCGTTGCCCGGGTCGCCGGGGCGGGCCACCATGGGCGAGAGGCGGCTGCAATCCACGCGCAGCACGGCTGCGTAGCGGGCGCCGGGGTCGCTGCGCATCCAGGGCTCGAGCCGGAAATCGATGCCGCGGCGCTCGCGCAGGAAGCGCAGGGTTTCCGCATCGGGCGCCACGATGCCGGTCAAGCCGCCCAGCTCGGCCGTCATATTGGTCAGCGTGGCACGCTCGTCGGTAGGCAGCGCCGCCACGGCCTCGCCGCCGAATTCGAAGACCTTGCCTATGCCGGCGCCGCTGCGGATTTCGGGCCGCGCCAGCAGCTCCAAGGCGATGTCCTTGGCGGTAATGCCCGCGGGCAGGCTGCCCTGCAAGTCCACCAATATCGACTCGGGCAGCGGCATGCGCACCGCGCCGGTGACGAAGGCGTTGGCCATGTCGGTGGTTCCCACCCCGAAAGCCGCACAGCCCAGCGCACCGCTATGCGGCGTGTGGGAATCGGTACCCACCACGACCTGCCCCGGCAGCGCGTAGTGTTCGCTGATCATGGCGTGCGATATGCCGGCCACATTGGTGCCGTCGTCGCGCGCCGCCTCGGATTCGCTTAGCGTGCGGTGCGAGCGCAGGCCGTAGCGGGCCACGAAATCGCGGTGCGCCTGGCGCAGGCGCAGGATGTTCGGCACCAGCCCGCGCGCCAGGTGCATGGGGCTGGACTCCACATACGAGGTGTGATCCTCGAAGGCGATGATGGAGTCCTTGTCGTGCATGGACACCGGCGCGCCGAAGGCGGCATGCAGCATGTGCGCGCACATGCCCGTGTAGTACTCGTGGATGAAGCGCCAGTCGGCTCTGACGAACACACCGTCGCCCGGGTTTTGTGCATCGCGCGTGTATTCGGTCTGCAGCAGGTGGCGGGCGATGATTTTTTCGAACAGGGTTCTGGGCCGGCCTTCGGGCAGGCCTCGAGCCGATGGATCCTGTGACGGTAGATCCTGTGCCGATAGACCCCGCGACGGTAGATCTTGCGCCGATAGATCCTGCGCAGGCAGATCGTGGGCGGGCTCATCCGGCCGTCGATCCGCGCCGGCGGACGCATCATCCCGCCCGGAGCCCTGGTTCAAAGCGCCAGCCGGCGGCTCGGCCGCAACGGCGCCCGAGGGCTGCAGCCCGGCCATGTGCAGGCGCCCGAAGCGCAGCAGGCCGCCGCTGCCCAGTATGCCGGCGGCCAGCGCCTCGCGGCCGGCAAGCAGCTCGGCAAGCGGGATCGCCTCGCCCCGCTGTATGCGCGCTATCAGGCCGAAATCGGTCGAGGTGATCAGGCCGATATTGTCGGCGTTCTGCCGGTACAGGCGCTCGAAGCTCTCGGCCACGACCAAGCGGATGCCGGCCAGTTTTTCGGCGGCCGGGCTGTGCTCACGCGAAGAACCCTTGCCGTAGCGCTTGCCGCCGACCGTGACGCCGAATTTCCCCGCGAGCACGGCGTCCGGGCCGATGGGAATCTGCGCGCCGGCCCGCAGGCCGGTATAGGGGTAGCGGCCCAGTTGCTCGTCATAATGGGCCAGGGCCGCCATGGGCGTGATCTCGTCGGTCGAGACGTCGTCGCGCAAGGGGCCGGCGCGATCCAGGTCGAGATCCTGGCCGTCGAGCTGCAGCCTGATGAGGGCCGGATCCATGCTCAGAAACAGGATGCGCCCGAAAGACAGGGCATTTTGCGTAATGGCTTCCATCGGGAAATTATGTCGCGAATTGCGCACCGCCCGCAAGTGCTCAGGCGCGCAGGCCGGCATCGCAAACGGCGATGATCGGTTGGCGGGGCAACCGTGCCCAGTACTACGCGGTCGCACCCCGCAGCCTTGCGGCACATAGACCTCCAGGCGGCCGCTGTTGCGCACGCCGCCCCGCTTGCGAGAGCTTCCCGGGCGGCCGTCGGCCTCAGCCCTTGAGCGCCTCTATCAGCTCCTGCACCGCGCGGTGGCGCGGCGATTTGCGCATAGCGTACACGTACAGATCGCGCGCCGCCCAGCTTTCCGCCAGGGCGCGGCGCGCGAACTTGCGCGCGCCCGCATAAGCGGTCGCCGCACTTTGCGGCATGATGGCAATGCCCAGCCCGGCCTCGATCATGCGGCAGGCGATGTCGAAGCTGCTGACGACCACCTGCGGGGTATAACCGCCTGCAATCTTCCCAGCCTGGGTGCGCAGCAAATTATCCAATGCGCCGCCCGAATGCACCCATATCAGCGGATACTGCATCGCGTCGGCGAAACGCAGCTTCTTCGCCCCGCCCAGCGGATGCGCATTGAGCATGACGACGATCAAGGGGTCGGTGGCAAACGGCCACGCCTCCAGCCCGGCCGGCGACTCCGTCTTGACGCACACGCCCACGTCGGCCTCATCGTCCAGGCAGGCCCGTATCACTTCGGGGGTGTCGCGCTCTGCGATGGCTATCTGCACCGCGGGATACGCGGTGTTGAAAGCCTGCAGGCGTTCCGGCAGGAAGCCGATCAACGAAGACATATTGGCACACAGGCGCACCAGGCCGTTGACCTGGCCATCGAGCCCCAGCACGTCGCGCGCCAGCGCCTGCAGGTCTTTGTCGATGCGGCTGCCGCGTTCCCGCACCAGCGCGCCGGCGGGCGTGAGTTCTATGCCCTTGGGCGACCGAACCAGCAGCTTCACGCCCAGCATGTTTTCCAGTTCGGCAATGCGGCGGCTGAGCGCCGACGGAGCAATGTGTTCCCTGGCGGCCGCGCGCGAAATCGACCCCTCGGCCACGACCGCAATAAATAAATGCAAGCTGTAGGGATCGATGCGGCGAATCATGTTTCCGGTAGCGCTGCGAAAAGAAGGATCGCCCCGCAGTGTAACCCCGCCCGGCGCGACACCATCGTAATCGGCGATATGGGGCATCGCGGATTAACTCTACAGCGCAAAGCCGCGTGCCTCTTAGAATCGTCGCCGGGTGCAGGCATATCGACGCGCACCGGCGCGTGGGCCGACGGCCGTACCGCTCGTCCCGGCCGGCGCCGGCGCAGCGCCTGGACAGCACATCCATCACTCGAGGAGACCAGACAAAATGAAAGCAACTCACCGTATCGCCGTGGCCTGTGCATTGGCCCTGGCCGGCAGCACCGCCTGCATCGCGGCATGGGCGGCGGGCGCCTACCCCAATCACCCCGTGCGCCTGATCGTAACCAGCGCCCCCGGATCGGGGCTGGATCTGGTGGCGCGCGCCATTGCCCCGGACATGGGCAAGACGCTGAAGCAGTCCTTCGTGGTCGAGAACAAGGCCGGCGCCGCCGGCATACCGGGTACCCGGGAAATCGTGAACGCGGCCCCCGACGGCTACACGCTGGGCCTGGTGTCGTCCAATCACGCCATCAACCCCAGCATGCACGCCGACCTGCCCTATGACACGGTAAAGGACATCACCGCCATCACCCTCATCGGCTCCGTGCCGCTGGTACTGGCCGTCCCCGCCAAATCGCCCTACCAGACCGTGCGGCAGTTGATCGAAGCAGCCAAGGCCCATCCGGACAAGATCAATTTCGGTTCGGCCGGCGTGGGCAGCGCCCTGGACGTCGCCGGCCTGATGCTGGAAAAAATGGCGCACATCAAATTCATGCACATCCCCTACCGCGGCGGCAATCCCTTGATGACCGACCTGATGTCGGGCCAGGTGGCAACCGCCTTCCTGGCGGTCTCGACGGCCGAAGCGCAGATCAAGGCCGGCACCATACGCGCCCTGGCGACCAGCTCCGCCCAACGCCTGCCCTCCCTGCCCAACGTGCCCACGCTGGCCGAATCGGGCGTGGCGGGCTACCTCTACACGCCCTGGATAGGGCTCATCGGCCCGGCCAAGCTGCCCGCGCCGGTGGTTCAGCTGCTGCAAGCAACAGTGCATGACGTGATTGCCTTGCCCGGCGTGAAGCAACAGTTCGCCGTCCAGGGCTTCAACCCCAGCGGCACCTCTTCCGCCGAATTCCTGGACACCTTGAAGCAAGAAATCGTCTCGACCCGGGAACTGATGGGCGAGCGCCAGACGGCGAAAGCCGGCGGTTGAAGCAATAGCCTGTCGTCGCGCAGATCAACAAAGAAGACGGGCACAGGCGGCGCCGCAGTGGCCGGCCCCTGCCGCCGGCCGCCACGGCATCCCGGTGTTTGCCCCTGGCCGCAGTTCTGAAGTAAGGTGCAGGGCGAACGAACCACAAGGACGCCTAGCATGAGCCGCCTGTTCACCCGCCACACCGTCTTCCACCTCGTCATCCTTTTGACCCTGGTCACGCTGATACTTGCCGCAGTCGTCAGCGCCTGGTGGCTGGTCGGCACGCTGATCTTCGGCGCTCTGTCGCTGCTGGGGGTGATGGATCAGATCCAGACCCACCACACGATACGCCGCAACTATCCGGTCATCGGCAACCTGCGCTTCATATTCGAGTCCATCCGCCCCGAAATCCGCCAGTATTTTCTTGAAGACGACACGCAGCAGCTGCCCTTCTCGCGGGCCGACCGCTCGCTGGTCTATCAGCGCGCCAAGCACGTCATAGACAAACGCCCCTTCGGCACGCAGCGCGATGTCTACGGCACCGACTACGAGTGGATCAACCACTCCATGGATCCGGTTCATCCGGCGGACAGCGATTTCCGCATCACCGTGGGCGGCCCCGACTGCACCCAGCCCGTGCAGTTGTCGGTGCTGAATATTTCGGCCATGAGTTTCGGCGCCCTGTCGGCCAACGCCGTCCTGGCACTGAACAAAGGTGCCCTGCTAGGCAACTTCGCCCACGACACCGGCGAAGGCGGCATCAGCAGCTATCACCTGGCCAACGGCGGCTCGCTCATCTGGAACATCGGCTCGGGCTACTTCGGCTGTCGCGACGCCGAAGGCAATTTCTCGGAAGAAGCCTTCGTCGAACGCGCCACGAAGCCCAGCGTCAAGATGATAGAAATCAAGCTCTCGCAAGGCGCCAAGCCCGGCCATGGCGGCATTTTGCCCGGGCCCAAGGTCACCCCCGAAATCGCCGCCGCGCGCGGCGTGCCCGCCTGGCAGGACTGTAATTCCCCCTCCAAGCACAGCGCCTTCAGCACCCCCATCGAGCTGATGCAGTTCGTCGCCCGGCTGCGCCGGCTTTCCGGCGGCAAGCCGGTAGGATTCAAGCTGTGCGTGGGCCATCCCTGGGAATGGTTCGGCATTGCCAAGGCCATGCTCAAGACCGGCATCACGCCCGACTTCATCGTCGTCGACGGCGCCGAGGGCGGCACGGGCGCCGCGCCCATAGAGTTCGTCGACCACGTCGGCACGCCGCTGCGCGAAGGGCTGCGCCTGGTGCACAACACCCTGGTGGGCATAGGCTTGCGCGAGCGCATCAAGCTGGGCGCCTCGGGCAAGGTCATCAGCGCCTTCGACATGGCCCGCGTCATGGCCATGGGGGCCGACTGGTGCAACAGCGCCCGCGCCTTCATGTTCGCCATAGGCTGTATCCAGGCGCAGGTCTGCCACACCGGCAAGTGCCCCACGGGGGTCACCACACAAGACCCGAAGCGCCAGGCCGGCCTGGTGGTGGCCGACAAGTCGGTGCGCGTAATGCAGTTCCATCACAACACGCTCGCGGCCCTGGCCGAGCTGCTGGGCGCGGCCGGCCTGACGCACCCCGGCGAGCTGCGTCCGCACCACGTCGCCCGGCGCATCTCCAACGGCGAAGTGCGCGTGCTCTCGGCGCTGTTCCCCGACCTCGAAAAAGGCGAGCTGCTGGCCGGCAAATTCCGCCAGACCATTTTCCGAGTGGCCTGGCCCATGGCTCAAGCAGAGTCCTTCGCTCCCACCTACAGCCTGAGCGCGGCCCTGTCGGGCAATGCCGCAACGCCCGTGCCGCAGGCAGCGGCGGGAGACTGATCAAGCCTCAAAAGCCGATGGGGTAGAGCCGAAGAGCCTGCCTTGATCCTCCGAAAATGAAGAAGGGCCTGGCTTCAGGAATTTTGAGAATTACCGCATGCGGGTCTTGGCCCAGTGCGGTTGGAACGGGGTGATTAACCGAGTGTAATGAATGCCCTCATCCCCCGAAAATGGGGAAGAGCCGAGCCTGCGCCCATGCTGGGCGGACAATGGAAAAGGGCTTAGCGTGCGAACGCTAAGCCCTTGATATCTCTGGTGGCGCATCCCTGATTCGAACAGGGGACCTGCGGATTATGATTCCGTCGCTCTAACCGGCTGAGCTAATGCGCCAAAGCGCGACACTATAGCATAGTTTCGCTGGGCTTGCCGGCGCGGCCCGCAGGGCTCGCGCCGTGCCAAGGCGATGATTCTTTACACCGCAACACCGGCGGTCTTGATCACTATGCCCCACTTGCGGCTTTCCTCTTGTATTCTGTGGGCGTAGGCGGCGGAGCCTCCGAGCATGGGCTCGGCGCCTTCGACCACCAGCCTGGACTGGAAATCGGGCGTGGCGGCCACTTCCAGTATTTTCTGCTCCAGACTCGCGACCACATCCGCCCCGACCGACTTCGGGGCGAGAATGCCGTACGTCAGCGTGCTTTCAAAGCCCTTGAGTTCCGGCACCCCCGACTCGCCCATGGTGGGAATGTCTGGCAGCAGGTTCAGCCGCTTCGGGCTGGTGACGGCCAGGGCACGCAGCTTTCCGCCCTTGACCATGGCCATGGCGGCGGGGATGACGCTGAAGCAGAAGTCCACCTGGCCCCCGGCAACGTCCGTCAGCGCCGGCGCGGTGCCTTTGTAAGGCACGTGCAGCGCCTTGGCGCCCAGGGTCTGCAGCAGCATTTCGCCAGTGAGGTGGCCGCCGGTGCCGGTGCCGCTCGAGGCGAAATCCATGTCGCCGCCTTTGCTGCGCAAGGCATCGGCCAGTTGCTGGACATTGTGCACGGGAGAGTTGGCCGGCACGACCAGCAGCAGGGCCGAAGAAGCAAACATGGCCACCGGCTGCAGGTCTGTGGACGCGTTGAATTTCAGCTTCATGTACAGCACCGGGTTGATCGACACGGTACCGGTGTGGCCCAGCAAAAATGTATTGCTCTTGGCCGAGGCCCGCACGACTTGCTCGGTGCCCAGATTGCCGCCAGCACCCGGCTTGTTCTCGACGATGACATCCTGCTTGAACATTTCGCCCAGGCCGTGCGCCATCTGCCGGCCCAGCACATCGTTACCGCCGCCGGGCGCAAAGGGCACGATAATGCGCATGACAGGGCCGCCGCGCTGCGCCCAGGCCGTGGGCGCGGCGACAACGGCCATGCTCAGCGCGGCGGTCAGCGCGCGGCGACGTGGCGAAAACGAAGCTAAGGAACGAGCCATTGGATATCCCCCGAACTGATATGGATTGTTGAACTTGTTCCTGTATTATCCCCCAGCATGGCGCGCTCATCGCCCGCCATGGCCATCGCCCCCAGCCGGGACAGGCGCTACGCAAGCTTATTGCGCGGAATCCTTGCCGCGCCTGCGCGCGCCGACGCTGCTCTGCGTTTTGTAAGTGACGCCATGCTGCGCCAGGTATTCGCGTATGAGCTGGCGCACCACCTGCGACGGCGTCAGATCCTGTGCATGGCACAGTTTTTCGAATACTTCTTTTTTTACGGGATCGACCAGAACCGTCAATCGGGCACTCTTCGTTTCCATGGCTGTACCGGGATATATGTTAATAGAATTATAATGATCGAAGCAGCTGGCGCAAGTCGCGGTATCGATCACGGTATCGGCCGCGGTATCAGCCGCGGTATCAGCCGCGGTATCAGTCGCGGTATCAGTCGCGGTATCGGTCAAGGCATAGGCCGCAACCTCCTGGCAACAAATCAAGTGCCCGCTGTGCGCCACGGCTTGTCCCTGGCGAACCAACCCTTAACGGCGCGACACAAGCACCCCGCTCGCCCCGCCCCTGCACCCAATCCGTCCACGCTGCGGTAGCGGTACGGATGTGCACGCTCAAACGCTGCGGCCATTGTGTCTGCGGCAGCTATCGCACCTTCATTTCACCCTTTCATCCTGGCCGACTCCGCACACGGGCGGACATCCTCCATTACCCAATATCGTTCTGGATTCCGCGGTGTCATGACCCACGATCCATCGCCATCGCCACAGCCCTAGCCCTAGCCCTAGCCCTAGCCCTAGCCCTAGCCCTAGCCATAGCCATAGCCATAGCCATAGCCATAGCCATAGCCCGCAGCATGTAAACATAAATATGATGATATGATAATGCCCTTATCATGTTCTGCTCATTTCCTGCTAATTTCATGCACCCATGAATACGCGCATGCCCCAGGGATACATCGGCAGGCCGGCAAGCCTGGATCCCTTCCGATCCGGCGCCAGGACTAGGGCATCAATCACAAGAAGGAAGCCGCCGCGATGATGCAGCCGCCGCTCATCCACGCCGCGCTGCTGGCGGTCGCGGGCTGGCTCCTCATCGCGCTGCTGGGGCTGGCCGCACTGCGCCGCACGCGCGTGGTGGCGCACGTGCTGTTTCCGCTGGGTGCGGCCTGCGGGCTGGCGCTGTGCGCGCTGGGCCTGGCCGGCATGTTCAGCCCAGCCCAGCGCATGGTGCTGCCCCTGGGCCTGCCGGGGCTGCCCTTCCACCTGCGCCTGGACAGTCTTTCCGCCTATTTCCTGACAGTACTCGGCATGGTCGGTACCGGCGTCAGCATTTTCTCGGCGGGCTATTTCCGCAAGGGCGAAGGCACGCCGCCGGGGCTGCTGTGCTTCGAATACCACGTCTGCCTGGCCAGCATGGCTCTGGTGCTGCTGGCCGACGATGCCTACAGCTTCATGGTGTGCTGGGAAACGATGACCATATCGGCGGTGTTCCTGGTCATGGCCAACCACCGCAGCGCCGAGACACGCCGGGCCGCCTTCCTGTATTTCCTGATCTCGCACGTTGGCGCACTGGCGCTGCTGCTGTGCTTCGGCCTGCTGCAGGTGCATTCGGGCGACTACGCCTTCGACGCCCTGCGGGCGCAGCATCCGCCGGCCACCTGGGCCTCGGCCGCGTTCCTGCTGGCGCTGTTCGGCTTCGGCACCAAGGCGGGCCTCTTCCCCCTGCATGTCTGGCTGCCCGAGGCGCATCCGGCCGCCCCCTCGCCAGTGTCCGCCGTGCTCAGCGGCTTCGTCCTGAAGACCGCGCTGTACGGCATGCTGCGCGTCGCTTTCGACCTGCTGCACATACAGATATGGTGGTGGGGCGTGGTCGCGCTGGTACTGGGGCTGGCCACCGCCCTGCTGGGGGTGGTGTTCAGCACCATCCAGACTGACATGAAGCGGCTGCTGGCCTATTCATCGGTGGACAATATCGGGCTGATGTTCGTCAGCCTAGGGCTGGCGCTGCTGTTTCGCGCCTACGGCATGAATACCCTGGCGGCGCTGGCCGTCACGGTGCTGCTCTATCAGGTGGCCAGCCACGCCGCTTTCAAGAGCCTGTTGTTCCTTGCCACCGGGTCGGTGCTGCACGCCACGGGCGAGCGCAACCTCGGGCGCCTGGGCGGGCTGATCCGCTACATGCCGTGGGTTGCCTGCGCCGCGCTGGTCGGGACACTGGCCTGCGCCGGACTGCCGCCGCTGAGCGGCTTCGTGTCCGAGTGGCTGCTGCTGCAAAGCTTCCTGTTCACCACCGGCCTGCCGAATACCTTCCTGAACATGGCCGTGCCGGTAGTGGCCGCGCTGATTGCATTGGTGGCGGCGCTGGCGGGCTATGCCATGGTGAAGTTCTTCGGCATTGTCTTCCTGGGCCAGCCGCGCGAAGCCAGGCTGGCCCGGGCCCATGACGCGGGTCTTTGGGAGCGCGCCGGCTTTGCCTGGTTCGCGGCCTTGTGCGCACTGCTCGGCCTGCTGCCCACACCCATCATCGGACTGCTGGATCGCGTGACGCACCAACTGGTGGGTGCGGGCATCGGCCAGGCGGCGGCCGAACGCGGCTGGCTGATGCTTGCGCCGCTGAATCCGGCACGGGCCAGCTACATGCCGGCGGTGTTCCTGCTGTTCCTGCTGGCCTGCGGCGCGCTGGCCTGGGCGGCCATGCATCGCAAGGGCCGCGCGGCCCAGCGCCGCTCGGCGCCCTGGGCCTGCGGCTACCCGGATTTCAACGCGCGCATGCAAGACACGGCCGAAGGTTTCGGGCAGCCGATCCGGCGGGTATTCGAGCCGCTGTTCGACATGCGCCGCCACTTGCCCTCGCCGTTCGACACCCGGCCAGAATACCGCGTCAGCGTGAGCGACCGCAGCTGGGCCCTGATCTACGACCCGATCGCGCGGCTGACGATGCGCGCGGCAGCCTGGGCGGGCAAGCTGCAGGCGGGGCGCATTGCCGTGTACCTGGCCTATAGTTTCGCGGTTCTGATCGCCCTGCTGCTGTGGGTGCGTCAATGATGGCCGCCGTCTACGCCTGGGCTTCGCAAGTGCTGGAGATCCTGCTGGCGCTGGCCGCCGCGCCGCTGCTTACCGGCTGGGTCAACATCTGCCGCGCGCGCCTGCAGAACCGCGGCGCGCCCAGCATCTGGCAGCCCTACCGGATGCTGCGCAAACTGTTTCGCAAGGAATCGGTGCTGGCCGAACACGCCAGCCCCGTGTTCCGTGCCGTTCCTTATGTGGTGTGGGCATGCATGCTGCTGGCCTGCGCCATCATCCCCACGCTGTCGACCGACCTGCCGCTGTCGCCGGCCGCCGACACGATCGCGCTGGTGGGGCTGTTCGCCCTGGCCCGCGTGGCCATTTCCCTGGCCGCCATGGACGTGGGCACGGCCTTCGGCATGCTGGGCGCAAGGCGCGAGATGCTGGTCGGCTTCCTGGCCGAGCCGGCATTGCTGATGGTGCTGTTCTCGGCATCGCTGATCACGCAATCCACGCAGTTCGCGCACATCGTCGCCGCGCTGAACCACAGCGAGCTGGCCATCTACCCCAGCCTGGCCTTCGCCGGGCTCGCCTTCACCATGGTGTCGCTGGCCGAGAACGCGCGCATGCCGATCGACAATCCGGCCACGCACCTGGAACTGACCATGATCCACGAGGCGCTGCTGCTGGAATATTCGGGCCGGCACCTGGCGCTGCTGGAATGGGCCGCCAGCCTGAAACTCTACGCCTATTCCTGCATCGGCCTGGCGCTGTTCGTGCCCTGGGGCATCGCCGAGGCGCATCAGCCTCTAGCCCTGCTGCTGGCGCTGCCGCTGCTGTGCCTGAAGCTGCTGGCGGGCGGAGCCGCGCTGGCCGTGATCGAAACGCTCAATGCCAAGCTGCGGCTGTTCCGCATTCCCGAGTTCCTGACCACGGCCTTCCTGCTGGCGGTAATAGGCATGCTCACCCACTTCCTGCTGGGGGCGTGAATGCACGACTACACCACCCAGATCATCAATCTGCTGGCCGCCATCCTGCTGATGCTGTCGTTCGCGATGCTGGGCCAGCGCCGCACGCTGTCGCTGATCCATCTGTACACCCTGCAGGGATTGGCACTGGCCGGCGCCAACCTGGTGCTGAGCCACGCCACCGGCGATCTGCATCTGTACCTGTCGGCACTGCTGACCTTGGCGCTCAAGGCCGGACTGATCCCGTGGATACTGTACAAACTGGTGCGCCGGCTCGATGTGCGCGGCGACGTCGAGCCGCTGCTGAACATCCCGGCCACCCTGCTGCTGGGCATCGTGCTGGTGATCGTGGCCTTCAACGTCGCCGCGCCGATAAGCATGCTGTCCACTTCGGTGGCGCGCGCCGCGCTGGGCATCGCGCTGGCCTGCGTGCTGCTGTCGTTCATGATGATGATCACGCGCGCCCGCGCGGTGCCGCAGGTGATCGGCTTCCTGTCGATGGAGAACGGCCTGCTGTTCGCCGCCTCGGCGGCCACCAACGGCATGCCCGTGGCCGTGGAACTCGGCATCGGCCTGGACGTGCTGGTCGGCATACTGATATTGGGCGTATTCATGTTCCAGATCCGCGAGCAATTCGACAGCCTGGACATCCGCCACCTCGAGAAGCTCAAAGATGACTGACGCCTGCGCCCTGCTTCTGGTATTGGGCGTCCCGCTGGCAGCGGGCGGATGCCTGGCGCTGGCGGGCCATCGCCGCCGCGCGCCCGAATTCAATATCGCATGCAGCTTCCTGACCCTGTGCGCCGCCTTGCTGCTGGCGGCGCAGACTGCAAGGCACGGCCCTACGCTGCTGCTGGGCCAGCTGTTCTTCATCGACCCTCTGAATGTGTTCCTGGTGTGCCTGACCGCCTTCGTGGGCTGGACCACGGCGCTGTTCTCGCGGCCCTATATGCGCATCGAACTCGACCGCGGCCGCATGACCCTGGCGCGCATGCGCCTGTACCACAGCATGTACCAGCTGTTTCTGTTCGCCATGCTGCTGGCCCTGCTGACCAACAACCTGGGCATCCTCTGGGTGGCGATGGAAGCGGCCACCCTGGCCACGGTGCTGCTGGTAAGCGTATACCGCAGCCCCGCCAGCCTGGAAGCCGCCTGGAAGTACTTCATATTGTGCGGGGTCGGCATCGCGCAGGCGCTGTTCGGCACCATACTGCTGTACCTGGCGGCGGGGAAACAGCTGGCGGGCGCCGACGCACTGCTCTGGACCAGCCTGGACGCCGTCAAGAGCCACCTGGATCCGACGATAGTGGCGCTGGCCTTCGTGTTCCTGCTGGTGGGCTACGGCACCAAGGTCGGGTTGGTGCCGCTGCATAGCTGGCTGCCCGACGCCCACGCCGAAGGCCCCACGCCCATCTCGGCGGTATTGTCGGGCCTGCTGCTCAACGTCGCCCTGTATGCGGTGCTGCGCTGCAAAGTCCTGGCCGACGGCGCGCTCGGCAATGGCCTGCCGGGCCGCCTGCTGATCGGCTTCGGCCTGCTGTCGGTGGTCGTCGCCACCCTGTCGCTATTCCGCCAGAAAGACATCAAGCGGCTCTTCTCGTATTCGTCGATCGAGCACATGGGCCTCATTACCTTCGCCTTCGGGCTGGGCGGGCCCGCCGCTACTTTTGCCGGGCTGCTGCACATGACCGTGCACTCGCTGGTCAAGTCGGCCATCTTCTTCACCGTGGGCCACGCCGCCCAGAAGGCCGGCAGCCAGGCCATCGCCCATATCCGCGGCCTGCTGCGCATCAGCCCCACCGTAGGCTGGGGCATGGTGCTGGGCACGCTGGCCATTCTGGGCCTGCCGCCCTTCGGCGTGTTCGCCAGCGAATTCCTGATTCTGACCACCACCATGAACACGCTGCCGTGGGCCACGCCGCTGTTGCTGTGCACCCTGGCGGTGGCCTTCGCCGCCATTTTCCTGCCCGTGCAGGCCATGGTATTTGGCGATACGACGCTCAAGCCGCTGGAGCACAGGCCGGCGCTGCTGCCCGTATTCATTCACCTGGGCCTGGGCCTGGTGCTGGGGCTGTACATACCGCCCCAGCTGGCGGCCTGGTATACGCAGGCCGCGGCCATGGTCGCCGGCAATTAGGAGCCAGGCAGCATGCTCATCACAGACCTCGAACTCCCCGGCAGCATTCCCTTGGTGGCCGGCAGCGGCAATGCCGCAATCGTGGCAAGAGTCGACGACGCGCGCTGGCTGGAAGTGGCGCGCGCGGCGCGCGCCGCGGACATGCGCCTGCTGTCGCTATGGGGCTCCGAGGCGGCGGACGGCACTTGCACAATGCATGCCGCCTACGCGCTGCAGGACGGCTTGCTGTGGCTGCTGCTGCCGACGACGCGCGATGCCGGCTATCCCGACCTGTCGGCCACCTTTGCGTGCGCGGCACGCATGCAGCGCGCCGTCGCCGATCTGCTCGGCGTGGCGGCCGTGGGCGCTGCCGATACGCGGCCCTGGCTGAACCACGGCGGCTGGCCCGCCAACTACCATCCGCTGGCTCATGGCGCCACGGGCACCGAGCATTTCGGCCGCGGCACGGGCGACTACCCGTTCGTGCGCGTCGCCGGCGAAGGCGTGCACGAGGTCGCCGTAGGGCCCATACACGCCGGCATCATCGAGCCGGGCCATTTCCGCTTCTCGGTCGTCGGCGAGAAAGTCCTGCGCCTGGAAAAACGGCTTGGCTACGCGCACCGCGGCATCGAAAAACTATATGCAGGCATGCCGCCGCAACAGGGCCAGCACCTGGCAGGCCGCATCGCCGGCGACAGCACCGTGGCATTCACCTGGGCTTATTGCATGGCTCTGGAACAAGCCCTGGGCGTAGAAATTCCGCCACGCGCGCAATGGCTGCGCGCGCTGCTGCTGGAACGCGAACGCGTGGCCAACCACCTGGGGGATCTGGGCGCCCTGGGCAACGATGCGGGGTTGGGCTATGGGCTGGCCCGTTTCTCGCGCTTGAAGGAAGATTGGCTGCGCCTGCACGACCAAGTGTTCGGTCATCGCTACCTGATGGATCTGGTGGCGGCCGGCGGCATGGCCGCCGATGTCACGGCACAGGACGCCGACGCATTGCGCGGCCAATGTGCACAGATCGGTAAGCAGGTGCGCGAACTGCAAAAACTGTACGACGAGCACCCCGGCCTGCAAGACCGCTACGGCGGCACCGGCATACTCACGGCCGAGGTCGCGGCGCACTTCAGCGTCTGCGGCCCGGCCGCTCGGGCCAGCGGCCGCCCGGTCGACATACGCAGCGACCACCCCTGCCCGCCTTACCGCAACCTGGCCGTGCCGAAGATTACGGATACCCGCGGCGACGCGGCCGCACGCGTCGCCGTGCGCTTCGGCGAGACCTATGCCAGCCTGGGCCTGATCGAATCCATACTGGATGCCCTGCCCGGCGGCGACCTGGCCGCGCCGCTGCCCGATGCCGGCGCACCTTGCCGGGGACTGGGCTGGGTGGAAGGCTGGCGCGGCGACGTGCTGGTGGCGCTGCAGCTGGGCGCCGACGGGCGCATCGAACGCTGCCACTGCCACGATCCGTCCTGGCAGAACTGGCCCGCGGTGGAACACGCAGCCATCGGCAACATCATTGCCGACTTTCCGCTGATCAACAAATCGTTCAACCTGAACTATGCGGGGCACGATCTCTGATGTGGCAGATACTGAAACAGATCGCGGCCACGGGCACGCCCAGGGAAATCCGGAACCGGGAAATGGCGCTGGCCGCGGCCGATGAAGCCCGGCGGCAGGCCGGCCGGCCGGGCCAACCGGGTCAACCGGGTCAACTGGGTCAACCGAGTCAATCGGGTCAACCAGCTAAGTCAGGCCAACCGGGCCGCGCCGGCGTCGGCGCGGTGCCAGAACCCGAGGCCGTGGCGCGCGCCGAAGGCCACGGAATCCGCCAGGAAATCCTCGACCTGCTGGGCCGCGCGCTGTGCATACGCGTGATCGACTCGGGTTCGTGCAATGGCTGCGAGCTGGAAATCAATGCGCTCAGCAACCCCTACTACAACATCGAGGGCCTGGGCATCAAGCTGGTAGCCAGCCCGCGCCATGCCGACATGCTGCTGATCACCGGGCCGCTGACCGTGAACATGAGAGACGCGGTGCTGCGCGCCTACGAGGCGGCGCCGCATCCGAAGCTGGTGGTCGCCGCCGGCGCCTGCGCCTGCACGGGCGGCATGTTCAAGGACAGCTACGCGGTATGCGGCCCGCTGGCCCAGTGGCTGCCGGTGGATGTAACGGTGCCCGGCTGCCCGCCGCGTCCCGCCGAACTGCTGCAGGGCATCTTGACGGCGCTGCGCAGCGACCGCCTGTAGTAGCCTGTTTCCATTTCCAAACCACTACCTCCCCAGAAACGCGAAGGCCCCGCCTTTTGGCGGGGCCCTACTGCCGGTGTGGCAGTAACACCGCGGACGCGGTGCCAGAGGAGTCGCTCCTCGGGAGCGGCTGAGCTGCCACAGTGAGGGCAGTGAAGTAACGATAATCCCAACGCCCGCGGCTTGCAACTCCGGATAAATACTAGTACTAATTAGCTATCCGGTTAGGACAAACTTATCGGGATCAGCCTTGACGCACCGAACCGAAATCAGCTTGAAAGTTGCATCTACACTTGCGCACGCAGCTTGGCGGCGGCACGCGACGACGGCGCTATGCGGCCTGGCATTCCTGGCCGCGACGCTGTCGCTGACCGCTTGCTCCAGCCCGTCGGGCAACGGCCCCGCCTCGGCCTCGAGTTCGGGCGTGCAGTTCTACGGAACCATAGACACCGGGGTCGGCTACGAGAAAGTCTCGAACTGAGCAAAGGGCCGGCCCGGCGAATGTGAATCATGAATCAGCTCACGCCGGCGCCGCAGCGCCGGCCGGCATGGCTGGACAAGCAGAAGCATAAACAAGCCGCGCCCACGGGCTTGCGCCCGTGGGACACGGCAGGCCTCTTCCCCTTTTAAATCCTCAAATCTTCAAACCTTCACACCCAGGTATTTCTCGATGATGCTGCCTTCCTGCTGCAGCTGATCGGGCGTGCCTTCGTACACCATGTGACCGTTGTTGATGATGTAGCAGCGATGGGCGAAGGACAGGGCCGCGCGCACGTTCTGCTCGACGATGACGATGGTGTGGCCGGCGTCGGCCAGCCTGCGGCAGACTTGCATCAGGTCGCGCACGATCAGCGGCGCCAGGCCCTCGAACGGTTCGTCCAGCAGGATGATGCCGGCATTGCGAATCATGGCGCGGGCAATGGCCACCATCTGCTGCTCGCCGCCCGACAACTGCTTGCCGCGGTGGCGCCGCCGTTCGCCCAGCCGCGGAAAAGCCTCGTATACGGCGTCGATGGGCATGGGGTTCTCGGCCGTCATGGCCGCCAGCAGCAGGTTCTCGTGCACCGTAATCGAACCGAACACGCGCCGTTCCTCGGGCACCAGCTGTATGCCGCGGCGCGCCAGTTCGTGCGGCGCAAGATTCTGCACCTCGACACCTTTGTGGCGGATGATGCCGGTCTTGGGCTTGACCACCCCCATCAGGGATTTCAGGGTCGTGCTCTTGCCCGCGCCGTTGCGGCCCAGCAGAGCGACCACCTCGTTTTCCTCAACGCGCATCGACACGTCGAAGAGGATGTGGGAATCCCCGTAATAGCTGTTGATTTTTTCGACCTCAAGCAGACTCATGCTCGTCCATTCCTCCGAGGTATGCTGCCTGAACTGCGGGATCGGCACGGATCTCGTCCGGTGTGCCTTCCGCCAGCTTGCGGCCTTCATATAGTACGGTTATGCGTTCGGCCAGCTCGAACATGGCATCCATGTCGTGCTCGACGATGACCATGCTGCGGCCCTTGCGTATCGACTTGAGCAGCGCCACCACGTGCACACGCTCTTCGGGCCCGAGGCCCGCCAGGGGCTCGTCGAACAGCAGCACATTGGCGCCGGTCGCCAGGGCCAGGCCGATTTCCAGCCGGCGCTTCTCGCCGTAGGGCAGCTCGGACACCAGCGCATCGGCGCGGTGTGTCAGCCCCACCAGCTCGATGGCCGCGTCGACCTGCTCGTCGAGTTCGGGCACGCGATGCAGGCCGCGCAGCATGTCGGGCCTGAAACGGCCGCGGCTGCGCGCCAGCACCGGGATGATGGTGTTCTGGCGCACGGTCAGGTGCTCGAACAGCTGGTTGATCTGGTAGCTTTTGCTCATGCCCATCTGGCACACGGCGGTGACACCTATGCCGGTGATCTCGTCGCCGCGCAGGAACACCTGGCCGCGCGTGGTGGGCAGTTCGCCGGCCAGCATGCCGAAGAAGGTCGACTTGCCGGCGCCGTTGGGGCCGATCACGCCGCGCATTTCGCCTTCGGACAGCGAGAAGTCGACGTCGCTGACGGCAGTCAGGCCGCCATACTGCTTGGTGATGCCGCGCGCTTCCAGCACTGCCTTGCCTTCCCCGACAGACTTGGCCGGCACCAGCTTCAGCGCAGCGCCGCGGTCGCCGTGCTGGCCGGATTCGGCGGCGTCGCTACGCGACTTCTTGAACCATTGGACCCAGCCGGACAGAATCGCCCCGGCCACACCGTGCCGGAACAGGGTGATCAGCAGCACGAAGATCACGCCCAGGATCAGCTTCCAGTAAGCGCCCACGCCGGCGATGTTCTGCAGGCCCTGGTACAGGCCCAGCCAGATGCCGGCGCCCAGCAAGGGCCCGAGCAGCGTGCCCGCCCCGCCGATCACGGTCTGGATCACCAATTGTGCGGAAGTATCCAGCGCAAAGGCATCGGGCGGCATATAGGCCTGGAAGATGCCCAGCAGGCCGCCGGCCAGGCCGCCGTATGCGGCGGCAATCACGAACACACACAGCTTGTAGTGGTGGGCCGAATGGCCCAGCGCCACCGTGCGCCGCGGATTGCCCCGTATGGCCTTGAGCACCGCACCGAAGGGCGAGCGCACGATGCGCCGCGCCACCAGGTAGCCCAGGTAGAAGAACACCGCCACGAAGCAATACATGGGCCAGCCGCTGGAGATGTGCAGCGTGATGAAACCCAGGTTGATGACCGGCGGCGGCACGCCGGCGATGCCGTTCTCGCCACCCGTATAGGCCTTGAAAGAAGAGTTCTCCAGGAAGAAGAACATTTCGCCGAAAGCCAGCGTGCTCATGGCGAAATAGATGCCGGTGCGGCGCAGGGTCAGGTAGCCGATGACGAGGCCAGCCACGGTGGCCACCAGGGTGCCCACCAGCAGCGCCAGCAAGATGTGCGAAGTGGTGCTGGTGAGTATATAGGCCGTGACGAAGCCGCCCGTGCCGTAGAAGGCCGCCTGGCCGAAGGACAGCAGCCCGGTATAGCCGAACAGCAGGTCGAAGCCCAGGCCGAACAGGCCCCAGATCAGAACGCGGGTCAGCAGGTCGGCGCCTATGCCCAGGCTGGGCAGCACGAAGGGCGCCGCGATCAGGCACAGGCCCACCACCAGTTCGGGCACCTGCCTGCGCAGCACGGAGCCGGGACGATTGTGCGCGCTCATTCGCGGCCCTCCTGTCCCATGATGCCTTGGGGCCGGAAGATCAGCACCAGGGCCATTGCAACGAACAGCATCACATCGGAATATGCGGGATCGAACATGGAGGTAAGGCTGAGGATTTCGCCCGCGATGATGCCGCCTATGATGGCGCCAGGGAACGACCCGACCCCGCCAAGAACCACCACGACGAATGAATCTACCAGCACCCGGAAGCCCATGTCGGGTGCCAGGGTAACGATGGGCGCGTCGATCACGCCCGCGTATCCGGCGGCCATGGCGCCGATGCCGAATACCAGAAGGAAGATGCGCTTGACGTTGATGCCCAGGATATTGACCATGAGCGAGTCTTCAATGCCGGCGCGTACGATCAGGCCCAGGCTGGTGCGATACAGCACGAAATACAGCACTACCAGGGTGCCCGCCGATATCAGTAGCGCCTGCAGGCGGTACAGGGGATAGATCAGCGAACCTATGTGCACGATGCCCTGGCCCCACGAAGGCGTGGCCACCGACAAGCTGACGCCGCCGAAGATGCCGCGCACGATCTCGACCAGGATGATGCCTATGCCGAACGTAACCAGAATCTGGTCTTCGGGCGGACGCCCGTAATACAGCCGCACCAGGCCGCGCTCGATGATCAGGCCGATGATCAGGGCGACGACCGCGCCCACCACAATGGCCAGTACGAACGACTGGCTGGCGCCGTAGGCGACGTAGCCGGCATACGCCCCGACCACGAACAGGGCCCCGTGGGCGAAATTGACTACACCAAGCGTGCCGTAGATGATGGTCAAGCCAGTACTGATCAGCGCCAGCAGCAGGCCCGCGGCGAGCCCGTTGAATAGCTGCGATAAAAACAACGACATGCTAGGCATGCAGTTCCCCCTTCTTCCCTCTTGTATGCGGTATGCGGCGAGACCTCGCGGGCCGGGGCCCGCCCGCGGCCGCGGGGATATCCCTCGCGGCACGGACGGGCCCCGCGCGCACTTGCGTCAGGCCGAACCCATCTTGCAGCCCAGCAGGCCCACCGGAGGCAGATAATCGGCGCCGTTGATGACGTCGACGATATCGAACAGATCGGCCTTGTTCTTCATGTCGGCAGGCTTCTTGCCGCGCACGATGGGGAAGTTCACCACGCCCTGGTGGTCTGCGCCGCGGAACCAGACGTCGCCCACCGGGCCCTGGCGCTTCTCGCCCTTCTCGTAGGCCTTGATGACCTCGGGCGTATAGAAGGTGCCCGCCCGCTCGATGGCGTCAGCCCACAATGCCGTATTCAGATACGCAATGTAGGCGGAATCGTGAGGCTTCTCGTTGAACTTCTTCTCGAAGGCCGCGACGAAATCCTTGGCGATCGGGTAGCGGTCTTCCAGCGTCCACCAGAAACCCATCGAACCGTATACGCCCTGCATCACCTCGGCGCCAACTTCCTCGCCCAGGAACGGAGACATGTAGGGCACCACCAGCTTCATCTTGTCGAGTATGCCGAACTGCTTGGCCTGCTTGACCGAATTGGCGGCGTCCGCGCCGTAGTCGATCACCACCAGCGTGTCGGCGCCGCTGTTGGCGATGTTGATCAGGTACGAGCTATAGTCTTTGGCGCCCAGCGGGTGAACCTGCTGGCCGACGGTCTTCCAGCCTTCTTTCTCGGTGAATTCCTTCATCGAGTCGTAGGTGGTGTGGCCGTAGGTGTAGTCGGGCACCAGGTAGACCGCCTTGCGGTTCTTGCCCAGCGACTTGGCCAGCACCGGCGAGATCGCCTTGGCCGCCATGTAGGCGAAGTAGCACAGGCGGAAGCCATAGCGCTGGCAGTCCACGCCGGTGGTTTCGTTCGAGCCGCTGATGGCCGCCAGATACAGGGTTTTTTCGCGGTTGCAAACTTTTTGCAGGGCAATGGCCACGGCGCTGCTGACGCTGCCCGAGATCATCATAGCCTTGTTCTCGTGGATGAAGCGGGTGGCCGCCTGCACCGCCGAATTGGGCTTGGTCTCGGCGTCGATGACGCCCAGCTTCACGGTCTTGCCCAGAATGCCCTTCTTGGTCAGCGGGGAAATCTTCTTGATTTCGGGAGCGCCGGCATTGAGCTGCTCGGCGGCCAATTCATAGCCCTTGCGCTCGTCCGCGCCTTCGGCCGAATACGGGCCGGTCAGGTCGACGGTCAGGCCCACGAACACGGAGTCGCCGCTGACGCCCGCAGGGTAATTGCCCACGGCCGGATACTTGTCGGCCGCCATGGCTACGCCCGACAGCCCCGGCAGCAGTGTGCCGCCCGCGGCCGCGCCCAGCCCCATCTTGAGTACTGAACGGCGGTCGATGCCGGCCGCTTGCTTGTTCCCCTCGTTACTGTCAGCCATCCTATTCTCCTTTATGCGCGTATGCACGATTCGATTGCTCTTGGCAGAAGCCGGCGCGACGGCCGACACAGGGACGGTGCCGCCCTGGCGTGCTACGCTTACGCCCGCCAGGACGACTCGCCCGAGCGGCCCGATCAGGGCCAAATATCAGGCGGGTTTCCGTCCGGCGTATATGTACACAGAGCGTCTTACGTGAATCTTACATATGGTCGCAACTATGCCGTGCCGGGCGGGGTCGAAGCCCGCGGCGCCGCATAAGGCTTGAAGGAAGGACATCGGGCTCGATCAGCGTAGGGGATTTCCCTGAAACGACGGGCCCGGGCGCCTGGCGGGTGCATTGCGCCACGCCCGTGAACAACTTCACACAGGTTTGAAGAAGGTTGCCCAAGCCGTTGATTTTCATGTCTCAACTACATATTTCAAGTCACAAATGAAGCGTCGATCACAGTTCAATTTGTCACATCCATGCCGGAAATTGTCTGCTACCCTACACATACCGCCACACAGGCGAAGGTGCCATGAAACAGCACCGGTGCAGCGGGTTCCAGGGTGCGCGTCAAACGCCCTGCAGGCCTGAAGCCCAGAACAGGTAGCCTACATAAGCTTAGAACAGATACCCATTTAGGCAATCCGCCAAGCCAATATAAACTGACCGCACACCACCTCGCCCGCACACTTTCGATCCGGGCAAAAATTCTTACCATGCCGCTGCCGGCGGCATTTCTAAATCGGCCCGCTGCGGGCCACAACGGACGGCTCTCTGCGAAGCGCAACGGGTTCCCGTCCAACAAACCGTAAAGCCGTCCCAAAGACCGGCACCACTTATAAGGAGAACTGTCATGAACGACATCGTCGATACCTTTTTGGCCCAAGCGCTGAAAATCGCGGCCCAATACGAAGGTGGCCAAGTCGCCTTCGCCGACCTCACGGGGCTCGTGGACGAATTTGCCGCGACACTAGCCGAACAGCTCTCGGATCTGCCGGAATCGCAACGCCCGTCCGTTACCTCGGCCCTGGAAAGCCGTCTCGAAGGCGGCATCAAAGAGCTGGCACCGGACAGCCGCGCGGCACAGGCACTCGGTGAGCTGCTGCAATCGCTGAATCGCACGCCCATATATTGACATTGACCCACCGCCCCCGGGAAGCCTGAGCTCCAGGCGCCCGCCATTCCACCGACGCTGCGGCCGCCGCCGCAGCGCTCCTCTTCGCCTCGCTCGCGCATTCCTCCTACCTGATCTCCTGCCACGACGCCTGACCGCCGCAACGAATATGCCGGCGCCGCTGCCACCATCGCAAACGGCGATGGAGTCCATCGCGGAAACACCCTTATGAGGGGCCGGCGATCCCGCTAGACTTTTCCATGTGCCTCGCCACGCCTGCCGCTACGGCCTGCAGCGCGGAACGAGATTCAATAGCTGCGCCCGGCGAATCCAAAGGGTAGCGGCACACACGGAGACATACCCATGATCCAGCCCACACGCCGCCGCATGCTCGGTGCGGCTCTCGCGATTGCTTGTGCAGCCGGCTGCGGACAGGCGCGCGCCGCATATCCCGACCACCCCATACGCCTGATCGTGCCCAGCTCGCCTGGCTCCACGCTCGATCTGGTGGCGCGCACGTATGCGCCCACTCTCAGCGCCGGACTCGGGCAGCCCATCGTCATCGAGAACAAAGCGGGGGCCTCGGGCATTACCGGCACACGCGAAGTGGCAAGCTCCAGCCCAGACGGCTATACCCTGGGCATGGTGTCATCCAACCATGCGGTCAATCCCAGCCTGCACAAGCACCTGCCCTATGATTCGGTCAAGGGCATCACACCCATCAGCATCATCGGCACTACGCCGCTGGTACTGGTCGTCCCCGGCAAGTCCCAGTACAAGACCGTGGGCCAACTGATCGCCGCCGCCCGGGCGCACCCCGGCAAGATCAACTATGGCTCTGCAGGCACGGGAACCGCCCTGCACCTGGCCGCGCTGCTGTTCGCCTCGAAGACCAATCTGGACATGGTGCATATCCCATACAAGGGCGGCAACCCCCTGATCACCGACCTGATCTCGGGCCAGATCGATTTCGCCTTCCTCGGTACACCTTCGGTCATCGCACAGGTCAAGGCCGGAACGCTGCGGGCGCTGGCCGTGACCACGCTACGGCGCTCGGCGCTTTTGCCCGCCGTTCCCACTTTGGACGAATCGGGCCTGAAAGGCTACGACTACGATCCGTGGATCGCGTTGATCGGCCCGCCCCGGCTCTCACCCGCCCTGACCCACAAGCTGCAGCAGCATCTGCACCAGGCCTTGAGCCGCAAGGACGTGCAGAAACAGTTCGACGTCCAGGGTTTCGTCGCCTCGGGCGGCACGCCCGAACAGGCCCTGGCGACGTTCAAGCGGGACATCGAATCCAGCGCCGCCTTGCTGAAAGCGGAGCACATCCATACAGTGGATTGAACCGGCGCCTCCACGCCAGGCGCCTATACTGGCGGCTTGTCCCGCTAGATCCGGCCCATGAACGGCCGCAGAGGAAAGCCACGGTGTGGAAAGTCGATCCCATGTCGCTGCACCTGTTCGTCGTGGTATGCGAACAGGGCAGTATCGCCCAGGCAGCACAGCGCGAGGCCATGTCGGCCGCGGCCATCAGCAAGCGCATTGCCGACATTGAAAAAGATATAGGCACCCCGCTGCTGTCGCGCAGCCAGCGCGGCGTGGTGCCAACCGCGGCTGGAGAAGTGCTGCTGCGCAATGCCCGCAGCCTGACCAGCCAGATCAACAAGTTGCAATGCGAACTGAGCGAATATGCCAGCGGTATCCAAGGTCATGTCCGGCTGCTGGCTAACGTATCGGCCATTAGCGAGTTCGTGCCTGAAGATCTGACCGCCTTCTTCAAGAAATATGAACGCATACGGGTCGATCTCGAAGAACGCGTAAGCCCCGAAATCGCCCAGGGAGTGGCGGATGGCGCCGCGGATCTGGGCATATGCCGGGATTTCGTGCCCACGGAAGGCCTGCAGGTGATTCCCTATCGCACGGATCACTTCGCGGTCGTGGTGCACGATGCCCATCCCTTGGCCGGGCGCACCTCTCTGCGCTTTGATGAAACCCTGCACTATGACCAGATCGGCCTGTCGCCCAATGCTTCGGTCAATGTGCTGATGACGCGCATCGCGGCGGAACAAGGCGTGGAATTGCGCTACCGCACCCATATCACCACTTTCGATGCGGCCTGCCGTTTCGTGCAGGCGGGGCTGGCCGTGGCCGTGCTGCCCATTGAGGTGGCATGCCGCTACACTGCGGCCTACGGGCTGAAAGCGATACCGCTGGAAGATGCCTGGGCGACGCGACGCTTCATCATCTGCTGCCGTCGATCAGACAGCCTGTCGATCCCGGCGCGACGCCTGCTCGACCACCTGATCGAACGCATGCCGGCATCGCCGGCGGCCAGGCCCCGCTCATACTGAGGGATCGTACGGGCGGACAGGCACCGCATCGCTCCGGCCCTGGGACGCCATCGCCGATCGCGATGGACTCCATCGCCGGAAAACGCTTATGCCCGGCCGTGTGCACCGCTAGACTGTATGCCATACCCGATACGCCGAGGATTGCCATCATGGCCCAGAACAGACCCTGCGTCGTCGTCCAGGAAGTGGGATTGCGCGACGGCCTGCAAAGCATTGCACAGACGTTGCCCACGGCAGACAAGCTGCACTGGGTCGACGCGGCCTATGCGGCCGGTGTGCGCCACATGGAAGTAGCCTCGTTCGTACCCGCCCGCCTGCTGCCCCAGATGGCCGACGCCGCGCGTGTCGTAGCGCACGCGAAAACCCTGCCCGGGCTCGTCGTGACCTCGCTCGCGCCCAATCTGCGCGGAGCCGTCGATGCCCTGCAAGCAGGCGCCGATCGCGTCGTGGCCCCGATCTCTGTCAGCCACGCCCACAGCCTGGCCAACGTGCATCGCACACCCGAAGAGATGGTCGCCGAATTCGGCAGGATGCGCGCCCAGCTTGCCGACAGCCCAACGCAACTGATAGCGGGGCTGTCGACCGTATTCGGTTGTGCCCTGCAAGGCACAGTGCCGCAGGCCGACGTGTGCCGTATCGTGACCGCTTGCCTGGACGCCGGGGCGGACACCATTGCCCTGGCCGACACCACGGGACACGCCACGCCACTGCAAGTGGGCCGGGTCATCGAGGCCGTGCGCGAAATTGCCGGCGTTCGGCTCACGGCCATGCACTTTCACGACACACGCGGCATGGGCCTGGCCAACACGGTGGTGGCGCTGGAGCACGGCATCCGCGAATTCGATGCCACCGTGGCCGGACTGGGAGGCTGCCCGCACGCCCCGGGCGCCACCGGCAACGTCGCGGCCGAAGACCTGGTCTTCATGCTCGAGAACATGGGCTACGATACAGGTATCGACTTGGCCCGGCTCGTGGCTGTGCGCGACATCCCGGCCCGCGCCCTGCCGCAAGAACCCCTGTACGGCAGCATCGCGCGCGCCGGCATACCCGCAACCTATCCCTATCAGCCCTGAGACTGCCGTACGCATCATGGATCACGCTTCCCCGCAAGACGACACCCCCTCCGACCTTCCGTTGCAAGGCATACGTGTGGTGGAAATGACCCATATGGTCATGGGCCCCACCTGCGGCATGATATTGGGCGACCTGGGCGCCGAAGTCATCAAGGTCGAACCGCCCGGGGGCGATCGCACACGCACGCTGCTGGGCGCGGGCTCGGGTTTTTTCCGCACCTTCAACCGCAACAAGAAAAGTATCGCCCTGGATCTCGCCAGCCCCGCGGGCATCGAAGCGATGCACAGGCTCATTGAAACCGCCGATGTTTTCGTCGAGAACTTCAAGCCCGGCCGCATGGCATCCATGGGGCTGGACTACACCACGCTCAAGCAGCGCAACCCCGGCCTCATCTATGTGTCGCACAAAGGCTTCCTGCAGGGCCCCTACGAAAAGCGCCTGGCCCTGGACGAGGTAGTGCAGATGATGGCCGGCCTGGCCTACATGACGGGCCCGGTGGGCCGGCCGCTGCGCGCCGGCAGTTCGGTCAACGACATCATGGGCGGCATGTTCGGTGCCCTGGGGGTGATCGCCGCGCTATTCCAGCGCACCCGCAGCCACCGCGGGCGCGAAGTGCAAAGCGCGCTGTTCGAGAACTGCGTGCTGCTGTCGGCCCAGCACATGCAGCAATACGCCGTCACCGGCCAGGCGGCGGCCCCCATGCCCGAGCGCATCAGCGCCTGGGGCATCTACGACATCTTCGAGCTGGCCGGCGGCGAGCAGATGTTCATCGCCGCCACGGGCGACGCTCAGTGGCGCACCCTGTGCGACATCATCGGGCGCGCCGACCTGCGCGCCGACCCGCGCCTGGGCAGCAACAACGACCGCGTGCTGGCGCGCGACTGGCTCATACCCGAACTGCGCGGCACGCTGCAGCATTTCGACGCGACCACGCTGGCCCGTGTCTTCGAGGAAAAAAGCGTGCCCTTCGCCCCCATCACCCGGCCCGAGCAACTGTTCGACGACCCGCACCTGCTCGCCAGCGGCGGGCTGGGCCGCCAGGAACTGGAAGACGGTACCGACACCCCCGTGCCCCTGCTGCCGATCTCGCTGGACGGCACACGCCTGCAGCCGCGCATGCCGATCGCGCGCATCGGCCAGCACACCGCCGAAGTACTGCGCGAACTGGGTTATGCGGAATCGCAGATCAACGAGCTGCTGCCCACCCGGCACCCTGCATGAGCAGGGGGCATGGCGGGCGGCGGGCGCTGACTTGATGCCTCAATAGGCGCTGTAGCTCAATAGACGCTGTAGGTGCGCTCGCAAGTCTTGCCCAGGTTGGCCTGGATGACCGCCGCGTCCTGTGTGTCGGTTTTTCCGTCGCGGAACTCGGGGGTCAGGAAGTCATATACGCTGGACAAGCCCCAATCACGCGCGATCTGCCTCCAGTTGTTCAGATCCTCGGCATTGACGACACGGTCGATGTTGCCATCGCCCGGACAATCAGGGTTGGAAGCCAGCATATTGTCGAGCTTGGCGCGCAAATCCGTGCGGACGGCTTCCAGCTGGGCATCCGACGTAGGCAGCAGGTTGCGATCTTCGGTATCGAGCAGCGGCGTCGGCGCAGCCTGGTTGACTTCGTAGAGTTCTTCGCTGGAGACTTTCTTGGGGCCGTCGGAAGCCGGGTCGTAGTCCACGCTGGTGTTGACCACCAATTTGTAGCGCTCGTTGCGGATCGCCACGGTAGACTCGGGCACCAGGGCAAGATGGCTCTGGCGGGGGTTCGCCTTGTAGCGCGCCTCGTTCACGTCGGCGCATGTCGCGTATCCCGCGCCGGGGGGATTGGTGGGGATTACCGACGCGTCGTCGTAGCCCGCGCCCCAATACACGCCCTGGTTGTCTTCGCACACGCTCTTGGATGTCGGGATGACGGTGCACGCCGTGCTCATTACGCAAGGGCCGTTGCGGCCGCCGTTGGCCTGTTCGTTCAAGCCGCCCATAGTGAAATTGATGGTGCGCAGGCTGCCCTGGCCCGGATTGGTCAGGTAGGGCAGGATGCCGACCGAATCGATGGTGTGCGGCACTTCTTTGTGCGCGTCCAGCCCGGCCAGCTCGCCGAAGAACTGGAACAGATCGACCATATTGACCATATGATCGACTTCGCGGTCGGGCTCGGCCACTTGCGGCCCGGCAATGATAAGCGGATCCCACACCCCGGTCTGGTAAGCCGAGCCCTTGGCCCGCGTGGGATCGAAAGGCAGCTTGACGGCGGCGGCCAAAGAACCGTTGTCGCCGACAATGGCTATGACGGTATTCGACGCCTTGGGGTCGTAATCGAGGCTGCCATCGTCCTTGTACTTGGCAATGCCGGTCTCGACCAGCAGGCGGCCGAACTCGGTATCCAGCGCCTCGGTCATGCGATCCTGGATAATGCGCTGATCCAGTACGCCGCGCGGGCCGTCGTCCGTGCAACTGAGTTCATCGAGCGGGCTTATGCCGCCAGGGGCCAAGGGCACCAGCCGTTTGGGGGGCTGCTGCCAAGGGGTGTGAGCCGCGCTGTAGCTGACCGTGGCCATCCAGGGCTTGCCGGCGGGGCGCGACTTGATCCATTCGATGGCGGCATCGGTTTCGATCGTGGTTCGATAGCCCCGCGCCCGCGAGTCCGACAACTTCACGACCTCGGTCTTGCCCTTCTCGATGATGACCAGCGGCGAGACGTAATAAGCATTCAGGACATTGAAATCGAGATACGCGGGCGGCGTGCCGCAAGTTTCGTTGGGCACCAGCAGGCCACCCGAGGCCACGCATTGCAGGCCTGCCGCGTCCTGGTCGGGCGCCGTGCGGGCCATGGCCGTGCAACTGCCGTCAGGCTGATAGCAGGCGCCGCTTTTGGCTCCGCCGGCTTTTTCGCCCGGAATAAACCCGCACATGTGCGTGCCCGCCTTGTCGTAGCCGCCTACTGTCTTGTCATTCGACCCGGGCAGTCCGCCGATCCAGCCATAAAAGTAGTCCCACCCGAGCACGCTGGGCAGGGAGTTTTCGGCCTGGTCGTTTTCGGGGCCGCCCAGGTGGAACTTGCCGAACATCCCGCTTTCATACCCCGCCCGCTTGAGCAACTTGGGCACGGTAACCTCGTAAGGCGACAAGTGAGAGTTGGCAAGATCTTGCGGCCCGATTGCCTGGTAGATGCCGGTGCGAAACGGATACCGGCCGACGAACATGGCGGCCCGGCCCGGAGAACATTCCGGCATGGACCACGTATTGCGGAAACGCACCCCGGCATGGGCAACCGCATTTATATTGGGAAGAATGGGCCACATATCGCCGCCGTAGCCGAAGACCTTCATCTGGTCGATACCGACGTCGTCCATGACGACGAACAGGATGTTGGGGGCCTGCGCCGTATCATTGCCTGAAACATTGCTGTCGCTGCTATCGCAGCCGGCAAGAACAAGGGCAGCCAAACCCGCCGCGACTCGGGCCGGAACTGTGGTCTTCAAGGCTATTCTCCCGTTATGTGGCGGGATCGTACGTAGCGAACCGCCATTCGAATTGCTAAGGAGCGTAACAGAATTTCTTGTCAGCAAAGTAACAAATTCTTTGCAATTGGAATGCGGCTACACAGCAAAACTGTTCAATAAGGATGCCGGCCCGCAGCCTTCTACAGCATCCAGTCTATGGGCAGCGCGGATAGCGTATCCACCCCAAGCCGCAGCCAGAAGCTCGTGCCCGGCTCGGTGTCGTAGACCACGATCTTCTTGCCTTTGTGCTCCACCCATTGCAGCTTGCCCTGCGGGCTCAGCCGCACGCGGTAGGCGCGCACCAGCACGCTGCCGCCCAGGGCCTCCGGGATGGCGCGCGCCATGTCGGCACTGTCGATCACGAAACCCATTTCCGTGTTCAGCGTGGCCGAACGCGGATCGAAGTTGAATGAACCGATGAATATGCGCGAACGATCGACCGATATCGTCTTGGCGTGCAGGCTCGAGGCCGATCTGCCGGTCAGGTTGCGGTAGCGCGGCTGCGGGGTCGAGAACTCGCGCTTCATCTCGAACAGCCTCACCCCGGCGCGCAGCAGCGGTTTGCGCCATTTGGCATAGCCGGCGTGAACCACCGCCACGTCGGTAGCCTCCAGGGAATTGGTCAGAATCGTGACCTTCACGCCCCTGCGCGCCAGGTCTTCGAAATAGCGCGCCCCCGCCGCAGTGGGAACGAAATAAGGCGACACGAGCTGCATCTCATGTTTCGGCGTGCCCAGAATCCGCTCGAGCTTGGCCGCCATCAACTCGTTGGGCGGAGCCTGCCCCAGCCCCTTGGCCGGGTCGTCGCTGACCATGTGCGTGACCGCCCACTCGAACGGCGCACGATGGTCGCGCAACTGCTCCGGCAGGCGCAGACGCGCCAAGGTCTTCAGATACGCCTGTCCCACCGGCTCGCTGCGCGCCTGCGCGGCATGGCTCTCGAGTGCCGCGATCGCCCCCGGGCCGGCTGGCGGCAGGATGCAGCCGACCGGATACGCCGAGGCGCTCGACCAGTACCGGTCGAAATCGTGCGACACCGTCTTGACCACCGGCCCTATGGCCATGACATCCAGGTCGACGAACAGGAAATCCTGGCCGCCCCCGAAATATTCGTCGCCGATATTACGCCCGCCTATGATCGTGGCCTGGTTGTCGGCTGTGAAGGATTTGTTGTGCATACGCCGGTTCAGGCGCTGGAAATCAGTCACATAATCCAGGAAACGCCAGTGGCGGTGCAGGAACGGATTGAACAGCCGCACCTGGATGTTGGGCTGCGCGGCCAGCGCGGCCAGGACGCCGTCGAGATCGCCGGCCTCGTTGTCGTCCAGCAGCAGGCGCACGCGCACGCCGCGCTGGGCGGCGCGGCGCACAGCGTCGAACAGCAGAGTGCCCGCGACATCGTCATGCCAGATGTAGGACTGCACGTCCAGCGAGCGCTGCGCCGTGCGCACCAGCCACAGGCGCGTGGCGAACGCAGCCGGCCCGGCGGCCAGTGCGATCACCCCCGATTTGCCTGGGTGCTGGCGCACCAGCGGTGTGAAGGCCCGGCCCAGAACGGTGTCCTGCGTGTGCTGCAGCGCCGTGGACTGGCGGCGCCCCTGCAGGCTGGGCAATTGCGCGCAGCCCGCCAGCAAAGCTACCAGCAGCAGGCACGCGCCGCACCGGGCGGGCCGGAACAGCCGGCGCAGATCAGGGCCCGTCCGATTCGGGCGTGTCTATCGAGACCGGGTCGCTGGCGGGAAAGGTTTCTTCCAGGCCCTCGTCCAGCGGCCCCTGCTCGCCGGAGGCCGCAGGCCGGCGCGCCGCGGTGTCGCGCCGCGAGCTTCTACCTACGAGCTGCACTGGATCGCTGGCGGGAAAAGTGTCGTCCAGCGCATCGTCGAGCCGATGTTCGAGCCCGTCGTTGCCGCCCGGGAACGGCGTGCCCTCTATGGCATTGTCCTGGTTCTGACTCATATCTCGTTCCTCCGATGTTCGTCCTTGCATTGCCGCCGGTGCGAGGCGGCGCACCGCAGCCGCAAGCCGCAGCAATCACTATATCCAGATCCACCGGCTCGCGTCACCTTATCGACTACCTTACCGCGTTGTCCGCCACCCCGCTCCCGCGCAATGGCAACAGGATGTTCAACCGCCCCTGCGCATGCCTTTGCCGCCGAACCCGTACCGCTACAATTGCCGCATGAAATTGCGCCTGCTGTTACTGAGCCTTCTGGCCATGATCGCCTATTGGTACTGGGTCGGCCGTACGGCCGGGCCCGCCGGTTGGCGCGAAGGCCTGCGCCGCGCCTACCGCAGCCTGGCGCTGGGCATCTGCGTATATTTCTTGTCGCTGCTGATCATGGTGCTGTACCTGTTCGCAAGCGGTTCCTGAAGCCGCCGGCCGGCCTGGCCGGCCCCGCTGCGGCATCACTGCGCGCGGCACTTTCATCACGTTTGAAATACCCGTCACATCGGCTGAACGGCGCTTGCGCGAAGCAGCAAAATGAAATGTAATACCCTTTACAAGTACTTGCGATCCGTACCGGCGCAGCCCGGCACCGCGCAAGTCTGCCGATGCAACATTTCAGCTGAGCACCATGCGCAGTCTTTTTCTTTCGGGCATCAAATTGCTGGCCGCCGGCGCATTGCTGGCCTGCAGCCAGGGCTCGATGGCATCCACGACCGAATGGCCGGCGTCCCCGTCGCGGCTGGTATTGCCTTCCCCGTACGGCACGCTGCAGGTCAAGACCACCGACTACATCTACGAGTCGCACCTGCTGCTCGACGGCAAAGAAGTCCAGCCGCACATGGTGGGCTTGTTGAACATCCCCTACGCCTTTACACTACCCGGCAAGCTGTCGGCGCTGATATCCGTCAACAGCGGCAGCAGCGTCTGCCCCGTGCAATACCGCTGGGTCACGCTGTACAAAGGCGGCTACCATGTCTCCCGCCCATTCGGCTCTTGCTCGAGCCAGATCAAAGTCTCGGCGATCGGCCGGCGGTTCGAACTGGCAACGCCCAGCAAGGCCGCGCCCAACAAGATCGACATCTACGTATACGACGGCCGCAATATCAAGCAGCGCGTGCGCTGAAGCCGCCGCCCCAATGTCCTGGCACCCCGGGGCCAGCCACCGCTAGCAGCTCATGGAAAAAAACACCGCCATTAAGATACGCGTCTGGGATCTGCCCACCCGCCTGTTTCATTGGGCGCTGGTAGCCTGCGTGCTGGGCTCGTTCGTCACCGTCAAGGTGGGCGGCTTGTGGATGGCCTGGCACGTGCGCTTCGGCCTGATCATACTGGGGCTCATCGTGTTTCGCATCATCTGGGGGTTTTGCGGGCCGCGCTACGCAAGGTTCACGCAGTTCGTCCATGGCCCGCGCTACGTGCTGGCTTACCTGCGCGGGATCCGTCCTCACTACGCCGGCCACAACCCCCTGGGAGCCCTATCGGTGCTGGCGCTGCTGGCCTCTTTCGGCTTCCAGGCATTCAGCGGCCTGTTCGCCAACGACGACGTCATGACGACAGGCCCGCTGGCCTACCTCAGCGATTCCCTTTCCGACACCATGACCGGCCTGCACGACATCAACCAATGGATCATGGTCGCCCTGGTCTGCCTGCACGTCGGCGCCCTGATCTGGTATCGGCGCGTGCGCGGCTTGCGGCTGGTCGGGCCCATGCTAAGCGGCGATGCGCCAATCGCTGCCCATGCCCTGGCCGAGCACCCCGCGGCAAACGACTCCTGGCGCTACAGGCTGGGCGCCCTGCTGCTGTGCGCCGTCATTGCCGCGCTGATCTGGTGGCTGCAGGGCCTGGCGCCCGCGGCCGATTTTTCCTACTGAGCAACGCGCCCCGCCGCCGCAAACCCGCTTTCCCGCGCAAGCTCGTACGGGTTTGGGTTTTCGATCAAGCCTCGGGCGCGGCCTGCACTATTCGTTGCTCGACCCCCAGTTGCCGGCCAAGGCCTTGCCAGCCCGCCGGCGTTACTTGTATCAGGCGCGTAGAGCGCGAGCGGCGCAGCCAGCCGCAATCGCACATGGCAGCCAGGAACTGCACCCCCAGCGGGCCGGCCAGATGGTGCGAACGCTCGGTCCAATCCAGGCATTGCCTGGCGATGCCGCGCCGCGTCGGCTTCAACTGGGACACATCCACGCCCATGGCGCCGAACCAGGCGCGGCCGCTGTCGGTGACCTCGTACAGCTTGTTCTCGCCGGGTATCAGGTAGCGGTGTTCGACCAATGCATGGGTGACCGCCACGCCCAGGCGCCCGGCCAGATGGTCGTAGCAGCAACGCGCCTCATGCAATTCCCGCGCCAGGGGGCTCAGGGGCTTGCGGCGCACGGCAGGCCTGATCGAGGCCAGTTGTTCCAGCGCCTGGGCGACCTGCGGGCCTGCCAGCCGGTAATAGCGGTGGCGCCCCTCTTTTTCGCACAGCACCATGCCGCCGTCCATGAGCTTGGACAGATGTGCACTGGCGGTCTGTGCCGTGATGCCGGCCGAATAGGCCAATTCCCCCGCCGGCCGCGCGCTGCCGTCCATCAGCGACAACAGCATCGCGGCGCGGGTGGGGTCGGCGATCAGGAACGCCACTGAAGAAATGTGAGGCAGGCTGTCCATATTGCAAGGCTCCGTGCAGGCCGCAGGCCGCTTGTCTGTATCTTACGCCGCGGCAGACACTGAATGCTTCGACACGCAGCGAAGCATCGGCGTGCCCGGCCGGCATACAGTGGCGGCATGACTACGCAAAACAGATGCATACGACCCGCCTCCGGCGCCGGCCGCAGCGAGGCGCCCGCCCAAGCCCCCGTTGCGGCGCAGGCCTGCCCTCACATCCAGCAGCGGGCTGACGAACCCCGAACCCTGGTGCTCATGGCGCTGTGCCTGGCCGTCCTGGTGGCCCAGATCGACACCGCGGTGGTCAACCTGGGCATGGATCCCATCGCGGCCTACTTCAAGACCGACGTGCGAGCCATGCAGTGGGTGGCCGACGCCTACAACCTGGTCTACGCCATAATGCTGCTGACCGGCGGCCTGCTGGCCGATCTGCTCGGCCGCAAGAAGATTTTCGTGACCGGCGCCGCCCTGTTCACGGCCGCTTCGGTGCTTTGCGGCTGCGCCGCAAGCATGGCGCCGCTCATAGCCGGCCGGGCTCTGGCCGGCATGGGAGCCGCGCTGATGATCCCGGCGTCGCTGGCGATCCTGCGCGTGGTGTGGCACGACGAGGCCGGGCGGGCGCGGGCGCTGGGCATCTGGGCGGGATGCAACGGACTGGCTTTCGCCATCGCTCCCGCGCTGGGCGGGCTGGCGATCGAATGGCTGGGCTGGCGCAGCATCTTTTTTCTCGTCGTCCCCGTAGGTGTCGGCACCATTGCGCTGGCCTTGCGTGCCGTGCCCGAATCGTCCGATCGCCAGGGCCGGCGCTTCGACTTCGCCGCGCAGGCACTGAGCGCGGCGGCGCTCGGCATGCTGGCCTTATCCGCCATCGAGGCAAGCCGCAATCACACGCTGGCCGGATATGCGCTGGCGGCGTCGATATTGGCCGGCGCAGGCTTCATCCGCGTCGAGGCCGTCCGGGGTTCCGCAGCCATGGTGCCGCTGGACATATTCCGCCAGCCGGCATTCCGCGGCGCGCTCGCGGCGACGGCGGGCATGACCTTCGGCATGTACGGGCTGCTGTTCCTGCTGCCCATGACCTGGCAGGCGAGGCACACGCTCGACGCCATGCAGGCCGGGCTGGCGCTGATGCCCATGGCCCTGATCTTCGTACTGGTGTCGTCCTGGACAGGGCGGTTGGCGGAAATCATGGGCACCCCTGTCCTTACCTGCGGCGGAGTGGCGCTCATCGGCGGCGGCTTGCTGGCTGTAGGGGCCGCCGCAAGCAGCACGACCGTGCTGCCGGCCGAGGCCGGGCTGCTTGCAGCCGGCATCGGCATGGGCCTGGCCACCGGGCCGCTGATGGGCGTCGCCATCGGCGCCGTGCCAGCCGCGCAATCCGGCATTGCGTCGGCGCTGATCAATGTGGCCAGAATGGCCGGAGCCACTTTGGGCGTGGCCGCGCTGGGCGCGATCTATGCGGTCGAGGCCGACGCGACGCACGGGCTGCGGCTGGCGATGTATGCGGGCGGCGGCGTGCAGATCGCCTGCGCCCTAGCGGCGTGGTCTGCCATCCGTGCCGGCCGCGCCGCCAGGCGGCGCGCTATCTGAGGCTTGTTTCGCGGTGCACCGAGCCGTTCAACTCGCCGGCAAAGCGCGCAGCTTCGCTATCGGTGTTGGTCGCCATGTCGATGATGCCGTTGTCGATAGGATCGCCAATGCGCGGCCCCGCCTCCAGATTGCCGTTCACCGTTATCAGCAGCCAGCGCCCTTTGTTGCGCTGCGTCAGCTCGGCCAGCCGCTGCGCGCCCTTCTGGTTGAACTTGATATGGACGAACGGCTGCCCCTGCCCGGTCTTCCTGGGCACGGCCCAGTCCAGATCGGCGCCGGTCAATACAGGAACCGGAAAGTAATAGAAGAGACGCTTGCCGATAGGCAAGGGCATCAGATTATTTGCCGGCTGAGCCTGGGCCAGGCGGAACTCCACTATCGTGGCCACGCCGGGCCGCGATGCCGGTGCCGGTGCCGGGACTGGGGCTGGAGCCAGCGTCGGAGCCGGGGTTGGAGCTGGAGCCGGAGCAGGTGTTGGAACCGGAGCAGGTGTTGGCGCAGGTGCTAGTGCCGCTGGTGTTGGTGTTGGCGCAAGTGCTGGCTCGGGTGCCGGTGCTGGCGCAGCTACCGGCGCGGGTGCCGGAGCAGGTACTGGTGTTGACCCCGGTGCCGGTATCAAGGCCGATGCCGGCTCCAAGGTTGGGATAACCATCAGGGCTAGAGTCGGCGCCGGTGTCAATGCCGGCGCCGGCGTCGGTGCCGGCGTCAGTACTGGTGCCGCTGCTGGCGCTGGCGCCGGTGCAGCTGGTAGTGTCGAGGTCGGTGCTGATGCTGGTGCTGGTGCTGGTGCTGGTGAGGGTGCGGGCGCCGGTACCGGTACAACAGATGGTGTCGGTGTAGATGTCGCTACGGGTGCCAGTGTAGGAGCTGATGCGGGCGTTGGGGCCGGTGCTGGTGTCGGTACAGGTTCGGGTGTCAAGGCCGATGCGGACGCCAAGGTTGAGGTCGGTTCCAGGGCTAGTGTCGGCGCCGGCATCAATGCCGGTGCTGGTGCCGCTGCCGACGACATCGCTACCGATGTCGCTGCTGGTACTGGTGCGGGTGCCAAGGCCGATTCGGGCGCCAAGGCCGAGGTCGGCTCCAGGGCTAGTGTCGGCGCCGGCATCAATGCCGGTGCTGGTGCCGCTGTCGACGACGTCGCTACCGATGTCGCTGCTGGTACTGGTGCGGGTGCCAAGGCCGATTCGGGCGCCAAGGCTGGGGTCGGCTCCAGGGCTAGTGTCGGCGCCGGCATCAATGCTGGTGCTGATGCCGCTGCCGACAATGTTGCTACCGATGTCGCTGCGGGTGCCGCTGCTGGTACTGGCGCGGGTGCCAAGGCCGATTCGGGCGTCAAGGCCGCGGTCGGCTCCAGGGCTAGTGTCGGCGATGGTATCAATGCTGGTGCCGCTGCCGCTGCCGCTGCTGGTGCCGCTGCTGGTGCTGGCGCCGGTGCTGTCGGAGTCGGTACATCTGTAGGCGCCAAGGCCGCGGCCGGCTCTAGGGCTAGTGCTGGCGCCGGTACCAACGCTGGTGTCGCTGCCGGTGCTGGTGCGTGAGTCGGCATAGGTGTGGGCGCAAAGGCCGATTCGGACGTCAGGGCCGGGGGCGGCGTCAGGGGCAGTGCCGGCGATGGTGTCAATGCTGGTGCTGGTTCCACTGCCGCTATCGGTGCTGGTGCTGTCGGCGCCGGTACGGGTGCAAAGGCCGCTGCGGACGGCAAGGCCGAGGCCGGCGTCGGCGATGGCGTCAATACTGGTGGCGCCACCGGCTGGGGTGCTGGTGCTGGCACTGGTGCTAACACTGGTGCTGGTGCTGGGGCCAAGGCCGAAGCCGGCGTCGGGCTTAGTACCGGCGCTGGCGCAAACGCAGGCGCCTTGCCGTCTTCATCGGCGACAGATGTGGGTGCAGAAGGTGTCGGTGCTGGTGCTGATTCCGGGGTCGACTCCAGCGCGGAAGCCCAGGCCGATGCCAAGGCCGGTGACGGGGCCGAGGCCGGTGTGGCGGCCGAGCCTGGTATCGGAGCCGGCGTAGGAGCCGGTATCGGAGCCGGAGTTGAGCTCGGTGTCGGGGCCGGAGTTGAGGCCGGAGTCGCCGCAGCACTGGCCGCCGGCGCCGGGCTGGCGAGCATTGACGAATCCGCCGCGGCTTCATCGGCCGGCATGTGCTGGCATGCCGCCAGCAGGACGACGAGCAGTGCGACGATCGATATTCGCCTCATTCCGAACCTCTTTTCGAATGGCCCTCCGCGCAAGGATAAACCGAATAAGAGCGATCGTGGGCTTCTATCGACGGCCGCACATGCAATTAGCGCCGGCCAGACGCGTCCGGGCCCGGGAACATGCCCGGGCCCGGCCTGGATAACAGCGGTGCAACACCCGGGGCTTCAGTCCCGACAGACAAGCCAGCGGGCTGCCGTCCAGCGATGAAGCTACCGTTTGGCGACCAGGCTACTGGCCAGCAATGGTCTTGACCGCTCTCACCGCTTCCTGATCGGACTTCACACCTATATCCAGCACACCGGACTGTAGCGGCTGGTTGATCGCATAAACCGATTCCAGGGAATTGTTAAGCGTCAATACCAACAGCTTGCCACGATACTGCTTGGTCACGGCAGCCAGCTTTTGCGCCCCCAGAGCGGAAAACGTGAAACGGATATAAGGATGGCCGTCGGCCGTGCGCCGGGGCTCTACGCCGGAAAGATCGGCCCGTGTCAGCACCGGCTGCGGGCTATACCAAAGAGAGCCATCCCGGAACTTGAGTTCGGACAGGCCGGCGGCCTTGGCCGGCTGGGCCAGCCGGAAATCCACCCGGGCCTGCTGCTTGGCGGCAGGAGCCGCCTGCGGCTGTGCCGATTGCGCCAGGCTCGGCGGCTGCGCCAGAGCAGAGGACTGCGTTTTCTGGGGCATCTGCTGGCAGCCCGCCAGCAAAGCCGCCGCCAGGATTCCCGGAACAATATAAACACGCTTCATATTAGTAATCTCCAAAGCCTCAGCGAGAGCCCGAGGCGACGACCTCAACCCGCCTGTTGGGAGCCAGGCAGGCAATCAATTCGCTCCCGGTACCCTTGCCGCATTGCACCAAGGGCTTGCTTTCGCCCTTGCCCACCGCAGTGACTCGGCCCGCCTCGATGCCGTCATTCACCAGCGTCGCACGCACCGCGTCGGCGCGCCGCTGGGACAGGGCCTGGTTGTAGGCATCCGATCCGAGCCGATCCGTATAGCCCACGACCGACACAGAGGCGTCATTGCGCTGCCTGAGCTGGGCGGCGATCCGGGCAACCGCGGACTGCCCCTTCGCAGTCAGCACGGCACTGTCGAAACCGAACAGCACGTCGCTGCTCAGCGAAAACGTGGCCGCCGCTGCCGGCTTACGGCCGTTCAAAATGTCGGCGCATCCCGCCGGCTTCCACAAGAAGCTGCGCGCCAGCATGTCTTTGTCGAACAGCACCTTGTATTGGCAAGTCACGTCGCCCTTGGGGGTTCTGAAGTGGAACAGATAGTCCCATTCATGCACGCCGGCAAAACCCTCGCTGAAATGCGGGCGCCCCAGCAGGTTGTAGAGCTGGTCTTTAGTCATGCCGCTGCCCACCAGGCGCAGGCTGTCCAGGTTGGGGTAAGAGCCGTTGGTGAACGACGCCTTTGCCGGGTCGGGCCAGACCGGCTTATCGGTCGTGCCCTGGCTGGTCACATTGCTCAGACTGCCGCAGGCGGACAGGGCCAGAACCGCCAGCAGGCCCGCCGCACGTAGGGAAAAAGCTTTCAGTGTGTGTTGCATGGAAAATTCATCCTTGGTTCGAGAGACGACGGGCCATTACCATTGATAGCCGACACCAACAGAGCCGCCGTAGTCGCCACGGGACGAACCGCTGGCGGTGGCCTTCAGCACCCAGTTGCCGTTGTCGGTTACCCGGGACAGGCCCATGGCGTAACCGCTCTCGCCGCGCCACGTGCCGCCGGCGATACTGAACATGCTCTTGCCAGGCAGATAGGCCTGCGGCAGGCCGGCCGTGGCAATGGCCGCGGCAATACCGGCGCTGGCCACACGATCGTTCCTGCTGATCTCGTTCTGCATGGCGTTCATGCTGTTGCTAACGTTGTTAGCCAGGTTGTTGAGCTGGTTCACATTGACGGCGTCGGTGCCATTCACCCCGGGAGCTACATTCGTGATGCGCTGGTTGTTCATGTCAATGCCGTTCTGGTTGATGGTCGGGCCGTCCTGGACGATTACCGTCTTGGCATTCAACGTGTCGGTCTGCACATTGTTGGCGGTGACATTGGTCGCCGTCACGTTGGTCGCAGTCACATTGGTCGCCGTAACGCTATTGACCTTGATGTCCTGGGCCATGCCGATAGTGATGCTGGCATCGCCCTGGCCCGCCGCCGCAGGCGTCTTGTCGACGGTGATGTTGCTGCCGGCGACGAAAGTAACGGTATTGCCGTTATGAATTTGCGTCGGGCCCGTGGTTCCGCCGCTGCCACCAGAGCCTCCGCTACCGCCCGAGCCTCCCGTGCCGCCGGTATCGCCGCTGCCGGCGGTCGGGCCGGAAGCATCGACATTCCAGTGCAGGCTGTCCAGCACGTCGGACAGGCTGGCATATTGGCTGCCGCCATAATTGATGACATTGCTCTTGCCATCGCTGGACAGGCCGAGATTCAGGGTTTTGCCCATCATGCCCAACTGGTCTTCCGTGGCAGCCTGGCCCGATACGATGTTATTGGGGTCGAAGACCTTGTTCTGCAGGCCGCCGATCGTGCCCGCCGAGCCATTGATGACCACCGGGTAGGCGCCGCCGACCATCACTTGAGTGGGGCTCACCGTTGTGGTGTAGGTGCCGTCGCCAAGCGTGATAGTACCGGCGGCCACATTGGTCGTGCTGCTGCCATCCGTTACCGTAGTACCTGCCGCAATGGTCGTGGTGGTATTGGCGCCATCCGTCACCGTCGTGCCGGTGGCCGACGTGGTCGTGATGTTGCCTGCACCGTCGTCAACGATCAGGCCGTCATTATCCAGCTTGCTATTGCCGGCAGTGACACTATCCACCGCCAAATCTTTGGCCAGCGCAACGCGGATCGTGCTGTTGCCGTCGCTATCCTGCTCAATTTTGGTCGAGATGTTCTTGCCAGCATCAAACTTGCTGGAGTCGGAATTAGCATCCGCCCCTCTCACATTGACCACAGAGCCCAGCTTATTAGTGACAGGGCCTCCATCATTTGCCTGGAACTGAAGCCCCTTGCCCACTAATCCATCGCTGGATTCTTTGAGTTGTTCTTCCGTTGCGGCCCGGCCCGATCCGTCCGCAAAGCCTGAATAGTCGATAGTCTTGTTCGTCAGGCCGCTTATGGTGCCACCAGCTCCGTCAATGGTGATCGGGCTGGCGCCGCCAACCACCACCTGGGTGCCTCCAACGGTGGTCTTGTTGCCAGACGCATCGGCCACCTCGATCGAACCCGCACCAACCGTGGTCTTGTCACCCGCAGTATTTTGCACCGTGGTGCCTGCTGCCGTGGTCGTGGTGGTGTTGGTGCCATCCGTCACCGTCGTGCCCATCGCCGTTGTCGTGGTAGTGTTGGTGCCATCCGTCACGGTGGTGCCCGCCGCCGTGGTCGTGGTGGTGTTGGTGCCATTGACAATAGTCAAGCCGTTCGTATCCAGCTTGCTGTTGCCCGTAGTGATGCTATCCACCGCCAAATTGTTGGCCAACGCTACGCGGATCGTGCTGTTGCCGTCGCCATCCTGCTCAATCTGGGTCGAGATGTTCTTGCCAGCATCAAAATCGCTGAAATCGGAATTAGCGTCCGCCCCCTTCACATTAACCACAGAGCCCAGTTTATTGGTGACAATGCCTCCATCATTTGCCCCGAACTGAAGCCCTTTGTTCACTAACCCAGCACTGGATTCGCTAAGCTGCTCTTCCGTTGCAGCCCGGCCCGATCCATCTGCAAAGCCTGAATAGTCGATAGACTGGTTAGTCAGACCGCTGATGGTTCCTTTACGGCCGTTAATGGTGATGGTGCTGGCGGCACCTGTCACTCGCACCACGCCGGCCCGCACCGCCGTCTTGTCGCCGTCTTCATCGGTGACAGTGGCGCCCTTGGCGGTCAGCCTGGTTTTATTACCGCTGCTGTCCTTCACGGTGGTGCCCGTCGCAATGGTCGTGGTGGTATTGGCGCCATCCGTCACCGTCGTGCCGGTGGCCGACGTGGTCGTGATGTTGCCTGCACCGTCGTCAACGATCAGGCCGTCGTTATCCAGCTTGCTATTGCCGGCAGTGACACTATCCACCGCCAAATTGTTGGCTAACGCAACGCGAATCGTGCTGTTGCCGTCGCCATCCTGCTCAATCTGGGTCGAGATGTTCTTGCCAGCATCAAAATCGCTGAAATCGGAATTAGCATCCGCCCCCTTCACATTAACCACAGAGCCCAGTTTATTGGTGACAATGCCTCCATCATTTGCCCCGAACTGAAGCCCTTTGTTCACTAACCCAGCACTGGATTCACTAAGCTGCTCTTCCGTCGCAGCCCGGCCCGATCCATCTGCAAAGCCTGAATAGTCGATAGTCTTGTTCGTCAGGCCGCTTATGGTGCCACCAGCTCCGTCAATGGTGATCGGGCTGGCGCCGCCAACCACCACCTGAGTGCCTCCAACAGTGGTCTTGTTGCCAGACGCATCGGCCACCTCGATCGAACCCGCACCAACCGTGGTCTTGTCACCCGCAGTATTTTGCACCGTGGTGCCTGCTGCCGTGGTCGTGGTGATGTTGTTGTGGCCATCGTCGACCGTCAAGCCGTCATTGTCGATAACGCTATTACCCGTCTTCAGGCTGCCGTCGGATCCCAAATCCAAGTTCTTGTTCAAATCGAACGTAACATTATTATCAGTCACCCCTTTGGCCACTGTGATATTGCCATCGGTGTTCTTGAGATCCACCGTGTCGCCCGGCTTCACCGTAGTCTGGTTGCCGGTTTGAGCCTGAAGATTCCAACCCTTGCCGGCGATATCTTTGACTTCGTTAAGCTGATCGACATTAACGGCATCGGAGCCATCCGTACCCTCGGCCAGGTTAGTGATCTTCTGGCTGTTCATGTTAATGCCGGTACTGTTGATCACCGGCCCATTGTTGTTGATGGTCAGGCTATCGGCGGTCAAATTCTTGGCCAGCAGGATTTCCATGTCGCCTGCAGTATTGACTTGCGTGCGGATGTTTTCCGAAGAAGCAGCCGCGCTACTGTCGAGCGAGCCATGTATTATCTGAGTCTCACCCAGCTTCCGGGCCACAGAACCATTGTTCCCTGCAAACGTGATCGGCCGGTTGGCCACATCATAGAGTTGGCCGCCGTTGACCGCATCCGTACTGCCCGACGCGATGTTGCCAGCCGCCACATTCGTGATCGTCTTACCGCCCGCATTGATGCCGCCGGTGGTAACGCTCGGCCCATTGGTGATCGTCATGCCGCTGCTATTTATAACGGTACCGCCAACCGTGACACTATTGGCAATCTTGACATCATTAGCCAGGTTAAATGTCAAATTCGTGCCGCTGCGGGTGATGACGATGTTGTTGTCAGTGTTACCGAAGTCCACCGTAGCGCCGGGAGCGACTCTCTGAGTGCCCGAGGTACCCTTCGCGCTTACATTCCAGCCTTGCGCAGCGTAGCTGATGGCGTTGTTGACGGTGTTGCCGTTCGCGGCGGGAACGTTAGGGCCGCCGATATTGCTCATAGTCAGCTTGCCATCGGTACCCAGAGCCGCATTGCCACCCAAAATACCCTTCGTCGTATTGGCGACATTCCCCAGCACGGTATTCGTAGCGTACAGCTGGCTGCCGTTGATGGCGTCAGTGCTGTTGGCACTGACCGCACCGGCAGCGACATTAATGATCTGGCGTTCCTTGCCCACCGCGCCCACGCTGACTACGCCATTGTCGGCGGATCCAGGGCCAGCGAAGGTAGTATAGGTAATATTGTTGAGCGTGGCGCTCGTTTCCGTGGTGGCCGCCCGATCGGTGGAGGCATTACCCAGGATGACGCTATTGGCCTGCGTCGTGGTGACCTGATTGCCCACCACAAAGGTATTGTTCTGCTTGATAGTATTGTTATTGCCCAGTGCGCCGGAGAAGTTGCCGATCAGCTCCTGGCCACTGCCGCCGTTTGGCTTTTGCTGGAGACCGCCGATGGTATTACCCGAACCAATCCCAATGGAATGATCCCCGGTGACCGATGCACTCGTACCCATGGCGATGTTATCGCTACTGGTGCTGCCCAGCGGGAGATTGTTAGCGCCCGACACCGCGCCGTTGCCGATGGCAATGGCGTTGCCGCTATAAGTCACCGCCTTGGTACCCATGGCCTGTGAGTCCGCTCCGTTAGCGGTGGCATTGTTGCCCTCCGCATAGGCATTGGTGGCGGTCGCGGACGCGGAGGTGCCCAAGGCTATTGCACTCTGCCCAATAACCGACGCATGATCACCAAATGCCTGCCCCTGCTCGGCAAACGCATGCGCCTGATTACCGATGGCGGTGCCTTGCGCCATTGTCACGTGCGCAAAAGTGCCGATGGCAATGCCGTCCACCGGATCCGGGGTACCGGCCTGCTGTTCAACATTGGCGTGATCGCCCAGAGCGATGGAGCTGGTGCCATCCGAGCGAGCCGTGTAACCGATCGCCGTTCCATTTTCATTAAGCGTGCGCGCTCCGTATCCCATAGAGATATCGTAGGCGCTACGCGAATCCGCATTCTGTCCTATGGCAATGGCTGCCAGATCCGCCGCCTCGTTGCCCGCTTTAGCACCTGAGCCAAGAGCGACGCCGGCATTGCCTAGCCCTTCGGCATCCATGCCAATTGCCATGGCGTCAATGCCCGTGGCCCCGGTGTTGTCCCGGTTATTGGCCCCGGTGGAGTTGACGCTGAAATAATGGGTTTTACTTTGGTCAATCGCAGCATCCATCTGCCCCTTATTGACTGCGTCATCTGAATTGATCGCATTGGCCACCCCCGACACACGGGTTCCTGAGGCACCATCCAGCGTGACCTGATCATGGGCGGAGTTGTACATGACGGCATCGAGGGGCGGAGACGTCGGCGTCCCGCTGCCGGTTCCCAGCGCATCCAGATACTGATCCAGCGATGTATAGTTCCCGCTGCTCCCAGTAATCGGACGGCGATAAATCAACTGGCCGGTCGCGGGGTCATAAGAGGCATACTCCCCGATGACATTCTTAACTTCTTGTTGTGCGGTGCTCAGTTGACTCACATTGACCGCATCGCTGCCCTTGATACCGCCAGCCACGTTGGTGATGCGGCGCAGGATATTGGTGTTCCCGCCCCCCACCGACACAATGGAAGTCGCCGTTTGGTTTGTCAGGAAAGCGGGGGTACTCGGATTGTCGATCGTCTCATCGGCAACGGATCCATTCCCCAGGGCAACAAATCCACCACTCAACGCCTGCGCATTGCTGCCCAAGGCCAAGCTGCCGCCGCCTTGGGCAATAGTGTTATACCCCAGCGCCGTCGCATTGCGACCAGTCACTACGGCTTCTGGCCCGATACCGACAGCGTAATCCGCAGCGGCGTTCGATTCGTTACCAATAGCCAGGCTTTCAACCGTCGTTGCCCCGCTCTGGGACGCCGCCTTGGTTCCAATGGCGATATTGTTGCGCCCTGACTGATTGAGGCCGGCTTGCGAGCCAATCGCAATGTTTTCATCGCTATCTATACCCCGCGACATGCCAGCGCTATAGCCAACGGCAATGTTATGGCCACCCTCAGCCACATTGGAACCCGCTTGAGTGCCGATATAGACGTTATCCCGATTAACCGTGCCGTTATCCGTGCCGGCCGAGTTATATCCCGCCTGATTACCTATGGCTACATCACCGGGCATCGCGCTTTGCGCCTGGGTGCCGATGGCGACGCTATTGCCGCCGCCCGCGCTGGCGCCGGCCCCCATGCCCACGGCACTACCGCCTGCCGACGCGGCGGTGCCAATTGCCACGGCGCTCGCGCCCGCGTCCGACTCGTAGCCAATCGCAACAGCTTTCTCGCCGTCTTTACCCACCTGCGCATTGGCGCCTATCGCCACGGCATAGCTCGCATTTTCTCCAACCGACGCTGCATCGCCCATCGCAACAGCGCTGTTCGAACTCTGGCCAATTACCGCTCCGGGCCCAATAGCAATGCCATTCTCCGCGGAAGCATCAATAGCGGCGCCATGTCCCGCCGCGAAACCGTCCTGCCCAGCCGCCGTGGTCTCCGGGCCGATGGCAATGGCATCGGTACCAGTAGCCTGTGAATCATCGAGCGTGGAATTAGCGTGGAAATACTTGATGCCCTTGTCCGTCTCATACAGATCGTTTTGCAGACTCCACAATTGGCCGGCATTGATAGCTTCCTGGCTACCGGACGCGACCGATCCTGCCGCCACGTTGGTGATCTTATTGCCGCCGTTATTCAGGCCGCTATTGGTCAGAGTCACCGTGCCGTTCGTGCCGCCGGTAACGGTCAGGCCGCTGGCGTTCAGCGTGCTGTTGCCCGTCGTCACGCTGGTGAACACCGGTGTCATGCTTGTGGCGATACTAACCTTCTCACCATTCTGCGTGATGGCGATATTGTTACCCGCATCGTACGTCACCGTGTCGCCGGGCTTCACGTTCGTCGTACTGCTACCTGTTACCGTGCCCGTGCCGCTCTTGCTCGTCGTGACGTTCCAGCCCTTGCTGGCCACTGTGCTCACCGCGCTGAGCTGGCCGCCATTCACCGCCTCGGTGCTGCCTGCCCCCACCGTACCGTCGGCCACATGTGTAATCGTCTTGTTGCCCGCGTCAAGGCCTGTCGTGGTCATGCTAGGCCCACCAGCGATGGTCAAGCCATTGGTATTCAGCGTACTGTTGTTGCCGATCGTGAGTTCACCGGCCGAACTCAGATCTATTTGCTGCGCCAGCTGGATCTGCACGGTATTACCGGTAATAGCCGTTACCACATTGCCCGACGTGCCACCACTTATGATTACAGTATCGCCAAGGCTAACGTCCGTTTGCCCGCTATCGGCCTTGAAGGTAATAGCATCATCAGCAGCGGTCGAAGCCACGCTGAAGCCAGCCAAGCTGGCTCCTGCAAGTACGATGTTCGCGATCGCGAGACGTCCCGTCGCCCGCCCCGAACGCTTGCCGCGCGCCTTGGTGTTTTCCGAAACCGCAACAAATGTTCCCGACTGCTCGTTCCAAACAGTCTTGTAAATCCGATTCATCACATCTCCCAGCAAACCTGTTGCTTCGCATTGCTTCCGAGCGTCGTTTCATAACAAAAAACGACATTCGGAAATAAAAAAATTCGCTAGGGAAATATAGGTTGACGGAGTTTGAAACAGATAGACAGGAAGCGACAACAATCCATGCAAAAACTGCACAAGGCTTCGAATTGACGATCCATGACAATGCAAGCCGCCGGCGCGCGGCAAGGCTCTTGATTTACTGGGCGTCCGAAGACTGGAGATCAGCGTTCAGTTGCTGGGCACGATAAGCGCCCGGGGTAACGCCATAGTTGCGCTTGAACAGGCGGCCGAAAGTGCTTGTGTCGGCGAAGCCGCAGCGCCAGGAAATATCCGAAATCGACGAGCCGGCGTCGGCTTTGCCGATGAGCAGCTGAACGGCATGCTCCAGGCGCGTCTTCTGGAGAAAGGCCAGGAACTTGCGCCCTTCGGAATAAGTGGCGAACAGCTTGTGCACGTAGCGCGGCGACACCCCGAAGGCCTGAGCCACATGGGTAACCGTCAGTTGCGGGTCGTCGTGATGATCCCGAATCCACAGCAGCATGAGGTTATAGAGATTTATTCGAGCCTGCTCCGAGCGTGTGCCGGTCTCGAACTCGCGGTCGAAGTCGGCGGACTCGTGCAGCAACATCTGCACCAGCATGAAGACCAGATTCTTGGTGAACATGGTGCGCAGCACCGGGTGCCCGCTGATGGAGCGCATCAGCGGGGGACTGACACCGGCCAGCAGCCCCGATAGCGGCTTTGCCCATTCCCGTTCGGAAGGAAAACAGTGCCCGGCGTAGGCATCGAACACCATGCGCCAGTCGTGCAACAAGAAATCCGGCATGGCCAGGATCGTGAAATCAACCGGGGAATCGGCCCGCGCGTAGGGCCGGCGCGTATCGATGATTATGAGATCGCCCGGTTTCAAGTCCGAATGGCGGCCGCCGTGCTCGATATGCGTGGCCACATTTGTCCGCATCAACAGCCAGGCCGGCATCTCGCCGGTGTTGCAGGCGATCTCTTGCACGCCCCTGGACGCACCGCAGCTGTCGCCACTCGCGAACACCATACAAGCATTGTCCAGCCCATGGATCTCGACGCGCCCGATATAGTCCGGCTGATGGGTCGACCACATGGCCATGGCCATGAGTCGGCGTGCGATGAAGTCGCGCCAGAACTGGAACCTCTTTGCAGATACGATATCCCGAGTGTCGAGAACTATCGGCTCGTCTGGGACTCTCAAAATCGCTCCTATTCGCTCTATCATTGCCCGCGGTTGCTCCGCAGCTTCGACAGCTCCTTATCCCGAGGGGACTGGGCATGATCGAGCCGCAGCTCAGGGCCAAGCACTCTTTGCCGATGGCACACCGCCGCTATCCAATCGAACCCTTTGTCGCGACGCATACAGCCCATGCAAGCATGCTCGGCCCTTGTCCGCGTGGGATAGCCCACGAAACCGGGTAGCGGTGGAAAGCAACGCCCCATTGTCTTCGCCACGGAGCTTGCTTTCATAGTCAATTCATGCAAACGGAGCATGCAGAAACTGCACGCCGTAATAAATTGACATTATTTGATATTCGACCGCCCGCAACGCGCCGCGATTCGGCCGTCCCGCCGCGCGGCTCTCGAACGCAAAACGGCCGGTAGGGCGCCGCATTGCGGCGACCCTACCGGCCGTTTATATGCCGCCGCCCACCGGCCGCGGCGCGAACGGTCTTAGCCGATGGCCGACAACACAGGACGTTGGATGGTCTTGCGCAATTCGCCGCCCAGATACAAAGCGATGGCGCGCATGCCGGAAACACCGGCCGCATCTTCGGCGGCGCTGTTGTAGTTGGTGTTGGTGTTCACATCGTAGGTATAGAGCTCGCCGCGTTCGTCGGTAATGAATTCGATGCCCGCAATGCCTATGCCGTTGGCGCGCAGGAAGCGGCTGTAGGAATCTATGATGGGATGCCGGAAGCCCTCGATGATGCGAAAGCGCGGCGCGGCGAAGCTCGGCGCACCGCCCGCCTGCGTGGCGGCGGCCGGGGCGGCAGAAGCCGCCGGCGTTTCGCCTACGGGGCAGAACTGGTCGCCCACCTGGCACACATCGGCGGGGCACAGCTCGAAGCCCAGCGAGGTGTCGACCCGCACCGCATACAGGAAATCGCCGCCCACGAATTCGACCCGGGTGATGAATGGCTCGGGTGCGCGTATATATTCCTGTACCAGCGTGATGCCGTCCACGGAATCTTCGAATTCGTCGCCGCGCACATAGTCTTCCAGCGCTTGCACGTCATGGAACAGGCGTACGCCCAGGCCCTTGCCGGCGCGATTGTGCTTGGTGATGAAAGAGCCGACGGAGCCGGACAGCTTGTGCGCGGCCGCGACGATATGGTCGGCGCCTATGGCGGCAATGGTGCGCGGGGTGCGGACGCCGAAATTCGACAAGGCGGTGTATTGCGCGATCTTGCTGACTTCCAGCTGCAGCGCCCGTCCGTTGTTGATGACGCGCCGCCCATGCGCTTCCAGCCAGGCCAGCACGCCCGCGGTGTATTCCGGCGCATAGCGGTGGCCGCGCGTATGCGACGACGCGCTCATGCGGTTGTAGAACACGCCCTGCGGCGGCTCCTGGTCGAGATCCAGCCGTCCTTCGTGCAGAAACCATTCTTCATAAGGAAGATCGAATTCGGCAAATGCCTCGCGCAGGGGTTCGACCCAGGTGCCGTTTTCGTGGATGACATGGATTTTCGACATGGCGGCTAGCTCCGGATGAAGGATCCCTGCGGGCACAACCGCCCTACGGTTCCCTCATTGCCTTCGAGCTTAACGGTGCAATCTCAAGCTGGGAACGAATCAATATGCATATTCTTATCAAGAATCGTTCTATAGGCAGTGACACAGAGGCGTTTGACGGTATATAGCCGGGCCGCCCTCGCCTCTTGCCGGACGACCGGGTTCCGGCGTGGCGAGCCGGCCACACCACGCCAGCGCCGCCCCGCTCGGACGGCGCGCTTCACATTGTCCGTGCCGGTTCCGCACTATTCCGAGCCCATTCCTGTCATTTTCAGCACGGCATTGATAATATCGAACGATCGCTCTAAAATTTGGCGAGGAAATAGGCCACGCACGATAGCGGCAAGAAAGAGAAAGGACGAGACATGCCAGATTTGTTCAGCCTGGCGGGCAAGACCGCCCTGGTCACCGGCGCCGCCGGCGGGCTCGGCGCCCACTTCTGCCGCACGCTGGCCCGTGCCGGTGCCGCCGTAGTGCTGGCGGGCCGGCGCATCGAACCGCTGCAGCGGCTGGCCGCCGAACTGCGCGAGTCGGGCTTAAGCGCCCAGCCGCTGAGCCTGGACGTTACCGATGCTGAATCCGTGCGGGCGGGCTTCGAACAGGCCGAGGCCCTGTGCGGCGTGGTCGACGTGGCCGTCTGCAACGCCGGCACCACCGTCACCAAGAACGCCCTGGCTCTCGCCCCGTCCGAATGGGATCAAGTGCTCGACGTCAATCTGAAGGGCTGCTGGCAGGTGGCCAGCGAAGCGGCGCGCCGGCTGGTGGCCGCGGGGCGGCCCGGCTCCATCATCAACGTCTCGTCCATATTGGGCCACCGGGTTGCCGGCAACGTGCTGCCCTATACGGTATCGAAGGCGGGGCTGGAACAAATGACCCGCGCCCTGGCACTGGAATGGGCGCGCCACGGCATCCGCGTCAATGCGCTCTCGCCGGGCTATGTGGAAACCGACCTGAACCGCGACTTCTTCGCCTCTGACGCCGGTGCCGCCATGATCCGCCGCATCCCGCAGCGCCGCCTGGGCCACGCATCCGACCTGGACGGCGCGCTGCTGCTGCTGGCTTCCGACGCTTCGGCCTACATGACGGGCAGCTCCATCGTCGTCGACGGCGGCCATCTGCAGTCCACGCTCTGACCCACACCGCAACGCCACCAACCATTACGCAGGGAACACGGAAATATGGATTTCACACTATCTAGCCAGGGCGAATCGTACCGCCGCCGCATCCGCGAATTCGTCGAGGCCGAGCTGATCGGGCTGGAAAGCGACCCCGGCTCCTACGACGAGCACGAAAACATCGCCGAGCCGCTGCTGCAATCATTGCGCGCAAAGGCCCGCGCCCAGGGTCTATGGTGCCTGCAGATGCCGCGCGAGCGCGGCGGCCAGGGCCTGCGCATCAGCGAAATGGCCGCATGCTACGAAGAAATGAACCGCTCCATTTTCGGGCCGGTGGTCTTCAATTCCGCTGCGCCCGACGACGGCAATATGATGGTTCTGGAAAAGGTCGCCAGCGCGGCCCAGAAAGAACGCTGGCTGCAGCCCATCGTCGACGGCAAGGTGCGCTCCTCGTTCGCCATGACCGAGCCGGCTCCGGGCTCGGGCTCCGACCCCTCCATGATGCTGACCCGCGCCGAACGCCAGGGCAAGGAATGGGTGGTCAACGGAACCAAGCACTTCATTACCGGCGCGGGCATCGCCGCGCACTTCATACTCATCGCCCGCACTTCGGACGACAGCCGCAAGGGGCTCAGCGCCTTCATGTTCCATCGCGACGACCCGGGCTGGGAGATCGTGCGCCGCATCCCTATCATGGGCCCCGAAGAGCACGGCGGCCACTGCGAATTGCGCTTCGACGGCCTGCGCATCCCCGACGAGAACCGCCTGATGGAAGTGGGCGACGGCCTGAAGCTGACCCAGATCCGGCTGGGGCCTGCGCGGCTCACCCATTGCATGCGCTGGCTCGGCCTGGCCAAGCGCTCGCTGGAAATCGCCGGCGAATACGTGTCGCGGCGCGAGTCGTTCGGGCAGCGCCTGGCCGAGCGCGAAGGCGTGCAATGGCTCTTGGGCGAGGCGGCCATGGGCATACAGGTCGGGCGCCTGCTGACCATGCACGCCGCCTGGCAGCTCGACCAAGGCAATTACGCGCGCAAAGAAGTGTCCATGGCCAAGGTCACGGTTTCCGAGACCCTGCACAAGGCGGTCGACACCGCCATCCAATTGTGTGGGGCACGCGGCTATTCCAAGGACACGCGCCTGGAATGGATCTACCGCTACGCACGCCAGGCTCGCCTGGTCGACGGTGCTTCCGAGGTGCACAAAATGGTGTTGTCGCGCAATCTGCTGGCCGAAGGCAATGACTTCTGGCATTGGGGTAGCTGAAAGCATGTCCGAACCCGCAGCCGAAGCCGCCCTGGCGGAATTCATCAGGCAGCGCACCGGCGCGCGGCGCGCCAGCGTGCTGGAATTCCAGCGCCTGTCGGGCGGCGCCATACAAGACAACCATGCCCTGACCCTGTCGCTGGAAGGCGGCAGCAATCCGGGGCGGCTGGAAGTCGTGGTGCGCAGCGACGCCCCCTCGCGCATAGAGTCCAGCCTGGATCGCGCCCAGGAATTCCATGTGCTTGCCGCCGCCTTCGAGGCCGGAGTCACCGTACCGCGGCCGCTCTGGCTATGCACCGACACCTCCGTAAGCGGCCAAGTCTTCAGCGTCATGAACCGCATGCCAGGCTCGGCTTCGCCGGCGCGGCTGCTGCGCGGCGCCATCGACCCGCAACAGGCGCGCGCCCTGACCCGCCGCCTGGGCACGGAACTGGCGCGCCTGCACACGATACGGCCGCCGCACGCCGATCTCGACTTCCTGCCCGTGCCGGGCGATTCCCCCGCCCGCCAGCGGCTGCGCACCTATCGCGAGGCGCTGGCGCGCATCCCCGACTCCCATCCGGTGCTCGAATGGGCCCTGAACTGGCTCGAAGACCACGTCCCGGCCAGTTCCAGCCTGGCGCTGTGCCACTGCGACTTCCGCACCGGCAATTACATGGTGCGGGACGGCCGGCTTACTGCCGTGCTCGACTGGGAATTCGCCGCCTGGAGCGACCCGTACGAAGACCTGGGGTGGCTGTGCTCGCGCAGTTGGCGCTTCGGCGTGCCTGAAAAAGAAGTCGGCGGCCTGGGCGACAAACAGGATCTATACGCCGGCTACACCGAGCATTCCGGCACGGCAGTGGATCCGGACAAGGTGCTGTACTGGGAAATCATGGCCATGGTGCGCTGGGCGATCATCGCCATGCAGCAGGCGCAGCGCCACCTGTCGGGGGAACAGCGTTCACTCGAACTGGCGCTGACTGGACGCATGCTGCCGGAAATCGAATTCGACCTGCTGCGGCAGGTCTGCGACATGGAGAACGACGATGCTCGATCTGCCCCACGGCCCTGAACTGCTGGATACGGCCAGACGCAGCCTGCTGGAGGAAATCCTGCCGGCGCTGCCGCCCGAACAAGGCTACACGGCGCGCATGATCGCCAAGGCCATGGCCATCGCCGCGCGCGAACTGGAATGTGGTGCAGACACTGAAAGAGACTGCACGCGGCTGATCGCCGAATTCCTGAATAACGCGGCGGCCGCTGCGCCAGATACACCGGTCACGCTGGACACGCTGGACACACCAGATACACCGGACACACCGGACACTCTGGATGCAAGCGCTGCGGCCGCCGCCCGCGGCCATGCGGATCGGGCGCAGGCCCTGCTTGCCGCACGCATCCGCGGCCGCGCCATCGCGCCGGGGCTCGAGCCGCAGTTGCGGGCCTTGCTGCTACAGCTGACCCGTGCCAAACTGGCCGTCAGCAACCCGAAGTATCTTTCCCAACGATAAACGTAAGTGCACCAGGCGGCGCCGCAAGCCGCCCGGCAAGGCGCAACCGTACATACGCAGGCAGCACATACGTACATACGAGACATACAGAGACATACATAAAGGCAGGCATAGAAATGGCGAATCAATTCCAGCTCGGGCTCGGCAAGCGGCCCGCCAATTATTCCGCCCTGACGCCCACCAGCTTCCTGAAGCGCTCGGCCTGGATCTTTCCCGACAAAACCGCCGTGGTCGACGACGACACCAGCCTGAGCTACCGGCAGTTCTATGAACGCTGCCGCCGCATGGCCTGCACGCTGGAAGAAATCGGCATCGGCGCGGGCGACACGGTTTCCATCCTGTGCCACAACAGCCACGAGCTGCTGGAAAGCCATTACTCGGTGCCCATGACGGGCGCGGTGCTCAATGCCCTGAACACGCGCCTGGACGCGGCCACCTTGCGCTTCATACTGCAGCACGGCGAGGCGCGGCTGCTGTTCTACGATACCGAATTCGAGCCGCTGGTGGCCGAGGTCGTGGCGGCCATGGACTCCCCGCCCCTGCTGGCCTGCATCGAACACGCCGCGTCCGCGCGCGAGGGCTTTGCCGCTCTGTCCTACGAAGACATGATAGCCGCCGGCGACCCGGGCTACGAATGGAAAAAAGTCGACGATGAATGGGACGCCATCAGCCTGAACTACACTTCGGGCACCACTGGCAATCCCAAGGGGGTCGTGTACCACCACCGCGGCGCCTACCTGGCGGCCATGAGCAATGCCATGGCCTTCAACATGAACCCCGATACCGTGTACCTGTGGACGCTGCCCATGTTCCATTGCAACGGCTGGGGCTACACCTGGGCGATCACCGCCATCGGCGGCACGCACGTGTGCCTGCGCAAGGTTCAGCCCGACGCCGTGCTGGAACGCATCCGCAGCTGCGGCGTCACCCACATGTGCGGGGCGCCCGTCGTGCTGAACATGCTGCTCAACGACTTCGAGGCCCGCAGCATCGAGCTCGAGCGCGCGGTGCAGTTCGCCCTGGGCGGCGCCGCGCCACCCAGTCCCGTGGTGCGGCGCGCACAGAAAACGGGCTTCGACATCACCCATCTTTACGGTCTGACAGAAACCTACGGGCCGGCGGCACTGTGCGTGATCCAGGACGACTGGCGCGGCCTCGACCCCGACGAGCTCGCACGCAAGATGGCTCGCCAGGGTGTGGCCAGCTTCGCCATCGACGAGATGCAGGTGCTGGCCACAGACGGCAATTCGTTCGTGCCGGCCGACGGCAGCACGCTGGGCGAACTGGCGCTGCGCGGCAACACGCTGATGAAAGGCTATCTGAAAAACGAGAAAAGCACCGACGAAGCCTTCCGCGACGGCTGGTTCCATAGCGGCGATCTGGCGGTGATGCACCCGGACGGCTATGTGGAAATCAAAGACCGCGCCAAAGACATCATCATCTCGGGCGGCGAAAACATCTCGAGCCAGGAAGTCGAGGAAGTGCTGTACCGCCACCCCGGGGTCTACGAGGCCGCCGTCGTGGCGCTCGCCGATACGCACTGGGGCGAAGTGCCCTGCGCGTTCGTCTGCCTCAAGCCCAACGCCGGCCCAGTCAGCGAACAGGACATCATCGACTTCTGCAGGGCCGGCATGGCCTCGTTCAAGATACCCAAGAAGGTGGTGTTCGGCGAACTTCCCAAGACATCCACCGGCAAAATACGCAAAAATATACTGCGCGACCAGCTTAAGACGGGTTGAAATCCACGGGCCTCGCGGCAGCCGCGGCCCCCACGCTGCGGCCGCGGCGCAGGCTGGCGTACACATACCGCCACGCATACTTATTTATTTAGTTTCCGAACTCATTCAGCCTCCGAATCCCCTGACTTCATACATGCAGAAAATCCACGTCATTGCCCGCAAGGAAGACTTCGACGCCGCCAAGGCACCCGGCAAGATCGCCGTGGTGCTGGACATCATCTTCGCCACCAGCACCATCATCACCGCGCTGCAGCGCGGCGCACGCGCCGTGATCCCCGCCGCCGACCAGGCCCAGGCCCTCGAACTGGCCACCGCCAGCCGCGACGGACGCTACGTGCTGGCCGGCGAGTACGGCGCCGAAACGCTATCCGGCTTCCAGCCCTACAACCCGCTGGCCATGCTGGATCTCGACCTGGAAGGCCGCGACCTCATCTATTCCACCACCAACGGCACGGTCGCCCTGCGCGCGGCCAGTGCCTGCCAGCGCGTGTACGCGGGCTGCCTGCTCAACGCCAGTGCCGTGGCGCGCCACGTGGCGCAGAACTCCCACGATCAGACCATACTGCTGCTGTGCTCGGGCTCGCGCGGCATGTACTCGCTGGAAGACCACTACGGCGCCGGCTGTTTCGTGCACCTGCTGCGTGAATATGCCGGTGCCGAGCACGTGGCCCTGACCGACGCGGCCATTGCCGCCCTGCGCCTGTTCGAGCAAAACGAGGCCGTCGAGACCCTGGCCGCGTCGCGCATCGGCCGGCGCATGGCGGCCAAGTCCATGCTGCCCGATATCCAGCACAGCGCCGGCATCGACACCTGCCCCTTCGTCGCCGAGCTGGTAGACGGCAGGGTCGTCCGTGCCTGAATCTCTCGCACCTTTGGCCGGGCGGGCCAGTCACAGCACCAGCCCCGCCGCCCCCTCCGAGTTCGACGCGTTCAAGCTCGAACTGAGCCTGTCCCGGCAAGAGATCTACCGCGAGCTGTACCAGCAGAACAAAGACCTGGTGCGCATCAAGAAAGAGCACGTGGCCGTCAAGAACCTGGCGCGCATCATAGAATCCACGCTGCGGCTGGCCAATTCCAAAGGCTTTCATGCCATGTCGCTGCGCGATCTATGCGCCGATTCAGGCATGAGCGTGGGCGGCCTGTACGCCTACATCAAGAACAAGGACGACCTGATCCACCTGATCCAGAGCCACGGCTTCATACTCACGCGGCGCACGCTGCTGGCCCATACCGCCGGCATAGCATCCCCGCGGGAAAAGCTCTATGCGGCGATCAAGTCCCATATCTACCTGAGCGAGCTGATGCTGGCCTGGTTCAGCTTCTCATTCATGGAGGCCAAGAGCCTGCCCCGCAAAGAAAAGCAAGAGGCCGTCGCCGCCGAGCTCGAGATCGAGGACATCATCTGCGGCATCATCGAACAAGGCATCGCCTGCGGCGCCTTCAGGCCCGCCAACGCGCGCCTCTTGTCCTCCGCCACCAAGGCCTTGATGCAGGACTGGTACCTGAAACGGCGCAAGTACCGCAACCAGGGCGTGCACGTCAGCCAATACGCCGCGTTCGTGCGCGACATGCTGGAAAGCTGCCTGCTGCCGCAAAGCTGAGCCGACGGAACCAGCGGCCGCCGCCCGCCCCCGCCCTTCATCGCACCCACGCTTCACAAGAATGCCCCCACACACGGCAGTGCGCGTGCGACAGCATGCCTGTCGACGCCGCGTGGGTCTCCCCGCTTGATCAGAATCGATAAAGCGCGGCCGGATTATCCACCAGCACCTTGCGCAGCAGCGCTTCGCCGGGCAACCAGTCGTGTATCTCGGCGAACAGGCCGGCGGGATCGACGCGGCGATAGGCGCTGACCTGGGTACGCTCTTTCCCCGGGTCGCGGTTGGTATGCGGCCAATCGCTCGCCCACAGGATGCGATCCGGGTTGGCTGCGATAAACATGCCGGCCAATTCGCGCGCGGCGTGCCCTGCCGCCCCGGGCAGCCGATAGGCGCCCGACAGCTTGACGTACAAGCGCCCGTCCCGCAGCCATGCCAACAGGCGCGCAAGCCCGGCATCGCCGGCCGGCGTACCCGCCGGCACCATCGCGAAATGATCCAGCACCAGAGGCACCCGCAATGCATCGAGGCCGTCGAGCGCGGCCGCCATGGTCTGGAACGAGGCGTAGATCTGCACATGCCAGTCCAGTCCCGCAAGACGCGGCGACCATTTGGCGAGGCTGCCGCGCACGGCATCCGGATCCCCGCGGCCCGTGCTCTCCAGGTTCAGGCGCACGCCCGCCACCCCTGCCGCCGCCAGCCGTTCCAGCGTCCGGTCATCGGCATCGTCCGCGACGACGGCAATCCCGCGCGCCGCACCGTCCATCTCCCGCAGCGCATCGAGCAGGCAGCGGTTGTCCGTGCCATAGACGCTGGGCTGGACGATGACCGCCCGCTCCAGCGACAAGCGCGCCAGGTGCGCGCGCAGATCCTGGACGCCGGCGGGCGCGGGCGTGTAGGGGCGATCCGGATCCATGGGATAGCGGCCGGCCGCACCGACGACATGCACATGGCAATCGCAGGCGCCTCGCGGCAACGCTGCGGCGCTGCTCATTTGCCGGCCACGCGACGCGCCAGCGCAAGCCCTGTGTCCCGGGTTCCGAGGCGGCCGCAAACGTCGCGCGTGGCTTCCCCGGCTTCGATGGCCTGGGCCACGCCCTCGGATATGGCCTTGCCGGCATCCAGGAAGCGCGAATCGCCATGGCGCTGGCCGTGCCAGCCCAGCAGCATCGCCGCCGACAGCACCAGGGAAAACGGGTTGGCGATGTCCTGGCCCGCGATATCGGGGGCCGAGCCATGCGCGGCCTGGGCCATCGCGTAGCGCGAGCCCGCGTTCAGCGAGCCGCCCAGGCCCAGGCTGCCGGACAGCTCAGCCGTCAGATCCGACAGAATGTCGCCGAACATATTGGTCGTGACAATTACATCGAAACGCTGCGGCGCGCGCACTACATGCGCCATCATCGCATCGACGATGAAGTCGTCCACCTGCACATCGGGAAATTCTTTTGCGACCTGTTGACAGATGTCGATGAACATGCCATCGGCAATCTTCAGCACGTTGGCCTTGTGCACGATGGTCACATGACGCTTGCGCGTCACGGCCAACTCGAAGGCCGAACGGGCGATGCGCTCGCAGCACTGCCGCGTGATGCGCCGCAGAGATATCGCCACGTCCGGCGTGATCAGCATTTCGCTGGAGCCGGACTCAATATTGCGGTCGGCATAAAAGCCTTCGGTGTTCTCGCGCACCACGACGAGATCGAATTCTCCCAAGCGCGCCGGCATGCCTTTATAGGTGCGCGCCGGCCGGATGTTCGCGTATAGATCGAGTTCCTTGCGGAAATATTTCGACGGGTTGATTTCGCCCTTGGATTCATCCTTGAAGTCATACGTGGCCATGGGGCCGAGCACCAGGCCGTCGGCCGCCTTCACCTTGTCCAGCAAGGCCTCGGTGACGGTGGCACCGTGCAGCTTGAGGCTGTCGTGTCCGGCGGCCTCGCGCTCGAGCTGCAGATCCAGCCCGTAGCGGCCGGACGCGGCCTCCAGCACTTCGAGGGTGGCCGCGGTAATTTCGGCGCCGATGCCGTCGCCGGGCAGAACTATTATCTTCATCAAAAATACCTTGTCGTGAAGGGTTGCGGCAATCAGCCTATGGTGATGCCCGTCGTTTTGAGCAGGTCGCGATACTTGAGGGCTTCGGCCCGCACGAACTCGGTGAATTGCTCGGGAGTGTTGGCTTTCACGACGGCGCCGTCGGCTTCGAAGCGCGTACGGATCGCAAGCGTGGCCAGCAGTTCATTGATGTCGCGATTGAGCTGCCCGATGATCGGCGCCGGCGTGGCCGCGGGCGCGAAGTAGCCGCCCCACAAGCTGTAGCTGAAGCCTTTGAGCACGGTCTCGTCGATGGTCGGCACATCGGGCAGCGCGGGCATGCGCCGCGTCGAAGCGACGGCCAGCGCCTTGACGGAGCCCGACTTGATGTGCCCCATCGCCGCCGACGCGCTGGAAAAGAAAAAACCGACCTGGCCGCTGATGACGTCCGTCATCGCCTGGCCGGCTCCCTTGTACGGCACATGGATCATGTCGCAGTGGGTTCCCAAGGCCAGGGCGGCAGCCGCCAGATGGCCGGGAGTCGCCGTTCCCGACGAGGCATAGGCGACCTGCTTGGGCTTGCCGGCCGCCAGCGCAATCAGCTCCTGGACGCTTTTGAAGGGCGACTTCGCCGACGTAATCATCACCAGCGGCGAGTCGCCCACCAGCGCGATCGGCGCGAGATCCTTGAGCGGATCGTAACCGGCTTTCTTGTTGGCCAAGGGAATGATGGCGATCTCGCCCGTCTGACCCAGCAGCAGGTTCAAGCCATCGGGCTTCTCCCGCACAATGTAGCGGGTGCCCAGCATGCCAGTGGCGCCAGGACGGTTCTCGACGATGACGGTCTGCTTGAGCAGTTTGCCCAATGGGTCGGACAGCACACGGGCAAAGAGATCGCCCTGGCCGCCGGGCGCATAAGGCACGATCACATTGACGGAGTGGGCCGGATATGCCTGCGCGGCCAAGGCGCTGCGCTGGCCCGCCGCCAGCAGCACGGCAGCGCAGCCGGTAGTCAGAAAATGTCGGCGGCCGACATGGACGGCGCCGGCCCCGCTCCCTTCCGCATCGGCCTTGCGATTCATCGTAACGCTGGATTTCATGCTTGCTCCTGGTTTCATGGCGCACCTTGATTACGTGCCGCGGACGGTTCGCGCGCGCCGCGCCGCACCCGTCTTCGGTGAGGGATGCGGGTCAGGTGCACTCACCCGCTCTCTGAGAATCTTCAGCCGCTCGAGGAACGCCTGACGGATGTGATGCCTGGCCGCCTCTGCCGCGGCCCGCGGATCGCGCGCGCGGATGGCGGCAACGATGGCACGGTGTTCGCCGAGCGCGACATCGGAACGCTGTGGATTCTGCAGCGTGCTGCGACCAAGCAAGTACGTGGTTTCAGTTACCGCCTTCAGGGACCGTATCAAGTGCTGATTATGGGCGGCGCCATAGATGGCATCGTGAAACGCGAGATTCAAGGCCACCGGGTCGTCGCCGCAGCGCGACTCTTCCGCCAATATGGATTCCATATTGTCGATTTCGGCATCCGTGGCATGGCGCGCGGCGAATTCCGCCGCCGCGGCTTCCAGTATCTCGCGCATGGCATACAACTCGGTGACACCCTGCTGGTCGATGCGGGTGACAACCAGGCCACGGCGCGGCTCGTGCGTCAGCAGGCGCTCATCTTCGAGCCGCTTGAGCGCCTCGCGGACAGGCGTGCGCCCCATGCCCAGCAGGTTGGCGACTTCGATCTCGCGCAGCCTGTCGTCATGGGAAAAAAAGCCGCTGAGAATCTTCTGCTTGATGTCGTTGTATGCGGCAAAGAACTGCGTGTTGTGCTTGGATACGGGCATGCTTGGCAGAGTGCAGGAAAGTTTCACGCAATTGACACTGCGGACAAGCGCCCCGCGGCCGGCCCGGGCGCCGGAAGCAATCCTGTTGCATGCCGGCCGCCGGAATGGCCGGTACCTTGCACGGCCCAGCCTGGCAGCTCCATGCATGCTCGTCCACAACGTTTAATATATTTTTGCATACATAAATATATTAAACAAGGACAAGATATCCCGGTGCCGGAAAATTCCGGGGACAGGCCCCGGCAACGAAACGCCCCGAAAGCCGTAACGACTTTCTATGGAGACAAGGAAATCCGGGCAGAGACTTGCGGATCCATCGGCACGGGATGCCAGTCGACGGCGATGCGGCCGGACGCGGAATGCGGCGCGGTGCCGCGCCGCGGCGGTTCAGCCGACGGCCACATGGCTGTCGCGGCGTGCGTCGCGCGCGCCGACATAGCAGCCATCATTGCGTCGCAGCAGTATCTGCATGCCGCCGAAATCCCAGGTACTGGTTTCCCGCTGCGTGATCTCGTGCCCCAGATCGGCCAGCGCGCGCACCGTATCCGGCGCGAACCCAGGCTCGAGCACCAGCCGGCGGCCATTGCCGACCTTGAAGCGCGGCGCATCGACCACGGCCTGCGGCTGCTGCCCATAGGCGGCCAGCCTTACCGTCAGCTGCACATGGCCCTGCGGCTGGAAGATGCCGCCGGTCGAGCCGAAGGCCGCCACGGATCCGTCGGCACGCTCGAGAAACCCGGGCAATATGGTGTGCAGCGGCCGCGCCCCGGGCGCCAGCCGCGCGGGCGAGCCCGGATCCAGCGAAAAGCAGGCACCGCGATTCTGCAGCGCAATGCCGGTGCCCGGCACCACGATGCCCGAGCCGAAACCCATATAATTGGACTGGATGAACGACACCATCATGCCTGACGCATCGCCCGCGGCCAGATACACAGTGCCCGACGCGGCGGGCAGGATCTGCCCCGGATCCAGCGCGGCCCGAGGGTCGATGCGCGCGGCATCCTGCTCGATATTTTCCCGCGACATCAGTGCCGCGGCGTCCGCATCCATATTGCGAGGGTCGCCCAGGCGGCTCGCCAGCCGGGCGAATGCCAGTTTCATGGCTTCGATCTGCAGATGCAGGCTAGGTGCCGAATCGACCGGGTGGCGGGCGACGTCCAGCCGATCCAGCACGGCAAGCGCATACAAGGCGACTACGCCCAGGCCATTGGGCGGCATTTCGGACAAGATCGTGTCCCGATAACGCCCGCGCAATACCTCGACCCAATCGGCCCGGTGCGCGGCCAGGTCTTCCTGCGTAAGGCAGGCACCGCTAGCCGCCGCATGATCGGCCAGCAGCCGCGCAGTATAGCCAGTGTAGAAGTCGGCGCCGGAAGTGGCGGCGATCCGCTCCAGGGTCTCGGCCATCTCGGGCTGCGTGAACAAGGCGCCGGCCGGTGGCGCCGCGCCCTCGGGCAGAAACACGCGGCGAAACTCTTCCTGCCCGCCCAGCACTCGCGCCTGCTCCGCCCATTTGCGGGCCACGCCTGGCGAAACGCGGAACCCATGGCGTGCGTAATGCAGGGCCGGCCCCAGCAGCTCTGCGAACGGCAGCGAGCCATAGCGGGCCGACAAGGCCGCCCAGGCCGACACGGCGCCCGGCGTGGTTACGCTGTCCCAGCCGCGCTGCGGCAGCCGCTCGCCGTAGCGCGCACGCATGTCAGCGGCATCGGCCCGCAGGCCGGCGCGGCCCGTGGCGTTCAGGCCGTGCAGCCCGTCGCCTTGCCTGACCATGGCATACGCGTCGCCGCCGATGCCGTTATTGGTCGGCTCGACCACGGCAATGGTCGCGGCAGCCGCGATCGCCGCGTCCACCGCGTTGCCGCCCCGCTCCAGCATGCGCAGCCCCGCCTGCGCCGCCAGCGGCTGCGTGGCGATCACCATGCGCTCGCCGACTACGGGCTTGAGTTCGACGGGATACGGGCATGCCTCGTAGTCCTGCTGCTCGATCGGCAGGCCGGCTTCGGCTTGCAGCGCCGGGCCGACGCCCTCTTCGACGCCACCGGCGCCCGCCCGGCCAAGGCTCTTGCTCATCGACGCGTCCTCCCGCCGCCGCACGACATCCGCCGCGAGGCGGGGTGCGTGCTCATGGCTTCAGTACCAGCCCCGCCTGATCCACCACGCGGTGCCACTTCACTGCCTCTTGCTTGACGAAGGCGCTGAAATGGGCCGCGGTTTCCGGCTCGGGCGTAATGCTCAGGCGCTTGAACTGCTTTTCCACATCGGGCTTGCGCAAGGCCGCGTTGATCTTCTGGCTAAGCAGTTTCGTCACGTCCGCCGGCATGCCGGCCGGCCCGAAAATGCCGAACCATGCCGTTACTTGGTAATCTTTCAGGCCCAGTTCGGCAAGCGTGGGCAGCTTCGGCAGGAACGGGCTGCGCCGCGCGCCGGTCGTGGCCAGCGCATCGACCGTCCCGGCGCGGATATGCGCGATGGACGTGGGCACCAGGTCGAACATGGCATCCACCTGCCCGCCCAGCAGCGCATTCATGGCGGGCGCACTGCCGCGGTAGGGTATGTGAGACAGGCGTACGCCGGCCTGCTGGCTCAACAGCACACCAGCCAGGTGGTTCGAAGTACCCAGTCCGGCCGAGCCATACGAGATCGAACCCGGCTTGGACTTGGCCAGCTTCAAGAACTGCTGAAAGCTCTTGACGTGCAGCGAAGGCCGCGTCAACAACACGAACGGCATCGAGGCAAGCCGCGCCACCGGCGTGAAGCTCTTGACCGGATCGTAGCCCGCCTTGGGATTGACTGCCGGGGTCATGGCGTTGGAGCTGACCGTGCCCATCAGCAGCGTGTAGCCGTCCGGCGCCGCGTTGGCCACATAGCGCGCGCCTATGATGGCGCCGGCGCCGGGCCGGTTGTCGACGACCACGGGCTGGCCTAGCTGGGCCTCCAGCTCTTTGCCCATGACCCGGCCCAGGATATCGGCCGAGCCGCCCGGCGGATAAGGAATCACCAGATGTACGGGCCGCGAGGGGTACCCTGCCGCCCACGCATTACCCGCAACCGTCGCGCACAGCACCACCATACAGGCCCCCAGGCCCACTGCAAGCCGCTTGATCATGGTATGTCTCCTCGCCTTTGCGGCAAGTGGTTTTAATGTGAAAGAAGCCTCTTTCATCCTCGGGGGTGGCCGCAACTGCCATCCCCGTTAATGTTGCTGTTAATGTTGCAAGAACGGGCAAGCCTCAGGCCGAGACCGCCGCCTGTCCGTCGAGCTCTGGAATTTCGGGAATTTCTATGCCATAGACGGACACGTCGGCACGGATCTCTTCCAGCGAGCGCCGGATGATGCCGACTTCTTCGTCCGGGTGCGTCGCCCCCAGGCCATAATCGGCCGCCAGCGCGCGGTTGCGCCCGGCGCGCAGCCGTTCGTCTTCGGGAAGATTGACGACGGCGTACACGCCGTTGAGCAGCGAGCCCTGCAGCTTCTTGGCGAACTGCCGGCCCAGCAGCGCCTTTTCGTCGGCCCCCAGGGTTTCGAAGAAGTGCCGCATGATGATGCGACCGAACTGTATGTGCCGGGCCTCGTCGCGCAGTATGAGCTTGCAGGCCTGCTGGATCGACGCGTAGCGGGCGTTCTCGTAGCGCGCCTGCAGCAGCTCGCCCGACAACTTTTCGAACAGCGTGTTGACTGCCAGGCTGCCGAAGAACGACATCGACTTCTCGGCGCCTTCTTCGTGAAAGCGCGGGATGATGGACTTGAAGTATTCGGCGCGCGGCGTGGGCTGGTAGCCGCCCAGCGCCTGGGCGATGTGAAAGGAAGCCTCGTGATGGCGCAGTTCTTCGGCGATGAAGTTCACGACGTGCTGCTTCACCTCGAAGGGCTGGTGGCCGAAGATCGCGTCACGCAGCCGCTCGGCGCCATAGGGTATGGCGCCATGCTCCATCCACGCCCGCAGGCTCCACCATTCCGCGCCGGCGGCGCGCACCTCGGCGGGAATGTCGGCCTGTTCAATGTCGGTATGGTCGATGCTGCGCGGATCCCAGGCCAGTTCGCGCGCCTGCTCGCACAACTTCCAGATATCGGGAAACTCGAGTTCCGAAACCACCGGATAAGGATTCGGTACTGGAGTCAATTCCTCCAGCAAAGATGGCTGCATGGTTGTCTCCTGTCGAATTGCCGTCGGCATCGCCGCAGAACTGCGGAACTGCGGAACTGCGGAACTGCGGAACTGCGGAACTGCGGAACTGCGGAACTGCGAATTCAGTATAGGAACAGCCAGGCAATATTTCCAATACTATTCATACGACTTCGTAATATCATTAATATATTAAAGAGAGCCTGTCCGCCACACCCGGGCCCAGTCTGTTCGAAGGCGTCTGTCTTGAGGGCGTGCCTGCGCGCCCAGCCCGTGCCTCGGCCCTTATGTTCTTGTCCCGAGGCGGCAGGCTCTGTGCGCACCAGCGCCATTTCCAGACAGCCGCACACCGGCAAGGAGATCCGAGCCATGGTCGACATCAGACAATTGCAGCAATTCGTCATGGTGGCCACTGAACTGAACTTCGGCCGCGCCGCGCAGCGCCTGCACATGTCCCAGCCACCCCTGAGCACCGCCATACGCCGCCTCGAACAAAGCGTGGGTGCAAAGCTGCTGGATCGCACCAAGCACTATGTGCGCCTGACGCCCGCAGGGGAAATTTTCCTCGAAGAGGCGCGGCGCACCATCGCACAGGCGCACTTCGCCATCGAAGCGGCCCAAGGCGTAGCGCGCGGCCTGACCGGCGTATTGCGCCTGTCCTTCGTGCCCAGCGCCGCACTGGACTTCCTGCCCGGGGTACTGCAGCGCTTCCAGGCGGCCTATCCCAGCCTGCGCCTGGTACTCACCGCCGACACCACCCGCAAGGAAATCGATGCGCTGCACGCCCAATCGGTGGACGCCGCAATCATCGTGCCGCCCCTGGCGGATACTTCAGGCCTGGATATCTCGGTGCTGCGCACCGCAACCATGGTGCTGGCGGTTCCCGGCAAGCACCGCCTTGCCGGCCGCAAGAGCGTCGCGCTGGCCACCCTGTCGCGGGAGGCCTTCATTTCCTTCCCTTTTACCGAAGGCAGAGGCTTTGCCGGCGCCGTGCTGGCGGCCTGCCACGCGGCGGGCTTTACACCTCGCATCGTGCAGGAAGCTTCGCAAATGCTGACGATACTCACGCTCGTGGCAAGCGGACTGGGCGTGGCGGTCGTGCCCGGCGCGATGAAAGCCATGCATCTGGACAACGTCAGCTTCGTGGAAATTGCCAACGCACGCAAGCTGCTGCACTACGACCTGGCCCTGGTGTCGCAAAGCAACCGGCGCAACGCCATGATCGAGGCTTTTGTGGAAATAGCGAGGCAGGATCCGTAGACGGGAACCAGGATAGGCGTGCCAAGCGGCCCGAAGCTATCTGCCCGTAGGGGTATAGAGCCCGTGGATGCCCCGTGGATGCCCCGTGGATGCCCTCAGCCGCAGTGTATCGAGCTGAGCGTACCGTGCTCGTCGATGATGATGTCCAGGCGCCCCGGGTTGTAGCCCATAGTCATGACCTGCCCCGGCTTCACAACCTGCAGCGCCGAACTGCCGGAACGTTTTTGCGCCTGTTCGGCCAGCGACTGCGAGAACTTGCTGCCGACCAGGGATTGCACCGCATCGTCGTTGCAAACACCAGCCTGGCTGCCCATGCCAGCGATTCCCGACCCGCCCATGCCCATGTCCGCACCGCCCTCCGAACTGGAAGTCAGTGCTGCATCGGAGGACGAGGCAGCCCCGGGGGCATGCAGCCCGGTAGAAGCGCAGGCCGCCTGCATACTCAATACCGCGACACAAAACAGCTTCCTGATCATGTGGACTCCTTACTGATAGGCACGTGTCTAATCTCTACCTGTATATGATAGTTGATAGAGGCGGGAAAGGTCTCGCAGGCGCCTGCACGCACCCTGCGGCGGGTTGAAGGCCCGGGCATGCCGCTGTCGAAGCGGGATCTCCGCAACGCGGCCAGCGGCCGCCAGAACGTTCTCGAAATTTAATATATAATTCACGTCTTGCCGCAGCCGGCCCCCTGCCACAGAGGGCGCTGAACAGGCTTTCGGGCTGTTAGCTCAGTTGGTAGAGCAGCGGACTCTTAATCCGTAGGTCGAGCGTTCGAGCCGCTCACAGCCCACCAGAAATACCAAGCACTTACGCCAACCCTTCGGGGTTGGCGTTTTGCTTTTCCGGGTTCTACTCCATTTCCAATGAGACGGGTATTGGCTCTACCCTGTTATCGGGCTCTACCCCATAATTAGACGCTCTTCCCCACTTTCGGGGAATCAGGGCATGCACTACACTCGGTTAATCACACCGGCCCAGCTGCACTGGGCCAAACCCCGCATGCGGAGCCCTGCCCACAATCGGGAAAGCGGCATCCATCAAACTCTGCTAATCAAGGTAAGATCGGCCGGAAGGGAGATATCGCCGATGAAAAAAGAATCCGGGCGCAGTTTTTTTGACAAGTTCTGCGCGGCGGGGATCCGCCCCGTATGCCCGAAATGCGGCCATGAAGGGTTTATTGCGCTGCTTGACGACGCCGTGGTGAATGCGGACAAGCCGATGGCCGTCATCGCTTGTGCGTCTAAAAGCTGCCACGCAGCGATCAGCGTCCTTCCGGCAAGCGCGGTATGGGACGACTAGCGGATCAGGGCGATTGTCCGAATAGCCGGCCACCTTATTCAATACCGTTGCACAACGCGCGCCAATGGTGAATTGGCGCGTACCACGACAAGAAACAACCGCCGGAACTGCTGGCACCAATCAAAAATCAATGGAGGCCGACAGCAGGAAGGTACGTGGATAACTCTTGATGACGAAGCCACTAAGATATGTCTCGCCTATCCAATAACTTTTGTTGAACAAGTTTTGCACATCGAAGCGCAGGGTTACCGGCTTGCCGGCGATGTGCGTGGCATAACGCAGGCCGGCATCATAGCGGACCCAGCTGGGAATATTCTGCGTATTCGCGGTATTAATCTCCATGCTGCCGGTGTAAATGGCCCGTGCGTTGACCGACATGCCATGCATCCACGGTAAATCCCACTCCACACCGGCATTGGCCAGCCACTTCGGCACACCGAACGCTTGGTTGCCGTTGTATGTATTGCCAGCGCTCTTGCGTATAACGGCTTGTGTATACGATGCCCCGCCCAGAATACGCAGACCGGGCCTGATCTCACCGAAGATGTTCCACTCGACGCCCCGGTTGCGCTGTTTGCCGTCGGCGCTGTATACGGTGGTAACCGGATCCTTGATCAAGCTGGGCTTGTCGATCTGGAACACGCTCAGAGTGTTTGTAACGTGCCCCAGATCCCATTTGACGCCTGCCTCGTACTGCTTGGACTTGTAAGGCGCGAAAGTCGAGCCATAATTCGCAGCGGTAATGTCCGATACCGTTGTTCCCGGCGTCAGCCCTTCGATGTAGTTGGCATACAGAGAAACACTCTTCCAGGGCTTGACCACCAGGCCAACCATAGGGGTCAGGGCGCTGTCGTCATATTCGGCCGTGCGCGCCCCGGCCGCGTTGAAGTTTTCGGTTTTCACCCACTGCCGGCGCCCGCCCACCGTAAGCTGTATGCGATCATCCATGATGCCCAGCGTGTCGGCCAGGGCGATCCCACGTAAAGTCGTACGGGTGGTAAGACGGGCTTCGCCAGGCAGATTATTGGCAAAATCGAAATCCACGGGATCGTAGATATTGGATTTCATCGTCTCGCCGTTGAGGTAATTCGAGCCTATCTTGGTGCGAACCCCATCGACCGCCAAAGACAGCTTGTGCGACACCGCGCCGGTTCGGAAGCTGCCGCTCAGGCCGGCCTCGCCGGATTCCCCGTCCTTCGAAAGGCGCCCATTCAGCGCGGTCGCAGTGAAGTTGCCATACGGGTCGACCCCGCCGATGGCATTGATGCCGGCCATGGTCGCGCGGTTGCTGGATACTCCACCCGTTACATAAGCCGTCCAATGGTCGGCGACATCGTATTCAACGCGCCCCAACGCCATGGTGGTATTGCTGCGGTAGGCCGAGCCGGCAAAGGGGTTGACCGAGTTCCGTGGGGCATCGGGTACGGAGGTTCCAGCGAAGCCTATGTAGCGCGGGTAGCCGTCGACAGCAGAGCTCTGCGTGGTCACGTCCAGCGAGGCGCGCAGCCTGGTTCCGCGATAGTCCAGCCCCAGCGCACCCAGCGCCAACCGGTTGCTGTTGTGGTCTATGGCGGTGTCGCCATCACGGTATACCCCGTTTAAACGGACACCAAATTGCTGCTCGTCGCCAAAGCGCCTGCCAAGGTCAACATGCGTGCCTACCTGTCTGTCAGATGTGTAATCTACGGCCAACCGGGTCAGAGGATCATCCGTAGCCCGCTTGGTATGGACATCGATCAGACCACCGACCGCACCGCTGGGCGACATACCGGCGATCAATGCCGTGGGCCCCTTCACAACGTCCACGCGATCAGCGATCGCGGTTGGAATCGATTCGCCGAACCACAGTCCATACAGGCCATTGACCGCGAGTGAGTCCTGATAAAAGCCACGAACGGTGAAGTCCTGAAACATGCCGCCCGGAGGGCTCGACACGCGTATGGATGGGTCGTTTTCCACCACGGCACCTACCGTGCGCGCCTGCTGGTCGGTGATCAGCTGGCTAGAGTAGCTGGTGACGTTGAAGGGCGAATCCATGATGTCCTTGCCACCCAGCAGGCCCAGTGCTGCACCGATATTGACCTGGCCGCCGGCATAGGGAATGACTGCGTCCACAACGGGGGACGCCTTTACGGTCACGGTGGACAATTGAGTGACCGCCCCCTCAGGCGCGGCACGCAGCACGTAGCCGCCCTCCGGTTGCCGATCCGCAGCCAGGCCCGTTCCCGCCAACAAGCGAGCGAGCCCACTAGCAACGCTGTATGCGCCGTTCAGGCCCCCCGTGCGGGCATGCGCGACCAGCGCTGCATCATAGGAAATGTTGACGTGGGAAGCGCGTGCATACGAATCTAGCGCGGAAGCTAATGAGCCTGCCGGTATTGCAAAGTGTACGACCTCGGCCGCCCGTGACTGTGCGGCAGCAACAGCCGAGTGCAACAAGCCGGCGCCGCCAAGCAACAGGCTGGCGCAGACTGCAAAGTTGGAAACCCGCCGTGCGGACGGAGACGAAACTCGACGTAGAGGGATGCGCATAAAGGCTCTAGGAAGTAAGGTTGAATGTATAAGGAACTTCACCCTAGGCCGAACGAAAGCTCAAAACCCCTCACGAATTTTTCAATTTATTTGTAACTTCACTGTCGCACCCCGCCCCTTCCGTCAGCGCGGGGGCCCACATGAACCCACAACGGAGTGTAATAAGTGATTTGTAGCGACTGAGTGCGGGCCAGGAAGCGCAATACACCGTCGGTATCGCCGACATGGAACGTACCCGATACCCGGCGGTCGGCGATGCGCGAATCACAGACGATGCGGCCACTGCGGTAGCGCGCCACCTCGGCCAACAAGTCGGCGAGGCGGACGCTGCGGCTGCTGATGACGCCGTCCATCCAGCCCATCGGGTCGATGGGCGGCCGCGGCGAGCGGCCCGCCCCGGCGTCGGAAAGCCAGCCGCTCTGCCCCGCGCTCAATACCAGGGAACGACCATTGGCCGGCAACAGGCGGATCGCACCCTCGTCCACGAACAGGCTGCTTGAAGCCTGCTCTATCCTGACGGTGAAGCGTGTGCCCAGCGCCTGGGCGAGCCCATAGGGTATACGTACGAAAAAAGGCCCCAGCGCTGCGCCCGTCTCGTGGCCGGTTCGGACGTAGATCTCGCCACGCCACAGCGTCAGGAGGCGCCGGCCATTGGACTGGCTGAAGGAAATGGCCGTGTCCGAATTCAGGTCGACTACAGTCCCGTCAGCGAGGCGTACGCTGCGCAGTTCGCCCAGGCGCGTGCTGTGATCGGCGAGAACACGCTGCCACGGGCTGTACTCGTATGCGATCCAGAATGCGAGCGGCGAAATTACGCCCAGAGCCGCGATCCTGCGCAACGCACTGCGGCGCCGGTCGCGCCGTTGCGACCGCTCGTCATCGAGCTTGCGCAGGACATCCACCGCCACGCCGCCGCGCATGCCAGACATGGCGCCGAACATGGCCTGTACTCGATCCCAAGCCACGGCATGCAAGGCATTATCGGCAAGCCAGACGTCGAACGCGGCGCGCGTTTCGGCGCTCGGAGTTCCGAGCTGCAGCTTAACGGCCCAATCGATGGCCGCATTGACGATAGCCTGGGGCGGAGCCGGGGATGCCATGATCAGGATTCGAACCACACGGCGTAGCAATGTCGCAAGGCCTTTGCCACATGCCTCTCCACCGTAGACAAAGAGATATCGAGCTGCTGCGCCGCCTGAGCACAGGTCAGCCCCTCTAACTGCACCAGCAAAAAAGCGGCACGAACCGCCGGCTTCAAAGTATCCAGGGCTCGATCGATCAGCGCCATGGTTTCAAACAACGCGACGCGCGCCTCAGCGGAAGGAGCATACTCGCGCGGCAGGTGCGACAACGCTTCGACCCAGGCGCGATGCAGGTCGCGGCGCCGCCAATGGTCGATGACCAAGCCGCGCGCAATACTGCTGAGATACGCACGCGGCTGGTTCAGCGGCAGGGGCCTAGGCCGGGCAAGCAGTCGGGTGAAGACGTCCTGGCTGAGATCTGCGGCATCGTGGCCATCGCCCAAACGCCGATGCAGCCAGCCGACCAGCCAACCGCCGTGATCCCTGTACAGCTGGGCGACGGATGAATGGACGTCAGGATGCCGAGTCGCCATAAGCCTGTATGCATAGGAAGGCCACGGAGCGCAATATGGCCGTGTGGCCTGAACCGCGGCAGCTTGAAATAGTTATCAGATAATAGTAATAGTTATCATTATTATTCTAGCAACTATATGGCACGCCCGCAAGGGCGGCTCATAGGCAAGCAGATTTAGGTACTCCACATTCGCACGGAGTCCGCACCCCGCTCAGGCAATCGCCGATGGATTCCCAAGCGCGGACAAGGCCTCGGATCAGCCCGCATCAAAAGAGGAGATGTGGCTCCAGTAAGAAGCGCAAGACCGGATGCAGGCGAGACAGGCGCGGGGGTATCGCTTCACCCCTGGTTTACGCTACTTGGCTGCAGCGACGGAACAGCCAAGCGCCGCTCGCGCACGCTGCGGCGCTTCAGCCACAGGTACAGACCACTGACGAGCACGACGATGGTGGAGAGGTCGAGCAATACCCACAGGATCTTCAGCGGCATGCCGCCATAGTCGCCGAAATGCAGCGGGCGCGATACTTCCAACAGCCGCAGGTAGGGCGGCATCTTGACCTTGTCCGTGATCTGGCCAGTTAGAGCATCGATCAACACGGGTGTGAACAGACGCGAAGTCAGCGGCGTATCGCCTTTGGCCCAGGCCAGATAATGATAGGGGCTGCCGAAAGGATTACCGGGGGGAAACAGAAGCATGACTGTATGCCCCGGCAGCGCTTGCACCGTCGTATTGAATACTTGCTCGGGCGAGACCCAGTCCTTGCGCACCGGCACGGGATGGCCTTTGTACGGGGCAAGCATGGCCTGCACTTCAGTACGGTTCCAGTATTTGAATAGCGGCGTCGACAACTCGTTCATTACTCCGGTCGCCCCGACCACTAGAGTCCAGACAGCCAGCACAATGCCCAGCAGATTGTGCAGATCCAGCCATTTGATGCGCTTAGAGCGACCGGCACGCACCGTGCCGAAATCCAGCTTCTTCATGAACGGCCCATAGAGCAGGACACCCGAGACAATGGCTGCCACGAATAGCAGCCCCATAACGGCCAGGAACAATGCACCGGGCAAGTCCAGGAAGATATCGGTATGCAGATCGCGCACCAGCTTCATGAAAGCGGAGCCCGGGTTGGCGGGCACGGTCGAGTCGTTCAGCAACGCGCCGCTGTGGGCATCGAATTTGAGCGAATGGTTTTTCGACCCAGGCCCGAGAAAAGTCTTCCACGACGGCGTCATGTAGACGATGACTTGCGGTTCGTCGTCGTCGATCAGGAACGACGTAATGACCTGCCCCGGATAACGGGCGTGGGCGTCATCAGCAAGCTTGTCCAGGCTGACACGCGGCGTGCCCGCGTCGACTTGCGCAAAAGGCGGATCGGTGTTGGTCAGCGCCGCGATCTGATCTTTGAAGATCAGCGGCAACCCCGTGATGCAAAGAAACAGTAGGAATACCGTGCAAATCAGGCTTGACCATTTATGGACGAAATACAAGCGCCGTGTTGCGATCAGGGCGGACATACAGGGATTGCCGATAGAAAACAGAGTGGAGCCATAGTACAAGGCTACAGCCTTCATGACCATACCCCTCTAGTTATCTATCGTCTGGGTAAGGCCACACGATCGAGGCATGTCTCCACCTATTGGTCTTAGCCCTGCCGTTGGCCCCTGCTGCCGGCGAACAAACCCTCGTTTTCTTCTTCTGGCCACGGAAGCACAGGTCACGACTGCTGAAGGCTGCGCACCACAAGCCTGTACAGCCCTTGTGCAAGCCGGTCTTGTATCGACGCAGACGCCACGGGTGCGGCCGTAGTTTCGGATATGTCCGGTTGATCCGAATCATCCCAACGCCGGCCGGTTGCCACCATGTAGGCGCTCAAATATTCGAGTTCGGCGTGATCCAAACTGCGCACTTGATAATGGGTACAGTCTGCCTCGGCTTCCGCGGCAACCAGCTTGCCCGCCAGCCATACACGGATGGTTCCTTGCCGGCACAAATGAAACTGCGCGCCCAGAACCGCCAGCGCCTGGATGCCGGCAGGCGGAGCAAGCGTGCGCAGTATGTAGTCGTCTGGCCGGCCGGCTGCCTCGAGCAAGTGGGGCCCTACGTCTACGAGCACAGCTTTTCTGCCCTTGCCCTGTGGATGGAAGAACAAGGCCAGCAGCTCGGGCAGATTTGTCGCGGTATGGTCGACAGGGATAGGCATTTTTTTAGTGGCATCCCGGCGCTGGGCCGGCTTTTTTAGTAGCTTTCGCGGGAACCTAGATGGTTTGCCCGGGATACGCCCTCGACGTTTCCATGACAGTTTATTTGCAAATGGCACAAAACAAAACTAGTAGTTTAACTTATTAAACTGCCAGGTTTCATCAAGGCTGAACTATCTTCCACACTTCGTCCATGCAAAAATTGGACGACAAACAGGCTTTTGCGGCTCGGTTGCGGCAGGCGTTGAAGCGCAGTCCGAAGAAAATCGAGACGGCCGCCGATCTGGCGGTGCAGTTCAGCTTGAGGCACTCGGCCACAGCCATCACGACGCAGTCCGCCCATAAGTGGCTGACCGGCAAGAGCCGCCCGACGGCAGACAAGTTGAAGACGTTGGCTACGTGGCTGAACGTGTCGCCCACTTGGCTACTCTATGGCACGGCAGATCGACCCAGGGCCCCGGCGCCGCTTCGGGAGCCTCAACCGACCATTCCGACAGCCGAAGAGTTGCGAATGATCGAGAAAATCCGATCGCTGCCTGAATCCAGAAGACAGCTAGTCCAGGAAATCATCGAGATTTGCCAGCTGGACACCGAGGTGTGGCGCGACAAGTAGCCAGCTTCGCTTGCCGCACCATGTGTGCTGCCTACGGCTTCGCGCCTTGTTCTTTCGATGCGCTTGCCGTATTGCTCGCAAACCCGCACTAGCAAGCCCGTATCAGAAGTGGAATTATGTTTGCCGGGCCGCATGAGGCGGCTGCGCGGGCTCGCGCACCGCTAAGCGGGGCGCGGCCCCGCGGCCCGAACATGGTGCGCGGGGCGGCCTGGCGCCGCCCGCAACAAGCCACAGCAGGCCACAGCGGCCACAACAGACCTATTTTTTCTTTTGACGATACGAGTCGTGACAGGACTTGCAGCTTTTGGCGACGTCGCCGAAGGCTACGCGGAAGGCATCGTAATCGCCGGCGTCGGCGGCCGTGGTGAGCTTCTTCATGCTGGCGTGGAACTTGTCTTGCGCCTGCTTGAAGCCATCGGGATCGAGCCAGACGTCGTCCTTGGCCTTGCCGCCCTCGGAGCCCGGCGCAAACCCCGCCCAAGGCAAGGTGGCCAGCACATTGAGTATGGCGACGTTTTCTTTGATTTTTTCTTTGTCGTAGGGAACCTGGCCCTTGACCACCGGCAGCATGCGCCCGAAATGCGAGGCCATGAGGGTCATGGCGGCCTCGCGGTATTCCTGGGCGTCTTTGGCCTTCGCGAACTGCGCCATGGCCGGCGTGGCAACGGCCCCTGCCAAGGCCAGCACAGCAATGGGCAGCAGCTTGTGTTTCATGGTCATGGGAAATGTCTCCGTCGTTTCAATGGGCCAGGGCCCGTGCCCTGCAAGTGTAGTCTCAACAGGCCCTAGCCGCCTATGCGCTGCGCCAGCCCGGCGGCCAGGCCCACATACGAGCGCGGCGTCATGGCAAGCAGGCGGGCCTTGGGCTCGGCCGGCAGATCCAGGCCGGCGATGAAGGCCCGCAGGCCTTCCTGGTCTATGCCCTTGCCGCGCGTCAAGGCCTTGAGCTGCTCGTAAGGCTGCGGCAGCCCGTAGCGGCGCATCACGGTCTGCACGGGCTCGGCCAGCACTTCCCAGCAGCCGTCGATATCGGCGTCGATGGCCTGCGCATTCAGTTCCAGCTTGCCGATGCCGCGCAGGCAGGCATCCCAGGCCACCGCGCAGTAGCCGAAGGCCACGCCCAGGTTGCGCAGTACCGTGGAATCGGTCAGATCGCGCTGCCAGCGCGATATGGGCAGCTTCTCGGACAGGTGCCGCAGCAGCGCATTGGCCAGGCCGAGATTGCCTTCCGAATTCTCGAAGTCGATGGGGTTGACCTTGTGCGGCATGGTGGACGAGCCGACCTCGCCTTCTTTCAGGCGCTGGCGGAAGTAGCCCAGCGAGATGTAGCCCCAGACGTCGCGATCCAGATCCAGCACGATGGTGTTGGCACGCGCCACGGCGTCGAACAGGGCCGCCATCCAGTCGTGCGGCTCGATCTGTATGGTGTAGGGGTTTTGCACCAGGCCCAGCCCTTCGAGCACCTTGGCGCTGAAGGCGGGCCAATCGATCTCGGGATAGGCCGCCAGGTGCGCGTTGTAATTGCCGGTGGCGCCGTTGAGCTTGGCCAGCGGCTGCACCGCGGCGATCGCATCGATAGCGCGCCGCAGGCGCGCCGCGACGTTGGCGAATTCCTTGCCCAGCGTAGTCGGGCTGGCCGGCTGGCCATGGGTGCGCGACAGCATGGGCTGTTCGGCATAGCGCTGGGCGCAGGCCTGCAGCTGCCGGCACAGTTCGTTCAGGCGCGGCACGATGAATTGCGAACGCGCGCGCGTCAGCATCAGCGCGTGCGAGGTGTTGTTGATGTCTTCGGAAGTGCAGGCGAAATGGATGAACTCGCCGGCGCGCGCCAGTTCGGGGTCGTCGGCCACGCGTTCCTTGAGCCAGTACTCGACGGCCTTGACGTCGTGATTGGTGGTTTTTTCGATTTCTTTGATGAACGCGGCATCGCGCTCGGAAAAGCCTTCCACCAGTTCGCGCAGCGCGGCGCGTGCCCGTTCCGAAAAAGGCGGCAGTTCGGGCAGCCCGGCGTCGGACAGCCCGACCAGCCAGGCGATCTCGACCTCGACGCGGTGGGCCATGAACGCCGCCTCCGACAACAAGCCACGCAGCGGCTCGCCCTTGGCGGCGTAGCGGCCGTCCAGCGGCGAAAGGGCATTCAAATGACTCAGTTGTTCGGCTATGTGCATCGGGGGGCTCGTGTGGGAATCGTGAGGATCGTAATGGTGTAGATGCTTGAATTCGAGCGCAAATTTTATCATCCGGCCCGCTGCCTGGCGGCCCCGTCTCGGGCAACGGGTCGCCTCGCACCGCCCTCAGCGGCGCAACGCCGCGGCACCCCGCGCCGGGGCGGCGCAAGCTGCGGCCGCCGGCCCACGGCAAGGCGCGCCACATATAAACCACAGATTGGCAATTTATGTCGCCGCAAGCCCGGTTTCAAACCTTTTACGCGGCTAAGCGGCGGTATTATCCTGCTATACTTTTTCCGCCTGTAACCATCCACTTTTTGCCATGAAACTGATTGGTTCCCTGACTAGCCCGTATGTACGCAAAGTGCGCGTCGTCATGGCCGAAAAAAAGCTCGACTACGAATTCGTGCTGGAAAACGTCTGGGCCGAAGAAACCACTATTCAGGAATCCAATCCCCTGGGCAAAGTCCCTTGCCTGCTCATGGACGACGGCGGCAGCCTGTTCGATTCGCGCGTCATCGTCGAGTACCTCGACACCTTGTCGCCGGTGGGCCGCCTGATCCCCCAGCCGGGGCGCGACCGCACCGCCACCAAGTGCTGGGAAGCGATTGCCGACGGCGTACTCGATGCGGCAACGGCCATCAACATCGAAAACCGCCAGCGTCCGCCGGAACTGCGCAGCGACGCCTGGATAGAACGCCAGCACAAGAAAATCACCGCGGCGCTCAGCTTCATGGATCAGGGCCTGGACACGCAGCCTTTCTGTACGGGCATTAATTTCAGCCTGGCCGACATTGCCGTCGGCTGCGCGCTGGGCTATCTGGATCTGCGCTTCGAAGACTTGAACTGGCGTCAGCAGTACGGCCATCTGGCGCGGCTCGAAGAAAAACTGGCGCAGCGCCCTTCTTTCGTCGCCAGCCTGCCGCCCAAGGCCTGATATCGCGGCACCATCCTGGTGCCGAATTAGCGCCCCTGCTTTTCCGGTTGCCCTCGACGTACCCTGCCCGACTCAGGCAGCGGCGGCCACGAGTGCTTCCTGTAGCGCAATGAAGCCGCCGCCCAGGCAGACGTCGCCGTCATACAGCACGGCCGACTGGCCCGGCGTAACCGCCCACTGCGGTTGTTCGAAATCCAGCTCGAAACAGCCAGCCTCGGTAGACTTCAACGTGCAGGGCGCGTCCGCCTGGCGATAGCGCGTCTTGGCCGCATACGCGCCGGGCGGCGGTGCGCTGCCGGCCACCCAGCTTGCCTCGTCGGCGCACAGGCTGCGCGCCAGCAGCCACGGGTGGTCATGGCCCTGCGTCACGTACAAGGTGTTGTTGGCGAGATCTTTGCGGGCCACGTACCAGGCGTCGGCCGTCCCGTCGTCGCGCTGGCGGCCCTTGACGCCGCCGATGCCCAGACCCTTGCGCTGCCCCAGGGTGTAGAAGGACAGGCCGTGATGCTCGCCCAGCACTTCGCCTTCGTCGCTGCGGATGAGGCCGGGCCGAGTAGGCAGATAGCGGCCGAGAAATTCGCGGAACGGCCTTTCGCCTATGAAGCAGATGCCGGTGGAATCTTTCTTGGCGGCGTTGGGCAGACCCAGCTCGTGGGCGATGCGCCGCACCTCGGTCTTGCGCAACTCACCCAAGGGGAAAAGCGTGCGGGCCAGTTGCGCCTGGTTCAGGCGATGCAGAAAATAGCTTTGATCCTTGGTCGCATCCAGTGCCTTGAGCAATTCGTAGCGCGCCGTACCGGCCTCGCCGCGCGCCCGCACCCGGGCGTAATGGCCGGTGGCGATCAAATCCGCCCCGAGCGTCATGGCGTGATCGAGAAAAGCCTTGAACTTGATCTCGGCATTGCACAGCACGTCTGGATTGGGTGTGCGCCCAGCCGAATATTCGCGCAGGAAATCGGCGAAGACGCGCTCTTTGTATTCCGCGGCAAAATTCACCGCTTCGATGTCCACGCCCACAAGGTCGGCCACGCTGGCCGCGTCGAGCCAGTCCTGGCGCGACGAGCAGTACTCGGAATCATCGTCGTCTTCCCAGTTCTTCATGAACAGGCCGACAACCTCGTAGCCTTGCTGTTTCAGCAGCCACGCGGCGACCGAGGAATCGACGCCCCCGGACATGCCCACGACTACGCGCCCTTTGGATACGGATGAATTAACCATGGAGCGCATTTTAATCCCATGGCCCGCCCCGCAAGAATGCAGCCTGGTGGCGGCTGGGCTCCGGCTGCGCCTTTTATCGCACGCCCCGCCGAATGCGGCCCGGCGCAAGGGCGCGGTTCAGGCCGGCAAGGCGTCGGCGGGATCGCCCTGCCCATCGTCGGCCTGCGTCAACCCGGCCGAGAGGGCGGGCATGTGGCTCAGGGACGAATTCTTGCGGAACACCGAGGGCGAGACGCCGGTATGTTCGCGAAAAGCGGTGGAAAAATTCGCGGCGCTGGAAAAGCCCATTTCCGCCGAGATCTGACCCACGCTAAGCGAGGTCTGCGCCAGCAGCCGCTTGGCCATGCGCATGCGCTCATGACGCACATACTCGAAGACCGTGAGCCCCAGGCATTCGCGAAATGCGCGCACCAGGCGCTTTTCGGTGGTGCCAAGCGCCTGTGCCAGCAGTTCGGCCGATGGCGTGTCGCGCAGCCGATCCGACAGATAGCGTTGGGTGGAGCGCACCAGCACGTCGGCAGCGCTGAGATTCTGCACGGCTTCGGCAAGATCGTCGCGGCGATAGCCGCGTGCCAGCTCGAGGTGTATGTCTATGCGGGCGATGACCTCTGCCGGCGCGCAAGGCTTGATGATGTAGTCGACGGCGCCGGTGCTCAGGCCGGCCAGGCGATGCTCGAGCTCGGCCCGGGTGCTGAGGAAGATCACGGGTATCGCCGCAGTGCGGGGGTTGGCCTTCAGGCGCCGGCATACCGCCAGGCCGCTCATGCCGGCCATCTCGGCCTCCAACAGCACCAGGTCGGGCATGCTGGTGGTGGCGCGGCCGTAGCCGTGCAGGCCGTCGCACGCGGCGCTGACGCGGAAATTCCGGCGTGACAGCGCCTCTACCAAGGGCCGCGACTCTTCGAGATCGTCGTCCACCAACAGGACGTGCGGCCCGTAGGCGGCTCCTTGCGAGGAATACAAATTACCAGGCAATTGTCGGTGCATTTTTTTTGGCCATCGTGCCGTCCAGCGCCCCGTCGGCTTGATTCATGGACATGCAGCCGGGCAAATGCACCGCCCCGCCCAGGCGCGGCCCACGGCAACGGCCGCCGGCCATCGCGTGGATTTGCAACCCTGTATGGGCCTTGCGGCCGCCGAACTCAACCATGCTTCAACCAAATGGGACACCAGACCCCCGAGCCAAACCAATGGCCCGGGGCAAACCGGGAGCCGGATAAGGAGCCCGGAACCGCCGGGGCCTGTTCAGGCCATGGGAAGACGCCACACCCCCAGTCGTGAACAAGCCCTAGAACAGCCTCATAATGTAACCAAAATCCGCCACCCGCATTTGCTCAAAGGAAATAATGCTTTGCTGGGGCGCCGGCCTGATCTTTCCGGACAGATCGGGCCGGAATCGAGCCGCGGCCGCGCCGTTCGAGCCCACCAGGTGGGCCGGCTCGAGGCACGCAGCAGCCGGCCGGAGCCCACGGGCTCGAGCCGCCCGGGCCAGGCTAGCCGCGGGCGCTCAGGGCGGCGTCCAGCGTCTCGACCCAGTGCCGCACCGGCGTGTCGGTACCGCTTTGCAGGTGGCCGATACATCCCATATTGGATGAAACGATGCAGGCCGGGCCGCCAGCCTGCAGCGCCTCCAGCTTGCGGTCACGCAAGGCTTTGGACAGCTCGGGCTGGGTCACGGAATAGGTGCCGGCCGAGCCGCAGCACAGATGCGATTCGGCAAATGGCTGCAAATCAAAACCCAGTTCGCCCAGCAGCTTTTCGGTGATGCCGCGCAACTGCTGCCAGTGCTGCAGGGTGCAAGGCGGATGGAACACCAGCGGCTGCGGCAGGTCTCCCAGCACCGACTTGAGCTGTGCGGCATGCGGCGCGAGGATCTCGGCTACGTCTTTGACCTTGTCGACGAAGCGCAAGGCGCGGGCGGCGTAGTCGGTATCGAAGCGCAAATGATGCGCATATTCACGCATCATGGCGCCGCAGCCCGAGGCGTTGATGACGATGGCCTCGACCTGGCCGCTATCGAGCAGCGGCAGCCAGGCATCAATATTGGCGCGCATCTGGCCCAAAGCAGCTTCCTGCGCATCGAGGTGGAAATTGATGGCGCCGCAGCATCCGGCCCCCGCCACCGTGCGCGTGCCTATGCCCACCGCGTGCAGCACCCGCGCCGTGGCCGCGTCGATGGAAGGCATCATGGCCGGCTGCACGCAGCCGGCCGGCATCAGCACCTGGCGCTGCAGGCCGGAGCCGTCGGGCAGCTTGCCGGCCGGACGCGCCGCCGCTATTTTGTTGCGCAGCACCGCGGGCAGGACGGGGCGCAGCGCCCTGCCCAGCTTGTAGGCGGGCGCGAACAGCGGCGAAGTCAATGTGCGGCGCAACAGTGTGCGCGTGGCGCGCTGGGCCACGGGACGCTCGACCCGTTCGTCCACCAGCTTGCGGCCGATGTCGACCAGCGCGCCGTACTGCACACCCGACGGACAAGTGGTTTCGCAGTTGCGGCAGGTCAGGCAGCGATCCAGATGCTGCTGGGTGGATGCGGTGGGCGCGACGCCCTCCAGCACCTGCTTGATCAGATAGATGCGCCCGCGCGGGCTGTCGAGCTCGTCGCCCAGGATCTGATAAGTGGGACAGGTGGCCGTACAGAAGCCGCAATGCACGCAGCGGCGCAGGATTTCTTCGGCCTCCTTGCCCAACTCACTGTCTCGCGCCCAGGCTGCTAGATTGGTTTGCACGGCGATAAACCTCAGAATTCAGAGAACAGGCGTTTAGGGTTGAAAATGCCCACCGGGTCGAACTCTTGCTTGAGCCTGCGCGACACGTCCAAGAGGCCGGCGGCCAGAGGATGGAACACTGGCACCCCCACCGGCTTGTAGTCGTAGCGATACAGCGTGGCGTGGCCGCCCAGCGCCTGCACGCGCCGGCGCAGATCCAGCGGGTCGGCATCGGCGGCCAGCCAGCGCTGGCCACCATTCCATTCGATCAGTGTGGGCCCGGCCTGCAGCGCCCGGGCGCGCGGCGGCAAGGCCAGGCGCCACAGGGGCCGCGCCCGGAAAAAAGCATGCGTCTGGTCGCGCAGGCTGACCCAATAGGCCTGCGCCTCGTCTTCGTTGAGCCGCTCGCCGCCGATGCGGCGCACGCCCGCGGCCACCGCCGAACCGCTGCCGGACAGGCGCACCGAGACGCGGCCGCCGTCGCCCGGATCTTCCCAGCTGGTGGCCGATATGGCCAGCGGCATCGTGCGCCAGCGGCCGAAATGCTGCAGCGCTTCGGCCTCGGTGGCCTGCAGCACCAGGGTAGCCTCTTCGAAGGGCTTGGGAACGACTTTCAGCGAGACCTCCACCAGAGCGCCGAACACCCCCATAGAACCCGCCAGCAGGCGCGATACATCGTAGCCCGCGACGTTCTTCATGACCTCGCCGCCGAATTCCAGCACCACGCCCGAAGAATCGAGCAGCTTGGCGCCCAGCACGAAATCGCGCAGGCTGCCGGCGGCCATGCGCCTGGGGCCCGAGAGCCCCGAGGCGACACAGCCGCCCAAGGTCGAGGCCGCGCCCAGGCGCGGCGGCTCGAAAGCCAGCATCTGCCCTTCCTGGTCGAGCACCTGCTCGATGTCGGACAGCAGCGTGCCCGCGCGGGCGGTGATCACCAGTTCGGCGGGCTGATAATTCACCACGCCGCACAGGCTCGACATGTCGAGCACGGCGTGGCTGTGCAAGTCTTCGAGGTCGGTGGCCTCGCCGTAGAAGCGCTTGGTGGCGCCGCCGCGTATCGACAAGGGCCGCTGCGCCGCGCGCGCAGTCATGACCTGGTCGCTCAATTCCGCAAGAACGAACTCCATAGGGGTCTCAAAAACGAGGCAATTCGGGGAAACTGATGTCGCCGCCGTGCACGTGCATCTTGCCGTATTCGGCGCAGCGGGCCAGCGTGGGGATGACTTTTTCAGGGTTGAGCAAGCCGTAGGGATCGAACGCCGCCTTGACAGCGGCAAAGGCGCCGAGCTCTTCGGGCTTGAACTGCACGCACATCTGATTGATTTTTTCGATGCCCACGCCGTGCTCGCCGGTGACCGTACCGCCCACCTGGACGCACAGTTCCAGGATCGAGGCGCCGAACTTCTCGGCGCGCTCGACCTCGGCGGGCTTGTTGGAGTCGAACATGATCAGCGGATGCAGGTTGCCGTCGCCGGCATGGAACACATTGGCGCAGCGCAGGCCGTATTCGTCTTCCATTTGCTCGATGGCGCCGAGCACGCGCGCCAGGTGGCGGCGCGGGATGGTGCCGTCCATGCAATAGTAGTCGGGCGAGATGCGGCCCGCGGCGGGAAAGGCGTTCTTGCGGCCGGCCCAGAATTTCAGGCGCTCGGCTTCGGAAGCCGACACCTGCAGGCGCGTGGCGCCGGCGCCGCGGAACACCGCCTCCATGCGCTCGATCTCGTCGTCGACTTCGTCCTGCGTGCCGTCGGACTCGCACAACAGGATCGCCGCGGCTTCGAGGTCGTAGCCGGCGCATACGAATGGCTCCACCATATGGATGGCGCGCTTGTCCATCATTTCGAGGCCGGCGGGAATGATGCCGGCGGCGATGATGTTGGTGACTGCCTGGCCGGCGGCCTCGACGCTGGCGAAGCTGGCCATGACGACCCGCGCGCAGGCGGGCCGCGGGATCAGCTTGACCGTGACCTCGGTGACCACGCCGAGCATGCCCTCGGAGCCTATGAATACGGCCAGCAGATCCAGGCCCGGCGCATCAGGGGCCTCGGCGCCGAGTTCCAGCACGTTGCCGTCTATCGTGACGACCCGCACGCGCAATACGTTGTGCACCGTCAGGCCGTACTTGAGGCAGTGCACGCCGCCGGAGTTTTCGGCGACGTTGCCGCCGATCGAACAGGCGATCTGGCTGGACGGGTCTGGCGCGTAATACAGGCCGTGGGCCGCGGCGGCCTCGGAGATGGCCAGATTGCGCACCCCGGGCTGCACCACGGCGGTGGCCGATTCAGGGTCGATGCCGATGATGCGATTGAGTTTCGACAGGCCCAGCACCACGCCCTGCGCGTGCGGCATGGCGCCGCCCGACAGGCCGGTGCCCGCGCCACGCGCCACTATGGGTATGTCCAGCGCCTTGCAGGCCTGCATCACGGCAATGACCTGCTGCTCGTTTTCGGGCAGCACCACCAACGCCGGCAGGCAGCGATACAAGGAAAGCCCGTCGCATTCGTACGGGCGGGTGTCCTCGATTCTGGAGAGGATGCAATGAGCGGGGAGAACGGCCTTGAGCCTGGCTATGAGCCCCTGGAAATCTGGCGTCTGCGGCGGTACCCGGGGTATCGGGTTCTGGTTCATGTATTGGCTTCCTTCAAGCCATGAATGTAACGCGAACCCCTCGAAAACACATGATCGGGACTACCCTAAGAATCCGCGTACAGGCGCGCCGGGCCGGCCGCGCACGGCCTTGCCGCGCAGGCCGGCGCCGCACGTGCCTCGGGCAGCCCGAGCTTGCCGGACGCTGCCGCTTCAGGGCAGTATTTTGCCTGGATTCAGGATGTTGTGCGGATCGAAAGCAAGCTTCAGGGCGCGCATCAGATCGAGCGCGTCCTGTCCGTGCTCGGCCAGCATGAATTCTTTCTTGTGCAGGCCGATGCCATGCTCGCCCGTGCAAGTGCCGTCCATGTCGATGGCGCGCCGCACCAGGCGCCGATTGAGGCGCTCGGACTCTTCCCATTGCTCTGGGCTGTCGGGGTCGATCAGCATCAGCACGTGGAAATTGCCGTCGCCCACGTGGCCCACGATCATGTAGGGGAAGCTGGCGCGATCCAGTTCCTGGGCGGTGGCCGACACGCACTCGGCCAGGCGCGAGATTGGCACGCATACGTCGGTGGTGCTGGCGCGCGAGCCCGGCCGCAGCTGCAGCCCGGCAAAGAGCGCGTTGTGGCGCGCCGTCCAGAGACGGCTGCGGTCTTCGGGCCGCTCGGCCCAATCGAAGTCCATGCCGCCGTGTTCGCGCGTGATCTCTTGCACCGCCACGGCCTGCTCTTTCACGCCGGCGGGGCTGCCGTGGAATTCGAACAGCAGCAGCGGCGACTCGCGCAGGCCCAGTTTGCTGTAGGCGTTGGTGGCCTTGACCGCGGCATTGTCCAAGAATTCCACGCGCGCCACCGGGATGCCCATCTGGATGATTTCGATGACGCTGTTGACGGCGGCATCCAGGTCGGGGAAATTGCAGATCGCGGCGGAGATCGCCTCGGGCTGCGGGTACAGCCGCACCGTGACCTCGGTGATGATGCCCAGGGTTCCTTCACTGCCCACGAAAATATGTGTGAGGTCGTAGCCGGCCGAGGACTTGCGGGCGCGGTTGGCGGTCTCGATGATGCGGCCGTCGGCCGTCACGACCTTGAGGTTCATGACGTTCTCGCGCATGGTGCCGTAGCGCACCGCGTTGGTGCCCGAGGCCCGCGTGGCGGCCATGCCGCCCAGGCTGGCGTCGGCGCCCGGATCGATCGGAAAGAACAGGCCGGTATCGCGTATTTCTTCGTTGAGCTGCTTGCGCGTCACGCCCGCCTGCACCGTCACGGTGAGGTCTTCGGCATTGACCGCAACCACGCGGTTCATGCCGGAAAGATCCAGGGTAATGCCGCCGCGTATCGCCAGCAGATGCCCCTCTATGGAAGAACCCGCGCCGTAGGGGATCAGCGGCACGCGGCTTTCATGGCACAGCCGGGCTACCCAGGCCACCTCTTCGGTGGTTTCTGCATAGACCACGGCATCCGGCGGCATGGTGGGGTAAGGCGACTCGTCGCGGCCATGGTGCTCACGCACAGCCTGCGCGCTGGAACAGCGCGCGCCGAAGCGCTGCTGCAGCGCCTCGATGAAGCCCGGCGGGATAACGCAGCGTTCGCCGGCGGAAAAATGGGGTATATCCATGGGTACAGCTCCTGATGTCCTGCTCCGGGTGCCTCGCTCTGGGTGCCCTGCTTTCGATGCTCTCTTGTGGCCACCAGCCGGCGTGTGCCAAGTGGTGCCGCCGGCGCGGAGCCTGCACCGATCAATGTAGCATTTCCACCCGGCCCACGCCGCAGCCCGCTTATTTCGCAGGGCCGGCTTTTCCTTCGTGCTCGGCGGTAATGCCGTACTGTTTGACCAGCTCGCCGTACAGCTCCCATTCGTGCTGTATGCGCCGCCCGAAGTCGGCGCCAAACAAGGGCTGCACCTCGGTGCCCTGCACGGCCAGCGCCTGCGCCAGCTGCGGCTCGGCCAGCACTTTGCGCGCCGCCTGCTCCAGCACCGCGACCACCGCGTCGGGCGTGCGGGCCGGCACCACCAGGCCGTACCAGGTGGCAAAGGCATCCAGCCCCTTCATGCCCGTGGCTTGTTCGATCGTCGGCACCTCGGGCAGAAAGGCGGAACGCTTGGGCTGCAGCACCGCGTACGCAAGCAGGCGCCCCGATTTGATGTACGGCCATGCCGGCGGCAGGCCGACGATGGCCATTTTGGTCTGGCCACCCAGTACCGCCATGGTCGCGGGCGCCGCACCCTTATAGGGCACGTGCAGCAGATTCACGCCGCTCTTGTGCCTGAGCGCCTCGAGCGCGAAATGGTGAGTGGTGCCGACCCCCGCCGTCGCCACGGTCAACAAGGTCGGATCCTTGCGCCCCAGGGCCAGCGCGTCGCGCAGCGTCGCCGCCTGCAACGACGGGGAGGCCACCACGACCGTGGGAGACTCGGCCACCATCGCCACCGGGCGCAGATCCTTGGTCGGGTCGTAGGGCGCATGGCCGTAGAAGCGCGGACTGCTGCCCAGTTCCGGATTGCCCGAGAACAACACCGTATAGCCGTCGGGCGCCGCGCGCACGGCCGCCTCCGCGCCTATCATGCCGCCCGCCCCAGGACGGTTCTCGACGATGAGGGACGCGTGCAATTGTTGCGCCATGGCCTTGGCGAACAGGCGCGCGGTAGCGTCTATCCCGCCGCCGGCCGCATAGGGCACGATCATGCGTATCGGCCTGGATGGATAGCCTTCGGCGTGGGCGGCGCCGCCGCACACGAAAGCGGCCATGCACAGCAATGCCAGGCGGCGCCGCGGTGTGCGCGGCCGCGACGCCGCGGCCGATGCCGGCTCAGCGCCCGAGTCCAGGCTCCGGTGGCGGCGGGAATATCCGTACAAGCATTTGCACAGGCGGGAAAATATAGCTGGCTCGATATTCATGGCCTTGGTCTCCATCCAGGTTTTTGTCGAAGCTGCGGGGCGACGCGCGGCTCAGGGCCGCTCGCCCTGCCCGGTGCGAGGCGCGGGCGTGGCGCCCGGGGCGCCCAGGCTCGCCGCCCGCTGCGGGCCGCCGAGCCGCTCTATCATGGCGCGCTGGTCGCGCTTGGCGCGCCGGTCGGTCGCCTCGGGGTCGACAATCTCCAGCAGCGCGGCATGCATTTCCGCCAGCACCGCGGCATGCGCCGGGTCGCCCGCCAGATCCCGCAACTCTTCGGGGTCGGCCTGCAAATCGAACAGCTCGGGGCGATGGCGCACGTAGTAGTGGTACTTCCAGCGCCCCTTGCGCAGCATATAGCCGGCGCTGTTGCTGCCCGCGGCATGATATTCACTGAACACCGGCCGCTGCGGGTCGGGATCGGCGGCGGTCTCGAACAGCGAGCGCCCCGGGCGCCCTTCCATCAACGGCAGCGGATCGACGCCGGCGGCCTGCAATATGGTCGGGTACAGATCCAGCAGATCCACCGGCGCCTCGCAAACCCCCGGCGCCAGCCCCGGGCCGGACAGGATCATGGGCACGCATACACTTTCCTGGTACAGGGTCGACTTGCCCCACACCCCACGCGCGCCGAGGTTCTCGCCATGATCCGACGTATATACAACGTAGGTGCTGTCATCCAGCCCGGCCTGGCGCAAGGCATCGGTGATACAGCCGACGTTGTGATCCAGCCAGCTGCATAACCCGTAGTAGGCGGCAAAAGCCATGCGCCGCTCTTCGGGGCTGCGGAAGCGGCTTTCGGAATCCATGAAATCCACATATTCCTGCACCCAGGGGTGGCGCACGTAGCCGTCGCGCGGCAGAAGCTTGGGCTCGGGCAGCGCCATGGCCTCGTAGGGCGCATAGAACTGCGGCGGCGCAATCAGCGGGAAATGCGGCGCCACCAGGCCTACGTACAGCACAAAGGGCTGGCCGCGCCGCGCGGCTGCTTGCAGCCAGTCGCAGGCCTGGCCGGTCACGGATCTATCGTAGGCCGTGTAGGGCGATTCGCCGGGGCCGATACGCTCGCCCAGCATGCGCGGGCCGTCCGGGCGCGACACGTAGGGGTCGCGTATCGAGGCCCAGACCATGCCGTGGCCGCCCACGACGTGCATGGGGATGTGCTCCGCATCGAAGCCGGCGGGATCTTCTTCGGCCCGGTAGTGCAGCTTGCCTATGCTTTCGACCCGGATGCCGCGATCCTGCAGCGCATGGCCCCAGCCGCGCTGGGCGCCGTCGTAGGCCATGGCGTTGTCCCAATAGCCGATGCGGTGTACGCGGCAGCCGGTGGCAAAAGCCGCGCGGGCCGGCACGCAAATCGGGCTGGGGGTATAAGCATTGCTGAAACGCACTCCGCCGGCGGCCAATGCGTCCAGCGCGGGCGTACTTACGAACGGGTGGCCGGAACAACCCATCATTCTCGGATCGTGCTCGTCGGACATGACGATCACCATATTTCGCTGCTGTTGCACGGGGCCTCCCGCAGTCATTGCACGCCCCTATTATGGGAAGCCGGGCAAGGCAGCACAAATACAATATTTTTCTGGAACCTATATCGAAAAACTTATATGTCTTGCCGCGCGTGCGCTTGCTCGACCACTTCTGCAACCAGGTCGACCAGCGCCCGGGCGGCCGAGCCCAGCGGCCTATCCTGCGACCAGACCAGCGACTGCACGCGGCTGAGCTGCGGCTCCACGATCAGGCGCGACTGCACCGGCATGGCCGCCAGCATCCCCCCGAAGGCGCTGCGCGGCAGCACGGCGCAGGCCAGCCCTTCCCTGATCAGCGACACCGTCATGGCGGCGCTGTTCAGCTCGTAGCGCACGTCCAGGCGCAGGCCCTGGGCCACCGCCTCGCGCTCCAATATTTTGCGCAGATCGTGGCGGCGGTCGGGGGCCACCAGCGCGCAATCGGCGATCCGCGCATAGCGCAGCGTTTTGCCCCGCCCCGGCAGGCTGCCCGGAGTGCCGAACAGATGCAGTTTCTCGGTAAACAAGGGGCGCGCCGCTACGCCTTCCATGTCGGCAGCCCCAGGGAAGATGGCCAGATCCACCGTGCGCGATTCGATCAATTCGGCCACCCGCTGCGACAGGCCCTCCATCAGATCGAGGCGGATGTCGGGGTAACGCTGGCTCACGGCGCGCAGCAGCGGCGCGGCCAGCACCGTGCTCAGGGCGCCGGCGATCGCCAGGCGCACGCGGCCGCGCGGATTGGCCGCGGCATCGCGCACGTCTTCGCGCAGCGCACCGAGCTGATCCAGTATGGACAAAGCCCGGCCGTACAGGCGCTGGCCTTCGGCCGTGATCTTCATGCCGCGCGCATGGCGCTCGAACAGCCGCGCCCCCAGGGCGTCTTCCATGGCGCCGATGTGCTGGCTGAGCGCCGGCTGCGCGATACCCAGGCGCCCCGACGCGCCCGACAAACTGCCCGCCTTGACGATCTCGATGAAATACCGCAACTGGCGCAGCGTCAGCCTGGCGCCGTTGGCCAGGGGTGGCGGCGGCGCTGCGCGAGCCATGTGCGGCCGTTCTATGCGGCCAGATTGCCGCCGGCCACAGCCGCGGACTCGAGCGCCTGCCGGCGGGAGACGACCGCCGCCGCCAGCCGATCCAGCACCTGCACCGACGCATCCCAATCGATGCAGCCGTCGGTGATGCTCTGGCCATACACCAGCGGCCGGCCCGGCACCAGATCCTGGCGTCCGCCAAGCAAATGGCTTTCCACCATGACGCCGAAGATCCGCTCTTCGCCCTGCTCGATCTGGTGGGCGATGTCCTGCACGACTTCGGGCTGCTTGCGGTAGTCTTTGCTGCTGTTGGCGTGGCTGGCGTCGATCATCAGCCGCGGCCGCATCGAAGATTTGACCAGGAACTGGCAGGCCTGCTCGACACTGGCGGCATCGAAGTTCGGCGCCTTGCCGCCGCGCAGGATGATATGGCAGTCTTCGTTGCCCAGGGTGGACACGATGGCCGAGTGCCCGCCCTTGGTAACCGACAGAAAATGGTGCGGCTGCGAAGCAGCCTTGATCGCGTCGACCGCGATCTTGACGTTGCCGTCGGTGCCGTTCTTGAAGCCCACCGGGCACGACAGCCCCGAAGCCAGCTCGCGGTGCACCTGGCTTTCGGTGGTGCGCGCGCCGATGGCGCCCCAGGACACCAGGTCGGCGATGTACTGCGGCGTGATCATATCCAGGAATTCACAGCCGGCCGGCAGGCCCAGGCCGTTGATGCCGAGCAGCACCTCGCGGGCCGTGCGCAAGCCCTGGTTGATGTTGAAGCTGCCGTCGAGCATGGGGTCGTTGATCAGACCCTTCCAGCCCACCGTCGTACGCGGCTTCTCGAAGTAGACACGCATGATGATTTCCAGCTCGCCCTTGTGGCGCTCGCGCTCTGCGCTCAGGCGCTTGGCATATTCCAGCGCGGCGTCGGGATTATGGATGGAGCACGGCCCGATAATCACCACCAGCCGGTCATCGGCGCCGTGCAGCACATTGTGCACGGCGCGCCGGGTTCGATAGACCGTGTCGGAGATTTGCGTGGTGCACGCGAATTCGCGCATGACGTGAGCCGGAGGGCTCAGTTCCTTGATTTCGCGGATACGTAAATCGTCGGTATTGTGTAACACGGCTGGACTCCAAGGTTAATGGCCATACCGTCTGTGTGGCGTCACACTGGCGGTTCGCTTTCAGGCCGCTATTCAGGCTGCTTTTCAAGCTGCTTTGCAAGCATTTGCCGGGCACGGCGGCATTAAAAAAGCCGCCTAGCGAAGCTGGCGGCTTTTTCGGGGAATTCGGTTTTTTTACCGGGTACGACGCTTCCCTTCCTCCACCAGCGGTTTCGGAAAAGCAAAATAAAAGAAGAAAAACTGGGTAGCGCGGTACATGGTTTTCAAATCCTAGCACAGTCACGGGCGCCTGCCAAACGCTGCGGCCATCGGTACGCGGCGAACGTGGCGCCAAGACGACACTATTACTGGCCTCGCGTTACTGGCCTACTGGCCTACTGGCCTCGCGCCAAGCCTGGCCTGGCCTGGCCTCGCCCAGCCCGGGCCAGGCCAGGCCAGGCCAGGCGCCGGTTTGCCAGCCAGTGCAGCCGCCTTGCCGTGCAGCGGGGCCTAGGCTTGCGCCGTGCCGCCCACCGTCAGGCCGTCCATGCGCACCGTCGGCATGCCCACGCCGACCGGCACGCTCTGCCCTTCCTTGCCGCAGGTGCCGACGCCCGAATCCAGCTGCAGATCATTGCCGATCATGCTGACGCGGTTCATGGCGTCGGGGCCGTTGCCGATAAGCGTGGCGCCCTTGACCGGATAGGTGATCTTGCCATTTTCGATCATGTAGGCTTCGGACGCGGAAAAGACGAACTTGCCGCTGGTGATGTCCACCTGGCCGCCGCCGAAATTGACCGCGTACAGGCCCTTCTTGACCGAGGCGACGATGCCCGCGGGGTCTTCCTTGCCCGCCAGCATGTAGGTATTGGTCATGCGCGGCATGGGCAGGTGCGCGAAGGATTCGCGCCGGCCGTTGCCGGTGACCGCGGTCTTCATCAGGCGCGCGTTGGTCGAGTCTTGCATGTAGCCGCGCAGCACGCCGTCTTCGATGAGCACGTTGCGCTGGGTCGGATTGCCCTCGTCGTCGATGTTCAGCGAGCCGCGGCGATCGGCCAGGGTGCCGTCGTCGATGACGGTTACGCCCTTGGAGGCGACGCGCTGCCCGATGCGTCCGGCGAATACGCTCGAGCCCTTGCGGTTGAAGTCGCCTTCCAGCCCGTGCCCCACCGCCTCGTGCAGCAAAATGCCGGGCCAGCCCGAGCCCAGCACCACGGTCATTTCGCCGGCCGGCGCCGGCCGGGCCTGGAGGTTGATCGAGGCCTCGTGCACCGCGTGCTTTACATAAGAGCGCAGTATGTCGTCGGTGAAGTAGGCCAGCCCTACCCGGCCGCCGCCGCCGCCGTGGCCCATTTCGCGGCGCCCGCCGTGCTCGGCGATTACGGTAAGGGACAGGCGCACCAGCGGCCGCACGTCGGCCATCAGGCGGCCGTCGCTGCCGGCCACCAGGATCACGTCGTATTCGGCGCCCAGGCCGGCCATGACCTGGATGATGCGCGGGTCGGCCTTGCGCGCCATGGCCTCGACGCGTTCCAGCAGGGCCACCTTGTCGGGCGCCGGCAGTGTGTTCAAGGGGTCTATGGGCGCATACAGGCCATGCCCGGCCGGCGGCTGCGCCGCCGTAACCTTGCGCCGCCCGCTGCCCTGGCGGCCGATGCTGCGCACCGTGCGCGCCGCCGACAGCAGCGCGTCGGCCGACAGCACGTCGGAATACGCGAAGGCCGTTTTCTCGCCGCTGACCGCACGCACCCCGACGCCCTGGCCGATGGAGAAGCTGCCGGTCTTGACCATGCCTTCTTCGAGGCTCCAGCCCTCGCTGCGGGTGTACTGGAAGTACAGGTCGGCATAATCGACCGAATGGGTGCAGATTTCACCCAGGGCGCGGGCCATGTCGGATTCGGACAGGCCCCAGGGCTCGAGCAGGACGGAACGTGCGGTGGCCAGGGCCTGGATGGCGGGATCGGTAGGTTTCATGATGCGGCTTGCGGGTTTTGCCATATGTCACATGGTGCGGTGTTTCAGGGCGGGTAGCGAGGCGCGTACTTCGGCCAGGCGCTGCTGGTCGATGACGCCGGCGGCCACGCCCGGGCCTTCGGGGCACTCGTCGATAATCTCGCCCCATGGATCTATTAGAACAGAATGGCCCCAGGTGCGCCGCCCATTTTCGTGCTTGCCGCCCTGGGCCGGGGCCAGCACGTAGCACTGGTTCTCGATGGCCCGGGCCTTGAGCAGGATTTCCCAGTGCGCCGAGCCGGTGGTGTAGGTAAAGGCCGCGGGCACCAGTATCAGGCTCAGTTCCCCCATTGCCCGATACAGTTCGGGAAAGCGCAGGTCGTAGCAGATCGACAGCCCCACTTTGCCGCAAGGAGCGTCGAAAGACTGGGGCGTATTCGAGCCGGGGCGGATGGACACCGACTCGTCATAGGACTCTTCGCCCTTGCGGAAGCCGAACAGGTGGATCTTGTCGTAGCGCGCCACGCACTCGCCGTCGGGGCCGTAGACCAGGCTGGTGTTGTAGATGCGATCCGCGTCGGGGCTGGCCAGCGGCAGCGTGCCCCCCACCAGCCAGACGCGGTGGCGTTCGGCCTGCTGGCGCAGGAAATCCTGGATCGGGCCCTGCCCCGGCTGTTCCTTCATTTGCACCTTGTCGGTATCGCGCCGCCCCATCAGGCAGAAATATTCGGGCAGGGCAATCAGTTCCGCACCCTGGCCTGCGGCACGCTCGATCAGGCCGGCGGCCTGGTCGCGATTGCTGGGCCAATCGGCGGCCGATACGGTTTGGACGGCTGCCACGCGAAACTCAGGTTTGATCGTCATGTTGCACTCGTGTTAGTAGAAGGCGGAGCCGGCCCATCGCGGCACGACCCCATCATTGACTATTTGGGGCCGAGAATACAAGTTTACAAGTATGTGCACGGCCTGCAAGACAGCGGCCTGCAAGACAGCCGTGTTTTTCATGTTTCGCAAAACCCGCGTTGCATCGCGCCCGCCATATGCCCGCCCGCAGGCGGGCCCCAAACTGCGCAGCCGCCTATTACTCGCATTACCTTATTCTGTAACACACAAATAGAAAATAAAAAATAATCCTTAAAGCGGGCGGAAAATCATTCAGTTAATGCTAACATTTGGGGCATGAATAAGAGTTCGGCGCCAGTGGGGGGTTTATGCGCACGAATCCATTATCCATTTTCAAACTTAGCGGCGCTACTCGCGCAACTCCCAGAGTTTCCCAGATGAACCGGCAGCCGCAGGCCTTGCATATCATTGCCCCCGATATTCAATGCATGGCTTGCGTATGGCGGCGAAACCATGGAAACCAGGGGTAAAGCTATTTTTTTCAACGACATCAACTGATTCTTCACACAGGAATACAGCATGCCACGTGACTCATACGCCACCCTCAAGTCGAAAATCGAAAAAGAAATCGTCAAGCTGCAGAAAAAGGCTCACGATCTACGTGTGAAGCGCCGCGCCCCGGTAATCGAGTCGATTATCCGTTCCATGCACGAGTACGATATTTCTCCGCAAGAAATCATCGACGCATTCGGCCGCAAGAAAGCCGGCAAAACCGCCAAGACGGGCACCAGGGCCGGCGCCAAGCCCGCCGCCAAGAAGGTCGTGCAAATCAAGTATCGCCATCCCGACACGGGCGAGACCTGGACGGGCCGCGGCAAATCGCCGCGCTGGATACTGGCCGCCGAAGCCGAAGGCCGCAAGCGCGACGAATTCCTGGTCGAATAAGCAGAAGGCCACGTCCCCTGCCGCTGCGCCAGCGCGGGGACGCAAAACCGGCGCAGTTCTTTTGCGCGCCCCTCGGGGCGCGCAGCGCTGGCAAGTGCGCGTCAGTAATTGTCCATCGGGTAATTGATATCGCGCACTTGCCCATTATTGCCGGGAAAGCCGTCGAATACCGCTCGGGCCAAGTATGGCATGAGCATCTGCAGGTCGTTTCCGCCGCTGACGCTGACCGCGCTGCTGCGGTAAACCTCGGCGTCATGGTTGCTCTTGTCCTTAATGGTAACCGTCAGCGTATTACGGTAAGCCGGCACCGGCACGTCGACCACCGCCGCCCCGCCATAATATCCCGGCCCCCACGGCCCATAATAACCGCCCCAGTAACCGCCCCAGCCAGGGCCGGAATAATAATACGGAGCGGGTGCAAAACGCTGCACCCAGGCCTGCATCGGGGCGCTCGAATATGTGAATCCCACATCGAAACGCGCGCTCGAGGTATGCGATTCCACCAGGCCCGTAGGCCCTATGGCGGCACGCAGCATATCGGCAAACGACTGGTACTGCAGATTATTTCTTTGCGCCGCGTCGGGCACGATGCGATAGGTCTGGCCCTGCACATTTCCGGGCCAGCGCTGATATGAAGTCACACGCGCGGAAATAGTGGACACGCAGCCGCTGAGCAGCAGCGCGGCCAGCACCAAAGCCGCGCGCGGCGCCCCTGATCTCAGCGCCCTGATGGGTTCCAGTATTTTCAACATAATGTTACCTCTGTGCTCTTTGTGCTTACAGCTATGGGCCGGCCGCCTGCCGCGTCCGCGGCCCTGGCGAATATTCCTGGAATACCGGCAGCCGCGCCGCCTCGCGGGCGCCGCACGGCCACGCTTGCGCGGCTCGCGGGCACGAGCCCCGTAGTCCTGAGACAGCTCGTAAGCGGAAAAGGTTGCATTGCCGTGAGCCGGCTGCCACTACAATAGCAGCAATATTCAAACTACGGCCGGCGCACCCCGAGCCCACCCAGAGGGCGGGCAGCCTGTTACGCAAAAACGCTATGCGCCGGCCATTTCCATAGATCATAGATTATCGCCACTGGCAGATTCCCGCATGCGATCCGATATTCCCACCACGATTTCCCGGCTGGACTACCAGCCCTACCCTTATCTGCTGCCGAACGTAGAACTGGAGTTCGATCTGGACGCCGCAGCCACCAAAGTCAGCGCGCGCTTGCACTTCCAGCGCAAGCCCGATGCCGCAGCCGACCTGCCGCTGGTACTGGACGGCTCCGAGCTCGAGCTGGTGTCGGTGGCCATCGACGGCCAGGCGCTGCGCGCCGATCAATATGAACTAAGCGGCGAAACCCTGCGCCTGTTCCCGCGCTCGGCGGCTTTTGTGGTCGAAATCACCAGTCTCTGCAAGCCGGCCGAAAATTCCTCGCTCATGGGGCTGTACGTATCGGGCGCCAGCCTGTTCACGCAGTGCGAGGCGGAAGGCTTTCGCCGCATCACCTGGTTTCCGGACCGCCCCGACGTCATGTCGCGCTACCGGGTCACGCTGCGCGCCGACAAAAGCCGCTATCCGCTGCTGCTGTCCAACGGCAATCTGCTGCAAAGCCGTGATCTGGACGACGGCCGCCACGAGGCCGTCTGGGAAGACCCGCATCCCAAGCCCTGCTACCTGTTCGCCCTGGTGGCCGGCGGCTTCGCCTGCCGCGAACAAACGATACGCACCCGCAGCGGCCGCGAGGCCCTGCTGCAGGTCTACAGCGACCCGGAATCGCGCGACAAGACCGAATGGGCGCTGGAATCGCTGGCCCGCGCGGTGCGCTGGGACGAACAGCGCTTCGGCCTGGAACTCGACCTGGATCGCTTCATGGTCGTGGCGGCGCGCGACTTCAATATGGGCGCCATGGAAAACAAGGGCCTGAACATCTTCAATTCGGCCTATGTGCTGGCGGACGCCGAAAGCGCCACCGACGCCAGCTTCCGGGCCATCGAGGCGGTGATCGGGCACGAATACTTCCATAACTGGACCGGCAACCGGGTCACCTGCCGCGACTGGTTCCAGCTGTCCCTGAAAGAAGGCCTGACGGTCTTCCGCGACCAGGAATTCTCGGCCGACATGCTGGCGGCCGACCTGCCCGAGGCCGAGGCCCGCAGCGCGCGCGCCGTCAAGCGTATCGACGATGTCACTACACTGCGCATCGCCCAGTTTCCCGAGGACGCCGGCCCGATGGCGCACCCGATACGCCCCGAAAGCTACCAGGAAATCGGCAACTTCTATACCGCAACCGTGTACGAGAAAGGCGCCGAGGTCATACGCATGCAGCACACGCTGCTGGGCGAGGCGGGCTTCCGTGCCGGGCTCGAAGAATATTTCCGCCGCCACGACGGCTCGGCCGTCACCTGCGACGATTTCGTCGCGGCCATGGAATCGGTCTACGCACGCCAGCATCCCGGCAAGAATTTCGAGGTGTTCCGCCGCTGGTATTCCCAGGCCGGCACGCCGCGCGTCCAGGTCAAGATGGACTACGACCAGGCGCTGGGCCGCTGCACGATTACGCTGAGCCAGCACTGCGAGCCCGCCGGCATCGAGAAGCTGCAGGTGCCGCCGGCCGCCAAGCCGCCGCTGCACATCCCGTTCGCCCTCGGCCTGCTGGGCCGCGAGGGGCAGGCCCTAAGCCTGCAGCACGAAGGCCAGGCGCGCGACACGGTGCTGCTCGACCTTACCGCCGCCAGCCAAAGCTGGAGCTTCGACGGCATCCCCGAACGCCCCGTGCCGTCGCTGCTGCGCAATTTCTCGGCGCCCGTCATCGTCGAATACCCGTACAGCGACGCCGAACTGACGCTGCTGGCCGGGCACGACACCGACCCCTTTGCCCGTTGGGAAGCCGGCCAGGAGCTGGCCATGCGCCAGTTGCTGGCGCTGGTGGCAGCGATCCAGGCCGGCCAGCCGCCGCGGGTCGACCCCGGTTTCGTGCAGGTCTGGCACGCGCTGCTCGACGACAAGACGCTTTCGCCCGCCTACCAGGCGCGCGCCCTGACACTGCCGGCGGAAAAAATCCTGCTCGAGCGCACCTCGCCCATGGATCCGCAGGCCGTGGCGCACGCACGCGCCGAACTGCGCGGCGTACTGGGCGCGGAACTGGGCTCGTCGTGGCTACGCATCTACCAAGAGTGCGCCGACGAACCGCAGGAATACCACCCGGACGCCCTGCAGGCCGGGCGGCGCGCGCTGCAAAACCTGGCACTCAGCTACCTGATGGCCGGCGCCCACCCGCAGGCGCCCAAACTGGCGCTCGACCAGTACTACGAGGCCGCCAACATGACCGACCGCATGGGCGGCCTGTCGGCTCTGGTCAATTTTTCGGATACGCCCGCCGCCACGCAGGCACTGGGCCATTTCTACGAACAGTGGCAGCAAGACCCGCTGGTGGTGGATCGCTGGTTCACCTTGCAGGCCACCGCCCCCACCACCAGCGTGGAAGCCGTGCGCGCCCTGATGCTGCACCCCGCATTCACCCTGCGCAACCCGAACCGCGCCCGCTCGCTGATCTTCCAGTTCTGCATGAACAATCTGCAAGGCGCCCATACGCCCGAAGGCTATCAGTTCTGGGCCGAACAGGTGGTGGCGCTGGATCGCATCAACCCCGAAATCGCCGCCCGGCTGGCGCGCGCCTTCGACAACTGGGCACGCTACGTACCGGCCAATCGCGACGCCATCCGCCAGGCGCTGGAAACCATACAGTCGCACAGCCCGCTGTCGCGCAACGTGTCCGAAATCATTACCAAAGCCCTGAAGATCTGACCGGGAGCCCCACTTGAAACGCAAGACTACCCTTACTCAATACCTCGTCGAACAGCAGCGCAAGAAACAGGCCGTGTCGGCCGAGGTACGGCTGCTCATCGAAACCGTGGCGCGGGCCTGCAAGGCCATCGGCCACGCCGTGGGCAAGGGAGCCCTGGGCGGCGTCCTGGGCAGCCTGGAAACCGAAAACGTGCAGGGCGAAGTACAGAAAAAGCTGGACGTGCTGTCCAATGAAATTTTGCTGGAAGCCAATGAATGGGGTGGCCACCTCGCGGCCATGGCGTCCGAAGAAATGGAGACCATCTACCACATCCCCAACCGCTATCCCAAGGGCGAATACCTGCTGCTGTTCGATCCGCTGGACGGCTCGTCCAATATCGACGTCAATGTGTCGATCGGCACCATCTTCTCGGTGCTGCGCGCGCCGCACCATTCCTCGGGCCGTGCCGTGGACGAGCAGGACTTCCTGCAGGCCGGCAAAGAGCAGGTCGCGGCCGGCTATGCGGTCTACGGCCCGCAAAGCATGCTGGTGCTGACGGTAGGCGCGGGCGTGGTGGGCTTCACGCTGGATCGCGAAATGGGCTCGTGGGTGCTTACCCACGACAACATCACCATTCCCGAGCAAACCAGTGAATTCGCCATCAATATGTCGAACATGCGCCACTGGGAAACCCCCGTGCGGCGCTATATCGACGAGTGCCTGGCCGGCAAGACCGGCCCGCTCGGCAAAGACTACAACATGCGCTGGATCGCCTCGATGGTGGCCGACGTGCACCGCATCCTGAGCCGCGGCGGCATCTTCATGTACCCGCGCGATGCGCGCCCGTCGGGGCGCGCCGGCAAGCTGCGCATCATGTACGAGGCCAACCCCATGAGCTTCATCGTCGAACAGGCCGGCGGCGCAGCCACCGACGGCGCGCGGCGCATACTCGACATTCAGCCCGAAGCGCTGCACCAGCGGGTGGGCGTGGTGCTGGGTTCGCGCGCCGAGGTCGAGCGCGTGCAGCGCTACCACCAGGATCAGGCCTGAAGAACCGGCGGCCGGCAATCGGGTAGCCCAGCGAACCGGCGACCGGCGATCGGGTAACCCATCAGCCCAGCGATCCGGCGGCCCGACCGCCCGGCGGGCGCCGCCGGGCCAGGCAGAATCGGGCGGAACCGAGGCAAGCCCGACCCAGCACGGCACCGGACGATCAGTCCAGTGTGAACACCGTGGCGCCGGTGGTCTTGCGGTTGGTCAGCGCGACGTGCGCCGCGCCGGCGTCGGCCAGGGCGAAGCGCTGGCCGATATGAACCTGGATCTGCTTCTTGGCGACCAGGCCGAAAAGTTCGGCCGCGGCGGCCTTGAGCTTGGCGTAGGTGGCCACGTGGGTGCCCAGCTTGGGCCGCGTCACGTACAGCGAGCCCTTGGCCGCCAGTATGCCCAGGTTCACGCCCTCGACCGGGCCCGAAGCATTGCCGAAGCTGACCATCAGGCCGCGCGGCTGCAGGCAGTCCAGCGAGGCGAGCCAGGTGTCTTTGCCCACGCCGTCGTAGACCACGGGCACTTTCTTGCCCTTGGTCAGTTCCAGCACGCGCTCGACCACATTCTCACGCGAGTAATCGATGACTTCCCAGGCGCCGTTCTCTTTGGCCAGCGCGGCCTTTTCCGGGCTGGACGCGGTACCGATCAGCTTGACGCCCAGCGCCCTGGCCCACTGGCAGGCGATCAGCCCGACACCGCCGGCGGCGGCATGGAACAATATCGTCTCGGTGCCTTGCAGGCGATAGGTCTGGCGGAACAGGTACTGTACCGTAAGCCCCTTGAGCATCAGGGCGGCGGCCTCTTCGAAGCTGACGCCGCGCGGAATCTTGACGACCTGGTCGGCGGGCACGTTGCGCACCTCGGCATAGGCGCCTATGGGGCTCTGGCCATACGCCACCCGGTCGCCGACCTTCAGGTGGCGCACGTCGGCGCCCACCGCCTCGACCACGCCGGCGCCCTCGGAGCCCAGGCCATGCGGCAGCGGCTGCTTGTACAGGCCGGTTCTGAAATAAGTGTCGATGAAATTCAGCCCTATCGCCTTCTGCCGTATCGTGACCTCATTGCCCTGCGGCGCGGGCACCGACACCGTCACCAGCTGCAGCACTTCCGGGCCGCCGTGCTCTTCGATGCGTATGGCTTTCGATTGGATTTCCAACATGGACTCCTTGATTGGGTATTGACTGGATGTTGAAGGGTTGTTGAAGCGTTGTTTCGCTGGACACGAGGATCTTCGGCCGGAACCGTAAACAACCCCGCGCACGCATGGCAAATGATGCGGCGTAAGTTTAATGCCGCGCGCCCCCGAAAAACCGGGAAACTCGCGGCATCGACCCACTCTTTTCTCTTTGGCAGCCTGTGGGCAAGCCCCCGCGCCGCGGATCAGGCGCGCTCGACCTGCTCGGCCACCGCCTTGCCCACCTCCGCGGTACTGGCGCTGCCCTTGAGGTCGGCGGTGCGCGGGCCGTTTTCCAGCACCGCCTCGACCGCCCGCAGCACACCCTGCGAGGCTTCGGGGTAGCCCAGGAAATCCAGCATCAGCGCGCCGCTCCAGATCTGCCCTATGGGGTTGGCCACGCCGCGGCCGGCGATGTCGGGCGCCGAGCCGTGCACCGGCTCGAACAGCGAGGGGAAGCGGCGCTCGGGATTGAGATTGGCCGAGGGCGCGATGCCTATGGTGCCGGTGCAGGCCGGCCCCAGGTCGGACAGAATGTCGCCGAACAGGTTGGAGGCCACCACCACGTCGAACCAGTCGGGGTGCTGCACGAAATGCGCGCACAGGATGTCGATGTGGAACTTGTCCCAGCGCACCTCGGGATGGCGCTGGCCCGCGGCGGCCACGCGCTCGTCCCACCAGGGCATGGAAATCGAAATGCCGTTGGACTTGGTGGCGGCCGTAACGTGCTTGCCGCGCTTGCGCGCCAGCTCGAAGGCGAAGTTCAGCACGCGGTCGGCGCCGACCCGGGTGAAGACACTTTCCTGGATCACCACTTCGCGCTCGGTACCTTCGAACAGGCGGCCGCCGCTGTTGGAATATTCGCCTTCGGTATTCTCGCGAACGATGAAGAAATCGATCTCGCCGGGGCGCCGGCCGGCCAGCGGCGAGGTCACGCCGGGCATCAGCCGCACGGGGCGCAGATTGATGTACTGGTCGAATTCGCGGCGGAACTTGAACAGCGATTCCCACAGGGCGACATGGTCGGGCACGGTCTCGGGCCAGCCTATGGCGCCGAAGAAGATCGCCTCGTGGCCGCCGATGCGCTCTTTCCAGTCGGCCGGCATCATGCGCCCGTGGCGTGCGTAATAGTCGCAGCTCCAGTCCAGCTCGTCCCAGTCGAAGCGGATGCCGTAGCGCCGCGCCGCGGCCTCCAGCACCCGGATGCCCTCGGGCATGACTTCCTTGCCTATGCCGTCGCCGGCGATCACTGCGATTTTATGTATCTTGGACACGCTGTTTCCTCTTGCGCGGGTTGAAGAGGCGAGCCGCTTTCGCGGGCCCGCGTACGGAATACGAAAAGCAATGCGCAGGCTCGCGGAGCCTTCAATACTTCCAAAACTAATAGCCGCGGTCGCGCGCCACGACGGCCGGAGAGCCGCCGCCTTCCATGGCGAGTATTTTATCGGTGATCTGAACCACCGCCTCGGCCTGCAGCGTCATGGCCGCGACGTGCGGGGTGACGATGACGCGCGGGTGCCCCCAGAACGGGTGTCCGGGCGGCAGCGGCTCGTCGTGGAACACATCCAGCAGGGCGCCGTCCATGCGTCCCTCGTCCAGCAGCGCCAGCAGATCCGCCTCGACCAGATGGCCGCCGCGCGCCGCATTGATCAGGTAGCCGCCGGGCCGCAGGCGTTCGAGATGGGCCCGGTTCAGGATGCCCTCGGTCTGCGGCGTCAGGGGCAGCATATTGACCAGCACCCGGCTGCGCGCCAGGAAGCCGGGTAGCTGCGCGTCGCCCGCATACACCTCGACGCCAGGCAGCTCGCGTGCGCTGCGGGCCCAGCCCGCCACCGGATAGCCCAGGGCCGCGACGGCCTGCGCCACGCGCGTGCCCAGCGCCCCCAGCCCCATGACCCCCACGGGCCAGGCGGCGCGGTCGACGGCAGGCAGCGGCGCCCAGAGTTCCTGGCGCTGCTGCGCCGCATAGTGGTCGAAGCCGCGCGCCGCGCGCAGCAAGCCGTACAACACGTATTCCACCATCTGCACGGCCATGCCGGCATCTTCCAGGCGCAGCACCGCCACGTGGGGCGGCAGCTGCGGCATGTCCATCAGGGCGTCGATGCCCGCTCCCAGATTGAACACGGCCTGCAAGCCCGTCTCGCGCTCGAACAGGGCCGCGGGCGGCTTCCAGACGATGGCGTAGCGCGCGCCCACATACGGGCCCTTGTCGTCCCAGGGGTGGAAGCGCGCCTGCGGCATGGCGGCGGCAAAGGCCGCGCACCAGCTGCTCATGTCCCTGCCCGGGCTGCCGGCGATGACGATCTCCAGGGTCATGGACGCCCCCACGGCGCGGACGAGCCGCAAGGCACAGGTTGTCTGCTTTTTGCAACAATACCGGTATCCGCCATTTTTCTCCTTCCGCTTGCCAAGGCGAGCCGCGCCGCGACTCCGGGCCGGCCGGGGCCGGGCCCGGGACGGCGGTCGCGCCGGCCGCCCCGCGCACTCATAATCCGCCAGTGTAATTCGCCGCGCCGTGCGCCGCATACGCACCCGCCGGCTCGCGGTAAAATCGCTTTTTTCAAGCATTGCGACGACATTCCATGGCCGGACACAGTAAATGGGCGAATATCCAGCACCGCAAAGGTCGCCAGGACGCCAAACGGGGCAAACTCTGGACTAAGATCATCCGGGAAATCACAGTGGCGGCGCGCGCCGGCGGTGCCGACCCGGACGCCAATCCACGCCTGCGCCTGGCCTGGGACAAGGCCACCGCGGCCAATATGCCCAAAGACACCATCCAGCGCGCCATTCAGCGCGGCGCCGGCGGCGCCGACGGCGCCAACTACGAAGAAGTGCGCTACGAGGGCTACGGCGTGGGCGGTGCGGCCGTGCTGGTCGACTGCATGACCGACAACCGCATCCGCACCGTGGCCGAGGTGCGCCACGCCCTGTCCAAGAACGGCGGCAACCTGGGCCAGGAAGGCTCGGTGGCCTTCATGTTCAAACATTGCGGGCAATTCCTGTTCGCCCCCGGCACCTCGGAAGAACAGGTCATGGAAGCGGCGCTCGAGGCCGGTGCCGAAGACGTGCAATCCGACGCCGAGGGCGTGATCGAAGTGGTCTGCCAGCCGTCCGATTACGCCGCCGTGAAGGCGGCCTTCGAGGCGGCCGGGCTCGCGCCCGAGGTTCAGGGCGTGATCATGAAGGCCCTGAACGAAACCGAACTGGTCGGCGAAGACGCCGCCAAAATGCAGAAGCTGCTGGACATACTCGAGGGCCTGGACGATGTCCAGGAGGTCTACACCACCGCGGTGCTGGACGAATCGGCCTAGCGCGACTCCCCGGCCCGCCACCGGGCTCCGAACCGCAGCGGTTCGAGCCCGCCTTTTGATCCACATCAAGCTCTGTTTCCCGACTTCGCCATACAGTAACGGTATTCAAACTCCATCATGAAACTTCTAGTAATAGGCGGCGGCGGCCGCGAGCACGCGCTGGCGTGGCGCCTGGCCCAGTCCCCGCGTGTGCACAAAGTATATGTGGCGCCGGGCAACGGTGGCACCGCCCGCGGCAGCCGGATGCAGAACGTGGATCTCACGCAAATCGACGACCTGATCGACTTTGCGCGCCGTGAAGACGTCGCGCTGACCGTAGTCGGCCCCGAGGCGCCGCTGGCCGCCGGGGTGGTCGACGCCTTCCGCGCCCAGGGGCTGAAGATCTTCGGGCCCACCAAGGCCGCCGCCCAGCTCGAAAGCTCGAAAGACTACGCCAAAGATTTCATGGTGCGGCACCACATCCCCACCGCCGCGTATCGCACATTCACCGACCCGCAGGCGGCCAAGGCCTATATCGACGAACAGGGCGCGCCCATCGTCGTCAAGGCCGACGGCCTGGCGGCCGGCAAGGGCGTGGTGGTCGCCGCCACCGAGGAAGAAGCGAAGCAGGCCGTCGATGCCATGCTCGGCGACGGCTCGCTGGGCGAAGCCGGAGCCCGCGTCGTCATCGAGGAATGCCTGGCCGGCGAGGAAGCCAGCTTCATCGTCATGTGCGACGGCAGCAATGTGCTGGCACTGGCAACCAGCCAGGATCACAAGCGCCTCAAAGACCACGACCAGGGCCCGAACACCGGCGGCATGGGCGCCTATTCGCCGGCGCCCATCGTCACCCCCGCGCTGCACAACCGCATCATGCGCGAGGTGATACTGCCGGCCGTGCAGGGTATGGCCAAGGACGGCCAGCCCTACACCGGCTTCCTGTATGCCGGCCTGATGATAGGCAATGGCCCCGACTCGACCCGCCCGCTCAAAGTGCTGGAATTCAATTGCCGCATGGGCGATCCCGAAACCCAGCCCATCATGATGCGCATCAAGAACGATCTGATCGAGATCTTCGAGAAGGCCGTCGCCGGCAAGCTCGACCAGGCGCACATCGACTGGGACAGGCGCACCGCGCTGGGCGTGGTGCTGGCCGCGCACAATTACCCCGCCACGCCGCGCACCGGCGACGTACTCGGGCCACTGCCCGCGGACACCGAGGACTGCATGGTGTTCCACGCCGGCACCCGCCTCGAGAACGGCACCCTGAAAACCGCCGGCGGCCGAGTGCTGTGCGTCACCGCCCTGGGCGACTCGGTCAAGCGGGCCCAGGCGGCGGCCTATTCCGCCGTACAAAAAATCCAGTTCGATGGCCGGCAATACCGCGGCGACATAGGCTGGCGCGCGCTGCCGCACGGCGACGCCGCGCCCTCCTGACGCCGGCGCCGACCGCCAACCACAAGGAACCCCACGCCCCATGGCCGTATCCGTCCAGTCCGCCCACACCTACTTCCAGGATCTCCAGGCCCGCATCGTGGCCGCGCTAGAACAGGCCGACGGCACGCCGTTCCGTTCCGACGACTGGGCCCGCGCCGAGGGTGGAGGCGGCCTGTCGCGGCTGCTCGAGGGCGGCCCGCTGTTCGAACGCGCCGGCGTGCTGTTCAGCCACGTGCGCGGCAGCGCCCTGCCCCCCTCGGCCAGCGCGCACCGGGGCGAACTGGCCGGACGCGCCTGGCAGGCCATGGGCGTGTCCATGGTGCTGCACCCGCGCAACCCCTACGTACCCACCGTGCACATGAACGTGCGGCTGTTCGTCGCCCCAGCGGCGCCGGGCAGCGACGCTCAGGACGTATTCTGGTTCGGCGGCGGGCTCGACCTGACCCCTTATTATCCGTTCGAGGAAGACGCGCGGCATTTCCACCGCGTCTGCCGCGACGCGGTGCAAGCCTACGGCGAGGACAAATACCCCGCCTACAAGAAATGGTGCGACGAGTACTTCTTTCTCAAGCACCGCGGCGAAACGCGCGGCGTGGGCGGCCTGTTCTTCGACGACCTGAGCGAGCCCGACTTCGACACCTGCTTCGCCCTGGTGCGCTCGGTGGGCGACAGCTTCCTGGAAGCCTATATGCCCATCGTCGAGCAGCGCCGCACGCTGCCCTACGGCGAACGCGAACGCGAATTCCAGGCCTACCGGCGCGGCCGCTACGTGGAATTCAACCTGGTCTTCGACCGCGGCACGCTGTTCGGCCTGCAGTCGGGCGGGCGCACCGAATCCATCCTGCTTTCCATGCCTCCCACGGCGGCGTGGCGCTACGACTGGTCGCCCGAGCCCGGCAGCCCCGAAGCCGCGCTGTACGATTTCCTCAAGCCGCGCGCATGGCTCTGAGGCGCGTCGGCCTGCTGGGAGGCAGTTTCGATCCCGTGCACCTGGCCCACATAGCCCTGGCCCGGGCCGCTTGCGAGCACCTGCGCCTGGACGAACTGCAGCTCATCCCCGCGGCCGACCCCTGGCAGCGCCCGCCACTGGCGGCCGGCGCCCGGCAGCGCCTGGACATGCTGCGCCTGGCGGTCGACGGCCAGGCGCGGCTGCGCGTCAATCCGGTGGAAATCGAACGCGGCGGCAAGACCTACACCATCGACACGCTCGAAGGCCTGCCCGCCGGCCCCGAATACTATTGGATACTGGGCGGCGACCAGCTGCGCAATTTCTGCTCGTGGCACCGCTGGGCGGACATCGTCGCGCTGGTGCGCCTGGCGGTGGCGCAGCGCCCCGGCAGCGGCAGCCAGGTTCCGCGGGAACTGAACGAGGTGCTGCAGGCGCTGAGCCGGCCCGTCGTCGAACTGCCCTTCGAGCCCATGGCGGTGTCGGCGTCCGACATACGCCGCCGCCTGGCAGCCGGCGTATCCACCCAAGGGCTGCTGGACGCGGCGGTGGCGCGCTACATCGCCGAGCATGGGCTCTACCGAACCGGCTCGTTTCAAAACCCCTGACTCACGGTATAGTTCCGTCCATGGATATTCAAAAACTTCAACGCATCGTCGTGGACGCCCTGGAAGACGTCAAGGCGCAAGACATCAAGGTATTCAACACCACCCACATCACCAGCCTGTTCGACCGGGTGGTCATCGCCAGCGGCACCTCCAACCGGCAGACCCGGGCGCTGGCCAACAGCGTGCAGGACAAGGCGCGCGAACTCAAGATCCCCATCGTCGCCTGCGAGGGCGAAGACGCCGGCGAATGGGTGCTGGTCGACCTGGGCGACATCGTGGTGCACTGCATGCAGCCCTCCATCCGCCAGTACTACAACCTGGAAGAAATCTGGGGCGGCAAACCGGTGCGCATGAAGCTGCTGCCGCAGTCCACCGTGCCCAGCCTGGGCGCCTCGTACGACTTCGAGCAGGACTGAATCGCGCGCCCGGCCGCGATCCCCCCCGATACCCATCATGAGCCGCCTGCCACGCCCCCGCCTTTCTGGCAGCGCTACAGGGGGCGCTGCATGAAGCTGCTGGTGCTGGCCGTGGGCGTGCGCATGCCCGCGTGGGTGCAAGACGCGTGGCACGACTATGCGCGGCGCATGCCGCCGGACTGCGCCCTGGAGCTGCGCGAGATCAAGCCCGAGCCGCGCAGCTCGGGCAAGAGCGTCGAGCAAATGATGCAGGCCGAGGCGCGGCGCCTGCAGGCCGCCGTGCCGCCGCAGGCGCTGTGCATCGCCCTGGACGAACGCGGCCGCGACCTGAGCACGGCAAAACTGGCCAGCGAACTGGAACAATGGCGCGCCTCGGGCCGCGACGTGGCCTTCCTGGTGGGCGGCCCCGACGGCCTGGACGCCCAGCTCAAGCAGCGCTGCGCATCACTGCTGCGCCTGTCGTCGCTGACCCTGCCCCACCCCATGGTGCGGGTCATTCTGGCCGAACAGCTGTACCGTGCTTGGGCTATCATGAACAACCACCCCTACCATCGCGCGTGAGTACCTCGTGCAGGCGGCCAGGCAGACATCGCCCCCTGCCGAACCGAACGCCACGCAACAACGGCTAGGCATCTTGTTGAAACGCAGCAATCCCGCCCAAGAGTCACAAAAATCATGACCAGACGCCGTACCAAAATCGTCGCCACCCTGGGCCCGGCCAGCACCGCCCCGGAAAAAATCGAGCAGCTCATCCTCGCCGGCATGGATGTGGCGCGCCTCAATTTTTCCCACGGCAACGCCGCGGATCATCGGCTGCGGGCCGAGACGGTGCGGGAGATCGCCGCCCGGCACGGCCGCTATGTGGCGCTGATGGGCGATCTGCAAGGGCCGAAGATTCGCATCGCGCGCTTCACCCAGGGCAAGGTGATGCTCAAGGAAGGCCAGAAGTTCACCTTGTCCAACCAGCACCCGCCCGATGCCGGCACCGCCAGCATCGTCGGCATCGACTACCCGCCGCTGGTGCGCGACTGCCGCCCGGGCGACGAACTGCTGCTGGACGACGGGCGGGTAGTGCTGGTGGTCGACGAAGTCGAGGAACAGGCGGTGCACACGCACGTCACGGTCGGCGGCCCGCTGTCCAATAACAAGGGCATCAACCGCCGCGGCGGCGGCATCTCGGCGCCCAGCCTCACCGACAAAGACCGCCAAGACATCAAAATCGCGGCCGAACTGGAACTCGACTACGTAGCGGTGTCCTTTCCCCGCTACGGGCGCGACATCGAAGAGGCGCGCCACCTGGTGCGCGCCGCCGGCAGCCCGGCGTGGCTGATCGCCAAGATCGAGCGCGCCGAGGCCGTGGCCGACGACCGGGCGCTGGACGCCCTGATCAAGGCCAGCGACGGCGTCATGGTGGCGCGCGGCGACCTGGGGGTGGAAATCGGCGATGCGCGGCTGGTGGGCATCCAGAAGCGCATCATCCAGCACGCGCGCTCGCACAACAAGCTGGTCATTACGGCCACCCAGATGATGGAATCCATGATCAGCAGCCCGCTGCCCACGCGCGCCGAGGTCTCCGACGTGGCCAATGCCGTGCTCGACTACACCGACGCGGTGATGCTCTCGGCCGAAAGCGCTTCGGGCAAGTACGCGGTCGAGGCAGTGCAGGCCATGGCGCGCATCTGCCTGGGCGCCGAGCAGGAACCGACCACCACCCATTCCAAGCACCGGCTGGGCGAAACCTTCGGCCGCTGCGACGAAACCATCGCCCTGTCGGCCATGTACGCCGCCAATCACTTCCCCGGCGTCAAGGCCATCATCGCCCTTACCGAAAGCGGCCACACACCGCTGATCATGTCGCGCATCCGTTCGGGCGTGCCCATCTACTGCTACACCCGCCACCCCATGACCCAGCGCCGGGCGGCGCTGTTCCGCGGCGTCTACACCGTGCCCTTCGATCCGACCTCGGTCGACCCGGCCCGCCTCAGCGACGTCGCCATCGAATCGCTCAAGCAGCAGGCGCTGCTGAAAAAAGGCGACTGGATCATCCTTACCAAGGGCGACTACTACAGCAACAGCGGCGGCACCAACGGCATGAAGATACTCAAGGTACGCTGAGACGCGGGCCGGCACATCATGTCCTTGCCACCGATATACCTGGCCTCGGCCAGCCCGCGCCGGCGCCAGTTGCTGGAACAGATCGGCATCGTGCACGAGGTGCTGCGGGTGCCGTCGCCCGACGGCGAAGACGAGCCGGTACTCCAGAACGAGGCGCCCGCCGATTACGTGTGCCGCACTGCCCGCGACAAAGCGCTGCGGGCGCGCGACTGGATACGCCGGGAATCGCTGGCGCCGCGGCCGGTGCTGGCGGCCGACACCACGGTCATTCTGGATGGCGACATCCTGGGCAAGCCCGCAGACGCCGGTCATGCGCGCGACATGCTGCGGCGCTTATCCGGCAGTGCCCACGAAGTACGCACCGCCATCGTGCTCGACTGGCAGGGCCGGCTGCAGGAAGACGTATCGGTGACCGAGGTGCGCTTTCGCCCACTGGCCGAGGCTGAAATCGACGCCTACTGCGCCAGCGGCGAGCCGCTGGGCAAGGCCGGCGCCTACGGCATACAGGGCATGGCGGCCATCTTCGTGGCGCACATTTCGGGCAGCTATACCGGTGTAATGGGCCTGCCGCTATTCGAAACCCACCGCCTGCTGCGAGCCTATCTATAGGCCACGGCCCCACAGACTGCGAGCCTACAAGCTATGAACAGCGACAGAAAACAGCCTGGCGCAAGCCCGCGGGTAGCAATGCCAGGCCTGCCGCGCCCGCAGAGCCTGCACCGGGCTGGCGCGCCGCGTCAGTATTCGGACAGCGAGGCCCCGGCATCGCCCTGCTCTTGGACGGCATGGGCATGGCCGCGATTATTGCTGCGATACGTCGAAGGCGAAACGCCCGCGTATTCGCGGAAAGCGGTCGAGAAGTTCGCTGCGCTGGAAAACCCCACGGCATCGGCAATCGACACGATGCTTAGCGACGTGGTGGCCAGCAGCCGCTGGGCATAGGCCATGCGTTCGCCGCGGAAATATTCGAACACCGTTACGCCCAGGCACTGCCGAAAGGCATTGGACAAGCGCTTCTCGCTGGTGCCCAGTGCCCGCGCCACGGATTCCAGCGCAGGGGTGTCGGCGAAATGGTTGGCCAGGTAGCGCTTGGTCGCCTGCACCAGCACCTCGTCGTCGTCGAGGCTGCCCGCTTCTTGCTCGGCGCGGGGCCCCGGGGTGCCCGAAGCCAGCGCCAGATGTATTTGTACCCGCGCCAGCACCTCTTCGGCGGAATAGGGCTTGATCACATAATCGACCCCGCCGCTGTGCAGGCCCGCCAGGCGCTCGTCGGCCTGCGCCGCCGAACTCAGGAAGATCACGGGAATATGCGCCGTGGCCGGATTGGCCTTGAGCCGGCGGCACGTGGCGTGGCCGTCCATGCGCGGCATGCGTACGTCCATCAGGATCAGATCGGGACGGCCCGCGATCGCTCTGTCGTAGCCTTGCGCGCCGTCGAACGCCACACTGAGCCGATAATTCGCCCGGCGCAGGGTTTCGACCAGCAAACGCAGCTCATCGGGGCTGTCATCCACGATAAGAATATGGGCATGCGGCGAGACAGGAGCGGAAGCTGACATATGACTGAATCCGTAAAGAATTTACAACAGGCATCCTTGGTATCGAGACAATGTGCCTTACGGCAATCGACCCGAAACATCCCTTAAAGTTGCATATAGCGTTTGACTAAGTCAAGGAATTGGCCAAGACTGCTTAAAAATACAAGCTATGCCGGCACACAGCCCGCGCCCGGAAATCCGCACCAGCATTGGGCTTCTGGGCACCTGGCCGCAGCCTGGCGGCCAAACGCAGGAACCCGCATTTACATTAAAATACAACTGAAATGATTTACCTACAATATCCAAAAAGGTAAAACCTGCTAATAATATGCTGCGGCCACTGATAGGCATACTGTTTTTTTTGCTGGTTACAGTCGCCAGGGCGGGAATTTTGCCCATCGATCACCAGCAACCCTGGCCCGCCGGCGCATTGCAACAGGTGCGTGTCTACGAAGATCGTAGCGCAACCCTGGACATTCGGCAGATTGCCAGCTTGGCCGAGCAGCATCCCCAGCGTTTCATTCCCGCTACGTCCACCCTGCTGCACCCGGGCCGCACGGCATCGGCCTGGTGGCTGGAATTCGATCTGGCCAACACCGACATCGTTCCGCTGCAGCTGCGCCTGGTGATGGGGCCGCCCAACATACAGTGGGTCGATTTCTACCTCGAGCGCAACGGGCGATGGCAGCACTATATCGCGGGCGAAAGCATACCCTTGGAAAGCCAGAGCCAGCCTGGACGCCTGCCGACACTGGGCTTTGGGCTGGCCGCCGGGCAAAAAGTACGGATTTTCGCACGCGTCCAGGCCTTGCGGCCGCTACGCATACAGCCCCACGTCTACCTGGAATCCGACTTCCAGCGCCATGAGGCCTGGAATTCGATCTGGATCGGATTCCTGCTGGGCGAATTCGGCGCGCTCGGCATCGCCGCGCTGTTCGTAGCGCTGTTTGCCGCCAGCCCGGCATTTGCCTGCCTGGGCCTGCTCAGCCTGAGCAGCCTGCTGTACGAAGCCACGGTCAGGGGCTATGCCAAGCTGTATTTATGGCCCGATGCCACTCAATGGGCCGAACGCGCGGCCAACATGCTGGGCTGCCTGTCGCTGAGCATGTTCGTGCTGTTCTTTTACATGCTGGCACGCCAAGAGTCCGTCAAGCTGCCGGCACGGCGCTACTTTTTGGGGCTGATCATCGCCGAGGGCCTGATCGCCGGCTTCAGTGCAGTCAGCGATGCGCCCTTCCTGGGCCTGATCATTGCAATCAGCAGCGTACTGATCGGCGTCAGCCTGATGGCCGCGGCCTACGTCCTGAGCAAGCGCGCCGACCCCTACGGCAAGTTCGCCTTCTGGTTCGCGGTGTTTTTCCTGCTGCACCTGGCCCTGCGGGTCGTGGAGCGCAGAGGCCTGGTGGCGGGCGTGCTGTCCCAGTTCGACATAAACAACGTAGCTACCAACCCCATCGTCTCGCTGACGGGCACCTGCATCAACTTCATACTGCTGGCCTCCTGGATCACCCAGGTCGCCAAGCAGCGCCAGGCGGCCCGCCACGCGCTGGAAGAGTTCCGCGAAAGCGAGCATCAGCGCCTGCAAGCCGAGGTGGATCTGCAAACCCAGGCCCTGAACAGTGCGCTGAAATACGCCGACGACAAGAACCGCCAGCAGACGGAAATGCTGGGCTACATCAGCCACGACCTGCGCGCGCCGCTGGGCACCATCGTCAGTTACGCCAGGCTGCTGCGCGAGACGCAGACCTCCGTCCAGGCGCCCTACATACGCACCATCGAGCGCAGCGCCAATTACCAGCTGGGGCTGATCGGCGACCTGCTCGAATATGCCAAAGGGGAACTACAGCCGCTGCAGATCACGCCCTGCCCGACCCGCATGGACGAGCTGCTTCAAGACGTGCACCAGCACGGTGTGGCCATGAGCGCCCAGCAGGACAATCGCTACGTATCCGAAGCGCCCGGCGAGCTGCCCGCATGTATCATGGTCGACGCGCGGCGCATCAAGCAGATTCTGTACAACCTGCTTTCCAATGCCGCGAAATTCACGCATAACGGCACGATCCGCCTACAGGCTCTCGCACGCCGCGAATCCAATCGCTGGGCGCTGAGCTTCATCGTCGCCGATTCGGGCATAGGCATGGAGCCCAATGTACAGGCCGGCTTGTTCCAGGCCTTCTCGCCCGTGCACCCGCACTCGGGGGGCGCAGGGCTGGGCCTGTTCATCGCCAAGCATATCGTCGAGCAGATGGGCGGCAAACTGCTGCTTGAAAGCGCCCCCGACATCGGCAGCCGCTTCAGCGTACACATCACGGTACAAGCCGACGACCCCGAAACCATCGTCTGGCAGCCCGAGACGCCGCCCACCACGCCTGCGCCCGAGCCAGCCCGGCAAATCATCGCCACGGACATGCTGCCGCCGGCACGCAGGCGCCTGGAACTGGCCATACTGGCCCACGACGGACAGCTCAGCTCGATCGAAGACTGGATCGAGCAGACTGCCGCCGACCACCCCGATTCTGCCGGCTACGTCGAGCAGATCAAGGCCGCGCTGCTGGTGCTGGACTTCCCGGGCATCGAAACGCTGGCCTTGTCGGCGGTGGGTACGGCGGCCGCGGATTATTAGGGCCTGTACACACTGAAAAGCCACGGCCACCCGCCGCCGCCCGCACCGCATCATGCCAGCCGGGATTTCCTGATGTCCGACAGGTAAATAAGAATCAGCGATACCCAGACTATGCCGTACATCAGCATGAAACAGCTCGAACGGATCTTGAAGATATCGAGCAGCGCGCCGAACAGTATCGGCAGCAGAAAACCGCCCAGGCCGCCGGCCAACCCAACGACTCCGGTGACCAGCCCCATGTTCTGGGGAAAATCGTCGGCCACGTACTTGAACGTTGAAGCCATGCCGAAGGCAAACACCGCGCCCAGCACAAAGGCCAGCAGCACGAAAATAAGCATGGACACATACAGGTGCAGTGTCCAGGTGCCATCGATGGTGTAGATCACCAGGTCAGTCTTGGGGTACGACAGCAGGAACAGGCAGATCCAGGCAACCCACAGGCCCCACCAGGTCACGGCATGGGCGCCGTGGCGATCCGACAGCACACCGCCCACTGCACGCAGCACCGAGCCCGGCAAGGAAAATCCGGCTGCCACGGCGGCAGCGGCCACGACGGTCATGCCGTACTCCGCCTTCAGGTATTGCGGGATCCACAGGGACAGTGCCGTGAAGCCGCCGAAAGTGATCGAATAATACTGGCACAGGCGCCAGACGCGCGGGTCGCGCAGCACCTGAAACGACTGCCGCAACGAACCGCCCGCCTTCCCCGCGCCGGGGTCGCGTGCGGCGACCAGCCAGAAGCCGGCGGCGGTAAGCAGCAAGACCACGGCATAGATGCGCGGCACCATGCGCCAGCCGTAGGCCGCCTGCAGGCTCGGAGTGATGAACAGATTGACCGCGGCGCCTACGGCGCCGGCCCCGAAAAAACCCATGGCGAAACCGCGCCGCTCGGGCGGGAAAAAACGCGCGACATACGGCGTACCGACGGCGAACGAAGCGCCGACGCAGCCCAGGAACAGGCCGATCACGAGAAATTGCCACAATTGCGTGGCATAGCTGACGATATAAACAGGCACAGCGCAGATCACCAGAAGCACGGTCATGACGTTGCGCCCGCCGAAGCGATCCGTCCATGCCCCCAGCGGCAGCCGCATCACGGCCCCCGTCAGCACCGGCGTGGCAGTCAGGAGCCCGAATTCGGTGCTGTTCAGGCCCAGTTCGTCGCGCAGCTGGATGCCGAGCACGCCGAACATCATCCAGACGACAAAACAGACCATGAATGCGAACGTGCTGGCGTATAGCGTGGCATAGGCGCGGCGGGGTGCCGCGGCGAGCGCTACGATTTGGTTCGGGGTGATGGTATTCACGTGAGCTCCATGAGTAATGAGTGTAGGCACGGAAACTGCATCGTTACCCCGGGGCCGGCGCATGCCGCTTGCCCGCGGGCCGGGGCTCAAGGTACTGCCATGGCGCACCGGTCGCATCTGAACGCGCTGAAACCGGAACGCTAGATACCGAACTTCAGATATCGAACTTCACTCCTTGCGCCAGCGGCAGCTGGCGTGAATAGTTGACGGTATTGGTCGCCCTGCGCATGTAGTTCTTCCACGCGTCCGAACCCGACTCCCGGCCGCCGCCGGTTTCCTTGTTGCCGCCGAAAGCCCCGCCTATCTCGGCGCCGGACGTGCCCAGATTCACATTGGCGATGCCGCAGTCGGAGCCCGCCGCCGACAGGAACGACTCGGCCTCGCGCAAGTCGTTGGTGAAAATCGCCGAGGACAGCCCCTGGGACACTTCGTTGTGCATGGCAATCGCCTCATCGTATTCGCGATAGCTCATGACGTACAGTATGGGCGCGAAGGTCTCGCGCCGCACCACGTCGGTCTGGCCCGGCATTTCGGCAATGGCCGGCTCTACATAGTAGGCCTTGGGCGCCTTGCGCTCCAGCACCCGGCGGCCGCCATGCACTACCGCCCCCTGGCTGACGGCCTCGCGCAGCGCGGCCTGCATGGCATCAAAGGCCGCGGCGTCGATCAGCGGCCCGACCAGTGTGCCGGACGCCAGCGGGTCGCCGATGGACAGGTGCGCATACGCCTGCCGCAGCCTGGCCAGCAGCGCCTCGCGTACGTCCGCGTGCACGATCAGGCGGCGGGTAGTGGTGCAGCGCTGGCCGCAGGTGCCGACGGCGGCGAACACAATGCCGCGGCACGCCAGCTCGAGATCGGCCGAAGGCGCGACGATGACGCCGTTGTTGCCGCCCAGCTCCAGCAGCGAACGGCCGAAGCGGGCGGCCACGCGCGGGCCTACCGCGCGCCCCATCGCCGTGCTGCCGGTGGCCGACAGCAGGGCCACGCCCGGGTCGTCCACCAGCGCCTCGCCCACCTCGCGCCCGCCCTGGGCCACTTGCGCAAGGCCGGCCGGAGCCTCGTCGCCGTAGCGGCGCAGCGCCCGCCCGAACAGCGCCAGGCAGGCTTGCGCGGCCAGCAGCGTCTTTTCCGAGGGCTTCCAGATCACCGGGTTGCCGCAGACTATGGCCAGGGCGAAATTCCACGACCACACGGCCACCGGGAAGTTGAAGGCGCTGATGACCCCTACCACACCCAGCGGATGCCAGGTTTCCATCATGCGGTGGCCCGGCCTTTCCGAAGCGATGGTCAGCCCGTGCAACTGGCGCGACAGGCCGAGGGCGAAATCGCAGATGTCGACCATCTCCTGGACTTCGCCCTGCCCTTCGCTGATGATCTTGCCGGCTTCCAGCGACACCAGGCGCCCCAAAGCCTGTTTGTGCGCGCGCAGCTCGTCGGCATAGAGCCGGATCAGTTCGCCGCGGCGTGGTGCGGGCACCAGCCGCCAGGCGGCGTATGCCTGCCGCGCCGTCTCGACCATGCCGGCGACCTCGGCCGCGGTATGCATGCGCACCCGCCCCAGGGGCGCGCCGTCGATCGGGGAAACGGAAACCAGGCCCGGCTCTTGCGGGCCGGGGCACTCCACGCCCAGCTCGGCGAGCGTCCGGTCTACTATGTCGCGTTCAACTTTCATGGCTTATGGCTCCTGCCCATGTTCCGTCTGTTAATGCGAAAGAGGTCTCTTTCATCTTCGGGGGTGGCGGCAAGCCCCACGGCCGTTAGGATCCGCCCACCCAAAATGGGGCGCCGCGCTGGCGGAGAAACAGGCACCTCGACACGGTGGCGGGCCGGCATCAGAAGCGCGCCCCCGCAAAATGCGCCAGGCCGGCGCCGCATTCGTAGACGAACTCGCGCAGGCCACGCCAGCCCATGGCCCGCAAGGGTGTGAGCGGCAGCGGCATGTCTTCCCGGGATATCTCGCCGGCGGCCAGGCGTGCGAACCATAGCCCGAAAACGGTGCCCGTGCCGATGCCGCGCCCGTTATAGCCGCTGAAAACAAACAGATTGGGTGCCGGCTCGTGGAAGCGCGGCAGGCAATCGGCCGTCATGCCTATGGTACCGAACCACTCGTGCTCGAAGCGCACGGCGCCAAGCTCGGGAAACAGTCTCGACAGACTGCGGCGCGCCCAGTCGCGATGCGCCGCGAGGCAGGCACCGCGCAACGCACCGACGCTGCCGAACACCAGGCGGCCAGCCGCGTCCAGGCGCATGGAGGACAGCACCCGATTGGTATCCCAGGCGCCTTCCCCACCCGGCAAGATGAGCCGCGGCGACAACGGCGCCGTGGCGAAATTGAAATAAGGAAACGCGGTAAGTTCCGCGCGCAGCGCGCGCCATTGGCCGCTGCGATCTGTATAGGCGTTGGTGGCGAGCAGCACGCGGCGCGCCGTAACGCTGGCGCCGCCGGCCACCTCCAGCCGCCAGCCATCGCCCGCCGCGCGCCAGGACAAGACCGGACTTGCCGTATGGATGCGGGCGCCGCAACGCAAGGCCGCGGCGGCCAGGCCACGCACATAGGCCAGCGGCTGTATGGTGCCCGCGCGCAGATCCAGCAAAGAACCGCGATAGGCGCGCGTACCGACCCGCCGGGCCGTCTGCTCGGCATCGAGCAGGCGCACCGGTGCGCCCAGCCGGCCCCATTGCTGCGCGCGGCGGCGGATTTCCGCCAGCCCCCGCGCGCCCAGCGCGCAATGCAGCGTGCCGCGGCGCACGGCTTCGCAGGCAATGCGATGGCGCTCGATGATGTCGTAGACCAGCGTGGGAGCATTGCCCAGCACCTCGAGCAGGCGTGAACCGTAAACAGGGCCCAGCACACGCGGCAATTCGTCGGGCATCACCCACATGCCGGCGTTGACCAGCCCGACATTGCGCCCCGAGCCGCCGAAGCCAGGGCCGCGAGCTTCCAGCACCACGCAATCGATGCCCCGCTCGGCCAGGTGCAGCGCCGCCGAAAGGCCCGTGAAGCCGGCCCCGACGATGACAAGCTCGGCCTGCGTATCCGCCACCAGCGCGGAAGTGCGCGGCGCGAGCGGCGCGCTAGCCTCCCACAGGCCATGAGTACGCTTATCTCCATCCATGCGGCAGTGCTCCGCCAGGGTTCTGTCGCCATGATACTGCGCGCATGCCGCCACGCACAGCATGGCGGCCGCCCGATGCGTGAGGATAAAACCAGGCCGCAGGCAGCGCGGCGGCGGCCTGCGCAGCACACATCTCAAAGCACACACCTCGAAGCACAAGCGAGGCCACGCCGCCGGCCCGCGGCCTGCAAGGCTACAATCAAGGCTCGATTCCCCTGCGGCCGCCGGCCATTCCCCTTCATACGCCACGCAGACGACATGACCGGCAACAAGCTCAATGCGCTATTCGGACGGCTCAGGCTCAGGCAGCTGAATCTGCTGATCGCCATCGGCCGGCACAACTCCCTGCGCCAGGCGGCCGCAGAGCTGGTCATGACGCAATCGGCCGCAAGCAAGGCGCTGGGCGAGGTCGAATCCATCTTGGGCGACCCGCTGTTCGAAAGGCGGCGCGACGGCCTGTACCCGAACCGGCTGGGCGAATGCGCCATCAACTATGCGCACGTCATACACCGCGACGTCGTTGCCCTGTCGGACGAGCTCGATGAAATCCGACACGGACGGGGCGGCAAGGTCAGGGTCGGGGTGATCATGGGCGGGGTGCCGACGGTGCTCAAGGATGCCATCGCCCAGGTCTGTGCGGACAACCCGGGCATCGTCATCGAGATCCACGAAAACACCAGCGCCATCATGCTGTCCATGCTCAACAGCGACAAGCTGGACATGGTCATAGGCAGAACCAGCGTCAGCCCCGACGCCGACGGCTACGACTATCTGCACCTGGCCGAGGAAAGCATTTCAGTCGTATCGGGCAGCGCCAACCCGCTGGCCCGCAAAAAGCGCCTGGAACTGGCCGAACTGGCCCACCTGCGCTGGATCAGCTACCCGAGCCGCGCGCCGCTGAACATACTGCTGCGCCAGGAACTCGGGCGCGCCGGCATCAACAGCGTTGCCACGCCCATAGAAACCGCCTCGACCTTCATCACCATCGCGCTGCTCAACGACAGCAGCGACCTGGTGGCGCTGATCCCCACCGACGTCGCCGGCTTTTTCGCCAAGCAGGGCCTGATCTCCATCCTGCCAGTAGCCCTGCACTCACATGCGCAGCCCTATGGCCTGATCACGCGCAAGCGGCGCAACCTGAGCCGCGCCGCCAAGATCTTCATCGAAGCCATCGCCGGGCAGCGCGGCGCGCAGGCCTAGCCGCCCCTGACACAGGGCTGCCTACCTGGCCCAGCGCAGCACCAGCGGATCGAGCCTGCGGGCCGTTTCCAGCAGGCCGGCCCGCACCTCGGGCAGCATGGGCGGGAACGGATGGCGCCCGCCGGCCCAGCCGATGATGCCGCCTTCCTGCATCAAGGCCTTGCTGGTCAGGATGCCGCCCTGGCGGTTCTCGTAGTTGATCAGCGGCAGCCACTGCTGATAAAGGGCCGCGGCCCGTTCGCGATCCCCCGCGAAATAACTGTCGACGATGGTCTTGATGCCGTCGGGATAGCCGCCGCCGGTCATGGCGCCCGTCGCGCCGGCGTCCAGGTCGGGCAGCAAGGTAATGGCCTCCTCTCCGTCCCAGGGCCCTTCGATGCTGTCGCCGCCCAGGCGGATGAGCTCGCGCAGCTTGGACGCCGCGCCGGGCATCTCGATCTTGAAATACGCCACTTGCTCGATCTCTTTGGCCAGCCGGGCCAGGAACGGCGCCGACATCTGGGCTCCGCTCATGGGCGCGTCCTGGATCATGACGGGAATGTCGACCGCATCGGACAGGCGCGCGTAGAACTCGTAGATCTGCGCCTCGCCGCAACGTATGGTCGCGCCGTGGTAAGGCGGCATCAGCATCACCATGGCCGCGCCGTGATCCTTGGCGTGGCGGTTGCGCGCAATGCAGATGTCGGTGCTGTAGTGCGAGGTGGTGACAATGACGGGCACGCGGCCCTGGACGTGCGCGAGTATCGTTTCCGTGAGCACCGCGCGTTCCTGATCCGAAATGGCGAACTGCTCGGAAAAATTGGCCAGGATACCCAGGCCGTCCGAGCCCGCGGCAATCATGAAATCGACGCAGCGCTTCTGCCCTTCCAGGTCGAGGCTGCCGTCCTCATGAAAGATAGTGGGTACGACGGGATACACGCCCTTGTAGCGTGGGGTGCGGACGGGCTGGTTCATGGTCGATAAGCTCCGGGCAAGAATTCAGGTAAGCCAGTGTGGCGCGGCGCGCCGGCCGCGTCCAATGAATAATTTCCACTCTGCGTTCGCATTCTGGAATCTCAAGCAGTGCGCAGCGTGCGGCAGGGCGGCAGCCGGCGCGGCAATGCGGCCGCCGGGCCGAAGCCACCCCGCAGCCCAGCCTATGCGCCACGGCATTCGCCGCGGCGCATGCGTCGGGCGGAGTGGCTTCTTAGACGAACACCACTTTCGAGACATCCGGCTCGCGCTGCGTCCGGATGTAGCGCTGGATCGACAAATCGTCCGTATCCAGAACGGCCACCCTGTCGTCGTCCTGCGAAACAAACGCCAGCGCACGGGATGGGTGGAATGACACGGCAATGGCTCGCGCCTCGAGCTTGAGGTAGGCCGTTTCGTTCAGATTGTCCGGGCTCACCACGGACAGGCTGCAATCGCCGTAATTGGACACGAACAGGCGCCCGTCCCGGAACAGATTGATGCGCGTCGGGTCGCTGCGCGAGGCGGCGACGCAGCGCACGCGCATCGTCGCCGTATCGATGGCCGCCAGGGTGTTGCTCCAGCGGTTGGTGACATACAGCGTCTGCTCGTCTGCGCTAAGGCAGCAGCCTTCGGGCTTCTGGCCGGGCGCGCACAGCAAAGGGGCCGCCAGGGGATCCCAGGGAGACACCTTGGCCACGGTGTGCGACAGCAGGTTCATGCAATACGCGGCCGTGCCGTCGCGCGTCAGCGCGAACAAATGGCTCTTGATGCCGGCCGAGGACACGGCCCGCTTCGGCCCCGCATCCGCCGCGGGTTCATCCAGAACCAGCAGGGTAGACTTCTCTTCGCTCAGGACATAGAGCCGGTCGCGGCTGTCCATCTGCATGCCGTGCAGGCGATTGTAGGGCGACAGATCAATGGTGCGCACCAGGCGCCCGCCGGCGATGTCCACCTGGAACAGCACGTGCCCGCCGGCGCCGCTGTGCCCCGATGTTTCGACGCCGTAGTGTCCGATCCAGGCGGTACGGCCCGCGCCATCGGTCACAAACTCGTGCGGATAGCGATCCAGTTCCAATGTATGGAAGCGCTCTCCGGTTGCGATGTCGTACCAGCTTATGCAATGGCTGCATTTTTCCACCAGCAGCAGTGTTTCTCGTGCCGTCATTTCTGTAGTCCTTGGGTATTGAGGTGTATGCGATACAGTGAGCTGGTGGCGCAGATGTACAGCCAGTCCGAGTGCGTACCGCCGAATGTCACATTGGCGACGACTTCGGGCACGGGAATTTCGGCCAGGCGCCGGCCGTCGGGGTGATAGATCTGCACGCCCGAGGCGCTGCTGGTGTACAGCCACCCCTGCCGATCGAGCCTGAATCCGTCCGGCAGGCCCGGCTCGATCTCGGCGAAGACGCGCGGATCGGACAGCGTTCCGCCGCTGCCCACGGTAAAGGCCACGATGTGATGCTTGCCGCGCCCGTCGGTACGCAGCGCCGCCGACGTATCCGATACATACAAAATGCGCTCGTCGGGGGAAAAGGCCAGGCCGTTGGGTTCGTCGACATAGTCGGTGGCGATGTCCAGGGCCTGCGACCTGGGGTCGTAGCGGAACACATAGTTGTGCCGCAGCTCCGGATCGGCCTTGTGGCCTTCGCGGTCGGACAAGATGCCATAGGGGGGATCGCTGAACCAGATCGTGCCGTCGCGGCGCACGACGAGGTCGTTGGGCGAATTCAGGCGGCGCCCCTGATAATGATCCACGACGACCTCGTCTTGAGCAGCGACAAGCCCGTGGCTCAGTCGCGTGCGCAGGATGGCCCGCCGGCCGTGCGAGCAATGCAGCAGGCTGCCGTCGGCCTCGCGGTAATGGCCGTTGGTGTATCCGGCCGCATCGCGCCACACCGACAAGCCATCCCGCTCGCGCCAGCATAGTATCCGGTCGTTGGGTATGTCGCTCCACAGCAGCGCCCCGGCCTCTTCCACCCAGACCGGGCCTTCACTCCAGGCCGCACCGGTGGCGAGCTTCTCGAGGCGCGAGTCGGGCCTGAGTACCGCCCTGGCGGTGTCGTCGAAAATCCTCATGGTTCCTCGGTTCCTTCGTACAGATCGATGATCCGTCACGCTCAGCGCCCGGCTCCACGGCGCGGCATGCCGCCCCGCCCGCCGGCGGCAGACATTCCCCACAAGGGCCGGCCGCGCAACAGCGCGCGCCACTGTTGCGCGGTGTAACGGCGGATGCCCGGGCCTATGGGCGGCAGGCGATTGCCGGGCAGGCCGGGCTCGGGCCCCCAGATGGCCTGATACGTATCGATGCAGCGCCCTTGCCGCTGCCAGCACGCCAGCACCAGGACATAAGCGGCCCACCACCCGGCCAGCACCACGAACATCCAGCGCGGCGCGTCGGCAACGACCAGGCCCAGCACAATGATTGGAACGGCGCAGGCGATCAGGAGCCAACCCAGAAGCTTGTGCAAGCGCTCGAATACCCGGCGGCGGCGGGTCATGATGTAATGATCCCCCGCACCCGCCTGGCGCCGTACGCCGGGCGACATATCCGTCGGCCCGCCCTTCGAGCCGCGCAACAGGCCCGACAGGCCCTGCGCAGCCCCCAGGCCCAGCAGCAGCCAACCGGCCCAGGCATGCACGCCGGCCAGCGCGGTGCCCCGCGCATCCGCATTGTCCCAAGCCAGCAGCAGCGCCAGGGCGGCTGCGGCCAGCCCGGCCGTCTGCAGCGCCAGATGGGCGCGCCACCACCATTTGTTGTCCAGCTCGGCAGGCCAGTCCTGCCCGGGCAACACCTTGAGATAGCGGGCGATCAGGCCGCCCAACGGAATCAGGATGCCCCAGGCCAATACCATCAGGCGCCCATGCCAGGCCGCCCAGCCGGCAAGATGGTGCCCGGCCGCGCCCGACACCGGCGTCCACAGCCAGTCCCAGCATGCCGCCAGGACTTGCGGGCTCACGACGGCCTCCCCGGCACGCGCGCGCTCATGCGATTTCCGCCTTCAATTCCGCCAGGAACAGCCGCAGCGACTTGATTTTCTCGGCATTGCGGCGAATCAGGATCTGCAGCCTGGGAAGGTTCAGCCCCTCCTGCAGGACGATCTTCACGATCGGCGTTCCGGCCGGCAACAGCTCCAGCACAGACTCCCGGCTGATCGAGCACAGCCATTGGTGCGCAGCGACAAAGGCGAGGATCACCGCCGGTGACGGGGACTCGATCTGCGGCTCCAGGGGAACCAGGCCCCGGCTGACGAACTGCGCGTCGAACACGTTCCTGAGCAGCGTGCCCTGGGTGGGCAATACCCACTGCAGCTCGGCGCATTCTGAGAGGGAAATCGCCGCGCCCGCCGCACCGCGGGAGCGCAGTATAGGGTTGCCGCGGTGCGCGATCACGCACAGCGCGTCATCTTTTTGCCACAGCTCCTGGGCATGGAATTCGCGCCGGCTCTCGCCGTTGAGCATGAAGCCGCCGATGGCGCAATCGATTTCACCATCCTTGAGCATCTGCAGCAGCTGCCGGCTGGTCGAGTCGAACAGCGAAACCGACAGATTGGGCTCGCGCGCGCACATGCGGCCCAGTGCGGCCGGCAGGATCTGCGTCACGACCTGCGAGATCGCCCCGATCCTGACCACCTGCCGCGCCTCGGCGGGCGGATGCTGCGCGTCGGACTCGCCGTAGCCCAGCTCTTCCAGGACGATGCTCACCTTGTCCATCAGGCGTGTGCCGGCGCTGGTGGGCCTGACTCCGCGGTGTTCACGCACGAACAGGGCACAGCCCATGGCCTGCTCGATCTCTCCGACCATGCGGCTGGCGGCCGGCTGCGACATTTCCAGGCGATCGGCGGCGCCTTGGATGGTGCCGGTATCGCGCAGCGCCGCCAGCAGGCGCAGGTGCCTGAGCCGCAGGGCATCGAAATAGTGTGGCTTCACGATTGGCGGCCGCCAGCAGCGGATTCCTCATTTCCCATGAGCCTCACCTCTTCTCCGGGAATAGGCGTATAGCTGCTGCCGCCGCGCGCCACGATAGCCTGTACGCCGCCGTGCCGTTCGATCAAGGCTTCCTGATCGGCCTTTGCCGCGGCATCGGTACGCTCGGGGTCGCAAATACCGGACAGCAGCCCGCGGAATACCTCCAGCTCGGGCTCGTGCCGTCCGCCGAGCGCGAGGTCATCGAGTTCCTCGGGGTCGTCGCGCAGGTTGAACAACTCGGGGCGGTAGTGGGTGTAGTGTATGTACTTCAGGTTCCCCCGGCGCAGCATATATGCGCCGCTGACCGAGCCCGCCGCGTGGTACTCGCTGAACGCCACGCGCTGCGCATCGTACGGGTTCGAGGCAATGTCGAACAAAGACCGCCCCGGCAGCGCCGTGCCTGCGGCTGGCGCGCCGTGCCCGACGGCGTCCAGGATCGTCGGGTAGCAGTCCACCAGCGACACCGGCGTATCGACCCGCGCGCCCGGCCGGACGCGCGGGCCCGCCATGATCAAGGGCACGGCGGCCGACTCTTCATACATGGTGGACTTGCCCCAAAGGCCGCGCGCGCCCATATTGTCGCCATGGTCGGACAGGAACAGCACCACGGTGTTTTCGGCCAGCCCCTGGGCCTCGAGCGCGTTCAGGATCCGGCCCACATTGGCGTCCATGAAAGAGCACAGGCCGAAATACGAAGCGATGGCGATGCGCCGCTGCGCATCGCTCTCGAAGTACGAATCGAAACGGTAGCAATCGTCCCATTGCTGCACCCACGGATGCAGGCTGCGCGCCGCCCGCTTGGGCATGGGAATGGCGTCGGGGTCGTACAGCGCATAGTATTCGGGCGGCGCGATCAGCGGCGAGTGCGGCGCGATGAACGAGGTGAACAGCACCCAGGGCCGCTCGCGCCGGGCCTTGCCGTGATCCTGCAGCCACTGCACGGTTCTGGCCGTGATGTCGCGGTCGTATTCGATGTATGTGCTCTCGCCCGGGCCTATGCTGTGGGCCAGATCCCTGGACTGGTACCGCACCGGCAGCGGATTGCGGATCAGGCCGTAAAGATCCCCTACACCCGCCTCGATGTGCATGGGAATGATCTGTTCGCTGAAGCCGCCGTCGACCTGCTCGCTGGCGTAGTGCAATTTGCCGATGGAAACCACCTCGTGGCCGGCGTCGCGCAGATAGTGGGCCCAACTGGGCGGATTGCCGTCGTAGGCGATGGCGTTGTCCCAGCACCGGTTGTCGTGCACATAGCGCCCGGTGGCCAACGCGGCCCGCGCCGGCACGCAGATCGGCGAGTTGGTATAGGCATTGCCAAACACCGTTCCGCGCGCGGCCAGTCGATCCAGGTTGGGCGTGCGCACCATCGGGTGGCCATTGCAGCCGAGCATTTTCTTGTTGTGCTCGTCATTCATGATGATGAGCAGATTGGGGGACTGGGTGGGCGAATTTACGGCCATGCTCTCAGCTTCGGAAAGAAAATCGGAAATACCCGGAAGTCAGGTCAGAAAGAGATGTGGTTCTCATGCACGACCTGGGCCCAACGCTTGGTCTCGGCCGACACGAAGCCGACGTAATCGTCCGGGCTGCGCAGATCGACCGCGGCGCCCAAGGCCGTGAACTTCTCCTGCACCTTGGGGTTCTCCAGCGCCTTGTGCACGGCCGCAGCCAGAACCTGGCGTACCGGCTCGGGCAGGCCGTGCGGTGCGAACAGGCCATGCCAGTTGTCCACCAGCAGATCCGGCATGCCGAATTCCTTGGCGGTGGGCACCTGCGGCAAAGACTGCAAACGGGCCGTCGCGGTGACGAAGACCGGCGCGACCTTCTTCGAATGAATGAAAGGCATGGCCGCCGACACGCCGGCAAAGGTCAGCTGCGTCTCGCCGCTGGCCACGGCCAGCACGGCGGCGCCGCCGCTCTTGTACGGCACGTGCAGCAGATTCAGGCCCAGCGCCTTCTGCAGCAGCAGCCCCGCCAGATGCTGGGGCCCGCCGATGCCCGGGGAAGAATAAGCCATGCCCTGCGGCTGCTTGGCCGCCAGCGCCTTGATGCCCGCGAGGTCGTGCACATTCGCGCCATACGCAGTGACCAACACCAGGGGAACCGAGGCCACGGGGCTGACGACGGTGAAATCCCCGGATTTGTAGTGCACGGTACGCGACAAGGGCGACAGCGCAATATTCGAAACCGTACCCATCAACAAGGTGTAGCCATCGGGGCGCGCCGAGGCCACATAGCCCGCACCGATCGCCCCGGTCGCGCCGGGCTTGTTTTCGACGATGATGGACTGGTGCAGGGCCGCCCCCATGTCCGAAGCCACGAGCCGCGCCAGGACATCGGGGGAACTGCCTGCTTCGGAGCCCACGATGATGGTGATGGGGCGGCTCGGAAATGAAGCCGCCCGGGCCTGCGGGGGGTGCGCCAGGCCCATCAGCGCCGTTGTGACAGACGCCGCGAATACGGCGTTCAAGACTTTCTTACTCTTACCAAATGGCAGACCCATTGCCTCGCTCCGGTTCAAGGACGCCGGATGCGGGAACCTGCGGGCCGCAGACGCGCTTGCGCGGCGCCAAGACGGCCGTCATCCCGACAACATCCGGATTCCGTATAGTTGAATATTCTGAAAAAAGCTATTCACGGCTTGCTTTTTTCCAGAATATCACCCGATATGAGCGTGATGAACTAAGGATTCAGAATAGATATATCCGGTTTCCGGATACCAAAGACCGGGCCGCGATCAGGCCGCCGGCGGCGCTTCGGCGCGCTGGCGTTCCATGGCCGCCTTGAGCTCGCGTATGAACACCTGCGTGGCCGGGCTGAGTATCCGGCCCTTGCGGGTGATGATGCCGTAGGGCGGGATGCGCCGCTTGATCTTCAGGGGCACGATGGCCAGCGTATTGAGCCGCACGTAATGTTCGGCGACGTCGGTCGGCATGACGCCCAGCGTGGCCGATTTGCGCAGCAGCGACGAGGTCAGCAGCATGGACGAGGTTTCGAGAATATTGGCCGGCATGGCCAGCCCCGACTCCATGAACACCAGCTCCAGCACTTTGCGCATGGGGCTGGGGTGCGCCTGCAGTATCCAGGGATACTGGAACAGGCGGGCCAGCGTGAGCCTGCGGTTGCGCGCCTCGGGGTGATCGGGGCTGGCCACGATCGATAGGGCCTCTTCGGCTATCGGGTCGAATACGATCTCGCTGCTGTCCCAGGTGTCCGGCACCCGGCCTATGGCCACGTCCAGGCGATCTTGCAGCAGCGCCGTCAGCAGCACATCGCTGGTATCGATCTGGATGCTGGGCGCCAGGCGCGGATGGCTGCGCTTGAGCTCGAGCAGCGTGTCGGTCAGCAGCTGCGGCGCCGGCGCCATGATGGCACCGATGCGCACCTTGCCGATATTGCCCGAGGCGATGGCCATGAGTTCGTCGCGCACGCCGCCCAGGTCGGAATAGACCACGCGGGCGTAGCGAATCATCACGTCGCCATACACGGTGGGCCGCACACCGCGCCGGTAGCGGTCGAACAGCCTCAGGCCGGTAACAGCCTCCATTTCGTGCAGCATTTTGGTGGCTGCCGGCTGGGTCAGGCCGATCTGGTCGGCCGCCTTGCGCAGCGAGCGGTGCTCGTCCAGGGCCAGCAGCAGACCAAGCTGCCGCATTCTGAGGCGATTGAATAGAATGCCCGCTTCTGGTATCACTTCAGATTATCACTATATCTTATTAATTCATTATTAAGCTATCACAAGTTTCGCCATACTTACAGCCCTGATTACAGTATCGTCCTTTCATATATCCAGGAGACAACACCATGCGCATGCCCTCCAAGCTGCTACGCCGCGGCGCCGCCCTTTTTGCCTGCACCGCCACCGCCGCGCTGGCGGCTCTGCCGAGCCATGCCGCCGAGGCCTGGCACCCCACCAAGAACGTCACCCTGATCGTGGCGGCGGGCGCCGGCGGCGGCACGGATCAACTGGCACGCCTGATCCAGTCGATCATCACCCGCCACAAGCTCATGACGGTGCCCACCGTGGTTCAGAACAAGGGCGGCGGCAACGGCGCCGAAGGCTTCCTGGACGTCAAGATGGCCCAGGGCAGCCCCTACACCCTCATCGTCGGCACCAACAACGAATACCTGCTGCCCCTGGTCGCCAAGCTGGGCTACAAATGGGACGATCTGACTCCGGTCGCCGCGGTCGCCCAAGACGACTTCATACTCTGGGGGCCTGCCAACTCGCCGTTCAAGAACGTCCAGGAGTACCTGGCCGCGGTCAAGGCCAACCCGTCCAAATACCCGATGGGGGGCAGCCAGTCCAAGGACGTGGATCAGACGCTGACCATGCTAATCAACAAGGTCGAGGGCACCAAGTTCGTATACATCCCCTTCAAGAGCGGCGGCGAAGCCTCCATCCAGCTGGCCGGCGGCCACATCGCCTCGAACACCAATAATCCCAGCGAGGGCCTGTCGCAATGGAAGGCCGGCCAGATCAAGCCCTGGTGCGTGTTCAGCAAAGAGCGCATGGTCTACACCGAGAAAGTTACCGCCACCCAGGCCTGGTCCGACGTTCCCACCTGTGTCTCGCAAGGCCTGAAGATCGACGAATACCGCTTCCCGCGCACCGTCTTCATGCCTGGCGGCGTGACCGCGGCGCAACGCCAGTACTATGTGGATCTGCTGAAGAAAGTGACGCAGACGCCCGAATTCAAGGAATACCTCAAGCACGGCGCCCTGGTGCCCACCTTCCTGGCGGGCGACCAGTTCAAGGCCTACATCCAGAGCGATCTGGCCCGCGTCGAGCCGATCTTCAAGGAAGCCGGCTGGCTGCGCAAGTAAGCTTGCAGTTCCTGACGCCGCCCGGCCAGCCCGGGCGGCAGGCCCCTTCTTACCTCCGTCTACGACATGAATGAACACGATACCGATCCCGCCGCGCAGGAGCGGGAGGCCGAAGGCCAGGGGCTGAGCCTGCGCGCAGGCGGGCTGGCGACGTCCTCGTCACTGATCGTGCTGGGCTGCATCGTCATGTACGGCAGCCTGCAGCAAGGCATAGGCTGGGACGACGCGGGCCCGATGCCGGGCTACTTTCCCTTCTATATCGGCCTGCTGCTGGCGCTGTCCAGCCTGGGCACCGCCCTAGGCACCCTGGCCAAATGGAGCAAGGGCCGCGGCGACCTGACCAGCCGCTCGCAACTGCGGCGCGTGCTGGGGGTCTTCATCCCCATCTGCGTTTATGCGGCCCTGATGCCCTACCTGGGCATGTATGTGGCGTCGGGGCTGCTGATCGCCTGGTTCATGCGGCGCATGGCCGAGCCGGGCGCCACCCATAGCTGGCTGAAAACCGTGGCGATTTCCGTCGCCGTGCCGGTGGCCTGCTATTTCATCTTTACCCGCTGGTTCGAGGTGCCCCTGTACGCGGGCCCGATCCCGGCCTGGTTCGGATACTGAGCAACGGGAAAAGACCGCAAATGGAACAACTCGAACTACTGATGCACGGCATGGGCGTCGTGCTTTCCTGGTACCACCTGATGATCATGGTCGCCGGCATCCTGCTCGGCATCCTGGTGGGGGTGCTGCCGGGCCTGGGCGCGCCCAACGGCGTCACGCTGCTGCTGCCCATCACCTTCAGCATGCAGCCGGTGTCGGCCATCATCCTGCTGTCCTGCATGTACTGGGGCGCACTGTTCGGCGGCTCGGTCACTTCGGTGATCTTCAACATTCCGGGCGAGCCGTCGTCGGTGGCCACCACCTTCGACGGCTACCCGCTGGCGCGCCTGGGGCGGGCCGGCGAGGCGCTGACGGCGGCGTTCACCTCGGCGCTGCTCGGAGCGCTGGTGGGTGTGCTGCTCATTACCTTTCTTTCCGGCTACATCGCCAAGTTCGCCATGAGCTTCAGCTCGCCGGAATTCTTCGCGGTGTACGTACTGGCCTTCGGCAGCTTCATAGGCCTGAACCGCAGCCCGGCGCTGAAAACCATCTCGTCGATGATGATAGGCTTCGCCCTGGCCGCGGTGGGCATGGACACGGTGTCGGGCAATCTGCGCCTGACCTTCGGCGTGCCGGAACTGCTGCGCGGCATCAGCTTCGAAGTGGCGGTCATAGGCCTGTTCGGCATCGGCGAGATCCTCTGCACCGTCGAGGAAGGCCTGGTCTTCAAGGGCGAACGCACCAAGATCAACCCGCGGGTCGTGTGGCAGACCTGGAAGCAGCTGCCGCGCTACTGGGCCACCTGGCTGCGCAGCGTGCTCATAGGCTGCTGGATGGGCATCACCCCGGGCGGCCCCACCGCCGCGTCCTTCCTCAGCTACAGCGTCGCCAAGCGCATGTCCAAAACGCCGGAACGCTTCGGCAAGGGCTCGCTGGAAGGCGTCATCGCGCCCGAATCCGCCGACCATTCGGCCGGCACCAGCGCGCTGCTGCCCATGCTGACGCTCGGCGTGCCGGGCTCGGCCACCGCAGCGGTCATGCTGGGCGGCCTGATGATCTGGGGCCTGCAGCCCGGCCCCACCTTGTTCGTGGAACAGAAGGACTTCGTCTGGGGGCTGATCGCCAGCATGTACCTGGGCAATGTGGTGGGCCTGATCGTGGTTCTGTCCACGGTTCCGCTGTTCGCCTCGATCCTGCGCGTGCCCTTCTCCATCATGGCACCCATCATCATCATCATCTGCAGCGTCGGCGCCTATGCCGTCAACCAGTCGCTGTTCGATGTCGGCCTGATGCTGGTGTTCGGCGCATTCGGCTACATGTTCAAGAAACTGGGCTACCCCATTGCGCCCCTGGTGCTCGCCGCCGTACTGGGCGACAAGGCCGAAGACGCCTTCCGCCAGTCGATGCTGTTCTCGGGCGGCAAGCTGAGCATCTTCTGGCACAACGGCCTGTCGGGCACCCTGACCACGGTGGGGCTCGCGATGGCCTGCCTGCCGCTGATCATGCGCGTGTACCGCCGCGCAAGGGCCTAGGGCCTACCCCATCGACACGAATCACACAGAGAAACCCCATGCCTAAATCCCAAGCTACCGTAGCATTGACCCTGGGCGACCCCGCGGGCATCGGCCCGGAACTGATCGCCAAGCTGCTGCACGATCCCGACACCATCAGGCACGCCAACATCGTGCTGATCGGCGATCCGTGGCTGTGGCAGGCCGGACAGCGAGTCGCGGGCGTGCAGGTCGCCACCCGGCCCATCGCCACGCTGGCCGAGGCGCGCGGCGCCGCTTGCGGCATGCCGCTGTTCCTGGCGGTCGACAGCGTGCGCGCCGACCAGGTGGAAACCGGCAAGGCGGACGCGGCGGGCGGCGCCTCGGTGCTGAAGATACTGAACCTGTGCATGGACGGCGTCATGGCACGCCAGATAGACGCCATCTGCTTCGCTCCCCTGAACAAGCACGCCATGAAGCAATCGGGCATGAAGTTCGAAGACGAGCTGCACCACTTCGCCGACTACCTGAAGGTCGACGGCTACTTCTGTGAATTCAACACGCTGGACGGCCTTTGGACCTCGCGCGTATCCTCGCACATTCCGCTGAAGGACGCGGCCTCGTACCTGAGCAAGGAACGCATCGAGGACGCCAGCCGCCTCATCTACGACTCGCTCAAGGCCGCCGGCGTACACGAGCCGCGCGTGGCCGTAGCCGCCTTCAACCCACACGGCGGGGATGGCGGCTCTTGCGGGCGCGAAGAAATCGACGTCATCGGGCCCGCCGTAAGCGCGCTGCGCGAGCAGGGATACCCGGTGGACGGCCCCTTCCCCGCCGACACCATTTTCATCAAGGCGCGCGACGGCAAATACGACGCCATCGTCACCATGTATCACGACCAGGGCCAGATCGCCATCAAGCTGCTGGGCTTCGAAAAAGGCGTGACCGTCCAGGGCGGGCTGCCCATTCCCATCACCACCCCGGCACACGGCACCGCCTACGACATCGCCGGCAGGAACCTCGCCAATGTCAACGCCACACGCAACGCCTTCCTGATCGCCTGCCGCATGGGCGCAAGCTATATGAAGCAGTCCGCCTAGCCCAGCCGCAACCCCTTCCATCACGCGCGCAGCCGCGACGACCGGCCCCGACAGGGCCGGCCGGTGGCTCAGTGCGCGCCGAACAAACTTGCCGAGTCTCTATTTCCGTACGGAGAAACCAATGAAAATCACCCGCATACGCGCCCGCGTCTTTGAATGGAAAGGCCGCACCGTTCCGCCTCAAGCCCACTTCTGCGCCAACGCCATGGATCAGCTGTGGAGCCGCGGCGACACCATGGGCACGTTCCGCTTCCACGGCTGGACCGTCGTGGAAGTCGAAACCGACGACGGCCATGTCGGCATAGGCAACGTCGCCCTGGCGCCGCGCATCGCCAAGCAGATCATCGATCAGTACCTGGCGCCGCTGGTGATCGGCCAGGATCCCTTCGACTATGAATATCTGTGGCAGCGCATGTACCGCTCGACCCTGGCCTGGGGCCGCAAGGGCGTGGCCATGGCGGCGATCTCGGCCATCGATATCGCCCTGTGGGATCTGATGGGCAAGGCCACCGGACGGCCGGTCTTCAAACTGCTGGGCGGGCGCACCAAAGAAAAGATTCCCTGCTACGCGTCCAAGCTGTACCGCACCGACCTGGCCGAGATGCAGCGCGAGGCCCAGTCCTACCTGGATCAGGGCTTCAGCGCCATGAAGATGCGTTTCGGCTACGGCCCCAAGGACGGCCCGGCGGGCGTGCGCCAGAACCTGGACAGCGTCGCGGCGGTACGCGAGGTCATAGGCTACGACGTGGATCTGATGCTGGAATGCTATATGGGCTGGAACCTGGAATACGCCAAGCGCATACTGCCCAAGCTGGAACGCTACGAGCCGCGCTGGCTGGAGGAACCCGTCATCGCCGACGACATCGACGGCTACGCCGAACTCAATCAATTGACCAGCATTCCGATCTCGGGCGGCGAACACGAATTCACCAGCTACGGCTTTCGCCAGCTGCTGGACAAGCGCGCCGTGTCGGTGATCCAGTACGACACCAACCGCGTCGGCGGCATCACCGCGGCGCACAAGGTCAACGCCCTGGCCGAAGCCTATTCCGTGCCGGTCATCCCGCACGCGGGCCAGATGCACAACTACCACCTCACCATGTCGACCCTGGCTTCGCCCATGTCGGAATTCTTCCCCGTGCACGACGTGGAGGTCGGCAACGAGCTGTTCTATTACATCTTCGAAGGCGACCCGACCCCGCAAAACGGCTTCATCGATCTGGACGAGCACAAGCCCGGCCTGGGGCTGACGCTGTCCGAAAAGTATCTGGATCAGTTCAATATCATCGAATAGGCTACGGCGCCGGCGGCCCGGTTCGACGGGACAGGAATTCGGCCACGGCCCGCGCCGCCGACGCCCGTGGATTGCCGCCCATCCTACACAAGCCCAGCCGGTTCATCACACGGCTGCATACCTTAACGCGCCAAACTGAAAATTAATTTTTATGTTGATATAAAACCGATCATAAATTATCATTCAGGCACGGGAGAGGCGCTGCCCCTGAGCTGCCGGCAGATGCATTCCCCCGCACGCCGTTGCCGAATCGCGCCATCGAGCAGATACCCAAAAGACAAAAAGGCAGCGGGAAACGAATCGTCGACCCTGGTAAGCAACAGGCCTGGACATTTATCGGATCAAACCATGAAACACATAAAAATCACGTCAAGACAATACACATACCTTGCCCGCCTGGAAGAAGAAACCGCGCCGCAGACCTGCGCGTGGTTCTTGCGAAAGCTGCCCTTCAAAACACATATCAGCCAAGGCCGGTGGAGCGGCAAGGCCGTGTTCATCCGCCTCGGAACCACGGGTGCGGAGGTCGCCTACGAAAACCCCACCAGCTATCCGAAAACGGGCGATATCGTGATGTGCCCCGGAGACGCCACGCAAGGGGGCGGCGAAATTTACATGCCTTATGGCCCCAATGCCTTTGCCTGCGAATACGGCAAACTGGCCGGCAACCATTTCCTGAGCATTATCGAAGGCGAGCAGTCACTGCCGCAGTTCGGGGAACTGGTTCATTGGCACGGTGCGCAGGAAATCCTGTTCGAGCTTGCAGACTGACTCGTCACTCGTCGCCGAGCAATTCGTGCAATTTTTCGGCCTGGCCGAGCCGCTCGGAGGCGGCGCGGCCAAGCTGGTCGGACAGCGATGCGCAAATGTAGTTGAGTATGCTGTAGCCCGAAATATATGAATCGAACAATGACGTGCTCTGGACACGGCAGCGTATCGTCCAGTTCGCCAGGCCGGCTGTTTTCGATTCGGAATGGTCGGTTACATACAGGCTGTGCGCCCCAACGTTTTTTGCATACTTCAGGAGCTTGTAGCGGATTTCATTGCGTCTGCGAAAGCCTATGACGATGATCATGTCGCTGCGGCCCAGATCCGACAGATCTTTCTCGATGGCCTGGCCGGGCCGGGGCAGCACCTCGACATGCTCGCGCAGCTGTATCAGCTGCTGACGCAGGTACATGGCGGGCATATGACTATTGCCATAGCCGACAACCCATACATTGCGCGCTTTCCCGAGCGCCGCCACGATCTCTGTGAGCGTACCTTCTCCCAGCGCCCCGAAGCTGTACAGCAAATTCTGGATCTCGGATTCGACATGCTGCTTCACGCCGCTTTCGAAATCCAACGTATCGTGCACAAAAGTATTCAGATAGCGCGGCGAACCTTCCACACGGGCCTGACGCACCTGCTTGCGGATTTCCTGCACATTGGTATAGCCAAGGCGCTTGACCAGCCTGGTGGCTGCGGCATTCGAAGTATTGGCTTGCTTGACCAGTTCGGGAATGGAGTGGGTTACCAGCACCCCCGGGAAATCCATGAGCAGGTCGGCCAGCAGCCGCTCGCTCTGAGGCAGCTCTTCGTAGATTTCCCTGAGGCGGTCTTCGAGCTGAAGCCTCATGGTAATCGGCCCGTTTCGATCATCGCCCGCAATCTGCTTTTTGTAGTCGTCCGCATGAGTGACACGATCTTGCCGGTTGCCAAAGTCATCGTAGTTTAGCTTTTCCAGTTTTGTTTAACCACCTATGCCCTGGCACCGGCTTCTCGGCATGAGCGGCGCAACGGCATATATGCCGCGCATTGCGCCACGCATACCGATCAGCAGCCGGCGGCCAGCCCGACGCGCAGCCGCAGAGGATGCACATCGCAATTAGCGCCTTCTCCGCCCCGGTCGACCACCAGTAATTCGCCGCTGCGCTCCAGCACCGCCAGCGGCGCATGCCATACTGAGGCCCGGTAATTGACGCCCTGGCGGCCGTTGGTGACAAAGGCGCGCACCGAGCCCGGATCGATCGCCTCTCCTACAGGCGCCACGACAACCAGGAAGCGGCTTCCATCCATGGGAACGAAGGCCTGGCTGCCCAGAGGATGCCGTTCCAGAAATTCCAGCTCGAACGGAAGCTCTACCGGTTTGCTCACGAAAATGCTCAATTGCGCGCGGGCGCCTTCCCCCAGGGTTTCGACACGCGCCAGATCGTGGTGGCGCATTGCGCGCCCCGCATTGATTGCGAAGGACGTGCCCGCAAGCGTATCGACCACGTCTCCGAATTCCGAAAATACTTCCCTCGTTAGGGGCTGCGCGGTGATATCCAGCATAGTCATGGCAGCGCGCTCAGACAATGTCGCGATTGACATTCTTGTACAGCAGGTAGCTTGCCCGCGACCAGCCGGTCGCATAAAAGAATTGCGGGCAGAACGGCGCCATGTATATGAAATCGCCCTCCCAGCATTCGTGCCAGTCGGCCTGCAGCAGATACATGCCCTGACCTTCCAGCATGTACAGGCCATGCTCCATGACGTGTGTTTCGATCATCGGGAAATAATTTCCGGGCTCGAAGCTCAATATATTCATGGCAAAGTCGAATGCCGGGTCTTCGTCAGGAAGCAGGTGCTGCCAGGTTCGCCCCTGAGTGTGCTTGTTGACTTTCTCGACCTGATCCCGATGGCTTACGAGCGCCTTCGGAGGCCTTATCCCTTCGACTGCTTCATAAGCTTTCTTCAGCCAGATTACGCGGGCATTCTCGCCGCCCGCATTCGCGAGGCGAATATTCGCCCCGGCCGGCACGTAGGCGAAGCTGCCGGGGCGCAGATCGTGGGATCGGCCGTCGATTTCCAGCCAGGCCTGCCCCGATATGACGTAGAAGAACGCCTGCAGGCCATCGTTGCGTGCATGATCCATGCCCCCGCCGGCTCGCATGTCCAGCAGAATCTGCGCGAACTCTGCGCCCAGGCTGCGGGAAGCCTGTACGCTGATCGTGGTATTGCTGATACCCGGTATGCGGCTTTCCAGAATCCCTTCAGGCGGCATCACCGCATAGTGGGAGGTAAGCGCGGCGCGATGATGGGCGAATACGCCGGGGGGCTGGATTTGTCTTTTGGACATATTGAAGCAACTCCTTCATGTTATAGGACGACGCAGGGCCGGATCGGCCTGGGCATGAATCAACTGGACAGCAAGGTCTTCCGGTCGGGCGCCGCGGCTTGCGGATCGACTCCGTCTTCGCCCGCGGCGGCCAGATCCAGCAGGGTGTGGTAGAGAACCTGGGCGCCGCGCGCGCAGTCCTCGGGCGAGCTCCATTCGGCAGGATTGTGGCTGATGCCGTCCTTGGAACGGACGAATATCATGCCCATCGGGCAGAAATCGTAGTACGCGCCCGAATCGTGGCCCGCGCCGCTGGGCAGTGAAAAAGCCTCCAGATTCAGCCTCTGGAAGGCGCGCCTTATCGGCTCTTTCACCATGTCGGAGCACAATTTGGATTCGCCCCTGCCGAAGATCGTGATGTCAAAGCCGATGGTGCGCTCTTCGCATATCTCCTTCGCCCTCTCCACAATCCGGTCGAGCACGGCATCGCGCACCCGCACATCGATGTCTCTGCAGTCCAGCGAAAACTCCACCTTGCTGGGAATCACATTCACGCCTCCCGGAAAGGTTCTGATCATGCCCACCGTGGCAACGGTGCTTTGCGTGCGCCGCGCCTCGTCCTCGATAGCCTGAATGATCACCGCGGCCGCTGCCATCGGATCGCGGCGCAGGGACATGGGCGTGGTGCCGGCATGCATGGCTTCGCCGGTCAGGACGATCCTGCTGCGCGACGAGGCGCAGATACCTGTCACTATGCCGACCGGCAGGCCCTTGCTGGCCAGCACCTTTCCCTGCTCTATGTGCAATTCGACATGCGCCTTGACCGAGCCCGGCACGCGGGCGGCCTCGCCCACGCGCTCAGGCTCGATGCCCTGGGCCTGCAATGCCTGCGCAATCGATATCCCGTTCTCGTCCGTACGTGACAAGCGGTCGGGATCATGCTTGCCCGTCATGATCCTGGAGCCCGAGTAACTGGCCGCGAAGCGGCAGCCCTCCTCGTCCCTGTAGGCGCATACCTCTATGGGATGATCCGTGGCCAGGCCCCGTTCGTTCATGCATTGCAGAGCCTCGATGCCTCCCAAAATGCCCAGGGCGCCGTCGAACATCCCGCCTTCCTGCGTAGTATCCGAATGCGAACCGGTCAGAACCACCGGTAGATCCGGCCGGCGCCCTTCCTTGCGGCCTATGAGATTGCCAGCGGCATCCATGCGCACTTGCAGGCCCGCTTCGCGCATCCAACGCGCGATCAGCTCCAAGCCGCGCCGATCCAGGTCGGTCAGGGCCAGGCGGCTGACCCCGCCGTGAGATGTCCGGCCGACGTCGCCGAGCCTGGTCAATCTGTCGAATAAGCGGTTTTCATCAACCATATAAGTCACAACCCTGTTTTAGCGTGCCCTCATAGACCGCGCCCGAAGGAACGGGATCACTGGGGAAATATCCGTGAATCTCGGCCCGGCCGTTCGCCGGCGCTTATTTTTTTTTGATGTCCTCGACAAGAATGTCCTTGCTGGCCGGCGGGTCGAAGCTGACCCTATTGGTATCGATGCCAGTGAAATACCGCTCGTTGTAGATATAGATGTATGGCAGATCCACGGCCAGAATCTGCTGCACTTCCTGGTACATCTTGGCCCGCTCTTTCGGATCCATGGTCTGCATGGCCTTGTCCAGCAGCGCATCCACTCTTTCATTCTTGTATCCGATACGCTTGAAATAGACTTTCGAATTCAGCGCATTGAGCGGCAGGAAAGGATCGAACATGCTGTTGCCATAACCGGCCAGCATCAAGGCCTGGTTCTTGTTGCTGTTACGCACCTGCACGTACCGGCTGTTTTCAAGCAATTCGATTTTCACCTGGATGCCTACGCCCTGCAGCATGGCGGCGATCAGTTGCCCCAGTTCGGAATCGAGCAGGTAGCGCCCTTGGGGGATCTGCAGCGTGAGCTTCAGAGGCTTGCTTTCGCCATAGCCGGCTTCTTTCAGCAGCGCCTTCGCCTTGGCCGGGTCGTAGTCCGATGTGTCGTACAGGCTTTTATCGAAGCCAAGAATTCCCGGCGTGATGTGAGTCCGTGTGGGAGTCCCCATCCCGTCGAAGAGCTTCTTGACGATGAGGCGGCTGTCGATCGCATACTCTATGGCCTGGCGCACACGGCGATCCGACGTCGGAAATTCCTTATTGCAATTGACGACCAGCAACATTACCTGCGTGGAATTGCCATCGACGATTTTCAACCCTTTCTGGCCGTTCACCCGGCTCCATTCGGAGGGCGGAATTTCCGTAACCAGATCCACGCCTCCGGTCACCAGCTCATTGACCCTGGTCGCCGCGTCGGGCAATACGGTGATCACCGCCTTTTTCCATTCGGAGACCTTGCCCTTGAAGTAGCCGTCGAACCTTTTGAGTATCAATCTGCGGTCGGGCTCGTAATCCACGACCTGGTAAGGCCCGGAGCCCACGGGATGCTGCATGAAGTAACTCACGCCCTTTTCTTTGAAGTAGTGCTCGGGCAGAATACTGCCTCCCATGCGTATGAGCCGGTTCAGCAATACGGGATCGGGTTCTTTGGTAATGATTTCGAAGTTGTACTTGTCGAGTATCTTGACTTCCTTGATGGACGAGAAGCGGGCATTCTCAATCAGCGATTTGTCAGACGTGACGCGATCGAGCGTAAATTTGACGTCGCTCGAGGTCAGCTCGTCGCCATTGTGGAACTTGATGCCCTTGTGCAGCGAGAATGCCCAGGTGACAGGGTCGACCTGCTTGAAGCTCTCGGCCAGTTGCGGCTGGAAATTGCCGTCCTTGTCGATCCGCACCAGGGTGTCGAAGACGTTCATCAACGGCGTGCCATAGCTGCCGTTATTCTGCGGGTCGAACGACAGAATGCCCTTGTCCATGCCGATTCTGAGTGTGTCGGGATCCCGAGCCAGCGCCGCGGCGGCGGCCGGTTTCGGGCTCTCATGGCTTGTCCGCATGAACAGGGAATACCCCGCCACCGCGACAATTGCCACGGCCAGCCCTGCTATCCAGCCTTTACGCGTGGAAGACTTCCTGACTTGATCCATTCCGGTATTCCTCAGCATGTAGATTTTCAAATGAGCGAAATCGAATCCTGCCCGCCCTTCATTCGGCCAAAGCCATGGCCGCCGCCGGTTGCGCCGGCGCGGCCAGCGGCCCGGCCGTCTCCGCCAAAGGGAAATGACAGGCCACCTGATGGCCGTCCGGCTTTACGAGCAGCGCCGGCTCCACGAGGCGGCATTTCTCCTGTGCATACGGGCAGCGAGTATGAAAGCGGCATCCCGAGGGCAGATTCACCGGGCTCGGGATGTCGCCATCGAGCACAATGCGCTTGCGACTGCGGGCCAGCGCCGGATCGGGAATCGGGACTGCAGACAGCAGCGCCTCCGTATAAGGGTGCAACGGGCGGCGGAACAATTGCTCTTTGGTCGCCAGCTCCACGATTTTTCCCAAATACATCACGGCGATGCGGGTGCTGATGTGCTTGATTGCCGGCAAGCCATGCGATATGAAGATGTAAGTGAGGTTGAATTCTTTCTGCAGCCGCCCCAGCAGGTTCAGTATTTGCGCCTGTATCGACACATCCAGCGCCGAAACCACCTCATCGCATACGATCAGCTTCGGCCGCAGCGCCAGCGCCCTGGCAATGCCGATGCGCTGCCTCTGGCCGCCGCTGAACTCATGAGGGTATCGCGTGATGAAAGAGGGGCTCAGGCCGACACTTTCCATCAGTTCGCCGACTCGCCGGCGCAATTTTTCCCCGGACAGCACGTTGTGGGAGCGCAGCGGTTCGGCGATCAGATCCAGAACCCGCATGCGCGGGTTGAGCGATGAAAATGGATCCTGGAATATCATCTGGAAGTCTTTGCGCTTCGCCCTGAGCTCGGCCAGGGACAGCCCGCAGATGCTTTTTCCCTCGAACAGAATATCGCCCGCGGACGGCTCGATCAGCCGCAATATGACATTGCCCGTGGTGGATTTCCCACAGCCCGACTCGCCGACAATGCCCAGAGTTTCCCCGGCATAGACCTTGAGATCGATGCCATCGACCGCCTTCAGGTACTTGCGCTCGCCGGCGAACCAATCGCCCGATATATCGAAATGCTTCTTGAGTCCCCTCAATTCGAGCAGGGGGGTCATAGAATCAGTGCTCATCTAACGTCACCTCCTGTTCTTCAGGCAACCAGCACCGCACCTGATAATTGCCGCAAAATTCCTGCAATACCGGCGCCTCGGTTCTGCACTTGTCAAAAGCGCGGGGACACCGGGGGCTGAAACGGCACCCGCGCGGCATCTCGCCAGGAGCCGGCACGGTTCCGCGTATCGACTCCAGCGCATCGCGGATCTCATGTATCTTCGGGGTGCTGTTCATCAACCCCCGGGTATAGGGGTGCTTGGGGTTCTGGAACAGGCTGTAGACATCCCCCTGCTCCACCACTTGTCCCGCATACATCACGATCACGCGATCGGCCATTTCCGCGACCACGCCGAGGTCATGAGTGATGAGGACGATCGTGGTGCCGAGTTCGCTGCGCAGATCCTGCATCAGCTTGAGAATCTGCGCCTGGATGGTGACGTCCAGCGCCGTAGTGGGCTCGTCCGCAATAAGCAGCTTGGGTCCGCAGGAGAGCGCCATCGCGATCATCACACGTTGACGCATGCCCCCGCTCAGTTCATGCGGATACGCGGCATACACGGCTTCGGGGCGAGGCATGCCTACTTTTCTGAGCATGTCGATGCTCTGCTCTTTGGCCTGCTTCCTGCTCAGATTTTTATGCAGGCGCAAGGACTCGTCGATCTGGTAGCCCGTGGTCAGCAGCGGATTCAGGGAAGTGAGCGGCTCCTGGAAGATCATGGAGATATCGTTGCCCTGTATGCCGCGCATCTGCTCGCGCGACATAGCGCTTATGTCTCTGCCCTCGAAGAAAATTTCTCCTTGCTCGACCCGGCCCGAGTCGCCCAGCAGGCCCATGACGGAAAAAGCGGTGATGCTCTTGCCGCAGCCCGATTCGCCGACGATGGCAACCACTTCGCCGCGATCGAGCGAGAACGAAACATTGTCGACGGGATAGACGAGCCCCTGCGATGTCCGGAAGGACGTCCGTATGTTGCGCACATCGAGCAGCGGTGCTTTTTCGCCCGACCGAGCCGGATCTGCCTGATTGGTCGTCATGATCAGCGCCCCTGTTGTCTGGGATCGACCACGTCGCGCAGCCAGTCGCCCAGAAAGATGATTCCGATAACTGTCACCGTGATCGCGATGCCGGGAAAGGTGGCGATCCACCAACTGGTGGACAGATACGCCTGTCCCTCGCTCAGCATATAGCCCCAGGAAACCTGCGGCGGCTGTATGCCCAGCCCCAGGAAACTGAGCGAAGATTCGGAAATGATGGCCGATCCGACACTGAGCGTGGAAATGACGATCAGCGTCGAGAAGACATTGGGCAGGAGATGGCGCAGCATGATGGTGTGGCTGCGAGTGCCGATGGAGTATGCCGCCCGGATGAAATCGCGTTCTTTCAGGCTCAGCACTTCCCCGCGCATGAGGCGGGTGTAGGGAACCCATTTCGTACAGCCCATGACGAAGATGAGCGTGATCAGGCTGGGGCCGAATACTCCGATGATCACCAGCATCAGAAGCATCGCCGGCAGTGCCAGGAACGCGTCTGTCAAGCGCATGATCGCGGCGCCGATCCAGCCTCCATGAAAGCCCGCGACCACCCCCAGTATGGTGCCGATACAGCCCGATACTAGAACCGCGCATACCCCCACCAGAAGCGACACCCGCGAACCGTAGATAATGCGGCTGAGCACATCGCGCCCCAGGTTGTCCGTGCCGAGTATGTGCGCCATCGACCCACCGGACAGCCACGCGGGCGGCGTCAGCATGCCGGCAAGATCCACCTTGGCCGGATCGTAGGGCGCGACCCAGGGTGCGAACACGGCCACCAGCACAATGAAGATCACGATGAGCAAGCCGGTCACTCCGGTCTTGCTCCGGCTCAGCATGCCCAGCCAGCTCTTCGTGCGCCCCCACTTGCGCTTTGTCGAAGCGCCCGCCGCGGCCTCCATATCGGGCCGACAGTCATTCATTGCGATTGCTCCCTCGCCATGATTCATTTCTGTCTCCGGTTTCCAGTCAGTACTTGATTCGGTGGTCGACCAGGCGGTAAAGCACATCGCCGACCATATTCATGAAAATCACGATCAGTGCGATCAGGAAGACGCCGGCCTCGACCACCGACATATCCCGGGCATTGACCGCCTGCACCAGCAACTGGCCTACCCCCGGATAGGCGAAGACAGTCTCGGTGATGAGAGAACCACCGATCAGAAAAGGAAGCTGTACGGTGACCATGGTAATGACCGGATTCAGGCAGTTTTTGAATGCATGCCGGAAGATGATGTCAAAGTCGCCCAGCCCCTTGCTGCGCGCCGTGCGGATGTAATCCTGTCCCAGCGTCTCTATCATGTTGGAACGCACCAGGCGCGCGATTTCCGCGGCCGCTCCGCCGCCGAGCGTGATGGCGGGCAATATCATGTGCGACAGCCCCCCGCTGCCGGAGACGGGGAAGACACGAAATTTCACGGCAAAGATCAGAATCAGCATCAGGCCCAGCCAGAACGTCGGCATGGCCTTGCCGGCCACCGACGCTCCCGTGATCAGTACGTCCAGCGAGCTGTTCCTGCGGATGGCGGACCAGATGCCCAGGGGAATGGAGACGGCAAGCGCAAAGGCCATCGCCAACATGCCCAATTCGACAGAGGCCGGCAAGCGGCTCAAGACCACCGACATGGCGTCGGCATGGTAGCGGAACGACATGCCGAAGTCCCCGGAGCAGATATGAGTCAGGAAGATCCAGAACTGCACCAGGAATGGCCGATTCAGGCCAAGCGACTCGCGCAGAGTGGCGATTTCCGCCGGCGTGGCCGAATCCGGCAACATCAGCGCCACCGGATCCCCGGCCATGTACACCAGCACAAACACGATCAGCGAGATGATCAGCAGTACGGGGATGAACTGCAGCGCATAGCGCATCAGGTATCTTTTCATGTCTCCACCTCGATCCGGTGCATGCCGCTATCTGGCATGCATGTTTTTTTCCGATCTAGTGGAATGATAATAAATTTTCATTTTATGTCAATATAAAAATTTATTACCGAAAATGGCTTGAATGAACTTACCAGCTCGGGCTTTCGCCAGCTATTGGACAAACGCTCCGTCTCGGTGATCCGGTACGACGTCAAGCGCGCGGCGGGCGCATATGCGCCTTGCAGAGCGGCACGGCGTTTTGCGCCGGGCATGGCGAGTCATCTCGAGGCAGATGACCGGTGGTCGGCGCAGAGCCTCAAAGCCCGGGCAAGCCGCCGAACCCCTTGAGCAATCTCGTGTGTGGAGGGCGTTGCAAAAGATAAGCGCATGCCCTGCCCGCGAGGCTCATAGGGGTAGAACGCGTCACCCGGCACATACAGCACGCCTTGCTCCACCGCCGCCTGGAACAGGCGTGGCATATCCATTGGTCGAGCAAGCTCCGCCCACACGAACATGCCGCCCTTTGGTTCAAAAAATGTCAAAGTATCGGCCAGTTCGTCGCGCAAGGCGTGCGCCATGGCTCGCATGCGGCTGGCATACTCGTCCCGTGCGCCGGCCACCATGGCGGCATAACGGGAACTCGCCAGATATCGTGATGCAACGGCCTGCGCAAGCGGCGACGTGCAGAGATCGGAAGTCTGCTTGGCTATAGCGCAACGACGCAGAATTTCCGCCGGAGCGAGCATCCACCCTACGCGCAATGCCGGCGCCACCGTTTTAGACAGGCTCGATAAATACACCACGGGATTGTCCGCGGCGGCCATGACATGTCCTGTCGCATAGATAGGCGGAGGCACTGACGTACTAAAGGCAAGCTCCCCGTAGGGGTCGTCTTCAATGATCAGAAACTCATACTTCAGCGCCAGCCTCACCAAAGCCTCACGCCTCGATTGCGTCAACAAGGTGCCGCAGGGATTGGAAAACGTAGGTACCGTGTACAACAGCTTGGGCCGATCAGATGGCACAGCGTCTTCGAGCTGCCGCTGCAAGGCGTCGACGTCTATACCGTCTTCGTCGACCAGAACCTCATGGATCCGTGCCTGGGCGAGCCTCAGGGCCTGGATGGCGGCGGGATATGCCGGTGTTTCGACGTACACGCTCGCCGCGGGTGCAATGTAGACGCGAACCAGCAAGTCAAACGCCTGCTGCGACCCGGTCGTGACGATCAAATGGCTGGGGTCGCACTGGATCCCGCGCGCAGCACACAACTGCGCCAGGGCCTGGCGAAGCGCGGGGGAGCCCTCGGTGGCTCCATACTGCAGGCTACCAGCCGTATCCGCGAAGGCATGTTGTGCGGCTTGTTGTAAGCCCTCCGCGTCGAATAGCGATGGCGACGGGTAGCCGCCCGCAAACGAAATCATGCCCGGCCTATTCAAGTACGGAAAAAGCTCGCGTATCGGAGAGCCCGCGGGATTTGCGTAGCTCGATGCGAATTCGACGGAGATCATGGAAAAACCCTAAATACGCGCACCAAACATATGAACCACCTGAGAACCTGCCTCGTACCAGTACTCGCGCGCCGTACGCAGCTTTATCGGCAAGACGGCGCTCGCCGGCAGAGGCAGATCTTCCTCGCACAATTCGCCCAGCACCAGACGAGCCATTTCGCGGCCAAAGGCCGTGCCGGGGGCAATGCCACGACCGTTGTAGCCGCTGAAAGAAATCATGTTGCGTCCCATGCGATGGAAACGGGGCAAGGCATTGGCCGTCATGCCGATGCTGCCGTACCACTCATGCTCGAAATCGATGTCAGCCAACTGCGGAAACAAGTGGCGCAGCGCCCGCCTGCCCCAATCCCGATGGATGCTGGAACCCGCGCCACGCAAGGCTCCTACACTGCCAAATACCAGGCGCCCGGCCTGGTCGAAACGAAATGACGACAACACTTGGCGTGTATCCCATGCCCCCTGCCGCTCCGGCAATATGGCCTGGCGCAGGGCGGAATCCAGAGGCGGGGTTGCCATGTTGAAGTACGGAAGATGTACCAGTTCACGGCGTAATTTCGCCCAAAGGCCATCGACCCCGGAATAGGCATTGGTAGCAACGATGACCCAAGGCGCCTCGACCGCCCCTTCACCGCGGGTATGCAGGCGCCAGCGGCTGCCCGTATCTTCGAGCCTGGCCACCGGGCTGCCGGAATAGATCGCGGCGCCCGCCCGCAAGGCGGCACGAGCCAGTCCGCGGGCATAAGCGAGCGGCTGAATCGTGCCCGCACGTTTGTCGAGCAACGCGCCGCGATACACCGACGTGCCGACCTTGCGAGCGGTTTCACGCGCGTCGAGCACATGCACGGGCGCGCCCAACGCCCGCCACTGCCGGGCGCGCTCTGTAATCTCTTTCAGGCCGGCCGCTCCGACCGCGCAATGCAAGGTGCCGCTGCGCACAGCCTCGCACGCAATGTCGTGGCGCTGCACGATATCAAAGACCAGGGAGGGGGCCTCGCCCAATAATTCGAGCAGTCTTCGACCATACAACTGCCCCAGTTCGCTGGTCAGCTTCTCCGGCATGACCCACATGCCCGCATTGACCAGACCCACGTTGCGGCCTGATCCGCCGTAGCCGATATCCACAGCCTCGATGACCGCGACCGAGGCGCCGCCTTGCGCCAGATGCAAGGCAGCCGACAAGCCCGTGTACCCCGCACCGACGACTGCCACGTCGCATTCGATAAAGCCGGCCAACGGGCGAGCGCCGGGTGGAGGTGGAGCAGAGGCTTCCCATAAGCCATGAGAGCGCGGATTGTTTTTCATGCAGCCTCACCTGCGAGAAAGGGTTTCAGTTGACGCATCCATGGATGGAATTCACGAGTCCAGGCAAAGACCGACATCACTCATTCGTTATTCGCATGACATACGGAGCGATAAAGCCATTTTTGCAACTAGCGTCGTAGACAGTCAAACGATGTTCCTTTATCATGTCATTCTGATTTGACATGAACTCGCCATGTTAACGCCAAGACGCTTCCTGCCCCCGATGTCGATGTTGCTGGCTTTCGAGGCAGCGGCCCGACTGCAGAGCTTCACAGCAGCCGCCGCCGAGATCAAACTCACGCAAAGCGCAGTCAGCCGCCAGATTCGCGCGCTGGAAGACATCCTGGGCTCGCCCCTGTTCATACGGGAACGGCAAACAGTGCGCTTGACCGATGCGGGCGCCGCCTACGCCAAAGAAATTGCCGAGGCGCTCAAGCGGATTTCCTCGGCGACTCTCGGCTTTCGCGCAAATCCATATGGCGGCACGCTGAACCTGGCCATCCTGCCCACGTTCGGAACGCGCTGGCTCGCGCCTCGCCTGCCGCGCTTCCTGGCAGAGCATCCCGGCATCACCATCAACCTGACCACGCGCCTTGCGCCCTTCGACTTCAATATGGACACGGCCGATGCCGCGGTGCACTTCGGGCTGCCGCACTGGCCGGGCGCCGAGCTGGATTTCCTGATGCACGAAACGGTAGTGCCGGCATGCAGTACCACATTCCTGGAAGAGCACCCCATAGCCTACGCCCAAGATCTGCTGCACGTCCCCTTGCTGCACCTCGTATCCCGGCCCGACGCATGGGAACGCTGGTTCGAAGCGCATGGCATCGCGCCGGGCCAACTGCATGGCATGTTGGTGGATCAATTCGCAATAGCGGCACAAGCGGCAATATCCGGCCTTGGCGTGGCGCTTCTCCCGAGCTTTCTGATCGAGGCAGAACTTGCGCGTGGCGATCTGCTGGTACCGAACGACAGCCCCATGGAAAGTGCGGAAGGCTACTACCTTGCCTGGCCCTCCGACAGGCGGGAGTACCCGCCGCTACGGGCGTTTCGCGAGTGGATACATCGTCAATCTGCCTCGAGATCATGATTTGACGGAATAATTTGAGAAATATTTGTCGTTTGGCCGAAGCTCTTCTCTACGGGATACTATCACTCAGTCTCGTTGCGAAAGGTATTCAAGGATTTTCATGATCGACAAATTGCTGAGCGGCCTCGGCGTGCCCCGATCCGCATACACGTCGGGCTCGTTTCCGCTCCACACTCCCATTGACGGCAGCCGGCTCGGCACCATCGCGCTGGACGATCCGGCCACGGTAGCGGCCAAAATCGAGCGCGCACGGGACGCATTCGATGTTTGGCGCACCGTGCCGCCACCGCGCCGCGGAGAACTGATACGCCGCTTCAGCGAAGTATTGCGACGCAACAAGGCAGCGCTGGGAGAGCTGGTCTCATGGGAAACCGGCAAGATCGCCCAGGAGGGACAGGGTGAAGTCCAGGAAATGATCGATATCTGCGATTTCGCGGTCGGCCTGTCGCGTCAGTTGTACGGCCTGACCATAGCCTCCGAGCGTCCCGGACATCACATGCGCGAAACCTGGCATCCGCTAGGCGTGGTCGGAGTAATCAGCGCCTTCAACTTCCCCGCCGCGGTCTGGTCCTGGAATGCAGCATTGGCGCTGGTCACCGGCAACTCCGTCATTTGGAAGCCATCGGAAAAGACGCCTCTCACAGCCCTGGCCAGCCAGGCATTGTTGGAACAGGCCATGCACGGTTTTGACGATGCCCCGCCGCAGCTCAGCCAAGTATCCGTGGGCGATCGCGCAGCCGGGCAGGCCCTGGCGGCAGACCCGCGCGTGGCGCTCGTCAGCGCGACAGGCAGCACTCGCATGGGTCGCGAAGTCGGGCAATGCGTCGCGGCCCGCTTCGGTCGCAGCATCCTGGAACTGGGCGGCAACAATGCCATGATCCTGGCACCCAGCGCCGATCTGGCCCTGGCGGTGCGGGCGACCCTGTTTGCCGCCGTGGGCACCGCGGGGCAGCGCTGCACCACCCTGCGCCGCCTGATCGCCCACGAGTCCGTCAAAGATGAAATCGTCACGCGTCTCAAGTCCGCCTACGCCAAAGTGCGCATCGGCCATCCCTTGCAGGGAAGCCTGGTCGGCCCGTTGATCGACAAGGCGGGCTACGAGGCCATGCAGGACGCTTTGGAGCAGGCGCGCAGCCAAGGCGGCAAGGTATATGGCGGCGAAAGACAGCTCCAGTCCGAGTTTCCCGACGCCTATTACGTTGCACCGGCCATCGTGGAAATGCCGCGGCAGACCGAAGTGGTTCGTCACGAAACATTCGCCCCCATTCTGTATATCCTCGGTTATCGGGAAATTGGTGAAGCCATTGCCTTGAACAATGCCGTGCCGCATGGTCTTTCATCTTGCATCTTCACCACCGACATACGCGAAGCCGAGCTGTTCCAAAGCGCGCTGGGCAGCGATTGCGGCATCGCGAACGTCAACATCGGCACCAGCGGCGCCGAGATCGGCGGCGCCTTCGGAGGCGAGAAAGAAACGGGAGGCGGGCGTGAATCGGGCTCGGACGCCTGGAAGGCCTATATGCGCCGCCAAACCAACACGATCAATTACTCGCATGAACTGCCGCTGGCCCAGGGAATCAACTTCGACTGAATACCCGATGCAGCCGGCAGACGCGGCGATACAGCCCTCGCTCGAACTACAGACATAAGGAAAGAACAGCACCGTGGAAAGTCTGCAATTGAAAGCGCAAGGTTCATAGGACAGCCCCTGGCATGACGACTAACTCAATCGAATCCTGGCGCCCTACGATTTCGGGCAGTCATTACGCGGTCTCATCCGGCCACGCGCTGGCGACTGCCGCCGCAATGCGGGTGCTTGATCGTGGCGGCAACGCCGTGGACGCCGGCGTCACAGCGGCAATGGCGCTGTCAATTCTGCAGCCAGACGTAGTGTCCTTCGCCGGAGTGGCGCCCACACTGGTCTATATGCGTGATACCGGACGTGTGACCAGCCTGGAGGGCTTGGGATATTGGCCCGCAGCAACAGACGTCGGGAAATTGCGTGCGATTGGCGGCGCCACGATTCCGGAAGGCATCCTGCAGCAAGTGATTCCTGCCGCTCCGGCCACACACATCGAAGCCCTCAGACGCTTCGGAACAATCTCCTTCGAAGAAGCCGTCACCCCCGCCTTTGAATTGGCCCGCGACGGGTTCTATATGTACCCCGTACTGCGAGATGTATTGGAACAGCATGCTGCCGACATCGATCGCTACCCCGAGAATGCCGCGGTGTTCCGCCCAGGGGGAACCACGCTTCCGGTCGGCGCGCGTCTGAGGCAGACCAATCTGGCCAAGACCCTCTGGCGCCTCGTCGAGGCCGAACGCGCGGCAACCGGCGATCGGGCGTCCAGGTTGCGCGCCGTGCACGATTGCTTTTACAAAGGGCCTATTGCACGCGACATCGCGAACTTTCACGAACGGCTCGGCGGTTTCATGCGCCTGGAAGATCTTGCCGATTTCGAAGTTCCGGTCAGCAGCGGGATTTCATCCTCGTACCACAACCTGCAAATACATAGTTGCGACGTGTGGTGCCAAGGCATCGTGCTGCATGAAGCGCTCAAGATACTCGAAGGATTCGACCTCTCGCAATACCGACACAACCAGCCCGCATATCTACATTTGATCGCCCAGGCGCTCGAGCTGGCGTTCGCGGATCGCGAAGCATATGTCGGCGACCCCAAATTCGTGGATGTGCCCACCGAAGAGCTGCTCTCCGAAGAGTATGCAGCGCGCCAGCGGATGCGCATCGATCCGCGCCGCGCTCCACGGGCCGCAGCCCCCGGCCTCCTGCGCTCCCGCTCACAGCGCCTGAACCAGCCCACGGCTGGCAGCGGGCCGGTTCCTCCTCCACCCGACACGATCTACGCCTGCGTAGTCGACAAATTCGGGAATGCCTATTCTGCGACCCCGTCGGACACCATGTACAACACGCCCATGATCGACGGCATGGGGCTCGCCATCTCTCCGCGAGGGATGCAAAGCCGCCTGGAAGAAGGCCATCCTTGCAGCGTCGCGCCCGGCAAGCGTCCCAGACTCACGCCTACGCCCGCGATTGCCCTGGAAAACAAGCGCCTTCGTCTGGTCTGGGGTACGCCGGGAGGCGACATACAGTGCCAAGCAATGCTTCAGGCGCTGCTGAACATCGTGCAGTTCAAGATGCCCATCCAACGCGCGATCGAGTCGCCTCGCATCGGTACATACGGTTATCCCAGTTCGTTTCCTCCCAACCATGTCCTGCTCGGCCGCTTATGCATTGAAAGCAGGATACCGGAAAAGATCCGCCGGGCAATGCAGGCTTATGGATATGACGTGGAAGTCTGGCCGGAAGCCTCCTGGTTGGCCGGATCGGTGTGCGCGATCTGGAACGACTGGGATCAAGGCCTGCTCAATGCAGGCGCCGACCCGCGACGCGGAGCTTATGCGATGGCGTGGTGACGCACCCGGCTTCCGGCTACGCAGGATCAGCAGAATGGGCTTGCCCAATCGACGGATGCTACATGAATCCGGAATATTTCTGATGTCGGAGACTGCTGCCCACATATCGGATCATGGTGACGAAGTCGAACACCGGCAGTCTGGTACGAGCCTGTATGGCGTGCGCATAAGGAGGCAGGTCGCTGCATTCCAGCAAGATCGCGCCTATATCCGGATGCCCATGTACAAGATCCATGGCAACGGCAACCGCCTCTTGCTCGATCACGCTGGAGTCCAGCGTCCCTTTTTCTTCGAGAATGGCCTCGCGGAACTCTTTTTTCGCTTTCATGTCCCCGATAGCAGTCGGGACATCTGCGCCTATACCCAGGACGCTGAAATGTTCAGGGGTCAGCGCTTGTGCATCTGCAGTAATGATCCCCACCCGACACCGGGTAATGGCGTATATGAAGGGGATTTGAGACAGGCTGGAGAGGAAAACCGGTATTTGCACCGCTGCCGCGACCTGGCGTTGAAAGAGCGCCATGAAACCGCAGGCGCCGGTGATCGCCTTGACCCCCGCGGCTTCCAGTTCACATGCAGCCGCCACGAATGCTTCAGCAAGAGTGGGATCACGCTGCGTTAAAAGCCGTTCGATCGAAGCATTTTCAACACGCTGGTAGCGCACCGGGAACGGAAAGGTAGAGGCATTGGCAACGTTGCCAGGGACACAGGGGTATCGAGCATCGAGCACCAAGATACCGATGGTTTCACCATACCAGGATCGAGTTGCGCGGTTGATTTCATAGCTCATGGCGATCCCAGCACCTCCTGAAATTTCCTATTGGAAATAATTTTACTACTAACTGCATTGGCTCACACATAGATTTCTAAGCCTAACTAGCGTATTCCCTAGTGAAATTCACTCAGACATAAGGTACATTTATTTCCTATAGGAAATTTTAAATAGAAAAGGAGACACTCATGAAAAAGTTCATCGCACTAGCGGCCGCTGTGTCCATGTCTACAATGAGCATATGTGCAGCGGCCTCTGAAGGCTATCCGTCGAAGCCAGTCACAATTGTGTTGCCCGTGTCGGCGGGCAGCGCCACCGACGGGCTAATACGTGTCATCGCTGACAAGCTGGGCAAGGACTGGCTCCAATCCATCATCGTAAAAAACGAGCCGGGCGCAAACGGAATATTGGCGACCCAGACCGTGCTGCGGTCACGAGCAGACGGCTATACGCTATTCGCGCTGTCGACCAACCAAGTCATCAACGCAAATCTATACACCAACCTGCCCTTCAATACACAGAAGGATCTGAAGCCGATCGCCCGCGTTGCCATGGTGCCTATGGTGCTGTGCGTCAATCCATCCGTCCCGGCGAAAACCGTGCAGCAACTTATCGCATTGGCGAAGCGCGAACCGGGAAAGCTCAATTTTGGCTCGCCGGGAACGGGCAGCACGGCCCACCTTGCAGTCGAACAGCTCAAGGACAAGACCGGCATCAAAGTCACGCACGTCCCCTACAAGGCGGTGAGCCAGGCCCAAACTGACTTGATCGGCGGCCAGTTGGATTTCATGTTCATCGTGCCATCGGCAGCGATGGCGCAGATGCAGGCCGGCAAGTTGCGCTGCCTGGGCGTTGGATCACAGGAGCGGCTCGCGCAAATGCCGAATGTACCGACAATCGCAGAATCAGGGGTTCCGGGATTTGAAGCGATTGCCTGGATCGGGCTCGCGGGACAGGCTGGATTGCCGGATGCTGTCGCGGACGATATTTCAAAAGAAGTGATGCACGCGCTCGAAAACAAGGCCATTCAAAAGCGCATAGCCGGCCTGGGGCTGGTTCCCGCCGGGATGGGACGACAGCCATTCACGGCATACTACAACAACGATTTCGCCAATTGGCACCACATCATCGAGGCAGCGGGGATTCGCATGCACAACTGAGCGGCAACCAGGGCTCGGAGACGTACGCTATCATATGCAGTCTCATCTGCGAACCAACCGGTATGCCTGCCAACAAGAGACGAGGAAAAGACGAGCCCGACTCGGACGCCCATAACAAACTGGGACGCAATCTGCGCCGGGAACGTACGTTGCGCAAGTGGTCTTTGAAGGCCGCCAGCGAGGCGACTGGCGTCGCCAGCTCCACCTTGTCGAAGATAGAAAACGGGATCATGTCCCCGACCTTCGACATTCTGCAACGCATCGTCCAGGGCATGTCTTTGGATTTGACCGGCCTATTGGAAGACATACCACATCCCAGGATAATCGGGCGTCGCAGTATCACAAGAGCCGGCGAAGGAGTTGAACTGAGGAGCTCCTCATATATTCATTCGTTACTCGCCACAGACCTCAGCTTCAAGAAATTCCTGCCTTTCCGAAGTATTGTCACGGCCCGATCCATGGAGGAATTCGGCGGCTTGGTGAAACATCGCGGAGAAGAATTCTTCATGGTTCTCAAAGGCGAGGTCGAATTCCACTCCGAGTTCTACAATCCAGCACGCTTGCGCCCCGGTGACAGCGTCTATCTGGACAGCCAGATGGGCCATGCGCTTCTCAGTATCGGCAAAGAGCCGGCCGAAGTGATTTGGGTCAGCAGCACCGTCTTGCAATAAGCCACTCACCCGAGAGGGCTCACTACAGAGCGGATCCGCCGTTGAGCAAGCAGCACGCTCGATCACGCTTGCATTGAACGAAGCCGCTACCGACCGGAAGGGCTGGGCTCGGCACTGAATTTCACGTGCCCGCTTCGGACACCATCGGCCCTTGCGGGGCACTACCGGCCGCCGGCGCATCGTGGCCGGCGCGGCCGCCGATGTGGGCCAGATGGCGCCGGCTAGCGAGCAGCACCAGCACACCAAGCAGCACGGCCGAGGCGCCGACCCAGTACGGCACATGATCATTGACGGTCTCCCCCAGGTAGCCCGCCAACCAGGGCGCCACGGCTCCGCCGCTGAAACGCACGAAACTATATGCCGCCGAAGCCACCCCTCTTTCGACCGGCGCGGCGTGCATTACCGTTTCGGTGACGAGCGTGTTGTTGATGCCGAGAAAGAAGCCGCCGGCCACCACGCAAACCACCAGGACGGTCTTGTTGTCCGTCCAGAGCGCCATGGCGGCGAGCACCAGGGCAAAACCCACCAGGGCAATCACGACAGCCGGGATCGTACCGAAACGGGCCTGCAGCCTGGGCGCCAGGATCACCGATGCGAAAGCCAAGGCCAGCCCCCAGCCGAAGAAAATCAGTCCGACCTGATGGGCTGTCATGTCGAGCGGAAACGGGGTGTATGCAAGCAGCGTGAAGAATCCGAAGTTGTAGAGCAGCGCCGTGATCGCCACCCCCAGCAGCCCGCGATGCCTGAGGGCCTTGAAAGGGTCGCGCAGCGAACTGGGCTGCGGCTTGGTATCGGATTCCGGCAGCAGGAACACCGTCACCGCACAGGCAATTGCCATCAGCACAGACACGCCGAAGAACGGCCCGCGCCATGAAATGGAGCCCAGCACGCCGCCTATGAGCGGGCCCGCCGCGATGCCCACGCCCAGCGCCGCCTCGTAGAAAATGATGGCCTCGCGCACCGACCCGGACGACGCGTTCACGATGGCGGCCAGTGCCGTTGCGACGAACAGCGCATTGCCCAGGCCCCACACCGCGCGGTAGCCGACAATGGCCATGATGGAATCGGACATGCCGGCAAGACCCGCCCCTACGATGATGACCACCAGGCCGAGAAGCAGCGTCCGCTTTATCCCCAGGCGGCTGGACACGGCGCTGGTGATCAGCATAGCCAGGCCCATGACGGCCATGTAGCTGGTGAACAACAGCGCGGTCTGGGACGCCGTCGCGCCGAGCGAGTCGGCTATGGGCTTGAGGATCGGATCGACCAGGCCGATACCCATGAATGCGATGACACAGGCGAATGCGACCGCCATCACGGCCTTGGGTTGGCGCAGCATATTCATGATTTCTACAATTCCTGTTGAATCGGCGTTTGGCGGTAGGCAACATCCAGCAGCCCCGCAAGCGCCTGCACGGCATCCTGCAGGCGCTGCCGTTGCGCCGCATCGAGCTGATCGATCAGCGATTCGGCGATGTCCGCGCGGATCTTCCGGGCACCGGCCAGGGCTTGCCGCCCTTGATCCGTGAGCGAAATCCGTGACGCCCTGGCATCGTCCGGATCGGGCCGGCGGCCGACCAGGCCCAACTCTTCCAGGCGGCGGATCTGAGTCGTCATGGTCGGTGCGGAGCAATTCTCGGCGCGGGCGAGATCGCTGATGCGCGTCGTGCCCAACCCATCTATCTGCGACAGAACCCGGGCCTGGGCAAGCGTCACGGTCAGTGTCCAGGACGTGTGCAGCGTGACCCAGCGGTTCAGCCGTGCAACGACGTCCAGCAGTTCGGCGCCCACGCTGCCATGTGATGTTTGCATGTGCTTGCCACAATTAATTAGTTAGTCTATCTAATTAATTATACATAAAAACTGCCTCTCAGCAACCCCTTATCGGTGTTTACCCCTACTGGTCAAGCCCGTATTCAGCCAAGTAATATATTAGTATTTTACAAAGCAAACACAGCATTCGCCCAGACACTGCCATGTATCACCAAGTCCCGGGCGCGCCAGTTTGCAACCCACAAGCTTTGCTCATCGTATCCGCGGCAACGCCGGCCCTGTCGCAGGAAAGCCTGCGGCCCGGGCCAGCCCGGGGTTGAGCAACGGCCAAGATTCACGATCCCACTGAAGCCTGTATGAATTACACCTTCGACTTCTCTTCCGTACTGGCACACAAAGACCTGCTGCTGCACGGGCTCTGGACTACGGCAAAGCTGAGCGCCTTTGCCACCGTGCTGGGTTTCGCGGTGGGCACGCTGGTCGCCTGCATACGCCTGAGCCAGCACAAGGCGGCGCGTTTTCTCGCCACGGCCTATGTGGAATTCATACGCAATACCCCGCTGTTGATCCAGGCCTACTTCCTGATTTTCGGGCTCGTCAGCGTGGGCATCAATCTACCCATTCTGGCCGGGGCGGTCATCGCACTCGTGATCAACGTCAGCGCCTATACGGCCGAGATCATGAGGGCCGGCATCGAATCGATACACAAAGGCCAGCTCGAAGCGGCCGACTGCCTGGGCTTGAACAAGGCACAAACCTTCTTCCACGTCGTGCTGGCGCCGGCCATGGAGCGCGTGTACCCGTCGCTGATCAGCCAATATGTCCTGCTGATGCTGGCCACCAGCATTCTGTCGGCCGTCGGCACCGAAGAGCTGTTCGGCGTCTCGGTAAGAATCCAGAGCCTCACCTTCCGCAACTTCGAAGTCTTCATCGTCCTGGGGGTGATGTATCTGGTGCTGTCATTTGCCGTAAGGTTCTTGTTCACGCTGCTGGGTAAATTCCTGTTCCCGCGCCTGCGCAAGCTGGGCACCCCGTTGTAAGGCGAAGGAATACAAAGCCATGACGAGCCAACAATTCATGTTCCTGATAAACGGCCTGTGGGGAACGGTAATCCTGAGCGTGCTGACATTTCTGTTCGGAGGCTTGCTGGGCTTTCTCATCAGCCTGATGAAAGTGTCGGCCAGCGGCTTGCTTCGGGCCGTCGCCTCGACCTACATCACCGTGCTGCAGGGTATTCCGCTGCTGGTTCTGATGGGCGTGGCGTTCTACGGGCCCAGCCTGTTCGACATTACGCTCGATCCGCTGTTTGCCGCCGTGCTGGCCCTGACGCTGTACGCGTCCGCGTACCTTGCCGATATCTGGCAAGGCTGCATCAAATCGGTGCCCAAGCCCCAATGGGAGGCGGCGGAATGCCTGGGCATCGGCAAGACCAAACGCATGTTCCTGGTGATCCTGCCCCAGGCCTTGCGGATTTCCCTGCCGCCCACCGTCGGCTTCATGGTGCAAATCGTCAAGAACACCTCGATAGCCTCGCTGGTCGTGGGGTACGCCGAGCTGGCATACAACTCGAAGATCTTGAACAATTCCACATTCGAGCCTTTTTTATATTTCGGCCTGGCCGCTTTGCTGTACTTCGTCATTTGCTATCCGCTCTCTGTCGCAAGCAGAAGAATGGAATTGCAGATGAAACGAAACTAACTCCATGGAGATCACAGAGATGCACCTGAAAAAAACGATTTTCGCCGTTTGCGCGGCGGCTGTCATGGCCGGCGGCTACTCGGCCGCAAATGCCGATACCCTGTCCACCATTCATTCGCGCAAGGCCATCAAGGTGGCCATCGACCTGGGCAACCCGCCATTCGGGCGCCAGACCAAAGAACTGAAGCCGAGCGGCTTCGACGTGCATGTGGCCCAGTTGCTGGCCAAAGACATGGGGGTCGCGCTGGACATTGTGCCGACCACCGGGCCCAACCGCATTCCATTCCTGACCTCCAGGCGCGCGGACATCGTCATCTCGACCCTGGCCAAGACGCCCGACCGCGCCAAGGTCATCGACTTCAGCATTCCCTACGCGGCGGTCTTGAATATTATTGCCGCGCCCCAGTCCATGAAGATCAGCGGGCCGCAAGACCTGGCCGGCCACCGCATCGCGGCAACCCGGGGCACTACCAACGACGTGGCCGTCACCGCGGTAGCGCCGCCCACTGCGCACATCATCCGCTTCGACGACGAAGCCACCACACTGACCTCGGTCAGCAGCGGCCAGATCAAAGTCGTGGCGCAAAACCCGCAAATGGTGAAACTGATAAACGAGAAAAACCCCAACCTGCACCTGGAACAAAAGTTCGTGCTCAAGCAAATCCAGTTCGGCATCGGGGTGCGCAAGGGTGACGAAAGCCTGAAGGACTGGATCAACGGCTGGATCAAGACCAATCTGAAGAACGGCAAACTGAACGAAATGTACAAGCAGGACATCGGAACCGATCTGCCCAAAGAGATCACCGACGTCAAGTAGATAGCAGCGAGAGCAAGGCCATGACCACCATCGTCCGTCTAGACAACGTACATAAGCAATTCGGCTCGAACCAGGTTCTGAAGGGCGTGAGTTTCGAGGTAAAAAAAGGAGAAGTTGTCGCGATCATCGGACAAAGCGGCTCCGGGAAAAGCACGGCCTTGCGCTGCATCGACTACCTCGAAAAGATCGACGACGGCCAGATCACCGTTTGCGAGCATAATCTTGCAGGCTCGGCGCCCGACCTGAAAGCGCTGCGCCGCGACGTCGGCATCGTCTTCCAAAGCTATAACCTGTTTCCGCACCTGACGGTCGAGAAAAACATCAAGCTGGCCCTCAAGCACGTGCGCAAGCTCGGCCATAAGCAAGCCGCGCAGATCGCCCAAGAAGTGCTGGCACAGGTGGGGCTGTCGGAAAAAGCCGACAGCTACCCCGAGCAGCTATCGGGCGGCCAGCAGCAGCGCGTGGCCATCGCACGCTCTCTGGCCATGGCCCCGCGGGTCATGCTGTTCGACGAAGTCACCTCGGCGCTCGACCCCAAGCTGACGGGCGAGGTGCTCAAGGTCATAGAAGGCCTGGCCGCCGGCGGCATGACCATGATCCTCGTCACGCACGAAATGGGCTTTGCGCGCAAAGTAGCCGATAAAATCATCTACATGCGCGACGGCCTGGTATGGGAAACGGGCGGCCCCGAAATCCTCGACCACCCCGAAACCCAAGAGCTGCAGGAATTCGTGGGTATCGGTTTGTAGAGAATCCCGAAACAACGGCGGCACGGCCGGGCAAGTTGGTCACCCCTTGCCAAAGCCCGTCGTTGCCGGCCTGGTTCGACGTGACAGAAATTCGGCCATGGCCCGCTGTGGATCGCCGCTCGCATAACATTCGAGCTGATAGCGGACACCGGCGCTGCAAGCCTCTTCAAAACCGGGCTGGGTGCGTTCTCGGAAACGCTGCTTGGTCGCCCGTACGGCAGTACCCGGTAGTGCCGCCAGGGCACGGGCACGTGCGATTGCTTGCGACAGAACGTCGCAGGCAGGCACCAGATCGTTGACCAGTCCAAGCGTGTATGCTCGTTCACCGGTGATGAGTTCTCCGGTCAAGGACAGCTGTTGATTGAGCGAATGACCGATCTGCAAGGACATCAGATAAGAGCCGACGATGCTCGCCAGACCCGCCCTGACTTCAGGCTGCCCCATGCGCAGCGAAGCATGGGCTACGCGCAAATCACACATCAATGCGATCTGGAATCCGGCGCCAGCCGCAGTGCCATTCAGCGCTGCGATCAATGGCTTGCCGACGTTGCGCACAGCCTGGTACATGGCATGCTGGCGATCCAGCCAGTCGGAAAGGCCGGCCGCATCGATGGTAGAGGCTTCGTCCAAATCCTGGCCTGCGCAGAAGGCGCGCTCACCGCTGCCCGTCAGCACGATTGCCTGCACCTCGGGGTTCGCATCGAGCATAGACAGCCGCTCTGTAAGAGCCGCGCGCAGCGAAGCATTGACGGCATTCATATTCGCCGGACGATGAAGCCGTACGATTGCGATGCCGTCGACAGCTTCCGTCAATATTGCGTCGTTGGTATTCATGGCTACTCCTGGATACGTTCTACCAAAGCGTCTACGGCATACCCCGCATGGCCCATGTCGCCGGCGATCTTCGAAATGCAGCAACGCCGACGGCTGCCGCAGTTGCAAGGAGCCTGACGTCATTTGATATAGTCACCATGTCGAACCCCACTGTACAGCTTTGAGGGCACCAACTGGGCAACCAGGCCGCCGATGGTGCTCCTGAGCCACTGGTGAAGTCGGCGGCTGTCATTCTGGGCGCTCCAGACCATGACTATGCGAGCTTCGCGCAGAACGGGCGGAAGACGCAGCAGTTTCAAGTCGAAATGTGGCAAGTGTTTTTCGGCAATCACACGCGGCATCGTAGTGGCGTAGTCGGTTTCCAGCAGGAAATAAGGGGCCGTGCCAAAACTCGATACGTAGGCGCTGAAGTGCATGGCGTGGCCAGTGCCCTGCAGGGCCCGATCGAAGTTGGTCTCTTTCCCATACATATGAGAGAAAGCCAGCCATTTCATCCCTTGCAGGTCTTTCATCGTAAGCCGATGGCGACGGCTGAGCGGGTGCCGGGCAGAAACGACGCAGACCCTTTCGTCCGTGAACAACACTTGACTGGGAAATCGGCTGGGCGGTGAAGGAAACAGGCCGATGGCCAGATCCATGCGTCCCGAATCAAGATCGTCGGGAGAAAAATCACCATGCACCGGCTGGAACCGCACAATCAAGCGGGGGGCCTCTTGCTGCAGAATGGTGGTCAATGGAGCGGCCAGCAGCAGCTCGGTATGCGCCGCCGCACCTATGTTTATGACACCGGACAACTCACCTGGGAAAAACGGCAGACCCTCACCCAAGGCCTGCTCCATACCGGCCAGCGCACCATGCATCTGCATATGCAGCGACAGCGCACGCTCCGTGGGCACGAGGCGTTTCCTGATCACCACGAAAATCTCGTCCTTCAGCAAAGCGCGCAAGCGGGCCAGATCACGACTGATTGCCGGCTGACTCTTGTTCATCTGTCTTGCGGTGGCGGTGACGCTGCGCGTATGCATCAACGAATCGAAGCATAGTAACAGCGATATGCTGCAAGTACGCAGCAAGGGAAATTCCGGTGGGGCGTCGGCTCTCATGGCTTATGGATATTTTTCTATATCTTTATTGATATGCAAATTATCCAAATAAATCATTATTAAAATATAACAGAGGTCTTTAGAATGCTTTGCACCATCAAGAATTGTGCGGAGACGGAATATGAAGACCCTACATCCCAAACGCGGCGTCATGCACCTTGCCCTTGCCATAGGTGCCGTACTTTCGCTGCTTGCGCCGCCTACCCATGCGGCAGACGAATTTCCCCAGCGGCCCATAACCATAGTGGTGCCCTTTCCTGCCGGAGGTACGCCCGACATCATTGCCCGCGTGCTGGCCGAGAAAGCGCGTGCCAGCTTGCATCAGCCGATACTCGTCGACAACAAAGGCGGAGCCGGCGGGAACATCGGCGTGCAGTACGTGTCACGTACCAAGCCCGATGGCTATACCGTGGTGATGTGCGCCTACAGCTGCGCAGTGGCGCCTTCACTGTACAAGCCCGCGCCCTACAGCATCTCCAAGGATTTCGCTCCCGTCATGCTGGTCGGCACCGTCCCCAGTGTCTTGGTCGTGAATCCCAAAGTTCCCGCGCGGAATGTCGCCCAGTTCGTCGAGTACGCGAAAACGCATCCCGGCAAGTTGAACGCTGCTTCTTCAGGCATAGGCGGATCGGCGCACATAGCGCTGGAGTTGCTGAAACGCGAAGCCAAGGTAGATATTGCCCACATTCCCTACAAAGGCGCGGGACAGGTGGCAGGCGATCTGCTCGGAGGACAGGTCGACATGTATTTCGACAACCTCCCTGCCTCGCTTGCAAACATCAAGCAAGGCCGGCTCGTGGCCATTGCCGTAGCGGGCAAACAAAGGGCCAAGGCCATACCGAATGTCCCCACTTTTGCGGAATCCGGATATCCGAAAATGGTCGTCAACCCCTGGTTCGGCCTGTTGGTACCGGCAGGGACTCCGCCGGCAGCCATAAATAAACTGAACACGGCATTCAACGGCGCGCTGCAAGATCCCGAGGTAAAGCAACGGCTCGACCGCCTGGGTGTGGATCTGGCCGGCGGCACTCCCCAGGCATTGGATGGCTTCCTGAAACAAGAAACACACAATATCGCGGAACTGATCAAGCAAAATCACATCACCGTAAAATAAAGCCATCTATTTTCCCGGGACAGGAGTTGGGGGTTGGCCATTCGGACGGAACGCTGTATTAAATTGCGGGGAATGGGTTCCTTCCATGTCGGCGGAGAACCAAAATCACTGCAGGGCAAGCCGCTCATGCAGGCCACGCTTGCCGTGGGCGGCGTCCCCGTGACCATGGATCCCAATGGCGATTATGTGATCGGGCAGATGTATGCCCAGTATTTTCTCGGTGGAGACGGGCGGCGGCCGCCTATCCTGTTCTGGCATGGCGGCGGGCTTACGGGTGCGTGTTGGGAGACGACGCCCGACGACCGCCGCGGCTGGGTCGAGGACTTTCTGCTCGATGGCTGGGATATATATCTCTGCGACGCCGTCGAGCGCGGCAGATCGGGGTACGCCCCGATCCCCGATGTCTGGCCGGCGCCCATTTCGCAGACAGCCGCCAGCCTATTCGTCAGATTTCGTATCGGCCATGCCGAGACGAACACGACCCTGGAAAACCTTGCCGGCCACGCCTTTCCGGGCAGCCAGTTTCCGGCGCGACAATTCACCCAATTCATGCGCCAGGTGGTGCCGCGCTGGAGCCACACCGACGAACAAATCATGGCCGCGTATCATGCCCTGCTACGGCGTATCGGGCGCCGTTCGATAATCGTCTGCCATTCGCAAGGAGGCATGTTCGGCTTGCGCTCGGCCATGGAAGCGCCCGACGCCGTGACAGCCGTGGTGGCGCTCGAACCCGCTTCCGTGCCGCTGGAAAAGGCCCGCCAGCTGGGGTATTCCACGCCGACGCTCATCGTATTGGGCGACTATATCGACACCGACACCCGCTGGCCACGCATACGCGACCGGATCATGCAGTTTGCAGCCGAATTTCCCTGCGTTCAGGTGCTGTCCCTTCCCGAGATAGGCATCAAGGGAAACAGTCACATGCTGATGATGGACAAGAACAATATGGAGATATCCGGCAAGGTACGAGACTGGCTATACGGAATGGCTGGCGCGGACAGCGCTCGGCCGTAGCGGCGCAAACCAGCCACCAAGCCTGCCATGGTAAGAAGCCGGCCTCGAAGCCGGGCGGCAAGGCCGCAAGCAAAGAAATGAGGAAGTGATGAAGGTGCGGACAGCGCGCGGCAAGGCGCCGCGCGCCCGTGCCGGGCGCTTAAGAAGGGAGCCGGCGGCCGGCAGCGAGAGCGGGCTGCACAAAAGCGAACGCCCCGTAGAGAACACTCTACGGGGCGCAGCAGGATAAAAGCCTGACGATGCCCTACTTTCACAGACGTACGTCCACTATCATCGGCGCAAAGGCGTT
>NZ_NJIH01000013.1 GCF_002209565.1 Candidimonas nitroreducens
GCCGGCAAGACCACGCTCATCAGCCTGCTCAGCGGCACGCTCGCGCCCACCGAGGGCGAGGTGTATTTCAAGGGCCAGCCGATCAATGCCATCCCCGCCTACAAGCGGGCACGGCTGGGCATCGGGCGCACCTTCCAGATCATGCGCCCCTTCCCCGGCCTGTCGGTGCTGGACAACGTGGCGGTGGGTGCGTTGTTCGGGCGCGGCGGCGGCGAGAAGAAGCTGCGCGTGGCGCGCGAGAAGGCGCGCGAATGCCTGGACTTCGTCGGCCTGGGCCGGCACATCGAGCAGCGTGCCGAAGAACTGGGCGGGCCCGACCGCAAGCGGCTGGAACTGGCCAAGGCCCTGGCCATGCAGCCACAGGTGCTGCTGTGCGACGAAGTCATGGCGGGGTTGAACCTGACCGAAATCGACGAGGTCATCGAGGTCATCCGCAAGGTGCGCAGCCAGGGCATCAGCGTGCTGGTCATCGAACACGTCATCAAGGCCATCAAGACGCTGTCGGATCGCATCATGGTGCTGCACCACGGCGAGAAGATCGCCGACGGCGCGCCCGCCGAGGTGCTGGCCAACCAGACCGTCGTCGAAGCCTATCTGGGAAAGAAACGCGCATGAACCCGAGTCCGCAAAGCAATGCCCCCCTGCTGCAGATGCGCGGCGTGTCGGCCGGCTACGGCGAGATGCTGGCGCTGGAAAACGCCGACCTCGAAATCCGCGAATCCGAAATCGTGGCCCTGGTAGGCAGCAACGGCGCGGGCAAGACCACCCTGTTGCGGGTGCTGTCGCGCCTGCTGCCCTGCAGCGGCGAGATCCGCTACCAGGGCCGGCCCATCAACGGCAGCACGCCCGACCAGGTGTTCGAGCAGGGCATGGTGCAGGTGCCCGAAGGGCGGCAGCTGTTCGACCGCATGTCGGTGCAGGACAACCTGCTGATGGGGGCCTACCACCGCAAGAACCGCAGCGAGGTGGCGCAAGACCTGGAACGCATCTACGGGCTGTTCCCGCGCATGGCCGAGCGGCGCAAGCAGCTGGCCGGCAGCATGTCGGGCGGCGAGCAGCAGATGTGCGCCATGGCGCGCGCCATGATGGCGCAACCCCGGTTGCTGATGGTCGACGAGATGAGCCTGGGCCTGGCCCCGATCATCGTCGACCAGCTGATGGAAGTGCTGCTCAGCATCCGCAGCCAGGGCGTCACCGTGCTGCTGGTCGAGCAGGACATCCACCTGGCGCTGGCCACGGCCGACCGCGGCTATGTGCTGGAAACCGGCCACATCGTGCGCAGCGGCCCGGCCAAGGAACTGATCGACGACCCCGAGCTGCAAAAGGCCTATCTGGGGCTGTAGGGCCGCGGGGGCGGCACGGCCGCATCGCTGCGTTGCCGTCTCTTCAAGCTGGGCCACCGTAGCTACGGGCTTTGCCGATATTGACAATACCAGCGGCTCCACGACTCTGGGATGCGCAACTTTATAATGTGCATATAGATCTGAATTCCGGCGGGCGGCATGAAAAATAACGTATTACCCGATCTCAGTGCCCGCGAATTGCAGGCTGTGTGCACCGTTGCCGAATCTGGCAGCTTTATGGCGGCGTCGCTCACCTTGAATGTCTCTCAACCCGCGTTGACCCGGATCGTGCAGCGTGTCGAATCGGCCTTGGGGGTGGAGCTCTTTCGCAGAACCACACGTCGCGTCGAGGTGGCGCCGGCCGGGGCGGAATTCGTCGCGGTGGCCCACCGGATACTCAACGATCTGCGGATTTCCGTGGAAAGCATCCGCGAAATAGCCGACGAGCAGCGCGGCCAGGTCATTGTTTCCGCTGTGATGTCGATTGCCTATTCCAAGCTGCCGGAAATTGTTGCCTCGTACCGGCAGTCCCGCAGCGGCATAGAGATCCAGCTGCGCGAGGGGGTGCACGGGAATGTCGTAGAAGACGTGCGCAGCGGCGTCTCCGATATAGGCATCACTTATATCGACGAGGTGCCGCAAGGCTTCGAGCAGATTCTTCTGGGGCGGGCGGGTTTTCATGTAGTGATGCCGGCCGCGCATCCCCTGGCCGACAGCCGCGGCGTGACCCTGCGCCAGGCTGCCCACTATCCGCTGGTGTCGCTGCCGCGCGAATCCCAGACCCGCAGGCTGCTGGACGGCCTGGCTTCCGGCATGGGCCTGTCGCTCAAATGTGCCGTGACGGTGAGCCAGTTCGTCACCATCATGCAATGCGTGCGCAGCGGCGTCGGCATCGCGGTCATCCCGGGCGGCGCAATCACGACGGCCTTTGACGCCGGCCTGGTCTTTCGTCCATTGTCCCAGCCCAAGCTTCAGCGCAAGCTGGGGATCATCCGCTTGCAGGATCGCAGCCTCACACCCAGTGCAAGCAGCTTTCTCGCTCACTTGCAAAGCAGCTGGGGGAAGTGAATATAGCCGGTATCCGGCTCAGCTTTTTCCGGTGCTGCCGAAGCCGCCTTCGCCGCGCTCGGTCTCGGTCGAGAACTGATCTACGTACTGCAGCGCCACCTGGATCACCGGCTGGAACATCAGCTGGGCGATGCGTTCGCCCGCTTGTATGACGTAGGGCTCCTGGCCGTCGTTGGCCAGGATGACACCGATCTCGCCGTGGTAGTCGGCGTCGATGACGCCTATGCCCTGGGCGACCCGCACTCCGTGCTTCAGGGACAGGCCCGAGCGCGACGCCACGATGGCGACCAGGCCGGGATCCATCATATTGATGGCGATGCCGGTCTTGACCAGGGTGCGGCCGCCGGGCTGCAAGGTGACCGGTTCTTCGATGCAGGCCCGCAGATCCATTGCCGCCGAGCCGTCGGTCGCATAGGCGGGCGGCTCGATTTGCTTGCCGAGCAGTGGGTTGAGCACTCGGGCTTCGATGCGTCTAAACATATGTGTTCCTTGATCGGAGTGCAGGAGCCCGGCCTGCTTGGCCGGGCTCCTGCACATGGTATGCCGCCGCAATGATATCCCGATCGCCTGTTTTAAATATGTATTTACAATGCATATTTAAAGGCGTAGACTTTTTCCACGATCGAAATCGCAAGCTTCCGTACGGCGTGTCCACGTGCCTGCGGGGCTTGCGGCAGCACGGGACGCCGTGGCCGCGGGGCGATCTTTATTCGCCGCTCATACCCACACCCTATAGTCAAGGAACCTGAAATGCCCAGTACTTCTGAAGCTTCCGCCGATGTCATCGACGTGCGCACCCTGATTCCGGCGCAGCGTCACGCGAAAATATTCCAGCTCGTGGGGCAACTGCAGCCTGGCAAGTCGTTCGTTCTGGTCAACGATCACGATCCCAAGCCCCTGTATTACCAGCTCGAGGCCGAGCACCCCAAGCAGTTCTCCTGGGAATACCTGGAACGCGGCCCTCAAGTCTGGCGCGTCGAGATCGGCAAACTGGAAGCGGCCCGCTGATTTGAGGCGTGGCCTTGCGGTACCCCTCATGCAGGCAGGCCTTGGCCACGCACTAGGGCGGCCTTGCAGGCACAGCGGGGTGCCGCAGCGGCACAAGGAAGTTGAAATATGAACAATATTGCCCTGTCGCGCTGGACTATGTCGTATTTCGTGGCGGCGTTGGGGGCGTTCGCGATCGCGCAGGCCCTGATGGTGCTGGGCTACGGCTACCCCCAGGCGCCTGCGGCGGCACCGGCTACGCTGGCGCTGGTGCATATCGTCGCGCTGGGTTGGCTCAGCCTGCTGCTTTGCGGCGCGCTGTTCCAGTTCGTGCCGGTGCTGACCGCGCAGCCGCTGCATAGTAATTCGCTGCCGCTGCCCGCGCTCTGTTGCCTGCTGGCCGGCCTGCTTGCGCTGGTTTGCGGCTTCATGCAACTGGCTGGCAGCATCCGTACAGGCTCGCCTTGCTTTGTTTTCGCAGCCGTGCTGCTGGCGGCGGGTTTCGGCCTGGTGCTGTGGAACCTGGGGCGCACGCTCTGGGCCGCCGGCCCGCTATCCGTGCCGGCCCGTTTCGTTGCGGTGGGGCTGGCCTGTCTGCTGGCGGTACTGGCCCTGGGCATTGTGTTTGCCCTGGCGCTGGGCGGCGTGCTGACATACGGGCCCGTGCTGCGGCTGGTGCATGCGGGGCTGGCCGTGCATATCGCCGCCGGCCTGGGCGGCTGGCTCACGTTTACCGCCATGGGGGTCAGCTATCGCCTGCTGGCCATGTTCATGCTGGCGCCCGAACTGAACGGGCGCGGCACGCGCCTGGGGTTTGCGCTGGGCTGTGGCGCGCTGTTTGTCGCCATCGTAGGCGGCATTGCGGCCATATATACAGCAGTGCCGCTGGGCTGGGTGCTGCTGCTTGCAGGCGCCCTGGCGCTGGCCTGCCTGGCCTTGTATGGCAAGGACATGGTGCACCTGTACCGGGCCCGCAAGCGCCGCAAGATCGAACTGAACAGCAAGATGGCGATGCTGGCCCAGATATCGCTGGCACTGGCGGTGTGCCTGCTGCTGGTTTTGCTTGCTTCGGGCGGGCTGGAGCGGCACCTGCCGGCGCTGGTGTATTTGCTGGCCTTCGGCTGGCTGTCCGGCCTGGGCCTGGCCAAGCTCTACAAGATCGTGCCGTTTCTGACCTGGCTCGAATGCTATGGGCCGGTGCTGGGCAAAAAGCCGACGCCGCGCGTACAAGACCTGGTCACTGAGCAGGCCGCACGCAAATGGTTTTTTGTGTATTTCGTGGCGGTCTGGCTGGGCAGCGCCGCGCTGCTGGCCGGCCTGGCGCCGCTGTTTCGCGTATGCGCCGCGGCGGCGCTGCTGGGCACCGCGGGCATCGTCTTCCACCTGCTGCGCGCCCGCCTGCTGCTGGACGTCAAGCCCGAGCTGCGCCTGCCCGATGGCGCGCACAAGCCCAGCGTTCTGTATTCCTTTACCCCTATCCATCCTTGAACAGAGATGACGATGAAGCCTATCGAATATGTCGAACTCGATGTACGCCCGATCCTGCGCGCCGGCGGCGAGCCGTTCGAGAAAATCATGGAGGCGGTTGCAACGCTTGCGCCCGACAAAGGCCTGCGCCTGCTGGCCACCTTCAAGCCCACGCCGCTGTTCCACGTGCTGGGCTCCAAGGGCTATGCCCATAGCGAGAAGCCGCTAGCCGACGGCGACTGGGAAATCGAGTTCTATCCGAACGGTGCCGCGCCGGCGGCGCAGGCCGGCGCACAAGGCGCGGGCGCGGGCGCGGGCGGCGCATCCGCAGACGCGGCCGGCCAGGCCTGGCCCGAGCCGGCCCAGAGCATGGACGTGCGCGAGCTGGATCCTCCCGAGCCCATGGTCAATATATTGGCGACCATCGAAGGCATGGCCGACGGCCAGGTACTGGCGGCGCTGCTGAACCGCGAGCCGCTGTTCCTGCTGCCCGAGCTGGCCAAGCGCGGCCATCAGTGGCGCGGCGGCTTCGAGGCCGATACCTACAAGCTGCTGGTGCGGGTCGGGGCCGGGCGCGAGGAGGCCGCATGAGCATGTCCGAGAACGGGGCGCCCTTGCACGAGGCGCCGCTGGCCGACCCGCTGGCCGAGCAGGTCAGGCTGGCGCTGCACCAGGTCATCGACCCCGAGCTGGGCTACAACATCGTCGACCTGGGGCTGGTCTACGGCGTCACGGTCGAAGAGGGCGACCACGTACGCGTTTCCATGACCACCACGACGCGCGGCTGCCCGGCCACCAATTACCTGATGGAAGGCGCCAGCAACTGCGCCATTGCGGTGGACGGAGTGGAAGAGGTCGCCGTCGAACTGACCTACGACCCGCCCTGGAACCCCGGCATGGCAAGCCGGGCGGCCAAGCAGCACCTGGGTATCGACGAGAGCAGGGCCTGGTCCTGATGGCCGCAGACGATACCGCGGCACCTAAACCTGAGTTGATGGCGTCCGCACCTGCATCGGCATCCGCGTCCGTGCCGGTATCCACGCCCATACCGGCATCTGCGTCCGTCCCAGCATCGGCGCCCGCTCTCGCGGCGGCGCCGGTGCCGACGCCGATACCTGCAGCGGCACCGGAGTCCGGCGCCGAGCCCACTCTGGAAGCCTTGAGCGGCCTATTGCTGGAGAGCCTGGCTGCGCTTGCCGAGGCGGATGGCGCCGAGGCGGCCTGCCGCCTCGCCGGACGCGCCTATGTCGCGCTCCGGCACGAAAGCCCGCAGCAGGCGCGCCGTTTCGACGTGCTGCTGCACCGCCTGACCCGCCGCTTGAGCTGGTAGCTGTGCACGTACACTTCTGCGGGCAAGATACAACCCGCAAGTGATTCGCCTATCGCAACAGGCGCCCGGCCTCATCGCGGCGCCGCATACTTTGCGTTGCTCATTCCAGACTCGGGCTGCCTTCGCCCTGCAGCAGGCCCGCGGCACATGCGCCGAGCCAGACCATAGAGCATGCTGATTCCCGTGTTCAAGACAACAAAGGCCTGAAATGGCATGAAAGTTGTCACTTGACAACCTTATCGGCTTCTTTCATACTGGAGGCTATTGATGGCCCGTCCTTCTCATCCAGGGAAAGAGATCGAGGAAGCGCTCAGGCACGCTGAAGATCAAGGCTGGCGCATCGAAATCGGCGGCAGCCATGCTTGGGGGCGCATTTATTGTCCATATAACGATGCAGAATGCCGCTGCGGCGAATTCTGCATTACCAGTGTGTGGAGCACGCCAAGAAACCCAGGCAATCACGCGCGCGCCTTGCGGCGCGTCGTAGACAACTGCAGCACGCACCGCAGACAGCGCGAAGCCGGCGAGGGTGCCCAGGAGTAACGCGATGGAATATACCTTCACCTTGAAGTACCAGCTCGCCAGCGGTGATTGCGACCCGAATGCCTTGGTCGAACGCCTGGGCGAAGCCGGTTGCGACGATGCCCTGGTGGGCATAGGGCAGCCAGGGCGCTTGGCGCTGGAATTCACCCGCGAGGCCGCGGATGCCGACGCGGCCGTGCGCAGCGCACTGGCCGCCGTGCGCCGCGCCGCGCCTGCGGCGCAATTGATCGAGGTGGCGCCGGATCTCGTCGGGCTGACCGACGTGGCCGAGGTCGTCGGCGTATCGCGGCAGAACATGCGCAAGCTGATGCTGGCTCATACCGGCAGCTTTCCGGCGCCGGTGCATGAAGGCAGTGCGTCGATCTGGCACCTGGCGGACGTGCTGGCGTGGCTGCAGGCCAGGGGCGGCTATGCGCCGGCCCAGGGCGTTCTGGAGGTGGCGCAGGCGGCCTTGCAGGTCAACATCGCCAAAGAGGGCCGGCGGCTGCCGGCTTCGACATCGAAGGAACTGGAAGCCTTGGCTGAATGAGATCGAGTGCGTCATAGTCTGCGCGGACCGTAGTGAGTTCCGTGTCGTTTCTCGCTTGAACCCGCCTGGGTAAGGGGAAAGCCTGCACGGATGTTTTCAAGCACAAGTGCTGTGCACGATGACCAGTTGATGTACTGTGGTGCTTATGTCGAGATTGAACCGAGCGATCCGCAAAATCGCAGCGGGTGATTCCTGGAGAATTCGCATGCAAGCCACTATTGCGCCGCCAGTTGTTCCTATTGGCAAGATCAAGAGCTTTGGGCCTTTCGGGCCGAAATATGAGATCGGCCGCCCTCTGCGCCAGTTGGATGATGGAGACTGGATGATCGAAGTGACGCTGGTGGAGTCGGGCGAAAAAACTGAATACCGCCTGAGTCGCCTGAGCAATGATCCCGAGGCTCGCTGATGTACGCAGTGGCGTTTGATCTGGTGGTCTCTGGAAGGCATATTCCAATTAGCTATTTCGCTGCATAGGGCGAGTCTCGCGATGCATGGCATCACCGTCGATGTGAATTGCTTGCGCTTCAGTGCTTCTGCCGCGACACGAAATGTATCGGCGCTTCCTTGTTCAGGGCGCGCACCAAAGAGCGGCGCTGCACCAGCAGGTCGGCCAGCGTGTAGCCGTCCAGATAATCGAAATAGGCCTCGAGCGCTCCGCCCAGTATGCCGCGCAGGCCGCAGGCCGCGGTGATCAGGCACTGGTTGTTCTTGTCGTCGAAGCACTCGACGATATGGAAGTCGGGTTCCATGGATCGGATCACCTCGCCCACATTGATTTCTTCTGGTTCCAGCGCCAGCCGCAGGCCGCCCGCGCGGCCGCGCACCGTCGTCAGGTAGCCCGAGCGGCTCAGTGCGTTGACGACCTTGACGAGGTGATTGCGCTGGATGTCGAAGGTGCTGGCGATTTCCTGCACCGTGACCAGTTCGCCGGGCCGCAACGCCGCGTAGATCAGGACGCGCAGGCTGTAATCGGCGAAATCGGTGAGTTTCATTGGGTGATGGCAGATGAGGCAGCGGCTGTCATGGATGTGCCGCAGCGCCGCTGCATCAATGATGCATCATAAATGCATAAATTGATAGTGCGAGCTCGTGTCAACCGGGCTGGGCCCTAGGGCCATGCGCCCCTCTTTTAGCGTCAGCAGGCCCTAATACTCGATGTGTTCGGGAAACGACTTCTCAGGATCTTGCGGCTGCACGCGCGGGTTGCGCGCCGCTTTGCCCATGGCCAGCAGCAGCCGCGCGGCGATCAGCGCGAAGCCCGCGGGCAGCCATTCGTCCATATGGCCGGTTCTGGCGTGCCAGGCCTGGATGCCCAGCCACAGCGCCACGAAGAACAGCACCCAGGCCGCAATGATCAGCAGCGTGCCGATGAAGCGCGGCGCCCGCAGGCGGGGTTCGGCCTGTTGCTGCGCAGGCGAGGCCGGCGCGGCGGCGCCATGGTCGTAGCCGGAGGCGTGGGTCTGGCCCGCTTGCGGTTCGGCCGCGCGCTGCCCACCAGGCGTTGCCGGCGAGCCATTGGCCGGGGCATTCAATTGCTGCAGGTACGAGGCATAGTCGCCATCGTTGGGGCCTGCGTGGCGGTTCGAGTCGTTCATGATCTTGCAATGCCGTGTCGTCTGGTCAGCGCCGGGGCCGGGCGCGATCCAGCCTGGCGGCGATCTCTTGCACCAGCCGGCGCGCGGCTTCCATCTTGGGCAGCACGGGCAATTCGGCTTCGCCCTGCGCGTCGAACAATACCAGTTGCGTGGTCTCGGCATTCATGGCGTGTTGCGCCAGGTTGCCCACCAGCAGCGGCACGCCCTTGCGCTCCCGCTTGGCGCGCGCGTGTTCGTACAGGTTTTCGGTTTCGGCGGCAAAGCCCACGCACCAGGGGCCGTCGGGCAGGCGGGCGACCTCGGCCAGGATGTCTGGGTTAGGGGCGAAGCGCAGTTCGGGGGCGCCGCCGCCCTCGGTTTTCTTGAGCTTGCTGTCCGAGGCATTGGCCACGTGCCAGTCGGCCACCGCTGCCACGGCGACGAACAGGTCGGCGCCGCGCACCGCTTGCAGCGCGGCGGCGTGCATCTGCCTGGCGCTTTCCACGTCGACGCGCGCCACGCCGGCGGGCGCGGCCAGCAGTGTCGGCCCCGACACCAGCGTGACCTCGGCACCCGCCTCGCGCGCGGCCCGCGCCAGGGCGTAGCCGGTCTTGCCCGAGGAGCGATTGCTGATGACCCGCACGGGGTCTATGGGCTCGGCCGTGGGGCCGGCGGTGATGACCACGCGCCGCCCGGCCAGCACCTTGGGCTGGAAGAAGGCGATGAGTTCGGCAAGAATTTCGCCGGGCTCGAGCATGCGGCCGCCGCCGATTTCGCCGCAAGCCTGGCTGCCTTCGGCCGGGCCCAGGATGGCGACGCCGTCCGAGCGCAATCGCGCGGCGTTGCGCTGCGTGGCCGGATGCAGCCACATTTCTCGGTTCATGGCGGGGGCCACCAGCAGCGGGCAGTTGCCGCGTGCCACGCACAGTGTGGCCAGCAGGTCGTCGGCCATGCCGTGGGCCAGCCGGGCGATGAAGTCGGTGCTGGCCGGTGCCACCAGCACCGCATCGGCGCCGCGCGTCAGGTTGATGTGCGCCATGCTGTTGGGCATGCGCGCGTCGAAGGCGTCCAGGTAGACCGGGCGCCCGGACAGCGCCTGCATGGTGGTGGGCGTGATGAACTGCGCCGCCGCGGCCGTCATGACCACGTCGACCACGGCCCCTTCGTCCTGCGCACGGCGCAGCAGCTCGGCGCTTTTGTAGCAGGCGATGCCGCCGGTCAGCCCGAGGACGATGCGCTTGTCTGCGAGATCTTGTGTCACGAAGCTTGCTCTCCGCTGGCCGCCCGGCCCGCTGATATGCCGATCATAACCTGCGGCGGCGTTCGCGTCCGATGCGCAGCAGCTCGTCCAGGATCAGCAGGATCGCGCCGCAGGTGATGGCGACGTCGGCGATGTTGAACGCCGGAAAATACCAGTTACGCCAGTAGAACAGCAGGAAGTCGACGACGTGGCCGTGCTGGATGCGATCCACCACGTTGCCCACCGCGCCGCCGAGGATAGCGGTCAGCGAGGAGCAGAACAGCAACTGGCCGGAATCGCGCCGCAGCAGATTGATGATCAGCGCCGCGGCGCCGATGGCGATGGCGGTGAACAGCCAGCGCTGCCAGCCCTGGCCCTCGGCCAGGAAGCTGAAGGCCGCCCCGGTGTTGTGCAGCAGCGTGAAGTCGAAAAAGGGCAGTATGTGCAGGCGCTCGCCGTAGTGCAGGTGCGTGTCGAAGTAGGCCTTGACGACCTGATCCAGCAGCACGATCAGCGCCGCCGCGGCCAGCCAGGCCCAGAAGCGCCAGGCGCGGCGGGTACGCAGCGCGCGGCCGGCCGGCCCTGTATCGCGGCCGGATTCCGAAGCCTCAGGCATGGTGCCGCACTTCGCCGTGGCCGAACAGATTGTCCACGCAGCGCCCGCAGATTTCGGGGTGCTCGGGGTCGCGGCCGACGTCGGCGCGGTGATGCCAGCAGCGCTCGCACTTCTTGTGCTCGGTGGGGCTGACCTCGATGCGCAGGTCTTGTGCCGATTCGTGCACGGTGGCGCGCGAGACGATCAGCACGAAGCGCAGATCGTCGTCCAGCGAGGCCAGCAGCCTGTGGTCGTCACCCGCGGCGTAAACGTCAAGTTCGGCGTCCAGCGACGAGCCGATCAGGCCGGCGCTGCGCACCTCTTCTATTTTGCGCAGGGCGTCGGCGCGTATTTCACGCAGGCGGCCCCATTTGTCGAGCAGCACCTGGGCGTCGACCTGCGCGGGCAGTGCGTGGAAGAGTTCGGTGAAGATACTGGCCGTCGACTCGCCGCCATGCAGGTCGGCCCAGGCTTCTTCCGCCGTGAACGACAAAATCGGCGCCAGCAGCTTGAGCAGCGCGTGCGTTACGTGATGCAGCGCCGTTTGCGCCGAACGCCGCGCGATGCTGTTGCGGCCGGTGGTGTAGAGGCGGTCTTTCAGCACGTCCAGGTAGAAGGCGCCCAGGTCTTCCGAACAGAAGACCTGCAGGCGCGCCACCGCCGGGTGGAACTCGTAGCGCTCGTAGTTGGCCAGCACCTCGGACTGCATGCGCGCGGTCATGGCCAGCGCGTAGCGGTCGATCTCGAACATGTGTTCCAGCGGCAGGGCGTCGGCCGCGGGGTCGAAGTCGCCCAGGTTGCCCAGCAGGAACTTGAGGGTGTTGCGGATGCGGCGATAGCCTTCGACCACGCGCTTGAGGATTTCGTCGGAGATCGACAGCTCGCCCGAATAGTCGGTGGCGGCCGTCCACAGGCGCAGGATCTCGGCGCCGAGGGAGTCCGAGACCTTCTGCGGCGCCACCACGTTGCCCACCGACTTGCTCATCTTGCGGCCCTGGCCGTCGACCACGAAACCGTGCGTCAGCAAGGCCTTGTAGGGCGGCCGGCCATACAGCATGCAGCTGGTGAGCAGCGACGAGTGGAACCAGCCGCGATGCTGGTCGGAGCCTTCCAGGTACAGGTCGGCGGGCCACTGCAGCGCGTCGGCGTGCGAGCCCTGCAGATCGTGGTCGCGCCCGCCCAGCACCGTGGCGTGCGTGCTGCCCGAATCGAACCAGACGTCGAGCGTGTCGGGGTTCTTGACGTACTGGTCGGCCTCGTCGCCCAGCAGTTCGCGCGGGTCGAGCGACTGCCAGGCCTCGATGCCGTGCTGCTCGACGCGCTGCGCGACCTGTTCCAGCAATTCGACGGTGCGCGGATGCAGTTCGCCGGTTTCTTTGTGCACGAAGAAAGCCATGGGCACGCCCCATTGGCGCTGCCGCGACAGGGTCCAGTCGGGGCGGTTGGCGATCATGGCGTGCAGCCGCGCGCGGCCCCAGGCGGGGTAGAAGGCGGTCTGTTCCACGCCCTCCAGCGCGGTCTCGCGCAGTGACTTGCCCGAGCGCGGCAGGCGATCCATGCCGGCGAACCACTGGCTGGTGGCGCGATAGATGATGGGGGTCTTGTGGCGCCAGCAGTGCATGTAGCTGTGCCGGTGCTGCTCGACTTCCAGCAGGTTGCCGGCCTCTTGCAGCGTTTCGACGATTTTCGGATTGGCCTTCCAGATCATCATGCCGCCGAACAGCGGCAGGCTGGGAACATAGTGGCCGTCGCCCATCACCGGATTGATGATTTGTTCGTCGGCCAGGCCGTGCGCCTTGCACGAGACAAAGTCTTCGACGCCGTAGGCGGGCGAGGAGTGCACCACGCCGGTGCCGGCCTCGAGCGTGACGTAGTCGCCCAGGTATACCGGCGACATGCGGCGGTAGCCCGGGTCGACGTCGTACAGCGGGTGCTTGAATTCGAGATTGGCCAGGGCCGAACCCTTGGCCACGGCGAGGATGCTGCCGCTCAGGCCCCATTTTTCCAGGCAGGGCTGCACCAGGTCTTTGGCCAGCAGCAGGCAGCGCCCGGTGGCGCGCGCTTCGTCCAGCAGCACCAGCGCGTAGTCGATGTCGGGATGTACGTTCAGGGCCTGGTTGGCCGGCAGGGTCCAGGGAGTGGTGGTCCAGATGACGATGGCGCCGTCTTCGACCGCCGCCAGGCCGAAGGCGTGCGCTAGCTTGTCGCGGTTGCCGAAGCGCAGCGCCACGTAGACCGCCGGATCGGTGCGGTCGGCATATTCGACCTCGGCCTCGGCCAGCGCCGAACCGCAATCGAAGCACCAGTTCACCGGCTTGAGCCCGCGGTACACATAGCCCTTGTCCATGATGCGCGCCAGCACCCGCAGCTCGTTGGCCTCGTTGCCGAAGTTCATGGTGAGATAGGGGTGATCCCAGTCGGCCAGCACGCCCAGGCGCTTGAAGTCTTTGCGCTGGCGGTCGATCTGTTCCAGCGCATAGGCGCGCGCCTTGGCCTGGACTTCCGCCACCGGCAGGTTCTTGCCGTACTTCTTTTCTATCTGGATCTCGATGGGCATGCCGTGGCAGTCCCAGCCCGGCACGTATTGCGCGTCGTAGCCGGCCATGGCGCGGCTCTTGACGATGATGTCCTTCAGGATCTTGTTGACGGCATGGCCGATGTGGATGTCGCCGTTGGCGTAGGGCGGGCCGTCGTGCAGCACGAACTTGGGGCGGCCGCGGCTGGCCTCGCGTATCGCGGCATAGACTTTCTTTTCTTCCCAGCCGGCGATCCAGGCCGGCTCACGCTTGGCGAGGTTGCCGCGCATGGGGAATGGAGTATCGGGCAGATTGAGCGTGTTTCTATAGTCCATGGACGGCGAAATAGTCGCGAGCGCTGCGCGCATCTTTGTCGATGGCGGCAGTCAGAGTGGGTAGGTCGGGAAATTTTTCCTCGTCCCGCAGAAATTCGAGGAATTCGATGCGTGTGAGTTTACCGTATGCGTCAATGCGGCAGTCCAGCAGATGCACTTCCAGCATCACCTGGCCGTCGCCGGCCACGGTGGGGCGCACCCCCAGGCTGGCCACCCCCGGCAAGGGAGTCTCGGCCAGTCCGTGGGCCCGCACTACATAGATGCCCGAGCGCACCGCGCACAGCGGCGGTACGCGCAGGTTCAGCGTCGGAAAACCCAGGCTGCGCCCGAGCTTCTGGCCGTGCACCACGTGGCCGCTGATGTGGTAGGTATGGCCCAGCAGGTGCTCGGCGCGGCGCAGATCGCCCACCGCCAGCGCGGTGCGCACTTCCGAGCTGGAGATGCGGTGGCCGTGCTCGTCGGCCACGTCCGAAATGGTCTCGACCTGGAAGCCGTGGCGCGCGCCCATGCTGCGCAGCAGTTCGATGTCGCCGCCGCGCTTGTGGCCATAGCGGAAGTCTTCGCCCACCAGCAGCCAGCGCGTGTTCAGGCCGCGCAGCAGCAGCTGTTCGATGAAGGCCTGGGCCGACATGTCGGCCAGGCGCTGGTTGAAGCGTTCCAGGACGATCTGCTCGATGCCGTGGTGCGCCAGCGACCACATCTTGTCGCGCAGGCTGCTGACTTGCGTGGGAATCAGTTCGGGGCGGTGGCCTTTGGCGGCGAAATAGGCGCGCGGATGCGGCTCGAAGGTCATCACCGTGGGCGCCAGGCCGTGCTTGCGGGCGTGGTCGGCCACGCGCGCCAGGATCGCCTGGTGGCCGCGATGCACGCCGTCGAAATTGCCTATGGTCACGGCGCTGGGGCGGCTGGAGTCGAAGCGCGGCAGGCTGCGGTAGATACGAGGAGAAGAATTCACAGACGAGAGTTTACAATTTTGCATTGTCCCGCAGTTTCTCCGCTCAGGAATCGTTTATTTTGACCTCTATTTCCCCTGTGCGCCGCCGTCTCGTCATACTCATTTCGGGCCGCGGCAGCAATATGCAGGCCATCGTCGACACCGTGCGCGCCCAGTCGCTGCCGCTGGAAGTGTGCGCGGTGATCTCCAACAAGGCCGATGCGGCCGGCCTGGCCTGGGCGCGCGAGCAGGGGCTGGACGCCCGGCTGGTGGCGCACCGCGACTACGCCACGCGCGCCGAATTCGACCAGGCGCTGGCGCGCCAGATCGACGGCTACCAGCCCGACTACATCCTGATGGCCGGTTTCATGCGCGTGCTGACCACCGAATTCGTCGAGCGCTACAGCGGCCGCCTGCTGAATATCCACCCGTCGCTGCTGCCCGCGTTTCCCGGGCTGCACACCCACCAGCAGGCGCTGGCCATGGGGGTGCAGTGGCATGGCTGCACGGTGCATTTCGTCACCCCGGTGCTGGATCATGGCCCCATCGTCGCCCAGGGCGCGATGCCGGTGCTGGCCGGCGACACGCCCGACACTCTGGCCGCCAGGCTGCTCGAGCTCGAGCACGAGGTCTACTCCCTGGTGGTGCGCTGGCTGGCCGAGGGCAGGGTAGAGCTCGACGCCGCCGGGCAGCGCGCCATCGTGCGCGGCGTCAGCCATCGCTGCGTGCTGCGCATGCCGCAAGGCCAGGCACAGGAGGCCATGGCATGAAGCGCCCCGCTACAACGCGCGGCGGCTCCGCCGGCGGCCGCGGTGCTACGGCGTCGGATCGCGGCACATCAGGCCGCAGATCTACGGATCGCGACTCGGCAGACGGTAGCGCGAACGGCCGCGGCAAGATGGGCCGCGCCGCCGCGGATCGCGCCGCCGGCGGCCGCGTTTCCACCGACCGCTCCGCCACGCATCGAGCCGATCCGGCCACCAAGGGCCGCCCTCCGGCCGGCCGCGACGCTGCGCGCAAATCCTCCACTAGCCCGGCGCAGCGTCCGCTGCCCGCCGCGGCGCGCATCGAGCAGGTGCGCGAGGTGCTGGGCGAGGTGCTGCAGTGGGCCCATCCCGCTGACGCCGTGTTGTCGCACTGGCTGCGCGCCCGCCCGCACATGGGCGCGCGCGACCGCGCCGAGGTGGCCGAGGCGGTGTTCGACGTGCTGCGGCATTTGCGCCGCTACCGCCATTTCGCCGAAAGCGGCAGCGGGCCGGCGGCGCGCCGCCTGGCCATTCTGGGGCTGGCCTCGGTGTTCAGCGAGGCGGCGCTGGACGCGGCCTTGCTGGAAGACGAGCGCGAATGGCTGGCACGCCTGCGCCGCATCGATCCGGCCAGCCTGCCGGCCGCGGTGCGCCACAGCCTGCCCGACTGGCTGGAACAGCGCCTGGCTGCGGTGCCGCGGGCCGAGCAGCTGATCGAGGCACTGAATTGCCCGGCGCCGCTGGACGTGCGCGTCAATCCCCTGAAGACCGAGCGCGGCGCCGTGCTCGAAGCGCTGCGCGCCGGCCCGGCGGCGCGCTACAGCCCCGAGCCCACGCGCCATTCGCCCTGGGGCATACGCCTGCAGGGCCGGCCTCCCGTGAACCGCTGGCCGCTGTTCGAAAACGGCAGCCTGGAAGTCCAGGACGAGGGCAGCCAGATACTGGCGGCGCTGGTGGCCCCCAAGCGCGGCGAGATGGTCATCGACTATTGCGCCGGCGCCGGCGGCAAGACCCTGCTGCTGGGCGCCCTGATGCGCTCCACCGGCCGCCTCTACGCCTTCGACGTGTCGGCGGCCAGGCTGGCGCGGGCCAAGCCGCGGGTGGCCCGCAGCGGGCTGTCCAATGTGGTGCCCGTGGTGATCCGCGCCGAGGGCGACCAGCGCGTCAAGCGCCTGGCGGGCAAGGCCCACCGGGTGCTGGTCGACGCCCCTTGCAGCGGGCTGGGCACCTTGCGCCGCAACCCCGACCTGAAATGGCGCCAGCACCCCGAATCGCTGGCCGAGCTGCGCCAGGTGCAGGCGCGCATCCTGCGCCAGGCCGCCCGCTGCGTGGCGCCGGGCGGGCGCCTGGTGTATGCCACTTGCAGCATCTTGTCCGAAGAAAACGAAGACCAGGTGCAGGCCTTCCTGGCCGAAAACCCTGAATTCGAGCTGCTGGAGGCCGGCCCGATCGTGGCCGATCGTTGCGAAAATCTGACATTCGAGGGGCCTTATCTGGCCCTGCGCCCCGATCTGCACGGCACCGATGGCTTCTTCGCGGCCGCCCTGCAGCGCCGCAAGCCCGTCCAGCCCCGGACCGAACCTGAATCCGAGCTGACCCATAAACCCGATTAGCAGCTTAGTCATTGATTTTCCTCAAAAACTAAATTGAAATTTAGCTGTCATATGAAGGCCAAGTGGGCTAAACTGCTAGATGTTTTCAAGACGGAGGCTTAATTAAGCTTATGGATTCCGTGCTCAATTTCCTGTCGGGCGGTCTGCTGCAGTTGTCGTGGTGGCAGCTCGTGATCGTTACGCTGGTGCTGACCCACATTACTATCGTGGGTGTGACCGTATTCCTGCACCGCAGCCAGGCGCACCGCGGGCTCGACCTGCATCCGGCCGTCATGCATTTCTTCCGCTTCTGGCTGTGGATGACCACGGGCATGATCACCAAAGAATGGGTGGCCATACACCGCAAGCACCACGCCAAATGCGAACGCGAGGGCGACCCGCATTCGCCCATGATCTTCGGTATCGGCAAGGTGTTTTTCCGCGGCGCCGAACTCTATCGCCAGGAAGCCTCCAACGAAGAAACCCTCAAGCGCTTCGGCCACGGCACGCCCGACGACTGGCTCGAACACAAGCTCTACACCCCGCACAGCCTGATGGGCGTGCTCATCATGCTGGGCATCGACCTGGCGCTGTTCGGCACCATAGGCCTTACCATCTGGGCGGTGCAAATGGCCTGGATCCCCTTCTGGGCGGCCGGCGTGGTCAACGGCATCGGCCACTTCTGGGGCTACCGCAACTATGCCTGCCCGGACACCAGCACCAATGTGTCGCCCTGGGGCATCATCATCGGCGGCGAAGAACTGCACAACAACCACCATGCCTACGGCACCTCGGCCAAGTTCTCCACCAAGTGGTATGAATTCGACATCGGCTGGTGCTATATCTCGGTGCTGCGCTTCCTGGGGCTGGCCAAGGTCAAGAAGCTCGCTCCCAAGCTCAAGCTCGAGCCGGCATCGTCCAAGACGGCGGTCGACCTGCGCACCCTGCAGGGCGTCATCACGCACCGCTACGAGATCCTGGCGCGCTACACCGACCTGGTCAAGAACGCCATCGGCGAAGAGCTTTCCCGTCTCAAGCCCACCGGCGGCGCCGATTGCCGCTGGTCGCTGCTGTCGCGTGCCCGCAACGTGCTCAAGAGCGCCGGCGAAGCACTCGAACCGGCCCAGCGCGCCGAAATCGACACCGCCGTGGCCGACAACCAGTCGCTGTCCACGCTGGTGCAAATGCGCCGTGAACTCATCCGCCTCTGGGAAAGCTCCAGCGCCAGCAGCGAGCAACTGCTGGGCGACCTGCAGGCCTGGTGCCAGCGTGCGCAGCAAAGCGGCATAGAAGGGCTGGAACAATTCGCTTATCGCCTGCGCCGCTACGCGGCATGATCGAGAAGCTCAACCCTGAACAGCAAGCCGCGGTAACACTCCCTGCACAGCACGCCCTGGTACTGGCCGGGGCGGGCAGTGGCAAGACGCGGGTGCTCACCACCCGCATGGCCTGGCTGATCCAGACCAGCCAGGCCAGCCCCCACGCCCTGCTGGCCGTCACTTTCACCAACAAGTCGGCGCGCGAAATGCTCGCGCGCCTGTCCGCATTGCTGCCCATCAATACGCGCGGCCTGTGGGTGGGCACCTTCCACGGCCTGTGCAACCGCATGCTGCGGGCCCACTACCGCGACGCCGGCCTGGCGCAGACCTTCCAGATCCTGGACAGCGCCGATCAGCTCGCGGCCATCAAGCGGCTGCTCAAGGCCACGGGCATCGACGACGAAAAATACGCGCCGCGCGACGTGCAGCGCTTCATCAACGGCGCCAAGGAAGAAGGGCTGCGCCCCGATGCGGTCGAGGCGCACGACCCGTATCGGCTGCGCCTGGTCGAGATCTATCGCTTCTACCAGGCGCAGTGCGAGCGCGAAAGCGTGGTCGATTTCGCCGAGCTGCTGCTGCGCTGCTACGAGCTGCTGCAGCGCAATGGCCCCATCCGCGAGCACTATCAGCGGCGCTTCCGCCACATACTGGTCGACGAATTCCAGGACACCAATGCGCTGCAGTACCGCTGGCTGACCTTGCTGGCGGGCGGCGGGGCGCCGATTTTCGCGGTCGGCGACGACGACCAGTCCATCTACGCCTTCCGCGGCGCCAACGTGGGCAATATGGCCGATTTCGAGCGCGATTACGCGCATGGCACGGTCATCCGCCTGGAACAGAATTACCGCTCCTACGGCCACATCCTCGATTCGGCCAACGCCCTGATTGCGCACAATACGGCGCGCCTGGGCAAGAACCTCTGGACCGAGCAGGGCGAGGGCGAGCCGGTGCGCGTGGTCGAGCAGCCCTCGGATCTGCTGGAGGCTCAGTGGATCGTTGACGAAATCAAGTCTTTGATCGGCGAGGGCAGCCTGCGCCGCGAGATCGCGGTGCTGTATCGCAGCAACGCCCAGTCGCGGGTCATCGAGCATGCGCTGTTCTCTGCGGCCATCCCGTATAAAGTCTACGGCGGCCTGCGCTTCTTCGAGCGCCAGGAGATCAAGCATGCGCTGGCATACTTGCGCCTGATGGACAACCCCGATGACGACACCTCGTGGCTGCGGGTGGTCAATTTCCCGACGCGCGGCATCGGTGCGCGCACGCTCGAGCAATTGTCCGACCTGGCGCGCGAGCGCGGCACCAGCTTGCACAAGGCGGCTCCGCTGGTCGGCGGCAAGGGCGGCAGCAATCTGCTGAAGTTCGCCGCCATGATCGAAAGCATGGCGCATGAAGCACAGGTGCTGACGCTGCCCGAACTCATCGAGCACGTCGTGCACCACAGCGGCCTGCTGGCCCACTACCAGACCGAAAGAGAGGGCGCCGACCGCCTCGAAAACCTGCAGGAACTGGTCAACGCCGCGGCCGTCTTCGCCGGCGAAGAAAATTTCGACGGCCTGCCGGCCGGGCGCATGGTCGAGCTGCCGGCGGCCGCACAGGCGGGCCCGGACGCCTTTGCCCCCGCAAGTGCCGATACGGCGGTTTCCGCCACGCCCGCGGGCAATCAGGCGGCGTCCGACACGGCCGGTGCGGGCATGGCCGCAGCCGGACTGATCGAGATCGACGCGCAGCATGGCATGTCGCCGCTGGCGGCTTTTCTGTCGCATGCCTCGCTCGAGGCGGGCGACAACCAGGCCCAGGCCGGGCAGGACGCCGTGCAGCTCATGACGGTGCATGCCGCCAAGGGGCTGGAATTCGATGCCGTGTTCATCACCGGGGTCGAGGAAGGCTTGTTCCCGCACGAGAACAGCCTGATGGAACAGTCCGGCCTGGAAGAAGAGCGGCGCCTGATGTATGTGGCGATCACCCGCGCGCGCCAGCGCCTGTACCTGACGCTGGCGCAAAGCCGCATGCTGCACGGGCAGACGCGCTATGCCTTGCGCTCGCGCTTCCTCGACGAAATTCCCGAAGAGCACCTGAAGTGGCTCAGCCCCAAGGTGCGCGTGCCGGTGTCCAGCGCCTGGGAAGGCACCGATGTGGCCTCCAGAGGCTGGAACGCGCAGCGCCGCGGCGACGCCTACGGCCGCCCGGCCACGGGCCAGATCGCGCCGCGCGCCCCGCGCAGCTTGGCCAGCGGCGTTACTGTAGGCCAGCAGCAGTTCCGCATCGGCCAGGGCGTGCGCCACGCTAAATTCGGCGACGGCACCATACTCAGCCTGAGCGGCAGCGGCCAGGACGCCCAGGCGCAGATCCAGTTCCGCGACGTGGGCACCAAGACGCTGGCCCTGGGCGTGGCCAAGCTGGAAGTGATCGCCGCCTAGCCGACAAGCCGCAAGAGGGCGCACCGCGCGGCTTGCAGGCGTGCATAATTACCGCAACGAGGAGGAGTTCATGGAAGACGATACCAGCGCGGCGCCAGCGCCGGCCGGCTCGGCCTGCCTGGTGGGCCACGTGACGGTCAAGGATCCCGCCAAGTGGGCCGAATACTGCAGCAAAGTGCCGGCCACCATCGCCCCCTGGGGCGGGCAACTGCTGTTTCGCGGCAAGCGCAATAGTGTGCTCAGCGGCGCGCACGCGCATACCGACGTGGTGGCGATCCGCTTTCCCGACGCGGCGGCGCTGCATGGCTGGCACGATTCGCCTGCCTACCAGGCGCTGATTCCGATCCGCGAGCAGGCGGTCGATCTGGTGCTGGTCAGCTACGACTGCTGAACCTCCAGGTCTTCAAGTTCCTGCTGCAGCTCCAGCCATTGCTCTTCGAGCAGCGTGGTCTGCTTCTGCAGGTCGCCGTGTTCGGCCAGGGTCTTCAGGCGCTCGTCGCGGCGCGCCTCGGTGTAGAGATCCGCATCGGCGATCAGCGCATCCAGTTCGGCAAGGCGTCGCGCCGCCTGCTGCATCGAAGTCTCGATGCGCTCGATCTTCTGCAGCACCGGCTTGCGCAGCATCGCCTGGCGCTGCCGGATTTCGGCCTGCTCGCGCCGCTCCTGGCGCCGGTCGGTGGCGCCCTTGACGTCGCGGCCGGCGGCGCCATCGAACGTGCGCGCCTCGGCGCGCGCCTGGGCGCCGCGCTGCGCCAGCCAGTCGCGATAGTCTTCCAGATCGCCGTCGAACTCCTGCACCGTACCGTCGGCCACGATCCAGAAATTGTCGACGGTGGTGCGCAGCAGGTGGCGATCGTGCGACACCAGCAGCACGCTGCCCGGGAACTCGGCCAGCGCCGCGGCCAAGGCCTCGCGCGTGTCCACGTCCAGGTGGTTGCTGGGCTCGTCCAGCAGCAGCAGATTGGGTTTCTGCCAGACGATCAGCGCCAGGGCCAGGCGCGCTTTTTCGCCGCCCGACAGCGGGCCCACCGAACCCAGCACCATGTCGCCGTTGAAACCGAAGCCACCCAGGTAGTTGCGCAGCTCCTGCTCGCGAGTCTGCGGCGCGAGGCGCTGCAGATGCTGCAGCGGCGTGCCCTGCGGATCCAGCATGTCGAGCTGCTGCTGCGCGAAGTAGCCGATTTCCAGCCCCCGGGACGCCTGGCGGCGGCCGTGCAGCACCGGCAGTTCGGCGGCCAGCGTCTTGACCAGCGTGGACTTGCCTGCGCCGTTGACCCCCAGTATGCCGATGCGGCTGCCGCCGCGCACCATCAGCTGCACCTTGTCGAGCACGGTGCGCGTGCCGCCATCGGGCAGCGCGTAGCCGGTGCCCACCTCGTCCAGCACCAGCAGCGGGTCGGGCATGCCCGTGGGTTCGGGGATGCGTATGTCTATGCCGGCCTCGGCCTGCAGCGGCGCCAGCGTCTGCATGCGCGCCAGCGCCTTGACGCGGCTTTGCGCCTGCTTGGCCTTGGTGGCCTTGGCCTTGAAGCGGTCGATGAAGCTTTGCAGCCTTGCGGTCTCGCGCGTCTGCCGTTCCCAGGCCAGGCGCGACTGCCGCAGGCGCTCGGCGCGCTGGGTCAGGAAGTCTTCATAGCCGCCGCGGTAGCGGATCAGCTTGCCCTGGTCGAAATGCAAAATGGCACGCGCCACCGTGTCGAGGAATTCGGTGTCGTGCGAAATCACCAGCACGGTGCCCTGGTACGAAGCCAGCCAGCGCTCCAGCCACAGCATGGCGTCCAGGTCCAGGTGGTTGGTGGGCTCGTCCAGCAGCAGCAGATCCGACGGTGCCATCAGGGCGCGCGCCAGCGCCAGGCGCATCTGCCAGCCGCCGGAAAAATCGCTGACCGGACTGGACCACTGCTGCGGCGTGAAGCCCAGGCCGGCCAGCAGTTGCTCGGCGCGTGCCGGCGCGCTCCAAGCGTCGGCCTCGACCAGAGCCGCTTCCAGCTCGGCGATGCGCTGGCCATCGGTATCGGGCGTGGCGCGGCGCTGCGCCTGCAGGGCGCGCAGATGCCGGTCGCCGTCGATCACGAACTCGCGTGCGGGCAGGGTGTTGTCGCCGATCTCCTGCTCGACGCTGGCGGTGCGCCAGCCGGCCGGTATGTCGAGCGTGCCGGCGTCCGCGTCGAGCCGGCCTTGCAGCAGCATGAACAGGGTCGATTTGCCGGCCCCGTTCTTGCCGACTATGCCCACGCGCTCGCCGGGATGGACGACGAAATCGGCCTGATCCAGCAGCAGCTTGGTGCCGCGGCGCAGCGACAGCCCGGTGGCGCGTATCATGGTTCCAGCTGTTCCCGGGTCAGCATCAGGATCTGGTCTTCGGTGCGTTCGGTGCTGAGCCAGACCGGATCCAGATCCGGGAAGGCCGCTATGAAATTGTCGTACTCGTTGCCGATCTCCAGCACCAGCAGGCCTTCGGGCGCCATGAAGTCCGGCGCCTTGGCCAGCAGGCGGCGCACCAGATCCATGCCGTCCTCGCCGCCGGCCAGCGCCATGGTCGGCTCGTGGCGGAATTCCGCCGGCAGCGCCTCCATGGAATGATTGTTGACGTAAGGCGGGTTGCAGACGATCAGGTTGTATTCGCAGTGCGGCAGCTGGTCGAACAGGTCGCTGCGGTGCGTGGTGACGCGCCCGTCCAGGCCGAACTGTTCGATGTTGCGGTCGGCCACCGCCAGGGCGTGTTCAGACAGGTCGACCGCATCCACCTGGGCATTCTCGAAGGCCAGCGCGGCCAGCACCGCCAAGCAGCCCGAGCCGGTGCACAGATCCAGCACGAACTCCAGTTCCTCGGGCTGGGCCACCCATGGCGACAGATCATGCGCCAGCAGCTCGGCAATGGGAGAGCGCGGCACGATGACGCGTTGGTCGACATAGAAGCGGTGGCCCTGCAGCCAGGCCTCGCCGGTCAGGTAGGCCGCGGGCAGGCGCTCGTGGATGCGCCGCTGCACCAGCTTCAGATAGCGCGCACGCTCTTCGGGCAGCACGCGGGCGTCGAGGAAGGGCTCCAGCGTGTCCAGCGGCAGGTGCAGGGTGTGCAGCAGTAGGTACACCGCCTCGTCCCAGGCGTTGTCGCTGCCGTGGCCGAAGGCCAGATGCGAGGCGTTGAAGTGGCTGACGGTGTAGCGCAGCAGGTCGCGCAGGGTAAGCAGTTCTTGTTGGGCCGATTCGTGCATGAGCATTCCAGTGGTTCGTATTGCGCGGCGGGCCGCAAGGACGCCGGCCTCGCGGGCGGGGGCGCAACGGCCTGGCGCTTGAAGATAGCATACGGGCGCGGCGGCCGGGGCAGGCCGCTGGCCTGTAGGCCCGGCCCGCCGGGTCAGTCCGGCAGCAGGCGCTCCAGTGTGCGGCGGTATATGTTCTTCAGTGGTTCCAGCGTGTCGAGGCGGATGTGCTCGTCGATCTGGTGGATGGTGGCGTTGATGGGGCCGAACTCCACCACCTGCGGGCAGATCCGCGCAATAAAGCGGCCGTCCGAGGTGCCGCCCGTGGTGGACAGCTCGGTGGCGACGCCGGTCTCGTCCCGTATGGCGCCGGCCAGGGCCTGGCTGAGCTCGCCGCGCGGGGTCAGGAAGGGCTGGCCGCCCAGCGTCCAGTCCAGCGTGTATTCCAGGCCGTGGCTGTCCAGCACCCGGGCGACGCGCGCCTGCAGGTCTGCGGGCGCGCTGCAGCTGGCGTAGCGGAAATTGAAGTCCAGCACGGCCTCGCCCGGTATGACATTGGTGGCGCCAGTGCCGGCATGCAGGTTCGACACCTGGAAGGTGGTGGGCGGGAAGTATTCATTGCCCTGATCCCACTGCGTCTGCGCCAGTTCGGCCAGGGCGGGCGCCACCATGTGTATGGGGTTGCGCGCCAGTTGCGGATAGGCGACGTGGCCCTGCAGGCCCTTGACCGTCAGGCGCCCGGACAGCGAGCCGCGCCGGCCGTTCTTGACGGTGTCGCCCAGCGCCTGCACCGAAGTGGGTTCGCCGACGATGCAGTAGTCCAGGCTCTCGCCGCGCGCCGCCAGGGCCTCGCAGACCTTGACCGTGCCGTTGATGGACGGGCCCTCTTCGTCGGAGGTGATGAGCAGCCCGATGGAGCCGCGGTGTTGCGGATGGGCGGCCACGAATTCCTCGGCGGCCACCACGAAGGCGGCGATCGAGCTCTTCATGTCGGCCGCGCCGCGCCCGTACAGCTTGCCGTCGCGCTCGGTGGGCACGAAGGGATCGCTGCTCCATTTTTCCAGCGGGCCCGTGGGCACCACGTCGGTGTGGCCGGCGAATACCAGCAGCGGCGCGGTATTGCCGCGCCGCGTCCATAGATTGACGACCTCGTCACAGGCCAGGGTTTCGCTGCCGAAGCCCGAGGCCCGCAGGCGTTCGGCCAGCAGATTCTGGCAGCCGGCGTCTTCGGGCGTGACCGAACGGCGCGCGATCAGATCCTTGACCAGATCCAGCACGGAGCCATGGTTCATCAGGTTCTCAGCAGTTCGTTGACGCTGGTCTTGGCGCGCGTCTGCGCGTCCACGCGCTTGACGATGACCGCGCAGGCCAGGCTGTGCGAGCCGTCGGCCGCCGGCAGCGAACCGGGCACCACGACCGAGCCGGCCGGGATGCGTCCGTAGCTGATGCTGCCGGTGGCGCGGTCGTAGATCTTGGTGCTTTGCGACAGGTACACACCCATGGCGAGCACCGAGTTTTCTTCGACGATCACGCCCTCGACCACTTCCGAGCGCGCGCCGATGAAGCAGTTGTCTTCGATGATGGTGGGGTTGGCCTGCAGCGGCTCGAGCACGCCGCCGATGCCGACACCGCCCGACAGGTGCACGTTCTTGCCGATCTGCGCGCAGGAGCCTACCGTGGCCCAGGTGTCGACCATGGTGCCTTCGTCGACGTAGGCGCCGATATTCACATAAGAGGGCATGAGCACGACGTTGCGGGCGATGAAGGCGCCCTTGCGCGCCACCGCCGGCGGCACCACGCGGTAGCCGCCGTTGACGAAGGCCTGCGCGCCGTAGTCGCCGAACTTCAGCGGCACCTTGTCGTAGAACTGCAGCGGCGCCTGGCCCATGATCTCGTTGCTTTCCAGGCGGAACGAGAGCAGTACCGCCTTCTTGATCCACTGGTGGACGACCCACTCGAAATTGATTTTCTCCGCCACCCGCAGGCGGCCGGTGTCCAGCGCATTGATGGTCTGCTGCACGGCTTCGCGTATGGGGGCGCTTTCGGCGTCCGGCACGATTTCGGCGCGATGTTCCCAGGCGTGTTCGATGGTGCTTTGAAGATCGAGTGTCATGGTCGTGTAAGCGGTTGGGGTTGAGCGGTTGATGGGTTGCAGCCCAATGATACGACGCGAATCATACGCTGCGCCGTGGGGAATACTTCTTTGCGCCTGGCTTGAACCGTGCGGCGCTGCCGGGCCTTGGGCACGGGCCGCGTGCCTGAGGCGCCGTGCGGGTACTTCAGCCGCGCGTTTTCATATAGTCGACGATGCGCTGTGCGGCCTCTACGCATTGTTCCTTGGGCGCCACCAGCGCGATGCGCATGCGCCCCGCGCCGGGGTTGGTGCCGTGGGCGTCGCGCGCCAGGAAGCTGCCGGGCAGCACGGTGACGGCGGTGTGCGCGTACAGGTCGCGGGCGAAATCGGGATCGGGGCCGGGCGTCTCGGCCCACAGGTAGAACGAGGCCTGCGGCCATTGCACATTCAGCGCCGGCGCCAGCAGCGGCACCACGGCTTCGAATTTCTCGCGATACAGGCGGCGGTTCTCGACCACGTGCGCCTCGTCGCCCCAGGCCGCCACGCTGGCCTGCGACACCACCGGGCTCAGCGCGCTGCCGTGATAGGTGCGGTACAGCAGGAACTGCCTGATCAGGTCGGCGTCGCCGGCCACGAAGCCCGAGCGCATGCCCGGCACGTTGGAGCGTTTCGACAGGCTGGAAAAGCACACCAGCCCGCGATAGTCGGCGCGGCCCAGCAGGCTGGCGGCCTGCATGCCGCCCAGCGGCGGCTCGGCCTCGTCGAAATAGATCTCGGAATAGCACTCGTCCGAGGCGATCACGAAGCCGTATTCGTCGGCCAGCTCGAAGAGCCGGCGCCATTCTTCCAGCGCCATGATGTTGCCGGCGGGGTTGCCCGGCGAGCACACATACACCAGCTGCACCTTGCGCCATACCTCGGCGCGCACGCTGCCCCAGTCCAGGCCGAAGCCGAGGTCGGCACGCGAGTTCACGTAGTAGGGCCGCGCCCCGGCCAGCAGCGCCGCGCCTTCGTATATCTGGTAGAAGGGATTGGGGCACAGCACCAGCGCGTCGGCGGCGGGATCGATGACGGTCTGGGCGAAGGCGAACAGCGCCTCGCGCGAACCCAGCGCCGGCAGCACCTGGGTCTCGGGGTCGGGCGCCGCGATGCCGTAGCGCCGGGCCATCCATGCGGAAATGGCGCCGCGCAGGGCCGGGTCGCCCTTGGTGGGCGGGTAGGCCGACAGCCCGCCCATGGCGCCGCGCATGGCTTCCACCACCAGCGGCGCGGCCGCGTGCTTGGGCTCGCCTATTGAAAGATTGATCGGGTGCAGCCCCGCGGGCGGGGGCGCCGCCGAGGCCATCAGCTGGCGCAGCTTCTCGAAGGGGTAGGGATGCAGATCGTTGAGTCTGGGGTTCATGAGACCGCGCGGCAAAAATGACCCCACGCTGCGCCAAAACCTTGGCTTGCCGCCCTTGCAGGGGCGCCTTCTGCCTTGCGGTGGCCCGCCGGCAAAAAACAGCGGCGCACGTCTTGCGCCTGGTCGACGTGCATCGGGGACGATGATGCGAAGATGCTGGTGCGAACGGAGAGACTCGAACTCTCACACCTCTCGGCGCCAGAACCTAAATCTGGTGCGTCTACCAATTCCGCCACGTTCGCAAAAAAAGCCGAGCCTGAAAGTGTAGCTTCAATCGCGGGGGCGAGCAAGCAAAGAGCGTAGGCTGCAAGGCCCTGAGCGGCGGCGCGCAGGACTGCGCTGGCATGGCGCGCAGGCGGCGCAATGCGGGCTTGCTACAAAAGAGCCGGGAATGTCCGAGCCCGCGTGGCGGACAAGCTGGGCCAAACAGGGCCGCGGCGGGAGCCGTGGCGCATCTATACCCCGTGCCGGGCCTGCAAGATCAGCTTGCCCGAACTCGCTCATTTCCGATTATCTTTGTATTATCAATGATTATGTATTTTTATTTTGAATGTATTTAAAAAGCCGCCTGCTTAATACAGTTCTGGCGGGGTAGGGCGGGGTATTTTGTACTGCTGCGCGGTTGCGCCTACTCCGGATGGTCGAAATATACCCCGAGCTCTGGCTTGCGCGTTTGACTCTCGTCCGGCTTTCGCCAGGTTTTTTTTCTGGGCCGCCTGTTTACTTCGTGGCGGCTTACAGATCGTGTGCTTCGATACCGGGCGAATGCCGCTGTCGTGCTGTCGGGAAAATAAAACGCAAGGCGTGTTAATAAAAAATAGCGCGGCTCCTCGATGCCGGGGTTTTTCAATATTCCCGACTGGCGGGATTTTTGTATGGTGTGTGCGTGCCGGCAAGCTTGCGTCGATACCGTGTTTGCGCCGCATGCCTGGCCTCTTGGTTTGGGCTCATATCGGTGCAAACCGATAAAGTGTTGTTTTATTGGCGTCAAGCATTGTCAATTCAATGGCGGGGTTGAAGTTTGTTTTTTTGACTCGGACGGAAAGATTTTTTTACCATGAATGGCAAAATGTATCGGGCCTGCCCATGGAAAGGCGCTGCTATTTTGGCGCCGTGAACAGCCTGGATGTCATTTAGATATCGGACATACGAGATTGCGACGGAAATCATAAGAAAGCGAGCCGTAGCAGAGGCATGGGTAAGCCATTTAATGGCGTTTCTACGGTTTGCACGATGTTGATCTGCTTTCACCGCATAGCTCCAGCCGGTTTTAAAGCGCCGCGGGCTGTCGTTTAGAAAAGAGGCTGCCGATATTGTCCCGTGCTGTTTTGAATGCATAGTTTATAGCGTCGACTATTTTGCTTTAGTGTGTTTGTGCAAAAGGTTTTGGCTATATTTCAAAAGTCTGATGCGCGTGTTTATTTAGAATCCGGGCTGTATTTCTGACGGTCACGTCACTCTTTCATTATTTATCGATGTGCTTATTTTCAAGGCGAACAATATGAATAGTCTGTCTCGTTATGCCTCGCAGGCGCTGCTTGGTGGGCTGGTGCTGTTGGGCTCTGCCGGTGGCGCGTCGGCCGTCACTACCTCCAGCCAATTCAATGTGCTCATAAATGTGCAGCCGTCGTGCACGTTCACGACGGCACCCACTGACCTGAACTTTGGCTCAGTGGCTTCGTCGGGGCAGGCTACCGGCTCCACAGAATTCGACCTGCAGTGCACCACGGGTACGGCGCCGGTTATTTCGTTGACCAGCGGCAACAGTTGGACAATGAAGGGTGTGGATACCACTCCCTACAACAATACTTCCGCCACCATTGCTTATACACTGTATAGCGATAGCAGTTACTCGACACAATGGGACGACACGCACACTAAGACGGCTGTGAATGACGGAAGCGCACAGCACTTTACCGTCTATGGCAAGGTTCCCGCTACCGGCACTGTAGTCGGTAACTTCAAAGATACAGTGACGGTAACGCTTACTTATTGATTCACGGATTTGTCGTATCGGTGGCTGGTGGTTTCATGTTTTCACGAGGCAAGATCGGGTTCGCTGCCTGCATGATTTTGGCGGCGTGTGTCATTGGCCGCCCGGCTATCGCGGTGAGCCTCCAGGCCTGGCCTGTGTTGGTGCAGCTTTCGAGCAAGCAGTCTGCCGATGAGCTATGGCTGTCCAATACGGGCAGCGTGCCGTTGCAGGCCCAGGTGCGTGTCTACCAATGGGAACAGCAGGACGGGCGGGACGTCCTCGCACCGACCACCGAGCTGGCGGCCAGCCCTCCCATGGTATCGATAGGGCCCGGGCAACGCCAGATGGTGCGGGTGATCCGAGTCGGTGTCGGCGCTGCTCCCGCGTCCACCGAGCGCAGTTTTCGCATCCTGGTCGACGAAATACCTCCGGCGGGGCAGTCCGGGATACAGTTTGCCCTGCGCTACTCGATTCCAGTGTTTGTTGCCGGCTCGGCGGCGGAGCCTTCAAAACCCGTCTTGACGTGGGGGGTGCGCAGATCGGGCGCGGCCATGGTTTTGCAGGCCAGTAACGCGGGCAATGGCTACGCACAGATTACCGAGGCCAGTTTCAAGCCACAGGGCGCGCCGGAAATCATGCTGAGCAAGGGCTTATACGGTTATGTGCTGGCCGGGAAGGTGCGCGACTGGGGCATCGACAAATACAAGCAAGCGTTTCTGAAGGGCGGGGTACTGAGCCTGAAAGTCAATCGCCAGGCGATACATGTATCGTTGCCTCCCATGTCTTCGTCCCATTAGGTTCTTGTGCACTTGTGCGCTGCTGGCGGCCGGGGCGAATGATGCCGTCGCTGCGGGGTCTGGCCCCATCGTGGCACCGCCCGCATCGGGCTCCATAGTCATGGAGCCGGGCAGTGGATCGCTGGCTTCCCAACAGCTCTATCTGCAGGTTTACCTGAACGGCAACAAAATAGAGGCGCTGCAGCCATTCACGCTGCGTGGTGGCACTCTTTGGGCAGAGCCTGCCGTATTGCGGCGCATCGGGTTCAAGAATCCAGGGCCGGGCGTGGAATCTGTGCAGATCGACAAGCTGCCTGATACCCGGGTGCGCTATGACGCCGGCCAGCAACAGCTTGATATCACCGCGCCGCTGGGCGAGCTGAATCTTGCGCGCACGGTGACCGATGTCGACGCGGTCGGCGCGCTCCAGGTCAGCGCCGGCACCGGCATGTTGCTGAACTACGATCTGTACGGCACCTATACGCCGAGCGGAGCCAGCACGCTGAGCGCCAGCACCGAACTGCGGGCTTTCAGCCCGCTCGGCACGTTCAGCAATACCATGTGGACGCGCTACGGGCCCTACGCGGACGACTTGTCGGGCGGAGTCGTCGGGCAAGCGAACCGGTGGGACAATGTGCGCCTGGATACTTCATGGAGCACTTCCTGGCCGGGCAAGGCGCTTACCCTCACTCTGGGCGATACAACCACGAGCTATGTGTCATGGAGCAGGGCGACGCGTATCGGCGGCATCCGTTTCGGGCGTAATTTCTCCCTGCAGCCCTACAAGATCACTTCCCCCCTGCCTGCTTTCCTGGGCAGCGCCACGCTGCCCTCGGCGGTGGATTTATATATCGACGGAGTCAAGCGCTACACCGGCGTGGTGCCGGCCGGCCCGTTCCAGATCAACACGCCGCCCAATATCACCGGCCTGGGCAACGCGCAGATGGTGCTGACCGACGCACAGGGGCGGCGCACCCAGGTCGACATACCGTTCTATGCGGCCACTACACGCCTGGCGCGCGGCCTGAGCGACTGGTCGGTCGAGGCCGGCTACGTGCGCAAAGACTATGGCCTGTCGTCTTTTTCCTATGCGGGCGAGCCTATGTTCAGTGGCACGGCGCGCTATGGCCTCAGCCAGAACCTTACTTTGGAGGCGCATGGCGAGCAGACCCGCGGGCTGGCGCTGGCCGGCGGCGGTGCGGTGCTGGGCCTGGGCCTGGCCGGACAGATGCAAGGTTCGTACACTGCCAGCCGCGGCGGCGGACTCAGCGGTTCGCAATACAGCCTGGGCTATCAGTGGCAAAGCCGCTATTTCAACGTGGGTTTCAGTACCACGCATGCGGATATGGCTTACCGCGACGTGGCGGCGCTGTATGGCACGCCGGTCGCGCAGGAGGTTCAAAGCGCGGTGATAGGGACTTTTCTGGGGCGGGCCGGCGCCGTCAATCTGAACTACGTGGGCTCGCGCTATGCCGGCAGCGATTCCAATCGCTACGCCGGTGTGTCCTGGAGCAAGACCTTTGGGGACAGCGTGACACTGAGCGTCAACTACAACCGCAATCTGAACGCGCCGCACGATCAAGCCTTTTACGTCGGGCTCAACATCTGGCTGGACAAGGGGTTGAACGTCAGCAGCTCGCTGCAGCATGCCAATGGCCAGACTGGTTACGGCTTGGGCGCTAGCCAAACCGCGCCCGGCTATACGGGCTGGAACTGGACTGTGCAGGGCCAGCATATGCCCGATGCCACCTATGGCTATGCCCAGGCCGGCTATCGCGGGAAGTACGGCGAATACATGGCCGGCGTCAGCACCTCGAATTCGACCAACTCGGCTTACGGGGATGTGTCCGGGTCAGTGGCCTTGATGGGGGGCGGTGTATTTGCCGGGCGCAAAATCACCGACAGCTTTGCCGTGGTGTCCACCGACCGCGTACCCGACGTACCCGTGCGCCTGCAGAACAATCCAGTGGGCAAGACCGATGCGCGAGGCTTGCTGATGGTGATGCCCTTGATGTCGTACCAGAAGAACCTGATTTCCATCGATACCCTGGATCTGCCGGCAGACGTCAAGATCGATCGCGTCAGCGCCGACGTGGTGCCGCAGGTGGGGGCAGGGGCTTTGGTGAAATTCAGCATCGAGCCCGCGCGCGCAGCCACTGTCATTCTGCACGATACCGCTGGCCGGCCGCTGCCTGTCGGGTCGACAGTGCGGCTGAACGGCGCGGCTGCAACCTCGATGCTGGGATATGATGGCATGGCTTATCTCGAAGGCCTGCTGGCTCACGATCGGGTGCAGGTCACTACCGGCGACGGCCGCAGCTGCTCTGCCGCTTTCGACTACCGCCATGTCGCCGGAAAGATGGCGACCATAGGCCCTTTGCGTTGCGAGTAAAGCCATGAATACATACTTGTTCCGGCCCCGTTCCTGGCTTTTCGTTTTGGTGCTGTGGCTGGGCTGCTGCGGCGTGTCCCAGGCATTTACCTGCACCGCGTATAGTGGGCCTGAGATTGATTTTGGCACGGTCGATGTACTGAGCGGCGTCGCTGCGGATGACGCCAAGCCGGTGAATTTTGGCTGCAACGATGTCGGGCCTACCGCGCAGCAGGCCCTTATTTGCATCAGCGCTCAGCCGGATCCGAATACCTCCGGCTATGATCCGCGCTACCTGGCTCTGAACAGCAATTATCAGACTGGCAGGCTGGCCTATAACCTGTACCAGGACGCAGCCAGATCCGTCATATTGGGCAGCGTGGACTCGGGCAGCTACGCGCCACTGAGCATGGTGGTGACCCTGACTCCTTACTATTACGCGGGTACGGCAACCGTATACGCTCGTACAAGAACTTCGGGGCAGGCCGCGCCCAATGGCAACTACGGGATCGCCCAACCCTTCAAGCTGTCCTACATGCCTTACGTGCCGGGTGCCACCTGCAGCAGCCCGCAGATGGTAACAACAACATGGCAACCGCCTTATTTCAATGCTAAGGTCAGCAGCCAGTGCCTGGTCAGCGCCACCACCATGAATTTCGGCTCGGTCGGCTCCCTGAGCTCGAGCGTGGCTGGCACCTCGACCCTCAATGTCACGTGCAACAGCGCCTCGTACACCCTGGAGCTGAATAACGGCCAGAACTATAGTGGTGGCACACGCCGCATGAAGAGTGCGAGCGGCGGCTATGTCCAGTATGGCTTGTACCAGAACGCGGCGCACTCGGTGTCCTGGGGATCCGGTACATCCGCCGTGACGGGCGCGGGTACCGGGCTGGCGCAGACGCTGACCGTATACGGCCTGGTGCCTTCGCAGACGGGCGTAGCGTCCGGGTCGTATTCGGATACGATAGTCGTGACCCTGACCTATTAGGCGAGACCTGAACCCCGCCCCCGGGTTTGAACCCGCCCGAGCGCATTTCCGTAATGCCGTTACGCTACTATTACCCCTGAGATAGTCGGCATATAGAACGTTGAGGTGGGCGGTATCTATAGATATCGGGGGAACGATGCGCCGCGGCGGCAGGATATTCATGTGCATCTTGGCCTTGCTGGGCGCAATGGCGCTCTCGGCGTTGGCCGAGGTTCGGGCGCGCGACGCATCCAGCTTCATCGTGAGCCTGCGTGTCGACCCCTCTTGCGGTGTCAGCGAGCTTGGGCATGGCACTCAGGCCGGGCAGGTGCTGCCCCAGGTCTCCTGTTCGCCCGCCACGGTGCCGTTCCAGGTTCATGTGGCGGCCGATTCGACTCTCAATGGTTCGCCGGCAGGCGAGCCTTCGCTTTGGTATTTGCCCTCGGCGGGCACGTATCAGCCCGATGCGCCCAGTGTGGCTGCGCCGCTGTCTTCGGCGGGCGAATCAGGGGCAGTCACCATGGTGTACGTGGTCTTCTAAGCCCGCGCCCCGGAGCGAAACTGGGCTCGGAGCGTACCCCCCAAGAAGCTTGGCCGTGAAGTTGGGCCGTCCCTGTCAAGTTGGGCCGTCCCTATCTGGGCCGCCCCTCCGCTCCTATCTACTATAAATCGGCTCTTTGTCCAGCGAGGGGGGCGGGCGCCGGGAAGTCCCCCGGATTGCGACACGGCCGCCCGGCCCCTGGGAGCCGGGCATTCCTTCTCATTCTGCATTCCTGGCCGCCCGTACGCCTTGACTTTGACGTTTTGTGAACATATCATTTGAGTAGAAATCAATTTTGATGAAATGAATAGGGTATTCCCTGCATCATGACCGATACCGTGGTTGATCCTCAGTACGATTTGCGGATTTTGCGTGCTCTGCGCCGCATTACACGCTCCATAGCGCTGCATTCACGCCAGCTTGCCGCCTGCAGCCATATCACGGCGCCGCAGCTCATTTGCCTGCGCGCCGTCATAAGCCTGGGGCCGCTGACCGCCACGGCCATCAGCCGCGAAATCCACGTCAGCCCCAGTACCGTCGTCGGCATCCTCGACCGCCTGGAAGACAAGGGCCTGGTGCGGCGCGAGCGCAGCCGCGAAGACCGCCGCATCGTTTTCGTTACGGCCACCGAGGCGGGCATCGCGCTGGCCAAAGACACCCCGTCGCCGCTGCAGAAGAAGCTGGCCGACGCGCTCAAGGCGCTGCCCGAGCTGGAACAGGCCACCATTACCCTGTCGCTCGAGCGCATCGTCAATCTCATGGAACCTCAAGGCGTGCTGCCGCCCGAGCCGCTGGACGAACGCGCTTCGCCCATCCTCGATGTCGCCGTCGGCGGGGCGCCTCCCGAATCAGGTCTGGTGGTATGAGTCTAGAGGCGCGCGAACTCCACCTCTCTCATTCCATTCCAGAGCGCCGTGCCGCGGCGCCCCAGCAGGCCTACGGCCTGCGTTCCATCCGCAAGGCCGACGGGCGGGCCATACACGGCCTGATCGCCCAGTGTCCGCCGCTGGATCTCAATTCTCTTTACGCCTATCTGCTGCTCAGCGAGCACCATGTCGACACATGCGTGTTGGCCGAGGACGGCGCAGGGCAGGCGGTGGGCTTCGTGTCGGCGTACGTGCCGCCGCGACACCCCGACGTTTTATTCGTCTGGCAAGTAGCCGTGCATCCGCGTGCGCGGGGCTGCGCGCTTGCCCGGCGCATGTTGTGGCATTTGCTCGAGCGACCCGCTGCGAGCGCCATCCGATACATCGAGACCACTGTCGGTCCCGATAATGCCGCGTCGCGCGGCGTGTTCGCCGGCCTTGCCCGGCAGCTTCATGCCGCCTGTTCCGATTCCGCCCTGTTCGGGCCCGAGCTTTTCGGGCCCGGCGGGCACGAAGAGGAAAGGTTGTTGCGCATCGGGCCTTTCCAGCCCCCGGCATCGCGGCCGCGCTGAGCGCCGGCCGTCCAGAGTCCGTTCACGTTTCTTAAGCGCTGGGGCATTTCTAGCGGCGTGAACGGGCTACCAGCCCCTTTACGGGTATTTCAGCTAAGAGGCTGGCGCGAGCAGCCATCCATGGCAGCTCATTCCGCTGCAAGGCCTCATCACTAAGGGAGAACACCATGGACTTGAAAATATTTGACCGGATGGAGTCGGAGGTACGTGGCTACGTCCGGTCGTTCCCGGTCGTTTTTGATCAGGCGCGGGGGTCTTTGCTGTTCGATGAAGCGGGCAAGCAATACATCGATTTCTTCAGCGGCGCAGGCACCCTGAATTATGGACACAACAACCCGGTACTCAAGCGCCGGCTGCTCGACTACCTGGGCACCGACGGCGTGGTGCACGGGCTGGACATGGCCACCAGCGCCAAGAAATATTTTCTGGAAACTTTCGAGCGCGTGCTGCTCAAGCCGCGCGGCTGGAAATACACACTGCAGTTCACTGGCCCGACCGGCACCAATGCGGTCGAGGCGGCGCTGAAGCTGGCGCGCCAGGTCAAGGGGCGGCAGAACATCATCTCGTTCACCCATGGCTTTCATGGCGTCAGCGCCGGCTCGCTGGCGGCCACGGCCAACTCCAAGTTTCGCCAGGCCGCGGGCATGGCGCTGGGCAACACCACTTTCGTGCCCTATGACGGCTATATGGGGCCCGACGTCGATACCGCGGCCTATCTCGAACGCCTGCTGGACGACCCCAGCAGCGGCCTGGATCGGCCGGCCGCGGTCATCGTCGAAACCGTGCAGGGCGAGGGTGGGGTGAATGTCGCCACCTGGCGCTGGCTGCGCCAGCTCGAGACGCTGTGCCGGCGCCACGACATGCTGTTGATCGTCGACGACATCCAGGTGGGCTGCGGCCGCACCGGCAGTTTCTTCAGCTTCGAGCAGGCCGGCATCCAGCCGGACATCGTGACACTGTCCAAGTCCTTGTCGGGCTTCGGCCTGCCCATGTCGCTGGTGATGTTCAAACCCGAACTGGACATCTGGAAGCCGGGTGCGCACAGCGGCACCTTCCGCGGCAACAACCTGGCCTTCGTCACTGCCGCACAGGCCCTGGACAGCTACTGGACCAGCGATGCCTTCGCCACCGAAACGCGGCGCAAGGAAGAGCTGGTGCGCAACTGGCTGGAGAACCTGGCCTACAGCTATCCGGCGGCAGGCCTGAGCGTGCGCGGCCGCGGCCTGATACAGGGCCTGGTCACGCCAGCCGAAGGCGGCCTGGCCAATCGCATCGCCGCCAAGGCCTTCGAATACGGCGTGGTGATCGAAACCTCGGGCGCACACGACGAAGTGCTGAAAGTGCTGCCGGCGCTGACCATCGAAGACCAGCTGCTGGAACGCGGGCTGGAAGTGCTGGAGCGCAGCACCGCGGAAATCCTGGGCAGCCAGGGCAATGGCAAGGTACTCAAATTCGGAGGACAGCGGCGATGATCGTCAGGAATGTGAAAGATGTGATCGGCACCGATCTGGAGGTCAAGACCGACACCTGGCTGAGCCGGCGGGTCTTGCTGAAAAAGGACGGCATGGGATTCTCGTTTCACGAGACCGTGATCTTCCCGGGCAGCGAGACCCATATCCATTACCAGCATCACCTGGAGGCGGTCTGGTGCATAGAGGGCGACGGCGAGGTCGAGACCATTGCCGACGGCAAGAAATACGCGCTCGGCCCCGGGGTGGTCTATGCCCTGGACGAACACGACGAGCACTGGCTGCGCGGCGGCAAAGAGCCGCTGCGCGTGATCTGCGTCTTCAACCCGCCGCTTACGGGGCTGGAGGTGCATGACGAAAAAGGAGTGTATCCCGCCATGCCCGATGCGGCTTGAGCAGTGCGGGATGCATGATGGTGACGACAATGACTGATTTATACGATTCGCGCACGGATCGCGGCACCGCGATCATCGCGCGCCAGGATCCGGTGGTGTACGCCGGTGGCGCCTATGCCCAGGCGCTGTCGGCCGAGCAGCTGGCGTCCTACGAAAGCGACGGGTTTTTGTTGATCGAAGACCTGTTTTCGGCCGAAGAGGTGCAGGCGCTGCTGGACGAGATCCGGCGCATGGGCAAAGACCCCGCCATCCTGGGCGGGGAAGAGTCCATCACCGAGCCCGGCAGCGACGCGCTGCGCTCGGTGTTCCGGGTGCACGAGCTGAGTCAGCTGCTGAACAAGCTGGCGCGCGACCCGCGCCTGATCCACGTGGCGCGCCAGATACTGGGCTCGGAAGTCTATATCCACCAGTCGCGCGCCAATATGAAGCCGGGCTTCAAGGGCAAGGAATTCTATTGGCATTCGGATTTCGAGACCTGGCACGTGGAAGACGGCATGCCCGCCATGCGGGCGCTGAGCTGCTCGCTGCTGCTGACCGAAAACAACGCCTGCAACGGGCCGCTGATGGTGGTGCCGGGCTCGCACCGGCATTTCATCTCGTGCCAGGGCAAGACGCCGGAAAACCACTATCGCAGCTCGCTCAAGAAGCAGGAATATGGCGTGCCCGATCCGGTCAGCCTGCAGTTGCTGGCCGAGCAGGGCGGCGTGCGCGCCATGACCGGCGGTGCGGGCTCGGTGGTGTTCTTCGACTGCAATACCATGCACGGCTCCAACGGCAATATTTCGCCCTGGCCGCGGGCCAATGTGTTCATGGTCTACAACAGTGTTGAAAACCGCCTGAGCCCGCCCAAGTACGGCCTGGCGCCGCGCCCGGAACACATCGCCGCGCGCCGCGGCAACGCCGCGCTGGCGCCGCTGGACGCCCCGGCGGCTGTGGCCGCGGGCGACTGAGCGCTGGCGGGTGCGGGGCAGCCCCGCGCCTGTTGGCGTGGCGGCCGGTCGGCCGGCGCGGCCGCCACGCCATTGCAATGCAGGGCCTGACCCCATCAGGGGCCGGGCCCTTTTTTTCTTCCGTACGATATGGCGGGGCGGGTATGTACGCCGCCGGCGCGGCGTCCGCGCGGCGCTTCAGGCCTGGACGGCCGTCGCTTCCAGAAAGCCCTTGAGGAATTCGCGCGTGCGTTCCTGCTGCGGCTCGGTGAGGAGCTGCTCGGGCGGCCCCTGTTCGACGATATTGCCCTGGTCGAAGAAGCACACGCGATCCGAGATCTGCTTGGCGAATTGCATTTCGTGCGTTACCAGCAGCATGGTCAGGTCGTGCTCTTCGGACAGGCGCTGGATCACGTTCAGCACTTCGCCCACCAGTTCCGGATCCAGCGCCGAGGTGGGCTCGTCGAACAGCATGATGTTCGGATGCATGGCCAGGGCGCGGGCGATGGCCACGCGCTGCTGCTGGCCGCCAGAGAGCTGGCTGGGGAATTTGTCGGCCTGGTCGGCCAGGCCCACCAGTTCCAGGTATTCCTGGGCGCGTACGCTCGCCTGCTTGCGCGACAGCCCCAGCACGTGCACCGGCGCTTCGGTGATGTTGCGCCGTACGGTCATGTGCGGAAACAGGTTGAACTGCTGGAACACCATGCCCATTTCCTTGCGCATTTCGCGCAAGTGCGCCTCGTCGGCGGGCACTTGCTTGTCGTTGCGATATTGGTGCCACAGGGGCTTGCCGGCAACGTAGATCAGGCCGCTGTCTATGTCTTCCAGGGTCATGAGTATGCGCAGCACCGTCGACTTGCCCGAGCCCGAGGGGCCGATGATGGTGACTTTTTCACCCTTGTGCACTTCGAAGTCCAGGCCGTCGAGCACCGTCGCGTCGCCGAAGCGCTTGACGACCTTTTCGAAGCGGATGATGGCATTGGAGTCGTCGTTCATCGCAGCGGCAATCCTTGTTTGGGCAGCCGGGTGTCGAGATAGCGCACGCCGGCCGAGGCCACGATGGTCAGCAGCAGGTACAGGCCGCCCACCATGGACAGGGGAATCAGGTAATTGAAAGTACGGTCGCCGATGATCTTGGCGACGTTCAGCACCTCGAGCACCGAGACCACCGACAGCACCGGCACGTCTTTCATGATGGACACCAGGTAATTGCCCAGCGCCGGGATGATGCGCGGTATGGCCTGCGGCAGCACGATCACGCAGAAAATGCGCGCCGGCGACAGATCCAGCGCGCGCGCGGCCTCGATCTGGCCGCGCAGCACCGATTCCAGTCCCGCCCGGTATACCTCGGCGGTGTAGGCGCTGTACTGCACGCCCAGCGCCAGCGCGCCGGTGAGGAAGGCCGGCAGCACCAGGCCATAGTCGGGCAGCACGTAGTACAGGAAGAACAGCTGCACCAGCAGCGGCGTGTCGCGGATGAATTCGGCCAGCAGGCGCGCTGGCCACGACACCACGCGCAGCCGGCTGGATTTCAGCGCCGCCAGGGCCAGGCCCAGCGCCAGCGCGATGACGAAGCCGACGATGCTGGCCTCGATGGTGACCAGCAGCCCGCGCAGCAGTATGGGCAGTATCGATGCGGCAAAGGCCCCGTTGCTGCTGGTGTCCCAGTGTATGCCGAATAGCATGTCAGCCCCGCCCCGCAGTGGGCAGTGCGGCCGATGGGCGTTGAAGTCCTTGCATGTCAGTTCCTCGCGACGGCGCGCCAGCGTCCCACGGAACGCTCCAGCGTCTTCATGATCGCCATCAGCACCAGCGCCATGCCGAAGTACATGAACAGCAGCAGGGTGTAGACGGTGGTGCTGTCTTGTGTGAAGTTGCGGATCTGCTCGGCGCGGAAGGCCAGGTCGCCCAGGCTGATCAGCGACACCAGGGCGGTGTCCTTCAGGTTCTGCACCGCCAGGTTGCAGAAGCTCGGCATCATCTCGGGGATGGCCTGGGGCAGGGCGATGCGCCACATGATCTGGCGTGGCGTGAAGTCCAGCGCCTTGGCCGCCTCGTATTGCGGGCGCGGCACGGCCTGGATCGCGCCGCGCACCACCTCGGCGCCGTACGAACCTATGTTCAGTCCCAGGGCCAGCACGCCGGCCGTCACCGGCGGCATGCGCAGATCCACGCCGATCGCCTGGCCGAACACGGGCAGGGCGAAATACAGCCAGAACAGCTGCACCAGCAGCGAGGTGCCGCGGAACACTTCGATGATGGCGATGCTGGGCAGGCGCAGCAGGCGCACGTGCGACAGCCTGCCCACGCCCAGCGCGAACGCAACCACGGCGCCCAGCAGCGTGGACATCACGGTCAGCTGCACGGTGACCCAGGCGCCTTGCAGCAGTGGGGTGCTATAGCTTAGCCATTGCATGGTGGCTCACTTGTACGGGCTTGGTACGAGGCCCTGTGCCTGTGCCCGGGGCCGGCATTCGCGCGCCGCAAGCCGCGTCAGCCCTTGCAGAGCTGCGCGGTGGTCTTGGCGAGGGACTGCTTGTCGTCGTTGGCCGAGAAGCCGTAGCGGGTCATGATCTTGCGCCACCCGTCGGTCTTCTTGAATTTCGCCAGCTGGGCGTTGACGGCGTCGCGCAGGTCGGTGGAGTTCTGCGCGAACGCGAAGCCGCCCCAACTGCGCGCGGGCGTGCCTTTGATGACCGGGTCGGTGAAGGGCTTGGCGGCCTGCACCTTCTTGCTCTTGCCGGCGAGCTGGGCCACGGTCAGGCCGGTGGCCGCGTAGGCGTCGGCGCGCCCGGTGGACACGGTGGAGATCGCATCCGCGTTATTCGAGATGGTGACGATGCGCGTGTCGGGGATGCCCAGCGCATGCATCATCTCGAGCTGGTCGGCGCCGGCCATGATGGCCACCTTGCCCTTGGACTTGGCAAAGGCTTCGTACGAATGCAGCTTCTTGGGGTTGCCCTTGGCCACCAGCAGGCCCTCGCCGTACGAGCTGTTGGGCTCGGAGAACAGTACCTGCTGGCAGCGCTGCGGCAGGATGGCCATTTCGGCGGCCACCATGTCGTAGCGGCCGGCCTTCAAGCCGGGAATCAGCGAGCCGAAGCTGGCCGTGACCCAGTCGATTTTCTTGACGCCGAGCTGCTTCATGATCTGCGCGGCGACATCGGGGCCGGCGCCGCGGGCGTGGCCGCTCATATCTATATAGCCGTAGGGAATTTCATTGGCCACGGCGATGCGCACATGGCCGCTTTGCTTGATCTGGGCCAGGGTGGCGGCCTGTGCCGTGGCGCCGGTGGCCAGCAGTAGCGCAGCCGCGGCCAGCAGGGATCGCGAGATGATGGGGTGGGATGTCTGTTTCATGGCTATGTCCTCGAGGGTGGCCGGGCGCGCTTTTTTGGAAAAAGCCGTACCGTCAATGCCATTTCGCAATGAATGATATTTAGGCAAATGGTACATCATAAAATCATTTCAACTCAAATTAATTGCTTAAAATTGCTCCAGGCCGGCCGGGCAGGAGGCCGGTCTTGAAATGGCCTTGAGCTCAGTTCGTGGGGGCGAAATCGATCCGCTATGGCGATACGGCGACCGAGGCGCGACGCCGCCCGGCGGGGAGGGCGCGGCCTGCGGGCCTTGGCGCGTGCCGAATGCCTGGGCGGCCTGGATTCGGCGCTTTCCAGTTTCCGGTAAAATACCCCGTTTATCGTTTGTTCACACTACATCACAATCTTTACTTGGATAGGTCTCTAATGCAGCCTGAGGTTGAAATTCTGTCCGGCCTGGAGCGCCGCGTCGATCTGGTGGTTTCCGTCGCCGATGTCGAAAAACAAGTCCAGGCGCAACTCAAGCGCGTCGCCCGCAGCGCCAAGGTGCAGGGCTTTCGGCCCGGCAAGGCGCCGCTGTCGATCATCGAACGCAGCCACGGCCCCGGCATCCGCTACGACGTGATCAACAGCGAAGTGGGCCGCAGCCTCGAGAAGGTCGTGGAAGAGGCCAAGCTGCGCGTGGCCGGCGTGCCCAATCTGGAACCCAAGACCGAAGGCGTGCCCGAAGGCACGATGGCGTTCTCGGCCACCTTCGAGGTCTATCCCGAAGTCAGCGTGCCCGATCTGGCCGGCCTGCAGGTCAAGCGCGCCCATACTGAAGTGGGCGACGCCCAGATCCAGCACACCGTCGACATTCTGCGCAAGCAGCGCGCCACCTACGAGGCGCGCGAAGGCCGCGCCGCGCAGGACGAAGACCGCGTCACGCTCGATTTCATCGGCACCCTCGACGGCACTCCCTTCGAAGGCGGCTCCGCCGAGAAATTCCCCTTCGTCCTGGGCCAGGGCCGCATGCTGCCGGAATTCGAGACGGCGGTGCGCGGCATGAAGGCCGGCGAGCAGAAAACCTTCCCGCTGACCTTCCCGGAAAACTACGCCGGCAAGGAAGTGGCCGGCAAGACGGCTGAATTCGCCATCACGGTAACTGAAGTCGCCGAACCCATACTGCCCGAGGTCGACGCGGAATTCGCCAAGTCCCTGGGCCAGGCCGAAGGCGATGTCGAAAAACTGCTGGCCGACGTGCGCAGCAACATCCAGCGCGAGGTCAAGTCGCGCACCCAGGCGCGCACCAAGGCCAGCGTCATGGACGCCCTGGCGGCCGCCTGCAGCTTCGACGTTCCCAAGGCCCTGGTCGACAACGACATCGAAAGCCGCACCGCGGCGGCGCGCGAAGAGCTCAAGCAGCGCGGCGTGCCCAATGCCGAGTCGGTGCCGATTCCTCCCGACACTTTCAAGGCCGATTCCGAGCGCCGCGTGCGCCTGGGGCTGCTGGTGTCCGAGCTGGTCAAGAGCGCCGACCTGCAAGCCAAGCCGGAACAGGTGCGCGCCCGCATCGAAGAGTTCGCCCAGAACTACGAGCAGCCCGCTCAGGTCGTGGCATACTATCTGTCGGATCGCCAGCGCCGCGCCGAGATCGAGGCCCTGGTGCTCGAAGACAACGTGGTCGATCACGTGCTGTCCAAGGCCCAGGTCACTGACGAGACCGTACCCTTCGACGAACTCATGGGGACTGCATAAATGCAGCGTTTCACCGATTTTTACGCAGCCATGCACGGCGATGCTTCCGTCGTGCCCACGGGCCTGGGCTATGTGCCCATCGTGATCGAGCAGTCCGGGCGCGGCGAGCGTTCGTACGACATCTATTCCCGGCTGCTGCGTGAAAGGGTGGTGTTTTTCGTTGGCCCCGTCAACGACCATTCGGCCAACCTGGTGGTGGCGCAGCTGTTGTTCCTGGAATCGGAAAACCCCGACAAGGACATCTCCCTGTATATCAATTCGCCGGGCGGCTCGGTCTATGCCGGCCTGGCGGTGTACGACACCATGCAGTTCGTCAAGCCCGACGTCTCTACGCTGTGCACCGGCATCGCCGCCAGCATGGGGGCGTTCCTGCTGGCCGCGGGCGCCAAGGGCAAGCGCTACACGCTGCCCAATTCGCGCATCATGATCCACCAGCCCTCGGGCGGCGCCCAGGGGCAGGCCTCCGACATCCAGATCCAGGCGCGCGAGATCATCAGCCTGCGCGCGCGCCTGAACGGCATCCTGGCCAAGCATACCGGTCAGCCCATAGAGCGCATCGAAGTCGACACCGAGCGTGACAATTTCATGTCGGCCGAAGATGCGGTATCGTATGGCTTGGTGGACAAGGTTCTGGCCTCGCGCGTCGACGAGGCGTGACGATCAGCAGGCCGGCCTTGCCGTATGTGCGGGGCGGTGCCTGCATGGCCCACATAGATTGAGCTAAGAGTTTTATGCCCGAGAAAAAAGGTTCGGCAGACGAAAAGGTATTGCATTGTTCGTTTTGCAATAAAAGCCAGCACGAAGTCCGCAAGCTGATCGCGGGGCCGTCGGTGTTCATCTGCGACGAATGCATAGATCTGTGCAACGACATCATCCTCGAGGAAACCCACGAGGCTGCCAGAGATGCCATACGCAACGAACTGCCCACGCCGCGCGAGATCAAGAGTTTTCTCGACGGCTATGTCATCGGCCAGGATCTGCCCAAGCGCAGTCTGGCCGTGGCGGTCTACAACCACTACAAGCGCATCCGCTACGGCGAGGTCAAGGGCGACGATGTCGAGCTCACCAAAAGCAACATCCTGCTCATAGGCCCCACCGGCTCGGGCAAGACGCTGCTTGCGCAGACGTTGGCGCGCATGCTCGACGTGCCCTTCGTCATGGCCGACGCCACCACGCTGACCGAGGCCGGCTACGTGGGCGAAGATGTCGAGAACATCATCCAGAAGCTGCTGCAGAACTGCAATTACGACGTCGACAAGGCGCAGCGCGCCATTGTCTACATCGACGAGATCGACAAGATCTCGCGCAAGTCCGACAACCCGTCCATTACCCGCGACGTGTCCGGTGAAGGCGTGCAGCAGGCGCTGCTCAAGCTCATCGAGGGCACCGTGGCCTCGGTGCCGCCGCAGGGCGGGCGCAAGCACCCCAATCAAGACTTCGTCCAGGTCGACACCACCAACATCCTGTTCATCGTCGGCGGCGCCTTCGACGGACTCGAGAAGGTCATCCGCGACCGCACCGAGAAATCCGGCATCGGTTTTTCGGCCTCGGTGCACGCCAAGTCGGAAAGCAGCGTGGGCGAACTGTTCACCGAGGTCGAGCCCGAAGACCTCATCAAATTCGGCCTGATCCCCGAGCTGGTCGGGCGCCTGCCCGTGGTGGCCACGCTGGAAGAGCTGCAGGAAGAAACCCTGATCCGCATCCTTACCGAGCCCAAGAACTCGCTCATCAAGCAGTTCCAGAAGCTGTTCGAGATGGAAGACGTCGAGCTCGACGTGCGGCCTCAGGCGCTGTCGGCCATTGCACGGCGCGCATTGAAGCGGCGCACCGGCGCGCGCGGCCTGCGCTCCATCGTCGAGCAGGCCCTGCTGGGCACCATGTACGAACTTCCCTCGCAGAAGAACGTCAAGCGCGTGGTGCTGGACGAGAACGCGGTCGAGGGCAAGGGTTCGCCCCTGCTCATCTTCGCCGACCAGGAAGCCAAGCCCTCCGAACCCAAGGCCGAACGGCCCAAGCTGAAGGATGCGGCGGCCTGAACGCGCCCGCCCGCAGCGCCCGCCAAAATCCTTGTCAAGGACGCCCCGTCCGGCATAGCCGGCGGGGTATGCGGCCCGTATAATGACCACGTGAAGTAAGCCCCAGGGCTTGATTATTTGGCTATCGTCCATACATACACCCCATGTGCTGTGACGCGAGCTGGGCTGCTGCCCGCCTTGCGCTTCTAATGCGGTGTTTTTAAAGGAATTTATTATGTCTGCGAGCCAGATTCTAGCTTCAGAACCTACGGACTTGCCTCTGTTGCCGCTGCGTGACGTGGTGGTTTTCCCGCACATGGTGATACCGCTGTTCGTCGGCCGCCCGCGCTCTATCAAGGCGCTGGAACTGGCCATGGAGGCCGGCAACAACATCATGCTGGTGGCCCAGAAGTCGGCCAGCAAAGACGACCCCACTCCCGATGATCTGTATGAAATCGGTTGCGCGGCCGGCATTCTGCAGATGCTCAAGCTGCCCGACGGTACCGTGAAGGTGCTGGTCGAGGGCCTGCAGCGCGCCCGCATCGACAACGTCAGCGATGCGGAAACGCATTTCATGGCCACAGTGGTGCCGGTGGCGCCCGACGACGGCCAGGGCGCCGAATCCGAGGCCCTGCGCCGCGCGATCGTTGCCCAGTTCGAGCAGTACGTCAAGCTCAACAAGAAGATCCCCCAGGAAATCCTGACCTCGCTCAGCGGTATCGACGATGCCGGCCGCCTGGCCGACACGATAGCGGCGCACCTGCCCCTGAAGCTCGAGCAGAAGCAGAAGATGCTCGAGTCCATGGGCATTACCGAACGCCTCGAAAACCTGCTGTCGCAGCTCGAGTCCGAGATCGACATCCTGCAGGTCGAGAAGCGCATCCGCGGCCGCGTCAAGAAGCAGATGGAAAAAAGCCAGCGCGACTACTACCTGAACGAGCAGGTCAAGGCCATCCAGAAGGAACTCGGCGAGGGCGAAGAGGGCGCCGACATCGAAGAGCTCGAAAAGAAGATCACGGCCGCGCACATGTCCAAGGAAGCGCGCAAGAAGGCCGATGCCGAGCTCAAGAAGCTCAAGCTGATGTCGCCCATGTCGGCCGAGGCCACGGTGGTGCGCAACTACATCGACACGCTGATCGGCCTGCCGTGGCGCAAGAAGAGCCGCATCAACAATTCGATCGCCAATGCCGAGCAGGTGCTGGACGCCGATCATTACGGCCTGGAAAAGGTCAAGGAACGCATCGTCGAGTATCTCGCCGTGCAGCAGCGGGTCGACAAGCTGAAGGCGCCGATCCTATGCCTGGTCGGGCCTCCGGGCGTGGGCAAGACCTCGCTGGGGCAATCGGTGGCGCGCGCCACCAACCGCAAGTTCGTGCGCATGGCGCTGGGCGGGGTGCGCGACGAGGCCGAGATCCGCGGCCACCGGCGCACTTATATCGGTTCGATGCCGGGCAAGATCCTGCAGAACATGTCGAAGGTGGGCGTGCGCAATCCGCTGTTCCTGCTCGACGAGATCGACAAGATGGGGGCCGATTTCCGCGGCGACCCGTCTTCGGCGCTGCTCGAGGTGCTCGACCCGGAACAGAATCACACGTTCCAGGATCACTACATCGAGGTCGATTTCGACTTGTCCGATGTGATGTTCGTGGCCACGAGCAATACGCTGAATATTCCGCCGGCGCTGCTCGACCGCATGGAGGTCATCCGGCTGTCGGGCTACACCGAAGACGAGAAGGTGCACATTGCGTTCGATCATCTGCTGCCCAAGCTCATGAAGAACAACGGCGTGCGTGAAGGCGAGATTGCGATCGACGAAAGCGCGGTGCGCGACATTGTGCGGTATTACACGCGCGAAGCGGGCGTGCGCGCGCTGGAACGCGAGATGAGCAAGATCTGCCGCAAGGTGGTCAAGCAGCTGCTGGCGCAGGCCGCTGCGGCGGGCGGTGCCAAGGCGGAAGGCGCGCAGGCGGTCGAGCCTGTGCGGGTGTCTGCCGAGAATCTCGATAGCTTCCTCGGGGTGCGCCGCTACAACTTCGGCATGGCCGAGAAGGAAAACAAGGTCGGGCAGGTCACGGGCCTGGCCTGGACCGAGGTCGGCGGCGATCTGCTGACGATCGAGGTGGCGGACATGCCGGGCAAGGGCGTGGTGCTGCGCACGGGTTCTTTGGGCGATGTCATGAAAGAATCGGTGGAAGCCGCACGCACGGTGGTGCGGGCTCGGGCGCAGCGCTGGGGGATTGCCAACACGGCATTTGAAAAGCGCGACCTGCACGTGCACTTCCCTGAAGGCGCAACGCCGAAGGATGGCCCTTCGGCGGGTATTGCGATCACGACGGCGATGGTGTCGGCGCTGACGGGTATTCCGGTGCGCGCGGATGTGGCGATGACGGGCGAGATCACGCTGCGCGGCGAAGTGTTGCCTATCGGCGGCCTGAAGGAAAAGCTGCTGGCGGCGCATCGGGGCGGGATCAAGGTGGTGATGATTCCGGAAGAGAATGTGAAGGATCTGGCCGAGATCCCGGACAATGTGAAGAATCACCTCGAGATTATTCCGGTGCGCTGGATCGACCGGGTGCTGGAGGTGGCGCTGCAGCATATGCCGACGCCCTTGTCGGACGAAGAGGTGGCGAAGCTGGCGGCTGAGTCCGTGGCTACGGCGAAGCCGACTCCGGATGATCCTTCGGGGGTAATGAAGCACTAAGACCGGCTCGGTCGAATCGGCGGCTCTTGAACTGTTGTTCTCGAGCCGCTGTTTTTTTGTGGGTTGTGGTGCTTGGGGTGTTGTTCTTTAGCCGCGCCGGCGGCGGCACGGGCGGTTCGGCTAAGTTCGCCCGGCCCCGGCTGCGCCGGGGCTACCCACGGCCTGCTGCCGTTTTGGGGCGGTCAGCAAACTCGGGCGGCTGCCAGTCCCCCGGACTGGCAGCAAGCGTCGCCCTCAAACAGTGCTTCCCTCGCATCCCCAAAACGCCAGCATGCCGCGGCGGGCTCACAAATCGCCGTCCCACCCGTGCCGCCGCCGGCGCTCACGGTTGAGGTGTTTGGGAGGCTGTCGGTGGCGGGCTGTGTGGTTTGCCGGTGTGCGAACGGGCGCTACCGTAGGTAGCGCCCTGGGGCGCGTGTGGCGGCGCGGCGGATCAGCTGCCTAGCCGGGCCAATTGGGCGCGGATTTTTTCCAGGGTGTCGCTGAACTGGGCGACGCGAGCCTTTTCCTGTTCGATGACGGCGGCGGGGGCGCGCTGGACGAATTTCTCGTTGGCGAGCTTGCCTTGGGCCTTGGCGATTTCGCCTTCCAGGCGGGCGGCTTCTTTGCCCAGGCGCTGCTTTTCGGCGGCGACGTCGATTTCCACGTGCAGCATGAGCTGGGTGGTGCCCACGACTTGCACGGGTGCGCCGATGTCGGGCAGTTGGTCGACGAGGCTGACTTCGCTGAGCTTGGCCAGGGCCGCGAGGTAGGGGCGGTTGCGTTCCAGCGCGGCGCGTTCGCCCAGGGCGATGAGGGGTACGCGCTGGGCGGGCGAGAGGTTCATTTCGCCACGCAGGGCACGCACGGCTTCGACCTGGGCTTTGAGCTCGGCGATTTGGGCGACGGCCTGCGGGTCGTGCCGGGCGGAGTCGGCCACGGGGTAGGGCTGGACGCAGATGCTGGTCTGTTCGTCCGGGCTGCGCCGGCCGGCGGCCACCGAGACTTTCTGCCAGAGTTCTTCGGTGATGAAGGGGATGATGGGGTGCGCCAGGCGCAGCACGGTTTCCAGCACCTGGATGAGGGTGCGGCGCGTGCCTTGTTGTTGCGCGGGGGTGCCGGCCTGCAGCTGGACTTTGGCCAGTTCCAGGTACCAGTCGCAGTATTCGTCCCAGACGAAGTGGTAGATGGCGTTGGCGATGTTGTCGAAGCGGTATTCGGCAAAGCCTTGTTCGACTTCGGTGGTAAGGCGCTGCAGGGCGTCGCTGATCCAGCGGTCGGCGTATGACAGTTCGTCGTCCTGCGGTTTGCCCAGCTCGTGGCCTTCGACGTTCATGAGCACGTAGCGGGTGGCGTTCCAGAGCTTGTTGCAGAAGTTGCGGTAGCCTTCGCAGCGCTTGAGGTCGAAGTTGATGTTGCGCCCGAGCGTGGCGTAGGCGGCCATGGTGAAGCGCAGCGCGTCGGTGCCGTAGGCGGGAAAGCCCTGGGGGTAGTCTTTGCGGGTTTTTTTCTCGATGCTGGCGGCCTGGCGCGGGTTCATGAGGCCGGTGGTGCGCTTGGCCAGCAGGGCTTCCAGGCCGATGCCGTCGATGAGGTCGACGGGGTCTATGGTGTTGCCCTTGGACTTGCTCATTTTCTTGCCGTCCATGTCGCACACGAGTCCGTGCACGTAGACGTCGCGGAAGGGCACCTGGCCGGTGAGGTGCATGCTCATCATCACCATGCGGGCCACCCAGAAGAAGATGATGTCGAAGCCGGTGACCAGCACGCTGGAAGGCAGGTAGCGCTGCAGGTCGGGGGTTTGTTCGGGCCAGCCCAGGTCGGTGAAGGGCACCAGGGCCGACGAGAACCAGGTGTCGAGCACGTCGGGGTCGCGGGTCAGCGGGCCCTGCACGCCGGCGGCCAGGGCCTGGGCGTGCGCGGCTTCTTCGCTGCGGGCCACGAAGATGCTGCCGTCGGCGGCGTACCAGGCGGGGATCTGGTGGCCCCACCAGAGCTGGCGCGAGATGCACCAGTCCTGGATTTTTTCCAGCCACTGGTTGTAGGTGGTCGTCCAGTTTTCCGGGTAGAAGCGCACGCGTCCGTCGGCCACCACCTGCAGGGCGACTGCGGTGATGCTTTTGCCGGGGTTGAGGGCGCCTTCGGGCGCCGGTTTGCTCATGGCCACGAACCATTGGTCGGTGAGCATGGGCTCGATGACGCTGTTGCTGCGGTCGCCGCGCGGCACCATGAGTTTGTGCGGCTTGACCCCCTGCAGGGCGCCGATGGCTTCCAGGTCGGCGACGACTTTCTTGCGTGCCTCGTAGCGATCCAGGCCGCGGTAGGCGGCCGGGGCGTTGTCGTTGATGCGTGCGTCCAGGGTCAGGATGCTGATGGTTTCGAGGCCGTGGCGCTGGCCCACCGCGTAGTCGTTGAAGTCATGCGCCGGGGTTACCTTGACCACGCCAGTGCCGAATTCGCGGTCGACGTATTCGTCGGCGATGACGGGGATTTCGCGGTCGCACAGGGGCAGCCTGACTTTGCTGCCGATCAGGTGCGCATAGCGTTCGTCTGCAGGGTGCACCATGACGGCGACGTCGCCCAGCATGGTCTCGGGACGGGTGGTGGCCACCACCAGGTGAGTCAGGCCGCCGACGGGCGCGAGCAGCGGGTAGCGGATCTCCCACATGTGGCCGTCTTCTTCCTCGCTGACCACCTCGAGATCGGAGACCGCGGTGCCCAGCACCGGATCCCAGTTGACCAGGCGCTTGCCGCGATAGATCAGGCCTTGCTCGTAGAGGCGTACGAAGGTTTCCACCACGCCGCGCGACAGATTGTCGTCCATGGTGAAGTATTCGCGCGTCCAGTCGGCCGAGGAGCCCAGGCGCCGGAATTGCTCGGTGATGGCGCTGCCGGATTTTTGCTTCCATTCCCAGACTTTTTCGACGAAGCGTTTGCGGCCCAGGTCGTGGCGCGAGACTTTTTGCGCGTCGAGCTGGCGCTCGACCACGATCTGGGTGGCGATGCCGGCGTGGTCGGTGCCGGGTATGAACACGGTGTCGTCGCCGCGCATGCGGTGGTAGCGCACCAGCCCGTCCATTACCGTCTGGTTGAAGGCGTGGCCCATGTGCAGGGTGCCGGTGACATTGGGCGGCGGAAACTGGATGACGTAGGGCTGGCTTTCCCGGCCGGCGGGCGGCTCGGTGTGGCGGCCTGCGTCGAAGTAGCCGTTGTGCTCCCAGATTGCGTACCAGCGCGATTCGAGCTCGCCGGGTTCGAAACTCTTGGGAAGCTGGGCGGAATCGTTTGCGGCGGAAGACGTGCTCGGGGAAGGCTGCTGGCTCATGATATGCGTGGTGGGTCTGTATGCGGAAAGGCTAGGGTGGGCGCGCGAGCGCCATTCAAGCCCTCCATTTTATGATGCGGCAGGCTTTCTTACCCATGCTAAAATAATTGGTTGACAAAAACTCGGGCAAAGCTCTTGTTTTTATTGGAAAAAGCCACTTTATCAACTGGAGTTTACATGGCGATTGAACGCACCCTGTCCATCATCAAACCCGACGCCGTGGCCAAGAATGCCATCGGCCAGATCGTTGCCCGTTTCGAACAAGCCGGCCTGAAGGTCGTCGCCGCGGCGCTCAAGCAGCTGTCGCGTTCCGAAGCCGAGCGCTTCTACGCCGTCCACAAAGAGCGTCCCTTCTACAAAGATCTGGTCGACTTCATGGTGTCGGGCCCGGTCTTTGTGCAGGTGCTGGAAGGCGAGAGCGCCATTCAAAAGAATCGCGACCTGATGGGCGCCACCGATCCCAAGAAGGCGGCCGCCGGCACGATCCGCGCCGACTTTGCCGACAGCATCGACGCCAATGCCGTGCATGGCTCCGACGCGGCCGAAACCGCAGCGGTCGAAATCGCTTTCTTCTTCCCCGAAAGCGACATACACAGCCGCTGACCGAATCGCGGCGCGCCGCTGCGCCGCACGCACTCTGTACTCACCCGCCTCATGTCCGACACGCAAGCCGTCAATCTCCTGGGCCTGGACGCCCCTCATCTGGCCGAATTGGTCGGCCAGTGGGGCGGCAAGCCGTTTCGCGCCCGGCAGCTGCAGCGCTGGATGCACCAGCGCGGCGTCGACACGTTCGACGACATGAGCGATCTGGCGCGCGATTTCCGGCAGCGCCTGGCCGAGCATTGCGTGATTGCCGCGCCGGCCGTGTCGACCGAGCAGCGCTCGACCGACGGCACACGCAAGTGGCTGTTCGACGTGGGCCGCGGCAACGCCATCGAAACGGTCTTCATTCCCGAGGACGACCGCGGCACGCTGTGCATATCCAGCCAGGCCGGCTGCACCGTCGCATGCCCCTTCTGTTCCACCGGCTACCAGGGCTTCAACCGCAACCTGACCACGGCCGAGATCATCGGCCAGCTCTGGTACGCGCGGCGCGCGGTGGCCGCCGACATGGCGGCGGCGCGCAGCGGCGGGGTGCCGGTCGAGCCGGGGCGCGTCATCAGCAACGTGGTCATGATGGGCATGGGCGAGCCGCTGCTGAATTACGACCAGGTGCTGGGGGCGCTGCGCCTGATGCTCGACGACAATGCCTACGGCCTGTCGCGGCGCCGCGTGACCGTATCTACTTCGGGCGTGGTGCCCATGATGGATCGGCTGGGCCGCGACTGCCCGGTGGCTCTGGCGGTGTCGCTGCATGCGCCCAACGACGCCTTGCGCGACCGCCTCGTGCCCCTGAACCGCAAATATCCGCTGGCCGAGCTGTTGGCGGCCTGCAACCGCTACCTGGAGCACGCGCCGCGCGACTTCATCACCTTCGAATACATTATGCTCGATGGCGTGAATGATGCCGACGAGCACGCGCGCGAGCTCGTCGCTATTGCAAATCAGGTGCGATGCAAGTTTAATTTGATACCTTTCAATCCGTTTCCGCAGTCGGGCCTGAAGCGCTCGCCGGCGGCGCGGGTGCGCCTGTTCGCGCAGCGCCTGCAGGATGCCGGCGTCGTCACCACGGTACGCAAGACCCGCGGCGACGATATCGCGGCGGCCTGCGGCCAACTGGCCGGCGACGTCAAAGACCGTACGCGCATCGCCGAGCGACTGCCCGACCGCGCGACGATCGTGATCAAAAAGGAGCGAGGATGATCCAGCCTTTACGCAGCGAAGCCGAACCGGATGTTCCGGTGCCCGAGCCAGTGCCTGCGCCCAAGGGTCTGGGGGCCACGCTCAAGTCCCTGCGCGAGGCCAACCAGTTCACGCTGGGCGATGTGTCGGCGCGCCTGAAATTCTCCGCCCGCCAGATCGAGGCGCTGGAAGCCGAACGCTGGGACGAGCTGCCCCGCGGCGCGCCGCTGCGCGGCTTCGTCAAAAATTACGGCCGCTACCTGGGTACCGATGTGGATGTGCTGGTCACTCTGCTCGACAGCCAGGTGGGCTCGACGGGAGCGCGGCCCATTCCCATGAGCGTGCCGGCCTCGCTGGGCGCGGCCGACCTGTCAGTACAGGGCGAGCCGGTGCACCGCCCCTGGGGCTGGCTTATCATTATTCTGATCCTGTTGATCGTGGTCGGTTTTTATGCGGTTGAGCGCGGCTGGGTGCCCGATACCTGGCTGGTGTTCGATTGGCTGAAGTCTCTGAAAAAATGACGCAAGATTCTCCGCAGGCCGGCGTCCACGCCGTTCCTCCTCCAGTGGGCCCCGCCGCGCGGCGCGCGACCCGGCCGGTCACGGTGCGCTGGCGCGACCGCGCGGTACAGGTCGGCGGCACGGCGCCGGTGGTCGTGCAGTCCATGACCAATACCGACACCACCGACGCGGCCGCCACGGCCGCCCAGGTCAGGGATCTGGCCCAGGCCGGCTCCGAGCTGGTGCGCATCACCGTCAATACGCCCGAGGCCGCGCGCGAGGTGCCCGCCATCCGCGAGCAGCTCGACCGCATGGGCGTGCACGTGCCGCTGGTCGGCGATTTCCACTACAACGGCCACAAGCTGCTGTCGCAGTTTCCCGATTGCGCCCAGGCGCTGTCCAAGTACCGCATCAACCCCGGCAATATGGGCGGCGGCAAGAAGCGCGACGACAACTTCGCGCAAATGATAGAAATCGCCTGCCGCTACGACAAGCCGGTGCGCATCGGCGTGAACTGGGGCAGCCTGGATCATGAACTGATGGCGCGCATGATGGACGACAACAGCCGCCGCCCGCAGCCCTGGGACGCCCAGGCCGTGATGCGCGATGCGCTGGTGGTTTCGGCCATCAGCAATGCGCGCCGCGCCGAAGAGCTGGGCCTGTCGCCCAACGCCATCGTGCTGTCGTGCAAGGTCAGCCATGTGCAGGATCTGATCGCCGTGTACCGCGATCTGTCGGCGCGCTGCGATTATCCCCTGCACCTGGGCCTGACCGAGGCCGGCATGGGCAGCAAGGGCATCGTCGCTTCCACCGCGGCGCTGGCGGTGCTGTTGCAGGAAGGCATAGGCGACACGATACGTATTTCGCTGACGCCCGAGCCGGGCGGCGACCGAGCCCGAGAAGTGATCGTGGCGCAGGAAATCCTGCAGACCATGGGCATGCGCGCCTTTACCCCGATGGTGGTGGCCTGCCCGGGCTGCGGGCGCACCAGCAGCACCTTCTTCCAGGAACTGGCCGACAGCATCCAGGGCTATCTGCGGCGCCAGATGCCGCTATGGAAGCAGCACTATCCAGGCGTCGAGACCATGAATGTGGCGGTCATGGGCTGCGTGGTCAATGGCCCCGGCGAAAGCCGGCACGCCGACATCGGCATCAGCCTGCCGGGTACCGGCGAAGTGCCGGCCGCGCCGGTGTTCATCGACGGCCAGCGCACGGTCACGCTCAAGGGGGCGACCATAGCCCAGGAATTCCAGGCCATCGTCGAACAATACGTGCAGCGGCGCTACGGTAAGCCGGATGCGCAGTGATGCCGGTTTGCCAGCGCAGCGCCGGCGGCGCGCCGGGCCGCGAGCAGCGCCCCGGGCACGGCGGCGCATTTGCCGTTACGATTGCAGGTTTGCAGCGCAGGGGCCGGTCGCGGGGCCGGCGGTGCTTTTGACTACAGAGAATCTATGACGCAGTCGTTTCAGAAGGTACGTGCCCTGACGGGCATGAAGGATGTCCTGCCCGATGCCAGCGCCACCTGGGAGCAGCTCGAACAAACCGTGCGCGCCTGGCTGGCGTCTTACGGCTATCGCAACATGCGCACCCCGGTGCTGGAGCACACCCGGCTGTTCGCGCGCGGCATCGGCGAGGTCACCGACATCGTCGAGAAAGAAATGTATTCCTTCGTCGACGCGCTCAGCGACGAGCACCTGACCATGCGCCCCGAGTTCACCGCGGGCATGGTGCGCGCCGCCATCGAACACAATATTCTGTACGACCGGCCGCAGCGGGTCTACGCCCTGGGCCCGGTGTTCCGCCGCGAGAAGCCGCAGCGCGGCCGCTACCGGCAGTTCCACCAGATCGACGTCGAGGCGCTGGGCCTGGCCGGGCCGGACATCGACGCCGAGCTCATCGTGATGCTGGGGCGGCTGTGGAAGATCCTGGGGCTGCAGGACATCCGGCTGGAACTCAATTCGCTGGGCCAGGCCCCCGAGCGCGCCGCGCACCGCGCCGCGCTGGTCGAGTACCTGGAAAAGAACCTCGACGTGCTCGACGAAGAGGCGCGCCGGCGCATGTACAGCAACCCCCTGCGGGTGCTGGACACCAAGAATCCGGCGATGCAGGACATGGCCGACCATGCGCCGCGCCTGTTCGATTTCCTGGGCGCCGAATCGCTGGCCCATTTCGACGGTGTGCGCGCGCGGCTGGACGACGCCGGCATCGCCTACCGCCTCAATCCGCGCCTGGTGCGCGGCCTGGACTACTACAATCTGACCGTCTTCGAATGGGTTACCGACCGGCTCGGAGCGCAGGGCACCGTATGCGGCGGCGGACGCTATGATGGCCTGATAGAGCTGCTGGGCGGCAAGTCCGCCCCGGCGGTGGGCTTCGCCATCGGCATGGAGCGCCTGCTGGATCTTTGCGAACAGGCCCAGGACGCGGCCGCGCGGCCCGAATGCCAGGTGTACATGGTGCACCAGTCCGAGCCGGCGCAGCGCGTGGCCGCGCAGCTGGCCGAACAGTTGCGCGATGCCGGGCTGGACGTAATCGTGCATGCGGGCGCTGCGGGCTTCAAGTCGCAGTTCAAGCGTGCCGACGCCAGCGGCGCGACGGCAGCGGTCATTCTGGGCGCCGACGAGCTGCAGGCCGGCGCCGCGGCGGTGAAATGGCTGCGGGCCGGGGATTTCGATGCCCGTGCGCAGCAAGAGACAGTAGCCTTCGACCGTCTGGTGGAAGAATTGAAATCAAGGGTTTGACGCATGGCATACGATCTGGAAGAACAGGAAAAACTGGACGCATTGCGCGCATGGTGGGATCGCTACGGTACGCTGAGTTCGGCCCTGGTGTTCATCGTGGTCGCGGCCGTCGTCGGCTGGCGCGGCTGGCAGTGGTACCAGGGCCATGAGGCTGCCCAGGCCATGAGCTACTTCGAGGCGCTCGAGAACGCCACGGGGCAGCAGGGCGCCGATGCGCTGGCGCGCATCAAGGCGGCCAGCGAGACTCTGCGCAAGGATTATCCCCGTTCGGGCTACACGTCCCGCGCGGTGCTGGTGGCCGCCGATGCGCTGCAGGCCCGCAACGACACGACCGACGCGCGTGCCCAGCTCGAATGGCTCATCAAGAACAGTTCCGACCAGGCCCTGGTGCCGCTGGCGCGCCTGCGCCTGGCCGGGCTGCTGCTCGAGCAGAAGCAGTATGATGCGGCGCTGGCCCAGTTGCGCGACGCCCCCGCTCCGTATGCGGGGCTTTATGCCGACCGGCGCGGCGACATCCTGGCAGCCCAGGGCAAGAAGGACGAGGCCAAGGCCGCGTGGGCTGAGGCCGTCAAGGCGCTGGCTGGGCAGTCGGTAGTGCAGGTCATTCAACTGAAGATAGATGCCTTAGGCGGAGCCTGATCCCATGCATACTTCTCCCGTTCGCCGCGTTGCGCGCAGGCTTTTGCCGGCGCTGGGCCTGGCCGCGCTGGCTACGCTGGCCGGCTGCTCGATGTTCTCGAACCCGAATCCGCGTTTCGAGCCCGCGCCCCTGACCGACTATCCGGCGGGTGTCTCGGCGCGCGTCGCCTGGTCCACTTCCATCGGCAGCGGCGGTGGCTATGGCTTCGCCCCGGTGGCCGTGGGGCAGGCCGCCTACGCCGCCACCCCCAACGGTTCGGTGGCCAAGGTCGACCTGGCCTCGGGCCGCGTGCTGTGGCAGAGCAGCGCCAAGACGCAGCTGTCGGCCGGGGTGGGTTCCGACGGCCAGGTCACGGCCGTGGCCACCGTGGGCGGCGAGGTGGTTGCCTTCGACGATCAGGGCCATGAAAAATGGCGCGTCCGCGCCACCAGCCAGGTCGATATACCGCCCACCGTGGGCGATGGCGTGGTGGTGGTGCGCAGCAGCGACTATCGCATCCAGGCCTACGACGAGAATACCGGCAAGCCCATGTGGAACGTGCAGCAGCCGGGGCCGGCGCTGGCGCTCAAGACCAATATGCGGATGGTGCTGGAGCAGGGCCTGCTGATTTCGGGCCTGCCCAGCGGCAAGCTGATCGCCATCAATGCCCACAGCGGCAATATCCAATGGGAAGGTTCGGTGTCCGCGTCCGAAGGCGCCACCGACCTGGATCGCATCTCCGACGTGGTCGGCGCGCCGCTGATCCTTGGACCGCTGCTGTGCGCCGCGGCCTACCAGGGGCGTGTCAAGTGCTTCGACGTATCGCAGGGCGGGCGCACGGTGTGGCAGCAGCGTGTTTCCAGCGCCACCGGCCTGGCCGCCGACGCTCAACAGGTGTATACCGCTGACCAGCGCGGCATCGTGTACGCCTTCAACCTGGCCGACGGCCATCAGGTGTGGAAGCAGGAAGCACTGCGCTACCGCCAATTGTCCGGGCCGGCGGTGCTGTCGCAGGCGGTGGCTGTGGGCGATTTCCAGGGCTACGTCCACTTTCTGTCGCCGGCCGACGGCCACCTGCTGGGCCGCTTGCAGATCGGCGGCGATGCGGTGCTCTCGCCGCTACTGGCCACCAGCCGCGGCTTTCTGGCGCAGTCCGGCAATGGCCACCTCGTGATGATCGGTGTCAATTGAGTAATGCCATGTTCAAGCCGGTCGTGACCCTGGTTGGCCGCGCCAACGTGGGCAAGTCGACGCTGTTCAACCGGCTGACACGCTCGCGCGCCGCGTTGGTGGCCGACTTCTCGGGCCTGACCCGCGACCGCCATTACGGCGAGGGTCGGGTGGGCGAGCGGCCCTTCATCGTGGTCGATACCGGCGGCTTCGAGCCAGTGGCCAAGGACGGCATACTGCTCGAGATGGCGCGCCAGACCAAGCAGGCGATCGCCGAGTCCGACGTGGTGATCTTCCTGGTCGACGCGCGCGCCGGCGTCAATGCGCACGATCATGAAATCGCGCGGCTGCTGCGCCGCAGCGGCCAGCGCGTCTACCTGGCGGTCAACAAGGCGGAAGGCATGCGCCATGGCGGCGCCACCGCCGAATTCCACGAGCTGGGGCTGGGCGAACCGCATGCCATATCGGCTTCGCACGGCGACGGCGTGGTCGATCTCATCGAGCAGGCGCTGTCCTACCTGGACGAGCCGGCAGCCGATGACGGTGGCGATGCCGACGGCGGCGGCGATGCCCACGCCGCGGCGGCCGCGGAATTCGAAATCGACGAGGGCTCGCATCGGGTGCACGAGCATGATGCGCAGCTGGCCGAAGCCGATGCCGATGCCGGCACCGGTGATACGCCGCAGGCCGTGGATCACCGCATCAAGCTGGCCATCGTCGGGCGGCCCAACGTGGGCAAGTCCACGCTCATCAATACACTGCTCGGCGAAGAACGGGTCATCGCCTTCGACCTGCCGGGCACTACGCGCGACGCCATCGAGATCGAATTCGAACGCGACGGCGTCTCCTATACGCTCATCGACACCGCCGGTTTGCGGCGCCGCGGCAAGGTGTTCGAGGCGATCGAGAAATTCTCGGTGATCAAGACGCTGCAGGCCATCGAGGCCTGTAATGTGGTGCTGCTGATGCTGGACGCGGGCGCCGAGATCTCCGACCAGGACGCGCACATCGCCGGCTTCGTGCTGGAGACGGGCAGGGCGCTGGTGGTGGCCATCAACAAGTGGGACGGCACTGACCGCGACCAGCGCGAGCGCATCCAGCGCGAATTCGAGCGCAAGCTGCGCTTCTTGTCGTTTGCGCGCATGCATACGATCTCGGCGCTCAAGGGCCAGGGTGTCAAGTCGCTGCTGAAGTCGGTCAACGCCGCGCACGCGGCGGCGTTTGCCAAGCTGTCCACGCCGCGGCTGACGCGCACGCTGCATGCGGCGGTAGAGCAGCAGCCGCCGCCGCGCAAGGGTATCTTCCGCCCCAAGATGCGCTATGCGCACCAGGGCGGCCAGAACCCGCCGCTGATCATCATCCACGGCAACGCGCTGGACGCGGTGTCCGACTCGTACCGGCGCTACCTGGAAGCGCGTTTCCGCGAGACCTTCGACCTTGCCGGCACGCCCTTGCGCATAGAATTCAAGTCTTCGCACAACCCATACGTACAGGGGTCTTAAATGGCTAGCCAGAGCGCGCCCTCCCGGGGCGCGGATGTCGCACAGCGACCGGAGGGCAGTCCAGCGGCCGCGCCCGCGCAGTCCGGGCAGAGCGCGTCGACGCACCCATACTGGAGCGATCACGTCGGCGATCTGGCTCCGTACACCCCTGGCGAACAGCCGCGTGTGGAAGGCCTGCTCAAGCTCAATACCAACGAGCATCCGTACGGCCCTTCGCCGCGCGCGCTCGAAGCCATACGCGCGGCCGCCGGCGATGCCCTGCGCCTGTATCCGGACTACGATTCAGTGGCGCTGCGCCAGGCCGTTGCGGCCCTGCACGGCATCGACCCGGCCCAGGTGTTTCCCGGCAATGGCTCCGACGAGGTGCTGGCGCACATTTTCGACGGGCTGTTCCGCAAGGCCGGCCGGGTGCTGCTGATGCCCGACATCAGCTACAGCTTCTACAAAACCTATTGCCGCCTGTACCGCATAGACTGCGAGCTGATTCCGCTGGCCGAAGATTTTTCGATCCGCGCCGCCGACTATGCGGACCACGGCGGGCCGCTGGCGGGCATCATCTTCGCCAACCCGAATGCGCCCACCGGCATGGAGATGTCGCAGGCCGATATTGAAAGCATCCTGCGCGCGCACCCCGACATACCCGTCGTGGTCGACGAGGCCTATGTGGATTTCGGCGCGCGCAGCGCCGTGCCCCTGCTGGCCCGCTACCCGAACCTGCTGCTGGTGCGCACCCTGTCGAAGTCGCGTGCGCTGGCCGGCATGCGCGTCGGCTATGCGCTGGGCAGCGCCGAACTGGTGGAAGGGCTGCGGCGCATCAAGGATAGTTTCAATTCGTATCCGCTGGATCGCCTGGCGCAGGCTGCTGCGGTCGCCGCCATCGAAGACCGCGAACATTTCGAGCAGGGCCTCCGTGCGGTCATCCAGGCGCGCGACGACCTGGTGCGCAGCCTGGCGGCCCTGGGTTTCGAAGTGCTGCCCAGCCGGGCCAATTTCGTCTTTGCCCGCCATCCGGCACACGACGCGGCGCGGCTTGCCGCCGCGCTGCGCGAGCAGCGCATACTGGTGCGTTATTTCAAGATGCCGCGCATCGAACAATTTTTACGTATTTCAGTGGGAACTCCCGCGGATTGCGAGCGTCTGTGCAATGTGCTGGCCGATATTCTGGGGGCGCATTGAGCCGGTATCGGGCCGATGTCCGGCAGGCGCCGATTGCACGCCCGGCCGGGTACGATCCGTGCTCGATCGGCATTAATATGAAACATAAATATTTGAATTCCCGGTACCCGGGCGCGTAGCGCCTTGAGGGAAAACCCTGTAAAGTACCAACTTGAGTTTCTATCTCAATAACAACATTATCGGAGCCTCGCCAATGAGCAACAAAGGGCAAACACTACAAGATCCATTTCTCAATGCGCTGCGTAAGGATCACGTGCCCGTGTCGATTTATCTGGTCAATGGGATCAAGCTGCAGGGCCAGGTCGAGTCTTTCGACCAATATGTCGTCCTGCTGCGCAATACCGTGACCCAAATGGTGTACAAGCACGCGATTTCCACCGTCGTACCGGCCCGGCCCGTCAACTTCCAAGCGGACGAATCCGCTGAATAGCCTACGCCGCCTTCTTTTTCCGCACAGCCCGCCGTGCGCGCCGCGCCGGCGGGCGTTTCGTTTGTCATGAAAGCCCTGATCATCAGTGTGGATCTCGGCAGCCCCGATTTCCAGGCGCACGCCGACGAGTTCGCCATGCTGGCGCGCGGCGCCGGCGCCGAGATCGTGGGCACGGTCGTGGCGCGCCGCGCGCGGCCCGATGCCGCCCATTTCATCGGCTCGGGCAAGCTGGAAGAGGCCGTGCTGCTGGCCGGCCAGGCCCATGCCGACATTATTCTGTTCGACCAGCCGCTGACGCCCGCCCAGCAGCGCAACCTCGAGCGCGGCTTCAATCTGCGCGTGGTCGACCGCGTGGCGCTGATCCTGGATATTTTCGCCCTGCGCGCCAAGAGCCACGAAGGCAAGATGCAGGTGGAACTGGCGCAGCTGCAGCATTTGTCCACGCGCCTGACCCGCCTCTGGACTCACCTCGAGCGCCAGCGCGGCGGCATAGGCATGCGCGGGCCAGGCGAGTCGCAGCTTGAAATGGATCGGCGCATGATCGGCGCCAAGGTGCGGGTCTTGCGCGAGCGCCTGGCGAAGGTGCAGCGCCAGCGCGGCACCCAGCGCCGCGCGCGCAGCCGCGGCAATACCCTGTCGGTGTCGCTGGTGGGCTACACCAATGCCGGCAAGTCGACGCTGTTCAATGCCCTGACGCGCGCCGGGGCGTATGCGGCCGACCAGCTGTTCGCCACCCTGGACACCACCACCCGCCGGGTCTGGATAGAAGGGGCGGGGCAAGTGGTGGTGTCGGATACGGTCGGCTTCATCCGCGACCTGCCGCCGACCCTGATAGCGGCCTTCCGGGCAACACTGGAAGAAACCGTGCACGCCGACCTGCTGCTGCATGTGGTGGACGCGGCCAGCCCGCAGCGCGACGAGCAGATCGCCGAGGTCGACAAGGTGCTGGCCGACATCGGCGCGGCCGACATCCCGCGTATTCTGGTCTACAACAAGATCGACGCGGCGGGTTGCGGGGCGGGCTACGAGCCCCGGGTCGAGCGCAACGAACATGGTACCATTGCGCGAGTATTCCTCAGCGCACTCGAGCGCCGCGGCCTGGATGGGCTGCGCGCGGCCGTTGCCGAGGCGCACCAAATCGCGGGAAATAATGCGTTTCATGTCGAAAATCTTTAATCTGAATGACCCGGGCTGGGGGCGCGGCAACGGCAATGGCGGTTCGGAGCCCCCGCGGCGCCCGGACAAGAACGACGGCCCTCCCGATCTCGAAGAGGTCTGGCGCGATTTCAACAATCGGCTTGGCGCGCTGTTCGGCCGCAAGCCGCGGCGCGGCGGCAATTTCAACGGTGGCGGTAATGGCGGCAGCGGCGGCAATGGCGGCACGCGCATTCCTCTGCCCAAGAACACGCCGCGTGCTATCGCCATTGCGATCATCATCTTGCTGGGCCTGTGGCTGGTCAGCGGCTTCTTCATCGTGCAGGAAGGCCAGGTCGCGGTCATTACCAAGTTCGGCAAGTACAAGACCACTTACGGGCCGGGCCTGCAATGGCGCCTGCCGTACCCCATCGAGAACCAGCAACTGGTCAATATCTCGCAGTTGCGCACCTTTGAAGTGGGCTTCCGCGGCACGGCGCGCAACAAGATCCTGCCCGAATCGCTGATGCTTACCAACGACGAGAACATCGTCGACGTGCAGTTCGTGGTGCAGTACCGGCTGCGCGCCGACGGCGCGCCCGACTACTTGTTCAAGACCAGCCATCCCGACGAATCCGTGCGCCAGGTGGCCGAGACCGCGATGCGCGAAATCGTGGGCAAGAAGCCCATGGACTTCATCCTGTACTCGGGCCGCACCCAGGTGGCCGCCGAGGTGCAGAAGCTCACGCAAAGCATACTCGACCGCTACCAGACCGGCATCCAGATCAGCACCGTGGCCATCCAGAACGTGCAGCCGCCCGAACAGGTGCAGGCCGCCTTCGACGACGCGGTCAAGGCCGGGCAAGACCGCGAACGCCAGATCAATGAAGGCAACGCTTACGCCAACAAGGTTCTGCCCGAGGCGCAGGGCCAGGCGGCGCGCATGGTGCAGCAGGCCGAGGGCTACCGCGCCAAGGTCATCGGCGACGCCCAGGGCGACACGGCGCGCTTCCTGAGCATCGAGAACGAGTACGCCAAGAATCCTGGCATTCTGCGCGAGCGCTTCTACCTGGCTACCATGAAAGAAATTCTGGAAAACGCCAGCAAGGTGATGGTCGATACGCCCAGCGGCGGCAATGTGCTGTATTTGCCGCTGGACAAGATCATCCAGCAGGCCGCGCAGTCCGCGCCGCCTTCGGGCAGCACGGGCGCGGCCGCGGCGGCGGCCGCCGCCACGGCTGCCACCGCTACTTCGCAGTCGAATTCCCGGTCTTCGTCCAACTCGGCGGCACGACACAAGGCTACTGACCTGCCCTCGCTGCAGGACTCCTTGTCGATCAACCGTTATTCGCGCTAGCCGGAGGCCACCATGCAACGTTTGATATCTGCCCTGGTCGCCCTGGTGATAGTGCTTGCGCTGTTGTCGTCCTGCGTGTTCATCGTGCGCGAGCGCAATTCGGCCCTGCTGTTCGCGCTGGGCGAAGTGCGTGAAACCATTACCCAGCCCGGCCTGTATTTCAAGCTGCCGCCGCCGTTCGAGAACGTGGTCTTGATGGACAAGCGCCTGCAGACCATCGAAACCACCGATCCCGAGCGCATCCAGACGGCCGAAAAGAAAAACCTGCTGATCGATTCTTTCGTCAAGTGGCGCATCATTGATCCGCGCCAGTTCTACGTCACGTTCGGGGCCAACGACCGCGCCGCGCAGGAACGCCTGCAGGCGCAGATCCGCGACGCGCTGAACGCCTCGGTCAACGTGCGCACGGTCAAAGAGGTCGTCTCCACCGAGCGCGACAAGATCATGCAGGAAGTGCTCAATACGGTCGAGGCGCGCGCCAAGCCGCTGGGCGTACAGGTGGTGGACGTGCGCCTGCGGCGCATCGAATTCGCGCCCGAGATTTCCGAATCGGTCTACCGGCGCATGCAGGCCGAGCGCACCCAAGAGGCCAACCGCCTGCGCGCCACGGGTGCGGCCGACAGCGAGAAGATCCGCGCCCAGGCCGACCGCGAGCGCCAGGAAGTGCTGGCCAAGGCCTACGCCCAGGCGCAGGGCATCAAGGGCCAGGGCGATGCCAAGGCCAACTCGATTTATTCCGAGGCCTATGCCAAGAACCCGAAGTTCTTCAGCTTCTACAAGAGCCTGGAAGCCTATCGGGCGGCGTTCTCGAAATCCAGCGACGTATTGGTGCTGAGCCCGAAGTCCGATTTCTTCAAGTACTGGAATTCGCCCGACGGGGCCAAGGCGGCGCCAGAGGCCAAGCCGGCCCAGCCCTAGCCTAGTGGCGTGTCTTGGCAGTTCGCGCCCATGAAATCATGTCGGCGCGGGCAGGGCGATGTTGCGCGCCTTGCCGGCCGCGCCGGGGCTAAGGCCTGGCCCTGCGCCTGGCGCAGGCGGCCCGCAGGGCTGCTCGTGTCCGGGCTCGGCCCTGCCATGGCGGATTTGCCACAAAGGCTGCGCTGCCCACTTGGGTAAGTGCTTGCATCAGGGTACAATAGCCTGTAAGTTTGATAGATTCATCCGCGAGCGACTGGGCGGGCTTACGCCCCCAGTCGTTTTTTTTTGCCGTCGGGTGGCTGGGGGTAAAAATCGCCCGGGCAATGATCCATTTCCAGATCGGTCGTGAACGCGCAAGCGAAGCGCAGACAGTGCGCGTAGTACGGCGGGCGAAGCCGCCGAAGTGCGTGGTCGATTCAGAAATGGAATAAGCCTCGACGCGGCGCGGCCCTTTAGGGTCGTGCCGTAGCCGGCGAGCCGGGGCGGCCGCCGGCCGCCGGCAAAAAACCGGCCGAAGGCTGGGTTGAGAACCGGCCCTAGGGCCGGAAATACTGAAAGGGGGCTCCCTCGGGGGCGTGGCCGGCGGCGCCGGCTTGCTGTTTTTTTGGTTTTTTCATCCACGAAAGATGTCCAATTGGCTGCTGCCAGAACACCTGGCCGATATTCTTCCCGCCGAGGCGCGCCGCATCGAAGAGCTGCGCCGGGCCTTGCTGGATCTGTACCGTACCTATGGGTTCGAGCTGGTCGCGCCGCCCTTGGTCGAATACCTCGATTCGCTGCTTACGGGCAATGGCGGCGACCTGGGCCTGCGCACCTGCAAGCTGGTCGACCAGTTGTCGGGCCGTACGCTGGGCGTGCGCCCGGACATGACACCGCAGGTGGCGCGCATCGATGCGCACCTGCTCAATCGCGAGGGCGTCACGCGCCTGTGCTATTGCGGCTCGGTGCTGCATGCGCGGCCGGCCGACCTGCTGTCCGACCGCGAGCTGCTGCAGATCGGTGCCGAGCTGTTTGGCCATGCCGGGGTCGAGGCCGATATCGAAATCATCCAGCTGGCCTTTGAAAGCGTGCGCCGCGCCGGCGTCGAGGGCGCCCGGCTCGATCTCAGCCACCCCGGGGTGGTGCATGCCATCGTGCAGGCCGACGAGGCCCTGGCGGAATCGGCCGAGGAGCTTTCCGTGCTGCTTTCCAACAAAGACGTGCCGGGGCTGTCCGAGCTGGCGGCGCGGCTGCCCGGGCTGCGGCCGGACAGCCGCAAGGCGCTGCTGGCGCTGCCTTCCTTGTATGGCGGGCCGGAAGTCCTGCAGCGCGCGCGGCGCGAGCTGCCGGGCCTGCCGGGCATCGAGGCGGCCCTGGGCGGGCTGGAATCCCTGCTGTGCGCCTTGCCCGACCACGAGTTCGGCATCGACCTGGCCGACGTAGGCAGTGGCTATGGCTACCACTCGGGCGTGGTGTTCTCCATTTATGCCGAAGGCTGGCACGACGCCCTGGTCAAGGGCGGGCGCTACGACGGCATGGGCAAGTCGTTCGGGCGGGCGCGGCCCGCCACCGGTTTCAGCCTCGACCTGCGCAAGCTGTCGTCGGGGCTGCCGCCACCGCCTCTGGCGCGAGCCATCCGCGCCCCCTGGGGCACCGAGGCCAGCCTGGTTCGGGCGCTGCAGGCGCTGCGCCAGGCCGGCGAGATCGTGGTGCAGACCCTGCCGGGCCAGGCGCAGCGGCTGGATGAATTCACCGTCGACCGGGAACTGGTTCCCGATGGCGATACATGGAAAGTGAGGGCGATCTAGCGGCCTGTCTGCCTGGCAGGCAGGGCGCCAGCGCCGGCGGTAACGGCGGCATCGCATGATTTAAACTCCTTCGGCCCTGCCTGGGGCTGATGTTTTTTCGGTTCGAGACATGAGCAAGAACATTGTTGTGATCGGCACCCAGTGGGGTGACGAAGGCAAGGGCAAGATCGTCGACTGGCTGGCCGAGTCGGCGCAAGGCGTGGTGCGCTTCCAGGGCGGCCACAATGCCGGCCATACCTTGTGGATCAATGGCCAGAAGACCATCCTGCGCCTGATTCCCTCGGGCATCATGCATCCGGGCCTGACTTGCTACATCGGCAACGGCGTGGTGCTGTCGCCCGAGGCGCTGCTGAAGGAAATCGCCGAGCTCGAGGCGGCCGGCCTGCAGGTGCGCGACCGGCTGCAGATTTCTCCGGCCTGCCCGTTGATTCTGCCGTATCACATTGCGGTCGACCAGGCGCGCGAAAAACGCAAGGGCGAAGGCAAGATCGGCACCACGGGCCGCGGCATCGGCCCGGCCTACGAAGACAAGGTGGCGCGCCGTGCCTTGCGTGTACAAGATCTTTACAACCCGCCGGTGTTCGACGACAAGCTGGCCGAAACGCTGGAATATCACAACTTCGTGCTCACTCACTATCTGAATGCGGACGCGCTGCCGTTCGAGCAGGTGCGCGAGCAAGCCATGTCGTTTGCCGCCGAGCTGGAACCCATGGTGGCCGACGTTTCCCACAACCTGAACCTGGCCGGCAAGGCCGGCCACCGCCTACTGTTCGAGGGCGCCCAGGGTTCGCTGCTGGACATCGACCACGGCACTTATCCGTATGTCACCAGCAGCAATTGCGTGGCCGGCGCGGCCGCCGCCGGCGCGGGTGTCGGGCCGCAGTGCCTCGACTATGTGCTGGGCATCGCCAAGGCCTACACCACGCGGGTGGGCTCGGGCCCGTTCCCCAGCGAGCTGCTGGACGAAACGGGGGCGCACCTGGCCACGGTGGGCAAGGAATTCGGCTCTGTGACGGGGCGCCCGCGCCGCTGCGGCTGGTTCGATGCCGCGGCCATGAAGCGTTCGGTCATGATCAACGGCATTTCGGGGCTGTGCATCACCAAGCTCGATGTGCTCGACGGGCTGGATCGCATCAAGATCGGCGTGGGCTATCGCTATCGCGGCGAATTCCTGGATGTGCTGCCCTATGGCGCCCACGCGGTGGCCGAGGCCGAGCCGGTACTGGAAGAGCTGGCGGGCTGGGGCGAGTCGACGGTGGGCATTACCGATTACGACAAGCTGCCCATCAATGCGCGCCGCTACCTGGAGCGTATTTCGGATCTTTGCGAGGTGCCGATCGACATGGTGTCCACCGGCCCCGACCGGCTCGAAACCATCGTCTTGCGCCATCCCTTCAAGAACTGAGTCTTGCGGATGCGCGGTGGGCCGCGGCTTTTCTCGCCGCGGCCGCGGGTTTATGATGACGAACCTCGCAAACCGCAATTTCCGGAATCGACTGTATGAATCTGCCTCCGAGCACAGACCGCGACCTTTGGGTCAGTTGGGATCAATATCACAGCTTGATCGAGCGCCTGGCGCTTTCCGTCTTCGAGGCCGGCTGGGAATTCGACAATATTGTCTGCCTGGCGCGCGGCGGCGTGCGGGTGGGGGATGTGCTGTCGCGCATTTTCGATGTGCCGCTGGGCATTCTCGCCACCAGCAGTTATCGCGAGGCGGCGGGCACGCAGCAGGGGCAGCTCGACATCGCGCAGTTCATTACGATTACGCGCGGCACGCTGGAGGGCAGGGTGCTGCTGGTCGACGATATGGTCGATACGGGGCTGACTTTCATCAAGGTGGGCGAGCACTTGCGTGCGCAATTCCCGGCCATCACCGAGCTGCGCAGCGCGGTGCTGTGGTGGAAGGGGCACTCGAAGGCCACGCCCGATTATTTCGTCGACAAGCTGCCGACTAATCCCTGGATTCATCAGCCTTTCGAGGATTACGACAGCCTGCGGCCGCATCAGCTCGAGGCGTGGGTGCGGAAGGGCAAGCGGGGCTGATTCTTCGGGTGGCTTTTGCCTGCCGCCGGGTCGTTGTCGTAGGCTGTTCTTCTTGCAAGTTGGTGCGCGCTCTGTTCTTTACCCGCGCCGCGGGCGGCTGGGCCAGGCCGGCTCGCTCGCCCGGTGCCGGCTGCGCCGGCACTGCCCTTGACCTCCGGACATTTTGGGGGCGGTCAGCAAACTCCGGGCGGCTGCCAGTCCCCCGGACTGGCAGCAAGCGTCGCCCTCAGACAGTGCTTCCCTTGCCTCCCCCAAAATGCCCTGCGGTGGCGGCGGGCTCGGACGAGCCGGCCTGGCCCAGCCACCCACGGCGCTGGACGGTAGCGTGGGTAGGGAGGAAGTGCTGATTGTGCCTGTCGTCGCTTTCGAAACGCGTTGCGGTGGAGCAGGGCTTGGGCTGGTCTGCCTGGCCGCCCTGCCGGAGACAAGGAATCTGTCGGAGGCAGGGAATCTGTCGGGGGCAGGGAATATGTCGGGGGCAGGGAATATGTCGGGGCAGGGAATATGTCGGGGCAGGGAATATGTCGGGGCAGGGAATCCGTCCGGAGGCAGGGAATCCGTCCGGGAGGCAGGGAATCCGTCCGGGAGGCAGGGAATCCGTCCGGGAGGCAGGGAATCCGTCCGGGAGGCAGGGAATCCGTCCGGGAGGCAGGGAATCCGTCCGGGAGGCAGGGAATCCGTCCGAGAGGCGCGGCCTTGTATCTGTTATAGCGGTTTCATGCTAAAATTTTAGGTTGACCATGGATCTATACGTAAGCCTACCCGCAAGGGTTGCGGTTTGGCGATGATTTGGCAATGTTTACGCTGCTTTTTGCGGTGTTTTTGCTGTTTTGCGCGCCGTGCTTGCGCTACTTCCAGTTAGGGTTTCCGGCTTTATCTGTTTTTCGCATCATTATTGTTTTTTCTTAACACAAATTTCTAAACACAAGGCCTTACGACTACATGCCTACTGTACGCCTGAAAGAAAACGAGCCCTTTGAAGCCGCTTTGCGCCGCTTCAAGCGCACCATCGAGAAAATCGGCCTGTTGACCGAGCTGCGTTCGCGCGAATTCTATGAAAAGCCCACGGCCGAGCGCAAGCGCAAGCATGCCGCCGCCGTCAAGCGCCATTACAAGCGCATCCGTAGCCAGCAACTGCCCCCGCGCTTGTATTGATCGGCCGCCAATGAATTGATACGGGTTTGTGAGTGTAGGGGCCGCCGGTGCCGAGGCAGCCTGAGCTAGCCCATGCCGGGGCAGCTTGAGCTGGGGTGGCCCATGCCAGGGCAGCCTCTGCCGGGCGGCAATGCCGGGGCAGTCTGGGCTGGCCCGTGCCGAGGTGGTCTAAGCCAGAGCCCGTGTCGAGGATGCTTCTACCGAAGCGGCCCGCGCCGCTGATGCCGGGGCAGCTCGAGCGGGGTACCCGACGCGGTAGTAGCTGTGTTTGTGGCGATCCAGGCCACGGCGCGCGGCAGTGGAAGTTGTACCAGCTGTAGCAGTACCTTGTTGCGGCAGCCGTGCCCGGGCAACCGGGCGCGAGGCCGCAGACAGTACAATTGATGCGGCATGGCGCAGCAGCGCCGTCATCATCTTGATTGTGAATCCGTATGATTCCTGAATCTTTCGTTCAGGACCTGCTTGCCCGGGTCGACGTGGTGGACGTCGTCGGGCGCTATGTGCAGTTGCGCAAGGGCGGGGCCAATCTGCTGGGCCTGTGTCCTTTTCACAACGAGAAAAGCCCTTCTTTCACGGTAAGCCCCACCAAGCAGTTCTATCACTGTTTCGGCTGCGGGGCGCACGGTACCGCGATCACGTTCCTTATCGAGCACACCGGGGCCAGCTTCCCCGAGGCGGTGCGCGCGCTGGCGGGCAATGTCGGCATGACCGTGCCGGAAGAGCCGCGCAGTCCGCGCCAGCAGGCGGCAAGCCGCCGCCGCAAGGAAGAGGTATCGCGCCACCAGCAAGCGCTGGAAACGGCACAGGCTCAGTATCTGCGCCTGCTCAAGGGTTCCGAGGCGGCGGTCGCTTATTTGAAGGGGCGCGGCCTGACGGGCGCCATCGCGGCGCGTTTCGGGCTGGGTTGGTCGGGGACGGATCGGCGCGGGCTGGCCGCGGTGTTTCCGCACTACGAAGACCCGACGCTGGTCGAGTCCGGCCTGGTGATCGAGGCCGAGGACGGGCGCCGCTACGACCGTTTCCGCGAGCGGGTCATGTTTCCGATCCGCAATGCCCGCGGCAAGTTGATCGGCTTTGGCGGGCGCATCATCGGCAAGGGCGAGCCCAAGTATTTGAATTCGCCCGAGACGCCGCTGTTCTCGAAGGGGCAGGAGCTTTACGGCCTGTGGGAAGCCCGTGCCGGCATCCGCGCGCAGGGCAGCGTGCTGGTGGTCGAAGGCTATATGGACGTGGTGGGCCTGGCGCAGCTCGGTGTGGAAAATGCCGTGGCCACGCTGGGCACGGCCACGACTCCCGACCACATACAGAAGCTGTTGCGCACCAGCGACAGGATTATTTTCAGTTTCGACGGTGATGCCGCGGGCCGGCGTGCCGCCTGGCGCGCCTTGCAGGCCTGCCTGCCCATGCTGCGCGACGATGTTTCGGTGCGCTTTTTGTTCCTGCCTACCGAGCACGACCCCGATTCCTATGTGCGCGCTTTCGGCGCCGAGGCATTCCGGGCCTGCATGGACGATGCGGTGCCGCTGTCGCGCTTCCTGCTGGAAGAGCTGGCCGCGCGCCACCCGATGGACGAGGCCGAGGGGCGGGCCGCCTGCGTGCACGAGGCCAGGCCGCTGCTGGCGATGCTGCCCGAGGGCACGACGCTGCGGCTGCAGATCGAGCGCGAATTTGCCCGCCAGGTGCTGCTTACGCCCGAAGAGCTGGCAGCGATGCTGGCCGCGCAGCCAGCGTCCCGGCGGCCGCTGACTGTGGAGCCGGGCCGCCGCCCGGCTGCGGCGACGCCCGGGCCGGGCGCCGAAGGCGCTGCTGCGGGGGGCCACTACGACGGGCCGCCCGCGGATCACTTCGATATGCCGGATTTTCCGCAGGACGAGCCGCCACCGTATTTCGAGGCCGCGCCGGAAGGCGAGACCTTGTTCCCGCGGGCGGCCGCGGCTCCGGCCCGGGGGCGCCGCGGCCGCCAGCCGCGCCTGGTGGCTTCCATGGCCAAACGGCTGCTGCGCCTGCTGCTGGCTCATCCGCAACTGGTCGACAGCCTGGGCGACCAGCAGCTTGAAGTTCTGGAGCAGGGCCCCCATCTAGTACTTGTCAGGGAATTGATCGCCCTGGCCCATACCAGCGGCGCGCGCCACGTGGGGGCATTGCTGCAGGCCGCCGAGCCCGAATCGGATCTGGCCGGCGTGCTGGCCTCTTTGTCGGCCGAGCTGCTGGATCAGGACGATCTGCCCGATCCGCAGACCGAATGGAACGATGCGCTGCGCCGCATCGAGCTCGATGCGCTCAAGGCCGAGCAATCGGCCCTGGTGCAGGGCGGGCTGGCCGAAGAGGCCGCGCGCAGCCGGTATCAAGAATTGACGCGGCGCATTACACTACTGAGTACGGTGTCCTTGCGCTGAGTTATTGTAAAATAGAGAGTTTTCGCGAAGTCTTTGTATAGTACAAGCAGTGTGGTGCCGCAAAAGCAGGCCGGCCCGATGCCCCATGACGGGTAAAACCCGAGGGTAAAGCCCAGCAGGGAAAAACCTTGGGGGCAGAAAATCGGGCTGGTTCGTGCGCTTGCGGCCTTGTGCGCCCCGGCGCCGGTTTCGCCCGATCGAAGAGTCCCTCAGCCTTGCAGCCTTTGCGCCAAGGAATCCTATACCCCGGACTTCGATCTCGGAACCTGTGCCCGGGCGGCTATGCGCGTCTTCGCGATGTGTGTGAGTAACGGATTCCCGGCCGGAAACAGACCAGGGCTCGCGGCCTCGGCGGCATTCGCCGTACGGCAGGGCGCAGCGACGCGCTTGTCTTTTCGGCCTGGGATCCGTAGGAAGTTCTGTCCAGCAACGTCCGGCTCGTGTCAGGGCCGGCGGCGTTTGCGTCTACGGAAGCGACTATGACCCAATCTACTGGTAAAACCTCTTTGGCAGCGGACAACGCCGCTGCGAAAAAAACTCGAACCGCCGCGGCGGCCGCACCGGCCGACAAGACGGCCGTCAAGGTGAAAGGGGAGGCCAAGGCCGCAGAGGCCAGGAAAGCGCCGGCCAGGAAGACGGCGAAAAAAGCCGCGGGCAGCGACGACGCTGCGCTCGATAAAATCACCGCTGCGGTCGAAGGCAAGAAAGCCTCCAAGGCCGCGAAAGCGGCGCGCCCGGCGCCCGGCGGACGCCGGCCCGGCCGCCCGGCCAAGAACAACGCCAATGACGGGGCCGATTTCGTCGATGACGACGGCGACGGCGAAACCGAGGTCATACCCGATCTGAAGCCCCTGCCCAAGCGCGGCGGCAAGCGCGGCAAGGCCGAGAAAGACGCGCCGGCCCGCAGCCAGATGACGCCCGAAGAACAAGAGGCGCGCCGCAACCGGCTCAAAGTGCTGATCAAGCTGGGCAAGGATCGCGGCTATCTTACCTATGGCGAGATCAACGACCATCTGCCCGACGATCTGGTCGACGCCGAGGCCATAGACGGCATCATCAGCACCTTCAGCGACATGGGTATCTCGGTCTACGACCAGGCGCCCGATGCCGAAACGCTGCTCATGAGCGACAACGCGCCGGTGGCCTCCAACGACGACGACGTCGAGGACGAGGCCGAGGCCGCGCTGACCACGGTGGATTCCGACTTCGGCCGCACCACCGATCCGGTACGCATGTACATGCGCGAAATGGGCACGGTCGAACTGCTTACCCGCGAGGGCGAGATCGAGATCGCCAAGCGCATCGAAGACGGCCTGAAGCACATGGTCATGGCGATTGCCGCCTGCCCGACCACGGTCAACGAGATCCTCGCCAACGTGCAGCGCGTGCGCGACGGCAGTGCGCAGATCGACGAAATCGTCGATGGCCTGATCGACCAGGAAGGCGAGGAATACGCCGGTGCCGGCGTCAGCTCCGACAGCGACGAGAACGAAGACGGCCCGGCCGGCGGCATGAGCAGCAAGCAGCTCGAGAACTTGCGGGTGCAGTCGCTGAAGAAGTTCGACGTGATCGCCAGCTGGTTCGAGAAAATGCGCAAGGCCTTCGAGAAGGAAGGCTACGAGGCCCACGCCTACGCCGAGGCCCAGGAAGCCATACTCGCCGAGCTGATGGGCATACGCTTCACCGCCAAGATGGTCGAGCGCCTGGCCGACACCCTGCGCGAGCAGGTGGCCGAGGTGCGCAAGCTCGAGCGTGCGGTGCTGCATACCTGCGTGGATCGCGCCGGCATGCCGCGCGCGCACTTCATCAAGTCTTTCCCGGGCAACGAGACCAATCTCGACTGGGTGCTGCAAGAGGTGGCGGCGGGCCGCGATTATTCGGCCACGCTCGAGCGCCACATCCCGGCCGTGCAGGAACTGCAGCAGAAGCTGGTGGATCTGCAGGTTCGGGTGGTGCTGCCGCTGAAAGACCTGAAAGACGTCAACAAGCGCATGGCGACCGGCGAGGCCAAGGCCCGCAAGGCCAAGCGCGAAATGACCGAGGCCAACCTGCGCCTGGTGATCTCGATCGCCAAGAAGTACACCAACCGCGGCCTGCAGTTCCTCGACCTGATCCAGGAAGGCAATATCGGCCTGATGAAGGCGGTGGACAAGTTCGAGTACCGGCGCGGCTACAAGTTCTCGACCTATGCCACCTGGTGGATACGCCAGGCCATCACGCGCTCGATCGCCGATCAGGCCCGCACCATCCGCATTCCGGTGCACATGATCGAAACGATCAACAAGATGAACCGCATCAACCGCCAGATCCTGCAGGAAACCGGCGCCGAGCCCGATCCGGCCACGCTGGCGCAGAAGATGGACATGCCCGAGGACAAGGTGCGCAAGATCCTCAAGATCGCCAAAGAGCCGATCTCGATGGAAACCCCCATCGGCGACGACGACGATTCGCACCTGGGCGATTTCATCGAGGACACCGGCACCTTGTCGCCCTCGGAATTCGCGCTGCACGGCTCGATGCGCGACGTGGTCAAGGAAGTGCTGGACTCGCTCACGCCGCGCGAGGCCAAGGTGCTGCGCATGCGTTTCGGCATCGAGATGAGCACCGACCAGACGCTCGAAGAAGTCGGCAAGCAGTTCGACGTCACGCGCGAGCGCATCCGCCAGATCGAAGCCAAGGCGCTGCGCAAGCTGCGCCACCCGAGCCGCGCCGACAAGCTCAAGAGCTTCCTCGAAGGGCAATAAAGCGCGGTTCAGGGGCCGCCGCAAGGCGGCCCGCGGGCGCGGTAGAATCCCAGGCAGTCCCTTACACGGCGCCCGGGATTTTTTTACGCCGCGGGGCGCCCGTCCGCGGGGTGCAATGGCTTCGGCGGACGGTTGGGCTGGCGTAGCCGGCGCGGCGGGTGTATGCCGCCGCGCGGCATTGCGCACAGGGCCTTCCCGGGCGCCGGCCTCTACGCAGGAGTCCGCCATGAGTACGCCCGAATCCACCCCCAAGACCGCCATGCCCGCCGCCGGCGAGAGCGCGGGCCAGGCCGCGCAGCGCGTCGCCGGCCGTGTCGCCGACGTGGGCGGCATTCCCGTCAGCCGGCTGCTGCCCTCGCGCCAGCGCCGCCTGGTGGGCGCCTGGTGCTTCCTCGACCACGCCGGGCCGGCGCAGTTCGGGCCGGGCGAGGCGGGCATGCAGGTCGGGCCCCATCCCCATATCGGGCTGCAAACCTTCACCTGGATGATAGAAGGCGAGGTGCTGCATCGCGACAGCCTGGGCAACGAGCAGGTCATACGTCCGGGCCAGGTCAACCTGATGACGGCCGGCGCGGGCATCGCCCATACCGAGCAGTCGCTGGCGGATCCGCCGCGGCTGCATGCCGCGCAGTTGTGGATCGCGCTGCCGCCCGAACAGGCCGCCGGCGCGCCGGGCTTCGAGCACTATCCCGAGCTGCCGCGCTGGGTCGAGCAGGGCGTGCAGTGCACGCTGCTGGCCGGCTCTTACGGCGGGCGTACGGCGCCGGCACGTATTTACTCCCCGCTGGTCGGCGTCGAGCTGCTGGCCGATGGCCCGGCCACGCTGGATCTGTCCTTGGATCCGGCCTTCGAATATGCCGTGGCGCCGCTGGTTGGCGGCGTGCGGGTCGACGGTCAGGATTACGGCGTCGGAGAACTGGCCTACCTGGATACCGGCCATGCACGCCTGGGCGTGCAAGTAGACGGGCCTGCCCGCATCCTGCTGCTGGGCGGTGTGCCCGAGACCGAGGAAGTATTCATCTGGTGGAATTTCGTAGGCCGCAGCAAGGCCGACATCGCCCGTGCCCAGCGCGACTGGGAGCGGGGCGGCGCCGGGCGCTACGGCGATATACCCGTAGGCCCCGGGCCGCGCCTGATGCCGCCGCCGCTGCCTTGGCCGGGGGTGTGACGCCCAAGGGCCCATGATTTTCGTTTTTGACTCTTTCAAGGACACACATGAGCAAACGTATCGCTGTCATTGTCGGCAGCCTGCGCAAGGACTCCATCAACCGCAAGGCGGCGCGGGCATTGGTGCAACTGGCACCGCCCTCGCTGTCGCTGGAGCTGATCGACATCGGCGGCCTCGCGCTCTACAACCAGGACTTCGACCTGGAGCCGCCTTCCGCGGCCTACGCGGCATACCGCGAACAGATCCGGCAGGCCGACGGCGTGATCTTCGTGACCCCCGAGCACAACCAGTCCATGCCTGCGGCCATGAAGAACGCGATCGACATCGCCTCGCGCCCGCCCGGCCAGAATCTATGGAGCGGCAAGCCTGGTGCGATCATCAGCGCCTCGCCCGGCCTGCACGGCGGCTTCGGCGCCAGCAGCCACCTGCGCCAGTCGGTGATGTGCTTGAACGTGCTGTGCATGGCGCAGCCCGAGACCTACCTGAGCCAGGCTCACAAACTGTTCGACGAGGCCGGCGAGCCTCGCGAAGACGGCCGCAAGTACCTGACGCGCTTCATCAATGCCTACGCCGACTGGGTGGCGCGCCTGGCCGCTTGAAGAAGCCGGCGTGAACTTGCGCGGCAGCGGCGGGCGCGGGTGGGACGGCCTGCCGCGGGCCGCTCGGGCGCCTCCCATGCCCGGTTTTTCGCGTCGCGGTGCGCCCCTGGAGGGCACGGTTCGACGGCCGAGCGGGGAAATTTGGGTGCAGAAGTATCAAAATATAATTTTTTTGCGAAAAAGGCTTTAATATCTCGCTTTTCCATATTGTCGTTGTCGGTAAAGGGGGAGGGCGCTGGCGATGGAATTCGAGCGTGTGCTGCGTTGGGCGGCAGGGGTGGCGGTGGCGGCGCTGGCGGTGGGCGCCCAGGCCGAGCAAAAGGTGGTCAACGTCTACAACTGGGCGGAATACACCGCTCCGGACACCTTGTCGGGCTTCGAGAAGACCACCGGCATCAAAGTGCGCTACGACGTCTACGACAGCAACGATACGCTGCAGGCCAAGCTGCTGACCGGGCATTCGGGCTATGACGTGGTGGTGCCCTCCACGCACTACGCCGCGCGCCAGATCCAGGGCGGCATCTTCCAGAAGCTGGACAAGTCGCAGATCCCCAACCTGAAGTACCTGGATCCGGCCATCATGTCGCTGCTGGAGCCGGTCGACCCGGGCAATCAATACCTGGTGCCTTGGGGCTACGGCACCGACGGGCTGGGCTACAACGTCACCAAGGTGCGCCAGATACTCGGGCCGGACGCCAAGCTCGACAGCTGGGACACGCTGTTCGACCCGAACAATGCCGCCAAGCTCAAGTCCTGCGGCATTTCCATGCTGGACGAGGCGGCCCAGGTGTTCCCGGCGGTGCTGCACTATCTGGGCAAGGATCCCAACAGCAGCAATCCGGCCGACTACAAGGCGGCCCTGGAAGTCCTGAAAAAGATCCGGCCCTACATCCGGCAGTTCAGTTCCTCGGGCTATATCGACGAGCTGGCCGGCGGCGACCTGTGCATGGTGTATGCCTATTCGGGCGACGTGATGATCGCCCGGCACCGCGCGCAGCAGGCGCACAAGTCCTACGAGATCAATTACTTCATCCCCAAGGGCGGTGCGCCGGCCTGGTTCGACACCATGGCGGTGCCCAAGGACGCGCCGCATCCGCAAGAGGCCTGGGCCTTTATCAATTACATCGAGACGCCGCAGGTGCACGCGGCCATCACCAACACCATGTTCTTTCCGAACGCCAATAAAGAGGCGCGCAAGTACGTGGTCAAAGAGGTGGCCGACAATCCCGAGATCTACCCGCCGCCGGAAGTCGCCAAGACGCTGTTCGTGATCAAGCCCCAGCCCTTCGCGATCCAGCGCCTGCAGACGCGTTTGTGGGCCGAACTGAAATCAGGCAGGTAGACCCGGCCATGACAGCAGCCCAAGCCGCAACACCTGTTTTGTCGCAGGATCCGGACGAGTTCGTCAAGCTCGACAGCGTGGCCAAGATCTATGGCGAGACGGTCGCCGTGCAGTCCGTGAGCCTGTCCATACGCCGCAATGAATTGTTCGCGCTGCTGGGCAGCTCGGGCTGCGGCAAGTCCACCTTGCTGCGCATGCTGGCCGGCTTCGAGTCGGCCACCTCCGGGCGCATCTACCTGGACGGCGAGGACATCACCGACCTGCCGCCGTACCGGCGCCCGGTCAACATGATGTTCCAGTCCTACGCTCTGTTTCCGCACATGACGGTGCAGGCCAATGTGGCCTTCGGTCTGAAGCAAGAGGGCGTGCCGCGCGCCGAAATCCACGAGCGGGTCTTCGAGGCGCTCGATCTGGTGCAGATGGGCGCCTACTCGCGGCGCAAGCCCAATCAGTTGTCGGGCGGCCAGCAGCAGCGCGTGGCGTTGGCGCGCAGCCTGGTCAAGCGCCCCAAGCTGCTGCTGCTGGACGAGCCCATGTCGGCGCTGGACAAGCAGATCCGCCAGAAGACCCAGATCGAGCTGGTCAAGATCCTGGAGCAGGTGGGGGTGACCTGCATGCTGGTCACCCATGACCAGGAAGAGGCCATGACCATGGCGCATCGCCTGGCGGTCATGACCGAGGGCCAGATCGTGCAGTGCGGCACCCCGCACGACGTATACAGCTTTCCGAATTCGCGCTTCGTCGCCAGTTTCATCGGCTCGACCAATTTGTTCGCCGGCACCATCGTGGTCGACGAGTCCGACCACGTCGTGATCGAAAGCCCCGAACTCGCCCGGCCGCTGTATGTGGATCATGGCGTCAGCGAACCCCTGGGCATGGACGTGCACGTATCGATACGCCCCGAGCGCATACGAGTGCTGCGCGAACAGCCCGACGGCGATTCGAACTGGGCGCACGGCCAGGTCGCGCACGTGGCCTGGATGGGCAGCTACGCCTTGTACCAGGTGAAGCTGGATTCGGGCCTGGCGGTACATGCCAGCGTGCCCGCGCTGTCGCTGGCGCAGGCCGATGCGCCGGCTCTGGGCGACGAGGCGTATGTGGCCTGGTCGAGCGACAGCGCCACGGTGTTGCCGTCATGAACCGCCTGGCACGCCTGCGCGGCCTGTTTTCGGGGCGGGCACTGGCCATAGCGCCGCCTTTCTTCTGGCTGGCGCTGTTCCTGCTGCTGCCGTTCCTGATGGTCTTCAAGATCAGTTTCGCGGATCTGAAGTTCGGCATTCCGCCCTACACGCCGCTGCTCGAGCTGAAAGACCAGGCGCTGGCCGTGGCGCTGCACCTGCGCGGCTATGCGCTGCTGTTTTCCGACAGCATGTACATTGCGACGTATCTGAGCTCGCTGAAGATCGCCGCCATTACCACGCTGTGCTGCGCGCTGATCGGCTACCCGATGGCCTACGCCATCGCGCGCTCGCGCCCGGCCGTGCGCCATTTGCTGTTGCTGGGCGTGATCCTGCCGTTCTGGACGTCGATGCTGCTGCGCGTCTACGCCTGGGTGGGCATCTTGCGCAATGACGGCCTGCTCAATAATCTGCTGCTGTGGCTGGGGGTGATCCACCAGCCGCTGGAAATCTACCGCACCGACCTGGCGGTATACATAGGCCTGGTGTATGCCTACCTGCCGTTCTTCATACTGCCGCTGTACGCCACGCTGGTGAAGCTGGACGCGCGGCTGCTGGAGGCGGCCTACGACCTGGGGGCGCGGCCCTGGCGCGCATTCCTGCAGATTACGCTGCCGCTGTCCATGACGGGGGTGGTGGCCGGCGCCATGCTGGTGTTCATCCCGGCGGTAGGGGAATATGTGATCCCGGAAATGCTGGGCGGCGCCAACACCCTGATGATGGGCCGCGTCATGTGGAACGAGTTCTTCAATAATGCCGACTGGCCGATGGCGGCGGCCGTGACCTGCGTCATGGTGTTGCTGCTGCTGGTGCCGCTGGCCCTGTTCCAGATCAACGAAGTCAAGCAGTTGCAAGGGCGGCCGCGCGGGGGCTTGCGATGAAAGATCGGGCGCAAACCTGGCGCACCGCCAGCCTGACGCTGGGCTACCTGTTTCTGTATCTGCCCATCGCCTGCCTGATGGTGTTCTCGTTCAACTCGTCGTCGCTGATGACCTCGTGGTCGGGTTTTTCGCTGAAGTGGTACCAGCAGCTGGCCGGCGACCAGGCGCTGCTCAGTGCCGCCTGGCTGTCGCTGCGCATCGCGTTGCTGACCGCCACCGCGGCCACCATCATCGGCACCTGGGCGGGCTATGTGCTGGTGCGCATGGGGCGCTTTCGCGGCTTCGCGCTGTATATCGGCATGCTCACTGCGCCGCTGGTGCTGCCCGAGGTCGTGCTGGGCATTTCGCTGCTGCTGCTGTTCGTCGAAAGCAGCAAGGCGCTGGGCTGGCCGGCGGGCAACGGCATGTTCACCATCTGGGCCGGGCACACCACGCTGTGCGTGGCCTATGTGGCGGTGGTGATCAAGTCGCGCGTGCGCGAACTCGACCGTTCGCTGGAAGATGCCGCGTTGGATCTGGGGGCGACCCCGCTCAAGGTGTTCTTCGTGATCACGCTGCCGCTGATCGTGCCGGCGCTGGTGGCCGGCTGGCTGCTGTCGTTCACGCTGTCGCTGGACGACGTGGTGATCGCCGCCTTCCTGTCGGGCCCGGGCTATACCACGCTGCCGCTGGAAATTTTCTCGCGCGTGCGCCTGGGGCTGCGCCCCGAGATCAATGCCCTGGCCACGCTGTTCATTCTGCTGGTGGGGCTGCTGGTTGTATTGGCGCACCTCATGCAGCGCCGCCAGCGCGGCGCCTGAGCGTGCAGGCGCTTGCCGCCGTGCCGTGGCGCGGGCATATAATTCCTGGTTGCGCATTGCTTCGCGCCACGAGGCTCCAGCCGAGCCTCGCCCGACTGGATCACTTGCCGCTAAGAACGGCCAGGTAACGGCTGCCATGAGAATACCCGGTTTCACCACCACGGCCTGTGCGGCATTGCTGCTGCTGTGCCTGCGTGCCGCGCCCGTGCTGGCCGCCGCACCCGACGTGCTGCTGGCCGACCTGACCTGGACAGAGCTGCGCGATCAGATCCGCGCCGGCAAGACCACTATCATCATTCCCGTGGGCGGTACCGAGCAGAGCGGCCCCTATGTGGCCCTGGGCAAGCACAATGCCCGCGTGCTGGCCCTGTCGCAACAGATCGCGCAGGGCCTGGGCAACGCCATCGTGGCGCCGGTCATAGCCTATGTGCCCGAAGGCGGCCTGCATCCGCCCAGCTCGCACATGCGGTTCCCGGGCACCATCACTATTCCCGACAGCGCCTTCGAAGCCATGCTGGGTTCGGCCGCCGAGAGCTTCCGGGTGCATGGCTTTCGCAATATCGTGTTCCTGGGGGATCACGGCGGCTACCAGCGTGACCTGCGCCAGGTGGCGGCGCGCTTGAACAAGCAGTGGGGCGGCACCGGGGCGCGGGCTTTGGTGCCGGCGGCTTATTATCAGGCCAGCTCGCAGGGTTTCGACGAATTGCTGCGCAAGCGCGGCTATCGCGACGACGAGATCGGCACCCACGCGGGTCTGGCCGATACTGCGCTGCAGCTGGCCGTGGCGCCGGGTATGGTGCGTGCCCAACGTCTGAAGACGGCGCCGCGGCCCGGTACGGCCGATGGCATCTACGGCGGCGACCCGCGCCGCGCCAGTGCTCAGCTCGGGGAACTAGGTGTACGGCTGATAGTCGAACGTACTGTTGCCGCGCTGCGCAAGGAAACCGCCCGGCCATGAATGCCAGTCGGAGCGCAAGCCCCCAGCACGAGGCCGAAGTATTTTCAGCCCGTACGACCCGCCCGCCCAGCCTGCGCGTCCCGAGCTGGCGATGCTCCTTTTTGCCGCGCGCCACTTGCCGTGCCCGGTTCCCGACTTCATTCCATGGACTCTGCAACATGAAGCTACGATACGCCCAGACCGCCCTGTGTGCCGCGCTGGCTCTGGCCGGCCTGCATACCGCCTACGCCGCCGACGCCGATGTGGGCAGTGCCGCAGCCGCGGTGCAGGCCCAGGCAAGTAAGTCGGCGCAAGCCGCTCAAGCGCCTGCTCCGGCCGCTGCGCCTGCCGCGGCTGCTTCGGGCACTGCGGTCGCCCCGGCGGCTTCGGATACTTCGGGCACTACGGTCGCCCCGGCAGCTCCGGGTACTTCGGATGCTCCTGCCGCTCCAGCTGGCGCCGCCGCTGCGGCTCTTCGGCCTTCGGGCTCTGCCGGCCCGGGTGCGGCAGCGCAGGACACCGTGAGCCGCGCCGCCGGCGACCGCATCGATACGGTGCCCGGCATGCCCCCCGTCATCGACCCGCACAATCTCTACAGCGAAACCACCGCCGGCAAGCTCAGCCCGGCGGTGGCCGGCGCGCTGCCGCGGGTCTATGTGCCCAATGTCCGCTCGAACGACGTCTACGTGATAGACCCCGCCACCTACAAAGTGGTGGACAAGTTCAAGGTCGGGCTCAGCCCGCAGCACGTGGTTCCCTCCTGGGATCTGAAGACGCTTTGGGTGGCCAATAATGCCGAAGGCACCACGCGCGGCAGCCTGACGCCGATCGATCCGACCACCGGCAAGCCCGGGCCGGCGGTACCCGTGGCCGACCCCTACAATATGTACTTCACGCCCGACGGCCAGTCGGCGATTGTGGTGGCCGAATCGCTCAAGCGCCTGGATTTTCGCGATCCGCACACCATGGCCCTGCAGTTCTCGCTGCCCGTGCCTGGCTGCGCCGGCGTCAACCACGCCGATTTCGCCATCGACGGCCGCTATGCCATTTTCACCTGCGAGTTCGACGGCAGCCTGGTCAAGATCGACATGGTCGCCCACAAGGTGATGGGCTACCTGAAGCTGGCCAAGCGCAGCATGCCGCAGGACATCCGCATCTCGCCCGACGGCAAGGTGTTCTACGTGGCCGACATGATGGCCGACGGCGTGCATCTGATCGACGGCGACAGCTTCCGCAAGATCGGCTTCGTGCGCACTGGCATCGGTACGCACGGCCTGTACCCCAGCCGCGACGGCACCAAGCTGTACATCTCGAATCGCGGCTCGAACATGATCCACGGCCGCACCAAGGGCAAGGGCAGCGTCTCGGTGCTGGATTTCGCCACCCGCAAGGTGGTCGCCGAATGGCCCATCCCCGGCGGCGGCAGCCCCGACATGGGCAATGTCAGTGCCGATGGCAAGTACTTGTGGCTGTCGGGCCGCTTCGACGATGTGGTGTACGCCTTCGACACCACCACCGGCGCCGTGCGCAAGATCCGTGTCGGCATGGAGCCGCACGGCCTGACCGTCTGGCCGCAGCCCGGCCGGTATTCACTGGGGCACACGGGCAATATGCGTTGATGCCTGAACACGCAATTACGCCGGCGGCACGCCGGGCCGATCGAACCAGGCCCTGATGGCCGGCGCAGCAGGAGCGATTGCCATGGATCGTATCCGTCTCGACAAGTGGCTGTGGGCGGCGCGCTTCTATAAAACGCGCAGCCTGGCGGTACAGGAGATCGGCAAGGGCAGGGTGCTGGTCAATGAGCAGCCCGCCAAGCCGGCGCGCGAGCTGGCCGTGGGCGAGCTCGTTACCGTGCGCAAGGACGGCCCACCCATCCATGTGCGGGTGCGTGCGCTGAGTGCGGTACGCGGGCCGGCCGCGGTGGCTCGCGGCTTGTATGAAGAAACGCCGGAAAGCGTGGCCGCGCGCGAACGTGCGGCCGAGCTGCGGCGGCTGGCGCCCGAGCCCGCGCTCGACATCGCCGCGGGCCGCCCGACCAAGCGCGATCGGCGCCGCATCGACATGCTGCGTAATTCCTGAGGCCAGGGCTTGTCGTGCCGGCTAGGGGGTAATGTCAACGGGTTTTAGGCCTTCAGCACCACCAGAGCATCCAGAGCCATTGCGCCTCGACCCGCGGGCAGGGCGACGAAGGGGTTGACGTCCACCGAGGCAAGCCGGTCGCGGGCCGCATGGGCGAACTGCGACAGGGCGCAGAGCGCCTGTGCAATGGCATCGATGTCCGCGCGAGGCTGGCCGCGCGCGCCCTCGAGCAGGGCCAGGGCACGGGTTTCCTCGATCATGCTGCGGGCCTGCGCCACGTCGAACGGCGCCAGGCGGAAGCTCACGTCCTTGAGCACTTCCACGAAGATCCCGCCCAGGCCGAACATGACCACGGGGCCGAAGACGGAATCCACGTGCACGCCCATGATGCACTCCGTTCCGTCCTTGATCATGGGCGCCAGCAGGACGCCGTCGATGCGCGCCCCGGGCGCGTGGCGCCCGACGCTTTCGAGGATGGCGTCGTAAGCTTGCGCCGCATCGCCGGCGCCGCTGACGTCCAGGCGCACGCCGCCGGCGTCGCTCTTGTGCGGGATGTCGGCCGAAAGAATTTTCATTGCGAGCGCGCAGCCCGCCTGTTCCGCCAGCTTGGCGGCCTCGGCGCTTGAATGCGCCACCTTGCTGTTCACTACCGGAACGCCTGCCCGCGCCAGTACCTGCATGGACTGCGCCTCGTCGAGAGCGCCGGCGCCCGCGGGCAGTTCGACTGCGGCTGCCTGTGGCGCCTGCGGGCTGGCCTGGATGCGCGGCCGCGCGGCGGCGATGGTGCGTATCGCCGCGCTGGGGTCGGAAAAAACCATGGCTCCGCGCCGCTCGAGCTCGGCCCGCTTCTCGTCGGGCAGCAGGGCGCACAAGGCCAGCGGGCGGGCATCGGGGTGCCGGCGCGCGGCATCCGCCAGCTCGCATATATGGGGCCATAGCGCGTCGGTAGAGCCGGCCGCGGCAAGAAAGACGGCCAGCGCCCCGTAGCGGCCGGTATCCAGCATGCCGACGATGGTTTCCTGGAGCACGGCCGGATCGGCGACGGCCTGTCCGGTAACGTCGACGGGGTTGTCGGCGCTGGCGAACGCGGTGCGGTCGAGCAGCTTGCGGCGTGCTTCGGGCGGAAGCGCGGGCAGTGCGAGCTTGCCGTCGTCGGCTTCGTCGGCCATCAGCGCGCCGACTCCGCCCGAAATGGACACGATGCCCACACTGGCCTGCGGCGGGCGCCGCCCCCAGACACTGAGCGCATGCCCGATGTTGAAAAAATCTTCTATGCTGCGGGCGCGGATCGCGCCGTATTGCCGGAACAGCGCGTCATAGATGGCATCGTCGCCGGCCAGTGCCGCCGTGTGCGAAGCCGCCGCGCGGGCGCCCGAGGCGGTGCGGCCGATCTTGGTGACGACTACGGGCTTGCCGGCGCGAGCCGCCGCGTCCAGCGCCCGCTTCAGCTTTTCACCATTCTTGCAGCCTTCCATGTAGGCCATGATGATCCGCGTGGCCGGATCTGCAACCAGCCATTCTATGCAGTCGGCGACCGTCACGTCGCTTTCATTGCCGGTGCTGGCCCAGAAGGAAAGCCCCAGCCCGCGCTGCTTCGCCATGGTGTACGCGTAGGCGCCGAATGCGCCGCTCTGGCTGACCATGCCGACGTGTCCGAGCGGCGCCGCGCCCTTCAGGGGTGCCGGGCTGAAAGTTGCATAGACGCGCTCGCGCATATTCATGAAGCCCAGGCAGTTCGGCCCCAGCAGCCGTATGCCGCGCTCGCCGGCGAGTCGCTCGAGGCGCGCTTGCGCGGCGCGGCCCTCGGGGCCGGTTTCCGCGAAGCCCGAGCTCAACAGCACGGCGCTCCGGATCTGGCCGGGCCGCGCTTGTTCCAGGGCTTCGCAAACGTGGCGCGCCGGCAGTGCCAGTATGGCCAGGTCTATGTCCTGTTCGATGTGCCCCAGTGTGGCGTGGCATGCCAGGCCCTGCACTTCGTGTTCCTTGGGGTTGACGGGCAGGATGCGGCCTGGGTAGCCGTATTGCTTCAATAGCTGGATAGGCGTCGCGCCCACTTTCCCCAGCGTGTTGGATGCGCCGACTACGGCGATGCTGGCGGGCGAGAACAGGGTTTGCAGCGATGCGGAATCTGTAGTCATGGCGGATATAAGTATTTTGGCGTGCTTGCTTCGGTGTGCCGCGTGCCGCGTTGCGTTGATCGGCGGGCGGCGCGGGTGCCGCCGGGCGCCGCGCGTCACATCCGCACCACCGTGCGTCCGGAATGGCGGCGCTCGAGCATGTCGTTCAGGCTGCCGCCTATGTCTTCTAGGGCGATGACGCGGCGCATGCGCTCGAGATGCCGGGGGCGATAGGCGCCGGCCAGCTTGCGCCAGATGTTCCGGCGCAGCTCCATGGGGCTGTTGCCGTTTATGCCCAGCAGTTTCACCCCGCGCAGTATGAAGGGAAACACGGTGATGTCCAATGCCATGCCGCCGGCATTGCCGAAGGCCGCCACCGCGCCTTCGTTGCGGGTCGTGCTCAGCAGCCAGGCCAGGGTCTTGCCGCCGACGGAGTCGATGGCGCCGGCCCATAGGCCGCTGCCCAGCGGCTTGACGGTTGCGGCGTCGGGATAGGCCATCACGCGCCGGGCGCCGAGTCCCAGCAGATAGTCCTTTGCCTCGGGCTTGCCGGAAATGGCGCAGACGGCATAGCCCCGCTGGCTCAGGATGTCGATGGCGACACTGGCCACGCCTCCGGTCGCGCCGCTGACCGCCACCTCGCCCGCGTCCGGCGTGAGCCCGCAGTGTTCCAGCCAGTGCAGGGACAGTGCGGCGGTATAGCCCGCCACGCCCAGGGTTGCCGCGTCGATGGGCGACAGGCCGGCGGGCAGCGGCAGGGCCCATGCGGCCGGCACGCGTGCGTATTCGCTGAACCCGCCGTCGTGGTCGACGCCGACGCCGAGCCCGTGCACGATCACCGCACAGCCCTCGTGCAGGGTGGGATCGGGCGAGCTGACCACGTGCCCCACCAGGTCTATGCCGCCGATGCGTGGGTAGTCGCGGACGATATTTCCCTTGCCGGCGGCGGCCAGCGCGTCCTTGTAGTTGAGGCTGGCGTACGCGACCCGGACGATGGTGTCGCCCGCGGACAGTTCGTCGATGCCGAGCGTGACCAGCTCTGCCCGCGGGGCCGCGCCGGCGGCATGCAGCCTGTATGCCTTGAACGGGGGAATGGAGGGTGTCGGTTTCATGGCCAGGGGATGTGTATGTCGTGGACGGCGGAGGCCGCATTGCGCTTGGTTCGCGCCCTTGGTATTGCTGCGGCGGAATCGCGCCATGGCTTTCGGGGCCATGGCTGCCTGTTGCTTCAGCCGCCGATCTTGATGCCCGCCTTGGTGACGATGGCCTGCCATTTGGTGGTCTGGTCGGCGATGTGCTTGGCGAAGGCCTGCGGCGTGCCGCCCACGGGGTGCATGCCTTGTTCCAGGAAATATTTCCGCACTTCGGGATCTTGGACGACGGCGTTGATTTCCCGGTTCAGGCGCGCGATGATTTCCGGGGAGGTGCCTTTGGGCGCCAGGACTCCCCACCACGACGAGGCCGATACCGGGTATCCCAGCTCGGCCAGCGTCGGCACTTGCGGCTGCGCCTCGCTGCGGTGTTCGCTGGCAATCGCCAGCGCCTTGATCCGGCCGCCCTTCAATTGGCCCAGCGCGGGGGCGAGGTTGTCGAAGCTGATGGGCACCTGGTTGCTGGACACCGCTATGACGGCTTCGGAGCTGCCCTTGAAGGGCACGTGCTGCAGCTTCAGGTGCGCGGCGCGCTTGAACAATTCGGCGGTCAGGTGCGGAATACTGCCGACCCCCGCCGTCGCGTACGACAGGCCGCTGGCAGAGCGGCCCGCGGCCAGCAACTGGTCGAAAGCTTTGATCGGGCCCTGCGTGCTGGCGAATATGTAGACCGGCACATCCGTGACCTGCACGATCGGCACCAGGTCTTTCTGCACGTTATAGTTCATGTGCTTGTAGAACGCGGGGTTGGTGCCCAGGTTGGCGGTGCCCATCAACAAGGTGTAGCCGTCGGCGGCAGAGCGAACCACGTATTGCGTCCCGATCTGGGTTGCGGCGCCGGCCTTGTTTTCCACGATCACCGGCTGGCCGATACGGATCGTCAGCTTCTTCGCCAGTATCCGCGCGGCGGTGTCGGTGCCGCCTCCGGCCGCGTAGGGCACGACGAGATGTATGGGCCTGGCGGGGTAGTCTGCGGCGCTGGCCAGGCAGGGCAAGAGGCCGACTGCCGCGATCAGCAGTTTGTCGAGGTGTCGCATGAGATGTCTCCTTCGGGGTATGAGTGGGTGCTGTCCATGGAGGCGGACGGGTAGGGGAGCAGTCGTCTTTATCGGGCAGGCGCGGGCCGATGCTGCGGGATCGGGCGCACGCTACCTGCCCACGGGGTGGCCGGCCTGTTTCAGGCTGTGCCGGGCGATTGTCAGTTGATGTATCTGGCTGGTGCCCTCGTACAGGCGGAACAGCCTTATGTCGCGATAAAACCTTTCCATGCCGTAGTCGGCGATATAGCCGTAGCCGCCCAGCATCTGGACACAGCGGTCGGCGACGCGGCCGCACATTTCGGATGAAAAGTATTTGCAGATGGAGGCGTTCATGGTGACGTCCTCGCCCGCATCGCGCTGGCGCGCGGTTTGCAGAACCAGCGCCTGGGCCGCCTGAATTTCCGTCTGGCAGTCGGCGATCATGGCCTGCACCAGCTGGAAGTTCATGAGGGCCTGGCCGAATTGCCGCCGTCCGGCAACGAAGGCCATGGCGTCGTTGAGCATGCGTATCGCGGGCCCGATGCACAGCGCCGCCAGATGGATTCTCTGCTTGTTCAGCACCTTCATGGCGGTCTTGAAGCCATGTCCTTCGAGACCGCCGACCAGATTGGCGGCGGGCACCCGGCAGTTGTCGAAGTGCACTTCGGATACCGGCGAGCCGGCCTGGCCCATCTTGTCGTAAGGCTTGCCGACCGACAGGCCGGGGGTGCCGCGCTCTACCAGGAAGGCCGAAATGCCGCCCGCGCCCGGCTTGTCGGGATCGCTGCGGGCCATGACGGTATATAGGTCGGCGATCGGCGCGTTGGTGATGAAGCATTTGGTGCCGTTGAGCACGAAATCGTCGCCATCCCGGCGTGCCGAGGTCTTCAGCGCGGTGGCGTCCGAGCCGGCCTCGGGCTCGGTCAGGGCGAACGAGGCCGTCTTTCTGCCTGCCGCCAGGTCGGGCAGGTAGCGCTGCTTTTGTTGCGCGGTGCCGTCGGCGACCAGGCCTTCGGAGCCGATGCCGGTATTGGTGCCGACCCGGGCGCGGAACGCCACGGAGCATTGCGAAAGCTCTATGGCCGCGAGCGCCAGTTCTTCCATGGTCAGGCCCAGGCCGCCGTATGCTTCGGGGATGGAATAGCCGAACATGTGTTGTGCGGCCATTTCCGCGACCAGCTCGTCGGGCACGGCGTTTTCGCGGGCGACGCGCTCTTCGTTGGGCACCAGCCGTTCGCGTACGAATGCACGGAGAGAATCAAGAAACGGGTCGAAGCTGTCCTTGTCGCGGATCATGGCGGGTTCCTGAGGTCGGGGAGGATTGCGGCTTGCAGCCTTGTGGCGCGCTTGCCGGTATTTGCGTCAAGCGTAGCAATGTGTTTAAAGTATGGGTGCAGAAGTTTTGATATATTGAACGTAAAGAAATTGGCGTGCCGTGCAATCGGTGCGATCATGCCGATGCGATCGCCGCTGGTGTCTGCCCTTGCCTGGCGCGTGCCATATGCGGGACGGCGCCGATCCTGCCGCCGATTCCACGGCCGGCCGGTCGCTTAGGCATGGCCGCTGGGCACAGCCAACAGACAGCCAATAAACCGCCAATAAACCGCCAATAGACCGCCAATAGACCGCCAATAGACCGCCAATAGACCGCCAATAGACCGCCAATAGACCGCCAATAGACCGCCAATAGACCGCTAATACACACGGAAGCACCCATCGATGAGCAAAGCCAGGCCAGCCGCTACCGCCACCGACCCTTCGTTCGCCACGACGCTGGCGCACGGGTTTTCGGTGCTGGAATGCTTTCGCACCAGCGAGCCGCTGCTCAGCAACAAAGACCTGGTGGCCCGCACCGGGCTGTCCAAGGCCACCATTTCCAGGCTGACCTATACGCTGGCGCTGCGCGGGCTGCTGAATTACGACGCCGAGCTGCGCCGCTACCGCCTTGGTTCGCGGGTGCTGTCGCTGGGCTATCCTTTGCTGGCGGGGATTCCCGTCAGGCAGCAGGCGCGCCCGATCATGCGGCGGCTGGCCGCGGCAACGGGGGGCACGGTGTCGCTGGGGGTAAGGCACGGAACGCGCATGGTCTATATCGAGACCAACCGCAGCCACGACTTGGCGTCGTTCCGCCCCGATCTGGGGGCGTCCCTGCCGCTGCTGGCGACGGCCATGGGGCGGGCCTGGCTTTGCGGCGCACGGCACGGCGCGCGCGCGCAGGCTCTGGATCTGCTGCGCGCAGCGCAAGCCGGCTTGCCGGATCCGGACGAAATCTTCCACGCTGCGCGGGAACAATACGGCCGTCTGGGCTATTGCGTCTCGGAAGGGGCGTGGTTCGCGGACGTGCACGCCGTTGCCGTACCGCTGGACATCGAGGTCAACGAGGGGCCGCTGATACTCAATTGCGGCATCACCGTGGCGCGGCTGGACGGCCGGCCCATTGCCGACGTGGCTGGGCGCGATTTATTGCGGGCCGCGGCCGATGTGGCGCGGCTGGGAGGCGCGGCATGAATCGCTGGAAGGCGCTCACTCCGGAAGCCGCGGATCCACAGTTCGCCTCCACCGCCGCTCAGGGCATCGATGTGCTGGGCGCTTTCCGGCCCGGCGAGCCCAGCTTGCGCAACCGTGATATTGCCGAGCGCACCGGCATTCCCCGGCCCACCGTCGCACGCCTGGCCGCCACGCTGATCCGGCTGGGCTATCTGCGGCGCGACCCGGCGCAAAAGGGGCGCTATCTGCTGGGCTTCGGCCTGCTGACCTTGGCGCATCCCCTGCTGGCCAGCATGCAGATCAGGCAGATGGCACGGCCGCTGCTGACGCAGCTGGCGCGCGAAATCAATGGCGCGGCATCGCTGGTGATACGCGACGGAATCGACATGCTTTATGTGGAAACGGCCAGGGCGAACGAGAGCCTGCGGGCGCATCCCGATATCGGCTCGACCTTGCCCATGCTTGCCACCGCGGCGGGCCGCGCCTGGCTGAGCGGCGCGTCTGCCCGCGAGCGCGAAGACGTGCTCAACAGCCTGCGCGTCAAGGCGCCGGAACAATATGCGGGCAGCATAAAGGGCGCGCAGCGCGCGCTGCGCGATTTCGGGCGCCTGGGCTACTGCGGCAGCGACAGGGAATGGCGGGCGCATTCGTATGGTTTTGCGGTGCCGATGCGCCAGCCGGTCAATTCGCAGTTATTTGTTTTCAATTGCGGCCTGCCCGCCGAGGCGGGCTCGTTCCAGGACTTGGCCCGCGCCGTGCCGCCCAGGCTCGCCGCGCTGGTGCGGGGCCTGGAAGAAATGCTCGGGCTGGGCCGCGACAACCGCCACGCCTCGCATGGCTGATGGCCTGCAGCGCCCCGGCCTATTGCTTCGGATTCTGCAAATAGCCTTCCAGCAGCGCCTTGCCGTCGATCTTGTGATTGACCGACATGGGGAAGGCATCCACCGTCACGACTTCAGATGGCAGCATGTAGGAGGGCAGACGGCGCTCCAGTGCCGGCTTCCAGCTGGCGGCGGGATACGGTGTCCAGGCGCCCGCGCCCCAGGCGTTGGTGTCACGGGCGTTCGTGCCCTGAACGTTCGCGCCCCGGACGTTCGTGCCCCGGACGTTCGTGCCCCGGACGTTCGTGCCCTGAACGTTCGTGCCCCGAACCATTTCCACGAAACCTATCAGGCGCACCACGGTGTGATCCGGCCGCCGCAGCGCCAGGCAGATGGCGTTCTTCACCTCGTCCAGCGCCTGCAGGGCCAGCGAGATCTCGGACAGTTCGATGCGGTAACCGTTGAGCTTGACCTGGTCGTCGCGCCGCCCCAGGCACCACAGCAGGCCATCGTCGTCCAGGCGGCCCAGGTCGCCGGTGCGCAATCCGCGCCGCCCGTTGGGATGGCGGAACATCCTGGCCTGGTTCAGTTCGGGTTGGTTCAGGTAGCCGCGCATGACGTGCTCGCCGACGATGCAGATTTCTCCGTCGTGGATTTCGATCTCGCAGTCGGGCTTGGCGTAGCCCACCGGCAGCACGGGGTGCGCGTCCAGCACGGCCTGGTCGACCTCGATGAGTGTGGTGGCGACCGTGGCTTCGGTGGGGCCGTAGGTGTTCAGGATGCGGGCCTGCGGAAAGCGCTGCTTGAGCCGCCTGCATAGGGCATGCGGCAGCACCTCGCCGCAAAACAGGAAGGTGTCGAGCAAGGGCAGGCCGGCGGTGCAGAATTCCTTGTTCAGCAGCTGCTGGTGGGCGAATGAAGGCGTGGATACCCAGCAGCTGATACGCTCGCGCGCCAGGTGCTGCAGCCAGGCCGGGCCGTCCGGGATCTGCTCGCGCGAGTTGAGGACGCAAGTGCCGCCTTGGGACAGCGTGCCGAACACCTCGAACATGGACAGGTCGAAGCTGAAGGGGGCCTGGTTCATGAAGACGGGTGCGGCGCCCAGCCGGAAGCTGGCCTGCATCCATTGCGCCAGCAGCCGGACGCTTTCGCGGCCTATCTGCACCCCCTTGGGTTCGCCCGTGCTGCCCGAGGTGAACAGCACATACGCCAGGCCTTTTTCGGCCAGCGGCTTTGCGGCGTTAGTGGTCGTCTCGAACGCGTCCGTGCCGGCATGGTAGATCAGCGGCGCGCCGACCAGATCCGTGATGCGGCGGCGCCGCTCTTCGGGGTAGATGCTGTCCACCGGCACGAAGGGCGCGCCCAGCATCAGGCAGGCCGCCATGGCGGTGAAAAAGGCAGCCTGCTTGTGGCCGGACAGCACGATCGGCACGTCCGGCCCCGCGCCCAGGCTGCGGGCGCGCTGCGCCCATAGCCCGGCTTGCTCGCGCAGCGCGCTCCAGCTCAGGCCGCGGTCGCTGCCGGCTACCGCGAGCCGCTCGCCGTCCAGTGCGACGTCGGCGAATTGCATTTCGTGCAGGTCGAAATACATGAGGGCCTCTTTATTTATGTAGATTCAATGTAGATATATGGCCATATGCCGGCTGCGGGATGGGCCGCCTGCGCGTCGCGTGTGCGGGCCGTGGCGCCTCACACCGGGCTGCGGCCGCTGAACACGTACAGCGCCAGCATCGCCGAGGCCAGGGTGAGCGCCCGGCCCAGCAGGCGGGCGGGCCGGGTCGCGAGCCATCGCTGCAGGGCCGGGCGCTCGCGCGCGGCCCGCAGCAGCCAGTTGTGGATGACCGAGTAGCTGCCGAACATGATGCCGCTGACGATGTAGTGCCATTGCAGGCCGTTCCAGATGCCCATGCAGAACAGCGTGGCGAAGATGCCGATGTTCTGGGCGGCGTAGCGGTGCTGCGAAAAGAAGGCGTCCTTGGACAGCGCCTTGTAGATCGGCATGAAGACCACGTCGCGCAGCCACTCCGACAGGCTGATGTGCCAGCGACGCCAGAAATCCTGCGGGTTGCGGCTGAGCACGGGGTTGTTGAAATTGGCCGGCAGGTTGAGTCCGAACATCTTGCCCAGGCCCAGCGCCATGTTCGAATAGCCGGCGAAATCGAAATACAGGTAGACGCTGTACAGCACGGTGTTCAGCAGCACCCCGCGCAGGCTGTAGTCGTCGGGCGCCACCCGCGCCAGTCCGGCGACCCAGACCAGGTGGGCGATGGCGAACTTCTGGATCAGGCCCAGCAGCAGCGCCTCGTAGCCCGCACGCCAGTGGCCCATATTGACCTGCGCATAGCCCTTGTGCAGATCGGCCTGGAAGGTGCGCCAGCGGTACATGGGCCCGGCCAGCAGGGTCAGCGGAAAGAACAGGTAGGTGATGTAGTCGACAGGGTGGATACGTTCGTTGCCGTGGGCGAACAAGAGCACGTCCACGGCGCGGAAGGTCATGAACGACAGGCCCAGCATGCCCAGCCAGCCCAGGGCGTGGGTCTTGACCAGCAGCAGCGGCAGCATGGTTGCCACCACCGCCACCCGGGTGGCGATCAGCTTGCGGCGGCACAGCCACAGCGCCAGAGCGTGGACGGCAAACACGATCAGCGGCTGCAGCGGCCGCTGCTGGAAGACCAGCGCGGCGGTCAGCAGGCCCAGGCAGGCCAGCGGATAGCGCAGCGGCAGCCTGGCCCATGCGGCCGCCCGCCCGGCCAGCGACACGCCCAGGCCGGCCAGCAGCGCGTAGAGGAAGAAGTCGAAGCTTGCGTACAGTTCCATGTGGGGTGGGGCGCCGGGCGGTTCAGAACTGCTGGTACTCGTACTCGACCTTGATCGGGCCGCCCAGGTCGGACGGCGCGCGCGCCTGCAGCAGGCATACCGCGATCAGGCCCAGGTACAGGCAGACGAGGAAGAGATAGCGTTTCATGCCGGGAGTTGCATGCCGTTCGCGGCGTTCGAGGCGGTCATGATGTTCATGGCGTTGACGGCTTCCAGGGTGTGTCGGACGCGAAATGCTCGTCTATGGCCTGGTCGGCCAAGGCCCAGCCCAGTTCCCCCAGGTGCATGTCGTCGTTGAAGATGCCCGGCACCGGGCGCAGCGGGTACATGTTCAGGCACGCCATGCCGTAGCGCCTGCACATGGCCATGATGCTGTGCACGGTGGGTATGAATCTCTCGGTATCCAGCACCAGCCTGGAATTCAGCGGCTGCATGATGAAGAAGGCCCGCACCTGCTTGTGCGCCAGGTATTCCATGAGCTGCGACAAGTCGGTGAATTCGCGCGCGGCCAGCGGGTCGCCGCGGGCGAATTCCTGGTGGGTCGGGTCGGGAACCAGCGACAGGTGGGTACGGTAGTAATGGTTGCGCACCGCGTACGGGTTGGCGCCGCTGAGCAGGCGGCCCGTGGCGCGGGCCTCCTCCAGCAGGCGCGGCCAGTCGGCCTGCGGCAGCGCGTTGGGCACGGGGAGGGCGGCATGGCGCGTGGCCGCCCGCGCCGCCGGAGTCGGGTCGTAGGCCGCGCCGCTGGCGATCGGCCGACCCGTCAGCCACATCTGCAGCTTGTCGCGCAATGTGGCCAGCCGCGCCTGTGCGAGCAGGCCGAGTATGCCCCAGGTTTCGTGGTGGCGCACCCAGTAGATCAGGCCGTCGCGGGCCGGCGGCCGGCTCCACAGGCTGTCGAGCACCGGGCCGGAAATATGTTCGGCAAAGGCGCTGGAGGGCAGCTCGCCTTCGGCGGCGAACCAGGCGGGCGAAAGCATGATGACCAGCTTGGTGCGCGGCGTGAAGCTGGCCGACAAGGACTGCAGCACGCGGAATATGCCGTAGGATTGCAGCTTGGCGTGCCCGTAGGCCAGTGTGGGCACGCCCAGTTCGGTGGGGAAAAACCGGTAGGGCACGAAGCGCAGGCCGTGGCGCGACAGCTCCGACGATCCCATGACGACCAGCGTGCCGTCGGCCAGAGCCTGGCCCATGCGCACGAAGTTGACCGATTGCTCGTTCCAGTTGTCGCCCATATTGGGCAGGTAGATGCCCGCCCGTACATCCAGGCCGTCGGTGGCGCGGGGATGCAGGCTGTGCGTCAGGTAGGAATTCAGGCCCAGGTAGGCCAGCAGGGCAATGCCGGCGGCGGTCAGTGCGGCGAGCAGATGCTGGTACAGGCCCTTAAGCGTGTGCCGCCACATAGAGGCAGATGCTCTGCACGGTTTCCATGATTTCGGCGATTTCCGGGGCGGGGATGCCGCAGCCGTACTGTTCTTCGATGGCCAGCGCGATGTCGACGGCGGCCATCGAATCGACCAGGCCGGACTTGACTAGCGAGGCGTTGGCGGCGACGGGCTTGAGTATGACCGATTCGACGATGGCGACGATTTCTGTTTCTAGGTTTTCAGCGACCAGCATGCCGGGCCTGCCCTTTCGGTTCGAGCCGAAATAATATGGGGAAGATAATGTGCAAAAAATGCGCAACGAAGCATTATCCGCGTGTGAAGCTGAATATTGACTTAAACGTATCTTCGGCTACACGGTGGGGCGCCCGGAGAGCCCTCCGCCGGCGGCCCCTTACTTCTGTGGTGGCCGCCCGGAAGCCCCTGAGGCGGCGCCGCTTCAGGCGAATTTCATGCCCAGCAGGAATAGCGCAGCCGCCAGGCACATGGCGGCGGGCAGCGTCAGCACCCAGGCCAGCAGAATATTGCGCACGGTCTTGCCCTGCACGCCGCTGCCGTTTGCCACCATGGTGCCCGCCACGCCCGATGACAGTACGTGGGTGGTGGAAACAGGCAGGGCGAAGATATTGGCCAGGCCTATCGAGGCCACCGCGGTCAGCTGGGCCGACATGGCCTGGGCGTAGGTGATGCTTTGCTTGCCGATTTTTTCACTGACCGTCTGGACGATGCGGCGCCAGCCGACCATGGTGCCCAGGCCGAGCGCCAGCGCGACCGCGGCAATCACCCAGACCGGCGCATATTCGGTGGTGGCGGTCAGATCCTTGCGCACGCGCGCCAGGTCGGCGCGTTCCGGAGCAGACAGTCCGGCCATGCTTTCGATGGTCTTGGCGGTGTTGTCCAGGCACAGCAGGTAGCGGCGCACCGCGACGCGCTTGTCGCCGGCCAGCGCGCCGTAATTATCGATGCCCTGCAGGTCTTGCAGCAGCGTGGCCGTAGTGCGCCCCGTGTTGCGCGGGTCGCAGGCCGGGGCGTCGGTGACCGTGACGCTTTGCCGCAGAATCTGGCGCTGCAGCGCCGGGTCGCTGCGCTCCAGGATCTGTTCCAGGTGGGTGGCGGCATTGCGCGTGTAGTCGATGTCGTAGCTGGTGGCGTTCAGGTTCAGTACGAACTGCGCCGGCACGATGCCGATCAGCACAAGCATGATCAGGCCTATGCCTTTCTGGCCGTCGTTGGAGCCGTGCACGTAGCTCAGGCCCAGGGCCGACAGCACCAGCACCAGCCGGTTCCAGAACGGCGGGTGCTTCTTGCCGTCGATTTCGCGCCGCTGTTCGGTAGTCCGGTGCATTTTCGAGCCGGGCTTCCAGCGCCGCGCCGCCCACAGCAGCAGGGCCGACAGGACGAAGCCCATGATGGGCGAGATCACCAGCGACAGCACGATCTCCAGGGCCTTGCCCCAGTTCACGCCGTTGGCCACCGTCGTGTGCGTGAGCCAGGCGTTGGCAATGCCCACGCCCAGTATCGAGCCGATCAGCGTATGGGAGCTGGAGGAGGGAATGCCGAAATACCAGGTGCCGAGATTCCAGGCGATGGCTGCGGCCAGCATCGAGAACACCATGATCAGGCCGTGGCCGGTGTCGATATGTACCAGCAGTTCCACCGGCAGCAGGTGCACGATGGCGTAGGCCACCCCCACGCCGCCGGTGAGCACGCCAAGGAAATTGAAAATGCCCGACAGGGTCACGGCCAGGTGCGGCGCTATGGCCTTGGTGCTGATCGCCATGGCCACGGCATTGGCCGTGTCGTGAAAGCCGTTGATGAATTCGAAGGCCAGCACGAATGCCAGCGCCAGCACCAGGCTGAAGCCTATCCAGAAGTGCAGGCCGGAGAAAATGTCGAACATGTGGAGGCGGCGGAAGAAGTGGCGCAATTATTGCAGATTTGCGGACGGCGGGCTGCGCGGGCAGCGGCCGGGTGGCGGGTGCGTGTACTGGCGGGGGCGATTCGAGGGCCGGCGCACACCCGCGGCGCCGGCCACCGGGCCAGGGTCAATGGGCCGGCCGGGGGCGCTCGACCGGCGTCCGCTCGCCCAGGGCCTCGTCGCGTACCAGCGTGCTCAGGACGAAGGCGACGAATCCTATGCCCGCCGCCACCGAGAAAATCTTGCGGAACGCTTCCACGGCGCTGCCGGCCAATTGGGCCTTGATCATCGCATCCACGTGCACCTGGGCATCGCCGATCAGAACCTTGATGATTTCGGCGCCCGAGAACCCCGCGGCCGAGGCCGGGGCGTCGGCCTGCAGGGCCGCCAGCAGCAGCGCCATCAGCACGGCAATGCCCATGGCCGCGCCCAGCGAGCGGCAGAAGGCCGAGACCGCGGTGGCGATGCCCACGTAGCGGTGCTCGACGGCGTTCTGCACGGCGACCGTGGACGTGGGCAGCTGCAAGCCTATGCCCAGGCCGGTGATCGCCATGCACACCATGGTGGGCAGCGCCGCATCGGGAGGAAGAAAGGCCAGGCCCAGCACCGCGACCGGCACCAGCAGGGCGCCGAACATCTGCAGGTGCTTGTAGCGGCCCAGGTGCGTCATCAGCCGCCCGCCGATATAGGCGCCGGAGGGTATGGCCAGGCTGAGCGGCACCAGCTGCAGCGCCGAGCCGTCGGCGCCGGCCTTGGTGAGCATCTGCAGCCGCAGCGGGATGAGCACCGACAGCGACACGACCTCGATGAAGGCGATGAACAGGATGGCGCAGGACACATTGACCGTGCGGTTGCTGAACATGCGCAGCGGCACAATGGGTTCTTCCGCGCGCCGCTCCTGCCAATAAAATGCCAGCAGGGCGGCGAGGGTCACGCCGAACAACTTGCTGTTGAGCGGGTCGAGCCAGGCCGCGCCCTGGCCGACCCGGGTAATGCCTATGAGCAAGGTGGCCAGCCCCACGATCAGCAGCACGGCGCCGAGGAAATCGATGGGCCGTTTGACGTTGGGCACCGGCAGCAGCGCCAGCGCGCGGCGCGAAGACAGCAGGGCGACCAGGCCCAGCGGCAGATTGATCCAGAACACCCAGCGCCAGGACAGATATGTGGTAAGCAGGCCGCCCGCCACGGGGCCGGTGACGCTGGCCACGGCAAAGGCCGCACTGATATAGCCCTGGTAGCGGCCGCGGTCGCGCGGCGCCACCACGTCGGCGATGATGGCCTGGGCCACCGAGATCAGGCCGCCGCCGCCCAGGCCTTGCAGGATGCGGGCGCCCACCAGGAACGGCATGCTGGGCGCCATGGCCGAGGCGATGGATGTCAGCAAAAATATGATGATGGCCGAGGACAGCATCACCCGGCGCCCGTACAGGTCGCCGAGCTTGCCGTAGATGGGCGTGGCAACGGCGACCGCGATCAGGTAGCCCGACACCACCCAGGCCAGCAGATCCACGCCCTGCAGATCGGCCGCCATCATGGGCAGCGACACCGAGACGATGGTCTGATCCAGCGCGCCCAGCAGTATGGCAAGCATCAGGCCGATGATGACGGAGCGCACGTCGGTCGGGGACAAGGTGGAGTACAGCGGAGCTTCTCGAGTTTGCGGCATCGTCTGCGTGTATGGGAAATAAGCGTTAGGTGTAGATAGAGGCTTTACGTTTCGGCGCCGCCGCGGCGGTCGCCGCCCGAGGCGCGCAAGGGGCGCAGCAGTTCCCGCAGCCCGTTGTGATCCAGTTCGTACATCAGCGCCAGCATGCGGCCCAGCTCGCCCTCGGGAAAACCGTTGCGGGCGAACCAGCCCAGGTAATGGCCAGGCAGCTCGGCGAGCGGGCGATCTTTGTATTTGCCGTAAGGCATGACGTAATCCGCCAGCCGCTGCAAGGCGCCGGAATCCACGGGCGCGGCCTGGCTGGGGAGGGTGCCCGGCGCGGCTACTTGGCCCATTCCAGCCTCCAGCTGGTGCTGATCTTGAAGCGCTTCTCCGGATAGATATTGTTCGACGACGACAGCAGCCGTCCTTGGGCGCCGAAATAATAGCGCCTGACCTGCAGGGCCGGTGCGCCGGCCGAGGCGCGCAGCAGCTTCGCGATGTCGGCGCTGAGCAGCACCGGCTCGATTTCCTGGCGCGCCTCGACGATCTTTTCCCCGTATTCGCTTTCGATCAGGCCGTGCACCCAGGCGCTGCGGTTATTGATCTGTTCGCGTATGCCTTCATACATCGGATAGACAAAAATCTCGGTATACGAGATGGGAATTTTTCCGTCGGTAGGGTAGCGGCAGGTCAGGAACTTCAGCCAGCGCTGGCCCAGTTCGCAATGCAGCTGCGCGGCCAGCTCTGCGTCCGCGATCACCCATTCCTCGCCCATCACTTTGAGCTTGGTGCGTTGCGTGTATTGGAACAGATCGCTCAATGTATTCAAGGCTGCCACATAGCGCGATTCGGGCTGCCTGGCGCGCACTTCCGTGCCGACGCCCTGGCGGCGCAGTATCAGGCCCATGTCCGCGAGCCTGCGTATGGCTTCGCGCACCGTGTGGCGCGACATGTCGTATTGCTGCGCCAGGTCGGTTTCCGGGGGCAGCAGGCTGCCGACCGGGTAGCGGCCGCTTTCGATGTGGCGGGCCAGTACATCGGCCAATTGCTGGTAGCGAGGACTGCTGGAAGAAGGCATGGCGCATAGTATAGCTATAGCGACCCGATGCGCCGCAGACCCCGCGGCTGCGGCATATCGCCGGCACATGTATTTCCGGCCTTTACTTTTTGGCCGGTACTCGATTAATATATTGTACGGACAACCGTACGACATGTTCATCGACATGCTCGCCGACAATTCATCGACAATGAGGAGACAAGTATGGGCAGTCAATCCCGTGCACTCGTATTCTGCTGCGGCCTGATGGCTACGCTGCTCGGCGTGGCGCCGGCCGCGCCCGCTGCTACACAAAAAGCTTACCCCGATCAGCCCCTGCATCTGGTGATTCCCTACCCGCCGGGCGCCACCACGGATCTGGTCGGGCGGCTGGTCGCGGACAAGCTGCGCGGCACGCTGCATCAGCCCGTGATCGTCGAGAACCGCGGCGGAGCCAGCGGCGAAATCGGCTCCGCGCACGTGGCGCATTCGGCGCCCGACGGCTACACGATCGTGCTGGGCACCGATGCCACGCATGCATCCAACTATTTCATGACCAAGAATCCGCCGTACAACCCGATTACCGATTTCACGCCCATCACGATGGCGGTCAAGAACATTGTGGTGCTGGTGGCGAATCCCGCGTTTCCGCCCAACACCCTTCCCGAACTGGTTACCTATGTGAAGCAGCATCCGGGCAAGGTTTCGTTCGGCAGTTCGGGCAACGGTTCCCCGCACCACCTGGCGGGTGTGCTGTTCAATGAGCTGGCCGGTACCGACATGATGCACGTGCCCTATAAGGGCGGCGGCCCGGCGGCGGTGGATGTCCTGGGCGGGCAGATCCCGCTGATTTTCTCCAGCCTGGCCACCGTGGACTCCTACATCAAGAGCAAGAAGCTCAAGGTCTTGGGCGTTACCGAGAAAAGCCGCTACGAAGGCCTGCCGCAGGTTCCCGCCATCGACGAGGCCCTGCCGGGTTTCGAGATTTCGTCGTGGCTGGGCTTCTTCGGCCCCGCCGGCTTGCCCAAGCCGATCGTGCAGACGCTGAATACGGCGATCGTCGCGGCCTTGCGCACCCCGCAGGTGCGCGACAAGCTTTCTTCCATGGGGCTGCTGGTGGTGGCCGACAAGCCGGAAGATTTCGCCCGCCTGCAGAAAGCCACTTTTGACAAGGCCGGCAAGCTGATCAAGGCGTCTGGCTTGGTGCCGCGATGACGCAGGCGGCGGCCGATGCCAAGGGGCCCCTGGCCGGCATGCTCGTGGTCGAGCTCGGCCACAGCGTGGCGGCGCCGTACGCCGGGCAGGTTCTGGGCGATCTGGGTGCGCAGGTCGTCAAGATCGAGAAGCCCGGCGGCGACGATGCGCGCAAATGGGGGCCGCCGTTCGTCGATGGCGCGTCGGCGACCTTTCAGGCCTTGAATCGCAGCAAGCGTTCGGTGGTGCTCAATCTGCGCGACGACGCCGATCGCGATGCCCTGAAAGACCTGATCCGCACGCGTGCCGATGCGGTGCTGCAGAATCTGCGGCCCGGCCAGCTCGATGGGCTGGGCCTGGGCGCGCAGGACATGCTGGCGCTCAAGCCCTCGCTGGTGTATTGCAATCTGGGGGCTTTCGGCGCGCGCGGGCCCTTGGCCGGCCAACCCGGGTACGACCCGCTGATGCAGGCCTTCGGCGGCATCATGAGCGTGGTGGGCGAACCGGGACGCCCCGCGGTGCGCGTCGGCCCCTCGATCATAGACGTGGGCACCGGCATGTGGGCGGCCCTGGGCATTGTCTCGGCATTGCTGCGCCGCCAGCTCACGGGCCGCGGCTCGGTGGTCGATGTTTCCTTGTTCGAGACGGCGGCCGCCTGGATGACGATGCATGCCGCGCAGTTCCTGGCCGGCGGCCAGCTGCCCGGCAAGGCGGGCTCGGGGCAGGTGGGCATCGTGCCCTATCGCGCTTATGACACCGCTGACGGCGAACTGGTCGTGGCGGCGGGCAACGACGGCCTGTTCCGCGGGTTCTGTACCGTGCTGCGCCACCCCGAATGGGCGGATGACCCGCGTTTCGCCGGCAATCCGGACAGGGTGCGCAACGCGCAGGCTCTGTATGCCTTGCTCGAGCCAGAGATGCTGCGGCATGGCAATGCGCATTGGATCGCATTACTGCAAGAGCAGGGCATCCCTTGCGCTCCGGTGCAGAACGTGCGTCAGATGCTGGAACATCCGCAGACCCGGGCGCTGGATATTCTGCGGCAGGTGCCGGGCTCCAGCATCCCCCTGATCGGCCTGCCGCTGTCGTTCGACGGCGAACGTCCCCACGGCCCGCACGGCTCGCCGGCCCTGGGCGCCGACACGCTGTCGTCCGTTGGTTCCGATTCGAGAGATAGTTGAATGAGTGTTCAAGAAGTATTTCCCGCCTACCAATGTCTTGCCGTGGGCACTCCGCAGCCGCATGTGCTGTGGGTGGCGCTGGATCGGCCGCAGGCCCTCAATGCCATCAATACCCTCATGGGCCGCGAGCTGCTGGATCTATGGACGCGCCTGGCCGAGGACGCCGCCGGCATACGCTGCGTGGTATTGACGGGCAGCGGCGACCGGGCCTTCTGCGCCGGCGGCGACCTGAAGGAGCGCAATGGCATGAGCGACGAGCAGTGGCGCCGCCAGCACGAGCTGTTCGAGCGTGCTTTCGTGGCGCTGCTGGAATGCCCCGTGCCCGTGATCGCGGCCGTCAACGGCCATGCTTATGGCGGCGGCTGTGAAACCGTGCTGGGCTGCGACTTCGTCTACGCGGTGCGGCAGGCGCGTTTTGCTCTGGTCGAAACCCGTCTCGGCATCATGCCGGGCGGCGGCGGCACGCAGACCCTGGCGCGGGCGGTGGGCGAGCGGCGTGCCAAGGAATTGATTCTTTCGGCCCGGCCGTTTTCCGCCGGGCAGGCCGAACAATGGGGCCTGGTGAACCAGCTGTGCGACAGCGTCGGCGAACTGCGCGACCGGGTATTGGCCACTGCGGGCGAGATAGCCGCCAATGCGCCGCTGTCGGTGCGCCAGGCGAAGAAGTCGGTGCACCACGGCTTGCAGACGGATCTGCTCAGCGGCTACCGCTACGAAATAGAAGCCTATAACCGTTTGGTGGTAACCGAAGATCGGCACGAGGGCGTGCGCGCATTCAACGAGAAGCGTGCGCCGCTGTTCAAGGGGCGGTGATATGGCACAGGAAAGAACGGCAATGGCTCGGAGCAGCGACGACTGCGTCGAAGTGTGCGAGGTCGGTTTGCGCGACGGGCTGCAGATGGTGCAGGAGTTCCTGCCCACCTCCGCCAAAATAGACTGGATCCGCTGCGAGCATGCCGCGGGCATGCATGAAATAGAAGTCACTTCGTTCGTGCCGCCGAAGCTGGTACCGCAGTTCGTCGATGCCTCCGAGGTCGTGGCTGGGGCCCTGGCCCTGCCGGGGCTGACGGTGGTGGGCCTGGTGCCGAACCTGAAAGGGGCCGAGCGCGGGGTGGCCTTGGGTGTGCACAAGCTCAATTTCGTGATGTCGGTAAGCCGCACGCACAATCTGAAGAACGTGCGGCGCGAACGCGAGGAATCGGTCGAGGACTTCCGGCGCATCGCCGACATGCTCAAGTCGCTGCCCGCGGGCTCCCGGCCCAGGCTGATCGGCGGTCTGTCCACGGCCCTGGGCTGCTCTTATGAAGGCAGTATCGCGGTGGATGACGTGTGCCGCTACGCCCAGGCATTGGCCGAGGCGGGCGCCGACGAACTGCTGATCGCCGACACCGTGGGCTATGCCGGGCCGGCGCAGGTGCGTGCCGTTTTCGGTGCAGTGCGGCGTGCGCTGGGCGATGCGATGGCTTTGGGGGCGCACTTCCATGATACGCGCGGACTAGGCCTGGCCAATGTCGCTGCGGCCCTGGACTGCGGCGTGCGCCGCTTCGATGCGTCGCTGGCCGGGCTCGGGGGCTGCCCTTTTGCACCCGGCGCAACGGGCAATATCGTCATGGAAGACCTTTGCTTCATGCTGGAATCCCTGGGCATGCGCACGGGTGTGGATCTGCAGCGCCTGCTCGAGGTCAGGCGCATCCTGCACGATCATCTGCCGTCCGTACCCCTGCACGGCGCGCTTGCGCGGGCGGGCCTGCCCACCGGCTATCGGCCGGCCGGCCGCAGCCCCGCCGCGCCCGTCGGTGCGGCCCATTGATCTGATCCCCTCGTCCGGCCGTTCCGGATGGCTTTTCTTTCATTGCAACAGAGAGACTCATGAGCGACCAAGCTATCGACACATGCATAGAACTGGGAGAAGACTATCCCGAAATCCGCGAAGGGGTACGGCGCATCTGTGCCGATTTTCCCGGATCGTACTGGCGCGAGATCGACGCCAAAGAGGCTTACCCCGACGAGTTCGTGCGGGCCATGACCGAGGGCGGCTATCTGGCGGTCTTGATCCCCGAAGAGTATGGCGGGGCGGGGCTGCCGGTGCGCGCGGCCGGCGTGATCCTGCAGGAGTGCCACGCCGCCGGCTGCTATGCGGCCGCATGCCATGCCCAGATGTACACCATGGGCACTTTGCTGCGCCATGGCAGCCCGGAGCAAAAACAAGCCTATCTGCCGCGCATCGCCAGCGGCGAGCTGCGCCTGCAGGCATTTGGCGTCACGGAGCCGACCACGGGCACGGACACCACGAAATTGAAGACGCGCGCGGTGCGTGACGGCGACCACTATGTGGTGTCCGGACAGAAGGTCTGGACTTCGCGCGCACTGTATTCCGACTTGATGTTGCTGCTGGTGCGCACTACGCCGGTGGATCAGGTACAGAAAAAGACCGACGGCCTGTCGGTGCTGCTGGTGGACATGCAGGAAGCGCGCGGCAATGGCATGGAAATCCGCCGGCTGCCGGCGATGATCAACCACAACACGACGGAAATATTCTTCGACCAGATGCGAGTGCCCGTGGCCAATCTGATCGGGCCCGAGGGCAAGGGGTTCCGCTGCATCATGGACGGCATGAACGCCGAACGCATTCTGGTATCGCACGAGTCCCTGGGCGATGCCCATTGGTTCATCCGCACCGCGTCGGCCTACGCGAGCGAGCGCATCGTCTTCGACAGGCCCATCGGCAAGAACCAGGGCGTGCAGTTTCCCATTGCGCGCGCCTATGCCGAAACGCAGGCGGCCGACATGATGCTGCGCAAGGCCGCGGCGCTGTTCGAGGCGGGCAAGCCTTGCGGGGAAGACGCCAACATCGCCAAGCTGCTGGCCTCCGAGGCGGCCTGGCATGCCGCCGAGGCCTGCATGCAGACGCATGGCGGCTTCGGCTACGCGCGCGAATACGATGTAGAGCGCAAGTGGCGCGAGGTGCGCATCCAGCAGATCGCCCCGGTGTCTACCAACCTGATCCTGGCGTACATCGGCGAGCATGTGCTGGGCATGCCGAGGTCTTATTGATGCCGGCCATGGGTCTGACGGGCCAGGTGGCCCACTATGCCAGCAGCGGGCTCGCCGATCCCGGGAGCGACGTCATGGCCGCGGTGCGCGGAGGCTTCGCCGATACGGTGGCCTGCATGCTGGCGGGCCGGCGCGAACCGGCAGTGCAGGCGGTGCGGGCCTATGTCGCCGCGCAGCAGGGCCGCGGCGGCGATGCGCGCATACTGCTGGGGCCTGAATACGCCCGCAGCGGCGACGCGGCGCTGGTCAATGGCACGGCGGCGCATGCGCTCGACTTCGACGACGTGGGGCTGTGCGGCCATCCCAGCGCGGTATTGGTGTCCGCCCTGTTGGCCGAAGGCGAACGGCTGCATCGCAGCGGCATGGATGTGATGCGCGCCTACGTCGTCGGCTACGAGGTGTGGGCGGAACTGATCGGCCGCGATGCGGATCAGCACCATGTCAAGGGTTGGCATCCGACTGCCGTATTCGGTGTGCTGGGTGTGGCGGCGGCGGTGGTGAACCTGCGCCGGCTCGATCCGGCCCTTGCCGCCCATGCGCTGGGCATCGCCGCCAGCCTTGCCGCGGGCGTGGTCGCCAATTTCGGCAGCATGGTCAAGCCCTTCCACGCGGGCAGGGCGGCGGCCGCCGGCATCATGGCGGCGGACATGGCCGAAGCCGGCCTGCAGGCTTCGGCCGACGTGCTGGAGCATCCGGCAGGCCTGCTGGCGGCGCTGTCGCCCCGCGGGAGGGTGGATACGCGCCGCGCCGCCGCTTTCGGCACCGACCTACGCCTGGCGCGGCTGGGCCTGACCGTAAAGAAATATCCCATGTGCTTTGCCGCGCATCGTATCGTCGATGCCGCGCTCGACCTGTGCGACAAGCATGACCTGCGCCCGGCCGACGTGGCGCGCGCACGGGTGACGATCGGCACGGCGCAGGCAGCCATGCTGCGCAACCACGCCCCGCAAACCGCTTTGCAAGCCAAGTTCAGCATCGAGTTCGCCGTGGCCGCGGCTCTGGCCGCGCATCGGCTCGGGCTCGAGCAGATGGACGATGCCTTCGTGCAAAGCGCCGAGGTGCAGTCATTGATGCGGCGGGTGGAAATCGCCACCGTCGACAGCGTGAACCCGGACGAACCCTCGCTGGCTGCCAGTGACCGCCTGGTGGTCGAGCTGCATGATGGCGCCCGGCTGGACAGCGGTGAAGTCTATGCCGCGCGCGGTACCCCGGGCAGTCCGCTGGCTCCGGGAGAGCTGCGCCGTAAATTCCTGGACTGCGCGGCGGCGACCGCCGGCCGCAGCGATGACCCCGATGGCTTGTACGAACGGCTCATGCAACTGGATGCAATGGCAGACCTCGCCGAGCTGATGCCGTCTTGATGCTGCCAAACTGACTGGGTGGAACTGCTGCTGCGGCTTGGCTGGCGCGGCGGAGCCGGGGGATTCAGCGCGGCTCGCCTGCGGCTTTGGCCAATTCGTGCCGTGGCTGCTCCCAGCCCGAGGCAGGGATGAACTGGCCGTCCTGCTCCTGGACTTCCTTCAGCCGCCGGCACAGCGTTGCGGCGAGGTCTTGCGCGCCGCCGATATGGATGCCTTGCGTCATGGTGACGTGGGCGCATTCGAAGCTGCCGCCGCCGGCCAGCAGGATCATGCGGGTCGGGGCATCGTCGCCCGCCAGGGCAAGCAGGGCGGGGCTGACGCGCTCGGGCGTCAGGACCGATGCGGCGTCCCCGGGCAGCAGGCCCTCGGTCATGGCGGTCGCGGCGCTGGGCGCCAGGCAGTTGACGCGAATGTCGTGCTTGGCCCCTTCCAGCGCCAGGGTCTGCATCAGGCCGACCAGCGCCATCTTGGCGGCGGCATAATTCGACTGGCCGAAGTTGCCGTAAAGCCCCGAAGACGAGGTCGTCATGACGATGCGTCCGTGGTGCTGCGCCTGCATCTGCGGCCAGACCGCCTTGGCGGCATGCACGGAGCCCATCAAGTGCACGTCCAGCACCAGGCGGAAATCGTCGAGCGGCATTTTGGCGAATGTACGGTCGCGCAGGATGCCCGCGTTGTTGACGAGGATGTCGATGCGTCCGAATTCCCCAAGCACGCGGGCCGCCATGTCCTGCATGGCCTCGTATCGCGTCACGTCCGCCACGCAGGCGATTGCCGCGCCGCCCGCCTGGCGAATTTCTTCGGCCACGGCGTGGGCTCCTGTGCCCAGGTCGTTGACTACTACCCGTGCGCCGTGGCGCGCCAGTTCCAGTGCGTGGCTGCGGCCCAGCCCGGCGCCGGCGCCCGTGACGATGGCCACCCGGGATTGCAGAGGTTTGGACATGGTCTGGTTCCTTCCTGTGGTTTGTGCCGGGTTCGCTGTCAGGCGCCGCTGCAGTCCCTGCACCTTACCGACGGGTAGTCGAACGTCCCTTCCAGGTGGGAGCGCCCGGGCTGGTACAGGCGCAGCACCAGATAGAACCCGTCTGCGGGCGGCGCGGGCAGCCAGTTCTTGCCTGGCCCCGGGTCGTCGGCCTGGATAGCGATGCTCAGGCCGCCGTCCGCGTCGCGCTGCAGGCCGCGGGTTCGATCGCCGATGGAGTGGCGGCCGATGGGGTTGTCCACCAGCAGGCAGTCGCGGCGGCCATATAGCGTAATGGACCAGAACGCGCCCACATCCGGCATGCCGCCGGGCGCGAAGCGCAGCACATAGCGCCGTGCCCCGCAAAGCGCCGCGCCTTCGTCGTCCACCTCGGCCATGATGTACATGGCCTCGTCTATGCCCAGCGTGCCTATCCAGTTGCGCGCCACGCGCGCCCGCGTCAGCAGGTCGTCGCCGAAGCTGTGGCGCACAGTAACGGCGGTCGTCCAGCCTCCGCCCAGTTCCGAAGCATGGGAGGTTTCGCGCAGCTCGGTGTAGACCGCGGCCAGGGCCTGCTGCAATTGCGCGGGCGAGGGCGGCCAGCCAGGCAGCGGAGCGCACGGCGGGTTGCGAGCCAGCATGGTTCGCAGCACATGCAGGTATTCGTCCGCCTGCGGCACGCCCGCGCCATGGCTGCCCAACAGCGTGTCGATGCGCGACAGCGCCGTCGAACCGTCCGGCCGCAGGATGGCGTAGCGATCCTGCAAGGCATGCACCCACTGCAGATCCTCGGGATCGGCATCCACCAGGATGCGGCCGATGACCCACACATCGTCGCCCGGTGCGCTGATGCAGTGCATGCCGGGCGGCGTTTCGCCCGTCCAGCCCGGGCCGTGCACGAACAGGCGCTGCGCGGCGCCGCCGGTGGTGCGCCGTCCGGCGTAGGCCCAGGGGTTGGTCCAGGCGTCGAGAAAGCCCAGCACCCAGTAGCGTTCGCCCATTTCCGGCACGTCGATGACCAGCGGGCCCGCCGACAGATCCAGCCAGGCATTGGTGAACAGCGTGTCGTTGTTGGGCGTGACGACTTCCTTGTCTTGCGGGCCGCGCAGGCGCCGGGTGTGTGTGAACTGGTTGACCCAGCGCATGCCCGATGTGGGGCTGTCGCCGGCAAAGCCTTGCACGGGATGCCGGCGTGGGGTATTGGCGGCGCGCATGCGTGCCATTTCGAACAGCGGCAGGGTCGCGATCACTGCCTGGCGGGCGGGCGAAGCCGCGGGCGAGGAGGAAGTCGTGGGCATGGGGGAAGTCGTGGGTGTGGAGGAAGTCGTGGGCATGGGGGAAGACGCGGGCATGGACGAAGTCTTGGGCGCAGGCGAGGGGGCAGGCGTGGGCGAGGATGCAGGTTCGGGCGACGATGCAGGCTGTGCCTTGCGGGTCAGCACCACGGCATCCAGCGCCATGGCTCCCTGGCCGCGGGGCAGCACGACCAAGGGGTTCAGCTCCGCCGACTCCAGCGTGTCGCCGGCGCTCAGCGCGAACCGCGACAGGCGCACGATGGCATCGGCCAGGGCCTCCTCGTCGGCGGGCGCGGCACCGCGGAAGCCGCGCAGCAGGGGCGCGGTCTTGATTTCGTCGATCATGGCGTGCGCCTGGCGCCGATCCACCGGGGCCAGGCGCAGCGCCACGTCGCCGGTCAACTCGGCCTGCACACCGCCGGATCCCAGCATTACGATCGCGCCCAGGGCTGGATCGCGGCGCACCCCGAGTATCAATTCCACGCCGCCGCGTATCATCGGCGCCACCAGCACGCCGTCGACCTGCGCGCCGGGGGCGGCGGACGCGGCGGCGGTCAAGATGCGCTCATAGCTGCGGCCGGCTTCGTCCGCGTCGGCCACGTTCAGGGCCACCCCGCCGACGTCGCTTTTGTGCGTGATGTCGGGCGACAGCACTTTCATCGCCACGGGAAAGCCGAGAGCGCGCGCATGCGCCATGGCCGTCTCGCGGCTGTCGGCGACACGAGACGGCACGGCGGGTATGCCGCAGCCGCGCAGCAGCGCCATGGCCTCGGCCTCGTTATAAGGGCCGGGCGGCAGCGCGGCCTGCGCCGTGGCGGGTACCGCTTCCGCCGCCGGACACTGTAGTTGGACGCGAAAGAAGTTCATGGCGGCCAGTACGCGGATGGCGCGTGCCGGGTCGGCGAAGCACAGGCAGCCCAGGGCTTCGAGCGCGTGCTGTTGCGTCGCGTCGGCCAGCATGCCGAACATCAGCAGGCGATCGGGGAATTCGCGCCGCAGGTCTCGCGCCAGTTGCCGCTGCATATCCTGCATGGCCGGCGTGCTGCCGAAGGCCGCAAGAAAGATCAGCAGGCTGCCGTGGCCGGCCTCGCCCAGCATGATGCGGGCCGCGGCTTCCAGCAGTTCCGGTTCGGCCGTCACTTGGCCGGTCAGGTCCACGGGGTTGCGCGTGCTGGCAAAAGGCACGCGCGCCCGGATCTTCGCCTGCGCGGCTGCGGGCAGCTCGGCCACATCCAGGCCGGCCGCGGCCGCGTCATCGGCCATCATGACGCCGACCCCGCCCGAGACGGTCAGCAGCCCGACCTGGGGCCGGGCCGGCAGGCCCGAAACCGCCACGCAATGGGCGATGTCGAAGAATTCCTCTATATTGCGCGCCCGCCAAGCGCCGTGCTGCCGGAACAGCGCGTCGTAGGCGGCGTCGTCGCCCGCCAGCGCTGCGGTGTGCGAGGCGGCCGTTGCGGCGCCCAGTGCGGTTCTGCCCACTTTCACCAGCACTACGGGCTTGCCCGCGCTGCGCGCCAGATCCAGCGCGCGCCGCAGCCTGGCGCCGTCGCGGCAGCCCTCCAGGTAGGCCATGATGATGCGCGTTGCCGGGTCGCGCGCCATCCAGGCGATGCAGGCGGCGACGTCGATGTCCGATTCATTGCCGGTCGTCACCCAGGCGGACAGGCCGACGTTGCGCTGCCGCGCCATGGCGTAGGCATAGGCTCCGAAGGCGCCGCTCTGGCTGACGATGCCGACCTTGCCCGGCCTGGTGAGCCCGGTCGACACCACGGGGGAGAAGGTTGCGTAGACCGAGCGGGCGATGTTCATGAAACCCAGGCAGTTCGGGCCCAGCACGCGGATGCCGGCAGCCGCCGCCGTGTCGGCGTAGCGGCGTTGCGCCTGCGCGCCTTGCTGGCCCATTTCAGCGAAACCGGCCGAGAACACGACGATGTTGCGCACGCCCGCGGCGATCGCATCGTGCAGTGCCTCCAGGGCGGCGGAGGCGGGGATCGCGAAGATGGCCAGATCGACAGGCCGGCCTATTGCCCGCAGCGATGTGTAGGCCGTCCGCCCTGCGATTTCCCCGCCGCGCGGGTTGACCGGGTAGATGTCGCCGTCATAGCCGTGCTTGAGCAGGTAGCGCAAGGGCGCCGCGCCGATCTTGCCGGCCGTGGCCGAGGCGCCGACGATGGCTATCGAGGCCGGCGAGAGGAATGAATCGAGATCGGGGAAGTCGGTGTCTGGCTGGGTCATGGGCTGCGTGGCGGGTTCGGCAGGAAGCTGTGCGATGCATTGCGCCTGCGGCATTCATGGTTCGTTTGGCGCCGGCGCCGGGCTAAGCGGCGTGTGCCGCGCGCAGGCCCGCGCTTGCCGTGCCGCGGCGGATGCCCGAGGCTGGAGCGCCTACGATACCTGGCCGCTTTTTATCAGACAAGACGAGAATTCCGAGGTATTTATAGGGTAATCTTATTTATTGCCGGAGCCGGAGCCGGAGCCAGCACCAGCCGCCGGCGCCTAGCGCGTGCCGCCCCGGCGCGTCGGCTCGTCGTCGTCCGGGCTTGTGGCGCTTTCCAGCGTGTAGTCGAGAAAGCTCTCCACCGCAGGCGAAAGGCACGAGCGATCGCGCGTGAAGATCGCGATGTGCCATGTGACGGTGGGCTGCAGCAGAGGGCGGAAGACCAGCCCGAAGCCTTCCACCAGTGAATGCGCCATCGACGGGCAGATCGCGTACCCGGGGCGCACACGCAGCATCGAAAGCGCCGTGTTGACGCGGTGTACCGGCATGATGTCCCTGGGGTGATGGCGCGGCGGCACATGGCTCAGCACATTGAGCGCCAGATTGGGCATGTAGTTGATCAGCTGCCGCTCGCGCAGATCCTTCCACTTCACCGCGGCGCCGGCCGCCAGCGGGTCGTCCGGGCGCAGCGCGGCCCACAGGGGGTCGATGCGGATCAGGTGCGCTTGCACCGCGTCGTCCGTCAGCACCCCGGCCGGCCCGAAGCCTATGTCCGCGCTGCCGCCGTGCAGGCCCGCCAGCACCCCCTCGATCGGCACATCGTCGAAACGTATGTCGACACCCGGGTGGCGCCGGCCGTAGCCTGCAATCAGTTCGGGCAGCAGAGTGCACGACAGCGTCTCGGGCGCGGCCACGCGCACCAGTCCGCGGCGCAGCTCCTTCAGGTTGGTGATGTTCTTCAGCGCTTCGTCGAGATCGGCGAGCACGCGCCGCACCATGGGCTCGAACGCGGTGCCGACCACCGACGCGCCGACGCTGCGCGTATTGCGATCCAGCAGGCGTACGCCCAGACGGCCCTCCAGTTCCTTGACCAGGCCGCTGAGCGCCGCCTGCGACAAATGCATGGCTTCGGCAGCTTCCGAAAAACTGCCGCGCTCGAGTACGGCCATGAATGCACGCAGCTGCCTGAGCGTAACTTCGGGTGCCATGAGGTGTCCTCTTGGTGTCGATGCCCGCTGGTGGCGGGCGGAAATCAATTTATAACTTAGCCTTCTAGATAATCAAGAAATTCAAGCTTGTGTGAATAGTTTGACACACTCTATCCTTGGTTCTGCATTTTTATTCTTATTCGAACTCAGGAGACATGCATGAAAATCAACCGAAGGACGCTGCTGGGTGCGACTGCCGCGGGTATCTGCGCCGGCGCGATGCCACGTGTCTTTGCCCAGGACGGCTGGCCCTCCCGCCCGGTGAAGATTGTTTCCCCGTACGGGGCCGGGGGCCCCAACGATCTGTCCGCGAGGCTGATCGGGGACTACCTGGCGCAACACCTGGGGCAGGCCTTCGTGGTCGAGAACAAGACCGGCGCGGGTACCCGCGTGGGCAATAATTTCGTGGCGCACGCGCCCGCCGACGGCTATACCATCCTGTACGCCGCCGCGCCTTATTCGACGCTGGAATCGCTGTACGGCAAGCTCAGCTACGATCCCAGGAAAGATCTGCAGCCCGTGGCCATGGCGATCACGGTGCCGCTGTTCCTGATCGTCAACGCCAAGTCTCCGGCGAAGACGGCGCAGGAACTCATCGCCTACGGTAAATCGCAGCCCCACGGCCTGACCTTCGGCTCGCCCGGCTACGGCTCGCTGCCGCACCTGGCGGCCGAGCTGGTGCTGCGCGAATCGGGCTCGAAAGGCATCGTGGTGCAGTATCGCGGCGACGTTGCGGCGTACACCGACCTGCTCGCGGGCGGGCGCATCGATGCGACGCTTACTGCCATCACGGCGGCCCTGCCGCACATACAGAGCGGCAGGCTGCGGGTGCTGGGCGTGGCCTCGGCCGAACGCAGTGCCATCTATCCGCAGGCGCACACTTTGCCCGAGCAGGGCTTTCCCAAGGTGGTCGCCGCGGGCTGGTACGGCTTCATGGCGCCGTCCGGCGTGCCCAAGGCCATCGTCGACCGCCTGGACACGCAGATCAACAATGCGCTGCACGACCCGCACATCTACCAGCGGCTGCTGTCGCAGGGCATGGAGCCACGCCCCGGCAATGCCGCCGTGTTCCGCAAATTCATCGATTCCGAAATGGCGAAATGGGGCCGCGTGATCCGCGCAGCCGGCATCAAGGGCCGCTGAGCCGCGTGCGGGTTCAGGGGTTGTCGTCTTCGGCGTCGGCCTCGTATTCCAGATCGGCAAACATTTCGCGCAGCGAGCGCGGCCGATCCGCTAGCGGCTTGAAGACTTCTATCTGGTGCTGTGCCGGGTCGCCGCCGATGTCCCCGTGCGAGGACAGATAGAAGGCAGTCATGCGGCGCTGATTGATTTGCCTGATGTACTGCATGATGTGCTTCATGGGTTCGGCTCCAGTAGTAGCGCCTTTCAGCGCGGCTGCGGCTGCGACTTGGATCGTGGCAGCCAGCGCCAGAACACGGCGGCGGCCATGAACCCCAGCAGTCCGGTGGCAAGCACGCCCAGCGCCAGCGAAGCCAGCGCCGTAATGGCCGACAGCACGGCGGGCGCGCCACTGGCGCCGATGTCGGCGATCATGCGCCAGACCCCCAGGAACTGGGTGCGGCCCTCGCGCGGCGAGGCGTCGGCGCCCAGCGTCATGACGATGCCCGAGCCTATGCCGTTGCCCAGGCCTATTGCCATCGACACGATCAGGAAGCTCCACATGCCCACCGTGGCGGGTATCAACATCATGGACAGGCCCATGATCAGCACCGAAGGCAACGCCACATAGAAGCGGCCGTGGCGATCCATGGCCTTGCCGGAAGGGTAGAAGGCCAGTACGTCGATGGCCGCCACCATGCCGTAGATGATCGAGGTGGCCGTGGGGCTGATGCCCAGGTGGTCGGCCCACAGCGGGATTACGATCTGGCGCGAGGCGCGCAGCGCACTGACCAATAATATGCCGAAGCCCAGGGTGCAGTAGACCTTCCAATGGGCGCGCAGGATGTGGACGATCTTGGGCGCGGCCGGTGCGCCCGCGGCTCCGGGCTTGTGGTCTTCCAGATCGGGGATCATATAGGCCAGCACGCCCGAGGCGAAGATCGCCACGATGCCTACCCAGTAGGCGCCGGGCAGCCCCGTGAAGTGCATGGTCGCCGCACCGATGAACGGGCCGGCGAATATGCCGATGCGCCGCGTTCCGCCCAGCGTCGACATGGCTCGCGCGCGCATGTGCGCCGGCACGGCCTCGATCAGGTAGGTCTGCCGCGCCAGCAGCAGCACCGAGGTGGCCATGCCCACCATGAAGACGCCCACCGCCAGCAGCCAGACCTGGCCCGGTATCAGGCACAGAATCAGCGCGACCACGCTCAGCGCGGCGGCCCAGACCATGGCCAGCCGTTCGCCATAGCGGGCGATGAACATCGCCGCGGGGATGTTGCTGACCAGCGAGCCGATGCCGATCAGGCCCACGATCAGCCCGGCCAGGGCAACCGAGGCGCCTTCGTTGCGGGCGCTGAGCGCGATGATGGGAAGAATTGCGCCTTCTCCTATGCTGAACAGCAAGGCCGGCCCGAAGGCCGCGACGGCGATTTTTTTCAAACTGAAGGCGGTGTCGTTCATCTGGGCGGGATCGGGCTTGCGCGATCCGGGCATGCGTAGAGGCCGAGCGCCATATAGAGGCAGGCGGTCGGCCGAAAGGGGGCTCCATTGTGATCCTTGTGGGGACGGCATGCAAATCGGGGCCGTGGCGATCGGATGGCCCCGCCGGCGGCTCCGGGCCGCCGCAAAGGGCTCCGAAGGTGATTTGATATTGTTATCGGCTGGCGCCAATTGCCATCTTCCTCGATACACCCACCCTGGTTAGGATGCGCAGATCTGTTCGGGTTTGGAGGTGGGCGATATGGCCTATTTGAGGAATTGCTGGTATGCGGCGGCGTGGTCGGAAGATTTGCAGCCGGGCAGCCTGCTCGCGCGCACGCTGCTCGACGAGCCTCTGGTGCTGTTCCGGGATCCGGCCGGCAGGGCGGTGGCGCTGGACGATATGTGTCCGCACCGCCTGGCGCCTTTGCGCCTGGGCAGGCTGCTGCCGGACGGCCGCCTGCAATGCGGCTATCACGGGCTGGAGTTCGATGCCACGGGCCAGTGTGTCAGGAACCCCCACGGCAGCGGCCGCATTTCGCGCAATTGCAGGGTGCGGGCCTATCCGCTGGTGGAGCGCCATACGCTGGCCTGGATCTGGATGGGCGACGAGCCCCCCGACGAGGATCTGATCCCCGAATTCGCTTACCTGGATCCGGGCTCGGGGCATGACGTGGGCCGGCGCGACACGATCCTGATGCGGGCCAATTATCGGTACGTCGTCGACAACCTGATGGATCTGAGCCATGCCTCGTTTCTGCACGACGGCCTGCTGGGCAACGCCGAAACCGTACCCGCCGAGATCAAGGTGCATCAGGACGGCCCCTACATCCACGTGCGGCGCGACATGTACAACGTCCAGCCGCCGCTGCTGCGCGACCTGCTGTTCAAGCGCGACGGCGCCGCGGTGAATATGTGGCAGTCGATACGCTGGAGCGCGCCGGCCGCAGTGCTCAATGACGTCGGAACCTATGCGCCCGGCACCGACCGCGAGGAATTCTCGGGCCAGCTGGGGTGCCATATTCTTACCCCCGAAACGGCGGATACCACCCATTACTTCACCGCGGCGGCGCGCCAGGGGCCTCTGGGCGCGGTGCCCGACGAGGGCGAGGAGGCCTTGAAGGCCCGCATCGCCGAGCTGCGGCGCCATGCATTCAAGGATCAGGACGATCCCATGCTTACCGCCCAGCAGGAAAACATACGCCGGCATCCGGGGGTTTCCCCGGTGCTGCTCGAGATCGACATCGGGCCGGTGCGCTGCCAGCGCGCGCTCGATGCGCTGATCGCGGCCGAGCAGCAGCGCGCGGCCGAAGACGCGGCGCCATGAGCGCGCCGCCGGCCGGGGTTGATGCCGCGCCGCGGCGGAAAGGCCCGGGTTAGCGCGCATTTGGCCCCGCACATTCGATTCACCACATCATTTCAGGCGTAGATACAGCATGAACCTCACCAGCCCCACACCTCCCAGGCGGCCCGCTCGCCTGATCGCACTCGAAGAGCATTTCCTGCATGCCGGCGTGGCCGCTACGTATGACGAGGTCGACCGCGCGCTGCTGTCGCCCTCGCGCGTGCCCGGCCTGGACGAGCTGGGCGATGCGCGCATCCAGTCCATGGACGAGGCCGGCATCACCATGCAGGTGCTGTCGCACACCAAGCCGGGCGTGCAGGACATGACCGATGGGCGCCTGGCCGTGTCGCTGGCCTGCGCCGCCAATGATTACCTGGCCGAGGCCGTGGCCCTGCATCCCGACCGCTTTGCCGGCTTCGCCACCCTGGCCACGCCCGAACCGGCCGAGGCGGCGCGCGAACTGGAGCGTTCGGTGCGCCAGCTCGGCTTCAAGGGGGCGATGATAAACGGCCATACGCGCGGCGCCTATCTCGACCAGCAGCGCTTCTGGCCGATCTTCGAGGCGGCCGAGGCGCTGGACGTGCCCATCTACTTGCACCCGGCCAACCCGCATCCCGCGGTCTACGAGGCCTATTACAAAGACTATCCGTCGCTGGGCTATGCGCCCTGGGGCTATGCCGTGGAAACCGGCACGCACGTGCTGCGGCTGATCCTGAGCGGGGTGTTCGACCGCTATCCGCGGCTCAGGATGATCATCGGCCACATGGGCGAGCTGCTGCCCTTCGCGCTGTGGCGCGCCGACGGCCGGCTCACGCCCAAGTATCCGCAACTGAAGAAATCGGTGCGCGAATACTTCCTCGACCATTTCAGCGTGACCACGGCGGGGGTGTTTTCCACGCCCGAACTCATGTGTACGGCCAGCATCGTCGGCTTCGACAACATGCTGTTCTCCGTCGACTACCCCTTCGAGTCGAATGTCGCGGCCTCCAGCTGGTTCGAGTCCCTGCCGATTGCCGACACCGACCGCGCCAAGCTGGCCCATTTGAACGCCGAGCGCATCCTGAAACTGTGAACCCCCAAGGAACATCCATGAAGATCCTGACCTCCCTGGCATTTGCCGCAGCCTTGTCGGCGGCGGCCGTCCCCGGCGCCGCCGGCGCGCGCGACGCCGCGGCATTCCCGAGCAGGCCCGTGACGCTGGTGGTGCCGTTCACGCCCAGCAGCGGCAGCGACATCATTGCGCGCATCATCGCTCCCAAGCTCGAGGCGCGCTGGGGCCAGCCGGTAATCGTCGTCAACAAGCCCGGCGCCAGCGGCGACATCGGCGCGCGCCAGGTGGCCGTCGCCGCGCCCGACGGCTACACGCTGCTGATGGCCATCAATTCCTTCACGATGACGCCGTCCCTGCACCGCAATCTGCCCTTCGATCCGGTGCGCGGCTTCGCGCCCGTGGCCAAGCTGGCCACCGCGGGCTATACCTTTGCCATCAACCCCAAGGTGCCGGCGCACGACATGAAATCGCTGATCGCCTATGTGAAGACGCAGGACGGACACGTCAACTACGCCACGCCCGGCACCGGCACGCCGCAGCACCTGGCCATGGAACTGTTCAAGTCGCACTTGGGCCTGCACATTGCGCACGTGCCCTATAAAGGTATTGCCGGGGCGCTGACCGGCTTGGTGGGCGGCGAGGTGCAGATGATGTTCACCACCGTACACACCATGCTGCCTTTCCTGAAGGACAAGCGGGTGCGCCTGCTGGCCGTCAGCGGCGCACAGCGCGATCCGCTGATTCCCGACGTGCCCACGTTCCGCGAGCAGGGCATCGATTTCATGGACGGGGTGGACGCCTGGTACGGCGTGATGGCGCCCGCCGGCACGCCGCCGGCGATCGTCGAGGGCCTGAACCGGGATTTCGTCGCGGTCATGAATGCCAGCCAGGTCAAGGCCCAGCTGGCCGAACTGGGGCTGTCGGTGCACACCAGTTCCGCCGCCGAGTTCTCCAGCCTCATCAAGCACGACCTGGCGCGTTGGAAAAAGGTGGTCGATACCGCCGGGATCCAAGCCCAGTAAGCCTATGCGCGGTGCGTGCGCGGCAGGCCCGGCATGCACCCGCCATGCATACACCATTCAGTGCGGCGGAGCCTGCGGATGCACCCGGCCGCCGGCGCGCCTGATCAGGGTGCAGAAATAATCGGCGGCCGGCGTCAGGGGCATGCCGGCGCGCTGCACCAGGCAGATAGGCGGGGCGGGCAGGGACTCGCGCACGTATATCGGTTCCAGCACGTCCTTCCACAACGGGATTTGCACCCATTGCACCGGCATCATCATCAGCAGGTCGGAGTAGGCCATCGACACCAGGAAGGTCAGCGAGGACTGCGCGCGCATCACCAGCCGCGGCGCGGGCAGGCCATGCTTGGCGAACAGCGGCCCCAGTTCTTCTTCGGCCTTGTGCGTGATGGAGGTGGTGATCCATTCGGCATCGACCAGCTCGCGCAGCGAACGGGCGCGCGCCAGCGGATGGCCTTTGCGGCCCAGGATGATGCGGGTGTTGTCGAACAGTTTTTCACTGTGCAGCTCGACCGGCACCTGGGCGGGCAGGGGGCCGATGTAGCAGTCGATGGTGCCGTCCTTCAGCGATGCCTCGACGTGCGGAAACACGGCGTCGATGATGCGCAGGGCCACGCCGGGAAAGCGGGCGCGGAAGGGTCGCAAGGCCTCGGGCAGCAGCGCCAGGTGCGGCACGCTCGACAGGCAGATGGTGACGGTGCCATGCGCCTGGCCGCGCAGTTGGCCGATTTCTTCCTTGGCCAGCTGCAGCTCGTTGCAGGCCGCGTTGGCGCGGCGCAGGAACGTCTGGCCCATCGGCGTCAGTTGCACACCTTTGTGGCTGCGCTCGAACAAGGGCACGCCCAGCTCTTTTTCCAGTTCGTGGATGCTGCGGGTAATGGCCGGCTGGGGGATGTCCAGATGGCGCGCGGCGGCGCGCAGGCTGCCGCGCTCGGCCACCGCGATGAAATTTCTGACGGCGTTGAATTTCATGTGCGTTTGCCGGCCCGGCGGCATGGGCCGGGCCCGTCTCCTCGTCCGGGTTGTCGCCTTGCGTGGCCACCGCTGCCGAAGCTTCGCGGCATCGGCATTTCATTAGCGATTCATTTTTGGTATCAGATGAGCCATATTGTACTCTTACTGAATCTCCTGGGGCTCCGTAGAATGCCTCGCAAGTCCGGGTTGCGGCGCACCGTGCGCCGCCTTGCGGGCGCCGGTATTTTTCGATGTAGATACATTGTAGCTGCCGGCGGCTGCAATCGAGTCTTCGAGCTTAACTTCAAGCCTATGGCGGCCTTGGCGGCCCGCAGGAGTATTCATGTCCTCTGAGATTTCCCTTACTTCCCCGCGTCGCGCCCGCGTGCTGATCGTGGGTGCCGGCCCGGTGGGGCTGGCCTTGGCCATAGAGCTGGGGCATCGCGGCATACCGTGCCTGCTGGTCGAGCGCAACGACCGGGTGGGTTACGCGCCGCGCGCCAAGACCACCAATGTGCGCACCCGCGAACATATGCGCCGCTGGGGCATTGCCGGCAAGCTGCGGGCCGCCTCGCCCCTGGGTGTGGACTATCCCTCCAATGTGCTGTTCGTCACGCGGCTGGCCGGTGCCGAGCTGGCGCGCTTCGATAATGCCTTTTACTGCGCGCCTGGACGCAATCCCTTGTATTCGGAACATGCGCAATGGATCCCGCAGTATCGCGTGGAAGAGGTCATGCGCGAACACGCCCAGTCGCTGCCGGGCGTGGAGCTGCGCTTCAACTGCGAATTCAAGTCGCTCGAGCAGGACGGCCGCGGCGTGCGTGCCGTCCTGTTCGACCGCGCAGGCGGCGCCAGCAGCGAGGTCGCGGTGGACTTCCTGGTCGGCGCCGACGGCGCGCGCAGTTCCGTGCGCGCCGCCATAGGCGGAACCATGCAGGGCGAGTACGGGCTTTCGCGCAACTACAACATTGTCTTTCGCGCGCCGGGGCTGGCTGCGGCGCACCGGCATGGGCCCGCCATCATGTACTGGCAGATCAACAGCGACGCCCCGAGTCTGATCGGGCCCATGGATCGCGGCGACAAGTGGTTCTTCATGCCCACCAAGGTTCCCGAGAACATGAGCCGCGGTGAGCTGGACGCCGGCGCCTTGATCCGCCGCGCCACCGGCATCGACTTGCCCTACGAGGTGCTGAGCACCGACGAATGGGTGGCCAGTCGGCTGATCTGCGACCGCTATCGCGAGCGCCGGGTGTTCCTGGCCGGCGACGCCTGCCACCTGCATCCGCCGTTCGGCGGCTACGGCATGAACATGGGCATTGCGGACGGTGTCGATCTGGGCTGGAAGCTGGCGGCGGTGCTGCAGGGCTGGGGCGGTGCGGTTTTGCTCGACAGCTACGAAGCCGAGCGCCGCCCGGTGCATCTGCGGGTGCTGGACGAATCGGTGGCCAACCATGCGGTGCTGGGCAACCAGCTCGTGGCCGAAGGCCTGGAAGCCGAAGGGCCTGAAGGTGACAATGTGCGCCGGCAGGTCGGCGCGCGCATCGCTGCGGCCAAGCTGCGGGAATTTTCCACCTTGGGCGTGGTGCTGGGCGACAGCTACGTGAACTCGCCGGTCGTCGCGGCCGAAGAGGGCGGCGCGGCAGCGGCGGACTTCATCAATTACGTGCCGTCCGCCATGCCCGGCCGCCTGGCGCCGCACGCCTGGATGCACGACGGCAGCTCGCTGTACGACCATTTCGGCGCCGGCTTCACGCTGCTGGCCATGCCCGATGCATCTTGCGCAGAGCTGGATCTGGCGCGGCGGCATGCCGCCCTGCGCGGCGTGCCCTTGCAGGTGGTGCAGCGCGCCGAGCCCGCCCTGCCCAGCTTATACGGCGCGCGCTACACCCTGGTGCGTCCCGACCAGCACGTCGCCTGGCGCGGCGCGGCGTGGCCCGCCGCGGGCGAGGCCTTGCTCGATCAGGTCGCGGGGCGTGCCGCGCCCATGTGCGCCAGCAGCAGGTCGGCCGTGGTTTGATAATGGCGCGTCAGCAATTCGCAAGCCTGGTCGGCATCGCCGGCCAGTATCGCGTCGACGATGGCCTGGTGCTCGGTGCGTACCTCGCTGCCGCGTTCCGGCCTGGCCACGGCCAGCGACAGATAGCGGTAGCGGGAAGTCTGGTCGCGCAGCTGCGTGGAAAAACGCTGCAGCCAAACGGATCCGCAGCCCTTGAGCAGCGTGGCGTGGAATTCGGTATGAGCGTTTTCCCAGTCGGGGCTCATCTGCCTGTCCTGGCCCGGCACGGTAATCGCCATACGCCGGATGCGGTGCAGGGCGGCGACCACCTCGCCTTCCCATTGGGGGTCGGCCCGAGCGATTGCCTCGCGCAGGGCTAATGATTCGATCTGCTGGCGCGCCAGCGTGATGTCGCGCAAATCGTCTTTCGACAACTCGGCGACGCGAAAACCTTTCTGATCCACCGCCACCACGAAGCCGCTGGCGCACAGGCGCGACAAGGCCTCGCGCAAGGGAATGACGCCGGCCCCGTATCGGGCGGAGAGATCTTTCAGGCGCAGCTTGGCGCCGGCTTCGAAGCGGCCGTTGATCAGATCCTGGCGCAGGGCCTGTTCGAGTATCGAGGCCTGTGTGCGGCCGCCGGGCTCGGGCCCGGCCTGCGCCGCGGCGCCTCGTGCTTCACTCATGTGCGGGTTCCGCTGCGGCTTCCGTGTTGTGGATGAAATAGGGCGGGACGTCGGGGCCCCATTGGTACAGCGAATCTTCGGGCGGGTAGTCGCCGGCCGGCCAGTTGCTGCCGGCTGAAATGTAGTCGATGTCGGCCGAGTATTCGCAGAACGAGCCCCAAGGATCCAGCACGTAATGGAAGAAGTTCGAGCCCAGCACGTGGCGCCCGGTGCCCCAGCCCTGCTTGTAGCCGGCCGCGGCCATCTGCGAGGCCCCCTGGCCGACTTCGTCGACGCTGGCGACATCCCACGAGGCGTGGTGCCAGCCGCGCGCCGAGCTTTTGGCGAAGGCCACCAGGTGGTGGTCGCAGCCATGCGGCGCGTGCATGAAGGCGATGATGTCGCCTGATCGATCGGACAGGCGCAGCCCCAGCGCGTCTTGATAAAAGCGCATGGCGCGCAGCACGTCCGGCGTGAACAGCAGCACGTGCGACAGGCGCCGCGGCCGGATCTGCGCAAGCTGCGAGCGGCAGAGCGAGCCGCGTTCGTCCGCCGCCACGTGGATATTGTCCAGCGGGCTCTTGGTGTCGGGCATGGTCTTGGCGCCCGGCCTGATCTGCAGCAGATTGCCGTCGGGATCGAAGAACCAGATGCCGTCGGTATCGCGGCCGGTGTCCACGTCGCCGCCGCCGCGGACATCGCTGCGGGTGCTAGTGTCGATGCTGGTGCTGGTGCTGGTGCCGGCATTACCGGCCTCCCGTCGCGCGTACGGATGGCCGTCGGCCGATCGCGCGCCCGCCGCGGCCAGCTGGGCGCGGATGCGTTCCAGGTCGGCGGCATGGCAATTGAGGCTCAGGTAGGCCAGCGCCTTGCGCGCGCCGGGCAGTATCCGGGCCCAGCGGTGGCCGTCGGCGGCGCGCAGCTCCAGGCCGTCGGCCACGTCGGTCACGCCCAGCCCGAAGGCTGTGAAGAATTGCCGCGCAACGGCGATATCGGGCACCGTCAGCGCGTAATGGTCGATCGAATGCACGGCGGCATGCCCGGCCGGCGTGGCGCCGGATGCTGCGGAGCCCGGCTGTGCGTGATGCTGATCCATGGATGCGTATCTCCTGCGTGGCGGTTCTGCGTGGCGGCTGCTTGCGGGCCGGGGCTTGAAGCATGGCGCTTGGGGTCAGCCGGCCCCAAGATTGACGGTTAGGAATTGCACATTGGCGCGGCGCACATTGGCGCGGCGCACGTTGGTGCGGCGCACGTTTGCGGTGCACATTGGCGGCGCCAACCCAGCGCCGGCCCTAGTCTTGCGAGCCGGCCTAGCCTTGCCCTTGCGCGCCTTCATCAACGATGGGATTGCGCAGCGGCGCAAAGCCCGTCAGTGACACTTCGCAGACGTCGCCCGCATGCATCAGCAGCTTGGGCTCGCGCGCCCAGCCGATGCCGCTGGGCGTGCCGGTGACGATGACATCGCCAGGTTCCAGCGAGATGGCGTCGCTGATCACGGAAATCAGCGTGGGAACGTCGAAGATCATGGTTTCGGTATTGGCCGACTGCACCACCTTGCCGTTCAGGCGCGTTTCCAGCTGCAGGCCGCGCCCGCCCGGCGGCACTTCGCTGGGGGTTACCAGCTCGGGCCCGAAGCCGCCGGTGGCGTCGAAATTCTTGCCCACGGTCCATTGCGGCGTCAGGAACTGGTATTCGCGCACAGAGCCGTCGTTGAACAGCGCGTAGCCGCCCACGCAGTCCAGCGCGTCGGCCTTGGCGATGTGGCGGCCGCCCTTTTTCAGCACCACCGCCATTTCGCCTTCATAGTCCAGACTGTCGGAAACCTTGGGGCGGACGATGGGCTGGCCGTGGCCCACCAGGCTGGTGTGGTAGCGCGGGAAGATAGTGGGGTAGGTGGGCTGCTCGTACTTGCTTTCCTTGGTGTGGTCGGCGTAGTTCAGGCCGATGCAGAAAATCTTGGTGGGGCGCTCGAGTACCGGCAGGAAGGTGACGTCTTGCTCCGAAACCAGCTGCCCGCCCGTCTTGCCCGACGCGTGGGTTTCCAGGTCTGCGCCCTGGGCCAGCAGCGATTCCAGCGATGCATCGCCCAGGATGCGGATCTTGTCGCCCTCGCGGGCGCCCAGGTGTTTCTTGCCTTCGAAGATGAAACGTACGTAGCGCATGGGTGTTTACCTGTGTCTGTGTATGGGATGAAGGAGGCCGCGCCCGGCCGTGCCGGATGCCGGGTGTGCGGCCCAATAGCGCCGCACACCCGGAATGAAAGTGCCGTCAGGGGCATTCTAGGCAAAAATATATATAAAAACAATATTTATATATATATTTTTAAGCTCAAGCGAGTTGTGGCCCCGATAAACAGGGCTGACGGCAGTGTAGGCAACGGCTTGTCACGCCTGGCGACAGTTGTGCCGAGATGAAGGTATATCGCATAAAATTACCAGTCCAGTTGTGAGGTGCGCTGCGTAGGGTGGATCCATGCGACCGTCGGTAGCTCTCGATATGAAGCGAATCGCCATACGTGAGGCGACTGGCCGCTTTCGCGCGGCGAATCCGCGTGTATTCGGCTCCGTTGTGCGCGGCACCGATCGGGATGGCAGCGATCTCGATATCTTGGTTGATGCCTTGCCTGGGGCTACCTTGTTCGACCTGGGAGGGTTGCAAGATGCGTTGCAAACGCTACTTGGCGTCCCCGTTGATCTTCTTACTCCGGCCGACTTACCAGCGAAATTCCGAGCAAAGGTATTGGCGGAAGCCAGGCCGATATGATTGAGAGCCGCTTGCCCGACTACATCGGTCACATGCAGCAAGCTGCGGCCGATGCGCTTGACTATGTGGATGGGATGGACAAGCCGGGCTTCCTGGCTGACAAACGCACTCAACAAGCCGTTATCTTGAATCTCATTGTTTTGGGTGAGGCTGCAGCTAAGGTAATGGACAACTACCCCGAGTTTGCGCAAGCGCGTCCGGAAGTCCCGTGGCGCAACATTCGTGGCATGCGTAATCGCATTGCGCACGGGTACTTTGATATCAATTTAGATGTTGTTTGGGATACGCTGCAGGCGGCATTGCCCGTCTTGCTGGCGCAACTGCTGGATATAGCTCGGGATGGTAATTGAGATCCGGCACCAATAGCAAAGGCCACCCCGAAGGGTGGCCCAAGCGCCTGGTATTCCTGGTGCCCCCCCCGTGAGTCGAACACGGCACCAACGGATTATGAGTCCGCGCCTTAGCTCTGAAATTTTTCCTGTAGTATCAATCAACTAGATTTTCATATGTCTCATAAAATCGTTAACCCAGGTTAACCACACCGTAGGGAAACTTGGGCGCAACGGCCCGATATGAGACGCTACAGCATGGCTATTTCTAGGGGATTGGGGCTGGCCGTTTCCGTCCACCGCGCCTTAACGTAAGTCTCAGTAGTGGTTTTGTTGGCGTGCCCACATAACTGCTGGATGCGCTCTAGCTGCTCGCCGGCTCGCCATAGATCTGTGGCTCCCTTACCCTTCAGGTCGCGGAACCCGAATGAGGCCATATCAGCCAGGGCTGGGAATTTTTTCCTGGCCTTGTTCTGGGCGTAGGTGAGCATTGCGGTGATGCCTGAGTAAGTGTACACGCCGCCTTTACGGGTGCAAACCAGCGGCCGCTCGTCATTGGGTTTATCTCCCATGGCCGCATGCACCAGCATGCCTAGCTGGCCAGTCAGGGCGATATCCAGGCGCGCGTGGGTCTTGTTCTGGGTAAACCGCAGCACCTCACCGCCGTCCTTCTGCTGGACGTTGGCTGGCGTCCAGTACAGGATGTCGCTCTCGGGGCGTTGTAGCGTGCGGTAGGTCAGTTCCATCATGAGCTTGACCGGTGGCGGGGCACAGGCAAACACACCGCGGTATTCGGCGTGGGTGACATAGCGCTCGCGCCGGCGCTCAGAATTTTTCTTCACCCCCGACTCGCGCATGCAGGGGTTAACCCGCATGGGCACCTTGCCGGTACGGATCAGCCACGACAGGCAGGACGACAAGCACGCAATCTCTCGGTTGGATGGCACCGCGCGCCCCGCGCGCTGACCCTCGGTCAAGTAGGTCTGGATGTGGTGGGGCTCGATGGTGAAGGGCAGCAGCTTGCCGAAGAACACCTTCAGCTCCTCGACTGCTTTGGTGTAGTCGTCCAGGGTGCGCTGAGCCAGGGTCTTGGCTTTTACCCTGGCCTCGCAGTCCACGAGAAACATGCGCAGCCAGTACCCAGTCGTGCCGTACTCGCCAGTGGGGTCGTTGTAGAGCGCAGCGCGTTCCTTGGCGCGCGCCACGTCGGTGCCGACATCCTCCCACTTGCCACTGCGGTGGCGATACCAGAACTTGCCGTGCTGCCAGGCTAGGCGCGTGCCGGCCAGACCCAGCGGGTCGCCACCCTTACGCGGGCGCCCCATGGCGGTTCCATCGTGCGCGCAAACTCTCCAGGTCGCCCATCACCTCAGCAGGTGCGTCATCGCGCGGCGCACCCAGGACACGCTCGAACTCGGAGCGGGCGAGCAGCACACGCCCACTCGGCTTGCGGGCGGCGCGCATACCCAACCGTTGAGTGATGAAGCGGTATTGTGCTGCGGGCATCGTCAGGGGTTTGCAGATGTCGGCAATCTCGGGCTCGGTCAGGTAGAGTCGGGGAGGCTCAATATTACTCATCGTGGAGGCTCCAATAAAAAAGCGACCCGAAGGTCGCTAGGTGGTTGTGTGCGGCACATCTCTATATCTCCACGACTTTGTACACGGGATCACCGCACTTGACTGCTATCCCGAATACTTTTTCCACTCGCAGTACACGCGCTGTGACGAGGCGCGGGCGGTCGCTATTCGCAATGCTGCTCAGGATGCGCTTCGCTTCGTACTCAGCATCTCTCAACGTGTTGTGCACAATAGTTGGTGCGTCGGCACCATCTACAGACACCATGTAACCTTTGTTGGGCGTAGCGGACTGCTGGAACATATTGCGCAGTCCCGCTGCCTCGATGACGTAGTCCGCCCCGTACAGCTCCTTGGCAATCCTGATGACCTCGGATACCTGGGACGATGACATCGTATGGCGCAGCTTCACGCCTACAGCGGCGGATGAGTAGCCGTCTTCTATCTTGGTGTTCATAATTTCAAGCATGGTTGTTTCCTTGTCTGGTGGGGGGAATCCCGTGGATTTAAAGACCTGCTGGCCATCCTTAGTGGTTAACACGGTAGGTCACCTGGCCAGATGCGCGGCGTATTCGATCAGGTACACCTTGGGTGCCAGCCAGATCTGCAGCCACTCCAGATTTGTAAAGAGGATGGGTATGGAGATGATTCCGCCGATAGTCGACACAAACACAACCACCATATACGCCGGGGGGTGCTCGCGGTCGTTCCAATACTCCTTGTTTTTGTATATAAGGATATCGAGCACGACGGTGACGATGAACACAACCAGACCTACGGCAAACGCCAGCCCCGATATGGTGGCTTTCCATATCAGCAACTGGTGGATGACATCGGGCAACTGAGCAGATAGAAACTGCTGGCCCGCGTCTAGGCCGGAGATGGTCTTGTTGAGCAGCGCTGCGAGCGCCTGTTGGAGTTGGTCGTTCATGGTTAGATCCTCAAAAGAAAAACGCCGGCATGTGCCGGCGCTGGGGTGGAAAAAGTCAGGTCTTTAAGCGGGCTCATAGCTTGCCGCGAAAACATCGGCCTTGCAGGGATAGAACTCGCCAGTCACGCCTTTTATGATCCAGTCGCCGGGGCTAGCAATCATGTCGCCTTCGAGTGTCGGGATCACCAGTGTCTCGTCGCGGTCGCTCTCGAAGTCAGTAAAACCAACCTCGTCGCACCAGTCGTGAAAAGATTGCGGCACGTCAACGCCAGCGGGTGGAAGCTGGTAGGCTTCGACGACCACGGGTTTCTTGCGGAATTTCATGATTGATCCTCCTTGGCTGCCTTACGATCCATCCGCTCAATCTCGGCCAGGATGAGTGCACCGGCCTTCACAAGGTCGCGCCGGGACGTTGACGGTTTCCACCATTCAACTGCCCAAGGCCATGGGACTGGCGGCACGCCGAACGTGGTGTGGCCACGCATGGTATAGGTGGCGTTGTGGGCATAGGCTTGGGCAGCGTTGGCCAAGACACCGCCAAACCATGTGTCATCCTTCTCGGGCGTGAAGCCCTCGACTGAAACTTGCCGCCGCCGTTCGACCAGGACATCCCGCGCCGCAGGCGTCATGGCTGCTCGTTCCTCGGCGTCGATCATGCCGCGCAGCACACCCCACTCCTGCTCCAGCTGCCTGCAAAGTTCGCGGTTGTAGCTGTCGGGCTGTCCAGTAGCGGTAGTGTCGGAGCGACCCACAAAAAGCATGGTGCCGTCCGGCAAATCGGCCATGCGACCCGCCTCTGTCCAGACTAGGCTTCCGATGGAACCGCCTTTTCGGCTGACGGTTGCGGCCGGTACGCGAGCAGTCGTTGGCTGTGCGGCAATGGGGGCGGCATAGATAGCCTCGCCACCTTTCCAGTGTTTGCCATGCTCGTCATAAGCCGTCTCCAATGTCGCATATGGATGCCCGTGCGCACCGTTACGGATTACCCCAATCTTGCGGGGCGCCGCACTCGCGGCAGGCTGCACCGGGAACGGTTCTGCCTCCGACCAACTCGCCATCTTCGTCCAGCCTTCTACAGCCTGCTCGTCCATCGCGCGCCTGTCTTCGTCCGATAAGTTGTCGCTGCCGACGTTATGGCGCACCGAGCCATCGGGGAGTGTGATGTCGCGCACTGTGCGCAGGTCGTAGACAAGCGGCAGGTACATGGAGCGCCACGCGGGGTCTAGCTGCTCGTGGGTCAGGATGTCGTCCGGCTTATCTTTGTTCTGCCAGGCCACAATTGGCTGCGCGGCAGTGTGGGCATCAAGCTTCGCCACACAGAAGTCGATGGCGTTGATCGCCTGCTGGTGCCCCTGCGCATTGAGCGCTACTTCCTCAGCGCGACGTTTAGCAATATCGACCAATGGCTCCGCATTTGGGGTAGGCAGTGCGCCACGGCCACGCCTAACCCATCCTTGCCTAAAGCCAGAAAAGTACACACGTTTCTGTTCGTCATCCAGGTCGCTCACGCATTCTTGCGAGATGGCGCTATCGAGATCGGCGGGCTGTACCGCAACGGGTGTCGCGTAGAGCGGGGTAGGCGGACTATGGCCATCAACTGATGCATGCGCTACTAGCACGGGCTTGGTGATGCACTCCAATATGTGCGCACACTCCACCGTACTGGCGCTTTCCAAGTCGGGGCGGACAATCCCCAGTATCTGACCAGTATTGATGATTGCCAGCATCAGCTCCACACGGTCGCGGTACGCTCTCACTGCGGGTTCGCTATTAATCCCACGCCTGTTCCACCTGGCTGCAGCTTTCTCGGCCGTGCTGCCGTGGACAGAAGGGTGCACGTTGCATCCCTCGTTGGCGCAGAGAACCACTTCCTCACCGTGGTGTATATGGACGTGCTCGGCCTCGTGCCCACAAAACGGGCAGGGTAGTAGCTTCGGGTCGTCACTCATGGTTCTTCTCCTGGGCATCGTTGACTACTGCTCGGATCTGCTCTATCAGAGTCTCCAGTTGGGGCGACTGCCAACCCTCACCAAACGGGCCTATATCCTCAAGCCCCACCAGAAACTCGTTTGCCTTCCTGAGCAGGTCTGTGAGCGCGCCGCGGCGGTAGGCTGCTTGTAGCTCCCGCACCTTCACCCACTCTGCGTCCAGCTGGGCACGCTCTTTTAGGCGGCGCCGCTTCCGGTCAAGTTCGACGGCAGCGCGGCCATAATCTTGCATCCTGGTATCCAGGTACACATCGTCATCCCTCTCAACGCCGAACTCGTCGTTCGGAATCCTGTAGCCGGACATCCACTTGGGCAGCGACGGCAGCTCAATGGCGTCACTCATGGCCTTTCCCCTTGAGCGTCGCGGCACATTGGGCGCATAGCCCCGCCGGCATGCCGGTTACCGCGCACGCAGCCAGAACGGGATCGGCACCCGCCTTCACCATCTCCGCGATCTTGTCGGTGGTGTGGTTCGTCGTGATGGCGATGTACGTGGCGATGACAACTCCCAACACTGCGGCGATGGCCCAGAACCCGAGCCAGAATTTGTTATCTTCCATGTGAATCTCCTAGTTAACCTGGGTTAATCCAGGCAATAAAAAAGCGACCGTGTGGTCGCTGCTGTTAAAGACCTCGCCTTGCCTTACCTCGCCTCGCCTCGCCATGCCTTGCAGCGCGTGGCCACGCCCTGCCCCGCCACACCGCGGTAAAAAATCACTCCCAACGGTCAATCACAAACTTCCCGAACACGCCACGGAATGTGCCAAGCCCAATAGCCATGCCGCCTTCGGCAAGCAGATTCTTAATCTCCTGCTCCTTGACTTCCTTGTTCGGATAGATGGTCAGGTCGAACTCCATAGACCACGGCAACGGCAGCACTGGGCGTTCCTTCGGGTTCGGTATGCCCTTGTCCAGACGAGCAACAGCGCGGTGCAGATATATGCCACTCTGCTCGTCGACCCGATCCGTGAACGTGCCCACCTCGATGGATTGCCCGTCACGTTTAATCAGAATCGACTCCGCGTTGCCGTCGGCGTCCGCGACGCTGACGAACGACAGGATCGCGTTGCATATCGACTTGTATATTCTCTTGTCCCTCAACCGCTTCGGTGCTGAATTCGTGTTGTGGGCGGTAAAGAACGAAACCAGGTTCAGTGTCGGCAGGCACAGGTTTGATGTGCCGCTGCGCAGATATATCTTTTGGTGCCATTCCAATCTCGTTTGGTTATCCCCGGCGTACCGGTCGAACATGATGGGCGTGACACCGCGAATAGCGACATGCCGCACCACAGTGTTGAGCCTCGTGTCGGATACTGATGAAGTTGTCATGATTTCCTCGTGTAAAAAACCTTGCCTTGCCTTGCCCCGCCATACCGCGCCTAGCCACGCCGCGCCCAGCCCGGCAGCGCTCCGCCACTAGAAAAATGGCTAGTCTCCGTCGCGGCTTTGTCTAAAAACCTTGCCTTGCCCTGCCATACCGCGCCCAGCCTCGCCACACCGCGCCCAGCCCAGCCCAACCTTGCCTCGCCCCGCCGCGGGCATTCATGCAGTCTGGTTAACCTGGGTTAATCAATGGCCTTGCCGATGGCCGCGGCCTCGGGCAGGGTGTAGGCGTAGTCCAGTAGCAGGTGAAACAGGTCACCCGCGTGGCCGTCACCCGCAAAGCTCAAGTGGCTGAATGCGTACAGGCACGCCACGATGCCCAGCGCCTCCGGCGACAGGTACGCATCGGCGTCGTTCATCCCGTTCTTGAAGTGATAGCCGTCCTTGGGGCCGCCCGAAGGGGCCATGAACATGCCACCGTTGGACAGCTCGTAGAACTCCCAGTAGCCACCGGTGTAGTCCGAGTACCGGCTGGCGGTGTCGAACACCATGGCCTCAAATCGCAGCATGTTCTTGCCGAGATGCTTGGGTAGGAACCGCTCGCGCTGGGCCTCGGGCACCAGGGTCTTGGTAACTTCAGTCGTGGTTGTCATATCAATCCTTCTTTTTTCGCCCGTCGGTATCGATAGGCATGGTTCACGACTGCTCCACACGTCAGCCCCAGCTCGCCCGCAATGGCTGCGGTATCCATTCCACGTTTGCGCATGGCCAGCACGAGCGGGCCAAGCTTGCGGGTCATGGGGCCGCAGACGACCTTGCGCTTGCGGGGTGGGGAGAGGGCAGCATTGCGCTGGGCCTGTAGCATCTGGCCCACAATGTGCGCAATGGGTGAGGTGGCAGTCATGATGATCTCTAGTAAAATGGCAGCTGCGGCTGCCTGTTTGGTTACGTGGTGGTTTCCTTTCCGGAGTTGCAACCGGGTAGGGGGTTAAACCCCTACCCACCCAATGCCGTGTAGATCACGGCGGCCAGCGCACCGATGAGCACCGCCAGGCACACGAGATCTATCCACTGGCCCCGCGTCATTTCGCGCCTTCCAGCTCGATGCGCACACTGACCCCACCCAACGACAGCACGATGGCCTTGGCTTGCCCTGCGTCAGGCGTCGAGGTGGCATAGCCCTGGCTCGTGGTCGCCACCGAGGGCAATGCAGCGGGTGTGCTCTGATGCCTAACCTTGGCTTTGCGGCGCGGCACGTTCGGTTTCGTCGTAGGCGTGGGCCTTATGCGCGTCGGGTCGTAATATTCCCAGAGGGCGTTACCCTTTCCATGGGTGCGCCGGCGCATGATCGGGAAAGGCGTAACCCGCATGCTTGCCAGGTGAGACAGGGCGTTGGAAATGTGGATAGCGGTAAACCCCAGTCCCTTCGCGGCATCGGTAGCCGCTATATCATTCGCAGTCAGTGGCTCGGACGCCGTGACAAGCACGTCACGCACCAGCTCCCGAACGAGCTGGGTTTGCTCGGTTATGGCAAAGCTCATAGGTTCTCTCCTAGAATTAAGCAGCATGTGCTGCGGTGACGACCTCGAACGGAAGCTCGGGGGCGGTGTCATCGGCATCGTCGGCGCTGGGCGTATCCGTCCAGTCGCCGTACCAGCAGATAATTTCGGCAATCTTCTGGGTGCTGGCGTCACTGACCATCGACATGCGTGCCAGCGCCCCATAGTCCTTCGCAATCAGCAGCTTGACGATGGCTGCGTCGCGCCCGCCCAAGTCGGTGTCGGGGTTGACCGAGCAGACAAACGACCCGCCTTTCACCAGCGTGGAAAGCGTGAAGTTCGGTCGTTCGGCAATCAGGTCGGCCATGGTGTCGGCGTCGGCGTCGTTGACGGCCTGCCAAATGTCTTCCTCGTAGCCCGCCGCATCCTCATAGGTGGTGGCCTCGTTGCTGGGCGACCCGAGGTTTTCGAGCAACGGCGTAGCGACGCTTGACTGCGGCCCCGTATGGGTTTCGGCGGGCTTTCCCAGCGTCACCACTTTGTTCTGCTGCCGGTTATTCCACCAAGCGTTGCTGTAGCGCGTGCCGTCGTAGTCGTCGAAGTCTCGGTCGTGGCCTGCCCAGCCGTAGCCCGTGTTCTGGCCACCCCAGTAGCGAGTTGGCTTGGCGTAGCCAGGGATCAGCAGGCTTGGTTTCCAGGCGTAGGTATTGGAAAACCACAGGCCGTCGTGCTCGATACCCGCTTGCTTGTTGAGCACCACCAGCTCGCCGTGGTCGGTCATAAAAGCGAACTTGTTCGAGGATCCGATGTCGCTTTCCACCAGGGCTTGCCAGCCGACGTTACTCACGATGTGCGGGTACGCATCCAGCATGGGATGCAGGTAGTCCTGGATGTAGTGCCAGGTGTCCGACTTGGTGGAATCAGCACTGTTGCCGTGGCTGAGCACGCCGTTATGCATCATGGCGAGGCGCCCCGGCAGCACGATATAGGGGTGGCAATTCTCCAGGTCGATATGGCCGTGGGTCTTGTACCGAGCGTGCAGCGCCAGCGGCCTGTCGTCGTTGGGCAGCCGCTTGATGAAGGCGATGAACTGTTTGACCGTGCTGGGTACAACTTTTGGGGTCTTGAGGTGGTGGCGTGCCGTGGCGTACATGGCGCCAACGCCATCGCTGTTGTGGCTGTAGATATCCTCAGCCAGGCCCTCGGTCTTGAGCAGGGTATCCCTGATTTGCTTGGACGTTCCGGTTATCAAAAGGCACATGGTGGTTTCCTTTCAGTTGGTCTTGCGGTGTTGACGAACGTTGATCGCCGCGATGGGGGCGCCCTTGTACAGAACCGTGTATCGTTGAAGTTCTCCGGGCGCTGGGTGGGGCCATGCGGCGAGCACAGCCCCGTAGAGCGTGCGCAGGGTGATGCCCCAGTGGGGGATGGTGACGGTGTGGTTAACCGGGTTAACCAGCACCGGGTCGTGGTTATGCGATTTCATTCAGATCTCCGCGAACAGGCGGGCTGCTGGCGTAGTCTCGATGCGGGTCGTGTTGGCCTTGACGCCGAACCAGCGGGCCAGGTGGGGGTAGACACCGGCGTTGTCGCGCAGCCAGGCAATGAAGTGCTTGCGGCTTAGCTCACGCATGGATGTCCAGCGGCAGAACATCGCTGCGGCATGGGCGAACTCGATCTGGGCCAGCAGCCGGCGCTTATTGAGCGTGCCGCGGAAGATGCGCAGCTCCACCGTCTCGATGTACCGCCCGTCGTGGCCACCGCCGTGACCCTCGTTCAGGCCCAGGCGCCGCACCTCGGGGGGCGGCAGGTTGGACGTGTTGACCATCCGGTACCGGTTTGCACTCTTGCAGCTGACCGCCATCTTGGGGTTGGCCAGGATGAGCTGGCCGTCCTGCCGGCAGTAGGTCTGTGCGTTGGTGTTATTCGCAGGGTGGCGCCCCGCAATCTCCATAATGAGGCGGGCGTTGTCGGCCGAATTGATGAACTGGATGAACTTGCCCAGGGCGGCCTGGCTGAACCCTGCCGAGGACAGGTGTACATGCATGCCGCACCGATCCGTGTCCCACGAAATAAGCCCCGTTGGCGGGCTCCACTCTGCGAATCGCTTGGTGTGTTCTTGCAGTGAGCGTGGGGCGGTGACGATCTCGAAACCGCCGGGCGGCAGGCTGCCATCGCGCTTGAGGATGGCGTAGCCACGACACAGCGAGTCACCCACATCATGGGCGTTGGATCTGGGGTTTTCTGTAGCGACCACCTCCAGCTCGATGCCCATCAGGATGTCGCCGTAGGGAGATACCTTGACGGTGGTGTCTGGCTTTAGGTACTCCAGAACATTCGTGGTGTAGCCCAGCACAGTGCCGGCATCGGGTGGCCGGTTCTCAAGCCATCGACCCGCGTCCTCGTCGTAGTACGCCTGGTCGCGGCTGACATACCGGCTGGTGTCATCAGTCTCGACGTAGCCCTCCGCGCACTCCTGGCACACATGCCCATCTGTGGTGTAGGTCACCTCGTCGACCCACTCGACATGCCCGCAGTCGCAGAGTTCTAGTTCCTCCGGCCACAGGTTGTTCCAGGCGTTAATGGCCAGGCTCAGCGCTTGATGCAACCCTAGGTTAGAAAGGTTGTTCAGCACATCGCGGATGGTATCGTCGTCGTGGGCCGCTATAACTTGGCCGACCTCTTTGTATAGCGCCCTGTCCCTGGCGAACGACAGGCCATCCGTATACATCTGGCCTCTATACTCGGCACGTACAGGTGGCTCGCGGCGCGACAGCGCAGAGACAGGTAGGCAACGAGTAGCGTAAGACGGGTGTCGGCGCCGCAATGTCTCTATGAACTTGGTTCGCAGTACCGGGGGGACGACGCCCATATGCGTTTTTGTACGCATCCCCATCACATACTCACCCACGCCCAGGCTATCCTGGCGGCCGGCTGAGCTGATCCTGAAGCCTAACTGGCGGTCACCGCGTGCACTCAGGTGGCGCACGGCCATGCCTGAGCCATCGTTATAAGAAAACGTCGCCCGCACCCGCAGAGGTTTGTTGCCGAGATAGATTGCCGTCGGTCGCTGGCCCGCCAGGGCGCGCGCCATCCCATGAGAAAACGCACGGGGGTATGGATATGTGATGACGGTGTAGGCCGGGTCGTAGTCCTTCCACACCACGTACGCCCCACGGTTAACGACTTCATCATCGGTGAGGACGCGAAGCCCGAGCCGGGCGTACTGTTCCTCGTAATACGCCCGGTCGGTGTCTGCTTGAGTGTGACCCGCATCGACCGGTGCCTGGGCGGGCGTGGTGTGGATAGGAGATATCTCATAAGCCCAATTGGGGGTGTCGATAATCCTGGCGTTGGCAATCGAACTGTTGATAACCGTCGGCGATGCATCCGGTATTTGCTCCCGTTGCTGGGGCCGATAGATCCGTGCTATATCGTTGGCCCTAACTCGCACATCCCGCAGCGCCCGCTCAAGATCGGGCGGCAGCTCCGCGCTCATCGCTTCCAGAAAGCTGTTCGCGCCTTGCGCCGAGACGAGAGGGTGAATCTCGTCGACCGCTTCGTCGGCCATATCGTCGACATCCAAGTCATTGCTGCGTTCACTGTTCGTAGTCATGGTGGTTTCCTTTGAACAATAAAAAAGACCCCAACCGGTTTCCCGGCGGGGTCGTGAGTCGGTTAACCTGGGTTAACCGTGAGCGGTACTACAAGGCCGTTACGCAGCCTCGTACAGGCACACGCCGTCGCGGCGGCGATGGGTCAGGCGGATATCCTCGTCGGCCACCATGTCGTCGACCGCTTCGGCCACGACCTCGCTCGCCACATTGGGGAATGCCTTCTGGATAGCGGACAGCGTGCGCTTGCTGTACTCGCCGTTATGCAGGAAGCTGAGGATGTCGTCCGAGCTGATGGTGTCGCTGGCGTCCGTGGGAATGGGTTCGGCCGGAACCGGCGGCTGGGTGACCTTGGCGTGGCCGGCTGGGGTCAGGCCGTACAGCGCGGCGCGATCACCGCGGCGGCGCTTGGTAAACACATCGCCGCTGGACATGAGCCCAGACAGAGCGAGGCTCACCCTTTCGCCGGACACGTCAGTCAGCTGGGTCTCCACCCCGCTGAAAGAACGCAAGGTGTAGCGCTCATCGCTGCCCAGCGCGTTGATGACACGCTGCGAGACGCTCACATCGGGCGCCGCCGCTTCGACGGGTGTCTCGGAGGCTTGGGCATCGCCAGCGGTGTCGCCGGTAGACGGCTCGGGATCACCAGCGGCGCGCGTCGTTTCGGGATCACTCTGGCTATCCACCGCTGCTTCAGCGGCGTGGTGCAGGATGACGGCCAGGGAGTCCAGTTCCGAGGGTGCTTTGCCCAGGGACAGGAAGACGTTCAGTTCGCTGATGTTGATGATGGTCTTGCTCATGGTGGTTTCCTTAAAGACTTAAAGAGCCGCGAAATAAAAAGACCCGCACAGTGCGGCAAGCCGTGCGGGCCAGTTGAAAACGATGTGACAGCGCGCGTACTATTAACCTGGGTTAACGAGGGGAAAAATCATGGCGCGCTGGGTGGTGTGGTTGATTACCGCGTTTGCGGTGGTGATTTGGTTGGCGGCGATGTTCAAGGGCAAGGCGTTGCCAGCCGTGGAGACGTCGTGTTTCCTTGCCGGGGTTGTGTGGTTGTTCCACTCGCACAGGTTCTAGTCGCCTTCGGCCTCGAACTCGGCAATGAGGGCATCCATCCAGCGCCGCCGAGCATCTTGGGCGTTGATGCGACCCACAGGTGTGTCTAATTGGTTGCACAGCCTTGGATGATGCTTACGAAGCCAGCCCTCATATGAGGAAGTGTTCGTCCCCAGATGCCTGAATATGCGGCGCGCAATGCGGCGCTGCGCGGGGCAACCGCTGCTATAAGCGCACAGTCCCATGTCCCTGGCTGCGTTGCTAACTGCGTAGCAGATGTACCTAGTCTTCAGGCCGAGGCCCTTGCCATTCCCCAAGTATTTCTTGGCCTTGCGAAGTAGGGTAGAGGCTTTCATTTCCCGCTCCCTTGCTCGTCGCAGGTGTCACCGCCCAGCAGCTTGGCCATAGCGACAGCGTTCTTGTTATAGATATCCCCATGGATGCGCAGCCAGCGGCGCGCGGCAAGCCAGACACGGGTACGGCCGATGAGCCCGAGCTTTTCTTCGGCAGGGCAACAGATAGCCACGAACCACCAGCCATTTGCCCACCATATTGAGACACCGTGCTCGTTGTCGATGGTATAGGGTTGCGTGGTGGTACACATATTGCCCACACTCCAATCTTCCGGCTCTATACGCAACGACGCAACGATGACGCGGGCCACGGGGTTATCTATCCACCGGCGCCACCAGTTTCTGAGTGAGTTAGCCATTGCACTCTCCCGCAGGGTGAAACACCGGGGCGCTGCCGTCCTGGAACAGCTCCAGCACGCCGATGAACATAACGTCATCAAACCCGGAGCAACTGGATTGACCGCCACGCGCCGCCCGCTCGGGGTCGCCAAAAGCCACACCGACGTTGCCATTGCTCCAGACTGGGCGGAACACAGAGGGCTTGACCTCGACCAAATCTAAGCCGGTGTCAACGGCTCCACGGGTGCCAGCTGCCGTGTAGTTCCATGTTTCCTCGCCGTAGCGGCCCGTAACCAGCGCAACGACCTTGAACACCTCGTTATCACGATCCACGCACAGAATTCGCACAGGTTTACCATCACGGGTCTTGTACTTTTTTCCCATTTCGATTTTCATTCTCGAATCTCCAATAAAAAAGCCACCGCGACGGGTGGCTGTGGTTAACCTGGGTTAAGGGTTAGATGTGGTGGAACGTCTTGAACATTTCCAGGATGCGGTCAGCGCCGATAGTGTCGATGGCTGACTGGGCGTGTTCTTTAGTGTCGAAGCAGGGGGATATGCCACGGGTTTTGTTGCACACGTCCTCCCTCACGGTCACGTATATCGACGCCACGCTCTGATCGTCACCTCGCTCAACCTCAATGGTGGCCTGTATCTTGTTACTCGGTGATTCTGTGCCAGGCTGGTGGCGCAACCGCAGCATGGTGTCGATGGCCCTGGCGTATGCCGCCGCAAGCCCCTTGGTCTGGAATATGGTGCCGTGTTGATAGCGTTGTTGGTGCTCGTCGAGCGCCTCGCACGACATGCTGGCTAACTGGCCGCCGAAGTTGTTTATCTCCCAATACTTATCGCCGCTACCGGGCCTAGGTTCAGTGAGCAGCGACGGGCCAGGCTCGGGTGCCTCGATGATGGCGCGCAGTTGTTTGGCTTCACCTTCCAGGGCGGTCAGGCGGGACAGTGCTTCGATTTTGTTCATGGTTATGCCCTCTGTATGAATGGGACGATGTAGTCATAGTTGGCGGGGTTTTGCTGGTAGGCGCCCCATGCCCACGCCAAGTCCCATCGGTCGTAGGAATGCCCGCCGTCTTCGAAATACGCCCTAAGCGCAGCTTCGAACTCAGCCTTGGTGAGCCCCACCAGGGCTTTATCTGGTTCCATAGTTGCTCCAATAAAAAACCCCGCCGGAGCGGGGGTTGTTAACCTGGGTTAATCAGGCTTCGGCGATGCCGAACACCAGCTTGTCGACCACGCATGCGGCGACGAACTCCCACGAGCGCTCCAGCTCGTTGACGTGGATGACGTGCGACAGGTACATCAAGCCGCCCGCCACCGCGATGGTGAACGCCAGGCGTCGCTTCCAGCAGTGGTGGTGTGCACGAGCGCCGTTGGCCAGCTCGGCGCGCATGGCCTCCCGGATCACTAGATCCAGTTCTTGCTTTTCCATTTTGTTTCCCCTTAACGGCCGGGCACCTCGGTGCACCGGCTTGCATATCAATGCACCGTGTGGTTCTCAGCCACGTCGTCGTTGCTAGCCATACCGCTCAACACTTCCTTCAACATGCTGCCCACGATGACCTTGGCCGCTTCACCCAGGATGTGCTCGCGCAGCTCCGGATACTCGTCGATATTGAACGGTGCCATCGACTGCAATTCCTCCAGCGCGCTATCCAGTTCCTCGTCCGTCTTTGCCATGCAGATCTTGCTGGCTAGGGTCGCTGCCACCGGCCCCACAAACACAACGGGCGCGGCGAGATACTTTGTCGCCGCCAGCTCGGCCTTGCGCTCATCCGATATCGGGGCATCCTTGTGGCTGTCGGGGTTAAGGGTAGCGACCTGTGCGCCCCAGCCATTGGCAAACCGATAGATATCCACGCGCTCACCGAAGTTGTTTGTTGCTGTCTTGATGATGCTTTCCAGTTTCATGGTGTTCTCCAGGGTGGTTTCCTTTCATGCAAGCTGTCTCGGCCGCCTGCCGCGCCGTCAAAGCCCACTCCAAGAACCATCATGATGGTAACAATGGCGTGTCTCGTTAACCTGGGTTAACCAGGAATGGGCTTTGAACTTGTCAATCTCTCGCATAGGGGGCCACACTCTCAGGCCGCTTTGTTTATCCGAGCAAATCCCGCCTGCCGGTGCCCAGGCGCCGCGTAGATCATTGAATAGTCGCGTCGCCCACACCCCGTTCGGGGGAACCGCAGATACCCTCCCGTTGCTCATGCGGTCGGTGAGTGGCACTTGCCCAATATCACCTACTGGCACTCGCAGCGTGGCTACATCGCCACGCCCGGTACATTCTCTGCGTCCATAGCTGCTGCACGTAACACGCCGTCGGCTTTGGAATCACACACCCATGGTCGCAAGCCCTTGGTGCTACCCTACCCACTCGGTCGGTAATGTTGTCCCCGCCTGGCAGCTCGGCCAGGCGCGTGTATCGTGGAGCCCCAATTGCCACATCGAAGCGCGTGGCTATAAACCACGCGCCGGCAGCACCGTTTAACGATGGTAGGTCATGCTCATCACCCATCGGCATTTCGTGGCTTGTCTCGCCGCCACCGGCATCAGCGTACCGTGTCTCGCGCCGGATTAACCTGGGTTAACTCGGATGGAGCAGGGCCGTTACCAAACCCCGTCACCATACCGATATGTTACTACGTTACCATCATGATGTAAAGATGGTAACAAGGCCAACCGGGCGCGATTTCGTGGTCGTTTGGTTACTTGGTTTCACCCCAGTGTGTGCGGGCACGCGCAATGACATCAGCGGCCTGCGCATCATCCACGCCAGCGAAACCCAGCTGGGTAAGCGTGTCGGCATAGTCCTGCTCTGTGGGCCGCTCGCGCGTCAGTGCCTCGTAGTGGAGCTTCACCGCACGCTCGGCCCGATGCTCAGGGGTTTCGGATTCCTCTGGCTGCACGGTGGCGCCCGCCACCGCCATACTCTCCGGTACCTTAGCCGTGGCCGCCACCGCCTCCAGCTCGGCAGCCAGCGCACCGATCCATGGATCATTGGGTAACTGGGTAACAGGGCGCGGGGCACCCGCCGGCAAGACATCGGCCGGTAGTTCCCAGGGCGGGGCTATCCAGTCGGGCCGGTCAGTATTCGGCAATTCAACCTCATAACTTACCTCTACAACATGCGGCACGATAGCCATGGCCGCTTGCATCTGTGCCTGGGCACTCGGGTATTGCCCCGTGGCTTGCTGCAAGACGCGATCCAGCTCGGATGTAAAGCTCGCGCCCGTTTCCAGTACGGCTTTCACTTCACCCATGCGGTTCTCTGGCATGCCGTGGCGTGGGCGCCCACCACGCGGCGACGAGGGTAGCTCACGCATGCATTGCAGCAAGCCCGCAGCGCGCAGCTTGTGGCGTACCGTGGTACGAGATAAGCCAAAGGCATAGGCAATGGAATCCAGGGTGTAATGCCGCTGGCCCGCCACCGTCACAGGTACCAGCGGGACGTGCTCGCGCTCTCTGGATTCGCCAATGCGCGTACCGTCTGAATCCACATGCACGCGCAGCCGTGGCGTGTTAATCACGCGCATTACGTCACCCAGCAACGGCAAGGGAAAGCCACGGGCAGGCCGCCCCGCCGCATTGGGCAGGTTAACTTTCCACGCGACAAGATTGCCGCGCTTATAGCGCCCATTCATTGTTGACATGGGTATGCCCATGACGTGCGCCAGGGATTCCAGGGTGAAGCACTCGCCAACTACCGTGCCACCGACGTACGTTGTATAGACGCGAAGGTGCTTCCCGTTCATCTCGCGGTCACTGATTTTTGTTAATGTAGTTGCATTCAGCTCGGCTTGCTTCGCTAATTCGTCGATGTCAAAGGGCAGGGATTGTAGGGGCTCGTAATTGGTTTCCACGGCTTTTTTCCTTTTGCGTGTAACAGGATTAGTCACAATTGCCAGCCAAAAACAGGGCGCCGGGTTTGCCAGCGGCAAGTTAGTGGCCATGGAAAATAGCCTACCAGGGGCAAACATCACTGCATAGCGCGAACTTTCAAAACCCTTTAGGCGAGTAAAAAACTATCGCATATCGTTTCTGTCTTCTTTCAAAAGCCTATCCACGGGTTCTATATCTTTCAGCCGTGATTAAACAATTGGTTTTTGAAGACACCTTTATAGAGTGTGGTTTCGTGGCCAACCACACTACCATCATGGTCTTTCGCCTCTCTATACGTAACATTAATTATTAATAGAATAGAGTAGATAATAAAAAGCCCTGGAAAACCCCGCTGGCTACGCCAGCCGTGGCGCTACGCAATAAACCGGGTCTTATGGCCATGATGGCATTTTTTATCGATAACTAGGCTTTATGCGGGTTTGTGGCGATTTCAGACACCCGTTTTAATTACCTGGCGCTACAAGCGCGCCGCTTTTATTTTTGGGCAGTCTGCTGACTGTTACTTAGTTAACCCAGGTTAATGGCGACCCAGTTGTTTTAACCCTAAACCATCTCACCCCATAGCCCCGCCACCACGCACTGTAAACATATTAACAATGCGCAGCCTGTTAACCGCGTACCGAACTAAGTTAACAGGCACAAAAAACCCCGCCGTGGTGGCGGGGTGAAAGGGTTAAGCCGTGGCGGGGTTACGCGGCCTTGCGCGTGCGCCGCGTCTTGGCCGGCTCGGCCGGCTTTTGCGGCGACCCAATGACCGGCACTTGCGCGCCGAGCTTTTCGATCTCGGCTATTTGCGCAGCCTTTGCCGATGAGGATGCCCAGGACATGAACATGCCGCTATGTTCGATGGCGTAATCCACGGCCGCGCCCAGCTCTGGTGTGAATGTGCCGAATAGCCCGCGCACAAGGTCTTCAAACGTGGCGGGCTTAGGCGCGGCAGGCGTGGCCGCATCGGCGCTATCCGTGCCGTGCCGCGCCCCGCTAGACGCGCGCGTGGTGGCGCTTGGCCGGTCACGGTACATGGCCTTTAAGCCGCCTGTCTTCGCGGGCTTGTAGGCCTTTTCAATCATGTCCTTGATGACGCCGCGCAGCCGCGACAGATAGACCTTGGTCGATTCTACGGTTACGGCCGTGCTGGCGTCGCATAGCTGTTTGCACGCGCCGATGAATGCGCCAAGGTTAGTTGGTGTGGCGTACTTCGCGGCCTTGATGGCCAGCTCGCCTAGCGTGGCGTTAAGCGACTGACCAACGGTTTCGGCCTCAATGATCGCGCCGGATATTTCGTGCGCGATTTTTTCAAGCGCATCGGGAAGCGGCACGCTGGTTTCAACTGTACCGGGCCGATGTGCAACGGCGGTAACAGTACGCTTGGTAGCGGTCTTGGTAGCGGTCTTGGTAGCCATGATGAGTTCCTTTGAACGTTAACCCGGGTTAACCGGCTGACCGTCGCACCATGCGACGGCACGGCTCTATTTTCCGTTACTATCACGATGGTAACAATGGATGAGCGTGCGCTGTCGACGCCGCGCGGCGGGGCCGTGGTGGGGTGGTGTTGGCGTGGAGCCAGGCGGGCAGGGGGGTCAGGGTGACAGTGCTCAGGCGGGCAGGGGGGTCAGGGGTGTGGCCACACGGGGGTGGGGTGGTGTGTGGCCTTCACGGGGTTCCGAGATATGCGCCCCACCAAAAAACCATGTAGCGCGAAGTAGCACATACAAAACAACTTGCCGTTACTATCACGATGGTATATGCTTCGCCCATCCCTAGTAAGCCGGTGTCGCATGGTCGGCCCGTTGGCCCCAGTTGAGTCTGGGGCGTCTTTTCAACCTTAAAAATGTCTGAATGTAATCAAAAGTGGCAATCTGTAGTCCCAATAAAACCTTGAAGGGGTAGACGAGATGGACTCCGAATCACCGGCAAGAGGTAGGTACTACACAACCACAGACATTGCCGTTTGGCTTGGCAAGCACCCTGTCACCATTAGATCTTGGCGTGTGCGCAACGCGAAGGCGGGCTTCTTGAAGTACGGGCCGCCCTACGAATACCGGGATGGCAAGGTGGTGTACCCGGTACAAGCGTTCCGTGATTGGTGCGCAGGGCATGAGGTAATCGACGGGGTGGTGCATATGGCCCTCCCGCTATCCGCTGTGGATGAGCTGCAGCGGTATGCCGACGAGGTTAGCCGTGGCCGGAACGCCCAATAGCTTTGACCAAGCGCTGGATGCGGTGATGGCCCAGCCGTGGGGTGATGAGTCCCCAGTTGCCGCACCTGTCCAGCCCACGCCGCAGCTCCAGGCTCCCCGAGTCCCTGCGTTGCCTGAGCCGCAAGACGATGACATCGATGAGGATGGCGGGGAGCCTGTCGAGCGCCCGGCTCGGCGGTTGAGCATTGGCCAGCTGGCTGAGTTGGCGATGGGGCGCATGCCCCCTGGTGTAACCCCGGAGGACGCGCAGAGCGAGCTGGCGGTCATGTTGCGCGAGGTCGACCCCAAGGAGATCGAGAAGGCCATGGGGTTGCAGGCCGCCGAGCAGCAGTTGAAATCCGGGGCGTTCTATGGCGCCGTGCTGGCCGACCTCATCAAGGACATGGCCGCAGGCGGTTTGAAGCCGGAGCTGAAAATCAAGCTGGCAACACTCCTGGCCCGCGTGGGCCGAGTCGACCCCAAGGACGATGGCCCGGCCGGCATGGGCTCGGGGTTCCAGCTCATCATCAACATGGACGCCGCGGCGCGAGCGCCCGTCACCGTGGATATGGAGCCAGCATGACTGTGATCGCGTGGGACGGAGAAACCCTGGCGGCGGATAAGCGCGCGGTTGACGGGGCGGGTGCGATAGCCACCACGACGAAAATCTGGCGCTGCAAGAATGCGCTGTTGGCGGTTACCGGGTCGTGGGATGTTGGGGTGGAAATGCGCGAGTGGTGGGCTAGCGGTGCTGGCCCTGAGAAGTTCCCCGAGGTCGCTCGTAAGAACGATGCGTCGCTGATCGTTTTCTCAAGCGTTGGCATCGAAGAATACTGCGCGGCGCCGTACCCGATGCTGATCGAGGACTCCAAGTACGCTGCTGGTACTGGGCGCAAGTATGCCCTGGCGGCCATGGCTTGCGGCAAGTCGGCAATGGAGGCTGTGGAAATCGCGTGCCGCTTCCAGTCCGACTGTGGCAATGGCGTGGATGTGCTGCGCCTGCACCCCGTCGAGATAGTTCGCGCGAAGCACGACCTCGACACCCTTCTGAGGAAATAACCATGGATCAACAAGTTACTCGTGAACCCACATTCGGTGAACGTGCCGTTGGCCTGACCTTCAACCCTGGCGGCAGCGCGTCGGTGCACCTGCTCAAGTCACGCGCCGCGGCGTTTATCGACGAGGCCAACAAGTTGCGCCATGAGACGGATGACCCCGAGGTGGCGCGCATGTGCAACATCGCCATCACCGAGGCACAGAGTGCGCAAATGTGGGCCGTCAAGGCTGCGACGTGGCGCGGTTAGGTGCGGTGCAGAAAAAAGCCCCAGGGGTTACCCAGGGCAAGCGGAAGTACTGCGAGGGCATCCTAGCATGCACCCATCGGCTGTTCACCTGGCAATACTGACAGGGTGGTGATGTCGGGAACCATCGTCACCAACTACACCGCGCCGCCCACCATTGCGCGGTTCATGGCCAGCGACGCGCCGGTGCGCCTGTTGTTGGGGCCGATTGGTTCGGGCAAGTCCACGGGCAACATCATCGAGATCGCGCGCCGTGCGCGCCAGCAGTCGCCTGGCCGAGACGGCATCCGACGCACCCGCTGGGCCATCGTGCGCTCCACCAAGCAGCAGTTGAAGGACACGACGCTAAAGTCCTGGTTGGAGTGGTTCCCCGACGGTGTGGCGGGGCGCTGGCACGAGAGCAACATGACCTACACGCTGCGCTTTGGCGACGTGGTGGCCGAGGTCATGTTCCGTGCCCTGGATGACCCCGAGGACGTGCGCCGGTTGCTGTCGTTGGAGTTGACCGGTGCGTTCGTCAACGAGGCCCGCGAGACACCGCTGGAGATCATCACCGCATTGCGCTCGCGCGTGGGTCGCTACCCGAGCAAGAAAGAGGGTGGGCCGACGTGGTACGGGCTCATCATGGATACCAATCCGCCCTCGACGGATCATTGGGTCTATGAAAAGTTCGAGCAGGAAAAGCCGGCCGGCTGGGAAATCTTCAAGCAGCCTGGCAGCCTGGATCCTGCCGCCGAGAACCTGGAAAATCTGCCGGCGACGTATTACCAAGACCTCATGGAGGGCGCCGATGAGGACTGGATCAACGTTCATGTGCACGCAAAGTATGGGCGTTCCAAGGCAGGGCTGCCGGTCTACGAGAAAACGTTCGTGCCGGATTTCCACACGCGCGATGAGTTGAACGTGGTGGGTGGCACGCCTGTCATCATCGGCATGGACTTTGGGCGCACGCCGGCTGCGGCGCTCTACCAGCGCGATGCGCGCGGGCGCGTGCTGCTGCAGGATGAGCTGGTGAGCGAGAACATGGGCCTGGAGCGCTTCATCGACCTCAAGGTGAGGCCACTGCTGGCTGACCGCTACCCAGGGTTTCGTGTGGCCATCGCGGGTGATCCAGCTGGCTGGGCAAAAAGCCAGATCAACGAGCAGAGCTGCGCGGACATCATCAAGGCAATGGGGTATGTCGCAGTGCGCCCACCGACCAACGACATCGCACCACGCCTTGGTGCGGTGGAAAAATTGCTGGCTCAGCAGATCGACGGCGAGGCCATGTTCCTCATCAACAAGTCGCGCTGCCCCACCATCGTGGCGGGGTTCGAGCATGGCTATCGGTACAAGCGCAAGCGCGATGGCCAGTACGAGGAAACCCCCGAGAAGAATCGGTTCAGTCATCCGCACGACGCCGTGCAGTACGGCGCGTTGGTGGTCGACGCCGCCGGTGACCTGGCTAAAGGGTTGGGTGCGGTGCGCGTGGTGCAGCAGGTTGACATGCGTGGTTGGGTTTAAGTTACCATCAAGATGGTAAAATTGTCTGAATGTGTTGCCTACGGCTGCGGCCGGGGGGATTAGCTATGGACAGTAGCCGTGGATTGCTGCGGGTCGTATCGAACGACGAGTTGACGCGCCGAGAGCAGGCTGCTGCCCAGGCGCAGCGCGATAGTGAGCGCGATAAACAGGAAGTCCTGACGGGCCTGGCGGGCTACATCATGCCACTGTGGGAAGACGCCAAGCGGGCAAAAGAGGAAATTCGGCCTCGACTACTGGCGAGCTTGCGCCAGCGCCGCGGCGAGTATGAGCCCGACAAACTGTCGCAGATCAAGCAGGTGGGCGGCTCGCAGATCTTCATGATGATCTCGTCGGTGAAGTGCCGCGCCGCGGCGTCCTGGTTGCGCGACGCGCTCCTGGGGCAGGGTAGTGACAAGCCGTGGACGGTATCGCCCACGCCCAACCCGCAGCTGCCGGACGACTCAGAGCAGCAGCTGGCGATGAAGGTTGGCCAGGAGGTGGGAATGCTGCGTGCTATGGGGGTGGACATGCCGCCCGACATGGTGGCGCAGCGCCTGGACGCGGCGCGCGAGTCATTGAAGGCCAAGCTGCGCGAGCAGGCCCGGCTTAAGGCCGAGGACACCGAGCGCATCCTGGAGGACGAGCTGATTGAGGGCGGTTTTATTGAAGCACTGGATCAGTTCATCGACGACTTTGTGACCTACCCGGCGGCTATCCTGAAAGGGCCAGTCATTCACCGCGAGCCTACGCTGACCTGGCAGAAGATGTCAGGGGGCGCCAATGCGCTGCCGCGCTGGGTACCGGTCGTCGAGGACAAGCTTGTCAAGCGCTGGTATCGGGTTGACCCGTTTAAGTTCTATCCTGCCTCATGGGCCACGGATGTGGACAACGGATACTGCTTCGAGCATCACCGCCTCACGCGCGACGCGCTTTATGCCATGATTGGCTCGCCCGGCTATGACGAAGAAGCCATACGCAGCGTGCTCCAGGAGTTCGATGGGCTGCAGAACTGGCTGGGCATCAACGGGTATAACACTGCCGACCAGATCAACCAACCCGAGCAGCTACTGTCTACTGGTGGCCCCGCCGACGCCCTGGAGTTCTTTGGCCAGGTTCCGGGAAAATATCTGATTGAGTGGGGCGTGGATGACCCGCAGGTCGACGACCCCGACAAAGCGTACAACGTCAACCTCTGGATGATTGGTCGCTGGATCATCAAGGCCACGATCAACCCGGATCCCCTGGGTAAGAAGCCTTATCGGCGCGCATGCTACGAGGAAATCCCCGGCGCGTTCTGGGGCAATGGTGTACCCGACCTGATCCGTGATACACAGGATGTGTGTAATGCCGCAGCGCGCTCGCTGGTTAACAACATGGCGATATCGTCCGGGCCGCAGGTAGGCGTGAATACAGACCGCATGCCGGTGGGCGCCAACGTGACACAGCTCTACCCCTGGAAGGTTCACCAGTTCACGTCGAGCCCGATGGGCAGCACCGAGCAGCCCATCTATTTCTTCCAGCCGCAAAGCAACGCCATGGATTTGGTGAACGTGTTTACGTTCTTCTCGAACCTGGCCGATGAGTACAGCGGGCTGCCGAAGTACATGACGGGCGACACCAAGATCGGTGGGGCGGGCCGCACGTCCTCGGGCCTGAGCATGCTGGTGGGTAATGCAAACCGGTTGATGAAATCGGTGCTAGGGGGTGTGGATCGTGTCATCGTCGACGTGCTGGAAAGTCTGCACTCGTGGTTGATGCAGTTCGCATTTAATGAATACCCTGAGCTTGAGGGGGATATCCGCATCGTGGCGCGCGGCTCGGCTTCGGTGATGGCCCGCGAGCAGCTTGCACAGCGGCGCAACGAGTTCCTGCAAGCGACGGCCAACCCGGTCGACATGCAGGTTATTGGCCCTGATGGTCGGGCATACCTGCTGCGCGAGCAGGCCAAGAGCCTGGAGCTTGATACCGATAAGATTGTGCCGGATCACCCGCAGCAGCCCATGGCGCCTCAGCTCCCTCAACCTGGTCAGCCGGGCCTGGGTGAAATGCCTGGGCGGCCGGGCCAGCCAGCTATGCTGCCGATGGGTAATGGCGGTTCGCCGCCGGCGCCTCCACAGAATGGTAGGCCCATCGGTGCGCTGACTGATCGAATTGTCGCTTGACTGCGTTACCATCATGATGGTATAAAGCTTTAAATGCTAGTCAAACCTAACCCTGACACCCTCACAGCACTTGGCCGTATCGGCAAGACCGCAGAGTGGGGAATCATCGAAGGCTGGCTGCGTGAGAGTCGAGAACGGTACGTCAATGCCAGCCTCGACCCTGACCCAGCGCGAAGCCGGCAGATGCAAGGTGCCATGGTGGCCATTGACGAGCTACTCGTGACTATCCGAGCGGCTGTGGATCTCACCACACGCAGATAACCACATAGGTCATTTTTATGGCAATTCCAGATCAGGTGCGTCGGCAAGCCGAGCGTGCTAACGAACTTCTCAGCCAGGCCAATGGCCCCAGCGGAGAGCCCGAGGAAATTCCTCCCGCACCGCCCGAGTCCCCGCCCGAGGAAGTGAAGCCCATAGAACCTGCGGCACCTACGCCGCCCCCTCCCGCCGAGCCTGCGGAACCCCCCCAAGATCCTGAGCCTGTCCCCGCTGCTGAAAACTGGGAGCACAAGTACAAGACCTTGCAAGGTGTGTTCAACGCAGAGACAGGACGGTTGCATGCTGAGCTGAAGGTCTACAAAGATCGCGCTACTGCACTTGAGCAGGCCGCCGCTCAGCCCGCTGCACCGCCCGCGCCGGCACCGACCCCCGCGCCCTTGGTTACCGACAAGGATGTTGAGACGTATGGGCCGGAGCTGATGGATGTCATTGGCCGCAAGGCCCAGGAAATTGCAGATGGCATCGTCGCAAAGCGGTTGGAGGAACTGAAGCCCACGCTGGAGCAGACCAATGAGCGCATCGGCAAAGCCGAGGCACAGGTCTACCAGACGGCCCAGGACAGGTTCTTTGGTGAGCTAGCAAAAGCGGTTCCTGACTACAAGCAGGTGAATGGAGATCCCAAGTGGTTGGCGTGGCTGCAGGAAGTAGATCCCTTGAGTGGGGTGCAGCGCCAGGCCTACTTGGACACGGCAGCAGGCAGTCTTGACCACGCTCGCGTGGCAACCCTGTTCACCGCGTTCAAGAAAGCCGCTGGGGTTGAAGCACCACCTGCTGAGCCCAGTCCTGCTTCCGCACCGACCCCTGGAACGCCGCCTCTATCGCCATCCCCTCGGGCTGTGGGTGTTGCCGTAGCGCAGACCCCCCGAGAGCCGGACAACAGCGTGAGCAGGTCGGAAATCGACGCGCATTACAAGCGTTCCAGTCTCGACCCGAGTTACCGCAAGAGTCCCGAGCACCAGGCCATGGAGGCACGCATCGCTGCAGCGATGGCCAGTGGTCGAATCCGATAGCGCGCAAGTGCTCCTGAGAACGACGGGCTGGCTTATCGCCGGCCCGTTTTGTTTCCTCCCAAGGAGCACTCTATGTCTCTTGCAAATGCATCCGGCGCACCGTCCTACTCGGACTCGCCCTCTGGCACCCGCACCTTCATCCCGGAGGTTTGGTCGGGCAAGCTGATTGAAAAGTTTTACGACGCCACCGTCCTGGCCGCGATTTCGAACACCGACTACGAGGGCGAGATCAAAAAGTTCGGCGACAAGGTGAAGATCCGTACGGTGCCCACTGCTGCGATCCGCGACTACACGCGGAACACGGACATCTCCTATGACATGCCCGATGGCGACGTGATCGACCTGGAAATCGACAAGGGTAAGTATTACGCCGCTCAGATCGACGACGTGTCCGCGTACCAGCAGGACGTGAAGGTGATGGACAAGTGGGCGACCGATGCCTCCGAGCAAATGAAGATCGCCATCGACACCGACGTGCTGGCGGCTACCTACACCCAGGTGGACTCGCACAACAAGGGCGCCACGGCGGGCCGCATCGCGAGCAACCTGAATATGGGCACGTCCGCTGCGCCGCGCAGTGTTTCGAGCACCACCATTCTGGACGCCATCGTCGACGCTGGCCAGGTGCTGGACGAGCAGAACATCCCCGAGCAAGGCCGCTTCCTGATCGTGCCCGCGTGGGCGCTGTCGCGCATCAAGAAGTCCGACCTGAAGGATGCGTCGCTGACCGGTGACGGCCAGTCCATCCTGCGCAACGGTCGCGTCGGCATGATCGACCGCTTCACCCTGTACCTGTCCAACCTGCTGCCTTCGGCGACGGTGAATCTGGGTACTTCGGGTGCACCCAACAACGTCAAGGCATTCCACCTGCTGGCCGGCCACAAGAACGGCCTGACCTTCGCGTCGCAGATGACCGAGATGGAAAAGCTGCGCCTCGAAAAGCGCTTTGCCGATGCGGTACGCGGCCTGCAGGTCTATGGCTACAAGGTGATTGATCCGACCTGCTTGGTCGACTTGTACGCCTACGCCGCGTAAGCCACACAGCCCACGGAGTGATTCGTCGCCTCGTGGGCTGTCTCGCAAAGAGACTGGGGAAACGCATGAGTAGGGTCTGGTCTGGCCGCACGGTGGCTTGTATCGCCAGTGGCCCGTCGCTGACGGCGCTCGATGTTGGTCGTGTCGCCGGGTTGCCCACCGTGGTGACCAACGACACATACCGGATTGTGCCGTTCGCCGACGTGCTGTTTGCCGCTGACCACGGCTGGTGGCAACAGCACTGGCACGGAATAGATGTTCGTGCCCAGAAGTGGACGACTAGCGCGCCGGCAGCCAAAGAGTTCGGGCTGCACTTGCTGCCGACCACACGCGGCAACAGTGGTGCCACGGCCATCCACCTGGCAATGGAGCGCGGCGCTAGCCGAATTCTGCTGCTTGGCTACGACTGCTCTCTTGAGTACGGCTCGCATTGGCACGGTGCTCACGACCGCACAGACAACCCGACCGCAGACACCGTGCGCGTCTGGCGTGGGGACTTTAAAGCTGTGGCCGCCGATGCGCTGCGCCGCGGCGTGTCGGTTGTGAATTGCAGCCGACACACGGCCCTCGATTGCTTCCCCCTTGGAGATTTGCTCGATGAACTGCGCGTGCTCGACGTTGAGCCCGCGCCGCAACAGGAGAGGGCGCATGTCGTTGCCTAAATTTTTCAAGGACGCGGAAGGCTTTTGCTACACCGCGACGGAGCACCTGGCCAAACTCATGCACTTGACGCCGTGGGACGGCGAGGTCGATGACAAGGGATTTGCCGTTGAGCGCAAACCCCGCAAGCCGCGTGCACAAGCGTCCGAGGTTCCGGCCGCAGAAGCGCAACCGCAGGCACCGGAACCGCCTGCTGAGCCAGCAGCGCCAGCGGCCCCGGAGGGGGTGGAGTAGGCCATGGCCAAGCTCGACACGCTCCTGACTCGTGTGCTTGATGAGTTTCCCGCCGTCGCCCAGACGGTGGCACTGCGCGCGCTCTCGGATGCCACGAAAGAGTTTTGTACTCGCTCCGGGGCGTGGCAGGACAGTCTTGACCCCATCGCCATCGTTGCAGGCCAGGACACGTATGACGTGAGCCTGGACACCGGACTGCAGCTAGTTGCGTTGGTGGATGTCCGCGTTGACGGCAAGAAGGTCTATCCGGTTGCTACTGAGCTGGCGCGCCTGCGCGATAACACGCCCGGCAATGGTAGCCCTCGTGGCTACGTTCAGTGGGGGCCGTCGACCATCGAGCTGATCCGCCCGCCCGCTGACGCCGCACAGCTCACCGTCAAGGCGGCGCTCACGCTCGCTCTTGGCAATACGTCCGTAGATGTCACGGATTCCGTGCTCGATGAGTACGGCGAGTACATCGCCTGCGGCGCGAAAGCCCGCCTTGTCCGCCAGAGCAACCAGCCCTGGTATGCCCCCGACGCCGTGACCGGCTACGCCGGCCCTTTCTACGACGCCATCAACAACGCAAAACGTCGCGCGAACACCGCACTCGGTTCGGCCGAGGTGCAGGTGCAGATGCGCGAGTGGTGAAGGAGTTTAGCCATGGCAACCAGCAAACCGAAAGCCAAGACCCTGCCGGTGGGCACGCCAGTCGGATTCAAGTACCGCGGCGCGAAAAGTCCCCACGGCACTGTGGCGGGCGTTGTGCACCAGGGAACCACATCGGCCACCACGATGTACAGCGTGCGACCTGCAAAGGACAGCCGCCATCCGGGCGAGCCCGCCCTTATCCATCGGCGCGGCGACAAGCTGCACCGCCGCAGCGGCAGCTAATTGTAGGGAGCACACATGTCCAAGTCCAACACCTTCGAGAACGATTTGCTGAAGCTGATATTCAACGGCACAGCGATTGCAAATCTCGCGGATAACGCGGCCTCCAGCCCGTTCACTAATCTTTACCTGGCGCTCCATACGGCTGACCCCGGTGAGGCTGGCTCGCAGAACACCAGTGAGGTGTCCTACACCGGCTACGCCCGTGTGGCAGTTGCTCGAACGTCTGCCGGCTGGACTGTCACAGATAACTCTGTGAGCCCGGCCGCTGCTGTCGAATTCGGAGAGATGACAGCTGGGACGCCAGGTACGGCGACGTATGTATCTGTGGGGACTGCATCCAGCGGCGCCGGCAAGATTTTGTACAGCGGGTCGCTCACACCCTCGGTCGCGTACAACGTGGGCGTCGTCCCGCGCCTGCGCACGACATCGACGATAACCGAGGATTGATATGGTCTGGCCTCGCATTGAGCTGGCCCTCGGAGAGATAGCGGTCTTCGAGCTGGCACGCGAGGAAGGCACAGCGACTGTGCTGGAAGCGGCGTTCTCGTTTGCCGGTGAGAACACCAGTGCGTTCGACTCGTCGGCCTATGTCAATGTTGCGTTCGGCGTGGAGGGTGATGCGTCCATGACCCTGGTGGGTGGTGCATATGCCCAGGCAGCGCTCGACGCTGATGGCATGGCCTCTACCGCGCTTGCCGGGCAGGCCCAGTACAGCACCGAATTAGGTGCTGCGGGTACCGCGAGTACTGAGCTGGAAGGCGGTTACGTACTGCTGGCTGTATTCGATGTGGACTGTGTTTCTGATGCCACGTTCGATTCTCTTACCGATGCTGGGTTTGACATCTTCTGCTCTGCGGCTGTGGCGGTGTTCACGTCCGCCACTGCAGACCTTGTTGCTACCGTTGCGGGCGCCGCAAGCACTGACTTGATAGGAAGTGCTTATGCAGGCTCTACCTACGAGGCTGATGGTGAGGCGGCGCTGCAGGTTAGCGCCCAGATGCTGACTAACACCACGCTATCTGTTGGCGGCCAGGGGGCTACGCATATGTTGGGCCAGGCCACGGCCAACACGCTGACGGACACGTCGGGGGCTACCTCCACAAATTTGGTAGGTCAGGCACGCGCCAACACATCCGTAGGCATTGAGGGCGCTGGGAATGCAGAGATTTTGTCCTCGGCCCTCACTTTCATCGACACCCGGCTGATTGTCACTGGCCGTGGTGCAACCGACTTTATCAACGAGTCGTTGATGTTCGTGTCTTCGACGGCTGGGCTTGAGAGCGCCGCCGCTGCGGTGTTTCTTGCGCAGGCATTTGCTGGCTTCGATTGGCATGCTGCGGGTAACGACGTGCAGCAGTGGATGGTTGGGCGTCCTGTGCTGGTGTCTATGCCCACCGCGTTTGACATAGCGCAGCGCCTGCTTGAGGCGCGTACGGCCTCCCGGCCTGATGAGTCGCGTGTTGTAGAGCGGCCCGCAGAAGTGCGCGAGGTCGCCGTACCGGCGATCCCGCTGGAGGTTGAGGTGATCGAACAATGATACTGGCCACCTACATTAAGCAGCCGTCCGAGATCAAGGACTACGACGTTGACTATTCGCCGTGGTTGTTACCCATGGATGACACGCTTGACGATGTTACCGCCGATGTTGTGTGTACTACTGACGCGACAGACACCTCCTTGGTGTGCAGTTCGGTGGAGCGCACGACTCTGCGCTGCAAGTTTTGGATGTCGGGCGGCACGAACGGCAATAAATACAAGTTGACTATACAGGCGACCACTGTAGGTGGCCGGCTCGATGAAAGCGAGCTGGTGTTTTCGGTGAAGGACTACTGATGACACAGCTATTTTCCGACGCCGCGCGCACCACGCTTGCTGCCGACATCACGTCGACGGCTACGTCGTTGACGCTAACCGACAGTGGCAGCGTATTCCCCACCATATCGACGGGGGACATGTTCAAGATAGTTCTACAAGATGACGATGGGTTTGAGATTGCCTACGTGACGACTCACTCGTCGGGTAGCACAACGCTTGCCGGTATTTCGCGCGGCCAGGAAGGTACGACGGCAAAGGCATTCTCAGCTCCGACAGAATCCACGGCGGGCACGACAGTAGGGCTGCGCGTGACAGCGCAGGATATGGAGGCGTTCCGTGACAAGGTAGACGCCGATAACGGCCTTGCCCAGGCGATGCGGTTTAACGTCTCCGCGCTGGGTAATGTGTCTGGTAGTCAAACCATAGACCTATCCAGCGCGACCGAATTCACAATGACGGTTACTGGAGACACAACCTTTGCGTTCTCCAATGCGCCTGCATCGGGGGAGTCGCAGGTCGTTTATTTGCGCATAGAGGATGGCGGGGCGCATACAGTAGCTTGGCCGTCCGGGACTCAGTTCGACGACAGCGGCACTGCACCTGAGTTAACAAGTAGCGGTGTGGACTTGCTTGGTGTAAAGCGCGACTCCACCACCAGTACGAACATGATATTTGTGCTGGGGCAGGCGATAGCATGAGTAGCGACATTCTACTGCTTGCCGCACGACAACCATCGGCCCCGACCATTGGCGATATTTTATTCGGTGATGGTGTCACGACGGGCGCGGTTTATGACCTGACTGATTTCAGCACGTTAAAACAATCTGATGGCAGTTCTATTACAGCCGTTGGCCAGACAGTTTCCAAGGTCTACCCGAAATATAGTGGCACGTACCCCAGCGGGCCTGTCATTCTGTCTGCGGCTTCTGGCATCAAATTGTCCCAGGATAGTGATGGGTGCTATCGGTTGAATTATCCATCTAGTTCTGTGAACGGGCTTTATTCTCCTGCGTTTTTTAGCGCTACAGCAAGCATAAGCGTAGTAATTGGCAGTCTTACAGGATATCTTTCGTACCCATTTTATATCTTCACGGCGATGACAAGTTCGTCCAACGAGCAAGGGTGGGAGCTGGAATTTGTACCTGGTTCCGGCATGGGGTGGGGCTATTGGGATAACGGCGGATCTAATGTAGGTAACTTTAAGGGTGGGTCGTATTCGATAACGACAAAGAGCGTCATGACGCTTCGGGCCACCAAGTCCTCATTGTCTAGCGTGACTGCGAGATCCAACGGGACTAACGCAAGTCTGTCGACTTATGCCAGCGCGACTATTAGCAGCACACCTGTAAGTACACAAATTTTTCTTGGTAAGCCTTATACATCGGGATTTAACACGAAGAATTTCATTTATAGCTTCATTGTCTATGGCGGCATTTTGTCGAGTGACAAACTAGCTGCGGCAGAAGCGTGGGTAAACGAAAGAACGGGGGCATATTGATTATGTTTGCTCGTGTAGAAAACGACAAAATCACTGAATACCCCGTAGATCTTCGCAAGAGCTACCCGAATATCTCTTGGCCCAAAGACCTAAGCACTGCTGCGTTGCCCGATGGCATCGTTTGGGTAGAGCCTACTGCTATGCCCGCTGTGGAATATGCGGAGGTTGCTGAGGTAGACCCGCAGATGACTGACGGTAAGTGGTATCAACAGTGGGGTACGACGCCATGGTCTGACGACGACACGAAGCAAGCGGTGCTTGCCGCGATTTCTGCCAAGAAATTTCAGGTCGAGACGGGCGGCGTCACTTTGCCTAATGGTATGTCGGTCAGAACCACCATCGACGACCAAAACAGAATCAGCAATGCTGTCTTCAACGGTCAACGTCTGGGGCTCACCGAAGTTAGCTTTCTACAGCCCGACAACTCATACGCAACGATCAGCATGGATGATCTTGTCACCATTGCTGATGCGATAGGTATGCACGTTCAAGCGTGTTTCGACGCGGGTAAGGCCCATTACACCGCAGTCAATGCCATCAAAGATTCTGTTTCTCAGACTGCGTATCAGCAGCTCGTGGCCTACGACATTACCACAGGCTGGCCTGCCAATGGGGGTTCTGCATGACGAGTGTGCCGGAAATCATCAAGACCGTTGTTGAGTACGCAAGGGCAGCGGTTGATGTTGCCGTCGATTCCAAGTTTGCGCCCGCCGCCGCGGCACCGCCTGCGGTGGTCACTTCGACAACGCTGCTCGGCATCACCTGGCAAAACTGGATGTATATCCTCACCGCGCTCTACACACTCTTGCTGGTTGTTGGCTGGCTGTGGAACGCTGCTAGGAAGTTACGTAAATGATTCCGCCGGTAATAAAGACTAGGCTGTTGCAGCTAATCGCAGGCGGTGCCAGCGCAGTAGCTATAGCCGGTGCACTGGTTGGCTACTTCGAGGGCACAAGCTACCCCGCGTACCAAGATGTCAATGGAACATGGACTGCGTGCCGTGGTCACACTGGCCCCGACGTGATCCCTCACAAGGTCTATACCGAGGCCGAGTGCCAGGCGTTCGAGGACAAGGACATTGCCAAGGCTACGGCTGCTGTGCATAGACACGTCAAGGTGCGGCTAAGCAATGTAGAAGAAGGTGCCTTGATCGACTACACATTTAATGAGGGCGAGGGGCACCTCATGTCGTCGACACTGCTGCGCAAGATTAACGCCGGCGACAAGCGCGGCGCTTGCACTGAATATAGAAAGTGGGTACTGGCCGGCGGCAGGAAATACCAGGGTTTGGTTAACCGCCGGGATACAGAGGAATGGCTATGTTCGATGGGCTGAAACCATACGCATGGCTCATAGATATTGCGGCCACGCTTGTCATTGCGGCGGGGTGCTTCTTCGCTGGCTATCACGTCCGCAGCTTAAGCGCGCAGCGCGATGCCGCCAAACTCACTGCGGGGTTGGCCACTGCAAACTCAATGGCCCAGGCCACCGCGCGCCAGGCTGACGCCCAGTATGCCTATATTACGGAGAAAGCCGATCATGATTATCAAGCACTGGTCGATTCCACGGCTACTCAAGTTTCTACCTTATCTGATACTGCTCAGCGGCTGCAGCAGCGTTTGTCCGCTGCCAAGCGTGCCCGTGCCGCCGCCTCGCATTCCGCCGCCGGCGGCAGCATTGATGGCACCGGAACCGACTGGATCTCAGGTTTCGCAGCATGCGCAGCAAGCTATCAGCAGCTGGCTACCGACGACGCCAGGCGCGCCGACAAAATAAATGGCCTGCAGCTGTACGTTAAAGGCGTCTTACAAGTACAGGGGGCACGATGAACAAGACGACCCAATCTATTATTGACCGCGTGCAGTTCATCACTAAGGACTACTCGGCTGTACGCTGGACGATGAAAGAGATGTCCGACTGGATCAACGACGCCCAGACACAGATCGCGCAGCTCGTGCCGCCGTCGGCGTCGCAGTACATGGTTCTAACTCTTGCCGAAGGCGCGCGCCAGGATCTGCGTGTCATTGATCCCGACACCCGGTGGGTTCGGCTGATGGAGCTGCTATGTAATGTGAACACAACGAGTGGGGTGGACAAGCCCACGGGCGCCACCATTCGGCTAGTGTCTCGGCCGATACTCGACAGCGCATTCCCCTCCTGGCGCAGTGTGACGCCCACAGCTCGTGCGGTAGCTGAGTATGCGATGGATGCCGGCAACGAGTTTGTGTTCGATGTGAACCCGCCGGTAGTGGCTGGCACAAAGGTCTATGCTCAGGCGTCCGTCATTCCTGCACCAGTGGCCGTGCTCAACAGCGGCAAGACTGCCCTGGACGACCCGAACGAGTTGTTTGGCCTGCCCGATGGGTACGATATCGCTGCTGTGGATTATGTTGTGTTCCGCGCGTTCAACAAGAATGCCAACGACCAGACCTACGCCGCACAGGCGTCGGCGCACTTGCAGTTGTTTCAAGCTGCGCTAGGCGGCCAAGCAAAGGCAGCATCATGAATCTGGTCTGGGACAAGTTCTCCGGCATCCGGCCTCGCGTGGATCAGCGCATGCTGCCCGACGGCAATGCCCAGGTGGCTGACAACGTGAACACGGAGCACGGCGGTATCAGCCCGATTGAGGGCACGGCTGACATTCTGGCGCTGGCCAAGACAGGTGTACAGACTATCTATCGATTCGGCCAGGCCCTGGCGAGCGCGACGCAGTACTGGTTCTGCTGGACTATTGCTGTGGATGTCGTTAAAGGCCCCATCGCCAACGATACGGCCGAGTTCACCGCATGGACAGGCGACGGCGTACCCAAGTACACCCGTAACGACATAGGCACCGCGGGCAGTGATCTGCCATCGGCGTCGCGTCCGCTCGCTGTTCCTGCCCCGACGATGGCACCGACGCTTTCTGCAGTGGGTGATCCCCCCGTCGGCGCCGGTAGCGAGACGCGCGAGTACATCTACACATTCAAGAACGAGGACAGACGCGAGGGGCCGCCCTCGCTGCCTGCCACGCTGGATATCGTCATCGGGCAGGGCGTCCAGCTTGACGACCTAGAGACTGCAGCGACGAACGGTGCGGTGCTGGGCACTAAGTGCATCTATCGTGCCCAGGCGGGTGTGTATATTTTCGTCGACGAAATCCCCATCGCCCAGACCTCGTATACAGACACAATCGATGCCGCGGACTTGGGCGACGAAGTGTGCCCGAGCATCAACTGGGACACGCCACCCGACACCATGTTCGCGCTCACGGCTGGCCCGAACGGCATGATGGCGGCGGCCGACGGCTACGACGTGTTGTTCTGCGTGCCGTTCTATCCCCAGGCGTGGCCGGGGGGCTATCGCCAGACGGTGAACTTCCCCGTGGTGGGCCTAGGCTGGTTCGCAACCACTCTGGTGGTGCTGACGACGGGTCAACCGTTCTTGATGACAGGCACGGATCCGGCAAATATTTCAGTGTCGCCGGCGAAGTTCTTCCAGCCCTGTGTGTCCAAGGCCAGCATCGTGGCGACAGCCGGTGGCGATGCCGTGGCGTCGGGCGGCGATGTCGTGTGGGCTTCCCCCGAAGGGCTGTGCTCTATCGGCCCGGCCGGAGAGCAGGTGTTGACGCAGGGCCTGTTCACTACCAAGCAGTGGGAAGCGCTGCATCCGGAAACCATCATCGGGTGCTGGCACCAGGGCTGGTACATCGGCACATATGACCCCGGCTCGGGGCGCCGTGCGTTCCGGTTCAGCCCAACGACGCAGGAATGGACGGATATGCCCGACACTTCGTTCACGGCGATGTATCGGGACACGGTATCGGACAAGCTGTACGTCTGTGTAGGCGACCACATCCATGAGTTCCGCGGCGGCGACCCGCTCGCGTATACATGGCACTCGCAGCAGGTGGTTACCCCGCTGTATGGCGTTGCCGCTGGTCGGGTCACGGGTGACTACCCAGTGACGTTCAAGCTCTTTGCCGACGGCACGCTGATGCATACCGAGACGGTTCAGTCCGATGAACCGTTTATTCTCCCCGACAGGCTGGCTCGAAGCTGGGAGATTGAGCTGAGTGGCACCAGCCGGGTGCTGCGCGCTGCGGTGAGTGACTCGATAGTGGACTTGTGATGGCCTCGCAGAAATACGGCAAAGCCTCGCGCACACCCTCTATCCCCGACATCGGCTCGGCGGATACAGCCACGATACTCAAGGCAATGAAGGAGTGGATCGAGGTACACCAGGGCGCCCGTGGTGACGGCATGGATCGCAGTGTCACGCTGCGTGATTTGCTGAACGCTGGGGTCATGACGCCCGCGGTGACGCAGGCTATATACCGGGAGTCCACGCCTGCTGCCGTGTCTGGCCCTGGAGCTAATCCCGAGCCGGCTGTGCCACCGACCCCCACCGGGCTCGTCGTGGCGGGTGCGGTGTCCACGAACATCGTGTCCTGGAACTTCGCTCGTGGGTACACTCGGCTCGCATACTTCGAGGTGTGGCGGTCTTCGACCTCGGCACTGGGGGATGCGGTTCTAATCGCGCAGGTCTATGGCACGATCTATCCCGACCCGGTGGGCGAGAACGCCACGTTCTACTACTGGGTTCGGGCAGTGTCGGATGCAGGCACAAGTCCGTTCAACGCTGTCGAGGGTGTCCAGGGCAGCACCGCTCCGAACGTGCAGGCAGTAACGGATGCGGTGACCAGCGGCATTGACACGTCGGGTTTGCTGGATCAACTCGCAATAAAAACGAGCGTGGATGGCTATGTGTCTGGCTATGGCCTTGCCAGCACGCCTGCAGAGGATGACGGTAGCTCCACAGAGTTCGCCGTCCTGTCCGACAGGTTCCTGGTCACGGGGCCTGCATCGGACGGTGTAGCCCCAGCCTCGCCGTTTTTTATTCAGACCACACCCACAACGGTCAATGGCGTCGCTGCTGCCCCTGGCGTGTATGTGACCAATGCCTTTCTGATTAATGGCGTTATTGACCATGCCAAGATCGGGCTGCTGGCTGTGGACGACGCGAACATTGCCAATGTGTCGGCGGCGAAAATCACCGCAGGCCAGATCGCGGTGGGTGAGTATATTGAGTCTACTGGCTATTTGTCCGGTGTGTCTGGGTTCCACATCAGCGGTGCTGGCACTGCGGAGTTTAACAATGTCATTGTGCGTGGCACTGTGTACGCCACGGCTGGCCAGATAGGCAGCAACACTATCGATGCGGACGGCATCCACTCTAGTAACTATGATGGGTCTACAGTTGGCTGGCAGCTCGCCAACAACGGTACGGCCACATTCATGCAGGCCGTCATTAAGGGCACTGTGTATGCGACCGCGGGCTCATTTGCGGGTGACATTAGCAGCGCCACCGGAACGTTTACAGGAAACCTGCGTGCTGGGCAGTTCGTAACAGGCGCGTATACCGGTTATGCATGGCCAGCAGCTGGCAGCTGGGGGACTTACCTCGGGCCTAGTGGCCTGTTGATTGGCAATGCCAATAGCGGCAGGTACCTTCAGGTCACTTACGATGGCCAGATTTATGCGCCAGGGTTTTCGGTCGTCAACGGTACGCTGACAATAAGCCAGGCCAATGTCATCAACACGGCGAATATCGCGGGCAATGCAATCACTACAGCAGCGACTTGGGATTTTGGCGCGCCTGGTGTGCCTTGGGATGATGCGTGGAATACTGCTGCACAGTCATCTCTAACATTTCCCGGTGGTGACTTATTCATCCTCGTCCAGGTAGGCATAGGCTCACAGACAAACTCCGGTGCTCCGGATGCTACCAAGTCTTTGCGTATCCTCCTAAATGGTGGCGAGTGGGCGCGGTGGACGATACAGAGTTCAACCACCACGTTTACGTCAGGTGGTGAAAGTGGGGATTCCTATAACTACATATATGTCCCTTTTAATGCGTCCTGTGCATGCATATGCCCAGGTGTGGGCGGCTCCATCACGATCACCATACAAACCTACAACACAGGTACGTACTATTCCTCCATCGGCACGAGCTTAAAAATGTGGGCTTTCATGAGGCAGCGTTGATGGAAAAATTCTACATACACACAGACGCGCAGGGCCGCATACTCTACCGTGTCAGCCTGGATGAAATCCCTGGCGCTGCTATGGTAGAGCGCGGCGAGCTTATCGAGAGTGATGCACACCCGGACACGCATTACGTGCTAACCGGAGTCCCCGCTTTGCGGCCGACGCAAGCCACTAAGCTCACTGGCAAGACACTCACGAAACTGCCCGTGCCGTGCGCGATCATCATCGATGGCACAACTTACGACTGCGCTGATGATCACGCCGACCTAGAGTTTGACGCTCCCGGTTCGTACCGCGTCAGGGTCGTGGCGCACCCTTATCTCGATAAAGAGTTCACCATTGAAAATCCGGCATAACACGGGGTATGTGCCCCCCACATACAGGGAGCTTCGCGCCCGTGCATATCCTCCCGTGCGCGACCAGCTTGATGCCATCTACAAGCTCGCGCAGGCCATGCGTGACGCCGGTACCCCGCTGCCGCCCGAGGTGGAGCAGTGGATTGATGCGTGCCAAGCGGTCAAACAGAAATACCCTAAGCCGATTGATGGGGGGTCGTGATGGTCTATCTCTACAACGGATTCTTGCAGTACGCAGGCTGGGTGGATCACCCCGACGATTGCCCAGACGGGTGTGAGTACACCGAGGACGCACCGCCTGCCGAGCCCTGGCCGCAGGGCCAGTACCCGTTCTACCTGGATGACGGCTGGGAGTTCGTCGAGGTTCGTCGTTAGTACCATCAAGATGGTAAAATAGTAGCAACTTAGCAGAATGAATACATGGACTTACCAATCCGACCCATTCTCTGCGATGTAGTGGGCGGCTACTTGGGGCAAACACTGACACCCGAGGTAGCGGCCAGGTTGACGGCGGACGTTCTTACACGCTGCTACAACGGCCCTATCTCCATTGAGGGCGTTGCCCCCCAGCGCGTGGGGTCTTACCTGGTCGAATGTTCCCGGCTGGCAGACGACCTGGACGGGTTGAAAGCGCTGCACCTGCAGCACTGGCGCGAGACAGAGCGCCACCGCCAGGGGCTTGAGTTCAATCCAGATTACAACCGCGCGTTGGATCTGGAGTGGCAGGGGCGGTATCTACTTATCGTCGCGCGCCACATCGATGGCGCCTTGGTCGGCAACTATGGGCTGTATATCTCCCGATCAATGCACACCCAAACCTTAATGGCAACCGAGGACACGCTGTTTCTGGCCAAGGAGCACCGGCGGGGCAGGCTGGGTATCTCGATGATCCGCTACGCGGAGCATGCTTTGGAGCAGCTGGGTGTGCGGGAGTTGAACGTATCCGTGAAGCTGGTCAACGAGGTTGGCCCGATGATCGAGCGCATGGGTTACGAGCCCGTGGGCACACAGTACACAAAGATCTTAGGAGGTGACCATGTGCGCACCTGACATACCTGACACCTCTGCTGCGACGAAAGATGCTATCGCGGCCAATAGTGCGATATCCAACCGCGAGCTGGATCAGCAGCAGTCGCTGATGGATTACTACATGAGCCGCCAGGATAAGGTTGATGACATCTCCAACCAGGTATCCCAGCGCGAGCTGGGTCTGGCTGAGGAAGAAGCCGCCCAGGGCAAAGACTTGTTCGACTACCAGAAGCAGGTATTCCGTCCGGTCGAAGAAAGCTTGGCTGACCAGGCTATGCAAGACTCTACCCCCACCTACTATGAGCAGTTCGCCCGCGACGCGATGGCGACTCAGGCTAACGCCAATGCGACATCGCAAGCCGCCCTGGCGCGCACGCTCGCTGGCATGGGCGTAAACCCGAACTCGGGGGCTTACACATCGGCGATGCGTGGGCAGGCCATCACGAACGCTGCGGCAGTGGGCGCGGCCGGCAACACGGCGCGCGAGCAGGCCCAGCAGCAATCATGGAATGAACGCGCGGGGGTGGCAAACCTTGGCCGCGGCTTAGTGGGTGCAGGTAATGCGTCCTACGGTCTGGCTACAGGGTCTAACACCGCAGCGTCTGGTGCGCAGACCAGTGCATCGGGTGCAGCCGCCGGCACCATGGGGACGCCAGCGGCTTATGGCAGCCTGGGGGTTACTGCCGCAGGTAATGCCGCGAACGAGTACACCAATCTCTACCAGGCGCAGGTACAGGCGTCCATGCAGACCGACCCGCTTATGAGCGCCCTGGGTAGTGGTGCGGGCTACTTCCTAGCATCGCCGAACGCGGCGAAGCTGGCGTCTGCGATCTAATAGGAGAACACTATGGCAAGTGCAATGGGATCGTTCGCCGCGGGGTTGGTCAACGGCTTCATCACTGGTAAGAAGATGCGAGCCGAGCAGGAGCTGCATGACCTGCAAGTCGCCAAGCTCAAGAAAGACCAGGCGATGCAGGACGAACTGCAGGCCACCAGCCAGCCCGTGAAGCCTGTGCAGACTTACGTGGTGACCACGCCCGACGGTAGCAGCCAGACCTATGTGGACAAGAAAACCGCACAGGCAGCGCAGCAGGCGTATGGGGGTAGCGCGCAGATGACGCCCGCGTTCTCGGTGGCGGGCCAGACGTTTACTGACAAGGATCAGGCGAACTCTGCGGCGGCGATCCAGAACACCCCGGTCATGCAGATGCAGCGCCGCATGGAGATCGCCAACCGATACGGTAACCCTCAACTGGCTGATGCCTATGGCAGGGCGTATTCGGACGCGCTGGCTACGGGGCGCTCGGCGCTCTATGACACGGTGGCCCAGGCGCGGGCAACAGGGGATCCGCAAGCGGTGATCCAGGCGTACAACGCATCGCTCGCGCCCACGGGCAGCAAGATTGCGCTGGTGGGTAATGGCAACGGGGCCATGGTGCTTCGCACCACCACGGCGGCCGGCAAGACCTTTGACCAACCGGTCAAGGATATGGGCGCGTTTTTCGACATGGCCGAGAACGCCGCCATGAGTTCGTCGGCCAACGCGGTGGCGCTGCACCAGTTGGCCCAACGGAAAGCTATCGCTGATGCACAGATAGCCACTACGCAGCGGGGCCAGGATCTGGCGCACTCGGCGGCTATGGCCAACGTCGGTGTGGCACAGCAGGGGCTGACCCTGCGCGGCAAGCAGTTTGATTTGCAGCAACAGCAATTCGACTGGACGAAAACCCACCCACAGGGCGCGCAGCCACGCACCATCAGTGGCGTGGACAAGAACGGAAACACGGTGTTGTCGACAGTGTATGGAATACCCAATGGCGATGGCACGTATGGGGTGGGGTATGCACCGCCCGTAACAGTGCCTGGCATGTCTCCCATCGGAGCCTATAACAAAGATCCGCTTACCGCGATGATCGCTGCGCAGATAGTGGCGAAGAACAAAGGCGCTGCGCCGGGCACCCCGTCGCTGAATGTGACGCCAGACGCGCTTAAGGCGTTGATCGAGTTGAACAAAGGTAAGGGCACTCCCGCACCAATGGCTACACCAAGCGCCGCTCCGGCAGCGGGTGCATTGGGCAGTACGCCGAGCAGTGGTTATGTCATCCCCGCGAATGCGCCGCCGGATGCGTCCAGCCAGTATGGCCTGAACATGGGAATGTGACATGAACCTTGTCGAGCTGCGCCAAGCGCTGGGCGGCCTGCCGAATCTCACCGACGATGAGATCACGCAGGCCGTTGCCGCGTCCAATGGCATTACCCCCGACTCACCGCACTATGCGGCGATAGCCGACCAGTTCAAGGGCTACAACCGCACCTGGGGCCAGGCTCTTGGCGACACGGCCATCGCCGGCGGCCAGGCTGTGCTGGGCCTGGGCAAACTCGCCGGTGAGGTCGGTGGAGCTGTCATCCCTGGCGTGCATGCCTACGATAATCCCGTTACCAATTTCTTTGGTGGCCTATCCAACGACCTGGGCTCCATGGAATCCCAGGGACTGCAAAACCGGCAGGCTAGCGCAGACCGCAACATCCAGATCGCAGCACAACGCGCCAGGAATAGCGGGGCCAGCCGTGCTGGTCAGCTAGGAGCCGAGGCTAAGGCGCTCGTGCAGAACTACTGGGACAATCCCCAGCTGGCGCTGCAGGACGCCATCCCGCTTGGGGTTCAGTTCCTCGCTGCGGGTGGCGCCGGTAAGCTGGTTCAGGGTGGCGCGAAGCTGCTTGGGCTTGGGGATGGCGCCGCGCGCGTGGCGGGTACAGCAGCCGGTGTCGGTGGCTTTGCCAAGATGCAGGGTGCTGCAGTCGGCCAGGATACCTATGACCAGGCGCGGGCACACGGCGCTTCGGTAGACCAGGCGTCAGAAATGGCTGGGCGGGCGGACGCTAAGACTACGGCCGCAGCTGCGGCCCTGTCGTTCGTCCCTGGCGGGGCCACGATTGAGCGGTCGATGCTGGGTGGAGCGACGCTACCGGAGCGGTTCGGCTTGGGGCGTCTTGGCACGATAGCTCGCACGACCGCCACGGAATCGGTGGGGCAGGGCGCGAGCCAGGGCTATGGAACCTACGCCCGCAACCAGGAGCTTCAGCAAGTAAACCCCGGCCAAGACCTATGGCAAGGAGTTGGTGCCGCCGCGGCGCAGGGCGCACTGACCACCGCGCCCATGGCGTTGCACGCGAGCATGCGCACGAGGCCGCCCCGCACAGAGACAGGCGAGATTGATCTGACTGACTCCACGCCGAAGGCAACGCCCGACCTTGGCTCAGACATGAACGTGTCTGTGGCGCCCAACGGGGACACGGTGCGCTGGCCGAAGGATCTGGACACGCCCACGGCTGCCCGTGGCATGCAGCCTGCGGCACCTGGCGGCGCGGTGATGCCCGTGCCTGGGCTGAATGTACCCACTGCACAGCGTCGTGCCCAGATTGCCGGCCCGGTAGACCAGCGCGCGGCGATGGCAGCCAACGAGATGGGGCCACAAGCCCCTGGTCGGTTCGTCGGCCCGCAGTATGACCCGGCGTCTATGGTTGATCTTGCTGGTCAGCAGGTCAACCCAATGCAGACGACGCCTGCGACGATGGCGGATCTCTACCGGCCGGCCGAACCCGTACCTTTCACGGGGCTGGTGCCTGACGCTGCCGCACCCGCTGCACCGCCCGACTACACC
>NZ_NJIH01000014.1 GCF_002209565.1 Candidimonas nitroreducens
CCGGCGCCGCAGCCGCAGGGGCGGCCGCACCCGCCGTTGGCGCAGCCGGGGCCATGGCGCCGGCCGTCGGCGCCGTTGGCGCTGCAGCCGCGCCGGCTATCGGCGCCGCCGCGGCCCCAGCCGCAGCCGCCGCCCCTGCGGCCGGCGCCGTGGGGGCCGCCGCTGCGCTGGCGCAGGACAGCGGCATACTGCATTTTGTCCAGCACAGCGACACGGTGGGCAAGGCCTTGTTCGGCATTCTGCTGTTCATGTCGCTGATCAGCTGGTACCTGATTTTCGCCAAATCACTGCTGGGTCTGCGCAACCGCCACCGTTCCAAGAAGTTCCTGACCGAATTCTGGAGCGCCAGTTCGCTGGAGCAGGTCGAGAACGAGATCAGCACCCACGGCGCGAGCGAGCCCTTCGCGCACCTGGCGAGCCACGCCATCCATGCCCGCAACCACCACGTCAAGTACGGCGCGCTCAAGCTCGAAGAGAAGGGTTCCACGGGGGCGTTCGTCACCCGCACCATCCGCAAGGTCATCGATGAAGAAACCGCCAAGCTCGAGAACGGCCTGACGGTGCTGGCCTCCATCGGCTCGACCGCGCCTTTCGTCGGCCTGTTCGGCACGGTCTGGGGGGTTTACCATGCGTTGGTAGGCATCGGCCTGTCCGACGGCGTTACCATCAATCGCATCGCCGGGCCGGTGGGCGAGGCCCTGATCATGACGGGCCTGGGCCTGGCGGTGGCGATTCCCGCCGTGCTCGCCTACAACGGCTTCGTACGCGGCAACCGCGTCTACCTGTCGCACCTCGATGCCTTCGCGCATGATCTGTTCACCTTCCTGTCCACCGGGCAGCAGGTGGATGTCGGCGAGACCAAGGTGCGCAAGCTGCCTTCCGCGAAAAGGGGTTGATCCATGGCATTCGGCAGTTTCGACAGCAAGTCGGCCACCCATACGGTCTCGGAGATCAACATGGTGCCGCTGATCGACGTCATGCTGGTCTTGCTGGTGATCTTCATCATCACCGCCCCCTTGCTGAGCCACTCGATCAAGATCAATCTGCCGCAGGCCAGCGCCGAACAGGCCAAAGAGCAGCCCAAGGCCATAGACCTGGCGGTCGACGACCAGGGGCAAATCTTCTGGGACGACCAGCCGGTAGCCATGGACGCGCTGAAAGAGCGCTTCCAGGTGCAGGCCAGGCTCGATCCGCAGCCGCAGCTGCAGATCCGCGCCGACCTGAATACGCGCTACGAGGTGCTGGCCAAGATCATGGGCCAGGCCCGCATGGCGGGCATCAAGCACCTGGGCTTCATGACGCGGCCCCTGCCTACTTCGGGGACGCCCGATGCAGGCGCTGCCGCGGCGCCTGCTGCTGCGGCCGCACCCGCCGCGCCGCGATAGCCTGGGCTCGGGCCTGCCAGCCAACCAAGCCAACACAACTTAAGCCAAGTATCGCCTGGCCTGGTGGCCGGCGCCCCGGCCCCAGAGGCGCCGGCCACTGCTGATTTACCCCCTAATCCCGTTGCTAGTCCGGCGCACCGCTTCCTTGCTCATGGCCGTACCTCCCCGGCCGGCGGGGTGGCGCCTGCCCATAAAATCCCGGTTCGATATAGAATCACGGCATGCGAGTTCTAGTAATCGAAGACGACACCACGCTGGGCCACGCGCTGCAGGAATTCCTCGTTGAACAAGGCTATGCGGTGGATTGGCTGCAGGAAGGCGACCAGGTGCTGGGGGCGGTGGCCGGCCAGGCCTACGACCTGCTCCTGCTCGACCTGAACCTTCCCGGCATGAGCGGGCTGGACGTGTTGCGCCAGTTGCGCGTCAATGGGCAGCAGATCCCGGTACTGATTCTCACTGCCCGCGACGGCGTCGAAGACCGGGTGGCGGGCCTGGACGCCGGCGCCGACGATTACGTCACCAAACCGTTCGAATTGCCCGAACTGGCCGCACGGGTGCGTGCCTTCGCCCGCCGCCGGGCCGGGCAGGCCCAGCCCTTCATCGAGGCCGGCCCGCTGGTGTTCGATACCGTGGGGCGCGAGGTGCGCGTGCACGGCGAGCGGCTGGCCCTGTCGGTGCGGGAACTGTCGGTGCTCGAAATGCTCATGGGGCGTGCCGGGCGCGTGGTCACCAAGCGCCAGATCGTCAATTCCCTGTCCGCCTGGGACGCAGATTTCAGCGAAAACGCCGTCGAGGTCTACGTGTACCGCCTGCGCAAGCGCCTCGAAGGCACCGGGGCCGGCATACAGACCGTGCGCGGTTTCGGCTATCTGCTAGACGTAGAAAGTGCCGCCTGAGACGGCACGGTTCCCGCGCGGGTGCGCCGCGCGCGCATGCTGCCTGCGATATTCCGGCCCGGAACGCCGGCGCGGCATTCCTGATGGTTTGTACAGGCCCTAGGGGCCTGGATTTGGAGCGCGCGGCACCCTAATTATGTCCAACAGCACATCTTCCGCCCGCCCCCTGAGATCCCGGTTCGCGCCAGGCAGCCTGGCCGCGCTGATGCCGCGCGGCTCGCTGGCCCGGCATCTGGTGATGCGCCTGCTGCCGGCGGTGATCCTGCTGGTGCTGCTCGACCTGATCGCCATCTGGGCCATTACCCGCCAGATCAGCCTGGATGCCTGGCTGCTGGAAGATATTTTCTGGATGATGATCCTCAGCCAGGCGCTGCTGGTGCTGCTGTTCGCCTGGGTGCTGATCTCGGGGGTGCGTTCGGGGCTGGAGTCGATCAACCGCCTGTCCGAGGAAATCAGCCAGCGCTCCATCGACGACTTGCAGCCGCTGGATCCCTCCGGCCTGCCCACCGAAATCGCCCCGGTCGTCACACACTTCAACGATCTGCTGGTGCGCCTGGACGATTCCATGCAGGCGCAAAAGCGCTTCATCGGCCACGCCGCCCACCAGCTGCGCACCCCTCTCAGCGGCCTGAAGCTGGAATCGGAACTGATGCTCGCGCGCCAGCTGCCCGACGACGTGCGGCCGCGCGCCGAGCGCATCAAGAGCGTGACCGACCGCATGATCCGCCTGGGCCAGCAGCTGCTGGTGCTGGCCCGTGTCGATTCTTCCACCCAGCCGCAGGACAGCTTCGAGCGCCTCGACCTGTGCGAGTGGGCGCGCATCAGCGGCGCCGAATGGATCCCTTCGGCCCGGGCGGCGGGCGTGCAGCTGCACATGGTGGCCCCGGACGAGTCGGTATGGGTGGACGCCGATCCGCTGCTGCTGGAAGAAATGCTCAGCAATCTGGTCGACAACGCGCTGCGCTACGGCGCGGGCGCCAAGAACATACGCCTGATCATAGGGGCCAACCCGCCGTCGCTGGCGGTCGAGGACGACGGGCCGGGTATCGATCCGGCCGACAGCGAGCGGGTCTTCGAGGCTTTCTATCGTTCTCCGCGCGCCAACGTCGGGGGCTCGGGCCTGGGCCTGGCCATCGTGCGCGAGATCGCCCGCGCCCATGGCGCCTGGTGGAGCCTGACGAGCCGGCCGGCATTTCCCGGCACGCGCATCGCCATCGTGTTTCCGGGCCCGCGCATGGGCGCCCGGCTGACCAGGCAGGAATAATCGAATTGCAAAGGTATGAATCGTGACGACGCATGACGCTGCAAAAGAAGGCAAGCCCCCGGGGATGGCCGTATTGCTCGGGGCGCTGGGAGTGGTGTATGGCGATATCGGCACCAGTCCGCTGTACACGATACGTGCGTCGCTGTCCGAGTTCCATGTCCTGGATCAGGAGCACGTCCTGGGCGTGCTGTCGATACTGTTCTGGCTGCTGATACTGATCGCCTCGCTGAAGTATGTAATGCTGATATTGCGTGCCGATAACCGCGGCGAGGGCGGCACGCTGGCCCTGATGGAGCTGGCCGTGCGCGGCAAAAAAGGCCGTATCAGGTGGGTGTTGACGGTATTGGCCTTGATCGGCGCGTCGCTCTTCTATGGCGACAGCATGATCACGCCGGCGATTTCGGTGCTCTCGGCCATCGAGGGGGTGGGCGTGGTCTCGCATACGCTGGATCACCTGATCGTGCCGCTATCGGTGGTGGTGCTGGCCGCGCTCTTCATGATCCAGTCGCGCGGCACCGGCGCGGTGGGCAAGCTGTTCGGGCCCATCATGCTGTTGTGGTTCGTGGTCATAGGCCTGCTCGGCGCCTGGCGCATCGTGCAGACGCCGAGCATTCTGCTGGCGCTGAACCCCATGTGGGCCCTGACCTTCATTTCCGACGCGCCCTGGGGCACCTTCCTGCTGCTGGGCGCCGTGGTGCTGGCCCTTACCGGCGCCGAGGCGCTGTATGCCGACATGGGACACTATGGCCGCCCGGCCATACAGCGCGCCTGGTTCGGCCTGGTGCTGCCGGCCCTGGTGCTGTGCTACTTCGGGCAGGGCGCGCTGCTGCTGGCCGACCCCACGGCGATTGCCAATCCATTCTTCCTGCTGGCTCCGTCGTGGGCCCTGGCGCCGCTGGTGGCCCTGGCCACCGCCGCCACTGTCATTGCCTCGCAGTCCGTGATCTCGGGGGCGTTCTCGGTGACGCGCCAGGCCGTGCAGCTGGGCTTCTGGCCGCGCATGACGATCCTGCACACCTCGGCGCGCGAAGAAGGGCAGATCTATCTGCCGCGGGTGAACATGCTGCTGTTCGTGGCGGTGCTGATCCTGGTGCTGGCTTTCGAGTCGTCCGAGCGGCTGGCGCATGCCTACGGTTTTGCCGTCACGGGCACGATGCTGATGACTTCCATGCTGGCCTTCGCCGTGCTGCCCGGCCGTTCGACGGGCGCCCGGCGCGTATTGTGGATGCTGTTGCTGACCCTGTTCCTGGTGATGGACATTCTGCTGTTCTCGTCGAATGCGCTGAAGATCGTGGAAGGCGGCTGGCTGCCCATGATCGTGGGCCTGAGCATCCTGACGCTGATGCTGACCTGGAAGCAGGGCCGGGCCAAGATCCACGATACCCTGGCGGGCGACCATCAGCCCCTGAAGTCTTTCATGGAAGCGCTGGAGCAGTATCCGCCCACCCGGGTCGAAGGTACCGCGGTCTTCATGAGCATGATCGTCGACACGGTGCCGCCGGCGCTGCTGCACAATCTCAAGCACAACAAGATATTGCACGAGCAGGTGCTGTTCCTGCACGTGCGCAGCAGCGACGTGCCCTATGTGCCCTTCGACGAGCGTTTCGAGCTGCAGCGCCTGAGCCGCAGCAGCTGGCAGGCGGTGGCCACCTGGGGCTTCAAGCAAGAGCCCAATGTGCCGCAGCTGCTCGAGCAGATCGGCCACGAACACCCCGAGCTCAATCTGGATCCCATGCAGACCTCGTACTTCCTGTCGCGTCAGACGGTGATCGTGGTGCGCAGGCTGCCCTTGCGCATGCGCTGGCGGCGCAGCCTGTTCGCCTTCATGGCGCGCAACGCCACGCGCAGCACGCGGTTCTACAAGATTCCGCCGAACCGCGTGGTGGAAATGGGCATGCAGCTGGAGCTGTAGGGCCTGTACGCCCTAACGGTCATGGCGGGCGCCGCCTCTCCCGAGAATGAAAGGGGCTTCTTTCACATTAATACTAGTACGGCTTCGTGCCCTGTTCTCTTTTTGATCGCGCCGTATGAATGGGGGAGCCGCGCTGGCGCCCGGCGCCATAGGGCGCCGAGGCTCGGCCTTCAGGCCGAAGGCGGGGCGTCGGTATGCCGGGCGTCGCGCTTGCGCGCCGCCTGCATCAGCAGCATGGCGGTGACCGGCGCCGAGATGAACAGCAGCGGCACCAGCAGCAGTTCATTCAGCACCAGGTGGCCGGCGCGCGCCGACGAGAGCAGCAGCGACGCCAGCAGCACCGCCACCGCGCCCAGGGTGCTGCCCAGCGTGGGTGCATGGATGCGGGCATAGAAAGTCCTGAACTTCAGCAGGCCCAGCGAGCCCGTCAGCGCCAGCAGGCCGCCGGCCACGAGCAGCAGGGCGGCGGGCAGGGCAGCCCACAGCGGCAAGTCGTTCATGATGCCTCCCGGTTGCGCCTTGCGCTGTAGTTCCTGAAGAAGGATGCGCGCCCTTCGGGGCGCCGTGTGGTCGTGTTCATGGCTCTATCACCTCGCCGCGCAGCAGGAACTTGGCCATGGCCGCCGAGCCGACGAAGCCGAACAGGGCGATCAGCAGCGCAATCTCGAAGTACAGGCTGGTGCCGTCGCGCATGCCCAGCACCAGGACGATGAGCATGCCGTTGATGTACATGGCGTCCAGCCCGAGCACGCGATCCTGGGGGGTGGGGCCGCGCAGCAGGCGTAGGGCGGCGCAGGCCGTGGCCAGCGCCAGGCAGCCCAGCGCAAAGCCGCCTGCCCAGAGCAGTATGGAATTCATAGGGGTTTGCAGGCAAAAAGAGAACGGGGCGCAAAGCCGCGGACACCACACATAGTACGGCGAGGCGAAGCAGCATCCTTGTCTTTTTGATTGCTGTTCCTTGTCATTCGAATATCTCCATCAACGGGCTTTCGTAGCGTTGTTTGATGAGGTCGATCCAGTGCGATTCTTCATCCAGGTCGAGCACGTGCAGCGTCAGCGAGCCGTCGCTGGCCAGCTCTGTCCAGACGGTGCCGGGCGTGTAGGTGACGATGCAGGCCAGGAAGGCCAGGCCGTGCGGATCGCGCAGCTCCAGGGGGATGCGGATGAAGCCCGGGGTGGGCTGCTGCGTGCGCGACCAGATCAGGCGGGCGACCGCCAGATTCGAGCGGGCTACGTCCAGCGCCACCACGCACAGCAGCCGGGCGATCGCCCACGGCTTGCGCAGCCGCGAGCGCAGCGGCCGCAGCGCCATGGCGGCGCGTCCCAGCACCAGCGCCAGCGCTGCGCCCAGCAGAATCTGCGTGGGCGCCAGGGTATTGTTCAGCAGCAGCCACAGCAGCAGGAGCACGGCCGGCAGGGCCAGGAACGAAACATAGCGCTTCATGGCGAGCCCCTGCGGCTGCTGGGCTGCTCGAGCACGGCGTTGATATAGGTGGCTGGCTGATCCAGCGAGCTGGCGGTATCGTCCAGCATGCGCTGCACCGGCCCGGCCCAGACGGCCAGCGCGACGCATGCCGCCACCAGGATCGCCACCGGCGCGGCCTCGCTGACCCGCAGGCGCGGCACCACGATGTCCTCCTGGCTCCAGAACATGTGCATGCCGGCGCGGCTCAGGGCGATGATCGCGGCCAGGCTCGAGGCCAGCACCGCGCCCAGCAGCAGCCAGGCGTCGACGGGAAATGCCGATGTCGAAAGATCCAGTGCGGCCGACAGCAGTGAGAACTTGGCGAGGAACCCCGACAGCGGCGGCAGGCCGGCGATGACCAGCGCGCAGCTTATGAATGCCAGCCCCAGGAAGGCCATGGCCGCCGGGATGGCTACGCCCACCACGTCGTCGCTGTGGCCCGGGTTGGGGTCTTCCAGGCCGAAGGCCTCTTGGCTGACGGCCAGCATGTCCGCGCCGAAAGACTGGGTGCGGCCGATCATTTCGACCAGCATGAAGAAGGCGCCGGTGGCCAGCACCGAGCTGACCAGATAGAACAGCGCCGGCCCGGTGAGCGTGACGCCCGGCATGCCGAGCGCGGCGAGCAATGTGCCCGAAGACACGATGATGCAGTATGCCGCGATGCGCTCGCCGCGGTGGGCGGCGAGCAGCCCGAACATGCCGAACAGCAGCGTCAGCAGGCCGGCCGGGAACATCCAGGCCCCGCCGAATGCGGCCGGGGCGCCGGTGGGCAGCAGCAGCGAGCCGATGCGCAGCAGCGCGTACACGCCGACCTTGGTCATGATGGCGAATACGGCGGCCACCGGCGCGCAAGCTTCGCCGTAGGCCGCCGGCAGCCAGAAATTCAGCGGCCACGCGCCCGCCTTGATCAGGAAGGCCACGCCCAGCATGGCGGCGGCCGCCTCGAACAGGTGGCGGTCGCCGCCGCTGAGCTGGCCGGCCGCGAGCGCCAGGCTGGCCATGTTCAGCGTGCCGGTGACGCCGTATATCAGGGCGATGGCCACCAGCAGAATGAACGAGGCGAGCAGGTTGATGGCGATGTAGTGCAGCCCGGCGCCGACCCGCGCCTGGCCCGACCCGTGCAGCATCAGGCCGTAGGACGCCGCCAGCAGCACCTCGAAGAAGACGAACAGGTTGAACAGGTCGCCGGTCAGGAATGCGCCGTTGATGCCCATCATCAGGAATTGGAACAAGGGGTGGAAGTGCGCGCCTTCCCTGTCCCAGCGGGCGCAGGCGTAAATCAGGGTGGCGCAGCCCAGCAGTGCGCAGAGCGTGAGCATGACCGCGGCCAGGCGATCCACCACGATGACGATGCCAGCCTGCGCCGGCCAGTCGCCCAGCAGATACACGCTGATGCCTTGCGGCCACGAGTGTGGCGCCCAGCCCGCGGCCAGGCGCAGCAGCTGCACTGCCACCAGCAGCTGGATCAGCGCCGAGGCCAGGCCCAAAGCCTGGCGGGTGCGGCGCCGCGTGTCCTTGAGCAGCAGCATGGCCGCGCCTGCGGCCAGCGGCACGATGACAGGCAGTACCGGCAGGTGCACCCAAAGGTTCATTGATATGCCCTCCTGTCGCTGCGCGACATCCTCGCCGTAGGAGGGGTCGCGCGCCCTCCAGGCGGCCGGGCGGACGCGAACGTGTGACTGCCCACCTGTCGCTGCGCGCCATCCTCCCCGTGGGAGGGAGCGCGTCCTTCGGGCGGCCGGGCGGACGCGCTCATGGCTGCTCCTTCCCGTCGACGTGGTCGGTGCCGCTCAGGCCGCGCGAGGCCAGCAGCACGACCAGGAACAGGGCGGTGGTGGCAAAGCCGATGACGATGGCCGTCAGGATCAGGGCTTGCGGCAGCGGATCGGCGTACAGGGCCGGGTTGGCGCCCTTGGCCGCGTCGATGACCGGCGCCCGGGCCGCGATCAGGCGTCCCATGGCGAATATGAACAGGTTGACCGCGTACGACAGCAGCGACAGGCCCATGATGACCTGGAAGGTGCGCGGCCGCAGCAATAGCCAGATTCCGGAGGCGGCGAGCAGCCCGATGGCCGTGGCGAAGACGATTTCCATCAGAGGCTCCTGCGTTGCGGCTGGCCAGCGGCGCCGGCCGGCTGGCGGTACAGGCGCAGCGACTGGTGCGCCAGCACCAGCAGCATCAGTATGGTGGCGCCGATCACCAGCATGTACACCCCGATGTCAAAGACCAGTACCGAAGATACGTGCAGCGTGCCCAGCAGCGGCAGCGACAACTGCCACGAGCCTGCCGACAGCAGCGGGCGCAGCGACCACCAGGCCGATACGGCGGCGCCGCCGGCCAGCAGCAGGCCGATACCCATCCAGTACTGCGGGTGGATGCGCTGGCGCGACTCGACCCAGATGACGCCGCCGGCCATGTATTGCAGGATGATGGCGGTGGCCATGATCAGGCCGCCGACGAAGCCGCCGCCCGGCAGGTTGTGGCCGCGTAGCAGGAAGAACAGCGAAATCAGGGCGGCCACCGGCAGCAGCAGGCGCAGCAGCACGGCGGGCACCATCATGGGCCCGGCGGGCAGCGGCGCAGCCGGGTCGGGCGCCGGTGAGTCGTCGGCAGCGCCACGGCGCGGCGCCGGGATTTCCAGGCTTTCCGGCGGCGGCCTGAAGCGGCGCAGCAGCGCATACACACTGAGCGCGACGATGCCGAGCACGGTGATTTCGCCCAGCGTGTCGAAGCCGCGGAAATCCACCAGTATCACGTTGACCACATTGGTGCCACCGCCTTCCGGCAAGGCCTTTTCAAGAAAGAAGGCAGAGGTGTTGCTGCCGGCCGGGCGCGTCATGACCGCATAAGCCAGGGCGGCCAGCCCGGCGCCGGCCAGCAGCGCCACCACTAGGTCGCGGATACGGCGTGCCACGGCATCGGGCGCCGCCGCGGCAGCGTCGGAGCGCAGGCGGCGCGGCAGCCAGCGCAGGCCCAGCAGGATCAGCACCACTGTCACGACCTCGACGGCAAGCTGGGTCAGGGCCAGGTCGGGCGCCGAATACCAGACGAATGTCAGGCTGGTGACGAGGCCGGCCGCGCCAGTCAGCAGCAGCGCCGCCGGCCGGTGGAATTTGGCCTGCACCGCGGCGCCGATGGCGCAGGCGGCGCCGGCGATCCATAGCAGCGCGAACCAGGGGTTGACGGGGGCGGTCGGCTGCGGCCCGAACCAGGCCCCGTGGTGCAGCGGCAGCACGGCCGCGGCTATGGTAGCGACGAGGGCCAGCAGCAGTTGCGGCTGCAGGCGCGGCGAACTGCCGTATTCCAGGCCGCGCCGCGCAAGCTCGTCCAGCGCCTCCATGGTTGCCTCGTAGATGCGTCGGCCCGGATCCGGAAACAGTGGAACCTGTCCGGGCCTGGCGCGCCAGGCCGGACGCAGCAGCCAGTAAAGCGCTATGCCGCCGGCCATCGCCACCAGGCTCATGGCCAGCGGCAGATTAAAGCCGTGCCAAACGGCCAGATCGTAGTGGGGCTCGGCAGCGCCCAGAATGGAGCCGGTAGCGGCCTCGAGTACGGTCTCGACGGTGCGCGCCGGCAGCATGCCCACCACTAGGCAGGCCAGCACCAGCAGGGCGCTGGGCAGCAGCATCCAGTACGGCGGCTCGTGCGGCGGGCGCGGCAGGTCGTGGGCGGGCGGCCCGAAAAAGACCTGCAGGATGAAACGCAGTGAATACGCCACACTGAAGGCGCCGGCCAGCACCGCAAGTATGGGCAGGCCATACAGGCGCAGCCAGTCGCCGTTGATGAACACGGTTTCCGCGAAGAACATTTCTTTCGAAATAAAACCGTTGAGCAGCGGCACACCCGCCATGGAAGCCGCCGCCACGGTCGCCAGCACGGTGGTCAGCGGCATGCTGTGCCGCAGCCCGGACAGGCGGTTGATGTCGCGCGTGCCGGTTTCGTGATCGACAATGCCCGCCGCCATGAACAGCGAGGCCTTGAAAGTGGCGTGGTTGATCATGTGGAACACCGCGGCCACCAGCGCCAGCGGGCTGTTCATGCCCAGCAGCAGGGTGATCAGGCCCAGGTGGCTGATGGTGGAATAGGCCAGCACGCCTTTCATGTCCTGCTGGAACATGGCCGCGTAGGCGCCCAGCACCAGCGAGCACAGGCCCGCGCCGCCGACGATCCAGAACCATTGTTCGCTGCCGGACAGCACCGGCCACAGCCGGGCCAGCAGGAACACCCCGGCCTTGACCATGGTGGCCGAATGCAGGTAGGCCGATACCGGGGTAGGCGCGGCCATGGCCTGCGGCAGCCAGAAATGAAACGGGAACTGCGCGCTTTTGCTGAGCGCGCCCAGGGCGATGAGCGCGACGATGGCGGGATACCAGGGGTGGTGGCGCACCAGTTCGCCCGAGGCCAGCACGCGGTCGAGATCGTAGCTGCCGACGACGTGGCCCAGCATCAGCACGCCGGCCAGCAGGCACAGGCCGCCGGCGGCGGTGACGGCGAAGGCCATGCGTGCGCCGCGCCGCGCGTCGATGCGGTGGTGCCAGAAGGCGATCAGCATGAACGAGGACAGGCTGGTCATTTCCCAGAAAACCACCAACTGCACCAGGTTGCCCGACAGCACCACGCCCAGCATCGACCCCATGAACAGCAGGAAGAATGAAAAGAAGCGCGCGGTGGGATCTTGCGCCGACAGATAGTAGCGGGCGTACAGGGTGACGAGCGCGCCCATTATCGTCACCAGCAGCGCGAACAGCCAGGCGTAGCCGTCCAGGCGCAATGCCATGTCCAGCCCCAATTCCGGCGCCCAGGGGATGACGCTGCGCACCACCACGCCGCGGGCGATCTCGGGCCACTGCGCCAGCAGCAGCGCCACGCAGGCCAATGCCACCAGGCCGGTCAGCCACGCCTGCAGCCTGCGGGCGTCGCGCGGCAGCACGGCCAGCACGAGGCTGCCGGCAAGAGGCAGTGCCAGTATGAGTATCAGCGGCATCGAGGCTTACGCGAATCTGAAGATGAAGGGCTTCAATAATACGATACAGATGGGTATTGCGTTCTATGCCGCGTTGCCATGCGCGCTGCCGCTGTCGGCGCTAGCCGCCGGGGCCACCGGGCTGCGGCCCGGATCGCAGCGAAAATAAAAACGCCCCGCAGGCTGCTGCAGGGCGGTATGTGCAAGAACGCGGCGCCGCGGAGCGCCGCAGTTTGTTGCGAAAAGGCGAAAATTAACTGCCGGCCGGAACCGTGATGGTGGTTTCCCTGAGAATGCCGCCGCTTTCGACGCTGCCCCTGGTCACCGTGTTCTGACCGGACATTTGCATCATGCAGTCTTGCTGCTGGCCCGCGGGCAGGGACTTGCAGCGATTGGTGGAGTCTTGCTGGTAGTCGTGGCTGCCCGAGACCAGGCGATTGCGCTTGGCTTCTTCGTAGGCCGCGCCGGCTTCCTTCATGCAGGTGGCGCGGCTTTCAGTTGTGGCGCTGCTTTTGCAGAAGGCGACGTCGGACTGGTATTGGGCGCGCAAGTCGGCGTTTCTGCTGGGGCCTGCGGCCATTGCTACCGAGGAAAACAATCCAGCGCTCAGCAGGCCGGCGGCCAGGGTCTGACACGTAAGTTTCGATACACGAAAAGCCATATTTTCACCTCTGTGTGTTGTTGAACCTCGAAGCTACTATGAGCCAAGTATAAAACCGTTTGCGCCGGGCCGGTTACAGTTAGGTGCCTGTTTAGCCGGCGTAGAAACATTTTTCTACTCAAGGGCCTTCATACCGGCATGCTGGTCAAAAATGCCAGCAATTTGTTACCGTAATTGCTGTCGTTGCACTCGATTCCGCAGCTTCAGGCCGTTGCCATGTTGCGCTGCCGCAGCCCGCAAGACGCGAGTGGCGGCCGCAATGGGCCGGTGGGTATTTGGGGGACGCCTTGTTCCGTGCTCTTATTCGAGCTGCAATTCGGCAATTTGTTCCCGTTTTTTTCGCGACCGCTTTTTCCTCCGGCAGCGCGCGTTTTTCATTGCATACTATCGGCAACACCATGACTACACACAAGTCCAGAATTCCGCAGCTGCTTGGCCGGCTGCCCCTTTTCGACGAGTTTTCGCAGGAAGAGCTGGCGCAGATCGCGCCGGCGGTTGCGGAAGTCGAGGTGGCGCGCGGCGGCGTGGTGTTCCGCCGCGGCGACCCATGCACCGGGTTTCACTGCGTGGCGTACGGCCAGGTCAAACTGACGGTGGTATCGCCCGAAGGCGACGAAAAGGTCGTGCGCATCGCCGGCCCCGGCGACAGCTTCGGCGAAGCGCTGATGTTTTTGAGCAAACCCTATATCGTCTCGGCGCAGGCGCTGGCCGACACCTTGCTGTTGTTCATTCCGCAAGCCACGGTGTTCGAAGGGCTGGAGCGCGACGGGCGCTTTGCGCGCAAGATGCTGGCCGGCCTGAGCCGGCGCCTGCAAGGCCTGGTCGCCGATGTCGAGGCCTATTCGCTGCGTTCCGGTGCGCAGCGGGTAATAGGCTATCTGTTGCGCACGCAGGCCCTGGAACAAGGCTCGCGCGTCAGCCTGGATGTCAGCAAGGCGGTGCTGGCCTCGCGCCTGAACCTGACGCCCGAGCACTTTTCCAGGATCCTGCACGACTTGTCGGCGGCCGGCCTCATCGAGGTGCAGGGCAGGGACATCACCCTGCTGGATCCCGACAGGCTGCGGGCCTACGGCTGATCCTCTGAAACGCTGAAACGCTGAGATCGGCAGGTGCCCGCCGTTCTACGCCCGGCGCTGTGCTCGTCCGGCGCCATGCTCATTCGGCGCCCAATATCTATTCGGAGCCCAGTATCATTCGGCGCCCAGCATCGTATTGGAGAAATCACAATGCCTTGCGGCGATTTCCGCGATGTGCGTGTGGAAGTCGTCGTCGACCTGTTTCCTGAAATAAGCGGAATACAGGATGCGTGGCGCGGCCTTGGAAGTCTGCAGCCTGACCAGGCGCCGGGTGCCGACCATGGGCATGAAATAGTCCTGGGGTATGCAGCTGATGCCTATGCCCGACATGCAGAGGCTGGCGGTAGCGATCAGGTTGTTGATGGTGAATATATTGCTGGCCGCCTTGTGGGGCAGCAGCCAGGCATCGTAGATTGCGCTCAGCGCCGATTCGTTGCTTTGCCGTATCAATGGCATCTCGGCGATTTCCCGGGCGTGGTAGACATGATCCGGGTTTAGCGACTTGCCGCCCACCCACATCAGATCCAGATAGCGCAGGGGGATTTCCTGGAAATCGTTGGGCATGGAGCGAGCCTGCATGAAGGCCGCGTCTATCTTGCCGGCGGCCAGCATTTGCCGCAGTTCGCCCGACATGCCGATCACCGCGTCGACGTGGATTTCGGGGTAGCGGTTCTTCAAGTGGTCGATGAGGTTCGGCAGCCAGGTGATGGCGCTGATTTCCGTGACGCCCAGAGTCAGCTTCTTGTGGGTGCGCGCCCGGTGCTTGAAATCGCGCGACAGCCGTTCGCGGTGCGCCAACAGTTCTTCGGCGATAAGGAAAATTTCCTGCCCCTGTGCGCTTAGGGTCTTGTGCCTGCCCTCGCGCACGAAGAATGGCACGTCGAAAATACTTTCCAGTTGTTGCACACGCTTGGTGACCGCCGACTGCGTGGTGAACAGCTTCTGCGCGGCCGCCGAAAAGGTGCCGAGCTTGACCACCCAATAAAGCGCTTCCAGCTGCTTGTACGTGAACATAAGTGCGGCGGGTTTTCAATATATTCTTAAAAGGAATGTATTGATTGTAATTAAATTAGCTATACGGAATAGTTGGCTTGGTCAAAAATACATACTTTCAACCAAGCACGGCTTGCAAGCCCGCATTCGCGGCGCCTGTCGGCCACTTAGCCGGACGGACAAGACAGTGGATTTTGCAGAGATGTTTTCTGGTGTTGCCACCTCGCTCATCAGCGACAGCATGGATCGCTTGTGCGGCACGCACGCGCTCAAGCCCATGCATGGGGAAGGCCAGTTGGTGGGCAGGGCGCTGCCGATAAAGGTGGCTCCTGGCGATAATCTGTATATCCACTTGGCGCTGCGGCAGGTTCAGGCGGGCGATGTGCTGGTGATCGACGGCGGCGGCAGCGTGGATCGCGCCCTGATCGGGGAAATCATGATGTCGGTGGCGCGCATGCGTGGCGCCGTGGGTTATGTCATCGATGGCGCGGTGCGCGACGTCACGGCATTTTCCGAGCAGCGGTTTCCCTGTTTTGCCCGAGGCGTTACCCACAAGGGGCCCTACAAGAACGGCCCGGGCGTCATCGGCGAGCCGGTGGCGATAGACGGCGTGGTGGTGCACGCCGGCGACATCGTCGTGGGCGACAGCGACGGCGTGGTGTTCGTGCCGCAGGCCCGGGCCGAGCGGGTCAGCGGCCTGGCGCGCGCCAAGTTGCGCGACGAGCAGGCCATTCTGGCCGGCATCGCCCGCGGCGTATACGACGACAGCTGGATAGACGCCAGACTGGCGTCCTGAGAAAACCCGAATTCACAAATGCAAGGGCATGGACATGCCCGGAAAGGAGATGCTATGCGGATCATCAGGAAACACATGACGGCCAGCGTGCTGGCCGGCGTATTGGCGGCCAGTTGCGGACTGGCCCGGGCCGCGGCATTCCCCGACCATGCCATCCAGCTGGTGGTGCCATGGGCGCCCGGCGGGGCCACCGACGTCATCGGCCGCTTCATTGCCAAGGGCTTGAGCGAACGCGTGGGCCAGGCGGTGGTCGTCAACAACAAGGCCGGCGCCGGCGGCAATATCGGCACCGCCTCGTTCGTGCGTGAGAAACCCGATGGCTACACGCTATTGGTGGTGACCAGCTCCACCAATGCCGCCAACCCGCATCTGTATTCGCGCCTGGGCTTCGACCCGAAGAAGAGTTTCGCGCCCGTGGCCTATATCGGTTCGATCCCCAACGTGCTGGAGGTGCCGAAGTCTTCGCCTTTCAATAGCGTGGCCGAGTTCCTCGACTACGCCAAAAAGAATCCCGGTAAATTGAACTACGGCTCGGCTGGTGTGGGCTCTTCGCAGCATCTGGCTTCGTCGCTGCTGGTGCACCTGACCGGCATCCAGGTGACGCACATTCCCTACAAGGGCAGCGGCCCGGCGGTCAGTGACTTGTTGAGCAAGCATCTCGATTTCATGATCGACACCGGCTCGATCTCGCAGGTGCAGGCAGGGGCACTGAAGGCCCTGGCCGTGGCGTCCAGGACGCGCCTGACCGAGCTGCCCAATGTGCCCACTTTCGCCGAAGCCGGCGTCGCGGGCATGTATGCGTCGGCCTGGTACGGAATTGCCGCGCCCGCCGGCACGCCGGCGCCTGTCTTGGCCGAACTGAACAAGCAGATCAATTTGGTGCTGGCCGATCCGGACATCCACAAGAAGCTCGAAGCCATGGGCGTGCAGGTCGGGCCGGCCCAGACGCCGGAACAATTTGCCAAGTTCATGTCCGAAGAAGTCGACCGCTACGGCGACCTGGTGAAATTGTCGGGCGCGAAGATGGAATGAACTGTGCGGCCTCTGGGTCGGGATGAGCCGACCCAGGGGGCTGTCATCGACTATGGTGTGAAGGCCAAGCTACGGACGTAGTACCGGTCGCCCCCAAGGCTGGATGTATGTTCAGCCCTTGGGGGTGATTGTTTTGAAGGGACAAATGCCGGAGCTTGCCGAAATTGAAAATCCTGCGGTGGTAAGTCTCGCAGGATAAGGCTAGAGCGTTTTTGATTTACATATTTACAACCACGAGAGATGAAGTAATTGATGTACTCGCGAGAGGTAGATAGATCCGGGATCCTACTAATCTCCTGATACATGGAGTCCGCGGTACGCTTGGCCGGCCGCCGCAATAGCGCTTTGAATTTAGAGAACGTCTTCTCGACGGGGTTCTGGTTTGGCGAATACGGCGGAGGATAGCGCGGTGTCCGCGCCCGCCGCTTCGATGGCCTCCCTGATACTAGATACCTTATAGCAAGACAGGTTATCAGCCACGACGATGTCGCCTGGCCGTAGGGTGGGTACAGGAAAGTTTGGGTATAAGCAAAAAATACAGCTCCATTCATCGGATCCTCCAGCACGAGTGGGCCCTGATTGCATCGTCGCGTAGGCCCGCAATGAAGGTGGGGCTTTTCCAATGGTCATGGGGAACAGAGGTCACACAGCGTTGGCTGCGCAGGGAACGTCCTCGCAGGCGCGTCATATTTGTAGTGGTAGCCGTTTCATCAAGAAAGTCCAAGCGACGGGCATGCCAATGCGCCTGTTCAGCGATCCACTGCCGCCGCGCCTGATGCATGTTTGCGCGCAGTTGCTCGCTGGCATGCAGGTTTTTTTAAAACTCAGTCCCTACTTGTTCAACTGATGCCACAACCTCGGAACTGTAATCTGAATACCTTCTGCGGCCAGCCGTTGGCTCAACTCCACAAGAATTAGGCCCAGCGTGGTCTGAATCCACTGCCGAATCTGCACCTCCTTGTGAGCGATGCGCGAGCGTCTATATCCACCCATGGACAGGCCGGCTGTGGCGTTGACTTTCTTGCTCCCGTCGCCAGCTCACTTGATCCATCCTCAAGCGGCTTACCTCATAGCGCCGGGTAATTTCGGTAGGCCCCTCACCACGTGCCAGAGTTCTCAGAACGCGCTTTTGAAGGTCTTGCGAGTAAGCATGCATGACTACTCACGTCAACGATGACAGGAATAGCCTATGATATGTATATATTTAAATAAAAAATTCTCTAGTGCGACGTGATCGCACCGGCCTAGCAACTTGCCTCGCTCTAAGTCGGTGTTTCTGGGCCTGTGCGGCGCCATGACCACGTCAGCGTCTGCGGCGATCATCGTGGCAATCAGCCAGTAGAACGAACCCAGCCAGGCGGCCGGAAGTGCGGAAGTTCGGGATGCAATCCAGCGCGCCCGTCCCCAGTCTCGGCCAGATCATGCTGGGTGCTACTATGAAGCCCTCATTGACTTGCCGCCACCCTTTGTATCCGACTGCTCGGAATGACGGCTGGCAGGCTCTGCTGACTCAAATCGCACATGAAATTTCGATTACGCCAGATGGAAGTGTTTCGGGCGGTGATGGTGACTGGTTCGATCAACGGCGCAGCGAAATTGCTGTTTATTTCCCAGCCCGCCATCAGCAGGATGATCGCTCATACCGAACAGTCTCTGGGGTTCACGTTGTTCAACCGAACCAAAGGCAAGCTGATCCCGACGTTCGAGGGCGAGGCGTTGTTCCGCGAAGTAGAAACCCTGTACCAGACCGCGATGCGAGTGGACGAGTTCGCCATCGACCTGGCCAAGGGGCCCACGGGAACGCTGAACGTCTGTTCTAGTCCTTGCCTGAGCTATGCCGTGATGCCCGAGGCCATCGCGCGCTTTACGCAACGCTATCCGCGTATCGGAATCAACTATCATACGGCGCTGATGCATACCATGGCGGCCGAAGTGCTGAGCAACAAGGTCGATCTGCTGGTATCGGTACAGCCGCTCGAGCATCCCAATTTGACGGTCGAGTCGTTCATGAGCGGCCGGATGGTATGTGTCGTGCCCGACCACCATGCGCTGGCGTCGCTAGAGGTCGTCAGCCTGGCCGATCTGGCGAATCACCCGCTGATCACGCATCACGAAAACATCCAGTTCGGTCAGATGGTCGCGGCGGCCTTTGATGCCGCCGGGGTGCCGCTCACACGCCACATCACGATCCTGCAGACCGAGATCGCATGTTCCCTGGTGCGCGCCGGGGTGGGCACGGGAATCGTCGACGAGTACACTGCGCGTGGCGGGGTGTGGCCGGGCCTGCAGATACGCCCGCTGCGCGAAGAAATCCCGCTGATGCCCAGCATCATCCGATCGGTGTTCGGCCGTCCTGCCGTGCACGTCGACAAGTTCATTGAGATCTTGCGGGAACTGCACGGCGCGTAAAGCCGATAGCGGGTCGTGGGACGATGCCCGGTCGGGCGCGCTGCCGTCGGGGGATAACAGTAAGGCATAACGCGCAGCCAAAACGGCAATTGTTCGGGGAGTTTCCGCTACGTAACATAGGCGCTGCTCCGGCTCTCGTGCCGGACAACGTCATAGAACGAGAGGAGACAACATGAAAACCCTGATGCATATTGGCGCGTGTCTGTTCGCATGCATGGTTCTGCCCATTTCTGCCTGGGCCTGGGAACCGGTCAAGCCCATACAACTCATCGTGGGCTTCAGCGCGGGCGGCGGCACGGATCTCATTGCCCGCGCGCTTGCCATCGGCGCTAAGGAAGTAATGCCGCAACCCATCGTGGTGGTGAATCGGCCAGGCGCGTCCGGTGTGATCGCGGCCGAAAAAGTCGCGCACGCCGCACCGGACGGCTATACGCTGCTGGTGGCGGGCGGCAGCGAAAGCACTTCGCTGCCCAATTACCAGCAGGTGCCGTATACCCTGTCGAAGGATTTCCGGCCCATCATCCACGTCATACGCTTGCGCACCATGCTGGCGGTCAAGGCAGACAGCAAGATACACACCTTTGCCGACCTCGTGGCCTATGCCAAGGCGAATCCCGGAAAGCTGATGTACGGCACCTCCGGGGTCGGCAGCCTTACGCATTCGATGATGCTGTTGGTTAACAGGGCCGCCGGCATCGACACGCGGCATGTTCCGTACAAGGGGGATGCCGATGTGATGACGGCATTACTGAGCGGCCAGGTGCAGATTGCCCTGGGATCGCCCGACCAGATGAAGCCGTGGATAGACAGTGGCAAGATGCGGCCCCTGACGCTCAGTTCCAACGATCGCTATCCGGGACTGCCGAATGTGCCGACGCTGAAAGAACTGGGCTACGACATCTACCTCGAGAACATGAAGGGCATCGTGGCGCCGGCGGGTTTGCCGGACGACGTCTATGCCTACCTCAACCAGCACTTGCATCAGGCCATGCAGACTCAGGCGTTCAAGACGGCCGTGGCGCGCAGCAACTTCGAGGTGCTGTACATGGACGGCCCGACTTTCGGCGCAGCCATGCAGAAAATGTCGAACGGAATCGCCGCCGCGCTGGACAAGTCTGTTACCAAGGTATCCCAGGCGAACGCCGGAAAATAACATGCCGCCCATCGACGAAAGCAGGGTCGTGCGGGTGGAGTCGCCCGCCGACGGCGTGCGGCTGCTGCGGGTAGACCGTCCGGCCGCCCGTAACGCATTGAGCATGGAAGTGCGCCGTCAACTGGCCGGCTACCTGGGCGAGTGCGCGCGATCGACCGAGGTGCGGTGCGTGGTGCTGGCGGGAAACCCGCAGGCCTTTGCCGCGGGCGCCGACATCAAGGAAATGGCCGACGCCGGTACTGTCGACATGATGAAGCGCGGCGTGCTCGATCTCTGGCGCGCGACAGCGGCTTGTCCCAAACCCGTGATCGCGGCGGTGCGGGGCTACGCGCTGGGCGGCGGCTGCGAGTTGGCCCAACTGTGCGACATCATCGTCGCGGGCCGATCCGCCAAGTTCGGCCAGCCCGAGATAAAGATCGGCATCATGCCGGGAGGCGGCGGCACACAGCGCCTGACCGCCGCTGTTGGAAAACACAAGGCCTTGCGCTATTTGCTGACAGGCGATGTCTTCGGGGCCGACGAAGCTTTTGCGATGGGCCTGGTCAGCGAAGTCGTGGCCGATGATGCGGTCGAGCCGACGGCCATCGCCATGGCCTGCCGGATCGCCGCCATGCCGCCGCTGGCGGCAGAGTTGATCAAGGACGTCGTGATGCGCGGCATGGATATGCCGCTCGAGGCCGCGTTGACGCTGGAAACACGCGCCCTGCACCTGCTGTTCTCCACGCGCGACCAGAAAGAAGGCATGGCCGCTTTCATTGAAAAGCGTGCTCCGGCCTTTACCGGCACCTGACTCCGCCTGCCGTCGTTGTCCTGCTTCAATTCCAGATTGGCCGTGGGCAGCGAGGCATGCCGCATGCCTTGTCCGCGCGCGTCCCATCGATAACAACAAGGTATAGGGTGCAGCCATATCCGCAATAGCCGGGCCAAAGTGCCGTCTATAGAATGGCTTTTGCTTTCCGGTCTCAGCATACTCAACAAAAGGAGCAAGTCGGTAATGGAGCAATTCGAGCGATTGATGGGGCGTCGCGAACTGGCGCCTTATTTGACGGCCGAGCAGTTCGAATTCCGGGAAAGCGTGCATCGCGCATTGACGCAGCACGCCACGCCGGACTACCTGCGCAGGCACGACGAAGAAAAGCGTTTCCCCGCCGAGCTTGTCGATCTCATGGCAAAGCAGGGCTGGTTCGCCGTGACCCTGCCGGAAGAGTACGGCGGCGTGGGAGGCTACCTGGACATGATCGGCATGCTGGAGGTCATCGGCTACCACAGCAGCACGCTGGCGCGATACTGGAACATCAACGTCAATATGGTGGGCGGCGCGCTGGTGCAACTGGCGCCACTAGCCATCAAGCAGCATCTGCTGCCTCTGCTCGGCGAGGGCAAGACATTCTTCTCGTTCGCATTGAGCGAGAATGGCTCGGGCTCGGATGCCGCCAGCCTGAAAACCACGGCGGTGCGCCAGGGAGACGACTTCATCCTGAACGGCACCAAGATGTGGATTACCGGCGCGGTCCAGGCCAACCATATCCTGCTCGCCTGTCGCACCCAGAAAGGCGAAGGCAAGCATGAAGGCATCAGCTTGTTGTTGGTGCCCAATCCCACTGCCGGCATGGAAGTCCGGCCCATCGATCTGCTGGGCGGCCATATGGTGCGGTCCTGCGAAATCAACTTTGTCGATGCGCGCGTATCCGGCGCCCAATTGATCGGCGACCTGCACCTGGGCTGGAAACAGTTGATGGGTGTGTTGGCCAAAGAGCGCATTGCCTTGTCGGCCATCGTGGTCGGCGCGGCGCAGGGTGCGCTGGATCTGGCGCTGAGCTACGCCAAAGAGCGCAAGCAGTTCGGCCGGTCGATCGCGTCTTTTCAGGCGATCAACCACCGTCTGGTCGAGCTGCAGACACAGATCGACTGCGCGCGCCTGCTGACGTATCGGGGCGCGAGCCTTCTGGCTGCCGGCCAGCCCTGCAACGTCGAATCCGCGCAAGCGAAATTCTTCGCCGGCGACACCTATATGAAGATGGCGATGGAAGGCCTGCAGATCATGGGGGCCAATGGCTATTCGATGGAATACGCCATGCAGCGCCATTTCCGCGAAGCCAAAGTCTTCCAGATCCTGGGCGGAACCGGCGAGATCCTGCGCAATATCGTTGCCCGCGAACTCGTTAACTGAACAGGAGCCGGTTGAATATGGAAGTTATTGAATGCAGTGCCGATGTCATCGTGGTCGGCGGTGGCGGCGCGGCCAGCCGGGCCGCGCTGTCGGCTCGGCAGCAGGGCGCCGAGGTTCGGTTGTTGACCAAGACGGCATTCCAGCAGGGCGGCAGCACGGTGCACGGCGCCAGCGAGATCATGAGCATGGGCGCGGCCGGTTTCGGCGTGGCCGATGATAGTCCGCGCAAGCACTTCGAAGACACCATGCGCGCGGGGCGGGGCTTCATCGACGAGTCGCTGGTAAGCGTCCTGGCCGAGGAAGCGCCCCATCGCATCCGAGACCTGATGGCGCTGGGAGTGCCGTTCGATCGCGAGCGCGCGGGGCCCAAGCTGATCCAGAGCGATTTCGGCAGTTATGCCCGCGCGCTTGGGGTGCGCGGAAAAACCGGCAAGGCTTTTGTGCAGGCATTGTCGCAGGCGATGCTGCAGGCCGGAGTCTGCGTGGACGAGCACATCGCGCTAGTCGACTTGATCCGGGATGCCGAAGGCGCCATCGCCGGCGTGCTGGGCTATCACGCAAAAGCGCGGAAACTGGTGCAATACCGGGCGCCATCGGTGATTCTGGGAACCGGAGGGCTACATGGCGCCTTCGAGCTGCAGGTCTCGACCGCCGAGATGACGGGCGACGGCCAGGCAATCTGTTATCGGCACGGCGCCGAGCTGGTGAACATGGAGTTCCATCAACTGGGCCCGGCGCTTATCCATCCTTATGTGCAGCTTTTCAGCGGGTCTTCATTTCGCCTGCAACCGAAGCTGATGAACGGCAGTGGCCGGGAGTTCCTGCGGGATTATCTGCCGCCTGAGGCTACGCTGGACGCGGTCTACGAAGCGAAGAGCTTTCCGTTCACCACTGCCAATATTTCCCGGTTTATCGATATCTCCATGGCGCGCGAGGTGGCCGAAGGCCGCGGATCGCCGCACGGCGGGGTGTATTTTTCGTTCGCACATGTGAATGCTGACGCCTTGGCCCGGGTGCTGCCGAACACCATCAGTTGGCTGAGCGCGCGCGGTATCGATATCGCGGCCGATCCACTGGAAGTAGGAGTGGTTTTCCAGTGCATGAACGGTGGGGTGCGGATGATCGATCCGGACGGCCAGAGCACGGTGCCCGGCCTGTTCGTGATCGGCGAGCTCGCCGGTGGCGTGCGCGGGCCCGATCGTCCAGGCGGAAATTCGCTGGCCGAAGGTCAGGTATTTGGGCATCGCAGCGGCGTGGCGGCGGCGCGTCGGGCCTTGGCCGGATCAGGCAAGTACCGCCCGTCACCGGCAACACTTGATTCGACGCTAGGCGAACTGAGCCAGCTGGCATCGCATCCCAAGGCGTCGGCGCAGCTTGCCGTTATGGCGAGCGAGGTTCGCCGTGCCATGCAGCAGCATTGCCTCGTCGAAAAGACGGGCGAGGGCCTGTGCACGGCTTTGGCCACTATGCGTGCCGTGCAGGATCACATCGCCGCCGGCATGGGCGTGGGGCCCGATACGCTGATGGACGTTCTGAGCGTACGCAATATGGCGCAGGCCAGCGAATTGGTACTGCGCGCCTGCCTGAATCGCGAAGAGACGCGAGGCGCGCACTACCGGCTCGATCACCTCGACACCGATCCCGGCTTGGCGCACAGCTACACCCTGCGGCGCGGCGAGGCCGGGCCGACGATTACGCGACTCGATTACTGACTCTTTTCTCTTCAGGAACCCTCCATGGCCGATAATCCTGTCCAACCGCTTTCGGGCTATCGTGTACTCGACCTGACAGTCATGACCGCGGGGCCGCTGGGTACGATGATGCTCGGCGACATGGGCGCCGAAGTCATCAAGATCGAAGAACTGTCGGCCGGTGAGCTGTCGCGCAGCATGGGCACCGTGTACATAGGTGCCCAGAGTGTGAATTTTCTTTCTCAGAATCGCAACAAGCGCAGCGTCCGTCTGGATCTGAAGTCCGACGACGGTAGGCAGGCGTTTCTGCGCATGGCGGCCGCCGCCGATGTCGTTACCGAGAACTTCCGGCCCGGTACGATGGATCGCCTGGGTATCGGCTATGACGCCGTCCGCGCGGTCAATCCGCGTATCGTGTTCGCCAGTATTTCCGCGTTCGGGCAAGACGGGCCATACGCGCATCTGCCCGCCAACGATCCGATCGTGCAGGCGCTCAGCGGAGTGATGGAAATGACCGGGCACCCCGACAGCGGGGCCGCCCGGGTGGGCACTCCCATGCCGGATTTTAATGCTGCCGCCTTGCTGGCGTTTTCGGTGGCGGCCGCGCTGTTGCATCGCGAGCGCACCGGGCAGGGGCAGCGGCTGGATCTTTCCTTGCTGGGCGCGACCATATTCAGCACGGTGCCGCGCGACGGCGAAACGCTCGTCACCGGCAAGGCCCCGCCCCGGCTGGGCAGCGGCCATCCCAGTTTCTGCCCTTACCGGAATTTCGTCAGCCAGGACGGCATCGTTTTCTTCCTGGCTTGCTTCACCGAGAAATTCTGGTCTTCGCTGTGCAAGGCGCTGGAACGCAGCGACCTGGCCGCCGACCCGCGCAGCGCGACCAATGTTGCCCGGTGCGCCAACCGCGATTTCGTCGATGCCGAACTGCAACGCGAATTCGGGCGGTGCGGCATTGATGAACTGCTTGCCCTGTTCGCGCGCTTCAATGTGCCGGCCGCGCGGGTACAAGACCTGGCCTATGCGCTACGCCATGATCCGCAAGTGGCGCACAACAAGACCCTGATCGAGATCGAGCATCCCACAGTGGGCAAATTCGAGATGCTGGCCTTTCCGGTGAACTTCCATGGTTCGCCGGCGCAGTATCGCCGCCCGGCCCCGCGCCTGGGGCAGCACACCCTGGAAGTGCTGCAGGATTTCGGCTTCGACAGCGCCGAAATAGACAGGCTGCTGAGCATGCGTGTGGTGGCTGGGATGGATCAGGATTGACGTCCCGAAAACGACTACAGGACTATGGTTCATGAAAACGCTTCCTCTCGAAGGTGTGGTGGTGCTGGATCTTTCCCGGCAGCTTCCCGGCCCTGTCGCCACACAGATGCTGGCCGACTTCGGCGCCGATGTGATCAAGATTGAAGACACTCGCCAGGGCGACGATTTCCGTCGCGTCGAGCCGCTGGTACAGGGCGTGTCCACGCGGCATATGATGCTGAACCGAAATAAGCGCGGCCTGGCGATAGACCTCAAGTCCGCCGACGGCCGCGCGATATTCCTGGGCCTGGCCCGACGCGCGGATGTGGTATTCGAGCAGTTCCGGCCCGGCGTGGTCGAGCGGCTTGGCATTCACTATGACGCGGTGCGCGTGGTGAATCCGAAAATCGTCTATTGTGCGCTATCGGGTTTCGGGCAACATGGGCCGCTGCGCGACGTGGTCGCGCATGATCCCAATTACCTGTCCATCAGCGGAATTCTGAGCCTGCTGGGAAGGCGAGGCGGCCCGCCCGCAATGAGCGGCCCGCAGATTTCGGATTTGACCGCGGCCAGCATGGCGACCATCGGTATCTTGATGGCGCTGCGCCGGGCCGAAAAAACCGGCGAAGGCGAGTACATTGATATCGCGTTGTTCGACAGCGCATTTTCGCTGGCAGTCACCGCCCTGTCCAGCTACGTGGGTAGCGGTACGGCGCCGGTTCGCGGCCAGGAGCGGCACAATGGCCGCTACCCGTGGTCGGACATCTATGAAACGGCGGATGGCGGCTACATCACTTTGTCAGCGATAGAGCCGCACTTTTATCGGAACCTATGCCAGGCTCTGGGCCACCCCGAATGGTCGGAGCTTCAATATGCGGACGACGCGCAGCAGGAATCCATTCGCGAGACGTTGCGTGTCTTGTTCCTGACACGTACGCGCGACGAGTGGTTCGAACAATTGAAAGACAAGGAGGTTTGCATCAGCCCCGTTCTGTCCGTGGCCGAAGCGGCGCAGAGCGAGCAGGTTCAGGCTCGGGAGTGCCTGGTTCCGCACCGTCATCCGGTTGCGGGTGACACCCAGTTGCTGGCGACCCCGATTCGCTTCAAGCATGCGCCGGCCTCGATCCGCCGGCACGCGCCCGCATTGGGGGAACACTCGGTCGAAGTCTTGAAATTGCTCGGCTTTCAGGCGGAGAAAATCGAGGATCTGTTGGCTCGGGGGGTCGTGCGCGCGTCAGCCTGACTGACGGCCGACTTGCTGCTTGCATTTTGCTAGCAGCGATGCAAGGGCGGGTGCTAGGCCACACTAAAAGGGCTGCCGCGGCAGCCCGCGGTTTTTCCGCGTCGCGGCAGTGTATTTGTGCATCATGTTTTCGGCAAAATCCGGGCTGCACTCTTCCAGTGCCTCGACGATGCTCAAGTGTTCCAGCCATGCACGCTACGCGCATTCCGGCATGCTGCGCTGGTGTCGGCCGCACATCTCGATCAGCGGCTTATAGGCTTCGCCCGGGAATTTGATCAGGGTATGGGTCGCTTTGCGGGTAAAGCTTGTCCCGAGCGAGCTTGCGCCAACCGCGACAGTGCCGCAGGTAGTAGACCTGGGACGACACCGTGGGGCGGTTCAAGCGCACTTCGAGTCTCAAGCCGTAGTCCAGCGGTAGAACTACCGCTTGCGCCTGGCGCAATTGTTCTACCTGAAGTTTTTATGTTTTATTTTTCAGAAAGCGAGTTTTGTCGGCAAAATAGAGGTGCTGCAGATACAGAGTCATTGGACGCGCCATTAGGCATTAGGGCTGGCTACTCAGACGATGCTCCATTGCTGCGCCTTATTCACCTGGGTGAGCAGAGGCTGGCCGGCGAAATGCCGCTCGGCATTCTCGAGAAACCTCAGCACAGAGGCATGAATGGCCTGCGGCGAAATGCCGCCGACATGGGGCGTCAATATTGCGTTTTCGAATTCGAGTAGTGAAGCGGGCGGCGTAGGCTCGTTTTCGTACACATCGAGCGCCGCAGCCCAGATGCGTTTGTCGCGCAACGCGTCGGCGACCGCCCGGGTATCGACGAGCGTCCCGCGCGCGATATTCACTACTACGCCTTGTGGCCCCAATGCTTCCAGCACCGGTTTGTTCACGGCGTGGTATGTCTCTGTGCCTCCGGGCGCGGCGATCACCAGGAAGTCACACCACGACGCCAGCTTAAGAATGTCGCCGAACCAGAGGTAGCCAGTCTCGTCCCGGCGCGTGCGGCTGTGGTAGCCGATCTGCATGTCGAATGCCATGGCGCGTTTGGCTATTTTCCTGCCGATGGCGCCGAGGCCGAAGATCCCCATTTTGCGGCCCGAAACGTGGGGCGGGCGCGGGATGTCATCGCGCCACAAGCCGTGCCGTACGCCATCGTTGAGAAAAGGAAGACGGCGAATGGCGGCTAGAAGAATGGTCATGGCATGGTCGGCCACGGCTTCGTCATTGGTGCCCGCAGCGTTGCATACAGGGATGCCGCGGGCGCCCGCGGCCTTCAAGTCAACGTTCTCGTGACCTACGCCTACGGTACAAACGAGTTCCAGTTTCGGCATGGCTTCGATTTCATGGGCGTACAGGCCGTTAGTGCCGTTGGTCAGAACCACGCGTATGTCCGAGCCGTGTGCAGCAATCTGCGCGGCGCCGTTGGATCGGTTCGCGCCCAGGTTCTCATTGGGCGCGTAGAGCATTTCGAAGTTTTCGGATACCAGCGTGCGGTGTTCTTCGGACAGGAAAACCAGAACCAGAAGCAGGGGTTTCATTGTGCAGAAAGTTGAAAATGTGAAGAGGACGATGTTGTGAATATGAGGAACGCCTGTTATGGTTCGCGCCACCCCCGACTTGCCGTACAAGGTCATACACTAACATTGTAAAAACGCGCAGCAGGGCATGTTTTTGCGAATTTTGTGCAGTCGTTGTCGGCTGTCCGGTTTCGAGTTCGGCTCAGTTCACTTTGGCGCCGGAAAGCTTGACCATCGTGTCGCTGTCGCCCTCTTCAGCGCTGGCCGTCGCCGATTTTGATTTCGTCGACTCGCAGGCCGCCCAGACGTTCGTGAACCCGGGTTCCTGTCGACATCGCCAGTGCGTACAGAAGCTCGTCGGGGCGAGGGCCGTCGATGACTCCCACGTCTATAGTGCTGAAATGGCTACGCACATAGCATGCTTCGATGTGATGCAAAGGAATCTGTAGCCGAGTGCCCGCGGAGGCGACCACTTTGGCGGCCGGCACGATCGATTTCGCTTTGGGCAGGTGCTTACGCATTGGATAGCCGCCGCCGATATGCCAGATCGCTCCATGCTCCAGCTCGCCGTTGAGCCCAACAATGGCGCCCTTACCGTATGCCTGAATCTTGTCGGCACCTCCCAGAGCGTCGATCAACTCGGGGACAATTTCCATGGCCATTTCCGTGGAGTCCTTGACCAGTTCCGAAAGGTCTTCGAAGTATTTGCCCGCGTACGGATTATGAATCACTACGGCGATCGAACCTGCTTTGATGGGCTCGCTGCGTGCGGGGCCGCCTTCGTGGTAGATGCTTTCGATATTGAGCAGCTTCTTGCGAATTTTGATCAGGGACATGAAACGCTCCTATTAAGGTTATTGAAAGAATGTGAATGAAAAAGGCGCAGGAAAAGGGCAGCCTACCGGCCGTGCTGGGCGGCTTTGGGTTTTAGAATTTACGGGTGTGGCGTGCACTAACGGTGCGTGGCTCAGTCAAGTCGGCTTTACACCGAACTGGGCGTTGGCCCATTGCTCGATATGGCGGATGGTGTAGACGTTGTCCTTGTCGCCATCGCCCTGGGTGATGGCAAAGGCCAGAAACTGGCGTGCCGCGGGGTTCACCTGCATGGGTACGCCGAGCTTGATGGCTTCGTCCAGGCACAAGGCCACGTCCTTGTGCAGGAGCTCTGTGGTGAAGCGGGTCGGGAAGCTACGATCGAGTACGCATTGGGGAATGCGTTCGAGAGTGGAGAACGAGCGGCCGCTGGACACGTTGATCACGTCCAGCATGGTTTTGGCGTCGAGCCCCGCCTTGGCGCCATAGACCAGTGCTTCGCAACTGGCAATCATGCTGGTGGCGTAAAGCGTATTGTTGATGATCTTCATCGTTTGGCCCAAGCTAGGATTCGTGCCGAGGTAGAAGATGTTCTTGCCAAGTATGCGCAGCAGCGGCTCGACGGTACGAAATGCGGCTTCGGGGCCCGCCGGCATCACTGCCAGTGTGCCTTTCTCGGCCGCGACGGTGCCTCCGCTGACCGGCGCTCCGATCAGCGCAACGCCGTGCTGGCGCAGCAGTGCATCGATTTCATGAGTAACGGATGGCCCGGTGGTGGACAGATCCACCACGATCTTTACGGCACTGCCTTGCGCCACTTCCGCAGCCACATCGGCAACGATACGCGGCATGGGCAGGCATAGCAGCACAACTTCGACTTGGGAGGCTAGTTCCCGCGCGCTGGCGACGATAGTTGCACCCTTTCCGGCCAGATGCTGCTGCGCGGCCGTGCTGCGGTCATGCACCAGCAATTCGTAATCGTGGGCCAATAAGCGCGTCCCAAAATGCTTGCCGATATTGCCGGCGCCAATCAATCCAATCTTCATTGCGAAAGCCACCTCCGGAGGGCCAATAGTGCATCGTTCTGCGGTGCACAGTTATTGATCCGCATGCTACGGTGTACAGGAAGCGGCTGTCCATTGCCGATTTGAATATCGCTTATGCCTTCGTGTTAATTGTTGGATTGCCGGTTTGTCGTTTGTGTATCTTGGCCTTGTGAGCTTTGTCCTGCTGCGCTTGCTGGGTCAGGACATCCACGAACTTTTCAGCATGGATGTGTCCGTTGTCGAATTTCGATCGCACGATGCTGGGCGTCAGCTTGATCTCTTCGGATAGAGGCAGTACTCGCAAGTCTTCCCAAGTTAGGCCACCCACCGTGAGTTCGTCCACCATGGCTATTCGTGCTCCGGTACGAACCAGCGAGCAGGCTACATCGGTTTGATGAATGTCGACGCGGCTTGTCCAGCACAGCTCGTGGCCCTTAGGCACCACGCACACCATGTGCTCTTCGTCGAACTGGAATGCGGCAAGATTGGAATGTTCCAGCGGCAGCTCCGAGACGGCTGATCCACCTTGTTGCTGAGCACTTCCCGAGCCATGTCTGCAAGTAGGGGTGAATGGAAATGTACGCGTATCTTGGGGCAGCGCTGCAAGAACTGCGTGACGGCACGCGACACCAAACCCTTGCTCAGGTATGGGCTTGCCGACACGCGCAGCACGCCGGACGGGCCGGTGGCCAGATTGCGGGAAAACTCGTCGACGCGTAATGCGTGCTGGTAGAAGTCTTCGACTTCCTGGAACAAGGCCTCGCTTTCCGGCATCGGTACGAGCTTGCCCTTGACCCGGTTGAACAGCTCCAAGCCTAAGGTCTGTTCCGTGTGCGAAACGATGCGGCTGATCGCCGGTTGTGCAGTGAACAACAGCTTTGGCGCACCATTCATTGAGCCGGTCACATGACGGCGCGAAAGACTTCCGTCTGACGCAGTCGGAATTTCATCATTTTCCCCGGTAGTCGTTCCATCGCCTCAGTGCGAAGCATCCCACAGTTGCTTGCGGGTGGTTTTGTTCGTGGCGGTCATGGGCAGGACGTCCACGAGGCAGGCCTGGCGCGGCGGTGTTTCGCTGCTCGTTTTGCGCGCCGTTCATATGCGGGATTGTAATTCGCGACATGCGAGCTTCCGCTTGTCGGACACTGCCCTCGTCAAGGGTCAACTCGTGGGTAATGAGGGAGGGCGATCGACAGGAAATTGGTAAGAAACTGCGGCTTGCGGGCACGAGCGTTGTGGTTTATGCTCTAGACCAAATTTTTAAGTATGGACTTGAAAATAAGGTCTATTCAAATTGGAGACAGTTTCGACCAAGGGCAAGGCCCAGGCCGCCAAGCCGCCGCTTTACCGGCGGCTTGCGGGCGATCTTGCGCAAGACATTCTTGATGGCGTGTACGCCGTCGGCAGCGTGCTGCCGACGGAAGTCGAGCTGGCGCGCAGCCTGAAGGCGAGCCGCGGCTCTTTGCGCCAGGCCCTGCAGCTGCTGGCCGAGTGGGGCATGGTCGAGCGCGCCCGCAAGGTCGGCACGCGCGTGCTGCGCCAGGAGCCGGTCGCGGGCTATGTGCAGCGCATGAGCGGGTGGGGCGACACGCTCGGCTTTGCCGGCGACACCGTCATGCGCATCGACGATGTAAGCGATGTGTCGCAGCCCGACGAGCCGGGCCTGGCCAGCGAAACCAGCGCCTCGGGGTATTGGCTGCGGCTCACCGGCGCGCGCCACCTGCCCAGGCAGGCCGAGGTATCCACCTGGACGCGTGTCTACGTGCCGGGCCCTTTGTCGGGGATCCGGCCCTTGCTGCGGCCGGAAATGAATTCCATCTACGAGGCCATCGAACAGGTCTACGATCTGCGCGTCACGCGGCTGCGCCACAAGGTCACGGCCATCGCGCTGCCCGCTGCGGCCGCGCCCGTGCTGGGCCTGCCCGAAAGCGCCCCGGTGCTGGAAGTCCAGGCCTGGCTGTATAGCGAAGACGGCCGTCTGGTCGAATTCGTCCGATCCATACACAACCCTGCTCTTTATTCGATGGAGTTCATGACGCAAAGCGGCGTCTAGGGCCTGTGTACGCCCGAAGGGCGGCCCTTGCGCCGGGCGCAGACCTCGGCTCCTTGTCCAACGCACCAGACCCGGAAAGAATCACTATGAGTACGACGATCCAGATCAAATCCCACGACGGCCTCGAGTTCGACGCCTTGTACGCACGGGCCGCCGACAGCAAGGCGCCGGCCATTGTGCTGGTGCAGGAAATCTTCGGCATCAACCATGCCATGAAAGAGGCCGCGCGGCGCTGGGCCGAGCTGGGCTTCCACGTGGTTTGCCCCGACCTGTTCTGGCGCCAGCAGCGCAATGTGGTGCTCGAGTCGCAGACCCCCGGCCATTTCGATCAGGCCGTGGCCTTGATGCAGGGCATGGATCCGGAGCTCGCGCTGGCCGACATCGGCTCGGTGTGCGACTGGCTCGAGGCGGCGCTGGGCCACGACCGCATCGCCGTGCTCGGCTACTGCCTGGGCGGGCGCCTGTCGATCCAGGCCGCCTTGCGGCATCCGCTGCGCTGCGCCGTGAGCTACTACGGCGTGAACTTGCAGGATGTCCTGCCGGCGGCGACGCCGGCCACGCCGCCGGCGCTGCTGCACATTGCCGCGCTGGATCATTTCGTGCCGCCGCCGGTACGTGCGCAGATCCTGGAGCAGGTGGCCAGGCTGCCGCAGTTCGAGGCCCATGTCTATGAAGGCTGCGACCACGCTTTCGCACGCCAGGACGGAGACGGATTCGTGGCCGAAGCCGCCGCGCTGGCCGAGCGCCGCTCGCTGGATTTCATGGTGCGCCACACGGCCTGATCCGTAATCCCGCCACTCGGAAAGGCCGCAGAGCAAGCATGTCCATCAATCCGCAAATACCAAGCTTCACCGATGCCGTGGCGGTGATCACCGGCGCCGCCGCCGGCATCGGCAGGGCCACGGCGCTGGCCTTTGCCGCGCGCGGCGCGCGAGTGGCGTTGATCGACATCGATGCGGTAGGCCTGGCGGCGACGGCCGCGCACATCCGCGCGCAGTCCGGCGTGGTGCAGACGTATCACCGCAGTGTGGCCGACGAGCAGGCGATGCTGGACGCGGCGGCCGAGGTCGGGCAAAGCTTCGGCCGTTGCGACGTACTGGTCAATAATGCCGGCGTGCTGCTGCGGGGCGCTTTCGGCGCCGCGGACGCGCCGCAGCAATGGCGGCGCACGCTCGATGTGAATTTGTCGGGCGCCTTTTACACCAGCCGCGCGTTCCTGCCGCTGTTGCGGGCCCAGGGCGGATGCATCGTCAATGTGGCCTCGATCCATTCCTGCGTGGCGGTGGAAAATTCCGTCGCCTATACCGCTTCGAAGGGCGGGCTCAAGCAATTGACGCAGGCGCTGGCGCTGGAACTGGCCCCCCTGGGGATACGCGTCAACGCCGTGGCGCCGGGCGGCATCGCCACCGCCATGACCGCGGTGACGCGCGCCGACAGCGCCGCGGTCTCGAAGTTTCTGGAGCGGGTGCCGCTGGCGCGCATCGGCGATGTCGCCGATGTCGTCAACGCCGTCCAGTTCCTGGCCTCCGATCTGGCGGCCTACATCACCGGGGTCACCCTGCCGGTCGACGGCGGGTACCTGGCCACATGATTCCGTTTCATGCCCATGTTCCGATAATTTCCTGGAGAGACACTGCCATGCGTAAACCTGCCTTGTTGTGCGCATTAGCCGCCACGCTAGCCCTGGGCGCCGCTGCGCCCACTTTTGCCGCCGACGTCCAGATCGGCTTTACGGGCCCGATCAGCGGCCCCGCCTCGTTCCTCGGGCAGCAGATGAAATGGGGTGCCGAGCAGGCGATCGCAGAGCTGAACAAGCGCGGCGGGGTGCTGGGCCGCAAGGTTTCTTTCACCATGCTCGACAGCCAGTGCCGGCCGGCCGAAGCCGTGTCGGCGGCCCAGAAATTGATTTCGCAGGACAAGGTCGACGTGCTGATGGGCGATCTGTGTTCGGGCGCGACCATGGCGGTCATGCCCCTGGCCGAGTCGGCGCACAAGCCGATGATCGTGTCGATCTCGACCCTGCCGGAAATTACCGACAAGGCCGGCGTGGGCGGCAACAAGTGGGTGTTTCGCACCGTGCCCAATGACCGCATGCTGGCCAGCGTGATCGGCACGCAGCTCGCGCACACCAAGACCATTTCTTTCATTGCCGAAGACACCGACTACGGCCGCAGCGCGGTCAAGCTGGTGAAGGCGCGGCTGGGCGCCGACGCCAAGGTGGTGTCGGAAGACTATGTGAAGAGCACCGAGACCGATTTCCTGCCCGTGCTGACCCGGCTGCGCTCGACCAAGCCGCAGGCGCTGGCCGTCTTCATGCTCGACCAGCAGGGCTACAACCTGATGAAGCAATACACCCAGTTCGGCCTGAAGATGCCGCTGGTGGCACGCCCGCCGCTGCTCGCCCCGCTGGCCAAGGGCTTGCTGGCCGGCGGCAAGTTCGACGGCTCGTGGACGGTGTATCCGTACTTCGACCAGTACAGCTCGCCGGCCAATGACGCCTTCGTCAAGCCCTTCGTCGCGCAGCACAAGCAGGGCCCGCATTATGTGGCCTATGGCGTGTACGAAAGCATCATGGTCGCGGCCGACGCGATCCGCCGCGCCGGCTCGACCGGGCCGGACGCGGTGCGCGAGGCGCTGGCCAAGACCGACTACCAGGGCATACTCGGGCCGATCACCTTCGACGACCACAACCAGTCGCACAACAACCTGATGCTGGTTCAGGTCGAGCACGGCAAGCTGGGCGTCAAGCTCATCCCCAGCAAGTAAGCGGATCTGCGCGAGGCACCACCGTGGACGCGTCCCTGTTCCTGCAATTTCTCGCCAACGGCCTCAGCGTCGGCCTGGGCTACGGCCTGGCCGCCGTGGGCCTGGCGCTGGTGTTCGGAATTCTCGAGCAAGTGAATTTCGCGCACGGCGAGATCTACATGGTGGGCGCATTCACCCTGTGGTTCCTGGGCCAGAGCATGGGCATGCCTTATTGGCTGGGGTATCCGGTCATGGTGGCGGCGATGGCCGCTTTCGGCCTGCTGTTGGCCGAAGTGGTATTCCTGCCTACCTTGAACCGGCCCTTCGAAACGGTGATTCTGGCCACGCTTGCGGTATCGATCATCTTGCAGAATCTGGTGCGGCTGGTGTTCGGCGCGACGCCGCTGCACATCGATTCGCCGCTCGACGGCACTACGCTGGAATTGGGCGGCGTGCTGTTCTTCGGCCAGCGCATCTTCGTCGCCGTGGTGGCCGTCGTGGCGCTGGCCGGGCTGGTGGCGTTCCTGCGCCGCACCGAGACCGGCCGCGCCATGCGCGCCATGGCGCAAAACAAGGACGCCTGCCTGATGGTCGGCATAGACATCAGGCGCGTCACACGCATTACGGCCGCGGCGGGGGCGGCGCTGTGCGCGCTGGCCTCCGGAGCCATGGCGCCGATGTTCGACCTGTATCCGAACATGGGCACCGATGTGGTGTTCAAGAGCTTCGCGGTCGTGATCATCGGCGGCATGGGTAATATTTCAGGCGCCATGCTGGCCGGTCTCTTGCTGGGCGTGGCCGAAAGCTTCGCCAGCGGCATGCTCGGCGCCACCTATCGCGACGGCGTCGGTTTCGCCCTGATGATCATCATGCTGCTGCTGCGCCCGCAAGGGATCTTCGGCAAGTCGGTTCGCGTCTGAAGGTGCCCCGTGAGCGCGATTTCTCCTTATTTCCTGCATATCGGCGTCATGACGGGCATGTACGTGCTGCTGGCGCAGTCGCTCAATATCATGCTGGGATATTCGGGGCTGCTGTCGCTGGCCACCCCGGCTTTTTTCGGCATGGGCGCCTATGCCTCGACGCTGCTCACGCTGCGGCTGGGCTGGGACTCTTCCCTGACCCTGGCCTGCGCCACCGCGGTCGGCGCGCTCAGCGGCGTGGTGCTGGGCGTGCCGTCGCTGCGCCTGTCGCGCCATTCCTTCGTGATCGTGACGCTGTCGGCCACGCTATTGCTGCAGATCGTCGCCAGCAACTGGATAGGGCTGACCCGCGGCGCCCTCGGTATTGCCGATATTCCCACCGCGCGCCTGTTCGGCATGGCGCTGGAGGGCAAGAGCGCATGGCTGGCCTTCATGGCTGTGCTGTCCGCGCTGGCGGTCGCGGCGACCTGGCTGATCGTTTCTTCGCGGCTGGGCCGCGCGATGATCGCGGTGCGCGACAACGAGCCGCTGGCGATTGCCGCCGGCATCGATCCCCTGAAAATACGCTTGTTCGCCTTCGCCTGTTCCGGCGCCCTGGCGGGCCTGGCGGGCGCCTGCTATGCGCATTACCTGAGCTTCATCGACCCGGGCATATTCGGCTTTTCCATATCCGAGTCGCTGCTGGTCATGGTCATACTCGGCGGCGCCGGCACTTTGTGGGGGCCGGTGGCGGGCGCGGTGATCTTCACTGTACTACCCGAGGCGCTGAGCATGGCGCCCGAAGTCAAGTCGCTGATCTACGGCATGCTGCTGCTGTTGATCGTGCTGTTCATGCCGCAGGGCATGGCGCGCTGGTTCGGCCGGCCGCTCGCCGCGGGCGCGGGAACGGGCAAATGAGCGCCGCAACCGCCAGCCAGGTGCTGAAGGCCGACGGCATCCGCAAGGCCTATCGCGGCGTGCATGCGCTGGACGGCGTTTCCATCGAGCTGGCCGCCGGCAGCATTACGGGCCTGATAGGGCCCAACGGTTCGGGCAAGTCGACGCTGTTCGACTGCATTTGCGGCTTCCAGGCCAGGGACGCCGGCAGCGTGGTGCTCGACGGCCGCGACCTGAAAGGCTTGTCGCCGCAGCGCATCGCCCGCCTGGGCCTGCGCCGCACCTTCCAGCAATTGCGCGTGTTTCCCGAACTTACGTTACGCCAGAATCTGCTGGCGGCGGCGCAGGCCGCACCGGGTTTTTCTTACTTCCGCGAGTTATTGCGCACGCCCGCCGTGCGCCGCCACGAGCGCGAGATGGCGCAGCGCGCCGATGCGATGCTGGAAGAGCTGCGGCTCGAGCGCCTGGCCGGCGCCTTGGCCGGCGGCCTGTCTTATGGGCAGAAGAAGCTGCTGGAGCTGGGCATGGCGCTGATGAACGAGCCCAAGCTGCTATTGCTGGACGAGCCCATGGCCGGGGTTAACCCCACACTGGTCGAGGGGCTGAAGGAAGAATTGCTGCGCGTCAACCGTCGTGGCGTGGCGCTGCTTATCGTAGAGCACAATCTGAAGCTGGTCTTCGACATATCGCACAGCGTCTACGTGCTGGAACAGGGGCGCGTGCTGATGCACGGCAGCCCTGCGGAGGTGGCCAATGACGAGCGGGTGATCGAAGCCTATCTGGGCCATCGCGGCCCTGCGGCGACCGAGCAGGGAGCCCGCCTTGACTGACACCGTGCTGCGCATCGACCAGGCCGTCGGCGGCTACGGCGACCTGACCATCCTGCATGGTGTGGACATGGCCGTGCCCGCCGGCAGCTGGATCACCATCATCGGCGCCAATGGCGCCGGTAAGTCGACCTTGCTCAAGCTGGTGGCCGGCATCGTGCGCTGCCGCGGCGGTGCGGTGCACTTCGAAGGGCGCGACGTGACCGCGCTGGATTCGCTGGCCCGGCTGCGCCTGGGCATAGGCCTGGTGCCGCAAGGGCGCTGCAATTTTCCCTTGCTGTCGGTGGCCGAAAACCTGAAGCTGGGCGCCTACACGCGGCGCCTGCGTCCCGCCGACCTGGAAGCCGAGCTGCAGCAGGTCACGGCGCGCTTTCCGCGCCTCAAAGAGCGCTGGCACACCATGGCGGGCAACCTCAGCGGCGGCGAGCAGCAGATCATGGAAATGGCCATGGTGCTGCTGGCCAGGCCGCGCCTGCTGCTGCTGGACGAGCCTTCGCTGGGCCTGTCGCCGCAGGCCATGGGCATGGTGTTCGACACTATCCGCGAACTCACCGCCTCGGGCTTGTCGGTGCTGATGGTCGAGCAGAATGCGCGCCAGGCGCTGGAGTGCTGCGACTACGGCGTGGTCATGGAACTTGGCCGCAATAAGCTGTTCGACCGTGCTTCCGCGGTGCTCGCGCACCCCGAGATCAGGCGGCTGTTCCTGGGCTTGTGAAGGCAGGGGAGGCCTGCGCCGCCGAGGGAAAAACCCGGCCTTCCAGCACCCGCAGGAACAGCGGGCCGCCTTTGTCGATTTCCAGGGCGTCGTAGTCGCGGCGCGGGATCTCCACGCATATGGGGGGCTCGGCGGCGTGTTGCGGCATGCGCACCTCCAGGCGCACCAGGGCGCCCAGCGGCAGCGCGTGTTCGACCTGTACGGCGGGCAGGCCGGCTTCGGGGCGGCGCGTCAGCTGCATGTCGTGCGGCCGCACGAAGGCCGATACCGGCTCCGCCGCGGCGGGCGCCTGTATCGGCAAGCGCCAGCCGTCCAGGTCGATACCGTCTTCCCGTGCACGGCCCCGGAAGACGTTGACACTGCCGATGAAGCGCGAGACAAAGGGCGTGGCCGGGTGATCGTAGACGCTGGCCGGCGGCCCGGCCTGCTCGATGCGGCCCTGGTTCATGACCACCACGCGGCTGGCCACTTCCATAGCTTCTTCCTGGTCATGGGTGACGAAGACACTGGTCACGTCCAGGTTGCGGTGCAGGTCGCGCAGCCAGCGGCGCAGATCCTTGCGCACATTGGCGTCCAGTGCGCCGAAGGGTTCGTCCAGCAGCAGCACGCGCGGCTCGACGGCCAGGGCGCGGGCCAGCGCGATGCGCTGGCGCTGGCCGCCGGAGAGCTGGTCGGGATGCCGATCGGCCAGCCAGCCCAGCTGCACCAGATCCAGCAGCTCCGTTACCTTGGCCCTGATCGCGGCCGGACTTGGCCGCCGGCGCCGCGGGCGGGCGCGCAGGCCGAAGGCCACGTTCTCGAACACCGTCATGTGGCGGAACAGCGCATAGTGCTGGAAGACGAAGCCTATGCCGCGGTTGCGCACATGTTCGGTGGTCTTGTCCTCGCCGTGGATGGCGATGCTGCCTTCGTCGGGCTGCTCCAGGCCGGCGATGATGCGCAGCAAGGTGGTCTTGCCGCAGCCCGAGGGCCCGAGCAGCGCGACCAGCTCGCCTTCGGGAATGTCCAGGTTGATGCCGTCCAGCGCGGCATAGTCGCCAAAGCGTTTGCTGACGTTGCGGATTTCTATGCTCATGGGTTCTTGTGATGTTTGCGGCCGCGCCCTTGGCGCGCTTGCTGCCATTCCAGCGCCGTCTTGGCCAGCAGCGTGACGATGGCCAGCAGCGCCAGCAGCGAGGCGATTGCGAAGGCGCCGGTGAAGTCGTATTCGTTGTAGGCCTGCTCGACCTGCAGGGGCAGGGTGTTGGTCAGGCCGCGGATGTGGCCCGACACTACCGACACGGCGCCGAACTCGCCCATGGCGCGCGCATTGCACAGCAGTATGCCGTAGAGCAGGCCCCATTTGATATTCGGCAGCGTTACCTTGCGGAACATGGCCCAGGCGCTTGCGCCCAGGCTGAGCGCGGCTTCCTCTTCGTCCTGGCCTTGCTCCAGCATCAGGGGTATGAGCTCGCGCGCCACGAAGGGAAAGGTCACGAACAAAGTGGCCAGCACGATGCCGGGGGTGGCGAACAGCACGTGGATGTCGTGGCGATCCAGCCAAGGGCCGAGCCAGCCTTGCGCACCGAAGATCAGTACATAGATCAGGCCGGAGATCACCGGCGAAATCGAGAAGGGCAGGTCTATCAGCGTCATCAGCAGGCTGCGGCCGCGAAAGCGGAAGCGCGCCACGGCCCATGCGGCGGCAAGGCCGAAGGCGGTGTTCAGCGGTACCACGATGGCCGCCACCAGCAGCGTCAGGCGCAGTGCCGAGAGCGCGTCCGGGTTGGCCAGGGCCGCGAAGTAGGCCGTGGCGCCTTGTTCGAAGGCCTGCTCCAGCACCGCCAGCAGCGGCAGCACCAGGAATATCGACAACACGCATACGGCGGCAATGGTCAGGATGCGGGCGGGCCAGCGGTTTTGCGCGGCGCTGCGCGCGCGGGCGCCTGTGGCGGATGGCTTCATTTGCGGCCTTCCTTGCCCGTATTGCGGCGCGTCCAGGCCTGCAGCAGATTGATCAGCAACAGCAGGGTGAAGGACACGGCCAGCATGGCCAGCGCGATGGCGGTGGCGCCGGCGTAGTCGAACTGCTGCAGCTGGGTGACGATCAGCAGCGGCACGATTTCCGAGCGCATGGGCATATTGCCGGCGATGAATATGACCGAGCCGTATTCCCCCACGCCGCGTGCGAAGGCCAGCGCGAATCCCGTCAGAAGCGCCGGCAGTATGTTCGGCAGGATCACGCGCCGGAAGACATGGCCGCGCCCCGCGCCCAGGCTGGCGGCGGCCTCTTCCAGGGCAGGGTCGAGTTCCTGCAGCACGGGCTGCACGGTGCGTACCACGAAGGGCAGGCCGATGAAGATCAGCGCCATCACGATGCCCAGCGGCGTGTAGGCGATCTTGATGCCCCAGGGTGCGAACCACTGCCCCAGCCAGCCTTTCGGGGAATACAGCGTGGTCAGCACGATGCCCGCGACGGCGGTGGGCAGCGCGAACGGCAGGTCGATCAGCGCATCCAGCAGCTTCCTGCCGGGGAAGTCGTGGCGCACCATCACCCAGGCGACGAGCAGGCCCAGGGCGCCGGCGGCGAGCGCCGCGGCGCATGCGCAGCCGAGGCTGACACGGAAAGCCGCCAGCACCCGCGGGGAATCCAGCAGGGCCAGGATACGTGCCGGCGCCAGCTGCAGCGCCTCGAGCGCCAGTGCCGACAAGGGGATGAGCACCACCAGGCTCAGGTAGACCAGGGTGCAGCCGAGCGCCGGGCCGAAGCCCGGCAGCACCGAGAAAGCGCCGCGGCGCCGCACGCGCACGGCGGATGCGGCATGCGGCAAGGCCGGGGCTTGTAGCACAGTCCCTGCGGACTGTGCTACGCCTAGCGAATCCAAGCCGCCTGCGAGCCGCGCGCTGGATAGTGAGAGTGGGGGCCGTTTCATTTCAAATAGATCTGGTCGAATACCCCGCCGTCGGCGAAATACGTCTTCTGCGCCTGCCGCCAGCTGCCGAATACGTCCTGCAGCTTGAACAGCTGCACCTTGGGCAGCAGGGCGAGGTCTTTGGCGTTGGCGTATTCGGGGTGCAGCGGCCGGTAATAGTTGGCCGCGGCGATCTTCTGGCCTGTGGGCGAATACAAATATTCCAGGTAGGCGCGCGCCACCTTGCCGGCGCCGTGCTTGTCGGCATTGCCGTCGACCACCGCGACGGGGGGCTCGGCCAGGATGCTGATGGACGGCACGACAATGTCGAAGTCGCCCTTGAGGCGGTATTTCGCCAGCAGCGCCTCGTTTTCCCACGACAGCAGTACGTCGCCGATGCCGCGCTTGACGAAGGTATTGGTCGAGCCGCGCGCGCCCGAGTCGAGCACCGGCACATTCTTGTACAGGCGGGCCACGAATTCCTTGGCCTTTTCCTGCGCAGCGGCGACCCGTTGGCTGGCCGCCGGGTCTTTCAACAGCGCCAGGTCGCCCAGCTGCTTTTTCAGCTCATAGCCCCATGCCGCCAGATAATTCCAGCGCGCCCCGCCCGAGGTCTTGGGATTGGGCGCGATCACCTGCACGCCCTTGCGTACCAGATCGTCCCAGTCGCGTATGTGCTTGGGGTTGCCCTTGCGCACCAGGAACACGATGGTCGAGGTGTAGGGCGAACTATTGCCGGGCAGGCGGCTTTGCCAGTTCTCGGGCAGCTTGCCGGTTCTGTCGGCGATAGCGTCGATGTCATAGGCCAGTGCCAGAGTCACCACGTCGGCGCCCAGCCCGTCTATCACCGCGCGCGACTGGCTGCCCGAGCCGCCGTTGGAAGTCCTGATGGTGACGGTCTCGCCGCTAGTCTGTTTCCAGTGTGCGGCGAACACCGGGTTGAAGGCGGCATACAGTTCGCGGGTGGGGTCGTACGAGACGTTCAGCAGCGTGGTGTCGGCATGCGCGCCGGCCGCGGCGGCCAGCGCCAGGGCCGCGCCGGCCAGGAAGTGTGCAAGAGTGCGGCGCTGCGCCGCGGAATGTGCGCGGCGCAGCGCGTAGGGGTAGGACATGGAACCTCCGGTCAGAAGTGGGGGCTTCGGCTTCCGGTGGTCCAGTCAGCAGAATGGTCGTTGTTGCGGGAACCGGCGCAAGGCCGGCATGGCTCAGTTGCGCGGCCGGGAATCCGCCACGCGCAGTTTTTCCTTTTTTTCCAGTTGCACCAGCCTGCCCTGATGAAATGTCAGTTCCACCGTACCGTAATGCAGTGGCCCGACGAGCTGCCCCAGCAGCGCGACCAGTTCGTCGAACCGGGATGGGTCGAAGGTATCAGGAGACAAAGACATATTCTTCAAGTATTGGAGACGGGTGCCGTGCAGTCCCGCGCCTGGCGCCGGTCTACGTGAAGAATTCTAAGGCGCGGGCACGCCGAACCTATAGGAATATTTAGCGATTTCAATATTCATCATGTCTATATGTATGGGCATGCACCCTGCATGCATGCATGCAGGCGCCGCGCAAGCCGCGGCGTCGTCCGGAGCCGCCCGCCAGGAACCGGCTCGAAAGCCGCAAGGCGGGATCAGGCAGTCCAAAATCCACTTTGTAATACCATACCCCTAGTATCGTCACAGAGGATCAGCAATGAATGCGTCGTCGAGCCGCGGCAAGCCCTCCAAACTGAAGACCGAGGACTATCGTCCGGCGCCGCCCGGTGCCCTGGATGGGGTTCGCGTTCTGGATCTCTCGCGCCTGTTCGCGGGCAATTCCCTGACCCAGACGCTGGCCGATTTCGGCGCCGAGGTCGTCAAGGTCGAGCCTCACGATGGCGATACGTTGCGTGCATGGCGCACCGCCGGCGTCGAAACCAACTGGAAGCTGTACAGCCGCAACAAGAAAAGCGTGGCGATCAGGTTCCGCGACCCGCGCGCCCGCGACCTGCTGCTTGGCCTGGCAAAAAAAGCCGACGTCTTCGTCGAGAGCTTCAGGCCCGGCACGCTGGAACAAATGGGCCTGGCGCCAGAGACGCTGCTGCAGGCCAATCCCCGGCTCATCGTGGTGCGCATCTCGGGCTGGGGCCAGGAAGGCCCGTATCGGCGCCGTCCCGGCTTCGGCACCCTGATCGAAGGCATCTCGGGGTTTGCCTCGATGAATGGCTTTGCCGACCGCGAGCCGGTACTGCCGCCCATGTATCTGGCCGACGCTTTCGCCGGCAGCTATGGGGCCACGGCGGTGCTGATCGCCTTGCGCTCGATAGAAATGGGCGGCGGTGCCGGGCAGGTGATCGATCTGCCGCTGCTCGACCCATTGTTCCACGTGCTGGGCCCCCAGGCCGCGAATTACCGGCTCTCGGGCGAGGTCAAGCAGCGCGTGGGCAGCCGTTCCACCAACTCGGGCCCGCGCAATGTGTACCTGGCCCGGGACGGGCGCTATGTTTCGTTGTCCGCCTCGACGCAGAAAATGGCGGAGCGGGTGTTCCGCTCCATAGGCCGCGCCGACCTGGTGAGCAATCCCCGCTATGCGACCAATGCGCTGCGGGTGCAGTATGCGGCCGAGCTCGACGCTATTATTGGTGAATTCATCGCGCAGCGCACCCAGGCCGAGAACGTGGCCTTCTTCGAGGCCGCGGAAGTCACGATAGGCCCGGTCTACGATATTTCGCAGGTTCTGGAGGACGAGCACTTCATCGAGCGCGAGATTCTGGCCGATTACCCGGACGAGGAAATGGGCGCGTTCCCCATGCACCACGTGGTGCCTCGCTTGTCGCGTACGCCGGGCAGCATACGTACGCCGGCGCCGCGCCTGGGCGAGCATAACCGCCAAGTGCTGGCCGAAATCGGCATCGACGCGGCACAGTACCAAGACTTGCTCGACAGTGGGGTCGTGGTTGAAGACCAGGCTGCGTCCTGAAGGCGCGGCCGCCCTCGCCGGCGAGCGTTCCGGCAGTGCCTTGGCGCGTCGGGTGCCGTTGTGCCGCGAGAGGCTTCAGCCGAGCCCGGGAAGCTGCCGGCTTTTCAGGGGCACTCACTATTTTTATATCTACTTTATATCTACATAAGCCGAGACAGACATGAATCAATCTTCCGTAGAAAACCCCGCCGCCAAGGTATTGTCCGCATGGCGCTCCATCCTGTACGTGCCGGCCAATGTGCCGAAATTCCTGGCCAAGGCCGTGGCGGCCGGCCCCGATGCCGTGCAGCTCGATCTGGAAGACAGTGTCCCGCCCAGCGAAAAAGAAGCGGCGCGCCAGGCCGTCGGCGCCGCCGCGCGCCAGTTGCGGGCCGCGGGCCTGGACGTGTCGGTGCGCATCAACCACCCGCTGTCGCTGGCCGTCCGGGACGTCGAAGCGGTTATCGGCCCCGACGTGGGCACGATTTCGCTTACCAAGGTGGAAGGCCGTTCGCATGTGCGGCTCATCGACGAGCTGGTCAGTGAATGCGAGGCCCGCGCCAAGCTGCAGCCGGGCCACACACGCTTCCTGCTTGCGGTCGAAACTCCCGAGGGCTTCGACCGCATGGGCGAAATCGCCACCGCCTCGCCGCGCGCCGTGGCGATGATGCTGGGCGGGGAAGACCTGGCACTGGCGTGGGGCTGCGAACCGATCGAAGAGGTAATGCGCATGCCCAAGCAGCACATGATCAACGCGGCCCGCGGGGCCGGCCTGCTGCCGCTGGGCTTCCTGGGCTCCATCGCCAATTTCCGCGACATAGAAGCGTTTCGCGCCATGGTGCGCCGGTCGCGGCAGTTCGGCTTCGAAGGGGCGAGCTGCATACACCCCAGCCAGGTGGCCGTGCTCAATGAAGAATATGCGCCCACTGCCGCAGAACTGGAACGGGCCCGCAAGATCGTTGCCATGGATGCTGAAGTGGCCGCCGAGGGCCGCGGCTCGTTCCGGCTCGATAATCAAATGATCGACGTGCCCATCGTGCAGCGCGCCCGCCGGCTGCTGCAGCGTGCCGAGCGGTTCGAAAAGAAGTAGTGCCCGCGGCGCTCGGGCTGCGCCGCCGCCATCGTCCCGTACGGGCTTGCTTGTATTTGTCCGGGCGGCCTGCCCAGCCTTGCTGCGCGTGGCGCATCCCGCGCTATGCGCTATCGCTGGCGTCGCCAGCCAGCCCGGGGCTGCGCATCTCCGCCTCCGTTCTCGGCAGCCATTGCCCTTGGGCCCAAAGCGTAAGGGAAGCCCGCGCAATACCTGGGGCGGCTACTGTCAAGTTTCATTAATTATTCAAAAAATCGCACATAATCTGTCATTGCTGCCTAGAATAGTGTCTTTGAATCAAAAAATATAATCTATAACCAAATGTTTTTGGGTGGGGTTTATGGCTAATAGACATTCCCGTGCCAATAGCGCGGCGGCGTCATGGGGCCGCGTGGCGGTTCGTGCGGCAGGTATTGCTTTCCTGCCGGTGCTGCTGCCCGCGGCATGGACGGGCTCGGTCGATACCGCCTGGGCGGCATGCAGCGGGCAGCCCGATGGCAGCTATCTTTGCTCCGGGGTCTCCAGCGGAGAGTCTTTGACGAGCTCGGCGGGGCCCCTCACTATCGTCGCAGACGGCACGCTCAAGATCGACAGCAGCGGCGCCGGCTTTGATATCGGCGCCTCGGGAAGCAGCAATATCGTCTTCTCGCAGGAAAGCGGAAGCGTCATCACGGGCGGGACGGACGGCATCAACGCCGACCAGTCCGGCACTGGGACGACCCGGATCGTCGTTGGCGGCAACGTAGCCGGCAACGGCGACAACGGCATTTTTTCTTACAACGAGGCAGGCGCGGGCAATGTCGCCGTTGAGCAAACCGCCGGAACGATCACAGGCCTGACGCATGGCATCCGTATCGACAATTACGGAATCGGAGCCGCGGCGGTTACCACCGCCGGAAGCGTGATCCAGACAGGCACCGGCTGGGATACTTACGGGGTTTATGTCTACAACGACTCCACTGCCACGGACATCACGCTGACCCAGACGGGCGGGACGGTCTCTGGCCACTATTTCGGCCTCTATGGCAACAACCAGGGCACGGGCTCCATCACCATCAGCAGCGCCGGCGACGTGACGGCCGTGGATCAGACCGGCGTGGCGGCATACAACCAGGGCAGCAGCTCGAAAGACATACGCATAAGCCAGACAGCCGGCACCATCAACGGTAATGAAAACGGCATACTCGCCTACAACGGCGGCATCGGATCCACTCATATCACCACCGCCGGCACCGCCATCTCGGAGGGTGCCGGTGTTGTTGCGTACAACGAAAGTAACGCATCGGATCTTTCCGTGATTCAGTCTGCGGGAACCATAGCCGGCGGAGTCGATGGCATAGACGCATGGAATATGGGGTCGGGGGCAACCTCGGTCGTCGTCAATGGCGAGGTCAGCGGCGGCACGGGGGCGGCCATCCAGACCTTGAGCCTCCACGGAGCCACCGTCGATATCGCCTCCACCGCGACGGTAGGCACTTCATCCGGCCTTGCAATACAGGATCTCGGAACCGGAAATACCGTTGTGACGAGCGCGGGCAAAATCAAGGGCGACACCAGCCTGGGCCCTGGCGACGACACGTTCAACTTGATAGGCGGGTCGTACAGCGGCAATATTTTCGGCGACGACCGGGACGACCCCCAGAGCAGCGACGGCCTTGTCAATAGCGAGGGCAACGATACCTTCGTCTGGACACAGGGCACGCTGAACGGCGGATTCTATGGCCAGGACGGCTCCGACACTGCCACGGTAAGTGCCGCGGCCTATGACGGCAGCCAGGTGCTTGACGGTGGAGACGATACCTCCAGCGCCGACGGCATGGTCGACACGCTCAATCTGCAAGGCGTCAAGGCAAGCGCCAAAGGCAGCAGCATCGTCAATTGGGAAATCGTGAGGCTCGATGGCGGCACGCTGGCCATCAATGACGGCGCCTGGAAGGTCGGAGAGGCCAATGAAGACAATACCGGTGTCTTCCTGAGCAACGGCGCCACCCTGGACGGCATGGCCGCGCTGGCGCTCGATGGCCGCCTCAATATCGACGCCACCTCATCCTTTGTCGCCCGGGGCGGCGGTGCCGGCATCTACTCGATCAGCGGCGACTTGCACAGCGCCGGCACGGTCAGCATGCAGGACGGCGCCGCCGGCGATGTCCTGACGGTGGCAGGCAATTACGTCGGCACGGACGGCAGCTTGCTGATCGATACGGTTCTGGGCGACGACAGCTCCAGAACCGACAGGCTGCTTGTCGGCGGCGATACGGCCGGCACTACGCGGCTGCTCGTCAATAATGTAGGCGGCAAGGGCGCGCCCACCGCCGAAGGTATCCGGGTCATTGGGGTCGGCGGCAAGTCCGACGGCAGTTTCTCTCTGGTTGGCGACTATGCCGTCCATGGCAAGCCTGCCATCGTCGCCGGCGCCTATGCCTACCAGCTTTATCAAGGCGGCGTATCGACGCCGGGCGATGGCGACTGGTATTTGCGTTCGCAGTTGAACCCGCAGCAGGCCGGCCAGGCGCCGGTCGAGCCGGCAACGCCGCTGTATCAGGCCGGCGTTCCCTCGTACGAAGCATACCCGCAAGCGCTGCTCGCCCTGAACAGCGTGCCTACCTTGCAAGAGCGCGTGGGCAATCGCTACTGGGCGGGCGCCGGGAATCAGCTGGGCCAGAATACCGGTTCGGCCGGCAAGCCGCCTGCCGCGGCCGGCAATTCCGGCGCTGCGATCGAGGGCAGCGGAGCATGGGGCCGCGTCGAAGGTGCGTATAGCCACATCAAGCCGCAAGCCTCGACATCCGACACCACCTACGATCAGAACATCTACAGGCTGCAAATCGGTGTGGATCGCCAGCTGGCCGAGTCCGACCATGGCAAGCTGATAGGCGGCCTGGCTGCCCACTATGCCCATGGCCGAACCGACACCAAGTCGGCACACGGCGACGGCGAAATCGACACCGACGGCTACGGCGTCGGCGCAACACTGACCTGGTACGGCGCGAACGGCATTTATCTCGACGGCCAGGCGCGCCTGACGTGGTACGACAGCGACCTGAGCTCGGGGCTTGCCCGCAGAAGCCTGGCCCAGGGCAACGACGGCTTCGGCTACGCCTCATCCCTCGAAGGCGGCAAGCGCATCGCCCTGGGTTCCGGCTGGTCTGTTACCCCGCAAACCCAGCTGGTTTATTCCAATGTCGATTTCGACACCTTTACCGACGCCTTCGGCGCCCGTGTCAGTAACGCCCGCGGAGAAAGCCTTCAGGGGCGCCTGGGCGTGGCGCTCGATCACGAGAGTTCGGGTATCGGGGCCAAGAACGCGTCCGTCCGCACCCATGTGTACGGCGTGGCGAACCTCCACTACGAATTCCTGAACGGCACAAAGGTCGATGTTGCCGGCGAAAGCTTCGCCAGCCGCAACGACCGGCTGTGGGCCAGCCTGGGCGTGGGTGGGTCGTACAACTGGGACAATGACAAGTATTCCCTCTATGGCGAGGGCCTGGTCGACACCAGCCTGAACCAGTTCGGAAACAGCTATTCCGTCATAGGGCGCGTGGGTTTTCGCATGAGGTGGTAGAAGACGGCGCCCGGCCGCCTTACCAATGCAGGGTCAGGCCGGCCATGACCGAGTGGCTGTAGGTCTGCGAATTCAGGCCCTTGCGGTAGCCGACGTCCAGGTCGAGGCGGCGCGTCGGGCTGTAGATCGCGCCGACGATGGCGAAGGCCGGATTGTCGTCGCGGCCGTGATCCAAGTTCCTGGATGCGCCGATCTCGGCCGCCACCTGCAGCGTGGGCAGCAGCGCGTACAGCGCCGCCGCCGAGGCCTGCCATGCCAGAGTGCGCTTGCCCTGGTCGTTGGGCTGCCACAGCGCCCCGGAATTCAGCACGGCGGTGAACCCGTTCTGGCTGTATTCGGCCAATAGCGTAGCGCCGCCGCCCGGGCGTCCGCTGCCCAGGTCTCTGGCACTGCTGCCGGTGGGCACCATCAGCCTGGGCTTGAGGGCGAAGCTGAAGGCCCCGTCTTCGAGCAGCCGCCATTTCATGCCGATTTCCGTGTCTCCCGGCCCGCTGCCACGCGAGGCGGCGGGGTACTGCAGCCGTGTGTAGGGCAGGTTGGCGTATACGTCGAGCGTGTCCGTCGCGCCATACGTGAGCGAGGTGCTCCACAGCTGCTGCCGGCCGGTGTCGGGCTGCGCAGCGGTCTGTTCCGCGTTCAATTCGTATTGCCAATGGCCGGCGCCCACGGTGCCGGTGTCGTCGCTGACCAGCGGATGCGCCAGGCTGGAGGCCGCGGGCAGGGCGAGCAGCAGCGCAAGCAGCGCCTTCGCGGCGGGCCGGGTGGCTCGAGCGGCGCGGGCGGGCCCGGCCCGCATTGCGGTGTTCAAAGTTCACCGTCCCGCTGCACCAGGTACAGCAGCACCAGGATGAACATGACGAAGCAGTGGAAGGCGCTGTCCAGTCCGTTCCATTCTTTGGACATCCACATGCCGAACCATTCCCCGCCTATGGACATGAAGCCTACCTGCCAGGTAAGAAAGCCCAGGGACAATCCGGCCACGGCCAGGGGCTTGGCGCGGTTGAAGCGCTCGGCCGGCGCGCGCAGTTGCTTCAGCAGCCGGACACTGCCGGCCCAGCACAGCACCGCGGTCAGCGTTTCGCAGGCGATAATGAGCACATAGCCGGCGTGATGCATGAAGGGCGCCTGGATGGCTCGGTACTTGATGCCGGAGTCCGGAAAGATCGTGTCCATCATGAACACGTGCTGTACAAAGGCGAAGTTGGTGCCGTAATCGGTGATGTTGCCGAAGGCCACCAGCGTTGCGTACAGCGCCATCGCGGCGACAAACAAGATCTTCGAGTAGCGCAGGGTCACGGCCGTCTCCAGGGTGACGTGGTCGGTTTTTGCGTATGGTTTGAAGGGTGTGGCGGGCGCTTCAGAACTGGCGCCGGCCGCGGCCGGTCTAGACTGGCCGCGACGGCGGGCCGGCGGGTTCAGGGCCGCGCAAGCTATCGGATTTATAGTAACTGTTCTTATTCAAATTGTTCGGGATATTTGCCATGTCTTCCCCTCGTTTTTTGCGCGGCCTGGCCGCCGCCTCGGTTTTTCCCTTGGCTCTGCTGATTGCGCCGGCCGCGTTTGCCCACGCGCATCTTAAATCACAAATGCCGGCCGCCGATAGTGTGGCGGCCGCAGCGCCCAAAACCATAGAGCTGCACTTTTCCGAAGGGGTGGAGCCGGCTTTCACCGGCATTTCCCTGAAGGGGCCTGGCGCGGCGGCCGTGAAGCTGGGCAAGCCCGCGGTGGACGCGCACGACAAGGCCGTGCTGCGCGTTCCCGTGCAGGGGCCCATGCCCGCTGGCAGCTACGTGGTGGACTGGCATGCGGTGGCGGTGGACGGCCACAAGACCAAGGGGCAGTACTCCTTCAGCGTGAAATAGCGCCGGCAGGCGACCCATGAGCCTGGCCTCGGTCTACATCGGCACACGCTTCGTCCATTTCGTTTCGCTTTATGTATTGCTGGGCACCGGCATTTATGTCGAATGCCTGACCCCGCGCGCAGCGCGGGGCTGGTCGCGTGCCCGCAGCGAAGCGCTGCTGCGCGCCTGCGCGCTGGCGGCCTGTGTGTGCGCCTTCTTGCTGCTGGGCCTGGAGGCCGGCCAGATGGGCAGCGGCTGGCCCGATGTGCATGACCCCTCGACCTGGCGGGCCGTGCTGGGCACGGCCTATGGCCGGGTATGGCGCTGGCAGCTGGGCTTTTCCGTGGCGGCGGCCGTGTGCGCGCTGGCCGGGGCGCGGCCCTGGCGCCGCCCGGCGCTGCTGTGGCTGGCCGCGGCCATGCTGGGCTGCATGGCTTTTGTCGGGCATGCCGCCAGCCACACGGGCGAGCAGGCTGTGCTGGCCGGCGCCGTGCAGCTCGCGCATCTGTACGCCGGCGCCTATTGGCTGGGCGGCCTGCCGGTTTTATGGCTGACGCTCGAAGGCCTGAACGACGGCCGACGCGCCGCGGTAGTGCATACCCATGTACGCTATTCCTGGGCCGGGCATGTCGCCGTTGCCCTGGTGATCGCCAGCGGCGCGGTCAATACCGGCCTGGTGCTGGGCACTTGGCCCTGGCACTGGGCGTCGCTGTATCAGTTGCTGCTGTCGCTGAAGATAGCGCTGGTCGCGCTGATGGCGCTGGCCGCAGTGGTGAACCGCTATGTGTTGGTACCGCGCATGCGCCTGGACTCCGCGGCCGCCGCGCGCTGGTTCGGCAGGCTGGTGCTGACCGAAATCACGCTGGGCTTGCTGGTGCTGGCCTTGGTCAGCTGGTTCGCCACCCTGGAGCCCGCATAGTGCGGGCCGTGCCGGCCATGCCTCGATAGGCGTGCTGTTTGTGCTTTTCGTGCTTGTGCCGCGGGCCATACAGAGACGGCGCTCCCGGGCGCGTCGACGGACTCTGACCGCGCCCGAGCCGGGCCTTCGGGCCGGCCGCAAGGCGGCGGCCGAAGCCCCGGCATCGCCTTTTATTTCAAGGTGGACAGATAGGCGATCAGATCCTTGCGCATATTGGCGTCGGGCATGCCCGAGAAGGGCATGCGCGTGCCCGGCACCACCGCCTGGGGATTGGCGATGAACTTATCCAGCGTCGCGGCGTCCAGGATCAAGCCGCTGCGCTTCATCGGGCCCGAGAAGCGATAGCCGGCCACGTCGCCGGCCTTGGTGCCGTAGACGCCCGCCAGGCTCGGGCCGATACCCTGCTGGCCCTTGGTGACGCTGTGACAGGCCAGGCAAACCTGGAAGGCTTGCTTACCGCGCTGGATCTGGGCGGCATCGGGTGCGGCGTCCTGCGCCAGGGCCATGCCGCTTGCCGCGCACAAGGCCATGCCGGCCAGGGCGCTGCGTTTGAAGATGCTTGGGTTCATGTTGAATTCCTTGTAAGTAATGGGTTCGGGCTTGCCGTGGGTGGCCGCGAACGGGGCGGGGCCCACCGCTGCTTGCGTGGCGGCGGCAGGCACGGCGCGCCCGTCCGTGCGCGGCCGCGCTCAGACGTGCAGCAGCGCGCCCGGATTCTTGAAGTACTGGTTCTTGATCGCGTCGGCCGCCATGTACGCCAGCGCACCCACCGGCCCGGTGGGGTTGTAGGCGGAGTTGTGCGGGAACAGCGAGGCTCCGGTAATGAACAGGTTGTGCACGCCCCAGACCTGGCCGTACTTGTTGGTCACGCTGGTCGAAGGATCGGTGCCCATGATGGTGCCGCCGGTGTTGTGCGTGCTCTGGTAGGGCACCACCGACCACGACATGCGCGCCTTGGCTTCGTTCAGATGCGTGGGGTTGGCCGTGCGCGCCAGCTCGTTGATGATTTTCGCTGCATGGCCCGAGATGCGTTGTTCATTGCCCTTGTAGTCGAAGGTCATGCGCATCAGCGGCTCGCCGAACTGGTTGGTGTAGGTGGGATCCAGGTCGAGGTAGTTGTAGCGGTTGGCCATCACGCTGCCCGAGGAGCCTATCGACATCGAGCGCAGATACCATTTGCGCACGGCCGCCTTCCACTCTTTGCCCCATGCCGGGGTGCCGGCGGGCACCGGGTGGTACTCGATCGGACGGCCGTGATACATGCCGCCGGTGACGGTATAGCCGCCGATGAAGTTGGCCTCGGTGCGATCGAAGTCCCAGTTGGAATGGAAGTCGTCGATCACGGTCGACAGGCCGCCGGTGGACATGAAGGGGTTGAAGATGTGGCCTTCTTCGAAGAACAGAGTGGCGCCGGCGCCGGTCTGATAGCAGTAGTTGCGGCCCACCACGCCCTTGCCGGTGCGCGGATCATAAGGCGTGCCGATGCGCGACAGCAGCATCATGTGGACGTTGTTCAGCGCAAATGCCGCCAGGATCACCAGCTTGGCCGGCTGGAAGAACTGTTCGCCGGTATTGACGTTGGTGTAGGTGACCCCCGTGGCGACCTTGCCGCTTTTGTCGGTGTTGATGCGGTTGACCCAGGCGTGCGTGCGCAGCTCGAAAGTTTTCTGCTTCTTGGCCATGGGGATGACGGTGATCAGCGGACTGCCCTTGGCATTCGATTCGCAGCCGTAGCGCTCGCAGAAACCGCAGTACTGGCATTGCCCGAAGGTCATGCCGTCCGGGTTGGTGTAGGGCTTGGAGGTGTTGGACGTGGGCGTGGGGAAAGGGTGGTAGCCCTTGTTCTTTGCCAGCTCGCCAAAGACTTCGGCGGCATAGCTGCGATGCAGCGGCGGACAGGGATAGTCGTCCGTGCGCTCGCTTTCGAAGGGATTGCCGCCGGCTACGGTCTTGCCGTTGAGCCGGCCCGCCTGGCCGGAGATGCCCGCCGTCTTCTCGAACTTGTCGTAGTACGGTTCCAATTCCTTGTAGTCCACGCCCCAGTCCTGGATGGTCATGTCGGCGGGGATGAACTTCTTGCCGTATTTCTCTTCGTACATCGAGCGGACTTTCAGGTCGTGATCCGTCCAGCGCCAGGTGTGGCCGTTCCAGTGGTCGCCCGCACCGCCCAGGCCCTGGCCGGGCAGGAACGAGCCCAGGCGGCGCATGGGCAGCGCCTCCTGCTTGATGTCGTTGCGGATGGTAAGCGTGTCCACCTTGGTATTCATCATCATCACGTGGCGCTTGCTGTGGCTGAGCTCGTCGCGTACGTGCGGCACCGAGAAATCCTCGGCCGGCGTGCGGTCGGCGCCGCGCTCCAGCCCCACCACGGTGTGGCCCGCCTCGGCCAGCTCTTTGGCCAGGATGCCGCCGGTCCAGCCCATCCCGATGATGACTACGTCGACTTCTTTCAATGTTTTGGCCATGTCGGGCTCCTCAGGCAAGATCGGCAATGCTCAGCGGCTTGGTGGGATAGGGTTTGTTGCGGTAATTGACGATGTCCAGCGCATGCGTGGCCACCACACCGGGGAACCCTATGGCCTTCCAGGCCGCCTTGTCTTTGTTGCCGCCGTAGATCGGATCGCTGAACGTGCCTTCCACCACCATTTGCATCAGCAGGGCGAAGAACTCCTTGGGCGGCGGCCCGTCTTTCAATTCCAGCGAGCCCGACTGCAGGCTCTTGAGCACTTCCTCGCGCTGCGCTTCGGTGAGCTGGTCGAAGCCCTTGCCGTATTTCTCTGTACAGGCGGCGCCGGTCGTGCGGATGCCGGTGCGGGCCAGCTGCGCTGGCGTCAGCGGCAGCTGGTATCCCTGGTTGGGCGTGCCCTGTTTCCATGGGCCGTTGGCGTACAGCCTGTCGCCCTTGCCCCAATCCTGGGCCAGGGCACGGTCGATGAAGGTGTGCAGGCCCAGATCCATGCCGCCGGGAAAGTCGCCGTCCGCGGGGCTCATGTGCTCGACCAGCGCTTCGACGAAGGCCTGTTCGTCGGGGGTCAGAAAGACATAGCCGGCAGGTATCTCTGCGGCCGGCGCGGCGGCCGCGGCGGGTTGCGCAGCCGTATTCGCGGCTTGCTGCGCCAGCACCGCCAGCGGCAGGGCACCGCCCGCCGCGGCAGTCCCTCCTATGACGGTTCCACGCAGAAAGGTGCGTCGGCTTTCCTTGAATTCGTCCATGTGCTTCTCCTGGATGTACATCTCCCGCCGGACGGGACGGGCGCCGCGTAATGGTTTGTTACCCTCTAAGATGACAACAAGCCCATCATGGATTTTGGCGGCAGGAAACTGACATGTTCATTAATAGAAAACATATTTCCATTAATGAAAAGATTGGTAATGTTTTGAGGGGCCGCCTTGATCGCGGCCAAGGCGGCTGGTTTGAAATACCGCGTGGAAAGGCTGGCGCCGGATCAGCGGTTCCGGTTCTTGCGATTCAGGAACGCTGCTACCGATTGCTGGTGCTCGGTGGTGGTGTAGCAGATGGCCTGGGCCTGGCTGCCCTGGGCGAAGATGGTGTGGGCGTCCAGTTCGAAGCTCTGGTTCAGCGTGGCTTTGCCCAGCGCGATGGCGGCGCCCGAGCCCTGGGTGAATTGCCGCGTCAGGCTGCGCGCCTCGGCAAGCAGCGCATCGGCCTCGGCGAGCCGGTCGGCCGCGCCGATGCGCAGGGCTTCCGGCGCATCGATGGTCTGGCCCGAGAAGATCAGTTCCTTGGCCTTGACCAGCCCGACCCGGCGCGGCAGGAAGTACATGCCGCCGCCATCCGGGATCAGGCCGCGCAATACATAGTTCCAGGCGAAGCTGGCGTGTGCGCCGGCCACGACGAAATCGCAGGCCATGGCGATGTCGGCGCCCAGGCCGGTGGCCGGGCCGTTGACCGCCGCCACTACCGGCTTGGGCAGCTCGTGCAGAAAGGCCACGGCCTGGTGGGTGCGCTGCTGCCGGCTCCAGCCATTGAAGGCGACTTCTCCGGCCGGCGCTTGTGCGCGCTCTTGCATGGCGGCGATGTCGCCGCCGGCGCAGAAGGCCTGGCCGGCACCGGTCAGGATCAGGGCCTTGACGGCCTTGTCGGCGGCCGCCTCGCGCAGCACGGCCAGCAGTTCTTCGCGCATGGCGTCGTTCAGCGCGTTGCGCTTTTCGGGGCGGTTCAGGGTGACGATGGCCAGGTCTTGTTCGATTTCCAGGCGGATCAGGTCGGATGTGCTCATGTGTGATTCAACTTTGCTTTGGTAAAAAAACGTCGCCGCGTCGCTCCATAGACTTGCCGGATGCCTGCGGGCTGCCTTGCAGTGCGCAGGCTGTTTGGTGCTTCCGGGCGGCGCGCCGCGCACGGGGGGCTGTACCGTGCGCCGGAGTCTTCCGCGATGCGGGCCTTGGGGCGCCGGGGCTCAGTTCAGAGAGATATGAGAGTCGTTGACGACCCGCCGCCAGAGTTTTTCTTCTTTCAGTATGTAGTCCTGCAGGTCTTGCGGCTGGCCGGTATGCGGCTTCAAGCCTTCGATGGCGATGCGCTGCTGGAACGCCTTGGAGCGTATGGCCTGTTCCGTGGCGTCGTGCAGCTTGGCAATGGCGTCGGCGGGCGTGTCTGCCGGTGCCAGCAGCCCGTACCAGCTTTCGGCCTCGTAGCCGGGCAGACCCGATTCGGCGATGGTGGGTACGCCGGGAAAGGCCGAAGAGCGCTGCTTCGAGGTGACGGCGATGGCGCGCAGCCGCCCGCTCTTGACGTATTGCGAGACACTGGCCGCGGTGCTGAACACCATGTTGATCTGGCCGCCCAGCAGGTCGGTGATGGCCGGGCTGCTGCCCTTGTAGGGCACGTGCGTCATCTTCACCTTGGCCAGGTCTTCGAACAGGGCGCCGCACAAATGCGCCGAGGTGCCCGTGCCGTAGGAACCGAAGGTCAGCTTGTCGGGATGGGCCTTGGCGTAGGCGATGATGTCCTTGACCGTCTTGAACGGGCTGTTGCCGTTGACCACCAGCACGTTCGGAGAGGTGCCTATGAGCGCGATCGGGGTGAAGTCCTTGTCGGCGTCGAAGGGCAGCTTCTTGTACAGGGCGGGGTTGACCGCGTGTGCGAAGGTGGCCATGACCAGCGTATAGCCGTCGGGCTTGCTCTTGGCGACGTAGCCGGTGCCGATCACCGTGCCGGCGCCTGGCTTGTTCAGCACCAGCACGCTTTGATCCAGGGCCTTGGACATGCCTTCGGCGATGGTGCGCGAGATCTGGTCGGTGCCGCCGCCCGGCGAGAAGGGCACCACTATTTCTATGGGTCTATCGGGAAATGCCGCGCTGGCGGGGGCTGTGGACACTGCCGCGGCGCACAGCGCGCCCGCCAGGAAAAGTGTTTTGAGTTTCATAAGGTCTCCTTTGGTCGTGGATGTCTGATTCGGATGTGGGGCCGGCAGGCGGCGAACGCCACCTTGCCGCGCCAGGGCCCAGTGTACGTACACCGGGCGATTGCGGCACCTTCTAATTTCATCTAATGGAAATATATGCCGGGTGCGGCGGCGCGGCGCCTGGAGCGTGGCCGTGCGGCTACGGGGCGTGGCGGCGGCTGGCCGTGTCGAGATCGGGCAGGGAAAGATATTGACGGCCGGGCGCCGCGCCCGGCGATTGCGGCGCGTGGGAAGCAGCTTGTCGCCAGGCCGTTGCGGCTGGTCAGATCGGCCGTTCGAGCTCGAGGTCTCGCACCTCGGATTTGGTTTCCATCCAGCGGTCGAGAATACGGTATGCGTCGCGCTCGGTGCGCTCGTCCGGGACGATCTTCCGTATGGTCAGTTCGAGGCGGTGGCCGTTCGGATCGAAAAAGTAGATCGATACGCACATATGGCCGTCCTTCGGGCCGATTACCTTTACGCCGGCGGCCTCCAGTCTCTGTTTGGCGGCCATCAGGGTTTCCATGTCCGGCAGTTCCAGCGCCAGGTGCTGAACCCATGCGGGCGTATTCGGATCGCGATCCATGGGAGGTTCGTCCGGAACCTCGAAAAAAGCCACGCATCCGCCATTGCGCATATGGAAGAAGATGTGGATGTGTGGGCAGCGCTCTTTGGTGGACTGAACATATTCAGAGGTAATTGCCGCCACGAGCGGCATGTCCAGCAGCTTGGTGTAGAACTCGGTCGTTTCGCGCGCGTCCTTGCAGCGATAGGCCACGTGATCCAGGCCCAGGGGGGTGAAGTTCATTGACGGCTCCTAAGGCGCCGCGCGTTTCGCGTGCGCCGGAAAAACATGTGCTGATTACATTACATGCGTTGATATGACACTTGTGCCATTTTGGCATTAATGACATAATGCCGTCAATGATATGAAATGCATAGCAAGACGGAATATGAAAGAGCTAGAGACAGATGTCCTGATTGTCGGCGGCGGCCCCGTGGGGCTGGCATTGTCGCTGGAGCTGGGATGGCGTGGCGTCCGCTGTGTGCTGGTAGAGCAAACCGACGGCGTCATCGAGCAGCCCAAGATGGACGGGGTGAATATCCGAACCATGGAGTTCTGCCGTCGCTGGGGAATCGTCGATGCAATGAAGCATTGCGACTTCCCTAAAGATTACCCGCAGGACATGGTCTATCTGACCAGCGTGGCGGGCTACGAGCTGGGGCGCGAGGCTTTTGCCACCCCTTCCGGGGGCGCGGAAGAATTGCAGTCCGGCCACAGCCCGGAATCGCGCATCCGCTGTCCTCAGACCATGTTTGATCCGATCTTGCAGGCGAAGGCTCGCACTTTCGGCACGGTATCGTTGAAATACGAGCATCGCATGCTGGGCTTCGAGGAGGTCGGCAGCGCCGTTGTCGCCCGGGTGCAGGATCTTCGCGCCAGGCAAGACGTGGCGATCCGGGCCCGCTACCTGGTGGCGTGCGACGGTGGCGGCAGCGGTGTGCGTAAGGCCTTGGGTGCCGAAGACGATGCGGGTAACGTGCTTACGTACTCGACCAACGTCATGTTCAGGTGCCCCGATATCTACAAGATCTATAACAAGCCTCTTGCCTATCGCCACTTCTTCATCGGAGAGGAAGGGACATGGGCGTCCATGGTCGCCATCAGCGGCCGCGACGTCTGGAGATTGTCGATTACCGACATAGGCCAGTCGGGAAAATTGACATCCGAACAAGTCCGCGCGGCAATTCGGCGGGCCTTGGGGGCGGAGGTTCCATTCGAAGTCATTTCCGTCATGCCTTGGGCGCGCCGCGAAATGGTGGCCCGCCGCTTCCGCCAGGGGCGCGTCTTTCTCGCCGGCGATGCCGCTCATGTGATGTCGCCGACCGGCGGTTTCGGCATGAACACGGGTATTGCCGATGCGGTCGACTTGGCATGGAAGCTGGAGGGGGCGCTTCGCGGTTGGGGCGGTGAAGGTTTGCTTCAGTCGTATGAGTCCGAGCGTCGGCAGATTGCGTTGCGCACGGTACGCGAAGCTACGGGAAACCTGATGCGCACGCTGTCGCCGGGTTCGCAGCCGCGGCTGTTGGATGCGACGCGCGAGGGCGCGATCGTACGCTATGAGGTCGGCCGCCGGTTTGCCGCGACCATGTTAAGAGAATGGTACAAGCTCGGCGTCGATTTGGGCTATAGGTATGCAGGTTCGCCCATATGTGCGCAGGCAGAGTCGAAAACAGATCGAAGCAAGCCCGAGCCGCGGCCCGGTATTGCCGCCGGGCTGGCCACGCACTTCGCCGACGGCTCACCCGTGACCCCGACTGCACTGCGGGAACGCCAGCGCCTGGGCGTGCACCTTGCGCAAGGTGTCGTGCCCGAGCCTCAGGACACAGAGCTGGCCGCTTCTGAGGTCATGGTCTTTCCGTACTATGCGCAAGTCGGCGCGCGTGCGCCGCATGTGTGGCTGAGCGATGGCCGTTCCACGCTGGATCTCTTCGGCCGGGCGTTTACGCTGTTTGTGATCGAGTCCCGCCCTCGAACCGTCGAGGCCCTGGCGGCCGCGGCAAGGGCGGTGGGCCTGCCTCTGGATGTCGTCGAATGTCACGAGCCCCAGTTGCGCGGCCCATACCTCACCTCGCTGGTTCTGGTTCGGCCGGATCAGCACATTGCGTGGATGGGCGAGGAATTGGGTGCCGGGGATGCCGAGTCCCTGATTGATAAAGTCCGAGGAGCTTGAAATGAAGAAACCATTGCCAGTGGCCTTGGGCCGGGCCGAGCCAAGGGCCTGTGCGCCGCAAAGGCGCGGGGCAGGGGCGGGGCAAACCCTCGGCGCTGCAGGCAAAGCCGTCCAAACGAAGGGGAAGCCATGAGCCCGCAGCTTGTTGCCCTTGCAACCGTGCCTGGCGGCTACATGGAAAGCCAGAGCGGACTCCAGCGGGCGAACCCGAAGGTGTATGGAAACTACATGCCTGCCGCCGACGGGTCGCTGGATTTGGCGTTCATCGTGTTTCATCCGACCAGCAACTTTCATGGCCATTATCTGCTGGGGCCGCTGGCCAAGCACAACGCGGGCCTGCTGGCCTTGAATACGCGCTATGTCGGCAATGATTCAGTGCTGCTCATGGAGATGGCGCTTCATGACGTGGCCGCGGGCATGAGGTTTCTGCGCGACAGGGGCTATCGCAAGATCGTCATGCTTGGAAATTCCGGCGGCGGGTCGCTTGCCGCGCTCTACCAGCAGCAGGCCGAACTGCCCAGCATCCGCACGACGCCCGATGGGAGGCTATGCGATATTGCCGCCGCAGCCCTGCCTGCCGCCGATGCGCTTGCGCTGGTGGCGGCACACCCCGGTCGAGCCACGCAGTTGCTTGCGAAGATCGATCCGTCCGTGCTGGATGAAAGCGACGCTGCGCGGATTGACCCGCAATGGGACTTGTTTGCGGAAGGCAGGACGGCCCCGCTGGATCGGGAGTGGGTCAGGGAATTCCGGCTTGCCCAGGAGCGGCGCTTGAAACGCATCGTGGCTTGGGTGGAATGCCGCTTGCAGGAACTGGATCGCTCGGTACCGCCAGAGATCGCCGACGATGCCTTTATTGTGCGCCGGACGCAGGCAGACCCCCGGACGGTGGACTTGACGCTCGATGCGAGTGATCGCGGCTTGGGTGGCCTGGGCGGCGATGCGCGGCTCTACAACGCGGCGGCGAACGGGCTGGCCAGGTTCTGCACCTTGCGGTCGTTCCTGAGCCAGTGGAGCCCATGGCATACGCGTGCGCTGGGCCCGGAGTGTCTAAGCAAGACGCGCGCGCCGGTTCTGATAGTGGAATACAGCGCGGATCAAACCGTATTTCCGAGCCAGATCCGCGAGTGGTGCACTGCTGCCGGTAGCCGTGGGCAGTTGGTGCAGATCAAGGGAGCCCCGCATTACCTTACGCAGGGCCCCGACATCGAGCGTGTGGCCCAGCTGCTTGATTCGTGGGCCCGAGGCCTTTGATACGGATCCGCGATCAAAAAGACAGCGGCGTTGCTTTGCCCGGCCGTACTACATGTCTTGTTCGTCGGCTGCGCGCCTTGTTCGTTCAACGCGCTTGCCGTGCTGATCGTAAACCCGTATCAGGCCGACTGGCAGCAATATTGACTGGAGACATCAATGAATTTTCGTGGTTTGCCTGAAACTTCCGCTACGGGTGCGCGCGGGCGCCGGGGCTTCTGCATAGTGACGATCGGCGCGGCGGTGTCCGCGCTCGGCTGGCCCTCGAGCGGCTCGGCGCGGCCCAGAGCGCTGCGCATCGTCGTGCCGTACGCGGCCGGCGGCGGCACGGACATCCTCGCCAGGCACTTGGCGGACGCACTCGGGAAAGAACTCGACGAGCCTGTCATTGTCGATAACCGTCCGGGGGCGGGTACCAATATCGGTGCGGACTACGTCGCCAAGTCGGCGCCGGACGGGACGACGCTGTTGATGGGCGACATGGCGCTTTCAGTGAATCCGTCGCTGTTCAAGCATATGCCTTACGACTCGGAACGCGACCTGCAGCCGATTGCGACCGTCGCGACCGCGCCCCTGGTGCTCATCGTCAACCCCCGGGTCAAGGCCGCGAACGTCAAGGAACTGGTTGCGCTGGCGCGGTCTGCTCCCGGCGCGGTGTCGTTTGCCTCGGCGGGGCTGGGCAGCCCGCCGCATATCGCCGGAGAGCTGTTCCGTACGACCATCGGGGCCGACATGACGCATGTGCCCTACAAAGGCGTAGGCCCGGCGCTCAACGACGTCATCGGCGGCCAGGTGTCGATGCTGTTCACCGGCCTGAGCAGCGCGCTGCAGCAGATCCGGGCCGGCAAGGTGCGGGCCTTGGCCATTACCGGCACGCATCGAGTGCCCGGCCTTCCCGATGTCCCCACGATGGCAGAGGCAGGGTTCCCCGATATCGATGTGACCTCGTGGTGGGGGCTGTTCGGGCCCAAGGGACTGCCGCAAGACCAGGCTGAAAAATTATCGGCTGCGGTCAAGAGGGCTCTTGGCGAAAGCGCCGTAAGATCGCGGCTGGCGGCGCTTTCGATCGATGCTTCATATTCCAGCGGAGCAAAGCTCGGCGATCGCCTCAAGGCCGAAACACTCCGCTGGGCCGAAGTTCTGCGCAAGGCAGATATCGCGCCTCAATAGCTTGGGTACGGCCCGTACCGGCCCGGCGGCGGCTAAGCTGCAGCGCAGCGCCGGCCACACATCTCCGCCAGCACCTCGCCGGCCGCACCTCGCCGGCCGCACCTGTTTAGCTGTTTACACTAAAGGGGTATAGCACCTCTTTCAGTGTGAACAGAGACCAGGAGTCATGGCATGGATAGCAAGATCGCGATCGTCACCGGCGGCAGCCGGGGACTGGGCAGGAATACCGCTCTGGCGCTGGCGGGACAGGGCGTGGACGTCATTCTTACCTATCGCAGCAATCAGTCCGAGGCGCAGGCCGTGGCGCGGCAGATCGAGCAGGCGGGGCGGCAGGCGCTTGCGCTGCAGCTGGACGTCGCTCGCAGCGACACCTTCGAGGCCTTCGCCGCGCAAGTCGCCGGCGCGTTGCAACAGCGCTGGCAGCGCGCCAATTTCGATTTTCTGGTGAATAACGCAGGCATCGGCATCCACGCGGCATTCGCCGAGACCACCGAAGCGCAGTTCGACGAGCTGATGAACATACATCTGAAGGGCCCGTTTTTCCTGACGCAGAAGCTGCTGCCCCTGATCGCCGATGGCGGGCGTATCGTCAACCTGTCCTCGGGCCTGGCGCGCTTTGCCTTGCCGGGCTATGCCGCCTATGGCGCCATGAAGGGCGGCATCGAGGTGCTGACCCGCTATATGGCCAAGGAGCTGGGTGCGCGCGGCATCGCCGTCAATGCCGTGGCGCCGGGTGCAATCGCCACCGATTTCGGCGGCGGCGTGGTGCGCGACAACGAACAGGTCAACCGCGGTATCGCAGCCAACACGGCTCTGGGCCGCGTCGGCCAGGCCGACGATATAGGCGGCGCCATCGCGGCCCTGCTGCGCGACGAGAACCGCTGGATCAACGCCCAGCGCATCGAGATCTCGGGCGGCATGTTCCTATAGGCCTGTCGGGCGAGCCCAGGGCCGAGCCCGAGGCCGTGGCGTCTGCGGCCCCGCGCTTTGCCGGCCGGGTTCCTGGCCCGGCTCATGAACAGGGATTCCGTGGGCTAGCGGACTACCCTAGTGCTCGTCGTGCAGGTAGGCCGCCCGGCGCGGCAGGCGCAGGCTGACCAGGAAGGCCACTACCATCATGGCCGTAACGTACCAGAAGAAGCTGGTTTCGTTGCCCAGCGATTTCAGGCCCAGGGCCACGTATTCGGCCGTTCCGCCGAATATGGCGTTGGCCACCGCGTAAGCGAAGCCCACGCCCAGCGCCCGGATCTCGGGCGGGAACATTTCCGACTTCACGATGCCGCTGATGGACGTGTAGAAGCTGACGATGGCCAGCGCCACGATGATCAGCACTGTCGCAACATAGGGGTTGGTCACGTGGTGCAGGGTGGCCAGGATCGGCACCGTGCACAGCGCACCCAGGCCGCCGAACAGCAGCATGTTGTTGCGCCGGCCGATGCGGTCGGACAGCGCGCCGAACGCGGGCTGCAGGCACATGTAGACGAACAGGCAGAAGGTCATCACATAGCTGGCGGTCTTGACCGGCATACCGGCCGAGTTCACCAGATACTTCTGCATGTAGGTGGTGAAGGTGTAGAAGATCAGCGAACCGCCGGCGGTAAAGCCCAGCACGGTGAAGAACGCCGCCTTGTGGTGGCGGAACAGGGCGGTAAGGGTGCCGGCCTCGCTGTTGGCGCGGGTGGCCGCGGTGGAGGTCTCGTGCAGTGTGCTGCGCAGCAGCAGCGCCACGACCGCGGTGACGGCGCCCACTACGAAGGGAATGCGCCAGCCCCAGTCGCGCAGCTGGTCGAGGCTGAGGAATTGCTGCAATATGACCACCACCAGCACCGCCAGCAGTTGGCCGCCGATCAGCGTTACGTATTGGAACGAGGCAAAGAAGCCGCGCTGGCCGCGCAGCGCGACCTCGCTCATGTAGGTGGCGGTGGTGCCGTACTCGCCGCCGACCGACAGGCCCTGCACCAGGCGCGCCAGCAGCAGCAGGCCGGGGGCCCAGGCGCCGATGCTGGCGTAGGTGGGCAGGAAGGCCACCACCAGCGAGCCGCCGCACATCATGACGACGGAAATCAGCAGCGATATCTTGCGGCCGTGCTTGTCGGCGATGCGCCCGAAAAGCCAGCCGCCGATGGGCCGCATCAGGAACCCGGCAGCGAACACGCCGGCAGTGTTCAGCAGCTGCACCGTGGGATCGGACTGGGGAAAGAATGCGTGCGCGAAGTAGATCGCGCAGAATGCGTAGATGTAGAAGTCGAACCATTCGACCAGGTTGCCCGACGAGGCCGCGACGATGGCGAATACGCGCTTGCGCTTTTCTTCCGCGCTGTAGTGCGGCGCCGCGGCCGCGGCAGGGACTGTGGATGTTTGAGTACTCATGCTAAGTGGTTTCTTCCTGATGTTGCTGCTGTCCAGTCGCCGCCCAACGCCGAAAACGCCCCTGGGGCGTTGCGGTTATGGCTGCTTGCGGAAACGGGATCCTGGGCGATGCGCCGGGTTTGCCGCCGGGACTCGGCCGATGGGCCGGGAGCGGGCGGGTGCAGAAACGAACGGCGGCCTGCAGGTTTGTGTGCCATTCTGGACAACCGGCAAATGAGCCGGCAGCGTGGCAAGACTGTTTATTATACTAGTTCCGGGCGGACTGCTTTGCGCGGCAGGCCAGCGGCGGCGCGCCGCCAGCCCCCCGTGCGAGGCATACGAACTGCGATATGGTTCATGCCGGCCGCGGCATATGTCGCCCGAGCGCTTGGCGTATCAGAACGTGCCCGGGTAGGCGCCGCCGTCCAGAAGAATATTCTGGCCCGTGAGGTAGGCCGCTTGCATGCTGCACAGAAAGGCGCAGACTTCGCCGAATTCCGCCGGCGTGCCGAAGCGGCGTGCCGGGATGCCGTTGCGGCGTGCTTCGTATAGCGCATCGAAGCCCCGCCCTGTTTTCTTGGCGCCAGCCTCCATTGCATGCCGCAGGCGATCCGTGTCGAACGCGCCGGGCAGCAGGTTGTTGATCGTGACGCCCTGGGCTGCGATGGCGCTGCGCGCCACACCCGCCACGAAACCCGTCAGCCCGCTGCGCGCGCCGTTGGATAGTCCGAGTATGTCGATCGGCGATTTCACCGAGCTCGAGGTGATGTTCACGATGCGCCCATAGCCGCGCTGCGCCATGCCGTCGACCGTCGCTTTGATCAACTCGATCGGCGTCAGCATATTGGCGTCCAGCGCCGCCACCCACGCCTTGCGATCCCAGTCGCGGAAATCGCCAGGTGGCGGCCCGCCCGCATTGGTGACGACGATGTCGAAGTCCTGTTGCTGCGCGAAGACTGCCGCCCGGCCCGCTTCGGTGGTGATGTCGGCCGCCACGTGCCTGACGCTGGGCGGCGCGGCACCGGCGGCAGATTCAGCGGCCATTGCCTGCAGCGAGCGGGCGGCGGCCTGCAGCGCTTCGGCGCCGCGCGCCACGATGATTACATTTACGCCTTCGCGCACCAGCGCCTGCGCGCAGCCCAGGCCCAGTCCTTTGCTGGCGCCGCAAACCAGAGCCGTCCTGCCTGCAATTCCGAAATCCATGCGATGTTCTCCTTGTGGTGTCCCGCGGCGGGTTCGGGCCGGCCGAACCTTATGCACCGCATCCGGTATCGTAATCTCGTATCGGGTATTAAGATACGAACCGGCTCCAGGCCTTCCGGCGCGGCGGTATCTGCGCCGGCCCGACTCTTGCACGCGCACCCCTTATGCACAATACCCTCGACCTTCCTGCCTACCTTTCCCGTATCGGCTATCGCGGAGACATCGCTGCCAGCCTGCCGGTGCTGCGCGCGATCGTCCTGCAGCATGCGCAGGCGATCAGCTTCGAGAACCTGAGCCCGTTCCTGGGCCTGCCCGTCAGCCTGGAGCTGGCCGATGTCGAGCGCAAGCTGGTGTTCCAGGGGCGCGGAGGCTATTGCTTCGAGCAGAATCTGCTGCTGGGCCAAGCGTTGCGCCAGATCGGCTTCGAGGTCACCGGCCTGGCCGCGCGCGTGTTATGGATGAAGCCCGAAGATGCCCAGACGGCGCGCAGCCACATGCTGCTGGCGGTGGATCTGGACGGCGTGCGCCGGGTGGTGGACGTGGGGTTCGGCGGACAGACCTTGACGGGGGTGCTGGAACTGCGCCCCGATGCGCTGCAGGCCACGCCGCATGGCGATTTCCGCCTGTTGTGCGGCGCGGGGCAATGGCGCATGCAGAGTCGGACGCAGGGGCAATGGTGCACCTTGTATCGCTACGATCTGTCGCCGCAATACCTCATAGACTACGAGGTAGCCAATTACTATGTCTCCACGCATCCGCATTCGCTGTTCACGCAGAACCTGATTGCGGCACGGCCGGTGCCGCAGGGCCGCCTGGCGCTGCAAAACCGCGACTACACGTTTTATCCGATGGAGGGGCAGGGCGAGCCGCAGCGCCGCAGCTTGGCCAGCGGCGCCGAGATTCTTGCCGTGCTGGCCGATGATTTCGGCCTGGACGTGGCGGGCCTGCCGGGGCTGGCCGCGCGGCTCGATACGCTGTGATCCGGGCCGGCGCGGGGTGGAGCGCAGGGTTCAGGAACCCGAATCGCGCAACTGGGCGAATGCCTGGTCGAGCCGGGTGTTGGCGTCGGCCAGCCGCTTGCGGGTCTGGCTCATCCAGTCTTCGTCGGCCTTCAGCGTAGCCTGGGCCTCGCCCAGCATGCGCCGCACCTCGGGCGGCTGCGGGCCGCCGATGCCGACCCGGGTGTTGACCATGTACACCGGCGACAGGGTCTGGCGGAATTCGGCTTCGGACATGGGCAGCTTGGTGCTGTCGGGCAGCTTGAATTTCCGGATGGCTTCGGCGTAGAGTTCCACCGCCTTGTCGTAGGGGAAGTCTTTGGGCTTGTAGCCGTTGGCCCGCGCATACGTGACGATGGCCGAGGCGAATCGGTGCCCCACGCGGAACGGTATCTTGTCTTCGCGCTGCAGGGTTTCGGCCAGCTCCATGGAAGTGGTCCAATCGTTTTCCAGTTCTTCCAGCGAGCGCTTGGGGTTGACGGTAAGTGCGTCCATCACCACGTTCATGTCCTTGATCATCTGCATGGCCTGCGGGAAGAAGCCGATCTGCGCCCAGGGATCCTTGTAGTCCGTCATGCCGGTGGTGACGTTGTGCGCGCGGAAAACCACGGTCTGCGCCAGGCCCACCACGTTGGAAGCCGCTTCGCGGGCGCGCATGATGACGCCGGGGTTGCGCTTCTGCGGCATGGCGCTGCTGGTGTAGGTAGCCCCTTCGTTCAGCAGCATCCAGGGCCGCGTCTGGTGATACTGGGTGTGGATGTCGCCCAGTATCGCGCCCAGCCGTATGGCGGTGGATGACACGATGCCCATGGCTTCCAGCGAGATGTCGGAAGGCGCGACCTGGCTGGAGTCCATGGAATTCTCGATGATGCCGTCGAAGCCCAGCAGGTCGGCCATGCGCTTGCGGTTCAGCGGCCAGCTGGAATTGGCCAGCACGGCGGTGCCCATGGCGCTGCGGTTCAGCCTCTTGTAGAGTTCGTGTATGCGCTGCGCATCGCGGTCGAACGAGGCCTCGTAGGCCAGCAGATAATGGGCGTAAGTAATGGGCATGGCCTGCACGCCGTTGGTGTAGGCCGGGATGTAGGTCTCGACATTCTTGGCCGCAGTGGCCAGGATGCGCCGGCGCAGGCTGTCCAAGGCGTCGGAATAATCCAGCAGCTCGGTGCGCAGCTTGGCCATGCGGAAGGTGGCGTACATGTCCTGCCGGCTGCGGCCGGTATGTACTAGCGAGGCATCGGGCCCGATGTCCTCGGTAATGATGCGTTCTATCTGCAGCACGTCCTTGGGCCGTCGGCCGCCGGGCTTGGCGGCCTGGTCGATGACGTATTGCACGCCCTTGGCGATCTTGCGGCCCATTTCCGGCGAGATGATCTTCTCTTCGGTCAGCATGACCGCCGAGGCGCGGTTGATCTGGTTCAGCCAATAGAACTGATCCTGGGCCTGGTCGGCCTGGCTGGTGGCCAGGCCCGCGCCCACGCGGGTGCCGCCCATGACGCCGGCCTTCGCGGCCTCGCGGTTGCATTGTTCCGTGGTGTGGCACGGCGCCTGGCCGGTGTCGGCGGCCGTGGCGGCCGCCGGCGCGCCCAGCAGCACGCAGATGAGCAGTGCGGTCTTGCGGTTCATGATGCTCGTCCCCTTGTGTGATGGGGCCGCGCTGCAGCGTCGCGCATTCCCGCGGCCCGGCTCGTGGAAATCAGTTAGTCGAAATCATAGAGCCTGGCGGGATTATCGACCAGGATGCGCGCCCGGGTGGCGGGATCGGGTGCCCACAGCGCCAGCTGGTTGCGCAGCACTCCGGTGTCGGGCATGCGGCCCACGGACACGTGCGGCCAGTCGCTGCCCCAGAGCATGCGTTCGGATGCCGTTGCCACCAGGGCCTGCGCCCAGGGCACCACGTCGCGGAACTGCGGGAAGTCCTGGCTGATGCGATAGGCGCCGGAAAGCTTCACCCACCAGCCATGGTCGCGCACCAGATGCTGCAGGGCCTGGAAGCCCGGGTGTGCCGTTCCCAGGGACACCGGAATATGGCCCATGTGGTCGACCACGCCCGGCACCGGTAGTTTCTGCATGCGCGGCATCATCTCGGGCAAATGGCGGATGTCCATCAGGAACTGCATGTGCCAGCCCATGTCGGCGATGCGCGGTGCCAGTTTCTCCATGGCCTCGAACCCGGTTCCGCCGCCGAACAGTACATTGAGCCGCAGGCCGCGCACGCCTGCATCGTGCATGTCGCGCAGCTGACGCTCGCTTACGTCGGCACGCACTACGCCGACCCCGCGCAATTGCCGCGGATGGCGTTTCAGCACTTCGAGCATGTAGCGATTGTCGTCGCCGTACACGCTGATCTGCACCAGCACGCCGCGCTGCATGCCGGTGGCGGCCAGCATGGCCAGGTATTTTTCTTCGGGAGCGGGCGGCGGCGTGTAGCTGCGCTCGGGCACCATCGGGTATGACGGGTCGGCCGCCACCACATGCGCGTGCGTATCGCAGGCGCCGTCCGGAATCCCGAACGTTGCGGGCTGTACGTCTTCTAGCGGGGCCAGGCAGAGGGCATGGGTGGGATTCCCTGATACGTCCGGGTCTTGCATGAGCTGATCGTTCCTCCGCTTGCGGACGTTGCGGGTGCCTGGCCGGCGGCGGCAGGCACGCGGCGGTCGTCCGCTTGCATAATGAATAGGTGTATGCGAAGGACGAATGTACGCCCCGCGCGCCTGGAAAATCAAGCGCGGGCTGTACCGGCGCGGCCGGGGTTGGTTCAGGAGTACAGCGTGTCGCTGCGCCGTACCTGCATGCCCAGGCGGCCCATGTCGGCCAGGAACTGCGTGCTCAGGTTTTCGAAGCCGGCGATGGTGCTGCAGCAGTCTTCCAGCAGCACCATTTTGCGGGCGCTGTCCGCGCCCAGCAGCTCCACCAGGTCGCGCACCGTGTTGGCCACACAATGCGACAAAGCCTCGCCGGCGATCAGCAGCGTGTCGGCCTGCGCCAGCCGCGCCAGCCAGCCGCGGTCGGGCAGGGTGCGCGGATCGTTCGGGTCGGGCACTTCTGCACGCAGCGCCGAATAGTGTTCGGTATTCGGCGACAGCCCCTTCCAGATGAAACACGGCGCACGCAGGCGGCCGCGGCCCCAGGCGCCTATGGCCTGCATCACGGCCGGGTGAATGTTGTGGCCCGGCGTGCCAACCAGGCAGTGCTCCGGCCAGACGACCAATTGGTGGCGGCCGCGTTCGGCCAGCGCCCGTACATAGGCCAGGCTGGCCGCGGCTTGCGCCGGGTCGGCCGCTAGCCAGCGGCCAGCCGCAAGATCCTCTTCGCCGATGACGGTGAACGGTTCGGGACGCTGGCCTTGCGCGTCGCGCCACCAGCAGGGGTGGGCGATGTCCAGCGGGCTATGCGAGTCGAGTGTGACGTGGATGTCGGAGAACAGATGGCCGCAGCGATCCACCAGGGCCGCGGCGCGGCGCAGATCCGCGTCGGCACCGGCCACGGGCAGCGCCGCGCCGGGCAGGTCGCAGAAATCGTATTGGGGGTCGACCAGCAGCAGTTGTATAGAGCGAGGCATGGCTTACTTCTTTACGCAGGTGCAAGATGCGCCGCGGTTGGCGGCTTTGATCCGGAACGCGGGAAATCTGCAGTGCTGCGATTCAATGATTCAATGAAAAGGCCGTCATCCAAAAAAGCGTCGTGCGATTATTTTTCCTATAAATTATTTTCCAATGAACCCACTTGCACTTGCACTTGCACCTGGGCTTGTTCTTTCCATCTTTCTTCTATTCTATATAGAGGCATAAACCTCCTTTACGCATTGATGCAAGGCATCGATGCGGCGCCTGTCCACATCTGCGGAACGCCGCGCCAATACTATTTCCCGCTTGGGCATCCGTTCGCCCAAAGAAATGAGCTTGACGTCGCACAGGTCGAGTACCGGCTTCTGTGGCGCAGGTATGACGGAAAAACCCAAGCCTTCCGCGACGATGCCCAGCACGCCATGCGCGGTCATGACTTCGTATTGCGGGTGCAGGTCGGGGGCAATGCTTCGAACAAAAGCCGTGGCGAGGCGGCCGCCCTCCAGGCTGCCGTTATAGCGTATCCATGGCAAGGCCCGGACTATTGCTTCCACTTCGTGGGGCTGCGCAGTCTGAGTCGGGTAGGCCAATATGAACGGCTCTTCGAATACGGCTTCGCAAACGAGTTTGCGCGAGATTCCGGTGCGCGGCCGGACGACGACAGCAGCGTCGATGTCGCCGGCCTTCAGGGCTTCCAGCAGCTTTTCCGATGTGTTCTCGGGTTCCAGTGTGACGCGCAAGTTCGGGTAGCGCTGGCTGGTGGTGCGCAGGATGGCGGGCAGGGTGGACAAAAGCACGCTGTTGATGACCCCCAAACGCAGGCGTCCGCTGACTTCCGGCCGGTTGCGGTCGCGCAGCGCATCCAGTTGCGCCAGCGCGCCGTCCACTGTGGCGACGACTTCCAGGGCGAAGGAGGTGGGCTTGACGGATCTGCCCGAACGGTCGAACAAGGGGCTGCCGAAGTAGTCCTCTAATTGGCGCATTTGCTGGCTGACCGCGCTTGGCGTCAGCGCCAGTTCTCGGGCTGCGGCGGCAAAGTTGCCCCGGCGGATTACCGCCTGAAGCGTAGGAAGGTTTCCAAGCTTCACGTGATCACCTGAAGAAAATGAATATGGCGATTTGAATAGGGCAATTGATTAAATTTTCTAACTTTTTCATCAAAGAATGATCGTTTTTATTTTATGTAGGGGCTGTGTAGCATAGGTTCAACTCGCGAGGCCGAAGCCAGTCTCGCCAACTATCAGGAGTCCCAATGAACGAGCAAACCAACGAGATCGGCCAGCGGCTGGATGTCGATAGCGACATTCTACGAGTGTTCTCCGTCCTGAGTGCCGGCGGTATTGCCATCTGCCCGAACAGGGTGGGCTACGGAATCTGGGGAGGGTCGCCGGCGGCACTCGAGCGCATCTACCGCCAGAAGGGGCGTGGGCCGCACAAGCGCAATGCCTTGATCACGGATGAAGCCGGGCAGCGCGAAATCCACGATCTGGATCCGCGCCGGCAGGCCATGGTCGAATGCGTCACGGTGGATCACGATCTGCCCATGGGCGTGATTGCGAAATACCACAGGGATCATCCCCTGCTGCAGAAGGTGGATCCGGAATTGCTGCGAGCCAGTACCGCGGACGGCACTATCGGCATGCTGCTCAATGGTGGGCGCATCCATTCCGCAATAGGAAAGCTGAGCCGCGAAGCCTTGCATCCGGTATTCGGGTCGTCGGCCAATTTGTCCGGCACCGGCACCAAGTTCCGGCTGGAGGACGTGCAGCCCGAAATCCGGGCCATTGCGGATATCGAGCTGAATTACGGGCTGCGTCCCTGTCACCTGTACCAGCGTTCATCGACGATCATCAATTTCGAAGATATGACGGTGGTGCGCATGGGGTCTTGCTACGAGCTGATCGCGGACGCCCTGAAACGCCACTTCAATGTCGACCTTCCGGTTGACCAGGGGCGCGATGTCAATCCATCCGGACACCTGCAGGAGTTCCGCCTGCGCGACTTCACCGAGGAGTCTCCCGTATGAAAAAGACGACATTGCTGCGCCGGCTGATCCTGGCGCCCGAGTTGCTGGTCATGCCGGGCGCGTTCGATCCGCTTTCCGCCAGGATCATTGCCACGGCGGGTTTCTCCGCCATTCAATGCTCGGGCTTTGGCATGTCGATGACGCGCCTGGGGCTGCCCGACTATAGTTTCATGTCGATGTCGGACATGCTTGCCGCCACCCGGCCCATCGTCGACGCGGTGGATATTCCGGTAATGGCCGACGCCGACACGGGTTTCGGCAATGCGGTGAACGCATGGTATGCGGTGCGGGCGTTCGAGCAGATCGGCTGCGCGGGCGTCAATATCGAAGACCAGGTGCTGCCCAAGCGTTGCGGGCACCTGGACGGCAAGCAAATAGTGCCGATTGAAGACGCCCTAGCAAAAATACGCGCCTGCGCCGAGGCGCGCCGGGATGCCGATTTCGTCATCAACGCCCGTACCGACGCTTTGGCGGTGGGCGGTATCGAGGAGGTCGTGCGCCGCGGAAATGCCTATCTGGAAGCGGGCGCCACCATGCTGTTCATTGACGGGCTCACCGATAAAAACTTGGCGCGGGAGGCGGTCGAGCGGATTCGCGGCCCGGTCGCCATTAATGTCGTGGAGGGCGGCAAGTCGCCGGCCCGATTCACCTTCGCCGAAATGCAGGCCATGGGGATAGCGCGCGTCAGCCTGCCTGGGACACTGCTCATGGCCGCCGTCCAGGGAATGCAGGGCGCACTCGCGGCCGTGCTTGCGAACGGCTATCCCGGAGGCCCGGGGGCGGAACTTGCCGGCTTCGACACCCTCAAGCGCCTGGCCGGCTTCGAGCAGGTCTTTGCCCTGGAAAAACGCTATTTGGGCGGCCTGCTGGAGCACGAAAATGCCTGAGGCACGCAACATTATCCAGAAGATCTGGGATCAGCACGTCATTGCGCAAATGGACGAGGGGCAAAGCCTGATCCAGGTGGATCGGGTGATGCTGCACGACCGGGCGGGGCCGGCGGTGCTGGGGGCTCTTCGGGAAAGCGGCCGCGCCCTTGCGCAGCCGGCCATGGTGTTCGGGACGATGGATCATATTATCGATACGCATCCCGGACGTGGAGATGACACGCTGTTCAAAGGTGGCCGGGCTTTTATCCAGTCTTTTCGCTCCGGCGCCCGGGCGGCCGGCATTGCCTTGTTCGATATCGGCGACCCGCGGCAGGGTATCTCGCATATCGTTTCGGCCGAGCAAGGCATAGTCCTGCCCGGCTCCGTCATGGTCTGCTGCGACAGCCATACCTGTACGCTCGGAGGCGTCGGGGCGCTGGTTTGGGGCATAGGCACCACAGAGGGAGAGCATGCGGTAGCCACCCAGACGCTGGTGCGCACGAAGCCGCGCACCATGCGAGTCGAGTTTTCGGGGCGCCTCGCGCCTGGCGTTTCAGCCAAGGACATGGCGCTGGCGATGATCAGCCTGTATGGAGCCAATGGCGGCGCCGGCCACGCGATCGAGTTCTGCGGCGATGCCGTACGCGGGCTCGACGTCGAGGCGCGCTCGACGTTATGCAATATGGCCGTGGAGTTTGGCGCATGGACAGGGCTGGTGGCCGCGGACGATACGACATTCGATTGGCTGCAGGGCAGGGCGTATGCGCCCAGGGGAGACCAGTGGAATACGGCGGTGGCGCATTGGCGCGGTCTTGCCTCCGACCCGGATGCGGCCTGGGATCGGTCTCTTGTCATCGATTGCACGGGAATGGCGCCGCAGGTGAGCTGGGGCACCAATCCCGGCCAGGCCGCGGGTATTGCCGATAGGGTGCCGGCGGATCTGGCCGTATCCGAGCCGGCCCTGAAGTACATGGATCTGCGGCCCGGGCAGCCCTTGGCCGGGGTGCCCATCGATGCGGCTTTCATTGGCTCTTGCACCAATAGCCGGCTGTCCGACCTGCGCATGGCCGCGGCCGTGCTCAAGGGCCGGAAAGTGGCGCAAGGCGTGAAGGCCATCGTGGTGCCGGGTTCTACCGCGGTCAAGCAGGCGGCCGAGGCCGAAGGCCTGGATCGCATCTTTCTTGCCGCGGGCTTCGAATGGCGCGAGAGCGGCTGTTCGCTGTGTTTTTATGCCGGCGGCGACAGTTTCGACAGCCCGGGCCGGCAAGCGCGCCGCGTAATTTCCAGCACCAACCGGAATTTCGAAGGGCGGCAGGGGCCCGGCGTGCGGACGCATCTGGCGAGCCCCGCGACGGTGGCCGCGTCCGCGCTGGCCGGCTGTATCGCCGACCCGCGTCCTTTGCTTGCTTGAGGGCTTCCGGATGGAACAATTCGTACGCATAGAGGGCCTGGCGGCTCCGCTCGTCAGGGACAATATCGACACCGACTCATTGATCCCGTCGCGTGAAATGACCAGTCCGGGCAAAGAGGGCTACGGTGAAAAGCTGCTGGCCTCGTGGCGCTATCTGCCCGGCGGCCAAGGCACACGTGTGGAGAATCCCGATTTCGTGCTGAACAAGCCGCCGTTTCGCCAGGCCCGTTTCCTTCTGGCCGGGGCGAATTTCGGCTGCGGATCGTCGCGCGAGCAGGCCGTGTGGGCGCTGAGGCAGTTTGGCATCCGTGCGGTTCTGGCCCCGGGTTTTGGCGCCATATTTCAAAACAACTGCTATCGCAACGGGCTCTTGCCTGTGACCTTGCCGCGCGAGCTTATCCAGGATCTGGCCGGGCAGGCCGAGGCCGGAAATTTGACGCTGGCGGTGGACTTGGAGCTGCAGCGCGTGCAGGTGCCGGACGGCCGCAACTGGCCATTCAAAGTGCCCGCGAACGAGCGGGCAATGATGCTGGCAGGCCTGGACGCGATAAGCCTGACGCTGCGCCGCAAGGCGGAAATTGCGGCCTTTCAGGAAATGGATCGACAACGGCGGCCCTGGATCTGGCTGCAAACTGATACACAGGAGACAACACGATGAAGTTCGCGAATTTTGCGCAGGCGCTTGCCGCTACCATTCTTTTGATGGCCAACGCCTGCGCTCACGCCCAAGCCGATTTCCCGCAGCGGCCCATCCGGATCATCGTCGCCGCCCCTCCGGGAGGAGGCACCGATCACATGGCTCGCATTCTTGGAAATGCGATTTCCGCCGATACGAAATGGACGATCATTGTCGAAAACAAGCCAGGCGCCAGCGGCATCATCGGCACGGACGCCGTTGCCAGGGCCAAGCCGGACGGCTATACGCTGGGCATGGGCCTGACTGCGACCATGGCCATCAATCCCGAGCTTTTTCGAACTCTGTCGTACAGCGTCTTGAAGGACTTCAGCGCCGTCGCGACCGTGGCGGAGCAGCCCGTAGTTCTTGTCGTACGGGCCGATTCGCCCTATCACACGGTGGCCGACCTGAAGGCGGCGCTCAAGCATAAAAGCATGACACTGGCAACGGCCGGCGTTGGCACCGTGGGGCATCTGGTGGGCAAGGTGTTCGGTCGCCAGGTCGGCGCGACCTTTGTCGAGGTGCCTTACAAGGGTTCTGGGCCTGCGTTGCAGGACGTCGCCGGAGGTGTCGTGGACGTAATGTTCGGCACGCCGCCGGGCGTGCTCCCGCTGATACGCAGCGGGCATCTGCGTGCCTTGGCCGTCTCGTCGTCCAAGCGGCTGAGCCTGCTTCCGGATGTGCCCACTTTGGCCGAGGCGGGTTGTCCGGATCTCGATGTCAGCGAATGGAAGGTATTGGTCGCGCCCGCGGGAACGCCGCCGGCAGTGGTGGATCTGCTCAATAAGGAAGTGCGGAAGGTGTTGACTCAGCCCGCCTTGCAGAAGCAGATGCTGGTTGCCGGCGATCTGCCTCTGTCAGGATCGGTGCAATATGCGCAAAATTTCCTCAAGTCGCAATTTTCCCGCTGGGCTGATATCGTACGTGAAAGCGGGCTGAGCAAGTCTAATTGAGGAAGCCATGACAGACGCACTGCAGATGGGTTTGATGCAAGGGCATCCGCTGCTGATATCTTTGCTGCTTGTCCATGCAGAGCGCCATCATGGCGATGGCGAAATCGTGTCGCGCCGCATCGAAGGCGACTTGCACCGTTACCAGTGGCGCGACGTGGCCCGCCGCTCGCGGCAGGTGGCGCGGGCGCTCGACGGGCTGGGCCTGCCGCTGTCGGCGCGGGTCGCTACTCTCGCCTGGAACGGCTACCGGCACCTGGAACTCTATTTCGGCGTCAGCGGATCCGGCCGGGTGCTGCATACCATCAACCCGCGCTTGCATCCGGATCAGATTGCCTGGATAGCCAACCATGCGGACGACCGGGTTCTGTGCTTCGACCTGAGCTTCCTGTCTCTGGTGCAGGCCGTGCATGCCCAGTGCAAAACCATCGGGCACTATGTCGCCCTGTGCGACGACGACTACTTGCCTGCCGACAGCGGGATTCCGGGGCTGATGAGCTACGAAAGCTGGGTCGCAGGGCAGTCCGCCGATTACAGCTGGCCCGAGTTCGACGAAAATGCCGCGTCGAGCCTGTGCTATACCAGCGGGACTACGGGGCACCCGAAGGCCGTGATGTACAGCCATCGCTCGACTCTGCTGCATGCCTACGGCGCGGCGCTGCCCGATTCCATGGCATTGTCCGCCCGTGATGCCGTCCTGCCCGTGGTGCCCATGTTTCATGTCAATGCCTGGGGTATTCCATACGCTGCCGCGCTTACCGGCTGCAAGCTCGTGTTTCCCGGCAATGCCCTGGACGGGCAGTCGGTTTACCAGCTGATGGAAAGCGAAGGCGTGACATTTGCCGCAGGCGTCCCCACGGTCTGGCAGATGCTGCTGGATCATGTGAAGCGTGGCGGCCTGCATTTTTCTTCTCTCAAGCGCACCGTGATCGGAGGAGCCGCCTGCCCGCCCGCCATGATCGAGGCCTTTCAAGAACAACACGGGGTAGAGGTCATCCACGCATGGGGGATGACCGAAACAAGCCCGCTGGGCACGCTGTGCACCCTGAAAAACAAGTCATTGAAGCTGCCGCGCGACCAGCAAATGAAGCTCAGGCGCAAGCAGGGGCGGGCGCTGTTCGGCGTCGACTTCAAGATCGTCGACAGGCAGGGCGCCGAGCTGCCCTGGGACGGCAAAACCTTTGGTGACTTGTATGTGAAAGGCCCTTGGGTCGTCGGTGCATACTTTTCCGCCGGCGCGGCGGATCCGCTGGTGGACGGCTGGTTCCCGACGGGCGACGTTGCGACCATCGACCCCGATGGCTATATGCAGATCACCGATCGCAGCAAGGATGTGATCAAGTCGGGCGGCGAATGGATCAGCTCCATCGACATCGAGAATATCGCGATGGCCCATCCGGCCGTTCAACTGGCGGCTTGCATAGGCGTCAAGCATCCCAAATGGGACGAGCGGCCCATAGTGGTCGCCGTGACGAAGCCGGGCGAGACCCTCGGCCGCGACGAACTGCTGCGCTTTTTCGAAGGCAAGCTTGCCAAATGGCAGATGCCGGACGACGTCATATTCGTCGACGCCATCCCTTTAGGGGCCACTGGAAAAATGCTCAAGGCGAAGGTGCGCGAGATGCCCGAGGTGCTCGATTATTGCCGGCGCGCGGGCACCCCTTCTTAGCGTCAACAGGCCCTAACGAGGATGGCAGTTGCGGCCACCCCCGAGGATGAAAGAGGCTTCTTTCACATTAAAGCATTTTCAGTTCAGGTATTTACATGCTGCGAAGCATTGCATTAGGCAAGCGCCACGAAAACCCGGTAAACACTTGAGCCAAACTTGCCCTAGTCCGCTGAAACTCTGAAGCGGCCGAAGTCTGCCCCGGCATGCGGGCGCATCGCGGCATTGCGAAGGCTTGCCGTATCCGGTCACGGCTGCGCGTTGTGCTGCATCCCGCCCGGCTCTTCACGCCCGCACCTCCTGCCGCTGGAACACCACGTAGGCGGCGGCGAACAGCAGGATGCAGCCGGCCACCAGGCCCACCACCTGCGGCCAGACGATCGCCAGGCTCTGGCCCAGCGGCAGCGGCGAGCCCAGCACCGCGCCTTCCAACTGGTCGAGGAACACCGGGCCGATGGCGCGCGTCATCGGGCTGAGTATCGCAATGACCGACTCGCCGAACAACTGCGTGGGCGAGATGCGCTGCAGCGCCTGCTGCCATTCCAGCGTGTGCAGGCTGGGCTGGCCCGACAGCAGCGACATCATGTCGGGCGGGGCGATCACCTGGGCCAGGGCGGGCGCCAGCATGGGCCAGAGCAGGGCCAGGAACAGCCACAGGCCCAGCGCCACCAGCGCCGAAGTGGCCGCCGAGCGGAATATGGTCGAGAACAGAATGGCCACGGCCAGCCACACACCCGCATAGACTAGCGCCACCACCAGGAACACCAGCGAACGGCCGATCTCTTCGCCGCTGGGCGGCACGCCCAGCAGGATCAGGCCCAGCCCGATCACCAGCAGCCACAGGCATATCAGGCAGATGGCCAATGTCGCCAGCCCGGCCAGGAACTTGCCCAGCAGCAGCGCGTCGCGGTACAGGGGCTGCGACAGGATGCGGCTCATGGTGCGCCGGCTGTATTCGCCGTTGATGGCGTCGAAGCCCAGGCCTATGGCCACCAGCGGGATCAGGAATCCCAATATGGCGGCGAAAGAGGGCAGCGGCGCCTGGGCATCGGTGAACAGGCGCAGGAACACGAACGGGTCTTCGGCGGTGGTGCTGCGCACGCCCTGCAGCGCGCCGTACAGCGCCGCCGCGGCCGTAAGTATCACCAGCCATTCCAGCACGCGCATGCGGGCGCTGCTGAAGTGATCCGACAGTTCCTTGAGCGTGACCGCCGACAGGCCTTGCCATGGAGAGCCTTCACGTTGCATGAGCGGGTTCCTCCTGTGTCTTGCCGGACTGAAAGTAGCTGTTGTAGATCGCGTCCAGGCTGGGTTCGGTAACCGACAACTGGCGCAGCGCGGCGCCGGCCTGCACGGCCGCGCGGGCGGCATCGGCGCGCACGTCGCGATTGGCGCGCAGCAGATACGTGTCGTCGGCCAATACCTGCACGCCACTTACGCCGGCCACGCCGCGCAGGGGTTCCTGCAGCGGCGGCCCGGACGCTTCCAGTCTTACCTCGAAGCCGTCGCCCAGCACCTGGCCGGCCAGTTCGCGCACACTGCCGATGAGCGCAATGCGGCCGCGATGGAACAGCGCCACGCGGTCGCAGATGCGCTGCATGTGATCCAGCAGGTGCGAAGACAGCAGCACCGTCACGCCGTCGGATTTCAGCTCGCGGATGAGTTCCAGGAATTCTTCCGTGGACTGCGGATCCAGCCCCGATGTGGGCTCGTCCAGGATGGCCACCCGCGCCTGCTTCATGATGACTTCGGCCAGGCCCAGGCGCCGGCGCATGCCGTGCGAATAGGCGCCGGCGCGCTTGTCTGCGGCTTCGGCCAGGCGCACCTTGTCCAGCGCCTGCATGATGCGCGCACGGCGCTCGGCCGCGGGGAGGCCGATCAGGCGCGCGGTGTAGGCCAGGTTCTCGAACCCGGTCAGGTGGTCGTAGAAGCCCACCGAATCGGGCAGGTAGCCCAGGCGGCGCTTGATGGTAAGCGGCTCGCGCCAGGGGTCGTGGCCCAGCACGCGCACCTTGCCGCCGCTGGCCTCGGTCAGGCCCAGCAGCATCAGGATGGTCGTGGTCTTGCCCGCGCCGTTGGGGCCCAGCAGCCCGAAGATCTCGCCCTGGCCGACGTCGAACGACACGCCGTCCACGGCCGTCGTGGCCCCATAGCGCTTGACGAGGGAGGCCGCCTCGATGACCGGCGCGTTCATCAACGCCGCCCGTATCTTGCCACCGCGCCCACCAGGATCAGGATGGCGATGGCGATCAGCACGGCGCCGATGATGCCCCACAGGCTCGACGTGGTGACCGAGACGCGCAGGTCGCCATTGGCCGACTGGCCTTGCGAGGCGCTTTGCAGATTCACCATGTAGTCGCCCGCCAGCGATTTGTCCGAAGGCGTGATGTGCGCCTGCACTTCGGTGTGCTGGCCCGGCGGTATCTGCTCTACCGACTTGGGCTGGAAGTCGACGCGCCAGCCCGAGGGCGCAGTGGCGCTAAGCTTGATGTTCTGCGCGGGCGCGCTGCCGTCGTTGGTCAGCACCACCGGGAAGGTCGAAGCCTTGCCGGCCTCGGCGCTGGTGCTCATCAGGCCGTTGCGACCGGCCAGGGTCAGGTGCGGCTGGCCCACGATGTCGAGCTTCAGCTTGGTGGTGGCCGTGGTGTCGCCGGCAGCGACGGTGACCGTGATGGGATAGTTGCCCGGCTTCACGAGGTTGGGCGGGCGCACGCTGAGCTTGATGTCTTTCGAGGCGCCGGCCTTGATGGGCACCGAACTTAGCTGCTGGCTGCCGTAGCTTTCGGTGAACGTGGCGTCGAAATACTGGGGCGCCTGTGCGTTCATGCTTACCAGCAAGTCTTTGCCGCTATCGTTCTTGATGGTGAACTGATAGTCGAACGATGAGCTGGGGCCGCCCTTCAGTTCGGGCAGCTTGGCCTCGAGGCTGAGCTTGGAAGGCAGCTGGTCGGCCAGCGCCACGTCGATCGGCAGGCTCAGCTTCTGCCCGCCGCCGTCGGCCTGTACCGTCAGGGTGCGCGTTTGCTTGGCGGCGTCGGCCGGCACCTTGACCTGCAGTTGCAGCGACACATTGGAATCGGTGCCGGGCATGGCCGCGCCCACCGGCTGGCCGCCGCCCAGCAGCGTGGCCTTCCAGCCCTTGGGCACGCCGTCCACGTGCAGCGCCATACGCTCGGGCGCCATGCCGCGATTGTCCAGCTCCAGGGAAACCGTCGAGGTACTGCCGGGGCGCAGCGTGACGGAAGGGTAGTCGGTCAGCAGGTAGAAGCCCTGAACCTTCGAGCCGCTGCCTTCGGCCAGGGCGGCCGAGGCCAGGAACAGGCTCAGCAGAGCCGTCACGAATAGGGAAAGTAGGCTGCGCATGGCGACGTTCTATCTCCAGTTCTCGGCACGGCATCCGTCCGGAGTGGAGGCTGTCGCGCCATTCTTTTTGAAGGACTCTGAGCGCCCGTATCCGAACCCATCGCGACGAAGGCACAGCACCACCCCACAGCCTTGCGGTAGTACCGCAGGCCGCAGTCGCTGCGCGATCTTTATACGGCGGCAACGGAAAGCGTCATTGGCTCAAGTGACAGAAAAAATTGCCACTTTGTTTCAGAATTTATTGTTTCTATATGTAATAATCGGGCCGAAAGAAGGTGCGCGCGGGCGGCGGAACGCATTTCGCCTTGCGCTATGATGGGCGCTGCAAGCCAAGCGCAACAGCGACGGCAACGACAACATCCGGATCAAAAAGGAGACAAGGCAGTGGACGACTTCATGCGAGCCGCCATCGAGGAAGCGAAGCAGGGTTTGGCCGAGGGAGGCATTCCCATCGGCTCGGTCATCGTGCATCGCGGACGCATCATAGGCCGCGGCCACAACCGCCGGGTGCAGCAGGGCAGCGCCATACTGCACGGCGAGATGGACGCATTCGAGAATGCCGGGCGCCAGCCGGCCAGCGTCTACGCCGAATCGGTGCTGTACACCACGCTGTCACCTTGCGCCATGTGCAGCGGCGCCATCCTGCTCTACAAGATTCCGCGCATCATCGTCGGCGAAAATTGCACCTTCATGGGCGAAGAAGAGCTGCTGCGCACCCGCGGCGTGCAGGTCGACGTCCTGCAAGACGAAGACTGCATCGCCATGATGCGCGAATTCATTGCCGCGCGCCCCACGCTGTGGAATGAAGATATCGGCACTTGACGCCGGACACCAGCCGGCCTCATCGGCCGCCGGGCGGTGAGCCGTGAGCCGTGAGCCGTGAGCCGTGAGCCGTGAGCCGCGGGGCGGCTTGCGGCATTCCCGCGCGGTGGTCACCGGTTTCGTAGCCGCCTGTTGCGGGTCGGCTCGGCGCCTGTTCTTAATATCAAAATAATCTATATATAAATTATTAAATGATATGAAATAATATGGCCGGGTCTGAGACAATATAGATCTCCATCCGTTTTTCCTCCTGCACATCATGAAATCCCTGATTTCCTCATTGCTCGCTGCTGTTGCGGTGGGCTTGTCTGCGTCCGCGTGGGCCGCGCAGCCATTGCTTACCCCCACCGAGCTGAATGGCATACGCCAGAATCCGGACGTGCGCGTCATCGATATCCGTCTGCCCAAGGAATACGCCGCGGGCCATATCCCGGGCGCGGTATCGGCGCCTTACGGGCAGTGGCGCGGGCCGGCCGACGACCCCGGCAAGCTGCCTCCCGAAGACAAGCTGGTGGCGCTGGTACGCAGCCTTGGGCTGGACGCCAATACACATGCCGTGGTGGTGTCTTCCGGCGCCGATTCCACCGACTTCGGCGGCTCGGCCCGCGTCTACTGGACGCTCAAATACCTGGGCCTGACCAATCTTTCCATCCTCAACGGCGGCCTCAAGGCTTGGGCCGGCGCGGGGCTGGCGCAAGACCGCCAAGTGCCCAGCGTCGCGCCCACGCAGTATGCGGTACACCTTGACGAAAGCCTGATTGCCACCACCAAACAAGTGGCCGCACAGGTCAACAACCCGCAGACCCGCCTCATCGACGCGCGGCCGCGCAAGTTCTACCTGGGCGATGTCAAGGCCCCGACCGCGCTGGTTCCCGGCACCATCAAGGGCGCCGTCAGCCTGGAAAACGGCAAGTGGTTCAAGCCCGGCACGTCGATCTTCGTCGACCCTGAAAAGGCCCGCCAGATCGCCGCAGCCGAACTGGCCCACCCGGCACAGGAAACCATTTCCTTCTGCAATACCGGCCACTGGGCCGCCACCGACTGGTTCGCGCTGTCGGAAGTCGTGGGCGTGAAGAACGTGCGGCTCTATCCGGCTTCGCTGGCCGAATGGACGCATGATTCCAGCCTGCCGATGCAGAACGTACCCAGCCGCGGCAAGCAGATCCTCATGAAACTCAAGGGCCTGGTAAGTTGAGCAGCGCAGCAGCAGTGGCGGCCGCGGCTCCCGCCCAAGCGGCCGCTGAAGCAAGGGCCGACAAGGGCGGCGGCGGGCTGCGGCGCGTTCTTCTGGCGGTCGCCATCCTGGCCTTCGTGGCCATGCTGGCCTGGTTCGTAGCCTTGCGTCAGGCGCTGCTGTTCCTGGTGGGCCTGGGCATGGGCGCGGTGCTGGCCGGGGCGCGCTTCGGCTTTACCACCGGCTGGCGCAATTTCATCGAACGGCGCGATCCCAGCGGCATACTGGCGCAGCTATTGCTGCTGGCGCTGGCCGCCGTGGTGTGCATGCCCATGCTGGCGGCCTATCCCGGCGACCTCATGGCCGCGCTCGGCCCCCCCAGCTTCAGCCTGCTGATAGGCGCCTTCGTCTTCGGCGCGGCCATGCAGGTGGCCGACGGCTGCGGCTCCGGCACGCTGTACAAGGCGGGCCTGGGCATACCCCTGAACACCGTGATCCTGCCGGTATTCGCCATCGGCAGTTTTCTTGGCTCGGCCACGCTGGATCGCTGGCTGTCGCTGGGGGCGCTGTCGCCTTACGGGCTGGTCGCGCACCTGGGCGCAGGCGAGGCGCTGGGCCTGACCCTGCTGGGCCTGGCCCTACTGGCGGCGCTGGTGCTGTGGCGTTCCGACCGCGCGGCGCCGCGCATGAGCCGCAAGCTGCTGATCGGCGCGATACTGCTGGCGGTACTGGCGTCGCTGAACCTGGCCATTGCCGGCCAGCCCTGGGGCATCGTCTACGGCTTCGGGCTGTGGGCCGCCAAGCTCGCCACCGCCGCGGGCCTGTTCGATCCGACCGTCAATCATTTCTGGAGCGAGGCGGTGAACATGAAGACGCTGCACCAGTCGGTCTTCCTCGACGTCACCTCCATCACCGACATCGGCATCCTGGCTGGTGCTTTGTGGATCGCGCTGGGCAAGCCGCGCTCGCAGTCCAAGCCCCTGACCGGCAAGCAATGGCTGGTGGGTGTGGTTGCCGGCCTGCTGCTGGGCTACAGTTCGCGCCTGGCCTTCGGCTGCAATATCGGCGCCATGGTCAGCGGTATATCCACCGGCAGCGTGCACGGCTGGATCTGGGTCGCCATGGCCTTCCTCGGTTCGCTCGTCGGTGTGCGCATCCGGCGTCACTATGCATTCTGACCAGGGGCGACATAGTGAATAAGCCTTTGCTCACCACCATCTTCTGGGTCGCTCTCCTGGCCTTCTTCGCCTGGGACTGGGCGCACAGCGCGCCGGTCGACGTGCGCCATGAACCGCCGCTGATCGCGCTGGGATCCGGCCAGGCGCCCAGCGGCGGCCACTGCGCCGCGACATATTGATTCCTGTGGGCCCGCGGGTTCGCGGGCTCTATCTTTCCCCTTTAGAGCATTTCCAGTTCAGGTGTTTACATGCTTCGAAGCATTGCGTTAGGCAAGCGCCACGAAAACCCGGTAAACACTTGAGCCAAACTTGCTCTCTAGCCGTGCAGGCTCTTTATAAGAGCCGCGATGGCAGCCGTACGGCCGCGGCAGGCTGCGGCGCCGCCGGATCCGGTCTACGCCTGCCGGCCCGGCTCCTGCCGGTCGACCGAGGTGGCCGTGATCAAGGCCGCAAGCGCGGCCGCGGCGCCTATCAGGAACACCACGGCGTAGCCCCAGCGGTCGGCGAACCAGCCGGCCAGCGGGCCGGTGCCGGCATAGGCCAGATCCTGGAATGCGGCGAAGCCGCCCATGGCCGTAGCCCGCAGGTGCGGCGGCACGCGCCGCACCACCTCCGCGCCCATCGACGGGTACACCAGCGAGCAGCCGCAGCCGGTCAATACCGCGCCGGCCAAGGCCCAGGCCGGCGCGGGCGCCAGCCACAGCAGCGCCTGCCCGGCGGCTTCCACCAGCAGGGAAACCAGCGCGACCGGCCGCCCGCCTAGTCGATCCGGCAAGTGACCGAAGAACAGCCGCACCACCACAAAGCCCACCGAAAACCCGCTCAGGCCTATCCAGGCGCTGGGCCAGCCGCGGTCGATGTAGTACAGCGATAGAAACGCGCCTATGGCCGCGAAGCCTACGCCCTGCAGACCCACCACCGTGCCCGGCGCACCGATGCGGCCCAGCAGGCTCCAGAACGAGACGCGCTCGCCGGGCTGGCCGGCAATCGCCGGCAGGCAGCGGATCATGGCCAAGCCGACCAGCGGCAATAAGGCGCTGGCCAGCATCACGCCGCCGAATCCCCAGTGGTGGTACAGGGCCAGGCCCATGGGAGCGCCCACGGCGAACGAGCCGTACATGCCCATGCCCATCAGCGCCATGAAGCGTCCGGCCTGCTGCGGCCCCGAAAGCGCCACGCCCCAGCCCAGCATGCCGACCACCGCCAGGCTCTCGCCCAGCCCCAGCGCCAGGCGTCCCAGCAGCAGCACGGCGTAGGCGGCATGCGCCGGCAGCGCGCGCCAGACCGCCAGCATGCAAAGCAGGCTGGCCAGCGTGTAGACCAGCAAGCCTATCGTCATCACCGTTTTGCCACCGCGCTGATCGGACAGGCGGCCCGAGCGCGTACGGGTAGCGATAGTAGAGACAAAGGCGATACCAACCGCCAGCCCGCCAGCCAGATTGTTGAATTTCAAGCCATCGGTCACGTAAATGGACACTACCGGCAGTGACATGGCCACGCTCAGGTAGGAAAGAAACAGCGCAAGCGTCAGCCACCACAAATGCAGGCGGTGAGCGGAGTATGTGGAAGTAGTCATGAAACGAGCAGTCCTCGGGTGCGAAAAGCAGTAGAGGCCGCTAAAGGGGAAGGGCGGACACGTCAGCGCGCCCGCCGATACCGATTATCGGCGCGGAGCGCGTTGGTTGACGTGGAACGCTTACGGTCGGGACGGGCGCCGCGCCGGCACAGCGGCGGCGGGCTCGTCAAACGCCGTCATTTTTGCAAAAGGCCGCGAGCCAGTCAAACCCGGAGGCGGGTGCGGAGCACGCACGCGGGCTTGAGCACCCTTGCCGGCTATTGAGCTATTGCGCTATTGCGGCCAGGCCGCAATGATCTTGTCGGCCATCGCGCGCAGCTTGGCCGCATCTTCCATCTGCGCGGCGTGCGGGCGCAGCGGCTCGCCATTCTGGCGCGGCACCACGTGCACGTGCACGTGCGGTACGGTCTGGCCGGCGGCGCGGCCATTGAACTGCGCAACCAGTATGCCCTCGGAGCCCAGCGCCGTCTTGACCGCGATGGCCGCCTTGCGCGCGCTGCGCATGCAGGCCATGGCGGCCTGTTCCGACAGTTCGAAGATTTCGGCGGCGGGCTCTTTGGTAAGTACCAGCACGTGGCCGTCGGCTTGCGGCATCACGTCCATGATGACCAGCGTGTGCTCGTCTTCGTACACCTTGGTGCAGGGCGCTTCGCCGCGCAGGATCTTGGCAAAAATATTCTGAGGGTCGTAGCTCATGGCGGTTCGTTTATAGGGCGTAAGAAAGGGACGTAAGAAAGAGATCTGTAAAGCGAGGAAAGAGAATCGGCGGGCGTTGAGCGGGCAGGGTGGAGCGCATGTAGTTCGACTGGCCCTGTGCGCGACAGCCCCGCCCGCCGATGATGTTCCGGCACAGCGCCGGCGATGCTATGGCATAGTATAGCGGCCGTGCCGATGGCGGCGCGGCCCTCGGCGCCTGGCGCCCCGGCATGTCCCGCCGGCGCCGGCTTGCCGCCGTCGTGGCCGCCTGTCTGCAGTCGTCATGGCCGTCGTCTTGCATGTGGCGGGCCCGCCACATGCAAGACGGTTCACATGGGTAGCCGGCCCCTATAAATGCTATACTGACCGGTCACATTGGGGTCGATCCGGTTTCGACGTGGGTCGCGAAACAGAGCAGGGCATGTCGAGCACCAGTAAGCTCGTAAATCCACTGGAAACTTACAAACGCCAACGACGAGCGTTTCGCTCTGGCCGCTTAAGCGGTGAGCCACTGCACTGATTTGTCTTTGGGTCAGGTGGGGCAACCCACAGCAGTGTCATCTACAAAGAATCGGGCCTTGCCAGGTCACTGGGTAAGGTCTTAAATCAAAGTGAATCGCCAAGGAAGGGCCTGTCGGTCGGCACGCTCCGAGGTTAAAACTCAAAATTGATCGAATAAACATGTAGAACTGCCTGCAGAGGGCTTGCGGACGCGGGTTCAATTCCCGCCGACTCCACCAACCCATACTTCAAACCCGCACGAACGCCAAGTTCTGCGGGTTTTTTTCTGCTGCGGCTGGCATGGGCGCTCGGCGAATGCCTGTCCCCCTTTTATGAGGAAGAGCCCGGATCAATTTTTGCTCAACCCTGAGATCGCCTTCTCGAGATCGTCCAGCAAATGACCGGTCGCCACCTGGTCGATAAACGGGGCTTCGGTGATGGCGCGTACCAGGCTCGCAAGATCACAGTCTCCATTATCTATGCAGCCCGCCTTCTCGAACAGCGGCCGCAAGGTGTCGGCGCCACGGTATTTTTCATAGGTGTACATGAGCAGATCGCGCTCCAGGTCGGCGCTGGACAAGCCGTCGAACGCCGAACCGCAAGCGCAGGAAATCCCTCCGGAAAGTGCCATATGCGCGGCCGTTGCCCGCCGCCAGGCGGCCACCAGGCCGATGGCCCGCAGGGCCAGATTGTTGCTTGTCGTGCTGGTGGCTGCCATGGGTAGCGTGCTCCTTTAGTGGATGCTTACATGACCGTAGCGGCCGTCGTTGCCGTCGAACTGCGCAAGGCCTGTGTGGCCTGTTTATCGACGGTACCATCCGCGCACAAGGCGACGCGGTATTTTTCCCTTGCGTTGCTCACGCTGACGTAGCCTTGGCGCACGTCCTGCGCCACTTGCTCGGGGTCGCGCTGTTGCGGCGGGCCGAAACCACCGCCTCCGCCGGCGCGCAGGAACAGGCGGTCTCCTGGCCTGAGCCGCTGGTTGCGGACTTTGCCGGTGTGCGCGACGGAGGGATCTTCGCCTCCGGCCACCACGAACACTTCATTGGCTGCCCCGGCATGGCCGCCCTCCAGGCCCCAAGGGGGGCAGTGCATGCGATCCGATTGCACGTCGACCGAGATGGAGGCGCGCGCGCGCACGACGGTTTCCGTCCCCAGGCCGCCGCGGTGGCGGCCGGCTCCTCCGGAATCGGCCCGTAAAGCCTGGCGTTCGATCAGGATGGGGTACTTGGCTTCCAATTGTTCACACGGGCTGTTGTGTGTGTCGCCGTCGTTGGAGCAGACCACGCCACTCATTCCGTCTTCGGTTTGCTTGGCTCCCCAGCCTCCGCCGGTAGGGCCGACGAAACCGATGAAGAATTTTCCGTCACGCGGAGAGACCCCGTGGAAGAGTGCGATCACGAGATCGGCATGGTGTGCCGCAATGGTGCGATCGGGGATGGCTTGGGCCATTGCCTTGAAGATGGTGTCCACGACAGTCATCGGGAAGGTCATCCATTTGCGCATGGCGGCCGGCTTGCTGGCGCTGACCACTGTGCCTTCCGGCACGACCACTTTCAATGGCCGGAAGCTGCCCTCATTGATGGGATAGTCCGTGGGCGACGTGAGGCATTTATATGCCACTTGCGCGCAGGAATAGCCGGTGCTGGGCCCCGAGTTGAAGAAGCCCCTGACTTGAGGGCTGACTTCCGAAAGGTCGACGGTGATTTCGTCTGCGCTTTTGATCACTCGAACCTTGATGGGAACGCGCGCACCGATGTCCAGTCCGTCGTCGTCCATGAATGATTCCGCCTCATAGACCCCGTCGGGAATCGAGCGGGTGCGGGCGCGCGCCGCGGCCTCGGATAGATCCATGATGTTCGCGATCGACTTCAATACCGGTTCACGCCCGTAGCGCTGCAGGATTTCGCTGAAACGCCGGTGCCCGGTGTTGACGGCGACGATTTGCGCACGCAAATCGCCCATCGCGCGATCGGCCAGGCGCACATTGGTCTTGATGATGCGCACCAGATCTTCGTTGGTGCGCCCCGCATCCTGGTATTTCATTACCGGAATCTGGATGCCTTCGGAATAGATGTCCGAGGTTACGCCGCCGAGTGCCCCCCCTACATCAGGCCAGTGCGCCATGCAGCACGCCCAGCCGCTGAGTTTGCCCTCAAAGAATATGGGTTGGCTGAATGTGAAGTGGTTCAGGTGGCTGCCGGTAATGTATGCGTCGTTCGTAACCAGGATGTCCCCGGGGCCGATCGAGCCGTTTCCCGGTTCGGCGTAGTGTGCCAACTTGGCCTTGATCGTGTTGGACATGCCGCGGATGAAGCTCGGCAGCCCGATGCCGATGGAAATTGTCTGGCCTTCGGCGGTGAAAAGACCGACGGTGAAGTCGAGCGCCTCGTAGATGATCATGTTGTAGGCCGTGCGCATGAGGTTGGTTTTCATTTCCTCGGTTACGGCCAGCACGCCGTTGCGCACGATTTCTGTTAACACTGCGTCCGCGTGCTTGTGTTGGGTGGGTGTGTTCATGCCGATTTGACTCCCAGATCGATTCTCAGATTGCCGTAGATATCCACCTCGAGTTCGTCGCCCGGCAGCACTACGGTGGTGGACGCGTGTTCTTCCACGAGGGCGGGCCCGCTGATACGGTTGCCGGCCAGCAGATGGTCGCGGTCGTACACCTTGGTGGGCACGGCCTTGCCGGTTTCGCTGAAGTACACATTGCGGGTTGGCCGGAGCGCCCGGGGCGGCGGTGCGGCATCGCCTTGCGGGATCTGTTCCATGGGTGGCTTATCCATGACGCCGATTACCGTGGCGCGCAGCGTGACGATTTCCACTTTCTCGGCCGGCGCGCAGGTTCCGTAGCGGAACTGGTGCACGTCGTCGAAGCGTGCTTTCAGCGCCGTGCGGTCGCGCGCGGTCAGCATCGAGGTCGTGATGTCCACGGCCACCGAATGTTCTTGCCCGACATAGCGCATATCGGCGGCATAGTCGACTTTGACATTGGCGGTTCGTACGTGGCTTTCGTCGAGAGAGCGGTGTCCCAGCGCGGCTAGCTCGCCCAATGCCTGCTCCAGCTCATCGAAGTCGAGCTCTTCCAGCTTGCGGAACGTGGTGCGTACGTTGTCGTAGCGCAGATCCGAATGCAGCATGCCGAAGGCGCAGAAATGGCCGGGCGCGCGCGGAATAATGAGATGCTGGATCCCGATTTCACGGCCGATAGCGCTTGCGTGCAGCGGGCCCGCTCCACCGTAGGCGATCATTGGAAAGGCCGCGGCATCGAAGCCTCTTTCGGTCGAGACCCCCTTGACGGCGTAGGACATCTTGGTAACCGCGATCTGCAAAATGCCTTCGGCTGCCGCCACGGTGTCCAGCCCCAAGGGCACCCCGATATTGGCATGGATGGCCTGCGCGGCTGCTGCGGCGTCCAGCGGCATCTCGCCTCCGAGAAAGTTGTGGGGATCCAGGCGCCCCAAAGCCAGATTCGCATCCGTTACTGTGGCGAAACTGCCGCCGCGGCCGTAGCAGGCGGGCCCGGGTTCTGCACCCGCGCTGCGCGGGCCGACGCGCAGCGCACCGCCCAGGTCGACCTCGGCGATGCTGCCTCCTCCGGTGCCCACTTCGAACACGTCCACCAAAGGTATCTGGATCGGCAGGCCTTCGTTGTAGCCGCCGACCATCGCGAGATTGGTGGTCATCACGGTATCGTCATGAATCACGCCCGCTTTGGCGGTGGTGCCCCCCATGTCGAAAGCCACCGCATCTCGCAGCCCGAGCGCCCGGCACAGGGCATGGGCGCCGATTACCCCCGCGGCCGGCCCTGACTCGAGCATGCGCACGCATTGCCGCTGCGCTTGATGCGATTCATAAAGGCCGCCTGTGGATTGGACGATGAGGAATTTGCCGTCGAAACCCGCCTGCTGCAGATGTGCGTCGATCTGCGCGACATAGCGGCTCACGATCGGCCCGATGAATGCGTTGGCGACAGTGGTGGAGCAGCGCTCGAATTCCCGGTATTCCTGTGACAGCTCGTGCGAGGCGGTGACGAACACATGAGGCAGGCGCTGCTGCACGATCGCCTTCACGGCGAGTTCGTGAGCGGGGTTGGCATAGCAGTGCAGCAATAGAATCGCCACAGCCTCTATGCCTTCTTCGATCATGCGGTCGCAGATCAGGTGAACCCCCGCTTCGTCCAGGGGAGTGTCCACCTCTCCTTCGGCAGTCAAGCGTTCGCGCACCTCGTAGCGCAAGCGCCGCTCGGCCAGCGGGACATGTTTACGGAAGAAGAGGTTATACGCATCGGGCCGATTGATGCGGCCGATCTCGTAAATGTCCCGGAACCCCTCGGTGATCAGCAATGCCGTGCGTGCGCCTTTGCGCTCCAGCAGGGTATTGATGGCGACGGTCGACCCGTGCAGGAAGGTTTCGGCTTGCCCAAACGAGGCGTTGGCTTTGCCAACGCCGCTGGCTATGCCGTCGACCATCCGGCTCGGTGTGCTCAGCGCTTTGCCCAGGGACAGTGCGCCATTGACGGGGTCGAAATAGGCGACATCGGTGAATGTGCCGCCGATGTCCGCGGCGAGCCTGCTGCCTTTTTGCATGTCAAGCCTCCGCCAGCAGGTTTTCGTCGCATACCGTATTGCGAAGCACGCCTATGGCATCGACTTCGATTTCTACGACATCGCCGTGTTTCATGAATACCGGAGGGTTGCGTTTGGCGCCCACTCCGCCTGGTGTACCGGTTACGATCACGTCGCCCGGCGCCAACGGGACGAAGGTGGAAATGTAGGCAATCTGCTGGGGGATATTGTGGATCATCTTGTTCGTCGTTGTGCGCTGCATTTCCTCGCCGTTCAGGCGCGTGACCAGTGTCATTACTTGCCCGGGAGGGATTTCGTCGGCGCTTGTCATCCACGGGCCGAAGGCGCCGGTGCGCCAGAAGTTCTTGCCGGCCGTCCATTGAGAGGTCGCCATTTGCCAGTCGCGTATGGATCCGTCGTTGTAGCAGGCATAGCCGGCAATGTGCGACCAGGCATCGGACGCCGCGATACGGCGCCCGCCGCGGCCGATGATGATTGCTATCTCGCCCTCGTAGTCGAACCTGGCCGATTCGGCGGGGCGCACGAGCGCCGCGCCGTGCGCGAGCTGGGACGAGGGAACCCGTAAGAAAAGTGTCGGGCTTTCGGTAACTTCACGCCCCGTTTCGCGCACATGTTCGCCGTAGTTGAGGCCGACGCATATGATCTTTTCGGGGTTCGGGATGACCGGCAGGAGCTTGATATCGGCGAGCCGCAGCGTAGCCTCGTGGCTGCGCGCGTAGGCCATGGCTTCGCCCAGCAGGTCGCGGGTGATAAGGGCTTTCAAGTCATAGGCCTGTCCTGGAAAGGCCGGGCTCAAGTCGTGTACGCTGTCGCCCTGCTGGATACCGCAAGAGGCACGGCCATCTATTTCAAAACTGATGAACTTCATAAAGAGCCTGTCCTGATAGAAGAAAGAGAGTTGGAAAGGTGCAAAGGAGGCTGCAGCGCGCTCAGGCAATGGCCCGATCTACGATCAATACCACTTTGCCCATCTGCTGGTTGTCGTCGAGGATTTGCTGCGCAGCCGCAGCCTGCTCGAGCGGGAAAGCGGCCTGCACCAGTGTGCGGATGCGCCGTTGCGCAAGCTCGGGCCATACGTATTGGACGAGTTCATTGGCAATTTTTTGTTTGAAGGCGGTGTCGCGCCGGCGGATCTGCGCGCCGGTAAGCGTCAGGCTGCGCTGCACGAAAGAGCGGGTGCGCAGAGTCGAGTACTCGCCGCGATGGTTGCCGATCAGGGCGAGACGGCCGCCTATGGCCAGCAGTCCGACTTCGATGTCGACATAGTCGCCGGCCTGTGAATCCAGGATCACGTCGAACCCGCGCTCGCCCGCAAGATCGCGCAGTGCCTGGCCCCAGGCTGGGTCGTGATAATCCACGCATTGGGCGCCGTAGGCCTCGCTGACGCTGCATTTTTCGGCACTGCCGGCGGTGGCGAACACGCGCGCATGACGCAGCACGCGCGCCATTTGAGTGGCGGCAAGGCCCACGCCGCTGGTGCCCCCCTGAATCAACAGCGCTTCGTTCCTTTCCAGTCGGGAAAGTTGGAAAACGTTGTGCCAGGCCGTGAAGAACACTTCGGGCAGTGTCGCCGCTTCCGTCAGGCTCAGTCCGGCGGGCACGGGCATTACCTGTCCTTGCGGTACGGCGCATAACTCCGCATAGCCGCCGCCGGTGGACAAGGCGCAAACTCGGTCGCCTGGGCGGATGCGTTCCACAGCGGCGCCGACCCGTTCGACGATGCCGGCGGTATCGAGGCCGGGGATGTCCGAGGCGCCCGGTGGCGGATCGTACAATCCCTTGCGTTGTTGCACGTCCGGGCGGTTCACGCTAGCCGCCGCTACGCGGATGAGTACGTCGTGTGGACCGACGCTGGGCTCTGGCCGCTCGCACAAGCGAAGTACGTCAGGCCCGCCAGGTTGGCTGATTTCAATGGCTTTCATGGATTCTGCAGTCAGTGTTGGCCTAGTCCAATTGGATGTTCAGCTTCTTTACGATGGCGGCCCATGTTGCGGAATCCCGACGTATGAACTGGTCGAACTCTTGCGGCGTCCACTGGGGCGCCTGCAGGCCGTCATGAGTGATGATCTGCTGGACTGCGGGCGAGGCCATGGCCTTTCGCACCTCGACGTTGAGCCGTTGCACGATGTCGGCTGGCGTTCCCTTCGGCGCGAATACGCCGAACCAGGACTCTTGCGTCATTTCCGGGTAGCCTAGTTCTTTGAATGTCGGCACTTCGGGCAGTAGCTTCATTCGCTCCGCGGAGGTAACCGCGAGTGGCCGCAATTTGTGCGTGCGCAAGTTCGGCATGGAAGTCACGGCCGTATCGATGAAAAATTGAACCTGGCCCGACAGCAGGTCGATCATTGCGGGGCCCGCCCCGCGGTAATGCACACTGGTGATAGGGACATGGGTCGCTGCAGCCAGCCGCTCGTTGAGCAGGTGAGTGACGCCGCCCACCCCCAGCGAGACTGCGTTGACCTTGTCGGGCGCGCGTCTTGCGTAATCGAGCAATTCCTGCAGCGACTGGGCCGGTACGCCCGGATTGACGCTCAACACATAAGGCGTTGTTACCAGGGGCGCCACGGGTATGAAATCGTCTGTGCGGTAGGACGAATGCTTGGTCACCAACACGTTGACAGAGAATGCCAGACTGTTGACCAGCAGCGTGTAGCCGTCCGCCGGCGCGCGCGAGGCTGCGGCCGAGCCGATCATGGTGTTGCCCCCGCCGCGATTTTCCACGTAGACCGCTTGGCCCAGCGATTTGGACATTGGTTCGGCAATCATGCGCGCCAGCTGGTCGGTGGAGCCGCCTGCAGGATATGGAACGATGAGTTTGATTGGGCGGGAAGGAAAACGCTCTGTTGCCGCGCCGTGGGCCTGTATCTGCACGCCAAGCGCTCCGAAAGCCAGCGTGCTGCAAATTAGTGCTCGACGGGGTAGGTCGATGGGCATGTCTGTCTCCGATGATAAGGGTGGTTTGCTTTTAAGGTAACCATGGTTACCAATGAAACCGATCGTATGGTAACATGGGTTACCTTAACTCTGTCAACCAAGGGGCGAGACATATGAGCAAGATCCCGGAAATCCATGAAGAGAAACAGACCGAGACCATCGCCGGCGTAGAGAGGGCCTTGTTTATCATCGAACGACTGGCCGATTCACGGGAGGGCTTGTCGTTCACAGAAATCCTCAATCTGCTTGGAGTGAATAAATCCATCGCGTTCAAGCTGCTCAACACCCTCATCGCAACCCAGTACGTCTTCAAAGACGAGCACAGCGGCAATTACTGCCTGACCTACCGGATCAGCAATGTCGGCATGAGAAAGATGTCGCGTTCGCGGCTGTTGAATCAGAGCCAGGTGATTCTGCGCGAACTGGCGGATCAGACCGGAGAGTTCATTCGGCTGGCCGTTGTCGAACAGGACGCCATCACGTGGGTGATGTCGATTCTGACGAAGAAGCGAATACTCCAGATCGACCCGAACTACAGTACGGAAATCACCTTTCATACGCACGCCGCTGGCAAGGCATGGCTGGCCACACTCGACCCAGCCGATGCGCGCCGCCTGATTCTTGCGCGTGGGCTGCCGCGTATGACTCCGCATTCCTTGGTGGACATCAAGAAGATCATGGCCGACCTGCGCCTGACGGCCGAAAGGGGCTACGCCATTTCGTACGAGGAACACGGCCTGGGCGTGGGGGCGGTAGGCGCTCCGATCCTTATCCGGCCGTTCGATCAGGACGAGCCTTTGTGCGTGGGGGTCATAACCCTGGCCGCGCCGGTGGCTCATATGGATCGCCCTGCCCTGGAGCAGTGCGCGCCCAAGGTCATAGCCGCGGCAGAGAAGCTGGCCGCCGTCTGGCCGCAAGTCCGCGTAGGAGAACTTCATGAAGAAGCCTGATGTTCTCGTGATCGGCGGCGGCGGTGCTGGCCTGGCCGCGGCCATCACGGCAGCCGAGGCCGGCCGCTCGGTTCTGCTGCTCGAAAAAGGCGAGCGTCTGGGCGGCAGCACGGGGTGGTCGATCGGCTCGATCACGGCGGCGGGAACGCCCGATCAGCGTGCGGCAGGGATCCAGGACTCCTGGAAGGATCATCTGGCCGATATGCCGGCTTGGGCCGCAGATCTGGCCGCGCGGGACAACATGGCCTTGTGCGAAGTGCTGACTCGCCATGCGGCCGACGCCGTCGCCTGGCTGCGCGAAAGCGGCGTGGAATTCATCGGCGTCTTCGAAGAACCGCCCCACAGAAAGCCGCGCATGCATAATGTGCTGCCCAACTCTGGTTCATACATCTACCATTTGTCGCGACGGGCGCGCCGAGCCGGCGTGCAGTGCCTGCTGCAGACCCGGGCCGAGAAACTGCTGCAAGATGCCGATGGCCGCGTCGTGGGCGTCCAGGCCTGCGGGCCGGATGGACAGTCCCGGATCCTGAGTGCGGAGGCCGTTGTGCTGGCTGGCGGCGATTTCAACGCCAGCCGTGAATTCAAGATTGAGTTCGGCAATGCGGATCAGACGGGCATCCCTGCGGTCAACAGTCTTGCTACCGGAGACTGTCAACGGATGGGGCGTGTGGTGGGAGGCCGGATCGTCAATGGCGACATTGCGCTCAACGACCCGCGTTTCAGGTTTGCGCCGCCTGCACGCCGGCCTTGGTTCTTGTCGCTGCCTCCCGTTCGGCCGATCACTACCATCATGCGATGGGCGATGCGCGTGTTGCCGCCAAGGCTGGCGCGTCCGTTCATCATGAGTTTCGTCACGACGGCCTTGGCTCCCGAAGCGCATCTGCTCAAGTTGGGCGCCGTGCTGGTAAATAAAAACGGTGAAACATTCTTGCGCGAAGGCGAGAAGATCGGCCATGGCATCGCCAGGCAGCCGGACAATGCCGCCTGGCTGTTCATGGACGGCCCTCGGCTGCAGCTTTGTTCGCACTGGCCGAACTTCGTTTCCACCGCGCCAGGTGTCGCGTACGCCTACATTGATGACTATGAGCGCAACCGCCCCGATCTGTGCACGCGGGGCAAGGAAGTCCGGACACTTGCGGTACGCAACAACATGCCGGTGGAGGCGCTGCAACAGGCGGCGCAATCGGCAGGTTTCGAGAGCGGCCCATATCTATTGCTGGGGCCCATCCACGCGGTGACGGTGATTGCGGATGGCGGGCTGGCGGTCAGTCCACGCCTGGAGGTTCTCGATGCCGCAGACGCACCTATTCCCGGCCTGTATGCGGCGGGATCGGCCGGGCAGGGGGGGCTGCTGCTCAAGGGACACGGCCACCATCTTGCATGGGCGTTCGTCTCTGGCCGTATAGCGGGCCGGCTGGCGGCCGACGAGGTGCGTCATGGCGTCGTGCCGGTGTCGCCCTTTACATGCGTTTCAAAGCGAGGCGAGGCTTGAAGCTGGAAGCGAAACCGACAGATGCCCCGGCCGTCCTGATCGTGGGCGGCGGTATGGCAGGATTGTGCGCCGCCGTTTCGGCGCTCGAGGCGGGCGCGGCCGTTACCGTCATAGAAAAAAGCAAACGGCTGGGCGGATCGATGCGGTTGTCGAATGGCCTGGTGTGGACATTCAAGGAAGCTTCTGCGCTTCGCAGCGAAGTTCGCGGCAACGAGTCTTTGCAGGATATGGTGTTCGAGAGCCATCTTCAGGATCTTGGCTGGCTCGAGAGCCAAGGCGTCGAATGCGGCCCGGTTCGTCCGTTCCAATGGTACGGCCAGGGGCGGACGGTGGCGCCGGATCAGGTGATCTCTGCCATGGTTCGCCGGGTCGAGCTGCTGGGCGGCCGGATCCGGACGGACGTTGCAATGCACCGGCTGCGGCCCGTGCGCAACTGGGGCTACGAGGTGGATGTGTACTTATCCGAGACTGACACGAGCACGCTGGAGGCGGATGCCGTCATTCTTGCGACGGGCGGATTTCAGGGCAACCCGGAATTGGTTGCACGCTGGATCACTTCCGAGACGGACAATATCTATCTACGCGCCAATCCGTGGAGCACCGGAGACGGCCTGACCGCTGCGATGGAGCTGGGCGCGGCCTTGACGAGAGGCATGGGCGAGTTCTATGGCCATGCCATGGCCGCGCCGCCCGCGCGCTTCGGGCCGCGGCAATTTTCCGATATGACGCAACGATACGGAAACTATGCATTGGCATTGAATCTCAGCGGCCGCCGCTTTGTGGACGAGTCGGCCGGCACCGGAGAGGAAGCGCTGAATGCCGAGATAGCCAGACAGGAAAAAGCGACGGCGATATACATTATCGACAACGATATTGCAGCGATGTCGCGTGAATTCGTACTTGCGCCGCCTCATGTCAGCGTGACCCGTGCCGAGGCCGCTGGCGCTTCGGTCTTACGGAAGGACAGCATAGAGGCGTTGGCCGATTCGCTAAAGGCCTGGGGCCTGCCCGCGCAAGAAGTGTTGAATACGATTCAGGCATTCAACACTGCATTGGCGGCCGGTACGGCCGATCAACTCGTGCCGCCAAGAAGGCGTAACTTGCACCCCATAGCAACGGCGCCATTCACTGCCGTCAAGGTGCGGGCGGGCATCACTTTCACTTGCGGCGGCCTCGCCACGGATGTGGATATGCGGGTTCTGCGGCGAACTGGAACGGTTTCCACGCTTCCGATGTTGTTGGCGGACACCGCGGACGTCGACTATTGTGCCTTTCCGAATCTTTATGCGGCGGGGTGCGATGTCGGAGGATTGAGCAACCGTGGTTATATGGGAGGGCTGGCCTGCGCACTCGTTACGGGACGCAAGGCCGGCGCCCAGGCAGCAGCATCGGCCCGTGTACGTTAGCTGAGGAAGTACGGCGCCGACCCGGTAATCCGGGAAGGCCGATGCTCGAGCTTACAGGGAACCTTAACAGGGCTCCTCCGGCTTACCCTTCGATGCGGCCCGCGCATTCGCCAAAACCGATACGCGCGGCGCCGGTGCGTTCGCAGAACCCTCGAAAAAGGATCTCGTCCCCGTCTTCCAGGAAGCTCCGGGTTTCCCCATTGGGCAATGCCAGAGGGCGCGTTCCTCCCAGCGTCATTTCCAAAAGGCACCCGGCTTCGGACAGGCCGGAACCGGACACGGTGCCACTGGCCACTAGATCGCCGGCAAGCAGATTGCATCCGTTGCTGGTGTGATGTGCGAGCATCTGGAAAATCGTCCAGTATTGGCCGTCGAAGTTCGACCCGCTGATTCTCTCAGGAGATATGCCTGCGCCGCGCATTTTCGGTGTCTGCAGAAAAACCTCGAGCTGCAGGTGTATTCCGCCATGCGTGCGATCTTGCGCATCGTCGAGATGGGCGAGCAGGTCGGGGGCGTCGCGGCCCCGGTCGGCAGCCGCCACGCGAAATGGGGCCAGCGCTTCCAGCGTGACGATCCAGGGCGAGACCGACGTCAGGAAACTCTTGGCAAGAAATGGGCCGAGCGGCTGGTATTCCCAAGATTGAATATCCCGGGCAGACCAGTCGTTGACCAGGCTCAAACCGAAGATATGGCCCGGCGCGTCGGCCAGGGCGACGGTTTCGCCGATGGCATTGCCTGGGCCGACGTAAAAGCCCACCTCCAGCTCGAAATCCATGCGCTGGGTCGGGCCGTAAGACGGTAGGCTGGCGTTCTTGGCGCGCGACTGCCCTTTGGGCCGTCTGACCGACGTTCCGCTGACCGCCACCGACGACGCCCGTCCATGGTAGGCAATGGGCATATGCTTGAAATTCGGCAGCAGCGGCGCATCGGGGCGCATCATCCGGCCGGCGTTGGTGGCATGATGGATGGAGGTGTAAAAGTCCGTGAAATTGCTGATGCTCGCGGGAAGCCGCATTTGCGCGCATTTGCGATCCACGAGGCAGCTTTCCGCCGCTTTTGTGGCGCCACCCTGCCTGAGCAGCCTGGAAAGACCCAGGCGCAGCGCGGCCCAATAGTCGGGGCCGAGTTCCATCAATGCATTGAGTTGCCCGCTTTGGCAGGCCTTTGCGGAGACTTCCGCCATTCCCGTGAACGAGCCGGCCTGTGCAGCCTCGGCTACGTCCAGGATGCTGTCTCCAATTGCGACGCCTACTCGCGGCTTGCCTGCGCGCGCGAAAACGCCGTAAGGAAGGTTCTGAATCGGAAAATCGGTGCCGGCTTCGTTTGCGCCGGCGACCCAACTCGTCAATAGCGGGTCATGCGTTTCGTTCAGTTCAACCGGCATGTCGCGATTCCCCTGTAAATGGGCCCTTGGGCGGCCCGCAGTCGCGCTGCTTTCGGATGCCGCGGCGGGGCCTCACAAAGCCGCGGCATCATGCCTATATCAATTAGGTGTGATCCCGGCGGATTTGACAATCTTTTGGTACATCGCGATTTCCTCGCGGATCTGTGCACCGAACTTGTCCAGTTCCGTGCCGACGGGTTCGGCGCCCAGGGAGACAATTTTTTCCATGATATCCGGCCGTGCGAGCAGCTTCTTCAGCTCGGTATCCAGCTTGATCGCAATGGGCTGCGGCAGATGGGCGGGGCCGAGCAGTGCCAGCCAGGTTTCACTTTTCATGCCTTTGATGCCCAGCTCGGAAAAAGTCGGGACATCCGGCACGAATGAAGAGCGCTTGTCGGTAGCGATGGCAAGTGCCTTCAAGCGCTTGTTCTGGACAAAAGGAAGGGCTGAATTGACCGCCGACCAGGAAGAATCGGTCTGGCCTCCGATGACAGCCTGGATCGATTGATTCGACGCGGCATAGGGGATGGCATTGTAGCGGGTTCCGGTGATCAGACTGAACTGTTCCCCTGCGATGTGCAGCGAGGTGCCGATGCCCGAGAATGCGAAAGTGATTTTCCCCGGCGCGGCCTTGGCCGCCGCTATGTATTTCGCCACGGTGTCGTACGGAGAGTCGCTCCTGACCACCAGCATGTTCGGCGAAGCCGCCAGTAACGTTATCGGCGTGAAGTCCTTGATCGGGTCGAAGGGCAGCGATTTTCGTAGCGCCGGATTGATCGTAAAGGCATTGGACGTCAGCAGCAGCGTGTAGCCGTCGGGCTCGGCTCGAGCAACCTTGTGCGTGCCTATGATGCTGGTGGCGCCCACGACATTTTCCACCACGACCGGCTGGCCGAAATCCTTGCCGATCTCTTTGCCCAGAACCCGGGCAAGCACATCCGTGACGCCGCCTGCGCCGAACGGCACGATGATGCGGATAGGGTGGTTCGGGTAGTCGCCCGCGCCCTGGGCTTGCGCACAGCCCGACCCCAGATAGGTGGCGGCCATAAGGCTTGTAAGAACGAGTTTCCAGCGTTTCATGTCATTGTCTCCGGTTTGCCTGTTCTAGAATGAGGGCGCGCCAACTCATGCGCGCCGCAGTTTTGCCGTAATGTCTGGATCCAATCGGCCTTGTTCGTCGATTTCCACCAGGTAGTCGCGGCGTGCGGCCTCGCGCGAGACGTAGCCGTTCTCGACATCTCTGCGAACCCGTTCGGGATCCCGCTCGCGTGCCGGCCCGTAGCCGCCGCCTCCGCCCGTCTTGATAATCACCCGATCGCCGGCGTTCAGTTCGTGATCATCCTTGAGGACTCTCAGGATTTCGCCGCTGGTCCGGTGGATCTCCACGTCGCCAGGCTTTCCGGCGCCGCCTCCGGCGAGGCCCCATGGCGGGCACTTGGTTCGGTCGATTTTCAGGTTGAGCCGGCAGGGGCCCGTGATGTGGTATTGCTTGATCACTCCGACCCCTCCGCGCATGCGGCCCGGGCCCGCGGAATCTTGACGGATTTCATAGGATTCGAGGCGATAGGGGTGAAAAGCCTCCTGCATTTCCACCGGCACGTCGGAGGTGTCGCCGTGGACATTCGAGCGGGACGGGCCGTAGCCATCCATCGAGGAAGTGGCGCCCCAGCCGCCCACGCAGGTGTCGAGGTGGAAAAATTGCGCCCCTGTCGCGGGGCTGATGCCATGGAAGGCGTGCACGCCGTAGGTGCCGTGGTGGGCCGCGGCGACTCTGTCGGGGAAGGCGTCGGCCATCGCTCTCAGAATGGTGTCGACCACGGTGGGGATCATGTTGCCCGAACCGCCGATGGCCGCATCGGGGCGCGCCGAAAGGAACTTGCCTTCCGGAATCTCGACTTCCAGGGGCCGGAAGTCTCCTTCGTTGACCGGATCGTCGGGAGAAAACAAGTATTTGATTGCGATGCGGGCGGCCGCTACGGCACCCCCGTTGCGGCCTGCGTTGAGAGGGCCGGGCAACTGATCCGCCACATTGGAGAAATCGACCTTGATCCGATCGCCGTCGACCACGACGCGCACGCTGATGGGCACAATCTTGTCGAGGTAAAGGCCGTCGTTGTCGAGGAAGGACTCGGCGGTGTAATCGCCTGACGGCGCGGCCTTGATGGCGGCGCGGGCGCGTTGCTCGGCAATGTCCCACATCGAATGGACGGCGGCATGGTAGGTCGCGCTTCCGTACTTGTTTACGATTTCGGCGACCATGTCGCGCCCCATGAGGCAGCCGGCGATCTGAGCCTCTACATCGCCCAGCAGCATTTCGGGAAAGCGCGTGTTGTATTCGATCATGCGGAACATGTCGGCGCGGCGTTCGCCGCGATCGAACAGCTTGACACTGCGGAACTGGACACCTTCCTGAAAGACTTCGGTGGTGGTGGTGGAACTGCACGATCCCACCATGATGCCGCCGATGTCGATCCAATGCATCAGCACGCAGAAAAAGGCGGTGACTTCCCCATCGTCGCCGTCGACGCGCACCGGCGTATACATCACCACGTTGTTCAGATGCTGGCCCAGCGTACCCGCGTGATTGGAAATCACGATGTCCCCGCGGCGAAGCTGATCGAGCCCGAACAGGGCGATGCCGTCCTTTACCGCCGTGCCCAGTGCGTTGGCGACGAAGATCGCGAGGCTGCCGCGCGATTGGGAAATCAGTCGCCCTTGCGAATCGACGATGCCGACAGCGTAATCCTTGTATTCGTTGATCAGCGGCGAAAAGGCCGTGCGCGTGATGTTTTTATCTATTTGGTTGGGAATGGAGACCAGTTCGTGCTTGATGATCTCCATGGTGATGGGATCGAAAGCCGTGCGTTCGGCGACCATGGAGGATTCGGAGACTGCGTTCATGGGGGATCCTTATTCCGTGCCGCAACGAATGACGATTTCGCCCAATTCGCCGATGCGTGCGTGATCGCCGGGCATCAGGATCGTGGTCGAACTGTATTCTTCGATGACGGCCGGGCCGTCCAGCAGGAAGCCCGGCGGCAGGGTGTCCCGGCGCCAGACGGGGACGTCGACGCGGCCGTGCGGGGCAGGGAAGTAGACCGAGCGCCGGCCGGTGGGCTCGGGCGTGCCCGCGGTTGCATGGGCGCCTATCAGGCCTGCCAGCTCGGGGCGGGGAATTTCCACTTCGGTGCCGAGGCGGACACCCAGCACTTCGACCGGGTTTTTTTCGTTGGCATGGCCGTAGCGGCGCTTGTAAATGTCGCCGAACGACGCTACGAGGGACTCGATCGTCTGGCCCGGTTCGAACGGTACGCGTACGGTGTGCTTTTGTCCCCGATAGCGCATGTCCAGGGCTCGTTCGTAGCGGATCTGTTGCGCCCCGAGTTCGGCGTTCAGCGTGGCTTCGGCGCTGGCTTCCAGTTCCGCGAAGGCGGCGTTGACGAGTTCCAGGGCATTGCCCGAGGCGGCGGTCACGACTGTACGCGCAAGGTCGACCCGGGCGCCGGCGATCAGCATCCCCAGTGTGGAAAAATTGCCGGGATGCGGAGGAATTATCACCTCGGGGATGCGCAGGCTGCGTGCCAGGATGGAGCCGAACAAGGGGCCGCCGCCGCCGAAGACAAACAAGCCGAATTCGCGCACGTCGTGGCCGCGTTCGATGGTGATCTCTTTGATTGCCGAGGCCATCGTGGTGGTGGCCAGATCGAGTATTCCCTGTGCCGCGGCATCGGTGCCGGGCTCTCCCCGATATCCCAGGGGGTCGGCCACCTGGCGGCGAATCGCGGCGCGCGATGCCTCGTCATCCAGGCTGAGCCTGCCCTGCATGAAGTTGCCGCCCGAGATGCGCCCCAATGCCAGATTCGCGTCGGTAACCGTCGGCTCGACGCCGCCTCTGCCAAAGGCCACGGGCCCGGGCTCGGAACCGGCGCTGCGCGGCCCCACGGTCAGGATGCCGCTGGCGTCGACCGCGGCGATCGATCCGCCGCCGGCGCCTACTTCGACAATGTCGAGGACGGGGGTCTTGAGCGGAAAGCCATGGTCGTAGCCGCCGACATAATAGATGGGCTGGACTTCGAACTGGCCGTCCTGGATCAGCGCGCACTTTGCCGTCGTGCCGCCCATATCGAAGGCTATGACTTTCGGCATGCCCAGCGCACGCGCATAGGCGGCGGCGCCGATACATCCGCCGATGGGCCCCGATTCCACCAGCGCCACCGGCTGTTCCAGGGTGCGGTCTACTGAAAGAACGCCGCCATTCGAGCCCATCATGTAGAACGTACCTTCGAATCGGCGCTCGCGTAGGCAGGCATCGAAGGTGCCGATATATTCTTCCATTTGAGAGCCGACATACGCGTTGGCCGCCGCCGTGGAGACCCGTTCGTATTCGAACCACTCTCGGGTCAGGGCGGTTCCGCAGGTGATGTAGACGCCGGGCAGGGCCTTGCGCAGCAGCGACACCGCCGCTTCCTCATGCGCCGGATTCGCATAGGAATTGACGAACGAGACGGCAACGGCTTCGGTTCCATCGTGCTTGAAGCGTTCGGCAAGGGCCTGCAGGCCTGCCGTGTCCAGCGGCCGGATCTCTCGTCCTTGGGCATCCATGCGTCCCTCGACCTCGAATCGATGGGTTCGTGGAACCAGGGGTTCATCGCGGCGGTACTCGAGCGCGAAGGGCACCGGGCGATTGCCTCGGCCGATCTCCAGGGTGTCGCGGAAGCCGCGGCTTGCGATCAGCGCTGTATTCGCGCCGGTACGCTGGATGAAAGTGTTGATGACATGGGTCGTGCCGTGCTTGAACAGGATGGCATCTTCCAGGGCCACGCCCGTGACGTTCAGGCCGTCCAGCGCTCCTTCGACCAGATTGCCGTAATTGGTCAGCGTCTTGCCGTACTTGACTTCGCCTTTTTCGGCGTCGTATACCGCGACGTCGGTGAAAGTGCCTCCGGTGTCAGCCGCAACCATATAGCGCATACGCTTGTTCCTGTTTCTGCTTTTGCCCGGCCGCCCTCATGGGCCGCCCGTTTCCTGGAGCATTATGTAGAAGGATTGTCGTCAAAAAAATGCCTAATTCCGACTACCTCCTGTGCAAATCATGCAATAATTTCAACTCTTTCCCGATCGTGATCCTGAAATGGCGAGCGGCATAAGTACCTACCCCAGGGAATCTGTTTCCGCGGATAGGGCGAAAAGAGAATCGTCGGTGTCGATGGAGCTTTTGCGCCTGTTCTGTGAAATTGTCGACGCGGGCAGTATTGCCGGGGCCGCGCGTCGCCTGAACGCATCTCCGTCCCTGGCGACGCGGAAAATCGCCACGCTCGAGAAGGCCCTCAAGGTACGGCTGTTCGAACGCACCACCCGCAGCGTCAAACTGACGGAACCGGGCCGTGTCGCATGGAACTGGGCGAAGGCGACGCTGCAGAACTACGAAGATATCAACGACGATCTGGCCTCTTTGCTGGCACGGCCGGCCGGCGTCATCCGCATTGCCATCAACCACTTCGCCGCCACCGTTTATCTCCCGCCGATTCTCGTGAACTTCTGCCGCGAGTATCCCGAGATTCGTCTGTCGATTACCACGACAGACAGTCCCGTCAACCTTGTGCAAGAGGGCTACGATCTCGCTGTCCATTCGGGCCGGGTGCCGGATGCCGGCGTGGTGGGTGTTCGCGTCGACGAATTCCAGCGGGTGCTTTGCGCCGCTCCGGCATATCTCGCGCGGCGAGGCGTGCCCAAGCAGATCGGCGACCTGGACAACCATGATTGCCTGGTTCATTCCACCAACGAACCGAAAAACTGGTTCTTCAGGCAGGGCAAGAAACTAATCGCTCATGCGATCACGCCATATATCGAAACGGACACCCATCTGTTGCTGATCGAAATGGCGCGGCAGGGCCTGGGTATCGCCCGCCTCAGCCGCAACGTCGTCAAGGATGACCTGGCGTCGGGGCGGCTCGTCGAAATTCTCCCCAAATTCGAGTCCGTCTACTCCAACGGCGAGCTGCCGGGCCTCTGGATTCTTTACCCCAACCGGAAGGTTCTTTATCGCACCCGAGTCCTGATAGATTATCTGGCCAAAGTGCTGGAACGTCGCCAATTGAGCTAGCGGTAACTGCTCGATCTTCAGTCTCTTGATTCTGACAGGCAGTGCGTTGTCTTCGCTGCTTGATATACATTTAGATCTCTAATATTATGGCCAAATAAGATCATATAAGAGTATGGACACCCATCACGGCCGCCATGACTGCGCGGCCGAAAAAACGATAGCTGTTTCAGGAGACAGACGAATCATGGCGCAGGACAACATCACGGATGACGCCACGCGTGCGGGGCTGGAGGATCTGGTGCTGGCAAACAGGATTCTTGCCGAGAACCAGGTGCTGGACGGATTCGGGCATGTCAGCCTGCGCAGCCCGGCGCGGGCCGACCGCTATTACCTTTCCCGGTCGCTGGCTCCGGGCATCGTGACGCTGGAAGACCTGGTCGAATTCGACCTGGATTCCAATCCGGTTGCTGCGGAAAAGCGCAAGCTCTATCTAGAGCGATTCATCCATGGCGAAATCTATCGCCGGCGCCCGGATGTGCAGGCGATCGTCCACAGCCATTCGGCGACGGTGGTTCCTTTCACCGTCTCATCGGTTCCATTGAAGCCCATCTACCATATGGCCGGGTTTCTTGCCGATGGCGCGCCGGTTTTCGATATTGCCGAGAAGTTCGGGCACACGGACATGCTGGTCACGTGCCACGAGCATGGGGCAGCCCTGGCCGAATCGTTGGGCGAGGCGGCGAGCTCGCTGATGCGCGGGCATGGCTTCGTCGCGGTGGGAAGCACGCTTCCGATTGCCGTCTATCGCGCCATTTACACGCAGCAGAACGCGGCCTTGCAGGAAACGGCCACCAATCTGGGGGGCGAGATCCGCTATCTCGACCCTGAAGAAGGCCGCTTGGCGGATCGCTCGATCCAGACGGTCATGCAGCGTCCGTGGGGCCTGTGGACCGCAAGGGCGAAGAATCCCAAGGCATGAGCGCCGTCCAGGGCTCGTTGCGAGAGGGTGCTGCTCCTTTGGCGCGGCGCTCCTTGTAGTGTCGACAGGCCCGGGTTCACCTCGTTCTCTCAGTTTGGGCTAGTTCGCAGCCGGATATCTTGAAATAATTTTAGAGATCTAATATTATTGAGTTGCCCGGTGCTTGATCGAGGGCCAAGGGCCTGCCCGACAAGTCGAACAGCAAGCAGGCGTGGTGACCCTGGCGTGTTCATCGCATCCCAGGGCGGCGTCGGGCGACGAATTGTAGGAGGCATTCGAATCATGACCAACGAAGAAAACGAGCTGCTGTGCCGTATCGAGGGTGATGCTCCGATGGGGCAGCTGATGCGCCGGCACTGGCTGCCCATCTGTCTGGCCGAAGAGGTCAGCGAGCCCGATTGCGATCCGGTGCGTGCCCGGATCCTGGGCGAAGACCTTGTGGTGTTTCGCGACAGCAAGGGCCGGGTAGGGGTCATGGACGAACGGTGCCCGCATCGGGGGGCTTCGCTCTTTTATGGCCGCAACGAAGAATGTGGTTTGCGCTGCCTGTACCACGGCTGGAAGATGGACGTGGACGGCAAGGTGCTGGAAATGGTGTCCGAACCGGCCTCCAGCGATTTGCCCAACAAGGTGCGGCATCGGGCTTACCAGACTAAAGAGTGGGCCGGCATGGTGTGGGGCTACATGGGCCCGCAGGATCAAGTTCCCGAGTTCGTGCCGCCGCCCTGGGCGCCGGACGAGCAAGTGCGCGTCAGCATTGCCAAGGTCATCGTGCCGTGCAATTGGGCGCAGATCCTGGAAGGCAATATCGACTCTTCCCATAGTTCCAGCCTGCACTCGTCCGACATGGTGGCGGCGCGCGTCGGCGGCGGCCAGGCAACCGACAAGAAGTGGCTGCGCCCATCCACGGACAAGGCGCCGCGTTTGCAGGTAGAGCACACCTCTTACGGTTTTCGCTACGCGGCCATCAGGCGCCCCATCACGAATGCGGATGAAACCGACTATATCCGCTCGACGGTCTTCATCGCGCCTTCGTCGGCGCTCATTCCGCCGAACAACCGCTACAACGTCGCCAACTTCAATGTGCCCATCGACGACACGCACACCGTGTTCTATTTCATGGCGTGGGGCAATCCGCTGACGACGCCCGATACCGAGGCTTGGCGCCGCTTCCTCGGCCAGAGCGTGGGTTCGGATCTCGACCCCTTGTACCGGCCGTATCGCAACGTGGAGAATCGCTTCTGGCAAGACCGGCAGGCCATGCGGGCGGGCAATTTCACCGGCATCAAGGGTTTTCCCAACCAGGACTTGGCGATGTGGATCAGCCTGGGGCCGATTGCCGACAGAACCTCCAAGGGCGAGACTCTGGCGGCCGGCGATCTGGCCGTGGTGGAGTTCCGCCGGGTAATGCTGGAGGCGGTGCGCGACTTCCAGGCAGGCAAGCCGGCCATCGGAACCGGCAGCGGCCATGTCGGCACTTCGGTCTGCTCGTTCCAGGGCATCTTCCCCAAGAAGACCGACTGGCGGGCCTGTGAGGTGCACCCGGTCACGGGCACAGAGGCTGTGTAGACGGCATTGGGCATCGCCGATGCCCACCAGACAAAGACAGGAGGAAGCGTGGCCAAACTAGCACTTTCCATTGCGATGGGCGATTACGATCGCAACCGGCCGCTATACGACGGCGAAGTTCAGATCGACGGTGTCGAGCCGACTTTCATGCTGCTCAGCCCCGAGGAAATGTTCTTCCGGGCTTTCAGGTACCAAGACTTCGACGCCAGCGAGATTTCGTTTTCCAGCTATCTGGTCAAGGCAGCGCAAGGCACGAGCCCTTATATTGCACTGCCGGCTTTCCTGTCGCGGGCCTTCCGGCACACTTCGATCTATGTCCGCAAAGACCGGATCCGCTCGCCGGAAGATCTGCGAGGCAAACGCATCGGCGTGCCCGAGTATCAATTGACTGCCAATGTCTGGGCGCGGGCTTTGCTGGAGGACGACTACGGAGTCAAGCCGTCCGATGTGCAATGGGTACGCGGCGGCATCGACGAGCCGGGGCGGCTCGAGAAGATATCGCTGTCGCTGCCCGCCGGCGTGAGCCTCACGGATGCCCCCGCGGACACCACGATTTCGGATATGCTGGATCGGGGGGAGCTAGATGGCTTCATGGCGCCCCGCGCGCCGTTCGGGGCGGCGCAACACAATCCGGACATCGGCTGGCTGTTCGACGACCCCACGGCGGTTGCCAAGGACTACTACCGGCGTACGGGTATTTTCCCGATCATGCACTTGCTGGGGCTGCGCAAGACGCTGGCGGACCAGCATCCCTGGCTGGCAGCCGCTCTTTTGAAGGCTTTCGAGCAGTCCAAGGCGCGCGCGCTGGAAAAGCTGTCCGACACGTCGGCGACCAAGGTTACGCTGCCGTTTGTCGAAGAGCAGCTCAAGTCCGCCCGCGAGGCGCTGGGCGAAGATTTCTGGTCATACGGCGTGCATGCGAACCGCAAGACCCTGGAAGCCTTCACGCGTCATCACTTCCAGCAGGGCTTGTCTTGCCGGCAGGTACCGATCGAAGAGCTCTTTCATCCCAGCACCTACGAATCCTTCAAGATCTGAACGCGGATCCCATTGCGAGCGGTCACCGCACTATGCTGGAACTCGACGAAATTGCAGGGGCTAGATCAGGCAGCGGCGTTGCGGCGCCGCTGGCGCTGCGGATCGCCAAAAAAGATCAGATCGCCTCTGGCATCTACGCCTTCGAGCTGGTCGCGGAGGGCGCAGAGCCACTGCCCGCTTTTACGCCGGGCGCCCATATCCGCGTGCTGGCACCCAGTGGCGAATGGCGCAAATATTCCTTGTGCAACGCGCCTGCCGACGCCGGCCATTACGTCATTACCGTCAAGCGCGACGAGCAGGGCCGCGGCGGTTCCGTCAGCCTGGTGGATCAGACCGTTGCCGGCCAGATCTTGCCGGCACAGGCCCCGGACAATGCCTTTGCGCTGGTGGAAGACCCCGGCAGCCTGATCCTGATTGCCGGCGGCATCGGCATCACTCCCATTCTGTCGATGATCCGTTCGCTGGGTGAAGATTCGGCCATCCCCTGGTCGCTTTATTATCTGACGTGCGACGAGCAGGGCACGGCATACCGGGATCTGCTCTCAGCGCCTCCGTATGGGCCCCACGTCACCTTGCATCACAGCCTGGCGAATCACGATCGCTACGATCTGTGGCCCGTGCTTGAAAAGCCGAACAAAGGGCACGTCTATTGCTGCGGACCGCGCAGTCTGATGAAAGACGTCCGCGACATGTCGGGCCATTGGTCGAGCAGCCGCGTCCACTTCGAAAGCTTCATCGAAGGAGGGGAGCGCAAGCCGGACGACACGGCTTTCACGGTGGCGCTGGCGCGCTCCGGGCGCAGCCTGGAAGTGCCCGTCGGGAAAACCATACTGGAAGTGCTGCACGCGGCGGGCGTGCCCGTGCCCTGTTCCTGCGAAAGCGGCACCTGCGGCACCTGCCGCACGCATATGCTGGAAGGGGTTGCGGATCATCGCGACATGGTGCTCATGCCTGAAGAAAAAGACGACCAGATCATGGTCTGTGTTTCGAGGGCCCGATCCGACAAGCTTGTACTGGATCTATGATGGCTGGCGCGCCAACACCCGCCCCGCTGAAAATTGGCGTTATCGGCCTGGGCCGGGCCTTTACCCTGATGCTGCCGACTTTCCTGGCCGATGCGCGGATTGCCCTGGCCGCGGCCAGCGACCCGCGCGACGCGGCGCGGCGGCAGTTCACGGCCGACTTCGGCGGCCCGACCTATGCCGACGCGGCCGAACTTGTGCAAGACGCGTCGGTAGAGGTCGTCTACATTGCCAGCCCGCATCAGCATCACATGCGGCATACGCTGCAGGCTGCCGCCGCGGGCAAGCACGTATTGCTGGAAAAACCGATGGCGCTCAGCCTGGCCGATTGTGACGCCATGATCGCGGCGTGCCGCGCGGCAGGCGTGCATCTTATCGTCGGGCATTGCCACAGCTTCGATACGCCTTACTTGCGGGCGCGGGACCTGGTGGCCAGCGGGCAGTTCGGCCGGCTCACCATGATCCAGGCGCAGAATTACACCGATTACCTGTACCGCCCGCGGCGGCCCGAAGAACTGGTCACCGCCGAAGGCGGGGGCGCCGTCTTCAGCCAGGCGGCGCATCAGGTCGATATCGTGCGCCTGCTTGCGGGGCAGCGCCTGGAGAGGGTGCGCTGCGCGCTGGGCAATTGGGATCCTGCCCGCCCCACCGAAGGGGCTTACAGCGCGCTGCTCTGGTTCGAGGGCGGCGCCTATGCGTCCATCAGCTACAACGGCTATGGTCACTTCAACACCGACGAGTGGATGGGGTGGATCGGGGAAATGGGGGACAGCAAGAATCCCTCGGCCTACGGCGCGGCGCGGCGGCGGCTGCAGGCTATCGAGTCCGCGCAGCAAGAGGCCAGCCTGAAGGCAGCGCGAACCTACGGGGGGCCCGATTATGTGTCGCCGGGCATTGCTCGCGAGCCCAGGCTGTTCCAGCATTTCGGCCCGATCATCGTGTCGTGCGAACACGGCGATATCCGGCCCATGCCGCATGGCCTGGAAGTCTATGCCGACGAACGGCATACGTTCCTGCCGCTGGAAGCCAGTGCCGTCCCCCGCGCCGAGGTCATCGACGAGCTGCTCGGCGCGGTGTCCGGCAGCCGGCCGCCCATCCATACCGGCGAGTGGGCCCGGGGCACCACCGAGGCCTGCCTGGCCATGCTGGAATCGCATCGAACGCGGCAGGACGTGGCTTTGCGGCATACCTGATATCATTGATGCAGGCTTACTATCCATTGCAGATAACATGGTTTCGGAAGGAAAGAACAAGGTTTCGGAACGCTGGCAGGACATCGATCCCGACGACCGGCTGGCGCATCTCATCCGCCATGCGGCGCGCTCGCTGGTGCGTGGCCTGCAAATCCGCCTTGCGGAACACAATGTGCTGTTCGGCCATTGGGCTTTCCTGCGCATACTCTGGGAAGAAGACGGCCTGACCCAGCACGAACTCAACGAGCGGGCAGGGCTCATGGAGCCCACGACCTATTCGGCCCTGCGCGCCATGGAATCCCTGGGCTACATAGAACGCAAGCACATGGCCGGCAACCGCAAGAATCTGTATGTGTTTTTGACGGAAACCGGCAAGCAGCTTCAAGACAAGCTCGTACCGCTCGCCCAAGAGGTCAACAGCGTCAGCACGCGCGGCCTGTCCGACGACGATGTGCAGACTTGCCGCAGGGTGCTGCTGGGCATCGCGTCCAACATGGCCCACGACGAAGCGCGTTTCGAAGACGTGGGGCGGCGCCTGCCGTCCACGCGGGAGCTTTCCGTTTGGATCAAGCAGGCCGAGCAATTGCGCGCCAACGAAGCCTGATTTGATTTGGAAATGGAATAAGTCGCCGAAAATAAGTCGCCGGCTTAGCTGACTCGCCCCCGCACGCGCCGTTCCAGGGCCCACAGCACGATAGAGCCGCCCATGGCCACGAAGAACAAGATCAATATCATGGCCATCATTTCGGCATAGCGCCCGACACCGTAATAGTCCATGATGACTTTACCCATGCCGTGTTTGGAGGCGAACAGCTCGGCGAATATGACGTTGACTACTGTCAGCCCGAAGCACAGCCGTATTCCGGTGAGCAGGGGCAGCGACACCGCCGGCAGGTAGATCCTGGTCAGCGCCCGCCAGGGCTTGACGTTCAACGACAAGGCCACCTTGGCGTACACCGGCTTCATCGTCCTGATGGCCACCATGACGTTGATCAGGATGGAAAAGATGCCGCCGATGAATCCCATGGCGATCACCGAGCGCGGCCCCAGGCCCAGCAATAGCAAAAGAATGGGGTAGATGATGATCTTCGGTGTGGCGCCGCCCACCACGACCAGCGGGCTGAATACCGCGTACCAGTATGGGCTGCGGCCAACGACGACGCCCAGTATCGTGCCGATGGCCACGGCCAGCAGGAAGGCGGCCGCGGCGTTGCCGAAGGTCGAGCGTACGGCAGGCTCCAGCTCGCCGCCGATGCCGCCGAATGCCTCCAGCGTTTTCAAGGGGGCGGGTACCGCGAAGATCAGGGTCGAGACCAGTTGCCAGAGCAGGCAGACGACGATTGCGACCAGAATCATCCCGCCCAGAATTGCGTAAGAGTCGCGGCCCTGCGGTCGAGCGCTGCTAGCCATTGCCGATCTCCCCGCGGATGCGCTTTTCGCCGCGCGCCAGAATCGCCGTAATGACCGCGGCCAGCGCGACGATGATGGTGACATACGCGTACATCTCGTTGATCTTGAATCCATCGTAGTCGTACGCGACCTGGAACCCAAGGCCCACGCTGCCCACCATGAATTCCATGACGATGACACCCACGAAGGCGTAGATCAGGCAGAGCTTGAAGCCTGCGAAGATCATGGGCGCCGAGGCCGGGAACACCACCCTCCAGAATTTTCTTGGGCCAGTGCAGCGAAAGCTGGCGCACACTTTGAAGTAGATGTCGGGCACTTGCTGGAAGGCGGCCCAGCTGTTGAGTATGACGGGAATCAGCCCCATCGCCGCGGCGATGACAATGATGGGGGTTGCCCCCAGGCCGAACATCACCAGCAGGAAGGGGTAGAACAATACCAGCGGCATCGCGTAGGTACCCACGAGATAGGGTTCCAGCACGCGGCCCAGCAGCGGGGCGCGCCAGAGCCCGAAGCCGATGGGCACGCCCACTGCTATGGCCAGCAGCACGCTAAGCACGACTTCCCAGGTCGTGCGCCACAGATGCGGGAAAACCTTGCCGGAGGCCACGATCTGCCACAGGACGCCGGCCACCTTGGTGGGCGGGGCGAGGATGACGGCCGGCACCCAGCCTAGCCGCGTCACCGCTTCGATGATGGCCAGAAGAGCCAGGACGAGTAAGGCGATGGCCCACCTGGGTTTCAACGGCCACCAGGATGTCTGCTTGTCCATGTCGCGATCCCCATGCCCTGCGCTATGCGGATTCCTGGGTGGCTTCCCATTCCGAACGCATGGCGTTCCACAGGTGGCCCGTGTATTGCGTGTAGGCATCCGACCCAAGAATAGAGATGTCGCGCTCGTCGGGCAGGTCGATCTTGATTGTTTCGGTGATACGCCCCGGCCTGCTCGACATGACCCAGATCTCTTGGGAAAGAAACACGGCTTCGTTGATGTCGTGGGTGATGAACAATATGGTTTTGCCGGTCGCGCTCCAGATGCGGCGCAGTTCGGTGCCGATGAACATGCGCGACTGCGGATCGACCGCGGCGAAGGGCTCGTCCATCAGCAGGATGTCGGGATCCAGCGCCAGGGCCCGGGCGATCGCCACACGCTGGCGCATCCCGCCCGAAAGTTCTTTGGGATAGGAATACTCGAATCCTTTGAGCCCCACCAGGTTCAGCGCCTCTTGGGCGCGTTCGCGGCACTGCTGCTTGGGCACATCTTGCATTTCCAGCCCGAAGGACACGTTCTCGAGGGAATTCATCCAAGGGAAAATGGACTCTTCCTGGAAGACCATGCCCAGCGACGGGTGTGGGGCGGTAATGGGTTTGCCCTTGAGCAGCAGTTGTCCGCTGCTGATCGAGTTGAGCCCTGCGATCATGCTGAGCAGGGTGGATTTGCCACAGCCGCTGGGGCCTACGACCGTGACAAAGTGGCCTTCCGGCACGGTCTGGGTGACTTCGTGCACCACCTCGATCCGTTGCGTCGAGCCGTCTTTTTGGCGTACGGCATAGACCTTGGAGACATCCTTCAACTCGAGAAACTCAGTAGCGGACATCGCGGTGTTCCGTCAGAAGGGGGTGCGCAGGCGTTCTGGCAGGTAAGTCTGCTTGACCAGCTTGCTCATGTCCAGCTCTTTGTCGATCAGGCCGCTGTCGACCATGCCCTTCATGACGGTATTGAAGGCGGCGGTGTCGACCTTCATGTTCCACACGTCGTTCTTCAGGTAGGCCTGGATGCCCGAGAGCAGCACGGCTTTCGAGGATTTGTAGTGATGCGTGCCGATTTCCGCCGCTTTTTCAGGGTTGGCCTTGATGAACTGCACGGCTTCGTCCAGCGCTTCGAACAGCCCCTTGACGGCCGCCGTGTGCTTCTGGGCGAACTTCTTGTTGACGGCGATGCCTTCGAGGTAATAGTGCTTGATGTAGCGGCTGGGGTCGAGCACTACGACGGCGTTGTCGTCGTGGATCTTTTCGCTCAGGAACGGCTCCATGGCCCAGCCGGCGGTGATGACGCCGCCTTTCACGGCCGTCCAGTTGTCGCCCATGCCGCCCACCGAGACGAACGAGACGTTCTTGACGCCGGCCCGGTGCGTGCTTTCTTCCGCCAGCCACTGGGACGCCGAGCCTGCCTTGCTGTAGCCCAGTTTCTTGCCGGCCAGCCCGTCGGGCGAGGTGATGCCGCTGGCCTTCTTGGCGATCCAGACCATGACGCTGGCCGATCGGGCCCAGCCTTCGACCAGTTCGATGTTCGGGTCGGTATGGGCGGCCAGGATCGCCGCCGGCGTACCGCCTTCGGCCATGTCGACGTCGCCCGTGGACAGCAGCCGTAAGGTGCTGCCGCCGCCGCTGCCGCTGATGTAGTCGACGCTGACCCCGTGCTTCTTGAACAGGCCGTTGTCTTCGGCAATATACGTTGGCAAGGTGGACAGCAGTGCGCTTCGATGGCTGACCACGAAGCGGATTTTGGTCGGGCCCGACGCGTCTTGTGCGATGGCGCTCGTGGAATTGAGCGCCATCATCAAACAGCCGAGCACGAGGCTACCGGCCGCCATCCAGGCCTTTGAGGGCCGCTTGCCCCTGATTTGCTTGTGCATGTTTCGTCTCCACTTATTTAGTGTGGTCATGCATTTACGCGGCGCCAGGCGTGCCGCATGCATTTCCGTTTCTGGCGGGCACAGGAGTCGAAGGACGGCCGCAAAAAGCCGGTGACCTCGGCAGAGAATTCCGGCAGCATCAAACAACCCGCCCGCCACACTGCACGAGGGTCTGAGCGTCTGGCCTTGTTGACTCGCCTGTGTGGCCATCATATTCATAGAGATCTAACTACTACAACAAGTACAAACCCTAACCGCGGCGCCAGCGGGGAAAAGCAGCCGATTTACTGTCGATTTAGTTGCTCGATACCGATCGGCAACGAGCAGCGAAGCCGCCCGCGTCAACGTCGGCTGGAGTGCGGCTGGAGTGTAAGTAGCGCGTCTGGATTTCACCGCCTGTGTGATAGTTTATGCGTGGCAAGCCGCCGTTGATCGTCGACCAAAAGGTCAACGGCGTACAGACCTACGTTTGCTGCCAGGGGGAGGTGGCGGTTGTCCTGTACAGCCTTGTGGTCGGCAGCGTTGACCCAGAAACTACACCTTAAAGAATAATGAAAGAGCTGGCGCGTCACGCTATGCCTGTCGTGGTGCTGGCGTGGCTTGCGGTGGACAAAGACCATCAGGGCAAAGGCCTGGGCCAGGCATTACTTAAAGATGCGTGGCTGCGCACGGCACAGGCTGCGGTATGGAGTTGGTACGGGTCATGGGAATTCGAATCCAGCCACGCTGATGCATATCACTTATTCCTGATGCGCAAGGATCTCAAGGGTTTATTGCGCTGGGATGGTAAGGCTAGTGTGGGGATGGCAAGTACATATGATTCTTAAATGCCGATCCCGCCCTTGGATTCTTAAGCAAGTTCGACTATTTTTTCTAAAGCCGCCCAAGTTGTACGGCTGGATTCCTCAATTCTGTTATGTCCGGACATCTATTCTGAGAATGCCAGCGCTTTGCCAGCTTTAGCTCTTTCGCCATATTCACAGCGATGACCGAATGCAGACGGCCTTCAACAATTTGGAACATACAGAACTTGGCGTCATCGACCGATCCCCTGAGTACATGTGTGCCATCTTCCGATGGAATCCCTAGTACCTGTAGATTGACGTCATATTGATCCGACCAAAACCATGGAAGGGTCTGCGGCGCGAGCGCCTTCCCTGAGAGCACTTCGCCGATCGCAATTCCGCCGTTCTGGGCATTGGCCCATGATTCCAGACGTATGCGCGCTTTCGGCGCTGCAGCAGGCCATGTGCATGGCTGGTTCGCCACATCGCCTACCGCGTAGATAGACGGATCCGAGGTTCGGCCACAGGCATTAACCACAATCCCGTTTTCAACCAATAACCCGCAAGCCGACGCCAATTCTGTGTTGGGTTCGAGGCCAATGCCAAATACGACCACATCGGCTTGCTGAATGCCCCGATGGGTGTGGACTTGCAGCGGGCCAGCGGGATCCGATCGATCAATCGCCGTCACCGCACCGTTTAGCTGCATATCCACGCCTTGGCGCTGATGCAACTCCAGTAGGAAGTTTGATACGTTTGCCGGCACTGACCGCGCACAAAGCCTCGGCCCACTTTCTATCAAAGCAACCTGTAGCCCTAGCCGTCGAGCTGTTGCCGCGACCTCCAGGCCTATCCAGCCACCACCTACGACGAGCAGGCGGCGGTCTGGCCGCAGTGCGCTGCGTATCTGAGAAGCGTCGTCAAGTGAACGTAAGGTATACACACCGTGAAGCTTGCCGCCGGGTATATCTGGTCTGCGTGCTCTTCCCCCGGTGGCCAGAACCAGGGTTTCATAAGGCAACGGTTGCCCATGATCCAACAAGATCTGGCGCTGGCCTCGATCGATAGCGATTGCTGTGACGCCTAGCTCGAGCTGTATGCCGAGCTCTCTTGCTTGTCGGGCGGACAGCAGGCACGAGGGCTCGGGCTGTGCGCCCGACATGACCTCCTTGGATAAGGGTGGGCGCTCATAAGGTGGGTGTGTCTCTTGCCCCACCAGCACTATCTGCGCCTGTGGGGCATGCTGCCGTAACGTGCGTGCCACCCATGCCCCGGCTTGTCCTGCGCCGATGATGACGGTCTTCATAGTGCCTGCGTTCTCATGTGGATCCAACCTGGATGTAGATCACACCGTCTTCCATACGGGTCGGATAGGACTTCAAATGCTCAGTGCAAGGTGCGCTGACCGCCTTACCGCTGCGGATATCGAATCTACCCTCATGCAGAGGGCACTCGATCTCACAGCCGTCCTGTATCAACCCGTCTGACAGATCAGCGTCACCGTGAGTGCACTTATTGGCCGTGGCATATATCGCACCGTTCAGCTTGTACAAACAAATAGGTAGTTCATCCACGTCCACGCCTAGCGTATCGTCCTCGGTGATGTCGGCATAGTCGGCCACCCGGATCCATTTCTCTGTTGTCACGCTTGCCTCGTCATCAGATCGATATAGTGGTTTTCCATGTGGTGCAGCGCCTCTTCCAGCGGGGCCATGGGGCCGGGTTCGAAGAATTTGGAGCCTGAGGCATTCTGCAGCGACTCGACCATGACGGCATCCTCGGTGACGATCTGACTGACGAAGGCTCGGTACTTCGCCAGCTCTTCATCAAAATTGGGGATGGAAAAGGCCGCCGGCGGGAATAGCAGGTAGCAAATCACGCGTGTTTCGTTGGGGGAGATGGGCCATATATGCCACATGCGCAAGCTGTCAGATCGCATCGACAGGTTCAGGTTTGGATAGATCCCGGCCTTACATGCGATGCCTGACGATTTATCTTGTGCCCATGGCAGGGTAGGAAACACCTGCTCGCCGCTCTTGGAGTGGGGCCGGGCCTCGTACTGGGTGTGCCAGCCACCGTTTTCCTCAAGCTGGAACTTTATTTTTTCGCCCTTGACGAAGCCGCCGAACGTACTCTTGTGGATTACGCCTACGTGATAGATGTCAATCAGGTTCTCGACCAGGAATTTCCAGTTGCACTTAATGTCGATCTGTACCTTGTCGGCGAGCTTGCATTCACCGGATTGGAACCACCACAGGCTCTTCTCGTAAGGAGCGATATAGTCCTCGAAAGACGGTGGCTGCTCGGCGAAGTTGGTAAAGATCCATCCCCGCCATATCTTGACGGGTAGGGGCTTGAGGCGGGCGCCGCTCATGTCGACTTCCGATTCCTTCATGCCAGGCGCAGCGATCAGCTTGCCGCCGACGTCGAACAGCCAAGCGTGGTATGGGCAGCTGAAATCCTTGGCGTGGCCACAGCCGCTCGCCACGGCTACCCCTCGATGTAGGCACATATTCATGCATACCTGGATCTGATCTTCGGCCGGGCGAGAAATAAGGATGGGCTCGTTCATGACGTTGAATGTCATGTAGTCGCCAACATTTGGAATTTCCTCCACGCGTCCGACCGAAAGCCAGTGCGTCATGAAGATTTGCTCTTTTTCCATGGCGTAGATTTCTTCGGAACTGTAGACGCCGCCAGGCAGATGGCGGGCACGCAGCAGGCTCTCCCGTGTCTTCTTGAATCGAGGCGAGAGTGCTTGCAGTTGGGCTTTAGCAGTTTGCATCAGATCTCTCCGGTGAGTTGAATGTAACGGATGGCAGTTTATTATTGATGTCGATCGATGTATAGATCGACTATTAAATCGATATAAAATGGGGCAACACATTGGGAAATTGGAGATAGGCCGGTGACCGATCAGCATGAACTTCCACCAGAAGACACTGTTACCCATTCGCCAGGTGATACGGGCCGCCGCGTTAACGACGTCGAGTATGTGCGTCGAGACGAAGCTCTGGCGATGCTGGGCATCAAGAAAGAGTCGCTGTACACCTACGTCAGCCGAGGCCTCATCAAGACGCTGCCCGAACCCGGCAAACGAACGCATCTCTATCGCAAGTCTGACCTGGAAAAACTGAGCACGCGTGCCGGCGCTAAAGCAGGCGGGGCACCTGTGGCTCAGGCGTTGCGTTATGGCGAACCCGTGGTTCAAACCTGGATCTGCGACATCAGCCCTGCAGGGCCATACTATCGAGGGCATCTGGCCACGACACTAGCTAGCGAGGGGAGGCCGTTTGAGTATGTGGCAGACTTGCTTTGGGGCGGGCTGCCCCCGGGGCGCGATCGTCCTTGGCCTCGCGTAGAAGTGGATCTGACTGCAACGCTGAATGGCAATGTGGCTCAAGGCGACAAGGGCAGTTTTTCCCCTATTCGACTCTTAGCCATGGCGGCCTTGCATCTGAGCGCGCTAGAAATCGCCGAGGACACCGCGGGTCGAAGCGACGTGCGTATGAGTGGCGTACAGCTCATCAGCTCCTTCGCGGGCGTGTCGGGATATTTCGGATCTGCCCGCACCTATCAACCCGCAGAAGACGAAGAATTTGTCGCGCAGCGGATACTGCGTGGCTTTGGTCTATCGCACTGCCCGGGCCAAGACAAGTTATTAGCTATTATGCATGCGGCCCTGGTGCTTAGTGCGGACAATGAACTCTCTGCGCCGACGTTTTGCGCGCGCATTGCTTCCTCTGCTGGCGTAGACGTATATGCCTCTGTGGCCTCGGCACTGATGGCTCAGGCCGGCCCCATGCAAGCGGGCGGCATGCTGGATCTGGGGCAGTATCTGACTGAGATGTTGACCCAGGAAGACCGGCCGGCGGCGTATGCCAGCATCCCATGCTTTGGCCATCCGTTATACGATCGCGATCCTCGTGCCGAATTACTGCTCGATATGATCCAAGACCTACCAGGAGAGGCCGTCATAAAAGAGCGTCTGCAGAGATTTGTCAGCGCCGTTCACCAGAATGCAGGCACATACCCCAACTTGTTTGGTGCACTCGTCATCCTGTTGCGGGTGCTGGGCCTGCCGGCGAGCGCCGCTGTGTATCTGCATTGCGTAGGCCGCACGGCTGGCTGGATAGCGCATGCGGCGGAACAGCGATTGTCGGGCTTGATGTTGCGCCCGCGCGCCCGTTACATGGGCGCCCGTACCACTCGCTCAGTCTAAGATCAGTTCGGCAATTAGCTGGCGTAGCCATATGTGGGCCGCATCGGTGTGAGCGCGGCGATGCCAGAATTGGCGTACGCGCGCGTGCGGCATTTTAAAGGGCAATGTATAGGTTTCCAGCCCTGGCATGCCGGCTACGGTGTTACCCGGCACGGTCGCAATCAGGTCTGATTGCATTACCATCGCCGCGCAGCGATGGTAATGCGTCACCGTCAGCTTGATATTGCGTCGCTGCTTGCTGCTGGACAGTGCCTCGTCGACCAGCGTATCGGTGCTGCCCGCGGTTGACACTACGTGCCTCAGTGAAAGATACCGCGCCAACGTCAACTTGCCTTTTAGCTGCGGATGATCTTTGCGCGCAATGCATAAATATCGGTCGTCAAACAAATGCTGTTGATAGAAACCTGTATGCAGGAAGCCGATATTGCCGATAGCCAGATCCGCCTGGCCACTGCGTAATGCCGGGGCATAGTCGGCATGAGGCAGGCGCGATGCTTCGATGCTCACTCCTGGTGCAGCGGACGACAAGGCGAGCATTAAGCGCGGTAGCACAATCATCTCCCCTACATCGGACAAGAGCAAGCGGAAAGTCCGATGACTCGATTCGGGCCTGAAATCGCCAACCTGAGTGAAGCAAGTCTCGATGTTGGCCAGTGCGCTTTCCAGCGGGACGAAAAGACTGTTGGCCAGGGCGGTAGGTTCCATGGTTCGACCCGAGCGGGTGAACAGGGGATCGTTGCACTGTTCGCGCAATCTGCGTAGCGCATTGCTCATAGCAGGTTGCGTCAGCCCGATGGTACTAGCGGCACGCGAGACGCTGCGTAGCCGATACACGACGACGAATACGCGCAGAAGATTCAAATCGAAGTTCTTTATATTCATGATATGAATTCAGAAACTTTGAATTATTAATTTGACCATAAATACGGTGTTGCATGACCATACTCATACATAGATTTTCTTGAAGGTGCAGATTCATGTCGGAAGCAGCCGTTGATGTTCCGGTTCTTATCGTGGGAGGAGGGCCGGTCGGCCTGGCCATGAGCATCGATTTGTCGCGACGAGGAGTGCGTTCCGTGCTGCTGGAACAAGGCAATGGCACTATCGAGCACCCGCGTACGGGGCTGGTCGCTATCCGCACGATGGAAGCGTTTCGCATGTGGGGGATCTCCGAGCAGGTGCGGGCTTGCGGTTTTCCTGAAGACTACGACCTATCGATGGTGTTTTGTACTTCCTTGAATGGGCTACTACTGGATCGTGAGCCCTATCCGAGCATGCGCGACAGTCTCACGCCGCCCGAGACGCCGGAAAAGAAACAGCGCTGCCCTCAACTGTGGTTGCAACCCATTCTGACTGAGGCCGCCCTGGCGTGCGCGGACGCGGACATCCTGTTCGAGCACCGCTTCCTGCGTCTGGAACAAGATGAAGAATCCGTGTGTGCAGAAGTGCTTGATTTGCGCACCGGCAACAAGAAGCAGCTCCGGGCCAAGTATCTGTTGGGTTGCGATGGCGCGTCCAGTTTGGTACGTGAACAGGTCGGCATCACTATGCGGGGCCGGCTGCTCAGCTATTCGATAAATATCCTTATCAAGGCAGTTGGCTTGGCCGGCAAGCATGCCATGGGGCAGGCCGAACGCTATATGTTCGTCGGCCCCGAGGGGATGTGGGGCAATCTTACTGTTGTCGACGGTGCCGACATATGGCGCCTGACGGTACTGGGCTCCGAAGAAAAAATGGATTTGGCGTCGTTTGATGCCGATGCATGGGTGCGTCGCGCGCTGGGTGGCCCTCGCGGGCCGCAACCCGAGTTCGAGGTTCTGTCTGTGACGCCCTGGCGGCGCAGCGAAATGCTGGCCGACAGCTATGGTGTGGGGCGTGTGCTGCTCGTAGGGGATTCCGCCCACACCATGTCTCCGACTGGCGGCATGGGTATGAATACGGGCATACAGGAAGTGCTGGATCTGGGCTGGAAGCTGAAGGGAATGCTGGATGGCTGGGGAGGGCCCGCCTTACTGCGCAGTTATGAAGTCGAGCGCCGGCCCATCGCGCAGCGCAATACCAGTTTTTCTACACAGAACTTTCAGGCTTGGCAGGATACGCCGGACTCTCGCTCGGTATGCGACGAATCCCCAGACGGTGAACGTACTCGCGCGGTGCTAGGCAAGCGGCTTCGCGACTCGACACGCGTCGAATGGGAGTCCATGGGGCTACAGATTGGTCACAGGTATCGCGAATCGCCGATCTGCGTCGCGGATGGCACCGCGCCTGTACCCGATGATTTCAGGGTCTATGTGCCCAACGCTCGCCCTGGTGCCAGAGCGCCTCACGTTTGGCTGAAAAGCGGCAAATCCATCCTGGATTTGTTCGGCAGATCGTTCGTGTTGCTCAAATTTTCCCGTGGCAATACAGAGGACGTCCAGACCATGCTATCGGCTTTCTCAACGCAGCGTGTGCCGTTCGAAGTGGCAATATTAGACGATGAGCCCGAAGCGGCGCGCCTATATGCCGCAAAGCTGGTGCTGGTTCGCCCTGACGGGCACGTCGCGTGGCGTGGCGATACATCGGGCGATGCACATCATATTCTTAACGTTGTACGTGGCGCAGCTTAACTACGCTCGCCAGACCTAAAATTTAGGAGACGACCATGCAGCAAAGCAGTAAGCGCCAATTCCTCAAGACAGCTCTTTGTAGCTTATTCGCTGGCCTGTGCATGTCCGCGCATGCTGCCGAAGGGATCTATCCAGATCGGCCCATCAAGTTTGTGGTGCCTTATACGGCCGGGGGCAGTAACGACGTCGTGGCCCGGGTGCTGGCCCAGAAGCTGTCCGCAAAATGGGGCGTGCCCGTCATCGTTGAAAACCGCGCAGGTGCCGGCGGCAATCTCGGGGCGGCGCTGGTGGCACGCTCGGCGGCAGACGGCTACACGTTCCTGATCACGCCAAATAACCTGCTCACCATGAACCCCTATGTCTACGGGAAAACAGGTGTGGGGTTTGATGCATTCAAAGATTTCGAGCCCGTGTCTCTGGTTGCTACTGGACCGATATTGTTGGCGGTTAATGCCAATCTGCCTGTGAATTCGGTGAAAGAACTCATTGCGTACGCAAAAGCCCATCCGGGCCAGCTCAGCTATGCGTCCGCGGGGATTGGCACACCGCACCATTTGAGCGCTGAGCTGTTCAAATCCCTGACGAATACGGATATGGTGCATGTACCGTACAAGGGCGCGCTGCCTGCCGTCAGCGACCTGGTGGCCGGGCGGGTGCAGGTCATGTTTGGAATCCCCAATAGCTTGATGCCTTTCGTTAAAACGGGCAAGCTCAAGGCGCTTGCCGTGTGTAGCTTGACACGGTCATCACTCCTGCCGGAGTTGCCTACAGTAGACAAAGCGGGCGTGCCAGGCTTTAACTCATCACTGTGGATTGGATTGACAGCGCCAGCGGGAACCCCAGCGGCTATTATCACGAAAATTAATCAGGGAGTGGTTCAGGCTATGCAAGATCCGGAAGTGAAATCCAGCCTGGAAGCACAAGGATTGATGCCGGCCTCTGACACGCCGCAGGAGTTCGCCGCGCTGATTAAACACGACGCGGATCGCTGGTCCAAGCTCATCAAAGAGCGTAATTTGTCCGCTGATTGATGTTTGAATGTATGCCTGGGCCGGTATGTTTCGTATGCGCCTGATCTGCGCGAACCTTTCCGGCCAATACAGGGCACACAACAACTCGAACCAGTAACGCAACTTAGACCGGCAGCGCCGTGGTGTACTTCACGCGCTTGAGCGCGAAGCTCGATGCCGAGGTGGCGACGGCCTCGTGCACGAGAATACGTTCCATCAATAAGCGTTCGTAGTCGCGTACGTCTTCTACGACGACGCGCAGCAGGTAATCCCATTCGCCCGTCGTCGAGTAGCACTCCAGCACTTCCTCGTGGCTTTCCACGAAGCTTTCGAACTGCTGGCGCGCGCGCAGGTCGTGTTCTTTCATGCGTACCTGGCAGAACACGTTCAGGCCGCGCCCCACCGAATCCGGATCGACCAGCCTGACGGTGGCGCCCAGCACGCCTTGGGTCTCCATCCTGCGTATGCGCCTCCAGCAGGAGGCGGCAGAGGCTCCGACTTGCTCGGCCAGGGCAGCCTGGCTGATATCGGCCTGGCGCTGCAAAACGCGCACGATATTTCGATCTACATTGTCCAGATCAATGTTTTCCATGTTATGCCTGAAATATGAAATAAACGTTTCAATTATAAGTAGGTAAGCATATATATTGAAAGGATTTAATCGTACCTGAGTGATAGCATTTCACTATAGAAATCTGTCGGCCTACAGGAGGCAATATGGCTCAGCTCGCACTTAAATCCATCGCTCGCCCCAGGCTGAATGCCGTCATCGATTGGGAGCAGATCGCCTATCTGGTTCTGCTTTCGCGGGCCATGGATCACATTGAAGAAACCCGGCTCGTGCCGCAAAAGAAGGTGCTGTACCAGTTTTCGGCTCGCGGCCACGATATGGCGCAGATATTGCTGGGCAAGCAATTGACCGGCAAGCATGACGCCGCCTGCGGCTACTATCGTTCTCGGCCGCTGCTGCTGGCGCTGGGGGTGGATCCGGCCGATGCACTGGGTTCGGCCATGGGGCGCTCCGGCGGCTATTCCGACGGGCGCGATATCGGCGTGGTCTTCAACTACCCCAATCCCAGCGGCGCAAGCGCGCTGCCCATGTGCGGCGGGGTCGGCGCGCAGTACACGCCAACCGCCGGCTGGGCCCAGGCGCTCAAATACTATGTAGATACTTTAGGAAACCGGGATTACGCCCGCGACATCGCCGTCGTGCTCGGCGGCGACGGCTCGGTCGCATCCAACGGCTTCTGGTCCGCCCTGACGATTGCGACCACGCAGCAATTGCCCATGTTGTTCTATGTCGAAGACAATGGGTATGGGATTTCGGTGCCGTCCACTTTCCAGACGCCGGGCGGCAATATCGCCGCCAATCTGGCCAGCTGGCACGGGCTGGCCATTTATGACGGCGATGGTACGGATCCCGCCCAGGCCGCGCATCTTACCAGCGAGGCCGTCGAGTACGTGCGTACGCGACGCAAGCCTGCCATGCTGCGCCTGACGCTGCCGCGCCTGGAAGGCCACAGCTTCCAGGACACCCAAGGCTACAAGGACGCGGCCACCATCCGCGACGAGCAGAAGCGTGATCCCTTGCCCAAGCTCAAGAATTACCTCGTGCCCAGCGTGATGTCGGAAGAAGCTTGGCAGGCACTGGCCGAGCGCGCCGAGGCCGCCACCGAAGCCGCGCGCGAGCAGGCCGAGTCGCGCCCGGCTGCCGGCCCGCAAAGCGTGCTCCGCCATGTGTTCTACGACGGCGAGCTGCAACAAATGGGCGGGCAGCACAGCCATGGGTTTCATGCGCCCGCGTCAACCGACCAGGCCCAGAGCGCCGGACAGCGCATCAATATGGTGACGGCCATCCGCAAGACCCTGGATCATGAACTGTCCATCAATGATCGTGTCGTCTTGTTCGGCGAAGACATAGGCCCCAAGGGAGGCGTGCATGCCGTTACGCTGGGCCTGCAAGAAAAATACGGCACCGGGCGTGTATTCGATACCTCGCTTTCCGAAGAAGGGATCATCGGCAGGGCAGTCGGCATGGCGCTGGCCGGGCTGATGCCTGTGCCGGAAATCCAGTTCCGCAAATACGCCGAGCCCGCTACCGAGCAAATCAACGATTGTGGTACCTTGCGCTGGCGCACCAACAACCGTTACGCCGCGCCTATGGTGGTAAGGATTCCAGGCGGGTTTTTCAAGTGCGGCGACCCGTGGCACAGCCAGACCAATGAGGTGGCCTTCGTGCACCAGCCCGGCTGGAAGGTCGCCGTGCCGTCCAATGCGGCCGATGCCGTAGGCCTGCTCCGGGCGTCGCTGCGCGGCAATGATCCCGTCATTTTTTTCGAGCACCGTGCCATGCTGGATCACAGCTGGGCGCGCCGGCCGTATCCGGGCGACGACTATGTGCTGCCTTTCGGCAAAGCCAGCTTCTGCCGCCAGGGCGACCAAATCACCATCGTCACTTGGGGGGCCATGGTACCCCGCTGCGAACAGGCCGCCGAAGGCTATAGCGCCGACGTCATCGACCTGCGCACCCTGATGCCCTGGGATCGCGAGGCGGTGCTGTCGTCGGTGCGCAAGACGCGGCGCTGCCTGATCGTGCATGAAGACTTGAGCACGGCCGGCTTCGGCGCCGAGATCGCCGCCGTGGTCGCCGACGAGGCCTTCATGGATCTGGACGCGCCGGTCTCGCGCCTGACCATGCCCGACATTCCCAGCCCGCATAACCCCGTGCTGCTGGATTGGGCCGTGCCGTCCGTAGACCGCATTCGCGACAAAATCGTTGAGCTGCTGGAGTTCTGATCCATGAGCCGAGTTATTGAGGTCACCGTTCCGCTCGAGCAGGAAGGCACCAAGGCCGTCGTCGTCGCCTGGAACAAAAAAATCGGCGAGCGCGTCGAGCAGGACGAGCCCTTGCTCGAGCTGGAAACCGACAAGGTCACGCAGGAAGTTTCTTCGCCCGCAAGCGGCCGCTTGATCGAGATCCTGCTGGACGCGGGCGCCGACGCGGTGCCCGGAGGCTTGCTGGGGCGTATCGAAACCCAGGCGCCGGCCCGGGAACAGGAGCCTGCCGGCGGCGTGGCCGAGAAGAAACCTGAAGCTGCTGCCGACGCCGACGCCGACGCCAACGCCGACGCCAACGCCAACGCCAACGCCAACGCCAACGCCAACGCCAACGCCAACGCCAACGCTGGCGCTAATGCTGGCGCTAATGCTGGCGCTGGCGCCGGCGGCCACGCGCCGGCTGCAGCGCCGCCGGCGCCCGTATTCGACTCCAAGAGCCTGATGCACTACTCGCCCTCGGTGCGTCGCGCCGCCCAGGAATTTGGCATAGATCCCGCCACCGTCCAGGGCAGCGGCCGGGGAGGCCGGGTGACCCGCGCCGACATGCAGGCCGCGCATGAAAGCCGGCAACAGCCGTCAGCCGCGCCGACAGGCCCAGCTGCGGCCCAGGGCCCGGCCTCCCATAAAGTGCCTCATTCGAGCATGCGGCTGGCAATCGCCCGGCACATGGCCGAGTCGGTGGCCACGGCGCCGCACGTCACCGCCGTGTTCGAGGCCGACTGGACCGCAATCATGCGCCATCGCAACCAGCACAAGACCGCCTTTGCCGCCGACGGCGTCAATCTGTCCTATACCTCGTACCTGGTCGCCGCCAGCGTGGCCGCCATGCGCGAGGTTCCGGCCGTCAATAGCCGCTGGCATGACGATGGACTGGAAATCTTCGACGACATCAATATCGGCATCGGTACGGCCCTGGGAGATCAGGGCCTGGTGGTGCCGGTCATACACAAGGCGCAGGACTTGTCGCTGGTAGGCATCGCCCGCCGGCTGCAGGAAATCACGGTGCGTTCGCGCAATGGCACCTTGAGCACCGGCGACGTCCGCGGCGGCACCTTCACTTTGTCCAACCATGGCGTGTCCGGCTCGCTGCTGGCATCGCCCATTATCATCAACCAGCCCCAGTCCGCCATTCTGGGCGTGGGCAAGCTGGAAAAGCGCGCCGTGGTGCGCGAGATCGATGGCATCGATGCCATCCAGATCCGCCCCATGGCCTACGTGTCGCTGACCATCGACCATCGTGCATTGGACGGCCATCAGACCAATGCCTGGCTGAGCCGATTCGTGCAGACACTGGAGCAATGGCCCTTGTGACGGACACGCGCACGAAGAAGACAATTGCGGGAAGCGCGCAGAAGCGCGCCGCGCTTATTTGTGGCCGGCCGGGTCTTCCAGTTTTGCGGCTCGCGTTGCGAGCATGCGTCCTATCTCTTCGATATGGTCTTGCAGCCTTTGCGTGGGGCCGCCCACCAGCAGCGCATAGCATTCTGTACCGAACTTGAATCCCACTGCGATGGCGGTCGTATCCGATTGATATTCGCCGATCGCCACGTGGTATCCGGCCGCTTCTCCGTCCGAGATGGCCTGCCTCAGGCGGCCGAGGTCGGTGATGGTGAGATCCGAGTAGGCCACCCTGTCCAGCTGTTGCAGCACTTGGCTTCTTGCCTCCTCGTCGATCAGCGCCAGAAGCGCGCGCCCCGAGGCGGCGCTGTGCATAGGCTTGATTTGCCCCGCGTATGCCGAGAAACGCAGGGTGCGATCCGGCTCTACGACTTCCAGATAGAGTACGTGATGCTCTTCGCGCTTCGCCAGAATGGCGGTTTCGCCGGTTTGTGCGCTGATCTGGTGCAGCTCTTCGGATACCAGCGATAAAACCGGGTCGTGGCGCGTAATGGCTTCCCCCTGGTCGCGCCAACGGCGCGTAGGGTAGTAGCCATGGTGCTTGCCCAGCCAATAAACATAGCCCTGCTGCCTTAGCGTTTCCATCAGGGCATGGCCGCTGGATTTCGGCATGTCGAGCTCGGCGCACAGCCTGGCAAGGGTTGCCGGCTCAACCGTCTTGGCGAAGAACTCCAGTACATCCAGCACGCGTACGGCGCTTTTGACGCCTGCGCTACGTTCCGCCGTGGCTTGCGGTGCTTTGATTTCGCTCTTGAGCATTCGACGCTACCCTTCTCATGGTCACTGAACCTTAATTTTGGCCGAATCTATCACTTTCTCATAGATGGCGGATTCATGATGCATGAACGCCTCGAATTCCGAGGGCGTGCTGCCGACGACCTCGAAGCCTTGCTTCTCGAGTTTTTGCCGAAATGAGGCCTGATCGAGAACCTTCGAAATGCTTTTCTGGATATGGTCGAGCACCGCTTGCGGCGTTTTGTGAGGCGCCACCAAACCATACCAGGAGCCCACATTCAATGGCTCAAATCCGCTTTCGGACAGCGTCGGCGTATTGGGCAGGAGCGGCGAGCGGGTATTGGACATGATGGCCAGCGCGTGCACTTTGCCCGATTCCGTGTGGGAAATGACTTCGGGCAAGTTGCCCATGGTGAACGATACCTGGCCCGAAACGGTATCGGTCAGCGCCGGCGCCTGGCCTCTGTAGGGAATATGGGCTGCCTTGATGCCGATCGCATCCTTGAGCATTTCCGCGCCCAAGTGCGACATGGTGCCGTTTCCGCCCGAAGCATAATTGAGCGTATCGGGGTGTGATTTCGCATAGGCGATGAATTCGGACAGGGAAGAGCTGGGCAAAGAGGCGTTGGTGACCAGCACGTAAGGGACGGAAGCGAGCAAGGACACGGGTTCGAAGCTGCCGAACGCGTCATATGGCATATCGTGCCGCAACAAGGTATTGGCCACGAAACTGTTGGCCACGACGCCCAATGTGTAGCCGTCCGGCGCCGATTTGGCGACCGAAGAAAGGCCGATTATCCCGCTGGCGCCGTCGCGGTTCTCGACGACGACCGGATGGTTCCAGGACAGGCTCAGCGCTTGCGCTATCTGGCGTGCCAGTGCGTCCATGCTGCCGCCTGGCGGAAATGGCACAACGATACGGACGGTTTTGGATGGATAGTCGGCCGGCTTGGCTTGCGCATGTGCTGCAAGATGGGCGCCTGCCATCATGCACAGCATGCCGGTCGCCAGCACCGAGGGCACCTTGGCCCAGAGGCGCCATTTCCATACTTTCTTCATTACAAATTTCTCCAAAGAGGGGGGTGTGGATCCCAAGCCGGCGCAAGCGTCCGAGGTAGATTGCGCTGCCAATCTCATCTATATATTCACATATATGAACAATAGTTCTTGTTTGTGAATATATTAGAGGCATGCCACCGCGTGCGTCAAGGCCAATTCCTGCTTGACGCATTAATTTTCAACATTTTATAATGTCTTCATCTGTGAATGATCGTTCTTGTATGTGAATTTATAAATCGAGGGGTAAATGGACACTCGGAGTCAGAATCAGCCCTTGCCCTGGCAGGGGGTGGTTACAGAAGAAGAGCTCGCCATCTACGGGGCGGCGGGGTTCGGCAAGCGCTTCCAAGGGCAGATCAGGCCTGCGTTGCTGGTCATCGATGTGCAGTACCGGTCGGTGGGCCACGAGCGCCTTCCCATCATGGAGTCGATACGACGCGAATATCCCACCAGCTGCGGTGAATATGGCTGGCGCGCCGTGCCGCACATCGCGCGCCTGATCGACGCATTCCGTCTGCGCAAATTGCCCGTCATTTTTCCCCACGTCGCGTACAAAGAGCATCACGACGGGCAGCGTTTCGCCGACAAGGCTCCTGCCATCATGGGCATACCGCAGCGAGGCTATGAAATGGTTCAGGAATGTGCGCCGCGGCCCGGCGACATTTTGCTGCCCAAGCATCACGCCAGTGCCTTCTTCGGCACCCCGCTGGTCAGCTATCTGACGACGCAGGATGCCAATTGCGTCGTAATCTCCGGAACCACGACCAGCGGCTGCGTGCGGGCCACGGCCGTCGACGCGTCTTCCTATGGCTATCACGTCGTCGTGCCGCACGATGCCGTCTTCGATCGGTCGCAGACTTCGCACGCGGTCAACTTGTTCGACATGAACAGCAAATATGCCGATGTGATGTCCACCGAAGAGGTTCTGTCTTTGTTGGCACCCGTCCAGGCACAGGGAGCATGAGTATGCAGTACAGGAAGCATGTATTGATCGCGGGGGGTGGTATCGGCGGCTTGACCGCGGCGCTGGCCTTGCTGCGGCGCGGTTTTGATGTGTCTGTCTTCGAGCAGGCCAAAGAACTCAAAGAGATCGGTGCGGGGGTTCAGCTCGGGCCCAACGGTGTCCGGGTGCTGTACGAGCTTGGCTTGGAAGAACAGGCGCGGCGTCTGGGCGTGGATGCCCAGGCCAAAGAAGTGCGCGTCTGGAATACGGGGAAAACCTGGCCGTTGTTCAATCTGGGGCAAGAATCGATGAGCCGCTACGGCGTTCCGTACTTGATGATGCACCGCGCCGATCTTCACTCCATGCTGCTTGCGGCCACGCGTGAAATCAAACCCGATGCTTGCGTGGTCGACAGCCGCGTCAGCGGCTTCGAGCAGGATGCGCACGGAGTGGTTCTGATCCTGGAGGACGGCAGAAGGATACGGGGCGATGTATTGGTGGGGGCGGACGGTTTGCATTCGGCCACGCGCAAAGCCTTGTTCGGCCCGGACAGTCCCAAATTCACAGGCGGCTGCTGCTGGCGCGGCATTATCGACACCGAAAGCCTGCCAGAGCACTTGCGCCGGCCTGTGGGCGTCAATTGGGTGGGCCCCAGTGGCCACGTCATCCTGTACCCGGTTCGCGCGGGCCGGTTGCTCAATTTTGTGGGCCACATCGAGCGCGACGACTGGGCCGGCGAGTCGTGGACTGAAGAAGGCCGCGTCGAAGACTTGCGCGCGGATTATGCCGGTTGGCATGATGACATCCAGACCATCGTCGGCCACATAGGAATCCCTTACAAGTGGGCCCTGTTTCTGAGAGAGCCGCTGGAATGCTGGTCCAGGGGCCGCGTCACGCTGCTGGGGGACGCGTGCCACGCCACTCTGCCTTATTTGGCGCAAGGCGCCAACATGGCCATCGAGGATGGAATGGTGCTGGCGCGTGCCCTGGACGAATTCGACGACGCGCCGGAAGCGCTGCGGCGCTACGAGGCTGCGCGCAAAGAGCGTGCCACGTGCATTGTCACGAAATCGTCCGAGAATCTGGGCCGCTTTCACAATCACGCTTTGCTGGATCCCGACGCGGCCGACGATTATGTCGCGTCGGAGTGGGCGCCGGACAAGATCCGCGACCGCTACGAGTGGATCTTGTCCTACGACGCCGTACATGTTCCCTTGGCGTGAACTGCATCACCCGGTGCAGCACGCCGCCATTGCATCAAAACATTCAACATAACAGGATGGACTTATGAGACAAATCAAGAAGGTGATCGCCGCGGCGGCCATGCTCGCCCTTAGCAGTGTTGCCTTGGCGGGCAACGGCCCGGGCGGCTATCCGTCCGAACCCGTGCGCTTCATCGTGTCCTTTGCGCCCGGCGGCGGCACGGACGTCGTGGCGCGCCTGGTGGCGGCAGAGCTGTCCAAGCGCATGGGGCAGAGCGTCATCGTCGAGAACAAGGCGGGCGCCAGCGGCATCATCGCCTCGCAGTATGTCGCGCACGCCAATCCCGATGGCTATACCTTGCTGATAGGGGGCAGCGGCCCGATGGTGTTCAACCCCATCACCCGGAATTCCCTGCCTTATGATCCCGTGAAGGATTTCGAGCCGGTGACGATACTCGGGTCGTATCCCATCGTGCTCATATCCGGCCTCAAAGAACCGTTCAAATCGATAAAAGACATGGTTCAGTATGCGAAGAGCCATCCGGGCGTCCTCAACTACGGGTCTGCCGGCTATTCTTTCCAGGTGCCCACGGAATATTTCGCCTCCCTTGCCGGCATCAAGCTGACCCAGGTGCCTTATAAAGGCTCGTCCGAGGCGGCCCAGGCCTTGGTTGCCGGAGACGTGCAGCTTTTCAGCGCGGACATCGGCCCGGGTGCTCCTCTGGTTTCGTCGGGACGAGGCAATGCGCTGGCGGTAACGTCCGCCGAGCGCAATCCCATACTTCCGAACGTGCCTACGCTTGCCGAATCCGGCTTCCCGGGGTTCGATTTCTCGCTTTATTCGGCAGTGGCCGCGCCCAAGGGAACCCCGGCGGCGATTGTCGATTATCTGCAAAAAGAGCTGAACGCCTCCCTGCATTCTCCTGCCGTGTCCAAGAGGCTGGCTACCATGGGCATCAAGCCGGAAGGCATGCCGCCGGCCGACGCCGCGGCACGGTTTGCGCGTGAGATCAAGATGTTCCAGCCGATCGTGGACAAGCTCGGCATCAAGACCAACTGAGCGGGCGTGTCGTGAAGCCAAGCGCATTTGCCTATCGGCGTCCGGCAAGCCTGCAAGAGGCCTTGAGCCTGTTGGAGCAGGGCGACGACGTCAAGATTATTGCCGGCGGCCAGAGCCTGGTGCCGGCGATGAATCTGCGCATGGCCACACCCGGCGTGCTGGTGGATCTGGCGGGCATCGAGAGCTTGTCCGCGCTGAATGTCGAAGACGACGGCAGCCTGTCCGCCGGTGCCATGGTTGCACATAACCGGTTTCTGCGGGATGCGCAGGTCGGCGCCGGCTGGCCGGCCATTCCTCTGGCGGTGAAGCATGTGGCCCACGAGCAAGTCAGGAATCGCGGCACGATAGGCGGCAGCCTTTGTCACGCGGATCCGGCTGCCGAATGGGCCGCCGTCTGTCTGTTGCTGGACGCGGAAATGAAGCTGGCCGGCCGGCTGGGCGCACGAGTCCTGCCGGCCGGCGAATTCATCAAAGGGGTGTACGAGACGGCGCTCGAGCCTGGGGAGGTATTGTGCCAGGTACGCTTTCCGGCACCCCTGCGCGGTTGGCGCTGGGGCTTTCACGAAATCGCCCGCCGCCGCGGCGACTTCGCCATGGCGGGCGCCCTGGCCGGGCTGGCCATCGATGACAGCGGCTTGATCAGCGCCGCAAGACTCGTCGTGTTTGCCGCCGAAGATCGTGCGCGGCGCCTCGATGCGGCGCTGGTGGGCGTGGTCGGATGCAAGCCGGATGAAATCGATCCCGATCTGGCCGGCCTGGCAGCCGCAGCGGAAGTCGACCCTCGCTCGGACTTGCACGCCTCGGCAGCGCTGCGCTTCCATTTGGTTCATTCGTGCGTGGTGCGTGCGCTCGTCGAGGCGGCGGGAAAGCCCGCAGGAGTACGAAATGACTGACCTGTATGACGTCGAGCTGAGGGTGAATGGCCACGCGGTCTCGCGCAAGGTGCCGGCGCGCCTGACCCTTGCCGATTTCCTGCGCCAGGATCTCGAATTGACGGGGACGCACGTCGGCTGCGAGCATGGCGTGTGCGGCGCCTGCACCGTATTGCTGGACGGCGATTCGGTACGTGCCTGCCTGATGTTCGCCGTGCAGGCGCAGGGCCGCGAGGTGACGACCATAGAAGGCCTGACCCCCGCTGACGGGCTGTCGCCCCTGCAGCAGAGTTTTTGCGAGCATCACTCCATGCAGTGCGGGTTCTGCACGGCGGGAATAATCGTAACTGCCGAGGCCTACCTGGCCCAGGTAGACCACATCGACGCCGCTTCGGTGCGCCAGGCGATGTCGGGCAATATATGCCGCTGCACCGGGTACCTGCCCATCGTAGAGGCGGTAATGGAAGAGGGGCGGCGACGCGGGCTGCTGCGAAATGAAGAGAGCTAGCAATGAAATGATCGGCAAGGCGGTGACGCGCCGCGAGGCGCCCCGCTTCGTCAGCGGCCGTGGCCACTATGTCGACGATGTGCGCAGGCCCGACATGGTCTACGCCCGTGTCGTGCGCTCGGCCGTTGCCCATGGCGTGATACGCGGCATAGACGGAAGCGCCGCAAAGGCGCTGCCGGGTGTCCTGGCGGTCGTCACCGGCGCCGAGATCGCGCATCTGCTCAAGGAAATCCCGCAGCGGGTGTGCGCATTGCCGGGCATGGAAAATTTCCTGCAGCGTCCGCTGGCGGTGGATCGCGTCCTGTATGTAGGCGAGCCCATAGCCGTGGTGGTGGCCGAAGATGCCTATCTCGCCGAAGATGCGGCCGAGTGCGTCGTGGCCGACATCGAGCTTCTGCCCGCGGTCGTCGATGCCCAGGACGCATTGCGTGACGAGGTATTGCTGCACCCCGGCCAGGGAACCAATAGATCCACCTCCTATGAAGTCGGTTTCGGCGATATCGATCAGGCGTTCGGACAAGCCGATCTGGTCGTCAGCGAGCGCTTCTACGTGCACAGGCATAGCGCCTCGCCCCTGGAGTGCCGGGGGCTTGTGGCGCAATGGGATGCGGCGCTGGGCCACATGACGGTATGGGGCGCCGCCAAGGTTCCGTTTGCCAACCGCAGCATCCTGGCCGGCATGCTCGGCTTGCCGGTCGATCGCGTCGACATGATCGAGTGCGACGTGGGCGGCAGCTTCGGCGTCCGGGGCGACTTCTATCCCGAAGATTTCCTGGTGCCGTATCTTTCCCGCCGGGTCGGACGCCCCGTCAAGTGGATAGAAGACCGGCGCGAAAGCCTGATGGCACTGAACCACTCGCGCGAAACCTATTGCGATCTGTCCATGGCGTTCAGTCGCGATGGCGTCATGCTGGGCATGCGGGGCCGCATGGTCGCCGACAACGGCGCCTACGTTCGCACCAATACCGGGGTGATGCCCGGCAAGGGAACGCAATTCCTGGCCGGGCCCTATCGTATTGCAGCGACTTCGTTCGAGGCGATCTCGGTTTGCACCAATAAAACGCCGTCGGGCACGTATCGCGGCCCGGGGCGCTACGAGTCGACCTTCTTTCGCGAACGGCTCATCGACATGGCGGCGGCCAAGCTGGGCATCGACCGCGTCGACATCCGATCCGCCAACCTGATTCTTCCCGAGCAAATGCCTTATAACGCCGGAGCCCTGGTTCCCGGCATGGGCCCGACGATCTATGACTCGGGACAGTACCCGCAGGTGTTCAGGCATGCGCTGGACGCATTCGGCTGGGCGCAGCGCAGCCAGCGCTCGGGCACGCTGCAGGATGGCCGCTATATCGGCGTGGGCATGGCGTGCTTCACCGAGTCCACGGGCGGTGGGCCCGGCGAATACGCGCGCCTCACCCTGCGCAGCGATGCGTGTTTCGACCTGGCGCTGGGCGCGGCCAGCGCCGGCCAGGGACATGAAACGTCGATGGCGCAAGTGCTGTCGCAATGCCTGGACGTGCCCATGGAGGCCGTACGGGTATATCACGGTTCTACGACGCTGCTCGATGCGGGCTTCGGTGCCTACCATAGCCGCAGCGCGGTGATGAGCGGGGCCGTGACCCACAAGGCGGCCCGCGCGATGCGCGAACTGTTGATCTCGCGGGCCGCCCACAGGCTGGGTCGCAGCGAGGGCTCGCTTGAATGGCGCGACGGCTGCGTGGTGGGCGCCCATGACGGCGCCAGCTTGCTGACCCTGGCCCAGCTGGCCGAAGGCATTGCGCCTCATGCCGATCCGACCGAGCGCGGCGCGGTCGAGGTTGATGCCAAATACATGTCGGATCAGTTGACCTATACCTTCGGCGTACAAATGGCCGAAGTGGCGGTCGACCCCGACACCGCCCAGGTAGAGGTGTTGGACTATTACTGCGTCGAAGACCTCGGCCGCGTCATCAACCCCGAGATCGTGCACGGGCAGACCATCGGGGCGGCGGTGCAGGGGCTGGGCGGCACCTTATTGGACGAGTTCATTTATGACGACAGCGGGCAATTGCTGACCGGCACGTTTGCCGACTATCTATTGCCCACCAGCACGGATTTTCCCGTGGTGCGCGGCGAAACGCTAGAGCTGGCCCAGTCGCCCAGCAATCCGCTCGGGGTCAAGGGGGCCGGAGAGGGCGGCATCATTGGAACTGGCGCCGCCGTGGCCAATGCCGTTTCATCGGCGCTGGCGGCGGCCGGGGTATCCGTGACGGCGCTGCCCATATCCATGAAAAATCTGGGGGCGCTGCTGGAACAGGCGCGAAACAAAGAAAAGGGTGAAGAGATGAAGGTGCAGGGCGATTATCTGTTGAGCGCCGGCCGCGACCGGGTCTGGGCGGCGTTGATGGATCCCGAAATCCTGAAGGCATCCATACCCGGATGCCAGAGCATGAGCGAAACCGGCCCCCACGCCTACGAGATGGTGGTCAAGTCCAGTATCGGGCCCGTCAGCGTACGCATGAAGTCGACCCTGCAGATGCTGGATATCGTCGATCGAACCTCCTATCGCCTGTCGGTGCAGGGCAATGCCGGCCCTGCGGGTTTCGCCAAGGGGGAAGTCCGCATCCGCATCGCCGACGCCTCGTCTGGCGGCACGCGGCTGGATTATGAGGCCTCGGGTGATATAGGCGGCAAGCTGGCACAGGTGGGCGCGCGCCTGATCGAAGGCGTTGTGGCGAAGATGACGGCACAGTTTTTCCAGAACTTCCAGAAGCAGCTTGGCGAACCCGCGGTCGCGCCAGCCGGCTCGCCGGCTGGCGCGGCGGCCCGGCAGGCCTCGATATGGCCGACCTGGCCCATGGTGCCCTGGCTGATCGCGGCGGCTGCGCTCGGGGCGGCTGCGGCCTCCTTGATCATGTGTGCGATGCGGGGCTGATGTGATGCAAAGTTTATATATGGATGGCGGCCATTTCAGGGTCAACGGCATCCGCCAGCACTATCTGCGCTGCAAGGCCCCGGGCCTGCCCGTAGTGATCGTGCCGGGCATCGTCAGCCCTGCTGCTTTGTGGCTGCACGTGGCCGAGGCGCTGGCCGGCGACGGCTACGACGTCTGGATCGTCGACGTGCGCGGCCGGGGCCTTAGCGAGCAGGGGCCGCATATGGACTACGGACTGGACGCGTGCACCGACGACTTGCAGGCCTTCCTGCCGGCGGCGGGCTTGTCGCAGCCCCTTGTCGTCGGGCATTCCATGGGGGCGCGTATCGGCGCGCGACTGGCAGCCAGGTCAAGCGCCATAGGCGCTTTGGTCATGCTGGATCCGCCCGCCAGCGCGCCGGGCGGGCGGCCCTATCCCATTCCGGCCGAACGCACGGCAAACCTGCTGCAGGCGGCGCGGCGTGGCGAAGCCGAAGCCTATCTGCGCAGGCCCGGTGTCGCGCAGTGGCCAGAGCCGCTGCTGCGGCAGCGCGCCCAGTGGCTGGCCAGCTGCGATCCACGCGTGATCGAGCCCGCCTACCGCGATTTCCATGAGCAGGATGTCTATGAAGACGTGGCGCGGGCCAGCTGTCCGGTGACGCTGGTGGCGGCGACCGCCAGCGGCGTCATCAACGAGGCAGAGATGGCCAGGTTTCAACGAGTGCAGCCTGCGCTGGCAGTCGTGCGCGCCGAAGGCGCCGCGCATCAGCTGCAGGCTGAAAATACCGACTTGTGCCTGCGCATATTGCGACAGATATTACCTAAGGGGGTTCGGCACACATCATGACGGCTTCATCGATAGTGGATTTCGACCTGGTCGAGCTGTTCCTGGAAGAGCTGCGGCTGTGCAAGGTAAGCGAAGGCGAGCAGATCGCCATCCTGAACGCGGGCGCTGAGTGGCCCGACTATGTGCAGGCCCTGCTCAAGGCGGCGGGGCGCCTGGGGGCCCAGGCCTTCAATGTGAATGTCCAGCGCGACCAGACCCTGCGGGCGGCGGTGCAGGGCCGCCATCCGTTCGCGGGCAGGGAGCTGCTGCTGGATATGCTGAAGCGCTGCGATATGGTCGTCGACCTGGTCGGCCTGCTGTTCTCGCGGGAACAGCTGGACATGCAAAAAGCGGGCGTGCGCATACTGCGCATCATGGAACCGCCCCATGTATTGCGCGCCATGTTCCCCACGCGCGAACTGGCCCAGCGGGTCGAGCGCGGGCGCGAGATCCTGATGCAGGCCAAGCGCCTGCACATCACCTCGCGGTTTGGCACCGACATCACTTACGAGCTGGGCCAGTATCCGGTCATATCCGAATACGGCTATACCGACCAGCCAGGGCGCTGGGATCATTTCCCCTCGGGCTTCGTATTCACGCAGGGCAATGACGGACAGGTCGACGGAACCGTCGTACTGCGCCAAGGAGACATCCTGGCGGCGTTCAAGCGGTACCTGCAGTCCGACGTCGTTCTCACCGTAGAGCGCGGCTACGTCACGAAGGTGGAAGGCTCGGGCATGGATGCGGATCTGCTGCGCACCTACGTGGCCGGCTTCAACGACCCGAGGGCCTATGCCATTTCGCATATAGGCTGGGGCATGAACGACGCGGCACGCTGGTATCACTTCGAGGCGACCCGCAGGCTGCATGACGAGCACGTCATGAACGCACTGTCGTTCTACGGCAATGTGCTCTTTTCGCTCGGGCCCAATGTAGAGCTGGGCGGCACCAACGATACCGCCTGCCACATGGATATCCCCATGCGCGGCTGCAGCCTGACCCTGGACGGCACAGAGATCGTCCGCGACGGCGATGTGGTGCACCCCGAGCTGCGGGTAGAAAAAGCCGTCAATCCGCCGGGGTGGTAGTCCCGGCGTGATGCCGGGCCGGCCCGCATTTCGCGGGCCTATGCCCGGCGCCGCCGCGGGCGGAAGATCAGGTACAGGATCAGCAACAGGACGAGCCCGGCGATGACCAGCCCGACGCGCGCGACCAATACCAGGTCGACTTGCGGGCCAGGCCCGGCGGGCGCGCCTTTGCGCAAGGCGGCGACCTGTTCGGCCGTGACCTTGCCGGCCGGATTGCCGTAAGCCTGCATCAGGTAGTTGCCCAGCGTCGCGACCTGCGCGTCGCTCATGACATCGCGAAAGCCGGGCATGACCACGCCGTTGCCTTGCGCCGGCAAGTGGATGCCGTCGAGTATGGTCAGCACCAGGTTGTTGGTCTGGAGCCGGCCGGTGGCCGTGTTGTGGAACAGCGCCGGCAGGCCGCCCTTGAAGCTGCCCTGGGCCTGCGCCTGATGGCACGAGGCGCAATGCGCGTCGTAAAGCTGGGCGCCGGTCATTTGATCCGGGTTCGATGGCCATGCGGCCCCGCGCACGGTGTCCAGCTTGTCGGACGCGCTGCCCCAGTCGAACACGGCCTTGGTGTCGGCGGCCTCGTGTATGGCCGGCACTGATTTCAGGTAGACGGCGATGGCCTTCAGGTCATTATTGCTGAGGTGCCGCAGGCTGAAATCTATGGCTTCCATCATGGGGCCCGAGGCCTGGGCCTTGGCCGTATGCCCGGTGCTCAGGTATTCGATGATTTCCTGCTCGCTCCAGCCGCCCAGGCCGCTATTGGCGTCAGAGGTGATATTGGGGGCATACCAGGGCCCGACGTAGGCGCCGCCCAGATCTTGCGAGGCGTCTTCGGCCATGAGCGTGTTGCGCGGCGTGTGGCAGGCCGAGCAGTGCGCCAGGCCGCGAACCAGGTAAGCGCCGCGGTTCCAGAGTTCGCCCTTGTCGGGCACCGGCTTATAGGGCTGGTCGTCGAGGAACAGCAGGTTCCAGCCGGCCATGGCCAGCCGGATGTCGAAAGGGAAGGGCAGCTTGGTCTCGGGTGCGCGGGTGTCCACGGGCGCGACGCCGTGCATGAAATAGGCATACAGCGCCTTGACGTCGGCATCGCTGACCTGCGCATAGCTGGTGTACGGCATGGCCGGGTACAAGTGTGCGCCATCGGCGCGCACGCCTGCGCGTAGCGCACGGGTGAACTGCTCGAGCGTGTAATTGCCTATGCCCGCGGTTTTGGACGGCGTGATGTTGGTGGAATAAATGTCGCCCAGCGGCGAGGCCAGGGCCAGGCCGCCGGCAAAAGGCTTGCCGCCGTGCGCGGTGTGGCAGGCCATGCAGTCGCCGGCGATGGCCAGGTACTTGCCCTGCTGGACGAGCTGGGCGTCGGAAGCGGATGTGCCGGCGGCCCGGGCTTCCAGGCTCGGGCAAAGCGCCAGCGCGGCCAGGCTCAGGGCAAGGCCGGACAGCAAGCGTGTCATTGTCTTCATGTGGGCCACCTTTGCATGACTGATCATGACTGCACGGAAGCGGAGCCGCCGCTTTGCCCGCCCAGGATGTGATGCACGGTATGCAGCGCCAGCGCCAGGCCGTTCTCGGTGGAATTACAGGTGCCGGCGGTAGGGATGACGCCGGTGCCGACCATGTACAGGTTTTCGTGGTCGTGCGCGCGGCCCCACTTGTCGACGACGGATGTGGCCGGGTCATTGCCCATGCTGAGGGTGCCGCATATGTGCTGGTTGTTCGCGTATTCGCCGTCGCGCGTGTAGCGCAGATTGGTGCCGCCCATGAGTTCGGCGATGCGGCGGAAGTCGTCCAGCGCGCGGATGGCGCCCTTGTGCGTGTATTCGTCGATGAAGTAGTGGGCTTCGGGCTTGGGGATGCCCATGCCGTCTTTCTGTGAGCTGAGGGTAATGCGGTTTTCGGGGTGCGGCAGTACTTCCAGCACCGTTTTCACGTTCAGTTCGCGCGCGGCGCTGTAGCGCAGGCGGCGCTTGAATTCGGCGCCGTAGACGCCGGCTGCGATCAGCGCGGTGGTGGCGCCGTCGACCCGGGATATATTCGTGAAGTCGAGCCGGTAGGGCGCATGTTCCTTGCGGAAATCGCCGTCGCGCATGGTGTTGATGGAGCTGGGGCTTTGCGGGCCGCGGCCCAGCCAGACGTCTTCATCGGCGTCGAAGGTCAGCGAGGTGCTGGGGTGATCCATCAGGTGCCGGCCCACCATGTCGCGGGCGTTGGCCAGGCCCTTGGGGAATTTGTCGCTGCTGGAAAGCAGCAACAGCCGCGGGCTTTCGATGCCGTTGGCCGCGACGATGAAGGTTTTTCCGGTGACGCGGTGCGTGCCCTTGTTGGGATCATAGTAAAGCGCGGCTACCACGCGCCCCTTGGCATCGCTTTCCAGCTTGTAGACGTTGGCGTTGGGCACCAGCTTGACGCCGGCGGCCTCGGCCTTCGCCACCGCGCGGCCGCCGTTGAATTGCGCATCGACGGGACAGATGGGCTGGCAGCTGTTGTTGCCGACACAGGCGGGGCGCCCGTCGTAGGGCCGGCTGTTGCGCGCCGTGGTATTGGTGACGACTTTGTAGGCGGGGTCGAGCCGTTCGCGTATGCGCCGCATGGCGTAGGGTTCGGCCACGGGTTCCATGGGAAAGGGCTTCTTGCGCGGCGAGCCGGTATTGTCGGCGCCCGAGACGCCCATGATTTCTTCGGCCTCTTGGTAGAAAGGCTCGAGCCCATCGTACGAAACCGGCCAGTCCACGCCCACGCCGTACAGGGTGTGGATGCGGTGGTCGTTGGGCACATTGCGCCAGGCGTGCGCCGCCCAGTGCCAGGTGGTGCCGCCCACCATGCGTATGTATTCGGCCGGGTAGGGATAGGGGCCGGCCTGTATCAGGTAGCCGTTGTCTTCCGGCTTGTAGACGGGGTGCGGCGCCCATGGAGAAAACGGGTATGGCGACATCCAGTCGCTGCGTCGCGGCGAGTTGCGGAAGTTCGCCACGATCTGGTCGCGGCTGTAGCGCGGGCCGGCCTCGAGTATGAGAACGGAGGCGCCGGCCTGGGCGAGCTTCATGGCCGTGAGCGAGCCGATGAGGCCCGAGCCGATTACGACGTAGTCTGCGTTGAGTGACTCTGCCATGCGCGCTCCTTATAGGGGTTTGCGTGTCCAACTGCCGTAAGGGCCGTATGCATAGGTAGGGGGCTTGAGCACGTCGGCGACGAATTGCGCGTTCAGGGCATGCTCGTAGGCGACGACGCGCGCGTTCGCGCCGCTGCCGATCACGCCCAGAAGCCATGCCGTGGCGATTTTGCGTGGCAAGGGGGCCAGCGGCGATTTTTCGTCGTCGAGGGTTTGCTGCAAGTGCATCGGGTCGATCTTGCGCTCGTCCACCAGTTTGAGCAGCGCCGCGGCGGCGTCCGCGAACCCTGGCTGTTCAGCGCTGAGCCCCTTGAAGATGCGCTCGGCCATGCCGGCGTCCAGCGACTGGCGGCCCGCAATAATGGCCGACAGGGCCAGGAAGGCGCCGTGCTGGCCGTTCTTGACCGGTTGGGCCAAAGCCCAGGGAATCAGCGTTGCGGTATAAGCGCCGACGAACCCGGCCAGCAGGCGCCGGCGGCGTGTCGACGGGAGGGATGGATCCGGCTGCCTGGCAGACTCGTGCATGTACAACCCCTTGCTGTGAGCTTGGACGGCGGAACAGGAATGGCTACTTCAAGTACCAGATCATACGCCTGTGTGCCGGATATTCAGATACCCCGTGTTCAGTTTCCTAGCCGCGGCGTGCGGAGCCGGCGCCGCGCATTTCCGCGCCTTCGTCGGGAGACAGGCGGTAGAAGTAGAACAGCGAGCACCAGGTCAGGGCCCCCACCACGATGAATGCCGGCGAGAAGTCCGTGGCGCCCAGGG
>NZ_NJIH01000015.1 GCF_002209565.1 Candidimonas nitroreducens
TACCTATACGTACACGATCACCGACGGCGATGGGGACTCGAGCACGGCGACACTGACGATTACCATCAATGGCGCCGACGATGGCGTGATGGTGGATGTGCCGGGGAACCGGGCAGCCACCACGCCCGATGGGGTGACCACCGATCAGGTGGTGTTCGAGAGTGGCCTGGCCGAGGGTTCTGCGACGAACGAGGCAGACACCCAGGTCAACGCCAGCTTCACGGTGAAGGCGCTGGATGGGCTGAGCGAGAGCGGGGCGATCACGCTGTCGTACCAGGATGTAGACGGAGTGACGCAGACGAAGGTGCTGAGCCGGGCGGAGATCGAGGCGCTGGGCGGTACGGCGCAGCACATCGAGACGCAATACGGGACGCTGGAGCTCAATGGCTATCACCAGGCGGCAGACGGCACGCTGACGATCGACTACAGCTATGTGCTGACGAAGGCGCCGGAGGTGGCGGGGACGGATGTACTGGACAAGATCGGTGTGACGGCAGCCGATCGCAACGGGGATGTGGACGATACGAGCAGCATCGCGATCAAGATCGTCGATGATGCGCCCCAGGCCCACGCCGACGCCAGCAGCATTACGGAAGACGCGACGGAAGCCACGGTCAGTGGCAATGTGCTGGGAGAGGCCGGTGATACGGCGCCTGGGCTGGATGATGTGGCCGATACGCAGGGTGCCGATGGCGCGACAGTGACGGGTATCATCAGCAATAACGTCCCGGGCAATACGGCGGATGACAGTGTCAGCGGCGAGTTGACGATCAAGGGTGCATATGGGGCGGTGGTGATCCACGCCGATGGCAGCTACGACTACACACTGGACAACACGAATCATGATGTTGATGCGCTCAATGCTAACGACACGCTAGAGGACACGTTCAGCTACACGATCACGGACAGCGACGGGGATCCGAGTACGGCGACACTGACGGTCACCATCAACGGCAGCAACGACGACCCAGTCATTACCGAAAGCAATCAATCCGGCGCAGTAATTGAGGCTGGGAATCTCGATGACGGTACGGTGGTTCCTGGCGACCCCACTGTCAGTGGCAGTTTCACAGCATCGGATGTGGATAACGACACGTTCACCTGGAGCGTCATCGATCCGGACACCACCTACGGCACATTCAGCGTCGATTCCGCGACGGGGGTGTGGACTTATGAGCTGGACAACACGCTGGCCGCCACCCAGGCCCTGAACGAAGGCGACACCGTTGAACTGACCTACATCGTACAGGTGAACGACGGCTCGGGCGGCACGGACACGCGCAACGTCACCATCACCATCACCGGCACCAACGACTCGCCTGTAGCCAATGCCGATACCGGCACGGTCAAGGAAGCGGGCGTGGACAATGGCGATAACACTCCTACGGAAGGGATTCCGACCGCCACCGGCAACGTGCTGACCAACGATACCGATGTGGACGATGGCGAGAAGAAGACGCTGACAGTCAGCGAGGTGAGCTTTGACGGCGCAGTGGGCGAGTTGGGCACTGCGCTTGGGGGTGTCTATGGCTCCCTGGTGCTCAAGGAAGATGGCACATATACCTACACGCTGGCCAACGACGATCTCGACACTCAGGCGCTTCATCAGGGCGAAACTGTCACAGAGGTGTTCAGCTACACGACGGTGGATGCCATGGGCGCGACCAGCACCAGCACCTTGACCATCACTGTCACGGGCACCAACGATCAGCCCGGGATCACCTCGGTTGAGGCCGATGCTGCCGGCCAAGTGACCGAAAAGGGAACCGGGGTGCCGGGAGATGATACCGCCACTGGCACCCTGGCCGCCCACGACGTGGATACCGGTGCGACGCTGACATGGAGCATAGCGGGAACGGGAACCAACGGTACCTATGGAACGATCAGTATTGATCCAACCACGGGCAAGTGGACGTATACGCTGGATGATGACCGCGCCGCTACCCAGGGGCTAAATCATGGCGACACCGGGACGGAGACCTTCACTGCACGAGTGACCGACGAACACGGCGCGTATGACGAGCAGGTCATTACCGTCACCGTCAACGGTAGTGACGACAACCTCACGGGAGCGGGCGATGAAACCGTCCACTTGACTGAGGACGGCAGCGCCACTGGCACATTGCAGGATTATGTCTCCGACGTGGACGACGTCCTCAAGGTGACGACTTTCAAAGTCGACAATGACGGCGATGGGAACGACGAAACCTATACCCTTGGCGACAACTATACTTCCGGCGATGACATCATCCTTAAGGACGCGGTTGGCAACGTACTGGGCACCCTGACCATTGCGGAAAACGGCGCTTACACTTTTACGCCGGCGGAAAACTATGCCGGCGAGGTGCCGACTGTCACCTATACCATGGCCGAGTCCAGCGGCGGCACGGGAACGGTGACTCAGACGCTCACTTTTGAGATCGCCAAGGTAGCCGACACGCCTGCTCTGGAAGACGACAAGACCGTCCATACAAATGAAGACACCTCAGTGTCGCTGGACTTGGTCGCGCCGGGGATTACTGACACCGGAACGGGCGACGGTGCCATCACGCACGATTATTCCGAGCGTCTGGGCGAGATCACGCTGACGCTCAGCGGCGCCGGTGCCACTGGGGTGACCTTGGTCACCGGTACGATGGAGCTGGCCCCCGTGGACGGCAAGATCACCATCGTCCTCACCGACGTGGATCACGTCTCCAGCCTGCCAGCCGAAGACAATGCCCACGGCGTCTATTACCTGACCAAGGCTGAATATGAGGCGCTAGAGGCCAATCCTCCTGCCGAAAGCGGCCGGAACTTCACCGTCACCGTCAGTGCAACCAGCTATGAAGTGGATAGCACCGGTGCGATTCTTCCGGGCGTGGACGGGGCCACCAGCACGCAGACCATCGATGTCGATGTACAGGCCGTTACCGATGGCGCGAAATTGAGCATCGACGGCGCAGACAGCGCCAGCCTGTCGGTCGATGAAGACAATACCATCGATCTGACAAGCCATCTGACGTTTCATCTGAACGACACAGACGGAAACGCGGCCCTCGATACAGATGGCAGCGAGGAGTACCAGTACAGCATCTCAGGCCTGCCTGTAGGTGCGGTCGTCACTATTGGCGGCGTCGAAACCGTCATAAGTGCACTCGACCAGAAGGTGTCTTCGGCTTGGACCGATTCGGCCGAACCTCCGACTATCAAAGTCAAGCCGCCTGCCAATTTCAGCGGCGACATCGATGGCATCACCATCACGCTGGAATCGAAGGATACTGACATCGATTCAATCGGTGACATCAGCACCGTTAGCAGCTCTGTCGTGCTGGGTCTGCATGTCGATCCCATGGCAGGCGATGTAAGCGCCGCGGGTGTAACCACGCCGGAAGACACGGCTGTCCATTTCCTGCAGAACGTTGCCGTCACCGATACGGGCTCCGGTTCGGAAGTAATCGATTCCGTGACGTTTACGGTGCCGACGGGCTGGGAGGTCACTCCGCCGTCATCATCGGCGGAATGGAGTTATGACCTCACCGGTAGTACTGCCACGATCACCTTCGACGGCACACTGACTGAAGCCGAGCGTGAGGCCGTCCTTGACGGCTTTACGATTACACCGCCCGCGCACAGCAGCAAGGATGAAACGATCACGCTGTCGATCGAGACCACGGATAGCAATACGGTGAACGGATCGACCGTCACTGATACACAGACGGTCGACCGCGACGTGAAGATTACGGTAACGCCGGTGGCCGAGACCACTAATCAGGATGGAAACGCTTCGGGGAGCCTCGTCGATACTGACCACGACGGTTTCGCTGATTTGACGATGACTCAGGGCCATCCTTACGCCACGCCAGGTGAGGAAGACAAATGGTTCGATCTCAGCCAAGACGGCGCCTTCGACCTGGCCGAAGGCTGGGTTGACCAAGATTCCGGAGAAAAGCTATTCGCCCGCTTGACGCCGGAACTGGTTGCGGGCGATGGCGGCCCCTCCGGCGCGATAGGCTCGCAATTCAAGTGGATCGAAGGCGGTGTCGATCATATTGTCACCTACGTGGGTAGCCCCATCGATGTGCCGGTCGATGCATTGGGTACTTTGCAGTTCAAGGCGGCGCCAGATTTTTCTGGAAAATTCGACATCAAGGTTGAAGCCCATACCGTCGATATGGATGACGATGGCAATGGCGTGTCGTCGGAGGCAACCAGCGGCGAGTCGCACCTGGTCAATATTCTTATCAAGCCGGTGGCCGATGACGTGACCCTGACCCTGAGCGGTCACGCCAGCGGCAAGGAAGACACCAATATCCCGCTGGCCATCAATCCGACCAGCTCTGATCCTTCGGAAACTTTTGTCGTCACGATTTCCGGTATTCCCGACGGCGCTATCATTTACTACGGTGGGGTCGCGCAGACAGCCATCGACGGCAGCGTCAAAATCACTGACTTCAATACCGCCACAGACTTGTACATCAGCCCGCCGGCTAACAGTAACAAAGACTTCACGCTGCAAGTCCATGCCGATTCAGTGGACACGTTGATAATCGATGGCGATGGCGGTAGCCCGTACAGCAGTATCAATACGACTGGCCCTACGCTGAACATCGTCGTGGCTATGCACGGCGTCGCCGATACTGCTGTTGTCCAGCCAAAAATAGTGGCCAATTTCACCGAAGCTGATCTGGACGATGGCACCAAGTCCGTCAAGCTGTCTGATCTGGTGTCCGTATCGACTCCAGACGAGGACGGCTCCGAAACCTTGACCGTACGCGTGTCCGGGCTGCCTGACGGTTTCGCCCTTGACTCGGGGCTACTGGTCACCGACCACTCGATCACGGGAGAGGCCCGGGTCTGGGTACTGACCGAAGACCAGTTGGCCGATGCCACGATCACGGTGCCGGAGAACTATAGCGGCGAGGTGCACTTCAAGGTTGCTGGTGTTACGACTGAAGATGACGGGGATACGCATACCGGCACTGCGGTGCCCGTTACGTTCACGGTCACGCCTTCACCCGAAGCCGTCATGAGCACCAGCGCCACGATATCTGAAGACGCCCGATCCAATGTTGGCCTGCATATCGTGCACCAGCACGGGGATACCGACGAAACCCTGGCCGGGGTGCGTATCGATGCCAGCCAGTTCACCGACAAGAACTTTACGCTATATGTGGACGGTGCGCCCATCACCGATTTGACGGTTACCGACGGCTACTACATTCTGTCTCCGGAACAGGCGGCTACGTTGTCGGCCCAGGGCAGCGAGAATCTTGACGGCGATCTGGGCAGTTTTGCGTTCGAGTACCAAATTACGGATGCCGCCTCTGATGGCAGTGGTACGACGACAAGTCCCTGGACGCCGGCGACATTCGAAATCCATGCCACGGCGGTCACCGATCAGCCGAATGCATCCATAACGGCCATTGCGGGTACGCTGGACACCACCGTGTCAGACGATGCGAGCCCCGATACTGTTAGCGTGGAAGTGGCCGATATCGTAACGGTGAATTTCCACGTTGATTCCCCCGATACCGACGGCAGCGAACATCTGGTGCGTGTCGTCATCGACGGGGTGCCCGATGGAGTGACCGTGGGGGTGTCCGATGGAGAGGGCGGGGTGGTCGACGGCCGCTATCTGGGCGGCGGTCGCTGGCTGCTGGTGTATGACGGCGAGGATGCCAAGGCTATCGGCAGCGAGGGGCTAGATCTGTCGGTTCGATTCGATGTCAGTGGGCAGGCCGATAAAGGCGTTCACGACATCACCATGACTGCGCAAGTGCAGGACAATGGCAACGACCAGGCGAACGCGGGGCTTGTCGAAACTGACTCGGTAACGTGGCATCTGGAAACGACCGATGTTACCGACGGCCCCGCTGGCCCGGCGGAGAGTCCCGCACCCATTACCGAATGGGCCTATAACGATACCTCGGCGACCGAGGACAGCCCTTTTACGCTCGACGAAAAGATTGATGCGGGCGTCATGCTGCCGGGTATCGGCACGCACGCCTTCACGGTGACCCTGACCGACCTGCCTGGCGGTTCCAGTGTTGCGGGCATGGTTCATACCGTCATCGACGGGCACGACGTATGGACGGCGACCAAGCTCATTACCGTTGATGGCAGCACCACCCAGAACGACATCGATGATGCGCTTCAAGAGCTGTTGCACTCCATCAGCGTCACCCCGCCGCCCAACAGCAACGAGAACAACGCCACAGGAGGCTTCACCTTCGATGCCGACTTGACCACCTCGCTTGTCGGCGGCGCTGGTAGTGATGCTGTGAACACCCGGTCTGTCACGCCGACCATACCGGTCGAACCAGTGACTGACGAGGCGACGATTGCCATTGCCGGCACAGATAGTGAGCTTAATGAATCCGATACCAGCATCCCGTTCGACATCACCGTCAGCAATTTAGCCGACGGCAGCCACGGCATCATTGTCGACGGCAAACTGTACCTGCAGGTAGGCAGCACTACGTCGGCTCTGGATGGCGGTACGCTTTCGCTGATCGGTGCGGGAGATCACACTCTGACGACCGAGACGGATCCCGCAGGCTTGCCCTCCGGCACGTACTATGTCATCGATAAAGTCGATATGGGCGAGACGCTTCATTTCGACTACCAGCCTGACACCATGACCAAGGGGGATGTCACGGTTAAAACCTGGGTGACAAACCAGGAAGAAAATGCCAACCCTGTTCAAGTCGACAACAGCGCCACCCTAACGGTGGCTATCAGCAACGACGGGGCACAGATCACCAGCAATGCCGTCACCGGTGGCGAAGCTGCCGTTGCCGGTAAAGAGTCGCTGATCCAGTTGACCGGCCTTCAGGCAACTCTTATCGATGGCGACGGCTCAGAGAAGTTTCACTCCATTCTACTTTCGGATGTCCCCAGTGGTTTTCTAGTGTATATCGGCAATAGTGCAAGCGACGCCCACATGGCCAGCAATGCAGGGGGGCAGGACGGCATGAACACGTGGGTCATTTCCGAAGAGAGCCTCACGATGCCCGCTTACATTGCCATCCTGCCGCCAGCCCACTGGAGCGGCACGCTGTCTGGGCTGGAACTGATCGTCAAGTCCGGTGAAGATTCCTTGACCACTACGGTCACCGATACCCATGTACTGGAGCCTATCACCATTGATCCGATCGCCAATGGGATCACGCTCGACCCGACTCATGCATTTGGCACCGAAGGCCATATCATTCCAATAAACCTCAATGCGGCGATGGCTGACGCGACCGATGCCAGCATCACGGTCGGAACCAGCACAATTGAAGACACCAGCCAGGAAACCACGACGCTGAAACTCACCGGCCTGGGTGAGCACGCTTCTTTCTATATAGGCGGCGTGTTGATTGATGGGGTCGCGTATGACTCGGCAAATGGCGGTACCTACACGATCACTGGGCTGACCCAGGACGCCTTGCATAAGCTGGGCTTCATACAGGCGAGCTCCGATCTGCATGATCAGGATACGACGACGCCTGGGATGCAGATCGGGGTGGAAGCCTGGACGGTGGAAAGCGGGAATGGTGATGAGTCCGTTCACGACAGCAACACCATCACACTGAATGTGTCGAATCAGCTTGCCACCAACGGCGACAATTCCCTCATCTGGACCGGAAACAGCATCGATGGCCTTTCCGGTACGGATACGGTGCACTTCCGCCAGGGCGAGACGCTCAGCGGGACGGATCTTGCCGCCAAGCTGAGCAATATCGAAACCTTGGATCTGAGCATCAGCGGCGACAACAAAATCAACGATCTGACCCCCGAACAGGTACGCACCATCCTGGGCTCGGGCGGCGATTCCAGCGGTACGCTGACCGTACACGGCGACGGGGCAGGAGACAAGGTTGCACTGAGCGGCACCTGGACGAACAACCATGATGGTACCTGGACCGGCACTCTGGATGATGGCGTTTCCACCGTCAAGTTGATAGTGGATGGCGGCGCTTCGGTCGACGAAACAGCGGTCACTCCGGAATCCCAGGGGCTGTCTTTCTCGCCGATGTCGCTCATGCTGGATCTGCCCGACACGCAGTCCGACGGCAGCACCAGCGAATCCTCCTTTCTGTTCGATCAGGAAAGCACACTGCCGACGCTCGATTCCTTGCTGGCGGCGGCACCGGATGCCTCTTCCGGAGGGGCGGCTGGCAGTACCCATAGCTGGCTTCCGGGGCAGGAAACCGACAGCGGAACCTTGCCGCAGCCGGACTCCGCTTCCGGCAGCGGCGCGGCGGCCTACACGGCTTTCGTGCCCGATGTGCAGCAGCCGGACGACGAGCTGCACCATAGCCTGGCTCATGCGCACGCGGTGGCTTGATGTTGGCGAGACTCGACACCGCGCTATCTCGCGCAGCCGGCATGCAGCTTGATCCCAAGGCCGGTTCGGGCAGTGCGCCGCGAGGCCTGCCGGCACGGTTTGCACCGCCCGCCCTCGCCGCCGCCGCGGCTGCCGCCTGGCTGGCAGTGGCCTTGCCCGTGCGCGCGCAGACGCCGGCGCGGCCGCCCGCACCGGCTGCGGCGCAGGCCATGCCCCCGGTGCTGCTGCCCGCGTCGCCACAGCGGGCGCCCTCGCATCGAGAGCCTCCGCCTGCACCGAACCTGCTTTCCGGGCTCAGATCCGCCGCTGCGGCGGGCCAGGGCGCCGCGGCGCTTGGCATGCAGGAGGCGGTGAACCGGGCCGTGCGCTGGCATCCGTCGCTGCACAATGCGCGTAGCCAGCTGCTGCAGCAGACCGAGAGCATCGAAGCCGCGCGTTCGGGCTATTACCCCACGGTCACGGCAGGGGTCAGCAGCCAGGCCAGCAACAATCCCATAGGGGACACCGACAGCCAGCACCAGCATCTTGCGCAAATCTCGGTTACGCAAATGGTGTACGACTTCGGCAAAGTCGGCAGCCAGGTCGACCAGGCCATGGCGGCCAGCGGCGCGGCGCGTGCGCAGGTATTGCTGACCTTCGATCAAGTCATACGCAATACCGCCGAGGCATGGGTGGAAGTGAGCCGCAACGAGGCGCTGGTCGAGGTGGCAAAACAGCAGGTCGCTTCCCTGGAGGCGCTGACCAAGCTCGTCAAAGAACGCCAGGACAAGGGCGCCGGAACCTATTCCGATACCGCACAGGCCCAGGCACGCGTCGATGAGGCCCGAGTCGAGCTGCTGACCGCACAGTCGCAGGTGCGGCTCTGGCGCACCACCCTGATGCATTGGGTGGGCATGGAGATGCCGCCCCAGATCGCCGGCGCGCCCACGCCTGCCTTGAAGGGCACCTGCAAGGCGGACGCGGCCTCGAGGCGGGCGTCCGTGCAGTCCACGGCGGCGGTTCAGGTTGCCCAGTCGCAGCTGGAACAGGCGCGCGCCGGGCTGGATCTTGCCGAGGCACAGCTGCGGCCGACGCTGTCGGTCAGCGGGTCTGTGGGGCGGCGGCTGGGCGGAGACTACGGCTTGCCCGGCACGCCCCGGACGGACGCATCGGTCATGCTGAATTTCTCGATGCCTTTGTATGAAGGAGGGCGGCTGCAATCGGGCAAGCGCGCAGCCGGCTATGGCGTCTCTGCGGCCACGGCGGCGCTGGATCAGGCCCGGCTCGACGCGATCCAGGGCCTGCAGAACGCTGTGCTGCAGTGGCGCAAGTATTCCGGACGCATCCAGGTGCAGGCGGCGCGCGAGGCAAACATGCGCATCACCCGTGTTCTGTACCGCCAGCAGTACCTGCAGCTGGGCACCCGCTCCATGCTCGACCTGCTCAATGCCGAACAGGAATATTACTCCTCGCTTAATGACCAGATAGAAAGCAAGCATGAAATGTATCACCAAGAAATTGAATGCCTGTATTACATGGGCGGCCTGCGCAACGCCTTCAGCGAGGGCGAGGTCGTGTCGCACGCCATCAGTGCTCCGAACCTGCCGTCGCAGCACGTTGCCGGGGAAGTTCAATGAGCGCTAAACCCGCTTTTGCCGCACACGCGTTCGCTTCGGCCGGGCAGGCGGCCGATATGGATCACGGGGCGGCTGGCCAGGACAGTCTTGCATCCGGTTCCGATCGTTTGCCGCAACCATTGGCCGGCTGGTTCGATGCGGTGCTGGCCGTGGCGGCGCACTACCATCTGGACGTTTCCCGCGAACGCCTGCGTGTGGCTTTCGCCTGGGGGAACCCCCGAGGCCTGCAGGACAACGTGCGCGAAGCCGCCCGCCAGGCGGGATTGCGCCTGCGCTGGGTCAAGCCGCGCCTCGATGGCCTGAGCTCCTGGCGTCTGCCGCTGGCCGTGCAGTTGCGCGATGGCCAGGTGGCGGTCATCTCCGCCGTCACGGAAGAGGGCCTGCGCCTGAAGTTCAGCGGCGACCAGGGCTTGGACAGTACGGTCGCCCTGGACGATCTGCGCGCGTCCGTAGCGGCCATGGCTGTGCTGCGGCCGATCAAGTCGGCGCCCGACTCCCGGGTCGACGACTATTTCAAGCCGGTCAAGCGTCATTGGCTGCGCGACATCGTCTTCGCCGACCTGCGCCCCTACACGCATGTGATGGTCGCCTCGTTCGTGTCCAACCTGATGTCTCTGGCCGGCATCATGTTCTCGATGCAGGTGTATGACCGGGTCATCCCGGCGCAGTCGCAGCCCACGCTGTACGTGCTGTTTTCGGGCGTGATGCTGGCCCTGGTGTTCAGCTGGGTCATGCGCAATGCCCGTCTGCACATCATCGACGTGGTCGGCAAGCGCTCCGATCTGCGGATCTCCGACCGCGTATTCGGCCGCGCACTGCGCATACGCAATACGGCCAGGCCCAAGGCGACGGGCACGTTCGTGGCGCAGATACGCGAGCTTGAGCCCGTGCGCGACATGTTGACCTCGACCACGGTGGCGGCAATCGCGGATCTGCCGTTTTTCCTGCTGTTCTGCCTGATCTTCTGGTCTATTGCCGGCAGCCTCGTCTGGATACCTCTGGCGGCGTTCGCGCTGCTGATGCTGCCCAGCCTGCTGGCGCAGAAGCGCCTGCGCGCGCTGGCCCAGGAATGCATGCGCGAATCGTCGCTGCGCAGCTCCATGCTGGTTGAGGCTGTGCAGGGCATCGAGGACATCAAGCTGCTGCAGTCCGAGCCAAGTTTCCAGAATCAGTGGAACTATTACAACGCTATAGACGCCGACTCGAGCCTGCGCATGCGCGAGCTGTTGCATCAGCTCGGAAACTGGATCCAGGCCGTGCAGGGCGGGGCCTATGCCTTTGTCGTGTTTTTCGGTGCGCCCATGGTGATGTCGGGCGAAATAAGCACTGGTGTGCTGGTCGCCGCGTCGATTCTGTCTTCGCGCATGCTGGCGCCGCTGGCGGGGGTCGCGCAGGTGCTGAACCGCTGGCAGCAGGCCAGGGTGGCCACCGAGGCGCTCGATCAGTTGATGCAGCTGCCGGTGGATCATGCCGAGGACGGCACGCGGGTGCATCGTCCGGCCTTGATGGGCAAGTACGAATTGCGCCAGGCCATGTTCAGCTACGACGGCACCGTGCCCGCGCTGCGCGTGGGCAAGCTCGACATCCAGCCGGGCGAGCGCATTGCCGTGCTGGGGCGCAACGGTTCCGGAAAGTCGACGCTGCTGCAGGCGCTGTCCGGCCTGCTGGAGCCGCAAATGGGCAGGATTCTGCTCGACGATGTGGCGCTGGGTCACATCGATCCGGCCGATGTGCGCCGCGACGTATCGCTGCTGACCCAGAATGCGCGCCTGTTCTACGGCACGCTGCGCGAGAACATGCGGCTCGGCGCCCCCAATGCCACCGATGCCGAAATTGCGGCTGCATTGCATCGGGCGGGCGCCTGGGCCTTCGTGCAGCGCTTGCCGATGGGGCTGGATTACCCGGTGATGGAGGGCGGCCTGGGTTTGTCCGGCGGGCAGCGCCAGAGCCTGCTGCTGGCGCGGCTGCTGCTGCGTGATCCGCGGGTTCTGCTTCTGGACGAACCCACGGCCATGCTCGACGACGGTACCGAGCGGACGGTGATCGCGCAGTTGCGTGAGCTGGCGCACGGGCGCACCCTGGTGGTGGCCACGCATCGGCTGGCGCTGCTGGAACTCGTAGACAGAATCATCGTCCTGGACGGCGGAGCCGTTGCGCTGGACGGCCCCCGCGACACGGTGATCGAAACCTTGCGGCGCAATCGGGGCGCCCCGGTACAAGCGGCTGCCGCTGCCGCTGCGCAGCCTTCGGCACAGGCGCAAGAACAGGCGCAAGAACAGGCGCAAGAACAGGCGCAAGAACAGGCGCAAGAACAGGCGCAAGAACAGGCGGGCGCCGAGCCGCCGGCGCAAGACCCCCTGACGCTGGCCGAGGAGCAGCCGCAATGACCGCCGCAACGTCCGGAAATAATCTTCATGGCACCATGCCGGCATTGATCGTCGTGCCCGATGCCGAGCTGGCGCGCCTCGACGAAGCCGATGACTTTCACGCCAGCGGCGGAGCCAAAGTGGTCTGGATAATGGCCTTGTTCCTGGCTGTCTTCTTTCTGTGGGCCTGGAATTTCAAGATCGTCGAAGTGTCCAATGGCCCGGGCAAGGTCATACCCAGTTCCCGGGAGCAGCAGATCGCGTCTCTGGAAGGTGGCGTTCTGGCGCAGCTGGACGTGCATGTGGGCGATATCGTCCAGAAGGGGCAGGTGCTGGCTCGTCTGGATCCCACGCGCAGCGAATCGAGCGTCGGCGAGACGGCGGCTCAATATCGGGCGGCGCTGGCCAGCCAGGCGCGGCTGCAGGCAGAGATCGATGATCTGGACGAGATCAAGTTCCCTGCCGAGCTTGCTGGCTACCCTGAAGTGCGCGCGGCGGAAGTGTCGCTTTTCCAATCGCGCCAGCGTGGGTTGAAACAGACCCTTGCGGGGCTGGATGAGTCTCTGGGCCTGGTGCGCAAGCAGATCGGCATTACGCGTTCGCTGGTAAAAACAGGCGCGGCCAGCAATGTCGAGCTTATCCGCTTGCAGCGTGAGCAGGCCGATCTGGAACTCAAGGTCACCGAGACGCGATCCAACTATATGGTGCAGAGCCGCCAGGATCTGGCCAAGGTCGCCGCGCAGGTCAAGTCCTTGTCGTCGGTCGTGCGCGGGCGCGAGGACACGCTCAAGCGCACGACCCTGCGGTCACCGGTACGGGGCATAGTCAAGAGCATCGAAGTCACCACCATCGGCGGCGTGGTGCCGCCGAATGGCGCGCTCATGACGGTCGTGCCGCTGGATTCCCAACTGCTGGTCGAAGCGCACATTTCGCCGCGCGACATCGCCTTCATTCACCCCGACCAAAAGGCGCTGGTGAAGGTGACGGCATATGACTACTCCATCTATGGCGGCCTCGAGGGGCGTGTGGTGACGATATCTCCCGATACCGTGCGCGACAAGGTCAAGCCCGAGATCGTGTACTACCCGGTATACGTGCGCACGGACTCGGATGTGCTGATCAACAAGGCGGGAAAAAAATTTCCCATCGTGCCGGGGATGGTCACCACCACGGACATCCGTACCGGCAGCAAGACGGTGTGGGATTATTTGACCAAGCCGTTCAACAAGGCGCGTGAAGCGCTGCGCGAGCGGTGATGGCCGGGCAGGGGATGAGAGCCGTGCGCTGTCCTGAGGCATTGTGCGCGGCCCTATGGCGCGATTTGTCGTGAGGTTCAAAGAGAAACTTTTATGAAAACAGACCTTGTTAATTCTGGTTTTGTGCGTCCTGCCGCCCTGTCCGCCGTCGTACTGGCGATCGCGGGGTGCGCGGCGCACCATAACCCGAATGACCCAGTCAGCAATCCCGACAAGTTGAAGTATTCGGACGTCAATATGACGATTCCCGAATACGACGTGCCGTTCAAGCGCGACGGAGCCGTTGAAAATCCGGCATTGTTCAGGCAGATAGTGCCGGGCATGCAAGCCCAGGCGGTCGCCGGAAAATTGGGCCAGCCGCTCAGCCGCACCAACGGACAGGATGGCCCGGAGTGGAACTACAACTTCACGCTGCGCATGCCGGCCTCGCAGAACTACCTGGTGTGCCAGTACAAAGTGGTCTTCGACGACAGCCAGCGGCAGGTCAAGGAAACCGTGTGGCGCCGCCGCCAGTGCCTGGACATCGTCAACGGAGCGGCGTAGCCGTAATCCACGACATTCCCGCAAGGCGACGCGCCCGTGGCGGGTCTGGCGGAATGCGCGAACCTGCGCCAGGCCTATGCCTGCCGCGGGCGGCGCGTCGAGTGGGCATTCCCGAGCCGGATGACGGGGTACGGACACTCGGGGTGCCGATGGGGGTCGAACGGCTCATTCGAATAAATGAATCATTCCTGCTGGACATCTGATAGATTGATTCGCAGCAGGGCCTCGGCAGCCGCTTTTACATTGTATCTACTTTGTATTTGGCTTTTTTTGCCCGGCCCAATCACGGTCGCGCGGGGCCAGGTTTTTCCGATCGAATTTTTTCCGATCGAATGGCATCCGGCGGAACCGGGCATGTGCGAGGGCCAATATGAAGCAAACCAGATCCGCCGTTCGGCGTGCAACCGTTTTTTCCCGTATGCTGCTCGCGGCCGCCCTGGCCGTGCTGATACCGGTGGCGGTAGCGCCGGTCGCGGCACAGGGCGAGGAACCGCTGCGCTGGTTTGGCGATAGCTTCGACGATATAACCATGCTTGTCTACGGCGTACCCCACAGCGATTATGTCGCTGTGATCTTCGGGTGCAAACGGGGCGAGCGCTTCGTGAAGGTGGGTCTGCAAGACGAGGATAGCGGCGCCGAAGAGGGCGTGCCGCTGCCGGTACGCATGGCGGCGGCGGGCAGGCAGATCGAGTTTTCGGAAAAAGGGGTGCGCAACCAGGATTCGGGAGGCATCGAACTCCATGCCCGACTGCCTCTCGATGAGACCCTGCGGCGCATTCTGGGTTCGAGCGGGCGGCTCGACATTACGATAGCCGGGCGTACACAACACTATGACATGGCCGGTGCGGCCAAGCCGGCGGCCAAGATGCTTGCGGCCTGCGATGCGACGACGGCTGGCCAATGAAAACGCCTGGCTGGCCGCCCATGGCCGGGGTCTTGCGTATCGGAATCGTGGCCGCGGCATTGGCCGGACTGTTCGCGTGCGGCACGGCTCGGGCGGCCTCGGGAAAAGCGCAGGGGATCCCGGCAAGCTTCGATTGCGCCAAGGCCGAACGAGCGGCGGATCGCTTCATCTGTGCGCAGGCCGTGCTGCGCTGGCAAGATCTGGCCTTGTCGCGCGGCTACGCGGCCGCAAAAGCCTCCGTGGCCGAGCCGGCCCGCCGCGAGCTCGTGTCGAGCCAGCGCGATTGGATCCGCGAGCGTGACCGCCGCTGCGTGGCCGACCGCTCGTTCGCGGAATTGTCGGTGCCGTCCAGCGCGTTGCGCAAGCAGGCCTACGATTGCCTGAACACGGTTTACCTCGAGCGCCGCCGCGTGCTGCAGGATCTTGGCGTGAAGCCGCTGGCGCCGTCGGATATGGTCGAGATCGACCTGAAGGCGATTGCGGCGGAGCGCCCCGAGATCGTGGCGGGGCCCGGGCCGCGCATCGCCGATATCCAGGCATCGCCCGATGGCTCGATGCTGGCGATTCTGCTGCCCAGCCTGGAAATCGACCTTCCCGGCCAAGTCTGGCTCTATCGGGTCGCCGATCGCAAGTTGGCTGCGGCGACGCCGAAGCCGGACTTAGGGCCAGCCCATCCGGACGGCTCGCCAATGGCGATCCACTCGCTGGCCTGGCAAGGCCACACACTTTACGCGCGCGTCGCGGTATGGAGTCAAAGGAATCAAGCGGAACAAGGCGCCAGCGTCGTCTATGCGGCAACACTGGACGGCGGCCGCCGGCTGGACGAAGTGCCGGGCGGGGTTCGTTCATTGCTCGACGCTGCGGATCGGCGCGACGCTGTCGCACAGGACGAAGTGCCGCAAAGCGACTGGGACATTCTTGAAACGATCCGGGGCAATCGCCAATTCCTCGCCTGGGCCTATGATCTTGGCCACGGCACGATCGAGCTCAGGATGCGCGAACGTGTCTCCGGCTCGCCGTTCTATGTGGCGGCGTGGGGCTCGTGGGGCCTGGGGCAGTATCTCTTCGACACCCGCCGCTCGCGGCTCATCTATCCGGCCGACACGGGGCTCGTCATCCTCGACATGCACACCCGCCGCGAGCAACGCATTGCGGGCACCTCGCGCGGCGATCGTCCCTATGCGGTTTCCGCCGACCGTCGCCTGCTCGTCTGGTCGACTCGCAACCATTGCGGAGACGAATTCCTGGCCGAGCAAGACGATGATGCGCCAGAGCGCTTTTGTCTCGCACATCTACCGGGCCCGGGGGCTGGATAATACGCGCCTGTCGGTGTTGCCAATGTGCTGTTTTTCGCCGACCCCGAATCCTTAATCATCTCGTAAAAAGAATGAGCCGGCATGAAACGTGCGATTCAGCGTATGGCCGTGGCAGCGGCATACAAGGCGGCGATGACTGCGGCTTTGACGGCGGCTTTGACGGCGGCTTTGACGGCGCCCTGCTGCCGGAATGGTCGGGGAAAACCTCGCAGCCACTTACTGTGTACAGATCCTAAGCCGCCTTGATCCCGTCCAGCGTCTTGAAGCAGGTTTCGCGCGCCTGTTCCAGGAAGGCGTGGATGTAGCTGGCTTGCGCGTCTTCGACGCGGATGGCGGCGTGCAGCGTGCGCCAGACGCCGGCCTCGCCCAGGCGGCAGGTGCGCAGCCAGCCCTGGTTCAGGTATTCGGTCAGGGCCCAGTTGGGCAGGGCGGCTACGCCGCGCTGGCTGGCCACCAGCTGCACGATCATGGGGGTCAGCTCCGCCTTGCGGATCGCCGCGGGCTCGACGCCGGCCGGATCCAGGAATGCCGTATAGACGTCCAGCCGCTGTTTATCCACCGGGTAGGTGATGAGCACTTGGTCGGCGAGCTGTTGCGGCTCTATATACGCATACTGGGACAGCGGGTTGGCCGAGGCCACGGCCAGTACCAGCTCGTAGCTGAACAGCGGCAGGTATTGCACCGCTTCCATGGGCACGGGATCGGAGGTCACCACCACGTCCAGGTCGCCGCGCAGCAGGGCCGGCAGCGGTGCGAAGGCGAATGCCGCCGACAGATCCAGTGCCACGTCGGGCCAGTTCTGGCGGAACGCGTCCAGCGCCGGCATCAGCCACTGGAAGCAGGAATGGCAGTCTATGGCCAGATGCAGCCGCCCGGTGCGCCCGGCCGCCAGGCGCTGCAGCTCGCGTTCCGTGGCCTTGACGCGCGGCAGTATCTCGTCGGCCAGGGCCACCAGGCGCAGGCCGGCCGTGCTCAGCCGCGCCGGCCGGGTGCGCCGGTTCAGCAAAGGTGTCTTGAGGCGCACTTCCAGGTCTCGCAGCTGGTGCGAAAGGGCCGACTGCGTGACGTGCAGGTGCTCGGCGGCTTCCTGCAGGCTGCCGGTATCGCGTATGGCGCTCAGGGTTTCGAGATGGCGGATTTCCAGCATGGCGGGTGTTGAAAAATAGGGTTGTCGGGCGAGGCTGAGGCTGCAATCGCTGGGCGCGGTCGCTGTGGCCACGCGAGGCCGAGGCGGCCAGGGGCCGCGCTGGGCTGCCCCCTATTTGTGCCCGGGCCTGGAACCGCGAACCACGGACGCCATGCCTGGCTATGGCATGGCTCATGCCCGGCACGGGCACGACGTGGCGGAGGCATTACGTACTTCGTTTGTTTTATTTTATATGAAAAATACTCAAGTTATACATGTGCAATTTGATTTTGCTGCGCTGCTCCATAGTGGGAAAATGATCAATGTGAACAAGACTATTTGAAACAGAGATTTAAAATGAGCGTTTTTCATAATTTAGGCTTTCCGCGCATCGGCGTCCAGCGCGAACTGAAATGGGCGCAAGAGGCCTACTGGGCGGGCCGGCAGGATGCCGCCGCGCTGGCCGAGACCGGCAAGACGCTGCGTGCGCGCCACTGGGCGCTGCAGGCCAAGGCTGGCGCGGCCTTCGTGCCGGTGGGCGACTTTGCCTGGTACGACCAGATTCTGGAATGGACGACGCTGCTGGGCGCCGTGCCGGCGCGCTTCGGCCAGCCCGACAACGAGCCGGTCAGCCTGGACACCTTGTTCCGGATGGCGCGCGGGCGCGCGCCCACCGGCCGTCCGGCGGCGGCCTGCGAAATGACCAAATGGTTCGACACCAACTACCACTACATCGTGCCCGAGCTGGTGCCCGGGCAGCAATACCGCATTGCCCGTGAAGACCTGTTCGAGCAGACGAGCGAAGCGCTGCAGCAGGGCTATCGCCCCAAGGTAGTGATCCCCGGCCCGCTGACCTGGCTGTGGCTGGGCAAGGGCGATGCCTACACGGGCGGCGCCGCCGATGAGGCCAAGCTGCAACTGCTGGACAGCTTGCTGCCTGTGTACGAGCAGGTGTTGCAGCGCCTGCAGGGCCTGGGCGTGGAATGGGTGCAGATCGACGAGCCGGTGCTGGTGCTGGACTTGCCCGAAGCATGGCGCCGCGCCTACGCCGGCGTGTACGGGCGCCTGGCCGCGGCCGGCCCCAAGGTGCTGCTGGCCACTTATTTCGGCGCGCTGGGCGACAACCTGCCGCTGCTGAGCGAGCTGCCCGTGCATGGCGTGCATGTGGACTTGGTTCGCGCCCCGCAGCAGCTCGAGCCGGTGCTGCAGGTGCTGCGTGCCGACCAGGTGCTGTCGGCCGGTGTCGTCAACGGCCGCAATATCTGGCGCACCGACCTGGATGCCGCGCGCGAGCTGCTGGCGCCGGTGCAGGCGCAGCTGGGCGATCGCCTGTGGCTGGCGCCTTCGTGCTCGCTGCTGCACGTGCCGGTCGACCTGGCCGGCGAGACCGAGCTGGACGCCGAACTGAAGAGCTGGCTGTCGTTCGCGACCCAGAAGCTGGACGAGTTGCGCTGGCTGGCGGGCTCGCTGTCCGGCCAGCCCGACGCCGACACCCAAGCGGCGCTGCAGCAGCAGCGCCAGGCGCTGCAGGCGCGCCGCGCCTCGCCGCGCATCCATAATGCCGCGGTACAGAAGCGCCTGGGCGAGGCCGATGGCCTGAGCCGCACGCGCACGCCGTTTGCCCAGCGCATCGCGCGCCAGCAGGAAGTGCTGAAGCTGCCGCCGTATCCCACCACCACCATAGGCTCGTTCCCGCAGACCGTTCAGATCCGAACCCTGCGCCGCGACTGGAAGGCCGGCACGCTAAGCGATGCGGCCTACGAAAAGGCCATACGCGCCGAGATCGAGCAGGTGGTGCGCTTCCAGGAACGCATAGGCCTGGACGTGCTGGTGCACGGCGAGCCCGAGCGCAACGACATGGTCGAGTACTTCGGCGAGCTGCTGGCCGGCTTCGCCTTCACCCGCAACGGCTGGGTGCAAAGCTACGGCTCGCGCTGCGTCAAGCCGCCGGTCATCTTCGGCGACGTGGCGCGCCCGATGCCCATGACGGTGGCCTGGGCCGCGTACGCCCAGTCGCTGACCGACAAGCCGGTCAAGGGCATGCTGACCGGCCCGGTCACGATTCTACAGTGGTCCTTCGTGCGCGACGACCAGCCGCGCAGCACGACCTGCCGCCAGCTGGCCCTGGCGCTGCGCGACGAGGTGGTCGACCTGGAGCAGGCCGGCATCGGCGTCATCCAGATCGACGAGCCGGCCTTCCGCGAAGGGCTGCCGCTGCGCCGCGCCGACTGGGCCGAGTACCTGGCCTGGGCGGTCGACAGTTTCCGCCTGTCCACGGCCGGGGTGCGCGACGAGACGCAGATCCATACCCATATGTGCTATTCCGAGTTCAACGACATCATCGATTCGATCGCCGCGATGGACGCGGACGTGATCACCATCGAGACCTCGCGCTCGAATATGGAGCTGCTGGGCGCCTTCGAGGACTTCCGCTACCCCAACGATATCGGCCCGGGCGTCTACGACATCCATTCGCCCAACGTGCCCGACGTCGACTGGATGGTGGGCCTGATGCACAAGGCCGCCGCGCGCCTGCCCGCCGAACGCCTGTGGGTGAACCCCGACTGCGGGCTCAAGACCCGCGCCTGGCCCGAGACCGAGGCGGCGCTGGTTGCCATGGTCGAGGCCGCGCAGGAACTGCGCAAGGCGGCTTGATCGCCGGGCAGGGCCGGCCTGACGGCCGCCCGCCTGGGCAAGTGCAGGGCCGCCCCGCGGATTGACGCTGCGGGGCGGCGCCTGCCCGGCCGGCACCTTTACAGGTTTGCGATTAAAACGGCAAGCGCGTTGAGCTGGCAAGGCGCGAAGCCGCCGGCAGTACAAGTAGTACTGGCCGGGCGAAGCAGCGCTATTATCTTTTTGAGCGCGAATTCGTATCATAGGGTAGGGGCGAGCGGCTGCGTTATACTTGCAAGGTTTATTCGTCCACAGCCGTTTTCCGCTTCGTACATGCCCCTGTCGCCCCCCAGTGTCTCGCGCGAGCCGTTGCATACGCGTTCCATACGCGTAGACTCATACGCCCGGGAAGACGGCCAGTGGGATCTCGAAGCCGAACTCGTCGACACCAAGGGCTACGATTTCCCGCGGCACAGCGGCGCCGTCCACAAGGCCGGCACGCCCGTGCATCACATGCACTTGCGCGTCACCATCGACGAGCAGTTCACCATCACGGCGGCCGAGGCCGCCTACGATGCGGCCCCCTACGACACCGAATGCAGCGCCATCGCCCCCGACTACGCGTCGCTGGTGGGTATGAACCTGCTGCGCAGCTTCCGCCAGACAGTCAAAGAACGCTTCGGGCGCACGGCGGGCTGTACGCACATGACCGAGCTTTCCTACGTGCTGCCGACGGTGGCGGTGCAAACCATGTCCAATCGCAGGCGCCTGGAAAGGCTGGCCTCGGCCACGCCCAAGAAGCCCTTCCAGCTCGACGGCTGCCATGCGCTGCGTCTGGACGGCTCGGTGGCCCAAGAGTTTTATCCCCAGTGGTATGTGGCCCCGGGGGCCAGGGAGAAACGCAAATAACCCTGTTTCCGTCCGGCGCGCGTCATGGTGCCGGCGGCCCTGTTGCGCGGGCTCTTTTTTCTCATATCTTTACGTACTGACAGGTCATAAATGAAAATTCACGAGTATCAAGGCAAGGAACTGCTGAAGAAATTTGGCGTCACCGTGCCGCGCGGTTTTCCTGCATTTTCCGTGGAAGAGGCCGTTGCCGCGGCCGAGAAGCTGGGCGGCCCGGTCTGGGTCGTGAAGGCGCAGATCCACGCCGGCGGCCGGGGCAAGGGCGGCGGCGTGAAGCTGGCGCGCTCCATCGAGGAAGTGCGTGATCTGGCTACCCAGATCCTGGGCATGCAGTTGGTCACGCACCAGACCGGCCCCGAGGGCCAGAAGGTGCGCCGCCTGCTGGTCGAAGAGGGCGCCGACATCAAGAAGGAATACTACGTCGGCATCGTCACCGACCGCGCCTCGCAGCGCGTGTGCGTGATGGCTTCCAGCGAAGGCGGCATGGAAATCGAAGAAGTCGCCGAAAAGTCGCCGGAAAAGATCCTGAAAGTGTTTGTCGACCCGACCGCGGGCCTGACCGATGCCGAAGCGGCCAAGCTGGCCGAGGGCATCGGCGTTCCCGCCGCCTCGGTAGGCAAGGCCGCGGCCGAGTTCCAGAAGCTCTACAAGGCTTACTGGGAAACCGACGCCTCGCTGGCCGAGATCAACCCGCTGATCCTGACCGGTTCGGGCGACATCATCGCGCTGGACGCCAAGTTCAATTTCGATTCGAACGCGCTGTTCCGCCACCCCGAGATCATCGCCTACCGCGACCTCGACGAGGAAGATCCGGCCGAAATCGAAGCCAGCAAGTACGACCTGGCCTATATCCAGCTGGACGGCAATATCGGCTGCCTGGTCAACGGCGCCGGCCTGGCCATGGCCACCATGGACACCATCAAGCTGTTCGGCGGCGAGCCGGCCAACTTCCTGGACGTGGGCGGCGGCGCGACGGCCGAGAAGGTTACCGAAGCCTTCAAGATCATGCTCGGCAACGCCAGCGTCAAGGCGATCCTGGTCAATATCTTCGGCGGCATCATGCGCTGCGACGTGATCGCCGAGGGCGTGATCGCGGCCTGCAAGGCCGTCAACCTGAGTGTGCCGCTGGTCGTGCGCATGAAGGGCACCAATGAAGAGCTCGGCAAGAAGATGCTGGCCGAATCGGGCCTGCCCATCATCAGCGCCGACACCATGGCCGAAGCTGCGACCCGCGTCGTGGCCGCCGTGAAGTAAGAATATTGCCGAGGATTTGTAAATGTCGATTCTGATCAATAAAGATACCAAAGTCATCACGCAGGGCATCACCGGCAAGACCGGCCAGTTCCACACCCGCATGTGCCGCGACTATGCCAATGGCCGCGCGGCCTTCGTGGCCGGCGTGCATCCCAAGAAGGCGGGCGAGAACTTCGAGGGCATACCTATTTACGCTTCGGTCAAGGATGCGAAGGCCGAGACCGGCGCCACGGTTTCCGTGATCTACGTGCCGCCGGCGGGCGCCGCCGCGGCGATCTGGGAGGCGGTCGAGGCTGACCTGGATCTGGTCATTTGCATTACCGAGGGCATTCCGGTGCGCGACATGCTGGAAGTGCGCAACCGCATGCGCGACCAGAAGCGCAAGACGCTGCTGCTGGGGCCGAACTGCCCAGGCCTGATCACGCCGGACGAAATCAAGATCGGCATCATGCCGGGGCACATTCACCGCAAGGGCCGCGTCGGCATCGTCAGCCGCTCGGGCACGCTGACTTATGAGGCAGTGGGCCAGGTTACCGAGCTGGGGCTGGGGCAGTCCAGCGCGGTGGGCATCGGCGGCGACCCGATCAACGGGCTGAAGCACATCGATATTCTGCAGATGTTCAATGATGATCCGGAAACGGATGCGGTGATCATGATCGGCGAGATCGGCGGGCCGGACGAGGTGAATGCGGCGCGTTGGGCGAAGGACAATATGAAGAAGCCGGTGGTGGGCTTTATTGCCGGCGTGACGGCGCCTCCGGGCAAGCGCATGGGCCATGCGGGCGCGCTGATTTCCGGCGGGGCCGATACGGCGGATGCGAAGCTGGAGATCATGGAAGCCTGCGGGATCAAGACTACGCGCAACCCGTCGGAGATGGGGAAGTTGTTGAAGTCGGTGCTGTAGTTGTAGGGAGGGTGCCGGCCTGCGGCCGGCGCTTGACCTGGAGCGGCTCGTCGGTTGGCGGGCCGTTTTGTTTCTGGGGCGTGGGTTCGTGTGTCGGCGGGTTTTGTGCGTCGACGGCTGGGGTTCTTTAGACGCGGCCTAGAACGGGGTACCTCCTTCCGGTTCGATGACCCGCTCACCTCCAGGAGGCACCCCGTTCTCTCCGCTCGTTTTGTAGGCGGGTGGATGACGTTTGTCGTGGGGGGTTGGCGGGCTGGTTCTTTTGACGCGGCCTCGGGTGTTGTTTCTGGGGCGTGGAGGGTATGGGGGGAAACCCGGTTTTTTGGTGAAAATGAAAGATTGCTTACGTATAACTGACTATAATGCCAGACGTGCCGCAGTTTGGCCGCCGGCAGGAATGGCTTCTGACAATGCGCCCGAGTCTGATGCGCCCGCAGGGGGACGCAGCAGCCGGGCGGCTTCGTTGGGGGGTGCCGGGGCCGTGGGCGGGCTGGTCGCCGCTGTCGTGGTTATCGTAACAATGATGGCACTCATGCATAAAGGGATAGGGGAATGGATCTCAGTTCAATGGATTTCTGGCTCGCACTACTGGAGATTATTTGGGTAAACATATTGCTGTCGGGGGATAACGCGGTGGTCATTGCGCTGGCGGCGCGGTCGCTGCCGCAGAGTCAGCAGCGCACGGCGATTGTCGCGGGTTCAGCCGGGGCGATTGTGCTGCGGATCATCCTGACGCTGGTTGCGGCAGAATTGTTGTTGATGCCGTGGCTGAAGACGGTGGGGGCCTTGCTGCTGGTGTATATCGGCGTCAGCCTGTTGATGCCGGAGGGCGAGGAAGAGGGCGAGGCCAAGCAGTACAACAGCCTCTGGGCGGCGATCCGCACCATACTGGTGGCTGATCTGGTCATGAGCCTGGATAATGTGGTGGCGGTGGCTGCCGCGGCGCATGGCAATGTGCCGCTGCTGATCATTGGCTTGGCCATCAGCATTCCGCTGGTCATTTTCGGCAGCACGCTGCTGCTGAAGGTCATCGAGCGCCTGCCTATCATTGTCTGGCTGGGCGCGGCGCTGCTGGGCTTTATTGCCGGGGAAATGCTGGTCAGCGACCCGGCGCTTACCAGCACGGTGGGCAATGTATCGACGGCCATGCACACGTCGCCGCATCATCTGGCCTTGATGGCCGGGGCCGTGGGCGCGATCATCGTGTTGATATTAGGCAGGATTATTACATCAAGAAACAAAACTGAATAAAACCTGAACGAAACTGAACTACAATTCAGGGTAGCAGTCACGCCCTGGCGCATGCTGTGCGCCGGGGCGTTTTCGTGTGCGGAATTAAGGTAACTGCGGGATTTAAAGCAGTTATAGACATCAAGGTAACGGTAAGAAATCAAAGTAACGGTACGGGTTTTCAGATGATTGAGTTTTTCCAGAATTTGCATTGGGCGGCAATTTTCCAGATTATCCTGATCGATATTCTGCTGGGCGGGGACAATGCGGTGGTAATCGCGCTGGCCTGCCGCAAGCTGCAGCCGCGCCAGCGCCTGCAGGGCATTTTGTGGGGCACGGCGGGGGCCATAGGCCTGCGCGTGGTGCTGATCGCGTTCGCGCTGGTGCTGCTGGACATCCCCCTGCTGAAGGTGGTGGGCGGCCTGCTGCTGCTGTGGATAGGCGTCAAGCTGCTGATGCCTGACAACGACGACCATGGCAATGTCAATGCCGGCACTTCGGTGTGGTCGGCGGTGCGCACCATACTGGTGGCCGACTTGGTCATGAGCCTGGACAATGTGCTGGCGATTGCCGGCGCGGCGGAAAATTCCGGCCCGGGGCATCAGCTGGGCTATGTGGTCTTCGGCCTGCTGGTCAGCGTGCCCATCATCATCTGGGGCAGTACGCTGGTGCTCAAGCTCATAGACCGCTACCCCTTGGTGGTTACCTTCGGCGCGGGCCTGCTGGGGTGGATCGCCGGCGGCATGATCATGTCCGATGTTTTTGTCGTGGATCATATCGGCGAGGTTTCGGCTGCGGTTAAAATTACGGCAGAGGTGGTCGGCGCCGCTCTGGTGCTATTGCTGGGCAAGTGGTTTGCCGGCCGCAAAGTCGCCGCAAAGGAAACCGTCAATGGGCCTGTTTAAATCTTCCGACCGCAAGAAGCACGAGTCGGGTCTATCCCTGTTGCAGGGCCTGTTCATCCTGGCCATATTGGGCGTGATCGCCACGATCATCGTCACCAAGCTGGCAGGCTGACGCCATGCCGGCCAGCAGCCCTGCAAAACTTGTCATCGCCACGCGCGCCAGCCGGCTCGCCCTCTGGCAGGCCGAGCACGTGCGCGCGCGCCTGCAGGCGCTGTATCCGCTATGCCGCGTCGAACTGCTGGAACTGACCACGCGCGGCGACCAGATCCTCGACCGTACGCTGTCCAAGGTGGGCGGCAAGGGCCTGTTCGTCAAAGAGCTGGAAACCGCGCTGCTGGACGGCCGGGCCGACCTGGCGGTGCATTCGCTCAAAGATGTGCCGGTCGACCTGCACGAACCTTTCGAGCTGTCCGTCATTCTGGAACGCGACGATCCGCGCGATGCCTTTGTTTCGGGCCGCCATGCCGGCCTGGACGAGCTGCCCGCGGGGGCCGTGGTCGGCACCTCCAGCCTGCGCCGCGAGGCCCAGCTGCGGCTCGGCTATCCGCAACTGCAAGTGCGGCCGTTGCGCGGCAATCTGGACACCCGCCTGGCCAAGCTCGACCGCGGCGACTACGACGCCATCATCCTGGCCGCGGCCGGCCTGAAGCGCCTGGGGCTGGAAGCGCGCATCCGCGCGCGCCTGGCGCCGGAACAAAGCCTGCCGGCGGCGGGGCAGGGGGCGTTGGGCATCGAAACCCTGGCGGCGCGCACCGAGCTGCGGGCCTGGCTGGCGCCGCTGGCTTGCGCCGACACGACAGCCTGCGCGCTGGCCGAACGCGCGGTGTCGCGCATGCTGGGCGGCTCGTGCCAGGTGCCGCTGGCCGCCTACGCCCGCGTCGACGATGGCCAGATGTATGTGCGCGCCCTGGTGGCGCATCCCGACGGCTCGAACCTGATCCGGGCCGAGGCCCGCGGGCCGGCGGCCTCGGCCGAGCAACTGGGCGAGGCCGCGGCGCGCGGCCTGCTCGACAAGGGCGCGGCCGAGCTTCTCGCCGCGCTGCAGGATCCGGCGCCTTCCGCCTGATGCGCGGCTCTGCTCAAAGCGGCAAGCGCCTTGCGTATGCAGGGCATGCGGCCGCGGACGCAGCAGTCGGCCGGGCAAGCCCTGGCGTCGCGCCTGGTGCTGGCGACACGGCGCCGGGCCTTGCCTGGCATTTCACAAGCTTCTACGTGGGCCCGTCCGCAGCCCGGCGATTTGCCGGTCTTTGCGCCGGGCTGGGCGGGGCGGGCATCGCTGGGGCTGGCATCTCATGAATCCTTTTGTCGTCCTGACACGCCCGGCCGGGCGCAACGAGGCGCTGGCGCAGCGCTTGGCCCGGGCTGGGCTCGACGCGCTGGCGCTGCCGGCGCTGGAGGTCGCGCCGCTGCCCGAGCCCGCGGCAGGCTGGCCGGTTCCCGAAGATTACGACCTGGCGGTGTTCGTGTCCGGCACCGCGGTGCGATATTACGTGGATGCCTTGCGCGGGCGGCGCGGTGAATTCCGCTGGCCTTCGCTGTGCCGCGCCGCCGCCGTCGGCGCTGCCACGGCAAGGGTGCTGGCCGCCTCCGGGGCGCCTGGCATGGCCCAGGTCATACACCCCGATGCCTCGGGCCCGCAGGATTCCGAAGCGCTGTGGGGGCTTTTGCAAGGACGGGCGTGGCGCCGCGCCTTGATACTGCGCGGCCAGACCGGGCGTGAATGGCTGGGGCAGCAACTGCAACAGGCCGGCGCCCAGGTGCACCGCTGCGCCCTGTACCGGCGCAGCGCAGCCGCCTGGCCGGCGGCGCAACTGCAGGCATTGCACCAGCGCATGGCGGCCGGCGCGGCGCCGGTCTGCGTCTTTACCAGCGCCGAAGGCGTGCAGGCCTACGCCTCGAATATCGCGCGCGCCGGGCTGCCTGAATTCTGGCGGCGATCCCGCTACGTGGCCATCCACGAGCGCGTGGCGCAGCGCTTGCGCGCGGTCTTGGCGCAGGCGGCTGGCACCGAGCCCGATCCAATGGTAAAAATATGCCCACCGGACGACGACGCCGTTTTCGAGGCCGTTTTATCGATCGCCACGCCGCAAGGAATACAATCCTCTCCATGACCGAAAAAAGAACCGAGATCAATCCGTCCGGCACTCCGGCCCCCAGCGACAACAAGCCCACCCCCGACAAGAAGCCGGCTGCCACGCAGCCTGCCGGGAAGGCGCGCGGCGCGGCCCGCACAGCCATGCGCGTGGCGCTGGCGGTGCTGGTGATCGTAGCCATCGTGCTGGGCGCGGGGCTCTGGTATCAGCAGCGCACTTTCAAGCGCTTCAGCGCCCAGCTGCAAAGCAGCGTGGCCGATGCCTCCAGCATTGCCAGCCAGGCGCGCGAGCAGGCGCAGCAGGCCGTTTCCCTGGCCCAGGCGCAGGCGCAGCAGGTGCAGGCCCTGCAGGCCTCGCTGGATCAATCGCAGGCCCGCTACAAAGATCTCGAGCAGGCCTTCCAGACGCTTACCGACAGCGGCTCCGAACTGACCCTGATCAACGACGTCGAGCATCTGGTCACCATTGCGCACCAGCAGCTGGCGCTGGGCGGCAACGTGGCCAATGCCATCATCGCGCTGGAAACCGCCCAGGCCCAGCTGGCGCGCGCCAACCGGCCCAACCTGGCTTCGCTGCAGCAGACCATCAATGGCGATCTCGACCGCCTGCGCATGGCGGCCACCACCGACGTGCCCATGCTGTCGCAGCACCTCGATACGCTTGGCGGCCTGATCGCCAGCGCGCCGCTGCTGGTTCCCGACGCCGCCGCGCCGGGGCTGCCTGCGCCCGCCGCCGCGGCTGCGCAAGCGGGGAACCCGGCTGCTGCCTCGCCGGCCGATACTTCCGATGCGTCCGCTGCCGATCGCGTCTGGTGGCGCCGCGCCGTCGACGGCGCGTACACATGGTCGACCGAAGCCTGGTCGGCGCTGCGCCAAGACATGGGGCAGTTCATCAGCGTACGGCGCGCCGCCGACCCGGCCGCGCTGCTGATGTCGCCCGACCAGGCCGCCCAACTGCGCCAGAACCTGCGCCTGCGCGTCATGACCGCGCAACTGGCCCTGCTGATGCGTCAGCCGGGCGTCTGGAAAAGCGAAACTCAGGCGCTGCTGCAGGCGCTGGACACCCGCTACGACGGCCAGGCGGCCCAAACGCGCCAGGCGCGCAAGATCGCGCAAAGCCTGGCCGACACCGCCATCGACGTGAAGCTGCCTACGGTGGACAACAGCCTGCAGGCCCTGCAGACCTTGCGCGACGAGCAGGCCAAGCAGGCCGCCCAGCCGTCGCAAGGGGCGGCCGATGGCGCCGCCGTACAGCCACAGCCACAGCCGCAATCCAGCCGGCTGCAGGAATAAGCCATGCGTACCTGGTTCTGGACCTTTCTGGTATTGGCCCTGGCGGTAGGCCTGGCCCTGGCGCTGCACGATCACGGCGGCAACGTACTCATCATCGCCCAGCCCTGGCGCATCGAGCTGTCCCTGACACTGGCGGTGCTGCTGGTGCTGGCGGCCTTCTGCATCGTGTATGTGGTGCTGCGGCTGCTGGGCTGGCTGACTTCCGGCCCCGAACGCCTGCGCACCTGGCGCGGCGCGCGTGCCCAGAAGCGCGACCACGACCTGCTGGAAACCGGCTGGGTCAGCCTGCTGGAAGGGCGCTATTCGCAGGCCGAGAAAGACTTCGCCAAGATACTGTCGCAATCGCGCTCTTCGGGGCGCAAGGTGCTGGCGGCGCTGGCCGCGGCGCGCGCCGCGCACCGCATGGGTGAATTCAGCCGGCGCGACGACGCGCTGGCCCTGGCGCGGGAAAATGCCGGCTCCGAGCCGCGCCTGAAAGAAGCCGCTGCCACGGTGGCGGCCGAAATGTACCTCGATCAGCGGCGCCCCAAAGAAGCCCTGGAGCTGCTGCAGCCCTTGCAGGACGCCAGCTCGCGCTATTTCCACGCCACCTATCTGCTGTTGCGCGCACATGCGCAGCTGCACAACCATGACCGTGTCTTTGCCCTGACGCGCCTGCTGCAGCGGCGCGGCGCCATCAACAAGACAGAGGCCCTGGGCTACATCGAAAGCTCTGTGGCGGCACGCCTGCACCAGGAAGGCATGCCGGCCTACAAGGCCGTCTGGGGCGAGCTCAAGTCCGACGAGCGCGTGCTGCCCGAAGTCGCGTTGGCCGCAGCCGCCATCCAGGAAGCCGACGGCCACCCCGAAGAGGCCTCGCGCATCCTCGAGGCGGCCATCGGCGCGCGCCTCGATCCGCGCCTGCTCAGCGCCTATTCGCAGTGCGCCCCCGATCAGGTGGCGCACCGCCTCAGCAAGGCCGAGGTCTGGCTCAAGAGCCATCCCAACGATTCGGCCCTGCTGGCTGCGCTGGGCAATCTGTGCCTGACCGGCCAGCTGTGGGGGCAGGGCGAGCGCTATCTGCTGCGCAGCATGAAGATCCGCAGCGACGTGCGCATCCATGCACTGCTGGGCAACTTGTACGACCGCCTGGGCCGCAGCGCCGATGCCATGAAGCACTGGCGCCTGGCCTCGGGCGTGGCCGGCGTGCTGCCGGTGCTGCCCGCCAACCGGGCGCTGCCGGCGGCCGACATGCGCGGCGACCCGACTCTTATCGATTTCGCCGCCGTGCCCGACCACGAGCCGGCGCAGGCGTCCGACGACATTCCCCAGGCCGCCAGCGCTGCCGGCTACGTGCACCTCGACGTCGATACCTGGGACACCCCCAGGCTGGACGAACCGGCTGCGCCGCCCCAGCCTGCCGCGGCCGGCGAATCGGGCCTGGACGAATATTTCGACAGCGCGCCGATTCCGGGCGTGGATCTGTCCCAGACCTCGGATCGTCCCCCCGGAGGCCCGCAGCGGCGCTGATCCGTTTTCTTTTCACACCCAAGGTTGAACCACCATCATGAGTCTAGACCGCGTACCCGCCGGCTCCAAGCTGCCGGACGAATTCAACGTCATCATCGAAATCCCCATGAATGCGGCCCCCATCAAGTACGAGGTCGACAAGGCCTCGGGCACGCTGTTCGTGGATCGCTTCATGGTGACGGCCATGCATTATCCCTGCAACTACGGCTACATTCCCGAAACCATTTCCGATGACGGCGACCCGGTGGACGTGCTGGTGCTGGCGCCGCTGCCGGTGCACAACGGCTCGGTGATACGCTGCCGCCCGGTGGGCGTGCTGCAGATGGACGACGAGGCCGGCGGCGATGCCAAGCTGCTGGCCGTGCCGGTCGACAAGCTGTGGCCCGGCTATCGCCACGTGCACAAGCCCGAAGACGTGCCCGAAGTCGAACTGGCGCGCATCCAGCATTTTTTCGAGCATTACAAAGAACTGGAAAAGGGCAAGTGGGTCAAGGTCAAGGGCTGGGAAGGCCCGGAAGCCGCCCGCAAGGAAATCCTGGCCAGCGCCGCGCGCTACACCCAGGGCGTCAAGTAAGCTGCGGGGGCGCGGCAGGCTGCCGGTGAAATGCCGTCAGGATGCGACGCCGCTGCTGCATGAATTGCGCAATCACTTTTTTCTTCACTGACCTGCATATTCCAAGGACAAAAATGGATTACATCGTTCCCGCGCAGCCCCTGGCCGCCATTCCCGTGGCCGGCTCGGCTGCCGTATTTCCCGTGCGCCGCATCTACTGCGTGGGCCGCAACTATGTCGAGCACGCCAAGGAAATGGGCTTCACCGGCCGTGAAGACCCGTTCTTCTTCAACAAGCCCGCCGACGCGCTGATCAATGTGGCCGACGGCCAGACGGGCACCATGCCCTATCCGCCCAAGACGTCGAACCTGCACTACGAGATCGAACTCGTGGTGGCGCTGGACAAGGGCGGGCGCGACCTGACGCTGGAACAGGCCGCCGAGTGCGTCTGGGGTTATGCCATCGGCCTGGACATGACGCGCCGCGACCTGCAGGGCGAAGCCAAGAAGCTGGGTCGCCCCTGGGAAGTGGGCAAGGCCTTCGACCAGTCGGCGCCCATCGGGCCGCTGCATCCGCGCAGCCAGGTCGGCACGCTGGACAAGGGTGCCATCACCCTGGCCGTCAACGGCGCCACCAAGCAGTCCAGCGACTTGTCGCGCATGATCTGGAATATTGCTGAATCGATCTCTTACCTGTCGGGCTTGTTCGAGCTGAAGGCCGGCGATATTATCTTCACCGGCACCCCCGAAGGGGTGGGCCCTGTCGTCGCGGGCGACACCATGGTCGGCGCCATTGCCGGCCTGGGCGAGCTCAAGGTGGCCGTCAAGTAAACTCAAGGAGACACTGATGCGATTCAAGATTCTTCTGTCACTGCTCGTGCTCGCATGCATGGGCCTGGCCGGGTGCTCGAATACGGTGGCCGGCGCGGGCCAGGACATTACCAACGCCGGCCATGCCATCAAGAAGTCGGCCCAGTAGGCCCGCTCGGCGCAAGCGCCTGCGAGCCCGGTTCCGCGTTGCGGCGCCGGCCTGCCGATAAGCAGCCTCTGCCGCAACTCGCGGCAGGGGTTCTTTTTTTGCCGCGAGCCGGCGCGGCTGTACCCGGCATTGGTTTTATTTCGTGTTTTTTATTTTCTGTTTTTGTTTTGTCGCCACGCCTATCGGCTTGGCAGGCAAAATAAAGGCTGGAATCACAACCTTAAGGAGACGATTATGCGATTCAAGATTCTGCTGCCGCTGCTGGCGGCGATGTGCATGAGCATGGGCTTGGCCGGCTGCGCCAATACCGTCCATGGCGCCGGCGAAGACATTTCCAACGCCGGGCACGTGGTCAAGAAGGGCGCCGCCAGCGCCGACCGCAAGATCCAGGACACCGTCGGCGACGGGCAATCCTCGAAGTAGTAAGTGAATGGGTGGCCCGCGGCCCGTGGTTCGTGATCCGTGGCCCGCGGCCCGGGTCGGGATCATTGTTGCCAAGTGATCCGGCGGGTTCTCGGGCGCCAGGCGGCGCCATGCGCGCCGTGCGGCGCCCTGTGGTGCCCTGATCCGTCAGGCCGCGCTTCCCGCATCCGGGCCGGTTCGCGGCCTGGCGCTTATTTTGCGCTTATCCCGGCGGCCTTGATGATGTCGCCCCAATGCTGCCATTCCTCATGCGCCATCCGGTCGGCCTGTTCGGGCGTGGAGGGCGAGGGCGTCACGCCCTGCTTGAGCAGCACGTCGCGGATTTCGGGCATGGCGATCGCCGCGTTCAGCGCCTTGTTCAGGCGCGCTATGGCGTCGGCCGGCGTGCCGTCGGGCACGGACAATATATGCCAGCCGCCGATCACCACCGGGTAGCCCAGTTCTTTCATGGTGGGCACTTGCGGCGCTGAATCTTCGCGTTTCGGGCTGGTGACCGCCAGTAGCTTCACGTGGCCGGCCTCGGCCTGCGGCACCGCCACGGCCAGCGGCACCATGAACGCATCGACCTCGCCCGCGGCCACCGCGGTAATGGCCGGCGCCGCGCCCTGGTAGGGAATGTGCAGCATCGACAGATGCGTGGTCTGCAGGAACTGCTCGAAGGCGATCTGCGACGTGCTGCCCACGCCCCACGAAGAAAACGACATCTTGCCCTTGTGCTGCTTGGCGTATGCCACGAAATCGGCCAGCGTCTTCACCGGCAGCTTGGGGCTGACCACCAGGGCGAAGGGAAAGCGGTCGATTACGCCGGCGGCGGAAAAATCCTTCAGCGCATCGTAGGAAATCTTCTTGTACAAGTGCGGATTGATGGCCAGCGTCTCGGCGGTGGCCAGCAGCATGGTGTAGCCGTCGGGCCGGGAGTGCGCCACGTAGCCCGCGCCTATCATGGCGTTGGCGCCGGGGCGGTTTTCCACCACGACGGGCTGTCCGAGCTGCTGCGCCAGGCCCTTGCCGACGATGCGGGCGACGATGTCGGTGTTGCCGCCGGCTGTGAATGGCACGACGAAGTGCAGGGGATGATCGGGGTAGGCGGCCTGCGCCCCCGTCTGCAGCGACAGCAGCAGGCCGGCCAGTACGGCCAGGCGCTTCAGGTTGTGGTTCAGCATGACTCCTCCTTTGCCGGCGTGGCGCCGGATATTATGGTTGTACTGCGCTTGCTTGGGCTGCGGCTGTGCAGGTTTACCCGCGCAGCAGCTGCCCATAGCCTTCGATGGATGCCCGCACGCCCGCAACGCGCAAGGCATTCCACATCATGGACGAGGCGCTGGATATGGCCGGCTTGCCGATGTCTTGTTCCAGTACCTGCAGGGTGTCTATGGTGGGCATGCCCACGCCGCTCAAGAACACCGCCTGGGCGCGCGCGGTATCGACCTGGCGGGCAAGCTGGTAGGCGCGTTCGGCGGTTTCGTCGTAGATGTTGGTGACGCCTTCCAGGCGCGCGCAGCCTACGACCTCGAAGCCGTGGGCTTCCAGGCTGGCCTTGCACTTCTGGGTGGAGGCCTCGCTGTAGGGCGTGCCCACCGCCACGCGGCGCACCCCCATGTGCCGCAAGGCCGCGACCACGCTGCCGAAGGCGGTAATGAAGCGGATGCCGGTGGCGGCTTCGATGCGCTGTGTCAGTTCTTGCTCGCCTTGTTTGCCCAGCGTGTAGCTGGTGGCCGTGTGCGCCAGGGTGATGACCGAGGGCTTGACCAGGGACAGCAGGGCGATGTTTTCGTCCAGATGGGCGATCTGCGAGCGGTTGCGCTCTTCCTGGCCGTCGAGGCTGCCGGGCGTGCCGTGCGCCACCATGCGCGTGAAATGCACCGATACGCCCGGCGGCACCATGCGGTAGACCTCGGGTTCGGTAGTGGGGCTGCCCGGAGGAATCAGGAAACCCAGGCGTGCGCGCCAGCCAGTCATGACGATGTCCTTGCGGCAAGCCCGCCACTAGGGGCGGCTTGCGAAATCGAGGCCGCGAGCCGGGAGGTTTCCCGATGCTGCGGCCTCTGGGTTGTGTGTCGGAGGCGGGCCGCGTACGGCGGCCGCCCATGCCGTGCGTCGTGCCCCGGCGCGCTACTTGTTATTTGTCCACCAGCTTCGATGGCATGGCCAGGGTGACGATTGCGCCCAGCACCATGAACGCCGCCAGTACATAAATGCCACTATTGGTGGTGTGGGTCAAGTCTTTCAGGTAGCCGATCAGGGACGGCCCGAAAAAACCCGCCAGGTTGCCCAGCGAATTGATCATGGCGATGCCGGCCGCGGCCGCAGTGCCGCTGAGGATGGCGGTGGGCAGGCTCCAGAACAGCGGCAGCACGATCATGATGCCCATGGTGGCGAAGGTGAGGGCCACCATCGCCAAGGTCGTGTTGGCGCTCCAGACGGTGCTGAGATACAGGCCTGCGGCGCCGACCAGCGCGGGGATGGCGATGTGCCAGCGGCGTTCGCGCTTGATGTCGGAGCGCCAGCCCACCAGTACCATGGCGATCACGGCGAAGCCATACGGAATGGCGGTAAGCAGGCCGATGGTCAGCGAATCTTTGATGCCGGTGCTCTTGATGATGGTGGGCAGCCAGAAGCTTACGCCGTACAGGCCGATCACGAACGAGAAGTAGATCAGGCTCATGGCCCACATGCGGCCCTTGCTGAACACCTGGCGCATGGGCAGGTCGTCCTTTTGGGCGGCCTCGGCGGCGATATTGCGTTCCAGCAGCTGTTTTTCTTCGGCGCTGAGCCACTTGGCGTCGTGGATGTGGTCGTCCAGATAGAACAGCACGACGATGCCGATGATGATGGAAGGCAGGGCTTCGAGCAGGAACAGCCACTGCCAGCCGGCGATGCCGTGCACGCCGCTGAGGTCTTCGAGTATCCAGCCCGACACCGGGCCGCCGATGAAGCCCGACAAGGCCACCGCGGTCATGAACCAGGCCGTCATGCTGCCGCGGCGCTCGGCCGGATACCAGTAGGTCAGGTACAGGATGATGCCGGGGAAGAAGCCAGCCTCGGCCACGCCCAGCAGGAAGCGCATCACGTAGAACATGGTCGGGGTGGTGACGAACATCGTCAGCCCCGAGATAATGCCCCAGGTGATCATGATGCGGGCGATCCAGATGCGCGCGCCCACTTTGTGCAGGATGACGTTGCTGGGCACTTCGAACAGGAAATAGCCGAAGAAGAATATGCCCGCGCCCAGGCCGTAGACGGTGTCGCTGAGCTTCAGGTCGTTGAGCATCTGCAGCTTGGCGAAGCCGACGTTGACGCGGTCGAGGTAGGCGACGATATAGCAGATCAGCAGGAACGGAATCAGCCGCCAGCCCACCTTGCGGTAAGCGGCCTGTTCCAGCGTCGAGGACGAACCGCCGCTTGCGGCGCCCGGCTGTAGGGTAGAGGGTTGCATCTGGTCTCCTGGTTTGTGGGTAGGCTTCTCGATAAGGCGCCGTTGTTGTTATGTAGCGAGCCAATCTTTTGCCCCCGACGCAGGGCTGGCGGCCGGTTGTTCCAGACATGGATCCGCCGTCGATGCGAGTGTATCCCTTGGTATGCCGAACCGCCAGAGTGTGTGGCTGGATGCCGACAGGCGCCCGGCTTGCGTGGCCGGATCCGGAGCCTGCTCTGCCCCGTGCCTACGTCGTGCAACGATGCGATACTATTACTATATGATTCAAATGTGTCGATATTTGTTGATACATTAGAAACAAAAAACCGATGTTTCGCGTACTCAGAACATACCCAAAACATACCCAAGAACATTGCCTGCCCATGAAAAAAGCCGTCACTGCATTGACCGCCGTTGCCTTGGCCGCATCCCTTGTGGGCTGCTCGGACAGCTCCAGCGATGAGTCCCACGTTCGCCGGGAAGGCGAATCTTCCTTCTATCGCCCCAAGAACCTGGCGCTGCAGACGGTGGATGGCGTACCCGGGAGGCTGCTGCGTGTGCTCAATGAGGACGACACCTTGACGACCTGCAGCACCAGCGCGACCGGCGAGCTGTCGGCCTGCGGCATACAAGAGATGGCCGGCGCCGACGTCGTGTACCAGATGGTGGTTCATCCGCGCACCGACACCTTGTACTTCCTGCAGTACGGCACGGACTCCGTGCTCGTATGCCAGGGGGCCAACGGCCCGCAGCTGTCCTGCGCCCCGGCGACGGGGGGCGGCGCCCTGAAGGCGCCGTCATTCATGGCCCTCGATGCGAATGGCGCGCGCGCCTACATAGTCAACGATGACAACACGCTGGCCGTCTGCGAGGTTCGCGCCGACGGCACTTTCAGCGGCTGCAGCGCGACCGATGCCAACGGAACGCTGGAAACCCCCGTCTCGGTCGGCCTGGCATCGGGTGACTACGGCACCCACGCCTATTTCCTGAACGGCGAGACCCGGCCCGTCATCACGGCCTGCACGCTTGCGCCCAGCGGCCTGCCCAGCAGTTGTCACGCCGAGAACAATGCCCTGTTCACTGCGCCGACCGCCATGGCTTTCTCCCCCAACGGCAAATATGCCTATATCGGCAATCTCGACGATACCCTGGTGACCTGCAGCGTGGGCGACGATGCCTCGCTTTCTTCCTGCCGGGCCGTCGACACCAATGGCCAGGAGCTTTTCGGAGGCATCCAGACAATCGCGGTCGACGCCGCCGGCGCCAATGCGTATGTCGTCAATGCGCGCAACAGCAGCATCACGCACTGCAAGCTGGCGGACGGCGGCGCGAGCTTCGGCGCGTGCAGCCCATACAGCATCGACGGCTTCGAGGTCACGACCGACCTCGCGCTCGGCGAGAACGCAGGGTCGCGAACCCTGTTCGTCACCAGCCTTTCCAATAGCTCGGTCTACGGCTGCGCGCTCGATGCGCAGGGCCGTTTCGGTGCGTCCTGCATCGCCACCAGCTTCCTGGAACAGTAACAGCCGTTCATGTCCATTCAGGGCCCGCGACCAATGACAAGCCAGACTTCAACGATGATACGAAACTTTCTCACTATCTGTTTTTTGCCGCTGGCGCTGTTTTCCGGCGCCGTCCAGGCCGAGACGCTCTATTACAACATCGCGCATGCGATCAATCATTCCAAGTACATCGATTGGGCGGTGCGCGAGGGCGCCAACGGCATCGAGGCGGACTTGCGCTTTACCGACGATGGCGAAGTGCTCAAGTTCCAGCACGGCTCGCCCTGCGAGTGCCGGTTTCCCAATTTGTGGGGCGTGCTGTGGAAGGAGACCGAGGTCTGCCAGCAAATGATGTCGGTGGACCCCACCTACCGCCCCGACCCCCTGCTGCCGGACACTGTCACGGTCAAGTCTGCAAAAGACGCCTGCCTGGTCAATGAGACCAGCCGCGGCTTCCTGAACACACTTGCCGGCAAGTCCGCAATAGCCTTGTTCATCGTCGACAGCAAGGTAGGCGACAGCGTCGCCAAGAACGACACCGCCCGCTCGGCCGCCGGCCGCAACGTGATTGCTGCGCTGGTCGCGGATCTGTTCGACAAGGGTTACAAGGGGAAGGTGATCGTCGGGGTCGACAAATCGAAATTCCAGGCCTACAGCAAGGCCGCCGCCGAGGCCGCGCGCGCGACACGCTACGCGGATCGCATCTACATCAGCTTCGACGAAGACGGCAACAGCACGAAAAAGGCGCGGGCCACCATCGACCTGCTGACTTCATTCGCTGCCGGCAAGGCTGTATACGGCAACGGCGTCACCGCCAATTGGCGCGGGGATTTCGAAGACTCCTTCAAGGCCGGCGTGGACGCCGAATCCAAAGGCAGCGTGCGGATGAACTACATATGGACCCTGGACAAGGTGGCATCAATGACCGACTACCTTGCCCTGGGGGTGCGCGGCATCATGACCAATAGCCCCAAAAACGTGATGACCGCGCTGCAGCCCTTTACCGCTCCGGGCAAGAACGGACGCATGGCCAAGCCCGAGGATCCGCTTTGACCGGCCAGCCGCTTTTTGTTCCGGATCCCGGCGGCGCCGGCGGTGCCCGGCCGCGGGTTGCGCACAATACGCGATAAAGTATCTTCTTTGTAGATACTTTTACAGAGACCCTCAGGTCACGGCGGAACGCGTCGCGCCGGCATCGTAGGCCTGGCGCTGCAGGATGTCGGCCAGCGTGTCCACCGCGTCCCAGACATCGGCGTAGCTCAAGTACAGCGGGGTGAAGCCGAAGCGCATGATGCCGGGCTCGCGGTAGTCGCCAATGACGCCGCGCCCGATCAGCGCCTGCATCACCGCATAACCCTGCGGGTGCGTGAAACTGACGTGGCTGCCGCGCAAGCCATGCTCGCGCGGCGTGTCCAGCGTCAGTGGCTGCCCGGCGCAGCGCTCTTCGACCAGGCCGATGAACAGGTCGGTCATCACCAGGGACTTGCGGCGCAGCGCGGCCATGTCAGTGCGGGCATACATGTCCAGGCCCACTTCTACCATCGCCAGCGAGGTGATCGGCTGCGTGCCGCACAGGGCGCGGGCGATGCCGGGGTGGGGCGCGAATTCGGAGCTCATGGCAAACGGGTTGGCGTGGCCCCACCAGCCCGAGAGCGGGTGGCCGAAGCGCGCCTGGTGGCGCTTGGGCACCCAGATGAAGGCCGGGGCGCCCGGGCCGCCATTCAGATATTTGTAGGTGCAGCCGACGGCGAAGTCGGCGTTGGCCTGTTCCAGCTCTACGGGCAGGGCGCCGGCCGAATGCGCCAGATCCCAGACGATCAGCGCGCCCTGCGCGTGGGCGTGCGCGGTCAGGCCGGGCATGTCCAGCAGCCGGCCGCTGCGGTAATTCACGTGCGTCAGCATGACCGCGGCGACGCTGGCGTCGATGGCCTGTGGCAGCTCTTCGGGTGCGTCCACCAGCCGCAGCGTGTAGCCGCTATCCAGCCATTGCGCCAGGCCCTGGGCGATGTAGACGTCGGTGGGGAAGTTGCTGCGTTCGCTGACGATGACGCGGCGCTGCGCCGTGGCGGGGTTTTCCGCCTGCATGCGCAAGGCGGCGGCCAGCGCCTTGAACAGATTGACGGAGGTAGTGTCGGTGACCACGACCTCGCCGGGCTGCGCGCCGATCAGCGGCGCCAGTTTGTCGCCGAGCCGGCCCGGCAGCTCGAACCAGCCGGCCTTGTTCCAGCTGCGTATCAGGTCTTCGCCCCATTCCTGCTCGACCACCTGGCGGGCGCGCTGCAGCGCGGCCTTGGGGCGCGCGCCCAGCGAGTTGCCGTCCAGGTAGACGATCCCCGCGGGCAGTGCGAATTCCTGCTTGAAATGGGCCAGCTCGTCGGCCCGGTCGAGGGCGAGACAGTCGTCGCGGGTAGTCATGGAGGCTCCGGGGGAAAGGGCGGTTTGTGGGGCCCGCAAGAGGCAGTGCCCGCCGGGCCGGGGCCGGCACGGTTGTGCCGGGCCTGCGGCGCAGCGGGCTCGGCCTTGCGGGCTTGGAATCGCAGGCTGAAAAACAGCAGTCGAAAAATTATAGGCTGCGGGCTCTGGATTTTTATTGCGTATCGGGCCGCCGGGTTTTCATTTAATGGGTTTGTGCCGCGATGCGCCGCAAGAATCCTGCGCGCGGTTGCCCGGTATGAGGCCGGGTCGCGCGCAGACTCGATTCGTGCCGGGCATGGGCGTGCCGGGCATGGCGGCGGGCGGGGCAGGGCGGCATCGCGGAATTGGCCAGCTCGGCTTCTGCGAATTGTGGCCGGGCTCCTGCCGGCCCACACTGGAGCCCATCCAGACATCACGGCGAGGCAGTCATGCGGCGATCATTGCGGCGCTTAGGTACACGGCAGTCCGGCCAGGGCATGACCGAATACATCATCGTGGTGGCGCTGGTGGCCGTGGCGGCAATTGCCGTCTATCAGCTGTTCGGCCAGGTCATACGCTCCCAGACCGCAGCCATGGCCAAAGAATTGGCCGGCGAAGACGGCAGCGAACTTTCGCGCATGGCACAATCCGCCGCCGAATCGGCCGCGGCGCAGGCCGCCGCCAAATCCCTGAAGTCTTTCACCGGCAATGCCGCGGAGGGCGGCCAATGAAACCGCGCTTTTGCGTGCGCGTCCAATGCGCCCAGTCGGGCCAGGCCCTGGTGCTGGGCATGCTGCTGGCGGCCCTGGCATCGCTGGCGCTGCTGCGCTACTTCGCGGCTGGCCAGGTCGCCGGCGCCAAGGCGCGCCAGCTGCATGCGCTGGACACCGCCGCCTACAGCGGCGCCCTGGTGCAGGCCAGGGCAATGAACATGCTGGCCTACCTGAACCGCGCGCAGATCGCGCACCAGATCGCCATGGCGCACCTGGTCACACTCGGTTCGTGGGCGCTGTATGCCGATGCGCAGGGGCGCCAGGCCGGCAGGGGTAATCCGCCGGCCTATCTCATCGCCATGCTGTTCGGGGCGGCGCACGGCGCGGCCTACCAGTCCGCCGTGGCAGCGGCTGGGCCGGCCGGCGCCCTGGCAAGCCGCGACGGCGAACTGGCCGCTGCCTATGCCGCCCACGACGATGTGGTGCAGCGCGTTTTCGGCGCTGTCCAGCACGAGGTCGTGGCCGGCCTGCCCGACGCGCGCCTGGCCGCCATGCAGCAGGTACTGGCGCACAATTACCCCGAATGGGATGCCAATGTACACCAGGGGCTTCCTGCGGGCGCCTCGAGCGCAGCAAGTGCGCCGGCCACGGTAGGCGCATCGATTGCAACGCAGGCAGAGTCGATAGCGGGCGCCGTGCCGCAATTCGGGGCGGGCGGCCTGTTCGATATTACGGTGCGCGACGACAGCTGGCCCGGCTTCGTGCGGGCGTACGCCGGGCACCGCCAGTTGCACGGCTTCGTGCAAGACGTGGCGCGCCTGTACGGTTTTCTGGATCCACGCGACCACACCTTGCAAAGCCCCTGGGTGGTCGACGAGCGCTGTCCTTGGCTGCGCCATGAACTGCGGCGCCGCGGCACGACCCAGATCGACGCATACGGGCGCTGGCAGTCCATCGACACCGAATCCTTCCATGCCTTGCGCTCGAACCGCTGGATAGGCTGTTATTTTCGGGAATATTCGATGGCGTGGGGCTGGGTGCCCAGCGCTCCAGGCCAGGCACCGGGCGCCGCCTACGTGGAAGACGCGCCCGAAGATTTTTCCGCCCAAGACTTCTGGCGTTGGGTCAGCGAAGCCACCAACTGGGACATCCACGCCGGCGACGCCAACCCGCTGGCCAACTCGCGCGCCGTGGCGGGCCGCCAGCGCTGGCGCGGCGGCGGCCTGCCTACTTATTTCGACGTGGCGCAGTCCGGCGATACGGGCGCCTTCGGTTTCACGGTCGAGTTCCGGCACCCAGGCCCCGAGGGCGTACTGCTTACCAGCCGCAGCGCTGCCCAGACCTTCTTTGCCCGCCCGCAGCCCCGCGCCGACGGCTTCGAAGAGGCCGCCAATCTGTTCCATCCCTATTGGCAGGCCAGGTTGGTGTGGCCGGGGGCCGAGGCTTCAGAACGGGGGCTTCCATGATTGCTCGTTATTCCGCGCGTGTGCCGCGCCCGGGCCTGGGGTATGCAAGCCTGGGGCGTGCGGGTCTCGGGCGTGCAAGTTTTGGGCATGCGAGTCTTGGGTATATAAGTCTTGGGCATGCGAGTGTCGAACTTGCGAGTCTCCGACTTGCAGGTGGCCGATGTGCAGGCCCAGGGCTGGCGAGTTTCCGGCGTACGGGCCTCCTGTGTAAGAGTCCTGGGTGTACGGGGCCTCAGTGTGGCCAGGCCGCGGCGGAAGCCCTGGCGGTACTGCTCTTGCTGGCCTCTCTGTGGGTCGGCACGGCCTGGCTGTTGCGCTGGCAAGATATTGCCATGCAGGCCCAGCATGCCAGCCGCTACGCCGCCTTCGCGGCCAGCCGCGATGCCGACGCGCAGCCGCTGGAAGATATCCGCCACGGGTATTTTGCCGGCTCCGCCCATATGTGGCGCGACCGGCGCGGTGCGAGCCTTTTAAGCTCCGGGCGTTCCGAAGTGTCGCTGCAATTGGCGCGCGGACAGGCGCTGGGAGCCGCGGCGCAGCCTGGTGGCGAACATCCCGACGCCGGCGACCTGCGTCAGGGCTGGCGCATCGAAGACGCCGGCGTGGTCACGGCACGGGTCGGGGTCGCTGCAGGCTCGCCTGCCCCTGCGGGGGCACCCTCTGTTTCCGGGCTGGCGCAATACGACGCCTGGCGGCCCAATATCCGGCGCCACGCCGCAATTCTGGTCGGTGCGGGCCATGCCTCTTCCGACGCGCAGGCGCAACTGCGCGTGGCAGGCTCGGGCCTGGGCTGGCTCGACCCCGCCGATCGTTCGTATGCGCTGGGGCGCCAGGTGCAGGCCTGGGCCGGCGGCCTGGATCGTCCATGGGGGCGCACCGCGCCTGTTTTCGACTGGCTCGGCCCATGGGCTGGCCGCGTCCCACAGCAGCATTTGCGGCCCGCGGCGGGTGCGCGGCACACGCCGGCCGTGCAAGGCATGCAGGGCGCGCAAGACGCGCCAGTTGCGCCAGTTGCGCCAGCCGCGCTGGGTACGCTTGCCACGCAGGCGGCGCGGGGCATCCAGGACTCGAGCGGGGGCGGCCATGTTCATGACTGATCTCTATCCATACGGGGGCGGCCGTGTTCAAGACTGATCTCTATCCATACATCGACGCGATTTCCCTTTGTCTAGGGCGGGCGAGGGCGGTCGCGCCGCGGCAGTCATGGCCATGCGTCCCGCAGCGCCGGCCGCCGTGGGCCTGGCGCGCTGCGATTCTGGTATGGCTGTGTGGCTGCGCGTGGCCTGCCACTGGCACGGTAGCGCCGGATCTCGCCCTGGCACGCATTCCGCAGATGTCGTGGCAGCCGCCGCAGGCAATCCGCGCGTTCGGCCTGCCCATGACCTGGCGCGGCATGCGTTCCAGCCTGCCCTTGCCACAGGCGGCTCGCGCCCTGGCCGAACATACCGGCGTGTTGCGGCAGGTGTGGGCCATGCCGCGGCGCGTAGTGCTTGCGGGCACTCACGGAACCACGCATTGGGTGGCAGAACTGGTTGTGCAAGGCCAAGGCACCACCGGTATCTTGTCCAGCATGCCGGCCGATGCCGCCGGCTTGCGTCGGGCCGTCGACGCGCGCGCCGAGCTGCGCATGGGCTGGATGCCGCCGCAGGCGTATTTGCGTGCCAGCCATGTGTCCGGCGAAGCGGGCCGGCGCGTGCAGCAGCAGGTCTATGCCGCGCCCTGGCCACCGGCCCGGCTGCGAGTCCAGGTGGAAGAGAATCTGCAGGCACACGGCTGGCTGCGCACCGCGGTGGGTGACATCCCCAAGCCCACCGCATCGGAAACCGTACGGGCCTGGCGCAAGAACGGCCAGAGCCTGCTGCTGACCTTCGTACCGCTGGCCGCGGGCAGTGCCGTATACGTACGGCTCGATACAGATCCTTAGCATTCCGCAGCCCCTGGCATGCCGTACTCCCTCGCAGGCCAGGGTGTATTTCACGTATTTCTTCTACGGGTCTATAGCGGCCGCCCGGCCAGGCGGCTCGGCCCGGATTCAAGAGCCTGCCGCCTGGCAGCCAGGCGTTTCAGCAACACACAGTCCGTGCATTCCGATCCGGAGGTTTCTCATGCGTCTGCCCAGCCTCAACCGCAGCGCCATCCTGCTGGCGGTCGCCCTTCTGGCCGGCCTGCTTGCGGCCTGGACGGCGCGCAGGTACTTGCAGGATCGCGCGCGCCAGCTAGAGGCCGATGCTCGTGTGCCCATGGTAGAGCGCGTCGTGGCTGCCGATAATCTGCCGCTGGGCACCAAGCTTGCTGCCGAGCATTTCGCGGTGCGCAGGCTGCCGGCGGCCGCGGCGTCCAGCGACAGCCTGCCCCCGGCACGTTTCCACGAGCTGGAGGGCGGCGTGCTGCTTGCTGCCCTGAAAGCCGGCGATCCGATCCTGCCGGTGCATACGGCCAGAACCCGAAGGGCACCGTTCTCCGGCCAGATCGGCGCCGGGCGCCGTGCCATGACCATACCCGTGGATGTCATCAACTCGGTCTCGGGCCTGTTGGAACCCGGCGATCTGATCGACCTGTATGTATCGTTCGAACACCAGCGGCGCCGCATCACCGCGCCGCTGCTGCAAGGCGTCCTGGTGCTGGCTACCGGTCACGCCACCCGCGCCTCCGGCGCATCGCCGGCCGAGCGGGCGGGTTCGTTTGCCACGGTTACGCTGGATACCTCGCCGGAAGATGCCATCAAGCTCGTCGCCGCCCGCCAGGGTGGCACCATCACCGCCTTGCTGCGCCATCCCGACGATGGCCGGCCCGATCCGCGTGCGGTGCGCGGCGACCTGGCGACGCTGCTGGGCGTGGCCGAGCCCAAGCCCGGCCGCGACAAGCGCAGGGTGCAGGTCATCTACGGCAACCGTGCGAACCGCGGCGTGGCCGCACTGGCCGCCATGGCCGCGCAAGCGGGCTCGCGGGACGGCTCCCGCGGGGTTTTCGAACTGCCCTATACCCCCGAGCTGGCCAGCGCCTGGATGCGCGCGGCGGGTTTGCAGGAGCCCGATCATGCGGCACCGGCACAGCACTGAGGCCGTGGCGCAGGCCGCTTGCGGGCACCAGCAAGAGCGGCGGCCGCCACACCCGGAGGCACATCCTGATGCGCCTGCGGGAGCGCTCCCTGCCGGCCTGGGCCCTGCGTTTGCAACAGGCTCGGCAGGCTCACTGGCGCGCGGCATACTGTGGCGCCGCGCCGCCGCGCTGTGCGCCTTTCTGTGTGCTTGCCTGGGCATCGTGCCGGGCCTGGCCGCTGCGCCCGCCGAGACGCTGCTGGAAATGCAGGTCGGAGAGGTTCGGGTGCTGGCGCAGCCCGAAGTGGCGCGCGTGGCGGTGGGCGACGGCCAGGTGCTCAACGCGCAGGCCGTCGACGACAAGGAAGTCATCGTCTTCGCCCGGCACGCGGGCTCTACTTCGCTGCAGGTCTGGAATGCCGGCGGGCAGCGCCGCCGCTATCGGGTCGAGGTCGCGCCCGAGGGCACGCGCCGTGTATTGGCCGAGCTGCGCAAGATGCTCGAACGCATGCCCGCCGTGCGCGTGTCCATGGTCGGCGACAAGCTGGTGGCCGAGGGCGACGATCTTTCCGACGGCGACCGCGAGCGGGTTGCGGCGCTGGCCAAGCGCTACCCGCAGTTGCTGGATTTCACCGGCCAGGTGGGCTGGGATCGCATGGTGCTGCTGGATGTGCAGGTGGTAGAGGTGCCGCGTTCGCGCCTGATGGAACTGGGCGTGCGCTGGAACGACGCCAGCGACGGCGGCATGAATGCCGGCCTGGCCTGGGACGGCGGCTCGTCGCGCTTGAACCTGCGGCCGGGCGAGTCCGTGCTCGACACGGCATTTCCGGCGCGCGCCGTGGCGGGCTATTTCGGCATCAATGCGGTGCTGTCGGCGCAGATCCGTGCCATGGCCCAGGACGGCACCGCCGTGGTTCTGGCCCAGCCGCAGTTGCTGGCGCGCAGCGGTGCCACCGCCGAATTCCTGGCCGGGGGCGAGGTGCCGTATTCCACGGTAGAAACCAATGGCAGCTCCAGCACGGCGTTCAAGCCCTATGGCGTGTCGCTGCGCATCACTCCCAGAATCGAGCGCAGCGGCGCGGTGCGCTCGCGCATCGAGGTGGAAGTCAGCTCGGTCGATCAATCCCTGTCGGTGCCCAACGGGCCGGCACTCAAGACCCGGCGCGCCGTCACCGAATTCAATGTGCGTTCGGGGCAGACGCTGGTGCTGGCGGGTTTTCTGTCGCGCGAGGCGTCGCGCAATGTCGACAAGCTGCCCCTGCTGGGCGACTTGCCGGTGCTGGGCGAACTGTTCAAGTCCACGCGCCGGCGGCGGGCCGATACCGAGCTGGCCATTTTCGTCACACCGGTCGTGGTCGCGCCCGACGATCCGGGCCTGATGCGCCGCGTCGAGCAGGGCCGCTCGCTGCTCGATCGCAGCTTCCCTCGGGCGCCTTTGATGAATACGCCGCTGCACCCCGATCCCTCGCACCGAGGTGCGCCGCGGCTGCCGCCCCCCTTGCCCGCAAGTGCGGCGGCGGATGCCTGGGATCCTTACCGCGGCAAGGGCTCGCAATGGTCGCAGGCAGCGTCGGGCACACCCGCGGCTCGGGCCGCTCCGTCGGCGACAACCGCCGTTCGCGGGCCGCGCAGCCTGGGCGCCAATCAATATGATTTCAAGCAATAGGGTACAGGCCATGCTGGATGTATTGCTGCGTTTCGAAGACGGGGCCGCGCGCGACGAGCGCTGGCCGCTGCCGCTGGACATAGGGCGCGACCCGGCGGCCGGACTGCGGCTCAAGTCGTGGCGCGTGGCGCGGCGCCACGCCAGGCTCGAGCGCCGCGAGGCCGGCGTATTCCTCGAAGACCATGGTTCGCTTTGGGGCACCATCGTCAACGGCCGCCGCGTGTCCCGGTATGGGCCGCTGCATGCGGGCGACGAGATCGTGGTCGGCCCCTGCCTGATATGCCTGCGCCGCATACTGCCGCCCGCCCAAGGGCAAACGCAGCAGCATCCGGACTCAGCCACCCACCAGGCCGAAGCTGGCCCAGGCCCGGCGGAATGCGGCCGGCCTGACGCTGTGGCGGGCTCGGCGGGCGCGGCCTTTTCGGGTGCCGGCGGCTCTGCCCCGAGCGATTCCGGCGTGGCCGGGCAGGAGTCGGGTGGGGGCGTTGCGGATGCAGGCGAGCCGTCGGGTACTTGCTCCCTTGATGTTTCTGGTGCCGGGCGGGCAGGGGAATCGGATTCCGCGAGCGACGGTGATCGGGCCGAGTCGTTTGGCGCAGCGTCGACCGTGGCCGGCGCCTTCGGCGACGTACGTCCCGATGCACATCCCGATGCACTCCCGTATATCGCAGCTAGCCGCTTTTGCGCCGGGACACCGGACAGCGTCGTCGCCGGCGATCTATTGCCGCTGCGCCGGCGCCTGCACCACAGCCTGCTCGATGCCCTGGATCTGCGCCGCCGCGATGTCTCCAGCATGAGCGACGCCGCCTTGCGCAGCGAGGCCATGGCCGCCATGGGCCGGATCCTCGCGGGCGACACGCAGCTGCCGGCGGGGCTGGATCGCCACGCGCTGGCGCGCGCGGTGGTGGACGAAGCGGTGGGGCTGGGGGTGCTGGAACCCTTGCTGGCCGATGCTTCCATCAGCGAAATCATGGTCAACCGCCACGATGAAATCTACGTCGAGGCGCGCGGCCGCCTGCAACGCTTGCAGGGCGGATTCAGCAGCGAGCAGGCAGTGCTGGGCGTCATCGAGCGCATCGTTTCGCCGCTGGGGCGGCGCATCGATGAAAGCTCGCCCATGGTCGATGCCAGGCTGCGCGACGGCTCGCGGGTCAATGCCGTCATTCCGCCGCTGGCATTGCGGGGCGCCTGCCTGACCATACGCAAGTTCCCCAAGCGGCGCCTGGCCATGGGCGACCTGCTGCGCGCGGGTGCGCTGGATGCCTGCATGGCCGAGTTCCTGCGCTTCTGCGTGCGCCAGCGCAAGAATCTCATCGTCTCGGGCGGCACCGGTTCGGGCAAGACGACGCTGCTCAACGTGCTGTCGAATTGCATTCCGGCGGGCGAGCGCATCGTCACGATCGAAGACGCGGCCGAACTGCGGCTGGATCACGCCCATTTGGTGGCGCTGGAAGCGCGGCCGCCCAATCTGGAAGGCCGGGGCAGGGTGGACATCCGCGACCTGGTGCGCAATGCCTTGCGCATGCGGCCCGACCGCATCGTGGTCGGCGAGTGCCGCGCCGGCGAGGCCTTCGATATGCTGGCCGCCATGAACACCGGCCACGAGGGCTCGCTGACCACGCTGCACGCCAACAGTCCGCGCGATGCCCTGGCGCGGCTCGAAACCATGATACTGATGGCGGGCATGGATCTGCCGCTGCCGGCCATACGCGACCAGGTGGCCTCCAGCATCGACATCATCGTGCAGCAGGCCAGGCTGGCCGACGGGCGCCGCCTGATCGTTTCCATTGTCGAGGTCACCGGCGTCGAAAGCGGCCGCATCCAGACCCAAGAATTGTTCCGCTATCAAGAGCATCCCGAGCGGGCATTCATGGGCTGCGGGGTACTGCCCGAATTCGCCGCGGCGCATCGCCGCGGAGCCGAGGGCCTGGATCCCGGCTTGTTCAATCAGTGCAACGCGCCGGCTGGCGGCGAGTTTGGCGCGGATACTGCGGATGCCCCGATGGCCGGGTACGACCTGGGCTTCAAGGCTGCGGATGCCGAAGAGGCACGGCTTGTCTTGGATGCCGCAATTGCTGCGGGCTCCTCGGTTGCCGCTGCGGGCATCGCAGATGCCACAGATGCCGCAAATGCCACGCGTACCACGGATACCTCGGATACCTCGGATACCTCGGATATTGCGGGCCGCCGCGCCGCCTTGCCGGGGGCGGCATGATATTCCTGTTCATTGCCTGCGTGACGGTGCTTGCCGCGGCGGCCTGCTGGGTGCTGCAGGGCTGGGTTCTTGCCGCCTACAGGCGCTATCGCAGCGCTTTCAGCCGGCAGGTGGGCGCCGGCATGAGTGAATTCTTCCTGTTCCTCGATCCAGCCCAGCTATGGCTGGCCAATCTGTGCGGCTGCGCGGCGCTGGCATTGCTGTGCTACCTGGTTTCCGGCTGGGCCTGGCTGGCGGCGGCCGTCGGGGCGGCGGCCCTGCTGGTGCCGCAGTGCCTGGTCGCGGCGCTGCGCCGGCGCCGCCTGCGGCGCTTCGACCAGCAGTTGCCCGACATGCTGCGGGCTCTGGCTTCGGCCTTGCGTGCCGGGTCGGGCGTGCAGCCCGCCCTGCGCCATATCGTCGAGCGTGCCGCGCCGCCGCTGTCGCAGGAATTCGGCCTGATGCTGCGCCAGCAGCGCATGGGCGTGCCGCTGGAACAGGCCCTGCAAGCCTTGTACCGCCGCATGCCCACCGAGGCTGCCGGGCTGGCGGTGTCGGCCTTGAACATCTCCTTGCACACGGGCGGCAATCTGGCTGAGACGCTGGAACGCATTGCGGACACCTTGCGTTCGCGCCTGCACCTGCTGGGCCGTATCCGCGCCCTGACATCCCAGGGCCGGCTGCAGGCCTGGGTAATGGCCGGCATGCCCGGCGTGCTGGCGCTGGCTCTGCAGTATGTGGATCCCGATTCCATGTACTACCTGTGGCACACGCCCGCAGGCTGGGCCGCCCTGGCGCTGATCGTTGTACTGGAAACGGCGGGGATCATGTTTATACGGCGCATCGTTGCCATCGATGTCTGATTCCATTTCCAAATCAACCGTGCACTTTGTCAGCTTCGCTTGCCGTACTAGGTGTACTGTCTGCGCTTCGCTTTCGCGTTCACGATTGATTTGGAAATGGATTGATATGGATTCTTGCTCAAAAACGGATTCATACCCAAAACGGCGATCGCGTTGAGATAACGACGTTGCTTTGCCTTGTCACGCTGGATGTACTGTCTGCGCTTCACTTTCGCGTTCACGATCGATGTGGAAATGGAATGGTTCCATTTCCGAACCAGGGAGGGTAAGCACCATGTGGTTCTGGCTAGCCTGTGCCGCGACGGGAATTTCGCTTTGCAGCCTTTGCTGGCTGGTGGCGAAGCCATGGGCTGTGCGCGGCGACGGGGCGGGCAGCGTGGAATTCCTGGTGCCCGCGGCGCTGCGCTGGGCCTGGCCCTGGGTGGCGGCATGCGCCGCCGCCAGCAAGCCCTTCATTCCCTGGAACCTGCGCGCGTCGCTCGCCACGCGCCTGCTGCGCGCGGGGTTGCCCGCCGCGTGGCAGGCCGAGCATTTCGTCGCCCTGCAAATATTGGCTGCCGTCTCGCTGGCCGCAGCCACTTTGCTGGCGGCCATGCTTGGCATGCTACCGTCTGCAAGCGCCGTGGCGCTTGCCCCGGTGGCGGCGGTGGCCGGGCTGTGCTGGCCGGCCGGGTGGCTGCATGGCCGCGCCGCGGCGCGGCGCCGCGTGATGCTCAAGGAATTTCCCTTCCTGCTGGACATCGGCACGCTGTGCGTGGAGGCCGGGCTGAACCTGCACGGCGCCCTGCAGCAGGCCGCGGCGCATGGGCCGCCGGGCCCCTTGCGCGACGAGCTGCGCCATGCCCTGGCCGACATGCGCGCCGGCATGGCCAGGCCCGAGGCGCTGCAGGGCCTGGCGGCGCGTTGCGGCCTGGATGCGGTGGCCGGCCTGGTCGCGGCCATTGCGCAGGCCGACCAGCTCGGCATGAGCCTGGCGCCCATATTGCGCGCCCAGGCCGATCAGCGCCGTGCCGAACGCTTCTTGCGGGCGGAAAAGCTGGCGCTCGAAGCCCCGGTAAAAATGCTGTTCCCCATGGTGTTCTGCATTTTTCCGTGCACTTTTCTGATCATAGGTTTGCCGATCGCGGCCCGGCTGCTGGGGCTTGCGTCATGATCGCCCCGCAGCGCGGCTACAGGCTGTATGCGGCACGCACGCCCTGGCAGCGTCTGCTGGGCATGCACGCCCAGGCCTTGCCCGGCGACGGCTGGGCCGTGTGGCTGGCTCCTTGCCGGGCCATACATACGTTCTGGCTGGCGCGCCCCATAGACGTGTTGTTCCTGGATCGGCGCCTGCACGTGTGCAGGCGCATCGACAGCCTGGCGCCGGGCCGCATCGCCTGGTGCTGCAGGGCGCATTCGGTACTGGAATTGCCTGCGGGCTACTGCGCAGCCTGGCCCGACCATGCGCAGGCCGCAAGCGAGGCCATCGGGGCAAGCGGGCGAGGTAAGCCAGGCCGTTGATGCCAGCGCAGCCGTCGTGGCTGGCGAGGGCCATCGGGGCGATCAGGCCTATTTCACCGTGGGGTAGTTGGCGCCGAACACGCTGATGTACGCCGGATAGAAGCTGCAATACAAGATCGCCGCAACGATAAGGTTCAGCGGGGTCAGCAGGATCTGCGCCAGGCTGGGGCTCATGCCCAGGTCGGTCAGCAGATTGCCCAGCAGTTGCACCGCCAGGAACACTGCACCCCAGCTCAGGCCGTACACCAGGAACGCCAGCTTGTTGCGCCAGCAGGCTACCATGGAGAAGAACAGCGCCTGGGTCAGCTTGATGCGATGCCAGCCGACCAGGGCGGGGGCATGCCAGAACAGGGCCGAGATCACTACGTACAGCAGCCCGAAGGTGATGAACGGCCCGCGTACCGCTTTCATCAGATCGAGCTCGTTGATGGGGCCGCCGGAACCGATCGCGTCCATGATGTTGCTCATGAAAGGCAGGGTGGCGACAAAGCCCCCGGCCAGGCAGCAGGCCAGATACGCCAGTCCGAGCCGGATCAGGCGCTTGCGCCCGTCGGGGTTGCGCAGGGGCTCGAGCCACATGGGCATCAGCATGGGGTCGCCGTCGGCGATGTGGCGGCAGGCGCACAGCGACATGAAGGTCAGCAGCGGCATGGCGGTGATCAGCGCCATCTGCCCCAGCAGCGGGATCATGTAGGCCAGGGTGATCAGAAACCCCGTCATCAGGCTCCAGAAGAACATGGGCATGGGCTGGAGCCTGAAGATCCTGGCCCCGTCCTGTATCCATTGCCATCCGGCTCTGACAGGGAGTATTGCTGCTTGCATGGTGTAAGGGTTCCGGTGATTCAGGGTAGGGCGAGCGCCAGCGCCTTGCGGCGTTCGCGCAGGACGCGCTCGAAATGGCGCGGGTCGTGCGGCTTGAGCGTCTGGGCAGGGCGCGGCAGGTAGAAGTCGTACAGGCGCGACAGCCAGAAGCGCAGCGCGGCCGCCTGCAGTATGGTCGGCCAGGCGCGCCGCTCGGCCTCTGCAAAGGGGCGCACCTGCGCGTAGGCGCCCAGCCAGGCGCGCAGCCTTTCGGGGTCGAAGACACCGGTGGCCGGCTCGATGCACCAGTCGTTGACACTGACCGCCACGTCGAACAGCCAGGTGTCGCAGCCGGCGAAGTAGAAGTCGATAATGCCGCCCATGCGCGGCATCTCGAAGGTGCCGTCGAACAATACATTGTCGCGGAACAGGTCGCAGTGCGCGGGGCCTTCAGGCAGTTGCGGATAAATGTCGCCGGCCGCGAAGGCGATCTGCTCGTCCAGGGTCTGGCGCAGCAGCGTGGCCTGCTCGGGGTTCAGGAACGGCAGCACCTGCGGCGCGGTGTCGCGCCACCAGGGCAGGCCGCGCAGGTTGGGCTGGCGTATGCCGAACGATTGGCCGGCCAGGTGCGCGCGCGCCAGGGTCTGCCCGGCCAGGGCGCAGTGCGCCGGGCCGGGGGCGGGCTCGTAGCCGCCGTTCAGGCGTGTGACGATGATGGCGGGCTTGCCGTGCAGCGAGGTCAGGCGCGAGCCGTCGCGCAGGGTCTGCGGCTGGGGCACGGGAATGTGGTGCTCGGCCAGATGATGCATCAGCTCGATGTAGAACGGCAGCTGCTGCGCAGTCAGTACCTCGAAGATCGTCAACACATATTCCCCCCGCGTCGTCGTAAGGAAGAAATTGGTGTTCTCGATGCCGGCAGTGATGCCGCGCAGGCCGACCAGCTCGCCCAGCGTGTATCGCTCGAGCAGTTTGTGCGCGTCGTCGTCGCTGACGGGGGTGAATACGGCCATGGGCAGCAGCTTCCAGGAACTATGAAAAAATGCCCCCGCAAAAGGGGGCGATTGATTTTAGACTAGTCCACTGAAACACTGAAATTGGCTGGTGCCCGCCATGCCCTTTACCGCCTGTTCCAGTGCTTCGTTCCATTGCTGAATCCGAATGCGAAAGCGAGGCGCGGGCAGTTCGCATGAGTGCGGCAAGCGTAGCCAATAAAGTACCCGGTAGATTTAGGAATAGAACCGGTGGGCCTTGCGGGTGTCCACGTGGCGGCGCCCGCTGGCGCTATGCCGGATCGGGTGCGCGTATGCGGGAGGCGCGCGGGTGGCATGGCGCTTTTGCGTAAAATACCGGCGCCGGCATTTCCCGGCCAGAATGAGGGCTGCATGCAGCATCAGGCAATACCAACGCAGGGCGGGGCGCAGGCCCCGGCTTCCTCCGCCGCCAGGCCGGCGGCGGCCGCATCGTGGCGCCTGTGCGTCGCGCCCATGATCGACGTCACCGACCGCCATTGCCGCTACTTTCACCGCTTGCTGGCGCCGGGCGCGCGCCTGTACACCGAGATGATCACCACCGGCGCGCTGCTGCACGGCGACGTGGCGCGCCATCTCGATTTCGACCCCGCCGAGCAGCCGGTCGCCCTGCAACTGGGCGGCAGCGAGCCCGAACTGCTGGCCCATTGCGCGCGCCTGGGCGAGCAATGGGGCTATGACGAGATCAACCTGAATTGCGGCTGCCCCTCGGAACGCGTACAGCGCGGCGCCTTCGGCGCCTGCCTGATGGCCGAGCCGCGGCTGGTCGCCGATTGCGTCAAGGCCATGCAGGACTCGGTCTCGGTGCCGGTCACGGTCAAGCACAGGCTCGGCCTGGACTACGACGAATCCTATGGCTTCGTGCGCGATTTCGTCGGAACCTTGTACACGGCGGGCTGCCGCGTGTTCATCGCGCATGCGCGCAATGCGGTACTCAAGGGCCTGTCGCCCAAGGACAACCGCGAGAAACCGCCGCTGCGCTACGCCGACGCCCTGCAGCTGAAGCGCGATTTTCCCGATTGCCGCATTGTGCTCAATGGCGGCATCACCGAAGCGCCGCAGGCGCAGGCCTTGCTGCGCGATTTCGATGGCGTGATGCTGGGGCGCGCCGCCTGGCACGATCCGGCCGTGCTGACGTCGCTGACGCGCCTGATCGACCCTGCGGCGCCGCTACCCGAGCCCGGCCAGGTGGTGCATGCGTTCAGTGCCTACGCGGCGCGCGAAGTGGCCAGGGGCGTGCCGCTGCGCATCGTGGTGCGTCCCTTGCTGGGCTGGGTCAACGGCCGCAGCGGTGCGCGCCACTGGCGCCGAACCTTGTCGGATCCGCGCCTGCTGGACGGCAATGACGCGCAGCTGATCGAACGAGCCTGGTCGGAGCTGCTGCTGCACAGCGCTTAATGTGAAAGAAGCCTCTTTCATCCTGGGGGGGTGGCCGCAACTACCATCCTCCGTTAGGGCGCTGCGGCCCGTGTGCCGCGCTGCATCGGCCGTTTGCCTGGTCGCCGGCATGGCGCCGAACACAATAAAGCACGACACAGCCCGCCGGGCTAAGTCGTGCCTAGGTTTGCTGTGCTGGACGGTTCAGGCCTGCGCGGACTCGGAATCGCCGGGCCAGTCGCGGATGTAGGCCTTGAGCATATTGTTCTCGAACTGCTGGGCCGCGACGATGGCCTGCGCCATGTCGTAGAAGGAAATGACGCCCAGCAGCATGGGGCCGTCCATGACGGGAATGTAGCGCGCGTGCTTTTCGAGCATGAGGCGCTGCACCTCGTCGGCGTCGGTATTGGGCGAGACGCTGAGCGGCGCGTCGTCCATGATGCTGCGTATGGTGTTCGAGCCCGTGTTGCCGCCATGGGCGTGCAAGTGGCGGATGATTTCCCGGAATGTAAGCATGCCCACCAGCTCGCCGTGTTCCATGATGACCAGCGAGCCGATGTCTTGCTCGCTCATGGTTTCCAGGGCCTGGATGATGGGTATGTCGGGCGTGGCGGTATAAAGCGCGTTGCCCTTGACGCGCAGAATTTCACTGACTTTCAACATGGTTGCCTCCCGCATGGCGATTGCCGTATTCCTATTTTGCATCATAACGGCGCTTTCCGGTAGCGGCGCCGCACTATAGCGTAACCACCCGCAACTTAGCCTGCCGGCGCGCCCGGAGGCCCGGCATCGCCAAACCCCTTGTGGGCGCTCTGACAGAGCCCGCCGTGGGATCAGGCTGCGCCCTGGGCGTCCGGTTCGCTGGCGCCGGCCCCCAGGATGTCTTCCAGCGGCAGGTCGCGATCCAGGGGCGGGGCGAAGGTGTCCGCAAGGGCCTGCTGCAGCCGGGGATGCAGCTCCAGGCCGCTGTGTCTACGGTCTATCAGCAGCGCGTCGACCACCGAGCCCAGCTGCGCCTGCCTGGGATCGCAGGCCAGCATCCAGCGGCCGCTTTTGTCGCGGGTTTGCGCCACGTAGCCCAGCTGCGTCAGCGCATCCAGCACCGGCAGCAGCTCTTCTTGCGTGACGTGCAGATGGTTGCTGAGGAACTGCATGCTGCGCCCGGGCTCGGGGCCGTTGCGGGCGGCGTGCAGCTGGGCCAGCACTCCCATTGCGTTCATGAAGGCCGCGCCGGGGGCGGGGTGCTCTGCCCAGCGCCGCAGGCGCAGCAGCGGCAGGGTGGCGGCGACGGCGGCGCCGAACAGCACCGCCAGCCACGACATGTAGATCCACAGCAGGAAAATCGGCACGGTGGCGAAGGCGCCGTAGATCACCGTGTAGGACGGGAAGCGGGTCAGGTAATAGGCGAAGCCGGCCTTCATGATCTCGAGCACGATGGCCGTGCCGAAGCCGCCGGCCATGGCGTCCTTCCAGCGCACCTCGCGGTTGGGAACCATGCTGAACAGCACCGTGAAGCCCAGGCCGGTGGCCGCCACCGGCACGAAGGACAGCGCCAGGCCGATGACCGCCGGAACTTCGGCCACGCGGCCGAGCGACTCGCGCGCCAGGAACGACGTGGCCCAGAGGCTCGCGCCCACCAGCACCGGCCCCAGCGAAATAATGGCCCAGTACATCAGTATGCGCTGCCCCAGCGGGCGCTGGTTCCTGACATTCCAGATATTGTTCAGCGCCCGGTCTATGGTCATGATCAGCGAGATCGAGGTCACGATCAGGAACACGCCGCCGATCGCCGTCAGGCGCGAGGCCTGGGCGGCGAACATGTTCAGGTATTTCATGACCGTGTCCGACACCGTGGCGGGCATCAGGTTGTTGGCCAGGAAGTCTTCCAGGGCCTGGCGGAAGTCGGAAAACAATGGAAACGCGGTGAACAGCGACAGCACCACCGCCAGCATCGGCACGATCGCCAGCACCGTCGTGAAGGTCAGGCTGGAGGCGGTCTGGGTAAGGTTCTGGTCGGCGGCGCGGCGCGCCGCGTAGCGCAGCACCTTGACGGCCCGCTGGCTCCAGGGCAGGTCGCGCAGGCCGGGCGGGGGGTGCTCGTCGTGGGCGGGAATCCAGGGCGCGGCGCTGTCTGCAGCCCTGTTGCCGGGCACGGCCGCGCCCGGCATATCGGTGCCGGGGGACGGGCCGGCGCCAGCGCCGTGCGGCGCCGCGCCGGAGCCGTCCGCAGCCGGGGGAAGGGCCTCGGTACGGGTTTGCGGTGTCGGGGCATTCGTCATGTGCCGGTCTCCTGGTTGCCGCCGCCATGCGGCCGATCATGGCGGCGGCGCAGGTGCGCCGCCAGCGTTGCGAGGCGTCGCGGCCCGGGCTCGGGCGCGCCGCGCATGCGGCCGGATTCCGTATCCGCATTCGAGGGATAATACCAGTATGAATCCTCAATCAAGTTCCAAATTGTGGCTGGGCGCGGTGCTCAGCCTGGTCGCCCTGATCGTCCTGTGCCTGGCGTGGGAATTGCGCGTGGCGCCGCTGCGTCCGGGCGGTTCGCTGCTGGTGCTGAAGGTGCTGCCGCTGCTGCTGCCGCTGCGCGGCGTGCTCAAGGGGCGCATCTACACCATGCAATGGGCCAGCATGCTGATCCTGCTGTATCTGATGGAAGGCGCGGTGCGCGCCTATTCCGACCCGGCTCCGCTGTCGGCCGAAATGGCCTGGATCGAAGTCGTGCTGTCGGCAATCTTCTATTTATGCGCCATTTTCTATGTGCGTCCCGCCAAGCGCGCCGCGAAACAGGCGGCCAAGGCGCGCGGCGCCGCACAGGGTGGGCATGCGCCATGACACTACAAGACACATTACCGGGCATATCAGCGGGCTGCGATTCCATAGACCGGCTGCCGGTCGAAAATTCCTACGCCGACCTGCCGCCCGCCTTCTACACGCGGCTCGCGCCGCAGCCGCTGACGCAGCCCCGGCTGCTGCACGCCAATACCGAAGTGGCCGCGCTGCTGGGCCTGGCGCCCGAGGCGCTGCGGCGCCCCGAATTCCTGGAAGTGTGCTCGGGCCAGCGTGCCCTGGCTGGCGGCAAGCCCCTGGCCGCCGTGTACAGCGGCCACCAGTTCGGCGTGTGGGCGGGCCAGCTTGGCGATGGCCGCGCCCATTTGCTGGGCGAGGTGCGTACCGCTCACGGGCCCATGGAACTGCAGCTCAAGGGTTCCGGGCGTACGCCGTATTCCCGCATGGGCGACGGCCGCGCGGTACTGCGCTCGTCGGTGCGCGAATACCTGGCGGGCGAAGCCATGGCGGGGCTGGGCATACCCAGCACGCGGGCGCTGGCGCTGGTGGTGTCCGACGACCCGGTGTATCGCGAGACCGTGGAAACCGCCGCCATCATCGCCCGGGTGGCGCCCAGCTTCGTGCGTTTCGGCTCGTTCGAGCACTGGCACGACTCGCCGCAGAACCTGCGGGTGCTGCTGGACTACGTCATTGCCCGTTTCTATCCCGAATGCCTGGACGCGGGCGGCGAGGGCGGCCCGCACGCCCCGGCGCTGCGCATGCTGGGCACCGTGGTGCGCCGCACCGCTGAGCTGGTCGCCGCGTGGCAGACCGTGGGCTTCTGCCACGGGGTCATGAACACCGACAATATGTCGATCCTGGGCCTGACCCTGGACTACGGCCCCTACGGCTTCATGGACGTGTTCCAGGTGCGCCACGTCTGCAATCATTCCGATTCCCAGGGGCGCTATGCCTGGAACGCCCAGCCGGCGGTGGCGCACTGGAACCTGTACCGCCTGGCCAACAGCCTGGTGAGCCTGGGTATCGAGCCCGATGCGCTCAAGCAGGAACTGCAGCAATTCGAAGATGCCTTCCTGCATGCCTATCGCCAGCGCATGCTCGACAAATTCGGCCTGCGCCAGTGGCAGGACGACGATGCCGGGCTCGTCGACGGCTGGTGGCGGCTGCTGCACGAAAACCGCGCCGATTTCACCCTGAGCTTCCGCAGGCTGGCCGGCGCGCAGCGCGACGCCACGCCGTTCCTGGACTTATTCATCGACCGCGAGGCCGCCCAGGCGTGGCTGACGCGCTATCTGGCGCGCGCCGAGGCCGAAGGCAGCGACGCAAGCGCGCGCGAGGCAGCCATGAACCGCGTCAACCCCCTGTACATATTGCGCAACCACTTGGCCGAGCAGGCCATACGCGCCGCCAAGCAGGGCGACGCCGGCGAAATCGAAACCCTGCTGATGCTGCTGCGCGACCCCTGCACGCCGCGCCCCGGCTACGAGCAATACGCCGCGCTGCCGCCCGACTGGGCCAGTGGGCTGGAACTGAGCTGTTCTTCCTGAGCGCGCGTCGGCGAGTTCCGCGGCAGCATGCGCCAGAAGCGAGCCGCCGCCTTGATGAAAATGGTGGGATCGGACGACACCCGTACCAACGCGGCTTGTCGAAAATAAGCTGCGCTTATTTCCAGCCTCGGGGGCAAGCTGCACGGTGGCACCTTTCATTGCTCGTGGCTGGCCCTGCTGCATAGGCCGGTGACTGGCAATGCGGTCGAGTAATGCCATAATGCGGCTTGCGGCGGCCTTGTTTTGCCGCCGCCCGTCCCATCCCATTCCACGATCCCGCGCACCATGTCCGGCAATACCCTAGGCAAGATCTTCTGTGTCACCAATTTCGGCGAATCGCACGGCCCGGCCATCGGCGCAGTCGTCGACGGCTGCCCGCCGGGGCTGGAATTATCCGAGGCCGACATCCAGGCCGAACTCGACCGGCGCCGCCCGGGCACCTCGCGCCACGTCACCCAGCGCCAGGAAACCGACCAGGTCGAGATCCTGTCGGGCGTCTACCAGGGGCGCAGCACCGGCACGCCCATTGCCATGCTGATTCGCAACGTCGATGCGCGCAGCAAGGACTACAGCAAGATCGCCGACACCTTCCGGCCCGGGCATGCCGACTACACCTATACCCAAAAATACGGCGATCGCGATCCGCGCGGCGGCGGCCGTTCCTCGGCGCGCCTGACCGCGCCCAGCGTGGCCGCCGGCGCGATCGCCAAGAAATGGCTGGCGCGCGAACACGGCATGCGCATCCGCGGCTACATGAGCCAGCTCGGGCCCATCGCCGTACCGTTCGAGTCCTGGGACGAAGTGCCGCGCAATCCGTTCTACGCGCCTTGCGCGGCAGTCGTACCCGAGCTCGAGGCCTATATGGATCAGCTGCGCCGCGACGGCGATTCCATCGGCGCGCGCATCGAGGTGGTGGCGGAAAACCCGCCGGCCGGCTGGGGCGAGCCCTTGTACGACCGGCTCGATGCCGACATCGCCCACGTGATGATGGGCCTGAACGCCGTCAAGGGTGTGTCGATCGGGGCGGGTTTCGGCTGCATCACGCAGCGCGGTTCAGAGCACGGCGACGAGCTGACGCCGCAGGGCTTCGTCGGCAACAACGCCGGCGGTGTGCTGGGCGGTATATCCACGGGCCAGCCGATTACGGTGTCGCTGGCGATCAAGCCGACTTCCAGCATCCGGATCGAGCGCCGTTCGGTCGACCGCGAAGGCAATCCGGTGCAAGTGCAGACGCTGGGGCGCCACGACCCCTGCGTGGGCATACGCGCTACGCCCATCGCCGAGGCTCTGCTGGCCATTGTGCTAATGGATCATGCGCTGCGCCATCGGGCGCAGTGCGGTTGATGCGAGGGTCACTGAATTCCGAGTGACGGATCGTGTAGGCTTGCTACGTGTATTCGTCTCGAGAGCTTGGATTCTTGGGCTGTTGGGTTCTTGGGCTTGTCCGGCACGTCTCTCGTCGTGGAGCGGGGACTCGTCCCCGACTGGTCTCCGGGTGGATTCAAGCGAGGCCCGATTTACGTTAACACCTTCACGCTTGCGGAATACGGCTGGCTGTAAGTTTTAAAGCCGCCGGGGCTGCCCCGGCGGCTTTAGAACCAAACGGTCTCCCGAAATTCGCGCACAAACGCATAAGAGATATAAGACACATAAGACATGACATAAGACGCACACAAAAAACCACAAGATAGCACTATTTATACCAGTATATTATATAGACTTGTACTAGGTTGTCGCGATGGCATAATAGTTCGTAAGTAAGTCGTTACGAACATTTCCCCCGTATTTCCATCACGTCTACGCTGCGAGCTAGCCATGCCTCAAACACTTTACGACAAACTCTGGGACGCCCACGTGGTGCACCAAGAGCAAGACGGCACCTGTCTGCTGTACATCGATCGCCACCTGGTGCATGAAGTCACCAGCCCGCAGGCCTTCGAAGGCCTGGCGCTGGCCGGGCGCAAACCCTGGCGCATCTCCGCCAACCTCGCCGTGGCCGACCACAACGTGCCCACCACTGCGCGCGCCGAAGGCATCCAGGATCCCGTCTCGCGGCTGCAGGTCGACACACTCGACCAGAACTGCGACAAATACGGCATCACCGAATTCCGCATGAACGACCTGCGCCAGGGCATCGTGCACATCATCGGGCCCGAGCAGGGCGCCACCCTGCCGGGCATGACCGTGGTCTGCGGCGATTCCCACACCAGCACGCACGGCGCGCTGGGCACCCTGGCCTTCGGCATCGGCACCTCCGAAGTCGAGCACGTGCTGGCCACCCAGACCCTGCTCATGAAGAAAAACAAGAGCATGCTGATCCGCGTCGAGGGCGAACTGCCCGTGGGCTGCACCGCCAAAGACGTGGTGCTGCACATCATCGGCAAGATCGGCACGGCCGGCGGCACCGGCCACGCCATCGAATTCGCCGGCAGCACCATCCGCGCCCTGTCGGTGGAAGGCCGCATGACGGTGTGCAATATGGCCATCGAGGCCGGCGCCCGTTCCGGCATGGTGGCGGTGGACGCCAAGACCATAGAATATTTCCGCGGCCGCCCCTACGCGCCCACCGGCGTGTTGTGGGATCAGGCCGTCAAGTACTGGAGCACGCTGCATTCCGACGAGGGCGCCAAGTTCGACCGCGTGGTCGAGATCGACGCGCGCCAGATTGTGCCGCAGGTTACCTGGGGCACCTCGCCCGAAATGGTGCTGCCGGTGGACGCGCGCGTGCCCGATCCCGACAAGGAAAAAGACGACGTGCGCCGCAGCGGCATGGAACGCGCACTGCAGTACATGGGCCTGAAGCCCAACACGCCGCTGGTCGACATCCGCGTCGACAAAGTGTTCATCGGCTCCTGTACCAATGCGCGCATCGAAGACCTGCGCGCCGCGGCGCAGGTGGCGCGCGGCAAGCGTGTGGCGTCCAACGTCAAGGTGGCCATGGTGGTGCCGGGCTCGGGCCTGGTAAAGAAGCAGGCCGAGCAGGAAGGGCTGGACAAGATCTTCCTGGCCGCCGGCTTCGAGTGGCGCGAGCCGGGCTGCTCGATGTGCCTGGCCATGAACGCCGACCGCCTCGAACCGGGCGAGCGCTGCGCGTCCACCTCGAACCGTAATTTCGAAGGGCGCCAGGGGCAGGGCGGGCGTACTCATCTGGTCAGCCCCGCCATGGCCGCGGCTGCGGCGCTGGCCGGCCATTTCGTCGACGTCAGGAATTTTCGCTAAGTTCGCCGGGGGCCGTTCGGTCTAGAAGGCCCCGGGCCAGAGGAAACCATCATGCAGGCATTTACCACACACAAGGGCATCGTCGCCCCGCTCGACCGCGAGAACGTCGATACCGACCTGATCATCCCCAAGCAGTTCCTGAAGTCCATCAAGCGTTCGGGCTTCGGCCCGAACCTGTTCGACGAACTGCGCTATCTCGACCATGGCGAACCCGGCATGGACAATAGCAAGCGGCCGCTGAACCCCGACTTCATACTGAACCAGCCGCGCTACAAGGGTGCGTCCATATTGCTGGCGCGCAAGAATTTCGGTTGCGGCTCCAGCCGCGAGCACGCGCCGTGGGCCCTGGATCAGTACGGCTTTCGCGCCATCATTGCGCCGTCGTACGCCGACATCTTCTTCAACAACAGCTTCAAGAACGGCCTGCTGCCCATCATTCTGTCCGAGCTCGAGGTGGCGCGCCTGTTCGACGAGGTCAAGGCCTTCGTCGGCTACCAGCTGCGCATCGATCTCGAACGCCAGGTCGTCATCGCCCAGGACGGACGCGAGATCGGCTTCGATATCGAGCCGTTCCGCAAGCACTGCCTGGTCAATGGGCTGGACGACATCGGCCTGACGCTGCAGAAGGCCGACCAGATCCGCGCCTTCGAGGCCGCGCATCTGGCGCGCTACCCCTGGCTGGAAGCGCGGCCGCTGGCCGGCGGACGCTGACAGGCCCTGCGGCTTGTAAGCCAAGCGGCGCGGGGGCTCGGCCCTCGCGCCCGCAGCAGTTGCGGGAATCGCACAGCTTGCGGGTTTTTCGCCGCGCGGGGGCAGGCCAGGCTTGGCTAGCCCCGGTGTTTCCCTTTATAAAGTAATGTTACGGCGCCCCGCGCTGCGGCGCGGGCGCAGCCTTGTTTTTCAGGATGGATCATGAGTCATAAAATCGCTGTACTGCCGGGCGACGGCATCGGGCCCGAAATCGTCGAGCAGGCGCAGCGCGTGCTGGGCGCGCTGGGCATGGATCTGGAAACGCAGACCGCCGCCGTGGGCGGCGCCGCTTTCGACGAGTTCGAGCATCCGCTGCCCCCGGCCACCCTGGAACTGGCCAAGAATTCCTCGGCCGTGCTGTTCGGCGCCGTAGGCGACTGGAAGTACGACAGCCTGCCGCGCGAATTCCGTCCCGAGCAGGCGATTCTGGGCCTACGCAAGGCGCTCGGCCTGTTCGCCAACCTGCGCCCGGCGATACTCTATCCGCAACTGGCCAATGCCTCGTCGCTTAAGCCCGAGGTCGTCTCGGGCCTCGACATCCTGATCGTGCGCGAACTTACCGGCGACATTTATTTCGGCCAGCCGCGCGGCGTGCGCGACGTGGCAGAAGGCCCGTTCAAGGGTGAGCACCAGGGTTTCGACACCATGCACTATGCCGATACCGAAGTGCGCCGCATTGCGCGCGTGGGCTTCGAGGCGGCGCGCAAGCGCGGCCACAAGCTGTGCAGCGTCGACAAGTCCAATGTGCTCGAGACTTCCCAGTTCTGGCGCGATATCGTTACCGAAGTGGCGCGCGACTACCCCGACGTGCAGCTCTCGCACATGTACGTCGACAACGCCGCCATGCAGCTGGTGCGCGCGCCCAAGGAATTCGACGTGATCGTCACCGGCAATCTGTTCGGCGACATCTTGTCCGACGAAGCCGCCATGCTGACCGGCTCCATCGGCATGCTGCCCTCGGCTTCGCTGAATGCCTCGAACCAGGGCCTGTACGAACCCAGCCACGGCTCGGCGCCCGACATCGCCGGCAAGAATCTTGCCAATCCGCTAGCCACTATTTTGTCGGCGGCCATGATGCTGCGTTATTCGCTGGATGCCGATGCCCAGGCCAAGCGCATAGAGGCCGCGGTGCAGTCCGTGCTGGAACAAGGCCTGCGCACCACCGACATCTACGAAGAAGGCTCGCACAAGGTGTCGACCTCCGAGATGGGCGACGCCGTTCTGAAAGCATTAAAATAGTGCGGTAATACCTGATTTTCAAAGATTTTCCCAGATAGTTCCTTTTTCAAGCGATTCGAAATGAAGCAAGCGGTAGGTTTGGTCGGCTGGCGCGGCATGGTGGGTTCGGTGCTCATGCAGCGCATGCGCGACGAGAATGATTTTTCCCTGTTCGAGCCGGTGTTCTTCTCCACCAGCAATGCCGGCGGCCCGGCCCCCAAATGGGCCGAGGGCGCGCCTGCGCTGCAGGATGCGCACGACATCGAGGCCCTCAAGAAGCTGCCCATCATCGTCACCGCGCAGGGCGGCGACTACACCACCGCGATCTTCCCCAAATTGCGCGCCACCGGCTGGGACGGCATCTGGATCGATGCCGCCAGCACCCTGCGCATGAAAGACGATGCCATCATCGTGCTCGACCCGGTGAATCGCCCGGTGATCGATGCCGCCATGAGCCGCGGCATCAAGAACTTCATCGGCGGCAACTGCACGGTCAGCTGCATGCTGATGGGCCTGGCCGGCCTGTTCAACAACGACCTGGTGCAGTGGATGACCTGCATGACCTACCAGGCGGCCTCGGGCGGCGGAGCGCAGCACATGCGCGAACTGCTGACCCAGTTCGGGCTGCTCAATGGCGCGGTCAAGAGCCTGCTGGACGACCCGGCCTCGGCTATTCTTGAAATCGACCGCGGCGTGCTGCGCGCGCAGCAAGACGACAGTCTGCCGCACGAGCACTTCGGCGTGCCGCTGGGCGGCAGCCTGATCCCCTGGATCGACAAAGACCTGGGCAACGGCATGTCGCGCGAAGAATGGAAGGGCGAGGTCGAAACCAACAAGATCCTGGGCCGCGGGCCGGCCTTCGGCAGCCCGCTTACGCCCATCGACAGCCTGTGCGTGCGCATCGGCGCCATGCGCTGCCACAGCCAGGCCCTGACCATCAAGCTTACGCGCGACGTGCCTCTCGACGAGATCGAAGCCATGCTGCGCGAGGGCTCCAAGTGGGCCAAGGTCATTCCCAACGAGCGCGAGGCCACTATGAAGGATCTTACCCCGGTGGCCGTCACCGGCACGCTGGACATCCCGGTGGGGCGTCTGCGCAAGATGTCCATGGGCACGGAATATCTCAGCGCCTTTACGGTCGGCGATCAATTATTGTGGGGCGCGGCCGAGCCGCTGCGCCGCATGCTGCGCATCGTGCTGGGCGAGCTCTGAACATGCCGGCGACCCGCTCGGCCGCGACGACCCGGCGGTGGCGCGCCATACCTTTGGCAGCGGCCGTCTCGGCCGCGGTCGCCTTGTCATGCAATGCCGCTGCGGCTTCCTTGGGGCACACGCGCATCGTGTCCAGGCCCGGGCAGCCGCTGCGTATCGACGTGCCCATCGTGCGCCTGTCGGCGCAAGAACTGCGCACGCTGAAGGTGGCGCTGGCTCCGGCCGCGGCGTGGGCCCGTGCGGGGCTGGTGCCGCCGGCGGAACTGTCCAGCCTGCGCGTCGGCGTGGATGACGGCCCGCAGCCTGGCGTGCGCATCGTCCATGTCACGTCGGCCCAGGCCTTCGACAAGCCGGTGGCCGACCTGCTGCTCGAGGTGCAGACCTCTGCCGGCCGCCAGCAATACCAGGTCAGCGTATTGGCGCCGGCGCCGCGCTCGTCCGCTGCCAGCGTCGCCGGCGGGGCCGCCAGCGGCTCGCGTGCAGGCGCGCCGGGCCAGCATGGCGCGGCGGCGCATGCGCGCATCCATGTGCGCGATGGCGATTATCTATTCGTGCTGGCGCGCCGCCACGCGGTGCCGGGCGTGACCGTCTACCAGATGATGGTGGGCTTGCTGCGCGCCAATCCGCGGGCCTTCATTCATGACAACATGAATCTGGTCAAGGCCGGCTCCACCTTGCACGTCCCCGACATCTCGGTGCTGACCGCCATCAGCGACCGCGAGGCGCGCCGCATTTTCGAGCAACAGGCGCTGGAATTCGCGCGCTATCGGCAGCGGCTGGCCGGCGCCGGCATGGCTGCGCTTCCCGATCAGGTGGCCGATCGCGGCGCGGTCACGGCGGCGGGCGCAGGCAATTCGCCGGCGCCGCAGCCGCGCGACCGGCTCGAGCTTTCCAGCGGCGCCGCGAGCGATGCGCGGGCCGACGACAAGGTCGCCCTGCGCAAGGGAATTGCCGATTCCCGGCACAGAATTTCCGAACTGGAAAGCAATATCGGCGCGCTGGGCCAGGCGCTGCATGGCCAGCAGGGCGGCGGCAATGGTGCAGGTTCCGGCAATTCAGGTTCAACTGCCGCGGGCAGTGTCGCTGGCGGCGCCTTGCTGGCTTCCGCCTCGGCGTCGGGCGTGCCGGGCACCGTGGGTGCCGGTAGTGCCGGTAGTGCCGGCGCGGGCGCTTCGGCCGGTTCCTCGCACGCAGGTTCGGGGATGTTGGCCGACGCCGCATCGGCCGGCGCAGATGGGCGGTCGGGCTCTACCGCCGTGGGCGGCGCCTTGCGGGCGCAGTCCGACGTATCGCAGGCAGGGCAGGTGGCAAACGGTGGCGCCGCTGCGCAAGGCCAGGCGAGCCCGGCAGGGAAAGCGGGCGGATCCGGCCAGGGTGCCGCTGCGGGTGCTGCAGGCGCCGGCGGCGCTGCGGGACTGAATTCAGGCTCCGCAGGTTCGGGCTCGAGCGCCGCAGGGGCGGCTGCGGGTTCCTCCGGTGCCGGCACGGCGGGTGCCGCAGGCACCGCCGGCGCAGCGGCCTCCGGCCTCAGCGCTGCCGCGGCGGGCGGCGCGACGGCTTCGGCGTCCGGCTCAGCGGGTTCGGCCCCGTCGTCAGGCTCCGGTGCTGGCACTGCCGGTACGGCTTCCTCGGGCTTAGCCGCGGCAGGGGCTGGTACGGCGGCGTCTTCGGGCTCCGGGGCTGCACAGGCTTCCGCGGCCGACGGCTCCTCTGCGGCCACTGGCTCCGGCGCGGGCGCCGCCGGGTCATCATCGGGCTCCGCCGCGCATTCCGGCGGGCAGGCGGGCAACGGCGCTGCGGATGCCGCGGGCTCGGCTACGCAACAGACTTCGAACAAGGCAGGGCAATCGGTGTCGTGGATCCAAGAACACATGCTAGGCGCCATCACGGGGCTACTGGCGCTTATCGTATTGATCATCGCCTGGCTGCTGCGCCGGGCCAACATCGCCCGCGACGATGACGGCGACGACCATCCCTCGGCCATCACCGAGGCCATGGTTCAGGAAAAACTCGACAAGATCAATCTCGACCTGAGCGAGCCACCGAGCGACGAGCCCCCCGCCGCCAAGACCTGAGGTGGCGCGCTTGGCCCACCTCGCGGCCTGCATGCCGCCCGGATTCGCCAGGCACAGCACAGTCCGCAGGGACTGTGCTGTGTCCGGGCTCGCCCACCTCGTGGCCCGTATGCCGCTCGGATTCGCCAGGCGCCGCACAGTCCGCAGGGACTGTGCCGCGTCCGGGCTCATTCCACGGAGTTGAGATGGTTCGCATGGCCTTGGGGATCAGCTACGACGGTGCCCCGTGGCACGGCTGGCAGACGCAGCCTGGCGGGCGCACCGTGCAGGATGCGCTCGAGGCTGCCTTGTCGCAGTTCCTGGCCGGGCCGGCCGCCACCATTTGTGCCGGGCGCACCGACACCGGCGTGCATGCGCTGGGCCAGGTGGTGCACCTGGACACCACGGCACAGCGGCGCGACGAGTCCTGGATCCGCGGCCTGAACGCGCTGTTGCCGAGCAGCATCGCCGTGCAATGGGCGCAGGCCGTGCCCGATGATTTCCACGCCCGCTTTGCGGCGCTGTCGCGCACCTACATCTATGTGTTGCGCAATGCCCGTGTGCGTGCGCCCCTGGCGCATGGCAGAGTGGGGTGGGTGGCCCGGTCGCTGGAGCTGGAGCCCATGGCCCAAGCCGCCGCGCACCTGCTCGGCGAGCACGACTTCAGCAGCTTCCGCTCTTCGCAATGCCAGGCGGCCAGCCCGGTGCGCACGCTGCACGAACTGGGTATCGTGCGGCACGGCGAGTATTTCATCTTCACCCTCAGGGCCAACGCATTCCTGCATCACATGGTGCGCAACCTGATCGGTGCGCTCGTCTATGTCGGGCTGGGCCGGCAGCAGCCCGGCTGGATGCGCGATCTGCTGGCGCAGAAAGACAGGCGCCTGGCCGCACCGACCTTCGCCGCCGACGGCCTGTATTTCGCGCAGGTGGAATACCCGGCCCGCTATGGCTTGCCCGCCGGCAGCCCGCAAGAGGCACTGGCACGCATCCCCGGCTGGTAGGGTTCGGGCCCCGGCTTCCTGGCGTTTTCCCGGGCTCGGGCGGGGCGGGAATGAGTGCTGCCGGCTGGTAACATAGGCAGGCGCCGCTGGCGCGCCGGTCGAAGCCTCTCTTTTCTATCGTTCCAGGAATTCATGCCGCATCCACGTACCCGAGTCAAGATTTGTGGACTCACCCGCCCGCAGGATATAGCCACCGCCGCGAGCGCCGGTGCCGACGCCGTGGGCTTCGTGTTTTATCCGCAAAGCTCGCGCCTGCTTGGCCTGGAGCAGGCGCGCAGCCTGCGTGCGGCCGTGCCGGCCTTCGTCGACGTGGTGGCCCTGTTCGTCAATGCGCCGCGCGACGAGGTGCAGGCCGTGATCGACCAGGTACGCCCCGGGCTGCTGCAATTCCATGGCGACGAGCCGCCTGAATACTGCGCCGGTTTCCACCATCCCTATATGCGCGCTTTTCGCCTTGGCGCCCCGGGCCTGGATACGCCGCAGGGCGTGCTGGCGGCCGCGCAGCAGCATGGCGCCGCGGCCGCGTGGCTGTTCGACAGCTACAGCCCGGGCTACGGTGGCAGCGGCAAGACCTTCGACCTGTCCTTGCTCGACGCCGTGCGCCGCGAGCCCGGCAGCAGGCCCGTGGTACTTGCCGGCGGGCTGAATGCCGCGACGGTGGCTGCTTCGATTCGCGACTTGCGCCCCTACGCGGTCGATGTCAGCAGCGGCGTGGAATCTGCCCCCGGCATCAAGTCGGCAGAAAAAATCAAGGCCTTCATGCGTGCAGTGGCCCAGGGCGACGGCGCAGTAGTTGATAAGGACGCACAAACCGTGTGATGCGGCCGCGGCCACGACGGCAGTCATGGCCGACCCACTGCATCGCCAGCTTTGCACGAAAAGACGCTGCACACACAATGCGGCCACGGCTTTCACTGCCAGGCATGGCAAAGCCCGCGGTACGCCAGAAAGAGGAGCGCAACATGAATGACACAACACCTGCCGCCTATCTGCACGCTCACCAGTTCGCCGCCCTGGCCCCGGGGCCCAGGCTGATCGTCACCGGCGCGGTGCACGGCAACGAGACCTGCGGCACCCAGGCCATCCGGCGCACGCTGGACGACATCCAGAATGGCCGGCTGGAAATCGAGCGCGGCCTGCTGACCCTGTTGCCCGTTACTAACCCCTACGCCTATGCCAAGAAAGCGCGGCAGGGCGATCGCAACCTGAATCGCAATTTGCGACCCGGCAACAGCGCCGGCGACTACGAAGACCGGGTTGCCGACGTGTTATGCCCGTGGCTGGCCGCGCACGACGTCTTGCTCGATCTGCATTCCTTCCACACCGGTGGCCAGCCCTTCGCCATGCTCGGCCCGCGCAACAATGCGGGCCAGCTCGAACCCTTTTCCCATGAGGGCGAGGAAGAACGCCTGGTGGCCCACTTGGGGGCGCGCTGCGTGGTAGAGGGCTGGATGCAGGCCTACCAGCGCGGCGTCGAGCGCCGCCGGCGTCTGCGGCCCGACGCGCCCGTCGAGTTGCTGGATGCCGCCTACGGTGTGGGCACCGCGGAATATATGCGCAGCCGCGGCGGCTACGGCGTCACCCTCGAATGCGGCCAGCATGACGACCCGCAGGCGCCGGAAGTCGCCTATCACGCCATCCGCCAGACCCTGGCCTTGCTGGGCATGGCGCGCATCCCGCTGCAGCCGCCGGCGGCGCAGTTCACCGTGTATCACCTGGAAGATGTCGTCGATATGGATCACTCCGGCGACACACTGCTGCGGCCCTGGGCCAGTTTCGACCCGGTGGCCAAGGGCGAACCCATAGGCCGGCGCCACGACGGCACTTTGGTGTGCGCCGAGCGCGATGGCTACGTGGTCTTTCCCAACCCGCATGCCTTGCCGGGTAATGAATGGTTCTACTTCGCGGTGCGCAGCAGTCGTACACTGGACGTCTAGCCTACCCGCGCCGCGGGTGCACACAGGAACGAGACCATGTTCGCACGCAAGTATTTCATTTCTTTATTCGCCGGCACGGCCTTGCTGGCCGCCGCTTGTGCCAGCGTTGCCGCCGACGGGGGCGCGGACAAAGCCGCGAGCGCCGCCAGCGCCACCAATGCTGCGAGCACCACGAGCACCACGAGCACCACCAACGCCAACTACCCGGCGGTGATCCAGTCGCTGCAAAAGCAGGGGCTGGACGATGTGCAGGAATTCAAGGCCGGGCAGGGCTTGCGCGGCTTTGCCGGCATGGCCGGCGAAGATCCCACCACTGTTTATGTCACGCCGGACGGCAATGCCATCGTAGGCACCCGTGTCAGCCCCGACGGCCGCGTCGTCGACGAAGCGCTGGTGCAGAAGTTGATGGCCAAGCCCATGAGCGATGCCCTCTGGGCCAAACTCGAGTCCTACACCTGGGTGCTCGACGGCAAGGCCAGCGCGCCGCGCGTCGTGTACATGATCACCGACGCGAACTGCCCTTATTGCCACCGCTTCTGGGAAGCGGCACGCCCATGGGTGGATGCCGGCAAGGTGCAGGTGCGCGATCTATTGGTGGGGGTCATCAAGGCCGACAGCAGCACCAAGGCCGCTGCCATACTCGGTGCCAAAGACCAGTCGGCCGCGCTGGAACAGAACGAGCGCGATTTCGACAAGGGCGGCATCGCCCCCGCGGCCAGCGTGCCGCCGGACGTCCGCAAGGTTCTGGGCACCAACCAGGCGCTGATGGCGGAAATGGGCTTCCGGGGCACGCCCGGCATCATTTACCAAGACGACCAAGGTCTCGTGCAGCGGCTTACCGGCATGCCGCAGCCCGACGACTTGGGCAAGATCCTGGGGCCGCGCTGAGCGGCACGTGAATCCTGGCCCGGCGCTTCGCTTATTCTGGCTTGATGCCGCCGCGCTGAATGACCTGCTTCCATTTGGCGACTTCGCTGCGGATGCGCTTGCCGAATTCGGCCGGTGTGCTGCCGACGGCGTCAAAGCCCATGCGGGTCAATTTCTGGTGCAGCTCTCCGCTGTGGGCGGATTGGCCAAGTGTGCCGGCCAGCTTGTCGATAATGCCCGCATTCACGCCCGCGGGCGCTATCACGCCGAATATGGGAGAGATGTCCACCCCCGGCAGGCCTGATTCGCTGAATGTCGGCACATCGGGCAGCAGGCTGGTGCGGTGCACGCTAGTAACCGCCAGGGCCCGCAGGCGCCCGGCCTTGATGTGCGGAGCCAGGGTGGGTACTGTTGCAAAAGCGCATGACACCTGGCCTCCGAGCAGATCGCTGATTACCGTGCCGCCTCCGCGGTAAGGTATGTGCCGTATGTCGATTCCAGCCTCTTGGCGCAGCTGCTCGCCGGCCAGGTGCGGCCCGCTGCCTATGCCCGCCGAGCCGAAGGTGAGTTTTCCGGGCTGGGCCTTTGCCAGCGCAATGAACGATTTCAGGTCGTTTGCCTTCACCGAAGGATGCACCACCAGGACGAAGGGGGCCGTGGCTATCAATGAAATGGGCGCAAAATCCTTCAGCGTATCGTAGGGCAGCTGCGCGCCTCTGAGGCCGGGGTTGATGACGAATGTCGAGTCGACCATGCCTATCGTATAGCCGTCGGGGCTGGCGCTTGCCAGTGCGCGAGTGCCTATTGTGGTTCCGCCGCCGCCTCGGTTCTCTACCACGAACGGCTGTCCGTATGCCTGGGCGTATACCTGGGCCGTCATGCGCCCGATCGTATCGGTGGCGGCGCCCGGCGGGTAGGGGACATAGAAGTGCACGGGCTTGTCGGGATATTTGGCGCTGTCCGCCCAAGTGATGCGCGGTGCGAGCGATGCGCCCAGGAACAGTGGCCATGTCCGGGCCATAAAAGTTCTGCGTGATGTATTCATGCTTGTCTCCGGTTGTGAAAGCGACGCGTGGCGATGCGGCGGTGTTTTCCGATGAGCCGGCCCGGCTGCAGGCCGTCTCGCCGGTTCAATGCTGGAAATGCCCTTGTGCCAGTTCGAGTTCCGGATCGGCGCCCAGGCCGGGAGTGTCCGGCACGTGCACCCAGCCGTTCTCGACCGGAACCGTGCGTGCGTAGGGCACATGGGCAAGCTCGACATAGAGCCGTTCCAGCGAAGCTTCGGCCTGCTGGGCAGCCAGCAGGTGCAGGCTGGCCAGGTAGCCAGGCCCGAAAAACGCGGCCTGTGGCGCGCACGTTACCGGCGTGCCGCGGCATCGGGCAGCAATATCCCATGCAGCGCTCAGTCCGAGTTTGATGACGCTGGGCTGCACGTAGCGCACCGCCCGCTCTTCTATCAATCGTTCCAGTGCGTAGGCGCTGCTGGCATTTTCACCGACGGCCAAAGCGACATTGCAGCTGCGGCCCAGCAGGCCGAGCGCCTTGTCGTCTTCGGGCGGCCACAAAGGTTCTTCGATCCAGTACGGCTCGTATGGCTTCATGGCGGCAATGGCCGCCGGGGCCTCGTCGGGCAGCCAGGCGCAATTGGTGTCCACCATGATGCGGGTGCCTGGGCCCGCGGCGCGGCGCGCAGCCGCCAAGGCGCCAGCGGTACGCTCATGCAATTTCAATTCGGTGTACCCCTCGTGCAAGGCGCGCGTCGTTACCGCCTCGAGAAGCTGCGCGTTATCGTAGTACTGCAGCAGCGAGGCATAGGCCGGTATCCGGCTTCTGCGCTTGCCGCCGAGTAGCTCGTACAGCGGGGCGCGGGCGCGCTTGGCCCGCAGATCCCACAGGGCGATGTCCAGGCCGGCCAGCGCGTGGACGACGGGGCCTGAACGGCCCAGATTGTGCAGTGTGCGCTGCATGGCCGGCATTAGCGTTGGGTCGTCGGCTTCCTGGCCTGCGGCCAGGGGCGCTATCAGTTTCTCGAAAATGGCCTTCAGTGCTTGCGGCTCGACGCAATAGGCTTCCCCCCAGGCCACCGTGCCGTCCCGGGCTTCCAGGCGCACCAGGGCGCTGTCGAGCCGGTCGCGCGGCTTGCCGGCGAACAGGGGCGGTGGACTCCAGTGATGAAAGGGCAGGCGCATCGGTATGCACTTTACGGACGCGATGGTATTGGCGGTCATGGCAGGGGTAGAGTTTGATCGGGAAGTTTGCTTTGTACCGTTGATGTTGCAGTACTACATATATATGGTCAAATAGATAATTTGGATTGTTTTATACAGATTTAATATGTTCAGCCGACGTGAATTGGCGCTGCTGCGCGCGATGTACAGGCATGGCACGGTAACGGCCGCAGCTGCGTCCGTCAGCATGACCCAGCCCGCGGCCAGCGCCTTGCTGCGCGATCTGGAAGTTCGCCTGGGCTTCGGCCTGTTCAGCCGCGAGCATCGCAGGCTGCGCTTGACCAGCCAGGGCAGGGCCTTGATGCCCGAGGTGCTCAATGCCCTTGCGGGCATCGAAGCCGCCGACCGGCTTGCGGGCGACATACGCCAGGGCGCGCAGGCGCGCATTGCGGTAGGGGCTGTGGCCATCGCCGCATCCAGCCTGCTGCCGCCTGCTTTATTCCGTACGCGCCAGGCCTACCCCGGCGTTGCGCTTGCGGTGCGGGCAGGCACTTCGCTGGATATTGTCGAGATGGCGGTGGATCATCGGATCGACCTGGGCATTATTGTGGACGCGCCCGTCGACACGTTGCGGGTCGCGGCGCTCGAGCTGGCGCCTTTGAGCTTGTTTGCCGTGTTGCGGCGGGATCATCCATGGGCCGAACGGCGCAGGCTTACCCTGAGCGCGGTTGCCGCGACGAGTCCGATCGTGCTCGCCACGGCCCTGCCCGCCGGCCGTGCAACGCGCGGTGCAATTGAAAGTCTGGGCCTGGCGTACAGCCCGATGACCGAGGTGGCGCAATCTTCGGCCGCCTGCGCGCTGGCCGAAGAGGGCCTGGGCATTGCCATCGTGGAAGGCCTGGGCGCCCGCTACGCGCAGCGCCATGGCCTGCTTGCGCGCCACTTGCTTGCCGTCAAAGATCTGGCGCTGGCCTTGGTCTGGCCCAAGGACAGCGTGATGAGCCAGGCCGCCAAATTGCTACAGGAAAATCTGATCGAAGAAGCCGCGCGATGGCATCTGCCTCGCGCGGGCGAACGGCCCTGAGGATTCGGAACCGCCAGAACGCCGGAGGTACATTCAGAGATGCACGCTTCGAGCTTTGCCTGTGCTTTTTTCAGACACGGCAATTGCGGCGTTTCTTTTGTCTGGCTTTGCGCCAAGCAGTTGATTTTGTGGGGCTTCGGGTGGGAGTTTTGCCTGAACAGGCGTGGCGCTGCGAGAGGAGGGTGGTAGGCAGTACTGGATTCGAACCAGCGACCTCTACGATGTCAACGTAGCGCTCTAACCAACTGAGCTAACCGCCTTTAAAAGGAACGAAATTCTAGCGTATTTTTCAAAGTCTTGTCAAAAAGCCCTGTGTCGGAAGACCGAGACCACGCCACGAGGATTGGGCGGGTCGGCGCGGTAGTCCAGGCTTTCTGCTTGGCGCGGGGCTCATATTTGAGTACATTTGAAAGATACATTCAAAAGATACATAAAAAAGCCTGCAAGCAATAATAAATACTGAATACCGGGATCCCTTTGCCGTGGACACACTTTCGTTCGACCATCTGGTTCTGATGCTGCGCGATCGCCTGGTGGCTCTTGCGCCGTCCTTCGAAGATGACGGATATTGCCTGACCGATCTGGCAACCCATAATCTGGGTTCCATGAATCGGCTCATCATGCTGCGAGACAACTATATCGAGTTGATGGGCTGGCCGCAGGGGCAGCCGCCGGCGCGCAAGGACATCGCGGATTCACCGGCCGGCCTGGATGCGCTGGTGTTCCGCAGCACCGATGCCCTGCAGACATACGAGCATCTGAAGCGCGGGCAGTTCGACGTAAAGCCGGTCACGCATCTGGAACGCCCGATCGTAATCGATGGGAAAAGCCATGTGGTCAGCTTCAGGACGGTGCACTTTGCCACACAGCCCATACCCGGGTTCAGGGTGTATTTTTGCCAGCACCTGACGCCTGAATATGTCTGGATGGATCGCTTCATGCGGCATGCGAACGGCGCCCGAGCGCTCGATGCGATCCGGATCCGGGCCGCGCAGCCCGAGGCCGTGGCGCAAACGCTGGCCGGCTTGGCGCAAGCCAGCATGCAGGTCATGGAAAACCAGGCCTGTCGGGTTGTGCTGCCGAACCTCGGCATTGATGTCGTGCCCGGCGGCGTGCTTGCGAAGGCCAGCATAGAGGCGGCCACTCTGGCCGACGACCAGGGCAGGCGCTGGCTGTTCGACGCCAGGCTGCACTGACCGCGGCGTTCCTGTGTTCATGGCTGTGAGACGATGCCCGTCTCGCGCCTATGCCTTTCTGTTTTTTATTCGCGTAGCACTCGAACATAAAAGGAAGAAGCATGATCAAGGCCATTCAATACTTTCAGCCTCTGAGGGGAGGCTTTCTGAAGCTGGGCGCCGCTTGCCTGCTGGCCGCAGGGCTGGCGGGGCCGGCGTATGCCGATGGCGCGCCCGTGAGGCTGGTGGTGCCATTTCCGCCCGGCGGCAGTACCGACATCGCGTCGCGCATCATCCAGCCCAAGCTGGCGGAACTGCTGGGGCGCACCGTCATCGTCGAGAACAAGCCGGGCGCCGCGACCCAGATTGCCTCGCAATACGTGGCGCGCTCCAAGCCCGACGGCAATACGCTGCTGGTCAGTTTCGACTCGCACTCCATCAACCCTATCGTTCATCCCGATCTGCCATACGACACATTCAAGGATTTCCGCGGCATTGCGCTGGCGCTGCGTTTCCCGCTGGTCATCGCCGCCTCGCCCACGACGCCGGGCAAGGATCTGAAGGGGTTCCTGCAGGCCGCCCGGCAGAGCCCGGGCAAGTTCACCTATGCCTCGACCGGCGCGGGCTCGCTGAATTATCTGGCCATCGAGGATCTGAAGCGCCGCGCCAAGGTGGACATTCTGCATGTGCCCTTTGGCGGGGGCGGCGCCGCCGTGCAGGCGGTGCTGGGCAAGGTCGTCAACTTCACGACGCTCAGCTATGCCGCGCTGAAGTCGCATATTGCTTCGGGTGCCGTCAAGGCGCTGGCCGTGACCGGCACCCAGCGCCTGGCGGATCTGCCCAATACCCCCACGGTGGCGGAGTCGGGCTTTCCGGGCTATGACGCTTATTCGTGGATCGGTATTTTCGCGCCGTCCGGCATACCTGACGATGCCGCGAAGACGCTGACCCAGGCGTTCCAGAAAACCTTGACCGACAAAGAGGTCAAGGCCAAGCTGGTTGCTTTGGGTTTCGAGGTGATGGCCGAAGATGGCGCCAGCGCCGACCGCTATGCGCGCGAGCAATTCAAGCGCTGGGACACCTTCGTCAAGGAAACCGGTATTTCGCTGACGAACTGAGGGTACGGCGGGCCAACGATACTTTGGGGTGGCCCGCAAGAGCAGTGGATGTTGTCGGCAGTTGAAGCCGTTGGCAGTTGAGACGTCGGGAGTTGAGCCGTCGGCAGTTGAAGCTGTCGAAAGTTGAAATCGTCAGCGGTTTCAACTTTCGACATTTTCAATTTTCGACAGTTTCAACTGCTGGCGGCGAAAGCCTTATTCGGTGTGCGCCTGCGGTGCCAGGAACTCCAGAATGGCTTCCAGCGCCGTATTGCGGCTGTCGCGCCGCGTCACGGCGTAGACGTCGGCCTGCAGATCCGCCGCGTCCAGGGCTTGGAAGACCAGGCCGTCGGGGCGATAAGCGCTGGTCGAGGCCGGCACCAGCGCAATGCCCAGGCCGGCCTGCACCAGGCTTAGCTGGGTGGGAACCTCGACCACGGTGTGTGTGACACGCGGGGTGTAGCCTTGTGCGGCACAGGCCCGATACACGCGCGCCGCAAACGACGACGACTCGCGCTCCAGCATGATGAAGGGTTCTGTTGCCAGCGATGCCAGCGGCAGGGTGTGCGCTGGGGGCAGCGCCAGGGGATGCGCCGCCGGCAGCGCGGCCACGACCGGGTCGGGCCACAGCAGGCGGCTGCGCAGTATTTCATCGTCCACCTGCTGGCGCGAAATACTCAGGTCGATGCGGCCTTCGCGCAAGGCCTCGATCTGGCGGCTGGGCGACAGCTCCCGGATGGCGACGACGATTTCAGGACGGGCCTGCGCCAGCAGCCCCAGGCGCTGCGGCAGGGGCCCCAGGAAGTGCGAGCCGGACACGCCGAGTTCGACCCGGCCGGCCAGTCCTTCGTGTATCTGGCGCACGTGGCGCTGCGCTTCGTCCAGGCGCTGCAGCAGTAGCCGCGTGTCCTGCAGGAAGGCCACGCCGGCGTCGGTCAGGCTGACCCTGCGGCTATTGCGATGTAAGAGCTGCACGCCCAGCTCCTGCTCCAGTTGCGCAATCTGCGCGCTGAGCGGCGGCTGCGAGATGTGCAGGCGGTCGGCCGCACGGGTGAAATTCAGTTCTTCGGCGAGGGCCGCGAAGTAGCGTAGCTGGCGTAATTCCACACGAATGTCCAAGGACTGTGGCCCGGCTTGGCCGTGGACGGCCGCGCCGGGCTCGGGGCCGTCCAAGTATAGGGCAAAGCTCGATCTCGATATGAATTCGGTATTGGTGCCCAGCGCATCGATACGCCATCATTGTCCATCGGCCCCAGACATCAAACCGTACCCCGAGAGGCTCTCTATGTTGGAAAACTCCGTCCGCACCTATCGCATCGGCCAGATCGTGCCCAGTTCGAACACGACCATGGAGACCGAGATCCCGCTCATGCTCGACAGCCGCCGCGAGCTGTTTCCCGAGCGCTTCACCTACCATTCCAGCCGCATGCGCATGAAGAAGGTGACGGCCGAAGAGCTGCGCCAGATGGACACCGAATCAGACCGCTGCGCGCTGGAACTCTCGGACGCGCGCGTGGACGTGCTGGGCTATGCCTGCCTGGTGGCCATCATGAGCCAGGGGCCGGGCTACCACCGCCAGTCGGAACAGCGCCTGCACGCAGCCACGGCATCCAACGGCGCATCCGCGCCGGTGGTTTCCAGCGCCGGGGCGCTGGTGCAGGGGCTGCATGCGCTGGGTGCGAAAAAGGTTTCGGTGCTGACGCCCTACATGAAGCCCTTGACCGGGCTGGTGGTGGACTACATACAAAGCGAGGGCATCGAAGTGCACGACAGCCTGTCGCTGGAGATCCCCGACAACCTGGAAGTAGGGCGTCAGAACCCGCTGGCGCCAGCCGAGCATGTCAAGCGCCTGGACACGCGCGGCGTGGACGCGGTGGTGTTGTCGGCCTGCGTGCAAATGCCCTCGCTGCAGTCGGTGCAGCAGGTCGAAGACCGGCTCGGCCTGCCGGTGGTCACCGCGGCCGTTGCCACGGTCTACCGCATGCTCAAGGAACTGGGCCTGGAGGCCCGGGCGCCGCAGGCAGGCAGCCTGCTGTCGGGGCGCTACTAGGGCCGCCCTGCGGTAATCAGGCACTGGGCTATACTGCTGTCCGTTTCCACTGACGGCCCTTATTTTCTTGGATTACGCGCAAATTCCCGTAGCGACGGCGGCCTGGGGCCTGGACGGCATCCTGGTGGTCAACGTCAAGGCCTTTACCGACAGGCGCGCCCATATCGAGGGCGAGCTGGCGCGTTTCGGCCTGCGCGGCGAGCTGGTGCTGGAGTATGACGCCGAGGAAATCGGCCCGGAACTCGACAGTCTTTATTACCTGCCCGAGGCCGGCAGCCGGCTGAGCAAGGGGCACAAGTCTTGCGGGCTCAAGCATGTGGCCATCATGCAGCGCATCGTGGCGCGCGGCTGGCGGCATTGCCTGGTGCTGGAAGACGACGCCGTGCTGTTGCCGGGTTTTCGCCGGGGCGTAGAGGCGGCGCTGCGCGAGCTGCAGCGCGACTACGCCCATGTGCCCACGGTCAGCTTCATCGGCTGCGGCGGCAATTGGTATACGCCGCGCAGTCAGCGCCGGCCGGGGCAGTCGCTGTACCCGGCGACCAAGGGGCGTTTTACGGATTCGTACATCATCGGCGCCGAGGCGGCGCAGCTGCGGTTGGACTGGATCGCCCGCAACAAGATGCGCGCGGCCATAGACAATGAGTTCGACCGCATGGACACGGAGCTGGGCATACGCATGCTGTGGCTCGAGCCCACTGTCGTAGAGCAGGGCACCAAGCTGGGCAAGTTCGGCTCGGCGCTCGACGGCCGCTGGCCGGCGCCCGTCCAGGGCGTTCTGCACCGCATCGAGCGCTTCCGGCGCAAGTACCTGTACCAGCTCTGGCGCTGAGCAGGCCGGCCCATGGCGCGCTCCGGCTGGATCTGGGAGGATCACCGTGCCTTGATCGCTCTGCGCGGGCTACCGTTTACTGCGTTTTATGCAACAGCTGGCGCCGAAAAGCCGGCTCCAGCGCGGATTTGGCCGGTTCCAAGGCCGGAATGCTTCCGGAGGGTGTTACACTCTTTGGTAATTCCCTGTTTCCAATTTTCCGTACCTGAACGACATGACATCGACCGCGTTGCGAACTACTTGCTGGAATCCCTGAGATCGCCGCGTTTTCGTCTGTCCTTCGTACCTTAGACATCCACATGACGCGGCCGGTGCCGCGTTTTTGCTGTCGGCCGCCGCAACGGGCGGTTCGGGGGTTTTTTTCGTTTCATCAGGATTAATTTATGGTTCACATTACCCTGCCCGATGGCTCGCAGCGCGAGTTCCCCGGCCCCGTCTCCGTCAGCGAGGTTGCCCAGTCCATAGGCACCGGGCTGGGACGCGCGGCGCTGGCGGGCAGGGTGACGATGCCGGACGCGCAGCCGCGGCTGGTGGACACCAGTTTCGTCATCGACCAGGACGCCGGCCTGGCGATCGTTACGGCCAAAGACAAAGAAGGCCTGGATCTGATCCGCCATTCCACGGCGCACCTGCTGGCCTACGCGGTCAAGTCGCTGTTTCCCGACGCCCAGGTCACGATCGGCCCGGTCATCGAAAACGGCTTCTATTACGATTTTTCCTACAAGCGCCCGTTCACGCCCGAAGATCTGCAGGCCATTGAAAAGAAGATGGCCGAACTCGCCAAGAAAGACGAGACGGTCACGCGCGAGGAATGGCTGCGCGACGACGCAGTCAAGTTCTTCAAGGGCATAGGCGAGGACTACAAGGCCGAGATCATTGCCTCGATCCCGTCCAACGAGCCCATCAGCCTGTATCGGGAAGGCGACTTCATCGATTTGTGCCGCGGCCCGCACGTGCCGTCCACGGGCCGGCTCAAGGTGTTCAAGCTCATGAAGGTGGCCGGCGCCTATTGGCGCGGCGACAGCAAGAACGAGATGCTGCAGCGCATCTACGGCACCGCCTGGGCCACCAAGGAAGAGCAGGCCGCCTATCTGACCATGCTCGAAGAGGCCGAGAAGCGCGATCACCGCAAGCTGGGGCGCGAACTCGACCTGTTCCACTTCCAGGACGAGGCCCCGGGCCTGATTTTCTGGCACCCCAAGGGCTGGACGATCTGGCAGCAGGTCGAGCAGTACATGCGCAAGGTCTACCAGGACAACGGCTACCAGGAAGTGAAGGCGCCGCAGATCCTCGACCTGTCGCTGTGGAAGAAAACCGGCCATTGGGACAACTACGCCGAGAACATGTTCACGACGGAGTCCGAGAACCGCGTCTACGGCCTGAAGCCCATGAATTGCCCGGGCCACGTGCAGATCTTCAACGCCGGCCTGCATTCGTACCGCGAACTGCCGATACGCTACGGCGAATTCGGCCAATGCCACCGCAACGAGCCCTCGGGCTCGCTGCACGGCCTGATGCGGGTGCGCGGCTTTACCCAAGACGACGGTCACATCTTCTGCACCGAAGACCAGCTGCAGGACGAATGTGCCGCGTTCACGGCCCTGCTGCAGAAGGTCTATGCGGATTTCGGCTTCACCGACATTCTCTATAAGGTGGCCACGCGCCCCGACAAGCGTATCGGCGCCGACGAAGTCTGGGACAAGGCCGAGCGCGCCCTCATGGAAAGCCTGACGCGCACCCACTGCGACTTCGAGGTCTCGCCGGGCGAGGGCGCCTTCTACGGGCCGAAGATCGAATACACGCTGAAGGACGCGATCGGGCGCCAATGGCAGTGCGGCACCATCCAGGTAGACTTTTCCATGCCGGCGCGCCTGGGATCCGAATATGTGGACGCCGACGACCAGCGCCGCACCCCGGTGATGCTGCATCGTGCCATCCTGGGCTCGCTCGAGCGTTTCATCGGCATGTTGATCGAAAACCATGCCGGCGCCATGCCGCCCTGGCTGGCGCCCGAGCACGCGGTGGTCTGCTGTATTTCCGAACCTTCCGCACAGTATGCCGAAGAAGTTGCTGTAACCCTGAAAAAACAAGGGTTTAGAGCCAGTTCCGATTTGCGCGGTGAAAAAATCACCCGTAAAATTCGTGAACATAGTATGCAAAAAGTACCGTACATTCTCGTTGTAGGCGACAAAGAGCGCGAAACCGCCAAGGTGGCGGTGCGCGGCCGCGGCGGCGCCGACCTGGGGGTCATGTCCCTGGCCGATTTCGCCAGCCGCCTGCAGCAGGACATCGACAGCCGGCGCGACGCCGGCCAGGCCGCACAGGCCTGATCCTCAACAACTCTAAGGAGTCTTAGACATCGCTACCGACAAAGCTCATCGCATCAATGGGGAAATCCGCGTTCCTGAGGTGCGGCTCATTGGTGTAGACGGCGAGCAGCTGGGCATAACAAAAACCCCGGACGCGCTCCGTTTATCTGAACAGCACGACGTGGATCTCGTTGAAATCGCGCCCAACGCCGACCCTCCCGTCTGCCGCCTGATGGACTACGGCAAGTTCAAATACCAAGAACAAAAGCGCCAGCAAGAAGCGCGCGCCAAGCAGAAGATCATCCAGGTCAAGGAAGTCAAGTTCCGCCCCGGCACCGACGAGGGCGACTACCAGGTGAAGCTGCGCAACCTGCGCCGCTTCATCGAAGAGGGCGACAAGGCCAAGGTCACGCTGCGTTTCCGCGGCCGCGAAATGGCGCACCAGGAACTGGGCATGCGGGTACTGGAACGGGTGCGCGACGACCTGGCCGAGATCTGCCTGGTGGAAGCGATGCCCAAGCTCGAGGGCCGGCAGATGGTGATGGTGCTGGCGCCGCGCAAGAAGGCGCCCAGCAAGCAGGATTCCGCCGCCTAAGTTGTCTTCCATACCGGCCGCCTTGCGGCGGCCACGCACAGGTGCCCCATGCATGTGTTGTTCGTGATCGACCCCTTGCCTTTGCTGAAGGCTTACAAGGATTCCTCCGTTGCCATGATGCGGGCGCTGCAGGCTCGCGGCCACGAGCTCAGCGTAGCCCTGATGCGCGACCTGTACATCGACGAGGGCGTGGTCAAGGTGCGCGGCACCCGTATTTCCTTGCCCGAAGACGCCGACCTGCACGGCCATGCGTGGTGGCGCGAACACGGCGAGGCGGCCGATGCGGTCTTGTCCGCGTTCGACGCCGTGGTCATGCGCAAAGACCCGCCGTTCGACATGGAGTACGTGTACGCCACGCACTTGTTCGACTATGCGCGGGCGCAGGGCGCGCGCATATTCAATTCAGGCGCCGCGATACGCAACCATCCCGAGAAGCTCGCCATTACTGAATTCGCGGGCTTTACCTCGCCCACGCTGGTTACTTCCGACATGGCGCGGCTGCGCGCCTTTCATGCGCAGCACCAGGACGTCATCGTCAAACCCCTGGACGGAATGGGCGGCACGGGTATCTTTCGCCTGCGCCAGCCCGAGGCCAACCTGGGTTCCATCCTAGAGACGCTCACGGCCAATGGCACGCGCACCATCATGGCGCAGCGCTATATTCCCGAGATCGTCGAGGGTGACAAGCGCATTCTCATCATCGGCGGCGAGCCGGTGCCCTATGCGTTGGCGCGCATCCCGTTGGCCGGCGAGACCCGCGGCAACCTGGCCGCCGGCGGGCGCGGCGTGGCGCGCCCTTTGACGGCGCGCGACCGCGAGATCGCCGCGGCCCTGGGGCCGAAGCTCGCCGAGCGCGGCCTGCTGCTGATCGGCCTGGATGTCATCGGCGATTACCTGACGGAAGTCAACGTTACCAGCCCGACCTGTTTCGTGGAGATCACCGAGCAGACCGACTTCGACGTGGCGGCCCGCTTTGCCCAGGCGCTGGAGCGCGCCGCGGAGGGCTGAGCCGATGGCTAGTATCGTGCTGGTGATGCATGCGCCCCTGGCCACCGCGTTTGCGGAATGCGCCCGCCACGTGCTGGGCAGCCCGCCCGCGCTGCAGGTGTTCGATGTGCACCCCGACGATAATCCCGACGAACTCGTGCCGCGCCTGGCAGGCATGCTGGCGCGGGCGCGCAGTGCGGGGGAAGAAACCTTGATTCTTTGTGATATATACGGGGCAACGCCCTTCAATATCGCCAAGCGCGCCCTGGCTCATGAGGCCCAGCAGGGCGGCCAGAGCCGGTTGCTGACCGGCACGAACCTGTGCATGGTATTGAAAGCCTTGACCGAAAAGCAGAAAATGCCCGAGCAGCTCAGCCAGCTGGCGCGCCAGGGGGCTTTGAAGGGCATCGTCGACACCGGCCCCGCCGATACTGTCGATGATGCCTGTACCTGAAACCCTCGCCGTCACGCCTTTTTCCGACTCTTGAACCTTATGCCGACCATAGACATAGTAATAAGCAACAAACTGGGCCTGCATGCACGAGCTGCGGCGAAGCTGACGCAGCTGGCCAGCAGATTCAAGGCCGATATTTTCATCGCGCGCGGCGCCCAGCGCGTCAACGCCAAGAGCATCATGGGCGTTATGATGCTGGCGGCGGGCCAGGGGGTTACCGTCAAGGTCGACGCCGAGGGCGCCGAGGCCGACCAGGCATTGCAGGACATCCGTTTGTTGTTCGACAATAAATTCGGCGAACACGAATAGGCTACGCATAAAACATCGCAGGCGCCGTCGGGCGCTGCCACAAACAGACTTCACCCATGATTCCAGCGACTTCGGCATCCAGCATCGATCACGGTTCCATGGTCTGCATGCAGGGCCAGGGCGTGGTCAAGGGCTTTGCCATCGGCCGTGCGGTGGTCATGGGCGCCGCCACGCTGGAAGTGGCGCACTACCGCATCCAGCCGGAAGACGTGCAGGCCGAGTGCCAGCGCCTGCAGACTGCCGTGGCGGCGGCCGCCGAAGAACTGCACAATATGGCCAGCGGCCTGCCGGCCGATGCGCCGCGCGAACTGGCGGCGCTGCTCACCGTGCATGGCATGCTGCTGGCCGACCCCATGCTGCAGCAGCAGACCTGCGACCTGATCGCCGAACGCCAGTACAACGCCGAATGGGCGCTGGCCACGCAAGGGCAGATCCTGGGCGAGCAGTTCGCCGCCATGGAAGACGAATACCTGCGTGAGCGCGGCGCCGACGTGCGCCAGGTCATCGAGCGGGTGCTGCGTATGCTGTCTGGCTCCACGGCGCTGCTGCCGCTGCTGGACGGCGACCATGCCGACGAATCCCTGATCGTGGTGGCGCGCGACATTTCCCCCGCCGACATGCTGCGCCTGCGCGGCGCGCGTTTCGGCGCATTCCTGACCGACCTGGGCGGGCCGACCTCGCACACTGCCATCGTGGCGCGCAGCATGAATGTGCCGGCGGTGGTCGGCCTGGGCCACGTGCGCTCGCTGGTGCGCGACGGCGACATGCTGATCGCCGATGGTTCCACCGGCGCGGTGCTCATCAACCCCTCGGCGAAGGTGCTGGACGAATACCATAGGCGCCAGCAGGCCTACGCCGATGAGCGCGCCGCCCTGACGGTGCTGCGCGATGCGCAGGCGATCACGCTGGACGGCATTTCCATCCGCCTCGAGGCCAATATAGAATTGCCCGAAGAGGCGGCCGTTGCCATGTCGGCCGGTGCCGACGGCATCGGCCTGTTCCGCAGCGAATTCCTGTTCATGGGCCGTCCCGACCTGCCTGGCGAAGAAGAGCAGTACCAGGCCTATGCCTCGGTGGTGCGCACCATGCAGGGCCGGCCGGTCACCATCCGCACGCTCGATCTGGGCGCCGACAAGACGCTGGACGGCGAGGTCACTGTGGCCACCAATCCGGCGCTGGGCCTGCGCGCCATACGCTATTGCCTGGCCAACCCTGAGCTGTTTTCCACGCAGCTCAGGGCTCTGCTGCGCGCTTCGCAGCACGGGCCGGTGCGCATCCTGATTCCCATGATCTCGCACATGCACGAGGTGCTGGCCACGCGCCAGGCGATCGCCGCGGCGCGCGCCGAGCTCGATGCCCGCGGCCAGACGTACAGCGACAAGATCGAGCTGGGTGCCATGGTCGAGATCCCGGCCATTGCCATTGCCATCGAGCCCTTCGTGGCCGATCTCGACTTCCTGTCCATCGGCACCAATGACCTGATCCAGTACACCCTGGCGATAGACCGCGGCGATAACGACGTGGCCGACCTGTACGACCCCTTGCATCCCGCGGTGCTGCGCCTGATCGCCAACACCATCAATGCCGGCGAGCGCGCCGGCAAGCCCGTGTCGGTATGCGGCGAAATGGCCGGCGACGCGCGTGTCACGCGCATGCTGCTGGGGCTCGGCCTGAAAGAATTCTCCATGCATCCGCAGCAGTTGCTGGATGTCAAGAAGGAAGTCCGGCTGGCCCATACCAATGCCTTGCGCGTCAAGGTGGCTTCGGCGCTGAACCGGGCCGAACCCATAGACCTGGCCGCGTTGGCTGCCTGATACCCACAAACTCCACGTTTGCAGGCGCTGCCCGGCGCGTGTTGCCGGTGCGCGTCGCCGTGCCGTCGCGCGCAGGCACGGGCTTGCCGGAATACGACAAGGCCGGCCCCCTGCGGAGCCGGCCCGGGAAACACCGGCCCGCATGGGGCCGGCGGTGCCGATGCCGCTAGCGATGGTAGGCCGACTCGCCGTGGGCCTGGATATCCAGCCCTTCGCGCTCCACGTCCGGCGCCACGCGCAGGCCGCCGCAAAGCTTGCCGGCGACGTAGTAGCCGATCAGCGCCACGATGCCCGACCAGACTATGGTGCACGCCACGCCTTCGAACTGCACCCAGAGCTGGTGCGGGACTTCGGCCATGGTCTTCAGCCCGGGGCCGCCCAGCGGCTGGGCATTGAACAGGCCGGTAAGCATGGCGCCGACGATGCCGCCCAGGCCATGGATGCCGAACACGTCCAGTGTGTCGTCGGCGCCCAGCATGCGCTTCAGGCCATTGACGCCCCAGACGCAGACCGCCCCCGTCAGCAGGCCGATGGCCAGCGCGCCGCCGGGGCCGACCAGGCCCGCGGCCGGCGTGATCCCTACCAGCCCGGCGACCATGCCCGAGATCCCTCCCAGCAGCGAGGGCTTGCCCTTGTACAGCCATTCGACTCCCGTCCACGCCAGCACGGCGGCCGCCGTGGCCAGCAGGGTGTTGAAGAAGGCCAGCGCCGCGGTCTGGTTGGCAGCCAGCGCCGAGCCCGCATTGAAGCCGAACCAGCCGACCCACAGCAGGCAGGCGCCCATCATGGCCATGGGCAGGTTGTGGGGCTGCATCGATTCCTTGCGGTAGCCGATGCGGTCACCCAGGAAGTAGGCGCCGACCAGGCCGGCGATACCGGCATTGATGTGCACCACGGTGCCGCCGGCGAAGTCTAGCGCGCCGCTCTTGAACAGCCAGCCGTCGGGCGCCCAGACCATGTGCGCGATCGGCACATAGGCCAGGGTCATCCAGATCACGGTGAACACCAGCACTGCCGAATAGCGTATGCGTTCGGCAAAGCCGCCGATCAGCAGCGCGCAAGTGATGCCCGCGAAGGTTGCCTGGAACGAGGCGAAGGTGAGTTCCGGAATGCTGCCGCTCGTGGAAAACTTCTGCGCGCCCAGATCCAGCATGCCGCTGAAGAACACGCGGGAAAAACCGCCGATCACCGAGCCGCCTTGCGTGAATGCCAGACTGTAGCCGTAAATGAACCACAGCACGAGGGCGATACAGAATACCGTCAGTACCTGCACCAGAATCGACAGCACGTTCTTGCTGCGCACCAGCCCGCCGTAGAACAGCGCCAGCCCGGGGGTCACCATGAGCAGTACGAGCAGCGTCGAAACGCTGACCCACACCATATCCGCTTTGTCCATGTGTTGCTCCTGTAGTCGAATGTCGAATCGCAGTCCAAGGGTCAGAGCGCCTGCTCGCCCGATTCACCGGTGCGGATGCGTATCGCTTGTTCTATCGGGGTGATGAAGACTTTGCCGTCGCCGATCTTGCCGGTGTGGGCGGCGGCGCACAGGTTTTCGATCGCGCGCTCGACCATGTCTTCGGCCACCGCCATTTCCAGGCGCAGCTTGGGCAGGAAGTCGACGGTGTACTCGGCGCCGCGGTAAAGCTCGGTGTGGCCCTTCTGGCGGCCGAAGCCCTTGACCTCGGTCACGGTCATGCCCTGTATGCCCAGCTCCGACAGGGCGGCGCGGACTTCGTCGAGCTTGAAGGGTTTGATGATGGCGGTGATCAGTTTCATCTTGGGTTCCCTGAAAAAAGATGAGGTCGATCACAAGCAGAGCAAAAGCCGTGCCTGATTTTTATGGCGAGTAAGAGAGCCTCAAGGCCGGGGGCGCCGGGGCCTGTGTGGCGCGGCGCTATGCCCGATTCCGGTGCGTGCGCCACGCCCCGGCGCACCAAGGTGGTTCAGGAAATGCGCCACTCGTTTCGTGCCTGGGGCGTGCGCACTGATGAAATCGCGTCTTTGCGCGCGTGCCGGCGTTGCATATATGCCCACAAAAAGCCATTTAAAAGGTAACAAGAACTTGGTGTCGCGGCGCTTTTGTTTCGTGGTGTGTTTGCGGCGATACGGCCGGAGATGCCGAAGAACGGGGCGTGGCGGGGCCTGTGCGCCGCATTGCGGCCCGCGGCCGATTTCTCTTGAAATCATGAATTACATCGAGGTATTGGGTGTGTAGCCGTGGCTGCATAGAATCGAATTAAGCCGCTTGTAAGACAAGACTGCTTCGGGCCGCGAGCCTGCATGGGCGCCGGCCTGACCGGAATTTTCAACAAGAGAGGAACTACGCGATGAAATCAAACCGTATGCATCTGGCCATCTTGGCCGCCGGAGCCTGCCTGAGCCTGTTGGCCGCATGCTCCAAGAGCGACGACAAGGGCGCGCCCGATACGACGGCGCCGCCCGCCGAAGCCCCGGCCGCTCCGGGCGCCCCGGCTCCTGCCGCACCCGGGGCACCGGCTCCCGCGCCGGCTCCGGGCGAGTCGCAACCGGTACCGCCGCCGTCCAACGGCGCGGCAGACGAAAGCGCCACTGACAAGGCCAAGGATCTCGGCAACAAGATTGCCGACAAGGCCGGCGAAATCAAGGACGGTGCGGTCGAGAAGGCCGGGCAGGTGGGCGATGCGATCAAGCGGGGCGCGGCTAGTGCCGACCGCAAGATCCAGGACTCCGTCGGCAATGGGCAGACCCCGCCGCCGTCCGGGCCGGGGAATTGAGGCTTGGCCAGGCTCGCAAGCCTGAGGAAGGCCTGAGCGGATAGGGTTGCGCAGGCGCCGGGGCGGTGTGCCGGTTTTTCCGCTGCGCAGCCCGGCTCGGGCCTATCTCCCCTGAGTTTTACCTAGGGCTCGCGAGCCTGTTGCGGCTCCCAGCAGGGCCGGGCTTGTCCCGGCCCTGATTTTTATTACACTGGCATTATTGCCGTTAGGCTTATGTATCGGGAGCCCACCATGACCATCCGCCCAGACTGGTTCGAAGATTTCCAGAAAAACATGTCCGATCTGATCGCCCGCAGCCCGGCGGCCGATATCGAGCGCAACGTGAAGGCCATGATGGCACAGACGTTCGCGCGTCTCGATCTCATCACCCGCGAGGAGTTCGACGTGCAGGCGGGCCTGCTGCAAAAGGCGCTGGCGCGTATCGACGCGCTGGAAGCCCGCGTCAAGGCGCTGGAGGGCGAGCCGGCCGGGCCGGGGCAGGAGCCTCGACAGAATCCCTGATTCCGGGCTCGAGGTGGCGGGTGTCTCCGGCTCGACAGGCCGCAGACGCGTGGCGGGCCGTTATTCCGCCTTGAGTTTCGCGGCCTTGATCAGCGCCTTGCCAGATATATATTCTTCCTGAATCATCCTGCCCATGGCGGCCGCGGAGCCTCCGACGGGAGCCGTGCCCAGGTTCTCGAGTCTCAGGCTCAGCTCCGGATCTTTCAACGCCTTGTTCATCTCTTCATTCAGGCGTTTGACCACGGCAGCAGGCGTGCCTTTGGGGGCCAGGATGCCCAGCCACGTCAGGTGGCTGTAGCCGTTCTTCAATACTTCGGCCGCAGTTGGCGTGTCCGGCAGGCTCGGCCAGCGTTTGGGAGACGTGACGGCCAGCGCGATGAGCCTTCCCGCCTGGATGTGCGGCATGGCCGCCGCCAGCGTGGACGACACCACGGGGATATGCCCGCCCATGGCATCTGCCAGCGATGGCCCGGATCCTTTGTATGGCACGTGCACCATACGGATCTTGCTTTCGTACTCGAACAGTTCGAAGGCGATGTGCGAAGGCAGCCCAATGCCGGGGCTGCCGAACGGAATGGTATTCGGCGATGCCTTGGCCTGGGCGATCAGGCTCTTCAGGTCGCGGAAGGGAGCATTCGTCGCCGCAACGAATACGGACGGGCCGCGCGTGAGTTCTATGACGGGCGTGAAGTCTTCCAGCTTGTACGGAGAGTGGGGGAAAAGCGAGACGTTTATAGTATGGTTGTTGCCGGTCAGCAGCAGCGTGTATCCGTCGGGCGCGGACTTGGCCACTATGTCGGTGGCGATGTTGCCGCCGCCGCCACCCCTGTTTTCGATAATGAACTGCTGGCCCAGGGCGCGGCTGAGCCGCTCGGCCATCAGGCGGGCTATCGCATCGGCACTGCCGCCGGGCGATGAAGGAACCACAATGCGTACCGGCTTGTCGGGGTAGGCTTCTTGCGCCCGCAGGCTGCCGGTTGCGGCCAGCGTGCCGAGGCCGATCGCCGCGGCAATCAAGCCGCGGCGAGTAATGGTCTTAAGGGTCATGCGCTTGTCTCCTCAGTGTAGGAATAATAAAGATCAGGCCGCTACTTCAGCGGCCGTGTGTACTATGCCGGCGGCGGCCATGCGCTCGATTTCCTGCTGGCTGTATCCCAGCTCGCACATGACTGCGGCGGTGTGTTGGCCATAGACGGGCGCGCCCCGGCGGGTCACGCCGCTGCCGCGCGAAAATTTGATCGGCAGGCCCAGCGCCTCGATCTCTCCGGCGACTGGGTGGTCGACACTGATCACCATGTCGCGCGCCCGGGTCTGCGGGTCGTCCAGCACCTGCTTCATGTTCCTTACCGGGCCGGCGGGAACGCCGGCACGCTCGAAGGCTGCGCTCCAGTCGTCGGTGGAGCGGGTGCGCAGCACCTGCGACATTTTTTCCACTAGCTCGGCCCGGTTGTTCATGCGCGCGCCATTGGTCGCGAAGCGCGGGTCGTCGATCATCCATTCCAGGCCGAGCACCTTGGCCGTCCCTGTCCAGGTGGCCTGGCTTATGGCGCCTATGTTCAGCCAGCCGTCGCGGGTAGGGAAGGCCTGGTACGGCGCCGCTACCGGGTGCGCGGATCCCATCGGGCCGGCGGATTCCCCGGTGGCAAGGGTCAGCGCCACGGGCCAGTATGTATGTACGAGTGAGGCTTCCAGCAAGGAGGTGTCCACGTACTGGCCTTCGCCGGTGCGCAGCCGCTCGATGTAGGCCGCGAGAATGCCGGTTGCCGCCAGGATGCCCGCGCTCACGTCGCCGATTGGAACGCCGATTTTTACGGGAGGCCGGCCCGGCCCTTCGCCCGTCAGGCCCATTAGTCCGGACATGCCTTGGGATATCAGGTCATAGCCGGCGCGTTGGGCATAAGGCCCAGTCAGCCCGAAGCCCGTGATCTTGCAATACACCAGGCCCGGATTGGTCTCTCGCAGCTTCGAGTATGGCAAGCCCAGCTTTTCCATGGTGCCGGGCCGGTAATTTTCCAGAACCACGTCGGCCTGGTCGATCATGCGGCGTACTAGATCGAGGCCTGCGGTGCTTTTCAAGTCGACGGCGATCCCGCGTTTGTTGCGATTGAGGATCATGAAGGAAGCGGATTCGCCTTCGATCGAAGGCGGCGTCGTGCGGCGCGTATCGTCGCCGCCCGGCAGCCGCTCGACCTTGACGACATCGGCGCCCATATCGGCAAGCAGCAGCCCACCGACGGGGCCGGCCATCACGTGGGCGATTTCAACTACACGCAGGCCGGCGAGCGGGCCCTTGCGTTTCGGATCTCTTTGCATGTGCATCACTTTCCTTGGAATGACGGAGTGCGTTTTTCGAGGAACGCGTGCCAGCCTTCGGCGAAGTCCTCGGTGTCGAAGCAGTCATAGCCCTCGGCCAGTTCGGCGTCGGACAAGGGGGTCGCATCCAGAAGGCGGCGAACGAATTTCTTGTGCCAGCGCGCCGCAAGAGGAGCGCCGGAAACGATGCGCTGAACCGTGCGTTCAAGCTCGCTCTCGAACTCGGCGCGAGGCACTGCGCGGCTGATCACACCTTTGGCCAGCGCTTCCGCGGCTCCGATTAGGCGGCCTTCGAGCAGGAGTTCCAGGGCAACCTGGGGGCCGGCGACGCGAACCAGGCCTTCCAGCTCCGGGTAGGCCAGCACGCCGCCAAGGCGTGCGATCGGTACCCCGAATTTCGCATCGTCGCTTGCCAGCCGGATGTCGCAGCCGATCGCCAACTCCAGCCCTCCGCCGACGCACATTCCGCGAATGGCGGCAACCGTGGGCTTGCGGCTGCTCTGAATGGCATGCATGGCCCGGTGGCCGTGGCGCCCAAAGGCGATGGCCTGCGCCTTGGTCGAGCGCAGCCGGGAAAACTCGGAGATGTCGGCGCCGCTGCCAAAGGCCTCGGCGCCTTCACCGCGCAGCACGACGCAGCGCACGTCGTCCTCTTGTTCCAGAGCCAGCAGCGCATCGCCCATGGCCGTCCACATGGCCTGATCCATGGCATTGCGCTTGGCGGGGTTGTCGATCACGACAGTTGCCACACAGCCAGTGCGTTCGACTCTGATCTTGCCGCTCATGTATTTGCCTCCTGGTGATGAAGCCGCAGTCTAGAGGCCTGTGGGTATGCTGTAAAATACAGTTTGCGGCTAGAGGTATATCTCTACGATATGGATCTGCGACAACTTCATTATTTCGTGCGCATCGTTGAAGCCGGCAGCGTCTCACGCGCCTCGCGCTCGCTGCATGTGGCGCAGCCGGCGCTTTCCAAGCGGCTGGCCCAGTTGGAAGAAGAATTGGGCGTCAAGCTGCTTGCCCGCAGCGTACGCGGTATGACACCCACGGAAGCGGGTCTTGCCGTCTTCCGGCATGCGCAGGCTATTTTGAAACAGGTCGAGGCAACGCAAGCGGTGGCGGCCCAGGCCGAAGGAGGTGTGAGCGGCCCCGTAGCCATTGGCTTGCCCTGGACGATCACATCTGTTCTGGGGCTTGCGCTCTTGCAAGCCGTCCGCGAGCAATATCCCGACGTGCGGCTGGAGATCATGGAAGGGCCCAGCTCGGTACTGGCCCAGATGCTGGGCCAGGGCAAGCTCGACATCGCGGTGGTTTTCGCCGATGGCGGCCAGGCGGGGCTGCGGCTCAAGCCTAAAGTGCGCGAACCGCTGAAGATCGTCGGGGCGCGGGGGGTGTTGTCGGGCAGGCGTTCTCTGACGTTGGCTGCCGCCGCGCAATTGCCCTTGCTGCTCTTGAGCCGCCCCAATGGCATCCGCGAAACCATTGAGCGCGTCTGGAATGAACACGGGCTGGTGCCGAATATGGTGGCGGAAGTGAATGCGCCCGCGCTGCTGATCAATGCGGTGCAGGCCGGCCTGGGCTGCGCGATTTTGCCGGCCTGCTCGCTCGACGAACGAATGCGCAGCGGCTCCATAGACACGGCAGCCCTGCGTGACGTGAAGCCGACCCGCACGGCGAGCATTGGAACGTCCATGCTCTTTCCGGTTTCTGCCGCGACGGAATGCGTGCGGGCGCTGGTGGAAGAGCTGATGGAGCGATGTGTGCGTGAAGGGCGCTGGGAAGCCGAGCTGCTTTGAATAACGCCGTAGCGCCAGCCGTGGCCAAGGCAAATCGGATCGACTGTGACGCGTGTGTGCCCGCACCCTGGCGGAGGCTGGAGAATGGAGTCCTAGGGGTGCTCCGCGCGGGTTCGCAGCGCGTCCCTGAATTCGTGCATCAGCGGCGACCAGATCGCCTCGTGGCGCGTCAGCAGCGAAAGCTGCAGCGGCAGCTCGGCCTTCTGGCCCAGGCTCAGCGCTGCGATGCCGGCAAATCGCGAGCGGCGTATATAAGATTCCGACACGATGGTCAGCATATCGGTGTCCCGCACCAGTTCCAGCCCGGCCGTGGAAGAGAAATCCACCTCTAGTGCCGCCTGTGGCGGGCGCAGGTTGGCATGGGTGAACAAGGCGTCGAGCTTTCTGCGCGCCATCGAGTCGTGGTGGGGCAGTATCCACAATTGGTCGCACAGATCGGCCAGGCCCAGCCGGCGGCGGTAGCGCAGTGGATGCTGTTCCCGGGCAACGATGCGCAATTGGTCGTGGCGCAAGGGGATCTGGGCCAGCGCCGGGTCGGGGTTGACATAGGTCGGAGCCACTGCCAGGTCGATGGCGCCCTCGGCCAGCGCAGTCAACAGGCGGTCGGACAATTCAACCGAGAGGTGCACCCGCAGGGCGGGACGGCGCGGCAGCAACTGGGCCAGGGTGGGCAGCACGAATTGCGTCATGGTGGCCCCGGTGGCGCCGACCCGCAGCAGTCCCGTGCGGCCGGCGCCCAGCTCGGCGGCATGCCGCATGGCGTCGGCATAGTCCGCTTGCAGCTTGCGCGCATGCTCCAGAAATACCTGGCCGGTGGCGCTGAGCGCCATGCGGCGCGTACTGCGGTCGAACAACACCAGCCCCGATTCCTCCTCCACCCTGCGGATGGCCTTGGACAAGGTGGGCTGCGTCACGCCCAGGGCCGCGGCGGCCCGCCCCACACCGCGATGGTCGATCACAGCCAGGAAGTATTCCAGATCCTTGAATGAGAGATTCATAATATAAATTCATGGGATGGGGTGGATATGGGAATGTTATACCTTGGATCCGGAACCTAGAATGGCCTGTCGCGCGGCGATCGCGCACTGTCCGGATAGCCCATGCAAGAAGCCAAGACCCCGAATATCGTTCTGATCGTTGCCGACAATCTGGGTTGGGGCGAGCTGGGCTGTTACGGTGGCGGCGCCTTGCGCGGCGCCGCCACCCCGAATATCGACAAGCTGGCCGGCGAGGGCCTGCTGCTGCACAACTTCAATGTGGAAAGCGATTGCGTGCCCACGCGTTCCGCGCTGATGAGCGGGCGGCACCCAATACGCACCGGCTGTCTGCAATCGGTGCCGCCTGGCCTGCCGCAGGGGCTCAAGCGCAGCGAGATAACGCTGGCGCAGCTGCTGTCGGCGCGGGGCTATGCCACGGCGCACTTCGGCAAGTGGCATTTGGGCGACATTCCGGGGCGCTATCCCAGCGATCGCGGCTTCGACCAATGGTACGGCATACCCCGCACCACCGACGAGAGCCAGTTCACTTCCACCCTGGGCTACGACCCGTCGGTGGCCGACATTCCTTACATCATGCGCGGCGTCAAGGGCAGCCCCTCAGAGAAGGTCAAGGTCTACGACCTGGACACGCGCCGCACCATAGACGAAGAGCTGGTCGGGCATTCCCTGGCCTTCATGCGCGACCGCCACGAAGCAGGCCAGCCGTTCTTCCTATACCTGCCCCTGACGCACCTGCATTTCCCCACGCTGCCGCACAAGGACTTTGCCGGCCGCACCGGGGCGGGCGACTTCGCCGATTCGATGGCGGAAATGGATCACCGCGTCGGCCAGATCTGCGCGGCCATCGACCAGCTGGGCGTGCGCCAGGACACGCTGCTGATTTTCTGCAGCGACAACGGCCCCGAATTCCGGGCGCCGTACCGCGGCACGGCGGGGCCCTGGCGCGGCACCTACCATACGGCCATGGAGGGCAGCCTGCGCGTGCCTTTCATCATGCGCTGGCCGGGCCGGGTGCCCGCGGGCCGCAACAGCAACGAGGTCGTGCACGTCACCGATTTGTACGCGACGCTGGCCGCCGTGGCCGGCGCCGAGTTGCCGCAGGACAGGCCGATAGACGGCGTCGACCAGCTGGCGTTTTTCACCGGGCAGCAGGAAAAATCGGCGCGCGAGGGCTTTCTGTTCTACATCAAGAACGAGCTGCGCGCGGTCAAGTGGCGCGACTGGAAGCTGCATTTCTATTGGGAGCCCGAGGTCAACGAGGGCAAGGGCAAGCTGGAATCCCCATACCTGTTCAACCTGACCCGCGATCCGAAAGAGGAAACCGATGTGCTGGTTTTCAACACCTGGGTGCTGGGGCCGATACTGAAGATGGTGCAGGCATTCAACGCCAGCTGCGCGCGCCATCCGAACACGCCGCCCGGAGAACCCGACATGGACGCGGCTTGAGAAACCAAGAGGCGGAGGAAAAAATGAATATTTCGAATTGGAGCGGCCTGTGGCGCGGCATTGTGCTGGCCGTGGGGCTATGCCTGGCTTGTACCGCCAGGGCCGACGGCGCGCAGAGCCTGGATTGGCCTGCCAGTCAGATAAATTGGGTGGTGGGCTTTGCCCCCGGTGGCACCGCCGACATACTCACCCGTATCGCTGCGCGCCAGCTGGGGCAGCGCACCGGCCTGTCGGTCGTGGTGGAAAACCGCCCCGGCGCTTCCGGAGTCATTGCCCTGAACTACGTGGCGCGCGGGCCCGCCGGCACGTTGATAACCGTGCCCGGCCCGATCCTGTTCGGCAAGCCCGAGCCGGAGGTCGGCAAGCAGCTATTGTCCGTCGGCCTGATGGCCCAGGGGCCGATGGTAATTGTCGCCGGTGCGCGCAAGGCGCTGCCGACGCTGCAGGCGGTTCTCGACGATGCACGCCGTCATCCCGAGCGCTGGAGCTTTGCTTCTTCGGGCACGGGCACCAGCCAGCATCTGGCCGGAGAACTGCTGAACCTGATGGCGCACGTGCATATACAGCATGTGCCCTATAAAGGGGGCAGCCAGGCGCTGAACGACGTGATCGGCGGCCAGATCCCGCTGGCCATATTGGGCTCGGCCCCGCTGCTGCCGCACATCCGTTCGGGCGCGCTCAAGGCATATGCCGTCACCACCAGCTACCGCGTGAGCAGCCTGCCCGATGTGCCCACCATGGAGCAGCTCGGCTTCAAGAGCTATGACGCGTCCCAGTGGTTCGGCGTCGCAGTTTCGAAGGGAACCCCCGAGGCGTCGATCCACAAGCTCAACGCCATCTTGCAGGACATATTCCGCGGCCCCGAATTCCGCAAGGCCGTGGATGCCGCCGGCATGCTGCCCGGTTCGGGTTCGGCCCAGGACTTCCTGCAGTTCTACCGCAAGGACACGGCGAAATGGCAGGACGTCGTGACCAAGGCGCATATCGTCCTGGGGAATTAGGATAAGGTAAGGCCGCCTCTGGGGCTTCGCGTTGCGGGGCTCCGGGGGCGGGCTGCTTTTCACAGCACGGTGCGCAGCCGCCATAGCTCGGGAAACAGCACCACATCCAGCATCTTGCGCAGGTACGAAACCCCGTCGGTGCCGCCGGTGCCGCGCTTGAAGCCTATGATGCGCTCGACCGTGGTCACGTGGCGGAAGCGCCATTGCCGGAATGAGTCTTCGATGTCGACGAGTTTTTCTCCAAGCTCGTAGAGTTCCCAATGGCCGCTGGGGTCGCGATATACCTCGAGCCAAGCCGCTTCGACCGAGGCATCGTATTCGGTGCGTTCGGTTACGGGGCGCGCCAGCCGGGCCGGGTCTATGTGCAGCCCGCGGCGCGCCAGCAGGCGGATGGCGCCTTCGTACAACGAGGGGGTTTCCAGCGCACGCTGAACCTCGGCCAGGCGCGCCGGATTATGGGCATGCGGGCGCAGCAGGGCGGCGTTCTTGTTGCCCAGTATGAATTCGATTTCCCGATATTGAAAGGACTGGAAGCCCGAGGAATGGCCCAAGTAGGGGCGCATGGCCGTATATTCGGGCGGGGTCATGGTGGCCAGTACCGTCCAGGCCTGTACCAGTTGATCCATGATGCGCGAGACCCGGGTCAGCATCTTGAATGTGGGGCCGAGCTGTTCGGCGTCGATGTGGGCGCGTGCGGCGCGCAGCTCGTGCAGCATGAGCTTCATCCAGAGTTCGGTGGTCTGGTGCTGGATGATGAACAGCATTTCATTGTGTTCGGGCGACAGAGGGTGCTGGGCGTCCAGCAGCTGATCCAGCGCCAGATAGTCGCCGTAGCTCATATCCTTGGAAAAATCCATGCTGGCGTCGTGCCATCCGGCGCCTTCTTGCGGGCCTGGGGTCATGTCGGGTCTCCTTGTTCGGGGAAAAGGGCGGCGTGTCGCGCCGCCCGGAATCAGGAATATGGTATAGAAGAAGACGGTGCATGAGCATGCAAAATGATGCCGCGCGCAAGCCTTGGGCTCAATAAAATGCCTATCCAGGCGCATCGCGCGCAAGAAAAGTCGAAAATGGAACTGGACGCGATCAATCTACGCATTCTGGCCTGCCTGCAAGAGAACGGCCGCATCAGCAACCAGGATCTGGCCGACAAGGTGGCGCTGTCGCCTTCTGCCTGCCTGCGCCGCCTCAAGGCCCTGGAGGCCAGCGGCATCATCCTGGGCTATCAGGCGCGCCTGGACACCGAAAGACTGGGCGTCGAGATCGAGGCTTTCGTACAGGTCTCGATGCGCGAGGACGAGGACGGCTGGCATGACCGCTTCGTGGCCGAGGTCGGCCAATGGCCCGAAGTCTGCGCCATCTACGTGGTCACCGGCGAAAGCAATTACATACTGCGCGTGCAGGCGGCCAGCCTGAAGAACTATACGGATTTCATCGTCAACAGGCTGCACCGCACCCGCGGCGTCAAAGACATACGCTCGAATATGATTTTGCAGAAGCTCAAGGAAGTTCCCAGCGGGCTGCTGGGGCGGCGCCCGGCACGCCGCTGAGCTCCGGCCGTCCGGCGCGTTGCCCTCTCGCTGCCTTTCGCGCTGTCCGCGCGTCTACAAGGGAGCCGGCTTCTTCTGTACCGCCCGGGAATGAAAAAAACGTTATTCTGCATCCATGGCAAAGGCCGTCTCGCGCTTGCATCGGCGGCGCGAGCAGCCATGGCCGCAACCGACACCTTTCAATATTGAACAATGCGAGGCCGGTGCGCGCGAGCGCATGCCGGCTCCACGGCGACGGGGGAACGATGTCCAGAATACGGATACTGCAGGTGTGCCGCATCGATCGGCATGTCGACGAGCAATTGGATCAGGCATATGAAGTACTGCGCCTATGGGAGCAGGGTGATAAGCCGGGCTATATCGAGCAACATGGCAAGGCTGTGCGCGGCATGGTCACCACGGCGCGCGACGGCGTGGACGTCGCCTGGCTGGAGGGCCTGCCCGACCTGCAAGTGGTCAGCAGCCTGGGCGTGGGCTATGACACCATCGATGTGCCGGCGCTGCATGCCCGCAATATCCAGTTCGGCAACACCCCCGACGTGCTCAACGACTGTGTCGCCGATATGGCCCTGGCCCTGCTGCTGGCAAGCTCGCGCAAGCTGCTGCCTGCCGACCGTTTTGTGCGCGATGGTTCCTGGGGGCGCAGGCAGTCGTTCCCGCTGGCCGGCAGCGTCGCCGGCAAGAACCTGGGCATCGTCGGCCTGGGTAAGATCGGCCAGGCGGTGGCGCGCCGCGCCGAGGGCTTCGGCATGCAGATCCGCTATCACAATCGCAGCCGCAACGACCAGGTTGCTTATGGCTATGAGCCCACCCTGGTCGGGCTGGCCGAGTGGGCCGATTTCCTGGTGCTGACCTGCCCGGGCGGCGCCGCCACGCATCACATGGTCTCGCGCGATATTCTTGAAGCCCTGGGCGGTGATGGCACGCTGGTGAATGTATCCCGCGGCTCGGTGGTGGACGAGAGGGCGCTGCTCGACGCCTTGTCGCATGGCAAGCTGGGCGCCGCAGCGCTCGACGTGTTCGAGGACGAGCCCAATGCGCCGGCCGAACTGTTCGCCATGGACAATGTGGTGCTGTGCCCGCACGTGGGCAGCGCCACGGTTGAAACCCGCCGGAAAATGGGCCAGCTCGTGCTCGACAACCTGGGTCATTTCTTCAAGCACGGCCGCGTGCTGACTCCGGTGGACGGCTGATGCGTCTGCGGCGGATGCTGGCGGGTGCACACTCGTGCGGGCATGGCTCCGCTGCTGTAATTGACGGCTTTGTAGGCTCATGAACATCCGTTTTCTGGAGACATTCATCTGGCTGGCCAGGTTGCAGAATTTCCGCCTGACCGCGGAGCGTCTGCACACCACGCAGGCGGCCGTGTCCAGCCGCATCGCGGCCCTGGAGGACGGCTTCGATGTCCGGTTGTTCGAGCGCAATTCCCGTTCCGCGACACTGACCCCGGCCGGGCGCAGGATGCTGGCTTATGCCGAGCGCATCGTGCGCCTGAACGCCGAAATGCGCCGCGACGTGGCCGGCACGGGGGCCGACGGCGGGCTGGTGCGCCTGGGCGTGATCGAATCCATCGTCCATAGCTGGTTCCCGGTTTTCATGGCGCGTCTACGCGAGTGCTATCCGGGAATCGATATCGAGGTTACTAGCGACACTACGCTGCACCTGGCCCGCTTGCTGCAAACCGACGATGTCGACGTGATCCTGCAGGCCAGCCGAGTTCCCGGTCGGGAATTCGTCAACCTGAATCTGGGAGAGTTTCTGCTGCGATGGGTGGCCAGCCCTTCTTTGCGGTTGGCGGGCGCGCCACTCGACCTGGCCCACCTGGTGCAGTTTCCCGTCGTCAGCTTCGCCCGTAATTCGGGGCCGCATGCCAACTTGGAGCAGCTGTTTGCCTGTACCGTCGATCGTCCCGCGCGCATCAACTGCATCACCTCGATCGCCGCGATGATCAGGCTGGTTGCGGACGGCTTCGGCGTTGCCGCGCTTCCTGTGGCGACGATACAGCGCGAATTGCGTGAAGGCTCACTGGAATTGTTGGACGTGCGTGCCGACTTGCCCGCCTTGCCCCTAGTTGCCACCTATCGTGTCCAGAGCCATCCTCTGGCCGCGCACATCGCCGAGATCGCCAGTCATGCCATATCGGGTTTCGGATCCTTGCCGGAGCATAGCGTTGGCAAATTGAATCCCGACCTCCGCAGGGGGCCCCGGCACCGCTGATTTGCGGGCACCCGCGCTCATAACAAAAACTGTTCGCTGCTTGCAATATTTTTTGTTGGACTGTGATTTGGTGCGTTTGACATACTGTGGCCAATTCGTGTTGAAAGGCCATATTCGATGCCCACATTGCATTTTCAAGTAGCCGGTGCGGGTGCACTAGCATTTACCGTCCAGCATCTGGTAATCGCCGGCTGGACCGGCCGCGACGCGCAAGCCGTCGAGCATCATGTTCGCGAGCTGCAGGAGATCGGCGTGAAGCCGCCGCCCACGGTGCCATGTTTTTATGTGCTTGCGCCGTCGCTGCTGACCACTTCGGATGTGCTCGAGGTACCACGCGAGGATTCGTCCGGCGAGGTCGAGTTCGTGTTGTTGCAGGCCGCCGGGAGCCTGTATGTCGGGGTAGGCTCGGATCACACCGACCGCAAGGTTGAGGCCTATGACGTGACCGTTTCCAAGCAGATGTGTTCCAAGCCGATAGGCAGTGAAGTGTGGCACTTCGATGAAGTGGCCGGGCATTGGGACTCTCTGCGCATGCGTTGCTGGCGCACGCGTGGCGGACGGCGTGAGCTGTATCAGGAAGGTTCGGTCGACCGGTTGCTGGATCCGCGCGAACTTGTGCGCCGCTATACGGCTGCGGACAGCATGGAACCGGGTACGGCGATGTTTTGCGGCACCCAGGCTGTAATCGGCGAGCTTGGCGCCGGCACGGCATTCGAGGTGGAATTGTACGACCCGGTACACCGGCGCTCGCTGCGGCATGCGTACAGTGTGCGTGGATTGGTGGCGGCAGAATGAGCATGCCCTCCGTCGAGGCCAGGCCCACCATCGCGCAGCTGGCCGCCGATCTGGCTGCCGGCCGCAAGACCAGCATGGAGCTGACCGAAGAGGCGCTGACCCGCATCGCCAAGCATGTCGGGCATGGCGGTGTGGCGTTCGTGGCCGTCGATGAACCGGGTGCCATGGCGGCCGCGCGTGCGGCCGACCAGGCCCGGGCTGCGGGGTATGTGGGGTCGCTCTTGGCAGGGTTGCCGGTATCGGTCAAGGATCTCTTCGATGTGCGAGGCCAGGTCACCCGCGCCGGCTCCCGGGCGCTCGATGGTAGCGCCCCCGCCGCCTGCGATGCGCCAGCCGTGGCCCGGCTGCGCGCCGCGGGCGCGGTGATAGTGGGCCGTACCAACATGAGCGAATTCGCCTTTTCGGGCTTGGGCCTGAATCCGCATTACGGCACGCCATGCATTCCGCACGATCCAGAGCGTATTGCCGGAGGCTCCACCTCCGGCGGCGCGGTCAGCGTGGCCGGGGGAATGGCGGTTAGCGCGCTGGGCACCGACACAGGCGGCTCGATTCGCATCCCCGCGGCGTTCTGCGGCCTGAGCGGCTTCAAGCCGACAGCCGGCCGCGTGCCTCTGGGCGGCACGGTGCCCTTGTCGGCTACGCTGGACTCGGCGGGCTCCATAGCCCACTCGATCGCATGCTGTGCCGCCATGGATGCCGTGCTCAGCGGCCAGACACTGGATACCCGACCGGCCGAATTAGCCGGCTTGAGGCTGTATGTGACACGCGATTTTGTTTCCGACGGCCTGGATTCCACAGTGGCCCTGGCGTTCGAGGCCGCGCTGGAGCGGCTCGTGCGATCGGGCGCGCGCGTCGTATGGTTCGATTTTCCAGAATTGTGCCGCTTGCCGGAGATCAACGGCAGGGGTGGCCTGACCGCAGCCGAGGCCTGGGCCTGGCATCGCGGATTGTTGGCCGAAAGAGGCGCGGATTACGATCCACGCGTGGCCATGCGTATACGGCGCGGCGAGCAAATGAGTGCCTGCGAGTATCTGGAAGTGCTGGCGGCCCGGCGGGACATGCAGGCATGCGCGGCGTGGCGGCTGCGTGAGGCCGACGCGTGGTTGATGCCGTCGGTGGCCATATGTCCGCCGCGCTTGGACGCTCTGGAGAGTGATGAAGCATTCTTTGCCGTCAACGCACAGGCCTTGCGCAACAGCAGCGTCATCAACTTCCTGGACGGTTGCGCGGCAACGCTGCCGCTGGGAAATGGCGTCGGCTTGAGCGTATGCGGGCTGCATGGGCAGGACGCCCGAGTGCTTCAAGTGGCGGGTGCCATAGAAGGCATCGGATATCAATACGGGAGAAACTGATATGAGCAAGTTGAATCTATATCGATCTACGACGTCCGATTCGTGCGTTCCGTCCCCGATCGCGAGCAGTGGCGCCGCGGTGCCTGGCGGCAATGGCGCAGTCTCCATGGCGCATGACCAGGGACGGCGCCGGCTGCTGCGTTTTCCACTGATGTGCGCCGCGCTGGCGGCGGCCGTGGCGGCCAGCACGGCATGGGCTGCCGACTATCCAGCGCGCCCGCTCAGGCTGGTCGTTCCTTATGCGCCCGGCGCGGGCACGGACACCGTCGCCCGACTAGTGGCTACCAAACTGGCTCGCAAGCTGGGGCAGACCATCATCGTGGAGAACAAGGCGGGAGCGTCGGGCAATATCGGCACAGCCGATGTCGCCAGGGCCGCACCCGACGGGTATACCCTGGGGGTGGCCACGCCGGGGCCGGTCTCGGTCGGCGCCAGCCTTTACAAACATCTACCCTACGATCCGCTGAAAGATCTCCAGCCCGTCATCCTGCTGAACGAAAGCCCGGTCGTCATGCTGGTCAATCCGAAGGTGCCGGCCGCTTCCATTTCCGCCTTCATGAAATGGGCGAAGACTAAAAGCGGCGGAATCAACTCCGCCATTGCCGCCACCGGGTCAGTGAACCACTTGGCCACTGAATTGTTCAAATTGGAGGCCGGGGTCGATTTGTACGACGTTCCGTACAAGGGCGGCGCGCAGGCCCTGATGGACACGATAGCGGGGCAGGACGATGTATTGTTTATCGGGCTGTCCTCGGTCGTGGGCGCGATTTCGGCCAAGCAGCTTGTTCCCATATTCGTGGCCGACAAAAAGCGCAATCCGCTGTTGCCGAACGTGCCGACCAGCGCGGAGGTGGGTTTTCCCGGCGTCGTTGCCAGTGCGTGGAACGGTATTGTCGTGCCGCGGGGTACGCCGCCGGCGATCGTCGAGAAGTTGAATCATGCGCTCCAATGGGTATTGCAGCAGCCCGATGTGCGGCAATCCATGAGCGGGCAGGGCATCACTCCCATGGGGGGAAGCGCCTCCGAGTTTCAAACCTTCCTCGAGGCGGATGCCGCCAAATGGAAGAAAGTCATCGCCGATGCGAAAATCCAGCAAATGTAAAAGGGCATAGAACATGAATGACAAGGACGTCGAGATTTTCAAGCAGAGAATCCGCGAATGTGAACGCTGGATGAAGGAACAGGGCATGGTTTCCCTGTTGGTATTCGCCCACGGCAGCAATCTCGGGCCAGCCACTAAAAGTCACGGCTACATGCGCTACTTGTGCGGCTGGGACGGCCACCAGAACGACACTGCCTTGATTATCCGCCCGGGTAATGAGCCCGTGCTGGTCGTCACCAACATATTCGCCCTGTATTTCTCACAGTCTTATTTCTGGATAAAGAACGTGCGCTTCGTCAAGGCAGCGGCCCTGGGAAGCGAGCTCGCCGCCATGTGCGGGCAGCGGGAAGAGAATCGCTGCAGGCTGGGCACGCTAGGCTTGGGAGAAATGCCTGTGAATTCCTGGCTCGCCCTGCAGGAAGGGATACGGGGCTGCGAGATGATTGACGCCGCTCCGCATTTCGATGAGTTGAGGCTAGTCAAAGATGCCCATCAGATGCGGCGCCATCAGCAGGCGGCGGCTTTATGCGACCACCTCTTCGAGACGCTGGCGGCGGAAATCAAGCGGCCCCGCCCCGCCTACCAGTTGCAGGCCGAATTGGAGCATCGCGCCCGTTATGCCGGTGCCGAATTTTGCATGACCTGGCTCACCGTCGGCCCGCAGGCCGACTATTGCCGTTTTTTCAAGGAGGAGTGCGAACGGACGCCGCAGCGCGGCGATCAAGTGCTGTTGGGCATATACCTGATGCTCGACGGGTATTGGGGGCACGCCATACGCACTGGCACCATGGGACAGCCGTCGGCGTCGCAGCAGCGAGTCTTCGATACTGCCCAGCGTATGTGGCAAGGCATGCTCGACGCATTGAAAGCTGGGCAGAACCTGACGCATGTCCATGATGCGGCGGAGGCCGCATTGGCCGCCGATTTTCCCGAAGACCAGGAACGCGTATTTCGGTTCCGCCATGGGCACGGCCTGGGCCATTCCTACGAGGATCCCGTCAGCAGCCTGGCTTTTCCCCAGCACTACGATCTCGATCGTAGCGCCCGCCCGAACGTCGCCGGACGCGCAGGCATGCTATTCGAAATTCATCCGAATTTGTTCGTGCCGGGCGTGGGGGGAGCCGCCATCGGCGACATGGTGGCGCTGGAGGAGCAAGGCTACAGCATACTCACCTCTTATCCGCGCCACCACCTGGATTGGGCCGCGTAGGGCTTTGGCCGCTTGCGTATCCATGCGCCACTTCCGTGTTCCCGGGGGGAGGCCTGGGCCGATCCGCCCTGATTGCTGGCTGACCGGAGGGCTCGGCATTTACAATGCCGGTTCCTGCCCACTTCCATGCGATTCCACCCATGACCACGATCGGCTCTCCACTGTTTCCTAATGCCACCCGGGTAATGCTGCTCGGCTCCGGCGAGCTGGGCAAGGAAGTGATTATTGCCTTGCAGCGCCTGGGCGTCGAAACCATAGCGGTCGACCGCTACGAAAACTCGCCGGGCCAGCAGGTCGCGCATCATGCGCGTACCATCACCATGAGCGACCCGGCCCAGCTGAAGGCGCTGATCGAGGCCGAGCGGCCCGATATCGTGGTGCCCGAGATCGAGGCCATTGCCACGCAGGCACTAGTGGAGCTGGAAGCCGCAGGGGTGGCGCGCGTCATTCCCACGGCCCGCGCGGCGCGCCTGACCATGGATCGCGAAGGCATACGGCGCCTCGCTTCCGAGACCTTGGGCCTGCCCACCAGTCCTTATGCTTTCTGCGATTCGCTGCAAGCCATGCAGGACGCCATCGATGCGGGCATAGGCTACCCCTGCGTGGTCAAACCGGTAATGAGCAGTTCCGGCAAAGGCCAGAGCAAGGTCGACGGCCCCGGGCAGGTGCGCGAGGCCTGGGACTACGCCATGGCCGGCGGCCGTGTCAGCCACGGCCGCGTCATCGTCGAGGGCTTCATCGACTTCGATTATGAAATCACGCTGCTTACCGTGCGTGCCCGCGGCGCGGACGGTGAAATCCAGACCCACTTCTGCGACCCCATCGGCCATCTGCAGTCCGCCGGCGACTATATCGAAAGCTGGCAGCCTCATCCCATGAGCTCTGTGGCGCTGCAAGAGGCGCGCCGCATCGCCAAGGCCGTCACCGACGACCTGGGCGGGCAGGGCGTGTTCGGCGTCGAGCTGTTCGTGAAACACGACAAGGTGTGGTTCAGCGAAGTGAGCCCGCGCCCGCATGATACCGGCCTGGTGACCATGGCCTCGCAATGGCAGAGCGAATTCGAACTGCACGCGCGCGCCATACTCGGGCTGCCGGTCAGCACTGCCTTGCGCAGCCCCGGCGCCAGCGCCGTTATCTATGGCGGCGTCGATGCGCAGGGCATCGCCTACGACAGCGTGGCCGAAGCGCTAAGCGTGCCGCAGACCGACTTGCGCTTGTTCGGCAAGCCCGAAAGCTATGTGCACCGGCGCATGGGCGTGGCGGTAGCTTATGGTGACACTGTGGCCGACGCGCGCCAGCGCGCCAAGGCCGCCGCAGCTTGCGTCAAGCCGCGGCGCGCATAACGCCGGCGGCAAAGCCCCGGCAGCAAGGCCGGGCGGCGCCGCCGTATGGCGCTTTAATGTGCCCTAGCTTTCTACAAGCTGAACGATATCGGCCCTGGCAGCGCTGCGCGGGCCGATATACGCCGCGGCGCCGGGGCTCGGCTTGACTTACCGCGCTTGCCGCTCTCATACTTGCCCTCACGCACTCGCGATCTGGGTGCCGTGGCTGATTTGTCGCGCAGCCGCATCGGCACCAGGATCGATGTAGTCCTTAGTCTCAGTCCTGATGGAGATCTACCTTGAAAAAATCAATCACTTCTCTGATGGCTCCTGTGATGGCCGGCTTGCTGTTCTCGGCCTGCGCATTCACCGCCACCGCCGCCTCCAGCGGCAAAGCCACCATCCTGGTCGGCGCGGACACCACCTTCCCGCCGTTCGAAACGGAAGTCAACGGCAAGGTCACGGGCTTCGACATCGACATGATCCGGGCCATCGCCAAGGCCGAAAACCTGCAGGTCAGCTTGAAAACCATGCCTTTCAACGGGATCATCCCCAGCCTGCAGGCGGGCTCCATCGACGCCGCGGTGGCCGGCATCACCATCAAGAAAAGCCGCATGCAGAACGTCGACTTCAGCAATGCCTACTACAAATCGGGCCTGTCCGTGCTGGTCAAGGCAGATTCCAAGATCAAGAGCTTCGCCGACCTGAAGGGCCATGTCGTGGCCACCAAGAAGGCTACGTCCTCGGTCGACTACATGACCGACCACGGCATCGACCAGCGCTACATCAAGCAGTTCCAGGACATCGACGTGGCCTACCAGGCACTCATGACGGGCGGCGCCGATGCGGTGGTGTTCGACAACCCGGTCAATGTCAACTTCAAGACCTCTCACGACAAGAGCGTGAAGATCGTCGGCGACCTGCTGACGGGCGAATACTATGGCATCGCCGTCTCCAAGAAAAAGCCTGAACTCGTCAAGGAGCTCAACGATGGCCTGGCCAAGATCAAGAAGAGCGGCGAGTATCATCAATTGTTCGTGAAGTACTTTGGCGGCGATACCCGCGGCGCGGTCAAGGGCGTCGAGTCGCCCAGCAGCGTAGCAGTGTCGGACTAAGCAGTGCCGTGTCCTGTTGTGTGATTCCATGGGATTGAACATGCGAATCAGCCGAACAAGAAACTAGCCGTCCGGCCGGCGGCCGGATCCGCCGAACCGGCCCCGCCGCCACGGCAGCGGGGCCGACCAGACTGAACAAGGCTTATGAATACAATCTGGCACAACCTACCCGTCATTCTTGATGGCCTGCGCCTCACGATCCAGTATTCGATCGTGGCCATCGTCCTCATGGTCATCATCGGCCTGATCGCCGCGCTCATGCGCTTGTCCAAGTCCGCAGTTTTGCGCTGGATCGCGTCGGCCTACGTCGAGATCTTCCGTTCCACGCCCTTGCTGGTGCAGCTGTTTTTCATCGTGCTGGGGCTGCCCGCCATCCTGCCCATGAACCAATGGTTCGGGCAGCTGACTTATCCGATTCTGGCGGCCGCGGTAACCCTGGGCCTGAACGAAGGCGCCTATGTCACCGAAATCATCCGCGCCGGCATCCTGGGCGTGGATCGCGGCCAGAAGGAAGCCGCCGCCAGCATCGCCATGACCGGCTTCCAGACCATGCGCTACATCGTGCTGCCGCAGGCGTTCAAGCGCATGATCCCGCCGCTGGTGAACCAGGCGGCTCAAACCATCAAAGACACCTCGCTGCTGGCACCGGTGGGCATCGTCGAGATGGTCTACAAGGGCGAGGTCGTGATCTCGGCCACCTTCGCCTCGTTCTCGATCTGGGGGCTGATCGCCGTCCTGTACTTCATCATCATCTTCGCGGTATCGAAGTGCGCGTCCTACCTCGAGAGGAGGCTTCAAGTTGATAAACGTTAAAGATCTGCACAAGTCCTTCGACCACCACGAGATCCTCAAGGGGATCACGAATCACGTGGAAGAGAAGGAAGTTGTCGTGGTCATCGGCCCCTCGGGCAGCGGCAAGAGCACGTTTCTGCGCTGCCTCAACGGCCTCGAAGTCGCCAGCAGCGGTGAAATCGAGGTGGCCGGCATGAGCCTTACCGACCCCAAGACCAATATCCACCAACTGCGCCAGCACGTGGGCATGGTGTTCCAGCAGTTCAATCTGTTCAAGCACCTGACCATACTCGAGAACATCACCATAGGCCCGCGCAAGGTCAAGAAGATGTCGCTCGAAGACAGCAACCGCAAGGCCCGTGAATTGCTTGCCAAGGTCGGCCTGTCGGGCAAGGAAGACAGCTATCCCGACCAGCTGTCCGGCGGCCAGCAGCAGCGCGTGGCCATTGCACGGGCGCTGGCCATGGGCCCCGAGGTCATGCTGTTCGACGAACCCACCTCGGCGCTGGATCCCGAAATGGTGGGCGAGGTACTGCAGGTCATGAAGGCGCTGGCGGTCGAAGGCATGACGATGGTGGTGGTCACGCACGAAATGGGTTTCGCGCGCGAGGTCGGAGACCGGGTCATATTCATGGACGACGGCTACATCGTGGAAGAGGGCAGCCCGCAAGACATATTCACCAATCCGCAGATGGATCGCACCAAGAACTTTCTGGCCAAAGTCCTGTAGCGATCCCGGCAACAGTCAGGGCCTGTGCACACCAAAAGGGAAGCCCTTTGGGGTGTGGACAGGCCCTGATGCATTGGCGCCCTACGTCAGCCCGCGGTGATGTGGGCCGCTTCGATGATTTGCTTGTAGCGGGCCGTTTCGGAATCGATGTAGGCGGTGAAGTCCGGTGAATTCTTATAGGCCGACTCGAAGCCCATCGCCTTCAGCCGCTGCTGCATGGCGGGCGTATCCATGATGTGGGCCGCGGCGGTCTCGAGCTGCTTCAGAATGGGGGCGGGCAGTGCGGCCGGGGCCCACAGGCCATACCAGGAATAGAATTCGAAGTCTTTCATGCCGGCTTCGCGCATGGTGGGCACGTCGGGCAGCAGCGGGCTGCGTTCGGCGCCGGTTACCGCCAGCGCGCGCAGCTTGCCGCTTTGCACCTGCGGCAGCGACGACAGCATGGGATCCATGATGGCCGAGACTTGTCCGCCAACCATGTCCTGCAGCGCCGGCCCGGCTCCCTTGTAGAGCACGATGGGTACCTTGGAAATATGGGCTTCGTGCAGGAATTGCGCCGCGGCCAGATGGCCTGCAGAGCCGAAGCCGCTGGTGGCGAAGCTGAATTTGTCCGGATCGGCCTTGAGCTGGTCGACGAATTGCGCAACCGTGTGGGCCTGCACCTTGGGGTTGACGCTGAAGATCAGCGCGCCCTTGGCCAGCATGCTGACCGCGGTGAAATCCTTGACCGCGTCGAAGCTGATGGTCTTCTTGTACAGCAGCGGGTTGATGGAGTGGATGGAGGCGTTGATGTAGAGTGTGTAGCCGTCCGGCTTGGAGCGCGCCACATGGGCTGCGCCGATCATGCCCGACGCGCCGGGGCGGTTCTCTACCACTACGGATGTATGCAGCTCGTTCTTGAGTTTGTCGGCGAATATGCGCGCAACCCCGTCCACGGATCCGCCGGGCGGCTGCGGGACGACGATGGTGATCGTGCGCGACGGATAGTCGGACTGGGCCAGGGCGGGCGCGGCCAGTACGGTGGCGGCCACGCCGGCCGCGCCTAGCGCGGCGTTCAAGAAGCTGCGTCGGGTCAGGTGTTTCATGGATTTCCTCATATAAAAAATAAAAACGTCCCCATGGCTTGTGTTGCGCACAAGCCTAGTTATTGGCTGCTGCTCGGGTGAAGATGGCTGCGGGCCGCGCGCGGACGCTTACGGGCCCGCAGCCGTGCGCCCCTTTGGAGGCGCGGCGTGGAAGGGCCTTAGAACGTGCCCGGGTACCCTCCGCCGTCTATCAACAGGTTTTGGCCCGTTATATAACCCGCGTGCGCCGAGCAAACGAAAGCGCATAGCGCGCCCAGTTCTTGCGGCTGCCCATAGCGGCCCGCGGGGTTGCCCCTGCCGCGCTCGTCCCAGAGCTGCTCGAAGGTCTTGCCGGTGCCCTCGAGCATGCCCTGGATGTGGCGGCGCTGTGCGTCGGTGTCGAACACCCCAGGCAGCAGGTTGTTGACGGTGACGTTGTGCCGCACGGTCTGCCGTGCCAGGCCGGCGACAAAGCCTACCAGCCCGGAGCGCGCGCCATTGGACAGGCCCATTTCGAGCTGCGGGGTTTTAACGCTGCGCGACACGATATTGACGATGCGCCCGAACTTGCGCTCGATCATGCCGTCGACCGTGCGGCGCATCATTTCGATGGGGCCTATCATCATCGAGTCCAGCGCCTGGTGCCAGTCGTCCCGCGTCCATTTGCGAAAATCGCCAGGCGCCGGGCCGTCGGCGTTGTTCACCAGAATGTCCGGGGCGGGGCAGGCTTGCAGTGCCGAGTCGCGCCCCGCCTCGGTGGTGATGTCGGCTACGGTCACCCGCACCGGATTGCCCGTTTGCTCGCCGATTTCGGCTGCCGCTTGTTGCAGCGTGGCCAGCGTGCGTGCCGCGATGGTTACGTGCACGCCTTCCCGGGATAGCTGGAGCGCGCAGGCGCGCCCCATGCCGCGGCTGCCGCCGAAGATCAATGCGTGTTTGCCTTGGATACCGAGATCCATGAATCAGTCTCCTGAGATTAGGCGGCTTTCAGTTCGCGCGAGCTCCAGCCGTACTTCTTGTCCAGCCCCAGTTCGCGCACCGCGCGCAGGCCCTGCTGCAGCGCTTCTTCGGGCAGCGCCTTCAGGGGCTTGCGCAGCTCGCCCGCAGGCAGCCCCACCGCCTTGAGCAGCGACTTGATCGCCACCGGATTGATGGCCGAATACGAGAAATGCAGCATCGGCAGCATCTGCAGATAGGTTTCGCGGAAACTGACCGACACCTCCGGCGTGGCCCAGGGCCGCGAGATCGTGGCCATCTCGGCCGGCGCGATGTTGCCGGTCATGTTGGCCGTACCGTGCCCGCCCAGGCTCATCGTCGGCACCACCAGCCCCAGGTTGGGCGAATCGCAGCACATCACCGCCACGTCGGGGCGCGCGTGCAGCACCTGCGCCACCTGCCCCACGCGCGTGGTCGATTCCTTGTGCACTACGTAGTTCGGGTGCTTGAAGATGCGCAGCAGATTGCTCCAGTGCAGGTCGGTCTTGACCCGCGGTGGATTGTTGTAGATGCCCAGCGGCAGGTCGGTCGCATCGGCCACTTCCAGGAAGTAGTCTTCGATGTCGGCTTCCGAGCCGCAGATGTACGCCGGTGCGGCCAGGATCGCCCCGTCGGCGCCGTTGGCGCGCGCAAAACGCAGGTAATCTATGGTGGTCTCGGTATTATTGCCGGTGCAGCCATAGAAGAACTTCATCTTGCCGCTTTTCATCTTGGCCGTCTCGGCGATGATCTGCTGGCGCTCTTGCTGCGACAGCATCGACACTTCGCCGGTCGAGCCCATGATGAGCACGGCCGCGGTGCCGTGATCTTCCTGGAATTTCAGCAGGGTGCGGAAACCTTCGAAATCCACCGTCCCGTTGCGGTTGAAAGGGGTAATGAGAGCCACGAAGGATCCTTCGATCTTCATCTTAGCCATTGCGATTTCTCCGATAATGAATAAATATTTGTAGCAAACAACCCGGCGGAGGCGTTGGGGCCTGTTGGCACTAAACCCAATTCTGCCAGATCTGGCTTGGCAGCGTGGTTTCGATACGCAGTTTTAGACCCTAGGCCACCAGCAGCTGCGCTTGCGTCCGTTCCAGCACTGTGAGCCCTTGCTCCAGATCCGCGACCAGGTCGGCGGGATCCTCCAGGCCGATATGCAGGCGCAGCGCCTGGCCCGTGTAGGGCCACTGGGTCGCGCTGCGGTCGCCGGACGGGTCGAAGGGGATGATCAGGCTTTCGTAGCCGCCCCACGAAAAACCGATGCCGAACAGCTGCAGGCTGTCGATGAAGGCTTCCACGGCTGCCGCCGGCGCAGGCTTCAGCACTATGGCGAACAGTCCGCAGGCTCCCAGGAAGTCGCGCTTCCACAACTCGTGCCCGGGGTGGCTGGGCAGAGCCGGGTGCAATACTTTTTCGACCTCGGGGCGGCTCTCCAGCCATGTCGCGATTTCCACCGCCGATTTCCAGTGCTGCTGCAGCCGCACGTTCATGGTGCGCAGGCCGCGCAGCGCAAGATACGTGTCGTCGGGGCCCGCGGTCTGGCCCATGTCCTGGGTGGTGCGCTTGATGAGCGGCCACATTTCTTCCGTGCAAGTGACGATGCCGAGCATGGCGTCGGAGTGGCCAACAATGTACTTGGTGGCAGCCTGGATGGACACGTCGACGCCGTGTTCAAAAGGCTTGAAGAACAGCGGGGTGCCCCAGGTGTTGTCCATGAGCACTTTGGCGCCGTGGCGGTGCGCGGCGGCGGCGATGGCGGGAATGTCCTGCACCTCGAAGGTCTCGGATCCGGGCGACTCTACGTAGACGACACGCGTATTGGGCTGGATGCTGGCCTCGATGCCGGCGCCGACGGCGGGGTCGTAGATCGTGAATTCCACGCCGTAGCGGCCCAGCACCCGGGTCAGGAAGTCTCGGGTAGGCGTGTAGGCGCTGTCGGTAAGCAGGACATGGTCGCCGGCCGACAGCAGGGACGTAAGCGCCGTCGCGCAGGCGGCCAGGCCCGAGGGGTAGACCTGCGAACGGAACCCGCCTTCCAGTTCGGCGATGGCTTCTTGCAGCGCGTGGTGGGTGGGGGTGCCATAGCGGCCATAAGTGCTGACACCGGGCTCGTTGGCGGCGCGCCGCTTGATCTTGTCTTTCAATTCCGCCATCGAGCCGTGCAAGATGGTCGAACCGCGAAAGACGGGCGTGTTTACCATTCCGGCGTAACGCTCCGGATGCCTGCCGGCCGTAACTAATTGCGTGTGCTCTTTCATGCTGCCTGCTGTCCTTTTCGATGATGCCCGCCGACGCGGCAAACGGGTCGGCAAGGGCGTTATGGCGTGCCCGGAACGGGGCGGATTCAGCATAAAGTGTAGGGTGGATGCCCGATAATTTTTTTCTGTTTTTGGCATGCCTGAGGCTGAAAATGGAAAAATTATTCCACCGCCTTGGCCATGTCCTCCACGACCTTTTTGGCGTCGCCGAAGACCATCATGGTCTTGTCGAGGTAGAACAGCTCGTTTTCCAGGCCCGCATAGCCCGCCGCCATCGACCGCTTGTTGACGATGACCGTGCGCGCCCTGTAGGCCTCCAGGATCGGCATGCCGGCAATCGGCGACTTGGGGTCGTTCTTGGCGGCGGGGTTGACCACGTCATTCGCGCCCAGCACCAGCACCACGTCGACCTGGCCGAAGTCAGAGTTGATGTCATCCATTTCGAACACCTGGTCGTAGGGCACTTCGGCTTCGGCCAGCAGTACGTTCATATGCCCGGGCATGCGCCCGGCCACCGGGTGGATGGCGTACTTGACGTCCACGCCCTTGGCGGCCAGCTTGGTGGTGAGTTCCTTCAGCGAGTGCTGGGCACGTGCCACGGCCAGCCCATAGCCGGGAACGATCACCACCGTCTCGGCGTTGGCCAGCATGAAAGCCGCGTCGTCCGGGCTGCCCGACTTGACGCTGCGCTGCTGCTGTTGCGGGCTCGCGCCTGCCGCGCCCGCCGCATCGCTGCCGAATCCGCCCAGGATCACGTTGAAGAACGAACGGTTCATGGCCTTGCACATGATGTAGGACAGGATCGCCCCCGAGGAGCCCACCAGCGAGCCGGCAATGATCAGCATGGGGTTGTTCAGCGAGAAGCCGATTCCGGCCGCCGCCCAGCCCGAGTAGCTGTTCAGCATCGACACGACCACCGGCATGTCGGCGCCGCCGATGGGAATGATGATGAGCACGCCCAGCACGAAGGCGAGAGCGGCCATGGCCACATACGGCAGCCATAGCTGAGTGGCGGCGAACCACACGCCGCAGCCCAGCATGGCGGCTGCCAGCAGCAGGTTCAGCATGTGCTGTCCCGCGAATACGACCGGGGCGCCGCGGAACACGCGCAGCTTGTAGCGGCCCGACAGCTTGCCGAAGGCAATGACCGAGCCCGAGAAGGTGATGGCGCCGACGAAGGTGCCGATGAACAGTTCGATGCGGTTGCCGGTGGGGATGGGCTGGCCGGGTGCGGCGATGGCAAAGGCGTGCGGCTCGGCCACCGCCGCAATGGCGATGCATACCGCGGCCAGGCCGATCATGCTGTGCATGAAAGCGACCAGCTCGGGCATCTTGGTCATTTCGACGCGCCTGGTCATGATGGTGCCGGCCGTGCCGCCCAGCAGCAGTCCCAGGCCCACCCATCCCAGGCCGGCGGCGGGCGTGCTGCCCAGTTTGACCGTGAGCGCCGCCGTGGTCAGCACGGCGATGGCCATGCCCGCCATGCCGAAGGTATTGCCCAGGCGCGATGTGGCAGGGTGGGACAGCCCTTTCAGGGCCTGGATGAAGCACACCGAGGCGATCAGATACAACAGAGTGACGACATTGAGCGATAACATCAGCGGGCCTCCTGCCTGGCGGATGTGGCCACGGGCCTGGCCTTTTTACGGAACATCTGCAGCATGCGGCGGGTAACCAGGAAGCCGCCGAACACGTTTACCGCCGCCAGCGCCACGGCCACCACGCCCATGGCCTTGCCCAGGCCGGTGTCGGTCAGCGCGGCCGCCAGCATGGCGCCGACGATGATGATGGCCGAGATCGCATTGGTCACCGCCATCAGCGGGGTATGCAGGGCCGGCGTCACGTTCCAGACGACGTGATAGCCCACATAGATGGCCAGCACGAAGATGATCAGGTTGATGACGGTATGGTTGAGCAGTTCCATTACTTTTTCCTTAGTACAGTGCGTGCTTCGCACACCATGCAGGCCGCGACGATTTCGTCTTCCCGCTGGATGGCCGGGGTACCGTCCTGGGCTATCACCAGCTTCAGGAAGTCCAGCAGGTTGCGCGCATACAGCGCCGAGGCGTCGGTGGGCACCAGCGCCGGCAGGTTGCTGTAGCCGATGAGGCTGACACCGTGCTTTTGCACGATGCGGTCTTTTTCCGACAGCGGGCAGTTGCCGCCGCGCTCGACCGCCAGGTCGACGATGACCGAGCCGGGCTTCATGGCGTGCACGGTTTCTTCGGCGATGAGCACCGGCGCAGGGCGCCCCGGGATCAGCGCGGTGCTGATGACGATGTCGGCCTGAGCGCAGCGCTGCGAAACCAGCGCCGCCTGGCGCGCCATCCAGGCCGCCGGCATGGGCCGCGCGTAGCCGCCGACGCCTTGGGCGATCTCGCGCTCTTCGTCGGTCTCGAAGGGCACGTCGATGAACTTGGCGCCCAGCGATTCGATCTGTTCTTTGGCGGCCGGACGCACGTCGGAGGCCTCGACCATGGCGCCCAGGCGCTTGGCGGTGGCAATGGCCTGCAGGCCGGCCACGCCGGCGCCCAGCACCACGACGCGGGCCGCCTTGAGCGTGCCGGCCGCGGTCATCATCATGGGAAACAGCCGCCCGTACTGGTTGGCCGCCAGCAGCACCGCCTTGTAGCCGGCCAGGTTGGCCTGCGAGGACAGCACGTCCAGGCTTTGCGCACGCGTGATGCGTGGCGCGGCCTCGAGCGCAAAGGCGGTGACCCCCGTCGAGGCCAGGTGCTGCAGGCCCTCGAAGTCGTAGGGGTCGAGCATGCCCAGCAGCAGCTGGCCATCGCGCAGCAGCGCGAGTTCGTGCTGCTGCGGCGCCCGAACCTTGAGGATCGCTTCGGCTTGCCCGTAGACGCCGGCGGCGTCCGCCACCAGCGTGGCGCCGCAGTCCGCATAGGCTGCGTCGGGGTAGCTGGCCGGTTGCCCCGCGCCGGCCTGCACCAGCACCTGGTTGGCGCCGCCCGCCGCCAGCTTCTTGACAGTTTCGGGCGTAGCGGCGACACGTGTTTCCCCCGGCCGTGTCTCGGTCGGGATTCCGACTTTCATGAAACTCTCCTTGTTGCGTTAAGGCGCTATAAGCCCGAGGCCTTAGCCCTTGTAGGTGGATATGCGCTCGTGAGGCACGGGGGGCGTGTATTCCCCGGCGGGCACTCGGAAGGGCAGCCTGCTGCCCGCCGGGGTGGAGGGGCAGGCGACGAAAGTCGACAATGCGCAGGGAAACGAGACGGCGCGATTGAAGTCCAGCGCCGTCAGGGCTTCGAGCTCGGCCTGGTCGGCGAACTTGATGATTCTGCCCCCGCCATAGGTTTCTTTGCCGTTGGTCTGGTCGCCGAAATGGACGTAGCAGTAATTGCTGAAGTACCCGGTAGACTGGCTGCCGGCGCGGTGGCCGCTGACCTCGAGGCTGAAGGCCTGGCCGTTTATCGTGAGTTCGATGTGGCCGATCGTGAAGCTGGCTTCGTAGACGCTGTCGTCGACCGTGGGCACGTTGTGCAGCTCGATATGCGCCGCCACGAATTTCGCCGGAACCACCCATGCCTCGCTCAGGGGGAAGGTCTCGATATCGTCGAAGCGTTTGCGTGCAGCCTCTTGCGGGTCTCTGACACGGATCGCGTGGATCGTCTCGCCCCGGGAGTTCACGCGGGTGATCGTCTCCACCTCGAGATCTTCGTAGAACAGGGCGACGGCCGAGCCGGTGCCCGAGTTCTTGTTGTAGCCGTGGGGAATATGGGTCGGGCCTTTTGCTTGCTTGCCGTCGACGCTCAGGAATTCTCCTTTTGCGGCGCGTTCCGGATCGGGGTGGTAATAAATCTCCCCGTCTTTCAGCAGCCACTGTCCGGGGACGAACTCGGAGGTATACAGTTCCCCCTCGGTCAGCCAATCCTGGCAGACGACCGACAGGAAGCCGTGGGGACGGTTCAAATCCTTTATCCGATCGTCATGCCATTGTTGCCATGCGGCGATGTATTCTGTAGAGAGAGCCATGATTGCCTTCTGTATCGAGTAAAAAACAAGGGGGCTTGAACGGAACGAGCAGCTGTGTCCGTGGGTGCGCGCCGGGCCTCAAGCGGGGTCGTACGCAGGCCGCACCCATAGCCTGTCGGGGTGATGCAATTCAGCCGGCCAAGGTGTCCAGATAGCGCTCGGCATCCAAGGCGGCCATGCAGCCGAAGCCGGCGGAAGTAATGGCCTGGCGATAGTGCTGGTCGGCCACGTCTCCGGCGGCGAAGACTCCGCTTGCCGATGTCTGCGTGGCATAGCCTTCCAGGCCCGAGCGTATCTTCAGGTAGCCGCCGTTCATGGCCAATTGGCCTGCGAACAGATCGGTGTTGGGGTGGTGGCCGATGGCCACGAAGAACCCTGTGGCGGCGATATCGCGGCGGCTGCCATCGAGCGTCGACCTGACCCTTACGGCATTGACGCCGGAATCGTCGCCCAATACTTGATCCACTTGGCTATGCCAGAGAGTCTCGATCTTGCCCGCCTGCACCCTGGCGAACAGCTTGTCCTGCATGATTTTCTCGGCGCGCAGCTTGTCTCGGCGATGCACCAGATAGACTTTGCGCGCGATGTTGGACAGATAGAGCGCCTCTTCGACGGCGGTATTGCCGCCGCCGACCACGACGACGTCCTGACCTTTGTAGAAAAAACCGTCGCAGGTCGCGCAGGCCGACACGCCGCGCCCCTTGTAGCGGTCTTCCGACTCGATGCCCAGATACTTGGCCGTGGCGCCTGTTGCGACGATCAGGGCGTCGCAGATATAGGTGTCATGGTCGCCCACCAGGCGCAGCGGCCGCGCGGAGAGATCGGCGGTGTGGATGTGGTCGAAGATGACCTCGGTGTCGAAGCGCTCGGCATGCGTCTGCATGCGCGCCATCAGATCCGGCCCCATCAGGTCGGTGCCGTCGCCGGGCCAATTGTCCACTTCGGTGGTGGTCATCAGTTGGCCGCCGGCCTGCATGCCGGTGATCACGACCGGATTCAAGTTGGCGCGCGCGGCGTATATGGCGGCCGTCCAGCCGGCGGGCCCCGAGCCCAGGATGATGAGTTGACGATTGATAGCCATGTTTATCGGATGTGATAGTTGATGAAGCGGGTGGCAGCCATGGGTTCGTCCGTCGTATGCGCTGCTTCCATGAGGAAAACTTTATAGATACTGCCCGGTGTCAACAAGAACCGTTTTTAGTGATTTGTGTTCTCTTGAAAGCAACGCAGTGCGTTTTTCATCTGGATAAATGTCAACGCAGAGACTAAAGTAGGGCAGTGCCGCGGCATCTTGCGCCGGCACCCATATCGTTTCCCACCCATCCAAGTGCAGGTAATCGCCATGTACGCCCTGTCTCCGTTCTTGCGCTACTTTGAAGAAGTTGCCGTGCAAGGCTCCGTGCGCCGTGCGGCGGAACGCCTGTATATCGCCCCATCGGCGGTTACACGCCAGATCAAGGCATTCGAAGAGATGCTGGGCGTGCCCCTGTTCGAACGCCTGCCCAGGGGCGTGCGCCTTACTCCCACCGGTGAGCTCATGCTTGCCAGCGTCCGGCGCCTGCACAGTGAGTTCGAAGAGGCCCTGGCCCAGGCCGATGCCTTGAAAGGCCTGCGCTGGGGCAAGGTGCGGATCGGCGTGCTGCAGTACCTGAGCGAGCGATTCATCCCGTCTTTCGTCGCGGCGACGAATAAAACCCATCCCGGCATATCGTTTGCCATCCACATTGCCAATTCCGAGCAAATAGCCCATCTGGTGGAAACCGGCGAGCTGGATATCGGCTTATGCTGGGCGCCGCCGCCTACGGCGCTGCTTGCCCGGGTGCGCACGGCCGCAATCCCGATAGGTGCGGTGGTGCCGGCCGGACATGCGCTGGCGAAGAAGCGGCGCATCCCGTTTCATGAATGCGCCGGCTATCCGCTGATACTGCCCACCGCGGAAATGGAATTGCGGCGTATGCTGGACGGCCTGCACAATGGCATGTCCGGGCGCATCACGCCGCTGCTCGAGACCAATTCCATTTTTGCCATGCGCCAGCTGGTGCGCGATGGCAGCGGCGTGGCGATCATGACCCGCATGTCCATCCTGGACGAGATCAAGCGGGGCGAGCTGGTTCACGTTCCGCTGTCGGATCCGCACGCGCGATCGATGCAGCTTTCCTTGCTGGTGCGAACCGGGCGCGACCTGCCCGCCGCGGCTGCCGCATTGCTCGACAGGCTGCAGGCAAGCTTCGATGCCTATGCGGGCGTCGCTTAGCCGCGCGTGCGACGGCTGCTTCCGAAGAGACGTTGTTTGCTATCCGCTATTCGCTATCCGCGGTAGCGTTCTATGGTCAGCCCTTCGATGTCGATTTCCGGCTTGCGGCCGCTGGCCAGATCCGACACGACCTTTGCGGTGCCGCAGGCCTGCGTCCATCCATTCGACCCATGTCCGCTGTTCAGCAGCAAGCCTTCCCGGCCCGACGGGCCGAGTATCGGCGGGCCGTCCGGCGTCATCGGCCGCAACCCGGCCCAGAAGCTGGCGTTCTCATAGTCTATGCCGTCCGGGAACAAGCCTCGCACCGTGCGAACCAGCAGCTTTTTGCGCTCGGGTTTCAGCGACAGGTCGTCGCCGATCAATTCTGCCATGCCGGCGGCACGGATCCTGTTGCCCAGCCGGGAGATCATGACCTTGCTGTGCTCGTCCATGACAGATACCGTCGGCGCCTGCGCGGCATCCGTCACCGTGGCCGTGATGGAATACCCTTTCAACGGGTAGACGGGCAGCTTGATGCCCAGCGGCGCAACAAGCGCGGGAGCCTGGTTGCCCATCGCTACCACCGTGACGTCGGCATTCAGCGGCCCCGCCGACGTCCTGGCGCCCGTGACGCGGCCCGCTGTGTGCAGCAGCTGCTCGACCCGGGTGGAGTAATGGAAGCGCACGCCTTGGCTTGCCAGCCATGCGGCCAGGGCCTGGCAGAAAGCGTGGCTGTCGCCCGAGGCATCGGCGGGCAGGTGCAGCGCGCCGGCCACCGCGACGCTGGCGCGCTTCAGCGCGGGCTCTATGGCAAGCGCGGCCTCGGAGTCCAGCATCTTGTGATCGATGCCCAGCTCGGCCAACGCGTTAGCCGCAATATTGCCCAATTTGCATTCGGCGTCCGTTTGGAACAATTGCAGCACGCCGTCCGCATGAAAGTCGAAGGCAATGGGCGTCTGTGCCATGAGTTCTTGCAGGCAGGCGTAGCTATAGTGCGCGACCCGCTGCATGCGCAGCTTGTTGACGCGGAACCGGGGTGCGTTGCACTCGCGCAGCCACTTGCGCGCCCAGCTCAGCCTGCGCAATTCCGGCCGCAGCGAAAAGCGCACCGGGGCGTCGGCCTGCATGACCATCTTCAGCACCTTGGCCGGCATGCCGGGCGCGGCCCAGGGCCCCGCGAAACTCGGACAGAGCCCGCCGGCATTGCCGAAGCTGGTCTCCATGCCCGCGCCCGTAAGGCGTTCGACGACCTCGACTTCGTGGCCGTCACGGAACAAATAATAGGCGGTGGCGGTACCGACCACCCCCGCGCCAAGAACGAGGATCTTCATAGGCTAGACATAGTAACGATTTTTCAGGCGGGCAGGGCGCGAGCAAAGGCCGTGGCGCAATAGCGCCGCCTTCGAAAGACGGGATGCTGAGAGGACGCTTAAGCGTAAAAGACAACGGCGTGAAATTTATTTCTTTGTAGGGCTGAAATCCACATCGCCGGGAAAGAATTTTCACCGGCAACAGGTGCTTTCCGGCCCGGATGTCTGCATGTTCGCAAGCGCCGAGTCGGGCTGGCTCCGTGAAACCCCGTCCGGCGCTTGCACCGGATCGGTTCTAAGTAGTAGCCCTTGCGGACATTCCGGGCGCGGTTCGCCGCTATTGGCCGCGCAACGCGCCATACTCGGCTCCATATATGCGAGACGGGTTCACGCGCCGACGTTGCGGTTCGCGCGAACTCGCAAAAGGAGAGCGGATGTCCCTGGCGGTATTGGCCAGCCGGGCCTTGTACGGACTGGAGGCGTTGCCGGTACGGGTCGAAGTACACGTGGGGCCTGGCCTGCCCGCCTTCAACGTGGTGGGGCTGCCCGATGCAGGCGTACGCGAAAGCCGCGAGCGCGTGCGTTCGGCCATTATCAGCAGCGGGCTGGAATTTCCGGCGGGGCGCATCACCGCGAACCTGGCGCCGGCCGACCTGCCGAAAGAATCGGGGCGCTTCGACCTGCCCATAGCGCTGGGTGTGCTGCTGGCTTCCGGGCAGGTGCAAGTGCCGGGCCGCCGCCGCGGCACCAGCAGCGAACCCGACCTGGCCGGCTACGTCTTCGCCGGCGAACTGTCCCTGACCGGCGCCGTGGTGGAGGTGGGAGCGCCATTGGCCATCGCGCTGGCGGTGGCGCGCAGCGACCCGGCCTTGCGGCTGGTACTGCCTGCCGCCAGCGCGGGCGCCGCCGCCCGTGTGCCCGGGCTTACCGTGCTGGCCGCAAGCACCTTGCAGGAAGTCGTGGCCCATTTTTCCGGACTGGCCCAATTGCCGCGCGCCGAACCCGAGATACCACCGCCTGCCCAAGACAGTGCGAGCCTCGCTTGCCTTTCCGAAGTGCGCGGCCAGCCCATGGCGCGCCGCGTGCTGGAAGTCGCAGCCGCTGGCGGCCACAGCCTGTTGATGTGCGGGCCCCCCGGCGCAGGAAAAAGCATGCTGGCGTATCGCCTGCCGGGCTTGCTGCCGCGCCTGACCAACATCCAGGCGCTGGAGGTCGCGGCGCTGGCCGGCATTGCCGGGGCCGCGCAATCGGTCAGCGATACGCCGCCATTCAGGTCGCCGCACCATTCGGCGTCGGCGCCGGCCATCGTCGGCGGGGGCATGCACCCCAAACCGGGCGAAATCAGCATGGCTCATCACGGCGTGCTGTTCCTGGACGAGCTGCCCGAATTCGAGCGCCGCGTGCTGGAATCCCTGCGCGAGCCCATGGAAACCGGCCGTGTCTCCATCGCGCGCGCCTCGCGCACACTGGCTTTTCCGGCCTCGTTCCAATTGATCGCCGCCATGAATCCGTGTCCTTGCGGCTGGCTCGGACATGCCACCATGCGCTGCACCTGCAGCGTCGACCGCGTCGAGAAATACCGCGGCAAGCTGTCGGGGCCGCTGCTCGACCGCATCGACCTGCAGATCACGCTGCCGCCGGCCGACGCCGCCTGGATGGACGCGCCGCCCGGCGAAGCCTCGGCCCCGGTGCGGGCTAGGGTGCAGCTGTGCCGCCAGCGCCAGATCGACCGGCAGGGCTACCCCAATGCCCGCCTCGGCGTCACCGACCTGGATCGCCACTGCGTTCTGGATACCGCCGCCCGCAAGCTGTTGGGCCAGGCCATGTCGCGCTGGAGCTGGTCGGCGCGCGTGGCGCACCGCGTGCTGCGCGTGGCCCGTACGCTGGCCGACATGCAGGGCGCCGATGCCATCGGCGCCGCGCACATCGGCGAGGCCATACAGTATCGACAGCCCTGGAGCCGCGCGCCGCGGGGCGGATGATGCCGCAGCATGAGCCGATGTCGTTAGCTCTGGCCATCTCCACGAGAGAATAAAGCATGGCCGAATTCTGAGGCTCATGGCGGTTGGCCATCGTGGCGGCACATGATTCTTATCCAGTATCACTGAGATAGAAAATTAGAAATTTCCATATTAGCGAAGGCTCGAGATAATACGGCCGGTAATGTGGCGCTGGACGGGGCGGCCCGCGTACTAGAGAAGGTCGAGCCTTATGTGGGTATATGAACGGGACGGGCGTGGGCGGGATCTCCCACGGTTGGCGGCGTGCCTGGCTATCGCATTACGACAAAGAGGCCGGCGCTGTTATGTCCGATAGATAGCAGGCGCGCCGGATTTTTCGGGATACTGCATTGAAAGAGCAATATCACCGCAATGGCAAGTCGTTACGGAGGATACATCGATGAACAGGCGCATGAACAGACGCCGTCTTTTGGGGAGCGCGGCAAGCATGTGGCTGGCGCTGGCGGCTGCCGGGCCCGCACAGGCCGAGCCCGCGTGGCCGAATAAGCCCATCACCTTGGTGGTGGCCTATCCGGCAGGCGGAACTTCCGATCTGCTGGCGCGCATACTTTCTTCGCAGCTCAACAAACGCTTGGGGCAGCCGGTCATCGTGGAAAACCGGCCGGGCGCGGGGGGTACGATAGGCACTGGCTACGTAAGCCATGCCGAGCCTGACGGGTATACGTTTCTTGTGGGCTCCAGCAGCCCCATTACGATTGCCGGCGCCTTGTATTCCAAGTTGAGCTATAGCCCTACGCAAGGCTTTACCGACGTCTCGCCGCTGGCCGCGACGCCGTTTTTCCTTACTGTGAATGCCAAGACCAGCCTGCATTCGGTGAAAGACGTCATAGAGCAAGGCAAGTCCGGCAAGCTCAATTTCGGCTCGGCCGGGTCGGGCTCTCCCCAGCACATCCTGGGTGAGATGTTCAATGTCGCAACCCATACGCATATGCAGCATATCCCGTACAAAGGGTCGGGGCCCTTATTGACCGATCTGGTGGGCGGGCAGGTTCAGCTGGCTTTCGAAAGCCCGGTGGTGGTCATGCCCCAGGTAGAGACCGGCAAGCTGCGTGCGCTGGCGGTGGTCGGCGCCGAGCGCACTCCGCTGTTTCCGGACATTCCCACCTTGGACGAGCAGGGGGTGAAGGGTCTCGACGTCTTGCCCTGGTATGGATTGTTCGGGCCGGCACACTTGCCGGCGGCAATCACGAATCGCATGAATGCGGCAGTGCAAGACATCCTGCGCATGCCGGACGTGCAGAGCAGCTTGCGCAAGCTCGGTGCGCAGACCCTTTTGATGAGCGCCGCGTCGTTCAAGAAAATGGTCGATCGTGACATCGATATCTGGGGCCGCGCGACGAAGGCCGCAGGCGCGAGGATCGATTGATTGGGCTGCCGGCAGCATAGGGCGCAAACAGAAGACGGGCCAGCCCGCAGGCTTCGTGAAGCATAGCGCTGACGAGCTTGCGGGCTTGTTCCAGGAGTGCCGCGTCTTAGGCGGCGGCCGCGGCGGTGGCGGGCATCATGCTTTTCTTTGTAGCGTGTGGTAGTTCAGTGCGGCTCGCGCCTCGCCTATGGTGGCGCCTTGCGCGATGCGTTCGCGGATCGCGGCTTCGACGGCTTCGATATGGCGGGCGGTTTCCGCAACTTCGCGTGCGCGGGCACGCGGTACGATAATCACGCCGTTGGCGTCGGCCACCACGATGTCGCGCGCCGCGACCCTCACTGTGCCGATGGCTACGGTGGTATTTATCGATTCGACCTGGACGCGATCCTTGCCGGTGCGCATGTAGCGGCCCGCCGAGAACATGGGGTAGCCGTCGGCCAGCGCCTTGTTCACGTCCCGGCACACGCCGTCTATCACCGTGGCGGCGATGCCCCGCAGGCCGGCGTACTGGGTCATGATGTCTCCCCATACGGTGCAATCGGTACGGCCGTCATTGTCGATTACGACGACATCGCCTGCAGCCACCTCGTCGATGAAGTCGCCCACGGTACCAGCCGGCACGCTCGCCGGCACGTATTTCACGGTATAGGCCGGGCCTACGACCGGGCTCGGGTAATCGGCCAGCGGCATGATGCCAAGCGCTTGGCCATGCACACCGAGCTTGTCCATGGCGTCCGATACGCCGGGGGTGTCCAGGCCGGCAAACAGGGCGACCAGCTCCAGGTCTTCGGCGCTGGCTTGGCGGGGGTTTGTCATGAAAGGTCTCCAGATTCAGGTGTACGGGTTCGAATAGCTTCGAATTCTTTGTCATGCATGACTTGGGCCACGGAACGGCCGGCGCGCACCGCTGCGACCATGTCGTTCTGGCGGCGGGCGATACGTTCGCCAAGGTCGAGCACCGCTTCAATATGGCCGGTGGGGACGAAAACCGTCCCGCAGCGATCCGCGATGACATAGTCGTCTTCCTGTACGGTGACGCCGGCCACCTGTATCGGCTTGCCGGAATCTACCTGGATGATCCGGTTGCGTGCGCTGACCATGGTGATGCCGCGGCCATAGACCGGATAGCCTATGGATTCGCTGCCTTCTATGTCGCGGCTCGCGCCGTCGATGATCGTGCCGCGGATATGCTTGACGTGGGCGGCATTGGCCAGAATGTCGCCCCAGCACGAGATGCCATTCACACCGCCGGCAATGACCAGTACGCGATCGTCGGCGCTGACTGCCTCGATGACCGGCGAAATCAAATGCACGGTAGGCTGGGCATCGGTCTTGGGGCCGAGTTGGACGGTGCTGGCGCGCCCGACAATTTTGGGACAGCGCCACAGCGGGCGCAGGCCATAGGTGGCGCCGGGAAGGCCGAGGAAATCCAGGGCGTCGGAAACGGTGTTTGTGTCCAGCGCCGCGAGGCGATCGAGCAGGGATGGCTGAGCCATAGACGTATAAATCCAGGAAAAAGACTTGTATTTTGTGGGCCTCAATCTGATATGTAAATTTCTATAAAATTATTTGTGTAATATGAAATTTGAATGAGAGGGAGGGAACCATGAGCACAATAGACTTCAGATTGATCCGCCAATTGTGGATGTTTCTTGCGGTAGCCGAAGAGCAGCATTTCGGCAGGGCGGCAACCCGGCTGGGCATGTCTCAACCGCCCTTGACCGGGCAAATCAAAGTGCTGGAACAGTCCCTGAAAATGCGTTTGTTCGAGCGCTCGCGCCGCGGCACGCAGCTGAGCGCGGCAGGGGCTGCAATATTGCCCGCGGTGCAGCAGTTTTCCAGCCAAGTCGAACATCTCGAGCGTGTGGTGCGCGAGGTGGCGAGAGGTCAATCGGGGGTGTTGCATGTGGGCGCCATTACCTCGGCGATGCTGGACACGGTGCCGCCGCTGCTCAACGCGCTAAGGCAGGCTCACCCCCATCTGACGGTTTTCGTGCGTGAAATCGACAGTGTGGAAGCGATTCCCGGCCTGGAGGCGGGGGATCTGGACATGGCTTTTGCCCGGGTCGACGGCGACATCGGCCCAGGTATCGCCACCTTGCCGCTGACTGAAGATCGCCTTGCAGTTGCCTTGCCCCGGGATCACGCCCTGGCAGGCTTGCAGCGTGTTCCGTTGAAATCTTTGGCGACAGAGCAACTGGTCATGTCCGCGCGACAGATCAGCCCTGTTTATTTCGATATGCTGGCTTCCATCTGCCGGTCGCACGGGTTCGCGCCGCGTGTCTTGCACGAAGTGCGTTCCGTCGCGTCCCAGGTAGCCTACGTCAGCTGCGGCCAGGGCGTGGCGCTGGTTCCCTCGGCCATGAAAAAATTGGCACCGGAAGATGTGGTTGTTCGGCCCCTGAAAGAAAAAATCATGGTGGTGACGGCCGCTCTGGCGTGGAATGTGCGGCGGCGCCATCCGCTGGTTGATGCCGCCGTAGCATGGCTCAAGGAGCATCACGGCGCGCAGAGGCGAAGCCGTGCATCAGGCAAGGGGATGCGTGCGTAGCGACGGCGTATGCCGTTCCGGCATGCGAGGCTGCTCTTTTCGGCATGCGGCCGCCTTGCGCTTATTGATACGTAGAACACAAGCAGCGCTGCCTATCGGCTCGGAAATCTAAAAACATGGCCTGAAAGCGGGGCGATTTTCAGTTCGTTCAGCATGACCGGCTGGCGTGCCGTCGTGACATATACGGTGTCCAATTCCTTGCCGCCGATTTCGATGCCGGTAGAAAACGGCACCGGCAGCGGGGTAGTGCGTTCCAGCACCCCGTCGTCGCGGAAGGTCATGACGCTCCAGCCATGGCGCATGGTCGTCCAGATACGACCGAGCGCGTCGATCGCAATTCCGCTCAACTGGCCTGCGCCGCGTGGAACCGAGGTAATTCGGTGGATTCGATCCGAGCCGGGCCGAAACAGCAGGATGGCGCCCGACTGCTGGGCCGTTGCGTAGAGCAGTTTTCCGTCGTTCGTCCAGCGCAGGCATTCGATGGTTTCGTCGGTGTACCACTGCCGCCGGAATGCCGCCGTTGAGTTGAGCCTGCCGATGGCCGTTCCGTGAGGGCCGCGAAGCGCCGCCCAGATTTCGCCATTCGGGCGGTTGGTTATGGCTTGAAAGGAAATTGGCCGCCATTCGGGCAGCGGGCGTATATTGCCTTCGGGGCCTATGAGCACGGCGCCCTGGTCGTGTGTCGCACAGAGTTCGGTTCCTTGCAGGAACAGTCCGGTAATCGGTTTATCGAGGCGTGTCCGGGTTTGAGTATCCGCGTTCGCCCGGCGCAGCGCCGGCGCGAGCGTGTCGGCCCAGATCAGTTCTGCGCGGTGATTATCCCAATAAGGGTATGCGCCGTACAGGGAAGCCGAGCCGGGCACGACCAGAGGGCCGGACGAAGAGGGCGCGCCGGCGATGCCTTCTAGGCGCAAGCCTATCCGCCGGGCCGCTTCGACGAGTTCGGGGCCGAGTAATTCCAGGCGGGAAATAGGGAGTCTGTAGGCCGGCCCGGCCAGGCTGATGGCACCGCGAACCATACCGAAAGAGTCTATGACCGCCGCCGCCACGCAGCGCACTCCCGGCACGTTTTCTTCGTCGTCGATAGACCAGCCACGGGCTTTGATCAGCTGCAGCTGCCTTTTCAGGTGGCGTCGATCCGTCAGGGTATGCGGAGTCAGGGGCTCCAGGTGGATCTTGTCCAGCAGCTCTTTTTGCTGGGCGGCGGGAAGCGCCGCCAGCAGGGCCTTGCCCTGGCCTGTGGCATGAACGGCCTTGCGCAGCCCCAGTTCGGCGTTCGAACGGTGATCGTGAGCCCCGTCGTAGCGTTCCAGCGATATGACGGCCGCGCCTTCCAGCTTGCCGATGTAGGTGGTTTCCCCGGTGAGATCCCGTAGATCCCGGAGTTCCTGGGCCGCCGCCCCGACCAGATTCTGCATGGCGTAGTTCTGGTGGGCGATCTCTACGTAGCGCATGCCCAGGGAATAGGTGCGCCCGACGTCTTCGCGGCTTACGAGGCCTCGCGCCACCAGGGTCGCGAGCAGGCGATAGATTGTGGTGCGGGGCAGTTCCAGGCGGGCGGCCAGATCGCCTTGTGAAATCCCCGAGGGGTGCCGGCTGATCTCGTCGAGTATGTCTATGGCCTTCTCAAGAGCCCCTGTTCCGTCTCCGGGCCGAGTATTCATCGCAAGTTGTCCCATCATATGGAAAGGCAGCCGAAGTCATGCTTGGAGGGTTCGCTGATTTCTGCTGTAGGCGTTTTAAGATTTCGTGGTGCGGCGAAATCACATCTCTGGAATCGGCCGGCCAGGGCGCAGAGACGATCGATGGGCTTCGGATATCCAAGTGTATCGGTGATTGTCGCAAGTATGCAATGGCGGTTTAACCGCATTCGGAATCCACAACACAGGAATCGGTATGGACTTGTACTCGGCACAGAACGCGCATCGAACCGCCGGGAAGGCGGCTCCGGTGGTCGATGACGCGCTGTTGGAGCGCTATACGAAGATCAGCAGCGGCACGCTGACCTCGCAGCTGTTCAAACGCGGGTTGCGCCAACAGGTGCTGGTGGGCATACGGCCGTTGAATCGCGTCGTCAAGCCCTTTGCCGGGCGAGCCTTCACCATGCGCTTTATTCCCGCCCGGGAAGACATTGATACAGGGGCCACCGTAACCATGCGCCCCGATCCGGTGAATCTGCAATGGGTCGGTGTCGAGGAATTGAGCGCCGGGGATGTGCTGGTGATTGACAGCCGTGGCGATATCCGTGGGGCGTCGATGGGAGACATCTTGATAAGCCGCATGCAGCGGCGCGGGGCGAGGGCGGTGATAACCGACGGCGCGTTTCGCGATGGCGCGGAGATTTCCCGCATGGAAATCCCTGCGTGGTGCGCAGCGGTTACGGCGACCTCCCGTCTGTCGTATCACCATGTGGCCGATTTGCAGGTTCCGATCGGCTGCGCGGAGGTCGCGGTCTACCCCGGCGACGTCGTGCATGGCGACGAAAACAATATAACCATCGTGCCGTCCTATCTTGCGGAAGAAATTATTGCCGCGTGCGAGGCGCAAGAAAGTCTCGAGGTGTTGTGGTCTAATTTTGGTGGACACTTTTGAAGCGAATCATTACGACCGAATAAGGTGATTTCGTGACAAAGAAGCAAGAGCCTGGCCACCCCCGTAAGATCGACGCAGCCTTCAAGC
>NZ_NJIH01000016.1 GCF_002209565.1 Candidimonas nitroreducens
GGCACAGTCCGCAGGGACTGTGCCATGTCCGGGCTCGCCCACCTCGCGGCCTGCATGCCGCTCGGATTCGCCAGGCATGGCACAGTCCGCAGGGACTGTGCCATGTCCGGGCTCATCCCCCAAGGGGGCGCTTTTTGCCTTGGGGCGGCCCGGCGGCAAAAAAAATCCCGGCACGAAGCCGGGATTTTCCTGGATGGGCAGTGCACCGGCCCGAGGGCCGGCGCGGCGGGCTGCTTAGAAGCCGCCCATGCCACCCATGCCGCCCATGTCCGGCATGGCCGGAGCAGCGGGCTTGTCTTCGACGATTTCAGCCACGGCGGCTTCGGTCGTCAGCAGCAGGCTGGCTACGGAAGCAGCGTTCTGCAGCGCGGTGCGGGTCACCTTGGTGGGATCCAGCACGCCTTGCTCGACCAGGTCGCCGTACTCGCCGGTGGCCGCGTTGAAGCCGTAGTTGCCCTTGCCGTTGGCCACGGCATTGACCACCACGCTGGGCTCATCGCCGGCATTGGCCACGATGGTGCGCAGGGGAGCTTCGACCGCACGCAGAACCAGCTTGATGCCAGCGTCCTGGTCGGCGTTGTCGCCCTTGACCTTGGCAACCGCGGCCTTGGCGCGGATCAGCGCAACGCCGCCGCCGGGGACAATACCTTCTTCCACGGCAGCGCGGGTGGCGTGCAGCGCATCTTCCACACGAGCCTTCTTTTCCTTCATTTCGACTTCGGTCGCGGCACCGACGCGGATCACCGCAACGCCGCCGGCCAGCTTGGCCACGCGTTCTTGCAGCTTTTCACGGTCGTAGTCGGAAGTGGCTTCCTCGATCTGCACACGCACTTGCTTGACGCGGGCTTCGATCGACTTGCTGTCGCCAGCGCCGTCGATGATCGTGGTGTTTTCCTTGGCGATTTCAACGCGCTTGGCCTGGCCCAGATCTTCCAGCGTAGCCTTTTCCAGCGACATGCCGGTTTCTTCCGAGATGACATTGCCGCCGGTCAGGATGGCGATGTCTTCCAGCATGGCCTTGCGGCGGTCGCCGAAGCCAGGAGCCTTGACGGCGGTGGTCTTCAGGATGCCGCGGATGTTGTTCACCACCAGGGTCGCCAGGGCTTCGCCCTCGACGTCTTCGGCGATGATCAGCAGCGGACGGCTGGACTTGGCAACTTGCTCGAGCACGGGCAGCAGGTCGCGGATGTTGCTGATCTTCTTGTCGTAGATCAGGACATACGGATCTTCCAGGGCCGAGACTTGCTTGTCGGGGTTGTTGATGAAGTAGGGCGACAGGTAGCCGCGGTCGAACTGCATGCCTTCCACGACGTCCAGTTCATTGTCCAGCGACTTGCCGTCTTCGACGGTGATGACGCCTTCCTTGCCGACTTTGTCCATCGCGTTGGCGATGATTTCGCCGATCGAGCTGTCGCTGTTGGCCGAGATCGAGCCGACCTGGGCGATTTCCTTGCTGGTGGTGCAGGGCTTGGACAGCTTCTTCAGCTCTTCCACGGCGGCGGCAACAGCCTTGTCGATACCGCGCTTCAGATCCATGGGGTTGATGCCGGCGGCCACGTACTTCAGGCCTTCTTCAACCACGGCCTGGGCCAGCACGGTGGCGGTCGTGGTGCCGTCGCCGGCGTTGTCCGAGGTCTTGGAAGCCACTTCCTTGACCAGCTGGGCGCCGATGTTCTCGAACTTGTCCTTCAGTTCGATTTCCTTGGCGACCGAGACACCGTCCTTGGTGACGGTGGGGGCGCCGAACGAACGCTCCAGAACCACATTGCGGCCTTTGGGGCCCAGAGTGGTCTTGACGGCGTTAGCCAGAATGTTCACGCCGCGCACGATGCGCACGCGCGCGTCGTCGCCGAAAAATACTTGCTTAGCAGCCATTTGTCAGATTCCTTGCTTGATTCGTGTAATTACTGGATCACGGCGAGAATTTCTTCTTCGCGGATGACGAGCAGTTCTTCACCGTCCACCTTCACGGCCTGGCCGGCGTACTTGCCGAACAGAACCTTGTCGCCAGCTTTCACATCGACCGGCAGCACTTTGCCGTCTTCAGTCTTCTTGCCGGGGCCGACAGAAATGACTTCACCCTGGTCGGGCTTTTCGGCGGCGCTGTCGGGGATCACGATGCCCGACGCGGTGGTGCGCTCGTTGTCCAAACGCTTGACGATCACGCGATCGTGCAAAGGACGCAGTGCCATGGAGGAACTCCTGTTGTATAGATAGTTGGAAACCAGATTGGAACGAGGGGTACGTGACTGTTAGCACTCATCCCCTTCGAGTGCTAATTATAAGGATGGAGGCGATTTCTTCAAGTGGGGCGGAAGGATTTGTTACATTTTGGGTGGGGCTCGAAGCCTCTTTGAAGGAAAGCCCCCAATTCCTGCATTCAGGCCGGAATGTGCGAGAACACAGCTATGAGCGCCAAAGTCCTGAAACGTACTTCTGCCCGTGCTGATGCCAGGCCAGCACGGTCGTCCGCTATGTCGTGGAAACGACTAGTGGCGCCGATGCGCAGAAGTCAGTAAAAGTAAAAGGCAAGCGGGTGCAAGGCAAGGCGATTGGTGCGAAGCGTATTGGGGAACCGCTACCCGCGTCGTCTCGCGGTACGTTCACTGTCTTGAAGACAGCCATATGCCTTGCGCAGAAGCGTATCCAGTAGAACCCAATCCCCAATATATGTTCGATGCGGTGTATGAGGGATTGGAGTTGTTTGCCGCGATCCGTACCGACGAAGGCATGCAGTTCGTCGACAATAAAGAACGCCAAGCGATGCTCAGCTGTCGGCAGAAGCCACCGCCTTGCGATTTTTGCCCGCGTCGCGCGGCAGGAAAACGAGCACCAGCAGCGAGCATGCGCCCAGGCAGTAGAAGGCGTAATCGTAGCGGCCGCTGACCGCGATGAAGGCTGCGAAAGCCGTGGGCGCCAGTATGTTGGTCACGTTGACCAATATGCTGGCGCCCGCGGCCGTGTCCGAGATCAATTTTGGCGGCGACCGCCGTGCGACTTCGGCTATCTGCACGCCGTTCCAGCTTGCCGCCGAACTGCCCGCCACAAACGCCAGAACAATGACGGCCCACAGCGGCCAATGGGGATTGGTCAAACCCAGAAGCGCCGTCGTCGCGGCCGAGAGAATCGCTGCGATGGACAGGGCCGCGGTGGCCGACCGCAAATGGTCGGACAGCCACCCCAATACGATGCGGCCTATCACTCCGCCGGCTTGCATTACCGCGAACACCATGCCGGCCAGACCGAGGGAATAGCCCAGTTCGTCGACCAGATAGATCACCGTGAAGGTGAACCAGCAGCTTTGGGATATGCCGAACAGGCTGCCTACGATGGATATGCGCAGCAGGCCAGGCTGGAGCATCAGCGATGCCAGCGGCTCGCTGAGCGTGCGCAGCGACTGCCATGTCGGCAAGAGATGGGTGCGCCCCTTGCTCGCCGGCCTCTCGTCGAGGTTGGCGCTGAGCCGCCAGGTAAGCAGGGTGGGCAGCAGCACGAGGAGTGCGCAAGCCAGAAGGGCGGCACGCCACCCGGCCGCGGCCACCGCCAGAGGCACGAAGAGCCCCGCTATCACGCCGCCCAGAGGCACTCCCGCCTGCTTGATGGAGAACATCAGGTTGCGCATGCCGGGCGGGGAGAAGCGCTGCAGGATTTCGCTGCCGGCCGGGTTTGCGGCGCCGTTGCACAAGCCCATCGTGAAGCACACCGCCAAGGCGATGCCGACGCTCGGATAAAGAAAGAACACCATGCAGATCGTGCCCAGCACCAAAGTCAGCTGCAAGGTGCGCATCCCGCCTATCCGTTTGAGCGTCGAGGAACCCACGACCAGCATGGCCAGGCCACCCAATGAGCTGCTCGCGGCCAGGTAGCCGATGGAGCTGCCGCTCCAGCCGAACTCTGCGGACATCGCTGGCGCGATGATGGGGATGAGCCGGTTCAAAAATGATGAAATGGTCTGTAGGGTAAAGATTGCCGTTACTGGCATAAGCCACACAGGTAGCGTGCGTATCATCGAGTTTCTTGGGTGGTTTTTTTGTTGAGGATGGGCGGCGGCAGCGCGAGCCCGGCCACGCCAGCCAGCAGGGCCGAGTCACTTCCTCTTTTATGATAGCCCGCAACAGGGTGTCAACGCCGGCTTGGGCCTGAAAGAGCGGGTTTCCGCAAGTGTTTGATTTTATTGTTGTGTGCCGCGGATGCGCCCGAGCCCTTGGGCCCGCCTGGCTCGGGAGCCGCCGGCCGGATGGTGTTACGGCTGCGCGTTTTATCTGACCTCGAACATGGCCTCGATCTCCACCACCACGCCGTGCGGCATGCTGGCTACGCCCACCGCCGTGCGGGTGTGGGCGCCGGCTGCTCCAAACACTTCCACCATCAGGTCGGATGCCCCGTTGACGACCTCCGCCACACGGGTGAAATCGGGGGTGGCGGCGACGAAGCCGCGCAGGTTCACTACGGACACGATGTCGTCCAGCCCCCCCGGCAGTGCGGCGCGGGCCTGGGCCAGCACGTTCAGGGCGCTGGCGCGGGCGGCGGCCTGCGCTTCGGCCAGATCCATGGTGTCGCCCACTCGGCCCACGTGGCGCAGCTCGCCGCCCGAGCTGGGCAATTGGCCGGATACGAATAACAGATTGCCCAGCTTGCGCGCCATGCTTATGCGCGCGGCCCGGGGTGCCGGGGCCGGCGGCAGGGTGATGCCCAGCGCCGACAAGCGGGTCTCGATGGAATCGGACATAGCGAACTCCCAATGGGGATGGAAAATTGCATTCTCGCGTGCAAGCCATCGGCGCGGGGTGATTTTTTGGGCCGTGGGCATAACTGTTTGGTTGGAATTACGAGCCAAACGGGAATAGGGGCGTGGCGGGGTGGAACGTATCATGGCTGTTTTGGAAAGGAGCCGTCATGCTATACATCATTTATCAGGAAGATCGCGACGAGGGAGCGGCGGAGATCCGCAAGCAGATCAAGCCGGCGCACCTGGCCTACCTCGCGAGCTTCGAGTCCAAGCTGGTGCTGGGCGGAGCCTTGTTGGCCGAGGATGGCGTCAAGCGCACCGGCAGCGTGCTGATTCTAAACATGGGCAGCCTCGCCGAGGCCGAGGCGTTTTCTCGCGACGAGCCGTTTCGCAAGGCGGGCCTGTTTAAAAGCGTAAAAATCTCGCACATGCGGCGCGGCCAATGGAATCCCGCGGCGGCGCCGGCCACGGCCGAGGGCAACTGATCGGTTCACCGCGCGGCGATGCTGGGTAGTCTGGGCCACGCAGGCCCGGTGTAGCGATACCGTAGCCGCAGCGGTGTGCGGGGCGGCTTTATCGGATGATCGGCTGGTGGTATAGCTCGCCGGCCGCCTGCTTGAGGCTTTCCACCATGCGCAGCCCGGCCGCCGACAGCTTGTTGCGCGCATGGGTGATGACTCCCACTGGTAAGGCGGGGTAGCCGATGTCCACGGGCAGTTTGATCAGCGTGCCCTGCTCGACGTCGGCCTGTACGATCTGCCAAGGCAGCGCGGCGACCATATCGCGCTGTAGGAGCAGGGCGCGTATCAACGGGAACGACAAGGTTTCGACGACGCGGTGGGGCAGATCCAGCCCTTCGCGCGAGAAGAACAGATGGATGGGAGTGCGGGCGACGCTGCTTGCATGGGGCATGATCCATTCCTGCGCGGCCAGATCCGCGGGACTGGGGGCGGGTTTGCTTACCAGTGGATTCTGCCGTCCGGCCACCAGCACGATAGGCTCGAAATACAGTGGAATCTGGCGGATCTGTTCGTTGCCGTCCTGCTCGGACATGCGGCCGACGACAATGTCGATTTCCCCTGCCTGCAAGCCGCTCAGCAGCCGCTCTTTGTTGCCGTCGACCACCGAAACCCGCGTGGCGTCGCCGCTGGCGATGAACAGCGACAGGGCCTTGGGCAACAGGGCCGGCAGCGCCACCATGTAGCTGCCCATCGCGAGCCTGCCGAGACAGCCGTGGCGCAGTGCGGTCAGCTCCTCGGCGGCACGCTTCAGGTCGGCATGCAGCGACCGCGCGTAGCGCAGCACGTGGCTGCCGAACATCGTGGGCACGACGCCCTTGACGGTGCGCTCGAGCAGCCGTTCCCCCAGCAAGGTTTCCAGTTCATGGATGGTCTTGGAGACGGCCGGCTGCGACATGTGCAAGGTCTCCGCTGCGCGGGACAACGCGCCGCATTCGGTCACGGTCTTGAACATGAGCAGATGGCGCAGCTTGACCTGCGTAGTCAGCACACGCTCTATTGATCGGTCGGCTTCCATGGGACGTGCTCCGGCAGTAGAAGATGCGCCACCAGTCTATAACCATTTGGTTTGGCCTGTCGCCCGAATGCGAATGGTTGCGCTGCGGGCGCGACTATAGAATGGTCGCGTCCTAATCCAGCCGGAGCTTCTCTTGAAGATTACTGCCTTCGCAATCGAGCACGTGAGCCTGCCCGACGAGGATCCCAATTGGAAGTTCGCGGGCCAGGCCTATCCGACCAACGATGCCTGCCTTCTGACTTTGACGGCCGAAGACGGCACGCAGGGCTGGGGTTATGCCGCGGCCTTTCCCCATTTGGCGGCGACTGCGTTGGGCGTGGAAGGGGCGCTGCAGCGCATCTGCCCCGCGCTGGTGGGGCAGGACGCCATGGGGATTGAGGCCAATCTGAAGCGTGTGCATGCCGCATTGGTAGGCAATAACCCGGCCAAGTCCGCCATCGATTGCGCCTTGCACGACCTGAAGGCGCGCCTGCTGGGCGTGCCGCTGTACGAGCTGTTGGGCGGCAAGGTCACCGACAGAATCGCGATCTGCCGCATGCTGGGGCTGAAGACCCCGCCCGAGATGGCCGAGCGTGCGCAGCGTCTGGTGGATCAGGGCTATCGCCACTTGAAGCTCAAGGTGGGAGGCAGCGTGCATGAAGACATCGAGCGCCTGCGTGCGGTGCGGCGGCAAGTGGGAGACGGCGTGCGGCTGGTGGCCGATCCCAATCAGTCGTATCACGCCAAGGATGCCATTGTCTTTGCGCAGCGGGCGGTCGAGTTTGATGTGGACATCATCGAGCAGCCGGTAAAAGCCGATGATCTGGGCGGGCTGCAGGATGTCACGCGTGCTTCCAGCATTGCCATAGAGGCCGACGAGAGCGCCTACGATGCCGGGTCGACCTATCGCTTGGCGGCCTCTCGTTCGATCAACGCCGTGAGCCTGAAAGTGCCCAAGATGGGCGGGCTGCGTGCGGTGCAGACGGCGGCCCGGGTGTGCGAGGTGGCGCATCTGGGATGCCGGATGGGCGCCAACGTCGGAAGCCAGCTGCTGGCCGCTCATGCCCTGCATTTGGCCGTGGCGCTGCCCAATATTACTTATGCCTGCGAACTGGCCGAATTCCAGAAGCTGCTGAACGATCCGTTCGAAGGGCTGACGGTCAAGGACGGCTATCTTTATGTCCCGGACGGGCCGGGCGTGGGCGTCGTGCGCCGCGCGGCCTGAGCGTAGCCGGCATTTCTAGCCGGCATTCACTGTGTAGCTGCTTCCAAGGAGCGTTTATGAAGCCCCGCATTTTCTACCGCTTTGCCGCCCTGCGCCTGCTGCCGTTTGCCTTCTGTGCGGCCCTGGGCGCGAGTGTGGCCACGGGTGCCGCCGCCCAGTCACAACCCTCGCAAATCCGGATGATCGTGCCGTTTTCGCCAGGCGGGCCGGCCGATCTCATCGCAAGAAAGCTGGCCCAGCGTCTGGGCCCGCAATTGCACGCGACGGTGTTCGTCGACAACCGGCCCGGCGCGAATGGCGAGATTGGCCTGGATGCCGTGGCCAGGGCCAAGCCCGACGGCGCGACGCTGTTGTTTGCCACCTCGGGAATGCTGACCATCAGTCCGGTGCTCTACAAGCATTTGCGTTACGACCCATTGAAAGACCTGACCCCGATCGGACGCGTGGTGGCCAACGGTACCGCGCTGTTGGTGGGCAAGCAGCTGCCGGCCAATAATATGCGCGAGTTCGTCGCCTATGCGGATCGATCCAAGAGCCCCGTGGCCATCGGTTCGGCCGGCGTTGGCAACATCACGCATTTGTATATGGAATTGATGAAGGAAGCGACGCACGGGAATTTCGTGCACGTGCCGTACAAGGGGGTCGCGCCGGCGCTCAGTGATGTGATGGGCGGCCAGATCGCCGGCGTGTTTGTCGACCTGCCTGCGGCGCTGCCCATGCTCAAAGGCGGCAAGGTCAAGGCGTTGGGGCTGGTCGGAACGAAACGCAATCCTTTGGCGCCCAATATTCCGACCATCGCCGAGCAAGGCTACAAGGGCGTCGACGGGGTGAGCTGGTTCGGCGTGCTGGGCCCGGCCCACATGCCGGCTAAAACCGTGCAGGCCGTCCACGCGGCCATGTCCCGCGCGTTGTCCGATCCCGATATGGCGCGCAGTCTGAACCAGATCGGCTCGCAGCCCGCTTTGGACAGCCCGGCCCAGATGGCGGAATTGATTCGGGCGGATCAGTCGCGCTGGGCGAAAGTGATCACCAAGAATCACATACACGTGGACGAATAGCCGGCTTCAGCCTGAAGCAATGGGGGTTTCAGGCACGATCCCCCCGGCGGCGCTGGCAAAGCGGGCGGCACCGTATTACAGATGCACGGTCTTGGCCAGCATGTATATCCCGATGGTGATCAGCAGGGTGGAAAAAATCCAGTTGAGCACGCCATGCTTCACCGCCAGGCGCTGCGCCAGCATGGCGCCTATCCAGCCGCCGGCGATGCCGCCCAGCAGGAACTCGCCGGCAAGCGCCCAGTTGATGAGGCCCGAACGCGCATAGTTCAGCGCGGTGGCCAGGCCGAAGCTGCCGACGCCCAGCAGCGAAGTGCCGATGGCGTCGATGATTTCCATGCGCGCCGCCAGCATCAGCCCCGGTACGACCATGAAGCCGCCGCCGACTCCGAAAAAACCGGCCACGGCGCCGGCGCCGTAGCCGACGCCGCCCAGGCGTCCATCGAGATATTTGATGGCCTGGCCGCCGGGCCGGTGTGAGGATGCCTTGCGCCCGCGCAGCATCAGCAGCGCCACCACGATCACCAGTACCGCGAACAGCGCCTGCAGCGCCTGGCCGTTGACCACCTTGCCGATTTCGGAACCCACGAACGCCCCGATGATGCCGGCTATCGTGAAAATGATGCCCGCGCGCCAGCGCACGTGGCCTTCTCTGGCGTGGGGTATCAGGTTGATGTAGGCATTGAGCGAAACCGCCAGCGCGCTGGTGCCGATTGCCATGTGCATGTCGTGCAGGCCCACGACGTACAGCAGCAGCGGTATTGCCAGTGTAGAGCCGCCGCCGCCCGTCAGCGCAAGCGAAAACCCCACCAGGCTGCCGCAGAAAACCGTCAGTAATTGGGTAATCATCGCTCAGCCTCGTTTGCCCTGCGGCGCATCGAGCCCGCAACCCAGATTGGCCGGGATGGCCACGTCCATCATCTTCGGGTTCGGCAGCTTGAGATTGTTCATGATCTCGATGTATTGCTCGCGCGTCTTGCCGGCCAGGCGCGGGTTGTAGCGGCGCTCCTCGCCGATGCTGGAGGATGTCCAGCCCTTGTAGTCGTGCGCCGGATACAGGGCAGTCTCGTCGGGCAGGGCAAACAGTGTCTGGGTGATGGAGTCCCAGGACTTGCCGGGATCGCCGTTCTGGAAGTCGGTGCGGCCGGTGCCGCGGATCATCAGCACGTCGCCGCTGAATACGGCCCGGGGGGCTTCCGGCGCAAGCACGAAGCTGAACGATTCGTTGGTGTGCCCGGGCGTGTACAGCGCCCGCAGCCTGATGCCGTCCGTATCGAGGATCTCGCCGTCGCTGACGCGGTACGAGACGCAATCCGCCTGGGTGTACTCGCCCATGATGGATATGCAGCGGGTCTGGTCGCGCAAATCGCCCAGCGCAGTAATATGGTCTGCATGTGTATGCGTGTCGATGGCCTTCACGAGGCGCAGCCCCAGTTGCCCGATGGCGGTCAGGTACTGTTCGACCTGTTCCTTTACCGGGTCGATGAGCACGGCCTCGCGGCCCGGCGCGCTGGCGAGCAGGTAGGTATAAGTGCTTGAAACACCGTCGAAAAATTGGCGAAACAGCATGGCATGCCTCAGAAGGTCGTTCTCTACATATATTTTTTGGCTATAAGCTTATAATAAAATTTGCTATAGAAAGTAGCAAGTGATAAATTCTTTGTGGACAATACATTCAGGATACGGAGGCGAATATGGCGGCGAATGCAGGTCAACGAAAGCACCAGATCGTGATCGTGGGCGGCGGTGCGGGCGGGCTATCGGTGGCAAGCGCCGCGCTGAACCAGCGGCCCGGGCTCGACATTGCCGTCATCGAACCCAGTGAATCGCACTATTACCAGCCGGCCTGGACGCTGGTCGGCGGGGGTGCCTACGACATCGATGCAACGCAAAGGGCCGAGGCCGATTGCATGCCCCGCCAGGCCCACTGGATAAAACAGCGTGTCGCCACCTTCGAGCCTGATCACAACCAGGTGACCCTGGAAGACGGCAGCACCGTCGGCTATGACTATCTGGTGACAGCGGCCGGCATACAGCTCGATTGGGGCAAAATCGAAGGCCTGGAAGCAACGCTGGGCAAGAACGGCGTCACCAGCAACTACAGCTTCGAGCTGGCGCCCTATACCTGGGAGTGCATCCGCAATTTCCGGGGCGGGAAGGCTTTGTTCACTTATCCGGCCACCCCCATCAAGTGCGCGGGCGCGCCGCAGAAAATCCTCTATCTGGCGGCCGATCATTTCCGCCGCAATGGCATCAAGGCCGACGTGCATTTCTGCACCGCCGGCAACGCCATGTTCGGCGTGCCGTTTTATTCCGAGGCGCTGGATCAGGTAATGGCCTATTACGGCGCGGCGCCGGACTACAAGCACAATCTGGTCGCGGTCGACGGCCCGCATAAAAAGGCCATTTTCGAGGTGGGGGACGACAAGAAGCGGGTCGCGGTCGACTTCGACATGATCCATGTCGTGCCGCCCCAGTCGCCGCCCGATTTCATCAAGACCAGCCCGCTGGCCAACGAGGCAGGGTGGGTCGCGGTAAACGCCGGCACGCTGCGTCACGACAAGTACGCCAATGTCTTCGGCCTGGGCGATTGCACTTCGACGCCCAACAGCAAAACGGCGGCCGCGGTGCGCGCCCAGTCGCGGGTGCTGGTTCCCAACTTGCTCGCCGTCATCGACGGCGAAGAGCCGGCACAGGTTTACGACGGCTATGCATCCTGCCCGCTCACGACTTCGAAAGGCAAGATGATGCTGGCCGAGTTCGTCTATGGCGGCAAAATCACCCCCAGCTTTCCGGCGGATCCGCGCGTGCCGCGGCGCACTTACTGGTGGATGAAGACGACCCTGCTGCCCAAGATGTACTGGGACATGGTGCAGGGCCGTCCCGGCCCCGACTGGCATGCCGAGCGCGAATTCCCCAAAGCGCTGCCGGCGATCCAGCCCTGATGCGCCAGACCTGCCGCGCCATGCCTGCCCGTGCATGGCTGCGGCTGCCTGCACTCGCCGCACTTGCATATTTGCGCGCGCGGCGCACCCAATCGCAACCGGCAGCGGAGACTTATCATGGCCACACCTTCCGTCAACCCCGCAACCCCCAGCGCCCACGATGAGTTGAATACCCTGCTGCAGACCTTGCACGAGCAGGGCTTGCTGCGCCTGGCCAATGACTTGGCCGCGTCGCACTCGCAGTGGATGCCCGCGCTCGGCGATATCGTCAGCGAGTCCGCCGAAATCCAAGGCTTGCGTCGCGCCGTGCCGGCGCTTGTAGAAACCGCGGCCCTGCTGCAGGCCCTGCATCAGCAGGGGCTGCTGCGCCTGGCCCGCGACGCCGTGACCACACAGGCCCAGTGGGCACCCATGCTGAGCGAAATCGCCGGCGACTACCTGAACGACGAAGAACTCAAGAAAGCGCTGCACAACCTGTTGCTTGTCTTGACTACCCTGTGGTCGCGCATCGAGCCCGAGCAGCTCCGCAGCCTGGCGCTGGCGCTGGGCGACGGCCTGCAATATCTGGTCGGGCATCCGCCCGGGAACGGTGCCGCCGCGGCTCCGGGGCTGGTCGGCCTCTATCGCATGAGCAAGGACGAATCCTTGTGGCGCGGGTTGATGCCCGTCATCGAAGCGCTGAAAGTGTTCACGACAAAACTGGCAGCGGAAGCCGGCCGCCCCGCGGCGGCCTCCGGTAAAGAGCCGCAGCAATCCTGAGCCCTGCCGGCAGGCCGCTGCCGCGCGCCTGCATCCTAGAAGAGGGAGGGTTTGGGGGCATGTGACCTCGAAGGCGGACGCGCCGCGCAATCGGCTTTCATGAGGGTGCTTGCCGATGGGTCGGATATGGCATACGGGGCCGGGATTCAGCCTGTTACGTTAAGAGGGTCTGTGGAAATTCGTAGATTCGAGCCTGGTGACGAGGTTGCGCTGTTTCGCGTGTTCTTCACGGCCATCCATGAGCTTGCCGCGCGCGATTATTCGCGCGAGCAGGTCGATGCCTGGGCGCCGGCCGACTTCGATATGGGCTTGTGGGCCAGTCGAATGCAGGCAATCCAGCCCTTCGTTGCGGTGCTTGGCAATGAGGTCATAGGCTATGCGGACGTTCAAGCTAATGGCTACATCGACCATTTCTTTGTGTCCGGCTCTCATCCGCGACAAGGCGTCGGGACACGACTGATGACTCGTATTCACGAAGAAGCCGGATCCCTGGGTTTGACGGAACTCACGTCGAACGTAAGCAAGACTGCCGAGCCTTTTTTCACGCTTCATGGATTCCAGGTCGTTGAGCGAGGCTTTCCAGTCCGCCGCGGCATAACGCTTCAGAATGCGCTGATGCGCAAGAGGTTTGGCTGAGAGGACAGCCCTTCTGGTCAGATGGGCGGCGCAAATGCCATGCTGAGTTTGCAGCCGGTATGTGTTCTGCTTTGGCCTCTTGCTTAAAGTAGCGTGTTGGGCAAATTGGCGGCTGCTTGCGTCAATGCGTCTTTCACGAATCTGGCGCCTCCACTCATTCCTCTAGCCAAGGGCCACACTAAGCTTAGCGATAAGGTCTGCTCCGTCCATAGCGGGATCGGCACGAGGCCAAGCCGCCGTGCGTATTCGCCGGTCGCGGCCTCGAGCACGGCTGGGCCGCAACCGGCATGGGTCAGTGCACACGCGACCGAAAACTGCATCACTTCAATCGCCGGCTTCCAGATGTTGCCCGCTGCTTCTACTGCCTGGGAGGTTAATGCGCCCACCGGAAGATGGCGGCTATGTCCGATATATGGGGTGGCGACGAGGTCGTCGACGCTGACTGAAGCCCGCCGGGCCCACGCATGATCCGGTCTTACGACGCAGACCAAGCCAAGCTCTGCAATCTTTTCAAAGCCCAAATGCTCGTGTGCGCCTGAGCCCAGCACGACTCCGAGGTCGATGCGCTGCTGGATGGCCATTTCTATGACATCTGCCGCTGTGCCCACACGGACGACGACTGCGAGATCCGGATCCGCCAATTGCAGTTCTCGCAGCGCGGATGGCAGGAGGCTCGCCCCCGTGGCTGATACCGTGCCGAGGATAAGCCGTTGTCCGTGCCGATGCCCTACGCTTTGTGCCAATTTATCGACCGCATCCAGCGCCGCTAGTGCATGCGTGACCTCTGGCAAGAGGGCTCGTCCTGCCACAGTCAGCTCCAGGCGTCGCCACCGACGCGAAAACAGCGGTGTGTTTAAGCGAGCCTCCAGTTCTTTGAGCATGGCACTTGCCCCAGGTTGCGACAACCCCGTAGAAGCGGCCGCCTGGGTAACGGATCCGGTGCGACAGATCGCGGCAAAGAGTTCCATTTCCCGTGGCCGCATAATGTTTTTCATATGATATAGCGCCAAATATTTATTTGACCGTATGATACGCGCCGGCCACACTATGCGTCACCTGCTCGTACTTACGGTGTCATCTTGAAAGTCACGCAAATCCACGGCTACCACCTCGCGTACTCGCCTCGGATCCCTCTCGGCAATGCCCGCACTTTTATCAGGAAGCGAGAGTTCCTTGCGCTTGAAATTCGAACCGATGCCGGTTTCGTGGGGTGGGGCGAAGTGTTCTCCTCGCCTTGGGCTGCGGCGGCAATAATTCGCCGGGATTTTGCGGGATTGATCCAGGGACGGTCTCCCCTGGATCACGGCGCCATCCATGCCGACCTGATTGCGCGCTTGGGTTATGACAAGCGAGGCCCGTCGATGATGGCGATCTCGGCTCTTGATCTGGCTCTGCACGATCTTGCCGCCCGTGCGCTCGGCGTGAGCATCGCCCAGCTTTTGGGCGGCGTAGTACGCCACGAAGTGCCTTGTTACGCCAGCGGGCCATTTATCCGTGAAGGTGCTGAGCCCTACGGGGCTTATCTGCAGGAAATCGAAACTTTGCTCGCGCGCGGCTTCAAAGCGATCAAGCCTCGGGCCGGTGTAACGCCGCGGGCCGACGCCGAGATGGCGCTCGCAGTCCGCGAATTAATAGGCAGCGATGCGGATTTCATGATTGACATCAACCAGGGCTACACCCCCTCGGCCGCTCGTCTTGCTGCCAAGCTCATGGAGCCGGCGCGACCGTTGTGGATTGAAGAGCCCGTGCCTCCTGAAAGCCTGGCGGGCTATCAGGCAACCGCTGGCGCAACCGCTTGCTCGATCTCAGGAGGCGAAGCCATAGGAAGTCTCGCTGGATTCGATGCTCTTCTTCGTACTGGCGCTGTGGCCATATTGCAGCCCGACCTCGGCGTTTGTGGAGGCTACACCGGGTATCGCAAGGTAGCAGCCTTGGCCGAAGCGCGTGACGTTCCGGTCATGCCTCACATGTTCGGCACTGCAATCAATTTCTACGCTTCTCTGCAAATGGCGGCAGCGCAACCCGTTCGAAAGAGCGGGGCTTGGGCTGATTACCCTTTTGTGGAGTACGACGTCACCGGAAACCCCTTGATCGATCTCTGCGGCGTGCCTGTGGGGGCGAATGGAATGGCGGCGCTGCCCGACGGCCCGGGCTTGGGCGTTGAACTGCTGCCTAAGCAGCTCGAGCCATGGGTCGTGGAGAACTGGGAAGTATAGAGAGCTTCGAAATACCGGAGCAGGCCGCATGCCCCTCGCAATCTGGGAAAAATCACCGCTACGGAGACACCATGCAGACATTTGACACCAACGCTTTGCCGAATCCGAAACGACGCAGATTTGCCGCCGGCGTGGCTCTGTTCGCCGTTTCGGCCGGCCACCTTTCCGTTTCCCGTGCCGATGCGCCATGGCCGGACAGGCCCATCAAGCTCGTGGTTCCGTTTCCGCCCGGGGGCACGACGGATATCACCGCGCGTGTACTTGCCCGCGCGCTGGCGGAACAATTAAAGCAGTCCGTCATCGTCGAAAATCGGGCCGGAGCAAGCGGCAATATCGGATCGGCTTTCGTCGCACATGCCCGGCCCGACGGCTACACGCTTGTCATGTCCGGGGTCGGCACGCATGCCGCCAACGTTGCGCTGTACCATCCCATGCCCTATGACCCGGTGCAAGACTTCACACACATAACAAGCGTTACATCGAGTCCGAACGCGATTGCCGTCAACCCGAGTTTCCCTGCCAAGACTCTGGCACAGCTGGTCGATCTCATCAAGCGAAACCCGAATAAATACAACTACGCCAGTCCCGGCACCGGTTCGTCGGGCAACCTGGCTGTCGAACTGCTCAAGCAGCAGGCCGGCCTGCAGATACAACACATTCCCTATAAGGGAGCCGCCCAGGCGGCTATAGATGTCATCGGCGGCCAGATCCCTGTGCTTGTGATGGTTGCCGACACGCTCAAGCCTCAAGTGCAAGCAGGAAAACTGCGGATACTGGCCACGACGGGGGCAAAGCGCAGCTTATTGTTCCCCGACATTCCCACCGTTGCCGAGTCCGGCTATCCGGGCTTCGAAGCCGTCTCGTGGACAGGCCTGTCGGCACCAGCCGGGCTTCCGGCAGCCATCCGCGATCGGCTGTTCGAAGCAACAAAGGCAGTATTGCTGCGCCCCGACGTGATCGAACCGTTGGAGCGAACGGGCAACTCGATCGACATCAGGTCGCCGCAGGAGTTTACGGCATTCATCGAGTCGGAAATCAAGAAGTGGGAAAAAGTTGCTGCGCAAGCCCACCTACGGGTTAGTTAAGAGTGCATCACGTTTGTGTGGGTGGTTTTTCCGCTGCCGCCTTGGCCTTGTCCAGCTTGTCGCCCGCTATTCGCCGCACGATCACGTAGAACACCGGAATCAGCAACAGCCCGAAAATTGTGGCGAACAGCATGCCGCCGATTACGCCGGTGCCGATGGCATGGCGCGCGTTGGCGCCTGCGCCGGTGGAGATGAAGAGCGGAAACACGCCAAGAATGAAGGCGAACGAGGTCATCAGAATGGGGCGGAAGCGCAGCCGCGCCGCGGTCAGAACCGCCTCGCGCAGGGTCTTGCCTTCCGCCTGGGCCGCGACGGCGTACTCGATGATCAGGATGGCGTTCTTGGCCGCCAGGCCGATGACGGTCACCAGGCCGATCTTGAAGTACACGTCGTTGGCAAGGCCGCGCCCCATGGTGAACAGGACGGTGCCCAGCAGCGTCAGCGGCACGATCAGCAGCACCGCGACGGGCACCGACCAGCTTTCATACAGGGCGGCCAGCGCCAGGAACACCACCAGTATGGACAAGGCCATCAGCATGGGAGCGCCGCTGCTGGAGGCCACTTCCTGGAACGACTCGCCGGCCCAGTCGAAGCCGAAGCCATGCGGCAGATCGCGTGCCACGATTTTCTGCATGGAGTCCATGGCCTGGCCCGAGGTGTAGCCGGGGGCCGCATCGCCCACGACCTCGATGGCCGGATTGCCGTTGAAGCGCGTCAGCGACGGCGAGACCAGATCCCACTGGCTCTTGAGGACGCTGGAAATCGGGATCATGGCCGGCGTGCCGTCCGCATTTTTCTGCGTGCTGCTGGGCGTGTAGAAGTCGCTGAAGGCCGCGCGGCTCATGCGGTAGGGCGCGGCTGCCTGCAGCATCACGGACTTGACGCGCCCCTCGGCGAACATCTGGCCGATCTGGGTGGGGGCCAGCATCAGGCTGGCCGCATTGGCCACGTCGGTTGCCGAAAGCCCCATCGAGGCCGCCTGCACGCGGTCGATCTTGAAATCCAGCTGCGGCGCGGGCGGCAGCTGATTGGCCCGCACATTGACCAATACCTTGTCTTGCTTGGCCTTGTCCTGTGTCGTGGCGAGCGCCTGGTCGAGCGCGGTGCGGCCCAGGCCACCTACGTCTTCCAGGAACATGTCGAAGCCGCCGAACTGCCCCAGGCCGTGCACCGTGGGCAGGTTGACGACCACAATGGACGCGTCGCGGATCTTCTGGTGCAGCAGGGCATTGAGCTTGGGGATCAACTGATGCGCCGAGAGCTCGCGATTGTCCCAGTCGGTCAGCTGTATGAACGCCATGCCGTTGTTTTCGCCGGAACCCACCGGGCTGAAGCCGACGATCTGCATCACGTGCTCGATCTCGGGCTCCTTGTGCAGCGTGTTCCACACCTGATCCATTACTGCTTCGCTGCGCTGCTTGGTGGCGCCCGGGGGCAACTGCACCATGGCCAGCAGGTAGCCCTGGTCTTCCTGCGGCAGGAAGCTGCCCGGCAGCTTCACATACAGGAAACCGGACATCACCACCACTAGCGCGAACACCATCATCCAGCGCGGCGCGTGGCGTACGGCATGGCTTATGTGCCCGATGTAGGTGTTGTGCGTCCAGCCGAAGAAATCGTTGAATTTGCGGAACAGGATATTCTTTTTGCGCTCGTGTTCCGGCTTGAGGTACTTTGCGCAAAGCGCCGGTGTGAAGGTCAGGGCCAGGAAGGCCGAGAAGAACATCGACACCGCGATGGTCAGGGCGAACTGGCGGTAGATGATGCCGGTGGAGCCCGACTGCAGCGCCGAAGGCACGAACACCGCCAGCAGCACGGCGGTGATGGCAACCACGGCGCCGGAGATCTCTTTCATGCCCTGGCGCGCGGCTTCCTTGGGCGACAGGCCCTGCTCGGTCATGATGCGTTCGATGTTTTCCAGCACCACGATGGCATCGTCCACCACGATGCCTATGGCCATCACCATGCCGAACAGGCTGAGCTGGTTGATGGTGAACCCGAGCGCGTCCATGCCGATGAACGCCCCCAGCAGGGCCACCGGAATGACGATGGCCGGGATGATGGTGGCGCGGAAGTTCTGCAGGAACACCAGCATCACCAGGAACACCAGTATCAGCGCCTCGACCAGCGTGGTCAGCACGTCGTGGATCGAAATATTGATGAAGGTCGTGGTGTCGTAGGGAACCGACCAGGTCACCCCTTCGGGAAAGCCCACACTCAGCTTGGCCATCTCGGCGCGCACCGCCTTGGCGACGGCCAGGCCGTTGGCTCCGGGCAGGGTCTGGATCGCGAAGGCGCCCACCGGCTTGCCGTCGTACAGGGTGTCGAAGCCGTAGCTTTGCGGCCCGAAGTCGGCGGTCGCGATATCCCCGAGCTTGACCACGGTGCCATCGCTGTTGGCGCGCAGGATGATGCCGAGAAACTGTTCCGGCGTTGCAAAAAGGCCTTCGCCGGCCACGTTGGCGGTGAAGCCCCAGCCCTTTACCGCCGGATCCGCGCCCAGCGAGCCGGCCGCCACCTGGATGTTTTGCGCGTCCAGCGCATTGATCACGTCGGTGGCCGAGATGCCGTAGCCATGCATTTTCGTCGGATTGAGCCAGATCCGCATGGCGTATTCGGCGCCGAATTGGCGCGTGGTGCCCACGCCGGATATGCGCGAAATCGGGTTCAACACCTGCGAGGCGACGATGTCGTTCAGGCGATCCCGGCCTATGGCGGGGTTGCTCGATCTCAGTGCGATGGCCATCAGCGTGTCGGGGTTGGCCTTGGCGACCACGATCCCCTGGGTAAGCACGGCTGGGGGCAAGAGGCGTTCGGCCCGCGCGACCTGGTTCTGCGTCTGCACCGCGGCAACGTCGGGGTCGGTGCCGGGCTTGAAAGTCAGGGTGATCGCCACCCGGCCATTGGAGGCCGTGGACGAGCTGAAGTACAGCAGATTGTCGATACCGGTAAGCTGCTGCTCGATCACCTCGGTCACCGAGCCTTCGGCCGTGCTGGCGCTGGCTCCGGGGTATTTGGCGACGATCGAGACTTGCGGCGGCGCGATGTTCGGGTACGACTGTACGCCGAGGTTGTCGATGGCAAGCACCCCGCCCAGCGTGATCAGGATCGCGATCACCCACGCAAAAATGGGCCGGTCGATAAAGAAATTCGACATGGCGAAATCCTGTTACTTGGCGTCGGAGGCCGTGGCGGATGAGGCGGATGCGCCCGTGGTCTCGGCGGTCGATTCCGGCGGCTGCCAGGGTTCTGTCTTGGCCGGCGCGCCTATCTGTACCGCCTGCAAGCCCGAAACGATTACCTGCTCGCCCGCCTTCAGGCCCGACGTCACCACCCAGTCGACTCCTTGCGTACCATCGGTGCCCACGTTGCGGTGCGTAACCTTGCCGTCCTTGCCGACTATCAGCACGTAATTGCCCGTAATGTCGCGCTGCACGGCGGCTTGGGGAACCAGGAACGCATTGTGGCGTGTGCCCAGTGCCATTTTCAGGTTGACGTAAGTGCCCGGCAGCAGCCTGAACTTCGGATTCGGCAACAGTGCGCGCAGACTGATGGAGCCCGTGGCCGGGTCGACCGTGGGTGCGGAAAAGTCTACCGTGCCAGGCTCGGGGTAGGGGGTACCGTCCGGCAGTGTGACTTCGACCGTGGTCTTGTTGGGTTGGGCGAGCTGGATATCGCCGCGTGCGGCGGCCGTCTGCAACTCGTTGAGGTCGTTCACGCCGATGGTGAAGTTGACGTACAGCGGATCCAGCTGGCTGACCGTCGTCAGCAGGGTTGCCGAGCCCTGGCCCACCAGCGCGCCTTCGGTGACCTGCTGCTGGCCGGCGCGGCCGTCTATGGGCGAGGTGACGTAGGCATAGCCCAGATTGATGCTTGCCGTTTGCACGGCGGCCTCGTCGGCCTTCACCGTCGCTTCGTTTTGCGCCACCAGGAATTTCTGGTCGGTATAGACCTGTTCGGCGATCGACTTTTGCCGGTACAGCTTCTGGTAGCGGACGAAGTCCGCCCGCGCCTGGCCCAGAATCGCCTGGTCTTTCGCCAGCTGCGCCTTGGCGCTGGCCAGCGCCGCCTTCAGCGGAGCCGGATCGATCTCGAACAGCAGCTGGCCCTTCTTGACCTCGCTGCCCTCGACGTAGGCGCGCTTGAGCAGCACGCCCGCGACCCGAGCATTCACGTCGGCGCTGCGGTACGCGGACAGGCGGCCCACCAGATTCTTGAAGAGCGGGGCATTTTCCGGCTGCGCGGCTACCACGCCGACCAGCGGCGGCGCCGACGGCGGAGCCTGATTCTCGCCTTTACCGCAGGCCGTCAACAGCAGCGCCAGGCACCAGGGCGCAGTGCGCAGAACAAAGTTTTTCATGGGGGGCGATGACATCGTTTGTGCCCGGCCGCCTGGAACCCGTGCCAGAGTGACTGGCGGCATTCGGCGGCCGGAGGTGTTGTGTCTGTTATCAGGAACCAATCACGGTATCCATCGATTCGGCAAGTCGCTGCAACAGGCGTCGCAGCTCGCGCTTGTCTGTGGCGCTGAAGCAGGAAAACGCCTTGCGCAGCGGCGGAAAGAATGTGGGCAAAAGCTTGAGAACGAATTGACGGCCATCATGCGTGATTCTTAATTCGACCCGGCGCCGGTCTTCAGTACTATGAGTGCGCAGCGCCAGGCGGCGTTTGACCAGCAGGTTGGCGATGCGGGTGATGTTGGCCGGAGTCTGCGCCAGGTAGGCCGACAGCTCGTTCGGAAAAACGGGGCCGTCGGCATTGACGAACAGATACATCAAAGCACGAAAGTCGCTTTGATGCATGCCGTACGGGCCCAGCGTCTCGTCCGACAAGTCGGTAAGCCCGCCCGCGACCAGATTCAGCCAACCGGCCAGCGCCGCGTCGTGCAACGGGAAATCCGCTACGCTGCGAGAGGCGAGGCTCAGGCTGGCCTCCATCTTCTGCAAGTGTAGCGCCAGGTTGCCCATTACTTAGCTGGTATATAGTTAATTAATAAAATTTTAGTATATTAAGTACTTTGGATGCCGGTCAAGCCTGGGCCGCACATCCAATACTTCCGGTCAGCCCGGCAACGACGCGCTGTCCGCAAATATATCTTCAGAAAATACCTTGGAGCGTCTGGCCTGTTCCAGATGCTTGCGCATCAAGCCGGCGGCTTCGATCAGGTCTTGCCGCTCGATGGCATCGAGTATTTGCAGGTGCTCGCCGGCTTGGCCGCGCCGCGCCGAACGCTGTACCGCGGCCTGGCGGTATTCGACCAGGCGGCGCAGCTGGTTGAGCCGGCGCACCGACTGCGCGATGAATCGGTTGCCCGACCAGGCGGCCAATCCCTCATGGAAGCGGCTGTTGGCTTCGAACAGCTCGATGGCCGACATGCTGCGGAACCCGCCGTCTGCAATGAACTGCTGCTCGCGCTTGAGCTCGGCCAGCGCGTCTCGCTCGGCATGAAACCACGGGCTGAGTATGCCCATGGGCTCGATGGACTGGCGAAACAGGTAGCTTTCTTCGTAGCCCTTGGACGAATCGATCAGGGGCAGGAATGACCATCCACTGCCCACGCGCTGTTCGATCCAGCCTTCTTCGGAAATACGCGCCAGCGTTTTGCGCAGCGTGCTGCGCACCACGCCGAAGCGGCGCATCAGTTCGGCTTCGGTAACGTCTTCGGGCAGATCGCCGGCTTGCCGGGCTTCTGCGATGTGCAGATAAAGCGGATCGTCGGGCTCCTCGAAAAGCTCGGGCACCGCCTTTGCCAATTCACTGGCATTGCGGGCCAGTACATAGCGGTGGTTGGCCTCCTGGCGCACCACGCCCCGGCTGGCGAGGTAGCGCAAGGCAACCTGCACCGGGGTTCTGGATGTGCCGACTTCTTTCGCCAGCGTCACTTCGGGCATGGCCGAGCCGGCCGGCCGATTCTCCCGCCTTACGAGCGAGAGAATTTCACGTGCGACACGCGCCTGGACTGCGGTAAGGGGGAAGGTGTTCTTGGCCATGATCCGACAGATTTTATGGCACCCTCGCCGTGTCTGCTTTTCCTGCGCCGGGCCTTGCCGTCAGCAAGCCGCGAAGACCATGCAGACCGGGCTGCCGCAGGCCGCCGCCACGCCGCGCCCGCTCAGCAGGCCGGTCGTTTTATCCACGGCAAAAAGGGCAATACTGTCGCTGTCTTCGTTCAGGGCATAGAGCCACGCGCCATCGGGCGACAGCGTGAAATGGCGCGGCTTGGCACCCTGGCTGGAAATGCTTTGTGCATATGCCAGGAACCCCGTGTCCCGGTCGATGCGAAAGACCGTGATGCTGTCGTGGCCGCGGTTGGAGGCGTAGAGCGTATGCCCGTCGGCGGATACGGTTATTCCGGCCGCGCGGTTGTTGCCGGTATATGTGTCGGGCAGGGAAGACAGTACCTGCAGGGGCGTCATGGCTCCTGATTCCGGGTTGATGCGATGCGTGACAATGGTCGAGTCCAGTTCGTTGATTACATAAGCATAGGGCGCGGTTGGATGCAAGGCCACGTGGCGCGGCCCCGAGGCTTCGCGGGCCTGGGCCCATGTCAGGGATGACCGATCCAGGCCGCTGTGTGTGGCTTGCAAAGAGAAAACACGATCCAGGCCCTTGTCGGGCACGATCAAAAAACGGCCGTCAGGCGTAAAGGACGTCGCGTGCGGTTTTGCGTGCGGCTGCTCGGTGCGATGCGGGCCCGGGTCGCCCGGCAGGCCGATCTGTTCCGACGCCGGGTCGAGCGTGCCGTCGCCGCGCAGCGGAAACACGATGATGGTTCCGCCGTTATTGCCGAGGTGGTCGGCGACCGCCAGAAAGCGTTCCTGCGGGCTCAGGGCCAGATGTACCAGGTTGCGTCCGGCACACTCCCGATACTGCAGCTGGCGTAAGGCCCCGCTGCCTGCCTCGATCGACAGCACGCTCACGGCATTGCCGTCGCCATGCACGGTGTAGAGGCGATCGCCGCGGCGGTTGACGGCAAGATAGGACGGGTTGGTCAGGCTGCTCTTTACATGAGCCAGCTTCAGGGCGCCCGTTGCGGCATCGTAGGCGTAGGCGCTAATGCCCGCACCCCGGGCGTTTCGTTCGCGCGTGGTGCGCGAGCCGACGTAGGCATAGGCGTATGTCATGGGATGGCGCGGCCTATTCGATCGGTACGAAGACCTGGCCGTCCATCAGCCGCCGTGCGCTGCGGCTCATGATGGCCTTGGTGACCTTCCATCCGCCATCTCTTTCGATTGCCTCGGCGCCCACGGACAGCCTGCCGGACGGATGGCCGAAGACGAGACGGGGGTGGGATCCGCCGCCGAGCGTGCGGCTGACCACTGTGTCGGGGATGGCGGCGGCCACGGCGATGGCCACCGCGCCTGTGCCTGTCATGGCGTGATGCAGCTTGCCCATGGACATGATGCGGGCCAGCATGTTTATATCGCCGGCCTGCACAGCCTTGCCGCTGGCCGCCGTGTAGGGCGATGGCGGCGCCACGAATGCCAGCTTCGGAGTATGCGGGCGAGTCGCCGTAGCCTCTTCGGCCGTGGCTGCCAGGCCCATTGCTACGGTGCCGTGGGCGCGGATGGCTTCCAGGCGCCGCAGCAGCGCCGTGTCGCCGTTGATGTCGTCCTGCAATTCGGCGCCCGACAGGCCCAGCGCCTGCGCCCGCACGAAAATTGCCGGGTTGCCGGCATTGATGAGCGTCGCCTCGAAGCTGCCCACGCCCGGCACATTCAGCATGTCGACGCGGTTGCCGGTGGGGAACATGGCCCCTGCCGCACCGTCGTCTTTGCCGGCGCCGGGATCCAGGAATTCCAGTTTGATTTCCGCGGCAGGGAAAGCCACGCCGTCGAGCTCGAATTCGCCCAGCTCGTCGACCTGGCCGTCGCGCATGGGTACGTAGGCGATGATGCGCTGCTTGATGTTGGCCTGCCATATGCGGATCACGGCGATGCCATCGCGCGGCGCGTCGACTAGCCCGCGATGGATGGCGTATGGGCCGACCGCCGAGCTCAGGTTGCCGCAGTTGCCGCTCCAGTCGACCACGGGGTCTTCTATGGCAACGGCGCCGAACAAATAATCGACGTCGCAATCGGGCCGCGTGCTCTTGCCGACAAGAACGACCTTGCTGGTGCTGGACGTTGCGGCCCCCATGCCGTCGATCTGCTTGCCATAGGGATCCGGGCTGCCCATGACACGCGACATGAAACGGTCGCGCGCCGCTATGTCGGTGCGCGCAGCGGCGGGCAGGTCGTCGGGGGTGAAGAACACGCCTTTGCTGGTGCCGCCGCGCATGTACATGGCGCGCACCGCGACTTGTTGGTTTGTTTGGGTCATGATTGCGATCCGGTTTGGTGAATTTATTGTCTGGCGGCAGAGGCGCTGCCGGCGCGCAGGAACTCATTGCGCATCCGGGGCAGCAGTCCTCCGGCGCAAAAGACCTGGCGTTCTTCTTCCGTGTCGATACGGCACGCCACCGCGGCTACGACCGCACTGCCGTCCTGGCGGCGGATGCGCAGCTGCAGGCGCGAACCCGGTTCCGGTGCGCCGTTCCAGTCGACGATGTCGAACAGCTCGCTGCCGTCGATGCCCAAGGTGGCGCGTGTAACGCCGGGCTCGAACTCCAGGGGCAGGACACCCATGCCGACCAGGTTGCTGCGGTGGATGCGCTCGAAGTTTTCACAGACCACCGCCTGCACCCCCAGCAGCCGTACCCCCTTGGCCGCCCAGTCGCGCGACGAGCCGGAGCCATAGTTGCGCCCGGCCACGATGATAAGCGGCTGGGCCCGCTGCAGATAGACCTCGGCCGCCTCATACAGGCGCATGACCTTGCCGTCGGGTTCCAGGCGGGCCAGAGAACCCTCGGCGCCGGCCATTTCGTTCTTCAGCCTGTGGTTGGCGAAGGTGGCGCGCACGGCCACGACATGATCGCCGCGCCGCGTGCCGTAAGAATTGAATTCGGCTGGGGGCACGCCGCGCGAAACCAGGAATTCCCCTGCCGCGCTGTCGGGCAGAATCGCGCCCGACGGCGATATGTGATCGGTGGTGACGTTGTCGCCCAACACTGCCAGGGCGCGCAGTCCCTGGAAATGCCCCGGCTGGGTATAGCGGGCCTCCCAGTACGGAGGGCGACGGATGTAGGTGCTCTCTGCCTGCCAGCCGTAGCGTATTTCGTCGGCGCGTGCGTGCATGCCGGCTTGGCCAAGGCGCTGGAACATCGGGTCATATACGCTGGTGAATTGCTCGGCCTTGACCGAGTCCGCCAATGCCTGGTCGATCTCTGCGTCGGTGGGCCACAGGTCGGCGAGCATGACTGCGCGCCCCGCGCTGTCGTGTGCCAGTGGAGCGTGCATCACATCCATGCGGATCGAACCGGCAATGGCATAGGCCACTACCAGCGCGGGCGAGGCCAGGTAGGCTTCCTTGACGCGCGGGTGTACGCGTCCGTCGAAATTGCGGTTGCCGGACAGCACGGCGGCCGTGTGCACCTTTTGCTCTAGTACCTCGCGCTCGATCTCGGGCGCCAGTGGGCCGGACATGCCGTTGCAGGAAGTGCAGCCGAACCCGATGATGCCGAAACCCAGTTGCGCCAGGGGTTCGAGCAGGCCGCCCTCGCGCAGGTACTTCTCTACCGCCTGCGATCCGGGGGCCAGAGAGGTCTTGACCCAGGGTTTGCGCGTCAAGCCACGCGCCACCGCTTTACGCGCCAGCAGGCCCGCGGCGATCAGGCTGCGTGGATTCGACGTGTTGGTGCAGCTGGTGATGGCGGCGATGACGATGGCGCCATCGGGCAGCGGGCCGTTGTCGGGCACATGGAAGCCTGCGCGGGCAACGCCCGATTCCGTCAGCCCCGCCAGCGGCACTCGCCGGTGCGGGTTGCTGGGGCCGGCCAGCGATAGCTGTACTTCCGACAGATCGAAGGCCAGCACGCGGTCGAATTGCGCGGCGGCGAAGTCGTCCACCCAAAGGCCTTGCGCATGGGCATAGGTGCGGATCAGTGCCCGCTGTTTTGCCGACCGCCCGGTCAGGGCGAGGTAATCGAGCGTGCGTTCATCGATGGCGAACATGGCCGCGGTGGCGCCGAACTCGGGCGCCATGTTGGCGATGGTGGCCCGGTCGGCCAGCGCCAGGGCGGCGACGCCCGGGCCGTGGAATTCCAGTATTGCGCCCACCACCTTTTGTGCGCGCAGGAACTCGGTAAGCGACAACACGACGTCGGTGGCGAGCACGCCCGGGCCGACTCGCCCTTCCAGGTAAACCTGGACTATCTGCGGCAGGCGCATCCAGCTCGGCCGGCCCAGCATGACCGACTCCGCTTCCAGCCCGCCCACCCCCCAGCCAAGCACGCCCAGCGCATCGATCATGGTGGTGTGGCTGTCGGTGCCGACCAGCGTATCGGGAAAGGCGACGCCGTCGTCGAGCTGAACGACGGGCGACATGCGCTCGATGTTGATTTGATGAAGGATGCCGCTGCCGGGCATGAGCACGTCGAGATTGCTGAAGGCATTTTTGCACCAGGCCAGGAATGCGAAGCGTTCGGCGTTTTTCTTCTGTTCCATCGCCATATTGCGCGCCATGGCATCGCGCTGGAATCCGGGCACTTCCACGTTCAGGGAATGATCGACCACCAGCTGCGTCGGAACTACCGGGTTGACCACGCCCGGATCGCCGCCGGCCTCGGCCACGGCGTCCCGCATGCCGGCCAGGTCGACCAGGGCCGGGGTGCCCAGCAGATCCTGCAGCACGACGCGGGCCGGATAGAACGGGAAGTCCGCCTCGTGGGAGCGACTCGCCAGCGCTTGCAGCATGGCCTCGAAGCCGGCAAGGCCCTGGCTCTTGCGCAGTAGGTTTTCGGCAAACACCCGCGCGCTGTAGGGCATGCGCGCGAAGGCGCCGGGCGCCAGGGCCTCGATGGCACTGCTTACATTGAAGTAGTGCAAATCGGTGCCTTCCAGAGCCTGGGGGGGGATGGTGAAAGAGCTCATAAAAAAACTCCTGTGAAATATTGACCTGGCTTTAAATGAATTATATGATTCATTAAAACAATTATCAAGAAAGTAGATTCTAGGTTTATTTCTTCATATATGAATTAAGGAGCAATTAAAATCATGACGATTTATTTGTCGCGCAGAGAAGTGCTGAAAATGGCTGGCGGCGCTGCGGCGACGCTGGCGCTGGGTTCCACCGCCGCGCGCGCGCAGCCCGCCTCCGGCTATCCCAGCAAGCCCATCACCTGGGTGGTGCCGCAGCCCGTCGGTGGCGACGCGGATGCGGTTTGCCGTTTATTGCAGCCGCGCATGGGGCAGGAATTCGGGCAGTCGCTGATCATCGACAACAAGGGCGGGGCGGCCGGCAACATCGGCGTGTCCTATGGCGCCAAGGCCAAGCCCGATGGCTACACGATTACCTTCGTGAACCAGGGCATCCTGGCCTTCAACCCCTATATCTACCGAAATATCGGCTTCAATCCGGCCAGCCTGGCGCCTGTTACCTGGATGACTTCCACCGACCTGGTCATCTGCGTCAACCCGAATCATCTGAAGGTCGACAGCATGGCGGCCTTCCTGGATCTGGCCCGCAAGTCGCCCGGCAAATACACCTTCGGCTCGGCGGGCGTAGGCAGCGCCAATCACATCGCGGGTCAATTGCTGGAATCCATGGCCAAGGTCTCGCTGGCCCATATTCCTTATCGTGGCGGCGGCCCGGCCCTGGTCGACGCGCTGGGCGGGCAGATCGACAGCGTGGTGGCATTCCCGCTCGGAGCCCTGCCCCTGATCAAGAGCGGCAAGCTCAAGGCCCTGGCGGTTACCGGCGTCAAGCGCAGCGCGGCGCTACCCGATGTCCCTACCGTGGCGGAAAGCGTGCCGGGCTACGACTTTTCATCGTGGTTCGGCCTGGTCGTGCCCAAAGGCACGCCGGCCGGGATCATCGACCGCATCAACCGAACCACGATCGACGCGCTGCAAGTGCCCGCCACGGTGCAGCGCTTGCGCGAGGGCATGACCGAGCCCGTGGGCAAGGGGCCGCAAGAGTTCGCCGCATTCATCGCGCAGGAACAGTCGCGCTGGAGCCGCCTGATCAAGAAGTACAACATCCAGGTCAGTTGACGCGGCCATGGGCGAGGTATCGGTGTAGCATCTGGCCGGAAACCGGCTGCGCCGCACTGAGACCGAAAATATGGCCAGCAGCACAATACCGGTTCCGGTCACGGCGTCCAGAGCAAGGGCCGCCGTTCCATCCCGGGGAAATACGCGTGCAACTCCTGCTTGCCTAGCGAGCGGTCTATCCAGTCGGGATTGGCCAGGAAGGGGCGGGCGAGCGCCGCTACGGTACATCCGGTGTCGGCCAGTGCGCGCTCACAGTCGGCCAGCGTAGCCAGGCCGCCGCCGGCAATGAGGGGGCCGGGCGCGCTTCGCTTGGCGGTTTGGGCCAAGGTCTCTCCCCAGGCTTCGGGTCGCAATGTCCTGCGCGTACTGATATGGAGAATGTCGGCTCCGGCCTGGCGCAGTGTTTTGAAGATCGTCTCGAGTTCGGGCGCGCCGGCTTGTGGACGGTAGGCATAGTCATCCATGGAGTACATGGAATAATTGAAGCTGATGGGGATGCGGCCGCAGGACGCGCGGGCTGCGGCCAGAACTCGGCCGGCAAGCCGGAGCCGGTTTGTCAGCGATCCGCCCCAGCAGTCTGTCCGGCCGTTCTGGTCATTCAAGAATTCATGGATGAGGTATCCGCGGGCTCCGTGCAGTTCGATACCGTCGAAGCCGGCCGCGGCGGCTCGGGCCGCCGCGGCAGAGAATCCGGCGATGATATGTTCTATATCTTGGTGGGTGGCTGCGCGTGGGCTGGGGTTGGGGCTGCCGGTTTGCCAGGTCGTGCCTGCCGCGGCTCTGCCAGTGGCCCCGATGACCGACGAGTTCAAGCCCGGTTCCGCGAGGCGTCCTGCGTGCTGCAGCTGCGCGAAGATTTTGGATCCCTCGGCATGTACCGCATCTGTCACGCGCCGCCAGGCGTCGATATGGTGATCCGTTGCAAGGCCCGGTTGATTGAAGTAGGCGCGGCTCGCGATCTCGTCGATATAAAGCGCTTCGGTGATGACCAGCCCGGCTTTGTGCCGGGCGTAGCGGGCATAGTACGAGGCGGTTTCCTCGGCGGGGCACCCGTCTTGTGTTCCCTGCATCCGGGACATCGGGGCCACGGCGATGCGGTTGTGCAAAGGGATGCCGGCCAGCTGTATGGATTCAAGTGTGCGCATCGGATTATTTCCCCGTTGGCGCAAGCGTGTCTTGTGCCAGCTTGCGCACCACTTTGGGTGCTTTTTCAACGGAAAGCGCGCTGCTTAATTGCGCGGCCGCGCGCTTCAATCTGGCCAGATAGCGCACATGCCAGCTGGCATTGTCTGTCACGGTAGTGTTCATCCTGCTCAAGTTCAGGGCGGCTATCAGGCGGCCCTGTTGGAAGATTGGAACGGACAGGCCGCAGGTGTGCTCTTCGACCTCGCCCGAAGTGCGTGCGTATCCTTGGCGGCGAACGTCTCCGATGATCTTGCGCAGCGCCGCCGGGTCGGTATTGGTCAGATGCGTCAGGGGTTGGAGGTCGGCTTGCGACAGGTAGTTGTCGAGTTGCTCGGTCGTGAAGCCGGATAGCAGGACTCTTCCCGCCGAGTGGCAATACAGCGGAATCCTCGACCCTATCGAAACGTCCTGGACTAGCGTCCGATGCACGGGTATTCGAACCACGTAGACTAGTTGATCGCCGTCGAGCGCGGCGATGCTGCAGGTTTCGCCCAGGTCTGCCACCAGGCCCTCCATGACGGGTTCGGCAAAACTCCAAAGCGGCATAGAGGACAGATATGCGTAGCCCAAGGCGAGAACGCGTGGGGTCAGCGCGAAGTGGCGGTTGCCGAAGCGCGCCGCAAAACCCAGGTCGACCAAAGTCAGCAGCACGCGTCGCGCCGTGGCTCGCGTCAACCCCGTGCGGGCCGCGGCCTCGGATAAAGTAAGCGCCCGGGCCTCGTTGTTGAAGGCTTGAATGACGGCCAGGCCCTTGGCGAGGCCGTTGATGAAATAATCGTCGTGCTTGCTATCGTCCATCCTGAATGCTCGAAGGCCGATGCCTAGTGGAGTGGGCCGCCGGCTGTGGAAATATTCATGAGGCTGCTTCGTCAGCCTCGAAGTCCAGCCCGGTGTTGAGTTCGATCAGGGCGTCGGCGGCGACAAGCCCACCATGAGGCATTGCGATAAGGGGATTGATGTCGACGGAAATTATGCGGCCATTTTGTTCCTGCACCCACTTCCCGACGGAGACCGCGAGCCTTGCCAGTGTTTCGACGGGCAGCGGCGGCTCACCACGGGTTTCCTTGTACAGGGGGGCGAGACGAAGTTCATCGAGCCGGTGTCTTACATGAGCCAGGTCAAATGGTTGTACCAGGGTTACTGCGTCGGGCATGGCTTCAACAAACTTTCCGCCGTCGCCTATCAGCAGCACACTGCCGAACTTTTCGTCCCACCGGGCTCCGATCATGAGCTCCCGCCGGCCGCGGAGCATGGACGCTACGATGATGCCGTCCAGGCTCTTTCCCAGCTTGGCTGTGGCGGAGTGCATCTCTTCGGCTGCCGAGCAGGCTGCGTCGACGTCGCTGATGCCCAGCCTGACCAGCCCATATTCCGATTTGTGGGGAATTTGCGCCGAACATGCCTTGATGACGACTGGAAGGTCGAGTGTGCGCACAGCCTGGCGCACGTCTTCCCGGTTTTTGCATAGCCTCCAAGGGGCGGTTGGAATCCCGATCGCTTCCAACTGCTCGAGGCTGTCTGCTTCCGACAGCAGCCTCCCGGTATTTTTGACGGGGCTGCTTACGGTGCTGAATATACCAGTCGTGGCATCCAGCCTGTCGGCTTCCCGCTGCAATGCGCATACGGCGGCAAGCTGCCCCAAAGCGGCCATGGCGTCTTCGTCGTGCTCGTAGGAAACAATGCCGTGTTTTTCGAAAGTGCGGCGTGTGTGTTCAAGAGGGCAGGCGAGTACTACGGGCTTTCCCGAAGTATGCTGGAAGACGGCGGTGTCCTTGGCAAATTGTTCGGTGTCATAACCCTGTCCGGACATTGGCAGGCTGATGAAGAGCGCGTCGCAGCATGTGCCGCCCAGGTGAGGCAGGACGTCGCCGAAAAATTGGTTGTTGGTCAGGAGCGCCGCTGTCAGGTCTATAGGGTTCTGGCCGCTGGCGAACGTAGGGAGCAGGCGTTCGATGGATTCCTTGACCGAGGCGGGGAAGGCCGGCACCTGCAGGCCGTGGCGTTCGGCGGAGTCCGCTCCCATGACACAGGCTGCGCCCGAATTGCTCAGGATCGCAATGCGGGGGCCCTTGGTTCTTTGGGGTTTCAGCAGCAAGCGCGCCCCTTGGACTAGACTGCGCATGTCGGCAACGCGAAGTATGCCGTTTTGCCTGAACCAGGCATCCAGCGCTTTGTCTTCGGTGGCGACTGCGCCGGTATGCGACAAGGCTGCGGCGCGCCCGCGATCTGAAACGCCGGCTTTCAAGGCGAGGACGGGAATCGCGCGCGCGCGCGCAGCGCGTGCCGCGGCGGCCAGAGTCGACGGATCGACCAGATTCTCCAGATACAGCAGTATCAGGCGCACCTCGGGATCTGCTGCCGCGGCGCACGCAAAATCCGCCACTGTGAGGTCGGCCTCGTTTCCCGTGGCGAATGAATAGCGTATGCCGACGCCTTCTGCGCGCAGCAACGCATACGGAACCATGCTCATGGCCCCACTTTGGCTGGCGATCGCGACTGGGCCGTCTTGCGGGGAAATTTCTCCGAGCACGGTCGCAAAAGTGGCCAGCGCCTTGCTGTCGAAGCTGGCCAACCCCTGGCTGTTCGGGCCGACGAGCCGCATGCCGGACGAGCGCGCCGTTTCTGCCATCTTGCGTTGAACGGCCAGGCCCGCCGCACCGGTTTCGCCGAAACCCGACGATATGACTATGCATACCTTGACACCTTGCCGGGCGCAGGTCATGACAGCTTCCAGGGCCGCGGCGCCTGGAACGCACACGATTGCCATCTCGGGGACTTCCGGAAGCGCGCCTATCTCGGGCCACGATTCAAGCCCTTGGACGAGAGACCGGGCGCTGTTCACCGGATACAGCTTGCCGGCGTAGCCGTGCTGCAGCATGTATTTGATGGGGCGGCCGCCTATCTTGTCCGGGTTGTCGGAAGCTCCGACTACCGCGATGGAGCGCGGCGACAGGGCTGCACTGATCCAATCGTCCTGGTCTTGCGTGTTTGCGATCGGAAGCGTCGCGGCATGCATATATCGGTTTCCTGGTTAATTGGCGGTTGCGCCCGAGATCTGCACAACCTTTTTCCACTTGGGCGACTCGCTGGCGATGAATGCGCTGAAGTCGGCGGCAGAATTGGGCGTGTACGTGACGCCCTGAGCCTCGAGCATTTGCTTGGTCTTGGCGTCTTTCATTACCTCGACCATGGTTTCATTGAGTTTGCGTATCACATCGGGCGGGGTGCCTGCGGGAGCGGCGACTCCAAACCACGCGGTAGCCGCGAATCCGGGAAGCCCAGCCTCGGCAACCGTGGGGACGTCGGGCAGCAGGGTGGAGCGTTGTTTGGTGGATACGGCCAATGCCCGGAGCTTTCCGGACTTGACCTGCGGCAATGCCGTGGGAAGATTGTCGAACATGATCTGCACCTGGCCGCCGAGCATGCCTGCCAGCGCGGCGCTGCTGCCGCGGTAGGGCACGTGCTGGGCCTGGATGCCGGCTTCCTGCTTGAAGAGTTCGGACATCAGGTGCCCGCTCGTCCCCGTCCCCATGGAAGCGAAGTTCAATTTGTTGGGGTGCGCTTTTGCGTAGCTGATCAGCTCTTGCTCTGTTTTTACCGGCATGCCAGGGGTAACCAATAAAACATTCGGCACTTCTCCGGCAAGCATGACAGGAGCGAACGCGGTGGCGGGATCGTAGGGCAGATTGTGGTAGAGCCATTTATTGATGGCGTATACCCCGGAAGATGCAAGCAGCAGTGTGTAGCCGTCAGGGGCGGAATTTGCAACGTAGGCCGCTCCAAGATTGCCGCCCGCGCCAGGCCGGTTGATGACGATCACGGATTTCCCCAGGCGCGGTGTCATTCCGGCGGCGAGCGCGCGAGCCAATATGTCGTTCGTGCCACCGGCACCATAGGGAACAATGATGGTTATCGGCCTGCTCGGGTATGAATCGGCCAAGGCAGGCCTCATGCTGAATATCGCAATGGCCGCGGCTAAAAGTGCTTTCCACATGTCTCTCTCCTTTGAAAAAATAGAAATGCATATTGCGCAGCGCTGCATACGGCCTTCTTGCAAAAGGGCGCCTGGCAGCGGCTTCGCGTCTACGGTTTCGGGCCGCTTACCTGGGCTTCCCTATGTAGGCGACCGCTCGTATTTCGATCAGCGCGGCGGGCCGAACCAGTTCCGCAACCTTGACCCCGGTTGCGGCGGGGTAGGGCCCATCGCCGAACACTTCGCGTCGGACGTCCGCTGTCTTCTCGTAGTTATCGAAGGTCGTGACGTAGTCCACGGTCTCGACGATGCTGCCCATGTCGGTTCCGGCGGCCTCGAGCACCTTTGAGATCTTCGAGTAAATGAATCGCGCCTGTGCGGCGATATCGCCTTCGCCGACTATTTTCCGGTTGTCGTCCACGGCGGTCATGCCTGACAGAAAGATGTAGTCACCGGCACGGATGGCGGGGGAAAACGTCGGATTGCCCCGGGTGCCCGAAAGCTTTATGGCTTCAATGTTCTGGTGCATGGCTTTGGTCGATGTGATCTTTTAGTAGGAATTGAAGGCGGAACGTTGATTTCGGTTGATTCCCAGGATCGGAATCGGCTTGAATTGCGTGGAGTTCGACGTCGAAGCTGACTAGAGACACGCCGGCGGTGCGAGGCTCGACGGCCGCCACGGTGTATGTCAGCTTGAGCCGGTCGCCTGCTATGACGGGACGCAGGAATCTGGCCTGGGCGCTGGTCATTGCCACCATGCTGTCATGCAGCTGCTCGGATAGATCGGTGGCGCCGAGCGCGCTGAGCGCGAGCAGTAGAAGGCCGTGGGCAACCGGGCCGCGGAACCCTTTGTCGTGTGCATAGCTCGCGTCGTAGTGAATAGGGTGGCGGTCGCCGGTCAGAGCGGAGAAGTTCAGGAAAGCCGCCATATCGAGCGTGATTTCACGTTCCGCCACCTGCGCCCCGATTTCCAGGTCGGTTGCATACAGCTGCTGTTTTGAGGCTGGCATGGTATTGCTGCGGGCCGCGTCAGTCGACGAGTTCTATGCTGCCGACCATGACCGTTCTGTCGCTCGACGTAGCGTTCAGGCTGCCGTCGTCCGCAACAGAGGCCACAAAGGTATCGCCAGGATAGACCGGCCCTATCCATTTGGTGTGTAATTTGCCGCGCGTCAGCCATTCGGGGCCGAAGCGCATGGCGCCCAGATCCGCCGCAAAGGCGGTCATGTGTGGGCCATGCAGAAGTGTGCCGTTGAAGCCGCGTTCCACGGCGTAGTCGTGATCGTAGTGGATGATATCGTTGTCGCCGTTGATACGGCCATAGCCGTCGATCATGGCCTGGGTAATTTCAAGCGTGCGCTTCATGGCTTATTCCGGAACGTGAAAAGTATTGAGTATTTCGGCGATGGGCTGGCCCCGGTCGTCCGAGAAAACGCCGTGCCAGCGTATGTACTTGCGGCCACGCTTCTCGAATTTGTCGAGAATGGTGCCGGTCGCGTTCACGCGGGTGGTTTCGTCAGCCCAAATGGCGCGATGCCATTTCATTTCCAGTTCCGCCATGACGATGCCCTGGATCGGCGGGTATGTTTGATACACGGGAACTGTCATGTAAGGAAGAATGACGTTCGGCGCGGCGGCCTGGCGCCCGTCGACGACATATAGAGACGGGTCGGCTTGCGAAGCGCTGAAGTACTCGCCCACGATCTCGGGTGTTATGTCGAAAGAGACGGGGCCGAGCTGCGCGCCCTCTTTAAAAACGGAGTAAGGGGTGCCGGGAAGAGAGCCTTCGCGAGGCTTGATTTCGCTTGGTCTGGTCATGATGGCCCACATGTGGTTGGGGGTTGAACATGACGCAGATCCTAAGCAAAGCTGGTCGGGACACCAAGCTTCGCCTGAAATGTGCGTAAGCCGCACAAAATGAGGTGCCTGGTGGTGAAAGGCCGCTTTTGATTATGGATTGGCGCTGTCGAGGCTATGCCCGGCGCTTTGTTGCGGCGTCGCAAGCCTGTGTTTGGCCGTCGGCGCGAAACTGGATATTGATATGGGCGGTGATGCGCGGCGCGCAGGGGGGCAGTGTGTAGCCGATCGGGCCATCGTCTCAGCCGGCTGCGAAGTGCTGGACGACCGCGCGTGGCGCTGGGCCGCCGTCCAGCCACGCCAGCGTTTCGCGCCACAGCGTGTCACGGAAGCGATCGTGGAAGAAAGCGAAATGGCCGATACTCGGCAGGTGCAGCTCTTCGGGGCGCACCAGCACATAAGAGCGCTCGCAGCCGGTGTAATACGCCAGCAAGCGCCGTACGGCGGCCGGGGTTGCGTAGGGGTCGTCGGTAATGCTGTAGGCCAGCATGGGGCAGCGCAGGGTGGGGAAGTAGCGGGCGGGATCCGTATCTGGCGCGAGTGCGTGGGCATTTGCGCTGCCGCCGGGCTCTGCGCCCAGGGTCGCCTTGCGAAACGCCCATTCATAGGCCACCCCGGCGGGCAAGTCTTCCAGCCAGCCCAGGCGGCGCCCCGGAAAGTATCCCATCAGGCGCGTCACCAGCGGCATGAAGATATGCCATTTGAGGAACATCGGGTAGCGCGCCCGCGGAGCGTAGTCTTTCCAGTACGCGAACTGCGCGCCTACGGTCAGCATGCGGTCGATGCGCGCGCTGGATGCGCTGAAGCCCGGCACCACCCCGCCTATGCTGTGGCCTACGACCGCGATGCGGGCGGCGGGAAATTCCCGTGCCGCCCAGTTCAGCACGCCCGCGAAATCCTTGTTGCCCCAGTCGAATTTGCTGGCTTGCAGCTTGCGCAGCGATTCCGGGCGTGAAGCCCCGATGCCGCGATAATCGTACGTGATTGCGGTGTACCCGTGTGCCGCCAGGAAGCGTGCATACCTCGAGTAATACGCGGCCTTGACCCCCGTGGCGCAGTTGATGATGGCCACGTTCGAGGAATTTCCGCTTTTGTCGGGGCGGTGTACCGTCGCGCCCAGCGGGTAGCCGTCCGTTGCGGGGATGATGGTGCCAGTCATGGGAAAGGGCGCCGGGTGGGCTGTGGTCTATGTTGAAGCAAGGTGAGGATGTTTATCGTTCAGCTCAAGGTAACTAGGCAAGGCAACTCGGTAGCTACGTAAATATAGCGGGTTTGCGGCGCGTGTATTGACCATGACGCGGTGGCCATGGCGCGGCAACGCAGGAAAGTCGCTCGGGCTGCGGATCCGGCCCCTATGTGCGAGGGCACCGGTGCGTGCGCTCGATCCAGCGCTACACTTCAGCTGCCCGGGCTCCGTGCCGGCGCATGGCATCCCGGCAGCTTGCGATGGGCCGGCGGCGCGCAGGCGCAGGCACCCCCCGATTTTGCGACCCACAGGAGCTTCCATGACTTCCCCAGCAGCAGCGCAAGATGGCGTGAGCCTGGTCGACTGCGACGAGGCGCGACACGCCTCGGCGATTCTGGCGATCTTGAACGAGGCCATCGTCAATTCGACGGCCTTGTATGACTACGCACCCAGGCCGCCGCAGGCCATGGCAGGCTGGTTTGCCGCGAAGCGCGCCAGCGGTTTTCCGGTCGTGGGGGCGATCGATGCTGCGGGCGATTTGCTGGGTTTTGCCAGCTGGGGCACGTTTCGCGCGTTCCCGGCCTACAAGTACACGGTGGAGCACAGCGTGTATGTGCACCCCGAGCAGCGCGGCCGCGGATTGGGCAAGCTCCTGATGCAAGAATTGATCCGCCGTGCCGGGCAGGCGCAGCTGCATGTGTTGGTGGGTTGCATAGACGCCACGAATACCGCCAGCATCCGGCTGCACACCGGGCTGGGATTCAAACATGCCGGCACCATAGCGCAGGCCGGATTCAAGTTCGGGCGCTGGCTGGATGCCGCGTTCTACCAGCTCAATCTGCAGACGCCGCTGCAGCCGCAGGACGGCTGAGCAGGCGGTCAGGGCTTATCCCATTGCGCCAGGTGCGGAAGCACTCCCGAGGGATCCCATACATAAGTAAGCAATGCACCATAGGGCTTTCGTTGCGGCGCAGCCACGCGCCGAAGGCAAGCCGTATCGTGCCCTATTTCGACAGCCCCCGCAGGCCGCGCTTTTCGAACCAGTGATGGGCGTAGGGGTTGTCGTTGTATGCTGCGATTTCGACGTAGCCTTTGCCGATGTACAGCGCGCGCGCCTCGGTGAGATTGCGGTTGGTGTCCAGCCGCAGGATATCCAGGCCGGCGTCGGCGGCGTGTTTTTCCAGGGCTTCGAGCAGGCGCCGGGCGATGCCTAGCCCGCGCGCCGCGGGGGCCACCCACATGCGCTTGATCTCGCCGAAGCCCGCCTCCATGATCTTGAGCGCGCCGCAGCCGACCGGCGTGCCGTCCAGCCTGGCGATGAGAAATAGGCCGGCCGGCGGGACGAGCGTCTCGGGATCGGCGCTGGGGCCCAGGGTCGGGTCGAAGCTTTGTTCGAAGCGCTGCGACAGCTCGTCGAAGTACGCCTGCAGACAGGCCCGAGCTTCGGCGCCGGCGGGGTCGGCCGTTTCGAGCGTCACGGCGGATGCCCGCAAGAGGCGTTCCACTTCCGCCATCGCCGTCAGCAGACGTGTGCGTTGCGTATCGCCCAGCGGGGCCAGCAGCCCCGCCGCCTGGGTTTTCGAGCGCCGGTCGAGCAGGCTCCATTCTTTTTTGCCTGCCGCCGTCAGGCCGACGCGGCGCACGCGCCCGTCGCTGCGGTCGGGCCGGGTCGCCGCCAGGCCTTGTCTTTCCAGCTTGCGCAGCAGTCGGCTGAAGTAGCCGGAATCCAGGCCGAACCGTGCGCGCAGCTCGCGTACCGTCGCACCTCGCGCGCCGATCTCGAACAGCAGGCGCGCTTCCGCGAGCGGGCGCCCGCTGCCCAGGTAGTCGCGGTCGAGCACGCCTATCCGCTGCGTGACCGTGCGGTTGAAACGGCGTACCTGCTGCAGCTGCTCATGGTTCGTTTTCATTATCTGACTTTAGTCAGATAGATTTACGTTGTCAATTCCGTGCTGCATATATGGGGTATGGCGGCGGGCTCGTGCCCGACTTGCCGCGCATGGCTCTGTCTTCAGTTGGTCGCCACGAAGCCGGATGCCTTTACCCGCTTTTGCCATGTGGCGCGCTCGCTGGCGAGCTTCTTCGCGAAGTCTTCCGGCTGCTTGGCAGGAACTCCGTAGCCGAGGTTGCGCATCGTGGCGGCATACTTGGGGTTCGAAACAACTTTCTCGACTGCCGCACGCCATTGGGTCACGAGCTTGGCGGGAGTGCCGGACTTTATGAACAAGCCGACCCAGCCGCGCTCGTCCAGGTCGGGCAGGCCGACCTCGATTGCGGTAGGCACGCCGGGGAGCATGGGGTTGCGCTCTTTGGAGGTGATCAGCAGCGTGTGCAGTTTGCCTTGCTTTTGATAGGGAATGAGCAATTGTTCGGTGGTGACGAGCGTTGCGATCTGGCCTCCTATTACATCTATTACCGAGTTTGCCCCGCCCTTGTATGCAATGGGGGTGTAGGAAATGTGCAATTGTTTGCCTAGTTCGACTCCGATGAATTGCTGTGGCGTGCCTACACCGGGAAAACCGAAGTTGCTTTTATCGGGGTGTGCGTTTGCCCAGTCCTTGTAGCCGGCCATCGTGGTCTCTTTCGTCGCCGGGCCTGTGGCAATTCCGAACCCGAATTCCGCAAGGCTGCCCAGCGCGACCAGATCCGTGAGGGGATCGTACTTGATGGCCTTGGTCACTAGCGGAGCCAGCGTGATCTGGCTCGATGGAATGACTTCGACGATCTGGCCAGAGGCGGGGGCAGCCAGCATGGAGTCGATGGCGATCATGCCGCCAGCGCCGGGACGGTTCTCGACAACAACCGTGGTGCCGCTGGACTGGCGCAATTGATCCGCGAAGGCCCGTGCCACGATGTCTACGGCTCCTCCCGCCGGGAACCCCACCAGAACCCTTATGGTATCTCTGGCCGCCGCCTGCGCCGTGACGGTGCCGGCGGCGGCCAGCAGCAGGCAGCCCAGCAGCCGCGTGATGGCGGGTATCGAGTGCATGTTCAGTCTCCTTGATATGTTTTAAAAAAGTGGTGCCGGCGCATATACATCCCGAAGAAGGCGCCGTTCGGATGCCGCCTCAGGCCGAGCCGATAGGCTGCGGCAGGGGGTCGCGTATGTCTTGCGGGCGTGAGCGGATCATGTCGGTCAACTCTTCCCGGATCCCGCGGCAGGCGGGGTCGTCGTAGCGGTTTTCCATTTCGTGCGGATCCTGATCCAGCAGATATAGTTCGCCCGCGCCCGAGCCCAGCTCCAGTGTGAGCTTGGCGCTGCCGGTGCGCGCTACCCGCAGATCCAGCGCCACGCCGCAGCGGTTGGGCCCAAGCTGCCATTCGCCGTATGCGTGGCTGCGGCGGCCCGTCCCATCGAGCAGGGGGCGCAGGCTGGCACTGTGTGAGGCCGCGGCAATAGGCGTGCCGCTGTAGTCGCCGATGGTCGCGGCAAGATCTAGCGTGGACACCGGATCTTGCACGACTTTGCCGGCGGGAATGCCCGGGCCGCGCATCAGCAGGCCCACCCGCAGCAGCCCTTCGTAGAACATCGGCCCTTTGAGCACCAGGCCATGATCGCCGAGCCATTCGCCGTGGTCGGATGTGAATATGACTATGGTGTCCCGCGACAGATCCAGTTCGTCCAGCACGCTCAGGATGCGGCCTACGTTGTGGTCGATCAGCGAGATCATGCCGTAGTAGTTGGCGATCAGGTGGCGCAATTGCTGATCCGACTGGGGGGCGATTCGGGAATATTCCTGGCGCACGCGTTTCATTTCACCGGAGATCGCCGGCGAAGACTCGCTTGCCGCGCGGTGCCACCAGGGGCGCTTGTCGAAATCCAGCGTGCGGTGCGCGGGCAGTCGGATGCTTTCCGGAGGATGCAGCAGGCTCCATGGCAGCGGGGCGTCGAAAGGGTGATGCGGGTCGGGAAAGGAAACCCAGGCGCAGAAGGGCTTGGCGCCGCCGCGTTTGTGGTCTCGCAGGAACTCCACCGTGCGGTCGCCGATCCAGCTGGAGTTGTGCCATGCGGGGGGCAGTACCGAATGGTGGGTCTGCGCCGCTCCGCCGTCGTCGCCGCCACGCCTTTTGTACAGCTCGTCTTTCAGGTCGCCCAGGCCGTCGGCGTGATACCACCGTTCGTAGCTGCGGCCGCGCGGCGGCCGCTCGGGCAGCCAGTAGTTGTGCCCCATCAGTGTCATCTCGACGCGGTCGAAGCCCATATACGGGCCGTTCCAGTTGTCGCCATATAGCGCGGAGCCGGCGACATTCTCGGGCCGGGTGGTGGGCTCGTGGGTGAAGTAGGTCGAAAAATGCGCCTTGCCTATGAATGCCGTCGAGTATCCGGCGCGGCCCAGAGTGCCGGCGAAGCCGCGATCTGCGATGTCTTCGTCCAGATCGATGCCGTTGTCATGTACGCCATGGGTCAGCGGCAGTAGACCAGTGAGTAGGGAGGCGCGCGCCGGCTGGCAGACGACATTGGGCGTGATGCACGCCGAGAACCGCGTTCCCTGGCCGGCGAGCAGGTCGAGATGGGGCGTGCGCACCGTAGAACCTTCGAAGCCATATGCGTCGCCGCGATGCTGGTCGCTGGTGATCAGCAGAATATTAGGCCTGTGTGTGGGAGTGACTGTATCGACCACGGGTTCCTCGATGTGTAAACCATATCGGCCCTGTCTGGCGTCGGGGCCGGCCTGGGCGGACGGTGTGATCCATTTCGCGCCCGGGAGAGTCGGCGTACCGCAGGCATGATGTGGATCCTGGGTTTTCATTGTACGCCATTTTGTTTACTAGTAAACAAAATAGTATTGAATATTTGTTCACTAGTAAACGGAATATATGATTGGCAGATCGAGCCGCGACGGCAGCATATCGCCGCGCCCGCGTCGCACACGCGTGTGCCGAACGCCTATAATCCGTGCATGCACAAGACCTCTGCGCGTGCCGCTCCGGCAGGTGATCCACTACTCGATTTCGAAGACGCCGACCTCATGCCGGTCGAACGGTTCGTCACGTTCAAGGTCAATCAGCTCTCGACCGCCTTCGAGCGCCAGTGGACCCGCATCATGCGTGAAAAGGCCGGGGTCAGCCTCAGCCAGTGGCGTGTCCTGGTCATGCTGCAGGCCGGCCCGGCGACGTTTTCGCGGCTGGTCGAGGCCACGGGCATGAACAAGGCCCTGATGAGCCGCTCGATCTCTGAGCTGGAAGCCAAGCGCATGCTGACCGTCAGCGCGACCCCCGATGACGCCCGCAGCATCACGCTGACTTTGGCCGCCAAGGGCAGGAAACTGCTGCAGGAAGTGCAGCCCTTGGCGCTGGCGCGGCAGAGGCATCTGCTTTCGGCGCTGTCCGCGAGCGAGCGGCGCACGTTCTATGCGGCGCTGGACAAGCTGGCCCGCGCGGCTGCCGAGTGCGAGGGATGGCGCTAGCGCGTGTAGCGCCGCACGTAATGCGCGCTTGCGTGCGGCTGGCGGGGTAGCTCGGCAGATATAATCCTAGCCGGTATCGACGCTCAACCTTCCGGCGCAGACGATGAATACTAAGACCTCGATCAGGAAATACGACGTAGCGATCATCGGCGGCGGCATTATCGGATCTTCCGTCGCCTACTTTCTGCTGCAGGAAGCGCCGCATCTGGCGGTATGCGTGGTGGAGCCGGACTCGACCTATGAGTTTGCCTCCGCCTTGCGCTCGTCGGGCGGCTGCCGCGTGCAGTTCACGGGCGAGGAAAACATTGCGATGTCTTTGTTCAGCCTCGATTTCATCCGCCATTTCGATCAGCGCATGTCGACCGCCAAGCAGCCCGCCTACGCCGATTGGGTGGAGGGCGGCTATCTCTTCATCGTGCCGCCGGAAAACGCGGCCCAGCTGGAAAAGACAGCATCCCTGCAGCAGGCGCAGGGATGCACGCTGGATCTGCTGTCGCCAGCGGAACTCAAGAGCCGGTTCCCCGCCATGTATGTCGATGACCTCGGGGCGGGCGTCCACACGCCGCATGACGGCTGGTGCGACCCGAATGGCTTGCTGTGGGGCTTCCGGCGCAAGGCGGTGGAGCTCGGCGCCGTTTATATCGCGGCGCGGGTGGTGGGTGCGCAGTGCGACGCCGCCAAGGTGCTTGCGATCCAGCTGGATACGGGCGAAAGCGTGTCCGCCGAAGCCTACGTCAATGCGGCTGGCGCCTGGTCGGGAGACCTCGCCGGCTTGTTCGGCATGCGCCTGCCGATTTCACCCTTGCGCCGGTTCGAACACTATTTCACTCCCGGCAGCCATGTCGGGCATCTGCCTTATGTCAAGGATATGTCGCGCCTGGCTTTTCGCTCGGAGGGCCAGGGTTATTCGGGCGGCCTGGTCGACGGCAGCGCGGTGCGCGGCTACAACTTCGAGGTCGACCACGATTATTTCGAGAATGTCGTCTGGCCGGCCGTGGCGCATCGCTTTCCCGCCTTCGAGGCGGCGAAATGCCACCGTACCTGGTCGGGGTTGTACGAAGTGAATGAACTCGACGGCAATCCGGTGATAGGCGCCTGGAATTCAGGCCTGCCCAATCTATATACGGTGGCGGGCTTTTCGGGGCATGGCATGATGCATGCCCCCGCCGCGGGGCGCGGCATGGCCGAACTCATCGTGCATGGCCGCTACCAGACCATAGACCTGGCGCGGCTGGGCTACGAGCGCGTCGAGCGCAACCAGCCCTATCCCGAACTCGGTATTCTTTGACGGCCGCGGCCCGAACCCTGCCTTGCCTGGTGTGGACAGGCCCCGGGCGGGCAGGGCCTGTGTCGTAGCGCGGCAATCAAGCTTCGGAGCAATCAGGCTTCGGTGTAGGGCTTGAAGTCGCCGCCGCTCTCGGGGCGCAGGAACAATACGCCGGTGGCGATGCCGAAGTAGGCGCCATGCAGCTGCAGCAGGCCTTTTTCGACCCGTTGACGCACGGCGGGGAAGGTCATCAGGTTCTTCAGGCTGTGTTCCACCACCGCCCATTCCAGCTGGCGTATCCAGCCGGCGCGGTCGCCCTGCGGCGGCCCCAGGCGTTCGGCCACGGGGGCGATCTGCGACATCCACTTGCCGATGAAGTCGCGCTTGGTGAGCGGCGCCGCCTTGTTGGCAAAGGCCGCCACGCCGCCACAGCTGGCGTGCCCCATTACCACGATATGCTTGACTTCCAGCGCATTGACGCCGAACTCGATGGCCGCGCTGGTGCCGTGATAAGACTCTTCGACATCCGATTCGCAAGGCGGAACCAGGTTGGCGATATTGCGCACCACGAACATCTCGCCCGGGCCCGCGTCGAAGATGGTTTCGGGCGCCACGCGCGAGTCGCCGCAGCCTATGAGCATGACCTCCGGGTGCTGCCCTTTGGCCAGTTCTTCGTATCGTTCCCGCTCGTGCGCCAGCCTGCCGTTAAGAAAGGATTTATAGCCGTCGATTAATCTTTGCGGGAACATGAAATCTGCCTGAAGTGGTTTGTAACGACAATGATTTTAGTCCACGTCTCGCACCGGTCGTATTTTGTAGGTTTCGACGTTGCTGCATCAGGTGGCGGCGGTGTTGCCCGCGCAGACGTGCATGGATGCATGCTGCGCATCGATTTTTGGGGCTATGAATGTCGGCCTCGAGCGTCCGCGGCCGGCTGGCGCTACTATGGCGGGACGCCGGCCGCCCTCTACCGCGGACAGGCCTCGGGCGGGCGCCTGGCGCATTCCTGGCAGGCGCATGAATGCCGAGCCATTTCTTTTCCGATTCCGGGAGAATCTTCCATGTCTATGCGTCTGTGGGCCGGTGCGCTGGGGGCCGCCGCGATGGCGGCGTGTGTCGTGGCGGGCGGCGCGCGTGCCGCCGACAAGCCGGCCGTCAAGGGCCAGAGGGCGGCGGTCAAGCATGTTGCCGACCAGCGCTTATTGGTCGCGACGCCGCAGGGCAGGGGCATGCTGGCAATTTATGCGGATCGTTCGCTGGCCGCGCCGGCACCCGGGGTGAAGCGCGTGCTGCTGGTCGTTCATGGCACCCTGCGCAATGCCGACACTTATTTCTCCGACGGCAGGAAGGCGCAGCAGGCGGCCGGCACGGCGGGCGCCGGCACCTTGGTGGCCGCGCCCCAGTTCCTGACCCGTACCGATGTCCAGGCCTTTGGCCTGGCCGCCGACACGCTCATATGGACGCGCAACGGCTGGAAGGACGGGGCGCCGGCCGTCGCGCCCGCGCCCATCAGCTCGTTTGCCGCTCTGGATGCCTTGCTGGAACATTTTGCCGATCGCAAGCTGTATCCGGCCTTGGTCGAGGTGGTGCTGGCCGGCCATTCGGCGGGCGCCCAGGTGGTGCAGCGCTACGCGGTGGCGGGCCGGGGGGAAGCGGCGCTGCGGCGTGCCGGAATACATGTGCGCTATGTGGTGGCCAATCCTTCCAGCTATTTGTATTTCAGCGATGCAAGGCCGTCGGCGGACGGCTCGTTCCGGCCCGCGGACGCGGCCGCCTGTCCCAAGGCCGTCAAGTGGAAGTATGGCCTGGAGGATGCGCCGCCCTATGTGCAGCGGGAAGGCAGCGCGGGGCTGGAAGCCCGCTATGCGCGGCGCGACGTGGTGTACCTGCTGGGCATGGCCGATACCAATCCGTACACGCATTTCATAGACCGGTCTTGCGCGGGCATGGCGCAAGGGCCGTATCGGCTGGCCCGCGGGCTGGCGTATTTCAGCTATATGCAGCAGCGCCATCCGTCGGGCCTGGAACAGACTCTGGTGGAAGTGCCCGGCGTCGGCCATAATGGCCAGGGCATGTTCACTTCGGCCTGCGGCCTGGCGGTACTGTTCGGCACACCCGTTCCCGCCACCTGCCCCCGCAAGCCCTGAAGCAGCATGCGCCGCGAGACGGCGCCTTGCAAGGGCCGGGGCTTTTCAGATCATTTTCTTGCGGATGATGTTGACGGCGATTTCGGCGAACACCACCACGGCGAAGATCATCAGCAGTATCAGGGCGACGCGATCCCACTGGAAGAAGTCCATGGAGTTCTGCAGCGCCACGCCGATGCCGCCGGCGCCGACCAGGCCCAGCACCGCGGATTCGCGCACGTTGATGTCCCAGCGCAGCAGCGCAATGGACCAGAAGGCGGGCTTGACCTGCGGCCAGTAGCCCTTGAGCAGCACACTGGTACGGGGTGCGCCTACGGCCTGCAGCGCCTCGATGGGCCCGGGCTGGCATTCTTCCAGCGACTGCGCCAGCAGCTTGCCGACGAAGCCTATCGAGCGGAAGGCGATCGCGAAGGTGCCGGCCAGCGGGCCGGGGCCGAAGAAGGCCACGAACAGCAGCGCCCACACCAGCGAGTTGACCGAGCGCGAAGTCACCAGTATGACGTGCGCCAGCCAGTTCAGCGCCGGCACCGGGGTGACGTTGCGCGCGCCCAGCAGACCCACGGGCAGCGCCATTACCAGGGTGATCAAGGTGCCCAGCGACGCGATATTGATGGTCTCGAGCATGGCGCGGCCCGCCCCGCGCTGGAATTCCGCGAAATCTATGGGCCACATGCGCGTGAGCATGTCCGCCATCTGTTGCGGGGCGTCGGTCAGGAATTCCGGGATGATGTCGACCGTGCGCAGGGCGGCGACGGTGGCCAGCACGATGAACAGGAATACGCCGAAGCGCGCCAGGCGCTGCGCCGGCGTGAAGCGCGCCCATTCGCGGCGCACGGCGCCGCCCGCCACGGTCGGTTCGGCCAGCATGGCCCGTGGTGTTTGCCCGGGCCTCATAGGAAGGCCCTCCGCAAGACTTGCGAGAAGACCTCTGCCAGCATGACCAGCGCGATGATGGACAGCAGCAGCGCCAGCACGAAGGGGTAGTCGAAGCGCTGGAAGGCGGTGAACAGCGTGCCGCCTATGCCGCCGGCGCCGACGATCCCGACCATGGTCGAGTTGCGCACGTTGGAGTCGAGCTGGTAGAGCGCGAAGCCGATGAAGCGTGCATTGACCTGCGGCAGCACGCCGTAGATCATGGTGTTGAAGAAGCCGGCGCCGGTGGCGCGCACCGCTTCTACCTGTTTGAGCGAGATTTCTTCGATGGCTTCGGCAAACAGCTTGGAGATGAAGCCGATGGAAGCGACGATGAGCGCCAGGATGCCGGGCGCTGCGCCGAAGCCTATGGCCTTGACGAACAGAATGGCGACGATCACCGGATGAAAGGAGCGGCACAGCGCGATGAAGCCGCGCGCCAATGTGCTGACCCAAGCGGGCATCAGGTTGCGTGCGGCCAGGAAGCCGAAGGGCAAGGACAGGATCACGCCGAACACCGTGGAAATAATGGCGATCTGCACGCTTTCGGCAATGCCTTGCAGCAGCAGTGCGCGGCGATGAAAATCGGGCGGCACCATTTCGGACAGCAGGCGCCAGCCTTCGTGCAGGCCGACGACGAAGCGGTGCCAGGTAATGCCCATCTGCGCGCAGGCGTAAACAACATAGGCCAGCAGCAGCAGTGCGATCAGGCGCACCGTCCAGTTCGCCGGGAAGGGGTTGCGGCCCGGCCCGGCAGGCGCTTTCAGCGCAGGCGCGCTCATAGCCAGTCTTCTCCTCCGTAAATGAATTTGAGATGGCTTTCGACGAGGTCGCCGGGCTTGCCGTCGAAGACGATGGCGCCGTCCTTCATGCCGATAATGCGCTGCGCATAGCGGCGCGCCAGTTCTACATTATGGATGTTCACGATGACGGGCAGATTCATCTCGGCGCCGAGCTCGGAGATGAGTTCCATGATCTCTACCGATGTGCGCGGATCCAGCGACGAGGTGGGTTCGTCGGCCAGCAGCAGTTCGGGGCGCTGGGCCAGGGCGCGCGCGATGCCCACGCGCTGCCGCTGTCCCCCCGACAGGGCGTCGGCGCGCTTGCTGTAGTGGTCGGCCAGCCCGACGCGTTCGATCAGGCCGAAGGCGCGTTCGACATCTTCACGCGGAAACTTGCGCAGCCATGCCCGCCACACCGGTACATAGCCCAGCCGGCCGCTGAGCACGTTTTCCATGACCGACAGTCTTTCGACCAGGTTGTATTCCTGGAAGATCATGCCGATGCGCCGGCGCGTGCGCCGCAGCGCCTGGCCCTTCAGTGTGGTGATGTCTTCGCCGTGGAACAGCACCCGGCCGCTGGTGGGCTCGACCAGACGGTTGATGCAGCGTATCAGGGTGCTCTTGCCCGTGCCCGACGGGCCGATGACCGCGGTCACGCCTCGCGCGGCCACGCTGAGGTCTATGCCGCGCAGCACCGGGTTGGATCGGGTGTATTCCTTGGTGAGCTTCTGTAGAACCAGCGCGGCGCCGCCATGCTGCGCGGCACCGTTCGATGCTTCAGTGATCGGCATGAGTTGCGTCCGTAGGCTCGTGCTCAGGGCTTTTTCTTCTTGGCCGCGGCTGCCGCTTCCTTCTTGGCCTCGGCATCGAAGGTGGCGCGGTCGTACGGGGCGCCGGTGGCATCGGCGATCTTGCGGATCACCGCCCAGTCCTTTTTGTATGTGGCCGGCCAGAAGCGATCGACACCGCCGGAGAATTCTTTCTGCATCTCGGGCGGGAAGCGGAACGACAGGAAGCATTCCACGATCTTTTTCGCCAATGTCGGCTTCAGGTCGTGCGCATAGGCGAAGCCCGAGGTGGGGAACGGATCGCTCTTGTACAGGATGCGGAAGTCAGACAGCTTGATGTCGCCGCGCGCCGCCATGCGTTCGAAGACGTCGGAGGCCACGGTTGCGGCGTCGTAGTCGCCGGCCTTGACCCCCAGCACGGAGCGGTCGTGGCCGCCCGAATACACGACCTTGTAGTTTTTATCGGCGGTAAGGCCGACCTCGGGCAGCAGGGCGCGCGGCGCCAGGTTGCCGGAATTGGACGAGGCCGCCGTATGGGCGATCTTCGCGCCCACCAGGTCGGACGGTTTCTTGTACTTGGAGTCGGCTCGCACGATCAGGATCATGCGGTAGCTTTCGTAGGACTTGGGGTCGCCCTTGATGGCGAAGGGAATCGCCCCGGCCAGGTTGACCGCGAAAGCGGTGGGGCCGGTGGAAAAGCCCGCCACGTGCAGGCGCCCGGAGCGCATGGCCTCGACCTCGGCCGAATTGGACAGCACCGGGTAGTAGACCACGTGCTTGCCGGTGCACTTGGACAGGTAGGCCACGAAAGGCTTGAAAGCGTTGGCGTAGACCGCCGGGTCTTCGACCGGCGTATAGGCGAAGACGATCGTGGACGGGTCTTTCCAGTCTTTGGGATTGGTGGGCGGGGCTGCCACCATCTTGTCGCCATCGACGCAATATTGCGAGTCGAGTTCGCCGTGCGGGCAATTGGCCGCCATCGACGGCAGGGCCGCCAGGCCCAGCACGATGGCGCACAGGGCCAGTATGAGTTTACGCATTTGTTTCCCTCCTCTTGGGCGTGTCGGCCGCTGTCGTATACGAGCCGTACCTGCCGCAAGCGCGGGCGGGAAACGGGTCGGCACGAGGCCGGCTGTGCCCGGGTCTGCGGCCCAAGGGTCGGGGAAGGGGGCGCCGAATTCCGCTGCGCGACTGCGGACGAACCAGGAACGGCGTATCGCCAGTCGGCACTCTTGAAATTCTGATGAAAACGATTTTACTCAGGCCTTGCAAAGTGCCTATTCATGATTACCCCGAGATCGCGCGTAGCCTTGTAACCCCGCATGTCCATTGGCTTTCAGCTAGCTGAACGTCGCCAGGTACGGGCCTGGCCGCGCGCGGTTTGCCCATGCTTTGCAGCGGGCCGTATGGGGCACGCTTTCCCGCTTTCCGTATCTATAATGGGCTGGCGAGATTGCATATCCAGAGTCTGTTCCGCCAGAATGGGGCAGTTCTCTGGGCATGAGCAGGCCCTAACTTGTACGACCCCCTGGCGGGGCGCCGTCGCAGCGCATCCCGGCTGGCAATAATACGGAGACACGCATGACATCGCAGGCCTTTGCACAAGCGCGGGAGTTCCTCTTGAAGCACCGCGCCGATTACGACACCGCTTACCGCGACTTCAAGTGGCCGGAACTGGACGAGTTCAACTGGGCGCTGGACTGGTTCGACGACTACGCGCTAAACAATGACGATACGGCGCTTTGGATCGTCGAGGAAAGCGGCCAGGAACTGAAGCTGTCGTTTGCGGAGATGTCGCGGCGCTCGAATCAAGTCGCCAATTATCTGCGCAGCCTGGGCGTGCGGCGCGGCGACCGGATCCTGCTGATGCTGGCCAACCAGGTGGCCTTGTGGGAGACCGTGCTGGCGGCCATGAAGCTCGGGGCGGTGACCATACCGGCCACCTTGCTGCTGACGGCTGAAGACATCGCCGACCGCATGCAGCGCGGCGGCGTAGGCTATGTGGTGACCAATGCCGACCAGGCGGCCAAGTTCGCGGCATCCACACAGATAAAGCGCATCGCGGTAAGCGGTGGCGGCCCGGTGCCGCCGGACTGGTTCCGCTACGAAGACGGGGCGGCGGCCAGCCCCGTGTTCGAGCCCGACGGCCCCACGCACGCGACCGACCCTTTGTTGCTGTACTTCACCTCGGGCACCACCAGCCGGCCCAAGCTGGTGCAGCACAATCATCAAAGCTATCCGGTGGGCCACTTGTCCACCATGTACTGGATCGGGCTGCAGCCCGGCGACATCCACTGGAACATCAGTTCTCCGGGCTGGGCCAAGCATGCCTGGAGCTCGGTGTTCGCGCCCTGGAACGCGGGGGCGGCGATCTTCGTCTACAACAGCGCACGCTTCAATGCCCGCGCCACTTTGCAGACATTGGTCGACTACGGCGTGACGACGCTGTGCGCGCCGCCCACTGTGTGGCGCATGCTGATCCAGGAAGACCTGGCCTCGTACCGCGTCAAGATGCGCGAGGTGATAGGCGCGGGCGAGCCGCTCAACCCTGAGGTCATCGAGCGTGTGAAGAAGGCCTGGGGCCTGACGCTGCGCGATGGCTACGGGCAAACTGAAACCACCGCGCAGGTCGGCAATTCGCCCGGGCAGCGGCTCAAGGCGGGTTCCATGGGCAGGCCGCTGCCGGGCTACGAATTGGCGCTGCTCGACGGCGACGGCACGCCGGCCAGCGAAGGCGAACTCGCCATTGCGCTGCACCCGCGCCCCACGGGCCTGATGGACGGCTATGTCGACGACCGCAGCGACGCCATCAAGCCCGTGGGCGACGCTTACTATCGCACCGGCGACGTCGCCGAGGTCGACGCCGACGGCTATTACACCTATATCGGCCGGGCCGACGACGTGTTCAAGGCGTCCGACTACCGCATCAGTCCGTTCGAGCTGGAAAGCATCCTGATAGAGCACCCGGCGGTGGGCGAGGCGGCGGTGGTGCCCAGTCCCGATCCGCTGCGGCTGGCGGTGCCCAAGGCGTTTGTCGCCTTGCGCGCTGGCCATGAACCCAGCCGCGAGGTCGCCGGCGATATCCTGCGCTTCGCCGCGCAGCGGCTGGCGCCTTACAAGCGCATCCGGCGCATCGAGTTCTACGAATTGCCCAAGACGATTTCGGGCAAGATCCGCCGTGTGGAACTGCGCAAGGCCGAACAGGCGCGCGCCGGCGCCGGCCGGCGCGACAACGAGTATTGGGAAGAAGACTTCAACGGGGATACAGCGGCCACGTGAAGCCGAAGCCGCCGCAGCTCACGCCCTATATGCCGCAATTCGCGGCATATTTTTTTGTTGCCGGCCGTTCCAAGGCACAAAACCTCTTGGTGAAGCCGAGCGGCATGCAAGTCTGCGACGTGAAGAGCAAGCCGCAGGCGCAGCGCAGGGGCATTTTTTTTGTCGCGTATCGTGGCACTGGTTTCAGCGCCGGGGGTTTCCGGACATAGTTGTAAGCAATGATGTGGGCCCTGATTTGCCGCGAAAACACGTGGGTATACTGAATTCGAGTGTTCGGCACGGCTGCTTCAGTAGCGGTGGCACGGGCACTACTTCATCAAGAAACGCAAGGAGGTAACTCCATGGCTCGCACCTTTCGGATTATCGTAAAAAGCCTCGGCGGCCTTGCTGCCGCCGCCGCAGTATTCGCAATGTCGGCGCCGGCCCAGGCCCAGTATCATGGCTCGCATGGGCATCCGCCGCCGCACGCTCACGCCAGGCCCATGCCGCATAGTTATCATCGGCCGCCACCCCCTGCTTATCACGGCGGGTACCGTGGCGGATACCACGGTCACTATCATGGCGGCGGCAATGACGGCGATGGCTTGCTGTTCGGCATGGCGCTGGGCGCCATTGCCGGCGCGGTAATCGCCGGGTCGGCGGTACAGGCGCCGCCTCCGGTGGTCTACAGCTCGCCGCCCCCGCCGGCGCCGCCGGTGTATTCGGGCTACTGACACACCCGCCAGTCCACCCGCGGCAGGGGCCGCCGGCCGCGGCGGCCCCTGCCACTCTCTCTTTCCCTCACCCGATCGAGCACACAGACATGAACCGCAATCTACATCAGGCCTTCGCGCCCGTACTGCTGACTCTCGGCTTGTTTTCCACTGCCGCCATGGCGCAGGGTACTGCGCCGGCGGCGGCTCCCGCGGCGCCGGCCGCCGGGCAGGCCGCGCCGTCCCAGGCCGCCCCTGCCCATGCCCATGCCAAGGCCGCTGCGCGCCACGCCAAGAAACACCAGGATCGCATCGAAGAGCGCATCACCCGGCTGCATACGCAGTTGAAGATCACCAGCGAGCAGGCCAAGCAATGGGAGGTCTTCGCGCAGACCATGCGAGACAACGCGCAGCGTATAGACCAGGCCATCCAGGATCGCGCCAAGAAGCTCCCGACGATGAACGCCGACGAGGTCATGAAGTCGTACGCGGCGTTGGGGCAGGAGCATGCCGAAGATCTGCAGAAATTGTCTGCGGCCTTCAGCGGCTTGTACGGGGTCTTGTCCGATGCGCAAAAGCAGACGGCGGATGTGCTGTTCCGCAATCAGCATTCCGGCAAGGCGGCAAAGCATCACTCGCATCACAAGTCACATCACAAGCCGCAGCACCGGGCTGCACCCGCCACACCGGCCGAACCGGCCACGGCTGCGCCGGCAGCCAAGTAAGGCCGTCGCGGCGCCGCGTTGCGGCATCGTGCCGGCGCGCCGTGATGCCTGTCTTTATTTTGTTTCGAGACGGCCGCGGCGGCGGGCCGGCAACTCGCCGGCCCGTGCTCAATTCGCCATCAGGCCCAGGCGCTCATGCCATTGGGCTATGGATTCTTCCGGGTATATCGAGAAGAGCAGATCGCGCGGCCCTGCCTCGACCTCCACCCACGGCGCCTTGAATTCCAGCATCAAATGGGTGTGTTCGGGCGGCGTTGGCAGCGGCGTGTCGATGGCGCTGGCAAACGGATGTATCAGTTCGGGCCATTCGGGGCTGTAAAGCCACAAGGCGCTGCCGCAGCGCTTGCAGAAATGCCGTTCGGCGGTGCTGGTGTGCGCACGGGCCTGCCCCGGGTTTTTGATCTTGGCGTGGTAGATCGAGATGTGATCCTTGCCCGTTACTTTCATGCTGCGGGCGTCGCCGCCCAGGTTGATCGCGTAGCCGCCGCCACCCTGCGTCTTGCGGCAGATCGAGCAATAGCAGCGCTGGTAGGGGTAGGGCGTGGAACTTTCGAGGCTGAAGCGCACGGCGCCGCAGTGGCAGGAACCTTGCAATTGCATGATGGACGTCTCCTAGTTTCCTGTTTGCTGGATCCAAGGACATGAGCCGCGCCGGCGCGTCGCACGGGCCGGGCGCTGCGATCCCGCGGCGTGCAGTCCGTGGGGGCAACCGAATCAGTGTATAGCAAGGGTGCCTTGAGCAGGGGTCGGGCGCTGGCCTGCCGGGCTTGCCCGTGGCTCGGCGGCAATGTAAATTGGCTGCGCCGATTCAGCGAGGGGCCCATGAGCAGCGTCCGCAAGCGTTATGCATCCGCCAGCCGGCCCGGCCTCGCCCGGCGCTTCTATGTGGCCGGGTACGTGGTGCTGGCCTGCGGGCTGCTGGCCGCCGCCCTCGTCTACACATACGCCCCCGCCGACGCATCCTATCAACTACCCTACAGCCGTCAGGACGACGCTCAGGTCGAACGCCTCGGCGGCCGGGCCGCCGTCTGGGTACTGCATTTCAACCGCTGGTTCCTGGGCTTGTGGCATGGCCGCCAGCTGGCCTGGACGCTGGCGGGGCTTTCCCTCGCGATTGCGCTGCTGTGCCTGCTGGCTGGACGCAGCCTGTCGGCGACCATGCCGTTCGGAACCCGGCCGCGGAAGTGATGCATGGAATGCGGCTGCGGCGCGTCGCGCCGAGGCGCGGACGCGGGCCGCTTTTCGAGTGCCTGGGGGTTTTCGGGTATTCTTTCGAGTCGGTGTTCCCGCCCCCTGGAGATATTCAATGACCGATCTGTCCGCCTTCCCCATCACCCAGAAATGGCCGGCCGCGCATCCCGACCGCCTGCAGCTCTATTCCCTGCCTACGCCCAACGGTGTGAAGGTGTCCATCATGCTCGAAGAGATCGGGCTGCCCTACGAGGTTCATCTGGTGCGCTTCGACCAGAAGGATCAGATGTCGCCCGAGTTCCTGTCGCTCAGCCCGAACAACAAGATCCCGGCCATCCTGGATCCCAACGGCCCGGATGGCCGCCCGCTGGGCCTGTTCGAGTCCGGCGCCATCCTGGTCTACCTGGCCGGCAAGACCGGCAAGCTGCTGCCGCGCGACGTGGCGGGGCGCTACGAAACCCTGCAATGGCTGATGTTCCAGATGGGCGGCATAGGCCCGATGTTCGGCCAGCTGGGCTTCTTCAACAAGTTCGCCGGCAAGGACTACGAGGACAAGCGCCCGCGCGACCGCTACGTGGCCGAAGCGCGCCGCCTGCTGGGCGTGCTGGACGGCCGCCTTGCCGGCCGCAAGTGGATCATGGGCGATGAATACACCATTGCCGACATTGCTACCTTCCCCTGGGTGCGCAACCTTATCGGCTTCTACGAAGCCGGCGAGCTGGTGGGCTTTCAGGATTTCGCTCAAGTGCGAAGAGTGCTCGATACCTTCGTGGCCCGGCCGGCGGTAGTGCGGGGCCTGGAGATTCCCAAAAGAGCGTGATCTATCGAATCGATAGGGCGCCGCGCCGCTGCCGATTTTCATCTGGGTGCTATACGATGCCGCCGAGCTGGTTCCAGGTGGCATCGAACGCCGTGCAGAACATCTCGGCCAGCTTCGACAAGGGGCGGTTGCGGTGCTGCGTCAGGTACACCGCCAATTTTGCCCGGCTGGTGTAGGGGCGCACTACAAGATCGGAAAATGCCCCGGCGGCGACAGCCGTGGTGTCGACGATGGCTACGCCGGCCCCGGCCAGGCAGAACCAGCAGGCCGTCTGGCCCGAGCGCACTTCCACATTTGTGTGGATCAGGTCGGCGTATTTGCCGTAAAGATCCTGGTTGCTTATCCCGTAGGTAATCGCCTGGGGAAACGATATGACGTTGTGTTCGAGCAGATCCACGGGCCGCACGCGACGCCTGGCGGCAAGCGGGTGGCCCGCGGGCATCACGCAGACCAGCTCGCACGGATAGCGTTTCAGGATCGCGAGGTTGGGATGGCTTTGCGGGCTGAGCGACAGGCCGATATCGGATACGCCGTCAACCAGAGACCTTACCAATAAGTGGGGGATCAGCAGGTCGATCTTGATCGATGCGTCGGGCACCATCTTCGTTAGCGCCGTTGCGGCCTTGGGTACTACGGTCGCGCCCAGGCTGGGCGAAATGGCTACGTGCAGCGATCCCGAGGTAGGCGCCGCAAGCTCTTGAGTGAGATCTTTGAAGCGCTCCACGCGCTGCCACAGTTGGTCGACCTCTTCATAAAGGCGCAATGCGCTGGGCGTAGGAACCAATCGCCCCTTGACTCTTTCGAACAGTGCCAGCCCGGCGGCCCGTTCGGCGGCGCCGAGCAGCTTGCTGACGGCGGGAGATGAGACATGCATGAGGCTGGCGGCGTCTTTGATGGAGCCGGTCTGCATGACGTTCCGAAAGACTTCTATCTGCCTCAGGTTCATCGCTGTCTCCCAAATTGGTTAACTTAAGGTTAATCTAATAGCTGAATAAATCAATTTATTTATGCGGAAAGGCCTGCCAGAATTTCACCACGTACACCAGCCGTTGGGGAGTTTCTGGTATGCAAGCAGCAAGTTCGGCGCAGTTGGCGCTACCTGTCGATCACCCGTCCGTATGGACAGCAGGCGATTTTGCCGATGATGATTCCTGGCTGTGTTATCTGAGCGATGAGCAGGCGGGCCAGTTGCTGGCGTTAGTGGCTGGCGGCGAGCCCAGCGAGGTCATGGCCAGTTCCCGGGCTGCAATGGCGTCGTTGCTGCCCTCGTTCGTTCCTGTGGTCGAGCAACTGAAGCGCGATCTCCGTTTGCGTGGCTTTGTCTTGCTGCGTGGCGTCCCGGTTCAGGACATGAGCCAGGAACAGGCCGGCATGGCCTTCTGGGCAATCGGCCTCCTGATGGGGGTCGGGCTGACCCAGAATGCCCGCTCGGATCTGATATGCCCAGTCACCGATATGGGCGTGCGTTTCGGCTATTCCGAAGCAACCACGCAGCACAATGCGCGTGGCTACCAGAGCCGTGCCGATTTGAATTATCACTGCGATCCTACCGACGTCGTGGCGTTGTTGTGCCTGCGCAAGGCCAAGTCGGGGGGGCAGAGCTCCATTGTCAGTACGCCGGCGATCTACAACGAAATGCTGCGCGCACACCCCAGGCAGCTCGAGTTATTGATGCGCGGATTCCCCTACGACCGCAAAGGAGAGGAGTCTCCCGGCGAAGCCCCTGTCACGGAAAGAATTCCGGTTTTTCGCCGGCATGCTTCGCGTGTGAGCTGCCGCTATGCCCGTTCTTACATCATTGGAGCAGCCCTGAAGCTGGGCGTCGACCTGACCAGCCAGGAACAGGAAGCTTTGGACTGCTTTGATGCGCTTGCGCGCCGTGAAGACATGGCTCTCAAGATGTCGTTCGAACCCGGCGACATACAGCTTCTCAATAATTTCACCGTGATCCATGGCCGTACCTCGTACGAAGACCATGCCGAGCCGGAGTTGCGGCGCTTTCTGTACCGATTATGGCTGCATCTGGGGGACGAGGCTCCCTGGAGCGAGGAATGCGAGGCCATGCGTTGGGCGTTTGCCCGCTTCGGCAAACTGGGGCTCAATGTTTCACAGATCGAGGCTGGCCAAATGGCGCGAGTCGCCGCCTCGCCCGACAAACTTGCGGCTGCGGATGCGCCGTCGAATCAATAAGGAGAGATGATGAAAAGATTATTTGCGCTGGTTTTTGCCGGCATGCTCTGTTCGGCGGCAGTGCAGGCGCAGGGCTGGCCGACTAAGACTGTACATGTGATTGTCCCGTACGGCCCCGGTTCTACCCCTGATACGATCGCGCGCCTGATTTTCGACCGGGTACAGAAAAATACCGGCCAATCGATGATCGTGGAAAACAAAAGCGGGGCCGCCGGCATGATAGGGGCGCAGTATGTGGCGAGATCGGCCCCTGACGGTTCGACGCTTATGCTTGCGCCCGCGGGCCCGCTGGAAACCAATGCCTTGCTGTACAAGAAGATGTCTTATGATCCGCTGAAAGACTTGGCCCCTGTGATGCTGGTGGCGCAGACACCCACCGTGCTCGTGGTAAGCAAGGACGTCAAGGCCGGAAACATCAAGCAATTGCTGGGTGAAATGCAGGCTGATCAGGGGCACATGTCCTATGCGTCTCCGGGAGTGGGCACGCTAGGGCATCTCGACATGGCTTATCTGGTTTCCCGGGCGCACGCGCATATTCCCCATATCGCCTATCAGGGCTCGCCGAAAATCATTACCGCATTGATCCGCGGCGACGTGCAGATGGCGGCATTGCCGCCGCTGGCGGTCATGCCGATGATCAAGGCGGGAAGAATCAAGCCAATTGCCGTCATCGGCCCCAAGCGCAGCTTCCTGCTGCCGGACGTCCCGACGCTGAAGGAGCAGGGCATCGATTTCGGCCCCGTGGGCTGGTTCGGGATGGCGACGGCCGCCGGCGTGCCGCAGGCTACGCTGGAGGAAATGCATCGACAGATAGCATTGGCTCTCGAGGATCCCATGGTTGCAAAGAGCTACCGTGCGCAAGGCCTGGAGACCGCCGATTTGGGGCCGCAAGCTTTTTCGGCGTATATCCAAGAAGATATGAAGCTCTGGCGCCCCATCATTGCTCAAAACCACATATCGCTGGATTGATCTGTTTTTCGTGCCGGAGGGCGGCGCATATCTTTATTGTGCCGCCGTCCGGGGCACGGAGGCGCATCCGCCCGCGCCGCGCGCCGCCGGCCCGGAAATTTCTCGGCATCGAACCGCCGGCGCGCCCGGCAAAGCCGTGCTCGCGTCCTGCCGATGAACCGGAATTTGCGATGTGCCGGCGTGGGCTTCCTGCTTTCGGGCATTGACAATGCCTACGAATCATAATATCGTACGATATATCTTTAGATATATTTGAGGCGAAATTATGTATTCGTGGAGCAAATTCTTTTTTGGCCGCTTGCAGCATCACGGCTGCTCGGTCTTTCCCGACGAGACGGGGGGCGGCCATCACGGGCGTCACGGCCATCAAGGGCGGGGCGGTGGCCGCGGCCGGCATGGTGACTGGGACGGCGGCCCGGGCGACGAGGGTGGGCGCTTGACGCGCGGGCGCAAGTTCAGCGCCGACGACCTGCAGCTCATGCTGCTGGCTTTGCTCGAAGAGCGGCCCAGCCATGGCTACGAACTGATCAAAGAGCTGGAGTCGCGATCCAATGGCTCCTACAGCCCCAGCCCCGGCGTGGTCTACCCTGCGCTCGCCTATCTGGCGGATCTGGACTACGCCACTGTTCAGGCCGAAGGCAACCGCAAGCGCTTTCAGGTCGCCCCTGCGGGCCAGGCGCATCTGCTTGCCAATCGCGATCGCGTGCAACTGCTGTTCTCGGTGCTGAGCCATATGGCGCGCAAGATGGCCTGGATGAAGCGCGCCTGGAACGGCGAGGCGGCGGAGGGTGCGGCCGATGCCGAAGAGCAGGACGGCTGGCTGTCTGAATTCGTGGCCGCGCGGCGCGCGCTGAAAATGGCGCTGCTGCGCCGCAGCGACGCGGCGGCCGACGAGCAGCGGCGCATTGCCGCCATACTCCAGCGGGCCACGGCAGAGATTCTCGACGGCGCGGCGCAATGAACCCGCGCGCCGGCGCACGCCCGTTTCTTCCGTTTCTTCTTAGTCTCGCCTGTTCCCATTAGCCCTGGTGCTGCGCGGCACGTGTCGTACGCTGCAGCGGCCCAGGGTGCGCATACCAACACACATCAAGAGGTATTACATGACCACGAGTCAAAATGCAGTCCCGGCCCAAAAGGGCGGGGCTGAGCAAGGTTTTCATGCGGCCGGCGCGGCACAAGCATCGGGAACCGCTACGTCCAGTGCTGCCACTGCTGCTGCCATCGCCGGTGCCGCGGCATCCGCCACGCCCAGCGCCTTGCAGGTGGCGAAGCTACGCCATCCGCTCAAGGCGCGCATGCTGCGGGTGCGCCGAGTCGCCCGCGTCACGCCCCATATGCTGCGGATCACGCTGGGCGGCGATGAACTGGCGGGCTTTGTCTCGGCTTCGTTCGACGATCACGTGAAGCTGTTTTTCCCGCACGAGGCCGGCGCCGTGCCGGTGCTGCCGGTTCTTGGCGAGCGCGGCCCGGAATTTCCCGCCGGCCAGCCCAAGCCGCAGACACGCGACTACACGCCGCGCCGCTACGACGCCGATGCGCGCGAGCTGGACATCGACTTCGTGCTGCACGGCGAGGGCACGGCTGCGTCGTGGGCCGCTCGGGCGCAGGTGGGCGACTATCTGGGGGTGGCGGGGCCGCGCGGCTCTTTCGTCATTCCCCAGGAATTCGACTGGCATCTGCTGATCGGCGACGAAACCGCACTGCCGGCCATCGCGCGCCGCGTCGCGGAGCTGCCCGCCGGCAAGCGGGTGCTGGCCGTAGTCGAGACCGCCAGCCCCAATGCCCGTCTGGCCTTCGACACGCGTGCCGACCTGCACATGCACTGGGTGCACGGCGGCGCGCCGGCGGCCGATGGCATCGGCCCGCTGGAACGCGTGGTGCGGCGCCTGGTGCTGCCGGAAGGCGAAGGCTATGTCTGGGCCGCCGGAGAATCCCTCGCCATCCGCGCCGTGCGCGAGTATCTGGTGCGCGAGCGTGGCCTGCACAAGTCGCGCATCCGCGCCGCCAGCTACTGGCGCCGCGACGGCGGGCCGGGCCACGAAGTGATGGAAGACTGAAACGTCGCGCTGCCTGCGCCAGCGGCGCCCGCCGGGGTTGCCGTCACCGAGTCTCTTGACCGTCGCCGCTGACCAGGGGCTCGAGCGCGCGGCGCAGCGCCGCGGGCAGCGATACCGGGCGGCGCGACTGGCGGTCGACGTAGACGTGCACGAAGTGACCGTGTGCGGCCGTCAACGGCTCGCCTTCGCGGAATATGCCGAGCTCGTAGCGCACGCTGGAATTGCCCAGCCTGGCTACGCATACCGCCGCCTCGATGCGGTCGGGAAAGGCGATCGACGAGAAATACTGGCAGCCGGTCTCGACCACCAGGCCTATCACCTCGCTGTTGGCGATGTCCAGCGCCCCGGCGTCGACCAGGTAGCGGTTGACGGCCGTATCGAAGTACGAGTAGTAGGTGACGTTGTTCACGTGGCCGTATACGTCGTTGTCCATCCAGCGGGTATCGATGGGCAGGAAGTGGCGGAAGTCGGATCGGGGGCGGGGCGTGGGCCGGCTCATGAAGTAAGGTGTAAGCTTGGGTTGAATGGAACGCGGGCGCATGGCCAGGCTATGGGGGGGTGGCCGTGCCTTGCCTTGCCGTCGGGATTCCCTGCCGGTGCGGGCTCGCTGGGTATCTTCAACCATAATAGCCTACGACGCGCCGGGCCGAATGCCAGGCCGCGGCGGTGGAAAGAACGTCTGGAAGTTCGATGAAATTCGAAGCAGTAATTTTTGATTGCGATGGCGTGCTGGTCGACAGCGAGGCCACCACCTCGGGCGTGTTGCGCGACATGCTCGAAGAGCTGGGCTGGCGCATGAGCCACGAGGAATGCCACGAGGCCTTTCTGGGCAAGGCGCTCCAGGACGAGTTGGCCCTGATCCATAGCCGCACCGGCGTCCTGCCGGGCGAAGAATGGATCGAGCAGTTCCGGCTGCGGCGCAATGCGGCGCTGGCGGTCGGCCTGCAGCCCATACCCGGCGTGCACGATGCGCTGGCGCAGATATCCGCTCGCTGGCGCTCGAATATCGCCTGCGCCTCGGGGGCCGACCGGGGCAAGATCCTCATGCAGCTCAAGAAGGTGCGGCTCATAGACTATTTTGCCGATCGCACCTTCAGCGGCCAAGAGATGGCCCGCAACAAGCCGTACCCCGACGTTTACCAGGCCGCCATGGCCGCGCTGGGGGTAGAGGCACGGCGCTGCGCCGTGGTGGAAGACAGCGTTCCGGGCGTCACGGCCGGCGTGGCGGCCGGCGCCACCGTCTATGCCTATGCGCCGCAGGGCAATGCCGATGCGCTGCACCGGGCGGGCGCCAGTCATATCTTCACCGACATGGCCGAGCTGCCGGCCCTGCTGAGCTGAAGCAGCCCGGCGCCCCCCATCGGGACGCCATTGTTTCCGCAGTATTCATGCAGTGTTTGAATCAAGAGGAAAATTATGGATTCGCCCTTATATCCCGCCGCAACGCGCGAGCTTGCCCGCCAGCGTTCCGAAGCGGCTCCCGAAACCATGGCCGCGTTCAAGGCCTTCAGTGCGCAGGTGTTTGCCGACGGGGCCTTGTCGCGCAAGATGAAGCAGATTATTGCCGTTGCCGTCGCGCACGTCACGCAGTGCCCGTACTGTATCCGCGGGCACTCCGAGCTGGCGGTGAAGGAGGGCGCAAGCGACCAGGAACTCATGGAGGCGATCTGGGTGGCCGCCGAGATGCGGGCAGGCGGTGCGTACGCGCATTCCACCTTGGCCCTGGACGCATGCAACCATGCACGTGCTCGCCAGGAGGAGCGCGGCAAGCCGTCTTCCTGAGCCACGGGTGGGCTATACGGCGGACAAGCCTGGCTCATACAAGAGTCCGGCTTGTCCGCCGCCTTGAATCAGGCCGCCGCTGGCTGCGCGCGCAATTGTTCCCGCAGCGCCGACAGCGCGGCGCTGGATTCGCCGCGGCGCCAGATCAGCGGCGTAACGATGCGCGCATGGGCATCGGGCAGGCGGTGCCGGGCAAGGCCCTGGTGCTGCGTGGTGGCCAGCACGGACTCCGGAATCAGCGCCACGCCCGCGCCGGCCGCCACGCAGGCGACGATGGCGTGGTACGAGGCCAGTTCCAGCACCCTTACCACGGGCTGCCTGCCGTGGCCGATCCAGCGTTCCAGGGCGCGGCGATAGGCGCAGCCGTTGGGAAAGGCCACCAGCGAGTCGCCGGCCACGTCTTGCGGGCGCGCGATGCGCGGATGGCCGGCTGCCGAGATGATCACCAGCCTTTCGGCGAACAGCGGCATGGAGCACAAATTGCCGCCCTGCGGGGTTTCAGCGACGAAGGCGGCGTCGAGCTGGCGCTGCGCGACCGCGGCCGTGAGCGAGTCATTGGTGCCCGTGACGAGTTCGACGCGCACTTCGGGATAGGCGTGGTGGTAGCCGGCCAGCACCTGCGGCAGGCGGCTGGCCGCGGTGCTTTCGAGCGCCCCGATCTTCAAAGTGCCGCTGGGCTGCGAGCCCGATACGGCACTGCGCGCTTCTTCGGATAGCTGCAGCAGCTTGTCGGCATAGGCCAGCAGCATCTCGCCGCTGGGCGTGATGAGCAGCCGCTGTTTGTCGCGGTAGAACAATTGCGTGCCGACCGCGGCTTCGAGCTGGCGGACGCGAGCGCTGACGCTGGACTGGACGCGGTGCAGTTTGCGCGCGGCCTTGAGCACCCCGCCTTCGTCCACCACGGCCTTGAAAATACGCAGGTCGGCCAGTTCCAGTTCCATGGTGTTCCTTTACCGGGCAGCGGCGCGGCGGGCGATGCTGCGCTGCCCGCCGCTGTTCTCAACCCTGCATGAGTTTCGCGTGATGCCGTATATGTTCTTCGAATAAGAACAATATGTTCTTTATATTTCATTATACGAGAATAAATAAAAAGACTAGCATGTGCACATGCACGCAGACACCAGCACCAACACGGATACCAGCACGGACACGGCCGGCGCGCGGCCTGCGCCCGCCGGCGCTATCTCGGCCTATGTCGCCACGCTGGTGGCATGCCTGGGCCTCGCCTCGGCCATGGGCATAGGCCGCTTTGCCTTCACACCGCTGCTGCCGCTGATGCAGCACAGTTTCGACCTGTCGCTGCGGCAGGGGGCCTGGCTGGCCAGCGCCAACTACATCGGCTATTTTCTTGGCGCCCTGGGCAGCTATCTGTTCGACCCCGAACCGGGCCGCAGCGCGCGGCTGAGCCTGCTGGCCATTGCCGTGCTTACCATCGCCACCGGCCTGACGCATGCTTTTTCGCTATGGGTGCTGTTGCGCTTGCTGACGGGGGTGGCCAGCGCCTACGCGCTGGTGGGTATTTCGTCATGGGTGCTGGCGGTGCTGGCAAAAAGCGCGTCGCGCGCACTGTACGGCTGGGTCTTTGCCGGCGTCGGCGTGGGCATGCTGCTCGCCGGCCTGGTCGGCCTGGCGGCCGGCGTCTGGCGCCAGTCGCCCGACCGCGCCTGGCTGGCGCTCGGAGCCTGCGCATTGGCGGTTTGCGCCTATGCCTGGCGGCCCCTGGGCGCCTCGCCGCGCACGCGGGCGCCGGCGCGCACGCAGGGCGGCAAGGGCGGACTCGGGCTGCAGGGCTGGCTATTGGCTATTTGCTACGGCGTCTTTGGCTTCGGCTACATCATTCCCGCGACATTCCTGCCGGCCTTTGCCCGGCAGCTCATCGACGACCCGGCCGTGTTCGGCTGGATCTGGCCGCTGTTCGGACTGGTGTCCGCGGTGTTCGCGGTGATTTGCGCTAGGCTGTTCGGCCACTTGCGGCCTCGCCTGGTCTGGGCCTGCGGGCACGTGGTGATTGCCGCCGGCGTGCTGGCGCCGGCGCTGGTGCCGGGGCTGGACGCCGTAGTATTCAGCACAATCTGTGTGGGCGGCACCTTCATGATCGTCGTCATGGTCGGCACTCGCGAGGCGCACCGTGTGGCGGGCGCCCACTCGGCGCGGCTGATCGCGGCCATGACCACGACGTTCGCCATAGGCCAATTGCTCGGGCCGCTGGCCATACCGGCCGGGCCGCTCAGCAGCGCCGTTTTCTATCCCAGCGTAGGCGCGGCCTGCCTGATGCTGCTAACCGCCATCGTGCTATTGCGGCGCGACGGCTCATAGTCCGATAAGGAATCCCATGAATACAGCCTGCGCTCGCGCTGAACAGTTCTGCCGCCGTTTCGGGTTGCGTGCCCCGATATTGCTGGCGCCCATGGCGGGAGCGTGTCCGCCGCAATTGTCGGTTGCGGTGGCCGAGGCGGGCGGCATGGGTGCCTGCGGCGTGTTGTTGATGCAGCCCGACGACATCGCCGCCTGGGTGGCGCAATTCCGCGCACACAGCCAGGGCGCGTTCCAGCTGAACCTGTGGATCCCCGACCCGGCGCCGGCGCGCGATGCCGGGCACGAGGCGGCGCTGCGCGCTTTCCTGGGGCAGTGGGGGCCGCCGGTTCCTGCCGAAGCTGCGGATGGCCGGCCGCCGGATTTCGCCGCGCAGTGTGCGGCGATGCTCGATGCGCGGCCCAATGTGGTCTCTTCCATCATGGGTGTGTATCCGCCGGAATTCGTGCGCGAGCTCAAGGCACGTGGCATTGCCTGGTTCGCGGTGGCGACCACCGTGGCCGAAGCGCGCCAGGCCGAGGCCGCCGGCGCCGACGCCATCGTTGCGCAGGGCGCCGAGGCGGGCGGCCATCGCGGCAGCTTCGACGCCGGCTCGGCCTTGCGCCAGCAGGCGGGCCTGTTCGCGCTGCTGCCGGCCGTCGTGGACGCGGTGCGGGTTCCGGTGGTCGCCGCGGGCGGTATCGCGGATGCGCGCGGCGTGGCGGCGGCCTTGACGCTGGGGGCCAGTGCGGTGCTGGTGGGTACGGGCTTTCTGCGCAGCGACGAATCGAGCATCCATCGCGCCTGGGCCGACGCGCTGGCCCGTACCGCGCCGGAAGACACCGTGGTCAGCCGTGTCTTCAGCGGCCGGGCGGGGCGCTGCATCGTCAATGACTATGTGCGTGCCGCTGCGGCGGACACTGCGCCGGCTCCGGCCCCGTACCCTGTGCAGCGCGGCCTGACCGCCGCGATGCGCAAGGCGGCGGCCCAGCAGGGCAATTTGCAGCACATGCAGGCCTGGGCGGGGCAGTCGGCCGCACTGGCGCAGGCGCGGCCGGCGGGCGAGATCGTGCACACGCTGTGGCAAGGAGCCCGGGCGCTGCTGGACTAGGACTAGGGGCCGCCTGCGCAGAGCTTGCCCGCCGGCCGGCCCGATTGATCTATGATGCAGGCTGCCCATCAACTACGTATCGACGCGCTCCGGATACGAACCGGGGTCGGCCCGCCATGACACAGAAAATCACCCTATTGGCGCTTGTCGCCTTGCGCGCGCAATTCCTTGAGCAGCTGCGCGCCAAATACGATGTGATCTACGCACCCAAAGACGCCGACCGCCAGGCCGCGGTCGCGCAGCACGGTACGCGCGTGCGCGCCGTGATGACCATGGGCACGGTGGGCCTGACGGGGCAAGAAATAGCCGCCATGCCCAATCTGGAGCTGATCTGCACCTTGGGAGTCGGCTATGAGAGGGTCGATCTGGCTGCCGCCGGAGCGCGCGGCATCATGGTCGCCAATGGCGCCGGCACCAATTCGTCCACGGTTGCCGACCATGCCTTCGCCCTGCTGCTGGCCGTCGTGCGCGGCATTGTCAAGCTTGACCGCGCGGTGCGCGAGGGGCTGTTCCGCGACACTCTTCCAAGCTACATGCCGACGGTCTGCGGCAAGCGTCTGGGCATACTCGGCTTCGGCATGATAGGCCGCCAGATCGCCCGCAGGGCGGCCGGCTTCGACATGGAGGTCGGCTACTACAGCCGCAGCCGGCGCGACGATGCCGGTTGCCGCTATTTCGACACGCCGCTCGACCTGGCGACTTGGTGCGACTACCTGATCGCGGCGGTGCCCGGCGGCGTGGACACTCGCCACCTGGTGAATGCACAGGTGCTGCAAGCCCTGGGGCCCAAAGGCGTGGTGGTGAATATTTCGCGCGGCAGCGTGGTGGATACCGATGCCCTGGCCGAGGCCTTGCGCACCGGCGTGATCGCCGCGGCCGGGCTCGATGTCTACGAAAGCGAGCCGCAGCCTCCGCAGCCTCTGATCGGCCTGTCCAACGTCGTGCTTACGCCGCACGTCGCCGGGCGCTCCCCGGAGGCCGCACAGGCGCAGTTCGACCGCTTCCTGGAGAATGCGGAAGGCTATTTCAGCGGACGCGGGGTCGTGTCGCCGGTACCCATGAGCGGGCCGGCCTGAGCATGGCGGTCTAAAAAATCCAGCACGCAGCGGTTGAAGGCCAGCGGGTTGGCCAAGTTCATGCCATGGGCGGCCTGCGGGATGACCGCACGCTCCACATCCCGCAGCACTGCTTGTAGCGTGTCCTGGCGCCGCCCATAGCGGGGCGGGCTGTCGGCGCCGCCCAATAGCAGCACCGGGCATTCCAGCGCTTGCACCCTGGCCATGTCGAAGGGCAGTCCGGCTTCGCGCACCTGCGACAGCAGCGTGCCGGCATTGTCCCGCACCATGGTCTTGAACCAGCCCACCATGCGGCGCCAGGTATCGGGGCCGTTGACTGTGTCGACGAATTCGGCCAGGGCGCCTTCGATGTCGCCCTGCTCGAGCCTGCGCACCGCGTCGTAGTGGAAGGCCGGCGGCGCCGGATCCCCAGCGGCCGGAAAGCCCGGGTCGGCCAGCGTCAGGCTGCGCAGCAGTTCGGGGTTGTTGCATGCCAGTTCCAGCGCCACGCGGGCGCCGCGCGAATGGCCCAGCAGGTGCACGGGGCTGGCGCCCGGCTGCAGGCGTATGAAATCCGCCAGGTCGCGGGCGTGTTGCTCGACGTTGAAACGCGGGTCTGCCCGGGTGTATGCCGCGGGCCAGTAGCCGCGCAGACTGGGCGCCAGCACGCGATAGCGCGCGCCCAGGGCCGGCAGCTGCCAGCGCCAGTAGCGGTAGTCGCACAAAGAGCCATGCACCAGCAGCACGGCGGGGCCGGCCCCGGTTGCGGTGTAGGCCATGGGGTAGTCCAGGCCCTGGACATGATATTGGGGTAGATCGGGAGCGGGCATGAAAAAAGATTTGTCGGGTTCGGGCAGGTGGCCGCGGCGGGCGTCAATATTCGTTCGGACTGTTCGTGGATCCGGCCCGCGCTTCGACCGTATCGATTGAAGCGGCGGGTTCCATTTCCAAATCGACCGTGCTGCGCTGCGCTTTCGCGTTCACGATCGATTTAGGAATGGAATGAGTCGGCCAGGCCCGACACTAACACATGGGGATGGCCCAGGCTGGATGATTCCACGCGGGCCAATATGGAAAAGGCGCGCGCCAGGTGATCGGGCCGAATCACTTCGGCCGGCGTACCGGCCGCCAGCAGGGCGCCGTGCGTCAGCAGCAGGGCCTGGTCGGCATAGCGCAGCGCCATGTCCAGGTCGTGCAGCACCAGCACCACCAGGATGCGGCGCTCGTGCGCCAGGCCGAGCAAGATCTGCATGACATGATGCTGGTGGTTCAAATCCAGCGCGGTCAGGGGTTCGTCCAGCAGCAGTACGGCCGGCTCATGCACCATGGCCTGGGCGAGCCCGGCCAGTTGTCGCTGGCCGTCGGACAGCTCGTCCAGATAGCGATCCGCCAGGGCGGCGATGCCCAGCTCATCGAGCACGGCGGCGACGCGCCGCGCCGCGTTCGTGGCGGGTGCTGCGCCGGGCCGCGCCCGCAAGGCCACCATGACCGCCTCGAAGACGCTCAGGTGCACGTCGGCGGGCAAGCCCGGCGGCAGATAGCGCAGGTAATGGGCGCGGGCAGCCGCGGCCATGGGGCGCAGATCGGTCGCGCCCAACGCCAGCCGTGCGGCGCGCGCGGGCACCAGTCCCGCCAGCGCCTTGAGCAGCGTCGACTTGCCGCTGCCGTTGGGGCCCAGCAGCGCCACCAGCGCGCCGGCGGGCAGCGGGGGGATATCGAGGCCGCTCAGTATCCCGCGCCCGCCCAGGCGCACCGAAATACCGTCGGCGAACAGGGAGTCGGTTTGCGTGGTTGGCGCCATGGAGTGCTATTGCAGTACGCGCCGGCGCAGCAGCGCGGCCAGGAAGAAAGGGATGCCAACCAGCGTGGTGACCAGCCCGACGGGCAGCACGACGCTGGCCGAGATCAGTTCGGAGACGAGGCTGGCCGCGGCCAGCATGACGCCTCCGGCAAGCGCGCTGGCCGGCAAGTACCAGCGATGGTCTTCGCCCCAGAGCCTGCGCGCGATGTGCGGCGCGACCAGACCGACGAAGCCTATGACACCGGTAAGCGCCACGGCCAGTGCCGCCAGCACGCTGATGCGCAGCAGTGCCGCGCGCCGCAGCCTGCGCGGGTCGACGCCGAAGCCGGTGGCGCGATCGTCGCCGAAGCGCAGCGCGGTCAGCGCCCAGGACTGGCGCCAGGCATGCGCCAGCACCAGGGCCAGAACCAGGCTCATGACGGCCAGCCGCGGCCAGTCGCTGCGCGCCAGGCTGCCCATCATCCAGAAGACCAGATCCTGCAGTGCGGCGGCGCTGGCGGCGATCTGTATCAGCGACAGCAGGGCATTGAAGGTGAACACCAGGGCGATGCCGAACAGGATCAGGCCGGGGGCGCCGATGCGCGCCCGGCGCGCCACCAGATCCAGCAGCCAGGCGCACAGCAGCGCGAAGACGAAGGCATTGCCCGTAAGCATGTATTGCTCCGCCACCCCGGGCAGGCTGAAGCCCAGCACCAGGGGCAGCGCCGCACCCAGCGCCGCGGCCGACGAAATGCCCAGCGTGAACGGGCTGGCCAGCGGGTTGTTGAGTACCGTCTGCATTTCGGCCCCCGCAAGCCCGAGTGCGGCTCCGACCACCGCGGCCATAAGAGCCTGGGGCAGGCGGATGTGCCAGACGATGACGCTGAGCGTGGGGTCGGCCTGCGGTGCACGCCATAGCGCCTGCGCCAACGCGCCGACGCTGGCCGGAGCGGGGCCGACCAGCACATCGGCGCACACCAGCAGCAGAAGCAGGGCGGCAAGCGCGCCCAGCCACAGCCTGCGGGTACGCTGCCGGTTTTGCTGGGGGCGATTGCCGTGCCCGTCGATGCCGGGCGTGCTGTGCGCCGACGGCCGGGGCATTACTGCAGCAGTTTGAGGCGGCTCTTGGCGGTTTCAGCCGCGGAGGTTTGCGGGTAGGACTTGACGATGCGCTGCAGGGTGCTCTTGGCGCCCGACAGGCTGTTGAGTTCGATCTGGCTGGCCGCCACCACCAGCAGCGCGTCGGCGGCCCGCGGGTCGTGCGGATCGGCCTGTACCAGCGCCTGCAGTTCCTGGATGGCGCCCTTGAAGTTCTTGCTGGCGTAAAGGCTGCTGCCCTGGTAGAAGCGGGCCTCGGAGGCCAGCTGGCTGCTCGGGTATTTTTGCAGGAAGGCGCCGAACCCGGCCGCGGCTTCCTTGTACTTGGCGCTGCGGAACAGGCCCATGGGCTGGTCGTAGGCCGCCTGTTCTTGCGGATTGCCGACCTGCTTGGGGCTGCCGCCGCTCTGGTCTTGCGTGGAGCGCTTGCTGAGATCCTGTTCCCAGCGCAGTTTTTCCAGCTCGCCGCGCATCGTGGTGACTTCGTGCTGCAGCGTCTGGATCTGGTCGGCCAGCTGCAGCCGCGCCTGCTGGTTCTGCGTGGTCATTTGCTGGATCTGCTGGCGCAGATCCAGAATGGCGCGCCGCGCTTCGTCGTCGGAGAAGGCATGAGCGGGCAGGGCCAAGCCGGTCAGCGACAGGGCGGCGGCGGCGAGGGCTGCGCGCAGGGACGTGGATTGAAGGCTCATATCGGTTTCCGTTCAAATAAAAAACGCCGCGGCGGTCGGCCGCCACGGCGTCGTGCTGCGACGGGCGCGGATATCAGCGCTGGTAGACGATATCGGCGCGGCGGTTTTCAGCATAGTCGGCTTCGGTGTGGCCCAGTGCCTTGGGCTTTTCCTTGCCGAAGCTGATGGCTTCGATCTGGTTGCTGTTCACGCCGAGCAGGGTCATCATCTTGGCGACTGCATCGGAGCGGCGCTGGCCCAGGGCCAGATTGTACTCGGCGCTGCCGCGTTCGTCGGCATTGCCTTCGATGCGAACCTTTTGCTGGTTGTGCGCGGCCAAGTAGTGGGCGTGCATTTCAACCAGGCTGCGGTATTGATCCGGCACCACGTAGCTGTCGAAGTCGAAGTACACCGAACGCTGCTGCGCCAGAGGGCTTTGCGGATTGAACGGATCCATGACCTGGCCGGCACTGGCCGAGCCCGAACCATTGGCGCCGTTGTTGGCGTTTTGATCCAGGGGCACGGAGCTGCAAGCGGCCAGGGCAGCGGCTAATGCAGCGATAGTGAGGCTTTTAGCGATGCGCGAGCTCATTTAAGTTCCTTTGAAAGAAGAGTCACACTGAAAACTAGTTGGTGAATGGGCCCCAAGTCGGTTCGCGCACTTTGCCATTGAGGGCCGACAGCGTTTGACGCACGCGGCCATCGATAGAAACAACGGCCAGAACACTGCGACCGCCTTGAATAGAGCTATATAGGATCTGCATACCGTTCGGCGCGAAACTTGGGGATTGGTCGTCGGGCCCGTTGGTCAGCAATTGTTCGGAGCCGCTGGACATGTTTTGCAGCGCGATACGGAAGGCGCCACCCCTACGGGTGACGTAAACCAGATTACTGGCATCCGGCGACAGGTGCGGTGAGACGTTGTAACTGCCATTGAAGGTAATGCGTTGGGCTTCTCCGCCACTAACCGGCACTTTATAAGTCTGCGGACTGCCGCCGCGGTCGCTGGTGAAAATCAGCGAACCGCCGTCGGGGGTAAACGAAGGCTCTGTGTCGATCAGGGGGGAGCGCATGACGCGACGCAAGCCTGAACCATCCGCATTGATAGTATAGATCTGAGAGATGCTGTCGCGCGAGAGGACGATGGCAAGCTGTTGTCCGTTGGGTGACCAGGCCGGGGCGCTGTTGTTGCCTTTGAAGTTCGCAACCGGGAAACGTTGTCCGGTGGCGAGGGTCTGGAGATACACCACGGGCTTGCCGGATTCGAAGCTGACATAGGCCAGGCGCTTGCCGTCGGGCGACCAGGCGGGCGAAATAATGGACTGGCGCGAGCGCAGCATCACCTGCGGATTCTGGCCGTCGGCGTCTGCAATTTGTAACTCATAAGTGTTGCCGGTTTGCAACACATAAGCGATGCGGGTAGAGAACACGCCACGAACACCGGTGATTTTTTGATAGATGCGGTCGGCGATCTGATGCGAAATGCGGCGCAGTTCTTTTTGGGTGCCGGTGAAGGCGACACCATCGAGCTGGCTCTTGCGCACGGAATCGACCAGACGGTAGCTGACACTGTATTGGTCGCCCGACTGCGTTATCGACCCGTAGGCCAGATAGTCGGCGCCGCGGCTGCGCCATTCGTCATAGGACACCGAGCTTTCGGTGCTGAGATTGGCGCCGGTGGCGTTGATCAGCTGGAACTGCCCCGTGCGGCTGAGGTCGGCGCGTATGACGTCGCCCACTGCCTGGCCTTGCCCGCTGCCGGAGAAATCGGCAATGGCGATCGGGTACTGGGTCGCGCCCACCCCGGAGATATCGACGCGCAACTGCGCCTGTGCCTGCTTGCCCGCCATCAGGCAGGCTGCGGCCATGAATAGTCCGCCGGCCCACAGCCGCCAGGAATGGGGCGAGGCGGGTCGGGCGAGAGTGGCTGCTGTCATGTCTGCAATCTCCTATTCGTACATGCGGTAGTCGCCGTCGACGTACGACGGATATCTGCCGGAGGGTGGTTTCGGGAATGGCGAGCAGTTCTGGATTCCTGTTGCGACCGCGCGATCGAAGCCGGGGATGCCGGAGGAACGCTGCACTTCCACCTTGGTAACTAGGCCGTGGGGGTCGAGGGTTGCTCTATATTGTACTGTCGGGTTCGAGCTGCCGCGGCGCTGCGGCACCGGATAGGCCACGCGCGGGCGTATGCAGGCGCGCACCTTGGCAGCGTAGCCATTGTCGTTGCCGCCGCCGCCCGATTGGTTGTGGTCGGCGGTGCCGTTAGGTATGCCGGCGGCGCCCAAGGCATCGCTGCGCATGGCCTTGCGCAGCGCTTCGCGCTTGGCAGCCGCGGCTTTTTCCGCAGCCGCCTTCTTGGCGGCGGCTTCCTTGGCCTTCTTGTCGGCCGCGGCCTTTTCCGCCGCAGCCTTCTCGGCGGCGGCCTTGTCGGCTGCCGCTTTTTCGGCCGCGGCCTTCTCCGCCGCGGCGGCTTTCTCCGCGGCAGCTTTCTCGGCGGCCGCCTTGGCGGCGGCAGCCTTCTTGGCCGCATCTTCCTTGGCTTTCTTTTCAGCGGCGGCTTTTTCCGCTGCTGCCTTCTTGGCGGCTTCTTCCTTGGCCTTCTTGTCGGCCGCGGCCTTTTCCGCAGCCGCTTTTTCTGCAGCGGCTTTCTCTGCCGCCGCCTTTTGCGCCGCAGCTTTTTCTGCAGCCGCTTTTTCTGCAGCCGCTTTTTCGGCCGCGGCTTTTTCGGCGGCAGCCTTTTCAGCTGCAGCTTTTTCAGCTGCGGCCTTTTCAGCCGCGGCCTTGGCGGCCGCCTTCTTGGCCGCGTCTTCCTTGGCTTTCTTCTCGGCCGCTTTTTGCGCCGCCAATTGGGCCGCTTTTTCCTGTTCCTGCTTTTCGCGTTCCTTGCGCGCCTTGTCCAGCGCAATGTCGGGATCGACCTGCGGCTGCGGGGTAGGAGTCGGCTGCGCCGGCGTTTCGGGGGGCGGCGGCGGAGGCGGTGGGGGCGGCGCCGGCTTGGGCGGGGGCGTCGGGGTGGGCGGCGGCGTCGGCTTGGCCGGCTCGGGGGGTTTGGGCGGGGTAGGCGCCGGCGCCGGCTGATCGGGGGTGTCGGGCTCGGTATCGGGTTCGTCGGCCGTTGGGGTGGTGCCCTGGGCCCACAGCTCGATCTGCACCGGGTTCGGTGTGCGCGGGCTGGACATCAGGAATCCCAGCAGCATGAACACGATCAGCAGGCCGTGTATGGTCAGCGCGTAGACCAGGCCGCGGCGCTCGTCTTTTTGCTCGGGCGTGCTGGGCCGTGAGGGGCTATTGAATGATGTCGGCTTCATGGGTTCGGCGCGCCGCCCTGATTTACCGGGCGGCAGCGCGATCATTTGTTCAGCGGGCCGGCATTGGCCTGCTGGTTCACGAGCAGGCCCAGCCGGGTGACGCCGTTGGAACGCAGTTCATCCATGATCTTCATGACCGATTCGTACGGCACCTTGCCATCGGCGGCGATGACTACCGGGGTGTCGGCCGTGAGCATGGACTGAACCTTGGAGATCAGATCCTGGCTCGCGGTTTTCTCGTATTCGGCCCCGGGTTCGCGGCGTCGCACCGCCAGCGAGCCGTCTTCGGCAATCTGTACTTCGATCGGCGTGGCGGGCACTTCGGCCGCCTGGCCTACCGAGGGCAGATTGATCAGGCCCGGAGTGATCATGGGCGCGGTCACCATGAAGATGACCAGCAGCACCAGCATCACGTCGATATAGGGAACGACGTTGATTTCGTTCTTCAGGCGGCGTCCCGAACGGCCGCCGTAACCGCGGTTCGAGGGCATCAGCGCACCTGACGTTGCAGTATGTTGAGGAATTCGTCGATGAAGCTGTCGAAACGGATCGACAGGCGATCGATTTCATTGGTGTAGCGGTTGTAGGCAATGACCGCGGGAATGGCGGCAAACAGGCCGATGGCGGTGGCGATCAGGGCCTCGGCGATGCCGGGGGCGACCGAAGCCAGAGTGGCCTGCTGCATGGCCGACAGGCCGATGAAGGCGTGCATGATGCCCCAGACCGTGCCGAGCAGGCCCAGATAGGGGCTGACCGAGCCGGCCGAGGCCAGGAAGTTCAGGTGCGATTCGAGGCCGTCCATTTCGCGCTGGTAGGTGGCACGCATGGCGCGGCGCGGGCCGTCCAGCGCCGATTCGCCGCCGCCGTGGCGCCGCGCCTTGATGAATTCGGTCATGCCGGCATCGAAGATGCGCGCCAGCGAGCCGTGCTCGGCGCGGCGGCTGGCCACGGCCTGCTGCAGCACCGAGAGATCGCCGCCCGCCCAGAAGTCGTCCTCGAAGCGCCGCGTCTGTTCATTGGCGCGCCTGAGCGTGGCGCGCTTGCTGAAAATATAAGTCCATGACAAGACCGAGATACCCAGCAGGATCAGCATGACCAACTGCACAGGAATGCTGGCATTGAGCATCAAAGAGATCAACGACAGGTCGTTGGAGGCGTGCATGATTTATTCCTGAACCTTTTCCAGAAGAGTATGAAGTTCAACGGGTAGTGCGACAGGGCGGGATGTATCCAGATCCAGGCAGCAAATCTGGACAGTGCTAACACACAGCAGTTCCCTTTCGCGGTCGATAAATTGCTCGAAGGTGATCGATGCCGGGCCCAGGCGCACGACCCTGCTGCGGATCGTGAGGAGGTCGTCGAGTCGCGCCGGTTTGCGGTATTGTATTTCAAGGCCCTTGACCACGAAGCCGCGGCGCTGGCGCTGTGCCAGTTCGTGCTGGCCTACACCCAGCTCGCGCAGCCATTCGGTGCGAGCCCTTTCCAGGAATTTCAAATAATTCGCATAGAACACCACACCCCCGGCGTCGGTGTCTTCGTAATATACGCGAATCTGGAAAGTGGAAAATTTATCAGGTGTTTCAGTGGGCATGGAAATGGTTAGTCAGTGTGTCCACGCGGCCCCGACCGCGCCGCCCGGCGCAGCATCTTTTGCTGCCCCGGGCGAGCCCTGGGATTCAGAGTGATTTTAACCTTTCGAGCGCGGCGGCCTGCGCCTGTTCCACCGGCACTTTCACGGCCGCGGCATCGCTGCGCGCCTGGATCTCTACCACGCCTTCTTTGAGCCCCCGGTCGCCCACCGTAATGCGCAGCGGCACGCCGATGAGTTCCCATTCGGCGAACATGACGCCGGGCCGTATGTCGCGGTCGTCCAGTATCGCTTCCACCCCTTGCTCTTGCAGGCCCAGGTAGATTTGTTCCGAAATGTTTCCGACCTTTTCGTTCTTGTTTGCACCGACCGGGCAGATCACGACCTCGAAGGGGGCAATCGCCCGCGGCCAGACGATGCCCTTGTCGTCGTGGCATTGCTCGATGGCCGCGGCGGAGATGCGGCTGATGCCTATGCCGTAGCAGCCCATTTGCAGCAGGGCGGGCTTGCCGTCGGTATCCAGGAATGTGGCCTGCAGCGCCTTGGAATATTTGTCGCCCAGGAAGAATACGTGGCCCACTTCGATGCCGCGCTGTATGGCCAGGTGGCCGCCGTTGGGGTCGGGGTCGCCCGCCACCACGTTGCGCAGGTCGGCGCTCTGCGGCTCCGGCAGGTCGCGGCCCCAGTTGGCGCCGGTATAGTGATAGCCCTCGCGGTTGGCGCCGCAGATGAAGTCGCTCATGTGCGCGACGGTCAGGTCGGCGATGATGCTGACAGGCTTGGCGGTGTCGATGGGGCCCAGGTAGCCGGGCACGCAGCCGAAGCTGTCGAGAATTTCCGCCTCGGTGGCGAAACGGAAGCCGCGTTCGAAGCCCGGCAGCTTGCCGGCCTTGATTTCGTTCAGCTCGTGGTCGCCGCGCAGCAGCAGCAGCCAGATGCGCACCTGGCCGTCGGCGTCGTCTTCGGCCGGGTCGGTGGCCAGCACGATGGACTTGACCGTATCGCTCAGGGGCCGGCCGAGCTGTTGGGCGACCAGCTCGCACTTGGGCGCCTGCGGCGTCGCGGTCAGTACCAGCTCTTCTTTCGGTTCGGCGCGGTGTTCGATCAGGCAGGGCGCCGCCGCCAGTTCGATGTTGGCGGCGTACTGCGTGTCGGGGTTGTAGACCAGCAGGTCTTCGCCGGTGTCGGCGATCACCTGGAACTCGTGGCTGCGCGAGCCGCCTATGGATCCGGTGTCGGCCGCCACCGCGCGGAACTTCAGGCCCAGGCGCCCGAAGATGCGCATGTAGGCCTGGAACATAATGTCGTAGCTGGCCTGGGCGCCGGCCTCGTCGCGGTCGAAGGAATAGGCGTCCTTCATGGTGAATTCGCGGCCGCGCATCAGGCCGAAGCGGGGCCGGCGCTCGTCGCGGAACTTGGTCTGTATGTGATAGAAATTCAGCGGCAGCTGGCGCCAGCTGTGGATTTCGTTGCGGGCGATGTCGGTGACCACTTCCTCGGACGTGGGCTGCAGCACGAAGTCGCGCTGGTGGCGGTCTTTGATGCGCAGCAGCTCGTCGCCGTATTTTTCCCAGCGGCCCGATTCCATCCACAGCTCGGCCGGCTGCACCACGGGCATCAGCAGCTCGATGGCGCCGGCCCGGTTCATTTCCTCGCGCACCACGTTTTCGATCTTGCGCAGCACCCGCAGGCCCAGGGGCATGTAGGTATAGATGCCGCCGGCCACCTTGCGTATCATGCCCGCCCGGGTCATGAGGCGGTGGCTGGCGACTTCGGTCTCGGCCGGTGCCTCTTTGAGCGTGTTGATGTGATACTTGGATGCGCGCATGGTGGGGATCTCTGCAGATACGTATAATCAGGCGTAATTGTATTGAATTCGCTTTTGGGGTGGCCTATGTTGGATCGCGAAGGCTACCGTCCTAATGTCGGCATTATCCTCGTAAACCAAAAAAACGAGGTTTTCTGGGGTAAACGTGTTCGTGAGCATGCATGGCAGTTTCCGCAAGGCGGAATCCAGTATGGCGAGAGTCCGGTGCAGGCCATGTACCGGGAACTCCACGAAGAGGTGGGGCTGCAGCCCGAACACGTTCGGATATTAGGGCGTACGCGTGACTGGTTGCGCTACAACGTGCCGAACAATTTTGTTCGGCGCGATTCGCGCGGGCACTATAAAGGACAAAAACAGATCTGGTTCCTGCTGAGGATGGTCGGACGCGATACCGACGTGTGCCTGCGCACCACGCGGCACCCCGAATTCGACGCCTGGCGCTGGAGCCAGTATTGGGTGCCGCTCGAAGCGGTCATCGAGTTCAAGCGCGAGGTCTATACCCTGGCACTGAATGAATTGGCGCAGATCCTGTTCCGCCGTGGGCAGGACACGCGCTTCCTGCGCCAGCGCGCGCAGGGCCAGCGGCGTTCCGGGCGCGACGGGGATCATGCGCATACTGTTGGTTGAAGACGAGCGCGAAATGGCTTCCTGGCTCGAGCGCGCCTTGGCGCAGAGCGGGTTCGTGCCGGATCACGCGCCCGATGCGCACAGCGCCGAGGCCAAGCTGGCCGAGCGAGAATACGATGCGGTGGTCATGGATCTGCGCCTGCCGGACAAGCATGGCCTGGTGCTGCTGCGCGAGATGCGCGCCCGCGGCGACGTCACGCCGGTGCTGATCCTGACGGCCCAAGGGGCTTTGCAGGATCGGGTGCGGGGCCTGAATCTCGGCGCCGACGATTTCATGAGCAAGCCTTTCGCGCTGGAAGAACTCGAGGCGCGGCTGACCGCGCTGGTGCGGCGCAGCCGCGGCCGGCCGGTGCCGCGGCTGCAATGCGGCGCCCTGGAATACGACAGCGAGAGCCGTGCGTTTTCGCTGGACGGCGCGATCGTGCACCTGACTCCGCGCGAGCACGCTGCACTGGTGGCGCTGATGCTGCGCAGCGGCGTGCCGGTCGAGAAAATGCAGCTGTTCGGCAAGGTGTTCGAGCACGACAGCGAGGCCAGCCCTGACGCCATCGAAGTCGTGCTGCATCGCCTGCGCAAGAAGCTGGCCGGCAGCGACGTGCATATCGTCACGGTGCGCGGCCTGGGCTACATGCTCGAAAGCATGCAGGATGGGCCCTGATCCATGGCCTGGACGCACCGCAAGGCGCCCGGAGGCATCCGCTACTGGCTGCTGATGTTGCTGATTCCCGGCGTGGTGGCGCTGCTGCTGGTCGACAGCTGGGGCGACTACCGCTCGCTTACCGAAATCACCGAGCAAGTCTACGACAGCGCCTTGCTGGAGCCGGCCAAGGTATTGGAAACCAGCGTCGAGTTCAATGCCGACGGCTCGCTGCGCATCGATCCGCCTTTCTACGCGCAAGTCATGCTGGAATCGCGGGCGGGCAGCCGCAAGTATTTCCGTGTGGAAGAGGTCGGCCCCGAGCTGCCGACGCTGGCTGCGGCCGATGCCCGGCGTTTCCAGGGACGCGGGCTGCTGGGCATGCAGGGCTTGCCGCGCCCCGAGCGTTTGGCGGAACACGAAGGCGTGCCGGTTTTCTACGACGCCACCTACCGCGGCGATGCCGTGCGCATGGTGGCCCTGTGGCGCGACCTGCATTACCGCGGCATGCACCGCCAGGTGCTGGTGCTGGTCGGCGAGAGCACCGGGGTGCGCCTGCACACCGAACGCGAGGCCGGCCTGGCGGCGCTGTTTCGCGACGGACGCATGCTGCTGCTGGTGCTGCTGCTGGTATGGCTCAGTGTCGAGTGGGCGCTGCGCCCGCTGCGGCGCCTGCGCAGAGAAGTGCGGGCGCGCAAGGTCGACAACCTCATGCCTCTGGACACTGCGCATGTGCCGCGCGAGGTGGTGCCGCTGGTCAATGCGGTGAACCACCATATAGATCTGTACCGCAGCATACTCGACCGGCAGGCGCAGTTCCTGGCCGACGCCTCGCACCAGTTGCGCACACCCCTGGCCATCATGCTCACGCAAGCGCAGTACGCGCAGCGCGAGCAAGACATGAGCAGGCTGCGCGAGTCGCTGTCGGCCATCGTGCTGCAACTGGGGCGCATGACGCGCCTGACCGAGCAGCTGCTTTCCCTGGCCAATGCCAACCAGCAGCACAACGTCGTACGCGAACAGGTCGACCTCAACGCGCTGGCCCGGGATGTGGTGTTGCAGTATTTGCCGCTGGCGCGCGAGCAGAACCAGGATCTGGGCTGGGCCGCGCCTTGCGCCGCCGATGGCGCCGACGGTGCGCAGGACTCGCAGGCCGAGCAGCAGGCCGCGGCAAGTTCGGGCAATGCCCATGCGCTGGCCAGCGAGTCCGGCCTGCACGAGGCCCTGGCCAATCTGGTGCACAACGCCATCAACCATGCGGGACGCGGCGCCACCATCACCGTGGCTGCCGGCATGCAAGGCGAATGGGCGTGGGTATCGGTGTCCGACAATGGCCCGGGCCTGGATCCTTTGTTGCGCCCCAGCGTGTTCGTGCGTTTCGAGCGCGGCGGGGCGCAGCGCCAGCACATGCGCGGTTCCGGTTCGGGGCTGGGGCTGGCGATTGCCCTGGCCTATGCCGAGCGCAACGGCGGCACCATCGTGCTCGAGGACGGCGACCCGAATGATGCGGGCGGCGTGGGCCTGCGCGCCGTGCTCAAGGTGCCGGCGTACTGAAGCATGCCCATCGCTTCATACCACATATATTAAAAGTTATAGCGATCGATAGCGGCTTCGCGGCCCTTCGGAGCCGGCCGGCAAACACCAGCAAGCATGCGCGTTTCGATGGTATTTGCCGCTGAAGTGCAGGCGCTGTTCCGGCGCTTGAAACATGACCAAAAAAGAGTATGAATAGGTCATAGTAATAACCCTAAAATTCAGGTTGGCGTAAAGTGCCGTCCTTCATACTTTTGCGACTACCCTCTGCGCGGCAACTGTGCTCGTGGCCGTAGTGATTCAGGTGTTTTTAAGGAGTTGTATTGGTGTATAAGGGCAAAATAAATAAAGACTATTACGGCGGGGCCCTAATGATTCTGTTTGGCCTGGGAGCCATTCTAGAGGGGGCTAGTTATCAGATCGGCTCGCTGAGCCACATGGGGCCGGGCTTCTTTCCGGCGGCCGTGGGGGCCTTGCTGGCGCTGATGGGAGTCATTATTGCAATTGAAGGTCTGGGCCACAAGAACATGGGCTCGACCGAGGGCAAACCGGAATGGCGCGGCTGGCTGTGCATCATCTTCAGCATCATCGCGTTCATCGTCCTGGGTGAATTCACCGGCCTGCTGCCGGCCACATTCGCCATCGTGTTCATCTCGGCGCTGGGCGACCGCATGAATACGATCAAGGGCGCGCTCATCTTGTCCGTGTCCATGTGTGTCGTGGCAATCATCATCTTCTGGTGGCTGCTGCAATTGCAATTTCCTCTTCTGCACTGGGGTTGATCATGATAGAGAAGTCACTGCTTGACCTCATGTATGGGTTCGGCATCGCATTCGAGCCGCACAATCTGATGTGGTCCATTTTCGGCGTGGTCGCCGGCAACCTGATCGGGGTGCTGCCGGGCCTGGGCGCGCTGGCCGCTATTTCCATTCTGCTGCCCCTGACCTACGTCATGCACCCGGTGGCGGCCATCCTGATGCTTTCGGGTATTTTCTACGGCTCCATGTATGGCGGCGCCATCGGCGCGATTCTGCTGAATCTGCCGGTGCACCCGCCACATGCCGTGGCCTGCCTCGACGGCTATCCGCTTACCAAGAAAGGGCGCGGCGGCGCGGCGCTGGGCGTGGCCATGGCGGCCTCGTTCTTCGCGGCGTCCGTGGGTATCGCCGTGATGGTGTTCTTCTCGCCGCTATTGGTCGAAGTGGCCTTCAAGTTCGGCCCGGCGGAGATCTTCTCCATCATGCTGCTGGGCCTGCTCGCCGGTTCCACCATGTCCAAGGGCTCGGCCATCAAGGGCGTGGCCATGACCTTGTTCGGGCTGCTCACCGGCGTGGTCGGCACCGACGTCAACACGGGTACCATGCGCTTCACCTTCGGCATGCTCAACCTCGAAGACGGCATCGACCTGGTGGCCTTGGCCATGGGCTTGTTCGGCGTGGCCGAGTTCCTGCTCAGCGTCAATCGCATGACGGTCGTCGGCAGCGGCATGAAAATGAGCCTCAAAGACTTGCGGCCCACCAAGGAAGAAATGAAGAAGTCTTTCTTCCCCATGTTGCGCGGCACGATGGTGGGTACCTTGTTCGGCGTGCTGCCGGGCACCGGGCCGACCATTACCACCTTCGTGGCCTACGCGCTCGAGCGCAAGGTGTCCAAGCACCCCGAGCGCTTCGGCTACGGTGAGATCGCAGGCGTGGCGTCCCCGGAGGCGGCATCGCACTCCAAGACTCAGGTCGACTTCATCCCCACCATGAGCCTGGGCATACCCGGCGACGCGGTGATGGCGTTGATTCTCGGCGCGCTGCTGATCCAGGGCATTCAGCCTGGGCCGCAGCTCATCACCTCGCACCCGGACATCTTCTGGGGCCTGATCGCCAGCTTCTGGGTCGGCAACTTGCTGCTGGTGGTGCTGAACGTGCCGCTGATCGGCCTGTGGGTCAAGATGCTGCAAGTGCCGTACCGGTTCCTGTTCCCCTCGGCGCTGTTCTTCATCGCGGTAGGCTGCTTCAGTACCCAGAACAGCCTGTTCGAAGTCGGTGAAGTGCTGGTGTTCGGTGTGGTCGGCGCGCTGCTGGTCTACCTCGATTTCTCGGTGGCGCCGATATTGCTGGGCTACGTGCTGGGCCCCATGGTCGAAGAGAATTTCCGCCGGGCCCTGCTGCTGTCGCGCGGCGACATGATGGTCTTCATCGATCGCCCGATCAGTGCCGGCTTCGTCTACGCTTCGGCGCTGCTGATCCTGGCGCAGATCATTTCTTTCGTCTGGAAGAAATATCGCAAGCCCAAGCCGCAGCCGGCTGCGGTGGTGGCCGAGCAGAAGCTCGAGGAAAAAACCAAGGCTTACGCCGAATAGTAAGCCAGTCCCTGGCAGCGCCGGCTACGCCGGCGCGTGCCGCAAGAAGCTACGGCTCGCCAATACTGCGCGAGCCGTTTTTGTTGTTTTTGCCGCCGGGCCGCCCCAAGGCAAAAGGCGCCCCCTCGGGGGGGCAGCAAGCCGAAGGCGCAGCGTGGGGGCTGCTTTTTGCCGCCGGGCCGCCCCAAGGCAAAAAGCGCCCCGGTTTTTGGCGGCCGATGTCGTCTCAGGAACGCAGGCGTGTGATCAGGCTGGAAGTGTCCCAGCGCTTGCCGCCCATTTGCTGCACGTCGGCATAGAACTGATCCACCAGCGCGGTCACGGGAACGCGCGCGCCGTTGCGCTTGGCCTCGTCGAACACCAGGCCCAGATCCTTGCGCATCCAGTCCACCGCGAAGCCGAAGTCGAACTTGCCTGCGGCCATCGTCGCGCCGCGGTTTTCCATCTGCCAGCTCTGGGCCGCACCCTTGCTGATGACCTTCAAGACCTTGTCCATGTCCAGGTCTGCCGCCTGGCCGAAGGCGATGGCCTCGGAAAGACCCTGCACCAGCCCGGCGATGCATATCTGGTTGACCATCTTGCACAGCTGGCCCGAGCCCGGCGCGCCCAGCAGCGTCACGGCCTGGGCATACGCGTAGGCAAGGGGCTCGATCGCGGCATAGTGCTGCGGCTCGCCGCCGCACATCACGGTGAGCACGCCGTTGACGGCGCCGGCCTGGCCGCCCGAGACCGGAGCGTCGACGAAGCCGGCCCCTTGGGCTGCGGCGAGGCCGTGCAGCTCGCGCGCCACTTCGGCCGAGGCGGTGGTGTGGTCGACGAAGATCGCGCCCTTGCTCATGCCCGCCAGGGCGCCGTCCTCGCCCAGCACCACGCTGCGCAGGTCGTCGTCGTTGCCGACGCAGCAGAATACGATGTCGGCGCCCTGCGCCGCTTCCTTCGGGGTCTTGGCGGCGCGCCCGCCGAATTCCGCGGCCCAGGCTTCGGCCTTGGAATACGTGCGGTTATAGACGGCGACTTGATGGCCGGCGCGGCTCAGGTGGCCGGCCATGGGAAAACCCATCACGCCCAACCCTAGAAAAGCGACTTTCGTCGCGGGCGCGGGGCGATAGGTTTTTTCGCTGACAGAAGGCATTGCGGATTCTCCGGTGATGGGTGTGGTCGGTATCTGGCTATCCGGCATTACGGATATCAAGCCAGTAGATTACCGCAACGTTGCCTGTTCCGTGCTGCCTCCCGCCGCATTGCCGCATCCACGCCGCGTTCACTCCCCCGTGTCCACGCCGCGTTCACTCCCCCGTGTCCACGCCGCATTCACTCCCGTGTCCACGCCCCGCATTCACGCCACGCCCGCGCCGCAGCGGGCGTCTTGCCTCGATGCCCCTTGCCGGCGGCCCGCGTTGTGGCCTCAGCTTGCGGCGCCGTATTGCTTGCGCAGCACGTTCTTCTGCACCTTGCCCATGGTGTTGCGCGGCAGCTCGGGCGCGAAGTGGATCTGCTTGGGCACCTTGAAGTTGGCGATCTTGTCCTTGAGCTGGCGTATCAGCTCCTGCGCCTCGGGCGCTGCGCCCGGCCGCGGCACCACCACCGCCACCACGGCTTCGCCGAAGTCGGGGTGGGGCACGCCGATCACCGCCGATTCGTCCACGCCCGGCATTTCATCGAGAAAGCTTTCGATCTCTTTGGGATAAACGTTGTAGCCGCCGGATATGATCAGGTCTTTCGAGCGGCCGATGATGCTGACATAGCCCTGGCCGTCGATCTTGCCGATGTCCCCGGTGCGGAAATAGCCGTCGTCGGTGAATTCTTCGCGGGTTTTTTCCGGCATTTGCCAGTAGCCGGCGAACACATTGGGCCCCTGCACCTGGATATGGCCGATGCCGTCGGCGCCGCAAGGCTGGCCGGCGTCGTCGACTACGCGCAAGCGCACCCCCGGCAGCGGCAGTCCGACGGTGCCGGCGTGCCGCACTTCGGCGGCCTTGCCGAAGTAGGGGTTGGAGGTAAGCATGACGGTTTCCGACATGCCGTAGCGTTCCAGTATGGTGTGGCCGCTGCGGGCCCGGAAATTCTGGAAGGTTTCCGTCAGCAGCGGCGCCGAGCCCGAGATGAACAGGCGCATGCGGCGGCAGGCGGCGCGGTCGAAGTCGGGGTCGGCCAGAAGGCGTACGTAATAGGTGGGCACACCCATGAAGACCGTGGCCTGCGGCAGGCGGCGTACGACCTCGCCGGCCTCGAACTTGGGCAGCCAGATCATCTTGCTGCCGGACAACAGGGCGCAGTGGCTGGCGACGAACAGCCCATGCACGTGGAATATGGGCAAGGTATGCAGCAGCACGTCGCTGCCGCGCTTCTGGCGCGACCAGCCCCAGTACTTGTGCAGCACCTGCGCATTGGATGCCAGGTTGCCGTGCGTCAGCATGGCGCCCTTGCTGCGTCCGGTGGTGCCGGACGTGTACAGAATCGCGGCCAGGTCGCCGGGCTTGCGCGCCACGGTTCGGTAGCGGCCCGGCAGGGCGGCGGCTTGTTCCAGCAAGGTGCCGGTGCGATCGGTTTCCAACGTATAGACCTTGCGGGTGCCGTGTTGTTCGGCCAGCGGCGCTACCCATGACAGATTGGCCGCGGTGCAGACCACCACGGCCGGCCGGGCATTGTCGATGAAGTAGTCCATTTCGGCGGCGCGGTAAGCGGTGTTCAGCGGCAGATACACCAGGCCGGCGCGCAGCGTGGCCAGGTACAGGAACAGCGCCTCGGGCGATTTCTCGACTTGCACCGCGACCCGCGAGCCCGCCGGCAGCTTCAGCCCGGCCAACAGATTGGCCAGCTTGCCCGTGGCCTGTTCCAGGTCGTCCCAGCTGTAGTACAGCCCGTCGTGGGTTTCGATGCAGCAGCCGCTGCGGTCGGCGGGAAAGCCCGTGGCGAGCAGGGCATAGAGATTGGCGTCTTGGGTGGTCATGTCGGTTTCGGCAAGTGGAAGTATTCGGAGCAAGTGGAAGTATTCGGAGCAAGTGGAAGTATTCGGATTATGCGCCCCGCGGCGGCACCCGGACAGGCTGGCTGCTGGTGGGTCGGCGCGGGAGCCCGTTTGTACGGGAAAGCTTGTACGGGAAAAAGCGTTTCTTTACAGCGTCAACAGGCCCCAAAGCAGCAACAGGCCCTGAAGCATCAGCAGACCCTGAAGCATCAGCAGACCCTAAAGCAGCTTGGCCACGGCGCGGCCCACCGCCGGCTGGCCCTCGGCCAATTTTCGTAAATTGCCGTCCAGTTCGTCGAGGTCGTAGAGGTAGTTGACCATTAGGCCGCTGGACTGCCGCAGGCCTTTCTTCGACATGTCCGCCTGCCAGTTCAGGCGCTCGATGCGCGCGCCGTTGCCCAGGTGGAAGCGGGCGACGGGATCCAGCGGCATGTCTTTATGGGTTTCGCGGGCCAGGTAGTGGGCCGCCAGCCGCATGGCGGCATCGCGGCGCAGCGCCTGTGCGTCTGCGGCCTTGTGGCCGGGGCGGGCCGCCGCGTCCGCGCCGCCGGCGTCCTCGGCCGCCTCGCGTTCCTGCAGCCAGGAGGGCAGCGCCACGCCCGAGGGTAGGCTGAAGTCCGCGTCGAGTTTCCTGAGCTTCTTGGCGATCGAGGCGCCGATGTATTCCTGCGCTTGGGCACCGTCGAGCTTGCGCAGCCAGTCGTTCAGGCCCGGGATGGGGGAAAGGGTGGCGAAGCTGGACAGCTTGGGGAATTCGCGCCGCAGTTCCTCGATCACGCGCTTGAGCAGGAAGTTGCCGAAGCTGACGCCGCGCAGCCCGGGCTGGGTGTTCGAGATGGAATAGAAGATGGCCCAGCGCGCCTTGCTCAGGTCTTCCAGCGGGGCGTTTTCATCGAGCAGCGCCTGGACGTTGCCCGCCATCTCGGGCAGGAACGCCACCTCGACGAAGATCAGCGGCTCGTTGGGCCAGCGCGAATGGAAGAAGGCGTAGCAGCGCCGGTCGGAGTCGACCCGGTTGCGCAGATCGGCCCACGACGATATTTCGTGCACCGCCTCGTAGCGCATCAGTTTCTCGAGCAGCGAGGCCGGCGAGTCCCAGGTGATGGGCCGCAGTTCCAGGAAGCCCACGTCGAACCAGGTCGAGAACAGGCCCCCCAGATCTTCTTCCAGGGGGGCGATCTGCGGGATTTCCTTGCGCTGGCGCAGCATGTCGGCGCGCAGCCCGACCAAGAAGGGCAGGCCGCCTGGCAGCGTGTTGAAGCGCTTGAAGAAGCGCACCCGCGTGCCCGCCAGTGCGCCGGACAGTGTGGCCGCGCCCGCGGCGCCGGCCTGTTCGCCGCATTCCAGCGCCAGCACGCGCAGCAGTTCGGTACGCTGCGCCGCGCCGCTTTCCTGATAGCGCTGCATGAACTGCGCGGTGGCGCCGGCGGCCACGCTATCGGTCTGGCGCGCCTGCAGGCACAGGCGCAGCGAGCCGCGCAATTGTTCTTCTTCGCGCGCCGACAGCGGCGCCGCCGCATCGCCGGCCTCGGGGCCGGGCCGCGGCTTTCTGCCGTGGCCCAGCCAGGAACTCAGCCGGTCGGCCAGCCGGGGCTTCTTGCGTTGCGCCGTGTCGAGCCCTTCGGGCAACGGGACATCCTTCATTTCAACCTCGCTACATATGACTTGCATTGCGGCCGCGCTCAGTTCATCAGCATATTCGGCAGCCACAGGGAAATGGCCGGGAATGCGCAGATCAGCACCACCGCCAGCAGCATCAGCACCACGAAGGGCATGACGCCCCAGACAATATCGCGCAGCGCGATGTCGGGCGCGGTGTTCTTGATGACGAAAATATTCAGCCCCACCGGCGGGTGGATCAGGCCCAGTTCCATGACGATGGTCATGATGACGCCGAACCACACCAGGTCGAAGCCGGCGGCCTTCAGCGGCGGCAGGATGATGGGCGCGGTCATCAGTATGATGCTGACCGGCGGCAGGAAAAAGCCCAGCACGATCACCAGCAGCAGGATGGCGGCAAGCAGCACCCAGCGCGACAGGTGCATGCCGACGATCCACTGCGCCGTCGACTGGCTGATGTGCAGGTAGCTCATCACATAAGAGTACAGCAGCGACATGCCGATGATCAGCATCAGCATGGTCGATTCCTTCAGCGTGGCCGAAAGTATCGGTTCGAGCTGCCTGGGGCGCCATATGCGGTATATGCCGGCGATCAGCCCCAGCGCCAGCAGGGCGCCCAGGCCGGCGGTCTCGGAGGGTGTGGCGTAGCCTCCGTACAGCGCCACCATCACGCCGAGCAGCAGGATGATGAAAGGCAGCACGCGCGGCAGCATGGCCAGCTTGTCGCGGCGCGACATCGGCCCTTCCTTGGGGAAGGGCGAGGCCGTGCCATGGCGCTGCAGCGCCGCCTCGGCGACGCTGTATTCGTGGCGGTAGCGCCATGCGGTATAGCACGAGAACAAGGCGATCAGCAGCAGCGCCGGCACGATGCCGGCCAGGAACAGCCTGCCCAGCGATTGCTCCGCGGCCACGGCGTACAGAATCATGGTGATGGACGGCGGCAGCAATATGCCCAGGGTGCCGCCGGCGGCGATAATGCCCGCCGCGAAGCCCGGCGAGTAGCCGCGCTTGCGCATTTCCGGGATGCCCGCGCTGCCTATGGCCGAACAGGTGGCGGGGCTCGAGCCCGCCATGGCCGCGAACAGGCCGCAAGCCACGACGTTGGCGATGCCCAGGCCGCCCGGAATGCGCCGCATCCAGGCGTGCAGCGCAAGATACAGGTCTTGCCCCGCCGGCGAGCGGCCGATGGCCGCGCCCTTGAGGATGAACAGCGGAATGCTCAGCAGCGTGATGCTGGCCATTTCTTCGTAGACGTTCTGCGTCACCATGTCGAGCGAGGACACGGGCATGAAGGCATACATGAACACCAGGGCCACGGCGCCCAGCGCGAAGGCGATGGGCATGCCCGTGAACATCACCGCCAGGGTGGCGCCGCCATACAGCAAGCCCATGGATAGATCAGTCATGCGGCGTCTCCCGTCCGGAGATGCCGGCCGCCACCTGCACCAGCAGCTGCAGGCACAGCACGGTCATGCCGCCGGCCATGAGGCCATAGGGTATGGACAGCGGCGGCCCCCAGGTGGAATCGCTGATCTGGCCGTCGACCCAGGCTTCGTGGAACAGTGTCCATGACTTCCAGGCGAAGAACGTGCAGAACAACAGGCTGGCGATATCGACCAGGATGCGGCGCACGCGGTTGACCCGGGGCGGCAGCAGCGACGTTACCGCCTCGATGCCGATATGGCCGCGCGCATGCTGCACGTACGCCGAAGAGACGAAGGTGGCTCCGACCAGCAGGAATACCGAGGCTTCGTCCTGCCAGTCGGTGGCCAGCTTCAGGATGTGGCGCGCGAACACGCTGTAGCTGAGTATGCCGGCGGCCACGATCATGGCCAGCATGCATATCACGCGCAGTACGGTGCTGAACCGCTGCAGCCAGCCGTCCAGCACGCGCAGCGGCGGCGGCACGGTCAGTGCCGCGTCCGCCGCCGCATCGGGGGACATGCCCCCGCTCACGCCTGAACCTTTTCCGCCAGAGCCAGGAAGCGGGCGCAGTCCTGCGAGCGGCTGGCGTAGTCCTTCCAGGCGCTGGTGCGGGCAATGTTCTGCCATTTGGCGACCACGGCCTGATCCAGATCCACCACCTTGGCGCCGACCTTGGTGTAAGCGGCGGCCACCGATTGGTCGTCGGCCTTGGCGGCCTGCGTGCCGAAGGCCTCCATTTCCGCGCCGACCTGCATGATGGCGTCCTGCTGCGGCTTGCTGAGCCGGTCGAACACGCTCTTGGACATCAGCAGCGGCTCGAGCATGAACCAGTAGGCCTTGTCGCGGCCCGTGGTCAGGAACTTGGAGACTTCCTCGAGGCGGAACGACATCAGGCTGGTCGACGAGGTCATGGCGGCATCCATGGCGCCGGTCTGCATGGCGGCATACAGCTCGTTGGACGGCACGGAAATTACCGCAGCCCCGGCCTGTTTCAGGATCATGTCCATTTCGCGGCTGCCGCCGCGCACCTTCATGCCCTTGGCGTCTTCGGGGTTGACCAGCGGCCGCACCCGGCTGGCCACGCCGCCGGCCTGCCAGATCCAGCTGACCAGCACCACGTCCTTGGCGGCCAGCAGGTCGGTGAGTGCCTTGCCGATTTCCGCATTCTTCCAGGCCGCACCCTGCGCATACGAGGTGACCAGGCCCGGCATGAGGCCGATGTTCAACTCGCGCACCTGGCCGCCGGCATAGGGCAGCGGATACAGGCTCAGATCCAGCGCGCCGCGCCGCAGGCCGCTGAATTGCGCGGTGGTCTTCATCAGCGACGAGCCCGGGTAGATCTGGAACTTGAGGGTGCCGTTGGTGCGCTTTTCGACTTCCATGGCGAAGCGGCGGCACAGCCGGTCGCGGAAGTCGCCGCTGGTAAGCGTACCGCCCGGGAATTGGTGCGAGATTTTCAGGGTGGTGCTGTCTGCCGCATGTGCCTGGGCCAGCCCGGGCATGCGTCCAGCCACCCACATGGACAGGGTGGCCACCGACCCCAGCAGCACGCGGCGTCTCGTTGTCTCCATTGCAGTCTCTCCTTTTGTTCGTGAGGTTTGTAGCGCTTAAATCGTATATTTTTTTCAAAAAAATGTATACAAAATTATTTTCTATGGACACAATAATTTGTAAACCGGCCCGGGCGACGTACAATGAGGCCAGAATTCACCGGTACCGCCGCATGAAACTCAAACGCTCCGAACAGCTGCGCCAGGCTATCGAAGAAAAGATAGCCATGGGCGAGTACGCCCCGGGCAGGCGTCTGGACGAGGTGGAATTGGCCGCCGCCTTCGGCGTGTCGCGCACACCTTTGCGCGAGGCCTTGATCCAGCTCGGCTCAGCGGGCCTGCTCGATGTGCGGCCGCGGCGCGGCGCAGTGGTGGCCGAGGTCGACCCGCGCCGCCTGTGCGAAATGTTCGAGGTCATGGCCGAGCTGGAGGCGATGTGCGGCAGGCTGGCCGCGCGCCGCATCACCGAGCCGGAATTGGCCGAGCTGCGCGCCGCGCATGCGGAGTGCGGCGCGGCCGTGCAGGCGCACGATCTGGAGGCCTACTACGAGGCCAACGCGCGCTTCCACGCCCAGATCTACCACGCCAGCCATAATCTCTATCTGGCCGAGCAGGCCTTGCGGCTGCACCGCAGGCTGCGGGTCTATCGGCGCCTGCAGCTGCGCGTGCGCGACCGCATCGGCAATTCCTATGCCGAGCACGGCGGCGTGCTGGAGGCGCTGGCAGCGGGCGATTCCAACCTTACCGCCGAGCGCCTGCGCCAGCACGTGGTGGTGCAGGGCGAGCGCTTCGGCGACCTGATCGCCTCGCTCAATTCGCTGCGCACGGCCACCGAGCCCGCGTCGGGCTGAGGCGGACAGCCGCCCGCGACCCGCCGCGCCGTCGGCTTGCAGTCCTCTCGCGGCTTTGCATGCCGCTCGGATTCGCCAGGCGCGGCACAGTCCACAAGGACTGTGCCGTGTCCAGGCTTTCCCACCTCGCGGCTTTGCGCAAAAAAAACCGCCCGGCCTGAGGCCGGGCGGCAGGGTTCCCCGCGAGCCGGAGAACGTTAGCCGGGTTCGACTGTTTGTTGTCAGTCTTCGTCGACGAAGGCTTCTTCGCGCTTTTTCTTCACCGAGGGCAGGGCCACGATGACGATCAGCACTGCCGTGACGGCCAGCAGCGACGCCGACAGCGGCCGGGTGACGAAGGTCGAGAAGTCGCCGCGTGCCAGCAGCAGAGCGCGGCGGAAGTTTTCTTCCATCATGGGGCCCAGCACCAGGCCCAGCAGCAGCGGGGCGCCTTCGCACTTGAGCTTGGCCCAGATGTAGCCGATCAGACCGAAGGCTGCCGTGACGTAGATGTCGAACACGTTGTAGTTCAGCGAATACACGCCGACCGTGCAGAACACCAGAATCGCCGGGAACAGGATGCGGTAGGGCACGTTCAGCAGCTTGACCCACAGGCCGACCAGCGGCAGGTTCAGGATCACCAGCATCAGGTTGCCGATCCACATGGACACGATCAGGCCCCAGAACAGGTCGGGGTGGCTGGTCATGACCTGAGGGCCGGGCTGGATGTTGTGGATCATCATCGCGCCGATCATCAGCGCCGTCACCGCGTTGCCCGGAATGCCCAGGGTCAGCAGCGGGATGAAGGAGGCCTGCGAGCCCGCGTTGTTGGCCGATTCCGGCCCGGCTACGCCGGCCGGGGCGCCGTGACCGAAGCGTTCAGGGGTCTTGGATATCTTCTTTTCCAGCGTGTAGGACGCGAAGGACGACAGCACCGCGCCGCCGCCGGGCAGGATGCCCAGGCAGCAGCCCAGGGCCGTGCCGCGCACCACCGCGGGCCAGGATTCCTTGAATTCCTGCTTGTTCGGATACAGGCTGCCGACCTTGCTGCTGAGCTGCACGCGCTTGTCGCGCAGTTCCAGGTTGGTCATGATTTCGGCGAAGCCGAACACGCCCATGGCCACGACGGCGAAGTCGATGCCGTCCTGCAGTTCAGGGATGCCGAAGTCGTAGCGGGCCACGCCCGAGTTCACGTCGGTACCCACCATGCCCAGCAGCAGGCCGAGCAAGATCATGCAGATGGCCTTGGACAGCGAGCCCGACGCCAGCACCACCGCGCCCACCAGGCCCAGCACCATCAGCGAGAAGTACTCGGCAGGGCCGAACTTGAAGGCCACTTCGGCCAGCGGCGGCGCGAAGCCGGCGATGACGACGGTGGCCACGCAGCCGGCGAAGAACGAGCCCAGGGCCGCGATGGCCAGGGCCGCGCCGGCCCGGCCGTTGCGAGCCATCTGGTGGCCGTCCAGCACCGTGACCACGGCCGAGGTTTCGCCCGGCAGGGCCATCAGGATGGCGGTGGTCGAACCGCCGTAGGCTGCGCCGTAGTAAATACCGGCCAGCATGATGATGCCCGCCACCGGCGGCAGCACGTAGGTAATGGGCAGCAGCATGGCGATGGTGGGCACCGGGCCGATGCCGGGCAGCACGCCGATCGCGGTGCCCAGCAGGCAGCCCAGCAGGCAGTACAGCACGTTATCGAGGGAGAGGGCGACTTCGAAGCCCAGCATCAGATGTTGTAGCAATTCCATGTTCTTGAGCTCCGTTTAGTTGCCGAGGAAGCTGGGCCACAGCGGGAAGATCAGGCCCAGCCCCTTAATGAAGGCTAGCCAGACGAACAGCACCAGGAACACGCCATTGGCCACCGCCACCTTCCAGTTGAAGTCATGGGCGGCAAGGCTGCTGATCACGACGTACAGGAATATCGTGATGTACACGCCCAGGAAGTCGAGAGCCACGCCGGCCAGGGCCGTCGAGCCGACCACGATGGCTGCGATCTTGTAGTCGAATTTTTCGAGCTCGACGTCTTCGGCCTTTTTCCCCAGCGCACTGAGCAGTACGATCGCGCCCAGCACGGCCATGACTATGCCGAGCCAGAAAGGAAAGTAGCCCGGGCCCATGCGGGCTGCCGTGCCCAGTGAATAACTGGTGGCACCCCAAGAGAATCCCAGGCCAATGACTATAAACATCACGCCGGACCAAAAGTCCTGTTTCTGTTTGATGTGCATATTGATCCGACCTCCGTGACGGCATCGTTGCTTAGATTCCCCTTGCAGGGAGTGTTCAGCTCCGTGTTTGGAAAATGAAAGAAAGCTTTAAATAAGTTGAAAGGTGCGAAATGGTAAATGACCCAGCCGCCGATGCAAACCCGGATTTGTGCTTGGTCGTTCAGGGTTTTCCCTAGAATTGAGGGAAATCCCATAGTCCCCAACCCTCGTTCGGGCGTTTCCTGGCCCAAATTGAAAGAAGACTGAAAGGTGAAGGAAAGAGGCGTGAAAGGATTTCGCGGCCTCGCTTGCCGCTATACTTGCGTTTTTCGGATTGCCACGACGCCGTTCCCCACGACCCTGTTCCCTTGGGGCCGGATGGTTTACGATAACGCCCATGCTGCAAGATCTAGATTCCCTCGCCGCCCGTATCGGGCAAGTGGTTCAGGCCATGCGCTTGCTCCAGGCCGAGCGCGACACTTTACGTGCGCGCCTCAAGAGCCTAGAGCAGGAACGCAATGCGCTGCGCGACGATCTGGCGCGGCGCGACGCCGACCAGCAGTCGGTGGCGCAGCACCTCGAACAGCACCAGGCCGAGGTCGATGCCATACGCTCGCAATCCGACGCGGCTCAAGCGGAATTGCGCGTCGCCGCCTCGCGCTATCAGGCCGAGTACGAGTCGGTGCGGCACGAGCTGCAGGCCAGCCGGGCCGATGCCTCGCGGCTGCGGGCTGCGGCCGGCACCGCCAAAGAGCGCATCGATGCCGTACTCATGCGCCTGCCGGGCGCGGCCCAGGAGCCAAACTGATGGAACGTGTCGATGTCTCCATATTGGGCCGCGATTATTCGCTGGCCTGCCTGCCCGAAGAAAAAGAGCCGCTGCTGTCGGCGGTGCGCTACGTCGATCAGCTCATGCTGCGCGTAAAGGGCTCGGGCAAGGTTTCCGGCAACGAACGCATCGCCGTGATGGCCGCCATCCAGATCGCCGGCGAACTTTTATCCACCAAGGCGCCTGGCGGCCCGCTGGGCGATCTTGCGGTGGGCGATTTCAAGCGTAAAATCGAAGACATGAACAACATGCTCGACGAGGTTCTACCCGGGCCGATCGCGAGCAAGTGAAAGTGAAGTACCGCGCAGTTCGTAGAAGTATCAGCGCAGTTTGTAGATTCGGGCCGCCGCGCGCAGCAAGGCGCGGCGCCCAGCAGTTAGTCCCTGCAGTGTTCGAGACCTGGCCATACATTCCTTGAACCAATGCTATAGGCATATAGGTTGTCGGATTGACAGGTGGGTGTGATTTCCTTCACTGGAGAACCCGAAGCCTGACTGATGGCGACCACCCTGAACCCCAGGTTCCGGGATGCCGGCCTAGACGGCACATGCGGGGCATTACAGAAAAGCCCGTCCTTCCGGACGGGCTTTTCCCTTTCTGCGCCCTTGCCACGGCAGGGGCACCGCAAGCAATTTCTGGAGGACGAGTATGTATCGCTACGGATCAAGACGCACTTGGGTGCTGGGTGTATTGCTGGCCGCCGCGCAGGCCTGCGTCGTGCTGCCGGCCGGTGCCGCCGATGCGCAAGGCCAGGCTTCGAGCCGCCACGAGCACTGGCCGCAGGCCAGCCTGCGGGCCGAGGCCTCTGCGCAGGTGGCGCAAGACACCGTCACCATCACGCTGGCCGCCGAGCTGGACGGCGCCTCGCAGTCCAAGGTGGCCGATCAGCTTTCCGCCACGCTGGGGCATGCCATGAAGCAGGTGTCGACGGATCCCAAGGTCAAGGCCAGCACGGGCAACGTCCGCGTATGGCCGGTCAATGACAGCCGTGGGCGCATCTCGGGCTGGCACGGGCGTGCCGAGATCGTTCTGAAGTCCACCGACTTCAAGGCCGCCGCAACCCAGGCCGCCAAGGCCGGCGACGGCATGGTGATCGCCAATCTGAGCTTTTCGGTATCGCGCGCCGCGCGCGCCAAGGCCGAGCAGGCTTTGCTGACCGAGGCTTCGCAGGCCTTCCGCGACCGCGCCCAGGCACTGGCAAGCGCCTTCGGCTTTGCTTCCTACAGCATACGCAATATAGAACTCAGCGGCTCGGGGGCCGTGCCTTACCAGCCCGCGCCGCGCATGATGGCCATGGCCTCGATGGCCAAGGCCGCGCCGGTGCCTTTGGAGGGCAGCACCGAAACCGTTACGGTTTCGGTGCACGGTTCGATCTTTTTGCGCTCCACGCAAAAATAATCGCGCCGGCCACGATCATGGGCAGCGACAGCAGCTGCCCCATCGACAGGCCGTCGATCAGCAGGCCCAGGAAGGCGTCGGGCTGGCGCGTGAATTCCACCAGGAAGCGGAAGGTGCCGTAGCCCATCAGGAATACGGCGCTGATCTGGCCTACGGGGCGCGGCTTGCGCGCGAACCACCACAGCAGCGCGAACAGGGCGAAGCCTTCCAGCCCCATTTCGTAAAGCTGCGATGGGTGGCGCGGTATGCCGTCGTGGGTTTCGGGGAAAACCATGCCCCAGGGCAGGGTGGTCGGGCGGCCCCAGAGTTCGCCGTTGATGAAGTTGCCCAGGCGCCCTGCTGCCAGCCCCAGGGGGATCAGGGGCGCGACGAAGTCGCCGATTTCCAGCAGTGTGCGGCGCTTGTGGCGGGCGAACAAATACATGACCGTGATCACGCCCAGCAGCCCGCCGTGAAAGGACATGCCGCCCTGCCACAGATAGAAGATGCTGAGCGGGTGGGCCAGGTATGCCGACGGTTGGTAGAACAGCACATAGCCCAGGCGCCCGCCTATCACCACGCCCAGCACGCTGTAGAAGATGATGTCTTCCAGGTCTTTGAGGGTCAGGTCAGTCTTGCCGTGGTCGATGCGCCACTTGCCCAGCACCCAGGTCAGTGCGAAGCCCAGCAGGTACATCAAGCCGTACCAGTGCACGGCCAGCGGGCCGATATGGAAGGCGATCGGGTCGAATTGCGGAAAGTGCAGCATGAGAGCGGGTCTCGATGGAAAATTTCGTCGATAATACCCCGATCGGCGCTGCCAGACGGGCCGTGCGGCCGCTCGAGCCACGCCTGGCGCGTCGATCTCGATTACAGTAGTGGAACAGGAAATGCCTTCCAGGAATCTGAATATGCAAGCCGCCGCGGCGTGGGCGGGCACTGTGCTGCGGTTCTTTTTCAGGCGCCGTGCCGGTGCGCCGCGCCTTGCGTGGCGGGCGCCGGCGGCTGCCGCCGCATTGGCTTGGGCCGCCCAGGCGCTGGGTGCGCCGGGCGTCGCCGCGCCGAACGTCGCTACGCCGGATGTTGCTACGCCGAGCGTCGCCACGCCGGATGTCACTACGCCGGATGTCACTACGCCGGGCGCTGCTGCGCCGGGTGCCGCCGCGTCGGCGGCTGCCTCGACGACCGGGCTGGATCTGGCCAAGTCCGTCAACTGCCTGGCCTGTCATCAGGTGCGCGGCAGGCGTGTCGGCCCGCCGTTTGTCGCCGTGGCCCAGCGTTTTGCCGGCCAGCCGGGGGCCGCCGACTATCTTGCGCAGTCCATACGCAATGGCGGCAGGGGCCGCTGGGGCGCGGTGCCCATGCCGGCGCAGCCGCAGGTCAGCGCACAGCAGGCGCACGAGCTGGCCGTATGGATATTGTCCCTGGCCAAGCAGCCCGAGGCCCGCTAGAGCTGAGCTCTGGCCCTGCTGGCTCCGCGGGCCCGGCGGATCGGCGCGCCAAGACTTTTCATATCCTGCAGGCCGCATAGGGGGCCTCGCAAGTGCGTAGAATGGATACGCAGGATTTGATTCAAGGAGTCGAACATGAGCAATGAAGGCACGGCCGAAACCATAGTGTTGGGCGGCGGCTGCTTCTGGTGCACCGAATCGGTGTTTTCCGCGGTGCGCGGCGTAATTTCGGTGACGCCGGGCTATTGCGGCGGCCACGTCGAAAATCCCAGCTATCAGCAGGTATGCGAGCAGAATACCGGGCACATCGAGGTGGTGGAAGTGCGCTTCGATCCCGCCGTGGTCAGTCTCGAGACGCTGCTGCAGATTTTCTTCGCCACCCACGACCCCACCACGCCCGACCGCCAGGGGGCGGACGTCGGGCCGCAGTATGCTTCGGCAATCTTCTGCCAGTCGCCGCAACAGGAAGAGGTGGCGCGCCGCGTCATGGCCCAGGTGCAGGCCGAACTGGGCACGCCGGTGGTAACGCATCTGCTGCCGGCGCAGCGCTTCTGGCCCGCCGAACAATATCACCGTGATTATTACGCCCAGCATCCCGAGCAGGGCTATTGCCGGATGGTGATCTCGCCCAAGATGGCCAAGTTCCGCAAGCACTACGCCGAGCTGCTGGCCTGACCGATAATGCCGCCGCGCGCGCGAAGCGCGACTGTGTGGATGGGCGTTGCCCCGGTTCGCGGCGGCTGTTCGCCGCTGCTCGTCCGGAAAAAAGAGGGGCCGCGCCCAGGTGCGGCCCCTCCTATCGTGCGTGGGCCGTTGCCGAACCCGAGTCACCTGGCGGGTAGGCCGGCCCAGGACAGCCCGCCTTACGCCTTACTTCACCGCCTTGACCACGCCGCGGCGCATCTGATCCAGCTCGATGGATTCGAACAAGGCCTTGAAATTGCCTTCGCCGAAGCCGTCGTTGCCCTTGCGCTGGATGATCTCGAAGAAGATTGGGCCGATCTGGTTCTCGGTGAAGATCTGCAGCAGCAGCCCGCCTTGCGGGGCGCCGTCGAGCAGGATGCGGTTCTTCTTCAGGCGCGTCACGTCTTCGCCGTGTTGCGGCAGACGGGTGTCGAGCAGCTCGTAGTAGGTGTCGGGCGTGTCCAGGAAGCGCAGGCCGGTGGCGCGCAGCTGTTCGATCGTGGCGTAGATGTCGTCGGTGCCCAGGGCGATGTGCTGTATGCCTTCGCCGTGGTACAGATCCAGATATTCCTGGATCTGGCCCTTTTCCTCGGTGCCTTCTTCGTTGATGGGAATGCGGATATTGCCGCAGGGCGAGGTCATGGCCTTGGACTTGACGCCGGTGACCTGGCCTTCGATGTCGAAGTAGCGCACCTCGCGGAAGTTGAAGAAGCGCTCGTAGAACTCGGCCCATTCCTGCATGCGGCCCTTGTGCACATTGTGCGTCAGGTGGTCGATGCCGGTTATGCCCGCGCCGCGGTGCTTGCGGTCGGTGGCGGCCGTGGCGGCGTCTATGGGTTCGAAGTCCACGTCGTAGATGCTGATGTCGCCGATGCCGCCGTGGCCCTGCTTGCCGTGCCAGCGGTCGACCAGGTAGATGAGCGAGTCGCCGATGCCCTTGATGGCCGGAATGTTCAGTTCCATGGGGCCGCTGCGGGAATCGAAGCCCCACGCGCCCAGTTCCAGCGCGCGCTTGTAGGCTTGCGCGGCGTCCTGCACGCGGAAGGCTATGGCGCAGATGGACGGGCCGTGCAGCCGCGCGAAACGCTGCGCGAATGAGTCGGGTTCGGCATTGATCAGGAAATTGGCGTCGCCCTGGCGGTACAGGGTGACGTTCTTGTTGCGGTGCCGGGCGATGGCCTTGAAGCCGAGCGTCTCGAACACTTTGCCCATGGCGACCGGATCGGGGGCCGCGTATTCGATGAATTCGAATCCCGCCGTGCCCATGGGGTTTTCCCAAGGTTGAAAACCGCTGCTCATAAGAATCTCCAGGTGGTGACGGCCGCAAGCCGTGTGGAATGGCGGCGGCCGTGGTGATATGGGGAACCGTGACGCGCCATCCGATTGCCAGGCGCAGTACGTTTCGGTAGCGAAATTTTAAAAAGAAAGGCCGAGCAGGCGATTGCGAATATGGCTAGAATCTGTGTTAATTAAGCAATAAGCTGCCAATATATAAATTTTTAAGGGATGAATATGCCTAGAAATGAGCTGGATAGGACAGACAGGCAAATTCTGACGGAATTGCAGCGTAATGGCAGGCTCAGCAACCAAGAGCTGGCCGACCGGGTTTCCTTGTCTCCCAGCCCCTGTTTGCGCCGGGTGCGGCGCCTGGAAGAAGAAGGCTATATCACCAAGTATGTGGCGCTGGTCGATGCGGAAAAGGTCGGGCAGGGGCTGCTGGCGTATATATCGGTGCGGCTGAACAAGACGGCCCGCGCCAGTCATGCGCCGATGTCGGACTTTGCGCGCGATGTGCAGGCTTGGCCGGAAGTGGTGGAGTGCTATGCCATGACTGGCGATATGGATTACCTGCTGCGGGTGCAGGTGGAAGACCTGACGCGCTTTTCGCGCTTTGCCATGGACAAGCTGATGCAGCATCCGGCGGTGGTGGACATGCGGTCTAGTTTCACGCTGCAGCGCATCAAGGAAACTACGGAACTGACTGTATGACTCGGGTAGAGGGGCAGGGGGTACACTGCCTATCCTTGGCGGCATGTCAGGTTAGGCCCATCGTTGTATGGCATTCCGGGCGACCTCGCCGAGCGTATGTGCGCCGGGGCGGCGACACTGGTGGATCAACTTTAATCTAAGCGGAGGCTTTGCCGAGCAATGAGCATACAACGATTGGGGCAGGGAGAATTTCTGAGTCAACTGGTGAGCTACGGGGGCATCGCCCATCTTTGCGGGCTGACCGCTCAGGACAGGCAGGCGGACGTCCGGGGGCAGACCGAGCAGATTCTGCAGACCATGGAGGCATTGCTGCATCAGGCGGGGAGTGACAAGTCCAGGCTGCTGATGGTGAATGTCTACTTGGCAGATATTCGAACCAAGGATCAGTTGAACGCGATCTGGAAGTCATGGGTGGATCCACAGGCTAAGCCGGCGCGGGCGGTGGTACAGACTCAGCTGGGTGCTCCCGATGTGTTGGTGGAGATTTCGGCGGTGGCGGCTTTGGGGAAGGATTAGGCCTCCACAGGGGTTGGTACGTTGCGGGGCAGTCGGCTTTGGTTCGTCGTGGGGCTTGGTGGGCCGTGATTCATCGGTGGGCGGGGTTCTTTAGACCGCAGCCTAGCACGGGGCACCTCCCTGCGGTTCGATACCCTACTCACCTCCAGGAGGTACCCCATGCTCTCCGCGGGTTTTGTAGACGGTTGGGGGCTGTGGGGTCGTGATTCGTCGCGGGGCCGGATTCTTTAGACGCGGCCTAGCACGGGGTACCTCCTTCCGGTTCGATACCCCACTCACCTCCAGGAGGTACCCCGTGCTCTCCGCGGGTTTTGTAGACGGCTGGGGGCTGTGGGCCGTGGTACGTCGCGGGCCAGGTTCTTTCGGCGCGGCCTAGCATGGGGTACCTCCTTGCGGTTCGATGACCCACTCACCTCCAGGAGGCACCCCATGCTCTCCGCTCGTGTTGTAGACGGTTGAGGGCTGTGGGCCGTGGCTCGCTGCGGGGGATGGGTCTGTGGCGGGACTGGGGTTTTTGGGGGTTTCCCGTTCGATTTGCCCGCGGCTAAAAAAGCGTGCTATAGTTCGGCTCCTTCGCTGCTGGACA
>NZ_NJIH01000017.1 GCF_002209565.1 Candidimonas nitroreducens
AGGTGGCCAGGCTCTTGCTTCTTTGTCACGAAATCACCTTATTCGGTCGTAATGATTCGCTTCAAAAGTGTCCACCAAAATTAGACCACAACAGTCTGAGGGCGACGCTTGCGGTCAGTCCGGGGGACTGACCGCCGCCCGAGTTTGGCGACCGCCCCGAAACGGGTCTCGACCGCCGGTAGTCCCGGCCCGCAGGGCCGGGACCGAGCCGATGGAGCCGACCCACCCGGGCCGCCCGCGGCGCGGGTAAAGAATGCTGCAGGCCGCGGCCTGGAACAGGGTACTTCCCTGCGGTTCGATGACCCACTCACCTCCAGGAGGCACCCCATGCTCTCCGCTCGGTTTGTAGACGGGTGGGGGCTGTGGGGCCGTGGCTCGCTGCGGGGGATGGGTCTGTGGCGGGACTGGGGTTTTTGGGGGTTTCCCGTTCGATTTGCCCGCGGCTAAAAAAGCGTGCTATAGTTCGGCTCCTTCGCTGCTGGACATTCAGGGTTAACCCTGAAGATAAGGCAGCCAAGGCGAGGTCGAAGGCGGGCCGCGGCACGGGTGACTGGGCAGTGATGCTGATGTTTATCCGGGGCGTGGCAGGCAGGTTGGCCGGGGTAGTGAAGAGTTCCGACATTCTCCTAACCTGGTTTGACAAGCTAAAAAAACTCCTTCATAATCTCGTTTCTCTGCTTCACACAACGCGCTGCACTGCAGCAGGTTGGAAGCGAAGCAGGAACTGCTCTTTAACAACGAAACAACCGATAAGTGTGGGCGCTTGGAATGAGTGTGCCAGATTCTCTCACGAGAATCGGCTTAAACAGACCAAGTGCTTGCACTGAGAAGAAAGAAGCCAGGTTTGGTAACACAAGCTTGTCTTTTTCTTTGAGCAAGCGACAGGGTTGTCTTGCAGGGTCTGTGGTTTAGTCATGGATCGGCGGGCAGCCCGAACTTAAACAGGTATTGAACTGAAGAGTTTGATCCTGGCTCAGATTGAACGCTAGCGGGATGCTTTACACATGCAAGTCGAACGGCAGCGCGGACTTCGGTCTGGCGGCGAGTGGCGAACGGGTGAGTAATGTATCGGAACGTGCCCAGTAGCGGGGGATAACTACGCGAAAGCGTAGCTAATACCGCATACGCCCTACGGGGGAAAGAGGGGGATCGCAAGACCTCTCACTATTGGAGCGGCCGATATCGGATTAGCTAGTTGGTGGGGTAAAGGCCCACCAAGGCGACGATCCGTAGCTGGTTTGAGAGGACGACCAGCCACACTGGGACTGAGACACGGCCCAGACTCCTACGGGAGGCAGCAGTGGGGAATTTTGGACAATGGGGGCAACCCTGATCCAGCCATCCCGCGTGTGCGATGAAGGCCTTCGGGTTGTAAAGCACTTTTGGCAGGGAAGAAACGGCGCTGGTTAATACCTGGCGCCACTGACGGTACCTGCAGAATAAGCACCGGCTAACTACGTGCCAGCAGCCGCGGTAATACGTAGGGTGCAAGCGTTAATCGGAATTACTGGGCGTAAAGCGTGCGCAGGCGGCTCGGAAAGAAAGATGTGAAATCCCAGGGCTTAACCTTGGAATGGCATTTTTAACTCCCGAGCTAGAGTATGTCAGAGGGGGGTAGAATTCCACGTGTAGCAGTGAAATGCGTAGAGATGTGGAGGAATACCGATGGCGAAGGCAGCCCCCTGGGATAATACTGACGCTCAGGCACGAAAGCGTGGGGAGCAAACAGGATTAGATACCCTGGTAGTCCACGCCCTAAACGATGTCAACTAGCTGTTGGGGCCTTCGGGCCTTGGTAGCGCAGCTAACGCGTGAAGTTGACCGCCTGGGGAGTACGGTCGCAAGATTAAAACTCAAAGGAATTGACGGGGACCCGCACAAGCGGTGGATGATGTGGATTAATTCGATGCAACGCGAAAAACCTTACCTACCCTTGACATGTCTGGAATCCCGAAGAGATTTGGGAGTGCTCGCAAGAGAACCGGAACACAGGTGCTGCATGGCTGTCGTCAGCTCGTGTCGTGAGATGTTGGGTTAAGTCCCGCAACGAGCGCAACCCTTGTCATTAGTTGCTACGAAAGGGCACTCTAATGAGACTGCCGGTGACAAACCGGAGGAAGGTGGGGATGACGTCAAGTCCTCATGGCCCTTATGGGTAGGGCTTCACACGTCATACAATGGTCGGGACAGAGGGCTGCCAACCCGCAAGGGGGAGCCAATCCCAGAAACCCGATCGTAGTCCGGATCGCAGTCTGCAACTCGACTGCGTGAAGTCGGAATCGCTAGTAATCGCGGATCAGCATGTCGCGGTGAATACGTTCCCGGGTCTTGTACACACCGCCCGTCACACCATGGGAGTGGGTTTTACCAGAAGTAGTTAGCCTAACCGCAAGGGGGGCGATTACCACGGTAGGATTCATGACTGGGGTGAAGTCGTAACAAGGTAGCCGTATCGGAAGGTGCGGCTGGATCACCTCCTTTCAGAGCCCGGCACACGAAGCGGAAGCGCCCACGCTTATCGGTTGTTGTAGTACAGAGAGATCACGGTCGCCTGGCGTGCGGTAGGTGCGCGAGGCAATAGGGGGTCAGTAGCTCAGTCGGTTAGAGCACCGTCTTGATAAGGCGGGGGTCGTTGGTTCGATTCCAACTTGACCCACCAGTCTTCGGGTTTCGAGGCACGGGGGATTAGCTCAGCTGGGAGAGCACCTGCTTTGCAAGCAGGGGGTCGTCGGTTCGATCCCGTCATCCTCCACCATTCTGCGGGTTCCGGTAGGGGGCGTGCGCGGGGGGAAAGCGGCAGGGTGAACGGCGTTGATCGTGAATGCGCGTGGCAGTGGGTAACGCACAGGGTCTTGGGGGTTTTACCTCTTCAGGGCGGCTTGTGCGTTAGGCACTGATTGGTGTCTAGCGCGAATCTGTACATTGTTCTTTAACAATCTGGAAGAAGCACAACAAAGTGTACTTGCGTACGCGCAAGCCCGAAAGGGCTCGGCCCGAGAGGGTTGAAGCGGACGTGGGTACGGGTTGTGATTGCATTAGATTTTTTGTTCAATAGTTCTCAAATACGTGGCTTGAAAGAGCTGCGGCCTTTGAAAATGATGAACGGCACAAACGCGAATACTCAGAGAGCAAGAACCTGTAGCACACAGTGTTATAGGATCAAGCGACTAAGTGCATGGGGTGGATGCCTTGGCGATCACAGGCGATGAAGGACGTGGTAGTCTGCGAAAAGCGACGGGGAGCTGACAAACGAGCTTTGATCCGTCGATGTCCGAATGGGGAAACCCACCGCAGTAATGCGGTATTCCTGGCTGAATACATAGGCCAGTGAAGGCGAACCGGGTGAACTGAAACATCTCAGTAACTCGAGGAAAAGACATCAACCGAGATTCCGATAGTAGCGGCGAGCGAACTCGGAGTAGCCGTGACGAGTTAGCGTGTGCGATAGCCGAAGGGTCTGGAAAGGCCCGCCGTAGCAGGTGATAGCCCTGTAGGCGAAATCGCGCACGTGGGACTAGGCGTCAGACAAGTAGGGCGGGACACGTGAAATCCTGTCTGAAGATGGGGGGACCATCCTCCAAGGCTAAATACTCGTGATCGACCGATAGTGAACCAGTACCGTGAGGGAAAGGCGAAAAGAACCCCGGAAGGGGAGTGAAATAGATCCTGAAACCGCATGCATACAAACAGTCGGAGCCTCAGCAATGGGGTGACGGCGTACCTTTTGTATAATGGGTCAGCGACTTACATTCAGTGGCAAGCTTAACCGTATAGGGCAGGCGTAGCGAAAGCGAGTCCGAATAGGGCGATTTAGTCGCTGGGTGTAGACCCGAAACCAGATGATCTATCCATGGCCAGGTTGAAGGCACGGTAACACGTGCTGGAGGACCGAACCCACTAACGTTGAAAAGTTAGGGGATGAGCTGTGGATAGGGGTGAAAGGCTAAACAAATCTGGAAATAGCTGGTTCTCTCCGAAAACTATTTAGGTAGTGCCTCGCGTGATTACTGCTGGGGGTAGAGCACTGTTATAGCTAGGGGGTCATGGCGACTTACCAACCTATGGCAAACTCCGAATACCGGCAAGTACAGCGCGGGAGACAGAGCACCGGGTGCTAACGTCCGGACTCAAGAGGGAAACAACCCAGACCGCCAGCTAAGGTCCCTAAAATTGGCTAAGTGGGAAACGAAGTGGGAAGGCACAGACAGTCAGGAGGTTGGCTTAGAAGCAGCCATCCTTTAAAGAAAGCGTAATAGCTCACTGATCGAGTCGTCCTGCGCGGAAGATGTAACGGGGCTAAGCCAGTTACCGAAGCTGCGGGTGTGCACCGTAAGGTGTACGCGGTAGGAGAGCGTTCTGTAAGCCTGTGAAGGTGACTCGTAAGGGTTGCTGGAGGTATCAGAAGTGCGAATGCTGACATGAGTAGCGATAAAGGGGGTGAAAAGCCCCCTCGCCGTAAGTCCAAGGTTTCCTGCGCAACGTTCATCGGCGCAGGGTGAGTCGGCCCCTAAGGCGAGGCAGAGATGCGTAGCTGATGGGAAGCGGGTTAATATTCCCGCACCGTCGTAGGATGCGATGGGGGGACGGATTGCGGAAGATCATCGGGGTGTTGGACGTCCCCGTTGCGACATTGGAGAAGGCGCTTTAGGCAAATCCGGGCGCGTGATTCAAGGGTGTTGCACGAGCGAGCATCGCTTGCGAAGTGATTGGAAGTGGTTCCAAGAAAAGCCTCTAAGCTTCAGTTCTACGAGACCGTACCGCAAACCGACACAGGTGGACGGGATGAATATTCCAAGGCGCTTGAGAGAACTCAGGAGAAGGAACTCGGCAAATTGATACCGTAACTTCGGGAGAAGGTATACCCTGGTAGCGTGAAAGGCCTGCGCCTGGAGCGTGAAGGGGTCGCAGAGAATCGGTGGCTGCGACTGTTTATTAAAAACACAGCACTCTGCTAACACGAAAGTGGACGTATAGGGTGTGACGCCTGCCCGGTGCCGGAAGGTTAAGTGATGGGGTGCAAGCTCTTGATCGAAGCCCCGGTAAACGGCGGCCGTAACTATAACGGTCCTAAGGTAGCGAAATTCCTTGTCGGGTAAGTTCCGACCTGCACGAATGGCGTAACGATGGCCACACTGTCTCCTCCTGAGACTCAGCGAAGTTGAAGTGTTTGTGATGATGCAATCTCCCCGCGGCTAGACGGAAAGACCCCATGAACCTTTACTGTAGCTTTGCATTGGACTGTGAACCGGCCTGTGTAGGATAGGTGGGAGGCGCTGAACCCGAGTCGCTAGATTCGGGGGAGCCGACCTTGAAATACCACCCTGGTTTGTTTGCGGTTCTAACCTAGGCCCGTTATCCGGGTTGGGGACAGTGCATGGTGGGCAGTTTGACTGGGGCGGTCTCCTCCCAAAGTGTAACGGAGGAGCTCGAAGGTACGCTAGGTACGGTCGGAAATCGTGCCGATAGTGCAATGGCATAAGCGTGCTTGACTGTGAGACTGACAAGTCGAACAGGTGCGAAAGCAGGACATAGTGATCCGGTGGTTCTGAATGGAAGGGCCATCGCTCAACGGATAAAAGGTACTCTGGGGATAACAGGCTGATACCGCCCAAGAGTTCATATCGACGGCGGTGTTTGGCACCTCGATGTCGGCTCATCTCATCCTGGGGCTGTAGCCGGTCCCAAGGGTATGGCTGTTCGCCATTTAAAGAGGTACGTGAGCTGGGTTTAAAACGTCGTGAGACAGTTTGGTCCCTATCTGCCGTGGGCGTTGGATACTTGACGGAGCCTGCTCCTAGTACGAGAGGACCGGAGTGGACGTACCACTGGTGTATCGGTTGTCATGCCAATGGCATTGCCGAGTAGCTATGTACGGAAGAGATAACCGCTGAAGGCATCTAAGCGGGAAACTCGTCTGAAGATTAGGTATCCCGGGGGCGTGACCCCCCTGAAGGGTCGTCCGAGACCAGGACGTTGATAGGCTGGGTGTGGAAGCGCAGTAATGTGTGTAGCTAACCAGTACTAATTGCCCGTGCGGCTTGATCCTATAACTCTGTGGGTTATGAGGCCAAGTGCCGTTCGAAACAAAGACACAAGCAAGATATAGGCCGCGCAGCCCATGCGCGGCGCACAACCCGAGAACGCGCAGTCCGATGTGACTCGCGTGTGCTTCTTCCCAGATTGGCGGTGGCGCTGCAGCACACGCTGCAGCGAGACCGCAACCGGTTACGCTTGATGACCATAGCGAGGTGGCCCCACGCCTTCCCATCCCGAACAGGATCGTGAAACGCCTTTGCGCCGATGATAGTGGACGTACGTCTGTGAAAGTAGGGCATCGTCAGGCTTTTATCCTGCTGCGCCCCGTAGAGTGTTCTCTACGGGGCGTTCGCTTTTGTGCAGCCCGC
>NZ_NJIH01000018.1 GCF_002209565.1 Candidimonas nitroreducens
CTTGATCTCCACTGCTTGCTCCTGAGTCAACATTGTCGGTGGCCAAAAAGCCACCATCATTGCCCAGGTGGGTCAGATTTACTCCGACGGGGTGGGTCAGTATTACATCGACGCTAACAGATTGAGAGCTGCATGGCTTCGGGGCGGCCTGCGTACCGATGCATGAACGGCCGCCCCAGAAAGATCCAAGTGTTTGCACAGGTCTTCCACGGGCCAGCTTTGGATCGGCGTTGGCACTTATACTGCCTGCCATCATGAACCTGTTCCTGTACTTGCTCACCGTACTGATCTGGGGATCGACCTGGATAGCCATCAAGCTGCAGCTGGGCGTGGTGGCGATACCTGTATCGGTGTTCTATCGCTTCGCGCTGGCCTCGGTGCTGATGCTGGCCGGGCTGGCCTTGCTGGGCCGGCTGCAGCGGCTGGATCGCCGTGGCCATTTGTTGTGCCTGGGCCAGGGGCTGTGCCTGTTCTGCCTGAATTTCCTGTGCTTCTACAGCGCTACGCAATGGATACCCAGCGGGCTGGTGTCGGTGGTGTTTTCCGCTGCCACGATATGGAATGCGCTCAATGCCCGCCTGTATTTCGGCACGCGCATCGCGCCGCGGGTCATGCTGGGCGGCGTTCTGGGGCTGGGCGGGTTGGTGCTGTTGTTCTGGCCGCAGCTGGCGGGGCATCATGCCGGCCGCGAGACGCTGCTGGGGCTGGGCCTGGCGCTGCTGGGCACATTTTGTTTCTCGACGGGGAATATGCTGTCCGCCGCACAGCAGCGCGCTGGCATCGGGCCATTGACGGGCAATGCCTACAGCATGTTCTACGGCGCCGCGCTGCTGCTGGCGGGCTGCCTGGCCAGCGGCCAGCACTTCGGCTTCGATGCCGCCCCGGCCTATGTGGGGGCCTTGCTGTACCTGGCGCTGTTCGGCTCGATCGTGGGCTTCACGAGCTACCTGACGCTGGTGGGCCGCATGGGCCCGGAAAGGGCCGCCTATTGCACGGTGCTGTTCCCGGTGGTGGCGCTGAGCATTTCCACCGTGGCCGAAGGCTATCGCTGGGCGCCGCAGTCGTTTGCCGGCCTGGCGCTGGTGATGCTGGGCAATGTGCTGGTGTTTGCGCGCAGGAGGCGCGCTATTTGACGATGGTCAGGCGCGGCCGCTTCGGGTCGTCGTCGGGGCCTTCGTCGGGCTTGCCGTCGGTGGGGGCGGGCGTTTGGGGCTTGGCGCTTTCGCCGGGCTCGTCGGCGTTGCGCGGTTGCGAGGGCTCGACCTCGAAGCCCATGCCGGCGCCGGTTTCACGGGCATAGATGGCGGACACGGCCGAGACGGGGACGAAGATGTGTTCGGTCACCCCGCTGAAGCGGGCCTGGAATTCGATGAATTCATTGCCCAGGGTCAGGCGGTTGGTGGCCAGCGAGCCGATGTTCAGCGTGATCTGGCCATCGTGGATGTGCGCGCGCGGCACGACGGTATTGGCATCCACCGTGACGACGATGTGCGGCGTGTAGCCGTTGTCGGTGCACCATTCATGCAGCGCGCGGATCAGATAGGGCTTGGTCGAGGTCTCGGACATGGGGCGTTTTAGCGGCGCATCACCTTTTCGGAAGGCGTGAGCGCCTCGATGTAGGCCGGGCGCGAAAAGATGCGCTCGGCGTATTTCTGGATGGGAGCGGCGTTCTTGGGCAGCTCGATGCCGTAGTGATCCAGGCGCCACAGCAGCGGCGCCACGGCCACGTCCAGCATGGAGAATTCTTCGCCCAGCATGTACTTGTTCTTGAGCAGCATGGGGGCGAGCTGCGCCAGGCGGTCGCGGATGCTGTGGCGCGCGTCGTCCAGCGCCTTGCTGTCGGTTTCGGCGCGGTTTTCCAGCACCGAAACATGCACGAACAGCTCTTTCTCGAAGTTGTACAGGAACAGCCGGGTGCGGGCGCGCATGACGGGGTCGGCCGGCATGAGCTGCGGATGCGGGAAGCGCTCGTCGATGTACTCGTTGATGATGCTGGATTCATACAGCACCAGGTCGCGCTCGACCAGGATGGGCACCTGGCCGTAGGGGTTCATGACCGCGATATCTTCGGGCTTGTTGTAGAGGTCGATGTCCCGGATCTCGAAATCCATGCCTTTTTCGAACAGCACGAAGCGGCAGCGTTGGGAGAAGGGGCAGGTCGTACCTGAATAGAGCACCATCATATCGTGGGTTCCGTTGCAAAAAGGTAACAAAGGCACGCGAATGTAGGCGGCCTACAAAAGGGAAATAGGCGTATGTATAGCCTTATACGCCTATTTTCTTGACCGGCAGCTTAAGGGATCGGCCCGGGCTGCCGGGGCACTGCAGCAGCTACTTGACGTTCTTCCAGTAGGCCGAGTTCAAGCGCCAGGCCACCAGCAGGAACAGGGCCAGGAACAGCATTACCCAGACGCCCAGGCGCTTGCGGAACTGCTGGGCCGGCTCGGCCATCCAGCCGAGGAAGTTGCTGAGGTCGGCCACGTCATTGTCGAAAGCGGCGGTCTGCGCGGGGTTGGCCGCGGTGTAGATGTCCTTGCTGACTTCCGGGCCGTGGTAGTTCTGCAGAGCCTCGGTCTTGACCGTGGAGTAGCCCTGCGGATCGTACGTGGTGACGGTCTGCTCCCATTGTTCTTCGCCGTTCTTGCCTTCTTTGGGGGCGATGGAAGTGCGGGTCAGCGTGCGCTGGCCCTGCAGCTGCCACAGCACATTGGGCATGGCGACGTTGGGGAACACCAGGTTGTCCCAGCCGGTGTGCTTGCTGGTGTCGCGGTAGAAGGTGCGCAGGTAGGTGTAGATGTAGTCGACGCCGGAGGCACCGAAGTTTTCCGACTTGGCACGCGCCATGACCGACAGGTCGGGGGGCGCCGTGCCGAACCACTTCTTGCCGTCCGCGGGCGTCATGGCCACGTGCATCAGGTCGCCGACCTTGGTGCCGGTGAACAGCAGGTTCTTCTTGATTTCGTCGTCGGTCAGCCCGAGGTCGGCCAGCCGGTTGTAGCGCATGGCGTTGGCGCTGTGGCAGCTGAGACAGTAGTTGACGAACAGCTTGGCGCCATGTTGCAGGGCCGGCAGGTCGTTGATGCGATTGGGCGCGGTATCGAGCGTATATCCGCCTTCAGCCGAACATACGGACGTGAAGGCCAGGGATATGGCGATGGCGCCTAGCAGCTTTTTGATCATGATCGTTCCGTACAGTATATGGGCCTAGTGGGCGTGAAACACGACGCGTTCGGGAACCGGCTTGAACGTGCCGAGGCGGCTCCAGACGGGCATCAGCAGGAAGAAGCCCAGGTAGATCACGGTTCCGATCTGGCTGATGATGTTGTACGTCGGGTTGGGCGGCTTGGTGCCGATGAAGCCCAGTACCAGGAATGTCACGATGAAAAGCGCATACAGGAATTTATGCCAAGTGGGGCGATAGCGTATGGACTTGACCGGCGAGCGGTCGAGCCACGGCAGGAAGAACAGGATGACCACCGAGCCGCCCATGTCGACCACGCCCCAGAACTTGGCGTCGAGCGTCTTCATGAGGATGGCGATGATGATCAGGATGACCGGCACCAGGATGCGCCAGAAGCCGCGCAGGCCGCCCTTGAGGAACAGCGCGATGGCGGCGATGATGGCGCCCGCCGACAGCACCCAGGTGAAGTCGCTGGTGGTGGCGCGCAGCATGGAGTAGAACGGCGTGAAGTACCAGACCGGGGCGATGTGCGGCGGGGTCTTGAGCGAGTCGGCCGGGATGAAGTTGTTGCTTTCCAGGAAGTAGCCGCCCATTTCGGGGCCGAAGAAGATAATGGCCGCGAACACCAGCAGGAAGCCGGCCACGCCCATGATGTCGTGCACGGTGTAGTAGGGGTGGAACGGGATGCCGTCCAGCGGGTGGCCGTTGCGGTCTTTGGGGCCTTGCTTGATTTCGACGCCGTCGGGGTTGTTGGAGCCGACTTCGTGCAGCGCCACGATGTGCGCGACGACCAGGCCCAGCAGCACCAGCGGGATGGCGATGACGTGGAAGGCGAAGAAGCGGTTCAGGGTGGCGTCGGACACGACGTAGTCGCCGCGGATCCAGATCGACAGTTCAGGCCCGATGTAGGGGATAGCCGAGAACAGGTTGACGATGACCTGGGCGCCCCAGTACGACATCTGGCCCCAGGGCAGCAGGTAGCCGAAGAAGGCTTCGCCCATCAGGCACAGGAAGATGGCCACGCCGAAGACCCACACCAGCTCGCGCGGCTTGCGGTACGAGCCGTAGAACAGCCCGCGCAGCATGTGCAGGTAGACCACCACGAAGAACATCGAGGCGCCGGTGGAGTGCATGTAGCGGATCAGCCAGCCCCACGGCACTTCGCGCATGATGTACTCGACCGACAGGAAGGCCAGCTTCGCGTCGGGCTTGTAGTTCATGACCAGGAAGATGCCGGTCACGATCTGGATCACCAGCACCAGGAGTGCCAGTGAGCCGAAGAAGTACCAGAAATTGAAATTCTTGGGTGCGTAGTATTCGGACAGGTGCGCCTTGTAGGTGGACGTCAGGGGGAAGCGCCTGTCTATCCAGCCCAAAAGCCCTGTGGTCTCGACGGTTTTTTCGCCAGCCATGAAACGGCTCCTTGATTATCTTGGATTCAATGCCTAGTGAGGTGCGGCTTCGCGGGGAAGCGCTCAGGCCTTTTTGATTTCATCGACGCCGATGGTCAGCTTGGTGCCATCGGCCGAGAATGCATAAGGCGGAACCTCGAGGTTGTCGGGCGCGGGAACGTTCTTGAATACCCGGCCGGACAGGTCGTAGGTGGAACCGTGGCAGGGACACAGGAAACCGCCTTCCCAGGAGGAAGGCAGGCCTGGCTGCGCGCCCACTTCGAAGTGCGGGGTCGGGACGCAGCCCAGATGGGTACAGATGGCGACGACAACCAGGTATTCAGGCTTGCGAGAGCGGTATTCGTTTTTGGCGAAGGGGGGAGTGAAGCCAGGGCGGTCGGAATGGGGGTCGGCGAGGAGGGGGTCGTTTTTCGGCAGGTCTTTGATTTGCTCGGGGGTGCGGTGCATGACCCAGACCGGCTTGCCGCGCCATGCGACGGTGCGCATTTCGCCCGGAGCAAGGCTGGTGAGGTCGACTTCCACCGGCGCCCCGGCCGCCTTCGCCCTTTCGGAAGGCGCAAAGGACGTGACGAAAGGCACCGCAGTGGCAACGCCCGCGACGCCGCCCACCGCACAGGCGGAGGCGACCCAGAAACGGCGCGAAGGGTCGGGCGGCAGATTGGGATCAACCGCGCCCGCATCATCGAGCTGTGTCTTATCCTGACTCATCTTGTATCCTTATTGATGCCCTCCAAGGGCATTTCCATTCACTGTTTTTTGCAATGTATAAGCCTAGCAACCGCGTATTATAGCGTCAGCCCGATGTGGGCGAAATCGAAAGAGGGTGAAACAATGAGCAAAGCCACGGGTTTTCTTGCTGAATTCCGCCAGTTCGCCGTGAAAGGGAACATGATCGATCTGGCCGTCGGTGTGATCATCGGCGCGGCCTTCGGGAAGATCATCGATTCGCTGGTAAAGGACGTGATCATGCCCATCATCAGCTTCATTTTGGGCGGGAAGGTAGACTTTACCAACTTGTTCTGGGTGCTTACGCAGCCGGCGAACTACAGCGGCCCGCATACGTATGCCGATCTGACCAAGGCGGGGGCGGTGGTGCTGGCCTGGGGCAATTTCCTCACCATCCTGATCAATTTCATCCTGCTGGCCTTCGTGGTGTTCTGCCTGGTCAAGGCGGCGAATTCCGCGCGCGAAAAGCTGGTCAAGGAAGAAGCCGCCGCGCCCGCCGCTCCGCCGGCCGACGTGGTGCTGCTGCAGGAAATCCGCGATCTGCTCAAGAAGCAGCAGGGCTGACGCCGGGCGCGGCTCGCCGCGCCGCTGCGCCGCAATCGGCCCGATCGCTTGATTGCTGCCGGGGTGGCGGTGGGTGGGCGGCCGTGTTGCCGTAGCGGCTGCGCGTACATCAACGCGGCCCGTATGTATTGACACGTGGTAGCGGGTGCCGTGCGCCGGCGCGCGGGCCAGCGGGCGGCGCTCTTGCCCGCTTTGCCTACCCGTCAAATGGGGTTGTCCAGATCCACGAATTCCACTTCGATGCCGAATTCACGCGCCACGGCGTGGCCCAGCGCCTGTATGCCGTAGCGTTCGGTAGCGTGGTGGCCGGCGGCGATGAAGCCGGTGCCGGTTTCGCGCGCCCAATGGTAGGTCTGTTCCGAGGCCTCGCCGGTGATGTAGGCCTGGGCGCCCGCCGCGGTGGCGGCCTCGATCATGCCTTGCGCGGCGCCGGTGCACCAGGCGATGCGCTGCAGCTTCTGTTGTGGATTCCCAACAATCAAGGGCTCGCGGTGTAAGGTATTGCAAACGTGCGTGGCAAGATCCTGCAGGGTGGCCGAGGATCCGGGGCCGCCCAGCCAGACCAGGCCCTCGGGGCCGCAGGTCTGGGGTTGGCCGGTTTCGTCCAGCAGCGGCTCGAAACCCAGTACGCGCGCCAGTTGCGCGTTGTTGCCCAGTGTGGGGTGGGCGTCCAGCGGCAGATGGTAGGCGTACAGATTTAGCCCGTGGCTCAGCGCCAGGGCGAGGCGGGCGCGTTTGGGGCCGCGGATGCAGGGGTCTTCGTTCTTCCAGAACCAGCCGTGATGCACCAGCACGGCGTCGGCCTTTTTTGCCACGGCCGCCTCGATCAGCGCGTAAGAGGCGGTGACTCCGGTGATAATGTGCGTGATTGTGTCGCTGCCTTCGACCTGCAGGCCATTGGGACAGTAGTCCCGGAAGCGCTGGGGCTGCAGGGTGGCGTCAAGCCAGCGGGCCAGTTCCTGCGTGGAAACCTGATTCATTTTCGTCTGTTGCCTTATGCGTCGATTGTGGTTGCTATTTGCCCAGACAGTAACGGTCTGCCTCGGTATTTTATTCATCGTGGCAACCTTGCGCCCCGACTGGCTGCATGTGTCGCGCAAGCCCGCCGCGGAGCCGACGCCCGCTCCGGCCGCGCCGCGCTCCGCCGAGGGGGCTGCCGCCCCGCTGCCGTATGTGTCGTACGCGCCGGCGGTGGCGCTGGCGACGCCTTCGGTGGTGAATGTGTACACCAGCAAGCAGGTGCGCGTGCCGGTGGTGCCGCTGCCCAATGACCCGCAGCTGAATCGGCTGTTCCGCGAGCTGCCGGGTTTCAGCCGGCGCAAGCGCACGACGAATCTGGGTTCGGGCGTGATCGTGCGCGCCGATGGCTATATTCTGACGAATTATCACGTGATCGAGTCGGCCGAGGCCATCGAGGTGGCCTTGAGCGATGGCCGGCAGACTAAGGCGAAGCTGGTGGGCGCGGATCCGGACAGCGACCTGGCGGTGCTGAAGGTGGATCTGCCGAATCTGACGCCGATTACGTTCAATGGCGATCACCACGTCAAGGTGGGTGACGTGGTACTGGCGATAGGCAATCCGTTCGGCGTGGGGCAGACTACGACGATGGGGATAGTGTCGGCGCTGGGGCGCAATCGCCTGGGCATCAATATCTACGAGAATTTCATCCAGACGGACGCGGCGATCAATCCGGGCAATTCGGGCGGCGCGCTGATCGACACGCAAGGGCATCTGGTCGGGATCAATACGGCGATTTATTCCGAGAATGGGGGGTCGCTGGGTATTGGTTTTGCGATTCCGTCGCAGGCGGCGCACAAGATCATGGAGCAGATTATTGCGACCGGGTCGGTGACGCGCGGCTGGCTGGGCATCGAGCCGCAGGACATCACGCCGGATCTGGCCCGGGCGTTCGGCCTGAGCGGCGACGACGGGGTGATTGTGGCGACGGTGCTGCGCAATGGGCCGGCCGGGCGGGCGGGGATCCGGGTGGGGGATATTCTTCTGAAGATCAATGGCCAGACGGTGTATGACACGATAGGCTTCCTGAACCAGATCGCGCCGATGCCGCCGGGGCACAAGATTACGCTGACGATACGGCGCGGGGGGAAGACGTCGGAGGTCGAGGTGAAGGTGGGGATACGGCCGCGGATTACCCGGCCTTGAGTTTTTAACCCGCGCCGTGGGCGGCTGGGGCTCGGCCGGCTCGCTCGCCCGGCCCCGGCTGCGCCGGGGCTGCCCTTGACCTCCGGGTATTTTGGGGGCGGTCGGCAAACTCGCGTCGCGCATAGCCCCCCGGGCTATGCGCAGGCTTGACGCTCAAACAGTGCCTCCCTTGCATCCCCCAAAATGCCCTACGGTGGCGGCGGGCTCGGACGAGCCGGCCGAGCCCCAGCCGCCCACGACGCTGGACGGCGGCGTGTGTGGTGGGGTTGTGGGCGCTATTCGGCGCGGTATTCGTCGACTTCCGTGGACTCTTCGTCTGCGGCTTTTTCGGCTTCGCGCTTGGCGTCCTGCTTCTTGATGAGGCTGGCGGCGAAGACGCCGATTTCGAACAGCAGGCACAGGGGGAAGGCCAGCATGAACTGGCTGAGCGCGTCGGGCGGGGTGACGACCGCGGCGGTGATGAAGGCGCCGACGATGACGTAGCCGCGCACGGAGCGCAGTTTTTCGACGGTGACGATGCCGGTCTTGACCAGCAGGATCACGGCGATGGGCACTTCGAAGGTAACGCCGAAGGCCACGAACATGGTCATGACGAAATTCAGGTAGGCCTCGATGTCTGGGGCCGGCGTGATGGAGTGGGGCGCGAAGTGGGCGATGAAATGGAAGACGGTGCGGAACACCACGAAGTAGCAGAACGCCATGCCCAGCAGGAACAGGAAGGTGCTGGAGATGATCAGCGGCAGCGCCAGGCGCTTTTCGTGCTTGTACAGACCGGGGGCGACGAAGGCCCAGGCCTGGTACAGGACGATGGGCAGGGCCAGCAGGAATGCGGCCAGCAGGGTGACTTTGATGGGCACCATGAAGGGCGTGATCACGCCGGTGGCGATCATGCGCGTGCCTTGCGGCAGGGTGGCCAGCATGGGCGCGGCCAGTATGTCGTAGATTTTCGAGGCGCCGGGGTAGATGAACAGTACGACGAAGATCACCAGCACCGCCGCGACCGCGCGTATCAGGCGCGTGCGCAGTTCAATCAGGTGGGAGATGAAGGAATCTTCTTCGAGGGGGGCGTCTTCCTGTTGCGTGTTGGCGTCCTGCTTCACGTTGGCGTCCCGCTGGGTGTCGATGCTGGAGGTTTGAGGGGGGCGGCGGGCGGTTCGGCCTCGGCCAGTGCGCTTGCCTCGGCGAAGCCGGGCAGGGATTTTTGTGTATCCGGCACGGTGGCTTCGGCGCTGGCCGGCGCTTCGATGGCGGCCGCGGCGGTTTCGGCGCTTGCCGCCGCCTTGCCGGTGGTGGCGGCGGCTTCTTCTATGCTGGTGGCGGCCTGGGCAAGGGCGACCTTGGCCTCGGCGTCTTTCAAGGGTGCCTGCAGCTCGGCTTGCACCGAGTGGGCCGCGTCGGCCAGGGAGTCTTTGGCCTGTTGCAGTTCCTGGGCGGTTTCATCGAGCGAGGCCTGGACGGTGCGCGCGGCGTCTTCCATCTGGCCTTTGAGGTTGCGCAGTTCGTCGAGATCCATTTCGCGCTGGATGTCGCTTTTGACGTCGTTGACGTAGCGTTGCGCGCGCCCGACCAGGTGGCCGATGGTGCGGGCCACGGTGGGCAGGCGCTGCGGGCCGATGACGACGAGCGCCACGATGCCGATCAGCATGAGTTCGCTAAAACTGACGTCGAACATGTCTAGGGCCGGTTACAAAGAAATGGAATGGCGTGGGGCGGCGTCAGGCGTCGGTTTTTTCCTTGGCCTGGACGTCGATCGTCTCGCCGTTGGTGACGCGCTGCGTGACGGCCGGCTTGGCATCGGCTTCTTCGTTGGCGTCTTTCATGCCCTTCTTGAACCCTTTGACGGCGCTGCCGAGGTCTTCGCCGACGTTGCGCAGCTTCTTGGTGCCGAATACCAGCGCGACGATGACCAGGACGATCAACCAGTGCCAAATGCTGAAACTACCCATAATGGTGCTCTCCGGTTAGGCGGCGGGTGCCGCCCTTTTATCCCGGGGGCGATGGCCCCCGATGGTGTGAAAATGCATATGCGCGGCTTCTTTTCCTTCGCATGCCCCCGCAGCGGGAGCCCGCCGCAAGCCGGCTTGATGACCCGGCCCGCGGCCGTGTATGGGGGCAAGACGGGGCGCTAGGGGCACCATTCTACCCAAGATGGGCGTGCCGGCGCCTCGCCGGCCCTGTATTGAAACAATATGGCGTTTCGCAGCAAGTAGCAAGTGCGTCGGGAGGGCGGGGGTGATGCCTGGGCGGAGATGGGCATCGTAGGCGGTGGCGGCCTTGTGGGCCGCGGCCTGGCCCCGGGCAGCCTTGCGCAACGGGAACGGGCCGCTCATGGCGCGCCTCCGCTGCCGCGGGCGGCTTTTTCGGCCAGGCCGGACACGCCCTCGCGGCGCGCCAGTTCGCGCAGCACGTCTTCGGGGCGCAGCTTGTAATGGGTGAGGGCCACCAGGGTGTGGAACCACAGGTCGGCGGCTTCGCTGACGATGCGCTCGGGGACGCCGTCTTTGGCGGCCATGACCAGTTCGGTGGCCTCTTCGCCGATTTTCTTCAGGAAAGCGTCGGGCCCGCGCGCCAGCAGGCCGGCCGAGTACGACGAGCGCGGGTCGCCGCCGCGCTCGGGCAGGCGCGATTCGAGGGTGTCGGCAAGACGCGCCAGGATGTCGGCGTATTCGGCGGTGGGGCTCATTTGTAGATCAGTTCGGGGTCTTTCAGGACGGGGTCGACGGTAGTCCAGGTGGGCGCGTCGGGGGCGCCGTCGAGGCGGCGGAAGAAGCAGCTCGCCCTGCCGGTATGACAGGCGATGCCGCCCTGTTGTTCCACTTTCAGCAAAATGACGTCGCCGTCGCAGTCGAGGCGGATTTCGTTGACGATTTGTACGTTGCCGGATTCTTCGCCCTTGCGCCACAGGCGCCCGCGCGAGCGCGACCAGTACACGGCGCGGCCGCTGGCCGCGGTTTCGGCCAGCGATTCGGCGTTCATCCAGGCGACCATCAGCATGGCGCCGCTGGCGGCGTCCTGGGCGATGGCGGGCAGCAGCCCGTCGGGGCCGAATTTCACGTCGGCGAGCCAGCCGGTGACGGGTTGGGTATCGGGTTTCATGAGGGCAATCGTACCTTAATACCTTGGCGGGCCATGAATTCCTTGGCTTCGCGCACGGTGTGCTGGCCGTAGTGGAAGATGCTGGCGGCCAGCACGGCGCTGGCGCGGCCCAGGGTCACGCCGTCGGCCAGGTCTTGCAGGCCGCCCACGCCGCCCGAGGCGATGACCGGCACCGGTACGGCGTCGGAGACGGCCCGGGTAAGCTCCAGGTCGAAGCCCGAGCGCGTGCCGTCGCGATCCATGCTGGTCAGCAGGATTTCGCCGGCGCCGTATTCGGCCATCTGGCGGGCCCACTGCACGGCGTCCAGGCCGGTGGCCTTGCGTCCGCCGTGGGTGTAGACCTCCCAGCGCGGGCCGGTATCGGCGGCGCCGCGGCGCGCGTCGATGGCCACTACGATGCACTGCGAGCCGTGGTAGGCAGCCGCGTCGCGCACCAGTTCGGGGTTGGCCACGGCGGCGCTGTTGATGGAGATCTTGTCGGCGCCGGCGTTCAGCAGGCGCTGGATGTCGCCGACCTGGCGCACGCCGCCGCCCACGGTCAGCGGGATGAACACCTGCGAGGCCACGGCCTCGATGATGGGCAGGATCAGGTCGCGGCCGTCGCTGGTGGCGGTAATGTCCAGGAAGGTGAGTTCGTCGGCGCCCTGCTCGTCGTAGCGGCGGGCGATCTCGATTGGGTCGCCGGCGTCCATCAGGTCGACGAAGTTCACGCCCTTGACGACCCGCCCGGCGGTGACGTCCAGGCAGGGGATGATGCGCCGCGTGAGGCCGTCGGCGGATGTATCCGGTTTGCTGTTCACTGGCTTATGTTCCTGTGGCCGCGCGGCATCCGCCTCTTGCAGCGAGGTAGCGGTCATTCGGCGCCGAGCTCGTCGGCCAGGTTCTGCGCGGCCTGGAAATCGAGCGTGCCTTCGTACAGGCTGCGTCCCAGGATGGCGCCTTCGACGCCGTCTTCTTCGACTGCGCACAAGGCCTCGATGTCTTTCAGGTCGGTGACGCCGCCCGAGGCGATGATGGGGATCTTGACGTTGCGGGCGAGCCGAACCGTGGCGTCGATGTTGACGCCCGAGAGCATGCCGTCGCGGCCGATATCGGTGTAGATGATGGCTTCGCAGCCGTAGTCTTCGAACTTGCGCGCCAGGTCGAGCACGTCGTGGCGCGTGAGCTTGCTCCAGCCGTCGGTGGCCACCTTGCCGTCGCGTGCGTCGAGGCCGACGATGATATTGCCCGGGAAGGCGCTGCAGGCGTCGCGCAGGAAGCCCGGGTCTTTCACGGCGGCGGTGCCGATGATGACGTAGGAGATGCCGCTGTCGAGATAGCGTTCGATGGTGTCGAGGTCGCGGATGCCGCCGCCTATCTGCACCGATACCTCGTCGCCGACGGCGTCGATGATGGCTTTGATGGCGGATTCGTTGCGCGGCTTGCCGGCCACGGCGCCGTTCAGGTCGACCAGATGCAGGCGCCGCGCGCCCTGGTCGAGCCACTGCTGCGCCATGGCGGCGGGTTCGTCGGAAAATACCGTGGCATTGTCGAGATCGCCCTGGCGCAGGCGTACGCAGCGTCCGTCTTTCAGGTCAATGGCGGGGATGAGAAGCATGATCGGTAATAGCTGAAGGGCTGAGCGGGTGGTTCGGTACGGTGATTGAGTCGGAAGCGGCCCCGGCGGCGGCGCGCCGTCAGGGGGCCCAGCCGACGAAGTTGCGGTACAGCTGCAGGCCGTCGCTGGCGCTCTTTTCCGGATGGAACTGCACTGCGAAAATGTTAGCTGCTGCGACCGCACAGGTAAAGCCTATTCCATAGTGGGTTTCCCCGACAACCAGCGCCGGGTCTGCAGGTTCGGCATAGTAGCTGTGCACGAAATAGAAGTGGGCGCCGTCGGCGATGCCGTTCCACAGGGCGTGGCGCTGGGTCTGCCTGACGCGGTTCCAGCCCATGTGCGGGATCTTCAGGCGCGGCGCGCCGTCGTCGGCGGCCTGGCCGTCGGCGAATTGCGGCCCCGCGAAGCGCCTGACCTGTCCGGGGAATACGTCCAGGCACGGCGTATTGCCTTCTTCGCTGCGCGCGAACAGCATTTGCTCGCCCACGCATACGCCCAGCAGGGGCTTGTCGCGCGCCGCGCGCAGCACCGCTTCGAGCAGCCCCGAGGCCTGCAGCGTGCGCATGCAGTCGGGCATGGCGCCCTGGCCGGGAAAGACCACGCGGCTGGCACGGTCGATTTCCTGCGCCTCGCGGCAGATTCTGATGTCGGCTTCGGGCGCGGCGGCGCGCAGGGCGCGGGCGACCGAATGGAAGTTGCCCATGCCGTAGTCGACGATGGCGATCGTGTTCACACTGTGTCCGGATGTTTCGTTGGGGCGGGGCCGATGGCTTCCGCGATGGAATGCTAAGGCTGGTAGGCTGCGAGCGTGTGACTATAGTTCAAACCGGGGCGGCACGGAATCCGAAGGGCCGGCGAGCCTTGCGGCTGGCCGGCATGCTGCTACAGCACGCCCTTGGTGGATGGCACGCTGCCGCCGCTGCGCGGGTCGATTTCCGTGGCCATGCGCAGGGCGCGGCCGAAGGCCTTGAAGACCGTCTCGCACTGGTGATGCGAATTGCGTCCGCGCAGATTGTCGATGTGCAGGGTTACCAGCGCGTGGTTGACGAAGCCCTGGAAGAATTCGCGCGTCAGGTCGACGTCGAAGCGGCCGACGTGCGAGCGCGTGAAGGGCACGTGGAATTCCAGGCCCGGGCGGCCCGAGAAATCGACCACGACGCGCGACAGCGCTTCGTCCAGCGGCACGTAGGAATGCCCGTAGCGGCGCAGCCCGGCCTTGTTGCCGACGGCCTGTGCAAAGGCCTGGCCCAGCGTGATGCCTACGTCTTCGACCGTATGGTGGTCGTCGATTTCGGTGTCGCCCTGGCACTGGATGTCGAGGTCGAACAGGCCATGGCGCGCGATCTGGTCGAGCATGTGGTCGAGAAAGGGCACGCCGGTGTCGATGGCCTGGCGGCCGGTGCCGTCCAGGTTGACGGCGACCCGGATGCGGGTTTCGTTGGTGTTGCGGCTGATTTCGGCGGTACGCATGGAGTCGGGCGAGTCGTCAGGTTGCGGAGTCGGTACGGTACTGGGCGCTGGCGGCGTGCGCCGGCAGCCCTTCGCCCAGCGCCAGCGTGGCGGCCAGCCGGCCCAGCTTGCCGGCGCCGGCTGGCGAAACCTGTATCAGGCTGGAGCGCTTCTGGAAATCATACACTCCCAGCGGCGAAGAGAAGCGCGCGGTGCGCGAAGTGGGCAGTACGTGGTTGGGGCCTGCGCAGTAGTCGCCCAGGGCCTCGGAACTATAGCGCCCCATGAAGATGGCGCCGGCGTGGCGGATCTGCTCGGCCCATTTCTCGGGCTGCTCGGTGGAAATTTCCAGGTGCTCGGGCGCGATCTGGTTGGCGATGGCGCAGGCTTCTTCGAGGCTGCGCACCTGGATCAGGGCGCCGCGTCCGCCCAGGCTGGCGCCGATGATGGCGGCGCGCGGCATGGTGGGCAGCAGCCGCTCGATGGCGGCCTGCACCTGGTCGAGATAGGCGGCGTCGGGGCACAGCAGTATGGCCTGCGCCAGTTCGTCGTGCTCGGCCTGCGAGAACAGGTCCATGGCGATCCAGTCGGCGGGGGTGGAGCCGTCGCAGATGATCAGGATTTCGCTGGGGCCGGCGATCATGTCTATGCCTACGGTGCCGAAGACGCGGCGCTTGGCGCTGGCGACGTAGGCGTTGCCCGGGCCGACGATCTTGTCCACCGGCGTGATGCTGGCGGTGCCGTAGGCCAGCGCGCCTATGGCCTGCGCCCCGCCCACGGCCCATGCGCGATCCACGCCGGCGATGGCGGCGGCGGCCAGCACCATGGGGTTGCGCGCCCCGCCCGGCGTGGGCGTGACCATGACGACCTCGGCCACGCCGGCCACCTTGGCCGGAATGGCGTTCATCAATACCGACGAGGGGTAGGCGGCCTTGCCGCCCGGTACGTACAGGCCGACGCGATCCAGCGGCGTTACTTTCTGGCCTAGCAGGGTGCCGTCGTCGTCGGTATAGGTCCAGGTGTGGCCCAGCTGGCGCTCGTGGTAGCTGCGCACCCGCGCGGCGGCGGCCTGCAGCGCCTCGCGCTGCGCCGCGGGCAGGGCTTCCAGGGCCTGCTGCCATTGCTCGCGCGGGATTTCCAGGGCGGCCACCGAGTCGGCCTCGACCTTGTCGAAGCGCCGGGTGTAGTCCAGCAGCGCCGCGTCGCCGCGCGTGCGCACGTCGCGCAGGATCTCGGCGCTGGCGCGTTCGATGGATTCGTCTTCCGCGGCGTCGAAGGCCAGCAGCTTGCGCAGGCGGGCCTGGAAATCATCGGCAAGGGTATTGAGGCGGGCGATCACGGTCATGGTGCTTGAGAAAATGGAGTAGGTTCTTCGTGCCGGACTGTTGGGCTGCGGCTGGCCTGTTTGCTGCGTACTGTTTGATCAGCCCATGAACTTAGCTTGGATCCAGACACGCCACTAGGCCGCCGAGGCGCGTGCGAAGGCGTCGATCAGCGGCTGCAGCTCGGCCGCGCGGGTCTTCAGCGAGGCCTGGTTGACGATCAGGCGCGAGGAGATCGGCACGATTTCTTCCACGGCCACCAGGTTGTTGGCCTTGAGCGTGCCGCCGGTGGACACTAGGTCGACGATGGCGTCGGCCAGCCCTACCAGGGGCGCCAGCTCCATCGAGCCGTACAGCTTGATCAGGTCGACATACACGCCCTTGGCGGCGAAGTGCTCGCGCGCTGCCTGCACGTACTTGGTGGCCACGCGCAGGCGCGAGCCCTGGTGCACCGCGGCTTCGTAGTCGAAGCCCTGGCGCACCGCCACGCACAGCCGGCACTTGGCGATGTTCAGGTCTACCGGCTGGTACAGGCCGCCGGGATGCTGCGCGGCGTGCTCGAACAGCACGTCTTTGCCGGCGATGCCGAAGTCCGCGGCGCCGTACTGTACATAGGTGGGCACGTCGGAGGCGCGCACGATGATCAGGCGCAGGCCCGGATCGCTGGTGGGCAGGATCAGCTTGCGCGAAGACTCGGGATTTTCCGCGACCTCGACTCCGGCCGCCGCCAGCAGAGGCATGGTCTCGTCGAAGATGCGGCCCTTGGACAGCGCCAGGGTAAGCGGCCCGGCCGATCGACGGCCCTCCTGTCGCTGCGCGACATCCTCCCCATGGGAGGGAACACGCCCTCCGGGCGGCCGCGCGGGCGTGGAGGATGAACCGCCCTCCTGTCGCTGCGCGACATCCTCCCCGTGGGAGGGAGCACGTTCTCCGGGCGGCCGCGCGGGCGTGTTCATGCCGCCCCCTTGTCGCTGATGCGGCGGATGTCGGCGCCCAGGGCACGCAGTTTTTCTTCCATGCGTTCGTAGCCTCGGTCGAGGTGGTAGATGCGTTCGATGGTGGTGGCGCCGCGGGCCGCCAGGCCGGCGATTACCAGGCTGGCCGAGGCGCGCAGGTCGGTGGCCATGACGTTGGCGCCGGACAGCTCGGGCACGCCGGTGACCACGGCCGTGTGGCCGTCGATGTCGATCTGCGCGCCCATGCGGCCCAGTTCCTGTACGTGCATGTAGCGGTTCTCGAAGATGTTCTCGACGATGACCGCGGTGCCGTCGGCGATGCTGTCCAGCGCCATGAGCTGGGCCTGCATGTCGGTCGGGAAGCCCGGGTATTCGCGGGTGCGGGCGCCCACGGCCCTGGGTCGCTGGTTCATGGTGCAGCGGATCCAGTCGGGCCCGCATTCCAGGCCGAGCCCGGCTTCCTGCAGCTTGTCGAGCAGCGCGCCCATGGTTTCCGGGGCCGCTTGGCGCAGCAGCACGTCGCCGCCGGTGGCGCCGACCGCGCACAGGAAGGTGCCGGCCTCGATGCGGTCGGCCACCACACGGTGGCTGGCGCCGTGCAGTTTTTCCACGCCTTCGATGACGATGCGGTCGGTGCCGTGGCCGCTGATGCGCGCGCCCATCTTGATGAGCAGCTCGGCGAGGTCGACCACCTCGGGTTCGCGTGCAGCGTTTTCCAGCACGGTGGTGCCTTCGGCCAGCGTGGCCGCCATCATCAGGTTCTCGGTGCCGGTGACCGTGACCATGTCGGTGCGGATCGACGCGCCCTTCAGGCGCCGGGCCCGGGCGATGACGAAGCCGTGCTCGATCTGGATATCGGCGCCCAGCGCGGCCAGGCCCTTGATGTGCTGGTCGACGGGGCGCTGGCCGATGGCGCAGCCGCCCGGCAGGCTGACGCGCGCCTGGCCGTAGCGGGCCACCAGGGGCCCCAGCACCAGGATCGAGGCGCGCATGGTCTTGACCAGTTCATAGGGCGCTTCCAGGCAGTCGACCTCGGCGGCGCACAGGCTGACGTCGTGCGCCGCGCCGCGCTCGGCGCGCGCGCCCATGCGGCCCAGCAGGCGCAGCATGGTGTCGATGTCATTGAGCCGCGGCACGTTTTCCAGCGCCAGGATGTCGGCGGTGAGCAGGCCGGCGCACAGGATGGGCAGGGCGGCATTCTTGGCGCCCGAGACGGTGATCTCGCCTTCCAGGCGCCTGCCGCCGGTAATCGACAGCTTATCCATTGATGCCGCCCTGGTATTCGGCGGGGGTCAGGGTGCGCATCGACAGGGCGTGGATCTCGGCCTTCATGCGCTCGCCCAGCGCGGCGTACACGAGCTGGTGGCGCGCGATCAGGCGCTTGCCTTCGAAGTCGGGGCTGACGATCACGGCTTCGAAGTGGGCGCCGTCGCCGCTTACTTCGAGGTGCTCGCAGTTCAGTCCCTGGGCGATGTAGTCGCGTACTTGTTCCGGGGTAGGCATCATGGCTTTCAGTTCCGCAGTTTGTAGCCCTTGGCCAGCAGCCGCAGGGTGGCGGTGCTCAGGGCGATGAATACGCAGCACACCACCACCAGGCTGCGCCAGGGCGAGACGTCCGATACCGCGAAGAAGCCGTAGCGGAAGCCGTCGATGGTGTAGAAGATGGGATTCCAGCGCGACACTGCCTGCCAGAAGGGAGGCAGGCTGTGTATCGAGTAGAACACGCCCGAAAGAAAGGTGGCGGGCATGATGAGGAAATTCTGGAAGGCCGCGAGATGGTCGAATTTTTCCGACCACAGCCCGGCGATGATGCCCAGGTTGGCCAGAATGCCGCAGGACAGCAGGGCGAAGACCAGCACCCAGGCGGCGTGCGCCGCCGGCAGCGGTACGAAGAACAGCGCCACCAGCCAGACACAGGCGCCCACGCTCAGGCCGCGCGTCATCGAGGCCAACAGATAGGCGCCGAAGATCTCGCGATGCGACATGGGCGGCAGCAGTATGAACACCAGATTGCCGGTGATGCGGCTCTGGATCAGCGACGAAGAGGCGTTGGCGAAGGAATTCTGCAGCATGCTCATCATCATCAGGCCCGGGATCAGGAACGATGTGTAGGGCACGGTGCCGTAGACGTGGACGCGGTTCTGCAGCACGTGGGCGAACACCAGCAGGTACAGCAGCGCGGTCAGCACCGGCGCGGCGATGGTCTGGAAGCCCACCTTCCAGAAACGCATCAGTTCCTTGTGCAGCAGGGTCGGGAAGCCCGAGCCCATGTCGGCGCGGGCCTGCAGCACGGGCGCCCGTTGGGCGGATGCCGGCGCCGTGGTGCCCGCGGCAGGGCTTTCCTGCGACTGTGCCGAGGCGTTCATGCCAGCACCTCGAGCGGCGTATCGTCGTGCATGATGCGCACGAAGGCGTCTTCGAGGTCGACGCCGCCGAAGCGGGCCAGCAGCGCCTGGGTGGTGTCCAGGGCGACGATGCGGCCGCGCTTGAGCATGGCCACGCGCCCGCATAGCGCCTCGGCTTCTTCCAGGTAGTGCGTGGTCAGCAGCACGGTGTGCCCCGCCTTGTTCAGGCGCGAGATGAATTCCCAGAGGGTGCGGCGCAGGTCGACGTCCACCCCCGCGGTGGGCTCGTCGAGGATGATGACCGGGGGCCGGTGCACCAGCGCCTGCGCGACCAGCACGCGGCGCTTCATGCCGCCGGACAGCGCGCGCATGTTCGATTCGGCCTTGTCCGACAGCCCCAGGTTGTAGAGGATCTCGTCGATCCAGTCGTCGTTGTGGCGCAGCCCGAAATACCCCGACTGGATGCGCAGGGTCTCGCGCACCGTGAAGAACGGATCGTAGACCAGTTCTTGCGGCACCACGCCCAGCGAGCGCCGGCTTTCCCGATAGTCGGCCACCACGTCGTAGCCGCAGATGCTGGCCGTGCCCGAAGAGGCCTGCGCCAGGCCGGCCAGGATGGATATCAGCGTGGTCTTGCCGGCGCCGTTGGGCCCCAGCAGCCCGAAGAATTCGCCGTGCTCGACACTAAGGCTGACATCCGTCAGCGCACGGAAGCCTTGCGCCGGCGGTTTGCCGGGCGAGAGCAGCCTTTTCCAGGCCGGGCGGCGCGGTGCGCGGTAGGTTTTAGAGATGCGATCTAGGGTGAGGGCGGGCATAGGCGACGAAAAGCCTGGCCTGGGTGCCAGGCCGAACTCGTCATTATAAAGGCTGCCGCCCGGCCGCCCCGCTGCGTGCATCTTTCCCGCGGCCGCCCTGCAGCAGGCCGCGGGCTATGACCTGCGCCTGGATCTCGGCCGCCCCTTCGAAGATATTCAGGATGCGGGCGTCGCACAGCAGGCGCGAGATCGGATATTCGTTCGCGTATCCATTCCCGCCATGAATCTGCAGCGCATTGTCGGCGGCCGACCATGCCACCCTGGCGGCGACCAGCTTGGCCATCCCCGCCTCCACGTCGCAGCGGGCGCCTGTTTCCTTCAGCCGGGCGGCCCGCTTGACCAGCTGGCGCACCATGGCCTGTTCCGCCGCCATCCAGGCGAGCTTGCCGTACACCCGTGGGAATTCGATGAGCGGCTGGCCGAACTGGATGCGCTCGAGGGCATACCGGAATCCGAGCTCGAAGGCATTCTGGGCCACGCCCAAGGCGCGCGCCGCGGTCTGGATGCGCGCCAGCTCGAACGTCGTCATCAGCTGGCGGAACCCTTGGCCCTCGACGCCTCCGAGCACATTCGCGGCGGGAATTTCGAAACCGTCGAAGCCCAATTCATATTCGCGCATGCCGCGGTAGCCGAGCACGTGGATTTCTCCGCCGGACATGCCGTGCGCCGGAAAAGGGTCGCCGTCCGTGCCGCGCGGTTTTTCGGCGAGGAACATCGTCAGGCCGCGATGGCCGCTGTTCGGTTCGCCGGTACGGGCCAGCAGCACCATCAGGTCGGCGCGTGCGGCGTGCGTGATCCAGGTCTTGGCGCCGTACACGTGGTAGACATCGCCCTCGCGCCGCGCCCGGGTTGTAAGGTTGGCCAGATCGGATCCCGTGTTCGGCTCGGTGAAGACCGCGGTCGGCAGGGTTTCGCCGGATGCGATGCGCGGCAGCCAGTATTCCCGCTGTTCCTGCGTGCCGCCCAGGCGGATCAGTTCGCTGGCGATTTCCGAGCGCGTGCCCAGCGAGCCCACGCCTATATAGCCCGCGGAAAGCTCTTCCGTGACCACGCACATGGCCTCGGCGCCCAGCCCCGAGCCGCCGAATTCCGGCGGCGTCGTCATGCCGAACACACCCAGGCGCGCCAGCTCGGCGACGAGATCCATGGGAATGAGCGCGTTGGCCTGGTGCCAGGCCGGTGCGTGCGGCGCGATCTTTTCCCGGGCATAGGCTTTGAATTCGCGCCGGATCATCGCCGCCGTCTCGTCGCCGGCGTCGCCGCTGTCCACGACCGCGTCCGGCCCCGACTGGCGCAGCAGCGCAATCAGGCTGGCACGGGTTCGGCTGCCGTTCGACGTGAAGGATCGAACCTGCGGCGCCGCCAGAAAGCGCCGCGCTTCGTCGTCCAGCCCGTAGCGGTCGGGGCGTATGATCTCGTCCTGCGACATGGCGATGCCGTGCCCGAGCTGCGCCAGGTACTCGCCAAAGCCGATTTCCACTAGCAGTCTCGGCAGCTCGCCGAACTTGCCCCGGGCCTCGAGTTCTTCGGCCCAGCCGAGCGTGGCCCTGAGGATTTCCAGGTAGGACGCCATCCACGCGTAGCCGTGCGCCTCGGCCTGGTGACGATTGAGCGCGGCGAGATCGAAATCGCCCGCAGGCCCGCAAAGCTCTGCTACGCGGCCGCCCACCGCGGCCACGATGGCCTCGGCGCCGGAAAGCGCCGCTCGGGCCCGAGCGAGAATGGAAATATCGGGCACGGGGTTGCTACTCGTAGTCATTGCCGTAATCCTTTCATGAAGTGTGGCCGGTGTGCGGCCCGGCGACGATGCCTTTGTCGTGCAGCAGGCCGATCGCAGCGCCGGACAGGCCCAGCAGCTCTGTCAGGACGACGTCGGTGTGCTCGCCCAGCAGCGGCGCCGGCAGTACCTGGCCTCGATCGACGCCGGTGAACCGGGGGGCCGGCCCGGCGGCGAGATGCCGGCCGACGCCGGCGGTGTCGATGGTTTCGAAGATAGGGTTGGCGGCCGAGACCCGCTTGTCCGCTGCCACCAGCTCGCGCGCGGTCTTGTAGATGCCCCAGCATACGCCCGCCGCGTCGAATGCGGCGGCCACTTCCGCAAGCCCGCGATCCGCGATCCAGGGGCGTATCGCGTCGGCGATTGCGTCGCGCGCCTCGTACCGATCGGCCTCGCGTCTCAGGTCGAGCCCGCGCGATGCTTCGATGCCGGCCACCGCCGCGGCGACGCCGCAGGCCGCCACCAGGGACGCCCACTGGCGTGCGGAAATGGCGATCACCATGACGCGCCGGCCGTCGCGGCAGGCGAAATCGCGGCCGAATCCGCCGTAGACGTCGTTGCCGATCGCCGGCCGTTCATGGTCGAGCAGCTGGGCGTCGGCCACGACCCCCAGGTGGGAAAGCGTCGAAAACGCCACGTCGGCCAGCGCGATGCGGATTTCCGCCCCCTGGCCGCTCGCCAGCCGCCGCCCATGGGCGGCCAGCACCGCGAAGGCGGCCTGCGCTGCACAGGCCACGTCCCAGGCCGGCAGAACGTGATTTACGGGCCTGTCCGCAGCGCCGTCGCCTGTCACCAGCGGGTAGCCGGTGGCGCAGTTGACGGTATAGTCCACCGCCGTCGTGCCGTCCGGATTGCCTTCGATGGTGCAGGTGATCACGTCCTCCCGCATCTGCGCCAGCCTGGCGTGCCCGAGCCAAGGCGCTGCGACATTGGTCAGCAGAATACCGCAGCCGGGCGCTGCCACCAGATCCGCAACCAGTTGGCGGCCCTCGGGTTTGCGCAGGTCGACGGCAAGCGAGCGCTTGCCCTTGTTCAGGCCTGTCCAATAGAGGCTGCGGCCGTTGGGCATGACGGGCCAGCGCGCGTAGTCGATGCCACCGCCTATCATGTCGATGCGGATGACGTCGGCGCCATACTGCGCAAGCGTCAAGCCGCCGAGCGGCGCGGCCACGAAGGCCGAGCTTTCGATCACCCGCATGCCCTCGAGGAAACCGTAGGACATGGCCTCAGCTCACGCGCTCGAAGATTGCGGCTAGCCCCTGGCCGCCGCCGATGCACATGGTCTCGAGGCCGTAGCGGCTTTCCCGGCGCTGCATTTCCCGCAGCAGCGTTGCCAGGATTCGCACGCCGGTCGCCCCGACGGGGTGGCCGAGCGAAATGCCGGAGCCGTTGACATTGACACGGTCGAAATCCTGCTTGCCGAAGCCCCATTCCCGCGTGCAGGCCAGCACCTGCGCGGCGAAGGCCTCGTTGAGTTCGATCAGATCCATGTCCTTCAGCGTGAGCCCGGCACGGGCCATGACTTTCGCCGTGGCCGGAACCGGGCCGATGCCCATGACATTCGGTGCGACTCCGGCCGCCGCCCAGCCGACGAGGCGGGCCAGCGGCTTGAGCCCCAGCTTCTCGGCGGTCGTGCGCGAGGTCACGATGCAGGCGGCGGCGCCGTCGTTCTGGCCGCTGGCGTTGCCCGCGGTGACCGTCGCCTCGGGATCCTGAGCGGCCCTGATCGGCCGTAGGGCCGCCAGCGTCGCCATGTCGGTGTCGGCGCGCGGGTGCTCGTCGCGGCTGATGGATACGGGGGGCTTGCCGCGTTTCCCGGGTACCTCCACGGGCACGATTTCTTGCGCGAATCGGCCATCTTCGATGGCCGCCACGGCGCGCCTGTGGGACATGACCGCCAGTTCGTCCTGCGCTGCGCGGCTGATGCCGTACTGGCGGCGCAGGTTCTCCGCCGTCTCGAGCATGCCGCCGGGCACCGGGTAGCGCTCGCCGCCGGCCGTGACGCGGCCGCGGCCCAGCCGGTCGTGCAGCGTGGTCGGGCGGCCCTTGGCCCCCCAGCGCACATCTTCCGAGTAGTATTCGGCGCGGCTCATGCTCTCGGCGCCGCCGGCGATCACGACGTCGCAAACCCCTGTCTGGACGCGCATCGCCGCGTCGAGAACCGCCTGCAGGCCCGAGCCGCAGCGGCGGTCGATCTGCAGGCCGGGCACCGTGACGGGCAGGCCCGCGTCCAGAGCCGCGATGCGGCCGATCGCCGGGGCTTCGCCGTTGGGGTAGCACTGGCCGAAGATGACGTCGTCGACCCGTTCGGGATCGAGGCCTGATCTTTCGATCAGCGCCTCGATGACGCGGCGGCCGAGCTGCGCGGCCGGCACGTCGACGAACATGCCGCCGTAGCGCCCGACGGCCGTGCGTACGGGCTCGCAGATGACGGGGTCGCGATCATTCATGGTTCAAGCTCCTTGGTCTGGTATTCGATTGCCGGGATCAGGTGCGGTGCCCGCGCCCATTGCCGCAGCGTGGCGGCCTTGATCTTCGTGCCGTTGACGCCGGAGGTCACCGGCATTTCGGCAATGATATGGATGGCGCTGGGCACCTTGTAGCGGGCCAGCGCCGCGGCGCACCATGCTTCGAGCGTCGCGCAATCGAGCTCGCAGCCGGCGCGCGGCACGACGAACGCAATGGCCTGCGTATCGCCATTGTCGCAGCGGACGCCGACCACTTTGTTGATTTCGACGGCCGGGTGTTCGCCGATGCGCGTTTCGATCTCTGCCGGTTCGACCAGGAAGCCCTTGAGGCGCAGCACGTCGCCGATGCGGCAGAGGTATTCGAAACTGCCGTCTGCGCGCACCGACCCGAGGTCGCCGGACTTGAACCAGCCGTCCTCGGTCAGGGCGGCGGCCATGCGCTGCGGTTCGCCGAGATAGGCGTCGACGACGTTCGGCCCCTGGAACTGCAGCTCGCCGACTTCGCCGCCAGGCAGCGGCCGCCCGGTTTCGGGGTCGCCGCTGCGGGCCTTGATCTGCGCCGACACGGGCATGCCGCCGCCGCGCCAGCGCTGCGGCGCATCGACGTCGTCGCGCCAGATCGCCGTCAAGGCGAACAGCTCGGACGAGCCATAGACGCCTGCGGCCCTCAGGCCCATGGTTTCCTCGGCCCATTTCGAGATCTGCTCCGAACGCCCGTTGAAGTCGGCCATGAACAGCCGCTTCCAGCGGGCCAGGTCACGCGGCTGCTTCTGGATGGATTCCATGAGGCGGCCGACGATATCGTCGGCGCCGACGACGTGGCTGGCCCCGAAACGCTCCATGTCGGCGACGATCGCGTCCGCGTCGAAGGACGGTTCCAGCAGGCATTGCCCGCCCGCCGCGATCGTGGCGATTGCGGGAACGTAGGAAAACACGCCGGTCAGCGGCAGGGCGTGAACGGTGACGCTTTGCGTTGTCCATGCGCCGGCGGTTGCGCAGGCGAGTGCGTGCGAGGCAACCCCCGAAACCTTGTGCGCCGCGAGTTTCGAGCGGCCGGTGGAGCCGGAGGTCGTGAAGGCGACGGCAAGGCTGTCGGGATCGTCCTGCAGGTCTGCGCCATCCGCGGCGGCGACCTGGGTCAGGGCCGGCACCCAAGCCCCTGCTCCTACATCGTAGGCAGAGACTTCGACCGCGCCCGCCGATGGCTTGTGCGGCCCTGTGATGACCGCCACGCGGGGCGGTGCTGCGGCGGCAGCCTTCATTGCCTCTTTGAGGCGCCCGCCCAGATCCAGCCCTACGAAATCGTGCGCCACGGCCAGAACCGCCGGCCGGCCAAGATCGAGGACATTGGCCAGCTCTTCCACGTTATAGCGCGTGTTGATGCCGACCACATGCGCCCGCAAGGCAACGGCGGCGAACTGCCAGACCAGCGAGTCCGACCAATTGGGCAGCCAGACACCCAGGCAGTCGCCTTCGGCTATGCCCGCCGCTTCCAGTTCGCTCTTTAGCGTGACGACCCTGCGCCAGAACGCGCGGCGCGTCACCACCCGTGCCTGCCGCGGATGGGCGTCGATCAGCATCGGTGCCTCGGGATCGTTGTCCAGTCCCTGCTTCAGTAACGCTATCATCGACGCAGTCATGCCTGCACCTCATTGGGAGTTGCGCGTAGATCCTGCAGCCAGCCGTCCAGGATGGCATCGAAGTTCTCCATCTCTTCCATTGGATAATGGCCGATGCCCTCGAGTAGTGTATAGCGGGCACGCGGCATCGCCTGTGCCGTGCGCCTGACGGCCTGCGCATCGATCCAGAGGTCGTCGTCCCCGGCCACCAGATGAACCGGGCAGCGGGCCGATTCCAGGCGCGACCAGGCGTCGAAGGACGCCCAGCCGATCAGATCGGAATTGGATACGATGGGGTCTTCCCGCCGATGCATGTCCGCGATCAGCTGGCGCCTGGCCTGCGCAACGTTGCGCCCGACGACCGCCAGAGTCCCGAAATAGGTTCGGTCGGAGCGGCTGGGCGCGGCGCAATCTTCGAGTTCGCGCAGCAGGCCGCGGCGCATTGCCTGGCCGGCCGCTTTCGACATGCCCGCGTCCGCGGCCATCGCCACCGCGCCAGCGAGCCGCGCGCCCATGCTGCAGGCGAGTTCTATGGCGATTTTTCCGCCGATCGAACAGCCGACCACGTAAGGCTGTTCCAGTTCGAGTTCGTCCATCAGCCGCTCGCACCAGCGTGCATAGTCGCGCAGGTCGCTGATCGCCCCGGTGGTTGGCGGCTCGGAGCGCCCGTGTCCGGGAAGATCGGGCACGATGACCCGATAGCCCCGGCGTGCCAGGGCGGCTCCGGCATGGCGCCATTGCACGCCGCTCTGTCCGGCGGTGTGGATGCAGAAGACGGTTCTGCCTTGTCCGATGTCTTCATGGAACGCCAGCGCCCCGTCGATCTCCCGGTAGGCCGCGCGCATCATGATCGCACCTCTTCCCGGTAGAACCCGCGCACCACGTCCACCAGCACCGTCAGGGCCTTGGTCAGCCGCAGGTACTCGTAGGCGGAGCCCGAAACCGAGAGCTGGCCCTGCATCGCACGCTTCATCAGGTCGTTTTCCTCTCCGGTGAAGAGCTCGACCCAGACGATTTCGTCGGCTTTCACGATAAAGGCCGGCCCGTTTGGCGACCGCTGGCCGGCCTCCAGAACCTGGCCCTTGAAGACGCGGAATTGAATCTCGTCGTCGCCGCAGGCGATCGCGAAAGCGCCGTCCCAGGTGGCGGTTGCGCTACGGAAGGTCTCGTCCGTGGATAGGCGTTCGCCCAGGCCGGCTGCCCATGCCCGTGTGAAGAATTCAAGCGCGGGACGCGGCTCGGTGCCGCGGGCGCGCACCAGTAGGGCGGAACGGCCCTCTTGCAGCAGCGCTCCAGCCTGGTTGCGGATCCGTACATGCCTTCCCACCACGCCGCGGTCGCCAGCCGAGCTGCGGCGGCAACGGGTGATCGTCATCTCGAAGGACAGCTCGTCGCCGACCACGACGGGCTTCAGGTAGCGCCAGTCGGAGTTCAACATGGCGATCAGCTGTTCTTGCGCCATTCCCATATCGAAGAACCAGCCGAGAAAGGCGGCAATGCCGAATGGGCCGTGCAGCAGTGGCTTTTGGAAGCCCGCCTTGCCGGCGAAACTTGCGTCCGTATGCAGGGGATGGCGATCGCCGCTGAGTTCCGCAAACGCGTTCAGATCTTCTTGTGTCACGCGCCGGCGGCCGCCGGCGTAGCGTGCGCCCGGCCGGAAGTCCTCGAGGAAGGACGGCATTGCGCGGGCAGGATTTGCAACCGGGCTCATGACGCAAGTGCCTTGGCTGCGGATGACTCCTCGTTCAGCCTCGACCAGTCGGCGAAATCCACCAACTGGATCCAGTCGTTGAAAGCCATCGTGCGGTCTTCGAACGAGTTGCAATCGCCGGTCGTCTTGAATTGGGCGGCGGTCTCCGTGAGGGTCTGCATGACGGCGGCCAGAAAGGATGTGCCGACCGTCAGCAGGCTGTAGCCTCGCTCGTGAAGCTTTTGCGCCGTATTCGCGGCCTCCTTGCGCCCGCCGGCGCCCGTGCGGCCCTGGGCCCGGTCTCCCGCTATCGACTGCGACATATGGCCGGCGATTTCGTGGCGGGCCCGAACCAGGTCGTGTTCACTATATACGCGGGGCCAGACGATGTCGGCGCCAGCCTCCTTCCACATATGGAAACGGCGCATGCTTTCCTCGAATGCCTCTTCCTTGCTGCGAAACGCAATCGATGAGGTCGCGCCCGAGCGCACCATGATGAGGAAGTCCTGGTTCTGGCGGCGATCGCAGATCGCCTTGATCTTGTCGGCGATGCTTTCCGCGGACATCAGCACTGGAATATAGGGTGGCAGCCAGGGGCACTTTTCGTCGCCGTAGTCGTCGATGTGGATGGCGGCCGCGCCGGCGCGTTCGAATTCGTGGGCCCAGCGTACGGCGCTTGCGATGTCGCCTTCGCTGCCGAACCCGCTTTCGAAGTCCACCATCAGCGGTATCTCGATACGATCGGCAATGCGCCAGACGGCGTCGCGCGTTTCCGCCGCCGAAAGCAGCCCGATGTCGGGCAGCCCATATGACGCGGCAAGCTGTGAGGATCCCAGTTTTACGGCGTCGATGCCGGCTCGCTCTTCGATAATCGCGGATAGCGGATCCCATACGCCGCCGCACAATACCATCTTGCCCTGATCAAGCTTCAGGCGCAGATCGGCCTTGGCCATGCTTCTTCTCCATGTTCTAGGAAAATTGTGGTGTCTCAGTCGGCAACGACCGCGGTGTGACGCGGGGCAAAGCAGAGACTGACTTCGGTGCCGACGGGGAACTCTGCGTCGGCGAGGGCGCTGGTCTGAACCAGCAAGTCGCCGCAGCGAATCTCGTAGCGATTCATCGAGCCCAGGAACGAGGCGAGCGCCACGGTGCCATGCAGCAGGTTCTCGCCGTCTTGCGCCGCCGCGCGCTTGGCACTTATGCGGATGTTTTCCGGACGAATCGAGACTTCCACTTTGGCACCGGCCTGCTGCTTGGCAGGAAACACGCTCTGAATCAGCGTGCCGTTCGCAAGCCTGACCGTGCCGATTCCGTTTGCCGCAACGGCATCCAGTACGCTGCCCGCCAGCAAATTCGTGGTGCCGATGAAAGTCGCCACGAAACGGTTCACGGGGCGCAAATAAATATCCTTCGGTGTGCCGAGCTGGACGATCTCGCCGCGATTCATGACGGCGATTTCGTCGGACATCTCGAGCGCCTCCACTTGGTCGTGGGTGACATAGACCGTGGTGACGCCAAGCTGGCGCTGCAGGCGCTTCAGTTCGGCGCGAGTCGTTTCCCGCAGAGCCGCGTCGAGGTTCGAAAGCGGCTCGTCCAGGAGCAGCAGCTGGGGTTCCGCGACAATCGCACGCGCCAGTGCGACTCTCTGCTGCTGCCCCCCGGACAGCCTGGTCGCGGGCCGGTCGTAGACTTCTTCGAGCGCCACCGCGGCAAGCGCCTTGCGGGTCTTGCTCTCGATTTCCGCGCCGGATAGCTTTATGTCTGGACGCACGCGCAGCGGGAACGAGACATTTTGCGCGACGCTCATGTGCGGCCAGATGGCATAAGACTGGAAGACCATTCCGATGCCGCGCTCGTTGAGCGGTACCGAAATGTTGCGACTGCTGTCGTAAAACGGGCGTCCGCCCACGCCGATGTAGCCGGAGTCCGGCTCCTGCAGCCCGGCGATCGACCGCAGTGTCGTCGTCTTGCCGCATCCGGATGGGCCGAGCAGCGTGAAGAATTTTCCGGGCGCGAGCGTGAATGCCACGTCTTTGATGCCGACGCTTTTGTCGGCGCCAGTGGCAAACAGCTTATTCAGCGCACGTACTTCCAAGGTCATTGCTGTCTCCGTTGTTTCCAGGCCTGCTCTAGGGGCTGCGTGAGTTGCGTCATTTCTGGAACAATTCCTTGTAGATCTTGATCCAGCCGCCGAGATGGGCGCTCAGCTCATCCATAGTCACCATGTGGGCCTTGAATCCTCCGGTATCGGGCCGCAGCGCCGGATCGGCAGGCGGGACTTTCGGGTGATTGGGAATCTGGCCAGTGGACGCGATGACCTTTTGCCCCTCTTCCGACATCATGTAGTCGAGAAAGAGCTTGGCGGCATTTGGGTGCGGGCCGCCCTTGGTGATGGACATATAGGTCAAAGTGCCGATGACGGGCTGGAAGTGCACCCATTCGACCGGAGCGCCTTTCGATTTCGATTGCTGGACATGATGGTTGAAGACCATCAGGGCCAGCGGCCGCTCGCCCGAGATCGTCTGGTCGAGGACGACGCGCTGAGAGGCTGGGACGTTGACGATTTTCTGGGTTGCGAGTTTGCGCAGGTACTCCATGCCCTTTTGTTCGCCCATGCTGGCCAGCGCGACTCCGATGAACCCGGGAGCCCCCGTCACGTTCAGGCTGGTGGTCCAGCCCATCTTGCCCTTCCATTTTGGATCGAGCAGGGCTTCGAATGTCTTCGGCGCCTCGTCGGGCTTCACTTCCAGCTTGTTGTACGCCAGCGTCATGAAGCTGGCGGTAGGAGAGACCCACAGCTTGTGCGGGTCGGCATAACCGGCCGGGTAGGCGGCCGCGGTGTCTGGCACAAACGGCTCGGCGTACCCGGACTTATAGAGCGACAGGCAGTTCGCGCAGTCGAATACGTCCGACGCCATGCGGCCCGCTGCGCTTTCATTGTCGATGCGCAGGGTCAGATCCGCGCCGTTCGAGCGCGTGTATTCCACCCGGATGCCATATTTCTTTTCGAAGGCCCGTGTCACGGGAACGACGAAGCTGTTGACGATGTAGGTCGTATACCAGACCAGGGAACCTTCTTTCTTTGCGGCATCGATCAGGGCCTGGTCGGCGGCGGACGCATAAGACCCCATGCTCAGGGCCAAACTGACTCCCAGGGCCGTCTTCTGCAGAAAACTGTTCATAGTTGCTCCTCGATGTTCAGGTTTTAAGAAATTCGGTTTCATCCGAAGGCCCTCATCCTGCTGCGCTGCGACAGCCAGAATGCAAGCATTGCCAGAATCGTCATGACCAGCGTCCAGGCAAGGCCGAGCGCGGCGAGCTCGCCTGTCTGCCCGTTTGCCCATAGGTCGAGCATCGCCACGGCGAGCACCTTGGAGCGGGGGCCCGACAGAAGCACCGCAAGGGCCAGCTCTTTGGCGCATATAAGGAAAATGAATATCCATGCGGCGGTCGCCGACGGGGTCAGGAGCGGTGCGATGATCCTGCGGAATGTGCCCATGATCGTCGCGCCGGAAACTTGAGCGGCTTCTTCGAGTTCGCGATGGATCTGCAGCACGCCCGAATAGTTGTATCGCATCCCATAGGGCAGGTAGCGCAAGATGTATGCGAAAAGAATGATCCACAGGGTGCCATAGACCGGCACGGGAATATTCAGGAAAATCTGCAGAATCGCGACACCCATGACGATCCCCGGAAAAATCAGCGGAGCAGTCGCCAGTTGGTCTATACCCCAAGCATATGGGCCGCGCCGCGCCGAGATCCATGCTGCAAACGAGGTCAAGGCAACGACGATGGTTGCCGCGCCGGCGGCCACGATCACGGTATTTAGCCCATACTCGAAGTATTGCGGCGCCTGCCACAGGGCGGCGTAGTTGTGGCCATTGAGATATGGAATGATGCGCATCGAGACGCCGCTGGCATAAGGGACGAGAGACATCCAGACCAATGCCAGAATGGGCAGCAACAGAACGATAAGGAAGTAGACAAGAACCAGTGTTCCCGCGATCCAGCGGGCGCTGCCGAGGTCGAACGGCCTGGGCCGGAAGGCTTTGCCGGTAACGCTCTGGTATTTGTCGGCGTTTTTCGAAAGCCGGCCGTAGAGACTGAACAGAATGCCGACGAAGACGAGCAGAATGACCGAAAAGGCGGCTGATTGCCCCAACTGCGGCGGCACGACCTTCATGCTTTCGTACACCTCGGTCGTCAGTACCTGAATGCCGCTCGGGGTGCCGACGAGCAGGGGGACTTCGAAGGCTTCGATCGCGCGTATGAAGACAAACATCGCCAATGCAATAATGGCCGGCACCGCGAGCTTGATCGAAATATGCCAGACGGTCTTCAGGACGCTCGCGCCGCTCATGCGCGCGGCTTCTTCCATGTCGGCGTTGGCCGAACGGAAGTTTGCCGAAAGCATGAGGAAGACCAGCGGCGACCAGAGAAACCCCTCGATGAGAATCATGCCGGCCATGCTGTTGACATGAATCAGGTCGCCGTTGAATCCAAGTGCGCGCCAGGTGGTATTGATCGGGCCGATGTGTCCCAGCAGGAATAGCCACGCAATGATGTACAGCACGTAAGGCGTCCCCATGGATACCACCGCGGTGACATGCGCCAGAATCTTGAACGGTACATTGGTGCGTTCTACCAGCCAGGCCAGAATGCCTCCGACCACGAGGGCAAGAATCGAGCTGCCGATGGCAAATATGATGCTGGAAGTGAATGCTGCTGCCAGCCGTGGGTTGCCGAACAGACCGAGATAATTCGAGAGCGTCAAGCCGTTGTGGCCGCCGGCACCTTGAGCCTGGGCGAGGCTCGTGCGGATCAGGATGAATACGGTCGGCACGACGAGAACCAGAAGCAGGGTCAGCAGGGCCAGCGCAAGCCACTTCCTGGCGTCGGTCTTCCGTCCAACGGAACTCGTACCCTGAATAGCAGCCATCTACCTTGTCTCCCGCGTATTTCCTGTCTTTTGGACATTGCCGGGGCAGAGTATCATGCGCTAATCAATCAGAATAGTAGAAAATATTCGCCCCAATCATCAGTTTTTTAGAACGCTCAAATGGGATCAAAACAACTTACGGTTTTCGCGCGGGTGTACGAGGAGAAGAACCTTTCCCGCGCAGCGTGGCAGAGCAATCTGTCCCAGTCGGCCGTCAGCTTCCATCTGAAACAGCTGGAAGAGGAATACGGCACGCAGCTCTTCATCAGAGAGGCGCGCGGCATGCGTCCGACCGCCGCTGCAGAGCGCCTCTACAGCCATGTTGCGCCGATCTTACGGGCAATGCGGGCGCTTCAGGAAGACATGAAGAAGGCGCCCGACCGGCTGACAGGGGAAATCGCTATCGGTATGGCATCTTCGGTGATGAAGGCTATCGGACGTAGCCTTATCAGCAACGTCCTGCGGGAATATCCGGACGTCAGGCTGTCGATCATGGAAGCCATCCCGGGATCAACCCTGCTCGAAGTCTTGAAGACCAATACAGATCTTGCAATGGTATTCAACCCCTTCGACTATCCGGAGTTGAAGAAAAAGCCGATTCTAAAAGAGCAGATGGTATGCGTTGGGCGGCCGGACATCATCGGCGCGACCGATGAGCCCATCGAGATCGAGGAATTCCTGTCTTTGCCGCTTATCATGTTCCGGCGGCTGGGCAAGCTGATCGACGATACGCTGATGCTCAAGCAGATCGATGCGCGAGCCCGCATCCGCATCAATTCCATGCAGGCGATCGGTGATGCCATTCTGGACGGACACGGCTGCATGCTGGGAAGCCGGATGTATTTCCGCGAGCAAATCGAAGCGGGCACATTGCATTTCCGCACGATCGCCGGGCCGCCCATCGAGCGCACCCTTTACATCTGTGAGCTGGCCGACCGCCCTTCGACCCTGATGGCCGAAACCATGTCGGCGCTGCTCATTGAGATGATCTGCGCCAAGATCCATGAGGGGGAATGGCGTGCCACCCCCCTGATTTCCTGCTAGGCCCCGTCGGCTCAGCGATTGCGTTCGTTCAAGGCCTTGATCAGGCCGTCTATGCCGTTTTGCGAGATCTGCTCGGCGAACTGGTTGCGGTAGTTCTGGATGAGCCAGATGCCTTCGACGTTCAGGTCGTAGATCTTCCAGCCTTGCGGTGTTTTTTCCAGCCGGTAGTCGACGCCCACCGCCGGCGCGTTGCCGCGTGAAAGCTGGGAATGAACCACCACGTCGTCGGCCTTGGGGTCGCCGCGGAATGGCGCGAGCGACAGCGAGGTCTGATCCGTTACCTTGTTCAGCGCGCCGCTGTAGGTGCGGATCAGGGTGCCCTTGAAGGCCTGCACCAGCTGCTGTTGCTGCTGCGGCGTGGCCTGGCGCCAATAGCGTCCGGCGGCCAGGCGCGTGGTCTTGGCCAGGTCGACGTAGGGCAGCACGTATTTGTCGACGAGCCGGTTGATTTCGGCCAGGTCGCCCTGGCGCGCCTTGGCCGAATGCTTGATGGCTTCGAGCGCGTTGTTGCCGACGGTTTGCACGAATTCGTTGGGTGCGCTGTTGGGGTCGACCGGCGTGTCGGCCCTGGCGGCCGAGGCGAACAGCCCGAAGCCGAGCAGCAGCCCCGCGGCGAGTACGCGCCGCAACGCGGCGATGGGAAGAGACTGGGTTTCCACAAAAAACATAGGGGCTCCTGGGCTGGCGCGACTTATTTGGCCGGCGGCGTGCCGGGCCGGCTCGCCGCATTGGCGGGCTGGGTGGGCGGCTGGGCGGATGGCGCCTCGTCGTCGGAGTAGTCGGGCAGGGGTTCGTCGGAATAGTCGGGCAGGCTGGCTGTGCCGGTCTTGTTGAGGCGGTTGTTCACCATGGAATTGCGGCGCTGCAGGTAGGCATCGCGGATGAAACTGTAGCGATCCAGCGCCACCCGGTCGACCAGCTTGTCGGCGTCGAGCAGGTTGGCGCGCATGTCGATGAACTTCATGGCGGTAAGCGAGTTGCGCAGCGGCACGTTGTCGTTGATGCCGACGGCGGTGTACATGCCCCAGTAGCCGGCCACGTCGCCCGCCCAGCCGGCCGTGTCGCGCACGGTGCTGGGGCCGAGCAGGGGCAGCACGACATAGGGGCCGGGCTTGAAGCCCCACACGCCCAGGGTGGTGCCGAAGTCGTTCTGGATGCGCTTGGAGCCGTTCATGGAGGCCACGTCGATACAGCCGCCCAGCCCCATGGTGGAATTGAACAGCACACGGCCCACCGTGTTGAAGAAGTCGACGCCGCGGCCCTGGATGAAGCTGTTGAAGGCCGACCAGACGTCGGCCACGTTGTTGAACGCGTTGTGCACGCAGGTCTGCACCGGCTGCGGCGTCAGGGCCGCATAGCCCGAGGCGATGGGCTTGAGCAGGGCATGGTCGACCGCGTCGTTGAACTTGAACATGCTGCGGTTGTAGCTTTCCCACGGGTCGTGCGGGTTGGGATGGGGAACGCTGGCGCAGCCCGCCGCCAGGGCCGTGAGGGCCAGAGCGGGAACCATGCGGCCCAGGCGCGAAACCGGTGTGCGGAACGTGAGTGGCTTCATCGATGAGTTGTGGTTGTGGTGTGTCTTGGGCTTATTTTACGGTTTTGCTGGCTGTGCCGCGGGGGCGGCGCCCTGCTGCGGGCTGCTGGCACTGCCTTGTTTGTCGGCCGAGTTGTACAGGAATTTGCTGATCAGTTCTTCCAGCACCACGGCGCTTTGCGTGTATTTGATCTGGCCGTCCTGGCCGAGCATCTTGTCGTCGCCGCCCGGGGTCAGGCCCACGTATTGTTCGCCGAGCAGGCCGGAGGTCAGGATCGAGGCCGAGGAATCGTCGGGAAACTGGTAGGGTTTGTCGATATTCAGCGTGGCCACTGCCTGGAAGCGCTGGTTGTCGAAGCTGATGTTCGCCACCCGGCCGACCACCACGCCGCTGCTCTTGACCGGCGCGCGCACTTTCAGGCCGCCGATATTGTCGAAGCGCGCCTGCACCTGGTAGGTGGGGGTGAAGGAGAACGAGCTCATGTTGCCGGCGCGCAGCGCCAGGAAGACCAGGGCAATAATGCCCAGCAGCACGAACAGCCCTACCCAGAAATCGGTTTTATCTCGTGTCGTGTTCATGATGAATAGCCCCGCTGGTTCCTGCTCCCGGTCATGGCTTCGGCCTTGGCTTGCTGCCCGTTTCCGGGTGTTTTCGGTTTGAAATCAATCACTTCTGTTTCCTGCTGCGCCTTGGGCGCCGGCTTGCCCGCGGCGCCGTGGCGCGGCCAGGGCCGCACTTCGTTTGCGGGTCGGCGGCTTGTGTACATCGGCACCACTTCCCCTGTCAGTTGCTGAACATCAGGGCCGTGAGCAGGAAGTCCAGCCCCAGCACCACCAGGGCGCCGCTGACCACGGTGCGGGTCGTGGCGCGCGCCACGCCTTCCGGGGTCGGCACCGAGTTCCAGCCCTGGTACAGGGCGATCAGGGTCACCGCCACGCCGAATACCACGCTTTTGAGTACCCCGTTGGCGATGTCGTTGAAGACGTCCACGCCGTTCTGCATCTGCGACCAGAAGGCGCCGGCGTCGATGCCTATCAGTTCCACCCCGACGAACCAGCCGCCCAGGATGCCCACCATGGAAAATACCGCCGCCAGTATCGGCATGGCGATGATGCCGCCCCAGAAGCGCGGCACCAGCACCCGGCGTATCGGGTCGACCGCCATGACTTCCATGGCGGCGAGCTGTTCGCCCGCCTTCATGAGGCCGATCTCGGCGGTGAGCGAGGTGCCGGCGCGGCCTGCGTACAGCAGGGCGGTGACCACCGGCCCCAGCTCGCGCGTCAGCGACAGGGCGACCAGCAGGCCCAGGGCCTCTTCCGAGCCGTAGCGGTTCAGGGTGTAGTAGCCTTGCAGGCCCAGCACGAAGCCGACGAACAGGCCCGAGACGGCAATGATCAGCAGCGAATAATTGCCTATGAAGTGCACCTGCTGCGACACCAGGCGCGGCCGGCGCAGAGCCGTGCCGCTGCGCGCCAGCAGGGTGGCGAGCAGGCGAGCGTAGGCGCCCAGGCCGAGGATGCAGCCGCGCACCCAGCCGCCCAAAGCGGCGATCGCGTTCATGGTGTGCCTCCGTGTGCGCTCATCCAGGCCCGGAATGCGTCGGTTTCGGGGTAGTTGAAGGCGATGGGCCCGTCGGGCGCGCCGTCTATGAACTGGCGCACGTAGGTGTCGTCGGAGGCTGATAGTTCGTCGGGCGTGCCGCTGGCGATCAGCCGTCCCTGGCCCACCATGTAGACGCGGTCGACGATGGAGAAGGACTCGGCAACGTCGTGGGTGATCAGCACCGAGGCGCAATTGAGCCTGTCGGTGAGCGTGCGGATGAGCTGCGCGGCGATGCCCAGTGAGATGGGATCCAGCCCCGCGAAGGGCTCGTCGTACAGCACCAGCTCGGGTTCCAGCACGATGGCGCGCGCCAGGGCGACCCGGCGCGCCATGCCGCCGGAAATTTCCGACACCTTCAGGTGCGCGGCGGCGCGCAGGCCCACGGCGTCGAGCTTGTCCAGCACCTTGCGCAGGATTTCGGCTTCCGGGTCGCGGGTATGCTCGCGCAGGGGAAAGGCGACGTTCTCGAAGACGTTCAGGTCGGTGAACAGCGCCCCCTGCTGGAACAGCACGCCCATGCGCTGGCGCAGCTTGCGCAGGGCTTCGCCGCGGGCGCGCGCTACGTCCTGGCCGAAGGCCTCGATATGGCCCGCCAGGGGCACGATCTGGCCGGTGGCGGCGCGCAGCATGGTGGTCTTGCCCGAGCCCGAGCCGCCCATGACGGCCACGACCTGGCCGCGCTGCACCTCGATGTCGATGTCGCGCAGGACGGTGAAGCTGTTGTAGCCCAGGGTCACGCCGGTAAAGCGCAGAACGGCCTGGGAGGGGGCGTTCTTGCCAGCAGTCAAGGAATGCGCCTGTAGGAAGGGTTGCGTGTCATTGCGAAAGCCGAGGCCCCATGAGCGCCCGTGGATACACAGTAGGCAAGGGCTGCGGCGGGTCGAAAGTATGGCATTGTATCGCGGGTCGCTGCCGCGGCAGCGAATCCAGGTTTCATGGTAACCCGGCCGTGCGCCCAGGGCATTTCAAAATGTAGGCGGCCTGCTGCTTGCCGTACGCGGCTCGATGTATCCCGTACCCCGCATTCCGGTATTTCCGTCCGGGCCCGGATCAAATTCCAGCCGCGAACCCAGCCGTTCTAAACGAAAGCCGGCTGCCTTGCGGCAGCCGGCTGGGCAGCAGGCGTGCAGCGCCGGCTTAGCGCGGCAGTGTGCTCGTGCCCATCAGGTACTCGTCGACCGCGCGGGCGCACTGGCGGCCTTCGCGGATCGCCCACACCACCAGCGACTGGCCGCGCCGCATGTCGCCTGCGGCGAAGACCTTGTCGACGCTGCTGCGGTAGTCCAGCGTGTTGGCGCGCGCGTTGCCGCGGGCGTCGAGCTCGATGCCGAAGGCGTCCAGCACGTTCTTGACCGGCGAGACGAAGCCCATGGCCAGCAGCACCAGGTCGGCGGGCAGTTCGAACTGCGAGCCCTCGACTTCGCGCATGCGGGTTTGGCCGGTGGTCTCGTCCTTGAACCATTCGAGTCGGGCGCCGACGAGTTTTTCGACCTTGCCGCCCTTGCCCTCGAAGGACTTGGTGGTTACCGACCAGTCGCGCTCGCAGCCTTCCTCGTGCGAGGACGAGGTGCGCAGCTTGGCGGGCCAGTACGGCCAGGTAAGGTCTTTGTTTTCCTGATCGGGCAGGCGCGGCATGAGTTCGAACTGGGTGACCGACGCGGCGCCCTGGCGGTTGCTGGTGCCCACGCAGTCGGAGCCAGTGTCGCCGCCGCCGATGACGATGACGTGCTTGCCCTTGGCCAGGGTCTGGCGGGCGATGTGGTCGCCGGCGTCGACCTTGTTCTGCTGGCGCAGGAAGTCCATGGCGAAATGCACGCCCTTGAGCTCGCGGCCGGGCACGGGCAGGTCGCGCGGGTTCTCGGCTCCGCCGGTGAGCACGATGGCGTCGAATTCGGCTTGCAGCGATTCGGGCGTGCGCACCGTCAGCCCGTCTTCGGCGTGGGCGGGGTCGCCCACGTAGGTGGAGGGGCAGAATTCCACGCCCTCGGCTTCCATCTGGGCCAGGCGCCGGTCGATGTGGGACTTTTCCAGCTTGAAGTCGGGGATGCCGTAGCGCAGCAGGCCGCCGATGCGGTTGCTTTTCTCGAACAGCGTCACCGCGTGGCCGACGCGCGCCAGCTGCTGGGCGCAGGCCAGCCCGGCCGGGCCCGAGCCGACGACGGCGACCTTCTTGCCGGTTTTCTTCTTGGGCGGCTGCGGCACCACCCAGCCCTCGGCCCAGCCCTTGTCGATGATGAAGTGCTCGATGGACTTGATGCCCACGGCGTCGTCATTGATGTTGAGCGTACAGGCCGCTTCGCAGGGGGCCGGGCAGATGCGCCCGGTGAATTCAGGGAAGTTGTTGGTGGACAGCAGCACGTCCAGCGCCTGGCGCCAGTTCCCCTTGTAGACCAAGTCGTTCCAGTCGGGGATGATGTTGTTGACGGGGCAGCCGTTGCTGCAGAACGGGATGCCGCAGTCCATGCAGCGCGCGCCCTGGATCTTGGCCTCGTCGTCGCTGAGGGTGTGTATGAATTCGTGCCAGTTCTTCAGGCGCTTCTGGGGCGCCTCGGCAGTTTCCTGGATGCGGCGGAATTCGATAAAGCCGGTAATCTTGCCCATGTCGTGTCCTTAGGCGGCAATTTGTTGCGGGTTGCTGGCGCGCCACATTTCGCCCAGCGCGCGGCGGTAGTCCACGGGCATGACCTTGACGAAGGCGCCGCGCGCCTTTTCCCAGTCGCCCAGGATGTCGCGCGAGCGGAAACTGCCGGTATAGCGGTAGTGGTCTTCGATGAGGCGCCGCAGTATGGTTTCGTCGGTTTCGCGCTCGCCGCCGCGGGTGGCGCTGTGCCAGCCTTCCATCTGGTTGGCCTCGAGCTGCTTGGCGTGAGCCAGCACGGGCTCGAGCTCGACCATGGCCAGGTTGCAGCGCTGGCGGAAGGTGTTTTGCGGATCCCAGACGTAGGCCACGCCGCCGGACATGCCCGCGGCGAAGTTGCGCCCGGTGGAGCCCAGCACCACCACGGTGCCGCCGGTCATGTATTCGCAGCCGTGGTCGCCGGTGCCTTCGACCACCGCCGCGGCCCCGGAATTGCGCACCGCGAAGCGTTCGCCGGCCACGCCGTTGAAGTAGGCCTCGCCGGCCAGGGCGCCGTACAGCACGGTGTTGCCGGCGATGATGTGGTCGGGGCCGAAGCCGCGGAAGTCGTTGGGCGAGCGCACGATGATGCGGCCGCCCGACAGGCCCTTGCCGACGTAGTCGTTGGCCTCGCCCACCAGATCCAGCGTGATGCCGTGCGCCAGGAAGGCGCCGAAGCTTTGGCCGGCGGTGCCATTGCACTGGATGTGGATGGTGTCGTCGGGCAGGCCCTCGTGGCCGTGGCGGCGCGCCACGGCGCCGGAGAGCATGGCGCCTATGGTGCGGTTGCGATTGCGCACCGGGGTGATGAACGAAACCTTTTCGACGCGCTCGATGGCGGCCTTGCTGCGTTCGATCAGCAGGTGATCCAGCGCCTGCGCCAGGCCGTGGTCTTGCGCTTCGGTCTGGTGGCGCGGCAGCGTGGTCTCGACCTGGTGGAAGACCTTAGTGAAGTCCAGCCCCTGGGCCTTCCAGTGCTCGATGCCCTTGCGCATGTCGATCAGGTCGACGCGGCCGATCATGTCGTCGAGCTTGCGGATGCCCAGCTGGGCCATGATTTCGCGCAGCTCTTCGGCGACGAAGAAGAAGTAGTTGACGACGTGCTCGGGGCGGCCCTTGAACTTCTTGCGCAGCACCGGGTCTTGCGTGGCCACGCCCACCGGGCAGGTGTTCAGGTGGCACTTGCGCATCATGATGCAGCCTTCCACCACCAGCGGTGCGGTGGCGAAGCCGAATTCGTCGGCACCCAGCAGGGCGCCGATGGCGACGTCGCGGCCGGTCTTCATCTGGCCGTCGGCCTGCACGCGGATGCGGCTGCGCAGATCGTTGAGCACCAGCGTCTGCTGGGTTTCGGCCAGGCCGAGTTCCCAGGGGGTGCCGGCATGCTTGATGGAGGAGACCGGCGAGGCGCCGGTGCCGCCGTCGTGGCCGGCGATGACCACGTGGTCGGCCTTGGCCTTGGCCACGCCGGTGGCCACGGTGCCCACGCCTACCTCGGAGACCAGCTTGACCGAGATCGAGGCCGCCGAATTGACGTTCTTCAGGTCGTGGATGAGCTGGGCCAGGTCTTCGATGGAATAGATGTCGTGGTGCGGCGGCGGCGAGATCAGGCCGACGCCGGGCACGGAATAGCGCAGCTTGGCGATGTATTCCGACACTTTGTGGCCGGGCAGCTGGCCGCCCTCGCCGGGCTTGGCGCCCTGCGCCATCTTGATCTGGATCTGGTCGGCGCTGGACAGGTACTCGGCCGACACGCCGAAGCGTCCCGAGGCCACTTGCTTGATGCGCGAGCGCAGCGAGTCGCCGGCGGCCAGGTTGACCTCGGCGGAGATGCGTTCGCCGCCCAGCACCGATGCCAGCGTGTCGCCCTGCTTGATGACGCTTTGGCCGGCGCGCATCTCGTCGCGGTAGCGCAGCTCGTCTTCGCCGCCTTCGCCGGTGTTGGACTTGCCGCCGATGCGGTTCATGGCCACGGCCAGCACCGAGTGCGCCTCGGTGGAGATCGAGCCCAGCGACATGGCGCCGGTGGCGAAGCGTTTGACGATTTCTTTTGCCGGCTCGACTTCGCTAAGCGGAATCGCGCGCGCCGGGTCGACCTTGAACTCGAACAGGCCGCGCAGCGTCATGTGGCGGCGCGACTGGTCGTTGATGAGCTGGGCGTATTCCTTGTAGGTGCCGTAGCTGTTGGCCTTGGTGGCGTGCTGCAGCTTGGCGATGGAATCCGGCGTCCACATGTGTTCTTCGCCGCGGATGCGGAAGGCATAGTCGCCGCCCGCGTCGAGTGCGCCGGCAAGCACCGGGTCGTCGCTGAACGCCGCCTTGTGCACGCGCAGCGCCTCTTCGGCGACCTCGAAAATACCTATGCCCTGGATGTTGCTGGGGGTGCCGGTGAAGTATTTGTCGACCAGCGAGGACTGCAGGCCCACGGCTTCGAATATTTGCGCCCCGGTATAAGACATATAGGTCGAGATGCCCATCTTGGACATGACCTTGTTGAGCCCCTTGCCGATGGCCTTGATGTAGTTCTTGGTGGCCTGGGCCGGATTTTCCAGGGTGGCCAGCGATTCCAGGGCCAGGTACGGGTGTATGGCTTCCGCCCCGTAGCCGCCGAGCAGTGCGAAGTGGTGCACCTCGCGCGCCGAACCGGTTTCCACCACCAGGCCGGCCTTGGTGCGCAGGCCGGCGCGGATCAGGTGCTGGTGCACCGCCGAGGTGGCCAGCAGCGCGGGTATGGCCACGCGCTCGCTGTCGACCTTGCGGTCGGAGATCACCAGGATGTTGTAGCCGCTGCGCACGGCGTCGGCGGCGCCGGAGCACAGGCCGGCGATGCGAGCCTCGATGCCCTCGCGGCCCCAGGCCGCCGGGTAGGTGATGTCCAGCTCGAAGCTGCGGAACTTGTGCGAGGTGATCTGCTCGATGTCGCGGATCTGCGCCATGGCGGCGAAGTCCAGCACCGGCTGCGTGACTTCCAGGCGCAGCGGCGGGTTGACGTTGTTGATGTCGAGCAGGTTGGGCTTGGGGCCGATGAACGACACCAGCGACATGACGAGCTGCTCGCGTATCGGGTCGATGGGCGGGTTGGTAACTTGCGCGAACAGCTGCCGGAAGTAGTTGTAGAAGGGCTTGGCGCGGTTCGACAGCACGGCCAGCGGGGCGTCGTTGCCCATCGAGCCGGTAACTTCCTCGCCGTTGCGCGACATGGGCTCGAGAATGAACTTGAAGTCTTCCTGGGTCCAGCCGAAGGCCTGCTGGCGATCCAGCAGCGACGTCGTGGCGGCGGGTTCTTCGCGGCGCGGCGCGGGCAGCGACTCGAGCTTCAGGCGCAGGCGCGCGATCCATTGCTGGTAGGGGCGTGCATTGGCCAGCTGCGACTTGATCTCGGCGTCGTCGATGATGCGGCCCTGCTGCAGGTCGATGAGGAACATCTTGCCCGGCTGCAGGCGCCACTTCTTGACGATGCGGTGCTCGGGCACGGGCAGGGTGCCGGCTTCCGAAGCCATGATGACCATGTCGTCGTCGGTGATCAGGTAGCGCGCCGGGCGCAGGCCGTTGCGGTCGAGCGTGGCGCCGATCTGGCGCCCGTCGGTGAAGGCCACGGCGGCCGGGCCGTCCCAGGGTTCCATCATGGCCGCGTGGTATTCGTAGAAGGCGCGGCGCTGTTCGTCCATGTCGGCGTGCTGTTCCCAGGCTTCGGGAATCATCATCATCATGGCGTGGGCCAGCGAATAGCCCGACATCACCAGCAGTTCGAGGCAGTTGTCGAAGGTGGCCGTGTCGGACTGGCCTTCGTAGACGATGGGGTAGAGCTTGCCCAGGTCTTCGCCCAGCACCGCCGACTGCATCACGCCTTCGCGAGCGCGCAGCCAGTTGAAGTTACCCTTGACCGTGTTGATTTCGCCGTTGTGGGCGATCATGCGGTAGGGGTGGGCCAGCGGCCAGGCCGGGAAGGTGTTGGTGGAGAAGCGCTGGTGCACCATGGCCAGCGCGGAAACCGCGCGCGTGTCGGCCAGGTCGCGGTAGTAGCGGCCCACCTGATCGGACAGCAGCAGGCCCTTGTAGACCACGGTGCGCACCGAAATCGACGGCACGAAGTATTCGCGGCCGTGCGCCAGCTGCATGTGCTGGATGGCGTGGCTGGCGGTCTTGCGGATGACGTACAGCTTGCGCTCGAGTGCGTCGGGCACCATGATGTCGGGCCCGCGCCCGATGAAGAGCTGGCGGATCACCGGCTCACAGGCGCGCACCGTGGGCGACATCGGCATGCTGGTGTCCACGGGCACGTCGCGCCAGCCCAGCACCACTTGCCCCTCGTCGCGCACGGCGCGCTCGAGTTCGTGCTGACAGGCCAGGCGCGAAGCCATTTCTTTGGGCAGGAACACCATGGCCACGCCGTATTCGTCGGGCGGCGGCAGTTCCACGCCTTGCTCGGCCATTTGCTCGCGGTACAGCGCGTCGGGAATCTGGATCAGGATGCCGGCGCCGTCGCCCATGAGTTCGTCGGCTCCCACCGCGCCGCGGTGGTTGAGGTTTTCCAGGATTTTCAGGCCCTGCTGGATGATGGAGTGGCTTTTGCGGCCCTTGATGTGGGCCACGAAGCCCACGCCACAGGCGTCGTGCTCGTTGCGCGGGTCATATAGGCCTTGGGCGCGCGGCAGTTCGATGCGGTAGCTGCCGGCGGCGGCTTCGCGAGGGCTGGAGAAATCGGAAACGTTGGACATGAGAGTGCTCCGCAGGAACCTGCGTACAGAGGAATTGTGCAATGCAAGATTCGTACGATACGCCCGCCGCCCGTGCTTGGCAAGGAATTTATGTTTGGTACGTCCCTAAATAAATATTCAGATATATTTGTTGTTTTTAAATGGGGACATATCAATCCGGAGCCCGATCTGAGGCCGCGATGCATGCCTGTATGTCGGAGCCCGGTAAAACGCCAGCTTGGCTGTGTGCGGCGGGGCCATGGGCGCAAAAAACGGGCGAGCCGCTGGCGGCCCCTGGGCCTGGCTCGGGCCTGTGACTCGACAGGAGGCTGGAAGGCAGTACCGTACGGACTGGAGGGTGTGACTTGCCTTGGGCTAGCCGCTGTGCGGCGCCGCGGGCTTGCGCGGCCGGCCCCTGGGCGCGGGGCGCGGGCGGCGCGAGGCCTGCGATTCGAGTTGCTGCAGGAACACGGCCTCGCCCAGCGCCCACTGGCCGAACAGCGCGCGCTCTATCTGCTGGCGCTGGCTGTCGGGCAGGCCGGCATGCAGGCGTTCCCGGTAGCGCGCCTGGCGGTCGAACGGCGTGTTGCCGTCCTTCCAGTAGTCGGGATGGTCGACCATCCAGTCGGCCGCAGTTGCGGCCGCGCCCGTGTGGCCGGCAGCCGAAGACCATGGCCAGTGTTCGGGCCGGTCGACGTAGGACAGCTGCGCCGGGAGCGATTCCAGCCAGATCAGGGCCGGCAGCACCCAGCGTCCGGGTTCGACCAGGGCGCTGCGGTAGCGTTCGGCGAACACCCTGCCCTGGCGCTGCTGGGCGGCATAGCGCCGGCCCAGGGCCTGCACCAGCTTGGGCAGGGCCTGCGGGCCCGGCGGGGTGGCCAGCAAGGTGAGGCGGTCGTGAACCAGGGACCAGCCGTGCACCTCTACATGGTGCTCGCGCGCGCTGTCGCCCAGCCAGGTGCAGAGCCTGTCCATTGCGGCAGTGGGGCTGGCGCCCTGCGTGGTGGCGTCCAGAGCCCGCGCGAACCGCGCCTGCACGAGCTGCGGTATTTGCGGAGCATAGAGGCGCGGCAGTCTGGCCATGGTGTGGTGGGCGGTGCCTCCCGGGTCTGCGGCGCCCTTCAAGAGCTGCGCATTTTTCGGGCTGGGGGCGGCGAAGCTTGCGGTGTCGGAGGAAAGCTCCAATTCTACTCGCGCCGCAGGCGCCAGGCGGGGCGTACCGTCTCGGCTGTCGGAAGCAAATAGGAATATCCGCTTTTATAGCTCGTGAAATGTCCGCTTGCCTGTGCGGTGGCCAGGCCGTGTAGGGCATGGGCATGTTTTCCCCTTGAGAAGCCATGGCATTGCCGTGGGCACATGCGGGGCCGGCGGTTTTTCCGCCTCTGTCTATATACTATGGGCAGGCCGACCGGCCTGGGCCTGTGACGGCCCTGCCGGGGCGGCGGATCATCGAACCCGCAAGCAGGAGTGCACATGAAGACCAAAGCAGCCATCGCATGGAAGTCGGGGGCTCCCCTGACCATCGAAGACGTGGAACTGCAAGGCCCCAAGGCGGGCGAAGTGCTGGTGGAAGTCAAGGCCACCGGCATCTGCCACACCGACTATTACACGCTCTCGGGCGCTGACCCCGAGGGTATCTTCCCGTCCATCCTGGGCCACGAGGGCGCCGGCGTGGTGCTGGAGACCGGGCCGGGCGTGACTTCCGTCAAGGCCGGCGACCACGTCATTCCGCTGTACACGCCAGAATGCCGTCAGTGCAAATTCTGCCTGTCGCGCAAGACCAATCTGTGCCAGGCCATCCGCGCCACGCAGGGCAAGGGCCTGATGCCCGACGGCACCTCGCGCTTCACGGTGGGCGGCAAGCCTGTGCACCACTACATGGGCACGTCCACGTTTTCCAACCACATCGTGGTGCCGGAAATCGCCCTGGCCCGCATTCGCGACGATGCGCCCTTCGACAAGGTCTGCTACATCGGCTGCGGCGTCACCACCGGCGTGGGCGCCGTGGTGTTCACCGCCAAGGTCGAGGCCGGCGCCAATGTGGTGGTGTTCGGTCTGGGCGGCATCGGGCTGAACGTCATCCAGGGCGCCAAAATGGTGGGCGCCGGCAAGATCATAGGCGTGGATCTGAACCCCGCGCGCGAGGCGCTGGCGCGCCAGTTCGGCATGACCGACTTCATCAATCCCAGCGAAGTCGGGAACGTGGTCGACCACATCATCGCCCTGACCGACGGCGGCGCCGATTATTCCTTCGAATGCATAGGCAATACCAAGGTCATGCGCCAGGCGCTGGAATGCTGCCACAAGGGTTGGGGCCAGTCCATCATCATCGGCGTGGCCGAGGCCGGGGCCGAGATCTCCACCCGGCCGTTCCAGCTGGTCACCGGGCGGCAATGGAAGGGCAGCGCCTTCGGCGGCGCGCGCGGCCGCACCGATGTGCCGAAGATCGTCGACTGGTACATGGAAGGCCGCCTCAACATCGACGACCTCATTACTCATACGCTGCCGCTGGAGCGCATCAACGAGGGCTTCGACCTGATGCACCGCGGCGAATCGATACGTTCGGTGGTGCTGTACTGATGGCAGGCGATCCGCAAGAACCGCAGGCTCCGCAAAGCCAGCAAAGCCAGCAAGGTCAGCAAGGTCAGCAAGGTCAGCAAGGTCAGCAAGGTCAGCAAGGTCAGCAAGGCGGCGCCGATGCGCTCGAACTGCTCGGCGAGCACGGCTGCTTCGCCGGGCGGCAGCGCTTCTATCGCCATGCTTCCGCGGCGATCGGCCTGCCCATGCGTTTTTCCGTGTTCATCCCGGCGCAGGCCGAGAAGGGCCGGGTGCCGGTGCTGTTCTGCCTGGCCGGCCTGACCTGCACCGAAGAAACCTTCATGGTCAAGGCCAACGCCCAGCGCTATGCGGCCGAGCACGGCCTGATGCTGGTGGCACCCGACACCAGCCCGCGCGGCGCCGGCATCCCGGGCGAGGACGACGACTGGGACTTCGGCACCGGCGCCGGCTTCTACCTCGACGCCGTGTGCGAGCCCTGGAGCCGCGCCTATCGCATGGAAAGCTATATCTGCGACGAACTGCTGCGCATCGCCGCCACCGTCCTGCCGGGCGACGCGGGCCGCGTCGGCATCTGCGGACATTCCATGGGCGGCCACGGCGCCCTGGTGCTGGCACAGCGCCATCCCGGCCTGTTCCGCTCGGTCTCGGCCTTCGCGCCCATCGCCGCACCCAGCCTGTGCCCCTGGGGCCGCAAGGCCTTCGGCGCCTACCTCGGCCCCGACCCGCAAGACTGGGCCGGCCACGACGCCTCGCGCCTGATGGAGCGCGCGCATTGCCCCTTTCCCGAGGGCATCCTGATCGACCAAGGCCTGGACGATGGCTTCCTGGCCGAACAACTGCACCCCGAAGCCTTCGAGGCTGCCTGCGCGCGGGCCGCACAGCCCCTGACCCTGCGGCGCCACGCCGGCTACGATCACGGCTACTACTTCATCACCACCTTCATCCGCGACCACATCGCCTTTCATGCAGAGCGGCTGCGGGCTTGACTGTGAGGCCAGGCATATCCTTTCCAGCCAGATGCCTGATGTTCCAATACATAGGCTTTTATTGACATAAGCCGATGAATTGGAACCATATTCAGATATGGATACCGCGATCGACAAGCTGCTGGCGATGGCTCGTAACGCGGGGTTGATCCGCGCCCGAGATCTGGAGCCGCTGGGCATGGCGCGCTAAGCGCATGACCAGCGGCGAAATTAGGCGCTATGCCAAGCTCTGCCGCGTTGCCAACGTGATGCGTCCTTATCTGGAAAGCCTGGAATGACGGCCAGTTCCCGCAATGTCGCTGCATCCGTGCGTGCAAGACTGCTCAACAAGGCCCGTGCCGGCAAGAAGGACTTCAACCTGCTATTGACACGGTATGCCTTGGAGCGGATGTTGTACCGCCTGAGCATCTCTGCGTATTGAGATCAGTTTCTGCTCAAAGGGGTCTTGCTTTTTGACTTCTGGTTCGACGTGCCGCAACACCCGACACACGATGCCGACCTGTTGGGATTCATGCCGGCGGAAGTGTCAGAACTGATCGTGGTGTTCCAAGAGCTCTGCAAAATCGAAGGCGGTGATGGAATTGTGTTCCGGCCTGAAACGGTGCGAGCTATCGATATACGCAAAGAGGCGAACTACCCGGGAATTCGTGTTACGACACGAGCGGAGAAGACCGGGCAGCTCGCGCAGGCGAGTGGGTTATCGAGCCGTAAGGAGCCGCCCGCGATTCCAGGCCGCGGCTGGAAGAATCGGGCCTGTACCGCATAGTGCAGCGCCCAACGAGGCGCCAGACGCGGCGCGGGGCTCGGAAGCCCCGCGCATCACTACATGAAGCCACCTATTACTTCAGCAGCTTCCACTGCCCGTCCTTGACCGTGATCAGCTCGCGGCCGCGGTCGTCGAAGCCGCTGTGGTCTTCGGGCGTCATGTTGTACACCCCCTGAGTGGCCACCAGCTCGTGCACGTTTTCCAGGGCGCTGCGCAGCGCGCTGCGGAACTCTTTGGTGCCGGGCTTGGCTGTCTTCTCGGCCACAGGCACCGCGCGTTCCAGCAGCAACCCCGCATCGTACACATTGGCGCCGAACGTCGCCGGCTTCTGGCCGTACAGCTTCTCATAGGCGGCAATGTATTTCTCGGCCACCTTCTTCGACGGATTGCTGTCCGGAATCTCGGGCAGCACCAGCATCAGGCTGGCCGCCAGCACCGTGCCGTCGACATACTTGCCGCCCAGCTTCAGGAAAGCCGGCAGCGCCGCGCCGTGCGTCTGGTAGAACGTGCCTTTGTAGCCCTGCTTGGCCAGCGTGACCTCGGGCAGCACCGCCGCGCCGCCGGTGCCGGCGATCAGCACCGCATCCGGCTTGGCGGCATAGATCTTCAGCGCCTGGCCGGTGACGCTGCTGTCCGAGCGCTGATAGCGTTCGGTGGCCACCAGCTTGATATTGTGCTGCTTGGCCAGATTGCCGAATACCTTCAGCCAGTTCTCGCCGAAGGCATCGTTCAGGCCTATGAAGCCCACCGTCTTGACGTGCGTCTTGACCATGTGGTCGACCAGCGCCTTGGCAATGATGTCGTCGTTCTGGGTGGTCTTGAACACCCATTTCTTTTGCGGCGTCATCGGCAGCACCACCGCGGCCGTGCCCACTGGCGCCAGCATCGGCGTGCCGGATTCGGCGGCGAACTGGATCACGCCCATGGCATTGGGCGAGCCCGAGGGCCCGATGATGGCGTCGACCTTTTCTTCGGAGATCAGCTTCTTGAAGTCGGTGACTGTCTGCGTCGGGTCGCTGGCGTCGTCCAGCGAAATGTATTGCACGTCGAGGCCGCCGATCTTCTTGGGCAGCAGGGCCACGGTATTTTTTTGCGGGATGCCCACCAGCGCGGTCGGGCCGGTGGCCGACGTGACCACGCCGATCTTGAGCTGGGCCAGAGCCGGAGTGGCGGCCAGGGCCGCAGCGACGGCTGCGGCAGTGGCGAGTGTCTTCAATAGCATGGCGTTGTCTCCAGGTGACAGGTGTGGGTTGGAATAGTAGTGGATGATTCAGGGTGAGGCAGCCCCAGGCCGCAGGCCCGGGGCTGCGCCCGCCTGCCGGCGGCCCGGTGCATATTGCCCGGTGCCCGCCGGCTCGGGCTTGGGCCGCGGCGCAGCCAGGGCATCAAGTATAAGTAGTTCATGCTTGAAATAAAAGATGTTGCGCCCGCCGGCCATTGCGCTGGCGGGCCGCCGCAGCCGCGACCGCAGTCTGTGCCACGGCCACAGCCGGTGCCGCAGCCTACCGCGGCGGCCGGCGTCATATCGTGATCGATCCTATGCTGGCGCCGCCGCAGACATACAGCGTCTGCCCGGTGACGAATTCATTGGCGGGGTCGGCGAAGAACATGACCGCGCGCGCCACGTCGTCGGCGCGGCCCAGGCGCTGCACCGGGATGCCGCGGGCGATGTTGCGCTCGCGTTCGCTGCCGGCGTCCACCACGTCGTAGAACATGTCGGTCTGGATCGGCCCGGGGGCGACGACGTTGACCGTGATGCCTTCGGGGGCCAGCTCCAGCGCCCAGGTGCGCGCCATGCCTATCATGCCGGCCTTGGTGGCGGAATAGGCCGTGCGGGTCTGCAGGCCCAGCGCGCCGCGCGAGGACATCAGCACGATGCGGCCGAAGCGGCGCTGGCGCATGCCGGGCAGGAAGGCCTGGGCCAGCGTGATCGCCGAGCCCAGGTGCAGCTGGGTCAGGCCCTGCAGCTCGTCCAGGGTCACGTCGGGCAGCAGGTGCGGCCAGATCACTCCGGCGTTGTGCACGAAGTGCGTCACCTGGTGTTCGCCGGCAAGCTGCGCCGCGGCCTGCTGCACGGCTTGCGGGTCGAGCAGATCCACCTCCAGCGAGTGCAGCCGCGGACGGCTGTGCTCGGGGGCGCGGCGTGCCACAGAAACGACTTCGTAGCCGGCCTCCAGCATCTGGCGGCAGATCTCGGCGCCGATGCCGGCGCTGCCGCCGGTGACGACGGCTGTATGGGAATTTGGCAAGATGATCCTCCGGTTTCAGACAGGCTTGCAGTCAGGACGAAAGCCGCATTGCGGCGGTGGCGTTGGGAAGCCCGGTGCCGGGCTGCGGCCGCGGGCGGTGCGGCGAGGCGTAAGGGCCGGCCCGCCGCTGTCATTGCAAATCCACATCAAGCTTGCGGCGTCAGCGCCAGCACGCGCAGCGGGCTGCCCGAACCGCGCCGGATCTTCAGCGGCGCCGAGAAGATCACCGCCCCGGTCGGCGGCAGCTGGTCGAGATTGGTCAGGCACTGCAGGCCGTAGCGGTTGTTGCCGTGCATGAAATAGTGGCAGGGGAAGGGCGGATCCAGGTGCTGCGCCTGCCCGGTGTCGGTGCCCACCGATTCGGTGCCGAAGCCGTGCACGTCGCGTTCCTTGATGAGCCAGGGCACGACCTGCGCATCCGGGCCGGGCGAGTGCGCGCCGTCTTCGCGCATGTTCAGATAGTCTTCCGGCTTGGCGCGCTTGGACCAGTCGGTGCGCATCAGCACCCAGGAGCGCGGCTTGATGCGGCCGTGGCGTTCTTCCCACTGCCGTACGAAGTCCACCGTCAGCAGGAAGTCGGCGTTCTCGCGCGATTCGGCCGAGCAGTCTATGACCGCCGCCTCGGCGATGAAGGCCTGTATGGGGATGGTGTCCACGGTGTTGTCGGGCTGATCTTTGCCGCTGACCCAGTGCACCGGCGCGTCGAAGTGGGTGCCGGTGTGCTCCGAGCAGGAAAAGTTGTTCCAGTACCAGGCCGGGCCGCGCTCGTCGTAGCGCGAGATCTCTTCGATGCGGAAGGGCCAGGCCTGGCCGAATTCCGGCGGCAGCACGATGGTGGGGAAATCGGGCGACAGGGTCTCGGTCAGATCGACGATGCGGATGCTGCCCGCGGCGAGTTCCGACATGAATTGTGTCAGGACAGGGGTGCTCATGGTGTCTCCGTCAAAAGGCCGCGCGGTGCGCCGCGCGGCGCTGGTGTGGGGGGTTATTGGCCCAGTTCGCGTTCCAGGCCCTTGGGGTTGTCGTGCAGGCGTTCGACGAATTCGCGCGCCACGTCGCCGACGTAGGCGTCTTCCGTGCCGCTGCGCAGCGCCTGCACCACGGCGTCGGCGATCGCCTTGGGGCTGACCCGCGGCGGCGGCGTGAGCTGCTCCCATTCGTGATCCACCGGGCCGGGAAAGACGTTCACCACCCGCACGCCCGACTGGCGCATTTCGTGGCGCAGGCATTGCGCCACCGAAAGCGCCGCCGCCATCGAGGCCGACCAGAGGCCGCGCGCCGGCAAGTTGATGTGCGCATAGATGGTCAGCACATTGACCCAGGCCACGGCGCTGTTCACGCCGTCGGCCGCGCGCCCGGCCATGGCCGGGCCGAAGTGCTGCGCCAGCCGCAGCAGGCCCATGCAGTTCACGTCCAGCGCGTCGCGCGCCTTGTTCAGGTCGCGGTTGTACAGCACCCCGCCGTCGCGTTCATAGCCGGCGGTGTTGACCAGGATCTCGACCTTGCCGCCGATCGAGCGCGAGATGCGCTCGACCGAATCGCTGTCGGTGACGTTCAGCGGCTGCGCCTGGATGCGCGGATCCTGGCACAGGGCGTCGAAGGCCGCCGAGCGCTTCCAGGTTTCGGGGTCGCCCACGAATACCGTGGTGGCGCCGGCCTCGAGCAGGGCGCGGGCCACCGCCATGCCCACCGGCGTCTTGCCGTCGGTGACCAGGGCGCGGCGGAATTTCGGGTCGCAGGAGGTTTCGCGCAGGGTGGGGTCGTCTTCCATGTCGGGCGTGGCCTGTACGGGTAGGGCGATCATCACGGCCTGGCCGCTGCGATCGAGTTTGAGGGACAGCCTGACCTGGTCGCCGTCGCGGCAATCGCCGTGCACGTGGGCGATGACCGAGGGGCCGGCCGCCATGCGCACCGTGCCGATGCGCCAGGGCAGGCGCTCGCGGAAATACAGATCGTTGCTGTGATGCAGCGTGGTGCTGACCAGCAGCGTGCCGGCCGGGTCGACCGCGCGCCATTCGAGGTGTTCGGACAGGCAGTTGCGGCAGACCTCGCGCGGCGGGTACTGCACGGCGCCGCAGTCGGCGCAGATCTGCAGCTCGAAGCGGCCCGCGGCAGCCGCGGCGGTCAGGCCCAGCGTGCGCCGGCTGCGCGTGGACGGCGGCAGCGTCGGCTGCCGCGTGCGCGCCATGGGGTTCTTTTTCGGAGGCCGGGAAAGTGGCTGGGTCATGCGTCGCTCCGGGCCAGCAGCGCCGCGCCGGTGCACAGGCCGCGGTCGTAGTTGATCATGCCGAAGCCGCTGACCAGGCCGATATGGGCGCCGGCCACCTGGGTGCCGGCGGCGCTGCCGGTAAGCTGGCGCAAGGCCTCGACCATGCCGAGATAGCCGCCGGCGGCGCCGGCTTGGCCGACCGAAAGCTGGCCGCCGTTGGTATTGAAGGGGAAGCTGCCGTCTACGGTGAAGGTGTGTTCGCGCACGAAGCGGGGCGCCTCGCCCTTGGGGCAGAAGCCCAAGTCTTCGATCTGCATCATGTTGATCACCGGGTAGTCGTCGTAGGCCTGCATGAAATCGACGTCGCCCGGCCCGACGCCGGCGTGTTCGTAGAAGGCGTCGCGATCCATGGCCCAGCCGCCGCGCATCTGTATGGGGTCTTCCGTCCAGGCATTGTGCCGTTCGATGGTGGACAGAATGCGCACCGCGGGCAGGCCGAGCCGGCGGGCCCGGTCTGCGCTCATGATCAGGAAGGCCTCGGCGCCGGCGCAGGGCATGACGCAATCGAACAGGTGGATGGGTTCCGTGATCAGGCGCGCGTCCAGGTACTGCCGCAGGCTGAGCGGCTTCTTCATCAGGGCCTGCGGGTAGCGCAGGGCGTTGTCGCGCTGCGCCACGCACAGCTTGCCGAAGTCCTCGCGCGTGGCGCCGGTCTGCCGCATGTAGTGGGTGGTAAGCAGGGCGAAGCTGGCATTGGGGCCGCCGGCGCCGTAGGGGTAGACCGCGTCTTGCGCGAAGCGCGAGAACTGGCTGAGCGTATGGCGGAACGAGTCGACGTGGTTGGCGTCGCCGGCCAGGCAGGCGACGATGTCGGCGTCGCCCGCCTGCACGGCGCGCGCCGCGCGGCGCAGCGCCACCACGCCGCTGGCGCCGCCCATGGGGATGTGGTCGAGCCAGCGCGGGCTCATGTCCAGGTGCTGCACCAGCCCGACGGCGGTGTCGGGCGCCAGGGTGAAGCTGGAGACGCTCAGCCCGTCGATGTCTTGCTTGGCCAGGCCGGCGCCGCGCACCAGGGCGCCTAGGGCGCGGCCCAGCCACCAGTGGGCGCTGCGTATCGAGTAGCGCACATAGGGCAGGCTCACCGGCAGGCAGGCGACTACGCCTTCGTAGCTCTTGCGGGCGGCCGTCACGGTGTGACCTCCTGGCGCTTCTTCATCGCGCAGGTGTCCACGCACAGCGCCGTGCCCGGCAGCGTCGGTGCCAGCTTCTTGAGCTCGCCGCGCTGTATTTTGTTGGTGGCCGTCAGCGGCAGCGCATCGACAAAGGCCACATAGCCCGGCACCTTGTAATAGGCCAGCTGCGTCAGGCTCCAGGCCACGATGTCGCGCGCCAGGCTTTGCGCCTGGCCGGGCGCGGGCGGCTCGGCGCATACCACGCAGGCCAGCACCTCGTCGCCGCGCACCGGGTCGGGCACCGCAGCCACCGCCGCGGCCTTCACCGCGGGGTGCTGCAACAGCACGCTTTCGACTTCCACCGCGGCGATGTTCTCGCCGCTGCGCCGGATCACGTTCTTCTTGCGATCCACGAAATGCAGATAGCCCTGCGCGTTGCGGCGCACGATGTCGCCGGTGTGGAACCAGCCGCCTTCCCAGGCTTCGCGGGTGGCCGCCTCGTCCTTCAGGTAGCCGGCGAAGAAGCCGAAGCGCGGATTGTCGCCGCCGTGGCGCACCAGCAGCTCGCCGTTTTCGTCCACGGCGGCGGGCTGGCCGGCATCGTTGACGATGCGCACCAGCACCTCGGGTTCTTCCTTGCCGAAGCAACTGGTGCCGATGTGGCGCGGTTCATGGTTGGCGATGATGACCGCGCCCGAGCCGGTTTCCGTCATGGCCCAGGCTTCGAGCAGCGGAAAGCCGAAGCGCCGCTCGAATGGTTCGTGCAGCGTGCGGTCTATGCCGGCGCCAAAGCCGAAGCGCACCTGGTGCTCGGTATCGCGTGGCGAGGGTTCGGCCTTCATCAGAATGGCCGGCATGACGCCCAGGTAGTGGACGATGGTGGCGCGCGACTCGCGCACCGTGTCCCACCAGCTGCGCGGATGGAAGCGGTCGATGGGGATCAGGCAGCCGCCGCTGACCACCATGGCCATGGACGAGGTGGCCATGGCGTTCATGTGCACCAGCGGCAGGGGCGTGAGCATGCGCTCGGCGCCGGGGCGCAGGTGCGCCAGGCCGCCCGCCGCGGCATACCAGCGGCCGGCGTGCAGGAAGTATTCGTTGGGCAGGATGCAGCCCTTGGGCCTGCCGGTGGTGCCCGAGGTATACAGCAGCGCGCATTCGCTGGCGCTGTCCACGGGGCGCGCGGCCAGGGGGGCGGGCTGCAGCGCGGCCGGCGGCGCATCGTCGGGGCCTATCACGGCCAGTTGCCGGCCCGCGGCCTGTGCCGCGGCGCGCAGCGCCTGCTGGTGGCTGGGCAGTGCGATGGCCACGCAGATCTCGGAGTGCCCGACCAGGTATTCCAGTTCGGCGGCGCGCAGTTCGGCGTTGATGGGCACGACCGACACGCCCAGCGCGTTCAAGGCAAACCAGTGCAGGAAGAAGGCCGGCCGGTTTTCCAGCAGCAGCCCGGCGCGATGGCCGTGGCCGTAGCCGGCCTGTGCGTAGCGCGCCTTGAGGGCGTCGATGCGTTCCAGGAAGGGCCGGTAGTGGATCTCGCCCGCCTCGATGCCGTAGATGCCCGCGGTTTCGGGCATCACGTACAGGAAGGCGTGGTCGGGCCACTGGGCGGCGCTGTGGGCATAGGCGCGGTAGACGGTGTCAGGAAGCGTCATTGTGGTACAGGCCCCGGGCCTACATGAACAGCTGGATGCTGCGGAACGATGCATCGCAATTGACCAGGTCGATGCGTTTCTGGTGGATGCGCAGCCCCTGCTCGCCGGCGACAAGTTCGTAGCCGGCCCAGCCCGCGTACAGCGTCTGCAGGTCGAGCCGCGTCTCGACATAGTGGAAGGCCGCGCGCAGCGCATACTGGCCTTGTTCGGGCTGGTGCCAGGGCTGCGTGGTCTCGATGCTGGGCCGCTGCAGCAGGTGGTGGCTGCGGCTGCGCGGCTGCTGGGAATAGGTGCGCAGGCCCGCCAGGCGCTCGACCCGCACCTGCAGCAGCAGCTTGTCTTCGTACATCAGCGAAGGCTGCAGGCGCGGGTCGGTCTGGCCATGTTCCAGCGGCATCCAGTAATGGCCGTCTTCGGCATACAGGTCGAGCCAGGCTTCGAATTGCTGCTCGTCCAGCAGCCGCGCCTCGGTGTAGACGAAGTCGATAAGCTCGTCGGGGCTATACGATTTCATGCTTGCTCCTGTGCGCCGGGCGCCATGAAGCGCGCCCACGCTTGATACTGGTTGCGCATCTGCCATTCGCTGGTGCCGTTGGTGGCCTCGTTCTTGCGGCCGGCCTCGCCGGGGTCATAGAGCCGCGCCACATTGACCCAGTCGCGGCCGCGCGAGTGCAGGCCATGCTGCGAGCGCTCGTAGACTTCGAGGTCGTCGTGCCCCACCACCGAGGTGGGGGCGTTGATCAGGCGGTTGTACATCAGGGTGCGTTCCAGCAGCAGGTCGGGCGCGCCTTCCAGGCGGAAGGCCCAGGACTCGACCAGGGTCTTGTCGGCGGCCAGCGGCTTGAAGATGCGCAGCGTCTGGATCGGCCCCTTGACCATGATGTTGGGAAAGTACGTGGTGTTGTGGCGCGTGTCGGCCAGGATCTGGTGGGCGCGCTCTTCGCCATAGGCCTCGGTCATGGCCTCCATGTAGCCCGGCACGCTGGAATAGGCGGCGTGTATGGAGTTGTGCACGCCGGTGTGGCCGTGGCCGTTTTCCCAGACGCGTATGCCCATATTCTCGAAGAACTCGTAGGGCGAGATGAAGGGCGCGAATTGCTCTACGGCCATGGGCTTGGGCGTGCCTTCGGGGGCGCCTTCCCAGACCTTGACGGCGGTGCCGGCCGAGGATTCGTGCGCCACCATGGGGTGGCAGGTGTCGGTCTGGTTGTCGACCAGCATCTTCCAGTTGCAGTCGTGCATGTAGCGCAGCGGCGCGCCGGCTACCGAGAGCCTGCCCTGCGGCGCGCGGTCGACCATATTGTCGAGGGTGGACAAGGATTCGCCGAAAAAGTCTTCGAAGGACATGCCGGCGGGGTTCAGGCGGCAGAAGACGAAGCCGCGATAGTCGCGCACGTTCTCCACGGCGGCCATGCCCTGGCTGGCCTCGCACTGCGCGAAGACCTCGGGGTCGTAGCCTTTCTTCAGGGGGATCGAAAGCAGCTTGCCGTCGGTCTTGAATGTCCAGGCATGGTAGGGGCAGCGGAAGAACTTGCCGGTATTGCCGCAGCCTTCGCCGGCCACCTTCACGCCCTTGTGCGGGCAGCGGTTGTACAGCACTTTCACGCTCTTGTCGGTGTGCCGCACCATTACTACCGGCTGCGTGCCTACCGTGGTCGTGTAGAAGTCGCCCACGTTGGGAACCTGGCTGTCGTGCCCGACATACACCCAGGTGTTGGCAAAGAGCCGCTCCATTTCCAGGTCGAACACCTCGTCGTCGATGAAGAGGTCTTTGTGTACTTCGGTGGGGCGCACCAGCGCCCGCAGGGCGGCGGGATCGTTGCGGTAGTTCATCGTGGCACCTCTACGCTATGGATGCTGTGTACGGCGGTATACAGATTTTTGCGGCGGTTTATAGATCCAGAACCAGGCGGTCGCTGAGGCTGCGTGAAATGCAGATCTGCATCACCTTGCCCGCGGCTCGCTCGTCGTCGGAAAGGTAATAGTCGCGATGGTCGGGCACCCCTTCGAGCACAGTTACCTGGCAGACCCCGCACTCGCCGCGCTTGCAGTCGTACAGCGGGTCGCAGCCGGCCTCTTCGAGCACCTCGAGTATGGTCTTGTCGGGCGGTATCCGGAACACCTGGCCGGACTGGCGCAGCTCGACCTCGAAGGCGCGGTCGCCGGCCTGCGGCGCGGCGCTGGTGAAGAGTTCGAAATGCACGTGCGTATGCGGCCAGTGCCTGCCGTGCGACTGTTCCACCACCAGGTCGATCAGGCCCTTGGGGCCGCAGACATACAGGTGCTGCGCGTTGTGGAAGCGTTCCAGCAGCTCGGCCAGCGGCAGCTGCGTGGCGGCATCGTCGTCGGCGTGCAGGTGCAGGCTGCCGCCGTGCTGCGCCGCCAGTTCGGCGGTGTAGGCCATCTGCGCCAGGCTGCGGCCGTAGTAGTGCAGCTCGAAGGGCCGGCCGGCGGCCTTGAGCGCGGCGGCCATCGAGGCGATGGGGGTAATGCCTATGCCACCGGCGATCAGGATGGCCGGGTCTTCGCCGGGTTCGGGCTGGTGCAGCGGAAAATCGTTCTTCGGCGCCTCGACCTGCAGTGTGTCGCCCGCCTTGAGCTGGTGCATGTGGCGCGAGCCGCCGCTACTGGGGTCTTCCAGGCGCACGCCCAGGCAATAGCGGCGCGGCGCGTCGAAGTCTTCCGCGCCGGCATCCAGGCCGACCAGGGAATAGCAGCGCGGTTCTTGCTGGCCCGGAATGTGCACTTTCAGGTGCGAGCCCGGCGTGTAGCCGGGCAGCGCGGCGCCGTCGGCCGTTTCCAGGATGACGGAGCGGATGATGGGGGTCAGGGCCTGGACGGCGGAGACGGTAAGAGTAAGCGTGGTCACGGCATGCTTTCGGTTCGTGGGGCTCAGGCGGCACGCCGTCTTTGCCCGGTGTTTGTCGTAGGGTCAGTTCGCCGGCCTGAGTTCCTGTTCCAGCATGGCGTCGAGCTTGTTGCCCTTGTCGTCGGCCAGGGCCGCGTCGCGCAGCGCCCGCAGGCGCGACGCGGCGTCGGCGCTGCCCAGCAACTGGCTGGCGGCCAGCGTCAGGCGCTGGTACTTGCTGTCGCCGCGGGCATGGGTGTCGCTGTAGCCCTTGACCAGGCGCCGGCAATTGACGACTTCCACCGCCAGGTCGTAGTCGTGGTGCACGGTGTCGGAGATCAGCTTGAGCCAGTTGTGCAGGCTGCGCATTTCGATCTTGTGGCGCAGCGTGCTGCGGCGGAAGCGCCGCATGCCCGCCAGCGCGTACAGCATCAGGAAGCCCGACAGCGTGCCGCTGCGCAGGAACTTTCCCTTGCGGAAGAACCGGCCCAGGTAGCGGCTGAGCGCCGGCGAGTTTTCGATGCGCCGGCCGAGGAACGCCGGCATGGTGCCGCAGATTTCTTCGAGGCGCGGATGCATGTATTCGGTGGTGTAGACCAGTTGATCCTGGGCGGCACCGACTTCCTGGCGCACCCGTTCGAAGCGCGCGCCGCGGGTCTTCAGGTCGGCGACGCGGATCACGTCGTCGTAGGCCATGGCCACGGCCACGTAGCGCGCCGCCGCGGCGGTCAGCGCCCAGGACTTGGCCGTGCCGCCGAATTGCGCGTCCAGCTCGCGGATGTCGCGCATGTGATCCAGGTATTCGCGCCCATAGCGCAGATCCTGGAATTCTAGGATGCGGCGCAGGCCCGCCAGCATCATGGGCTGGGCCTCGGGCGGGAAGTCGCGCTTGAGCTCTTCGAGCATCTGGCGGGTGCGCGGGTGGGCGGCGGTGTCGGGCAGGACCGGCAGCGGCCGGCTGGTGTCGATGGCGGCGGGCGCGGCCGGGGCCGATGCGGCGGCGTGGTGGCCGGCGCCGAAGGCGCGCAGGCTGGCATTCACGCCCACGCCCGCGCGGCGTATCGTGGCCTCGTAGTCTTCGCGCGCGAAGGGCAGCGAGCCGCTGCCCGCAATGGCGCCGAACAGGCTGGCGCTGATGACGCTGCCGGCCTCGTCGGCCAGCGCCTGCAGGTCGAAGCAGAAGAAGCGCTTGGCGATTTCCCGGCCGGCCTCGATGACCTTGTTGGGGTCGGCGATGCCGTTGCCGTGCGCCGCCTTCTCGCCCACGGCGTAGCTGCGGTGCGAAGAAGAGATCAGCACGGTGCGGTCGGGGGTGACGAAGCCGCGCTGCAGCGCGCGCCCGCCCTCCATGAGTTCGGCGGCCACCACCAGGTCGACGTCGCCCGCGGTGGGCATCATGGCCAGGGTGGGCGGCTTGCCGGCGGCCTGCACGGCCGCCTCGGGCATCAGTTCGACGTAGTACACCGTGGCCCCGGTGCGCTGCGCCACGCCCGGCACCGATGTGGCCTGCGCCCACCATTGGGCGTGTTCGGCCATGTCGACGATCCAGTCGGCCAGTACGCCGCCGCCCTGGCCGCCCATGGCCAGGATGGCGATCTTGATCGGGGTGCCGGCATGCAGAGAGGTGTTCATGGTGGCGCCTTGCGGGAATGCTTACAGGGAATGGTGTTCCAGGTACGCCGCGCGGCGCGCCTGCAGGAAGCCGATGATGCGCCCGCGCAGGCGAGCCAGGAATTGATCCCAGCGGCTCGGGTTGTGCACGATGTCGGCGCGGTAGAACGACGGGCACAGCACGGCCGCGTCCGCGACCTCGCCGCAATTGCCGCAGCCCACGCAGCTGTTGTCGACATATGCCACCGGGTCTTCCTTGAGCGGGTCGCCGCTGTCCTTGATGCTGAGGGACGGGCAGCCGGAAAGCCGGATACAGGCGTGGTCGCCGCTACAGACGTCCGGGTCGACCCCGAAGCGTTCCTTGACCATGCGCTTGCCTTCCTTGACGGCCTTGTTGAAGGCCGGCTTGACGCGGCGCTGCTTGTTGAGCATGCATTCGGACTGGGCGATGATGACCTTGGGCCCGGTTGCCTTGGTGGTCAGCGCTTCTTCGATCAGCGCTTCGCCGCGCTTGACGTCATAGGTGCGATCCAGGGTGCGCACCCACTTGACGCCCACGCCGCGCACCGCGTTTTCGATGGGGTTGTTGGTGGCGCGGTGGTCGTTCCGGGCGCGCGAGGACGGGATGTCCTGGCCGCCGGTGGCGGCCGAATAATAGTTGTCGATGATGATGATGACGCCGTCGTACTTGTTGAAGACGGCGTTGCCTATGCCCGAGGCCAGGCCGTTGTGCCAGAAGCCGCCGTCGCCCATGATGGAAATGGGGCGCTTGGAAGACGGCACGTTGAAGGCGGCGGTACTGGATGCCCCCAGGCCGTAGCCCATGGTGGTGGCGCCCAGGTTGAACGGCGGCAGAATGGAAAACAGGTGGCAGCCGATGTCGCAGGCGACGTGGTGTTCGCCGAGTTTTTCCTGCGCCAGGGTCAGGGCCGAGAAGATCGGCCGCTCGGGACAGCCCGTACAGAAGCCCGCCGGACGCGGCGGCACGACCGCCGCCAGCTTTTGGGCGTGCTCTTGAAACACCAGGGCATGTTCTTTGGGCGGCCGCGCGACCTGGCTGATTTCCATCTGCGGCGCGGCGGCCGCAACCCCCGGCACGTCGAGGCGCGGCAGCAGCCCGGGGTGGTGGCGCTCGAGGAATTTCTGCAGGCCGTCGCGCATGGCCGCGGTGGTGTATTCGCCGGCCACCGGCAGCACGTCCTTGCCCGACAGGGCGGTGTCGATGCCGGCCTGGCGCAGGATGGTGTTGAGATTCTGTTCGATGTAGTTGGGCTGGCCTTCTTCCAGCAGCAGCACGGCCTTCTTGCCCTGGCAGAAGCTGCGCACCTCGTCGTCGATTACCGGGTAGGTGACGTTCATCACGTACAGCGGGATGCGGCTGTTGCCGAAGTGGTCGGCCAGGCCCAGCAGCTGCAGCGCGCGGATGACGCCGTTGTACAGGCCGCCCTGCAGGATCAGGCCGATGTCGCCGGCGTCGCCGTCGAAGAATTCGTTGAGGTGGTTTTCCTGGATGTAGCGTACGGCGGCGGGCCAGCGCTGCTTGACCTTTTCCTGTTCGTGCAGGAACGCGGCCGGCGGCAGCACGATGCGGTTGACGTCGCGCTGCGGGTTTTCCAGCGCCTGCTGCAGGCTGAATTCGGGCCGGCGGTTGTCCTTGGCCGTGAAGCGGCCGTGCACGTGGCAGCCGCGGATGCGCAGCTGCAGGATCACCGGCGTATTGCTGGCCTCGGACAACTGGAAGCCGTCTTCCACCGCTTTGACCATGCTTTCCAGGTTGGGGCGCGGATCCAGCAGCCAGATCTGCGACTTCATGGCGAAGGCGTGGGTGCGCTCCTGCATGATGGAGGAGCCTTCGCCGTAGTCTTCGCCGACGATGACCAGCGCGCCGCCGGTGACGCCGCCCGAGGCCAGGTTGGCCAGGGCGTCCGAGGCCACGTTGGTGCCGACGGTGGACTTCCAGGTAACCGCGCCGCGTATCGGATACATGACCGAGGCCGCCAGGGTGGCGGCGGCGGTGGCTTCCGAGGCGCTGGTCTCGAAGTGCACGCCCAGTTCTTCGAGGATTTCCTGGGCGTCGGCCAGCACGTCCATAAGATGGGAAATGGGCGAGCCCTGGTAGCCGGCCACATAGCCCACGCCCGACTGCAGCAGCGCCTTGGTGACCGCCAGTATGCCTTCGCCGCGGAATTCCTCGCCGGCGCCGATGCGCAGCTGCTGGACTTCCTTCTTGAATGAGCGCTCTGCCATGATGTCTCCGGGCTTTCAGTATGGTGTCGGCGCCGTGCGGCCACCTGTGCCGCGTGTGCGGGGAAGGGCTTCGGGCCATGGCCGGCAGAACCCCTGCCGCAGCCTCCCTTCAAATGCCGCCGTCACTGTTTGCAAATACTTTAGGGTTGAAGATTAATCTTGTCAACGAAAATATGAAAATTCATGAATTTGGAAAATTTAATATAAATAACAGCTGCTTGAATATAAGTGCAAACCATTATATTGACGCCTTCGACGGCTTTGGACTACGATTTTCAGATACTGAAACAGAGCCGCTCCAATGCCCGATCCCGATCCGTCCAGCCGTTTCGTGCACCGCTACCTGGCCTCTGTGCTGGCCCGCGCCAGCCACCGGATTTCCGAGGAATTCCATGTCGAAGTCAGGAAGGCCGGCCTGACCGTCACGGAATGGCGCATCCTCGGCAGTCTCTTCGAAGGCGAAGGTGAAACGGTAGGCGTGCTGGCCGAATTGGCGGTTACCAAGCAGCCCACGCTCAGCAAGGTTCTGCCCGGGCTCGAAGCCGAGGGCTATGTCACCCTGAAGTCCTCGCGCGCCGACCGGCGCCAGACTCTGGTGAAGATCACGCCCAAGGGTTCGCGGCTCATCGGCGGGCTGTGCGAGCAGGCCATGGAGCACCAGCGCAGGGTGCTGGAAAAGCTCGACCCCGACCACGCCGACCGGCTGGTGGAAATGCTGCGCGAGATCATCGTGCGCTGAAGCGCCCGCGCGGCGGGCAAGCTCGACGGCTGTCGGCCAAGCGTGGCCGGGGCCTGCTCGTCCTGGAAGAAAATGCCGCCGCGGCCCGGGCCGTATGGGCAATAAGCGCCGCGCGGCCGCTCAGCGGGCCGCGGTCTCGGTGGTGTCTTCTTTTCTTTCCGTCAGCACCACCATGACATTGCGGCCGGTACGCCGGATGTGCTCTCCGAGTATGCCGGCGGCGAGGGCCTCGTCGCGGGCCATGGCGGCGTCGAAGATCGCCTTGTGCTCGGACGGCACGTTGGCGTCGGGCGCGTGCTGGGTCAGGAACAGCCGGCGGTAGCGGTCGCTGAGGTCGTGCAGCGTGCCGCAGAAGCGCAGCAGCAAGGGCATGCCGCAAGCCGAGAACAAAGTCAGGTGAAAGGTGCGGTGGGCTTTTTCCCATTCGCTGCTGCGCTCGCCCTTGCGTTCCAGCCGTGCCAGGCGGTAGTAGGCGGCGGCCAGCGCGTCTTCCCAGGCTTCGTCGCCGCGGCGGATGGACTCCTGCAGCGCCGTGACCTCCATCTGCGCGCGCAGGGTGGTTACCTCCAGCAGGTTGTCGATGGATACTGGCGCCACCCTGTAGCCGCGCTGGTCGACGGTCTGCACCAGGCCTTCGGTGGCCAGGCGGGCCAGCGCTTCGCGCAGCGGGCTCAGGCTGACGGAGTAATAGCGGCGCAGTTCGTCCAGCCTGAGCTTTTCACCCGGCGCGTAGGTGCCCTGCAGGATGGCCGCCCGGATCTGTATGGCCAGGGAGGCGGTCAGCGAGGTGGCGGTGTCCGGCGTGTGCGGGTCGATGGCGAGTTTCATGAGTGCGAGCCTGTGTGGTGGCTAATTTTAGTGCATTCGAAAATAATCGACATAAAATAAATAATCGATTTTTTTATTGACATCGATTATGTTTTGGCGAAACATAGGGCCCTGGGCATACCCGCCGCGCTGTTTTGCCCGGCTAGCCTCATTTCAAACCCGCCAGCCAGGAGAACCACGCATGGCCGCAACCCGCATCGACCCGCAACTCGTACGCCAGGCCATGGGCGAGCCCCAGGGGGGCGACCAGGCCGTCGACCGGGCGGCGCAGACTTACCGCGACATGCTGGGCTTTCTGCCGCCGCGCGTGCAGGCGCGGCTGCACGTCACCGGTGCGCTCGACCCGGCCATACTCGAGCTGCAGGAAAAGATCCGCACCCATGCCTTGAGCCCGGCCTGCTTCGATGACAAGACCGTGCAGCTGCTGGTGTTCGGCATGCTGATGGCCGGCCTGAGCGATGCCGCCACCATCCACGGCATTGCGGCGCGCCGCGCCGGCGCCAGCTGGGAAGAAATGCAGGCCGTGGTCAGCCTGGCCTACCTGTTTCGCGGCGTCTCGGCCGCCAATCGCGGCGCCGACGTGCTGGCCGAAATCGCCCGGCGCGAGGCCGAGGCGCCCGCGCAGCCCTGACGGCCCGGCGCGGCGCCGCGCTTCGAATTTCAAGCATCACGTTACGGTTCAAGGAACACAAGTCATGCACGCATGTCCCGGCCCAGACAGGCACACCAAGCGACCGGCATTCCAGATGCCGGCCGGTGCCTGCGACTGCCACGCCCATATCTTCGGCCCGCAGGCGCTATATCCGTTTTCCGAGCAGCGCAGCTATACGCCGGAAGACTGCACCGTCGACGACTACCGCAAGCTGCTGGACATCCTGGGTGTCGAGCGCGCCGTGATCGTGCACGGCGGCGCCAACGGCACCGACAACCGCGTCACGCTCGATGCCTTGCGCAGCCTGGGCAGCCGCTCGCGGGCCATTGTCGTCATGCCGCCCGGCCTGCCGCTCGAAGAGCGCCGCGAGATGCACCGCCTGGGGGTGCGCGGCTATCGCATGTCCACGGTGGTCGGCGGCGGCGTGGGCTTCGATCGGCTCGAGGAACTGGCCGCCGAGGCGGCGCAACTGGGCTGGCACCTGGTGCTGCATTTCCGGCGCGCCGCCGAAATGACCGAGCTGGCGCCGCGCCTGCGGGCGCTGCAGGTCGACTATGTGCTCGACCACATGGGGCGCATACGCGGCGAAGAGGGCGTGGACAGCCCGGGGTTCCGCACCCTGGCCGAGTTGCTCGACGGCGGCCGTGCGTGGGCCAAGCTGGCCAGCCTGTACCGTCTCTCGTCGCAGCCGTATCCGCATGCCGACATGCTGCCGATGATCCACGAGGTGGTGCGCCGCTGGCCCGAACGCATCATCTGGGGCAGCAACTGGCCGCATCCCATCTGCGATGTGGCCATGCCCAATGACGGCGACCTGGTCGACCTGATCCCGCTATGGATCCCGGACGCCGGGGTGCAGCACCAGATGCTGGTGGACAACCCGGCCAGGCTTTACGGCTTCTGACGCGCCGCCGCGACGCATGGCGCACCGGCCTGCGTGCCGTAGCTGCGCATGGGGTGGCGCCGCGCGGCACCTGTGGGCCGTGTGCGCGGCAAGAGGCGGGAATCGACAGCGGAAATGGGCCGTACAAGCGACTTCTTATTGCACAAGCAACTTCTTATTCAAGACTGGAGACGACAAATGATCAAGCAGATTTTCCGGGCGCTGACCCTGGCCGCGGCTTGCGCCGCAATACCGCTCGCGGCCGCATCCGCCGCGCAGCCGGCCGCCGCGTATCCGACGGCGCCGGTCAGCATGATCGTTCCCTTCCCGCCCGGCGGAACGACCGATCTGGTGGCGCGCATGCTGGCCGACAAGATGTCCGGCATACTCAAGCAATCGATCATCGTCAAGAACAAGCAGGGCGCGGGCGGCAATATCGGCGCGGCCGAAGTCGCCCATGCCAAGCCCGACGGCTATACCTTGCTGCTGTCCAGCGCGGGGCCGCTCAGCATCAACCAGCAGCTGTACAGCAATCCGGGCTATGACCCGACCAAGGATTTCGCGCCCATCACCCTTGTAGCTTCGGTGCCCATCATGCTGGTGGCGTATCCGAAGGCGCCCTTCAAGACGCTGCCGGAATTCATCGCCTATGCCAAAGCGCATCCCGGCAAGTTGTCCTACGGTTCCCAGGGCGCCGGCACGACCAGCCATCTGACCATGGAACTGCTGAAGCTAGACGCGGGCATCGACCTGCAGCATGTGCCCTATCGGGGCAGCGCCCCGGCCGCCACCGACCTGATAGGCGGGCGCGTGCAGGTGATGTTCGACAACTCGCCCACGACCTTGCCGCGGGTGCAGGCCGGCACCATGCGCGCGCTGGGGGTTGCGTCCAGCCACCGCATCCCCGAAATGAAGAACATTCCGGCCATTGCCGAGACCGTGCCGGGCTTCGAGTCCGAGGCCTGGTTCGGGCTGGTGGCGCCGGCGGGCACCCCCGCCGCCGTGGTCGAGCGGCTCAATGCCGCGGCGCGCCAGGCCATGGCCGAGCCCGAAGTCGTAGAGCGCTTCGCCAAGCTGGGAGTGCATCTGGTGGGCGATACGCCGGCGCAGTTCCGCAGCTTCATAAGCTCGGAGTCCAGCAAGTGGGGCAAGATCATCAAGGCCACCCATCTGAAGCTGGGCTAGGCTTCCCGCCCGCTTTCCCAGCGCCAAGCGTCGGCGCACATGTCTTCTATGCCCAGGGTGGCGCGCCAGCCCAGGGTTGTGGCGGCCAGGTTCGTGTCGGCCCAGCAGGCGGCGATGTCGCCGGGGCGCCGGGCCACGATGTCGTAAGGCACGGGCCGGCCGCTGGCCTTTTCGAAGGCACGCACCATTTCCAGTACGGAATAGCCGCGGCCGGTGCCCAGGTTGACGCTCAGCAGGCACTGCTTCTGCCGTTCGCAATAGCGCAGCGCCGCCACGTGGCCCTGCGCCAGATCCATGACATGTATGTAGTCGCGCACGCCGGTGCCGTCGGGGGTGTCGTAGTCGTCGCCGAATACCTGCAGGCGCGTACGGGCGCCGCGGGCAACCTGGGCGACATAGGGCATCAGGTTGTTGGGCACGCCTTGCGGGGCCTCGCCGATCAGGCCGCTGGGGTGCGCGCCCACCGGATTGAAGTAGCGCAGCCGCGCGAGGCGCCAGCCGGGCTCGGCGCGGTACAGGCTTTCCAGTATGTCCTCGACCACCAGCTTGCTGTGGCCGTACGGGTTGGTGGCCGAGCGCGGATGGTCTTCGGCCAGCGGCAGCCGCTGCGGATCGCCGTATACCGTGGCCGAAGAAGAGAATACGAAGGTCTGGACGGCCGCACGGCGCGCCGCCTGCAGCAGGTTGACGCTGCCGTGCACGTTGTTGTCGTAGTATTCCAGCGGCTTCTGGGTCGATTCCCCCACCGCCTTCAGGCCGGCGAAATGCAGGATCGCGTCTACCGGGTGGGCGGCGAACAGCTCGTCCAGCAGCGCGGTGTCGCGGATGTCTCCGTGAATGAATTGCGGACGCGCGCCGGTGATGCGCTCGACGCGCTCGAGCACCGAGGCGCTGCTGTTGCACAGATTGTCCAGGACGACGACGCGGTAGCCGGCCTGTTGCAGCGCCACAGTGGTGTGGCTGCCGATGAAGCCGGCGCCGCCGGTGACCAATACGGTTGATGGCATGTTCGCTATGCTGGGGATTGATGGCACATGCCGGAATTTTAAGGGCTAAGGCGTTTCTTCAAGGGCCGGTGTGCTTCTTGCGTCTGCTTTCTGCCTGGCGACTGCAGCCTGGCGCGGCGCCTGCTGTCCGCGACCGTTGCCAGCCGGTCACTGCTTCCCGCCTCTGTAGCCTATGTCCCGTTTTCTACCCGCCGCTATACGTTTTCTACCCGCCACTATATTTACCCGCCACTATATGAGCCGCCCGCCCGCTGGCTGCGCGGGCGGGCAAGCCGGCTCAGTGCCGCGTACCTATGGTCAGCAGGTAGTCCCGCGGCACGGCCACCCCCAGCGCCGTGGCGTACTTTTCGTGAAAGGCGGCGAAGTCGCGCGCCAGGCCGGCCCGGCGGCTTTCGTCCAGGCTGGCGGCCAGGGCCTTGGTGGGGCCGTAGCCCTTGGAAAATGCCTCCCAGGCCGCCGCGCCGTTCTTGTCGTAATAAACCGTGACGGCCTCTTCGAATTCCAGGTCGAAGTCGCGGCCCAGCAGTTCCCGGACGTGCGCAGGGTCGCCCCAGGCGAAGGGCGAGGGGGGCGCCGGCGTCGGGGGCGGCGGCATGTAGGCGCGCATGACGCCGAACATTTCAAAGACGCCGCCCTTGGCGGGCCAGGTCGCCAGGCCGATGCGCCCGCCGCGGCGGCATACCCGGGCCATCTCGCCGGCCGCCGCTTCCGGGTGGCTGGCGAACATGACGCCAAAGGTGGAGACCACGGCGTCGAAACTGCCGTCGGCGAATGGGAGCTTCTCCGCGTCGCCGATTTCGTAGTCGATGTCGAGGCGTTCTGCCTGGGCCCGGGCCTTTGCGGCCGCGATCAGGTCGGCAGAGATGTCGGCGCCCGTGACGCGGGCGCCGTAGCGCGCCAGCAGGCGGGACGTCCATCCCGTGCCGGTGGCCAAGTCCAGCACGCGCTCGCCCGGTTGCGGCGCGATCCGCCTTGCGCAGTGATCCAGCGCGCTGGCTATCTGATGGCTGATTTCGTTGTAGGCGTCGCCGGCACTACCCCATACCTGGGCCGGACGCTGGTTGTGGGCTTGTATTTTCCCTGTTTCCACGATGAGCCTCCTCGTTCTGCTGTTTTTTGGGGGTTTCCTCTCCTGTCTGTAGTCGTTTTGGCTGCAATGGAAATGATACGCTTGGCCGTGCCCGGCGACACACATTGGCGGCGCATCTTTATAATCGCCCCATGATGCATGCGCCCGCCGCCGTGAAGAAACGAATCCTGATCGTACGCACCTCCTCGCTCGGCGACCTGGTGCATATGCTGCCGGCCATCTCCGATATCGCTACCAACGTGCCGGGCGTGCAGATCGACTGGATCGTGGAAGAAGGCTTCGCCGAAATCCCCGCCTGGCATCCGGCGGTGCACGAAGTGATCAAGGTGGCCCACCGCCGCTGGCGCAAGCACTGGTGGGCGGCGCAGACGCGCGCCGAGCGGGCCGCGCTGCGCGACAAGCTGAAATCGCGCCAGTACGACATCGTGCTCGACATGCAGGCGCTGATGAAATCGGTCTGGCTGGTGCGCCAGACCAACGGCCTGCGCCATGGGCTGGATCGCCATTCGGCGCGCGAGCCGCTGGCCTCGTTCTTCTACGATGTGAAGCACAGCGTCAACTTCTGGCAGCCGGCGGTGATACGCCAGCGCCAGCTTGCCGCCGCCGCCTTCGGCTATACCTATGCGGGCGAGCCCGATTTCGGCCTGCGCGCCATCACCGACGGCGTGCGGATCCAGCCCTATGCGGTCATCATGCCTTCGGCCAGCCGCGACGACAAGCTCTGGCCGCAGGCCGACTGGCACAAGGTGTTCGCGCGCCTGGGCGAGCACGGCCTGGCGCTGCGGCTGCTGGCGGGCAACGAGGCCGAGACGCGGCGCGCGCAGGCGCTGGCCGCCGGAGTGGCCGGCGCCGAGGTGCTGCCGCGCATGAACCTGAACGGCATCGCCGGAGTGCTGGCCGCGGCCCGCCTGATGGTGGGCCTGGACAGCGGCCTGACCCACCTGTCGGCGGGGCTGGGGCGGCCCACCATCGGCATCTACAAGGCGTCCACCCCCGTGCGCACCCCCCTCGAGGGGCCGTCCTATACGGCCAGCCTGGGCGAGCGCGGCAATGCCCCCTCGGCCGAGACCGTGCTCAGCGCCGTCGAGCAGGCCCTTGCCTACCAGGATCCGGCCCTGGCCGCGGCCGAAGAGCACAGCGGCCTGGAGATCCAGCCCGATGCGCTGTTCAACGCGTCCGGCGGCCCGGGCGAGGGCGCCTGACATGGGCTCCAGGCTTTTCGCCGGCGGCTGCCCGGCTGGCGGCATGCCGGCCGCGCCTATGCGCCGCGCCACGGCCGGAACGACACGGCTCTTGCCCGCATGGTCAGGCCCAGCCCGGAGCCGCGCCACTTGAACCGCTTTTTCTACACGGCATTCCTGCGCCTGCTTGCTCCCGGCCTGATGGGCTGGATGGCGCTGCGTGCCCGCCGCGCGGGCGGGCGCTGGGAAGTCTGGTCGGGCGCGCGTTTCGGCCGCTATGCGGCGCCCGACGCCGGCGAGCGCCCCGTGTGGGTGCACGCCGTGAGCCTGGGCGAGACGCGTGCCGCCCAGCCCCTGGTGCAGGCTCTGCTGGATCAGGGCGATCGGGTGCTGCTGACCCACATGACGGCAACCGGGCGCGAAGAGGGCGGGCGGCTGTTTGCCGACGCCATCGCGCAAGGCCGCCTGCGCCAGGAGTGGCTGCCTTACGATTTCCCCGGCTGCGCCCAGCGTTTCGTGGCGCACTACCGGCCCTTGCTGGGCGTGCTGATGGAACGCGAGATCTGGCCGAATCTGATCGCCGCGGCGCACCGCGCACGCGCGCCCATGATATTGGCCAGCGCGCGCTTCTCCGACCAGGCGCTGCGCCAGAGCCTGCGCGCCGGCCGCGTCATGCGCGAGGCCTACGGGAATCTGCAGGCGGTCTACGCCCAGACACTGCAGGACGCGCAGCGCCTCGAGCAGGCGGGCGCGTCGGCGGTGCGGGTGTCCGGCAATTTCAAGTTCGATATCGCCTTGCCGGCGGATAAAGTGGCGCGCGGCAGGGCCTTCGGCGCGGCCTTGCGGCGCAAGCTGATAGCCATTGCCAGCACGCGCGAGGGTGAAGACGAAATGTTTGTACGGGCGCTGCTCAAGTACGCCCGGCGCGCCGCCGGCCGCGGCCGCGCGCTGCGCGAGCGCGTGCTGTTTTGCCTGATCCCGCGCCATCCGCAGCGTTTCGACGCGGCCGCCGACCTGCTGCGCGAGGCCGGCATCGACTGCGTGCGCAGATCCAGCCTGTCGGGCCTGGATCAGGCCGGGGCGCAGGAATTGATCGAGGGCCGCGTGGCGACGCAGGCGGGCGCGGCAGGCCAGGATCCGGCGCGCCCCGGCGCACCGCTGGTGCTGCTGGGCGACAGCCTGGGGGAAATGCCCGCTTATTACGCGGCCTGTGATGTGGCCATCGTGGCCGGCAGCTTTGCGCCCTTGGGCGGGCAGAACCTGATAGAAGCGTGCTCGCTGGGCGTGCCGGTACTGGTCGGGCCGCACACGCGGAACTTCGAACAGGCCGTGGCCGACGCCGTCGAAGAGGGCGCCGCGCTGCGCGTGCCCGACGCTGACGCCGCGGTGCTCAAGGCGCTGCAGCTGCTCGAACATCCCAAGGATCTGGCCGGCATGGGGCAGGCGGGCGTGCACTGGGTGCAGAAGCACACCGGCGCCGTGGCGCGCGTGCTGGCAGGCTTGAACGAGCTGAGTGACGGTATGCCGCGCGACGCCTGACGCGGGTTCTGGCCGCGCGGCAATCCCGCAGCGGCGGCATTGCCGCGCGCGACCGTGTCCGCGGCGACCCTACAGCCCGTGGTACTTGCGCCCCAGTTCCAGGGTGGCGCGGAAAAAGCCCTGCTTGTTGCCGCAGTCGTAGCGCAGCCCCTCGTACTGCAGGCCGTAGACGCCGCGGCTCTTCAACAGGCTGGCGATGCCGTCGGTGAGCTGGATCTCGCCGCCCACGCCGGCCTGGGTCTGGCGCAGGTGCTCGAAGATTTCGGGCTCGAGCACGTAGCGCCCGACCACCGCCAGGGTGGAGGGGGCGGATTCGGGCTTGGGCTTTTCGACGATGCCGCTCAGGCGCGTGGTCTTGTCGTTGACGCTGGTGCCCGAAATAATGCCGTACTTGTCGGTTTCGCGGCGATCCACGTCCTGAATGGCCAGCACGCTGCCGTCTTGCTGGTGGGCGGCTTCCACCAGCTGTTGCGTGACCGAGGTGTCGGCGTCGATCAGGTCGTCGGCCAGCAGCACGGCGAAGGGCTCGTTGCCGACGATGGGGGCGGCGCACAGCACCGCGTGGCCCAGCCCCAGCGGCGCGGGCTGGCGGGTGTAGATGCAGTTGACGTGCGCCGGAATGATGTTGCGCACGGTGTCCAGCAGCGCGGTCTTGTTCTTGGATTCCAGGTCGGCTTCCAGTTCCGGCACCCGGTCGAAGTGGTCTTCGATGGCCCGCTTGTTGCGCCCGGTGATGAAGATCAGGTCGGTGACGCCGGCGGCGATGGCCTCTTCTACGGCGTACTGGATCAGCGGTTTGTCGACGATGGGCAGCATTTCCTTGGGCATGGCCTTGGTGGCCGGCAGGAAGCGCGTGCCCAGGCCGGCGACGGGAAATACGGCTTTACGGATGGGTTTCATGTACGAGGCGTGTGCGGAAGACGATATTCATTGTACATAGTCGACCTGCGCCCGGCCGTGCTGCCGACGACGGCGGCATGCCGGATTTCGGCCTCGTGGCCGTCTGGCCTGCGATAAGCGATAAATAGAGACGATCTGCGCGCCCTGTTCGCCGGGATTCGATGTCCCGCCTCAGTGCCGGGCGTGCGGCTGCGCCGCCCGCGTGCCGGAGTGTGCGGCGGGCGGGGCCTGGATCTCCCGGGCCTGTTCCGGCGTCAGCGGGGCGCCGAGCGTCACGGCTTGGGGGTTGCGCTGCATCATCAGCATGCGCGGCTCGCGCCCTTGTTCGCTGGGCGGCGTGCCGAAGAAGCCCTGGCCGTATGCCAGGACGACGATATTGAGCAGCACGATCAGGAAAAACAATAGGCGCATTGCGGGCGGTCAGAAATGGCGGGAGGGCGCCGGAGCGCGGGAATTCCGCAGGCGGGTCGCGCCGCCGGGGCGGCGCCGGTTTGCATCTGGAGTTTATCGCATTTGCTGTGTTGCGAAGGCTGCGCCGCGGGTGCCGCGAGGTGGTGCGGTATCAATGGCTAGGCGTATTTCCGGGCCCGGTATCAATGGCTGCCGGCGTATTCCCGGCTTGCCGCCAGCAGGGCCAGCCCGTCCAGCACCGGCGTGGGCAGCCATGCGATGGGAGCGGCGGGCAGGCCCAGGCGCTCGCGCGTGCGCGCCAGCAGGGCGGCGGTTTCATCCTTCACCGAGGGCCAGCCGCCGCCCGCGCTGTATAGCACGGGCGGCTGGCCGTAGTGATCCAGGCCGGCCAGCCACTGGCGCAGGACGGCGCCCGCCTGCGCGGCCGCTATGCCGGTACTGATGGCCTGGTGGGTATGGATCGGGTAGGGCGCCGTATCGCCGTCGGCCTCGGGCAGATTGGCCGTGCCCCGGGCCAGGGAGCTGCGCATCAGCGCCGGCCCGGGAAAGATCAGGCCGCCGCGGAACACCCGGTCGGGCCCGAGCGTGTCTATGGTGGTGGCGGTGCCGAAGCTGGCCAGCATCAGGGGCGGCCGCGCGCTGCCGCCCGGGACGTGGCTGGCCGTCCTTGCCCCCGAGGCTGGCTTCGGCCCTGATCCCGACTCCGGGCCAGGCGCCTGCCCCGCCGCGCCCAGCCGGGCCAGGGCCAGCAGGGATACCCAGCGGTCGGGGCCGAGCTGGACGGGATCGCGGTAGCCGTTGCGCACGCCCAGCGCCTCGGCGCGGCTGGATACCCACTCTATGGCGCAGCCGTGCTCGCTCAGCCGCGTGGCGATGGCCGCCTCGACCGCGGCGCCGGCCACGTTCACCCCCAGCGCCAGGCGCGGCGGGTGCGGCAGGGCGGCGAGCCAGCGCGGCAATGACGCCAGGGCGCCGTGGTGCAGCGCCAGCGCGGCCGGCTCGCGCCGGCCGCCGCCGGGGTCGATCCAGCCGAACTTGACGCGGGTATTGCCGGCATCGACGAGCAGGATGATGCCTTCGGTCATTTCTGCAGCCGCACCGAAATTTCCCCGGCCGAGACGGCGATTTCACCCTCGGGCCCGCGCACCCGCAGCTGGCCGAATTCATTGATGCCGCAGGCGATGCCGGCATGCAGGATGCGGCCGTCGTCCAGCACATTGATGTGCTGGCCGGACAGGGCGTCGAGCCGCGCGTAGCGTTGCGGCAGCGTATCGAAACCCTCGCGCACGGCGTCGTTGTAGCTGTAATACCAGGAGCGCGCCACCGCGGCAACCATTTCCAGCGCGCCGACGCCGGCGGCGTGCGCGTCCTGGGAGGCGATCTCGGACCAGTCGGCCACTTGCCGGTCGAGCGACTTGCTGAGCGCGCGCGCGTCTTCCAGATTGATGCCCATGCCGACGATAGCCACGTGATGATCCGTCGCCAGCCGCGAAGTGCCGGCACGGGTGATTTCGACCAGAATGCCGGCCAGCTTGGAGAAGCGCCAGTGCACGTCGTTGGGCCACTTCATGAGGAGCTGCGCCTGGTGTTCGGGGCCGATCAGGCTGCGCAGGGCCTCGCAGGCCGCCAGGCCCGCCAGCGGCGAAAGCGCGGGCAGCCGGCGCGGCGGCAGGAATATGTCGAACGCGCACGAAAACATCAGGTTGGCGCCGAGCCGGTTCTGCCAGGTGCGGCCGGCCCGCCCGCGGCCGTTTTCCTGGATGTGCGCCCCCAGCAGCCAGGGCCGCGCCAGCTTGCCGTCGTCCTTGCGGGCCCGGCTGAGCAGATCGGCATTGGTAGAGGCGGTGCGCTCTACCCAGTCTATGCGCCTGAAACAGGGCAGAGCCGAGCGCAGGCCCGCGGCCATTTGTTCGGGGTCGGGCAAGGTTGGCGGGTGCGAGATTGACATGGCGATTAGCGGGCCTACCCGGGCGGCAGCGTGCCGCAGTCCCGGCAAGTCTACCCGATGTTGTTATGATTTGATACAGGTATGCTGTCGTAGCGAGGGTAGCATTGCCTGGCTCTGCCGCGCATATTGTACTGTCTGGGTGTGTGCGCCTGATTGGCTCCATGTGCCGGGCGCCACGCTGGCATACTCGCATAAATTGCGTCCGCAACCTACATGGCGGTGTAACCGTAGTGAAACAAAAAAATATCGTATTCCGGGGCCTGGCCGGCGCCATCGATTGCGCCCTGGACTGGCCCGAGGATGAGCCGGCGGGGTGGGCCCTGGTGCTGCATCCGCACCCTTTGCACGGCGGCGCGCGCGACAACAAGATCGTCACCACGATCTCGCGCGCTTGTACGCAGCGCGGGCTGGTCGCGGTCAGGCCGAATTTCCGCGGCGTGGGCGCCTCGGGCGGCGAGTTCGACCACGCCGTGGGCGAAACCGCCGATATGCTGGAGCTCGTCGCGCAATTCACCCAGGCCTGGCCGGCAGAGGCCGCGGGCAAGTGGGTGCTGGCCGGTTTCTCGTTCGGCACCTCGGTGGCCGCGCAGCTTTATTCCGAGCTGGCCGCGCAACAGGATGCCAAGGTGCCGGACGCGCTCATGCTGTTGGGCTCGGCGGTAGAGCGCTTCAGGTTTCGCGAAGTCACCGTGCCCGACGACACCCTGCTGGTGCACGGCGAGGTCGACGAGGTCGTGCCGCTGTCCGAGGCCATGGATTTTGCCCGCCAGCGCGGCCTGCCGGTCGTGGTCATACCCGACGCGACGCATTTCTTCCACGGCCGGCTGGTCGTCCTCAAGCAACTGCTGCTGCGGCACCTGGCCGCCCTTTAGCGCCCGCCTGGTCGCGCCGGCTCTGGCGGGCCGCCTGCCCTGAGACTTCCTGCACAGCTTCTCGGTAGCAAATAGTTGCGAATTGCGGCGGGCCGCGCCCGGCGCGGCACCCCTTGCCACAATCCGGCGCCAGGGGGCATGCACGGGTTTTGTCCCCGGCTGCCTCTGCCTATAATGGCGTTTTCCCTTCCGGCCCATGGCCGGATGCGCTTATTGGGATGCCGATGACTCATTCATTACTTTGCGGCGCCATGCGCCGCTCGTCTTGTCTTGCCGCCGCCGCGATTCTCGCCTTGGCGCCCGCGCTGGCATCGGCGCAGAATACTTCCAAGCCGATTCCCGCCGCGGCTCCCGGAACGGCCGGCGCTGCCAGCCCGGCCGCAGCGCCGGCGGCGCCAGCGGCACCGGCTGCTTCCGCACCCGGCGCGGATGCGCCGGTCATGGTCGGCGACTTGGCCCGCGTGCCCGCGCCGGTGGTGGCAGCCAAGGCCTGGGTGACGGCGGACGCCACCAGCGGCCAGATCGTCGGCGCCTCCAGTCCCGATGAAAAAATCGAGCCGGCTTCGCTGACCAAGCTGATGTCGGCCTATGTCGTCTTCGATGCCCTCGACAGCAAGCGCCTCACGCTGCAGCAGACGGTCAATATTTCCGAGAAAGCCTGGAAGACCGGGGGCTCGCGCATGTTCGTCAAGCCCAATACGCAAGTGTCGGTGGACGACCTGCTGCAGGGTCTCATCGTGCAGTCGGGCAATGACGCCACCGTGGCCCTGGCCGAGGCGGTGGCCGGCAGCGAGTCCGCCTTCGTCGCCCTGATGAACCAGGAAGCCGCCCGCATGGGCCTGAAGGACACGCACTTCGCCAATTCCACGGGCCTGCCCGACCCCACGCACGTAACCACGGTGCGCGACCTGGCCATTCTGGCCATGAACGTGGTGCGCGACCATCCCCAGTACATGCATTACTACGCCGAGAAAGAATTTACCTACAACAAGATCAAGCAGCGCAACCGCAACCGCTTGTTGTGGGTCGACCCCACCGTCGACGGCCTCAAGACCGGCCACACCAAGTCCGCCGGCTACTGCCTGGTGGCCACCGCGTTGCGCAATGGCCGCCGTGTGGTCTCGGTGCTGGTGGGCGCAGACTCCGACTCCGCGCGCAGCGAAAGCAGCCTGAAGCTGCTGAACTGGACATACCAGAATTTCGACACCATCAAGCTGTTCGATGCCCAGCATCCCGCCGTGCAGGCCAAGGTCTGGGAAGGCACTGCCGACACGGTCGGCCTGGGCCAGGCGCAGCCTTTGTGGGTGACCGTGCCGCGCGGCGAGGGGCAGCAGATCAAGCCTGTGGCGCAATACACCCAGCCGCTGATCGCCCCCCTGAAGAAGGGCGCGAAGGTCGGCACGGTGTCGCTGTCGCTGGACGGCAAGGTGCTGCGCCAGGCGCCGCTGACGGTGTTGTCGGACGTGCCGCAGGCGGGTTTCGCGGGCCGCATTTACGATAAAATCCGCCTGATGTTCCAGTGAACAACCCAAAATAAAAACACCCGTCATGATTCCCGATGTCGACAACGATAGCCTTGTTTATCTCAACGGAGAGTACGTACGTCTGGGCGATGCCAAGGTTTCGGTACTCGACCGCGGCTTCATCTTCGGCGACGGTATCTACGAAGTAGTACCGGCTTATGCGCGCAAGCCTTTCCGCATGGACGGGCACCTGGCGCGCCTGGAACGCAGCCTCAAGGCCATAGGCATCAAGCTCGACATGTCGAGCGCCGACTGGGAAAAGCTGGTGCGCGACATGCTCGCGCGCGCCAGCTCCGACGACGCCATGGTCTACATACAGGTTACGCGCGGCGTGGCCAAGCGCGACCATGCCTTTCCCGCCAGCGCCCCCAAGCCCACCGTATTCTGTATGGTCTCGCCGTTCAAGCGGCCGGGCGCCGCGGCGCGCGAACAAGGCTACACCACCGTCAGCATGCCGGACGAGCGCTGGCTGCATTGCGAGATCAAGTCGGTATCTCTGCTGGGCAATGTGCTGGCCAAGCAGCATGCGGTCGAGGCCGGTGTCGACGAGGTCATACAGTTCCGCGACGGCTTCCTGTCCGAAGGCTCGTCCTGCAACATCTGGGTGGTCAGGAACGGCACGGTGCTCGGGCCGGTGCGCGACAACCTCATCCTGGAAGGCATACGCTACAGCCTCATGGAAGAGCTGGCCCGCGCCGAAGGCATACCCTTCGAGTCGCGCCGCATCCCGCGCCAGGAAGTCGAGCAGGCCGACGAACTCATGCTGACCTCGGCCACCAAAGAAGTGCTGCCCATCGTGTCGCTCGACGGCAAGCCCGTGGGCACGGGCAAGCCCGGCCCCGTCTACGCAAGGCTGCGCGCCGCCTACGACAAGGTCATCGCGGCGCTTTGACGCGGGCCCCGCGCGTTCGCGGGGCGCTGCACCAGAGGTGGTATGCTGGTGTCGAGCCGGCGCGGCGCCACGCGGCGTGGCGCCCATGATCTGATTTCCAGGCCGCAGCAATGCAAGACATTCCTCCCGAACAATCCCTGATCGAATACCCCAGCGACTTTCCCATCAAAGTAATGGGCAAGTCGCATCCGGATTTCGCCCAGACGCTGACCGAAGTGGTGCGGCAGTTCGACCCCGACTTCGACCCGGCCACGGTCGAGATGCGCCCCAGCTCGGGCGGCAAGTACATCGGCCTGACCTTCGTGGTGCGGGCTACGTCGCGCCAGCAGCTCGACGACTTGTACCGGGCCCTGCACGCCCACCACATGGTGTCCGTGGTTCTGTAGGCGCGCATGGTCATGACGGCGGCAGATTCATCCCCGGCAGCTTCGTTCGGGCGCGATGCCTGTGCGCCGCCGGCACCGGCGCCGGCGGCTCGGAAACCCGGCGGGGGCGCCATGGAGCCCGCCACGGGCACTCGGAAACATGCTGCGGGTACTCCGGAGCCCGATGCGATCCGCAGCAAGTGGTGGCCCGGACATGCCGATTACCTCGAGGTGTGGCATGCGATGCGGGACTACACCGAGGCCCGCCAGCCCGGCACCGCGGACGAGATCTGGCTGGTCGAACATGCGCCGGTCTATACGCTGGGCATGGCGGGGCTGCGCGAGCATATCCTGGACAGCGGCAATATCCCGGTGGTGGAGTCCAACCGCGGCGGCCAGGTCACCTATCACGGCCCGGGGCAGGTGGTGGCGTACTGCCTGGTCGACCTGCATCGCCTTGGCCTGTACGTCAAGGAATACGTCGCCCTGCTCGAAGACGTGGTAATCGGCCTGCTGGTCGATCTGGGCGTGGCCGGTGCCTGCCGCAAACCCGGTGCGCCGGGCGTGTATGTGCCCATGCCCGAAGGCGATCTGGCGAAGATTGCCGCCCTGGGCGTCAAGATACGCAAGGGCTGCGCCTATCACGGCCTGGCCCTGAACGTCGACATGGATCTGCGCCCCTTCGAGGGCATCAACCCTTGCGGCTACGAAGGCCTGCGCACCGTAGACCTGCGCGTCTGCGGCGTGCGCGCCGCGCCGCGCGAGGTGGGCGACATGCTGGCGGCGCGGCTGGGCACGGCCTTTCAGGCCTGCGTGCGGCCGGCCCGCGCGCTGTCCGCGGGCCCTCGTCAGCCGACAGGCTGATCCGTCCATCGGCCATTTGGCCGAACCGGGCATGCCTGCCGGCGGGGCACGGTCATTACGGCGACGCACATTGCGGGTAGACTGTAAGCAAGGGCGGCGTTCCGCACCGCTCGCAAGCCACAGCAGGAGACCCATCATGACGACTGCCGAATCCCCCTTGCTGGTCGACCGCGCCGATGCGGTGGCTACGCTGACGCTGAACCGGCCGGCCCAATTCAACGCCTTGTCCGAAGAGCTGCTGGAAGAACTGCAGCGCAATCTCGACGCGCTGGCCGCGGACGACGAGCTGCGCTGCGTGGTGCTGGCGGCCGCGGGGCGCGCCTTCTGCGCCGGCCACGACCTGAAGCAGATGCGCGCGCAGCCCGAGCAGGAATATTACGAACAGCTCTTCGCCCGCTGCGGGCGCGTCATGCAGAGCCTGGTGGGGTTTCCGGTGCCGGTCATCGCCAAGGTGCAGGGCATGGCCACCGCGGCCGGCTGCCAACTGGTGGCCAGCTGCGACCTGGCCGTGGCGGCCGACAGCGCCAAGTTCGCGGTGTCCGGCATCAATGTGGGCCTGTTCTGCTCGACCCCGGCAGTGGCGCTGACGCGCAGCATGCCCATCAAAAAAGCTTTTGAAATGCTGGTGACGGGGCGCTTCATCGGCAGCACCGAGGCGGTGGAAAACGGCCTGATCAACCAGGCCGTGCCCGATGGGCAGCTGGACGCTGCCGTGGCCGCGCTGGTGCAGACCATCTGCTCGAAAAGCCCGGTGGCCGTGCGCACCGGCAAGGCCATGTACCAGCGCCAGCGCGGCATGGCGCTGGATCAGGCCTACGAGTACGCGGGCGGCGTCATGGCGTGCAATATGATGGCCGCCGACGCGGCCGAAGGCATAGACGCTTTCATAGAGAAGCGGCCGCCCATGTGGGTCGGCCGCTGAGGCCCCGCGTTCGGGGCGGGCTTATATGGGTTTGTGCTCGAAACGCAAGCGCGTTGCGAGCACAAAGCGCGAAGCCTTGTCAGGCCACGGCCACCCCGGCCGCATGGGCCTGTTCGTCGGCATGGTAGGAAGAACGCACTAGGGCGCCCACGGCGGCGTGGGTGAAGCCCATGGCGTAGGCCTCGCGCTCGAACATGGCGAAGGTGTCGGGGTGCACGTAGCGCAGCACCGGCAGGTGGTGTTCGGACGGCTGCAGGTACTGGCCTATGGTCAGCATGTCGACGTTGTGCGCGCGCAGGTCGCGCATGACCTGCAGGATTTCCTCGTCGGTCTCGCCCAGGCCCAGCATCAGCCCCGACTTGGTCGGGACGTCGGGATGACGCAGCTTGAATTCGGACAGCAGCTTCAGCGAATGCTGGTAGTCGGAGCCGGGACGGGCCTGCTTGTACAGGCGCGGCACGGTTTCCAGGTTGTGGTTCATGACGTCGGGCGGCCCGCCGTCCAGCACTTCCAGCGCCCGGTCGAGGCGGCCGCGGAAATCGGGCACCAGCACCTCGATGCGCGTATTGGGCGACAGCTCGCGCACCTTTTGTATGCAGGCCACGAAATGGCCGGCGCCGCCGTCGCGCAGGTCGTCGCGGTCGACCGAGGTGATCACCACGTACGACAGCCGTAGCGCGGCGATGGTGCGCGCCAGGTTCACGGGCTCTTCGGCGTCCAGGGCATCGGGCCGGCCGTGGCCTACGTCACAGAAAGGGCAGCGGCGCGTGCACTTGTCGCCCATGATCATGAAGGTGGCCGTGCCTTTGCCGAAGCACTCGCTGATGTTCGGGCACGAGGCCTCTTCGCACACGGTGTGCAGCCGGTGCTCGCGCAATATGCGCTTGATGTCGTAGAAGCGCGAACCCGGCGCGGCGGCCCTGACGCGGATCCAGTCGGGCTTCTTGAGGCGCTCGGTCTGCACCACCTTGATGGGGATGCGCGCGGTCTTGGCCTGGGACTTCTGCTTCTGGGTGGGGTCGTAGGCGGCCGGCTGGGCGCCGCTCTGCGTCGTGCTGGGATCGACGGGTGTATTCATGTGGATTCCTGCGGCGGGGCGGATCCCGCCTTTCGAAGAAGGCCTATTTTACCGTGCCCGCGCCGGCCGGCGCGAATGCCCCTGGCGGCAGCAGCGGTGTGCCGGGGACAGAGGCGCGTATCGGCGTCGTCCGGCCATGTACGCATGCCTGTCAGAGCGCCTCGGGAAAACACTGATCTGTTATTGCGTCAACGGTGGCTACACTCATTGCACGCGCTAAGTGTCGCCGACTGGGCCAGCGGGAGTGGAGGGGAGGTGTTTTCCCGTGTCATGGCCGGCTCGGCATATGCGCAATGCGTATGTTTGTCCACATCGGTGCCGGTGTGGCGAATCCGCGATCCTGCCGGCCCTTCCTCCTGCGTCGCCCGCGTTGGTCGCGGCCCGGCTTCTTCGGGCGCGTTCGCCATGCCCTTGCCGACCCAACCACATTATAAGAGGGCAGCACAACCATGAAGTTAATCCGCAAGACGCTACTGTTGTCGGCGCTGGCCGCCAGTTTTCTGGCCGTGGGCGGTATTGCCCAGGCCCGTGACCTGACCATAGGGCTGCGCTCCGAGCCCAGCTCGATGGATCCGCAGTTCCACTCGCTCACGCCCAATACGCAGTTGTCCGAAACCATGTTCGATCCGCTGGTGCGCACCGACGGCAATGCCAAGCCGGTGCCCTGCCTGGCCCAGTCCTGGACGGTGAATGGCAACGAATGGGTCTTCAAGCTGCGCCCCGACGTCAAATTTTCCGACGGCTCGCCGTTCACCGCGGACGACGTGCTGTTCACCTACAAGCGCGTGCCGCTGGTGCCCAACAGCCCGTCGTCTTATTCGCTGTACCTGAGTTCGGTGGCCAAGGTCGAGGCGGTCGACCCGCATACCGTCAAGATCACCACCAAGGGCCCCTCGCCGGTGCTGCTGGCGAATCTATCCATGGTGCCCATCATGTCCAAGAAGAACGCCTCGGGCCCGGCGCCCGAAGGCAAGACCACGGTCGAGCTCAACCGCGGCGACGGCCTGATCGGCACCGGCCCCTACAAGTTCGTGTCCTGGAAGCGCGGCGCCGAGATCGTGCTCGACCGCAACCCCTACTACTGGGGCAAGAAGCCGGCCTGGGACAAGGTCGTCTATCGCCCCATCACCAATTCGGCCGCGCGCGTGGCCGCACTGCTGTCGGGCGACATCGACGTGATCGAAGATCCTCCAACCGACGACCTGCCCAAGCTCAAGAAAGACAAGAAGCTGTACGTCCAGGCTACACCCTCGGTACGCGTGATCTACGTGGCCATGAACCAGTCCAAGGAAGTACCCCCGGGCATGTCCGGCACCGATGGCAAGAACCCGCTTACCGACAAGCGGGTGCGCGAGGCGCTGTCGCTGGCCATAGACCGCAAGGCCATCGTCGCCCGCATCATGGGCGGCGTGGCGCAGCCGGCGGCCAATCTGTTGCCGTACCCGGCCTTCGGCACCTCCAAGCAGTACTCCGTGGTGCCGCCGGCCGATGTGGCCAAGGCCAAGAAGCTGCTGGCCGACGCCGGCTATCCCAAGGGCTTCGCGCTGTCGCTCGGTTCGCCCGCCGGGCGCTATACCAACGACCAGCGCATCGCGCAGGCGGTCGCCGCCATGTGGGCGCGCATCGGCGTCAAGACCAATGTAGAAACCATGGCGCCGCCGGTCTTCTTCAAGAAGCGCAATACCTTTGCGTTCAGCACCTACCTGGCGGGCTGGGCGGCCAGCTCGGGCGAAATGCTCAATCCGCTGACTTCGCTGGTGGTTACCAAGACTCCCAAGCTGGGCCTGGGCACCACCAACTGGAGCCATTATTCCAATCCGGCCATGGACAAAGAAGTGCTGGCCGCCTCGGAAACCCTGGACGATGCCAAGCGCTCGAAGATGCTGCAGGATGCCGGCCATATGGCGATGGCCGACTACGCCATCCTGCCGCTGCAGTTCGAGCTCTCGGTGTGGGCCATGAAGAAGGACATCCGCTATACGGGTCGTGCCGACCAAATGACCCTGGCCCAAGACATGACGCTGGCCAAGTAACAGGGCGGCCGGCTGAGTGTTGTCGATCATAATCCGCCGTCTGCTGCAGACGGTGCTGGTGGTGCTGGTCATGTCGGCACTGGTGTTCGCGGGCCTGTACCTGGTCGGCGACCCAGTGACGATGCTGGCCAGCCCCGAGGCGACCGACGCCGAGCGCGAGCTCATCCGCCAGTCGCTGGGGCTGAACCTGCCCCTGTGGCACCAGTACCTGATCTTCCTCAGCAAGGCGGTGCATCTCGACTTCGGCAACAGTTTTCTTACGGGCGAGCCGGCCATGCACCTGATCCTGCAGCGCATGCCGGCCACGCTCGAGCTGGCCACCGTGGCGATGGCGCTGTCCATGCTGATCGGCATTCCGCTGGGCATCTATGCCGGCCTGAAGCCGCGCAGCCTGGCGGCGCGCTCCATTATGGGCGGTTCGGTGCTGGGCTTTTCGCTGCCCAACTTCTGGGTCGGCCTGATGTTCATCATGCTGTTCGCCGTGATACTGGGCTGGCTGCCCTCGGGCGGGCGCGGGCCGGTCGAGCACTTCGGCCCCATCGACCTTAGCATTTTCAGCCTGGAAGGCTGGCGCAGCCTGATACTGCCGGCGTCCACCATCGCCACCGCCAAGTGCGCGCTCATCATCCGCGTCACGCGCGCCGCCACGCGCGAATGCCTGCCGCAAGACTACATCAAGTTCGCGCGCGCCAAAGGCCTGGCCGAGCGCCGCGTGTTGTGCGTGCATCTGCTGAAGAACATTCTCATCCCCATCATCACCATCGGCGGCCTGGAATACGGCCAGGTCTTCGCCTTCGCGGTGGTGACCGAAACCGTGTTCTCGTGGCCCGGCATGGGCAAGCTGCTGATAGATTCCATCATCACGCTGGATCGGCCGGTGGTGGTCGCCTACCTGATGCTGACCGTGGTGTTCCTGGCGCTATTGAACCTGGTGGTGGACGTCGCCTACACCGTACTGGATCCGCGCGTGCGGCCCGGAGGCCCGTCATGAGCACTGCGGCAACCCCGACCCAGTCCGGCGCCGTGCCGGCGCGGCGCGAGAACATGTTCAAGGAATTCGTGCAGCAATTCCTGACCAGCAAGCTGGCGGTGGCCGGGCTGATACTGCTGGTGATATTCCTGCTGCTGGCGATCTTCGCGCCCTGGATCGCGCCGCAGAATCCCTTCGACCTGGCCTCGCTGGACATCATGGATTCCAAGCTGCCGCCGGGCTCGCTCAATGGCGCCGGCAACATGACCTACTGGCTGGGCACCGACGGCCAGGCCCGCGACGTGTTCTCGGCCATACTCTACGGCATGCGCATCAGCCTGTTCGTGGGTGTGGTGTCGGTGTCTTCGGCATTCGCCATCGGCACCGCGGTCGGCCTGATCGCCGCCTACTTCGGCAGGTTCATCGATGCGCTGCTGATGCGCATCGTCGACATCCAGCTGTCCTTCCCGTCCATTCTGGTGGCGCTGATCCTGCTGGCAGTGCTGGGCAAGGGCGTGGACAAGGTCATCTACGCGCTGGTGGCGGTGCAGTGGGCCTATTTCGCGCGGGCGGCGCGCGGCGCCGCCATCGTCGAGCGCAACCGCGAGTACGTCGAAGCGGCGCGCTGCCAGGGCCTGTCGTGGCCGCGCATCTTGTGGCGCCACTTGTTTCCCAACTGCATCCCGCCCCTTATGGTGATCGCCACCATAGATCTGGCGCACGCCATCGCGCTCGAGGCTACCCTGTCGTTCCTGGGCGTGGGCGTGCCGGTCACGCAGCCCTCGCTGGGCATGCTGATCTCCAATGGCTTCGAATTCCTGATGTCGGGCGACTACTGGATCTCGTTCTTCCCCGGCATCGCGCTGGCCCTGGTGGTGATCGCCATCAATCTGGTGGGCGACCACCTGCGCGACATACTCAACCCGCGCAACACCATATAGCGGGCGTACACAGGCATGCAGACACAGACGGAGGCCTATTTGCAGACAGCGGCGGCGCCATCATCCACGGAATGGCTGCTCGACATACAGGGGCTGCGCACCTGGTTCCATACGCGCCGCGGCGTGCTCAAGGCCGTCGACGGCGTGTCGCTGCAGCTGCGGCCGGGCGAAATCCTGGGGCTGGTGGGCGAGTCGGGCTCGGGCAAGAGCATGACCGGCTTCTCGCTCATGAACCTGGTCGACGAGCCCGGCAGGATCCAGGCCGAGCGCATGATGTTCGACGGCCGCGACCTGCTGACGCTGTCGGCCGACGAGTACCGGCACTTGCGCGGCAGGGACATGGCCATGATCTTCCAGGATCCCATGATGACCCTGAACCCGGCCTTGCGCGTCGACACGCAGATGATCGAGGCCGTGCAGGCGCACGCGGCGGTGCCGCGCGCCGAGGCCCGCGAGCGCAGTGTGCAGGCGCTGGGCAAAGTGGGCATACCGGCGCCGCGCGAGCGCATGCGCGCCTACCCGCACCAGCTGTCGGGCGGCATGCGCCAGCGCGTGGCCATCGCCATTGCGCTGCTGAACCGGCCCAAGCTGATCATCGCCGACGAGCCCACCACGGCGCTGGACGTCACCATACAAGGCCAGATCCTGTACGAGGTGCAGAAGCTGTGCCGCGAGACCGGCACGGCGCTTATCTGGATCACGCACGACCTGGCCATCGTCTCGGGCCTGGCCGACCGCCTGGCCGTGATGTACGCCGGGCGCATCGTCGAAACCGCGCCTACGGCCGAGATCGTAAGCGCCGCCCAGCATCCCTACACGCACGGCTTGCTGGCCTCCATTCCCACGCTCGAGACGCGCGGCCGCGAGCTGTTCCAGATTCCCGGCGCCACGCCCTCGCTGCTGGAAATGCCCGAGGGCTGTCCGTTCCGCACACGCTGCTACCGGGCCAGCCCGCAATGCGTGCAGGCCCCGCCAGTGCGGCAGATCGCGCCGGGGCACGAGGCCAGCTGCTGGCATAGCGGGGTGGCGGCATGACGGCGTCCAGCCCGCAGTCCGGTGTTGCGGCGCCGGCTTCCACAGGCCCTGTCGCGCCGCACGGCGGTGGCGGTGCCCCGGCCGGCACGAAGCCGGCGCCCGTTCCCATACTCGGCCTGTCCGGCGTGGCGCGCGAATACAAGCCTTCGGGCGACGTGGTGGATCGCGTGGCCCGCATGCTGCAGGGGCGCCCCGCACTCAAGCCGGTGCAGGCGGTGGCCGACGTCGACCTGGACATCCAGGCGGGCGAGGTGGTGGGCGTGGTCGGCGAGTCGGGCTGCGGCAAGACCACGCTGGGCCGCATGCTGGCGGGCATTCTGGCGCCGTCGCGCGGCCGCATCCTGTATCGCGGCCACGACGTCTCGCAGCTTTCCGGCGCGGCGCGGCGCAAGTACGAGCTCGACATCCAGATGATCTTCCAGGATCCCTTCTCGTCGCTGAACCCGCGCATGCGGGTGCTGGACATCATCGGCGAGGCGCCCCTGGCGCACGGCCTGGTGGCGCGTCACGACAAAGAATCCTATGTCTGCGAACTGATGCGCAAAGTGGGGCTGGATCCGGCCTACCGCTATCGCTACCCGCACCAGTTCTCGGGCGGCCAGCGCCAGCGCATCGGCGTGGCGCGCGCATTGGCGCTGAAGCCCTCCATCATCGTCTGCGACGAGGCCGTGGCGGCGCTGGACGTCTCCATCCAGGCCCAGGTGCTGAACCTGTTCGTGCAGCTGCGCGAAGAATTCGGCCTGACCTATTTCTTCATCAGCCACAATCTGGGCGTGGTCGGCCACATTTCGGATCGCGTGGCCATCATGTACCTGGGGCGCGTGGTCGAGCTGGCACCGACCGACGCCATCTTCGGCACGGCGCGCCATCCCTATACGCAGGCGCTGCTCAAAGAGCTGCCCAGCCTGGGCACGGGCCAGCGCCAGTTCGAGCCCATCAAGGGCGAACTGCCTTCACCCATGGATCCCCCCGCCGGCTGCCCGTTCCATCCGCGCTGCCCGCGCGCCATGGCGCGCTGCAGCCGCGAGCGGCCCGTGCTGCGCCAGGTGGCGGGCCCCGCGCAGGCGCCGGCCGACGGCCGCGACACGCGCCATTTCAGCGCCTGCCATCTGGACGACGAGGCCCCGCCGGCGAACCTGCTATAAACAAGGAACACAAGGGCGGCGCGCGGCTCCCTGCACCGCGTTCCGCTAGACCGCGCAGTGGCGAAGAAGCTCAGGCCGGAAGGCCGGATTCTTCAAACATCGAGGAGATCTCCCTATGCAATTCCAGTTTGCCGACACAGAAGATTTCGCGCCCTACACCATGTCCCTGCCGGCCGGCGAGCCCATACCCCTGGTCTGTGATTCACCGCACAGCGGCGCGATCTATCCGCAAGATTTCCACAGCTGCCTGCCCATATCCGTCTTGCGCTCGGGCGAGGACGCCTATGTCGACGAGCTCTGGCACGCCATACCCACGGTAGGCGGCAGCCTGCTGGCCGCCAATTTCCCGCGTTCGTACATAGACCCGAACCGCGAGATCGACGACGTCGACCTGGACATGCTGGCCGAGCCCTGGACGACGCGGGTGTACCCCACCGAAAAGACGCGCCTGGGCCATGGCCTGATCTGGAAGGTGGCGCGCGGCCAGCCCATGTACGACCGCAAGCTCGAAGTCGCCGAGGTGGAAAACCGCATCGCCACCTACCACCAGCCCTATCATGCCGAGCTGGGCCGCCGCATGGAACAGATGGTCGAGCGCTTCGGCGGTGTGTGGCACCTGAATCTGCATTCGATGCCGGCCAATTCCTACGAGATCCTGGAGATCGACTCCGATCATCCCCTGGCCGACTTCGTGCTGGGCGATCGCGACGGCATCACCTGCGATCCGGCGCTGGTCAGCACCATCGAAGAGTTCCTGGTCGGGCGCGGCTACAGCGTCGCCCGCAACGACCCCTTCAAGGGGGTGGCGCTCATCGCCCGCCTCGGGCGGCCGGAAGAAAACCGCCACAGCCTGCAGATCGAGGTCAATCGCACTCTGTACATGAACGAGGAAACCTACGAGAAATCCGCGGGCTTCAATGCCCTGCAGGAATCGCTGTCGCTGCTTGCCGCCAGGGTGGCCGAGTTCGTGCGCGGGCAGATCTGAACCTTGTCTCGTCTAGAATCTGAGCAGCGGAGCGATATCGTATAAGCTGCAGCCAGGGCTGTGCGCGCTGGCGCGCATGAGAAGGTTGAGTGCCTCGATGCGCTCGCCCGATCGCGGCGCGCCATTCTTCTGCATAGGTACCTGGAGCCCGACAGACATGTCCCTCACAATGTCGCCTACGACCCCGCCTGCGCGGCCCGACGGAATGGCAAGCATTCCGTGTTGTCTTGCGAAGTGATATGCGTCCAGTGCTTCGGTGATCGTGCCGACTTGATTGGGCTTGAGGATGAATCCGCCGATGGCCCTTAATTCATAGGCCTTCTTGAGCAGTGTCATATTCGTGGCGGTGAGGTCATCGCCGAGAATGAGCGTGCGGTCGATATCTTGCCGTGCGTGTACGAAGCCATCCCAGTCATTCTCGTCGAGCAGATCCTCGATGAAGACGATATTGAATTTCTCCGTCAGCGACTTGGCATAGTCGATGAGTTGGCTTGCTGTTACTCTTTTCCCCTTCAGTTCATAGGTATTCGTTGCTTCATCGTACATTTCGCTCGAGGCGCAATCGAGAGCGAAGGAAATGCGGCCGGTAAAATTGCATGCGTCGATTGCCTCTTGCATCAGCAGCAGGATGATTTCGGGATCGTCCGACGGTGCGACATAGCCATAAGAACTGGCAATGGGGGGCTTGTATCCCAGATATTTCGTAATGACGTCGTTGAGTTTCTGAAATACCGTCACCGCCATTTCGATGGCGAAGTTCACGCTGTCGGTGCCATGCGGCACGATCAGGAACTCGTTGAACGCCTGAGTGAGATGGTCGTAGCGGCCGCCATTCACGACGTTGAAGCAGGGAACCGGTATCGTTTGCAAATTGCCGCCGCTGATATAGCTGTATAGCGGCACCTGGCGGGAATCAGCCGCCGCACGGAACGCTGCGGCGGATACCGCCTGAATAGCGTTGCCTCCGAGCCGGCTCTTGTTGGGCGTACCGTCGAGCGCGATCATTGTTGCGTCGATTGTGCGCTGATCAAAGATATCCAGGCCGACGATCTCGGGGGCGATGATGTCCGCCACATTGGCAACGGCTTTGTGAACGCTGAGCCCGCCGTAGGTTGTCGGATCCTGATCCCGCAATACGTAGGCTTCGCGCATGCCCACCGATGTCCCGGTCGATGCGGCAGCCAGCCCGGTGGCGCCGCTCTCGGTTCGTATTTCAACTTCGACGGTGGGCCTGCACTTGGTATCAATGATCTGTTGAGCCCGGACAGATACAATTTTATCTTCCATTTTGTGACCTTATTTTCGACTTGCTGCGGGCGAGGCTCGCCCAGGCACCGGAGCCTGATGCACCGTGCCCAGTGACCTTCCCTGGGAAAGTTCGATCGAGCCCACCTTTTGCGTGAGCGCAGCGCTGATGGGCGCGGATGCGTTAACCGTTAATCAATCTATTCGTTCGCCGTGCGCGCTGAACACACCGCCAGGCCGGCTGGCCAGAGACAGGGTGAGGACATCTCCCGGTACCGCCTTGAAGTAGCCCTGTGACATCGCCGTCACCCGGATATTCCCGACAAGAACCGAGACCATCGAGCTGGCATCGATAGGTGCTGCTTCCATGAATGTCCCCGCGAGTTGCGGCCTGCCCTCGACAGCGCCGATCGCGACGTCCTGGGCTCTATAGAGAAGTTGAACTTTGTCGCGGCCCCTGGCGAAGGACGCGGGGGCCAGTGGCGTGTCGTCGAAGACTAGGGAGTCCCCGATGCGGTCGGCCGGAAGAATATTCGCGGGAGGGGTTCCGATAAAGGAAGCGACGAAAGTCGTCCGGGGGTTTTCGAGCAGTTCGTACGGGCTGGCGGATTGCTCGACTTTTCCATTGTTGAGTACGATCACGTGACTTGCCATCGTCATGGCTTCCACCTGGTCATGTGTGACGTAGACGGATGTCGCGCCGGTGGCGCGATGGATCCGCATCAACTCACTGCGCATTTCGACCCGCAGTTTGGCGTCGAGGTTCGAGAGGGGCTCATCGAACAACAAGATGCTCGGCTTGGGCGCGATGGTTCTTGCGATAGCGACACGCTGTTGTTGGCCGCCGGAAATTTCGGCGGGGAACCGATCCGCCAGATTGCCGATGCCCAATAGGGAAAGCACCTCGTCGACGCGACTGTCGCGTACTTGCTTCGGCCATTTCGCTACCTTGAGCGGCCAGGATATATTGCCGGCAACCGTCATATGGGGCCAGAGCGCATAGCTTTGGAACACCAGCCCCGCCTTGCGTGCTCCTGGCTCGACAGCGATTCCGCTGGCTCCGCTGGACACTACTCTGCCGTCGAGCGCGATCTCTCCTTCGGTCGGGGATTCCAGGCCCGCGAGCAAGCGCAACAGCGTGGATTTGCCGCAACCCGATGGGCCGACAAGGACAAGAAAGGCGCCTTTGGGAACCGAGATATTGACATCCTTGATCGCGTCGTAATCTCCGAAGCTCTTGCCGAGCTTGCAGATCCGAATGGCATCCTGTTCTTCCTGTGTCGATTTCATGATTAATTCCACTTCCGGACGCGCTGCTGAATGAGGTGCACGACAAACGAGGCAGCGAGACAAATAGCGAGGATGACGAGGGTGATCGCATTGGCATATTGCATGAAGCCCAGCCCGGTGTAGTAGTAGGCGAGCATGCTGAGTACCGGTACAGCAGTTGTAAGAAACACGACCAGCGACAGATCCCGGACCATTTTCACGAACACGAGTATTCCTCCAGCCAGCAGACCGCGAATAGCCAGCGGGATGGTGATGAATATGACCCTGGTAAAAAAGTTCGCTCCGGCCATTACTGCGCTTTCCTCTATATCTTTGGACACCTGGCCGAGTACGGATCGCGCTGATTGCACCGCGAAGGGCAAGTTGTGTGCCGTAGCCGCAAGCACCAGTAGCGCGAATGTGCCGTAAAGCGACGGGAAGGGGCCGACAGGCCTTCCGAAAAGGGCGACATACGCCGCGGCGAAGGCGATGCTGGGAACGAGCAGGGGCACGAAGGCGAGTTGGCTGAGAGCGGTGCCGAGCATCCTGTTCTTGAACCGGATGATGCTGTAAGCCACAACCAGGCCGAGCGCCATCGTCGTGATGGCCACTACCGTGCCCAAGCGTATGGTGTTCCAGAGCGCCTCGATGATTTGCGGATTCCGAAACAAACCAGGCAGTCCGTCGGCCAGCGGGCCGCCCTTCTCGCCGATCCAGAAGTGCAGTGTCCAATCGGAGAAAAGCGCTCCGGGCTGTCGCGCCAGGCTCGAAAAGAGCAAGACCAGAACCGGCACTATTGACGTCATTGTTCCAATAAGGGCCGCAAGGAAAAACAGCGGCCAGCGCCAGACGCCAAGCGCAAGCCTATTGACTCTGGCGCCCTTGCCAGTCACGGTGGTGAAGGCGCGGCGGCCGGAGACGTAGCGGTCGCTGGCAAAGAGCAACGAGGCAGCCACTGCGATCAACAGGAGGGCGATGACATAGCCGCGCGCGGTATGCCCCGTGTCGATCAGCCCGAACAGGCGCACAGAAAGCGTATACATGCGGACAGGCAGGCCAAGGAAGGCGGGCGTGGCAAAATTGGCTACCACACCGGCAAATACAAGCGAGCCGGATGCTATGAGTGCCGGTGTTACGATCGGTAATATGATGCCAAAGAGTGTGCGGGCTCTGGAGGCGCCGGCCATCCGTGCCGACTCGATGAGGTCGGCGCCAACGGTGCCCAGGGCAGCGGCAATAATGGTGTAGGCGAGTGAAAAATAATGAGCCACCAGAACGATGATCGTCGGCAGGAAGCCCCACGCTAGCCAATCGGGAATCGAGATTCCATGCGCTTCAAAAAGCCCGACATTTCCGCCTATCCGGCCGTTGCGAAATACAGTCACCCATGCCAATGCGCCGGCAAAGCTTGGAATCATGAATGGCAGTGTCGATAGCGTTGCCACCAGATTTCGGCCCGGCATGTCGGTGAGGACGACGAGCCAGGCGAGCAGGCCACCGATGAGCAGAGCAAAGACAGCCCCGCCGACACCCAACGCCAGTGTCGTGAGTAGCGGTCGCCACCAGAGATTGGTCGACACCCTGCCGACGAGAACATCCGACCAGGCCTGCAGGCCTTCGGACGACAATGTCGCGATCAATATCTTGATCAGCGGCGCGGCGATCAGGATTCCCAGCAGCACCAAGAGAATGACGGGCAAAACCGCTGCAACCCGTGTCTTGGAAGCGCGGGCTGACGTGATGGGAAGCAGCACTGTGAGATAACCCCGGAAGACGAAGGTGTGTTTTGAAGTCTATGTTTTTACGTCCGCTCGGACGGCGGGGTATTGCTACGCTGGAATTGCATCTATTTCATTTTCTATATAGAGGAAAACACCCGGATCCGGAGATATCCGAACCCCTGTGCAAGCAAGTTCTTGGCTCTTCAAAAGGTACCGGCCACGGCTACGCCTTCGGCCGCGAGTCCTATGCTGCGGGCCAGGGCCTTTATTCCGCATCGGCGGCATGATGGCTGCCATTGCAGTTTCGCGCCGCCAAGGGACTTGTGCTATTCCGCGATCATAATGTCGCGTATCCGCTTCCGGTCGGCCGCCACTTTGGCTGGGTCGAGCAGCCAGACATTGAGCTTGTCGAAAGGAACGGCGTCGGGGTCGGCGACGACGGTCTTGAGGGGCGAATAGTCACCTGGAACGTTCCAGGGCTTGAAGCCGGGGCCGCCCGTGGGAGACTCGTCGCCCATCATGAAGTCCACAAACAGGCGCGCTGCCGCGGGGTGCGGGGTGTGGTTGGTAATGGCCAACTGAGATGGGAATACATACCCGGTAGCCGGTTTGACGTCATTTGCGATCTGCAGCGCCAGGTTGGACTTTGCATTGTTGCGGCGGGCGGAATAATTCATGAGCCCCACCGGTGGATTCGCGAGGCCTTTTGCGCCGACCGAGTTGTAGAACGTTTCGTCGTTGGAAAGCAGGATCATGTCGTTTCTGTATAGATCGCGGATGAATTGCTCTCCTGCCCCTTTCAGGTCGCTGTCGATCTTAATGGGCTTTCCGAATAATTCCTGATAAGCGGCGGCCATTTCATCCGGGTGCAAAGCGATTGTCACAAACATATCGAGAGGCACATCGCTGAGTGTTGGATCAATGGTTACGACTTTCCCTTTCCATTTGGGAGTGGTGAGTTCCCAGAGATTGTGTATTGGAGAGCCGTTCGGGTAGGCCTGCTCGTTATACATCACCACTCGAGCCGTCAAACGATGTGTCAGCAATGGGTGGGTATATTTATCGGCAAGCTTGGCGGCGATGCGGGGCGGGACATATCGGAGAGCGTAGCCCGGATCCAGGAGATCCTTCTGTGCGGAGGCTGCCGATGCGAAATACATAACGTCGGTGACATAGGCATGCGCTTTCTGTTCTGCAGCTACCCGAGAGATCTGCACGTTCGAGTTCATGTCGACGACTTCTACGTGGATGCCGGGGTAGGCGGCTTCGAAGGCAGATGCGACGGCAGGCATGCGGGTGGTGAGCGTAAGAACGGTTACTTTGCCTTCTTTGGTGGCCAAAGGAACTAATTCCTTGGCTGACATGCGATCTAGTTCTTGTACTTGCCCGGGTTGAATATTGGCGGCCTGGCAGTCGATGTCGCCGGCCAGGAAGGCAGCGGCCACGACGCAGACGAACAGGAGATTACGCATTGGTATCTTTATCCTCATTATTTGGAGAGCGCCTACCACACTTGCGACTGTTGCACTGTCGATAAGCTTTAATTCGTGCTTGCGGCAGATTGTCCCGAGCCCTTTTCCGGTGGCTGTTAATATGCTACCGTCAGCCAAACTATCAAGCAAATGCATTTTTTCAGTGTGACTATGCAAAATACTGAGGTTCTATGCGGCCGCTAAGCCAGCACGGACTGCAGGCATTTCGGCTGACTGTGGCGACCGGCAGCATATCTGAGGCGGCAAAAGTACTCGGCCGTTCGCAGCCCGCCGTTTCGCGCCTTCTGCAAAACCTGGAAGCGGAACTGGGGTTCCCGTTATTCAATCGGGTCAAGAACAGGCTGGTGCCGACCAATACGTCGCTGGTCTTCTACGATGAAGTCCAGCGCAGCTTCAAACAGCTCGACAGCTTGCGTTCCCTTGCACAGGATCTGGCCGAAGGGCGGGCCCACGCCTTGTCGGTCGGCACGATAAGCTCGTTGTCGAGCTATATCCTTCCCAAGATCATCGGTGAGTACCACCGGCACAATCAGAACCGCCGGATGACGTTGCTGACACAGCCTTCCGCATCGATCGCGCAGAAGGTGCTGCTTCAGGAACTGGACATAGGATTGGTCGCTTCGAGGGAGTTGCTGCCGGGGCTCGAGGTAGTACGCCAATACCGTTTGCCGGCGATCTGCATCACCATGCCCGCGCATCCGCTTGCGGCCCGGCGGATGGTGACTCCCGAAGACCTTATCGACTATCCCTTGGTTCTTCCGATCATCAGTACCGTTACCGGCTCGCAAATAGACAGCGCTTTCCAGACGCGCAATCTTCGCCCCAACGTCGTCGCCCACTGTCAATTGACTCAAGTGGTGTCTTTATTGGTCGCCCAAGGTATGGGCGTCGGCATCGTCGATGGCTGGATGGCATCTTCCCATAGAGAGGTCGGTGGCGCGATACTGCGATTTTCACCCGAGCTGTTGTTCGATATTGCTCTAGTCGTCAATTCAAATGCACGAATGACCCAGCGAGTCTCGTCATTTGTTGATACCGTCGATAAATTCTACGATGAGCAGGCCAAGATGCTGGAGTGTTTGCTTGTTTGAGCCATCCGTAGCGAGGGGGGGACTCGTCATTGCCGTGCCCGGCGGCTTTATGGCGAGTCTGGCGATATATTGAGTGCCTCGGGGCTGAAAAGATCCCCTGGCGTCCGCACATGTCGCTGCTGTAGTGGCAATTTGAAAGCCGGGCCTGTATAAATCAAGCATTCATAATGGTGGTGTCGAACTTCCATGTGTGTGACCACAGTATTTCTTTCCGAGAGGCCTGAACCATGACCCTACTAGCCGAAATAGAAGAGAAGCACGAAGAACTGACCGCGATACGACGCGACATTCATGCGCACCCGGAACTGGCCTTTACCGAAGAGCGCACTTCCGCGCTGGTGGCCAAGCGCCTGGCCGAGCTGGGACTGGAAGTGCATACCGGCATCGGGCGCACCGGCGTGGTGGGCGTGCTGCGCGCCGGCAGCGGCAAGAGCTCGATAGGCTTGCGCGCCGACATGGACGCGCTGCCCATGCCGGAACTGAACCGCTTCGCGCACCGCTCGCAGAACGAGGGCAAGATGCATGGCTGCGGCCATGACGGGCACACTACAATGCTGCTGGGGGCGGCGCAGTACCTGGCCTCGCACCGCAATTTCGACGGCACGGTGAACTTCATTTTCCAGCCGGCGGAAGAGGGCGGCAATGCCGGCGCCAAGGCGATGATGGACGATGGACTGTTCGAGCGCTTTCCCTGCGACGTGGTGTACGGCATGCACAATATGCCGGGCATGGAAGAAGGCCACCTGGCGTTCCGCTCGGGCCCGACCATGGCTTCCAGCAACCGCTTCGACATCATCATCAAGGGCGTGGGCGGCCATGCGGCGCAGCCGCAGAACTCGGTGGATCCGATCATGATCGCGGCGGAAATGGTGCAGGCGCTGCAGACGCTGATCACGCGCAACAAGAATCCGATCGATACCGCGGTGCTGTCGCTGACGCAGATCCACGCGGGCGACGCCTACAACGTGATTCCGGCGCAGGCGGTGATACGCGGCACGGTGCGCACCTATACGGTGGCGGTGCTGGACATGATGGAAAACAATATGCGGCGCATCGTCACGAAGCTGTGCGAGGCGTATGGGGCGACGGGCGAGCTGGATTTCGTGCGCTGTTATCCGCCGCTGGTGAACTGGCCGGAACAGACGGAGTTCGCGGCCGGCGTGGCCGAGTCGGTGTTCGGCGCGCAGCGGGTCAACCGTTCGATTCCGCCTTTCACGGGCTCGGAAGATTTTTCGTTCTACCTGGAAAAGGTGCCGGGCACGTATTTGTTCATAGGCAATGGCGATGGCGCGCATCGCATGGACATCTACCACGGCATGGGGCCGTGCCAGCTGCACAACTCGAATTACGACTTCAACGACGCGCTACTGCCGGTGGGGGCGACGTATTGGGTGAAGCTGGTAGAGGCGACGCTGCCGAAGGCGTGACTGCGCTGACGTGATTGCGTATTGAGTATGTTGTTCGTTGTTCTTGACCCGCGCCGCGGGCGGCAGGGCCAGGCCGGCTCGCTCGCCCGGTGCCGGCTGTGCCGGCACTGCCCTTGACCTCCGGACGTTTTGGGGGCGGTCAGCAAACTCGCAACGCGGCCAGTCCCCCGGACTGGCCGCACCCTTGTTGCTCGAACTGTTGTGGTCTAATTTTGGTGGACACTTTTGAAGCGAATCATTACGACCGAATAAGGTGATTTCGTGACAAAGAAGCAAGAGCCTGGCCACCCCCGTAAGATCGACGCAGCCTTCAAGC
>NZ_NJIH01000019.1 GCF_002209565.1 Candidimonas nitroreducens
AGGACAAGCGCAAGGCGGGGAATATCAAGATCAGAAACTAAGTTTTGGGACGCCGGGGTGGGTCAGTTTTACTCCGACGATTCCGACGAAAGTGGGTCAGTTTTCAACCGACGTTGACATCAATCAAACCTGGCAAGCGCGTCAGCCGAGCTACAGGCGGTTATACAACCACCGTCAGCATCCCTGTCAAGTAGACAGAGGCCGGTCGAGATTCGCAGCAAGGGCCAGCCGAAGCACAGGCAGCACCGGCAACACACCGGATATGCTTTACCTCATGTCAAGAGAGACGAAAGACCGGCAAGCTCGAAACAGCTCGATCAAACCGATCCCGAACACCAATTCAATTGAAACAAGCATTCTTTGGCCTCGTCCCTCCTTAAAGCGCATGGCGTTTACTTGCCGACTAAAATATGCTTTTTCCACCGATCCTTATAGATTCCTATTACATCGATCTGATCCACATAATAAAGAATTTTCCCCTCTAAGCTGTCCGGAAACTTCGTGGCCATGGGCGAATGAGTCAGAATGATGTGCGTTATTTCCTCTGGCAAGCCTTTAATCACTCCAAGGTGAGCACACCAAAAACCATGCCCATAATTTTTCCCAATCGCAGTTCGACGCACCTTGCCGTCCGGGCCAGGTGGAGCATACTCGACAATCTTACTGGCGTCCTGTAATACCGCCGCAGCAATAAGATAATCTCGATTAACATGGACGCCATGGAATTTTTCGAATGCATCGGCCACTGCGATAGCCATAGCGACAACGCTCTGAGAGTGCGGCAAATTCGGGTACGGGATTTCCGCGGACACGGGCGGGTCACCAATATCATTCCATTCAGACTGATCCCAAAGTTGTTGCCAGATATCAAGTACCATCTGACGCAATTTCACGTCCTGGATATCCAACACCTGAGGAAACATACGAGCAACATCCAACGAGGGTCTTTTAGATTTAATCACCGACTGCGCCATTTTTGATGCCCCAAAAATATTTAAGAGTAGCCTAACTGAATCCTGAAATTCGGTATCTCACCGCTTCGCGCTGCAGGCTCCTGCCGCCAATTCTGTTTTTTCACTACGCATTAAATTTCCTCTCCAACCCGTCCAGGAGCCCCAGCCCCATAAGCTCGTTAAGCTCCTCGAAAGACACCAGAAGATCGGGGCGATCTACTACAGTGTTCTTGCCAACCACCTCATCCATAAATACTTTCATGGCATTTTGCATACCCTTGAGAGCAGCGGTGGTCAACATGCGCGGATAAGAGACCTGGGCGACTCCCATTTCCTCAAGTTGTTTGGGCGTAAGCAGTGGAGTCGTTTTACGAGAACGAATACCCAGGCCCATATTTACCGACAGCGTATAAGCTGGCACATGCTTAGCGACATGCTCAATATCTTTGGCTGACAACAGAGCATCGGCAAATAGGCAATCGGCACCAGCTTCGGCGTACATGTTTAATCGGCGAATGGCTTCCTCGATACCCAACGGCCCTGCGGCGTCGGTGCGAGCTTTGATGACAAAATCAGGGTCTCGCTTGGCCGACACGGCTGCCTTTATCTTACGCACCATGTCGTCCGCGCCAATCACGCTTTTACCGGCCATATGGCCGCAGCGTTTGGGCCAGACCTGATCCTCGATCATTACCGCGGCAAGGCCCGCGTCTTCGAAGCCGCGCACGGTGAAGTAGACATTCAGTTCGTTACCATACCCAGTGTCGGCATCCGCCTGCAGAAGCAAGCTACTATAGGAGGCCATTTGGCGTGACGCATCTACGTTTTCGGCATAGCCTATGATTCCCCGATCAGGCCATCCCATCTTTGCTTCTGACACTCCCGAGCCGGTAATAGCGCCAGCCACAAAACCCAGCTGCTCGACTAATCGAGCGCTAAAACCATCGAACACCCCCGGTGCGATCAAAATCTTGGGTGCATGCAATAAATCTTTAAGGCGCTTACCTTTACTTTCCATGCCAGTTCTCCGAATAGGCCCAGTTGTATTGGGCCTGGGTATTCTGGCAAAGGTAATTCTCCAAGTCTAATCGCTTTTATGGCGATCCGATTCGTCTTTGGATTTAGCGTAAGCCCGCTCACGGTTGGCCATGATCGTCTTGAAAATCGCTCAAACTCAGAAGGTGATCGACAAATCGAGCGAGCGTCTCGTTGTGCAAATGATCACTTCGCCTTAGCAAGGCGCCAAGCGGCGGAGACGCACTTTCCCACGGGCCGGGAATGGCGACCAACAAGCCCGCTTCAATCCATTGCCTGACAATGTTATAAGACGTAAACCTAAGCAACGGCCGATCTTCCAACATCGCCCACATGATGAGCGGCGATCGACTAGACACTCGGCATAGTTGTATATTGTCGCCTATCCGCTCCCATAATGCCTGAAAGGCAACGCGTGTTATGCCCGTACTAGGCGTCATAAGCCATGTATGACGCGCTAGATCATCGATAGTCACGTCGGGGACGTTAGCGAGCGGGTGCGTAATGCTACAAACCACAACATACCGATCCGAAGCGAGTGGAATAAATTCACAACCCTGGGGGATTTGCTGTGGCGCATGGCAAATTACTATATCTAGAAGGCCTCTTGCAAAACTATCCACCACACTGCTAGATACCTGATGTTCAATATCGATAACCACGCCTGGGTTTTGGGAACTAAACGATGGCACAGCCCGATACAGCAACCCCGAGAGCGCCGCCCCAACAGCGCCCACTCGTAAAATTGCATTCACTCCTGCGGAGATTCCACTCGCGATTTCTGCAACTTCGTGCAAAGCTTCCAACGCATTTCGCACCATCGGCAATAATGCCGAGCCCAGGGGCGTCAGGCGCATACCTTTAGCGTGACGCTCAAAGATTTGCCCCCCTATGACCGACTCAAGCTCGGCCAATGCTTTGGTAGCTGCGGACTGGCTCATGTTGGCAGCCAATGCAGCCTTGTGGAGATGGCCTAATTCAGCAACCAGGCAGATGAGTTGCAGGTGGCGCATACGCGCCTTCCCCGTTAAGCGCGAAAACAGCAATGTTGCGGACACGGTCATAACAGAGGCATTTTCTTGGCTTATAAAGCACCGATTCTACCGTACAAGAACAAGAGCATGCCGAAATGATGATTATCGCAACAGCCCTTGGCTCATACGCAAGCGCCTAAAACGTCTCATGTCAAAGCAAAGCCGGACTTGGAGCAGCGAAACAGTCGCTGCGGCCAAATGCGCCTGTTGTCATATCGGAAAACTTAGGCCAATATTTTCTTCAACACCCCATTCCTAAAATCCGTATTGAACGCAACAAAAAAAGGAAGCAAGCGAGATGGAATAATGCAACAGATAAAATCAACCCGAACCCATATTTCCATCATTTATTGACAATGCCTGTCTTATCAAAAAATTCTTTCCATCTCATTAATTCAGACTGAATATATTTATCAAACTGGTGGTTAGCTAGATATTTAGGCTCGACTCCGAGGTTACGCAAGCGTTTTACAACAGCAGCGTCGTCCAAGCTAGCTTTCACTGCATGAGACAGCTTGGCCACCACGTCATCACTGGTATCGACCGGGGCGAGAAGGCCATACCACGCAGTGCTCTCTACACCAGTTACCCCTTGCTCTTGCAGGGTTGGAACGTCAGGCAGCAGAGAACTGCGCTTACTATCGACTATCGCCAATGCGCGCAATTTTCCCGATCGGATGAATGGCACCGATACTCCCACGGTGTTGATCATCGCACTTACTTGTCCGCTGATAACGTCAATAAGAGCCGGCCCATTCCCCTTATAAGGCACGAACAATACCTTTAGCTTCTGATTGTGCACCAATGCTTGTGCAGCCACATACTGATCCGTTCCAAACATTGATGCCATCGAATAATGGCCAGGCTCTTTTGCGATAAGAGAAATGAAATCCGGCAAATTTTTGGCAGGAACTTTTGGATTCGCAACCAGCACCGATTGCGGGCTGCCGATTCTTGCAATTCCTCTGAAATATTTGGCAGTGTCAAAAGACGGGTCTTTAAACAAGCTTGGATTGATCACGTGCCCCGTATACGCAAACAGAAGCGTGTATCCATCAGGTGCCGCGTGGGCCACCGCTAATTCACCTATGTTACCCGAAGCGCCTGGCCGATTTTCTACAATGATCGGAGTATCCAACTTCTTGGAAAGCGATTCTGCCATGACTCGTGCTACCGCATCGCCACCGCCTCCTGGGGCTGATCCCACGATCAATCGAATCGGCCGTTCAGGATATTTGGCATGAGCCGCCACGAAATACGAAGAGCACAGCATGACACAGGACGCCAGCATATATTTAGTCAAATTCTCGATCTTCATCAATTTTCCAATTTATCAATGCCATGCACCGACCAGTGCCAATAAGTTCAGCCGTTCGCCGTACAATTCGAAGGCCGATGCCTTACAGATAAGAAATGTTCGATCAAATTCTTTATTCTTTTTTATGCCAAAGCTTACAATCCCTTCTATATCACAGCTTCGAAAGCGCAATAACATCTCAATGAAGCCATCAAAACCCTTAGGCAAGAAATGCTGCAGCTATATGCTTTCGCTTTCAGCCCACGACTCGTTTCTTTCAGCAGGCCCATCGACCAATGCTCAACAAAATGTTTCCGAAAACATTTAAACAAAGGCAGCACATGAAGTCTAATCGCTTTTACGGCGACCCGATTCGGTTTTGGAATTAGCTCATTGCGTGCCTATCGGATCCATTTTAATAATCACATTGATCGTGATACTCCTGGCGAATCCGGCGATGTCTTTATCGCGCATGCGGCAATCCTTTCCAGGAGCTCGCCTGCTCTTGCTATTTTTGAAAAGCCTTAAGCCAGCTCGACAAGCCCCAATTGCACAATTCGAATACTCGGCTATTTAATTCCCGAACACCTTACTGTGCCTTAAATTTAACTAGGCCCATGAAATAAAAATTTATACGAGCAGTCGAAATTTTTATCAAACCGTTTGAAGCCGCATGTTTACTTTATAAAAAGTGCTGCTAAACACGGAGCCTTGCGGCACTGAAGTGCGGCGCTTACGTGACAACTCGCCCTTTATCATGGTCGGGCATCTAAACCAACCGTCGACACTTACTTAATTGGAGCTGGCCCAGAAGAGACGCTGTTCAGCTTGTATTGACCTTCCTGCCAATACAAGCACAGATAAGGAACGAACACAATCTTGCGCCGCGGGGTACCGCCCTTGCATCGCCAAACCCGCATGCAGTCCCTGCAGGCCATGCCGATAATTTTTCCCGCCGTCAATTCCACGCACCACCGATCAGCCGGTGTTCGCGCCCTCTACCATGCGCGGCCGGCAGCTTCCGCTATCACCCCAAAAACCCTGTAGAATTAGGCCTTCGCCGGTTTAGCTCAGTTGGTAGAGCAGCGCACTTGTAATGCGAAGGTCAAGGGTTCGACTCCTTTAATCGGCACCAATCGAATCAAGCACTTACGCCAGCCTTGCGGGGCTGGCGTTTTTGTTTTGGGATCGGTGTAACCCTATATGTACCTCGGGAGATCCCATTTCGATGTTGGAGCGTCGAGTGGGTGCCCCCTCGGCCAGGCTTGGGCCTGACAGAGGAAGGATTTGCCGACGGCCTGGCGGCCGGCTTTACTTGTATGCCTCGACCACGGGGTCGTAGGTGCTGGTTTTCTCCAGTTTGTCGATGGTCAGCACACCCCAGTTTTCCGGCGGCTGGACTTCATGCACGTAGAAGTTGTAGTCGCTCTTCACGGTCTGGATCTGCCGGACAATGGCGCCATGGCTGAACATACCGAATGCGCCTTCCGAATCGGCGGGGTTGTCCTGCTTCCAGACCTTGTTGTCGAACTGGAAGTGAGCCGCTCCGAGTACCTGATCGGGGTGGGCTTTTTGATAGTCCAGCACGCTTTGCAATTGCTCCTGGATGTACTGAGGCGTGTAGTAGCTCTCTACGCGGCTCAGGCCGATTTCAGTGAACAAGATGGGCGTGTGGAATTTTTCGTAGGTAAGTTGAATCCAGCCCTGGCCCGTGCCTTCGGCGTTGACGGTCAGATAGTCTTTGCCGTTGTACGTATTGGGACACAGCATCAGCCTGTCCTTGTACGGCGCGGTGCGCGGATCGGTCAACAAGCGGTTGAACTGGTTCCAGCCCGGCAGGTTCGTACCGTTCGGCCCGAAAGGCGCGCCTCGGGGAACGAAAGTTACCGGTATGCCGACGGGGACGGTTTTGCTGAACCCCCGCTTGTCGGCTTCCTGGATGAAACGCGCCACGAGCCCGATGGTATTGTCGTAGTAAACACCGCCGTCGTCTTTATCCAGTTCGTTGGAGATAATCACGCCCGCGATGGCTGGGTGCCAGTCGGTTCCGGTGCTATTGCCATAGTTGCCATATTTGAAATAAGCGGGCAGCTCATTGTTCCAGGTATTCATATCCTGCTTGGGCAGCCAGTTGCTGATGGGCACCACCACCTTGATACCCAGGCTGTTGGCGTAGTTCAGGAACTGGCTGTGATCGTTCCGCGGATCCCAGTCATATAGCCGGATCAGGTTGATGCCCAGGTTCTTGAGCGTCTGAAGATCGTTGCGGCAGTCGGGCGCGCAGCTTTGCGCGAGGTAAGACTGCGTTCCCCAGAGCGACCCCGCCTGCTTGCGAGCGATGTCGCTGCCGAAATAGATATAGGTGTCGTTTGCGGTGGATGGGTCGTAGCCCCTGCCGAAAGCCTGGTAGGCGGTTCCTTTGCCGGGAATGGGAAAACGGCTGAAGGTGCCGGAGTCTATGCTCAGAACCGCCTGGTTCACGGCTTCCAGAGCCCCCGAAGTTTGCCCCAGGAGCGTGGCGGTATAGCTGACTTGCTTGGACGATTCATCGTAGACCGGGTCGTTCAGGGTCAGGAAATACAATTTCAACTTGCCGGAAGCCGTGGTTCCGTACAGGGCTGCGTTGGGAGCATGCTCCTTGAACACATAAGACCAGTTTGGAAAAAAAGAGGACATCGGCCTGCTGTCGGAGTACCGCCCCGGCGCATTGTCCACCCAGATCATGTCGGGGCCGGCGTCGCTCATGACAACCTTGTATTGACCGGACGTGGCGGTAGGCTGCAAGGCGACCTGGCTGGCGTATTGGACGTAGGAGGAGACTTCCTGGTCGTCCACGGCGTTATTGAGCACATTGATCGTGACGCGGGTGAAATTCAGGGTGGCGGCATTCAACTGCCCCACTGTGTCGTTCAGGATTTCCGCATTGAACGTCAGCGCGCCGGCCTCCTCGTCATAGACGGGCTCGGACAGCGCCACATATACCCCCTCCAGCTCGCTGCCGCTCGACGCCTGGAAGGTAACCGTGGCGTTGGGATTGACGTCGCCATAGGCGCCACGCCAGGCCGAGGCGTTTACGTAGTCTCGAAGCGGCGTGGATCCGACTTCCCGGCTGGGCCTGTCGGTGTACCACAGCGCGACGGATTCAGGATTCTTGAGGGTCAGCTTCCAGAACGGGCTGTCCGCGTTCCCCGGCTCGGTCGGCGCCAAGGTTCCGCTTTCCGAAGCGATCACATGTATTTGCGATGAATATTGGCTGCCGCTGCCGCTACTACTGTCGCCATCGTCACCCTCGCAGGCGGCCAATAGCGAGCACGAAGCCAGCACAACCAGCCAGATGAAAAAACGTGTGAATCTCACGATCGCGCTCCGGTTTTGTTTTGGATGATTCTTGAAAAACCGTCAAGCGCCGCCTGATGTGCGGAACGGTCGTTCAGGCATGCGTTATTCGGCATGCCTGGCGCATTGGCACACCGCGCCCCCCTGGGTTTTCTTGTGTCATATTGTAATAAATTCCGATAAACACCGACAGCTAGGGTTTTCAGCAGAGCTTAAGAAATACCGTGTCGTTATCGCCGAGGTTCGCGCATGGGTCACGAATTTTCGCCGAGGCTCAACAACCACACGACAGATATGGCTAAAGCGCCGTTTCGGCTTTATGATTCCGCCATTCGACTTTCGTGCGATACGGGCGAGCCAAGAAGCCCGGCCGCGGCGGGGCCGCATGCCTCATACGCACGCGGCGTGTCGTGCCGATCGCACCCCGGTCATCTACAGGCATTTTTGTCCCACGGCGTCGGTGCATGTTTGAAATGGGCGCCGTGCCTTTTCCGTTCAGGAGCGTTGCATGTGCGATTCCAAAGCCTGTATGACCGGAGCAGCAGCGCCTGCCCGGCGATTATTCCTGCGCGCGGCCGGCGCTTCGGCAGTCGCCGTCGGCGCGGGCTTGCTGTCCGCAAGCGTCGCGGACGCGGCGCAGGCCGCGGCGCCCCCCAAGCCGCAAAACGCGATCTCGCCCGACGCGGCGCTCAAACGCCTGAGAGCAGGCAATGCCCGCTATGTGTCGGGCGCAACCAAGCTCCACGATTTCGCGCATGAACGGGAAGCGCTCAGCGGCGGGCAGAATCCTTACGCCGCGATTTTGGGCTGCGCCGATTCGCGCATCGCTCCCGAATATGCTTTCGACAGCGCTCGCGGCGATCTCTTCGTGACCCGCGTGGCGGGCAATTTCGTCAATGACGACGTGCTGGGCAGCCTCGAGTACGCGGTCGCAGTGCTGAAAACGCCCGCGATCCTGGTTCTGGGGCACGAAAAATGCGGGGCGGTGGACGCGGCCGTCAAGGCCGCAACGGCGGGCGCGACCTACCCCGGCATGATCCAGTCGCTCGTGACGTCCCTGCTGCCATCGGTCGAAAAAGCCAAGGCCGCGAAGGGCAAGCTGGTGGAAGCCGCAACCGTACAGAATGTGCTCGACAGCATGGCCAATCTGCGCTCGCGCTCGGCCATCATTGAAGAAGCCGTAAAGGCCGGCAAGCTGAAAATCGCCGGAGGCGTTTACCGCTTGTCTACCGGCAAGGTCGATTTTCTGGGCTGACGGCCCCGCCGGCGGCGCGGTCTGCGGGTTGTGGTCTTCGTCGGGCCCGGGCCGCGCCACCGCCAGGCCGCCCGACCCGCAGCGCGCCCGCCCCAAGCCCAAAGCTACGCCGCGACCGCCATCGCCTTGCTTCCCGCGACAAACGCCTTGCTGCCCTCGATCCAGCCAGGCACGCCGCCCGACAGGATCGCTGTCGTCATGGCGTCGACAACCTCTTCCGCCGACGCGCCGTTCTCCATGGCGTTGACCACGTGTATGCGCGCGCCTTCCGTATAGCGCTCCGAGGTATTGAGAGCGACCAGCAGCAGCTCCTTGTGCTTATGCAACAAGACGCCCGCACGCAAGTTCTCGCTGCGCAGTATGTAATAACCCTGCAGCAGCTCCGGCTTGTGTTCTGCAAGCAGGCTTACAAAGGGAGGCAGCCCGTGCAACACGCTTTCAAAGTAAGCCAGCATGTCCTCGACCTCGACGGGCTCGTGTGCCGCATCGGCGTCATCCGGCCTGGGCAGTGCCTGGGCATTGACGCCAGTCAGGCGCAGGCCCTCGCTGAACATGTGCACGCCGCGCGAAGGCAGGAAAACCTCCAGCGTTTCGATCAACTCGGCATCGCTGGCGCCCGCACTTCTTGCTAGCTGCGCGTGCAGCTTGACCAAGTCCGACCTGCCTTGCGAAAGATAGATCACGAGCAATATGAAGTGCTTGACCTTCTCTGGCAAGACAGAGCGGTTGAAAATTCCCTCTGCCACACAAGCCAGTCCCACAGCTTTCTTGGGACTGTAGCGGCATAGCACGTCGACCCACTCGACATCCCCGTAGACACTGCTCAACAGCGCTTTAGCCTTCTTGATATCCATTTCTTAACCTATCTCGCTTTCAGTAATGTATTTGGCGTCGTGATTGGCAACGATGAAGTCGGCTGCGTTCCACACCTTGACCATACTGTTGTAGGCATCCATGGAATTCTGATGAATGCCTGGAATGGTCAGATCGTGCGTCGGCGAGCCGCAGGGGCAAGACCCGAAGTTTTCCTGGATGCAGCAAAAGCCGGTAATGATTCCCACGCCCCGGGAGGTACGCACCCAGACAGACTGCCCACCCGGCGTATGCCCGGGCGTGAAAAGCACGCCTACGTTCTCGGTGATCTGCTGATCGCCCTCGATCTGCTCGAAGTTCAGTCCATCGATGAAGGCATGGTCGTAATATCGATCTATGGGCTGCGGCCTCGAGCCGAATTCCCACTCCACCCGCTGAACAATCTTTCTCGACATCGCCAGGTCGTGTATGTATGCGATGTGATCCATATGAAGATGGGTCAGGATCACAATGCCGATGTCCGCCACGGTCAAGCCGTGCGCAGCCAGCCCCTCATCCAGAGTCTGCACGTGCTGAACCGTCTCGGGCGGGCGGCCCCATGACTCCACGGCCTGCGCGGCGGTAGCCCCGGCATCCACCAGGATGTTGTTGCCGCCATCTTGCACCAGCCAAGCGTAGTATCCGAACTCCACATTCTGGCCAAAGCCTTTGAGGTACGTAAATTTGGTTTTCTCGGCCCGGCCCAGAATCTTGGCCAGCGGTATTGCATGTATGGTTGCCATCAGCCCTCCCCCGCATAAATCAACGCGCGGCTCCGCACATCTATTTCCTGAATCTCACACGTAATGCAGGTGGGCGTCGCCACGCCATGGTCGAGCATCACGCGGTGCACGGCATGCGCCAAGCGCTGCGCCACCTGCGCCCGGGCTTCATCGTTTCGTCCGGGCCGTATGCGCAAGCAAAGATTGGCGAAAGCGGACATGCCTTGCTGTCGAACACAATATCTGTCCTGGATCACAGCCCGGCTCATGATCACGGCTTGGTCGAAGTGCCCGCTCTGCTGGCACGCATCCGTGACAGCTGCCAGCATCGGATCAACGACATGGGCAAGATTCCCGGACACCTCCAAAGTCAGATGAGGCATGATCAGTCCACATGCACGCCGGAAGCTTTGACGACCCTGGCCCACTTCGCCACTTCGCTTTCATAGAATTTCTGGGCTTCTTGCGAAGTCGCCGCGACGACTTCGGCCCCCATGTCGGCAAACCGCTGCTTGAGCGCGGGAGTCGAAAGCGACTTGTTGATCGCCCGCTCCAGCTTGAGGACGACATCGTCGGGTGTGCCGGAGGGCGCAAAAATAATGAACCAGCTGGTCGAGTCCATGCCCTTGACGCCCTGCTCGTCCAGCGATGGGATCTCGGGCGCGATCACGGATTTCTTGATGGAACTCAGACCTAGGGCCTTTAGTCTCCCTGCTTTGATATATGGCAAGGTCGTCATGATGCTGTCGAAGACCACCGGTACTTGGTTGCCAAGCACGTCGTTCATGGCCGGCGTGGCGCCGCGGTATGGTATATGCGTCATGCTGATGCCGGCCAAGTCGCAAAACTGCTGCATGAAGAGATGCGATCCCGATCCATTGCCCGCACTTGCGTAATCGATGTGCTTGCCCGCCTTCACTTGCGAGATCAACTCCTGCACACTGCTGATACCCGATTGCGCGTTGGCTAACAACACATAGGGCGACGTCGAAACCATCGACACGGCCCGCAATTGCTTGACCGGATCAAACGTCAGCGATTTGTAAAGAGAAGGGTTGATAGACAGGGCGATGCTGCCAAACAGCAAGGTATAGCCGTTAGCGGCCGACTTGACGACACGATCCGTAGCAATGTTGCCGCCGGCACCGGGAATGTTCTCGACGACAATAGGCTCTCCGAGCTCTTTGCCCAGCACATTTCCCAAGGCACGCGCCGCAACGTCCACACCGCCTCCCGGCGGGAAGCCGACGACCAGCCTGATCGGCTTATCCGGAAAGCCGGCCGAGGCACTCGCAGAGACCGGCATAGCGGATAATGCCGCCGTACCAATGGCGAGAGCGAGTTTGGCCAATGGAACGGCCGACCGGAAAAGCGCCTTATGCAGCATGTTGACCTCCTTAACAGTTCTTATGAAAGAATTGTAGAAGTCGCCCCGCTCGGGCCGCTTTTAGTTTGTTTATAACGACATTAGATTTTTAAAAGAGACAAGCCATGAGACTTCCCGCGATATCGACCAGGGAACTCCGCAACTTCGTGTGGCTGGCCAGCAGCAAATCGCTGAAAGAAGCGGCCGAAAAGTGCTCGCTGTCCCAACCCGCACTGAGCATTCAGCTGAAACAGCTCGAGTCCAAGATCGGAGCGCTGCTGGTGATGCGCTCGAACGCTCAAAAACATATCGAACTGACCGCGGCCGGTGCCGAATTCCTGGTGGCCGCACGCCATGCCGTCCAGATCTTGCAAGACGTCGTCGATCGAATCAATCCTAACGCGCGGCACGACAAGCCCCAGCTACGCGTCGCCAGCTTGCCGTCGCTGCTGCAGGACGTCATATCACCCGTCCTGGCCGACGTGTCCAAGACGCACCCGTACGCACAATTCTCGGTGCTCGACGGCGATTCCTCGGCATGCTCCACCCTGCTCAGCAGCCAGAAATGCGACGTCGCCCTTTGCTCCCGCCCCGTCAATGGCCCGGACATCAAGTCTCAGTGCCTGTTCTCGGAGCGATTCTGGGCGATTGTGCGCAAAGACGATAAGCGCGTCGACAGGGACTACCTGACGCTGGATGATTTCGCCGGGACAACCATCGTCAACCTGACCGACAACCATATGGTCAATGCAAGCTTGATGATGCGTTCGCTGCCGTGTATCCAGGTGAACACCATCACCGCTCTCGAAAGCATGCTGGCGCAAGGCGTGGGCGCCGCCATCGTGGCGCATTCGACGGCGCTGACCATACAGCACCCGACGCTGGCGAAGATACCGCTGGCCGACCGCGAAGTGTCCCGGCAGATTTTCCTGTCGTGGAGGGAATCGTCCGCCGATGCCTTGATCCAGGCCTTCGTCGAACGCTTGCGCAGGCAAACTGCGCGCAACATCTGACGCCCTGCATCGGAAATTCGCAGCAATGAGAGGGCCGCACAGGCCCGCTGGTTCCTGGCAGCAACAGGCTATGCTTATGGTTCCGTGCAACAAGCCGCACGTTATCAATTCGGTCACGGCGGCGCTGACCCACATCAAGGCCGGGCGCGCGATCGCGCTGGCAGTCACGACCAGCAAGCGCATCGATCAGCTGCCCGAGGCGCCGACGGTGGCCGAGTCGGGCTACCCCGGCTTCGAGGCCATCGGCTGGGCCGCCCTGTTTGCGCCGCGGAACACGCCGCCGCTCAGCCGTCGAACAAATTGCTTTGTATCTGCTCCAGGTGGCGCAGCATCTGCGCGCGGGCCTCGTTCAGGTCGCGGTTCAGCAGGGCCTCGTAGATGGCGCGATGCTGGTCTTTGTACTGGCGCATCCGTTCGGGCGTGAGCGACTGGCGCTTGAGGCGCCCCCACTCGGCTTCTTCGCGCACGCGGTTGGTCAGTTCCAGTATGTGCAGGAACAGGGAATTGTGCGTGGCCTGGGCGAAGGATCTGTGCAGCTCGCCGTCCCAGCGCTCGAATTCCTGCACCGACTCGGCCTGCTCGGAACGCAGCAGGCATTCTTCCATGCCGCGGAAATCATGCGCATTGGCGTTCTTGACGATCAGGGCCGGCATCAAGGGCTCGATCAGCAATCGGGCCTCCATGAGTTCGGCCGGGCTGGTGTAGAGCTTGCCGTCGTCGGCGTGATCCTGCACCGTGCCCGTGACGAAGGTGCCGCTGCCCTTGATCTGGGTGATCAGCCCGCGCTCGCGCAGGCGCCCCAGCACCCGGCGCACCGTGCCCCGCGAAATGCCGAATTGCTCGCACCACGAGCGTTCCGGGGGCAGCCGATCGCCGGGCGCCAGGCGGCCGCTGCCCAGCGCATCGGATAAATATTGTTCGAAGGCTTTGACCCCTGAAGACATAAACACTCTCTGGCTGGAATTGTTCCGGGGCTCGGCGCCGCGCATGCGCGGCGGCCGCTCCCGGCCGTATTCAGGCCAATTCTAGACAAATTTGTTTTCTATGGCACCGATGCCCTGTATTTCCACCCGCACGCGGTCGCCGCTCTTGAGATAAGTGGGCGGCGTCATGCCCATGCCGACACCGGCCGGCGTGCCCGTGGCGATGATGTCGCCGGGGTAGAGCGTAATGCCGCGCGAGCAGGTCTCGATCAGGGAGGGGATGTCGAAGATGAAGTCGCGCGTGCTGGCATTCTGGCGCATCTGGCCATTGACGGTGCACGATACCTGCACGGCGGCGGAGTCGATCTCGTCGGCGGTCACCAGCCACGGCCCCATCGGGCAGAAGCCGTCGAAGGACTTGCCCAGATCCCATTGCTGGTGGCGCATCTGCACGTCGCGCGCCGTGACGTCGTTGACGATGGTATAGCCGAATATCTGCTGCAGGGCCTGGTCGCGGCCGACGTTCTTGCACTGCGTGCCGATGACTACGGCCAGCTCGGCCTCGTAGTCGATCTGCTCGGAAATGCCCACCGGCAGCGACACGTCGTCGTAAGGGCCGGTGACGCACTCGGGCACCTTCGAGAACACGATGGGCCAGGACGCCACGTTCTTGTCGTTTTCCTTGAACACCGAGGCGGACAGTTCCTTGGCATGCGCATGATAGTTGCGGCCCACGCAGAATATATTGCGCCGCGGCCGCGGAATGGGAGCCTCGAGCCTGACGTCGGCAAGGCGCAGGGTTTCACCCAGGCGTTCCTGCACATAGCCCGCAAGGCCTGCGCGGCCTATCAGCGCGGCCGCGCCCTGTTGTGCCTGGCCTTCGTCCAGGCGCAAGGCACGCAGGCTTTGCAGATCATCCGAGACCAGGCCCACGCCGCGCTGTCCCTGATAGGTATATGTTGCGAATTTCATTGTGTGCTTCCTTTTGCTTTGCAGTTTCTGCTTGTTGGAATTTCGGGATTTCGGGCCGCCAAGCGCCCGGCCGCCAGAACCACGCCTCAAGAGGCCAGGCCGTTGCGGCGCTTGAATTCATCGAGCCCGGGCTCGCACAGGGCCTCGGCCAGGGCCTTGGCCAGCTCGGGCTGCCGGCGCCCCATCGGGATGCCGTAGGTATATACGGTGTCCAGCGCGCAGGCCTGCGGCAGCGGCGCAACCAGCGACACGCCCTGTGTGTACAGGATCTCGGTGACCTGCGTGCAGCCCACCGAGCCGCTCAACCCCTGCGTGGCCATGGTTTTCATGGCGGTGGCGCCATTGGGGAATTCATGGATCTTGGCGCCTATGGCGTCCAGTATGCCCAGTTGCTGGAATACCCGCTTCATGTGCGCGCCGGCAGTGGACTGCGTCATGTCGGGCACATATATGCCGCTGGCCTGCTCAAGCGTGGCGGCCAACCCCTCGGCCTGCGCAATATCGGGCGCCTGCGCGCCATCGAGCACGGCCAGGCCGGTACTGACCACGCCCACGTCGCGCAGGCTGCCCTCGACCAGGCTGCCCTCGCTGTCCAGGCCGTCCATCAATTTACGCGACAGAATCAGCGCATCGCACGGCTCGCCGGCCAGCATGCGCTGCTTCATCATGCCCACGGCGCCGAACTCGCCGCGCAGGCGGCAATCGTATCGCCGCTCAAAGCGCGCCTGTATGTGGTCGACCAGGCCGCGGGCGGCACCGCCGCTGAACAATCGAATATCCATGTCCGTCATTGCATCACCTCTTCATCTCTCGGTTTTCCTGTTGCCTTGAATATTGTCTCGGAATTTGCACGGCCGCCGGGCTTCATCACTACAAACCAGGCTCGTCCTGGATCGCCCGTGCGATTGCATCGGGAGTCAGGGGCAGGCTGCGCACCCGCACGCCCAGCGCCGCCCGCAGCGCATTGCCGATGGCCGCGGCGGCCGGGCCCAGCGACGGCTCGCCCGCGCCCACGGGCGGATGGCCATTGCCCGGCAGGATTTCCACGCTGACCTCGGGCACTTGCGAGAAGCGCAGGATCGGGTAGCTTTCCCAATCGCCGTCGACCAGCCCGTAGGCATCGAAATGCGCTTCTTCGTACAGGGCCCAGGATGTGGCCTGTATGGCGCCGCCTTCGATCTGCTGCACCACGCCCTCGGGGTTGATGACTTCTCCGACATCGACGGCGATGTACAAGTGCCGCACGCGCAATTCGTGCGTGACTTCGACCCGCGCCACCACGGCGCAGTAGGCGCCCTGTGTCTTGTAGCGCGCGAAGCCCAGGCCCAGCCCGGTATCGGGCGCGGCCTGCCCGCGCTCATGCCAGCGCGCCATCTCGCAGGCCTTGCGCAGCACTGCCGCCGCACGCGGGTCGCTGAGATTGTCGAGCCGGAACTGCAAGGGATCGAGTCCATGGGCCAGCGCGATGTCATCGACCATGGCCTCGATCGCATAGACATTGCCGAAGGCGCCCAGGGCGCGCTGCGCCGAGGCGCGCAAGGGCAGGCCGTCGACGCGGTGGCACACCAGTGCGCTGCAGGGGAAATCGTACAGCGGCACGATATTGCGGTCGGCCCCGCCGCCCGCGGCGGCCGGCGCATTGACCGCCGGCCGTGCCGGGGACGGCCGTGCCGTATACCAGCTGCCCAGCAGCGTCGGCGTATCGGCCCGGCCCGGCCGCAGGCTGTGCCCCGGCCCCCATACGGTGTGGCGCCAGTCCAGCACCCTGGCGTTCTCGTCGACCTCGGCCTCGATGCGCATGGCCATGGCGGGCCCCATCGGCGACCAATTCAGCTCGTCGGCCCGCGACCACTGCAGCTTCAGCGGGCGGCCCGGCACGTGGCGCGACAGCCAGGCCGCATCGTATGCGGCATCGTCGGCGCCATTGTGCCCGTAGCAGCCGGAACCCGGCACATGCGTCACTTCGAGCCGCCCCGTATCGACACCCAGCGCCAGGCACAGGTCGGCTTTCAGGTTGTGGATGCCCTGGGTATGGCTCCAGACCTGCATGCTGCCGTCGTCGCGGGTCAATGCCCAGGCGCACGAAGGCCCGATCGAGGCGTGCTTGATGTAGGGCTTGAAGAAGTCGCCCGCGTACAGGCGGGTGCCAGGCCCGGGTGCCGGCCGCGGGCCGCTTGCGGCCGCGCCGCGCGCACTCGCGGCCGGGGCATGGCCGGCGCCCTGCTCTACCGCGGCCGCCCCCGGCCGCCGCGACCAGCGCACCGTGCGGCACGGCTGTTCGCGCAGCCACGAGTCGAGGCGCGCCTGCGGCGGCAGCGCCGGCTGCCGGCTCCAGTCGGCCGCGGCGGCAATCCGGCCCAAGACGCGCTCGGCCAGGTATTCCTGCTCGGCCACCACGCCCAGCAAGGATCCGTCGCGCACCACCGCCAGCACCCCCGGCTGCGCACGCCACGCGGCCAGGTCGAGCGGGCCCAGCACCGCGCCCGGCGCGGGCGGGCGCAGCACCCGGCCATGCACCATGCCGTCGAGCACCATGTCGTGTATGTAGGGATATGCGCCTTCGACTTTTTGCTGGAGGCCGATGGGCTTGCTGCTTACGCCCACATAAGCGCGGCGCGTGGACATCCATTCCGGCCCCACCAGCTCGACGGGCACGTGCAGGTCGATACGACGGGCCAACTGGCCGTAGCCGCCGCAATCGCGGCCGGCGCAGATGAAGCGCCCGTCGCGCAGCGAGACCGAGGCGGGATCGCGGCCGCATTCGCGGGCCACGGCGCGCAGGCACAGCACGCGGGCATAAGCGCAGGCGGCCCGCAGCGCCAGGCCCGAATGCTGCACGGACAGGCTGCCCGAAGTCATGGACTCGTTCGGGCCGCGCCCGGTCGTGGCAGCATGCATGCGGATGGCGGCCAGATCCACCTGCAATTCGTCGGCGGCGATCTGCGCCAGGGCGGTGACGATGCCCTGCCCGAGCTCGACCTTGCCGGTGTAGACATCCACCCGGCCGTCGGCGGCAAAGCCCAGCCAGGCGTCCAGGTAGGGATTGGCTCGGAGGCTGACCGGCAGCTCTCCGGCCTTGGGCTCGTGGGCGACGGCGAACGCGCTACACATGGCTATGCTCCGCCCAGCGCGAGGCAGCGCCACGCACGGCTCGCAATATGCGCAAGTGCGACCCGCAACGGCACAGATTGCGATCCAGCGCGGCCTTGAGCTCGGCATCGGTAGGCGTCGGGTTGGCCTGCAGCAGGCCCACGCAGGCCATCACCATGCCGGAAGTGCAATAGCCGCATTGCGCGGCGTTGTAGCGTATGAATTCCTGCTGCACGCAGCGCGCCAGCGCCAGGGCGCCGGCAGCCTCTATGGTGGTGACGCGCTTGCCCGCCACCGACCAGGCCGGCGTATCGCAGGCCAGCGTCGGCCTGTCGTCGACCAGCACGGTGCAGGCCCCGCACAAGCCCAGGCCGCAGCCGAAATGGCTGCCGCGCAGGCCCAGCTCTTCGCGCAGCAAGTCGAGCAGGCTGCGCTGCGCATCCACTGCGAGCCGGCGCGGCTCGCCATTGACTTCGAACTCCAGCTCCAGGAGCGTGTTCCCGGTGTCGTGCGACATGCCTGCCATCCCTGAATGAAGAAAGGCGCGGCGGCTCCGGGGGCCGCTACGAACGAGCCGCCCGGACGCAAACCGCCCGCTTATTGCACCGAAATATGGGCGTCCTTCACGACCTTGCCCAGATTGCGGATGTCGTCTTCAATGTATTTCTTGAACTGAACCGTGTTCATGACCATGGGCTCGACCCCGTCCTTGGCCCAGGCCGCCTTGATGTCGGGGCTGGAGGTAATTTCGCTGATCGCCTTGTTGAGCTTTTCCACGACCGCCGCCGGCGTCTTCTTGGGCGCCAGCACGCCCAGCCAGATGTTGGCGTGATAGCCCGGCAGCCCCGCCTCGGCCATGGTGGGCACGTCGGGCAGGATGGAAGAACGCTTGTCGCCGGTGGTGGCGATGGCGTGCACCTTGCCGCCCTTGATCAGCCCGATCATGGTGGCCGTGGCGTCGAACATGTAGTTCACTTCGCCCGCGACCACCCCGGTGCGCGCCTGGCCGCTGCTCTTGTAGGGTACGTGCACGACGTTGATGCCGGCCATGGATTTGAACAGCTCGCCGGCAATGTGATAGGGCGTGCCGGTGCCCGAACTGGCGTAGTTCAGCTTGCCCGGCTCGGACTTGGCCAGCGCGATGAGTTCTTTCAGTGTGCGGGCCTTGAGCTTGTCATTGGCCACCAGCACCAGGCTCGACTGGTTGATGGGCGCCACGGGCGCGAAATCGCGCAGCAGCTCGTAGGGCTTTTTCTTCAGCAGGGTTTCGTTGACGGTCTGGGTATTGGAATTCACCAGCAAGGTGTAGCCGTCGGGAGGCGAGTTGGCCACATAGGCGGTACCGATTACCGCGCCCGCGCCCGGCTTGTCTTCGACGATGAAAGTCTGGCCGAGCTTCTGCTGCAGCCTCTGGGCAAGCTGGCGCGCATAGACATCCGCGGAACCGCCCGCACCAAATGGTACAACTATGGTCACCGGGTGGTTTGGGTATGTGCCAGCGGCCTGAGCCGATAGCGGCGCGGCAGCGACCAGCAGCGCGGCAATACCCGCACATAGAGGAAAGGCCTTGGTTTTCCTTGTAGACATGGATTGTCTCCGTTGATAATTTTTTGGTGAAAACGATGCTACTGACAGGGCCGGACATGCCGCCCTGCACCGCCTGGCTCATTGCGCAGGCGGCTTTCGGCAATGCAAGCTTAGCACAAAAATGTACCTTTCAATACATTTAATGTACCAATATAGACATTAATCTGTGTTCTGTACATTGACGCTGGGCAGCCGCGACATTCGCTAGTCGCGAGCAGGCCGGCGCTCGCGTTGCGCGCCCCTGGCTTAACCGGTATCCTCCCTCGCATGACTGAGCGGCCAGGACACTAGTGACATCATTCCCATGACACCATCCCCCCATCAGGACACTTCCACAGACGGCGTAGCTGCCGTCGACCGTGCGCTGGCTATCGTCGACGCCGTTGCCAACCGATCCGAGCCCATCACCCTGGCCGACTTGTCCCGCGCCACCGGTTTCTACAAAAGCACTTTGCTGCGGCTCATCGTATCGCTCGAGAAGGCCGCGCTGGTGGTGCGCCGCACCGACGGCCGCTACACCCTGGGGCCCTACGCGCACCGGCTGGGGTGCGCCTATGAAGCCACCTACCAGATCACCGAGACGATACTGCCACTGTTGCAGGAGCTGGTCGACAATGGCAGCGAAAGCGCCTCTTTCCACGTCTATCACGACGTCGGGCTGCGCCAATGCCTGTTGCGCGTGGATTCACACCACTCCACGCTGGATCGCATCCGCGTGGGCGACCTGCTGCCCCTGAGCCGGGGCGCCGCCGGCCGGCTGATCAGCAACTATGTCGTCAAGCGGCAGCTCGAGGGCGAGGACGGCCTGCTGGTGATCTCGATGGGGGAACGCGACCCGAACTGCGCGGCGGTGGCCGCGCCGGTCTTTGGGCCCGACGGCGGGCTGCACGGCGCCATTTCACTGTCCGGCCCCAAAGAACGGTTCACGCCGCAGGCGATCAAGAAGATGTCCCACCTTGTGCAGGACGCGGCGCAGTCGGCCACCCGGTCGCTGGGCGGCCACTGGCCCGCGGCAAAATAACGCGGCCGCGCGCCATCGGCGGCGCGGCTATTGCCCGTCGGCCAGCGGCGCTTCGTGCAGGATCGCGATGCCGGTGCTGGCCGCAGACGGCTCCGCCGAAGGGCTGCCGCCCGCACACGCAGGGCCCCGGTATGCCGGATAACGCTGCAGCACCAGCGGATCATGCCCCGGCACGATGTGTTCCGGCGAGTCGGCGGCCGCGTACAGCCTGGCATAGCCCGACAGCATGTCCGCCACGTTGTAGACGATGGGAAATGGCCGCCCGCCGCCCATATTGTCGTAATAATGGCTGGCATCCGAGGCCAGCACCACCCAGCCGCGCCGCGTATGCACGCGCACGGCCTGCAGGCCTTTGGTGTGGCCGCCGATCTTCATCAGGTGCATGCCGGGCAGCAGCTCCTGGTCGCCGTCATGGAACACGACGCGATCCGCGTAGACATGCCGCACCAGCGCCACCACGTCCTCTACCGCGTAGGCGTGGCGCAGGGTCTCGTGGCACATGCAGCGCCCGGTGGCGTAGTCGAGCTCGGCATCCTGGACGTGGAAGCGGGCGCGCGGCAGCAGATCGAGATTGCCCGCGTGATCGTAATGCAGATGCGTCAGTATCACATCGTCCACATCGCCGGGCGCCACGCCCAGCGCAGCCAGGGACTGCACCGGGCAGCACAGCATCTCGCGCCGGCGGCGTGCGGCCATTGCGGCGTTGAAGCCGGTATCCACCAGCACGACGCGCTCGGCCGAGCGCGCCAGCCAGACGAAGAAATCCATGGGCATGTCGCCGTCGTGCGGGTCTCCGCCCAGGAAGTTGTCGCGCCGCTGGCGCGGCATCCGCGCATAGCGTATGGCGTACAGTTCGAACTCAGGCAAGGCCGCAGACATGGTGGTTCTCCGGTTTGGCGAGCAGGCCGATCGCCGTCAATTAGTGGGTTCGATGCCTGCATCCTTCACGACCTGGCCCCACTTGCCATATTCCGCGTCCAGGAACTTCCGAAAGTCCGCGGTCGTGGGGCTGATGGACACCTCTACGCCCGCCTTGGCCAGTATCTTGCCGACCTGGGGCTGCTTCATCACTTCCAGCAGCGCGCCATGCAGCTTGTCGACGACGGGCTGCGGGGTTTTCGCGGGCGCCAGCAGCGCAATCCAGTTGGCCGCGACAAAGCCCGGATACCCCTGCTCGACGGATGTCGGAAGCTTGGGCATGAAGGCGGATCGGGTCTCGCCGGCCAGGGCAATGCCGCGCAGCTTGTCCGCGACCACGTGCGGATAGACCGCCGGCAGATCGACCACCACCCCGTCGACATGCCCGGCCAGTGTATCGGACACGGCCGGCGCCGCCCCCTTGTAGGGGACATGCACGAAACGGGCCTCGGGCGCCGCCTTCTTCAGCAGCTCTATGGCCAGGTGAGGCAGGCCGCCCGTGCCCGAAGAGGCCAGGGTCACGCTGCGGGTCTTGGCGAGCGCCACCAGCTCTTTCAAGTCGTGCGCGGGCACGCCGGGATGCACGGCCAGCACTTCGGGCGTAATGCCGATCAGGCTAATGTCGGCGAAATCCTTGCGCGCGTCATAAGGGACATGCTTCTGCGTATGCGGCAGGATGACCAGCGGGCTGGCGCTGGAAACAAACAGCGTATAGCCATCGGGCTCAGCACGCGCGACATGGCCGGCGCCTATCATGCCGGCAGCGCCCGGGCGATTCTCGACCACCACCGGGACACCCAGCATCTTGGCCAAGGGCTGGGAAATGGCGCGTGCCGTGATGTCGTTGGAACCGCCGGGCGAAAACGCCACCACCAGCGTGATGGGCCGATCGGGGAAGCCGGCGGCAGAGGCGGCGCTTAAGGGCAGCAGCCCCGCAACGCCGGCGCCCAGGGCGAGGGCCGCGCGCCGGGCGCGCCGTAGAATACTTGCATACATGGGGTCATCTCCTTCCTGTTGGCATGTTCGGGCCGGGTCTGATCAGGCCGCAGTGCCCGGCTTCAAGATATCGGCCGCATCGCCTGCCGCCTCGATGGCCAGGCAGAATTCCAGCAGCCGGGCTGCGGCCGGGTCGCCCAGAACCGGGGCGGCCAGGCCGCGGAATTTTTCCGCCAGTTGCGCGTCGCTCATGGGGTGGTCGAGGCTGCCCAGCGCGGATTGGGTAACTTGCTCCAACACCCTTCCGTCGCGCAGATGCACAGTGACCGCCGCCTGGTTGTCCGCCAGGCCGGCATCGGCGGCCGCCTGCGTGCGCTCCTGCAGCGCGCGCACCGCCGGCTCCGTCACGCAGGCGATCTGCCCCTGGGCGATGCCTGCCGCGCCATGAACCAGCGCCGCGGCGGCCCAGTGGAACAGGCTGACCTGGGCGTCGAACTCGTTGTCCGGCAGCTTGCGCCAGGTCAGGTTCAGCGCATCCGGATGCACTCGCAGATCCATGCGCAACACATCCTCGTGGCGCACACCCTGCTCACGGGCGAGATGCAGGCAGGCGTCGATGGCCGGATGGATCACTATCCCGCAGGGATAGGGCTTGTAGGTGTTGTTCAGAAATTCGTAGCAAGTGCCCAGATCTTGCCGGATCAGCGCCGCGTCGGTGGCGCCGGTCAGCACCTGCAGCAAGCCATTTTGCCCGTCGACGGCGTGAGAGCCGCAGGCGAAATCCGCCGAAGCCATGTAGGCGGCTTCCACCCCGTTGCGCGCGGCCAGCCCGGGCACATAGGTAATCGCCATGCTGCCGTGCGTGGCGCGGAACCCGCAAGCCTGCGCGGCGGCCAGGCCAATCGCATACACCATGCGCTCGGCCGTCAGGCCCAGCAGCCGCCCCACCGCGGCGGCGGCTCCGATCCCGCCCGACAGGCCCGTCATGTACCAACCCAGGCTGGCGCCGCCGGATTTGATGGCGCAACTGACGCGGCACTCCAGCTCCAGCCCCACGACCAGCGCGGCCATGAGGTCGCGGCCGGGCACCGGGCTGCCCGAGCGGGCCAGCTTGGCCGCCACCGCAAGCAGCGCCGCAGCGACCGGCCCGGTGGGGTGCGTGATAGTGGCCAGGTGGGTGTCGTCGTAAGTGTGCGCGGAAGAACTCAGGCATCCCAGCAGCGCAGCATGCGATACGCCGACGCACTCACGCCGCGCGAGCAGCGGCACCTCGCCGCGGGACTCCATGGCAACGATGCCGCGTACGGCGGCATCCATGGTGGCGGTGCGGGCTCCGCCCACGGCGCACGCCACCCAATTCAACCATGCGCGGCCGGCTTCGCGGCGCACCGTGCCGGGCAGGTTCGACCAGTCCAGATCCACGGCAAATTCCGCCATATGAGGTGCAACACTGGCCTGCTGGTATGCCATTCCCTTGCCTCCAAGTCTACTGAGGGTTTGCTTTAAATTGTTCTGTCTGACAGACCGATTGTTCTTTTTATTTGGATTCTACAACGCTGCCGAAGGCGATGCAATGCCATCGCCCATGCCCAGCCACCCCGCACGGCAAAATCAGCGTGCCGGACAGCGCCCAGCACGGGAACAGATGCAGGAACAAATACGAAGCTTGCCATGCATGGCGCGCGCGGCGACACAGCACGGCCTGGCATGACCTGGCCAAGCCTGGCGTGGCGTGGCCTGGCCTGGCCTTGGCGCAGGCGTAGCACAAGACAACACAACACAGCACAGACGCAAGCCAAGACGCCGGGCGAGGCTTGACAAGCAATTTTGGGCGGTGCAGAATTTTTAAATATCAGAACAACAGTTCTTTCCAACAGAACATTTAAGACAGGCGCGAGGCTGCTCATGCTCTCAGGGATGGGCAGCCGTTCGATTTTGCCTACCTCCGCGCCGCACCTCACTTTTTTGGATGAGCATGCAAACAACTCTCGATCCCGACAACACCAAGCCCATGCTGATAGGCGGCGAATGGGTCGCCGGCCGGCTCCCGGCCCTGGAATCCATCAATCCAAGCACCGGCCAGCGCAACTACCTGATCGCCGCGGCCGACGACGCGCTGGTGGACAATGCCGTGGAAGCCGCCGCGCGCGCCGCCGCCCAACCGGCCTGGCGCGACATGCTGCCCCATCACCGGGCCGGCCTGCTGCGCGGCATCGCCGACGGCATAGACCGCCACGCCCAAACCCTGGCCACACTGCAAATGACGGAAAACGGCAAGGTCTGGGCCGAGTGCAAGGCACAGGCCGCCAGCGCGGCGGCCACGTTCCGTTATTACGCGGGGGTGTGCGAAACCCTGGCCGCCGAGGTAACGCCGGCACGCGGCAACTACCTGTCGATGACACACTATGCGCCGTACGGCGTCATCGCCGCCATCACACCCTGGAACTCGCCGATGACCATGGAGGCGCAGAAAGTGGCGCCGGCCCTGGCGGCCGGCAACGCCGTCGTCCTCAAGCCGTCCGAGGTCACGTCTTCACCGGCCCTCGAACTCGGCCGCATCGCGCTGGAAGCGGGCCTGCCGCCCGGCGTCCTGAACGTGGTCACGGGCCCGGGCGCCTCTGTCGGCAAGCGCCTGGTGGAACATCCCCGCGTGCGCATGGTGTCCTTCACCGGCGGCACGGCCACCGGCCGCGCCATCGCGCACGCCGCCGCGGAAAAACTGATGCCCGTGGCGCTCGAACTGGGCGGCAAGTCGCCGCATATCGTGTTCGCCGACGCCGACCTGGACGCGGCCATCGAAGGCGTCATCGGCGGCATCTTCGAAGGCAGCGGCCAATCGTGCGTAGCCGGCTCGCGGCTCTATGTGCAACGCCGCGTCGCCCAGCGCTTCCTGGAAAAGCTGGTGGCCCGCGCCCAGCGCCTGAAGGTCGATCTTCCCGACGCCCAAGGCGCGCAGATGGGGCCGATCGCCTCGTTCGCGCATCGCGGCAAGATCGAACGCCTGGTCGAATCAGCGCGCAGCGACGGCGCCGAGGTGCTGCTCGGCGGCAGCCGCCCCGGCGACGAGCGCTTGCGGGCCGGAGCCTTCTATCTTCCCACCATCCTCGGCGGCCTGGGAAGCGAGGCCCAAGCCGTGCGGGAAGAGATCTTCGGGCCGGTATTGTGCGCCCTGGCATTCGATGACGAAGACGATCTCATCGAGCAGGCCAACGACAGCGTCTACGGCCTGGCCTCGGGCGTATGGACTGCCGACTACCGCCGCGCCTGGCGCGTCGCCAAACGCCTGGAGGCGGGCAGCGTCTGGATCAACACCTACAAGCAGCTTTCCATCTCTACGCCGTTCGGGGGCTTCAAGCACAGCGGCATCGGCCGCGAAAAGGGCGTCCAGGGGCTACGCCTGTATCAACAGTCCCAGGGCATCTACTTCGGCATGTAGCGGCTCTTTGGGCGCGCATGGCGCACATGGCGCGCCTGCGCCGTCGCCCGACGCACTTTCCCGGCATTTTCCATTCGAACTTTTTCTCCGGAATCTTGGCAATGACCTCTTTTCAACGTATCGGCTTCGTAGGACTAGGCGTGATGGGCGAGCCCATCTGCCGCAATCTGGCCCGTAAATCGGGGCTGCCCGTCACGGCATTCGACCTAGACCCCCACCCCCTCGAACGCCTCGGCCAGTACGGGGTACAGTCCGCCGCGGACATCGCCGCAGCCGCGACGGATGCAGATGTCGTGTTCCTGTCGCTGCCTTCGGGCGCCGTGGTCGAGCAGATCTGCCGCGGCCCCGGCGGCCTGCTGGCCGCGGGGCGGCAAGGCCTGGTCATTGTCGACCTGAGCACCTCGTCGGTGGACGTCACCCGCGCGCTGGCGGCCGACTTTGCGCGCCAGAGCATCGCGTTCGTAGACGCGCCCGTCGCCCGCACCCGAGCCGCGGCGGAGGCCGGCACGCTGTCCGTCATGGTGGGCGCCGACGCAAGCGACTTCGAGCGCGTGCGTCCGCTGATCGCCACCTTCGCGAACGAAATCACCCTTTGCGGGCCCGTGGGCTGCGGGCAGGTGGTAAAGATCCTGAACAACATGATCCTGTTCGAAACGGTGGTCGCCATCGCCGAGGCAAAGGCCATCGCCGAGCGCGCCGGCGTCGATCCCGCGCTATTGTTCGATACCCTCGCCAAGGGTTCCGCGGACAGCTTCGCGCTGCGCAACCACGGCATGAAAGCGGTGCTGCCCGGCGTCTTCCCGGAACGGGCGTTCTCGGTCGAGTACGCAAGGAAAGACCTGGGCTACGCGCTGCGCCTGGCCGGCGAGACCGGCGTCGATGCGCGCGGCGCGCGCACGGTGGACGGCTGGTTCGAAGAAGCCATCAAAGCGGGCGACGGCGCCAAATACCACCCCGTCATCAGCGCCCGGATCGGGGCATCGAAGCCCGACCCCGACCGCCAATCCTAGCCCGCGGGAAGCGCGCAGCCGGCGGCATCGCAAAGGTTTACGACAGCCGCCGGTACCGGGCGCGGGCATTGCGCTTCCGGTCGATGCGCGTCTCGCCTGCCGCCACGGAACACGCTCCTGCCGCGGCGGCTTCCCCCCGAAACAGGACTTCCGCTCCGGCAGGCGGCCCGGCAGGCGACTTGCTGTGTGCCGGCTGGATCACTACACTACTTTGCTTAGTATCTGCATGAACCCAGAGCCCGGCACGGGGCTCGACCGGAGGCTTCCCCACCCATGAGCAAGACCAGCAAGCAAACCCTGCGCGACAGGGTCAACCAGCGCAACGGCCTGATAGTGCCCGGCGCGTTCAACGCCCTGAGCGCCAAGGTCGTGGCCGACCAAGGCTTCGAAGCGGTCTACCTGACCGGCGCCGGCCTGACCAATATGTACTACGGCATACCCGACCTGGCCTTCATCGGCCTGCGCGACGTGGCCGAGCATACGGCGCGCATCCGCGATGCAGTGGACATCCCGCTGATCGTCGACGGCGATACCGGCTTCGGCAACGCGGTCAACGTCTACCACACCGTCAAGGCGCTGGAGCGCGCCGGCGCCGACGCCATCCAGATCGAAGACCAGACCTTTCCCAAGCGCTGCGGCCACTTCTCGGGCAAGGAAGTAGCGCCGCTGCCCGAAATGCTGGGCAAGATCCGCGCCGCCGCCGATGCCCGCGTCGACGAGAACTTCCTCATCATCGCGCGCACCGACTCGCGCGCCGTATTGGGCTTCGAGGCCGCCATCGACCGCGCCCGGCAATTCGCCGAGGCAGGCGCCGACATCCTGTTCGTCGAAGCCACCGAAAGCCTGGAAGAAGTGCGCCAGGTGCCCAAGCTGCTGAAGCAGCCGCAGCTCATCAACATCGTCGTGGGCGGCAAGACCCCGGCGCTACCGGCCGAAGAACTGGGCGGGCTGGGCTACGGCCTGGTGCTGTATGCCAACGCCGCGCTGCAAAGCGCGGTAACCGGCATGCAGCGCGCGCTCGGCATACTCAAGCGCGACGGCAAGCTGGACGAAGACCCTGAACTGGTCGCCCCGTTCCGCGAGCGCCAGCGCCTGGTCAGCAAGGCCCTGTACGACGAGCTGGAAAAGCGCTACGCCTCGTAAAGCCGCTGCGGCGCGGCCGCCAGGCCGGGTTCGCGGCGCACTTCGCGGCCCGCGAGCCGCATCGATACGCCCGGCACCACGCGTCCCGCGGGTGCCGGATGCCCGCGCTTACGCCGCGGCACCGAAGTAATCGCCCGGGGTGCGGCCGAACTGGCCGCGAAAGGCCGCAATGAAGGCCGACACACTTTCGTAGCCGCAATCCAGCGATACGTCGGTGACGCGCTGGCCGCGCTCCAGTGCGGGCAGCGCCGCCAGCAGCCGCAGCCGCTGGCGCCAAAGACGGAAGCTCAGCCCGGTCTGGCGCATGAACATGCGGCTCAGGGTCTTGCCCGACACCCCCAGCTCGCCGGCCCAGTGCGCAAGATCGGCCGGGCGCCCCGGATGCGCCTGCATGGCCAGGCAGATCCGGCGCAGCCCGGCATCTGCGGGCAGCGGCAGCACCAGCGCGGCCTGCGGCGCCGCCGCCAGCTGATCCAGCAGCACCGCGGCCAGGCGCCCGCCGGCACCGTCCTCGCGGTACTCGGCCGGCAGCAGGCCGAAGGCGCGGATCAATTCGCGCAGCAAGGGCCCCACTTCCAGCACGCAACAGGCGCCGCGCACCGCCTCTTGGGCCACGCCCGCAGGCTCAATGTACAGGCTGCGGATCTCGGTGCCGGGCGCGCAGCGCGTCTTGTGCGGCGTGCCGGCCGCGATCCAGACCGCCTGCCGGGGCGTGGCGTAGAACAGCCCGGTGGGGGTCTGTACCTCGATGACGCCCTGCGTCGCGTAGGAAAGCTGGATCCACAGGTGGCGGTGGCGATGCGCGATGACGCGATTGGCCAGGCTTTCCATATGGCCGTACACCGGGCGCGGCAGGGCTCCTGGCGACTCGGATTCCCCTTGCCGGGGCGGGCCGGTGTCCGTTGAGCGATATTTCATATCCGATTGTAGTTAGCCGGAATTTCAAGAACACGTTAATGTATCGGCAGATTCCTTGCAACTCCCGATCCGGATCCTTTTCATGCACCGCCTGCGCGTTCTGTTGGACAATTTCACACTCATGCTGGTCGCCGTGGTCATCGCCGCCACCGTGCTGCCGGCCCACGGCATGGGCGCCACGTTCTTCAGCTGGCTCACCACATTTGCGATCACCCTGCTGTTCTTCATGCACGGCGCCAAGCTGTCGCGCCAGGCCATTATCGCCGGCGCCACGCACTGGCGCCTGCACCTGCTGGTATTCACCTTCACTTTCATCCTGTTCCCCGTGCTGGGCTGGGCGCTGCGGCCGGTGCTGCAGCCCGTGCTGGGCGCCTCGCTGTATGCCGGCATGATCTACCTGTGCGCGCTGCCCGGCACCGTGCAGTCGGCGATCGCCTTCACCTCGATCGCGCGCGGCAACGTGCCGGCGGCCGTGTGCAGCGCCTCGGCCTCCAGCATCATCGGCATCGTGGTGACCCCGCTGCTGGTCAGCCTGGCCATGCCCACCGGCTCGGGCTCGGTGTCGATCATGCACGCCATTGTCCACATCAGCGAAGAGCTGCTGCTGCCGTTCATCGTGGGCCACCTGATGCGCCCCTGGATAGGCACGTGGATGGATCGCAACCGCAAGTGGCTCAAGACCGTGGATCAAAGCTCGATACTGCTGGTGGTCTATACCGCCTTCAGCGCCTCGGTGATAGGCGGCCTGTGGCAGCAGGTTCCGGTGCTGGATCTGCTGACGCTGATCGTGGCCTGCGCCGTGCTGCTCGCCATCGTGCTCGCCATTACCACCTCCTTGTCGCGCGTGCTGGGCTTCAACAAAGAAGACGAAATCACCATCGTGTTCTGCGGCTCCAAGAAAAGCCTGGCGACCGGCGTGCCCATGGCGCAGGTGCTGTTCTCGGCCAGCGCGGTGGGCCCGATGCTGCTGCCGCTGATGATCTTCCATCAGGTTCAGCTGATGGTATGCGCGGTGCTGGCCCAAAAATATCGGGCGCGCGGCGAAGAGCCGGCGCCCATGGCAGCGCACTAAGGCCTGTCGACCCCAAGGCTCTCTCAGGCGCGCCGCAAAGAGCGGCGCGGCACTAGAGCGGATCTGGCGCAAATATTGACAAGGTTTTTTCAGAGCCAGCTGATACGGCGCTTGTAAAGCACGTAAGCGCCCAGGGCCTGTTCACCCAAAATGCGCTAGCCGTAGGCCCGCCAGAAGAACGCCAGGGTGATGCCGCAGGACAACAGCAGGGTAGCCGTGCGCACGGCCCGGGCCGAGGCGCGGCGCCCGGCCAGCGCGCCGCCGTAGCCTCCGGCCAGGCCCGCCAGCAACATTACCAGCGTCTGCGGCCAGCGCACCACACCCGCGGCAACGAAGGCCAATACGGCCACGGCGTTGGCGGCGCTGACCAGCAGCGTGCGCGGCGCATTCAGGCTTTTCAGGTCGCGGTCGTCCAGCAGCCCCCATATCGCCATCATCATGATGCCGACCGCGCCGCCGAAATACCCGCCATAGATCCCGAGCCCGAACTGCACCAGCAGGGCCGCTGCCGGGTGGATGCGCCAGCGGCGCCGCAAGGCCTCGCCGGCCCTGCGGCCCAGCGCCAGGGTCAGTGTGGCCACCAGCAGCAGCCAAGGCAGCACCGCGTCGAACACACGAGTGGGCGTCCACAGCAACAGGGCCGCGCCGGCGGCGCCGCCGGCCAGCGTCGCCAGCATGAGTGCCCGCAGCGGCAGGGGCCCGACAGGCCCCAGGCCGGCGCGGTAGGCCCAGGCGCTGGCCGCGCCGCCCGGGAACAAAGCCACGGTGCTTGAAGCATTCGCCTGTACCGATGGCACACCCGCGGCGATCAAAGCAGGCAGGCTGACGAAGGAGCCACCGCCCGCCAGCGCGTTCATCGCCCCGGCGAGCAGGCCCGCACCAACAAGAATCAGGAAGTCATTCATGCAGACATCGTAAGGAAGGCGGGCACAATCCACAATCTGGAATTTCCGGTGCTAGAATTCGGAAAAACCGATGCCATGGGCCGAAATGCGATTCGATCTGACCGACCTGCGCCTGTTCTTGGCGGTGCTGGAACATGGCAGCCTGACTCGCGGGGCCGCGGCGGCGAACTTGGCGCCGGCCTCGGCCAGCGAGAGGGTCGCCGGCATGGAATCCGCACTGGGTGCCGCACTGCTGCGACGCCACCGCCGGGGGGTGGAGCCGACTGCGGCGGGCGAAGCACTGGCACGCCATGCCCGCCTGATCCTCGGGCAAATGGAACAAATGCGCGGTGAATTGCGCGGCTATGCGCGCGGTCTCAAGGGCAGTGTCCGGCTGCTTGCAAATACCGCCGCCATGGCGCAAACCCTGCCACCGCGCCTCTGCCGGTTCCTGATTCGGCATCCCGACCTTTCCATCGACCTGGAAGAAAAGACCAGCGCCGATATCGTGCTGGATCTGGCGCAGGGCAAGGCCGAACTGGGCGCGATCGCCGACATCGCGGACTTCTCGGCGCTGCAGACCCGGGTTCTCGCCCACGATCACCTGCTCATCGCAACGGCGCCGGGGCACCGCCTTGCCGGCCTGGCCAGCGTGAAATTCGACGCTATCGCCGGCGAGGCATTCGTGGGTGCGGCCGACGCGGCGCTGCAGGCCCATCTCGATCTGCGCGCCGCGCGCCTGGGGCGCCGGCTGCATTACCGGATACGGCTGAAGGAAATGCAGGATGTGGCCCGCTTGGTGCACGCGGGCGTAGGCATCGCCGTCGTTTCCAGCGCGGCCATGACACGGATGTCGAGCCATGCGGACGTGGCCTTCCTGCCGCTGGACGAGTCCTGGGCGCACAGGACGCTGCACCTGTGCGCGCGCGACTTCGGCGCACTGAGCGTACCCGCTGCCTTGCTGGCGCAAGGCCTGCGCGAGGCCGACGCGGCGAACGCGGCTGATACGGGCGCGAGTTGACCGCCCCCGAATCGAGCGGCCTGGGGCAGGCGGACTACTTCAGGCGTATGTCCAGGCGCACCACGTCGCCGCGGTAGATGCCATTGCCGACGAACACGATGGTGCCGTTCTCGTCCACCGCGCTGCGATATACGTGGGCGACCGGCGCGTTCAGGGGCAGTTGCAAGAGCTCGGCGATTTCGGGATCGGCCGAGCCCAGGGTCAGGGTCTGGTGCGCCTCGGCGATTTCCAGGCCCGGCAGGTCGCGCAGGATGCGCATCGAGGTCTTGGTCTCGAATGCCTTGGCGGGAATGCGCTTGCAGACATTTTCGTCGATATAGACCTCGCCCAGGTAATAGGGCTTGCCGTCGCGCCAATGCCGGCGGCGCCAGTAGCGGTAGCCCGGGGCCGGCTTGCCCAGGCTCGGATCCAGCGTCGAAGGCACGCGCCGATCCCTGGCCGCCAGGATCTCGATGGAGATGCCTTCCGGCGCGATCAGCTGCCCTTCCCAGTTGGTCGCCACTTCGCACCAGAACTGTTCCTGCGGCTTGGCCGTGACAAACGTGCCCTTGGCGCGATAGCGCGCAATCAGCTGCTCGGCCTCGAGCAGATTCAGCGCCTGGCGCACGGTCGCCCGGGCCACGCTGCATTCTTGCGCAAGCTCGTCGACGGTGGGGATCTGGCTGCCGACCGGCCAGGCGCCCGACTCGACCCGGCGCCGGAAGAGGCTGGCCAGCTGTACGTAGCGGGCAGCGGCGCTACGGCTGAAGTCAATGGCAATACTGGATTGGTTCTGCTTGTTCGACATATTTTGCATTTCGATCCGGGAAATTCATCGACCCTGCAGCCCACGGCGCCGGTGCCGCCCCCTACAGCCTTGTATGTCTTCGGATTATATCCAGGGGCCGGCGCCGCCGCGTCAGCGGCCCTTGAACACCGGAGCGCGCTTTTCCACCACGGCCCGCGTCGCCTCGCGCGCGTCTTCGGTGTTCATGAGCCGCGTGCTGTATTGCTGTTCCAGCTCGTAGCCCTCTTCCACCGGCATGTCTTCCACGCGATTGAGCGCTTCTTTCATGTGCGTCAGCCCGATGCGGCTCTTCGCGGCGATGACCTGGGCAATGTCCATGGCGGTGGGCATCAGCAGGCGCGGCGCCACGACCCGCTCGACATAACCGACGCGATAGGCTTCCCAGGCGCTGATCTGCTCGCCGGTGAAAGCCATGAGCCGCAGCATGCCCTGCGGCATGATGCGGGCGTTGTGGGCGCCGCCGCCGCAACGGCCGACATTGATCTCGGGCATGGAAAAAGTGGCCTTCTCGGATGCGACGCGTATGTCGCTGACCGCGGCCAGCACACTGCCCGCGCCCAGCGCCGGGCCATTGACCGCGGCGATCACCGGCACCGCGCAGTGGCGTATGGCCTTGAAGGTAGCCCGCACGACGCGCGCGCGCGCGGGATCTTCTTCGGGAGTCGCGGCCAGGAATTCCTTGAGCTCCAGGCCCGCGCAGAATGCCCGGCTGCCCTTGGCGGTAAAGACCACGACATTGACATCGTCCATGCCGCTTATGGCTTCGAACATATCGGTAATGGCCTGATAGCGCGCCAGCGTCAGGGCATTGACGGGCGGCGCGTCGAGGGTGACGACGGCGATCCGGTCGCTTTTATCCAGCAGAATTTCACTCATTGCTCAGTCCTTTGTCGTCAGATGACACCGCCCGCCCTGAGGGCGTCGATGCGTTCCCGGGTGTAGCCCAGGCCTTCCAATACGGCTTCGGATTGCTGCCCCAGCAAGGGTGGCGGCGCCCCATAGACTATCGGGTTGTTGCGGAACTTGATCGGGCATCCCACCTGCGGAACCTCGCCTCCGAGCGGATGGGGCAGGTTCATCAGCATGCCGCGATGCAATAGCTGCGGCTCTTTGAACACCTCGGCGATATTGTTGATGGGGCCGCAGGGCACGCCCGCCTTGTCCAGTTCGGCCACCAGCTCGTCGCGCCGGCGGGCCCGGAACTCGCCGCGCAGCTCGGCGGTCAGCGCCTCGACGTTGCGCGCCCGATTGACGTTCAGGGCGTAGCGCTCGTCGGTGGCCAGCTCGGGGCGGCCCAGCACCTTGCACAGCTTGCCGAACTGGCCGTCGTTGCCCACCGCCAGGATCACGTCGCCGTCGGCGCAGGCATAGACATCCTGCGGCTGTATGTTCGGGTGCGCATTGCCGCGCCGCTTGGGCGTGTTGCCCGAGACCAGGTAATTCATGGCCTGGTTCGACAGCATGGCCGCCTGCACGTCCAGCATGCCGATGTCGATATATTCGCCTTCGCCGCTGTGGTCGCGGCGAGCCACGGCGGCAAGCAGTGCCACCGTGGTGTACATGCCCGTCATCAGGTCGACGATGGGCACGCCCACCTTCTGGGGCCCGCCGCCCGGCTTGTCGTCGCGCTCGCCGGTGATGCTCATGAGCCCGCCCATGGCCTGGATCAGGAAATCGTAGGCGGCCTGATCCTTGCGCGGGCCGGTCTGCCCGAAGCCGGTCACCGAGCAATAGATCAGGCGCGGATTGATCTTCTTCAGGCTTTCATAGTCCAGCCCATAGCGGGCCAGCGCGCCCACCTTGAAATTCTCCAGCACGATGTCGCAATCGGCGGCGAGCTCGCGCACGATCTGCTGGCCCTCGGGTTTGTCCAGCGCGACGGTGATCGACTGCTTGCCGCGGTTGACGGAAAGGTAATAGCCGGCTTCCGTGGTGTTGGCGCCGTCGGAGCCCTTCAGGAAAGGCGGCCCCCAGGCGCGCGTATCGTCGCCCGCGCCGGGGCGTTCGACCTTGATCACCTCGGCTCCCATGTCGGCAAGCAGTTGCGTGCACCAGGGCGCAGCCATGATGCGGCCCAGGTCGAGAATGCGCAGATGCGACAAAGGCCCTTTTCTTTCACTCATTCATTTCTCCGCGTAGCGATCCATAGTACCGGCCGGCCCCAAAAACCGCCCGATGCACGGCACGGCTCGCCCATTCTTTCATGAGCCGCCAGTATAGCCCATATAGGTCAATAACACGACCTATTGACATAAAAAGCGGGCTGACCTAGCATAAACGTAACCCGCAACCCGCCGCGGCGCGCGGCGGGTTGCCGCCACGATTTCCGAACCTCACCGCAACACTTACCAACCGCAAAGGCCTGCCATGACCTCCGTGACCCAAACAACAAAAGCCCTCGCCCCCGTCGATCGCAACCGGCGGCGCCTGCTGCAATATACCTGCGGCGCCGCAGCCGTGCTGGCACTGCCCAGCGGCGCGTATGCCGACGACTATCCGAGCCGGCCCGTCAGGCTGGTCGTGCCCTTTCCCGCGGGCGGCTCCTCCGACACCGCGGCCCGCATCGTCGCCAAAGGCCTGACCCAAACCCTGAAGCAGTCGTTCGTCGTCGAGAATCGCTCGGGCGCGGCCGGCACCATCGGCGTGGCCAGCGTCATCCGGGCCTCGCACGACGGCTATACGCTGGGCGAAGGCCCCGTGGGGGCCACCATCATCGCCAAGCTCATCGGCCTGCCGGTGCCCTACAACCCCGTCAAGGACATCGTTCCCATCGCCAATATGGGTTCGCTGCCCCTGGTATTCGCCGTCAAGGGATCCCTGCCGGTGAAGACCCTGGCCGACCTGGTCGCACTGGCCAAGTCCAAGCCGGGCAAGCTGTCGTACGGCACCTCGGGAGCCGGCACGCCGGGCCATCTGGTATTCGAATACTTCAAGAAACTGACCGGCATCGACGTCACCCACGTACCGTACAAGGGCGACGCCCCGCTGACCACCGACCTGCTCGGCGGGCAGCTCGAAATCGGCATCCTGACCGGGCCGGCCGCGGTAGCCCAGGCCAAGGGCGGCAAGCTGAAGTACCTGGCGGTCACCAGCCAGGCCCGCTACCCGCAACTGCCCGACATCCCGACCCTGATCGAATCGGGCTATCACGATTTCAGCATCGAGATCTGGAACCTGCTCATCGCGCCCCCGGGCACGCCGGAGAAAATCCTGGAAATTCTCAACTCGGCCGCGAACAAGGTTCTGGAACAGGAAGACACCAAGGCGGCGCTGCGGGCGCAAGGCTATCTGCCCCCCACCCCCATGTCTCCCGCCCAGGTCAAGCAATTCGTCGCCCGCGACCGGGCCTTGTGGGAGACCATCGTCAAGACCACCGGCGTGCACATCGGCAGCTGACGCGAGGCCCCGACATGCTGGAAGTCGAAACCCCCCAAGACCTCGCCCGCCACGCCGGGAGCGCCCTGGGGACGAGCCGCTGGTTCACCATCACGCAGGAACACATCGACCAGTACGCCACACTGACCGGCGACGATTTCTGGGTGCACGTCGACCAGGAGCGCGCCAGCCGCGAGATGCCGGGCGGCAAGACGATTGCCCATGGCTTCTTCGTCCTGTCGCTCATCCCTTTGCTGGCCCGCGATATTTTTCATATACAGCGGCGCGGCGTGGGGCTGAACTATGGCCTGAACCGGGTGCGCTACACGGCTCCGGTGCCGGTGGGCTCGCGGGTGCGCCTGCACCAGACGCTGCTGCGCGCCGAGCCAGCCAAGGGCGGCACCCTGTTCACCTTCGAAGACCGCTACGAAATCGAAGGACAGGAACGCCCGGCCCTGCTGGCCGAGATGCTGCTGCTGATCTACGACTGAAGCCCGGCGCGGCACCGCCGGGGAAAAACCGCCAGGTACAAAAAGCCGCCGCGCCGAAGCAGGTATCGCGCAGCTAAGGCGCGGCGGCTTTTCGTGCCCGGCGGCTATGGCGGCGTAATCCCTACTGCGCCGTAATGTGCGCCTGGCGTATCAGGTCGCCCCACTTCTTGCCGTCCTTCTTGATGGCCTCGGTGAAGGCTTCGGGCGTGCTGTGCAAGGGCTCTATCCCGTACTGTTCCAGATAGGTTTTCATTGCAGGCACCTTCATGACGGCCACGATTTCCTTGTTCAGATAATCGATGATCGGCTTGGGCGTGCCCGCCGGAGCCAGCACGCCCGACCATAGCGTCACGTCGAAATTCTCGAACCCGGGTGTTTCCGCAATGGCGGGGATGTCGGGCAGCGTGGGCAGCCGCTTGGCGGCGGTCACGCCCAGCGCGCGGGCCTTGCCGTTTTTCACGTAGGTGACGAAGTTGGAGACCGTGTCAAACATCATGGTGATGCGCCCCGCCAGGAAATCGCTGATCGCGGGCGCGGTGCCTTTGTACGGCACGTGCAGGATGTCGACATGCGCAATGGACTTGAACAACTCTCCCGACAAGTGGCTGCTGCTGCCTATGCCCGAAGAGCTGAAAGTCAGCTTGCCCGGTTCTTTCTTTGCCAGCTGCGCCAATTCGGCCACCGAATGCGCCGGCACCGCCGGGTTGACGACCAGCATATTGGCCGTGACGTGCGTCAGCGCGATGGGCTCGAAACTCTTGACCGGATCGTAATTCAAGTGCTTGTACAGGCTGGGGTTGATGGTGAGCACGCCCATGGTGGAGTACAGCAGCGTGTAGCCGTCCGGCTTGGCGCGCGCCACGAAATCGGCGCCGATCGAACCCGCGGCGCCGGAACGGTTCTCGACCACCACGCTCTGGCCGATTTTCTCGGCCAGCTTCTGCGCCAGGCTGCGCGCCATGAGATCGGTGGCGCCGCCGGCCGGATAGGGTACGACGAGCTTGATGGGCTCGGCCGGGTATTTCCCCGCCGCCATGGCGGCGCCCGGCAACAAGGCGGCCAGGCCCAGGCATGCGGCCAGGCCGCACAAGCCGCGCCGCACGCGGCGCCTGCCAGGTTTCAGATCGGGTTGGGCATTGCATTGCATGGTCTATCTCCTCTCTTTTGCGGCGCGCCCATCGGCGGGCTGCGTTCCACTGTAATGAACTACTGTTGACGACTGCTGTTGATAACTGCTGTTGATAACCGCTGGGGCGGCGTTCGGCCTATCGGCCAGCCGGGACGGGGACGGCAGGGGCGCCCGGCCCGGGCTGCGCCGCCGGCCGCCTTCTCAAATGATCTTCCGGGAGCGCAGGCCCTCGATGGCGGCGCCGTCCATGCCCAGCATCTCGGCCAGTATCTCGTCGGTATGCTCGCCCAATACCGGCGGCGGGCGATGGTAGCCGACCGGCGTCTCCGAGAGCTTCAAGGGGTTGGCGATCTGCGGGATGGTACCCACGGTCGGATGCTGCATGTGCACCAGCATCTGCCTGTGCTGCAATTGCGGATCGTCGAAAACCTGGCTCATGTCGTTGATCGGCCCGCAAGGCACGTTCATGGCGTCGAGCCGTTCCTGCCAGTAGCGCACCGGCTGCGTCTTGATGGCCGCGGCCAGCATCGGCACCAGCTCTTTCTGATTGCGCGCCCGCAGGCGGTTCAAGGTGAAGCGCGGGTCATCGGCCAGTTCCGGCATGCCCAGCAACTGCACCAGTTGCCGGAACTGGCTGTCGTTGCCCACGGCTATCATCAGGTAGCCGTCGCTGCACTCGAAGCCCTGGTACGGGCAGGTGATGGGCGAAGCGGTTCCCATGCGCTGCGGCACCTGCCCCGAAACCAGATAGTTCATGGCAATGTGCGAGATAGCCGCGAACTGCGCGTCCAACAAGGCAATGTCTATGTATTGGCCCTCGCCGGATTCATGATCCCTGTGGTTCAAGGCCGCCAGGATGCCGATCACGGCATAGAAGCCGGCGGTCAGGTCGGACACGGCATAACCCACTTTCTGCGGCCCGCCGCCCGGCTCGTCCGGCGCATTGCCGGTCAGGCTCATCAGGCCGCTCATCGACTGGAAGATCGGGTCGTAGCCGGGGCGGTGGCTGTACGGGCCGCTTTGGCCGAAGCCGGTGATGGAGCAATAGACCAGGCGGGGATTGACCTGTTTCAGCGACTCGTAGTCCAGCCCGTAGCGGGCCAGGTCGCCGCTCTTGAAGTTCTCGATCAGCACATCGCAATTGCGCGCCAGGCTGCGTATCAGTTCCTGGCCTTCCGGGGCGGACACATTAACGGTAATCGAGCGCTTGCCCCGGTTCATGGCCAGAAAAGAAGAGGTCTCGGCCGTCTCGTTGCCCGCCGCGTCGCGGGCCCGATAGCCCTGCTGGCGCACATCGTCGCCGCGCCCCGGACGTTCCACCTTGATCACGTCGGCGCCCAGGTCGGCCAGCATCTGGCCGGCCCATGGGCCCGAGAACACCCGGCTCAGGTCTAGTACTCGTATATGCGAAAGGCACTGCATGCTGCATGACTCCGGATAAAAATCAGACTGGCAGGCCAAGCACGGCCTTGGCCAGGATGTTGCGCTGGATTTCGTTGGTGCCGCTGAAGATCTTCGCCGCCGCGGCGTTGAACAAGGGCATCTGCACGTTTTCGACGGCCACCGGCTCGGCCTGCGCCCCCGCAGCGGCAAAGTATGCGTTGCCGATCGTGCCGGCCTGTTCGCGCGCGGCGTCGAGCAGCAGCAGGGATATGCGTTCGTGCGTCTCGGTAGCCCAGATCTTCAGCAGGGACACATCGGGCGGCAGAGGCTGGCCGCGCCGCACCATGTCGGCGAACGCCGCATAGGCCGCGGACAGATCCGCCAGGTCGATATGCAGCTGCGCGTAGTCGGCGGCGAAGGCCGCGTCCTCGAACAGGCCCTGGCATTCGGCGATCTTGTCGACCATGCCCAGGGTATTGCGGGAATGCTTGGGGCTGCCGCTGAACAGGCGCTCCAGGCCCAGCAGCGCCTTGGAGATGGTCCAGCCCTGGTTCAGTTCGCCGACCAGATTCTCGCGCGGCACCCGCACGTTTTCGAAGAACACCTCGCAGTACTCCTCGTCGCCGGCGATGGTGCGGATCGGCCGCACCTGGACGCCGGGCGAGGCCAGGTCGACCAGCAGGAAGCTGATGCCGGCCTGTTTCTTGACGGTCTTGTCGGTGCGCACCAGCATGAACATGTGCGTGGCGTCCTGCGCCAGCGTCGACCACGTCTTCTGGCCGTTGACGACGAAATGCTCGCCGTCGGCCACCGCCTCGCAGCGCAGCGACGCCAGGTCGGAACCCGCGCCCGGCTCGGAATACCCCTGCGCCCAGACATGCTCGCCCGACAAGATGCGCGGCAGGTACCTGGCCTGCTGCTCGGGCGTGCCGAAGCGCAGCAGTATCGGCCCCAACATGACCAGCCCCTGGTCGGGCGGGCGCCCGACCCCGTAGCGCTCCTGCTCTTCGATATAGGCGATCATCTTGGTCGGAGACAAGGCCATGCCGCCGTGCTCCTTCGGCCAGGCGGGCGCGATCCACTTCTGCCGCGACAGCGTCTGGTACCAGCCCTTGATCTCGTGCCAGTGCAGGCGCGCGGTCTTGTGGCGCAGGTGCTCGGGGTAGTGCTTGCGGAAGAAGGCGCGCAGCATGCCGCGGAACTGCGCCTCGGGCATGGCTTCCCAGTCGGCATCCTGCGGGAATTCCGTCCAGGCATCGGCATCGCCGGCCGCCGTCTCGGTTGCCGCGGCAGTGCCGCGCAGACTCGAAAAATAGCGCTGCCGGTGCCCACGCGCATTGCCCAGCTCGGCGCACAGGCATAGCGCTCTTTTCAGCCCCAGGCCGACGTCGGATTCGTCCGAATAGCCCATGCCGCCGTGCATCTGCACCGCCAGGCGCGTGACCAGGCCGGCCGCCGCTTCGGCGCGCACCTTCAGGCGGCTCGCCTGAGGCGCCAGCTGGCGCTCGTCCGCCTCGATCGCATCCAGCGCCTGCTGCAATGCGTAGTCGAGCAACTGGATCTGCATATAGCCATCGACCATGCGATGCTGCAGGCTCTGGAAACTGCCTATGGGCTTGCCGAACTGCACCCGCACTTTCAGATAGTCCAGCGTCATGTCGAAGACCCGGCGCGCAACGCCCAGCAGCTGGGCGGCCTGCGCGACGCGCGCCCGATCCAGCGCCGCGGCCAGCAGGCCGGGCACATCGGCCCCCTGTGCCAGCACGTTTTCGGCCGGAACCGGGTATCCGCTGATGCGCAGCGTTCCCGCATCGGCCCCGTCGATGCGGCGCTGGACTTCGACGGCCACTTCCGGCGCCCGCGCCGGCACCCATGCAAGCACGGGGTGGCCTTGCGTACCGGCCAGCGCCAGCCAGCCGTCGGCGCCGGCTAAAGGCGCCACCGCAACGTAACTGCGGTCTATGGTCAGCGGCGTGCCGGGCGCGGCGCCCGCGGCGGCCAGCTCGGGCTCGAGCTGGCCCAGCCGCGCCTGCCAGGCGATGCCGGGCACGACGGAGCCATCGGCCAGGCCGCGCAGCAGCTGGCCGCGCAACTCGCTTTCGGGCAGGCTGCCCAGCAGGGTCGCCGCCTGCACCGCCACGGAAATGAAAGGCTCGGCCACGAACGAGCGCCCCATTTCCTCGGACATGGCGGCCGCTACGCGCAGGCCCAGGCCCAGGCCATCGCATTCCGGCGGCACACATGCCGCCAGCCAGCCGGCCTGCGCCACGCCTTGCCAGAAGCCGCGATCCAGGCCGCCGCCGGCCACGACCTGCGCGCGTATGCGCCGGCCCTGGTCGTCCCTGCCGAGGAAATCCCGTACGCTGTCCCGCAGCAGCTCGAGATCACTTTGATCAAACGCCATTTTCATTCCCTTCTATGCTTTGAATCCATACAGCGCGGCCGGGTTGTCCACCCAGACCTTGTGCCGCGTCGGGTCGTCGCCGAACCAGCGCCAGGCCAGATCGATCAAGGCGGCCACGTCCGGCGCATCGGCCCCCATGCGGACGTAGGGCCAGTCCGAGCCCCACAGCATTCTGTCGGGATTGGCCGCGAGCAGCGCATCGTGCAAGGGCCGCAGCTCGGCATAGTCCGGCGCATCGCGGGACACCCGGCACACCGACAGCTTCAGCCAGATGCGGCCGGCGCGCAGCAGCCGCAGCAGCAATTGCATCAGTGCGTCGTCCAGCCCCAATTGCGGCAACAGGCAGGCCATGTGATCCACCACCACCGGAATCCCGAGATCGGCCAGGCGCTCCAGATGCGTCAGATGGGTCTCGCGCGGGCCCCACACCTGCGCGTGCAGGCCGGCCTGCGCCATGACGGGAGCAAGCGGGGCGATGCTGTCGAAACCCACACTGCCCTGCAGCAGGCGGCCGGCCTTGTCCCTGGCCTCGACGAAACGCAACCCGCGGATGCCGCCGGCATACAGGGCCTGCAGCGCCGCCGGCTCGGTTCCCGCCTCAGCCACGGCAATGCCGCGCAGGGCATCGGGCCGGCGTGCCACCGCCGCCAGCAGGGCCGAGGGATCCGTGCCGTACGGCGCGGGCTGCACCAGCACGCCGCGGCCCATGCCCACGGTGTCGAGCATTTCCAGGTAGCGCTCGGCCGGCGCGTCGGGCGCCGCATAGCTGGACGGATGGCGCAAGGGGTAGCGCTGGTAGGGGCCGAAGACATGGCAATGGGTATCGCAGCTGAATGCCGGCAAGTGGGCGCGCGGCACGCTCGGCATGCGCGGCGTCTCGAGCTGCTCGGGAATGATGGCTGGCGCGTTCATGCCGCGGGCTCCGGAAAGCGCGCGGCCGGCAGCGCCGTCAGCACGGGCTCGCCTTGCGCCCTCGGCACGTCCAGGGGCGGCCGCGCGTCGTCGGGCATGGGGATCTCGTGCACGTTCAGCGTCATGGACACCATGGTGTAGTAGCCGATCACGGCCGTCAGCTCGACGACCCCCTGCGGCCCCCAGGCCTGCACCGCTTTTTCATACAAGGCCGTTTCGACCGTTCCATTGGTGTGCAGCTGGCGCGCGTATTCGTACACCAGGGCCTCGGACTCATCCGCGAACGACGGCCGCTGCGACTGTTTCAACGACTCGATGATCTCGGCCGCCAGGCCCGCCTTGAGCGCCGCCTCGCTGTGGATGTACCACTCGATCTGGCTGTTCCAGCGGCGCGCCGTCACCAATATCGCCAGCTCGTTGAGCTTGGGCGGCAGCACGGTGTCGAAGCGCAGTATTTCTCCGAGGCGCTGCCAACGCTCGGCGAGATCCGGATTGTGCAGCACGGCGCGCAGCGGCCCGACCAGCCTGCCGCGCGGCCCGCTGACAATATTGTCGTAGACCGCGCGCTGCTGCGGATTCATGGATTCGAGGGTCGGCAAAGGTATACGGCTCATGTGTGTTCCAGTTGATTCTCAGGGCTCTTGTGTCGGTTCGGTCTTGACGACCGAAGGCCGCGGCATGAACGCCTGTCCATGCCAGCCGGCCGCCGCGGGCGCCCGCGCGCGCCAGTCCAGGTCGGGGAAGCGATAGTCCAGGTACGACAGGGCGCAGCCTATGCTGATCGCCCCGATGTCGAATTCCCGGGGCGTCTGCGCGGCAAAGGACTTGTCCAGATTGGCCAGCACCGCGTCGGTCTTCAGGGCGAAGGCGTCGAGCCAGGCCTGGGTCTGCTTTTCACGCGGCTTGTTGCGCTCTTGCCTGAACAGCAACAGCGCATCCAGGAATCCGTCGCCCAGGGCCTGCTGCCGCAGCGCCCGGATGCGCCGATCCAGATCCGCGGGGAAGATCGGGCTGGACACGCGCTGCGCCAGATACTCGCAGATCACGCGCGAGTCGTACAGCGCATAGCCGTCGTCCAGCACCAGCGTAGGCAGCTTGATGAGGGGGTTGTCCGGCACCAGGTCGAGATTGGGCTCGGACATGGCGACGGGGGTGCGTACCAGGTTCACGGCCTCGGCCTGGCCCGTTTCATGCAACACGATCATGACTTTGCGCACGAAAGGCGAGCGCGGCGACCAATGCAATTTCATGCTTCGACCCATCCTATAAACTAAAAATACGTATTTATGACCTTTTAATCATATCATTACTCGCCTGTGCAGGCACCAGCTACGACGAACCGTTGCGGCGCCCGCCACCCGTGCCCGCGGGGCCCGGTGCCGAGGCGGCCCCGGCCGGCGCGGCAGCGTCGGCCGCCAGGCGCGCCGCCCGCAGATCCTGCATGATGGAATCCAGCCGTGCGCTCGCCTGGCTCTGCGCCCGGGAATACAGGCTGGCGCCGTGGGCGTCCATGCCCACGGTAACCGGGCCCAGGCCGCGCACCCGCAGGCGCACCAGCCGGTAGTGCGTGAGCATGTCGCTCCAGCCCACTTCGAGCACCTCTTCGACGGCTTGCGACAACAAGGCGCAGCCGCCGCCCAGGAACGACAGATAGACGCAGCCGGTTTCGCGCATGGCCGCAAGGCTCGACTCGTCCAGCCCGCCCTTGCCGCCGACCGCGTGCAGCTCCAGCCCACGCACCAGGCGCGGCATGTAGGGGTTGAAACGGGTGCTGGTGGTGGGATTCAGGTACAGCACCTCGAAACGCCCATCGGCCTCGCGGCTGAAACTGCCCAAGTGGAACAGCGAGGCGCCGCGCAGATCCATGGGCAGCGCCTCTTTGCCGTCCAGGCAGGCCAGCAGGCGCGCGTGGGTGGGCAGCCCGGCCGTAACCACGATCTCGCCGTCCATCAGCACCTGGTCGCCGGCCCTCAATTGGCGGGCGTCTTCGGCCGACAGGGGAAAGCGCATTCTATGCGTGCGTATGTCTTCGCTCATGACGGTTTCACTCCAGCACCTCGACCTCGCCCGAATTGTGCAGGCGCACACGGGTGCGGCGATTGATCCAGCAATTGAAGCACACCGCCACCGGCGTGAAGCCATGGCCCGCCGCGTATTCGATGTGGACGGCCATGGTGGTGCTGTCGCCGCCCGTTCCCATCGGGCCGAATCCCGTCTTGTTGATGGCCGCGGCCAGGCGGGTTTCCATGGCGGCAAGTATGGGCTCGTCGCTGGATTGGCCGATCGGGCGCAGGGTGGCCTCTTTGGCCATTTTCGCCGCGTAGTCGAACGATCCGCCTATGCCCACGCCGATGACCACGGGCGGGCACGGCTGGGAGCCCGCGCGGATCACCGTATCCAGCACGAAGCGCTCTATGGTTTCCAGATCCGGGAAGCTGAAGATCTCCAGCGCCGCCCAGCGGCCCGAGCCCAAGGCCTTGGGAGAACAGGTGATGTCGACATAGTCCACGTCATCGACCACATCGAAGGTCACCAGCGGCATGTGCCGGCCCTTGTAGCCCCGTTCCAGGGTCAGCGGATTGGTAACGTGGGGCAGCAGCGGCGGATTGATGGTCGCCACCAGCTCGTCAAAGCCGTCGCTGATGGCCTTGCGCACACTGCCCTCGAACCTGGCCTGCGCGCCGATGCGCACGAAATATACCGGCACCCCGGCGTCCGAACAGACGAACCTGCCGGTCTCCCGCGCCGTATCGGCGCTGCGTATCATCATGTGCAGGGTATGGCGCGCCGTGCTGTCGCCTTCGCCATCGGCGGCACGCGCCAGGGCGTTGCGGGCATCCCTCGGAATACCCTTGAGCGCACGTTCGTACATCTGTGCGGTAACCGTCTTGATCGTCTCGTAGCTGATACCCACGTTCATGCTCCACAACACCCGCTCCAGCCGGCGGATCGCTTATATTTCCGGATCAATAAACTTTAATGCCATACTTATGACCTTTTTGCTATAGTACAGGGAAAGCCCCCGATCATCAATCCAGCAAACCGGATCCCGGGCCCGGCAAACATACCCATTTACCTCGTCACCACCACACTGACCCTAGTACGGAGACAACCATGTCCGGAATCGATAGGCGCGCAGCATGCGCGCTGCTGCTTTCATTGGCTGCGGGAACGGTATCCATAGCCCGCGCGGCGCCGGCGGCCACCTACCCCCAGCGCCCCATCACACTGATCAACCCCTATGCGGCAGGCGGCCCGGCCGACGTCCTGGCGCGCAGGCTCGCCAAGGATCTCGGCGAGGTTCTGGCCCAGCCGGTCATCGTCGAGAACAAACCCGGCGCCGCCGCGGCGCTGGGCACCGGCTATGTGGCGCGCGCCAAGCCAGACGGCTACACGCTGCTGATCAGCACCTCGGCCGGCCACGTGGTCACGCCGCTGCTGCACCACGTCACCTACGACGGCGTCGCTGACTTCTCGTTCATAGGCATCGTGGCCAGCCAGTCGAGCATGCTGGTGATCAATCCGCAATTCAAGGTGAACAACGTCGCCGAACTCATCGCCTACGCCAAGCAGCATCCGGGCAAGCTGAATTTCGGCTCGGCAGGAACCGGCGGCGCCACGCACCTGGGCGGCGAGCTCTTCAAGCAGAAGGCCGGCGTCGACATCGTGCACATTCCGTACAACGGCGCCGCGCTGGCCCTGACGGATCTGATCGGCGGCCAGGTGCAGATGGCATTCCTGAACCTGTCCGCCTGCCTGCCGCACATCAAGGACGGCAGGATCAAGGCGCTGGCCTATGCCTCCGAACATCGTTCCAAGCTGCTGCCGGACGTCCCCACGCTGGAAGAGTCCGGCATCCACGGCGCCGACGTACCCACCTGGTACAGCCTAGCGGCTCCCAAGGGTACGCCCGCGGCGATCGTCGACCGGCTCAACGCGGCCCTGCTGGCCCTGAACGCCAAGCCCGGCTATGCGGCATTCATGGAAAGCCTGGACGCCGTCCCCTTGTCCCTGTCGCCGGCACAGACCACCCAATTCGTCGAGCACGACCGCAGCAACATGACCAAGCTGCTGCGCTCGATCGGCCTGGCCAAGTAGCGGGCCGCGGCGCCCGGCGCCACAAGGGCGCCGCCGCTGCCCTGCAAGGATCCCTCATGCCATCACCCCTGCACACTTACACCTACCTGGGCCAGGAAAGCCTGGACACGGAAACCAGCTACCGCCTGCTGGTAGGCTGCGTCGTGCCGCGCCCCATCGCCTGGATCAGCACCCTGAACCCGGACGGCTCGGCCAACCTGGCGCCGTTCAGTTCCTACAACTACGTGGCCACCAGCCCGCCGATGCTGGCCGTGAATATCGCCACCCGCGAAGGCGAGCATAAGGACACCGCCATCAATATCTCGGCCAGCGGGGAATTCGTGGTCAACGTGGTCGACGAGGCCTCGATGGAAGCGATGCACAAGTCGGCGGCCAACTATCCGCGCGGCACCAGCGAAGCCGCGGCGCTGGACATCCCGCTGCTGCCCAGCCGCGTGGTCGCGCCGCCACGCATCGCCAACACGCCCGTGCAGATGGAATGCCGGCTCGACCAGAAGGTCGTGCTGGGCCGCGGCGTCAATACCCTGTATATCGGCGAGGTAGTGGCTTTTCATCTGTCCGACCAGGTCTACGACGGCCATCGCGTCGACAGCCATCGCATCCGGCCCGTGGCGCGGCTGGGCGGGCCGTTCTATTCGACGCTGGGCGAGATCATCCGCAAGCCCATGCTGCAGCGCCCCCCCGGCGGGGAAGGCAGCGTCGATCAGGCCTGAGGGCGCCCCGCGCGGCCGCGGCCGCGCTCGACCAGCGCCGCCGCGTGCGCCCGGTATTCCAGCCGCGCGGCCTCCAGGAACGCCTGTATCAGCCCTGTCTTGGGCGAAGACCTCGACCAGATCAGGCCGAAGCGCCTGGGCTCGCCATAGTCGCCCAGCGGCAGCGCGACGATGCGCAGCTGCGGCCCCATCAAATTGGCGGCCAGCGGCACGATGGCCACGCCCAGATCCAGATGCACCATCAGCGCAATGGACTCCAGGCTGTTCAGCTCGAAGCGCTCGCGCGGCTGCAGGCCCAGCCCCTTCAGGTAGCGGCCGATCATCTGCCCCGTCCAGCTGTTGCGCTCGTAGCGGATGAAAGGCTGGCGGCGCAGCAGATCCAGCGGCGCGCGCGCCGCGTGCCGCTGCGCGGCCAGCAGCACGAAGGGCTCTTCCCGCAACAACTGCCAGTTCAGGCTCTTGGGCAGCGCATAAGGCGCCTGCGTGGCGATTGCCGCGTCCAGCTCCTTGCTCTCGACGGCCGGGTAGAAATCGGCCGAGTAGCCCGGATTGATCATGACATTGACTTGGGGGTGCTTGCGCACCAGGCGCGCCAGCACGTAGGGCACCACGCTGTGCAGCGAGGTGTTGCCGGCGCCCAGCCGCAGCTCGCCGCGCACCTCGTCGGACTTGGCAAGCGAGGTCAGCTCGTCGATACTTGACTGGATGTCGCGCGCCTTGTCCAGGATGCGCATGCCGGCCTCGGTCAGGTGTACGGTATGGCCGGCGCGGGTCACCAGGGCCACGTTCAGCTCGCCTTCCAGGGCGCGGATCTGCTGGGCCACCGCGCCATGCGTCAGATTCAGGCGGCGCCCGGCCTCGGCCATGGAACCGTGCTTATGGATCAGCAACAGCGTATTCAGGAACTTGGTATTCATGTCATTCGGTATCCGGGGCGCCAGAGCGGTGCCTGCCTGCGGCAGGGCTTACACGGCCGGGGCGGGCGGCAGGCTTCGCGCCGCCGGCCCAGCGCAAAGATAGTAAACATATCTTTTGATACGAGAATTACAGCTACTTTTTTATCTTTTCACAAGCACAATACGGCACTGGAGCCGCCGGCCGGCCTATACACTGCATACACCGCCACAAGCCGCGAGCCTCGCCTAGGAGACCCATCATGCGCAGCAAGCTGTTCGTTCCGGCATCGCGCCCGGAACTGTTCGACAAAGCACTGGCCTCGGACGCCGACGCCATCAGCTTCGATCTGGAAGATTCGGTACTGGAAAACCGCAAGGACTACGCCCGCGGCGAGCTGCTGAAGTTCCTGGATACGGCGCCCGCGACCGGCAAGACGCTCATCGTGCGCGTCAACGCCATGGACACCCCGCACTTCGGCGCCGACCTGCAGGCATGCTGCCACCCTGCGGTGCAGGTGATCAACGTGCCCAAGATCGACTCGGCGCAGCAGGTGCTCGATTTCGCGGGCCGGCTGCAAGAACTCGAGCGCGCGCGGGCGCTGCCCGGCGACATCGCGCTGCTGGCCAATATCGAGACGCCGCACGCCCTGCACGCCGCCGCCGACATCGCCACGAGCCACGAGCGCGTGTGCGGCCTGCAGCTGGGCCTGGGCGACCTGTTCGAGCCGCTGGGCATACGGCGCTATGATGCGGCCAATGTGCACGCGGTCATGTTCGAGCTGCGCATGGCCGCGGCCGCGGGCGGGGTCTACGCCTACGATGCCGCCTATGCCGATGCGGCCAACGTCGAGGGCTACCGCGCCGAGGCGCAGCTGGCGCGCGGCCTGGGCTTCCTGGGCAAGACCTGCATCCACCCGCGCCAGGTGGCGATCGCCAATGAAGTCTTCCGCCCCTCCGAAGGCGAGATCATATGGGCGCGCAAGGTGACGCAAGCCGCGCAAGCCAGCCAGCAAAACGGCGCCTTCCTGCTCGAGGGCAAGATGATCGACGTGCCTTTCGTGGCCAGGGCTCACGAGGTATTGCGCCAGGCCGCGCAATACGCGCCGGCGCAATAGCGGGGCGGCACGCGGTATAAGTCAAGCAGGCAACGGCAAGGCAAAAGGAAAACATCCATGGCAACGCTACACGACAATGCGCCTCTGGGCGGGATCCGGGTACTGGATCTCAGCGCCTACATCGCCGGCCCCTATGGCTGCGCGCTGCTCGCCGACATGGGCGCCGAGGTCATCAAGATCGAATCGCCCGAAGGCGACAATCTGCGCCGCTATCCCTCCACCCTGCAGGCCGAAAGCCGCGCCTTCCTGGGGGTGAACCGGGGCAAGAAGGGCATGGTCATCGACCTCAAGAGCGCGGCCGGCCTGGCCGTGTTCCAGCGCCTGACGCAATCGGCCGACGTGCTGGTGCACAACTTCCGCCCCGCGGTTCCCAAGCGCCTGAAGATCGACTACGAAACCCTGGAAAAACTCAATCCGCGCCTGATCTACTGCGCCATGACGGGCTACGGCGCCTCGGGCCCCCTGGCCGACAAGGCGGGCTACGACCAGGTGCTGCAGGCCATGAGCGGCATTTGCACCTCGCAGGGCAGCGCCGAGCAGCCACAGATCGTGTATGGGTCGGCGGTCGACTTCTACGCGGCCTCGATGGTGTCGAACGCCGTTTCGGCGGCCCTGTTCCAGCGCGAGCGCACCAAGTACGGCCGCGAGATCTCGGTGTCGCTGCTGGGCAGCGCCCTGGCCATGCAGGCGGCGCGCATGGTCTTTGCCGAAAACGAACCGCGCCACATCGAGCGCGACATGCGCTCGGGCGGCATCACGGGCATACACCCCACGCGCCAGGGCTTTCTGTACCTGTCGGCCAATACGCCGCATTTCTGGAAGTCGCTGTGCACGCTGACGGGCGTGCCGCAGCTGGCGGAAGGCGAGCGCTACGACAGCGTGCGCAAGCGCGCCGAACATGCCGAGGAAATCGTGCCCCTACTGCGCGCGGCCCTGCTGCAGCGCACGGCGCTGGAATGGGAAGAACTGTTCGGTTCGGCCGTGCCCTGCGCGGCGGTGCGCCGCCCCGAAGACATCATCGACAACCCGCAGGTGCAGGAACAGGCCTACCTGGCCGACTTCGAGCACCCCACGGTGGGCCGCTACAAGGGCGTGGCCAACCTGATCAAGTTCCAGGGCTGCGACCCGATGCCTCCGGTGCCCGGGCCGCGGCTGGGCCAGCACACGCGCGAAATCCTCGACCAGGCGGGCTATGGCAGCGATGAGATCGACGCGCTCTTCGAACAGAAGGCGGTCGCCTGAACCGGGCGTGCCGCCCAGCCGCGGCGGCCATGCGCCCGGCCCGAAACCCGCCGCCACACAACGGGTGCGGCACAATGGCTCCGTGCCGCACCCAATACGATACGTACCCGATGTACACAACAAGGAGGCTCCCATGAGCATCATCCCCAAACGCCTGTATGCGATTCCCGCACTGGCAAGCGCGCTGGCCTGCCTGGCCGTCCCCGGCAGCGCCGCGGCCGCGGCATTTCCCGACAAACCCATCACGGTCGTGGTGCCCTATTCGCCCGGTGGCGGCGCCGACAACGCGGCGCGCATCATCTCGCAGGGCCTGAGCCAGGAACTCAAGCAAAGCGTCGTCATCGAAAACAAGGGCGGGGCCAGCGGCTCGATCGGCGCAGCCTACGTGGCGCGCGCCACCCCCAACGGCTACACCCTGCTGTACGATGCCTCGTCGTTCGCCATCAACCCGGTGCTGCGCAAGCTGCCCTACAACGCGCAGAAAGACTTCATCCCGGTGTCGCAGGCGGTAAGCGTGCCCAACATCATGGTGACCGCGATGAACTCGCCCTTCACCTCGCTGCAGTCCTACATCGACGCGGCCCGCAAGGCGCCCGGCAAGTACACCTTCGCCTCGTACGGGCCGGGCAGCCTGGCGCAGATGATCGGCGAGCTGCTCAAGAAGGAAACCGGCATCGACATTGTGCACGTGCCCTACAAAGGCGGTGCGCCGGCCATCGTCGACGTCATGAGCGGCCAGGTCAACGTGTACTTCGCCAATGCGGCCTCCAGCCTGGGCTATATCACCAGCCATAAGCTCAAGGCGCTGGCGGTCACTTCGGCCACGCGCATGAAAGAACTGCCCGACGTGCCCACCATGTCCGAATCGGGCCTGAAGAATTTCAGCGTGCTCGAATGGAACGGCTTCTTCGCGCCCGCCGGCACGCCGCCGGAAGTGGTGGCGCGCCTGCAGCAGGCGATCCAGGCCACCATGAAAAACCCCGCAATACAGGAAAAACTGCACAAGCTCGGCCTGACGGCGGTGGGCAGCACCTCGGCCGAGTTCGCGGCCTTCGTCAAGTCCGAGACGGCGCGCTGGCGGGAAGTGGTCAAGGCGAACCACATTTCGCTGCAGCAATAAAGGCGGCAAAAACGCAACCCGGATCCGGCGTGCGCAGGCGGGGAAGCCGCATCTAATCCCCACCTGCGCACACCGGCTCTTTCGACACGGCGGATCTCATGCTGCGACTGGACATACTGGGCGTACAAGCCTTCGTCTTCATCGCCGAACTGGGCAATTTCAGCAGTGCCGCCGAACACCTGCACCTGTCGCAGACGGCGCTGAGCCGGCGCGTGTCCAAGCTGGAAGAAAGCATAGGCGTAGAACTGTTCGTGCGCACCACGCGCTCGGTCAGCCTGAGCCAGGCCGGGCGCGACTTCCTGCCGCGCGCGCGCCGCATCGTGCGCGAGCTGGCGGCCGCCCTGGACGACATGAAGGACAATGCCGCCAAGGGCTACGGGCGCTTCGTGGTGGCCTGCCTGCCCACCATCGCCGCGGCGCTGCTGCCGCCGGTGCTGGCCGAATACCGGCGCCTCTATCCGCGCAACCGCATCCACATCCTGGATCGCTCGGCCTACGAGATCCGCGAGGCCGTGCTGGAAGGCGAGGCCGACTTCGGCATCTCGGTGCCCGGCTCCCTGCACTCCGACCTGGAATACCAGCCCCTGTTCGACGATCCCGTGGTGGCGGTATGCCCCAACGGCCATCCACTGGGCCGCCGCCGCAGGCTGGCTTGGAAAGAACTCGAAGGCATCCCCTTGGTCGGCGCCAGCTCGCTCAGCGGCCTGCGCCTGCAGCTGGAACAGGTCGTGCACGAACACAAGCTGGATCTCTTCTTCGCCTACGAAGTTTCGCACCTGGCCACGATCACCGGCATGGTATTGGGCGGCGCCGGCCTTGCCGTGCTGCCGCAGACGGCCGTGCGCATGCTCTCGGCGGGCGAACTGCAGGTGCTGCCGCTGCATACACCTCGAGTGGTGCGCCCGATCCAGATCTTCAGGCGCGCCGACCGGCCGCTGTCGGCGCTGTCGCGCCCGCTGTACGACCTGGCGGTCGAGCACCTCGCATCGGGCCGCCGCCGGCCCGGTGCGCAATGATGGGCGGCGCTCACAACACACGGCGGCCCGCCCCGTATCTGCGCATCGATACGCCGTATTGATGTATATAAGGCATGAATCCCTGCAATATTTGCAATAGGATCGCAAGGCCAGACGGCTTTACAGTGCAGATTCCATCCATGGGTCGTCTGATTCAGCAGAACCCTATATATTTGCTTTTGCGGGCCGTCCGCGAGCCCGCGCCATTTCCAGGAACCCCGCAATGAAACTCACAGCCGAACAAAAGGGCGTCGTGGTGATCGCCCCCACGCCTTTTCTCGACGATGGCAGCATAGACGTACCTTCCATAGACCGCCTGGCCGATTTCTACGTCCAGGCCGGCACCACGGGCATCACGGTGCTGGGCCAGCTGGGCGAGGCGCCCAAGCTGGCCTTCGACGAGGCGGCCAGCGTGGTGGCGCGCTACATCAGCAAGGCGCAGGGCCTGCCGGTAGTGGTCGGGGTATCGGCGCCGGGCTTTGCGGCCATGGCGGCGCTCAGCAAGCAGGTCATGGATCTGGGCGCGGCCGGCGTGATGATCGCGCCGCCCAACACCCTGCGCACCGACGATCAGATCGTCAATTACTACCGCCAGGCCTCGCGCGCCATCGGCGAAGACATCCCCTTCATCATCCAGGACTATCCGCTGACCTTCTCGGTGCAGATGACGCCCGGGGTGATACGCCGCATCGTCAGCGAAAACCCCGCCTGCGTCATGCTCAAGCACGAAGACTGGCCGGGCCTGGAAAAGATCTCGACACTGCGCGGCTTCGAGCGCGACGGGTCGATGCGACACATATCGATCATGTGCGGCAACAACGGGCTGTTCCTGGACTTCGAAATGTCGCGCGGCGCCGACGGCGCCAACACGGGCTATTGCTTTCCCGACATGCTGTGCGACGTGGTGCGGCTATACGGTGAAGGCAAACGCGACGCGGCACACGACCTGTTCGACGCGCACCTGCCGCTGATCCGCTACGAGCAACAGCCCGGCGTCGGCCTGGCGGTGCGCAAATACGTGCTGATGCGCCGCGGCCTGCTGAGCAGCGCGGCGCTGAGGCAGCCGGCGGCGCCGCTCACGGCGCAGACGCGCGAAGAAGTAGATTATCTGCTGGCGCGGCTGGCCAAGCATGACCGGCGGGCAGCCGTAGCCCCCTGAGCAAGCCTTCAGGGCAGGACGGCGAACTCACCGTTCGCCGCCCCGGCCCCGACAGTCACAGGCGAAACAATAGAATCGCTGCCGCGGCGCGCTACTCTTACGCCGTCGCAGGCTGCGTAACGGCGGCGATCGCCGACTCGTCCAGGCCGTATTCGCGCAGCACGGCAACGGTGTCGGCGCCCAGCGGCGGCGGCGGCGAGTAATCGGCCGGCGTGCCGTTGCGCAAGGTATTGGGCAGGCCGATGTTCCAGATGGGCCCTTCGGTGGGATGCTGCACCTTCTGGAACAAGCCGACGTCGCGGATGTGCGGGTCGTCGGGCAGGTGTTCCAGGGTGTTGTAGGGCATGGCCGGCACATTGAGCCGGTCGAAGATTTCCAGCCACTGCACCGTGGTCTTCTGCAGCAGCGCCGTAGCGCGCAATTCGAAGTACTCGCGGGTATTGCGGAAGCGCGCGGCCACGGAACAAAAGCGCGGGTCGTCCTTCAGCTCGGGACGACCGATGGCCTCGAAGAAGGCAAACGCCTGCTGGTCGGTATTGGCCGACAGGCAGATGTAGCTGTCTTTGGTCTTGATGGGCCGGGCCTGCGGGTTGGACACCCGCGGGTCGAAATTGCCGCCCAGCGGCGGGTCGAAGGTGCGCAGGTACATGTGCTCGGCCATGACATAGGCCGCCATGTTCTCGAGCATGGGTACCTCGATGCACTCTCCCATGCCGGTGCGCTCGCGCTGGTACAGGGCCATCAGTATCATCTGCACGGCGATCAGGCCCACGGTGTGGTCGGCCATGACCATGGGCACATAGCCGGGCTCGCCGTACATCTTGTCCACCACCGAAGAGATGCCGCTGGCGCCCTGGATGATGCTGTCGTAGGCCGGCCGATGCGCGTAGCGCCCCTTGCGCCCGAAACCCAGCAGGCTGCAATAGATCAGGCACGGGTTCACCGCCTGCAGCGCGTCGTAGCTCAGGCCGGCGCGCTCCAGCGCGTGCGGCCGCATGTTCACCACCACGATGTCGACCTGCGCGCACAGATGCCGCAAGGCCTTGCGCGCCGCGTCCAGCTTCAGATCCAGCACCACCGAGCGCTTGTTGCGGTTCAGGTGCAGGAACTTGGCGGACATCGAGCCACTGACCGAGGCGCCGCCCAGCTTGCGCAGCAAGTCGCCGCTGGGCATTTCCACCTTGATGACCTCGGCGCCGTAATCGGCCAGGAATTGCGTGGCCACCGGCCCGACCACCACCGAGGTCAGATCCAGCACTTTGATGCCCTTCAGGGGCACGTTTTTTTCATGCCGCTCATGCTGCTCGCCGTGTTTCTTGTCTTGCTCAGTATCGTTCATTGCTTTCCACCGCGTGCCGCGTGCTTCCCGGCTTGCGGGGTGCGCGCGGCCTTTATGATTGCAGGCTGCAGCCAGGCCTTAGCCGGGCCGTAGCCGGGTTTTATGCCAGCCTCAGGGCCGCTCTATTTCCAGCTCGATCAGGACGGCCGTTTCCCCCTGTTCATTGACGGCCCAGGCCTGGCCATGGCCGGTTTGCGCGTCCAGCGCCAGGTTCAGGCCCACCGGCCGGTTGACGAACAGCGGGCGCAGGTTGCGCGAACGCGAGGCGCGCAGGCGCCCGCCCGCCCGCTGCATGGCGAAGTCCCACAGGAACAGGGTCGTGAGGCCGCCATTGACTACCAGCGCCGGATAGCGCTCGACCTCGCTGGCATATTGCGCATCGTAATGAATGCGGTGCGCATTGAAGGTAATGGCCGAGTAGCGCAGCAGCATGGTGGGATCGAACACCATTTCCTTGCGCGCCGTGGCCTCTGGCAGCGCCGCCGGCTTGCGGGATGATTTCGCGGCGCCCGGCTGCGCGGGGCCGCGATACACGACGTCTTGTTCCTCGACCAGCAACAGGCGGTCGCCATCGAGGAACTCGTGGCGCAGCGTCACGAAGCACATGCGGCCGCTGGCGCCCTCTTTGAGCTGCACATCGGTTATTTGGGAGCGGCGCACGATGCGCCGGCCGATTTCAAGATCGTCGTGGAACTGGTTGCGCCGGCCGGCGAACATGCGCCGCGCCAGCGGCACCGGCGGCAGGAAGTCGCCCTTGGGCGGATGGCCGTCGGGCCCAAGCCGCGACTGGCGCTCGGTGGGGGTGAAGAGCATGACGTACCAGGCGGCGCTGACGCGCTCGCCCGGCGCATACTCGTGCTCGTCCCTGTCGAGCAGCGCGGCGATGCGCGCCGCGCCGCTCGGGCAGACATAGTCCGCGCGCTGCTGCTGCCTGCCGATCCAGCTGCGCAGATGCTCTATGTCGATCGGGGTGTGCTCCGGGCTCATGGACGATCCTGCGCGACTCAGTTGATGGCCATATGGGCTTTTTCGACGACCTCTTTCCAGCGCGCGATCTCGCTGCGGATCTGAGCCTTGAAGGCTTCGGGCGTGGTCGGGTTGGGAATGGCGCCCTGGCCTTCGAAGTGATGCTGTTCTTCCGGTGCGCTGATAATGCGGTTGATCTCGGTATTGAGCTTGGCCACGATGTCATGCGGCGTACCGGCCGGCGCCACGATGCCGTACCACTGGTCGGCCTGGAAGCCCGCCAGCCCGGGCAGCCCGCTCTCGGCCACGGTGGGCACCTTGGGCAAGGCCGCCACGCGCTTGGTGCTGGACACCGCCAGCGCCCGCAGCTGGCCGCTCTGGATGAACCCCAGCACTGCCGGCACCCCCGTGAACATCAGCTGGTTCTGCCCCGCGATCAGGTCGGTGACGGCCGGCCCGGTACCGCGATACGGCACGTGCGTCATATTGATGCCGGCCTTCAGCATCAGATATTCAGTGGCCGTGTGGGCGGCGCTGCCGTTGCCGCCCGACCCGAAATCGATTTTCCCGGGATGCTGTTTGGCATAGGCGATGAGCCCGGCCAGGTCGTGCACCGGCAGTTTCTTCGGGTTGACGACCAGCACATTCGGCACCCGCGCCACCCAGGCCACGGGCTCGAACATCTTCAGGGGCTCGATGTGCTTCTTGGCATACAGGCTGGGATTGACCCCCAGCGTGCCGATGTGGCCCATCATCAGCGTATAGCCGTCCGGCTTGGCCTGCGCGGCCTTTTCGGTGCCGATGATCCCGCCCGCGCCAGGCACGTTCTCGATGATGACCGTCTGCCCCCAGGCCTTGCCGAGCTTGTCGCCCACGGCACGGGCCAGAATATCGGTGGTTCCGCCGGGCGTAAAGGGCACGATGAGCGTGATGGGCCGATCGGGGTATTTGGCCAGGCTCGTGGCCGGCGCGCCGGCCATGCAGGCCAGGCTCGCCGCTGCGATCAAGTAGGCTCGCAATTTCATGTGTCTCTTCCTTGTAAGGTATTGAACCCGGCCCGGACGGCGGCCAGGATGAAAGTACGGTCTGGCTGCCGCGCAGCGGCGCACAAGCCCGATCCGGACACTATGCCCCGGCCAGGCCTAGCTGTAAATTGCAAATAACTTGATGATTGATGACTATTCTGCATCAATACCGGAAGCCTGCCCGTGGGCGCAACGAACCGCTACACACGATTCCGGGAGCCCGGCGCCATTTTCCATTGGCCGTTTCCGGGGCCTGACTATAAACTTGGATGGTGGCACTCCTCGTTCTAGTTCAACTACCTTGAGACCATGATGCGAACCCTAGTCGTCAACTCCACGCTCATCGATTGTGTATCGCCGGATCCCAGGCCCGGCACCACCATCGTGATAGAAGGCCAGCGCATAAGCCATGTCGGCCCCGACAGCGGCTTTTCGGCCGGCCCCGACGACCAAGTCATCGACCTGAAGGGCGCCTACCTGCTTCCGGGCCTATGGGACGTGCACGTGCACCCGGACTACCACTCGCTGGCCGACATGCCGCTGGCCGAACAAGTGACGCTGTTCGGCCATCGCCTGCAAACCGCACTCATGGACTCCGGCATCGTGGGCTTTCGCTGCGCGGGCGCGCACGATTACATAGACGTGGCATGGCGGCGCAGCTTCGAGGCGGGCCAGTTCACGGGCCCGCGCCTTTTCGCCAGCGGGTACTTCCTGACGACCACCGGCGGGCACTTCCTGACGTCCGGGCATGCGCGCGAATGCGACGGCCCGTACGGGTTCGTGAAAGCCATCCGGGAAGGCATCAAGAACGGCATCGATCACGTAAAGCTCAACCTGTCCGGCGGCATCCTGGGGCCGTCATGGGATCTGCACACCCAGTCCTTCCTGCTGGACGACGAGATAAAAGCCGCGTTCGACATCTGCAAGCTGCGCGGCTTCAAGGTCATGGCGCACGCCACCAACCCGCAGGCGGTGAAGGCGGCAATCCTCCTGGGCGCGCACAGCATCGAGCATGGCTACATCATGGACGACGAGTGCATCGAGCTACTCTTGAAGCACGACGTGTGGCTGGTGCCTACGCTGGCCATCAGCCACCTCACCCCTGGCCAGGCCAAGAACAAATGGGAAAGCCTGTGGACGCAGCAGCGCGGCATGGCCCACGCACTGTGCTGCCGCGCCGAAGCCGCCAGCGATACCCACACGAACTGGTTCGCCAAGGCCGTGAAAGCCGGGGTCAAGATGGCGCTGGGCTCGGACATCCGCCCGCTCAAAGACGCCGCGCTGCTGGAAATGGGACTGTGGACGCGCAACGGCGCCACGCCATGGCAGACCCTGGTCGCCGCCACCAGGCACGGTGCGGCCATCTGCGGCGTGGGCGACGAGCTTGGCACGGTGGAAGCAGGCAAGATCGCCGACCTGATTGTCGTCGGCGCCAACCCGCTCGACGACATCAACAACGTCCGGCAGCTGCAAATGGTCATCAAAGACGGGCAGGTGGTTTCGGACAAAAGACCGGTCGGCCAGCCGTAGCGGGCCGGGGCCCGCCCACGCTGGAACTAAAAGAGAAGTGCCGTCCCTAAATGGAGCGCCGCCCTCCCCTTTCAGGGCGAACAGCCCCTGATTTCCCGGGCTGGAAATTCGTCGGTCAAGCCCCTTCCGGCCGGGGGCGCCGGCCCTGGATACCGTCGGCAATGGCCTGTGCGGTACCGGCCGAGTCGGTCAGGCCCAGATGGCCATGGCCCACCGCCAGCCATAGGCCGGCCCGGCCCGGCGCCGGGCCAATGCGCGGCACGGAATCGGGCATGCAGGGGCGATGGCCCATCCACGTGGCGTAGCCGCGCCCACGCAATGACGGAAATGCCGACAGCGCGATGCGCAGCAAGGCCTGCGAGCGCCGCGGGCTGGGTGCGGCGCTCAGGCCACCGATCTCCACCGTGCCGCCCACGCGCAGGCCGGTTTCCATCGGGGTGATGAATACCTTGCGGTCGGCCAGCACCACCGTGCGCGATACTTCGGCGCCACCTTCGAATTGCACGTGATAGCCGCGCTGGGACTCCAGCGGCAAATGCACGCCCAGCGGGTTCAGCAGCTTGCGCGACCAGGCCCCCGCGGCCACGACGACCTGCTCCGCCGTCCCCGTCGGCACACCGCCGGCATATTCGATATTCCATCCGCCGGAACCAGGCGCCAATTTGCTCACCTCGGCGCGCAGGCAGTCGCCGCCCAGCGCGGCATAGTGCTGGAATATGGCCTGCACATAACGCCAGGGGTTGGTTACCGTGGCGTGATCCGCCAGGAACATGCCGATGCGATAGCGTTCGGCAATGCCGGGCTCCAGCGCCAGGATGCCGTCGCGATCCAGGCGCTCGGCGCGAAACCCGTACTGCTCGCGCAAGCGCCAGCCGGATTGATCCTTGGCCAGTATGCTTTCGTCCGGATACAAGTACAGGTGGCCGCGGCGCAGGATGAGTTCCGGCGCCCCGACCTCGCGCGCCAAGTTCAGGTGCAACTGCAGGGCATTGCGATGCACCACCGCCAGGCGGGACGCGGCATGCTGGGCCGCCGCCGGCCGCGACGCCAGGGCGAAGCGGGCCAGCCAGGGCATGGCCCACGGCAGATAGCCTGGTGGCAGGTACAAGGGCCCCTCCGGGTCGCAAAGCATGCCGGGCACGCTCTTGAGCAGGCCCGGCATGGCCAGCGGCACCACGGAACCCTCGCTGATGGCCCCCGAATTGCCGAAACTGCAGCCGCTGCCCGGCTCGTCGCGGTCGATCAGCAAAACCTCGCGGCCGCGCTTGCGCAATTCGTGGGCTATACATACGCCGACAATGCCGGCACCAATCACCGCGACGCGGCCAGACCCTGCTTTCATCTTCATCCCGCCAGACTTCTTATCGGCATTGCGCCAATTCCTACCCCTGCCTTATTTCGCGACTATACCGACCTTGGAGGCCAGGCTGCGCCATTTCCCGATTTCCGACGAGATGAAGCCACGAAACTGCGCGGGCGTGTCGGGAGACGGCATGATGTTCAGATCCATGAAGGCCTTGTTCAATTCCGGCGACTTCAGCGCCGCCACGGTCACAGCATTGAGCTTGTCGATGACGGCCTGGGGCGTCTTGGCCGGAGCCAGCAGCCCGAACCACGTGCCGCCGACGAACGGCAGCCCGGCCTCGGCCATGGTGGGAATGGACGGCGCATTGGGCAGGCGCTTGTCGGTTGCCACCGCCAGCGCCCGCAGCCGGCCCGCCTTCACCTGGCCGAGCGTAGCCGTAGCGGTATCGAAAGTGTACTGAACCTGGCCGCCCATCAGATCGGCGATCGACGGGCCGCTGCCCTTGTAAGGCACATGAGTGGTATTGATGTGCGCAGCCACCTTGAATTCTTCGCCGATCAGGTGGTTCGAGGTGTTGGTGCCGAACGATGAATAATTCAACTGCCCGGGATGCGCCTTGGCATAGGCGATCAGCTCTTGCAGCGACTTGGCGGGCACCTTGGGGTTGACCACCAGCACGAACGGAACCTTGCCGACCAGCGAAATGGGCGCCAGATCTTTCAAGGGATCGTACGGCATGTTCTTCAGAGTGATCGGAGCGATCGAAACCTCGGGCGAGGCTGCCAGCAATATCGTGTACCCGTCGGGCTTGGCATGCGCCACGTAGGACGCGCCTATCGTGCCGCCGGCGCCGGCACGATTTTCAACCACCACTTGACGGCCCAGGGATGCAGCCAGCGCCTTGGCCAGCAGGCGGCCGGCCGTATCGGTACTGCCGCCGGGCGGGTAGGCCACCACCAGCTTGATCGGCTCGGCGGGCCAGGACTCGGCCCGGGCGGGGGCATGAGTGGACAACAGCAGCGCGGGAAGTGCTGCCAAAAGCAGTTTGCGTCGATGCATCGCACAGCTCCTCGAAAATGCCCCTCGGGCCGAAGGGCTAGGGCCCAGCGAAACTGTAGAGCGATGCCCTTGAGTTTGGCCGGCTCGGACAGCCCCGGACTGGATCGCGAACCCCATGTCCGCGTGCCGCGGCCTTGCATCAGCGCACTGTATCCACTAGTATTTTTAATTGCAATAAGCAGTATTGCAATGCAATTGCCTTAAGCGCTTCATGACCGGCCGCCGTCTGCGGCCTTCCACCGGTTCTTTACAAGACTAATGGCTGGATCCTCCATGAGCACATTCTCTTTCCTTCCGTTTACCACCAACGCCAGCGGCGTGCCGTACAGCTGCGCGCAGGCCCGGGGCTAACCATGGCACGCCGCATCGTGGTCGCCGCCGCGCAGACTGGCAGCGTGGCACAAGACGGTCTCGCGCAGATCGAGGCACAGGCGCAGCAGATGCTCGACGAGGCGGCGCGCCTGTCGGTGCGGCTGCTGACGTTCAGCGAACTGTTCCTCGCTCCCTTCTTTCCCAACCGCCTCGAAGAATACTTCGACGGCTATTTCATGGACGCCGACGACTCCGTGCTGAAACGCCTGCGCCAGAAGGCGCACAGCCACGGGATCGCGCTGGTTCTGCCTTGGGCCGAGCGCAACCCAAGCGGCTACTTCAACTCGGCGCAGGTCATCGACGAAAACGGCGCAATACTCGGCACCTACCGCAAGACCCACATACCCGCCTACTTCCCCAACGAAGCCCGTGGCGGCACTGGCAGCTACGAGAAATTCTATTTCACCCCCGGAGACAGGCTGGACACCTACCCGGTGGCCGGCACGCGCATCGGCGTGCAGATCTGCAACGACCGGCTGTATCCGGAAGCGTCGCGCGCGCTGGCGCTGAAGGGCGCCGAGCTGATCGCCATGCCCATCTGCTACTCGACCTATTCCGATCCGGCGCACCGCAGCGCCATCTGGGACGTTCCGCTGCGGGCCAGGGCCTACGAGAACGGCGCCTGCGTGCTGGCATGCAATCGCGTCGGCACCGAAGGGGTGCGCCATCACCTGGGACGCAGCATGGTCGTCGATCCGCGCGGCACGATCCTGGCCGAGGCCGGCACCGAAGAGCCCGAACTGCTCAGTTGCCAAATTGACCTGGACGCAGCCGCCGCGGCAAGAAAAGGCTTTCCATGGTGGCGCGACCGACGCCCCGATCTGTACGATCCGCTCGTCCATGCCTCGCAAGACTGATCTTCCACCGCCAGCCGCTGCGCCTCTCCGTCCGGAGCTCGGCGGCAGCACGGGTGATGCCGAAAGCCGGCTGTTCATCGGGGCGCTGGCCAAGAGCTTCCAGGTGCTCGAGGCCATCAACCGCGCCGCGCGTCCGGTCACACTTACCGAACTATCCGGCCTTTCGGGACTCAACCGCAGCGTCGTGCAGCGCATTACCCACACACTGAAAACCCTGGGATACCTGCGCCAGCACCCCGACACGCGCGCCTACACGCTGTCAAGCCGCATGCTGGAATTCGGCCACACCGTGCTTACCCTGGATCGCGTGCGCGAAAAGGCCACGCCGCATATGGAGGCGCTGAACCGGCAGACCGGTGAAACCGTCAACCTCATGAAGCTGGAAGACGACGAGATCGTTTACCTGGCCCGTTTCCCGAGCCTGCACGCGGTCAGTGTCGACCTGCACGTGGGGTCGCGCCTGCCAGCCTTCTGCACCGCTGCCGGCCGCGCGATACTTTCCCGGCTGGACGAGGGCGAGGCCATGGCCAGGCTCGGGAACGCAGAGCGCACGCCCATGAACGAGCTGACTCGCACCGAGCTGCCAGCGCTGCACGCGGCCTTGATGGAAGCACGGCGCCTGGGCTATGCGCTGAACGACCAAGAGGCTTTCATCGGCGACATCTCGATCGCCGCCCCGCTGATAAGCCGCTCCGGCGCCCCCGTAGGCGCGGTCAATATCGCCGTGCCCTCGCCGCGCTGGAAGGTGGAGGCAGCACGGCGCACACTGGCGCCCCAGGTGGTGGCCACCGCACGCAATATCAGCACAGAACTGGGGTATACATACATTTAGATCTGTGTGTTCAGATCTGTGTTTTCAGATCCGTGCCTTTGATCTCTGCCCTCGGCTGGGCCAGGCCTACACACAGCATCGCCAGAACCCGCCCACCGAGTGCCCAGGAGCCCCTGCGCTCGCCCCGGCACTCATTGCGCACCGCGACTCCCGGCGAACATTACGCCACGGGCAAGCTGGCCAGCACGTCGTAATGCGCCACACCCTTATTCGGCCTGGACGCCACCAGCACGCAGCGCGTCGGCGACCACGCCAGCGGCGCTGCGCTCAGCAGCCGCGTGTCGCCCGGCCCGGCGTTGCGCAGCAGCGATACATGCGGCCGGAAGGCGCCCGCCTGGCGGCTCCAGCCACACTGCTCCAGGCGATTCCAAAGGCCCTCGTATAGCGCGTCCAGCCACGCCACCCGGCCCTCGGCGGCCGCCGGGCCGGCCCAGACAATGCGCGGCCCCTTGAAACGCCCGAATTCGCTCAGCACCAAGGGCCCCAGCGACACGCTCCAGCCTGCTGCCTCGTAAGCAAGCCGCCGCGCGGCGTCGGCGGGAGTCTCGCCCAGGAACGCCAGCGTCATGTGCAAGGTTTCCGGCCGCAGTATCCGGCCGCCGCACAAGGCCTGGGCAGCGCGCGCCCAGTCCATCAGCTGCGCCACCGTGGCGGCGTCCGGCCAGAGGGCGAAGAACAGCCGCTCCGACGTGCGAGAGGAAGCCTGCATAGGAGTGCTCACAATGACAGCCCTGCAAAAAATTCGGACACCAAGCCGCCTGGAAGGCCGGCAGGCCGGCAGCCCGGGAGCCGCGGGTTCGATCTACGCATCGGCGAACCCCGCGATATCTCTCCATGGTAGCAGCCATTCTTGTTAACATGGCAACATGCATCCATCCTTCCACCACCGCAATCTGCCGCACCTGTTCCTCTACGCCCGCGAGGCCTTGATGGCGCACTTCCGGCCCGTGCTGAACGAGGCCGGCGTCACCGAGCAGCAGTGGCGCGTACTGCGCACGCTCAGCGAAACCGGCCCCATGGAGCCGAATCAGATCGCCCGCAGCTGCCAGATACTGAGCCCGAGCCTGACGCGCATGCTGGCGGGCATGGAACAAGCGGGACTGATCCGCCGCGCGCGCTCGGATTCCGACCAGCGCCGCCAGGAAATTTCGCTGACGCCCAAGAGTGTCGCGCTCATCAAGCACATGCGGCCGCAGATCGACCGGAAGTACCAAGAGCTGGAAGAAAAAATAGGCAAGGAATTGCTGGATCGCCTGTACCGCGACGTCGACGCGGCGATAGCGCTGGTCAGGCAGGACAAGTCGGCGGGGGCCTGAACGCCGCCGCCCTGCAACCACGCGCCTTTTCGGCGCACGCCAGCGCCGGCAACGACGGCCGCATCTCGATCGGGGTCATCCGGCTCCTGGCTCGCGGCTTGTTTTGCGCTTCGCTGATGCCGCTGCGGCCCGCGCAGGCGTGCGCCGGGCTCGGGCCGCGCTCACACCACCGCCCGCGGCACGCATATTGCCCGCCGGCGGTAACGCTGCATCGCCAGGGCTGGCGGCGCCGACCAGCTCCATGCCTTTGCTGGCATCCCCGAGCAATTCCCGGAACAGCAACAGGGCGCTGCTGTTCTGGTCGGAATGCCTGTACACCAGCCCCACCGGGGGCATGAACCAGAGCGGATCCATGTCGAGAATGCCGACTCTGCCGGAACGCTGAAGGTACTCGGCCATGGTTCCGGGCAGCGGCGACAGCAGCAAGTTCCGCGTCAGCAACAGCTCGATATGCAGGATAGACAGGGTTTCGATATTGGTCTTGGGCGGGCGCAGCCTGTGCTCGACGAAATAGCGATCCATAATGGCGCGCAACGGCGCTTCTACCGGCGGCAGCACCCATTGTGCCTGCGCCAGCGCCGCCGGACGGACACGCTTGACCTTGGCCAAGGGGTGATTCTTGCTGCACACGATGCGGATAGGCTCTCCGTACAAAATGTCCCATGCATAGTCGCCCTGCACCGCTGCCCCTGAAAGGCGCGTGATCACGCAGTCCAGCCTGCCCTGCTGCAGAGCCGCGAGCGCCAGGTCGTGGCTGCCGGTCTGGATGGAAACAGACAAGCGCGCATATTGTTCACGTATGCGGGTCAGCGCCTCCAGCAGGACGCGATGCTGCGAAAAGGTAGTCGTGCCAAGCCTGATTCGCCCCAACGCGCCCTGCTCGATGGCGGCCACATCCGTTTGCATGGCATTGAGCTGGGCGAGCAGCGCCTTGCTGCGAACGGCGACGGCCGCGCCGGCCTCGGTGGCCTGCATGCCCGATTTGCTGCGTATGAACAGCCGGCTCTCCAAGATGCGTTCAGCCTCGATCAGGAGCTTGCTGACCGCAGACTGGGTAAGAAACAATTGTTCCGCCGCGCGATGGACATTTCTCGTCTCGTGCAACTGGACGACTGCTTGCAGATGGCGGATGCGTAGTTTCGAAAAATGATGCATGGCACCGGGGCTCCGGAAGGCGGCGCGGGTCGATCGCCGCCCGCGAGGCAAAAGTTCCCGGCTGCGATTGCGTCTATCCAAGGCCTGCCTGCCAGCAAGAGGCGCCCTTACTGGCAGGCAGCACCAGATACGTGATTCTAGATTGGAATCAATATCCGATATTTTTTCATTATATTTTCATCATTGGGTTCTTTACCATGCCAATCACAACGTAGCCGGAACGGCCAGAGCCGACAACAGGCCGGGCCCTTTCTTCATCCATTGAATCGAATCAGGTGCCTGATATGAAGATTCTGCGACATGCGCTGTGCGCGCTGCTGCCATTGCTGTTCACTGCCGCGGCGCACGCCGAGCCCTATCCATCGAGACAAATCCAGATCATCACGCCCGGCGCGCCCGGCGGCTCTCTGGATGTGCTGCTACGCATTATTTCCGAGCCCCTGGCAAAAAGCCTCGGACAGCCCGTGCTGATCATGAACAAGACAGGAGCCGGCGGCCTCATTGCCGTCAACGAAGCGGCGCGCGCCCGTCCGGACGGTTATACGCTGCTGTTCACGCAAGCAGGGGCGGTAACCATCAGCCCGGCTATGAACCAACTGCAGGCGCTTTCCATCTTGCGCAAACTGCAGCCGGTCACCCAGGTTTCGACGCTCTCAGTGCTGCTGACCGCCAATGCCTCGGTACCGGCCAAAAACCTGCGGGAACTGGTGCAGCTGGCCAAGGAGCGCACCCAGCGTCTCAGCTACGCCACCGCGGGTAATCAATACAGCCTGACATATCTGTACTCTCTGCTGTTTTCGGATCGTGCCGGCATCAAGCTGCTGTTTGTTCCCTACAAGACATCCACGCAGGCCCTGACAGACCTGGCCTCGGGGCAGATAAACCTTATGTTCGATGCGAGCACGGCGCAATATCCCGAAATCGTGTCGGGCCGGGTTCGCCCCCTGGCGGTGTTCGGGAAAACGCGTTCCGCCTTGCTTCCGGACGTTCCCACCGCGGCCGAGCAAGGATTCGATGTGGTTCAAGGAGAAGGCTGGTATGGGCTACTGGCCCCGGCCGGAGCGCCGGCCGCGGCCGTGCACAAGATCAACTCGGCCTTGCTCGAAATTCTGGAAAGGCCCGAAATACGCGCCAGGATCCGCCAGCTCGACATGCATGTCTCGGCCCTGCCCCCCGACAAATTCAAGACGGTGATCGAAGCCGACGCCAGGAGATGGTCGAAACTCATCGCAGACAAGCACATTGCCGAGGGTAAATGAACATGACGCTCGGCCAAGGAGAAAATTGCACCGCCGCACTGCACACGATGACGGCTTGCGAGCTGATCGACGCGATCCGGACGCGCCGCCTCAGCTCGCTGGAAGCGACGCGATATTTCATCGACCGGATCGAACGGCTCGACCCCGGCATCAACGCCGTGCCGGTACGTGACTTCGACCGGGCGCTCGAGGCCGCCCGGCAAGCCGACAGCGCCCTCGGCCGCGGCCACGCCTGCGGCGCCCTGCATGGGCTGCCCATGACCGTGAAGGAGTCATTCTTCGTAGAAGGCCTGCCCACCACACTGGGCAACCCCGCCTGGGCGAGCAATATGGCGGCGGCCGACTCCACCACCATCCGTAAAGTACGCAAGGCGGGAGCCATCATCCTGGGCAAATCGAATGTGCCACTCATGTGTGCGGACTGGCAATCGAGCAATTCGGTGTACGGGGTCACACACAATCCCTGGCGCCACAATTACTCGCCGGGCGGATCTTCGGGAGGGGCGGCGGCGGCGCTGGCCATGGGCCTGAGCCCGATGGAGCTGGGCAGCGACCGGGCGGGATCGATCCGGGTTCCGGCCGCATTCTGCGGCGTGTACGGGCACAAGCCCACCTGGGGCGCGGTGTCCGGCCTGGGCGATTCCCCGCACGGACACGTGTCCGCCTCGGATATCGCAACCGCCGGCCCCATGGGCAAAAGCGCGCAAGACCTGGCCATCTTCCTGCGCGTTCTGGCACAAGGCGGCGACTCCCCGATGGACATACGGAGCATGGAACTGCCGCCACCACGCGCCGCCACGCTGAAAGACTATCGAATAGCGGTCTGGCCGGGCGACCCGGCCGTTAAGACTAGCGAAGAAATCACCGCCAAACTGACAAACCTGCTGGGCTCGCTGGGCGGCCTCTGCCGCTCGACAACACGGTTCCAGCCATTCTTCGACCCAGCCCAGGCGAGAAAGGTCTACAGCATTCTGCGCACGGCGGCAGTGGTCACGGGCAAATCCGTCGGCATGCTGGACGAATACCGGAAAATCGCGCAGTCGCATCCCGAAGAGACCAGCGTGCTTGGACGCCATGCCCGGGCGGCCCTGATCGCGCATCACGAATGGGCCGGCCACAACGAATGGCGCAACCGCCTGCGCGCAGCCTGGCGGGAATTCTTCAGCCGCTGGGACATACTGATCTGCCCGGCAACGTTGCGCGACGCCTTTCCCATCTACCCGGACAACGCACCCGAAACACGCACACTGCAAGTGGACGGCGAGGAAATCGATTATTACGACCAGGAATTCTGGCCAGGCATCATCGGGATGTGCTACCTGCCTTCGACCTCGATGCCCCTGGGCCTTTCCCGCCAGGGCCTGCCGGTCGGCGTGCAAGTCGTTGCGGCCGAAGGGTACGATTTCGACGCCATACACGTCGCGGGCCTGCTGCAGCATGAACTGTTCCCGGGCCCGCTCATGACACCGTCCGAGCCTCAGGGTTGAGGCCAGCTGGGCACTACACAAGGTCAGGGCGCCGGCGCGGCCTCGTATCGCGCCACCAGCTCCGGGTCGCGCTCGCGCAGGTCTTCATGGCCGACCCTCCCGGTGCGGCGCATATAGTCGTAGGCGAACGGGATCGGATCCAGTGCCATCTTGCCGGCAATATTCTCGTACCAGCCCAGGCTTTTCGCGGCGGCTTCCTGGAACGTCGCCGAAGCCGGGCGGCGGATGCTTTCGAAGTCGGCAAAAGCCGCAGCGACATCGCTGCCGTGGCGGGCGAAAGCCGCCTGCAGCGCGATAGCGTCCTGCATGGCCATGCGAGTGCCCGACCCCAGCGAGAAATGCACCGTGCGCAGGGCATCGCCCAGCAGCACGATATTGCCATGCGTCCACCTGGCATTGCGCACCACGCTGGCCTGGAACCAGGACGAACGGTTCGACAGCAATTCGTTGCTGCCCAGCTCGGGCGCGAACACCGCCTCGCAGTATTTGCGGCTTTCCTCGTCGCTGGCCTGATCCAGGCCGGCGCGCCGCCAGGTATCGGGGTCGGTCTCGACCAGGAAGGTGCTCAGCTCCTTGCTGTACTGGTAGCTGTGGGCAATGAAAATGCCGTCCGCGTTTTCCTTGAAGATGAGCGAGACGGGATGGAACAGCTGCCGCGTGCCATACCAGGCGAACTTGTTGCGGCGCGTCTCGATCTCGGGCTGGAAGTGCTCGGCATGGCGGCTGCGCACGGCGCTGTTGACGCCGTCGGCGGCTACGATCAGGTCGGGCGAACCGAGGCTGGCTAGGTCGCCGACGCGCGTGCCGAACTGCAGCTCGACTCCGGCCTTGCGGCATTCGTCCTGCAAGACCCCCAGCAGGGCGATGCGGGGGGCGCGCGAAAAATGATTGTTCTTCACCTGCACATGTACGCCGCGATGCACGATCTCCATGTAGTCGCAGCGCTCGTGGCCGGCGGTGAACTTGCGGTAGAAGTCAGCATCGGCGTCCGCCAGGAAGCCCAGCGCCACGTCCGAGAACACCACGCCCCAGCCGTAGGTCGCGTCGGCGCGGTTCTGTTCGTAGACGCGGATGCGATGGCGCGCGTCATGCTTTTTCATCAACAGCGCGAAATACAAGCCGGCGGGGCCGCCACCTATGATTGCTATGTCCATTTCAGGTTCCTCGATGATGTAGGATTCGGGCGTGTTCGCCGGGCTCAAGCCGACGGCTGGCCGCACTGATCCCGGTATGCCTGCAGCGCCTGGCGGAAGATTGCGGGGATCTCGATGCCGCGCCGTTCACCGCGCGCCACGCAGATCGGCGTCAGGCAGGCAATGAAGACATCCTCGCCCCGCAGGTCGACGCCGCGCATCAGCAGCTCGTAGGAACGGCTGCGGATCTCGCCGACGCGAACCTCGATCTCGAATTCGTCGTCCGGGCGCAGCGAACGCCGGAAATCGAAAGTCAATGCGCGACTGGGCGTGCCGAAGCCGTGCCGATCCTTGGCATGCTGCGACCCCTCGCCGAGCAGCTGCGCATAGAACGCCTCCGCTGCGGCGATGACGTAATCGGCGAAGGTGGCGGTGTAGACCACGCCGGCCGGATCGCAGTCCCCCCATTTGACGGTGCGCCGCACGGCGAACGGCATCGTCCGCGCCACGTATTCCATGCATTTCATGTTCATGAGCGCCGCTCCCCGCCAGCCCTTGTCTCTTCGCTCAGGCGCTCGGCGATCAATTTGCGCAGCGCCACCTTGTCGACCTTGCCCACGCGCGTGGTCGGGAATTCCTCGACGACCTCTATCCGCTCCGGGCACTTGAACTTCGCCAGGCCGCGCCCCAGCAGGAATTCGGCCAGCTCGCGCACGTCCGGCGCGCGGTGGCCGGGGCGCAGCACCAGGTAGGCGCAGGCGCGCTCGCCGTAGATGGGATCGGGCATGGCCACCAGCTTGGTGTCGGAAACCGCCGGATGCTGGCTGATGTGGCCCTCTATTTCTTCGCAGCCGATCTTCTCGCCGCCGCGGTTGATGTTGTCGCGCAGCCGGCCTTCGAAGGCATAGCACGAGCGGCCTTCGATGCGGCGGCCGGCGCCCCGGTGCTCGGTCACCATGTCGCCGGAGCGCACGAAGCCGTCGGCGGTCAGGGTGTCGCGCGTGGCGGCCTCGTCGCCGTAGTAGGCCGTGAGGCTGGAAGGGCCGCGAAAGCACAGTTCGCCCATGGTTCCGGGCGCGACGGGGCGGTCGGTGCCTGGCTCCAGCACCTTGATCTCGTCCTGGTCGCAGCCAGACGCGCCCTGGGTATGGTGCCGGACGAACGCCGGGTCATCGGCCGAAGCGCCCAGCAGCAGCCCTTCGGTGATGCCGTACAAGTTGGAGCAGGGCACGCCCAGGTGGGCCTCGAGCAGGTCGGCACGGCTCATGGTGGCGAACAGGCGCAGCGACGAAAGATCGTAGCGCGCCACATGCGGGTAGGCGATCAGCCGCGGTGCGATCGGCCCTATCGACAGGCCGTGCGTCACGCGGTGCTGTTCGATCAGTTCCAGCATGCGCACGATGTCGACCTGAGGCATGAGCACTGTAGTCACGCCCAGCAACATGGTGGGCACCAGGGCATAGAGCTGCCCGGCATTGTGCATCAGGGACAGGGACCAGATCACGCGCGACGAGGAATCGATGGCGTAGCGCCGCGACCACCCTGCCGCGTGCCCCAGGTATTCGCCGTGGAAGCGCGGGATGATCTTCGGCAAGCCGGTCGAGCCGCCCGACAGCTGGAAGCTGAGCACGTCGCGAGGGCCGATGGCGACATCTTTCAGGCGCGCGCGCGCCGCCGGCGCCGCCTGGCCCGATATCAGGTCTTCCAGCGCATGGCCTTCTTGGGCCGCGCCCGCGCCCCGTGCCACGATCAGATGTTCGACTACAGGGTACTGCTGCATCATTCCATGCGCGAAGCCGACCAGGTCGAACTGGCTGAAGTCGGCCTGAACCACATAGGCGCGCGCTTGCGACATCTCGATCAGCTTGCCAATTTCGGCACTGCGGTATTGCGGGATGGCGCACACCGGCACCACGCCCGCCTTGTAGCTGGCCATCAGAGCGATCGCGGTTTCCCGCGCGGTGCCCATCTGGAATATGGCCCGGTCGCCCGGCGCCAGCCCCAGGTTCAGCAGCGCGGCAGCCAGGCGTTCGCTGCGATCGTCCAGCTCGGCGTAGCTCAAATTGCCCTCGTCGGTGATGTAGGCGGGGCGGTCGGGGTACTTGGCCGCAGTCTTGCGCAGCGCCCCACCCAGGGTGTCGTCGACCCAGGCGCCGCAGCGCAGGTAGTGTGCGGCCTGCTCTGCGCTGCGGTAGGCCACCCCCGGCACAGGGTTGAGTATGTCTCCCATGGTTTTCTCCTTGCTCGCTGTTTTCCTTAGGGCTCGATGCGAACCACGTCTCGGTCGAAGCGCGTGATGCGGCCCTGCAGGCCGCCAGTGAACAGGCCATACCAGATGGCCGGCTTGAGCCCCAGCGCCTTCCTGCCGAACTCGATCGGGCCCTGCGCCTCGATCAGCTCGTAACCCGGCGGGCATTGCCTGACCGTGCATTGCGGCATGCCGCGCGCGGCCTCGGCCAGGCCGGCGAATTCGGGCACTTGCGGCACGAAGATGCGGATGCGGGGCCCGTTCATGCTGCTTCTCCCATGCGATCGAGCAGCAGCCGCGCCTTGCGCGCCCAGACTGCATCGATGGGCCCGAGCCGCGCTACGCCGCCGGCCTCGTCTTCCAGCTCCATGGCCGCCTGCAGGGTCAGGGCGGCATCGTCCGCGTCGAGCGAGCCCAGCGGCCGCAGCTTGCGCGTGATCTCTATGAAATAGCCGTTGGGGTCGCGGAAATAAATCGACTCGATGACTTCGTGGCGAGTCTCCACCGAGACTTCCACCCCTTTTGCCTCCAGGCGCCGCTTCCAGGCCTGCAGCTCTTGTTCGCCGTCGACCTGCCATGCGGTGTGCGTGGCGTCGAACACATGATCCTGCGGCCAGGGCCTGGCCTTTTCCCGGCCCTGCAGGGATTCTGGCGCCTGCGACCCCAGGTAATAGAAGAAGGCGATGGTGCTGCCCTTGCCGCTGTCGAAGAAGAAGTGCAGGAAATCGGGGTGGGTGGCGGGCCCCCAGCCGCGCGCGGAAATAGTGTGGATCAAGGGCAGGCCCAGGATATCGCGGTAGAACTCCACCGTTTCCCTGAGCTTCCAGGTAGGGCGTGCGCTGTGATCCACGCCGCGCAGCACCAGGCTGCCGGAGGCCGGCGCCGCCGGCGTGCCGGCCTGGTGCTGCGCGGCCGGGGCTTGCCTGCCGCCATTCGGGGCGCCTGCGGCGCCGGATGAGCGATGGTTGCGCTCGCCTGCGCCCTGGAGGGCAGGGCTGGCGCTCGGTTTCATGGTCATGATCGAGTCCTCGCGAATACGACGGATATGAATTAAGTGGGCGCGAATTGCGGGCCGGCCCGCCTATAGGGCGAACTGCTGGCGCAGCCAGTCTTGGATCAGGCGGCCGGCCACATAGCGGCCAGGCTCTTCGTCCGGCGCCAGGGCGCGGCCGTGATGGTCGCCGCGCACGCGCTCGTGGCGCTTGTCGGCCGCCCCCAGCGCGTCGTGGATTTGACGGATCGTGCCCGGAAAGCAGGCTTGATCGCCGGTGTATTCCACCAGTAGCGTGGGCTGCCTGATGGACGGCGCGGTCTTGGCCAGCAGCGCGTTGGAAGAAATCCCGGACCAGGTCGACAGCCAGCTTTCCGGGGAACACAGGCGCGCAAAGCCCACCGACCCGTAGTTGGATGCGTAGGGATCCCGCCCCCAGAGCGAGCCGTACTTGCGGTCGGACGGATCCAGCGACAGGTCGCGGCAGCGCAGATCCGCGTCGGTGCGCCAGATTTCCATGACCTGGGTATGGGCGCCGAGGCGGCGATCCGGCAATGTTCCGGCGGCCTTGGCCCGGCCGCGCGCCTGCATGCGCGCGGCGATCAGCTCGTGCGCCCGCGCGTCCAGGCGGGCGACGCGGTCGCGCTGCGCCCGGCGATAGCGCTCGACGAAGGCGGGCGCGTAGCGCGCGCCTTGCGGCGGCTCGGCATAGCCGTTGGCCGGATCGAAGGGGTCGAGCGAGGCATCTACCGACAAGGGATCGGACTCGTCGGCCACGGACGGGTCTATGCACTGCATCAGCAACGCGCCCTGGCCCGGATGGGGCGCCAGCAGGATCATGCCGTCGGGCTGCGGCATGTCGAGCGTTTCCAGTCGCGTGGCGCGCCCCCCCGGCGTACGCGCCAGGCGTTCGGCGGGCGCCAGCGCCGCTTGCTGCGCATACAGCGCATACAGGCCGCTGCCACCCGAATTGCCCAGCAGCACGATGCGCTCGAAGCCGGCCTGGCGCAGGAATTCCAGGCCCGCCGCCACGTCGTACAGCGCAAATTCGTGCTCCAGCCTCAAGTCGTTGCCCACGGAACGCGGCCACTGCGACCAGGCGGCGTAGCCGGCTCCGACGATATCGGGAATGGCGTAATGGCAGGCCATGAACTCCCGCGGATGCATGATGCAGACCACTGTGCGCGCAGTGCCGGCGGGCAGATACAGCGCACCGCCGGTCGCGGCGCCGTCACGGGTGCGCAACACCACATTGCGGGTAGTGGCGCCATCGGGCAGCCCGCGCGGATTCCAATCGGTGTTGAGCAGCCCGGCGGTGGCCTCGCCGTTTGCCTGCCGCCCGGCGCTGCCGGGCTGGTTCGGGGTTCCTGTCATGGTGGTCTCCTGTTTTCTGATTAGACATTCTAGACTATTTTTTGACATATATGTCAAATAAATTTGTGACAGCGTGCTCGAATACATGCGCAGGCCTGTCAAACATGGTTCCGGGCCCGCACCGCAGCGGCCGCCAAACAGCCCGGACAGGACGGGGCGGCGCGCCCTGGCGGCCGCCCGCCAGCACTGCTTTTTCATTCCTATGCGCCGACCGGTGGCTGTCGACGAATTTGACATAGGTGTCAAGCGTCTCTAGCATTCCGTCTAGGCAGCCTTCTGCCCAGAGCCATCTCTTGAAATGAAACAGCCCGCCAGCGGGCCGGCCGGCGCGGTATGCGCTCCACGTCCCGCCGCCGGATTCTTCCCTTCTTTCACAAGCGCCGAACGTGCCCACGACACCGTCCCGCAAATCCCCGTCCGCGCTGAAATCGACGCGCCGCGAACTGCTGCGGGAATCCATCCTGGAAGCAGCCTCCAATCTGTTCATCCAGCGCGGCTTCCAGGGCACCAGCATGGGCGACATCGCAGAGGCCATGGGGGTGACCCGGACAGCTCTGTACTACTACTTCCGCAACAAGGAAGCCATACTGCAGGAGCTGGTGAGCGAGGTCACCGTCATGGCCGGCAAACTGGCCGCACAGGCGGCCGACCCGCAGGCCGATCCGGCACAGGCCCTACGGCAGATGGTGAAGCAGCACGCCCGCCTGATACTCAGCCATCCAGTGCAGTTTCGCGTGGTCGAGCGCAATGAAGAAAACCTGCCCGCAGCGCTGCACAAAAGCGCGCAGGCCGCCCGCAGGCAGGTACTGGATCGCTTCGAACACACGCTGCAGGCCGGCATGCAGGCCGGTCAGTTCCAGGTGGTGGCCCCAAAGATCGCAGCATTTGCCATCCTCGGCATGTGCAACTGGTGCGCATGGTGGTTCGACCCCGCCGGCGCCGTGCCCCAGGAAGACGTGGCGGACATGCTGGCGCAATTCGCCTTGCGCGCCGTCACCGGCGCAGATGAAGCGTCCCGGCCCAGCGGCAACAGCGTCGACGCCTCGCTGCGCCGGCTGCGCGAAGACCTGGCCCTGCTGGAAAAGCGGCTGCAGGGATAAGAGCCGCTTCGCTCCTTGATGGGCGAGCTTTTTGTGGCCGTGCGGCTCCGCTAGTATGAACAGGCCTTAGCTCTGTGCCGACGTCTTCAATTCCTGCGCGCTCGTCTGCAGGCTCTGGATCATGGCGGCCAGCGCGGGAGACGGGGCCAGGCCGCGCAGCGTGATGATGCCGATGGGCCCGAATACCGGCGGCAGCGCCAGGGGCAGCGCGGCAAGCAGCCCGCGCCGCTGATATTCACGGCCGACGGCGGCGGGGAATATGCCCAGCGCGCCGGCGGTTTCCATCAGCGCAAGGTTGTTGAGTATCGAAGCCGATCGGGCCAATACCCGGGGCTCGATCCGGTGGCGATCCAGCAGCAGGATCAAGGCATCGTGCACGGGCGAACCCTCGGGCGGCAGTATCCATGGATAGTCCCCCAGGTCGCGCCAGCTCAAGGCGCTTTTGTGTGCCGTCAGCGGATGGCCCGGCGCCACCGCCAGCACCATGGGCTCTTCGAGCAAAGCTGCCTGCTCATAAGCAGCACCGGCCGTGGCGCGCCCGAGACGGGCCACCACCACATCGAGGCGGCGCGCCTCCAGGGCGGGCAGCAGCGACTCGACCGACGCTTCGTGGATCGTCACCGTCAGGCCCGGGGCAGACTGCCGCAACAGTACCAGGCCGCGCGGCACCAGGCAGACGGCGGATGAAGAATTCGTACCCAGGCGAAGCTCTCCGGCCAATTGGTCGCCCGATGCCTCCAGCTCATCCCCAAGCCGGCCGAGATCGCCCAGAATCCAACGTGCATGGCGGATGAGGATCTCGCCCTGGGGGGTAGGCAAAGCCCCCTTGGCGGTGCGCTCGAACAGGCGCGCACCGACCATGGCCTCGAGCTCCGCCAGCATCTTGGATGCGCCGGGCTGGGTGGTAGCCAGGCGCCCCGCCGCTTCAGCCTGATTACGCACGTCGGCCAGCACGACCAGCAGCTTCAGATGCCGCAATTTCAATCTGCTGCGTAGATACCAGTCCCCATCCAGCATCATTTCTTCCTCTCAAAGGAACGGCTCCGCGCCCGGCCACGACCTGACGCTCCACTAGCAACTTATCCATTTTTGAATATTACTTCATAAAAATATCATTAGACAGGCATGTTCTCGCCCACCTACCATGGCCGCATCAAACCCGTGATGACGGCCCGGCACACAAGCCACTACAACGTCGGCCATCACAATCAAAGGAGACATCCCATGCCTACCCTAGTGCACGCCTGCCGCGCCATCCTGGCGCTGGCACTCTGCAGCCTCGCCGTCCCTGCCCTGGCTGCCGGCTATCCCGATCGTCCAATCACATTCATCGTTCCCACTACGCCCGGCGGAGCAGGCGACACCGTGTGCCGGGAATTGGCCGAAAGCATGGCGAAAAAACTGGGGCAGCCCATCATCGTCGAGAACAAGCCCGGAGCGGGCGGAATCATCGGCTCCAAGCTCGCGGCCAAGGCCGCGCCCGATGGCTACACCATCGTCCTGGGCATCGATTCGGCACTCGCCGTATCGCCGTACCTGCTCGGTGCGCTGCCCTATCACCCCAAGCGGGACTTCGCCCCCATCGGTCAGATAGGCACCGTCCAGTTCATGCTGGTGGCGGCCCCCGGCAGCGGGATCGACTCCACCGCCGCGCTGATCGCCCGCGCCAAGGCGGCCCCGGGCCGCATTCCGTATGCGTCCGGGGGCACTGGATCGGTGCATCAATTGGCCATGGAGATTTTCGAGAAGGATGCAGGCATAAAACTCGAACACATTCCCTACAAGGCCGCGCCGCAAGGCTTCGCCGACCTGATGGGCGATCATGTATCGGTCATGTTCATCGCCGTGGGCACGGGCCTGCCGGCGGCGGCCAGCGGCCGGGTGCGGGCACTGGGCTATGCCGGCACTCACGCAAAAGACGGCATGCAGCCGCTGTCCAAGACCGTACCCGGCTTTTCGTTCGAGAGCTGGTTCGGCCTGTTCGCTCCTCGTGGAACCCCGGCTCCCGTCGTCGCCAGGCTGTCGTCCGCCCTGAAGGCCGCTTTGCAGGATCCCGCCGTGGCGTCGAAATTCATCACCGCCGGCGTCGAGCCTACGTGGTCGAGCCCTGCAACACTGGAACATCGGCTGGCGCGCGACATCGACACTTATCATGGACTGCTGGCGAAACTACAGGCCAATGCGGGCTGAACCGCGGCAGCCGTCCCGGGCCCGGGGAATTCCCAACGATACTTCAACCCAGCTGCCACACCATGCATGAGCCTGCACCTCCAAACATTATTCTGATTACTTCCGACCAGCATCGCGGCGACTGTTTCGGCTTCGAGGGCCGCCGGGTGAAGACTCCACACCTGGATCGGCTGGCCGCGGAAGGCACGCGCTTCTCGGCCTGCATCACGCCGAATCTGGTGTGCCAGCCGGCCCGCGCCTCGATGCTGACTGGGCTGCTGCCCCTGACACATGGCGTACGCGACAACGGCATAGACCTGCCCAGCGCAACGGGCGAACACGGTTTTGCGGGCAGCCTGTCCAGGGCCGGATACAAGACGGGCCTGATAGGCAAGGCCCATTTCTCTTCGCACCAGACATTCGCCAAGACCGGCCGGCCCGAGTGCCAATCGAGCCAGGCCGACTTCGGCCCCGGCTGGAACGGGCCCTACATGGGTTTCGAGCACGTGGAGCTGATGGTCGAAGGCCACAACTACTGGCTGCCGGGGCATCCTCCGCAGGGCCTGCACCATTCCCGCTGGTACTACTGCGACGGGCTGGGCGAAGAACGCAACCGCCTTTACTCCATGGATCTCGGCCCGGCGACGGGCGCTCCGCAGACCTTCTATTCCGGCCTGCCGCCGGCATGGCACAACTCCACCTGGGTCGGCGACCGCAGCATCGAATACCTGCGCGAGCATCGGCAAGAACCGTTCTTTCTGTGGGCCTCCTTCGCCGATCCGCATCACCCCTTCGACTGCCCGGAGCCATGGTCGCGACTGCACGCTCCGGAAGACGTCGACCTGCCGGCGCATCGCTGCACGGACTTCGATCGGCGCCCCTGGTGGCACCGGGCCAGCATGGAAAGCACACCGCTGGGCAGCGACGAGGTGCGCCGGCTGCGCCAGGGCTTTTCGCGCATACCCACCCTGCCGGACGGGCCGCTGCGCCACGTCGTCGCCAACTACTACGGCATGATCGCGCTGATCGACCACCAGGTCGGCCGGATCCGCGAGGCGCTGCGCCAATACGGGCTGCAGGACAACACTCTGGTCGTGTTCACGTCGGATCATGGCGACTGGCTGGGCGACCACGGCCTGATGCTCAAGGGCCCCATGCCCTACGAGGGCGTGCTGCGCGTCGGCCTGATCTGCGCCGGCTCGGGAGTGGCGGCGGGCAAGATTGTCGCCGATCCGGTCTCCACCCTGGATCTGGCGGCCACGTTCACCGACTACGGCCAGGCCGCGGCTCTGGGCCCCACCCATGGCCACAGTCTGAGGCCCATGCTGGAGAATGCGGCGGCGAGCCGCGACTACGCCTACAGCGAATGGGACGTCGCCGCCTCGCGCTGCGGCGTGGAGCTGCAGCTCAGGACGGCCCGGACGCGCGACTGGAAACTGACCCTAGAGCTGAATTCGGGCGCCGGCGAACTCTACTGCCTGAGGGACGACCCGCAGGAAATGGATAATCTGTTCGATAGCGCCGGCCACGCCGCCGTGCGAAAAGAACTGGCGGACATGATAGCCAGCCGTCCGGACGACGCCCTGGCCCGGCCGCTGCAGCCGTCGGGTATTGCGTGATGCCTGCCGGGCAGGCCTATACCCGCGGCAGCGGGAACACCGCGTTGATCTGGCCGGTGCCCGAGCTGCAGAAATAGTCGGTGATGATTTCCACCGGGCGGTCGTAATCGTCCCAGCCCAGCAGGCCCAGCAGCATGGCGGTGTCGTGCATGCCGCCCTCGCCTTCGCAAAGATCGGCATATTCGGGCAGCATCTTGCAAAACGTCTTCCAGTCGCCGCTGCGCCATAAGTCCACCACGCGCAGGTCGACCTGGCGGAAGAACTCGCGGCTGATCTGGTGGATGGCCTCTTCGGGGCTGCCGTTGTCGTTGAAGCGGTGCGACAGCGAGCCGCTGGCCAGCACCGCGACGTTGCTGTCGCTGCGTTCGATGGCCTCGAGCACCGCGGCGCCGAAGCGGCGGCTGTCCTGCAGATTGTGCCAGGCGCACCAGGCCGCCACCGACACCACCTTGAAGTGCTGGTCGGAATTCATGTAGCGCATGGGCACCAGCGTGCCGTATTCCAGTTCCAGGCTGTCGATTTCGTGCGAGCGCGTGGCCACGCCCTTGGCGCTGGCGGTCTCGGCGATGAGCCGGCCCAGTTCCGGATTGCCCGGATAGGCGTAGCTCATGTCCTTGATGAAGTGCGGCAGCTCGTTGCTGGTGTAGGTGCCGGCAAACCGGCTGTTGCAGTTGACGTGATAGCCGGCATTGACCAGCCAGTGCACGTCGAACACCACGATGGTGTCCACGCCCAGCTCGCGGCAGCGCTGGCCTATGGCGCGATGGCCCTGGATGGCGGCCTCGCGGCAGCCGTGGTGCGGCCCCGGCATTTCCGACAGATACAGCGACGGCACATGCGTAACCTTGGCCGCCAGCGACAACTTACCCATGTCTCTCTCCTGGATCGCCGCCCTGGAAAGGCGGCGCACACGGCCGCGGCGAGGGGCCGAGGCCGGCGGTCGCGCCCGTGGCCCGCCTTACGCGCGCCGCGGGCGCTGCGGATTCATACGCCCCACTTGGGGATGTGATGGCTGCCCATGGACACGCATACGTTCTTGACGTCGGCGAAGACCTCGAAGCTGTATTCGCCGCCCTCGCGTCCGATGCCCGAGTCCTTGACGCCGCCGAAGGGCTGGCGCAGGTCGCGCACGTTCTGGCTGTTGACGAACACCATGCCGGCCTCGATGCCGCGCGCCAGGCGATGCGCCTTGCCCAGGTCGTTGGTCCAGATGTAGGACGCCAGGCCGTAGCGCACGTCGTTGGCCAGGGCCAGGCCCTCGGCCTCGTCCTTAAACGGAATCAGGCAGACCACCGGGCCGAAGATCTCTTCCTGGGCACAGCGCATGCGGTTGTCGACGTTGGCCAGCACGGTCGGGCGCACGAAGTTGCCCAGCTTCAGGTGCTCGGGCAGGCCCTCGGGCTTGTCGGCGCCGCCGGACAGAATGCGCGCGCCTTCCTGTTCGGCCAGGCGAATGTAGCCGGTGACCTTTTCCCAATGCTGGCGGGTGATCATCGAGCCGACGTTGGTCTTGGGGTCGGTGGGATCGCCCACCACCAGGCGGCCGGCGCGCTCGGCGAACTTGCGCACGAAGTCGTCGTAGATGGTTTCCTGCACGAAGATGCGCGAACCGGCCGTGCAGCGCTCGCCATTGAGCGAGAAGATGGTGAACAGCGCGGCATCCAGAGCGCGCTCGACGTCGGCATCGTCAAACACCAGCACCGGCGACTTGCCGCCGAGTTCCATCGAGAACTTCTTGATGCCGCCGGCGTTCTGGATGATTTTCTGGCCCGTGACCGTGCCGCCGGTAAAGGAAATGGCGCGTACGTCGGGATGGCGCACCAGGGCGTCGCCGGCCGTGGCGCCATAGCCCTGCACCACGTTCAGCACGCCGGCCGGAATACCGGCTTCCAGCGCCAGGCGGCCGAGCTGGTCGGCCGTCAGCGGCGACAGTTCCGACATCTTCAGCACCGCCGTATTGCCCAGCGCCAGGCAGGGCGCGGTCTTCCAAGTGGCGGTCATGAACGGCACGTTCCAGGGCGAGATCAGCGCGCATACACCCACCGGCTGGTACAGGGTGTAGTTCAGCATCTGGTCGTCGACCGGATAGGTGTGCCCGTTCATGCGGGTGCAGACCTCGGCGAAGAAATTGAAATTGTGCGAAGCGCGCGGGATCAGCTGCTTGCTAGTCTGCGAAATGGGCAGGCCCGTGTCGCGCGTTTCCAGTTCGGCCAGCATGGGCACGTTCTGGTCGATGAGCTCGCCCAGGCGCCGCATCAGGCGGGCGCGTTCTTTGGCAGGAGTGTTGGCCCAGGCCGGGAAGGAGTCCTTGGCGGCCGCCACGGCGGCCTGGATTTCGGCCGCCTCGCCGGCGGCGACCTCGGCGATGGCTTCGCCCGTGGCCGGGTTGTAGGTGGTGAAACGATCCTTGCTGTCGACTTCCTTGCCGTTGATCCAGTGCTTGATGCTCACGCTGTGCTCCTTACGGGCGTATGCCTGCCCGTGGCGGGGGCGCGCGGCCGAGCCTGGCGCGCCAATTAATTAACAAGTTAATAATCTCTTTTTTCGCGGCGCTTGTCAATGCCTTGCGCGCGCCCGATATGCCCGATATGCCCGATATGCCCGATATGCCCGATATGCCCGATATGCCCGGGCGCGGCTCCGGAGGCGTTGCGGCGGCCTTGCTCCACAAGGCCGGACACCCCAAGGCGGGCGTGGGCCACCCGGCCTGAAACCTCGAGGCAAACAGCGCCCGACCGCAGTCATGCTCCATATCGGCGCATATCGGCGCCATTGACGCTGTCGCGGCTTTTCTTTAACATGTTAATTAGAAAACTCATTCCCACGGAATCGGAGGCCGAGAATGCCCCATATCTGGATCGAATATTCCTCGAACCTGCGCCCGCAGCTCGAGGTTCGCAAACTGATGAAGACCATCCAGGACGCCGCCATCGGCGACGGCAGCGTCTTCCCCCTGGCGGGCGCCCGCACCCGTGGGATCTGCATCGACGACTACTTGATCGTCGACGGCCACCCCGACAACGCCTTCGTCCATCTTACCCTCAAGATCGGCCACGGGCGCGATCTCCAGACCAAGACGCAGCTGGGCGAGCGCGTCTTCGCCGCGCTGCGCGAGGCCACCGCGCCCATCATGGCCGTGCGGCCGCTGGGCCTGAGCCTGCAGATCGACGAAGCCGGCCCGGTGCTGAACTACAAGCACAACAATTACCGAGACTACCTGAAGGCTCGGGCCGCGGCCCAGCAGGAAGGCCAGCCATGAGCGCCGGCCTGGACTACGCCGCGCTTGCAGCCGCAGCCGCGGACGGGCAGCCCCGCACCGTGGTGGGCGCCCTGCTGAACTACCGCCAGACCCTGGAACAACTGGGCGAGGCTGCCAGCCAGCCGCCCTACAAGGCGCCGCCCAAAGCACCCATACTCTACA
>NZ_NJIH01000020.1 GCF_002209565.1 Candidimonas nitroreducens
CTGTTTTATAACCCCGTTCGCATACATTCCACATTGGGGTACTTAGCCCCCGACGCCTATGAGCAAGTAGAAGCCCAAAAAACTCGCTTTAAACTGTCTACTAAAACTTGACCACAACAGTTTGAGCGTCAAGTCTGCGCATAGCCCGGGGGGCTATGCGCGACGCGAGTTTGCCGACCGCCCCGAAACGGGTCTCGACCGCCGGTAGTCCCGGCCCGCAGGGCCGGGACCGAGCCGATGGAGCTGCACCACCCAGGCCGCCCGCGGCGCGGGTCAAGAACAAAAATCCGAGCCACCCGCGACGCAGGCCAAGAACAAAAAGCCAGGCCACCCACGGCACGGGTCAAGAACAAAAACGAAGCCGACCGCGGCGCAAGCCAAGAGCAGAACGCTAGCGCCTCGCCCCGGCACAGCCCGGGGCCTGTCTTAGCTTGCTTTCTTCGGACGGTAAAGGCGGATGATCTCGCCTACGATGCCGCGGCGGAACGCCATGACGCAGATGATGAAGATCAGGCCGATGACGATGGTGACCGATTCGCCCAGGGACTGGAACCAGCTCAGGCCGCTGAGCTGCGTCAAGAAGCGGCCGAAGTCGCCGACTTTGTTCTCGAGCAGCACGACGATGAAAGCGCCGACCACGGGGCCGGTGAAGGTGCCCATGCCGCCGATCAGGGTCATGAGGATGACCAGGCCGGACATCTGCCAGGTGGCGTCGGACAAGGTGGCCGAGACGAACACCAGGGCCTTGGTGGCGCCGGCCAGGCCGGCCAGGGCGGCCGACAGCACGAAGGCGAGCAGCTTGTAGCCGTTGGCGTTGTAGCCCAGCGAGATGGCGCGCGGCTCGTTTTCGCGCACGGCCTTGAGCACTTGGCCGAAGGGCGAGTTGATAGTGCGCCAGATCAGGGCATAGCTGAGCACGAAGATGGCCATGACGACGTAATACAGGTGCAGGTCGTTCTTGAGGTCGAAGCCGAACAGCGTGCCGCGCGGTATGCCCTGCAGGCCGTCTTCGCCGCCGGTGAAGGGCGCCTGCAGGAAGAAGAAGAAGGCCATTTGCGCCATGGCCAGGGTGATCATGGCGAAGTAGATGCCGCTGCGGCGGATGGCCAAGATACCCATGATGAGGCCCATGACGGTGGCGACCGCGGTGCCGAATATCAGGCCGGCCAGGGTGGGCAGGCCCCACGCGGTGAGCGCCTGGCCGGTGGCGTAGGCGGCGCCGCCCAGGAAGGCGGCATGGCCGAAGGACAGCAGGCCGGTGTAGCCCAGCAGCAGGTTGAAGGCGCAGGCGAACAGGGCATAGCACATCACCTTCATGACGAAGATGGGGTAGGCGCCCAGCATTGGCAGCAGGGCAATGACAATGACGGCCAGTGCGTAGGCGAGCAGTTGACGATTCATTTCTCTTTCCCGAACAGTCCGGCCGGGCGCAGCAACAGCACGATGACCATGATGATGAAGACGACGGTATTGGACGCCTGCGGCCAGAACACCTTGGTCAGGCCTTCGATGACGCCCAGCCCGAGGCCGGTGACGATAGAGCCGAGTATGGAGCCCATGCCGCCGATGACCACGACGGCGAAGACAACGATGATGAGGTTGGAGCCCATCAGCGGCGAGACTTGCAGGACGGGGGCGGCGAGCACGCCGGCGAAGCCCGCCAGGCCGACGCCGAAGCCGTAGGTGATGGTGACGACCAGCGGGACGTTGACGCCGAAGGCTTCGACCAGTTTGGGGTTTTCGGTGCCGGCCCGCAACAGGGCGCCGAGCCGCGTTTTCTCGATGACGAACCAGGTGGCGAAGCAGACGATGAGCGAGGCCACGATGACCCAGCCGCGGTACACGGGCAGGAACATGAAGCCCAGGTTCAGCGCACCCTGCAGGGCCGGTGGCGTGTTGTAGGGCTGGCCCGAAACGCCGTAAAGGCTGCGGAACAGGCCTTCGATGAGCATGGCCAGGCCGAAGGTGAGCAGCAGGCCGTAGAGGTGGTCGAGCTTGTACAGATGCTTGAGCAGCAGGCGCTCGATGATGATGCCGAATATTCCCACGACGATGGGGGAGATGATCAGCATGAGCCAGTAATTCAGTCCGAGGTACTGCAGCCCCATCCAGGTGACGAAGGCGCCCATCATGTACAGGGCGCCGTGAGCGAAATTGATGATGTTGAGCAGGCCGAATATGACCGCCAGGCCCAGGGAAAGCACCGCGTAGAACGAGCCGTTGACCAGGCCCAGCAGCAGCTGGCCCAGGAAAGCTTGTATCGGTATGCCGAATATCTCAGTCATATAGAGGCAGAATCCATGGCAAGAACTTGCGCCGTTAATGGGCGCAAGCACGCCTTCCGCTGTAGCAGAAGGCGTGCCTGTCGAGGCGTGCGATTATTTTTTGACGAACTTGCAGGTCGACTCGCTGAGCGGGCCATAGACCTTCTCGGCCGGCAGGGTTTGCAGGATGTTGTAGTAGTCCCAGGGCTTCTTGGATTCCGAGGGCTTCTTGACCTGGGCCAGGAACATGTCATGCATCATCAGGCCGTCGGGGCGTACGTAGCCATTGGCGGTGAACATGTCGTGGATTTTGTTGGACTTCATCCACTTCATGTTGGTTTCGCCGTCGTCGGTCTTGGTGGCCTTCATGGCTTTCAGGAAGAACGAGGCGGCGGAGTAGTCGCCGGCCTGCACGAAGGAGGGCATGCGCTTGAATTGGTCGTAGAAGCGCTGCGCCCACTTGCGCGATTCGTCGTTCTGGTTCCAATACCAGGCGGTGGTCAGATACAGGCCCTGCGTGGCGTCCAGGCCCAGGGAGTTCACGTCGTTGATGAACACCAGCAGGCCAGCCAGCTTCATGGTCTTGGTCAGGCCGAATTCTTTGGCGGCCTTGACCGAGTTGATGAAGTCTCCGCCGGCATCGGCCAGGCCCAGCACCTGGGCCTTGGAGCCCTGGGCTTGCAGCAGGTACGAGGAGAAGTCGGAAGTACCCAGCGGGAAGCGCACCTGTCCCAGCACCTTGCCGCCTTCGGCCTTGACGACCTTGGCGCTATCGGCCTCGAGCGAGTGGCCGAAGGCGTAGTCGACGGTCAGGAAGTACCAGGACTTGCCGCCGTTCTTGATGATGGCCGAGCCAGTGCCGCGAGCCAGCGCCACGGTGTTGTAGGCATAGTGGATGGTGTAGGGCGTGCAGTGCTCGTTGGTCAGGGCCGACGAGCCGGGGCCGACGGCGATGAAGGGGACGTGCTTGGCCGCGGCCACGCCCGCCATGGCCAGGTTGGTGCCAGAGTTGGTGCCGCCGATGAGCAGGTCGATGTGCTGCTGGTCGATCCATTCGCGCGCCTTGGCCGAGGCGATGTCGGCCTTGTTCTGGTGGTCGGCCACCAGCAGCTCTATTTTCTTGCCCTCGATCTGGCCGCCGGCGTCGGCGATGGCCATGCGTATGGCTTCCGCGCCGCCCTTGCCGTCGATGTCGGAGTACACGCCGGACATATCGGTGATGAAGCCGATCTTGATGGTGTTGGTGGAAATACCCGCCGCCTGGCTCGGCCCGGTAAGGCAGAGCCCGGCTAGGGCGAATGCTGCGGATAGTGTGCGCAGTTTCATGGGTAAGATCTCCTTGCTGTTGTTATACCGGACGACCCGGTCGATATGTAGTTCTTGTCTTGTTGTCGCGCTAGACGCCCAGCAGTGTGTTGAGCACGTCTTGCTTGGCCGGCAGTTCGGCCGCGCTGAACTGTTCGACGATCTGGCCGTGCTCCATGACGTAGAAGCGGTCGGCCAGCGGCGCGGCGAAGCGGAAATTCTGCTCGACCATGATGATGGTGTAGCCTTTTTCTTTGAGGGTCTTGATCATGCGTGCCAGCGCCTGCACGATGACGGGCGCCAGACCTTCGGAAATTTCGTCCAGCAGCAGCAGGTTGGCGCCGGTGCGCAGGATGCGGGCGACGGCCAGCATCTGCTGTTCGCCGCCCGACAGCCGCGTGCCCGGGGAATGGCGGCGTTCCAGCAGGTTGGGGAACATTTCGTAGATTTCGGCCAGCGACATGCCGCCGCCCAGGGTTTCGCCCACCACGGGCGGCAGCAGCAGGTTTTCTTCGCAGGACAGGCCGGCGAAGATGCCGCGTTCTTCGGGGCAGTAGCCCACGCCCAGGTGGGCTACCTTGTAGGTGGGCAGGTCGATGGACTCGGTGCCGCGGATGCGTATGGAACCCTTGCGCGAGCCGGTCAGGCCGAGGATGGCGCGCAGCGTGGTGGTGCGCCCCGAGCCATTGCGCCCGAGCAGCGTGACGACCTCGCCCTGCGCCACCTCGAGGTTGACGCCGTGCAAAACATGCGACTCGCCGTACCAGGCCTGCAGGTCGGAGATTTCGAGTGCGTGAGTCATGTCAGCTCCGCCGGGCCGCTCCCAAGGAGCTGACGCGCCCTCTTGGGGGATGAACTCGGACACAGCATAGTCCCTGCGGACTGTGCTGTGCCTAGTGAATCCGAGCGGCATGCAGGCCGCGAGGTGGACAGCGAACGTGGTGAGCGTGGGGGTCGTCCATTCGCCATTTAGTGGGCTCCTTCCAGTTCGCCTTCGGTCGTACCCATGTAGGCCTCCATGACGGCCGGGTCGCGCGATACCTCTTGGTAGCTGCCTTCGGCCAGCACTGCGCCGCGCGCCAGCACGGTGATGCGATTGGCGATCGAGGCCACGACGTTCATATTGTGTTCGACCATGAGTATGGTGCGCCCGGCGCTGACTTTCTCGATGAGGCGGGTGACGCGGTCGACGTCTTCGTGCCCCATGCCCTGGGTGGGTTCGTCCAGCAGCATGAGCTCGGGCTCCATGGCGAGCGTGGTGGCGATTTCGAGTGCGCGCTTGCGCCCGTAGGGCAGGTTGGCGGTGCTTTCGTGCGCGAAGTCGGCCAGGTCGACTTCGGCCAGCAGCTCCATGGCTCGGTCGTTCAGGCGGTTCAGGATCTTGTCGCTGCGCCAGAAATGGTAGGACAGGCCGGTGGGGCGCTGCAGGCCGATGCGTACGTTCTCGAGCACCGACAGCTGCGGAAACACGGCCGAGATCTGGAACGAGCGGATGATGCCGCGGCGCGCGATGTGCGCCGAGGATTCGGAGGTGATGTCGGTGCCCGCGAACAGTATGCTGCCCGAGGTGGGGGTGAGGAATTTGGTGAGCAGGTTGAAGCAGGTGGTCTTGCCCGCCCCATTGGGCCCGATCAGGGCGTGGATATGGCCGCGGGTGACTTGCAGGTTGACGTCGTTGACGGCAACGAAGCCTCGGAATTCTTTGACGAGATGCCTGGTTTCTAAGATGAAATCGCTCATGCCCGCGGGTTACCGGAAGACGTTACGAAGGAAGCAATTAAACAGGCATGAGTATGCAATTGCCCCCTGTAAATTGACATGGGGGTTTTACATAGGTTTATGGAAAACCCTTAAGCTTCAGGCGGGCGTCTTGTGCCGGTATTCGCAGAGATCGTTGATGCCGCACTGCGGGCACTTGGGCTTGCGGGCGATACATATGTATCGACCATGCAGGATCAGCCAGTGATGGGCGTTGAGCCGGTATTCGGGCGGCACGAATTTTTCCAGCTTGCGCTCGACCTCGAGCACGTTCTTGCCGGGGGCCAGCCCGGTGCGGTTGGCGACGCGGAAGATGTGGGTGTCGACGGCGATGGTGGGTTCGCCGAAGGCGGTGTTGAGCACCACGTTGGCGGTCTTGCGGCCCACGCCGGGCAGGGCCTCGAGCGCGGCGCGGTCGTGCGGCACCTCGCCCTGGTATTGCTCGACCAGTATCTGGCAGGTACGGATGACGTTGCGCGCCTTGGTGCGATACAGCCCTATGGTCTTGATGTAGTCGGTCAGGCGCTCCAGACCCAGGTCGAGCAGGCCCTGGGCAGTGCCGTGCTGCGGGAAGAAATGCCGGGTGGCGAGATTGACCGATTTGTCGGTGGCCTGCGCCGAGAGCACGACGGCGATCAGCAGCTGGAAGGGGCTGGCGTAATGCAGCTCGGTGGTGGGAGCAGGGTCGGCGGCCTGCAGGCGGGCGAAGATTTCCCTGCGTTTTGCTGGATTCATGCGTGTCTCGCTTGACGGCGCGCCCGGGCCCGGGCCAGGGCATCGGCGATGATCTGGCGTTTGGCCTCGGCGTCGTTGTGGGCGGCGCTGGCCACAACGGCCTTGTTGGCCAGCGTCCGGGCGGCCAGTGTCGAGTTTTCGTGGTGCTGCGCGGCGAGGCGGGCCTGGCGCTTTTCGTAGTGTTGGTGGGCGCGGTCGGCGTGCTCGGCCGTCCAGTCGTGCCCGGCGGGCACCATGGCGATGCAGTCCACCGGGCAGGGCGGCACGCATAGGTCGCAGCCGGTGCAGGCGTCGGCCAGCACGGTGTGCATCAGCTTGGCGGCGCCGACGATGGCATCGACCGGACAGGCCTGGATGCACAGGGTGCAGCCTATGCAATGGGCTTCATCGATGACGGCGACCCGCAGCGGGCGGTGCTCGCCGCACTCGGGGTCGAGCGGCCGCGCCGGGCGGCCGAGCAGGGTGGCCAGCGCCTGTATGCCCGCCGTGCCGCCCGGAGGGCAGCGATTGATGTCGGCTCCGCCCCGCGCCAGGGCCTCGGCGTAGGGTCTGCAGCCCTCGTAACCGCATTTGGTGCATTGGGTCTGGGGCAGAATGGCGTCGATGCGCTCGACCAGCGACGATGGATGCATGGCAATGAAATGCGGCAGCCATGGGCTGCCGCGATGTGATGATGCTGCGGCATCGCCGCCTGCGCTTTGCATGGCGCTTGCGGCGCCACGCTTTGCAACAGCGGCTGCTGCCGCGGGCGGCTGTTAGGCCGACTGCCGGATGAACTCGGCTATTTTAGGGCAGATTGTTTCACGCCAGCGCCGCCCGGAAAATATGCCGTAGTGGCCGCAGTTGGGCGCGGTGTAGCGCTGCTTGCGGTCTTTGGCGATGTGGCTGCACAAATCGAGGGCGGCGTGGGTCTGGCCCAGGCCCGAGATGTCGTCGAGTTCGCCTTCGATGGTCAGCAGGGCGACGTTGCGGATGGCGCCGGGATCGACACGCTGGCCGTCGATTTCCCAGGTGCCCAGCGGCAACTGGTGTTCCTGGAAGACGGTCTTGATGGTGTCGAGGTAGAACTCGGCGGGCATGTCGAGCACGGCATTGTATTCGTCGTAGAAGCGGCGATGCGCCTCGGCGTCGTCGTTGCTGCCGCGCACCAGATGCAGGTAGAAGTCGTAGTGCGAGCGCAAGTGGCGGTCGGGGTTCATGGCCATGAACCCGGCGTGCTGCAGAAAGCCGGGATAGACCTTGCGTCCGGCGCCGGGATAGCGGGTGGGCACGCGATGGATCAGGTTGTCTTCGAACCAGGAGTAAGCGTGCGTGGTAGCCAAGCGGTTGACCTGGGTGGGCGACTGGCGCGTGTCGATGGGCCCGCCCATCATGATCATGCTGCGCGGCAGACAGGTTTCGCCGCGAGCCGCCATCAGCGATACGGCGGCCAGCACCGGCACGGTGGGCTGGCAGACCGACATGACGTGCACGTCGGGGCCCAGCAGGCGGATGAAGTCTTCTATGTAGTGGACGTAGTCGTTCAGGTGGAACGGGCCCTCCGACTGCGGCACCATGCGCGCGTCGACCCAGTCGGTGACGTAGACGTCGTGTTCCGGCAGCAGGCTGCGCACGGTGTCGCGCAGCAGCGTGGCGTGGTGGCCCGACAGCGGCGCCACCAGCAGCACCACCGGCGCCGGCCCGGCCGCGGCCGGGCGCTCGCATTCGAAGTGCACCAGCTTGCAGAAGGGTTTGTCCACGGCGGTGCAGGGGTTTACCGCGGCCTTGCGCCCGGCGATCGCGACGCTGTCTATGCCCCACTGGGGTTTTTCGTAGTCTTTGCCCAGGCGGTGCACCAGTTCGTAGGCGGCGGCGATCTGCCGTGACACGGGGGTGTAGGCCAGTGGGCTGCAGGGGTGCGAAAACAGCTGGGAGCCGGTATCGGTGAATGCGGCCAGCGGCGTCAGGAACGAGCGCTGGAGATCGTAAAACTGGTACAGCATGGACATAGGGGCCCCTCGTGGGAGTGGTTTTTTTGTGCCGGCTGCGCATGTGGGCCGGGTATCGGCCTCATGGGCGGATCGCAGCTCACCCTGGGTGTCTTATGGCATACGGGGCGGTTTCGATAGGCCAGGAGGTACTACGCTGGTTAACAAGCTTAATACAAATACAAAATTTACAAATACCAAATTAGCGGAATTGACTATCGTTTTCTACCGAGAAATTCCCGAAGTTGCCTGCAGTATCGGCTCGAAAACCCTGTTGGAAGGCTGGTTTCTCCACCACCGGCGAGCGTGCCGCCGTAGTTTTGCGATGCGGCGAGGCAGGGCTCGCGCCGCCCGGTATTTCCGGTTCGCCGACACCGGCGGTCAACCGCCGATACGCGCCTGCGGTGCGGGCTGCAAGGTTTTATGGGCAGGGCATGGGGCGGCCGCGCAAGGGTGGCAGGGTAAGCCGGCACGCGGCGTGCCAGATGACTTGCGGGCGGCCTTGCATGCGCAGCGCTGTCTTGCCGGCGGGCAGGGCGCCAATGCCTGCGTCATGCGGCAGGCCGGGAAGTTTGTAACGACCTCAGGTGTTGCTGTATTGCAACATATGTGGCCGAGCCACGGAGCCGCTATGGGGCGCGGTGCGTCAGCGCTCGAGGTACTTCAGCTTGTCCTCGACGCCGTTCCATTCGTCGGCGTCTTCGGGCGCCTTCTTGGAGCGGTTGATGGTGGGTAGGCCGGGAGCCATTTCGGCATTGAGGGCGATGAACGGCACCTGATCCTGGGGTACGTCTTCTTCGGCGAAAATGGCGTTGGCCGGGCATTCGGGCACACAAACAGCGCAGTCTATGCACTCGTCAGGATCGATCATCAGGTAGTTGGGGCCCTCGCGGAAGCAATCCACGGGGCATACGTCGACGCAGTCGGTATATTTGCATTTGATACAGTTTTCAGTCACGACGTGCGTCATGTGGGGCTCCAGCGGCAATCATGGTCGTGCGGTACACGCACGAATGAATTTTACCCAATATGTATCGGCCACCCGGCATAGACCTTCCGTGCCTGCCGGTTTTTTGCCGCCGGGCCGCCCCAAGGCAAAAAGCGCCCCCTTGGGGGATGAGCCCGGACACGGCACAGTCCCTGCGGACTGTGCCGTGCCTGGCGAATCCGAGCGGCATGCAAAGCCGCGAGGTGGACAGCAAGCCGAAGGCGCAGCGTGGAGGGTACTTTTTTGCCGCCGGGCCGTCCCAAGGCAAAAAGCGCCCCCCTTGGGGGGGCAGCAAGCCGAAGGCGCAGCGTGGGGGGCCCTTTTTCGCCGCCGGGCCCCGAGCTGGTTCGGGCAATGTGCTATGGTAGCCAAAACCACCCGCGTGTTCCGATGATTATCACCTCGCTGCTCGATACCGATCTCTATAAGTTCTCGATGATGCAGGTGGTGCTGCATCATTTCCCGGCTGCACAGGTAGAGTACCGCTACAAGTGCCGCAATCCGGGCATCAACGTCGGCATCTATATTGACGAGATCCGCGCCGAGATCAAGGCGCTGTGCAAGCTGCGCTTCACCGATGCGGAACTGGCCTATTTGCGCGGGCTGCGTTTCATCAAGAGCGATTTCGTGGATTTTCTCGGGCTGTTCCATATGCCCGAGAAGTGCATTACGGTTACGCACAGCAGCGTCCCAGGGGAAATCGACATCACTGTGAAGGGGCCGTGGCTGCACACGATTCTGTTCGAGATACCGGTGCTGGCCATCGTCAACGAGGTTTATTTCCGCAACGAATGCCGCGAGCCCGACTGGCAGGAAGGGCGCAAGCGCCTGCAGTCGAAGATGCATCTGGTGACGGACGATCCGGCGATGACGGCGTTCCGGGTAGCGGAATATGGCACGCGGCGCCGCTTCTCGAAGAAGTGGCACGAAGAGGTCGTGACCACGATGAAGGCGCAGATGGGGCCGAATTTCGCCGGCACGAGCAATGTGCTGCTGGCGATGAGGCACGGCGTTACGCCGCTGGGCACGATGGGCCACGAGTACCTGCAGGCCTGCCAGGCGCTGGGGCCGCGGCTGCGTGATTCGCAGGTGTTCGCGCTGGAGGTCTGGGCCAAGGAGTACCGCGGCGATCTGGGCATTGCGCTGTCGGATGTCTACGGCATGGATGCGTTCCTGCGCGATTTCGACATGTATTTCTGCAAGCTGTTCGATGGGGCGCGGCACGATTCGGGCGATCCGTTCGTATGGGGCGAGCGCTTGCTGGCGCATTATCAGGCCAACCGCGCCGATCCGCGCACGAAGACGCTGGTGTTTTCGGACAGCCTGACGATTCCGCGCGCGATCGAGCTGGCGCAGCGTTTCGCGGGCCGCTGCAAGGTGTCGTTCGGCATAGGCACGAACCTGACGAATGATCTGGGGCACGAGCCTTTGCAGATCGTGATGAAGATGGTGCGCTGCAATGACCAGCCGGTGGCGAAGGTGTCGGATGCGCCGGAAAAGACGATGTGCGACGATCCGGCGTATCTGGCGTATTTGCGCCAGGTGTTTCAGCTGCCGCCGGTGTAGTGCCTGGTGGGCCGCACGTGCCGTTCGTGGCAGGTGCGGCCGGCTGTCGGGCAGTCCCGGGGCAGCCCCAGGGCAGCCCTAGCGCGCAGCGCGTTTTTCATGCAGCCGATACGGCGTATGGCGCATGGTTGCGGCCGGTGCGGACTGTCTGTGCCGCGGCTTGTGGAAATGGAATAAGATCGCGGGTCTTGTTTTTTCTTTTTGATAAACGGTTGCGGAGTGCACGATGAGTGAGATCAAGCGTTTCAATGTGGGCAAGCGCATGTCGGACATGACGGTGTGCAATGGGGTGGCGTATCTGGCGGGCCAGGTGGCCGATGATGCGAGCCTGGATATGGAAGGGCAGACGAAGCAGGTGCTGGCGACGATCGATCGTCTGCTGGCGGAGGCGGGTACGGATAAGACGCGGATTCTGCGCGCGCAGATTTTCGTGGCGAATATTGCCGAGTTTTCGGCGATGAACAAGGCGTGGGATGCGTGGGTGGCGGGGGGGCATGCGCCGGCGCGGGCTACGGTGGAGGCTCGGTTGGCGAGTCCCGACTATAAGGTCGAGATTGTGGTGACGGCGGCGTTGTAGGGTTCTTTTGTCGCTGGTGGTTGGGGGGCCGCGGTTGCGGCCCCTTTGTCGTTGGTGGCGGTGGCGGTGGCGGCGGCGCTGGTGTGCGTCGGCGGGTGAGGTTCTTTAGACGCGGCCTAGAACGGGGTACCTCCCTCCGGTTCGATGACCCACTCACCTCCGGGAGGCACCCCGTTCTCTCCGCTGGTTTCGTAGGCGGGTGACGGACTTGTGGCTTCGGCAGATTGGGGCGCCGAGTTCTTTTGGCGCGGCCCAGAATGGGGGTAAGGGGCAGTGCCTCGGCTCAGAGCAGCAGGGCGGCCAGGGTGCCGCCCAGGGTTTCGCAGCGGGCGCGGTCGTCGGCGGTGATGCGTTTGGGGGCGGCGATACGTTCGGGGGTCTGGGCGTGGGTGCAGACGATGAGGGCGGGGGCGATGGAGGTGAGGCGCCAGCCGGTGCAGATGCGTTCGGCCTGGCGCACGGCCGAGGCGCCGTCGCTGCCGGCGCTGATCATCAGGGCGTAGGGGCGGCCGTTGATGCGGTCGAGCACGGGGTAGTAGCAGCGGTCGAAGAATTCTTTCATGGCGCCGCTCAGGGCGGCGAGGTTTTCGGGGGCGCTGAAGAGGATGCCGTCGGCGGCCAGCACGTCTGCGGGGCGGGCGCGGGCCGCGGCCCGGAACAGGATGCGCAGGTGTGGGCCGGCCTGGATGTCGGCTTGTAGTTCCTGCGCCACGGCCTGGGCGCCGCGGCGGGCGGCGCGTGCCATCTGCAGGGCGGCGCCGGTGCGGGAATGCCATACGATGAGCAGGGTCTTGGTGTCGGGCGTGTTCATGGTGATTCGATTGCGCATGCTGGAACGGGCAAGGGCTGGATCCGGGCTGCGGGTGGGGCGATTCGCCATGGCGTGGCGGACTACGGTAGTATCGCCTATGTGCTGCCGCAGGACAGCGTCGCTCGTGCCGGTGTTGCTGTATTTGCGACATTTGTTTTCCGTATTTGCGGCATTTGTTTTCGTCTCTTCATGTCTTCGATAGTGTCTTCCACTGATGATGTTGCGCCCTTCGACGCGGGCTGGCGGGCGCGCGCCTGTACGGGCCTGGACGAGGCGGGGGCAGGTTTGCTCGACCGCGCGGTGCAGTGGGTGCGCGAGCCGCTGCAGGGGCTGCAGGCGAGTACGGGCGAGCCGCTGGCCGCGCACGGGGCGGCGGTGGTGGGAATACTGGCGGAGCTGGGCACGGACGCGGTGACGCGGGCCAGTGCGTTGCTGACGTTGTTGCCGCCGCAGTCTTCGGGTTCGCTGGCCCGGGGGGCGTCGGATCCGCTGCTCAAGGCGTTCGGGGCGGAGGTGATGTCGCTGGTGCAGGGGACGCGGGCGCTGTTGCGTCTGGGGAATCTGGCGGGGCAGTCCAGCGACAGCGCGGCGGCGGGGGGCGAGCAGAAAGAGAAGCAGCGCAAGATGCTGCTGGCGATGGCGGCGGATCTGCGCATTGTGCTGATGCGGCTGGGGTCGCGGCTGCAGTCGCTGCGCTGGTATGCGAGCACGCGTACGCCGTGTCCGCCGGAGTTCGCGCGCGAGACGATGGAGCTGTATACGCCGCTGGCCAATCGGCTGGGGATCTGGCAGCTCAAGTGGGAAATGGAAGACCTGGCGTTCCGCTTCCTGGAGCCGCAGACGTACAAGGATATTGCCCGTCGGCTGGAAGAGAAGCGCAAGGAGCGCGAGGGATTCATCGAAGCGGTGGTGGCGCAGCTGCAGGCGGCGCTGCACGACGCGCACATTGCCGCCGAGGTTTCTGGGCGGCCCAAGCACATTTACAGCATCTGGAACAAGATGCGCATCAAGCACCTGAGCTTCGAGCGGCTGTTCGATCTGCGGGCGCTGCGGGTGATTGTGGACGACGAGCGCGCCTGTTATGCGGTGCTGGCGATTGTGCATGCGCTGTGGACGCCGGTGTCCGATGAGTTCGACGACTATATTGCGCGGCCCAAGCCGAATGGCTACCGCTCGCTGCATACGGTGGTGGCCGACGAGCAGGGCCGTTCTTTCGAGATCCAGATCCGCACGCACGAGATGCATCAGTTCGCCGAGTACGGGATGGCGGCGCACTGGCGCTACAAAGAGGCGGGCGCGCGCGGTGGGCTGCAGGCGGCGTCGGGCGGCTATGACCGCAAGATTGCCTGGATGCGCCAGTTGCTGGCCTGGGACAAGGATGAGGCGGCGCCGGATGCGGCGGCGGCCGCCGGGGCCGGGGCTGCAGGGGCCGCAGGGGCGACAGGGGCAGCGGGGACGGCGGGGACGGCGGGGACGGCGGGGACGGCGGGGACGGCGGGGACGGCGGGGGCCGGCAGGGCGGCTCCACAGGCCCGGCGGGGCGGCGCGGTGCCGGCATCGTCTTCCGCGCCCGCGCCTGCCGCGGCGGCCGACGAGCATATTTATGTGATGACGCCGCAGGCGCGGGTGATCGAGCTGCCGGCGGGGGCCACGCCGGTGGACTTTGCTTATTATCTGCACACCGACCTCGGGCACCGCTGCCGCGGGGCGCGGGTGGACGGGCAGATGGTGCCGCTGCTGACGCGGCTGGCCACGGGCCAGACGGTGGAGATCATTGCCGCGAAGTCGGGTGGCCCGTCGCGCGACTGGCTCAATCCGCAGCTGGGCTACCTGGCCAGCCCGCGTTCGCGTTCCAAGGTGCGGGCGTGGTTCAACGCGGTCGAGCTGCAACAGCGTATTGCGCAAGGCCAGGCGCTGGTGGAAAAAGAGCTGCAGCGGCTGGGCAAGACGGCGGTCAATCTCGAGCAGCTGGCGCAGCAGCTGGGCTTTGCCCGCGCCGACGATCTGTATGTGGCGGTGGCCAAGGAAGAATTCAGCCTGCGGCAGATCGACCATGTGCTGAACCAGCCGGTGCAGGCGGCAGCCGAGGCGGCGCCGCGCCCGGCCTACCCCAGTGCCCAGGCGCGCGAGGTGCCGGCGGGCAAGAGCGGGGTGCTGGTGGTGGGCGTGGATTCGCTCATGACCCAGCTGGCGCGCTGCTGCCGTCCGGCGCCGCCGGACGACATTGCCGGTTTCGTGACGCGCGGGCGCGGGGTGTCGATCCACCGCCGCGACTGCCCCGCGTATGCGGCCCTGGTCGAGCGCCAGCCGGAACGGGCCATCGAGGTGGACTGGGGCGATACCGGCGATACGGTGTATCCGGTGGACATCAGCATACGGGCCAACGACAGCCCCAGCCTGCTGCGCGATATTTCCGAGGTGTTCGCGCGCCTGCGGCTGAGCGTGGTCGGGGTCAATACCCAGAGCCGCCGTTCGCTGGCGCACATGGTCTTCACGGTAGAGGTGAAGAACGGCGAGCAGATCGGCCGGGCGCTGGCCGCGCTGAACGAACTGGCGGGGGTGAGCGCCAGCCGCCAGTAGCCCTCGGCGCCCTGGAACCGCGGCGCGTACGGGCCTTCGGAAGCCTGCGCGGATTGGAAAAAAGGGGCCCTGGGGGCCGACGCGAGCCGAAAAAACGCTTCCGACGACAGGCCCCTGTGCAGTGCCGATCGACGCGGCGGCTCTGCTGCGCGGCCCGCACGCTGCTAAAATGGCCGATTGGCTGCGCCGCCGGGCAGGTCTCGTACACTTGCCCGGCGCGCCACGCCTTCTATGCAAAACCAGGGGATGTTTCCTTGAAACCTTACAGCTTGCCCGACAGCCAGGGGCATTTTGGCCCGTATGGCGGCTCTTTCGTCGCCGAGACGCTGGCGTATGCGCTCGATGAATTGCGCGATGCCTACGACGCCTGCCGCGCCGATCCGCAGTTCCGTGCCGAATTCGAGTACGAGCTGAAGCATTTCGTGGGGCGGCCCAGCCCGGTCTACCACGCCAAGCGCTGGTCCGAGAAACTGGGCGGGGCGCAGATCTGGTTCAAGCGCGAGGACCTGAACCACACCGGCGCGCACAAGGTCAACAACTGCATCGGGCAGATTTTGCTGGCGCGGCGCATGGGCAAGCCGCGCATCATCGCCGAGACCGGCGCCGGGCAGCATGGGGTGGCCACCGCCACGGTGGCGGCGCGCTACGGGCTGGAATGCGTGGTGTACATGGGCAGCGAAGACGTGCGCCGCCAGGCCTCCAATGTCTACCGCATGAAGCTGCTGGGCGCGACGGTGGTGCCGGTGGAATCGGGCACGCGCACGCTCAAGGACGCCCTGAACGAGGCGCTGCGCGACTGGGTGACCAATGTCGAGAATACTTTCTACCTGATCGGCACCGTGGCCGGCCCCCATCCTTATCCGATGATGGTGCGCGATTTCCAGTCGGTGATCGGCGACGAATGCCTGCAGCAGATGCCCGAGAGCGCCGGGCGCCAGCCCGACTACGTGGTGGCGTCGGTGGGCGGCGGCTCGAACGCCATGGGCATTTTCTACCCCTACATCCAGCACGAGGCGGTGCGCCTGGTGGGCGTCGAGGCGGCCGGTGAAGGCCTGGCCACGGGCCGCCATGCGGCCTCGCTGAACGCCGGCGTGGTGGGCGTGCTGCACGGCAACCGTACCTACCTGCTGCAGGACGAAAACGGCCAGATCATGGGCACGCATTCGATTTCGGCCGGGCTGGACTACCCCGGTGTGGGGCCGGAGCACGCCTGGCTCAAGGACAGCGGCCGGGCCCAGTACGACTCGGTTACCGACTCGGAAGCGCTGGCCGCCTTTCATGACTGCTGCCGCACCGAGGGCATCATGCCGGCGCTGGAATCGTCCCACGCCATTGCCTATGCGGTGCGCCTGGCGCCCACGCTAGGCAAGGACAAGATCATTCTGGTCAACCTGTCGGGGCGCGGCGACAAAGACATGCACACCGTGGCTGAATTCAGCGGCATCACCCTGTAGGGCAAGTGGGCCGGGGCTGTGGCAGGCGCTGGCCTGCAAGCCGCAGGCCGTCGGAAATAAGCAGATGCAGGCAGACACAAGCAGAACACAAGGACGCAGTGAAATGAACACCAAGACCGATCGCTTCCAGGCCGCGTTTGCCAGGCGCGCCGGCGGCACGGCCCTGATTCCCTACATCACCTCGGGCGATCCGTCGGTACAGGTCACGCCGGCCCTGATGCACGCGCTGGTGCAAGCCGGCGCCGACATCATCGAGCTGGGCGTGCCGTTTTCCGATCCCATGGCCGACGGGCCGGTGATACAGCGCGCCGGCGAGCGGGCCATTGCCCGCGGCGTGGGCCTGCGCCAGGTGCTGGACATGGTGGCGGAATTCCGCCGCGGCGACGCGGCCACGCCGGTGGTGCTGATGGGCTATGCCAACCCCATAGAATGCATGGGGCAGGATGCGTTCATCGCCGCGGCTCAGACCGCCGGGGTCGACGGCGTGCTGGTGGTGGATTACCCGCCCGAGGAATTCGGCGATTTCGGCGAGCGGCTCGCGCAGGCGGGCATGGCGCCGATCTTCCTGCTGGCGCCCACTTCCACCGAAGAGCGCATACGCCGTGTCGGCCAGATCGCGCGCGGCTATGTGTACTATGTGTCGCTGAAGGGCATCACGGGTGCGGGCCACCTGGACACCGACGATGTCGCCCGGCATCTTGCCGCCATACGCCGGCATGTCTCGGTGCCGGTGGGCGTGGGCTTCGGCATACGCGACGCGCAGAGCGCGGCGCGGCTGGCGCCAGTAGCCGACGCGGTGGTGATAGGCACCAAGCTGATCGAGACGATCGAGGCCGCGGCGGCCGCGGCCGGGCCGGGCGCCGACGGCGACCGGGCAGCGGTCGAGGCCGCCGGGGAATGGCTGGGCGGCATACGCCGCGCGCTGGATGCGGCATGATCCTGCCGCCGTGGCAGGCGCTTGGCTGCCCCCGCGCCGCGGCGCTACGAAATAATCATGGGGCGGATGCGCTCGGGCATCCGGCTATACAGAGGGACACAGAAGAATGACCTGGCTTGAAAAGATTCTGCCGCCACGCATCAATCGCAGCACCGATCCGGGCGCGCGCCGCGTGCCCGAAGGCCTGTGGGTGAAATGTCCGTCCTGCGAGTCGGTGCTGTACAACGAAGACTTGGCCGCGACCCTGCATGTCTGCCCCAAGTGCGGCCATCACATGCGCATCGGCTCGCGGGCGCGCATTGCCGCGCTGCTGGACGCCGAGGGCCAGGTCGAGATCGGCGCCGATATACGTCCCGTCGATCCGCTGAAGTTCAAGGACACGCGCAAGTATCCCGAACGCGTCGCCGAGGCCGCCAAGCAGACCGACGAGACCGACGCAATCGTGGTCAAGAGCGGCGCCATCCTGGCCATGCCGGTGGTGCTGGCGTGTTTCGAATTCGATTTCATGGGCGGCTCCATGGGCTCGGTGGTGGGCGAGCGTTTCGCCCGCGGGGTGCAGGCGGCGCTGAAAAACCGTACGCCCTTCATCTGTGTCGCGGCTTCGGGTGGCGCACGCATGCAGGAGAGCCTGTTCTCGCTGATGCAAATGGCCAAGACCAATGCCATGCTCACGCGCTTGTCGGCGGCGGGCCTGCCCTTCATCAGCATTCTTACCGACCCGACCATGGGTGGGGTGTCGGCCAGCTTCGCCTTCATGGGCGATATCGTCATGGCCGAGCCCAGGGCCTTGATCGGCTTCGCCGGGCCGCGCGTGATCGAGCAGACCGTGCGCGAGAAGCTGCCGGAAGGCTTCCAGCGCTCTGAATTCCTGCTGGAGAAGGGCGCCATAGACATGGTGGTCGACCGCCGCCAGATGCGCACCGAACTGGCGCACCTGCTGGCGCTGCTGACCCGCCAGCCGGCCGACGCGGTGGCCAAGGCGTCCTGACGCGGGGCCGGCCCTGCCCGGCGCGCGCCTGCCATGCGTATAGCCTTTCCCTACGATTACGGCCGTGTCGAGGCCGAGGTCATGGCCTATGTACCGGCCTGGCGCGGCATGGGCTTTGATGCCGTGGTGGCGATTGCGCGCGGCGGACTGATGCCCGGCTGCATGGCGGCCAGCGCCTTGTCGCTGCCCTTGTACGCGCTGAGTTATGCGCGCAGCGGGCGCAAGGTGGGCTGGTTCACCGCCGAACGGCCCAAGCCGGGGGCCAGGCTGTTGCTGGTGGAAGACGTGGCCGGGCGCGGTACCACGCTGCTGGACTGCCGCGACTATCTGCTGGCGCAGGGCCACGAGCTGCGCATATTCACGCTGGCCCACGACGAGCAGTCGCGCATCGTGCCGGACTTCGGCCTGCGCGTGCCGCCGGGGTACGGCGCTCATTTCCCCTGGGAGCGCGAGTCGGTGACGCCGGCTTTCGCGGCCACCGGCAATATGCCGGCGCGCCCCGAACATGAATACGCTTCCTGGGCGGTGGATCTGGACGGAATACTCGTGCCCGATCTGCCCGTGCGGCTGTACGAGCAGGATCTGGGCCTGGCCCTGTCGCTGCGCGACCTGCTGGCCCCGAGCTCGGTGCTGCCACCGCTGAACCTGGCGCATGCCGCGGTAATCACCGGCAGGCCCGAGCAGGATCGGCAGCGTACCCGCGCGTGGCTGGATCGGCACGGTTTTGGCGGGGCGCTGCTGATGCGCGACCCGGCGCGCTATGCCACGACCGACACCGCGCGCTTCAAGGCCGAGTCGATACTGGCGCATTGCCATACCCATTTCATCGAGAGCGATGCGGCGCAGGCCGCGCAGATCGCCCGGCTGGCGCCGGTGACGCGCGTGTTCTGGTGGGACGGCGCTCGCGCGCTTGCCTTGCAGGCGCGCCTGGCCGAGCCGCTGGCGCGGGCCTGAGCATTCTCCGATACGGGTTCTCGATCAAAAATATAACGGCGTTGCTTCGCCTTGCCGTATTTTTGTATTGTTCTCGGGCTTCGCGCCTTGTTTGCTCAACACGGTTGTCGTTCTGAGCGCAAACCCGCATCAGGCGTCACGGCGCTGCATGCTGATGCGACTTCGGGCCGCCTGCATGTGTTTGCAGGCGGCCCGAAGCCAAAGAAAGCGCACAGCCTGGCCGGGCAGGCTGGGCTGTACGAACCGAGGAGCCGGTCAGGAACCCGCGTGGTGGGTTTCGACCTGTTCCAGAGGCTCGGCCGCCGCCACGTGTGCCGGCTTGCGAGCCCGGCCCAGCTTGACAGGGGCGGGCGGGGGCGCAGCGGGCAGGCTCTGGCGCGTTTCGATCCATTCCATGCCCGCGGCCTCGATGATTTCCCGCAAGGGGCTGCGCGATTGCGGCTGGGTGGCCGGGGCCGCCTGCGGCTGTACCGCAGCGACAGGCTGGGGCTCGGCCGCAACGGCTTCGGGCTGAGGTTCTGCCTGAGGCGGCGCTGCGTCTATAGCAGCGGGGGCGATAGGCGCGTCCTCGACAGCAGCAGGCCGTGCCTGGGCCACGGGCTGGGCTTCGGCCTCTGCGGGGGCCTGGGCCGCTGCCTCCTGAGCCTGGGCTACTTGGGCTGCGTCTGCCTGGGCCACGGACTCTTCGGCTGCTGCGACTGGAGCCGGCTCGGCACCGGCGGCCACGGCCGTTGTCGCGGATACGGCTTCTGCAGCGACCTCGCTGCCGGCATCGGCCACGGCCTCGGTCTCGGCGTGTGCCTCGTGGCCCTGCCCGGATGCGGCTGGTAGGTCGGCGGTGGCTTGGGCCTGCTGGACGGCTTCCTGTGCCTCGGCGGCTGGCGCCACTTCCCGCACGGGCTCGCCTTCGGCGACCGCGAGCGGCGCAGGTTCATGGGCGGGTTCGGGGAAGGCGCCCATGGTTTCGGCCGCTGCCGGCAGGGTGGCCGGATCGAATGCGGGGGTTTCGTGCGGCACGAACGCGGCGATTTGCGTATCGGTCTCGCTGGCCTCGGTGCCTGCGGCATCGGTGCCACGGCGGCCGCGACGGCTGCGGCGGCGACGGCGGCGGCGCTCCGGGTCGAACTGTTCGCCTTCGGCCTCGGACGCACCTTCTGCGGCGACCGCGGTGGCTTGGCTTGCGTCATCGGCCATGGCCGGCTCAGTGGCCAGGGTGGCCGGAGCGGCCGCGGGGGCCTCAGCGGTGAGTTCGGCTACGACCGCCGCCGTGGCTGCCGTTGCCGCGACAGCGGCTGCGGCCGGCACCGTGGCGCTATCCAGCTCTTGGGTTTCCTGGGCTTGAGTTTCGGGTGCCGCGTCTTCGCGGCGGCGACTGCGGCCGCGGCGATTGCGCGAGCCGCGGCCTGCCTGACCGGCGTCGCCGCGCTCTTCGCCTTCGGCGAAGGGCGCTTGTCGTTCGGAGCCGGCTGCGGCGTTGGCGTTTGCCGCTTCGGTGTCAGCGCGCCGGTTATTGCGGCCTTGCGGGCGGCGGATTTCTTCCATGCCTTCCGAAGATTCGCTGCGGCGGCTGCCAGCGCCGCGGCGCTGGCGACCGCGTTCGCCGTCGCTACGCTCGCGCCTGTCGCCCGTGCGTGCGTTGCGGCCGCGGGAATGCGAGCCGGACGGGCGTTCGCTGCGGGCTGGCTCGACGGCGGGGGCCTCGGCGGCTGCCGGCTGCTGGGGCGCCGCGCCGGTAACCCAGTTCATGAAGCGGCGGAACAGCCCTCCGCCGGCGCCGTCTGCAGCCGTAGCTGCGGGTGCGGGCTGTGCGGCGGGCGCCGGGGGCTCGACATGAGTGGGCGCCGGCTGGGCCGGGGTGATGCCTTTGACCAGCGCCTCGGGGCGCGGCTTGGTTTCGTGTTCCTTGGGTGCCCAGACCACTTCGGTATCGGGGCTTTGCGCGAGCTCGAAGCTGGTCTTGATTTCTTCCAGGCGCGGGTCGTCGTGGCGCAGGCGCTCGATGTGGTGATGCGGGGTTTCCAGGTACTTGTTGGGAATCAGCACCAGGTTGACCTTGAGCCGCGATTCGATCTTGGTGATGTCGGCGCGCTTCTCGTTGAGCAGGAAGGTGGCTACGTCCACCGGCACCTGGGCATGCAGGGCGGCGGTGTTTTCCTTCATGGCTTCTTCCTGCAGCAGGCGCAGCACGTGCAGGGCGCTGGATTCGGCGTCGCGGATCACGCCGGTGCCGTTGCAGCGCGGGCAGGTGATGTGCGAGCCTTCGTTCAGAGCCGGGCGCAGGCGCTGGCGCGACAGCTCCATGAGGCCGAAGCGCGAGATCTTGCCCATTTGTACGCGAGCCCGGTCGAAGTGCAGGGCGTCGCGCAGCCGCGTTTCGACGGCGCGCTGGTTCTTGCCTTCTTCCATGTCGATGAAGTCGATGACGATCAGGCCGCCCAGGTCGCGCAGGCGCAACTGGCGGGCTACTTCGTCGGCGGCCTCGAGATTGGTGCGCAGTGCGGTTTCTTCGATGTCGGCGCCGCGCGTCGAGCGCGCCGAGTTCACGTCCACCGCCACCAGCGCTTCGGTGTGGTCGATGACCACCGCGCCGCCCGAGGGCAGCTGCACGGTGCGCGAATAGGCGGTCTCGATCTGGTGCTCGATCTGGAAGCGCGAGAACAGCGGCACGTCGTCGCGGTAGACCTTGACGCGCTGCACGTTGTCGGGCATGACGACGCTCATGAAGGCCTTGGCCTGATCGGCGATGTCGTCGGTATCGATGAGGATCTCGCCGATTTCGGGCGAGTAGTAGTCGCGTATGGCGCGGATGACCAGGCTGGATTCCAGATAGATCAGGATCGGCGCGGCGTTGTCACGCGCGGCGCTGTCGATGGCGTTCCAGAGCTGCATCAGGTAGGAAAGATCCCACTGCAGTTCTTCGACGCTGCGGCCGATGCCGGCGGTGCGCGCGATGATGCTCATGCCCGAGGGGACTTCCAGGCGCTCCATGGTTTCGCGCAGTTCCTGGCGGTCTTCGCCCTCGACGCGGCGCGAGACACCGCCGCCGCGCGGGTTGTTGGGCATCAGCACCAGGTAGCGTCCGGCCAGCGAGATGAAGGTGGTAAGCGCCGCGCCCTTGTTGCCGCGTTCTTCTTTTTCGACCTGGATGATGAGTTCCTGGCCTTCGGCCAGGGCGTCCTGGATGCGCGCGCTGCGCACGTCCACGCCTTCCTTGAAGTAGCCGCGGGCCACTTCCTTGAAGGGCAGGAAGCCGTGGCGGTCTTCGCCGTAGTTGACGAAGCAGGCCTCGAGGCCCGGTTCGATGCGAGTGATGATCCCCTTGTAGATGTTGCCCTTGCGTTGTTCACGCCCGGCGGATTCGATGTCGAGGTCTATGAGTTTCTGGCCGTCGACGATTGCGACGCGTAATTCTTCTTGGTGCGTCGCATTGAACAGCATCCGTTTCATGAGTGGTTTTCTCCGTAGTCATGGCGCGCCGTTCATCGGCGCGCGACCGCGGGTCACTCGGTGTGTGACGCTGCAAGCGAGCAGAACAAGGGGGGATAGGCTGATTATGTCAGCGTGGCCCACCGGGAGTCAGGTAGGCACGGCGTACCGCAGGGCACGCAGTTCAATCAGCAGAATGGTCAGGTTCACAGTATTTGTGGTTGACGAAGCGAGTGCTGGAACGACAGGCGCGATGGATTGGACGCGACTGGTGCATAAAACGAGACTGGACTTGCGTAGCTTTCAGCGTCGCACGCGGGGTGCAGATGCCTGCCATGACGGGCGCGGCGCTATGCCGCGCCGCCGTCGGGCAAGGCTGAATTACCCCGGCGACCTAATGACCCAGAAGCTGAAATACAAGCAGTACAATGGCCCTTCTTTGCCTGACGGAGACGCATCCGTTGCATCTCTACGCCGGCATTTTTCAGCTTCTATAGGCTGACGTGATTATATTTCCGCTTTCGTCTATGCGCAAACCAGACCCGACCGCAGTGTCTTTACCCGCCGTGCGCATGCTGCGGGTCGACGCCGAGCAGGCCGGGCAGCGCATCGACAATTTCCTGCTGCGCCTGTGCAAGGGCGTGCCCAAAAGCCACGTCTACAAGGCGGTGCGCAATGGCGAGGTGCGGGTAAACAAGGGACGCATCGGCGCCGACTATCGCCTGCAAGAGGGCGATAGCGTACGCGTGCCGCCCATGCGCCTGCCCGCGCCGGGCGCGGCCAGGCCCGTGCCGCCGGCCGTCTTTCCGGTGGTCTACGAAGACGACAGCCTGCTGGTGGTGGACAAGCCCGCCGGCGTCGCCGTGCATGGCGGCAGCGGGGTGTCTTTCGGGGTCATCGAACAGCTGCGCGCGGCATACCCGGGAGCAAGCCTGGAACTGGCCCACCGCCTCGACCGGGAAACCTCCGGCCTGCTGATGATCGCCAAGCGGCGCAAGGCGCTCGTGGCGCTGCACGCCATGCTGCGCGAGGGGCTGGGCCATAAGCAGTACCTGGCGCTGGTTTGCGGCGACTGGGTCAACGACAAGCAGCATCTGCGCCAGCCCCTGCTGAAGTGGCTGACCGCCTCGGGCGAGCGGCGCGTGCGGGTCGACCCCGAGGGCCGGCCGGCCCACACTATTATCACCCTGCGCCGGCGCTACGGCGCCTACAGCCTGGTGCAGGCCGAACTGCGCAGCGGCCGCACGCACCAGATCCGGGTGCACCTGGCGCACGCGGGCCATCCCATCGTCGGCGACGAAAAATACGGGCCGGACGAGGTGCGCGCCGAATTCGCCCGGCTCGGGCTGCGGCGCATGTTCCTGCACGCCTGGCGCCTGGAGATCCCGCATCCGATTACCGGCACGCCTCTGGCGCTGGAAGCCAGCCTGCCGCCGGCCTGCGAGCAGGTGCTGGCGCGTCTGCAGCACCTGGAGCCCCATTCGTGAAGCCATATCGCGTCGTGGTGTTCGACTGGGACGGCACCGTCATGGACTCCACCCACAGCATCGTGGCCTCCATCCAGGGGGCTTGCGCCGACCTCGAACTGCCGATTCCGCCTGCCTCCGAGGCACGCTGGGTGATCGGCCTGTCGCTGGAAAGTGCCCTGCGCCGCGCCGTGCCGCGGCTTACCGCCGCGCAATACCCGCTGTTCCTGCAGCGCTATCGGGCTCATTTCCTGCGGCTCGACCCCGATCTGGCCCTGTTCGACGGCATTGCCGCCTTGTTCGAGGCGCTGCGCGGGCGCGGCGTGCGCCTGGCCGTGGCCACCGGCAAGAGCCGGGTGGGCCTGGATCGCGCGCTGGCCAAGCTGGGCCTGCGGGAAGCCTTCGCCGCGACCCGCTGCGCCGACGAATCTTACGGCAAACCGCATCCCGGCATGCTGCTGGAACTGATGCAGGAACTGGATGTGGCGCCCGAGCACATGGTGATGGTGGGCGACACGGCGCACGACATCGAGATGGCGCACGCGGCCCAGGTCGACGGTGTGGCTGTCGAGTACGGTGCCCACGACCGTGAAACCCTGCTTCTATCCCGGCCGCTGGCCATGCTGCCCAGCGTAGCGGATCTACAAGCCTGGCTGCTGCAGCGGGTTTGAGCACCCTTGTCAGGCTTGTTCACACTGGAACGGTACGACAGTAGCCTGGCCAGGCCTGCACACTAAAACAATAAAAAAAGTGGGCGCCGCTCTTTTGGGTGTGCACAGGCTCTAGAGCAAGTTTGGCTCAAGTGTTTACCGGGTTTTCGTGGCGCTTGCCTAACGAGGATGGCAGTTGCGGCCACCCCCGAGGATGAAAGAGGCTTCTTTCACATTAATGCAATGCTTCGAAGCATGTAAATACCTGAACTGAAAATGCTCTGGCCAGGCTTCCAGATAGTTTCACGCTTCGGATATCGCGTCCGGCACAAGCACCGTAGGGATGCGTGCGGTTGCGGGCCGGAGCTATGGTGCGCGCTGGGCCGCCCGCGCGCCGTTCCTGGCCGGCCGCGAACTGCCGAAGATGCCAAAAAGTACGTGTGGATCTATTTTGGTTCTAGAAAGGTATTGATATTGTCTAGCTAATTTGCTAATATTTGTATACAATATACGATACAAATTATACCAATTAGGAGACAATCTGTGGGCAAAGTTGTATGGTCGGGCGGTGTCGAGCACTGGGCCAAGAAAAGCGACATAAAGCTTTTCCTTTGGGAGAAAAAGGCGGCCGGCGATGCTCCGTCGAAAGGAACCATTCTTTTCGTGCACGGTTCTTCTATGGCTTCGCAGCCCACGTTCGACTTAAGCGTACCGGGCAGGCCGGACTCTTCGGTGATGGACTGGTTCGCGCAACGCGGCTTCGACACCTGGTGCATGGACAACGAAGGCTATGGCCGCTCGGACAAGAGCCGGCCTATCAATTGCGACATCAGCAATGGCGCCGACGACCTCGCTGCGGGCAGCGAATACATCTTGTCCCACAATGGCGGGCGCCCCTTGCTGGTGTACGGCATCTCATCGGGAGCCTTGAAGGCGGCGCTGTTCGCGCAGCGCCATCCGCAGCGGGTTGCACGCCTGGCGCTGGACGCTTTCGTATGGACAGGCGAAGGCAGCCCGACGCTGAAGGAACGCGCCAAGAAGCTGCCTGAATTCCGGCAGAAGAACCGGCGGCCCATAGACCAGGCCTTCGTACACAGTATTTTCACCCGCGACCATCCGGGCACGGCCGAAGACCGGGTCGTGGATGCATTTGCCGACGCCATACTCACACTGGACGATTCCGTGCCCACCGGCACTTATGTCGACATGTGTTCGAAGCTGCCCCTGGTCGATCCGGAAAAAGTCCTTGCGCCGACGCTGATCCTGCGCGGCGAATACGACGGGATCGCCGGCATGGACGATCTGGTTCGCTTCTTCGAGCGCTTGCCGAATATGGACAAGCAATTCTCGGTGATGTCCGGAATTTCACACGCAAGCTTCCAGCAGAAAAACTATCAACGGGTCTATCACCTGCTGCATGGCTTCTTCTCGATGCCCGAGTCGCAGTATCCCTGAGCACGCCGCGGCGGGTATTAAGCGCAGGTTTTCCGGCAAATTCGATTGTCTGGCCTAGGAGCCCATAATGAATGTGATGCGATGGAAGCCGCTGCTTTGCGGAGCATGCGTGGTAATAGGTTCGTGGGGGCCGCTGGCCTGTACGTGGGCCGCGGGCACGTACCCGGACAAACCCGTGAGGGTCATTGTGCCCTTTGCCGCGGGCGGCTTTGCCGATGTGGGCGCCAGGGTCGTCACGCACGAGCTGACGACCATGCTGGGCCAGTCTTTCATTGTCGAGAACAAGCCGGGGGCGGGTACGGTGCGCGGCGCGGCCTACGCCGCCAAGGCTGAGCCCGATGGCTATACCTTGGTCATGTTGACCACCACCAATGTGATCAGCAATTATTTTCACAAAAACCTGCCGTACGATCCCATCAAGAGCTTTACGCCCATCGTCGAGTTTGCCGAGGCCCCCTACGTATTGGTGGTCAATGCCAAGCTTCCCGTGCATACCGTGAAGCAGTTCGTGGCATTGGCCAAAAGCAAGCCCCACACCATCAACTTCGCTTCCTCGGGCATCGGCAGTTCGCAGCATCTGATGGGGGCCTTGTTTGCCTCCAAGACCGGGGCACCCATAAATCACGTTCCCTACAGCGGTAGCGCGGTCGCGATGGAAGACCTGGCCTCCGGGTTCGTGCAAAGCAGTTTCGCTGCGCTTTCCAATGCCTTGCCGCAGATCCGGGCCGGAAAGATCCGCGCCTTGGCCTTGATCGCCGCGAAACGGGCGCCCCAGCTGCCCGACGTGCCGACCATGGAACAAGCCGGGGTGCCCGACTATCATTCCGCGGTATGGCTCGCGCTTGCCGGGCCGGCGGGCGTGCCCCCGGACATCGTCCAGCGCCTGAACGCGGCCGTCAACAAGATCGTGCGCATGCCCAAAACCATCAAGGCCCTGGCCGCCCTGGGCGTCAACGCCCGCACGTCGACGCCGCAGGAACTAGGGAACGATATGGCGCACGATGCCGCGCTCTGGGGCGAGGTAATCAAGCAGGCCCACATCCAGGCCCAATAGGCGGCGCCCCGCCGCACAAAATCGGGCGGCATGCTGGCTCATTGCACATGGGCCAGCATGCCGTCCGAGGTGCGTCAGCAACGCTGCACGGGGGAGGGCGCTGTTCTATTCTTGTGTGACGCAAATAATGCGTCACGACGCTAGGCCTTGCCGGCGATCTCGGCGATGGCCTGGCCGGCTGCGGTGGTGTCGGCCGAACCTCCGAGGTCGAAGGTGCGGGGGCCGTTCTTCAGAACTTCTTCGATTGCCCGGACAATGTCCTGGCCGGCTTCCTTTTCGCCCAGGTGCTCCAGCATCAGCGCGCCGGACCAGATCTGCCCGATGGGGTTGGCGATATTGCGACCGTAGATGTCGGGCGCGGAGCCGTGCACCGGCTCGAACATCGACGGGAATTCGCGCTCGGGGTTCAGGTTCGAAGAGGGCGCGATGCCGATGGTTCCCGTGCAGGCCGGGCCGAGGTCGGACAGAATGTCGCCGAACAGGTTCGAGGCGACCACCACGTCGAAACGATCCGGGTTCAGGACGAAGTGTGCGCTGAGAATGTCGATGTGGTAGCTGTCGGTACGCACGTCCGGATACTGCGCCGCCATGGCCGCAAAGCGCTGATCCCAATAGGGCATGGTGATGGCGATGCCGTTGGACTTGGTGGCCGAGGTGACGTGCAGGGCGGGGCGCGTGCCGGCCAGTTCGAAGGCGTAGCGCAGGATGCGGTCGACGCCGCGGCGAGTGAATGTCGAAACCTGCAGGCAGGCTTCCTCGTCCGTGCCTTCGTTCATCATGCCGCCGATCGAGGAATATTCCCCCTCGGTGTTTTCGCGCACGACAATGAAGTCGATGTCGCCGTACGAACGCCCGCGCAAGGGCCCGGTTATGCCAGGCATGAGGCGTACCGGCCGCACATTGGCGTATTGCTGGAAGCCCCGGCGTATGGGCAGCAGCAGCCCGCCCAGCGAAACGTGATCCGGAACCCCGGGAAAGCCGACGGCTCCCAGGTAGATGGCATCGGCCGCGCGCAGTTGATCCAGGCCGTCGGCCGGCATCATCATGCCTTGTTCTTGATAGTATTCGCAGCTCCATGGATAGTGTGTGTAATCCAGCGTGAAGCCGTGCCGCCGGGCGGCGGCGTTCAGGACGCGGATACCCTCTGGAACGACTTCCTTGCCTATACCGTCGCCCGGGATGACGGCGATGCGGTAGGTCTTGCGTGTTGCGGCCATTGGCCTTGCTCCTTGTTGGTAGAACTGGGATATGTGTATTGCGGGAATCGCGCCGGGTCACAGTTGCTGCGGCCGAGGCCGCAACTGCAGCCCGCGGCGGCCAACAAGGGTTCGCAGCGGCTGGATGCGGGCGGCTTCGGCGGCTGGCCTCATTTGGCCCCGGCGGCCTTGTCTCCGACGATCAGGCGTTTGGCCGTCCGGCCCTCGGCTTCGATGAATTTGGCGAATTGCGCGGGCGAGCCGCCGCCGGCGTCGATGGCCAAGCGTTTGAAGTATTCGTCCACTTTCGGATCCTTCAGCGTCTGGGCAATGCTCTTGTTCAGCTTCGCGATGACGGCGGGCGGAGTGCCCGCCGGCGCGAACACCCCGAACCACGAGGTGATGTCGAAGCCCGGATAGCCCAGCTCGGCTATCGTCGGTATGCCGGGCGCGCTGGCTTTGCGTTGTGCCGTGGATATCGCCAGGGCCCGGACTTCTTTGCCTTTCAGCATGGGTATGGCCGATGAGCTGACGACGAACACCGCATTGATCTGGTTGGCGAGCAGCGCATTGGACGCCGGGCCGGCCCCTTTGTAGGGCACGTGGATCATTTTGATGCCCGCCATTTCCTGGAGCATTTCCCCGGCCAGGTGGCTGGGGGTGCCCAGGCCCGCCGAGCCGAAAGTTATCGTGCCGGGCTTGGCTTTCGCTTTCGCAACGAGGTCGGCCAGGCTTTTTATATCGGACTTGGCGTTGACTTCCAGAATGTAGGGAAACTTCGCAACCAGCGCGACAGGGGCCAGATCTTTGGAGGGGTCGTAGGGCAGCTGCTTATATATATAGGGGGCGGCCACGATGCTGGCGGCCTGCGCCATGTCCAGCGTATAGCCGTCCGGTTTCGATCTGGCGATCATACTGCCGGCGATAGTGCCCGAGGCGCCGGGCTTGTTTTCCACGACGATCGTCTGGCCCAGCAGGTGAGAAAGGCCCGGGCTGATGATGCGCGCCAGGAAATCGGCGGCGCCGCCCGGCGAAGAGGGAACGATCAGCTTGATCGTTCTGTCTGGGTACGACTCTTGCGCCTGCGCGGCTGCGCCCAGCAGCGTCGCGCAGGCGCTCAGGGCCAGTAAAAAGGATTTGATCATGTCTCTTCCTTGATCCGCCCCGGCGGCTGGCGCCGCCGAAAGCAGCTATAAAATTTGTATACGGGATATTTAATACGGTATGTTAGTGTGCTTGAGCACGCTTGTCCAGAGCTGTATACTGTGTTCAGAATATTGTATGGTGAGGCGGCTGAAAATGGCCGTGCGCGCAATTCATCCCGTATTGCGCGCATTTTTATGGCTGCCGACGTATGACTCGTGGGCGCCGGGTGTTTGACACCGGAGAAAACGCATGGCGATTCTTATCAAGCACGTGTCGCTCAAGGTTGGCAATCTTGAGCGGGCACGTGCGTTTTATGAAGAAGTGCTCGGCTACAAGCACATCAGGACAGGAAATTCGACCGGGCTGGATGGCGATTATGTCGTCTGCCACATGACGGACGGCAGCGTCGATCTGGCGCTCGAGTATTTTGGCGAGTCCGCCGAGCCCGAAGCCGCGCATAGCGCTACCCCGGGCATTGATCACTTCGGCATGGAAGTCGAAGACATCGAGGCGTTCTTGCGAAAAATCGAACCCTGGGGCGGCAAGGTTCTGATCCGCCACAGCGCCGCGCGGGTGAAGTTCAAAGTCCCGGGCCTGCCCACCATGGAGATCGTCCAGGCCGGACGGTGGACGAAGCCCATCCAGGCCATCGACATGTCGCAGGCATGAGCGCGGCCGGCACCAGTGTGTGCAGGTACAGGCCCTAGGCTGGCCTGGCCTGCTTCAGTTCGCCGAGGTTTTGCCGCCCTGGCCTACATCGCGCAGCCGCTGCAAGAGCCGGGCGCCGTGATCGGCGATATGGTGCTTGAGCAGGGCGATCGCCGCCGCCGCGTCGTGCCTCGAGCAGGCCAGCACCATTTGCTCGTGCTCTTCCAGGACGGTTGCCCAATCCCGCAAATTGGCGGCGACTTTCTTATGCGGCGCCGCGTCGGAGGACTCGCCTTCCTGCGGGGTTTCCCAGTCGATGGACATGCGCATGCGTAGATGGCGCGCGAACAATTGCTGCAAGTTTTCGATGCTTGCCAGCAGTCGTGGCCGGTCGGCGGGTTCGTACAGGCGCCGGTGGAATTCCCAATTCAATTCGCCCCAGCGTGAGGCAAGTTCCTTGTTGGTGTCCGGATTTGCCGACGCGAGCATATCGTCGCGCGCCTTCTGTACCCACATCAGCGCGGCTTCTTTGTCGGCGTCGGTGAAACGCGGCGCCGCGCGCTCGAGCGCCAGCGATTCCAGGGCAATGCGCATTTCAAGGATTTCTTCGAACCCCTCGGCCGACAGCGTCGTGACCACTACGCCACGCCGCGGCACCGTCTCGACGAGGCCTTCGCCTTCGAGCTTGAGCAGGGCCTCGCGGATAGGAACGCGGCTGACCCCGAACTGCTTCGCGACTTTCTCTTGGTGCACGGTGGCTCCGCCCGGCAGCGCGCCCTCGAGTATGGCCCGGCGCAGCGCCTGGACTATGAGTTCGGTTACCGTCGGCGCGTTGCGCGCCACCCCCACCGCGTAGCTATCCAGGTTCAAGACATTTTCTCCTCGGCTTCCCGTCGATTCCACCATGGCAATTTTAGCTTGGCGCGCTTTATCTAATATACCGCATACGTAACAGAGCCAAGCCGGGTGGACGCGAGGCAATGGCGATTCCGCGCCCGCATGCTTGACGATTTACATGCCTGAGAGTATCTTATCCAGTATATTGTATACAGATTAATAAAAGTATCGCTGGATCAAGGTGCATATGAAAAAGCAAGACTCGGTCAAGGTAGCAGTGGTGCAGGCGGCCACGATCGCGTTCGACCCGGCCAGGACACTGGACAAAGTCGAAGCCAGAACCGCAGAGGCCGCGGGGCAGGGGGCCCGGCTGGTGCTGTTCCCGGAAGCTTTCGTCGGCGGCTACCCCCGCGGCCTGTCCTTCGGGGCCACGGTGGGCAGCCGCAGCGCGCAGGGGCGGGAGGAATTCCGCAGGTACTGGGAAGGCGCCATCGACGTTCCGGGCCCGGCCGTGTCCCGCCTGGCGGACATCGCGGCGCGCCATTCCGTCTATCTGGTAACCGGGGTCATAGAGCGGGGCGGCGGCACACTTTATTGCACCGTGTTGTTCTTCGGCCCGGACGGCAGTTACCTGGGCAAGCACCGCAAGCTCATGCCGACTGGCTCCGAGCGCCTGATCTGGGGCTATGGAGACGGATCCACGATGCCGGTCTTCGACACGCCTTTGGGCAGGATGGGCGCTCTGATCTGCTGGGAAAACTACATGCCGCTGATGCGCGCCGCCCATTATGCGAAAGGGGTGCAGATCTACCTCGCCCCCACGGCCGATAGCCGCGATACCTGGCTGGCCACGGTGCGCCACATTGCGGTGGAAGGGCGCTGCTTTGTGCTGTCGTGCAACCAGTTCGCGCGGCGCGGCGATTATCCGGCCGAGTATGACTCCGAGTTCGGCGATGGCGCCGAGACGGTGATGTCGCGCGGCGGCAGCTGCATCATCAATCCCATGGGGGACATCCTGGCCGGGCCGGATTACGAAGGCGAGTGCGTGCTGACCGCCACTCTGGATCTGGGCGACATCGCCCGCGGCAAGTTCGATTTCGACGTGTCCGGGCACTATGCACGGCCCGATGTCTTCACCTTGCTGGTCGATGAAAGGCCGATGGCGCCGGCCGTATTCCGACAGGCCAATTCCGCCATAGAGCCGCGGGCGGCCAAAAACACCATCGAGAACTCCGCGGCAGACGCGGCGGAGACCGCCTCATCGCAAATCAAGGAAGCGAGATAATGGGTTCAAAAATGAAAATACTGGTTCTCGGCGCCGGCGGTATCGGCGGCCTGTTCGGCGGCCGCCTGGTGCAGGCGGGCGCGGATCTCACCTTTCTGGTGCGCGAGAACCGCAAGCGGCAATTGGCCGAGCAGGGCCTGCGCATCGAGAGCCAGTTCGGCGACGCGACGCTGGCGGTCGAAACCCGGCTGGCGTCGGAACTGCGGCCCGACTACGACCTCGTCATGCTGGCGTGCAAGGCCTATGACCTGGATTCGGCCATCGAGGCCATACGTCCCGCGATGGCGGGTTCGGCCGCGGTGCTGCCGCTGCTCAACGGTTTGGCGCATGTCGAGCGGCTTAATCACGAGTTCGGCGCCGGGCGTGTCGTCCCCGGTTCGGCGCGCATTCAATTGAAGCTGACACCCGAAGGGGTGGTGCGCCAATTGAACGACTGGCAGACCATCACTTTCGGCGAGCAGGACGGCACCCCGTCGCCGCGCGTAACGGAACTTGCGGCGCTGTTTGCCAAGACGCCGGTCGAGGTAAAGGTGTCGGACAACATCCTGCGGGATCTGTGGATGAAGCTCGTGCACCTGTCCACGGTTGCCGGCATGACCTGCCTGATGCGCGCCAATCTCGGGGAAATCGCCCGCACCCCCGAGGGTACCGAGCTGCTGAATGATTTCCTGCAGCTCAATGCGGACATCGCGGCGCACGCGGGGTATCGCCCCGATGCAAGTTTCTTGCAGAACTACCACAAACTGTTCGCCCAGAAGGACTCCATGTACGAGGCCTCGATGGAGCGTGACCTGGAACGCGGCGGCCGCATCGAGTCCGAGCAGATCATCGGCTACATGCTCGGCAAGTGCCGGGAAGCCGGCCTGCCGGATCTGCTGCACCGCGTTGCCTATACCCATTTGAAGGCCTACGAGCAGCGCAGAGACGCGAATCGGCTGCCCGCCCAGGCAAGCAATTGAATCCGTACGGTTCGAGCCCCTATCCGGCAAGGTGAGCACATGGCTACAGCAAAAAATTTCACTGCTCGAGAAGAGCAGAGCACCTATTACTCGGTGTCATCCCGCAAGTGGATCGCCAAGGGCAGCGACGTCTATGTCAAAGAGTTCACGCTACGGGAAGGCGAAGAGGTGCCGTGGCATAGCCATACGGAAGTCTTCGACGTCTTCTACTGTGTGCAGGGACAGCTGCGTGTCGACTGCATAGACCTGCGCACGAGCGAGCCGCTGCCCAGCCTGGAGCTGGGGGTGGGCGATTCGGCCAGGGTCGACGTGGGAACGGCCCACCGGCCCATCAACCCTGGCCCTGGCGTCTGTCGTTTCGTCATCATCCAGGGGGTGGGGGTCTACGACTATCTACCCTATAAAAAAGGGTGACGGTGCAAGGCGCCCCGGACAGCGGCCCGGGGCCTGCGCGGCATGCAATTCCGGCCGAGCCGCGCCTCGTGTGAAGTGCTTGGGAAACACTCCCGGGCACGTCGTGGCGAGCCGGCGAGTGTAGTACCCAAATGTGGCTACAAAGCCCATCGGAGGAGACATGAAAAAATGCATATTGGCGGCCCTGTGCGTCTGCGCGATGCTGAGCGGCGGCTACACACAAGCGGAAGAGGCTTATCCCAGCAGGCCGATCACCCTGATCGTGCCTTCGTCGCCGGGGGGCGGGGCGGATTTCCTGGCACGCTTCATAAGCCCCGAGCTTGCCCGTTTGCTGGGCAAGCCCATCGTGATCGAAAACAAGCCCGGCGCTTCTGGCACCATCGCCGGCAGCATGGTTTCCAAGACCAAGCCGGACGGCTACACCTTGATCATGGCGCAGGCCGCCAGCATTGTGGCCGCCCCCTATATATACAAGCATCTGACTTACAAGCCCTTGAAGGATCTGGTTCCCGTCGCGCTGGTTGCGAAGCTGCCCAATATCCTGGCCGTGAATGCGAAGTCCGACATCAAGAGCCTGGCCGAGCTCATCGCCATGGCGAAGGCCAAGCCCGGCACGGTGACGTTTGGTTCCTCGGGCTTCGGCACGCCCAGCCATCTGGCGGGCGAAATGCTCCAGGAAGTGGCGGGCATCAAAATGATCCACGTTCCGTACAAGGGGGCAGGCCCCGCGGCCAATGCGCTGCTTGCAAATCAGATCAACGCCATGTTCGTGCTCAGTTCCACGGCGCTGCCGATGCTCAGCAGCAAGGAAATCCGGGCCTTGGCGGTATCTTCGGCCGAACGTTCTCCGACTGTGCCCGATATACCGACGGTTGCCGAGCTGGGCTTTCCGGGGTTCGAAGTCAACTCCTGGTTCGGGGTATTCGCGCCCGCGGGCACTCCGCACAGCGTCATCGAAAAATTGAATACCGGAATTGCGCGCGTGCTGAAAGAGCCCAAGACGGAAAAAGCCTTCAAGAACCTGTCGATGGACGCCGGCGGCGGCTCGCCGGCCCAGTTCCAAAAGTTCATCGATTCCGAGAGCCAGGTGGCCGAACGCCTGATAAACAGGAGCGGTGCGGTAGCCAAGTAGCAAGTCAAGTGTATGTGCGGCGAGAGCCCCGCCCGAGGCGGGCGGGCCGCCGATCCCCGATGTGCAATCCGGAGTGCAGTCATGTCGATGCTTATCAAACATATTTCAGTCAACGTTACCGACCTGGAGCAAGCGCGGGCATTTTATGAGGAAGTATGCGGCTACCGGCATGTAAGAACCGCGCATACGACCGGCTTCGACGGCGACCATATTTCCTGCCACCTGACCGATGGCAATCTGGATCTGACGCTGCTTTATTACGGCGAAGGCGGCGGGTCGGAAAAGTCCCCGAACGCGCAGCCCCATATCCATCACTTCGGGATGGAGGTAGAGAACCCCGATGAATTCATTCAGAAGGTCGAAAGCTGGGGCGGCAAAGTCATCAGCCCTCCGGGAGACGTGCGCGTGAAATTCCGGATTCCGAATCTCCCCATGCTGGAGATAGTGCCCGCAGGCCGTTGGACGAAGCCGATCCGCAAATTGATGGAGAAGGATACGTAAATTTTCCGCCCGTGCGAGGGCGTGCTTGTCTTTCAGGAGGAAAGGGTAGCAATGTCGACGAATTGTTTTTCTATCTTGAAGTGCGTAGCGGCGGGCGCTTTCGCCGCGGCTTTGATCTGTGTTGCGGGCCCGGCGGGTGCCGAGGGCGGCTATCCGTCCAGGCCCATCCGCATCAGTGTCCCGTTCTCGCCGGGAGGCTCCACTGACCTGCTCGCGCGCGGCCTGGCCAAATACATGACGCAGACCTGGTCGCAGTCGGTCGTGGTGGAAAACCGGCCCGGAGCCGCGGGCATCCTGGCGCTGAACGAGGCATTGAAGGCGCCCCCGGACGGCTATTCGCTGGTTGTCCATTCCGACGGCTACTCTATTGCGCCGGCTATTTATTCCAAGCTGCCCTATGACGTCAAGAAAGATTTCACCCCGCTGGCGCTGCTTGCCCGCACGGCAAACGTGGTGCTGGTTTCGGTTCACAGCCCCTATCATTCCCTGCAGCAGCTCATCGATGCCGGCGCCAAGCCTCATGCACTGAGCTTTGCCACGGCGGGGGTCGGCAGCGCGCAGCACATGCAGGCCGCCACATTCTCGGCCATGGCGCATATCAACGACCCTGTCCACGTTCCCTTCAAGGGAACCCCCGAAGCTTTGAACGCGGTCATGAACGGCAGCGTGGATTTCATCTTTGCTCCCATGTCCAACGCGATACCGCTGATCGAAGCGGGCAAGGTCAGGCCTCTTGCGATTTCCACGCGCGAGCGTTCGCCTTTGATTCCGTCGGTGCCGGCAGTGGCCGAGGCGGGCGTGCCGGGGTTTGCCGCGGAGCAGTGGTGGGGCCTGTTTGCGCCGTCCAAGGTGCCCGAGGATGTCAAGCACCGCCTCGAAGCCGTGGCCGCGGCGGCGCTCAAGACGCCCGCGATGCGCAAGCTGATTGCCAACCTGTCTTCGACGCCTGGCGACCTTGTGGGCAAGGATTTTGCCGCTTTGGTCGATGCCAGTATTGCCGGCAATGTGGCGGCGGCCACGTCGTATCACATCCGGGTTCGCTAGGCCTGGCCGAAAGGCCGGGGTGCGGCGCCCATCGTGCTGCCTGTTCGTTCACGCGTGCCCGATGGGCGTGCGCCCGGCCGGCAAGAGAGGGAAAAATGGAATACGAATTGATATCCGTGACCCCGATGTCGCCCAAGATAGGCGCCGAGATAGGCAATGTCGATCTTACCCGGCCCTTGTCGCCGGCGCAGCGGGACGAGTTGCGGCGCGCGCTTGTGCGCTACCAGGTCATTTTCCTGCGCGACCAGAAAATTTCGTTCGACGATCTGGTGCGGGCCGGCCAGTACTTCGGCGAGCTTGCCGGCCACGTCGGCGTCAGGTCGAACAGCAAGCCTACCGACAATCCGTTCGTCAGGCGCTACCATTTCGACGAAACGTCCAAGCGCGTCACCGAGCGTGAATTCCACAGCGATCAGTCCTGTGCCGAGATTCCCCCGGCCGTGAGCGTGCTCTACAACCACACGATTCCGCCCGACGGGGCGGGAGACACGCTCTTCATGAACATGTATGCGGCATACGACGATTTGTCCGAGCGCATGCAGCACTATCTGGAAGGCTTGACGGCCGTGCATGACGGCGCGCGTTCGTACGGCGAAGGTTCGCCGGCCACTTCGCATCCGGTGATCGTGCGCCACCCCGACAGCGGCAAAAAGGCGATATTCGTCAATCCTGGCTTCACGACGAAGATAAACGGCCTGTCCGACAGAGAGAGCCGCCACATCCTGCAATTCCTGTTCGATCACTGCGTACGCGTGGAATGGTCGTGCCGCTTCCGCTGGCAGCCCCATTCGATCGCGTTCTGGGACAACCGGTGCACGCTGCACAAGGTCATTTCCGACTTCTGGCCGCACGTGCGTTCCGGCTATCGCGTCTACGTGAAGGCGGCCGAGGCGCCAAGGCTATGACGCGGCCTGATTCCCGTGCCAGCGTGGCGCCCGATGCCGCGACCATAAGCAGTATGGCCGAGGGCGTGCTGGGCTATGCGATTTTGCCTGAACGGGCCGCCCAGCTTGCGCAAGAGCTTGGGCCGCTGTGCGAGGCGGTGGCCAGCGCTGCCGCATCGATGGAATCGCCCCTGGAATTCGATGACGAGCCTGCCGCCTTTTTGAGCATGCTCGAGGAGCATGCGCCGTGAGCTCCGCAGACAGCGACGCGACCAGCCTCGACCTGGTGTCGGTGTCCCGCCTGATCGCGTCGGGGGCGCTGCGGGCGCAAGACGTGCTGGCGGCCAGTCTCGACCGCATCGATGCCTGGCAGCCATCCCGCAATTGCTTCATTCGCCTCGATCGGGACGCGGCACTGGCACGCGCGCAGCAATGCGATCGATTGCGCGAGGCCGGCGGCGCAGCGCTGGGGCCGCTGCATGGCGTGCCGCTGGCCCACAAAGACCTGTTCTATCGCACAGGAGAGGTTTCGACGGGGGGCAGCGCGATCCGCCGCAATTGGCGCGCCGATAGAACGGCCACCGTACTGGCTCGCCTGGACGCGGCCGGGGCCATACAAGTGGGCACGCTCAATATGTCGGAGTTCGCCGCCAATCCGACCGGCCATAACGGGCATTACGGCCATTGTCGCAATGCCTGGAATAAAGACTATATCGCGGGCGGCTCCTCCAGCGGATCGGCGACGGCGGTTGCCGCCAGGCTGGTATATGCGGCGCTCGGGTCGGATACGGGGGGATCCGTGCGCGTGCCGGCGGCGGCCAATGGCGTGCTCGGCCTGAAGCCCACCTACGGCAGGGTGAGCCGCTATGGCTGCATGCCCCGGTTCTGGAGCCTGGATCACATAGGCGTGCTGGCGCGCAGCGCCGCCGACTGTGCCCTGGTGCTCGGCCTGATTGCGGGGGGCGACACGCGCGATGCGACGGCCAGCGCCAGGCCGGTTCCCGATTATCTTGCGCAGCTCGATGGGCCGATCAAGGGTATCCGGGTGGGAGTGCCGGATATGTCCGCAATTTCCATAGATCCGCAGGTTCAGGGGGCGCTGGATGCGAGCCTCGAGGTTCTGAAGGGCTTGGGGGCCGTGATCGTCCCGCTGGGGGCGGTCGACATGGAACCCATGTTCCGCATTGCCGAATTGATCGGTAAATGCGAGGCGGCCAGCATGCACCGGCCCTGGCTAGGCGAGTACCGAAGCAGTTATACGCCGCAGGTTCTGTCCCGCTCCGAGGCGGGCTTCTTTGTTCCGGTGCACTTGTATCTCGATGCCTTGCGCCTGCGTCCGCGCCTGCTGGCGCAGTTCCTGCGCTCGGCCATGGGCGGCGTGGATGTACTGCATATGCCGGTCTTGCCGGATCCGGTACAGAAAATCGCAGATCTCGACGCCGGCGCCAATGATGCCCGGGCGATGCGGATTCGGGCGCAGATGAATCTGCTGACCCGGCCCGTCAATCTTCTGGGCCTGCCCGCGCTCAGTGTGCCCGCGGGTTTTTGCCGCGCCGGCCTGCCGCTTGCATTTCAATTGCTTGGCCACCCTTTTCAGGAAGGGAAGTTGCTTCACGTCGCCCACGCTTTCGAGCAGGCCACGGGTTTCCACGAGGCTGCACCTGTCTTGTGAGCATGAATGGCCCGAGCCGGCCATACGGATCTAAAGGAGATGCACATGAAATTCCGGAATTTGATGTTTGCGTCGCTAGCGGCCGGGGCGGCTGTCCTGTCGGCGCCCACGCATGCGGCGGGGCCTTATCCCGATCATCCTGTGACGATCGTGGTGCCGTTCGGCGCCGGCGGTTCCGCCGACGAGTACACGCGTGTGGTGGCGGCTGAACTGCAGCGCAAGCTGGGCCAGCCTTTCATTGTCGAAAACAAAGTGGGGGCCGGGGGCGTGGTGGGCACCGCTTACGCCTCGCACGCGAAGCCGGATGGCTACACCTTGTTGACGACCGGAAACGCCCAGCTCATCGGCGAGTCTTTAAGGAAAAACCGGCCTTATGTTTTCTTGCGCGACTTCACGGCCGTGGCGCCGATCAACGAGGCCGATCTGGTGCTCGTGGTCAACAGCAAGCTCAAGGTGCATACCGTGGGCGATCTGATCGCTCTTGCCAAGGCCGAGCCGGGCAAGCTGAATTACGCCAGCGCGGGCGTCGGGACGCCCTATCACCTGGCCGGCGAGCTGTTCAAGTCCATGGCGCACATCAACGTTACGCGCGTGCCCTACAAGAGCAGTGGCGAAGCCAGAATGGCGGTGTTGTCGGGCCAGGTGGCCTATATGTTCGATTCGGTCGCAACCATGGCTTCGTCCATCAAGCAAGGCAAGGTGCGCGCCCTGGCGACCGCGGGCCCGTCGCGCTCCGCGGTGCTGCCCGACGTGCCCACCCTGGACGAGGCCGGCCTGAAGGGCTATCGGGCAACCGTGCTGGTCGGCCTGGCGGCGCCGGTCGGCACGCCGGCGCCAATACTCGACAAATTGAACGCCGCGGTGACGTCGATTACCGGCTCGCCAAAGCTCAGCCAGTCCTGGGCCGGCGTGGGCGTGCGCGCCATGTCGATGAGCCGTGGCGAGTTCGAACGCTATCTGCGGGATGAAATCCAGAAGTATGCGAAGATCGTCGACGACGCCAAAATTCCCAGTCTATAGCCCAGGATTCCCAGTCTTATAGCCCAAGATTCCCAGTCTATAGCTCATGAGCCTGGCTGCGGCCGTGCGGGGCTGGGGCGGCCCGCCATGCCGGGTGCCTGGGGCACACTACACAGGAGTATCCGTGGAACAGATCGAAGTATTTTGCGCCGGTGCGGCGAAGGCGGCGCTGGCCGCGCCGGCCGCGGAGTTCGAGGGCCGGCGCGGGCTCAAGTTGAATTGCACTTTCGGCCCAGCGGGCGGGCTCAAGCGCAAGGCTCTCGCGGGCGAACGCGTGCACATGTTCATACTCAGCCGTCCAACCCTGGAAGAGCTGGAGCAGGCCGGGCTGGTCGAGCCTGGAACGATTTTCGACATAGGCACGACCGGGGTCGGGGTGGTCGTGCGCAAAGGCCGCCCCTTGCCCGACGTATCGAGCCCGGCGGCCTTGCGCCAGGCCTTGCTGGGCGCGGGCTCGCTGACATACGGGGATCCCGCCCACGGCGATTCCAGCGGCACCCATTTCTCCTGGGTCATCGAGAAACTGGGCATAGGCCCCGAGCTGGCCGGCAAGACGGTATTGGCCCGCCTGGGCGTCGAGGTCGTGGAAAAGGTCGCCCAGGGCAGTGTTGAAATGGGGGCGACGCAGTCTTCCATCATTCTTGCCAGCGCCGACGTGGCCCTGGCCGGCATGCTGCCGCAGGGCCTGCAGCGCTTGACGACCTATGCCGCCGGCCTGGCCACGGGTAGTAGCGAGCCGGCGCGCGAGTTCGGGGAGTTCCTGGGCAGCGCCGAAACACGCGCGCACTTCGAGCGCATGGGGTTTGCACGAAGCCTTCCGGCCGCGGATCCGTCTTGAGGCCTGTTCGTCCTAGTGGGGTGCTGCTTTTGGGGGGCAGGCCCCGGTGCCTGCAGGGCCTGGATGTCAACAGACTCTGACTCAGGTGTCTACGGCGCTATGGCAGCGCCTGCAATATGCCCAGGGTCTCGGCGTCGGGCTCGCCGCTGTAGTCGGCGGGGCGGTAGTGCATCTGGAAGGCGGCGATGACGCGGCGCGTGGCCGGGTCGAGCCGGCCGCTGTCGGGCACGTCGTAGCCGACGCGGCGCAGCTGGCGCTGCACCCAGTCGATGGGCGGCAGCCCCTCTTGTTCGAAACGCAGGCGGTACTGGCGTGCCTGGTCGGCGTCGTACCAGCGGCCTATGCCAGCGCGGGCCAGCTGTGCCCAGGGAAAGGCCGGGCCCGGATCGGTCTTGCGCTGCGGGGCGATGTCGCTGTGGCCCACGATGTTGAAGGGCTTGATCTGGTGGCGCCGGATGATGCCGTGCAGCAGGGTGGTCAGGGTGGCTATCTGCGCGCGGCTATAGGGCGCCCAGCGGCCGTCGCCCAGCGGCCCGCGATTGACGATCTCGATGCCTATGGAGCTGGCGTTGAGGTCGCTGCGGCCGTACCAGGAACTTACGCCCGCGTGCCAGGCGCGCCGGTTTTCGTCGACCAGCTGGTAGACGTGGGGTGTGGGCGCGTCGGTGATCAGATAGTGGCTGCTGACGTTGCCGCGCGACAGGATGTCCAGCGCGGCGGCGTTGCCGGCCACGGTGTAGTGCAGGACGATGACGCTGACGCGGCTGTCCTGGCTCTTGGCCTGGATGCTGTGGTCTATGCGCAGGGCGGGCTGGTGTACGGTGCCGCAGGCGGCCAGCAGTGCCGCCAGGCCGGCTGCCGCCAGGCCGCGCAGTGCGCGGGCGAGCATGGCCGGCGTGCCCTTACCCATGGATAGCCTCCTTAGCGTCAACAGGCCCTAGCGCGCCGCAAGGAACAGGAACAGAGTGGGCAGCTTGCTCAGTTCCGGGGCGGGGCGGTTCTTCCAGTCGGACACGGCGCGGGTCTGGATCCATTCGTCGCGGGTGGTCAGGGCGCGTGCCACGCACAGCCGGGTGCTGCCTTTAAGGGTGTGGCACAGCGCCTCGAACAGCGCGGCGTTGCGGTAGGGGGTTTCGATCATGATCTGGGTCTGTTCCTGCTTGCGCGAGGCGTCTTCCCAGGCGCGCAGGCGCTGCGCGCGCTCGGCGGCGTCGACCGGCGCGTAGCCGTGGAAGGCGAAGCGCTGGCCGTCCAGGCCGCTGGCCATCAGCCCCAGCAGGATGGAGGAAGGGCCGACCCAGGGGCGCACGCGCAGGCCCATGCCATGCGCCAGCGCGGCCACGCGCGCGCCCGGGTCGGCTACCGCCGGGCAGCCGGCCTCGGACACCAGGCCGATGTCGCCGCCGGCCAGCAGGGGCTGCAGCCAGGCGCGCATCTGCGCGGCATCGGTCTTGCGATCCAGGGTGTGGATGGTGATGTCCTGCAGCGGCGCGTGGGTGCCGATGAGCTTGAGAAAGGCGCGCGCCGTCTTGGCGTTTTCGGCGATATAGGTGTTCAGGCCCGCGGCGAGTTCGCGGGCGGCCTGCGGCAGCCAGAGTTCCGGCGCGGCCTCGCCCAGGCCGACCGGAATCAGGTGCAGGGTGCCGCGCGGCTTGTCTTGCCTGGCGGCCGGGGCGTCTTGTGCGGGCTGCGGCGCGGACTGGTTCACCGGGCCTCCCGCAGGGGATCGAAGCCGAACGAGCGCAGCATGCCGGCCAGGGCGATGAGCGGCAGGCCGATGATGGCGGTGGGGTCGTCGGAGCGCATTTCTTCCATGAGCGCGATGCCCAGGCCCTCGGCCTTGGCGCTGCCGGCCGTGTCGTAGGGTTCTTCCAGGCGCAGGTAGGTGTCGATGGCGGCCTCGTCCAGCGTGCGGAAACGGCACAGGGTGACCACGTCGGAGATTTCGCGGCGGCGACCGTCGGTGACGCACAAGGCGCTGTGGAATTCGACGGTGCGCCCGCTGAGCCTTTGCAACTGCGCGCGGGCGCGCTCGAAGTCGCCGGGCTTGCCGATGGGTTCGCCGTCGACCGTGGCCACCTGGTCGGAACCGATGACCAGGGCGCCGGGGTGGCGCGCGGCGACCGCATCGGCCTTGGCGGCCGATAGCCGCAGCGCCAGCTTGGCCGGAGGCTCGCCCGGGCGCGGAGTCTCGTCGACTTCGGGGGCGATGGCTTCGAAGGGCACGCGCAGGCGCGCCAGCATGGTTTGACGGTAGCGGGAACTGGAGGCCAGGATGAGATGCATGCGGTGTGGGTAAGCTGGGGGGTTTGGTTTGACTGCAAAAGGCGGAAAAGGCTATTATCTAATGTTTCTGCCGATTTGGCTGCGATATGTTTTGCAGCTATGGCTATGGTTTTGCCACTTTGGGTTTTTGCCGCTTTCTTTCTGAAAAAGTTCGGGGCGGCAGAAAACAGGGGAGGCAGAGTACTGCCATGGGTGTTTCCGACCCTTATATCGATACGTATGAACTGACGCGCCTGGGGCAGCGGCTGGAAGGCCGTGTCCCGTTGCGGCGGTTTGCGCGTCTGCTCGAAGGGCTGCCCGCCCAGGGCGATGCGCAGGCCGATTGGTCGCTGCGCGGCGAGCAGGATGCGCTGGGGCGCCGTTTCCTGCATTTGCACGTCGCGGCCGGGATCGTGCTGGAATGCCAGCGCTGCCTGTCGCCTTTCGTGTGGCCGCTGGATGCTTCCAGCACCCTGGAAGTGGTGGCCAGCGCGGCCCAGCTCGACGACGGGGGCGGCGACGAAGGGGCGGAGCCCGTCGAACGCATCGTCGCCTCGCGGCGGCTGGACGTACTGGCGCTGGTCGAGGACGAATTGATCCTCGCGGTGCCTTATGTGCCCAAGCACGAACAGTGTCCCGATGCGCCGAAGCCGTCCGGCGACGGCGCGGCCAGTGCCGCACCCGATAGCAGTCTAGGCAGGCCCTCGCCGTTCGCGGCGCTGGGCAGGCTGAAAAAGAATTGAGTTTTTTCGATCAACTTGCAGGTACAATTGCGGCCTGTTTTCCAGGAGTCATCATGGCTGTTCAACAAAACAAGAAAAGTCCGTCCAAGCGCGGCATGCATCGCTCGCACGATTTTCTGTCCAATCCGGCCACCGCTGTCGAACCGACCTCGGGCGAAATACACCTGCGCCATCACATCAGCCCCAACGGCATCTATCGTGGCCGCAAGGTCGTCAAGACCAAGAACGACGAGTAATCACGTCGCGAGCGCGGCCATAGTGTCCTTTTCGAGACACGGCAACGGTACGCGCTTCCGATGGCTACAACCGTGATTCGAATCGCTATCGATTGCATGGGTGGGGACATCGGCTTGCCGGTCACGATTCCGGCTGCGCGCCAGTTCGCGCAGCAGCATCCGGATACGCGTTTCCTGCTGGTCGGTGACGAGGCCCGCATACGCGCCATGCTCGACCAGCATGGCCGCGACAGCGGTGACTGGTGCCAGATACTGCCCGCGTCCGAAGTCGTCTTGATGGACGATTCGGTAGAGGTGGCGTTGCGCCGCAAGAAAGACTCGTCCATGCGGGTTGCCGCGCAGGCCGTCAAGGACGGGCTGGCCGACGCCTGCATATCCGCGGGCAATACCGGCGCCTGGATGGCCATCACCCGCTACGTGCTCAAGACGCTGGACGGCATCGACCGTCCGGCCATCGCCACTTCCATCCCGAACCAGACGGGCGGGGCGACCACCATGCTCGACCTGGGCGCCAATGTCGACTGCACGGCCGAGCATCTGCTGCAGTTCGCCATCATGGGCGCCGCCCTGGCCAAGACCGTCGACCGCCGCGAGCAGCCCACCATAGGGCTGCTGAACATCGGCGAAGAAGTCATCAAGGGCAACGAAGTGGTCAAGCAGGCCGCCGAGCTGCTGCGCGCCAGCGGCCTGAACTTCTACGGCAACGTCGAAGGCGACGACATCTGCAAGGGCACTGTCGACGTGATCGTCTGCGACGGCTTCGTGGGCAATGTGGTGCTCAAGTCGCTCGAAGGGCTGGCCCGCATGGTTGCCAACATGATGCGCCAGGAATTCAAGCGCGACCCCTTGTCGCTGGTGGCCGGGGCGCTGGCGACGCCGGTGCTCAACCGCTTCCGCGACAAAGTAGACAATCGCCGCTACAACGGCGCGGCGCTGCTGGGCCTGCGTGGCATTGTGATCAAGAGCCACGGTTCGGCCGATGTCTACGCTTTCGGCTGCGCCCTGAAGCGCGCCCACGAGGCGGTGCAGAATGGCCTGCTTTCGGGCACCACCAGCGCCATCGGCCATCTGCGCCAGAGCCTGCAGGACGCCGCGGATCAGTCCGCTGCGCTGTCCGGCACTGCCGGGCTGGCGCAATCCCCCGTGCCCCGGGTGGGCACCTGACATGCAACAATCCCTACGTTCGCTGCCTGCGTGCCGCCCCGATACACCGGGTGCGGCGCGGGCGGCAGCAACTGCGCCGTATCCGGGCTTTTCCATTTTGCTCCGGGCGCGCGTGCGCAAGCCGACATGAGACCGCACATGCCCTATGCCAAGATAACGGGATCGGGGGGCTGCCTGCCGCCCCGCATCGTGTCCAATGACGAACTGGCCGCGGAACTGGCCAGCCGGGGCGTACAGACCTCGGACGAGTGGATCGTCGAGCGCACCGGGATCCGCCAGCGCCACATCGCCGCCCCCGGCGTCAAGACCAGCGCGCTGGCCACCGAGGCCGCGCGCCTGGCCATGCAGGACGCCGGCGTGCAGCCCGGCGACGTCGACCTGATCGTGCTGGCCACGTCCACCCCCGATTTCGTGTTTCCGAGCACGGCCTGCCTGGTGCAGGCCAACCTGGGCATCAAGGGTGGTGCAGCCTTCGATGTGCAGGCGGTGTGCAGCGGTTTCGTCTATGCCCTGGCCACGGCCGAGGCCCTGATACGCGTCGGCCGGGCGCGCACGGCCCTGGTGATCGGTGCCGAGGTCTTCTCCAGTATCCTCGACTGGAACGACCGCGGTACTTGCGTGCTGTTCGGCGACGGCGCCGGCGCGGTGGTGCTGCAGGCCAGCGACGAGCCGGGCATAATGGCCGCCCAGCTCAATGCCGATGGCAGCCAGATGAAGATACTGAGCGCCGCGGGCAATGTATCGCACGGCAAGGTGGAAGGCGACCCCTTCCTGCGCATGGACGGGCAGGCAGTGTTCAAGCTGGCGGTCACGTCTTTGGCGCAATCGGCGCGCGACGTATGCGCGCAGGGCGGGGTGGCGCTGTCCGACCTGGACTGGATGATTCCGCACCAGGCCAATGTACGCATCCTCAATTTCCTGAGCCGCAAGCTGGGCATCCCCACCGAGAAAGTCGTGGTTACCCTGGACAAGCACGCCAATACCTCGGCTGCCAGCGTACCGCTGGCGCTGGATGCGGCGCGCCGCGACGGCCGCGTGCGCAGCGGCGACCTGGTGCTGATGCAAGGCGTGGGCGGCGGCTTCACCTGGGGCTCGGTGCTGGCCCGCATGTAGAATGGCAAGCCTGGCGCGGCGCAGGGGCGGCCGCGCGGGCGCTGCAGGTCTGCGCCGCCGTGCCGGACACGATATCAATATATAAGTGAACCGCCCCCCAACGGAACGCTACGCTATGAAAATCGCCTTCGTCTTCCCCGGGCAGGGTTCGCAGTCGGTCGGCATGCTCGACGCCTGGGCCGGCAACGAAGCCGTCGCCGGGGTGCTGGATCGCGCTTCGGCGGCTCTGGGACAGGATCTCGGCGCCCTGATCGCCCAGGGGCCGGCCGAGCAGCTCAACCTCACCACCAATACGCAGCCGGCGATGCTGGCCAGCGCCATGGCCGTCTACGAGGCCTGGATCGCGGCCGGCGGCCCGGCCCCGGAAGTGCTGGCCGGCCACAGCCTGGGCGAATACTCGGCCCTGACCGCGGCCGGCTCGCTGCGCCTGGAAGACGCCGTGTCGCTGGTGCGCGTGCGCGCCGACGCCATGCAGGCGGCGGTACCGGTGGGCACGGGTGGCATGGCCGCGGTGCTGGGCCTGGACGATGCCGCCGTGCTGGCGGCCTGCGCCGAGGCGGCGCAGGGCGAAGTGGTCGAAGCCGTGAATTTCAATGCGCCTGCGCAGGTGGTCATCGCCGGCCACAAGGCGGCGGTCGAGCGCGCCTGCGAACTATGCCGCGCCGCCGGCGCCAAGCGCGCCCTGGTGCTGCCCGTGTCGGCGCCGTTCCATTCGCGGCTGCTGGAGCCCGCCGCGGCCGTATTGCAGCGCGCGCTGCAGGGCATCGAGGTCGCCGCGCCGCGCGTTCCCCTGATCAATAACGTCGATGTGGCCAGTCCGGCCGAGCCCGCCGCCATCAAGGACGCGCTGGTGCGCCAGGCCTGGCACCCGGTGCGCTGGGTCGAGGTGATCCAGGCCATGAAGGCCCGCGGCGTCACGCACGTGGTCGAATGCGGCCCGGGCAAGGTGCTCAATGGCCTGACCAAGCGCATAGACCGCGACCTGACGGGCCTGGCGATCAGCGACCCGGCTTCCCTGCAGGCGGCTTTGGAAACTTTACGAGGATAAGGCCATGCACGACGAACAACTCGAGGGCAAGCTGGCCCTGGTCACCGGAGCCACCCGCGGCATAGGCAAGGCCATCGCGCTGGAACTCGCCGCGCGCGGCGCGCGGGTGGTGGGCACCGCCACGTCTGCCGAGGGCGCCGAATCGATATCCGAAATGCTGGCCGCCTCGGGCGGGCGCGGCGTGGTGCTCAACGTCAATGACGCGGCTGCCTGCGACCGGCTGGTGGCCGAGCTGGCGCAAGACGGCGCCGGCCCGCAGATCCTGGTCAACAACGCCGGCATCACGCGCGACAACCTGGCCATGCGCCTGAAGGACGACGACTGGAACGCGGTGCTCGAGACCAATCTGACGGCGGTCTTCCGCCTGTCGCGCGCGGTCATGAAGCCGATGATGAAGGCCCGCTGGGGGCGCATCATCTGCATCACCTCGGTGATCGGCTCCAGCGGCAACCCGGGCCAGGCCAATTACGCCGCGGCCAAGGCCGGCGTGGCCGGCATGGTGCGGGCGCTGGCGCGCGAACTGGGCAGCCGCAACATCACGGTCAATTGCGTGGCGCCCGGCTTCATCGAAACCGACATGACGCGCGCGCTGAACGAGACGCAGACGGCGGCCATCCTGGCGCAGATCCCGCTGGGACGCCTGGGTTCGGCCGCCGACGTGGCGCAGGCCGTGGCCTTCCTGGCCGGCCCGCAGGCCGCCTACATCACCGGCACCACGGTGCACGTCAATGGCGGGATGTACATGTAAGACATGCGGCGGCGCTGGCGTCCTGGATGCCAGCGCCGCCGCGCAACGGCTGCAGCTTGCAAGCGGCAGCGGCCGGATATGGACGGGACGGGGTAAAATTCGTCCCAAAGGGGTGGTTCCGGGTGGACGGCGGGCCTTATCGGCGCCCGCGGCGGGCAAGCCCGGAGTGCCGTTTTTTTATCTAGGCCAACAACTATAAATTTTTGCGTTTGGCTATAATTCGCGGGAATTTTCCCCATTTGGAGAACTGCATGGAAAGCATCGAACAGCGCGTCAAGAAGATCGTCGCTGAACAACTTGGCGTGAACGAAGCCGAGATCAAAAACGAGTCTTCCTTCCTTGACGACCTCGGTGCCGATTCGCTCGATATGGTCGAGCTCGTGATGGCACTCGAAGACGAATTCGAAACCGAGATTCCCGATGAAGAGGCCGAAAAGATCACGACGGTGCAGCAGGCTGTCGACTACATCTCGTCGCATAGCAAGCAGTAAGTCTAATAAATTCGTGGCGCGGGCCCGGTGGTCGACCGGGCCTCACCGGGGCGGTTTCCGGAGAATATGTCTGTCGCTGCACCGCGCCTTGCGCGGGCGGCCGCATATTCGCTGCGAACCGCCTTGGTCTTTCAAGAGGAGTCATACGTGAAGCGACGCGTCGTCATTACCGGCCTGGGCATCGTATCCCCGGTCGGAAACGATATCGATAGCGCCTGGGACAACATCGTCAATGGCCGTTCGGGCATCCGGCGCATTTCGCGTTTCGATCCTTCGGCACTCACTTCCCACATCGCGGGTGAAGTCCGGGATTTCGACATCACGCAGATCATTTCCGCCAAAGAAGCCAAGCAGATGGATACCTTCATCCATTACGGCCTGGCGGCGGGCAAGCAGGCCTGGCATGACTCCGGCCTCGAAGTCACGGAAGCCAACGCCGATCGCATCGGCGTCATCGTGGGCTCAGGCATAGGCGGCCTGCCGCGCATCGAAGATACGCAGGTCGAATATCTGGAACGCGGCCCGCGCCGCATTTCGCCGTTTTTCGTACCGGGCTCCCTGATCAACCTGGCGGCGGGGCAGTTGTCCATCCAGCTGGGCCTGAAGGGCCCCAGCTACGCGGTGGTCTCGGCCTGCACCACGGGCCTGCATTCCATAGGCGATGCGGCCCGCCTCATCGAATACGGCGACGCCGACGTCATGCTGGCGGGGGGCACCGAATCCACGGTTTCGCCGCTGGGCATCGGCGGCTTTGCCGCCATGCGCGCCCTGTCCACACGCAACGACGATCCGGCCACCGCCTCGCGCCCCTGGGATCGCGACCGCGACGGCTTCGTGCTGGGCGAGGGCGCCGGGGTGCTGGTGCTCGAAGAATACGAACACGCGCGCAAGCGCGGCGCCCGCATCTATGCCGAATTCGCCGGCTTCGGCATGAGCTCCGACGCCCACCACATCACCGCGCCCGACCGCGAGGGGCCGCGCCATGGCATTCTCAACGCCTTGCGCAACGGTGGGGTCAATGCCGACCAGGTCAGCTACGTCAATGCGCACGGCACCTCTACGCCGCTGGGCGACAAGAATGAAAGCGAAGCGCTCAAGCTCGCCTTCGGCGAACACGCCTACAAGCTGGTGGTCAATTCCACCAAGTCCATGACCGGACACCTGCTGGGCGCGGCGGGCGGCATCGAAGCGGTTTTCACTACCCTGGCTATCCATCACCAGATTTCGCCTCCGACCATCAACATCTTCAACCAGGATCCAGAGTGCGATCTGGACTACTGCGCCAACCAGGCGCGCGACCTGAAGATCGACGTGGCATTGTCGAATTCCTTCGGCTTTGGCGGAACCAACGGGTCGATGGTGGTTCGGCGGTTCTGAGGCCGAACCGCACCGTGGCCCGTACCGTGCGATGGCCGTTGCGACGCCCGCTCTGGGCGACGTTGGGCGCTGCGGGCGTGGGCGCGGCGGCTTTCGCGTCGGTCGGGCTGGCCTGCGGGCCGCAGGCGGCCGCCTGCCTGCTGGTGCCGACGGCCGCCTGGCTAGGCCTGCGCCGGCCTTGGCGCAGCCCCTGGCAGCGGGCTCATCTGGAACTGCACCCGGTACACGGCTGGATGCTGCAACGCGGTAACGAGCGGCGCCGGCTACGGCTGGTGCTCGCCTGGCCGTCCAGCGGCTGGCTGACCTTGCGCTTCGCATCCGCGGCGCCGGCCGACTCACATGAATCCGCGAGCAAACAAGGGCGGGGCGCCAAACCGCGGGCGGCGGCTGCAACAGGGCGAGGCGGCGCAATTTCCCCATCTCTCGATTGCGGATCCGGCTCAAAGGAAAACATGCTTGATCTGACCGTTTGGAAACCTGCCTTGCCGGCCGACGATTGGCGCCGTTTGCGCCTGTCGCTCGTCTGCCTGCCGGCGCAGCCGGCAGCATGGGCCGAGGGCGGCGCCTCATGAGCGAGCGCGACGTGGATGCCGAACTGGTCGAGCGCGTGCGCCGTGGCGACAAGCGGGCCTTCGATCTGCTGGTGCTGAAGTACCAGCGCAAGATCATGCGCCTGCTGTCGCGCATGATACGCGAGCCCGGCGAGGTCGAAGACGTCGCCCAGGAGGCTTTCATCAAGGCCTACCGGGCCTTGCCGCAATTCCGCGGCGACAGCGCTTTTTATACCTGGCTGTACCGTATCGCCATCAATACGGCGCGCAACTGGCAGGCCGCCAATGGCCGCCGGCCCAGCGCGCCCAGCGTAATTGAAACCGAAGATGGTGAAACTTTTAGCCAAATCGACAACCTAACCGATATCAGTACGCCGGAATCCATGATGGCAAGCCGCCAGATCGTCGACACGGTCAATGCGGCCATCGACGCCTTGCCCGAGGAATTGCGTACGGCTATCGTGTTACGAGAAATTGAAGGCATGAGCTACGAAGATATCGCCCAGAGCATGGACTGTCCCATCGGGACGGTGCGTTCGCGCATTTTCCGTGCCCGCGAGGCCATCGCAGCCCAATTGCGTCCCGTTCTGGGTAACGATGCCGAACGTCGCTGGTAAGGAGATGAACATGCAAATCGCGGCTAAAACCATACGGGACGAAGAGCAGCTTTCCTGGGAATCGTCGGTTTCAGTGTGGATGGACGGTGAAGGCGGCGAGATCCGCCCCGAAGATCTGGATTCCCCCTATGGCCGCCAGGTCTGGGACACTTACCATCTGATCGGCGATGTGCTGCGCAGCGAAGAGCTGGCGGTCAAGCCCACCGATCTGTTCTACGCGCGCCTGTCCAAGGCGCTGGACGCCGAGCCTGCCATCGTGGCGCCGCAGCGCCGCCGTTACACGCCTGTGCGGCTGGGCTTGTCCGGGCTGGCGGTGGCCGCCGCAGTGGCCTCCGTGGCCTGGGTGGCGCTGCCGTATTTCAGCGGCGGGGCGGCGCAGCCGGCGGTTTCGGCCCCGGTCGTGGCCAGCGCCGGCGATGACGCCAGCCTGCGCGACTACCTGGCGGCCCACAGCCAGATAGCCGGTGTCGGCCCGGTGCGCCAGGTTTCCTTCGACGCCGGGGACGCCCGCTAATGACGGACGCGGCTTACCTTCAGCCCGGCGCCACGCGGCGTACGCCCCAGGCCGCGGCCGGGCGCCATTGCCTGCCGCTGCTGTTGCTGGCGCTGGCCGGCGCACTGGCCGGGCCCTGCGCCGCGGCCGCCGAGCCGGGCGGCGATTCCGATTCCATCATCGCCGTGCTGCAGAAGGTGCAGGATGCGGCGCGATCCACCGACTATGCCGGCGTGTTCACCTACCAGGAAGGCGCGCAGCTGCAGTCCACTAGGGTGGTGCACTTGGTCGACGGCACCGGCGAGCGCGAGCTGCTCGATACGCTGGACGGCCCGCCGCGCGAGTTCATCCGGCACAACGAGCAGGTGCAGTACCTGATCCCCGAGAAAAAACTCATCGTCATGCTGCCGCGCCGCGCCGACCAGTTTCCCGGCGTGCTGCTGGGCGACGGCAAATCGATCCCGGCCAACTACACCTTGACGCGAGAGGGCCACGAGGCCCGCGTGGCGGGCCGCGAGTGCCACATGCTCGAGCTGCGCCCCCGGGATGCGGCGCGCTATGGCTACAGGCTGTGCACCGATGCGACCACCAGCCTGTTGCTCAAGGCCCAGACACTGAGCCCGCAGCGCACCGTCATCGACCAGGTCTCTTTTACTTCGCTGCGCGTCGGCCACGGCATCTCGGCCGACGAATTGAATTCACGCTGGAAGACCCAGGGCTGGCAGGTGCATCGCGCCTCGGTGCAGCCCGTGGATCTGTCCAAGCAGGGCTGGCGCATCCCCGCGCCGCCCGGGTTTCAGGCCATCACCCAGGTCACGCGTTCCATGCGGGCGGGCCGGCAGGTCAGCCAATTGGTGCTGTCCGACGGGTTGGCGGCCATTTCGGTGTTCATCGAGCCCACGGGCTCCGCGCACGACGCGGTTCCGCCCAAAGGGGCCGTGCACAAGGGAGCAATGAATATTTTTGGCACGAGAATCGGCGACCATTGGCTTACCGCCATAGGCGAAGTTCCGGTAGATACCCTGCGGGGCATCGCCCAGAGCACCGAATACGTGCCGTTGATTGCTCCTCAACCTTGATAGTCAAAGGAGTCTTATGATGTTTCCCTCCCTAGCAGCCGACCGTAGAATCAGACGAATAATGGCATCGGCATCGCTCTCCGCGCTGCTGGCATTTTCCGCCGCGGGCGCGGCGCAGGCCCAGCCGGCGGCACCTACGCTGGCGCTACCCGATTTCACTTCCGTCGTGGCCAAGACCGAGAAGTCGGTGGTCAACATACGCACTACCGAGGCCGTGCCGGTGCGTCCGCAGGGCATAGGCCCCGACAGCAACGACCCGTACGACATGTTCCGCTGGTTCTTCGGCCCCGACTTCCAGATGCCGGGCATGCCGCAGCAGCGCCGCCACAAGATGCCCACGCCCAAAGAAAAGGAACGCACCGTTCCGCGCGGCGTCGGCTCGGGCTTCTTTATTTCGTCCGACGGCTATATTCTCACCAACAACCACGTGGTCGCCGATTCCAACGGCATCTTCGTCACGCTCACCAACGGCAAGGAATACAAGGCCAAGGTGATCGGCACCGATCCGCGTACCGACATCGCGCTGATCAAGATCGACGCCAAGGACATGCCGCCGCTGACCATCGGCGACTCGAACCAGCTCAAGAAGGGCCAGTGGGTGCTGGCCATAGGCTCGCCCTTCGGGCTGGATTCCACCGTCACGGCCGGCATCGTCAGTGCCATCAACCGCGACACCGGCGACTATCTGCCCTTCATCCAGACCGATGTGGCGGTCAACCCCGGCAATTCCGGCGGGCCGCTGATCAACCTGGCGGGCCAGGTGGTGGGCATCAACTCGCAGATCATCTCGCAGAGCGGGGGCTTCATGGGCATTTCCCTGGCCATCCCCATCGATGAGGTGATGCGCGTGGTCGACCAATTGAAGGCCCACGGCAAGGTGACGCGCGGACGCATCGGTGTGCAGATCGGCCAGGTCAGCGACGACGTCGCCAAGGCCATAGGCCTGAGCAAGGCCGAAGGCGCCATGGTCAGCAACGTGGAACGCGGCAGCCCCGCCGACCAGGCCGGCGTGCAGCCGGGCGACGTCATCACCCGTTTCGGCGGCAAGGACATCGCGCACTGGACCGATCTGCCGCGCATGGTCGGCTCGACCCAGCCTGGCACCCGCGTGGCCATGGAGGTGTGGCGCAAGGGCAAGAGCGTCAATCTGAACGTCAAGGTCGGTGAAATGCCCGCCACGCCCAGCAAGGCCAAGGCGGTTCCGGAAGAGGCCAAGCCGGTACCCACCGATTCCCTGGGCCTGAAGGTCAAGCCCGTGCCGGCCGACATCCGCAGCAAGGATCAGCTCAAGGGCGGCGTGCAGGTTGCCGAAGTCGAAGAGCCCGCGGTCACCGCAGGCCTGAAGACGGGCGACATCATCCTTACCGTCAACAATGTCGACGTCACCGGCACCGAGCAGTTCTCCAAGCTGGTGTCGCAGCTGAAGAACGGCCACACGGCGGCGCTGCTGGTTCTGCGCGGCGATCAGACTCAATGGGTCACCATCGTGCCAGGAAAATGATCCCTGTTGTCGGAAACGGCTAAAATGCTGTAATCAGCCGCAAGGAGCGCAACTCTATGCGCTCCTTTTTTTGCTTCGACACAATCTATGCCCGCGGCCTGCGGGTTTTCCCTTACGGTTTATGGATCATATCCGCAACTTTTCGATCATCGCCCACATAGATCACGGTAAATCCACCCTGGCCGACCGCCTGATCCAACGTTGCGGAGGGCTGGCCGACCGCGAAATGTCCTCGCAAGTGCTCGATTCCATGGAAATCGAGCGCGAGCGGGGCATTACCATCAAGGCCCAGACGGCGGCGCTGCAATACCGCGCGCAAGACGGGCGCACCTACGACCTGAACCTGATCGACACCCCGGGCCACGTCGACTTCTCGTACGAGGTCAGCCGCTCGCTGTCGGCCTGTGAAGGCGCCTTGCTGGTGGTCGATGCCTCGCAAGGGGTCGAGGCGCAGACCGTGGCCAATTGCTATACGGCCATCGAGCTGGGCGTCGAGGTCATCCCGGTACTGAACAAAATGGACTTGCCTTCGGCCGACCCGGACGCCGCGCGCCAGGAGGTCGAGGACGTGATCGGCATCGACGCCTCGGACGCGGTGCTGGCCAGCGCCAAGACCGGCATGGGCATCGACGACATCCTCGAGCAGATCGTGGCGCGTGTGCCGGCCCCCCGGGGCGATGCCGATGCGCCCCTGCAGGCGCTGATCGTCGATTCGTGGTTCGACAATTACGTGGGCGTGGTGATGCTGGTGCGCCTGGTCAACGGCACGCTGCGCCCCAAGGACAAGCTGCTATTGATGGCCACCGGCGCCACCCACCTGTGCGAGCAGATCGGGGTGTTCACGCCCAAGTCCGAGGCACGCAAGGAATTGCGCGCCGGCGAAGTGGGCTTCGTGATCGCGGGCATCAAAGAACTCGAGCATGCCAAGGTCGGCGACACCCTGACCCTGGCGGCGCGGCCCGCCGCGCAGGCGCTGCCTGGCTTCAAAGAAGTCAAGCCGCAGGTCTTCGCCGGCCTGTATCCGGTGGAAAGCAGCGAATACGACCAACTGCGCGATTCGCTCGAAAAGCTCAAGCTCAATGATTCCTCGCTGATGTTCGAGCCCGAGGTGTCACAGGCCCTGGGCTTCGGCTTCCGCTGCGGCTTTCTCGGCCTGCTGCACATGGAAATCGTGCAGGAGCGCCTGGAGCGCGAGTTCGACATGGACATCATCACCACCGCGCCGTCGGTGGTGTACGAGGTGGTGCAGCGCGACGGCACGGAACTGATGATCGAAAGCCCCTCGCGCATGCCCGAGGTGGGGCAGATCGCCGAGATCCGCGAGCCCATCGTCAGTGTCACGCTGTTCATGCCGCAGGAATACGTCGGCCCGGTGATGTCGCTGTGCACCAACAAGCGCGGCGTGCAGATCAATATGGCCTATCACGGCCGCCAGGTGCACCTGACCTACGAGATCCCGCTGGCCGAGATCGTGCTCGACTTCTTCGACAAGCTGAAGTCGGTGTCGCGCGGCTATGCCTCGATGGATTACGAATTCAAGGAATATCGCGCCGCCGACGTGGTGCGGGTCGATCTGCTGATCAACGGCGACCGGGTGGACGCGCTGTCCATGATCGTGCACCGCGCCAACGCCCGCTACCGGGCGCGCGAGGTGGTCTCGAAGATGCGCGGGCTGATCCCGCGGCAGATGTTCGACGTCGCCATCCAGGCGGCCATCGGCGCCGAGGTCATCGCCCGCGAAAACGTCAAGGCGCTGCGCAAGAACGTGCTGGCCAAGTGCTACGGCGGCGACATCACCCGCAAGAAGAAGCTGCTGGAAAAGCAGAAGGCGGGCAAGAAGCGCATGAAGCAGGTCGGCAGCGTGGAGATTCCCCAGGAGGCTTTCCTGGCGATCCTGAAGGTCGAAGACAAATAATGCGGATACTCGATCGCCAAGATGGCGGCGCAGCCGCAGGCCGTGCCGGTCGTACGGGCTGCGGCTGCGCGCCTGGCTCTGTCGACGCGGTCGCCGCCACGCCTGCAAGCCCGTATAAAAAATAACGAGGACGATATGTTTGGTATGAGCTGGGATTTCGCGCTGATTCTTTTCGTGCTGCTGGTCGTCACCGGCCTGGTCTGGTGCCTGGACATATTCGTGCTGCGGGCGCGCCGCCGCGCCGCCGCCGAGCAGGCCGTGGCCAATGCACAGTACAGTGCCGCGGGCATGGACGCGCAGGCCGCCGAGCAGCTGCGCCAGGAAGCGCGCGACAAGGCGCTGCGGCCTTCCTGGTGGGTGGAATACTCGGTCAGCTTCTTCCCGGTGATCTTGTTCGTGTTCGTGCTGCGCTCTTTCGTGGTCGAGCCTTTCCGCATTCCGTCGGGCTCGATGCTGCCCACGCTGGAGGATGGCGACCTGATCCTGGTCAACAAGTTCGAATACGGCATACGCCTGCCCATCATCGACAAGAAGATCATCGACATCGGCTCGCCCAAGCGCGGCGACGTGATGGTGTTCCGCTACCCGGTAGACCCGAGCGTGGACTACATCAAGCGCGTGGTGGGGCTGCCTGGCGACGAGGTCTTCTACCAGAACAAGGTGCTGTCGATCAACGGCAAGGAAGTGGCGCACGTGCGCAACGGCGATTATTTCGAGCCGGATCGCTCGGCCTACGTGGGGCGCTATACCGAACAATTGGGGACGGTCAGCCACAGCATATTGCTGAACAAGCAGGCCCCTCAAGACTTTATGCCGATTTCGGATTATCCTTATCGTAACAATTGCCAATATCTGGTCAACGGAGTGCGCTGCAAGGTGCCGCCGGGCCATTACTTCATGATGGGCGACAACCGCGACAACAGCCTCGACAGCCGGTACTGGGGCTTCGTCCCCGATCGCAACATTGTCGGGCGCGCGTTTTTCATCTGGATGAACTTCGGCAAGCCCAGCCGCATAGGCTTTTTTCACTAACTTTCAGATGACCAGCAGTCTAGCCTCTCTCGAATCGGCCCTGGAATACTCGTTCCAGGACATTGCGCTGCTCGAGCAGGCCGTGACTCACCGCAGCCACAGCGCGCGCCACAACGAGCGCCTGGAATTCCTCGGTGATTCGGTGCTGAATTTCACCGTTGCCGCGCTGCTGTTCAAGCGTTTTGCGCGCATCGACGAGGGCGATCTGTCGCGCCTGCGCGCTGCCCTGGTCAAGCAGGCCTCGCTGGCCGATATCGCCCAGAAGCTCTCGCTGTCGCAGTACCTGCGGCTGGGCGAGGGCGAGCTAAAAAGCGGCGGCTTTCGTCGTCCTTCCATTCTGGCCGACGCGCTCGAAGCGGTTTTCGGCGCGGTGTTCCTCGATTCGGGCTTCGATGCCGCGCATCGGGTAATAGCCAGGCTGTATGCCCCCATACTGGTTCACATAGACCCCAAGACGCTGGGCAAAGACCCCAAGACGCTGCTGCAGGAATTGCTGCAAGGGCGCCGGATCGACCTGCCGGTATATACCGTAGTCGCGACGCATGGTGCGGCGCACAATCAGACCTTCGAGGTCGAATGCGCCATCGCCAAGCTCGATATCAAGGTGACGGCTGGCGGCACCAGCCGCCGCGCCGCCGAGCAGTCGGCCGCCACCCTGGCCATTGCCGCGGTCGAGGCCCTGGGCCCGGGCAAGGGGACGCGGCGCGGCCGCCCCCGCAAGTCGGCGCAGTTATCCCTGCCGGTGGCGGTTTCGCAGGAAAGCGGTACATGAAAGAAGGTGATGTGCGGCCGCCCGCAGGGCGCGCGCCCTCGCAGGTAGAGAGCGCCGCGCAGCGGCACGAAGGCGATTCGTCTTCCGCGGCGTCCGAGAGCGCAGGGTTTCGCTGCGGCTTCGTGGCGATCGTGGGCCGGCCCAATGTCGGCAAGTCGACGCTGGCCAATGCGCTCATCGGCAGCAAGATCTCCATTGTCTCGCGCAAGGCCCAGACCACGCGCCATCGCATCCACGGGGTGCTGACCCGCGACCACGAGCAATTCATCTTCGTCGACACCCCGGGCTTCCAGACCCGTCACGGCGGCGCCATGAACCGCATGATGAACCGCGTGGTGACCCAGGCGCTGGCCGACGTGGACGTCGTGGTGCACGTGGTCGAGGCCGGCAAATGGTCGGCGGGCGATGCTCAGCTGGTGCCGCTGCTGCCCAAGGGGCGCCGTGCCATCCTGGCCGTCAACAAGGTGGACGCGCTGCGCGACAAGAACGAGATGTTCTCGTACGTGGGCAAGATCATGAGCCAGTATCCCTACGATGCGGTGGTGCCGGTCAGCGCGCTGCGCGGGGTGCAGCTGGACAATCTGCTGGGCGAGATCGCCGCCCGGCTGCCCGAAGGCGAGGCCATGTTCGAGGCCGATACGCTTACCGACCGGCCGTTGCGCTTCATCGCCGCCGAGCTGCTGCGCGAAAAAATATTCCGCCTGGTCGGCGACGAGCTGCCCTACGGCTGCACGGTCGTCATCGAGCAATGGGAAGAAACCGACAAGGGCGCAAGAGTCGCCGCCTGCGTGGTGGTGGAACGCGACAGCCACAAGCCCATACTGCTGGGCACGGGCGGCGCGCACATGAAGCGCATCGCCACCGAGGCGCGCCAGGACATCGAGCGCCTGCTCGAGAAGCCGGTGCACCTCGAGGTCTACATCAAGGTGCGCAAGGGCTGGTCCGACCGCGAAGGGGCGCTGCGCGAATTGGGCTATGAGTAGCCGCGGCGCGCGGGTGCACGAGGCCGCGGGCTATTTGCTGCACACGGCGCCCTGGCGCGAGACTTCGCTGATACTGCAGGCGTTCACCCGCGACCATGGCTGCGTGGCCCTGGTGGCCAAGGGCGCCAAGCGGCCGTATTCGGTGCTGCGTCCCGTCTTGTCCATGTTCCAGCCGCTGGATCTGTCCTGGAGCGGCGCCGGCGAGGTCAAGACGCTGACGCGCGCCGAGTGCGCGGGCGTGAGGCCGCTGGCGGGGCGCGCGCACATGTCGGCCTGGTACATGAACGAACTGCTGCTGCGCCTGCTGCCGCGCGAAGATCCGCATCCGGTTCTGTACGGCGCCTATGACACCGCCCTCGACCTGCTGGCCCGGCAGGGTTCGTCGGCGGCCGGGGCGCTGCGCCGCTTCGAATGGATATTGCTGCAGGAGACCGGCTACGGCATCGATGCGCCCGAGCCCGATTTCGAGGACGCGCGCAGCGAGCCGCGCCTGCGCTCCATGCTGCGCGAGCGGCTCGACGAACTGCTGGCCGGCCGGCCCTTGCGCACCCGCAAGGTGCTGATGGAACTGCAGCGCTACTGATGCCGACGATGTCACCGGCCCGAAACCCCGATATGCCGCGCAGCCAGGCGCAGCGAGGCGGTACGCCGCGCGAGGCCGCGCGCCCGGCGGCCATATCCGTGCCGGCCCCGGATACGCCTTCCCCGGACGGGGCGGCCGCAGGCGCCGCGCCGCCGGCGGTGCTGCTGCTCGATACCTGCGTGCTGATTTCCAATGTGCTGCGTCGGCTGCTGCTGCATTTGGCGGCGCAGGGCTGCCTGCGGCCGGCATGGAGCCGTGTCATCGGTGAAGAGTGGCGGCGCAACGCGGCGCGCCTCTGGGATGTGCCGGCTGACGAGGTGGCGGCGCAATGGCAGGCCTTGCAGCGAGACTTCCCGCAGGCCGACCTGGGCGAGGTCGAGGCCTACAAGCAAGGCCTGCGCTACAGTGACCCGAAAGACTGGCACGTGGTCGCCGCGGGCCGCGCCGCGCTGGCCCGCTGGCCAGGGCAGCCTGCCGCCATCCTGACCCGCAATCTGAAGGACTTCGACCGCCGGGAGCTGCGCGGCCTGGGCCTGCAGCTGTACGAGCCCGACCGCTACCTGGAGTTGTGCTGGGCGGCGCATGGCGGGCCGCTGCGCGACGCCCTGGAATCGCTGGCGCAGGAACTGGCGCAGATCGAGGCTGCGCCGCCGCTGCACGAGGTGCTGGGGCGCGAGCGCCTGTACCGCCTGCGCAAGCTGTGGCACGGCCAGGGCGGGCAGGGTGGACAAGGCAGCCACGCCAGGCAGGACGAAATGCGGCCGAAGCCGCCAGGCGCAGCAAGGCCGGGGGAAGCCCAAGCCCAGCAAAAACGCACGAGGAGCCAGTCGTGATGAAGCAGGGCATAGCCTTGGCGATCGCGTCCTCGAGCCTGTTCGCCCTGCTGTACTACTACTCGACGGTGCTGCCGCCGGTCACCGGCACGCAGATCTTCGCCTGGCGCGTGCTGCTGGCCGTGCCTTTCCTGGCCGTGCTGATTTCGCGCGGCCGCGCCTGGGGCGAGGTGGCGCGCTGCGCCCAGCGCGCCCGGGCGCAGTGGCGCTATGGCGGCGCGCTGCTCGTCAGCGCCGCGCTGCTGGGCGTGCAGCTTTGGCTATTTACCTGGGCGCCGCTGCATCGCATGGCCCTGGACGTATCGCTGGGCTATTTCCTGATGCCCCTGGTGATGGTGCTGGTGGGGCGCTGCTTCTACGGCGAGCGCCTCAGCCGCGCCCAGTGGCTGGCGGTGGCCGCCGCCGCCGTGGGCGTGGTGCACGAGGTGCTGCGCCTGGGCACGTTTTCCTGGGCCACCGCGCTGGTGATGTTCGGCTATCCGCCGTATTTCATGTTGCGGCGCAAGATACGCCTGGGATCGCTGGCCGGCCTGTGGTCGGACATGCTGCTGCTGACGCCGGCGGCGCTGTTCGTGATCGCCACGCAGCAGCCGAGCCTGTGGGTGCAACTGGTGGCGGCGCCGCGGCTGCTAGTGCTGATTCCGCTGCTGGGCGTGCTCAGCTCCGTGGCTCTGACCTGTTATCTGTCGGCCAGCCGCATGCTGCCCCTGGCGCTGTTCGGCCTGCTGGGCTATGTGGAGCCGGTACTGCTGTTCTGGGTGGCTTTCCTGCTGCTGGGCGAGCCCGTGGCCGCCAGCGCCTGGCTGACCTACATACCCATCTGGATGGCGGTGCTGCTGCTTGCCGGCGAGGGCGGGCTGCTGTGGCTGAAGGAGGCGCGGCACCGGCCGGCTTGAAGCGGCCAGCATGGCCCCGGCGCCTGGCCGCATAGTGTCTCGAGCATGTGCTGGCACGAAACGAAGAAGCCCGCAATGCGGGCTTCTTCGTTTTGGGATGGGCTTGCAGGCGGGGCCGTATTCGAACCGGGCCGCGCCCGGCCCGGCCCTAGTTGCGGTTGTTGCCGCCCAGCACGCCCAGCAGCATCAGCAGGTTGACGAACACGTTGTACAGGTCGAGGTAAATGGCCAGCGTGGCGCTGACGTAATTGGTTTCGCCGCCGTTGATGACGCGCTGCAGGTCGACCAGCAGGAAGGCCGAGAAGATGACGATGGCCATGACCGAGATGGTCAGCATGAGCGCCGGCAGGTGCAGGAAGATATTGGCCAGCGACGCCACGATGAGCACCACGGCGCCGATGAAGAGGAACTTCTGCAGGTGCGAGAAATCGCGCTTGGTGGTGCTGGCGATGCTGGCCATGGCGCCGAACACCACGGCGGTGCCGCCGAAGGCCAGCATGATGAGCTGGGTGCCGTTGGCCAGGCCCATGACCGCGCCCAGCAGGCGCGAGAGCATGATGCCCATGAAGAAGGTGAAGCCCAGCAGCAGGGCCACGCCCAGCGAACTGTTCTTGTTGCGCTCGATGAGGAACATGAGGCCGAAGGCGCCGATCAGGAAGATGATGGCGCTGGTGCCAGGATTGGCCCCCATGCTTTGGTTGACGCCGGTATACAGCCCAACCAGCGCGCCGAGCACCGTGGGTATGAGTGACAGCGTCAGGAGCCAGTACGTATTGCGCAACACCCGGTTGCGCACGACTTCGCCCGGCGCGGCGCCATAGCCGCTGCGGGAGGGAAGGGGGGCTTGCCGAAAATCGCTCATGGTGAGTCCTTGTGTGGGGGGCTGTGCGCAAGCGGCGAGGTGCCGCCATGTCAACCCCGTAGTCTACAACTTATTACTTTGGCTGCTATGGTCTATAGAATAGCTGACAAATAGCTGAACAATCAAGCGCCGCGACGATGGCTGTGCCTCGGCATCCGAGGCCGGATGGTCGGCAGCCGGCATGAGAGCCAGCAAAAGAACGAAGGGGGGTCGGGAGACGGCCGACAGGCGTCGGCTGCGTGCCGGCGGGCAACCGGCCGCGAGGCGCGCGTGCGCCGTCCCCGCCCTTGAATACTTAGAGGGCGGCGGGCGGGTTTGGTTCCCGATATTTGCTGCAGCGCACTGGCGTCCCGCCGCGCGCGGTCAGGCCCGGCCCGACACGTCGTGGGCGTGCAGATCGTGCCCGGCCGCCTGGTACACGCGCCAGCGGGCGCGCGCCGCCTGCCGGTCGTCGGGGTCGTCGGAGACGATTTCCAGCACGCGTTCGTAGGCCTGGATGCCAGGCGGGCAATCGGCGTCGAGGTTGATGAGCCAGGCCGGCAGGGCGGCGCCGGCCGGTGGCGTGGCCGGTACCTGGTCGGCCAGCCACACCACGGTGGCCGGGGCGAGCGGATCCGTGGCCGCGACATGGGGCAGGAAGGCGGTGGCCTCGAAGCCCCACAGCAGGCGGTCGATGCGTGCCAGCGTGAGCGCGTCGCGGCTGTACACCACCAGGGCGCGCCCGGCCGTGTAGTGCCGCTGCGCCACCGTGCAGGCCATGCGCAGCCGGTCGGGCGCACCGAAGGCGAAATCCACCCGCGCCATGGGCCCTCCTAGGCCTGGCTCAACAGGTACTGGACCAGCAGCGGCACGGGGCGGCCGGTACCGCCTTTTTCTTTGCCGCCGCTGCGCCAGGCGGTGCCGGCGATGTCCAGGTGGGCCCAGGGGTAGGCCGATGTGAAGCGCGACAGGAAGCACGCCGCGGTGACCGAACCGGCCGCGCGGCCGCCGATGTTGGCGAAGTCGGCGAAGTTCGACTGCAGCTGTTCCTGGTAGGCGTCTTCCAGCGGCAGGCGCCAGGCGGTGTCCTGGGCTTGGCGGCCGGCCTGCAGCAGGCTGTCGGCCAGCGCGTCGTCGGTGCTGAACAGGCCCGAATTGACGTGGCCCAGGGCGATGATGCAGGCGCCGGTGAGCGTGGCGATGTCGATGACGGCGGCGGGCTTGTAGCGTTCGGCGTAGGTCAGGGCATCGCACAGCACCAGGCGGCCTTCGGCGTCGGTGTTGAGGATTTCTATGGTCTGGCCCGACATGCTGGTGACGACGTCGCCCGGTTTGTTGGCGCGGCCGCTGGGCAGGTTCTCGCAGGCCGGGATCAGGCCTATGACTTCTTGTTCCAGGCCGATCTCGGCCACGGCGCGCAGGGTGCCGAGCACGCTGGCCGCACCGCACATGTCGTACTTCATCTCATCCATACTGGCCGCGGGCTTGATCGAGATGCCGCCGGCGTCGAAGGTGATGCCCTTGCCCACCAGCACTATCGGCGCCTTGCGCGACTTGCCGGCACCCTTGGCGCCCGGCGGGGTGTGCTTGAGGATGATGAAGGCCGGCGGCTCGTAGGAGCCGCGCGCTACGGAAAGGAACGAACCCATTTTCAGGGATTCGATCTGCTTGCGGTCGAGCACCTCGGCCTTGAGGCTCTTGAATTCGCGGGCCAGCTTGCGGGCCACGCCGCCCAGGTAGGTGGGGGTGCAGACATTGGCGGGCAGGTTGCCCAGTTCGCGCGCCAGGTTTACGCCCTGCGCGATGGCGGCGCCAAGGTGCAGGCCGCGCTGCGCCTCGGCGTTCTGGGCGCGGGTGACCGACAGCGCGAACTTCTTGAGCCGCGGCGCATCGTTGCGCTCGCGTTTGCCGAAGGTGGCGTCGTAGTGGTAGGCGGCCTGGCCGGCGGCCGCGGCGGCGGCCTGGGCGCGCTGCGCCAGGCCGGCCGTGGCGCATTCCGTGGCGGCGAGCGTGGACACGGCTTCGGTGAGGCGGGCCTGCACGCAGTAATTGGCGAAGGCCTGCTCGGCCTTGGCATGCACGGCGGCACTGTATGCCTGCTGTTTGCCCAGGCCGATTAAAATGACGCGTGCGGCGCTGACGCCTTCGAGCTTGCGCAGCACCAGGTGGCTGCCGGGCTTGGCCTGGAATTCGCTTTTCAGTACTTCGCGCAGAGCGCCGTGGCTAGCGCGGTCGATGACGTCGGCGGCGGGGGTCAGCATGCCGTCGGTGTAGGCGCCCACGGCCAGCGCGGCCGTCTTGATCTGGTGCAGTGATGCGGTGGTCAGTGTGCTAAATTCCATGCGCGTTTTCCAAGTAATGCTGCGGGTTGCCTGTAAGATGCTGTTGATTATCTCGCATATTTTCCCATGTCTCTATTCAAGCGTTCCGTAGTCTCCGAGATCATGAGCCATGCCGGCGTGGTGTTTTCCACGCTGCTGATCGTATGGCTCAGTGTACTGCTGGTGCGCTTGCTCGGAGAGGCGGCCAACGGCAATATCGGCGCCGACGTGGTGCTGGGCCTGGCGGCATTTTCCAGCATCACGGCGCTGCCCGTGATCCTGTCGGTGTCGCTGTTCATCGCCGTGCTGACCGCGGTCACCCGCAATTTCCGCGAGTCCGAGATGGTGGTGTGGTTCACCAGCGGCCTGTCGCTCAAGGACTGGGTGCCGCCGGTGTTGCGCTGCGCCGTGCCGGCCGCGATACTCATCGCCATCCTGACCCTGGTCGCCTCGCCCTGGGCCTATCGGCAGATCGCCGAGTACCGCCAGCGCTATGAACAGCGCTCCGACCTGTCCAAGGTCACGGCTGGGCAGTTCATCGAGACCGAGGACGGCAAGCGGGTGTTCTTCGCCGAAGACCCCACCAAGCCGGGCGACCAGCTGGGCAAGGTGATCGCCCGCGTCATCGACCCCGAATGGCTCAGCGTGATCTCGGCCGACAGCGCGCGCGTCGAAACCGAGCCGGACGGCGACCGCTTCCTGATCCTGAGCCAGGGCCACCGCTACGACCTCAAGCCGGGCAAGCCCGATCTGCGGCTGTTCGACTTCAAGCGCTACGGGTTCCGCCTGGAAAGCAAGAACGATTCGGGCTCGCTGAAGGTGGCGCGCGAGATGGCCGAGCGCCAGATCAAGGCGCGGCCCACCGAACAGCTGGTGAGCGATCATACCGACGATGCGCGCTCGCAGCTCATGTGGCGCCTGGCGCTGCCGCTGGCGGCGCTGAACCTGGCGCTGCTGGCGATTCCGCTGGGTGCCGTGAATCCACGCCTAGGGCGCTCGGGCGATGTGCTGATCGCCGGCCTGGTGGCGCTGCTGTACATGAACCTGATCAATCTATGCCGCGGCTGGATAGGCAAGGGCCAGCTCAGCTTCGGCTTGGGGGTCTGGCTGGTGCATGCCCTGTTCACCGCGCTGATGATCTACATGATGTGGCGCAAGCTGCGCATCAAGGCACCGAAGGATCCGGGGCCGGCCGCGGAGCCGGCGGGCTAGGGCCTTTTGGCGTCGACGGGCCTTAGGCCTGCGGGTATTGCAGCCGGTCGGCGCGGCCCTGCAGCAGCGGCGCATTGAGCTGCACCGCGCTCTTCAGGTAATCCCACAACGCCATGACGCGCTTGGAGCGGCGCAGGTCTTCGTGGCAGTACATCCAGAAGCTGCGGGTAATCACCACCTGATCCTGCAGCACCGGCCGCAGGCGGTTGTCCTGGGCTGCCATGAAGCAGGGCAGCACGGCCAGCGCGCCGCCGCGCAAGGCGGCGTGGTACTGGGCGATCACGCTGGTGCTCTTGAATACCACGCGGCTGTTGGGCAGCACGTCCTCCAGGTAGCGCAGCTTGTCGCTGAACACCAGCTCTTCCACGTAGCCTATGAAGATGTGTCCGGCCAGGTCGGCGCGCTCGCGTATGGGGGCGCAGCGTTCGAGGTAGCCGTGGGTGCCGTAGAGCCTGAGTTCATAGTCGGTCAGCCGGGTGCAGATGTAGGGCCCGCGCTGCGGCTGCTCCAGGGCGATGGCCAGATCGGCCTCGCGCTTGGACAGGCTGATGAAACGCGGCACCGGCAGGATGTCCAGGGTCAGGCCCGGATAGCGCCCCAGGAAGTCGGTCATGAGCGGCGTCAGCACGTAGTTGCCGAAGCCTTCGGTGCAGCCCACACGCAGGTGTCCGGACAGTGTCTGGCCGATGCCGGAAAGCTCTTCGCGGGCCGACAGCAGGGCGCCCTCCATTTGCTCGGCATAGGCGAACAGGCGCTGCCCGTCTTCGGTGAGGGTGAAGCCGCTGCTCTTGGACTTGTCGAACAGCACGGTGTCCAGGCTCTGTTCCAGCGCCTGCACGCGGCGCGAGACCGTGCTGTGCTGCACGCCCAGCCGCAATGCGGCGGCGCTGACGCGCTGGGTGCGCGCCACTTCCAGGAAATAGCGTAGGCCGTCCCAATCCAGCATAGGTCTCCGATGCCGGCCGCGGGCCGGCGCCATGGCGCCCGCAGTGCCCGGATCGGCGGGGCCGTCCGGGGGCGTCGCGGGGGCGCGTTGCTTGTGCAAATATTAGCAAGGAATGTGCAAATATTTGCATGGTCATAAGTTTTTTAGACAACTACACTGCGGCTGTGTCCTGTCCGGCGAACCTGTGGATCGCCCGGGCGGGGCGCCAGGCCGGCCAGTGGCGAGCCGTTGCGGCATAACGGCTGCCTTCCCGGGGCGGCGTCCGGTATGTACTGCCAAGACCTATAACGCTACAACGGAGACTACCCATGAAGAAATTTTCCCTGTCATTGACGGCGGCGCTGTGCCTGGGCCTTGCGGCCGGCGCGCAGGCCGAGACCATTCCACCCGTCAAGATCGGCGTGCTCACGGACATGTCCGGGCCCTATGCCTCTATGGGCGGAGCGGGCTCGGTGGCGGCGGCCAGGATGGCCATAGACGACTGCCTGAAGGCCGAGTGCAAGGGCATGCACGTCGAGCTGGTGTCGGCCGACAATCAGAACAAGGCCGACGTGGGCGCGGCCAAGGCGCGCGAATGGATAGACCGCGACGGCGTCACGGCGCTGGCCGACCTGACCAATTCGGCGGTGGCGCTGGCGGTGCAGGCAGTGGCCAGGGAAAAGAACGTGGTGGCGATGTTCTCGGGCCCGGCCACCACCGACTTGACCAACAAGAGTTGCTCGCCGGTGGGGTTCCACTGGATGTTCGATACTTATTCGCAGTCGGTAGGGGGCGTCAAGGCGACCGTGCGCAAGGGCGGCAAGTCTTGGTACTTCCTCACGGTCGATTATGCCTTCGGCCACTCGATGGAAAAGGGCGCGGCCGAGATGGTCAAGCAGCTGGGCGGCACCGTAGTGGGTTCGGTGCTGCATCCGCTGAACACGGCCGACTTCGCCTCTTACCTGCTGCAGGCGCAAAGCTCGAAGGCGCAGGTGGTGGCCCTGGCCAACGGCGGCCAGGACACGGTCAATGCGATCAAGCAGGCACGCCAGTTCGGCATCGTCAAGGGGGGCCAGCGCCTGGTGGCGCTGCTGGTGTTCCTGTCCGACTTGCGCGCGCTGGGCCTGGCCAATGCCCAGGGCCTTACCTATGTGGATGGCTTCTACTGGGACTTCGACGCTGCGTCGCGCAAGTGGTCGGCGCGCTTCGCCCAGGCCTACAAGGGCCTGAAGCCCACCATGACCCAGGCGGGTGTATATTCAAGTGTGCTGCACTACCTGAAGGCCGTGGCGGCGTCGGGCTCGACCAAGGGCGACGTGGTCGCCGCCGAGATGCGCAAGCTTCCGATCAAAGATCCGATCATGCACCACGCCTCGATACGGCCCGACGGGCGTGTCATACACGACATGTACCTGTACGAGGTCAAGGCGCCGGCCGAATCGAAGAGCGATTGGGACTATTCCAAGCTGGTGGCGACCATTCCCGCCAAGGATGCGTTCCAACCGCTGTCGCAATCGACTTGCCCGCTGGTGAAGAAGAGCTGATCCCACAGCGCGTGGGGTGCAGCCTGGGCGCCCCGCCCTGGGGCCCCCGCCGCCAACTACTAGATGAGCGCGTCGCCGATGCGCGAAGGAGACCCTGATGAGTGCCGTACCCCGTGTCCCTCTGTTGATCGGAGGCAAGCTGGTTCAATCCAAGACCAGCGAATGGCGTGACGTGGTCAATCCCGCCACGCAGGAAGTCGTGGCGCAGGTGCCGTTCGCCACCCGCGAAGAGCTCGACCTGGCCGTGGCCGATTCCAAGCGCGCGTTCCAGGCCTGGCGCAATACCAGCCAGAGCGCGCGGGTGCGGGTCATGCTGAACCTGCAGAAGCTGGTGCGCGACAATACCGCCAGGCTGGCCGAGCTGATCACGCAAGAGCACGGCAAAACGCTGCCGGATGCCGAAGGCGAGGTGGGCCGCGGGCTGGAAGTCATCGAACATGCGTGCTCGATGGCTACGCTGCAGCTGGGCGAGTATGCCGAGAATGCCGCCACGGGCATAGATGTATATACTTTGATACAACCGCTGGGCGTGTGCGCGGGCATCACCGCCTTCAATTTCCCCATCATGTTGCCGAGCTTCATGTTCCCGGTTGCGGTCACGGCGGGCAATACTTTCATCCTCAAGCCGTCCGAGCAGGATCCGAGCTCTTCGCTGCTGCTGGCGCAGCTGGCGCTGGAGGCCGGACTGCCGCCCGGAGTGCTGAACGTGGTGCATGGCGGCCCCGACATGGCCAACGCCATCTGCGACCATCCCGACATCAAGGCGCTGTCGTTCATCGGCTCGACGCACGTGGGTACACATATCTACCGCCGCGCCTCCGAGGCCGGCAAGCGCTGCCAGGCGATGATGGGTGCCAAGAACCACAGCATCGTGATGCCGGATGCCGACCGCGAGGCGGCGCTGAATCAGTTGCTGGGGGCGTCGTTCGGCGCGGCCGGGCAACGCTGCATGGCAATTTCGGTGGCGGTGCTGGTGGGCGAGGCGCGCGACTGGCTGCCCGACTTCGTCGAGCGGGCGCGCAAGCTCAAGGTCAGCGCGGGCGTCGATCGCGGCGCCGACCTGGGGCCGCTGGTCTCGCCCAATGCGCGCAAGCGGGTCGAGGCGCTGATCGAGCAGGGCACGAAGGAAGGCGCGGAACTGGTACTGGACGGGCGCGGTATCGAGGTCGCCGGCTATGCCCAGGGGAATTTCGTGGGGCCGACGGTGTTCAATAATGTGACCGCCGATATGGCGATCTACAAGGAAGAGGTGTTCGGGCCGGTGCTGTGCGTGGTGGGGGTGGACACGCTGGAAGAGGCGGTGGAATTCATCAACCGCAATCCGAACGGCAATGGGGTGTCGATCTTCACGCAAGACGGCGGCGCGGCGCGCTACTTCCAGAACAATATCGACGTGGGCCAGGTCGGCATCAATCTGCCGATTCCGGTGCCAGTGGCATGGTTCAGCTTCACGGGCTCGCGCGCGTCGAAGCTGGGCGACCTGGGGCCCAACGGCAAGCAGGCGGTGCTGTTCTGGACGCAGACCAAGACGGTGACGGCACGCTGGGCGGCGCATCACAAAGAGGTGAATACTACGATCTCGATGAAGTAAACATATTACTAAAAATAATTAATATTTATTCTTATATAACATATAATGGCCCTTCCTAAAGGGCCATTTTTATGAACTTACAGCAATTCCGCTTCGTCCGTGAAACCATACGGCGCAATTTCAACTTGACGGAAGCGGCGCGCACGCTGTTCACTTCGCAGCCGGGCGTCTCGAAGGCGATTATCGAGTTCGAGGACGAGCTCGGCATCAAGATCTTCGAGCGGCACGGCAAGCGCATCAAGGGCCTGACCAAGCCGGGAGCGGTGGTGTCGCACGTGATCGACCGCATCATGCGCGAGGTCGACAATCTGAAGAAGGTCAGCGACGAGTTCGCGCGGCGCGACGAGGGCGGGCTGGTAATCGGCTGCACGCATGCGCAGGCACGCTATATTCTGCCGCGGGTGATTCCAGCCTTCCGCGAAAAATTCCCCAAGGTGCGCCTGTCGCTGGCTGAGGGCAATCCGCCGCATCTGGCGCAGATGCTGCTGCACGAGCAGGCCGACGTGGCGATCGCAACCGAGACGCTGAATGTGACGCCCGGGCTGGCGGCGCTGCCGGTGTATTCCTGGGAACATGTGATTGTGGTGCGCCCGGATCATCCGCTGGCCGAACTGACGTCCAGCGCGGCCAAGAAGCTGACGCTGGAACAGCTGGGGCGCTATCCGATCGTGACGTACGACCACGCGTTTTCGGGGCGCTGCACGATCGACGAGATGTTCGCGGCGAAGGGGGTGACGCCGGATATCGTGCTGGAGGCGATCGACGCGGATGTGATCAAGACGTATGTGGGCGTAGGGATGGGGATAGGAATCATCGCCGGGATGGCGTTCGACCCGCGCCGCGACAAGGGGCTGGTGGGGCTGCCGGCGGGGCATTTGTTCGGCACGCATGTGACGAATGTGGCGGTGAAGGCGGGGGTGTTCCTGCGGGATTATGTGTATGTGCTGCTGGAGATGCTGGCGCCGAATCTGACCCGGGATGTGGTGCAGGAGGCGGTGGATAATGCGGTGCGGAAGGAGTGAGGGTTTGCCTTTACCGCCCTGGCGGGCGGTGTGTGGTTTTGCGTTGCGGCCCGTTCTTGGACGGGCCGTAGTTTTTTGGCTGGGATTTTGTTTGGTCGGTTTAGTCGTCGTAGTGTGTAGTTTGGGGTTTCGGTACGTCGGGGCGCCGGGTTCTTCAGACGCGGCCTAGAACGGGGTGTCTCCCTCCGGTTCGATACCCTACTCACCTCCGGGAGGCACCCCGTTCTCTCCGCTGGTTTTGTAGACGGGTGCAGGACTGATGCTTTGGTGCGTCGGGGGCCGGGTTCTTTCGGTGCGGCCTGGATTTGGGGCCCCCTCTGGCTTGCCCGTCGGGATGATCGAAAAGCACTTGTCACTGTGCCGCCATGGCTTGGCACCCGCCCTGCATAAAGGGTTCAGGAGTAACCCTTGCCGTTCCACCTGAAGGTCTTGCTGGCATTGTCATAGCGAAGGTCGTGCATCCCGTTATGCACGGTCGGCAGAACGATGGCTTTCTCAAAGAAATAGGCGAGTTCGATAGCCTTGGGCGCATAGCCTTGCGGCGTTGCCAAGATCGCATAGCCCGCGCATCCGCCCGAACCGCAATAGCCGAAGCCGGAATCGTTCAGTGAAACCAGCAGGTCGGGCCGTCCGTCTCCGTTGAGATCGGCATGGCCCACGGTGAAACGGATGTGCTGGCCCGTCTTTTCGTAATCCGTCCATTCCTTGCCGAAGGAGCGGCCAAGGACGCCGCGAACCACTGCAGTCTCGGCAGCGGTCGGCTGGCCGCCGACTGCCGCTGTCTGTGGGTAATGCGGCGGGGCTGCTTGCGTCGCCGTTCCAAAAGCCAGTCCGACGGCGGCCGCCGCCAATGTTGAAATCTGCAGCATTTTCGCCCTCCGCTCTTGCCGATAGTTTCTGCCGCTGCTCATTGACCGTCGTCGGGGACGAAAATATTGCCGCAAGCCGCGCATATCCACTGCTTTTCCCAACGCGCGCGCCTCGCGGTATTTCGGGCTGCGGATAAGGCGATACAGCCAATAGGCCGGTAGACTCATGAGCAGCAACAGCCAGTTCTGGGGTGGAAGCGTGCCGGGAATCAGCAGGATTCCGTAGATGCCGCCGAGCAGAACCAGCAGCACCAAGGGTGCGGCTATCCAGTTGTTGGGTGGCGCAGCCCTTTGGGCAAAGCGGGTTCTGGTCGTGCTGGTCGATGACGTCTGGATATTATGTTGGGCGACGCCGAAACCTCCCTGCGTCGAAGACCCCATGCTCTGGCCCGTCGCCGTGCCGCTTGTTGTGGTCGTAGTCGTGCCTTGTTCATAGGCCATTGAGCAAAGCTGGACATTCCCCGACTGGCATTTCGGACATTGCATTTTTTCGGCTCCCCAACGTTTCCCCAAAATCCCCCTATGGCTAGATTAACCTGAATCAACCGTTTCGTACACGTCCAAACATAACGTCCAAACATAGCGCGGCGGCCATTGACGCGCGATCAGTCGGCCCGGCGAGTAGCGTCATGCCATGAAAATAACGTCCACTGCGACAGCAGAAGGCACCGCCGCGGTCGCCAACCGATATGTTCGGGAGATGCAGCCGCGGTCGTGGGGGATCGAGGCGCGGGTGTGGGCCAGAAGTTCCTGCTGGCCGAGGGCTCGACCCGGCTATGGCGCGAAACCTCGTTCCCCGTGTCCAGCCCATCATCGCCTATCCGGCGGCTAATTCCTGAATGGGGCGGCCAGTTATCACGAAATGTTTAATATTCGATGAGGTTTTCGTAATGGCCGCGGCGGTACATTATGGGCATCGGGATCGCTGGTTTCTATAGGTCGCTGGCTACGACCTGTGCACTGGGCGCGATCCATCGTTTCGACGGAGGATGTCATGGCGACACGCAGGCAATTTGTATTGGCGGGTGCAGGGGCCGCGGTGGCGGCGGGGGCAGCGGTGCTGTTTCCGGGGCTGGTGCCGGGGGCGGCGCGGGCTGCGGACGGGGCGCCGGCCCAGCGCTTTCCGTTTACTTTGACCGATGCGCAGTGGCGTGCGCGGCTGACGCCGGCGCAGTACAAGATATTGCGCCAGGAAGGCACCGAGCCGCCTTATTCCAGTCCTTTGAATGATGAGCATCGCGCCGGTATTTTTTCGTGCGCGGGCTGCGGCAATCGCTTGTATTCGTCGCGCACCAAGTTCGAAAGCCATACGGGCTGGCCCAGCTTCTGGAAGCCGCTGGATGGTGCGATCGGTACGCACGAGGATAGGACGTTCGGGATGCTGCGCACAGAGGTGCATTGCGCGCGCTGCGGCGGGCATTTGGGGCATGTGTTCGACGATGGCCCGAAGCCGACGGGGCTGCGCTATTGCATGGATGGGTTGGCGCTGAGTTTCAAGCCGGGAGCTGCGTAAAGCCATGCTGATTCTGTTGCTTGCCTATCTGGGCGGTGTGTTGACCATACTCAGCCCCTGCATCTTGCCGGTGCTGCCTTTTGTGTTCACGCGCAGCGGCCAGCGTTTTTCGCGCAGCGGCCTGCCGCTGCTGGTCGGCATGGCGCTGACTTTCGCGCTGGTGGCGACGCTGGCCGCGGTGGGCGGGTCGTGGGTGGTGTCGGCCAATCAGTACGGGCGCTGGCTGGCGCTGGCCTTGCTGGCTTTGTTCGGCCTGGCACTGCTGTTGCCGCGCCTGGCGGATCGCCTGGCGCATCCGCTGGTGCGGGCCGGAGACCGCTTGTCGCGGCCGGGGCAGGGCGGGGGCGAGCCGAGTGTGTGGGCCTCGCTGCTGCTGGGGGTAGCTACGGGCTTGCTGTGGGCGCCGTGCGCGGGGCCGATTCTGGGGCTGGTGCTGACGGGGGCGGCGCTGCAGGGGGCGAACCTGGGGTCGACCGCTTTGCTGCTGGCTTATGCGCTGGGAGCAGCGACGTCGCTGGCGGTGGCTTTGCTGCTGGGCGGACGGGTGCTGGCGGCACTGAAGCGTTTTCTGGGCGCCGGAGAATGGTTGCGGCGGATACTGGGCGGCGCCGTGCTGGCGGGGGTGCTGGCGATTGCGCTGGGCCTGGATACCGGCGTGCTGGCGCAGGTGTCCCTGGCATCTACCAATGGGCTGGAGCAGTCGCTGGTGACCCGTCTGGCGGACGGGCATGGCGTGCGTCGGGCGGGCGGCCAAGTGGGCGCTCAAGCAGCGGGCCAGGCTGGAGGCCAGGCAGGCGATCCGGTGGGCAGCCAGGCTGGCCAAAGCGGCCAAGAAGGCGGCCAAGGCGGTGCGGCGCCCGCCATGCAGATGGCGATGCAAGGTGGCGCCGCGATGCGTGCCGCGGCACCGGCGCCCGCTTTGACGCTGCCGGTCGAGGGCATGATGCCGTCGCTGGACGGGGCGGTGCAGTGGCTGAATTCGCCGCCGCTGACCGCGCAGGGCCTGCGCGGCAAGGTGGTGCTGATCGATTTCTGGACGTATTCATGCATCAATTGCCTGCGCAGCCTGCCTTATATCAAGGCCTGGGCGGATCGCTATCGCGACCAGGGGCTGGTGGTAATAGGCGTGCATGCGCCGGAATTCGCCTTCGAGCGCGATATCGGCAATGTGCAGCGGGCGGTGCGCAAGCTGGGGGTCGATTACCCAGTGGCGATCGACAACAATTACGCGATCTGGCGCGCCTTCAACAACGAGTACTGGCCCGCGCATTATTTCATCGATGCGCAGGGGCGTATCCGCTATCACCATTTCGGCGAGGGCGATTACGCCAAGTCGGAACAGGTGATCCAGCAGCTGCTGCGCGAGGCCGGGGCGCAGGCTGTGCCGTCGGGCACGAGCCAGGTACGCGGCCAGGGCATCGAGCAGGCCGCGGACATGAACGACGTCAAGTCGCCGGAGACCTATCTGGGCTACGAACGGGCGCGCGGCTTTGCCTCGGGGCCGGCCGAGCATGACGTGGCGGCCTCGTACGATACGCCGCAGTTGCTGGGGCTGAATCGCTGGGGGCTGCAGGGCAAGTGGAATATAGGCGGCGAGCGCGCGACGCTGGTAGGCGGCACCGGCCGCATCGTGTACCGCTTTCATGCACGCGACCTGCACCTGGTGCTGGGGCCGGGCAGCGATGGCAAGCCGGTGCGCTTCAAGGTAATGCTGGACGGCCATGCGCCGGGCGCCGCGCACGGGGTCGATGTGGCGGCGGACGGCACGGGTGTGGTGACGGAGCAGCGCCTGTACCAGTTGCTGCGCCAGCCGGGCGAGGTGGCCAACCATACTTTCACCATCGAGTTTCTCGATCCGGGTGTATCGGCGTATGCCTTCACCTTCGGTTGAATCGTCGGCGGGCAGGCTGGTTGAGAGAAGTATGTTAGTGGGGGAGCGGGCAGGCTGGTTGAGGGAAGTATGTTAGCGGGGAGCGGGCCGGCGCTTGTTGCGGCCCGCACTGAAGAGTCTGGGCAAAGGAGGCGTGCCGGTCGGCCGCCGCAGGCTGAAAGCATGGGAGTACATGGCCATGGGTAACTTTGATTCGATACGGCGTGGCGCGGCCCCGGTGGGCCGGCGCGGCTTCTTGCGTGTGGCCCTAGGCGGGGCGATTGCGGCCGGCGCCGGCCTGCTGGCGTGGCAGGGCGCGGCCTATTCCTTTGGCATGCCCGAGCGTGCAGTGGCGGTACCCAAGCCCGCCCAGGACGAGCCCGCGGGCGGGGCCACGGTAGAGCATGCAGTCTTTGCCGGCGGCTGCTTCTGGGGCGTACAGGGCGTGTTCCAGCATGTACGTGGCGTGCGCGACGCCGTTTCGGGCTATGCCGGCGGCGCCGCGGACACCGCGCATTACGAGGTCGTCAGCGAGGGCGGCACCGGCCACGCTGAATCAGTCGAGGTCACGTTCGATCCGCAACAGGTAAGCTACGGCACGTTGCTGCGCATCTTCTTTTCGGTGGTGCACGATCCGACGCAGCTCGATCGCCAGGGGCCGGACACGGGCACGCAATACCGCTCGGCGCTGTTCCCGGTGGATGCGGCGCAGCGCCAGGTGGCGCAGGCCTATATTGCGCAGCTGGACGCCGCGCATGTGTACGGCAAGCCCATCGTCACGCGCCTGGAAAGCGGCCGCAGCTTTTATCCGGCCGAGGCCTATCACCAGAATTTCCTGGTGCGCCATCCCAGCTATCCGTATATTGTGATCAACGACCTGCCCAAGGTGCGGGCCCTGAAGCAGATGTACCCGAAGCTGTACCGCCCGGATCCGGTGCTGGTGCGGCCGTCATAGCGGGAAAGCCTGCTGGTGCCCGCGCAGGCGTGCATGGTCTCGCCTGCGCTTGGGTGAACGTCCCGCCTGCCCTGGTCAGTTGGCATACTGTTGGGCGGATCGGATGACGGGAGCCCAGCGGTCGATCTCCCGATTCAGGCGCTGCGTGAGTGCCGCCGGCGTGGCCAGGGCAGCGCTTTCGGGCTCGGTACCGAGTTTGAGGAACCGGGCGGACAGTTCGGGATCTTTGAGCGCGGCTTGCAGCCCTTGAGCCAGCCGCTGTATGACGGGCGCGGGCGTTCCATGGGGGGCGAACAGTCCATTCCAGACGGTGATATCCACTTGCGGCAGGCCGGCCTCGCGGGTCGTGGGCAGGTCGGGCAACACGGGCGAACGCTTGGCCGCGGTCATGGCCAGGCCGCGCGCTTTGCCCGATGTGATGTATCCCGCGGCGCTTGCAAGCTGACTGCAAGTGACGTCGACCCTGCCGCCCAGCATGTCCGCCATCACGGGCGCGTTGCCGCGGTAGGGAATGAGCTGAAAACGGCTGTGGGCCGCCGTCATCAAGAGCAGGCCGCACAATTGATCGACTCCGCCCAGGCCCGAGTGGCCGAAAACTATATCGCCGGGCCGTTCTTTCATCAGGGTTGCCAGGTCTTTCAGCGTATGTGCCGGCAGGGCAGGGCGAACTATGATCGCCATGGGCGCTTCGGTGATGAGGCCGACTGCGCTGAAGGCGGTGCGCGTGTCGTAGGGCAGGTTTTTGTAGAGTGTGGGCGCTGTGGCCAGCCCGAGGTGATCCATCAACAAGGTATAGCCGTCGGCGTTCGCCTTGGCGACGCGTGCCGCGCCCAGCGTACCACCGGCCCCGCCGATATTCTCCACCACTACGCTCTGGCCCAACTGTTTGCCCAAGGACTGGGCGAGAATGCGGGCGAGAGTGTCCGTCGGCCCGCCGGCGTTGAAGGGCACGACCAGCGTTATCGATCGCGTCGGATACGGTTGCGGTTGCGCGTACGCGCCTGCGCACGCGAACAGCAGCGCTGATATCCCCATCCAATGTTTCCATTTTCTTATATCCATGGCTTGTCTCCTGTACTGGGTTGGCGTGGCATCCGGCCCCGATGGCCGGGCGGATGCCGCTGAGATCATTCGGGATATGAAGTCATATCCGGTATAGCGTTGCAGCGTTGGCGGCGCAGTGCTGCAGGAGCGGCACTGCGTCATGACCCGGAAGATCCGGCAAGCGCAGCAGTGCGGTGAAGTCGCGTTGATCTTCGTGGCGCGTGCAGGGCCAGTCGCTGCCCCACAGCACGCGCTGCAGGCCCACCGCGGCGATGATCTCGGGCAGCAGCGCGTCGGGGCGCAGCCCGTTCAGGCGGTAGGGGGCCGACAGCTTGAACCAGATCGGGTAGCGCCGTGCAAGATCGAGGCATCGGCGCCAATGTGTGCAGGCCGTGCCTGACAGCGGGTCGGGCAGCCCCCAGTGGTCGATGACGACGGGCAGATTCGTGTCGGCCGTTTGCGGCAGGGTCTCGGCGAGCTGCCGGGATGAACCGGCCATGACGATGTGCCATCCGCAACCCTGCGCGGCACGAATCCATGCGCGCCACGGTGGCTGAGTGAAATTGGGCAGTGCTGCGCCACTGCTGATCAGATTGAAGCGGAAGCCGCGTACTCCCGCCTGGTGCAGGGAGTCGATGCGGGCGAGGTCGCGCAAGGGATCGACGACCATCACTCCGCGCAGCCGTTTCTGGTTGAGGCTCAAGGCGTTCAGCAGGTACGCGTTATCGGTGCCGAGGAAGCTCGGCTGCACCAGTACCCCGGATGCCACTCCATGTTTGTCCCATTGCGCCAGCAGCGCATCCAGCGGCACGGCTTGCCGCGGCGTGTAGGCCGTGCCCGTCACGTACCTGCAAGTATCGTCCCAGGCGTGGCAGTGGGTGTCGACGATGTGTATGCTGTTCATGCCGGAAAGGAGGGCAGGCTGATGATGGGGCCTCGGCCGATGTCCGGATGGAGCGTGGACAGAACCTCGTAGAGGTTGCGCTTGGCTTCGAAGCCTACGCCCGGAACGTCGTGCAAACCCACGTAGCCGTCGACCACGGCGGCGTCGTCCGAGAATCCGCCGAAGGGTGCGAACACGTCCGGGTACGACTCATTGCCTCCGAGGTGCAGTCCGGCGGCGATGTTCAACGACATCTGGTGGCCGCCGTGCGGCACCACGCGGCGCGGCGACCAGCCCCGCTCCCGCAGTACCTCGAGGGTACGGGTATATTCAACCAGGCCGTACGACAATGCGCAGTCGAATTGCAGCCAATCCCGTGCCGGGTCGAGCCCGGCGTAATTGAGCAGGTTTCTTGCATCCTGGTGCGAGAACAGGTTCTCGCCCGTTGCCATCGGCCTGCCGTAGCTGCGGCCTACTTCCGCCTGCAGTGCATAGTCCAGCGGATCGCCCGCTTCTTCATACCAGAACAGGCCATAGGGCTTCAATGCTTCGGCATAGCGCAATGCGGTCTGCAGGTCGAAGCGCCCGTTGGCATCGACGGCCAGGCAATTGCCGTCTCCGACGACTTCGAGCACGGCTTCGATGCGCCGCAGATCTTCATCCAGCGGCGCACCGCCGATCTTCATTTTCACGACCTTGTAGCCTCTGTCGCGATAGCTGCGCATTTCGTCCTGCAGCCCCTTCAGTCCTTTGCCCGGCCGGTAGTATCCGCCGGCGGCGTAGACCCAGACCTTGTCGTCGGCCACGCCGTTGCGGTATCTGTTGGCCAGATAGCGATACAGCGGCTGGCCGGCGATCTTGGCCACGGCGTCCCAGATCGCCATGTCGATGGTTCCCACGGCCACTGAACGTTCGCCGTGGCCGCCGGGTTTTTCGTTGGACATCATCAGATCCCAGGCGGCGAACGGGTCGAGATTGTCTTCCGTCCGGGAGACCAGCGCATCCGGGGCCGCTTCCAGCAGGCGGGGGATGAACCGCTCGCGCATCATGGCGCCCTGTCCATACCTGCCGTTGGAGTTGAATCCATAACCGATCACCGGTCGACCGTCGCGCATGACGTCCGTGACGACGGCGACGACCGAGCAGGTCATTTTGTTGAAATCGATGTAGGCGTTGGCGATGTCGGCGCCGATGGACAGAGTTTTTTCGCGGATGTGTATAATTTTCATGGTCGATCTGAGCTTGTGGATTCCCGTTCAACGCTTGATATTGCGGGAAATTCTAGTCGGCTTGGATCCTGCAAGGCCAATGCCGATTTTTTATCCAATCGATGCATGGGATGAGGAAGGATGGATCTTGAGAGCTTGAAAGACTTCGAGACTCTGTCCCGGGTTCGGAATTTCTCCAGGGCGGCCGACCTGCGCAATGTGACGCAGCCAGCGTTCAGCCGCCGTATCAGAAGCCTCGAAGAATGGGTCGGCGCAAAGCTGTTCGATAGGGGCGTGCAGCCGGTTGCCCTGACTGCGGGCGGCGAGCGCTTCCGTACCTTCGTGGACGAGTGCCTGTCACGTCTGGAAGAAGGCCGGCTCGAAGCGCGCCGCCTGGCCGGCGCTGCGATGCCGGCGCTGCGTTTCGCTGCGACTCATTCCTTGTCGCTCAATTTTTTCCCTACGTGGCTGAGCAGGCTCGAGCGGCTCACTAGCCTGGGCGCTGTCCGCCTCGTTTCGCACAGCATGAAGGAATGTGAAGAAGCCTTGGCGGCGGACGAGGTTCAGTTCCTGCTCTGCCATCATCATGATTCTGCATCCAGCCTGTTGGATAGCCACCGGTTTGAGTCTCTGACCGTAGCGACCGACTGCCTGGTGCCCGTGTTGGCCGGGCAGCAAAGCGCCGCATGGCAGCTGCCTGGCAAGCCGACTGAGCCTCTGCCGCTGTTGGCCTATGCGCCCGAGTCCGGGCTGCACCGAATTCTGGCGAGCACCGGCGTCCTCAAGCGCGGCCGCGTATCGACGATCACGGTATTCACCTCGCATCTGGCTGTGCTGCTGCTGACCATGGTTCGTGAGGGCCGCGGCATAGCGTGGTTGCCTGCCAGCATCATCCAGGACGATCTGCAGCACGGTGTCCTGCAGCGTGCCGGCGATGTGAGCTGGGATGTGCCGGTCGATGTCCGGCTGTTCCGCAAGCGCGGCATGGAAGATGAAAGCGGCATGTCGCTGTGGGACAGTGCGTTGCTGCTGAACGCGCAGTCCGCTGGGGACGAGGCCCGTGGCGGCCGCTAGAGCGATTGTGGCTCAAATGTTTACGGATTTCCCGCGGTACTCGTCTGAAGCAATGCCTCGAAGGGTGTAAAGGCCTGAACTGAAAGTGCTCTAGGGCCTGTTCACACTAACAGGGGCCGCATTTGCGGGTCGATGAGCGCCGGGCTTAGTGCGCCGCCGCTCGCCGGCCTACAGCCCCAGATACGCCTTCTGCAGCTCGGGGTCGTCGATCAGTTCCTTGGCCGGGCCGCTGCGCACGATGTGGCCGGTTTCCAGCACATAGCCGCGGTCGGCGGTGGCCAGCGCCAGGTGGATGTCCTGCTCGACCAGCAGCACGGTGACGCCCTGGCTGCGGATGCTGAGCAGCACTTCCATCAGCTGGTCGACGATGATCGGGGCCAGGCCCAGGCTCATCTCGTCGACCATCAGCAACCTGGGCTGCGCCATCATGGCCCGCGCCATGGCGCACATCTGCTGCTCGCCGCCCGACATGCTGCCGGCCAGCTGCTTGCGCCGCTCGGCCATGCGCGGGAACAGCCCGTAGATGCGTTCCAGGTCTTGCGCCACCTCGCTGCGGTTCTTGCGGTGGTAGGCCCCCATCAGCAGGTTGTCCTGCACCGACATGCGGTCGAACAGCTGCCGCCCTTCGGGCACTTGCACCATGCCCTGCTCGAACACCTGGTCGGGCGTGCTGCCGTTGATGGGCCGGCCCTGGTAGCGGATCTCGCCGCTGCAGGGCAGCAGGCGCGACAGCACCCGCAACAGGGTGGTCTTGCCCGCGCCGTTGCTGCCCACCAGGGCCACGATCTCGGATTCGCGGATTTCGAGGTTGGCGTTTTCCAGCGCCAGCATCTCGCCGTAGCCGGCCGACACGCCGCTCATCTGCAGCAGCGGGGCATTGCTTTGCGGACTCGGGTTCATGCGCGTTTCTTTCCCAGATAGGCTTCGACGACGGTCTGGTTGGCCAGCACCTCGGCGGGCGCGCCGTCGGCGATCTTCTCGCCGTGGTGCAGCACCATGATGCGATCCGACAGCGTCTTGATGGCCTTGATGACGTGTTCGATGACCAGCACGCTGATGCCCTGGCTGCGCACCTTGCGGATGACCTCGATGACTTCGTCGATTTCGGTCAGGTTCAGCCCCGCCATGACTTCGTCGCACAGCAGCACCTGCGGCTGCATGGCCAGGGCCTTGGCCAGTTCCAGCCGCTTGCGGTCGGGCCCGCCCAGTTCTTCGGCGCGCTGCTCGATGTGCCGGCCCAGGCCGACGAAGTCCAGGCATTCGCGCGCCTTCTCGCGCGCCACGCGCAGCTTCTTCTCGCCGCCGCCGCGCCCGAACAGCGCCCCCACCGCCACATTGTCCAGCACCGACAGGCCAGGAAAGGGGCGCATGATCTGGAAGGTGCGCCCGATACCCAGCCGTGCCCGCTTGTAGGCGGGGATGGCATTGATCGGCTGGCCCTTGAAATACACCTCGCCCTCGGTGGGCGCGAGCGTGCCGCTGAGCAGGCTGATGAGCGTGGTCTTGCCGGC
>NZ_NJIH01000021.1 GCF_002209565.1 Candidimonas nitroreducens
GGCTCGACGGCCGGCGAGTCGGACATCACCAATGACCGGGGCGGCCGTACGACATTCGCCGATGCGGGCACCACCGCGGGTACGTCGGACATCACCAACGAGCGCGGCGGCCGCACGTCCTTCCGCAGCGGTTCGACAGCCGGCGACTCGACTATCACCAACAAAACAGGTGGCCGCACGACGTTTGCCGGCACGGACACCACCGCGGGCTCGTCGCATATCAGCAACCGAACCGGCGGCAGCACAGCCTTCTACTGGGGCTCGGACGCGGGTTCGTCGCATATCAGCAACGTCGGCAGCGGCAGCACGAGCTTCAACGACAACTCGTCGGCCGACGAGGCCCGGATCAGCAACAGATTCGGCGGCAGCACTGCCTTTAACGACAGGTCGACAGCCGGCGACGCCACCGTCAACAACGCGTTTGGCGGCAGCACGACGTTCAACGGCCGTTCGAATGCCGGCGGGGCAACGATCAACAACGTCCTGGGTGGCAACACGGCGTTCAACGACCGGTCCAATGCCGGTGGCGCGACGATCGACAACGTCCTGGGCGGCAGCACGGCATTCAACGACCACTCGTCGGCGGGCCATGCCGATATCGCCAATAGCCGTGGCGGCAGCACGGCCTTCAGCGGCGGCTCGACAGCTGACGAATCGACCATTTTCAATGGCCGGGGTGGCCGCACGACTTTCGCCGATGCGGGCACCACTGCCGGCACGTCGACGATCGCCAATAAGCGCGGTGGCAGCACTGCGTTCAGCGGCGGTGCGACGGCGGACGGCGCAAGCATCACCAACGATCGCGGCGGCCGTACGACGTTTGCCGATGCCGGCACTACAGCCGGAACATCGACGATCGTCAACGAGCGTGGCGGCCGTACTTCGTTCGGCCGCGGGTCGTCGGCCGGCGAGGCAAGCATCGCCAACAGCCGCGGCGGCAGCACCTACTTCGGCTATCAGTCGTCCGCCGATGGGGCAAGCATCAGCAACAGCCGCGGTGGCCGCACCTACTTCGGCTATCAGGCCTCGGCCGACGGGGCGGCCATCTCCAACAGCCGTGGCGGCACGACCGCCTTCGGCAACGGAGCGACGGCCGGCGGGGCGAGCATTACCAACACCCGCGGCGGCAGCACCACATTTGCCAAGGGCTCGGATGCCGGCTCGGCCACCCTTGCCAACAGCAAGGGCGGCAGCACGCTGTTTGCCGACGGCTCCATGGCAGAGTCCGCCCAGATCACCAACAGTTCGGGCGGTTATACCTCCCTGGCCGGCAACGCCGCTCTCGGGGCATCCACCGTCACCAACAACGCCGGCGGTGCTCTGTTGATAGGCGGCCAGGCCAACGCGGCCGGCGCCACGGTCATCAACAATGCCGGTGGCAGGGTGGACATCAGCCGCACCTCGGCGGGCGCGAGCATCGGTTCGCTGTCGGGCGCCGGTAATGTTTACCTGGGTGGCCAGGCGCTGACCGTAGGCGCGTTGAACCGCAACGAGACGATCAGCGGCGTGATCTCCGACGGTGGTGTCGCGGGCGGTACTGGCGGCAGCCTGGTGAAGGTCGGTACGGGCACCCTGATCCTCGACGGCGTGAATACCTACACCGGCGGCACCGCCATCAATGGCGGCACGCTGGAAGTGGGCGATGCAAGCACACCCTCGGCGAGCATCCTGGGCGATGTGTCGGTCAATTCCGGCGGCACCCTGCGAGGCCACGGCAGCGTCAACGGCAATGTGGACAACAACGGCGGCATGGTGTGGCCGGGCGGATCGATCGGCACCCTGACCGTGAACGGCAACTACACGCAATCGCCCACCGGCACCCTGCAGATCGAAGTCAGCCCAGAGGTGGCTTCGCAGCTGAAGGTGTCGGGCACGGCCACGCTGGCCGGCAACCTGAGCCTGCTGTATGCGCCGGGTACGTACTCCAGCCAGACGTACACGCTGGTCAGTGCGAATACCGTCAACGGCACCTTCTCTACGGTGGCGGGCAATGCTCCGGCGGGCTCGAAGTACGGTGTGTTGTACCTGTCCAGCGCGGCCAACCTGAGCGTGGCTCCCATGGTTGTGGCGCCCACCCAGGCGACCATATACGGAGCGGTGGCTTCGTCGGCCCTGCGTGAATCGCAGCGCGCCAACGATGCACTGCTGGAGCGCCTGGCCGGGCCTTGCGGCGTGGTGGCCAAGGCTGGCGGCAAGGATGCCGGCAGCAGCGCCGGCCAGACTCCCGACATCTGCGCCCGCCAGGGCAACGGTGTCTGGATTCAGGCACAGGGCACCAACACGCAGGTCGACGGCAATCACGATGCGCCGGACGTCACCGATCGCCGCTTCGGCTTCTTGACTGGGTTGGATCACCAGTGGAAGGGCTGGACGGTGGGCGTGGCCGGCGGCTACAGCCATGCCGATGTGCTGGAAAGCGGCAATGGCTCCAAGGGCACGCTGGATACTCTGCGCATCGCGGGCTACGGCGCGAAGAACCTCGGCGCCTTCACCCTGGCCGGAACCTTGGGCTATGCCTACGACTTCGCATCGACCACGCGTTCCTTCGGTGGCTTGGGTAGCGCCAAGGGCAGCGGCAACGGGCAGGAAGTCACGGCCGGCCTGCAAGGCAGCCGTTCCTGGAATCTGGGCTCGGTGGTGCTCACACCTCGAGTGGGGCTGCGCTATGCCCACCTGGACGGCTTCGGCATGGACGAAAGCGGCCCGACGGCGCAGAACCTGCGCGTGTCCAACCAGAGCCTGGAAAGCCTGCAGCCGTATGTGGGCGTCACGCTGGATTACCCGTTCGTGATGCGTAACAGCGATCGTCCGGCTTCCTTGCAGCTGCGTGCGGGCTATGCCTACGAAACCCTGAACACGGGCCGCAACGTCTCGGTGACGGCGGCCGATGGTACGGGCTTCGTGATCCCGGGTACGGTGGACTCTCGTGGCATGCTGACGGCCGGGGTCGGGGCGAAGCTGCCGATCGGCAAGTCGGCCAGCGCCTACCTGAGGTATGACAGCGTGCTGCACATCGACAATGTGAGCGCGCAATCGCTGCAGGCCGGGGTGGAATACCGGTTCTAAGGCGGGCCCACCGCCTCGGCGGTAGGCGATGGCGGGGCCGGCACCTGGAGAGGTGCCGGCCCCGTCTCATTTACAGAGTGGGCGCCGCGGGCTGGGCGCGGTGCCTGCTCGCCGCGGCACAGGAAGTGTCCGCGCAACCCGGCTTTGCCGGACAGGCGGGCGTAGGGCGGGAAACGATATGAATGCAGTGTTACAGCGTTGCGGTATTGCGTTGTTGCGGTATTGCGGTATTGCGGTATTGCGACGTTGCGACGGCGCGGCCGCCGGCGCCATGCCGCTCAGGCGACGATGATGCGCGGCTCTCCCGCGGCCATGTGGCCGATCAGTGTCGCGTGCCCGAAGCCGTCATTGTGGAATATGTCCAGCACTGCGTCCGCGGCGGCGGGGTCGCAGGACACCAGCAGACCGCCCGAGGTCTGCGGATCGGTCAGCAGGGTCTGAGCGATGGCCGGCAGGGCGCCGGATAATTCCACCTCGGCCGAGCACGAGGCCCAGTTGCGCGCCGAGGCGCCGGTGCGGATGCCGGCCTCGGCGAATTCGCGCGCGCCCTGTATCCACGGTAGCGCATCGTAGCGGATGTGCGCCGCCAGCCGGGCGCCGCGGCACAGTTCCAGCGTATGCCCGAGCAGGCCGAAGCCGGTGACGTCGGTCATGGCATGCACGCCCGGCAGGGCGGCCAGGCGCGAGCCGGGCCGGTTCAGCAGCGTCGTGGAGGCGATCATGGCGCGGTAGCCGTCGGCGCCGAGCTGGTTCTTTTTCAGCGCGGCAGACAATATGCCCACTCCCAGCGGCTTGCCCAGGATCAGCGCGTCGCCGGCACGCGCACCGACATTGCGGGCGATGCGCTGCGGATGCACCAGGCCGAGCGCGGCCAAGCCGTAGATGGGCTCGACCGAGTCGATGGAGTGGCCGCCCGCTATCGGTATGCCGGCCTGCGCGCAGACCGAGGCGCCGCCTTCCAGCACGCGCGCGATCACGTCGTGCGGCAGCACGTTGATGGGCATGCCCACCAGCGCCAGGGCCATGATGGGCTTGCCGCCCATGGCATAGACGTCGGACAGCGCGTTGACCGCGGCGATGCGCCCGAAGTCGTAGGGGTCGTCGACGATGGGCATGAAGAAGTCGGTGGTGGCGACGATGGCCTGTTCATCGTTGAGCTTGTAGACGGCGGCGTCGTCGCTGGTGTCCGAGCCCACCAGCAGGTCGGGAAAACCGGCGGCCGGCGACAGGTGCCCGAGCAGCTCGGCCAGCACGCCCGGAGAAATCTTGCAGCCGCAGCCGCCGCCGTGCGAGAGCTCGGTGAGCCTGGGGGCCGCTGCCACCGCCGCCGCCGCTTCCATGGCTGCGGTCGCGCAAGCCGTGGCGCCGCCAGCGGTGGCGTCGATGGTGTCGGTCGCGGCGGAGGAAGCCGCGGTAAAGGAGTCGGTAAAGGAGTTTGTGGCAGTCATGATGTCGTCGCAGTGTTGCGGGTATCCCGTTGCCCTGTACCTGGGCTTCGCAGCGCCGCGGCGTCGAAGCGGCCCAGCAGCGCGCGAGCCTGCTCGAGGCAAGATTCCGGGGCGCTGTTCAGGACGCAGTGCGTGGCGCGATCCAGACCCTGGAAATGCGCGCCGCTGCTGCGGGCGTATGCCGGGTCGTAGTGCAGTTCGATAAGTTCGGTGAACAATTCAACGCGTGCGCCGGCGTTTATCATGTCGTGCCAGCGCTGCACGGTTTTCTTGCCATGCAGCTGGGTATAGCGCGCCAGGGTCTGCTTGAAGCCCTCGGGCTCGTCGAACAGGTGGGCGTAGTCCTGCAGCAGGAAACCGACGCGATCCGCAATGCTGGCGCTGACCGCGATGCAGTCGCCGCGGTGCACGCAGTCCAGCAGCGGCAGCGGTACGCTGATGCGGCCTATGCGTGAACTTTCCGCTTCGACGAAGACCGGGCGCGCCGGATCGAAGCCCGCCAATGCGGCAACCAGATCCGTCTCGAAGCGCTTTTGCGAAGGCTGCGGCTGGCGTGGCAGGGCGCCCAGCAGCGAGCCGCGGTGCGCGGCGAGGCGTTCCAGGTCGAGCGCCTGCGCGCCTTCGGCCGCCAGCGCTTCGAGCAGCCGCGTCTTGCCGGTGCCGGTGTGGCCGGTAAGCACTACGTAGCGAAAGCGCGCCGGCAGCGTCTCGATCCGATCGAGTACCGAGCGCCGGTAAGTCTTGTAGCCGCCGTCCAGCTGGCGCGCCTGCCAGCCTATCATGTTGAACCAGGTCGTCATCGAGCCCGAGCGCTTGCCGCCGCGCCAGCAGTAGATCAGCGGCCGCCATTGGCGCGGCCGGTTGGCGAACAGGGTTTCGAGATGGGCGGCGATATTGCGCGCCACCAGCGCGGCGCCCAGGCGTGTGGCCTCGAAGGGCGAGACCTGGACGTACATGGTGCCCACGGTGACGCGCTCTTCGTTGCTGAGCACCGGCGCATTGATCGCGCCGGGCACATGGTCGTCGGCGTATTCGAGCGGCGTGCGTACATCGATGATCTCGTCGAAGTCGCCGAGGTTTTCCAGCGGGACGATCAGGTTTTTCACTTTGGAGTCGGGTTCGGGGCCAGGGCCTGTCTACACCAAAAGGGATGAGCCTTTTCTTTTGGCGCAAACGAGCCCTAAAGCGGCTTGCGGTACACGACGAAGCCGGACTTGTCGGCCACGCTGTCGTATAGCCGCATGGCCGTCTGGTTGGTTTCGTGCGTCTGCCAGTATACGCGCTGCGAACCGGCCTGCCTGGCGCGTTCGTAGACGGCCTCGATCAATGCCCGGCCCACACCCTGGCCGCGTGCGTCGGCCGCCGTGTACAGATCCTGCAGGTAGCAGATGGGGCCGATCATGGTGGTGCTGCGATGGTACAGGAAGTGAACCAGTCCCAGCAGCCGGCCGTCGCGTTCAGCCACCAGTGCGTGCATGGGCTCGTAGGCGTCGAAGAAGCGCGACCATGTGGTTCGGGTGATGTGCTCGGGCAGCGCGGTCGGGCCGCTGCGCCCGTAAAAGGTGTTGTAGCCGTCCCAGAGCGGCAGCCAGGCGGGAAAGTCGGATTCGGCAAGCGGGCGGATGTGCGCGGGGCTGGGCATGAGTATTTCCTTGGTTGAACGCCGGCCGTGGAGCCGGCGCGCATTTGCGGTGCAAGGCTGGCGCAAGGACGCCGCAAGGCCTCCGGGCTGGGACGGAACGACAGCGGGGCGGTGCGCCTCGCCGCAGCCGGGCTTGCGGGGAGCCGGCTTCAGGCCACCTGGCCCAGCAGCAGGAATTCCATCAGCGCCTTTTGCACGTGCAGGCGGTTCTCGGCCTCGTCCCAGACCACGCTTTGCGGGCCGTCTATGACCTCGCCGGTGACCTCTTCGCCGCGGTGCGCGGGCAGGCAGTGCATGAACAGCGCCGCCGGGTCGGCCACCGCCATCATCTCGGCGTCCACGCACCAGTCGGCGAAGGCGCGGCGACGCTCTTCGTTTTCGGCTTCGTAGCCCATGCTGGTCCAGACGTCGGTCGTGACCAGGTGCGCGCCGCGGCAGGCCTGCATGGGGTCGGCGAATTCGCGCAGCACGGTGTCGGAGGGCTGGCCGATGCGCTTGCGGTCGAGCTGATAGCCTTGCGGGGCCGAGACGTGCAGGCGAAAGCCCAGCATCTCGGCGGCTTGCAGCCAGGTGTAGGCCATGTTGTTGCCGTCGCCGATCCAGGCCACGGTCTTGCCTTCGATCGGGCCGGCGTGTTCTATGTAGGTGAAGATGTCGGCCAGGATCTGGCAGGGGTGGAATTCATTGGTCAGGCCGTTGATCACGGGCACGCGCGAATGGGCCGCGAAGCGTTCGATGCGCGTCTGCTCGAAGGTGCGGATCATGACCAGATCCACCATGCGCGAGATGACTCTTGCGGTGTCTTCGATGGGCTCGGCGCGCCCCAGCTGCGAATCGCCGGTGGTCAGGTGTATGACCGAGCCCCCGAGCTGGTACATGCCGGCCTCGAACGACACGCGGGTGCGGGTGCTGGCCTTTTCGAAGACCATGGCCAGATTGCGGTCGTGCAGCGTATGGTGCGGCTGGTAGCGCTTGAATTTGTCTTTGATGAGGCGGGCGCGATCCAGCACATAGCGTATTTCGTCGCGCGACAGGTCGCGGAATTGCAGGAAGTGCCGCAGCGGGCCGGTTTGCGGTGGAGTGGAAGCCATATCGAGCCTTGATCGAGAAAAACTCGGCCGGCGCTCAATGCAAGAGCGCTTTTGCAAGTGATGATGGGAAAGAGTCAATGATATACATATTCGACGTCTCGCGGGTAGCGGCGCGCTGGAAGCGCTGCGCGGGCAGGGCGGCTTGTAGGCAATCCGAAAGCTCAAATTGGGTACAATTCGGGCGCGGACGTTCATGGCGCAGGGCCTGCCGGTTCCGCAAGCGCCGCAACCCCTGCCGGGGCGGCCTCCATTTGCCCACTGGGGCAGCGCTACTCTGGGTGCCAGCGTCTCTTTGGGTGCGTAAATGGGCTGCAAGGCCCGTTTGTGCTAAACCAGCGCCCTTTTCAGTGTAAACAGACCTTAGTGCAACAGTTCATCATCCACGGCGTCACCCTCGATGGGCAGCGCTTCCGCCCCAGCGACTGGGCCGAGCGCCTGGCGGGGGTGCTCTCGCCATTCCGGCCGGCGGGCAGCGCCGGCGGCCATCTGACTTATTCGCCGTATGCCTTGCCCACGCTTATAGACGGGGTGCGTTGCGTGGTGGTGGATGCGCGCCTGCGCGATCTGGAGCCCCTGGCCTGGAAATTCGCGTACGAATTCGCGCGCGACAACCGGCTGCAGACCACCGAGTCGCCGGGCCCCGCGGCTTGAGCAAACGGCGGCTCGGGCCGGAATAAGCAGCCTGCGGCGTTGGCGGGGATGCACACTGAGGATGTGTGGGGATGGCCGGATGTGCGGGGGATGGCCGCTGCCGGGCCATGCGGCCAGGTGTCCGGACGAGAAGATGCCGGACGAAAAGCTTCCCGATGAGAAGGTTCCAGGCAAAACAAAGGGGCGCCGCGGCGCCCCCAGTGCTGTAGCGGCTGCGAAAAACTTCGCGCCGCTACGACCCGGTCGTGTCGATTAGGCCAGGGCCTTGACGGCCGCGGCCAGGCGGCTCTTGTGGCGAGCGGCCTTGTTCTTGTGGATGATGTTCTTGTCGGCAACGCTGTCGATGACGCTGGTTGCTTTGCGGAAGACTTCGGCAGCGGCGGCCTTGTCGCCGGTGGCGATAGCCTGGCGCACGCGCTTGATCGAGGTGCGCAGCATCGAACGCAGGCTGGAATTGTGTTTGTTGCGCTCTACCGACTGGCGGGCGCGCTTACGAGCTTGGGCGGAATTGGCCATTGTTAAATATAAACCTAGAATTAAACCGGGCAAACGTAAATTGTATAGGGAAAACAGGTACATGTAAATAGCGACCAGCTCAAGGTGGCTTGGCCCCGCCACGCCGGCGGGGCGCCGGTGCCGCGCCGGCGCGGGGCTCCTTCCTGTGCCGCCGGATCCCTAGCTTCCCGCCTTCAGGCCCAGGCGCTTGACGGTGCCCGACCAGCGCTCATATTCGCTGTTTATATAGGCCTGGCACTGCGGCAGCGTCTTGTTCATGACTTCCGCGCCCTGGAAGCGCAGGCTCTTCATTACCTCCGGACTCTTCATGGCGGCCTGCACGGCGTGATCGAGTTTCTGCAGTATTTGCGGGCTGGTTCCCTTGGGCGCCAGCAGCACCTGCCAGGTGCCGGCGTCGTAGCCCTTCAGCCCGGGCACGGCTTCGCCGAGCGTGGGCACGTCGGGCAGAACCTGGGAGCGCTTGGCCGAGGTTACCGCCAGCGCCTTGACCTTGCCGCTGTTGATGAACGGTATGGCACTGTTGAACGAACCGGAATACATGAAGCTGGTGTTGCCCGCGGCCAGGTCGGACAGCGCCGGGCCATTGCCCTTGTAGGGCACGTGCTGGAAAGTCAGGCCCAGCCGGGTGGCGATGTCGGTGCCCACCAGGTGGTCTATGGAGCCGACCCCGGACGAACCCATGAAGTACTTGCCGGGGCTGGCCTTCATGTCCTGGTAGAGCGCCGTCGCGCTTTGGACATTGAGCTTCTTGCCGGCCAGCAATATCAGCGGCACCGCGACCGAGCAGCCGGCCACGTCGAAGGCGGTCTTGGGGTCGAGGTCGTTGCGCCCGAACAGCGCCGGCGCGGTGGTGATGGACGAGGTGCCGTACAGCAGCGTGTAGCCGTCGGGCTTGGCGCGCAGCAGATCCTGTTCGCCCACGGTGCCGCCTGCGCCCGGGCGGTTTTCTATCACGACCGGCACGCCCAGTTCCTGGGACACCTGCTTGAACAGGACTCGGCCTATGGAGTCGGTCGGCCCGCCGGGCGCGAAGCCGATGATCAGGGTAATGGGCTGGGACGGGTAGTTTGCGGCCTGCGCTGCGGGGTAGGCGAGGGCCGCCGCGACCGATGCCGCCGCGATCAATGCGGGTTTGAACATGCTTGTCTCCTAATGGTAGTCAGCCAGTGGCTGGGACTTCGAGCTGCTTGCTTCAATCTTCGGCCGTGTCGTCCGGCCTTGTTTTATTTGTTTATTCGCGCCAGCACGGTGCATGCGCGCCGTTGGGCGCCGGCGGCAGCGACCAGCGCGCGGGGGTGTGGGAAAACTGCGCCACCGGCGGCAATTGCTGCAGCGGGCCGTAGGCTGAAGAGCGTGTTTCCAGCACCGGATCCAGCTCGTCGGCGAAATGGCGCCGAGGCGCGCGCGGATCGTAGTCTGGTTCCAGCCCCAGTTCTTGCACCCACATCGAGGTGCGTGCCAGCGACACACGCACGTGGTAGCTGCCGCCTTCCGTGGCGCGCCGTATCAATGCCATCATGACGCCCGCCGCGCCCAGATAGCCGGTCAGATAATCGTTCAGCAGGTAGGTGGGCACCAGGCGCGGCTTGTCCGCGCCGCCTTCGTTGGTCGCCACGCCGGTCGCCACCTGGCCCAGCTGCTCGAAGCCGCCGCGCGTGCCCCATGGGCCTTCGTCGCCGAATGCGGTAACCGTGACGTACACCAGCCCGGGGCGGATGACGGCCGCTTCCTGCGGCCCCAGGCCGCGGGCTTTCATGCTGCCCGGCCGCCACGACTGCACCACCACGTCGGCGCCGCTGACCAGCTCGCGCGCCCGCGCCTGATCCACCGGCCGGCCCAGGTCGAGGAAGGCCGAGCGCTTGCCGATATTGGTGTCCACCGTCTGGCGGAACGGATCCTGGTTGGTGGGCGAACTGATGCGCAACACCTCGGCTCCGTGCTCGGCCAGCGAGCGTGCCACCACGGGGCCGGCTATCACGTGGCCCAGATCCAGCACGCGTATGCCGTCCAGCGGCCGGGTCGCGCCACTGGGTGGCTGCGGATCGCCGTCGGCGATTTTCGTGACCTCGATGGCCGGCTTGCCCGCCAGCAGCGCCCCTTGCGGGTGCGCGAGCCATTCGTCGGCCGAGCGCGCGTAGACGCCGGGCAGCTTGCGCTGCGCGAAGGCTTCCTCCAGATCGTGGCCATTCCAGCCGGCGATGGAGGCCGCCAGGGCCGGGGCCGTATTGGCGCATTGCAATAAATCGAGGACGCCGTCGCGCAGGTGCGGGTACGAGCCTATCGGAAAGAACCACAGGCCGTCGCGCGTGCGGTAGAAATCGGCTTTCAATTCCGTGAGCAGCGACAGGGCGGGCAGGGCGTAGCCGCTCTGGGTCTGGAAGTGCCCCGGATTCAAGGAACTGGCCGCCTGCATCCAGTCCATGGCTATAGATTGACGCTGGCCGCGCGCCATGTGCCACCATTGTTCGACCCCCAGCGCGTAGGCGCCTACCGCGCTTGCCGCCGCCAGCGTCAGCTTATGCGCCGAGTCGAAGCGGGGCAGCGTGCCATGGAAGCGCAGGCGCCGCGACGCCCCGGTGTCGGCCCAGGGCTGGCCGGCCAGCAGGGCCAGGACGGCGTCACGAGTGTCATCGGCTAGGGTATGTGCTGCCTGCATGGCGGTTTCCTCGGTTTGAACAGCAGCAGTTTAGGTAGCCGGAATCTACACGTCCAACATATAATTCATGTATCTGTAAGACAAGAAAAGTCTATATGTTGAATAGCCGGCTATTGCGCCAGTTCATCGCCGTGGCAGAGGAATTGCACTATGGCCGGGCGGCGCTGCGGGTCGGCATGGCCCAGTCGCCGCTCAGCCAGGCCATCCAGCGGCTCGAAGCCTGCGTCGGCACGCCGCTGTTCCTGCGCAACAAGCGCGCGGTATCGCTGACTCCCGCGGGGCGGGTGTTCCTGGAAGAGGCGTATCAGTGGCTCAAGTTCGAGCAGATCGCCATAGAGCGCGCCCAGCATGCCAGCGGCGGCCAGATCGGCCAGTTGTCGCTCGGGTACATCGGCAGCGCGGGCTACGGCTTCATGCCCGATCTGATCCGGCATTTCCGCCGCAAGTACCCTCAGGTGCGCCTGCGCGTGGTGGAAATGACCACCAAAGACCAGATCGAGCGCCTGCAGGAACGTGCACTGGATCTGGGCATGCTGCGCACGCCGCTACCGCGCGAAGGCGCTATTTTCGAAACGCTGCTGTACCGGCACGACCGCCTGATGGCGGCGCTGCCGGCCAGCCACGCGCTGGCCGGGCGCAAGGCCATTGCGCTGCGGGAACTGGCGCGGGAATCGTTCGTGTCCTTCTCGCGTGAAAAGGTGCCTTCGGCGCACGCACATCTCATTTCGGCCTGTGCCGCGGCGGGCTTCGCGCCCAATATCGAGCAGGAGTGTTCGCAGGTGGGCAGCGTCATGTGCCTGGTGGCGGCGGGGCTGTCGGTGGCGCTGATACCCAGCAATCTGGCATCGCTGATGCACCCCAAGGTCAGGTATTTGCCGATATTGGACGACGGGCCTTACCTGACCCAGGAGGTCTCCATCGCCTGGCGCAAGGATGACGATAACCCCGCGCTGGCAAGCTTCCTGGCCGTGGCGCGCGAGCTGGCCGCGCTGGACGAACCGCCCGGGAACGGGCCGCTCAGGCCCGCGCGCGGCGCCGCGTGAAGTCGCGCGTGCGGAAGCCGCAGGCCAGCAGCACGGCGAAATAGGCGATGCCCGAGGCGGCCAGCACGCCCAGCAGGTACAGCACGCGGCGCCCGGGATGGGCCGCCAGGGCCAGCCAGTCCACGGTGTGATTGGCAGCCAGCAGCACGGCGGCCAGGGCGGCCAGGGCCGGCACCATGCGCAGCAGGAACAGCGTCCAGCCGGCGTGCGGGCGGTAAACGCCGCGGCGGCGCAGGATGACTGCCAGGCACAGCGCATTGACGCTGGCGCCCAGGCCGATCGACAGCGCCAGCCCCGCATGTGCGAATTGCGGCACGAATATCAGGTTGAAGACCTGGGTCAGCACCAGCACTGCGATGGCCACCTTGACCGGTGTGCGGATGTCCTGGCGGGCATAGAAGCCCGGGGCCAGGATCTTCACGGCCAGCAGGCCGATCAGGCCGACGGCATAGGCCATGACGGCCAGCCGCGTCTGCATCACGTCGTGGCCGTTGAATGCGCCGTAGTTGAACAGTGTCGCCACCAGCCCTTCGGACAGCATGGCCATACCCAGCGCTGCGGGCAGGCCCAGCAGCATGACCAGGCGCAGGCCCCAGTCCAGCAGCGCGCTGTAGCCGTCGGCGTCCTGTTTGGCGTGGGCCGCCGACAGGCTGGGCAGCAGCACCGTGCCCAGGGCCACGCCCAGCAGGGCGGTGGGAAATTCCATCAAGCGGTCAGCGAACGACAGCCAGGTGACGCTGCCGGCCGCGAGCCAGGTGGCGATGTTGGTGTTGATGAGCAGCGACACCTGCGCCACCGAGACACCCAGTATGGCGGGCAGCATCTGCCGCAGAATGCGCTTGACCGTGGGGTCGCGCCAGGCGGCGCGCAGCCGCAGCGAGTAGCGCGGCAGCAGCCCCAGCCGCGCCAGCGCCAGCCATTGCACCAGCAGCTGCAGCAGGCCGCCCAGCAGTACGCCGGCCGCCAGCGCGTAGATGGGGGTGTGGAACCACGGCGTCAGGAACAGGCAGGCGCTGATCAGTGCGATGTTCAGCAGCACCGGCGTGATCGCCGGCACGGCGAAACGGCTCCAGGTATTGAGTACGCCCGAGGCGAAGGCCACCAGCGACATGCAGACGATGTAGGGGAACATCATCCGGGTCATGTCCACCGCGGCCTGGAATTCGTGATGGCGCGCCGTGGCGCGCATGCCGCTGGCCATGGCGCTGACCACCCAGGGGGCGGCCGCCATGCCGGCCAGCGTCACCAGCAGCAGCGCCGCGGTCAGCAGCAGCGCCACGCGATCCAGCAGCAGGCGCACCTCGGCATCCGATTTGTGCGTGCGGGCCTGGCCCAGGATGGGCACGAAGGCCTGCGAGAACGCGCCTTCGGCGAACAGCCTGCGCAGCAGGTTGGGGATGCGAAAGGCCACCCAGAAGGCGTCGGTAAGCGGCCCTGCGCCGAAGGTGCTGGCGATCAGCACATCGCGCAGCATGCCCACGACGCGCGACAGCAGCGTCAGGCTGCTGACCGTGGCGGCCGAACGGAACAGGCTCACTGATCTTATTTCGGCGCCATGCGGATCGCGCCGTCCAGGCGGATGGTCTCGCCGTTGAGCATGTCGTTGGTGATGATGCTGTGCACCAGCTTGGCGTAGTCTTCGGGCCGGCCCAGGCGCGAGGGGAAGGGAATGCTGGCGGCCAGCGAGTCCTGCACTTCCTGCGGCATGCCGAAGATCATGGGCGTGCCGAAAATGCCCGGGGCGATGGTGCAGCAGCGTATGCCCAGCTTGGCCAGGTCGCGTGCAATCGGCAGTGTCATGCCGACCACGCCGGCCTTGGACGCCGCGTAGGCGGCCTGGCCGATCTGGCCGTCATAGGCCGCCACCGAGGCGGTGTTGATCAGCACGCCGCGCTCGCCGGTGGGCTCGGGGTCGTTCTCGCTCATGGCGGCGGCGGCCAGGCGCGCCATGTTGAAGGTGCCGATCAGGTTGATGCCGACCACCTTCTGGAACAGCTCCAGCGTATGGGCGCCGTTCTTGCCCACGATGCGCGAGGCCGGGGCGACCCCGGCGCAGTTCACCAGGCCGAACACCGGCCCCAGCGCGCGCGCGGCGGCCACGGCAGCCTGGCCGTCGGCGTCTTGCGTGACGTCGCAGTGCACATAAGTCTGGCCCAGTTCGCCGGCCAGTGCCCGGCCGGCCTCGTCCTGCAGGTCGGCCAGCACCACGCGCGCGCCGTTTTCGGTCAGCATGCGCGCCGTGCCCGCGCCCAGGCCGGAGGCGGCGCCGGTGACGATGAATACTTTGTTCTGGATTTCCATGGGGTGATCCTTTCAGCTTTGCAGTGCCTGGAAGATGCGGTCGCGGATTTCTTCCACGCTGCCCAGCCCGGATATCTGGCGGAAGCGCGGCGCGCCGGGCGCCCCGGAATCGGCCCACTGCGAGTAATAGTCGACCAGCGGCCGGGTCTGGTCGCGGTACACGGCCAGGCGGTGGCGCACGGTTTCCTCGCGGTCGTCGTCGCGCTGCACCAGCGGCTCGCCGGTAATGTCGTCGATGCCGGGCGTCTTGGGCGGGTTGAAGTGAACATGGTAGCTGCGTCCGCTGGCCGGGTGCACGCGGCGTCCGCTCATGCGTTCGATGATGTTTTCTTCGGGCACCACCATTTCGACGACATAGTCCAGCGAAATCTTGGCGTCTTTCAGTGCGTCGGCTTGCGGCAGCGTGCGCGGGAAGCCGTCGAACAGGTAGCCCGGCTTGCAGTCGGATTGCTCGAGCCGGTCGCGCACCAGGCCGATGATCAGGTCGTCGGATACCAGGGCGCCCGTGTCCATGACCTTCTTGGCCTCGATGCCCAGCGGAGTCTGGGCCTTGACGGCGGCGCGCAGCATGTCACCCGTGGAAATTTGCGGAATACCGAATTTCTTGGTGATGTACGCAGCCTGGGTGCCTTTGCCGGCGCCCGGCGGGCCAAGCAGTATCAGTCGCATGAAATTTTCTCCTGGAGTTTTTCGAGTTTTTTGTCGATGTTGCGGTTTTCTTATCGATTATGCCGCAATGCAGCAATTCCTGCTCAGCCGCCGATTTCCCGCCGGCCTGCGTGGATCCCGGCAAGGTTTATAACCGATTTCCGTATGCCTCGCGCACCCGCGCCAGGTCGGCCTGCGTGTCCACGCCCGCGGCCGGATGGTATTCGGTGCGCAGCACGGCGATGGCGTGGCCATTTTCCAGGGCGCGCAATTGTTCCAGCGATTCGTAGCGTTCCAGTGGGCCCACGGGCAAGGTGGGAAAGAGCGCCAGGAAGCCGGCGCGGTAGGCATAGAGTCCGATGTGGTGCAGTGCCGGCAGGCCGTTGGCCAGTTTGCGCCGCCCGTCGGCCAGGGCGTCGCGGGCCCACGGTATGGGGGCGCGCGAGAAATACAGTGCGCGGCCGCGCTGGTCGCATACGACCTTCACGGCGTTGGGGTCGAACAAGGTGTCCGCATGGCCGATGGCGCTGGCGCAGGTGGCGATCGCGGCCTGGGTATCGTGCGCCAGCAACTGCGCCACCGCGTCGATCTGGCGCGGATCTATGAGCGGTTCGTCGCCCTGGACGTTGACCACCACGGTGTCTGCGGTCAGCTGCAGCCGCGCCGCCACTTCGGCCAGGCGGTCGGTGCCGGTGGGGTGGTCGGCGCGGGTCAGCAGCGCTTCGAAACCGTGGGCCTGCACCGCCGCCTGGATTTCGGCGGTATCGGTGGCGACGATGACGCGTGCGGCGCCGGAACGTGCCGCCTGTTCAGCCGTGCGCACCACCATGGGCTTGCCGGCGATGTCCAGCAGCGGCTTGCCGGGCAGGCGCGTCGAAGCCCAGCGGGCAGGCACTATGGCGATGAAGCTCACTGCGCTTCGGCCTGATTTTCGGCGTCGTTCAGGTCGCGCGCCTCGTTTTCGAGCATTACCGGTATGCCGTCGCGCACCGGAAAGGCCAGCCGGTCGGCCGAGCACAGCAGTTCCTGGCGTTCGCGGTCGTAGCGCAGGCGGCCTTTGCACAAAGGACACACCAGAATTTCGAGCAGGCGGGATTCCATGCCGGGCTTCGTAAACCTATAGAAGAAAATGCGGGAACATGCGATTCGGGCATAGGCGGGAATGCCTGCCCGGCGCGCATGGAATGCGGCCCGGACAGCAGCAAGGCGGCCCGGCTACGCACAACGAATGTATAAGTGTAAATCGCGGGCCGCGCTTTTGAAACCGGCTGTCGACAGGACACTTCTACTTGGGAGAAAACCGGACACTTCTATTTGGGAGAAAAGGGGGTGCGGACACTTCTACTTAGCGTTGACACCGGCTGTCGACGCGGCCCGGCGCCACGCTTGCGGGTTGCCGGAGGATTCTGGGCGGGAACTACCGCGCCGCCGCCCCAGGCGCCGCCGCCTTCTGCGCCGCCAGCGCCGTCAGCCGGGCATGCAGTTCGTCGAACCAGCCAGGCGGCGTGAAGCGCGTCGCGGCCTCGACCACCCACACCCGGTCGTCGGCCCAGGCGCCGCATTTCACCGCATCCTTGGCTGTGATCAGCACCACATCGGTATCGAAGTATCCGAAGGGCGATCGGGTGTATTGCGCGTGATCGGGCATGGCGCGGGTCTGCGCCAGGCTTAGTCCGTGGGCCTGCAGCATGCCGAAGAAGCGCCGCGGCTGCCCGATGCCGGCCAGGGCACCGGCACGCGCGCTGCGGTATTCCTGCCGCCACGCGCCCCAGTCCAGCTCGCGGCCCGAGGCCAAGTGGAGCATGCGGCCCGGTGCCAGGCGCATGACGACCTGGCGCGCCGGCGTGGCGGGGCCGGCCGGCGTGGCTTCGCCCGTGGCCAGATTGGTGACGATATAGTCGACTTCGGCCAGGCGCGAGGCCGGTTCGCGCAAGGGGCCCGCCGGCAGCAGCCGGCTGTTGCCCAGGCCGCGCGCGTCCTGCACCACGATTTCCACGTCGCGCGCCAGGGCCAGATGCTGCAGGCCGTCGTCGGCAATGATCAGGTCGACTTCCGGGTGGCGCGCCTGCAGGGCCTGCAGGGCGAGCGCGCGGCGCGGGTGCACGGCCACCGGCACGCGGCCGGCCGCGGCGATCAGCGCCGGTTCGTCGCCGTAGCGTTCGGCCTGCAGCCGCCCCAGGCCGACCAGCGGCTCATCTTGCGCGCGGCCGCCGTAGCCGCGGCTGACCACCCCCGGGTGCCAGCCGCGCGCGCGCAAGGCGTCGATCAGGGCCAGCACCACTGGTGTCTTGCCAGTGCCTCCCACATACAGATTGCCCACGATGATGACGGGGTGGGGCGAGCCCGTGGCGGATTCGGGATTGCGGCGGTAGCGGCGCCGCTTGGCGGCCACGACGCGGCCCGTGATCCAGGCCAAGGGCAGCAGCAGGGTGCTGGCCGGGCCCTTGCTGCGCCAGACGGCATGCGCCGCGCGGGCCAGGGCGGCGGCCGGCTTCAAGGTGCGTCCCGGGTCGCGAAATCGACCCGGCCTATGTGGGCCAGCCGCGCTGCCTGCATGACGCGCACCACCGATGCATGGGTGCTTTGCGCGTCGGCATTGATGACCAGCACCGGATCTTTCCTGCCGCCGGCGGCCTCGGCCAGCGCCGCGGCGATGGCGGCCGTGTCCGGGTTCTGCAGCCAGCGGCCGTCCAGCGCGTACTGCCCGTCGCGGCTGACGGCGATATTGATGGCCTTGGGATCCACGGCATCGGCCTGGGCCTGGGGCAGCTCGATGCCGAGCTGCTTGATGCGTGTGAATGAGGTGGTCGCCGCCAGGAAAATCAGTATGACCAGCAGCACGTCGATCAGCGGTATCAGATTGATCTCGGGCTCGTCGCCGCTGTTCGGCGGGCGGAAATTCATGCCCCGGCCCCCGGCCCGCGCTGCTGCCGCGTACCCAGCAGGCGGCTCAGGGCGCTGGCCTCGCGTTCCATGCGGTGCACGTAGTAGTCGACCCGCGAGCGGAAATAGCGGTGGAAGATCAGGGCCGGCACGGCAATGATGATGCCGAAGCCCGTGTTGTACAGCGCCATGGATATGCCGCGCGCCAGCATTGCCGGGTCGCCTCCGGCCGGGTCGTAGGCGCCGAAGATCTCTATCATGCCCACTACCGTGCCGAACAGCCCCAGCAGCGGCGCGACCACGGATATGGTGGCCAGGGCAGGTATATACCTGTAGAGCCGGTAGGCCACGTCCTTGCCGGCGTCTTCGGCGGCGCGGGTGCGCTGCGATTCGCCGTCGTCGCGATGCAGCAGCACTTCGGCCAGCACCCGGCCCAGGGGCGAATTGTCGGCCAGGCGCGTCAGCGCCTCGGGCGTATCGCCGTTCTGGCGGATCATTTCCATGACCTGCGAGGCGAGCTGCGGAGGAATGACGAGGTTCTGGCGCAGGGACAGCAGGCGCTCGATGATCAGGGCCAGGCCCAGCACGGAGGTGGCCACCAGCAGCCATATCGGCCAGCCTGCTTCGCGTACGATTTCCAGCAAAATGTCTCCTGTGGCCGATAGCCTGCAGTGGGTGATGGGCTTGCTATTTTAAGGGCAAGCTGTCGTATGGTTTAAGGGCAAGCCGTCGCATGGTTTAAAGGCAAGCCGCGCCATGGCTTACGGGCAAGCTGTGGCGTGGCGGCTTGCGGCCCGCCGGCCTGCCTCGGCCAGGTGCAGAGCCAGGTGCAGCCGGCTGGCGCCGGCGCCGATTTGGGACAGGGCCGGCATGGCGCGAAGCCGGCCGGGGCAAGTGCCCCGCGCTGCGTGCGTTTGGGGCTGTAACAAGCCCGTAATGCCCATGATACTTGCATGGCCGAGGGCAAAACGGCATGAACGCTTACTCTCCGGCGGGTATCCACAAAAACTGTGGATAATTCTGTGCAGAACTTGCGCAATAGGCGCAATTACGTAGGCCTGGAGGTCGATTGGGTAATTTTGAGTCAAATTGGTTTGCTAATATTTAATAATATAAATCAAATGCTTATAGAAAATATTTAAAGCATATGCTGACTATCAGGGCGAATTTAATTGATATTTCAGGAGTTTGACAGTAGCCCGCCGTCTGTGGACAGCATGCCGCTGTTTCCGGCCCGGGCCTGGCTTGCCGAGGCTGCACCGGCCGCGCAATTTCGCGGGATAATCGCTACTGGAGCCATGGCTTGCGCTGGCCGGCCTTAATGTGAAAGAAGCCTCTTTCATCCTCGGGGGTGGCCGCAACTGCCGTCCTCGTTAGGGCCTGCCCGTGCCAAAAGGCGAGCCGCATGGCCACAAAGACAGCCCGTGTATCGGGGCGCAGAGCGTAGCCGTGGCAGTGCCACGGCGAGCATCGGCGGCGCGGGATGCCGTCACGGGATTCCATCACTATTCGGATCTAATCTATATCTATATAGCTGCACTTAAACATACTCTATGTATCAAGGTAAAAAAGGCGATCGGTCGAGCAACACATTCCCGGGCAACTCTTTGCCCGACGGCGATGTTTCGGGCAACGCTTTGCTGGGCGACACCTCGCCGGGCAACGCTTTGCCGGGCAACATCTTGCCGGGCACCTCGCTGCCGGGCAACGAACTGCCGGGCGGGCAACTGCCGTCCGGCAGCGAGGTGCTGTCGGTCTCGGAACTGAACCGCCGGGTGGGCCGGCTGCTCGAGGCCCAGGTACCGACACTATGGGTACGCGGGGAGGTCTCCAATTTCACCCAGGCTGCCTCGGGCCACTGGTATTTCACTATCAAGGACGAACGCGCGGCGGTGCGTGCCGTGATGTTCCGCGGCCGCGCCCAGGCCGTGGGCTTCGTACCGCGTGTCGGAGAGCGCTTCGAGTTTCGGGCCGCAGTCACGCTGTACGAGGCGCGTGGCGAGTACCAGCTGCAGGTCGAGGCGCTGCGCCGGGCGGGGCAGGGCAACCTGCACGAAGCCTTCATGGCCCTGAAAGAAAAGCTCGCCGCCGAGGGGCTGTTCGATCCGGCCCGCAAGCGGCCCTGCACGCCCATGCCTGTGCAGGTGGGCATCGTTACCTCGCTGGCCGCCGCGGCGCTGCACGATGTGCTCACGACGATGCGGCGCCGCGCCCCGCATGTGCGCGTCATTGTCTATCCGGCTCCGGTGCAGGGTGCCGATGCCGCGGGCCGTCTTTGCCAGGCGTTGACGCAGGCGTACGAACGTGCCGAAGTAGATACATTGTTGCTGGTGCGCGGCGGCGGCAGCATCGAGGATCTCTGGAGCTTCAATGACGAAGCGCTGGCGCGCATGATCGCCGCCAGCCCCATGCCGCTCATCAGCGGCGTGGGCCATGAAACCGACTTCACGATCGCCGACTTCGCCGCCGATCTGCGCGCGCCTACGCCCACCGCGGCGGCCGAACTGTGCTGCCGCGCCCGTAGCGAATGCCTGCGCAGCATAGAGGCCGCCCTTACGGCCTTGCAGAACCAGCAGCGGCGCCTGCTGGAACGCGCCGCGCTGCGCCTGGATCGTGCCGTGGCCATGCTGGTGCCGCCGGCGCAGCGCCTGGCGCGCCAGCGGGACGTGCTGCGCGGCCTGTGCGACAGGCTGGCACGCGCCGGTACAGGCGGGGCAGAACGGCGCCGCGCCAGACTGGAAGCGCTGACGGCGCGCCTGGTTCAGGCCACGCCCGACCCGGCGCGCGCACGGCTCGATCTGCTGCGCCACCAGCAGCAGCTTGTGCGCGCCGCCGAGCGTGCGCTGGCCTTGCGGCGCGCGCGCCTGGACGCCGCGGCGCAGATGCTCGAGGCGCTCAATCCGCGCAAGATACTCGGACGCGGCTATGCGCTGGTGCGCGACGCCAGCGGGGCTCTGGTGTGCGATGCGCGCGCTTTGCAGCCCGGTGATCGCCTGGCGCTGGAGCTTGCGCAGGGCGGCGCGGAAGTGTCGGTGCTGCAGGCCCACGGTCTGTTGTAAGCGCCGCGGCGAGGGGCTTATATACTTATGTCGAGGGTTATCACAATTAATTCTCGCGTTCCCGATACAATGGGCAGATACGGGCTTGCAACACAAGCAAGGATGGCGTCGCCATGCCTAGGCGTACTATTTGCACTGTTTGTGGCTGCACGCCTCGTTCTTGCGACGTGGTTGCCGCTGCGGCTGCGGGCCCGTACAGGCTGATCGAATTTCGCTGATTGCTTTTTTAAGAAGGAAACTGCACATCATGGCTCATACTCTTCCCCCTCTTCCTTATGCTCTGGACGCCCTGGCTCCGAACATTTCGAAAGAAACGCTGGAATTCCACTACGGCAAGCATCACCAGTCCTACGTCACCAACCTGAATGCCCAGATCCAGGGCACCGAATTCGAATCGGCCTCGCTCGTAGACATCATCAAGAAGGCGTCCGGCGGCGTGTTCAACAATGCCGCCCAGGTCTGGAACCACACCTTCTACTGGAACAGCCTGTCGCCCAACGGCGGCGGCGAGCCCAGCGGCAAGCTGGCCGACGCCATCAATGCCAAGTGGGGCAGCGTGGCTGCCTTCAAAGAAGCCTTCAGCAAATCCGCCGCGGGCAACTTCGGTTCGGGCTGGACCTGGCTGGTCAAGAAGCCCGACGGCTCGCTCGACATTGTCAATACCAGCAATGCCGCCACGCCCATCACCACCGCCGACGTGCCGCTGCTGACCTGTGACGTCTGGGAACACGCCTACTACATCGACTACCGCAACGCGCGTCCCAAGTACCTGGAAAACTTCTGGAACCTGGTGAACTGGAAGTTCGCCGCCGAAAACCTCGGCTGATTTCCCGGTTTCTAATGCTTGGACACGAACCCTCGCTCATGCGAGGGTTCGTCCTTTTTAGCGGGTATGATCACAGTTGCCGAGCCGCTGTGTGCATGCGTCCCGCGGCTCGGCATACGGGTTTGCCTCGCACGCAATTCCAGCTTCGCACGCAATTCCAGCCTCGATCACAGCCTCTTTACTTCCTGCTTCCTACAATGTCGCCGGGCTTCCACTCGGCGCGGACGGATTCCAGACCATGAGCCTGATTGCTCCGCTGCGGCGCCTTCCATTTCAAGCCCGGCGGGCGATACGCCGCAAGGCGCGCCAGTTGCGGCGCCTGTCGCGCAAGACCCTGCAACTGACGCTGCTGCTGGGCGGTGCGGCCCTCGTGGCCCTGGTTTCGCTGGGCTTTGCCCGCCTTGCGGATCTGGCGATCGCCCTGAATGGCCGCTGGCTTGCCGCGCTGCCCTGGCTCGGCTGGGTGTTGTTGCCGTTCGGTCTGGCGCTGATCCGCTGGGCGACCCTGCGCTATGCGCCCAACGCCGCCGGCAGCGGCATTCCGCAAGTCATCGCTTCACTGTCGTTGCCGCCCACTGGCGGGCGGCGCCAGCTTACTTCGCTGGTTCAGGCCTTGTGGAAGATTCCCCTGACCTTCGCCGGCCTGGTGTTCGGCGCCTCCATCGGCCGCGAAGGCCCGTCGGTGCAGGTGGGGGCCGCGGTAATGCTGACTTGGGGCAACTTCTGGAAGAAGATGGGGGTGCCCCTCAAAGGATTCCACGCCAGCGAGCTGATCGCGGCCGGCGCCGCGGGCGGTTTGGCGGCGGCTTTCAACGCGCCGCTTGCCGGCGTCATATTCGCCATCGAAGAGCTGGGCCGCGGTACGGCGCTGCGTTGGCAGCGCCTGGTGCTCATCGGGGTGCTGGCCTCGGGCTTCCTGGTCGTGGCCCTGGTGGGCAACAACCCGTATTTCGGCACCTTCTCGGGCCACTCGCTGGCGCACAATATGCTGGCCTGGACACTGGTGTGCGGCCTGGCCTGCGGCGTGCTGGGGGGCATTTTTTCGCATGCCCTGGGCAAGGGGCCGGCGGCATTCGTCCCGGCGCGCTGGCGCGGCTGGGTGCGGCGCCACCCCGTGCAATTGGCGTTTGTCCTGGGCTTGGGGCTAGCGGCAGTCGGCCTGTATACGCACAACACCGTCTATGGCACGGGCTACGCTCACGCATCCCAGGCCTTGGCCGGTGCCAGCCCCGAAGTTGCCGGCTTTGGCGTGGCCAAGCTGGCGGCGACTCTGGCTTCGTACTGGGCAGGCATCCCGGGCGGCATTTTCACGCCGGCCTTGACCACGGGGGCGGGTATCGGCGCAGAGATCGGACGATTGGCCGGCTCGGCGGCCGACCCCAGGGTGCTGGTGCTGCTTTCCATGGCGGCCTTCCTGGCGGCCGCCACCCAGGCCCCCTTGACCGCAAGTGTGGTGGTCATGGAAATGACGGGCAGCCAGCCGATGTTGTTCTGGCTGCTGGTCGGCTCGCTGTTCGCCTCCGTCGTATCGCGCCAGTTCGGCCCCCACGCTTTCTATCACAACGCGGCGGGCCGCTACCGGCACCGCGCCATCGAATATGACCAAGCCCAGCGCGCCAAAGCTCAGGCCCAGCGCCAGGCTCCGGCCCAGGCTGCGAACCAGGCTGTAAGCCCGGAGCGGGCTTCGCCTTAGTGTGAAAGAAGCCTCTTTCATCCTCGGGGGAGGCGGCGCCCGCCATGACCGTTAGAGCCGGCCTTCGGCTCGGGCGCGGCCGCCCGAGCTCGGGTGCTCCCAGGGAGACGTGGCCACTCTGTGGACGGCGAGGGCGATTTCGACAAAAAAGTCCGCCTGGTGCGATAAGATTAGCTTTACGCTTGCCGGGAGGGCAGGCTCCGCGCCGTTTGCTGTACATCTCGTTAGTTTCTTCATTTCTTCTTTTTCGACCCCGGGTTTTCCATGACTACACCACAAGCTTTCATCTGCGATGCCGCGCGCACGCCCTTCGGCCGCTACGGCGGTTCCCTGGCCGGCGTACGCGCCGACGACTTGGGCGCCGCGCCTATCAAGGCGCTGGTGGCGCGCAACCCAGGCGTGGATTGGGCGCGCCTGGACGACGTGCTGCTGGGCTGCGCCAATCAGGCCGGCGAAGACAACCGCAACGTGGCCCGCATGGCGATCCTGCTGGCCGGGCTGCCCGTCGACGTGCCCGGCGCGACCATCAACCGCCTGTGCGGCTCGGGGCTGGATGCGCTGGGCAGCGCCGCCCGCGCCATCCGTGCGGGCGATGCGCAATTCATGCTGGCCGGCGGCGTGGAAAGCATGAGCCGCGCGCCTTTCGTCATGGGCAAGGCCGAAACCGCGTTCTCGCGCAGCGCCGCCATCTACGACACCACCATAGGCTGGCGCTTCGTCAACAAGCGCCTCAAGGCCGAATACGGCATCGATTCCATGCCTGAAACGGCCGAGAATGTGGCCGACCAGTTCCAGGTCTCGCGCAAAGACCAAGACGCCTTCGCCCTGGCCAGCCAGCTCAAGGCGGCCGCGGCCCAGAAGGCGGGCGTGTTCCGGGATGAAATCATCCCGGTGGAAATCCCCCAGAAAAAGGGCGATCCGCTGGTCGTCGACACCGACGAGCATCCGCGCGAGACCTCGCTCGAAGCCCTGGCCCGCCTCAAACCCATCGTGCGCCCTGACGGTACGATAACGGCCGGCAATGCCTCGGGCGTGAACGACGGCGCCTGCGGGCTGCTGGTGGCCTCCGAGTCCATGGCCGGCACGCTGGGCCTGACGCCGCGCGCCCGGGTGGTGGCCATGGCCACGGCCGGCGTCGAGCCGCGCATCATGGGCATAGGGCCGGCGCCTGCCTCGCGCAAGGTGCTGCAGCTGGCCGGCATGAAGATCGAGCAGATGGATGTCATCGAGCTCAACGAAGCCTTCGCCGCGCAAGGCCTGGCGGTGCTGCGCATGCTGGGTGTGGCCGACGACGATCCGCGCGTCAATCCCAACGGCGGCGCCATTGCCCTGGGCCACCCTCTGGGCGCCAGCGGCGCGCGCCTGGCCATCACGGCGGTCAACCAGTTGCACCGCAACGGCGGGCGCTACGCGCTGTGCACCATGTGCATAGGCGTGGGGCAGGGCATCGCCGTCATCCTCGAACGCGTCTAGCCGGCGCTACGCGGCCCGCGCCCGCCGGCGGCCGCGCGATTCCAGGCGCCGCTCCCGCGGGAGCGGCGGCCCGTCGCGATTATCTCTTGAGATGCTCTAGAGCACTTTTAACGCAAGCACATATATTTTTCGTGGCCGCATTAGCCAGGCACCACGACAATTCAGTATGCATGTGCGCCCTATTTAGCGTTACAGGCATTAGGGGCGGGGCAAGTCGGCCACTTTCTGCCCGGCGTGTACGCGATGCCGGGCGAACCATCCTTGCTGCATTTCAAGCGCATACAGCACCGGCTGCGCCGGGCAGTGCGGGGTTTCCGTCTGCGGCTGCATGTCGGCGATGTTCACGATGGTGCCGTTGCCGGAGATGAATGCAATGGACAGCGGCACGAGCGTATTTTTCATCCAGAAGCAGAACGGGCCGGCCTGCTCGAAGACGAACAGCATGCCGTGGTCGGGTGCCAGCGACTTGCGGTACATCAGGCCCTGGCTCTGGCTGGCCTCGGTGGCGGCGATCTCGGCCTGTACGGCGTGGCCGCCAACGGCCAGGCGCATTTGCGGCAAATGCATGTCGCGCGGCGCTTGTGCGACGGCGGCGCCGGCCGGCAGTGCGGCGCCGACTATAGCCGCGCCCGCCAGCGCACAAGCGCCGCGTCGGATCGAACGCAAGCAGGAAAAGCGCAGCGAAGCCGCGCCGGCTTGCCGCCTGGCGCGCGGCTTTGCCTGCCGCCCGGGTTCGCCGCGCGCCTCGTCGTTCGCGGGAGCCATACCGTGTTCGGGCTTTCCCTTCTCGCGGCTTGCGCGCCGTCCCGCGGCGAAAAAAATGGGGCCGTCAGGCCCCAGGGTATTGCGTGTATCGAACATCTTTTATGATTTGGTAAGCATCGAGAGGATCAGGCAGCCGTGATGTTCAGCGCTTGTTTGCCCTTCGGGCCCTGGGCGATTTCGAACGCGACCTTCTGGCCTTCTTTGAGCGTCTTGAAACCGTTCATCTGGATGGAGGAGAAATGAGCGAAGAGGTCTTCTCCGCCATTGTCAGGGGTGATGAAGCCAAAGCCCTTGGCGTCGTTGAACCATTTGACGGTTCCGGTAAGTTTTTGCGTGTCCCCTGCGGAGGTTGCGGTTGAATCTGACATGCGGACTGCCTCTCGACTATAGTGTTGACTTGAATGCCCGGCGCGCCGGGTTTAGCCTATTTCTGTTCGTGGTGCCTTCATGGTGCCGGTGCCGACGACGGTGCTAACAAATACATGAAAACATTCAGAATATTATGATAATGCTTAATGTAACCCATGCTGGTCAAGTATGGAAAGCACTTATATAGACTTTGACGCCACATTTTGACGGTTTTTCGGGGGTTTGCGGCGACTTTTTATGCCGTCGGCCGGGATCGCCCCCCACTCGGAGCCGCCGCGGCTCCGGCGGGGCGGCGGCAGTCCGGCCCACTAGCGGACGCCAGCCCCCTGAATTTTCCGGGCTTCGTTTCCCAGGTTTCCCAGTTTCACTCTATGGCCATACAAACCGACAACCAGCAGGACACCGTACTCGACCGGCAGGCCAGCAAGGTGGCGCCGCCGCCGATGTACCAGGTGGTGCTGCTGAACGACGACTACACGCCGATGGAATTCGTGGTCAATGTGCTGCAGCGCATATTCGGCAAGAATGAAGACGAGGCGGCGCGCATCATGCTGCTGGTGCACCACCAGGGCCGCGGCGTGTGCGGCGTGTACACGCGCGACATCGCCGCCACCCGCGTCGAAATGGTGCGCCAGATGGCGCGCGCGCGCCAACACCCTTTGCAATGCATCATGGAACCTGCGCCCGATGCCTGAGCCGTCATGCCCGAAACGCCCGCCGGCTGCGGTTTTTGATGCAATCCGGTAACACTAGGGTCGACGTGAACAATACGCGGCCGCGAATTAGTCATAGAATAGGCTATGCCGATTTGTTTTGTCCGCTTCGATATGTCATGGAGGAAGCGTGATTTCCGAAGAACTTGAGGTCAGCCTGCATATGGCCTTTGTCGAGGCCCGCACGGCCCGGCACGAATTCATCACCGTAGAGCACCTGCTGCTGTCGCTGCTGGACAATGCCTCTGCGGTCGAGGTTCTGCGCGCCTGCTCGGCCAATATCGACGTCTTGCGCAAAGACCTGCGCAAATTCATCAACGAGAACACGCCGGTCTTTCCGGGCGAAGACGAGGTGGACACCCAGCCTACGCTCGGCTTCCAGCGTGTCATCCAGCGCGCCATCATGCACGTGTCTTCGGGCAATTCGTCCAAGACCGCGGTCACTGGTGCCAATGTGCTGGTTGCCATGTACGGCGAGAAAGACTCGCACGCCGTCTACTACCTGCTGCAGCAGGGCGTAACGCGCCTGGACGTGGTCAATTACCTGTCGCACGGCATCACCAAGACGCCCGAAGAACCTCCGGCCGAGCCGCCCGCCAAGCAGCAGGGCGGCACCGAAGGCGAGCACAAGTCCGACCAGCAGAAGTCGCCGCTCGAACTCTACGCGCTCGATCTCAACGCCGAGGCGCGCCAGGGTCGCATCGACCCCCTCATCGGCCGCGAACAGGAAGTCGAGCGCGTCATCCAGGTGCTGTGCCGGCGGCGCAAGAACAATCCGCTGCTGGTGGGCGAGGCGGGGGTGGGCAAGACCGCCATCGCCGAAGGCCTGGCCCGCCGCGTCATCCAGGGCGAAGTGCCCGACATCCTGGCGCACGCCCAGGTCTACGCGCTCGACATGGGCGCGCTGCTGGCCGGCACCAAGTACCGCGGCGACTTCGAACAGCGCCTGAAGGCGGTGCTCAAATCGCTCAAGGACAATACCAACGCCATTCTCTTCATCGACGAGATCCATACGCTTATCGGCGCGGGCTCGGCCTCGGGCGGCACGCTCGACGCCTCCAACCTGCTCAAGCCGGCGCTGTCCTCGGGCCAGCTCAAGTGCCTGGGCGCCACCACCTACAACGAGTACCGCGGCATCTTCGAGAAAGACCACGCGCTGGCGCGGCGCTTCCAGAAAATCGACGTGGTCGAGCCCACGGTCGAGCAGACCATCCAGATCCTGCGCGGCCTGAAGGCGCGCTTCGAGCAGCACCACGGCGTGCGTTATTCGGCGGCGGCGATCACCGCGGCGGCGGAACTCGCCGCGCGCCACATCAACGACCGCTACCTGCCCGACAAAGCCATCGACGTCATCGACGAAGCCGGCGCCGCGCAGCGTCTGCTGCCGCGTTCGCGCCAGAAAAAGCTCATCGGCAAGGCCGAGGTGCAGGCCACCGTGGCCAAGATTGCCCGCATCCCGCCGCAAAGCGTGTCCAGCGACGATCGCAACAAGCTGGCCACGCTCGAGCGCGATCTCAAGACCGTGGTGTTCGGCCAAGACGCCGCCATCGGCGCGCTGGCCGGGGCCATCAAGATGGCGCGTTCCGGCCTGGGGCGTCCCGACAAGCCCATAGGCGCCTTCCTGTTCTCCGGCCCCACCGGGGTGGGCAAGACAGAAGTCGCGCGCCAGCTGGCCTTTACGCTGGGCGTCGAGCTGCTGCGCTTCGACATGTCCGAATACATGGAACGCCACACGGTTTCGCGCCTGATCGGCGCGCCCCCGGGCTACGTCGGCTTCGATCAGGGCGGCCTGCTTACCGAGGCCATCAGCAAGCAGCCGCATTGCGTGCTGCTGCTCGACGAAATCGAAAAAGCGCATCCGGATGTATTCAACATCCTGCTGCAGGTCATGGATCACGGCACGCTCACCGACAACAACGGCCGCAAGGCGGATTTCCGCAACGTCATCATCGTCATGACCACCAATGCCGGCGCCGAGACCCTGAACCGCAGCTCCATCGGCTTTGCCAGCGCCCCGCACGTGGGCGACGAAATGGCCGACATCAAGCGCATGTTCTCGCCCGAGTTCCGCAACCGGCTCGACGCCATCATCGGCTTCACGCCGCTGTCGCGCGAGGTCATCCTGCGCGTGGTCGACAAGTTCCTGATGCAGCTCGAAGACCAGCTGCACGAAAAGCACGTCGAGGCGGTGTTCACGCAGGAACTGCGCGACCACCTCGCCAAGGAAGGCTTCGATCCTCTCATGGGCGCGCGGCCCATGCAGCGCCTCATCCAGGACACGATCCGTCGCGCCCTGGCCGACGAGCTGCTGTTCGGCCGCCTGGTGGGCGGCGGCCACGTCACCATCGATCTCGACGAGCAGGGCAAGGTCGTGCTGCTGTTCGACGAGCGCCCGTCCGGGCCCGGACGGCGCGCGGGTGTCGAGCCGGAAGCCGAACTCGTCGATTGAGGCGGGTTAGTTATCGATGCGGGCACAAGGCGCAGAGCCGCAAACGTTACGAGCCGCAGGGCAGGACGCCGCAACGCGCATCGCGCATCGATTACAGACCGGGCATGCCGGCCGCCCTCGGCCGCTGATCGCCTGCCCGCAATGTGCCTGCCTGCATGAGCGCGCCCCGATTCCGGTCGGGGCGCAGGCGCGTTGCCGGCGCTGCGATCATGTGTTGTATCGCCGCAGCCACTTGAGCCCGTCCGGCTGGGTCGCCGTGACTCTCACGGCGCTGATCGTGTTCGCCCTGGCCAATTTCTTTCCCATCGCCACGCTCAAGCTCAGCGGCATGACGCTCGAGGCCACGCTGCCCGATGCCATCATGCTTACCTGGGAGCAGGGGCATGAGGCAGTGGCCATCATGACCGGCCTGTTCGGCTTCGCGCTGCCGCTGGCGCAGTTGCTGTTCCTGCTGTGGGCGCTGCTGGAGCTGTGCCGCGGCCGGCTGCCTTCCGACTTCGGCCACGGCATGCGGGTGCTGGCCGCTATGCCCGCCTGGAGCATGGTGCCTGTGCTGATGCTGGGCATACTGGTGGCGATCGTCAAGCTGTCGAGCCTGGCCACCCTGAGCACCGGGCCGGGCCTATGGGCCTTTGCGGTGCTGACCGTACTGATGACGTCGCTTACCCGTGCCGGGGCGCGGTATCTGTGGCACGAGGCCGAAGACGCGGGTCTGGTCGAGGCTTCCGGTGCGGCATTGGCCGAAGGCCTGCCGGTAGCCGCCTGCGAGTCTTGCGGCTGCGTGCAGAGCCTGCCGCAAGATGGCGCCGCGGCCAGGTGCCGCCGCTGCGGTGCGGCGGTGCACCTGCGCAAGCCCATCATGGCCTCGCGCGCCTGGGCCTATGTGGCGGGAGCCACCATCTTGTATTTTCCGGCCAATCTGCTGCCGGTAATGCTGCTGCGCACTCCCGCCGGCACCAGTGCCCACACCATACTGGGCGGGGTGATCGAACTCTGGCAACTGGGTTCCTGGGACTTGGCCATCGTGGTGTTCGTCGCCAGTATCGTGGTGCCCATGACCAAATTGTTCGCGCTCGCATTCCTGCTGCTGCACCGGCGTTGGCAAGGCGCCGAGGCGCAGCGCCAGCGCACCCGCCTTTATGAATTCGTGGAATTCATCGGCCAGTGGTCGATGCTGGACGTATTCGTGGTGATCCTGCTGTCGTCCATGGCCAATTTCCCGGGCTTCAGCCAGATCACGGCCGGGCCGGGCGCGGCCAGCTTCGGGCTGGTGGTGGTGCTGACCATGCTCGGGGCCATGAGTTACGATCCGCGTAGCGGCTGGGACGCGCGCGAGGCGGCTCGCGGCACGCACCCGTCCGCCAACGACGCGCATCACGAGGCGATTAGAGAGACTGCATGACCGAATCGAGTATTCCTCCTTCCGATCCGGAAAAGCCCGCCGCAGCGGGCGGCCGAGGCTCCGAAGAGGCGTCGGGCGTCGATACGTCGGGTGTCGATACGTCGGGCGCCGCCGCATCGGGCGCCGCAGCCGCCCCGGCCGGCAAAGAGGCTGGCAAGCATGCCGGCACAGAAGCCGGCGCCGGCACGGCGGGCGTTGCTCCTGCCGGCAGCGGCGCGCCTGCCGCCATGGATGCCTCGTCGGCCGGCGCGCCGCTGCCGCCGCGCGTGGTTCCCAAACGCCAGACGCGAATTTCCTGGATCTGGCTGATCCCCATCCTGGCTGCGGTGATCGGTCTGTCGCTGGTGGTCAGGGCCTGGATGCAGATCGGGCCGGTAGTGACGATCAGCTTCGAGTCGGCCGACGGGCTCGAGGTGGGGCAGACCAAGGTGCGCTACAAAGATGTCGCCATCGGCGTGGTCAAGGACATCAAAGTGTCCCAGGATCGCAGCCGCGTCCTGGTGAAGATCCAGATCAGCCGCGACAGCTCCGACTATGTTGCGCGCGAAGGCACACGCTTCTGGGTGGTGCGTCCCAGGCTGGGCATCACTGGGGTGTCCGGACTGGGCACCTTGCTGTCGGGCGCCTACATCTCCGTGGACACCACCAATTCGCAGGCTGGCGGGAGCGCGGCCAAATACCATTTCACGGGCCTCGAGAAGCCTCCCGAGGTCGCCAGCGACCGTCCCGGACGGCGCTACACTGTGACCGCACCCGACCTGGGCTCGCTCGAGATAGGATCGCCCGTCTACTATCGCCGCATCCAGGTGGGGCGGGTGGTCGGCTACGATCTCGATCCCGGTGGAAGCAAGGTGCGCATCCAGATTTTCGTCGATGCGCCCAACGACAAGTTCGTGACGCGCGATGCGCGCTTCTGGAACGTCAGCGGCATCAATATATCGCTCAATGGCGACGGCCTGGCCGTGCAGACCGGCTCCCTGGCCGCCATCGTCTCGGGAGGCATTTCCTTCTCCCACGGAAGCAGCGGCGACAGCACCCCGGCGCCCGCCAACGCCGTGTTCGAACTCAAGGCCAACGAGGCCGAGGCCGAGGCCCAGCCCGACGGCCCGCCGTTCCCCATCAATCTGGTGTTTCCGCAGTCGGTGCGTGGCCTGAAGGTCGGCGCCCCGGTGGACTTCCGCGGTATCGAGCTGGGCAAGGTCGAGGACATCACCCTCGAATACGACCGCAAGGAACATGACTTCGTGGTCTTGGTCAAGACCGTCGTGTACCCCTCGCGCCTGGGGGCGGCCTATGAAAGCCTGTACCAGGACAACGTCCACAGCGGGCGCAACGGTGGCGCCGCGCTGGCGCCTCTGGTCAAGAAGGGTTTGCGGGCGCAGTTGCGGGTGTCCAACCTGCTGACCGGCCAGCAATACGTAGCCCTGGATTTCTTCCAGCACGCCGCGCCGGTGGAATTCGACGTTACCGCCGATCCCGTCCAGCTGCCGACCTTGCCGGGCAATTTCGACCGGCTGCAGCAGCAGCTGGGCAATATCGTGGACAAGCTCGGCGAGGTGCAGTTCGGCGCCATAGGCAGCGACCTGCAAGACCTGCTGAAGTCGCTGACGCGCCTGTCCAACCGGCTGAACGACCAGGTGGCGCCGCAGGCCACGGCCGCCCTCAAGGCGGCGCGGCGCTCGCTGGGGCACGTCGATACATTGGTGGCGCCGGGCTCGGCGCTCAACGGCAATCTGGATCAGACCCTGCGCGAATTGCAGGCCGCGGCGAAGTCCCTGCGGGCGCTTTCCGACTACCTGCAGGCCCACCCCAGTTCCATGTTGCGCGGCAATCCGGCCGACGTGCTGCCGGGCCAGTAGGTCTGTTTGAATGGAGCGATGCTTGAAGAGTTACAAGTTTTTGTGCGTGGCGGCTGCGGCGATGCTGCTGGCCGGGTGCGCGGCGCCGTCGGCCAATCAGTACTACACGCTGGCGCCGGAACCGGCCTCGGCGCCGGCCCCGGCGCCTCATGGGCGGCTGGCCTATGCCTTGAGCGTACAGCCGGTCAAGATACCGGCGCAGGTAGACAGGCCGCAGATCGTCATCGGCGATTCGACTCGGCCGGCACAATTGCAGCCCTTGAATCATTCGCTGTGGGCGGCGCCGCTGGCCGATGAAATCCGCCATGCGCTGGCCGGCGAGCTGTCGCAGCGCCTGGGCGTGCCCGACATCCCGCTGGGCACGCAGCCGCGCGGCCTGCCGGTGTGGCGCCTGGATTTCACCGTCGACCGCTACGAGCTGATATATGCCCGCGCAGCGGTGCTGGAAGCCACCTGGCGCCTGGCCGAGCTGCGCGGCGGCACCGGGCACGAGTCGGTGCGGGTGTGCCGTGCGCTGGCCGAGGTGCCGGCCCGAACGGGCGTGGCGCCGCTGGTGGCCGGGCAGCGGCTGGCCCTGCAGCATATCGCCGCGCTGATCGCGGGCCAGATCTCGGGGCATGGCGAAGCTCCTGCGACTGGCGTTACGCTTGAAGGTTGCACCTGAAAATCGTTTATGAAGCAATGGGCTAATCAATTTTCATAAGAAAATGTCGCGATACCTTATATAAAGGGTTAACCCTAATATATAGAATGTTGCAACCCATTTAGCATACCATTCCATACGCCGTCCAGGTCGCCGCGCGCAGCGCCGCTGCGCCCGCGCCCTCATTCAACCGCAACCCGCGCATCCGGGCGGCATATTGGGACGTGCACATGGCAAGCACTACATTGGGCGTCAAGGTCGACGACGCCTTGCGCGAACGGCTGCGTCTGGCCGCCGAGAAAGTCGGGCGCACTCCGCACTGGCTGCACAAGCAGGCCATCCTGTCCTACGTCGATGCGATCGAGCGCGGCCGCATACCGGTGGAAATCTCCGGCCGGGCCAGCCCTGAAGCCGAATCGGCGCAGGGCGCCGCGGCGCCCGAGCCTATGCCGGTGTTTTATGAATTCGCGCAGGAAGTACAACCCCAGTCGGTGCTGCGCGCGGCGGTCACCGCGGCGTACCGGCGCCCCGAAGCCGAGTGCGTGCCGCTGCTGCTCGACCTGGCGCGCAGCCGCCAGCCGCGCGAGGTGCACGATCTGGCCCTGCGGCTGGTCGAGGCCCTGCGCGGCAAGCGCAAGGGCGGCGGGGTCGAGGGTCTGATCCAGGAGTTCTCGCTTTCGAGCCAGGAGGGCGTGGCGCTGATGTGCCTGGCCGAGGCCTTGCTGCGCATTCCCGACCGGGCGACCCGCGATGCCCTGATACGCGACAAGATCAGCCACGGCGACTGGAAGTCACACTTGGGCGAGTCGCCGTCGCTGTTCGTCAATGCCGCAACCTGGGGGCTGGTGCTGACCGGCAAGCTGGTGGGCGTCAATAGCGAGCAGTCGCTGTCGCACGCCCTGACGCGGCTCATCGGCAAGGGCGGCGAGCCGCTCATACGCAAAAGCGTGAACATCGCCATGCGCATGATGGGCGAGCAGTTCGTGGCGGGCCAGACGATCTCGGCGGCCATCGCCAACGGCTGCGAACTGGAAGTAAGGGGCTTTCGCTATTCCTACGACATGCTGGGCGAGGCGGCCACCACCGCCGAAGACGCCCTGCGCTATTACTCCTCGTACGAGCAGGCCATACACGCCATCGGCAAGGCCGCGCAGGGCCGCGGCATCTACGAAGGCCCGGGCATTTCCATCAAGCTCTCGGCGCTGCATCCGCGCTATGCGCGGGCGCAGCGCGAACGCGTCATGGCCGAGCTGCTGCCGCGCCTGGCGGCCCTGGCCCATCTGGCGCGCGGCTACGACATCGGCCTGAACATCGATGCCGAAGAGGCCGACCGGCTGGAGCTGTCGCTCGACCTGCTCGAGGCGCTGTGCTTCGATCCCGGGCTGGCGGGCTGGAACGGCATAGGCTTCGTCGTCCAGGCCTACCAGAAGCGCGCGCCTTTCGTGATCGATTACGTCATGGATCTGGCGCGGCGCAGCTCGCACCGGCTCATGCTGCGCCTGGTCAAGGGCGCCTACTGGGACGCGGAAATCAAGCGCGCCCAAGTGGATGGGCTCGAGGGGTATCCAGTGTATACACGAAAGATCTACACCGATATTTCGTACCTGGCCTGCGCGCGCAAGCTGCTGTCCGATCCCGTGGCGGTGTTTCCCCAGTTCGCCACGCACAATGCCCATACCCTGGCGGCCATTTATCACATGGCGGGGCAGAACTTCTATCCGGGCCAGTATGAATTCCAGTGCCTGCACGGCATGGGGGAATCGCTGTACGAAGAGGTCACCGGCCCGCTGGCGCAGGGCAAGCTGAACCGGCCATGCCGCATCTATGCGCCGGTCGGCACGCACGAGACGCTGCTGGCCTACCTGGTGCGGCGCCTGCTGGAAAACGGCGCCAATACTTCGTTCGTCAACCAGATCGGCGCCCCCGACCTGGATATCGAAGCGCTGATCGCCGGCCCCGTACAGGCGGCCGAGCGCATCCGCCCGCTGGGGGCCGCGCACCACAAGATTCCGCTGCCGCACGATCTGTACGTGCAGGCCGAAGGGCGGCTCAATTCCTCCGGCCTGGATCTCAGCAACGAGCAGCGCCTGGCGTCGCTGTCGGCGGCGCTGCTGGCCGGCGCCGCTACGCCCTGGCGTGCTGCGCCGCTGGTGGGCGAGGGTGCGGCCGGTGTCGAGTGGGACGAGGCGCGCGCCGTCGCGGTACTCAACCCGAGCGACAGGCGCGATGTCGTGGGCCAGGTCATCGAGGCGGATGCGGCGGAAATCGAGACGGCTCTGGCCGCCGCGGTGCACGTGGCACCCATCTGGCAGTCGACGCCGGTGCCCGAGCGCGCCCAGTGCCTGTTGCGTGCCGCCCAGTTGCTGGAAGACGAAATGCAGCCCCTGCTGGGCCTGATCGTGCGCGAAGCGGGCAAGTCCTTGCCCAACGCGGTCTCCGAGGTGCGCGAGGCGGTCGATTTCCTGCGCTACTACGCAGGCATTATCGAACGCTCTTTTTCCAACGACACGCACCGCCCCTTGGGGCCGGTGCTGTGCATCAGTCCGTGGAATTTCCCGCTGGCCATCTTCACCGGCCAGGTGGCCGCGGCCCTGGCGGCGGGCAATCCGGTGCTGGCCAAGCCGGCCGAGCAGACCAGCCTGATCGCCGCGCAGGCGGTGGCGATTCTGCATCGTGCCGGGGTACCGCGCGCCGCCGTGCAGCTGCTGCCCGGGCCCGGCGAGACCGTGGGCGCGGCGCTGGCCGCCAGCCCGCGGGTGCGCGGCGTCATGTTCACCGGTTCGACCGAGGTGGCGCAGGGCATCAACCGCAAGCTGGCAGAACGCCTGGACGACGCCGGCCATCCGGTGCCCCTGATCGCCGAGACCGGCGGCCAGAACGCCATGGTGGTGGATTCGTCGGCGCTGGCCGAGCAGGTGGTGTACGACGTGCTGGCTTCGGCTTTCGATTCCGCCGGGCAGCGCTGCTCGGCGCTGCGCCTGCTGTGCCTGCAGGAAGAGTGCGCCGACCGCGTGCTGGCCATGTTGCGCGGCGCGCTGCGCGAATTGCGCGTGGGCCCCACCGACAATCTGGCTAGCGATGTCGGCCCCGTCATCGACGAATCGGCGCACTCGGTCATCGAGGCGCACGTCGAGGCCATGCGCGCCGCGGGCTTTGCCGTCGATCGGCAGGAGCTTGGCGCGGCTTGCGCACACGGCTGCTTCGTGGCGCCGACGCTGGTCGAGATCGACGACGTGTCGGTGCTGGGCCGGGAAGTGTTCGGGCCGGTGCTGCACGTACTGCGCTACGCCCGCGGCGAGCTGGACGCCTTGCTCGACGGCATCAATGCATTGGGCTATGGGCTGACTTTCGGCGTGCACACGCGCATCGACGAAACGGTAGAGCGGGTCACGAGCCGCATCCACGCCGGCAATCTGTATGTGAACCGCAATATCATCGGGGCGGTGGTGGGAGTGCAGCCTTTCGGCGGCGAAGGGCTGTCGGGCACCGGGCCCAAGGCCGGCGGCCCGCTGTATTTGTGGCGGCTGCTGGCGCAGCGGCCGTCCGGGCTGCCGGCGGGCTGCGAACTCGGGGCCGACGGCCGCGCCTCGATTACGCTGCCGGGCCCCACCGGGGAAAGCAATACCTACCGCCTGCAGCCGCGCGGCAGCGTGCTGTGCATCGCCGCCACGGCAGCGGGGGCGCAGGCGCAATATGACGCCTGCCGCGCCACGGGCAACCCTATGCTGTTGCTGGAAAATGCCGCGGGCCGCGAGTTCGCCGCCACCGCCATCGCCGGCACGGCCGGCCGCACCGCCGCCGGCCTGCGGCCGCAACTCATGGCCGAGGACGCAATCGATCGGGGCTCGTATCACGCGGTACTGTTCGAGGGCGACGGCGATGCGCTACGCGAGCTGAACCGGCGTGTAGCGGCGCGCGGCGGGCCGATATTGGTCGTGCAGGGCCTGAGCACGGACGAGATCCTGGCCGGCCGGCCCTACGTGCCGGATCGCCTGCTGCGCGAGGTGTCGCTCAGCATCAACACCGCTGCCGCCGGCGGCAACGCCAGCCTGATGATGGTGGGGTGAAAGCAGGGCCGAGCATTGCGCCGGCTTTGCTTGCCGTTCCATGCAGCCTGCGTTGCGCGGCTTTTCACTGCACCAGCTGGTTCAGCTCGATGATGGGCAGCATTACCGCCAGCACGATGAGCAGCACGATGCCGCCCATGATCAGGATCATGAGCGGCTCGAGCAGGGCGGTCATGGTCATGGCGCGCCGCTCCAGATCCGTGGCCAGGACGGCAGCGGCGCGTTCCAGCATGGCGGGCAATTCGCCGGTGCGCTCGCCGCTGCCCACCAGATGGATCAGCAGCGGCGGAAAAGTCTTTTGCGATTGCAAGGCCTGTGCCAGGGCGCCGCCCTCGCGCACGCGGTGGGTCGCTTCGTCTACCGCGGCGCGCAGCCGAAGATTCTTCAGCGTATGGCGCGATGCGTCCAGCGCCGCCAGCAGCGGCACCCGGCTGGCGGTGAGTATGGCCAGCGTGGCCGCGAAGCGCGCCACGTCCACCCCCAGGGCGTAGCGCCCCAGCACCGGCAGGCGCAGCACCCGCGCATGCCAGGCCATGCGCGCGGCGGGGTGGCGCAAGTACAGTCGCCAGGCGGCGAAACATGCGGCGAGCAGCACGCCGGTGGCCAATCCCCAGTTCTGGAAGTAGGCGCTGGCGGCCAGCATCATGCGGGTCAGCAGCGGCAGGGTCTGGTGTGCCTGGGTGAAGGCGCCCACCACTTGCGGTACGACGTAGCTCAGCAGAAAGACCACGATGGCCACCGACACGACGCTGACGATGCAGGGGTAGATGAAGGCCGTCAGCACCTTGTTGCGCAGGGCGCCGCGCGATTCGATGTAGTCGGCCAGCCGCTCCAGCACGCGGGCCAGCTCGCCGGACTGTTCGCCGGCGTCCACCAGGGCGCGGTAGATGGCCGGAAAGTCGCGCGGGTGCGCGGCCAGGGCTTCCCCGAGCCTGTGGCCGGCGCGCACGTCGTCGCGCACTGCGGCCAGCGTCAGGGCCACGTGGCGGCGTTCGGCTTGCTCCAGCGTGGCGCGCAGCGCCGATTCCAGCGGCAGCCGGGCGGCCAGCAGGCTGGCCAGCTGGCGCGTGAGCCAGCCCAGGTCGGCGTCGTTGATGCGCGCGCCGAGCGCTGCGCCCGGCGTGCGCCGGCGCCGCGACTCGGTCACTTCCAGTGGCAGCAGCCCGCGGGCGTGCAGGATCTGGCGCGCGCTGCGCGCGCTGTCCGCATCCACCATGCCGCGCTCGCTGCGTCCCGCGGCGTCGATGGCTTGGTACTGGTAGGAGGGCATGGCGGGCTCCGTCGCCTCAGCCGTCGCGCGTGACGCGCTCGATCTCGGCGAGCGAGGTCACGCCTTGTTCGATCCAGCGCTCGGCGTCCTGGCGCAGGCTGCGCATGCCGCGCTCCCGCGCCGCCAGGCGCAGCGCATGCTCGCCTTCATCGGCGTGGATCATGGCGCGCAGGCCGTCGTCCAGCACGAACAGTTCGTGCACCCCAGTGCGGCCGCTGTAGCCGGTATGGCCGCAGGCCGCGCAGCCCGCGGGGTTCCAGGTTGCGCTGCCGTCGGCCTGCGGCTGCCGGCACGAGGGGCACAGCTTGCGCACCAGTCTTTGCGCCAGTACGCCGCGCAGGGTGGAGGCCAGCAGGAACGGTTCGACTCCCATGTCGATGAGCCGGGTCACGGCCGATACGGCGTCGTTGGTGTGCAGCGTGGCCAGCACCAGGTGGCCGGTAAGCGAGGCCTGCACGGCGATCTGGGCGGTTTCCAGGTCGCGGATCTCGCCCACCATGATGACGTCCGGATCCTGGCGCAGAATGGCGCGCAGCGCCGAGGCGAAGGTCAGGTCGATGCCCGGATTGACCTGGGTCTGGCCGATGCCGGGCAGGTCGTACTCGATGGGATCCTCGACGGTCAGGATGTTGGTGGTCGCGGCGTCCAGCCGGCCCAGGGCGGCGTACAGCGTCGTGGTCTTGCCGCTGCCCGTGGGCCCGGTCACCAGAAAAATGCCGTGCGGATGGTGGATCAGGTCGTCCAGTCCCCGCAGTACCACGGCCGACATGCCCAGGCGCTCGAGCTGCAGGCGTCCCGCGTCCTTGTCCAGCAGGCGCAGCACCGCCCGTTCGCCGTGTCCCGTGGGCAGCGTCGATACGCGCACGTCTATGGCCCGTCCGCCGACGCGCAGGGCGATGCGGCCGTCCTGCGGCAGGCGCTTTTCGGCAATGTCCAGGCTGGCCATGATCTTGATGCGCGAGACCAGGGCGTTGTGCAGCGCGCGGCGCGGGCTGACGATGTCGCGCAAGGTGCCGTCGACGCGATAGCGCACCACGGAGTGCGTCTCGAACGGTTCTACGTGAATGTCGCTGGCGCCGTCGCGCACCGCCTGCGTGAACAGGGCATTGATCATGCGGATGATGGGCGCATCGTCGCTGATTTCCAGCAAGTCTTCGACCTCGGGCATTTCCTGCAGCAGGCGATCCAGATCGATTTCGTGCGAGGCCGCGTCCATGACGGCCGCTGCGTCTCCGGTTTGCGCGTAGGCGGCGGCCAGCAGAGTGTCGAGTTCGGCGTCCGAAACCCGGCGCAGCGGCACTTCGCCGTGGCGGCGCCGGATCTCGGCCACCGCCCAGTCCGGCGTGCGTTCCGAGATCGTCAGCGCCGGGCCGGCGATGCCGGTCTGCAGCAGCGCGCGCTGGCTGCGCGCCCAGACATAGGGCAGGCGCTCCGTCATAGCAGGGATCCGGGCGGCCTGGCCGGCACCGGCGCGGGCTGCGGGGTGGCCGCGGGCGCCGGGGTTTGCGGCGCTGGCCGGGTGTCGGGCGCATCTGCGCCCGCCCCGTGCGCGGCGCCGCGCAGATCGATCAGCCCGGTGCGCGGATCCTGCTGTGCATTGGGCAGCAGCGTGGGCGCGGCCGCCGGCATCAGCCACGAACCGGAAGACGGCTGGCGGGTCTGCAGCGCGCGCATGTAGTTGTAGCGATCCAGCGTCACGCCGGCGCTGTCGCGCGCGGTGCGCACGATGTGGGGGCGCAGGAACAGCATGAGGTTCGTCTTGGTGTGGGTGCGCTTGCGGTATTTGAACAGATTGCCCAGAACCGGGATGTCGCCGAGCACGGGCACCGAGGCGTCGGAATCGTCCATCTCGTCCTCCAGCAGGCCGCCCAGCACGATGATCTGGCCATTGTCGACCAGCACATTGGTTTGCAGGGCGCGCTTGCGCGTGATGATGGAGCCCGAGGTCAGGGACGAGGACGGATCGATGCTGCTGACTTCCTGATAAAGCGCGAGCTTGACCGTGCCGCCCTCGGTGATCTGCGGGCGGATGCGCAGCGTCAGGCCCACGTCTTCACGCTGCACGGTCTGGAACGGGTTGCTCGCGCCGTCGCCGGAGGTGGTGTAGGAGCCGGTCACGAAGGGCACCGTGCGGCCGACGATGATGCTGGCTTCTTCGTTGTCCAGCGTCATGAGGTTCGGGGTCGACAACACGTTGACCCCGCCGCGCTGCTTCAGGGCGCGCGCCAGGACACTGAGGTTCAGGATCTGGCTGCCCAGCACGTTCACGGTGCCGTTGACCACGCCGAGGCTCAGGCCGGTGCCCAGGGCGTCGATGGTGGTGAGGGCATTCGTATTGGTGCCTATCCCGGTGCCGCCCAGGTTGGCGCCGCCGAAGAAGCTGGAATGGCCGCTGTCCAGTCCGTTGGAGCCGGCCATCCATTGCACGCCGAGTTCGGCTGCGTTGTCGGCATTGACTTCCACGATCAGGCTTTCGATCAGCACCTGCGCGCGGCGCTGGTCGAGTTCGTCGATGACCTGGCGCAGGCTGCGGTACAGCGGGTCGGGCGCTGAAATGATCAGGGTGTTGGTGGTGGGATCGGCCTGCACCGTCGCGCCCGATGCCGAGAAGCTCACCGCCTGCTGGGGCTCGGCAAGCGGCGTCTGCGACATGCCGGCGCCCGTTTGCGCCGATGACGCCAGCGATGTCTGGGCCGATGCCGGACTCGAAAAGGCGGCCGTCGGCACGGTGGTGCCGTGTTGCTGCTGTTGCTGCATGCCTGTCGCGGCCAGCGGCGTGCTGGCCGCGTTGTTTGTCGTATTGCTGCGGCCCGTCAGGGCACCGCGCAGCACCTCGGCCAAGTGGGAAGCCTGGGCGTTGCGCAGATACACCACATGCAGATTGCCCGCCTCGGATCCCGGTGCGTCGATGCGCAGGATGAGATCGCGCACCAGCTTGAGGCGCTCGGGCGTGCTGGCCCGCACCAGCACGGAATTGCTGCGCGAATCGGCCAGGATGCGGAATTGCTGGTCGTTGCGGCCCTGGTCGTCCTGCAGCAGGCGCTGTGCCAGCGCGGCCACGTCCAGCGCCACGCCGTACTCGATGGGAATCACGTCGGTATTGAGCGCCATGGGCGTATCGACGCGGCGGATGATCCTGGCAATGCGCTCGAGGTTGCTGGCGTAATCGGTGATGACCAGCGCGTTATTGCCGGCTTGGGCGGTGATGGTGTTGTTGGGGGGGATCAGCGGGCGCAGCACCGGCAGCAGGTCGGCCGCCTTTTCGTAATGCAGCGGGAAGACCCGCGTGACGAGTTCGCCGCCCGATGCCTGCTTGCCGCCGGAGGCCACCGGCCCGCCCAGCAGCTTGGCGTCGGCCTCGGGCACCACGCGGCTCACGCCGTCCACCTCCACCACCGCAAAGCCCTGCATGCGCAGCGCGCCCAGCAGCATGGAATAGGCGGTGTCGGGGTCGACAGGTGTGTCCGACACCAGGGTCAGCTTGCCCCGCACCCGCTGATCCACCACGAAATTACGGCCGGTGAATTGCGCCAGCGCCCGCACCACGGCTTGCAGATCCGCCTCTTTGAAGTTGAGCCGGGTGGTTCGCTCCTCGTGCGCGGCGGCGCCCTGCTTGGGCTGTTCGTCGTCGAACGTAGGGCGGGCCGGTAAGGGCTGCAGCCTGCGCGGCCGGGGTTGGCGTGCTTGCGTATCGTCGGGAAAGTGCTGCGCTTGTTCGGCCTGCTGCGAGCCGACCGAGGTGTAGACCATCAGCGGAGACCCGTCGGCCTGCGGCGGCTTGCCGGGTTGGGTCGTCGCGCAGCCGCTCAGTGCCAGTGCCACCAGCACGCTCGAGGCCAGGGGCCTGAGGCGCAAGGGTGGGCGGGAGTCCGCCTGCGGACGTTGATGTCGAGAGATCATGGCAACCATATTTTGTTCTAGATAAATTCCTAACGGACTCGTAAGCGGGTCTTGCCCTGCTGGTCTATGTTCGGGCCGAGCGCATGCAGTACGCCGCGCAGCGCCGCGCGGGTGCCGGGAGGGGCGGACGGATCGGCCCAGGCCTCGCCGTCGAAGCGGGCCCGGCCCGAGCGCGGCAGCGTGCCGCGGCCCGCCAGCATCAGAGGCCCGCGGTCGGTCTTCAGGCTCAGATCCAGGGAGCGGCCGGCGCTGCGGCTCAGCAGCAAGGTGTAGTCGCCGAAAGGCTTGATGCTCGACAGCGAGGACGATGCGTTGTGCCATTGCAGCGTCAGCACGCGGCCGTCGCCGTCCGTCGGCAGCGCACCCCATCCCAGCGTTTGCGCCGGCCATTCGACCTGCACGGTGCCGCCCGGATCCAGTGCGTTGAGCAAGGCATGTGCCGTCGTCAGCGCGGTCGCGGGCAGCTGCAGGGACTGGCTCGATATATGTATGCCGCGCCAGGACGGCGACAGTTCGAGCGGGCCGCGCAGCCACGGGTGCCTGAGTTCCAGATGCGGGCCGCCGGCAAAGCTCAGCCGCCACTGCAGCGGATCCGGCAGCGTGCGGCGCAGGCCCGGCGCGCCGACCGCCAGGGTTGCGCGCGCCGACCACAGCGTACCGGTGGCGTCGGTGACCATCACCGGAGACGACTCCGGTATCCAGGCCATGACCCAGCGTGCCGGCAGTATGTACAGCGCCGTCGCGCAGCCCGCCGCGATCAGCAGCCCCAGTTTCAGGAGTCTGGCCGGCCGCATCACGAGGCCTCGGCCTTGTCGGGCAGGCCGAGCAGCACGTCGCCGTCGAGCAACCCCGGCTGTTCGCGTCCGGCCACGGTGCTGCGCGCCAGTTCCAGCGCCTTGACCTGCACCTGGGCAATGGCGGGCAGGCCGGCCAGCCAGGCCATGACCTTGCCGGCCGGAGCCCGGGTGAAGGATATCCGCCATTGCGCTGCGTCAGCCGCGGCGTTCGGCTGCGCGCTGAAATGGCCGACCTCATTCAGCCCCGCGTTGTGCAGGCCCGCCTGCAGGGCCTGGGCCGTGGCGCCAGCGGGCAGGGTGCTGGCGCGCCGGCGGCCCAGCGCCTGGGCTTCGATGATCACCGTGTGCAATTGCGCCGCCTGGGCCTGCAGCACGGGCAGTTGCCGGCGCGCGTCGCGTATTGTGTCGATGGCCGGGCGCAGGCCGGCCTGCCACAGCAGCAGTGCGGCCAGCAGTAGCGCGGCGCCAGACAGCAGACGCCGTTCGCGTAGAGTCCGCTGCTGCCAGGCGGCGCGCATCCGGTTCGCCAGGGGGGCGTAGCGCTCGTGCCCGAGTGCCAGCACTGCCCGCAGTCGTGTTGCGGCCGTCATGGCAGGCTGGCCTGTGTATTCAGCCGCGTCCGCCCGTCGCGGGCCGGCGCGCGCCCGTGCGCGGCGGCGCCATGCGCATTCTGCGCGCCGCTTGTTCCGGGCCGGCGCACGTGCCATACCTGAGGCTGCGCGGCATCTTTTTCCAGCAGCACGCGCTGCACCGCTGCCGTTTGCGCCAGGGCCGCTTCGTTGGCCGGCGGCACGAAACCGTCCGCCAGCGTCAGGGTCAGCACGCCTTTGTCGTAACGCAGCGCGCGCACGTGGCTTTGCGCAAAGCCCAGCACTCGCGCCGTGGCCAGCGCCAGGGGCATGAAGTCGTCGGTGGCGGCCCAGCCCTGCGCGCGTGACAGCGCGTCGCGCTGCTGCTGCGCCTGGCGTAGCGGATCGATGATCACGGGAATCTTGGGAAAGGCCTGGGCGACGGCATCCGTCATGGCCTGCCGCAAGGCCTTGAGCTGCGAGCCGCGCTGCAGGGCATAGATGTTCAAGCCCACGATCCAGAGCGCCGCGGCCGCGCCCGTCCAGGCCAGCGCGCGGCGCCAGCGCCCCAGCCCGGCCGTGGGCCGCGGGATGGCGTCGTGCAGGCTCCAGTCCGGCAGCGGCGCCAGCCAGGCCATCGCGCTGCCCGCATCGTGTTTGTCGCCTGTGTCGATTGTGTCGCCTGTGTTGCCTATGCTGCTCGTGCTGCCCGTATCGCTTGTGCCGCCCGTGCCGCCTGCGCCGGTGCCCGAGCCCGCCTGCGGCCGCAGCAACTGGCGCGGCACGAAGCCCGCCACGGTGAGCCCCGCCGCGGCCATCGTAGCCCAGGCGCGGCGCAGCGCGCCGCGCGAAGCCCAGGCCACCGTGACGCCGCCGTCCACGGCTTGCGGGCCGTGGCCCACGGCCAGTTCTTCTATATCGGACAGCGCCATCGGTTCGATGGTGGCGAGCACCGCCGGACGCAGGCGTTTCACCGGCACCGGCGGCACGGTCACGCGCGTGACGATGGCATCTGACTCATGCAGGATGGCGTAGGCGGGCCAGGTGCGCGCCAAGGCGCCGAGCTGGCGCAGCGGCGCCCGGCCGTCGCGCGTCAGGCGCCCGTCACGCCCGATCAGGGCGTAGTCCACGGGGGTGTCGGCCTGCAGGCTGGACAAGGGCTCTAGTGCCAGCCGCATGTGTTGTCTCGTGATTTTTTTCATTGATAATGTATCCAGCGGGCTTCAGACGACCCCTCTTTGTCGCGATGTAGCAAGGCCCGAAGGCTGACAATCGTACCATCCACGGTGACGCTGCCGGCGACGCGAAACCAGTCGCTGCGAACGGCGATGCGCTGCGCCTCGCCCGGGCCGAGCCTGGACACGCGATTGACGAAGTCGCCGTGATTGACGAACCACTGCCCCCTGTCGCGTTGAGCCACTAGTTCGCGCGCTCCGGCCAGACCCAGCGAGCCGACCACTGCGCCCAGCACTTCGGCAGAAGCCGTATTGACATTGATCGGCGTAACGGCGGGGAGATACGTCAGGTACGGCTGCAAGGCGTCGATCACCTCGGGCGTGAAGCCGTCCAGGGCGCTCAGGTCGCCGATGCCTTGCAGCCCGACCGCCTGCGGCGGACTGCCGGCGATGGACTGGGCGGCGGCCACGCGTGCGGCCATGTCCTGCGCCAGGCCCGGATCCAGGCTCAGCCACTGCAGCAGAGACTGCAGCGCTGCCAGCTGGCGGGCATCGACGCTGCCGCCCTTGGCGAGGTTGTACAAATTGAATTTGCCCTGCGCGTCCTCGATCTGCCCCGAAAACAGCGCCTGATTGGGGTTGGCCGACGGGCCGACCGGCAAGTCGGCGATGGGTGTGGCCCATAGGCCGTCGCGCCGCGTGGTGGGGTTGTTTTGCGCGTCCATCTGCAGAACGACCCGCGACCAATCCAGGCCGCCGCGCAGCAGCCAGTCCGCCTGCGCCCGGTTGCGTTCGATCTGCAGTACGTCGGCCAGCACGCTTTGGCGCTGTATCACCGAAGTGGCGAGAGCCGCCGCCGCGATCACCACCAGCAGGGCGGCGATGATGGCCATGCCGCGCTGCGGCGCCCGGGCGGCAGCCAGGTTCGGGTCGCCGGCGCCGCCACCCATACTGCCGGTTTCCGTAGCGGCTCTGGTTCCGGTACCGGCGGCGTGCTTGGCTTGGGCGCCGATCATCGCAGCACCACGACTTTGCGGTACGGCTGCCTGGCGTCGCCGTCTTGTGTGTATATGGAAACCTCCAGCCCGGTGGCGGAGCCGGATGGAGCCGTCGTAGTGCGCGCCGCAGTAGCGGGCGCGGCGTTGGCCGGCGCCGTGGCGTCGGCCCAGCCCAGCCCGGGTAGCCACAGGCGCACGGCAAACGCGCGCACGCCATGCAGCACCGCGACAGGCGCCTCGACATCGGGCAAGGGCCAGAGGTACGAGGGCGCCGCAACGGAGCGGTACAGGATCCCGTCCCGCAAGTACCAGTGCAGGCGCTGCCAGCGGCCATCGCCCGCCGCGCGCACCATGCCCAGGCCGGTTTGCGCCGACCAGTCCATGCCCGGCGGCAGTGCCGGCTGCGCCGCGCCGTTATGCGCCGGCCCGGCGGCATCGGCGGGCGCCAGATCCGTGTCCGGCAGCACGCCCGGCCCCGGACGCAGGCGCACGTCGCGCGCGATCTGCCCCAGCGCGCGCACCATGGCCAGCGTGTCTTGCGCCCGGGCGTCGAGCCGCTCGCCGACGTGCTGCGCGGCGTCCAGCCCGCGCCAGGACATCAGGCTGACCAAGGCCAGCAGCGTCAGGGCAACCAGCACCTCGATCAAGGTGAAGCCTTGTTGGGGGTAGGCAGCCTGGCTCATGGCAGTTTCGAGGCCAGTCCGTCGATCTCGGCCAGCACCGGGCCGTCGCCGAGCCGCGCGCGCACGGTCACGCGCCGGAAGCGGTAGTTCGGTGTGGATTGCACCAGCAGTTCGCAGCGCAGCGCCAGCGGGCCCTGGGGGCAGGGCAGGCTTTGCCGCCCGGGTGCCGGGAAGCTGCCCTGCAGGCGCATTTCGGCCAGCGTGTTTTCGGCCGCCTGCGTGGCCAGGCTGCGCTGCTGCAGGTTGCGCACGCCGTTGACCCCCGTGCTCAGTGCCCTGACGCTGGCTGCCAGCGCGATGCCCACGATGGCCAGCGCCACCAGCACCTCGATCAGCGTGAAACCGCGCTGCGCATCGCCGCGCGCCGCGGCGTGCCGGGCGGGGTTGTGGCCGGTTCGCCTCATGAGCGCGCCCGATCCTGGGGAGGATGCCGCGCGGCGTCGGGCGGATCGTCCAGCGTGCGCACTACGTAGCGGCCGTCACCGAGCCGCAGCAGGTGCACCGTATGGCCGCCCGCCTGCAGGAGGATGTCCAGCGGTGCATGCACCCAGTCGGCATCGAATACTATCTGCACGTCGGGAGTCACTGACACGGATACCGGGTCGTCCGTGCTCCAGCGGCGGGCCCGCAGCGGCGAGTCGCCGCCAATGACCGTGGCCGGCGCGGCGGCGCCGCGGGCCGCCAGGCGTGCCGGCAATACCAGTTGCCGCGGCAGGCGCACGAAGTCGTAGCCGCCCGCCGCGTAGCGCCAGATCAGCGTGTCGCCGCTGGACATGGCCGTGGTCTGAGCCACGATGAACAGTTGCGCCAGGCGCTGCCCGTCTTCGCGCAGCTTGCGCGCCTGCGGGTTGCCCAGCATCGAGACGCTGGCCGCGGCCGTGGCGATGCCTATGATGAGCAGCACCACCATCATCTCCAGCAGCGTAAAGCCGCGCTGGGGGTTTGCGCCCTTGCGCGCAGCCTCAATGCGACCAGGAGCCGATGTCGCTGTCAAAGCCTTCACCTCCGGGCCGGCCATCGGCGCCCAGCGAAAATACGTCGATCTCGCCGTGCACACCGGGATTGAGATACTGATAGGGCGTGCCCCACGGATCTTTGGGGATGTGATCCATGTAGCCCGATTTGCCGCCCTGCGTGCTGACCAGCGCCTCCAGCCCTTGCTCGGTGCTGGGATAGCGGCCGTGATCCAGCCGGTACAGCTTGAGCGCCTGCATGATGGCGCCCACGTCCTGGCGGGTGGCGATGACCCGCGCCTGGTCGGGCCGTTCCATGACATTGGGTACGATCAGCGCCGCCAGCACGCCCATGATGACTACCACCACCATGATCTCGATCAGTGAAAAGCCGCGTTGGCCAGGGGCGGAGAGTGCCGGTCTTGCGTAGGATGAAAGCTTGCGGGTCGTCATGGCGTATCGTTGGTGCGGCCACGCGCCGCGAGGCGCGGGCCAGGGAAGGAAGCAGGGAACAAGGCAAAGCATGGTAGCGGGGGAAATGCCCCGGCAGCGGCGGCGAGCGGTGGCGAAGGTGGTGCCGCGCGCGGCGCAGACGCACTATACTGCGCGCACGTACCGTCACAGACCGGAGCCCCATGACCGCCGCTATTTCCGTGTTCGCCCAATGGCTGCGCCCGCAAGGCCCGCGCCTGCTGCAGGGGCTTGCGATGCTGGCTCTTGCCTGCGGCGCAGGCTTGTGGGGCGCCTTGCTGCTGGCGCCGCGGCCGGCCGCGGCCCCGCCCATGCTCGCCGAAGGCGCCGCGCCCGGGCAAAGCATCGAGCCGCTGGTCGGCTGGTTCGGCGGCGCCAGTTCGCGGCTGCGCCTGAAAGTCGTCGGGCTGATTGCCGCAGGAGAGCGCGGCACCGCGCTGCTGTCCATCAATGGCGGCGCCGCCGAGGCCTATCACGTAGGAGAGTCGCTTGCGCCCGGAGTCACGCTGGTGGCGGTGCGTGCGAATGCCGTCTCCATCGGCCAGGATGGCCTGGTCGAAGAGGTTGCGGCCCCTGAACAGGCCCTGCCCGCCAATGGTTTCGTTCCGGTGGGAAAGCAAAGCGCCCATCATTGATTCCCGCTATAGTCCGAGCAGCGCCGCCAGGCCCGCCGCGGCCAGGTAGGGGCCGAAGCTGACGGCCGCGCCCGCGGCCAGATTGCCCGCCAGGCGGCGCGCCAGCGCCACGGCCAGGCCCAGCATGGCGGCAGCCAGCAGCACCCTGGGCAGCGATGCCCAGCCCAGCCAGGCGCCCAATGCGGCCAGCAGTTTGCAATCGCCGAAACCCAGGCCGTGCCGCCCCGTGAGCCACAAGAACAGCGCCTGCACGCAGTACAGCGTCAGATAGCCCGCTGCGGCTCCCACGACCGCGTCGGCCAGCGGGGCGAACGTGTCATGCAGATTGACCAGCAGCCCGAGCCATAACAGGGGGATCGTCAGGCGGTCGGGCAGCAGGCCGGTTTCCGCGTCGATCCAGGCCAGCGCCAGCAAGACCATGGCGCAGACTATGGCCGCGGCCGCCGCGCCGGTGGCGCCGAAGCGCCAGGCGCAGCACATGGCCAGCAGCGGGCCCGCCGCCAGGAACGCGAGGCGCAGGCGCCGGTGCGCGACCGACGGCATCGCCGACGTGACGGCGCCCAGGGCCCGCGGCAGCCGCCAGGCCGCCATGCTCAGCGGCACCGCCAGCGCCAGCGCCAGGCCGCTGGCCGCCAGCAGCGCCGCTGCCGTGTCGATGTGCCATACCGCCCACATTGCCAGGCTAGCCCGGCCGCCGGCTTGCCGCCGCTACATAGGCCGCCGTCGGCGCCGGCGCGTCTTGCACCAGGCGAAAGCCGATGTGCGACATCGGGCTGTCGGGGTCGGCCGCCATGCGTGCACTGGGCCGATACGACAGGCAATAGCTTTCATTGCACAGGAACGAGCCGCCGCGGATCACCCGCTTCGGCGCGTGCACCGGCACGCCCGGCGTGGACGGGTCGTAGGACGTGTCCGGCCCGCGCGGGTCGTCGATGGGCTTGCCCTTTGCGGACTGGGCCTGCTTGGCGAAATAGCGCGCGTCGTACCAGTCGGCCACCCATTGCCAGACGTTGCCGGTCATGTCGTACAGCCCGTAGCCGTTGGGCAGGAAGGACTTGACCTGCATGGTACCCACGGCGCCGCTGCGCGGATCGACCACGGGGAAGGGCGGGCGGCTGCTGTCCCAGTAATTGGCCATGGGCTTGCCGTCGGGTTCGAGCTGGTTGCCCCAGGCGTAGTCGGCCTGTTCCAGCCCGCCGCGCGCCGCGTGTTCCCATTCGGCCTCGGTGGGCATGCGCTTGCCAGCCCATTTCGCGTAGGCCTGCACGTCTGTGTAGCTGATCTGCACCACCGGGTAGTCGCCCTTGCCTTCGATGGAGCTGCCCGGCCCTTGCGGGTGGCGCCAGTCGGCCCCCGGCACATAGCGCCACCACTGGCTGTAATCGGTGAGCCTGACGGGTTTGGCGGTGCCGACGAACACCATGCCGCCCGGCACCAGCACGTCGTCGGGCGGCTTGGGCGTGCCCGGCGGAAGCTGCACGCGGATGGCGTTCCAGTCGGGCTTCTGTTCGGCCGTCGTCACATAGCCGGTTTGGTGCACGAATGCGGCGAACTGGTCGTTGGTGACGTCCGTCACGTCCATCCAGAAACCTTGCACGCGCACCGGGTGCGCCGGTTTTTCGTCGGTGCGCGCCATCTTGCTGTCACTGCCCATCTGGAACACCCCCGGCGGAATCCAGGCCATGCCCTTGGGCGTGGTCGCGCCATCGCCGAGTATGACGACCGGCGGCTTGCCGTGGGTTCCGGACGACGGCGTTGCGTCGAAGCCGTACCAGGCATAGGCCCCGGCGACCGTCAGCGAGGCCGCCAGAGCCCCGCCGGCGGCAAGCAGCCATTTGCGCGGAATATTGCGAGGAGTGCTAGTGAACGCCATAAATTGCCTTGCGATGACTCATGGTGCCGCCGAGCTTCTTGGCCGGGGCGGGCCCGCCAGCACGTGCCGCGCTCCTGCGCGGCGCCGGCGCCGCTTGGGCCGCAGCCGGGCGGGCTTGGGCTGTTTGGTTCAAGATTTGCTTTCCCAGGTGAATTGCGGCAACCGGCAATGGATGCAATCGCCGGCTTTTTGTAGTGTTTTGTCTTTCTTTGTGAAGGTACTTGACTGCGAGACTAAGTGCAAGTCCCGGCCCTTCGGGGAATCGGATCGTGCGCCGCGGCCCGCTGCCGCAGCCCTGCTTTGCCGTCGGAAATGAGCCGCGATTTGCATGCCATCCCGAAAATGGCAAAATACACCGGCCGCAGGAGCGAAGCAGTTTGGGCCGGCCGCGGCGCGGCGCGGTTTGCAGCGCCGCAGACGGCCGAAGCCTCGGATGCTTGCGGCGCGGGGACTTGTTCAGGGGATTTTTAAAGCGGCCTCAATGATAAAAAAACCTTCATGGCGGGAGCAGGGGGACGATCCCGATTATCGATTCTCTCTGGCGAACGAACGTACCTTCCTGGCCTGGATACGCACATCCTTGGCATTGCTGGCAGCGGCCGTACTTCTGGATCAGCTGGAGGTTTCGCACCCCCAGGCCCTGGCAAAAGCGGTGGCCGTGGGTCTGGTTCTGGTCGCCGGGTGCTTTGCCGGACTGGCGTACTTCAGATGGCGCGCGAACGAAATCGCAATGCGCAACCGGGTGACCCTGCCGCATTCCATAACGCTGCTGGTGGCGGCCCTGTTGCTGATCGCGATTTCAGTCACCATCGGAGCCCTGGTTCTTGCCTAATCATTCCGACCCGGGGCTGCAGCCGGAACGCACATTGCTTTCCTGGAAAAGAACCTCATTGGCGTTGCTGGCCAATGCGTTCTTGCTGCTGCGCGCCGGATTTTTGCGTCATCAGCTGTGGCTGACGATCGCGGCTTCCATCTTGATTCTGGCCGCGGCGTTCGGGTATTGGGTGGTGACTTCCAGGCAAAAAGTATTCTTCGATGCCGGCGTTCCCCCCATCGTCGGCGAACGTGCGATTGCCTTTCACGCGATTCTGGCGTTCGGCGCGTGTTGCGTTGCCTTGCTGGGAATATTGCTCTGGAGCTCGCCGCTATAGCCGGCGCCTGCGGGCTGGACTTTAAAGTCATTAAACCCGAGCCTGGCGGGAAGATATGTAACAGAATAAGTGTCAAATCGAAACGATTCTGCTACAGTCTCGGTAAAACAGCCGATGGCGGCAGGTTGGTCGGCAATGCATGTCAGCCAAGCCGGCTTTAGGGGAAAGAGACTTGAGCAAAAAATTTCCAGCAGTTGTAATGGCCGCTTGCGCCGCATTGACACTGACTGCGTGCGACGGCGGTAGCGGCGGCGATACGGCCTCGAACGACGCCACTCATCCCAATATACTTTTCGTCATCATGGACGACGTCGGCATCGATCAGATGAAGTCGTTCGGCTACGGCGGCACGGTTCCGCCGAAAATGCCCAATATCGACGCCGTTGCCGCCGCCGGGGTGCGCTTCCGCAATACCTGGTCCATGCCCGAATGTTCGCCGGGGCGTGCGGCATTCTTCGTCGGGCGCTATCCGCTGCGCACCCACATCTATCAGGCCATCGGCCCCAGCGACCTGGCCAATTCACAGATTTCCCCCTACGACACCACCACCCCCAAGCTGCTCAAGAGCGCCAATTACGAAAGCGCCATGTTCGGCAAGTTCCATCTGGCCGGGCCTGACAACAACGAAGCGGGCAACTCCACGCCCAGCCAGCTCGGCTGGGACTATTTCTACGGCTGGATAGGCGGGCTGCCGGGCTCTATCGACACCACGGCCGGCGGCGTGGCCCCCGAGGGCACGTACAGCTGTGGTTTCGTGCCGGGCATCGACTTTACCGGCGGCGCCAAGACAGGCGCCTGCTACCAGGCCGACAACAGCTGTGCCGTCGTCACGCGCAGCTCTCCCGAGCAGGACGCGGCCGGTTTGCAATGCCTGCATTCGGGCGGCATCTTCGTGCCCAACGCCAGCTGCGGCACGCCGCCGGCCGGCCTGAACTTCACTCGCGAAAACGCCTATTACGTATCGCCGCTGGTCATCATCGAGAATGGCAAGGTCGAAGAAGTACCGCTCAGCGACCCGCGCTCGCGGGGCTACCGCACCGAGATCGAAACCAATGCGGCCATCGACTGGATCAAAGCACGCCCCCACGACAAGCCCTGGATGGCGACGGTCAGCTTCAGCGCCGCCCATACGCCGTGGCAGCAGCCGCCCAGCGACTTGCTGAGCGCGCAGGCCCCCGGTTCCGACACTTGGAGCTGTACCAGTTCGGTATTCGGCCGGCTCATCCAGAACCAGATGACCGAAGCCATGGACACGGAATTCGGCCGCCTCATGGTCGAAACCGGCCTGGCCACCCGCAATGCCGACGGCAGCCTCCACTACGATCCTGCGGCCAGCAACACCGTGGTCGTCATCGTCGGCGACAACGGCAGCCTGGGTTCGGCCGTCAAGGCGCCTTTCCGGCCCGACCAGGCCAAAGGCACCACCTACCAGACCGGCGTCTGGGATCCTCTGATCATCGCCGGGCCGCAAGTGGTGCAGCCCGACCGCGCGGTCGAGCACATGGTCAATACCGTCGATCTGTTCGAGTTCTTCGGCGAGCTGGCCGGCATCGACGTGCACAAGACCGTGCCGCGCACGCTCGATTCGGTGGGCATCCTGTCGTACCTCACCAAGCCCGATCAGCCCAGCCTGCGCACCATCAACTTCACCATGAGCGGCTTCAATCTGCAGGCCAATGGCGGGCGCAACGGGCCTTGCGTGATCCCCGGCTCGGATGCCGATCATCCCACCTGCACGCAGATCCCCACCACCAAGAACGTGTGCCAGGACAACCTGGGCATCTGGTGGGGCAAGGGCTACACTGATCCTTCCGTGGTGGACAACGGCGGCGTGGGCTATACCACCTGCGCGGCCGTCAACCAGGCCCTGTACAAGTCTGATGTCAAGCAATCGGACGGCAGCAGCGTCATGCAGGCCACGATACTGCCCGAAACCTCTTCGGCCATCCGCAACGACACCTACAAGCTGGTGCGCAACACCAGTCTTGCCTACGTGCCGTCCACCGACACCATCGAGTCCCAGACCACCGAGCAGATGTTCCAGATCGACGAGGCTACGCCGACTCCCTTGCTCGATACGCCCGACCGCGATCTGCTGCCGCCGGCCAACGCCGACGTGCAGGCGGTGTACGACGACTTGAAATCCAAGATGGACAAGATGCTGGCCTCCAACCCCGAATGCTCCGGAGACGGCAATCTGGATGGCAAGACCGATGCCGCGGATCTCAAGAACTGGGCGCGCATCGCCCACGATTGGGGCCTGTCCAGCGTGTACGACTTGCTGATCGGCGGCGTTCACGATGGTCTGACCAACAACCTCGACGAAAGTGTCATCCAGGCCAACCTGAACAAGCCCTGCGCGGCCACCTCTTCGCTGTACTGATCGCTGTATTGATCGCTGCACTGATCAATGGCCGGGCGCAAGCCCGGCTTTCTTTTTCCGGCAAGGCCCCCGGGGCGTGGCCCGGCCCACCACCCGCCGTGGTGCTTGCACACGGCTAGTTATATATGCATAAAAAACAATAATAAATGTAAATAGATTATTATTGTTATTAATAGCCTGACTGCGTAAGCTAGTCGATATCGACATCGACAACAAACGCAGGAGCAAGGCAATGGATACATTGGCAGGTAGCCGACACGACACCTATGACAGCGTGTCGCCAGGTCTGGATCTGGTAGAACACTATTTCGAGCAGGGCTTTACCGACGGTTTGCCCGTAGTACCCCCGACACGCCAGAAGATCGACGCCATCGTCGACAGGCTGGGGGGCGATCCCGACTATGTCGAAGCAAAAATCGCCCCGAGATGGGGCGAGCTGACGCGCGAAGTGCTGGCCATCAATATGGTGATGGCCGGCTGCAAGCCCGAGTACACCCCCGTGGTGCTGGCGGCCGTAAAAGCTATCACCGACCAAGCCTTCAACCTGAACGGCGTGCAGGCCACGACGCACGTCGCCTCGCCGCTGATCATCGTCAACGGCCCGATTGCGCGCGAGATCGGCATGAATGGCGGCTGCAATGCCTTCGGATCCGGCAACCGGGCCAATGCGACCATAGGCCGCGCCGTCAGGCTGATCATGCTGAACGTGGGCGGCGGCTGGCCCGGCGACCTGGACAAGAGCACGCTCGGGCACCCCGGGAAATACACCTATTGCGTGGCCGAGAACGAGCTGCAAAGCCCTCTGGCCCCGTACCATGTGGAGCACGGCTACAAGCCCGAAGATTCAACCGTATTCGCCATTGCGGCAGAGGCCCCGCACAGCGTCACCAATCACGTTGCCAACGACCCCGAAGGCATCCTGGACACCATGTGTTCGGCAATGAGCACCATTGCCTCGAACAGCGCGGTTCTGAGCGGACACGTCACCGTGGTGCTGGGCCTGGAACATGCGCGGCGCATTGCGAAATATGGATGGTCGCGCTCGGACATACGCAACTACCTCTACCACAATCACGGCAATCGTTTCATCGATCTTGCCTACGGCCACCGCTACGGCAAGGTCTACAACCGCAATCTGCCCAAGTACTTCAAGCGCGACCCCGAAACCCGCATACCCATCGTCGCCGGGCCCGACCACATCCACCTGTTTGTGATGGGTGGCGAGGCAGGGCAGTTTTCAGTATTGATTCCGGGCTGGGGCCACATGAGCACGCCGGTATTGCGGGCTATAGACAGCAGTGCCGTGGGCGGCAATGGCGGCGAGTGCGTGGGCGGCGCCTGCGCCCTCTAGGCCACCATCTGCGTGCCTTATAGCGTTAATTTTGAATTGGAGAGCATCATGTCTACCGTAATTGAAGAAGGCGTGGAAGTTTTTGATCCGCGCGGCCGCATCCGTTTTGAAAACCTGCCGCTGTCGGCGCGCAAGAGCAAGCTGGATGGGCTGCGCCTGGGTATTCTGGACAACTCGAAGTGGAATGCCAATAAATTGCTGCGCGGAGCGGCGCAGGCGCTGGGCAGCGAAATAGAATTCTCCGCCGTCAACTATTACACCAAGCACAGCTTTTCCAAGGACGCCTCGCCCGAACTCATCGCCCAAATCGCCGCGGAAAACGATCTGGTGCTGACCGCCATCGGCGATTGCGGTTCCTGCACCTCCGCCTGCATACGCGATGCGATCGCCCTGGAAAAGCTCGGCATTCCCAGCGCGCCCATCGTCACCACCGAATTCGTGCGCGAAACGGAACTTACGCGCCAGGCTGTCGGGATGCGTACCCTAGAGCCCGTGGTCATTTCGCACCCGGTAAGCTCCATCACGGCCGACGAGGTAGCCGTGCGCGTGCAGCAGATCCAGGCGCAGGCGCAAGAGGTCTGGCTGGGCACCAAAGAGCCGTTGAAAGTCACCGCCGAGCTGGCCTAGCGCGGGCCGGGCACGGATGGACATCGCCAGCTGCCGATAGGGGGAGAGTCGTATGGGTGCCTTGTCACACTTGCGGGTTCTGGATTTGTCGCGTGTCCTGGCCGGCCCATGGGCCGGCCAGGTGCTGGCCGATCTGGGGGCCGAAGTCATCAAGGTCGAGCAAGCGCGAAGCGGCGACGATACCCGGGCCTGGGGGCCGCCCTGGGCTCACGATGCGCAGTGGGGCGATGAGCCGCAGTCGGCCTATTTCCTGGCGGCGAACCGCAACAAAAAGTCCGTGGCCATCGATATCCGCCATGAGTCGGGCCGCGATTGCGTCAGGAAACTTGCCATGCAGTGCGATGTCGTCATCGAAAATTTCAAGGTGGGAGGGCTGAAGAAATATGGGCTCGACTATGACTCGATCAGGGCTGTCAAGCCGGACATTGTCTATTGTTCCATCACGGGTTTCGGCCAGACCGGGCCTTATGCTCACAGGCCGGGCTATGATTTTCTGATACAGGGGCTGGGCGGGCTGATGAGCCTCAATGGCCGCCCGGACGGGGAACCCGGCGCCGGGCCGGTAAAGGTGGGGGTCGCCCTGACCGACATCCTGACCGGCCTGTATGCGACGGTGGGCATCCTGGCGGCGCTCGCCCACCGCGACAAGACGGGCTGCGGGCAGCACATCGATGCGGCCTTGCTGGACGTACAGGTGGCCTGCCTGGCCAATCAGGCCATGAATTACCTGGTCAGCGGAAAAGCGCCGCAGCGCATGGGCAACGCCCATCCGAACATCGTGCCGTATCAGGATTTCCAAACCAAGGACGGCTACATCATCGTTGCCGTGGGCAATGATGGGCAGTTTCGGCGCTTCTGCGAGGCGCTCGGACATCCCGAGTGGGCGGACGATCCCAGGTTTTCTACGAATGCCGAACGCATCGCGCATCGGCAGACGCTGCAGGGATTGATTCAAGGCGTGATGCGCCGGCGCGGCACACGGGCGTGGACGATCGCCCTGGAGGAAGGCGGTATTCCCTGTGGGCCCATCAACAGCCTGAGCGATGTTTTCGACGATCCCCATGTGCGCCATCGGGAAATGCAATTCAAGCTGCCCGGCGGCGGGCCCGAGGCTGTCTCGCTCGTGGCGAATCCCTTGCGGCTTTCCGAGACTCCGGTGGAGTACCGGCAAGCGCCTCCGCGCCTCGGCGCACATACCCACGCCGTTCTGCGCGAGCGCCTGGGGCTTTCATGTGCGGAAATCGAAGCACTGTCCAATGCCCGGGCCATCCGGGTTTGATCGGCCGGCCACGCGGTCTACAGAGAGTCATGCACCATGGAAATGCAAATTGGTAAAAACGACAACGAAGCCCCGGCGCGGCTGCACGCCCGCGTATTGATCGTCGGGGCCGGGCCGGCGGGCTATACCGCGGCCTTGTATGCGGCCAGGGCCAATCTTGCCCCTGTGCTGGTCACGGGCATGGCTCCAGGCGGCCAATTGATGACCACCACGGATGTGGATAATTGGCCGGGTGACATCGACGGCCTGCAGGGCCCCGAGTTGATGGAACGGATGGGCAAGCATGCCGCCCGTTTCGGTGCGGACATCGTATTCGACCATATCAAGGACGTGGATCTCGCGGCGCGGCCGTTCTTGCTGGCCGGCGAGACGTATGCATACAGCTGTGATGCGCTGATTATTGCGACCGGCGCATCGGCCAAATATCTCGGGCTGCCATCAGAAGCCGAGTTCCAGGGGCGTGGCGTAAGCGGATGCGCCACTTGCGACGGGTTTTTCTACAGGGGGCAGGACGTATGCGTCGTGGGCGGAGGAAATACGGCGGTGGAGGAAGCCCTGTTTCTGTCGAATATCGCGCGCACGACCTACCTGATCCATCGGCGGGAGGCATTGCGCGCGGAAGCCCTTATGGTGGAAAAGCTGAAGAAGAAAATACAAGAAGGCAAGATTGTCTTTAAATCTTCCAGAGTCCTGGACGAGGTGCTAGGCGATGCGTCCGGCGTGACGGGAGTGCGGCTGCGCGACGCCGCGACCGGCGCAACCGAAGAGCTGGCGGTGGCTGGCTGTTTTATTGCGATCGGCCATAGCCCGAACACCGGTATTTTCGCCGGCAAGCTGGAAACCTGCGAAGGCTATCTGGTGACGGGTGAAATGGATCGCGCTCTCACCACCATGACCAGCGTCCCCGGCGTATTTGCAGCGGGTGACGTACAGGATCATTTATATCGCCAGGCGATCACCTCGGCTGCGACGGGTTGTGCGGCGGCTCTCGATGCCCAGCGATACCTGGAACAGACCGGCGGGGCGGCGGCCCTGCCGGCATATCCCCCCGAAACCATAGCCACATAAGGAGCACTATGCCAAGAATGCAGTGATCACACGCAACAGGTTTGTATGAAAACCGAAACAGGTGGGCGGCTTGTCGGTACGGCCCCGCTCGACATATAGCAAAATCACAAGGAGAGGGCGCCGCAAAGAGCACGTGATTCGAATTGACGGATCTTCGGCAATTCGACTGCTGCACGGGAGGAGCCCGGATGAGACAGACATGTCATTCAATTCAATATATTTTGTGCCTCTGGCGTTGGCCGGCTTGCTTGCGCTGGCCCCTTTATCCACGGTGCAGGCGGAGCAAGCTCAGATTGTTCTGGGTGCGTCGGTACAGCTGACCGGCCCTATCGCAAATACAGGCCGATATTACCCCGATGCATACAAGCTGGCGGTCGAGAAGATCAATGCCGCCGGCGGCCTGAAGGTCGGCGGCAAGACCTACAAACTGGCCCTGAAGCTGTACGACAACCAGTCGGACGTCAATCTCGGCGTGCGCCAGTACACCCAGCTGGTGTCGCACGATAAAGTCAATTTCTTGCTCGGGCCCTACGGAAGCAACTTCACCGTTGCAAGCTCCGCCGTTGCGGAAAAATATAAAGTGCCGATGGTGGAGGGCGGCGGGGCGTCCGACGAAATCTTCTCGCGCGGCTTCAAATATATTTTTGGCACACTGGCGCCGGGCAGCGGCTACTTCCGCAGCACCGTGGCCATGTTGACCAAGCTGCATCCCAAGCCCACGTCGGTGGCCTTGCTATGCGCCGACGATTCCTTCGATGTAACGCTGCAGAAGCACACTGGCCCCATGCTTGAGAAGGCCGGGCTGCATGTGGTCATGAACCAGCGCTATCACACTAATTCCACCGACTTCAGCGCCTTGTTGTCGCAGATCAAGTCGAAGAAGGTTGACGCGATCCTGGTGGGCGGGCACGAGACGGAAATCCTGAATTTCCTACGCCAGGCGAAAAGCTTGAATGTCAGCCCGAAGATGTATGCGTTCACCGTAGGGGTGCCCAGCGAAGACTTCCGCAAGGCCCTGGGCAAGGATGCCGACTATGCCTTCGGCATGACCGCATGGCTGCCCAGCAAGGCGCTCAAAGACCGCTGGTTCGGCGATGCCGAGAGCTTTGCGGCAGAGTACAAGACCAAATACGGATACGAGCCCGATTACCACGCGGCGTCGGGCGCGGCGGAAGTAGAAACCATTGCCAACGCCATCGAGAAAGCCAATACGCTGGATCCGAAGAAAGTGCGCGATGCAATTGCCGCCAGCAATTTCGACAGCCTGTACGGCAGAGTCAAATTCAGCCCGTCGGGGCAGATAGACTTGGATCAGATCGTCGTTCAGGTGCAGAGCGGAGCCGTGCGGCCCGTCTTCAAGGGCGGTGCTTTTATCGGGCACGCTCAATACCCCATGCGGCCCTGGTCGAGCCGCTGAGTTGCGCGAGTCTGCGCGGGTATGCGGGCTGTTCTTGCTTAAAGGTGCGGTGGAAGCGCAAAACGGCCCCCTGGTCTCCCAAGCCGGGTCGGGCGCACAACGCCCGATCCGGCAAACTTATTATTTGATATCCATAAAATAAATAGGAGCCAGCGTGGATTTACTGCTGCAGATCCTGGTCAACGGCATCCTGCAGGGGGGGTTATACGCCATCATGGCGCTCGGCCTGGCCCTGGTATGGGGTGTGTTGAACATCGTCAATCTGGCCCACGGGGCTTTCATCATGCTGGGGGCCTACATCTCCTGGCACCTGTTCACCTACCTGCACATCGACCCGTTCCTGGGCCTGCCGATCACGGCCTGCATCATGTTCGGCGTCGGCTACGGCGTGCAGCGCGGCCTGTTGAACCTGATCGCGCGCGCGCCCATGTTCAACACGCTGCTCATCACCTTCGGGCTGGAAGTGGTGCTGACGTACCTGGCCCAACTGGTCTTCTCGGCGGACTTCCGCACCATCAACCCCAGCTATGCCGGCAACAACTTCGCGCTGGGCCCGCTGACCATCCCGGTGGTGCGCCTGGCCGCCTTCGGCGTGGCCATGGTTCTGACCGTGGGCATGTGGTACTTCCTGCTGCGCTCGCGGCTGGGCCGCGCCATACGCGCCACCGCCCAGAACCTGGTGGCCGCGCGCCTGTACGGCGTCGAGCCGCGCCACCTGTACGC
>NZ_NJIH01000022.1 GCF_002209565.1 Candidimonas nitroreducens
GCCTGGTGATAGCCATTGAGCTCCAGCGTCCCGTATTGCGTCTCGATGTGCTGCGCCGTACCGCCCAGCGCCTCGATCTCCGCCCGGCTCAGCACCTTCGTCTGCGTCACTCCGTCTACGTCCTGGTACGACAGCGTAATCGCCCCGCTCTCGCTCAGTCCGTCCAGCGCCTTCACCGTGAAGCTGGCGTTGACCTGGGTGTCTGCCCCGTTCGTCGCAGAACCCTCGGCCAGGCCACTCTCGAACACTACCTGATCAGTGGTCACCCCATCGGGCGTGGTAGCGGCATCATCCACCGGAACCGCCACCGTCACGCCATCGTCGGCGCCATTGATGGTAATCGTCAGCGTCGCCGTGCTCGAGTCCCCATCGCCGTCGGTGATCGTGTACGTATAGGTATCGGTCAGCGACTCCGTCGTCAACAGCCCCTGCACGGCCAGGTTGTTGTTGTCCAGCGCGTAGGTATAGCTGCCGTCCGGGTGGATCTCCAGTGTGCCGTACTGGCCATCAATCGTCAGCACGCCTCCGGCCTCAGTGGCCTCGTTGGCCTCGACATTCTCGCTGGCAATACCCGTCACCGTCGCGCCGTCGGCACCCTGCGTATCGGCCACATCATCCGGCCCAGGCGTGGCTCCGCTGCTCGCATCCTCCAGCACATTGCCACTGACCGTACTGCTGTCCTCGGCTATCGTCGCCCCGTCATCCTTCGCCTGGGGCGCATCATCGACGATCTTGATCGCGATGCTGCTGCCGTCGGTACTGCCGTCGCGATCGGTGGCCGTCACACCAATCGTGTCCGAGGCATCTGCCCCCACCACCTCTGGCGCCTTCGTCAGCACATAGCTGTAGTCGATCGTCAGCGTGCCGTCTGCCGCCTGGTGATAGCCATTGAGCTCCAGCGTCCCGTATTGCGTCTCGATGTGCTGCGCCGTACCGCCCAGCGCCTCGATCTCCGCCCGGCTCAGCACCTTCGTCTGCGTCACTCCGTCTACATCCTGGTACGACAGCGTGATCGCTCCGCTCTCGCTCAGTCCGTCCAGCGCCTTCACCGTGAAGCTGGCGTTGACCTGGGTGTCTGCCTCGTTCGTCGCAGAACCCTCGGTCAGGCCACTCTCGAACACTACCTGATCAGTGGTCACCCCATCGGGCGTGGTAGCGGCATCGTCCACTGGAACCGCCACCGTCACACCATCGTCCGTGCCGTTGATGGTGACCGTCAGCGTCGCCGTGCTCGAGTCCCCATCACCGTCGGTGATCGTGTACGTATAGGTATCGGTCAGCGACTCCGTCGTCAACAGCCCCTGCACGGCCAGGTTGTTGTTGTCCAGCGCGTAGGTATAGCTGCCGTCCGGGTGGATCTCCAGTGTGCCGTACTGGCCATCAATCGTCAGCACGCCGCTGCCGTCATCGCTCGGCGTATTGCCCGGAACCTTGTCGCTGGCAATATCCGTCACCGTCGCGCCGTCGGCACCCTGCGTATCGGCCACATCATCCGGCCCAGGCGTGGCTCCGCTGCTCGCATCCTCCAGCACATTGCCACTGACCGTACTGCTGTCCTCGGCTATCGTCGCCCCGTCATCCTTCGCCTGGGGCGCATCATCGACGATCTTGATCGCGATGCTGCTGCCGTCGGTACTGCCGTCGCGATCGGTGGCCGTCACTCCAATCGTGTCCGAGGCATCTGCCCCCACCACCTCCGGCGCCTTCGTCAGCACATAGCTGTAGTCGATCGTCAGCGTGCCATCTGCCGCCTGGTGATAGCCATTGAGCTCCAGCGTCCCGTATTGCGTCTCGATGTGCTGCGCCGTACCGCCCAGCGCCTCGATCTCCGCCCGGCTCAGCACCTTCGTCTGCGTCACTCCGTCTACATCCTGGTACGACAGCGTGATCGCCCCGCTCTCGCTCAGTCCGTCCAGCGCCTTCTGCTGTCCTCGGCTATCGTCGCCCCGTCATCCTTCGCCTCAGGCACATCATCGACGATGCGTACGCCCAGCGTATCGCTCGTCGTGTCGCCGTCCATGTCGGTCAGCGTAACGCCGAACTGCTCGTAGATATCATCCACGCCCGCAGCACCATGCGTCTGGGCGCCGTTAAGCGTATAGGTATAGCTCAGCTCGCCGGTAGCAGCGTCATAGCCTGTGATGTCGAGCGTGCTGCCGTTGCCGGTGATGATCGTCTGCGCGCTGAAGACATTATCGGTCACCAGCGCATAGTCCGTGCCATCGACAATGATGCTCAGATCATGAATCCCGTCCTGCGCATCGACCGTAAAGCTGCCGCTGGCCGTAGTTCCCGTGCCACCCGCATCACTGCCGCCCGCAAGCGAGCTCTCGTACACCACGATATCGCTACCGTTCGCACCCCCGGCGTCATCCGTCAAATTGGTCAGATGAACCGGGTCGTCGACCGGATTGGCCGTAATATTCAGGTTGGCAGCGTCCGTACCGCCCTGACCGTCAGTAATCGTATAGCTGACCGTGGGCACATCCCCGTTCCAGCCGGGCTCCGGCGTAAAGGTATAGCTGCCGTCCGAATTGATGGTCAGTTCGCCCACCCCCGTGATCTCGGCCGTTTCGCCCGGCTTGAAGGTTTCGGGCGTGCCGTCGCCATCGGTGTCGACGCGGAATTCGGTTACCGTCAACGGGTCGCCGTCGGGGTCATGATCGTTGGCCAGCACGTTACCGGTGACGGGCGTGTCTTCGTCGGTTACGACTAGGTCGTCTGTCGCGACCGGGGGATCCTGCACCGGGTCGACCGTGATGTCCAGCGTGGCGTGGTCGGTACCGCCGTTGCCGTCGGTGACCGTGTAGTCGACCGGGGGCACCTTGCCGTTCCAATTGGGTTCGGGGGTGAAGGTGTAGCTGCCGTCGGGGTTGACCGTCAGTTCGCCCACGCCCTGGATCTTGGCCGTGTCGCCGGCATTGAAAACATCCGGCTTGCCGTCGCCATTGACGTCCACGCTGAATTGCGTAACGCGCAAGGGATCGCCATCGGGGTCGTTGTCATTGAGCAGCACGTTACCGCTGATGCGGGAGTCTTCGCTGCCGTGCACGCTATCGTGCCCAGCAGCCGGAGGATGGTTGCCGCCACCGCCGCCACCGCCACCGCCCGCTGCCAACGCAACGCCGCCCAAACCGAGCAGTCCCAGCCCCGCCCACATCCATGGCGGAACCGCAGCCGAATCTTCTTCTATCTCAGTGAAATGGAACCCTTCCCATTCGGAAGGATACTGGCCCCACCACAGAACCCCGGCGTTGTCCTCGAGCACCAGGTCGCTGCGATGCCCTTCGGCATCCTTGGCAAAAAAACCTTCGACAACCACCACTTGGCCCTTGAGCAGAATCATCTTCAGATTCGCCCCGTCGCGTTCGAATGTACGCACGTCCTCGGGAGCGATTTTCAGCTGCACAATGGACGGAGTGGAAATCTTGAAATCGCTCGTATCAACGCTTTCGGTGCCGCCGCCAACTTTGCTCAGGATATTCGCCAACATTAAGGAAACCCCTTTTACTTCTTCTTGATTGAAACGCTCGTCCCACCACTGCCTTACGAGCGGCGCCAAAAACTGCCCTTACGCCGCTGCTAGGCCAGGTCTTGAATTGAAAAACCGCCCCCATCCGTAAGCCTTCCGTATGGAGAAAAGCCCAGACTAGGCACAGGCATACCCATGCCTGCTCGAGGCGGGCCTACGCACGTGCACCGGGATTCACTAAGGGGGGATGGATTTCGTAAGCGTGTTGTAAAAACTGCGGCTGAATGTAGCATTCAGAAATGCAACACAGTTTTGCAAAAATGACGATTTGTTTTGATAGAGCGCCGTTTCCCCTGACTTAATGCTTAATTAATGTCAATTTGCAGGAATCAACCATAGTATTCGGCATGGTGTTTTGCTAAAAACTCTGGACGGTGATAGACATCAGCAACATAGTTAATACAAATGAGACACTTGTGTAACTTTCCATTAACCACACTGACGTATACACATCGAATATCCATTGTGTCTACTTCAAGTGCCCGTACACTGAACTGACAAAACATAGCAATGCCCTTCCGACCCATGCCCACCCCAACACCCAGCCTGGCCGCGCGTACGCCGGGCTGGACGGTGCGGCGCTGGTGCCGGCGGGTCATGTATCGGCCGCTATGGCTTTGCCTGTTGCTGCTGTATGGCGCGCTGGCTTATGGGCAGACGGCTGCCATAGAGCCGGGCGGCCACTGGCCGCTGCAGGTCTGGCGCGATACCGGCCTGCTGCGCGACGATTCGGGCTCCATGGATCTGCAGCAGGTGGCTGCGCTGCCGGCCGGCGCCCAGCGGGGTTTTCGGCGCATCGGCACGGAAAAGCTCAAATCCCTCGACATGAAAACGGCATGGTGGCTGCAGCTGAAGCTGGCCAACCACGACACTCGGGCGTTGAAGCTGCGCCTGGCGCTCAGCCCCTACGATTTCCGCGAGATAGACATTTATTTGCAAAAGCCCGGCAGCGCCTGGCAACATCTGCATGGCGGGCTGACCTCCCCGCTGGCGCACAGATCGAGCCGCTCGCGCCTGCCCACGGCCGCATTCGCGCTGGAACCCGGGGAAAGTATCCGTATATTGGCGCGCATCGTCACCACCCAGCCCCATCTGATCAAGCCAGTGCTGTACACCAACGACGGCTTCATCGCGCACGAAGTGCACATGCGCGGCTGGGACAGCCTGCTGTTCGGCGGGCTGCTGGCGCTGGGCTGGATCGCGCTGATGATCGCCCTGTTCTCGCGCAACGGCGCGTTCCTGTTGCTGAGTGCCGAGGCGCTGCTGGTGGCCGGCTACGAGGCGGTGCGGCGCGGCTACGGCCACTTGTATTTATGGCCCGACAGCACGGAATGGAGCTACCGCAGCCTGCACGTGCTGGGGCATTTGTCGCTGGCGGTATTCCTGCTGTTCATCTTCGAAGTGGCGCGCCAGGAAAAGGTGCGGCTGCCGGGGCGCCGCTGGCTCACCGGCTTTACGGCTTTCGAGCTGGGCATGGCCCTGGCTTCGTGGCTGGGCGACACGTTTCTGGTGCGGCGCATAGCGGCCTTCTCGACCCCCCTGTTCGCCGTGGGCCTGTTGCTGCTGGTGGCGGCCCTGGCGCGCCAGCGGGTGCCGACACGCAGGCTGATGCTGCTGATCACGGCCTACGTGGCCCTGCACATGACGCTCAGCGCCCTGGAGCCCTGGGGACTGCTGCCCGATTTCGTGTACCAGGGCACGCTGGGCGGACTGGGCGTCAACCCTCTGGCCGTGCTGTTCGGCTTTTATCTGAGCCTGGCTCTGCTGGCTGCCTGGATCACGCTTTTGGGCAAGCAGCGCAACAGCGCCACCGAGGCTCTGGCGCAGTGGCAGGCTCAGGAAAACCAGCGCCTCAGTGCTGAGGTCGCTACCCAGACGCAGGCGCTGAACAAGGCACTGGAATACGCCAACGACAAGAATCGCCAGAAAACCGAAATTCTCAGCTACATCGGACACGATCTGCGCGCGCCCCTGGCCACCATCGTCGGCTATGCGCGGCTGCTGGTTCACAGCCCTGCCTCCGAACGAGCCGCGCAGCTGCGCGCCATCGAGCGCAATGTCGATTATCAGCTGGATCTGATCGACGAGCTGCTGAATTACGCCCGGGCGGAACTCAAGCCTCTGCATCTGGTCAGCGCGCCGGTCGAGATGGCCGGCCTGCTGGAAGACGTGGTCAGGCAAGGCCATGCGCTCAGCCAAGGCCAGCACAACCGCTTCCAGGCCGATCTCCCCGGCATTCTGCCGCACACGGTATTGCTGGACGCGCGGCGGCTGCGCCAGGTACTGCTGAACCTGCTGTCGAACGCGGCCAAGTTCACCCGCCGCGGCCTTATCACGCTGCGGGTACGCGCAGTTCGAGCCGACACTGCCAGCCCGGTGTGGACGCTGGACTTCGAGGTCAGCGACACGGGCATAGGCATAGACCCGGGCAGGCAGGACTCGATATTCAAGGCCTTCGAGCAAGGGCCGACGCGCCCTGAAGGCGTGGGCCTGGGCTTGTTCATCGCGCGCAGCATCATCCGCACGATGGGCGGCGAATTATATGTGCAAAGTGCGCCGGATCAGGGCAGCACGTTCCGCTTCGAGCTGAAACTGATGGCGGCCGACGACCACATCCTGCACTGGGCACCGCCGGATCTTTCCACCCAGGCCCTCGCGCAAACAGTGCCGGCCCTGCCCAGCGAAGCCCCGCCGCCGCACGACCGGCTGGAACTGGCGGTGCTGGCGCGCGACGGCCAGCTTAGCGACATCGAGTACTGGCTGGCGCGCATGTCGTTTGCCTATCCACACTGCACCGAGTTCTTCACCGAGATACGCGGCGCGCTGCAGGCTCTTGACCTGGAACGCATAGAAAGTCTAGCGCTGGCTCAGCCCGCGCCGGCCGATGCGGCCAGGACGTCCACGGCAGCGGCGGCCACCGCGGAAGCGCCTGCCTCCAAAGCGGCCGATGGCGGCGCATCTTTCGCTGGCACGCCTGCCGCGAATGCGTCCGCCGCCGATGCTTCGGCAGCCAAGCCCTCCGCAGCCGCAGCATCCACCGCTGGAACCCAATAACAGCTATAGCCTTGGGCGCTGAAGCCATGCAGCAGGCTGCGGGCTGCTTGCAGGCGGCGGCGGAACAGGCAGACCAGGCGCGCGCCCGCCCTCACCTGCGCCAGGCCCTGGCCCAATATGGGCTGCGACTCGGGCGCGTGCAGATCGGGCACGGCAAAGCGCCCGGCATCGCGCCGCGCCATGTCCAGCAAGGACGGATCGGGCATGGGCTCGTGGACGATCAGGTCGGCCGAGGACAGCGCGCGCAGGCCTTTCAGCGTCAACAGTTCAGGGTCGCCATTGCCCGCGTCCAGAAAACATATAGTGCCCGGGCCATGGGGCTGAGCCGCCCGCAGTGCCCGATCGAGACGGCGCCGCGCAGGTTCCAGTCCCTGCCCCGCCGCGGCGGCTGCGACGGGGCCGTCGAACATCCATTCGTAGAATCGGCGCCGCTGCGCCACGTCCGCATAACGCGCGCGTATATGCGGCCGGTAGCGCCGCGCCAGCTCGGCCAGCAACGACAAGGAAGGATCCAGCAGTCCTTCCAGCCTTTCGCGCAGGCGGCGCGCCAGCACGGGCGCCGCGCCGCCGGATGAAATCGCCACCGTCAAAGGCGAGCGATCGACGATGGCAGGCACGTGGAAACTGGACAGTTCGGGGTCGTCCACGACATTGACCCACAGCCCGCGCACGCCCGCATCGTGCGCCACCCGCGCATTCACGGCGCGCATGCCGGTGGCCGCCACCACCAGGCACTGGCCGTCCAGCCAGGCCACACGATAGTCGCCCTGCAAGTGACACAGCGCGCCGTTCTCGGCCAGCTCGCGCAGCTGCGCGCAAAGCCGCGGCGCGCCGACGTGCACGCAGGCTCCCGCCTGCATCAGCAGGGCCGTCTTGCGCCAAGCCACGGCGCCGCCGCCGACCACCAGCACACTGCGGCCACGCACGTCGCTGAACATGGGAAACAAACGCATCTCTCGCTCCTTGCAGCGTCATCGACACCCATGACCAAGCAAAGTCCGTGCCGGCCGGCCTGCGCGCGGGCGCCGCATGCCTGGCCGCGGCGCAAGCACCGCGATGGTGCAGGCGGTATGGGCGCGCACCGCTGCTGTGCAGGCCGCCGGGCCGGTTCCACGGCATATGCCCGGCGCAACGCCTGGCACGCGTTTTGCTTGATACCCGTTACAGACGTATGCGGCACGGCGCGAAACGCGTGGCGGGCTGGATACGCTCATGGATCCCGGAGCATTCAGATGAAGAAACGCAAACTCGTGGTGGTCGGCAATGGCATGGCAGGCACCCGGACGCTGGAAGAACTGCTGGAGCTGGCGCCCGACCTGTACGACATTACGGTATTCGGCGCGGAACCCTATCCGAACTACAACCGCATCCTGTTGTCGCCGGTGCTGACCGGCGAACAGACGGTGCAGGACATCATCCTCAACGACCTGGACTGGTACCGCGAGCGCCACATCGACCTGCGGCTCGAATCCCGCATCGTCGACATCCGCCGCAACCGCAAGGAAGTGGTGGCCGAGGACGGCAGCGTGACCCGCTACGACCGCCTGCTGCTGGCTACGGGCTCGAACCCGGTGATCCTGCCGGTGCCCGGGCATGAACTGCAAGGCGTGGTGACGTTTCGCGACATACGCGATGTCAAGCTGATGATCGAGGCAGCGGGCACGCTGCGCCGCGCCATCGTCATAGGCGGCGGGCTGCTGGGCCTGGAAGCGGCCAATGGCCTGGCCGCGCGCGGCATGGAAGTGGCGGTGGTGCACCTGGGCACGAACCTGCTGGATCGGCAGCTGGATGGCCAGGCAGCCGGGCTGCTGCGCGCCAGCCTGGAACAGCGCGGCCTGGAGTTCCTGATGGAGCGCCAGACTGAAGCGATCCTGGGCACGGACGACGGCCGCGTGCGCGGCATACGCTTTGCCGGCGGCGAGGAAAGGCCCGCAGACCTGATCGTGATGGCGGTGGGCATACGCCCCAACACCGATCTGGCCGAACGCGCCGGCATCCATACCGACCGCGGCGTGGTCGTCAACGACACCTTGCAGACCTACGATCCCAGCATCTACGCGGTGGGTGAATGCGTAAGCCACCGCGGCACCGCCTACGGCCTGGTGGCGCCGCTGTTCGAACAGGCCAAGGTCGCGGCCAACCACCTGGCGTTCTTCGGCATTTCGCGCTACCCCGGCAGCGTCACCTCCACCAAGCTCAAGGTAACCGGCATAGATGTATTCTCGGCCGGCGACTTCGTGGGCGGCGGCGGCACCGAGGCGATCACGCTGGCCGACCCGATGGGCGGCGTCTACAAGAAGCTGGTGATCCGCGACGACAAGCTGGTGGGAGCCTGCCTGTACGGCGACACGGTGGACGGCGGCTGGTACTTCCGGCTCATCAAGGAAGCCCGTTCGATCGACGCCTTGCGCGACCACCTGATGTACGGCGAAGGCTCGGCCGGCGACACCGGCCATGCCGGCCAGAACAGCGTGGTGGGCATGCCCGATTCCACCGAAGTCTGCGGCTGCAACGGCGTGTGCAAGGGCACTATCGTCAAGGCCATACGCGAGCAAGGCCTGTTCACGGTCGACGAGATCAAGAAGCACACCAAGGCCGGCAGTTCCTGCGGCTCGTGCGTCGGCCTGGTCGAGCAGATACTGATCAACTGCGTGGGCGGCGCGGCCAACATCAAGCCCAGCACCGAAAAGCCCGTGTGCGGCTGCACCGACTTCACGCACGGCGAAGTGCGCAGGGCCATACGCGACCACCACCTGGTCTCGATCGCGCAAGCCATGGAATTCCTGGAATGGCGCAACAGCGACGGCTGCGCCACCTGCCGGCCGGCACTGAATTACTACGTGACCTGCAGCTGGCCCGGCGAGGCCCGCGACGACGCGCAGTCGCACCTGGCCAACGAACGCATGCACGCCAATATCCAGAAGGACGGCACCTACTCGGTGGTGCCGCGCATGTGGGGCGGCGTGACCACGCCGGCCGAGCTGCGCCGCATCGCCGACGTGGCCGACAAATACCAGGTGCCCATGGTCAAGGTCACCGGCGGCCAGCGCATCGACCTGCTGGGGGTGCGCAAGCAGGACTTGCCGGCCGTCTGGAAAGACCTGGACATGCCCTCCGGGCACGCCTACGGCAAGGGCCTGCGCACCGTCAAGACCTGTGTGGGCAGCGAGTTCTGCCGCTTCGGCACACAAGACTCCACGGCCATGGGCATCGCGCTGGAAAAAGACCTAGTGGGCATGAGCAGCCCGCACAAGGTCAAGCTCGCGGTGTCGGGCTGCCCGCGCAATTGCGCCGAGTCCGGCATCAAGGACGTGGGTGTAATCGCGGTGGATTCGGGCTGGGAAATCTATGTGGGCGGCAACGGCGGCATCAAGACCGAAGTAGCGCAGTTCTTCGCCAAGGTCGCCAGCGCCGAAGCTGTGCTGGAACACGCCGGCGCCTTTTTGCAGTTGTACCGCGAGGAAGCCTTCTACCTGGAACGCACCTGCCACTACCTGGGCCGCGTCGGCCTGGATCACGCCAGGGCGCGCGTGGTCGACGACGCCGCCAATCGCGCCGCCCTGTACCAGCGGCTGAAGTTCGCGCTGTCTTTCGAGCGCGACCCGTGGGCTACGCGCGTGCAGGAGCCCGCGGCGCGGCGTGAATTCGAACCCCTGAGCGTCGAACCCCTGAGCACGGAGCCCCTGGGCGCCTGAAGCCAGCATGGACATGAACATGGATACAAGCACGATGGACACGAGCACGATGAATGCAAGCACGATGGCTATAGGTATAGCGAACGCCAGCGCGGCGGCGAGCACTGACGCGACGGCGAGTGCCGGCTCTGCCGTTGCAGAGCCCAGTGCAATAAGCAGCGGCTCGGTACATGCGCAAGCGGCAGCCGCCGGCGCCATGGGTGCAAGCCACCCCGCCCCGGCCTGGACGCCGGTCTGCGGCGTCGAGGACATCCCGCGCGCCGGCGCGCGTGTCGTCAAGCGTGGCGGCGCCGACGACATTGCGGTATTCCGGGCCTCGGACGACCACGTCTTCGCCCTGCTGGATCGCTGCCCGCACAAGGGCGGCCCGCTATCGGCCGGCCTGGTGCATGGTCATGCCGTCACCTGCCCGCTGCATGGCTGGGTCATAGGCCTGGACGACGGCCGGGCCCAGGCGCCGGACGAGGGCTGCTCGCAGCGCATCGCCGCGCGGGTCGAGGACGGCACCGTTTACCTGGATCTCGCCGGCCACGGCCACGGCTGCAGCCAAGGCCAAGGACGTAGGCCGACTCCAAAGCTGCGCACGGCGCAGCCAGCCGCCGACGACAGCCCTTGAACGCTGCGGCGCGCCGCAGCCCTACACCTGATACACGCGACACCGGGAACACCAGATGAAGCACGCCGCAATACCCCCGCCGCCGATACATACCGTCAACTCCGTCTGCTGTTATTGCGGCACGGGCTGTGGCGTGCAGGTGCGCACCCAGGGCGAACGCGTCATCGACGTTGCGGGCGACGCCGCACACCCTTCCAGCCACGGCCGGCTCTGCAGCAAGGGCATGAACCTGGCGGCCACGGTGCGGCGCGACGCCAGCCGCGTGCTGACGGCACAGCTGCGGCGCAACCGCCAGGAAGAGCGCCGCCCCATCGCCCTGCACAGCGCCCTGTCGGCGGCCGCACGGCGCCTGGCGCAGACCTTGCGCCAGCACGGGCCGCAAGCCATCGGCCTGTATCTTTCCGGGCAGCTGCTGACCGAAGACTATGCGGTATTCAACAAGCTGGCGCGCGCGCTGATCGGCACCAACAATATCGACACCAATTCGCGGCTGTGCATGTCCAGCGCCGTGTCGGGCTATGTGCGCACGCTCGGCGCCGACGCGCCGCCGGCCTGCTACGAAGACTTGGAGCACGCGAAGATGGTGTTCATCGCGGGCTCGAACATGGCCTATGCCCATCCGGTGCTGTTCCGGCGCCTGGAGGCCGCCAAGGCGCGCGACCCCGCCATGAAGATCGTAGTGGTCGACCCGCGCCGCACCGATACCTGCGAGATCGCCGACTTGCACCTGCAGATCACGGCGGGCACCGACGTGGCGCTGATGCACGCCATGCTGAACGTGCTGATCTGGGAAGGCCTGGTAGACCACGGCTACATCGTCCGCCACACCGAGGGCTTCGAAGCGCTGAAGCGCCGCGTGCACGAATACACGCCGCGCGCGGCCCAGGAAATATGCGGCGTGCCGGCCGATGACATCGTGCGCTGCGCGCGCTGGTTCGGGTCTTGCGGGCCGGCCCTGTCGCTCTACACCATGGGGCTGAATCAGTCCAGCAGTGGCACGGCAAAGAATGCGGCATTGATCCACCTGCACCTGGCTACCGGCCAGATCGGCAAACCCGGCGCCGGCCCTTTTTCGCTGACCGGGCAGCCCAATGCCATGGGGGGCGGGCGCGAGGCCGGCGGCATGGCCACCCTGCTGCCCGGCCACCGCGACCCCGCAAACGCCGAGCACCGCGCCGAGGTGGCGGCCGCCTGGGGCATGGACAGCCTGCCCGAGACGCCGGGGCTGACCGCCGTGGAACTGTTCGATGCGACGCTGGCCGGCAAAGTGAAGGTGCTGTGGATCGCGGGCACCAACCCGGCGCAATCGCTGCCCAATCAGGCCAAGGTGCGCGCCGCGCTGCAGCGTGCCGAGTTCGTGATCGTGCAGGAAGCCTATGCGCACACCGAGACCCTGGAATATGCCGACCTGGTGCTGCCGGCGGCCACCTGGCCGGAAAAGGACGGCACCATGACGAACTCGGAACGCCGCATAAGCCGCGTGCGTGCCGCGCTGCGCCCGCCCGGCGACGCCCGGCCCGACTGGCAGCTGGCCTGTGGGGTGGCGCGCCGGCTGGCGGCCGAAATTGCGCCGGCCAAGGCGGCGCTGTTCCGCTACCGCAGCGCGGCCGAGATTTTCATCGAACACGCCGGCCTGACCCAGGGCCGCGACCTGGACTACAGCGCACTGAGCCACGCCCTGCTGGATTCCGCAGGGCCGCAGCAATGGCCTTATGCGCCTCTGGGTGCGGCGCGCCCGCGCCTGTATGCCGACGGCGTGTTCCCGACACCCGATGGGCGGGCGCGCTTCATGGACATAGGCTATGAACCCGTGGCCGAGAGGCCTACTGCGCGCCGCCCCTTGCGCCTGACCACCGGCCGCCTGCGCGACCAGTGGCACACCATGAGCCGCACCGGCCTAGTGCCGCAACTGACGCGCCACGCCGAAGAGCCCTGCATACACCTGCATCCCGACGACATGAAAAGACTGGCGATCGCCGCCGGACAGCTGGCCGAGGTAGAGTCCGGGCGCGGCCGCCTGGTGGCGCCGGCCCAGCCCGACGCGGCGCTGAAACCCGGTCACGCCTATATGCCCATGCACTGGGGCAGCGGCTATATGGCCGGCGACGGCGTCAACGCGCTGGGCAACGACGCCGTCGACCCGCTGTCGCACCAGCCCGAGCTCAAGCACAGTGCGGTCAGCGTGCGGCCGCTGGCCTGGCAGTGGCAGGCATCGGCCTGGATGCGCGGCGCCATACCGGCGCTGCGCCCGCGCCTGGCCTCTTGGCTGCGCGCCTTTCCCTATGCAGTACTGGTGGCCAGCGCCATCGGCGGCGAAAGCGTGCGGCTGCGCGTGGCCGGCCCCGAAGTGCCGGAGCCCGCCATGCTGGAGCGGCTGGCGGCCGACCTGGAACTGGACAGCCCCGACATGGCTTTCGACGACCCGGCCCGTGGTGTGCTGCGGCGCCTGCGACGCGGCGACGGCCGGCTACAGGCCTTTCTGCTGGCCGGCGACCTGCGCGCCCAAGAGGCGCTGCTGGCCTGGGCCGAGGACGGCACGGCACCCGAAGACCCCGGCCGCGCGCTGATGGGACGCACACGCGCCGCCGCGCGCGCGCGCATCGTCTGCGCCTGCCACGGCGTGGCCGAAGACGCGATATTGCGGGCGATCGGCGACGGCCACACCCTGGAAGAATTGAAGCTGGGACTGAAGTGCGGCACCGCCTGCGGGTCGTGCGTGCCGCAGCTCAAGCGCATGCTGCGCGAACACGGCCCCGGGGAGATTGCCGCATGAAGACAGATTGCACCACTACAAGCACCACGGGCCTTGCCGCCCATAGTCTTAGCGCCGCCCTTACCGCTGCCCCCAGCCCTGCCGCCGCACCTGACGCTGCAGCCGCACGCGCTATGACAAGCACCAGGGGCCTTGGTACTCCTGCCATCGCTGCGGGCGCTCACAAGCAGTGTCCAATGAAAAGCTCAATTGAAGATACGACTACAAGCCCTGCCAAAGGCCGCGTCTGGCTGGTGGGCGCAGGCCCGGGCGACGTCGAGCTGCTGACCCTCAAGGCGTTGCGCGTGCTGCGGCTATGCGAGGTGTGGCTGGTCGACGACCTGGTGGGCCGCGACATACTGGAACTGGCGCGGCCAGGCACGCGCATCATCGAGGTGGGCAAGCGCGGCGGCTGTACATCGACGCCGCAGGAATTCATTCTGCGGCTGATGGAAAGCCATGCGCGCCAAGGCCGCACGGTGGCTCGCGTCAAGGGCGGCGACCCGTACATCTTCGGCCGCGCCGGCGAAGAAATTGCCTGGCTGACCGAGCGCGGCATCGAGGCGCAAAGCGTCAGCGGCATTACCGCGGGCCTGGCCGTGGCCGGCGCACTGGGCCTGCCGCTGACTCACCGCGGCGTGGCGCGCGGCGTGACGCTGGTAACGGCGCATACCGCCGACGGTACACAGCCCGATTGGCAGGCCCTGGCGCGCAGCGGCCTGAGCATCGTGTGCTACATGGGCATGAGCAAGCCGCGCGCCTTGGCGCAGCAGTGGCTGGAAGCGGGCTTCGCCCCCACACTACCCGTAGCCGTGGTGCAGCACGTTTCCTGCGCCACGCAACGCCACGCCTGCACCACCCTGGAACACCTGGCCGCAACCATAGAGGCCCAAGGCCTGGCCAGCCCCGCCATCATCGTGCTGGGCGAAGCCGTGCGCCATGCCCAAGCCCAGGGGGTCGCCTTTCAAGCAGCGCCTCAGGCCATGCCATGCGCGGGACGCGGCTAAGGCAATATCCACACCTCGCCACACCCTCTATTCCAAGGCTCTAAGGCTTATTCCAAAGCCGCCAGACAGGCTTTGGGCATTTTGTAGAGAACTTTCAGCAAGGCCTTTGCCGCTCCGGTGGGGCGGCGGCGGCCCTGCTCCCAATTGCGAATGGTTTCCAGCGATACGTTGATGCTACTGGCAAATTCCTGTTGGGTAAGCCCAAGGCGTCGCCGCACCTCGCGGGCAAAATCGCCCGCGTCACGCAGAGCCTGAAGATCATCCGCCTTTTTCTGCAGTTCCAGGTCGGCTTGCGTGCTACGGTCGAGGCGCTCGGTGTCGACCCTGCCTACCGGAAAAGATTCCAGCCGCCCCACATCAATTTTTACTCGCACCGTTTTCATAAAACTTGAGCTCTCGCTGATTCGCCTTGCGCGCGGAAATGATGCGTATGCCTGAACCGCGCAGGGTATACACCACAACAAACACGCGGGTCTCGACACGGCCCAATACCTGATAGCGGTCTTCGCCATAGTCCCATCGAACGTCCTTCACTACCAATCGGCCGGGATCTGCGAACACGCGTAGGACATAAGTGAAATCGAATCCGCGCTCGGCAAAACAGGCATCGCTTTTTGCCTTGTCCCATTCGAATTCCACGAATTCATGGTAGTTCATTGGACTAGTCGAGTCAATCGGCAAAGACCGTCGCTACACATGCCTGAACGGTACTTAGGTGCTGGAAACGTCGTCTTGTTCGCCCAGGATGCGGCGCAGGCATTCGGGGGAAAAGCCGCGCGAGGCCAGGAAGCGGAATTGCCTGGCGTATTCGCGCGCGTCTTGCGGCGGGCCGCTGAACTTCTTGCGCCAGACTTGGCGGGCGCGTTCGATTTCGGTGCCTTGGAGCTGGGCCTTTACAGCCTCGAGGTTTTCGTCGGGCACGCCCTGGCGGCGTAATTCCTGGACGATGCGCGCCGTGCCCTGGCGCGCCGCCTTGCGGTGCACCAGGGCCTGGGCGTAGCGTTCGTCGGACAGCCAGCGTTCGTGTTCGAGCTGGTCGAGAACGAGGTCGAGTTCGTCGGCGTCGGCCACATTGGGCAGCAGCTTGCGCCGCAATTCCTGGCGCGAGTATTCGCGCCGGGAAAGGTAGGCCACGGCCCGTGCCTTGAGGCTGCGCCCGCTAAGCGCCGCCGCGGGCTGTCCGGCGGCCACGGCCGCGAGCTGCTCGAAGGGCTCGAGAGGCCGGGGCGCCCCTTGCAAAGAGCGCGGCCCCGGCGTTTCGAACGGATCGTCGTCGGGCGTGCGCGGCATGGGGCGGGCCTTGCGGGAAACTACACGGCGGCCTTATTCGCCGGCCTGAGCCTGGGCCTCGGCCTCGGGTAGCGGCGCCGTGCCTGCGGCGCGGGCCACGACGCCCAGTTGTTCACGCACCCGGTTCTCGATTTCGAAGGCCATTTCGGGATGCTCTTTGAGGTACTCGCGCACGTTGTCGCGGCCCTGGCCGATGCGGTTGCCCGAATAGCTGAACCAAGCGCCGGCCTTGTCGACGATGTTGGCCTGCACGCCCAGGTCGATGACTTCGCCTTCGCGCGAGATGCCGCTGCCGTACATGATGTCGAATTCGGCCTGCTTGAACGGCGGCGCCACCTTGTTCTTGACCACCTTGACGCGGGTTTCGTTGCCCACGACTTCGTCGCCCTTCTTGATGGAGCCGATGCGGCGGATGTCGAGCCGTACCGAGGAATAGAACTTGAGCGCGTTGCCGCCGGTGGTGGTTTCGGGGTTGCCGAACATGACGCCGATCTTCATGCGGATCTGGTTGATGAAGATGACCATGCAGTTGGTGCGCTTGATGGTGGCGGTAAGCTTGCGCAGCGCCTGGCTCATGAGGCGGGCCTGCAGGCCCGGCAGCGAGTCGCCCATGTCGCCTTCGATTTCGGCCTTGGGCACCAGGGCCGCCACCGAGTCGATGACGATGAGGTCGACCGAGCCCGAACGCACCAGGGCGTCGGTGATTTCCAGCGCCTGTTCGCCGGTGTCGGGCTGCGAGATGAGCAGGTCGGCCAGGTTGACGCCGAGCTTGGAGGCATACTGCACGTCGAGTGCGTGTTCGGCGTCGACGAAGGCGCAGGTGCCGCCGATTTTCTGCATTTCGGCGATGACCTGCAGGGTGAGCGTGGTTTTGCCCGAGGATTCGGGGCCGTAGATTTCGATGACGCGGCCGCGCGGCAGGCCGCCGACGCCCAGCGCGATGTCGAGCCCCAGCGAGCCGGTGGACACCACCTGGATGTCGTGCTCGACCTCGTTGTCGCCATAGCGCATGACCGAGCCCTTGCCGAACTGCTTTTCGATCTGCGATAAGGCGGCGGCAAGCGCCTTGGCGCGTTCGGCGGCGGCGGCCTTGCTGGTTTTGTCGTCCATGTGGAGGATCCTAGTCTTGAAAACTTGAAAAATGGCGGGGGCAGCCCCCCGGATTCATGGCATCCGGAAGCTTCCGGCCTTGATTATCACACCAAATTATACTGTACATACAGACAGTACATATAAAATCTGCAGGAATTTATCGTTATCCCTTATTGGTCGGGTCTGCGCCAGCTGTCAGAATGGGCCGTCATAAAAGGAGATGAGGGGCCGCAAGGCAGCGACATGCGCATTCTAATCGCGGAAGACGATAGTATTCTTGCCGATGGACTTTCCCGTTCCCTGCGCGGCGACGGTTACGTGGTAGACGTGGTGCACGACGGCTCGGCCGCCGATTCCGCCCTGCAGCTGCAATCCTTCGACCTGCTCATTCTCGATCTCGGCCTGCCCCTGATGCCCGGCCTGGGCGTGCTGCGCCTGCTGCGCCAGCGCAACAGCCCGATACCGGTGCTGATCCTGACCGCCGCCGACACCGTCGAGCAGCGCGTGCAGGGCCTGGATCTGGGCGCCGACGACTACATGGCCAAGCCCTTCGCCCTAAGCGAACTCGAGGCCCGGGTGCGCGCCCTGACCCGCCGCAGCGCCGGCACCAGCACCACCGTGCTGCAGCACAAGAACCTCAGCTTCGATCTCAATGGCCGCATCGCGCGCATCCACGGCCAGCCGCTGGAACTCTCGGCGCGCGAAACCACCCTGCTCGAAATCTTCCTGTCGCGCTGCGGCCGCATGATCAGCAAGAACCAGTTCGTCGACCTGCTCTGCGAATGGGGCGAGGAAGTCACCACCAACGCCATCGAAGTCTATATCCACCGCCTGCGCAAGAAGCTCGAACCCAGCGGCGCACGCATCGTCACCGTGCGCGGGCTGGGCTATTGCCTCGAACCCGAAACGCGGGGCAATACGCTGGCCGCCTAGGGCCTGTTGACGCCCGCGCCGGCCCCAACCGCCTTGTTTCCCTTCCGTTCCGCGCAACGCCGGAAAAAAGCCAACCGAACCTTGCTGAGCAAGATTCTGGTGTGGATGTTCGGGCCCTTGTTCCTGCTGTGGACCATCGGCATCGTCATCACCTATTTCATTGCCCAGAACATCGCCAACGCGCCCTACGACCGCACCCTGGCCGACCATCTGCGCCTGCTGCGCCACGAGGCCGAGCAGCAGCACATCGCGCAAGGGGTGCAGCTGCCGCCCTCGGCCCGCACCATCCTGGCCGGCGACCAGGAATACCCTACGCACTGGAGCATCCAGGACGCCAACGGCACGTGGCTGGCCGGCAGCCGCGACATCCCGCTACCGCCGGACTGGTCCTACGACACCGACCACGTGCACTTCCGCAACGCTCATGCCGGCGGGCGCAGCGTGCGCATCGCCTATTTGTGGGGCGGCAAAGACCTTTCCGGCCAGGCGTTCCTGGCCGTGGTCAGCGAAACCAACGAGCTGCGCGCCACGCTGCAGCAGGAAATACTGACCGGCATGCTGACGCCGCAATTGATCGTGCTGCCGCTGGCGGCGCTACTGGCCGGGCTGGGCATGACGCACGGGCTGGAGCCGCTGTCCATCATGCAGGAACGCCTGCGCGAGCGCACGCCCAACGACCTGTCGCCCATCAACGACGACTTGGCGCCGGCCGAGATCATGCCGCTGATCGCCGCCATGAACGAGCTGCTGGCGCGCCTGGCGGCCAGTACCGAGACGCAGCGGCGCTTCGTTTCCAACGCGGCGCACCAGCTGAAAACACCGCTGGCGGGCATCCGCACGCAGGCCGAGCTGGCGCTGCGCGCACCCGGCCCGGAAGGCCTGGACGCCAGTCTGCACCAGTTGATCAGGGGTTCCGAGCGCGCCACGCGCCTGGTCAATCAGTTGCTGGCGCTGGCCCGCGCCGAACAGCCCGAACGGGCCGGCGCCGGCAGCGTCGAGCTGAACGAGCTGGCGCGCAGCCAGACCCTGGAATGGGTGCCGGCGGCCATGCGCAAGGGCCTGGACCTGGGTTTCGACCCGGCCCCCGAGCCGGTCGCCGTGCACGGCAATGCGCTGATGCTGGCCGAACTGCTGGGCAACCTGATCGACAACGCGCTCTTGTACACGCCGGCGCCCGGCCAGGTTAGCGTGCGCGTCGGCTGCGTAGACGCTGCGCCTTACATCGAGGTCGAGGACTCGGGCCCCGGCATCAGCAAGGAAAACCGCGAGCGCGTCTTCGACCGCTTCTTCCGCGTGCTGGGCAGCGATGCCGACGGCAGCGGCCTGGGCCTGTCCATCGTCAAGGAAATCGCCGACCAGCACGGCGCGCGCATCGAATTCCTGGCGCCGCAACGGGGCGCAGCGCAGCCCGGCACGCGGCTGCGCGTGCTGTTCCCCAATGCTGAAGAGGACGAAGCGTATGACGACGAGGCAGGCGCCGCGGCATGAGATCGCAGATAGGCGCCGGCGGCCATGCACAGGCGAGCCCACACGGGCTGCCGGGTCCGGCGGGCTTCGGCGCGGACCCGCAAAAAAAGGCGGCATGATGCCGCGCCGCAGCCCGGCACGACACGGGCACTGCGCCGCCGTGGCGTCAGCGTGGCGTCAGCAAGATTGCCTAACTTTCTGGCTGCGGCCGTGCGCATGCGGACGGCGCAATGACTCGACACCGGCTCGACAACACGCCAACCCCATCCAGGACATCCGTCGGACGACAGCACCATGAACCGGGCCGGCCTCGCCATCCCCAAGTCTGCCAGCGATCACCACACCGCCGCGCACCGGCCCATGACGCCGGGCGAGCGCCGCGTGGTCTTCGCCTCGTCGCTGGGTACGGTGTTCGAATGGTACGACTTCTACCTGTACGGCTCGCAGGCGGCCATCATCGCCTCGCATTTCTTTTCGGGCGTCGATCCCACCGCCGGCTTCATTTTCGCGCTGCTGGCCTTTGCCGCAGGCTTCGCGGTACGGCCTTTCGGCGCCCTGATGTTCGGCCGCCTGGGCGATATGGTGGGCCGCAAGTACACCTTCCTGGTCACCATCCTGATCATGGGCATGTCCACCTTCATGGTGGGCGTGCTGCCCTCTTACAGCTCGATCGGCATCGCCGCGCCCATCATCCTGATCGCACTGCGCATGCTGCAGGGCCTGGCGCTGGGCGGCGAATACGGCGGCGCGGCCACCTACGTGGCCGAGCATTCCCCGCCGCACCGCCGCGGCTTCTACACCGGCTGGATCCAGACCACCGCCACCATGGGCCTGTTCCTGTCGCTGCTGCTGGTGCTGGGCATGCGCAGCGTGCTGGGCGAAGAAAACTACCTGGACTGGGGCTGGCGCGCACCGTTCCTGCTTTCCGCGGTGCTGCTGGGCATTTCGGTGTGGATCCGCATGCGCCTGAACGAGTCGCCCGCCTTCAAGAAGATGAAAGCCGCCGGCCGCGGCTCGAAGGCGCCGATACGCGATTCCTTCGGACGCTGGAACAACCTGAAGATCGTGCTGCTGGCCTTGTTCGGCCTGACCATGGGCGAGGCGGTGGTGTGGTACACGGGCCAGTTCTACGCCCTGTTCTTCCTGACCAAGATCCTGGGCGTCGAGGCCAACACGGCCAACATCATGATCGCCCTGGCCCTGCTGCTGGGCACGCCCTTCTTCGTGATCTTTGGCTCGCTGTCGGATCGCATCGGCCGCAAGCCCATCATCATGGCCGGCTGCCTGATCGCGGCGCTGGCCTACTTCCCGGTGTTCAAGGGCCTGACGCACTTTGCCAACCCGGCGCTGGAAAGGGCGCATCAGGAATCGCCCGTCACCATCATCGCCGACCCGGCGGCCTGCTCGTTCCAGTTCAACCCGGTGGGCATATTGTCCTTCACCAGTTCCTGCGACATCCTGAAGTCGTTCATGGCCGGCCATTCGGTCAACTACACCAACCAGGCCGCGCCCGCGGGCTCGGTGGCGCGGGCGCGCATCGGCAGCGAGGTGTTCGATTCCTTCGAGGGCAAGGGCCTGAGCCGCGCCGAGTTCGCGCAGCGCATGGCGGGGCTGCAGAAGACCATGACGGCGGCCATCCGCAACCACGGCTACCCCGCCAAGGCCGACCCCACGCAGATGAACTACATCATGATCGTGCTGCTGCTGACGCTGCTGGTGGTACTGGTGACCATGGTGTACGGGCCCATCGCCGCCATGCTGGTGGAAATGTTCCCCACGCGCATCCGCTACACCTCGATGAGCCTGCCCTACCACATCGGCAACGGCTGGTTCGGCGGCTTCGTGCCGCCGGCGGCTTTCGCCATCGCCGCGGCCACCGGCAATATCTACGATGGGTTGTGGTATCCCGTGCTGATCGCGCTGCTGGCCGTGGTGGTGGGCAGCCTGTTCGTGCGGGAAACCCGCGGCACCGACATTAATGCCTGAATATAGTGCTTATAAGCGAGTACGTATAAGTACTTGGTGCCACAGGGTTTCGGGTTCAGGCGAACGTCAGAGTACATGTCTAGAATTCATGGCATAGAAAGCGCTTGCGACTCCGAACTATTGAACTACTGATCCCCCTGTTTCATTAGTTGCGCAAGCTGTCTTCTATCACTGATGTTGCGTTCCCCGCGAGCCTTTTTATGGCGCAACATTGTGTGCTCCCGTATCGGCCCGGTGCCTCACGGCAATCCGGGCCGTTTTTTTGTTTTTTTGCCGTAAAACTTCCATACAAAATAAATTCTGCGGCCGGAGCAGGATGCACGCAAGGCAAGATGGCTACACTGAGACAGGCCTCGCGCCGGCGCCCCGGCTCTATCCCGAAACCGTTCCAGCCCTGCGTGCCGGCCAGCTACACCGCGATAGTCGCGGCGTCCGGGCGTCCTAGCCAGTTCCCCGCGCAAGGCAGCGCCGACGTCGAAGACTTGGCACGAACCAAGAGGCCGTGGCTGTTGCCCGCTCCGGGCCGGGCGGGCCCAGCCTGGCCCGTGCGCTGGCCGCCAGCCCAAATGGCACTACAATCGGCGCTCCTTTTTCTGCAACGCCCGCGGCCACGGCGCGATGCCGCCGCGACGGCATGCGCCGGCGCAAGGCGCCGCAATCAGCGCCCGCCGCCCTTCCGATATACGAGTCATGTGGTTCAAAAATCTCAAAGTATTCCGTCTTTCCCCCTCCTGGTCGTGCACGCCCGAAGCGCTTGAAGCCTCTCTGGAAAAGCTTGCCTTCCAGCCCGGTAATGCCCAGGAAATGCAAAGCCTGGGCTGGATCGCGCCGCGCGAGGGCGCGGGCCTGGTGCACGCCGTCAACGGCCAGTACCTGCTGAGCCTGCGCGCCGAGAAGAAGCTGCTGCCGTCCACGGTGGTCAACCAGGTGGCGCGCGCCCGCGCGCAAGAGATCGAAGAACAGCAGGGCTACAAGCCGGGCCGCCGGCAGATGAAAGAGATCAAGGAACAGGTGGTGGACGAGCTGACGCCGCGCGCCTTCAGCATCTACCGCGACACGCGGGTCTGGATCGACACGCGCAACCACTGGCTGGTGGTCGACGCGGCGGCCGCGGCCAAGTGCGACGAGGTCATGGGCCTGCTGGCCAAGGCCCTCGATCCCTTCCCGGTGGCACTGCTGCACGTCGAACAGTCGCCGGCCTCGGCCATGACCGAATGGCTCATTAGCGACGAAGCGCCGGCCGGGTTCAGCATTGACCAGGACACGGAACTGCGCTCGACCAGCGAGAGCCGCGCCGCGGTGCGCTACGTGCGCCAGAGCATGGACATCGACGAGGTGCAGAAGCACGTGCGCGCGGGCAAGCAGTGCACGCGCCTGGCCCTGACCTGGGCCGACCGGGTTTCCTTCGTACTGACCGACGGCCTGGACATCAAGCGCGTCACCCCGCTGGACGTGCTGCGCGAGAACCAGGAAAGCGCCGGCCGCAACGAAGACGAACAGTTCGATTCCGACATGGCGCTGATGACCGGCGAACTGGCGCGCATGCTGGACGCCCTGGTGGAAGCGCTGGGCGGCGAGAAAAAAGCGGTTTGAAGCGGGCGGCCGCGGCCGCCCGCCAGCTGCCATACGGGTTTGCGATCAAAACGGCAGCCGTGTTGAGAGGACAAGGTGCGAAGCCGGAGACCGATACAACTACGGCATTTTTGGTTCAGGCCTTTACACCTTTCCAGGCATTGCTTCAGACAAGTACCGGTACCGCGGAAAGTCCGTAAGCATTCGAGCCGAAATTGCTCTAGCACGGCAAGGCGAAGCTACGCCCTTATCTTTATGCTCGCGAAACCGTATCAATCCAGCCCGTGGAAGGGGCTGTCGTCTGGGCCGACGTGCGACGGCGGGTTCCAGGTGACATCGCGCAGCGAATGCTGCACCAGGCCTTCCACGCCCAGCAGCACGGCGAAGATCGCCATGCGCACCGGTATGCCGTTGTCGGTCTGGCGGAAGATTGCCAGCCGCGGGTCGTGGTTCAGATCCACGCTCAGGTCGTTGGCGCCCTCGCGGCTGTCGCGCGGCAGCGGGTGCATGACGATGACATCAGGCCCGCAGCACTTGTCGATGATGGCCTTGTTGACCTGGAAGTCCGGCGTGTAGCCTTCCAGTTCTTCGGCGGCGAAGCGCTCTTTCTGCACCCGGGTGGCGTAGATGACGTCGGCGCCCGGCAGGCCTTGTTCCAGCGAGTTGGTCTGCTCGATGACGTGGCCGTGGCGGCCCGCCTGCTGCAGGATGTATTCCGGCATTTCCAGGCCGCGCGGCGAAATCAGCGTGAACTTCAGGCCGCGGTACAGCGCCAGCAGCTTGATCAGCGAATGCACCGTGCGGCCGTACTTCAGGTCGCCCACCAGCGCGATGTGGGCGCCGTCCAGCAGCTTGCCCAGGCGCGAGAACTCGGTAAGTATGGTGTACAGGTCGAGCAGCGCCTGGCTGGGGTGCTCGCCCGGCCCGTCGCCGCCATTGACCACCGGCAGATTGGTGGCGCGCGCGAACTCGGCCACCGAACCCTTCTCGGGGTGGCGGATCACCATGGCGTCCACATAGCCGCTCATGACGCGGCTGGTGTCATAGATGGATTCGCCTTTGGCCATGGACGAAAACGTGAAGCCGGTAGTGTCGCAAACCGAACCGCCCAGGCGGCAGAACGCCGCGCCGAAACTGACCCGGGTACGGGTGCTGGCCTCGAAGAACAAATTGCCCAGCACGGCGCCTTCGAGCACCCGCGAGACCTTGTGGCGCCGGGCGATGGGCTGCATCTGGTCGGCGATGCGGAACAGCTCTTCCACCGATTCGCGGGAAAACTGGTCGACCGACAAGAGCTGGTGCTTGCCTTCGTAAGAAATTCTGTCGCGCAGCGGGCCAGACTGTGCGCTTTGCGCATATTTTTGCAGCAGTGTGTCGTTTTCGACGATTTCCGTCACGAAGCGCGTGACCACTTCGGGCATGGCGCGGAATTCCTGCGACCCCTCCGGCAGCAGCCAGGTATCCAGGGCGCGGCGCTTGACGCCGATACGGCCGGCGAAAATATCGCGGGTAAGATTCAGGCGACGCATGGCGTCGCGTAAAAAGACCTGCTGCGAAACGGACATAGGGTGGCTCCGGCTAGGGTTGAATATACGCAATGCGTATATTATTCCTGGAAGCCGCTATTTGCCAGCCCGATCGAAGCAAGTGCCCAAAAAACCACAGCGCCCAAAGTGTTCAGGCAGGCGATACGTGGGCCAGGGCCGGCCGCTGCTCGGGCACGTCGAATTGCGGCGCACCCGACTGGTTTTGCGGCGAAGTATCGCCGTCGTCGCCATCGGAGGACTGCGAATAGCCCGAATCGGAAGCTTGCGCGGCCAGGCTGGACACCCCCAGGGTGAACCAGCAGCCGACCATGAACACCACGAGGCTCAGGGCGTAGGCGCCGATCGCACAAGACAGCGGGATCCAGTGGGTGCGGCGCGTACGGCCCGAAACGAGCTGATTGAACAGGCTGGCCTGCACCAGATAAGACCAGAACAGGGCCAGCCCGCACAACGCCAGGCCAACGGTGAAGGCCACCAGCGGTAGCCGCAGTTCGGCAGCCGTAAGATCGGTCTGGATCAGGCCCAGCGAGCAGAAAATAATCAGCAGCACGCCCAGGCCATTGAGCCAGGCCACGAACTTGAAGCCCAGGGCCAGCAGGCCGCCCATGGCCTGGTAGGCCGAAGTCTGCCAGGCTCGGCCTGACCCCTGATTCATATCGTCGGCCATGGCGTCGGTTCCTGCTGGGTTGCGTGTTGGGCTGTTGTTCGGCCAGAATCAGTGATGCGTGGTGGTGCTAGAAGAAGGTGCCGACGACGCAGGCGCCGTGGACGTCGCCGGCGCCTGCTGCGAATTGGTATTGCTTCCCGCGATGGCTCGCGCCGCGGCCGTGGCGTTCTGCTCGGTGCCGACGGCAAACACCAATTCCTGCGAGGTGACCGGGCGGGAATAGCCCGGCGCCGCCATCATGGTGCGCCCCACCACCAGCACCAGGCGCTTGTTGGGGTTCTTGGTGGTGATGTCGGTGACTTTCTGCTTGGCGGCCGAATTCAGCTCGAGCGCCAGCAAGCCGGTGCCTTCCTTGTTGGCGCCGGCGCGTATGCCGGTGAGGTCGGAGCGGGTCAGTACCGGCTGCGGATTGACGTACAAGGTGCCATCGGCAAGCTTGACCGGAGTCCAGCCCTGCTGCTGTTGCGTGTCGGCCAGGAACACGCCCACCGAAGCGCCATGCTGCGCGGCCGGCTGCCCCGCCTGGCCGGTGGCGCCGGCGGCCGGCGCCGTACCGGTGGACGGCGCGGCAGCGCTGCTGCTGGCCGAGGACGATGTGGACGGGCCGGTGCTGCCGTGCTTGCCCGGCATGTTCTGGCAAGCAGCCAACAGCATCAGGCTGGCGGGTACGGCGATTCTGCCAAGCATGCGTAGTGTCTTCATGGGCTCCCTCGTGGTGCGCAAGGCACATCTGATGGTATTAATATAAAACTGATATTCTGCTTGAAGTTTAACAGCATGGCGGCCCGGTTCCGGCAACAAGTTTTGTCAGTAAAAGGCCGCCGTGTTTCATGACAACGTAAGCCATAGACTGGCATATTATCCAGTTGTCTGGCAATTGATTCCTGGAGAGCCTCGTGGCTGACAACAAACCCAAATTTTCCGCCGGCCTGGTCGTGGCCATCATCACACTGGTTTTCGCCGTTGCATTCGGATTGGTCATCGCGCACGGCGAACACATGATCAAGGCCCAGGAAAGCGGCAGCCGCACTTAAGCACCCCAAGCAAGCCCAAGCGCCAAGGCCGCGACGCGGCCGGTGCCCTGCCACACTGCTGTGTCTCAAGGCACCAGGCCTTGCGTGCGACAGAGCACTGACTCAATGCGCGGCGGCCTGCTTCAGCACCGCGCCGCGCACCTCGACGGCGGCGCGATCCCGTACCTTTCCCCTGGCGTCCAATAGCTCTATGGTGTGCCGCCCCGGCCATGGCGCCCAGGGCGTTTGCGCCCCCGCCCCCACCTCTTTGCCATCCACCTGCCAGCGCACCTGCGCGCCGGCCTGTCCGGCCAGGCCGGCGGCCCGCAGCCACACCTTCTGGTTCAAGACCGGGATGTCCGGATCCAGCGCCAGGATGGTGCCGTCCACCGGCTGCGCGATGCGCAGCGCGGCGGGCTCGGCCAGCGCAAGCGGCGCCCCGAGGCGCACGCGATCGACGCCGGTGTCGCCAATGAACACGTCGCTGCGGTCGGGCTCGATGCCGTCGTCGAAACTGACGCGGCGCCGGCTCACGTCCGGCGGCATGGCGGGCTCGGCGGCGCTCGCGCCCTTCTCCAGGTAGGCCATGACGTCGTGCCAGATCGGGCCGGCGCCCGACACGCCCGACACATCGCGCATGCTGTCGCCGTGGCTGTTGCCCACCCACACGCCCACCGTATAGCGGCGCGACCAGCCCACCGTCCAGTTGTCGCGCATGTCTTTGCTGGTGCCGGTCTTGACCGCCGTCCAGAACGGCGTGGTCAGCGGACTGTCCATGCCGAAGGTGCGCGCACGAGCGTGCCGATCCGACAATATGTCGCCCACCACCCAGGCCGCCGCGCGCGTATACACCTGGCTCCAGGGCCCGGCGGGCGTGGCCGGCAGCAGATGCGCGTCGGAATAGCGCCCCAGGTTGGCCAACGCGCGATAGGCATTGGCCAGGCTCAGCAGGGTTACGTCGGCACTGCCCAGTGCCAGGCTGTAGCCGTAGTAGTCGCCGCTGTGGTCCAGCGGCAGGCCGAGGCGCAGCAGGCACTGCTGGAAGGCGTCCGGCGTCACCATGACCAGCGTGCGCACCGCGGGGATGTTCAGCGACGAGGCCAGCGCGGTGCGTACGCTGACCCAGCCGGAAAACTGATTGTCGTAATTGCGCGGAATGTACAGGCCGTTGCCCGTGGGCAGATTCAGCGGCGCATCGTCCAGCAGCGACACTGCCGTCAGGCGCTCCTGCTGCAGGGCCTGGGCGTACAAAAAGGGCTTGAGCGTAGAGCCCGCCTGGCGCAGCGAGCGGGCATTGTCCACCTGCGGCGTCAGCGACAGCCCGGCCCCGCTCGAGCCCACATAGGCCAGCACCTGGCCGCTGGCATTGTCCAGCACCACCACCGCGGCATCGCGCACATTGCTGTCGCGCAGCGCACGCACGTTGCGATCCACGCTGTCGAGCACGTAGCGCTGCAGCCTGCCGTCTATGGACGTGCGCACCGACTGCCCCGCCGCCGCGGGGTGCAGGCGCAGCAGCCAGCGCGCGAACTGCGGCGCCAGGCTGTCGCTATCGGCCAGCGGCGCGGCCGTGCGTTGCAGGCTGCGGTGCACGAAGCCCGCCAGCCCGGCACATTCACCGCCAGCGCCCATCTCGCCCAGCAGGCGGCAGGTGCGCCGCCGCAACACGCCGTCCGGAGCATTGGGGCCGCGCAGCAGCACCGCTGCCAGCGCCGCTTCGCGTGCGTCCAGGCCACTGGGATGCTTGCCGAACAACACGCGCGACAGGGCGTCCACGCCGACCAGCTCGCCGCGGAAGGCCGCCAGGTTCAGATAGGCCTCGAGAATCTGCGGCTTGCTCCAGCGCTGTTCGAGCCGCCGCGCCTGCATGGCCTGGTCGAGCTTCTGCCGCAATGTGCGCCCTTCCCGCGCACGGCGATAGCCGGGTTCCAGCATGGTCACCAGCTGCATGCTGATCGTGGATGCACCGCGCACCCGCGAGCCCCAGATGTTGTGCCAGGCCGCGGCGGCCACCGCCTTCCAGTCCACCCCGGCATGACGGTAGAAGCGCCGGTCTTCGGAGAGCACGACCGCGCGCTGCAAGGCGGGGGATATATCCGGCAGATACACCCAGTCGCCGCGCCGGCCCCGGTAGTCCAGGCGCACGCGTTCCAGCAGGCCGCCGCTGCGATCGAGTATGCGCACGTCCGAGGCGCGGTAATCGAGCCTGGCTTGATCGTAGCCAGGCAGCGCGACGCCGCCGCTGGCGCGGACCGCGGCCCACAGGGCTGCCGCAAGCACCAGGGCCGCAATGGCCAATACCGCCAGCAGCGCCGCCAGCCACCATGCCCGGCGCGGCCGGCGCCGCAGCGCGCGGCCTGGCTCGCGCGGTGCGTCAGCGGCTGTCATTGGCCGTCATCGGTGCTGGCCTGCACGTCCAGCGGCCGGCTATTCGGCAGCACGCCGAACACATCGGGCTGGTACATCGCCTCGACGCGCGTGGGCGGCAGCCGGAACTGCCCGGGGGTATTGAGCCTAACCGTATATTCCACCAGAGTCTTGCCCTGGGGGAAATACTCGTAATAGGCTCGATAGGCATCGAAGCCGCGCTCTACGAAGCTGGGCCACGCCGCCGTTTCTTCGGCCGCGTTCGAGGGCTGCGCGGCTATGGACGAGTCGCGCCCCAGGCCGCTGCCCAGGATGGTGGCGCCGGCCGGTATCGGGTCGTTCACCACCACCCAGGTGCCCGGGGTCTTGGACACGACCTCGATCTGCACCCGGTACACGTCGCCGCGCGACCAGACGCCCGAGCGGGCCTGCGACACCGCGCTGACCTTGCGCGTGACGGCAAAGCCGGCCATCAGAGGCTTGGTGACAGGCACAGCAGCCATGGATCGCACCGTGGCCCAGCCCTGGCCCCGGCCTTGGGGCTGTATCAACAGGCTGTCGCTGGCACCGGCCCAGGGCAAATGCAGCGTTTTGGAGCGCACGCCGTCCTTGACCGGCAGCGCACTCCAGTCCACCGTCGCTGCCGACGCCTGCGAGCCCATGCGCACCGCGACGCGCCCCGAAACCGGCGTGGTCTCGTAGTGCCGCGCGAATTTTTCCATGGCCAGGCTGCCCAGCAGATTGGCGGTGGTGGTGCGCCAGGCGCCGCGATGCTGTGCGTGCAGCAGGCCCTGCGCCAGGCGCGGCACGTCTTCTTCCCAGCCGGGCTGTCCGATGACGGTCAGCATCAGCTTGGCCAGATTGACCTGCGGACTGACCATCAGCCACCACCAGTTGTTGTCGCGGTCGTCGGGGAAGACCATCTCGGTGCCTCGATCCAGCAGGCGCGCGCGCAGCACCTGGGTGGCCTTCTGCAGTTTCGCCGCGCGGCCGGGAATGGCCGGCACGCGCTGCAGCACCGCCAGCCAGTCGATCACCGCCGAGGTCGGCCAGCGATCCGGCGCGATGGCGATGCTGTCCAGCAGCGCGGGCGTGACCGCGCCGATGCGCGACAAGGCTTCCAGTGCCAGCAGCTTGCGCTCGTCGAGGTCGCGCTGCGGCGCCCAGGCGCGGCGCTGTATCTTGCCCTGGACAAAGGCCAGCAGGCCGCGGCGCATGGACTGCAGCACAGGCTCGGGCAGCGTGTAGGGCAGGCCCAGCGCCTGCGCCTCGTTGCTTGCCGTCAGCACATAGGCGGTAAGCACCGCGCTGCCGTAGCGCATGCCGGGGAAGTAGCTCAGCAGGCCGTCCGCATCGACATAGCTGGCGATGCGCTGCTGCAGGGTCTGCCAGCGCTGCGCGCTGTGCAGGCCCAGCGCGATAGAGGTGAGCTGCTCCAGGCAAGTGTACGGGTAGCGCTCGAACCACTGCCGCACGCCCGGCAGGCCGCCGGCCAGCGTGGATTGCAGGGTGACATCCAGGCCACCGAGCGCGCGGCCGTCGGGGCCGGCCAAGGCGCCGGGCGGCACCGCCACCGGCAGAGGCGCGGGCGGGTGGTCCGCATCCACGGCCAGCAGCGTGGCCTGCTGGGCCGTGACGGGCACCGCGGCAATCAGGGTCTGGGCGATGCGCAAATGATCGCGGGCCGGCGCCGTGGCGCCCAGCTCGCGGGCCTGCAGATCCCATTGCAGCTGTTCGGCCGCGCCCGTGCCGCGCGCCAGCGGCGCCTGCAGCGCCCAATGCACGATGCCCGCCGCACCGGCGGCCACGTGCACGGTGCGCACGGGCAGCGACTGGCCGCCCGACTGCTCGGCGTAGGCCGCCTTGACCTCCACGTCCATCGCATGCTTCGTGGTGTTGCGCACGGTCACCATGGCCTCGTAGCGGTCGCCGCCGCGCACCAGTTCGGGTAGGCCGGGTATCAGTTGCAGGTCTTGCGTGCTGGCTATGGTGGCGCTGCCGGTGCCGAAGCGTTCGGCGCCATAGTCGGCCACTGCCACCAGCTTGAAGCGTGTGATGGCATCGTTCAGCGGCACGGTGATGCTGGCCTTGCCGTCCTTGTCCAGCTGCACCGCGGGCTTCCATAGCAGCAGCGTGTCCAGCAGTTCGCGCGTCGGGCTCTTGCCACCGCCGCCGCCCGCCGGCAGGGCCTTGCGGCCGTAGTGGCGCCGGCCTACCACCTGCAGCTGCGCGGTTGCCGTCTGCACGCCATAGGCGCGGCGCCGGCGCATGGCGCCCAGCAGATCCCAGCTGTCATTGGGCATCAGCTCCAGCAGCGCCTGGTCGACGGCGGCAAAAGCCACTTCGCCATTGGCCGCCGGGCTGCCGTCGGGCAGCGTCACCTGTATCGAAACCTGCGCCTTGCCACGCACCTGGTAAGTCTTCTTGTCGGTGCTGACCTTGACCGCCAACTGCTCGCGCTTATCCGACACCTTGATCTCGGTCAGGCCATAGCGGAACGCAGGCTTGGACAGATCGATAAGCGCCGTGGCGGCCTGATAGGGCTCGCGGTCGCGCTGGGAATACTTGTGATACCAGGCGCTCGGCTGGCGCCAGCCCCAGGTGAAGAACGAATACCACGGCACCTCGCGCAGACGGCCGCGCAGGGCCAGCACCGACACATAGACATTGGGCCCCCATTGCGCCTGCACGGGCAGTTGCACCGTGGGGTTGTTGCCCTCCAGGTGCACCACCTGCGTGGCCAGTACGCCCTCGCGCTCCACCGCCACCAATGCGGTCGCCTCGCGAAACGGCATGCGCACCTGGAAGCTCGCGGTTTCGCCGGCCTGGTAGGCCTTCTTTTCCGGGACGATGTCGATGCGATCGTCATTCTGCCCGCCGAACCAGAGTTCGTCGGCGCCCAGCACCCAGGTCGAAGCCGCCGCGCTCGACACATGGCCCTGCGCGTCGGTGACACTGGCCACCAGCTCGATCGAACCCGGCCCCTTTACCTGCGCCGCGCAGCGGAACTCGCCATGCGCATCGGTCTTGCCCTGGCACACCGTGCCCAGCGGCTGCGCTTCGGTGTGATTGTCGTAGCTGTAGAAGCCGCCCACCATGCGCTTGCGGGCGGAATAAGTAATAATGCGCCGCGCCTGCACGGTAATCGCCGTGCCGGCCTGTGGCCGCCCCGCCGTGTCCAGCGCCACGGTGCGCACGTTCACAGGCTTGCCCGCCTGCACCCAGTCATCGGCACGGATACCCGCCAGCAGCGCGGCGGGCCATACCGGCACCGTCTGCGACAGCGTCTGGATCTCGCCGTTGGGGTCGGCGAAGCTGGCCTCGAACACCAGATCCTTGGGGCGGTCGAACTTCGGCAAGGCCGCTATGGCCAGGCGCCCGCCGCCCTGGGCGTCCAGCACCAGCCGCTGCTTGTTCAGGAACAGGGTCTGCGATTCATCGGCCGACTGCTCGCCCGGCTCGCCGTTCTGTTCGTCCGTGGATACTTGCCGCGGCGGGTAAAAGGAATAATCGCTATAGTCCGAAAAATGCACCGACCTGTAGCGCGCCACGCCCGACAGGCTTACCGGCAACTGGCCGGCCGGCCCGCCCGACACATAGGCCAGCTGCACGTCGGCACTCAGGCTCGACGGCGCCACCAGCGTCGTACCGCCCTTCTCGTCGCTGATCTTCAAGCTGCCGGTCAGCACCGGCAGCTTGAACGACTCGACCCGGAACGAGCCGCTGAACCAGCGGCGCGACTGGCCGCGGCTCTTGCCCGAGAACGCCAGGCTGACGCCGTACTCGCCCTGCTTGGCGGCAGGCGGAATGGCGAAGCTGGATTGCGCATACACACCGCCGCTGGGCGTGTGCACCCAGTGCAGGCTCTGGTGGTATTCCTGGCCCGACCCCATGTGCCGTATAAACAATGTATTAGGTAGATCGGCATCGTCCGGCACTTTCATGCCGCCGCGCGTCAGCACGCGCATGAAATGCTTCATCGAGACCGTCTCGCCCACCCGCAGCAGCGTGCGGTCGAACATTGTATGGGCCACCACTGTCGGGTTGGGGCTGGTGTTGGTGGGCACATTGAAGCGCCACGACTCGATGCCCTGATCCCAGTCCGAGAACACGAAGGCGAAATCTGCCTTGCCGCGCGCCAGGGGATGGTCGGCCGGGATGCGGGCGGTGACGAACAGGCCGCTGAGATCCGTGTCGCGGCAGTAGTTCTGCGCGCGCAGCGCCTCGGCGTCGTGCCATATGCCCTGCGCATCGGTCTTGCCCTCGGCCAGCAAGCGGCCCGAACAATCGCGCACCGCGACCGCCGCATTGGGCACCACTTTGCCCTGATCCAGCGTCGTAACCCAGACCAGGGTATCGTCGCGGCCCTGCTTCAAGTGCACCGACAAGTTCGTCACCAGCGCGGAAGTGCGCACATACATGGGCTTGTCCGGCGCGATCAGGGCCGCGCCCAGACGCGCCGACTTCACTTCCAGCACATGGAAGCCGGGGCTCACCGGCACCCCTATCACCTCGAAAGGCCGGGTCGCGCCCGGCTCGGGCTGCGGCAGCTTGAGCGTACGCACCCCCGCAAGGCCGGCGATCACCGGCACCTCGCGCATGGCGACCGCATCGGCCTTGTCGGGCCGCGGCTGCTGGTCGGCCATAATGGCGCGCAGCTGCGCCGGCGTCCAGCTCGCCTCGTGCAGCCGGCGCATGCGCGCATACCAGTGCAATACGTCCACATCGCTTTGCGGCACGAAGTCGCTGACCGTTCCGGCCGGTACCTTCAGATCGTGTGCCGGCAGATCTTGTTCGACATTGCGCACCGTCAAAGGCACCGCGGCCGGATAATCGTCGTCCGAGCCGCCCTGCGGCGCATTGGCGAAACGCTCGATCACACCGAAAGGCGCGGCCGCGAATTTCACCAGCGGCGGAAAGCCCGCCGTGCGCACCTGCAGGGGAAATTCCGAGGCATTGGCCAGCGGCCGCCCGGCATCGTCCTTGAGCCCCGGCGGCAGCACGATGCTCATGTCGGCGTTCTCCGGGAACGGCCCGGCAAAGCGCACACCCGTGGCCATGCCTTCGCGCGCTGCATCATCGTCGGACGCGGGGCTGCGCTCGCCTTCGGGCGTCTTCAGGCGAATCTTCTGTGCATCGGCATAGGAAAGATTGGCATTGAAATCGAGGCTGATGGGCAATACCGGCGTGCACGCTGCCCGGGCGTTTTCACGCTGGCAGCTGAACGTCGCCTTGAACGGCGGGCGCACTGTGTAATTGGAAACCGCCGCCTGCGTCGAGGCCACGCCGGACACGGCCTGCACGCCCGGCCCCACGCGCAGCTGGAACTTGGCCTGCGGCGGCAGGCGCCGCTTGCACTGCAGCACCTGTATGGCCGCGTCGTTCCATGAGTCTTTGTCGATATACGCGGCCTTGAGTATGGCCTGGCGCTGCTCGCCGTTGATGAGGCGCACGGGTATCGCTTCGCCCAGCCCCTGCGCCAGGCACCAGGTGCTGGCCTGCAGCGATTCAGGCTTGACCGCGCCATTGAAGCGCAGCACGAAGGCCTGGTCTTCGTCGATGACCGAGCCATCGGGCTGCACCGACAGCACCACCGGGCCGCCGGTAGCAAAAGAGAATTCGGTGGGGCCCGACAGCGGCTTGCCGTCCAGCGCGTGGAAGCCCGGCCGCAGTTGGGCCTTGCATTGCACGCCGGGGCCGGGCTGGTGCGTGAAGACATACGTCCAGCGGCGCCCGTCCAGCCAGCGGCCGCTGCCTGTTATCGAGGCGTCGTCGCACTGTACGTCGAAAGGCGCCGGGGCCTGGGCGCTGCCAAAGGCCACCACCGGCACATCGAAAGTGACCTTGACACTTTCCACCCGCGCCACGGCGCCTTGCGGAGAAAACTGGGCCACCTGCGCCGCCCAGGCTCCCGAAGCCAGCCACAACAGGCCGAAGGCCAGCAAACGACTCTGTGTTCGAGCCGGCATACGCAGTCCCAGCATCTTGTTCTTCCCCGGTGCGCCGCCGCGGCCCGTTGCCGCGGAGCTTCTTGATATTGGTGTCTTGCCGCACTATAGCCCAACATTTTCCCAAGGCATGTTACACACCGCAACCTGAAATCCGCGAGTGAAAGCGAGGCGGGGCCGGGGCCGGGCGGCATCGGGCGGAGCCCGGAGATGCGGGCCCCAAAGAGGCGGAGCCGGGATGTATGAATCCGGGACGCACGCCAGGATCCGGGGCACATGAACCGGGCGTGCGCGGCTTCTGCAAGGCTCCGCGTTCCTTGATAGAATGGCGAGCTTAGCGTAAGGCATGGCGCCAACAGCCCCACCCGCCTTGCGTTTGCCCCTCTAGCTCATGCCTGGTTAGAGCAGCGGACTCATAATCCGTTGGTGCCGTGTTCGACTCACGGGGGGGGCACCAAATAAATCAAGGACTTACGTGAGAGCGTGAGTCCTTTTCTTTTGTCCGATGTGACCGTTTATGAGACAGTGTCTCATACACAGCGTTACGACACACTACTAAACCGGGCTCTTCCCCATTTTCGGGGGATGAGGGCATTCATTACACTCGGTTAATCACCCCGTTCCAACCGCACTGGGCCAAGACCCGCATGCGGTAATTCTCAAAATTCCTGAAGCCATACGC
>NZ_NJIH01000001.1 GCF_002209565.1 Candidimonas nitroreducens
TGTTTTATAACCCCGTTCGCATACATTCCACATTGGGGTACTTAGCCCCCGACGCCTATGAGCAAGTAGAAGCCCAAAAAACTCGCTTTAAACTGTCTACTAAAACTTGACCACAACAAGGCCTACATCGCGGCCCGGATAGCTGCGGGCGATGCGTTGTGGGGTGTATTCCCCGCTGATGACCGAACCAAGGCGGATTATCAGAATTGGGTGTCGAGTGGACGCCCGCTCGTGGCGGCCGCGCCTCGGGAGCATTCATGAGCAAGGCGCGTCCCGTGAGGATGGGAACACTGATCGATTGCGAGGCGCACGCCCCGCAAATCAGGTCGTCCGATGGCGTCTGCCACTGGGTGTTGCGTTGCGCCCGCTTCCTGGTCGTCTTGACGCGCACGGTCGATGAAACCACGTTGGTGCGTGAATCGGACGTGGATGAACACATGGCGATCATTCCCCCCGGCATGGAGGCCGTCGCCGATGTCGAGGGCGACCGGCGGGCGTCTTCGGGTGACGCTTTGCTCATTATGCCGCCCGGACGCAGCGAATTGCGCCTGCGCGGAGGCGGCGTCTTGACGCGGGTCTTCTCGAGCCGGGCTGTCGACCTCGCGGCAAGGGCCGTCAATGCGGCAGACTATGAAACGCTTGAGCCAAGTTTGCGGCAGGTAGCCGATTGGCCGCCGCCCCTGGAGGGATATCGCCTACGGCACTACGCCTTGTCGGGATACGCGCCGCATAAGGGCATTTCCAGGGTTTTCCGCTCGACGAACCTCATGGTCAACATCATGTTCCCCTACGAGTCACCGCGTGATCCGCACGATTTGATGCCTCATGCGCACGAGGATTTCGAGCAGATCACGGTCACTCCGGCAGGGCGGTTCATTCATCATCTGCGCACCCCTTGGGACATGGATTCCGCGCAATGGAGGGATGATGTGCACATGCGGGTCGGCAGCCCGTCAGCCTTGTCCATCCCGGATCGCCTGATCCATACCACCCAGGCGATGGAGGCGGGATGTCGAATCATCGATGTATTCGGGCCTCCTCGTATGGACTTCTCTCTTGTCCCCGGCATGGTTCTCAATGGCCACGAGTATCCCATGCCTGAAGCGGGGGCTGGAGCCTCGGGTCTCGAAGATACATAGAAGATATACATAGGGGTCTCAGAGGCCTCGCAAGCGGCAATAGTTTTCTGAAGCAAACCATAAGGTGCGGCATGTTGCGCCGAGCACCGCGGCAGGGTGTTGCCTTTCGGCACGCTTCAAACAATGCAATTTGAAATCAAAAACCAGGAGATATTCATGCGTGCACTGATCAAGGCCTTCTATTTGATGATGGCGTTCGTTTTTTTGCCCTCCGCGTGGGCCGGAGCTTATCCGGACAAGCCCATACGGCTGATCGTCCCTTATGCCGCCGGCGGTGCGACAGATGTTCTTGCACGTATGCTGGCCATGAAGATGGGAGCGCTGCTCAAGCAGCCTATTATCGTGGTCGACCAGGCGGGGGCTGGCGGCACGATAGGCGCTGCCAATGTCGCGCACGCGACCCCGGACGGCTATACGTTATTGTTTGGTACCAGCTCCACCCAGGCGATCAACCCTGTCGTCTACTCGAAGCTGAGCTACGATGCCGTCAAGGACTTTGCGCCCATTACCACCGTGGCCATGAGCGACTACGCTCTAGTAGTTCCTGGCAATTCTCCCTATAAGACTATAGGCGAGCTGCTGCATAGCAAATCGTCCAAGCCTTTGCGGTATGCGTCGAATGGCGTCGGCACCACCAGTCACCTTGCGTCGGCGCTGCTGGCTATAAAGACCGGGCTCAATGTCCTACATATTCCGTATCGCGCCAGTGCGCCCGCCGAAAACGACCTCATGGGTGGGCAAGTCGATTTTCTGATCGACAATTCGTCGACCGCGGTACAGAACGCCAGCACGGGAAAACTGCGGATTCTGGCGACCACGGGCGCTGAGCGCGGAGACATCACCAAGAATATCCCGACGCTTGCCGAAGCGGGTGTAAAGGGCTACGAGATAGTAGGCTGGTGGATGCTTGTCGCTCCCAAAGGAACTCCGGACAACGTCCTGGAAAAGCTGCATTCCGCGGCCGTCCAAGCCATGAAAGACCCGGAGGTGGCCAAACGCATGAAAGCGCTTGGTGCCTCGCCCACTCCGTCTTCCAGCGAAGATGCACAGAAGTTCGTTGCGTCCGAGCTGAAGAAATTCAAGGACATAGCCGCCGCGATCCATCTTCAGCTGGATTGACGTTTTTTTTGAAACACTAATGGAGCCATCATCATGCCGATACGCGATTACGCTCGCTTTCCGGTGGTCTCGGTAGTCTCGGTTCTTCGCCGGCTTTTTATCTGCGAGGGCCTCGACGCGGACAAGGCGCGCAGCGTATCGGAAGCCTTGGTTCGCGCCGATATGATGGGCCACCATAGCCATGGCGTGGCGCTTGTTCCTTGGTACATGCAGGCGCTGACGTCGGGGCAGATGGCACGGCAGGGCGAGCCTGCCGTGCTCTCCGACAGGGGCGCTTGCATTGCCTGGCAGGGGAATCGCCTGCCCGGAGCCTGGCTGCTGGACTTGGCTTCTGATTTGCTGATCGAGAGATCGGCGCAGTTCGGGGTGGTAACCCTGACCATCGCCGGCGCGCATCACACAGGCGCGCTGGCGGTCTACTTGCCGCGGTTCACTGAACGCGGATTGATGCCGATAATCAGTTGCTCGGGGCCGGCGGCCCAAGGCGTTGCGCCTTACGGCGGACGGCAGGGCGTGTTCACGCCCAACCCCCTGGCCTGCGGCATTCCCAGCACGGACGATCCCATACTCATCGATATTAGCGCGTCGATCACCACTACCAACCGAGCGAGGCAATTGACACAGGCTGGAGAGCTGTTTCCGGCCGAATGGGTGCTGGATGCGCAGGGCTGCCCGACACGGGATCCCGCCGCATTGACCTCCGGCGGGGGAACCCTGCTGCCCGTGGGGGGGCTGGATCACGGCCACAAAGGCTACGCAATGGCCTTGCTGGTCGAAGCGCTCACTCAAGGCCTGTCGGGGCTTGGCCGGCACACCGCACCTACAGGGGTGCTGATGAACGTTTTCCTGCAGGTCATCGACCCTGGCGCTTTTGGCGGCGCGGATGCCTTCAAAGAAGAAATGTCCTGGCTCAGACGCTCCTGTAGGGATAATCCGCCTCGTCCAGGCGTAGAGCGTGTGCGTGTTCCGGGCGAGCATGGTTTGGCCGAAATGCGCCGGGCGCAAGAGCAGGGGGTCTTGCTGCCCGCGGCGGCATTGTCCGGACTGGGCCCATATTTGAATAAGCATGAGTTACAGTGGCCCGACTGTGTCGAGGCCGGGTCAGCACGGAGAGTCGAGCAATGAACAAAGAAGCAAGCGATTTGCGGTTCCAAGGGTACCTGCGCAAGGACGGCAAGGTCGGGACGCGCAACTTCCTGGCCGTGGCGATCGTGGGAAACTGCGCAGCCTCGGCCGCGCGCATGGTAGCGCAATGGTTCACCCCGGAACGCCTTGCGCGATATCCCAATGTCGACGGCGTAATTCCCGTCATACACGAGTTGGGCTGCGGCATGGAAAAAAGCGGCGAGCCCATGAACTTGTTGCGCCGTACTCTTGGAGGAGCCATACGCAACCCCAACGTTGCAGGTGCGGTGGTAATGGCTCTGGGTTGTGACCGGAACAATATTTATGCCTTTCTCGAGCAAGAGCATCTCGAGGTCGGGCCGGCTTTGCAGTCCGTGGTACTGCAGGAGGTCGGAGGAACCGCCCGGGCTGTCGAGCGAGGCGTGGCGGCGATCGAAGCCATGCTGCCGTGGGCGAATGAAACCAGCCGCAGGCAAGTCGCGCTCGAGCACTTGTGCGTGGGCGTCCTGCTGGAGCGGGAAGTCCGTGGATCCATGTCGCACGCGGCGATCAACGCGGCGGTCGACCTGCTTGTGGCCGCCGGCGGTACTGTGGTGATGTCGCAGACCATGGATGCCGCCACGGAACTTGCCGGGAGATCCACCGAAACGTCGCGCCAGGCGCTGGAGCAGCGTATTCATTGGTGGAAGTCGCAATTATCGGCTGCGGCGCCGGAGCATACTGCTACCGCGGCGACGCCCGCCCCGGGCATCCCTGCATACACCGGGCGCGCACATGTGGAAGACGTGGTCGCCTATGCGCACGCTGTGTCGGGTTCGGGCTTGATACTGATGGATTCTCCGTCCAACCTTGCCGTGTGCGCCACCGGGCAGATTGCCGCCGGCGCGACTTTGCTTTGTGCGTCGGCCCGCGGCGCTGATGTGTTCAACGCTGCGGGGGCACCGGCAATGTGCATGTCGGCAGCCGACCGCAGTACGCCGGGCCTGAGTGCCGATCTGGACTTGTATTTCGACGCGGATGCCTTGGCCGTTCAGTCGCCCGAGCAGTTGGGATCGATTCTCTTGAATCAATGGATTGCTCATGCGGGCGGTGAGCCGACCAGGGGCGAGGAGTTCGGCATGGCCGAGACCGGATTTGCGCCTTGGCCTATCGGTGTATTTGCGTAAGGAATGATCTCCATGGAAACCAAAACCGTCGAACCCAAACCCTTGAATATCCCGGTTGCAAGCGCGCCTGGCGCTGCGGCCTTGCGCAACCCCTTCATCAGGCTGGATCCCAACGACAATATCGTGGTCGCCCGCGTCGACGTTCCTGCGGGAACTTTCGTGCACAGCGTGGGGGTGACGACACTGCACCGCGTGCCAGCGGGGCACAAGATTGCGGTGCGCGGTTTGAAGAAGGGCGAACCGATTTTGAAACACAACACCACGATAGGGTTTGCCGGCGAGAATATCGAGGCGGGAAGCTGGGTTCATAGCCATAACATCGAGTTCGGCAACCTGGTGAAGGACTATCGCCACGGCCTCGATTATCGGCCGACGGAGTTCCTGCCTTTCGAGCAGCGTGCCCGGTTTCAGGGCATTGTACGCAGCGACGGCTCCGTGGCAACCCGGAATTATGTCGGTGTCATCGCGGTCAGCCAGCGGGCCGCTGCCGTGGTGCGGAAGATATGCGCTGCATTCGGCGCCGACAAAATGCAGCAATATCCGCAGGTCGATGGCGTCGCGCCCTATACCTATACTCTGGGCGCCGATGAGAGATCCGCAGAGGAGGCCATCGGCGTGCTGCAGCGAACCTTGGCCGGGTACGCACGCCATGTCAATCATGCCGGCGTGCTGCTTGTCGCGTACGGGGAAGAGCACTTGGGTATCGAGTCGTTGCTGCAAAACGAGGCGCTTACGCCTTCCGAGACATTGCGGACGCTGGTCATACGCGATGCCGGCGGCATATCCGCCGCAGTGGCGCAGGGCGTGCAGGCCGTCGAGAACCTGCTGGCTACCGCGAATCAGGTGCGGCGCGAAAGTGTTTCCGCCGAACATATCGTCGTCGCGCTGCAGTGCGGCGGCTCGGACGGCTTCTCGGGCCTTTCGGCAAACCCGGCCTTGGGCAGGGCCATGGAACTGCTGATCCGCAACGGCGGTACGGCGGTGCTGTCCGAGACCTCCGAGATTTTCGGCGTCGAGCAGACATTGACCGCACGCGCCCGGACTCCGGACATCGGACGCAAGCTGGTGCGCCGCATCGAGTGGTGGCTGGATTACAACCGGGGCCGGGACACGCAAATCAACGGCCAGGTAAGCCCTGGGAACAACGCGGGCGGCTTGGCGAATGTGCTGGAGAAATCACTGGGAGGCGTAAAGAAGGGGGGCAATGCTCCATTGATGCAGGTCTATGAATACGCCGAGCCTATCAAAGAGCATGGCCTCGTCTTCATGGATACCCCGGGCTATGACCCCGTGGCCGCCACGGGCCAGATCGCCGGCGGTGCGAACTTGGTATGTTTTACTACCGGCCGAGGGTCGTGTTTCGGCTCGTTGCCCGCGCCGACCATAAAACTGGCCAGCAATACGCCGATGTTCGTCCGCATGGAGGCTGATATGGACATCAACTGCGGCCCGGTGATCGATGGCGAAATGGATATCGAAGAAATGGGGCAGCAGATCTTTGCCCGCATTCTTTCCCACGCCTCGGGGGTAGCGACGAAAAGCGAATCTCTGGGCGTCGGCAGCAACGAGTTCGTGCCTTGGCCGGTGGGCGTCATGCGATAACTGCCGCTATTGAGCCGCGTGGGTTCCCATAACGTGGGATTTCTATAAGAAATACCGGCGCATAGGCCAAAAAATACTTTTGCGGAACCGATGCGGCATGCAGAATGAATACGTGTTCATTCTTTGCTGCGGTTCGGGTCGGAGGCGTTCGACTCGATCCGAACCGGGATTCTCATGTATATCAGCGAGCAATTGCTCAATCCGGACGAACGTCGGCTGCGTCTGTCCGCTCAACTCGGTGTGGAGCACGTCGTCCTGGACAATCGCGGCACCGAGATGGTGTCGGCTGCGGGCGGCGTCAATGCCTGGGACTCGGCCAGGCTCAAAGCCTATCGGCAATGGGTCGAAGGTTTCGATCTGAAGCTCGATGTGTTTGCATTGGACGTCGGGTCGATTTTGCTGGATTCCTTGCTGGATCTGGAAGGCGCCCGGCGCCAGCGCGACGTCCTGGCGCAGAACATAAAAAAGGCTGCGGATGCCGGCATCACTTGTTTGAAGTACAACGTGCAGATGGTGGGCATTACACGTACCGGCATGAAGCCGGGGCGGGGTGGGGCACGCAACTCGAGTTTCGTCCATGCCGAGTATCGGCCGGAAGAAGACCGCAAGCATTCGTATTGGGGGGTGGGCTACCCTACAGATCAGGCAGAGGGCGGAACGGATACGGCGATGCTCTGCGGCCAGAAGGTTGCGCGCGAGGTGCCCCCGGTGACGGAAAAGGCGGGATGGGATGCGATCGAGTTCTTGATCGAAGGCCTGGTGCCGGCCGCCGACAATGCGGGCGTGCGCCTGGCGTGCCATCCCCACGACCCGGCCTATCCGGTGGGTGGGTTGAACGGTGTCGAACATGTGGTGGGTTCGGCAGACGGGTTGCGTAAATTCTTGTCGCTGAGCTCGAGCCGCAACCATGGATTGAACTTCTGCCAGGGGACGGTTGCGGAAATGTTCCGTGACCCGGGTGCGGCGATGATTCCGGTCATAGAAGAGTTTGCCGCCACCGGCCGGATTTTCATGGTGCATTTTCGCAATATCCGCGGCGGCTACCTGGATTTCCAGGAGGTGTTCCCGGACGAAGGCGACGTGGACATGTTCCAGGCCATCAAGGCTTACCAGCGAGGCGGCTATGCCGGGCCTCTGTGTCCCGACCACGTGCCCATTTCAGCTCTGGACGAGAAGCGCGAGCGTTTCATGGCGTTTGCCCTGGGCTATACAAGAGGCCTGCTGCAGGCCGCGGGCGTCTGGCATACCCCCGCAAGATGACTGCGCCGTGCGGGTGGCGCCGCCACGGGTGGCCGCTGCGGCGCCCGGTTATGCGCTTTCCCGTTCGATAATTTCGAAACCGACGTCCAGGATGCGTTGGTGGCGAGCCCGAGGCTCGCCACCGAATCTGCGCAACAAGGCTTGCGCAGTCTGCCGCCCGATTTCCCGCGCCTGTACCCGTACGGTCGTCAGGGGCGGGTAGCTGGCTTCGGCCATGGCGAGATCCGAAAAACCGATGACTGCCAAACGTCCGGGAACGTCCCAGCCGCGGCGGCGGCATTCCAGCAGGGCGCCCGCGGCGAGGCTGTCGTTGCTGCAGAACACGCCCTGGATGTCAGGCTGTTTGCGCAGCAGCGAATTCGCGGCCTGGGCGCCCAGGGCGATGGATGAAGGCGGGTGCAGCAGCTCGGCATGCGCAGGCTGGGCTCCCAGCGCCGCCAGGCCCCGGTTGAGGCCGGCCAGGCGCTTCAGCGAGCGTTCTTCGCGCGCGCCGATGAAGCCGATGCGCAGCCGTGCACGACTGCCGAAATAGGCGGCCACGGCCTGGCCCGCGCCCGTATTGGAAAAGCCCACCACCGTATCGATAGGACTGTCGGTCAGATCCCAGGTCTCGATCACGGGCAGGCCGAGCTTGCGCAATTTGCCGCGGACGCCGCGGTCGCGGGTGACGCCGGTGAGTACGATCGCGTCTACGCGCCGGCCGAGAAATGCATCTACGAGGCCGGCTTCCGCACGGGGATGATAATTGGACTGCGCCAGCATCAAGTGATAGCCGCTGGGCCCCAGCACTGCCGCCAGCCCCTCCATGGTGTCGGCGTACCATGAGTTCGACAGTGTGGGCACGATCGCGCCCACGATGCGTGAGCGCGCGGAAGCCAGGCTGCCCGCGGTCAGATCCGGCACATAGCCCAGGCGCCGGATTGTGTCGAGCACCTTGGCCAGCGTCGCGGGTGCCAGCGTCTCGGGATAGTTCAGTGCGCGCGATACGGTCACCCGCGCCACCCCCGCGGCCTGGGCCACGTCTGACATGCGCACCGGCTGTCTGAGCCCTGATGCCGAGGACGAAGAAGATACGGAAGTGGCTGCCGGCGCGCCGATCCGTTTTGCCATGGTTTTACCTCTGTTTGCCGTGGATGCCTGGGTACCGGGATCCGGATGCGGCGTGGCTGCGATTTTGTCTCATATCATGAGACTGAAGCTCTCGAGCAGCGCCGGCACCGCGTTTTGCAGCTTGCAGTATGGGGCCTGGGCGACAAAAATGGAAGCGCGTCCATATTGGAAGATGCAATTTGCTTTGATCCGAATGTGCAGGGCGTTCTTCGTTCGCACAAATGGCCGAAACACCACTAATTCAGTTCGAGGAGATAAAGGCATGAAAAACTACCGACACCTTCTGGCGGCCTGGTCGCTGGCGCTGGGTGCCGCGCTGCCCGGGTTGGCCCAGGCACAGGACAATTACCCTTCGCGGCCCGTCACGGTCATTGTTCCCTTCCCCGTGGGCGGAACCAGTGACATGATGGGGCGCATGATGGCCGATCAACTCGGCAAGCAGCTGCACCAATCCTTTGTGGTCGAGAACAAGGGCGGGGCCGGCGGCATGATCGGTACGGGCGTTGCCGCCCGGGCCAAGCCGGACGGCTACACGCTGCTATTGTCGGGCATAGGCAGCAACGCCATCGCCCATGGCCTGGAGCCCAAGCCCGCTTACGATTCCATGAAGGATTTCGTGCATATCTCTCAGCTGGAGTCGGGCCCGAACGTGCTTGTGGTCAATCCCAAGTTTCCGGCCAAGACCTTCAAGGAGTTTGTAGCGTATGTGAAAGCCCACCCCGGGCAGGTCAATTATGCTGCTACGTATGCGTCGTCCGGCCAGCTGTCCATGGAGTATCTCAAGCAAGTGGCGGGGCTGAATATCGTCGGCATTCCTTATCGTGGTGGCAATCCGGGGCTGACGGACGTAATGGCGAACCGGGTGCAGACCATGTTCGTCAATCAGGATGCCGTGCTCGGCCAAGTGCGCGCGGGTACCCTGCGTGCATTGGCGGTAACCAGCGCCAGGCGCAACCCGCAGTTTCCGGACGTGCCGACCGTGGCCGAATCGGGGTACCCGGGCTTTACCGCCGTGTCCTGGGTCGGCCTGTCTGCGCCGGCGGGGACGCCCAAGGCGATCGTCGACAAGCTGCAGCAAGCGCTGGCCCAAGGATTCGGGCCGTCTTCGCCGGCACGCGCCAAGCTCGAGGCCAGCGGTTTTGTGGTCGTGGTGTCCAAGCCGGAACAATATACGGCTTTCTTGAAGTCGGAAATCGAGCGCTGGGGCAAGGTCATCAAAGAGGCCGGCATCAAGCCGCAGCACTAATGCAGTGTCTGGCGCAGTATTCATAGCAGTATCGATAGCAGGCCGGGCGCTTCCAGGCGCGGTGTCCGGCGAGCAGACAAGGTGGCGCCGCAGTCATTTCAGGATGGAACATGAGCAAGTCCAAGCAAACACTTTCCCCAGGGCAGGCGCTGCCGGTACTGGACACCGACCGCATAGAGCGGGTGCGTGTGTCTCTGGCTTTTCTGCCCCTGGCGGCGCCCATCAGCGACGCCAAAGTTCTTACGGGCCGCCAGAAGCCCTTGACCGAAATAGCTTTTATTTTCGCGGAAATCCAGACCCGGGACGGCCATGAGGGGGTGGGCTTCGGTTATTCGAAGCGTGCCGGCGGCCCCGGCATGTATGCACATGCCAAGGAAATCGCACCGAATCTGATCGGCGAAGATCCGAACGACATCGCCAAGATCTGGAACAAGCTATGCTGGGCGGGCGCTTCGATGGGGCGCAGCGGCCTGACTACCCAGGCCATTGCTCCCTTCGACATAGCCTTGTGGGACATGAAGGCCAAGCGCGCCGGCCTGCCGCTGGCGAAGCTGCTGGGGGCGCAGCGTGATTCGGTGCAGTGCTACAACACCTCGGGCGGCTATCTTTCCATGCCCTTGCCCCAAGTGCTGGATAACATCGACGCCGCGCGCGCCAACGGCATCGGAGGCATCAAGATCAAGGTCGGCCAGCCCGACACGGCGGCCGACTTGAAGCGTGTCGAAGCCGTGCGCAAGCATCTGGGCGACGATTTCTGCTTCATGGTCGACGCCAATCAGCAATGGGATCGCGGCACGGCTCAGCGCATGGGACGCACGCTGGAGCAATACAATCTGGTGTGGATCGAAGAGCCGCTGGATGCCTATGACCACGAGGGCCATGCCGCATTGGCCGCAAGCTTGGACACTCCGGTTGCCACGGGAGAAATGCTCACCAGCTTCGGCGAGCACGCGCAGCTCATTACCTCGGGCGCTTGCGATTTCGTGCAGCCCGACGCTCCGCGCGTTGGCGGCATCACGCCATTTCTGCAGATCATGAGCCTGGCCGATTTTAAGGGCCTGAAGCTCGCGCCTCATTTCGCCATGGAAATCCACTTGCATCTGGCGGCCGCCTATGCGCGCGAACCCTGGCTCGAGCATTTCGAATGGCTGGAACCTTTGTTCAATGAGCGCCTGGAGCTGCGCGATGGCCGCATGCTGGTGCCGAACCGCCCCGGCCTGGGCTTCAGCCTGAGCGAACAGACGCGCAAGTGGACCAGCGAAAGCGCGTCGTTCGATGGCAAATCGTAATCGCTGAAATTTGCGGAAGCCCCGTTTGCCGGGCAGCCGGGCTGCAGTGGTGGCTCGGCCGGGGCTTCGGCAGGCTGGGCTCAGGGCGCCGTGTAGTCCACGGCCGCCCATTCGAAGTAGGGTTTCAGATCGGCGACCAAGGCCTGATGCAGCGGGTGGAACAGATAGGCGTCCAGCGCCTGCGCATCGTCCACTTCCGCCTCCAGTACGTAGTCCCAGCTGATGGCGCGCTGCAGCTCGTTGGGGGCAAAAAACCACTTCCGCACCGCCGGAATTTGCGAGCCAAGCCCGGCCATGCGCGCCGTAAGGGCCTGCTCCTTGTCATGGTCGGGCCGGCCGCCCGGATTGCGGCGGAACAATACGATGTGTCTTAGCATGAAGCGATCTCCGGATCGCGGGCGCCGCAGGGGTGCCCGCGGATCTTGTTCATAAACTGCCGAGATGGTAGCCGCGGCCGGAATAGTCGAAGCCTGCCAGCTCATTGATTGGCGTCTCCGGATTCGCGGGCGAGGCGTAATACGCGCGGATTTCCGCGATGCGGCCGGTTGCGGGGTCGAAGTCGTACCACTCGGCGCCGCGCAGTGCAGTGCCCGACTTGTTCTTCCAGTGGGTCCATTCGATCATGGCTTCCGGCGAATCATGGCTGACGATGATGCGCTCGATGGTCCATTGAGAACCCAGGGTCTGGACGCACCATACCCATTTCCGTGCAATCGTATCCGCGCCGCGCCAGGGCACTTCGGGCAAGCCCGGTGGAAAATAGTGCACGGCGTCCGGTGTGAAGCAGTCTACCAGCGCTTCGTAGTCGCCGGCATTGCAGGCGGCGAAATAGCGTCGGATCAGCGCGGCGTGATCCTCCGGGGTGTGTCGTGAATTCATGCAGCTTCCCTTTGTTGTGGATTCAACGCGAGCCCAGCGGGCGGGCCGGCGCAATCGCCGGCTTGCCCGCGGCAAGCCAGTCCCGGTACTGGCGGCGTGTTGCGTCGCTTGGCGGGTACAGGCCCCACAGCGGTTCGCCGGCCTGGACTCGCAAAGCCAGATAGGCCTCGATTTCGTCGCGCTGTTCGCACAGGTCGGCCATTTCTTCGGCAAAGTGGGCGGGCACGACAGTGATGTTGTCGCCGTCGCCATGGATCACGTCGCCGGGGTAGACCGCCACGCCGGCGCAGCCGATGGGCACCTGCAGATCCGCCACATGATGGTAGGCCAGCCGGGTGGTTGCCGTGACGCCAGTGCTCCAGATGGGAAAAGCCAGCTCCGACAGCTCGGTGCCGTCGCGGAAAGTGCCGTCGGTGACCACGCCGCGCGCGCCGCGCATCATCATCCGGGTGATCAGCATATTGCCCATCGATGCGGCGCGGCCGTCCTTGTTGCTGTCGATGACGAGCACGTGCCCGGGCTCGATCTGTTCCACGCCGACCCATTGCAGATTGTCGGCCGATGGCGATGTGGTCAGGTTGCCGTAGATGTCCACGTCTTCGCGGGCCGGGATGAAGCGCATCGTGTATGCGCGGCCCGCGAAGCGCTGGGTCTGCTTGTTCAGCGGGCGCAAGCCGTGCATGACGGGTTGACGGAACCCTTTGATATAGAGCTGCGTGGTCAAAGATCCGCTGCTCACGCGGGCCAGCCGATCCAGTATTGCGTCGGACACGTGGGGCGCGGCCTTGTGGCGGGGAATTTCGGCAAGAGGTGGGGGAGCGTTGAGAGTCATGATTGTCGTAGCTGATGCGTATGTGGGCGTGGTGTTCCAGAGCTTGGGATAAAACGTGCCTGAACCGTACCTGTCCGGCAGTCCTGGCGTACAAAGGCATGGTAGACACATGGGGGGAAACTTAAAATACGGATAAGCGGCCCGGCTCTCGTGGTCGTGGCGGAATTTCCATATATTGAGATAAAACACTATGCCCGTGAACCCTGGCGATGGAACCGGAGCCATCGAGAAGGCCATCGACGTGCTGGAGAAGGTGGGGGCGGCGCCCGACGGCGTAAGCCAGGCCGAGCTCGCTGCCCAGCTGTCGCTGCCTCGCACTACGGCTTACCGCCTGCTGGCGACATTGGTGGCGCGGGGCATGTTGCGCCGTGATCCCCTGCGCAAGGTGTATCGCCTCGGGCCCCTGTGCTTCGAGATGGCCAGGCGCGCGTACATCATGCCCGACCTGGCCGCCGCGGCCATGCATGAATTGCGGGGCTTGCGCGACCTGACCGGGGAAACCTGCTACCTGGCCGCGCTGGACGGCCTGGAGGTTGTTTCCCTGGAGCGTTGCGACGGGGCGCACAGCGAAAGGTCGGCCGCCGCGCTGGGCCAGCGCAAGAGTGTGTATTGCACCAGCCAGGGCAAGGCGATCTTGTCCGCGATGGCGCCCGAGGCCCGCGATGCCCTGGTGCGCGAGCTGTCGCTCAAATCATTGACTCCGAACACCATCACCGACCGGCGCCGATTGAATGCGGAGTTGAGAATAATTTCGGCGCGCGGCTATGCCATCGACGACGAGGAAATCGTGCCGGGGGTGCGCTGCGCCGGGGCGGCCATCGTCGATGCCCAGGGCGCGGTGCGCGGCGCCCTGAGCGTTGCGGGCCCCGCGTATCGGCTCACGCGCGAGCGCCTGGAGCTTCTGGGCCCCGAAATTGCGCAGGCGGCAAGACGGGTGGGGGCCCAGCTCGCTCCCATGCGGGCTCTGCAGGAGGATGCGGTGGTCAGGGCCGTGTCCAAGCCCTGGGCTTTCCACGGGGCGTTTCCCGCCTGGGACTCGGCGCGGCAAAGACTGGTGTGGGCGGACACTCTCGCGCCGTCGATACGGGTTTTTGATCCGTGTTCCGCTTCTCCGGCGGGCGGCGATTTGGCCTTGCTGGATATGCCCGTCCGCGGCTTGATGCTGCATGGCGACGAGATCTGGGTGGCGCGTGGCGAAGGCTTGGTGGCGGTTGCGCCGGACGGCAGCTGCCGTAGTCTCGGCCCATGGCTGCGCGGCCTGTGCCACGCATTTTGCGCAGGCGATCAAGACGATATCTGGGCGGCGCTGCCGGCTTCGGAAGACACGTCGTCCACGGTAGTGGGGCTGGCCAGCCCCGACGGCGGCTTCAGCGCCCAGTGGCAGCTGAGCGAGGCCGTGCAAGCATTGCGCTGGTCCGCGCAGGACGGGCTGCTGTACGCGGCGGCGCCTGATTCGGGCTCCATACTGGTGTTTAGGCCCGGTACGGCGGCCGTCAGGCGTTTGGCTACGATGCCTCGGGGCGCCGGCCGGGTCTGCGGCCTGGCACTGGATCCGGCCGGAGGCATCTGGGTCGCGCTGTATGAGGGGTGGAGTGTGCTGAGGTTCTTGCGGGACGGCTCGCTCGATCGAGTCGTCGGACTACCCGTGCCGTGTCCCACCGACCTGGCGATCGGTGGCCAAAATCTCGATAAATTGTACGTAACGACAGCCCGGCAGAACGTCCCATTGGAAATGCTGGCCAAGGCTCCCCTGTCCGGCTGCCTGTTCGAGATGCCCGTGGCGGATCTGGGCGAAGAGGCATTGGCCTGATCGCGGGCCGCGATCCGGCCGGCGCCGGCTGCGGTGGCGACGCGGCGTAGGCAAGCGCTGTCGGCCCGGGGCGCCGGGCAGGAAGCTGGCCAGCGCGCATCTGGGTGCCGGGCTGCCGGGTTTTGCCCTATGATGCGGGTACGTCCATCTGTTTATTCCTGAGGAATGACCCGCATGATCCATGTCATCGCCACCATCACCGCCAAGCCCGGGCAGCGCGAGGCCGTGCTGGCCTTGTTCAAGAAGAACGTGCCGGCCGTGCTGGCCGAGAAGGGCTGCATCAGCTACGAGGCGGTAGTCGACGTGCCGGGGTTCGGCGGCCCGCAGACTGATCTGGGGCCCGATACTTTTGCGGTGATCGAACGCTGGGAAAGTGCCGAGGCACTGCGGGCTCATGCGGCGTCGGCGCATATGGCGGAGTACGGGCGCAACACCAAGGAAATGCTGGCCGGTCGGGTAATCAACGTACTGCAGGCCTGCTAGCGCTGCCGGAATTGCGCCGCGCCCTTGCCGGGCGCGGACGCACGACGGCTTCGCCTCTCAGGGCAGCGCTATCCCTTCTTGTTCGAGCGTGCGCCGAACCGCGGGCCGCTCGCCCACGCGGCGGGCATGCTCGGTCCAGACGGGAAAATCGCGTGCCATGTCATAGCCCAGGCGGGTGCTGCGGCCCCAGTTCCAGAAGACGAACGCATAGGCGTCGGCGACGCTGTAGTGCTCTCCCGCCACCCAGGTGGATTTCGCTGCGGCCAGCTTGGCTTCGACCATCTCCCAGGCCTCGCGCGATGCGCTGCGGGCTTTGGCTTTGACGTCTTCGATGGCGGCCTCTGTGTTGGTATAGCGTTCGGGGCGCGACAAATGGGCGTAGGTGACGTGTATGCCCGACGAACCCCAGGCCAGCCATTCCGCGCAGCGGGCCGCGGCCTGCGGGTCGCCGGGCCATAGCCCGGCGGCCGGAAAGCGTTGTGCCAGATAGTAGAGAATGGCGGGGCTTTCCGTCAGCACGAAATCGCCGTCGACGATGACGGGCACGCGGCCCTTGGGGTTCAAGGCCAGGTAGTCCGGCTGCCGCTGGGCGCCCTCGGCCAGGGCGATCCGCACGGCTTCGTATGCGGCGCCGGTTTCTTCGAGCACGATGTGCGATGCCAGCGAGCAGGCTCCGGGAGAATAGAAAAATTTGATCGGGCGGGTGTTCATGGCTGTCTCCTTGGTGTGATGGGCCGCAGCCTACTGCAGCGTGATGTGTGCTTCCTTGATGATGCGCGCATTGCTGACCGACTGGCGCTCGATTTCCTGTTTGAAGGATTCGGGTGTGCCGCCGGTGGCGACGTTGTCGCTGTGCGTCAGGATGCCGGCCACCTTCGGGTCTTTCAGTGCCTTGTTGACTGCGGCGTTCATGCGCTGCAGGATCGCTGCGGGCAGGCCCGCGGGCGCGTAGATGCCGAACAGCGACGACAGGTTGGCGCCCGGGTAGCCCAGTTCCGCGAAGGTGGGTATGGTGGGATATTCAACCAGGCGCTGCGGGGCGGCCACGGCCAGCGGGCGCAGCTTGCCCGCCTTGATCTGCGGCGCCAGCATGGGCGCCGAATTGACCGACAGCACGTCGAACTGGGCGCCCAGGGCGTCCTGCATCTGTTGGCCGGCGCCCTTGTAGGGTACGTCCAGGATCTTCACATTGGCCTTGCGCATGACTTGTTCGGCCATGATGTGGCCGACCGAGCCCTTGCCCGACGTGGCCCATGACACCATGCCCGGCTTGCGGCGCGCCAGGTCGATCAGGGCGGGGAAGTCCTTGACGTCTTTCATGTCCGGGGCCTGGGTGGCCAGCAGCACGACCGGCGAATACATGACGCTGACGACCGGCAGGATGTCCTTTTCGGGATTGAAGGGCGGCTTCATCAGGTGCGGATTCAGGGCCAGCGGGCTGATGGAGGAAAAACCGAAGGTGTAGCCGTCGGGGGCGGCCTTGGCGACCACGTCCATGCCTATGGTGCCGGCCGCACCGCCGCGGTTTTCCACGACCACCGGTTGACCGAGGTCGCCGGTGAGCTTTTCTGCCAGGGCGCGGGTGACCGTGTCGCTGACGCCGCCGGCCGGATAGGCCACGATCATGTGGATCGCGTGCGTGGGCCAGGCAGGCTTGTCGGCCGCGTGGGCCTGGAATCCGGCCACGGCAGCGGTGCAGAACAGGGTGCTTGCAGCAATTCGTGCTAAGGACATGGTAGGGTTTCCGTTGGTTGGGTGCGGGCAATTTTACGCGCTAGCGCCGTCCTGCAGGATCCATGACGGCGAATACGCCGCTGGCTCGCAGAACCTTGTCTTCTTCCACGTATACGGAACATTCGGCAAACGCCATGCGCCTGCCCGCCCGTTGTACGTCGACGATCGCCCGCGCCCAGTCGCCGATCTTGGTGGGCCGCAGGAAATCGGTGCTCAGGGTCACGGTGACCAGGCCGATGGGTTCGTCGTAGCACTCGATGATGGCGTCGCCCAAGGCGCTGTCGGCCAGCGTGACCAGCAGGCCGCCGTGGGCGATGCCGCGCAGATTGCGATGCTTGTCCTGGATGCGCATTGCCAGTTCGGTGCGCACGCCGTTTTCTTTTTTTTCGTAAAAGGGGCCGCACAGATCCGTGAACTCGCTGGGTCTGTGCACGATGGTATAGCCTGAAGGTATGCTCATTGTCTGTCGATAGGGCGGCAAGCCGCGATGTGTCGAAGCTGTGAAGCATAGCGCATCCGGCTCTTGCTCAAAAAACCGGCAGACGGGCGGGGGCAGCCGTAGCCGTACCGGCATGCGGGTGGCGCACGCGGCGGGTGGCACGCCGCGAGCCGCGTGCGCGCCCGCGGCCCGACCGCCGTAGAGCCGGCGCGGGCGCAGGGGCCGAGCCCGGCCGCGCGGCTTATTTCACCTGCAAGGTAATGCCCGAGGCCTTGATCTGCTTGGACCAGAATTCACGCTGCTGGGTTGCGTACTGATGGAATTCGTCCGGGGTCATGTGCATGGCCTGCAGGCCCAGCATGTCGTGCACCTGGCTCTGGAAGTTGGCCGAGGCCAGGCCTTCATTGATGGCCTTGTTCAGCTTCAGCACGACGTCCTTGGGCATGCCTGCGGGCCCGACGATGCCGGTCCAGGCGTTGGACGACAGGCCCTTGACGCCAGCCTCTTCGATCGTCGGCACGTCGGGCAGAATATCCATGCGTTTCGGTGTGATGGTCGCCAGGATGCGCACCCGATGGCTCTTGTAGAAGGGCATGATGGTGGCGATGTCGGTGATGTCCATTACGGTTTGCTTGCTGACCAGGCCTTGAGCCGCGGGCGCGCCGCCCTTGTAGGGCACGTGGGTGATCTTCAGGCCTTCCAGACGTGCGAACAGATCCAGGGTGAGGTGGTGCGGGGTGCCCACGCCGGGCGATCCGCAGGTGACCTTGCCCGGATGCTCGCGTGCGTCCTTGATGAGATCGGCCAGGGTTTTATAGGGCGAGCTGGCCTCGACGGCGATGACCAGCGGGAAGATGCCCAGGCCCGAAATATAGGTGAACTTCTTCGGATCGTAGGGCAGGGACGCGTACAGCGAGGGGTTGTAGGCCAGCGCCGTGGCGTCCATGGTGCCTATGGTGTAGCCGTCGGGCTTGGCGTTGAGTATGGCGTTGGCGCCGATGATGGTGCCGGCGCCGGGCTTGTTCTCGACGATGATGCTCTGGCCCAGTTTGCTGGAAATTTCCTTGCCCAGCAGGCGCACCACGAAGTCTATGCCGCCGCCGGCGGAATAGGGCACGATCCAGGCTATGGAGTGGGACGGCCAATCGTTGGCGGCGGCCGGTGCGGCGGCCGCCGCGGCCATGGCCATGCAGGCCAGATATTTGCTTAGGTGCTTGAACATGTGTCTCCTCGTTGGTGTGTTGGTAGCGTGGGTGGTGGATGGGACTGCGTATGAGCTTGGGTTCGGGTGCGCGGCTTTAGCTTGCGGCGGCGGGGCCGGGCGGCCTTTCGGGCCACGCTACGCGCACCAGTTCGGATATGTCTGCCGGGCCCAGGCCTAGCCGCGCCGCTTCGCGATAGCTGTCCAGCACCGCGCGCAGCCCGCGCATGTCGGTGCCGGTCTGCTGCGCCAGCGCGGCGATGTTCTCGACGTCTTTGAGCATGGTGGCCAGGGCTCCGAGGGGCTGCCCGGCGGGCGCGGTCATGCGCGGCACGAAAATCTGCAATAGCGCGGAATCGGCCCAGCCGCCGGCCAGCGCGCCGTTCAAGACTGATGCGTCCATGCCGCTGTGGGCGGCCAGCGCCACGGCTTCGGCGATGGCGTTGATGGTGCTGGCGACGATGGTCTGGTTGCACAGCTTGGCGGTCTGGCCGGCGCCGCTGTCGCCCACGCGCGTGATGCGCGCGGCATAGGCGCGTATCCACGGCTCGACCTGTTGCAAGGCCTCTGCCGGGCCGCCGGCCATCACCGACAGCGTGCCGGCGGCCGCGCCCGCAGTGCCGCCCGACACCGGAGCGTCGATCCAGACACGGCCGGTGGTCTCGTAAAGCTGACGGGCATAGTCGCGCGTGGCCGCGGGCGAAATGCTGGAATGATCGATCAGCCAGCCGCCCTGGGTCTGCTGTATGCCCTGGGGCCCGAATACGGTGGACTCGACGGCGTTCTGATCCGTCAGGCAAAGGAATACCGCCTGTGCTCCCGCCGCGGCCTCGGCGGGATTGGCGACGGCTTGCGCGCCGTCGGCGGCCAGTGCCTGCGCCTTTGCGGGGCTGCGGTTCCAGACGTGCACCTGATGCCCCGCGGCCAGCAGGCGCCTGATCATGGGCGCGCCCATCAGGCCCGCGCCGCAGAATCCCAGTACCGCGCTCATGAGCCCTCCGGTGTTTCGTAGGGCCACTGCAGGTTGCCGGAGTGGGTGACCGCGCCTTCGTGCGCGGGCCGCACCAGCGCGGCGTATTTTTCCAGTGCGCCGGCCAGGCGCGGCTGGGCGGCGGGCACGTGGCTGGCGCGGCGCGCTTGCAGTTCGGCCTCGCTCAGGTCGACACTCAGCGTGCCCGCTTCGGCGTCGATGTGGATCATGTCGCCGTCGCGCAGCAGCGCGATGGGGCCGCCGGCGGCGGCCTCGGGGCCGATGTAGCCGATGCACAGGCCGCGGGTCGCGCCGGAGAAGCGGCCGTCGGTCAGCAGCGCTACCTTCTCGCCCATGCCCTGGCCATACAGCGCCGCCGTGACGCTAAGCATTTCGCGCATGCCCGGGCCGCCCTTGGGGCCTTCGTTGCGTATCACCAGCGCCTCGCCGGGCTGGTACGTGCGCTGCGAGACGACGTGCATGCAGGACTCTTCGTTTTCGAAGACGCGCGCCGGCCCGGAGAACTTCAGCGATTTCAGTCCGGCGATCTTCAGCAGGGCGCCATCGGGGCACAGATTGCCCTTGAGCACGGTGACGCCGCCGGTCGGGTGCATGGCCTGCGAGCAAGGGCGCAGCACCTTGCCGTCGGGTTCGGGTACGTCGGCCAGGGCCTCGGCCAGCGTGCGGCCGTCCAGCGTCAGCACGCTGCCGTCCACGTAGCCGCCTACCAGCAGCGCCTTGAGCACCGCCGGCACGCCGCCGGCTTCGTGCAGGTCGCGCGCCAGGTAGCGGCCGCCGGGCTGCAGGTCGCCGATCAGCGGGGTGCGGCGGAACACCGCGGCGACGTCGTCCAGCGTGTAGCGGATGCCGGCCTCGTGCGCGATGGCCGGCACGTGCAGGGCGGCGTTGGTCGATCCGCCGGTGGCGGCCACCGCCGCGCAGGCATTGTCCAGGCTGGCGCGGGTGACGAGGTCGCGCGGCAGCGGGCCGCCGTCGTTCAGGCAGCGCATGACTTGCTCGCCGGCGCGGTAGGCGATGGCCAGGCGCTCGGTATAGACCGCCGGCATCATGGCCGAGCCCAGCGGCGACAGGCCCAGCGCTTCGCCCACCATGGCCATGGTATTGGCCGTGAACTGGCCCGGACAGGAGCCGACCGAGGGCAGGCAGGTGCGTTCCATGGCCTGCAGGTCGGTCAGCGGCATCTCGCCGTTCTGCACCCGGCCCACGGCCTCGATGGTGTCGAGTATGGTGGCCTGGCCGCCCAGGCCGCGGCCCGGCAGCGTCGCGCCGCCGTACAGGAATACCCCCGGCACGTTGACGCGCAGCAAGGCCATCATCATGGCGGGCAGCGTCTTGTCGCAGCCCGCGAAGGCCACCAGCCCGTCGTAGCCGTGGCCGCGCACCACCAGCTCGACGCTGTCGGCGATGGTCTCGCGCGACACCAGGCTCATGCGCATGCCGCCATGGTTCATCGAGGTGCCGTCGGATATCGAGATCGTCGAAAAGCTGACCGGCACGCCGCCGCCGGCGGCCACCCCCAGGCGGGCGCGATCGGCCAGCGGCGCCAGGCCCATGGAGCAGGGCGTGTTGTCCCCCTGGGTGCTGACGATGCCGACCATGGATTTTTCCAGGGCAGCATCGTCCAGGCCGGTGCCGCGCAGGAAAGCGCGGTTGGGCGTATGGGTGAGCCCTTGGGTGACGATGCGGGAGCGGTGCTTGTGCAGGGAAGGCATATTGGGAATCCGGTGTGACGGTTATGAGCGGGCGGTAGGTGTGTAAGTGGCTTTGGAGTTTTCGAGTCGGTGTTTTTCAGGTGTATGGCTTTGGGGGTGTTGCTTCCGGCTTTCCAGGCTTCCGGGTGTGTCGGGGCTTTGAGGCGTGTAATTTCTCAGGCATATGTGGGACTGCGTTGCCGCCGCTGCCGCGGCGGCGCGGACTCGGGCGCGATGCCGTGTTCGAGCAGCAGGTCGAACGACCAGCAGATATCGCGCTCGAGCGCATCGCGCGCGCCGCTGGCGTCGCGCTGTTCGATGGCTGCGACGATGGCGGCGTGCAGTTCGACGGGCGGGCGCTCGTCCGCACGCATCAGCGCCCGGGCGGCGCGCAGGCAGGGGCCGGATTGCAGCCACAGGTTTTCTATCATGGCCAGCAGCGATTCCGAGGCGCTGGCCCGGTAGATCGTGAAATGAAAGGCCTGGTTGCTGGTCACCCACTCGGACAGTGCATCCGGGCGCGCCAGAGATTGGCCGATGCGGCGCGCCAGGCGGCGCAGTTCGGCGAGTTCCGCGGTGCCCATGCGCTCGACCGCCCATTCGGTGGCGGCGCCTTCCACCAGCACGCGGGCGCGCCGTATGTCGTGCAGGCGCTGCACCGACAGCACGGGTACGCGCATCGAACGGCTTTTCATGGGTTCCAGCGCGCGCTGCGCGGCCAGGCGGCGCAAGGCTTCGCGCACCGGCATGGCGCTGGTGCCGAAGGCGTCGGCCAGCTCCTGGATGCCCAGTACCGACCCGGCCGCGTAGTCGCCGCGCATCAGGTGGTCGCACAAGCGCCGGTAAACCGCCAGGTTTACGGACACGTGTTCTACGGGGGAGGGTTCGAATCTGCCGTTCGTAGATGCCATGTGGAATGGGAATGCCGGTGTAGGGAAGCTGGCCCGCATGCCGGGCCGTGCAGAAATCAAATCTTTGATCAAAGATTTGTAACTATGTGGGCAGTATATAAATGAAGGTGGGTCGCGGCGTATCCGGACTTTCCCTCAAGCAAGCCGGCTCTGGGCCGCCAATGGACAAGCGGGGAAAAATCGTCATATAATCAAGAGCTTTTCTGGCTGGCTTACAAACTTGTGCGATCGAGGCCTGTTTACCCAGACTATATGGGTTTTCAATAAGATGGACTTCATCGTAACGGTTTGCATTGAATTGGCGTCAGGGTGCTTTGCATGGATAGTGCAGGGCTTCTCGGATCGAATGTCCGAGGTTCGGCCATAGGCTTCTGGCGCATTGCCATCCGGGAAATAAAACAAGTGAAGCTGGGTCGTACAAGCATTGCCGGTACCGTCTTGGTATCAGCGGCAATCACCTCTCTTCACACATCAGTGAGCTATGTCATGCCCAAGATGAAAACCAAGAAAAGCGCTGCGAAGCGCTTTCAGGTTCGCGGCAGCGGATCGATCAAGCGGGGTCAGGCGTTCAAGCGCCATATCCTGACCAAGAAAACCACGAAGAACAAGCGCCATCTGCGCGGTTCTGCCGCGGTGCACGAGACGAATATCGCCTCGGTCAAGGCAATGATGCCTTTCGCTTGATTATCGGAGATCTGCCATGCCTCGAGTAAAACGCGGCGTTACCGCCCGCGCCCGCCATAAAAAAGTCATCAAGGCCGCCAAGGGCTACCGCGGCCGCCGCGGCAATGTATTCCGCATTGCCAAGCAAGCGGTCATGCGCGCCGGGCAATATGCCTACCGCGACCGCCGCAACAAGAAGCGCACCTTCCGTGCGCTGTGGATCACGCGTATCAACGCGGCCTGCCGCGAACTCGGCATTACCTACAGCGTGTTCATCGCCGGCACCAAGAAGGCCTCGATCGAACTGGATCGCAAGGTGCTTGCCGACATGGCCGTGAACGACAAGGCCGGCTTTGCCGCCGTTGTCGCCCAAGCCAGGTCCGCGTTGGCCGCCTGATCGATTTCGATCCTGTAGTGTCGCGAACGGGGCTCTGTCGGGCTCCGTTTGCATTTGGGAAAGCGATAAACATGACTTCTCCGGATGATGGCCTGATCGATCAGGCAAAAGAACAGTTCGCGCATGCGCAGGACGCGGCGGCGCTAGAGAACGCCAAGGCCAGGTTCCTGGGCAAGCAGGGCGCGCTGACGGCGCTGCTCAAGGGCCTGGCGCAACTGGATCCGGAGCGCAAGCGCGCCGAAGGCGCGCGCATCAATCAGCTCAAGCAGCAAATCGAGGGCCTGCTCAACGAGCGCCGCGCGCAGCTGGCGCAGGCCGATCTCGACCGCCGCCTGGCGGCGGAAACCATAGACGTGACTCTGCCGGGGCGCGGCCGCGGCACCGGCGGCATCCATCCGGTGATCCGCACCTGGCAGCGGGTAGAGGCCATTTTCCGCTCGATCGGCTTCGACGTGGCCGATGGCCCCGAAATCGAAAATGACTGGACCAATTTCACTGCGCTGAACAACCCGGAGAACCATCCGGCGCGCTCGATGCAGGACACCTTCTATATAGACATGCAGGACGCCGGCGGCCTGCCGCTGCTGCTGCGCACGCACACCAGCCCCATGCAGGTGCGCTACGCCCGCATGCACAAGCCGCCCATCAAGGTCATTGCGCCCGGGCGCACCTATCGCGTCGACAGCGATGCCACCCATTCGCCCATGTTCCACCAGGTCGAGGGCCTGTGGGTCGCCGAGGACATCTCGTTTGCGGATCTCAAGGGCGTCTACACCAATTTTCTGCGGGCCTTCTTCGAGACGGATGACCTTTCGGTGCGCTTCCGCCCGTCGTTCTTCCCGTTCACGGAACCCTCGGCGGAAATCGACATGATGTTCACGTCGGGGCCGAACCGCGGGCGCTGGCTTGAAATTTCAGGCTCGGGCCAGGTGCACCCGCAGGTCGTGCGCAATTTCGGACTCGATCCCGAGCGCTATATCGGCTTCGCCTTCGGCTCGGGGCTCGAGCGCCTGACCATGCTGCGCTACGGCGTGAATGATCTGCGCCAGTTCTTCGAGGGCGATCTGCGCTTCCTGCGCCAGTTCAACAGCTAGCGCCGGCGCCCGAGTCCGCACCGGCGGGCCGGCAGGCCAGCTCGCCGGGGCGTACCGGGCGGGCACCAAGGCTCCGGCAAGTCCGCACGCAACGTCAACCGAATCCAGATCTCATTCCATCATGCAATTTCCCGAATCCTGGCTGCGCACTTTTTCCAACCCCGACATCGATACCGAAGCGCTGTCGCAGCGCCTGACCATGGCCGGTCTGGAGGTCGAAGAAACGCGGCCGGTCGCGCCGCCGTTCTCCGGCGTGGTGGTGGCGCACATCGTTGCCGTCGAGGCGCATCCGAATGCCGACAAGCTGCGCGTGTGCCGGGTCGACGACGGCTCGGGGGAGCCGCTGCAGATCGTCTGCGGCGCGCCGAATGCCGCGGCCGGCCTGAAGGTGCCGCTGGCGCGCATCGGCGCCGTGCTGCCCGGCGGCATGCGCATCGGCCGCGCCAAGATGCGCGGCGTGGAGTCGCTGGGCATGCTGTGCTCGGCGCGCGAGCTGGGCCTGTCGCAGGATCACGCCGGCCTGCTGGTGCTGGATGTTGCGGCCCAGCCCGGCCAGTCGCTGCGCGAAGCGCTGGATCTGGACGATACCCTGTTCACCCTGAAGCTGACTCCCAACCGTGCGGACTGCCTGTCGATACTGGGCGTGGCGCGCGAAGTCTCGGCCTTGACCGGCGCCGCGCTGACGCCGCCGGTAATCGAGGCGGCGCCTGTGGCGCTGGACGACCGCCTGCCCGTCACGGTGCAGGCGCCCGATCTGTGCGGCCGCTTTGCCGGACGCATCCTGCGCGGCGTGAACGCGCGCGCGGCCACGCCCGACTGGATCAAGTCCCGCCTGGAACGTGCCGGCCAGCGCTCGATCTCGGCGCTGGTGGATATTTCCAACTACATCATGCTGGAGCTGGGGCGGCCCACCCACGTGTTCGACCTGAAACGCATCCAGGGCGGCCTGACCGTGCGCTGGGCGCGGGAAGGCGAGTCGCTCGAGCTGCTCAATGGCCAGACCGTCGCGCTGGCGCCCGACGTGGGCGTGATCGTCGCCGGCGATGAGGTCGAAAGCCTGGCGGGCATCATGGGCGGCGAGGCCACCGCGGTCACCCTGGACACCACCGACATCTATCTGGAAGCGGCATTCTGGTGGCCCGAGGCGATCATGGGGCGCGCGCGCCGCTACAAGTTCAGCTCCGAGGCCAGCCACCGCTTCGAGCGCGGCGTCGATTTCGCATCGGTAGTCGAGCACCTGGAGCGCATGACCGGCCTGATCCTGGAAATCTGCGGCGGCAGCGCCGGCCCGGTGGACGACCAAGTCATAGACCTGCCGCGCCGCGACCCGGTCGCCATGCGCCTGGCGCGCTGCCATCGCGTGCTGGGCGTGCCGGTGCCGCGCGATGAAATCCTCGGCATCTTCCGCAGCCTCGGCCTGCCGTGCCGGCTCGAGGACGATACCTTCCTGGTGACGCCGCCGTCCTACCGCTACGACTTGTTCCTCGAAGAAGACCTCATCGAGGAAGTGGCGCGCATCTATGGTTTCGAGCGCATTCCCGACCTGCCGCCGCTGGCGCGCGCCGAAATGCGCTGCGAGCCCGAGACGCTGCGCGGCCCGCACGCACTGCGCGGCAGCATGGCGGCGCTGGACTACCAGGAAGTCATCAATTTTTCTTTCGTCGAGCAGGCCTGGGAACACGACTACGCCGGCAACGACGATCCGATCCGGCTGCTCAACCCCATTGCCAGCCAGCTGGCCGTGATGCGTTCCAGCCTGATCGCGGGGCTGGTGGCCAATATTCAGCACAACATCAACCGCAAGCAAAGCCGCATCCGGGTGTTCGAGCTGGGCCGCGTCTTTGCGCGCGACGCCTCGGTTGCCGACGGCGAACTCAGCGTGGCCGGCGTCAGCCAGCCGCTGCGCCTGGCGGGCGCGGCCTGGGGGCCGGCGCTCGAAGAGCAGTGGGGCGCGGCATCGCGTCCGGTGGATTTCTACGACGTCAAGAAAGACGTCGAAACGCTGCTCGGCGCGCAGGCCGACGCGTTGCGCTGCGTGGCGGCGCCGCACCCGGCGCTGCATCCTGGGCGCTCGGCGCGCCTGGAACTGCATGGCCAGCCCATAGGCTGGCTGGGCGAGCTGCATCCGCGGCTGGCGCAACAGGCCGAACTGAACCGGGCGCCCGTGGTCTTCGAGCTGGATGAGGCGTCGATATCGACGGCGCTGATGCCCCAGCCCGGCGAGCTGTCGCGCCAGCCCGTGGTGATCCGCGACCTGGCGGTGTGGGTCGCGCCGCAAGTGGCTTATCAGAGCCTGCTCGATACGCTCGCCCAAGTCATTGCTTCCGATGGTAAGCTATCCATCGTACGCGACATACGCCTGTTCGACGTGTGGCGCGACGCCGCCGCGGGGCCGGCTTCGGAAAAGAGCATGGCGTTTCGCTTTTGGTTACAAGATCCAGAGGTCACTCTGGACGATGCCACTGTGGAACAGTGTATAAATCGGCTATTAGAGGCGCTCGTCAGCGCTCATGGGGTGCGCCTGCGCGCATAAGGAGTGGACCGATGAATCAGGAAGAATCCCGTACCTTGACCAAAGCCGAGCTGGCCGAGCTGCTGTTCGACCGTGTCGGCCTGAACAAGCGCGAAGCCAAAGACATAGTCGATACGTTCTTCGAAGAAATCCGCGAATCCCTGGCGCGCGGGGTCGAAGTGAAGCTCTCGGGCTTCGGCAATTTCCAGGTGCGCGACAAGCCGCCGCGCCCCGGCCGCAACCCCAAGACCGGCGAAGTGATCCCGATCGCAGCCAGGCGCGTGGTAACTTTCCACGCCAGCCAGAAACTCAAGGGCGTGGTCGAGCAATCGGCCGCGGCCGCGGCGGGCGAATAAGCGCTGCCGCCCTGTTTGTCGTGGCGGCGCAGGCGCGACAGCTTGCCTTTCCCGCGTTTCTCAGCAACTGAATATAGAATCCGCTCATGAGCCCGACCGAAGCCCCAGTCACCTTGCCGCCGATTCCGGCCAAGCGCTATTTCACGATCGGCGAAGTCAGCGAACTGTGCTGCGTCAAGCCCCACGTATTGCGCTACTGGGAGCAGGAATTCACTCAGCTCAAGCCGGTCAAGCGCCGCGGCAACCGGCGCTACTATCAACATCACGAAGTACTGCTGATCCGCCGCATCCGCGACCTGCTCTACGAGCAGGGTTTCACCATCAGCGGCGCGCGCAATCGCCTGGGCGACGCGCGCGAGGCGCCGCACGATCAAGAGGCCGCGGTGCGCCTCAGCGGCCAGGAATTCCAGGCCCTGCGTGCCGATCTGGTGGCCGCCAGCGATCTGCTGGCCGAGGCCATAGGGGCCGCGCCCGACGAATCGGCCTGACGTGGCGCAGGCCTCGCGGCACAGCCTCAGGCAGGTCGCGCTTGCGGCGCTGGCGATTGCCGACCCGCAAGCCAAGCTGGCTGCGCTGGGCGCGCTGGACGACAGCCTGGAGGCGGGCGCCGCAGCCGTGCTGGCCCAGCCCGAAGGCTTGCCGGGCCACCCGGCCAAGCCCGAGCTGGTGCCGCCCCAGCGCCTGCGCAAGCGCGCCGTGCATACCCCGGCCGGCCTGGCCGCGCTGATCCATTCCCTGGCGCATATCGAGTTCAACGCCATCAACCTAGCCCTGGATGCCGTCTGGCGTTTCGCGGGCATGCCGGCGCAGTATTACCGTGACTGGGCTCGCGTGGCGCGCGAAGAGGGCGAGCACTTCGGCCTGCTGGATGCGCATCTGCGCGGCCTGGGCCATGAGTATGGCGATTTCCCGGCGCACGACGGCTTGTGGGAAATGGCCCAGCGCACCCGCGGCGACGCGCTGGCGCGCATGGCGCTGGTGCCGCGCACGCTGGAAGCCCGCGGGCTGGACGCCTCGCCCGTGGTGCGCGGCAAGCTGGCGGCGGCCGGCGATGCGCGCGGCGCGGCCATTGTCGACATCATCCTCAGGGACGAGATCGGCCATGTAGCCGTCGGCAACCGGTGGTATCGTTACTTGTGCGAGCAGCAGGGCCTGGATCCCCATCAAAACTATCAAGCCCTGGCCGCCGCCTATCGCGCCCCGCGCCTGCACGGCCCCTTCAATCTCGAGGCCCGGCGGGCCGCCGGATTCAATGACCGGGAATTGGAGGCTCTGCAGGATGACGCTGTCGGTATTTGACATCTTCAAAATAGGCATAGGGCCGTCCAGCTCGCATACCGTGGGCCCGATGCGCGCCGCCCGCAATTTCGCCCGCAGCCTGCAGCAGGCGGGCCAGCTGGCGCAGGTACGCGCGCTGCGGGTGGAACTTTATGGCTCGCTGGCCGCGACCGGCCGTGGCCATGGCACCGACCGCGGCATCATGCTCGGCCTGATGGGCGAGGCGCCCGATACGGTCGACCCCGACCGCATCGGTGCGCTGATCGATGGCGTACGCCAGGCACGCGAATTGCGGCTGTGGAATTCCCACATCATCGCCTTCGATCCGGACAAAGACTTCTCCTACCACCTCAAGCCCATGACGGAGCATCCCAACGGCATGCGCTTCAGCGCGCTCGATGCCCAGAGGCAGTTGCTGCGCACCGAACGCTATCTCTCCATAGGCGGCGGCTTCATCCAGGGGCTGGATGCGGCCGACGCCGATGAAAGCCGTCTGGCCGGCAATCCGGCGGCCGGCGATCCGGTGCCATACCCGTTCGCAAGCGGCGCCCAGCTCATGCAGCAGTGCGACCAGAGCGGCCTGTCGATCGCGGCGCTGATGCGCGCCAACGAATGCGTACGCGTGCCGCCGGCCGAGCTCGAAGCCGGTGTGCTGCGCATCGCGCACGTCATGAATGCCTGTATGGATCGCGGCTGCGGCCTGGGCAGCCAGCCGGTCGACGACATGCTGCCCGGGCCGCTCAGGGTGCGGCGCCGTGCTCCGGCCCTGTACCGCGAGCTGCAGCAGGACACCGCCCGCCAAGACCCACTGAACGCCATGGACTGGGTCAATGTGTACGCCATGGCCGTCAATGAAGAGAACGCCGCCGGGGGCCGGGTGGTGACCGCACCCACCAACGGCGCGGCCGGCCTGGTGCCGGCGGTGCTGCGCTATTACCAGGCGTTCGTGCCGGGCAGTTGCGACGCCGGCATTATCGATTTTCTTTTGACCGCTGCCGCGATCGCTTTCCTGTACAAGCGCAATGCTTCGATTTCCGGCGCCGAAGTCGGCTGCCAGGGCGAGGTCGGCGTGGCTTGTTCCATGGCCGCCGCCGGGCTGGCGGCGGTGTCGGGCGGCACGCCGCATCAGGTGGAAAACGCCGCCGAAATCGGCATGGAGCACAATCTGGGCCTGACCTGCGACCCCATAGGCGGGCTGGTGCAGATCCCCTGTATCGAGCGCAATGCCATGGGGGCCGTCAAGGCCATCAATGCCGCGCGCCTGGCCCTGCAGGGCGACGGCACGCACCATGTGTCGCTGGACGCCGTCATCGAAACCATGCGCCAGACCGGCGCCGACATGCGCAGCAAGTACAAGGAAACCTCGCGCGGCGGCCTGGCCGTGAACGTGGTGCTTTGCTAGCGCCGGTTCGGCACTAAGGCGCCAGCGCTATCATCCGCCCTATGAACAGCACCGGGCCGGTGGGGCCGGTGGCCGAACCGCCCTGCGGTTCGAGCGTGATCTCGAAAATCTGGCCTGGCACGATGTCGCCCGCGTTCGCTGCTGTGATCTTGGTCGTCTGGTTCGGGTCGATGACGCCTAGCGACCTGGGCGTGGCGCTTTCGGTGGAGTGTGTCCAGAGCTGTGCCGACGAGGTGGCAGGAATGTCGCTGTGCACCAGGGGCTTGAATACCAGATCGTGCTGCGCATCGAACATGACTGTCCAGGCCGGTGTAGAGCTTTGTCCCGGAGCCTGCAGAATCGCCAGTTGCGGCGGCAGGGCTTGCGGCGCTGCTGCCGGGGTCGCCGCCTGAGGCGAGTCCGCGGTCTGCTGGCCCTGTCGGGTCGTGGCTCCCGGCGGGGGCTTGCGAGCCAGCCCCAGGCCGATGGCCAGGACGGCCAGGCACAGGCTCACGGCGCGCCACAACCACACGCTGCTCCAGATGGAGGCGGAGCGGGTTCCGTCCTGTTCTTGAGATGGCTTGGCGCGCTGCCCTCGCTTGCGTTCCGGGCGCGTTGCCTGCAGGCCCAGGCGCGCCTGGATGTGCTGCAGCATTTGCGCCGAGGGCTCCACGGGCGGCAGCTGATCGACCAGCCTCAGGAAGCGGTTTTCCCATTGCAGCGCGGCGACTGCCGCAACCTTGTCTGTGCTCAGCAGGGTCTGGGCCTGGGCGGTTTCGTGCCCGTCGAGCAGGCCCAGGGTGTATTCGGCTATCAGCAGCTCTTTGTCTGCCGCCAGTTCGGTGCTCATGTTTGTGCGGTCTCTTGCAGCGCACGCAATCCGGCGCGGACGTGTGCCTTGATCTGGGCTACGGGCGCGGCCAGGCGCACCGCGATCTGTTCGTAGGTCAGGCCGTTATAAAAAGCCATCATGATGGGGCGGCGCTGCGTGTCGTCGAGCTCGGCCAGGCGCTGCGCCACCTCGTCCGGCGCCGTGTCCGCGGTGCTGGCGCAAGGCTGGTCGGGCAAGGTGTCGATCCAGGCATCGTCGGCGCCGCCGGGCCGGCCGGGCTGGCGCAACTGCTGCAGGACGCGGTAGCGCAGGATGCTGTAGATCCAGGCGCGCGCGGGGCCCATGGCGGGGTCGTAGCTCGCAGCATTCTTCCAGATCAGCACATAGGAATCGCGCACCAGTTCTTCCGCATCGGCGCGCCGCGACAGCATCTTCGCGGCCAGCGCCAGCATGCGTGGGGATTCGTGCCGGAACAGTTCCTGGAATGCCGTCTGGTCGCCTTGCGCGCAGGCGGCCAGCGCGGCTTCGTAATCGAACGAAGGGTCGGACATCAATACTCCGTTTTACGGTCGGGATTTATTGCGCAAGTATTGTATAGGGAGTCTGATAACGCGAAAGTTCCGGACGCCCGGGGCAAGGGTAACAATACATTGCCGCTGTCTTCTGGGTGCCGGGGCGTCTGCGCGTACACGCCCGGCGCCGATGTCTTCCGTGCAGTCATGTTAATGTTTCAGGCTGCTTGGAAGACCTACCTCGATGAGATTCACCCACACCGGCCCGGCGCCCGAACACCGCAACGATTGGCAGACCATCCGTTCGCTGTTGCCCTTTCTTTGGCAGTCCAAGCTGCGCGTGCTGCTGGCCCTGGGCTGCCTGATCGCCGCCAAGGTGGCCAGTGTGGTGCTGCCTATTTACTTGAAGCGCATCGTCGACGCCTTGAGCGTGCCGGCCACGCTGCTGGCGCTGCCGGTGGCGGCGCTGCTGGGCTATGGCTTCGCGCGGCTGGCCGGCAGCATATTCGGCGAGCTGCGCGACGCCTTGTTCGCGCGCGTCACGCAAGAAGCCATCCGCAGTGTCGCCACCAAGGTGTTCCAGCACTTGCTGGCGCTGTCGCTGCGTTTTCACATGCAGCGCCAGACCGGGGGCCTGAGCCGCGACATCGAGCGCGGCACCAAGGGCATAGGCTTCCTGCTCAACTTCACCGTCTTCAACATCCTGCCGACCCTGCTGGAAATCGGCATGGTCACGGGGATACTGCTGTGGCGCTACGCCTGGCCGTTTGCCGTGGTGACCCTGGGCACCATCGTCTGCTACATAGTCTTCACGCTGCTGGTGACCGAAAAGCGCATGGTGTATCGGCGCAGCATGAACGACTTGGACAGCAAGGCCAACAGCAAGGCGATCGATGCGCTGATCAATTACGAAACCGTCAAGTATTTCGGCAACGAGGGCTACGAGCTGGATCGCTACGACCGTAATCTGGGCAAGTGGGTCGATTCGGCGGTGCGCAACCAGGTTTCGCTGAACTTCCTGAACATGGGGCAGGGCGCCATCATCACCGTCGGCATCACGCTGCTGCTGTGGCTGGCGGCGCGCGGCGTATTGCACGGTGGCATGACGGTGGGCGACGTGGTGCTGGTGTCGGCCTACCTGACCCAGCTGTACGCGCCTTTGAATTTCCTGGGCTTCGTGTACCGCGAGATCAAGCACGCGCTGGCCGACATGGAGCGCATGTTCGGCCTGCTCGAGCAGGATATGGAAGTCGCCGACAGGCCGCCGGCGCGCGCGCTGGATACCGCGCGCGCCGGCGTCGAATTCGAGCACGTCGATTTCGGCTACGACAGCCGGCGCCGCATATTGCACGACGTCAGCTTCACGATTCCGGCCGGCCGTACGCTGGCGGTGGTCGGGGCCTCGGGAGCCGGCAAGTCGACCCTGTCGCGCCTGCTGTTCCGCTTCTATGATGCGCAGGGCGGCACGGTTCGCATCAACGGCACGGACGTACGCGACCTGACCCAGGCCAGCCTGCGCCGGCATATCGGCATCGTGCCCCAGGACACGGTGCTGTTCAACGACACTATTTTCTATAACATTGCCTACGGCAAGCCGCAGGCCAGCCGCGAAGACGTCATCCAGGCGGCCACCTCGGCACGCATCCACGATTTCGTGATGAGCCTGCCCGACCAGTACGAGACCCAGGTGGGCGAGCGCGGGCTGAAGCTGTCGGGCGGGGAAAAACAGCGCGTGGCGATCGCCCGCACCTTGCTGAAGAACCCGCCGATACTGATTTTCGACGAGGCCACCAGCGCCCTGGACAGCCGCACCGAGCGGGCCATACAGGAAGAGCTGGAGCAGATCTCGCGCGACCGCACCACTTTGATCATCGCCCACCGGCTGTCGACCATCGCGCATGCCGATGAGATCCTAGTGCTGGATCATGGCCGCGTCGTCGAGCGCGGCACGCACGCCGGCCTGCTGGCGGCGGGCGGCCGCTACGCGCAGATGTGGCGCCTGCAGCAGGCCGGCGACGCCACGCAGGCGCAGCGGATGGCCGCGCCTGGCCCGCGCTGAGCGACCGCCTACGGAGCCGGGTCTTTTCCGGGGCTCGCGCCTGGCCTGGCGCCCGCTTGCCCGCCAGTGCGGTACCCTTTTCGTGTGAACAGGGCCTAGTGCAAGATGACGCGGCCGTTCAGGGGCTGAACCGGCCTGTCGTTGGGCTGGTGCATGACTTTCTTGAAGGCGTCGACCTGGGCCTGGGACACGCTGAGGGGCTTGCTGAGCACCAGCCAGCGTACGCCTTCAGTGCAGGGCGGGGTGGTCAGCGAGCCGTTGTAGCGGTAGTAGTGCAGCGAAACCGGCATCAGGGCCGAGGGCCTGACGGTGGCCTTCAGTGCCGCCGGCTGGCCGGGCTCGGCGGGCATTTGCGCCCAGAGCCGGGTGACGCCCGGATTGGCGCGCCCCAACTGGAACAGCACGGCGACGACGGCCAGGTTGCCGTGCTTGTCGGCATGCACGAAATGGGCTTCGAGCGGATACACCTTGCCCTTGATGCGATGTTCGCTGGGCGCGTGGAAATACACCTGCTGCATCTGGAACTGCGTGTCGTCCAGGGTCAGGACATTGCCAGGGGGGAAGTCGGCCTGGACGCCGTGACCGTTGTTGACGACGGTCTTGGCGGCCTGCGGATACTTGATGCGCAGCTTGGGCAGGGCTGCGCTGACCGTGCTGCGTATGTCGACCGGGGACTGGTTCTTGCCCAGCTCGCAGGTGGCATAGCCCGGAGCCAGCGTGCCCCAGTGCGCGGGGCCGTCGGCTCCCTGGTACGACCACGCCGGGCCGTCCGCCCGCGCCGCTGCGGCGCATAGCAGGGCGCCGGCCAACGCGATCGCGACCGTAGCGGCGCGGTGCTTGTTCTTGTATACGCGAGACGTATTCATGATCCAGTCCTCTTGGTGGGCAAGGCAGGGCTGCGCCGGCAGTGGCGCCGGCCGCCGCGGGATGCCGGCGGGCTGCGGCCAAGCAAGCGTTGCGGTGGATGCGATACCCATCGTAGCCAAAAAGGCCGGCCTCTGGAACCCCCATGCAACACACACCCCTGAAGGCAGCAGGGTGTTTCTTGCTAAAATAGTACCAAAGAAGTACTGTTTAGCCCGGTTCAGGAACCCTCCGGAGGCCCGCAGCATGTTGCGCATCAGCAAAATCGTCGATTACGGCACCCTCGTGCTTACGCACATGGCTGCCTGTCCCGATCGCGTATTCAGCGTGGCCGACCTGGCCTCTACGCTGGGGCTGGGTCAACCCACGGTCAGCAAGGTGCTCAAGGCGCTGGCGCGCAACGAGCTGGTCAAAAGCAGCCGCGGCCCGCACGGCGGCTACGTGCTGAGCCGGCCGCCCGAACGCATCAGCATCGCCCAGCTGGTCGATGCGCTGGAAGACCAGCCCTTCGGCCTGACCGAATGCAGTGCCACGCCGGGCGTGTGCAGCTTCGAGGCCGGCTGCCAGATCCGCAGCAACTGGCGGCACATCAATGCCATCGTGCGCCGCACGCTGGAAGAGGTCAGCGTGGCCGACATGCTGCATCCGCTGCCTCTCGATTACCCAGGGCATGGCCTGGAGCTGCCGCAGGCGGCGCCCGGCGCATGTGATGTATCCCAATCATGGAGTTTGCGTAAATGAGTCCAGTCACCGAAAAGATCGACTCTTTTCTAGACCGGGAGTACGAGGCCGGTTTCGTCACCGAGCTGGAATCCGACACCGTGCCCAAGGGCCTGTCGGAAGACACCATACGCCTGATCTCGGCCAAGAAGGGCGAGCCCGAATTCATGCTCGAATGGCGCCTGGCCGCCTATCGGCACTGGCTTACCATGCGCCTGCCGGAATGGGCGCGGGTCAAGTACCCGGCGGTCGATTTCCAGGACATCATCTATTATTCGGCGCCCAAGCAGAAGAAAGACGGCCCCAAGAGCCTGGACGAGGTCGACCCCGAATTGCTGCGCACCTATGAAAAGCTGGGCGTGCCCTTGCACGAGCGCGCCCGCCTGGCCGGGGTGGCCGTAGACGCGGTGTTCGATTCGGTGTCCGTGGCCACCACCTTCCAGAAGCAGCTGGCTGAACACGGCGTGATCTTCTGTTCGTTTTCCGAAGCGGTGAAGAACCATCCCGACCTGGTGCGCCAGTACCTGGGCAGCGTGGTGCCGCCCAACGACAATTTCTACGCCGCGCTGAATTCCGCGGTGTTCTCCGACGGCTCTTTCGTGTACATACCCAAAGGGGTGCGATGTCCGATGGAACTGTCCACGTATTTCCGCATCAATGCGCAGAATTCCGGACAGTTCGAACGCACCCTGATCATCGCTGCCGAGGGCGCCTCGGTCAGCTACCTGGAAGGCTGTACGGCGCCCATGCGCGACGAGAACCAGCTGCACGCCGCGGTGGTGGAACTGGTGGCGCTGGACGACGCGCGCATCAAGTATTCCACGGTACAGAACTGGTACCCGGGCGACAAGGAAGGCAAGGGCGGCATCTACAACTTCGTCACCAAGCGCGGCGACTGCCGCGGCCCGCGTTCGCGCATTTCCTGGACGCAAGTGGAAACCGGTTCGGCCATCACCTGGAAATACCCCAGCGTGGTGCTGCACGGCGACGGTTCCGTGGGCGAGTTCTATTCGGTGGCGTTGACCAACAACTACCAGCAGGCCGACACCGGCTCGAAGATGATCCACATGGGGCGCAACACGCGCAGCACCATATTGTCCAAGGGCATCTCGGCCGGGCGCGGCAGCAACGTGTTCCGCGGCCTGGTGCGCATGACGCCCAAGGCGGAAGGTGCGCGCAACTTCACCCAGTGCGATTCGCTGCTCATCGGCAAGACCTGTGCGGCGCACACGTTTCCCACCATCGAGGTGCGCAACCCCAGCGCCCAGGTCGAGCACGAGGCCACTACCTCGCGCATCGGCGAAGAGCAGCTGTTCTACGCCATGCAGCGCGGCCTGTCGGCCGAAGACGCGGTGTCGATGATCGTCAATGGATTCTGCAAGGAAGTATTCAAGGAACTGCCGATGGAATTTGCGGTAGAGGCACAGAAATTGCTGGGCGTGAGCCTGGAAGGCAGCGTAGGCTAGGAGAAATAATGCTGGACATCAAGAATTTGCACGCTTCGATCGAAGACAAGAAGATCTTGCGTGGGTTGAACCTGAGCATCGGCCAGGGCGAAGTACATGCCATCATGGGCCCCAACGGCTCGGGCAAGAGCACACTGGCCTCGGTGCTGGCCGGGCGCGAAGACTACCGCGTCGAGCAGGGCAGCGTAGACTGGGACGGCCAAGACTTGCTGGCCATGCCGGCCGAAGAACGCGCCCGCGCCGGGCTGTTCCTGGCCTTCCAGTATCCGGTCGAAATACCGGGCGTTTCCAATGCCTATTTCCTGAAGGCGGCCGTCAATGCGGTGCGGCGCCACCGCGGCCTGCCCGAGCTCGACGCCATGGACTTCATCAAGCGCGTCAAGAGCGAGATGAAGGCGGTCGACATGCGCGAAGAATTCCTGTATCGCTCGGTCAATGAAGGCTTTTCGGGCGGCGAGAAGAAGCGCAACGAGGTGCTGCAGATGGCCTTGCTGGAACCGCGCCTGGCGATTCTGGACGAGACCGATTCGGGCCTGGACATCGACGCGCTGCGCATCGTTGCCGACGGTGTCAACCGCCTGCGCTCGCCCGAGCGCTCGCTGATCGTCATTACCCACTACCAGCGCCTGCTGGACTACATCGTGCCCGATTTCGTGCACGTGCTGGCGCACGGGCGCATCGTGCGCTCGGGCGGGCGCGAACTCGCGCTCGAACTGGAAGAGCGCGGCTACGGCTGGATCGAAGAGGAAGTGGCAGCGGCGGCGCGGCAAGGGGCAGCGTCATGAGCGGTGCAGGGCAACTGGGCGCTGTAGCGGCGCAGGCCGTGCAGCGCTGGACGCAGGAATTCGCCCGGCGCGGCGCCGGCCTGGCCGGTGCGCGAGCGCCCTGGCTGGCCGAAACCCGCCGGCTGGCCATCGAGCGTTTTGCGGATCTGGGCTGGCCCGGCACCGGCCTGGAAGACTGGCACCACACTTCGCTGGCCAGCCTGCAGCAGCAGGAATTCGCCGATGCTGGCGCGGCGGCGGATGAATCCCTGGCCTTGGCCAAGCCGCTGCTGGACAGCCTGGCGGGCCATGTCCTGGCATTCGTGGACGGCCGCTACGATGCGGCGCTGTCGCACATCGGCGCCTTGCCGGCCGCGGTGCGCGTCGAGCCGCTGGCCGCCGTGCTGGAAGCCGACCCCGAACTGCTGCGCCCGTACCTGGGCGCGCCCGGCGATGGCGCGACCACCGAGGCCTTGAACCTGGCCCTGGCCGCCGACGGGGCTTACATCCATATAGGGCGCGGCGTGGCGCTGGAAGCGCCCGTGCATCTGGTGTTCATCGCCGCCGCGCGCGGCGCCAGCTTCCCGCGCAACGTGATCGTGGCCGAGGCCGGTGCGCAGGCGACCATCGTCGAGCACTACCTGGGCGCCGACGGCCCCACCACTTTCACCAATGCCGTGACGCGCGGTCATCTCGACCGCGACGCCCGCATCACCCACTGCAAGCTGCAGGAAGAGTCCGCCCAGGCCTTCCACCTTGCGGCCACCGACGTGGTGCAGCAGCGCGGTTCGGCCTTCGTGTCGCATTCCCTGTCGCTGGGCGCCCGGCTGGCGCGCAACGACATCACCACGAGCTTTCAGGGCGAGGCCTGTGAAACCTTGTTCAATGGCCTGTACTATGCCGATGCGCGCCGCCACGTAGACCATCACACCCGCATCGATCATGCGCGCCCCGGCTGCAACAGCCGCGAGTACTATCGCGGCATTCTCGATGGCGCGGCGCGCGGCGTGTTCGCCGGGCGCATACTCGTGGCGGAAGGCGCCGACCGCACCGATGCCGTGCAGCGCTCCGACAGCCTGCTGCTGTCCAAGCTGGCCCAGGCCGATACGCGCCCCGAGCTGGAAATCTACGCCGACGACGTCAAGTGCGCCCACGGCGCCACGGTGGGGCAGATCGACGATTCCAGCCTGTTCTATCTGCGTTCGCGCGGCTTCGACCCGGCCCACGCGCGCAACCTGCTGACCTATGCCTTCGCCGCCGAGACCCTGCAGCGCATCGAGCTCGAACCCCTGCGCCGGCGCGCTTCGGCAGCGGTACGCCGGCGCCTGCCGGGCGGGGCCGACCTGGAGGAACTGGCATGAACGCGAACACGCAACGCTCGGAAAATCTTGCCGCCGCTTCGGTGCTGTCGGATGGTACTTCCGACCAGGGCCTGCAGTGGGCCGCCGACTTTCCCATATTGCAGCGCCCCATACGCAAGCGGCGCCTGGTGTATCTGGACAATGGCGCCACTACCCAGAAGCCGCGTTCGGTCATTGACGCCGAAAGCCGCTACTACCTGGAGGACAACGCCAATATCCACCGCGGCGTGCATTGGCTGTCGCAGCACGCCACCGACCTGTACGAGGCTGGGCGCGAGCGCGTGCGTGCTTTGCTGAACGCGGCGCGCAGCGACGAAATCATCTTCACCCGCGGCACCACCGAGGCCATCAACCTGGTGGCGCAAACCTGGGGCCAGGCCAATCTGAAGGCGGGCGACGAGATCCTGCTGACCGCCCTGGAGCACCACTCCAACATCGTGCCCTGGCAGATGCTGGCCGCGCGCACCGGCGCCGTCATCAAGGTGGTGCCCATCAGCGACAGCGGCGAACTGGACATGGACGCCTTCCACGGCCTGCTGGGTGCGCGCACCCGGCTGGTGGCGGCGGCCCATGTTTCCAATGCCCTGGGCACCGTCAACCCGGTGGCCGAGATCGTGCGCGCCGCGCATGCGGCGGGTGCGCTGGTGCTGCTGGACGGCGCCCAGGCCGTGGCGCACCAGGCCGTGGACGTGCAGGCCCTGGGCTGCGATTTTTATGCGTTTTCCGGGCACAAGCTGTACGGCCCCACTGGCATAGGCGCGCTGTACGGGCGCCACGAATTGCTGCAGGCCATGCCGCCCTGGCAGGGCGGGGGCGACATGATACGCACCGTGTCCTTCGAGGCCAGCACCTATGCCGACGTGCCGCAGCGCTTCGAGGCCGGCACCCCCAATATCGCCGGCGTGGTCGGGCTGGACGCGGCCATCGCCTACGTACAGCAGCTGGGCCTGGACGCGATCGAAGCCCACGAACAGGAACTGCTGGCCTACGGCACTCAGGCGCTGTCGGGCATCGAGGGCCTGCGCCTGATAGGCACCGCGCGGCACAAGGCCGCCATCCTGTCCTTCGTGATCGATGGCATTCATCCGCATGACCTGGGCACCATACTCGACATGGAAGGGGTGGCGATACGCGCCGGCCACCATTGCGCCATGCCGCTGATGACGCGCTATGGCATACCCGGCACTGCACGCGCTTCGCTCGGCCTGTACAACTGCCTGGCCGACATCGACGCGCTGGCCGCCGCAGTGCGCAAGGCCATCGATCTGTTCAACGGGGGTAGCAAATGACGATGTCGCGCAGGAGGGCTCTGCAATGAGCGAATACGGCGGCGATCTGCGCGAGCTTTACCAGGAAGTGATCTTCGACCACAACCGCCAGCCGCGCAATTTCCACCCCATGCCCGAGGCCAACCACCATGCCGACGGGCACAACCCGCTATGCGGCGACCAGCTTACCGTGTATCTGCGCCTCGAAGGCGGCGTGGTGGCCGACGTCAGCTTCGTGGGCCACGGCTGTGCCATATCCACGGCTTCGGCCTCGCTCATGACCGAGGCGGTCAAGGGCAAGCCGGTGGCCGAGGTCGAGGCGTTGTTCCAGGATTTCCACGCCATGCTTACCGGCCCGGATCATCCAGGGCGCGATTTCGGCAAGCTCGAGGTGCTGTCCGGTGTGAAGGAATTCCCCGCCCGGGTGAAGTGCGCCACGCTGGCCTGGCACACCCTACACAACGCGCTGGTGGATGCCGCGGACACCGCGCAAACGGAATAATGCAACGCAACAACGTAGTAACGCAGCAATGACGAGGCAATGATGATAGGTCGCACTTACGATATAGAACTCACCCGCGACTGCCCGGCGGTTCAGGTGCCCTGGGGCTCGCCGGTGACGCTGGACGCAGGCAGCCAGGCGCAGATCACCCAGCACCTGGGCGGCAGCTACACGGTCATGGTGCGGGGCAATCTGTACCGCATCCAGGATCGCGACGCCGATGCGCTGGGGCTCGAACCCGAAGAAGCCGAACAGGTCGACGCGCCGCAAGGGCCGGCCACGGCTGAATCCGTGGAGCAATCGGCCTGGGAACTGCTGGCCACCTGCTATGACCCCGAGATTCCCATCGACATCGTCAATCTCGGCCTGGTCTACGGCTGTACCGTCAGCCCGCTGGCCGAAGCAGGGCACTTCCGCATCGAGGTCAACATGACCTTGACCGCGCCCGGTTGCGGCATGGGCACCCTGATCGCCGACGAGGCGCGCGCCAAGCTGCTTTCCATAAATGGCGTGGACGAGGCCGAAGTGCAACTGGTGTGGGATCCACCCTGGAGCCGCGAGATGATCAGCGAGGCGGCGCGGCTGGAAATGGGTATGATCTAGGGCCTGTTCGCAGTTTGCACAAAAAGGGGGCCGCCTGCATGGCTACGCGTCGCAACGAGTACGAGCAGCCCGTGGGTTTTGCGGTCGACGGCTGGGCCGCCCGCAGCCTGCCTGCGCGCAGCGCAATCGACGGCCGCTACTGCCGTCTGGAACCGCTGCACATGCGCCATGCGGCGGATCTTTACGAGGCCTACGGCAGCGCCGCCGACGGGCGCGACTGGACTTACATGTCGGTGGGCCCGTTCGCCGCTTTCGAAGACTACCGCAGCTGGCTGGAACATGCCGCAAGCCTGGATGACCCGCTGCATCACGCCATCATCGATCTTGCCACGGGCAAGGCCGTCGGCACACTTGCGCTGATGCGCATTGACCGGGCCAACGGCGTGATCGAAGTCGGCTCTGTGGCCTATTCTCCACGAGTCAAGCGCACGCCCGCAGGCACCGAGGCCCAGTTCCTGCTGATGCGCCGGGCCTTCGACGAGCTGGGCTACCGCCGCTACGAATGGAAGTGCGACAGCCTGAACGCCGCCTCGCGCGCCGCCGCCTTGCGCTATGGCTTCCGGTTCGAGGGCATATTCCGCCAGGCCGTGGTCTACAAAGGCCGCAACCGTGACACCGCGTGGTTCTCGATACTGGACAGCGAATGGCCGGCAATCAAGCGCGGCTTCGAGCAGTGGCTGGATCCGCGCAATTTCGATGCCGCGGGCAAACAATGCCGCAAGCTGGCGGATCTGGTCGGCGAGGCCGTGGCTGCAGCCGGCCATACCTAGAGCCTAGAGCCGCCTGTTCACACTACAAGGCGAGCCGCGCTATTGCGCGGCTCGGCATTTAAAGCATTCTCGTGCCGCGAGTGCGGCGCGGTGCTAGGCCTGTTGCCGCTGGGCTTCGAACGTAGCGGCTTCCTGGGCCAGCCAGGCGCGGAATTCCTGGGCGTAATACTTGTCGGCCGTGGCCTCGGAATGGATCAGGTAGAACGCGTCGGGGATCTTGACACGCTCGGGGAAGGGCGCGGCCAGCGCACCGGATTCCAGATCCTCGACCACCAGCGCGTGCTGCGCAATGGCGATGCCATAGCCTTCTCTGGCGAACTGGTAGGCCAGGCTGACGCTGCCGAAACGTATGCCTTCTTGCGTGTCCGCATGCGCCACCCGCATGGCCCGAAACCAGGTGTTCCAGTAGTCCGGGTGCACCATGGAGTGCAGCAGGGTATGGCGATTCAGGTCGTCGTAGCAGGCCAGGGGGTGGCTCGCCAGGAATGCCGGGCTGCATACCGGAATCAACTCGATGTCGATCAGCTTCTGGCTGGACAGGTTGGGCCAGTTGCCGCGACCGATGCGTATCGCCACGTCGGCGTTGTTCAGGCGGTAGTCGACGGGCGCCAGCGTGGTCGAGAAGGTAACGTGGCATTCCGGGAATTCAACTTGAAATTTCATCAATCGAGGAATCAGCCAGCGCAGGGAAAAAGTCATGGGGCACCAGATGTGCAGCGCATTCATCCGGTTGCGCTGGCGCACGGCCGTGGTGGCCGTGGAAAGCTGCTGCAGGGGTGCGGAAATCTGCTCCCAGTAGTCTTTGCCGCTGGCCGTGAGCCTGACCTCGCGGTGCAGCCTGTGGAACAAAGGGGTGCCCAGGTGTTTCTCGAGCAGGGCGATCTGCCGGCTGACGGCGCCGGCCGTCAGCGACAACTCGATGGCGGCCTGCTTGAAGCTTTCATGGCGCGCGGCGATCTCGAATACTTTGATCGCATACAAGGGTGGCGCGTTCATGGTCGGCTGGTTTTCACTTTAAAAATACTCAAGCTAGAGCGAGTTTATATCGTTTGACCCTGATGCAGGCGGTCTTCCATAATTTCCTGGTCACATACCCTAAGGACGAAGGAAAAAAATGGCACCGAAGGACAAGCCGCTAACCGGCAAGATAGACGCCAGCCGCATCAAAATGATGGAAGTCCCGCGCCCCGAGCAAGGCCTCATAGAAGGCTTCAAGGCGCTCGGAGACGCGTCGTGCGTGGTCAGCGACGTGCTCGACGAGTTGGGCATCACCGGCGTCCTGGGCGCCTCGCTCTACAGGCCCACTATTGCCGGGCGCTGCATCGTCGGGCCCGCGCTCACGGTGCGCAACATCGTGCAGCGCGAGCATCCCTACGAGACCGCGCGCAACAAGGTCAATAAAATGGCCGAGTTCGAAGCCCACAATCTGGCGCTGCCGGGCGACGTCATTGTCATCGATGGGGTGGTCGGCATCTCGAACATGGGCGGCATCTCGGCGCAGACCGGCAAGCGCCAGGGCGAGGCCGGCGCCATTATTTCGGGCGCGATACGCGACGTGGCCCATTCCCGCTCGGTCGACTACCCGGTCTGGGCAACGGAAATCACGCCGGTTACCGGCAAGTGGCGCATCCAGACCGTGGAAATCAATGGCGATATCGACATGAGCGGCGTCCGTGTGTCGCCGGGCGACATCGTCATCGCTGACGACACCGGCGTCTGCTTCGTCCCTATTTCCAGGGCCGCCGAGGTGCTGCGCGCCGCGACCCGCAAGGCTCAGCTGGAACAAGAGAAGTGCAAGGTGATCGACACCGGTATTCCGGTCTATGAAGTCACTCGCTTCCAGACCGATACCGCTCACAAGCAATAAAAGGGCCGGGCGGGCGCCCGGCATTTGCCAGGAATACGATATGACCCTAAGCGATATGACTCTACGGAAAATGGCTCGCCTCGGGTGGGTATCCGGCCTAGCGCTGATGGCGGCGGGCCTGCACGTCACGGCGACGGCGGCCGCCGCGGCACAGGCCTATCCCAGCCACATGATCAAGTTCGTGGTGCCGTTTCCGCCGGGCGGCGGCACCGACACGCTGGCCCGCTATGCCGCGCAAGCCCTGGAAAAAGAGCTGAAGCAGCCCGTGGTGGTCGAAAACAAGCCCGGTGCGGGCACGGTGATCGGCACTTCTTATGTGGCCCACGCGCCCGCCGACGGCTACACGATACTGGTGGGCTCCATCAATACCGCGACCAATCGCTACCTGTACAAGAAGCTGCCCTACGATCCCGCTGCCATCATGCCCCTGGGGGGCCTGGCTTACTCGCCGTCCATCATCGTCACCAGCGAAAAAAAGCGCTTCCATGACGTCAAGGATCTGGTTGCTTATTCCAAGGCGCATCCCGGCAAGCTGAATTTCGCTTCCTACGGCATAGGCAGCAGTCCCCATCTGGGCACCGAGCTGCTGATCCAGGCGACCGGCCTGGATGCTACCCATGTGCCGTATCAAGGCGGTGGCCCGGCGCAAGCTTCCGTGCTTGCCGGCCAGACCGATTTTCTGATGTCCAGCATCCTGCCCGTGTTGTCGCTGATAAAAAGCGGCAGGCTGGCCGGCCTGGGCGTGGCGGCCGACAAGCGCCTGGATGCCTTGCCGCAGGTGCCCACACTGAAAGAGCAGGGCATAGACCTGGCCACCGGCACATGGTTCGGCTTTTTCATCAATTCGAATACCCCGGCGCCGATTGTGCACAAGCTCGACACGGCCTTGTCCGCGGTCATGGCGCGGCAAGGCGTGCTCGACTTCATCGCGAAAGAGGGTGCCCAGGCCATGCCGGGCGGGCGCAAGGCCTTCACTCAATTCGTCACCAATGAAGAGCAGCGCTGGCAGAAGGTGATTCAGCTGGGGAAAATCAGCGTGGATTGACGCCTGACAACAAGCCTGCATGCAGGCACACCAATCGAGGAAGACAAAATGAAAAATCTGTTGATGAAGGTCGCCGTGGCGGCCTGCCTGGCAGCTTCGGGCTCCATTGCCGCCGCAGCGGCTACCTCCGGCTCGTATCCGAACCGGCCCGTCAAAGTCATCGTGGGCTTCGTGCCCGGAGGCCCGACCGATCTCTATGCAAGAATCGCGGCGCATGGGCTGGAGCAGATACTCGGGCAGCAATTCGTGGTGGAAAACCTGGCGGGGGCCAGCGGTGCGATCGCGGCTGCAACCGTAGCCAAATCCAAGCCCGATGGCTACACCCTGCTGGTGAATGTCGTGTCCGACATCATCACCCCGCTTGCCAAGAAAAGCACGGGGTACAACCTGCAGAAAGATTTCGCACCTATAGGCTTGATTGCCGACGCCCCGAACGTGCTGGTGGTGAATCCCAGCGTACCCGTAGACTCCCTCAAGGGTCTGATCGATTACGCGCGCCAGCATCCCCATACGCTCAATTACGGCTCTGCCGGCACCGGCACCGTGAGCCATCTGGCGGGCGCGCTGCTCGGCTCCGCCGCCAAGATCGACATCACGCACGTGCCGTACAAGGGCACCAATGCGGCGCAGATGGACTTGCTGGCCGGGCGCGTCTCAATGATGTTCGACAATTTGACCAATGGCCTGGCCAACGCGAAGGCCGGCAAAGTAAAGGCCCTGGCCATTACGTCCTCGCAGCGCTGGCCTGGCGCCAAAGATTTGCCGACCATGGCGGAGCTGGGGTTCCCTGGCGTGACCATAACTTCGGTTTTCGGGCTCATGGCTCCCGCCGGAACCCCCAAGCCGGTCGTCGACAAGTTGTCGCACGCCCTTGCCAGCGTACTGAAGGACAAAACCTATCAGGACAAAATCATTCAGTCCGGAGCGCAGCCAGGCACCCTGGACGCGAAGGGGTACGGGGACTATATTGCCAAGCAATCCAAGCGCTGGGAACAGTTCCTGCAGCAGCATCCCGGCATCATCCCCGCCAAGTAGCTGACCGCCCTTGCTGCCCGGGCGGCTCGGCCGTCCGGCGGCGCGGTCAGGCGTGGATGCCGGCGGATCAATCGGGAATACGGCAGAATAATGCCTTTGGCGCCATGCTGGCGCATTCCCGGAGAGATTCAATGGATACGATCGCGGATCGCGAGCCGAGCCTGGCAGTCGAAGGGCCCGTGGCCACCTTGACGCTGTGCCGCCCCAGCCAGCACAACCGCATCGCGCCCGAAGACTGCACCGTCATCGACGGCTTGCTGGCGCGCGCCGCGTCCACGCAAGGCGTGCGGGTGCTGGTGATCACCGGTACGGGCGACAAGACCTTCAGCTCGGGCTATACGCTGGGGGCGATCCTGGATCAGCTCGACAGCCGCTTCGAAGACATGCTCGACCGGCTCGAACGCTTCGCGCTACCCACGGTATGCGCGATGAACGGCAGCATATATGGCGGGGCAACCGACCTGGCGCTGTGCTGCGACCTGCGCATCGGGGTGCGGGGCAGCCGCATGCTGATGCCGGCCAGCCGCTTCGGGCTGCATTATTATCCCGGCGGCCTGCGCCGCTACGTGGGTACGCTGGGGCTGGCCACGGCCAAGAAGCTGTTCATGACGGCGCGCGCCATTTCCGACGAAGAGATGCTGCGTGTCGGCTTCCTGAGCGAGCTGGTCGAGCCCGCCGCCTTGCGCAGCACGGTGGACTCCTACGTGCAGGATCTATTGGCCTGCGCGCCGGGGGTGCTGGCCACCATCAAGTCCGACCTGATGGACACGGCTTACTGCACCGCGATCCCCGAGGTGCTGCGCGCTCATTACCAGGAGTCGCTGGCTTCGCCCGAACTGGCGCAGCGCCTGGTGGCCATGGGGGTGGGCAAGGCCGTCAGTTGAGCGATCCCGTGTCTAAATGAAACCAAAATTATCTTTGGTTGACTTTTGTGTAATTAGGTAGAGACTTTCCTATATACAGCCGCATCGGGTTGCGTGTGCGGTAGTGGTGCATGAAGCGCGTATCTCGCAAAGGAAGGTCGTCATGAATCATACCCAAATTCCCGGCCAGCCCAAGCGCTCGGCGCAGCGGGGCTTCGCGGCTTGCGCCGTTCTGGCGATGGCGGCGGGCTTGACGTTCGCAACCGTCTCGATGGCCGATTCTTCGGGCATTGGCACCTATGCGCCCATAGGCAGTTTCACTCCGGTGGCCCCTTATGGCCAGGGCCTGTCGTCAGACAGCCAGAAATGGCCGGCGCTCACATTCAGCTCCGGCATGTCCTCGTCCTCTCACAACGACGCAAGCCAGTCGGGCGTTGCCTTGCATACTCTGGGCGACAGCGTGCTGGCGCGCAACATACAAGTCGGGCTGGCTGCGGGCAACACGGCGGTTCTCACCGGCAGTTCAAGCTCCTTCATTTCCACTGGAAACACGAACAGCGCGTCCCAGACGTCGAACGTGGTGCTGCTCGGCAAATAGCCGCAAGGCCTTGTTTGTCCGCTTGCTTACCCATAGGCTTGCCGGTTGCCGGTTGCCGCTGCCGCAGCGCTTCGCGGAAAGCTCGGCGCACCGTATAAGCGGTGTGGCCGCTGGATAGTGCCCGCTCGCATCTGCGACAAAATATTTATGCTAGAATCTCGGCTTTCGCTGACCGGGGGCGTAGCCCGCGGAAGGCAAGCCGGTAGCCGCAAGGTGTCCGGTATCGGGGCGTAGCGCAGCCTGGTAGCGCACTTGCATGGGGTGCAAGGGGTCGCGAGTTCGAATCCCGCCGTCCCGACCAACAAAATCAAGGGCTTACGTGAGAAATCACGTAAGCCCTTGAGTCTTTCCTGGGGCTGAATTTCTTCCGTACCCCCACGCCCGTACCCACGCCTACCCCAGGTTCTTAGCCTGCCGGGCCTGTTCGTGTCGCTGGGGCTGCTTGCGGTGGCTTTGGTTCGCCGACTTTCCACGATCCCGTAGGGGCTTTGTATTCGTCCACAACGGCAACGTCTAGGCGGCTGGATGCCCAGCCACCCAGGAGTACGGCGCTCGCCGTCTGCTCAAATGCGTCTTCGTGATTATTTTGTTCCGGAGCCCGGCGACAGCCACAGGTAGCCGGTGGGGTCGTCGGGGCAGGGGCCGAAGCCGCATTCAAGAGTCGTCGACAGCGCATTGGCGGCGCTTAGCACCAGAAACAGCCACATGACGAGCGCAACCGCGAAGCCGCTGCGCGACTGCCGAGTGTCGTGCCCAGTGAAGCGCTCGAAAGTAAGCACGACGCTGCAAAACACGATGAGCGCGGCAAATGCGATGAATGCCCAGGTATAAAAATGCAGCCCCAGGAACGGGCTGCCGAAGCCGGCGTCATTGGGAGCGATGTGCAGCAGAATCTGGCGGCCGGCCACGAACATGCCGCCCAGCGCCGAGAGAATGACGATTCCGTAATGCAGGGGCGAAGCGCCGAATCGTATGTTCAACAGCAAGCCTACGCCGGCCATGGCGAAGGCCGCGCGCTGCAGCAGGCATAGGGGGCAGGGCGGCTCGCTGAAAAGTATTTGCCAGGCAAACGCGAACAGCAGCACGGCGCACAGGCCGGCCAGTGCGAGGCAATTGAGGGGGCGCGACCACGGGTGGGCTTGAATGCTTGTGTAGTTTGCCATGGCGCGTTATAGCGAGATAGACAATGTACCGGTCATGTGCTGATAGCACCAGGCGGCAAAAATAATCGAGGTCAACAGCCACAACCACAAACAAGGGCTGCGCCTGCCTGTCAGGCCCAGCCAGAGCGCGATGGCAGCGGTAAGAAAAGGAAGCATCATGACTATAGGGTTTGCCTCGGGGTTGTCCTCGCCGGTGTGGGGGACGATGTTCTGCTTAGCAGGCCATAATGTAATTGATAGTTGTGCCATTGCCTACGCCCCATGCGTGTGACGTCTCGCATGGGCTCGATTTGCGCGGCCTGAGATTGAATCGCTGTTGATAGGGGCTGGATGTGAATGCTCAGCCTCTGTCTTCCAGCATTCCAAAGGCCTGCACCGCCGTGTCGATTCCACTCGATGCAGCGGCCCAGACGGCGCAGGCTGTGCCTTGCCACCCATACACGGCAATGTCGCTGCCCGGGCCGCTGCCGCTATGGCCTATGGGATGCGCGAGCGGATCCGTTGCTTGCAGCATGAGGCCCATACCGTAGGCGGGGTCGGGATAGCGCTCGGTGCGAAACTGCGGAAGGGCTTTGGGTGCCAGCATTCTGGCAAGCGTGCGTTCCTGCATCAATCGGCCTTGCAGCAGACGGAGCAATAGCCGCGCGGCGTCCGTCGCCGTTCCGACGACCAGGCCGTGATACACCCAGCCTGGATGATAGCCGCTGGCATCGCCCATGCAGACGTCCGCAAGATCGCCGGGTGTAGCGGCAAGCCTGGCCGTGGGCAACCCGGCCGGAGCGAAAACGAGATCGGCAAGTGCCTCGGCTAGCGGCCGGCCCGTTATTTGTTCGATCAGGCGCGCGACCTGCCAGTAGCCGATGTTCGAGTAGGCCCAGCCCTGGCCGGGCTCGTAGCGCAACCGGTCTGCATCGATGGCCTTCATCAAGGCATCGATCGTCCACGGCGGGCGACCCGCACGGACGTCAGCATGGTAGGCCGCAAGCAAGCCGTAATCCGGCAAGCCGGCTTCGTGTCGCAGCAGTTGGGCGGGCGTGTACGGCTTGCCATCGACGGTTTCGTCGAGGTCGATCTTGCCGTCTTCCGACAGGCGCAGCAGCGCAATGGACAATGCCGTCTTGGTATAGCTCCACCACGGGATCAATGTTTCGACGCCCGTGATGCGAGCCTTGCCGTCCGCAGCAATGATGGCGCTTGCCTGCATCCGAGTAGCCGTTGCGTAGCGCCGGAAGTCGCTATGCCTATTCGCGCCTATTGAGATTGCAGGCCGATACGCTTGACGACCGCAGTCCACTTTTTGGTGTCTTGCGTGATGCGTTCGGCGCCTTGTTCCGCGGTGGATCCGACGGGGGTGAGATCCAGCGAGGTCAGCTTGCTGCGCACGTCCGGTTCCTTGACGATGTGCTGCGTCGCGTTCTGCAGCAGCTGCTGGATATTGGCGGGAATGCCTTTGGGCGCCATGAGGTATTCGTTGAACGAGCCTTCGATATCGCGCAGCCCGACTTGGGGCAGGGTGGGGACGTTGGGCGCCATGGGCGAAGGCGTTGAAGAGGAAACCAGGAGTGCCGTCAGGCGCCCGCTCTTGACGTGGGGCAGCACGGTGGGCGTGGTCAGGAAGCCGCAATCGACCTGGCCGCCCATGATGGCGGTGACCGCGGGGCTGGGGCCCTTGTAGGGAATGTGGGTCATCTTGATGCCGGCCGCGTCCAGGAACAGCTCGGCGGCCAGATTGCCCGGCGAGCCCCGCCCGCCGGATGCATAGGTCAGGTTTTCCTTCTTGGCGCGCGCCACCAGTTCTTTGACGTTGTGGATATTGCGCGAGGCATTGCAGATAAGTATTTGATTGAAGCTGGCGACCAGCGATATGGGAACCAGATCGGTGCGCGGGTTGAAGCGTTCCTTGGGGTACAGCAGCGGGTTGACCGTGACGGCAGTGCCGGGCGTAACCAACAGGGTATAGCCGTCCGCGTCGGCCCTGGCAACTGCCTGGGCTGCCAAGCTGTTATTGGCCCCGGCGCGGTTTTCGACGACAACCGGCTGCTTGAGCTGCTTGCTTAGCTTGTCGGCCAGGATGCGGGCGACCAGATCGGAGGGAGCCCCTGGAGACGAGCCCGTCAGAATATGGATGGGCTTGCTGGGATACGGGCTTTGCGCCTGGCTGGGTGCGGCGGCCAGGGCGATGGCGCCGGCCAGGGTTGTGAGACAGGCCTTGATGATATGCACGGTTGTCGCTCCATGAAAATTATTGTTGTCGAACCGTAGTTTATGGGATCATTTTGGTTATGAAAAATGAAATTAAATTAAAGGTATTTTCGATCTGGTTATGATATGACCGCTGATTTTGCCCCTCCGGAACCTGTATCCGGTACCGCCACGGATGTCCAGGATACATTTTCAGAGGCCATGTCCGGGCTCGGCCGGGTCAAGCTGCGGCACTTGCAGTGCCTGGTCGCTATAGCCGCCCATCGCCACATGGGCCGCGCGGCAGAGTCCCTGTGTATTTCACAGCCGGCCATATCCAAGACGCTGACGGAACTGGAAAGCCTGCTGGACACGGCCCTGGTCGTGCGCTCGCGGCGCGGCGCCGCGCTGACGGAAAAAGGCTTGGTGCTGCTCGGCTACGCCGGCAGCAGCCTGAGAACCCTGCGCGAAGGCCTGGATCAGATTTCGTCCGCGGTTCGATCCGATGTCGTCACGATTGCCATTGGCACTCTGCCGACGGTGGCTTCCACTGTGGTTCCGCGGGCGGTTCAATTATTCAAGCAAAGCTGGCCGGCGGCCCGCCTGAGCGTGCGTGCGGGGGTCAATGCGGATCTGCTGGCGCTGCTCAAGCGCGGCGAGCTGGATCTGGTGCTGGGCCGCCTGGCGGAGCCCGCCGAGATGCAAGGGCTGTCGTACGAGCATTTCTATGAAGAAGAGCTGGTGCTGGTGGCGCGGCCGGGCCATCCGCTGGCGGTAGGCCATCAGGTCGAGCCGGCGGCCGTATTGGCCTATCCCATGGTGATCGCGCCGGTTGGTACCGCCATCCGGCATAGCGTGGATTTGTTTTTTCTGCGTCATGGGCTGGGCATAGGCAGGGACACGGTCGAGACTGTGTCCGACACGTTTTCCCGTGCGTACGTCTGCAGCAGCCAGGCCGTCTGGGTGATTGCGATAGGCGTGGTGGAAGAAGACCTGCGTACCGGCCGCCTGGTGCGCTTGCCTTGCGTTGCGCTAAATACCAGAGCCTCGGTCGGCCTGACCCTGCGCAGCGACGTGGTGCCGTCGCGCGCGGTTCGAGCTTTGCTCGATAGCGTGCGCCAGGTTGCGGCGCAGCGAGCCGCGGGCGCGAGGCCGTCGTGAGCCTCTTCAGGCTGAATGCCGCTTGGCGGAGGTTTCGTTTGTGATCCTGAGCATGGCGGTGCGCGTCGTCGTTCTTGCGGACGGCTCCTGTGCAGTTTAGGTACGCGTAGTATGCTCTGACCCACCATTACCCGTCTGGACGATTATGATGCCCTCTATGTCGATGACATTGCCCCGATATCTGGCTGCCGCCGTATTCAGTCTTTCCATGGCCTCTGCCGGGGTAGCCCGGGCCGCGCCACATCCGTGCGCGCAAGATGCGGTTGCGCAGGCCTTGAAGCTGCTGAAATTCCACGTGGACGGCGATACGCGCGCCGAGGTCGACGACGATGTGAAGGTACTGCACCCCTTCAAGAATCCCGCCAATCCGAAACAGAAATTCGATGTGCTGGAAGTCTGGGGCAGTGTCTACAAGGGGCAGTACCGCATGCATCTGATCTATGCGCAGATGCCGGGCCAATGCGTATTGATGGGGCAGGAAATCCTGGAGCATGCCTCGCTGTAGTCGTAATAGTGCTGCAATTTACACGCGGGCCATGGTGAATCAGGTTTTCGCGCTCTTTGCATGGCCTGCTGACACCAGCCGGACTACGGCTCGGCTGCCGGTCGCTTCGGCGTACCGCGACAAAGTGCGTAATGAAGGCAAACCGCGGCCGCTTTCCATACGCGCGATGGTAGATTGCGTCGTCTGCATTCTGCGCGCCAGCTGTTCTTGCGTCAGGCCCGCACGGGTACGGGCAGTGATGAGTTCTCTGGCCAGAGCAAACTCGGGGGCCAGGGCATCGTACTCGGCCTTGACCTTGGGATTGGCCAGCAGGCGCTTTTTCAGGCTTGTATAGTCAGTCATGTTATTTCTCCTTCATCCGGGCGTAGGCTATTTCGATAGCCCGGCGTGGGGTTTTCTGCGTTTTCTTTATGAACACGTGAAGTACTGTCAGTTGTTGGGCGGCCTGTGCCATATAAATAGCGCGAGCGATGCCATCACGGCCTGCCAAACGAATTTCCCATAGTTTTCCCTCCACGATGCGTACATGGGGCATACCGACGCGTTGCGGCCCCAGGTCTTCCAGTAAGTCGACGATACGCAGGAATCGAGCCTGCATGTCTTCGGGCAAGGCCAATAATTCCGCTTCTGCTTCGGGTATGAGAACGATACGCCATGCCATAATTTTATCTCTTTTTTGCTATGTATGAAGTTAGGCTAGCACCTTCGAAGCCGTACGGGCGCCATGTGAGACACAACCATCATCGGCTAATTGCGGTTTCGAAGCTTTTGCTTGCATTTTTGGTGGTTTTCCCTGCGGGTTCGGCGCTGGGGGCTTTGGTATAAAGACGGCTGGAATAGCTTTATCAAGGCCTAGTGCATGTCTGTTCGAATCTTGTGCCGTTGTGGTGCGGCGCTGTTCTTTGTTTTGCTTGCTTCGGGGTGCAGTTCATCCGGCACTTCGAGCGCTCGTCGCGACACGCTGTTGGGCAATCAGTGCAAGTGGAGTCCTCGCAGCTGCGATTACTCGGGGCCTTATGATCCGGGCGAACGGGCGTATGCCGAGAAAGAGGCGGCACGCTTGAACCAGGCCGAAACGGAAAGGCTGCGCCATATCAATTTGTCCGGGAAATAAGCCGGCACCGACCCAGCCCGCAGCGGCCCTGCGCCGCCTGTTTGCCTGTCCGGTAAACTGAACGGTTATGGGCCGCGTCACGATTTCCGCCGCGCGGTTCGGCATTTGCCGCAATCCAGGTTTTAATCGTGACCAAAAATAAGCAAAGTTTCGAGGCGCTGCTGGCTTCCATCCGCGCCTGTAGGGCTTGTCGCGACCAGCCCCGCTACGGGAGCCCCTTGCCGCACGAGCCGCGGCCGGTGGTGCAGGTTGCCCAGACAGCCCGCATCTGTATTGCCAGCCAGGCGCCGGGCGCGCGCGTGCATGAAAGCGGCCGCCCGTTCAATGACCGCTCGGGGATACGATTGCGGCAGTGGATGGGTATTGAAGACAGCGAATTCTATGATGCCTCGCGCGTGGCGATCGTGCCCATGGGCTTTTGTTTCCCCGGCAACAAGAGCGACGGCAGCGATTTGCCGCCGCGCCGGGAATGCGCGGAAATCTGGCGCGAGCCCTTGTTCGCGCAACTGCCGAATTTGACGCTGCTGTTGCTGATCGGCGGCTACGCGCAACGCTGGCACCTGGATCGACTGGCGCCGGGGCTGCCCAAGCGCAACGTTACGGACACAGTGCATTCGTGGCGCGAACTGCGCCAGACCATCCCGGCGCTGCACGTGTTTCCCTTGCCGCATCCATCGTGGCACAACCAGAATTGGCTCAAGCGCAATCCCTGGTTCGAGGCCGAGGTGCTGCCGGTGCTGCGGGCGGATGTGCGAGAGGCCCTGGCCTGATAGCCGGAGGGGGCCCCTGCACTGGGCCTGTTGATGCAGTAGAGACGCCTCTTCCCGCAGCAATAGGCCCTGGCGTCTAGGCGGCAAAGGATGTCCCCAATCCTTTTTCGTCCAGGATCGAGGCGCCTTCCCATGCGCCGTCGCGAATCAGCTCATGCGCCACTTCCTTGAGGACGACGCGGGTGGCCAGGGCCGCGGGCGACAGTTCGTCGTCGGGGTGGCTGGTGAGTATGCTGCAGCGGTACAGGGATTTGTCGGCGATGGGCACCAGCACGATGCGCTCGTCGTTCGTGACCGAGACCGCCGAGCTGGGGTGTATGGTGGCGCCCATGCCGGCTTGCACCGCGCCCATCAGGGTGTTCAGCCCGTCGATTTCCGACACCACGTTGGGTATGGTGTTGCGCCGCTTGAAGGCATTCATGATGATGCTGACCAGGGTGTGCCGGCCGCTGGGCAGTATCAGCGGCAGCTTGGCCAGGTGCTCCAGGCGCGTGCTGCGCCCCAGGGGCATGCCGGGCAGGTCGTTGCGGCCGATGACGTACAGGTATTCCTTGAGCAGCGGGGTGACGTGCATGCGCGGGTCTTCGCCCATGTCGAAGCGCAGGCTCAGATCGAGCCGGCGGGCGTCGATCAGCACGGTCAGGTAGGCCGACAGGCCTTCGACGATGTTGACCCGTATTTTGGGATAGCGTTCGCGCATGGCGCGGATCAGGGGCAGCGCCAGGCGCAGCGCCAAGGTGGGCGCCATGCCTATTCTTACCGCTCCCGACAGCCGGCCTTCCTGCGCCGCGTTGGCGGCGATCTCTACTTGGCGCAGCACGGTCTGCGCATGCTGCCAGAACTCGATGCCGGCGCCCGTGGGCACGACGCCGGTGGACAGACGCTGCAGCAGCCGGGTCGACAGTTCGCTTTCGAGCCGGCTGATCTGCTGGCTGAGGGTGGAGGTGGTCACGCCCAGTTCCAGCGCGGCGCGGCCCATGCTGCCCAGCTCGACGACCCGCACGAAGTAGCGCAATTGCCTGAGTTCCATATTTGCCTGATCCCGTTGTTTGTGGTGCCGCCGGACATAAGGCGCCAGCCCTACGCGGCCGGTAATCCCGGCTGTTGACGGCGCTGGCGCTGCGGCAGATGATGGGCGGATGATCAGGCCGATGGCGGGCCGGTAGCCGGCTTGCAAGCCTGGTCGATGGCCCTCAAGCCTTAAATTTTATTAAACCCCCCTTGCGCCTCGCTGTCTAGCGTCCGGAGGGAACAGGGCATAGAGTCTAGGGCTGAGGTGCGGGGTCGCGGCGCCGGCCTCGGGCGGCTTGCCCCCGGCGGGCGGGCCGCTCCGCCCATACATTCATCCATCCGCACGTTGCAGAGGTTAGCCATGGCCGAGCAGGCATTGAAAATATCTTCCATGAAGGGCAAGTGTTCCCCCGAGGAATGGCAGCGGCGCGTCGACCTGGCCGCCTGTTACCGCTTGGTGCAGCTGTACGGCATGTCGGACATGATCGCCAATCACATTTCCACCAATGTGCCGGGCGAGGAGGGGGCTTTCCTCATCAACGCCTACGGCATGATGTACGAAGAGATCACGGCGTCCAGCCTGATCAAGGTGGATCTGAGCGGCAAGGTGCTCTCCAAGCCCGATTTCGGGTCTTTGGACTATGGCGTCAACAAGGCCGGCTATGTCATACATAGCGCCATCCACGCGGCACGCCACGACGTGGCCTGCGTCATCCACATCCACAGCTGGCCCACCATGGCGGTGTCGGCGCTGGAATGCGGGCTGCTGCCCATTACCCAGACGGCGATGCGCTTCCTGAAGATCGGCTATCACGACTATGTGGGCGTGGTGCTCAACGAGGAAGAAAAAGAGTCGCTGGTGCGCGACCTGGGCGACAGCGAGGCGTTGATCCTGCGCAACCACGGTGCGATCACGGTGGGCAAGAGCATCGGCGAGGCTTTCAACTGGATGCACCGGCTCGAGCTTGCGTGCCGTTCGCAGCTTGCCGCCATGGCATGCAATACCCCGTTGTCCAAGGTCAGCCAGCAGGTGCTGGATGAAACCTGGAACAACTATCAACCCGGCACCCGCCGGCCCTACGGGCTGATGGAATGGCCCGCGCTGCTCAGGAAGCTCGATCGCATCGATCCTTCCTATCGCGACTAGCGCCCCGCTTGCCTGGCGCCTGGGGCGAACCGAACAGGCCCTGGCCCAGGTACATGGGGCACTATCGCCTGGCCCGGCCGGCCCTGCGGGTTCGGCCGGCACAGGTGTTTTGCGGCCCGCGCCGCCCCGGCGCGGCGCCGTGTTCTACACATAACTTATATAAACACCCAAGGAGAACCATATGTCGAAGAAGAGGCTTTTCAAGCTGTCCCTGCTATGCGCCGCCGTGGCGGCAAGCTCGACGGCGCTGGCCGCCTACCCCGACCGAGCCATCACGATGATCGTGCCTTTCGCCCCCGGCGGCAATCTGGACATCACGGCGCGCGCGGTCGCCCCGGCCCTGTCCAAGGCGCTGGGCGGCCAGTCGGTCGTAGTCGAGAACAAGCCCGGCGCCGGCGGCTCCATCGGCGCCGGCTACGTGGCGCGCGGCAAGGCCGACGGCTACACGCTGCTGGTAAGCACGCCCAATGCGATCGCGGTTACGCCCTACATGACCAAGACGCCCTATACCCTCAAGAGCTTCCGGGCGATCGGGCTGGTGGCCCACACGCCGCTGCTCATCGACGTCAACGGCAAAAGCAAGTACAAGACCATACAGGAATTGATGAAGTACGCTTGCGCCAATCCCGGCAAAGTGACGGTGGGCCACTCGGGCATCGGCACCACCAACTATCTCGGCCTGATCAGCATGGAAGAGGCCTCGCACTGCAAGTTCTCGGCCGTCCCCTACAAAGGATCGGGCCCCGCCCTGGTCGACTTGCTGGGCAACCAGATCGACATGGTCGTCGATCAGCTCAGCAGCTCGGCGGCGCAGATCCATTCCGGCAATCTCAAGGCCCTGGCGGTGATGACGGCCGAACGGGTGCCCAGCCTGCCCAATGTGCCGACCTTGCAAGAGGCGGGCGTCAAGGGGGTGGACGCTTCCACCAACACCGGCCTGCTGGTGGCCGCCGGCACCCCCGACGACATCGTGGACACGCTCAACAAGGCGCTGCAGAAGGTTGCGCAAGACCCGTCGGTGCGCAATGTGCTCGGCAAAGTGGGCAGCACGGCCATGTCGTCCACGCCGCAGAAGTTCATGGGCATGATCGAGGCGGAAAGCAAGGTCGCCGCCAAGCTTAGCGCCGAAGGTAAATTGACGAAATAGTGGTATAGGAGCTGCGGGTCGGTATGTCGAAGCCATGTTACGCGCCCCTGGACGCATTCCAGGAACTGACGTTCGCGGTGCCTGACCATGCCTGCGATTCCCATGCCCATATCTTCGGGCCGTACGAGCGCTATCCGCTGGCCGAGGAACGCAGCTATACACCGCCGGAAAACGGTGTAGAGCGTTTCTTATGGCACCTGGACACGCTGGGGCTGGCGCGGGGGGTGCTGGTTACGGCCAGCGCCTGCGGCACCGACAACAGTTCGGTGCTGGACGCGCTGCGCAGTCATCCGCAGCGCCTGCGCGGCGTGGCGGTGTGCGACGGCAATACCGACCGCGCTACCCTGGCGGCCTGGCGCGAGGCCGGGGTGGCGGGCCTGCGCTTCAACCTGTATCAGCTCAACGGCCAGGCCGTGTACAAGAACGGCGTCGGGCTGCAGGCGCTGCAGGCCCTGGCGCCCGTCATGCGCGAGCTTGGTATGCATGCGCAGGTATGGGTGCATGCGCCCGACCTGCCCGATCTGGCGCCTGAACTCGAACGGCTCGGCGTGCCGCTGGTGGTGGATCACATGGGCCGCATGAATGCGGCGCTGGGCACCGACAACCCCGGCTTCGGCAAGCTGTGCGCGATGCTGGCCGACGGAACGGCCTGGACCAAGATATCCGGTGCCGACCGCAACACCAACCGCAAGGGCGTCTACGATGACATCGACGCCTATGCGCTGGGTTTGTTGCGCGCCAACCCCGAGCATGTCGTATGGGGTTCGGACTGGCCGCACATCAATTATTTCCAGCCGGGCGACGTGCCCGACGACGGCGTGCTGCTCAATACTTTGCGGCGCTGGGTTCCCGACGATGCGCTGCTGCGCCGCGTGCTGGTAGACAATCCCGCGACGCTGTACGGCTTCGGGAACTAGCGCCAGTTCACCCTGAAAGGGGAGCCGCACTGGTGCGGCAAGTGGGCGCCGGGCCAGGCGCCGGCGTACTTTTTTTGCGGCGCAGCATAGCGTACACTCGAAGCCGTGATCCTGACACGGAAGTGAAGCTATGACCGATCTGTTTCAACCTGTGCGGCTTGGTGCCACCGAGCTGAAGAACCGCATCGTCATGTCGCCGCTGACGCGTACCCGCGCTTCGGCCGGCCGCGTGCCCAACGATTTGATGCTGGAATATTACCGGCAGCGCGCCGGCGCCGGCCTGATATTGTCCGAGGCTACCGTGGTGTCCGCGCAGGGCGTGGGCTATCCCGATACCCCGGGCATCTGGTCGCCCGAACAGGTGCAGGGCTGGCGCCGCATCACGCGCGCGGTGCACGAGCACGGCGGCAAGATGTTCCTGCAGCTTTGGCACGTGGGCCGGGTCTCCGACCCGGTTTACCTGGATGGCAACCTGCCGGTGGCGCCCAGCGCCATACCCTGCGGCGGCCATGTCAGCCTGCTGCGGCCCAGGGTCGGCTATGTAACGCCGCGCGCGCTGGATCTGGCCGAGCTGCCCGGCATCGTCGCCGATTTCGAGCGTGGCGCCCGCAATGCGCTCGAAGCCGGCTTTGACGGCGTGGAAGTCCATGGCGCCAACGGATACCTGCTCGATCAATTCCTGCAGGACGGCACCAACAAGCGCCTCGATGCCTATGGCGGGCCGATACAGAACCGCGCGCGCCTGCTGCTGGAAGTCGTCGACATTTGCGTCGGCGTGTGGGGCGCCGAGCGGGTCGGCGTGCATCTGTCGCCCCGCGGCGGCGCGCATTCGGTGTCCGACTCCAACCCCGCGGCCTTGTTCAGCCACGTGGCCGCAGAACTGGGCCGGCGTGGCCTGGCTTTCCTGTGCGTACGCGAAGCGCTGGGCCCGGACAGCCTGCTGCCCGTGGTCAAGCGCGCTTTCGGCGGCCCGATCATTGCCAACGAAGGCTTTGACCTGGACAGCGCGCAACAGGTGCTGGGCCGCGGCGATGCCGATGCGGTCGCTTTCGGCAAGCTGTACATTGCCAACCCCGACCTGGCGCAGCGCTTGCGCAATGGCAGCGACCTGAACCGATGGAACGCCGAAACTTTCTATGCGTCGGGGCCCGAAGGGTATACCGACTACCCCAGCCTGGAGTCCGAGGCGGATGCGGCCGAGCTGACAGTTTGCGGCGGTTGAGGCGGGCGACAAGGGGCGGGCCGGGCGGCGTCGGCCGCGAGCCCTGGCGCTGAGCCGGGATCTTGCTCAGTGCTCGACCGAGATCTTGTTGTGCTTGATGACCTCGGCCCATTTATTGTCTTCCTTGCCCATCCAGGCGCCCAGCGCCGCCGCGTCCCTGTATGACGCCTGGGCTCCCTGCAAGGTGAACGCGGCGATGACCTTCTTGTTCTGCACCGCCTTGCTCAGCACTGAGCCGATGCGCTGGATGCGCTGCGCATCGAAACCCTTGGGCGCCAGCAGGAACACGCCGGAATTCACGTCGTAGCCGGGAATATAGCTGTCGATCGCGGGGATGTCGTAGCCCGCGTACTTGTCTTCCGACAGCAGGGCCAGGGCGCGAATCTTGTGATCCTTGATAAAGGACGCGGATGCGCCCAGGCTGACGATGGCCATGGACACGTCGCCGGCCGCCAGGCCCTGCAGCGAGGGGCTGCCGCCGCGGTACGGCACGTGCACCAGCTTGATGCCGGTTTTCATCTGCAGCATTTCCCCGGACAGGTGATGAATGGAGCCCACCCCCGAAGACCCGTAGGTGTAGAAGCCGGGCTTGGCCTTGGCCATCTTGATGTAGTCGGCCAGCGTATGGGCCGGACTGTTCGGCGGTACGGCGACCACGAAGTCGACCACGCCCAGCATGGCCACGGGGCTGAAGTCCCGGGCCCAGTTGTAGGTGACTTGCTTGTAGATGTGCGGTGCGATCAGCATCGACGTGTCGGCGAACAGCAGGGTATTGTCGCTGGGTGACGAATGCGCCACGTATGCGGTGGCGATGGTGCCCCCGGCGCCGGGCTTGTTGTCGACGATAACGGGCTCGTTCAGCTGTTTGCTGAGGTCGTGGGCGACGATGCGGGCCAGCGCGTCCAGTGCGCCGCCTGGCGGGAAGCCGACCACGATGCGCAGCGGCGGCTGGCTGGCGCGGGCCGCCGGGGCGGCGAGCAGGCAGCCGGAAATACAGGCCAGCAGGCCCAGGCGGGCGAACAGTCTTTTCATGTCGATGTCTCCTGGTGATCGTGTTCAGTCTTGGTTATGAGTTGGTGGCCCGGCCAGCGGGCCGGCATGCCCGGCATGTTCCGCGCTTGCCCTGGCGCGCCTGCGCGAGCCTCGGGCCTATGCCTTGCCACGGCCTTGCGACAAGGGCCGCCGCGCCAGTTCCCGGATGGCGTCCCAGTCGGGGTCGAAGCCCAAGCCGGGGGTTTGGGGCAGGGTCAGCCAGCCGGCCTCGGGGCTGGGCAGCTTGCGGAATATCTGCTCGCAGACCAATACCGAGATCCAGTGGTATTCGATGAAGCCGCCGTGAGCCAGGCCGGCGTGCAGGTGCATATTGTGAAAGGGCCAGGCGCCGCCGTTCGCCAGGGCCACATTGCAGGCCTGGGCCATGCCGGCGATGCGCAGGCATTGCGTATAGCCGCCCGTGATGGCGACGTTGGGCTGCAGGATGTCCAGGGATCGCAGTTGGCAGAATTCGGCAAAGCGGGCGGCCTGGCCTTCGTTCTGCCCGCCGGCCAGGGGTATGGCCGTTTGGCGCCGCAAATCGGCCAGCGCCCGGGCGTCGTTCTGGGTCAGCGGTTCTTCGAAGAAGGCGATGCCGCAGTCTTCCAGCCGCTGGGACAACAGGCGGGCGTGATAGGGATCCAGGCTGCAGTTGGCGTCGATGCAGATCTCTACGCCAGGGCCGACCGCGCTACGCACGGCGCGCACCCGTTCTTCGTCTTCGCGGATCACCCGATCCAGAGGCCGGGGCTCGTCGCGGCGTTGCAGCGCGTGGTTGCCGACCGTCATTTTCAGGCGATTGAAGCCGCGCTCTACCCAGCTGCGCGCTGCTTGGGCAAGCTGCTCGCGATCCAGGAAGCCGAAGCCGAAGGTGCTGTACACCGGCACCTTGTCGCGCGCGCCGCCGAGCAGGGCCCACAGGGGCTGGCGCAGCGCCTGGGCCTTGATGTCCCAGATGGCCACGTCGAGGGCGGCGATGGCGTGCGAGGCGTAGCCGTTTTGGCCGCGCGGCGTCAGCAGCCAGTAGAGCCGTTCCCAGATGCGTTCGTTGTGCAGCGCCGACATGCCCAGGATATTGGGCGCGACGATGGCGTTGATGGCGCTTGCCACCACTTCTTCTTCCGTGATGGCGGTGAAGCCGCAACCGACCAGGCCGCCCTCGGTCTCGACGCGCACTACTACGCAAGACAGGCTGGTGGTCTTGCTGACGCCCGAAATTTCGGCCTGCACTTCCAGATTCAATGGATAGGCTTGAACTTTTGCGATGTTCAGTTCGCGGCTGGGCAAGGCTGTCGCGGCCTCTGGGCTCATCTGCTGGGTCTCCTGGTTGTGCCGTCCCGCCGTGCGGGCGGCCGGCTGGGGCAGGGCTCATTCTATGTCGGGGAGAGGGAGGCCCGACAAGACGTATTTTTTTGAAGAGGTTTCGAAGAATGCGAAAGCTGGAGCCACGGCAGCGGGCAGCCCGCCAGGCTGCGCAAGCGGAGCACGGAAAAATGCGGACGCTGCGGGTAATCCGAGCCTTGCGGGTAATGCGGGTGCTACGGGTGATGCGAGAGAGGCGCCATGCGGCCGTGGGTCTGATCAGGCCGTTTGCGGAGCGGTTCCGGTGGTGCGCGTCAGGTGCTCGACCAGATTGGTGGCGCCGGGGGTCAGATGCCGCTGGGCGGGCCAGCCCAGCACCAGCTGGCGCTTGGCCCATGGGTCGTCGAGTTCGGCCGCGGCGATGCGCTTCAGGTCGAGATAGATCTGCGCGGCGCGGATCGGCACGATGCCTATGCCTATGCCGCTTTCGACCATGCTGCATACCGCGTCGAAGCTGTTGACCTGGATGCGCAGGCGCAGCAGGCGCCCGGCGCGGCCGGCCGACTGGGTCATCTTGGTAAGAATTGCCGTGCCCGCGTGCAGGCCCACGTAGTCATATTTGAGCGTTTCGGCAAAGTCGATGTGCTTGTACCGCGCTAGCGGGTGCCCGCGGGCGGTGACCAGCATCAGGCGATCTTCGCGATACGGCCGGGTATGCACGCCCATGGGGGTGTGATCGGCGTCGAATATGCCGAGATCGGTCTGGTTGGACTGCAGCAGTTCGGCGATGCGCAGGCTGGTTTGTTCCTGCAGGTCGACGCGCAGACGCGGATTGGCGCCCAGGTAGCTGGCCAGGTCGGAGGGCAGGAAGTGCAGGATCGAAGCCGCGTTGGCCATGATGCCGATGCGGTCTTCGACGCCCTGGGCGTAGTCGCTCAGTTCTTCTTCCATGGTGTCGGCAAGCTGCATCATGGCCAGCGCCTTCTGGTGGAAGGCGCCGCCCGCCGGCGTCAGGGAAATGCCGCGTGCGCCGCGGCGCAGCAGCCTGACGCCGATGCGCGATTCGATGTCGCTGATGCGCTTGCTGGCGGCCGCCACCGACAGGTGTATGCGGGCCGCGCCCTCGCTGATGCTGCCGGCCTGGGCGATGGCGATGAACAGGCGTAGGGCCGTGATGTCGATTTGAGAGAGTTGGCTCATGGGGCGGATTCCAAGGGTTTGAAGCCCGGCGCGGAACTCGCGGCCGGCCCGGCCGGGCTTCCTGTGTCCTGCCGTGCGTGCGATCGCCGCTTGCGGCATGGTTTCGGGACGCGCGGGCGCACTCCTGCATATAATCCCATGGTTGATGATATAGGCGCGGGCACCAAGGAGCCAGAGTGAAGATTTGGATTTGCGGCCTGCTGGCCGCCGGATTGTTGTCGGGTTGCGCGGCAGGCATACAAGGGAATTCGCCCACGGTTTCTTATACGGTGCCGCGGGGCTACCTGGCGGTGTATCACCGCGCGCAAGACCAGGCGCAGAAGTGCCTGCGCGGGCAGAACGCCTATCGCGTGCAGGGCAAGCTGGATCGGGCCTCGGGTTCGGGCAGCGTCGACGTGGTGGCTCCGTTTGGAAGCAATGTGGTGGCGCGTACGCAGTTCCGGGCGCTGGATTCCGGGCACACGCGCGTCACCCAGAGCGTATGGGGCAGGTCGATCTGGGACAGCAAGGCGCTGGCCGCCATGCGCGAGTCCGTCTACATGGATACCTCGGAGTGCACCGCGTATCTCTGAGCGGGAGCGCCGATCCGGGCGTGGCACGGGCGTCTTGGCGCCCGGGCGCTGGTCGAGCCTCGCGCCTGATGCCGCGTAGCGCAGCGCGGCGGCCGGATACGCGTGTGCCGCTGCGGGAATTCAGGCCAGCCTGGCCTTGACCTGGGCGGAAACGGCGGCCATGTCGGCGCGGCCGGCCAGGCGCGCTTTCAGCAGGCCCATGACCTTGCCCATGGCGGGCCCGCCGCTCAGCCCCTGGGCCGAGACTTCGGCCACGGCGGCCTGGATGGCGGCATCGACTTCCTCGGCGCTGGCGGCCTGGGGCAGGAATTCCTGCAGCACGGCCAGCTCGGCCTGTTCCTGCGCGGCGGTTTCGGTGCGGCCGGCCTGCTGGAAGGCGGCGATGGATTCGCGCCGCTGCTTGACTTGTTTCTCGATGATGGCGGTGACGGCGGCGTCGTCGAGTTCGCGGCGCTCGTCGACTTCTTTCTGTTTGACGGCGGCCAGCAGAAAACGCAGCGTGCCCAGCCGGGCGGTGTCCTTGGCGCGCATGGCGCTCTTGACGGCCTCGGCCAGCCGGGGCTTGAGCGTGTTGCTCATGTTTCTTTTCCTATAGTTTGATGCGGATTCACGGTTGCGGCGGCAAGCGGGGCTGTATGGCAGCGCCCAGCCGGCGCGGCACGTTCGCCGTGACGATTTCGAGCCCGCATGGATGCCGCGGCGCCGACCGATTGCGCGGCGCCGTACTTCCGGCATTTTAGCGCGCGGCCGCAGGCCGTCGATGGCAAGCGCAATCGAAGCGGCGCCCGTGGCGGCCACGTCGCCGTGCACGGTTGATCTGGAAATGGAGTCAATGAAAGTCGCGGCTGGGCACTTCCAGGCCGCCCAGCAGCGGGCTGAGATCGACCAGCCGGTAGGCGATCAGGTGCGCCACTTCGTGGCGGCGCTGCCAGACGCCGTAGACCCCCAGCAGCCGGGAGTGCACGAGTTCGACGCGCTGGCGCTCGACCAGATCGGGCCGCACGATCAGGTTGACCATTCCGGTTTCGTCTTCGATGCTGACGAAGACGATGCCCTGGGCGGTCAGCGGGCGCTGGCGCATGGTGACCAGCCCGCAGGCTCGCGCCAAGCGCCGGTCGGGGTAGCCGGCGAGCGTGGCGGCGCTGGCGTAGCGCCGTGCCTGCAGCATGGGGCGCAGCAGCGCCACGGGGTGCCGGCCCAGTGTCAGCCCGGTGGAACGGTAGTCGGCCAGTACCGCCTGGCCCTCGGTGGGTGCGGGCAGCGTGGGCTGTTCCGCCTCGACGACGGGCGCGGGCCGCAGCATGTCTCTGAACGGAATGTTCGCCGCCTGCCAGTGCGCCTGGCGCCTGTGGCCGCTAAGCGAGCGCAGCGCGTCGGCCGCCGCCAGCGCGTCCATGTCGTGGCGTTCCAGCCCGGCGCGCAGCGCCAGGTCGTGCGTGCCGGCATAGGGCCTTGCGCTGCGGGCTTCCTGGATGCGCTGCGCCGCCTGGGGCGACAAGCCCTTGACCTGGTTCAGGCCCAGCCGTACTTGAGGGCGCGGCATGGCAGGATCGGGGGCGCCGGGCGCGGGCCATTCGAAGCCGGCTTCCCAGTTGCTGGCGGCCACATCCACCGGCAGCACTTGCACGCCGTGTCTGCGGGCGTCCTGCACCAGCTGGCGCGAGGAGTAAAAGCCCATGGGCTGCGAGTTCAGCAGGGCGACCAGAAAGGCCTCGGGCTCGTGCCGCTTCAGCCAGGCGCTGACGTAGGCCAGGATGGCGAAGCTGGCCGCGTGGCTTTCGGGAAAGCCGTATTCGCCGAAGCCTTCCAGCTGTTGGAAGATACGCTCGGCGAAACTTTCTTCGTAGCCCTTTCCCTTCATGCCGTCTATCAGCTTGTCGTGGAACTTGTGAATGCCGCCCTTGCGGCGCCAGGCCGCCATGGAGCGGCGCAGTTCGTCGGCCTCGTCGTCGCTGAAGCCCGCGGCTTCCTTGGCGATCTGCATGGCCTGTTCCTGGAAGATGGGTATGCCCAGGGTACGTCCGAGTATGCCTTCCAGGCCGGGCGGGCAGACATCGGCCCGATAGCTTTCGCGCTGCTGCAGGTAGGGGTGCACCATGCCGCCCTGGATCGGGCCGGGCCGCACGATGGCCACCTGCACCACCAGGTCGTAGAAGGCCTTGGGCTTCAGGCGCGGCAGCATGCTCATCTGCGCCCGCGATTCGATCTGGAATACACCTATGGTGTCGGCCTGCTGGATCATGTCGTAGACCGCGGCATCGTCGCGGGGTATGTCCTGTACGGCCAGCGGCCGTTGCCGGCACCAAGAGGTCAGGGCCAGGGCGCGGCGCAGCGCCGACAGCATGCCCAGGGCCAGCACGTCGACCTTGAGCAGGCCCAGGGCGTCGAGGTCGTCCTTGTCCCACTGCACTACGCGGCGCTCGGCCATGGCGGCGTTTTCGATGGGCACCAGGCGCGTGAGCTTGCTGCGCGCAATCACGAAGCCCCCCGGGTGCTGCGACAGGTGGCGCGGAAAGCCGATCAGCAGTTCGGTCAGCCAGACCCAGGACTGAGTGGTGGGCGACAGCGGATCCAGGCCTTGCGCGGCGGCCTTGGCCAGCAGGGCCTGCTTGCCGTCCCAGTACTGGCACGAACCCACCACCCGTTCGATGAGTTCCAGATCCAGCCCCAGCGCCTTGCCGGTGTCGCGCAGGGCGCTGCGCAGCCGGTAGGTGATGGCGACCGCGGCCAGCGCGGTGCGATGAAGGCCGTATTTGCCGTAGATGTACTGAATGATGTCTTCGCGGCGCTGGTGCTCGAAGTCTACGTCGATGTCGGGCGGCTCGTTGCGCTTGCGGCTGATGAAGCGCGCGAACAGCAGCTTGCTGTGGGCGGGATCGACCTCGGTGATGTGCAGGCAGTAGCACACGGCCGAGTTGGCCGCCGAGCCGCGGCCCTGGCAGAGTATGTTCAGTTCGCGAGCACGACGCACGATGTCGTACACGGTCAGGAAATAGGGTTCGTATTCCAGCTCGGCAATAATGGCCAGCTCTTCTTCGAGCTGTTTGCCGACCGTGTCGGGAATGCCTGCGGGGTAGCGCTTCTGCGCGCCGGCGTAGACCTCTGCGCGCAAATAGGCCTGCACGCTGCGCCCGGCCGGCACGATTTCTTCCGGGTACTCGTACTTGATTTGTTTCAGGCTGAAGGTGCAGCGCCGGCTGATTTCCAGGGTTTGCAGCAGAACGTCTGTGGGATAGAGCTGCGCCAGGCGCTCCAGCGGCCGCAAGTGCTGCTCGGCATTGGCCTTGAGCGCAAAGCCGCATTCGCGTATGGGGCGCTTGAGGCGGATGGCCGTCAGGGTGTCGTGCAGCGACTGGCGCGAGCGCCGGTGCATTTCCACCCCGCCCAGCGCCACCAGGGGAACGCCGAGCCGCTGCGACCAGGCCCGCAGCGCCGCATCGGGACGCAGCTCGCCGGCCCGGTAGTGCCGGTTCAGCCCCAGCCACAGCCGGCCCGCGTAGGGCGTCTGTAGCGCTTCCAGCTGTGCCTGCCAGGCATCTGTCTGCGCCGCGCCGCCGGGCTTGAAAAGAATCAGGCAGTCCGGCATGTGGCGCAGGTGTTCCCAGCCGCAAGGGGGCGCGAGCAGGTCGGCCGGCTCCAGGCGGTAGCTGCCCTTGGCGCAGCGCGAGCGCGCCAGGGTGATCAGTTCAGACAGGTTGCCGTAGCCTTCCAGCGTGCAGGCCAGGATGATGATCTCGGCGCGGCTGTCGTGCAATACGAAGCGGCTGCCCACGATCAGCTTGATGCCGCATTCTTGGGCTGCGACGTGCGCCCGCACGATGCCGGCCAGCGAGCATTCGTCGGCCAGGGCCAGCGCCTGGTAGCGCAGCGCGGCGGCTTGTTGCAGCAGTTCGTGGGGGTACGAGGCGCCGCGCAGGAAAGAAAAATTCGACAGGCAGTCGAGCTCGGCATAGCCGGGCAGCGCCAGGCCGGCAGCAGCGGCGGGTATGGCGCTACCCTCGGGCGGATCGGGCGCGGCGGGTGAGGGGGAGAGAGGCATGATGGGCGGTGTGATGGGTGGCGTGGTGGGAATGGGCGCAAGGCCAAGCCAGAGTCCCAGCTCTGCGCCAGGCACGGACAGTCCGCAGGGACTGTCCGTGTCCGGGCTTAGCCTCGCGATAGTTACGACTATCGCTGCGGTTTGCGCCTTGCCCTGCACACGAATCCATCAATTTCATTATGGGCACGAACTTCTGAGACACGACACTAGGCAAACCCTAAGCGAACAAGCCATGCAGGAACCAGCGCGGCCGGCCCGGTTCGCGGTCGAGATAGATCCAGTAGCGCGCCGCGCTGGCGTCCTGCGCCACGAAGTAATCGCGCGAGACGTGGCCGGTTTCGTCCCACCAGCCGGCCTCGATGCGCTCGGGGCCGCGTACCAGCCGCAGCGCCGCACCCTGGTAGCAGGGCCGGTCGTTGCGGGTTTCCAGGGGAACGGCGGCGCGCAGCAGCCAGAAGGGCCTGCCTGTGCCCGGAAAGCGGCCGGCGTCTTGTTCGCCAGGCATATCGGCGCAGGCTTCTTCGTGCTGCCGCGCCGCATTGCGGCTGGTGTGGCCGGTGTGATCAGCCGGCGCCAGGGGTTCCCACGAATTGGCGTGTTCGGGCCTGTGGTCGGCGCGCGGGCGCGGCTGCCACAGGCCCTGCGGCCCCAGGCGGGCGCGCAGCAGATCCAGCAGGCGGCTCTCGCGGGAAGCCCATAGTGCCGGTTCGATGAACAGGCTCTGGCTGGCCCCCGGCCGGGGTTCGACGTGGTCGACGGCCAGTTCCAGCGCGATGGCCGGGGCTTCCAGGCTCGTGTTGCGCAGGCGCTCGTCGAGCACCGCCAAGAAATCGCCGGCCTGCCACGCGGCCTGCGAGTAGGCCAGGCTCAGGGCGGTGGGTGGCCGGGCGTGGCGGCCTTTTTCGTAGTGCAGCAGGAAGTGCAGTTTGTCGGTGGCGCCGTGGCGCGCCTGCAGCCAGCCGCACAGCAGCTCGATGAGCCGGATGGCGGCGTGCCGCAGGCCGGCGACGTGCTCGATGCGCTCGATGAAGTCGTGGCGCTGCGCGAATCGGGGCGGCGCCTCGAACCACAGGAAGTGTTCGTCGGTGTCGCCGTAGGCGGCATCCAGGCTTTGCACCACGGCCGGCGCGCTGCGGCGCTGCAGGCCCTTGCGGGGCAGGCGGCGCAGCTGGCCCAGGCTGCGGCAGCCTATGTTGTCGAACCACGCGGCATGGGCGTCGCCGGCGGGCAGCGCGGCGGCAGGGATCTGGTTCAGCAGGCGGCGCAGCGTGGCCAAGTGCAGCGTGCGGCGCCGTGTACCGGCGCCTGCTTGCCAGGCCAGCATGCAGGCGCCGGCGGCGGTGGGCGCCATGCCCAGGCGGGCCCTGGCCTGCAGCGCGGCCAGGCTGGCGCCGAGCCTGCGCCACAGCGCGCGCGGGCCGCCGAACAGGCGCAGGCTGGCGCCGATATCGAGCACCAGCGTGTGGGCGTCGAAGCAGGCCAGCCGTGGCGTGTACTGCAGCAGGGCCAGCGCCAGCTGCTGCAGGTAGGCGGCTTCGGCCTGCGGGTCGGCTTCGCGCAGGGCGGCGCCCGGGGCCACGCCCAGGGCGCTGCCACGGCGCATGCCGGGACGCAGCCCCAGTGCCAGGGCGGCCGGCGTGCAGGCGCAGACCCGGCCCTGGCACAGTACCGCCGCCTGGGTCGTTTCAGCCGACCAGTTCGGGAACAGGGCGTCCAGGCTGTGCGTGGGCAGGTAGAGGCTGATCCAGAGCCGCATGGTACGAGGCGGCGCCGGCGTAGGTACGCATGCCGCTGAAGGACAGGACGATGGGATGCGGGCAGGCCGGCCCGTGCCGCTTGACGATGGTCAGGGCCACCCCTTGCGCTGCGGCGGCCAGCTGCAGGCGCAGCGGCGCGGCGCTGGGCTGGCGCGCGGCCTCGGGCGGCCGGAACAGGGCGCAAAAAGTGCCGCTGCCCTGTGCCAGCCATTGCAGGCGCCGCAGCGCGGGATTGCGCACGCGGCCGGCCCAGGCCAGCACGGCCGCGCAGGCCTGGTGGCGCAGTATTTGTTCGACCGCCCACAGGGCGTCGGCGGCCGTGGCGGGACAGACCCAGAGCAGGCTTTGTGGCGACAGGCGCCAGCGCTGCCAGCAGGCGATGTCGGGCACGTGGGGTGGGTCGACCAGCACGATGCGGCGCGCCGGATCCAGCTGCTGCATGGCCGGGCGCAACAGCTGGATTTCGCCTATGCCGGGGTGGCGCGGCATGAGCTCGACCAGCGCGCCCAGCGGCCAGCCGCCGCCGGGCAATTCGCGGTCGAGCTCGGCAAAGCCGGTGGAAATAGTGGCCTGCCGCCCCTGCGCGAGCTGCGAGCCCCGCCACAGGGCGGGGTGAATGCGCTCGGGGTGCAGCAGGGCGGGGGAACGCGGGGGTTTCATGGCATGGCTGGGGCTAAGGGTGTCGTGATTATTTTACTGTATAAAAAAACAGTATAAATGGGATGTGCCGCGAGATTGATGTAACAGTGCCGATATCGCGGCTGGATGCACCCTGGCGTGTTCTTCTGCCGCTGTGTGGCATCTTTCTTTGGAAGAGGGCGCTGCCCTCGGGGCGGCCCGACCTACACGGCTCGACCTACGCGGCCCGACCTACGCGGCCCGACCCAGCTTCGGCGCCGAATATGTGTATGATCGGAATTCAAGCTTGCGCGCGCCGCTGCGCGCCGCAGTCCCGCAACACGACACAACCACCGCGCCTCTATGCCGACTTCAGCGCCTACCGTTCCCGAGCCCTTGACCTTGTTTCCCGAGCAGGGCGACCCGCAGCAGCTTTTCGTGCTGGTGCACGACGCGGCGGCCGGCCCGCAGCAATTGCTGCCGCTGGCGCAGGCCTGCAAGAAGGCTTTCGTCAATGCGCTGGTGGTGCTGCCGTATGGCCCGATACCCGGCGAAAGCGGCCAATACGGCTGGCTCGAACCCGACGCCGAGGGCAAGGGCGAGGCGGCCCTGCCCGAGCGCGTGGCGCGCGCGCTGCCCGCGCTGATAGAGCTGGTGCGAGGTCTGCAGGCCCGCTATGCGCTGTCCGGCGAGCAGACCGCCCTGGCCGGCTTCGGCGAGGGGGCGATGCTGGTGCTGGAGGCCTGCTCGGCGCAGCCTGGCCTGGCCGGCCGGGTCCTGGCGTTTTCCGGGCGCTACGCCCGCCTGCCGCTGCAGGCGCCGCCGGTTACCACACTGCATCTGCTGCACGGCGCCGCCGACCGCGTCATACCCGCCGACCGGGCGCGCGAGGCCCATGCCCACCTGGCCGAGCTGCGCGGCGACGCCACCCTGGACATCGCCTCGACTGTCGGCCACGAATTGCACGAGGCCCTGATCCAGCAGGCCCTGCATCGCCTGCAGACCTGCCTGCCTCTTAGAAGCTGGGAAGCGGCCCTGGGCGACCTGAGCGCCGCGCCGCAGGGCCACGAAGACGATGTCGACGACTCGGTGCATGGCGGGTCTACCGCAGACGCCAGGGGGGGCGGCAAGCCGACCTTGCATTGATACGGATTCGCGATCAAAAAGAAGATAAGGGCATTGCTTCGCCTTGCCGTACTCTTTGTACCCCCTGCGGCTTCGCGCCTTGTTCTCTGCTTGATCGCGAACCCGTATGAGTCATCGCGGGGCAAGGCAAGGAAGAAACACAACAAGCCGGCCTGCACTGGGCGAGCCGGGCTCGGCGGGCAAGCTCCTTTGCGTTGAGGCTGCCTTGACGGATGGCCAGGTGCAGCCGCCGCGGGGCTGCGCCCACGGCAAGCTATTGTGCCGGCTTACTTCCATTCGAAGACGGCGCGCGTGGTGCCCTGGTCGTGCACCTGCACGCTGCGCGATTGGGTCTTGCCTTTGTAGGTGGCGTCCACCTTGTAGTCGCCGGCAGGCAGGCGCACCAGGAAATAAGGCCCTTGCGAGGTGGCGTTCAGCACACTGGCGTCGTGGCTGTCGCGTACGACCACCTGCACGTCGGCCACGTAGGCGCCATTGCCGTCGGCATTGCTGGCGAACGTCAGCGCCAGCGGATACTTGGCGGCGGCTTCTTTAAACGAGGCGGACTCGTCGCTGCCTATGCCGCCGCTGACATACTCCACCGAGCCCTGGTGCTGGACGGGCGGCAGCGCGGCGTAAGCTTGCATGCCCGCCAGCGCGCCGGCCAGCACGATTGCCGCCCACGATAGTTTCGGTGCGATGCGGCGCCGCGCGCCGTTGGAAGAATGCCGGGTGCTTGCGTGTATCGTCTGCATGCTGGTTCTCCTTTAGAGCCGGGCTTGTGATCTTCCGATTTTATTCCTGCAGCTGCCGGCACGCATTTTTGGCATGGCCGAGGGCGTGTGCAAGAGGATGCAGCGTGCAGGCAATGCGAAAGCCGCAGCCATCGGCCATGGGCTGAGATCAGCGGTGGTTCGAGTCTTGCGCCGTGCGCCGATAGGGCCAGTCGTGGCGCTCGATCGCGGTGCCTTGCGGATCGTAGCTGGTCTCACTCAGGATGCAGTGGCCGTCGGCGCGCATGGCCACCACGGTCGAACAGCGCGTGCCGTAGTCGGGGCTGACGATGAAGGGGCTGCTCAGCAGCCGCTCGCGTTCCAGCGGAATGCCGGTGCGCGGCAAGGCGTGGTCTTCGGCCGGCGTGCCGTCGCGCAAGATCTCGAACACCGGCGCCAGAGAAAGCTCGAGCCCGTTAGGATCCAGCGCATCCAGCGCCGCGCGCAGCCGCTGCGATTTGGGCCAGGGGGTGTCCAGCAAATGGTTGGACAGCACGTAGCGGCCCGCGCCCAAGGCATGCGCCTGGCCGGCGGGGTCGCGGTTGCCCAGGTAGTAGGCGCCTGCGGTGTCGCCCACGATCAGGTTGAAGCCGTTGTACGCGGCGGCGCTGGCGTGCACTTGCCGGATATAGGCGCCGGCGCTCAGGTCGCCCGTCAGAAAGTCGCTGACCAGCGCGCCGCGCGACGGTGCCGCGGGCAGCAGGCCGGCGCCCGGATCGCGGTAGTTGGTGACCAGGGCATAGCGGCCGTCGCGGCGCACGCCCAGCCAGGTGCCGCCGGCACGGATGTCGCAGCCGGCGATGATTTCGGGTTGTTGCGGCCAGGGCGCGGCCGCGCGGGTCGGGCGGGCGTGGAATTCGTCACGATTGGCGGCTATCAGTACCGGCCAGTCGCGGTGCACGCCCAGCGCCAGATAAGCAATACACATGCGACGTGCGCCGGCAGGGCGGGGACAGGCCCGCGCCCTACATCATGGCCAGGTTGGTTTCGCGTTCAACCAGATTGCGTACCCGCATGGCGTCGCCCACGCGGGAATAGCGGCCGACCGAGTTCAACAGCACGATGGCGACCTCGCGGCCGTCGATGCGGGTGAGCATGACCAGGCACTCGCCGGATTCATTGATGAAGCCGGTCTTGGATATCTGGATGTCCCATTTATGGTTGCGCACCAGCCCGTTGGTGTTGTTGTAGGCCAGGCGACGGCCGCGGCCGATGTCGACTTCGTAGTGATCGTCGGTGGTGTAGCGGTGGATCAGCGGCTGCCTGCTGGCGGCCACCAGCAGCTTGACCAGGTCACGCGGTGTCGACACGTTTTCACTGGACAAGCCGGTGGGTTCGAGGAAGTGCGTCTGGCGCATGCCCAGGGCGCGGGCCTTGTCGTTCATGGCGCGTACGAAAGCGCGCTCGCCGCCGGGATAGTAGCGCGACAGCGCGTGCGCCGCGCGGTTCTCGGACGACATCAGCGCCAGGTGCAGCATATCGGCGCGGCTCAGGCGCGCGCCCACGGACAGCCGCGAACGCGAGTGGCGCAGATGATCGACGTCGGCTTCGGTGATGGTGAGCATGTCCTGCATCGACTGCCCGGACTCGGTCACGATCAGCGCGGTCATGAGTTTGGAGATCGAGGCGATGGGGCGCACTTCGTCGCTGTTCTTGTTATACAGCACCGTGGAATTTTCCAGATCCTGCACGTAGGCGACCTCGGATTTCAGCGAGGCGTGGGCGGCCAGGGACTGGATGCTGCGGCGCGCGGCGGAGTCGCGATTGTCGTACGAAACCTTGTGTGCGGCGCCGGCATGGCTGCGATGCGCGTGGCGCACCACAGGGCGGCGATGCACCACTTTGCGGGCGTGTTGGCTTTTCTTGGCCTGGGTATGCTGCGCGGCCGGCTGGGCGGCTTGCACCACCGTGGGCGTGGCGAGACCGAAGGCGAATGCTGCGGCGGGCAGCAGAGCCAATAAGATCTTGTGCTTCAAGAAGTGTCGCATGATGGTCGCTGGGCGGTAGGCGTCGGGTTGCGCGGCGCGCATGCGGTATATGTGCATGCGGTTCACTGCGCGTAATGGGGCAGATGATATCAGAGAAAAAACAAAAAACTACCAGCGTTATTAGCAAGTTACATCATTTTTCTAAGTTCGATTTTAAGTTGGTGGCGATATCGGTGCGGCAGAGGCATTTTTTCCTGTGCATAAAAACAGTGTTTTGTCACGCGGCTGCCGTGTCCCTGTTGCGGCGCTGCCATCCCGCTGCGCTATGCAAGCCCACGCACAAGTGTATATCCAAGCAGGAATGTCGTATGCGCGGCATGCCGGCACGAATTGTCCGACAAAAATTGTCAATTCGGGTGCCTTCTGCACCCGGTTCACGCATCGCGACATTACTATGTGTAGCCATGAGTGCGCGGCGTCAGCAACAGGCCTACGCAACGAACAATGAACTGAAGCACAGGAGAAAATCATGCCATTGTCCAAACGCGCCTTGGCGGAATTGATCGGTACCTTTTGGCTGGTGTTGGGGGGCTGCGGCAGTGCGGTGCTGGCCGCGGGATTTCCGCAGTTCGGCATCGGGTTCGCGGGCGTCGCCCTGGCCTTCGGCCTGACCTTGCTGACCATGGCCTTTGCCATCGGCCATATTTCGGGCTGCCATCTCAACCCGGCGGTTTCCATCGGCCTGGCCGCGGGCGGGCGCTTTCCGGCCCGCGAGCTGCCGGCCTATATCGTGGCGCAGGTAGTGGGCGCGATTATCGCGGCCGGGGTGCTGTATGTCATCGCCAGTGGCAAGGCCGGATTCAGCCTGTCGTCGGGCCTGGCCTCGAACGGCTACGGCGCGCATTCGCCGGGCGGGTATAGTCTGCTGTCCTGCGTGGTGATAGAAGTGGTGATGACGGCCGCCTTCCTGTTCGTGATCATGGGCGCCACCGACAAGCGGGCGCCGGCGGCCCTGGCGCCGATTGCGATCGGCCTGTGCCTGACCTTGATCCACCTGGTCACCATCCCGGTGACCAACACTTCGGTCAATCCGGCGCGCAGTACCGGGCCGGCCTTGTTCGTGGGCGATTGGGCGCTGTCGCAGTTGTGGCTGTTCTGGCTCGCGCCCATCGTGGGCGGCATCATCGGCGCGCTGATCTATCGGGGCGTGGCCGGCGAGCCGCCGCGCGACTGATACGGATTCACGGATTCGCGCTCGAAAAGGCAAGGGCGCTGCTTCGCCTTGATGGATTAGGGCCTGTTATGAGCAACGCCGAGGGGCGGGCTTTTTGTGGCCACCCTTCGGGCTGGCGGGCAAATGGGCTCGTTGCGTGGAGCGGCCACGCGGTCTCGCCCGCGCCTAGCCTGGCGCCCATTTGCCCGCCAGTGCGGCTCCCCCTCTAGTGTGAACAAGGCCCTAGTTGTATTGCTCTGTCTCTGGCTGAGCGCCTTGTGCGCTACGCGCTTGCCGTTTCGATCGCAAACCCTATGAGTGTTCTATAGTACGGCCTTCAGTGCGGCCATTGCCGGCTACGGAGCGATCGATATGGGCGAGAATCGGGCGGCCGCCAGCGGCCTGTTTGCAGGCGAAGACAAGCTCAAGCGCTGTATCTGGTGCCAGGCCAGCGAGGCCTACCGCCATTACCACGACCACGAATGGGGCTTTCCCGTCATCGACGAGACGCGGCTGTTCGAGAAGATCTGCCTGGAAGGCTTCCAGGCCGGGCTCAGCTGGAGCACCATCCTGCACAAGCGCCCGGCTTTCCGCGAGGCCTTTGCCGGTTTCGACATGGAGCGCGTGGCGCGCTTCGGCGCGCGCGATGTGCAGCGGCTGATGGAAAATGCGGGCATCGTGCGCCATCGCGGCAAGATCGACTCGGCCATCAACAACGCCCAGAGGGCGCTGGAACTGCGCGAGCAGTGCGGCTCGCTGGCGGCCTACTTGTGGCGCTACGAGCCCGAGCGCGCCTCGCGCCCCAGGCGCATTACGTACGAAGCGCTGCGCGCCATGACGACCTCGCCCGAGTCGGTGGCGCTGTCCAAAGACTTGAAGAAACGCGGCTGGACTTTCGTCGGCCCCACCACCATGTATGCGCTGATGCAGGCCATGGGGCTGGTCAACGACCATGTAGACGGCTGCCATGCCCGCAAGCAGGCGCTGGCGGCCCGCGCCGCCTTGCAGGTTCCGGCTTGATGCGGGCCTCGCTATCGCAGGGCCCGGCGGTTGCGAAAATCGCTGTCGAAGAGCCTTCGTTGAAGGGCCTTCGTTGAAGATGTGAAAGTGAAAGGGCGGCAGTGGAAGGGGCCGGCCGCGACATGGTGTCGCGAATACCGCCTGCGGCCCGGCGCCTTGTTTTCGCGGGCGATGATCCCCGGGGCGATGCCCCGAGGTCAATATTCGCGCGGCGCAGCTTACTTGTCTTCGAGCTTGGGCAGCGGTGCGTTGCCCGCCGAGCTGAGCAGGCCGCTGCGGGCGTAGGTCATCAGCTTCTCGCGCGTATCGACGATGTCCAGTGTACGCATGGTGAGCTGGCCGATGCGATCCAGCGGCGAGAACGCCGATTCGCCTTTTTCCATGGTAAGCCGCTCGGGCTTGTAGGTCAGATTGGGCGAAGTCGTGTCGAGAATCGAATAGTCGTTGCCGCGGCGCAGTTCCAGCGTGACTTCGCCGGTGACGGCGCGCGCCACCCAGCGCTGCGCGGTTTCACGCAGCATCAGTGCCTGCGGGTCGAACCAGCGGCCCTGGTACAGCAGCCGGCCCAGATGGCGGCCATTGTCACGGTACTGCTGGATAGTATCTTCATTGTGGATACCAGTGACCAGGCGCTCGTAGGCGGCGAACAGCAGCGCCAGCCCCGGAGCCTCGTAGATGCCGCGGCTCTTGGCCTCGATGATGCGGTTTTCGATCTGGTCGCTCATGCCCAGGCCGTGGCGTCCGCCGATGCGGTTGGCTTCCAATATCAGTTCGACGGCGTCGGTGTATTCCGCGCCATTGAGCGCCACCGGCCGGCCTTCCTCGAAGCGCACCGTGACCTCTTCGGCCTTGACCGCCACGTCTTCGCGCCAGAAGGCCACGCCCATGATGGGCTGCACGATCTTGATGCCGCGGTTCAGGTGCTCGAGGTCTTTGGCCTCGTGCGTGGCCCCCAGCATATTGGAGTCGGTGGAATAGGCCTTTTCCGCCGACATGCGGTAGTCGAAGCCGGCCTGGCGCATGAATTCCGACATTTCGGCGCGACCGCCCAGCTCGTCGATGAAGGCCTGGTCGAGCCAGGGCTTGTAGATCTGCAGGTTCGGGTTGGTGAGCAGGCCGTAGCGGTGGAAGCGCTCGATGTCGTTGCCCTTGAAGGTGCTGCCGTCGCCCCAGATATTGACGTCGTCTTCCTTCATGGCGGCCACCAGCATCGTGCCGGTGACGGCGCGCCCCAGCGGCGTGGTGTTGAAGTAGGTGACGCCGGCGGTGGAAATATGGAAGGCCCCGGCCTGCAGCGCCGCGATCCCCTCGGCCGCGAGTTGCTGGCGGCAGTCGACCAGGCGCGCATTTTCCGCGCCGTACTCGCGGGCACGGCGCGGGATGTCTTCGTAGTCGGGCTCGTCGGGCTGGCCGAGATTGGCCGTGTAGGCGTAGGGAATCGCGCCTTTCTGGCGCATCCAGAGCAGGGCCGCACTGGTGTCCAGGCCGCCGGAAAAGGCAATGCCGACGCGCTTGCCGGTGGGGATATGCTGCAGAATGTGGGTCATCGGTATGGATCGAAAGAATGTAGGTCATGGGCGGGCGCCGCAAGGCCGCCCGAAGCAGGGCCGGGCCCCGCGCCAACCCGACATTGTACGCGGTCGAGCCCGAGCCCGCAGGCTGATCCGGCGGCCGATCCGCCCGGCTGGTTTGGCTTGTGCGCGCCGGGGAATGCTGCGACGCCGCGCCGTCGTTATGCCCGTGCCCGGTTCTCGCTTGCCGCACGAGGCGCCTGCATCGGCTCCACCCGCCACCACGGCGGCAGCAGGCCGCGCACCTGGGCGCGGTCGTAGCGGTCGTCGATCAGGTACAGCACGCCCTGGTCGTCATGGCCGCGGATGATGCGGCCTGCGGCCTGCACCACTTTGCGCAGGCCGGGGTATAGGTAGGCGTAGTCGTAGCCGCGGCCGAAGGCGGCGTCCATGCGCCGCATGATTTCTTCATTCACGGGGTTGATCTGCGGCAGGCCCAGGGTGGCGATGAAGGCGCCGATCAGGCGGCGGCCGGGCAGATCCACGCCTTCGGCGAAGGCGCCGCCCAGCACCGCGAAGCCTATGCCCTGGCCCTGGTCGGTGAAGTTTTCCAGGAAGGCCAGCCGCTCGGCTTCGTTCATCGAAGGCGCTTGCTCCCAGGCGGGAATGTCCGGATGCAATTGGCGGAACAGGCCGGCGAGCTGCCCCAGGTAGTCGAAGCTGCTGAGGAAAGCCAGATAGTTGCCGGGCCGCGCCCGGTATTGCTGCGCCATCAGTTCTACCACCGGTGCCAGCGAAGCCTGGCGATGCCGGTAGCGCGTGGAGATGTGGCGGGCGATGCGCACCTGCAACTGCTCGGCCTTGAATGGCGAGGCCACGTCGACCCAGGCGGCCTGCGCGGGCAGGCCGAGGGTGTCGGCGTAATAGGCCCAGGGCGTCAGCGTGGCCGAGAACAGGGTGCAGGTATGCGCGGCGGCGTAGCGTTCGGCCAGGAAGGGTGCCGGAATCAGGTTCCTGATGCACAGCGCCGATTGCCCGCGCACTGTGGCGCCTTCTTGCCCGCGTGCTGCGGTGCCGGCGGCGCCCGGCGCGGCCAGGCTTACGTCCCACACCGAATGGGCGCGGTCGTAGAGTTCGGCCAGTTGCAGGAAGTGCAGGGCATCGAAGTAGAAGCGCAGCAGCGCGCTGTCGGCGCTGCGCGGGTTGGCGTCCTGCTCGTCGGACAGTACGCCGACGGCGCGCTGCAGTGCGGCGATGAAGGCCGCGGGCAGTTCGTCGCGCGCCTCGTAAGCTTCGGTTTGATCCGCGCACAGTGCGTTCCAGCGGCGCGCCACGGCGTCCAGCGCGCGCCTGGCGGCCGCGGGTGCCGCGCGGCGCGCCGCCGCCAGCTGGGATCTGTGCAGTTGTGCCGTGTACATGCCGCGCGCGCGTTCGAGCAGGTTGTGGGCCTCGTCCACCAGCACCCCGACGCGCCATTCATAGTCCTGGGCCAGGCGGTACAGGGGCGCGTGCAGGTCGAAGTAATAATTGAAATCGCCTACCGCCACGTCGCACCAGCGCATCAGATCCTGGCCCAGGTAGTAGGGGCAGACCTGGTGCTGCGCCGCGACCGCGCGCAGGGCGGGGCGGTCGAGCCGGGTGCCTTGCAGCGCCTGTGCCCTGGCCTGGGGCAGGCGGTCGTAGAAGCCCTGGGCCAGCGGGCAGGATTCGCCGTGGCAGGCTTTGTCGGGATGTTCGCAAGCCTTGTCGCGCGCCTGCAGTTCCAGCACCCGCAAGACGGGCGCATCCTGCGCCGCCTCGATCCGCTGCAGTGCCTGCAGCGCCAGCGCGCGGCCGGGTGTCTTGGCCGTCAGGAAGAAGATCTTGTCCAGGCCCTGCGCCGGCGCCGCCTTCAACAAGGGAAACAGGGTGCCTATGGTCTTGCCTATGCCGGTCGGAGCCTGCGCGCCCAGGCACAGCCCGGCGCGCGCCGCGTTGTACACGGCTACGGCCAGTGGCCGCTGGCCTTCGCGAAAGCCGGGGTAGGGGAATGACAGCCGCGCCAGGGCCGCATCGCGCCGCGCGCGGTGCGCCAGTTCCTGTTCGGACCAGTCCAGGAAGCTTGAGCACAGCGCCTCGAAGCGCCGCCGCAGTTCGGCCGCCTCGTGGGTTTCGGCGAGCACGGTTTCGCGCCTGGCGGCGATGTCGAAATAGACCAGGGCCACTTCGATGCGCGCCAGCCCTTGCCGTTCGCACATCAGGTGCGCGTAGGTAAGCGCCTGGGCCCAATGCAGGTGGCGATGGTTTTCCGGCATGTGGCGCAGATCGCCGCGGTAGGTCTTGATTTCTTCGAGCCGGTTACGCGCCGGATCGTAGCCGTCGGCGCGGCCGCGCACCCGCAGGTGGCGGAAGCTGCCGCTTAGCGCCACTTCGGCCTGATAGCCTGCGCCGCGCTGCGACCTGACCCAGGCGTGGCCGGCGATGCCCTCGCGGGCGCTGGGCGCCGGCGTGAAGCGCAGGTCGAGATCGCCGCGGCGCGCACCGAATTCACACAGCGCACGCACTGCGATCGTGTAGGCGGCGGCCGGGGTCGGGTGATCCTCGCAGGCCTGGATGGGGCTTGTCGATTCCCCGGAGCTTCTCGCCGGCCCTCGAACGATGCTATCTGGCTCCGGAGCGATGCTCTTCGGCCTTCGAGCGGCGGCCTCGGGGCCCTGTTCAAGATCGTCCGGCCTTTGGTCAAGGTTCTTTACGGCGCAAGCGGGCCGTTCTTGCGGCTGGGCGTTCATGGCGCTGCGGCTTCCCACTGCACGTGGCAGACCGCCACCGGCATGCCGTGCGTGATGCAGTCGTCCAGCCAGCGGCGCTGGTTGTCTTGCACCCGGTCGCCCGGGCCCTTGACCTCGACTAGGCGATATCCGCCAGTATCCGGCCAGAACTGGATCAGGTCGGGCAGGCCGGCGCGATTGGCGGCCGGGTCGGCCAGCAGGCGCTCGAACCAGCGCCGCAGGTGCGCCGCCGGTATGCATTCCAGGGCAAGTTCCAGCAGCGTCTCGTCCAGGGCCTGCCAGGCGACGAACTGCGATTGCAGGCCTGTTTTTGCGTGGAAATTGCGCCGGATGACGCGCTTGTATGCGTCGCTGTCCAGGTGCGCCAGGCAGGCGTCGAACAGCGCCTGGCGCCGCTTGTGGAAGGCCGGGCTGCGCAGATCCGCCGGGCCGCTCTGGAATGGATGGAAGAACGCGCCCGGCAGGGCGGCATACAGGGCATCCCAGCACAGCAGGCCGAACAGCGCATTGATCAAGGTGTTCTCGACGTAATAGACCGTGCCGCCGTCGCGTTCCAGACGGGCTCTGGCGGCTTCTTCCACCGAACCGGGCGCCGGCGGCAGGCGCAGCCGCAACAGCGGGATGGCGGCCGCCTTCGGCACCGGCGCGGCGGGTAGCCCGAGCCTGCGCCGCAGCCGCGGGCCGATGCGCCGCAGCGCCTGCAGCTCGGCCTCGTCGGCGCGCCCATCCCGTGCAATGGCCTCGAGCCAGCGCAGCGCGGTGCGCGTGCGCCCCAGGCGCTCGAGCATGCGAATGGCGCGCACCCGGCATGCGCCGGGGCCGCCGCGGCGATAGGCGCGCAGGGCGGCGGGCAACTGGCCCGATCTTTCCAGTTCCCTGCCCAGGTGTTCCAGCAGGCGCACGCGGCGGCGTTCGACCCATTCATTGGCGTAGGGCCGCGGCGGAATTTCAAGCAGCAGCGTGTCGGCCTGCCCGCCGGCTTGCTCTGCGGCTTCGAGCCGCTCGCCGCAGTGGTGCAGGAACAGGTAGTCGTCGACGTCGTTGCGGCGCGGGAAGGCGCGTGCCGAAGGCGCGAAATCGACTTTTTCGTAGCGGTACATACCGAGGTCGGCCAGCACGAATTCCGTCCAGTCCTGGCGCAGGTTGCCAAAGAACATCAGGCGCACGCGTTCGCACAGCGGCATGATCCGCAGCTCATAGACCGGGCCGGCGGCCTGGGGATGCCAGGCGGACAGCGCTTGCGGCCGTTCGCGGCCCGGCAGCAGTGCCGCCAGCATCTGGGCCTTGCGGCCGGCCGTCGCCGCCGGCTTACCGAACATCTGCGCCAGCTCTGCCTTGCCGTACAGGCCGAAGAGCTGTTCCAGCCCGAGCAGCGGGTTGGCGTCGACCCAGCCACGCTCGGCCAGGGCGGCGGCGGCCGCAAGGGGACAGCCGATTTCCGCATAGCGCAGCTTGTCGCTGCGAAACAGCGTGCCCTTGCGCATGATCATGCGCACCAGCAGCGCCCGCGAGGCGCGCGGCAACGTGGGGAATTCGCTCATGAAGCCCGATTCCGCCGCGTCGAGCAGGTCGGCGCTGCGCGTGCGCACCCATGCGAGTGCCGTCTCGAAATTGGCGAGGTAGTAGTAGGGATCTTCCAGAACCCGCTTCATGGCTGTGTATGTCGTGCAAGCCGGCGCGATGGCGCCGGCACGTTGCGATGCTTATGGCTATGGCTATGGCTGCGGCAGCGGGCGTGGCAACGGGCTGGGCCCGGCCTACCCTTGCTGGCATCACACCAGGCATCACACCAGGCATCACACCAGGCATCACACCAGGCATCACACCAGGGGCGCCGCTCTCGTACTGTACATCAATACAGTATGTGGCGCACTTACATGCAATTACAATGCTCCGCACGCGGGGCTGCCCGCAAACCTACAGGAATCCGCCATGTCCATGCCCAAGCTGTTGCGCGCGCTTATGTTCACCTTTGTCGTGCTGCTGTGCTCGGGCGTGTCCTGGCTCGGCCTGACTGGGCCGGCGGCCGCCGCCGAGCTGCTCGACGGCACGCCGCGCATCGCCGTGATCTCGGCCTTCCAGCCCGAGCTGGCCCTATTGCTGAAAAAAGTGCAAGAGCCGCATGAATATTCGGCCAATGGCGTGCAGTTCACCACCGGCACGCTGCAGGGCAAACCGGTGGTGCTGTTCCTTAGCGGCATCAGCATGACCAATGCCGCGATGACCACGCAACTGGCGCTGGATCGCTTCCGCATCAGCCACATCGTGTTCAGCGGCATCGCCGGCGGCGTCAACCCGCAATTGCACATCGGCGACGTCACCGTGGCACAGCGCTGGGGCCAGTATCTGGAACTGCTGATGGCGCGTGAAACCGCGCCGGGGGTATACACGCCGCCGCCCGGCAAAGACACCCTGCACCTGCCGCATTACGGCATGATGTTCGTGCGCCCCGTGCGGGTGCGCTCGGCCGCGCATCCGCAGCTGGAAAGCAAGTTCTGGTTCGACGTCGATCCGCAGATGCTGGAAGTGGCGCGCAGCCTGCGCGGCGTGCAGCTGGGCGCCTGCGACCATGCCGGCAAATGCCTGAGCCGGCCGCCCGAGCTGGTGGTGGGCGGCAGCGGCGTTTCGGGTTCGGCCTTCGTCGACAATGCGGCGTTTCGCCGCTACGTGTACGACACCTTCCATGCCAATGTGCTGGACATGGAAAGCGCCGCCTGCGCCGCGGTGGCCTACAGCAACGCGGTACCGTTCATCGCTTTTCGATCCCTTAGCGACCTGGCCGGCGGCGGCGAGGGCGTCAACGAAATGCACACCTTCCTGAGCATCGCGGCCGACAATTCCGCCAAGGTGCTGCTGGCCTTCCTGGAGGCATGGCATTGACGCGGTGCTTTTCGCCCGGGCTCATAAGCTGGGGTCTGCCGACGCCGACGCCGAAGTCGAAGCCGGCTTGCCGGCGCTACGACGCTACGACGCTGCGACACTATGGCGCTATTGATCCGGCATGGTTGTGTCTGAACTTATTGCCCTTGGCGCAGCCAGTGGCGTCAATTCAAACTTCATCGTGCCGGATCTACAGGAAGGTGGCGCCACTTTCAACGCCGACACGCCCTGGGCAGACCAGGCATTATCCGCAAGGTGCACCATGCACGACATCGCCACAGAACTGATCCGCCGCCTGGGCCTGCAGCCGCATCCCGAGGGCGGCCATTATCGCGAAACCTACCGCGGCGCGCAGCAGGTGCTGCGCACGCCGCAGGGCCCGGCGCGCAGCGCCGGCACGGCCATTTATTACCTGCTGCATGACCAGGCCTATTCCGCCTGGCACCGCATCGCCTCGGACGAGATCTGGCATTTTTACGCCGGCGGCACTTTGCTCGTGCACGTGCTGCAAGAGGGGGCAGCCATACCCATACACACTCATCGGCTCGGCGACGCTTTGCGCGACCCGGCCGCGGCCTACCAGGCGGTGGTGCCGGCGGGTAGCTGGTTCGGCGCGGAACTGGCCGAGCCCGACGGCTACGCGCTGGTGGGCTGTACGGTGGCGCCGGGCTTCGAGTTCAGCGAATTCGAACTGGCCGATACCGATGCGCTGCTGGCCGGCCATCCCGGCCACGGCGACCTGATCCGCCGCCTGGCTCCTAAACAGGGTTGAGAGGAGCCGAACCCGGGCGGCTTGCCCGCGTGTGGGGCTCGGCACACCTGTGGGCCGTTTGCCGCGGCCCGGCACACCTCTACGCCATTTGCTTCGGCACGGGTCGGCAGCGCCGCACCGCCCGGCGCTCTTGCTGGAGCGTAGGCCCGTCGGCTGCGCGCCGCCGCCTTATTTCCCGAACAACCGGCCTATGCCGCCCACCAGATGCGCGGTCATGGCCTCGCGCGCGGCCGCCGGGTCGCCCGAGGCGATGGCCTGCTCGATGGCGCTGTGTTCGCGGTACACATCCTGCATGCGCTGTGCCAGCGGCCGATCCGACAGCTGGCGTATCAGCCCGATGCTGAAGCGGGTCTGTGCGGCCAGCGCTTCCATGGTCATGGAAAAGAACCTGTTGCCGCTGGCCTGGGCGATGGCGGCGTGGAAGGCGATGTCTTCTTCGATGCCGTCGCCGCCGGCCGCCATGGCGGACTCCAGCCGGCGGCGGCGCCGGCCGATTTCCGCCAGGCCTTCGCGATCGTGCAGCGTGGCTGCCCGCGCCGCCATTTCCCCTTCAAGACTGCTGCGGAATTCCAGGAAGCTGCGCACGTCGGGAATGCTGGTGAGCGGGCCGAAGCTGACCTTGGGGCTGGACGCGCTAGCGGTGTCTGCAACGTAGTTGCCGGCGCCCTTGCGGGTGGAAATCCGCCCCTCGGCGCGCAGCCGGGTCAGGGCCTGGCGCAGCACCGGCCGCGAAACGCGCAAGCGCTGCGCCAGCTCGTTTTCGGAAGGCAGCCGCGACAGCGGCGGCAGTTCCCCGGAGCCCAGCCACGCTGTCAGCTCTTCGTAGACTACATCGCCCAGCAGGCGTTCGGATTGAGGCTTGTTCATGCGGCGTAAGTGTGGGGCAAGTTGCCCGGCCCGGGCAAGCGGAGGCGGAACCAGAAGCAGCGCGTGGCGCTGGCACGCGCCCCGGCGCCCGGGCCGCACGCTGCTGCTGGTCTATTCGGCACGGCTTGCCTGGGCCGGCTCGACACGGCCGATTCTACGGAGCCGATGCCGATGGCAGAGAGTGGATTGAACGGCCGTGCGTATCATCGCACAGCCTGGTAAACGTGTAAAATCAGTAAATCAAATAAAAGTTAAATAAAAAATTTGATTGACAGATTTTACATGGATGCGCAGAATAGCGTGCATTCCAATTCCGCATCCGGGTTGTACGTCTCCTGTGCGGCCTGGCACCCGTCGTCCATTTAATCGTCAGAGCTCGTGGAGCACCATGTCACGCATCACCGCATTACGCAGCATACGCATTGCCGAACGGCCCAATCTCATCTGGGTCGAACTAGAAACCGAAGACGGCCTGACCGGCCTGGGGGAGTCCTTCCGCGGCGCGCAGGCGGTCGAAGCCGTGCTGCACGAGCAGGTGGCGCCCTGGCTGCTGGGACGCGACGCCCGGCACATCGAAGCCGTCTCGAATCAGCTCATGAACCCCTACCTGGGCTTCAATAGCACGGGCGCGGAAACGCGCGCGGCCAGCGCCGTCGACATTGCCTTGTGGGATCTGGCCGGACAGCGCCAGGGTGTGCCGGTGCACATCGCGCTGGGCGGCGGCGTGCGCGACAGCATCCGCGTCTACAACACCTGCGCGGGCTACGCCTACAACACGGCAGGCGTGAATCGGCGCCATGCCACGGCCGACGATGCCATGGCCGGCCCCTACGATGACCAGGTGGCCTTCATGACGGACGCGGGCCGGCTGGCCGAAAGCCTGCTGGAAGAGGGCTATGCGGCGATGAAGATCTGGCCCTTCGACGGTTATGCCGCGGCCAGCGGCGGCCACATGATTTCGCTGACCGATCTGAAGGCCGGGCTCGAGCCTTTTCGCAAGGTGCGCCAGGCGGTGGGCGATCGCATCGAAGTCATGTGCGAGTTGCACAGCCTGTGGAACGCCCCGGCCGCGGCGCGCATCTGCCAGGCGCTGGAAGATTACGGCGTGTTCTGGGCCGAAGACCCCGTGTGCAAGATGAGCGATGCGGCTGCGCTGGCCGATCTGCGCAGCCGCACCCGCATGCCGATCTGCGGCAGCGAGACCCTGGGCAGCGCCCGCGCCTTTCGCGATCATCTGGCCGCCGGCGCCCTGGACATCGTGATGCTGGATCTTGCCTGGTGCGGCGGGCTGACCGAAGGGCGCAAGATCGCGGCCCTGGCGCAGGCCTATGCCAAGCCCATCGCGCCGCACGACTGCACCGGGCCGGTCACGCTGATGGCGGGGCTGCACCTGGCCTTGCATGCGCCCAACGCCATATTCCAGGAAGTCGTGCGGGCCACGCTGGCGAGCTGGTACCGCGACCTGGTCAGCGGCCTGCCCGAGATCCGCGACGGCATGGCCTTGGCGCCGGCCGCGCCAGGGCTGGGCATGGCGCTGGCGCCCGATCTGCGCAAGCGGCCCGATGCCACGGTGCGGGTAAGCGGCACGGCGCGATAAGTGTGACGGCCTGCTTGGCCGGCCTGGCGCGTGCCCATGCGGCCATGCGGCCATGCGGCTCGCGAATCGGCGGGCAGGCCCGGGCGGCGCATGGAGATGCGCGGCGGGCAGGGACGCTGAACGGCCGCGCCATCGGCGAACGCCGAACCCGCATGCGCAGCCGGTATTAGGGAAAACACAGGGCCGGATTGTTTGAAAGCAGATTGACAGTATGCGCATACATTGTCAAAATCCTGCTAGGCTGAATTTACAAAATCTGACATCGTACAACTTAGATGATGGCTCTTGTAAAGGCCCTATGAATTCCTCTAAATAAATAGGGCTATATAGCGATACTTTTACAACACATCGTATTTCATACCTTTAACCTGACGGAGGGTACATGTTGAAACTCAAGACCTTGATGGGCGCCGCGCTGCTGGCGGCCACCGCCGCCACGGCCCAGGCCGCGTCTTATCCGGATCATGCCGTTACTATCGTCGTGCCGTTTCCGGCCGGCGGATCCACCGATTACGCCGGGCGGCTTGCGGCAGACATCCTGTCCAAGCAACTGCACGGCAACTTCATCGTGCAGAACAAGCCGGGCGCCACGGGTTCCATAGGCGCGGCCGAAGTAAAGCGTTCCGCAGCCGATGGCTATACGCTGCTGGTGTCGTCGCCCGCGGTGTACGCCGTCAATCAATACTTGTTCAAGAGCCTGCAGTACGATCCGGTGAAGGATTTCGACCCCATTACCATTCTGGTGCGGGCGCCCAATGTGCTGGTGGCCAATCCCAAGTCGCCGGCGCAAGACGTGCCCAGCCTCATCCGCTTGCTGAAGGAGCACCCCGGCACCGTTACTTTTGCCTCGTCGGGCAACGGCGCCACCGACCACCTTACCGCTGAACTCTTCTGGCAGAAAACCGGCACCAAGGGGCTGCATGTCCCGTATAAAGGCGGTGCGCCGGCTATTGCCGACCTGATGGGCGGCCAGGTGCAGTATTCCTTCCAGAACGTCAACGCCGTCATCGGGCAGATTCGCTCGGGCAAACTCAAGGCCCTGGCTGTCACCGCGGATCAGCGTTCGCCGGTGCTGCCCGACGTGCCCACCATGGCCGAGGCCGGCGTGCCGGGCCTGGCGGTCTATTCTTGGCAGGCTGCGGTCGCGCCCCATGGCATACCCGCCGATATTCAGGCCAAGCTCAACCAGGCGCTGGTCAAGGGCCTGCATCAGCCGGACGTCAAGGCCAAGCTGGAACATCTGGGCTTCGAAGTCGTGGGCGACACGCCCGAAGACTTCCGCAAGTTCCAGTTGGCGGAAATGGCGCGCTGGAAGAACGTAATCGAAACCGCGCACATCTCCATCAACTGATCGCAGCGGCAGCCGTCCGCCGGATCCGGTGGACGGCCGAGCGGGCCTGCGGCCCGCAGCCTGTTCTACGGGCTTGGCGTCGTGCCTGACCAGGGGTTCCAGCCGCAGGGCCGGAACCCCTGGTTACATGAACCGCTCGTCAATCGATCAGCTTACCCTCGGCATCGTAGAAGGGATACCTGCCGCCGTATTCTTCCACGTACACGGTGTGCGTCACCCAGCGCCCCTGCACTCGGGCGTGCATGAGCAGGGCGGGCGGCTCCATGATGAAGGCGCTGGGCCCGTCGGGCGCCAGGTCGTAGGCCACCTGATGCGCGGGCGAGGGGCAGATGCTGGCGACGGTGTGCGCGTAGCGCATTGTCACCGAACGGTGCACGTGGCCGCAGATCAGGCGTTCGACGTGATCGTGGCGCAGCAGCAGGGCTTCCAGGCGCCGCGCGTCGCCCGCCGCCAAAGCCTGCACGTCCATGTGCCGGATGCCGCAGGCGAAGGGCGGGTGGTGCATGCCGACTATCACGGCCTTGCCGCGGCGCGCCTCCAGCTGCGCGTCCAGCCAGGCCAGGCGCTCGTCGTCCAGGCGGCCGCCGCTGTTGGGCGGGTCTTGCGTGTCCAGCGCGATCAGGCTCAGCTCGTCGAAGTCTATGGCGTACTGTATGTAGCCCGGGCCGCCGCCCAGATAGCTGTGATCCGGAAAGGCCGCGCGCAGATTCTCGCGGTGGTCGTGATTGCCTACCATCAGGTAGCAGGGCATTTGCAGCAGTGCCAGTTCGCGGCGCAGCGACTCGTATTCCTGCGGCGCGCCGAAATCGCTCAGATCGCCCGTGATGACCAAGGCATGCGGGCGCGGCGCGAGCGTATTGAGCCTGGCCACGCAGCGGCGCAGGTAGGCGGTGGTGTCGACCTTTTTGTAGGCCAGCAGGCCCGGCCTCTTGATATGCAGATCGCTGATCTGTGCCAGCAGCATGCTCATTGATGGGCCCTCCTGTCGCTGTGCGACATCTTCGCCGAGGGAGGAACCGCACGCCCTCCGGGCGGCCGCGCGGGCGCGCTCACTCCCCCTCCATGATCAACAGCCGTTCGGGGGGGATGTGCACGCCCACTTGCTCGCCCGGCTGCAGCGTGCTGCGGCTGGGGGCTTCGACGCAGACGCGGGTTTCGGACAGGCCGTCCAGGTAGACGCGGCTGCGGTCGCCCAGGAATTGCACGCTGGCCACCGTGCCGCGCAAGGCGGCATCGGCCGCGGGCAGCAGGCTCGCGTCCTCGGGCCTGAAGTGGATTTCGGCCAGGCCCGCGGCCCGTTCCGGGCAGGCCAGCCGGCCGCCCTGCACATGGAACTCGCCGTCGCGATAGGCGCCGCGCAGGCTGTTGAGCGAGCCCAGGAACTGCGCTACGTGGCGGCTGCCGGGGTTGAAATAGATTTCGTGCGGAGTGCCGGCCTGTTCGATGCGGCCGTTGCTCATGACCACCACCCGGTCGCCCAGCACCATGGCTTCGGCCTGGTCGTGGGTGACGTACACCGTGGTCACGCCCAGGTTCTTCAGCAGCAGATCCATGTCGGTGCGCAAGGTCTCGCGCAGCTTGGCGTCCAGCGCCGTCAGCGGCTCGTCCAGTAGCAGCACGCGCGGCTCGGGAGCCAGGGCGCGCGCCAGCGCCACGCGCTGCTTCTGGCCGCCCGACAGCTGCGAGATCTGCTTGTCGCCGTGTTCGGTCAAGTGCACCAGTTCCAGCAGCTCGTCGACCCGCTGGGCGCGTTCGCGCGCCGGCATCTTTTTGATCTTCAGGCCGTAGCCGATGTTGTCGCGCACGCTGAAGTTGGGGAACAGCGCATAGTTCTGGAACACCATGCCGACGCGCCGTTCTTCGATCGGCTTGGCGGTAACGTCTTCGTCGCCGAAGTACACCCGGCCGCCCGGGTCGGGCCGCTCCAGGCCGGCGATCAGGCGCAGGGTCGTGGTCTTGCCGCAGCCCGAAGGCCCCAGCAGCACCACGGTCTCGCCCGCGCCGATGCTCAGGCTGGTGGGCTGCAGCACGCGGGCGTTCGAGCCGTAGGTCTTGGCGCAACCTTCCAGTCTTATGGGTATCGAGTTCAGCTTCATTGATCTGTTCTTGACGCTTGATGTGTTCTTGGCAGTTCGTATGCCCCTGGCACGTTCACGGCTTGCGGCGCTGCGAGCGATCCATGGCCTGCAGCACCAGCAGCAGGGGTATGACGATGATGAAGAATATCGTCGTATAGGCGCTGCCCACCTCGATGCGCAGCGACGCATAGGCGTCGGCCAGCCCCACTGGCAAGGTCTTGGTCTGCGGCGTGTGCAGCATCCAGGTCAGGTTGAATTCGCCCAGCGACAGGGTCACCACCATCAGGGCGCCGGCCGTGATGCCGGAACGGATATTGGGAATCACCACCGTAGTGAAGCGCTGCGCGAAGCGCGCGCCCAGGCTGGCCGCGCCTTCTTCCAGCAGCCGGATGTTCTGGCCGGCGCAGGCAGCGGCCACCGAGCGCACCATGAAGGGCAGGGTGAACACCACGTGGCCGGCGATGATGAACCAGAGGCTGATGCGAAAGCCCCGCAGGCCGCCATATACGCTGATGATGGCCAGGGCGCTGGCCAGCCCCGGCAGGGCGATGGGCAGGGTGATCAGCTCTTCGATGAAGCGCGACGCGCGGCTTTGCCAGCGCGACAGCACGTAGCCGGCCGGCACGCCCACCAGCGTCACGATGACCAGGGTGCACGCGGCCACCAGCAGCGAATTGACGATGGCGCCGTGGTAATCGGTGATGACCTCCAGCACCCATTTCCAGGTCAGGCCGGCCTTGATGCCCCTGAAGTAGTTCACCAGGAAACCGGTCAGCGCCGAGGTAAGCACCGGCACGAACAGGAACGCGCACAGGGCCAGCGTGACCAAAAGCTGAGCGGCGAACAGCAGGCGTTTGCGCAGCTTCATCAGCCCCCCGCTGCCATGGTGGCCGGGCCGGCCGCATTGCGCGCCAGCATGAGTATGGCCCAGGTGACCACGCCCAGAATCACGCTCAGCGCCGCGGCCGTTACCAGGTTGGCGTTCAGCGTGAACTCGGTGTAGATCGTCATGGGCAGCACGTTGATGTCGGTGGCCAGCGTGAAGGCCGTGCCGAAGGCGCCGATGGAGGTGGCGAAGCAGATGGCACCCGAGGCGATCAGCGAGGGCGCCAGCGCCGGCAGCGTGACGTCGCGCATCACCGCCCACGAGCCCGCACCCAGCGAGCGCGCCGCCTCGGCCACGGATTTGTCCAGCGATTGCGCGGCGGCCATCACCGTCAGCACGATCTTGGGTATGGAAAAGTACAAGTAGCCCAGGAACAGGCCCGACATGGAATAGGCGAACACCAGCTTGTGGCCGAACAGCGCCTGGCTGATGCTGCCTATCAGCCCCTGGCGCCCGGCCAGCATGATCACCATGAAGCCCACCACCACCCCGGGAAAGGCCAGCGGCAGCGTCAGCAGCGACACCAGCAGGCGCTTGCCCGGGAACTCGTGCTCGGTCAGGAACAGCCCGGCGATCACCGACAGCACGATGGTGGCGGCGGTGACCAGCAGCGACAGCAGCACCGTCTGCCACAGGCTGTTCACGTAGCGCGCATCGGTAAGTATGTCGGCGTAGGTGGCCAGGAAATGCCCGCCCGCGCTGATGCGCACCAGCACCGCGATGGGTATCAGCCAGAATGCGGCGAACAGGCTCAGCGCGGGCAGCAGCAGCGCCAGTCGCCACTGGGCGGGCAGGGTCAGGTCACGCATCGGGCGGCAGCTGGCTTTGCGCTAGTGCACCTGATCCAGGTACAGGCGCTGGAAGGGTTCCTGCTGCTTGGCGACCTCGGCGTAGTTCACCGTCTTGGAGCGCGCGTAGTCCGAAGCCGGCAGGAACTTGGCCGCGATGTCGGCGGGGATCTTCACGTTGCGCACCGGCTTCAGGAACGCGTTGGCCCAGTGCGCCTGGCCCTTGTCCGACAGCAGGTAGTCCAGCACCTTGTGGGCATTGGCCGGGTGCGGCGCGCCCTTGACCATGGCCATTACATAGGGGAACGAGACCGTGCCTTCCTTGGGTATGACGAAGGCGATGTTGGCGTGGTCTTTGTACTTGCCGCGATAGGCATTGAAGTCGAAGTCGATCAGGATCGGGATTTCGCCTGACAGCACGCGCGCATAGGCGGTCTGCTTGGGGATGATGGCCTGGTTCTGCTTGAGCTTCTTGAAGTAGTCGATGACCGGCTTGAAGTTGGACAGCGAGCCGCCCAGCGCCTGGTTGATGGCGATGGCCGCAGCGTAGCCCACGAAGGCGCTGCTGGGATCCAGGCAGCCCACCATGCCCTTGTATTCGGGCTTGAGCAGGTCGGCCCACGACTGCGGCACCGGCTTGCCTTCCAGTGCGTCCTTGTTGATGAACAGGCCCACCGAGCCGGAATGGATCGCCACCCAGTGCCCGTTCGGGTCTTTCAGGTCGGCCGGGATTTCATCCCAGTGCTTGGGCTTGTAGCTGCCCAGCACGTCGTACTTCATGGCCTCGATGGCCGAGGTGATGCCCAGGTAGACCACGTCGGCCACCGGGCTTTTCTTCTCGGCGATGATCTGGGCCAGCGATTGGCCGGAATTCTTGTTGTCCAGCGGTACCGTGATGCCGGTGTCGCGCTTGATGTTCTTGACCTGGCCGGCCCAGTCGGCCCATTCAGGCGGACAGTTGTAGCAGATGGCCATTTCGTCGGCCCGGGCCGCACCCGCGCCCAGGCAGGCCGCCATCGCGAACAGGCCGATCAGCCCGCGCAGTCTAGTCTTCATGTCTCGACTCCTTTGAAGTGATATGGGCGGCCTGCGCATGCGTGGCCGCCGCGTGCCGCCGGTTTGCCCTGGCCGGAAAGCCGAAAAGAGCGGGCCACCCCCTGTCGGCGGCATGAAGCTTGGCACGGATTCTTGGCGTTTTTATGACCGGTATGCGCCATTTTTTTGCCGTGTGGTTGAAAACGTTTTCATCTGGCCCGAATGAAGTTTATATCAGGCCTTGCCGGATTTATGCCTAGGGAAACTACCGAGGCTGCGGGCGGATGCAAGGCGCCGGATCCTGCGGCGGCCAGCGCCCCGTGCCGGAAAACCACCACGCTGCGGGTATAGCAGGCGCCGCAGCCCGCGTGTGCCGGGGGCGTGCGGGCATGGCCGCGGGGCGCCCGTAAAGATTGCGTACAGCTTGTAGCGGTGCCCCGAAACGCAATCGGTCTTAGAATAGTCATTTTCGCCGCCGCGCCGCCGGCCTTTCGGGGCCGGACAGACACTGCGCAGGCCGGCCGCCGCACGGCTCGATGCCGTGCCGCCTTGCCGCAGATTCCACCTTAGATCCCACGGAGAATCCTGTCCATGAATGCTGCAGCCGCTGTTGGTACCCCCATCGAACTGAACGCCCCCGACTGGGTGCGCCATGCGCGCCTGAAGGAATGGGTGGCCGGCATCGCCGCACTGACCCGGCCCGACCGCATCGAATGGTGCGATGGCTCCCAGGAAGAATATGACCGCCTGTGCGCCGCAATGGTCGAGGCCGGCACTTTGCGCCGCCTGAACCCGGCCAAGCGTCCCAATTCGTACCTGGCATGGTCCGACCCGGCCGACGTGGCGCGCGTCGAAGACCGCACCTTCATCTGCTCGGAACAGCAGGCCGACGCCGGCCCCACCAACAACTGGGTCGCGCCCGCCGAAATGCGCCAGACCTTGCGCGGCCTGTTCGACGGCTGCATGCGCGGGCGCACGCTGTATGTCATTCCGTTTTCCATGGGGCCGCTGGGCTCGCCCATCGCCCACATCGGCGTAGAGCTCAGCGATTCGCCTTATGTGGTGGCGAATATGCGCATCATGACCCGCATGGGCCGCAAGGTCTACGACGTGCTGGGCGCCGACGGCGAGTTCGTGCCCTGCGTGCACAGCGTGGGCAAGCCGCTGGCCGCGGGCGAGGCCGACGTGGCCTGGCCCTGCAACACCACCAAGTACATCGTGCATTTCCCGGAAAGCCGCCAGATCTGGTCGTTCGGCTCGGGCTACGGTGGCAATGCGCTGCTGGGCAAGAAGTGCTTCGCCCTGCGCATCGCTTCCACCATGGGGCGCGACCAGGGCTGGATGGCCGAGCACATGCTGGTGCTGGGCGTCACCTCGCCCGAGGGCAAGAAAATGCACGTGGCCGCGGCCTTCCCCTCGGCCTGCGGCAAGACCAATTTCGCCATGCTGATCCCGCCGCAGGCGCTGTCCGGCTGGAAAGTCACCACCATCGGCGACGACATCGCCTGGATCAAGCCGGGCGCCGACGGCAAGCTCTACGCCATCAACCCCGAGGCCGGCTATTTCGGCGTGGCGCCGGGCACTAGCGAAAAAACCAACTACAACTGCATGGCCTCGCTGCGCGAGAACGTGATATTTACCAATGTGGCCCTGACCGACGACGGCGACGTCTGGTGGGAAGGCATGGGCCCTGCGCCCGAGCACTGCATCGACTGGCAGGGCAATGACTGGACGCCGGGCTGCGGCCGCAAGGCGGCTCACCCCAACGCACGCTTCACCGTGGCCGCGGTGCAGAACCCGGCCATCGACCCGGAATGGGACAACCCCGCCGGCGTGGCGATCGACGCCTTCATCGTCGGCGGCCGGCGCTCCGACACCGTGCCGCTGGTGACCGAGGCGCGCAACTGGGTCGAAGGCGTGTACATGGCGGCCACGTTGGGTTCCGAGACCACCGCGGCGGCCGCCGGCGCGCAAGGCGTGGTGCGCCGCGACCCGTTCGCCATGCTGCCGTTCTGCGGCTACAACATGAGCTCTTATTTTGCCCACTGGCTGGAGCTGGGCGAGCGGCTGCGCGCCGCCGGCGCCAAGCTGCCGCGCTTCTTCTGCGTCAACTGGTTCCAGGTCGACGACCAGGGCAAGTTCATCTGGCCGGGCTTCGGCGAGAACATGCGGGTGCTGAAGTGGATGCTCGACCGCATCGAAGGCGGCGCGCAAGGCCAGGACAACCTCATCGGCATCTCGCCGCGCTATGAAGACATTGCCTGGGACGGCCTGGATTTCAGCGCCGGCGACTTCGCCCGCATCACCGCCGTCGATGCCGAAAACTGGCGCAGGGAACTTGGCCTGCATGCCGAACTGTTCGATCGCCTGAAAGACCGGCTGCCCGCCGAACTGCGCAGTCACCAGCAGGGCTTGCTGCAGCGCCTGCAGGCCTGAGTCCGGCGCGTATGCGCCGCCTTGCCGGGCCAGAGTGGCCCGGCAGTGCAAGGGCGCCGGGCCGGCGCAGTCGGCCGGTGCCGCTACATGCCGGCGCTGCGTAGCCGTGCATCCGCCCGAGGGGCTTATGGAACTGCGCCAGATCCGTTACTTCGTCAGGGTAGTCGAGCTGGGCAGCATGAGCCGGGCGGCGCTGGATCTGGGCGTCGTGCAGTCCGCGCTCAGCCAGCAGATCAGCCGCCTCGAAAGCGGTCTTGCGGTGCGGCTGCTGCTGCGCACCAGCCGCGGCGTGACGCCCACCGAGGCGGGGCTGGCCTTTCTGCGCGAGGCGCAGCTGATCCTGCGCCATGCCGACCAGGCGGCTCGGGCGGCGCAGCACTCGCGGCTTAGCGGCACCACCAGCGTGGGCCTGGCGCCGACCACCGCGGCGCGCCTGGCGATTCCATTCGTGTATGCCATGCGCGAGCGCTATCCCGATGTCAGGGTGCATTTGGTGGAAAGCCTGTCCGGGCATCTGGCCAGAATGCTCAACGACAGGCAGATAGACTTTGCGGTGCTGTTCAATGTCGACACGGCGCTGCGCTGGAACGTGGCGCCCCTGCTGCAAGAGCAGCTGTACTTGATTCGCGCCAGGCCGGCGGCCAGGCAGCCGCGGCAGCGCGCGGTGCGCATCGCGCAGCTGGCAAAACTGCCCTTGATCCTGCCGACCGCGGCCCACGGCCTGCGCAGCCTGCTCGACGCCGCGCTGGCGCGCGCCGGCATCAAGCCCATGGTAGTGGCCGAGATCGATTCGCTGACCGCGCTAATGGACGCCGTGGATCAGGGCCTGGGGGCGACCATCCAGCCGCATGCCGCGGTGGCGCGCTTCCCGGACGCCCGCACACGCTTCGAAGTCCGTGCGATCGCCGATCTCCAGGCCCCGCACATCAATTCCCTGTGCAGTCTTTCCGACGACGAGCTTTCGCCTGCCGCCCTGGGGGCGCGCATGGTGCTGATACGCTGCGCGCACGACCTGGTGCGGGCCGGCAAATGGCCAGGCGCCCGCGTGATCGATCACAATTTGTGATAGCCCCATATGGAAATCGGCCTGGGCGCCGTTCCTCTATGTGCGTAAAGTCGAATCTATGGCTCGCAAGACCGGGCCTGTAGCCGACAGCCTGGGCCCGAGCCCCGGCAGACCGCAAGGAGGAAGACATGAATAAAAGAATCAGCATCGCGGGGCGGCTGTGCGCCGCCGCATTCTTCCTGTGCGCCGCTGCCGGCGCGCAGGCCGATTCCTGGCCCAGCCGATCCATCAGGATGGTGGTGCCGTTTGCCGCCGGCGGTTCGGTGGACGTCACCGGCCGGGTGCTGGCGCGTGCGCTGGCGCGGCGCCTGGGCCAACCCATCGTGGTCGAGAACCGCAGCGGCGCCGCCGGCATGATAGGTACCGATTATGTGGTCAAGGCGGCGCCCGACGGTTATACCATCGTCATGGCCAGCGCCGGCATCGTTGCCGTCGGCCCGCACATCTACAAGCACATGCCTTTCGATCCGTTCAAGGATCTCGAGCCCGTCAGCCGCGTGGTCGACGGCGTCAATGTTGCGGTGGTCAGGCCCTCCAGCCCGATCAAGTCCATCAAGGATCTGATTGCGGCGGCCAAGGCGTCTCCGGGCAAGATCAATTTCGGTTCTTCCGGCATAGGCGCCTCCGACGACATGGCCACCGAGCTGTTCACCAACATGACTCATACGAAGATGACCAATATCGCCTACAAGGGCGGCGGGCCGGCCATCATAGACTTGCTGGGCGGCAACATCGACGTGATCTTCTCGGCCGTGGCGCCGGCCATCGGCCATATCAAATCGGGGAAGCTGCGCCCGCTGGGGGTGACCACCCCAGAACGCCTGGCGATCCTGCCGAACGTGCCCACCATCGCGCAGGCCGGGGTGCCCGGCTATGAGTCGGTGGCCTGGTACGGGCTGTTCGCGCCGCGCGGCACGCCGAAAGCCGTGGTCGAAAGGCTCAGCGTAGCCACCAGGGAAGCGCTGAAGGATCCGGCGGTAAGCAAGCAGCTCATGGATTCCGGCCTGATCCCCCACGGCAGTACGCCCTCGAGCTTTGCCGCCTATATCCGGCAGGACTCCCAGAAGTGGGCCAAGGTCGTCAAGGACAACGGCATCAAGGTGGAATAGGAATACAGGCGTGGCAGGCCGGCTCGCCTGAGCGCGCCGGTGCAGGCCGCCGCCTGTCCGGCCGCGGCGCCGCTGCGTGCCGGGCCGGCCGGCGCAAGCCGCTGCATGGCGCAGACCGCAGCATTGTTTGAATGAACTGAACGGCTAGACTGAATTGAACGGCTAGACTGAATTGAACAGTTTGAATGGATTGAACAGCATGAGTGCGCAGCACTATCTCGATGAGCTCAGCGATTTCATTTGCAATACGCAGATCGACGATGTCGACGCGCAGGTACGGGCCTACGGGCGCCGCGTCATTGCCGACTCCATACCCGTCATCGCCGCCGGCATGCAGGTGGCTGAAATGCGCGCGCTGGTCGCGGCGCAGCTGCAACATGCCGCGCCCGGGCGCGCCTGGGTCATAGGCAGCGGCCGCCGTGCCGGCGCGCAGCGGGCGGCATTGCTCAACGGCACCGCCGGCACCTGGCTGGAGCTGGACGAGGGCAATCAATACGCCAAGGGGCACCCCGGCATACAAGTGGTGCCGGCGGCGCTGGCCGTGGCGCAGGAACTGGGGTCTGCGGGCAGCGAGCTGTTGCTGGCCGTGATGCTGGGCTACGAAGTGTCCGCCCGCATCAGCCGGGCCGCCAATATCAGCCTCAAGGTTCATCCCCATGGCACCTACGGCGTGATCGGTGCCGCGGTGGCCGCCGGCAGGCTGCATGGCCTGGCGCCCGCGCAGATGCGCAACCTCATCAGCATGGCCGCCACCCTGGGCCTGGCGACCAGCCGCAATACGCTGCTCGAGGGTTCCACGGTACGCAATATCTACGCCGGCCATTCGGGCTTCATGGGCCAGGTGGCGCTGGACATGGCGCGAGCCGGCTTCACCGGCGAAGCCGACGGCGTAGCCTCGGTTTACGCGGGGGTGCTGTCCGATCGCTGCGACCCGGCCGTGGCGGTGGCGGGGCTGGGCAGCCAATGGCTGATGGCCATGGGTTACTTCAAGCTGCACCCGGCGGGGCGCTATGTGCATTCGGCCATCGATGCGCTGGACGACGCGCTGTCCAGGGCGCCGCAGGGGCGCATTGACGCCGCTTCCATCGAACGCATCGAGGTCACGGCCTACAAGCTGGCGGCCATGCTCGACGGCACGCAGATCACCACCAGCTTCGGCGCGCGCTTCTCTATCCCTTTTGCGCTGGCCAGCCTGCTGCAGCGCGGCCGCCGCGGCCTGGCGGCCTTCGACGACGAGGCGGTGGCCGATCCCGCCGTGCAAAGCCTGGCGCGGCGCGTGTCGGTGCGCGAGGACGTGTCTTATACGGCTGCCTATCCGGAGCGCAATTTGTGCGATGTACGGATCCGCATGCGCGACGGCAGCACGCTGGCCGGCCATTGCGAGCTGACCAAGGGCGAGCCGGGCAATCCGCACAAAGAGGCCGAGCTCGAAGAAAAATTCTTCGAACTCGGCCGCCCGGTGTGGGGCGAGGCCGTGACGCGCCAACTGTATGATGCCTGCATGGATCTGGAGCGCATCGACGATTTCGGCAGGTTTTCCGAGAGCCTGACACTGTAAGCTGCAATGCCGGCCCGCCGCGCGGCCACGCCGGCGCGTTCATCGCATTCTTCTGCCGGGCGCACGCACAGACCGATGCGCGGCGCCCGCGCGCATCCACTCCGGAGGCATTGAAACCATGTTGAAGACCCACGGCCGCTATCAGTATTCGGCAATTTCCAAGCGCCCCGACTACAGCTTTCCGGACGGCAAGCGGCTGGCGCTGCACCTGGCGCTGAACGTCGAGCATTTTGCCTTCGGAGAAGGGCTGGGCAATGATTACGGGCCGCCCGCGGCCCAGCCCAATACCCGCAGCTATGCCTGGCGCGATTACGGCAACCGCGTGGGGGCCTGGCGCCTGCTGGAATTCGCCCGCCAGCATGAGCTGCCGCTGGGCCTGCTGGTGAACACCGAGCTGTACGACTACTGCCCCGAGATGATCGCGGCGTTCCGCGAGCGCGGCGATGAAATCGTCGCCCATGGGCGCACCAACAGCGAGCGGCAGGCAGACATGAGCTGCGATCAAGAGCGCGCCTGCATCGCCGAGGCCACCCGCCGCATTACGGAACACGAGGGCCGTCCGCCCATGGGCTGGCTGGCGCCGTATATTTCCCAAACCTGCGATTCGCTTGACCTGCTGCGCGAAGCCGGCTATCGCTACATGATGGACTGGCCGCTCGACGACCAGCCGGTATGGTTCGCTACCCGGCACGGCCCGATACTGTCCATCCCTTATGCGCACGACCTGAACGATTCGCTGGAGGCGGTGTCGCGCCGCACCCCGTCGCAGATCTATTGCGAAAACGTGGTGGATCAGTTCGACGAGATGCTGGAAGAGTCCCAGCGCCGCCCGCTGGTCATGAGCATCGTGCTGCACAGCTTCATCCTGGGCCAGCCGCACCGGCTGCGCCGCCTGCGCAGCGTCATCGAGCACATATTGCGGCATCGTTCACAGGTCTGGCTGGCCAGATCCGGCGAGATATGCGCCTTCATCGAATCGCTGCCCGATGGTATCGTGCCAGGGAGCCCGGGCTACCGCGATCGCGATTGATGGACGGGCGGGTATGCTTGTCTGCACCAGCACCAGCACCAGCACCAGCACCTGCATCTGCATCTGTATCTGTATCTGTATCTGTATCTGCACGGGCCCGCGGCTGGGCCCGCAAGAAGCTTGCGGTGGCGCTTGCACTGCATAGGGAAGGGCCTCGCCGGGGGCGCGGTGAATGAATGTTTCAAGAAGGAGCACAGTCCATGTCGATTCCATCGCCGCCGCCCGCGGATAGTTTGTGCAGCTTGCCGGCTGCGCGCCTGGCTGAAGGCGTGCGTGCCGGCCGGCTCGATGTCGAAGAGCTGGTGGATGCGTTCTTGCAGCGGATTGCGCAGACCGAGCCCGGCGTAGCGGCCTGGGCCTGGCACCAGGCTCAGGCGGTACGGAGCCAGCTGCAGGGTCTGCCGCGTATGGAGCCGGGCCGTGCATTACCGCTGCTGGGCGTGCCGGTGGGTGTCAAGGACATCTTCGATACTGCCGATATGCCGACCGCTTACGGATCCACGATCTACCGCGGCCACCAGCCCTTGCAGGACGCCGAGGCCGTGGCGCGCCTGCGCAGGGCGGGGGCCCTGATCATGGGCAAGACGGTGACGACGGAATTTGCCTATGCCCACCCCGGGCCGACCGTCAATCCGCATAATCCGCGGCACACGCCCGGCGGCTCGTCCAGCGGCTCGGCCGCGGCCGTGGCCGATTTCATGGTTCCCCTGGCACTGGGCAGCCAGACGGGCGGCTCCACCATACGTCCGGCGGCATACTGCGGGGTCGTGGGCTTCAAGCCCAGCTTCGACGCCATTTCCACACAGGGCATGAAAGCGCTGTCTCCTTCGATGGATACCGTCGGCATCATGGGCCGCTGCATGGAAGACATCGCGTTGGCCTATAGCGTGCTCGCGCAAGGTGCGGCGCCCGGTGCGCCGCGGCCCGCGTCGACAGGCGGCCTGGCGGCGCGCCTGTGCTGGTATCCCGGGCCGGATGCGGCTCAAGCCGACGACGATGCCTGGCGCGCCCTGCATGGGGCACGCCAGATGCTGCTCGATGCCGGGGTTCCCGTCGGCAACGTAGCGCTGTCCGACGCATTCGGGCGGCTGAGCGAGGCCAATCGCTGCATCATGCGTTTCGAGGCGGTGCGCAGCCTGGACAACGAATTCACCCGGCATTCCGAGGGGCTGAGCGCCATGACCGCCGAGCTGATCGCCGCCGGCCGCAGGACAGACGAGCCGCAATATCGGGAAGCCCGCGCCTTGGTTGCCGGCTGCGCGCGCGAGTTGAGCAAGGCTTTGCGCGAGACTGATGTGCTCATGAGCTTCAGCACCCCGGGCACCGCACCATTGCTGGCCACCGGCACCGGTAATTCGGTGTTCAATCGCGGCTGGACTGCCATGGGCGCACCCAGCCTGACACTGCCGTTCGGCGCCGGCGCCGAGTCCGGCCTGCCTCTGGGCGTACAGTTCGTGGCCGCCCCGGGCTGCGACGCGTTGCTGCTTGCACTGGGTGCGCAGCTGGAACGCCTGTTCGCGGCCGGCCCGCACTGATCGATAGCCCCGCGCGTTTTCTCCGCGGCGCGGCATAGGGGCTGCACGGAGTCCCTATAATAAAAATTTTCCTTGCAGCGCATGGCCATCAATCCGTCCAGCTTTCCCGACTCGCCCGCCGATATCGCCGCCGCTTCCGTACAGACCGAGCTCGTTGCCGTGCTGGTAGCCGTCAGCGGCGGCCAGCCGCGGGTGCTGACGCGCGGCCGCCTGGAGCTGCTGCCCGCCGGCCCGTTCCAGTCCGGCCACCGCTCGCTGCAGGCCGGCCTGCGCGCCTGGGTCGAAACGCAGACGCATCATCCCCTGGGCTATGTCGAGCAGCTCTACACCTTTGCCGATGGCGACCGCGCCAACTGGCAAGGCCAGCGCATCATCTCCGTCAGCTACCTGGGCCTGACCCGTGAAGGGCAGGGTTCCGAGGCCGTGCAGTGGCAGGACTGGTACCGTTATTTCCCTTGGGAAGATTGGCGCGCGGGCTGCCCGGCCATGCTGCAGGAATACATCCTGCCGGCCCTGCAGCAATGGTGCGCCGCGCAGCCCGACGCGGCGCTGCGGCGCCGGCGGCGCCAGCGCGTGGACTTCACTTTCGGGCCCGACGAGGCCTCGTGGAACGAAGAGCTGGTGCTGCAGCGCTACGAGCTGCTGTTCGAGGCCGGGCTGGTGCAGGAAGCCGCGCGGCGCGCGCAGGCCGGGCAGGGCGGTGCCGTGGCGGCCGGTGTATCCGCCTTGGCGCCGGCAGTGATGCCCGGCGCGGCCATGCAGCACGACCATCGCCGCATCCTGGCCACCGCCATGGCGCGCCTGCGCGCCAAGATCCGCTACCGGCCGGTGGTGTTTGAATTGATGCCGCCCGAATTCACCTTGCTGCAGCTGCAGCAGACTTTCGAGGCGGTGGCCGGACGCAGCCTGCACAAGCAGAACTTCCGCCGCCTCATCGCCCAGCAGTCGCTGGTCGAAGACACCGGCCGCATGACCCGGGGCGCCGCCGGCCGCCCCGCCAAGCTGTTCCAATTCCGCGGCGACGTGGTGCTGGAACGTGCCATATCCGGCAGCAAGCTGCCGCTGTCCAGATAGCGGGCTTCGTACCGGGTAGTCGATTCCGCAGCAGGCGGTCAAACAGGCATGTTCAGGCAGCAGGCTGCCGCGATCCAGTTAGAAGACTTCGAATCGGGTAGCCGATTTCGCGCCAGGCAGCCAGGCCTCGGCATGGAGAAGCATTGCCTCTATTTTTTATCGGTATTGTTTTTTTTATCGGTATTGTTGCTATTTGACGAGTTTTTTTATTGTAACTTGCAATTTCTGTTATTGCTTTTATCATGATGCTTGAACTTCTCCATACCTGTAATAAATCTAGTCAACAACAAGCTTTTAACAATAGATTTTTGCTGCATTACATACGGTTACGGAATTAGGGCTGAAGCCCGCAAGGGTCGATACGCTGCACATCCTGCAACTGTGGCAGCTGTAACCCTGCGTAGAGTCAAGGAGACTCGATGTCCAAGCCCGTATCTGTCGTCCACGGAGCGCATACGCGCCCGCTCTCCAAGTCTTCCCCATCCTGTTCCACCGCTACACCCGCTACCCGCGCTGTCAAGGCAGGCACACCGGTGCGCTGGAAGTTGGCGGCGTGTACGCTTGCCGTGCTGGGGGTGTTGTCCCAGCCCGTTTGGGCCGATGGCGGCGGTGGCTCGTCAAGCCTGAGCGGTTTTGCGGGAGGTCAGGGTGGTACGGCTGCCAGCCCTGATGGCGGGCCCGGCAGTCCCGATAACAGCTCTCCTTCCGAATCAGCCAGCGGAGGCGGTGGTGGCGGCGGCGGTGTCAGCCTATTGACTGGCCACGGAGGGGACGGGGGTGCCGGGGGGGCTTCTGTCTCCAATGAAGGCCAGGCTCATTCCGGTGGTGCAGGCGGCACAGTGGGCGGTACGGCGTCCAGCAACAGCGGCGACATTGATGGTATCGCTGGCGGCGTGCCGGACAATAGTTTGGATGGCGGTGGCGCAGGCGGCGGCGGTGGTGGCGGCTTCGGATTGTTTTTGAATGCCTCGGGCGACAATAGTGGCAATGTCACTGGGGGAGCTGGTGGAGGCGGCGGTTTCACTACCTTGGGGGCCGGGGCTGGCGGCGGTGGCGAGGGCGGCGGCGGCCTGTTGTTTACCGTGGATGGCACTTATAGCAATGTCGTTAATGGTTTCTTGAGGGGAGGAGCTGGCGGGACAGGCGGCCGCGGTGACCACGTGAGCGGCGGCGCGGGCGGCTCCGGTGGCGCGGGCGCCGTATTTACCAGCGGCGGTACGCTCAACAATGACGGTTCAATATATGGGGGCGCTGGCGGTTCGGGCGGAGCGAGTACTGCTGGGGCAGGTAAAAGCGGTGGTGCCGGCGGTTCGGGCGGCGCAGGTGTCAGCGGTGACCATCTGACTATCATCAACAGCGGAATGATCTCGGGCGGCAGTGGTGGTACTGGTGGTGTTGGTGGCAGCGGCGAGGATGGCGACACGGCTTCGGGAGCTGGAGGTGCCGGAGGCGTCGGCATCATTGGGTCGAACCTGGATATCGTCAACAGCGGCAATATCATGGGCGGCTCGTCTGGTAATGGATCCCAGGCCGACGCTATCCAGTTCACAGGGGGTGTGAATACACTTGAACTTCACGAAGGGGGCAACACCAGCGGGCCCGTGGATGCCACAGCCGGCACATACAATACGCTGATTCTGGGGGGGACGGGCGAAGATGCGAGCTTCAACGTTTCACGGATTGGAGGCGAGGACAGCTTCAGGTACGAAGGGTTCAATGCCTTTGAAAAGACGGGCACAGGCACCTGGACACTCCTAAGCTCGACCACGGAACTCACGCCCTGGACCTTGTCAGGCGGCACCCTGATCATCAGCGATGACGATAGCCTGGGCGAAGATTCGGGCGTCCTGACCTTCAATGGCGGCACGCTGGAGACCAGCAGCGGCTTTGCCACCAGCCGCGCGATCACGCTGGCCAGCGCCGGCACGATCCGGGCCGACCTTGATTCCTCGCCCCTGGAGCTCAACGGCCTGATACAAGGGCCGGGCAGTTTGACCTTGACGGGCAGTGGCTTCGTCGAGATCAATCACGCCAATACCTATCTGGGTGGTACGAATGTCTATACCGACGTGGACGTGCACACCACGGGCGCCCTGGGCACGGGCCCGGTGGCGGTAGTGGGCGGCATGGAAGGCGGCCCGGACGATCCGATCCTGACCTTCGAGAACGGCGCCAGCGCTGGCAGCCTGTCGATCACCAATAGCGTCAGTGCGGTGACCGGCTTTGCAGACAACGCCACGGCCGGCAATGCCACGATCACCAACACCCAGGGTGGTGTGACGGCCTTCTACGACACGGCCAGCGCGGGGGCTGCATCGATCATCAACCAGAACATCGGCTCAACGGCGTTTGCTGAAAACGCCAGCGCCGGCAGCGCGACGATCACCAACCAGGAGCACGGCGCGCTGCTGATCATGGATCAGGCCACGGCGGCCGGCGCCAAGGTAATCAACCAGGCGGGCGGCATCGTGGACATCAGCTACACGGATACCGGCACGAGCATCGGCTCGCTGTCGGGGGCCGGTGACGTCTACCTGGGCGGCAAGCCGCTGACCCTGGGGGCCTTGGGGGGCAACGATACGATCTCCGGCGTCATCTCCGACGGCAGCCTGCTTGCCGATACGGACGACACGCTTGGGGAAGTGGCTCACGCCACCGGAGTTACCCATGCGTCGACACAGGCTGACAAGGGCGGCAGCCTGGTGAAAGTCGGTAGCGGCACGCTGATTCTGAACGGCGCGAACACCTATACCGGCGGCACGACGGTGGACGCGGGGACGCTGGCCATAGGCGATGCGGATCACCTCTCGGCCAGCATCAAAGGCGATGTGCAGGTCAATGCCGCGGGCACGCTGCGCGGCCACGGCAGCATCGCGGGCAATGTGAACAACGCCGGTATCGTCTGGCCGGGCGGCTCGATCGGCACGCTGACGATAGGCGGCAACTACACGCAGTCGCCCAGCGGTACGCTGCAGATGGAAATCAGCCCCACGGACTACTCGCGCCTGATCGTGGGCGGCACGGCCACGCTGGCCGGCACACTGAACCTGCTGTACGCGCCAGGCACCTACACCGCCAAGAGCTACTCCCTGGTCAAAGCAGGCTCAGTCCAGGGCAGTTTCTCGAAGGTAGCGGGCAATACGCCCTCGGGGTTTGCGCAGTCGGTGGCGTATGCGGCCGACGCGGTGGATCTGAACTTGACGGGCTCGGGCCCGGTGCAGCCGGTAGTGGTGGCGCCGACCCAGGCCACGATCTTCGGCGCGATGGGCTCTTCGGCGCTGCGCGCCGGACAGGGCGCCAACGAGGTCTTGCTGGATCGGCTGGCCGGGCCTTGCGGTGTAGCGGCCGCCGGTGCTACGTCGTCCGGCGGCGCCGGCGCTGCAAGTGGAGATGCCGCCGTGCAATCCCTGTCCTGCGCGCGCCAGGGCAACGGCCTGTGGATCCAGGCCCACGGCACCGACACCCGCATCGACGGCAATCACGGCGCACCGGATGCGCGCGACCGCCGCTACGGCTTCCTGACCGGCGTCGATCATCAGTGGCAGGGCTGGACAGTGGGCGTGGCTGGCGGCTACAGCCATGCCGACATAAGCGAATCTGGCAACGGCTCCAAGGGTACGCTGGACACCTTGCGCCTCGCTGGCTACGGCGCGAAGCAGTTCGACGCCTACACCCTGGCCGGCACCCTGGGCTATGCCTATGACTTCTCTTCCACCACGCGCTCCTTTGGTGCGCTGGGCTCGGCCCGCGGCGACGGCCACGGCCAGGAATTCACCGCTGGCCTGCAGGCCAGCCGCCCGTGGTCGCTGGGCCCGGTGGTGCTCACACCGCGGCTTGGCGTGCGCTACGCCTACCTGGACGGGCTGGGCACGGACGAGTCCGGCCCGACCGCGCAGAACCTGGGCGTGGCCAACCAGCATCTGCAAAGCCTGCAGCCCTATGTGGGCGTGACGCTGGACTACCCCTTCACCCTGCACAACAACGACCGGCCGGCCTCGGTGCAGCTGCGGGCGGGTTATGCCTACGAGACGCAGAGCACGGGCCGCGACGTATCGGTGACGGCCGTCGACGGCACGGGCTTTGTCATCGCAGGTACGCGCGACACGCGCGGGCTGGTGACGGCGGGGCTGGGTGCGACGCTGCCGATCGGCAAGTCGGCCAGCGCCTACGTGCGCTACGACAGCGTGCTGCATACGGGCAACGTCAATGCGCAGTCGCTGCAGGCGGGGGTGGATTACCGGTTCTAGCGGATTCCGGGCCGTGGCCCGCGTCGAATCAACGCCCGCTGGTTTCGATGTCTCCTGCCGTCGCGGCGGCATCGGGTTCGTCGCTGGAATGCAAATGGAACCGCCGGTTCATCGTTGGCGTTGCCTGGCGGCCCACAATAGCGCGCCAACGCCGGCGACGCCCAGGAGCAGCCGGCTGCGATGCTCGTTAGCCCAAAGCTTCGGCCGGTTCGGCATGCGGTTGCGTGCCCAGCTATCAAGGAGAAGGGGCGACATTGGCTATTCGGTTTGACGTTCAGAGTAAATTTGGATATCTTATTGATATCCATAAGGAGTTCCGTATGACCGCCCGTACTACTGCGAATCAGATTGCCTTTCGCTACCGCTCGGAGGATAGTGCCACCGGCGTGACACGTGAAACCGCCAAGCGTTTAGCCGAATATCTCGGCGTCGACGAAACGCAGGCGATCCACCGTGCGCTGCATGATCTGGCCATTCGGGTGTTGCCGCAATATGAGGCGGACGATGGCCCGCTGACGGCCGCGCAGGTTCGCCAGATCAAGAAGCGGGTTCCCCAGAGAGAGAAGCGGTCGGTGAAGTCGAGCCTGTTCGACATGGAAACGGCGTGATCCTGCAATGGTGGGCAGAACCCACCGCGGGCGAGATCGTCTGGTGTCATTTCCCCGATGGCATTCATCCTCGACCGAAGCCCCGGCCCGCGTTGATCTTGGCCGTGTTTGATGATGATGCACCACAGTTCACCGTCCGAGTCGCCTACGGTACCAGCCAGCGCACCATGACCTTGTACCGAGGTGAATTCGCTATTTTGAGGGATCGCAATCAGGCGGCCTATGCGGCTGCCGGGTTGAGCTACGACACTAAGTTCAACCTCAAGCAGGCCCTAGACCTGCCGTATAACATCGAATGGTTTTCAGTGCCGCCCGCTGCACCCCACGGACAGACGCCCAAGCTGGGTATGCTGCATCCTTCTCTGGTACGTGCCGTCCAGGCGGCATATAAGGCGGTAATCGAATGAGCCGGCGCTTGATGGCGGCTCTTGTGATTGGCAACGCTGCCTGTGAGAACGTGGGGTGCTGAAAAACTCCGCCAATGTCCCCTGTTCGAAGCGCATAAACCTTGTATAGGTGCATTTGTATTAGCGCGTGCGGTGGCGGGCGCCACTTCCGCCGTGAGGAGGCGCTACGCCAGCGCCGAGCGGATTTCAGCCACGAGCATCGCGGCGGTTTCACGCGTTGAAACTCGACATCGTCAAGCATGGCCAGTCGCCCAGCCTGCGCGTCGGCCATGCCGCCCCATGCATCGACGACCAATTCACCGTCCAGGTAGGCGGCGATCAGCGCCAACGGAATCAGCACACCGATTCCCAGCGTCTTGTGCAAGGATCGCCGGTATCCCTGGCCGCCTATGCGGTGGGGTACGGCAATCCGGCAAATTTTTCCACGGCCTTCAGGCGCTGCTTTGGCGTGACGCCCAAGCACATGCGCTTGGCTGTTTGATGGATCCTATTTGGGCGTGCGCCTGCGCAAACCGTCTGGATATGAGCACTTTCGGACACGTAGGACAGCCATGGCCGGCGATTCTGCGGTGTCGGTGCGAGCAATGAACAGGAGATCGCATGACTGACGAAGTCGAAAGAATATTCGATGAACTAGCAGCAATTAAGCGCCCGAACCACGGCCCTGAGTATCTGTTGAAATCGACGATCCGCGCAGTGTGCCCCCAGTGTCAGACTAGTTGTCGCCTCTGATTTGGAATGAAGCGATGAACTTGACACAATACAGCCCGGCCTTCAAGGAAGAAGTCGTTCGTAAGGTACTGATGCGAGGCGGCTGCACGATTGCGGACATGGCAGCCGAGCTCAACGTCCCGTACATAGTGTGCGAAACGGGTTACGGAACCCCAAGATGTCCTCTCTTCATCGACCCGACTCGGGTGAGAAACGCGCTCAGGAATGGAGTCTAGCGCAATGCTGCGCTCAAAGTGGGAAGGAACTTTCTTGCGACCTTGAAATGCAACTGGTAAAGAGTAATTCGCGGGTGCGCGAACTTTGCAGAGCGGGGATTAGGGGACGTAGCAGATCAGACACTTGCCCAAAGAACGTGCAGACAAGTTCGAATTAGGTTATAAACAGAAACCATTCTCATTTACAAGTTTCTGTTTAAGAAGGGGCTGTCTAGTGTCGGCTGCGGAACCTGCCATGCAGCAGGGTATGCACACGCTCTATCGTGACCATCACGGCTGGTTGCTGGGGTTTCTTCGCCGCAAGCTGGGCAATTCGCCCGATGCGGCCGACCTTGCCCAGGACACCTTCGTGCGCTTGCTGGCCACCCCCGACAGCACGCCGGAGAAGCAGGCCAATTGGCAGTTGGAGCAGCCGCGCGCCTACCTTGCGGTCATCGCCAAACGGCTGGTGAGCAACCTCTATCGGCGGCGGTCGCTGGAACAAGCCTATATCGAGGCCCTGGCCTCGATGCCGGAACCTGTGGCGCCTTCGGAAGAGCAGCGGCTCATCATCTTCGAAACGCTGCAGGAGATCGATGCGCTGCTGGGCGGCCTGCCCGCAAAGACTCGCGCCGCTTTCCTGATGGCCCAGCTGGAGGGCCTGGGCTATGACGACATTGCGGCACGGCTCGCGGTCAGCGAGCGCACGGCCAGGCGGTACGTTGCCCAGGCATTGGCACGATGCATACTCCTGATGGAATAGGCCTGTTTCCGCAGGGCGGCAAGGGCGGTTTGAGCGAAGCCGTAGCCCTGCAAGCGGCCGAATGGTTCCTGCTGCTGAAGTCTGACCAGGCGTCGCAGGAGGATCATGCGCGCCTGCGGGAATGGCGCCAGGCCGACGCGGCGCATGAGCTCGCCTGGCAGCGCGTCCAGCGGCTGGAACAGAAGCTGGGCCATGTGCCGGCCGCATTGTCGATGCCGGTGTTGAACCGCGGCGCGCGGCTGGATCGGCGCACGGCCGTCAAGGCCCTGGCGTTCTTGCTGATCGCGCCGCCCGCGGCATGGGTCGCCTGGCGCGCCTCGCCTGCGCGCGAGTGGCTGGCCGACTATCGCACCGCGACGGGTGAAATGCGTGAGCTGAAGCTGGCCGATGGCTCGCGTGTCTGGCTGAATACCGCTACCGCTGTGGATGTGGCTTACGGCGACAAGGAGCGCCTGGTTCGGTTGCGTGCAGGAGAAATCCTGGTCGAAACGGCACCGGATATTGTGCCGCCGGACAATGCGGCCTATCGCCCTTTTATCGTGGCTTCGGCGCATGGCCGGCTGCGGGCGCTCGGCACGCGATTCGTCGTGCGGGATACCGGCGGCAGCCGTACCCATCTTGCCGTGCTGGAGGGCGCCGTCGAAGTGCGCCCGATGGATGCTGCGGACGATGCCGTGGTATTGCAGGCGGGGCAACAGGTGGATTTTTCTTCCCACGCCGTGGGCAGGGCGTCGGCGGCTGGTTCGCAGGCAGCGGATTGGGCAAGCGGCGTGCTTCGGGTCAAGAACATGCGCCTGGGCGACTTCGTCGCCGAACTGGGACGCTATCGGCCGGGCGTGCTGCGCTGCGACCCCGCGGTAGCGGGCCTGCGGATCTCCGGCGTATTCCAGTTGCACGATACCGGTGCAGTGCTCGACAGCTTGCAGCGCGCGCTTCCGGTGGCAGTGGTCTATCGGACTCGTTACTGGGTCACGGTGACACAAGCTGGCAGCTGAGCTTGGAGGCTGCGACGGTTCCATCGTTACGAATTTCTTTGCCGACGCCTGTCCATTTTCCGGATCTCGCGTGTGAAGCAGGTAGGAGCCTCACTTCATACATTTCCGGGAGAAAAAGTCATCATGGCCCGTCGCCGTCATCTTTCCTGCGCAACCGGCACCCTCGGTCGCACTGCCCTGTCGCAAGCCATGCAAGGCCTTGTGTTTGCCTTTGCCTGCGCCGCGTGCGCTACTGTACAGGCACAGCCAGCGGCAGCTTCCCGAACGGCCACGCAGGCGGCCGATTTCAGGCAGCCATACAAGATCGCGCCCGGGGCGCTGGACGATGCCCTGGCGAACTTCGCCGCAGCGGCGCGTGTGAGCCTGACCATTCCTCCCGTGCTGACCCGCGGGAAGACAGCGGCCGGCCTGGACGGCAGCTACACCGTTGGCGAAGGGTTTGCCCGCCTGCTTGCCGGCTCGGGGCTGGAAGCGGTCGCCGGCAGCGGGGGCGTCTATGTATTGCGCCAGGCGCCCGCGGACATTTCGGGAGCCGGGGTGACGACCCTGCCGGCCATCGCGGTGCAAGGCCAGGCGGGCACGGGCGGGCTGCCGCCCGTCTATGCCGGCGGGCAGGTCGCGAGTGGCGGCCGCCTGGGGATGCTGGGCAACACGGACGTCATGGATACACCCTTCAACCAGACGAGCTATACGTCGGAGCTGATCGCCGATCAGCAAGCCCGTAGCGTCGGCGATGTGCTGGACAACGATCCTTCTGTGCGCCGCGCCTGGCCGGCCAGCGGGTTCTACGAATATTTCCAGATCCGGGGATTCAACGTCAATAGCGGCGACATTGCCTTCAATGGCTTGTATGGCATCATCCCGCGATACGGCGCCGTGCCGGTCGATTTCGCCGAGCGTATCGAGGTGCTGAAAGGGCCGAGCGCGCTGCTCGGCGGCATGTCCCCGAACGGCGTGGTCGGCGGCGCGATCAACCTCGTGCCCAAGCGGGCGGGGAACGATCCGCTGACACGCCTGTCGCTGGGCTTGGAGTCGGACTCGCTGTGGCATACCAATGTAGACATAGGTCGGCGCTTCGGGCAGAACAAGGAATGGGGCGTGCGCTTCAATGGCGGCTATAGCAGCGGCGACACGTACATCGATGGCCAGTCGAAGCGCGGCAGCAATACGGGTTCCCTGGCACTGGATTATCGGGGAGACCGCGTGCGCGTGGCATTGGATGCCTACCGCATCGAAGACCGGAACCGGGACGGATCGTCCCTGGCCGTAAGCCTGGCCGATGGCCTGACAGCTGTGCCTCGCGCGCCGGACGGGAGCACCAATATCTCTCCCTGGGCGAGCGGCAATGCGAGAACCGAGGGGGTCGTGCTGAGCGGCGAGGTCGATCTTGCGGATCACTTGACGGCCTACGCCAAGGCCGGCTACCGACACTATCAGTACAGCGGTTATTTGCTCAGCAGCGTCTACAACGTCCAGGCAAACGGCGACGCCAACACCTTGGTGATGCAGTTTCCTTATGACACGCATGGAGACTCGGAAGAGATCGGCTTGCGCGGCGCCTTCGATACCGGGCCAGTGCGCCACACGCTTGTTTTGAGCGGGGCCCGGCAGACGGACTACGTGAAGGACAACTATTCATACAACCCATTTACGACGAATATCTATGCCCCGCGCACGCCTGTGCTGCCGTCGGAATCGGTGCAGCCCCTCAAGGATTCGACGATGGAGTTGAGCAGCCTGGCCGTGGCCGATACCTTGAGCATGTTCGACGAGCGCGTGCTGCTCACCCTGGGCGTGCGCCGGCAGAACGTGGAAACGGAGAATTTCGATCACAACAGCGGCGCAATGACCGCCCGCTATGATCAGGGCGCATGGACCCCGATGCTCGGCCTGGTTGTGAAACCTTACGAGCATCTTTCGCTCTATGGCAATGTGATCGAAGGCCTGTCGGCAGGGGCGACGGTAGGCAATACTTACCAGAACGCCGGGGAAGTATTTCCGCCCTACAAGACCAAGCAAATCGAGGTCGGCGCCAAGCTGGAAACGGGGCGCGTCACCAACACGCTCAGCCTTTTCGAGATCAGAAAGCCCAGCACCCTGGCGGATTACAGTACTTCGCCATTGCCCACGCTGCGCCTCGATGGGGAGCAGCGCAACCGCGGCATCGAATGGAACATCTTCGGCGAAATCACGCCGCGCCTGCGCGTGCTGGGCGGCGTGACCTATATCCAGGGCCGGCTCACCAGGACGCAGGGCGGCGCCTACGACGGGAACGAGGCACCGGGAGCCGCGCCTTGGGCGACCAACCTGGGGGTCGAGTGGGATGTGCCCGGCATAGCCGGCCTGACGCTTTCGGGCCGTGTCATCAACACCAGTTCGCAGTACGTGGACAACGCCAACAAGCTCAAGATACCGAATTGGACCCGCGTGGACGTCGGTGCGCGCTACGCCACCAAGGTCAGCGCAACCCCGGTCGTTTTCCGTGCGGGCATTCACAATCTATTCGACAAGAACTATTGGGAGGGCGTCAACTCCCCGGGCACGATTACCCTTGGCGCTCCGCGTACCTTCATGCTTTCGGCTACGATAGATTTTTGACTGGTCTGATCGAACACGAGCATGTCTTCTTCAATACATAGGGGCTGGGTGCTTACGCATAAATGGTCCAGTTTGATCTGCACCGTCTTTTTGCTAGTGATTTGCGCCACCGGGCTGCCTTTGGTTTTTTCCGAGCAAATCCACGACTGGCTGGAGCCGCACACCTATGTGCAACTGCCTGCGGGCACGCCGAACGCCAGCCTCGACGAGCTGGCCTCGTCCGCCCGTGCTTTGTATCCGCAGGAAGTCGTGACCTCGATCTTCGTGGACGACGACGAGCCGCAGGCCTACGTCTGGATGGCGCCGTCGTTCGAAACGGCCAAGCGCGATCCGAAGTCCGGGCACTTCGTGCGCTTCGACACGCGCACGGCCCAGGTGCTGGAGCAATCCAAGCCGATCGGGCAGCGTCCGCTGGGCTTCATGGACTGGATGCTGCGCTTGCACATGGATTTGTTCGCCGACTTGGCCGGCGAGCTGTTCCTGGGGGCGATGGCGGCGCTGTTCGTTGCCGCGATCGTGTCCGGCGTGGTGCTGTATGGGCCCTTCATGAGAAAGCTCGATTTCGGCACGGTGCGTTCGGGCCGCAGCCGGCGCCTGAAATGGTTGGATCTGCACAACCTCCTGGGCGCCGTGACGCTGGCCTGGGCCTTCGTGGTGGGGGCCACGGGCCTGATGAACGAGCTGTCCACGCCCTTGTTCGCGGTCTGGCAGCGCACCGATGTCAAGGCCCTGCTGCAGTCCTATCGGAACGAGCCGATGCCGCCCCAGGCCGGATTGAGTTCGGTGCAGGCCGCCTACGACACAGCCCGGCGCGCGGCGCCGGGCACGACGTTCACCGGCATCACCTATCCCGGCGCCGAAGGCGGCAGCCCCTATCATTACTTGCTCTGGGGGCACGGCAGCAGCACGCTGACTTCACGGCTGTTCACCCCGGTGCTGGTGGATGCCCGCAGCGGTGCGCTGACGGCGGTCGTGAAAATGCCCTGGTACCTGCGGGTACTGGAGGTCTCTCGCCCGCTGCACTTCGGCGACTATGGTGGCCTGCCGCTGAAGATCATCTGGGCGTTGCTCGATCTCATCACCATCGTGGTGCTGTGCAGCGGCCTGTATCTGTGGTTCGCTCGGCGCAGGACTCGTGCAGGGCGCCTGGAGCGGCTCGTCACGGCACGGGTGAGCAGATGAACCCGAGTGACTGCTGGGTCATATGATGGGGCCAGCGATGAAGTGTTTTCCGCCACATATATTTCGGGCTTGAACAACCTTTCAGAAGTGCATACCGTTGAGGACAGAAGACATGCCAGAAGGACGAAATGTATGGTTGTTCTCATACGGAACATTGCAGCTCGAGAACGTCCAGATCGAATCCTTCGGTCGCCTGCTGGAGGCCGAGGCCGATGCCATGCCCGGCTACAGCCAGACGATGGTAGAGATCACCGACCCTGAAGTTCTCCGTAAAAGCGGGCAGAAATTTCATCCCATAGTCGCGGCCACGGGAAATCCGGCCGACGAAGTCCCCGGCAAGGTTTTTCGCATCACGCAGGCGGAGTTGGCCGCGGCCGATAGTTACGAAGTTTCCGATTACAAGCGTGTTCTGGTTCGGCTCAAGTCTGGCAAGGATGCATGGGTGTATGTTCGCGCCTAAAGGCAGGGAGAGCATTGCAGCATGACGCTATCGGCCAAAGAGGCCGCGTAGGGCCGAAGTTCAGCGCCGCGGCCATGTGCCGCGCCCAGGCGCTGACTTCCACCTTGCCGATCATCGGTGTCGGGCTGAACGCCTGTGCCGGACGGTAGTGGTTTTTGAGCGCATGGGAACTTCGTCTGGTGTAGGGCGACCGGCCCGTTGAAGCTTGTGATCTCTTTTTGAACAGGGCGCCCGTATGGCGTTGCAAAAATCGCCTCTAATGGCGATAATTGATATTAATTCTTATTTAGATTGGTGCTGCGCTATGCAGACACCATGGATCAGCCCGTGCCAGATCAGGCATCTTCACCCAGCGTCGAGACTCTTTACTACAGCCATCATGGGTGGCTGCAGGGATGGCTGCGCCGCAAGCTCGGCAATGCGTTCGACGCGGCCGACCTGGCGCAGGACACCTTCGTGCGCGTGCTTCGTGGACGCGAACAGGGGGCTATCCGGGAGCCGCGGGCTTATCTCACCACTATTGCCAACGGCCTGGTCGTCAGCCACTGGCGCCGCAAGGCGCTCGAACAGGCTTGGCTCGACACTCTGGCAGTGCAGGCGGAAGCGGTCGCGCCATCCCCCGAGCAGCGTGCTTTGATCCTGGAAACGCTGGAAGAGATTGCCGCCTTGCTCGATGGTTTGCCCTCTCGCGTCCGGGAAGTCTTTCTATTTTCCCAGATCGACGGTCTGACATACCCAGAGATCGCTGTCCGCCTGGGCATCACCGTCAACGTGGTGCAAAAGGCCATGACCCGAGCCATGGCACAGTGCTACAAGGCACTGTACGTCGGTGGCTGATGGCCTTTGCTCGCTAATGGAAGATTCCGCCCGCTCCCCTTTGGATATCGCAGCCCCGGGTGCCGCCTCTGCCGTGGCGGGCGAGCCCGGAGGCGGGCATATCCCCGAGGCCATCGTGGAACGGGCCGTTGCCTGGTATGTGCGGCTTGCATCGGGCACAGCGACAGCTGGGGATCGGGCAGAATTCGACCGCTGGCGGGCGGCCCACCCCGATCATGCCCAGGCCTGGGCGCGCCTCGAGCACCTGGGCACCCGCTTGCAAGGCAGCGCAACGCGTGTCGCTCCGGCCCTTACCCGGGCGACGCTGGCACGGGCAGCCTCTTTTTCCAGCCGGCGCCGGGCGTTCAAGCGGTTGGCGTGGATCGGCGCGGGCGGCGCCGGCCTTTATCTCTTCCAGGATCAGGTTCCTTGGCGCAGCGAGCTTGCCATTGCGCTCTCGGATGTGCACACGTCGACCGGCGAGCGCCGCAGCCTGGTGCTTGCGGATGGAACGCGGCTGTTGCTGAACACGGCTACGGCCGTCGATTTGCGTTTCAGCGCCCGCGAACGCCGCATCGTCCTGCGCGGCGGCGAAATCATGATCGCTACAGCGCAGGATCCCGCCCGCCGGCCGTTCATTGTCGCCACGGCTGACGGAGAATTGAGGCCCATCGGAACCCGGTTCACGGTGCGACGCGACGCCGATGCCGGCGACCGGCACTACACCCAGCTCGCCGTAACCGAAGGCGCCGTCCAGGTTCGCGCGATACACGCAGGGCCGTTGCTCGTTCAAGCTCATCAACAGGTGCGTTTCACGCCCGACCGTATCGAGGCGCCTGTAGCGCTGGACGAAGATGGGCAGGGGTGGATCCATGGCATGTTCTCGGCCGAAGGCATGCGGCTGGCCGACTTTGTCGCCGAGTTGAGCCGCTACCGCCATGGAAGGCTGCGTTGCGCGCCGGAAGTGGCGAACCTGCGTATTACCGGCGTCTGGCCCCTGGACGGCCCCGATGCGACGGAACGGATACTCGACTCGCTGGGGCGGCGTCTGCCCGTACGGATAGTCCGTTACACCCGATACTGGGTGACGGTGGCTGCCCGATGATTCATTGTGCTTGCGCTGCCTGGGTTTCGGGTAGGCGATAGATACATCAAATTACAAATTGCCTGGCAGGTTTTTCGATCTCATGCGGCTTCCTTTCTAGAAGCCCTCGGGGATTGTTTTTATCCGTTCCTCGTCGGCGCTTTTCTTGATAACAAGCATCTACCGAGGAATCCGCATTATGGCTGCTCGCCGGGCACATCCGTCTTTTTCACCGACATCCCGCAGGCACCGCGATACAGGCGTTTGCCGTCCCGCCATGCTGGCGCGGCATTCGTGGGCACCTGTTGCACAGGCCGTGCTGTGGGTGTCGATGAGCGCCATGGCGTGGGCGCTTCCTGCGTCTTCCCAGGCCCAAAGCACGCAGGCCGCGGCGGCCGAATCGCGTCATCGTTTCGATATTCCGTCCGGCTCGCTGGACCAGGCGCTGGGCCGCTTCGGCCGGCAGTCAGGTGAGGCCATATCCGTCAACGCGGCGCTTACCGCTGGATTGAACAGCCCTGGCCTGCGTGGCAGCTATACCGCCGGCGATGCCCTGCGCCGGCTGCTGTCCGGCACCGGCCTGCAAGCAGTCCGTGACAATAATGGAGAATATACGTTGAGGCCTCTGCCGGTCTCCAAGGCCAATGGGAATGTGGCCACCTTGCCGGCGGTGACGGTGCTCGGAACCACGGAGACGGAGGCCGAGCGGCTCAATCCTCCCTTGTCGGTGGGATCCAAGACACCGTTGACGCAGCGCGAGATTCCGAATTCGGTCAGCGTGATCACCCAGCAGCAAATCATGGCGCAGAACGCGACCTCGGTCGACGATGTGCTGAAGTATGCGCCCGGCGTGGCCGTGGCGCTGGCCAACCCGAACGACACTTCTTATCTCGTGCGCGGCTTTCCGATCACGGCCATCCAGCTGGACGGCGTGCCGACGACGATTCCGTCCAGCGGCAGCGCGACGGTCGCCGACGATATCGCGATGTTCGATCGCGTCGAGGTGCTGCGCGGGCCAGCCGGCCTGTTCAATGGTTTCGGCGGAGATGGCGGTGCGGTCAATCTCGTGCGCAAGCGTGCGCCCTCAGCATTCGCGGCCTCGGCGGATTTGTCGGTGGGAACCTATGCCGACCATCGCGAACAAGTGGACATTGGCGGCCCGTTGAACGAGGCCGGCACACTGCGCGGCCGGCTGGTGGCAGTGCAGCATGATCAGCATTTGATGCAGGAAGGATCCTGGCAGCGGGATCAACAAGTATATGGCACGCTGGAAGCCGACCTGACTCCGACGCCGACCTGACTCCGACGACGACGGGTCGTATCGGCCTGAGCTATTCGAAGCAATCCGGCCATGTCATGTACGGGCTTCCGACTTATCTGGATTATTCGATCGTCGCTTTGCCACGCGACCGGTATCTCGGTGCGGACTGGGATCACCTGTCGGCCGAGAAGTGGAATGCCTTCGCCGAGATCGAGCAGAAGCTGTCCCATGGCTGGGCCGCGAAACTTGCATACAACCACATGCAGTCCAGCCAGCATTTCATGAACGGGATTCCGGGCTCGTATGTCGACCCGGTTACGTACGACGGCAATCCATACAGCTACAACTACAAGGACCGGAACACGCAGGATGCCGTCGACGCATATGCCAGCGGGCCATTCACGTTATTCGGCCGCAAGCATCAGTTGACGATAGGCGCGAACTATCTGCATCAGTCCGACCGCTCGACACAGTACTTCATCAATCCGGCCAGCGGGCTCGACATGTGGGGGGATTTCTTCACGAGCATCCTGGACACATCGGTTTATTCGAACGATTTTGCCGGAGGCCCGCAGAACGATTTCCGCACCGTGACCAACCAATACGGGGTCTACGGCAACGCACGCTTCAATATTCTCGATCCGCTGACGCTGATAGTCGGCGGGCGCGCCACGTGGTGGGACAACACCCTGACGCCGAATGCCGATCCCTACTACAACCAGTTCGGCGAAACCTATTCGCACAACCGGGCCGGGCCGAAAGTCACGCCGCTCGCCGGACTCGTCTACGACATCAACAACACTTATTCCGCGTATGCGAGCTACACATCGATCTACAAGCCGCAGACGTCGTTTTTTACCTATGACGGCCAGATGATCAAGCCCGTGACCGGCAAGCAATATGAAATCGGCCTGAAGGGCGAATACTTCGGCGGCAAGCTGAACACCTCGTTTGCATTATTCCAGATCGACGAAACCAACCGGGCCTTCTCCGACCCGGAACATGTGGGCTTTTATGTTGCCCAGGGCCGGGCGCGCAGCCAGGGGGTCGAGCTGACCGCAAGCGGCGAAGTCCTGCCCGGCCTTACATTGTCCACCGGCTACACGTATGTGGCGGTGCGCAGCCTCGACCAGAGCGTGACGTCCAGCACGCCATTCTCGTTCACGCCCAGGCACCAGTTCAAGCTGTGGGCGAACTACCAGTTGCCCGGCCAGTTGCATGATTGGAATGTCGGCGGCGCGCTGTACGCAACCAGCAGCACTTATTTCTCGGACGGCGTGGGCGACACGGTTGCTCCGGGCTATGCGACGATCGACGCGACGGTGGGCTATCAGTTTTCGAAGAAGCTGTCGGCATCGCTGAGCGTCACCAATCTGCTCGATCGCAAATATTTCTCGACAGTGGCGGGCGCTGCCGGCAATTACTACGGCAATCCCGCGAAAGTGCTGCTCGCGCTGCACTACAAGATGTAGCGGAGGAAATAGCGGGTCATGCGATCACATCGGGCTGGGAAAATGGTCAATGGCGTGATGCTGCTGCGAGGCTGCGCCCGCCGTCGGGCGCGGAATGCTTGCGCCTCGGCCTGCAGCCCGGATTGATAGGGGCGGCCGCGGTATGCCTGTCTCCTTGTGTTTCCCTGTATCGGCACGGCGCCTGGTTCTTGTGCTGGTTCTGGTCTTGCTGGCGTTTGCGCTGTGGTGGTTGCTGTTTCGTACCCGCGAGATCGTGGAAACCGTGCCCATAGTCCGCGGCGACATCGAGGTCAGCGTCACGGCGCTGGGCACCTTGCAGCCGCGCAGCTACGTGGACGTGGGGGCGCAGGCCTCGGGCGAGATCCGCCGTATCGCCGTCGAGCCGGGCAGCGTGGTGAAGAAGGGTGATCTTCTGGTGGAGATCGACCCGGCGGTGCAGCAGGCCAAGGTCGATGCGGATCGCGCCGCGCTCGACAGCCTGCGTGCGCAGCTGGCCGAGCAGGAGGCCGAGCGCGGCCTGGCCCAGGTGCAGTACGCCCGCCAGCGCCGCCTGGCGGAGCAGGATTCTGTCAGCCGGCAAGACCTCGACGCCGCCCGGGCAAGCTGGCGCGTGGCCGTGGCCCGCGTTGCGGACCTGCGGGCCCAGATCGAAGGCGCCTCTTCGACGCTCAAGGGCGACCAGGCTCAGCTCGGCTACACCCGTATCTACGCGCCGATGAGCGGCACGGTCATCACGCTCGATGCCCGGCAGGGCCAGACGCTGAACGCCACCTACCAGACGCCGAAGATCCTGCGCATCGCCGACCTATCCGCAATGACGGTCTGGATCCAGGTGTCGGAGGCCGACGTGCGGCGCGTCAGGCCCGGCATGCCGGTGTACTTCACCACGCTGGGCGACGATCGGCGCTGGACGGGCAGGGTGCGCCAGATCTTGCCCGCGCCGCCCAATCCGCCGGAATCCGCGTCGTCCGACTCCTCAAAGGCTGCCTCGGCGCCCACCGCCGGCAAGGTAGTGCTCTACACGGTGCTGTTCGACGTGGACAACGCCGACGGCGCGCTGATGCCGCAGATGAGCGCGCAGGTGTTCTTCGTCGAAGCCGCCGCGCATGGCGTGGTGCTGGCGCCGCTGACCGCGCTGCAGGCCATAGTGGGCAAGCCGGATCGGTACACGGTGCGGATCCAGGCCGCAGACGGCGGTATCGCGGCCCGCGAGATCCACACTGGTGTGCGCGACCGCCTGACGGCCGAGGTGTTGTCGGGCCTGGCGCCGGGCGACCGGCTCGTGACGGGCATCCGCCATGAGCGCGCCGCCGCCGGGAGGTTCAGGTGGTAAGGCAAGGTGCACCAGAAGGTATCGGTGCGCCGCTCGTCGAGGTGCCGCTGATCGAACTGCGCGAGGTGCGCAAGTCCTACGGCGGCGAGAATGGCGCCGCGGCGGTGGAGGTGCTGCGCGGCATTTCGCTGTCGATCCGCACCGGCGAGTTCGTGGCGCTGATGGGCGCCTCGGGCTCGGGCAAGTCGACCCTGATGCACATCCTGGGCTGCCTGGATCGGCCCGGCTCGGGCACCTACCTCTACGCCGGCCAGGACATCGCCGGCTTCTCGGCCGACGAGCTGGCCTGGTTGCGCCGGGAAGCGTTCGGCTTTGTGTTCCAGGGCTACCATTTGATCCGCACGCTGGATGCCCTGCGCAATGTCGAGGTGCCGGCCGTCTATGCCGGCCTGCCGGTGCCGGCGCGAACCGCGCGGGCGGCGGAACTGCTGCGGCGCCTGGGCCTGGGCGGGCGCCTGGGAAACCGGCCGGCGCAGCTCTCCGGAGGCCAGCAGCAGCGGGTGTCGATCGCTCGCGCCTTGATGAACGGCGGCCATGTCATCCTGGCCGACGAGCCCACCGGCGCCCTGGACAGCAAGAGCGGCGCCGAGGTCATGGCCCTGCTCGAAGAACTGGCCGGGGCGGGCCATACGGTCATTCTCATTACCCACGACCGCGATGTGGCGGCGCGGGCGCGGCGCATCGTCGAGATCCGGGACGGCCGGGTCATCGCCGATACGCAGCCGGCACAAGAGCCCTCCGCAGCGGCGCCATCCGCTGTGCCGCGAGCGGCATCGGCCGCCGCTTTGCCCTCATCTGGCGAGTTCGCCTTGTCATCCGCCGAGTTCGCCACGCAGATGCGGGCCGGCGTCGGCCATGCCGCCAGCGCCTGGATGGACGCCCGCGAGGCCGTGGCCTCGGCCTGGCGCACGCTGGGCGTGAATCGCTACCGCACGCTGCTCACGCTGCTGGGCATCGTCATCGGCGTGGCCTCGGTGATCGTCATGCTCGCCATCGGCATGGGCACCCGGGCTCGAGTCATCGAGAAGATGGCGCTATTCGGCACCAATCGCATGTACGTCGTGCCCGGCGGTGACAATCCCCGGGGCCTGGGCGGTACGCTCTCCGAATCCGATGTCACTCTGCTGCGGCCGGTGCTCAATGTAGCGGCGGCCATGCCGTTCCTGCAGGGACAGGTGACACTGCGGGCCGGCAACGTGGATGCGGCGGCCCGGGTGTGGTCGGTGACCCCAGACGCCCCGCGCATCCTGAACTGGAAGCCGTTGCGGGGCGTGTTCTTCACTTGGCAGGACGAGCGGGATCTCGCGACCGTGCTGCTGCTGGGCAAGAAGGTGCGCCAACGCCTGTTCGGCGCTACCGATGCCGTGGGCAGGTACGTGCTGGTCAACAACGTGCCGTTCCAGGTAATCGGTGAGTTAGCCGAAAAGGGCGCCGTGACCGGGGATTCGGACGACGACAACGTGGTGCTGATGCCGTTTTCTACCGGTAGCCGCCGGGTGCTCGGCCAGACCCATCTCTCCTGGATCTCGGTGCTGGTGGACGACCTGTCCAAGGCCGACGCCACGGAACAGGCCATCGCCGCGCAACTGCAGGCGGCGCATCACGTGAAGGATTTCCGCATCTACAACCAGGCCGCCGCCGTCAAGGCTCAGGAAGAGACGCAGAACACACTGACCCTGATGCTGGGGCTGATCGCCGCGATCTCGCTGCTGGTGGGCGGCATCGGGGTCATGAACATCATGCTGATGACAGTAAAAGAGCGCACGCGCGAAATCGGTATCCGCATGGCCACCGGGGCGCGTCAGCGCGACATCCAGCGCCAGTTCTTGACCGAGGCGGTGATGGTGTCGCTGGTGGGTGGCAGCGCCGGAGTGGTGCTGGGCCTGGTCATCGGCGCGGCGCTGATCTTCTGGAAGGTGCCTTTGATCTTCTCGGTGCGTGCGATCCTGGGAGCCTTCGGCTGTGCGCTGGCCACGGGGCTTATCTTCGGTTTCATGCCGGCGCGCCAGGCCGCACGGCTTGATCCGGTGGTGGCGCTGGCGAGCGAATAAATGTGATCCGCTCTTAGTCGAAACGAAGGAGTTCGCAGAGTCCGTGCTTATTGCCGCGACCTGTCCGCTCATCTGAGGCAAATCCATGTCGACTAAGATTCTCGTACCCAACGGGCGTGCTTGGCCGAACGTTGTTCGCGGCGCTGTAGGATGAGCGCTACTGCGAGGGCTGCGATCGCACTGGCCAAGCCCGTTGCGAATCCGCCGGCGTACCCCAGATGCGCGGCGATGCCGGTCACGGTGGAGGAAGTTGCCACTTCCCCCAGATCCCGGGTGCTCTGCACTGCCGTAATGTCGGTGCCGGCCTGTGCGCCGCGGCGGGCGAAAGCCATCGCCATGGTCATCACCGCTACCGAGGTGGCTCCCGCGCCAAAGCAGCCCAGCGCGGTTGCCAGCCACACCCACACGGCGGGAAGAGCGGGGCCGAGCGTGGACAGGCCTAGCCATAGCGCGCTTGCCAAGGCCGAAATCGCCACCCCGGCCACGAAAATAGTGTGGGAACCCAGCCGGCCCACCAGCCATGCGCCGCCCCCGCAGCCCAACACGACGGTTACCATGCCGCCCGCCATGCCAACGCGGCCCACGGCGTCGAGCGGCCATCCGGCGTCCACCAGCAGCAGCTTCGACAAGCCGTAGCCGGCCGCGGCGGTCATGGCCGAGAGCAAGGCGATGCACAGCAGGAGCAAGGCACCGGGGCGGCGGACAAAGCCAGCGAGGCTTGCTGGCTCCCGCGCCTGCAAGGCGTCGGGCGCGTCTTCGCGCCAGACTGCCGCGAGCAGCAGGCTGGCGCCTGCGACTGCGGCCAGCACGGTTAACGCCGCATGCTGGCCGAACAGACCAATCATGACCAGGCAGCCCGAGCCGCCGAAGAAAAACCCCACCATGGTTCCGCCGACCTGCAGTGCGTTGGCGCGCGCGAGTGCCGCGCCTTCGAAGTGTTCGGCAGTGAGCCCATCGGTTGCGATGTCCTGGGTGGCGCTCGCCAGCGAACCGATGGCGGCGAGTGCCACGATCCATGGCGCCGTGCCGGACGCCATGTCGAGCGCCGCAGCCGTGGCCAGACACAGCAGGACGGTCGCTTGCATGGGCAATATCCAGGTGCGGCGCCGACCCAACTTGGCGGACCAGCAGTTATCGACGCGGGAAGCCCACAGGAACTTGAGTACCCAGGGCAAGCCTACGAGGGGCAGAAAGGCCAAACTTGCCAGCGAAGCACCTTCACGGCGCAGCAGCGCAGGGAGCGCCTCCATCGCCAGGCCGAGTGGAATGCCCTGTGAAAAGTACAGCAGCGCGATCAAGAGCCACAGGTGGGTGCGGCGCAGTACGGGTTTCATGGTTGAGCCTCCAGGTCGGCACTACCCACACGGCGGTGTTCGCTGCCTTGGCTAGGTGTAATGAACATCAGCTTGCCGGCTTGCTGCACGCGCAGGCGATGCCAGTTGCCGCGCGGCACGATAAACCCCTGGCCGGCATGCAGTAGAACCGAGCGCTCGGAACCGCCCTCGCACGACAGAATGATCTCGACCTGTCCGGCGAGCAGGCAGAGGATTTCCTCGCCGCGTGGATGACGCTCCCAGTAATCCGCATGGACGGTACTGCCGTCGCTCACGGGCTTGATGCCCACGATCCAGTCGGCATCGACCCTCGCACGCTCGGCAAAAGGAACGCATCGGGCGGCCGAGTCGGTGTGCAGCGTCAACAGATTGCCGGTTAACTCAAAGGTTTGTTCCGTCTCATCAAGAGGAAATCGTGTCATCGGCAGATCCTTGGGGAAAGAGGGTAGTAAAAGGGTATGCGCGGGCGCGAAGCTTGCCGGCCAGCGAGCACAGGCCGCCTCCGGCAAGCAGCAAGAAGACGTCAATAACGAGTGCCGGCGCTTGGGCGCTCCATGCAAGGCCGGCGCTGCAGACTAGGTCGATGGCGCCCGCGAGCAAAAAACCCGGGCCAGATACGGCGGCGATGATAGTCACGCCATGGCGGCGGTACGCCGGCAGTGGCGACAGCACTGCGAAGGCCGCCCATACGACCCAGAACACCATTTGCTGTATCTCCGGCTTGGCCGGGAAGGAAGCGGGTAGAGCGCTGGTGACGAACATGAGTAGGGCGATCGCGCATAGCAGGCCGCCGCAAGTGCCCAATGCTGCGGCATGCACGGTGGCCACTTGTTGGTCTTGCGACTGGCGGCGCGCCAGCCACATCAGAATGCCGCTGGCCGTTAGCAATGCCGCGGCCAGCCCGCCGACGAAATGCAGGAGTGTGACGAGGGCGCCGCCATACTGTGCAAAGTGCAGGGGCTGGATCGCGATGAAGGCGCGCAGCCACATGCCCCGCCCGGCCATGCTGGCGTGGCGCAGCAGTTGGCCGTCGCCGGCTCGATACTGGTATTTTTCAAAGAGCGCCGTGCTCAATTGGCCGGGTTCGGTGCCGGCCAGGGTCAGGGTGGCGTTGGCATCGCCCCAGGATTGAAGGGTGACCGTCTCGAGCCGGAATGCGGGATGCGCAAGCTGGTGGCGCGACACCCGTTCATTGAGACTGGGCATGACTGCGGGATGCCCGGCCGGCCGGATCGTGGGAGCGGCCATCAACTCGCTCATCGCCTGTGGCATTCCGCCTGGGAATACGGCACGGGAAAGCGTCATCGTGCCTAGCGCACCCAGGCCGCTAAACACCCCAGTGACGCTGATCAACAGTAATAAGGGAAATAGCCAGAGGCCGATGAACTTATGTGCGTCGGCGGCCAGAGTGCGCCAGCCGCCCCGGATACGCAGTCGCGCACAAGCTGCCCAGCGGCGCGGATGCAGGACGATACCGCCCAGCAGCAATAGCGTCATCGCTACCCCCAGAAGAGAGACCGTGATGCGTCCGGCAAAGCCGCCATATAGGCTCTTGTGCAGTGTCGTAACGATCGCGCTCATCCGGGCCGGTTCGCGTACGACGACCCGCAGGCCCGCAGGATCCAACCACAGTGGCGGCGTGTGTGACGCGCCGCGGCGCTGATGCGCCCGAACCAGCCTTGTTCCATCAATATTCCGCGCGCAGTGTGAGCATGAGGCTGCGCGGCTCGCCGTAGCGGTTGTTCCAGGATGGGCTGGACAGGCTTTGGTAATAGGTTCGGTCGAACAGGTTGTTGACGTTGACCGCGGCCGTCACGCGGCGGCTGATGCGATAGCCGATCCTGGCGTTGACCAGCGCGTAGCCGCCTTGGCGCAAGGTGGTACCGCCCGATTGAACGGAGTAATCGCTTTGCGCCAGGACATCGAGCCCGATGCTCAGGCGCCGCGCATTCCAGGCAGGCGTATAGTTGCCCCACAGCCTCGCGATGTGGCGCGGCGTGAAGCTGGCGAAAGGTTGGCCCTCGGAGGTGGCGTCCTTCAAATATTTGGTGGTGTTGTAGGTATAGCTGGCCGACACACTCAGATTCGGTGTGAGCCGCCCAGTCGCTTCGGCTTCGATGCCTTGGCTTCTGACATCACCTCCCGTGATGTAGTAGCAAGCCTGGCCGACGCAGGGATGAGCGGGATCGGGCTGGGCACGGTTTCGCTGCCGGATGTCGAACGCCGCCAATGACACATTGAGCCTGCCGTGAGCCAGTTCTCCCTTTATGCCGGCCTCCAGATTGGTGCCTTCTATCGGGTTCAGCGCCTGGCCGCTCCAGGTCGCCTGGGTCTGTGGCTGAAACACCTGGGCGTAACTGGCATAGACCGACCATTGTGGAGTCAGCGCAAAGACCAGCCCGCCGTAAGGAGTGAGCTGAGTATCGGGCTTGGTGGTGGCGGTCGGCGTTTCCTGCTTCCACTGGCTCAGGCGCGCGCCTACGATCAGTTTGAGCGGATCGGCCAGGCTGAAGCGGCCCATGGCGTACAGGCCCGACTGATCGATGCGGGTCGATCCCGGCGAGCGGTAATCGCTTAGTGCGGGCTCGGGCACGCTGTGTGGATCCCAGGAAAAGACGTTCACAGGGACATTCAAAGCGGGCACGAAGCTTGCGGTGTACTGCTCGGTCTCGGTGTTCTGGAAATTCGCACCGAACAGTAATTCATGAGTACGCCCGAACAATTCGAAGGGGCCTGTGGCGTAGCCGTCCACGCTAGTCTGGGAGTTTTCGAACCGATAGGCCGCGCCCGTCAGGCGCGCACCCAGGCCGGTCGTGCGGTCGATGGCGCCGTTGGATCCGGCATATTTCAGGTGCGCATCGCTCGAAAGATGGTTGACGAGGATCTTGGACTGCCAGCCGTTGGAGAAATGGTGCTCCAGGCCCCCGAACATGCGGGTCGTGTCCCAATCAAAGCTGTCCCACGACGCGTCTAAATAGGTCGATCGTGGCAGGCCGATATCGCCGCCATCCGAATAGAAGGGCACGCCCGCCATGTTGGTGACCGAACGGATGCGCTGGTACTGGATGCCGGCGCTCAGCGTCGTGCGGCTACCCAGGTCGAGTTCACCGATGCCATAGAAATTGCTCGAGCGCTGCTTGCCGACATCGTAAAAGTAGCCACGGTCTTCCTGGCTGGCCACGACGCGGCCCCGCAGCGATCCGGAGGCATTCAGCGGCCCGCCCACATCCGCTTCGGCGCGGTAGCGATCCCAACTGCCGGCGCTGACCGCGGCGCTCGCGCCGAACTCTTTTTGCGGGCGCTTGGGCACCAGATTGACCGTGGCGGCTGGGTTGCCCGAGCCATGGAGCAGGCCGTTGGCGCCGCGCAGGATCTCCACGCGCTCATATATAGACATGTCCTGCGGCGGGGATGCCGTATTGCCCATCAGGATGGGTACGCCATCCTCTTCGAACGAGTCGATCTTGAAGCCCCGAGCGTAATAGGCGGTGGTGAGCTGCTGATAGGGCTGTACCGTGATACCCGGCGCCTGCTGCATGACATCGTCGAGTGTGCGCAGGTTCTGCTCCTGCATGCGCTCCTGATCGATGACGGTGATGGACTGGGGTGTGTCTTTGATCGACTGGGGAATTTTGGTGGTGGCGCTCACGTCCTCGTCGGGCGCCCCGGTCACCGTGATGGCGGGCAGCATGGCGGCGGCCCGGGACGCGTCCGCTACGTTGGGCGTGCCTTGCGCCATGGCGGCGCCGCAATATGCGTACAGCACAGACAAGGCGGCGCTTTCAATGTGCCGTTTCAATGCCCGTTGCGTAGGGCGGCGTGGTGCACGCCGTATTGTTGTCTTGGATGCGGGATCGACCATGGAGCTTGCCTTGTTATTGAGAATTAATCTCAATAGATGGTATGGGCAAGCCTGTGGAATCCTGTAGCGTTTGCGGAAGTTTTTCTGGCGATCGGGAAAGTTTCGAACCGGCGGGTACTTCAGCGCAGCAAGCTGGGTGCGATGCCGTAGCGCTTGCGAAATACTTTGGTGAAGTGCGAATCGGTGTAGCCGCAGGCATGCGCAGCTTCGGCCACGCTGATGTCGCCGGCGGCGAGCATCTGATGCGCCAACAGCAGGCGCTGGTCGCGCACGAATTCGTAGACACTGTGGCCGAATGCCTGGCGAAAGCCCGTGCTCAGCTTGTTGACGTTCAGGCCGGCCAGGCGCGCCAGTTCAGGCAGCGTCGGCGGTGATTGCAGCCGCTGCAGCACAATGTCGCGGGCCCGATTCAGCCGCTGCACGTCACTCGAGCGTAGTGATGCAGCAACGGTGCCGGTTTGCGCCGTCAGGGCGGCCATCACCGTTGCCGTCAGCTCGAGCGCCTTGCCTGCCAGATAGAAGGTGCGCATAGGCCCGGGGATCGGTGGCGAGAGCATCTGCCTGCCCAATGCCAGAATCGCCTTGTTGGCCCGTTGGTTCAGGCCGGCGGGAGACAGGCCAAGGCGTGTTCCGAAGCGTGGTGACAGCCAAGCGGGATCGAGGTCGAGATCATTGGCCAGCGTGTCCAGCGGCATCCGGACAGTCACATACTGCAAAGGCTCGGCAGTGCCGAACCGATGCTGAACACGATAGGGTGTTTCGCTGAGCGTGACGTGGTAAGCCGGGCCCGCGACACCAACCACTTCCTCGTCGGGAAAGCGCAACGACAGATGCCCGCCTAGGATCACGGCAAGCTTCAATCCCGGTTCGTTGTCTTCGATGATCTGCTCGGGCTCAGAGAACGTCAGCACGCCACCACTCAGAGAAACGCAGGGCGCGACAGAGGGCAACTCCCATCCGTAGGAGCGGTGGCTGGTATGGGGCATCGACAACGGCCTCCAGGGCAGGGTGCGTGACCCGTGGTTGATATCGATAAGGAAAGTATTAATTATAAACGAGAATCATTATCAATAATGTGGGCCGTGGACGTCGGCGAATAAGCCTTGCTGGCTGGCGCAGTAGGTCATTAGCGACAGTCGGAGCGCCAGCTTTCACCGTGTGCACAAAAATGTTGAATTTTCGCGCGATCCTGCCGCGCTAGTTCGCGTGCATTCTTCAAAGATACGTCGGGGAAGCGGCCGAGCACTTTCTCTTTGTTCTGTCCCCCCGAAGCGATATCGTAGACCCACGAAGCTTTGCCTTCGCGCGCTTGCCAGAGCGGCAACAATGGTGAGGCCATCCCCTATGCCTCGATCTACGGAACCGGCGTGTAGCCACGCCTTAAGTGTTCTATCTGTGACGGTCGTCGATTTAGCCACAATACGTTCTCCGATGTGTGTTTACGCAATAAACACCGGAGAACACGCGTGCTAACGCTGTTACAAAAGGGCGATTTAAGCAAAACCCGCAAAGCTAGCACTGGCGCGGCCTCCGGCCGGATCTGTGGGGGTTGTCGCGAAAATTTCGTGTAACAAGCCCAAAACCGAAATTTCCCCCACAGATACCCCCACAAATAGCGTGCGCTGCCCTGAGACCGCCTGCTACCTCTTGAAAGCCAAATTCATTAAAAACCAACGTTTTCGTGGAGTTTTCGGGGTGGTATGGAACCCCGTGAAACCCTACTCCAAATTTTGGGCCTGCTCTCTCATCTGTTCTATCAATAGTTTCAGATCAATGGCGGCGCGGGTGACGTCCAGGCCGCCTGCCTTGGAGCCCAGGGTGTTGGCTTCGCGGTTCATTTCCTGGAACAGGAAGTCCAGGCGCTTGCCGGTGCTGCCGGCCGTTTTCTTGCCGGCGGAAGCAGGGGCGGCGGAAGCCTGGTTCTTGCCGCGCCCGCTGGCGGGCTCGCCGCCGCGCAGCAGGTGCTCGAGTTCGGCGATGTGCGAGCGCAGGCGCGACAGTTCTTCGGCCACGTCGATGCGCAGCGCGAACAGCGAGGTTTCCTGGGCGATGCGGGCCGACAGTTCGGCGCCGCTGATCTGGGCAAAGCCGCCGGGGTTGGCGGCTTCCAGCGCTTCGCGCAGCCGGTTGGCAAGCTTTTCCTGGTGCTCGGCCAGCAATTGCGGCAGCTGGCTTTCTACTTGCCCGACGATTGCACCGGCCTGCGCGGCGCAATCGAGCATCATGGCCGCCAGGCGCTGGCCCTCGCGCTCGCGGTTGGACTGGAATTCGCCCAGCGCCTGCGTAGCCGCCTGCACGCAAGCGGCCGTCCAGGCATCGGGCTCGCTGGCGTCGGACTGTGCGCCGTTCGAACCGTTGAGCAATTCGCTCAGGCGCGGCGCGCGCAAATCGGGGATGACCGCGCGCGCGGCGGCCAGTTGTTGCGCGACCGTGGCCAGGTATTCCGGGTCGAGCTGGGTTTCGGACTTGGTGCGGGCCCGCGCGTACGAGGCGCGCACGTCCACTTTGCCGCGCAGCACGGCCTGGCCGATCAGCTCGCGCAGCGGGCCTTCGGCCAGGCGCAACTCGTCGGGAAGGCGGAAGTTCAGATCCAGGTAGCGGCTGTTGACGCTGCGCAGTTCGATGCTGAGGGTACCTTCGGGGGATTCGGCCCGTGCGCCGCCAAAGCCGGTCATGCTGCGTATCATGGAGTGTCCTGGATGAGATCGTCAAACCGACATTATTGCCGATCTTGCGCGTGGCTCTTGCCGGGTGCATACATGGCTATTGCCCGGGCTGTCCACTTCGCACCGGCAGCTTGCTGACCGGGCTGTTGCCGTAGCGGTTTCCAGAGGCTTATTGCCAAGACGGTTTGCGAAGACCGCAGCCCAAGACCATACCGCCGCCGCGCGCGTTCTAAAATACTCGTTTGCCCGGCCGCGCCCAGAGGTCGCAGCCGCTTGCCACCCTCTCTGGAATGATGATGTCGCCTGATACTTCGCCTGTACGCGCCTCGGCGCGCGCCCTCGACGAGCTGCGCCCGCTGTCGATCGAAACCGGCTATACGCGCTATGCCGAAGGCTCGGTGCTGATCCGCGCCGGCGGCACGCACGTGCTGTGCAACGCCAGCGTGCTGGACAAGGTTCCGCCGTTTCTGAAGGGCCGGGGGCAGGGCTGGGTTACCGCGGAATACGGCATGCTGCCGCGCGCCACGCATACGCGCGGCGACCGCGAGGCGGCGCGCGGCAAGCAAAGTGGCCGCACCCAGGAAATCCAGCGCCTGATCGGCCGCAGCCTGCGTGCGGTGTTCGACCTGCAGGCATTGGGCGAACGCACCCTGCACTTGGACTGCGACGTGCTGCAGGCCGACGGCGGCACGCGCTGCGCCAGCATTACCGGCGCCTGGGTGGCGGCGGCGCTGGCGGTGCGCGGCCTGCTGGACGGCGGCGCCATCGCGGCGGATCCGATCCGCGACAGCGTGGCGGCGGTTTCGGTCGGCCTGGTGGGGGGTGTCCCCATGCTGGATCTGGACTACGGCGAAGATTCGGGCTGCGATGCCGACGTCAATGTGGTGATGACGGGTGCCGGCGGCTACGTGGAAGTGCAGGGCACGGCCGAAGGGCTGGCCTTCGAGCGCGCCACGCTGGATCGCCTGCTGGATCTGGCGCGCGACGGTATTGCCCGTCTGGCAAGCCTGCAGCGCGAAGCACTGCAGCGCCCCGCGTAAGCGGGCCGTAAATGGCCCCAGGCCGCTTGATTCGCTGGTTCGAATCGTTCGAATAGTTCGAGTAGGAAATACATATTCATGTCCGAAAATTCTAGCCATAGCCCGGCACCCGGCCATAACGCCGCATCTGTTCGTGGCCCGGCATCTGGCCATAACGCAGAGTCTGTTCGTGGCCCGGCATCTGGCCATGGCGTTGCATCCGGCAACCGGGTGGTGCTGGCCTCGAACAATGCCGGCAAGCTGCGGGAGTTCGCCGCCATATTGGGCCAGGCCGGCCTGGCCATGGTGGCGCAAGGCGAGCTGGGGGTGGGCGAGGCCGAAGAGCCTTACGCGACCTTCGTGGAAAATGCCCTGGCCAAGGCGCGGCATGCCGCGCGCCACACCGGGCTGGCGGCGCTGGCCGACGATTCGGGCCTGTGTGTCGACGCCCTGGACGGCGCGCCCGGGGTATATTCGGCGCGCTACGCCACGCTGCATGGCGGGGAAAAATCCGATGCCGCCAATAATGCCTGCCTGATCCGCAATCTGGCGGGCGCGGTGGATCGCAGCGCCTCGTATGTGGCGGTGCTGGTGTACCTGCGTTCGGCCGACGACCCGCGGCCCTTGATTGCCCAGGGCGTGTGGCGCGGCAGCGTGCTGGAAGCGCCGCGCGGCTCGAACGGCTTCGGCTACGATCCTTATTTTTATCTGCCCGAGCTGGGGCACAGCGCCGCCGAGCTCGACCCGGCCGAGAAGAACCGGGTCAGCCATCGCGCGCGGGCCCTGGCCAGGCTGCTGCAGGCCTTGCGCGAAGAATAAAAAGGCGGAACCCGTGCCGCACCCGATCTTTACCATCCACCCCGATAAAAGCCTGCCGCAGGGCGCGACCGCCGCTGTCGAAGCGTCGTCCCGCCTGCACAGCCTGCCGCCGCTGTCGGTGTACGTGCACGTGCCCTGGTGCGTGCGCAAATGCCCATATTGCGACTTCAATTCGCATGCGCTGCGCGGCGAGCTGCCCGAGCGCCAGTACCTGGATGCCTTGCGCAGCGACATCGAGCAGTCGCTGCCGCTGATCTGGGGCCGCCGGGTCACCACCGTCTTCATCGGCGGCGGCACGCCCAGCCTGCTGTCGGCCGCCGCCGTGGACGAGATGCTGGCCATGCTGCGCAGCTATCTCACGGTGCTGCCGGATGCCGAAATCACGCTCGAAGCCAACCCCGGCACGGCGGAGGCCGGGCGCTTTGCCGATTACGCCCGCAGCGGGGTGAATCGAATTTCATTAGGTATACAAAGTTTCGACGACCGTGCCCTGCAGGCCCTGGGCCGCATCCATGACGCGCGCCAGGCGCGCGCCGCGGTGGATATGGCGCAGCAGGCGGTGCAGCGGGTCAACCTGGATCTGATGTACGCGCTGCCGGGCCAGACGCTGGACGGCTGCGCCGCAGACCTGCGCCAGGCCATGGCATACGGTACCAGCCATTTGTCGCTGTACCACCTGACCATGGAGCCCAATACGGTGTTCGCCAAGTATCCGCCGGTAGTGCCCGACGACGACACCAGCGCCGCCATGCAGGAACTGATCGCGCAGCACACGGCCGAGGGCGGCTGGGAACGCTACGAGGTCTCGGCCTACGCGCGGCCCGGGCAGCGCTGCCTGCACAATATGAATTACTGGGAATTCGGCGACTATCTGGGCGTCGGGCCCGGCGCCCACGGCAAGCTGTCGTTTCACGACCGCATTCTGCGCCAGGCGAAGGCGCGCAACCCGCAGTCCTGGATGGAGCGCGCATCACGCATGGACGGTAGCCATATCGCCGAACAACGCGAGGTGCAGGCGCAGGAACTGGGTTTCGAATTCATGCTGAATGCGCTGCGCCTGAAGGCGGGCGTGCCGGCCGCCCTGTTCACCGAACGCACCGGCCTGTCCATTCTGGCGCTGGCGCCCGCACTGGAAAGGGCGACTGCGCGCGGCCTGGTGGTGGCGGATCCTTCCAGGCTGCAGGCCACCGAGCTCGGCTGGCGGTTTTTGAATGATTTGTTGGCCGAGTTCCTGGAATGATGTGTGCCCAGCCCCGGCTCTGTTTTGCCCGTTACGCACTGTAATGGTGCATTATGGTTTTTCTCTTGCACTATAATTTGCACCATATTGGTGCGAATAGTTGGTGCGTTTGATGTTTTGCTTTTTTCGACCCGCGCTGCGATGCAAAAACACCCCAGGGATATTGCATTCAAAGCTGGCACAAGTATTGCTTTATACCTGGCAAACCTGTTTTCGGTTTGACCTAATTCCAGTCTAGGAGCCCCTATGTCCACCCCCGAAGATGTCGTACAGCTCATCAAAGACCGCGAAGTCGCCTTCGTCGATTTTCGCTTCACCGACACGATCGGCCGCGAACACCATATATCGGTGCCGGCCCATTCCGTGGATGAAGACAAGCTGGAGTCCGGCCAGGCCTTCGACGGCTCGTCCATCCCCGGCTGGAAGGGCATCGAAGCCTCCGACATGCTGCTGATTCCCGACCCGGAATCGGCCCGCCTGGATCCTTTCCGCGAAGAAACCACCCTGATCCTGACCTGCGACGTGGTCGAGCCCTCCGACCTGAAGGGCTATGACCGCGACCCGCGCTCGCTGGCCAAGCGTGCCGAGGCCTACCTGAAGTCCAGCGGCCTGGGCGACACCGCCTATTTCGGCCCGGAACCCGAATTCTTCGTGTTCGACGGCATTACCTGGAACGACGATATGTCGGGCTGTTTCGTCAAGATCAAGTCCGAAGAAGCGCCCTGGTCGCGCGGTCTGGAACTGGACGGCGGCAACCTCGGCCACCGCCCCGGCGTCAAGGGCGGCTATTTCCCGGTGCCTCCGGTCGACTCCTTCCAGGACATGCGCTCGGAAATGGTGCTGCTGATGGAACAGCAAGGCCTGCCGGTCGAAGTGCACCACCATGAAGTGGCGGCTCCCGGCCAGATGGAAATCGGCACCAAGTTCAGCACGCTGGTGCAGCGCGCCGACTGGAACCAGATCCTGAAGTACACCGTGCATAATGTTGCGCACGTCTATGGCAAGACCGCGACCTTCATGCCCAAGCCCATCGTCGGCGACAACGGCTCGGGCATGCACGTGCACCAGTCCATCTGGAAAGACGGCCAGAACCTGTTCGCCGGCAACGGCTATGCCGGCCTGTCCGAGTTCGCGCTGTACTACATAGGCGGCATCATCAAGCACGCCCGCGCGCTCAACGCCATTACCAACCCGGGCACCAACTCGTACAAGCGCCTGGTGCCGCACTTCGAAGCGCCCGTGAAGCTGGCCTATTCGGCCCGCAACCGCTCGGCGTCGATCCGCATCCCCTATGTCGGCAACCCCAAGGCGCGCCGCATCGAGGCCCGCTTCCCCGATCCCCTGGCCAACCCCTACCTGGCCTTCTCGGCCCTGATGATGGCCGGCCTGGACGGCGTGCAGAACAAGATTCACCCCGGCGACCCGGCCGACAAGAATCTGTACGACCTGCCGCCCGAGGAAGATGCCAAGATCCCGACGGTGTGCGCCTCGCTGGAACAGGCGGTGGAATACCTGGATCAGGATCGCGAGTTCCTGACCCGCGGCGGCGTGTTCAGCAACGACATGATCGACGCGTACATCGAGCTGAAGATGGCCGAGATCACCCGCCTGCGGATGACCTCGCACCCCGTCGAGTTCGACATGTACTACAGCCTGTAATACGCGGCTGCGGCCCCCGGGCTGCGCCGGGCCGCCGTGTCGCGTACGCGGCGGCCCGGCAAGCCGGCCCATCTGCGGCCTTCGATTTCAGTGGACTAGGGCCTGTTAGTGTGAACAGGCCCTAAAGGGTAGCGGCATGGATGTTTCGAGCTACGACTTGCTGGCCACTGCGGTATTGCTCCTGGACGAGCAGGGCAGGGTGGCGCATGTCAATGCGGCCGCCGAGGAATTGTTCGGCCTGTCGCGCAAGCAGTTGGCCGGCGCGCCCGCCCACGGCCTGTTCGGCCAGGACATAGGCCTGCAGGCGCGCTTTTCCCAGGCACTGCAGGGCCGCTTCGGCGTGCTGCGCCAGGATCTGGCGCTGGCGCGCCCGGACGGCGCCGTGCCGGTCAGCGTTACCCTGGTGCAGTTGCAGGGCCAGCCCTGGGCCGCGCTGCTGGAAGTGCGCGAACTCGAACACCACGTGCTGATCGAGCGCAACCGCCATCTTAGCCAGGAACTCGACGTGCAGCGTGAATCCCTGCGCAATCTGGCGCACGAAGTTAAGAACCCGCTGGGCGGGATCCGCGGCGCTGCGCAGCTGCTCGAGGCCGAGCTGGACGACGGCTCGCTGCGCGAATACACGCGTGTCATCATGTCCGAGGCCGACCGCCTCAGCGGCTTGGTCGACCGGCTGATCGCGCCGCAGCGCCAGTCGCTGAACGCCGCGCGCTTCAATATCCACGAAATTTGCGAACGCGTCTACGCCTTGCTGCGGGCCGAGTACGGCGCGCGCCTGCAGGTCGTGCGCGACTACGACGCCTCGGCGCCCGACCTGGTGGGCGACCGCGAGCGGCTGCTGCAGGCCTTGCTGAACATCGCGGGCAATGCCGCGCAGGCGCTTACCGAGAACGACACCGACGCGGCGCCGGTACTGACCCTGCGCACCCGCATCGGCCGCGGATTGATACTGGCCCGGCGCTCGGTGCGGATGGGGATCGTGGTCTCTGTCATCGACAATGGGCCGGGTGTCCCCGAGGCCTTGCGCGACAAGGTTTTTCATCCCCTGGTCACCGGCCGCGCCAGCGGCACGGGCCTGGGCTTGAGCCTGGCACAGGAATTCGTGCAGCAGCACGGCGGGGTCATCGAGTTCGATTCGGTGCCGGGCTACACCGAGTTCCGCATGATTCTGCCGCTGGAGCTGCCATGAGTGCCGCGGCGGCGGCGCGGCTCGATGTACGGCTGGCGCGCACCGGCGCGCGCCAGCGCCGTGGCCGGGTGCACGCGCCGGACAACACAGAAAGGTGGGCTGTATGAACTCCGTCTGGGTGGTCGACGACGACCAGAGCATACGCTGGGTGCTGGAAAAAGCCCTAGCCAAAGTGGCGATCGAGGTGCGCAGCTTCTCGAATGCCGCCGCGGCGCTCGAAGCGCTGCGCACCGAGACGCCGTCGGTGCTGGTTACCGACGTGCGCATGCCGGGCCAGGACGGCCTGAGCCTGCTGCAGACCATCAAGCAGCAACATCCCGGGCTGGCCGTGATCGTCATGACGGCCTTCACCGACCTGGACAGCACCGTCAAGGCCTTCCAGAAGGGTGCCTTCGACTATCTGGCCAAACCCTTCGATGTGAATGAAGCGGTGGCGCTAATCCGCCGCGCCGCGCAGGAACGCGAGGCGGCGCCGCAAGCGCAGCCCGCCTCCGGCCCGGCCGTCATGCTGCAATCGTCGTCGCTGGCCATGCAGGAAGTGTTCCGCGCCATAGGGCGGCTGGCCTCATCGCGCGCTACCGTGCTGATCACCGGCGAATCGGGCACGGGCAAGGAACTGATTGCGCGTGCCCTGCATACCCATAGCGTGCGCGCCGGCGGCCCCTTCATCGCCTTGAATGCCGCCGCCATCCCGCGCGACCTGCTCGAGGCCGAGCTGTTCGGCCACGAGCGCGGCGCCTTCACCGGCGCCACCGCCTCGCGCCAGGGGCGTTTCGAGGCTGCGAATGGCGGCACGCTGTTCCTGGACGAAATCGGCGACATGCCGCTGGAGCTGCAGACGCGGCTGCTGCGCGTGCTGGCCGAAGGCAGCTTCTACCGTGTCGGCGGCTCGCAGGCGGTCAAGGTGGACGTGCGCATCGTCGCCGCGACCCATCAGCCGCTGGAACAGCGCGTGGCCCAGGGCCAGTTCCGCGAAGACCTGTTCCACAGGCTGAACGTGATACGCCTGCGCCTGCCGCCGCTGCGCGAACGCAAGGAAGACATCCCGGCGCTGGCGCAGTTGTTCCTGGACAATAGTGCGCGCAGCCTGGGCGTGCCGGTGCGCCGGCTCACGCCTGCGGCGCTGCAGGCGCTGCGGGATTTCGATTATCCCGGCAATATCCGTCAGCTGGAGAACTTCTGCCACTGGATGTCGGTGATGTCCGCCAGCCAGGTGGTCGACGTCGGCGATTTGCCGCCGGAAATTCACGCCGGCGGGGGCACCTCGGCAGGCTCTAACCAGGGCATGGGTGTTGGTAGTGGCGCTGGTAATGGCGTGGGCAATGGTTTGGGCTCCGATCGGGGCCATGGCGCGGGCTCGGGCCTGGGCGGTGACGATGTTTCGGGAGCCCAGGCCATGCCGGCCTCTGCCTCTTACCCGGGTGGCGCCGTCCACGGCGCAGCGCAGGTCGCGGGCTGGGCCGGACTGCTGGCCGCCGACGCCCGCGCCCGGCTGGAACGCGGCGAACCCGCGGTCATGAGCACGCTGACGCGCGATTTCGAGCGCACCCTGCTGCGCACCGCGCTGGAACACAGCCGCGGCAAGCGCATCGAGGCCGCGCAGCGCCTGGGCATAGGGCGCAATACGCTGACCCGCAAGTGTCAGGAGCTGGGCCTGGAAGACGAATAATTTCGTTTCCAAATCAACCGTACACTTCGCCAGCTTCGCTTACTGTGCTTACTGTACTAGGCCACCTGTCTGCGCTTCGCTTTCGCGTTCACGATCGGTTTAGAAATGGGATGAGGGGCTCAGGCGGGTTGCTGTCCCGAGCCCGTCAGCGCCTCGTGCAGGCGCGGCGAGTCCAGGCGCTGCAGCCACCATTTCAGGCCTTCGCCCTGGGCCGGCTCGCGCCAGGCGTACACGGCCTGCTCGCGTATGGGGATGCCGGTGGCGGTCTGGCGCTGCACCAGTAAGCCCTGATCCAGCCAGGGCCGGGCCATGCACAGCGGCAGGTGGCTGACGCCCAGGCCGCGCACCAGCGCGTCGATCTTGCTGTGCATATTGGGCACGATCAGCAGCGGCTGGCGCGCATGGTAGCCGCGATCCTGAGGTTCCAGGCGGCGGCTGGTGTCGCTGACGACGATCGCGTGGCAGGCGAGCAGGTCGCCGGCAGCCAGCGCCCCTTCGTGCTGTGCCAGCGGGTGGCCCGGCGCCATGCAGAGCACGAAATCCACCGCGCCTATCGGCCGTGAACTGAAGCCGCCCGTCGGTGCGTGCAGCGCGTCGGCGCCGATCAGCAGGTCGGCGCGGCCAGTCAGCAGCGCGTCCCAGTTGCCGCCCAGCACCTCTTCGGTGAAGCGCAGCCGCGTCTGCGCGGCCAGGGCCTGGAACTCGGCCACCAAGTCCCAGATGGCCGCGGGATTCACGGCCGGGCTCAGGGCGATGCGCAGTTCGGTTTCCCAGCCGGTGGCGATGCGCCGCACGCGCAGGGCGATGTCTTCCAGTTCCGCCAGCACGTGCCGGCCATCCTCCAGCAGCGCGCGGCCCGCCGGGGTGAGGACGGCGTGCGGGCCGCGCCGGTCGAACAGCAGCACGTCCAGATCGTCTTCGAGCTTGCGTACGCTGTAGGTGACGGAAGAGGGCACTTTGTCCAGCGCCTGGGCGGCGCGCGCGAAGCTGCCATAGCGCGCGATCGCGTCGAGCATCACGAACATATCGGGGGTCAGGCTTTGCATGCGGCGGCAGGCTCCTGGACTGTGGCGGCGGCCGCCTCGGCAGCGGCGCGGCATTGCGGCACCCGAGCCTCGGCCGCGATGCGGCGGGCTCGCGGCAGCCTTCGGGCTTTGCGGCTCGCCGCCAGGAATTTCCGTGTCCGGCCGGGCCGAGGCGTCGATCCGGCTGCCGGGCAGGCTACATTCAAAAAATTTGAATATAGAGTTTAAAACGCCTCAGCCACAGGGGCAAGGCAATGTGTGAGAATTATTCCATAGCGGTTGGCACATCGGCGAATCCCAGCCCTTGGCCAACCATTCAATATTTTAAAACGGAGTATTCCATGAATGTCCTGCGACGCGCCACTGAACGGGGCCATGCCGAGCACGGCGGCTGGCTGAATTCCTATCACACGTTTTCCTTTGCCGATTACTACGACCCCGAGCACATGGGCTTTGGCGCGCTGCGCGTCATCAATGACGACCGCATCGCCGCCAGCCGTGGCTTCGGCGCCCATCCGCATCGCGACATGGAGATCATCACCTACCCGCTGGCGGGCTCGCTGCGCCATCAGGACAGCATGGGCCATGGCTCGACGATACGCCCGGGCATCGTGCAGCGCATGAGCGCCGGGCGCGGCGTGGTGCATTCGGAAATGAACCCCAGCCCCGACACCGAGGCGCATATCCTGCAGATCTGGATAGAGCCGAACGTGCGCGGCATCACGCCCGAATACGAAGAGAAGTCTTTCGACGAGGTTTACGTGCCCAATGCCCTGGTGCCGATCCTGTCGCCCGACGGCCGCGCATCCACCATGCGCATCCACCAGGATGCTCTCATGTACGCGGGCCGCTTCGACGGCGAGCTGCAGGTGGTTCACACGCTGCAGCCGGGCCGCAAGGCGTGGCTGCACGTGGCGCGCGGCGACATTCGCGTCAACGGCCAGGATCTGCACGCCGGCGACGCGCTGGCCGTGTCAGGCGAGGCGGAACTGCGCCTGGAACGCGCCGACGACGCGGAAGTGCTGTTGTTCGACCTGGCGTAACAGGCGCTGGGTAGCGGGGCGCTATCGGGAAAAACCCGTAGTCAGGTAAAATAGCAGTATCCAGCGGCCTCTCCCGGTTCTGGCCATGTACAGGCCGGGGCTGAGAGCAGGCCGCACCCCTATCTTCCACGAATCTTTATGGCAGCCTTCAACTCCGAGCAAGTTCTTAGTGTGCGTCACTGGAACGACACTTTGTTTTCCTTCACCACTACGCGTGATGCCGCGCTGCGCTTCCATAACGGCCATTTCGTCATGCTCGGCCTGGAAGTCGACGGCAAGCCGCTGGTGCGCGCCTACAGCATCGCCAGCGCCAACTACGAAGAAAATCTGGAATTCCTCAGCATCAAGGTGCAGAACGGCCCGCTGACCTCGCGCCTGCAGCACCTGCGCGAGGGCGATTCGGTGCTGGTCAGCCGCAAGCCGGTTGGCACGCTGGTGGTGCAAGACCTGAAGCCGGGCAAGCACCTGTACCTGTTCGCCACGGGCACGGGCCTTGCGCCCTTCATGAGCATCATCAAAGACCCCGAAGTCTACGAGCGCTTCGAGAAAGTCGTGCTGCTGCATGGCGTGCGCTATGCCAGCGAACTGGCCTATGCGGACTACATCCAGAAAGAACTGCCGGCCAATGAATATTTCGGCGAACAGATCCGCGACAAGCTGATCTACTATCCCACCGTCACGCGCGAACCTTTCCATCACCAGGGGCGCATCACCGAACTGGTGGAAAGCGGTAAGCTGTTCGAAGACATCGGCCTGCCGCCGCTCGATCCGGCCACCGACCGGGGCATGATCTGCGGCAGCCCGCACATGCTGGCCGACATCAGCAGCATGCTCGACCGGCGCGGTTTCGTGGTCTCGACCGGCGTCGGCCAGCCCGGCGACTACGTGGTGGAACGCGCGTTCGTCGAAAAATAAGCCCTGGGGGGCTGTTAATATTCTCTATAGATGATTACACTTCGATAGTTGTTTTCGTCTCATAGAGGTTACGCATGGCCAAGCAGATCATCCACACCGACGCGGCTCCCGCGGCGGTCGGCCCTTATTCCCAGGCGGTGGCGGCAGATTCGGGCAAGACTGTCTACCTGTCCGGCCAGATAGGGCTGGAGCCGGGTACCGGCGAACTCATATCGGAAAACTTCGAAGGCCAGGTGCGGCAGTCTTTCGCCAATCTGCAGGCAGTCATTACGGCCGCCGGCGGTACGCTCGACAGCATCGTCAAGCTTACGCTGTTCCTGACGGATCTCAGCAAGTTCGCCAGCGCCAACGCCATCATGGCCGACGTCATCCCGCAGCCTTACCCGGCGCGCTCCACCATCGGGGTGGCCAGCCTGCCCAAGGGCGCCCAGTTTGAAGTCGAAGCCGTCATCGTGGTCTAGCGCCGCCATGGCGCAGCCGCTCTCCGCCTGCCGGCGGCCCTCGTGGCCGGGCCCGGCGGCGTACCCGCACGGATGAGCGCCGCGCCGGCCGGCCGCGGCCCGCAGCGCGGCGCAAGCCCCGCCGCCACGCTAGAGCGCAAATTCCAGCGGCTCGGCCTGCGCGACGCGCAGGACTTCATCGTGCATCTGCCCATGCGCTACGAGGACGAGACTCAGGTCGTCCCCATAGGCGGCCTGCGCGCCGGCCAGACGGGGCAGGTCGAAGGCGAAGTGCTGCATTCCGAGGTGCAGTACCATCCGCGGCGCCAGCTGCATGCGCTGCTGGAAGACGGCACTGGCCGGCTGGCGCTGCGCTGGCTGCATTTTTATCCCAGCCAGCAAAAGCAATTGGCGCGCGGCCGGCGCCTGCGCGTGCGCGGCGAGGTGCGCGGCGGTTTTGCCGGCATCGAGATGGTGCATCCCAAGGTGGGTGCCGCGGACGCCGCGCTGCCCGAGGCGCTGACACCGGTCTATCCCAGCACCGACGGCCTGTCGCAGCCGGTGCTGCGCAAGGCCATCGACCGGGCGCTGCAGCAGGCCGACCTGTCCGACACGCTGCCCGAGGCGATCCGCGAACGCTACGGGCTGCTGCCCTTCGACCAGGCGATCCGCGTGCTGCATCATCCGCCGCCGCAACTGTCTTATCACGATCTGGTCGAACGCGGCCATCCGGCATGGAGCCGCATCAAGTTCGACGAGCTGCTGGCGCAGCAGCTGTCGCTGGCGCAGGCTCGCGCCGCGCGCCTGCGCCAGCGCGCTCGCAGCCTGGATCAGGACGGCCTGCTGCGCCGGCTGCGCGAACGGCTGCCTTTCACGCTGACGTCGGCCCAGGAACGCGCCGCCGCCGAGATCGCTGCCGATCTGCGCCGGCCCTTTCCCATGCATCGATTGCTGCAGGGCGACGTGGGCAGCGGCAAGACCGTGGTTGCCGCAATGGCCGCGGCCCAGGCGCTGTCCAGCGGGTCGCAGGTGGCCATCATGGCGCCCACCGAGATCCTGGCCGAGCAGCATTTCCAGAAGCTGGTGGCCTGGCTGGAGCCGCTGGGGGTAGAGATCGCCTGGCTTACGGGCAGCCTCGCGCCCAAGGCGCGCAAGGCTGCGCTGGCGGCCATTGCCGAGGGCCGGGCGGGCCTGGCCATCGGCACCCAGGCGCTGATCCAGGACAAAGTCGAATTCGCACGCCTGGATCTGGTCATACTCGACGAGCAGCATCGCTTCGGCGTGGGCCAGCGCCTGGAACTCAGCCGCAAAGGAGAGACGCAAGGCGAGCCGGGCTACATTCCGCACCAGCTGAACATGAGCGCCACGCCCATACCGCGCACTCTGGCCATGACCTTCTTCGCCGACCTGGACATCTCGGCAATCGACGAGCTGCCGCCCGGACGCAGCCCGGTGCTGACCAAGCTGGTGTCGGACGCGCGCCGCGACGAGGTGGTGGCGCGCGTGGTCGAAGAAGTGCGCCAGGGGCGCCAGGCCTATTGGGTCTGTCCGCTGGTCGAGGAAAGCGAGGCGCTGCAGCTGCAGACCGCGGTCGATACCCACGCGCGGCTGACGCAGGCGCTGCCGGGCCTGAGCGTGGGCCTGGTGCACGGGCGCCTGAAGCCGGCCGAGAAGGCGCAGGTGATGCAGGCCTTCCGCGACGGCGCCGTGGATCTGCTGGTAGCCACCACAGTCATAGAAGTCGGCGTCGACGTGCCCAATGCCTCGCTGATGATCATCGAGCACGCCGAACGCTTCGGGCTGGCGCAGCTGCATCAGTTGCGCGGCCGGGTAGGGCGCGGGTCGGCGCAGTCGGTCTGCGTGCTGATGTACCAGGCGCCGCTGTCGATGGTGGCGCGGCAGCGCCTGCGCGCCATGTACGAAACCACCGACGGCTTCGAGATTGCCCAGCGCGACCTCGAACAGCGCGGGCCCGGAGAATTCCTGGGAGTGCGCCAGTCGGGCGTGGAATTGCTGCGCTTCGCCAGCCTGGAAACCGATGCGCAGCTGGTTGAGCGCGCCAGGGCGGTGGCGCAGGAATTGCGGGAAGCCTTTCCGCGCCATGCGCGGGCCCATCTGGAACGCTGGATGCGCGGCCGGCAGGATTTTTTGCGCAGCTGAGAACCGCCGCCCTCGTCTCTTACTGAATTTGTTTTTGCAGGATGCAGATATGACCCTCACCGAATTGAAGTACATAGTGGCCGTGGCGCGCGAACGCCACTTCGGACGCGCGGCGGAAGCCTGTTTCGTCAGCCAGCCCACGCTGTCGGTGGCCATCCGCAAGCTCGAGGACGAACTGGGCGTGGTGTTGTTCGAGCGCGGCGGCACCGAGGTGGGGGTCACGCCGATAGGGCTGAAGGTGGTGGCGCAGGCGCAGCGCGTGCTGGAAGAGGGCGCCAACCTGCGCGAAATCGCGCGCGAAGGCCACGACCCGCTGGCCGGGCCGCTGCGCGTCGGGGTCATCCATACCGTCGGGCCGTACCTGCTGCCCAGGCTGGTGCCTGCGCAGATCTCCGCCACACCGCAGATGCCCTTGCTGCTGCAGGAAAACTTCACCGTGCGGCTGCTTGAATTGCTGCGCCAGGGCGAGATCGACTGCGCCATCGTCGCGCTGCCTTTGCCCGAGTCGGGCCTGATGATGCGGCCCCTGTACGACGAACCCTTTGTCGTGGCGGTGCCCCGCCATCATCCCTGGACCAAGCTCAAGGAGATCGACGCCAAAGATCTCAAGAAAGAAACCATGCTGCTGCTGGGCACCGGGCACTGCTTCCGCGACCAGGTGCTGGAAGTGTGCCCCGAACTGTCGCGCTATTCCGCCGCCAGCGACGGCATCCAGCGCACCTTCGAAGGCTCGTCGCTGGAAACCATCCGCCACATGGTTGCCGCCGGCATAGGCGTCACGGTGCTGCCCACCAGCTCGCTTTCCATGCCCGGCATGAACAGCGATCTGCTGAGCTACATTCCCTTCAAGAAACCGGTGCCCGACCGGCGCGTGGTGCTGGTCTGGCGCAAGAGCTTTCCGCGCCCGGCCGCCATCGAGGCGCTGGTGTCGGCCGTCTATGCCAGCGAACTGCCCGGCGTCAGTTACCTGCACGAAGAGAAGGCGGGCGAGCTGGCCGAGGCCTGATTCGCAGATGATCTTTCAGTGTATGCTTTGATACGGATTGGCCAAGCAAAAGAGAACGAGGCGCGAAGCCGCAGACGGTACAAGTAGTACGGCAAGGCAGCGCAACGCTGTTATCTTTTGGTTCGTCTACCCGTATGAGTTACGACAAGGAGGGCACTCATGAACATCCGCTATACCCCCGCAGCCGCCGCAATCGGCCTGGCCATCGGCATGCTGGTTTCGGCCAGCGCTGGCGCCGCCGACACCATACGCGTCGCCGTTGCCGGCCCCTTTACCGGCCCGGTCACGCAATACGGCGAGATGGTCAAGCAGGGCGTGGACACTGCCATCGAACAGATCAACGCCCAGGGCGGCGTCCTGGGCAAGAAGCTGGTGGCCGTCACCATGGACGACGCCTGCGAACCCAAGCAGGGCCCGGTGGTCGCCAACCGCGTGGTCAATGAAAAAATCCACTACGTAGTGGGCCATGTATGTTCCGGCGCCACCATCGCCGCCACCGACATCTACAACGACGAAGGCGTGGTCATGATCTCGCCCTCGGCCACCTCGCCGGCGGTCACCGACGGCAAGAACTACGACTTCATTTTCCGCACCATAGGCCGCGACGACCAGCAAGGCCCGGCGGCGGCCGACTTCATTGCCAAGCAGATCAAGCCCAAGCGCGTCGCGATCCTGCACGACAAGCAGTCCTACGGCCAGGGCATCGCCACCGCGGTCAAGAAAGAACTCGAAAAAGACGGCATCAAGGTCGTGATGTTCGAAGGCATCAACGCCGGCGACAGCGATTACTCGGCGGTCATTACCAAGTTGAAATCGGTCGACGCCGACTTCGTGTACTACGGCGGCTACCACCCGGAAATGGGCCTGCTGCTGCGCCAGGGCGCGGAACAGGGCCTGAAGGCGCGCTTCATGGGCCCCGAGGGCGTGGGCAATGCCGACATCAATGCCATCGCCGGCCCCGCCGTCGAAGGCATGCTGCTGACGCTGCCGGCCGACTACTCCAAGAACCCGGCCAACGCCGCGGTGGTCAAGGCCTTCAAAGACAAAAAGCGCGACGCCAGCGGCGCCTTCCAGCTGACTGCCTATTCGGCGCTGCTGGCCATTGCCGACGGCATCAAGGGCGTGGGCGCCGACGACCCCACCAAGGTGGCCGCCTACCTGCATAGCCATGCCATCGACACCCCGCTGGGCAAGATCTCGTGGAACAAGCAGGGCGACCTGACGAACTTCAAGTTCGAAGTGTTCACCTGGCACAAGGACGGCACCAAGACCGCCTATCAGTACCAGAAGTAAAGCGGCTTGTTCAAGCCCGGGCCGGGCCCGGCGCAGCCCTGGTGGGATGTACCGGCCCCGAAGCGGATTCGGCCCGGCGGCACGCGGGCCGCCGGCATGGCCATCCCCCCGACGCGGCCTCGATGGGCCGCGTTTTTTACAGCTTGACGTGCGGGATATTCGCCTCGGCAATCACCTGCGCCCATTTCTTGATTTCAGCACGTACGCGCGCCTGCAGCTGGGCGGGGGTCGAGCTTTCGGCAATCGCGCCTTGGGCCGTGAGGCTGGCCTGCACTTTCGGGGTGCGCAGTATCTTGGCGGTGGCGTCCGACAGACGGTTGATGATGGCGGCGGGAACGCCTGCGGGCGCTGCGAGCGCGGTCCAGGTATAGGCCTCGAAATTCGGAAAGCCTTCTTCCTTGAAGGTGGGGACGTCTGGCAGCGAAGGCAGCCGTTTCGGGGTGCCGATGGCCAGCGTCCGGATGGTGCCGTTTTTAATGTGCTGATATGAAGCCAGCACGTTGTCGAACATCACCGAGACCTGGCCGCCGATCAGATCCCTGATCGCCAGGCTGCTGCCTTTGTAAGGCACATGCACGATGTCCAGTCCATTCTGGCTCTTGAACAGCTCCATGGTCAGGTTGGGAGGCGAGCCTATGCCCGGCGACGCATAGTTGAGCTTGCCCGGATTGGCTTTGACCCAGGCGACGAATTCGGGCAAGGTTTTGGCCGGCACCGAGGGGTTTACGTTCAGCACCAGGGGCAGCACCGAGGTCAGCGAGATCTGTGCGAAATCCTTGACGGGATCGTAAGGCATGGGCTCGAATAGATCGGTGTTGATCGCGTGCGGCCCGTTGCCCGTGTGCAATATGGTGTAGCCGTCGGGCGCGGCGTGCGCCGCTGCGGCTTCGCCTATGATGCCCGACGCGCCGGCTCGATTTTCCACTATGAAAGATTGGCCGAACTCGGCCGTCAGCCTTTCGGCCAGGATGCGGGCGATGATGTCCGTCGCCCCGCCAGCGGGGAAAGGCACGATCATCCTGACGGGCCGGCTGGGCCACGTCTGCGCACTGGCGCTGCGCGCGCCGGCCATTCCCGCTATTCCCAGTGCGCTTGCGGTCGACAAGAAAGTTCTGCGTTTCATACTTGGGCTGGCTCCTCTTTTTTTAGGGCGTCGGCAGGGTGCCTGTTGGGTTTATGCGGCGCGGTAAAAGGGCTCGTCGCCAAGTATCGTGGTGCGGCGCATCAGGCGGCGGTAGCGATCGTCGAACTCAGTGGCCCGATGCATGGTCGAGCGGTTGTCCCAGAACACCAAATCGCCGGGGCGCCATTTGTGTGCGTAGACGAATTGCGGCTGCGTGGCGAAGTCGCTGAGCTCGATGACCAGTTTGCGGCCTTCGCTTTCCTCCATGCCTTCGATCGTGCGCGTCAAGCCTTCGCCCACATAAAGGGCTTGCTGGCCCGTGCTGGAGTGCGTGCGAACCACCGGATGCGCCACGGGAGGCGTTTTGGCTTCTTCTTCGGGGGTCAGCTGCGTGCGGTGCTTCAAGTAAGTGCGGTAGTGCCACGGGTAGTCATGTATCGCCCTGAGGGTCGCCAAATGCTTTTGGTCTTCGGAGTCCAGCGCCTCGTAGGCGGCGTACATGCTGGCGAATTGCGTATCGGCGCCCACGGGCGGACATTCCACGCAATAGAGCAGGGAACCCATGCTCGGGCGCTTGACGAAGGACATGTCGGAGTGCCAGAGCATGCCAGCGCGATCCGCGCCGATTTTCTCGCCCTTGTCGTTGACGACATTGGAGATGAGCGTAACTTCGGGGCACTCGCTCATATTGAATCGGCTCAGCACATGGCCGACCAGTGGGCCGAAGTGTGCGCTGAAGTCGCGGTGCGCGACAGGCGGCAATTCCTGGTTGCGGAATACCGCCACGCCATGGCGCTCCCAGGCGTCCTTGATGTCGCGGATGACGTGTGCTTGCAGCGGGGAAGCAAGATCCACCCCTTCGATCTCCACGCCTACATGCTCGCTGAGCTTGCGAATAGTGATGCCGCTGTGCTCGTAGTGATAGGTGTCCGACGCGGTGTCCGTTGCGCTGCTCATTGTTTTCTCCATTAATTGTCTCATTGTCGACAATTAAATTCTACCTAAGCGTACGCGCTATGGAAAAGAGAAATTTGTTTCTATTTGTGTCTTGATGACGGGCCGATATGCCCTATTGTCGACAGCCTCAATGGCCGGCGCTGAGTATGCTTTGCGCGTAGGTCAGGTTATCCGTGACCATTTGTTTGCCGGCCTGATTGGCGGTCGCCGCGTCGCGGCGGCCGAGTGCGTCGAGCACCTTTTGCCAGTTCCGCACGGACTGCGCCCGTCTTTGCGTCGAAGACAGTCCGAGCTTCGTGTAGCGGGCCACTTGCAGCGACATCTGGCTCAAGAGCGCCGCGAGTTTGCGGTTGCCGCAGCGGGTGCAGATGTAAGTGGCCATATTGGCCGACAGCTCGGCGTGGATGAGCGCCGTGGCCTGCTCGTCGGGCGCGGCGATAGCCTGGACGCGAGCCAGCGTTTCGCCGAGGAATTGCAGGTCTTTGTCGGTGGCGCGAGCGGTGAACAGCTCGAAGGCCACGCCCAGCAGCGCCGCGCGGATCTGGTAGATCTCCAGCATTTCCTCGGCACTTAACTGGGTCACGCTCGCACCATGCCGCGGGCGTATCGACACCACGCCGTCCCGTTCCAGGATCCGCAGCGCTTCGCGAATACTGCTGCGGCCGACGCCGAACAGCTCGGCCAGGGGAATTTCGCGCAGGCTGGCCCCCGGTTGGATCTCGCCCTTGATGATGCCGTCTGCAATGGCCTTGGCGATTTGCTCCGGTAACGTGACGAACTGGGAAAGTGGGCCGAGTTGCATGGGTTTCGCGGATCGAATGCGGGAAGGCGCTTACGCCCAATAAAAGAAATTCGTAGATGAAATTCGTAGATATTACATCGGCAATGCTCAAGCTTCGATGCGCTTGCCGGTGTCGGCGTCGTACCAGTGCAGGGCGCGGCCCGAGACGCTGCCCACGTCGAGCTTGTCGCCCACCTGGATGGGCCGATCGGCGGTCAGGCCCACCGGGCAGCGCAGGACGATCTGGGTGGCGCCGTGGCGGCCATGGATCAGCTGCTCGGAACCCAGGATTTCGACCATTTCGATTTCGACGGGTATGCCGTGCGTGTGCAGCTGCATGTCTTCGGGCCGCACACCCATAATGGCCTTCCTGCCGGCCAGCGCCGCGGGCACGACATCGGGCTTGATGTCGAGTGTGCTGCCGGCGTCGCCGACGACGCGGCGCCCGGCGTCGATTTGTACCGGCAGCAGATTCATGGGCGGCGAGCCGATGAAGCTGGCGACGAAGGTCGAGGCGGGCTTCTCGAAGACTTCGGTGGGCGTGCCGATCTGTTCGGGTATGCCTTTGTTCATGACCACCATGCGGTGGGCCAGGGTCATGGCCTCGACCTGGTCGTGGGTGACGTACAGGCTGGTGGTGCCGAGCCTGCGGTGCAGCTTCTGGATTTCCAGCCGCATCTGCACGCGCAGCTTGGCGTCCAGGTTGGACAACGGTTCGTCGAACAGGAACACCTTGGGCTCGCGCACGATGGCGCGGCCCATGGCCACTCGCTGGCGCTGGCCGCCCGAGAGCTGGCGCGGACGCCGATCCAGCAAATGGTCGAGTTCCAGGATCTGCGCCGCGTTGTCCACGCGCTGGCGGATCTGTTCTTTGCTGAACTTGCGGATCTTCAGCCCGTAGGCCATGTTGTCGAACACCGACATGTGCGGATACAGGGCATAGTTCTGGAACACCATGGCGATGTCGCGCTCGGCGGGTTCCAGGTCGTTGACGACCTTGTCGCCGATGGCGATCTGGCCGCCGGTAATGCTTTCCAGGCCCGCCACCATGCGCATCAGGGTGGATTTGCCGCAGCCCGAGGGGCCGACGATGACGATGAATTCGCCGTCGGCCACGTCCAGCGTCACGCCGTGGATCACAGCTACATTGCCCGGGTAGGTCTTGGTGACGTTGCGAAAGCTAAGTGTTGCCATATGCGGGTTTCCTGTTATACGGGCTTGCAATCAAGAAGATAACGGCGTTGCTTCGCCCGGCCAGTACTAGTTGTATTGTTCTCCGGCTTCGCGCCTTGTTCTCTTCTGGATTGCAAGCCCGTCATTTCTCGGCGTCGACCAGGCCCTTAACGAACCATTTTTGCATGAATATGACCACCGCCGCCGGGGGCAGCATGGCCAGGATGGCCGTGGCCATGACCAGGTTCCACGACGTGACGCTGTCGCCGCCGGCGATCATGCTCTTGATGCCGATGACGATGGGGTACATGCGTTCCTGGGTGGTGATGATGAGCGGCCAGAGATACTGGTTCCAGCCGTAGATGAACTGGATCACGAACAGCGCCGCGATGCTGGTGCGCGACAGCGGGAACAAGATGTCCTTGAAGAAGCGCATCGGCCCGGCGCCGTCTATGCGCGCGGCCTCGACCAGTTCGTCGGGCACGGTCAGGAAGAACTGGCGGAACAGGAAAGTGGCGGTGGCCGAGGCGATCAGCGGCAGCGTCAGCCCCGCGTAGCTGTTCAGCATGCCCAGGCCGGCCACCACCTTGTAGGTCGGGGCGATGCGTACTTCTACCGGCAGCATCAGCGTGACGAAGATCATCCAGAAAAAGAACATGCGCAGGCGAAAGCGAAAGTACACCACCGCGAAGGCCGACAGCATGGATATGGCGATCTTGCCGATGGCGATGACCAGGGCCATGACGGTGCTGACCCACATCATGCGGCCCACCGGCGGCGTGCTGTGGTCGGTGCCGAACAACACCGTCATGTAGTTGTGCACGAACTGGTTGCCGGGCAGCAGCGACATGGGCGCTTGCGCCACTTGCTGCATGGTCTGGGTCGAGGCGATGAAGGTGATGTACAGCGGGAAGGCGACGATGGCCACGCCCGCGATAAGAATCAGGTGCGAGAGTAAATCCAGGTAGGGGCGGCGTTGAATCATGGCGGGGCGTCCGTGGCGTTCTTAGTTATTGTTGGGCTCAATAATTGACCTTGCGGTCGATGTAGCGGAACTGCACCACCGTCAGCACGATGACGATCAGCATCAGTATCACCGACTGCGAAGCCGAGGAGCCTATGTCCAGGCCCTTGAAGCCGGAGTTGTAGACCTTGTACACCAGGATGGCCGTAGAGGTGCCGGGGCCGCCTTGGGTCATGATGTCGATAATGGCGAAGGTGTCGAAGAACGCGTAGATGACGTTGACCACCAGCAGGAAGAAGGTGGTGGGCGACAGCAGCGGGAAGACGATGGTCCAGAAGCGTCGCGCGGGGCTCGCGCCGTCGATGGCAGCGGCCTCGATCAGCGAGCGCGGTATGGATTGCAGGCCGGCCAGGAAAAACAGGAAGTTGTACGAAATCTGCTTCCATACCGAGGCCAGCACCACCAGCGTCATGGCGTCGTAGCCGTCCAGGCGCGGGTTCCAGGAAAAGCCCAGCCGCGCCAGGTACACCGCTATCACGCCCACCGACGGCGAGAACATGAACATCCAGAGCACGCCGGCCACCGCGGTGGCCACGGCGTAGGGCCAGATCAGCAGGGTCTTGTAGACCCCGGCGGCCTTGACGACGCGATCGGCCATGACTGCCAGCAACAGCGAGATGCTCAGGCCCAGCACCGATACCGACAGCGAGAAGACGGCCGTGATCTCGAAAGAGTTGACGTAGTCGGAATTGGCGAACAAATCGGCGAAATTGCTCAGGCCGACGAACTGCGAAGACAGGCCGAACGGGTCTTCGATGCGGAATGACTGCCACATGGCCTGCCCGGCGGGCAGGAAAAAGAACACGACGGTAATGGCCAGCTGCGGCGCCAGCAGCAGGTAGGGCAGCACTTTATGGGTGAAGACGACGCGTTTTTCCATGTTTCAGTGCCTGTTCACGCTAATAAAGAAACCGCGAGGAGCCCGTGCATCCGGGGCTAGCCTCGCGGTTCTTTGCATACGACTATCGCCGCTTGTATTATTTGACGCTCTTCTGGAAACGCTCGAGCAGTTCGTTGCCGCGCTTCACCATGATGTCGAGCCCGGCCTTGGCATCGACCTTGCCGGCGAAGATCTGTTCCATTTCGCCGTCTTCGATGTCGCGGATCTGCGGCAGGTAGCCCAGGCGCACGCCGCGCGAATTGGCGGTGGTGTTGGCGTTGAGTTCTTGCACGGCGATCTCGGTGCCGGGGTTCTTTTCATAGAAGCCCGATTTCTTGGTAAGGTCGTAGCCGGCCTTGGTAATGGGCACGTAGCCGGTGCCCTGGTGCCAGGCGGCGGACTGCTCGGGGCTGGCCAGGAACTTGAAGAACTTGGTTATGCCCTTGTAGACCTCGGGCTTCTTGTGGGCGAAGACCCACAGCGAGGCGCCGCCGATGATGGTGTTCTGCGGCGCGCCCTTGACGTCGGGGTAGTAGGGCAGGGTAGAGGTGCCCAGCGCGAACTTGCCGTTCTTCAGGATGCTGGCGCGCGTGCCGCTGGAACCGGTGAACATGCCGCACTTGCCCGAGATGAACAGCGCATTGGCGGTGTCGCCGCGCCCGCCATAGGTGAAGGCGCCGTCTTTGGCCATGGCGGCCAGGAACTTCATGTGGCGCACGAACAGCGGCTTGTCGATCTGCAGGCGCGCACCCAGGCCGCCGAAGCCGTTGTCTTCAGAGGCATAGGGCACGTTGTGCCAGGCCGCGAAGTTCTCGAGCTGGATCCAGGACGGCCAGTTGGTGGTGTAGCCGCATTCCATGCCGGAGGCGCGCAGCTTCTTGGCGGCCTCGGCCACTTCCTTCCAGGTGTGGGGCGCCTTGTCGGGATCGAGGCCGGCCTTCTTGAAGGCGTCTTTGTTGTAATAGAACACCGGCGTGGAGCTGTTGAACGGCATGGACACCAGCTTGCCGGAAGAAGACGAGTAGTAGCTGGCCACGGCGCCCAGGAACAGCTTGGGGTCGATGGGGTCGCCGGCCTTCTCGGACATTTCCTGCACGGGCACGATGGCGCCCTTGGCGTACATCATGGTGGCGGTGCCGACCTCGAACACCTGCAGGATGTCGGGCGCATTGCCGCCGCGGAACGCGGCGATGCCGGCGTTCATGGTTTCGGGGTACGAGCCCTTGTACACCGCATGCACGACATAGTCGGACTGGCTCTTGTTGAATTGGTCGACGATGGAATTGACGCGCTCGCCCAGGGGGCCTTGCATGGCGTGCCAGAAAGTGATTTGCGTTGCCGCGTGGGCCGTACCCAGGGCGGCAAGCGCGCCGGCAAGGGTCAGGGCTAGGTGTTTCGCTCTCATGAGCTTGTTCTCCTTGGAAAAAACCTGTCGCGGCAGGATGTGCGCGGCCGGATTCATAAACAGTGAACAGTCTATGACGCGTTTGTGACGATGACGTGAATTTAGCCACACCGGCCCTATCGGTCAATGCCTATAAGTACCATGCGTGGGGAAGCGTTGCGCAGCCGGGTCGCCAGAGAGGGCGGCTATACAGAAAATCGTACAATACGCGTGCTATGGACTCCGAACTCACACTTTCCTTCATCGGCGGCGGCAATATGGCCACCGCCCTGGGCGCCGGCCTGATCGGCAAGCGTTGCGCCGCACAAGACGTGCACGTCATCGACCCGACCGAAGCCGTGCTGCAGCAGTGGCGCCAGAAGGGCGCCAGCGCTGCCGCCGCCCCCGGCGCGCAACTGTCCGCCTGCCGGGTCTGGGTCTTCGCCGTCAAGCCGCAGCACCTGAAGGCCGCGGCGCAGGCCTGCCGCCCGTTTCTCACGCCCGGCACCCTGGTCGTCAGCATCGCCGCCGGAATCACCAGCGGCACGCTGGCGCGCTGGCTGGGCGAGCCCGGTCGGCCCTGGCAGCGCCTGGTGCGCTGCATGCCCAATACCCCGGCCCTGATCGGCGCCGGCATCACCGGCCTGATGGCCCTGCCCGCCGTCTCCGACGACGACCGCGCCCTGGCCCAGCAAATGCTGCGCGCGGTGGGCGAAACCGTCTGGGTCGACGACGATGCCGCGCTGGACGCGGTCACCGCGCTGTCGGGCAGCGGCCCGGCCTACGTATTCCTGTTCCTGGAAGCCATGCTGCAGGGCGGCCGGGATCTGGGCCTGAACGACGAGCAGGCGCGCAAGCTGGCGCTGGCCACGCTGTCGGGCGCCACCCAGCTGGCGGCGCTGTCGCCCGAACCTCCGGCCACGCTGCGCGAGCGGGTCACTTCCAAGGGCGGCACCACGGCCGCCGCGCTGGCCGTGTTCCAGCAGCGCGGTTTCGCCGGCATCGTGCAACAGGCCATGCGCGCCGCCTGCGATCGCGCCGCCGAACTGGCCCAGGAGCTCGACGCATGAATACTCTTGCCTCGAGCCCTGCCGCGCGGCAGCGCAGCTTCGTAGCCATGACCCCGGTGCAGTTCCTGCTGGCCGTGCTGGCCATGGGCGTGGTGGTGGTGGGTTCCAACATCCTGGTGCAGTACCCCATCAGCCACTGGCTCACCTGGGGCGGGCTGTCGTACCCGGTGGCCTTCCTGGTCACCGACGTGCTGAACCGCCGCTTCGGGGCTCCGGCGGCGCGGCGCGTGGCGGTGGCCGGCTTCGTGGCCGCACTCATCGTCTCCGCCTGGGTCGCCACGCCACGCATCGCCGCGGCCTCGGGCCTGGCCTATCTGTGCGCGCAGCTGGCCGACATCCATGTCTTCGACCGCCTGCGCGACCAGCGCTGGTGGCGCGCGCCGCTCATCGGGGGGGTGGCAGGCGCCATACTCGATACTTGCGTATTTTTCAGCGTGGCCTTTGCCGGCACGGGCGTGCACTGGGTCGCGCTGGCTTTGGGCGACCTGGCCGTCAAGCTGCTGGTCAATGTCACCATGCTGGCCCCGTTCCGGGCCATGATGTGGAACCTGGCACGGCCGGCCACGGCCGCCGCGGTCTCGGCGCAGCACAACGTTTAGGGGCTATTCCTTAGTGACAAGCGCGGGCCGGGTGCGCAGAATGGCGGCGCCCCGACCGGGAGCAGGCAGCGGATCTGAACCTGCGTATCAGGCAAGCAGCACACTGCGCTCCAGGGCAGGCTTACGCGCAGGCGGGCCGTGCGCCCATGAGCCAGGCCGGCGGTTCTGGGGCTTGCGGTAACGCAGGCCACCCGGCCTTGCGGGCATAAAAAAGAGGGGCCTTGCGACATGTCAGATTTCATTCCCGAGCTTACGCAGCAGCTTTTCAACGGCCTGTCGCTGGGCGCCATCTACGCCCTGATCGCCATCGGCTACACCATGGTGTACGGCATCATCGGCATGATCAACTTCGCTCACGGCGACATCTACATGATCGGCGCCTATGTCGGCCTGGTGACATTGTCGGCCGTGGGCGTCAACAGCGGCTTGCCGCTGCCGCTGCTGGTGCTGCTCATGCTGGCGGTGGCGGCCGGCGTCACCGCGGTGTATGGCTACGCGATCGAGAAGGTGGCCTATGCGCCGCTGCGCAAGAGCCCGCGGCTGGTGGCGCTGATATCGGCCATCGGCATGTCGATTTTCCTCGAGAACTGGGTGGCGATCGGGCAGGGCGCGCGCGACATGGCGGTGCCGGCGCTGATCCACGGGGCGGTGCAGTTCGACATGAGCCCCGACTTCCGTGTCTCGGTGCCCTATGCGCGCATCATGATCATCGCCGTGACCGTGCTGCTGATGATCGCGCTGACACTGTTCATCAAGTATTCCCGCACCGGCCGCGCCTCGCGCGCCTGCGCGCAGGACATACACATGGCCAACCTGCTGGGCATAGACACCAACCGCATCATCTCCTTTACCTTCGTCATCGGCGCGATGCTGGCGGCGGTGGGCGGGGTGCTGATCGCTCTGGCCATCGGCAAGCTCAACCCCTTCATCGGCTTCCTGGCCGGCATCAAGGCCTTTACCGCGGCGGTGCTGGGCGGCATAGGCAGCGTGCCCGGTGCCATGCTGGGCGGTGTGCTGCTGGGCCTGGCCGAGACGCTGGCCGCCGCCTATATCTCTTCCCAATACAAGGACATCGTGGCTTTCGCGCTGCTGGTGCTGATTCTGCTGTTCCGGCCCACCGGGCTGCTGGGCAAGCCCGAGGTGGAAAAGGTATGAAGGGCCGCAACTTTACTCATGCGCTGGTCGCCGCCATCATGGCCGGCGTCATCATTGCCCCGGTGTTCGGCCTGCAGATCGTGCGCCGCGGCATGCAGACGCAGCTGCAGCCGGAATGGGGCATGATCGTGGCCGGCATGGCCATCGTCTTCGTCTTCCAGCTGCTGCGGCCGCTGGCCGCGGGCCTGCCGGGCGTGGGCGGGCGCGTGCGCCTGCGCATGCCGGTGCTGGGCGAACGCGGCCGCCGGCGCATGCTGGCCGCGCTGGTGGTGTTCGCGGCCATCTGGCCCTTCTTCACCGGCCGCGCGCAGGTCGACCTGGCTACGCTGGTGCTGATCTACGTGCTGCTGGGCCTGGGCCTGAACATCGTGGTGGGCTTTGCCGGCCTGCTGGATCTGGGTTTCGTCGGTTTCTACGCGGTGGGCGCCTACACCTACGGCCTGCTGTACCACTGGGCCGGCTGGGGCTTCTGGGAGGCCCTGCCGCTGTCGGGCCTGTTCGCGGCCTTGTTCGGCTTCGCCCTGGGCTTCCCGGTGCTGCGCTTGCGCGGCGACTATCTGGCCATCGTCACTTTGGGTTTCGGCGAGATCATCCGCCTGATGCTGATCAACCTGTATCCCCTGACCGGCGGCCCCGACGGCATCGCCGGCATACCCAAGCCGACCCTGTTCGGCTACGCCATGGTGCGCCGCGCGCCGGCGGGCGAGACCACTTTCCACCAGCTGATGGGCTGGACTTTCAACCCCAATGACGTGGTGGTGTACCTGTACCTGACCGCGCTGCTGCTGGCGCTGCTGGCTCTGTTCGTGTCCTCGCGCGTGATCCGCATGCCCATAGGCCGCGCCTGGGAAGCCCTGCGCGAAGACGAGATCGCCTGCCGTTCGCTGGGCTTGAACCCGACCCGCATCAAGCTCTCGGCCTTCACCATGGGGGCCATGTTCGCCGGCCTGGGCGGCGCGTTCTTCGCGGCGCGCCAGGGGCTGGTCAACCCCGAATCCTTCACTTTCATCGAATCGGCCCTGATCCTGTCCATCGTGGTGCTGGGCGGCATGGGCTCGCAGGTCGGCGTCATCCTGGCGGCCATCATTCTTACCGTGGTGCCGGAACTGGCGCGCGAATTCGCCCAATACCGCATGCTGATCTTCGGCCTGGTCATGGTGCTGATGATGATGTGGCGCCCGCAAGGCTTGCTGCCGGTCAAGCGTCCGCAGGTGGAGCTGCCGGCATGACGAGCCCCGCCTTGCTGAAAGTCTCGGGCCTGAGCATGCGCTTCGGCGGCCTGCTGGCCGTGGACGGTGTCGGGTTCGAGGTGGGCGGCGACGAGGTGTTCGCCATCATCGGCCCCAACGGCGCCGGCAAGACCACCGTATTCAATTGCGTGGGTGGCTTCTACAAGCCTAGCGGCGGCTCTATTTTCCTGGAAGAGCGCCGCATCAACGGGCTGGCCAGCCACAAGGTGGCGCAGCGCGGCCTGGTGCGCACCTTCCAGAATGTGCGCCTGTTCAAGCAGCTTACCGTGCTCGAGAACCTGCTGGTGGCGCAGCATACGCGCCTGCAGACCGGGTTCCTGCAGGGCCTGTTCAAGGTGCCTTCGTATCGCCGCTCCGAGCGCCGTGCGCTGGAAAACGCCGTGCAGTGGCTGGACTTCATGGGCATACGCGAGTACGCCAACCGCGAGGCCGGCAACCTGGCCTACGGCCACCAGCGCCGGCTGGAAATCGCGCGCTGCATGATCACCCAGCCGCGCCTGCTGATGCTGGACGAGCCCGCCGCCGGCCTGAACCCCCAGGAAAAACGCGACCTGCAGCGGCTCATCGACCGCCTGCGCAAGGAATTCGGCGTGGCGGTGCTGCTCATCGAGCACGACATGAGCCTGGTCATGGGCGTGTCCGACCGCATCCTGGTCATGGAACACGGCAGGCCCATCATGACGGGCCTGCCCGCCGAGGTGCGGGCCGATCCGCGCGTCATCAAGGCGTACCTGGGGGAAGAATAAGTGCTCAAGCTGGACAACGTGCACACCTACTATGGCGCCATCCAGGCCCTGGACGGCGTATCGGTCGAGGTGCGGCAGGGCGAGATCGTGACGCTGATCGGCGCCAACGGCGCGGGCAAGACCACGCTGCTGATGACGGTTTGCGGCTCGCCCCGGGCGCGCAGCGGCCGCATCGAATTCGAAGGCCAGGACATCAGCGGCGAGGACACCCACGCCATCATGCGCCGCGGCATCGCCATTTCACCCGAAGGGCGGCGGGTATTTTCGGATCTGACCGTCACCGAGAACCTGCAGATGGGCGGCTTCTTCCTGGACAAGGCCGGCGTCGCCGCAGGCATCGATCATGTATATACGTTGTTTCCACGCTTGAAAGAGCGCGCCCGCCAGCGCGCCGGCACCATGTCGGGCGGCGAGCAGCAGATGCTGGCCATAGGCCGGGCGCTGATGACGCGCCCCAAGCTGCTGCTGCTGGACGAGCCCACCTTGGGCCTGGCGCCGCTGATCATTGCGCAGATCTTCGAGATCATCCAGGCCATACGGCAGCAGGGCGTGACCGTGTTCCTGGTCGAGCAGAACGCCCACAAGGCGCTGCAGATCGCCGACCGCGGCTATGTGCTGGAAACCGGCAGGGTGATGCTGGCCGACAGCGGGGCCAATCTGCTGAGCAATGACGAGGTGCGGCGCGCCTACCTGGGGGCTTGAAGGCGGCCGATGTGTGCGGCGCGCCTGCCTGGAGGCTTGAAGGCAGCCGCTGTGTGCGGCTGCTTCGGCAGGCGGAGTGTGCCTCCGTATTGCCGCACAATCAATGCAGGTTCTTGGCCACCGGCCGGGCTCATGCCGCGGCCCGGCAGGCAGCCGCCGCGTTGCGCGCGGCTATTCCAGGCCCTGTTTCTTGAGGGCTGCCTGCACGCCGGCGTCGGCATGCATGCGCTCGTAGTGGGCCTGCAGGTTCGCCATGCCGCCGATATCCAGCTGCTTGGCCTTGGCCCAGCGTGTAATGGTGTACAGATAGGGGTCGGCGACCGAACGCTGGTCGCCCAGCCAGTTCCTGCCGGCCAGGTGCTTGTCGGCCACGCCGAACAGGAACACTACGCGCGCGGCGGCCTTCTCGGCCAGTTCTTTCTGGCCCGCTTCGCTGCTGACGTAGGCCCCCGGCCCGAATACCAGGCTGAAGGTGCGATGCAGGTCGGAATTGCAGAAGCCCAGCCAGCGGCGAGTCTCGGCGCGCTGGCGCGGGGTCTGGCCGACCAGGTCGGCCTTGGGATTGAGTTCCGCCACGTATTCCAGCGTAGCCGCGCTTTGCGTCAACACGAAGTCGCCGTCCACCAATACCGGTACCGAGCCCAGGGGGTTCAGGGCCAGGTAGGCGGGCTCTTTGATTTCGCTGCGGCTGACGGCCTGCAGTTCGTAAGGGGTGCCGGTCCATTCCAGGACGATCTGGGTGGCGAGCGGGCAGGCGCCGGGCAGGTAATACAGTTTCATATGCATGCGCGGAAGGCTCCGGGCTGTTGCGCCGGAGAGGGATAGCGCGCCACGCTCGATGTCGTGGCCCTGTTCCGCGTCCTCCTTCGTATCAAAAACGCTATCGGGTATGTGCAGAGGGGTGATGCTGGAATCCGGGTGGCCGGTGTACGGCGTACGCCAGCCACCGATTATCTTATCAGTGTTGTCAAACGCTACGGCCTGCCGGCCGCGGCGGTCTTGTCTTTGCGTGGCGCCCCGGCCGGTGACGTTCGGGCGGGGCGGCAGGGCTTGCGATCAGGACTCGCCTTCGGCGCCGTCGGGGCGCAGGTGCAGATCCAGGAACTTTTCCATGCGGCCGTAGAACTCGAACTTGTTCTCGTCGTTGTGGAAGCCGTGCCCTTCGTTGTCCTTGACGATGTATTCCACCTCGACGCCGCGCGAGCGCAGCGCCGCCACCATCTGGTCGCTTTCGTCCTTGTTTACGCGCGGGTCGTGCGCGCCCTGGGCGATCAGCAGCGGCGTGCGGATCTTGCCGGCATTCAGCGCCGGCGACGTAGCTTCCAGGCGCTCGCGGTCGCGTTCCGGGTCGCCCACCATGCTGTGCATTTTTTCCAGCATGGGCTTCCAGTATGGCGGGATGGTGTTCAGGAAGGTCAGCAGGTTCGACACGCCCACATAGTCCACCGCCGCGGCGTACAGATCGGGGGTGTAGGTGATGCCGGCCAGCGTGGCGTAGCCGCCGTAGCTGCCGCCATAGATGGCAATGCGCGCCGGGTCGGCGATGCCTTCGTCGACCAGCCATTGCACGCCGTCGGTGATGTCGTCTTGCATCGCCAGGCCCCACTGGCCGAAGCTGGCTTCCCAGAAGCGCCGGCCGTAGCCGGTGGAGCCGCGGAAATTCATTTGCAGCACGCAGTAGCCGCGGTTGGCCAGGAACTGGGCTTCCGGGTTGAAGCCCCAGCCGTCGCGCGCCCAGGGGCCGCCATGCGGGTTGACCACGCAGGGCAGGGCCTGCGCGGGGCGCCCCGGCGGCAAGGTCAGGTAGCCGTGGATCCACAGGCCGTCGCGGCTGCGGTACTTGATGGGGCGCACCTGCGCCATGTCCTGTTCGCGCAGGTGGGGGTTGATGTCGCCCAGCTTGCTGACCGTGCCGCTGTCGGCGTCGAAGATGTAGCGGCTGCCGGGCGTGCGGTCGTTGTAGGCCGCGACGATGAACTTGGTTTCGTCGCGCGTGGCGTCCTGGAATGCGACCTCGTAGCCGGGCAGCAGGGCGCGCACCTGCGCGTAGCGCTTTTCGCTGAGCATGTCGAAAAAATGGTATTGCGGCTTGTCGGTCTGGTAGGCGGCCGCCGTCAGCACCTTGCGCAGCCGCGAGTAAGACGCGCCGTCCAGGTCGACGCTGTCGGTGCTGTACACCGTGTGTTCTGCGTCGGGCGCCCGCGGGTCGATGCGCACCAGTGCCAGCAGGTCGCGCCCGCGGTTGCTCAGCGCATACAGCGAACGATCGTCGAAATCGAAGAACATGGGGCTGACGGTGGTACGGAAGTCGGTATCGATAATCGCCGTGAAGGCGTCGCTTTCGTTTTCCCGGTACAGCACCGTGGTGCGCAGGCCGTCGCTGGCCAGCGCCACGCGCACCCGCCCGGCGTGGTCGGTCTGCCAGCCGACGATATTGCCCGGGTTCTCGGCCACCCGCTCCAGTGCGCCGCTGCGGATGTCGGCGCGATAAACGTCGAAGACCTCGGGGTTGCGGCCGTTGTGGCCTATGAGTATGTGCTGCGGGTCGTCCGGCAGGTCGTCCTCGACGCCGGCGCGCACGCCCTCGAAGGGTGTGAGGTCGGTGACGGCGCCACTGGCGACGTCCACCGCCAGCACGTGGAAGTTCTCGTCGCCGTTGAAATCCTTGGCGTACAGAATGGTGTGCGAACCCTTCCAGAAGAACTGGCCTATGTCGCGCAGCGTTTCCGAAGTCAGCCGCCGCGCCGTGCCCACCGGCCGGCTGCCTTCCAGCGCCTGCACGAATATATTCATGCGCGTCGGCTGCCCGTCTATGGACACAGGCTCCATGAACGCCAGCGTGGCGCCGTCTTCCGACAGCCGGAAAAAGCCGCGCTCGGGGTTGCGGAAGAAGTCTTCGATGGGATAGCGCGGTGGCGGTTCCGTAGCGGCGGCCGGGGCATCCGGCATGGCGGATAGACGGAACGGCGGCTTGAATAACTGGGTCGGCAGCATGGTGTATCCGTAGTTGATCGCTGATATGCGGGCGCGCCGCATACAGCGCGCCGTGCTTCAGGTCAACTATATCCCGGATGCAGTCCGGCTGCGCGAGAGCGGGTTCCTTCGTCTGGCCGATGGGGCTGCGGACATTGCCATGCGCGGGCACGCTGCTGGTCGGTTTTTCCGCCGCGGCCATTTGTTTTATATACTCGGTGACTCTGCCGGCCCGAGCCACGCTGCCCGGTTCGAGGCCGCCTCCATTGCCTCTCATCCTTACTGGAACCCCATGACTGCTCGCCCATTGCGTGTCGTCTTTCTGGATCGCGACACGATTTCACCGCAGACGGTGCTGCGCCCGCTGTCTTTTCCGCACGAGCTGACAGTACATGCGCGCACCGGCAAAGGCGAGGTGGCGGCCCGCATCGCTGCGGCGGACATAGTCATCAGCAACAAGGCGCCGTTGCCGGCCGAAGCGCTGGCGCAGGCGCCGAACCTGAAAATGATCGCCGTGGCCGCCACCGGCACCGACATGGTCGACCTGCGCGCTTGTGCGCAGCGGGGCATCGTGGTGTCCAATATACGCGGCTATGCCGTGCATACCGTGCCCGAACATACTTTCGCGCTGATTTTCGCCCTGCGGCGCAGCATCGTCGCCTATCGCGATTCGGTCAAGGCGGGCCGCTGGCAGCAGGCGGCCCAGTTCTGCTATTTCGACTATCCCATCCGCGACCTGGCCGGCTCCACGCTCGGGCTGATAGGCTCGGGCGTCCTGGGCCAGGCCGTCGCAGGCATCGGCCGTGCGCTGGGCATGCGGGTGCTGTTCGCGGGCCGCAAGGGCCAGGCGCAGCCCGCGGCGCCGTATACGACGTTCGAGCAAGTGCTGGAACAAAGCGACGTCATCAGCCTGCATTGCCCGCTCAACGAGCAGACGCGCGGCCTGATCGGCGCGGCGGAATTCGCCCGCATGCGGCGCCGGCCGCTGCTGGTGAACACCGCGCGCGGCGGCCTGGTCGATGAAGCGGCGCTGGAACGCGCCCTGCGCGGCGGCCAATTGGCGGGCGCGGGTTTCGACGTGGCCAGCCCCGAGCCTCCCGCCGCCGACAGCATCCTCATGCGTCTGCTGGATCTGCCTAATTTCATCCTTACCCCGCATGTGGCCTGGGCCAGCGACGAGGCGGTGCAGGCGCTGGCCGACCAGCTCGTCGACAATATCGAGGCATACTGCCGCGGCGAGCCGCGCAATGCGGTTGCGGTGGGTATATAGAACATGCGTATCGTCATAGCCCCCGATTCATACAAGGAAAGCCTGAGCGCGGCCGAGGTGGCGCGCGCCATCGAGGCCGGTGTACTCGATGTGCTGCCGCAGGCCCAGACCGTGTGCGTGCCCATGGCTGATGGCGGCGAGGGTTCTTTGGCGGCGGTGGCTGCCGCGACCCGCGCCGAATTGCGCAAGGCCGTGGTGCGCGATGCCAACGGCCGCGACCACGAGGCCGAGTGGGCCTTGCTGCCCGATGATGCGGCCTTTATAGAAATTGCCGCCGCAGCCGGGCTCGAGCAGATTGCGCCGAACCTGCGCAATCCTTTGCGCGCCACCAGCTATGGCGTCGGGCAGCTCATCCTGCAGGCGCTGCAGGCCGGAGCCCGGCGCATTACCATCGGCCTGGGCGGCAGCGCCTGCAACGACGGCGGCGCGGGCATGCTGCAGGCGCTGGGCCTGCGGCTGCTGGACGCCCAGGGGCAAGAGCTGCCGCCCGGCGGCGCGGCCTTGCGGAGCCTGCATGCGCTGTCGGCGGACGGACTGGATCCGCGCGTGGCCGACACCCGCTTCGAAGTGGCCATGGACGTCGACAACCCCTTGTGCGGCCCGCAAGGCGCCTCGGCCGTATTCGGCCCGCAGAAGGGCGCCGATGCGCGGCAGGTGGCGGAACTCGACGCGGCGCTGGCGCATTTCGCCGATGTCTGCGCCGCGCTAATGGGCAAGGACGAACGCCAGACGCCGGGCGCCGGCGCAGCCGGTGGCCTGGGCTACGCGATCAAGCAGTTCCTGGGCGCGAGCTTTCGGCCCGGCGCCGAACTGGTGGCCGAGCTGGCTGGCCTGCCCGCTGCCTTGCAGGGCGCCGACCTGGTCTTCACCGGCGAGGGCCGCATGGATGCCCAGACGCCGCATGGCAAGACGCCCGTGGGGGTGGCGCGCTACGCGCAGCGCCTGGGCATCCCGGTATTCGCCTTGGCCGGATCGCTGGGGCCGGGCTACGAGGCCGTGTACGCCGCCGGCATCACCGCCGCCTTCAGCCTGGCCCCGGGGCCTATCACGCTGGAACAGGCCTGCCGCGAGGCCCCGCAATTGCTGCGGCAGCGTGCCGGCGATATCGTCCGCGCCTGGCGCGCCAAGGCGTCCTGACGCCTTCGAGCCCTTGCGGAAAGTAGTACAGTGACACTAGTGCCGCGGCCTGCGGCGCGTTGCGTGCCGGCGGCGCAGCGTGCGTGTGGGCGCCGCGCCTGAATCGTCATTTCCGGAACACCCTCACATGCCTCATCCCATACGCCTTGCAATCAACGGCTACGGCCGCATAGGCCGTTGTTTCCTGCGCGCGCTGCACGAATCGCCGCTGCGCCACTCGTTCCAGGTCGTCGCCATCAACGAGCCGGCCGACCTCGACTCCATGGCGTACCTCACGCGCTTCGACTCCACCCACGGCATCTTCCCCGGAGACGTGCAGCAGCGCGACGAAGGCCTGGTAATAGATGGTGTGCCGATACACGTCAGCCATGCCCGCGAGCCGGAAGGTGTCGACTGGGCGGCGCTGGATATCGATATTCTGGTGGAGTGTTCCGGCCGCTACGGCACGCGCGCCGAGCTGGAACGCTTCCTGGCGGCCGGCTGCCCGCGGCTGCTGCTCTCGCATCCGGGCCGCAGCGCGCGCGATATTGATTTCACCCTGATCTACGGCATCAACCAGCACGCGCTTACCGGCGAAGAACGCCTGGTTTCCAACGCGTCCTGCACCACCAATGCCGTGGTGCCGGTGCTAAACCAACTGCAGCAGGCTTTTGGCGTCGAACACGCGTTCCTCACCACACTGCATTCGGTCATGAACGACCAGCCCCTGATAGACGGCTATCATCATTCCGACCTGCGGCGCACCCGTTCGGCCATGCAGTCCATCGTCCCGGTGGCCACGGGCCTGGCCCAAGGGGTAGAGCGCTTCCTGCCGGCGCTGGCCGGCAAGGTGCAGGCCAAGGCCATCCGCGTACCCACGCTGAACGTGTCGGCCATCGACATCATGGCGCAGCTGTCGAGCGACGCCGATGGCGAACGGCTGCATGCGCTGCTGCGCACGGCGGCGCAGCGCCAGCCGCGCCTGCAGGCGTATTCCGACGCGCCGCATGCCTCGGTGGACTTCAACCACGACCCGCATTCCGTCGTCGTCGACGGCAGCCAGACGCGCATGAACGGGCCGCGCCTGGCCAATATCTTCATCTGGTTCGACAACGAATGGGGCTTCGCGTGCCGGCTGCTCGATGCCGTGCAGGCCTGGTCGGCGCTGTTCGCGCCACACGCCGAAGAGGCGCCCGAGGCGGCACTACGGCATGGCTGACGGCGTGGCTGACGGCGTGGCGAGCGCAGGAACTGGGGCAGGGCGCTGTCCCGCGCTCCTTGCCCGGCTTGGCCGGTGCCCGGCCCAGGGCGCCGGCTGCTGGTGCCGGCCCGGATCCCGAGGGCATCCGGATGTATATTCTGGTTCCTGTATACATAGAAACAGGGCGCGCATGGCGGCGCCCGCAAGCATATAGATATAGCGATCAAGGAGTTGCACAATGGCTACAACCCGCGTGGAAAAAGATTCGATGGGCTCCATCGAGGTACCCGCAGACCATTACTGGGGCGCGCAGACGCAGCGTTCGATACAAAACTTCCCCATAGGCGTGGCGCGTTTCAAGTGGCAGGCGCCCATCATCGAGGCCCTGGGCATCCTGAAGAAATCGGCGGCGCAGGCCAATGCCGAGCTGGGCGAACTGCCGCAGAACATTGCCGACCTGATCGTGCGCGCCGCCGACGAAGTCATCCGCGGCGAGCGCAACGAAGAGTTTCCCCTGGTGGTGTTCCAGACGGGTTCCGGCACCCAGTCGAACATGAACGCCAACGAGGTCATTGCCAACCGCGCCATCGAACTGGCGGGCGGGGTCATGGGCAGCAAGGCGCCGGTACACCCCAATGACCATGTGAATCGCGGGCAGTCGTCCAACGATACCTTCCCCACGGCCATGCACATCGCCGTGGGCCGCGAACTGCAGCGCCACCTGTTTCCCGCCGTCGAGCTGCTGCGCGACACCCTGGCGGCCAAGTCCGAACAGTACAAGGACGTCGTCAAGACCGGCCGCACCCACCTGCAGGACGCCACGCCCATCACGCTGGGCCAGGAAATCGGCGGCTGGGTGGCGCAGCTCGAGTTCGGCCTGGAAGCGCTGCGCGCGGCGCTGCCCGGCATTTACGACCTGGCCATAGGCGGCACGGCGGTCGGCACCGGCCTGAATGCCCATCCGCGCTTCGGCGACACCGCCGCGGCGCACATCGCCGAGATCACCGGCCTGCCGTTCCGTTCCGCCAGGAACAAGTTCTTCGCATTGTCGGCGCACGACGCCCTGGTGAACCTGTCGGGCGCGCTGCGCACCCTGGCCGGCGCGCTCATGAAGATCGCCAACGACGTGCGCTGGCTGGCCAGCGGCCCGCGCTGCGGCATAGGCGAACTGCACATCCCCGACAACGAGCCCGGTTCTTCCATCATGCCCGGCAAGGTCAACCCCACGCAATGCGAAGCCATGACCATGGTTTGCGTGCAGGTGTACGGCAACGACGCCGCCACGGCGTTCGCCGGCAGCCAGGGCAATTTCCAGCTCAACGTATACAAGCCCGTGATGGTGCACAACGTACTGGAAAGCATACAGTTGCTGGGCGACTCCTGCCGCGCCTTCAACGACCACTGCGCGGTGGGCATCGAACCCAACCTGGATCGCATTGCCGCCAATCTGGAAAAGAACCTGATGCTGGTCACCGCGCTGAACCGCCACATCGGCTACGACAAGGCGGCCGCCATCGCCAAGAAGGCTCAGCACGAACAGACCACCCTGCGCAGCGCAGCACTGGCCCTGGGCTACGTCACGGCTGAACAGTACGACGAATGGATCGTGCCGATGGACATGACTCATTCTTGATTTTCACGGGCAGGCCCCGTGCCGGCCACACCGGTCGTACGGGGCCTCGCGCTTATGTCCGCCCGATCTGGCAACCGGCCTGGCGCCAGATCCAGCGCCAGGCGCCGGCCGGCGTGCCATGGCTCGCCGGGTTCTTCATCCTGCAATGCGTACAGGCCATAAGTCGAGACCCCACCATGACGATCCGCATACAGATCAAGCGCGCTTACGAAGAAGCCCAGCCGTCCGACGGCTATCGGGCATTTGTCGACAGGCTGTGGCCGCGCGGCCTGTCCAAAGAAACCTTCAAGTTCGATGCCTGGTACAAGGATCTGGCGCCCAGTGCCGAGCTGCGCACTTGGTTTGGCCACAAGGTGGAAAACTGGGAGCAATTCAAGGACAGCTACCGCTCCGAACTGCGCGCGCCCGAGCAGCAGGAGCGCATGCGCGAGCTGCTGGCCGCCGCCGGCAAGCAGGCGATCACCTTGCTGTACGCCGCCAAAGATACCGAGCACAACCAGGCCGTGGTTCTGGCCGCCGAGCTGCAGGCCATGAGCACCGCAGCCCGCAAGCGGGCGCCGCGCAAGTCGGCCTGACGCCCGCATAGGCCGGCGTTCGCCGGTGCTGGGCGGAAGTTGACGAAAGGTTGGCGAGAGCTTGGCGGTGCTTGCCGATGAGCGCGGCTTCCGGCGCCGGTCGACCCTGCCCGCGTTCTTTTCCAGGCTTCCTCCAAAATTAATTGACATACTATCAAATAAAAAATACTATATTTGACATAGATTCAATTTTTAGGAGAAAGCAGTGGAGACAGCCACTCGCTCGGGCGCCACGGCAGGCATGCGCGGCGCTTCCTGGGACGCGCAATTGATGCAGCGGCCCTACCAGGTGGTTCCCTATGCCCTGGGCACGGCAGACGGCCAGCGCACGCTGGGCTTCTTGTTCACCGCCAGCGGCAAAGAGCGCAAGGTGGTGTCCATCATGCATCCGCGCGAAATGGCGGTTACGCATTACATGGTGCCGTGGGTGCTGGACGCGGGCTATGCCTGCTGGGTGCAGGGGCCGCGCTCCATCGGCAACGATCTGCGGCTCGAACACGAAATCGCCTTGCTCGATGTGGCGGCCGGCATGGCCCACTTGCGTACACTGGGCTACGAGAAAATCGTGTTGCTCGGCAACTCGGGCGGGGCCGGCCTGTACACTTTCTACAACCAGCAGTCGCTGGTGCCCGCCGGGCAGCGCATCGCCTCGACCCCCGCGGGCCGCCCCACGCGGCTGCGCGAGGCCTCCATGCCGGAGGTCGACGGCATGATACTGATATCGCCCCATCCAGGGCAGGGCAGGCTGCTGATGTCCGGCCTCGACCCTTCGGTCGCCGATGAAAACGACCCGATGCAGACCGACCCGGCCCTGGATCCGTTTTCCGAGGCCAACGGTTTCGACCCCGCCACGTGCAGCGCCCGCTACGAGCCGGCATTCGTGACGCGCTACAGGGCGGCGCAGCGCGAGCGGGTGTCGCGCATAGACCGGCATGCCCGCAATCTGATACAAGCCCGGCAAGAGGCCCGCCGCAAGGTCAAGGCCGGCACTGCCAGCGCGCTGGAACGGCGTGTTGCCGCGCATGCGCCTATTTTCCAGGTCTGGCGCACCGATGCCGATCTGCGCGCCTGGGACATTACGCTAGACCCTTCGGATCGCAAGACGGGCTCGTTGTGGGGCAAGGATCCGTTCGTGTCGAACTGGGGCAGCGTGGGTTTCGCACGGGTGGTGACGCCCGAGTCCTGGTTGTCGACCTGGTCGGGCCTGTCTTCCAACGCATCGCTGGAAAAGACCGTGGGCGCCATACGCCAGCCCGTGCTGCTGCTCGAATACACCGGCGACCAGTGCACCTTCCCGGACGATATCGCCGCCATCTACGCCTCCATAGGCAGCCAGGACAAGCAGCACGTGCGCGTGCGCGGCAACCACCATGGCATGGCGCTGAGCCGCGAGGAAGAGCCGGGCCAGCGCATCGCCGGACGCCGGATCGTGCAATGGCTGGAAGGTCTTTGACATGCCGGGAATCGCAATGAAACCGGAAACGCTGCGCCCCAAGGTGCTGCTGGAGGGCGTACGCTACCCCGATCTGCCGCGCCTGCAGGACTACGTCGAAAAGGGGGTGCTCACGCGCGAGACGCTCGCAGGGGCGCTGCGCCAGTCGTGCGCCGCCCATGCCGGACGCATCGCCTTGGCGGGCCCCGAAGCAGAACTCAGCTATCAAGATTTCGACGAGCGCAGCGAGCGCCTGGCCGCGGCGCTGCTGCAGCTGGGCCTGCGGCCCCTGGATCGGGCCATCTTCCAATGCGGCAACTGCAATGAGCTGCTATTGGCTTTCTACGCCTGCCTGAAGGCGGCCATCATACCGGTCTGCGCCCTGCATGCTTACCGCAAGCACGAAATCGGCTATCTGGGCAAGCTGGCCGAAGCGCGCATGCACCTGGTAATGGGCGACGATCCGAAGTTCGACGACGTCGCTTTTGCCGTGGCAATGCAGGACGAAGTGCCGAGCCTGGAATTCGTCGTCCAGGCGCGCGGCGCCCAGCGGGGCAAGGCGGTGTCGCTGGCCGGCCTGATCGCATCCATGCCCTTGCAGCGTGCCCGCGAGCTGTTGGCGGATGTAGAGGTGGATCCTTTCCAGGTCGCGGTGTTCCAGCTCTCGGGCGGAACCACGGGCGTGCCGAAGATCATCCCACGCTTCCACAATGAATATCTGTACAACATGCGTGCGGTGGCGCGCTGGAACGGTTATACGTCCGAAGACGTGCTGTTCTTTCCCACACCCTACATGCACAACCTGAACATGGGTTGTTTCTTCGGGCCGTTCCTGCTGACAGGGGCTTGCGTGACGGTGGCCACGGATCTGGGCGAGCAGTCGCTGCGCCAGCTGGTGCGCGATTACCAGCCTACGTGGTTCGGCGTCGCCGGGCCCATCCTGACCCGCATCGCGCCCGAGCTACTGCTGGCCGACGAGTCGGTGCGCGCCCGGCGCCGCTTCATAGGGCCGCGCAACGCGGCGGGCATACGGCGCGCGACCGGGTCTCCTACGTATCACATTTTCGGCATGACCGAGGGCGTCATCATGTTCGCCCGCGCCGGCGACTGCGACGAAGTGTTGAACACTTCCGTGGGCCGGCCGGTCTCCGAGCACGACGAGGTTCGCCTGGTCGTGCCGGGTACGCAGGACGAGGTGCCCGACGGCGTCGCCGGCGAGGCGCTGTTCCGCGGCCCCTACACCATACGCGGCTACTACAAGTCGGAAAAAGAAGACGCCGGCCGCTACACGGATGACGGCTTTTATCGCTCGGGCGACCTGATGATGTCGCGGATCATCGACGGCAAGCGCTACTACTTCTTCTGCGGGCGCATCAAGGACGTAGTGGATCGCGGCGGCGAGAAGATCAATGCCGAAGAGGTCGAGAACGTCATCAACCTGCATCCCGATGTACTGATCAGTGCGGTCGTGGCCATGCCCGACAAGGTCTACGGCGAGAAGGTGTGCGCTTTCGTGATCTTGCGCGCGCCCGAACGCGGCCTGGATCTGCCGCGCCTTTGCGCCTACCTGGAAGAGGCCGGCCTGGCCAAGTTCAAGTGGCCGGAGCGTCTCGAGATCGTCGCCGAGTTCCCCCTGTCGGCCGCGGGCAAGCTCAGCAAGGTCAAGCTGCGCCAGGCCATCAATCAAACGCTGGAAGCCGAACGGGCTGCCGGCACAGCCACGAGTGTAAAGCCATGAACACCAATGCCATGCCCATCCCCGTCGAAGTGCCCACGCTGCAACTGCATGGCGTGCACCATACCGCCCGTCCCACCTGGAAGCTGGCCGAAACCGTGCACTTCTATCGAGACTTGCTGGGGCTGCCCCTGGTGCACGCCATTTCCGCCAAAGGCTGGGGGCCGGACGACCACGCCGATTTCCTGCACTTTTTCTTCGACAGCGGCAGCCACAGCACCATCGCCTTCTTTTATTACCTGGGCACCGAGCGGCCGCAGTGGCTCGAACCGCGCGAACACTACCAGCAACGCGCCACGCACACCGCATGGCGTGTGCGCGACGAACAAGAGCTGCTGCAGTGGCGCCGGCGTGTCGAGGCGGTCGGCATCCCCTTGCGCTACCAGATCCGCCACGAAGTCATCGAATCGATTTATTTCAACGACCCCAACGGCTACCCCATAGAGATCACCTGGCAGTTGCGGCCCTTCGACCCCCGCGACGGCACCGACGCCCAGCGCACCCTGGAGGCGGCCATTGCGCTGGAAGCTGCCCAGAATGAAGGCACTCGGTTGGCCTCGATAGAACAAGTCTGGCGCGCCAAGGCCGAAGCCCTGGGCGATCCGGGTGCTTCGAAGCGCCGGGCTTCGATCTACGTGCTCGATGTGCCGGAGTTTTCGGCCCTGGTCGAGGCCGCCCGCGGCAAGAGCGGCTATGCCGTTTCCCAGGCGCATGACGGCTATGTGCGCATCGATGGCGATCCTGGCATTTCGTTCCAGCGCAAGGAACTCGGATTCAAGCCGGCCGTCTGGTACGGCGCGCTGACCGGCGGCCTGCTGGGGCGGATCGAGCGCTTCGACATGGATGCCCTGGTTGTTGCTGCCGAGGAGCGGGCATGAAGATAGCCATTATGGGGGCCGGCCCTTCGGGCCTGTTTCTCGCCATTCTGCTCAAGCAGGGACTGCAGTCCGCCGATATTCGCGTGTACGAACAGAATCCCCGCGACGCGACTTTCGGTTTCGGGGTCGTGCTGGCCGACACCGGGCTGGCCAATTTGCAGGCCGCTGCACCCGACGTTTGCCGCAAGCTTATCCAGGCCATGCGCTTCAGCGGCAAGCACACGGTGGCGACCCGCGATCATCCCATCGTCATCCAGCGGCCAGGGCAGGGCGGGGGAGCGATTCCGCGCATCGCACTGCTGTCCATATTGCAAGAGCAGGCCGAGGCCTTGGGAATAGACGTAGCTTATGACAGCCGCTGCACCGCCTACGATCACCTCGATGCCGACCTGATCGTAGGGGCCGACGGCGTCAATTCGCATTTGCGCGAAAGCCACCTGGCGGCATTCGCGGCCAGCCGCTATTATCTGAGTAATCATTTCGCCTGGTATGGGGTGGGCAAGGCCTTTCCCAATCCCGCCCTGGTGTTTCGCAAGTACCGCGGGGGATACTTCGTCGCTCACTACTATCCCTATTCCGAGAACATGAGCACCTTCGTGGCCGAATGCGACCACCGCAGCTGGCAGGAACTGGGCATGGAAACCATGTCCGAAGAGGCGCGTAAGAGCCTGTTCGAAGAAATCTATGCGCCGGAACTGGACGGCCATGCACTGGTTTCCAATAACTCCAGCTGGCGCCAGTTTCCGGTGGTGCGCGCCGAAAACTGGTATGTGGGCAACAAGGTGCTGGTGGGCGACGCGTTGAACAGCGCCCATTTCTCCATAGGCTCGGGCACTCGCATCGCCATGGAGGACTCGATCGCGCTGGCGCACGCGCTGCAGGCCTGCCCGGGCGATTTGCAGGCCGCACTGCAACGCTACGTGCGCAGCCGCAAGCCGCAAAAGCAAAAGCTCATACGCGCATCCGAGGCCTCATTCAATTGGTACGAAAATGTGCGCCAGTGGATGGACACATATACTCCGTACGAATTCGTGCTGAGCTTCATGACCCGCACCGGCCGCGTCGATGCCGCGCGGCTGCGCAAGCAGTATCCGGAACTGGTGCGCCAGTTCGCCGAGGCAGGCATAGGCGGCAATGGCGAGCTGCCCGCATGATGCGGGTTCGCGATCAAAAAGATAAGGAGCGCAGCCCGGGCATTCCGTGCGCACCTTGCCGGCCGGGCATACGGCATCCGGCGCGGCAATATTTGTCAGGGCCTTAATTAGGCCTTAAGATCCATTCTGGTTCCTGTCCAGAGTATTTGCATATGCCATCGTCTTCCGCCCGGGACAAGCCGCCGGCCAGGCGCCGCGGCCGTCCTCCCAAGGTCGAGTCCCCCATCAATGCGGAAGCAACCGTCAGCCGCGCGCGCATCCTCGAACATGCCATCCAGATGGCCAGAACCACGCCGCTGGATCAGATCTCGATGGTACAGCTGGCCAAGGACTTCGGCGTCGCACCCGGTCTCATCCATTATTACCTGGGGGGCCGCGACAACCTGGTGTCGGGCGTGCTGAACGACTACTACCGCGAGCGCCTGTACCGGCTGCCCGCCCTGACCGGGCGCTGGCGGCACGATATCGAGACCATAGCGCGCGTCAGCTTCGAAGTGGCGGCGGATCACCCGGGTGTCAGCATCTATGTGTCGTCTCATAACCGCTACCGCTTGTTCCAGGATGTGCAGCCGGGCGAGGTCGACTACGGCACGGCGTTTTTCAATCATGTGGTGTCAGCCTTCATGCAAGGCGGCTTCAGCGCCGAACAGGTCGCGCTGGCATACCACCTGCTGGCCCAATACTTGTTGTCCGCCACCGTCGCCGAGGCGGCGCGGCAGCTGCCTGCCTATCACAAAGATTTCATCCTGCAGCGCCTGGAATCGGCGCCGGCCGAGCAATACCCGGGGGCACGCTATGTCAGCCGCGCCTTTGCCAATCTGGATTCGTCCTCCACCTTCGGTGCGGGCCTGAAGCTATTGCTCGACGGCTTCGAGTCCTGGCGCCCGGAGCGTCCCAAAAAATCCCGCCAGGCCAAGCCCGCGCGCGATTGACTCATGCCCTGCGGCATGCCTGCCGCGTCCATTGGGGATCGGGTCATGGGCGGGCAGTGGCTGCTTCAGAATTTAATTGACACTATATCAAATAGAAATTTATAATATTGAGATAGAGTCAATTAATGCGGGCGACGGGCAACTGAAAAGCGCCGGCCCCAAGCAATGGCCATGCCCATAGGCGGCCGCATCCACGGAGGAAGCTATGAAGAGGCGGACAATATTCAAAGGAGCGGCAATTCTTGCCTGCGCACTAGGCGGTCTGCCTGCGTATGCGGCAGGCTATCCCGACAAGCCCGTGCACATGCTGGTGCCGTCGATCGCAGGCAGCGCGCCCGACATCATCGCGCGTCTGCTGGCCCAGAAGCTGACGCTGGCCTGGAACGAAAAGGTCATTGTCGAAAACCGGCCCGGAGGCAATGGCATCGTGGCCATGCATGCCATGAACCGGGCGGCGCCCGACGGCTATACGTTCGGCCTGTTCCACGCCGCCGCCGCGGTGGCCACGCCGTTCACTTATGCGGCCGCCGACTTCGACATCGAGCGCGACTCCGAAGTGGCCGCCACCGTGGCCTACACGCCCATGCTCCTGGTGACCAAGTACGCGAAAAAATACGGAACGCTGGCCAACGTCGTCAAGGCCGGCGAGCCCGGCAGCGGGCAGGACATCGTCATCGGCAGCCCCACGCGCGGCTCGGTGCCCAATCTCACCATAGAAATGCTGCAGCAGCTGACCCATACCAAATTCCGCCAGGTCAGCTTCAGCGGCACCAGCCAGGCCATACAGGCGGCGGTAGAAGGCGACATTACGCTATACATCGACGGCTTCGCGCCGCTGGTACCGCTGATCAAAAGCGGCCGGCTCAGCCCGGTGGCGGTGACATCCGAGTCCCCCATCCCCGAATACGAAAACATTCCCCTGGCCAAAAGCGCGGTGCCGGGGCTGGTTTCGCTGGGATGGTTCGCCTTGTTCGCGCCCAAAGGCACCCCGGCCCCGATCCTGCAAAAAATGAACACCGAGGTGCGCAACATCCTGGCGCAACCCGACTTCATCGCTCGGCTCAAGGCCCTGGGCACTTATCCCATGGTGCTAAGCAGGGACGACAGCCGCAAGTTCGTCGATTCCGAAAAACACCGCTGGGAAAAGGTTATTACCAGCGCCGGGCTGAACATGCATCTTAAAAAGACCGCAGCCCAATAAATGGCGTAGCGGTAAATGGCGGGACGGGCAGCGATGGCTAGAACTGCGGCCCAGGGTTCGAGCGGCCTCGGAGTTCGAGCCGCCCGGGCGCAAGCCCGTCCGCGCCCGGGCCCGATCACCGCTTCGGCATGCTTCTGGACGGCGCGCAAGGCACAGGGCAGGTATTGTGTTCCTTTTCCTTCAGTCGGCCTGCCCGATAAAGCCGAACTGCACCGGCACCTTGGAATAGAACAGGCGCAGCTCGGGTTCGGCCTGCAGCTTCTGCATGATGGCGTCGCATTCGCTTTCCGAGACCACCATGGTGATTTCTAGCGGCTGGTCGGCAAGCTCGAAGAAGCGTGCGGAATGCACGCGGTGCTTGCTGCCCAGCCCTTCCTGCGCCGCGATGAGGGTGGCGCCGCGGATCTGCATCGATTGCGCCAGATCCAGCAGCCATTGGTGCAGGGCCTTGCCTTTGTGGCTGCGGCTTTGCTGCATGAAAAAGCTCAATTGATAACCGTTCATGGCGTTCCCCTTCAGGCCTGCGATGCGACGTATTGCACGATGAAAATGCCCAGCAGTGTAAGCGCCACGGAGCCTACGACATGCAGCCCGATCTCCAGCGCGGCTGCGCCGATCTCCCCGCCCTGTATCAAGGTGGCGGTCTCCAGCGAGAAAGTGGAGAACGTGGTCAGGCCTCCCATGAAACCGGTGATCACGGCCAGCCGCCATTCGGGCGGCAGGCCCGCGTGGTTGCGGAAGAATTCATTGGCGACCCCGATCAACAGGCCGCCCACCAGGTTGGCGACCAGCGTTCCCAGGGGGATGGTGGGCCACAGTGCATTCAGCGATATGCCCAGCACCCAGCGCAGCAGGGCGCCCAGCGCCGCGCCAATGGAGATGACGACGATCGCAGCGTTCATGGCAGCCTCCGGCCGGCGCTGCGCAGCATACCTTGCGTGCCGGGGTAGGGTGTCGAACGTGAAAATGCGCAACGACTATACGGGGTTGCGGGGAAAGGCCGAGGGAGCTGCCGCCCGAGCGTGGTCATGAAGCAAGATCCTTGTAAGTGCGGATCCCTGCCACGGTTCGGATTGGTGTGCATGCGCGCCCACAGCCCCTGTGGCCAGGAAACCTGTAGGCATCATCAGCCGGCGTACCGGCGGTTCAAGGAGGAATGCCATCTCCGTTGCGCGCAAAGTGTAGCAAGCGGCGCCATGCCGTGCAATTGCTCGGCCCGGTAACTCCAGCCTGTCTGGCTTCCGCACGGCCGGCCATCATATCCCGGCCGGGGCAACCCGCGCACAAGCCTGGCATCCGAAGGCAGGCCGTTCCATGGTTCCACATTGCGGATAGGTGACTACCCCAATGCCCGGCCATTGCTATTGTTGCCGGATAGCCCTTGTTTTATCATCGAGCCCGGATATGCGTCGGCACGCGATCGGGGTTCGTATCATGAACCCATGGCATGAACCGCGCCGCGGCGCCGTATCCGGCCCCACGCCCGCCCAGCCCACAAAGCCGGCGCTGGCGTTTTCCAGAAATCGAAGCGCAGTGAGCCAAAAGCCACTGTCTCTTTGCGAGGATTTACGCCATGAGCAGCAGAATCCTGGCGGTCGACGATATCGAGGTCGACTGCTTTCAATTGCATATCGCGGCAGGGCAGAGCATTTGGGCCGGTGTACACCAGGCCCTGCAACAGGCCGGCATCCACTGCGCGCAGATCGAATTCGCTTCGGCCTGGCTGCGGGCATCGGTCTACCATACCGCGCCGCCTGAAGCTTCGGGCACCACATTGGTCAAATACGGCGCCGGCATCGATGCCGGAGCGGCCTTGCTGCTGTCGGCCAATGCCACCTATGGCTACGGCAACGGCGGTGCCTCGCTGCTGCATTGCCATGGCCTGCTGCTGGCCGCCGACGGCCGCATGCATGGCGGGCACCTGGACACATCCCGCTGCATCGCCGGCACAGAGGGCCTGCGCGCCCAGCTCATGGCTACCCGAAACAGCGGTTTCGAACTCGGCCTGGACTGCACATCGAACATGCGCGTGTTCCATCCGGTACGTTGGCCGGAGGCGCGTCATGGAATCTAAGCTCGTCGGCGGCCGCTACGGCCGTGTGTTTTCCGCCAGGCTGCTGTGCAACGACGATCTGGTCGAAAGCGTGGAAGAGCTGTGCGCGAGCAATGGGGTGCGCAACGCCATCGTCAAGGGCGGCCTGGGCAGCTTGTTCAGGGCGCGGCTCGAGCAGGCCGCGGCCGATCCGTCCAGAACCGTCGACGTGCAGGGCTATGCGGTGGAATTGTTGTCCTTGACGGGCAGCGTGGCCATCGACGCCGACACGGGCCGGCCCGCGGCAGCGTTGTTCGGCATCGTGGCGGACAACAGCGGGGCTTCTTATGCGGGCAGATTCGTGCGCGGCGCCTCGCCCACTTGCGTGACGATCGAACTTACCGTGCAGGAATGGCTGCCCGAATCCGGCCCGGAAATGACTTCCATGCAATAGTGGCGCGCCGTCGTCGCGTACACGCCCCGGGGGCCGGCCGGCTCAGTTCTGCGACGCTTCCAGCTGGTCGAGATATTCCGGCAAGCCCTTGAGCGTGGTGGCCGTCTTGCGCGGCGGAGAATCCAGGCGTTCGATGGGCATGGCCTGGCGATTGACCCAATAGGGGCGGAACCCGTACCAGCCGGCGCCGGCGGCATCCCAGCCGTTGGCGGACACGAACACAATGCGTTGCGGCGGCAGATCGAGGCAGCGGCTGGCCAGTTCGTAGACGGCGGGGGCAGGCTTGTATTGCCGCACGGCGTCGACACTGAGCACGCGCGTGAACAGGTTTTCCATGTGCGCATTGGCGACCAGCGCCCGCAGCATGGCCGGGCTGCCGTTGGACAAGATGGCCAGGTGGCGCTGCGATTCGCGCAAAGCCAGCAATACTTCCATGGTTTCGGCAAAAGGCGCCAGCTCGTTGTAGGCCTGCATCAGGCGGTGCCGGGCACCGGGATCCAGAGGCAGCATCAGCGCGTCGCAGGCGTATTGCAGCGACGATTCGGTTATGGACCAGAAATCGACATAGCGCTCGCCGATGGTGCGCAGGAAGGTGTATTCCAGCTGCTTGCCGCGCCAGAGCTGCGAGAGTTGCGAGCCGCGTCCGGGGAATAGTCTTTCTATGGTCGATGCGGCGGAATGCACATCGAACAGAGTACCGTAGGCGTCGAAGACTACGGCGTATAGTTGTGCGGACGGCATGAAGCACCTTCGGAACTGCAGCAGAGCCACCATATTGCCTCAAGACGGCAGCCTGAGCAATCCCAAATGGCCGATCCCAAACGGCCGATCACCGTGCAGGCCGGGGTGGCCGGTCGCTGGGCCAGGCATGGCACCCGGATTGCGCTGGAAAATGGCCGCGGCATGACTTATGCTTTGAATAATGTCCGCCACGCTTGGCCGCCGGCCGGCCCGGCATGTCTGGCCCGGCCGGGCGGCTCTGGCCAGACATGCCGGCAAGAGCGCTGGAAATTTTTCCGACCTGGAGATAAACATGAAGTCGCATACCCAAACCATACAGGAGCTGTATACCCGCAAGGTCGGAGGGGAAATTTTTCGCTATGAACTGCGCTATACCCACGGCCATAGCGTCAAATGGAGCGCACACGTCTATCAAGACGAGATCCTGAAGGGAACGCCCCAGGGTGTCATCGAAGACCACGACATGGACGAGGCCGCCCTGCGCCAGTATCTCGTCAGTTATGTCGAGGGCGTAATAGAGCGGGGCATGGGTATTGCGGAATAAGGCGCCGGGCGCGCCTGCGGCAGGTCGATTCTACGGCGCGCGGCCGGGTGTGCCGGCCCGCGCCGCAGCCCGGCCCAGCCTTCGGGGCTCGGGTCTTAGTGGCCCGCCGGGTGTGCCTGCGCCCATTTCTTGACGGCCGCCATGGTATTGGCCACATGGCCGTCAGGGTTGGGGCTGCTGTACTCGTAGTAGACCTTGTGGTCGGGCGTGATCACATAGGAAATCCGGCTGGCCCTGCTGGCGTCGAACGCAGCTTTGGCGTCGTAGGCGGCAATGACTTTGGCCTGCGGGTCGGCCCCCACCGGAAACTTGCTGCGGCACTCGCTGACCGAGAACTTGCGCAACTTGTCGAGATTGTCGGCCGACACCCCCATTACTGTCGCGCCATAGCGCTTGTATTCGTCGACCGCGTCGGCGAAATCGTGGGCCTCTATGGTGCAGCCCTTGGTGAAGGCGGCGGGGTAGAAATACAGCACCACCGGCCCCTTGCGCAGTGCCTGGTCGAGCGAAAAGCCGAAAACCTTGCCGCCCAGCGTGGCCTGGACGTCGAAGCCGGGCGCCGGGCTGCCTACCGCCAGGGCGGCCTGGCCGGCCAGCGGTAATGCCAGCATCAGGCCGCAGGTGCCGTAAGCCGCAATGCGGGATAAACGTAGCGATGTCATGGTGTGCCTCGTAGCAGAAACGGGCCGGCCGATGCAGGCCGGCCCTGTACTGGATTAAAGCAGAGTCACGCGGTTCAGGGTGCGTTTTTTGCACTTTGGTTACAGCTGCGGCCGACGGCCATGGCCTATACGGCAACGGCCGATGCCGCACGATCCCCGGGCCGGGGTCCAGGTAGCGGCTACATGGGGCGTGCCAGCATCCGGGGCCGCGAATATCGCCGACCCCGGATCAATGGGCGATCTGCAGCGCCCTGAATTTCTTGCCCGCCAGGCTGGCCAGCAGTACCAGGCCGGTGGATATCAGGATCATGACGATGCCCAGCGCCGACAGCTTGCCCCACAGGCCGTCGTCGGCGAAGTTGAGGATCTGCACCGCCAGCACCTCGCTGCCGGGCCGCGACAGCACCACCGACACCGTCAGTTCGCGCAGGAACATCGTGGCCATCAGGATCCAGGCCGAGACGATGCCGGGTATCAGCAGCGGCACGATGATGCGCCGCAGGGTGGTAAGCCCGCTGGCGCCGCACACCAGCGACGATTCTTCCAGGTGCGAGTGCAGCTGCACGAAGGCGCTGGCCAGCGGCCGCACACCGTAGGGCAGATAGGTGGCGATATAGGCCAGCAGCAGCGCCGACAGCGTGGCGTACAGCGGCGTCTGCACGAAGAACCACATATAGCCTATACCGATGACGATGCCGGGAAAGGCGAAGGACAGGAAGCTGAGCGATTCCAGCAGGCCCGAGGCGCGGGTGCGCACCTTGACGATTACATAGGCCACGAAAATCGACAACAGCACGCCCAGCGTGGCGCCCACCACGCCCAGGAAAACACTGTTGCGCAGCGCCAGCAGCGACACCGGGTCTTCCAGCACCTCGGCCCAATGCTTCCAGCTCATAAGAGAAAACGCGTGGGCGCTGGGCACCATGGCGTATGGCACCAGCGAGGTGTAAAGCAGCACCAGCACGGGCAGCACCGCCATGATCAGGCTCAGCAGCGCCACCACGCAGAACAGTGGCCCTTTGGCACGCTTGAGCTCGATTATGGCCGGCCGGAAACCGCGGCCGGCCACCGTCACGAACTTGCCGCTGTCGGCGGTCAGCGCGCGGTACAGCACGATCAGGCCGATGGAGGCCGCCAGCACGCTCATGCCCAGGGCCGCGGCGCGGCCGTAGTCGGGCGCAAAGCCGGTGGAGATCATCTGGAACAAATACGTGGCCAGCACGTCGACCCGGCCGGGCGTGCCCAGCACGCGCGGCACGGCATACGAAGCCAGGCTGCGCACGATGCCCAGCACGAAGGCCGCCAGGATGGCGGGCCGCAGCACCGGCAGGGTCACGCGCACCAGCGTGCGCCACACGCCCGCGCCGAACACGCGCGAGGATTCTTCCAGGGCGATGTCGAAGGACGACAGGGCGGGGGCTATGATCAGATAGGCGATGGGCATGTTCAGCAGCCCCTCGACCAGAACCATGCCCGAAAGGGAATAGATATTGAATGGCGCGTGCTGCAGGCCCAGAACGTCTTTCAGGAAGCTGTTGAGCATGCCGTTGGACGGGTTCAGCAGCAGCGCCCAGCTTACTGAGAACAGCACGTGCGGGATCATCATCGGCACGATGGACAGCACCGTGAACAAGGGCTTGAAGGGGATGTCGGTGCGCGTGTTCAGATACGCCAGGAACAGCGCCAGCACCGTCGCCAGCAGTGACGAACCAAGCACGAAGACGACCGTATTGAACAACACGCCCAGCAGCGCCGGGTCGGTGTAGGCCGCCACGTATTTCATGTAGGTCAGCTTGCCGAAGGCCGTCAGGCCTTGCGAAAAACTGCCCGCCAGCAGCATGGCCACGGGACACAGGGTCAGGAAGCCGACGATGGCAATGAGCAGCCAGGTCAGTTTGGTGCGGGATGGGTTCATACTCAGGCCGAGAGCAGCATGCAGTGGGCGGGCGCTACGCTCAGGTCGACCGTGTCGCCTTCGCGCACCGGCACGTCGGGGTCGATGCGCGCCAGCAGAGTCTGTTCGCCCACGCGGATCTCGGCCTCGTAGACCTCGCCGACGAATTCCATGGACTGGATGCTGCCCTTGAGCGGATTGCCATCCGGGTCATGGCCGTCGCGCGTGACATGCAGGAATTCCGGCCGGATGCACAGTGTGGTTTCGCTGCCCGGCGGCAGGTCGCGCGGCTGGCAGCGCAGCACGCCCAGGCCGGATTCGACCACGGTGTGGCCGTGCTTGTGGGCCTGCACGCGCGCCGGCATCAGGTTGGCCCGGCCGATGAAATCGGCCACGAACTGGTGTTCGGCGTCGAAGTAGATCTTTTGCGGGCTGCCGATCTCGACGATATGCCCCTGCCGCATGACCGCGATGGAATCGGACAGGGCCAGGGCTTCCACCCGGTCGTGGGTGACGTAGACGGCCGTGATCTCGAGCGAGCCCAGGAAGCTGCGCAATTCCTTGCGGGTTTCCTCGCGCAGCTTGGCGTCGAGATTGGACAGCGGCTCGTCGAACAGAATCACCTTGGGCTCGCCCACCAGGGCGCGCGCCAGCGCGACCCGCTGCTGCTGGCCGCCCGACAGGCGCGTGGCCGAGCGCCGCTCGTAGCCTTCGAGCTGCACGAAGCGCAGTGTCTTGGCGACCTTCTCGCGTATGACGTCTTTGCTCAGCCCGCGGATCTGCAAGGGGTAGGCCACATTGTCGAAGACGCTCATGTGCGGCCAGATGGCGTAGGTCTGGAACACCATGCCCAGTCCGCGCTTCTCGGGCGGGACGGCGATGCCCTTGGCCTTGGACCATACGATGTCGCCGCCGATGCGGATCTCGCCCTCGTCGGGCGTTTCCAGCCCGACTATGCAGCGCAGCAGGGTGGTCTTGCCGCAACCGCTGGGCCCCAGCAGCGTGAAGAACTCGTTGGCAGGAATGATCAGGTCGACGCCGTCCAGCGCCTTGACCTTTTTGCCTTCCGAAACATAATGCTTGGTCAGGCCTTCGATGCGGATTTCCATGCTTATTTGGCGAAAATCTGGCCGAACTGGTGGCCCCATTTCTCGATTTCGGAATCAGGCAGGTCGCGCACCGGCAACACCTTGACCTTGTCTATGCCTTCGATGGGCGGATATACGCCGGGGGCCAGCACGTACTCGCCGACCTTGCTGGCCAGCAGCCCCATGGCCTTCTTGGACAGCCAGAATTCCAGGAACGCCTTGGCCGCGTTGGGGTGCGGCGGGTGCTTGGGCATGCCGATGGCACGCGGCGTGCCCAGCAGCGGCTGGCCCGAACGCGGCCCCCAGGCCAGCGGCGCCGGCGCCTTGGTGACGATGTACTTGGGCATGGAAATGCCGATCAGCTTTTCGCCGCTTTCCACCGGAGCAGGGGTTGGCCCGAACGAGGCCACGAACATGGGCTTGTTGGCTGCCAGCCCCTTCAGGTACTGCATCCAGTCGGATTCGGACTTGAACACCAGTTCTTTCAGGCCCACCAGCCACGAGATCGTGGACGAGTGGGTGGAAGGGTCGGCCATGACGATCTTGCCTTTCCATTTCGGATCGGTAAGATCTTCGTAGCGCTTGGGCGCATCGGCGTCCTTGACGTGGTCTTTGTTATACAGGTAGGACACATATTCGATGCCGAACATCGTCATATGCGGGTCTTTGCGCGCCCACTCGGGGTAGCCGGCGGCCGACGGCGGCTGGTAGGCGTCCAGCACGCCTTGCGCATTGAGCAGTTCAAGCATGGGGCGCGGCGCCTGCACCACGTCGGCCAGCAGCTTGCCGGCCGTGAATTCGGTAAGTATGGTGGGGATGAACTTCGAGCTGGAAATCCGCGTATATACGCCGTTAATACCGGTGTCGGCATCGAAGGCCTTCATGACGGACGACACCGAAGTAATGTTGGCGTAGAACACCGCCTTGCCTTCGGCCTTGCCCTTGGCAATGACGTCGCTTTCCGCGGCCAGTGCCGGCGTCAGGCCCGGAATGCCGGCCAGCCCGGCCGCACCCGCGAGTTTCAGGAATTCCCGGCGATCGATCTTGTTCATTGTCCTTTACCTCTTTGGTGGTTTTGATGGGTTTTGTCTCGTGCGGCGGCGCCCGTACCCAGGGCCGTCTTGGGCGAATCTTAGCCTGTAGAGCAGGTCGATACAAGAAAATACCTGGCCGCTCGCCGCTGTTGCCTTTCTTCGCATGGCGGCTGTGGCGGCGGAGCGGCCGGCGACTTGCCGGCCCGCGGCGCGCTTGCTCTCAGGCTGGCCGGCTGCGGCGCCGGGCGAGCCGGCGCACCGGCACCAGCAGCACGACGGCGGCCAGCTGTGCCAGCAGGCAGAAGGCGACGGCGGCGTATATGGAATAGTCGTAGAGAGCCCCGATCGCCACGCTGCCGGCGAACCAGAACACGCCATAACCTGCGGTGAACAGGCCGAAGGCTGTAGCGCGCAGGTGTGACGGCACCATCGGGGCAACCGCCGCGGGAATGATGGATTCATGCACTCCCATGCCCAGGCCCCACAGAATGGCGCCCGGCAGCACCAGCCAGAAATTCCCCAGAAACACCAGGGGCGCGAAAGCGGCGCACAGCGCGCTCAGGGCGATCAGCACCACGAAGCCGTAGCGGTCGAAAAGCAGCCCGAACAGCAGCGAGCCGGTGCCGCTGGCGGCCATGGCGATCGCGTACAGGGCCGCGACCCACATGCCGGGCGCCACATGGCTGCGGCTGAAGTGATAGGCAAGCAGCGGGTAGTCGGCAAAGCCGGCGGCCATCAGTCCGGCGGCAAGCAGGTACAGCCAGAACAGCCTGGGCAGCTGCCGGCGAGTTCCGGACTCGGCCGAGCCCGCGGCCATGTCCTGCGGCTGGGGATACAGCGTCCGCGCCAGCGCCAGCACGCACCAGTTGAGCAGCGCCGGAACCGCCAGCACTGCGAAGGCCACGCGGTAGTCGCCATGGCGCGCAAGCATCCAGGCCACCAGCAGCGGCCCGCACAGCGCGCCGAGCTGATCCAGGGCCTCGTGCAGGCCAAAAGCCCAGCCATAGCCGCCGATGTGCTGCCCGGCATACGAAAGCATCGCATCGCGCGGCGGGTTGCGCACGGCCTTGCCGATGCGTTCCAGGACGATCAGCGCCGCGGCTTCGGGCCAGGTGTGCGCCAGGGCCAATGCAGGCACGGCAGCCATCTGTACGAGATAGCCGGCGATGGTGATCAGCCAGAATCTACGGGTAGTGTCGGCGGCGCGCCCCGACACCCAGCGCAGCGCGTAGCCGGCCAGCTCGCCAAAGCCGGTCACCGCCCCGACCACCAGGGCGCTGGCCTGCAGGCTGGCCAGAAACGGGCCGAGTATGCTGCGCGCACCTTCGTAGGTGAAGTCGGCAAAAAAGCTGAGCACTCCGATCAGCAGCACGAACCGGTAAGCCAGCCGGCGCGCGGCGGCCTGGCCGGCACGCGGGTCGCTAGGCATCGGGATCCAGGCCTTCCAGATGCGCCGTATCGTTGATGCCGCGCACCTGCACACGGCGGCCCTGGACTTCGATGTAGTTGATGCAGCAAGGGCTTTGCGCCAGCAGCCAGTATGCCGACAGCGGCTGATCCAGCAACTGCAGCAGCAGCGCGCGGTTCACGCTGTCGTGGCCGACCAGCAGCACGACCTCGGAGTTGCCGGGGTGGCGCCGCAGCACCTCGCGCAAACCGTCGGCCGTGCGCGCCACCAGATCCTGCAAGGATTCGCCGCCCGGAAATCGGATCAGTTGCGGAGTGCCGCGCCAGCCCGCGTATAGATCGGGCCAGCGCTTCTTGACCTCTTCGTGGGTCAGGCCCTGCCATAGCCCGTAGTCCAGATCCTGCAGGCCGTGCAGCGGCTGTGGCTCTGTATTCAATAGCCGGGCCAGGGGTTCTGCGGTTTGCTTGCAGCGCCCCATGGGGCTGGTGTACAGCGCGGCGGCGCAGGAGAAGCGCTTCGCAACGCGGCTCGCCAGCCGCTCGGCCTGGCGCCGCCCCAGTGGACTGAGATCGAGTTCGGCTCGCCCGCGAAAACGCGCCGGAAGTATGCCGGCGACATGGCCGTGGCGCATGAGAATCAGTGTGGCCATCTTAGTCTTCCGGCTGCCCTATGGTGCCGAACTGCACCGGCGTCTTGGCATAGAACAGCCCCATCTCGGGCTCGGCCTGCAGCCGCTGCATGATGGCGTCGCATTCTTGTTCGGACACCACCATGGTGATTTCCACCGGCTGCTCGGCCAGGTCGAAGAAGTGCGCGGAATGCAGCCTGTGGTGATGGCCGACGCCTTCCTGGGCGATGAAAACCGTGACCCCGCGTATCTGCATGGACTGCGCGAGCTCCAGCAGCCACTGATGCATCGGTCGATGGTTATGAACCCGGTTCTGCTGGGTGAAGAAAGTAAGTTGGTATCCCTGCATCATGATGGCTCTCCCTTCTTTTATGGTTTACGCATCCGTTACCGGTGGTGGATCGGCTAGATGATGGACAGGCCTGGCGGCCTGTTGCGACGGCGCCGGCCGGCAGGCGCGGCGGCCATTCAGAAGCCGCGCGCCAGCAGGCGCACCAGCACCACGCCCAGCAGGGTCAGGCACACCGAACCCGTGACATGTATGCTGATTTCGAACGCCGCCGTGGCCAGCTCGCGGCTCTGGATCAGCGTCGCGGTTTCCATCGAAAACGTGGAAAACGTCGTGAGCCCGCCCATGAAGCCGGTAATGACGAACAAGCGCCATTCGGGAGCCAGCCCGCCGTAATGGCGGAAGAATTCGTTGGCCACCCCGATCAGCAGGCCGCCCACCAGATTGGCCGCCAGGGTTCCCAATGGGATCACGGGCCACACGGAATTCAGGGCCATGCTCAGCACCCAGCGCAGCAGGGCGCCGCAGGCGGCGCCGATGGCAATCGCAACGACGGAACTCAGCATGGCTCAGCCCCGGGCGCGCGATTTTTCCAGCACTAGCCAGGTAGGCGAGGCGCGCAAGCGGCAGGGCGATGAAGCAGAAGAGGGAAGGGCGGAAGTAGGGCTGCACGGTGTCATGGGGCCGGTTGTTTTCAACTTGACAATACAAACCGGCCGACACCGCGAGGCAAACAGTTTCCTGCAGTTCCGCACCGGGATCATGCAGGCATCATCATCCGGCTGAGCGCCGGCGTTTATCGGAGGAATGCCATCTCCGTAAGCAATTCATTGTATCAACGTGACTATGGCAGCGCAATTTGAAAATGCACGCACGCATGCCACTGTTGCGCAGATCTGTCGCAGCGCCTGCGACGCGCTTACAGCGCATTGCGCAAACGCAGACAGCCCTGTAAACTTGGCCGCAAAGGAGATGGCATTCCTCCTGTAAACCGCCACCATACCGGCTAATGATGCCTACCTGTTCTTGCCTCCCATACGGGAAAAGGATTGGTCATGCCGGTGTTCAATGTCCCCATAAGTCCCCAGTCTCCATGCCCACGCAGCGCTCGTCCGCGCGGCGTATTGCGCGGCAGCGCGTATTTGCGGCGCATGCCCTAAGCGGAGTTGCGGCATGGTACGGGACGTCTTGCTACAGATTGCTCAGGTTGCCACCGTCTTCATTTTCGCCCCTTTGCTGCAGGGCCTGATCCTGCAGTGGCAGGAACGGGTGCAGCGTGCGCAGGGGCCCGGCATCTGGCAGCCTTACCGCGATTTGTGGAAGCTGTTCCACAAGGAAATCGTGGTGCCGCAGACCGCCGGCTTCATCTACTGGCTGGCGCCGATACTGGCCTTCACCTGCATGCTGACGGTGCCGATACTGATACCGGTGCTGACCAATTACCCGCTGCCGCAGTCCGATATGGGCGACCTGCTGGGCGGGGGCTTCGTGCTGACGCTGGGTGCGTTCATGATTTCGCTGGCGGGCCTGGATTCGGGCAGCGCCTACGGCGGCATAGGCTCGTCGCGCTCGGTCATGCTGGGCATCCTGGCCGAGCCCACGCTGATCCTGGTGTTCGTCGGTATTACGCTGCTGGCCAAGTCCATGCTGCCGTTCGTGGTCAACCACCTGCTGGTGCAGCAGCCCGAAGTCTACTGGGGCCCGGCGCATCTATTCCTGGTGGCCGCCTTCTTCATCCTGCTGCTGGTCGAAACCGACAGGTTGCCCATTCATTCCAGTACCCACATCGAGGTCTACATGATCGAGGAGGCCCGCATCCTGGAGTATTCCGGCCCGCTGCTGGCGCTGCTGAAATGGGGCTCGATGATGAAGCAGTTCATCCTGTACACGATATTTTGCAATGTGCTGGTGCTGCCCTGGGGGCTTTCATACAAGGGCGAGGCGCTGGGCGTGCTGGGCGCGCTGCTGGCGCTGGGCCTGAAATTCATGCTGGTGTCGCTGGTCGTGGTGTTCGTCGAAACGGCCCAATCCAGGCTGCGCTACTACCGGTACCAGGAACCCTTGGCGGCATCGTTCCTGCTGGCCATACTGGCCATCGTCGCCAACCAGGTGAGGTGAAGCCATGCTTGCCGCCCATTTGCCGCCCCTGGCCGAATCGCTGTTCAGCCTGTTGGCGATCTGCAGCCTGCTGTTGGCCTTCGTCATGCTGGGGTCGCGCTGGCTCAAGGACTACCTCATCGCCTTTGCCGCCGAGTCCTGGCTGATCGCGATTCTTTCGGCGGCGGTGGGCTACTACGGGCATTACACCGAGCTCTATCTGATCGCCGTGCTTACCGCGCTGTTTCGCGGCGTGGTACTGCCGTGGATGATCCTGCGCGTGGTCGTGCGCCTGGACGTCGACCGTGAACTGCACGAACGCCTCTCGCCCAGCAAGAGCCTGGTCATAGGCGGGTTGTTGACTCTGTTCGCCTTCGTGGTGTCCAACCACCTGGCTCTGGATCTCGGCGTGACCGGCACGATCGCCGTGCTGGCCCTGACCGTGATGCTGTCGATGAAGCTGATCGGCTTCCTGATGCTGAGCGTGCGCGGCGAGGCCATCAGCCAGGTGCTGGGGCTGCTGGTGCTGGAGAACGGCATATTCCTGGGCAGCCAGATCCTGGTTCCGGGCATGCCTCTGCTGATCGAGCTGGTGATTCTGTTCGACCTGCTGGTGGTGGTGGCGTGTTTCGGCATTCTGGTGCGCTACCTGGCGGCACACGCGGGCGCCACCAATGCCCGCGCCTTGCGCAAACTGGTGGGGTGAAGGCCATGGGCATCGGGCTTTGCGTCGCCGTCATCCTGCTTGCACCGCTGGCCGCGGCGCTGCTCTGCACGATCGTGCGCCATGCCCGTGCCGCCGAGTTCATCAACCTGGCGGCGGCGCTGCTGGCATTCGCAGCCACGCTGCGGCTGCTGCCGCTGAGCCTGGCGGGGCCGCACTATCTGCTCTCCCGCTACATCGTGGTGGATCCCTTGGGCGCCTGGGTGGTGCTGTGCGTGGCCAGTGTGTATCTGCTGGGCTCCATCTATGCCATCGGCTACATGCGCAATGCCGGCGAAGACGCGCGCCTGCACCGCTTCTATGCGCTGTATGCCGGCTTCGGCCTGACCACGCTGGCCTGCCCCTTCATGAACAACGTCGGGGTGTACTGGATCGCCATCGAGCTGACCACCTTGGTGTCCACCTTCCTGGTGTGCTTCGAGCTGGACGGCGAGAGCATAGAGGCCGCCTGGAAGTACATCGTGGTCGTCTCGGCCGGCATCAGCCTGGCGCTGCTGGGCACTGTGCTCTATTACTGGGGCGGCAGCCTGGTGCTGGGGCCGACCTACGACATGACCTGGCAGGCCCTGCGCAGCGCTGCGCCGCATTTGAACCGGTCGATCGCAACGGCGTCGTTCCTGCTGGTCACCATAGGCTTCGGCACCAAGGTCGGGCTGGCCCCCATGCACACCTGGCTGCCGGATGCCCACAGCGAAGGCCCGGCGCCGGTTTCCGTAATGTTGTCGGGTGCGCTGCTGAACACCGCCATGATAGGCATCGCCCGCTACCTGCAGATCAGCGACGCCGCGCGTCTGGGCCCGATCCCCAGAACCGTGGTGGTCGTGCTGGGCGTGGCCTCGCTGTTCATCGCGGCGCTGTTCATCGTGCGCCAGACCAATGTCAAGCGCCTGATGGCCTATTCCAGCATCGAGCACATGGGCGTGCTGGCGCTAGGCTTCGGCTTCGGCGGCCCGCTGGGTGTGGCGGGCGCGCTTTACCACATGCTGAATCATTCGCTGAACAAGTCGCTGATGTTCTTCGGCGCCGGCAACGCGGTGCAGTCCTGGGGTACGCTGGACATCAAGTCCATACGCGAGGTGCCCAAGCGCTGGGGCGCGCCGGGCTGGCTGTGGCTGGCCGGTGCGGTGGCCATCACCGGCGCGCCTCCTTTCGGCCTGTTCCTGAGCGAGATCGTGATATTGCGTGCGGGCCTGGCAAGTAACAACGGCTGGGCGGTGTTCGCCATGGCGGTGCTGCTCATCGTGATCTTCGCCGGCTTCCTGAACCATTTCCGGGCCATGTATTTCAGCCGCTCGGCGCCCGGCCAGGCCGTATCCGGCCAGACTCTTGCCGCGGGGTATCAGTCCCGCGGCGCCCGCCCGGGCGGCGCGGGCAGCGGCGGGGCGCTCGCGCCGCTGCGCCTGTGGTGCGTGGTGCCGATGTGGCTGGCATTCGTCCCGCTGCTGGTCTTGGGGCTGTGGTGGCCGGATGCGATATTGCGCTTTTTCGCGGCAGCCGCGGCGGGCCTGGGAGCAGGGCCATGAACCCGCCGCGGATCGAAGACGTGGACACAGGCGAACTGACGGCTCGCTGCAAGCTGCTGGTGGAGCACAGCGGCACCATGCTGTTCGCCTATGCGTGGCTGCCGCCGCAGCGCGGCGGCCGGCCAGAGCTGCGCTATGTCGTGCAGGAAAGCACCACGGCGCCGCTGCGCATCTGGCGCTGCTGCCCGGATGCCCGCGGCGTGCCCAGCCTGGCAAGCCTACAGCCGCTGATGTCGTGGTACGAGCGCGAAATCACGGACATGTGTGGCCTGGCTTTCGAGAACCAGCCGCAGCCCGAGCCTTTGCTATTCCTGCCGGGCGCCAAGGTGGACGGCCCACCGCTGAATCCCTCGGGCCGCGAGCCACAATTGAGCTACCGCGCCGTGCCCTATGAGCTGCCCGAGATGTCGGGGCCGGATCGCGACGACATCCAGCAACTGCCGTTCGGGCCGGTGCGCGCGGGCGTCATCGAATCTGCGCAGTTCGTATTTTTCTATATTGGCGAGGCCATATTGCATTATCACGCCCAGCTGTTCTTCAAGCATCGAGGCATGGAAAAGCGCTTCGAAGGGCAATCGCCCGAGCTTGCGGTATTGCTGGCAGAGCGTGTGTCGGGCGTGGGCTCTGTGGCCCACGCCCTGGCCTACAGCCAGGCGGTGGAGGCCGCGGCCGGTTGCGTAGTACCCGAGCGCGCGCAGGCCCAAAGGCTGATTCTGGCCGAGCTGGAACGCCTCTACAACCACCTGCATTACCTGGCGCACCTCAGCCACACCACCACGCTCAAGGTGGGCGAGGCCGAAGGCCTCTACCTGGAAGAACTCGTCAAGCAGATCAACGGCAGGGTCTGCGGCAGCCGCCTGCTGCGCAGCGTGATTGTGCCCGGCGGCCTGCGCCGCGAGCTGTCGCTGCGCAACCTGGAGTCCGAGCTCGACGCGCTGCATAAACAAATTTCCACTTACACGCACATGCTGGAAAGCAGCACGCCGCACCTGGATCGGCTCATTACCAACGGCATCCTCAGCGGCCGGGCCGCCTACGACCAAGGTGCCACGGGACCCATAGAACGCGCCAGCGGGCGCGAACGGGACTTGCGCAGCGACCAGGCCTATGGCGGCTACGAGTATTGGCCGGTACGCGTGGCCAAGGCGGCCGCCGGCGATGCCCACGCCAGGCAGCAGGTGCGGATTGCCGAGATCGAGCACAGCCTGGAAGTGCTCAGCCACGCGCTGAACCAGATGCCGCGCGGGCCCGTGCGCAATCTGTGCGAGGCGCAGGCAGGTTCGGAAGGACTGGGCTGGGCCGAGTCGCCGCGCGGCGGCCTGTTCTACGCGGTGCACGTGGGCCGTGGCGGCCGCCTGGCGCGCGTCAAGATCAAGTCCCCCAGTTTTTCCAATTGGCGCGTATTCCCGTTTACCGTGCACGACAGCAACATGATGGATTACGCAATCAACGAAGCGAGCTTCGGCCTGACCATGGCCGGATGCGATCGCTGATTCGCTGTATCGGTGTGGCAGCGAATCACGAGACGTCGGCAGGGAAAAAGCGGGGCGCATTCCACACCGGCGGGCTCTGGACTACAGGAGAATGTCATGCCCTTGTGGACACTGTATGGCCTGATGCAAGGCAAGGCCAGCACGGCCTGGCCGCACTCCGGCGACGAAGGCCAGGAGGGCGTGCTGGGCATGCCGCGCTACGACCCCGCGCTGTGCGAGGACGGCTGCCGGCGCTGTGTGGATGCCTGTATGCCGCACGCCATCAGCTTGGCCGCCGATGGAGCGCAAGAACGGCTCGAGGTGGATTACGGGCGCTGCATCGTGTGCCAGGCCTGTGTCGAGGCCTGCCCCAGCGGCGCCTTCAGCGCTTCGGGCGACTGGGCTTTCGGCGTGCGCCGGCGCGCCGACCTGGTGTGGGCGCAGGCGCTGGCCTCGCACGAGGCGGGACAGCTCAGGCATGAGATCCGCCGCGTCTTCGGCCGCAGCCTGCACGTACGCCACGTCGATGCGGGTTCCTGCAATGGCTGCGAGTCGGAACTGCAGGCCTTGAACAACCCTTTCTACAACTTGCACCGGCTGGGCATCTTCTTTACGCCTTCGCCGCGCTTCGCCGATCTGCTGCTGGTGACCGGGCCGGTTACCTATGCCATGCGCGATCCCTTGCTGGAAACCTACGAAGCCATGCCGGCGCCGAAGTTCGTCATGGCCATGGGAACCTGTGCGGTGTCTGGTGGCATCAATGGCGGCGGCTATGCCTGCGGCAATGGGCTGGAAGGCGTGCTGCCCGTCGACATCTATCTGCCGGGCTGCCCGCCCAACCCGGCCGCCATCATCCAGGCCTTGCTGCTGCTGCTCGGGCGCGGCGCGCAGCAGGTGCATGCGGGCCGCATGGATAGAGGAGGCCGGGATGGCTGAAGGGTTTTTTATTATTTTCGTCCTGCTGGCCGCGGGCCTGCTGGCGGCGCTATGTAGCCAGACGACGGCGGCCCGCTGGCTGATCGCCGCCGGCGCCGCCTGGGCCGCGATTCAGGCCGCCTGGGCGCTGCATGCGGGCGCGCAGGGGTTCAGCCTGCCCATGGCGCTGGCCGGCCAGCCCCTGCGTTTCGCCTATTCCACCGATGCGCTCTGGCTGATGCTGTTCGGATTCGCGCCGGCCGCGCTGGCCGCGGCCTTGTGCACCCCGGCGCGGCAGGGTTCGGCCGGATGGCTGTTCGGGGTCGCCGTGTCTTTGCTCGGCGCTCTGGGCGTGTATGGCGCACAAGACGCCTATGCATTCCTGATCGCCTGGGAGCTCATGAGCCTGGGCGGCGCGGTGATGCTGCTGTCGGAATCGCTGTCGGCCCAGTCCGGGCAGGTCAGCCTGTTCATGCTGGCGCTGCTGGAAGTGGGCGCCGTGGCCTTGCTGCTGGCCTGCCTCATCCTGGGCCGTGCCGCCCATGGCGGCATGGACTTCGCGCAATTTTCCGCGGCCGCGCGGGGCATGTCGGGCGGCCTGGAGCTATTCGTGGGCCTGCTGCTGCTGGTGGGCTTCGGCGCCAAGCTCGGCCTGCTGCCATTCTATGAATGGTTCGCGGATGCCTACGCCGCGGGCAGCGGCGCCTCGGGAGCCATATTGTCGGGGGTGGTGCTCAATGCCGCCTTCTTCGCGCTGGCGCGCGGGCTCGTCCAATGGCTGCCCGGCAGCGGCCTGTGGCTGCTGGTGCTGGGCGCAGTGGTAACGGCGATCGGTGTGCTTTCGGCCATTTTTACCGTGCTGCACGCGCTGCAGCAAAACGATTGGCGCGCGCTCTTGTCGTTGTCCACGGCGGAGAACGCCTCGGTTGCGGTAACGGCCCTGGGAGCCTGCCTCATATTCCGCGAAAACGGCCATGCCGATCTGGCGGCGCTCGCCTGGACGGTCGCCTTTCTGCATCTGGCGGGCCACGCGTTGGCCAAGGGCGGGCTGTTCCTGTGTGCCGACGGCATATACCGTGCGGTCGGCCACTACACCATCGTGCAGCGCGGCTGGCTGCGCCGCGCCGGGCTGGCATTGGGCGTGGGCGCGCTGTGCTGCGCGATGAGCCTGGCCGCAATACCTCCGCAAATGGGCTTCGTCAGCGAATGGTTCGCGTTCCAGACCGTATTCCAGGGCTTCCATCTCGACGACTTGGGCAGCAAGCTGATCCTGGCACTTGCCGGCGCCGGGCTGGCTCTTACCGCGGCGGTAGCGCTTGCTACTTTCATTAAGCTGTTCGGGGTCGGCCTGCTGGGTGCGCGCCCGGCGGAGGATCGGCAGCCGTTCCCCAGGCGCTACGGCTGGTGTGTGCTGGCGCTGGGTCTGGGCGTGCTGGTATGCGCCGCCGGCCTGCCGATCTGGATCAGGGCGCTGGACGACGTCGACTTCGCGATCTTCGGGGCCCATGGCGCCGCGGCCATGGCTGACAACTGGATACTGGTGCCGCTGACCAATACCTTCGCCTTTATATCGCCGTCGAAGCTGGTGGTCGCCATGCCGCTGCTGGCCATCATCCCGCTGCTGTTGCTGTGGGTCGGCTGGCGCCGCAGGCCCAGGCAGGCGCGAGTCTGGTACGGCGGCATGATCGAAGACCCACAGCGCGCCGCCACCACTTCGCTCAGTTTCGCCAATGCCTTGCGCAACTATTACAGCTTCATATATCGCCCGGTGCAAAGCGCCGTGCGTACGCACGGCGCCAACATGTACTTCCTGCAAAGCCTGGATTTCCACCACGACGTGACCAATATGTTCGAAACATCGCTATTCGATCCGGCACGGAATTTCGTCTGGCGTCTGGCGGGCGGCTTGAGGCGCTTGCAATCCGGCGACTTGAATTTTTATCTATCGTTCATCGGCATCTTGCTGGCGGCGATACTGTTTCTGACTCTGTGGCAGTAGCTTGCGGCGCAAGGTTGCTGCGAGGGCCATTTCAGCGTTCATGCAACGGCGGCGCGTCGGGCTACGGAAGCAGCACTGTTGCGGCAGTATCTGGGTGCCGCAACAGTGCCATTTGGGTGCCATATTATCGACGGCGATGTAGATTCAATGTTAAAATGCGCACAAGGAGATGGCATTCCTCCTTCAACCGCTGATCCCATCGGCTGATGATGCCTACGAAGCTCTGACCAGGAGATCGTAATGCTTCATGCAGCCAGTCAATTCCAGTTCCTGTCCCATTCCCCATCGATTTTGTTCGGCTCGGCCTTGCTGCTAGTGGGGCCGTGGTATCGGCTTTTCAAATACTCCAGAACACGCAACTCCAAACGAGCATAGTGAACATGCCGTTCGCGTCGCCAAACCGGCGATTCGAGGGTTCGCGGCTGCGGCGTACTGCCTGTTTGCAGGGCGGGGCATGCCAACGTGTGTCGCCGACCTGGGCCTGAAGGGGAAAGGCTATGGATTTCAACAGCATACTGTTCCAGCAGGCTGATGCGGGCCTGCGGCTGCAGGCTTTGCCCGTGCCCGACTTTTTTACCGATCTGAGCTTGGACAAGATCGTCGCCACGGTGATTGCCGGCAAGGAAGCATACGACCTCGCGCCCTTTTTCCGCGCACCGCTGGACGACCTGGCGGCCATACGCTATCGCAACGAGATCATGCGGGATCTCGATGGCGGCGTGTTGATCGATCATGTACGCACTTTCGCGCAGGCGATGCGCGACATGCGCGAGCGGCTGCTGCAGGCCGAGAAGCTCTACTACAAGTACCAAAAGCAGTGGTGGTTTCTCGATGCGGTACGCGCATACTGCGACGGCGTTACCGCCTTCGCCCGCGATGTCGAAGCTGCGCAGCCGCAGTCGGCGGGCATGTCGGCCTGGCGTAATTACCTGGCCTCTTATGTGCAAGGCCCGGTCTTCCGATCCTTGCAGCAGCAGACGGCCGCGCTCATGATCGATCTGGCGGCGGTGCGCTACTGCATGCACATTCATGGCGATACGATCGAAGTCCTGCCTTATGCCGAAGAGCCCGACTACAGCGCAATCGTCGAGCAGACCTTCGAGAAGTTCAAGCTGGGCGCCGTCAAGGACTACCGCGTCAAGTTTCCCGCCTGGCCCGACATGAACCACGTGGAGGCGCAGGTGCTGGATCTCGTGGCGCAACGCAATCCCGAGGTGTTCGCGCGGCTGGATGCGTATTGCGAGTCGAACAAGGGCTATCTGGATGCCGTGGTTGCGCGCTTCGACCGCGAGGTGCAGTTCTATGTGGCCTGGCTGGAGCACCTCGCCCGCCTGCGTGGCGCCGGCCTGAAGTTCTGCTATGCCGAGATGTCCGACACCGATAAGTCGCTGCGCAGCGACGAGGGCTTCGACATGGCGCTGGCCTACAAGCTGGTGCAGGACGGCACGCCCGTGGTGTGCAACGACTTCCACCTCGAAGGCATGGAACGCATCTTCATCGTGTCGGGGCCCAACAACGGCGGCAAGACCACGTTTTCCAGGACATTCGGCCAGCTGCACTACCTGGCCAGCTTGGGCTGCATGGTGGCGGGTAGCCGCGCCAGGCTGTTCCTGCCGGATCGCATCTACACGCACTACGAACGGGAAGAAAACATCAAGAACCTGCGCGGCAAGCTACAGGACGACCTGGTGCGCATACACGGCATCCTGCAGAAGGCGACGCCGCGCAGCATTGTGATCATGAACGAAATCTTCACATCGACCACGACGCAAGACGCGCTGGCCCTGAGCCGCAGCGTGCTGGAGCACCTTATCGAGCAGGACATCATCGCGGTCTGCGTTACCTTCCTGGACGAGCTGGGCGCACTCAGCGACACCATCGTCAGCATGTCCAGCACGATCGTTCCCGACAACCCCGCGCAGCGCACCTACAAGGTCGTGCGCAAACAGCCCGACGGGCTGGCCTACGCGCTGTCCATCGCCGAAAAGTATCGGCTGACCTACGCCTTGCTGAAAGAGCGGCTGCCATCATGAAAGCCTTCCTCATGTACAAGGATCGGGACTTCGATCCGAACCAGAAGCTGCCGGCCAATGAATGGATCCTGACCCAGGATCTGGAACTCAACACGCTGTTCAGCGCCATGGCGCGCGACGACAAATTCCTGTTCGACGTTTCCCGGCATGCGATCCTTTCGGCCATGTCCAACGGCGTGGACACCATCCTGTATCGCCAGGCCGTGCTGCGCGATTGCCAGAAGAACGCCGAACTGGTGAAAAGCATTTACGCCCTGGCGCTGGATACGATCGAAAAAGAGAAAAAAGTTTATTACGGCTTTTTCGGGAAATATCCGGCGGCGGTGCTGAGCCGGGCCATCGAGGTGCTGCAGATGTTCATTGCTGCACTGAAAAGCCTGCGCGCGACCGCCGAACAGCATGCAGGCGAGTTCGAGTCCGAGGGTTTCAGGAACTTCTTTGCCATGCTCAAGCGCGAGCTCAGCGATGAATATTTCGAGGAGATCCAGGGGCACCTCAAGACTTTGAAGTTCCGCAACGGCGTGCTGGTCAGTGCACAGCTGGGGCAAGGCAACAAGGGCACGCATTATGTGCTGCGCCAGCCGGCGCACGACCGCCACGGCTGGCTCAAGCGGCTGCTGCCGCGCCGCAAATCGGCGTTTTCCATCACCATCGCCGAGCGCGACGAAAACGGCGCGCGGGCGCTGTCCGAACTCAAAGACCGCGGCATCAACATGGTGGCCAATGCCCTGGCGCAGTCCACCGACCATATCCTGAGCTTCTTTACGCTGCTGCAGGCCGAGCTGGCGTTCTACATAGCCTGCCTGAACCTGCACGACACGCTGTCGCGCAAGCAGGAGCCGCTGTGCCTGCCCATACCCGTGGGCAGCGCGCAGCACGTGCATGGCTTCCGGGGCCTGTACGACGTCTGCCTTTCACTGCACATGTCCAAGAGGGTGGTGGGCAACGATTTCGAGGCCGATCCGGAACACCTGTTAATCGTCACTGGCGCCAATCAGGGCGGGAAATCGACCTTTCTACGCAGCATCGGCCTGTCGCAGCTGATGATGCAATGCGGTATGCACGTGCCGGCCGAATTCTATACCGCCAATGTCTGCGACGGGCTGTACACCCATTACAAGCGCGAAGAGGACGCCACCATGAAGAGCGGCAAGCTCGACGAAGAACTGAGCCGCATGAACGACATAGTCGAGCAGATCACTCCGCATGCCATGGTGCTGTTCAACGAATCCTTCGCCGCGACCAACGAACGCGAAGGCTCGGAGATTTCCAGGCAGATCACCCGGGCTTTGCTGGAGCAGGGCATCAAAATCGTCTTCGTCACCCATATGTACGAATACGCGCACGACTTCTACGAACGCCGGCTTCCGGGCTCGTGGTTCCTGCGCGCGCAGCGCGAATCGGGCGGCGCCCGCAGCTTCAAGCTGGAACCGGGCGAGCCCTTGAAGACCGGCTATGGCGAGGATCTCTACAGCAAGATATTCAAAGCACCGCCATTGACGGCCGACACGGCGATGGCAGACACCGGAGATACAAATGGCTGAGCACAATCTGGCCAAGGACGGCACCCGCATTTTGTTCCTGGTGGCCCAGGAGATTCTCGATTCCCGCGGCTACCCGACGGTGGAGGTCTGTGCCGGCCTGCGCGACGGCACGGTGGCGTCGGCCGCCGTACCTTCTGGCGCATCGACCGGCCGATACGAGGCGGTGGAATGCCGCGACGGCGATCCGAACCGCTACGAGGGCCGCGGGGTGCTGGACGCAGTGGCCAATGTCAACGACACCATTGCCCCGGCGCTGGCCGGCATGGCCGCCGACGACCAGGCAGGCGTGGATGCGGCGCTGATAGAACTCGACGGCACCGAATACAAGCAGCGCCTGGGCGCGAACGCGATACTGGGTGTTTCCTTGGCCTGTGCCCGCGCCGCGGCGCAATCGCACAATCTCGGCCTGTATCGGTACCTGGGCGGTGGCGAAGCGCGCGTGCTGCCCGTGCCCATGTTCAATGTTCTGAATGGCGGAGCCCATGCACCCGGCGGTTCCGACATCCAGGAGTTCAAGCTGATTCCCGTGGGGGCATCCAGCTTTTCGCAGGCGCTGCGCTTCGGGGTCGAAACCTATCATTGCCTCTATCGAGTCCTGCAGGATGCCGGGCTGCCGACCACGGTCGGCGACGAGGGCGGATTCGCCCCGACGCTGAAGTCGAATGCCGAGTCGCTGGAATTGATTCTGCGCGCCATCGAGCGCGCCGGCTACCGTCCGGGCGAACAAATCGCCATCGGTCTCGATCCGGCAGCCAGCGGCATGCTCAAGGATGGCCGCTACCTTCTGAAACGCGACGGGCTGAGCCTGTCCAGCGATGAGATGACCGACTACTGGGAAGACTGGGTTGCCAGCTACCCCATCATTTCGCTGGAGGATCCCCTGGCCGACGACGACTGGGACGGCTTCAGGAACCTTACCGCCCGCCTGAAAGACAGGGTGCAGGTCATAGGCGACGACTTGTTCGTCACCAACCGCAAGTTCCTGCAGCGCGGCATAGACAGCGGGGCCTGCACCAGCGTGTTGATCAAGCCCAACCAGATCGGCACGATCACGGAAACGCAGCAGACCATCAGGCTGGCGCAACAAGCCCGCTACACCTGTCTGATGTCGCATCGTTCCGGCGAAACCTGCGACACCTCCATCGCCGACCTGGCGGTGGCCATGGACTGCAGGCAGATCAAGGCCGGCGCACCGGCACGCGGCGAGCGGGTCGCCAAATACAACCGGCTGCTGCGCATCGAGCGCGAACTGGGCGAGAAGGCCATGTATGCCGGCAGGTCGGCATTTCCTCATCTGAGCGGCACCTATACAGGGGCGCCGTGATCGGCCGACAACTGCGGGCCAGAACAAGCAACAGGGAAACACCACGCCATGGAAGATGGGCCAACCGACATCGAGACGCGGCAAAAGCGCAGCGGCTCGCGGGCGGCGAGCAGCAGCCCCGGTTCGGGCTGCGAAGTTTGCAGGCAGATGAGGGAGGCTCACGACAAGTACCTGGCACGCCTGCGCCGCGATGGCCGCGTGCGGCGCGGATTGACCCGGGCGTTGGTGTCCAGTATGGGATTCTGTCCCGGCCACGAGCAATTGCTGCGCAGCGATCCTGAATTGTGCGACTGGGTCGGCCTGCGCATCGACGAAGCCCGCAAAGAGTTCGCGCTGCTGCTGAACCGGGCTCGCCTGCAGGACGAGGTGCTGCAGGAAATTGTGTTCGGTGCCCGCAGACACTGCCCCGCGTGCCTGTATTGCCGGCGCTTCGCGGGGCAGTGCATCTCCCGCAAGCTGAGGGATATCCAGTCGGGGCGGGCAAGGGTGTCGACCCTGCTGTCCGGGCAGCTATGCTTCGAGCATGCGCGCCAGCTGGTTCAGCGCTGCGATAATGGTGACCTCAAGAAGCGCCTGTTACGAGCCTTGCGCCGCAAAGGCAAGGCCATAGTCGAGCGCATGCGGGCCGCTGAGGTTAGCGGAGCAGATGCAGGCGGCGGCCTAGACGGTTCGACGGTGGCATTGGTGGAATATGCGTTGGATACACTGCGAGCCGTGCCCGGTGCAACACAAGAGCCAAGTGCGGCCATGGCATCCAGCCAGAGCGAGGCTTTGGGCGAAGGCGGGGCGCCTGCGCCTGGCGGCGTGCCTATGTGGAAGCCCCCGTGCCCGATCTGCTGTGTGCTGTGGCACGCCCGGGCAAGCTGGCTGGACGCGGTGAGTTCCACCATACATCTGGAGCAGCCAGCATGGTTGGCGCTACCGACTTGTGCCGAACATCTGGAAATCTGCCTGCCCAGAGAAACGTCGGCCGGCCAGCTAATGCTGGTTCGTGTGTATATGGACGCTGCTTTCGCTGCCTGGCGCAAGCCAAAGACCGTCTCGGCGCCAGTGAAGAAACGCCCGCGCAGCTCCCTGCGCTGGTTCGACCCTCCTGCGCGACCTGGTGCCGAGACATCTGCCAGCACCTCTGTTGCGCAGAATGCGCCGCGGCCAACAGATGAGCGTGAAGAGCCTTTTTCCGACATGAGTTTGCGTTGCCCGGCTTGCCGGATCATGGACATTGCCGTACGTGGCGCCGTGGCGTCATGGCTGAGCACTTTCGCTTCGGCCTCGTCGGCAGGGCAGAGCGATCTGACGCGGCAGTTGTGCTTCAAGCACTTGGCCGAGGTTTTGATCTACGCGCCACAGCAGAGCCTGCAGACGCGCATTCTTTCATATTTGTGAGTGCTTTACGAAAGCATTGTTGCCACAAAGGGTGAGCCGGCACATTGGTTCGCGGCGCGGTTACATCGCGTGGAGCCGCTATGTGCCTCTGTCGGGCTGGGCACCCTGCGCGCGGCAGCGACGCCGCGCCAGTCCGCTCAGTGAATGATCAGCACTAGCGCCCCGATCGCCCAGCAGTAGAAAGCGAAGGGCCGCATGGCGTCGACTTCGTTGCGCTTGAACCAGCTCATCAGGGCCCAGACGCTCAGATACGCGACCACGCCGGCCACCAGCGCGCCGAGCAGGGCGGTGTACATGACCTGCGCGCCGGCCTGGTGCGCTAGCTTGGGAATTTCCAGGATGCTGGCCCCGGCGATGATCGGGGTGGCCAGCAGCATGGAGTAGCGGGCCGCGGCGCCGTGGTTCAGGCCGGCCCAGAAGCCGGCGACCATGCTGGCCCCCGAGCGGGAAAAGCCCGGTATCAGCGCGAGCGACTGGGCCAGGCCTATGCCCAGGGCCTGCGGCAGGCTGAGTTCGGTCAGTTCGCGGGTGCCGCGGCCGCGCACCTTTTCGCCCACGAACAGGATCACGCCGTTGACGATCAGGAACACGGCGGCGGAAGTCACGTCGGAAAATATGCCTTTCAGGGCTTTCTCGAAGATCAGCCCGATCAGCGCGGCGGGCACCGTGCCCACCACCACCAGCAGCAGTTCGCGCCGCGCCACGGGGTCGCGCCCGCCCAGGACGCTGCGGGCGAAGGCGATCCAGTCCTTGCGGAAGTACAGCAGCAGGGCGACGGCGGTACCCAGGTGCAGCATCACTACCACGGGCAGGAAATGCACCTTGAGAAATTCGGGCGTGAGATTCCAGCCGAAGGCCCAGGGCGTCAGCACCGCGTGGGCCACGCTGGAAATGGGGAACAGCTCGCTGATGCCTTGCACGATGGCGAGCAGAATGATCTGGAAATGGGACATGGGGCGGTCGGATGGATTCGGGTTGCGGCATTGTAGCGGCCCCGGGCTTCGCCAATTATTGCCGAAAGTAAATGGGTTGTTTCCCGTGGCCGGGTGGTCGATTTCCATCTGTGCGGCAGTTCAGGCGGCGTGTGCAGCGCTCGAGAGGCGCATACATATATAGATATATAGGCGTCGGCGGCCGCCCGTGCGAAGACTCGAGGCCGCAGGCCCGGCCCATGAGTCCCCTCAGGGTGTAAACGTACCCGTGTTTACCCTAGGGTTGGGCTTTCGCCGCACGCCTGTCATTTTTGAAGGCTACCCTGCTAAGCCGCACGGATATTGGCTCCGGGCAGTTTCCCACGTTTTCGCACATAATTTCACTAATGTTGCACGGATGTGCAATATCTCGTATAGTCGCCATGCGATTTTGCACGGTCATTTCCGCAAGAGCCCGTCGTTCCATGCCATGAGGGGGGCACGGGTACCGTTATTTCACTTACTGCCGGCGCACCCGGCCGCGTTGCGGAAGGGCGGGCCGGCGGCGTATGCGGCCCAGCCGCAAGTCACTCGCTACGCGCCGCCGCATCCTGGCGGGACTAGGCACAAGGAGACCTTCATGCGTTTCAATTTCAAACCCCTGGCAGCCGCAACACTGATGATGGCAGCCGCGGGCTCCGCACATGCCACCACCGAAATAACCTGGTGGTATTCGAACACCGGTGCGCTGAGCGACCGCATCCAGAACATGGTTGCCGATTTCAACAAGAGCCAGTCCGACTACAAGGTCAAAGCCATTTACAAGGGCGGCTACGACGAATCGATGTCGGCGGCAATCGCGGCCTACCGGGCCGGCAACGCGCCCAACATCCTGCAGGTGTTCGAGGTCGGCACCGCCACCATGATGCACGCCAAGGGCGCCATCGTTTCCGTCACCAAGCTGATGAAAGATGCCGGCGAGAAATTCGACCCGAAGGCTTATGTGCCGGCTGTGGCCAGCTACTACACCACCAACAAGGGTGAAATGCTGTCGCTGCCATTCAACAGCTCGACCACGGTGTTCTTCTACAACAAGGATCTGTTCGCCAAGGCCGGGCTCGACCCTGAAAAGCCGCCTGTCACCTGGAAGGACGTGGAGGCCGATGCCAAGAAGCTCAAGGCCGCCGGCGTCGAATGCCCGTTCACCACTTCGTGGCAGTCCTGGGTTCAGCTGGAAAGCTTCTCGGCCTGGCACAACGTCGCCTTCGCCAGCAAAGACAATGGCATGGGCGGCCTGGATGCGCGGCTGGAATTCAACAGCCCGCTGCACGTGCGCCATATCCAGAACCTGGCGAACTGGGCCAAGCAGGGCCTGTTCGTTTATTCCGGCCGCAAGACCGAGGGCGATTCCAAGTTCTACACGGGCAAGTGCGCGATGCTGACTTCGTCCAGCGCCACTTACGGCAATGTGGTCAAGAACGCGCAATTCAAGTTCGGCGTTTCGCCGCTGCCGTACTACGCCGACGTCAAGGGCGCGCCGCAGAACACGGTGATAGGCGGCGCCTCGCTGTGGGTCATGAGCGGCAAGAAGCCGGATGAATACAAGGGCGTGGCCAAGTTCTTCGCCTACCTGTCCAAGCCTGAAGTACAAGCGGCATGGCACCAGGGCACGGGCTATCTGCCGGCGACCATTGCGGCCTATGAGCTGACCAAGGAGTCGGGCTTCTACAAGACGCACCCGGGCACCGACGTCGCGGTCAAGCAGATGATCGTCAAGACCACCGACAAGTCGCGCGGCATCCGCCTGGGCAACTTCGTCCAGATCCGCGGCATCATCGACGAAGAGCTGGAAGGCGTCTGGGCCGGCAAGAAGACCCCCAAGCAGGCGCTGGACAGCGCCGTGGAACGCGGCAACAAGCTGCTGGTGCGCTTCCAGAAGGCCAACCAGTAAGCTCCGCGCCGCAGGCGCCGGCCACCGCCCCGCGCCGCCCATCCGGGCGGCGTGGCGCGCGCGGCGGCCCGGCGTCCGACGATACTTCGCGTCGCCGCGCTTTATTGAATATTCGCCATGGAAAAACGCGCCCGCTTCAAATCCCACTGGCTGCCGTACGCATTGGTCGCTCCGCAGATCATCGTATCGCTGGTGTTCTTCTTCTGGCCCGCTATCGAGGCCTTGTACCAATCGGTGCTGATGCAGGATGCGTTCGGGCTTTCCTCGCAGTTCGCCGGCCTGGATAATTTCCGCGACCTGCTGCAGGACAGCAGCTACCTCGCGTCGTTCAAGACCACGGCCATTTTTTCCGTATGCGTCGCATTTCTCGGCATGACGCTGTCGATGATCCTGGCGGCTTTCGCCGACCGGGCCTTGCGCGGTTCGGCGTTCTATCGCACGCTCTTGATCTGGCCCTACGCGGTGGCGCCGGTGGTAGTAGGGACGCTGTGGGCCTTCATGCTGTCGCCGGGGCTGGGCATCATCGCCGTGGCGCTGGAACACATCGGCATCCATTGGGACAGCGTGCTCAACGGCACCGATGCGATGATCCTGATCGTGATCGCCGCCATCTGGAAGCAGCTCAGCTACAACTTCCTGTTTTTCCTGGCGGGCCTGCAGTCGATTCCGAAGTCCCTGGTCGAGGCGGCGGCCATCGACGGCGCGGGGCCGGTGAAGCGCTTCGTCACCATCGTCTTCCCGCTGCTGTCGCCCACCACCTTCTTCCTGCTGGTCATGAACGTCGTCTATGCGTTCTTTGACACCTTCGGGATCATCGACGCCACCACGCAGGGCGGGCCACAGAAAGACACCCAGATCCTGGTCTACAAGGTGTTCTTCGACGGTTTCCGCGGCGGCGACATCGGCAGCTCGGCGGCGCAGTCGGTAATTTTGATGGCCGTAGTGATCACGCTGACGGTGCTGCAGTTCAAGTACGTCGAACGCAAGGTACAGTATTCATGAGGAATCGAGTCATGAAATTTTTATCGGTTCCATGCGGCGGCAAGGGGCTTGTGCGCCGCGCCGCAGGGTATGCAAGGCGGTTCGCCGCGCAGGGCAGGGCAGCATGATCGAACGCCGCCCCGTGCTCGATTTCGTCGGCCATCTGGTGCTGCTGTGCGGCGCCGCGCTGGTCGCGTTCCCTCTGTATATTGCATTCGTGGCCAGCACCCAGAGCGCCGAGCAGGCGGCCCAGGCGCCTTTGTCGCTGATACCGGGAACCCAGCTCATCCACAATTACGTGCAGGTGTTCGTCAGCGGCTCGTCGGGACACGTCGACGTGGGCTCGATCGGCCGCATGATGTGGGTCAGCCTGGTGTCGGCCCTGGGCATCGCGTTCGGCAAGATCGCAATCTCGATGCTGTCGGCGTTCGCGCTGGTGTATTTCCGCTTTCGCGGGCGCAGCGTGGTGTTCTGGCTGATTTTCCTGACCCTGATGCTGCCCATCGAGGTGCGCATCACGCCGACCTACCAAGTGGTGTCCGACCTGGGCATGCTCAACAGCTACGCCGGCCTGACGATACCGCTGATCGCCTCGGCCACCGCCACCTTTTTGTTCCGCCAGTTCTTCCTGACCGTGCCGGAAGAGCTGGCCGAGGCCGCGCGCATCGACGGCGCGGGCCCGATGCGCTTCTTCAAGGACGTGCTCTGGCCGCTGTCGCGCACCAATCTGGTGGCGCTGTTCGTCATCATGTTCATCTATGGCTGGAATCAATACCTGTGGCCGTTGCTGGCGACCACCGACCAGAGCATGTACCCCATAGGCGTAGGCATCAAGCGCCTGATCTCGGGCGGCGACTCGGCGGTGGAATGGAACGTGGTGATGGCCACGCTGATACTGGCGATGCTGCCGCCGGGGCTGGTCGTGGTGTTCATGCAGAAATGGTTTGTTAAAGGGTTGGTCGATTCCGACAAATGACATGGCACAAGTACATCTGAAAAACGTCACCAAGTCGTACGGCAAGGGCGACAAGGCGCTCGAGGTCATACACGGCATTTCGGTAGATATCGCCGATGGTGAATTCGTCGTGATGGTGGGCCCTTCGGGCTGCGGCAAATCGACGCTGCTGCGCATGGTCGCCGGCCTGGAAGAAATCACCGGCGGGGAAGTCCTGATCGGCGAGCGCGTGGTCAACGAGCTGGAACCCAAGGATCGCGACATCGCGATGGTGTTCCAGAACTACGCCCTGTATCCGCACATGAGCGTCTACGACAATATGGCCTATGGCCTGAAGATTCGCCGCTTTTCCAAGGCGGACATCGAGCAGCGGGTGCGCAAGGCCGCGGAAATCCTCGAGCTGGCCACCTTGCTGCAGCGTACGCCGCGCCAGCTGTCGGGCGGCCAGCGCCAGCGGGTGGCCATGGGCCGCGCCATTGTGCGCGAGCCGGCAGTATTCCTGTTCGACGAACCCTTGTCCAATCTGGATGCCAAGCTGCGCGTGCAGATGCGCCTGGAAATCCAGAAAATGCACCGCACGCTGGGCACCACCAGCCTGTACGTGACGCACGACCAGGTCGAGGCCATGACGCTGGGCCAGCGCATGATCGTCATGAATGCCGGCAACGCCGAGCAGATCGGCACACCGGTCGAGGTCTACGACAAGCCCACCAGCACCTTCGTGGCGGGGTTCATCGGCTCGCCGCCCATGAATCTGCTGAACGGCAAGGTCGAGAGCGACGGCAGCGGCTTCCTGGCGGGCGAGGGCAGTGTGATCCCGCTGGCGGCCGGCAGCCGGGCGCCACGGGGCCGCGAGTGCATACTGGGCCTGCGGCCCGAGCATCTGGTGCTGGGCCGGCCCGGCATGGCGCTGGTGGTAGAAATGGTAGAGGCGCTGGGCTCGGAACTGCTGGTGTACGGCAGGACGGGCGGGCAGTCCGTGGTGGTGCGTACCGCGGCCGGCACCCCTGTGGCCGTAGGCGACAAGGTTACGGCCGGTTTCGAACCCGCCAGCGTTCACTGGTTCGATCCGCAGACGACGCGCCGGCTGGGCTAGGGCCTGTTCACACTAAAAGGGGAGCCGCATGGCCACAAAAAAGCCTGTCCATCAAGGCGCGAAGCGCAGCCGTGGTGGTTCCACGGCGAGCATGAGCAACGCCGAGGGGCGGGCTTTTTTGTGGCCACCCTTCGGGCTGGTGGGCAAATGGGCGCCATGCGTCGTTGCAGGCTCGTTGCGTGGAGCGGCCACGCGGCCTCGCCCGCGCCTAGCCTGGCGCCCATTTGCTCACCAGTGCGGCTCCCCTTTTAGTGTGAACAGGCCCTAATCCTGCCGTCCGTATACGCGTGAGCACCCGCGAACACCAGCGCCGAAATCCGCCCGGCATACGCGCGGGCACCGGCAAACGACAACGCGACACGAGGCTGCTATGAATCGTCCGATACGCCACCTTACCCGCATCGGGCTGAGCCTGCTGGGCGCCCTGGTGCTTGGCGCCGGCGCAAAGGCGGCCATTCTGGGCACCGCGCCGACATACATCGCTGCCCAGGCCAGCGCCGTGCCCAATTCCCAGGCGATCACTACCATGATCTGGGCGCCCGGCCTGAACGACGGCTACGTGCCGCAAGGCATCACCTATGCCGATGGCCAAGTGCTGGTTTCCAGCTACCAGAGCGACAACCCGAAAGTCGGCGGCGGGCCCAGCCGGGTGTACCGGCTGGATCCCGCCAGCGGCCGCAGCACCGGCCAGTTCGACCTGCCGCCCACGGTCAGGCACGCAGGCGGCATGGCCTACGCGGGCAAGGGCATGCTGATCGTCTCCGACACCCGTCGCCTTTACCGCATCGACATGGCACGGGCATTTGCGGACGGCAATTCGGATCGTGCGCTGCGCGGCACGATCTCGCTGACGGGCGCGCTCAAGGGGTCTTTCGTCGATTTCCGCGAGGGCTCGATCCTTACCGGGGCCTACGACAAGCATGCGGACGGCTCCAGGGTATTCTATCTGCCATACAAGCTGTTCGACCGCGCCAGCGACGCCACGATCGACGAGCACGCCGCCACGCGCAGTTTTGCCGTTACCACCTTGGCGCAGGGCGCCGCGTTCGATGCGCAAGGTTATCTCTGGCTGGCCTTCAGCAATAGCAAGCACGGTCTGTTGCAGAAGGTCGACCCGGTGTCCGGCAAGGTACTGCAGCAGCACGCCATGGTCGACGGCATCGAGGACATGGGTTTCGATCCGCAGGGCGGCCTGTGGGCGGTATCCGAGGCCGGCTCGCCGCGCTGGACGAAATGGAAGACCGTGTTCCCTATCGTATTCAGAATGGACGTGAGCAAGCTGCAGTAGCGCCGGGCGGCTCGGGCCGGCCTTGACTGCCCGGACGAATATGCGAATATGCTTAACTTGAAGATACCCGCCTGCATGGGCATGCCCGAGCGTGGCGGGACGATGGGCGGCGCTACACTGCCGCGCTGCCCCAGGCGGCATGTACCTGCCGCGCCGTACCCAGCCCGGAGTTCTTTATGGATTCGATGACGCAAAGCGAGGCCGCGGCGGGCCGACCGGCCGACGAGACTGGCCTGTGGGCCAGCGCCATTACCGTTGCGCGCCTGTATTACTACCAGCAGATGACGACCACCGACATCGCACACGAGCTCGGCCTGTCGCGCTCCAAGGTGTCGCGCCTGCTCAGCTTCGCGCGCGACAATGGGCTGGTCGAGATCCGCATCCACGACCCGCGCGAACACCCCGGGCAGCTCGAATCGATGCTCAAGCAGCGCTTCGGCCTGCGCCGTGCGCAGGTGGTGTCGGTGCCCGAATCGGCCGGCGAGCTGGAATGGCTGCAGCGTGTCGCCAGCCATGCCGCGGCCTATCTGAACACGGTGGTCGGTTCGAACATGGTCATCGGCCTGGCGTGGGGCAACACCGTCAATGCCATCGTCGAGCGCCTCACGCCCAAGGCCACGGTCAATGTCGACGTGGTGCAGCTCAACGGGTCGGGAACGACGCAAAGCATGAGCAATGCGTTCAGCAGCAACATCATCATGCAGTTCGCGGCGAACTACGATGCGCGCCCGCAACCCTTTCCGGTGCCCGCCTTCTTCGAGTACCCCGAGACCAAGAAGGCATTGTGGCGCGAACGCAGCGTGCGCCGCCTGCTGGAAATGCAGCAGCGCGCCGACATCATGCTTTTCAGCATAGGGGCGCTGTCGGCCGCGGTGCCCAGCCAGATCCACAGCGGCGGCTATCTCGAGCCACAAGACCTGGAATCGCTCGCCGCCGACGGCGTGGCCGGCGATATCGCCACGGTGTTCTTCCGCGACGACGGCAGCTATCGCGACATTGCGCTGAACAAGCGCACCAGCGGCCCCGATCTGGCCCTGTTCCGCAAGGCCAGGCACTCCATCTGTGTGATATCGGGGCTTAGCAAGATAGACGCCATCCGCGCGGCGCTGCGCGGGCGCTTCGTCAACGAGCTGATCATCGACGAGCCCACGGCGCGGCTGCTGGCGGCTTCCACGCCGCAGCCCAAGTGATACGGCAGCCATGATGCAGGGCTATCGCTTCTTTCCGCCTGGTGCGGCCGGCCCGGCGGCAGCGGGTTCTGCGGCGGTGCGGCTTCGTGGCCGCTGCGCCGCGTGGTTTTCAGCGGTCTCTGGCCGCGGCTTGCGCGGCTTCGGACTTTCCTCCAACATTCTTTTTCCGGTTACCTATCATGTGGCCTTTTCCCAGGATCATCGCGCATCGGGGCGGCGGCACGCTCGCCCCTGAAAACACTCTGGCCGCCATGCGCTGCGGCCTCGAACACGGCTTTCGCGCCGTCGAATTCGACGTGATGCTGGCCGCAGACGGCATACCCGTGCTGATGCACGACCCGGTTTTCGGCCGCACCATCGCCGCCACCGGCAGCGTGCCCGAATCCACTGCGCAGCAACTGGCCGCCATGGACGCGGGAGCATGGTTCGATGCACGCTACGCGGGCGAACCGGTGCCGACCTTCCTGCAAGTCATCGATTACTGCAACGCCAACGGCATCTGGATGAACGTAGAGATCAAGCCCGCCCCGGGCTTCGAGGCCGAAACGGGACGCGCCGCAGCGCAGCTGCTGCGCCAGCACCTGCCCGAGGGCGGCCGCACGCCTTTGTTTTCCTCGTTCTCGGCCGATGCCTTGCGGGCGGCCAAGCAGGCCGCACCCGAGATCCCACGTGGCTTCCTGTCCAGCACGGTGCCCGACGATCTGGCAGCAATCATGCAGGACCTGGGCGCGGTGGCGCTGCACACCAACCACAAGCACGTGACGCCCGAGCAGGTGCGGGCGATCAAGACCCAGGGCTACGGGGTGTTTTGCTATACGGTGAACGAGCCCGAGCGGGCGCGCGAGATATTGTCATGGGGCGTAGATGCGTTCTGCACCGACCGCATCGACCTGATCGGGCCCGATTTTTCCTGATGGCGTGAAAACGGCACGCCCGACGTTGCCGGGCGCGCCGCTGTGGGCGATACCGGCTTTCAGCCGGCATGGCACTCATATGAATTCGCGATCAAAAAGATAAAAGTGCTGCCTCGCCTTGCCATGCTATTTGCCTTGTTCTACGGCTACGTGTCTTGTTTTCTCGATGCGCTTGCCGCTTTGATCGCAAACCTGCCTGTCAGCCTCGCGCGGCCAGCAGGCGGCGCGCCACTTCCACGAAGCCGTCGCCGCAGCGCCCCTGCGTGACGTAGGCCGGCGGGTGTGCGATATCGGCGGCGAACTCACCTACGTTGGCCACGCCGATGGACTTCGGAAAATAGCGGAACATCGGCGCATCGTTGGGCGAATCACCCACGAAGACATAGTCGCCGCGAGCGGCGTTCAGGTCGATGCCGTAGCGCTCTTGCATGAAAATGCGCGTCATCGTCAGCTTGTCGTACTGGCCGAACCAGCCATTGACGTGAATCGAGCTGACTTTGGCCGTCATGCCGGCTTCACTCATCAACTGCACGATGAGTTCCACGCTATGGCGCGGCAGCGGCGGCACGTCTTCGCAGAAGTCGATGGCGATGTCCGCGATCCGGCAGAATTGATCCGAGGCCAGCGCGCAGCCCGGCACCTCGGCAAGAATCTTCGCCGAGACCTCGGCCAGGCGGCGCGCGTTCTGCTCGCGAGTGGCGGCATCGGCCAGGAAGCGCTGGCGCAGCTTGCGCGCAGGCCCGTCGTAATAAAAATAGAAGGCGCCGTTCTCGCCGACGACGGCATCCACCGGCCACATCCGCGCGATGTGATCGCACCAGCCGGCCGGGCGGCCGGTGATGGGAACCACAGCCAGGCCGCTTTCGTGCAGCGCCTCGAGGGCCGAGTAGGTGGCGGCCGGCAGCTTGCCGCCAGTGGTCAGCGTATCGTCGATGTCGGTGAAAACGCCTTTGACGCCGGCCAGCGCAGCGTCAGACAATTCGCTTAGTGGAAGCATGGCCGAAGCAGGGGAGCGGTCGGAGGAGGCGTTCATGCGTACGCCTGTTCAAGTGCCGAGTCCTGCGCCTGCAGCCCCGGCATGCCGGCCAGGAAGTCGCCCAGTTCGGCGCGCTGCTGCGCATTCATGTGCAGCCCGGTCTTGGTGCGGCGCCACAGTATGTCGTCGGCCTCGTAGGCCCATTCGTGTTCGATCAGGTAGCGTACCTCGCGCTCGTACAGGCCGCCGCCGAAATCGCGCCCGAGATCGTCGGGTTCGCTGCTCTCGCCCAATACGTCATAGGCCAGAGACCCGTAGCGCCGCACCAGGTCTGGCAGCAAGGCCGCAGGCAGGCGCGGGTAGCGTTCGCCCAGGCGCGCCAACAGCCCAGCGGCTCCGCCCTGGCCCATGTCCGCGCCTGGCAGGCCTTCGGTTCCGGTCCATTTGCCGCGCCGCTCGCCCAGCCAGGGCTGCAGCTTGTCCATCGCCGATTCGGCCAGCCGCCGGTAGGTGGTGATCTTGCCGCCGAATATCGACAGCTGCGGCACGTTCTGGCCGCCGTCGTCCAGCACTAGGGTGTAGTCGCGCGTGACCGCCGAAGGGTCGCCCTTGCCGTTGTCGTACAGCGGCCGCACGCCGCTGTAGCTCCATACCACCATGTCGGGCGTTACCGCGTGAGGCGTATAACGGCTTACCGATGTGCATAGATAGTCGATTTCTTCGCGGCTGATGCGGACGCCGTCTGCAGCCGCGTCGACTGCCACGTCGGTCGTGCCTATCAGGGTGAACTCACGCTCGTAGGGGATCATGAAAATAATGCGCTTGCCGGCGTCTTGCACGATGTAGGCGTGATCCCCCTGGTACAGCCTGGGCACGACGATGTGGCTGCCTTTCACCAGCCGCACCTTGGCCGGGCCGCCGCCCTGGCCCAGCGTGCCGGCCACCTGGCTGACCCAGGGGCCGGCGGCATTGACCAACATGCGTGCGTGAAGCTCATGGTGTTCGCCGCTGCGCAGGTCTTCGAGGCGGGCGTGCCAGCGGCCCTCGACGCGCTCGGCGCCGCAGAAGCGCATGCGCGGCAGGATGTGGGCGCCATGCGCGGCCGCCGAACGCAGGTTCAGTATTACCAGGCGCGCGTCGTCGACACGGGCGTCCGAGTAGACAAAGCCCTTGCGGTATTGCGGCTTCAGGCCTGCGCCTAAGGGGCTACCCGGCAGGCGCACGGCGCACGATTTCGGCAAGGTGCTGCGTCCGCCCAGGCGGTCGTACAGGAACAGGCCGAGGCGGATCATCCATGCCGGGCGCAGCCCCTGCACGTGCGGCATGACGAAGCGCAGCGGATGCGCGATGTGCGGCGCGATGCCCAGCAGCACCTCGCGCTCGGCCAGCGCTTCCGCGACCAGCCTGAATTCGTAGTATTCCAGGTAGCGCAGGCCACCGTGGATCAGCTTGGTGCTGGCCGACGAGGTGGCGCCCGCAAAATCATTTTGTTCGCACAAGGCAAGCGACAGGCCGCGGCCGGCGGCATCGCGCGCAATGCCTGCGCCGTTGATGCCGCCGCCGACGACGAGTAGGTCAACTTCCGAGGGGACTTGCATTTTTGATATTGGTGCCTTTCGTGGCTAGGCCGCGCCGTGCCGAGAGCTGTGCGCCCGCCTCGACGGCATACCTGCCCGAAGAAATGTCGACTGGAGCAGGAAGGACTATAAGATATTTTGCACAAATGTTCAATTGCCTTGAATAAATGTGCAAAAGCCCAAAGCATGGGTGCCATATGGGTGCCTCAAGAAAGCAATAAGTCGAAAGAGTTGGCAGACGGCGAAACCCCCATACGGCTCAAAGTCATTCTTGCAGGCTGTAATGGGCTCAGATCTGGCTTAATTCAGATGTTTTCAAAATTCTGGAATTCTTGCTTCGAATTTGCCCAATTGCCTTACGTACGGGCCGGACTATAGACTTGTTCAGCAGTCTTGAGGAGCGTTGAAGCAGCCCCAAACCGCTGTCGTTGCGGCACTGCCGGCAGCGGGCGGCTTCGGGCTCTGAAGCAGTGAATGACCAAGAAGGGAGAATCGTGACGGTGAAGGTATATGACAAGCTGTTCATAGGCGGGAAGTGGGTCGTGCCATCGGGTTCGGGGTCGATCGATGTCATTCATGCGGGGAATGAAACGATCGTCGGCCAGATTCCGGATGGGTGTGTATCGGATGCCGAAAGCGCTGTTCACGCGGCCCGCAACGCCTTTGATGGCTGGTTCGCCACCCCGCCAGGCTTGCGCGCGAAATACATTCGAAGTATTGCCGATGGCCTGAAAGCGCGCAACAAAGAGTTGGCTCAGTTGATCGCATGTGAAGTGGGCATGCCGATCAAGCTGGCGCGTACGATTCAAGTTGATGGCCCCATCCAGAATTGGTTGCAGACCGCCCGCTTGGCGGAAGAGATTTCTTTCGAAGAAAAGGTGGGCAATTCGATTGTCTTGCGGGAGCCCGTCGGTGTCGTGGCAGCCATCACGCCATGGAACTACCCGCTATACCAGATCACGCTGAAGCTGGCATCGGCGCTCGCTGCAGGGTGCACTGTAGTGCTCAAACCTTCGGAAGTGGCGCCGCTGAACGCGTTCGTGCTGGCAGAAATCATTGAAGCCGCCGGCTTGCCGCCCGGGGTATTCAATCTCGTTGCTGGATATGGGGGGATTGTCGGCGAAGCATTGGCCGGCCATTCCGATGTTGACATGGTTTCGTTCACAGGCTCGACCCGGGCTGGCAAGCGAGTAGCCGAGCTGGCTGCGCAAAGCGTCAAGCGAGTTGCCCTGGAACTGGGAGGAAAATCTGCGTCGATCATTCTGGACGATGCCGATCTGGTGGCAGCGGTCAAAGGCACAGTCAGCTCATGCCTGCTAAATTCCGGACAGACTTGCTCCGCCCAAACCCGCATGCTGGTGCCCCGAGCCCGCTATGGTGAAGCCAAAGCCATTGCCAGGAAAATCGCCGAAGGTTTTGTGGTTGGCGACCCGTTGCAGGATTCCAGCCGCCTGGGCCCACTGGTGTCGGCTGCACAAAAAACTCGGGTAATAGACTACATCAAACGTGGAATCCGTGAGGGTGCCGAACTGGTCGCGGGCGGCCCCGAAGATCCGGAAGGTCTTGAAAAGGGTTTCTTCGTCAAACCCACAATACTGGGTGTGGCCGATCCAGCAACATGCATTGCGCAAGAAGAAATATTCGGCCCAGTACTTACGATCATCTGCTACGACACTGAAGACGATGCGATACATATTGCCAACAATAGTATCTATGGCCTTGGTGGCGGAGTGTGGTCTCGTGACGAAGCCCATGCCATAGAGGTTGCACGGCGGATCCGAACCGGACAGGTCGATATCAACGGTGGCCGTTTCAACCCTCAAGCACCGTTCGGCGGCTACAAGCAATCGGGCAACGGGCGCGAAGGAGGCAGATATGGCATTGAAGAGTTCCTAGAATATAAATCTCTTCAATTGAAGGACTCCGCGGTTTGACAGGCGATTTTCACTTGCACCGCATGGGCCCAAAAGAACTGATCCAGCCTTTTGCCTATCTGTCATACGCGATCAAGCCGCGATCAGGCAACTTCCGGAAACCCAAATGATTCCACTTTCCTCCATGCCCGGCTGCGGCCCGCTAGCTGGACTGAGAATTCTCGACATGGCCACTGTCTTGGCGGCACCGTCTGCGGCAGCTCTGCTTGCAGACTATGGCGCGGAAGTCGTCAAGATAGAGCTGCCCGGGGCTGGTGACACATATCGCAATCTGCCTCCATTCAAAGACGGCAAATCGCTTTGGTGGAAAGTCACCAACCGCAACAAAAAGATGATGAGTCTAGACGTGCGTAAACCCGAAGGGCTGGAGTTGTTCAAGCGCATGTTGCCCAACTTCGATGTGGTGATTGAGAATTTTCGCCCGGGGACGCTTGATAAATGGGGCCTCGATCTTGGCACGTTATGGAAAATCCAACCGGGGCTGGTGATCTTGCGGGCAACTGCCTTTGGGCAGACGGGGCCGTACCGGAGTCGTCCCGGGTATGCCCGAACTTTTGAGGCTATGGGCGGTTTGACCTACATTACCGGCGAGGCAGATGGCACGCCCATGCACACCGGCTATCCGATCGGAGACGCCATTGGCGGCCTTTTCGGTGCCCTTGGTGTTTTGGCTGCGTTACTCAAGCGGGCACGAGATCCCGGCGCGCCCGGCGAGGAGATCGATCTTTCGCTGACGGAAGGGGTTTTGAAGCTGCTGGAATTCCTGCCCATCAAGTATGCGATGCTGGGCCAGTCGCACGAACGATCTGGCAATTCCAGCCAGACTACCGCCCCGGCCGGGGTGTTTCTCACCCGAGACGCAAAATGGATATCGTTGGCGGGCAGCACCGATGCCTTGTTCGCTTCGAATTGCCATGCCATCGGCCGTGAAGAGCTCATCAAGCATCCGAAATTCTGCAATAACCGAGTACGTTGCGATCATGCCGAAGAGCTGAATCTGGTATTCAAAAAATGGTTCTCGGAACACGATCTGGAATATGCCCTGGCTAGCTTCGAGCGACATGGCGGTACGCTCGCGCCGATATATTCCGCAGAACAAATCTTCAAGGACCCTCACATCCAGGCGCGGGAATTCATCCGAACCGTGGCCGATCAGGACTTCGGTGAGGTTCCCATTCAGGGAGTAGTACCGCGCTTTGCACGCAATCCGGGATCCGTGCGCGTGCCGGGAGGCAGCGTGGGGCAGGATAACGATGAAATATTGGGAGACTGGCTCTCTCTCTCGGAGAAAGAACGCGAGGATCTACGGAACAAAGGCGTCATTTGAATGACGCGCAGTGTCGCAATTCTATAAACCCAGACATGGCCTCAGGCCAAAAAACCCAAGGAGATAATATGAATCGTCGCAAGTTCTCAGAAAAGACTATCCATGCAGCGCTCGGCCTGGCAGCCTCGACATTGCTGCCGACGGCAGCGCGTGCGGCTTCAGCATCCGGCCCCGCCTATCGCTATCCCGAGCATGTGATCCGGGTGATCGTCCCTTATCCGGCCGGTGGCATCGCCGACGTCGTGATCCGTGCCGTCACGAGCAAAATGGCCCTCATGGGCTCGCAGGCCATTGTTGTGGAGAATCGTCCGGGCGCCGACGGAAGAATAGGTGCGGAAGCTGTAGCGCGAGCCCAACCTGATGGCTACACGCTGCTCGAAGCCACACCGGCCCTGGCGGTCAACGAGACTTTGTATCCCGCTTTCAAGACCAGGGCCAGGGACTTTCGGGCAATTGGCGCTGTCGGTTCCACCTCCTCGGTGTTCGTAGTGAATAAAGATGTGCCAGTGAAAACCTTGAAGGAATTCGTTGCCTGGGCGAGGGGCCGGCCAGACAAGGTCAACGTGCCCAATCCCGGATCCGGCACGACCATGTACCTAGGGCAGGAGCTTTTCTTCCAAAAAACCGGATTGCATTTGACTACGGTGGGCTACAAGGGCCAGCCCCCGGGCGCCCTGGATCTCTCTCGGGGCTTGCTGCAATTTGCGCTGCTATCGGAAAGCATTGCGTTACCGATGATTCATGCCGGAAAATTGCGGCCACTGGCGGTCAGCTCAGACAAACGAACCCGCTCGCTGCCAGATGTGCCGACAGTCGTCGAGGCAGGGTTTCCTGATGTGGTGGTTCAGTCCTGGTATGGACTCGTCGCGCCTAAATCCATACCCGTAGCTGCACTGAAATACTTGAAGACCGTATTCGCGCAGGCAATCAACAGCCCCGAAGTTGGAAAGCAACTTGAAAGCTTGGGGTGCCAACGTTGGGCTATCGATGCGAGCCAGTTCGATCGATTCATAGAACAAGAGCGCGAACGCTGGGCGAGCTTGATGAAGTCTCGGAACATCGCGGCCAGCAGTTGAACGAGTGTATGGCACCCGCCCTTGGCGCGGCCGGCAATGTACATGCGCTACCGCCACGCGGCCAAATGGGTAAATCAAACGAACAAGGAAATATGATGACAAATCCGGCACTTCCTGCCACAAGAGCTGCTCAGTCGGCGGCCAGGAATAACCTTCCTCCGGAAGATGGGCAGGATGAACTGGACGTACGACGCGGGTTCATTGCGACATTTCCCGATGCAGAGATCCGCGATAGCAATGGCGAACTGGTGTGGGGGTTGTCGGACTACGCGTTCCTTGGGGTCGAAGAGGCTCCCGACAGTGTTCATCCCAGCCTTTGGCGCCATGCGCGATTGAACATGGCGCACGGTTTGTTCAAAGTGACGGAGCGTATCTACCAGATACGCGGATTCGATCTCTCGAACATGACCATCATCGAAGGGGACACCGGGTTGATCATTATCGACCCGCTGACTTGCTCGGAAACGGCAGCGGCCGGCCTGAAGCTGTACCTGAAACATCGCCCCCGCAAACCCGTCGAGGCCGTGATATACAGCCATAGCCATATAGATCATTTCGGCGGCGTCAAAGGGGTCATCGACGAGAGCGATGTCGAATCGGGTAAGGTATGTGTCATCGCGCCGGCAGGTTTCATGGAACATGCCATCTCGGAAAATGTGCTGGCCGGGCCAGCCATGACGCGGCGACTGCAGTTCCAGTTCGGCAATACACTCGATCGCAATGCCTGCTGCCAGATCGATAGTGGGCTGGGCAAGAACGTGCCTCGCGGGACGGTCACGCTCATAGCGCCGACCCGATTGATCGAAGACGAGGTCGAAAGGCACACCATTTCCGGTGTCGAAATCGTCTTTCAGCTTACGCCCGAAAGCGAAGCTCCGGCCGAGATGCATTTTTTCTTTCCCAAACTGCGCGCTCTCAACCTGGCTGAGAACGCCACGCGTACGCTACATAATTTGTGCCCGTTGCGCGGCTCCCAGGTTCGCAACGCCAAACTGTGGTCGCATTATCTCAATGTAGCTCTGGAGCGCTATGCGCGGGAAGCTGACGTGGCCTTTGCACAGCATCACTGGCCGACCTGGGGAACCGAGAGAATCTCCGGCTATCTTCGGCAACAACGCGATCTTTACAAATACATACACGACCAGACTGTCCGTCTGATGAATCATGGCTGCACAGCCATCGAGATTGCCGAGACCTTGCGCCTGCCTGAAAGCCTGGACAAGCAATGGCACGCGCGGGGCTACTACGGCACACTATCTCACAATGTGAAGGCGGTCTATCAGCATTACTTGAGCTGGTACGACGGAAATCCATCCAATCTGCATGCGCTGCCGCCTGAAGCCGCCGGAAGAAAGTATGTCGAATATATGGGTGGTGCAGAAGAGCTGCTAGAACGGGCCCAGGCTGATTTTGCCAAAGGCGAGTATCGATGGGTGGCCCAGGTAATGAATCATCTGGTGTTTTCCGACCCGTCAAACTCCGAGGCGCGCGAGCTGGGTGCGGCAGCGCTCGAACAGATGGGCTATCAGGCAGAATCGGCGACATGGCGTAACGCATTCCTGCTGGGAGCTCGCGAGCTGCGCATTGGAGCAAGGGGCAGAGAAGTCAAAGTGTCCCGGGGCGCCGATGTCGTACGCGCCATGACTGAAGAAATGTTTTTTGACTACTTGGCCGTCCGGATCAATGGCGAGAAGGCCGACGGCTTGTTTGTGCGCCTGAACTGGAATATTGAAGATACCGCAAGGCGATATGTACTGAACCTCGAGAACTGTGCTTTGACCGTCCGTAGCGGATCGGAAGAGGGTACGCACGTAACGATACATATGACGCGAGCCGTGCTGGAAGAAATTCTCACGCGCAAGACGGATCTTGCCACGGCCGTGGCCGAGCGCAAAATCCGTATCGAGGGCGATGAAAAGAAGTTCCAGGCATTCCTGGGTACGCTCGACGCATTCAGGCCCATGTTCAATGTGATAGAGCCGTGATCCTACGGCCTTTCAGGGCGTCGAAGAGGGGAACTCTGGCTTGCTCGGCAAGTTCCGCGATGACGCAATTTCAGGAGAAGCCATGAAGGCTGCCGTGTTGCACCAAGCTAATACATCTTTGGCCATAGAAGAAATTTCGATCGGCAAGCCAGGCCCGCATGAAGTACTGGTGAGAACGGTGGCCGTGGGGGTCTGCCATTCCGACTTGCATTTCATGAATGGCGTCTATGCTTACCCGATGCCGGTAGTGCTGGGGCATGAAGCAGCCGGGGTCGTCGAACAGGTGGGCTCGGAGGTGCGTACGGTCAAACCGGGTGATCACGTGATCAGTTGCTTGTCCGCCTTTTGCGGCCACTGTGAGCACTGCTTGACGGGCCGTTTGTCATTGTGCACTTCGAAAGACACCCAGCGCAAGAGCGGCGAGGCACCGCGACTACACTCGCATGGCGCGGCAGTCAACCAGTTTGCGAACCTTTCAGCTTTCGCTGAACAAATGCTGATCCATGAGCACACCTTGGTAGCCATTCGCCGCGACATGCCGCTTGATCGCGCGGCTCTCATAGGCTGCGCGGTGATAACCGGATTCGGTGCGATCATACATACCGGAAAGGTTCAGCCAGGCGAAACCGTGGCGGTCATAGGCTGCGGCGGAATCGGGCTGGCGGCCATCAACGGTGCGGCCATCGCCGGAGCCGGACGTATCATCGCAGTCGACCAGGTTCGGGGGAAGCTGGATCTGGCGAAGGCATTCGGTGCAACCGACGTCATCGATGTCAACAGCGGCGACCCCGTCGAGGCTGTTCGTACTCTGACTGGCGGTGGCGTGCATCATGCCTTTGAAGCCATTGGCCTGAAAAAGACGACCGAGCAGGCGTTCGGAATGTTGCGTCGAGGCGGGACGGCCACCATTATCGGGATGATCGCCCCGGGCACGAAGATCGAATTGAAAGGCACCGACTTTCTGGGCGAAAAACGCATTCAAGGCTCGATGATGGGGTCGAATCGGTTTCCGGTAGATATGCCCAGAATGGTCGATTTTTATATGGCCGGCAAGCTGAAGCTGGACGAACTGATATCGCGGCGCATGCCTTTGAAAGACATCAACGACGCGTTCGATGAACTCAGGCGCGGAGAACTGGCCCGATCCGTGATCATCTTTGAATGAACGGACGCAGAGCAGGCTCTGTTCAAAATTTCCAATCCAGGTTCCGGAGAAATCATGCTTTACGATGCATTGCGCGGTGTCAAGGTTATCGATCTGTCGCGCATACTGGCTGGCCCTTGGTGCACCCAGAATCTTGCCGATCTGGGAGCGCAAGTAATCAAGATAGAACACCCAGAGCGAGGAGACGATACACGCGGCTGGGGGCCTCCCAACCAGAGCTCGGCGGACGGCCAGATACATATGTCAGCCTACTTTATGGCCTGCAACCGAGGCAAGCAATCGGTGGCCATCGATTTCGCCAACTGGCAGGGCGCAAAGCTGGTGCGCGAACTGGTTGCCGACGCCGACATTCTGGTCGAAAACTACAAAAGCGGCAGTCTGAGCAAGTATGGCCTGGATTATGCTGCGCTGTCGGAGATCAACCCCAGGCTGGTGTATTTGTCCATCACCGGTTTCGGGCAGACTGGCCCGCTGGCAGGAAGGCCGGGTTATGACTATGTCTTCCAAGGAATGGGGGGACTCATGAGTTATACCGGCCAGCCTGCCGGAACTCCTGGAGCGGGGCCGTTGCGTACTGGTGTCGCGGTGGTAGACTTGATGACGGGCATGTACGCCACCTCGGCGGTGTTGGCGGCATTGCACCAGCGAGACCGAACCGGCCGTGGCATGCAACTGGATATCTGCCTGCTGGACGTGGCCGTGGCTCTCAACGCCAATCAGGCGGCCAATTACCTGGTTTCGGGCCACGTTCCACAGCGTACTGGAAATGCACATCCGAATTGCGCTCCGTACGAAGTATTTGCATGTGCCGACGGTTATTTCATTTTGGCTATTGGCAATGATGGCCAATTCGGGCGCTTCTGCACAGTTCTAGGCCACCCTGAATGGTCGTCGGATGAGCGTTATGCCACCAACAGCGCCAGGCTGAGCAACATGCAGAGTCTGCGGCCCCTGATTACCGGGATCCTGGCAGTTGAATCGCGCCGGCATTGGGCCGACATGTTCGACGCCGCCGATGTGCCCTGGGGACCTATCCATACCTTGGACGAAGTCTTCACACATCCCCAAGTTCAGCACCGGCAGCTGCTGCAGATTGTGCATCACCCGCTGCTGGGGGATATCAAGCTCGTCCGCAATCCTCTGCTCGCGGGTACGCCGCCAGAGGCACTGGCCACCGCCCCTCCATTGCTGGGTGAACACACCGCCGAGGTGCTAGCGGGATGCCATAGCTCAACAGCGACACAAGGGGCACGGCCATGAGCGAATCCTTCAACGTCGGGCTTTCTTATGCCCACATCGAAGTAGACGCGGATGGTATCGGCGTACTGACGATCACGGCAGCGGGCGCTCTGAATATCCTGAGCACGCCGGTGATATCCGATCTGCGCATCGCCCTCGAGCGCTTGGCCTGCAATCGGGAGCTGCGTACGCTGATTTTTCGAGGCAGCGGAGATAGGGCATTCGTGGCGGGAGCCGACATTGCCGAAATGGCGACGCTCAATGAACCGCGTGCCCGCCTATTCATTTCCAATCTGCGTGACTTGTGCAATGCAGTACGTCATTTTCCAGTGCCAGTGATCGCCCGTATCCCCGGCTGGTGCCTGGGAGGGGGCCTGGAATTGGCGCTAGCCTGCGATCTTCGTATTTGTACCGACCACGCGCAATTCGGCATGCCTGAGGTAAAAGTCGGCATACCATCTGTTATCCATGCGGCGCTCATGCCGCAGTTGATAGGTTCCGCAAGGAGCGCCTGGATGCTGCTTACCGGCGGCCTGATCGACGCACCTCAGGCATTGGCCTGGGGGCTGGTCAACGAAGCCGTACCCGTCCAGGCTCTGGATGAAGCGCTGCGCCAACAGGCCTTGGCATTGGCCGCATTGGGATCTGCTGTGATGCGGCAGCAGAAAAAACTGCTGCGCCGTTGGGAAACCAAGGACGTTGATGAAGCCATCGCCGACAGCGTGGCCGAGTTCGGGCTGGCGTTCAATACGGGCGAGCCACAGCGCTACATGAACGAATTTCTGGAGCAGAAGCGCGCTAAAGGCATGGCGGTAAGTTAGCTGGGGTCGCGGGTCGCTGCCACGATGGGGTCATCGAGCAAGTATTGAACGACTTGCTCGACGAAAGGCGATATTGGGGATTCGGCCCGCGACACCAGGGTCAGTTCTCGCAACGCCCACGGCTCGCTCAGTGACACGGCGGCGATGCGTTGATTCTGCATGGCCTTGGCGGCAACGCTGCGTGGCGCCAGGCATACGCCCACGCCTGCTTCCACCATGGACAGTGCGGCGTCGAAAGTGTGTGCATGAATCCGTATCCTGGGCATCCTCCCAGCCAACTTCGCCATATCGCGCAAGAACACGTAGTTGCTGCTGCTACGGCTTACACAGACGAAATCCAGATCCAGCACAGCCGGAAAGCGTACCGCCGCGTTTTCCGTGATGGGGTGATGCAGCGGAGCAATAATTACCAGTTCGTCCACCGCATAACGGGCCGCCTTGACGCTGGCTGATGTAGAAGAGCCGGCAAAGATGCCAATGTCTGCTTCTTGCCCTGCTATCGCAGCCTCGATTGTGTTGCTGGAGCGTTCTTCCAACTCGATATTGACATTAGGATTGGCGCTCAGGAACCGGCCTAGGCTGGGTACGATAAAACTATTCAGTGAACTGCTATTGGCCAATAGCCTGATATTGCCTGTTAGCCCGTTGGCGAAGCCGCTGACCTCGCCATGCATTCGAGTGACGCCGGCCAACAGTGAGCGAACGTGCTTGAGCATAAGTTCGCCTTCGACTGTCAGTTCCATGCCTCGGGACTCACGCTTGAAAAGAGAAACCCCTAAAGCAAGTTCTAGATTCTTGAGCCGATAACTGGCTGCAGAAGCAGTCAGATGCACTGTGTCTGCGCCGCCGGATAGGCTTTTGGCTTCTGCAATCGCCAAAAACAGCCTTAGGTCAGTGAGCTCGTAACGCATGGAGGTGTTCATTGGTGCATGGTATGCATGAATTCTAGCCGACCGAAATCAATCGCGCTCAGATGATAGTGCTCTGGTTGCTCCGCATTTGTGCCGTCCAGAGGCGCGGTGGCCTCTGGAACTTTCGTTGGCCGGCAAGGTCAACTTACCTTAATACGATATGCAATTAAGGTGCCAGCCATGAGTGTACATATTCGAGATTCTTCCCAGCTTCCTATAGATCCCGACGCTCGCCGCCGAATTCTGCTGGGCACCGCGGTGACCATGGGAACCGTGGGCGTCGTGGCCACGGCCATCCCGTTCGTGGATTCCATGACGCCCAGCGCACGCGCCAAGGCCGCGGCCGGCCCGGTGGAAGTCGACGTCAGCAAGCTTGCGGTCGGCGATATGATGACGGTGCAGTGGCGCGGCCGGCCGATCTGGATCGTGCACCGCTCCAAGGAAGAACTCGCCACGCTGCCGAAGATGGTGCCCTATCTGGTGGATCCGTACTCGCATCAGTCGCAGCAGCCTCCGGACATGGGCAATCTACACCTGCAGCAGGGCATACGCGCGGTCAATCCCGAGTATCTGGTACTGGTGGGCATATGCACCCACTTGGGCTGCATCCCCAGCTACATGCCCGAACCCGGTTCGGTGAGCGCACGCTGGCCCGGCGGCTTCCTATGCCCCTGTCACGGCTCGCAATACGATCTTTCGGGCAGGGTGCTGGCGAATTTCCCGGCGCCGCTGAACCTGCCGGTGCCGCCTTATTATTTCGAGACCGATACCTTGATCAAGATCGGCGTGCTCAAGGACGGCAAGGGCAGCGAGTGGCAGCCTAACACATGGTAGCGGAGTCGGGCCGGGCGGCCTCGCGCGCGCCCGGCTTGGCGCCTGTTTGCCTACTAGTGCGACATCTCTTTCAGGGTAAGCGGGCTGCGGGACTAGAACGCGATGGTCGTGCGCAGGCCCACCACGAATGCATGATTCAGTCCTTGTGTGGGGTCGTCGGGGTTCTGGCCGCCGTTGGGATGCATGATGTATTGCAGATCTGGCTGGATCGTCCACCATGGCGTGATGTGCGCCGTGTAGTTCAGTTCCAGCACGGTTTCGCTGCTGCGCACTGCATAGGGGGGGCCGCTGATCGCCAGAGCGTCCCGATCGGCGTTGACGGCGTCGTCGCTGATTTTGGCATAGGCCACGCCGAACGTCAGGGTGTCGTCGGGGCGGCCCGCAAACGGCCCCTTCCAGCCCAGGCCGCCGTCCACATAATAAGAAATGAGGTTGCGGTTGGACGGCGAAAACCCGCCGCGCACGAAAGCATTGACGCTGCTGTCGTGTCCGCGCCAGATCATCTGGTCGGCGACGCCGTACAGGCCCCAGTCGCCGCGGTGATTTTTAGCGCTGTCCAGCGACGGATCGGCAAGCGACACCGTGGCGCCGGCGGCATCCAGCCCGTAGCGCTGGTCGGCAAATTTGTTGTCCGAATACCAGGCACCCAGCTTGTAGGTGCCGGGCAGGCCCGTAGCGTCCTTGGCTTGATTGGCGCGATATTGCAATTCTCCCATCAACAAGGTGCCGCCATCGAGGGGAAACTTGGTGCCGTGCCGGTTGCACTTCTGCGGGTCGTCGTCGCAGTCTTTGCCCGCGGGGTCGCCGTTGAAGACGCCGACCAGTGCCGAGACCTGGTCGTTGGCCTGGAATTTCAGCCTTACCCCCGGTGTCGCGAGAGGGTAGGCCGGCCCGCCGTTGGTCATGTTGGCGGCCATCAAGCCCGCCCAGCCGAACGTTCCGTTGATCAGGCCCCCGGCCGTATCGCTGGTCAGAAATTCGTCGTCGGCGGCGAGCTGGCCCAGGCGTATGGAAAAACGGTCATTGAACAGGCTTTGTTCCAGCCATGCCGTGAACAGCCGTGTGGTGCGATACGCGTCGATATTGCTCGGATCGGCAATCGAGCCCACGTTCTGGGCGGCGTTCCTGCCGCCGTTGTTGATGTTGTAGATGGTGAAGTGCGCTTTGCCGCCTTCCCAGTTCATGAGCTTCTGCAGATCGGCGTCCACTGACAACTCGACGCGGCCTTCGTAGCTTTGCTCGCGACTGAGCCCGCCGGACAGCACGCCCAGCGTTTCACCGATGTAGTTCAGGGACAGGTCGACGCCGTGATCGGACAGGGCAGTGCGGGTGCCACCCCAGTCGCCCGTCAAGGTGCTTCGTTCCCAGATGGAAGGGGTGGAGGCTGCGGGCTGCCCGGAGCCCCCGGAGTCGGCCGCGAGCGCCGGCGCCGCGGCGCCGACCATGCCCGAAAGCGCCACCAGGGCGGCCGCGGCCGATCGATACAAGCTGGAGTCGTTCATAGGTTCACCTGTTTTTCAATCTATTTGTGCTTATTTCAGGCCCAGGATCCCGCGTAGTTGGGAAAGGTCTTCGGCAAGCAGCTGCACCGGGCCGACCAAAGCCTTCTTGTCCGATTCGGTCAGTTTGTCGTAGGTTTCGAAACTGCCATCGGGCTTGCGGTATTTGGCCAGGATCTTGTCTACGGTCGCGAAGTTGCTATTGACCTTTTCGAGAAAGGCCGGCTTCTCGCGCTTGATCAAAGGGGCGAGCAGCTTGACGATTTTCTGGGAGCCGTCGACATTGCCCTGGAAGTCGTAGAGATCGGTGTGGCTGTAGCGATCCTCTTCCCCCGAAACCTTGGTGGCCGCGACTTCTTCCATCAGGCCGGCGGCGCCGCCTACTACTTTCGAGGGAGGAAATACCAGCCCTTTGACCTTGCTTTGCAGATCGAGCACGTCCTTCATCAACCTGTCGGCAAGATCGTCCAGGCCCTTGGTGGTGTTCTCGGTATAGAGGGCGTATTCGATGCGATGAAAGCCCGTGAATCCGGGGTCTTTTTCGCGCTTCTCGTGGTCGTCGGCGCGCGAGTCTATGGAGGCATCCAGGTCGGAGAACAGCTCCGCAATCGGCTCTATGCTTTCATAGTGCACGCGAGTGGGCGCATACAGCGCTTTGGCCTGGGCGAGGTCGCCGCGCTTGATGGCGTCGGTGAATTTGTGCGTGCCGGCGACGAGCTGATCGACTTCGCTGATTACATACACTTTGTAGTCGGCAATCGGCTTGACGAGCTCGAGCGGCGTGACGGCTGCATGCACCGAAGGGACGAGCAGCGCGGCGCAAAGTGTGAATGCCGCAGACGAGAATTTGAAGTTCATGGGTTTCGCTCCAGGATATGGCGATTCGATTGGGATCAATCCGGCCCCTCGGCCGGATTTTCAACAGGCTGGTGAACTGGCGGTCGTGGCGATATTCGTGAATGAGTTGCCGGCGCATTGCGCCTCGGCGCTCGAAGCGGCTCGGCCATGCGAGAACCGGCGCAGCCGGCGGCGCTGAGTCCACGAGCAGGGCTGTTTTGCTGGGTCGATGATCTTCAAAGCCCCTCGTATTATTTTCAAAAGTGCAAATAGCAATGATTAGCAGTTCGAGACTCTACTCGCCAAAATAGTAGTCTGTCAAGTTCTACTATTTACTGATTTATCAATGATAAATAATTGATTTATATGTATTTATTATTTATTTCGATGAAAATAAAATGCGTGCTTTATGAGCGTATTTAGGGAAAACCCGCTGTCATGCTCGAGGCGGGCCCAAAAGCTTTACGACTCGGATTCCAGTACTATTCCCGCTATACGACAGCCCTGAATCCCTGACATGCTCGATTCCCTCATCGTGTTGACCCGCGAGACAGCCGAAGCATTGTTCATCATCGGCACCGTGTGCGTAGAGCTGCACAAGGCAGGGAAGGGCAGGCTCTTGCCCCTGGTGATCTATGGCGTGGTCGCCGGAGGCCTGGCGAGTCTGGCGCTCACCCTGGCGTGGCCGGGCAGGGCCCTGTCGGGCGAAGAACATGCGCTGCTGACCATTTTTGCGTCTTTGGCCATAGGCTTCATCATCATGGAATCGGTCGGCTCGGCCGCGGCCATCCGCAGGCGCACCTCGCGCGCGCTGGACGCCTGGGTGGACAGTGCAGCGCTGCCGGCAGCCCCGTTCGTTTTTTCGGCCTTCGTGGTTCTGCGCGAGTCGATGGAGGCGGTGTTCTTCCTGAGCCTGATCGCCGGTTGGGACGGCGCCTTCGACGCCTGGGCGGGGAGCCTGCTTGGCGTCGGAGTAATGGTCGGGCTGTGCCTGCTGTGGGCTATACGCAAGCGCATGCGCAGAGGCATGCAACTGGCCTTCCAGCTTTCATCGTGCCTGCTGGTGTTGATGTCGGTGCAGGCGCTGCTTACGGGCCTGGAGCATTTGTTCCGCAGCTATGCGGGCGCGCATGCCGACGCTCAGTGGGCAATGGCCGTCGCCCAGCTCTTGTCGAACCACATCTGGCATCTCGGGCTCTTGGCGGCCCTGGCGTTTGCCCCCCTGTTCCAGCTGGCTACGCGCTGGCGCAAGGAAGTATCTATATTCCGTTGATACGGCAGTAGTGTGCCAAGCACGGGGGCTCAGTGTGCCTGGTTTCAGTGTGGCTTGTTTCAGGGCGACTTGTCGACGCGCGGGCTGCGCACGCCGCCTATCTGGCCGCGCACCGCCTTCCAGAAATTGCGCGTGCCTTCCACCAAGCGCCAGGCGTCGGATCGGTGCGCCAGCATGCCCACTTCGGGCAAGACATCTTTAAGAGACTTGAGCCCGAGGATCTTCTGGTATTTCCTGACCGTATTGGGGCTGTGCACCAGCAGCAATACGCGCCAGCCATAGTAGCGCCCCAGCATCAGCATGCCGACGGCGCTTTCCAGCTCGTCCAGATTGCCGTCGTACTGATCGACGACCCGGTCGACGAGCCGCAATAGTTCTTCATCGCTCAAGGCCACACAAGGCTCCCGTTACTGTACCTGTTTGTCGGCATGAGGCCCGGCGGCAATCCCCGCAGATTGCTTGGACGGGCTCAAAGGCTCGCCGTGCGGCGGCCTTCGGCCAAACTATACTGCATCGTCCGCCGGTACCGTGTGCGGCATGCGCCCATCATCTCTCGAGGCCGGGTTCTTGCTTGTTTTTGGCCGGCTCCTTGCAAGACAGACAAACCCCGAGCATGCGAAGCACGCCAACAGGCTCAGTGGTAGGTGGCTTTCATGATTTTCTGTGCGTTCGACACATCCTGTTCATAGGTTTGCCGGAAGGCCTGCGGAGACTGAAGCTCTGGGACAATGCTGAGATTGGCCATGGCCTGTTGCGTCGACGGCGCGCCGAACGCCTGCTTCGTTGCCGCGTACAGTTTGGCCAATGTCGGCGCGGGCAGCTTGGCCGGTGCGAAAAAACCGTACCACACCACCGCAAGAAAATCCTTTTGCCCGGTTGCCTCTATAAGAGTGGGTACCTCGGGCAGCTGTGCAACGCGAACCGCCGAACCCACCGCCAGAGGCCTGAGCTTGCCTGCCTGCAGCAAAGGAATCGCCGCGGGAACCGATGCGAACGCCGCCAACACATTGCCGGCGGAAACGTCGATCAGTGATTGCGGAGTCGACTTGTACAGCACTTCTACAATCTTGATGCCCTGGCTGGTCTTGAGCCGTTCCATGGCAAGGTAGCCGGCCGAGCCGCTACCGGGCGACGCATAGTTTGCTATGTCAGGGTGGTTCTTGATGTATTCCTCGAACTGGGCAAAGTTCTTGATGCCGCTGCTGGCGGAAACGACCAGCACCATCGGTACGGTTCCCACCCGAGCGATGGGGGTGAAATCCCGCAAAGGGTTGTACAGCGGCTTTTTTTGGGTCAGCGGGTAGGTAATGAACGGAGGGTTTGCGTTGAGCATCAAGGTATGGCCATCGGGTGCCGCGCGGGCAACTGCCATCGAGCCAATAGCGCCATTTGCGCCTGCGCGGTTTTCCACGACGATGGCCGTGCCGAGCGCTTTTTCCAGTGCAGGTGCGAACCCGCGAGCCACGCCGTCCACACCGGTGCCGGCGGCGTGCGGCACCACCAGCGTAATGCTGTGGCCGGAGGCCTGCTCTGCCGCCTGTGTGCTGCTGCAAGCCAGCAGTGCCGGTAATGCCAAGGAGTAAATGGCCTTTTTCATCATTATGCTGTCTCCTGTCGGATCATGAGTCTTATTTGCGTACTCTCGCGTAGGCGGAATGCCAAGCGGGAAGAGGGGAAGTGGTCAAAATTGCAATACTTCTGCGAGAGGTTTAACGTCCGCTTCGTCGGGATTGAAACCCAGCGGGGCATACCAGGATCGCTCGAATTCAATGCGCGGCTTGCTGGCGTGGATGACGGTGCGTTCTACTTGAGCGCATACGGGCTCCGGCAGCGCCGAGGCTGCGCGGATGAAGGCACAGACCGATTCCGCCAGTGCCGCGCCGGCCTCGCGCAGGCGCGGCAAGGCGGGCGCCCGGCCCAGGGCATCCTGGCCGGCTTGAACCGCGCCAGACAGGCTCTGAAACTCGGATGACGCGCTTGCGCCGGCAACGGCCAGCAGCGCCTTGCCCATGGCAAGATGCTGGCGCAATTCGAACCGTTCGCGATCATAAAGATGGTCGATGCGTCCGGCCACGAATTCGATACAGTCTATGGCCAGCCGCAGTTGCTCTTGCGCCTGCGCATTGTGCCGATCCACGGCGGGCGCGACCACATCGGACAAGGCCCTGGCCACGGAACGCAGACTGACTTTGGTCTGATCCATCAGATGTGCTCCTCGAGCAGGTCGCTCAGTTCTTTGGCGATGACGGGAGCAATGCCCTTCAAGCGCGCAAGCAGGACATCCTGGTGGGATTTTCCCAGCTTCGCGACCCGGTTGGCCGTAGCCAGCACCGTCGTGATGATTTGATAGCAATTCAAGATTCGGTAGAACGTCAGCCGGTCTTGCAAAATAGGCAGCCCCGACGCCTTTGCATAGCGCTCGTTGAACTCGTCCAGAGGAATCAGGCCGCACACCAGATAGGTCTTCCCGTCCTCCGACACATGCCCTTTTTCTTTTTGTGTCAGCCACGCCAGGTCGCGATGGCGGTCGCCCAGATGTCCTCGCTCCCAATCCAGCCAGGCCGTTATCTTGCCGCTGGATTCATCGAACAGAAAATTGCCGCTGCGGTAGTCCCCATGAACCACGCTGACCCGATCCAGAATAGGCAGGTTTCGTTCCAGCCAATTGGCGGCAACTTCCATCAAGGGAAACGCTTCGGCGCGGTCTTCTTCCCATACCCGCCGCGCCCGGTTCAATTGCAGGCGGGCGCATTCATCAGTATTGACGGCAGGCGGCGCCATGGTGGTGAAGCTCATACGGGCCACATCGGCGGTATGAATGGCGGCCAGATGCTGAAGGAACTGCGGCGCCAATGTCTCGCGCAACGCCGGCCCGAAATTCGTGCCCAGCCCGACGATGCGCCCCGCTGTCCCGTGGCGTGGACGCGTGACGCCATGCACGAACGAATAGATGATCGCAGGCTCTGGAAACCACCTGCCTTCGGCGTCCAGCCAGAACACCTTGGGCACGGGCAGGATATCCTGGAAGGCATCTAGCAACTCGGCCTCCCTGACTCGGCTGGTCGTATTGGATGCCTCGGACGGATCCATGCGGATCACCAGATGGTCGTTGCTCGGGCCTCGAGCGGGATCCGTCCAGTTCAGCTTGAAGGCCATTTGCACTTTCGAGGCCCCGCCCGTGAGCCATTTCGGCTCCGCGATCTCGAACGCGCCGTGAATCACATCGGCCAGCATGTGCCGCAGACGCCCGATCATCTCGTCCAGCGTGATGTACTGGTATGGCGGGCCGCTGCGCCGCCGCATTTTCCTGACCAGCAGTGCGTCCGTTTCCGGGTCGGTCGGGAAGCGGCGCCTGAGCGCCTCGATGAATTCCGGCGTGGGATTGTCGCGCAGGTCGGCAGGCGCACTAGCGCCGCCGGCATGAATGGAAGAAATCATTGTTCTGCCTCCGCGCCCGACATGTGCCGTCCAAGATAGGTCTGGCCGAACAGCTTCCCGTGGCCGCCGTGGCCCACCTTGCCCCGCCATTGATAGCGCATCAGGGACAGGAACGCGGAAATCGACGGATTTACCGAGCCCATGGGACGCGTGCCTATCGCGCTGCCGTACAACTCGAAGCGACGGCCTTTGGCATCGACCACCACGATATGGTCATTCATGGCCAGCATGTCGACGGTGGTGGCGCGAACCGCGGCTTCGACGATAGGGGTGACCACACTGCCTTCGACGATGAATCCGCTGCGAGGCGTGTCGTAGGAAACTTTTCCGCCCGATGAAATGTTCAGCGGCATGGTCAGCCACATCGCCATTTCGTCACCAAAGTTCGCCGAGATATAGGCCGATGCCCGGTTGGGCGTTTCGTTGCGCGGGCCCCAACTGCGATCCATGCCTTCGTGGCAGTCTATCTGGTACGACTTGCCGTACAGCTCTAGGCTGCCGGTAATGCGTCCTTTCAGATCGAAGTGGCCGTTCGACCAGGCGTCTCCTACGCGCGGATCGGTATGCGGCGTGGCGCCCGACAAAGGATTTTCTGCGGGATCCGCGGCGTCGTAAGGGCGATGCGCTCCATTTAGTGTCAGGTCGAAGCGGCATGCGCCCAGCTGGTGCTCGTACGTGAAATGCCAGTCGGTCAAAGAGGACGCCTCCAGCGCCAGCCCGTTTTCCAGCTTGAAGCGCGAATAGGCAGCTGGGCAGGGCAGGTGGATCTGCGGGTCGCAGAAATCCACCTCGTGCGGATGCCGGCGGATGCCTCTGGCGATCACTACGGAAGACAAGGCAACCCCCATATTGGGGCGGGCCAATACGTAAAGAGTGCCTTGCAGGGCTGCTTCCGGCACGTTGAAAGCCAGATAGGTAGTTTCCGTCCAGAGGCGATTCGTCGGGGCATTGGGGTGAAACTCAATGTCATCGCTGGTAATCATGTTTGTGGTGTCTCCTGCTTGTGACTCTTTACGTTCATTCCGCGGCCGGGGCGGGCTGCAGCGCCGCTTTTGCCGGCGGCGGCATTCAGGGCATACCCGGGGCGGAAAGCCGCGGTGCGGCGTTCAACGGCGTCTGGCGCGAGCGGGCCGTGGCGCCGTCATTTGGCGCGCAAATTGGCTTGTTGCACCAATTTCTTGGATATTTGCAGTTCGTGCTGCATCGAGCTTGAGAAGTGCGCGGAGTCCTGCACGTCCCGCACCATGAACTGCCGGTGCAGGAAGTCCTGGATCTTGGCGCTTTCCGCAGCGTGCGCCACCTGGCGGTTGAGCATGGCGATTCTATCGCCAGGCGTGCCGGCCGGCGCAAGAAAGCCATACCAGACGCTCGCTTCGAAATCCTTCCGGCCCAGGGCTTCAGCCAGCGTCGGGACGTTCTGGAATCCGGCGATTCTTTGTGTCGATCCCACCGCCAAGGCTCGCAGCTCGCCATTCTCGATGTGTGACGCCGCCGCCGACATGGAAATAAGGCTCGTGAGCACGTTGCCGGCCATCACATCCAGCAGTGCCTGCCCGGTGGCCTTGTAGCGGATTTCTTGCATCTTTATGCCCATGGCCTGATTCAGCAGCTCGCCGTAGATCTGACCCGGAGAGCCTATGCCGGCGGACGCGTAATTGGCTTGCTGCGGATTTTTTACAGCGAATTCCTTGAGCTGCGCCACGTCGTGGATCGGTTGCTTGCTGCTGACGACAAGCACCAAGGGCGCGGTTGCGACACGGGCCACCGGAATGAACGACTTCAGGGGATCATAAGGCGGCTTCCCCACTGCAAGCGGTGCGGTCAGAAAAGGCGGGTTGGCGGTGAACAGCAATGTGTAGCCGTCGGCTTTTGCCCGCGCCGCATGCAGCGTACCGATGGCGCCGGCGGCGCCATCGCGGTTTTCCACGATAAACGGAACGTTCATCTGCTGCCTGAGCGCCTCCGCGAACTGGCGGCCCAGAAGATCCAGGCCGTTGCCTGGAGAGTAGGGGATGACGACCGTGATCTTGTCGGACGGGTAGGCATTTGTTTCTGCGGCTGTAGCGGTAGCGGCGACCGCGGCGCAGAACAATGGACAAAGCAGGAATTTCGATAGCGATTTCATGTTTTCTCTCGAAGAGCAGGCAATAACGCATCTTCGCTACTGGCGGCGCCGATGCCATGGATTCTATTGCGTGGCGGATAGCGGAAGAAATGACGCCACGCGTTTGTCTTTCATCGCCGCTACGCCTTCGCGGCAGTCGGGGTGCTTGAGCAGTTGCGCGGTAAGTTCTCTCGATTTTTCGATCGCGGCACCTGGCATGAGGTGCAGTTGTTCGGCATAGATTTGCCGTTTCATCGTCTTCACTGCTATCGGCGAGACCGCGGCGGCCATTTCCCTGGCCCTGGCAAGTACCTGCTGTTCAAAGTCTTCGCGCGGCAAGACGCCGTGCAGAAAGCCCAACGCGTGCATTTCTTCTGCCGGCACCACGCGCCCGGTGAGCAAGATGTCGACGGCTGGCGCCAGGCCGATAAGCCGCGGCAGTATCCACGACAGGCCATACTCGGCCGGCAGGCCCAGCCTGGCGGTGGAGGTGGTGATCTTGGCGCCCGCAGCGGCAAACCGCAGGTCGCAGAAGGCCGCCAGCGCCACGGCAATGCCGGCGCATGCACCATTGATGGCGGCGATGACCGGCTTCGAAAGGCCCCAATGCCAGATCAGTTCGTGGTCGAACTCGGGGTGTATGCCATGGCCGGGCGTCGCCATCTCGAGTTCGGCCGACGCCTGGATATAGTCTTTTTTAGAGTCCTGGTGATGCTCGAGCGCGCGGAAGTCGGCACCCACGCAGAACGCCCGGCCGGCGCCGGTCACCACGATGACGCGGACTGCGGGGTCGCGCTCGAACGACTCGATGATTTCTTTGTATTCCGCATTCATACGATGCGTCCACGAGTTGCCGCGCTCTGGCCGGTTCAAGCGCAGCAAGCCCACGCCGTCCTTGATTTCATGCTGGGTGACATGCAGTTCCATCTTTGCGCCTCTCAGTTCTTGAAGTGCTTGTCGCGTTCTTTGAAGGTGGCCGTGGTGCCTTCCAGGCTGCGTTCGCGCACGAAGTTGAATTCGTCGGGCTCCAGGCGCAGGCTGGTGCCCAGCGTGTGACCCACGTAGCCGCGGCCGAATTGCTCGGCGGCGCCGAGATTCTCCATGGCCATCTGGTGCATGGCCTTGCCGGTGACCAGCGCATCGCGCGCGTGCCGGGATATTCGCTGTGCCCAGTCTTCAACTGTGTCTTCGAGCTGCTCTGCCGGCACGGAACGGTTGACCAGGCCCAGGGCTTCGGCGGCCGGGCCGTTGAACTCATCGCCCAGCAGCATGAGCTCGCGGGCCTTTTTCGCCCCGTACATCAGGATCTGGCTGTTCATGTGCCAGGTATTGCCCGCCAGGCCCAGGCGCTGTTCCGCGTGGCTGAAGCGCGTGCCGTCTTCGGCGATGGCAAGGTCGACCAGTTCGACGATGTACATTCCGACCCCTGTGCAGTGGCCATGCACCTGCGCGATGATGGGTTTCATGGAATTCTGGAATGCCATGTAATTCATGCCCAGCTTGCGATCCCGCAGCAGGCGGGAACGAATACTGGGCCTGCGCGGCTTCGCTTCAGACCGCGCGGCGTCCAGCCCGTACAAACGCAAGGCGTCGTTGTAATCATGGCCGGCGCAGAAAGAAGGGCCGTTGCCCTTGAGGATGATTACTTTGATGTCGTCGTCGTCTTCGGCCGAGTGCAGGGCTTCGACCAGCTTGTCGAGGTCGTCGAAGCGCAGTGCATTATGTTTTTCCGGGCGGTTGAGAATCAAGCGGGCAATGCTGCCATCTTTCTCGACAATCACGCTGTCGGTCATGGGGCTGTACTCCGGATCTTAATGGATGACCCATTGTCCTCTCTGGCAAACTGGATGTCAATGCCGATATGCGGGGATTGTGCAATTCGGCGCGTATTTCCGACTGTCCGGAATTAAGGCGATAGGGAGAAATGAGGGTGCGCCCGATGCGGCAGGTTCGGGCCGTTGAAACCTGTCCGGCAGCCCGGATCACAACCCGCTGCAATGGTTTGCAGTGGGCAGGCAATGCGCACTTAGAGCAGCGCGCCGTCCGGTTCGACAGCGTCCCGCGGAAGCTTCGGGGGAAAGGTTTGCCGCGTCAGCGCGGCGCGGATGTCCGCGCCGGACGGGAACGAGGGCGCGAGCGGGCTGTAGCCTCTGCCAAATAGATCTTCTGTAGCCTGAGCAGGTGTTCCCGCATCTTCTCTGCCGCGGCGTCGGCGTCCTGAGCTTTCAGATCGGCCAAGAGTTTGTATCGAAATGGCATGACGGTGGCATCGGTGGTGCGCATGAATTCTTCTACGAATCGTTGCGTCATGGCCAGAACCGCATCGGTGATGATTTCCAGGAGAGGATTGTGCGTCATGCGCGCCAAGACCTGGTAGAACTCGAGGTTCACCTGAGTGCGCCGCTTGACGTCTCCGGCCTGCACCGCGGCTTTAGCCGCCCGCACATTGGCTTCGAGTTCTTCGAGTTCTTCGTCGGTGCGGCGCTCGCATGCCAGGCGGACGATTTCGACGCCGATGAGCAGGCGCGCCTCGGTAAGGTGGGTCGGCTGGATCGTGCCCAGCGAGTACAGATCCCCCAGGCCGGCTCGAACCGCGTCGCCGCCTCCATCCCTGATGAAAGCGCCGCCGCTGGCGCCTTTTTTTACATCGAGCAGGCCGCTGTCGGTCAATGAGCGCAGCGCCTGGCGTACAGAATTCCGGCTGACGGAAAATTGTTCGGCGAGATCTCGCTCGGAGGGCAGGCGGTCGCCGGCTTTGAGCGTACGCGAACTGATCATGCCGCGTATCTGTGCCTGAATGGCATCGGCGGGGCGGATGCCATCGTCGACCGGTTTGAACGCAATATGCTTGGTCTTGCGAACCCTGGGAGTGGCCCTGGTGGAAGAATTGCTCATGGATGATCTCTGCACGCTGTAGCTCAGTTTTAGGCCGGGTACGCTTGCGAAGTGTACTATGAGACACCAGCAGGTTCGGGCGGGCCAGGCTCCGTCTGCATGTGTACCGGCAAGCGTGGGCTCGTCGCGGCCCGATCCATGCGTGGCGTCAGTCCCCGGCCCAGTTCGCCCGCAGTTCCGACTTGGCAATCTTCCCAGAGGCGTTCGTTGGCAGTGCCTCGCTGCGCAGCCACCAGCGGGAAGGCACTTGGAATTTTCCGAGCCGGTTCAGCGCATACGCAGTCAACTCTTCTATGTCGGCACTGCATCCTGGGCGAAGCGCGACGACCGCCGCGACTTCTTCCCCGAGGTCGGCATGCGGCATCGGGATGACCGCCACTTCGCGAACGGCAGGGTGCCGGGCAAGGCATTGCTCCACATGCGCGCATGCCACGTTTTCTCCGGCACGGATCACAATGTCTTTCGAGCGGCCGCTCAGGTATAGAAAACCGTCCTGCAGCCACCCCAGGTCGCCGGTGCCGATCCAGCCTGCCGCATCCGCCACCGGCGTGGGGTCTGCCCAGCAGCCCAGGGTCGCGGTCGGCGTGCGAACTTTGATTTCTCCGATGCCGTCGGCATTCGGATTGGCAATCTTCATCTCGACCACGGGCAATGGCCTGCCCACGCAACCGGGGCGATTCTGCAGGTCGGTCGCGGAGCCGGCGGCGACGACACCGCCGGCCTCGGTGCAGCCATACAGGCTTCCAACGCTTTTCTTCACGCCCGGGAAGGCACGTTGAACCCGCTCGCGCAGGGTAGGGGAGATCGCCGCGCCTCCCATGGGAATCGATCGCAGCGTCGATACATCGAAGCGTTCGAGTTGTGGATGATCCAGGACACGCGAAACCATGGTAGGGATGCTGCCCCACACTCTGACGCGTTCGCGCTCGACCAGCTTCAGCACCGCCTCGGCCTCGAAGCGGCCTTCCAGCAGCACCAGCTTGCCACCCGACAACAATGTCGAGATACTGACCTGGACGCCCGCAAGATGGAATAGCGGTACGGTAAGCAGACTGACCGTGCCGGTCGCGTCAGCGGGCAGCTCATCGGGCAGCCGGCCCGTCAGAACGAGCAGGTTCTGGATATTCGCGATCAGGCCGCGATGCGACATCAGCACGCCCTTGGCGCGTCCGGTAGTGCCGGAACTGAACATGATGACCGACAGCGAGTCTTCGTCAACCTCCTGCGTGGAAAGCGGTTCGGGCTGCGTTGCGGTGTCGGCTGCAACGCGTAGCATTCCGATGTCCAGCACTGCGTCGGCTGGCGCAAGGCCGCGCTTGCCGGGTTGGTCGGCTACCACCAGGGCCGGCTCGATTTCTGTCAGCGCTGCCCGCACTTCTTCTGCACTCCACCAGGCGTTGGCGAGCACCGCTACACCGCCCAGCTTCTGGATCGCCCAGAAGGCGGCAAGCCACTCGATGCTGTTGTAGGCCAGCAGCACCACCCGGCTTTCCGGCCCGACGCCGCGGCTATGCAATACCCCAGCTGTTCGATCCACCGCGTTGGAGAATGCAGTAAAGCTCAAGCGGCGCCGGCCTTCGACGACGAATTCACGCGTGCCCCAGCGCTGGGCGGCATCCGCCAGCAACTGCGCGACGCAATGCGGCCGGTTTCGATATACCCGGCATGGGTTGCCACGCACTTTGGTTTGTTCAATTTCGCGGCCCCAGATGGAGCGATGGGCTTGTGTCATGCTTCACCTTCTTTGGATACCGCCTGCGCCAGCAATTGCTGGATCGTTTCTTCGGGGAGGCCGAATTCGGCCAGAACCTCGGCCGTGTGCGCCCCGGTGGCTGGCGCCCCTGGCGCACGCGAACGGCGGGCGAGATCGAAGCGTAGCGGGTTGTCGACGGATTTTTCTCCGTCGACTTCCACCCAGGCTCCAATTGCGGCGGCTTGCGGGTCGGTCAATACTTCTTCGGGGGTTTGAACCGGCGCCCACCAGACCTGATGCTCGTCGAACCGGTCTTTCCAGTAGCTCAGGGTCTGGCCGCCGAACGCCTTGTCGAGCAGCCGGATCAGTTCGCTGCTATGGGCGGCGATCGAACGGGGCGACTGAAACCGTACATCGCCGATCAGGTCTTCACGGCCGATGGCCTGCAGCACGTTGGGCAGGTGCCGCCGCGCTTCAACACCTACGAGAAAGAACCAGCGCTTGTCGGCGGTGCAGTATGAGTTGTACATCGGGGTTCTCGACTGCTCGCGCGGCCGGGGCGGCCGGGGATGTCCCCCAAGCGCCTGCTGCCCAAGCTCGCTGCCCAGCGCCCACATGCCGGTACGCAGCAGCGAAGCCTCGACGAAGCGGCCGTGGCCTGTCTTCTGCCGTTCGAGCAACGTGGCAAGAATCCCGGTTGCAGCGCTGAGCGCGGTGAAGGCATCGCCAATTCCCTGCAACAGGGCGGGCGGGGCTGTGCCCTCGGTGGTGATTTCGTGCGCGATGCCGGTTCTGCCGAAGAAGGCGGCAATGTCGTAGCCGGGACGATCCTGGTCGGGCCCGCCCCAGCCGTATGCGCTGACGGTGCAATACACCAGGTGGCCGTGGCGATTGCGTACGGCATCCGGGCTCAGGCCCAGTCGCTCCAGGGCATCGGGCTTCAGGTTGGTCAGCAATACGTCGCTGCCTTGCAGCAGCGTCTCGAAGGCCTGCCGGCCCTGTGGAGCCTTGATGTCGATGACGACCGACCGCTTGCCCCGATTGGCGAGCGTGAAGGCGGCGTTTGGCGTTCCATCACGCGCGCCCATGCGCGCAAAAATCGTGCGCATCGGCTCTCCGCCGGGTGGTTCGACCTTGATGACGTCCGCCCCCCAATCACACAACAAGCCGCCGGCCAGCGGGCCCGCCATCCAGTGGCCGAATTCCACCACCCGTACACCATTGAGCGGGCCGCCAGTTTTGTTCTCCCGGTGCGGCTCGGTTGAGGTCTTTTGCATTGTCGAAGTCCTTTGTGTTGCTAGCGGCAGGCTGCCATCCGGTTCCGATTGCCGCATCGTTGCGCGGGTTGTCGCTCCCGGCGACAACCCGGCGTTTTGCAGGCTAGCCTTGCTTGCATATTTGGGTCACCCATTAATTATTGCTTAAGCACATATGCTGCGTCAAACAAAAAAAATTTCGACAGACATGGTTGACTTTGTGCGCTCCAGCCTTGAAAATTGGGTGACCCATTTAAAAGACAACCTGTCAACTACATAGAACTCCAACGATGCAAGACATAACACTGACCAGCTCATACTGGGCATCCGGCGATCAACCGCCGCTATGGGAACTCAGCTTGGGCGAGCTGCTGGAAACGCTTGCGCGCGAGTGTCCCGATCGAATCGGCTTCGCCGAATCGCTGCCTGAAAAGACGCGTCGCTGGAAGTACAGCGAGCTGCTGTTGTGCGGGCAACGCGCCGCCCGGGCGCTGCTCGCGCATTTCAAGCCGGGCGACCGCGTCGCGGTCTGGGCGCCGAACAGCGCAGAATGGGTGCTGCTGCAACATGGTGCCGCACTGGCGGGCATAATCCTGGTGACCGTCAACCCCGCTTATCTGGAAGCCGAGGTCTGCCATGTCCTGCGGGCATCCGGTGCCGTGGGGATTTTTCACGCGGCCCAATACCGCAACACGGACATGGCAGCCATCGTCCGTAGGCTGCGGGCCCAGATCCCCAGTCTCGGGTATTCCTTCGATCTGGCGGACTGGGATGGCTTCCTGAACCTGGAAAACCCCGATTGCGAGCTGCCCCGCGTGGCGCCGCGCGACATCGTGCAGATCCAGTTCACGTCCGGAACCACGGGCAAACCAAAGGGGGCCCAGCTGCATCACCTGGGAATTATCAACGCCTCTCGCTTTGCCGCGCAGCGGGCACGATTCCCCGAAGGCGGCGTGTGGGCGACCGCCATGCCGCTGTTTCACGTCGGCGGCTGCGCCGGCAGTCAGCTGGGCGCCATGACTTCGCGGGGCACGTTCGTGCTGCAGCCGACCTTCGACGCCGCAGACATGCTGCGCATTATCGAACAAGAGCAGGTGCAGCACCTGCACGCCGTTCCCACGATGGTGATCCGCATCCTGGAACACCCCGACCGCGGCAGGCGCAATCTGGCCTCGCTGCGCACGCTGATGAGCGGCGGCTCGCCCTTGCCGGAATCGCTGGTGAGGCGTGCGCGTGAAGAACTGGAGTGCCGATTCACCATTACCTTCGGCCAAACTGAACTCAACGGCGTCGTATGCCAGACCTCTCCCGACGACACCGTCGAGCGCCAGACCAGCACGATCGGACGGCCTTCTCCCCGGATGGAAGTGAAAATCGCCGACCCGGCTTCAGGCGCAGTGCTGCCGCTAGACCAGCCCGGCGAAATCTGGGCCCGGGGCTACCAGGTCATGCATGGCTATTTCAATCTGCCTGAAGGATTGGACGGTTCGATCACCGAAGACGGATGGCTCAAGACTGGCGATGTCGCTTCGATGGATGCGTCCGGTTATTTGCGGATTCGCGGCCGCCTGAAAGACTGCATCATCCGTGGCGGTGAAAACATCTACCCCAGGGAAATAGAAGATGTGCTCGCCGAGCACGCTGCCGTGAAAGAAGTGAGCGTCGTCGGGGTTCCGGATTCCCAGTGGGGCGAAGTCGTGGCCGCCGTCATCAGATTGAACCCCGATGTGGCCCGCCCCGACGTACAAGAGCTGTTTTTTTATTGCCGCAGCCGGCTGGCCGGCTACAAAGCTCCCGTGCAATGGTTCTTCATCGAGCAAATGCCCACTACCACCTCGGGAAAGATCCAGAAATTCGCGCTCCGCGAAAAAATTTGCAGCGCCGGGCTCAGGCCCGAGCCGTTCGAAAAGCCGTCGCGCATACCCGAACCCTGACTTCGCAAGGCGCTGCCGGCAATCGGCAGCACTGACGTCCGAGGCCGCGTTCATGCGTAACGTGTCGTGACGAAGTGCCGCGTCCGTCTCCTGAAATCTCTCGAGTGACAAATGTATATGTGATGTTATAACATTGCATTTTCTACGGAGATTGCAATGAATCGATTCTGGATGCGAGTTGCGGCGCTCGTGCTGACTGGCCTGCCTTTACTCCCGGTCGGCGCCACGGAGCCGATCCGGATCGTGGCGGCCGAGAATTTTTACGGCGACATCGCCCACCAGCTCGGTGGCCCGCATGTGCAGGTCACCAGCATCCTGAGCAATCCCGAGCAGGATCCGCATCTGTTCGAAGCCAGTGCATCGACCGCCAAGGCGCTGAGCGGGGCGCGACTGGTGGTGTACAACGGCATCGATTACGACCCGTGGATGCACAAGCTGCTTTCCGCGTCCCCGAGCCCGGAGCGCAAAGCCATCGTGGCCGGACAGCTGCTGGGCAGGAAATCGGGCGACAACCCCCACTTGTGGTATGACCCGGCCACGATGCCCGCGGTGGCCAAAGCGATCAGCGCACAGCTGGAGGCCGTCGACCCGGCCAACCGGGCAGACTACCGCCGGCGCCTGCATGCCTTGCTGGAGTCATTCAAGCCCATGCGCGACAAGATCCGGGAGATCAAGGCGCGATATGCCGGCACTCCGGTGACCGCCACCGAACCGGTATTCGGCTATATGGCCGATGCATTGGGCCTGTCCATGCGCAACAACGGCTTCCAGCTGGCGGTCATGAACGATACCGAACCCAGCGCCAGCCAGATGGCGGCGTTCGAAAACGATCTGGCCACCGCCCGCGTAAAGATCCTGTTCTACAACAGCCAGGTGGTGGATCAGGCCGCTGAACGGGCCAGGCGCATCGCGCAACAGCATCATGTGGCGGTGGTGGGGGTGACTGAAACCCAGCCGGCCGGGAAAAGCTATCAAGACTGGATGATGAGCGAGCTGGCCGCGACTGAACGCGCCTTGTCCGGCAAATAGGCATCAGTCGCGATGGCTGCGCTTTCATTGACACACGTTTCGATCTCGTTCGGCGCGAGAGCGGTCTTGTCCGACATCTGCATGCAGATCGAGGCGGGGCGCTTCGTGGGAGTGCTGGGGCCCAACGGGGCGGGAAAAAGCACCTTGATGCGGGCGATCCTGGGGCTGGTGCGCCTCGAGCGCGGCGCGATCCAGGTGCTGGGGTGCGCCGCCACGCGCGGCAACGCCGCGATAGGCTATGTTCCCCAGACACGCAGCGCCGCGGCGCGCCAGCGATTGCGCGGCTGGGATCTCGTGGCCAGCGCCAGCAATGGCCATCGCTGGGGCTTGCCGATACTGGGCAAGGCGGCGCGGCGCGATGTGGGCCGCGCCCTCGATGCCGTGGGCGCGACGGATCTGGCGCGGCGGCCGGTATGCGAGCTCTCCGGCGGGCAGCTGCAGCGCCTGTTGATTGCGCAGGCGCTGCTGGGCCGCCCGCGGCTCCTGCTGCTGGACGAACCTCTCATCAGCCTGGATCCGCAACACCAGCGCAGCGTGGTGGAACTGGTCAAACACGTACAGCAGGAAACCGGCATCACCGTCTTGTTCAGCGCTCACGACTTGAACCCGCTTTTGGGCGCGGTGGATCAAGTGCTGTATTTGGGCGGCGGCCGCGCCGCGCTGGGTACGGTGGAAGAGGTCATCACGGCGCCGGTGCTGTCGCGGCTGTATGGCTCGCCGATCGAAGTGCTGAAGATCGAGGGTCGGATTTTCGTGCTGTCGGGCCGGATCGAGGTCGAAAGAGGCGCCCATGTCCACGATGCTTGACTATGACTTCATGCGTAATGCTTTTGCGGCCGGCGGCGTGGTGGCGCTGTTGTCGGGCGTGGTGGGCTATTTTCTCGTGATGCGCGGCCAGACCTTTGCGGGCCACGCCTTGTCGCATGTCGGCTTTGCCGGCGCGACCGGCGCCGCTTTGCTCGGGCTGACACCTCTGGGCGGGCTGATCGGCGCGACCCTGCTCGGCGGGATCGCCATGGGACTCATGGGAGACAGGCTGCAGGGCAGTGATGTCGCCATTGGCGCGATCCTGGCCCTGTCACTGGGGCTGGGCATGCTTTTCCTGCACTTCTACACGTCGTATGCCACCCGGGCGACGGCCTTGCTCTTCGGCAATGTGCTGGGGGTCGGCCTCGACACGGTACGAGCCTTGTTCGCCATTGCGGCGCTGTGCCTGGTACTGCTCGCTCTGATCGCCCGTCCTCTGGTGTTCGCCAGCCTGCAGCCGGAGCTCGCTGCAGCCAAGGGCGTGTCTACGCGGTGGATTTCGGTGCTGTTCCTGGCCGTTGTCGCGCTCGCTACGGCGCAATGCATTCAGATCGTGGGCGTCCTGCTCGTCTTCACACTGATGGTCGGGCCGGGTGCGGCCGCGCAGCGCCTGTCGAGCCGGCTCGGTTTTGGTGTCGCGCTGTCGGCCGGCCTGGCCGTCGCCGAGGCCTGGCTGGGCATCGCGCTCGCCTATTACACGGACTGGCCGACGAGCTTCTGGATTTCGGCGCTCAGCGCCGCAGGCTACCTGCTGGCCGCCTCGATGGGAAGACACACGTTTTTTTCCTTCAGACATATCGACAAGTTATGAAACCTTCCTCTATCGATTTTCCCCGCGCGGTGGCGGCGCTGCCTCGCAACATGCCGCGGCTTGCGGCGCTCGCACCCCTGACGCTGGCTATGGCGCTGGCGCAGTCCGCCCAGGCGCAAACGGATCCGGACGAGAATCGGCAGCCGGCCGTGCTCTCGCCGGTCGTCGTTACCGGCAATCCGCTGGGCAGCGACACGCTTTCCATGCCCTCGACCATACTGGATGGCCGGGATCTGGAGCTGCGCCGCAGCGCCACCTTGGGCGAGACCCTGAATGGCCTGCCCGGAGTGGCAAGCACCACATATGGCCCCATGGTCGGCCGCCCGATCATCCGCGGCATGGACGGCGACCGCATCCGGCTGCTGCAGAACGGGGTGGGCACGCTGGATGCGTCCTCGCTGTCGTATGACCATGCCGTGCCGCAGGATCCGCTGTCCACCGAGCGCATCGAGATCCTGCGCGGCCCGGCCGCCCTGATGTACGGCGGCAATGCCATAGGCGGGGTCGTCAACACCCTCGACAACCGGATTCCGCGCGAACCCATTGAGGGCGTGCAGGGAGGAATCCAGGGCAACTACGGCGGCGCCGGCAACGATCGCGACGGCGCGGTTCAACTGGAGGCGGGCAATGGGAATTTTGCCTTGCACGCGGACGCTTTCGGGCGCAAGACCAGCGAGCTGCGCATCCCGGGCTATGCAAGGTCGAGCCAGCAGCGCGCCAGCGACGGCCCCGGGGTCGAGCAGCCGCGCTACCGCCTGCCCAACAGCGACGGCAGCGACAGCGGCGGGGCACTGGGCATGTCATGGACGGGCGAGCATGGCTATGCGGGCCTGTCCTACAGCGGCTTCGACGCCGACTATGGCTCCGTGGCCGAAGACAGCGTGCGCATCAGGATGCATCAGGAACGCTTCGGCGCGGCCGGGGAAATCCGCGATCTGGCGGGGCCCTTCAAGAGCATCAAAGGCAATTTCGCCTATACCGACTACGAACACAAGGAAGTGGACGACGGAGAAGTCGGGACGATATTCAAGAACCGCGGCTACGAAGCCCGCATAGAGGCGCGCCACGCCGATATCGGGCCATTGCAGGGCGCCTTGGGTGTGCAATTCGGCAGCACGCAATTTTCCGCGCTGGGCTCAGAAGCGCTGGTACCCACGACGACCACCGATACGGCCGCCTTGTTCGCCCTGGAAGAGTGGCCCGTCGACGAGCGCTTCAAGCTCAGCGCGGGGGCTCGCTTCGAATACACCCGGCTGTCGCCATCGCCAGGGGGCAACGAACGCTTCAGCGGGTCGGACAAGGCCAGTTTCACCGCGAGCAGTTTTTCGCTGGGCAGCATTTATAAATTGACCGGCATCTGGACCCTGGCGGCCAATGCCTCATATACCGAGCGTGCGCCGACCTTCTACGAACTGTATGCCAACGGGCCGCACGAGGCCACCGGACAGTATCTGGTCGGCGCCGCCAACCTGAAAAAGGAGCGGGCCTATTCCGGCGACCTGGCCTTGCGCTTCAAAGACGGCCCGCACCGAGGCAGCGTGGGTGTGTTCTACAGCCATTTCACCAACTACCTGGCGGAGTTCAATACCGGCAGGTTCCGCGACGACGACGGCGATCTGGTCAGCGCCGACACCGACGATGCCTTGCCCGAGGCGCAATACCGGGCAGTGCCGGCGGACTTTTTCGGCTTCGAGGCCGAAGGCAGGTTCCGGATATTCGAGCGGGGCGGGCATTTGGTCGATTTGAATTTGTCGGGCGACTACACCAACGCGCGCAACAGCGACACGGGCGAGCCGCTGCCGCGCATCCCGCCATTGCGTCTTACCGCCGGACTGGGCTATACCCTCGGGCCCTGGGGCGCCGGTGTCAGCGCCACGCGCGCATTCGCCCAGCACCGCAAGCCGGACGACGATACGCCGACCAGCGCCTATTACAGCCTGGACGCCAATGCCACCTATCGTTTCAAGACAAATGGCGTGCAATGGCTGGCCTACGTACGCGGCAACAACCTGACCAATCAGACCATACGCTACGCGACCTCGGTCTTGAGAGATATCGCGCCCGAAGGAGGGCGCAGCATCATGGTCGGGATGCGCGGCCGTTTCTAGGCTTGTGTTTCCAGGCTTGTGTTTCCCGCGCCAGCCGCGCGGGCCGCCTGCGACGGCGTGGCCGCGGGCCGGCTCGGCCCGAGCACCCGCGTGCCGGGAAATCGTGGCAGGCAAGGGTTTCGCCGGGTGCGCGCAAGGGCGTCGCGCGTTGTAAACTGTGCGCGTGGCCAGCATATCCAAACCGACTTCCAAACCGTCAGGCTCCAAGGTCGCCTCGCAACTGGAGGCGGCCCAGGCGCATTGCCGCGTCCAGGGAAGCCGGCTGACGGCGCAGCGCAAAGAAATCTTCGAACTGCTGCTGCGGCGCGGCGGATCGGCCAAGGCCTACGACCTGCAGGACGACATGCGCGCGCGCCACGGGCGCGTTGCGCCCTCGACGGTATACCGCGCCCTGGAATTCCTGATGGCCCAGCACTTGGTTCATCGGGTCGACGCCCTGAATACATTCGTGGTGTGCACCGCCGAACACTCGGCGCATCATCCTTTGCTGCTGGTGTGCTCGCGCTGCCAATCCGTAACCGAACTACAGGACGACGCAGCCTACGAGGCCGTGCGCAAGAAGCTGCGGCAGGCCGACTCGGGCTTTGTGGAATCGGACATCGAGGTGAAGGGCGTGTGCGGCAAATGCAGGGCCCAGCTGCCCGCCGTCGAACAGTCCGCCACCGCACATATTTAAAGGCGCAGATACATGAACCACGCCGAACGGACGTCGAACCAGGAACCGATCGTCGAGTTCCGCGGGGTATGGAAGCGCTTCGGCGCGCTGGAAGTGCTGAAAGACATCAATCTGGCGGTCGGGCGCGGCGAGGTGGTCGTGATCATCGGCCCGTCGGGCGCCGGCAAGTCTACTTTGTGCCGCACCATCAACAGGCTTGAGATCATCGATGAAGGGTCGATACTCGTCGACGGCAAGCCCCAGCCGGTCGAGGGCAAGGAACTATACAAATTCCGCGCCGGCATCGGCATGGTCTTCCAGTCGTTCAATCTGTTTTCACATAAATCGATTCTGGACAACGTGACCCTGGCGCCGCGTAAAATCCTCGGCCAGGACAAGGCCCGGGCGCGGGACAACGCCTACCGCCTGCTGGACATGGTCGGCATCCGTTCGAAGGCGGACGCCATGCCGGCGCAGCTTTCCGGAGGCCAGCGCCAGCGTGCGGCCATCGCCCGCGCCCTTGCAATGGATCCCAAGGTCATACTCTTCGACGAGCCGACTTCCGCGCTGGATCCCGAATCGACGCAAGAGGTTCTGGCAACCATGCAGCAACTGGCCGGGCAGGGAACCACCATGATCGTCGTCACGCATGAAATGTCATTTGCCCGATCGTGCGCCGACCGGGTGGTGTTCATGGCCGACGGCGCCATCATCGAGACGGCAGGCCCGGAAGCCTTCTTCACCGAGCCCGAAAGCGAGCGCGCCCGCAGCTTTTTGGCCTCGGTGCGCTGAAAGACTTCGATTTCTTCAGCGGCCGTGCGCAGGTGCATGGCCGCTGCATCACAAAGCAGGTAAAAGGAGTGTAGAGACATGAAGTTCATAAAACCATCAAGAATCTTTCCTTGTCTGGCCGTCGCCGCGGCGTTGGCCCTGGGCGGCAGTGCCGGCGCCTTCGCCGCCTCGGCCGTCAAGCAGTATCCACCAGACACCACCATGGGCAAGATACAGAAGCGCGGCAAGCTGATCGTGGGCGTGAAGGTCGACTTTCCGCTGTTCGGGCTCAGGAACCCGGTAACCGGCAAGCTCGAAGGCATGGACATCCAGCTTGCGCACGGCATCGCCAAGGATCTGACCGGCAGCCCCGACAACATCGAGTTCGTCGAAGTCAATAGCGGCAACCGCGAGGTATTCCTGCAGCAGCACAAGGTGGACATCGTCATCGCCACTTATCCGCCCAACGCGAAACGCGTGAAGGCCGTCGATTTTGCAGGGCCCTACCTGATGAGCCCGATCGGCACCATGGTGAACAAGGACAACACCAGCATAAAGCAGGTGTCTGACCTCAACGGCAAGAACATCTGCGTGACCAAGGGTTCGGGCTCGGAAACATACGTACCCCTGAATGCGCCCAAGGCCAAGCTGACGGTGTTCAGCTCGATGACGCAATGCATGGAAGCGCTGGCGCAGCGGCGGGTCGACGGCGTAACCACCACGCAAAGCATACTGCTGGGGCAAATGAGCCAGAACCCCGGCAAGTTCAAGCTCGTGCCCACGGAATTGCTGAATACGACAGGCAAGAAGGCCTCGGACAATGATTCCATCGGCCTGCCCAAGGGCGACAAGGCGCTGCACGATTACCTGGATTCGTACCTGAAGAAAATCGCCGCCAACGGCGAATGGAAGAAGATCTACGACAGCACGCTGGGCACGGTGATGCCCGGCAATGTCAGCCCGCCTCCCATCCTGTACTAAGAAAACCCGCGGCCAGCGAGGCGACTGATGTCGGTTCTGCTTACTCACCTGGGTGAATTCGCATGGGGCGTCGCGTTCACCGTAGGGCTCGTGGTGCTGGGCTGGGTCGGCGCCCTGATCCTGGGCACGGTGCTGGCGATGATGCGCGTCAGCCCCATACGCACGGTGCGGGTCGTGGCCGCGGCCTATATTCTGGTGTTCCGCAATGTCCCCATTCCGGTGCAGATGGTCTTGTTCGTGTTCGGGCTGCCGCTGCTGGGCATCGTGTTCTCGCTGTTCTCCTCGGCGGCCATCGTGCTGGTCACCTACCATGCGGCATTCGTCTGCGAGACGCTGAGGTCGGGCCTGAATGCGGTGGCCATAGGCGAGCTCGAGGCGAGCCGCTCGTTGGGGTTCGGGCCGTTCGGCACGATGCGTAATCTGGTTCTGCCGCAGGCTTTTGCAGCCGTGGTTCAGCCCATGGGCAATGTGCTGATTCTGCTGGTGAAGAACTCTTCGGTGGCCGCCATCGTCGGGGTCGCCGAACTGACTTTCGTCGCGGACAAAGTCGCCATCGAGGAAGTGCAGGCTTTCGTCGTGCTCGGCGGGGCGGCGATCGCCTACGTCGTGATTTGTCTGGTTCTCAAGCGTCTCGTGGCCATGCTCGAGCGCAGGGTGGCTTTCAGCAAATGAATACCAGTCCCTTATTCGAAGAGCCCGGCCCGCGCGGCCGGCGCCGCTACCGCATGTTCGAGGCCCTGGCCTGGGCGGTCATTATCATCGTCGCCGGCCTGGCCGTCTGGACACTGGACAGGAACGGTGCGTTCGATGCCGCGGCCTGGAAGCCTTTTGCGCTATGGGGCGTGTGGCGGCAATTGGGCATAGGGCTGCTCAACAACATCCGGGCGGCCGTCGTCGGCATGCTGCTGTCCATGTTCTTCGGCTGCTTTCTTGGGTGGGGGCTGCTCTCGAAGCGGAAAATAATCCGCTACCCGTGCCGGGTGTTCACCGACGTGTTCAACGGCATTCCCGTACTGCTGCTGCTGTTCTTCACCTCTCTGGTGCTGCCCTCGTGGGGCCTGCCGCTGCCGGATTTCTGGTTTCTGGTGATCGCGCTGTCGCTCTACAGTACCGCCGTGGTCGGGGACCTGGTGCGCGCGGGCGTCCAGGCCTTGCCGCTGGGCGAGTCCGAAGCCGCCGCGGCGCTGGGGTTCTCCGGGCTGCAAAGCATGTGGCTGATACTGCTGCCGCAGGCGCTGCGCATGATGAGCCCGGGGCTGGTCAGCCAGATGGTGATCGTGCTCAAGGGCACTACATTGGCTTTCGTGCTGGGCGGCTACTTCGACCTGCTGCGTGCGGCGACGGTGCTGGGCGCCTATTTCAGCCGTTCATTGCTGCAGGTTCAGGTCATTGCCGCGATCGCATTCATGCTGATCAATATCGGCTTGTCGCAAATCGCCTCGGCCATCGATCGCAAGGAAAAGCAGCGCTACGGGGTTCAGCCCGTCGCGCTGGATGAATAATACGGGCCTATCAGATCAACGTAAACCCAGCGACGTAAACTCTGCATCATGCCGGATACCGAACTGCCATTGACCGACTTTGCCTCGCTGCTCGCGGCCGCGCGCCAGCAGGACGAACCACAGCGTTTGCTATTTGTATTTGCGCAGAAAGAGCTGCCCGACCAGCCCACTGCGCAGCAGCGGCGACGCTTTGAAAGCGGGCAGGGGGGTAGCCTGCGGCCTTGCCTGTGTGTAGACAAGGCCCCGGAAGACCTTACCAGCTTCGCGGCTTTGGCGGCTGAATCGGCGGCCACCGGGTTAGCATGGGACGTCGTATTCATCAGCAGCCTGGCCGGCCGCGGCGGCATTGCGCCGAATCCCGACCAGGCCGACCAGCCCCTGCACTTCATGGTGCAGGCGATCAACGACGGCCGCGTGGATGAATTCATAGCCTTCGATCGCAGCGGGAACACATTGAAATTTATTTGACAGCGGTTCCAACTGCGCGCTTACAGTTATATGATATTGCCAGAGCAACGCTGATCTCGACGTCTTTCATCGAGATCTCGGCCGGAAATACGGCTAGGCGAATCAGGCCGCCCGGCCAGCAAGTTCCCTGTTGTACGGATTTGCAATCAAAAAGAGCAAGGCGTAAAGCCGCAGGCAGTACAAACAGTGCGGCAAGGCAAAGCAACACCCTTGTTTTTTTGATTGCGGATCCGTGTCAGGCATACTATGCAGCACATAGGAGCGAGTCATGGGCCAATTCCTGGAGCGCTTGCGGTACTTCTCTCGGCCGCGCCAACCGTATTCCGAAGGCTGGGGCGAAGTGCGCAGCGAGGCGCGCCAATGGGAAGACGGCTATCGCAATCGCTGGGCGCATGACAAGGTGGTGCGCTCTACCCATGGTGTGAACTGCACCGGCTCCTGTAGCTGGAAAATCCATGTCAAGCAGGGCGTGGTCACCTGGGAAACCCAGCAGACCGACTACCCCCGCACCCGCCCCGACATGCCCAACCACGAGCCGCGCGGCTGTTCGCGCGGCGCTTCGTATTCGTGGTACCTGTACAGCGCCAATCGCCTGAAGTACCCCATGATACGCGGCCGCCTGCTGCAGCGCTGGCGCGAAGCGCGCAAGACGCTCGAGCCGGTCGAGGCCTGGGAAGCGTTGATGCAGGATCCGGATGCCAAGAGCTACAAGGCGGTGCGCGGCATGGGCGGCTTCGTGCGCGCGAAGTGGGACGAGGCCCTGGAACTGGTCGCGGCAGCAAACGTATACACCATCAAGCATTACGGGCCCGATCGCATTGCGGGCTTCTCGCCGATCCCGGCCATGTCCATGGTGTCTTATTCTTCGGGCACACGCTATGTCAGCCTGCTGGGCGGATCGGTGCTGTCGTTCTACGACTGGTATTGCGACCTGCCCGCCGCCAGTCCGCAGGTGTGGGGCGAACAGACCGACGTGCCCGAATCGGCCGATTGGTACAACTCCAGCTACATCATTGCCTGGGGCTCGAACGTTCCCCAGACCCGCACGCCCGACGCCCACTTCTTCGTCGAGGCGCGCTACAACGGCACGCAAACCGTCGCCGTCAGCCCCGACTATTCCGAAGTTTCCAAGCTTTCCGACATCTGGCTGCACCCCAAGCAGGGCACCGACGGCGCCATGGCCATGGCCATGGGCCACGTAATATTGCGCGAGTTCTTCCTCGACCGCCAGGTCGACTACTTCCAGGACTATTGCCGGCGCTTTACCGACTTGCCCATGCTGGTGACCCTGCGCCGCGACGGTGACCGCTGGGTGCCCGACCGCTACCTGCGCTGCAGCGACTTCGCCGATGCCCTGGGCACGCCCGAACGTGCCGAATGGAAAACCGTGGGCTTCGACCAGCAGGGCGTGCCGGTGGCGCCCAGAGGCTCCATAGGCTTTCGCTGGCCCGGCAAAGACAGCCCCGGCCAAGGCAAATGGAATCTGGAGCAGGCCACCGAAGACGGCACCGAAATCCGGCTGGAGCTCAGCCAGATCGATCACCGCGACGATGTCCTGGACGTGGCCTTTCCGTACTTCGGCGGGGTGGTTCACGAACATTTTCCGCACAACGAACAAGGCGACATATTGTTGCGGCGCGTGCCGGTGCGCAAGCTGGCGACACGCCAAGGCGAAACATTGGTTGCCACGACCTTCGACCTGCTTTGCGCGCACTATGGCCTGGATCGCGGCCTGGGCGGCACATGCGCCCGGGGCTATGACGACAACGTACCCTACACGCCCGCGTGGCAGGAATCCATCACCGGCACGCCCGCGGCCCAGATGATCGAGGTGGCGCGAGGCTTTGCCGACAACGCCGAGAAGACCCAGGGCCGCTCCATGGTCATCATCGGCTCGGGCATGAACCACTGGTTCCACCAAGACGTCAGCTACCGCGCCATCATCAATATGCTGATGCTGTGCGGTACGGTCGGCAAGCCCGGCGGCGGCTGGTCGCACTACACCGGTCAGGAAAAAGTACGCCCGCAAACAGGCTGGGCGGCGCTGGCGTTCGCGCTCGACTGGGTGCGCCCGCCGCGGCAGATGGCGGGCACCGATTTCTTCTATCTGCATTCCGACCAATGGCGCTACGAAACCCAGCACATCGACGACCTGCTCTCGCCCCTGGCCGACCGCAGCCGGCACACCGGCAGCGTGGTCGATTGCAGCGTGCGCGCGCAGCGCATGGGTTGGCTGCCTTCTGCCCCGCAACTGAACCGCAACCCCCTGGATATTGCGCGCGAAGCGCAGGCGTCCGGCAGCGATCCCAAGCAATACGTCGCCGACGCACTCAAATCCGGCCGGCTCGCGCTGGCCTGCGAAGACCCCGACAACCCCGACAACTATCCACGCAATCTGTTCGTCTGGCGCTCCAATCTGCTGGGCTCGTCCGGCAAGGGGCATGAATATTTCCTCAAGCATTTCCTGGGCACCGGCTGCGGCCTGCAGGGCAAGGATCTGGGCGAAGAGGGCGGTGCCAAGCCCGAGGAAATCACCTGGCGCGACCCGGCCCCCGAGGGCAAGCTCGACCTGGTGGTCACGCTGGACTTCCGCATGTCCACCACCGCGCTGTATTCGGACGTGGTCTTGCCGACTGCCTCGTGGTACGAGAAGCACGACCTGTCCACCACCGACATGCATCCGTTCATCCACCCGTTCACGGCCGCGGTCGACCCGGTGTATGAATCTAAAAGCGACTGGGAAACCTTCAAGGCCATTGCCAAGAAGTTCTCGGAACTCGCGGCGGGCAAGCTGGGCACGGTCAAGGACGTAGTGCTCACGCCTATTCTGCACGACACGGCGGCCGAACTGGCGCAGCCCTTCGAGGTGCGCGACTGGAAAAAGGGCGAGTGCGATTATGTGCCCGGCGTAACCGGCCCCAACATCAGCTTCATCGAGCGCGACTATGCCGCAGTGCATGCGCGCTACACTTCGGTCGGGCCGCTGCTCGACACGCTAGGTAATGGCGGCAAGGGCTTGCGCTGGGACATGCATCACGAAGTCGAAGAGCTCGCCAAGCTCAATTACACGGTGGCTGATGGGCCGGCAAAAGGGCGCCCGCGGCTCGCCAGCGACATCGACGCCGCCGAAACCATACTCATGATCGCGCCGGAAACCAACGGCGAAGTCGCGGTTCGGGCCTGGAAAGAGCTGTCCAAATCCACCGGGCGCAGCCACGCGCATCTGGCCGCCGCCCGCGAAGACGAAAAAATCCGCTTTCGAGACCTGCAGGCGCAGCCGCGCAAGATCATCAGTTCGCCGACCTGGTCGGGCATCGAAAGCGAACAGATCAGCTACAACGCCTGCTACGTCAATGTGCACGAACTGGTGCCGTGGCGCACGCTCACCGGCCGCCAGCAGTTCTATCTGGATCACCAGTGGATACGCGACTTCGGCGAGGCGTTCGCCATTTACCGCCCACCGATCGACACCCGCACGGTCAATCCCTTGCTTGGCAAGAAAAGCAATGGCCAACCCGAAATCGTGCTGAATTTCATTACCCCGCACCAGAAATGGGGCATACACAGCACCTATACCGACAACCTGATCATGCTTACGCTGTCGCGCGGCGGGCCGATTGTCTGGATCTCCGAGGTGGACGCCAAGAAGGCCGGCATCGTGGACAACGACTGGATCGAGTGCTTCAACCTGAATGGCTCGCTGACTGCCCGCGCGGTCGTCAGCCAGCGCGTGCACGAAGGCATGTGCATGATGTACCACGCGCAGGAAAAAATCGTCAACGTGCCGGGCTCCGAAATCACCGGCATGCGCGGCGGCATCCACAATTCGGTGACCCGCATCGTGCTCAAGCCCACACAGATGATAGGCGGCTGTGCGCAGTTTTCCTGGAGCTTCAATTACTACGGCCCGGTGGGCTCCGATCGCGACGGCTTCGTGATCGTGCGTAAGATGCAGAAAGTCGACTGGATGGATCGCGTCCAGCATGCCGCCCGCGAGGCGGAGCTGGGCGCCAAACTGGCATAAGGTGCACAAAGCCATGAAAATACGCGCACAAGTCGCCATGGTGCTGAATCTGGACAAATGCATCGGGTGCCACACCTGTTCGGTCACGTGCAAAAATGTCTGGACGTCCCGCAAAGGCATGGAATATGCCTGGTTCAATAACGTCGAGACCAAGCCCGGCCTGGGCTATCCGAACGACTGGGAAAACCAGGAACGCTGGAAGGGCGGCTGGGAACGCAAGGCCAACGGCAAGCTGGTGCCCAAGCAGGGCGGGCGCTTCGCCGTGCTGGCGCGCATCTTCGCCAACCCCTTCCTGCCGGAAATCGACGACTACTACGAGCCGTTCACCTTCGACTACGAGAATCTGCAGACGGCGCCCGAGCTGCCCACCGCGCCCGTGGCGCGGCCCATATCGCTGGTGTCGGGGCGCACCATGGACAAGATCGAGTCGGGCCCGAACTGGGAAGAAATTCTCGGCGGTGAATTCGACAAGCGCAGCAAGGACTACAACTTCGAGGCGATCCAGAAAGACATATACGGGCAGTTCGAGAACACCTTCATGATGTACCTGCCCAGGCTGTGCGAGCACTGCCTCAACCCCACCTGTGTCGCCTCGTGCCCGTCGGGCTCCATTTACAAGCGCGAAGAAGACGGCATCGTGCTTATCGACCAGGACAAATGCCGCGGCTGGCGCATGTGCGTATCGGGCTGTCCCTACAAGAAAATCTATTACAACTGGGTCAGCGGCAAGGCCGAGAAGTGCACCTTCTGCTATCCGCGCATCGAGGCCGGCCTGCCCACCGTGTGCTCGGAAACCTGTGTCGGGCGCATCCGCTACCTGGGCGTGTTGCTGTACGATGCCGACCGCATTTCGCAAGCCGCCGGCACCGAAAACCCGCAAGACCTGTACCAGGCGCAGCTGGACGTGTTTCTCGATCCGTTCGACCCTGAAGTCCAGCGCCAGGCCCAGGCGGACGGCATCCCGGCGGAATGGGTAGAGGCTGCGCAAAAGTCGCCCGCCTACAAGATGGCCGTGGAATGGAAAATCGCTTTCCCGCTGCACCCTGAATACCGCACGCTGCCCATGGTCTGGTACGTGCCGCCGCTGTCGCCCATTACCGCGCATGCCAATGCGGGCGCCATAGCCAGCAGCGCCAACGGCCTGCCGGATGTCGGCTCGCTGCGCATACCCGTGCGCTACCTGGCCAACCTCCTGACCGCGGGCAACGAGCCTCCCATCGTCACCGCTCTTGAACGCATGATGGCCATGCGCGCCTGGTTCCGCGCGCGCCAGCTGGGCGAGCCGCCGGCCCCCGATCTGCTGGCCAGCGTCGGGCTCGACGAGCCGACCGCCAAGGACATGCACCGCTACTTGGCCATCGCCAACTACGAAGATCGTTTCGTCATTCCCACCGCGCACCGGGAAGAGGCCGAGAACGCCTACCAGATCCGCGGCGGCTGCGGCTTCACCTTCGGCAACGGCTGTGACGGCATCGACGCCAAGGCCGGCCTGTTCGGCGGCAAGATGGGGCGGCGCCGTGTCGTGCCCATCCGCGAACTCGACGAGCAAGAGTGAGGCCGCCGATGTCCCGCAACCCGACCCTGCTGCTGCGCGCCTTGTCGGCCTTGCTGGCCTACCCTGACGCCGAGCTGCGCGCGGCGCTGCCGGAAATCGTCGAGGCCATCCGCGACTCGCGCGCGCTCGACGCGCAACATAAAGGCCAGCTGATTGCGCTGGCGGATGAAATTTCCAACAGCGGGGCGCTGGATGCCGAAAGCCGCTATGTCGAATTGTTCGATCACGGGCGGCGCACTTCCTTGAACCTTTTCGAGCACGTCCATGGCGACGGCCGCGAACGCGGCTCGGCCATGGTGGCCTTGCGCGAACGCTATCTAGCCGCCGGCATGGAGCCTGCCAGCAACGAACTGCCCGACCATCTGCCCCTGCTGCTGGAATACCTGAGCTGCCGCGACCTGGCCGAAACCAAAGACACCATCGGCGAGATCGCCCACATTCTGCGCCAGCTGGGCAACACGCTGCTCGCACTGAACAGCCGCTATGCGGCGGTCATGGCGGCGCTGCTTGCCCTGGGGCGCGAGAAAGGGCTCGACACGCATGCCGCGGCGCCACCGCCCGAAGACCTCGATGCCGCCTGGGAAGAACAGCCCGCATTTGCGCCGCCGGCCCCGAAGCCCGCGGCCCAGCCCATTACCTTCCATCCCCGAAGGCCGCAATCCGTCAATCCAAGCCGTTCCACAATCTTGCCGGAGGTGCCGCAATGACTCTGCCTGCGCCCTTGAACCAATTCCTGTTCGGCATCTATCCCTATATCTGCCTTACCGTACTGCTGCTGGGCAGCCTGATACGCTTCGACCGCGAACCGTACTCGTGGAAAAGCGACTCGTCCCAGATACTGCACAAGGCGGAACTCCGATTCGGATCCAATCTGTTTCACTACGGGGTGATCGTGGTCGTGCTCGGCCATTTCGTGGGGTTCCTGATGCCGGAACCGCTGGTGCTGTGGCTGATGAGCCCGACCCAGCACCAATTGCTGGCCATGCTGGTCGGCGGCGTCGCCGGAATCGTCGCCATCATAGGCCTTACCGTCCTGATACACCGCCGCCTGGCGTACCGCCGCATCCGCAGCAACAGCCGCAAGTGGGACATCACCATCGTCATCATGCTGTGGCTGCAGCTGGCGCTGGGCATTCTGACGGTGCCGTATTCGGCACAAGACATGTCCGGCGCGCACTTCGAGGTTCTGGTTCATTACGTGCAGGGCGTCGTGCTGTTCCATAATTCCGCGGCACTGCTGCAAGGCATGCCCTGGGTCTATCAGCTGCATATCTTCCTCGGCTTCACCATATTCCTGGTCTCGCCGTTCACCCGCATGGTGCACATCTGGAGCGGCGTCGGGTCGCTGGCCTACTTGTTCCGCCCCTACCAGCTGGTGCGCAAACGCGGCCGTTCGGAGGCCCGATGAACGTCACGGTCAATGACATTGAAGTCGATGTGGATGCATGGCCCACGCCGCAGCTGGCCGCCGTGCATGAATTGCTGCGGCAACGCGCCTGCGAGCTCGGGCTTTTGCCCGACGGCGCCGGTGAAATCGAGGTAGAAAGGGCGATAGAGCGCACGCTGGCGCAAGAGGTGGCGGTACCGGAACCCACGGACGAAGAATGCAGGCGCTGGTACGAGGCCAATGCGCAGCGCTTTCGCAGCGGCGACCTGGTTTGCGCGCGCCACATACTGTTCCAGATAACCCCGGGCTCGCCGGTGCCGGCAGTGCGCGGGGTCGCGGAAGCCGCGCTGCACGAAATCCAGGCGGATCCGGCTCTATTCGAAAAACACGCCCGCGAACACTCCAACTGCCCATCCGGGGCCAATGGCGGCAACCTCGGCCAGCTGCAGCGCGGCGAAACCGTGCCGGAATTCGAAAAGGCCATCTTTGGCGACGCTACGCTGGGGGTGCTGCCGCAACTGGTCACCACGCGCCACGGCTTTCATATCGTCGCGATCGACCAGCGCATAGAAGGCAGGCAGGTGCCTTATGAACTGGTAAGCGCAGAAGTCGCCGCTGAACTGCGCAAACGCAGCGAGGCCCGCGCCTTGTCGCAATATGTGCGCGTGCTGGCCGGCGGCGCCGACATTTCGGGCGTCGAACTCGATGCGGCGGCCTCACCGCTGGTGCAGTAGCGCGCGCCGGGTACAAGCCTGTTACTTCGGAAAGGCCTTTTGTTCAGGGCGGGTTCGTTCCAACAAGAGCGATTGCCCTTTTCATACGGCAGCCAGACTCTTCATGTAGACGTCCACAAACAGGTTCAGCGCTTCGGTGGACTGTGTCATGCGAGCCCGCATCACAGCCCCTTCCCAGCCTAGCCAGAAATAATGCGCGTAAGCATGGCAGTCTATGTCCTGTGCTATTTCCCCGCTTTGCTGTGCAAGAAGCAGGCACTGGGCTATTTTTTCAGACCAGCCTGAAAAAATATTATTGAGCAGCTCGCGATAATTGGGCGGAAGGACACCGAGTTCCTGGCCGAAGCTTCCGACCAGACAGCCACGGGTAAATCGATGTCGCGCCATACCCCGCGCCGCATCCATGACAAAATTTCGGATACGCATTAACGGGGCAGCAGACTCATCCAGCAGCCAACGATCCAGCTTGCGCTGGAAATAGTCGTCATATGTCGCCAGCACGGCCACACCGAAAGCGTCCTTGTTCCGGAAGTGGTGGTAGAAGGATCCCTTCGGAACTCCCGCTCGCTGCAAGATGGCATCCAGGCCGGTTGCGGCAAACCCGCGTTCGGTCAGTAATTCCATGCCACAACGAATCAGCACATCGCGTGTGCTGACATAAGGCAGGCCATGACCTTGGCTTGCCGCCGGGATCCTCTCGCCTGCAGAACGTTTAATGCCCATGTCGCCTCTACATTTGCGCTAGCGAGCCAAATTATACAGATCGGGCAGAGTGGTTTCTGTGTGCTGGCCGAGCGATATAGGGTGTCATATTAGACTCATATGACATGTGATGAAACCATTGCTCCTGCATTCCGGAAGCTGCTTGAGCCAGGTATCGCCCATAAGGTGCTCATGAAATCGACCTCATAAGCCGATTTGGCTTCGGTGGCGATCTTTGGCTACGGCTGCCAATCGGCAGCAGTTTTTTCCGAAAAACGCCGAGAAGCCATGGTTTTTATAGACCGATTAGTCTAGAATTTGCGGCAACCTGGCTATATGGTACCGCCCGCAGGTCCGATAGTGGGTATGGGATTAAATTGGAAAAGGATGGCTATGACGTATCGAGTCGCGGATGCGATTGTGGATAGTATGGTCGCGCATGGCGCGGATCGTGGGTTCGGCGTTCCCGGAGAAAGCTTTCTGGCGCTACTGGATGCGCTGTATGCGAGAGAAGACTTTGACCTGGTCACATGCCGACACGAGGGTTCCGCCGCCTTGGCGGCGATTGCGGACGCCAAGTTGACGGGGCGTGCCGGGATTGTCATGGCAAGCCGCGGGCCTGGGGCGTTCAATGCCGCGATTGGCGTACATGTGGCTGCCGAAGAGGCGATCCCGTTGATTCTCTTGATTGGGCAAGTGGATGCGCCGAGTTTGGGCAGAGGCGCGGTTCAGGAAATCGATTCCGCAAAAGCATTTTCGGGCCTGCTGAAATGGTCCGGGTGCATTGATAGAGCCGTCCAGGCGCCCGAGATCATGGCGCGGGCTTTTGCGGCTGCCTCCTCGGGGACGCCCGGCCCCGTCATCGTGGAATTGCCCGAGGACGTTTTGACGGAACCTGCGGAAGCGCAGCCGGCACGTGTCCACGGTGTGGCGCTTGCTCAAGCGAGAATCGAAGATGCGGCCCGTGTCTACGAGCTGCTTGCCAAGGCCAGCCGCCCGATCTTGATCGTAGGGGGGGAATGCCGAAGCGATGAGTTTCGCAAAGATCTTCAAGCGCTCGTCGATCAATGGGACATTCCCATCGCCTTGACCAACAAGAATCAGGATCAGTTTTCGAATTCAGACCCTCATTGGCTTGGTCAATTGAGCTTTTTTACTTCTCCGGCGCATACGTCTCTTTTTAGCGAGGCAGATCTGTTGATCTCGATCGGCAGCCGTATGGGCGATCTGTCGTCGCTGGGTTTCTCGTTTCCGCGGCAGGGAACCAATCCGCAGACACTGGTTCACGTGTATCCGGATCCAGCAGCGATTGGCCGCCACTTTCAGACCCAGCTGCCAATAGTTTCCACGGCGCACAGCTTTGTCCGCGCGGCGCTGCAGCACGGCCGGACTGCGGCGGCATCCGGGTCATGGCTGCAGCGTGCGCAAGCAGCGGCCAAACTGACACATGGCTGGGAGCCCAGGAACTTGGCACCAGAAGATGTCATGGGGCATACGATCGCGGCGCTCGCTCAAGTCGCCAAGCATGATGCGATCGTGACAACGGATTCCGGCAACTTCGCCTCCTGGGTTCATCGCATTTTCAAGATGACTCCTGCCAATCGTCTACTCGGTTCCGCCTGCGGTGCCATGGGATCGGGCGTGCCCGCCGGTGTGGCCGCCGGCTTGCGCTACCCGGGGCGGGAAATTCTCGCTTTTGCGGGAGACGGCGGATTTCTCATGAATGGCAATGAATTGGCCACTGCGGTGGGTAGAGGGCTGAATCTGCGGGTAATCGTGTCGAACAATGGATCGTATGGAACAATCCGTGCGCACCAGCAACGTCATTTCCCGAATCGTGTCAGTGGCACTGATTTGACGAATCCCGACTTCTGCATGCTTGCGCAAGCATTTGGCGCGCATGGGTTCAGGGTAGCCCATTCGGGCGAGGCGCAACGAATTGTGGAAAAAGCGATGAGCGTTGACGGGCCGGTACTCATTGAAGTACGCAACGATCCCGATGTCTCAATCGGATCTTCCCTCAAACAGAATTGAGCGGCGTCGGCTATCGCCTGTGGCGAGGGGAGGCGGCCGGCGGCGCGCACCCCGCGGCACTGTGGCCGACGGGGCGCGGCGTGTGTTGCCTATGCGTGTGTTGCCTATCCGCCTATATAACGTACAAATCCACGTACTCATGCACGGGCATGGCCTCGAGCGTCTTCTGGTCGAGCGAGGCCTCCAGAATGCGCTGCTGCTGGCGGGCCGGGAACTGGCGCGCCAGGTTGGTGCGGAACTTGGCCTCCAGCAGCGGGATGCCCTCTGCGCGGCGGCGCTTGTGGCCGATCGGGTATTCGCAGACGATCTCCTCCAGCTGGCTGCCGTCCTTGAACTCCACGGTCAGGGCATTGGCGATCGAGCGCTTGTCCGGGTCGTGGTAGTCGCGCGTGAAGGCCGGGTCTTCGACGCAGATGATTCTGTCGCGCAGCGCGTCGATGCGCGGGTCGGCCGCTACCGAGTCTTCGTAGTCGGCCGCGGTCAGCCGCCCGAACAGCACCGGCACGGCCACCATGTACTGGATGCAGTGGTCGCGGTCGGCGGGGTTGTTCAGCGGCCCCTTCTTGTCGATGATGCGGATGCAGGCCTCGTGCGTGCGGATGGTGATTCTCTCGATGTCCTCGGCCGACTTGCCCGCCGCCTGGAGCTGGCCGTGCAGCTGCATCGCGCATTCCACCGCGGTCTGCGAGTGGAACTCGGCCGGAAACGAGATCTTGAACAGCACGTTTTCCATCACGTAGCTGCCGTAGGGGCGCTGGAACGTGAAGGGCTGGCCCTTGAACAGCACGTCGTAGAAGCCCCAGGTCTTGGCCGTCAGCACCGACGGATAGCCCATCTCGCCGGTGCGCGCCATCAGCGCCAGGCGCACGGCGCGGCTGGTGGCGTCGCCCGCCGCCCAGCTCTTGCGGCTGCCGGTGTTCGGCGCGTGGCGGTAGGTGCGCAGGCTCTGGCCGTCGACCCAGGCCAGCGACACGGCGTTCAGCGTCTCGTCACGCGTCAGGCCCAGCATCTGCGAGACCACCGCGGTCGAGGCCACCTTGACCAGCACCACGTGATCCAGGCCCACTTTGTTGAAGGAGTTCTCCAGCGCGATGCAGCCCTGGATCTCGTGCGCCTTGATCATGCCGGTGAGCACCTCGCGCATGGTCAGCGGCGCCTTGCCCGCGGCCACCGCGGTGCGCGAGAGCCAGTCGGCCGTGGCCAGGATGCCGCCCAGGTTGTCCGACGGGTGGCCCCATTCGGCGGCCAGCCACGTGTCGTTGAAGTCGAGCCAGCGGATGATGGCGCCGATGTTGAAAGCGGCCTGCACCGGGTCGAGCTGGAATTGGGTGCCCGGCACCTTGGCGCCGTGCGGCACCACCGTGCCCGGCACGATGGGCCCGAGCAGCTTGCGGCAGGCCGGGTATTCCAGCGCCTCCAGGCCGCAGCCCAGGGTGTCGATCAGGCAGTTGCGTGCCGTTTCATAGGCCAGATCGCTCTGGATCGTGTAGTCGAGAACGTAGTCGACGATGTCGACCAGCACCTGGTCGGGCGCGGGCCGAACGTTCGAGATAGGCGAGGACATGGAGCAGGTTTCCTATTATTTGCGCTTTTCGATGGGCACGAACTTGCGGTCTTCCGGGCCTACGTAGTTGGCGGTGGGGCGGATGATCTTGTTGTCGGCGCGCTGCTCGAGGATGTGCGCGGCCCAGCCCGCGGTGCGCGCGATCACGAACAGCGGCGTGAACATGGCGGTGGGCACGCCCATCATGTGGTACGACACGGCCGAGAACCAGTCCAGGTTGGGGAACATCTTCTTGGCGTCCCACATCACGGTCTCGAGCCGCTCGGCAATGTCGTACATCTTGGTGCTGCCCTGTTTGCGCGAGAGCTTGCGGGCGACTTCCTTGATGACCTTGTTGCGCGGGTCGGAGACGGTGTAGACCGGGTGGCCGAAGCCGATGACCACTTCCTTGTTCTCGACGCGCCGGCGAATGTCGGCCTCGGCCTCGTCGGGCGAGTCGTAGCGCTTCTGGATCTCGAAGGCGACCTCGTTGGCCCCGCCGTGCTTGGGCCCGCGCAGCGCGCCGATGCCGCCGACCAGCGCCGAGTACATGTCCGAGCCGGTGCCGGCGATGACGCGGCAGGTGAAGGTCGAGGCGTTGAATTCGTGCTCGGCGTACAGGATCAGCGAGGTGTGCATGGCGCGCACCCAGTCGCCGCTGGGTTCGGTGCCGTGCAGCAGGTGCAGGAAGTGCCCGCCGATGCTGTCGTCCTCGGTCTGCACGTCGATGATGCGGCCGTTGTGGCTGTAGTGGTACCAGTACAGCAGCGCCGAGCCCAGGCTGGCCATGAGGCGGTCGGCGATGTCGCGCGCATCCGGCGCGTTGTGGTCGTCCTTCTCGGGCAGCACGCAGCCCAGCACGGAAGCCGCGGTGCGCATCACGTCCATGGGGTGGCTGGCCGCGGGCAGCGATTCCAGCACATTCTGCAGCTGGGCGGGCAGGCCGCGCAGCTTGCGCAGCTTCTGCTTGTAGGCGGCCAGCTCGGCCTTGGTGGGCAGCTTGCCGTGGATCAGCAGGTGGGCGATTTCCTCGAATTCGCAGGTGTCGGCGATGTCGAGGATGTCGTAGCCGCGGTAGTGCAGGTCGTTGCCGCTGCGGCCCACCGAGCACAGCGCGGTGTTGCCGGCCGCAACGCCCGACAGCGCCACCGATTTCTTGGGCTTGAAGCCTGTCGGCGCAGAAGATTTAGCCATGGCGAGTTTCCTTCACTTTAATTGATGCTCGTTGAAGCAAGCATGAAAGGATTCGCAGTCTACGCAACATAGCGCAGCTTGTCATGGGAAACCATGCGAATCTCCGTGAATTGCTGGTTGCTGGTTTGCGAATTTTGCGAATAACATGAGGCTCCAGAACTCCAATATCCGGGACTTTCCATGCGCAAGATCTTCATGGGCGTGAGGCTGCGCCGGCTGCGCGAGGAGCGCAAGCTGACACAAGTGGCGTTGGCCCGCCTGCTGGGCCTGTCGTCCAGCTACCTCAATCAGCTGGAACAGAACCAGCGGCCGCTGACCATGGCCGTGCTGCTGCGCTTGAGCGAAGTGTGTGGCGTGGACATACAGGCATTCTCCGACGATGCGGAAGCACGCATGGTGGCCGCGTTGCGCGAGGTCATCACGACTCTTCCGGCGTCCCCCGTGGGCGGGCGGGAGGAAGGGCGTATTTCGCAAGCCGAAATCCGTGAAATCGCGGCCAGCATGCCGGCCGTCGGACGAGCGTTGATCCAGCTGCATCGCCGGCATCGGGAAGCGGTCGAACGCCTGGAAACAATGGCGCAGATGGCCGACCAGCACGATGAGTCGCGACGCGGAGACCCCTTGGAGGCGCCCACCCAGCCATATGAAGAGGCGCGCGACTTCTTCTTCACGCACCACAATCACTTCGCCGAGCTCGATGCGCATGCCGAACGGTGCCATACGTCCTGGGGCCTGGCCGATGCTGCGCCGCCGGGCCTTGCGGATCGGCTGGCGCAGCGATTGTCCGAACGGCACAAGGTTGTCGTCGAAACGCTGCCTGTAGAGACGAGCCTGCAGCGTGTTTATGATCCCGCCCACAGGCGGCTCGGCATGTCGCCGCATCTGGAGCCAGGCCAGCAGGCGTTCCAAATGGCCACGCAACTGGCCTTCCTGGAATCCAGCGCCATGCTCGACCACATGGCCGACGCGCCGCGTTTTTCGAGCGATGCCGTACGCCGCCTGGTGCGTATCGGGCTAGCCAACTATTTTGCCGCGGCATTGATTCTTCCCTACAAACGCTTCCTGGAGGCGGCCGAGGCATTGCATTACGATGTCGACCTGTTGGGCCAGCGCTTCGGCGTCAGCTTCGAGACGATTTGCCATCGCTTGAGCACGATGCAGCGGCCCGAGGCCCAGGGCGTGCCATTCTTCTTCATCCGCGTGGATAGGGCGGGCAATATTTCCAAGCGCCAGTCCGCCGCGCATTTCCATTTTTCGCGCGTGGGCGGCGCCTGCCCACTATGGAACGTGTACGAAGCCTTCTCTCAGCCCGGGCGCATTCTGCGGCAGCTGGCGCGCATGCCGGATGGGCGTGTCTACTTGTGGGTGGCGCGCACGGTTTCGCACCAGGTAGGCGGCTTCGGCCAGCCAGGCAAAGTGTTCGCCGTGGCGCTGGGCTGCGACGTCGAGCACGCTCATCGGCTGGTATACGCCAAGGGGCTGGATCTGTATGATCCGGGCGCGCCCACGCCCATCGGCATGGGCTGCAGGGTGTGCGAGCGGCCGCAATGCCCCCAGCGCGCCTTTCCGTACATCGGCCGGAGGCTGGACGTGAGCGAGGACGTGAGCGGTTTTGCCCCTTATCCGATGGCTGGCTGACGCCGCATACTCGCGACGACGCCTGTCGAGATCCCTGCGTCGGCTTGAACCCATTGTGCGGCGGGGCGCGGAGAACGGAAGCGGCTCACTGCGCCCCGTGGGTTTGGCGGGCCCAGTAGTCAAACGTCGCCTTCACAATGGAGCGCTTGAGCAGATAGTCGTGCGCCTCGCTTGCCAGCTTATCGTCGACGGGAGTAAGCGGCCCGAATGCCTGGGCTCGAATTTGCATGCGTGCGGCGCGCTCCAGATATACGGAGAGGTAGGTGGCTTCTTCACAGGACGTGCCGGCTGTGAGGTAGCCGTGATGGGCGAGAATGATGGCGCGTTTGTTGCCTAGAGCCTCGGAAATAATGACCCCTTCTTGATCGGCGATCGGAACGCCAGGCCAGTCACCCAGGAAGGCGCAGTCATTGTGCAGGGGGGTCATGTCCATTTGAGCAATTACCAGCGGCTGTCGCGCCGCAGCCAGCGCAGAAGCCCACGGAGAATGGGTATGAATGATCGAATGCACATCGGGGCGGGCGTCATACACCCAGAGATGAAAGCGCGTGGCCGGATTGGCCATGCCGTCTCCGCTCAGGGTATTCAAGTCTCGGTCGACCTCAATGAAGTCCTCCGGCTTCGCCTCGTCGAAGCCAAGCCCGAACTTGAGCGTCCAATAGGCGCCCGGGCGCTCTGAACGCACGCTGATCTGGCCAGCCAGGCCAGCTTCTTGTTCCGTCATGGCGAGGATTCGGCATGCATAGGCCATGGTCTGCTGCGTGCTTCGTTCTACAGCCTGCAGGTGCTGGGCCATTTCCCGAGTTGCGCGCTGATCGAAGTAGGATTTTTCTCTAAGAGGTGTGTTCATACTGTTCTCCGGTTGTTTGCTTGTTGTGTTCACGGATCGCTTTCATTCGATCCCTGGCGGGCGCAATGGCTGCACCGATGCCTTCCGGCCCCATTGCATCTGGCATGCAAGCACGCTATGGCTCGATGAGAGATGCGGGGACGAGCAAACCACCGTGTTTTTGCCCGCCAGCCTGAAGAGGTGATGTGGAATCGACCCGATATCTGCAATTCTAGACCAATAAGTCTGTTTTTGTTATGAGTAATTTGGGAAAAAATTCAGACCAGAAAAACTTGAGAGCTTCGGGGTTGTATTTTATATATCATTGATATGTATGATAATAATCTAGAATAACGCAAACCTGCGTTATGGGCCTGATGCTTTCTCCCCATCATTTTTAGGGTTTATACTAAATGACATTTTGTGTCATATGAGAGCATTCTCTATCCCGTCGCGGACAATAACGATCCGCGAAGGAAAGGAAGAGGTGACATCTATGCAATCCAATTTTTTGCGATGCGTGTTCCTGGCGATACTGCTGTTCGCAGGAACCGCGGCTTCTGCAGCAGAGAGCTATCCCGACAGACCGATACGCTTGTACGTCGGGTTCCCGCCCGGCGGCCCGACTGACATCATTGCCCGCATCATAGGCAGAGGCCTGTCGGAAAAACTCGGCCAATCCGTCGTAGTGGAGAATCGCGGCGGGGCCGGCGGCATGATCGCGGCGCGCGCGGTGGCATCCGCGAAGCCCGACGGCTACACATTATTCGTGAGCGTGGAATCATCCCAGACTCGCGGAGCCGCGCTGCACAAGTCCCTGAGCTATGATCCGGTGAAGGACTTCACCTATATTGCGAAGATCGCCAAGCAGCGCAACCTGCTGGTGGTCAATCCAAGATTTCCGGCTTCCAATGTCGCTGAATTCCTGGCGTACCTGAAGGCGAACCCCGGCAAGGTGAACTTCGGGGGCACTTTCGGTGCCACGAGCCACATCGGCGGCATACTTTTCGATCTCGAAAACAAAACGCGCATGTCCTTCATCAGCTATCAGGGCGGAGCGCAGCCCATAACCGATCTGATGGCGGGTGTAACGCAAGTTGGTTTTTTCACCGAAGCCACTATTGCTTCTGCCGTCAAGGCCGGAAAACTCAAGCCCTTGGCAGTCTGCGCGCCGGAAAGGTCGCCCGAGTTTCCAAACCTTCCGACTATCGGAGAGGCCGGCGCCCATCCGATGGAACTGTCTCCATGGTTCGGGCTTGCCGGGCCGGCGCACCTGCCTCCTGCCATCGTCTCCCGGCTTGAACACGCCGTCGAGCAGCTGGTTTCCGACAAAACTTTCAACACACAACTCCAGCAGATCGGTGCGGTGTCCATCGTAGGCTCCAATGCAAAGAGCAACCAGAGCGATGTGGTTCGCGAGATCGCATACTGGAAGAAGTTCGTCGCAGATGCGAAGATCCCGATCAACCCGTAAAAGCCTTGTTGCGCAATTTCATTCAGCCTGGTGATCAAAGTATGTTCTTCGCCCAGATAGATCAATTGCTGTCGTCACGTGAACTCGAGCTGGTGCATCGCACGCGTGAATTCTGCGACGGCGCATTTTCCCTCGAGCTTCAAAGGTCGTTCATAAAAGGTGCGCCGTTTTCGGCGGACTGGATCGCCCAGTGGGCCGAACTGGGCATGCTCGGCCTTCAGGTGCCCCGGGAACTGGGAGGGCAGGGCGCTACCTTTGCGTGCAAGGTACGCATCGCTCAAGAGCTTGCCTTGCATGGGTTCGGCGCCGCTTTCGCCTTGAACAATCTGCAGGGATCCGTTACACGGCTTGCGCGTCACGGTACGGGTGAACAGCGCAGCCGGCTACTGGAAAAAATGCTCAAGGGGCGGATACTGGGCGCGCCCGTCATGACCGAGCCTACGGGCGGCTCGGATCTTGGTGCCCTGCGCACCACTGCGACAAAGGTCGACGGCGGGTGGCTGCTCGACGGCAGCAAAGCGTGGATAACGAACGGAACCCTCATAAATTGCCCACTAGTCCTGGCGCGAGTTGGCGAGCAGCCGGGTGCGGCCGGCATCGCGAGCTTCCTGGTGCCGATAGCCACCGACGCGACGACGGTAGAGCGCATCGCAATAAATGCCCCCGGGGCGCGATCCTTCCGTTCCGCAGCGTTGCACTTCCGCGGCCATTTTGTGCCGGACTGGTGTCTCTTCAATGCGGCCGGCGAAGCCTTCAAATTCAGCCTGGCATCCATCAATGCCGCCCGGGTTCATGTGGCGGCCATGTGCGTAGCTACCCTTTATGCGTCGCTGTGCGAGGCGGTTCAATATTGCGGCGAGCGCGTAGCCTTCGGTAAAAACCTTCTCGCTCACCAGGGGCTGCGGTGGGAGCTGGCCGAAGTCTCCACCCGGCTGGAGGCCGCATCCGCGCTGGTCGCTCACGCGGTAGCCCTGGCGCAGAACAGTGGATTGACTCCCGGCCTGGCCGCACAAGCGAAGAAGTTCGCAATCGACACCGCGGTATGGGGCATCGAACAATGCATCAGGGCCACCGGTGCCGTGGGCGCGACGCACGAGCTGCGCCTGGCCATGCATTATGAAGAAGTCCGGCTCGCCGCTTTTGCCGACGGCACCAACGAGATTCTGCAAGATCGTATCGGGCGGGGCCTGCAGGCCGCCTACACTCCAGAAGCCATTCAACCCAAAGAGGTCTTGCCGTGAGGAATGTCGTAGTCGATGGCGCGCAGTCGGCCGTGGCCGCGCTGCGCGATGGGAATACGGTCATGGTAGGCGGCTTCGGCGGGGCCGGATTACCCCGCACCCTGATCAAGGCCGTACTGGAGACCGGCGTGCGGGACTTGACCGTGATTTCCAACAACGCCGGTTCGGGCGGAGACGATCTGACGCTATGGTTCGAAGCCAGGGTCGTAAGAAAGGTCATATGTTCTTATCCACGCAGCGCCAAGGCATTTGCCGAGCAATACCGCGCCGGCGAGGTGGAGCTGGAGCTTGTTCCGCAGGGCACGCTGGTCGAGCGCATTCGTGCCGCGGGAGCGGGTCTCGGCGGCTTTTTGAGCCCTGTCGGCGTCGGTACGGTTTTCGAGCAAGGCAAGCGCAAAATAGAAATCGACGGCAAGGCGTATCTGCTGGAATTGCCGTTGCGTGCCGACTTCGCCTTTCTCAAGGGAAGGCGCGCGGACACGCTCGGCAATATCACCTACAACAAAACGGCACGCAATCACCAGCCCGTCATGGCCACGGCGGCCGCCACGGTGGCAGTGGAAGTCGATGAAATCGTTGCGGCAGGGGCTCTGGATCCCGAGGCCATCGTCACACCGTGTGTTTTCGTCGACCGTGTCTTCCTCTCAGGTGCCCTATGACTGCTTTGACTCGAGACGGGCTGGCCAGACTGGTCGCCCGCCAGCTCCCTCGCCAGGGTTTCGTCAATCTTGGAATCGGCGCGCCTACGCACATTGCCGATTACCTGCCTGCCGATACATCGGTAATACTGCACAGCGAGAATGGTATTCTGAACGTCGGGCCCAAGCCCCGCGAGGGTCACGAGGACTACGATCTCATCAATGCGGGCAAGAGCCCGATCACGATCGGTGTCGGCGGGGCGTTCTTCGATTCCAGCCTTGCTTTCGCGATGATGCGCGGAGGCCATCTGGACGTCGCGGTACTGGGTGCCTTCGAAGTCTCGGAGCGGGGCGACATCGCCAATTGGACCACGGGGCGCAATGATGGAGCCCCGCCCGCCATCGGCGGGGCGATCGACCTGGCCGTAGGGGCCAAGGAAATCTGGGTCATGATGGAGCACGTCACGAAAACGGGCGCTCCGCGCCTGGTTCAGCGCTGCACGTATCCCTTGACGGCCGCTGGCGTAGTCAAGCGGGTCTACACCAACCTGGCTGCCCTTCGCGTCAGTGAACAGGGCTTTGTAGTTGATGCCATGGTGGAGGGATTGTCGCTGCAGGAACTGCAGCAGCAGACAGACGCGCGTTTGTCACCCGCGGCCCATCTGGCTACGCTCGAACTCGAGTAGATCGGGGCATAACTGTCTTTTCGCCGAAGACGATTGAACGTGTGATCGGATATCGGCCCCTGTTTCCTGGCCGGCCCGAACGTAAAATTTTCAACTGAAGCACTCACCTAATATTCCGCCATGACCAAATCCGATACTTTTCAGCTCGACAAGGCTACTCTGGTTTCGCAGTCCACCAGCCAGATGAATCAGCAATTCCAGGACAGCTCCTATTCGTTACGCCAGAAGTTGGCGTTGACATGCAGAATCCTGTTCGACAACGGGCACGACTCCGGCCTTGCCGGACAGATCACGGGCCGCGCCGAAAACCCCGGCCAGTTCTACACCCAGCGGCTGGGCCTGGGTTTTGACGAAATTGCCGAGGACAATCTGCTGCTCGTGGACGAGGACTTGAACGTGCAGGAAGGCGACGGTATACCCAACCCCGCCAATCGATTTCATTCCTGGGTCTATCGGGCTCGGCCTGACGTGAACTGTATCGTGCATACACACGCCGTACATACTGCGGCTTTGGGCATGCTTGAGCAGCCGCTGATCGTGTCCCATATGGACAACTGCGTGCTATACGACGACGTGGCTTTCGTGGAGAAGTGGCCGGGCGTCCCGGTAGGAAACGAAGAAGGAGAGCTCATTGCCGGGGCGCTGGGCAACAAGCGTGCGCTGATGCTTTCGCATCACGGCCTACTCATCGCCGGCTCCACGGTGGAAGAGGCCTGCGTGCTGGCTATTGCCTTCGAGCGAGCCGCGCGCATGCAACTCCTGGCTAGCGGCGCCGGCCAGATCGAGCCTATCGAGCCGGCATTGGGCACCGAAGCGCATGACTGGATCTTGAGACCAAGGCGCAGCACGATCGCATTCGAGTATTACGCCCGGCGGTCTTTGAAAAACCCCAAAAACGCCGACTGCCTGGCTTCCTCCAGCTGAAGGGAGCCACATGGCCTATGCCGGCGAATTACATATCTCCGTCTTTCGAGGCAATCACCACCAGCACGGCGCTGGACGTGCCACCTACAGCGATGAGTTTGTGCGGAATCTGTGAGTCGAAGTGAACACAATCGCCCGCCGACAGGAACTCTTTTCTTCGGGCCAGGTGTAATTCGATTTCCCCTTCCAGCACATATAGAATCTCTTCGCCTTCGTGGTGGCTCATCAGCCTGCCCTGGCTGGCTCGACGGCTCGGACGAATGACGAAAGCCCGCATTATGCGACCCGCGTTTAAGCCGGCCACCATGTCCATCCCGTCGGGGGAGGCTCTCAGGCTTCTTTCAGAGGCTTTGGTAATGGTGATGGGCTCGCGGCCCTGTTGCTCGCGGCCGAACAGCTGATCGACACTGACGCCCAGCGCCTTCGCTATCGCCAGCGCAGACTCGATCGATGGCGTGGACAAATATCTTTCGACCTTGGACAAATAGCTGCGTGTCAAACCCGTCTGCTGCGCTAATTGTTCAAGAGTCAACCCGTTCTCGATACGGAGAATCTTGAGGTTGATGGCCAATGTCTATCCTAGTAAAGGTGAGCTCCAAGAGGCCCGGAAGCGCCTGGCGATCGGAGCCGAACACATGCAAATATAACCTGACTTTTTTTGCAACTGCTGGAGCTGTTCGGCAATAGCGGCGCGGCCTCATCCCGATTAGGGTGGATGCAATGGTCGCTGCGGGCTCAAAAGAGCAAGGAACATCGAGTCTAGGCCAGGGCCGCTGCGGCCTCCAGTTCCGATTTCAGGCCACTAAGAAAGTACCGCTTCAGCAGGAAACGCGGCAGAGCGCGCATGGCGCTGTTGCGCAGGGCGAACCCCCACGCCGAAGCGGGAACGTATACGGGAGCGAGTTTGCGGCTGCGCTGCTGCAACTGCATGATGATGGGGCGCAGGCGCGCTTCGTGTGCGCGCAGCGCGTGTTCTATATCCATAGGCCGGCGCTGTAGTTCCTGGGCCAGCACCGAGGCCGATGCCATGGCCATGCCCGCCCCTTGGCCGGATATCAAGGAAAGACTGTGGGCGGCGTCGCCCACCAGCGCGACGCGGCCTCGATGCCAGTTCGGCATGCGGATCATTGCCAGATCGTCCAGCGCAATAGGCGTATCCGTGGACACACCGGCCAGGATGCGCGCGGCGTCGGGATGGGTGCGGCCGGCGATGCCGGCAAGAAGCTCGCGGCGCATGGAGCCCGGCACCGATCCATGTTCGGTGCTGCGCCATACGTGCAGCGCCGCCAGGCGTCCGCCGCCCAGGCCGTGGTATTCCACCTGGTGGCCTACGGCTGCATAGGATACGAAGTTTTGCGTCAGACCCAGCGTGTCGTCGGCATCGTAGGCGGCATAGCGATAGCCCAATTGCTCCATGCGCCTGGATTCCGCATCGGCGCCGAATACGCGTTCGCGCAGTTCGGAGTGCACGCCGTCGGCGCCGATCAGCAGGTCGGCGCGCAGGGCTTCGCCGTTCGAGAGCGCAACTTCCACACCCTGTGCCTCGTTCCGGCAGGCGACAAGGCTAACGCCCAGCCGCAGTTCGCAGCGTCCGGCCACGGCTTCATGCAGGACCTGCACGAGATCGGTGCGCTTGAGAATGATCCATTCGATCTCCTTGAGCAGTTCGCGGTAGCGGATGCGCATCAGTTCGCGGCCGCGCCGGTCGCGGTAGACGTTCTCGCCGATTTCGCGTTCGACCGCGCGCAGGGCCGGCACAAGCCCCATGCGCCGCGCCGTATACAAGCCGGGGCCGGACAAGCCCATCATGTAGCCACCGTCGCGCAGGTGCGGCGCGCGTTCGGCCACGATGACGCGCCAGCCCGCGTTGGTCAGCCACCATGCGCAGGACAGGCCGGCCACGCCGGCACCTATGATGACGGCCAGGGGGCCGGCAGACGTGCTCATCGAAAATCTCCTGCGTGTGTCACATGCCGCGTGTGGTTCGCCGGTGCCTGCATGGCGTGTGCAAGCCACGGAAGCAGGGCGCAGGCGGCCAGCGCCAGCACCGCCGCCAGCCCGAAGCTGATCCCGTAGCCATAGTGCTGCGCCACGATGCCGGCGCCCAGGCCGCCCACGGCCGCGGTCGCCGCATCGGCGCATTGGAAGAGGGTGAAATCCACGCCGGCCTGCAGGGGCGAGGCGTAATCCATGAGATAGGCATAGAGGCTGACGAATCCCACGGTCGCGGCGGCGTTCTTCAGCAGGGCGCCGGCAAGCAGCCAGTCGGATGTGAAATGAGCAGCCGCGACGAGCCAGAACCCAAGCAGGCTGGCGGCCTGGAGGACAGTGGCGGCAAAGAGCGCGCGGCGCGCGCCGTATCGCTGCACCAGCCAGGCCCCGGCCATGGTGCCGGCCAGTCCCGTCATGACACCGCCGGCGCCATTGAGCCAGCCTATGGTCGTCAGGCTGACGCCCCGGTCGATGAGCAGCGGCCCGGTCATGCCGTAGGCCAGGCGCGAGCCCAGCTGGAACACGACCGTCAGCACCAGTCCCCAGCGGATCGCCTTGCGCCGCCATGCGGCGGCCAGGGACGGTCTATGCGCGGCGGGCGCGGGCCGCAACCCTTCTCGAACGGCGGCAAACGGCAGGGCGAATAGCAGGACGAGTATCGCCATGCCCGCCGCGGCCACAGCCCATCCATGGACAGCCAGAATCATGAGGAACAACCCCGCGCCGGCGAACATGCCCAGATAGCTGCCGCCGACCTGAAGCGCATTGCCCCAGCCGCGCCGCGCGGGCGGCAATTGCTCGACGGCGTAGCCGTCGCACGCCACATCCACGCTGGCGGCGAGCAGGGCGAGCACGGCAAGCAGGCCCAGCAGCGGGGCGGGCGAGAGCCGGGCGCCCCAGCCCAGCATCAGCAGCATCGCCGCCATGAGCAGTTGGCCCGGCACGACGATGCGCCGGCTGCGGCGCAGCGGCGAGCCGATGGGCAGGCGCACGCGTTCCAGCATGGGCGCCCAAAGGAATTTCAGCGCCCAGGGCAGTATCGCCAGGGACATCAGGCCGATTTCCTGGAGCGGGCGGCCGGCATCGCGCAGCACGGCGGGAATGGCCTGCAGGGTGATGCCGCCAATCACGCCCTGCGCGGCATAGACACCGCCCATCGCCAGCAGCGCGAAGCCGGTGCTCGAGCGCCTCACCTCAGTATTCGTAGGCGACATTCAGGCCCACCGTGCGTCCGGCATCGACCTGGGCATAGTTGCCCAAGGGGCCGAAGGCAAAACCATAAGTACGGTAGCGCTTGTCGGCCAGGTTGTTCACATAGGCGCTGATTTCCACGCGTGGACGAGGCCGCCACGCGAGGCCCAGATCGATCAGGGTATAGGCGTCCTGGCGCAGACTGTTGGCCACATCGAAGTATTGCGATCCCGTGCGGCGCACCGCGAGCGTGGGCCGCCATTGCCCGGCCGCAGTGTGGAAATTCCCTTGCGCCCGGGCGGTGAGCATGTACGCGGGCGAGAAGGGCACCCGGTTGCCGCTGCAGCCGGCGCAGACCCCGGCATCCAGATCGCGGAACTTCGCCTGCGTGTAGGCGCCTTCCAGGCCCAGCGTCCAATGCGGCGTGACATCCCAGGCGGCGTCGAACTCGATGCCGGTCGAACGGGTCTTGCCCACGTTTTGTATGTGCTGATAGCCGATCTGGTTGCTTACGTAGAGCTGCGCGTCGCGCGTCTCGATCCAATACACGGCGGCGCCCAGCCGCACGGTGTCGCCAGTGTAGCGGGTGCCGATCTCGTAGCTGATGGATTTTTCCGTGCCGAAGGGTTCGGCATCGGCGGCGCTGGAAGGCGCCAGGTTGTAGCCGCCCGGCTTGTAGCCCTGGGCGACATTGGCATAGACGCGCCAGGCGTCGGTCAGGTCGTAGCCCGCCGACAGGCGTCCCAGCAGGGTATTGCCGTCGACACTGCCGCGGCCGGCGAAACTATCGTAGCCGAAGGTGGAATAATTCAACGAGCGCCCGTCGAAACTGGTGCTGGCTTTGTCGTGCGAATAGCGCAGGCCGGCCGACAGATCCAGGGCCTGCGTCGCATGCCAGGTAAGGTCGCCGAAGGCGGCCAGCGATTCCGTTTCGTTGCGCGATTGTGTCGTCAAGGCGTTGACGCTAAGCGGCGCGTACAGATCATTGATGTAGTCGCGCGACTGGATGACGCGCTGGCGGTACAGGCCGAAGGTCGCGTCCACCGCGTGCCTGCCGGTCGTCGCCAGGCGCAGTTCCTGCACCTGCTGATTCCAGTGTTCCGGCTGTTGCGTGTAATAGGGGCCAATGGGGTATTCACGGCTGATGTGCAGGCCTTGCCAGGCGGCCATGGCCGACAGCCGCCAGCCGTCCAGGTCGTACTGGCCGGTCAGCGACTGGCTGTTGCCGCAGAGGCGTTGATAGAAATCGCTGCGGTCGGCCGGTATGCCCGGCATGATCACCGCCTGGCGGCTGTCGATGTCGTCGAACGGCACGTAAGCGTCCTGGCTGGCGCGCGTGCATTCGCCCGATACCGACAGGCCCAGTTCCCAAGGCTGGCCTTTGGGCGCCAGGCGCAGGTGTGCGGCGCCGGCATTGGTTCGAGAGCCTCCGATACCGTCGGCGCCGGTGACCGGATTGGTCAAACGTCCCGGGCTGTCTCCGGCGACCGCCGCGACCGACCCATAGAGCAGATCCTGCACCAGCGGCCCGCTGGCGCCGGCCTTGAACTGATAGCCGTCGCGGCTGGATACGCCGGCGCTGGCGCGAAAGTGCGGATCGTTGCCGGGCTGGCGCGAAATGATGTTGAGCACGCCGCCCTCGGCACTCTTGCCGTAAAGCGTGGACTGCGGGCCTTTGAGCAGTTCCACGCGATCGACGTCTACCAGTTGCTGGGCCGCGAAAGTCGGCAATTGCGACACGCCATCCACATAGACCGTGAGCGCCGGATTATAGAAATCCTGCGCGGACGTGATGCCGCGTACCGATACGACGGGAAACAGGAAGGAGCCGCTCTGCTCGAATTGGACACCCGGAAGCACACGCCCCAATTGCATTGTGTTTTCCACTTGCGCATCGCTCAGGGTCTGCGCCGGAACGACGTAGGCCGCGCCGTTGACGCTATCGAGCGCCTGATCCCGTTTGGACGCGGTTACCACGATAGGGGCCAGCTCGGCGGGCGCCGGTTCGGCGGGAGTTTGCGCGACCGCTAGGTTCGCGTGTGCGCATAGCAGCGTCAAGGCGGCCAGGCTGAAAAATCGGGCATCGGGATATTGCATATGGACGCGTGAGTTCAGGCTCGGTTAGAATACCAAATGAGAATGATTGCTATTAAATATTTAAATACTCGAAACGGCTAACGGTTTCGGGGCGGAAATTAGCGATTTCGGGGCTCAACTTGCGCAACATCACATCCGCGCCATCCGGCGCCATACACCTGCAGGGGCATCCTCTTTTGCCCGATGTGATGCTGCCCCTCGCCTGGTCGGGGCTGGTGAAACACGAGGACTTCGACGAAGACATCACGCTGACGGCCTGGCGCGGCACTCCCGCGGCTGCGCTGGACGTGCAGGCCGAAGGGCCGCCGATGCTGTGCATCGCCGTGTTCCTGGAAGGGCGGGCCAGCATGGCCATCGATGGCGGGCCGCCGCTGCTGGCCGAGCCGGGCACTGCAGTGATCCAGACGGGCGATCGCCCGGTGCGCGGCCGGTTCCAGATGGAGGGTGGCCAACCGGTTCGGTTCGTGGACATCCGCTACACGCCTGTCGGGCTGCTGCGTGCGGGCGGGCATCCCCTGGTGGCGCTGCAGGGCGATTTTCTGCAAAATCGCAGCGTGCCGGCGGCCGGCTCTTTGTTGGCGGGGTTCCCAGCGCCGCCGCCGCTGCTACGCGCTGCGCGGGATATTCTGGAATGCTCTTATCGGAATCAAATGGTTCGCCATCTATATTTGCGGGCCAAGGCGCTAGAGGCGCTGGCCGTGGTGCTGCAAACCGTGCAGCAAGCCGCCGATGCCCCCGTCGGCCCACGCGAGCGGCGCCAGCTGGCACAGGCGCGCCAACTGATCGACCAGCGCTATGACGAAGCCTGGACTGTTGCGCGGCTGGCGCGCGCCGTCGGGCTAAGCGAGAAAAAACTCAAGGCGGGCTTTCGCGCTTTGGCGGGCCACTCCGTGCACGCCTATCTGCGCGAAGTCCGGCTGGATGCCGCCGCGTCCATGCTAGCCGCCGGCCACAGCGTCACCGAGGTCGCGCTGGCGGTCGGCTATTCGAACCTCAGCCATTTCAGCAAGAGTTTTCGCGACGCCCATCGCATGCTGCCCAGCCAATGGGCCAAACGTTCGAGCCTGCCGTGCGCACAATGACCCCGCTGGAACGGCTCATGCTGGTAGGTGTGATCATCGTGCTGGCATTATTGATGGTGCCGTTGACGCTGCTGGCGCTGACCGAGCCGCTGGCATGACTTTGTAGCCACGCCTGATGGGCGAGGGCGCATTCATGAGGGCGGGAACCTGACCACCGTGCCTTAGCCGAGCCCTGCGGCTTCGGCTCGAAGGGCAGACTTGGCCCGATAAGAGACGATGGCGAGCGCCACTGCCGCGGCCAGCCCCAGCGCACCGGCAAGCGCAGCCGCAATGCCGAAGCCGTGTGCGTAGGCATCTTCGAGCAGTCTCTTGAACAGATCCGGCGCCAGGTACAGTGCCGCGGGCTTTTCGTGACGATGAACTGCGATGCCGGCGAGTGCGGCGGCATTGGCAATGCCCATTCCGGACAGCACGCGCTCCAGCGATGCGACGGCCCGCACGCTCATGAAGGTTCCCAGCAGCGCGATGCCTATGGTCATGCCGCCTTGCCGCAGCGCATTCATGGTTGCCGACGCGGCACCCGTGCGCTCGCGCGGCGCGCTGGCCATCGCGGCGGCCCCCGTCGCCGGAACCGTCAGGCCGAGGGCAATGCCCAGCAGCGCGAAGCAGGGGGCGACGATAGAGTAGGGCGTAGTGGACGTGAACGCGGCCATGGCCAGCATCGACATACCCAACAGGACATAGCCGATGAGCATCAGCCGGCCTGTGCCATAGCGCCTGGCGAGCCTGCCGAAAAACGGAGAAACGATCCCCATCGCCAGGAACACCGGCGCCATGCGCCACCCGGTTTGCGTTGCCGACCAGTCTTGCGCCTGCTGCAGGAACAGCGAAAAAAGGAAGAGGCTGCTGTAGCCCGAAAAACCGAGCACAAAAGAGGCGAAGTTGATGCAGGCGAAATCGCCGCGCCGGAACAGGTCGACCGGCAGCACCGGGCGGTTGGTGCGCAGCTCTACGACTATGAACAGCACGAACGCCACCGCGGCGCCAAGCAGCGCCGTGACCGTCGGCCCCGCATTCCAGCCATCGTGGCCGGCGCTGATCAGGGCATAGGTCAAGACGCCCAGGAAAACGACGGATAGCGCCTGGCCCGCGGGATCGAGCGCCGCGTGATCGGGATTCGCGCTTTCCTGCACGCCCCAGAACCCCAGGCCCATCGTCACGGCACCGATCGGCAGGTTGACCAGGAAGATGCTGGGCCAGCCGACATGATCCACCAGCAAGCCGCCCAACATCGGCCCGAGTATCAGTGAGATCGCGCTGAAAGACGACCAGCCACCGATGACGTGCGCGCGTTCGGCCGGATCCGGAAAGGCCTGCGTAAGGATCGACAGCGCACCGGGAATCACCAGCGCACCGCCGACCCCTTGCAGGGCGCAGCCGGCAATCAGTACGGCCAGCGACGGCGCGAGCGAGCAAATGGCCGAGCCGAAGGTGAACACCGCGACGCCGCTGAGCCAGATTCGCTTGCGCCCATACCGATCCGCCAGCGGCCCGGCTGAAAGCATGAACGCCGAAAGGCATAGCGTATAGGCGCCGACCACCCATTGCAGGCCGGACAGACTGACTCCCAGATCCGCCTGAATGGCGGGCAGCGCGACACTGACGATGCTGATGGCCAGCGAGGCCATGAAAGTGCCGAGATAGACGGCGGCGACGGCATACGGGCGGCGTGTAGTCATGAGTCGGCTTTCTGATTCCTGATGTCTGCTTGTCAAGCATCTTAGCTTTTAGACCGACCGTCGGTCAATAACTATAAGTGCTTGAAATAATGCTGTAACATCAACAAGATTGACTCAAGATCGAAATACATGGAGAGGGCCGGGAAAATGGTGGCTAAGGCAAAAACGGAAGGGCTCGCGCAAATTCGCCGCAGCCGAACCAGGCGCGTTCTTCCTGCAGAAGTGCGGGTGGGCGACCTGATGTCAGCGGCCGCGGCATTGTTCATTGCCAAAGGCATCGAGGCCACGACCGTCAACGACATCGTCGAGCGGGCCGGTGTCGGCAAAGGCACCTTCTATCATTATTTCGAAACCAAGGAAGATGTCATCGTCGCGCTGCGCGAGCGCTTTTCGCGGGATTTCACGGCTGAAGTGGCGCAGGCGGTCGCGTCCTGTCCCACGGACGACCATCGCGCCCGTTTCGCTGCCTGGCTGCGAGGCACGGTCGAAGCGTATATCGCCAATTACAAGCTGCACGATGTTGTGTTCCACGAGTTCCGTCCCGGCAACCGCAACGTGAAAGACAAGGAAATCGTCCTTGCGCAGCTCGGAGAACTTCTGGCTGCAGGCGAGGCGGCAGGCGCGTGGAAGCTGCCCGATGCGCGTACCGCCGCGATCGTGATCTTCGACGGCATGCATGGCGTGGTCGATGATGCGATTGCGGGCGACCAACGAGAGGCCGAGCCGATTTGCCGCCGGCTGTCCGAATTGTTCAGCCGGATGCTGTCGGGCTGACCGGCGATCCCATCAGGTTCAATCGGGCGCTGTTCCTGTGGCGCGCCGGTAAAGGAAGAAGGCCATAGCTCTAGGCGCCTATAAACTGTACTTTACATAATATACATTATGCGAATACTTAATACGTCCGCGGCCGCGCTTTCCCGGTTTCTAAGTACTTAGTGCTCGGAACTAAATTCTGTGTCGATTCGGAGGCTAAATTCGGTTCATGGGTGCTCTGCATCAACGAACTGAATCAAGCGCAGGCTGGATGCGCTCACATTGGTCACCGCCCGTCATCGTCTGGCGCTGCTCTCGGAGGCTCATAAGGCTCAGGAGTTGCCGAACCCATGCCGCAGTCGTGCCGTACAACTCGTTATGGAACACGCCCAGAGCTCCTACGTCAAACGAGGTATACGGCCCAATGCGGATGCATTGACCAGAGAGCCTATGTAGCAACTGCCGGCCATCTGCGATGATTCGCCCATTGGATTGCGCGACCGCGCCCTCCTCCTCTTTGTCTGGGCTAGTGATGGACGTCGACACTCCGAAGTCGTGCGAGCCACAACGGAGCAGCGTGGCGCTGAGGCAGGCCGCAACACTCTGCCTCAGGGCTGAGAGAACACCACTGAATCGACCGTCCCAAACGAGCAGAAGCGGCCGATGCTGCTAATGGAATTGGCATGCTCTTGTGCACTGTGCGCCGCACAGGCATCCTCCAGCACGATCATCTCATAATCCCGGTCATGTCCATCGCGCACCGTTGCCTGAACTACGGCCTGCGTAGATACTCCCGAGCAATAAATGCGCTGCACATTATTGGCACGCAGTTGCGTCTCCAGCGTGGTTGAATAAAATGGGCTGACTCGGTGCTTGACGACCTGAATGTCGCCCACCTGCTGCTTTAATTCCGGGTGAATTTCAGTCCCCCAGGCGCCCAGCCTGAACAGACCGGCCTTGGGTGCGCCAGAAAATACTTGCGAGTTTTCCGGACACTCAGGATAGCCCTCTGAAAAGCCTACCCGCACAAAGCCCACCAGCAGACCGGCAGCGCGTGCCTTGGCAATCGCATGCACAGTCCTGTCGATCACTTGACGCTCTTGCACCTGTTCACCTAAAGGCCCTTTGCCACTGGGGCCATCGGGATGCACGAGATCATTCTGCATGTCCAAAATAAGATAAAGCGAGCGAGGAGATTTCACGTTACACATCCGTATCCGATGTTCAAGGAAACAATCATTCAAATTAGTCGCACCAGCTGCCGCCGTTGATGTCAAGTACTTCGCCGGTAATGAATCCGGCTTGTGGTGACGCCAGAAACAGTACGGCTGCCGCGACTTCTGCCGCAGTCCCCATGCGTCCGACAGGAATCAAATCCCGGAGAGTTTGGGGGAAATTCGTCGTCATGGAGGACGCCACCGGCCCCGGTGCCACCGCATTGACCGTGATCCCGTAAGAGGCCAACTCTTTGGCCAAAAATGACGTCATGATATGAACACCAGCCTTGGATACGCCATAAGCCACATTGCTGGCCTTGTCCTGTTCAGCTGGGCTCAGCCAAGGGCGGGGATTACCCCCGTTTTTGCCGATAATCGAGCCAAGATTGATGATGCGTCCGCTTTTTTGCCGCTTCATGGGTGCAATGGCAGCCTGGCAGCACAGGAAAGTGCCTTTTAAATTGACGTCGATGACACGATCCCATTCAGCCTCAGACAACTGCTCGGCGTTCCCCATCGATACGATGCCTGCCACATTCACTAAAATATCCAGGCGCCCCAGAGCACTGGCAATCTGACCGAAACAGCGCAGCACATCATCTCGCTGGGTTACGTTCAGTCGCACAGGCTGCACTCCCGTGGCCGATGGATCCAGCCTATCCGGCCCTTCCATATCGGCAGCCACGACTCTCGCCCCGCAGGCTGCCAACGCATCCGCGACAGCAGCTCCAATGCCGCCTCGCCCTCCTGTGACAAGCGCCACCCGGCCGGCATAAAGATCAGAAACGTACATGCAGAACTCCGTTTAGCGACGATATGGATATCTGATCCAATTGCACCTGCAGACTGGAAATGGATATCAGCCAGTCCGTGCTGCAGCCGCTGGCGGAGCTCCCAGCTGTTCACTGATAAGACCTGCCGTGGCTCTCACTTTTTCAACGTAGTCATCAATATTAGCGAGCTGTATACGGGAGGCTGAACCGGCTATTGTGAGACTGGCAACCGTGCGCTCGTCATGGCTGAAAATGGGTACCGCAATGCAGCGCAGGCCAATCTCTAACTCTTCGTCATCCAGCGCATAACCACGGGAGCGAACCTTGGCCAATTCGTTCTTCAAAGCATCTAATGTCGAGATGGCATTCGGCGTGGGGGTTTCCAGCTTTTTCCCCCGATACAGCATATCGAGAGAGCCTTCAGATAATCCAGCAAGCAGCGCTTTACCCATGGATGTCAGGTGCGCCGGGCTTCTTTTACCCACCCACGAATGCAGCCGCAAGGAAAAGGAACCTTCAGCTAAATTCACCGTTACCGCCTCAGTTCCTTCCAGCACGCCCAGATGGCAGGTTTCACCTGTTTCCTCCGCGAGCTTCTGTATGAACGGCTCAGCGACGCCAGTGAGAGACGTATAAATTACCGCTAGATTGCCCAACCTTGCCAGCTTTCCACCAAGTTGGAATCCCGAGGAGTTAGGTGCAGGCCGCAAGTAACCTAACGCCACCAGCGTTGCCGCGATTCTGGATGCACTGGATTTGTGCAACTGGAGATATTTGGCAATTTCACTGACTGTTACCACGCTGTGATCGCGGCTGAACATGTCGAAAATTTCAAATCCTTTTTGCAAGGATCCGATGAGCCCAGATTCACGTGGCGGGTGCACAGTTTCCATTTCTAAAGGTTTTTTATACATAAAAAACGCCAGTTTTTATTATTAATTCATATTTCATTTATCTACACCTAAGTGATACAGAATTATTTGCATGATGCGCAGCGATGAAACCAAACGTCAAAGCGGGCCCCAGAGTAAAACCGCCCGCGGGATAATTTCCCGCTCCTATACTAGCCATATCATTGCCTACCGAGTACAACCCCGCGATGGGATTGTGCTGATTATCGAGAACACAGGCATTGGCGTCCGTGACCAGTCCGGCAAAAGTGCTCAGACAACCTGGAACTATTCTCAAGCCATAAAACGGAGCAATCTGCAGTGGCCCAAGGCAAGGGTTGGGCTTTCGAGACGGATCACCATAACCGCGATTGAAAGCCACTTCTCCCCGATGAAAGTCTGTATCCACCCCTACCCGGGCGCCCTCATTGAAACGCAAGATTGTTTGTTCGAGCGATGCCGTCTTTATTCCACATTGCCGCGCCAGATCGGCAACCGAATCCCCTTTTTTCAAGTACCCATTACGCAACCAGGGGCCAATTGGAGCCGGTGCTGGCAGGACACGCCCCAAGCCCCATCGGCGCAAAGCAGCGTGGTCACATATCAACCATGCCTCCGGCTGTTCCCCCTGTGGGGTTGCATTGAATAGTGCAGTAATCACATCGCTATACGAATCCGCTTCGTTGCAGAAACGCTCGCCATTGGAGCGCACCATGATCGTGCCGGGTTTCCCTCGATCGATGCCTAAATGCGGATAATGTCCGAAGGTTCCATCGGGCCGCGGAACCAGGGATACCGGGGCCCAGCCCGCCGGCGACTTGCCGTCCATGCGTACACGCCCTCCGGCGCTTTCCCCCAAACGGAGCCCATCGCCCGTGTTGGTCGGGGGTGCGGCAGACCAATGTTCCTGGCCTGTGGGCGTGTGTGGGAACATCTGCGCCCTGCGCGCCGTATCCCATGGGAAACCGCCCGTAGCCAATACGACACCGCGAGCCGCCCGGATCTCGGTTTCACGGCCTGGCTCGCCTACGCGTGCGCCGACCACGGCACCCTTTTCCATGATCAGCGATTGTGCCGGAGACGAAGTCAAGAACCCGACACCCAAATCGAGTCCCGTCTTCAACAACCGGGCAGCCAGTGCATTGCCATTGACCAGATACAACCCCCGCCCGTACAACATGCGATCCCACCAGTGACGCAGGACTCTGCGAGCGACATGTAAGAACGAATGCAGCTTTCGAGTGTAATTGAAGAAATGCGACAGTTCCAGCGTGGCAATTCCCATTCCGAAAGGCGAAATGAGATCCAGCGGCGGCTTGAGCAATCGGATCTGCCGGCCCAACTGACGCCCATCGAACGGCGCGGCACCCACTGCCCGCTGGCCGGTCGCGGCGCCGGGAGAATGGCCGTGAAAGTCCGGTATCATAGCGCCATTGATGAATTGCAGGCTGGTCTCCTTCTGAAAGAATTCGACCATTTCCGGGCCTTTCTTCAGATAGGCCTCGATCTTGGCCTCGTCATACCAGGCCCCCAGCTCATGCCGAAGATAGGTGCGACTCGCCTGTTCGTCCTCGACGCCGGCAGCCCGGGCAAGCGCGTTGCCGGGTATCCACATCCAGCCACCGGACCATGCGCTCGTTCCGCCGATATGCGTGTCTTTTTCGACAACGACTACGCGCAAACCCAGCTTCGCGGCAGTGACAGCCGTCGCTAATCCTCCGGCCCCCGAACCGATGACTAACAGGTCGCAATCCATGGCTACGCCTCGCTCAGCAGGCGCCCTGGACCAATCGGGCCGGAATAGCTCAGCAGCCTCAACATATGCCACATGGCTGCCTGGGTGCTGGTGACAACGGGCAAGCCAGTCGCGCGCTCCAGAGGCTCGATGATTTCGAGCGTACGCAAATTGGCACAGCTCAGAAAAATGGCTTGTGCATCCGGCCTCACCACGCTCATGGCCAGTTCCAGCGTTTCATGGGGTGAACACTTGGCATGCTCCTGGGTGCCAAATCCGGCAATATCCGATATCGTGAATCCCCGGCCTTCCAGATATCGACGCAAATGCGCGTTAAGCCAGGGCTCGTAAGGGGACGCCACTGCAATTCGCCGCACATCCAAATGTTGCAGCGCGCGAGCCACGGCATCGGACGTCGCAATCACGGGGATTCCCAGCAAGCTCGACAAGGCCTGGGTCACTTCTTTGTCGCGATCCACGCCGGACTGTACAAACCCGCTGGCGGTACAGCCAAAGCAGATGGCATCGACACGGGCATGTTTCAACAGTGTGGCTGCCGGCTCCAATTCGTCGAGCATATGAAGCAGCGTCGGTTCGCTGTCGCAGGTATGCGCGATACGGGTCGCATGCAACGACATGCCCTTGGGCAAAAGACGTTCGAACTCGTATTCCATGACCGTGTTCCATGACGGAACCACGACGCCAAGACGCATACTCCACTCGGCAATCTGGAACGGCTCGGATATCGCTTTATTTTTGCTATCCATATCAATCCACTCCCATATAGGCCTGGCGCAGGCTATCGTCGCTGGCAAGCTCGACGGTACTGCGTTGCTGTACAACCCGGCCGCCTTCCAGCACATAGCCGCGCTGGCACAATTCAAGCGCATGCTGGACATGCTGCTCCACTAAAACAACGGTCGCCCCGGTACGGATGATGCGGCCGAGGGCGGCATACACCTGTTCCACGATGACCGGTGCCAAACCCAGCGAAGGCTCATCCAGCATGAGCAATTTGGGCAAGCCCATCAGCCCGCGTCCTATTGCCACCATCTGCTGTTGACCGCCGGAAAGCGTGCCGGCCAATTGGCCAAAGCGTTCGGCAAGAATCGGAAACAGCTCGCATGCGAAGGCCAGGCTGTCCTTCATGCGCAGCCGGGCTTCTGGTGTCACGGCGCCCAGCTCCAGGTTTTCCTGCACCGTCATAGTCGGGAACAGCTCGCGGCCTTCGGGCACATAGATCATGCCTCGGCGGGTCATTGCGACTGCAGGTAGGCCTGTCGTATCCTCTCCAAGAAACCGTATCCGGCCGCCGGCCATCGGTAAAGCGCCCAGAATCGCGCGCAGGCTGGTGGTTTTACCGGCGCCATTGCTGCCAAGCAGGCAGATGGCCTCGCCGGCGCCCACGTCGAGCGACACATCGAATACAGCTTCAAACAAGCCATATCGCACACGCAGATTTTTAACGGAAAGAACCGGATCGTTACTCATATTCATGGATCAGTTCCTCACGCCGGGACGGCAACAGGCACATGAGCCAACGATCGACCCAAATAGCAGTTGACGACTTTCGTGTTTTCGGCAATTTCAGCCGGCAGCCCGGTAGCGATCACCTTGCCATGGTCGAGCACGACAATCCGGTCGGATAACCGCATCACCGCGCGCATGGCATGCTCCACCAGCAAGAAAGAGATTCCCTCATCGCGAATCTCCAGGATCTTGTCGGCAATTTGCGACTGCTCCTGCGGCGTCAAGCCCGCCATCACTTCGTCGAGCAGGATCAGCTTGGGCTCGGTCGCCAGCGCCCGGGCAAATTCCAGCATCTTGCGATCCTGCAGGGTGAGGCTGGCTGCCGCCTGATCACGCTTTGCATACAGATTGACCTGTGCCAGCGCCGCCAGGGCCGCTTCTTGCGCCTGGGTCTTGTTCGTATGGCGCGACAGAGCCCCGATCAGCGCATTTTCCATCACCGTCATGCCGCCAAACGGCTGAACCACCTGAAAGGTGCGCGCCACTCCGCGGCGGCAGACCTCGTGCGGATGCAGGCCGGACAGAGGCTCCTGTCCGAACCGGATGCTGCCATGATCAGGACGGAAGATCCCCGAAATGACATTGAACATGGTCGTCTTGCCTGCCCCGTTGGGGCCGATCAAGCCAAGGATTTCGCCACGCTTCAAACTGAAACTGACATCGGACAACGCGACCAAGCCTCTGAAGGACAACGTGACATTATTCACCTGGAGATAGTCATCGATTTCAGTCGACGCTACGGCGGCTCTCACTCCGGCACCCCCTATTTCGACGCGGTGTGCAGGCACGGGCATCGCTTGGGTATCGGCAACCTTCGGTGCAGTGGCATCACTGCGCCGACGAGCGTGCAACCACTGCGACACCTTCGGGACAATCCCTTCCGGCATCGTCACCACTACCACCATGAGGATCGCACCATACAGCACTTGCTGCAGGGAATAGATACCCGAAGAGCCAAGCGATAATGCGGCACCCAAATGTGCAATGGCTTCACGCAACCCGAATAACAAGGCAATGCCAACCGGCGGGCCCAATACGGTTCCCATTCCTCCCACGAATGTTCCAAGCAACAGGTTAAGCGACAGCATCAAGCCAAAATCCGATTCCGGCTCGACAAAATACAGCAGCACCACATTCATCGCCCCGCCGATGGCAGTCAGGGCTGCGCTCAACAGCGTGACCGTCAGCTTGACGCGAAATGTCTGTACGCCCAATGCTTCCGCAGCATGCTCGTTCTCGCGCACCGCGCGTAGCCGATAACCCAGTGATGAACGCAGCAAGTACCATGTACCGACCGCCGTCAGCGTCAATGCAAGCAGCGTCAGGCCATAGAGCAAAAATGGCGGAAGGCGCAGACCGGACAGTTCCAGGCCCTGGGACCGGCCGAGAAACGGTGCATTGACGGCGGCGAATCGCAAGGCCTCTGCCAACACCAAGGTCAAACCGCTGAAGTAAATGCCACGCAGCCCGGTGCGAAACACCATCCAGTACACGATGGACGCCAGCAGCATCGCGATCACCGCGCCCGTGAGAGCCCCCTGTACAAGAGGCACCCCATGTGCGATGAACAACCAGGCTGCCGCGTACCCGCCCACACCGAAAAACGCTGCGTGCCCCAGCGAGATCAAGCCGGTGAGCGCCATGAAGTTCCATGCCAATGCGAGAAACCCAAAAAGGAATATCTGCGTCAGAAGATTGATCGTATAGCCACTGCCCCAGAATGGAACCGTGATTGCCAGCAGGGTGAAAATGCCGATGACCTGCAAGGACGGTGCCGTCTTCATTTAGCCCTCCTGAGCCGTCCAAGCCCTTCGGGGCGAACGAGTAACACGATGAAAATCATGGCATAGATGCCCAGCTGAGCAACTGATGGGCTGAAGATCAAAGTACCCACGGCCTCAAATATTCCTATCAGAATGCCGGCGAAGAAAGAGGCAAACACATTCTGCAATCCTCCCAGAACCACGATCACGAAGGCCAGCAGGGCCAGCTCCATACCACGGCCGGGATACAGAGTCGTGATTGTCATCAGCATCACACCGGCCAGAGCAGCCAAGGCGAAGCTCAGCGCCATGGTCACTCGGGACAGGCGCCCCACATCCAGTCCGATCAAAACAGCGCCCTTACGGTTGTCGGCGCTGGCCCGGATGGCCTTCCCCAGCCAGGTTCGCGAAAGAAAGACATGCAGCAGGATCACCGCGACCAGGGCCAGCGTACTGGCCACGACCGTTTCGGATTGCAGCACGACACCGCCAAACTCGATGGATTCTCCAGACGAAGGAAGGTAATGAACATCAGGGCCAAAGAAAAAACCAGCTATATATATCAGCACCAGCAACAACCCGAAGGTGTAGATGATCTGCATATCTTCAGACATGCTTCCCAATCGGGCCATGACCGTATATTGCATGAGATAGCCAAGCCCATAGAACAGTGGCACGGCAATCACGGCGGCCAGATAGGGATGCATCAGGCCACTTTGCGACACCAGCAGAACGCCGTACATGGCCCACATCACGAATCCGGCATGAGCGAAGTTGACCACCTTCGTCACACCGAAGATCAGTGAAAATCCCATGGCAACGGCACCATATATGCAACCCATCATGGCGCCTGTGAGCAGCATCTGAACAAGAATCGAGGGAGACAACAACTCCATGTCCGACGCTCCTAGCTACGTTTATCCCATGTGGGAGGCGGCACCACCGGACTCTTCGACGCCATTTCCTTGGGAGCGACCACCGTCAGCTGTTGATCAAGGATCTGGGCAACCACCGGCTGTGCTTTCACGTTGTCGTGCTTTTCTCCCCACTTGACGCCAAAGGGGATGATCACGTTCGGGTCTTCCCCGAAGGTCAGATCGATGTCGTTGATGGCATGCCATAGCGCTGCACGGTCTGGAGATTTGATCTTTTCCAATGCGGCAACCATGGCCGCAGCGGCGCTGAGCGAGTAACCCGCCTGATCTTGGACGGCCACTTTGAATCGAGCCATATAGGCGTCAACCGTCGCTTTCGCGCCGGCAGGCAGCTTCTTGACCATGCTCGGCGTCCAGCCCAACGTGGTCAGCACGTAGTTGGCATCCTTCTTGAGATTGCCGACAAATTGCAAATTGGGCGGTGCGCCTGCCGGATGGATATTGGCGAACAGATTCAGGCGCAATTGCTTCATGGCACGCTGGATCAGTACCCCATCGGCCGGATACGAGGCCTGGAAAACGACATCCACTTTCTCTGCCTTGAGCTTGTTCACGATGCCTGTGGCTTCGGTCAGCCTGGATGCCGTATAAGCGATTCGATCCACAAGTTGCCAGTCACTGATTTTTCCAATGGCACTCTTGAACAGATCGCCCGCCCCTGTCCCATAGGCTAGATCTTCGTGCAGAATGGCTACCCGCTTGACTGGACGACCGCTGGCCTGCTCCATTTCACGCACGAACTTGACGGCCCGTTCAACCGTCTGTCGGGTATTGATCGCCGCGCAATAGAAATACTTCAGATTGCGCTCGGTGAGCATGTAATCCACGCTGGTGTCGATCGCAGGTACCTGGTAGCGTTCGCTGACTTCGCTGCCGACACGGGCGGGGCCGCTGGCTGCCCAACCCAAAATGCCCAGTACATTCTCACGCGTGATCAGGCGTTCGGTTTCCGATGATGTGACGCGCAGATCGCTCTGATGGTCGGCCACGACGAGCTTGATCTGGGCTCCACCCAGGGAACGGATGCCGCCCGACTGGTTGACGCGGTCGACAACCACCTGGAAGGCGCGATGCGCATCGCGCCCATAATCGGCGCTGGAGCCAGTCAGGCCGACGACAACTCCGATAGGAATTTCTTTCGGAGCAGCCCTGACGAAACCAGGAGCCAATTGTGCAACTACCGCACCCGCGGTGGCTTTGAGCAACGCGCGCCGACTGAATACGCCCTTGCTCTGATCAAATTTTCCATTCATGTCTCTCTCCTCATCTTGCTGGGTTTACTGCTTGATCCACGATGTTTTCTACACCCTTTTCCTGCCCGAATTCTTCATTCCGGTTTGACCATAACTTACGCTAGAACCATACCGTTCCTTGCATGATGGTGCGCGCCGTTCGTTCGACCTCGGCCGAAGCAATACCACCGTCGGGCTTGGGCTGCGCAAATGCCGTCATCTTCGTACCGGAAGAAACCACCGTCAGTGCCTTCGCACGATCGGCGTCCGCACACACTTCTGCCACCAAACTCGCAGGCAGCAATCTGGCGGCAGCCAGGCACATCGCTGCAGTCACGGGGACGGTCTGAATGACCCGCCCCATTGACACCGCCGAAATTCTGACCTGCTGCGCATGACTCTCTTTGCGATGCAGCAGCACGACCCGCGGGCATGCCGGCGCTTCCGTGTTTGCACTGGCAGGCGAGGTAGCCACACCTAAGGCTACACTGCATTCGCCGCGAATCCGCTCGATCAGCGCGACTTTTTCCGGATCATCCAGAGAGTCATTGCCAATAACTTCGTCATACAGCAGGAAAAGATAGGGATGCGTCACGTCCACCAGGCTCGACTGATAAGTATGACCGTCAACGACCATATGATCTCGTTCCGAACCGGTGGGCAGCAGCCTTCCAAGCACGGCTCCTTCGGGTTCTAGATAACGCGTTTTGACCGTGGCCGGCTGGCCGCGCTCATGCGACTGCATGTCGGCGATCTCGGTTTCGACCAGCCCGCCCGTCGAAAGATTGCGCAACCGAATGGGGCCATCCCAGGATGCGGGGATCATGCCTTCTTCAAGCGCATAAACGGGAACCGACGCAGTCATGTTTCCACAGGTACCGCTCCAGTCCACCGAGTTCTGGCCGCAAACGATATTGCCAACCGCATACTCGATCATGACGCCGGCCGGGTTGTCCGGGGCAGGCCGAAGCACCACGACTTTGCTCGTCGTGGGTGTGCCCCCGCCCAACGCATCGGTCTGCACCACTCCCCCGCCGACCAGCCGTACGACTGCAGCATCGCGTGCCGAATCTTCTGCTGGCAGGGACTCAGCCAGCAGCACAGGGCCGCGACTCGTTCCCCCTCGCATCAGTATCACTTTGGCACACAGGATGTTCATGTCAGTTTTTCCAGACCAGGGAACGTGAAGTATCGTCGAGCGCACGCAGAGTGCCTCCCCCACTCGGATGAGTCGACGTAATCTCCGAACGGATATCCAATACGCAAGGGCCGTTCTGCTGTGCTGCCCATTGGAATGCGGCAGCCAGCTCGGCGGGATCGGTCACAGTCCGACCCGGAATCCCGCAACCTTGAGCCACCGTCTTGAAATCCAGGCGGTAATCAGGATTGGCACCCGAACCGTCAAACAGCGCATAGGAGGTTCTGCCCACCTGCGCCATCTGCGTATTGCGCACGACACCATAGGCAGCATCATCGATTACCACGAGCGTGATCGGTAAGCGATATTCCGCCAGAGTAGGCAAGGCCGACAAGGACATCGCCAGCCCGCCGTCACCCACCCAGGCCACCGTACGCGCCTCGGGGCGCGCCAGGGCAGCACCGACGGCGCCGGCCAAGCCGATGCCCATGGCTGCTCCGCCCATGCTGCTGACAATATAGTCATCGGCACGTGCCTCGAACTGCTGCACGATCCACTTGTGGTGCTTGCCGCAGTCATTGACGAGATTAATCGGCCCCTCGACGGAGCGACGCAATGCCTGAACGACAGCCCCTGTCCCGATCGCCCCTGTGGAGCCGGGTGCTTGGGAGGCCAGGGCGGTTTGTTCCCATGCCTGCCGTACCTCCTGCAAATGGGCGAACCAGGCGGACAAGTCGGGATTCTTGCTGCCCTTTTGCGCTGTAGCCAGATCTTCGAGAGCGGCACGCAGATCGCCGACAAGCGCCTCTTCGACCGGATAAGTATTGGCAATGCCGCTCATGCAGATATCCGCCTGGATAATCCGGCACTGGGGGCTAAAGGTAGCGTTAGGTGTGCACGAACTGGCGGTGGCTTCCGCCAATCGCGCCCCTAGCACCAGGATGAGATCGGCAGAGCGAGTCGCTTCGTTAGCCGTTGCCGTCCCCGTCCATCCCGCCACCCCGACTGACAGAGGGTGGTCTTCCGGGAAACACCCTTTGCCCGACGCAGTGGTGGCGACCGGAACCTGCAGTTGTTCCACCAGGATCCGCAATTGCGCGCGAGCTCGTCCTAGGTTCACACCATTACCGGCCAGGATGACCGGCCGCTTGGCTGATGCCAGCATGGCAACGGCACGCTCCACACTCCGGGCATCGGGGCGCGGACGGGCATCGAAGGCGAATTGAGCCAACTGAGCCGACGGCACTTCGACCTCCTGATCCCATATTTCCTGCGAGACGCACAGTGCAACAGGCCCCGGGCGGCCGGATGTGGCTACTCGTAGCGCTGACACTGCGTGATGTGCAAGATCGGCTGCCGAGCGTGGCTGCCAGAGCCGCTTGACCGTCGGCCGGATCAGTTGCGGCAGATCGTCATTGATCTGGCGCGAGAGTTCTTGATAACCCCCGCGTCCCATGCTGGCCGATGCGGTATTTCCAGCAACGAACAACATGCTGGAATAGTCTGCATAGGCATTGGCTACTGCGGTCAGCGCGTTGCCAGCGCCCGGAAAAGCATGAGTAAAAGCGGCCATAAGACGCCCGCTTACGCGAAAGTATGCATCTGCCGCAAATGCTGCGGTCGCCTCGTGCCGCGGCAAGATCGTCTTGAACCACGGATTGTCGCCCACCTCCAGTGCGAAGTTGCTGATGGTATGCCCCGGAATGCCGGACACGACACTGATGCCTGCCTGCTCCATCACGGTGGTCAGAACTTTTGCTCCTGTCATTTTGATCATGCCGCACCCTACCTTTTCTATCTGACGTGTATTGTTTCAGTGCTGGTTGCGTATTAAGCAACCGGTTGCGTAAATTAAACATTACAGCCAGATTGAGTGTCAAGCTTTTATTCATGGCGCACCGCACAAGTAAAGACCGAGGCCTGTCGACCACCAACTGGCAGATATCGAGTAGATCCGGCACAACTGTCATTCGCTTCAACGACCCGCGATGGCTCGGCAATGGCCGGATCTACCCATGCAGGCGGCGGCGTGCACCCGGGCGGTTCGACAATCGGTATAGAGGGGTGTTCTTGAGAACAGCGTCTGCCACACCACCTTGCATGTTTAAGTTCCCGTCACAGAAAGACGTTGGGGTTCGAGATCCCGACTGAAGCGTTGGACGAGGTGTTGCACTAATCGTCCGAATCCGCAGAAGTCGGAAGTCGAATTCTTCTCATGGGGGAGTTCTAGAACATGAGGGAATCGAGGCTCATGGATAGATAGCCAGGCCAAGGCCCGGCCCGCTTCATGACGGACTCAAGCCTTGCAGCGTGACGCAGACGCCTCCCGACGGGCTTTCGCTGATTGTCAACGTCGCCCGGTGATGCGCTGCGATTTCACGCGCGATGGCCAGCCCCAGGCCGCTGCCGTGTTGCTGGGTGCCGGCAATCCGGTAGAAACGATCAAATACGCGATCCCGGTCTTCGGCGGCAATGCCGGGGCCGTTGTCCTGCACGCTGACGTGGGTTCCGCCCGAACCGTATCGCAGCATTACATCCACTTTGCCGCCATTCGGCGTGTAGCGTATGGCATTGTCGACCAGATTTCCGAGCAGGATTTCGATGCCATTCGGATCCGCCGTCACCGTGAAAAGATTGCTGGAGGCGGCTCCTTCGAACTCGAGGCCGAGATCGATCTGCTTGGCGTCTGCAAGCGGCATGTGGTTGGCGACCACACGCTCGCACAATTTGCGCAAGCTGAATGAAGTAAATGCCGGGACGTGCCGGGCATCTTCCCGAGCCAGGGCCAGAATCTGGCTGACCAGGTGGATGACGCGATTGAGCCGCCCCTCGATCCGCGTCAGGGTTTGCCTGCCTGCCGACAAGGCCTCGTCCCGCCGGGCGGCCTGTACCTGCAGCTTTAGCGCGGTCAGCGGCGATCGCAGCTCATGCGCAGCATCGGCGATGAAGACACGCTGGGCTCTCGATGCCGCGTCGAGGCGCACGAACAGGTCGTCCAGCGCGTCGACCAAGGGCCTCAATTCGCTTGGGCTGCCTCCGTCCAGGTTCAAAGGCGCCAGGGAATTGAAGGAGCGCGTCTGCAAGCTACGCGAAATGCCGTTCAAAGGGGCCAGGCCGCGCCTGACGACCAGCATGACAATTACGATGATCGCGGGGATGAGGAGCCCTAATGGCCACAATGTACGCAGGGCCAGCTGCAGCGCCAGGTCGTCGCGCACGGATACGGGTTGCGCAACCTGGATGTAGCGGCCGCCCTGCTGTGCTCCGTATACCCGCCAGTGGTATTCGTCGTGCTCTATGGTTCGTATGCCCGGCGGGAAGCGCGGCAGTTCGACGCCTTCAAGAGAGCGGTAGATGGCGCTGCCTCCCCTATCCCAGATTTCAATGAAGAGCCGGTCTTCCGACAAGCCGCGGAAATCCGGCATGCCATGCGCGCTGGATGCGGCCCCTTCGATATCGGCCGGCAAAGACAGCGCAACCGTCCTGAGTTCGTAATCGAAAAGCTCATTGGCTTCGCTGCGCGCTGTGTGGAAGATGCCGAATCCCGCAGCCAGCGCAGCAGCCCCCAGGCCGGCGATCAGCCAGCCCAGCAGCCAGCGGCGTATGGACGTCATGCCAGCCTCTGCAATCGGTACCCGACTCCGCGCACGGTTTCGATCCGCTCGGCGCCGAGCTTGCGGCGCAGGCTGTGAATGTGTACTTGAATCGCATTGCTGCCCACCTCTTCTCCCCAGCCGTACAGTTTTTCTTCCAGCTCCGAGCGGGTGTAGACCCGGGCGGGCGCTTCGATCAATATTTGCAGAAGACTGAATTCACGCGGTACCAGGGAAAGCGGCCGGCCTTCGAGCGTGGCCTCGTGCGTGATGGGGTTCAGAGCCAAGTCGCCATGGGTATACACGGGATTGGCTTGGCCGATGCGGCGCCGTAACAAGGCGCGTATGCGCGCGGACAGCTCATCCAGGTCGAAGGGCTTGACCAGATAATCGTCGGCGCCGGCGTCCAGGCCGTCGATACGGCTTTGCACCGCATCGCGTGCGGTAAGAATGATGATCGGTGTATTGCCGCCCCGCCGCCGATAAAGATCCAGCACCTCCAGTCCGTCGCCTTTGGGCAGGCCCAGATCCAGCATTACCAGATCGTAGAGATCATGCAGCAATGAAAGCTCGGCCTGACGGGCATCGCGGGCCCAGTCTATCGCGTAGCCAGTCTGGTGCATGGTCTCGACGATGGTCTCGCCGATCATTTCATCGTCTTCAACCAGCAATAGCCGCATGTAGGCTCTCCTGTCAATGCCGCCATTCTGGCCGGGCAAACATTAAGAGAGCCTTAAACCCGCGGCTTAAGCATCTCTTAATCATGACTTGAAGACAATGCCCCCTGTCGCTGCAAGCAAATATTCGCGCGAGCATTACCACCCGGAGGCATTCCTTTGTTTTTGAGTGCGGTTTCTTATTTTATTCGCGGCTCGTACGAGCCGCGCTGGCTACGCCGCGCCCTGCTGGCCGGGCTGTGTGCCCTGCCCTTGCTGTCGGGCTGCGCAAGCTACCAAAGCCAGCCCTTGCCCGATCGGGCGGGCGGCTTGTCCCGCGCGCAGCTTGCCCACATCCGGGTCGACCGGCGCGAAATGCCGCTGCCCGAACTGGCGGCGCATCGCTTCGATCCTTCCAATGGACTGGACATCGAAGAAGTCGCCATGCTTGCCGTGGTCGGCAACCCGGCCTTGAGGCTGGCTCGCGACGATCTGAAAGTCGCTCGCGCCCAATCGTTCGCGGCCGGCCTGCTGCCCGATCCGCAACTGGGCTTCTCCAATGACTTCCCAGGCGCGGCCAGCGCGACATCCTCCGCCTTCAGCGCCGGCCTGAGCATGGATCTGATGGCGCTGTTGCGGCGCGGCACGACAAAATCCGCGGCCAACGCCGAGACGGCCAAGATCGACCTGGGGCTGCTGTGGCAGGAATGGCAGACAATCGCCCAGGCGCGGCAATTATTCATCAAGACGCGGTTCCAAACCGATACCTTGCCTTTGCTCGAGCGCCAAAGCGATCTGGCAGAGGCTCGGTACGCCCACATGGCGAAAGCGCTGCGGCAAGGCAACCTGACGGGGGATGCGTTGACCGCAGCCCTGCTGGCACAAACGGATGCCCGGAAGCAATACACGGACGCGCAGCGCGCGGCCCTGCAGACCCGGCACGCCCTGAACGCGCTGCTGGGCTTGCAGCCGGACGTGGCATTGCACCTGACCGGCGACGGCGGGCAGGTGCCGCTGGACGACAAAACCGTCGAGCATTCACTGGCCGGCCTGCCCGCGCGCAGGCCCGACCTGCTTGCGCTGCGGGCCGGCTACGTCGCGCAGGATCAGAAGTACCGGGCCGCCATCCTCGATCAATTCCCCAGCCTGTCGGTCGGCTTTGTCAGGGCGCGAGACACCTCGTCCGTGTATACGAGCGGCTTCCAGATCAGCCTCAACCTGCCGATCTTCAACCGCAACCGTGGAAATATTGCGATCGAGAAGGCAAGCCGGCGCCGCTTGCGCGACGAATATCAGAACCGGCTCGACCAAGCTTATGCGGAAGTCGCCCAGTTGCGCGAGGACTCCGCGCTGCTCGAACGCCAATTGACGGAAGTCGAGGCGGCGCTGCCCGGCATGGCGGCACAGGCCACGGCGGCGGCGCGGGCTTATGCAAGTCACGATCTGGGCATGAATGCCTATGTCGATGCGCAAAGTGGAGAAATCGCCAAGCGTATCGAGGCGGCATCGCTGCGTGAATCGATCGCCGAACAGCGGGTCGGCATGCAGGCCTTGCTGGGCGGAGCCATACCCGATGCATTTTCTTCTGATGTCGAGCTTATCCGTGCCCATGAGCATTAAACCTTTGCGGCCGTGCATCGGCCGAATTCGCGCTTACCTGGTGGTCGCCGCTTTTGCCTTCGGCGCCCGCACCGCGGCCGCCGATGCGCCGCCGACCGTTACAGTACTGGCCACGGCTCCCCGATACGGCGTCATCTCGCAGCCCTTGCAGGCCTATGGCACGATCGGGACAGCCCAGGCCACCGTGGCGGTGAACCTGCCCTATCCGGCCAGGCTGCTCCACGTATATGTGCAGAATGGGCAATCGGTCGCGCGAGGGGCCCCTCTTTTCGTAGTGCAGGCCGACCCCGCCGCCTTGTTGGCAAGCAAGCAGGCGGCGACGGCCTATAGGCTGGCAAAAGACGATCTGGCGCATACCCGCGCCCTGTATGCCCAGTCCTTGGCGACACGCTCGCAACTGGAGACGGCGCGCAAGGCAGCGCTCGATGCCCAATCGGCCCTCGACGCGCAGCGGGCGCTGGGCATCGGCAACGGGACAGTGACGATCGCGGCGCCCGCCGATGGCGTCATAACTCGACTCGGCGCCATTCAGGGCGACCAGGTGCCCGCGGGTGCGGCGATTCTATTACTGGCTCTGCATGCCTCCGAACCCAAGGCCATGCCGAACGTGATGCTGGGCGTGGATCCCGCCACTGCACGCTGGATCCGCGCCGGCGACCCGGTTACCGTTAGCGGCTTGTCGCCCGAAGAGGACGGGATCTCGGCGCGGGGCCGGATCGTGCTTGTTGGCGCCGCGGTGGATCCGCAAAGCCAACTCGTCGATGTGGGCGCTTCCGTATCCCTGGCCGGAGCAGGACTGCTGCCCGGCATGCATGTGAAGGGCCGGATATCGACGCGGGCGGGCAAGCACTGGATCGTTCCCCGCAGCGCCGTGTTGCGCGACGGCCAGGGGGCATACATATATCAGCTAGGGAAAGACCTGCATGCGCACCGGGTCGACGTCAAAGTAAGAATCGAGAATGGCAATACCTACGGGATCGATGGCGCACTCGATGCCGCACGGCCGTTGGTCGTGACCGGCAACTACGAGCTGCACGACGGCGACGCCGTACATGTGCAGGCAAGAGGCCAGGCCGGAAAGCGGCCAGGGATGGCGCAATGAGTTTCGGATTGTGGATGCAGCGGCACCGCCGGTCGCTGCTGTTCGTCGTGGCCTTGCTTGCGCTGGCGGGCGCGCTGGCGGCGTTTCGCATGCCGATCTCGCTCTTTCCGAACGTGGCATTCCCACGCGTGGTGGTGTCGCTCGATGCGGGCGACCAGCCCGCCGAACAGATGGCGTCAACGGTGACCATGCCTGTCGAAGAAGCATTGCGGCGCGTGCCAGCGGTGCGTGACATCGAATCGAGAACCAGCCGTGGATCCGCTGAAATCTCCGTCAACTTCGATTGGGGCACGGATATGGCCCGAGCGGCCCTGCAGGCGCGCTCCGCGATCGGCGAGATCATGTCCGCCTTGCCATCGGGTACCACAATGCAGGTTCGGCGCATGGATCCCACCGTGTTTCCGGTACTGGCCTATAGCTTGACCTCTACGCGGCAGCCGCAAACCGCACTGCACGATATCGCGCAATATGAACTACGGCCCCTGCTTTCGTCCGTGGCAGGCGTTGCTCGCGTAGAAGTCATTGGCGGCGCGCAGGAAGAACTCGAAGTGGATGTCGATCCCGCCCGGCTGGCGGCCCACGGGCTGTCCCTGTCCGATGTGTCCAGGGCTGTCGGCACCAGCAACATTTTGATGGCGGCCGGCCGTATCGAAGACCATTACAAGCTGTATCTGGTCATCGCCAATACCGCATTTGCGGGCATCAGAAACCTGGCGCACGTCGTCGTGTCCGCGAAAGGAGCGGGGCAAGTGCTGTTGCGCGACGTCGCCACGGTGCGGCAAGGCGCCGTGCCGCAATGGATGCGGGTTACGGCCGACGGCAAGGACGCCGTACTCATCAATATCTATCAGCAGCCCGGCGCCAACAGTGTTGCCATGGCGCGGGACGTAAAGACGAAACTGGAGGAATTCCAGCACCAGTTGCCGCCAGGCGTGGCCTTGGCGAACTGGTACGACCAAAGTGAACTGGTCACTGCATCAGCCACGAGCGTACGCGATGCCATTCTCATTGGTGTCGTGCTGGCTGCCTTGACCTTGTTCCTGTTCCTGCGCAACTGGAAGATCACCGCGATAGCGGTCGGCATGGTGCCGGTCGTCATGGCCGCAACCGTGCTGATCCTGTATGTCTTCGGCATGGGCTTCAACATCATGACCCTGGGGGGCATGGCCGCCGCGGTGGGCCTGGTCATCGACGACGCCATCGTGATGATCGAGCACATCGTACGCCGCACCAAGGAGGGCGGCGTTCATGCCTTCAAGGGCCGGGTCATGGGGGCCGCACTGGAGTTCACCAGGCCCCTGGCCGGCTCATCGGCCGCAACGCTGATCATTTTTGTGCCGCTGGCCTTCTTGTCCGGCGTGACCGGAGCTTTCTTCAAGGCGCTGTCGATCACCATGGCAAGCGCGCTGCTTATTTCTTTCCTGTACACCTGGCTCGCCATCCCGATACTCTGCGACCACTGGCTGAATGAAAAAGATGCCGAAGAACATCGAGAATCGCGCTTCGCGCTATGGCTGCGGGATCGCTATGTGCGCATTCTGCGCAAAACCATCATGCGCCCTGCCCTCGCCCTGGCCGGCGTCATACCTTTGGCCATCGCGGCAAGCCTGGCTTTCACGCACGTAGGCAGTGGCTTCATGCCGACAATGGATGAAGGCGGCTTCGTCCTGGACTATCACACGCGGCCCGGCACTTCGATTTCCGAAACCGACCGTCTCATCCGCCAGGTAGAGGCCATCGTCCAGGCGAATCCCAACGTGGCGAGCTATTCCCGCCGCACCGGAACCGGTCTGGGCGGCGGGTTGAGCGAGCCCAATACGGGCGATTTCTTTATTCGCCTGAAGCAAGGCAAACGGGAGCCCATCGATGCCGTCATGAGCGAAATCCGCGGCAAAGTGGAAGCCGATGTGCCAGGCGTGAGCATCGAACTGGCCCAATTGATGGAAGACTTGATCGGTGACTTGACGGCCGTGCCACAGCCCGTCCAGATCAAGATCTATTCGGACGATACTGCGGTGCTCGAGGCCGTTGCGCGCAAGGTTGCCGGCCGCATCGCCAAGATCGACGGCATCGTCGATGTGAACGACGGGATCAATCCGGCCGGAGACGCAATCGAATTGCATATCCGCCTCGATGCGGCCGCCGCCGAAGGCATGGACGCGCAATCCATTGCGCAGTCCGTATCCGACATGCTGCAAGGCTCGGTTGCCGCGAAATTCCAGCAAGGCCCCAAGATGGTTGGGGTGCGCGTGCGTGTGGATCACGCCGCGACGCTGACAGACACGCAGCTCGGCCAATTGCTGGTGCGCGCGCCCGATGGCCACTTATTCCCGCTCGACCGCGTCGCCGATCTGGTCAAGGTAAGCGGCCAGCCCGAGATCGGCCGAGACAACTTGAAACGCATGGCGGCAGTCACCGCCCGCATCGATGGACGCGACCTGGGCTCGACCATTGCCGATGTACAAAAAGCGCTTGCCGGCCCGCAGATGTTTCCCAAAGGCGTGTACTACGAACTGGGCGGTCTCTACCAGCAGCAACAAATTGCCTTCAAGGGCCTGCTGGCCGTGTTCGGCTCCGCGATCGCGCTGGTGTTCGGGCTGCTGCTTTTTCTTTACGAACGTTTCCGTGTCGCGCTGGCGTTGCTGGCGATGCCGCTGCTGGCGGCGGGCGCCGTCTTCATCGGGCTCTGGATAACAGGTATCGAACTGAATATTTCCGCCATGATGGGCATGACCATGATCGTCGGTATCGTGACAGAGGTGGCAATTTTCTATGTCTCGGAGCTTCAGGGGCTGCTTGGCGAATCGGGCATGCCGCTGCAGCAGGCGCTGGTGGAAGCCGGGCGCAACCGCCTGCGGCCGATCGCCATGACGACCGTCGCGGCCATTCTCGCGCTGCTGCCCTTGGCCTTCGCCCTGGGCCAGGGCGCGGCGATGCAGCAGCCGCTTGCCGTGTCGATCATCTCGGGGCTGGTCGTGCAATTGCCGCTGGTGCTGCTGGTATTGCCTGCCCTGCTTCGGGTTCTGCTGACTGACGAACCCCGCCACCGCACGGGGCTGGATACGGCCGTAAAAGGATGACGCCCATGGCGAGCTAATGAAGTATAGTTTGGCCAGGATCAGCCGCACGATGAGGCCGTGGGCCGGCCGCTGCGGCCCTCGAGAACTGTCTTCCGGGCCGTGTACCGCCAAACTAGAATCAGGAGTCCAGCGTGCCCTTGAGCGATGAAGAGCTTCTTCGGCTTGTCGATCGGATTGTCGATCAGTACGGCGGCAAGCTGGACGAACTCGAAAGCGCCGTCGGCATGTTGATGCTCGGCCGATACTACGGCTGGCGCGTGCTGCTCCTGGTTCACAGCCCCAATACCATCAGGAAATATCAAAAGATCCTGGGGCTCAAGTCCCTCAAGGATGTCTTGCCCGAAGTTGGCGTTCTAGCGCATCGATCCGATGCCTGGCGACTGGTGGAAGGTACTCAGAATTTCTGGAAGGTGGTACGGGGACAGATAGGCGGCGTGCGCAGCACGCGCGTGGACAAGCCTTCCTAAACATTATTGCAGCAGCGCCGGAACCGGTCTCAATGCAGGATGGATATTTCCTTGCGCCACGCAGCGGCCAACTGCAAAAGGGGCACGATCGCCACCGCCGCCAGCAGCCATATGTGCCAGGCCGATAGCACTTGCGCAATGGCCGCGGCCCACTGAGCATCGGGATGGCCGGCTCCGTAGTCGACGAACAAGCGCTCGAAGCCGGTGAGCAAAGCCTGAACCGTCATCACGACCAGCAAGCACGACGATAGCTGGAATGCGATCTGCAAACCCCTGCGCATTCGCTTGCGCATTACCCATAGAATGGCTACGGCGACGATGGCCAAAACGCCGAGCAGCCCTCCTGCCCATGTTTCGAGCACGCTGTTCCAGCTTGCTATGAGCCGAAGGAAGAACAGCGTCTCCATCGACTCCCGAAAAATAATGAGGGCTGAAAAAACGAAGATGACCGCGGGCAGCGCCGCGCTGTCCAGCCAAATATCGAGCGCACGGGACATCCGGCGGCGTATGGACGCCGCGGAGCTGACCGCTTCAGTGATGATGAAGCCTATGGCCAGCGAGGCGAAGATGGTCAGCAGCGCGCTTACTTCGCCTGACAATCTCCTGCCCGGCCATGCCAGGGATAAAGCAACGCTTGCAAAGCCGCCGGCGGCTACCCCATAGGCCACCATGGGCAGGTGCCTGCTCTTTCCGGCCTTGTGCAGCTCCACGCATACGGCGCCGATGATAAACAATGCCTCGGCCGTCTCGCGGATCAGCACAATGAGCGAATCGAACATGTCAAGAATTCCTGAGCGGGTGGCGTCGCACCAGAAATAGTACTGGATGCTTGGTGGTTTGCTTGGCGGCTCGCTCGATCGTGAGCGTCACAAACGATCGCCCGCCCATTTGGCCGCTACTCGCCTGGTGCCGTGTTGGAAGCCCATAAAAAAAAGCTTTTTATGAACTACTGACATCATTAAATATCCATCGTCATTTTATTTTAAATCATTTGCTTAGTGGCTTATCTCTAATCAATAGTAGAACTTGACAGTCTACTAATTGATGACTAGAGTTCGGTATCGCTAATCATTTCCATTTGTGCTTCCAACTTTAGGATCCAGGCCCATACCTGACATAAGGATAATGTTTGTCCCCTTTTTAATCATGCTGCGCGAAGGGATAGAGGCGGCCCTCATCGTGGGAATCGTCGCCGGCTATCTCAGCCAGACCGGCAGACATCAATGGCTGCCGTATGTATGGATCGGCATCTTGTTGGCCCTTGGCTTTTCCTTGCTGACGGGAGCCGCGATCCAATACGGAAACGCCGAGTTCCCGCAGAAGATCCAGGAAATCTTCGAAGCCGTGATCGGATTCGTCGCCGTCGGCGTGCTGACATCCATGGTTTTGTGGATGAAGAAAGCCGCGAGATCCATGGCCAAATCCCTGCGCGTATCCATCGACGAAGCGCTGGCGGCACGGTCTTCCGCAAATGGACTGGGGCTCATCGCCCTGGTGTTTTTCGCCGTGGCGCGGGAAGGCGTCGAGTCGGTCTTTTTCCTGCTTGCCGCGTTCCAGCAAAGCCACAGCGCCGAGGCGCCGACAGGCGCGCTGCTGGGCCTGCTCTGCTCGGTGGGTATCGGCTATGGCATCTACGTGGGTGGGCTACGCCTGAATCTGACGCGTTTTTTTCGCTGGACGGGCATTTTCATATTGGCGGTTGCCGCCGGCGTCCTGTCCAGCTCGATGAAGTCGCTGCATGAGGCAGGCATCTGGAATTACGCGCAGGCCGTTGTGTTCGACTGGAGCAACACGCTGCCCGTCGGCAGCCCTCTGGGCGTTTTTCTGTCGGGCATCTTCGGCTACCAGGACACGCCGACCGTCAGCGAGATCACCGTCTACTTCGCTTATCTGGCGGCCACGCTCTATGTGTTTCTGTGCCCGTCGCGCAAGTCTGATCCTGTTAAAGACAAGATCGCGCAGGGACAGGCATGAGCCAGGGCAACGTTACGACCAGCATGCCCCGGAAAGAGAAAACAGCTCCCGCCCTCTATGCAACGCTGCCAGACGGCAAGAACACTTATCGCATAGAGAAGACACACCGGCTTCGAGCAGGGGGCAACTGTGCACCACACCTGTCTATTTATGAAAATGAAAAGTGAGAAATCGATGAAATCCATATTGCCTGTATTCGCGGCCGCCATGATTGCGTCGGCCTCGCTGCCGTATTCCGCATCGGCGCAGGACGCGAAAGGCGCCATCACTGTCTATAACGCCCAGCACCGCACTTTGACCAAGGCCTGGGTGGCCGAATTCACGCGTGAAACCGGCATCGAGGTCGTGCAACGCGATGGCGAAGACGATGAAATGGGGAATCAACTGGTGCAGGAAGGCGCCAAATCGCCCGCCGATGTGTTCCTGACGGAGAATTCGCCGGCCATGGTGCTGGTCGACAACGCCAAGCTGCTGGCATCATTGCCTGCCGATGTTCTGTCCCAGGTGCCGCAAGGCATACGTCCCTCTTCCGGCCACTGGGTTCCCATCGCGGCGCGCAGCACGGTGTTCGTCTACAACAAGGGCAGGCTGGCCGACGACAAGCTGCCGAAGTCGATCATGGATCTGGCCGAGCCGCAATGGAAGGGCCGCTGGGGGGCTTCGCCGGCGGGTGCCGATTTCCAGGCCATCGTCAGCGCCCTGCTGGAACAAAAGGGCAGCCGGGCCACGCTGGAATGGCTCGAGGCCATGAAGGCCGGTGCCGTCGCCTATCGGGGCAATGGCGCAGTGCTGAAAGCCGTGAATGCCGGCCAGATCGACGGCGGGGTCATCTATCACTACTACTGGTTCGGCGACCAGGCCAAGACCGGCGAAAACAGCAATAACACCGCACTGCACTATTTCCGGCATCAAGACCCGGGCGCATTCGTGAGCCTGTCGGGCGGAGGCATTCTGGCATCCAGCAAGCACAAGGCCGAAGCGCAAGCTTTCCTGAAATGGCTGACCGGCAAAGCGGGGCAGAAAATCTTGCGCACCGGAACCTCGTACGAATATGCAGTGGGTAGCGGAGCAAGCTCCAATCCCAAGCTTGTTCCGCTCGATGAATTGCAGGCCCCGACTGTCGACCCGTCCAAGCTGAACAGCCGCGCAGTCACCGATCTGATGACCCAGGCCGGGCTGCTTTGATCTTTGCATCGGCTTTTCGGGCGGCTCGCCGCACGGGCGCCCGAAGCCTCGTATCCGTTTCCATGCCGGAGCCCGTCCGCAGAGGGATCGGTCTGCGCTGGATGGCGTCGGCGGCCTTGCTCGTGTCCATGGCGGCGCTTCTGCCGCTGGGGTTCATCTTGTGGGCCGCCATGGCGGCCGGCTGGCCGACTGCACTGGCTCTGGTCATGCGGCCCCGCGTGGCGGAACTCTTGGCCAACACCGCAGCGCTGGTCGCCTGTACCGTGCCGCTGTGCGGCCTGCTGGCCGTTGCGCTTGCGTGGCTGACCGAACGCAGCGCTCTGCCCTTTGCCCGCGCCTGGTCGGCCTTGATAGTCGCACCTCTGGCGGTGCCGGCATTTGTACAAGGCTATGCATGGATAACGCTGTTTCCCGCCATGCATGGCCTGGCGGCCACAGTACTCGTGTCCGTCATTGCATATGTCCCGTTTCTTTATCTTCCGGTCGCGGCAACGCTGCGCAGGCTCGACCCGGCGCTCGAAGACGTTGCGGCCTCGCTGGGACAGGCGCCATGGCGCGTTTTCCGCAGAATAGTGCTGCCGCAGCTGCGCATGGCGCTATGTGGCGGCGGGCTTTTGATCGGCCTGCACCTGCTGGCGGAATATGGGCTATTCGTGCTGATCCGCTTCGACACCTTTACTACCGCGATCATCGACCAATATCGATCCACTTATAACGGGCCCGCTGCAAGCATGCTTGCCGGTGTGCTGGCGGCCTGCTGTGTCGGCCTGCTCGGGGTCGATGCCGCGATGCGCGGCAGGCGGCGCTTTGCACGCCTCGGTTCGGGCGCCGCCCGTACCGCCCCGCGCGTCGCCCTTGGCCGACTGCATATACCCGCATTGCTCCTGTGCGGCGTTTTGGTGGCGATCAGCCTGGGGGTGCCGGTGGCGACTCTGGGGCGGTGGCTGGCCAGGGCCGGGGCCGGGGTCTGGCGATTCGACGACATCACCTCGGCTTTTGGCCAGACGTTCTATCTCGCGGTAGCGGGAGGACTCGCGGCGATCATCGCGGCGGCGCCCATGGCGTGGCTGTCCGTGCGCGCACCGGGCCCGCTGCAACGCACCGTCGAGGGCTGCAATTACGTAAGCGGCGCGCTTCCCGGCGTGGTGATCGCACTCGCCCTGGTGTCCATCACCGTGGGCCTGCCCATCTATCAATCGGCCATCACCGTGGTTTTTGCCTATGTGTTGTTGTTTCTGCCGCGCGCGATGCTGAGTCTGCGGGCCAGCATCGCGCAGGTTCCGGTCGAGCTCGAGCACGCGGCAGGCAGCCTGGGGCGATCGCCGGCGCGCGTGCTGTGGGCCATTACGGCGCGGCTCGCGGCGCCCGGCGCCTCATCGGGCGCCGCCCTTGTCGCGCTGGGCATCATGACGGAACTGCCCGCCACGCAGATGCTCGCACCAAACGGCACGTACACGCTCGCCACGGCGTTCTGGGCCTACAGCAGTGAAATCGATTATGCCTCCGCCGCTCCCTACGCCCTCATCATGATTCTGATGTCCATACCGCTTACCTGGCTGCTCTACATCCATTCACATTATCTGGCCGGGCGATGACATTCCTGACGATAGCTGCGGTTTCCAAGCGCTACGGGCCTGTTGTGGCGCTCGATGGCGTGACGCTGCATATCGCGGCGGGCGGGCGGACTGCAGTGGTCGGCCCTTCGGGCTCGGGCAAGACCACTCTGCTGCGGCTGCTTGCGGGCTTCGACACCCCTCATTCGGGCCGCATCACCATGGACGGGCGTGTGCTCGCCGACGGCACGTCGGCCATACCGGCCCACCGGCGCGACATCGGTGTCGTGATGCAGGACGGCGCCCTCTTCCCCCACCTGAGCGTTGCGGACAATATAGCCTTCGGCCTGTGCGAAAGCGCCTCGCGCAAAACATCCCTGGTACATGAATTGAGCGACCTAGTCGGGCTGGAACGCGCCATGCTCGAGCGCAAGCCGGACGCGCTGTCCGGCGGCCAGCAACAACGCGTTGCCCTGGCCCGCGCGCTGGCCAGGCGCCCGAAGCTCATGCTGCTCGACGAGCCTTTCTCCGCCTTGGACACGGGCCTGCGGGCCAGCACCCGCAAGGCGGTCGCCGCACTGTTGCAATCCGCCGGGGTCACCACAGTACTCGTGACCCACGATCAGGCCGAAGCGCTTTCGTTCGCCGACCATGTCGCGGTCATGGGCTCGGGCAGAATCCTTCAGGCAGGGCCGCCGCGCGAGCTCTACCTGCGGCCGCGGTCGGCGACGGTCGCGACATTCCTCGGCGAGGCCCTCATTTTGCCGGCTGCCCTGTCAGGCGGCAAGGCGCATTGCGCCCTGGGAGACATCGAGGCCGACACACCCAGCCGCGCCGGCCGCGCCGACATCATGCTGCGGCCCGAGCAAGTTTCTCTTTCCCTTCACGGGCCCGGCACAGCTTGCAGGATCCTGGACGTGGAATTCGCCGGGGCCACTTCCATCGCCACATTGGCGATAAGGGGCCTGGAAAATTCTCCGATCGCATTGCGCCAGCCAAGTGATGCGGGAATGGTCGCGGGAACCGTTGCGCGGCTGGCCGTCTCGGGGCCCGCCCACGTGCTGGAGGCAGGCGGAGGAATGCCCGCAGGCGAAGGCGGGTTGCCCGGAATCGCTTGAGCCGGGGCCTAGTGTGCCACGGAAAGTACAATCGGATCCGACTTTCAAATGACCAGGGCCTGTGCACCCTAAAAGGGGCACCTCTTTTAGAATGCACAGGCCTGGCTACGATTATCAACGATCGAGACCGGATACGCATGACAGACGCCAATTCCCAGGAACTACACCGGGTGCTGACCGCCCTGACCTTGAATCGCCAGCCGGGCTGGCATTTTCCGGGGCATTTTTTCGATGTGTCGTTCGACGAGCTGAACCCCGGGAATGCCAGCCTGAGCATATTGCCCGACAGGCACTGCGAACTGGCCGATGGCCAGTCACATATGGCGGCGCTGAGCATTCTCGCCGACCTTGCCATGAGCGCCGCCATGCGCGGGCTCACCGATTTCGCCATGCGCATGGCCACCGTCACCATGTCCCTGCAGTTCACCGGTGCGTCGCGCCGCGGGCTGCTGCAGGCACGCGGACATTTCGACGGGTTCGTTCAGGGGCCGTCGGGGCCGCGCGACCAGGGCTTGTGCCGCGCCGAGATTCATGCCGGCAACGCGCTGGTTTGCACGGTCACGGGAAGCTTCCTGGCCATGCGCCGGCAAACCGGTGCGCCCATGCTGCCGCGCAAGCGCGAGGAATCGGCTGCGGTCGAGGCCTTGTCGCCCGAGGCCTTGACCGAGGAAGAGCGTGTCCTGTATGAGCGCGCCCGCGAAGCCCTGAAGCCCGGGCCCGATTCGTTCATCGAACGGTTCTGGGACTTGCGGCCGCAGCGGGACGGGCAAGGAGCCACGTGCCGCCTGGATAATGGCATGCATGTCAGCAACCGCGTCGGGCACACCCAGGGCGGCATCACTTTGGCGCTGGCCGCATTGACCGCCAATGCGGCGCTGGGCGAGCAATGGCAGTTGGCCGGTATTTCCTCGTGGTACGTGCGGCCCGGCACAGGAACGGGGCTACAGGCTCGGGCGACAGTGATGCATCAGGGTTCGTACACTGCGGTGGTCGATGTCGACGTCACCGACGACAAGGGCGAAACCGTGCTGCGGGCGCTGAGCAATCACACAAGCCTCAGGTAAGCGGCACACACATTGCCGGATGCTCGCGAGCCTGCGCCGAACCGGGCCATAGCCGACGACCCGTCGGCTATCCGTAGACGGGATTGCAAGCGCCGCAATTCGCCGCTCTCACAAAGCCCAGACAGGGCGGGCGGGGCATTCCGCCCTGCCCGCCCCGCTGCTTATGCCGGGGCCTTTTACTGGATTTCCAGTATCTTGGCGCCGTCGCGGCCCGACTTCTTGGGCAGCGTCAATTCCAGCACGCCGTCGGCATACTTGGCCGTCGCGCCCGCGTCATCGATGTCGTGCGGCAGAGAGAAGGCCCGCGACTGTACGCCATAGTAGCGTTCGCGCCGCAATACAGCGTCGCCCTGCTTGTTTTCGTTGTCGCGGCGAGTTTCGACGCGTATCGACACCGTATTGCCTTCGACCGAGACCTTGACGTCTTCCTTCTTCGCGCCGGGGACTTCTGCAGACACCACATAGGCCTGGTCGTTCTCGTTCACGTCCAGCGTGATGCGCGGCGCGTTGGCTTCGGCCGAGGGAACGGCCAGCCGGAAGTTCCTGAACACGTCATCGAAGTCGCGCAGCGCATCGAAGCGGGCCAGATCGCCAAAGGGATTGAATCGAGTGAGATGGTTCGCCATTTTCCAACCTTTATCCATGAAAGTTACAGGGAGCGGGCTCGGGGCCTTGCTGAGCCCTTTACGCGCCCAGGCATTGCCTGTTCGCGGCACCCGCGCCTTGCGGCAGCGAACGCGGCCGGCGTGCCGTGGCGTGTGCCACGCTGCCAGCGTGCGCGCTGCTCGCCGTTGATATCCATATGGGTGCGGCGCCGCAATAATCAAGGCCTTCGGGATCGAGCCCTTAATGTGAAAGAAGCCTCTTTCATCCTCGGGGGTGGCCGCAACTGCCATCCTCGTTAGGCATGTGCGCGGCTGCCGCACAGTCCGGCCATCGGCGAGCCGGCACCCGTAAAGGAGTACTCGCAAACAGGCTTTCTGCCGTCCTCGCAGCGGCACTGGCCGCGGCGTGCGCCATGCCCTAGAATCAGGCCTACGGGCGGTCGACGGCTGCGGTCTGCTTCAGGTTGAAGCCAAGGTGCCTACGCGGGCACTTCCGTGGTGGAGGCTCTCGCTGCCCATAAGGAAAAAGCGCGATGAAATATGTCGACTATTACAAGGTTCTGGGCTTGGAGCGCGACGCCACGCAGGCCGACATCAAGAAGGCCTATCGCAAGCTGGCCCATGCCTACCATCCGGATGTCTCCAAAAAACCGGATGCCGAAGAAAAGTTCAAGGAGGTCGCCGAGGCTTACGCCACGCTGAAAGACCCTGAAAAGCGCGCCGCCTACGACGAACTGGGCCGCCACCCGCAGGGCGAGGATTTCGTGCCCCCGGAACAATGGCAGGAACAATTCCGCCATTCGGGCGCCGATTTCTCGGATGTGGATCTGGCCGACCTGATGGCGGCCTTCGCCGCCGCGCAGCGCTCGGCGGGCGCCGCCGGCCAGGGAAGACGCCACCAGCACGCCCCTCCCCCGCTGCGCGGCCAGGACTTCGAATTCACGCTGCCGGTCACGCTCGAGCAGGTGTATGCGGGCGCCGAGACCGAGGTCAGCCTGCAGATCCCGGAATACGATGCGCAAGGCCTGTTGCATCAGGCCGCCAAGACGTTCCGCATCCACATTCCCAAGGGCGCGACCGACGGGCAGCGCCTGCGCCTGCCCGGCAAGGGCGGCGCGGGGCTCAATGGCGGCAAGCCCGGCGACCTGTACCTGGCAATGCGGCTGCAGCCGCACCAGCTGTATCGAGTCGACGGCAAGGATCTATATATGGATCTGCCGCTGGCGCCGTGGGAAGCCGTGCTGGGTGCCAGCGTGCGCATCCCCACGCTGGGCGGCACGGTCGAAATGAAGATTCCGCCCGGCACGGTGGCGGGCCGCAAGCTGCGCCTGGGAGGCCGCGGCCTGCCGGCGGCCTCCGGCAGCCAGGGCGATCAGTACGCCGTGGTGCGCATCGACGTGCCGCGCACGGTGTCGGACGAAGAACGCGAGCTGTACACCCGACTGGCCTCGGTATCGGGCTACCAGCCGCGCAGCCACTTTGATGCAGGAGCATGACCATGAGCACAGACATCACCGAATGCATATGGCTGAACGCGACGGAAATCTGCTCGCTGGATCACCTGGTAGAGGTTTCCGGGCTGGGCCGTTCCGACGTGCTGGATCTGGTCGAGGCCGGGGTGCTGGAACCTTCCACGCATGGGCCCGACCCGCAGCAGTACCTGTTCGAGGCCAGCTGCATCGTCACCGTGCGCACGGCCCGGCGCCTGCGCGACGACTTCGAGCTGGACGCGCACGGCCTGACGCTGGCCTTGCGCCTGCTCAAGCGCATCGAAGGCCTAGAGGCCGAACTGGTGTCGCTGCGTGCACGCTACGGTGGCGGCCCGCCGCACGGCGACCGATAAAGGCCGATACCGCCTGGGCCGGCCCGCCGCCAGGCCCTTACCCTTTCTCGAGCAAATCGGCCATGTCGTGGGCGTGTTCTTCTTCCATGGCCAGGATGCCCTCTATCATGCGGCGCGTGGTCGGATCCCGGTCGCCCAGGTAGGTCACGAACTGGCGGTACGAATCGACCGCGATGCGCTCGGCCACGAGGTTCTCCTTGATCATGTCGCGCAGATCCTTGCCTTCGACATATTCGGAGTGGCTGCGCGCCGTCAGGCCCTGGGGTGAAAAATCGGGCTCGCCGCCCAGTTCTATGATGCGCGCCGCGATCAGGTCGGCGTGCTGCTGCTCTTCGGCTGCATGCGTGGCGAATTCGGTTGCCACGGGCTCGGAATGGATGCCGCTGGCCATGTACTGGTGGCGCTTGTAGCGCAGCACACAGATCAGTTCGGTGGCCAGGGATTCATTGAGCAGTCTCAATACCGTGGGCAGATCTGCGCCATAGGTTTCGGTGACGGGCCCGTTATCGGTGTTCTGGCGGGCCTTGGCCCGGATCTTCTTCACGTCTATCGAAAACTTGCCCGCAGGGCTCTGTTTTTTTACGCTGGTAGCCATGCGCATCTCCTGTGTGGGTCTATAGCATCGCGAACCGACGCGGCCCGCGTCCGTATGTCCGCGCAGGCGCGGCACAGGATTATTCTGCTCTCATCCATACTGGCAGGAGGCTCGGCGAGAAGATGTTTTTCCAACCGGAGTTTTATGTTACAAGAGGATCAAGGGTCGAACTCTCGGTGGCCGCGGAAGGTGCTGTGCACCGTAAAACCCGCGGTTCCCCACAGCCGGCGGCCTGCAGCCTGCCCGCAGCGCTTGTCCGCCTGCACGCCCACGTCTCTTGCGCCATCGCTGGCACTGACGCCGCAATGGCGCGCCGCGCGGCAGCCATACACGCCGGACGATACATGCAAGCGCAAGTGCGGGTATGCGACGGCCGCGGTTCAAAAATTAACCGATTGAAACTATGCTGGCTGCGGGTTCGGGCTTATGTCCAAAATAGAAGGGCATGGCCGGCTTGACGCTGCGCTTCGCGCCTGCCCTGGACGCCGCATCCATCCGACTTTAAGCTCATGGCCTGGAGCCTGTTCACATCAAACAGGACACCGGGCAGCAATTCAAGGAGATAATCAAAATGCAGTTAGGCATGATCGGACTGGGGCGCATGGGGCGCGACATGGTGCGCCGCCTCATGGAAAAAGGCCATCAATGCGTGGTGCATGATTCCCGCGCTCAGGCCGTCGACGAATTGCGCAGCCAGGGCGCAGCCGGCGCTACCAATATGCAGGAATTCGTCGCCGCGCTGAAGGCGCCGCGCGCCGTCTGGCTGATGGTGCCGGCCGCCGTGGTCGACGAGGTGCTGCAGTCGCTGCTGCCGCTGCTGGCCGCTGGCGACATTGTCATAGACGGCGGCAATTCCTACTACCACGACGACATCCGCCGCGCCGAACAGCTCAAGTCCAAAGGCATCCATTATGTGGACGCGGGAACCAGCGGCGGCGTATTCGGCTACGAGCGCGGCTATTGCATGATGGTGGGCGGCGAAACCGAAACCGTGCAGCACCTGGCGCCGATATTCGCCGCGCTGGCCCCGGGGGATGCGGCGGTTGCCCCCAGCCCCGGGCGGGCGGGACACGCCACCAGCGCCGAACAAGGCTATCTGCATTGCGGCCCGCATGGCGCCGGCCATTTCGTGAAGATGGTGCACAACGGCATCGAGTACGGCATGATGGCCGCCTACGCCGAGGGGTTCAATATCCTGCACCACGCCAATGTCGGCAAGCAGGAACACCAGAACGACGCCGAGACCACGCCGCTGCGCGAACCGCAGTACTACCAATACGACTTCAACCTGGCCGAGATCGCCGAGGTCTGGCGCCGCGGCAGCGTCATCAGTTCGTGGCTGCTGGATCTTACCGCCCGGGCGCTGGACGAGGATCCGGTGCTGGATCGCTATGCCGGCAATGTGTCCGATTCCGGAGAAGGCCGCTGGACGGTCAAGGCGGCGATCGACATGGCGGTGCCCGCGCCGGTGCTCAGCACCGCGCTGTATGAACGCTTCAGCTCGCGGCACATGGGTGATTTCGCCGGCAAGGTGCTATCGGCCATGCGCCAGCAATTCGGAGGCCACGTCGAAAGAAAGAACTGAATCGGCGCTGGCGGCAAACCCGGAGAACAAAATGACTGAAACTCCACGCTCGGACGCATTCGTCTTTTTCGGAGCCACGGGCGATCTGGCCTACAAGCAGATATTCCCGTCGCTGTATGCCATGCAGCGCCGCGGGCACTTGAACATGCCCGTACTGGGCGTGAGCCGATCTTCATGGGACAAGGGCAAGCTGGTGCAGCGTGCGCGCGACAGCATCGCCGAGCACGGGCAGATCGATGAACACGTGTTCGCCGGGCTGGCCGAACACCTGGAATACGTCGCCGGCGACTATCAGGACGAGGACACTTATCGGCGCCTGCGCGCCGCCTTGGGACAAGCGCGCAGGCCCCTGCACTATCTCGCCATCCCGCCGGGCATGTTCGACGTGGTGGCGCGCGGCCTGGCGCAGTCGGGTTGCGCGCGCGACGCCCGAGTCGTCGTGGAAAAACCCTTCGGGCGCGATCTGGCCTCGGCGCGCAAGCTTCAGGCGATGCTCACCGAAACGTTTGCCCCCGAATCGATATTCCGTATCGACCATTACCTGGGCAAGGAGCCGGTACAGAACCTGCTGTATTTCCGCTACGCCAATGTGTTCGCCGAGCCCATCTGGAACCACCGCTACATAGATAGCGTGCAGGTCACCATGGCGGAAGCCTTCGGCGTACAGGGCCGCGGCAGCTTCTACGACGGAGTGGGCGCGGTGCGCGACGTGATCCAGAACCACATGCTGCAGGTGGTTTCGCTGCTGGCCACCGAGCCGCCGCCGGCCGGCCACCCGGATGCCGCGCGCGATGCGCAATGCAAGGTGTTCCAGGCCATGTGCCCGGTGCTGCCGCAAAACGCGGTGCTGGGACAGTTCCAGGGCTATCAGTCCGAGCCGGGCGTGGCGCAGGGTTCGAAGGTCGAGACCTATGCCGCCCTGCGCCTGGACATCGACAACGAGCGCTGGACGGGCGTGCCCTTTTTCATACGCTCGGGCAAGTGCCTGCCGGTCACGGCCACCGAAGTGCTGGTGAAGTTCAAGCCTTTGCGCCATGCGGTGTTCGACACGGCAAGCGCAAAACAGGCCACGGGCGCCGCGGCGGGTTCCCAGGCGAATTACTTCCGCTTTCGCATCAGCCCCGATGTATTGTTGTGCGTGGGTGCGCGGGTCAAGCTGCCGGGCGAAGCCATGGCCGGCGAAACCGTAGAACTTGCCGCGCATCACCAGGCGGCCGACGAAATGTCGCCCTACGAACGCCTGCTGGGCGATGCGCTGCGCGGCGACCCTGCCCTGTTCGCACGCTACGAAAGTATCGAGGCGGCGTGGCGCGTGGTGACCCCGCTGCTGGAAAGTGGCACGGCCCCCCTGCCCTACCAGCCCGGCAGTTGGGGGCCGCAGCAGGCCGCGGGGCTTACGGCCGCGGCTGGCGGCTGGCACGATCCGCAGCCGCCGGATTCCAAGCCTTAGGGCCGGTTGGCGCCGACGCTGCCTGGCGACGCCCCGGCCTCCAGGGGCACCGGGCCGCAGTGCACCGCCGGCAGGCGCGGAACCTATAGCAGACACAAGAGTCTGAAAAAACTGGAACGCACAGAGACTAAGATAGAGACGGAAACAGCCATACGAGGCAGCCATGAACACCAGCAAAGCGAGCACTGTCAACGCAAATACGCGACGCCTGCACAAACTCGGCCAGAGCCTCTGGCTCGACAATATCACCCGGGACATCCTGGACTCGGGCCAGCTGCAGCGCTACTGCCAGGAATTTTCCTTGACCGGGTTGACTTCCAACCCGACGATATTCGACCAGGCAATCCGCAAGGGCCAGGCCTACGACGAAGATATTCGCAGCAAATCCGCTGAAGGCGGCTCGGCCGATTCGATCTTCTTCGAACTGGCGATAGCCGACCTGAAGCGCGCCGCCGCCCTGTTCCTGCCCGCCCACCAGGCCAGCGATTCGATGGACGGCTGGGTGTCGCTGGAGGTGTCGCCGCTGCTGGCCTACGACGCCCGCAGCAGCGTGGCAGAGGCCACGCGCCTGCACGCGCAGGCGAACTGCCCCAATCTGTTCATCAAGATACCCGGCACCCCCGAAGGCCTGCACGCCATAGAAGATTCCATATACGCCGGGATCCCGGTGAATGTGACGCTGCTGTTTTCCTGCGAACAATACGTAGCGGCGGCCGACGCCTACTGCCGCGGCATACGGCGCAGAATCGAAGCGGGGCTCGATCCCAAGGTGCATTCGGTGGCGTCACTGTTCATCAGCCGCTGGGACAAGGCCGTGGCGCAGACCGCGCCCGAGGCGCTGCGCAACCGCCTGGGCGTCGCCGTGGCCGGGCGCACCTACCGCAGTTATGTGCAGCGCATGGCCTCGCCCGAGTGGGCGCGGCTGGCCGCCGCCGGCGCCGTGCCGCAGCGGCTGCTGTGGGCCAGCACCGGCGTGAAGGACCCGGCGCTGCCGGAAACCTATTATGTCGAGGCCTTGGCCGCGCCTGAAACCATCAACACCATGCCCGACAAGACCCTGCATGCTTATGCCGACAGCGGCCAGCTGCGCGGCGAAATGGCGCGCGACGGCGTCGAGGCCGAGACACAGCTGGCGGAATTCGCCCGCGCCGGCGTGGACGTGGCCGCCCTGGCTCTGCGCTTGCAGCAGGAAGGCGCCCAGGCCTTCGAGAAATCCTGGAACGATCTGATGAACCTGATCGCGCAAAAAGGCGGCACGGCGCAACCCGGCACGGCTCCAGAAGGCAGCGCATCATGAACACCCCGGCCTGGACCGCGCTGCCAGAGCGCCCGGCCTGGAAGGCCTTGCACGCGCATTACGAAAACATGCGCGGCCTGCACCTGCGCCAGTTGTTTGCCGACGACCCGGGACGCGGCCCGCGCCTCACGGTACAGGCCTGCGGCCTGTACCTGGACTATTCCAAACATCGCGTCAATGACGAAACCATGCAGCTGCTCATCGAGCTGGCGCTGGCCTGCGGCCTGCGCGAGCGCATCGAGGCGATGTTTTCCGGCCAGAAAATCAACGTCACCGAGCATCGCGCGGTGCTGCACACCGCCCTGCGTGCGCCCGTCGGCGAGAAAATCATGCTCGACGGCGTGGACGTGGTCGCCGAGGTTCATGCCGTGCTGGACAAAATGCGCGATTTCACGCGCCGCGTCCACGACGGCAATTGGCGCGGCCACACCGGCCGGCCCATACGCAATGTGGTCAACATCGGCATCGGCGGCTCGGATCTGGGGCCGGTGATGGCCTACGAGGCGCTGCGCCACTACAGCCGGCGCAACATGTGTTTCCGTTTCGTCTCCAACGTCGACGGCAGCGACTTCGCCGAGGCCACGCGCGACCTCGATCCGCAGGAAACGCTGTTCATCATCTGCTCGAAAACCTTCAAGACGCTGGAAACACTTACCAACGCGCACAGCGCCAGGCAATGGGTGCTGGCGGCCCTGGGCGACGAAAGCGCCATCGCACGGCACTTCGTGGCGGTCTCGACCAACGCGGAAGGCGTGCGCGAATTCGGCATCGACGCGGACAATATGTTCGGCCTCTGGGACTGGGACGGCGGCCGCTACTCGATGGACTCGGCCATCGGCCTGTCGACCATGCTGGCCATCGGGGCCGACAACTTCCAGGCCATGCTGGACGGCTATCGCGCCATGGACCTGCATTTCCGCACCGCGCCGTTCGAGCGCAACCTGCCCGTATTGATGGGGCTACTGGCCGTCTGGTACAACAATTTCTTCGGCGCGCAGAGCGTGGCCGTGCTGCCCTACGACAATTACCTGAAGCGCTTCCCGGCCTATCTGCAGCAGCTGACGATGGAAAGCAACGGCAAGCGCGTGACCCTGGAAGGCATACCGGTGGACTACCAGACCGGCCCCGTCTACTGGGGCGAGCCGGGCACCAACGGGCAGCACTCCTTTTATCAGCTGATACACCAGGGCACCAAGCTCGTGCCCTGCGACTTCATCGGCTTTTGCCAGCCGCTGAACCCGCTGGGCCGGCACCACGAGCTGCTCATGGCCAATCTGTTCGCGCAGACCGAGGCGCTGGCCTTCGGCAAGACGGCCGAAGAGGTGCGCGCCGAAGGCACGCCCCAAGAGCTGGTGCCGCATCGCGTCTTCGAGGGCAATCGGCCCACCACCACGATACTGGCCGAACGCCTCGACCCGGGCACGCTCGGCCGCCTGGTGGCCCTGTACGAGCACAGCGTCTTCACGCAAGGCACCATCTGGCACATAGACTCGTTCGATCAGTGGGGCGTCGAACTCGGCAAGCAGCTGGCCGACCGAGTCATTCCCCAGCTCGAGCATCCCAAGCCTGATGCGCTCGCGCACGACAGCTCGACCAATGCCTTGATCCGCCATTACCTGCAACACAGGCAAGGCTAAGGCAACGGCAGCGCTGCGGCCGCGCCCGTGCGCCGCAGCGCCAGGCATGGCATTATGGGCAGCACAAGAAACAAGGAAGCATTCATGAAGCCCTCGGCACCCGACACCCCTGAAATCAGCCCTCTGGCCGGCAAGCCGGCGCCGCCGGAAATTCTCTGCAACATCGCCCGGCTGGTCACCGCCTACTACAGCGAAACACCGGATCCGGACGAGCCCCTGCAGCGCGTGGCCTTCGGCACATCGGGCCACCGCGGCTCGTCGCTGGAACGCAGCTTCAACGAGGCCCACGTACTGGCCATCACCCAGGCCATCTGCCTGTACCGCAAGCGCCACGGCACCAGCGGGCCGCTGTACCTGGGCATCGACACCCACGCGCTGTCCGAGCCGGCCAGCGCCAGCGCCCTCGAGGTGCTGGCGGCCAACGGCGTGCGGGTCATGATCGCGCCGGGCGGCGAATATACCCCCACGCCGGCGGTGTCGCACGCCATCCTCACCTACAACCGGCGGCGCCGCAGCGGGCTGGCCGACGGCATCGTGGTAACGCCTTCGCACAATCCGCCCGACAACGGCGGCTTCAAGTACAACCCCGCCAACGGCGGCCCTGCCGATACGCGCGTCACGGGCTGGATCGAAAACAAGGCCAACGAGATCCTGCGCGGCGGCCTCAAGGCGGTGCGCCGCATGCCGCTGGCGCGCGCCTTGCGCAGCGGCGCGGTGCGCCGCCACGACTTCCTGCGTGCCTACGTCGAAGATCTGAACCAGGTCGTCGACATGGATGCCATCCGCGGTTCGCGCATACGCATGGGCGTCGATCCTTTGGGCGGCGCCGGCGTGCATTACTGGCCCGCCATCGCCGAACACTATCGGCTCGACCTGGACGTCATCAGCCAGACGGTGGACGCCACCTTCCGCTTCATGACGGTGGACTGGGACGGCAAGATCCGCATGGATCCGTCCTCCCGCTATGCCATGCAGGGCCTGATCGGGGCACGCAAGCGCTACGACATCGCCTACGCCTGCGACACCGATCACGATCGCCACGGCATCGTGACCCGCTCGGCCGGGTTGCTTGCGCCCAACGACTACCTGGCGACGATGATCGGCTACCTGTTCAGCTATCGGCCGAACTGGAGCGCCGCCGCGGCCGTGGGCAAGACAGTGGTCAGCACGCAGATGATAGACCGCGTCTGCAGCCGGCTGGGCCGCAAGCTGTACGAGGTGCCGGTCGGCTTCAAATGGTTTGCCGCCGGGCTGCAGGATGGCTCGCTGGGCTTTGGCGGTGAGGAAAGCGCGGGCGCCTCGTTCCTGCGGCGCGACGGCTCGGTCTGGACCACCGACAAGGACGGGCTCGTTCCCGCCCTGCTCTCGGCCGAGATGACGGCGCGCTGCGGGCGCGATCCGGCGGAACTCTACCAGGCCATCGAACAGGCTTGCGGCAGGCCGTATGCCGACCGCCTGCAGGCACCCGCCACGCCGGCGCAAAAAAGCCGTCTGCTCAAGCTGGACGCGCGCCAGGTGCGTTCCACGACGCTGGCCGGCGAGCCAGTGCAGGCCGTACTGACCCGGGCGCCGGGCAACGGCGCGCCCATAGGCGGGCTGAAGGTGGTAACCGGACATGGCTGGTTCGCCGCCCGCCCCTCGGGCACCGAGGACATCTACAAGATCTATGCCGAGAGCTTCCGCGACAAGCGCCATTTGCGGGAAATCCTGCACCAGGCCCAGGACATCGTCGACCGGGCATTGCGCGGCAAAGCCTGAGGGCAGGACAGATTGTCGGCCACTATGATGTCGCCGAGTTGTAGCGTGGGCACAGGTAGCTCCGAAAATAGGCCAGAAATGCGGTGCCCTTCATCGGGTCGCCCAGAATCAGCGGGGTGGTGATTGCGTCCAGGCGCGAGCCGGCAATGAAGGCGGCGCTTTTCCAGCGGCTGTGCGAGGCGGAGACCATGGCAACGCTGGTTTCGTAGCAAACGCCCTCTGAGTCGTGTCATGTTAGTGGCCTTGGCCGTTTCGATTTGAATGCCATCCTCGGCCAGTCGCGATTTGTTGTCACGGAGCAAAATTAAACGGCCACAGCTCTACCGCGTAAGGTTCCCGCCGCGACACAACTCCGGATCTCATCCCCCAGAAGGGACAAGAATGCTTGCATTGCTCGAGTGATTGGTTGCCCCGTCGCAGTCGCTGTCACAAGGTTCGCACCCATAATCTCAAGACTAATGGGGCGCGCGCTCAGATAGCGGTTTGCCACTTCGCGATGGATCGCGCCGTAAGGTAGTATGGTGCTGCCAATACCCCTTTCCACTAGGTGCTTGATAACAGTAACCGAGTGCATGTCCATCAGAATATGTGCCTCGATATCGTGTTGCTTAAACGCCGCATCGACGGCTCGTCGCATCCCGCTTTGGATGCCAGGCAGCAATAGTTGGTGACGCGCCAGCTCAGGAATTGTCACTTCGCGCAAAAGGTTGCTGGTTTTGGGCCACGCTGTCACTAGATAGAACTGCTCGACAAGTAAGGGAGTTACGACCATGTTGGGGCCGCGTCGCGTGTCATACAGCACTGCTGCGCCAATAAGGCCACTCTCCAAGCGATCGACGAGCAATCCACTCGACCCCTCATACAAATGCAGTGAGGCCTTCGGGTAACGGGCGAGAAACTGCTGAGCACAGGAGGCGCCGATGGTTCCCATCAACGACGACGGCATGCCGACGATCACCGCGCCGGTTGGCTCTTCAGATTTCTGAAGCAACTGCTCCTTGACTTCGACAAGTTGCTCCAACAGTGGCTTGATTGCTGTGTACAGGGCGCGCCCAGCCTCAGTTAGTGCCACGCCACGCCCGTGCCGATAGAACAGCCGCGAACGAAATTCCGCCTCCAGGCTTGCGATTTGTCGGCTAGCAGCTGATTGGGAAACGCCCAGCTTTACGGCTGCCCGCGAGACTCCACCTGCATCTGCGGTTTTCTGGAAGACACGCAACTGGTCAATATTCATAGCGTAGGGGATGCGGAAAGCCAGGCAACAACAATAACACGGGAACCACCCAGTTAGCTATGCGATATAGGCATTGCTGAAAGTCGGTTGTGTGAGCGTCATTTTTCCCTCACTGAAATAAACTCATTTCCGCTTCCTTGAAGACCAAAGCCCCTACTCGTAGTCCTTGATTAGAACGATGGCACTCTTACCTTCCTCTCCTCTAAATGCTGCCCCAGTGGCGTTTCTCGAGGACATCCACGATCGCTGGCAACAAGACCCAGCCTCGGTTGATCCTAGCTGGGCGCGGGTGTTCCGGATGGTCGACGACCTATTGGGCGGCAGCCCCATGTCAGGGAATGTCGAGGAGGTTGGTTTGATCACCATGTTGCGTCAATTGGGCCATTTGTTCGCCAACATCAACCCGCTCGAAACAAAGCCGCCCGTGACTCTAGATTTGATACGCGCTGCCAACATTCGGCTTCTAAACAAACGCCCCCCTTCAGCTGTTACGCTGCTCGAGCGTTACTGCGGTACATTGGGGGTCGAATCGTCCCACATAGACGACGACGAAATACGCAACTGGATCCAGGACGCCACGGAGAACGCTACTGCCCCAGAAACCGACACGCTGCGTCGCGCATACGGCAAGCTGGTGCAGGCGGAAGAGTTCGAAGCTTTCCTAGACAAAAAATTCCCGGGTAAGAAGCGTTTCGGTTTAGAAGGCGGCGAGGCGCTATTGCCGATGTTGGATCGAATCCTGCAAAACGCAGCTGCGGACGGCGTCCGCAGTGTTGTCATCGGGACTATGCATCGGGGGCGTCTCAATATTGCCGCGAATATTCTCGGCAAGCCGCTGGAAAGGCTTCTCGCTGAATTCAAGGGCGCCTTTCCTTTCGGCTCGGAAAAAAGCTGCACCGCCGACGTTGCCTACCATCTAGGCTTCGACACGATCCTTCCCGAAACCGGCCTCGCAGTCACCTTGCAGCCGAACCCGTCGCATCTTGAAGCAGTAGATCCAGTGGTGATTGGCCGTGTACGTGCACTGCAGGAACAGCTGCCTGTGATTGCGCGCAAAAGTGTACTGGGTATCGTATTACACACGGACGCTGCGGTTATCGGGCAGGGCGTGGTTACTGAAACGCTGCAGCTTGGGATGCCCGCCGGCTTTACTGTGGGCGGAACCCTGCATATCGTCGTCAACAATCAACTAGGCTTTACCACCGAGCCCGAAGAAGGCAGGAGCTCCCGCTACTGCACCGGCCCCTGGAAAGCCATCGACAGCCTGATTCTTCACGCCAATGGCAACGACGTCGATGCAGCTATTCGCGCAGCTGACTTGGCTACGAGATTCCGAAAGGCCCATGCACGAGACGCTGTCATCGACTTGGTGTGCTTTCGGCGCAATGGCCACAATGAGATGGACGAGCCACGCTATACCCAGCCGGTGCTCTACCGACGGCTCGACAAAATGATAGGTGTCCGCCATCGACTGGAAGAAAAACTGCTGGATGCCTCCATTCTGAATGTCGAAGAGATCAAGGCTGCAATAGAAAGCTGCCACGCGTCGCTTAACGCAGCCTACGCCGTATTGCCGACATGGCGCGCTCCGACTCCTACCATGCTGGCTCCGGCATCAGGCTCTTCTATCGTGCCACGGGTAGCGCCTGCGACAGTACAGCGCATCCTAGAACACATCGCCACGCCACCGGCAGGGGTAAAGCTCGACCCTCGCCTGGAGCGCCAGGTGCGCCAGCGGATGACGGAACGGAAGGTGGCTGTTTGGGCCGTGGGCGAAGCCTTGGCGCTGGGCAGCCTGCTACTTGAAGGTATTCCTGTGCGTCTTAGCGGACAGGATACTGTTCGTGGCGCGTTTTCGCACCGCATCTTCGCGCTCACTGATGCCGAGGACGGCAAACGTCACATTAGCTTGCAGCAGTTGAGCCCCGAACAAGCCCCGTTCAGCGTGATCAATAGCACCTTGTCGGAATATGCAGTGCTTGGTTTCGAGTATGGCTATAGCCTTGGTCACCCACGGGCTCTAACTCTGTGGGAGGCACAGTTTGGCGACTTCGCCAACAGCGCCCAGGTACTCATCGACCAATTCATTGCCAGCGGCGAGGAGAAATGGCGCTTGCGGTCTTCCTTGGTGATGCTTTTGCCTCATGGGCTAGAGGGCCAGGGGCCTGAACACTCCTCGGCGCGCATTGAGCGGTACCTACAACTGGCAGCTCAGGAAAACATCATAGTCGCCATTCCGACCACACCGGCTAACTACTTCCATTTACTGCGGCGCCAGGCCCACAATGCCACGCGCAAGCCGCTGATCATCTTCACCCCGAAGACACTGCTTCGCTTGCCGGCAGCGGTGTCCCCGCTGGAGGATTTTTCTTCAGAACTCCAGTTCCAACCGGTGCTGGTGGATCGGTCTACGGCAGCAGAAAATAGTGGCTCAGCCATTAGGCAGATCCTGCTGTGCTGCGGGAAGTTGGCCTATTCCCTGATACAGGAGCGCGACCGCCGGGGTGCTACGGACACGCTGATCGTCCGTTTGGAGCAGCTTTACCCATTGCCCATGGGCGCGTTAGCGGAAATTTTTCGCACCTATCCGGACACAACTCTCGTATGGGTGCAAGAAGAGCCCGCCAACCAGGGGGCCTGGAGCTGGCTTGATCGGAGATTGGAGCATCTAGCGAAAAAAAGTGGCCACACCAAACCTCGCTGGTACTACTGTGGGCGACCCGAATCCGCTTCACCTGCCGGAAGCTTTCATGAAGATCACATCGCCGACCAGCAAAAGATTGTGATGGCGGCTTTCACCCGACCACCCTTAAACACTGGAGTGAACACATGAGACAAGATAAGAATTCAAGTGCTGCCCCACGCCGTGCTGACGCCCGGCGGCGTACCGTCCTCAAGGCTGCCCTGTTGCCGGCTCTGGGCCCGGTAGCTCGGGCCGCCCGAGCTCAGGGCAGCAATTTGCTCAAGATCGTGGCGCCTTACGAGCCTGGTGGCTCGGCCGACATCATTGCCCGCGGCGTGAGTAAGTGGTTGACTGAACAGACAGGACGGACGGTCATAGTTCAAAATCGCAGTGGAGCAGGTGCCGCATTGGGCACCCAGATTGTGGTGAACTCTCCGCCTGACGGCAACACCCTCCTAATGCATACCGGGACTTTAGCTGTGGAAGCGGCCGCGGGCGAAAAGACAGCATACGACCCTCGCAAAGATCTTGCGCCGCTATGCATGGTAGCCAAAGGCGCCTTCACTCTGTTGGTCAACCCGAAGTTGCCGGTACACAATGTCCGAGAATTGATCGCCTACTGCCGCGCTCGCCCCGGTAAGCTCAACTACGCTTCATCTGGCATCGGTACTTCGGTTCATTTGTCAATGGAACTCTTCAAGTCCATGGCGGGCATTGATGTAGTGCATATTCCCTACCGTGGCGGTGCGCCCTCGCTCAATGCCGTGTTGGCTGGCGAGGCAGAACTCATGATGAACCCGATCGTCACTGCGAAACCCTTCGCTCAAGCCGGCAGGGTTCGCGCGCTGGCGGTGACTACTAACACCCGCAGCTCTCTATGGCCTGAGCTGCCAACCATAGATGAGGCGGGCGTACCAGGCTACAACACGGCAGTCTGGTACGGTCTGTCGGTTCCTGCTGCGACGCCTGCCGATGTCATGGCCAAACTGTCGGCCGAGCTGCGCGCAGCCGTCGCCCTGCCCTCTTCCAAGACCTGGCTGATGAGCAAAGGAGTTGAAGCAGTGGGAGACACACCTGCCGAATTCAAGGCTAAGTTCAACGAAGAAATCGATATTTGGGCTGCCCTCATTAAGAAGTCGCACCTAGTGCTTAGGTAAGAGACAACGAGGCGTGGCACCGGCCACGCGTAGAGAAAGGGAACCCCAAATGTCAGATCTACCGAAAAGCGTGACTATTAACGAGGAAGGCCCGCGTGAAGGCTTCCAGATCGAGCCGGGCCCGATTGAGACTGCCCGCAAGATCGAGCTGATCGACGCACTGGCTCAGACGGGGCTCCGTCAGATACAAACGGTCTCCTTCGTTCCCCCAAAGAATGTTCCGGGAATGGCTGATGCAGACGCCGTTGTGGCTGGGATTCGACGCCGGCCGGGTGTTGCCTATACCGCGCTTTGGCTCAACGAGCGCGGCCTTTTACGGGCGCTGGCCTCTCCCAATCTAGATGTATTCGGCACTATCAGTCTGTGCCCGTCCGCTGCATTCCTACAGCGAAATCAGAAACGTACTCTGGGCGAGAACTATGAGGCGCAGCGGTCTATCCTGCAGACGTACAAGAAAAGTGGCGTGAAGGTGCGCCGCGGCGGACTAATGGCTACCTTCGGCTGCAACTTCGAAGGTGACATTCCTGTCGACCACGTGGTGGGCATGGTCGGTCAATTGCTGCAACTGGCCAGCGAAGCTGAAGTAACGCTCGATTTTGTCAGCTTGGCAGATACCATGGCCTGGGCTACACCTACCTCGATCCAACGAGTCGTCGGCAGCGTGCGCGAGCGTTTCCCTGGGCTGCGGCTCTCACTCCATCTCCATGACACTCGTGGTATGGGTATTGCCAACGCATTCGCCGGATTGCAGATGGGCGTAGACATCTTCGATGCCGCGGTCGCCGGGCTTGGTGGCTGCCCTTTTGCCGGCCATCGCGGCGCGGCAGGCAACGTATGCACCGAGGATTTGGTGTTCCTATGCGAGGAAATGGGAATTTCCACCGGTATCGACTTGGACAGCTTGGTGGAAACTGCCCGTCTGGCTGAGGATATAGTCGGCCACATGCTTCCCGGTAGCGTGAAGACGGGGGGAACGCTGTCCAAGTTCCGCAATGCTCAACGGGTGGCAGTATGAGCGGGCTGGCAAAAATATTGGCTCCCTACATCGGCTTGGAGAGCGAAATTAACGTAGCCTGCGATCGAGTGGAAGCAGGTGCAGTCCGCCGGCATGCGCAAGCGATCATGGACGAGCATTCTATGTATGGAGCGGTCGAGGCCGACAGCCGATATGGGGGAGCAGTGGCACCAGCGCTGTTCCCGTCGATGATGTTTCGAAGACCTCTGGGTTCGGTGGATCCTGTCCAGGAGCATGCTCAAGACCCTGACTATGACGGCAATGTTGCGTCTGGTGCAGCTGGCTTGCCTCCGATCGAACCGCTGCGAGATTACGCGACACTCAATGGCGGCGCTGAGGTCGAGTTGTTCCGCTACGTACGGCATGGCGAACAAGTGCAGCTGAAGTCACGATATCTGGACATTCGCGAGACAAACGGTCGTAGGGGGCCGATGGTAATCGTTGTTGTGGAAAGCGAGTACCGCACGTCCGAGGAGGAGCTGCTGCTTCGCATTAAACGAACCTACATCCGGAGCCGTGTGTGAAATTCGAAGATGTTGAACTTGGGATGGAACTACCCCCGTTGGCTAAAGGGCCGTTGGGGCCCGTCCATCTGATGCGCTGGTCGGCTGCTATGGAGAACTGGCATCGTATCCATTTCGATCGGCCGTTTGCCATCGGACATGACGGTCTGCCAGACGTGCTGATCAATGGCTCTCTAAAGCAGCAGTTCTTGATCCAATTGTTGCGCGATTGGGCCGGCCCGGAAGGTTGGGTGTGGAAGGTCGACTTCCAGTTCCGGGCAAAGAATCTGGTCGGTGAGACATTGTATGCTTGGGCGCGGGTAGTGGATATCCGGGGCGGCCCAGATTTTGGGCTGGTGCACTTACATATCGGAATCAGTAACGATGCAGGCCTACAGTCAACCCCCGGCACCGCCGTAGTGGCGTTGCCGTACCGAAACGGTGCGCCCGTACCCTATCCTTTCGTAGCTCCGAAGGAGCCGGTATGACCGTCGCACTCACTCGCGATCTGGCTGAATTTGTTGTTACCTTGACATACGACCGACTTCCGCCTAAGGCGATCGCTATAGCCAAGCTTGGCTTCATTGATGCAACTGCAGCTCTCCTCGCGGGTAAACACGAGCCTTGTGTCGCCATCCTGAAGCGCACGCTGAACCCCGTGCCAGGCGACGCCACGCTTCTCTGGGGCAATACTTGTGTGCGGGCACCTGATGCCGCCTGGATTAATGCTGTAGCAACGCATGCTTTAGACTACGACGACGTGGCATTATCTGCCCACCCCAGCGCGGTGCTGGTACCCACGATCTTGGCCGAAGCCCAGCATCTCGGGATGTCGGGCCGAGACATGCTCTGCGCCTATGTGGCAGGGTTCGAGGTATGGGCCGAATTGCAGCGCCGTGACACTGGCCAGCATCATACAAAGGGCTGGCATCCAACCGGAATTTTCGGGTCGGTAGCGGCGGCGGCCGCTTGCGCGCGGCTACGGTGCCTGAGTCTAGAGCGGACTGCGGCGGCCCTGTCGTTGGGTGCATCACAGAGCGCTGGTATCACGGCCAATTTTGGATCAATGGCTAAACCTTTACACGCGGGGCACGCTGCACATGCAGGTGTAATGGCGGCTCGCCTTGCAGCAGAAGGCTTTACGGGCGCGTTAGATGCGCTGGAACATTTCTCTGGACTCCTTATGGCAGTATCCCCGTCTGGGGCGGTCGACCTGGAGTCACCAGTCGATGCGCACCAACGGTGGCGCCTAGTGGCCATTGGCTTAAACATCAAGAAATACCCAGTCTGCTACTGCGCGCACCGCCCTATCGATGCCATGTTGGATTTGCGCGCAGTGCATCCCAATCTGGAAGCCAAGGATGTCGAACGCATCACCGTTTCGATGAGCCAGCGCAACGCCAACGTGCTACGCAATGCACGGCCTACCACTGGGCTTGAAGCAAAGTTTAGTATCGAGTTCGCCATGGCCGCCGCCCTGACTGTGGGCCGGGTTGGGCTCCGAGAACTTGATGATACCTTCGTGCAGCGCTTATCGATCCAGACTCTCATGAAACGGGTGCATGTCATATTTGATTCCCGTGAAGATCCTACGACCGGTTACGCGCCGTTCGACCAGGTCACCGTTACTTTACGCAACGGCGATACCATCCAAAGTTCGCAGGTGGCCAAGGCCCGGGGCTCCGCGAGCCGCCCCCTCAAAGAGGAAGAGATCAGAAGCAAATTCATGGACTGTGCTGCTCGATCGCTAGACGAGGCCGCCGCCGCAACCTTGTTCGACAAGCTGCAAGGCTTGGAAGAAATAACCAACATGGCTTTTGTTCTCCCTGCCCAACAAGTATCTGGCGCGGCCGCCATTCCATTGCGATAGAAGTTTCCGAAAGAGCTATTCAATCATGAAAACTATGACAATTCCCCCACAAAGTATCGCGGCGCGCGGCCCTCTTTCTGGGATCAAAGTCGTCGAGATCGGCATGTTGTTCGCCGGCCCTATGGCCTCCGCCTATCTTGGTGATTTAGGCGCTGATGTCATTAAGATCGAGCCGCCCAACGGCGACGAGGTTCGTCGCATGGGACATTTCAAAGAGGGCGAACCGCTGTGGTGGCGTGTCACTAACCGCAGTAAGAAGTTGTTGGCAGTCGACGTAAAGACTCCGGCTGGTGCCGAGGTTATTCGACGCCTTGCTGCCACAGCCGACGTTTTTGTCGAGAATTTTCGCCCCGGAAAACTCGCTAGCTGGGGACTGGACTATCAGACCTTATCCGCGATCAACCCGGGCCTGGTTATGCTACACATAAGTGGATACGGACAAACCGGCCCATATAGCGCCCGGCCTGGTATGGGAACCCTAGCAGAAGCATTCAGTGGTTTCGCCCATACTACAGGAGAGCCCGGTCGCCCTCCTACGTTGCCTGCATACCCTTTTGCCGATGGTGTGGCTGCGATGATGGGAGCACAGTCGATCTTGGCGGCATTGGTAAATCGAAGTCGTAATGGCGGCATCGGCGACGAAATTGATATCAGCCTGTACGAGCCGATTCTATCTTTGCTCGGTGCGATGGCGATCGACTACGACCAGTTGGGTGTCGTTGGTAAACGCCGCGGTAACCGCTCCACTTGGTCGACACCTCGAAATACGTACGAAACAAAGGATCACCGTTGGATCGCTGTATCCGCGGCAGCGAACTCTGGCGCTCGACGTCTGTTCAATGCCATCGGACGACCCGATTTAGCGGAACGCCCGGATCTACAGACCAATCCACAGCGGATGCTTAGGCTCGAAGAGTGTGACGGTGCAGTGGCGGATTGGGTGCGGGAGCACGATCAGGAGGAAGTGCTGAAGGTCTTCGAACAGGCCGGCGTGGTGGCGGGCCCGGTCTATGACGTCGCACAGCTCTTCGTGGATCCACACATCAAGGCTCGCGGGACACTGGTAGATCTCGATGATCCGATTCTGGGCAAAGTACGTATGCAGGGTGTGGTGCCCAGATTTCGACGAACGCCCGGCGAGGTACGTTATCCCGGCAAGGCCGTCGTTGGAGCCGATACTCGAGAGATTCTTACTAACCTCGACTACAGCAGTGCGGACATAAAGCAGCTGGAACAGGCAGGGGTAGTGAAGCTGTGATTGGTCTGGCCACAAGAAAGGAGAACGTGTGGTGAACTTCTCATTCAACGACGAACAACAAGAGCTGCGCGCCAACCTGCAGGCTTTCATTTCCGAGCACGTCACGGACACGGTTCGTAACGAATTGGCAGACGCTCACGCCGGAAATGGCAAAGGGCCACATCTCCGTGCGCTGCACGAAGATATATTCCGGCGCGGCTGGATGGCAGTCAGCTGGCCAAAGGAGTATGGAGGCCAAAGCGGTGAGACCATCACCCAGTTCATTGTGGAAGAAGAGTTTCTCCGTGGCTGCGACATGCGCATGGGCGCCGGTGGTACGGGAGGCCCAGCGATTCTGGCCTCCGGCACCGAAGAGCAGAAGAAAAAATACGTACCGGGAGCCGCGCGTCTAGATATCACATTCTGTCAGGGCTACAGTGAGCCCCATTGCGGCACCGACTTGGCGGGCATACGCTGCCGAGCAACGCGTGATGATGACAAATATGTCATTAATGGGCAAAAGATCTATACCACGAATGCTCAGAATGCGACCCATATCTTCTTGCTGGCACGCACCGATCCTGAATCGACGCGGCAGGCCGGCTTATCAGTACTGCTGGTTCCGATGAACACCGCCGGCATCACGGTTCGACCCTTGTGGACCATCCAGCATGAGCCACAGGCCCCGTCAAATACTACCTATGGTGAAACCCGAACTAACGAGGTGTTCTTCGACAACGTGGAGGTACCGGTATCCTGTTTGCTAGGTAAGGAGGGCGACGGCTGGAATGTCACGAAACGTGGATTGAATCTCGACCGCGTCGGCGCTTGGCGTTATCTCATGTCGGTGCGCCGCACCGAGGACATCGTCAATCTGCTCAAGAGTGACAACGAGGCCGTTGTCGGCTTACGCGACGACCCTGCTGTCCGTGACACCATCGCCGACCTGTGGATCGAGGCACAGATGTGCCGTCTGATGACTATGCGCAGCCTGTCCATCGCAGGCCGCCGTGGCGAGTTCGTCCACGAGGGCTCTGGCGAAAAGGTGGTAGGCCCCGAGCATGGCGTACGGGCCACTGAAGCCATCAGTCAGATCCTTGGCCCGTACGGCGCCCTCCTCAGCAGTTCACTCGAAGCTATTGAGTCTGGTGTCTATGCGCATAACTTGCTCGGCGCCTTCCAGTCGACGGTGAACCACGGTAGCGTCCAGGTTATGCGGGATCAGATAGCTCGCAAAGGCCTTGGGATGCCTAAGCCAGCTGGCAGCCCGAAAGCTCGCAGCTCAACCCTGACTACGAGCTAGTATGGTGAGCTAGAAGTTCGCAAAAAAACTTTTGATGACTGCGTGGATATCATCTGCCGGTTCAGATCAAACGGAAGGCTTTGGGTTGGCGTCGTGAATGCCTAGATATGGCTTGAGTGCCCGCTCTGGCTACCGAGTAGATCGGTAAAGGCTTCTGCGGATACTTTTTCCGGTCGGTGTGATGGGCCGGCTGTCAACCCGGTTCAGTTAGAGCGATGAAACAACTCAAAGTGAACATGACAGTGAGGATGATGAGCAAACCGAGCCGTGATTGAAAACGTTTCGCGCATAGCGTAGCTGCCCGCCCGGGCACTGCCTGATCGAGCGAGCTCGCTGCCTAGATATTAAATATGGTTCGCGGTGTGACACGCTAGCTCACAGTAACAATGCTCTTCTACGCACAGGCAAGCACAATGCGTGCCCGCAAGGCCAACGCTTGTATCGTTTTACGATGCATCGCCAATGCCATGAGTCGGTGGTACTGGGATTCGTTCAACAGCAGCTGCGCATTTGGTCTCTTTCGCCGCTGCCTTCTCTGTGTTTAGGTACTTACACAACAGATTAAGCAATTAACAGTTAGTTCAACGCATTTCTAACCCGGCACACTAGGAAAGTACATATGGATGTCTTGTTGGATGAGCAAGAGGCCTTGATCCAAGGCGCTATCCGCGATTTCCTCGCGCACGAATGCATGCCGCTTGTAACTCGAGCAGCCGAAAAAGAGGCCAGTGGCTACTCTCAGCCTTTGTGGCAGAATTTCACTGCGGGGGGCTGGATGGGCCTGTCGCTGCCCGAGACCTATGGCGGACAAGGGCTGCCGCTGCCGTATCTGTCACTGCTTTTTGAAGAACTCGGGCGGCATATCGCCCCGCTTCCGGTTCACTCGACGCTGATGCCGGCGTTGATCATTGCCAAATACGGCACTGAGTGGCAGAAGCAGCAGCTTCTGCCTGCGGTCACGGAGGGAAAACTGATTTTGAGCTTCGCCGTTCAGGAACAAGGTGGACGGTGGTCGGCAGACGCGATCAAACTTCTGGGCCAATACAAGCACGGTGGCATAGTGCTGACCGGCCGAAAGCTGTTCGTCACTGACTTCCGAAATTCAGGTCAGTGCCTAGTAGCGTTTCGCTGGGCAGACGGCCCCGAGAAAGGCACCGTGGGGCTGGCTCTGGTTGATGTCGCAACCGCTGGCATCACTGCCCGCAACTTGGCGCCACTAGCCAAAGACCAGGAGTGTGATGTCACCTTCGACGGCGTATACGTTCCCGTTGATAAGATTCTAGCAGGCGGTGCTGCTGCGGTCGATGACCTCATGGACTATGCAGCGGTTTTCTTAGCCTGCCTGATGCAAGGTGCCGCCCGCAAAACTATGGAGCTCTCCGCGATCTACGTATCACAACGTGATGCATTCGGCCAGCCGATCGGCGCATTCCAAGCGATCCAACACCTGGCTGCCGATATGCTCAACGCCGTTGACGGTATCGAGTTGCTCAGTCGCGAAGCGATTTGGCTTCTAAGCGAGAATTTGCCCGCACGGGTCGAGGTAGCCCAGGCTAAGGCCTTCGCCAACGAAAAATCCCTTTTTGTGTGCCGATCGTCGCAGCAAATGCATGGTGGAATAGGATTTATCGCTGAGTGCGACATTAATCTATGGTATCGCAAGGTGGCCTCCTGGGGGCTGCGCGGCGGCACAAAGTATGAGCACCGGCGCCTTATTGCCCGTGCGTTACTCGACACCCATCAAACGGTTCGTTTGGGGGACACGCAAAGCTTGCACGAGTCCTCATTCGGGCCAATTCGCGTACCGGATTGAGATGTATGTCCAGGCGGATTTTGGGAATAGCCGCACGATGTAGAGTATTTCGCCGCGGTATCACCATTTTGGAGGTATGAACATGGCTAGAATCAATAAGATCCTACCGGCACATCCATAGAAAGGTCATATCGGAAGTTTCTTCGACGGGTTTTACGTGGGCATTTAAGTTGTTCATGCCTAAGTAATTGTGGCATTGGCCAACGTATTTCATAAAATTGGCTTATAACGAAACCCGATGCATGCCGCAAAGCGAGAGCATACAGACTGACTCCGTTCTCGCATATATATTCACCTCCGACCAGCCGTGAGTAAAGTGAGTCTTCCGAGTATTAAGAAGACTCTAATTACTGAAAGCTGACAGAATGGGAGCTTGAGCAATCGAGCTGCGTTTTCTCCATAGTTTCGCGAACGCGCAATTCGTTTGGAGCAGCGGCACTTGCTGCGAAACTTACTTTACTTTGCTTTAATCAATAAGCCTCCACTCCGCGGAATCCGAGGTAGGTCACTACAGCCAGCCGCCGGTGAAACCGGCGCGCTTCAGGCCTGCGACGATATGCGGGCAGGCCTTCATCCATTCCCACAGCTTGCCGCTGCGGTAATTCTCGATCATGAGCACGATGGGGCCCTGGTTCAAGCCGTAATGCCAGCGCGATACCCAGCCATAAGGGCTGCGGATCTGCTCGGGGTGCGTCGGGTTGAAGGTGGCCTTGAAGCCATAGGGATTGCCGACCTTGAGCTTGACTTCATTGATGAAGTAATCGATGGCCGGCAGCACGATATCGGGCGCAAACGGCAGCGAGGCGACCACCGCCCAAGGGGCCAAGGTGCCGTCGTCGGGGCCCTCGGGCACGCCGCGGGCAATATAGTCGTAGAACTGGCAGTCCACCCCGTTGATCTTGCGCACATCGGGGCCCGGGCCGTCGCTGGCGGTAATGCCCCAGCACTTCCTGCCGTAGCGCTTGAAGCCGTGCGGATTGTCGATGGCATAGCGATGCTGCACATGGGTGGCGCGGCGGCTGTTTTCAAAATAATCGATACCCTTGCCGCGCATGTATTCGTCCTGGATGCCGCGAAAGTCGATCCATATGTGCGAGAGCTGGTGCGTGAACAAAGGGCCGGCATACAGATAGTCGAGCCCGTAGCTGTGTTTCCATTGGTAAGTCGAGGCCCATGCCGCGTAGCTGCTGGCAGGCAGCGCATGCGTGGGCGAGCCCAGGCCCAGCACGTACATCAGCAGCGCCTCATCGTAGCCTTCCCAGCGGTACTGGATGAAGCCGCTTTCAGGGTGCCAGCCGTGCGTGACTGTCTGGCCGCCGTTCTGCGCCCACTGCCAATCGGCGCGCTCGTAGAGCCGCAGCGCCAGGTCGCGGATCTCGCGTTCGGCGGGTGTGGCCGCGTCGAAGTACACCGCGGCGGTCAGCCCGCCGGCCAGCAGGAAGGCGCTGTCGATCGTGGACAGTTCGCACTTCCAGGCACGGCGCCCGGTCTGCATGTCGAGGAAGTGGTAATAGAAGCCCTTGTAGCCGGTGGCGTCGGGCTCGGGCCCCTGTGGGCTTTGATGGAAGAAGCGCAGCGTGGTCAAGGCGCGCTGTGCAGCATCGCTGCGCGCGATCAGGCCGGCCTCGACGCCGACCGGATAAGCCGCCAGCGCCAATCCAGTGGCGGCGATGCTGCACGGCCATCCCGGTTCGGTTTTGTCCAGCACCAGGCCGTTGGCCGGGTTCGCTTCATGCAAAAAATAACCGAAGGTTTCATGTTGGAGCAATCGCAATTCTGCGTCAGTGGATAATCGCACGTGTATCATCTCCTGGACTGCTCTGTTGGAAACTACAGTACAGAGTACAGTACAGGTTAGCGCCGTATCGCGGCTCTGCGCAACATTGCGCAGCTTTCCGTAACGCCCTGGGGTCAGCGCGCGCCGAACCGGGTCGGGCCCATCGCGGCCTGTTCCGCTGCCGGCCCGCTGCGCGGCGGTCTTGCCCAGGGCTGGGGTCTGCTCACACTAAAAGGGGCTTCCCTCCTTTAATGCGAGCAGGCTCTAACTCAGGCGTGCAATCACGCATCTGCGCGGCGCAAGGCCGCGGCCGGACAACGCATACCAGCATTCTTGCGCGGGCCGCAGACGCCATACGCTGTAGGCAGCCGGCCGACAAGGAGCAACAACTGCATGAAGCTGGGTTCAAGCATCGTGAACATACTCGAGAGGCGGCACACGGACGGCGGGTTCGGCCCGTTCGAAGCGCCCGTGCGCGCCGAACTCTTCAGCCAGGAAAGGCTGGAGCAGCATGCGGCCAGCCTGGCCAAGGCACAGGCCATCGCACACAAGCCAGGCCTGAAGCGTACGCTGGTGCGGCGCATGGCCGAAAACGAAAAAGTTCTGTTCGAATGCTTCGATGCGATCGCCCGCGCCACGCGCGAGCGGCGCTCTATTACACCCGCCGCGGAATGGCTGCTCGACAATTTCCGCGTGATCGAAGACCAGTTCAAGCAGACCCGCCGCGAACTGGCCAGCGCCACGTACAGAAAGCTGCCGCGGCTGGCCGAGGGCCCGCTGCGCGGCCATCCGCGCATCTACGGTGTTGCCTGGGCCTTCGTGGCGCACACCGACAGCCGCTTCGATGCGGCATTGCTGCGCAGCTTCATGCTGGCCTACCAGCGGGTGCAGCCCTTGACCATAGCCGAGCTGTGGGCCCTGCCCCTGGCCCTGCGCTGCGTGCTGATCGAGAACCTGCGGCGCATCTGCGTGTATGTCGCCGGCTCGCAGCACATACGCCAGCAGGCCGACGAGCTGGCCGACGATCTGCTGGCGCTGGACAAGCAGGCGAGTACCGGCAGCATGGACGATGTGCTGCGCGAGCGCGTGTCACAGCCGCTGCAGCCGGCCTTCGCGGTGCAGCTGATCCAGCGCCTGCGCTATCAGGACGTGTCGCTGCAATGGCTCAGCCGCGAGCTGGCGCGTTCGCATCTGACGGTGGACGGCGTGGTTCAGGCCGAACACGCCGGCCAGGCGGCGGCCAACATGACGGTGCGCAACATCATCACCGGCATGCGCGACATGTGGGCCTTCGACTGGCAGTCGCTGTTCGAAAGCGTCAGCCTGGTCGACGCCAGCCTGCGCCGCGGCGCAGGCTATGCCGACATGGACTTCATCACCCGCGACCGCTACCGGCATGCGGTCGAAGTCCTGGCGGCACGCAGCCCGCTTACCGAGCTCGAAGTCGCCGAGGCCGCCATGGCCAGGGCTGCGGCCGAGGGCACCGAACACCAGGATCCGCGCCACGGCGACCCGGGCTACTACCTGATTTCCAGCGGCCGCGACAGCTTCGAGCACGAAATCGGCTTTCAGCCTTCGTTGAAACAGCGCTGCATGAAGATCTACGCGGCGCATGCAAGCATCTACATCGGCCTGATCCTGCTGCTCAGCGCGCTGCTGCTGGCCGTGCCGCTGTGCCTGAGCGCCGCGGCCGGCGCGGATGCGCCGGCGCTCTGGCTGCTCGGCCTGCTCGGTTTCTTTCCGGCTTCCGATCTGGCGGCCCTGCTCGTGGACAAGGCTGTCATGCGCCTGATCGCCCCGCATCATCTGGCGCGCCTGGAGCTGCGGCACGGCATACCGAAGCGGCTGCGCAGCTTCGTGGTCATGCCTACGCTGCTGACTTCCGAAGCAGACATCCGCTCGCAAATAGACCACCTGGAAGTGCACTACCTGGCCAACCCGGACGGCGAGGTGTACTACGGCCTGCTGTCGGACTGGGCCGACGCAGATACCGAGGTTCGCGAGAGCGACGTGCCGCTGCTCGAGGCGGCCAGCCGCCTCATCGGCGAGCTGAACCGGCGCCACGGCCGGATGCCCGACGGCAGCTTGCGCTTCCACTTGTACCATCGCCGCCGCTTGTGGAACGCCGCGCAAGGCAAATGGCTGTCATGGGAACGCAAGCGCGGCAAGCTGCATGAATTCAACCGCCTGCTGCGCGGCGCCGCGGACACCTCTTTTCTGACGCGAGACGGCAAACCCGCCTGGGTGCCCGAGGGCGTGCGCTACGTCATCACCCTGGACAGCGATACCCGGCTGCCCATCGGCGCGGTCAGGCAGCTGGTGGGTGCGGCCGCGCACCCCTTGAACCGCCCGGGCATCGACCCCGATACGCAACGCGTCACCGAAGGCTACGGCATACTGCAGCCGCGCGTCACCCCGACCCTGCCCTCGACGCGCGAAAGCTCGATATTCCAGCGGCTGTTCTCGGGCCCTTGCGGCCTGGATCCATACGCCGCTGCGGTCTCCAATGTCTATCAGGATCTGTTCCAGGAAGGCAGCTACACGGGCAAGGGCATTTACGACGTGGATGCCTTCGAAACCGCGCTGGCCGGCCGCATTCCGGAAAACGCCATACTCAGCCACGATCTGTTCGAAGGCATATTCGCGCGCTGCGGCCTGGTCACGGATGTCGAGTTTTTTGAAGATTTTCCCTCCAACTACCAAGTGGCGGCCGCCCGCGGCCACCGCTGGATGCGCGGCGACTGGCAACTGCTGCCCTGGATACTCGGCCTGCGCGGCGACACCATTCCCGCCATAGGCCGCTGGAAGATGCTGGACAACCTGCGGCGCTCGCTGTCGGCGCCGGCGACGGTGGCGCTGCTGCTGGCAAGCTGGCTGCTGCCGCATGCCGCGCCGGCTGCCTGGGCCGCGGCCGTGATGCTGGTGCTGGCGGCGCCCGCCATTCTGTCCGTATGCCACGGCCTGCTGCCTACGCGCTCCGGCGTATCGGCGCTCAGCCACCTGCATGCCGTTGCATACGATCTGCTGCAAGGCTGCGCCTATGTGGCCATCGCAGTGACGCTGCTGGCGCACAAGGGCTGGCTGGCATTGGACGCCATCGGCCGTACGCTGTTTCGCCTGATGGTCAGCCATCGCCTGCTGCTGGACTGGGTGACCTCGGCCCAGTCCAGGCTGCGCGCCAGCCTGTCGCTGATGCACTTCACCTGGTCGCTGCGCGCGGCGGTACTGATCGCCGTAGCCGGCGCCATTGCCGTATGGCGCAACGATCCGCTGAATCTGCGCGTGGCCGCGCCGTTCCTGGTGCTGTGGGGTTTGTCGCCGTTTTTTGCGCACCTGATCAGCCTGCCGCCCGAATCGGCCAAACCTCGCCCTGCCACGCCCGAAGAGATACCGGCGCTGCGCGAAGCGGCGCGCCGCATCTGGCGCTACTTCTCGACCTTCGTAAGCGCCGAAGACCACGCCTTGCCGCCGGACAACTTCCAGGAAGACCCGCAGCCCGTCATCGCGCACCGCAGCTCGCCGACCAATTTCGGACTTTACCTGCTGTCGATCGTGACGGCGCGCGACTTCGGCTGGATCGGCCTGGCGGAGACCATCGACCGGCTCGAAGCCACATTGGGCACCCTGCAGCAGCTGCCGCGCTTTCGCGGGCACTTCTATAACTGGTACGACACGCGCGACCTCAGCATCCTGGAGCCGCAATACATTTCATCGGTGGACAGCGGCAATCTGGCCGGACACTTGCTGGCGCTGGCCAGCGCCTGCACGGAGCTGGCCGGCAAGCCTGTATTCGACGCCCGGCACCTGCAGGGCATCGCCGATTCCGTGCGCCTGATGCGTCGCGCCATGCCCGAGGAGCGCAACGACCGGCGCACACTGACGGTGAACCCCAGCCAGCTGCATGAGGGCCTGGACGAATTCGAGCGGGCGCTGCTGGCCTACACGACAACGCATGTCGCGGATTGGCCGGCGCTGTGGCGCGAGCTGGACGAACGCGCCGCGATCCTGCTGGATCTGGCCCAGACCAACGCGGAAGAACGCGGCGACTCGGAACAGAGCGAAGCGCTGGCCTGGGCCAGGGCGATACGTTCCGATGTGGCCAGCCACTTGCGCGACATCCCCATGCAAGAGCAGGCGCTGCAGCAATCCCAGCCGTTGCAGCAACAATACGCAGCGGATGCGGACGCACATGTGGGCGCGGGAGCCGCTGCGGATCCGGTGCAAGAGCCCGCAACGGGCGCGCGCGACGCGGCCTGCGCCAGGCTCGAGGCCCTGGCCGCCCTCAGCCTGCGGCTGTTCCGCGCCATGGATTTCGGCTTTCTGTACGATGCCGACCGGCGTCTGTTTTCCATAGGCTATCGCGTCAAGGACGCCATGCTGGACAACAGCTACTACGATCTGCTGGCGTCCGAGGCGCGGCTGGCCAGCTACGTTGCCGTGGCCAAGGGCGACGTGCCGCCCACGCATTGGCTGCGCCTGGGCCGGCCGATGACGCGCCAGGGCTGGGGAGCCGTGCTGTTGTCCTGGTCGGGCTCCATGTTCGAATATCTCATGCCCTCGCTGGTCATGTACACGCCCAGCCACAGCCTGCTCGACCAGACCTGCCGCCTGGCCATTGCCCGGCAGATCGAGTACGGCAAAGAGCTCGGCATCCCCTGGGGCATCTCGGAATCGGCCTACAATGTACGGGACAGATCCCTGACCTATCAGTATTCCGACTTCGGGGTGCCCGGGCTGGGCCTGAAACGCGGCCTGGGCCAGCAGCTCGTCACGGCGCCCTACGCCACCGTGCTGGCGGCGATGTACCAGACCGCCGCCGCGGTGCAGAACCTGGCCCGCATCGAAGCCGCCGGAGGCCGCGGCATTTACGGCTACTACGACGCCGTCGACTTCACGCCGTCGCGGGTTCCGGAAGGCCAGCACGCGGCGCCGGTGCGCGCTTACATGGCGCATCATCAAGGCATGTCGCTGGTGGCTCTGGGCAATGTGCTGTTCGATGGCGCGATGCGCCATCGCTTCCATCGCCAGGCCATCGTGCGCGCCGCCGACATGCTGCTGCAGGAGCCCCGTCCGCGCGAAGTCAGTGTGGCGCTGCCGCGCCGCGATCCGGCCGTCGCCGTGCTGTCCAAGGAGACCATCATGCCCGTGTCACGCAGATTTCGTTCCGCCAGGCAGCCGGTGCCGGCGACCCACCTGCTGTCCAACGGCCGCTATACCGTGATGATCACTGCGGCCGGCTCGGGCTACAGCATGTGCGACGGCATGGCGGTGACGCGCTGGCGCGAAGACAGCACCTGCGATGCCTGGGGCAATTATCTGTTCCTGCGCGATACGGCCAGCGGCGCAGTTTGGTCGGCGACTCAGCAGCCGGTGGGCGTCGAACCCGAACGCTACGAGGTGGTCTTCTCGGAAGACCGGGCGCGCATTTCGCGCCAGGACGGCGCGCTGTCCACCACTCTGGACGTGCTGGTGTCGCCCGAAGACAATGCCGAGATCCGCCGCTTGTCCATCACCAATTCAGACCAGCAGGCGCACGACGTGGAACTCACCTCGTACGCCGAGGTGGTGTTGGCCCCCATGGCCGCCGATGCGGCGCATCCGGCATTCTCCAATCTTTTCATCGAAACCGAGTATCTGCCCAATATCCGCGGCCTGGTGGCCATGCGCAGGCCGCGCAGCGCGAGCGACCCGCAACAATGGGCCGCGCACATACTGGCGGGCGGCGCCCAATTGGAAAGCGTAGGCTACGAAACCGATCGCGCCCGCTTCCTGGGCCGCGGGCGCAGCGTGCGCACGCCGGTGGCCATACTCGATGGACGGCCTCTTTCCAATACCGTGGGCTCGGTGCTCGACCCCATTTTCAGCCTGCGCACCCGGGTGCGCGTCGAGCCGGGCGCCACGGCGCACGTGCTGTTCGCCACCATGACGGCGCAAAGCCGCGAAGAGCTGGTCAATCTCGCCGACAAATACCACGACCCCGCCAGCTTCGAGCGCATCTCGACCCTGGCCTGGACCGAAGGCCAGGTGCGCCTGCATCATCTGGGCATCGACGCCGACGAGGCGCATCTGTTCCAGTTGCTGGCCAATCGCGTGCTTTATATGGACGCGTCCCTGCGCCCGGGCAGCGAGGTGCTCAAGCGCAATACCCTGAACGCCACGTCCTTGTGGCGCTACAGCATTTCGGGCGATCTGCCCATCGTGCTGCTGCGCGTGGACGAGCAGGAAGACCGGGAAATCGTGCGCCAGATGCTGCGCGCGCACGAATACTGGCACGGCAAGGGTCTGTCGGTCGATCTGGTCATCTTGAATGAAAGAAAGGCCTCGTACATCCAGGATCTGCAGACATCCCTGGAAACCATGGTTAGGGACAGCCAGTCCGCTCCAGCGGATTCGGGCCGCGGCGGCATATTCGTGCTGCGCTCGGATCGCATGGAGCTGGCCGAAATCGACCTGCTGCAGTGCGCCGCCCGCGCTGTGCTGGCAGGCCAGAAGCAAGGCAGCCTGGAAGAACAGCTGGCGCGCCTGAAGCGCCGCCCGACCAAGCCCACGCCAGCCGCTTTGCCGCATCGACGCGGTTCCGAGGCGAGCCATGCGGCCACGGCCGAAGCGCTGCCCGAGCTGGAATTTTTCAACGGCCTGGGCGGCTTTGCCGAACACGGGCGCGAATACACGGTCGTACTGGGGCAAGGGCAGCGCACCCCGGCGCCTTGGATCAACGTGGTGGCCAATCCCGGTTTCGGCTTCCTGGCTTCGGAATCCGGCTCGGGCTACACCTGGGCAGGCAACAGCCAGGAGAATCAGCTCACGCCCTGGTCCAACGACCCTGTCAGCGATGCGCCTGGCGAAGTCTTCTACCTGCGCGACGAAGACAGCGGCGCATGCTGGACGCCCACTGCCCTGCCCATACGCCTGGAACAGGCACGCTACATCGCCCGCCACGGCCATGGCTACACCCGCTACACGCATACCTCCAACGGCATCGCGGCCGAGCTGCTGCAATTCGTGGCGCGGCAGGATCCGGTCAAGATCTCGGTGCTGACACTCGAGAACCGTTCCACACACACGCGCAGACTCAGCGCCACCGCCTACGTCGAGTGGGTGCTGGGAACCTCGCGCGCAGCGGGAGCGCCCTTCATCGTTACCGAGATGGATGCCGACAGCGGCACCCTGTATGCGCACAATCCCTGGAACATGCAATTCGGCGGCCACACGGCCTTCGTGCACTGGACAGCGGAACTCGACTCCTGGACCGCCGACCGCGGCGAATTCATCGGCCGCAACGGCAATCTCGAGTCGCCGGCGGCTCTGGCGCGAAGCGCCAAGCTTGGCGGGCGCAGCGGCGCGGGCCTGGATCCTTGCGCAGCCTTGCGCACCGGCGTGCAGATCCGCCCCGGGCAGCAGTTGCGGCTGGTGTTCGTGCTGGGACAGGCCGACGACAGACAGTCGGCCGCGACGCTGGCGGCGCGCTACCGCGACATCGATCCCGATGCCTTGCTGGGTGAAATCACGCAGCAATGGGATCGCATCCTGGGTACCGTGCAGGTGCAGACGCCCGATCGTGCCGCCGACCTCATGCTCAACGGTTGGCTGCTATACCAGGTGCTGGCCTGCCGCATGTGGGCTCGCGCCGCCTTCTATCAGGTCAGCGGCGCCTATGGTTTCCGCGACCAGCTGCAGGACAGCATGGCGCTGAATCTGGCCCGCCCCGACCTGGCGCGCGCGCACATTCTGCGCAGCGCGGCCCGCCAGTTCCCCGAGGGCGACGTGCAGCACTGGTGGCACCCGCCCGGCGGCAGCGGCGTGCGCACGCACATTTCCGACGACCGTCTCTGGCTGCCTTATGTGGTTGCGGAATACGTGGCCACCACGGGCGATGCCGGCGTGCTGGACGAGCAGATCCCGTTCCTGGAGGGCGCGGCCGTCGAGCCGGGCCACGACGACGCCTACTACCAGCCGGCCGTCTCGGCACAGACGGCGAGCCTGTACGAACACTGCGTGCGCGCCATAGAATGCAGCCTGGCGCGCGGTGCACACGGCCTGCCGCTCATGGGCACGGGTGACTGGAACGACGGCATGAATCGCGTCGGCCACGAGGGCAAGGGCGAAAGCGTATGGCTGGGCTGGTTCCTGCACACTACCTTGTCGAGCTTCTCGCCGCTGGCGGCGGCGCGCGGAGAACACGATACCGTGCAGCGCTGGAAGCACTATGCGACAGAGCTGCGCGCCGCCATCCGCAAAGAAGCCTGGGACGGCGCCTGGTACCGCCGGGCCTACTTCGACGACGGCACGCCGCTGGGCACTTCCGCCGACAACGAATGCCGCATCGACTCCCTGGCGCAGACCTGGAGCGTGATCTCGGGCGCAGCCGAAGCCTCGCGCCAGCGCCGCGCCATGCAATCGGTCGAGGAATACCTGATCCGCCAAGGCGACGATCTGGTGCTGCTGCTGGCCCCGGCATTCGACAAAATGCAGCGCGACCCCGGCTACATCAAAGGCTATCTGCCCGGGGTGCGCGAGAACGGCGGCCAGTACACCCATGCGGCCGCCTGGTGCCTGATCGCCTACACGCTGCTGGGCGACGGCAATCGCGCCGGCGACCTGTTCCGTATGCTCAATCCCATCCACCATGCATCAAGCCGCGCCGGCGTACACGCCTATAAGGTCGAGCCCTACGTCGTGGCCGGCGACATCTATGCCGCGCCGGCGCACGTCAGGCGCGGCGGCTGGACCTGGTACACGGGCTCGGCCGGCTGGCTGTATCGAGCCGGCACCGAATGGCTGCTGGGCCTGCGCAAGCGCGGCGAGACCCTGCAGATCGACCCCTGCATCCCCGCCGACTGGCGCAATCTGCGCCTGCAGTATCGCCACGGAGCCTCTCTGTACACCATCGAAATCGAGAACCCGCAAGGGGTGTGCCGCGGCGTGGCGCAAATCGAATTCGACGGCGCCCCCCTGCCCCACGGCAAGAAGCGGGCAATACCGCTGGTGGACGACGGCCGGCCGCACAATGCGAAAGTGGTGCTGGGCGAGACGGCACGGCCGGTGGCCGAGTCCGATTGAAGGCCCGGCAAGAAGCTGATTCCGCCGCAGGAGAAAGCTGCGCTGTCGATAGCATTGCGCTATCGACAGCTGCGCCCGGCGTGCGCGCCCGTTGACGGAAGTCGATGACGGAAGTCGATGACGGAAGTCGATGACGGAAGTCGATGACGGAAGTCGATGACGGAATACGAGCGACAAGCAAGCAGGGAACATTAATATATAATCATTATCATTTTTA
>NZ_NJIH01000002.1 GCF_002209565.1 Candidimonas nitroreducens
TACGAGCGACAAGCAAGCAGGGAACATTAATATATAATCATTATCATTTTTATTTTGAATAATAATTAGGCGGCGCAATTCCATGCCTTGCCGCCCTCTTTCCATATTCCGGATCGATGAAACAAGCCGCAGAAATCGCCTCCCCCGTACATGGCGCCGCACAGCGTGCGCGCCATCACAATCGCCGCGCCGACCTGGTGCGCTGGCTGCGCAAAACACATGGCTGGTTCGGCCTGTGGGGCGCGCTGTTGGGGCTGATGTTCGGCTTCAGCGGCATCTGGCTGAATCATCGCGCCGTGCTGAAACTGCCGCCCGTGGCGCAGCAGCGCAGCAATACGCAGATCAGCCTGCCCGATACGCTGCCGGCCGACCCCGAGTCCCTGGCGCGCTGGCTGCAGCGCGAACTGGAAATGGACAGGCCTCCTTCCATACGCGTGGAACGTGCAAGACCGGTGCCCTGGGCACAGAAATCCGAAGACGCTGCGGCCAAGCCGCTGATGCAGCCGGAACGCTGGACATTCCGGTTCGGCAGTCCGCATTCCAGCGTCACGGTCGACGCCTGGGCGGGCAACCGCTCGGTCAGCGTGCACCGCCTGGACAACGGAGTGATAGGCACGCTGATGAACTTGCACAAGGGCGTGGGCATGAGCGCGCCGTGGATCCTGCTCATCGACACGCTGGCCGGTTCGCTGATTTTCTTGTCGCTGTCCGGCGTGCTCCTGTGGGTACAGACCAATCGCCGCAGGACGGTAGGCACGACGATACTGGTAGTTTCCGCCGTAGCGTTGCTGGCACTCGCCCTGCCCCGCCTTTAGCTTAGGCCGCCGGATCCGTACGGCTGGCGTGGCCGGTTTCGATATGGCCGGCGTAGCGCCGTTCGTAGGCCGCGTCCTGCACTACCGACACGCCTATGTCGTACCAATGGTGGCTGCGGACGATGTCCCAGCGCGTGGTGTAGGTGGCGCCAGGCAGTAGCGTGAATTCGCGCGGCGCTTGCCCGTAGGCCAGATCTTTCAGTACCAGGGACAGGGGCGCTGGCCCGCTGTTTTTCAGTTCCAGCGAGAAGCCGTCTGCGCGCCCGCCCCGCCCTTTCTCTTCTTGCGTGCCGGCGTCGCGCTGGCGGATCCGCAGGTGGCGTGCCGGGCTGTCGGGCCGCAGGCTGCCGCGGTGGATGCGCACATAGCCGTTGGGCCCATATACGCTCCAGTCATAGCTGGCGGCATCGCTTGCGGGCGGCAGCAAGTCTTCCAGCTGCTTGCCGGCCTCCAGTGTGTAGCAACGCGGCGCCAGCCCCGCCGCCCGCGACCGCACCCACAGGCAGACCCCTTGGCGCCCGCGATTGTCGAAACGCAGGCGCAGGCCGTCCCTGCCCGCGGCGACGTCGTCGGCCACGTGCAGGTCGTATGGCAAGGCCCGGGCCGGGCGTGTGCCCGGCTCTTGCGGATGCGGCGCGGCGGCGCCCGCCTCGGGCACGCTGGGCGGCTGCAGGGTATTGCACTGTTCGTCGGCCATGGCCTGGTAGCCGCGGGTATCGGGCAGTGAAGGCGGCCTGCCGTCGTGCCGGGAAAAATCCAGCGCCGCGCCCAGGTCGCCGCAGACCGCGCGGCGCCAGGCGCTGATGTTGGGTTCGCGCACACCGAAGCGGCGCTCGATGAAGCGAATCACCGAGGTGTGGTCGAACACCTGGGAACATACATGGCCGCCCTTGGACCAGGGCGACACCACGGTCATGGGCACGCGCGGGCCCAGGCCATAAGGCAGGCCGTCGGCCTTGTAGCGCGGCTTGTGCTCGGGGTTCACCACCGTGTGCAGTTCGTCGGCCACGGCCACGGTGCTCTTGCCCTGCCCGGGGCCGGCCGGAGGGCTGGGCGGCACCATGTGGTCGAAGAAGCCGTCGTTCTCGTCATAGACCACGAACAGCACGCTGCGGCTCCAGACGTCCGGATTGGCGGTCAGGGCGTCGAGCACCCGCGAGATATAGCTGGCGCCATAGGCCGAAGTCCACTTGGGGTGTTCCGAGTAGGCGGCCGGCGGCAGCAGCCACGATACCTGCGGCAGGCGGTCGTCATGCACGTCGCGCGCGAATTGCTCGAGCGGGCGCGCCGTCATGGCCCGGCGCCGCAGCGGCGAGCCGGCGGGCGCTTCGATGTAGGCGCGGAAATTGGCCAGCACGTTCAGGCCGAAATTACCGTTATAGGGGTCGTACGGGTTCGTGCCCTCTTGATAGACTTGCCACGAAACGCCCGCCTGCTGCAGGCGCTCCGGATAGGTCGCCCATGTCAGCGCCGGCAGGTAGGGCCGCGTCACCGGGTCGTAGTTGTCGATCAGCGGGCCACCTCTCTTGCCGCTCGGGTCGTTGGTGCCCGTCATCAGGAACATGCGATTGGGGTGCGTGGAACCCGGTATCGAACAGAAATAGTGGTCGCAGACGGTAAAGGCATCGGCCAGAGCATAATGAAACGGGATGTCCTGGCGCAGGTGATAGCCCATCGTCATATCGGTCTTGTAGCGCGGCCAGCGGTCGTAGCGCCCGCCATTGAGCGCGGCTTGCGTCTTGCCCCACGAGTGGTTCAGGTCGCCTACGCACTGGGCGCTGGTGGTGTGGGTGTCGAGATGGAACGGCGCAATACTGCCCTGCCCCGGCTGTTGCCGCGGCTGCTGCCACACCGGCGCCCCGCCCGGCAGCTCGACGGGAAAGCGGTCGCCGTAGCCGCGCACGCCGCTCAGGTGCCCGAGATAATGATCGAATGCACGGTTCTCCTGCATCAGCACAACGATGTAGCGCACGTCTTCGATGGTGCCGCGCCCGGCGTGCGCCGGAATCGCCATGGCCTTGCGTATGGATTCGGGCAGCGCATCCAGGGCGGCGACGGACGCCGCGGCTGCGCCGGCGCGCTTGAGGAATTCCCGTCTGCCAGGGTGATTCATGGTGCGGGATTAGGGCCTGCCGGCCCTAAATCTGTTCGTAGTGTTCATAGTGCCTGCCGATGTCCTGCGCCTGGCTTTCGACATTGTCCACGCGTGCGCCAGGCGGCCCGACCAGCAGCCACGACAGCATGCGGTCGACCTGGTCGTGCGGGCCTTGCAGCAGGGTCTGCACCGATCCGTCGGCGTTATTGCGCACCCAGCCGGTGACGCCGAGCAGGTGGGCCTGGCGCACCGCGGCGGCGCGGAAGCCCACGCCCTGAACCCGGCCGGTAATGCGTACGTCCAGGGTCTCGAGGGCATGATCGCTAGTCAGGTTTTTCATGGCGCAAGTATAAGAGTTCGGCGGCCTCGTGTCGCCTCCGGCTCGATGATTTTTCCTGCCGTATTTTCTGGCTGCCGCCGGCCATGCTGCGGTATGCCCAAGGCACCCTGTTCAGGATGACGCGTCGAGCCACAGCAGGCCGAAGCGCCGGTGCTTGTCGGTCCATACCGGGCCGCTGCGCAAACCGGCCCGTGCGGCCAGCGCATGCAGGCCGTCGATCGTGAACTTGTAGGAGTTCTCGGTGTGCAGCGTCTCGCCTTCGACGAATTCGTAGCGCTGCCCACAGACGTGCACCTGCTGCCTGCGCAAGCTCATCAGGTGCATTTCGATGCGCTGCTGCCCGGCGTTGTAGAAGGCGCTGTGCGCAAAACCCGCAGGATCGAAATCTGCGCCCAGCTCGCGATTGGCGCGCTTGAGCAGGTTCAGGTTGAACGCCGCGGTCACGCCTTGCGCGTCGTTGTAAGCGGCGTGCAGCACTGCCGGCGCCTTGACCAGGTCGGCACCCAGCAGCAGCGCGCCGCCGCGCAGCAGCGCTGCCGCCTGCTTGAGAAATCGCAGCGCCTCGTCGGGGCGCAGGTTGCCGATGGTCGAGCCCGGGAAAAAGCCGATGCGCCGGGCGCGGCGGCTGAGCCGGCGCGGCAATCGCAGGCTCTTGGTGTAGTCGGCCACGACAGGCCGGACATCGAGCCCGGGATAGTCCTGCTGCAGGCGGTGCGCCGCGGCGGTCAGATGTGCGCCCGAGATGTCTATGGGCAAATAGCGTCCGGGCAGCCGCATCGCATCGAGCAGCAGGCGGATCTTGGCCAAGGAGCCGGCGCCGAATTCGACGATCTCGGCCCCGGCATCCATGTGCCCGGCGATCTCGGATGCGTGCGCCGACAGCAGCCCGAGCTCGCAGCGGGTCAGATAATATTCGGGCAGCTCGCAGATGCGGTCGAACAAGGCCGAGCCGGCCGCGTCGTAAAAATATTTGGGCGAAAGCTGGCGCGGGCGCTTGGCCAGCGCCGCCGCCAGATCGAGGGCGAATTCCGTGTGTTGTGCCGAGTTTGCGACGGGCTCTTCGGCCAGCTCGGCTTCTTTGAGTTGCGGGTAGCTGTGCATCAATCGTCCTTGGCCAGGCGCAGGCCGGAGAATTGCCAACGGGCCTGCGGAGGGAAAAAATTGCGATAGGTGAGCCGGCCATGGCCAGGCGGCGTGGCGCAGCTTGCGCCGCGCAGCACCAGCTGCCCCACCATGAATTTGCCGTTGTACTCGCCCAGCGCGCCGGACTGTGCGCGAAAGCCCGGATAGGGGTCGTAGGAAGATCGCGTCCACTGCCAGACACTGTCCGCCGCCTGGCTGAAGCCCGGCTCGCCGGCGGCGGCCTCCCATTCGAACTCGGTCGGCAGGCGCGCGTCCGCCCATTGGGCATAGGCGGCGGCCTCGTAGAAGCTGATCTGGCTTACCGGTGCGCCGGGATCCATGGCCTGCAGTCCGCCCAGGCCGAACACTTCCCAGCCGCCCGGCTGCGGCGCGGGGGCATCGTCTTCATTGAGCCAGTACAAAGGCGCGCGCCAGCCTTCGGCCCGCACCCTGGCCCAGCCGTCGGACAGCCACAACGATGCGTCCTGGTAGCCGCCATCGGCGATGAACTCGGCGTACTGGCCGCAAGTGACCAGCCCGCTGTCCAGCAGATAAGGGCGCAACAGCACCTCGTGGCGCGGCGACTCGTTGTCGAAGGCAAATTCGGCGGCCTTGTCGGCGTGGCCGATGGCCGCCACGCCGCCGGGCCGGCTCAGCCAGCGCCGCGGCGGCGTGCGCCCGGCCGCCCGTGGCGACGGCGCCTTGCCCGCAGGCAGATAAGCCGGCCGCCAGGGATTGCACCACAGCACATGCAGAATGTCGGTCAGCAGCAATTCCTGGTGCTGCTGCTCGTGCTGCAGGCCCAGCACCAGCAGGCGTTCGATCTGCGGCCGCTGCGCCGCGGGGCCGTCGAGCAGCAGCTGGCGTACGCCGGCGTCGACATGGCGCCGGTAAGCGTGGATCTCGTCCAGCGCGGGCCGGGTCAACAGCCCGCGGCGCGGCCGCGGATGGCGCGGCCCGAGCGCCTCGTAGTAGGAATTGAACAGGTAGAAGTAGCGCGGGTCGTAGGGCCGGTAGCCGGGGCTGTGCGGACAGAGCACCATGGCTTCGAAGAACCAAGTGGTATGCGCCAAATGCCATTTGGTGGGGCTGGCGTCGTCCATGGACTGCACGCATTGATCTTCGGCCGACAGGGGCGCGGCCAGCTCGAGGCTGCGGGCCCGCACCTGCGCGTAGCGCTGTTGCAGCGGGCTTCGCGCGGTATGCGGCAGGCCCGCAACGGGCATGTAGCGGGTATCGGTATCGGGTGATAAAACATCCGGCATGGCCTGGTCTCCACGATCCATACACGGCCGCAGACGGCCCGGACGGGCGCGTGCCGTGTGCTTTTCCATTAAAACACGCAATGCCTGCTGCGGTTTTTCCATACGTAACCACCTTGATCAGATCGGCGCAAATCCGGCTGCACGCCGATGGCCGCATGCCCACAAATGTCGGGCCGGGTTCTTCACAGCGGCCTGGATCTGGGGCAAACTCGCGGCAGTAGCCCTTCCCCCACATCGCCAGGCCAACCTAACCCATGCACGCGCTGCTCGCCTACATTGCCCTACACCCCGTAGGGGCGCTGCTGGCGGTGTTCCTGGTGGCATTCATGGAATCCATTGTGCTGGTGGGCACGCTGGTGCCGGCCGGCGTCACCATGTTTGCCGCCGGGGCATTGATCGGGGCCGGCGCGCTGGACATGTGGACGACCTTGGGTATCGCGGCGCTGGGTGCGATCGGCGGCGATGGCCTGAGCTACGAGGCGGGCCGCCGCTGGAATGCGCAGATCCGCGCCTGGAAACCCCTGGCCCGCCGCGCCGCCCTGATAGAGCGCGGCGAACAGTTCGTGCGCGACCACGGCGGCAAGAGCATACTTTTTGCGCGCTTCATCGCGCCGGTGCGCGCCATCGTGCCTTTCCTGGCTGGCACGGCATGCATGCCGCGCCTGCGCTTCTACGCAGTCAATATCGGCTCGGCGCTGGTCTGGTCGCCTACCCATATTCTGCCGGGCGTGCTGTTCGGCGCTTCGCTGCAGGTAGCGCGGGCAGTCAGCGGACGCATCGCCGCGCTGCTGCTGCTGACGGTGGCGCTGGCATGGTTCGTGGCATGGCTGGCGCGGCTCGCGGCGCGCGGCGGCGCGCCCGTGCTGCGCGGCTGGCGGGATGCGCTGCTGCGCTGGGCCAGCCGCAGCCCGGCGCCGTACGGACGCCTGCGCCGCTATGTGCGCGCGGTGATAGATCCGTCGCGGCCCGACTCGCGCACGCTGCTGTTCTGGATACTGGTGCTGGGCGGCGGCAGCCTGATGTTCCTGCTTACCGCCCGCGGCGCGGTCACGGCCCATTGGTTCACGGGCATAGACATGTCGGTGCTGAACCGCCTGCAGGCCTTGCGCACCTGGCCGGCCGATCAGGCCATGGTGGCGATCACCGAGATGGGCGGAGTGCGCATGCGCGTGCTGGTGGTGGCCGCCATGACGCTGTGGCTTTGGGTGCGCGGCTGCCGGCGCACCATGCGCTACTGGCTGGCCCTGGCGCTCGCCACGGAAGCCACGATACGCGCGCTCGGCCTGCTGATCGACCGCCCCGCGCCGCTGGGCCTGCCGGCGGGCCTGGCGCACGTATCGTTTCCCAGCGGCCATGCCACGTCCAGCATCATCCTGTACGGCTTCCTGGCCTACCTGCTGGGCCGCAATGCCAAGCCCTACGTGCGCGCCACCCTCGCCGCCTGCGCCACCGCGGCCATCGTGCTGATCGGCGTATCGCGCCTGTACCTGGGCGCCTACTGGCTTTCCGATGTCGTGGCGGGATGGAGCATCGGCCTGGTCTGGCTGGCGCTGGCGATTATTCTTTATACCCGCCGCCAGGTTCATGAATTCATACACCCGCGCGCGCTGGCCGCAACACTGGCCGTAGTATGCGCGGCCGGGATTTCATGGGTTTTCTCGACCCGCTCGACGGCCGATCTGGCGCTGTACACGCCGCCCTTGCGCGTCCAGGCGATCAGCCTGCATCAATGGACGGATAGCGAATGGGACAAATTGCCGGCTTATCGGCTGGAGCTGCGCGCCCATCGCGACGAACGCTTCCTGCTGCAGTGGGCGGATTCCGCGCCGGAGATCGAGCGTGCGCTGCAGGCTGGCGGCTGGCTGGCGGCGCCAGCCTGGTCGGTGCGTAGCGCGCTTACCTGGCTGCTGCCCAGCAGCGACGTGCGCGAACTGCCCGTGCTGCCCCGCTACGACCAGGGCAGCAACGCCGCCATGACGTACCTACGACCCAGCCGCGACGGCCACGGCCGCATAGTGCTCAGATTGTGGCGGTCGAATTATGTGCTGGAAACGCCGCAGCGCCTACGGGAAATTCCCGTCTGGTACGGCGCGTTCTACGACGAGCGCTTCGCCAAGCCGGCGCACCTGTTCCTGCTGGGTATCACCCATGGCGTCATGGCGCCCGAGGCATTCCTGCCGCTGCTGCCTCCGGGCTTGCGGACATTGCGGCGGCCCGACGACGCGTCAGCGCAGTCCCAAGCCCCGCGACAGGCTGCCGCAACAGCCCCCGGCCCCGCGATGCAGCGGCGGGCCAAGCCTCCGGCCGCTGCATCGCGGGGCCGCAGCGTCGAACCGGCACAGAGAGGCACAACGATTTTGGTGATGCCGCAAGAAGCGCAGCAGGGCGTGCATTAGGGTCTGTTCACCCTAACAAGGATGGCAGTTGCGGCCACCCCCGAGGATGAAAGAGGCTTCTTTCACATTAAAAGGGGAGCCGCACTGGTGGGCCCGCTGTAGCCGGGCGCGGCAAGCGGAAAGCCCGGACACGGATCATCAGGCGGGCGGCGCGCTTTGCGGAATGGCTGCGGCGGCCGGGCCGGGCGCGGACTTGAGCCGCTCGCGCCATTGCCGCGGCGAAACGCCGTAGCGCTCTCTGAACATCTTGCCGAAGGATGAGTGATCGGTAAAGCCGCAGGCGTAGGCAAGCACGCCAACCGGAATCTGCGAGCTGGAGTCCTCGATGAGCCGACGGGCGCGTTCCAGCCGCAGCTCGCGCAGCACGGCGTTGACCGTGGTGTCTTGTTCCGCGAAAACCCGATACAACTTGGCACGCGACCAGCCCAGCGCGCGGGCCAGCGCCTCGGCATTGAAATTGGGCCGATGGCCGTGCGTTTCGATGGCCTGCAAGGCCATCGAAAACAGCGCCGGACAGCCATCACGACCGCGGCCCTGCAGCACATTGCCCAGCAGCAGCAAAGCCATATTCATGCAGATATGAAACATGCTGGCAAGATCGGCGCTGCCCAGGCTGGCGGCCTGGCGGTCGAGCAGCTCCATCTGGCTGCGCAGGAATGGAGCCACGCTGCTGTCGTCGAGCGGAGCGCAGGTGCCCAGGCGCTGCAGCCCTCCGCGGAAGGCGCGATGCAGTTCACTGCGCGGCAATCCCAGATGAATCGCCGAACCGGCACTCCAGTGCGGCGCGTACTCGGGGCCCGAGCAATTGAGCAAATACAAGGCGCCTTGCGCGAGATGCACGACGGTATTGCCGCGATCATGCAGTGCCAGGGGGCCCTGGCGAACCAGAACCAGCGCCGCCTGCCCGGAATCGGCAGCGACCGGCGTCGCCGCACCGTGCTTGCAATAAACAACCCTGCCGTAGACGCCCGTCAAGCGTATGCCGCTACCATGGAAGCTATATTCCAGGCTGCCGGCCTCGTGCTCGAAGCCCGCAGCCGGCGCCAGCCCGTGGTTCGCCGCGCCGGGTTCCCGGCGCTCCGCTTCGTGGCCAGGGCCTGTGATATACAGACCTGACACTGTCATTATCTCCTCCGTGCCCCTTTGACCGACGCTGTCGAGTTCGGATAGTGAGAAATCCGCCCTGCGATCCCCGTGGCATGGAAAGCGCCCGCTCAGCAATCCGATGCCAGACCCAAGCTAGTTATAGCGCTTTACAAACGCTTGCGGCGCCTTGCCTATGGCCTGGCGCAAAAATCTTGCGCCGGGCTCCGTCGCTGCATGTGCTTGAAACGTAAAAACCGCAAGCAACGCAGCCAGGCAGGAGGATGATAAAAATAGTAAAAGCCCGGCCTCAAATTTGCCACTGTTTTTTGTCTTTTCCGCCGGGTGCCGGGCGGGTGCCGGCGGCCGGATCCGGCGGGGAACCGGGCGCGGCTGCTCCCAGGCGACGCAATGGCAGGCCGGCCAGCACATTGGCCTCTATGGTTTCGAGCGACATGCGGCGGGTCTCGGGCAGGAAAACCATGCAGACAGCCAGCGACAGCAGGCAGGCCAGCGCGAAAATGCCGATGGTGGCGGGCAGGCCGATGGCCTGTACCACCGTCAGGAAAGTGAAGGCCACCAGGGCGTTGAAGATCCAGCTCACCGCCGAGGCTGCGGCAATGCCCTGTTCACGAATCGCGCTGGGAAACAGCTCGGCCATCAGCACATAGGGCAGCGGCCCCAGGCTGATGGCGAAGGCAATGATGAATACGGCCAGCCCGCACAGCCCCGTCCAGGCCCAGCCCCAGGACGCTGCGGCGACCACCGCTGCCAGCCCCAGCACCATGGCGGCCGAGCCGCCGATGAGCAAAGGCCGCCGCCCCGCCCGATCCACGGCATACAAGGCAACCATGGTGGCCAGAAAGTTCACCAGGCCGAGCCCGAAAGTGGCGGCGAGCGCGGCCGTCCCCGCAGCGAAGCCCAGAGTTTCGAAAATGCGCGGCGCGTAATACAGAATGCCGTCTATGCCGCTCAGGTTCTGCAGCACGAACAGCACACTGCACAAGATCAATACCGGCATGGTGCTGCCGCGCCGCAAATGACTGTCCCGATCCGTTCTGGAACCTGTCGAGCCGGCTGCGGCATTAGCGGCATCGGTGTCGGCGGCACGAACTGCCGCTGCAGCGGTACCAGCGCCATGCGCCGCGCCGGCGGCCGCGGCAATCGGCTCGCCCTGGCCGACCTCGTCCAGCAGTTGCAGGCGCCGCCCGGCCTCGCGGGCCTCTTGGGAGCGGCCGCGCGCGGCCAGCCAGCGAGGGCTTTCGGGCAGCAGCAGCGTACCCAGCGTCGCCAGCACCGCGGGCAGCAGGCCGCAGGCAAGCACCAGGCTCCAGTGCAAATCGGGGGCGAAAGCCAGGGCCACACTGTAGGCGATCAATATGCCCGCGGTAACGGCCAGCTGGAACAAGGCCACCACCCCGCCGCGCCTGGCCGCCGGCGTGGTTTCCGAGGCATACATGGGCACGACCATGGACGAGAGCCCCACCGACAGCCCGATCAGCACGCGCGCGGCCACGAACCATCCGAGATCGGGGCCGCCCCATATGATGGCGTAGCCCGCCAGGGCCAGAACCGCGCATAGCAGCAGCGCCGGCCGCCGGCCGCGCCGCCGGGTCAAGGGGCCTGCCAGCACGGCCCCGGCAAAGCAGGCAAGAATCAGCACGGCCACCAAGCCCTGTTCGCCGTAGATACTAAGTTGGAACACCTGCTTGAGTGTGTCGAGTACTCCGGCGATGGACGTGATGCCGAAGCCGAACAGTACTCCGAAGCAGACCACCAGGAATGAAACCTTGTATAGGGGATCGAATTTCAATTCCGGGTTCCTTGAAAGATTCCGCCACAGGGTGCCAGGCGAGCCTGAATCATTTTGCAATACTAGCGCGCTACTCTGATCGGGCGCGAGATGGCCTTGGCGTGGCAACACTTACCGAGACGCCAAGACCAAAAAAAGAGACTCATAGCCTAACCGCTGGCCACGCGGCGAAAATACACTTTGTGACATTCCTGCACGTAGCCTCGATGGGCAGCGTGGGTTTATTCAACTAATTCGCAGCAATTACCGAGCCCAGGAGGCCAACATGGATGCGGCGCACCTTACAGACACGACTCCCGCGGCGGCGCAAGACGCCGATCGTCTGGCGATAGACGGCGGAACCCCGGTACGCAACCGGCCCCTGCCCTGGGAGTTCCCCGGGGCGCACTGGATAGGCGAGGAAGAGCTGGATCTCGTCACCCGGGTGGTCAAGGCGCGCAGCCCGTTCCGCTTCTATGGCCTGGATGCGCAAAAAATGGTCGACACGCTGGAACAGGAATGGTGCGCGGCGTTCGGGCACCGCCATGCCCTGGGGGTGTCCTCGGGTACGGCCGCCCTGGCCATCGCCATGTGGGCGCTGGATCTCGGCCCCGGCGACGAAGTGCTGGTGCCGGGCTACATGTGGGTAAGCTGCGTGTCGGCCGTGGTGCGCAGCGGCGCCATCCCGCGCCTGGTGGACATCGACGACACCTTCTGCATCGACCCGCAAGACCTCAAGCGCAAGATCGGCCCGCACACCCGCGCCGTGCTGTGCGTGCACATGAGCGGCGCGCCGGGCAACATCGCCGAAATTGCCGCCATCTGCCGCGAACACAAGCTGGCGCTGGTGGAAGACTGCGCCCAGGCGGCGGGCGGCAGCTCCCAGGGCCGTGCGGTCGGGCGCCATGGCGACATCGGCATCTTCAGCTTCCAGCTCAACAAGAACATGACCTCAGGCGACGGCGGCATGGTGGTCTGCGAGGACGACGCCCTGTTCCGCCGCATCGTGGCCCTGCACGACCTCGGCTACCCGCGTACCGATGCCGGGCGCCTGGACACCACCGATGCCAGCACCCAGCTGTGGGGCATAGGCGCGCGCATGTCCGAGCTGGCCGGCGCCATGGCGCTGGCACAGATGCGCAAGCTGCCGGCCATCGTCGCCGCCATGCGCGGCGCCAAATGGCGCATCCGGGAGGCGCTGGAAGGCACTCCGGGGCTAAGCTTCCGGCACGTACCGGATCCGGCCGGCGATACCGGCGCGACGCTGCTCATGGCCCTGCCCGACGAGGCCCGGGCGCGCCGCTTCGTCGAGGCGCTGCGCGCCGAAGGCATCAACGGCCCGCAAGGCAGCCTCACCTGCATCACCATGCGCGAATGGGGGCTGCACTGGTATTCGAATATACCCAGCCTGGTGCACCGCCGCTCCAACAGCCGCGACGGCTATCCCTGGACGCACCCGGCCAATGCCTTCGGCCAGGAATACGACTACGCGCTCGGCGCGCTGCCGCGCTGCGACGACCTGCATGCCCGCGGTGCGCTGATGGCCATAAGCTCCAACCTCGGCGACCAGGACGTCGACGACATCATCCGCGGCATCCGCAAGGTGGCTCGTGCGGTTCTTCCTTGACGCCGCGCCCATGACGCAGATTCCCCTTCTCCAACCCACGCCAGGAGAGCCCTCATGATTTATTTCGTAGCGGCCATAGCCGGCATTGCAGGTATTCTGTTCGGTTTCGACGAGGGGGTGATAGCCGGCGCGCTGCACCTGCTGCGCGCCCACTTCCACATCAGCCCGCTGGACGAAGGGCTGATGACGGCCGCCGTGCCGTTCGGCGCCCTGTTCGGCGCCCTGGCCGCCGGCCCGGCATCAGAGCGCTACGGCCGGCGCGCCATACTGCTGGCCGCCGCGGTGCTGTTCATTATCGGCGCCCTGCTCTCGGGGCTGGCCACCGCGGTCTGGATGCTGAGCGTGTCGCGCCTGTGCCTGGGGGTGGCGGTGGGCATGGCCGCCATGGTCGCGCCGCTGTACATTTCCGAAAGCGCCCCGACGGCGATCCGCGGCATGCTGGTGTCCATCTATCAGTTGGCCATCACTCTGGGCATACTCGGCGCCTACATCGTCAATTTCGCCATGGGCGAGGCCTGGCGCTCCATGTTCATGATCGGCGCCGTGCCCGGCCTGGCCCTGCTGCTGGGCATGCTGGTGCTGCGCGACACGCCGCGCTGGCTGATCCTAAAGGGGCGGCGCAGCCAGGCACAGGCGGCCCTGGCGCGGCTGCGCGGCACCGCGCCGGGCGACCCCGCGATCGAGTCCGAGCTGCGGGCCATCGACCAGGCGGCGCAAAGCGATGCCGGCCACACCGCCCGATGGTCGGATCTGCTGGCGCCCCGGGTGCGGCCGGCGCTCATCGTCGGCATGGGTCTGTTCCTGCTGCAGCAGCTCAGCGGCATCAACGCCGTCATCTACTACGCGCCGACCATCTTCAAAGAGGCCGGCTTCGGTTCCAGCGCCACCCAGATCCTGGCCACGATAGGCATAGGCGTCGTCAACGTCGGCATGACGCTGGTCGGCATGGCGCTGATCGACCGCATCGGCCGGCGCAAGCTGCTGTACATCGGTTTTGTCGGCACGGCGCTCAGCCTGGGCATGATCGCCCTGGGTGCGGCCACCCAGGCGCCCTGGCTGGATATGCTCGCCGGCATCGGCATGGTGATATACATTGCAGCCTTTGCCGCCAGCATCGGCCCGCTGCCCTGGGTGATGATGTCCGAGATCTTCCCCCTGCACGTGCGCGGCCTGGGCATGAGCATTACCTCGCTGGCGAACTGGGCCTTCAATTTCCTGGTGGTGTTTTCCTTTCCGGTGCTGGTGTCCTCCATCGGGCTGGGCGGCGTATTCACGATCTACGCGCTGGTCTGCGTGGCCGGCCTGGTGTTCACTGCCAGGCTGGTGCCCGAGACCAGCGGCATGTCGCTGGAAGAAATCGAACGCCACCTGATGTCCGGGCGCCCCTTCCGCCAGCTCGGCACGGCGGCCGCGCCGCAGCCGGCCGGCGGCGCCACGGCTTCCGACGACACCTACGACACCGCGCAGCATGCGGCGCTGGTCGATGCCCTGATCCTACTCAGTCCTTATCACTCCAGCCTGCAGCCCATGGCAGCGGACATCGCCCGCATCGCCCAGGAAAACTGGCAGATCCGCGCCGCCCTGCAGGCGGTCTCGGCACGCTGCGACTTCGGTCACTCGGGACGGCTGCGCCGCGCCGACCTCGGCGCCGAGGCCGACGCGCTGTTTTCCTTCCTCGATCACATCTACTATGCATCGTCCAAATTCCTGGGCTCGGTGCAGGAATGGCCTCTTGGAGAAAAGCGTGGATAAAACACCCGAGTGCGAGGTATGCATTGTCGGTACTGGAGCAGGTGGCGGGCTGCTGGCCTACGAGCTGGCACGCGCCGGCGTGCGCGTCGTCTCCGTCGAGCAAGGGGAAATGCTGCCCGCCGACCAGTTCAAGACGGTCATGCCTCCGGGCTCGAGCAAGGATTTCGGCATAGGCCCGGGCACGGTATGGCCCAGCGACCCGCACGACAGCCTGTTCATCCACCCGCTGTTTGCCGATGGCGCCACGGGCTCGACCGCCCGGCCGGCCGGCGGCTTCCAGCACTTCCAGGTGCTGGCCGTCAACGGCCTGCAGAATCTCTGGAACGGCGTCAGCGTCAGGTTCTCCGAAACCGACCTGGCAGGCTGGCCGCTCGACTATGCGGCGCTCGCGCCCCACTACAGCGAGGTCGAGCGCCTGATCACCGTGTGCGGCACCACGGAAAACATCCCCGAGCTGCCCGACGGCGTATACGTGCCGCCCAAGCCGCTGCGGCCGGCCGACCAATTGATCGTGCAGGCAGTGCGCCAGCTCAATGACCCCGACTCTCATGCCATTCCCAACCGCAAGGCGATCAACACGCGCGGCGGCATGGCCACGTCCTGCATCTCGACCGGCGTCTGCACCTCGGGCTGCCCGGTGGGCTCGGTCTACAAATTCTCGGCGCGCCTGCTGCCCGAAATCCAGAACCTGCCCAACTACGAACTGCGCACCGGGGCCAAGGTGCTGCGCGTGCTGCGCGAGGCGGGCGACAACCAGGCTTCGGGCATCGAATACCTGGACACGCACACCGGCCAACGCCACACCCTGCGCTCGCGCATCGTGGTGCTGGCGGCCGGCGCCGTCGAGACCCCGCGCATTCTGTTCAATTCCGCCGACGCCGCCGCCCCGGGCGGGCTGGGCAACGGCAACGACCTGCTGGGCCGCGGCCTGCAGGACAACCCCAAGGTGGTACTGTCGACCTCGCTGCGCAAGCTCTGGGGCAAGCACCGCGACTATGACATCGGCTACGGCGACCTGCTGATCCTGATGTCGCGCGGCAAGCTGCCCGACGGCTCCACCTTCCCTTTCATCGGCCACGCCATACACGGCATTCCCGACGTGCCGCATTATCTCGGCTCGATGAAGGCTTTTCCCGCCTTCGTCAAAGAACGGCTGGCGCGCATGATGTTCCACAGCTACGTCACGCTGGGCCTGTTCTGTGCCGGCGAGGCCACGCCCGGCAACCGCGTGCGGCTGGCCGACAGCGTCGACAAATACGGCGTGCGCCAGGTTCAGGTCGATTTTTCCGTACCAGAATCGGCGCAGGCCAGCATGGACTCGATGATGGCCTGGGGCCGCAAGATCCTGCGCTCGGCCTCGGCCACCCTGATGCACACCACCCGCGACAACAGCGGCACGGGCATCCACTACGCGGGCACCACGCCGCTGTCGGGCGACCCGGCCAAGGGCGTGGTCGATGCAAGCCTGCAAAGCCATGAAGTCGCCAATCTGTACATTTGCGACGGCGGGGTCATCCCGACGCTGCCGGACAAGCACCTTACGCTGACCATCATGGCCCTGGCGCACCGCCTGGGCGGGCACCTGCAAGAAAAGATTCGGGTGTAGGATATCGCGGCGGGCCCGGCCGTGCACATGGCCAAGCCCGCCTACGCGCTGCCCTGCGATGCCGGCAGCCCGATCCGAACCAGGTGGCACGCCGCGGCCAGGCCCAGCCCGCACGGGCCTGGCGGCATGCCGTCCAAGGAGCCCTCGCCATGCCACGCAAAACCGCCAGCGACTTCCCGCCCGCCGTCCTCAAGCTTTTCGATTCCTACATCCACGGCATCATAGGCCGCCGCGAATTCCTGGAACGCGCCGCGCGTTTCGCGGTGGGCGGCTTCACGGCCGCCGCCATGCTTGAAAGTCTCAAGCCCGATTATGCGCTGGCCGAGCAAGTGCCGCGCAACGACCCGCGCATCCACACGCAATATCTGAGCTATGAGTCTCCCAAGGGTTCGGGTACGGTGCGCGGCTACTTCGCGCTGCCGGCGCACCCCCAGGGCAAGCTGCCCGGGGTGCTCGTGGCCCACGAGAATCGCGGGCTGACCCCCTATATCGAAGACGTGGCGCGGCGGCTCGCCCTGGCCGGCTTCGTAGCCTTTGCGCCGGATGCGCTGACCTCGGTCGGCGGCTACCCGGGCAATGAAGAACAGGCCATCAAACTGTTTGCCGGCCTGGATCCCGCCAAGCGCATGGAAGACTTCGTGGCCGGAGCGAAATACCTGGAAGGCCGCCCCGAATGCACCGGCAAGATCGGCGCCGTGGGCTTCTGCTATGGCGGCGGCGTGGTCAATATGCTGGCGGTGCGCCTGCCCGAACTGGCCGCCGCGGTGCCGTTCTACGGGCAGCAGCCCAGCGCCGCCGAAACCGCCCATATCAAGGCGCCGCTGCTGTTGCATTATGCGGGCCTGGATCAGCGCATCGACGCCGGCTGGCCCGCCTACGAGGCGGCGCTCAAGGCCCATGGCGTGCGCTACCAGGAATACATGTACCCGGGTGTGCAGCACGGCTTCCACAACGACACCACGCCGCGCTACGACCAGGCGGCCGCCACGCTGGCCTGGTCGCGCACCATCGAGTTCCTGAACAAGTACCTGCGATCCTGAACGCTCTAGCGCAGAAACTTCTTTTCGATTTCGCGCATGTGCGCATCGCCCTGCAGGGCGATGATGTCTTTCACGCTGGGCAGCGCGGCGTCCACGCCCTGGATGCCGCCGTCGCGGCGGATCTGCGCAAACACGCTGCGCATGGCGCCCACGGCGGCGCGGATGGCATGGTTGCCGTAGATCACGATGCCCACCTTGCCGGTGGCGGCGATATCCGCCTCGGTCAGCTGCGGATAAGCAGTGGGCACCAGCACCAGCGGAATGCGCCCCGACCAGCCCGCTATGAAGGCAAGAATTTCGTCGGGCGTCTTCTGCTTGGAATGGATCAATATGGCATCGGCGCCCGCCTCTTGGTAGGCGTGGGCGCGCTTTTGCGCTTCTTCCTGGCCCAGGCCGGCGATAAGGGCCTCGACCCGGGCGATGACGACGAAGCCCGGGTCGCGCCGCGCCTGAGCCGCCGCCTCGATCTTGCCCTGGAATTCTTCGATGCGCACCAGTTCCTGCCTGCCGTCGGCACGCAGGCTGGTGTCCTTGGGAAAGGTCTTGTCCTCCATCACCACGGCCGAAGCGCCCGCGGCCTCGTACTGGGGGATGATGTAGTTGACGGTTACCGCGTTGCCGAAGCCCGTGTCGATGTCGGCGATCAGCGGCGTGTCTACGGTGGCGGCGATGGCCCGCATCATCTCCAGGTGCGTGCCCATGGGCAGGATGCTGGCGTCGGGCACGGCATGGCTGGCCGAAAGCTCGAAGCCGCTGCCCCAGATGCCATCGAAGCCGGCCTCTTGCGCCAGCCGCGCCGCCATTGGGTTGTGCGCTGCCATGGCGGTGAACAGGCGGCCTTGCGCGAGGGCCTGTCGCAATGTCTGGTTCTTGTTGGTATTCACTGCTGCTCCTGATGTGAGGCCGCTGCGCGGCGGGCGGCGCGATATGCACTGCATGCCCCGAGGCCGAGCGCCACAAGCCATGTACCTCTGGCTACATGCCCCGGGGTACGCCCCTGAGCGACGCGCGGCGGACTGCGCGCTCCGGATTATGCGCCCCGGGCTACGCGCCGCGAACGTTTACATGGAAAGCAAAATGATATCGCCAGCCTCGGGCCATGGCTACCCGGCAGCACGCAGCCGGCAGCGCACGGCCGGCGACGCGCGGCAAAAAGAAACCGGCACCGTCCCCGAGGAACGGCGCCGGCTGGCGCCCGTGCACCTTGCGGCCTGCGGCCGCATGGGCTCATCGTGTCAAGCGCGCCCGGCGGCTACGGCATGCGCACCGGGTCGCGCAAAACTTAGTTCAGCGTAATGTGGCGCTCGCGTATCACGCCGCCCCACTTCTGCTGCTCCTGGTCGATGAAGGTGCGGAACTGCTCGGGGGTGTCGCCCATAGGCTGCATGCCCAGGGAATTGAGCTTGTCCGCCACCTGCGGGTTGGCCAGTGCCTTGCGTATCGACGCGCTGAGCTTGTCGACGATGGCCTTGGGCGTGCCGGCGGGCACCACCACCGCCTGCCAGGTGTAGGCGGTAAAGTCGGGCAACCCGGCTTCGGCGAAGGTCGGCACATCGGGCAGCGCGGAACTGCGCTTGGCCAGCGGTATGCCCAGCGCGCGCAGCTTGCCGGAACGGATCAGGGGCGCCGAGGCCGACAGGTCGGCCATCATGAAGTCGACCTGGCCGCCTATGACGTCCTGCAGCGCCTGCGGGGTACCCTTGTAGGGCACGTGCGTTTCCTCGCCGTGGATCTTGGCCAGGAACAGCTCGGCGGCCAGATGATGCGGGCTGCCGTTGCCGACCGAGCCGAAGCTTAGCTTGTTGGGGTTTTTCTGGATGTAGCTGACGAGTTCGGCCAGGTTCTTCACCGGCAGGTTGGGACGCACCACCAGCACCATGGGCAGGCGCACCAGCGTGCTGACCGGCGTGAAGTCCTTGTTGGGGTCATAGGCCAGCTTGGGGTACAGGTTCGGGTTCAGCACCAGCGTACCCTGGCCGGCCGTCATGACGGTGTAGCCGTCAGGCGCCGAACGGCGCAGTTCCTGCGAGGCAATAATGGTGGCCGCCCCCGGCTTGTTCTCGACCACGATGCTGGCGCCCAGATCCTTGGACACCAGTTGCGCCACCAGGCGCGTCGAGACATCGCTGCCGCCGCCGGCCGTGTATGGCACCAGCCAGCGGATCGGGTGATCGGGCCACGCCGCCTGCACCGGCGCCGCCAGGGCCGCGGCCCCCGCCGCCAGCGATATGCCGCCACACAATTTCAACAGCGTACGGCGCAGATTTCCCCTGGGCTTCATATTGTTCACATTGAGCTCCTGTATGCGCACGGCCGCTGAGCCGGCCATGCATAAAAAATTAACACATTAATCATTAAAGTTAACATATTAATTAAAACTTGGGTACCGGGTGTTATCCCGGGGTTCGATCCGGGAACCATACAGGCCCGCCTGCAACACGACGCCGGCCGCCGGCCGCGGGGCGCTATCATTGCGTACTGGCGCGCCGGCCCATCCAGGATCGGGGCCGCGCGCCCTCTTTTCCGCCGCGATCCCGGTGCAACGAATAGGAGCCCGCATGGAAGGTGCGAGCGTGCTGTGGCTGGCCCTGATCTACCTGACCGCCGGCGTCATTGCCGTACCTTGGGCGCAGCGCCTGGGCCTGGGCTCGGTGCTGGGCTACATCGCCGCCGGCGTGATCATCGGGCCGTTCGCGCTGCACCTGGTCGGCGACCAGACCGGGATCAGGCATTTCTCGGAATTCGGCGTGGTGATCATGCTGTTCCTGATAGGCCTGGAAGTGCGCCCTTCTTTGCTCTGGAGCATGCGCGGGGCGTTCTTCGGCCTGGGAACCAGCCAGGTCGTGGCCACCGGCCTGGCGCTGGCCGGCACGGCCATGCTCTTCGGCCTGCCATGGCGCGCATCGCTGGCGCTGGGCTTCATCCTGTCGCTGTCGTCGACGGCGATCGTGCTGCAGATATTCGAAGAAAAAGGCTTGCAGCACACCACGGCCGGCCGGGCAAGCTTCGGCATATTGCTGTTCCAGGATGTCTCGACGATCCCGATGTTCGCCGCCCTGCCGCTGCTGGCGCTGAACACCGCGACGGCGCCCGCCGCGCAACAGGGCCAGGGCTCGGGCCTGCTCGAGAGCTATCCGGGATGGGTGCACGCGCTGGCGGTGCTGGCGGCGGTGGCCGTGGTGATCGGCGCCGGCCGCTATCTGGCGCGGCCCGCGTTCCGCTACATCGCGCGCACACGCTCGCGTGATATCTTCACTGCGGCCGCGCTGCTGCTGGTCATCGCCGTGGCGCTGCTGATGGAGACCGTGGGCCTGTCGCCCGCGCTAGGCGCGTTTCTCGCCGGCATGGTCATGGCCGACAGCGAATTCCGGCGCGAGCTGGAAGGCGACATCGAACCGTTCCGCGGCCTGCTGCTGGGCCTGTTCTTCATCTCGATAGGCGCCAGCATGAATCTCGGCCTGATCGCGACCCGGCCACTGGCGCTGGCCGCCTGCGTGCTTGCGTTGATCGTGATCAAGGCCGCGGTGGCGTTCTGCGTAGCGCGCGCATTCCGCATGGGCGGCCGCGCCGCGGGCTTGACCGCCGTGGCCCTGGCACAGGGCGGTGAATTCGCCTTCGTGCTGCTGGGCATTGCCGCGGCGTCGAACATCCTGACGCCCGACCAGGTTGCGCTGGCCACCGTCACCGTGGCGATTTCCATGGCCCTGACCCCGCTGCTGCTGATCCTGTATGAACGGCGCTGTGCCGCCGGGCTGTCGTCCGCCCCAGAGCCCGAGAACGAGGCCTTCGACGACACGCCCGACGTCATCGTCGCCGGCTTCGGGCGTTTCGGCCAGATCGCGGCGCGCCTGCTGCTGGTCAACGGCTTCAAGACCTCCACGCTCGAGGCTAGCGCCGAACAGGTGGAGCTGGTGCGCCGTTTCGGCCGCCGCGTCTACTACGGCGATGCGACCCGCCTGGATTTGCTGGAGGCCGCGGGCGCGGCGCAAGCCAAGGTGCTGGTGGTGGCCATAGACGACCGCGACCAGGCCGAAAAACTGGTCGAACTGGCTCGGGCTCATTTCCCGAACCTGCAGATACTCGCACGCGCCTACGACCGCAGGCACGCCTACCGGCTGCTGGACAAGGGCGCCGAGGTGGTGGAACGGGAAACCTTCGAGGCCGGCTTGACCCTGGGCGCGGAAGCCCTCAAGGCGCTGGGCTTCAAGAGCGTGCAGGCGGCCCGCGCCGCGCGCCTGTTCCGGCGCCACGACGAGAACATGTTCCGCGCCTTGGCGCCGCTTTGGCGCGACGAAGAGCGCTTCGTGGTGGCCAGCCGCGAGAGCAGCGAACGCATGAACGACCTGCTTGCCGCCGATATCCAGGAAATGCTGCAGGAATCCAGCGCCAAGGACGCGCCGCCCGCGGATTCCGCCGCCGCAGTCTAGAAGCGGGGTCAGGCCTTGTTCGACACCAGCATGGCCACGCCCAGGCCCATCACCAGCGTTCCGCCCACGGCCCCGACCGCCTCGTTGCGCCGGCGCGAGCCGCTCAGCCAGTTCCGGGCCCGCGTGGCGGCCAGGGCCCATACTATATCGGTGCACAGGCCCACCGCCACCGGCACGATCGCCAGCAGCAGCATCTGCGCCGTAAGATGCCCGGCTTCCGGGTGCACGAACTGCGGCAGGATCACGGCAAATACGATCAAAGCCTTGGGATTGGTCAAGCCCACCCAGTAGCCCTGGCGCGCGGCCAAGGCCAGGTCGCGCGTGCCGCCGGCGCCGGCCAGCCCTGGGCCGATGGCCTTGCGCTCGCGTATCGCCTTGTAGCCCAGCCAGATCAGCACCAGGGCGCCCGCGATTCTCAAGGCGGACAGAAAGGCCTCGGACTCGCGCAGCACCAGGCCGACGCCGCAGGCGACCAGCACCGCCACCGTATAGACGCCCAAAGAATTGCCGGCGACCGTAGACAGCGCGCTCGCCCTGCCGTAGCTGAGCGCCCTGCCGACAATGAACATGACGCTGGGCCCGGGCACCACGATCAGCACGATGCAGGCCAGCGTGATGGACAGGATCTGGTCGACACTGACCATGCAGATCTCCTTAGTGTCTTCTATTTAGCCAACGCCGCCGCCCCGGTCTCGGCCTTGGCCGACAGCACCGGCGCCTGGAAGGGCCCACTGGGCACGATGCCCGGCGGCAGGCTGTTGAAGGACTCGCCGCCGTCCGCGGCGGGCGCCGGCAGCAGCCTGGGCGCATGCCATTTTCCGCCACTGCGGGCCCACAGCCAATAGTCTTGCCTCGAACCGGCGCTGCGTCCCGCCACATAAAGCGTATCGCCTATGGTGCGCAGGGCGGGGGCGGAAGCAATACCCGAACCGAGGCTGGTGACCGCGCCGCCTTCCAGCAGCCACACAGAACCGTGCTCGCGCGCCAGCGCCGCAACCACCACCGCACCCATCGGGCTCAGGCCTATGGCCGGGCGCCCCACATAAGCGATGCCCATATCCTCGGGCGCGCGCCAGGCTTGGTCGGGGGTGCCGGCACGCAGCTGCGTCAGGCCCAGCATGTGGCCGGAACGGCCGTCGCGCGCGTACAGTTGTATGAGCCCGCGGGCATTGCGCCGCGCGGCCAGGCCGCCCGACACCGTCACGCCGCGGATGCGGCTCCACGCCGCCCAGCGCCCGCTGCCGTCCTGCGCTTGCCAGGTAGCCCACAGCCCGCCCTTGCGGTCGGCGGCGAAAACGGCCGGATCGCCGTTGGCGTCCAGCGCCAGCGCCGCGTCCCGCAAGGCGTCGGCAAGAACGGGCAGCCGGCTCCAGCGCCACGGCTCTACAGCGTCGGCCTGCTGCCGAACGGCATAGTGGAAGGCGCCGTCGTAGCCCATGGCCAGCAGTGTGCTGCGGCCCGCGGCGCTATGCGCCACCAGCGGCAGCTCGACCAGACGCGGCCCGGCCAGCATCTGCCAGGCGGCCCAGTGTCCGCCGGAAGCGCGCGCCCGCGTCCATAAGCGCCCGTTGGCGCCGCGCACCAGGATCTCGACCGTGCCGTCGAACCGATTGTAGATGGTGGAGCTGCCCGCCACGCGCCCACCCAGCGCGAGCCAGCGCCCCAGACGCGAATCGCGCACATTGGCCGCCGAGTTGATCTCGCCGGTGGCGCACAGCACATAGCCGCCGGCAGGCTCCGCGGCCAGGGCCGGCGCCAGGGTGTGGCGGATCACGTAATAGGTGCGGCCCACCCAGGACAGCGCCGGGCCCAGAGGCTCCTTGCAGCCGATCGGGCCCTTGGCACAATAGCGATAGTCGTCCCAGGCGTAGTGGCGGAAGGCGCCGGTCTTGCCGGCCACCTCGGCCAGGGTCAGGTTGCGGTGGCGCTCTTGCGTCGGGTAGTCGACATAGGCGACTTCGGCATACGTGCCCGGCGCCCGCGCCATGGCGGCGCGCACCAGGCGCGCGCTGGCGATATGGTCGGGGTGGTCGTGGCCCACGCAGCGCCAGCACAGGCGGGTGTACGGAATGGCGACGGTGTCATCCATGTGCCGGATATCGGTGGGACGATAATCGCTTATGATCGCCGCCAGCGTATCCACCAGCCCCGCCCGGTCATAGGTTTCCACATAGGGGCCCAGCGATTGCGCGGTCGTGCCCGGCTCCGACTCGGCGCGGCTGAGCGGCGTCAGGCTGCCCCAGCCCTTGCCCAGCCACGGATCCTTCAGGCGCATGTATATCATCGAGACGCGCGGATTGCCGTTCAGGAAGACGTGCGCCAGATGCCGCCCATCCAGCGCCAGCACATCCTCGGTCCAGCTGTTCGGGGTGCCGGCGATATAGGCATAGGCGGCGCGCACGCCGCGGGCGCGGCCCATCATGTAGCCTATGCCCTCGCCGCGCTCGGCCGCGGTCAGGTAGACCACCTGCACGCAGCCGCCGGCATGGATGGTGGCCTGGATGTCGGGATTCATGAACAGCAGGTCGTCGTCCTGGTGGGCGACGAACACCAAGTCCCGGATGCCGTGGCAATCGGCGGCGGCCTGGGCCGCCCTGGCGGAAACGTGGATACAGACACAGGCCAGCGCGCCGCAGCAGGCGGCGAGCCATCGTCGAAGACTCACAGGAATCCTTTGTGATCAGCGCAGCCGCAAGCACGCCGCGGCACGGGCGGGCGCGCTTGCGGCCTGTATGGCGCGCGCCCCGCAAGCATGGAAGATGCGGCGGCTGTGATTTTATGCCTAAGCGGCGCGCTCGGGTATCAATCCGTTACGGGCCGCTTTGCCAAAACCCGGTGCTACGGCAAAAAAGCAACACACGCCGCCCGCATGGGCCAGGCGGCCAACGGCAACTTCGGGGCTCAGGCAATACCCGACGCCACGCGGGCCCGGACGGTGGCATATCGCCCTCGGGCGCCGCGCGGTATTTCAGCGCGGCAAGGGCTGCACGTGAGCCTCTGGCGTACCCGACCAGCTCAGCTGGTAGGCGGCGGCACGCCGCACGTTGCCGACCAGGGCCGGGCGGAAGCAGGCCAGATTGGTGCCTCCGGGACGCCGCACGCTGGGGTAGACAATGCCCATGGAGCCGAGTTCCAGCAAGTATTCCGCCAGGGCCTGGGAGGCGATATAGCTGCCCGGATCCAGGCAGTCGGCACAGGCTGCAGCGTTGCGCAGATCATGGAAGTCGCTGCTGAAGTCCGCCAGCAGCGCCTGGTAGCTGACCGTATCGTGGAAGTAGTCGATTTCCTGGTATTCCACGGTTTTATGGAATATGACCTCGGCCAGCGCCGTTTCGATCTCGAAAGAGCAGTACCAGCAGCCGCGCTCGCCGCTGTTGAAGCGGCTGCCTTCGGGGCGCGGATAGGTGTAGGCGGCGTTGATGATGCGAAAATTCGGCACGCCGAACACCAGCTCGTCCACGCCTATGCCGGGCAGGCCGCCGCGCTCGCCGGCCAGGCGTTCGTTGGTGGCGTTGTCCAGGTCGAACAAATCGGCCAGATGCGCGGCGTCATCCGACAAGGGCTCGAGCACCGAGTCTTCCTGGTCGGCGAAGCGCGAAGGCAGCAGCCGGCAGGTGTCGTAGCGGCGCAGCAGGACGGTGGGCGGTGTATGCACGGGGCCGCTACAGGCCGCCGCGGCGGGCGTCGAGCAGCTTGCGCACCATCTGCATGGCCAGTATGCCGCCTTCCTGCATATAAGCCAGGGGCGTGCGGCCGGCAAAGACCGCATTGCGGTTGGGCAGGTTGACCCAGCGGTCGGCCAGATCGTCGCCGTACAGAATGTGCAGCGCCTTGTAGATGCCGATCAGGTAGGAAATGCGGGTGATGCGGTCGACCTCGAGCACGCGCGCGGGCTTTTTCTTCCATTCGTAGAAGGCGCTAGCCGACAGGCCGCCCAGCAGGACACAGGCGTCTTCGTCGCGCAGCGACCAGGCGCGCGCCAGCTTGAAGAACCCCTTGAGCGCGGACGCCGACAGGCGCTCGCGCGCCTCGCGGGTGTTGAGGTCTATTACCTTGGCCGGCTCGAACCGGCTGACCGGGTATGCATAGGCAAGGTTCATGGTGATTTCTCCGTATGTGGATATATTACACTCCATATCTGGAGAAATAAAGCCTGACCCAGCGTGTGCGTACCCGCCGTCAGGGCCGCGCCAGGAGCACCACGCCGGCTATGATCACCGCACAGCCCAGCAGGCGCCCCGGCCCCACTTTTTCCTTGAGGATCAGAAAGCCCGCCAGTGTGCCTATCATCAGCGACATTTCGCGCAGCGGCGCGATCTGGCTGACTTCCCCGCCCTGGCGCAGGGCGTACAGCACCAGAATATACGCCAGCGGAGACAGCAGCCCGACGATGAGCGCCGGCAGCCATTTGCCGCGCATGCGTTCCCAGTACAGCCTGCGCCGCACCCAGGCGTCCGGCGCCATCATCATGGTGATCGTCAGGCCGGTGCACCAGTCGAGCACCACCGGCGAGATGCGCAGGTTCTTGACGCTGTAGGCATCGGCAACCGTGTAGCAGGCGATCAGCACGCCCACCAGCAGGCCCCAGCGCACGCCTGTCCAGGCACGCGGCTGCTTGAAGATACTCAAATTGCCTTGCGTGGCGATGAGCAGCACGCCGCCCACCACACAGAACATGCCGGCCACCTTGCCGACCGAGGGCGTGTCGCCCAGCCATAGATAGGCGCCCGCACTGGCCAGCAAAGGCCCGGTGCCGCGCGCGATCGGGTACACCACGGACAGATCGCCCACTTGGTAGCCGCGCTGCAGGCACAGGCCGTAGCCCAGGTGGATGACGGCGCTGAGCACGATGAAGCCGACCGCCGCGACGCTCCATACCGTGGCGCCGACCCACAGCTCGTACACCACCCACGGCGCCAGCAGCAGCGTCGAGCAAACCCGGTAGCCGAGCACGAATGCGGCGCCGCCCGAAGACGCCCGCTTGGCCAGCAGATTCCATGTAGCGTGGAATACCGCCGACAGAAAAATCAGCGCAAAGACTTGGGCGGACATGCCGCGGCGCGATCGCTGCGGCTACAGGATGTCTTGCAGCACGTCCGCGGGGCGGCACAGCCGCGTGCCGCGCCCGGTTACGACAAAGGGCCGGTTGATCAGCACCGGATGCTCGAGCATCGCCGCGACAAGCCGCTCGTCGTCGACAGCCGGATCGTCCAGCTTCAGTTCCTGGTACAGCGCCTCTTTGCTGCGTACCGCCTGGCGCACGCTAAGCCCGGCATCGGCGATCAACCGCAGCAGCTCGTCGCGGCTGGGAGGCGTTTTCAGGTATTCGATGATTTCGGGGTTTTCGCCGTGTTCTTGAAGCGCCTGCAGCACGGTGCGCGAAGTTCCACAGCGGGGGTTATGGTAGATGCGGGTCATGGATTCGGGGCGTAAATTGCTTTTAATGGATATACAATGGATAGCATGGCAGCCGGCCTCGCCGGCCCATGAACAGCGGCCCGGCGGCGGGTGTCGGCATACGGGCGGAGCAGCAGGCAGGCCAAGTGCAACGCAAGCCTCATAGTAGCCCAATCCGCTGCGCGCCATCGGGAAGCCGCCATGGATTCACGGCGGGCAAGGCTCGGCGCTGGCCGGCAAGGCGGCCAGCGCCGAGGCAAGCAAGCCGCGCAGCGCCAGGCCGCTTGCTATTGTTTGCCGCCAGCACGCAGCGCCTGTTAAAGTGTGCGTGGCCCAACCCCGACCTGGCCCAGGGTTTTCAGGTACTCGCCCACGCGCAGGCGAAACAGGCGGCCGGACGCACCGGCAACCTGGTGCGCCGGCATTGCGCATAGGCGCGGCCCCCAAGGATCGTACGAATGAGCCCGATGACAACAACCCGCCCGATGGCCGCCACGGCATCCCGCGCACGGCCAGGCCGCTGGCTGCTGGCGCTCGCCGCAGTCGGCGTGCTGGCCGGCTGCGGCGGCGGCCCGGCCCAGAACATATCCCTGATTCCAGGCAACCAGATCGAGGCGCAGAGCCGCCGCGACGGGCTGTTCGTCCAGCCCGTCAAGTGGCAGCACACCAAGCCGGGCTGCCAGGGAGAGTGTCCCAGCATCAAGCTCGAATCCCTGGTGTTTCCCAGCGTGCCGCGCCTGACGCAGCTGGTGGATCACGCCCTGGCCATGATGACCGGCGTCAATGCAAAGCGCATCCCGCCCTATTCCACGGTGGCGGGCTACGAAGAGTATTTCTGGAAAACGGCGGCGCCGCGCGACTCGACGATGCTGTCGGCCAAGGCGCGCTACCGCAGCAAGTACCTGACCGTGATCGAGCTGGACACCTGGCAGTATCTCACCGGCGCGGCGCATGGGCTTTCCGCGACCCAGTTCCTGAACTGGGACAACAGCCGCCAAGGGGTACTGAGCCTGGATCAGGTGCTGCTGCCCGGCAAGCATCAGGCCTACGTCGAGGCGCTGCGCGCCGCTCACCAGCGCTGGCTTGCGAGCAATCCCGATGCCCGGCACGACCCGGCCACCTATAACAGGCTGTGGCCGTTCCAGCCCAGCGACAACTACGCGTTCAGCGACGACGGGCTGGTGGTGAAATACGATTCGTACCAGATCGCCCCTTATTCCGCGGGCCAGCCCGAACTGCGCATCCCGTATGCGGAACTGGCCGGGATCCTGAAGCCCGAGTACTTACCTTCGGCGTCCCGCTAAGGCCTAGCTGAAGCCAGCTAAAGCAAGTTTGGCTCAAGTGTTTACCGGGTTTTCGTGGCGCTTGCCTAACGAGGATGGCAGTTGCGGCCACCCCCGAGGATGAAAGAGGCTTCTTTCACATTAATGCAATGCTTCGAAGCATGTAAATACCTGAACTGAAAATGTTCTAAAGCCTCGTTAGGGCCGGCACTCGGCGGCGTGCCCGTTGCCGGCCAATACGAGGCCGTGCCCGGCGGCAAGATACGGTTCAAAGCCTGGGTACGCTCAAAGCCTGGGTACGCTCAAAGCTTGGGTACGCTCAAAGCCTGGGTATGCTCAAAGCTTGGGTACGCTCAAAGTCCAGGTACCCTCAAAGCCTGTACGAGGCGGCGGCCCCTGGCTGGCGCCGCGCGCCAGGCGGCGCGCCTGGCGCGGTTTCGGGTTTCAGTTCGGCACCGGCTTGCCGGCATTGTCCTCGGGGCTGAAATATTTGGCCGTCGAGTTCTCCGAGCCTGCCCCCTGCCCGGCAGACGCAGGCTGCGCTTCCTGCTGCGCGGCAGGCGCGGCGCCGGTCGGCGCGACACCGCCGCCGGGCACGCCAGCCTCACCCGGTGCCGTGGCGCCTGCGCCGTCCCCGGCCGGGGCACCGGCCGGCGCCTGCCCCGCCTGCCCGGCCGTATCGCGCGCGTGCTGCGCGGCGCGTTCGGCCAGCGTCTTCTGGATAAGCGCATGCAGATGATCCGCCAGCTCTTCGTGCTTGCCCAGGCGCGCCCAGTCGGCCGCGTCGTGGCCGCCCATGTTCTGCACGATGGGCACCGCGCCCTTATCGAGCAGGTATTGAACGACGGGCTGGCTGCCGGAAAACGCCGCCATCATCAGCGCGGTGGTGCCGTCGGGCGACGGCGCATCGATAATGGCGCGATGCGCCACGAGCATCTGCACAGTGTCCAGGTGCCCTTTCGAGGCAGCGTACTGCAAGGGCGTCCAGCCCAGCCGGTTGACCTTGGCGCCGCGCGCGATCAACGCCTCGGCGCGCCGGGTCTGGCCCACCACCGCCAGATACATCAGCGGTGTCTCGTTATTGATATTGGTGACGTTCACCTTGGTGCGGCGGTCGGCGGCCAGTACGTCGTAGACGTGCCAGGCGCCGTCGCGCACGGCCTGCATGATGGCCGGCTGGCCCTTGGCGGTAACCGCGTTGGGATCGGCGCCCTGCGCGAGCAGGGTCTTGATGTCCCCGGCGCGGTCATTGGCGACGTCGACCCACCAGTCCGCAGGCACCGCGGCTGCGTGCGCGGCCGCACACAGCGCAAGGCCGGCGCAGGCCAGCATAGCCTTGTCCCATTTTGCCCAAACCGTTGCCACATGGGGAATCTTATAAATATTCATAATAATCAATATATTACAAATTAAATTTAAACTACTTTATTTAAAGTGAATTATTTAAAATAAATTATTTAAAGTAATTTCTAGAGAGCAAATCATCAAAGAACAGCCAGCAACGCCAAGCAACAGGCCGGGGATGCCGGCACGTCGGCACGTCGGCACGTCGGCACGTCGGCACGTCAGCACGTCAGCACGTCAGCACGTCAGCACGTCAGCAGCACATGATAAGCCTCAAAGCCATCTGCTAATGAAATAATTTACTTTAGATTAATTTTCTATCTTATTGAATAATTTAAAAAAATTATCAGTGGAATATTTTGCGACTTCGGCTACGGGCATCTCTCGCAGCTCGGCGATCTTTTCCGCCACGTGTATCACTTTTGAAGGATCATTCAGTTTGCCCCGATGCGGCACCGGCGCCAGATACGGGGAGTCGGTCTCGATCAGCAGGCGTTCCAGCGGCAGCTTGCGAGCCACGTCCTGCAAGGCCGCGGCATTCTTGAATGTGACGATGCCCGAGAGCGAAATATAGAAATTCATCTCCATGGCGGCTTGCGCCACTTCCCAGCTTTCGGTGAAGCAGTGCATCACGCCGCCGCATTCGGCCGCCCCCTCTTCCTGCATGATGCGCAAGGTGTCGGCGCTGGCCGAGCGGGTATGGATGATGAGCGGCAGACCGCTGGCGCGGGCCGCGCGTATGTGGATGCGGAAGCGTTCGCGCTGCCATTCCAGCGGCTCGGCCAGGCGAAAGTAATCCAGGCCGGTTTCGCCAATGGCCACGACCTTGGGCGTGCGCGCCAGGCGCAGCAGCTCGTCCAGGGTCGGCTCGGTGATGTCTTCGTAGTCGGGGTGCACGCCCACCGAGGCATGCAGCTGCGGGTGCGCATCGACGATTTCCATCAGCCCGGGCCAATCTTCCAGGTTGACGCTGACCACCAGGGCGCGCCCGACATTGTTGTGCCGCATGCGCTCCAGGATGCTGGGCAGGTCGCGGGCAAGATCGGGAAAATTCAGATGGCAATGGGAATCGACGTACATGCAAGGCTCGGAAGGGGGGCGGAATACGGCCGCCTGGGCTTGCCTCGATTTTAACCCTCAGGCCGTGATTCCATTTTTAAACCGACCCTGTGCTCAGGAACAGGCTCCAAGCCTCGCTCGCCCCCGCCCCAAAGGGCGGGGTTTGCGCCCTGGCTCGCGATCCGCTTGGCTTGCCGTACCGGGTGAGCTGCCTGCGCTGCGCTTACGCGTTCACGATTGAGTTTAGGAATGGAATCAGGGAATCAGGCGCCCGATGCGCAAGCCTGCGCCACGCGCTGCAGCACGGCGTGCGCGAACAGTTTGGCATTGAGCGGGTGCCCCGCCAGCGCACGCTGCTGGCCAAGCCATCTGCCGGTTTCGCCCAGGCTGGCGAGATCCGCATGCTCGGCCGCGCGGCGTATGCCTTGTTCCGCCTGTGGAAAATAGCGCAGGGGCGCGGCGGAGGCAGCCAGCAGCAGATCCAGGAGCAGCCGCTGCAGGGCATCGATCCAGACGGCGGGCGCCTCTTTTTCGAGCTCGTCGGCCAGCTCGCCGATATCGGGCGCATGGCCATGCGCCAGTGCCGCGATCAGGCGTTCCAGCCACTGCGGGCATGCCGCTGTGCGGCTGCGCGCGAGCTCCAGCGCCGCCAGCGGTGCGCCACCCGCCGCCGCCAGCCAGGGTTCGGCCTGAGCCACGCCCTGCCCGGCCAGCCAGGCCAGCGCCTCGTCCCGCGCGGGGACGGCCAGAGGCAGGCGCCGGCAGCGCGATACCAGGGTAGGCAGCAGGCGGTCGGGTGCGTCGGCGACCAGCAGGAAAACCGTGTGCTCGGGGGGCTCTTCCAGCACCTTGAGCACGGCGTTGGCCGAAATCGCGTTGAGCGCCTGGGCCGGATACAGCACCGCGACGCGCCAGCCGCCGCGGTGCGTGGCGGTGTTGAACCAGGAATGCAGGGCGCGCAGCTGATCGACGCGTATGTAGCGCGACGGCGCCGTCTTGGAAGCCGTTGCGGCCTCTTCCTCGGCCTCGCCGCCCTCTTCCACGGCCACGGCATCGGGGCGGATGCGCCGCAGATCCGGATGATTGCCCGCAGCCACCCATAAGCAGGCCGCGCAATGGCCGCAGGCCAGGCCATGCCGGGGCGATTCGCACAGCAGGCTGGCGGCGCCCGCCAGCGCGAACTGCCGCTTGCCCGTGCCGGCCAGCCCGTGTATCAGCCAGGCGTGCGAGAAGCGTTCTCTGCCGGCGAGCCAGGCGCGCGCCGCATCGGTCTGCCACGGCAAGAAGGCGGGAATGGCGCTCATGGGCGTGCGCTCCGCGCCCGCCACCCTGCGGGAAGAGACGCGTGTCTTGCGGGCAGCGGCGCGTATCCCGAGGGCATAAGCGCACGTCCCGCGGACGGCCAGGCGTACGGCCCGTTCATGTACGCTCCCGCCAGTCCCGCAGCAGGGCCTGCAAGTCTTCGGCCAGCTCGCGGCGCACCATCTCGATGGAGCGGGTGGAATCGATGATGTGTATGCGTTGCGGACACTCGCGGCCGCGTTCGTGATAGGCCTGGCGCGTACGCTCGAAAAAAGCGCCGTTCTCGCGTTCGAAACGATCGGGCTCGCGCGCGCCCGCCCGCCGGCCGCGCGCCACCTCCAGCGGCACGTCGAACAGCCAGGTGCGGTCGGGCTGCAGATGGGGATGCACCCATTGTTCCAGCACGCGGATCGGCTCTGCGCCCAGCCCGCGCCCACCGCCCTGGTAGGCGTAGCTGGCGTCGGTATAGCGGTCGCACACCACCCAGTCGCCGCGCGCCAGCGCCGGCTCGATGACCTGCTCTATGTGCTCGCAGCGGGCGGCGAACATCAGCAGGGTCTCGGTCTTCAGGTGCATGGGCTGCTCGAGCATCATGGCGCGCAGCGCCTCGCCCAGCGCCGTGCCGCCGGGCTCGCGGGTGGCGACGACCGGCAGGCCCTGGCCGCGGATCGCGTCGACCAGCCATTGCACATGCGTGCTCTTGCCCGCGCCGTCCAGGCCTTCCAGGGTGATGAAACAACCGCGTCGATTCTGCATCAGCGCCCCGACTTCAGTATGTATTTGGACACCGCCCGATTGTGTTCCGGCAGGTTTTCGGAAAACTCGCTGGAGCCGTCGCCGCGCGCCACGAAGTACAGGTACTTGCTGACCTCGGGCTGCACCGCCGCCATCAGCGAAGCCCTGCTCGGGCTGCAGATCGGCGTGGGCGGCAGGCCGGCGCGCGTATAGGTGTTCCAGGGCGTGTCGGCGTTCAGGTCGGCCTTGCGCAGCTTGCCCTGATAGGCCGCGCCCAGCCCGTAGATGACCGTGGGGTCGGTCTGCAGCGGCATGTGCAGGCGCAGCCGGTTCATGAACACCCCGGAGATGCGCTTGCGATCGGCGACGTTGGCGGTTTCTTTCTCGATGATCGAGGCCAGGATCAAAGCCTGGTACGGAGACTCGATCGCCAGGCCGGGATCGCGCTCTTTCCAGACCGAGGCCAGCAGTTGCTGCTGCGCCTTGTAGGCGCGGCGCAGTATGTCGAAATCGCTGGAGTCGGGCACGAACACATAGGTGTCGGGAAAGAACAGGCCTTCGGGACTGCTTTCCGTGGCGCCCAGGCGCTTGAGCAGCTCGGCGTCGGAAACATCCTGCAGGGTGTGGCGTATCTGCGGGTTGTCGCGCAAGGCCTGGCGTATGCGCTGGTAGGTCCAGCCCTCGACCAAGGTGATGCGTGTCTGGGTCATTTCGCCGCTGGCCATGCGCGCAAGCAGCGTCAGCGGCGTGTCGCCGGGCTCGGTTTCGTAGGCGCCGGCCTTGATCAGCTTGTCGCTGCCGCTGGCGCGGGCAAGCCAGACAAAGGCCTCTTCGTTGATGCGTATGCCCGCCTTGCGCATGGCCTGGGCCACGGCGCGCGGCCGGCTGCCCACCTCGACCAGATAGTCGATGCGCGGCGCGGCAAGCTCGACGGGGCTGTGCGCCCAGTGCCAGGCCGCCCAGCCGCCCGCGGCCACCAGCAGCACGCAGGCCAGCAGCCCGTAGAGGAATATCGATGCGACTTTCTTCATTGTCTCAAGTGTAGCCCGGGCTCGATGCGTGGTCATGGCAGCGCCGATCCGGCAAGCCCGCTATCATAATCGCTGTACCCCTTTGTGTCTTTTAGATGTCTTTCCCATGCCTGCCGATACGAACCTCCACACTGCAAGCGCCATCGGCGCCCCGAACGCTCCTTTCTTTTACTGCGCGCGGCTGCGCGATCTGGCCGTGATCGAGATAGCCGGCGCCGACGCGGTCTCCTTCATGCACGGCCAGCTCACGCAGGACGTGGCGGGCCTGCCCGCCGGGCGCGCGGCGCTGGCCGGCTATTGCACGCCGAAGGGACGCCTGCTGGCCACCATGGTCTTGTGGCACGCGCAGGCAGGCAGCGAACCGCCCAAACTCTACGCCATGGTAAAGGCCGACATCGCCCAGGCCCTGGTGAAACGCCTGTCCATGTACGTGCTGCGCGCCAAGGCCAAGCTGCGCCTGACCGCCACACCGGTCACCGGCCTGCTGCCCCGTGGCGAGGCGCAAGGCCCGCTGCCGGCATCCGAAGCCGCAACAGGGCTCGATACGCCATTGCCGCCCGCGGCCGAGCTGGCGGCATTGCCCGCCGACCCGCAACCCTGGGCCGTAGTGTCCGGCGCCGCGGGCTTTTTTATCGCCGCGCCGACCGCCCCGAACCACGGCCCGCGCTGGTGGTGGATCGCCACCGAGCCGGGCGATGCGGCGGCCGGGCTGCCGCCGGAAGAACCGGGCCAGGCCGGCGCGGATGGCGCCTCGGCCGGCACGCTGGCCGAGGCGTGGCGTGCGCAGGACATTGCCGCGGGCCTGCCGTGGATATCGGCCGCCACCCAGGACATGTTCATTCCCCAGACGCTGAACCTAGACTTGATCGGCGGCGTCAACTTCACCAAAGGCTGCTATCCGGGGCAGGAAATCGTGGCGCGCAGCCACTACCGCGGCACCGTGAAGCGACGCATGGCCGGCGGCCGGGTCGCCACGGCTCTAGCGCAGGCCGCGCAATTGGCCGGCCGCGACACCTACGACGCCCAGCGCCCGGACAGCCCCTGCGGCCGTGTGATCGACGCCGCGGCGAACGCGGGCGCGACCGTGCTGCTGATGGAAGTGCAGCTGGCCAGCCTGGACGACACCGCCTACCGGCTGGAAGCCGCCGACGGGCCGGCGATCGCGCTGCAGGCGCTGCCTTACGAGATCGCCCCGGCCGAACAGGGCTAGGGCTTTTTTTTGGTTCAGGCCTCTACACCCTTCGAGGCATTGCACCAGGCCAGAGCCACGAAAAATCCCTGAACAGTCAAGCTCAAATCGCCCTAGCGCGTTTTTGGTTCAGATGTTTACACCCGCCGCGCCTTTAAAGGCGCGGCATCAGGTATGCCGTGAAAATTCGGTAAACATTTGCACCGAATTTGCCCCAGAACCTGCCCGCAGGCACGAGGCCGCGGCCGCGCTTATTTCTTGTACAGGCCCAGGATGCTCGAGAAATCCAGCGGCCCGTTGCCCGCCGCGCTGTGCAGCGAATACAGGTTGCGCGCCAGCTCGCCCAGCGGCGTCGAGGCCCGCGCATGCAGCGCCGCCTCGGCGGCCAGGCCCAGATCCTTGAGCATCAGGTCCACGCCGAAGCCGCCGGCATAGCCCTTGGACGCGGGCGCCTGCTCCATCACCCCCGGCCAGGGGTTGTACAGCTCGGTGGCCCAGTTGCGCCCCGAACTTTTCGAGATGATGTCCGACAGCACCTTGGGATCCAGCCCATTGGCTACGCCCAGGGCCAGCGCCTCGGCGGTGCCCGCCATCAGGATGCCCAGCAGCATGTTGTTGCAGATCTTGGCGAGCTGTCCCGCCCCGGCCGAGCCGGCGTGAAAGATGTTCTTGCCCATCTTTTCCAGATAAGGCCGCGCCGCCTCCAGCGCCTCGGCCTCGCCGCCGACGATGAAGGTCAGGGTGCCTGCCGCCGCGCCCGCGGTGCCGCCCGACACCGGCGCATCGATCATGCGTATGCCGCGTTCGGCCGCGGCCTGCGCCACCTTGCGCGCCGACTCGGCGGCAATGGTGCTGCACTCGATTACCAGCGTCGTGGGCGCGATGTGCGCGAGCAAATCGGTGTCGCCCAGATACAGGCCCTCTACGTGGCGGCTGGCCGGCAGCATGGTAATGGCCACGTCGGCCCCGGCGACCGCCGCGCGCGCGTCCGGCGCGGACTGCGCCCCGGCGTCGGTCAATGCCTTGACGGCCGCCGGCACCAGGTCGAATACCACCAGCTCGTGGCCGGCCTTGAGCAGATTGAGCGCCATCGGGCTGCCCATGTGGCCCAGGCCTATGAATGCAATACGGCTCATGTTGTCTCCTTGTGTGCAAAACAATGGTTGCGGGCTCGAGCCCGCGGATTGGATAGGCTCGGGCTTGCCTCGGCGCCCTGTCGCTGTTTATCCGGTTTGTGGCCGGGCTTCCAGATCCGCAAGCGGATGCGCCTGCCGCGCCGGCCAGGGCTGCTTAAAGAAGCGCTCTACCCATGCGGGCGTAGCATCGGCCAGCCGCGCCGGATTCCATTTCGGGCTCTTGTCCTTGTCTATGAGCAGCGCGCGTATGCCTTCGCGGAAATCGCCTTCGACGCCGCAGTGCAACGACACAATGTATTCCTGGCGGAAAGCGTCGGCCAGCGACAGCAATTGGCTACGCCGCAACAGCTCGAAACAGAGCCGTGCCGAGCCGGGCGAACCGGCCCGGTGGGTTGCCGCGGCGCGCTGCAGCCACGGATCGTCGGACGCTTGCAGATCGGCGATGTAGGCGCTGATGGCGGCCAGATCCGCCCCGTCGCAGGCGTTGTTGATGGCCTCGTAGTGGCGTTGCAGCGGCCCGGATTCTTGCGCTGCGAGGCCCGCGCCGGCCTCGCGCAGCACGCGGCCCAGCTGTATGTCGGCGGCCCTGCGCTCGCCTGGCCAGTCCAGCGCCCGCAGTTGCTCGAGCACTTGCGGCCACGACGCCGCGGGCAGCACGTAGTCGGCCAGGCCCAGCATGCGCAGATCGCCCGCGCCCAGCTGGGCGCCGCTCAAGGCGAGGAAATTGCCGATGCCGCGCGGCAAGCGGCTCAGCATCCAGGTGCCGCCCACGTCCGGAAACAGGCCGATGGTGATCTCGGGCATGGCGAAACGCGTCGTTTCCGTGACCACGCGATGGCTGGCGCCCATCATCAGGCCAACGCCGCCGCCCATCACGATGCCGCTACCCCAGCACAAGACGGGCTTGGAATAGGTATGGATGTGGTAGTCGAGCCGGTATTCCACCTCGAAGAAGCGGCGCGCATAGGCGTTGTCCCAGGCGCCGCCGGTGTTTTCCTGCATGGCCTGGTACAGCCCGTGCAGGTCGCCGCCGGCGCAAAAGGCCTTGCCACCGGCGCCGGCCAGCACCACCATTGCAATGGCGGCATCGTTTTCCCACAGCGTGAGCTGCTCTTGCAGCAGCTCGCACATTTCCAGCGTCAGGCCATTGAGCGTCTGCGGCCGGTTCAGCGTCGCCACCCCTATGCGCCGCTGCCCTGCGCAGGCCAGCACCTCGAACTGCACCGCGGAATTCATCGTATGTCGGCTCCTTTTTCCAGCACCTGGCGCGCGATGATGACGCGCATGATTTCGTTGGTGCCTTCCAGTATCTGGTGCACGCGGCTGTCGCGCACCAGGCGCTCCAGCGGGTAGTCTTTCAGGTAGCCATAGCCGCCATGGATCTGCTGCGCATCCAGGCAGACCTGGAAGCCCAGGTCGGTGGCCAGGCGCTTGGCCATGGCGCAATACGTGCCGGCCTGCGGGTCTTGTGCGTCGAGCCGGGCGGCGGCCAGGCGCACCATCTGGCGCGCGGCGACGATGTGCGTGAGCATGTCGGCCAGCTTGAACTGCAGGGCCTGGAAGTCCGCCAGCGCGTGCCCGAACTGGCGCCGCTCGCCCATGTAGCGGCGCGCCGCGTCGTAGGCGCCCTGGGCGGCGCCCACCGAGCAGGTGGCGATATTGATGCGCCCGCCGTCCAGCCCCTTCATGGCGAAGGCAAAGCCCTGCCCTTCCGCACCCAGCAGGTTTTCGGCCGGAACCTCGACGTTCTCGAAGCTGATCTGGCGCGTGGACTGGCTGTTCCAGCCCATTTTGTCTTCCTTGCGCCCATAGGTGATGCCGGGCAGGCCGGCCGGCACCACCAGGGCCGAAATGCCCTTGGGCCCGGCGCCGCCGGTGCGCGCCATCACCACCAGCACGTCGGTGTCGCCGGCCCCGGAAATAAAGGCCTTGGAGCCGTTCAGCACATAAGCATCGCCGCGCTTCTCGGCGCGCGTGGCCAGCGATGCGGCGTCCGAGCCCGCGCCGGGCTCGGTCAGGCAATAGGAGGCGAGCTTCTCGCCGCTGCACAGTTGCGGCCCCCAGGCCTGGCGCACGGGCTCTGTGGCCCACGAGCCTATCATCCAGGTGGCCATATTGTGGATGGTCAGGAAGGCGGTGGTCGAAGGGTCGTGCGCCGCCATTTCCTCGAACACCAGCGTGGCATCCAGCCGCGGCAGTCCCAACCCGCCTATGGATTCCGGCGCGTAGATGGCGCAGAAGCCCAGGGCTCCGGCCTGGGCGAAGGCGTCCCGCGGAAATATGCTCTCGGCATCCCAGCGGGCGGCGTTCGGCGCCAGCTCGCCGGCGGCGAATTCGCGCGCCGCCTGGACGAAGGCCTGCTGTTCGTCACTGAGGCGAAAATCCATGGCTTGTCTCTTCCTTGTTCTTGGCGGCCCGGGAGAGCCCGGGGCCGTTCAGTTACGCCGTCCGTGCAGGGCCGGCTGCTGCGTTTTACTATATCATCCGGCGCCCTTCCCGGCGGCCCGTTTATGGGCGGCGCGGCGCCGGCGCGACTCTTGCGGATCGAAATCCAGCGGCCGATAGATTTCCAGGCGATCGCCGTCCTGCAGCACGTGTTCCGGCGCACAGGCGCGGCCATACACGCCGATCGCAGGCAGGCTGGATGCGTAGCCGGGATGGCGGCCAGCGTGGCCGCTGGCCTCGAGCGCCTGGGCGGCAGTGGCGCCGGCCGGCAATTGCAGCGCCACGCGCCACACACCGCCCGGCGCGGCGTATACGACCTCGATATTGATTGTGGCGGCAGCGCCTTCAGCCATAGCGGGACTGGGCGCGCTGCGTGAAAGAGTCGATGAAGCTGGTGGCGATGCGGTTGAATACCGGGCCCACCACGGCCTCCAGCGCACGGCTGGAAAACGCGTATTCCATGGTGTAGATCACCTTGCAGGCGTTTTCCCCCAGGGCCTTGAATTCCCAGGTGCCCTTCAGCGCCGAGAACGGGCCGTCGACCAGATTGAAGGTGATCAGGCGCGGATAATCGTGTTCGTTGCGGGTGCTGAACGACTGCTTGATGCCGGCAAAGCTGATGATGATCGAGGCCTGCATGCCGTGCTCGTCGCGCGCGCGCACCTGGGCGCCGCCGCACCACGGCATGAAGTCGGGGTATTTTTCGACGTCGGCCACCAGGTCGAACATTTGTTCGCAGCTATGGGGAACCAGGACTGAGCGTTGTACAGTGTGCATCGAGCAAGGTTAATCGATAGAATGTCCTGATTTTACCTTCTCCGGACGCAGCACCCCTGCGCAGTACCGTTTATATGAGCATAGTCGAGAACCGCAAGGCCAGCCACGATTACTTCATCGAAGACCGTTATGAAGCGGGGCTCGTGCTCGAGGGCTGGGAAGTCAAGGCCATACGCGCCGGGCACGTGCAGCTCAAGGAAAGCTACGTCATCGTGCGCGACGGCGAGCTGTGGATCATAGGCATGCACGTCAGCCCCCTGCCCACGGCCTCGACCCACATCCACCCCATGAACACCCGCAGCCGCAAACTGCTGCTCAAGGCCGAAGAAATCAGCAAGCTGATCGGCAAGGTGGAACAGCGCGGCTATACCCTGGTGCCGCTGAATCTGCATTACCGCAACGGCCGCGTCAAGCTGGATTTCGGCCTGGGCCGCGGCAAGAAGCTGCACGACAAACGCGACACCGAGCGCAACAAAGACTGGGCGCGCGAAAAAGAGCGGATCATGAAGCACGACACGCGCCGCCGCGACGACTGATACGGGGTTGCGATCGCAAAGATAACGGTGTTGCTTCGCCTTGCCGTACTATTTGTACTGTCTGCGGCTGCACGCCTTGTTCTCTTTGCGATCGCAAGCCCGGATGATTCAAGCCCCTGGCCCGCTGCCCTTGACCACCGCCATGGCGGTGGCGATCAGCCCGCCCATGTCGGCGAGGTTGGCCGGCAGTATCAAGGTATTGCCCTCGCGCGCCACATTGCCGAAAGCCTCGATGTACTGCTGGGCGACCTTCAGGTTGACGGCCTCTATGCCGCCGGGGTGGCGCACCGATTCGGCCACTTGCGTGATCGCCTTGGCCGTGGCCTCGGCCACCGCCAGGATCGCCGAGGCCTCGCCCTGGGCCTTGTTGATCTGGGCCTGTTTTTCTCCTTCGGAGCGCGCGATGAACGCTTCGCGCTCTCCGGTGGCGATGTTGATCTGTTCCTGGCGCCGCCCTTCGGAGGCCGCGATCAGCGCGCGCTTCTCGCGCTCGGCCGTGATCTGAGCCTGCATGGCGCGCAGGATCTCGGCCGGCGGCGTCAGATCCTTGATCTCGTAGCGCAGCACCTTGACGCCCCAGTTCACCGCCGCTTCGTCCAGGGCGGTGACGATGGTGCTGTTGATGATCTCGCGCTCTTCGAAGGTGCGATCGAGTTCCATCTTGCCGATGACCGAGCGCAGCGTGGTCTGCGCCAGTTGCGTGATGGCCGAGATGTAGTTCGACGAGCCGTACGAGGCGCGCATCGGGTCGGTTACCTGGAAGTACAGCACGGCGTCGACCTGCAGCTGGGTGTTGTCGCGCGTGATGCAGACCTGACTCGGCACGTCCAGCGGGATTTCCTTGAGGGAATGCTTGTACGCTACGCGCTCGATGAAGGGAATGACGAAGCCGGCGCCCGGCGAAAGCGCACGATCGAACTTGCCCAGGCGCTCGATGACCCAGGCATGCTGCTGCGGCACGATGGCAATAGTCTTGACCACGACGACAAAGACCAGCACCACCAGCACGATCAGGACTATGGTGGAAATATCGAGTTCCATGCTTATCACCTCTTGAGTGTGCCCCGCGCGCGGCAAGCCCCCGCAGGCGCCGCGTACGAGTTCAATGTGTAGGGTTCTCGGGGCTTAGCAGCAGCGTGGCGCCCTGTACCGCCACGATGCGGTGCGACCCGGCCTGCCTGGCCGCACCTTCTTGCAGGCGCACTTGCCAGTAAGCGCCGCGATACCAGACCCGCGACGTATCGTCGGCCGACCAGGACTGCACGTCCACCACCTGGCCGATGTCGAGATTGACGTCCTGGTTGCTGGCCGCGTCGACTTCCCGCTTCTTGAGCACGCCGGTCTTGCGCAAAATGGCCAGGCCGACCAGGGTAACCAGCGCCACCGCCAGAATCTGCCCCGCCAGCTGCGAACCCAGCAAGGCCGCCACGCCGCCGGCGGCCAGGCCGAAGGCGAACAGCAGCAAATAGAACGTGCCGGTCATGGCCTCGCCTATCAGCGCCAGTATCGCGAACCCGAACCAGAACCACATTGCATCCCCCTGTGCCCAGCACTGCGCGGCCGCGGCCACGCTCCAATCGATTATAGGCGCCTTCGGCATGAGCCCTTCCGCAGGGGCCGCTGCGGTGGACGCCGCGGCTGCGACCGGCTGTTCCTGCTGTGCCGGGTCGCACTGCTCCTGGCCATAGTGCGCCGCCAGCCCACGCTGCCATGCGCCATGGATCAGGCGCCACAACGAATTGCAAAGCGCCGCCGGCATCCACGCCTATTCACGCACATCCACGCGAGTGAATTTACATTAAATATCAATCCGTGCGGCGATACACCCCTATACTTTTCAGCAAATCTTCCGAGCCATGTCTCATGCTAACAAGGAGTTGCCATGTCCGTCCCACGCACCCTGAATCTACGCCCGGCCTGCTGGGCCGCCCTGTTGCTGTTCGGCGCCGCATCGGTCGCGCAGGCGCAGCTGCTGGATTCCGTCAAAGGCGCGCTCGGCGGCCAGCAAGGCTCCAGCGCCTCGGGCAGTTCGGGTGGCGCCTCTTCGCTGCTGGGCGGCCTGGGCGGCAGCCTGGGCGGGCAATCCATGCCTTCGCTAAGCTCGGTGGGCACCGGCAATATCACCGGAGTGCTGACCTATTGCGCCAAGAACAATTATCTGGGCGGCGGCGATGCGTCCAGCGTGCAGAACAAGCTGCTGGGCCAGTTGGGCGGCGCCAAGTCGGCCCAGTCCGACGCAGGCTACCAGCAAGGCCTCCAGGGCATACTGGGCGGCAACAGCGGCCAGAAGGTCGACCTGGGCGGCGGCGGGCTCAAGCAGCAAATCACCGACAAGGTCTGCGAGCAGGTACTGCAGTACGGCAAATCGCTGCTGTGATGTAATTCCGTTTCTAAATCGATCGTGAACGCGAAAGCGAAGCGCAGACAGTACACCCGGTACGGCAAGCGAAGCTGACAAAGTGCACAGTTGATTTAGAAATGGAATTAGCTTCCGCGGCTGTCCCGCCCGATGCGCTTGGGTCTATCGACCCTGCCCGGCATGCGTCGCGTTGGCGCGCATCCCCAACGCCCGCGCTGCCCCGCGGGCACTACTCCGATAGATGCACCCGACGGATGCGCCGATTTCACACAGGTGTGCCAGGCAAGCCAGGCGCCTGGGCTGCGCTCAAGTCAGCTCGAAGCCTTCCAGCTCCAGCAGCGCCAGCTTGCGCGACAGGCCGCCGGTATAGCCGGTAAGCAGGCCCGAATGCGACAGCACCCGATGGCACGGAATGATGATGGTGACGGGGTTGCGCCCGACGGCGGTGCCCACCGGCCGGCCGTGACGCTGCGACAGGCCGGCATCGCGGGCCACGTCACCGTATGAAACCGCCATGCCGTAGGGAATGCGCAGCAGCGCGCCCCAGACACGTTTCTGGAAGTCGGTGCCCGATACTTCAAGGGGCACATCGAAGACCCTGAGCCTCCCGGCAAAATACTCATCGAGCTGGCGCGCCGTCATGTCGAACAGCGCGGCCACGGCCGGCGGCGTATCGGCCTGCAGCATGCGCAGTTCGGCCGCCTTGGGCGCGGCGCTCCGGCTACGCTCGGGCGCTGTGTCGAACAGATCCGCGGTCTTGCCGGGGCGGGCCCTGAAGCCGCGTATGGGCCGGCCTTCATGCTCGCCCCAGGCCGGCCCCCCCGCGGTGGGCTGAACCGCCGGCAAGCCGTCGACCACCGGGCAATCGGACTGCCCCACGAAATACAGTCCGGCCAGGCCAGTGCCGTTCGCGCACAGCAAGATGGGGCCCAGCGGCGAACTGAGCTGCGCATGGAACATTCGATGCTTCTCCATTATGAAAACGCCCGCGGGCATAACACCTTGCGGTATGCCGCGCCCGGCCATGGCCGGGGTTTGTCGTCGCCGCGGCCTGCCGCGAAGTGCCGGCCCGTCGACGCGGCATCTGTCGATGGCTGGCGGCCGTTCAATGCAGCTTGACCCGCGGTGCGCCGCGCTTGATGAGCAGCCGCCCGATGGCCAGCATCGCGGTGCGCAGCCCTCCAAGCAAGGCGAAATGATGCATCAGGTGCAGGCTCATGTACATGAAGCGCGCGAACAGCCCCTCGATGAACAGGCCCTTGCCGGTCAGCACCCCCATGAGATTGCCCACCACGCGGCTATGCCCCAGCGACACCAGCGAACCGTAGTCCTTGTAGCGGAAGGCGCGGCCGCCCTGCGGCAGCGCGGCGCCACGGATGCGGGCCGACAGTTCCTGCAGCAGGAAATCCGCCTGCTGATGGGCGGCCTGGGCGCGAGCCGGCACGAACCTGCCCTCGCCCCAGGCCAGCTCGATGCAGTCTCCCAGGGCATAGACCGACGCGTCGCTGGTGCGCAGGGCGGCATCGACCACCAGCTGGTTGCGCGCGTTGCTGCGCAGGCCCAGGCCGGAGAGAAATGCCGGCGCCTCGATACCCGCGGCCCAGACGCACAGATCGGCCGGATAATCGCGGCCCTCGCTGTCGCTCAAGCCATCGGCCCGCACTGCGGCGATGCGCACTCCGGTGCGCACCTGGATGCCGCGCTCCGTCAGCAGATTATGGGCGGCCGTCGAGATCTTTTCCGGCAGCGCCGAGAGAATGCGCGGCGCGCCCTCCAGCAAGGTGATGTGCAGGTCGCGGGCCGGATCGAAATCGGCCAGGCCGTAAGAAACCACGTCGGCGCAGGATTGCGCCAGCTCGGCCGCCAGCTCGACCCCTGTGGCGCCGGCGCCGACGATGGCTATGTTCAGCCCCCGGCTGCTGCCTTGCGCGTGCGCCAGCTCGCGCAGCAGCCTGAGACGGAATTTCTCGGCCTGGGCGGTGGAATCTATGGCCAGCGCGAACTGGCTGGCACCCGGGGTGCCGAAGAAGTTCGACTTGCTGCCCACGGCCAGTACCAGGGTGTCGTAGGCCAGATCGCGGGCCGGGTACAGTTCTTCGCCCTGCGCGTCGCGCACCGCCCCCAGGCGGATGCTGCGCGCCTGCAGATCGGCGCCCAGCATCTCGCCGCGCACGAACTGGAAGCCGCGGCTCTTGCCCAGCATGAAGTAGGAAAGGCCTTCGCGGTGGATGTCGAGTGTGCCGGCCGCCACCTCGTGCAGCGAAGGCTTCCAGATGTGGAAGGCCGCCAGGTCGACCAGGGTCACGCAGCGCGGCCCGAAACGCCCGCCCAGCTTGGCGGCCAGCTCCAGGCCCCCCGCCCCGCCGCCGACGATCACTACCCTGTGTGCATGAGCTTGCATAAGCCCTACCCCGAGAGCAAAACCGCGCGGCACATGCCGCGCGGCCCCGCCGCAACTTCAGGCGGCGTCTTGCTGCAGCGACTTTTCTTCTTGCGCCAGGCGCTGCCAGGTATCGACCACGGTGTCGGGGTTGAGCGACATCGACAATATGCCTTCGTCGCGCAGCCACAGCGCCAGATCGAGATGGTCGCTGGGCCCCTGGCCGCAGATCCCCACGTATTTGCCGGCGGCCAGGCAAGCCTTGATGGCGCGGTTCAGCATGAACTTGACGGCCTCGTCGCGCTCGTCGAAATCGGCCGCCAGCAGCTCCATGCCGGAATCGCGATCCAGGCCCAGCGTGAGCTGGGTCATGTCGTTCGAGCCGATGGAAAAGCCGTCGAAATACTGCAGGAACTTGTCGGCCAGCAGCGCATTGGACGGCACTTCGCACATCATGATCAGGCGCAGGCCGTTCTCGCCGCGCGCCAGGCCGTGGCGCGCCAGCAGCTTGACGACCTTGTCGGCCTGCTGCAGCGTGCGTACGAAAGGCACCATGATCTCGACATTGGTCAGGCCCATGTCGTCGCGTACTTTCTTCAGGGCCTCGCATTCCATGCGGAAGCATTCTTCGAACTCGGCCGAGATATAGCGCGAGGCGCCGCGGAAGCCCAGCATCGGGTTTTCTTCCTCGGGCTCGTAGCGCGAGCCGCCCACCAGCTTGCGGTACTCGTTGGACTTGAAGTCGGACAGGCGCACGATAACCGGCTTGGGGTGGAAGGCCGCGGCAATGGTGGCCACGCCCTCGGCCAGCTTTTCCACGAAGAAGGCGCGCGGGCTGGCATAGCCGCGCGCCGCCGATTCCACGGCCTTCTTCAGGTCGCTGTCGACGTTGGGATAATCGAGCACCGCCTTGGGGTGCACGTTGATATTGTTGTTGATGATGAACTCGAGCCGCGCTAGGCCGACGCCCTGATTGGGGATCTGTGAGAAATCGAAGGCCAGTTGCGGGTTGCCGACGTTCATCATGACCTTGACGCCGATCTCGGGCATCTGGCCCCAGCGGACTTCTTCGATTTCGGTCTCGATCAGGCCGTCGTAGATGCGGCCCTCGTCGCCCTCGGCGCAGGACACGGTGACTTCATGGCCGTTGTCGAGCACCGAAGTGGCATGGGCGCAGCCCACCACCGCGGGGATGCCCAGCTCGCGCGCGATGATGGCCGCATGGCAGGTGCGCCCGCCGCGGTTGGTGACGATGGCCGAGGCCAGCTTCATGACGGGCTCCCAGTTGGGGTCGGTCATGTCGGTGACCAGCACGTCGCCGGCGCGAACCTGATCCATTTCGGAGATGTCGGCGACGATGCGCACCGTGCCCGAGCCGATCTTCTGGCCGATGGCGCGGCCGGTGACCAGCACTTCGCCGGTAGCCTTCAGGCGGTAGCGTTCCTGCACGTCGTGCTGGCTTTGCTGCGAGCGCACGGTTTCGGGGCGCGCCTGCAGAATGTAGATCTTGCCGTCGATGCCGTCGCGGCCCCATTCGATGTCCATGGGCCGCTTGTAATGCTGCTCGATGATGACCGCGTAGCGAGCCAGCTCGATGACTTCGTCGTCGGTGAGCGAATAGCGGTTGCGTTCCGACACCGGCACGTCCACGGTGCGCACCGCCACGCCGCCGGTGCGCTCGGGGTCGAATTCCATCTTGATGAGCTTGGAGCCTATGCGCCGGCCGATGATGGGGTAGTGGCCGCTGGCCAGGGTCGGCTTGAAGACGTAGAACTCGTCCGGATTGACGGCGCCCTGCACCACGGTCTCGCCCAGCCCGTAGGACGAGGTAATGAACACCACGCCGTCGAAGCCTGACTCGGTGTCCAGCGTGAACATGACGCCGGCGCTGCCGCGGTCGGAGCGCACCATGCGCTGCACGCCGGCGGAAAGCGCTACGTCGGCATGCTGGTAGCCCTTGTGCACCCGATAGGAAATGGCACGGTCGTTGTACAGCGAGGCGAACACGTGGCGGATTTTTTCCAGCACGTCGTCGATGCCCGCCACGTTCAGGTAGGTTTCCTGCTGGCCCGCGAAAGAAGCGTCGGGCAGGTCTTCGGCGGTAGCCGAAGAACGCACGGCGAAGGTGCCCTTGCCGTCGGCGTCGAGCTGCGCGAAAGCCTCGCGTATGGCTTGCTCGAATTGCGCGGGGAACGGTGTGTCGATGACCCATTGGCGGATCTGCGCGCCGGCTTCCGCAAGCGCGCGCACATCATCGGCATCGAGCGCGTCGAGGCGCTGGTTGATGCGCACATCCAGACCCGTGGACTTGAGAAAGTCGCGAAAGGCCTGGGCCGTAGTAGCGAAGCCGCCAGGCACGCGGACTCCGGCGTCCGCGAGCTGGCTGATCATTTCCCCGAGTGATGCGTTCTTGCCTCCTACCGAGTCTACGTCCGACATGCGGAGCTGCTCGAAAGACACTACGTAAGACATAAAGTCACCTTTGAACTATATAAAAGAAAGCGTGTTTGCTCAGCGCACGACGCACCGCCCGCAGATACGAGCCCATGCGCTAAGCAAACCGGCCTTGCCCCGGTCGAAGGCGACTGTTACTCTTGATTCCCTTGGATTGTACCGTTACTTCCACTCCCGCGCCCGCCCACTCACACTCGCTCACATGGCAGCCCCACTCATGCAACGCACGGTGTTCATTGTCTCGGACAGCACCGGCATTACCGCCGAAACATTCAGTCACTCGGTGCTTTCGCAGTTCGAACAATTCGAATTCGAACAGATCCGCATGCCGTTCATCGACAGCGCCCAGAAGGCGTCCGAGGCGGCCCAGCGCATCAACCGCTGCGCCCAGGAACAAAACCAGACGCCGCTGGTATTCAGCACACTGGTCGACCCCGAGATCGCCCTGGTCATCCGCCAGGCGAACTGCACTTTCCTCGACCTGTTCGGCACCTTCGTACAGCACATCGAGACCGCGCTGGGCGTCAAGCCCAGCCATTCCATAGGCCGCTCGCACATGGGCGGCCTGTCCAAGCAATATCACAACCGCATAGAAGCCATCAATTTCAGCCTCGCGCACGACGACGGCCAGTTCGTGCACGGGCTGGAACAGGCCGATGTCATATTGGTGGGCGTGTCGCGCTGCGGCAAGACCCCCACCAGCCTGTACCTGGCCATGCAATACGCTATCAAGGCGGCCAATTTTCCGCTCATACCCGAAGACTTCGACCGCGGCTCGCTGCCAGCCACCCTGGCGCCGTTCCGGCGCAAGCTGTTCGGCCTGTCCATCCAGCCCACGCGCCTGGCCGAGGTGCGCAACGAGCGCCGCCCCAACAGCCAGTACGCCTCGCTCAAGCAATGCCGCCACGAGGTCGCCTCCGCCGAGCGCCTGATGCGCATGGAAGGCATACCGTGGCTGTCGACCACCACCAAGTCCATTGAAGAAATTTCCACCAAGGTGCTGGAAGAAGTCGGCCTGAACCGGCGGGCATACTAGGGCCTGTTAGGGTGAACAGGCCCTAGACCCATCGCCGAGCCCGGCGCTTCACCGCTTGCGCCCGGCGGTGCACCTAGGAAGCTTTTGCCGAAACCCCGCCCGGCTGCCGCCCGATTGCGCTATTACGGAACCTGCACGCCATGCGCCGCAAGGCGCTGGCGGCGCTGCTCGAACAGGCAGACCGCGGCGGCGGCCGACACGTTCAGGGACTCCACCCCTGCCGCCTGAGGAATGAAAACCCTGAGGTCGGCCAATTGCAACAAGGCAGGATCCACGCCCCTGCCCTCATTGCCGAAGAGCCAGGCGCAACGCCCGGGCAGTGCCCGCGCGTACAAAGAGACACCGTCCTGCAGGCTGGTTGCCAGCAGCGGCACCGCCAGCCTGGCGCGCTCGGCCGCCAGATCGACGTGCTCATGGATCGCCATGGCGAAGTGCGCGCCCTGGGCGCTGCGCAGCACCTTGGGCGACCAGGCCGCGGCGCAGCCCGGCGACAGATAGGCCTGGCCCACGCCGGCCGCTGCCGCGGTGCGCAGCAGCGTACCCACATTGCCCGGATCCTGGACGCGATCCAGCCACAGGCAGTCGGCGTCGATGCGCTCGGGGCGCGGCGGGCGCGGCACGTCGACCAGGAAGCACACGCCCTGATCCTGGCCTATGGGCGACAGCGCCCGCATCAGCGCCGGCTCGCAGGTGGCGCAGGCCGCGGCTCCCAAAGCGCCGAACAAAGCGCCGAGTTCGCCGTCCTGCTGCCGCGCCAGCAGCGCCTCGTCGAATAGCGCGTAGCGCGGCGCCCCATAATGCGCCACCCACTCCTGGCACAGGTGCAGGCCTTCCAGCACCGCCTGCGCGCCATGGCGACCCTCGGCCAGGCGCAATAACTGCCGGTATTCCGGATTGCTGCGCGAGCTGATGTGCTTCATATGAAAAACGATCCTTATTCCATTTCTAAATCGATCGTGAACGCGAAAGCGAAGCGCAGACAGTACACCTAGTACGGCAAGCGAAGCTGACCACGAGCCAGAGCGCGAGCCCGCCCTTTGGGGCGGGGGCGAGCGAGGCCTGGTTCATTTCGGCGCCGTAGGCGCCCCCGAATAGTGGCGGAGAGTCTCCGGCCGAGAGGCCGGAACTCTTCACAAAGTGCACGGTTGATTTAGAAATGGAATTAGCCTGCATCGAATGCGTCGGACTGCAGCAGCCCGGCGGCGGACGGCAGCCCGGACTCTGCGCCGGCGCCTTCGGCCTGCTGCCGCGGTATCACGAAAAATCGTTTCACCGGTGCGAAGCTGCGGCGATGGGCCGGGCATGGCCCGTGGGCCTGCAGACGTGCCATGTGCAAGGCGGTGCCGTAGCCCTTGTGCCGATCGAAACCGTAGTCCGGATACTGCTGGTGCAGCAACAGGCAGTCCGCGTCCCTGGCCGTCTTGGCCAGGATCGAGGCCGCCGAAATGGCGGCGATCTTGGCATCTCCCTTGACGATGGCCTCGGCCATGCAGGCCAGGCCGGCGGGCACCTTGTTGCCGTCGATCTGCGCCAGATCCGGCGCGAGCTGCAGTCCGGCGCAGGCACGCCGCATGGCCAGCATGCTGGCCTGCAGAATGTTCAGGCGGTCGATTTCCTCGACGCTGGCGCTGGCCACGCACCAGGCCAGGCTGCGCGTGTGTATCGCGCAGGCCAGCTCTTCACGGCGGGCGGCGCTCAAGGCCTTGGAATCGGCCAGGCCGGCGATGGGCCGCGCCGGGTCGAGTATGACCGCGGCGGCGAATACCGGGCCGGCCAGCGGGCCCCTGCCGGCCTCGTCCACGCCCGCCACCCGCAAGGCCTGAGGCACGCCGAACAAATCACCCTGCCCCATGGCCCGCCTGCTCGAGTATGGCGCGCGCGGCCAGCGCCGGGGTGTCGCGGCGCAGATCCTGATGCAGGGCCGTGAAGCGCCGCGCAATGTCCTGCGCGTAAGGTGCGTCGGTCAGCGCGCGCCAGGCGGCGTCGGCCAGCGCCGCAGGGGTCGCTTCGTCCTGCAGCAGCTCGGGCACCGCGAAATCGCGCAGCAGCACGTTGGGCAGGCCGACCCAAGGCACATAGGGCCTGGCCTGCCCGGATTTCCACTCCATCAGGCGCCGCATGGCCGGCGACAGCACGTACGAGATGACCATGGGCTTCTTGAACAGGGCCGCCTCCAGGGTGGCGGTGCCGCTGGCCGCCAGCACCGCGTCGGCCGCCTCCATGGCGTCCCAGGCAACCGGGCGCGCGGCATCCGCGGCTCCCTGCAGCAGGCGCAGCCCGGGCACCGGCAGGCGCCGCAGCAGCGCCTCGAATTCGGCACGCCGCTGGGCATTGACCATGGGCACCAGCACCACCAGGCCGGGGTCGCGCTGCAGCAGGCGCTGCGCGGCCTGCAGGAAGCGCGGGCCCAGCAAGCGGATCTCGGAAGCGCGGCTGCCCGGCAGCAGCGCCAGCACGCGTGCCCCCGGATCCAGGCCCAGCGCACGCCGCGCCCCGGCCACGTCCGGCTGCAAGGGAATGCGCCGGGCCAGCGGGTGCCCGACATAAGTTACCGGCACGCCTTCCTTGCGATAGATTTCTTCCTCGAAGGGAAACAGCACCAGCATGTGCGAGACCGCGGCCCGGATCTTGTGGATGCGTTCGTAGCGCCAGGCCCATATCGACGGCCCGACGAAGTGCACGGTGGGCACGCCCGCCTGCCTGAGGCGCTGTTCCAGGCGCAGGTTGAAATCGGGCGCGTCCACGCCCACGAACACAGCGGGCCGCTCGCGCAGCCAGCGATTGCGCGCGCCGAAGTAGGTCGAGAGCAGGCCCGGCAGGCGTTTGAAGGCGTCGGCATAGCCGAACACCGTCAGGGCGTGCATGGGGTACCAGGCGTCGAAACCGGCGGCCTGCATGGCCGGGCCGCCTATGCCGGCGCAAACGCAGTCCGGCGCCTGCGCGCGCAGGCCCTCGATGACGCTGGCGGCCAGCAGATCGCCGGAGGGTTCGCCGGCCACCATACCGATGCGCGGGTTCATGGGCAGCCCCCCTGCGGCCGCGCGAAACGAACGGCCCTCTGCCGCTGCGCGGCATCTTCCCCGTGGCAGGGAGCACGCCCTCCGGGCGGCCGCGCGGCCCCGCTCATTGCGCCCGCGCGATGCCCCGCGTCGAGGCTTTGAGGAAATCGACGAGCACCTGCACGGCCTGATGGGATTCCGGATGCTGCTGCTGCAGTTCGGCCATTTGCTCGACGGCCTGTTCGACACTGAGCTGGCGGCGGTACAGCAGCTTGTAGGCGTCCTTGAGCACGCCTATGGTCTCGGCGCTGAAACCGCGCCGGCTCAGGCCCTCGGAATTGATGCCCACCGGGCGGAAAGGGTCGCCCGCGCCGATGATGTAGGGCGGAATGTCCTGGCGTATGGAGCTGGTGCCGCCGATCATGGTGTGCGCGCCGATGCGCACGAACTGGTGCGAGGCCGACAGGCCGCCGACGATCGCCCAGTCGTCGATGTGGATGTGCCCCGCCAGCTGCACGCTGTTGGCGATGACGGTATGGCTGCCGATCTGGCAATCGTGCGCGATATGCACATAGGCCATGATCCAGTTGTCGTCGCCCAGGCGCGTCGTGCCCACGTCCTGTACGGTGCCGGTATTGATGGTCACGTACTCGCGCACGGTGTTGCCGTCGCCGATTTCCAGGCAAGTGGGCTCGCCGGCGTATTTTTTGTCCTGCGGCATGCCGCCTATCGAACAAAAGCGGTAGAAATTGTTGTTCGCGCCTATGCGGGTATGCCCGTCGATCACGCAATGCGGCCCGACGATCGAGCCGGCCCCTATGCTGACGTGCTCGCCGATGATGCTGTATGGCCCCACGGCAACGTCGGCCGCAAGCTGCGCACCCGGCGCCACGATGGCGGTAGGATGAATCAGGCTGCTGGTCATTAATCTTCCAGTACGCGTATGGCGCACATCAGTTTGGCCTCGGCCGCAACCTGGCCATCGACCAGGGCCTTGCCCGAGTATTTACAGATCGTGCGGCTGATGCGCTCGGCCACGACTTCGAGGCGCAACTGATCGCCCGGCAGCACCGGCCTGCGGAACCGTGCCCCGTCCACACCCACCAGGTAGTAGGCGATCTTGCGGTCGGCCGGATTGACCTCGCTGTCGTCCTCGAACGAGAACAAGGCCGCGGCCTGCGCCATGGCTTCGATGATGAGCACCCCCGGCATGACAGGGTGATGCGGGAAGTGCCCGGTGAAGAACGGCTCGTTCATCGACACATTCTTGATCGCCACGATGCTCTTGCCGGGAACCATGTCCAGTACCCGATCCACCAGCAGCATCGGGTAGCGATGCGGCAGCCGATCCATGATTCCCTTGATGTCGAGTTCCATTGTTTTAATCCTGAGAGCAAGAAGTTTTTTTGACGTTGTGTTTTGGGCCTTGCCTTTTTCAGGCGCCGCCGCGGCGGCCGCACTATTGCGGCGTCGCCGGCCCTGATTTTTCGAGCGCGCGCACGCGCTTGCGCAGCTGCGCGAGCTGCGATACGACCGCTGCGTTGCGCTGCCACTGCACGTGGCTGTCGTAGGGGTAGACGCCGGTGTAGCGCCCGGGCCGCGAGACGTTGGACGTGATGGCGGTGCCGCCGGAAACGTGCACATCGTCGCCCAGCACCAGGTGGCCCGAGATCATCGAGGCGCCGCCTATGGTGCAGCGCCGCCCGATATGGGTGGAGCCGGCGATGCCGACGCAGGCGGCCATGGCGGTGTGCTCGCCGATGACCACGTTGTGCGCCACCATGATCTGGTTGTCGAGCTTCACCCCATTGCCGATGACGGTGTCTTCGATCGCGCCGCGATCCACCGTGGTGTTGGCGCCGATCTCGACATCGTCGCCCAGGCGCACCCCGCCGATCTGCGCAATCTTGGCCCAGGCGCCGCTGGACTGGCGCGGGTCGGGGGCGAAGCCGAAGCCGTCGGCGCCCAGCACCACCCCGGAATGGAGTATGGCGCGGTCGCCCACGGCGACGCCGTGGTACAGGGTGACGCGTGCATGCAGCAGGCAATCTTTGCCCAGCCGGGATCCGGCGCCGACGATGCAGGCCGGCCCCAGCCGCGTGCCATCGCCGATACTGGCACCCGCCTCGATGACGCAATGCGGGCCGACGCTGACCTGTTGCCCCAGGCGGGCCGTGGGATCTATGACCGCGCTGGGATGGATGCCGGCGGGCAGGCCGGCCAGGCGGTGCCGGTCGAACCACTGCGCCAGCAAGGCATACATGAGATAGGGTTGGCTGCACAGCACCACGGTGTAGCCGGGCGCCTGGCGGATGGTGCAAAGCTCTTGGTAGGCCTCGGCCGTCATGATGACCGCCGCCGCCTTGCAGGCCAGCAATTCCTCGTGCAGCTTGGGATTGGCAAGGAAACTGATCTCGGCGGGCCCGGCGCCAGACAAGGAGCCCAGCCCGCTTATGGGAATCGAGCCGGCCTGCGACGCACCGAGGATTTCGGTGTCCAGTCCCGCGGTATTTGCCGCCGCCAGCAAGTCATGCAAGGTGGGCGCCCGATCGGGCGGCAGCAATACCGGCATTTAGTTGAGGGCCTTCAGAACCTGATCGGTGATGTCGACACGCGGGCTGACCGTGACCGCGTCCTGGATGATCAGGTCGTAGCCTTGCGACTCGGCGATCTTCTTGATGGCCGCGTCGGCCTTCGAGACGATGGCGGAGAATTCTTCGTTGCGGCGGCGGTTGAAGTCTTCCTGGAATTCGCGGCGCTTGCGCTGCAGGTCGGAATCCATGTCGGCCAGCTTGCGCTGGCGCTTGACGCGCTCGGACTCGGACAGCACGGGAGCGTCTTTGTCCAGCTTCTGGGCCTGGGCGCGCAGGTTGGAGGCGAGACGCTGCAATTCCGCGTCGCGGCTCTTGAACTCGGCTTCGATCTTGGCCTGGGCCGCCTTGGCCGGCTTGGAATCGCGCAGGATGCGCTCGGTGCTGACAAAGCCGATCTTGGTACCCTGAGCCTGCGCCCTGGCGCTTTGGGCTTGCACCACCGGCGTCGTCAGTACGCAGGTTGCCCCGAGCGCTGCGGCCAATACCAGGGCTCGCTGCCCGCGACAGATACCATGCGTGACCGCTGAAACTTTTGATGCAATATGAGACGTCATGAAAACTCTACCTTCCTGGGAAGCCGAGAGAAAAAGGATATTGTGCCACTAAACGATCCACATCAGAAACCGGTGCCGATCTGGAACTGGAATGCCTGTTTGTTGTCGCCAGGCTTGGCATTCAGAGCTCGGCCATACGACAGTTGCAACGGGCCCAGCGGCGACTGCCAGGAAAAACCCACGCCCGCAGAATAGCGCCAGCCGCAGGGATCTTCGATGGAATTGCCCGGGCCGGCCGCGCACTCGCCGCTGCCGTTGGACACCTTGCCGGCATCGCTGAACAGGAACCAGCGCAAGGTGCGGTCGCGGCTGGCGCCGGGGAACGGCAGGTACAGCTGCACATTACCGACGATGCGCTGCGAGCCGCCCAGGTAGTCGTTGGTGTTGGTGTCGTGGGGGCCGAGCGAGGCGCCTTCGTAGCCGCGCACCGAACCGATACCGCCGGCGTAGACGTCCTTGATCACGGGGAATGGCTTGCCGCCGTACGCCTTGCCCCAGTCGACCAGGCCGTTGAAGGCCAGCGTGAAGCTGCGCCCCAGCGGCATGTAGTACTGTTCCTGGGCGCTGAGCATGTAGTACTTCAGGTCGAGGGTCGAGAAATTGCCCGACAGCTTGGTGTAATTGCCCTTGGTGGGCGCCAGCGCGCTGTCGCGGGTGTCCTTGGACCAGCCCAGGTTGAAGATGGCGGCGTTGGTGCTCTTGCCGAAGGTGTTGACGAAATCCTGGTAGGCCGCCGGCGGGTTGTCCATCAGGTCGATGGTGTTGCGCTCGAAGCTGACCCCGGCGAACACACGGTCGAATTCGGAGATGGGCACGCCGAAGTTCAGGCCGGCGCCGATCGCGGTCACCGCGTAGGTGCCGTCGGTGTAGCTGGTTTCGTAAGGCGTGGTGCGGCGGTAGTACAGCGAGGTCGTCTTGCTGATGCCGTCCTTGGTCCAGTACGGATTGGTGTGCGACACCACCGCAGTGCGGTTGATGGCGCTGGTATTGACCTGCAGGGACAGCGTATTGCCGCTGCCGAAGGCGTTGTCCTGGCTGATGCCGGCCGAGAGCATCAGCTTGTCGGTGGTACCGTAGCCCACGCCGACGTTGATCAGGCCGGTGGGCTTTTCCTTGACGTCGACGTTGAGATCGACCTGGTCGGGCGAGCCCGCCACCGGCGCGGTGTGAATCTGGATATCGTTGAAGTAGCCCAGGCGGTCGATGCGGTCGCGCGAAGTCTTGATGCTGTTGGCATCGTACCAGGCGGCTTCCTGCTGGCGCATTTCGCGGCGCACGACCTCGTCGCGGGTGCGCGTGTTGCCGCCGATCTGGATGCGCCGCACATAGACGCGGCGGCCCGGGTCGATATAGAAGGTAAGCGCCGCCTCGTGCTTATCGCGGTCGAGCACCGGGTTGGGGTTGACGTTGGCGAAGGCATAGCCCAGGCCGCCCAGATAATCGGTGATCGCCTTGGCGGTGGCGTTGGTCTTGGCCGCTGAGAAGGTCTCGCCGGCCTTGACTTGCACCAGTTTCTGGATCTTGTCGTCCAGACCCAGCAGGTTGCCGGCCAGCTTCACGCTGCTGAGCTTGTACGGGCGCCCTTCGTGGATGGTGAAGGTGATGTAGATGCTCTTGCGGTCGGGCGAGATCGAGACTTGCGGTGGCTCGGCCGAATATTCGAGGTAGCCGCGGTCGAGGTAATAGGAACGCAGGCGTTCGACGTCGCCCTCGAGCTTCTCGCGCGAATATTTGTCGGTACCCGTATACCACGTCATCATGCCCGGCGTGGTCAGTTGCAGTTCGTCGAGCAGCGTGCCTTCGGAATAAGTCTTGTTGCCGACGATGGTGATCTGGCGGATCTTGGCCACGTCGCCTTCGAAGATGTCGAAATTGACGCCGACCCGGTTACGCTCCAGCGGCGTGATGATGGGGTTGATCTCGACCCCGTACTTGCCCTTGGACAAATACTGCTGCTTGAGCTCGAACACCGCGCGATCCAGCAGCGACTGGTCGAACACGCGGCCTTCGCCGAAGCCGACCTGGCTGAGCGACTGGATCATTTTCTTGGAGTCGAACTCGCGCATGCCGTTGAACGACACCGAAGCGATGGTGGGCCGTTCTTTTACCGACACCACCAGCACATCGCCCTGCTCGTCGATTTTCACGTCGTTGAACAGGCCCGAGGCGTACAGCCGCTGGATGGCCTCGCTGGCCTTGGCCTCGCTGAATTCCTGGCCGACCTTGACCGGCAGGTAGCTGAACACCGTGCCCACGTCGACGCGCTGGATGCCGTTGACCCGGATATCGCGCACCACGAACGGGGAAAATGCGTAGGCCGCACCAGGGGCCAGCAATGCCGCCAGCAATGCGGGCAGAGCGCGCTTGGTGAAGAAGGTTTTGCGGCGTGGCGACATTCTGGAAGATCCTTGGTCGATCAAATGGTGAAGGATTGTACGGCACAAGGCCCTTAGCTGAAAAGGCGGGAGAAGTCGTTGAAAAACGCCAACACCATCAGAGCGCCGAGCAGCCCCAGCCCGACTTTCTGGCCTGTTTCCAGCCAGCTTTCCGGCACCGGCTTGCCGCGTACGATTTCCAGCACGTAATACATCAAGTGGCCACCGTCCAGCAAGGGGATGGGCAGCAGGTTCAAAATGCCGATGCTAACACTGATGAGCGCCAGGAAGCCGAGATAGGCGGCCAGGCCCACCCGCGCCGTTTGGCCGGCGTAGTCGGCGATGGTGACCGGGCCGCTGATATTGCTTAGCGACACCTTCCCCACCACCATGCGCCCCATCATCTTCAGCGACAGCCACGCGGTATCGAAGGTGCGCTGCAGGCCGCGCTGCAGGCTCTGCACCAAACCGTAGCGCACCGTCACCATGGGTAGTTCGCCGCTGAGCATCACGCCGATGCGGCCGATGCTCTTGCCGTCGGCCGATTTGGCAGCCTGCGGCGTAACCGTCAGATTGCGCACGGCGCCGTCGCGCCGCACGGCCAGGGCCAAGGGCTGTCCGGCGTGCGCCTGAATGGCATGCACCATAGTATTGGGGGACGGATCTACCTGGCCGCCCACGGCCAGCACGACGTCGCCGGCATGCAGGCCGGCCGCCGCGCCGGGGCTGTCCGCCGTCACCTCGGAAACCAGGGGCCGGGGTGCGGCCAAGGACAGGCCGGCCTGCTCCATGGGGTCGAGGTCGGTGGTGGAGCCGCTGGCCGCGGGCAGCGTGAGTACGTGCGTCTGGCGCCGGCCATCGGGGGAGAGCACGGCCAGTTCGACGCGGCCGCCGACCGCCAATACGTCCAGCAAGTGCCAGCGCACCTCGGTCCACGAGCGCACCGGGGCGCCGTCGACGCTTTCGATGCGGTCGCGCTGCGCCAGGCCGGCCACGGCCGCCGGGCTATGCGCCGGCGGTGCAGCCAGAACCGCGGCCGGCTCGCGCGTGCCCGCCAGGCCAAGCATGGCGTACAAGATGACGGCCAGCAACAGATTGGCCACGGGGCCGGCCAGCACGATGGCGAAGCGCTGCGCCACGGATTTGCTGTTGAAGGCCTGGGCATTTAGCGCCGGGTCGCCGCCGGCCACGGGGTCGTCCAGCATTTTCACGTAGCCGCCCAGCGGAATGGCCGACAACGCCCATTGCGTGCCATTGCGGTCGACGCGGCTGGCCATCACCTTGCCGAAGCCCACGGAAAAGCGCAGCACCTTGACGCCGCAGCGCCGTGCAACCCAATAATGGCCCAGCTCGTGGAAAGTGATCAGTATTCCGAGCGCAACGACGAAGGCAAGCAAAGTGAAAAGCATGGCGATCCAGTGGCCTCCCGGGGCGGCCGGACGCAGGTTCGCGCCGCGTGCCGGGTGGTGAGCGTCATTTTACATGCACAGGTCGGCCGCGGCGCGGCGCGCCTCGCCGTCCAGCGCCAGCACGGCCTCCAGGCTGTCCAGGGCAGCGCCGCCGCGGCCCGCCATGCGTTCCAGGCAGCCTTCGATGATGCGCGGGATCCGGGTATAGCCCAGCGCGCCCGACAGGAAGCGCGCCACGGCGACCTCGTTGGCGGCGTTCAGCGCGACGCAGGCGCCCTGCCCGGCGCGCATGGCCTCGTAGGCCAGGCGCAGGCAGGGAAAACGCAGGAAATCCGGCTCTTCGAAATCGAGCCGCCCCAGCGCCGCCAGGGACAGCAGCCCCACCCCGCTGTCTATGCGCTGCGGGAAACCCAGGCCATAGGCGATCGGGGTGCGCATGTCGGGCTGGCCCAGCTGCGCCAGGATCGAGCCGTCGTCATATTCGACCATGGAATGCACCATGCTCTGCGGGTGGATCACCACCTGTATGCGATCCACCGGCATGGCGAACAGCCAATGGGCCTCGATGACCTCCAACCCCTTGTTGAGCATGGTGGCCGAATCGACGGAAATCTTGCGCCCCATGCTCCAGTTGGGATGCGCGCAGGCCTGATCGGGCGTGACCGAGTCCAGCAGCGCCAGATCGGTGGTGCGAAACGGGCCGCCGGAGGCGGTCAGCAGCAGGCGCCGCACGCCCGCCGCGGGCTGTTGCGAGACGCTGCTGCGGTACCCCGCCGGCATGCACTGGAAAATGGCATTGTGCTCGCTGTCTATGGGCAGCAGCTCGGCGCCGTGCTCGCGCACCGCCGCCATGAACAGGCCGCCGGCCGCCACCAGCGCCTCTTTGTTGGCCAGCAGCAGGCGTTTGCCGGCCCGCGCCGCCGCCAGTGCCGCCGGCAGGCCCGCGGCGCCGACGATGGCGGCCATGACGGTGGTGACCTGCGGGTCGGCGGCAGTGTCTGCCAGAGACTGCGCCCCAAGGCGGATTTCCGGCAATGGCCGGCCGGCCGGCCAGGCCTGCTCGAAGCGGCGCCGCGCGGCATCGTCGGGCACGATCACGACCTGGGCGCCGCTGGCCCGGGCCTGCTCGGCCAGGCGTTCGATGCGGCTGTGCGCGCTGAGGGCATACACCGACAGGGTATCGGGATGGCGCGCGATCACGTCCAGGGTATTGACGCCGATCGAGCCGGTCGAGCCGAGTATGCAGATACGCTGTGTATTCATAAAATCGAGGCTCCCGTCAGCAGCAGCGCGATGGGAGCCACAGGCAGCAAGGCGTCGATGCGGTCATACACGCCGCCGTGGCCGGGCAGCAGAGCGCTGGAATCCTTCAGGCCGGCACGCCGCTTCAACAAGGACTCGAACAGGTCACCGACGATCGACAGCGCGGCCAGCGCGGCGGCGGCCAGTACGGCCGCCCACCAGGGCATGCGCTGCAGCAGCGCCGCGCCGAAGCTGCCCGGCCACCAGGCGCTGGCCATGACCCACGCGGTGGCGACGACGACGCCGGCGATCGCGCCTTCCCAGGTCTTGCCCGGGCTGACCCTGGGCGCGAGCTTGCGCCTGCCCCAGGCCCGCCCGGCGAAATAGGCGGCGATGTCGGCGCACCAGATCAGCGCCAGCAGCGACACCAGGAACCAGGCTCCGTGCGCGAGGAACATCTGCACCAGCGCGCTCCAGACCGCGACTACCGCCAGCAGGCCGAATACACTCAGGCAGGCGCTGCCGCCGCGCGCAGTGACGTCGCCGCGCAGCACCATGGCGGTGGCACCCAGCACCCAGGCCGCGGACACCAGCGGCACCAGCCAGCGGTTAGATACCTGCAGCAGGGCCTGCGCCCAGGCCGCGGGCGTGCCGCCCAGCCACTGCCGGGCCACGAGGCACAGAACCACGGCCAGCAAAACGCCCAGCGCCACACCGGCGCGGCCGCCCGCGCCGGGCCAACTGAGCCGCAGCCATTCCCACAGCAGGCAGGCCGCCGCCAGGGTCAGCAGCAGCACCAGCGGCCAGGGGCTGGATGCCAGCAAGGCGCCCAGCAACACCGCCAGCAGAACGATCGCGGTGACAATACGTTGCTTGAGCATGGCCGTGCCCCTCAGGCGTCCGTGGAAACCTGGGCGCTGGTGCGCCCGAAACGGCGTTCGCGGCCACGGTACCATTCGAAGGCCGCGTCGAGTTCTTTGGCGTCGAAATCGGGCCAATAGCCGTCGGTGAAATAAAGTTCGGTATAGGCCAGCTGCCAGATCAGGAAATTCGAGATGCGCTGCTCGCCGCCGGTGCGGATGAACAGATCGGGCTCGGGGGCCCAGGCCATGGAAAGGTACTGGGCATACAAGGCTTCGTCGATCGCTTCCGGCCTGGCGGCCAGCTCGGGGCGGGCGCGCAGCAGCGCCTGCATGGCCTGCAGTATGTCCCAGCGCCCGCCGTAGTTGGCGGCGATCGTCAGGTTCAGCGTGGAATTGGCCTCGGTGCGCCGCTCGGCGGCGTGGATCAGCCCCTGCAGCTTGGGCTCGAAGGCCGACAGGTCGCCCACGACGCGCAGCCGCACGCCCTGGCGCTCGAGCTTGTCGACTTCTTTTTCCAGAGTCTGGATGAACAGCCGCATCAGCAGCGACACTTCTTCTTCGGGCCGGCGCCAGTTCTCGGAACTGAAGGCGAACAAGGTCAGGTATTCCACGCCGCGCTGGCCGCAGGCTTCCAGTACGCGGCGCACCGCCTGCACGCCGCGCGCATGGCCCGCAGTGCGGGGCAGGAAACGCTTCGTGGCCCAACGGCCGTTGCCGTCCATGATCACTGCCACGTGGCGTGGCACCGAAACATCGGACGGTATAGACAATGTAGAGCTTGTCACCATGCTGGCAGGCCGGGCACAGGCGGTCGTCAGACCGTCATGATTTCGGCTTCTTTCTGCGCGACGAGCTTGTCGATCTCGGCCACGTTGCGGTCGGTCAGCTTCTGCACTTCGTCCTGGGCGCGACGCTCGTCGTCTTCGGAAATTTCCTTGTCCTTGACCAGCCGCTTGAGGCCTTCATTGGCCTCGCGGCGCAGATTGCGCACGGCGATCTTGGCGTCTTCGCCCTCGCCGCGCACCACCTTGGTCAGGTCGCGGCGGCGCTCTTCGGTGAGCGCCGGCATGGGCACGCGGATGGTCTCGCCCATGGACTGCGGATTCAGGCCCAGGTCGGAATCGCGTATGGCCTTCTCGACGATGGCCACCATCTTCTTTTCCCAGGGCTGCACGTTGATCGTGCGGGCGTCGATCAGGTTCACGTTGGCCACCTGGCTGACCGGAACCGGCGAGCCGTAGTAGTCGACGGTAACGTGGTCGAGAATGCCGGCGTGCGCGCGGCCGGTGCGGATCTTGGACAGATTGACCTTGAGCGTTTCCAGCGACTTGGTCATGCGCGATTCGGCCGATTTCTTGATCTCTGCAAGACTCATTGCAATTCCTTACTCGAACTCAAACGTGAACCAGGGTGCCTTCGTCTTCACCGCCGACGACACGCTTGAGCGCCCCGGGTTTGTTGATGGAAAACACCTTGATGGGCAGTTTCTGGTCGCGGCACAGGGCGAAGGCGGTCGCATCCATGACCTCGAGCCTGCGCACGATGGCTTCGTCGAAACTGATGCGGGCGTAACGGGTCGCACCCGGGTCTTTGTTGGGGTCGGCGCTGTAGATGCCGTCGACCTTGGTGGCCTTGAGCACGATCTCGGCGCCGATCTCGGCGCCACGCAGCGCCGCCGCGGTGTCGGTGGTGAAGAACGGGTTGCCCGTGCCGGCCGCGAACACCACCACCTTGCCCTCTTCCAGGTAGCGCAGCGCCTTGGGCCGGATATACGGCTCGACCACCTGGTCGATGTCCAGGGCGGACTGCACCCGGGTATCGACACCGCGGTGCTTCAGGGCGTCCTGCAGGGCCAGCGAATTCATGACCGTGGCCATCATGCCCATGTAGTCGGCGGTGGCGCGATCCATGCCCTGCGCCCCAGGCGCCACGCCGCGGAAGATGTTGCCCCCGCCAATGACGATGGCCAGTTCGACTCCCAGCGCGGCGACTTCGGCGATTTCTTCGGTCATGCGCAGGATGGTCGCACGGTTGATGCCGAAAGCATCGTCTCCCATCAGCGCCTCGCCCGACAGCTTGAGCAGCACGCGCTTGTACGATCTGGTTGTCATTGATAGCACCCCGGAAATTCGAACCAACGAAAGTGTAAGCCAGAGTCGGCGCGCGTGTCAGCGCACCGCCGCGGGCAGAGGCCCGCGCGCCGGCGGTCACACCTGCCGGCCCGGCGCGAACCTAGGGGCCTGTTCACCGAACCGGCCCCAGTGGCAGACGCAGGCCTCAGGCGTTGCCGGCTGCTGCCGCGGCCACTTCGGCGGCGAAATCCTCGACCTTCTTCTCGATGCCCTCGCCCACCACGTACAGCGCGTAGCGGCTGACCGCGGCGTTCTTTTCCTTGAGCACCTGGGCCACGGTCTGCTTGTCGTTCTTGACGAACGGCTGGTTCAGCAATGTGACTTCCTTCAGGAATTTCTGCACCGAGCCCTCGACCATCTTGACGACGATCTCGGCGGGCTTGCCCGATTCGGCGGCCTTCTGCTCGGCCACCGAGCGTTCGGCGTCGATGTCGGCCTGTGCCACGCCGCCGGCATCCAGCGCGCGGGGCTTGGTGGCGGCGATATGCATCGCCAGGTCTTTGCCGAGCTCGGCGGGGCCGCTGAATTCGACCATCACACCGATCTTGCCGCCATGCACGTAGCTGGCCAGCTGCTGGTCGGTGGCATAGCGCTGGAAGCGGCGCACCGAGATGTTCTCGCCGATCTTGCCCACCAGCGCGGCGCGGGTGCTCTCGACCTTGCCCTCGCCCAGCGGCAGCGCGTTCAAGGCGGCCAGGTCGGCCGGGTCATTCTTGGCCACCAGCTCGGCCAGCTGGTTGACGAAGCCGATGAAGTCGTCGTTCTTGGCGACGAAGTCGGTTTCGCAGTTGACTTCGACCAGCGCACCCTGCTTGGCATCGGCCGAAATGTACAGGCCCACTAGGCCTTCGGCCGTGATGCGGCTGGCCGCCTTGCTGGCCTTGTTGCCCAGCTTCACGCGCAGCAGTTCCTCGGCACGGGCCATATCGCCTTCGGCCTCGGTCAGCGCCTTCTTGCATTCCATCATGGGCGCGTCAGTCTTCTCGCGCAGTTCCTTGACCATGGTTGCGGTAATTTGAGCCAATTCGATTCTCCTGTTCAATAATTGCGCGCCCCGGACGGGCCGGGGCATAAACACATGGGGAGCCGGGCCGCGTGCAACGCGGCCGGCGTCATACCGGGCAGGCCCGGCCGGATGCGTTTACTCGCGCTCTTCGTCGACTTCGACGAACTCTTCGCTGCCTTCGGCGATTTCTTCCACCAGGCCGTTCAGGTTCTGCTCGCGGCCTTCCAGCACGGCGTCGGCAATGCCGCGCGCGTACAGCGCAATGGCCTTGGCCGAGTCGTCGTTGCCCGGGATCACGTGCGCGATGCCTTCGGGAGAGTGGTTGGTGTCGACCACGGCGACCACGGGGATGCCCAGGGTGCGCGCCTCGGCAACGGCGATCTTGTGGTAGCCCACGTCAATCACGAACAGGGCGTCGGGCAGCGTGTTCATGTCCTTGATGCCGCCGATCGCCTTGTTGAGCTTGGCCAGTTCGCGTTCGAACATGAGTGCTTCTTTCTTACTCATGCGTTCGGTGGCGCCCTCGGCCTGCGCGGCTTCCATTTCCTTCAGGCGCTTGACCGAGCTCTTGACCGTCTTGAAATTGGTCATCATGCCGCCGAGCCAGCGGTTGTCCACGTAGGGCATGCCGCAGCGCTGCGCCTCGGCCGCCACCAGCTCGCGCGCGGCGCGCTTGGTGCCGACGAACAGCACGGTGCCGCCACGAGCCACCAGTTGGCGCACGAACTTGGTCGCCTCCTGGAACTTAGCAACGGTTTGCTCGAGGTTGACGATATGGATTTTGTTGCGCTGGCCGAAGATATAGGGGGCCATCCTGGGGTTCCAGTAACGAGTCTGGTGACCGAAGTGCACGCCCGCTTCCAGCATTTCACGCATCAAAGACATAGTATTCTCCTAGGGTTGAGTCTTGCGCCAGGCCGGGATTGGTACAATGACCCAACACCCCGGACGGCCAGGCGCGCGATTTGCCGCGAATCAACGCCAAAATTTGCATTGAATCCCACGGCTGGTTTGGCTGCGTTAGGCTGTAGCAGCTACTGGCACCAATGGCCAGCACAGCAACTACTTGCCTGCAGCATTTACTTTACTTTTTACCTACGTTTTTGCCCGCATTTTTGCCTGCAGCTTTTGCCTGCAAGCTTCTGCCCGCAGTTTTTGCCCGCATGAAGCCAAGCATCAAAGGCCAGATTAAAGACCAATCAAAGCACCGATCAATGCCTAAGCAGCACAATCAAAGCCTAAGCCAGCAAAAAGAAAGCCTATAATTCTACTATCTTTTTCGATCATCCTTCAAGCCGCCTTCCCATGAGCAGTATCGTTACCGATCCCGAAGACCTGAACAAAATGCGCGCCGCCTGCCGGGATGCGGCCAAAATCCTCGATTTCCTCACGCCGCACGTGCGCGCCGGCATCACCACCGGCGAACTCGACCGCCTGTGCATGGACTACCTGACCAACGAACTGAAGGTCGAATCGGCCACCGTCGGCTACGCGCCGCCGGGCTATCCGCCCTTTCCGGGCTCGATCTGCACCTCGGTCAACCACGTAATCTGCCACGGCATCCCGGGCGACAAGGTGCTCAAGAATGGCGACATCATGAACATCGACGTCACCATCATCAAGGACGGCTGGTTCGGCGATACCAGCCGCATGTACTACGTCGGCGAGCCCTCCATTCTGGCGCGCCGCCTGACCGAGATCACCTATGAATGCATGTGGCTGGGCATACAGCAGGTGCGGCCCGGCGCCACCCTGGGCGACGTCGGCCAGGCCATCCAGAAATACGCCGAGGGCAAGGGTTTCTCGGTGGTGCGCGAATATTGCGGCCACGGGGTGGGCCGCAAGTTCCACCAGGATCCCCAAGTCCTGCACTACGGCAAGGCCGGCACCGGCGTGAAGCTGGTGCCCGGCATGATTTTCACCATCGAACCCATGATCAACGCCGGGCGCAAGGACATCCGCCAGCTCGCCGACGGCTGGACGGTCGTGACCCGCGACCATAGCCTATCGGCCCAATGGGAGCACAGCATCCTGGTCACCGACGACGGCTACGAGGTGCTCACCGTGTCCGACGGCATGCCCCCTCCTCCCGCCTTCATCAATCCGGCCGCCGCCCACTGAAGCACAAGGCCGCGTGGCTCATGCGGGCTTCCTCGTCCTCCCTGCTGGCGCTGTTGCGCGAAAACCTGCAGCGCAAGCGCCGCGAGGCCATCGACCAGTTCCGCATCCACCTGCGGCCTGAACTGCTGCTGACGGCGCTGCGGCGCGCCACCGACCAGGCGGTGCGCGAAGCGATCAAGCTGCATCCGCTGCCGGCCCATGCCAGCCTGGTGGCCGTCGGCGGCTACGGGCGCGGCGAACTCTACCCGTATTCGGACGTCGACGTCCTGATATTGCTGCGCGACCCTCCGGGCCAGGCCGATACGCGCCTGCTCGAGGCGCTGGTGGCCGCGCTGTGGGATCTGGGGCTGGATCTCGGGCACAGCGTGCGCACCATCGAAGACTGCCGGCGCGAGGCGGCCGGCGACATCACGGTCGAGACCGCACTCATGGAGGCGCGCTGGCTGGCCGGCAGCAAGGAACTGCTGCAGGCCCTGACGCACGCCATGACGGAACAAATGGACGCGCAGACCTTTTTCCAGGCCAAACGCGCCGAGATGCAGCAGCGCCATGCGCGCCACCAGGACACGCCCTATGCGCTGGAGCCCAATTGCAAAGAGGCGCCGGGTGGCCTGCGCGACCTGCAGGTTATTCTCTGGCTGGCCCAGGCCGCCGGCCTGGGGCATACCTGGAAGGAAATCGCCCGCGCCCAGCTGCTGACCGCGGCGGAGTACCGCTCGCTGCGCAAGGCCGACCTGGCCTTCAAGCGCCTGCGCATCGAGCTGCACCTGCTTTGCGGCCGGCGCGAAGACCGGGTGCTATTCGACCTGCAGCCGGCGCTGGCCGCGATCTACGGCTTCACGGCAACCAAAACGCGCCGTCCCAGTGAGATCCTGATGCAGCGCTACTACTGGGCGGCGCGGGTGGTGAACCAGCTCAACACCATCCTGATGCAGACCTTCGAAGAGCGCCTGTTCCCGCAGCCCGATGCGCCGGTGCACCGCATCGACGATGATTTCTGCATGGTGCAGAACCGCCTGGAGCTCTGCCGCGAGGACGGCTTCGAGCGCAAGCCCACCATGCTGCTGCGCGCCTTCCTGGTGATGCAGGAACGGCCCGAACTGAGCGGCCTGTCGGCGCATACGCTGCGCGCCATGTGGCATGCGCGGCGCCGCATCGACGCGCAGTTCCGCAAGAACCCCGTCAATCGCCGGCTGTTCCTGCAGATCCTGCAGCAGCCGCGCGGCATCGTGCACGCGCTGCGGCGCATGACCATGCTGAACATCCTGCCGCGCTACCTGCCGGTGTTCCGCCGCATCGTCGGCCAGATGCAGCACGACCTGTTTCACGCCTACACGGTGGATCAGCACATCTTGATGGTGATCCGCAATCTGCGCCGCTTCACCATGCCCGAGCATGCCCAGGAATATCCCTTGGCCAGCCAGCTCATGGCCGGGGTGCAGCGCCACTGGCTGCTGTACGTCGCGGCGCTGTTCCACGACATCGCCAAGGGCCGCGGCGGCCATCACTCCGAACTCGGCGCCCGCGACGCCTACCGCTTCTGCATCGAGCACGGGCTGGACGAGCAGGACACCGCGCTGGTGGAATTCCTGGTGCGCGAGCACCTGACCATGTCGGCCTACGCGCAGAAGCGCGACCTGAGCGACCCCCAGGTGGTGCGCGAATTCGCCGCCATCGTGGGCGACGAGCGCCGCCTGACCACGCTCTACCTGCTGACGGTGGCCGACATCCGCGGCACCAGCCCCAAGGTGTGGAACTCCTGGAAAGGCAAGCTGCTGGAAGACCTGTACCGCCAGACCTTGCTGGCGCTGGGAGGCTCGCAGCCCGATACCCGCACCGTGCTCAGCCAGCGCAAAGAAGCCGCCGCCGCCGAAATCCGCCGCATGGGGCTGCGCGACGAAAGCCGCGAGGCCTTCTGGAGCGAACTCGACGTGGCCTATTTCCTGCGCCACGAAGCCTCCGAGATCGCCTGGCATACGCGCCACCTGTACTACCGCGCCAACAGCCCCGAACCCGTCGTCAAGGCACGCATCGCCGGCAGCAGCGAAGGCTTGCAGCTCATGGTTTATACGCGCGACGCCCAAGACCTGTTCGTGACCATTTGCGGCTACTTCGAGCGGCGCGCACTCAGCGTGCAGGACGCCCGCATCCACACCACGCGCCACGGCTGGGCGCTGGACAGTTTCGTGGTGCTGCCGCCCGCGCACGAAAAAGATTTCCGCTCGCAGGCCGCACTGATCGAGCACGAGCTGCCCGAGCTGCTCGCCGGCGCCGCGCCCCTGCGCCACGCCGCAGCGCCGCCGCGGCGCGCCGGCTCGCGGCGCGCCCGCGTGTTTCCCATCGTGCCCAACATCGAGCTGCAGCCCGACGAGAACAGCACCTCGTGGCGCCTGTCCATTACCGCCTCCGACCGGCCGGGGCTGCTGTACGCGCTGGCGCAGGTCTTTGCCGAGCACGGCATCAACCTCAAGATGGCCAAGGTCATGACCCTGGGCGACCGCGTGGAAGACGTCTTCATCATCGCCGGCAGCGCCCTGGGGCACCCGCGCCTGCAGCTGCGCTTCGAGCGTGCGCTGCTGTCCACGCTGGACGAATCAGGGGCCTGATCGCGGCGGCTGCGGCGGCGCTTGACCGCGCCAGGCTGCGCGGCAAGCTCGCCGACATGGCCGAAGCGCGGCGGCAGCGCCGCAGGCCTGCCTGCCCGGGCAGTGTATGATTTGAGCTTCCACGGGCCGCCCGGCCCCGACAGGGCGCCGGTTCCCATCGCGCCCGTTCCCATTTCCTATCACTAGCCGTCCCGATGAACCAACCCTCTTCCAAGCTGCTGCACGGCATTGCGCTGCTCAGCATACTGGCCGTGTGCGCGGCCCTGGTTTCGCAGCACGTATTCGGCATGCGCCCATGCGCCTGGTGCGTGATGCAGCGCCTGATCTACCTGGCAATCGCCGTCTGCTGCTGGCTGGGCCTGCTGCTGCGCCGCTGGCGCCCGGCCGAGACGCTGGCCACGGTGGCGGCGGCGGCCCTGGGCATATGCGGAGTCATGTCGGCCTGGTACCAGTACAGTGTGGCTTCGAACATGTTCTCTTGCGACCGCACTTTCGCCGACAAATTCATGGTGGGCCTGGGCCTGGACGCCCACCTGCCCTGGCTGTTCGGCATATTCGCGTCGTGCGCCGACGCGCGCGTCAAGGTACTGGGGGTCGAATACGCCATCTGGAGCCTGATCCTGTTCGTGCTGCTGACCCTGGCTGCGCTGCGGGCGCTGGCGCGCCCGCGCCGCGCCTGATCGAACCGCCGCAAGCCGCGCCCGCTATCCGGGCGGCAACGTATCAGGCGTCGTCGTCGCCGGCGGCGGCGCGCGCGGCTTTTTCGGCCTTAGCCTCGCCGCGCGTGCGGCTCAGGCGGTCGAGGTAGGCGGCATCGATGTCGCCCGTGATGTACTGGCCATTGAAGCAGGACGACTCGAAGCCCGTAAGCGCCGGGTTCAGGTCGCGGATCGACTGCTCGAGATCCGCCAGGGACTGATAGACCAGGCCGTCGGCGCCGATTTCCCGCGCCACTTCCTCGGGCTCGCGGCCGTAGGCGATGAGCTCCGACTGCGTGGGCATGTCGATGCCGTACACGTTGGGAAAGCGCACCGGCGGCGCGGCCGAGGCGAAGAACACTTTGTGCGCGCCGGCGGCGCGCGCCATGTCGACGATTTCGCGGCTGGTGGTGCCGCGCACGATGGAGTCGTCGACCAGCAGCACGTTCTTGCCGCGGAACTCCATATCGATGGCATTGAGCTTCTGGCGCACCGACTTCTTGCGCACCGCCTGGCCGGGCATGATGAAGGTGCGGCCCACATAGCGGTTCTTGATGAAGCCTTCGCGATAATTCAGGTTCAGGCGCGCCGCCAGCTGCATCGCCGCCGGACGCGACGAATCGGGGATGGGCATGACCACGTCGATGTCGCCCAGCCGCAGGCTGCGGGCCACATTGTCGGCCAGGTACTCGCCCATGTTCAGGCGCGCGTCATACACCGAGACGCCATTCATCAGCGAGTCGGGGCGGGCGAAATACACGTATTCGAAGACGCAGGGCGTGAACAGCGTGCCGGCCGGCGCGCATTGCCGGCTGGCGAGCTTGCCGTCGAGATCGATCCAGATGGCCTCGCCGGGCTCGACGTCGCGCACGAAGTTGAAGCCGCAGCCGGCCAATGCCACCGATTCAGAGGCCAGCATCCATTCCACGCCCTCGTCGGTTTCCTGGGAGCCCAGGCACAGCGGGCGGATGCCGTGGGGATCGCGGAACGCCACCATGCCGTAGTGGGCGATCTGGGCGATGACGGCGTAGGCGCCCTTGGCGCGGCGGTGCACGGCCTCTACCGCCCCGAACACCGCGTTCTCGTCCAGGGACACGCCATTGGCGGCCAGCTGCAGCTCGTGGGCGAAGACGTTGAGCAGCACTTCGGAGTCGGAATTGGTGTTGATGTGGCGCCGGTCGATCTTGAAAAGCTCTTCGCGCAGTTCGCGCCAGTTGGTGAGGTTGCCGTTGTGCACGAAGGTGATGCCGAACGGCGCGTTGACGTAGAAAGGCTGGGCCTCTTCGACACTGTCGCTGGAGCCCGCGGTGGGATAGCGCACTTGGCCCAGGCCGCTGAACCCGGGCAGCGAGCGCATATTGCGCGTGCGGAAGACATCGCGCACCAGGCCGTGGGCCTTGTACATATTGAAGAAATTGTCGAACGACGTGGCGATGCCGGCGGCGTCCTGGCCGCGATGCTGCAGCAGCAGCAGGCTGTCGTAGATCAACTGGTTGACGGGGCTGCAGCCTGCAACCCCAACGATTCCGCACATTTGTTCCGGTTTCCTGTGTAGACGATCTGTAGACGATCAATACGGCAGCCACGAGGCCAGCGAAGGCGGCAGCAGCAGCTTGGCCTGCTGCACCCCGCGCACGGCGGCGGGCGCCAGCCGCGCGTCGCGCCACCAGGGTTCTTTGGGCAATTCGGTATAGCCGGCGGCCGCCACCAATATGAGCACGATCAGCAAGCCGCGCAGCAGCCCGAACAGCGCGCCCAGGCCGTGGTCGGCCGGCGTCAGCCCGGTCTTGCGTATCAGAGTGTCGAGGGTCACGTTGAGCAGGCCGAGCAGCAGCAGCACCACAATAAATACCGCCCCATAGGCGGCGGCGGTACGCAAGAGTTCATTTTCCAGATAGGGGCCGAGCCACAGTGTAACCCGCGGCCCCCACCAGATGGCGGCCACGAAGGCCGCCATATAAGCGATCAGCGACAGAATCTCTTTGACGAGCCCGCGCAGCAGCCCCAAAAATGCCGACACCACGAGGATGCCGAGCACTATGTAGTCGAAGCTGGTCACTTACTGGAAATGAAGCCGTTGTCGTAGCCCAGGGCGCGCAGGCGCGCCTGTGCTGCCTGGGCGGCATCGCGCGTGGGGAAAGGCCCGACACGCAGCCGGTAGGTGGGCTTGCCGTTGACCGTACCCGTCTGGACATAGGCGTTGGTGACCCCGGCCGCCACCAGCTTTTCGCGCCGGCTCTGGGCGTCTTTGTCGGCCGTGTAAGAAGCGATCTGCAGCACGAAATTGCCGTGTGCCGCGGGCGCGGGCGCGCTCTGGGCGGGTTTGCGGCCCTCGAGCAGCGCGATGGCCACGGAACCGTCGTCGGTGCGCGGTTCGGAGTCGCCCTTCTTGGCGCGGGTTTCATGGCGCGGCTCGGGCTTGGCCTCGGGTTTGGGCTTGGCAGCCGAGTGCGCTTCGGGGCGCGCCGGCGGCTTGGCCCGGCTGGCGTCTTCGCGAGCCACGGGCGGTTCGGGTTTGGCGGCGGGCGGCGCGTCATCGACCGGGCCGGGCGCCGTGTCGGCGGGCGCCTGCGCGGCACCGCCCTGCTCTACCGTGCCCGCGGCCGGCGCACCGGCTTCAGGGGTGGCGGCTGCAACCGTGGTGCCGTCGGAAGGCTGCAAGCCGGAACCGGTTGCGGCGCCGCCCTGGCTGGAGGCCGGAGGCACCACCGCCGGCACCGCCAGCGGCGCATTGGCCTGCTTGGGCGCGGGCGTGGAATCCAGCAGCATGGGCACGATGATGACGGCGGCAAGCACCAGCACCAAGGCACCGATCAGGCGCCGGCGGGCACGGCCGCGCATTTCCTGTGCCAGAGCTTCGCTGGAGGTTCGCGTTACGGGGCGGCGGGGCGCGGCGGCGGATTCGCTGCGAGAAAACAATCCCATGGGCGGCAACCTTTATGGACAGGCTGTGCGCCTGCCCGCGTGAACATTGATCAGCGTCCAAGCTCCTGCAGCACCGGGCCGACCGTGGAAAAGGAGCCGAACACGAGAATTCTATCACCCTCGGTCGCGCGTTCACGCGCCGCAGCAAAGGCGAGCACCGGATTTGCAAAACTTGAAACAGTCACCGGGTCATCGCCCTGGGGCGGCAGCAGGCCGCGCATGATTTCGGCCAGTTGTTCGCCGGTGGCGCCGCGCGGGCCGTCGATGGTGGCGAAATACCAGTGATCGACGCGGGTAAGGAACTTGGACAGCACGCCGGCAATGTCCTTGTCCTTGAGCATGCCCACCACCGCATGGGTGTAGGGGTAATACGCCATGCCGCCCAGATTCTGCGCCAGAGCCGAGGCGGCGTGCGGATTGTGCGCCACGTCCAGCACTACGGTGGGCCGCCCCGGCAGGATCTGCAGGCGGCCGGGCAGCACAGCCTGGGACAGCCCCAGGCGCACGGCCTGTTGCGGCACCACCAGCCGATCTTCCAGGGCCTCGAGCGCGGCCAGCGCGGCACTGGCGTTGAGCAACTGGTTGGCGCCGCGCAGCGCCGGGTAGGCCAGGCCGGCACGGCGCCGCGAGCGCCCGCCGTAGGCCCATTGCTGGCGGTCGCCGGAATAGTTGAAATCCTTGCCGAAGCGCCACAGGTCGGCGCCTATGTCGCGCGCATAATCGACCAGGCTCTGCGGCGGCATGGGGTCGGCGCAGATGGCGGGACGGCCGGAGCGGAAGATATGCGCTTTTTCGTAGCCGATTTTTTCGCGCGTGTCGCCCAGCCACTCGGTATGATCGAGGTCGACGCTGGTGACGATGGAGCAGTCGGCGTCGATCAGATTGACGGCGTCGAGCCTGCCTCCCAGCCCGACTTCCAGTACGGCGATGTCCACCTCGCGCTGCTCGAACAGCAGCAGCGCCGCCAGTGTCGTGTATTCGAAATAGCTCAGGGAAATCTCGCCGCGGCCATTTTCAATGCGATCGAACTGCGCGATGATGGCGGCGTCGTCGGCGTTCTCGCCATCGACGCGGATACGCTCGTTGAAATCGATCAGATGCGGCGAGGTATACATGCCGACGCGGTAGCCGGCCGCCTGCAAGATGGCTTCCAGCATGGCGCAGGTCGAGCCTTTGCCATTGGTGCCGCCCACCGTGATCTTCACGCAAGGCAGGCGCAGTTCGAGCCGCTCGGCGACGGCGCGGACGCGCTCCAGGCCGAGTTCTATGGGTTTGCGATGCAGGGATTCCAGATAGGCGAGCCATTCCTGCAGAGTGGCTGCGGCGGTGGGTTTGGGCAGGGACATGAATCGGGTTCGGAAGAGAAAGGCCGCGGCGCGGCCACGCGGGCGCGCAAAAAATGCGGGTCTGGGGCGAGCCGAGGAAGACAGACGCAAGTGTAGCTCAGCGCGCCCCGGCGGTCTTGCTTCACCGCGGGGCACTCAGGGATAAAGCGTGGCGGCGGGCGGTGCGAGCCTGTCCGCAGCCCCGCCCAGAACATTTCCGGCCGTCCGCAGGAAAGCAAAACGCGCCCCGGGGCACGGAGTCCCCGGGGCGCGCCTGGACTGCCGGCCCTACTGCTGGCCCTACAGCCGCGCTACTTGCGCCGCGCGGGCGGCAGGTCGGTGCAGCTGCCTTCGGCCACTTCGGCCGCCATGCCTATGGATTCACCCAGCGTCGGGTGCGGGTGGATGGTCTTGCCGATATCGACGGCATCGGCGCCCATCTCTATGGCCAAGGCAATTTCGCCGATCAGGTCGCCGGCGTGGGTGCCGACGATGCCGCCGCCCACGATGCGATGGGTTTCGGCGCTGAACAGCAGCTTGGTGAAGCCTTCGTCGCGTCCGTTGGCGATGGCACGTCCCGAGGCCTGCCACGGGAACAGGCCCTTCTCGACGGCTATGCCTTCTTTCTTGGCTTCTTCCTCGGTCAGGCCCACCCAGGCGACTTCGGGATCGGTGTAGGCCACCGCCGGAATCACGCGCGCGTCGAAGTAGCTCTTCTGCCCGGCTATGACCTCGGCCGCGACGTGGGCCTCATGCACGGCCTTGTGCGCCAGCATGGGCTGGCCGACGATGTCGCCGATGGCGTAGATGTGCGGCACATTGGTGCGCATCTGCTTGTCGACTGCGATGAAGCCGCGCTCGTCGACCTGCACCCCGGCCTTGTCGGCCGAGATCCTGGCGCCGTTGGGCCTGCGCCCTACGGCCTGCAGCACCAGGTCGTAGCGCTGCGCTTCTTTGGGCGCCTTGGCGCCCTCGAAGCTGACCCAGATGCCGTCGTCACGCGCCTCGGCCCCCACCGTCTTGGTGTTGAGCATGATGTGGTCGAAGCGCCCGGCGTTCATTTTTTCCCAGACCTTGACCAGGTCGCGGTCGGCGCCCTGCATCAGCCCGGAGAGCATTTCCACCACGTCCAGGCGCGCGCCCAGGGCCGAATACACCGTGCCCATTTCCAGGCCGATGATGCCGCCGCCGACGATCAGCATCTTCTTGGGGATCGAGGCCAGTTTCAGCGCGCCGGTCGAATCGACGATGCGCTCGTCCTGCGGCAGGAAGGGCAGCTTCACCGATTCGCTGCCAGCGGCGATGATGGCGGACTTGAAGCGCACGGTCTGTGTCTTGCCTTCGGCCGTGACGGCCAGGTGCTGCGGATCGGCGAACTGGCCGTCGCCGGTAAGCACCTTGACCTTGCGCGCCTTGGCCATGCCGGCCAGGCCGCCGGTAAGCTTGGCCACCACGCCGTCCTTGAAGCCGCGCAGCTTGTCCAGGTCGACCTGCGGCTCGGCGAAGGACACGCCGTGCGAGGCCAGCGACTTGGCTTCTTCGATGACCGATACCGTATGCAGCAGCGCCTTGGAAGGAATGCAGCCGACGTTCAGGCAGACCCCGCCCAGGGTCGGGTAGCGTTCGACCAGGACTACGTTCAGGCCCAGATCGGCCGCGCGGAACGCGGCGGAATAGCCGCCGGGGCCGGCGCCCAGCACCAGCACGTCGCATTCTACGTCAGCGCTGCCGGTGTAGCTTGCGGCCGCGGGCGCGGCGGCCGGGGCCGCAGCGGCTGCCTTGGCGGGCTGCTGCGCCGCAGGCTCGCTGGCCTTGGCCGGCTTGTCTGCCGCGGCCTCGGCCGCCTGCCCGGCGGCCTCGACCGTCAGGATCACCGAGCCCTTGGAGACCTTGTCGCCCACCTTGATCAGGAGTTCGCGCACCACCCCGCCCTGCGAGGCCGGGATCTCCATCGAGGCCTTGTCGGACTCGACGGTGATCAGGCTCTGCTCGGGCTTGATGGTATCGCCAACGGCCACCAGCACCTCGATGATTTCCACCTCGGAGAAGTCGCCGATATCGGGCACGGTTATGTTTTGTGTGCTCATGCGCGGCTCCTAGAGGATGATGCGGCGGAAGTCGGCCAGCAGCCCGGCCAGGTAGGCGTTGAAGCGCGCTGCAGCAGCGCCGTCGATCACCCGGTGGTCGTAGGACAGCGACAGCGGCAGCATGAGCCGCGGCTGGAATGCCTGGCCGTCCCACACCGGCTGGTGCGACGAGCGCGAAACCCCGAGGATCGCCACTTCGGGGGCGTTGATGATGGGCGTGAACGTCGTGCCGCCGATGCCGCCCAGGGACGAAATCGAGAAGCACCCGCCCTGCATCTGCGCCGGCGACAGCTTGCCGTCGCGCGCCTGGCGCGCCAGCTCGGAGGTTTCGGTGGCGAGTTCGAGCACGCCCTTGCGGTCGGCGTCGCGGATCACCGGCACCACCAGGCCGTTGGGCGTGTCGGCGGCGAAGCCGATGTGGTAGTACTGCTTCAGGATCAGTTCGTCGCCGTCGAGCGAGGCGTTGAACTCGGGGAACTTCTTCAGCGCCGCCACTACCGCCTTGATCAGGAACGCCAGCATGGTGACCTTGATGCCGGCCTTCTGGTTCTCTTTGTTGAGCTGGACGCGCAGCGCTTCCAGCTCGGTGATGTCGGCGGCTTCGTTGTTGGTGACGTGCGGGATCATCACCCAGTTGCGGTGCAGGTTCGCGCCCGAGATCTTCTTGATGCGCGACAGCGGCTTGGCCTCGACCGGGCCGAACTTGGTGAAGTCGACCTTGGGCCAGGGCAGCACGCTCAGGCCGCCCGCGGCAACGGCGCCGGGCGCGGCGGCGGCCGCGCCGCCCGCCAGCGCCTGCTTGACGAAATTGCGCACGTCGTCCTGCGTAATGCGCTGTTTGGCGCCGGAGCCCTGCACCTGACGCAGATCGACGCCCAGCTCGCGGGCGAACTTGCGCACCGAAGGCGAAGCATGCGGCAGGTTCTTGCCGGAGGCATCGGCTTCGGGATACGAGGCCGTGGGCGAGGTGTGCTGCACCGGCGCGGAGGCCATGGCGGCGGCCGGCGCGGCCGCGGGCGCAGCGGCCGGAGCCGGTGCGGGAGCCGGGGACGGAGCCGCCGCCGCAGGAGCCGCTGCCTGCGCTGGCGCAGGTGCCGCCGCGGCTGCCGGCTCGGGTTTGGCAGCCGGCGCAGGCTCGGCCGACCCCGCCGCGGCTTCGAGCTCGAGTATCACCGAGCCTTCGCTGACCTTGTCGCCCACTTTCACCTTGACGGCCTTGACCACGCCCGCCGCGGACGAGGGTATTTCCATGGAGGCCTTGTCGGACTCCACCGTGATCAGGCTTTGCTCGGCCTTGACCGTGTCTCCGGCGCCGACCAGCAGCTCGATGATCTCGACCTCGCTGAAATCGCCTATATCGGGAACCTTGACTTCAATCACGTCGCTCATGTGGATCTCCCCCTGTTCCTCAGGCGTGTTGCGGGTTGGCTTTGTTGACGTCGATGCCGTATTTCTTGATCGCCTCGGCAACCTTCTTCAGCGGCACCGCGCCTTCGTCGGCCAGCGCCTTGAGCGCCGCCACCACCACGAAATGGCGGTTGATCTCGAAGTGCTCGCGCAGCCTGTAGCGGAAGTCGGAGCGGCCGAAACCGTCGGTGCCCAGCACCTTGAAGCCGCGGCCCTTGGGTATGTACGGCCGGATCTGGTCGCCGAAGGCCTTGATGTAGTCGGTGGAGACCACGATGGGCCCCTTGGTGTTCTGCAGCTGGCGCGTGACGTAGGGCTGCGGCGCCTCGTCGTCGAGCGGGTTGAGCGTCTGGTGGCGCTCGCAGTCGATGCCGTCGCGGCGCAGCTCGGTGAAGCTGGTGACGCTCCAGACGTCGGAGCCCACGCCCCAGTCGTCCTGCAGCAGGGTCTGGGCCTCGAGGACTTCGCGCAGGATGGTGCCCGAGCCCATGAGCTGCACCCGCAGCTTGCCCTTGCCGACGGACTTGAATTTGTACATGCCGCGCACTATGCCCTCTTCGTCGCCGGGGGTCAGGCCCGGCTGGGGATAGTTCTCGTTCATGACGGTAATGTAGTAGTAGACGTTTTCCTGGTTCTGGATCATGCGCCGCAGGCCGTCCTGCATGATGACGGCCAGCTCGTGGGCAAAGGCCGGATCGTAGGCCACGCAGTTCGGGATCAGCGAAGCCTGGATGTGGCTGTGGCCGTCTTCGTGCTGCAGGCCCTCGCCGTTCAGGGTGGTGCGCCCGGCCGTGCCGCCCAGCAGGAAGCCGCGCGCCTGCATGTCGCCGGCCGCCCAGGCCAGATCGCCGACGCGCTGGAACCCGAACATCGAGTAATAGATGTAGAACGGGATCATGATGCGGTTGTTCGTGGAATACGACGTGGCCGCCGCCATCCAGGAACTGAACGCGCCCGCTTCGTTGATGCCTTCCTGCAGCAGCTGGCCGTCGGCCGTCTCGCGGTAGTACATCACCTGGTCTTTGTCGACCGGCGTGTACTTCTGCCCTTCAGGCGCATAGATGCCGATCTGGCGGAACAGGCCTTCCATGCCGAAGGTGCGCGACTCGTCGGACAGGATGGGCACCACGCGCGGCGCCAGTTCTTTGTCGCGCAGGATCTGATTGAGCACGCGCACGAAAGCCTGCGTGGTGGAGATTTCGCGCCCCTCGGCGGTGGGCTCGAGCACCGCCTTGAAGGCTTCCAGCTTGGGCGCCTGCAGCTGTTCGTCGGCGCGCCGGCGGCGGTGCGGCAGATAGCCGCCCAGGGCCGCACGGCGTTCGTGCAGGTACTTCATTTCGGGCGAATCCGCAGCCGGACGGAAGTACGGGATTTCGTCGATCTTGTCGTCGGGTATGGGAATATTGAAGCGGTCGCGGAACTCGCGCACCGATTCCACATTGAGCTTCTTCTGCTGGTGGGTCGGGTTCTTGGCCTGGCCGACCTGCCCCATGCCGTAGCCCTTGATGGTCTTGGCCAGGATCACGGTGGGCTGCCCTTTGTGGTGCGAGGCCGCGTCGAAGGCCGCATACACCTTGTGCGGGTCATGGCCGCCGCGGTTCAGGCGCCAGATGTCTTCGTCGCTCATGCGGCTGACCATTTCCAGCAGCCGGGGATCCTTGCCGAAGAAGAATTCGCGCACATAGGCGCCGTCATTGGCCTTGCAGGCCTGGTATTCGCCGTCGACGGTTTCTTCCATGACGCGGCGCAGAATGCCTTCTTTGTCGTGCGCCAGCAGCGGATCCCAGTAGCCGCCCCAGATCAGCTTGATGACGTTCCAGCCGCTGCCGCGGAAGTCGCCTTCGAGTTCCTGGATGATCTTGCCGTTGCCGCGCACCGGGCCGTCCAGGCGCTGCAGATTGCAGTTGATGACGAAGATGAGGTTGTCGAGCTTTTCACGCGCGGCCAGGCTGATGGCGCCGAGCGATTCGGGCTCGTCCATTTCGCCGTCGCCGCAGAATACCCAGACCTTGCGCTTGCTGGTGTCGGCCAGGCCGCGCGCATGCAGGTATTTGAGAAAGCGCGCCTGATAAATGGCCATCAGCGGCCCCAGGCCCATGGACACCGTGGGAAACTGCCAGAAGTCGGGCATCAGCTTCGGGTGCGGATACGAAGACAAGCCCTTGCCGCCCACTTCCTGGCGGAAATTGTCAAGCTGCTCGTCGGTAAGATTGCCTTCAAGATAGGCGCGGCCGTACATGCCGGGCGAGGAATGGCCCTGGAAGTAGATCAGGTCGCCGCCGTGCTCGGCGGTTTCAGCGTGCCAGAAGTGGTTCTGGCCGCATTCGATCATGGTGGCCAGCGAGGCGAAGGAAGCGATGTGGCCGCCCAGGCTGCCGCCGTCGTCGGGATGGTGATTATTGGCCTTGACCACCATGGCCATGGCGTTCCAGCGTATATAAGAGCGGATGCGCTCTTCCAGCACCAGATTGCCGGGATGCGGCGGTTCCAGCCCCGGCGGGATGGTGTTGACGTAGGCCGTGTTGGGCGAAAACGGAATGTGGGCGCCGGAACGGCGCGCCAGGTCGACCAGACCCTCGATCAGGTCATGCGCGCGCTGCGGGCCTTCGCGCTCGAGCACGGCCGCCAAGGCGTCGAGCCATTCTTTGGTTTCCAGCGCCGCGTCGTCGGCGACCTCGGTGCTTGCTTGGACTTGATCGGGCGAGGACATGCGGGAGTCTCCTTGGATGCTTGCCATGATTCGGTGCGGCGATCGACCGCGCGAGATTGCACTCGGTAGCGGCGGCGGGTGAACGGGTAAACGATAAGCCGCGCGCCTCTACAACCTAAGCTATTCTAGGAAAGAGTCCAGGCCCAGGCAAGTAAAATTTCACTTTATGATATTAATTTTCATAATGCGGAAAGAATAGCCTATAGCGCCTGCTCTCGCCACACAGACTAAAATACCGGCAGCCCGTTGAATCGATACGCCGCGAGATGCCGCCGTGCTTGCGCCACGGCGCCTGCGGGCCGATTGCGGCGACTCGGCAGACCCGGCATCCCGATACGGCTTATGGCAAGTCCATCCAAGAAAACCCTCATCCCCACGACGTTCTACGACCAGGCCAAAAGCAGCCGGCGCGGCTTCTACTGGCTGACGCCGGTCATCGTGCTGGTGCTGTATCTGTGCGTGATGGGCGCATTCATCTGGCTGCAGCGGCTGCACAACGACAGCGTGATGTTCGTCACCATCGACCAGGAAACCCGCCAGCAGCGGCTCATCATGGTGGTGATAGCGCTGTCCTGCGTGATCGTGCTGAGCCTGCTGGCCCTGTGGCGCTACACCCGCTACCGCACGCGGGCCGAGGCCGCGCTGATTGCCGAAACCGGCTTCCGGCGCGCCATGGAAAACTCCATGTCGACCGGCATGCGGGTCTTCGACATGCAGGGCCGCATCGCCTACGTCAACCCGGCGTTCTGCCGCATGATAGGCTGGAACGAAGCCGACCTGATCGGCCGCACCACGCCCTTTCCCTACTGGCTGCCCGGGCGCCACGCGCAGCACCAGGAAACCCTGGATATTCTGCTGGCCGGCCGCACCCCCAGCAGCGGCCTGGAAGTCGAGGCGCAGCGCCGTGACGGCTCGCGCTTCACCGCGCGCATGTATGTCTCGCCGCTGCGCGACCCGAAAGGCGAGCAGATCGGCTGGATGACATCCATGACCGACATCACCGAGCCCAAGCGCATCCGCGAGGCGCTCACCGCCGCGCACGAGCGCTTCATGACGGTGCTCGAAGGCCTGGACGACGCCATCTCGGTGGTGGCCGACACGCCCGACGGCCTGGAACTGCTGTTCGCCAACCGCACCTACCGGCGCTTCTTCGGCGCCCAGTCCAACGGCCACGGCGAACTGCTGGGCGGACGCCTGGGGCGCTTCACCGACGAAACCGTGGAAGTCTTTTCCGAATCGGCGCAGCGCTGGTTCGAGGTGCATCACCGCATACTCGCCTGGACCGACGGGCGCCGCGTGCGCATGCAGGTGGCGCGCGACATCACCGAACGGCGCAAGCACGAAGAGGCCTCGCGCGTCCAGCAGGAAAAAATCCAGCTCACCAGCCGCCTGACCACCATGGGCGAGATGGCCTCGTCGCTGGCCCACGAACTGAACCAGCCGCTGACCGCGATCGCCAACTACAGCATGGGCGCGGTGGCGATGATCAAGGCCGGCAACATCCAGCCCGAAATATTGCTCAGCGCCCTGGAAAAGGCTGCCAACCAGGCCGAGCGCGCCGGCAAGATCATCAGCCGCATCCGCGAGTTCGTCAAACGCAGCGAACCGCGCCGCCAGCGCGTGCCGGTCACCCAAATATTGGAAAACGCCATCGGGTTCGCCGAGATCGACGCGCGCAAGCGGCAGGTGGTAATCGAAAAAACCCTGCCGCAACCCATGCCGGAAGTCATGGCCGACCCCATTCTGATCGAGCAGGTATTATTGAACCTGCTCAAGAACGGCATCGAAGCCATGGAGAAAAGCGAACACCGCATCTTGCGCGTAGTGGTCACCGACGCGCAGTCGCTGGTCGAGATCGCGGTCATCGACCGCGGCCACGGCCTGCGCGACCCCGAGCGCCTGTTCGAGCCCTTCTACAGCACCAAATCAGAGGGCCTGGGCATGGGCCTGAACATCTGCCGCACCATCATCGAATCCCATCACGGCCGCCTCTGGGCGGCAGCCAACCCCGAAGGCGGTACTATTTTCCGCTTCACACTGCCGTGCGCCGCGCCACAAGCAGCGGGCACGCCCGAGCATTCCCAGGAGTTGCATGCATGACTACACCCCAAGCCCCCGGCACCATATACATCGTCGATGACGACGAGGCAGTGCGCGATTCCCTGCGCTGGCTGCTCGAGGCCAACGGCTACCGCGTACGCAGTTTCGGCGCCGCGGAAGAATTCCTCAACGCCTACGACCCCGACCAGGTCGGGGTGCTGATCGCCGACGTACGCATGCCCGGCATGAGCGGGCTGGAACTGCAGGAAGAGCTTCTGGCGCGCCGCGCACCGCTGCCCGTGGTGTTCATCACCGGCCATGGCGACGTGCCGATGGCGGTGTCGACCATGAAAAAAGGCGCCGTGGACTTCCTGGAAAAGCCCTTCAACGAAACCGACCTGCGCACCATCGTCGCCAATATGCTGCAGCAGGCCAGCGAGCGCGTCAGCCAGGCGCAGGCCCAGAAAAGCCACCAGGCCGTGCTCAGCCGCCTGACCACGCGCGAGCAGCAGGTGCTGGAACGCATCGTGGCCGGGCGCCTGAACAAGCAGATCGCCGGCGACCTGAACATCAGCATCAAGACGGTGGAAGCCCACCGCGCCAACATCATGGAGAAACTCGAAGTGACCACCGTCGCCGACCTCATGAAGATCGCCCTGGCCAAGGCCGAGGGAACCGTATGAGCACGTCTGTCCTGCCGGCCGCACATGGCGGCTCTTCCCATCAGCAGGCCGCGCAGCGGGCGCAAGACGGCCAAAGCGCCGGGCTCGGCCGCATCATAGACGGCAAGGCCCTGTCCGAGGCGATCCGTGCCGACGTGGCGCGCCGCGCCCAGGCGCTGGCGGCGCGCGGCGTGGTGCCGGGGCTGGCGGTCGTGCTGATAGGCGACAACCCCGCCTCGCAGGTCTACGTGCGCAACAAGGCCGCGGCCTGCGAAAAGGCCGGCCTGAATTCACGCGTCTTGCGGCTGCCGGCCGACACCTCCGAGCAGGCCCTGCTCGAGGTCGTGCAGGAACTCAACCGCGACCCGGCCGTGCACGGCATCTTGGTGCAGCTGCCGCTGCCGCCGCACATGGACGCGGCCAAGGTCATAGAAACCATTGCCGCGGCCAAGGACGTGGACGGCTTCCACGTCAGCAACGCCGGCCTGCTGATGACCGGCAAGCCGCTGTTCCGGCCCTGCACGCCCTACGGCATTATGAAGATCCTCGAATCCGAGCAGGTCGCCCTGCGCGGCGCGGAGGCGGTCGTGGTGGGCGCCAGCAATATCGTCGGCAAGCCCATGGCCATGCTGCTGCTGGCCGCCGGCGCCACCGTCACCCTGTGCAACTCCAAGACCCGCGACCTCGGCGCCCAGACGCGCCGCGCCGACGTGCTGGTGGTGGCCACCGGCAAGCCCGGCATCGTCACCGGCGACATGGTCAAGCCCGGTGCCACCGTCATCGACGTGGGCATCAACCGCAACGCCGAGGGCAAGCTGGTCGGCGACGTCGACTTCGAATCGGCGCGCAAGGTGGCCGGCGCCATCACGCCGGTGCCGGGCGGGGTCGGCCCCATGACCATCGCCATGCTGCTGGTCAACACCCTCGAGGCCGCCGAGCGCAGCCTGCAACACTGAGCCCTGCCCCGGCCCGGCGTGCTGTTTGAACTTTGCCCGATGCCGTCCGGTCAATACCATTAAATCCCCTGAACCAAGCAGACGGGCCGCCTGCGGCGCCCCGGGACATCCCGGGCGCCTCGCGGCCCGCGCGAATCGCCATACGCCATGCTCCCGACATCCAATCCCCTGATGGTTCCGGCCGACGCGCCGGTCGACTACGCCGCCGTCCAGCCGGCGCACATCACCCCGGCCATAAGCGCGCTCATCGAAACCGCGCGCGCGGCCGTGGAACGCGCCGCCGACCCGGCGCTCGAGCCAGACTGGGACACGCTGGTCGCATCGGTCGAAGACGCCGGCGAACAGCTGTGGCGCGCCTGGTCGATCGCCGGCCACCTGAACGCCGTGGTCAATACCCCCGCCCTGCGCGAGGCCTACAACGCATGCCTGCCGCTGGTAACGGAATTTTCCACCTGGCTGGGCCTGCACACCGGCCTGTACGCGCAGTATCAGCGCCTGCACGACAGCGCCGCTTTTCATGAGCTATCGGCAACCCGCCGACGCATCGTCGAGCTGGCCCTGCGCGACTTCCGTCTGAGCGGCGTGCAGCTGCAAGGCGCAGACCGCGAGCGCTACGCGCGCATCTCGGAACAAGAGGCCCAGGCCTCGCAGAAATTCTCCGAGAACGTGCTCGACGCCACCGACCACTGGTCGCTGCACATCGAAGACGAGGCGCGGCTGGCGGGCATACCCGAGGACGTGCGCCAAGCGGCGCGCCAGGCCGCCAGCGAGGCAGGGCTGGCCGGCTGGAAGCTGAACCTGAAGATGCCCTGCTACCTGCCGGTCATGCAGCACGCGCGCGACCGCGCCCTGCGCGAGGCCATGTACCGGGGCTATGCCACCCTGGCTTCGGAACAAGGCGGCGATCCGGCACTGGACAATTCGCCGCTGATCGAACAGCTGCTGGAGCTGCGCGCCCAGGAAGCAGCCCTGCTGGGCTATGGCGATTTTGCCGAGCTGAAGCTGCAGACCCGCATGGCGGACAGCTCCGCCCAGGTGCTGAGCTTTCTGCGCGAGCTGGCGGCGCGGGCCCGACCCTACGCCGAACGCGACTTGGCCGAGCTGCGCGAATTCGCCGCCCAGAGCCTGGGGCTGCAAGCCCTGGAAATGTGGGACGTGCCCTATGCCAGCGAGCGTCTGCGCGAAGAACGCTACGCCTATTCCGAGGAAACGCTCAAGCCCTACTTCACCGAACCGCGCGTGCTGCAAGGCTTGTTCGGCCTGATCGAAACCGTATTCGGCGTGCGCGTGCTGCCCAGCCCCATGCCCTTGTGGCACCCCGACGCGCGCGCCCTGCGCGTCGAAACGCCGGAAGGCGAGCTGCTGGGGCATTTGCTCATGGATCTGTACGCCCGCGCCGGCAAGCAAAGCGGCGCCTGGGTCGACAGCGAGCGCAGCCGCCGCCGTGCCGGCCAGCGCCTGCGCACTCCCATCGCCTACCTGACCTGCAACTTCTCGGCCCCGCAAGGCGGCAAGCCGGCGCTGCTGACCCACGACGACGTGATCACGCTCTTCCACGAAAGCGGCCATGCCTTGCACGCCCTGCTCTCCGAGGTCGACGAGCCGGCCGCCGCGGCCTTCGCCAGCGTCGAATGGGACGCCATCGAGCTGCCTTCGCAATTCATGGAGAACTTCTGCTGGGAATGGTCGGTGCTGCACTCGCTGTCGGCGCACGTGCAAAGCGGCAAGCCGCTGCCGCGCGCGCTCTACGACAAGCTGCTGGCAGCGCGCAACTTCCAGAGCGGCATGCAGACGGTGCGCCAGATCGAATTCTCGCTGTTCGACATGCTGATCCATGGACGTGGCGCCGCGCTGCACATCCAAGGCGTGCTCGATGTGCTGGATCAGGTGCGCAAAGAGGTTGCGGTGTTGTTTCCGCCGCCCTGGCAGCGCTTTCCGCACAACTTCTCGCATCTGTTCGCCGGCGGCTACGGCGCGGGCTACTATAGCTACAAATGGGCCGAAGTGCTGTCTGCCGACGCCTACGCGCTGTTCGAGGAGCACGCCGGCCGCGCCGCAGACGGCACGCGCAACACGCTGGATCCGGAAACCGGCCGGCTGTTCCGCAAAGAGATACTGGCGGTGGGCGGATCGCGCCCCGCGGCCGAGTCGTTCCGCGCCTTCCGCGGGCGCGACCCGAGCATGGAGGCGCTGCTGCGCCACAATGGCATGAGCCCGGCCGGCCTATAATCGAGGCGACAGCCCCCGGCTGAGCGGCGCCTGCCGGCGCCCATTCTCGGCGGCGCCCGGCAGCGCGACGCCCCTCTACATATGAACAGGCCCCAGTCATGAATAACCACGGTCTGCGCTGGTTGCGCAACGCGATGCTGATCGCCCTGCTGGGCTTTGCCGGCCTGGCCTGCGCCGCCGACAGCGCCATCCACAACGTACGCGGCTTCCTGCCCGATCTGCGCTTCACGCTGGAAGGCGCCGGCAACAAGACGGTCACCCAGGCGAACTTCAAGGGCAAGACGGTCGTGCTGTTTTTCGGCTACGCCAGCTGCCCGGACATCTGCCCCACCACCATGGTGCAGCTGTCGCAGGTCATGCATAAATTAGGGGCCGAAGCCAAGAACGTGCGCATCGTCTTCGTCAGCGTCGACCCGCATCGCGACACGCCCGACAAGCTGCAGGCCTATGTAGACGCCTTCGACAAGCATGCCATCGGCCTGACCGGCACCGAAAAACAGATCGCCGACGTGGCGCGCCGCTATCGCGTGGCCTACCAGATAGAAAAGCCCAAGCCGGGCGAAGGCGACAACTATGTGGTGTCGCACAGCCGCGGCATCTACATCTTCGACGCGCAGGGCCGCGCCCGCCTGCTGGCCGCCGACAGCGAGTCGGTGCCGGCGCTCACGCACAGCCTGCAGACGCTGCTGGCGCAAACCGGCAAGGCATCGGCGGGCTGAATTTTCAAGGCTGCGGCGCAACGCGCCGGCCTGGTGCCAGCCTCCCGGAACCGCCGCGGCGCCCCATATCCCGTGCATCAGCGCCAATGAAAGGCCGCGCTACGTATCGCTCCAGATGCGCAGCAGATTGTGGTAACAAGCTACTAGGCTGCGCCGCGCCTGTACGTCGCCGCCGGTCGCACCCAGGCGCTGAATGGCATTGTCCATTTCGAACAACAGCGCACGCTGCTCGTCCGAGCGCACCAGGCTCTGCACCCAAAAAAAGCTCGCCAGGCGCGTGCCGCGCGTCACGGGCCGCACATGATGCAGGCTGGTCGCCGGGTACACCACCGCATGGCCGGCCGGCAGCTTCACCGGATGCTCGCCGTAAGTGTCCTCGACTACCAGTTCGCCACCCTCGTATTCTTCGGGATGCGTGAGAAACATGGTGACCGACACATCGGTGCGCACCCGCAGGCCATGGCCGGGCATCAGGCGTATGGCACCGTCCACGTGGCTGCCGAAATGCTGGCCGCCGGTGTAGCGGTTGAACAGCGGCGGATACGCGCGATTGGGCAGCACGGCGCTGATGAACAAAGGGTTGCGTTCGAGCGCGCCCAGCACGAGGTCGCCGAGTTCGCGCGCCAACTGCGAGCCTTCCGCGATCTGCTGATTGTCTTTTACCGGCGCGCCGGTGTAGCCGGCCGTGGCCCGGCCGTCGACCCAGGCACCGCCGCCCTGCTCGAGCCTGGCGCGCACGGCCGCCACCGTCTCGGAGTCCAGCACATCGGGAATAGAAACGATCATTGCACAGTCTACCCAGAGCTCGTTCAGAAGCGATAGTCGAGCGTGGCAAGGAAAGTACGGCCTATGCCCGGCACCGCGCGGCCACCGTCGGATTGAATAATGCCGTCATAGTAGCGTTTATCGGTCAGGTTGAGGGCATTGAGGCGTATGTCGTATTTCGCCGCGTGGTAGGCGACCATCGCATCCCAGCGTGTGTAGCCCGGCACCGTCACCAGATCGTTGTTGGCCGCGTAGCGCGAAGACATGTAGGTGGGGCCGCCGCCGATTTCCCAATGCGGCGCCACCTTGTAGGTGCTCCACAGAGTGAAGGTGTTGCGCGGCGTGTTCGCCACCGTGTTGCCTTCGGTGCCGTCATAGGCCTGGCGGATCTCGCTGTCCAGATACGTGTAGCCGCCATAGACCTGCCACTTCTTCGTGATCTGTCCCGCCACGCCGACCTGATAGCCGCGCACCCGGATCTTGCCTTCTGCCGTGTAATTGCCGTCGACGTCCTTGATGGCCGCGTTCTTCTGGTTGATCTGGAACAGGGACTGCGTCACCGACAGATTGCCGCCCAGCAGCGCCCACTTGCTGCCGATCTCGAACGACTCATTGGTGGCCGGCTCCAGCGGTTCGGTCTGGCCGCGCGTCAATGTCAGCGCTTCCAGGGATGGGTCGAACGATGTGCCATACGACACGTAATAAGATTGCCAGTCGGTCGGCTGGTAGATCACGCCGCCCCGCACGCTGGTGTAGGTGCTGGTCTGCGAGAAGTGCTCCGGGCTCGTCGTGCTGTTGTCGGTCGAGGCGTCGTAGCGATCCCAGCGCAGGCCGCCCACCAGCTTCCAATGCTGGCCCAGCGACATGGTGTCGTTCAGGTACAGGCCCAGCGAGTCCGCCGTCGCGTCGGCGCGGTTGCCGGCCACCGTGGTGGTGCCGGCGGCTCTGCCCGCATATGCTGGATCGGCCAGGGAAACAATGCCCAGAGTGCCGCTGGGCAAGCCCGGCGCGGTCGAGGTGTAGCTCTGGTTGCTATAGGTTTCGTGGCCGACGTCCACGCCGGCAATCACGTCGTGCTTCAACCAGCCCTGCCCGAACTTGCCCTCGACATCGGTGGAGTTGTAGAAGGAATGGTCGTCGATGGTGCGATCCTTGCTGGACAGCTTGACGTACAGTTGCGACATGGGCAGCGAGGTGTAGTTGCCGTTGGACAGCGCCTCCGAGGTGGCCGAGGGCCCGGTCAGCACGCTAGCCGGATTGCTCTCGCGCGCATCGGTGCCATAGTGGCTGTATTGCGTCTGGTTGCGCAGCGTGATGCCGTGATCAAAATGATGCTCGATGCGTGCCGACAGCGTCTGCACGTCCTGCACCGTGCGATCGTCGGTAAAGCCGTAAAACTTCGATTTGTCGACCGGGGCCGGCTCGCCATTGAGCGCCGGCACGCCGTAGTCGGGTTGGTCGCGGTTGTGCTGGATCAGGGCCGAAAGCGTGATCTCGGTGGGCGTCCCGATACCCAGGCGCAGCGTTGGCGCAAAGCCGTAGTCCTGGTTCTTCATGACGTCGCGGGTGCTGCCGATGTCCTGGCCGAAGCCATTGAGGCGGAACGCTGAGGTGTCCGACAGCGGCTGATTCACGTCGAAGCTGGCGCGATAGTGGTCGTCGGTGCCCACCGTGGCCGAAACCGAGGCCGCCTGCTTGAGGTTGGCCTGCTTGCTGACCTGATTGATCACCCCGCCGGTAGAGCCGCGCCCGAAGTATAGCGAAGATGGGCCGTACAGCACATCGATCGATTCCAGATCGAAGGTATCACGATAATATTGGCCGCGGTCGCGGAAGCCGTCCAGATAGATATCGGTGCGCGCGGCGAAGCCGCGCAGATTGATGTTGTTGCCGATCTGTCCGCCCTCGGCGCCGCCGATGGTGATGCCCGGCACATTGCGCAGCGCGTCCTGAAACGAGGTCGCGCCCTGCGATTGGAGCAGTTGCTTGTTCACCGAGACGACAGCCTGCGGTATGTCCATCGGGTCGGTAGGCACCTTGGCGCCGACGCTGGACTTGTCGGACTGGAATCCGGATTGCTCGGGCCGCAGGCCATACACGTTCACCGCTGGCAGTTGCGCCACGCCCGGGGGCTGCCCCTGCTGCCCCTGTGCGGAAGCGCCCGTGCTCTGCGCCGCAGCAGTCTGGGCCATGGCCGGTACGGCCGCGGGCAAGGCCAGCGCGGCCATGCAGGCGCCGGCCAGCGGATTCAATTTGAACATAATGATTCCCTATCTATCAGGCCTGCACGCCGGTGGAGTGCGGCCGCCCGGTAATCCGGCCACCCGGAAGCCATGCCTCCTGCTCTCGAGGGTGTCGCGCAACGACAAGCGGGGGTATGGGCGAGCGAGGCCCGGACAGTAGCGGCCGCAAGCACCGCTATGGGTGCCACGGGTAGGCCTTGTTATTTAATTAATGAGAATAGTTATTATTAATATCTTTAAATGATTTCTCAATAAGTTTTTCGGTAAATTGCTAAAACGTTGCTTTTTCCCATAAATACCGTGTTTTAGTGGCATCATACGGGCACTTATGTTCAGTTTGATGTAATTAAATATTCAGCATATGGTCAGAAATAGCTGATTCCGCTTCCAAATCAATTGCGAATGCGAGCGTGAAGTGCCGGCCGCCAGGCCGGCTTCCATACGCCCCTCGCCGCCGCGGCCGCCACTGGAGCTTCCTACCCTGGGAAGGTCTACACTGGTGGCTCCACCATAGAAACCATGCGATCCGAGATGAAGATGAATACCAAGACCGAGTTCCTGATACCCGACATGACCTGCGAACACTGCGTCAGAACCATCACCTCTGCGGTACAGCGGGTGGCGCCGGGCGCCTCGGTAAAGGCGCAGGTCGACACGCACCACGTCACGATCCAGGCGACAGCCAGTGCGGCCGCCGTCGAGGCCGCGATACGGGCCGAGGGATACCACCCCGAAGCCGTGGCGGAAGCCTGATCCGCGGGCAACGCGGGGGCGGGCCGCGCACTGCTATACAGCTCCCCTTTTAGAGCAAGTTTGGCCCGGATATTTACTGAGTGTTCCCGGAACTTGTCTGGCGCAATGCTTCAAAGAGTGTAAATATCTGAACTGAAAACGCTCTAAGGTCAACAGGCCTTGAGCCAAGGAAATCGCCATGAATATCGGCCAGGCGGCCGCCCGCTCGGGGGTGTCGGCCAAGATGATCCGCTATTACGAAAGCATAGGCCTGCTGGAGCCGAGCCGCCGCAGCGCCTCGGGCTACCGGCAATACGGCGACAAGGATCTGCACGCGCTGGGCTTCATACGGCGGGCGCGCGAACTGGGCTTTCCGCTGAAGCAAGTGGCGGCCCTGATGGCGCTATGGCACGACAAGTCGCGTGCCAGCGCCGAGGTCAAGCAGCTGGCCGAAACGCATATCGCCGAGCTCGAGCACAAGGCGCAGATGCTCAAAGAAATGGCGGCCACACTAAGAAACCTGGCCGATCACTGCCACGGCGACGAACGGCCCGACTGCCCCATACTGGAAGGCCTGCAGGGCGGCGCCGAACCGTGCCATACGGATTCGTGATCAGGAAGTTAACGGCGCTGCTTCGCCCTGCCGTACTCGCTGCATTGCCATACGGCTTCGCGCCCGGCTCGCCCAATGTCCGTGCCGTTTTGATCGTAAACCCGTGTCAGGCACCGCTCCATTCCGTGACGAACTGCCGGTAATCCGAGCGCTGCGGCGCGGGCCCAGCGTCGATTGGGGTGCCGATCGCCAGGTAACCCATGTAGCGGTAGTCGAGGCCGTCGAAGCCGAGGGCCTCGTTGACCTCGTCCACATACGTACCCAGGCCGGTGCTCCAGTACGCCCCGTAGCCCAGCATATGGGCCGCATCGAGCATCTGGGTGACCGCCGCCCCGGTGGCCAGCATGCGCTCGGCCTCGGGGATCTTGGTATTCGTATGATCCAGCCTGCAGGCCAGCGCGATCAGCAGCGGCACTTCCGCCAGCCAGCGGCGCGTGTTGGCTTCTTTTTCCGGCGTCATGGGCTTGCCCGCCGCCTTGCTGGCGCCTATGGCCAGGTCGGCCAGGCGGCCGATCGCCGCGCCGCGGATCAGCGCAAAGCGCCAGGGCTGCAGGTGCCCGTGATCGGGAGCCGTCATGGCCGCCCGCAGAATCAGATCCAGATGCTCGGCGCTGGGCCCGGGAGCGCGTACGAACTTCACCGAGCGGCGCGTCAGCAGGTAATCAATGGGAGACATGGGCATTGAGCAATCCTATACATGGAGTTTTGCGTGCAGGGACTGCAAGGCGAAGCAATGCAGTCATCGCTGCGCATAATCGAGCGGCTTTGCATGCGGAGCGAGGACAAGGCGCGAAGCCGCTGACAGTACGCATAGTACGGCAAGGCGAAGCAACGTAGTCATCGATCCGCATAATCGAGCGGCTTTGCATGCGGAGCGAGGGCAAGGCGCGAAGCCGCTGACAGTACGCATAGTACGGCAAGGCGAAGCAACGCAGTCATCGCTCCGCATGCAAAGCCGCTTAGGGGCGACAGGCGGCTACCAGCAGAGCCTTCATGTCGCGCACCGCCTTTTCCCAGCCGTCGAAGACGGCGCGTGCGACGATGGCGTGGCCTATGTTGAGCTCGGACAAGCCCGGCAGTGCCGCTACGGCTTGCACGTTGCCGTAGTGCAGGCCGTGGCCGGCATTAACCCGCAGGCCCAGGGCCAGGCCCTGCGCGATGGCGCCGCGTATTCTTTCCAGCTCGCGGCTGGCCACGGCCGCATCGGCCGCAACGCCAGAGGCCGCCACGGCACTTGCCGCCACGGTATCGGCCACCACGGTATCGGCCGCGACGATATCGACCGCCGCGGTATCGACCGCCGCGGCATATGCTCCGGTGTGCAGCTCGATGACCTGGGCGCCGGCGCGCTGCGCGGCCTCGATCTGCCGCGCATCGGCGTCGATGAACAGCGACACGCGGATCCCTGCCTCGCCCAGCACGGCCACGGCATGGCGCACCGCCTCGAAGTGCGCCAGCACATCGAGGCCGCCCTCGGTGGTGAGCTCGGCGCGATTCTCGGGCACCAGGCAGACGTCGTCCGGCTTGACCTCGCAGGCTATGGCGAGCATTTCCGGCGTAATGGCGCATTCAAGGTTCATGCGGGTGCGCAGCCGGGCGCGGATGGCGCGCACGTCGGCGTCCTGGATATGGCGCCGGTCTTCGCGCAAGTGCAGCGTGATCAGGTCGGCCCCGGCGTCTTCGGCGCGCAGGGCCGCCTCGAGCGGGTCGGGATAAACAGTCAGGCGCTGCTGGCGCAGCGTCGCCACGTGATCGATATTTACGCCTAATTCCATCTTTGTTCCTGCCGATGCCGCGGCTCTCTGGTGTCCACAGCCAGGGGAGGTTCGCTTCCTCAGCCCCGGCTCAGGCACCAGGGCCTGTTGACGCTAGCATAGCATCATGAGGCCGAAGTCTTTTGCGGCGCGGCCGTGGCGGGCGCGCCGCCGGCCTGGCCCGCGGGGGCTTGCGCAGCGGCGGCCGCCGGGGCGCCGCTGTTTTCCAGCCAGCCGCCGCCCAGCGCCTTGTACAGGTTCACGCGGTTGACCAGCGAGTCCAGGCCGGCCTGCAGGAACGAGCTCTGCACCGCATACAGATTCACCGCGGCGGTCTGCACCTGCAGGAAGCTGTCGACGCCGCTCTTGTAGCGTATCTGGGCCAGATCCAAGGCCCGCTGCGACTCGGTCTGCTCGGAGCGCAAGGCGTCGAGCTGGCTGGAATACGTCGCCTCGCCGGCCAACGCGTCGGCCACTTCGCGGAAGGCGGTCTGTATGGCCTTCTCGTACTGCGCCACCGCGATCTTCTGGTTCGCCTTGGCCAGATCCAGATTGCCGGCCAGGCTGCCGCCGGCGAACAGGGGCTGGGTGATCGTGGGCGAGAACGACCACATGCCGTTGCCCGCCTGGAACAGTCCGCTCAGGGCGGGACTGGCCAGGCCCAGCAGCGCGGTAATGGAAATATTCGGGAAGAACTGCGCCCTGGCCGCCCCGATATTGGCATCGGCCGCCTTCAGATTGTGCTCGGCCTGCATGATGTCGGGCCTGCGCTCGAGCAGATCGGACGGCAGCCCGATGGGCACCGCCGACAGCATCTGATCCCTGCCGAACACGGCGCCCGCCGGCAGATCCGCCGGGATGGGCTCGCCCAGCACCAGCTGCAGGGCATTGCGCGCCTGCGACTGGGCGCGCAGCGTGGCCTGCAGGTCGGCGCGCGAGGCGTCGAGCTGCGCCTTGGCCTGGGCGACGTCCAGCGCCGACGCCACACCATTATTGAATGTGGACTGCACCAGGTCGTAGGTGCTCTGGCGCGACTGCATGGTCTTGCGCAGCAGATCGGCCTGCTGTTCGGCGCTGCGCAGATTGAAATAGGCCTGCGCCACTTCGCCGATCAGGCTGATCTGGACGGTGCGCTGCGCCTCTTGCGTAGCCAGGTACTGTTCGTAGGCAGCCTTGGTCAGGTTCTTGATGCGGCCGAAGAAATCCAGCTCGAAGGAAGATATGCCGACGCCGGCCTGCAGCGAGCGGCTCATGCGGGTGGAAGCGCCGTTGGCGCGCCGCACCGATTGAGAGCTGCTGGTGATGGTGCTGCTGCCCTGCAGGCCTATGGTGGGCAGGCGCGCGCCGGCCTGGATGCCGTACTGGGCTTGCGCGGCCAGCACGTTCTGCACGGCGATGCGCATATCGCGGTTGTTCTCGAGCGCAATGCCGATCAGGGCCTGCAAGCGCGGATCGCGGAAGAATTGGCGCCAGCCGAGGTCGGCGGTGTGCGCGACCTGCGGCGTGGCCGCGGCCGCGCTTTGCGTGCCTTCGCGTGCGGCGCCGGCGGCGGCCTGCTGCAGGTCGGGGTACTGCTGCGCCACGGGCGCGGCGGGACGCTGATAGTCGGGCGCAAGCGAGCATCCGGCCAGCATCAGAGCCGTGGCGGCCGACACGCCCGCATAGCGGAAAGAACGCGGGCTCATGGCTGTTCCCCGTCGGTAGTGTGCGAGGCATCGGGTGATTGCGCCGTGCCGTTGTTCAGTTCCGGATGCGGCGCCGGCGCGTGCGGCGCGTGCGCGCCCAGCACCTTGACCTTGGTCTTGAACAGCTTCAGCACCACCACGAAGAAGGTCGGGACGAACAAGACTGCCAGCGGCGTGGCCGCCAGCATGCCGCCCAGCACGCCCAGGCCCACCGCGTTCTGGCTGGCCGCGCCGGCCCCGGTGGCGATGGCCAGGGGCACCACCCCCAGGATGAAGGCGAACGAAGTCATCAGGATCGGCCGGAAGCGCAGCCGCGCCGCCTCGATGGTCGAATCGATAAGGCTGTTGCCGTCGGCGTACATGTCCTTGGCGAACTCCACGATAAGAATGGCGTTCTTGGCCGCCAGGCCGATGACTGTGACCATGCCTACCTGGAAGTACACGTCGTTGGACATGCCCATGCCATAGATCAGCGCCACGGCCCCCAGCATGCCCAGCGGCACCGCCAGCATCACCGACAGCGGAATCGCCCAGCTTTCGTACAGGGCGGCCAGCACCATGAACACCACCAGCATGGCCAGGCCGAGCAAGATGCCGGACTGGCTGCCGGCCTGCCGTTCCTGGTAGGACAGGCCGGTCCACTCATAGGCGAAGCCCGGCGGCAGCTTGGCCACCAGCGCTTCCAGATGCTCCATGGCCTGGCCCGTGGAATAGCCCGGCGCGGCCGAGCCGCCTATGCGCAGCGATTCATAGCTGTTGTAGCGCACCACCTGCACGGGGCCCTGAGTCCATTTGGCCGTCACGAACGAGGACAGCGGCACCATGGTGCCCTGGCCGTTGATGGCATTGAGCTTCATGATGTCGTCGATGTTCATGCGGTGCTTGGCATCGGCCTGCACCCACACGTTCTGCACCCAGCCCATATTGGTGAACTTGGCGACGTAGGCCGAGCCTATGGCCGCGGAAATCACATTGGCCGCCTCGCTGAAGCTCACACCCAGCGCCGCCGCCTTGTTGCGGTCTATGGACAGCATCAATTGCGGGCCGGGCCCCAGCCCCGTGATGTGAGTCTGGGACAGCGCCGGGTCTTTGGAGGCCATTTGCAGCAGCTGCTGCGCCGCCGCCATCAAGGCATCGTGGCCCGCACCGCCGCGGTCTTCCAGGCGCATGTCGAAACCCGAGGCATTGCCCAGCGAAGAGATGGCCGGCGGCACCACCGCGAACACCATCGAGTCGGGCAGGCCGAACAGCAGTTTCTGGGTGGCGCGCGAGGCGACGGCCTGGGCCGAGTTGGCCGCGCCCTTGCGGTCTTTGAAGTCCTTGAGGGTGACGAAGGCGATGGCCGAATTCAAGCCGTTGCCATTGAAGCTGAAGCCCTGCACGGTGATCATGTTTTCCGTTTGCGGCTGCTTCCTGAAATAATCTTCGACCTTCTCGATGACTTCGAGGGTGCGGTTGGCGGTAGAGCCGGCCGGCAGCTCCATGTTGACCGCGATGTAGCCCTGGTCTTCGATGGGCAGGAAGGACGTGGGCAGGCGCAGGTAGATCCAGCCCAGCGCCACCAGTATTACCAGGTAGATGAGCATCATGCGGCCGCCGCGCTTCAGGCTGCGGCCCACCCAGCCCTCGTAGCCCTTGGTGGTGCGCTCGAAGCCGCGGTTGAACCAGCCGAAGAAGCCCCGCTTGCCCTCATGGTGCCCTTTCGGTATGGGTTTCAGCAGCGTGGAGCACAGGGCGGGCGTGAAGCTCAGGGCCAGGAAGGCCGAGAACAAAATGGATATGGCCATGGCCACCGAGAACTGGCGGTAGATCACGCCCACCGAGCCGTTCATGAAGGCCAGCGGCAGGAACACCGTGGTCAGCACCAGGGTGATGCCGACGATGGCTCCCGTGATTTGCGGCATGGCCTTCTTGGTGGCCTCTTTGGGCGACAAGCCGTCTTCCACCATGATGCGTTCGACGTTCTCGACCACCACAATGGCGTCATCGACCAATATCCCGATGGCCAGCACCATGGCGAACATGGTCAGCACATTGATGGAAAAGCCCAGCGCCAGCATGACCGCAAAGGCGCCCAGCATCGCCACCGGCACCACCAGCGCCGGGATCAGCGTGTAGCGCACGTTCTGCAGGAACACGAACATCACCACGAACACCAGCACCATGGCTTCGAGCAGGGTTTCTAGCACCTGCTCGATGGACAGCTGCACGTAGGGCGAGGTGTCGTAGGGAATGCTGTACGTGATGTTGTCGGGGAAGTACTTGGACAGGCTTTGCAGCTCTGCCCGCACGGCCACCGCGGTGGCCAGCGCGTTGGCGTCGGGGGTAAGCGACAGCGCAAAGGCCGCGGTCGGCTTGCCATTGAGCCGGGCGCCGAACTGATAATTGTCGGCCCCGACCTCGATGCGCGCGACATCGCGCAGGCGCACGCTGGAGCCGTCGACATTGGAACGCAGCACGATGCTGCCGAAATCCTTGACCGTCGCAAGCTGGCCGTTGACCAGGATCGGCGCGGTCACGCGCTGCGTATCGGGATTGGGCGGCGAGCCGATGATGCCGCCGGAGATCAGCACGTTCTGCGCCGCGATGGCGGACTGCACCTGCGCCATGCTGAGCTGGTAGCCGGCCAGCTTGTCGGGGTCGACCCAGATGCGCATGGCGCGCGGGGCCGCGAACAGCTGGAAATTACCCACCCCGGACACGCGCGAGAGAGGGTTCTGGATATTGCGGGTGATGTAGTCGGCCAGCGCCGCCTGATCCAGCGAGCCGTCTTTGGACGAGACGGTGACCACCATCAGGAAGCCGGGGTTGGTCTGGGCGACTTTCAGGCCCTGCTGCACCACTGCCGCGGGCAGGCTGGAGGTGACGTTCGAAATACGGTTCTGCACGTCGACCTGGGCCAGGTCGGGATCGATGCCGGGAGCGAACGTGGCCGTGATCTGCGACTGCCCGTAGGAATCGCTGACCGACTCGTAATACAGCAGGCCCTTGGCGCCATTGAGCTGATTCTCGATGACGCTGGTGACGGAAGTGGCGACGTCCTGGGCCGAAGCGCCGGGATACGAAGCCGTGACGTTGATTTGCGGCGGCGCCACCTGCGGGTACTGGGCCACCGGCATGTTGGGAATAGCCAGCAGGCCGGCCAGGGCGATCGCCAGCGCGACCACCCAGGCAAAAATCGGTCTATCGATAAAAAATTGCGGCATAAATGCTCACTCTACAAGCGCTGCGACGACGACTGAAAGGCGATGGCGCAAGCTGCGCTCAGCCCTTGGCGCCGGACGGCGCGGCGGCGGGCTTGTCCGTGGCGGCGGGCGCCTTGTGCGCGTCCGGCCCCGCTGCCGCAGGCGCGGCGCCCTGCGGCTTGCCTTGATTCCAGGGCATGGGCTGTACCGGAGCGCCCGGCCGGATCTTCTGGAAGCCCTCGACCACCACCACGTCGCCGGCGTGCAGGCCCTTGTAGATTACCGACTTGCCCTTGACCTCGGGGCCGACCTGCACCATGATCTGCGCGGCCTTGCCGTCCTTGACCACATACAAGGCGCTGAGGCCCTCGGCGGTGCGCTGCAGCGCCTGCTGCGGCACCAGCAGCGCCTGCTGATCCACGCCCTCTTCGATGCGGGCCTGTACGTACATGCCCGGCAGCAGGATCTTGTCGGGGTTGGGGAACACCGCGCGCAGATTCACCTGGCCCGTGTTGGGATCGACCGTGACGCCCGAGAACAGCAGTTCGCCGCTGTGGTCGTACAGGGTGCCGTCTTCCAGCACGACCTCGGCCTTGGCCCTGCCAGAACTGGTTTGCTTGAGCTCGCCGCTGGCCAGGGCGCGCCGCAGGCGCGACAGATCGGTGGTCGACTGGCTGAAGTCGACATAGACGCGGTCGAGCTCCTGCACGGTCGCCAGCTGGGTGGCGCTGCTGGCGCTGACCAGCGCGCCTTCGGTGACCAGCGATTTGCCGATGCGCCCCGATATGGGCGACACCACGCGCGTATAGCCAAGGTCGATATCGGCGGACTCGAGCGAGGCCTGGGCCGCGGCGACCGCCGCATTGGCCTGGCCGGCCTGGGCCAGCGCATTGTCGTAGTCCTGGCGGCTGATGGCGTTGACCTTGATGAGCTGCGCATAGCGCTGCGCCAGCAGGCGCGCACTGCGGGCGTCGGCCTGGGCCTTCTTGAGCTGCGCATCGGCCTGATCGCGCGCCGCCTTGTAAGGCGCCGGATCGATGGTGAACAGCAGGTCGCCTTCTTTGACGTCGCTACCTTGGGTAAACGCCACCTGGGTGACGATACCGTTCACGCGGGCACGGATTTCCGCGTCTTTGATGGCCTCGACACGTCCGGGTAATTCAGTATAGATGGCCGTGTGCTGCGGCTGTACCGTGACGACACTGACCGGAACTTTCATGCCGCCCTCCGCCGGTTTCGGCTTCTCGCCGCAGCCGGCCAGCGCCAGCGCGATGATCGATGAAATTACGGCAACCCGGGCTTTCCGCCGCAACGACGGATGGACTATCGGCATTTATAAAACTCCCATTCTGCACCGCGCCACGATAAGCGCTGCGGGAAGGATCCTGTCTTTTTGTAAACGGCGAGTATAAAGCCAAATTGCCCCCAACAAAATGAAATTCGGTGCTATTACCCCCTTATTTCATTGAACTGGGATAGCGAGCCGGCGCCCCGGGCGCGGCAGCGGCGGCCCGGCGCAGGCCTTCAGCCCAGCAGCAGCGCGTCGTCGGACAGCTTTTCGCCGCGCACGCGCTCGAACATGGCAAGCAGGTCGGGCACGTCCATGCCCTTGCGCTCGTCGCCGGACACGTCCAGCACCACATTGCCCTGGTGCAGCATGACGGTGCGCTGGCCCACGTCCAGCGCCTGGCGCATGCTGTGCGTGACCATCATGGTGGTGAGGCGGCTTTCCTCGACGATGCGCACGGTAAGATTCAGCACGAAATCGGCGGTGCGCGGATCGAGCGCGGCCGTATGCTCGTCCAGCAGCAGTATGCGCGAGGGCTGCAGCGCCGCCATGAGCAGGCTCACGGCCTGGCGCTGCCCGCCCGAAAGCAGGCCGATACGGTCGCTGAGGCGGTTCTCCAGGCCCAGTCCGAGGATCGCCAGGCGCTCGCGGAACTCCTCGCGCATGGGCTTCCTGACCGCCAGCGACAGCCCGCGGCGCCGGCCGCGGTTATATGCCAGCGCCATGTTCTCTTCGATACTGAGGTTTTCGCAGGTGCCCGCCATGGGATCCTGGAACACGCGCGCCACTTGCGCGGCCCGGGCCCACACGGGCTTGCGCGTCACGTCGCGGCCGCTGATGAGTATCGTGCCACTGTCTATCGCCAGATCGCCCGAGACCGCGTTCAGGAAGGTCGACTTGCCCGCGCCGTTGGAACCGATCACGGTGACGAACTGGCCTTCGGGTATGTCCAGCGACATGCCGCGCAGCGCCCGGGTTTCGATGGGCGTGCCGGCGTTGAACGTGATGTGGATGTCTTTTGCGCTCAGCATGTCGGTTTCAACGCCCCCTCTTGCCGCGCAGCCGCTTCTTGAGCAGCGGGATCACCAGCGCGATCGTCACCAGCACCGCGGTCACCAGGTTCAGATCCTGGGCCTGCAGGCCTATGAAGTCGGCATTCAGCGCCAGCGCGATGAAGAAGCGGTACAGCACGGCGCCGACGATCACCGCCAGCGTGATGATCACCAGGCGGCGCGAAGGCATTACGCTCTCGCCTACGATGACGGCGGCCAGGCCGATGACGATGGTGCCTATGCCCATGGATATGTCGGATCCGCCCTGCGACTGCGCGAACAAAGCCCCGGCCAGCGCCACCAGCGCATTGGAAATGGCCATGCCGCCCAGGATCATATTGCCCGTGGCCACGCCCTGCGAGCGCGCCATGCGCGGATTGGAGCCCGTGGCGCGCATCGCCAGCCCCATCTGCGTCGAGAAGAACCAGTCGAGAATGAACTTGATCGCGATGACCAGCACCAGCAGCAACAGCGGCCGCGCCACATAGTCGCTCAGGCCCGGCGGCTGCAGTACGGTGAACACCGTGGCGTTGTTGATCAGCGGCACGTTGGGCTTGCCCATGATGCGCAGATTGATGGAATACAGGGCGATCATCATCAGGATGCTGGCCAGCAGATCCATGATCTTGAGCCTGACATTGAGCCAGCCGGTGATGGCGCCCGCCAGGGCGCCGGCCAGCGTCGCCGCCAGGGTCGAAGAAAATGGATCGACGCCGGCGCTGATGAGCGTGGCGGCCACTGCCCCGCCCAGCGGAAAGCTGCCGTCGACCGTCAGATCGGGGAAATTGAGCATGCGGAACGAGATCAGCACGCCCAGCGCCACCAGGCCGAATATCAGGCCTATCTCGAAAGCGCCCCAAAGAGAATAAATAGACATGAAGGAATCGGATCTGGAAAAGGCCGCCCGCGGCAGCGGGCGCCGGCATCGAGCCCGGCGCCCATGCGCCCGCGGGCCGTCATGCAGGGCCGCTGCGCCGCCGACGGCGCGGCGCGGGCTCGATGCCGGCGCCGGCCGCAAGGCATTGCGGGCTATTGTTTTATTGCACGACCTTGGCGGCCGACTTGACGAACGCCTCGGACAAGGTCACGCCCTGCTTCTTGGCCGCCGTGGGGTTCACGTACAGCTCGAGCTTGTGGCTGGTTTCGGAAGGGATGGTGCCGGGCTGGGTGCCCTTGAGGATCTTCACGACCATCTCGCCGGTCTGGACGCCCAGATCGTGATAATTGACCCCCAGGGCGGCGATGGCGCCGCGCTTGACGCTGTCGGTGTCCGAGGCGATGAGGGGGATCCTGGCATCGTTGCCGACCTTCACCAGCGACTCGTAGGCCGAGACCACGTTATTGTCGGTATTGGTATAGATGACGTCGACCTTGCCGATCAGGCTGCGCGCCGCCGCGCCGACGTCGACCGTGCGCGCCGCGGTGGCCTCGACCAGCGACATGCCGGCCGCCGGCAGCAGCTTGCGCAGGCGCTGCACCACCACCACCGAATTGGCCTCGCCCGGGTTGTACACCATGCCCACGCGCTTGGCCTTGGGCACCACCTGCTTGATCAAGTCGATCTGTTTTTCCAGCGCCAGCGCGTCGGACACGCCGGTAACATTAGTGCCCGAGGGGCCCAGCGTCTTGACCAGCTGCGCGGCGACCGGATCGGTAATGGCGGAATAGACCACCGGTATGGTCTTGGTAGCGGCCACCACGGCCTGCGCCGAAGGCGTGGAAATGGCAACGATGACATTGGGCTTGTCGCCGACGTACTTGCGGGCGATCTGGGCGGCGATGGCGGTATTGCCCTGCGCGGTCTGGAATTGCCATTTCAGGCCAGAGGCCTCGGTGTAGCCCGCCTTTGCCAGGGCTTCCTTGACGCCATCCTTGACGGAATCCAGGGCTGGGTGCTCGACGATGGAGGTCACCGCCACGGACACCGGCTGGGCCAGCGCCCCGCCCTGCACGCCGGCACCCGCAAGGATCGCCGCGCCGAACGCCAATTTGGTGCGTAGAGAAAACTTCATGCCAGGCTCCTTGAACAACAACGGAAAAATGGACAGCAAACCTACCGGGAGAGGATTCCGCGCTGCGCGGGGAAGGCGCGCTGGCCGGCGAACCGGCCGCGGCGCCAAGCCACGCCAAGCATGGGGCTGGATCTTCCTGCCCAGAGCCTTTCCACCCCTAGTAAACAAGGGGGTAAGTCTAGCGCTTTAGCCGCACGCCTGCCGCAAGGGATATCCCTGCTTGCCGCCAGACAGGCCATCGAACCACGGCCCCGGCACAGCCTATACCTGCAGCGCGCCGGCGCCACCCGCCAATAAAGAACGCGCCCAGCGCAGCGCCGGCAGCCCATAGTCCGACTGCACGGCCTCGGCGCGATCCAGAAACTGCCGCACGCTGACGTCCAGCAGCGGCCCCTTGAAGGCCAGCACCACGCGGTTGCCCTCGTCGACTTCGGGCAACTGCAGCACCCTGCCCGCGAAGGCCTCGCGGATATTGGCCAGATTGCGCGGAAAGCTTTCGTGGCTGCCGAACAGATTCACGGTCAGCACGCCGACCTCGGCCAGCGCCGCACGGCAATCCTGGTAGAACTCCAGCGTATCGCGCACCGGCCCGCGCGCCTGCGCATCGTACAGGTCGACCATCAGTGCGGCGCAGCTGCCGAGATTCTCGGGGCGCTTGAGCCAAAGCGCCGCGTCGTCGTGATCGATGCGCAGGCGCGGACTGTCGTGCAAGCGGAAATAGGCGCGGCACACCTGGGTGACCCGCGGATTCCATTCGGCCACCGCGGCCTCGGCGCGCGTGTGCCGCAGCACATAGCGCAGCAAAGAGCCCGCGCCTAGCCCCAGAATGCCCACGCGGTCGCGCGCGCCGGGTTCCAGGAACAGCAGCCAGGCCATCATCTGCTGTGTGTAGGCCAGCACCAGTTCCGAGGGCCTGGCGATGCGCATCGCCCCCTGTATCCATTCAGTGCCGAAGTGCAGGTAGCGTATGCCCTCGGATTCCGACAGCGTAGGCTCGTCGCCGGCGGGCGCGCCGGCGCGCGAACTAGCGCGCCGCATGCCCGACCGTGCGCGGATAGGCTGCCATTAGACGCGCTCGAAGATCGCCGCAATGCCCTGGCCGCCGCCTATGCACATGGTGACCAGCGCATAGCGCCCGCCCACCCGCTGCAGCTCGTACAGGGCCTTGACCGTGATGATGGCGCCGGTGGCGCCTATGGGGTGGCCCAGGCTGATGCCGCTGCCGTTGGGGTTGACCTTGGCGGGATCCAGGCCAAGCTCTTTGCTGACCGCGCAGGCCTGCGCCGCGAAGGCCTCGTTGGCCTCGATCACGTCGAGCTGGTCGAGGCTCAGGCCGGCTCTTTCCAGCACCATGCGGGTGGCCGGCACCGGCCCGATGCCCATGTATTTCGGGTCGACCCCGGCATGCGCGTAGGCCACCAGCCGCGCCATCGGCATGGCATTGCTGGCCTTGGCGCGCGAGGCGCTCATGAGCAGCACCGCCGCGGCGCCGTCATTCAGGCCCGAGGCATTGCCGGCGGTCACCGTGCCGTTTTCCTTGGCGAACACCGGCTTGAGCCCGGCGAAGTTCTCGGCGGTGGCGCCCATGCGCACGTGCTCGTCCTGGTCGAAGATCACCTCGCCCTTGCGCGTCTTCTGCACGACGGGCACGATCTGCTCTTTGAAGCGGCCGGCCGTGATGGCGGCCTCGGCCCGCTGATGCGAGGCCAGCGCCAGCGCATCCTGGTCGGCGCGCGACACACCGTACTTGCGCGCCACATTCTCGGCCGTGACACCCATGTGCATCTTGTCGAACGGGTCGGACAGCGCCCCGGTCATCATGTCGACCAGCACGCTGTCGCCCATGCGCGCGCCCCAGCGCTGCGCCGGGGCGATATAGGGCGCACGGCTCATGCTCTCGGCGCCGGCGCCGATCGCGATGCTGGCGTCGCCCAGCCGTATCGCCTGGGCGGCCGAGACGATGGCCTGCAGGCCCGAGCCGCACAGCCGGTTCACATTGAAGGCGGGAGTTTCCTGGGGCAGGCCGGCATTCAGCGCCGCCACCCGCGACAAGTACATGTCGCGCGGCTCGGTATTGATGACATGGCCGAACACCACATGCCCGACGTCCGCGCCTTCCACTTCGGCGCGGCGCAGCACTTCCCTGACGACCGTGGCGCCCAGATCGCAAGGCGGCACGTTCTTGAGCCCGCCGCCGAAATCACCCACCGCCGTGCGGCATGCGCCCATTACCAGAACTTCTTCCATGGATCCTCCCGTGTGCTCAAGCCCTATTCAACCGCAATATTAAGCCATTTGGGCAGGCAAGCCCGAGCAATCGCGCGCCGCCGCAGCGCCGGAACCTCGCGGGCCGGGCGCTGCCTCACGTCGCGCATTGCCTCAGGTCGCGTGCTGGGTCTGGCGGCGGCGCCGCGCGCGCATGCGGCGGTACGTCTTCAGATTGATCTGGCGGCGCAAGCGCCGGCCTTCCTTGAGGCGGCGCGCATGGGCCGACAGCAGGTCGCCGCGGGTCAGCATGCCCAGCAGCTTGGAGGTGTCGCCCTTGTCCACCACCAGCAGGCGGCCGACATTTTCCATGACCATGTGATCGGCCGCCTCGCGCAGGGTGTGATCCATGGTGATCACCACGGGCGGGCGCACGATCAGCTCGCCCAGGGTGGCCGCCGGCGACCATTTCGGATCGAAGAAAGTGCGCCGGGTCAGTACCCCCAGCACGCGCCCGGACGCGTCCACGATGGGATAGCCCTGGTGCTGGCCGGCCGGGCGGCCGCCGGCGATCCAGTCGCGCACCTCGCCGATGGTCTGGTCGGCCTGCAGGGTCACTACGTCGTGCTCGCACATATCGCGCACCAGCACGCGCTCGAGGTAGTCGGCCTTGTATTCCGAGGGCACGCGCACCCCGCGCCGCGCGATCTTTTCGGTCATGATGGTATTGCGCATGAATACCGCCGAAACCAGATAGGCGGCGGTGCAGGCGCCCAGCAGCGGCAGCAGGCCGAAAGGCTGCGCGGTGGTCTCGAAGGCGAAGACCACGGTGGTGATCAGGGCGCGCGAAGCGCCGGCGAAGATCGCCGCCATGCCGACCAGCGCCGCGATGCGCGGATCCACGCCCAGCGAAGGCAGGTAGGTGGCCAGCAGCATGCCCATGATGGCGCCCAGCGCCCCGCCGATCGTGAACAAGGGCGCCAGCGTCCCGCCCGAAGTGCCGCTGCCCAGGCAAATGGACCAGGAAATGAATTTCATCACGCACAGGTAGCCCAGTGCACCGAGCGCGAGGCGGCCGTTGAGAATGTCGTCGATATTGGTATAGCCCACGCCCAGCGTCAGCGGCGCAAAGTAGCCGACCACGCCCACCACCACGGCACCGATGGCCGGCCACCACATCCAGTGCACGGGCAGGCGCTCGAATACGTCTTCGATGCCATAGACCAAATGGGTGACCCCGACACTGACCAGCCCGATGATGGCGCCTATAAGCACATAGGCGATCAAGGCCTCGCCGCCCGGCGCGGCCAGGTGATCCATCAGGAACACAGGGGTGGATCCGATCAGCAGATAGCGCACCCCGGTGGCCGTCACGCAGGCCAGCGCCACCGGAATCAAGGAACGCGCGCGCAGTTCGAACAACAGCAGTTCCACCGCCAGCGCCACCGCCGAGATCGGCGCCGAGAACACGGCCGCCATGCCCGCCGCGGCCCCGGCCGCCAGCAGCACCTTGCGCTCGCTGGCCGTGACCTTGAGCAGCTGCCCGATCAGCGAGCCGAGCGCCCCGCCGGTGGCGATGATCGGCCCTTCCGCGCCGAACGGGCCGCCCGTGCCGATGACGATGGCCGAAGAGATGGGCTTGAGAAACGTAATGCGCGTGGGAATGCGCGATTCGTTGAGCAGTACTTGCTCCATGGCCTCCGGGATGCCGTGCCCGCGTATGGCCCGCGAACCCCAGCGCGCCATGAAGCCGGCAATCAGGCCGCCCACGACCGGCACCAGTATCACCCACAGGCCCAGATGGGACACCGCATCGGCAGGGGAAGAAAAGTCTGTCGACCAGCGGCCATAGAAGCTGAGATTGGTGATCAGGCCGATCAGCACCATGAGAACCTTGGCCACCACGGCCGCGGCGACCCCCAGCAACAGGGAAATGCCGATGATGCGCAGAACACGCCGATCGATCAGGGTGGAGCGCAGCGGCATGCGCGCCGCATCCAGGCTCAGGCTGAGCTCGGGCGCAACCGGCAGGCCGTCGGTGCTGCCCTCTTCTCGTACGCCGGTGCGGGCCGCTTCTGTAGTGTCGCCGGGAGTGTTTGTGGTCACAGACTTGCCAATGCGTTTTTTCATGATAGCCGAGCATTATCGCATGCGCCGTCTTTAAGAAAGCTGAAAAGCGTCCCGCAAGCCCCTGTTTTTCAAGGCCATATTGCTGTAGCGCCACAGCCGCGCGACGGCCGGCGGCGCGGCTCGGGCCGGCTCGCCAAGGCCTTAGTGCCGATAAATTCATTATTGAAAATCATTATCATTAAGAATAATATTCCGAGTTTTGTGAAAACAGCTTCCCTGACTACACGACAAACAGCTACGCGACAAACAGGCCAAAAGGAAACAAAGTTGAACAGTGAACCGGACGTTGCATATCCGATAAAACCCACCCGCGACGGCCATGCGCCGCAGGCCCGCCAGGCGCTGCGCTGGATGCTGTTGCTGGCGCTGGGCGCCGGCGTACCGATGTGCGCGGGCGCAGCCGATACGGCGGCCTCGCCCGCAAGCGATACCGCGGCCGGCGCCGGCGTGGCGCTGCTGCCCGCCGTCAGCGTGCAAGGTTCACGTGAAGACAGCATGCCGCTGCACCTGCGCGACAAGGTTGAAAGCGGCGCGCTGGGCGATCGTTCGCAACTGGAAACGCCCTACTCCACGACGGTCGTGAGCAGCTCCGACCTGAAGGATCGCCAGGTGACGAAGCTGGGCGACGTGTTCGCCGAGGACGCTTCGGTTACCGACAACAGCGGCGCCTACAGCAGCTGGGCCAGCTACATCACCGTGCGCGGGCTGCCCCTGGACTGGCAGAACGCCTATCGCATAGACGGCAAGCCCTTCCTGAGCTACGCCATTGTCCTGCCCTACGAGCAATTCCAGCAGATCGACCTGCTCAAAGGCTCGTCGGGCTTCATGTACGGCTTCGGATCGCCCGGCGGCCTGGTGAATTACGTCACCAAGAAGCCCACCGACGAGCCGCTGCGCAGCCTCGACATCGGCTATCACTCGAACAGCATCCTGAGCGAACACGCCGACATCGGCGGACGCGCGGGCAGCAACGGCGCATTCGGCTACCGCCTCAATGCCACCCATGAGGAAGGCCGCACCTATAACGACGGTTCGCTTTATCGCAATTCGTTTTCACTGGCGCTGGACGCGCGCCTGAGCGACGCGCTGACCTGGGATTTCGAATCCATTTACCAGGATCGCAAGACCCGCGGCCAGGAGCCTTCCATCTATACCGGCTTGTACACCGATTCCAGCCTGCCCGCGCCGCTGCGCGACACCGACCAGCGCCTGCTGGGCCCGGGCCAGCACCTGGACACGAATTTCCAGTTCTATTCCACCGGCCTGAAGTACCGGCTCGCGCCCGACTGGACGCTGAGCACCGACTTCAGCTACAGCAAGGCCTCGCGTGCGCGCAACGAAGGCATTCTTTACCTGACCGATGTCAACGGCGATTACGACGACTATCGTTCGGACACCCGGGAAAGCCACCAGTTCAACCAGTGGCAAGCCATGCTCGAAGGCAAGTTCGCCACCGGCAGCCTGAAGCACCACGTAGTGGCGGGTGCCTCGTGGCAAAAGCAGGTGAACAACTACAGCGCCAGCAGCTTCTACAGCCAGATCGGCACCGGCTCGCTCTGGGCGCAGAATACCAACGCCTACTACAGCAGCGGCGATTACGGTGTCTACCAAGACAGCGACATCGTGCAACAGGCCTTGTTCGCCAGCGACACCATAGATCTGACCGAGCGCTGGTCGATACTGGGCGGCCTGCGCTATACCAACTATCGCCAGCAAAGCTACACGCCGGCCGGCAGCGTCACCGCACGCTACGAGCAAAACGGCGTGGTCACGCCCACCGTGGCCCTGATGTACAAGCTGCAGCCGCGCACCATGCTGTATGCCAGCTACATCGAGTCCCTGGAACAGGGTGCGACGGTGGACGACATCTACGCCAACGGCGGCCAGATGCTCAACCCGCTGGTCAGCAAGCAATACGAATTCGGCATCAAGACCGAGCAGCAGCGCTGGGCCGCCACCGCGGCGCTGTTCCGCATCGAGCGCGGCGCGCAGTACGCCAACAGCGAAAACGTGCTGGTGCAGAACGGCCTTTCCGTCTACCAGGGCATGGAGCTGGGCGCCTCGACGCTGCTGGGTTCGAACTGGCGCGTGGGCGGCAACATCATGCTGCTGAAGGCCAGCTACGGCAAGGGCTCGAGCTACGACGGCGAGCGCGTCTCGGGCGCACCGCACTTCGTCGCCGCGGCGCAAGTGTCCTACAGCGTGCCGCAGATCGAGGGCCTGACCCTGCGCGCCGACGCCAAGTACACCGGCAGCACCACCCTGCGCCCCGCGGGCGACCTGAAGCTGCCCTCGTACACGGTATTCAACCTGGGCGCCAGCTACGACACGCGCATCGCCGGGCACGACACCACCTTCCGGCTGGCGGTGAACAATCTGGCCGACAAGGCCTACTGGGAATACCAGTACGACAACTACATCAAGCCCGGCGATCCGCGCAGTATCAGCCTGAACGCCTCGGTACGCTTCTGAGGCGGCTTGCGGCCGCAGCCTGAAGCCTCGCGGCCATGTCCCGCGGCCCCCAAGCCATGGCCGGCCCAGGCCCCGTTTTCCACGGCCCAGCCGCGTCAGGGCCCGGCGGCCGCCTGCAGGGCCCGGATCCGCGCCACCGCCGGGTGGTCGGCCAGCGCCGCGTCGTACATCTGTGCCAGCGCGGCCTTGAGCGCGGTGCGCGAGGCGCCGTCCAGGTACACCATGTGCCCCGAGGGATAAAAGCGCACGTCGAGATTGCGGCGCACGGCGGCGTTGGCCAGCGGCATGTCCCGCAGGTCGCACACCGTCTGGTAGAACGGCGTGACGAAATCGTAGTAGCCGTTGACCGACAACACGCGCAGATCCACATTCAGGCTCATCGCCGCGGCGAGATCGCCTGCCGTGTAAAGCACCACCTCGCCCTTGTCGTTCAAGCCCTTCTGGGCGCCGGTAGGATCGATGTGGCCGAAATCCCAGTGCTGGAACGCCTGGTCGTTCAGATCCGTGAAGGCCGAATTCGAGGTGAATTTCAGATCCTGGTTCAGATAGCTGTGCCACATGGCGGTGTACACGCCCGACACCGCCGTCATGGCCGGGTCGTTGCCGCCCGAATTGGGCGATATCTGCGCCGCGATACCGGTGTCGATCGCGCTCACGCGCCCGTCGTAGGCGCCCAGCGCCAGCCCCTGGCTCTTGAGCAGGCCCAGCAGGAAAAGCGACCTGCCCTGCGCATCGCTGGCCGCCAGATCCAGGTGCCAGGCGCGCAGCGTAGCGGCATCCATGCCGGTGTAGGCGCACAAAGCATCCAGTATCGCGGGATCGATCCTGGGCAACTGCCGCAGCGCGGCCGCATAGCGATCCTGCGCGAACGCGCACACCTTGCGCAAGTAGGCATCCAGGCCGCGCGGCCGTGGACGTACGCCCGACTTCTTGTGGTACCAGGCGTCGGCCGCCGCGGTCGGCAGCACCCCGACGGGATTGCCGGACTGGGTGTAGTCCAGTATCGAAGACTGGAGGGTAACGCCGTTGAGATCCACGCCGTCTTCGTGCAGGGCGTACGACAGGACGGCGCTGCGCGCCGTGCCGTACGACTCGCCGTACAAGAATTTGGGCGAGTTCCAGCGCCCGTTGGCGGTCAGGTAGCGCTTGATGAACTGCTTGAGCGATGCGGCGTCCTGATCCACACCCCAGAAGTCCCGGTTCTTCCATGGCGCGATGGCGGCCGAATAGCCGGTGCCCACCGGGTTGATGAAGACCAGGTCGCTTCTGTCCAGCAGGCTGTCGGAATTGTCCTCCATGGCATAAGGCGCCGGCGGCGTGAATCCCGGCATGCGGGTCTTGATGCGCCGGGGCGCGAACGATCCCAGCAGCACAAAGACCGATGAAGAGCCCGGGCCGCCGTTGTAGAAGAACGTGACGGCGCGCTGTTCGGGGTGGGCGCCGTCCAGGGTGAAAGCGACGTAAAAGATCCGGGCGCTGGGCCGCGAGCTGCCGGGATCCACCGCCACCATGTGGCCGGCCGTGGCCGTGTAGGCATACACGCGCCCGCCCAGCTCGACGTGGTGATGCGTAACAGCCGCATTCTCGCTGGTATCGTCGACCGCATCGTCCGGGCCGTTGCCGTAGGCGACAGGGTCGAAACACGGCCTGTCGCCGCGTGCGCCGGCTTGCTGGATCTTGTCCCGCGCCGTGCCCCGCGCCTTGTGCCGTACGCCGTCTTTCACGCCGTCTTCCGCGCTGTCTTTCGCATTGCTTTGCGCGCCGCCGCGCCCGGCGCCTGCCGCGGCGGGGACGCGGGCGCCTTGCCGGGCCTGCCTGCCGGCCGCGGCCTCGCGCAGGGCCGCGGCGACTTCCGTGCCGTCCGGACTGCCCAGGCCGGTGCAGGCGTCCCAGCCCCTGGCGGCCGCGAAATAGCCGTTGTTCCCTTGCGTGATGTCGTTGAACGCCGCCGGCCGCCCGTACAGCACTGCGTTGACGTAGCCCGCAGGCCTGCCGGTCGCGGCATCGCAGCGCGCGAGCAGCGCGGCCCACAAGGGCGCCACCGCGCTGGTGCCCCCCACCACCTCGTCGGCACCGTCCACCCGCACCCGGTAGCCGGTCATGGGGTCGGCATTGCCCGCGACATCGGGCACGCCGCGGCGCGCCAGCGCCGTCGCCGCGCCGGCGCCGTGCACCGTCAGCTTTGCCTGCCAGGCGGGCAGCTCGAACAGATTGCTTACACCGCCGCCGCTCGCTCCGCCCTGCCTGCCGTCGTTCCATGCCACTTCCGGGTGCCCGCCGCCGGCCCGCAGGCTGGTTCCGCCGCAGGCCAGCGCATAGGGGCTGGAAGCCGGGAAGTCCACGTGGTTGGCGCCGTCCTGCACGCCGTCGCCCGCGCCGCTGTCGCCGCTGGCCGCGCACACCGTCACGCCCATTACAGCGGCGGCCTGCAGGACGCGATCCAGGGCGTCGGTCGACTGCTTCGACCATGCCGATTCCGGCCCGCCCCAGCTGATGGAAATCACCGCAGGCTTATGAGTATCGTCATGGACGGCCCGGCTCAAGGCCTGGATGAAGCCGGCATCACTGTTTGCCGCGAAATACAGCACGAGCCTGGCCTCGGGCGCGAGCGAGCCGGCAATTTCGACGTCCAGCATGACCTCGCCATCGGGCCCGCCCGGCTCGCCGGTGGGTGCATGCGGCGAGCCGTCCACCGAGATCACCGTGATTTGCGGCAGCGCCAGGCCCTGCGCGGAAAAATAAGCCTCGGCATCGCTCGCGCCGTAGCCTCCGCCCAGCTCGATCAGGCCTATGCACTGGCCCTTGCCGGTGCCCGCCGGGTAGCGATAGATTTGCGCGACTTGCGATGGAAGATAGGACTCGCGCGCCGTGTGCGGCGCCAGCCGCACGGGCGGCCGCAAGCGGAAGTGCGGGCGCGCCTGCGGCCGGCTGTCGAGCCCGACCACCGCGGCGACCCTGTCCTGCAATGGCTGCGGCAGCTGCAGCGGGCCCGCATGGCCGCGGTAATGCTCGTGCCCATAGGCATAGCCTTGCAGGTCGACGTCGAAGGCCGCGTTGAACTGCCCCACCGTGCCGGACAGCACCACGGCGCCCATGGCGGCATCGTTGCGCAGCACGTCCAGCCCGCACTCGCGCGCGAACTTGGCGACGGCGGCGATGTCTCGCTGGGCGGCTCCGAACCGGCGCGCGAACTGCGCGCGCGTAAGCGGCACGCCGGGCACGGCCCGACCCGCGGCCAGCTCGCCGGCCATGCGGCGCAACTCGTCCTGGTTCCTGCGGCGCAGTATTACGAGGGCTTCGAGGCGCGCACCAGGATCGGCGGCACCCGTGCAGCGCGCGCCCGCCATCTGGGCTCTTTCGCTGCCTGTAAGAGGAAACTTCGCCATGATGTCGACCTCCCGTCAGAGAGTCAGTGCGACGATCGATCTTCGGCTGTTTTCACTGTAGCAAACCCGCCCCGGCGCGCATAGGCATGCAATAGCTTTTTACACATGGCTCTATGACGCGCCCACCCGGCGCCATGCAGCCAAGCTGCGCCGCTGTCCGAATCTGCCTTATCCTCTATCCTAGCCAAATAATGACCATGACATGAGGAGGAGATCGCGTCCATGCTTCTCTCCAGGACTCGCTTCCGGGCCACGATGAGGGCGGCGGGCCGGGCGCTCTTGCATGGCCGCCATCGCGCAGAGGCCCAAAACGCCACGGCGCCCGCCCACCATGCTGCGGCTTCGGGCGCAACGGATGAAACCAGTCTCGCGCGGTCGGTCATGCCGCTGCATCGGGTGCACGCTGCGGAATCGGGGTTCACCCCGCTGTCCGATGGGCGTGCGGCCTTCGCGGCACGCGTCGCGCTCGCCGATGCGGCCGAATCCTTTCTGGATGCGCAGTACTACATCTGGCACGGCGACATGACGGGCCTGCTGCTCTTCGACGCCCTGCGGCGCGCGGCCGAGCGCGGCGTACGCGTGCGGCTGCTGCTCGACGACAACAACACGGTGGGGCTGGATGCGATCATCGCCGGGCTGAACGCCCATCCGAATATCGAGGTAAGGCTGTTCAACGCCTTTACCGTACGCCGCTGGCGGGCGCTGGGCTATCTGACCGACTTCGCACGCCTGAACCGGCGCATGCACAACAAGTCGTTCACCGCGGATCGCCAGGTCACCATCGTGGGCGGGCGCAACATCGGCGACGAATACTTCGAAGCCGGCAACAACGCCCTCTTCATTGATCTCGACATCATGGCAATCGGCCCGGTAGTGGAAGACGTGGCGCACGACTTCGAACGCTATTGGACGAGCGGCTCTTCCCGGCCTGCAGAGCAGCTTGTACGCAAGCCGCGCAGGGCGGCAATCGCCGCGCTCTCGTCCGTCAGCCAGGTGGCCGGCAGGCCGCAGGCCCGTGCCTACACCGAGGCCATCGCCGGGCAGTCGTTCGTACGCGATCTGCTGGCCGGCCGCTTGCGCTTCGAATGGGCTGCCATATCGCTCGTGAGCGACAATCCGGACAAAGGCCTGGGCAATGCGCCGCGCCACACCTTGCTCTGGCCCAGGCTGCAGGCGATTTTAGGCAACCCCGCCAAGGAACTGGAACTGGTCTCGCCTTATCTCGTGCCAACCCAGACGGGGGTCGAAGCGTTTGCCGCATTCGTACAAAAAGGCGTGAAGGTCACGCTGCTGACCAACTCGCTGGAGGCCACCGACGTGATCGCGGTTCATGCCGGCTACGCCAAGCGGCGCAAGCCGCTGCTGGCAGCAGGTAGCGCCCTTTTCGAATTGAAGCACATGGCCTCCATCCCCAAGATCCGCGACAGAGGCTTGACTGGAGGGTCGGGCTCCAGCCTGCACGCCAAGGTGTTCAGCATCGATCGCCAGCGCGTATTCATCGGCTCCTTCAACTTCGACCCGCGCTCCCGAAAGCTCAATACTGAGATGGGATTCGTGATCGAAAGCCCCGATCTGGCGGGCCGGATCACCGACAGTCTCGACAAGCTGCTTGCGACCCATGCCTATCAGGTGCAGATCGGCCGGGACGGAAAACTTGAATGGCTCGAGCACGCCGGCTCGGCAACGGTCGTGCACCGCCACGAGCCAGGCGCCAGCCTGTGGCGCCGAGCCGGTGTTGCAGTGGCAGCCCTGCTACCGATCGACTGGCTCTTGTAGGGTAATGCCAGGGATCCAGGCCTCATCCGGGCCGCTGGCGGCAAAGCACAGTGCTGATACCATAGCCGCATTCACGCAACACGAAGAAAATCGCCCACCAGGCCCAAATTGGGTAGCTAGGTGGGTAGCTAGACCGAAAATTCAGCTTGTGGTGATGTGATAAATATTTGATTAATAAAGCTATTATCAATCTCATGAAACTCGCCACCTGCACTTCGGATTAGTGTCTCAAGTTGCACCAATACGTTCCTAACATGCTGATATCACACAATAACGTCTTGAATATCAGTTTCTGAGCATGCCATGATGTCCCCTGACATCACACCCGCACTGGGTAGCTAGGTGGGTAGCTAGCGGCAATTCCACACGCTAGCTACCCAGGACCGCCTAGCCAGGGGCAGTCTTGGCAAAATCAACGAATAAACTCAACGACATCCAGCTTCGCAACTGGGTGGCTCAACGCAAACCTGTAGCCCGCTCAGATGGAGACGGGTTGACTTTCACCCTTTCCAGTTCTGGTACTGCGACATGGGTACTGCGCTACCGCCTAGGCACTCGTCACAACGGCCAGGCCGTGCGGCGCGAACTCACGATTGGCAACTATCCCGACATCTCATTGCGAGACGCCAGGACACTCGCTGCGAAACACCGTGCAGCCATTGATGCTGGTGACGATCCTGTCATCGCCAAGCAGATCGAGAAAACACGATTTCGATTAGATTGGACCATCCGTGAACTCGTGCAGGACTATCAGGACAAGGTTCTGGTCGAGCCGCACTACGCAGCAACAACAATCGAATACCGAAAGGCTGACTACGAACAAGTCGTCCTGCCACATCTTGGCTCCCGTCCAGCCTCCACCGTTACAGCGATAGACATCGTAGAAATGCTGGTGGCGGCAAACCGCACCTGGACCATCAGCAAGCGCATTCTGACATCCACATCTATGGTCTTCGATCACGCCTGCGGCCAAATTCTAATTCCAGCGAACCCCTGCACGGGCATCCGATTGTCAGCCATTATGGGGCCACGCCCTCAGGTTCGCCAACGCGTCATGTTGCAAGAAGACGAGCTCAGAATCCTGCTGCCGGATATCGACATCATCGGCATCGAGAACGCACTAGCCTTTCGTATCTTGCTCGCCACCTGCGTACGTGGCATCGAACTGGCTAGGGCCAAGAAGGAGCACCTGTTCCTGGATCGCAGGGTCTGGTGGATTCCCGACGAGTCGGTCAAGACGAGAAAAGGATTCCTCGTTCCTATCGCCCCTACCGTCGCTTCATGGTTTCAGATGCTGATCAACCTGTCCGGCGAATCCATCTACCTGCTCCCCGCCCGCCAGGAACGGCGGCGGCGCAACCAACAAGGAGACACCCATGTGGGAGCCACCACCCTTTGGGCGGCCTTTAGACGTGCCTTTGACCGACAGGACATTCCTATCCGCCAATTCACGCCGCATGACACCCGCTCAACCGCCAAGGGACACCTGCGGAACATGGGCGTTTCCAGAGAAATTTCGGAAATCGCACTGAACCATACGCTCAAGGGTATGGAGGCCATCTACGATGTCCGTGAAGAAATCCCCGAACGGCGGCAAGCGCTGGCTATGTGGGCGGAGTTTCTGGTTGCCTGCGAGACAGGGGCACCATCCCCGCAAGCCTCCGCGCCCACGATCAGCAACATCATACAGTTGAAAAAAACCGCAGGAACCCGAGTATGAGACCCAAATTGAGCTTTCTTTCGTCGCGCGTGATGTGTATAATTGGCAGCGACAAGACCCGCCAAGGCTATGTACGAAAGTGCACCCTCAAACCGGCGGGTTACTCATTTCTGGCCCGAGAAACAACAAGTAGAACACGGACGGGCTCGCAATGACACGCCAACACGACCACTCCTTTGCCAAGCCCGCGACAAGCTATGCCGAGCAGGTGGCCATCCTCGAACGACGTGGGATGCGTATCGATGATCGTGCGTCGGCAGAATTCTACCTGCAGCACCTGAACTACTACAGGCTAAGCGCCTACTGGTTGCCCTTCGAGGCCACCCACGCGCCACACGCATTTGTCCCCGGAACCCGATTTGCAGACGCCCTCAATCTATACCTATTCGATCGCAATCTACGTCTGTTGGTACTTGACGCGATAGAACGCATCGAGGTTTCAATCCGAAGCCAATGGGCGTATCAAATGTCCCGCCGACACGGCCCCCACGCCTACCTGGATGCTGGCCTGGCAGCAAACCGAGGTCGCTGGGAATCTGATCTTGCTAAGCTCGAAAAGGAAGTCCAAAGATCCGATGAAATTTTCATTAGACATCTGCTGAAAACGTACTCAGAGAAGCTACCCCCCGCCTGGGCGGTATGCGAGATCATGTCGCTTGGACTGCTCTCGCGCTGGTACGGCAATCTCAAGCCCATGCCAACTCGCAGCGCCATCGCTTCCGTCTACGGCGTCAATGAGAGGGTTCTGGGTTCCTGGCTACACCATTTAACGACGGTACGGAACACATGTGCACACCACGGTCGCCTATGGAACCGGGAATTCACCGTTACTCCACTAATTCCAAAGACGAAACCGCTGAGTCTGCAACACCAATTCCAGCCAGGGTCACGCCGGCTATACAACACACTGACGATCCTGCTGCATTGCATGGACATCGTAGCCCCGCGCCACAGTTGGAGGCGTCGGCTAAAGGCCTTGTTTGAGCAGCACAGCCCGCCCACTCGGGCCATGGGCTTTCCGCCGCAATGGGATCAACTCCAGATTTGGCAGTAACCAAAACGGTCACCAACGCCCACCCGCCGTATGGGCTGACCCCACCGAGGAGCCATCATGAACGAACCCCTCTCCGAGGTTATCCGCATCCGGGTGACCCCATCCCATGCTGCGCGCCTGGGTGAGGCCGCCGCCCTGTCGGGGCTGTCACTGTCCAACTATGTCCGTCGCCGCCTGGCGGCTGACGACACACTGCAGGAAGAGTTGACGTTACTGCGAAAGATCGTGGCCGACCTGGGCCAGCTACGCGACACCCGCATGGCTGCTGTGGAAACCGTTCATCTAGTGCGTGTCATGGCCAAGCCCGAACAAATCGACCTGGCACAACAGAACTTGCAGCGCTTGCGCTGACCCATCCCCGGCCCAATTGCGGCCACCTGCTTTTCTCTCTTTCCCTTCCCCGGAGACTCTCCATGCAAATCCTTCCCGCTTTGCGGGCTGAGGCGTTGGCGCTCGCCTGCGCTCTGACCCCTGCCGCCCATGCTGCTGACACCACGGGTCTACTGACGGGCACGCCGCGCCTGGCCTGCGAAGCCACACTGTGCCTGTCCTCCAGTCTACGGCCTGGAGAATGCAGCCCGTCGCTGGAGCACTATTTCGGCATCAAGCGATTCAACCACCACGGCCTGGACTGGGATGCGACCGTTGCCGCCCGCCGCTCATTCCTGGGTCAGTGCCCATCTGCAACTGATCCCGGCATGACCGAGCGGGTGGAGGCTATCTCGCATGGTGCAGGCAAGTGCGATGCCGATTACCTGAATCGCAGCTATGCCGATACCGCCTACAAATGGCGCAAGCGTGGCTATCGCTACGACGCTGCCACAGGTACTCAGGAGCCGCTCTACGAGGTTCAAGCGCTACCCACAGTGACGCTCACCCAATTACCGACCTGGTGCGTGGCCTACAACGATCACGACTGGACCTATGAACTGTCTGTCCGCTATGTGGGCAGGCCCGTGATGGGCGGGCGCTGGGTCAAGGCCGAAGACTACGAGGCCGCCCAGGCTCGCTGGGACGCCGATCATAGTGGCCAATGGGCCCTGGGCTGGAACTTCTCGATGTCCGACCCCAGGCAACGAAGTGCGGCCTTTGGAGGTGACGGCCCATGATCGCTGAATTGGCTGCGCTAGCCTTGACCTGCGCCCCGAACATTCACCCAATCACGCTCGATGCCCTGATCCGCCATGAATCCGGCGCACGTCGGTATTCCATCGGGGTCAATCGCAAAGGCCACTCGTTGTCTCATCAACCGGTCAACCTGAAGCAAGCCCAACAGGCAGCACAAAGCCTGATCGCCCGAGGGGTTGATTTCGATGCGGGGCTGGGTCAGATCAATGTCCGTAATTGGGCATGGCTGGGGCTAGACAGCACAACTGTCTTTGATCCCTGCAAGAATCTGGCTGCGTCCCAGACCGTGCTGTCTGTCTGCTATGCCCATGCTCTGGCCGCCCGCAAGGATCCGCAGCGAGCCCTGCGAGCCGCGCTGTCTTGCTACAACACGGGCAATTTCAGTCGAGGCTTTGTCAACGGGTATGTTCGCAAGGTCTTGGCCCAGGCGGGCATTCAGGTGCCTGCGCTGAAGCAACTGCCGGAGCAAGCGAAGCCCATCATTGATCAGGCAGACCACACGGCGGCTGATGCCCAACATGAAGGCACCCCGGATGGCTTCACATCCCACCCGACTGTCGATGGTTTCTCTCCAACAGCCGACACTAACAAGGGCACCGACGGAGAGACCAATCCCGACCTCGGCGCTGACTCCAGCACCTGACGGCTCTTCCGGGGCTCACTGGCCCGCATCACACCCATCTCGCTCCATTCCACCCACACCCCAAAGCGCTCACAGCTCCTGGGGCAGGAGTCCTTCCATGTCGCTACTGCAACGCTTCAAACCCAAGACACATTCACGACGTTTCATTGACAGACTGATGACATTTTGCCTACTGGCTGGCATCAATCAGGCTACCTTTGCGCAGTCCCTGGGTGGCCTGGTTCGTGCCCGGACAACGCTGCAGACCCTCAAGGACAATCTGGATGTGATCTTGCCGATTGCGGCGGTCATCATCGGCGTCATCATCTTCGTGCTGTACTCGGCAGAAGTCATGAGAAAGGACGACGCCATCCGCTGGGGCATCGGCGTACTGCTCGCGGGCTCCGCCGCTGAACTGGTCGTGCTGCTCTGGAAATAAGCCATGACTGCACACGCCACAGGTACACACGCCGCACACATGGATTCCACCACCCGGCCATCGGCAAGCCACCAGAACCCCAACACCTATCCTGTATTCAAGGGCCTGGGCCGCAAGGCAACGTTCATGGGTATTCCCACCACACTTATGCTTGGAGCGTTTGCCTGCGTGGCCATCATCGCCATGGCGGCGGGCCTGGCCTGGTGGGGGCTGCTCTTTGTGGTCATGCCGGCGCTGGCGATCCTCACCCGCGACGACGACAAGGCGCTGGACGTGCTCTGGCTGGAGATCAAAACCCGGCGCCTGAACCGCAACCAGCGCTTCTGGCATGGGTCGAGCTATGCCCTGCAAGACTATCACCGCGACCGGCCCTGGCGCCGCCACATCCACCAAAGGACTCTTTCATGACTGCAGCCACTGCCCTGGCCGTCGATGAACGGCTGGTTTCTCGCTACCTGCCTTATTCTCATCACGTCACCGACCGGATCATTGCGTGCGACAACCACGAGTACCTGGCTGTTATCAAGGTGTCAGGACGGGCGCCGGATGCCTACGCCCAGGCGGAACTGAAAGAATGGATCGAAGCCCTGCACAACGTACTGCGCGGCCTGCCCATGGGGTCGCTGGGGTTGTACTCGCACATCATTCGCCGCCGCGTAACGGAATACCCGGACAGCACCTTCGCCCAGATCTTTGCCGCGCGGTTCGATGCGGCCTATCGGGCGACGTTCGATGCCTCGGGCCTGATGGTCAACGATCTGTATCTGACAGTGCTCATCCATCCAGTCGAGGATCCGGTGCTTGGCACTTTTGCCAGCCTGGAGAAAGCCAACGCCCATCGCCTCGCGCATTGGCAGGCCGAATCCATCGAACGGCTCACCAGCACCCTGCGGGCACTGACTGCGGGCCTGTACCGCTACGATCCACAGGTGCTTGGCATCGTGGATCGCAAGGGCCTGGCCTTCAGTGAAACGGCTGAATTCCTGGGATTCCTGATCTCCGGCATCCACAGGCCCGTAGCGATCAGCCGGGAGCGCCTGCGCGAGACCGTACCTCACGCGCGACCCATCTTCGGGCGGCACGGCGAATTGGGTGAACTGCGCACCGTCGCGGGATCCCGGATCTTCGGCATGATGGAGCTGCGCGACTACCCAGAAGCCACCAAACCAGGCCACCTAGACCGGTTACTCGGTCTGCCACATGAATTCGTACTCACCCAGTCCTGGGGCAGCCACGCCGGGGCGGCGGCCAAGAAGCTAGTGAAGAAGCACCACAAGCTGTTGGTCGATTCCGGCGACGATTCGGCCAGCCAGGTAGCGCAGCTCTCGGATGTGATGGATGATCTGACCTCTGCGCGCCTGGGGCTGGGCGACCACCACGCCACGATTCTGGTCTATGGCGACTCCGCCGAAGGCGTGCGCCAGGCGCTGGCCCGGGCCGCCACGGCCCTGGCGGAAGATGCCGTGGGCTTTCGGACGCTAGATCGGGCTCTGGAAGCGGGCTTCTGGGCGCAGCTACCGGGCAACTGGCACTGGCGGCCCCGACCAGTACCGATCACCTCGTTCAATTTTCTATGCGTTTCCAGTCTACACAATCAGTTGACCGGCAAGCCCGCGGGCAACCCGTGGGGGCCAGCAGTGACAATGCTGAAGACCCAAACAGGATCGCCGTTCTTCTTCAACTTTCATGCATCCACCGAGGACCTGGACGAAACCGGCAAGCGCCGCCCCGGCAACACCATGATCATCGGCATGACCGGCACCGGCAAGACCGTACTGCAGGGCATGCTGCTCACGCAAGCACAGAAATTTGGCGCCACCTGCGTGGTCTGGGACAAGGATCAGGGCATGCAGGTGCTCATCATGGCGCTCGGTGGCCGGTACTTCAACATTCGCCTAGGCGAAGCCACCGGCTGGAATCCATTTCAGATGGAGCCCACCAAAGGCAATGTCGCATTCATGGTGCGCCTGGTCGTATACCTGGCCGAACGCCGGAGCGAGGCGGTCAGCACACGCCAGCGTACCGACATCACCCAGGCCGTGCAACAACTGACCACCTTGATTGACCGGCCTGCCAGGACACTTTCGACCCTGAATACGCTGCTCCCCAACCCCTACAGCGAAGACGACACGCAGAGCACCATTCACACACGGCTGGCCCCCTGGTGCCAGGGCGGCGAGTATGGCTGGGTGTTTGACAATCCACATGACGATCTCGATCTGGGGGCCATTCCCGGCAAGCCCGCAATCTTCGGATTCGATCTGACGGAACTCCTGGATGACGACGAGGTGCGCGGTGCCGCAACCCTATATCTCAAACACCGCATCGATGCCCTGCACGACGGGCGGCGCATCATCAACCTGTATGACGAATGCCAGCATCCATTGAAGGACGCGCATTTCCAGGAATCCATGCAGGACGCCAGCCGCACTATCCGCAAGAAAAACGGCGTGCTGGCCTTCGCCACCCAGGAACCGGGGGCTATCACGGACAACCCGGTGGGGCCGTCCCTGGTACAGCAGACCGCCACGCTGATCCTCTTGCCCAACCCCAAGGCCCGCGCCCGCGACTACATTGAGGGCTTTGGGCTTACACCGGCGGAGTTTGAACTGCTCAAGGGTCTTGGCGAAGCCAGCCGCAAATTCCTGGTGAAGCAAGGATCCAGCGTCACCGTCGCTCAGTTGGACCTCTCCGGCTGCGAGGATGAGTTGCTGGTGTTTTCGGGTAGCCCCGACATGGCGGAGATCGCGGAACAGGCAGCCACCCGGGCTGGTCATGATCCCGCCGCTTGGCTGCCGGTATATCTGGCCGCCGTGAAGCATGCGCGACAGTGAACGACCATCCGTCAATAGCCCTCTAAAAGGAAACGCGCCCATGAATCACGATTCCCGAGATCGTAATGGTCGACAAACCGAGCAGCAGCGGCATGATCAGGATTTCTACAGCCGCCTAGGCCTCGAAAACCCGGAGCCGGCCGCCGAAACCCCGGAAGACACCATCCTGATCTCCATCTACTGCGAACACTGGACACAGGAGGACTTGGAGGCTGGGCAATGTAGCCTGAACGAAGTCGAGGTTAAGCGTGTAGCGATCAGTACGGATGAGCTGCAGCGCCTGGCACAAGATCACGGCCTGGACTCACCATCGGCCTCGGGTCCCAGTCACGCGCCATATCTCTGGTTTGCTTCGACTACACCACGAGAAGATCGTGCCTATTTTGAACAAGGTGTGCACAAGTACTACAGCCTGCATGTCCATGAAGTGAACGGTCACCGGCCGGAACCCGCCGACTATCAGCGAGTATCTGACCTCATAGGAATACGCTTCGATCACCCCCTGAAACTGCAGGAGTCAACACACGAAATGGAGGGGCCGGATCTATGTTCATGACCTCCTTCGATTTGAAGCGGCCGCCCAGTGCTGACGAAGCCCTGGGCATGGCCTGGTGGAACATCCTGAAACCTTCCGAGCGTGTGTACTGGCTTACAAAGGCCGGGCACGCCTGCAACGTGGCAAATGCCTGGGCAGCCTTCAAGCGACACCAGGCCTATCCCACCAACTCATCATCACAGGACACCTCATGAATCGACGACATTTCATTGCCGCTACCGGCGCCACCCTGATGACCATCCTGGCTGGATGCAAGACGGATGCGGATGGAGAAAAGTTCGTGGGGTATTGGAAGTCGGACAGCAAGTACGACCCCGACGCCATCCAGATCTCCCGCAATGGCGATAGCTTCCTCTTCACCCTTGTTGCAAAGGGGCCCTTCACTGGCGGATACCAAGCGCACAAACTGCCCGCCAAACTCGATGATTCAGAGAACATCCTGATTGTGGGTGACAAACGCATTGCCTACGACGAAAAGGCTGATCTGATCGTATCAGGACAAATGAAGGCACGCAGAGCGACTGAAGCCGAATACCAGGCCATCGCCCAGCAAGCCAGCGCCACGCCCTAATTCCTGCGCCTGTGGGCGCATTCTCGGAGCATTTTCCATGACACGCTGCAAGTCATTTGCGGCGGGCATAGCCCTGTCCGCTGCGTTCCTAATCCCGGCCCATGCCGCCGGCATTCCCACTGTCGATTCTGCAACAATTGCCCAGTTGCAGGAACAGTTGCTCACTGCCCGAGACCAGCTAAAAAATCTGACGAACCAGTTGGCTACGGCCAAAAGCCAACTCGCGGCCTTCACTCAGTCTAGCGGCTACGGGAACGTCGTCGGTAACGCCGATATTCGGAATCAACTGCGTTCAGCGCTACCATCCAGCGCTCAGGGCCTCCTGGATCGTTCAGCGGGATCGAACTTAGACGGTGATGTAGGCCGCATTACGGGCCAAATCACAGCTCCTGTGAATTTCCAAGAGGACCGCCAGGCGCTGTCCAAGCAAGCCTTGAACATCGAGGCTACGTCCAAAGCCATGAGCGAACGGGCCTACGACTCCATGACTCGACGCCTGGCTAACGTGGATGCCCTACAGGACAAGATCAATCAGACGACCAACCCCAAGGAAATTGCTGAACTGCAGGCCCGCATTCAGATAGAGCAAGCAAACATTCAGGCTGAACAAACCCGGATTCAACTGGCATCTCAACAGTTGGAAGCCGAACGTCACCTGTTGCAAGCGCGAGCCGAACGGGTGTATGGCGGCTGGTTCGGGGATAACAATGACCCCGGTGGAAACACCGGGACAAACGAATAAGGCCACATTATGTCCGGCCTGACTCCTCCCGTCGCCCCACCCACAGCCCCAAGCGACATTGCTCAATGGGTCATGACCCAAACAGAAAGTGTCCTGAACGATGCCGTGAATGGCCCCATGCAGTCCCTATTCGAGGCCCTGATGCCCGTCATCGTCGTTGGTCTCACGCTTCAGTTCGTGGTCTATGCCTTTGCGCTCATGCACGGCCAGGGTGGCATGACGGTTACCGAGTTCTTCCGCAAGGCCATTCTGGTGGCTATTGTGTCCATGATCTTCGGTGCCGGGGGCCTGTATCAGAACGACATCGCAAAGACCATGATCGCCTTGCCTGACGATGTCGCGCAGATTGCTCTGGGTACCGGCAGCGTGGCACAAGAAGTGGACAAATTGCAGAACGAGACCGGCAAGGCCTCCAACGCCATGATGGGTAAAGGAGGTGATGGCGCCTGGTATAACGTGCTGCCCTCCACCAAGGAGGTGCTGGTCAGCATTCTGGCTACGTTGGTCCGCATCAATGCCGCCGTGGTGGGCAGCATCATTATGGTGATTGTTGTGGTCGGCAAGGTGGGCATGGCGCTTGTGGTGGCGGCTGGCCCCATCTTCATTGCAGCCACGCTATTTGAGCCCACCAGGCCATTGTTCAACAACTGGGTCTCTCAGGCCCTCAACTTCGTGTTCCTGGCACTACTGGCCGGACTCATCTTTGGCCTGTTGCTGCAGATGAACATCCAGCTTATCCGGATGATCGCAGATCAGATCAACGGCGGAGCCAAAGATATTCTCGGACTATTCGGCGCTCAACTGCTGGTCGGCGTCGCCAGCCTCGTCGTCATGCTGATGCTTCCCGGCCTGGCCGCCGGCCTTTCCAATGGCTTTGGCGCCCGCCTTGGCATTGGGTCCGCTGCGCACGGTGCCTTCTCGATTCTGCGTATTCGCAGCATGCTGCGCCCTCGGGCCAGGTAATCCACGCCACGGGCCGATTTCTCGGCCATTCCGGCCTGGATTCGGCCTTTTTCCTCATTCTCTGATCGGCCCGCCCATCCGGCAGGCCTGGAGCCCTTTACTCATGAAATCCCTCATCGCCACGCTGGCGCTAGCCGCTCTGCTGGCTGGCTGCGCCTTTCATGCGCCGCAGCCGCCACAGCCCGCCGACACGCCACGCATTCCGGTCAATGCCACACCACCCCTGCCTGAAGGAGCCTGAGTCATGGCAGAACCCGTCAAATCCGAAGACATTGCAGCCTACCTGGAACAATCCCGAGGCCTGGAACGCGATCATTTGGGTGAACTCATCACCAGCCGCAAACGCGCCTGGCAGGTCGCGCTCGGGGCTGGCATTGTCGCCCTGGCCGCCGTCGGCGCCGTGGTAGGCCTCACGCCCTTGAAACAGCCGCCCGAAATGTACGTGGTGCGTGTGAACGATGCCACCGGCGCTATCGAGCACGTCAGCAGCCTGGGCCGTCCGCTGGAGGACTACGGCCAGCGCATCGCCAAGTATTTCCTGAACACCTACGTGCTCAACTGCGAGGGCTACAGTTGGCAGACCATCCAGGAACAGTTCGATACCTGCGCGCTACTATCCTCGGCGCCGACCCAGACGGCCTACGGCAAGCGCTTCGAAGGGCCGGATGCCGTTACCACACGACTGGGCACCCAGGGCACGGTGGACGTGCGGGTCCACTCCATCACGCTCGGTGCCAATCAGGCGGCCATCGTCCGGTTCACCAAAACCGAACGGGATGCAACCACGGGCGACACCACCAAGGTGCGCCATTTGATCGCCACCATGGCCTACCAATACGTGGATGTCCCGCTCACCGAAGCCGTAGCCAGGCTCAACCCTCTTGGCTTTCAGGTCACGCGCTACGACCTGGCTGCCGACCTGTCGCGCTGAAGCACACACGCATCAGAAGGAATCCCCATGTTTGAACGCATCCACAGCCGGCAGGCACTGGCGGTCGGCCTTGCGCTGTACCTGGCACTACCAGCCAGCGCATTGGCGCTGGAAACCCCCAGATCTTCACGGCTCGACCATCGTGTCCGCTATGTGACCTACAACGCAGCCGATGTGATTCAGCTCGATGCCGTCATCGGCGTGGCCACGCACATCGTGCTCGCACCTGGCGAACACTATGTCTATCACGTCTTTGGCGACAGCCAAGCCTATGCCTTTACCTACAAGGGCAACCATCTGTTCTTCAAGCCTACGGCCAAAGACGCCAACACCAATCTGATTGTCGTGACCGACCGACACGATTACAGTTTTCGGCTCTCGTACAGCGACCAGCGCGGTGCTCCGGCCCTCTACAAGCTTGTCATCCGTTACCCCGAAGAGGAAACCCGCCAGCGGGACGAAGCTGCGCAGAAAGCCGCCATCGAGAGATCCTTAAAGGCCGTTGGCCATCCCCTGAACTGGCAGGCCTACACCCGAAGCGGTGACGCGGCCCTCGCGCCGATTCATGCCTGGGATGACGGCCGCCAGACTTGGCTGCAGTTTTCCTCGGAGGCGGACATCCCTGCGGTCTACCGCGTCACGCCCGACGGCCAGGAAGTACTGACGAATTTCCATATGGCCGACGAACGAACCATGGTGCTGCACCGCACTTCTGCACTGTGGCATTTGCGTCTGGGCAACCAGGTGCTGGCCATCCATAACGAGGCCTATGGCGCGGCACCGATACCGACACGTACCGGGACAGTATCGCCAGCCGTCAAACGCCGCATCACGGGCACAACGGCTCCGCAACAGTCGGCCGCCCCGCGGCAGTCCAGCATGCCGGTGCCCGCCATCCGAGTGCATGAAGCTATCCCAGCAAGGAATACCCATGACCGATGAACAGTACGGAAAACCTCTGCACGACACAGCCGCCGCCACCGGTGGGATAAGCCATGCGGAGGGTCTCGGAGCCGGCTGGCACCCCGACCTACGCTGCCCGAAGCTGGATCGTGAACCTCTCGACCTGCAGACTGCTGGGCGCAGCGCCCCACGCGGTGCTCGGGCCTTTTTGTGGCTCACCATGCTGGTGGCACTGGCTGTGGCGGTGGGAGTGCTGGTCAAGGCTTGGAACAGAGATCAAGAGAAAGCCAATGAATCCGACCTGGAGGCCGAGCATAGCGGTATCGCCAACCGCCTGAAGGCACCCAAAGTCGAACGGCCCGCGCCACACCTCAAGCGGGAAGCCATGCCGCCCACACAGGCGCCTGCTCGCTCCTACTATGTGCCGCCACCCGTGCCCGCCGCGCCATCTCCTGTGGATGACGTCACTCAGCGGCGCCTGACCAGCCCCCTGCAGGCTGGCGCAGGCGCGGGCGGCGATCCCGCATCCGGCCAGGCCAAGGCCGGCGGCCCTCTGGCGGATGCCGGGCCGTTGGCCGACAAACTACGCCCGCTTGAACTGGCCCCATCGGTCGCCGGCCAACTGGGTAATCGCAATTTTCTGCTTACCCAGGGCACGATGATCGACTGCACGCTACAGACCAAACTCGTCAGCGCCCAGGCCGGCCTGCTGACCTGCCTGGCCACCCACGACGTGATGAGCGCCAACGGTAAGGTGAAGTTGATCGACGCCGGGACGAAATTCACCGGTTATCAGTCAGGCGGCATCCAGCAAGGCCAGGCCCGGGCGTTTATCACCTGGAACCGGCTAGAAACCCCCACGGGCGTGATCGTGAATCTGGGTTCGCCCGGCACAGGCCCTTTGGGCGAAGCGGGGGTCGATGGCCATATCGACAACCATTTCTGGGATCGATTCGGCAACGCCATCCTGCTCTCGTTGATTGGAGATTTCGGCGACTGGGCCGCCAATCAGGGTCAGTCCGGCAACAACAACATCCGATTCGACAATACCCGCGAGGGTGGCCAGGACGTCGCCGCCAAGATCCTGGAGAAGTCGCTGGATATCCCACCAACCCTCTACAAGAACCAGGGCGAGCGCATCGGCATTATGGTGGCCCGCGACCTGGATTTCAGCCAAGTCTATGACCTTGAACCCATCCCCTGACCCGCTGCCCTTTGATCGGGCGATTGCGGTCAAGACCTTCCTACGGCCAATCGCCACACATCTGGAGGATCCCGATGTGACAGAAATCGCCATCGTGCGACCGGGTGAACTCTACACCCGCGAGCATGGCGCCTGGCAGTTGCACGAGTGCCAGGTGCTTACCTACCCCCATCTGGAGGCGCTGGCAACCGCTTTGGCCGCCTACAACCACATGGCCAAGGCGCCGATTCTTTCAGTTTTGCTGCCCCGTGGCGAGCGCGGTCAGATCGTGCAGCCCCCGGCCTGCCTCGACGGCACGATGGCCATCAATATCCGCAAGCACACCCAGGCGGCCTTCACGCTCGACGAACTGAAGGCCCAGGGCGCCTTCGATGCCATGGCCGACACGGCCGCCGAGTGCACCACAGGCAACGTATCCGCCATTGACCAGCAACTGTTGTCCCTGAAATCAGCGGGCGATATCCCGACCTTTCTACACGTCGCCATCCAAGCCCGCAAGAACCTGGTCGTGGCCGGTGCCACGGGTTCGGGTAAGACCACCTTCGCTCGGTCCCTGATCGACCGGGTGCCGATCGACGAACGCCTCATCACCATCGAAGACGTGCATGAACTGATCCTACCCAGACACCGCAACCGCATCCACCTGATGTACGGCGCCACGCGGGGCCGGGTGTCGCCGACCGACAGCCTGGCCGCCTGCATGCGCCTGTCACCAGACCGGATCTTTCTGGCGGAGCTACGCGGCCCCGAGACCTGGGATTACCTGGCGGCCTTGAATACCGGCCATCCCGGGTCGGTCACTACCACCCACGCCAATAGCGCGGCCGATACTTTCAACCGCCTGGCCGTGCTCATAAAGCAGTCCCCCACAGGCGGCAATCTGGATCTGGAAACCATCCAAGCATTCCTGCGCCAGACCGTAGACATCGTGCTGTATTTCGAGCGCTTTCGGCTAAAGGAACTGTGGTTCGAGCCGCGACGGCTGAGGCCTAGATGAGTAGCTGCATAGGCACTCCCATCGCAGTCCTGATCCCATCATCAATGGCCACGCAGCCTGTCAGCCGGCCAACCTATCCCCTGAACCCGTGTGAGGCGCTGCACACGATCCAGGCAGGCCTCGTACGGGCTCGTCTGGAGCATTCCCCCATGACCGCATCCATCCGTTTGCCTTTCCACAAGGACAGCAGCCTGTTGCACCTGTCCGCCGCCATGCAGCGTGCACAGCAAAAGGCCCAGCAGGCCATCGCCGCCGCCGCGGAAAAAGAGGCCCACACACCGGCCCCCTTCATTGTGCCCGGCATCAACGAAACCGCGCGTGCCATTCCCAACTACATTGCCCGAAGCTCGATGTTTGCGCCGGTGCGCCGAGGCTGGCGCCCCATGCACGACGACACCGTCTTTCTGGAGGGTACGAACATCCTGCTCAAAGGCTCCGGTAAGCAGCTCACCGAAGACCATGCCGACATCTGGATGCACGCCATGTATCTGCAGACCACAGCCTTGCTGGGCGAGGCACCGACGATCAACCGAGCGGATTTTCTGCGCGGCATGGGCCGCCCAACCGGGGGCAGCGCTTATGAGTGGCTGCACGATGGCATGAAGGATTTGGCCCGCTTCACCCTGTGCATCGAGGCCCGGCGCAAGGACGGCACCGTCAAATACAGCTATGGCAACCACCCGTCAACCCGCGTATTGGCCATGATCGGCGGGTTCGACTATGACGAACCCACCGGCAGCTACACCATCTATGCCGACCCACGTTGGGCACAGATCTTCAGCAACAGGGAATATGCCCTGGTGGACTGGGCCAAGCGCCTGCGGATGCGCCACGACTTGTCCAAGAGCCTGCAGCGCCTGATTGGCACCTCGGCCGATATCCAGCAAAAATACAGCCTGGAAATCCTCAAGGAACGAGCTCAATACACCGGGCGCATGCGGGATTTCCGGGCCACGCTGGAGCGCAGCCTCGTTGAATTGGAAACTCTGGAAGTGATTACCGAACCCAGGATTGAGGCGGCCACCCGGGGGCACAAACAGGCCGTCTGGACCCGTCTGGACCGATGATCAACCCATCGTCATAACATCGCGCATGGTGCCCGAAACGGCATAAAAACTGATCAATGATTGAACAATTTCAGCCTGTGGATAAGTGATCCAGACCGTCGTCATAACATCGCGCCTGCATCGTCATAACATCGCGGGTTTTCGTCATAGCATCGCGCTTTATCGTCATAACATCGCGCTGAATTTTTGAAAACCCGCATGGGTAGTGGCTTTCCAGCCATCGAAACGCCCTCTACCTTATTTCTACCTTATTACTACCAGGACGGCCTGTGGGTAAGTCCGTCTGCCACTAGGCCTGATTTCCTCAGCCCCAGGCCAGCTCGGATCGCCACACGGCACAACCGCCCGGCGGCTGCATCGGTCGGCAACTGAGCGACGTCCGCCCGTTCGGGCAACACCCTCGCCCAATCCCTCATCACCGCCCTTCAAGCCAAAGGGCAAAGGAGTTCTCATGCACTCGAATCTTGACACCCGCATGCTTGCCATCGCCCAACGTGCCGCTCGCGAAGGCATCGGCGCCTTGAGCCTGGGTGAAGCGCTGACCGCTGCTCTAGTGTTGGATCGAAATGACTGGCTGCAGGAACGCGGCTACCGCATCGGCGACGCCCTGGACCGGATCGGGCCGGACTGGGCTGCCCGCATCCCGGCGGTCTCGCGACAGTTCGAGATGGAGCTTGCCCGGGCCCGACTGCGCTTCTCGTTTGAAATCGTCCCGCGCGAAGCAGAGGGCGAGGGCTACCTGTTGCGCCTGTTGGACCACAACCAGGAGGTTGGCTGCGGCCATTTTCCAGCACGGGGTGAGTCCGTGCGCTTCGCTGACAACCAATGCGCCTATGACGAAGCCCACGCTGCGGGTATGGCCTGGCTGGACGGCAAACAGGCAGCGGCATTACCCGCCTTGCAGCCGTGAACTCTCACTACCCAAGGCGTCCGCCCATGACTCAAAACCAAGCCACATCCGACTCCATCGCGCGATACCGCGCGGTGCTGGAAACTCTGGACCCACGCCTGCGTCTGGCCTCCAAGCTGCGAGCGCTATTTCCCATCATCGAAACCCAGGTGGCGGCAGGGGTGCCCCACGCCGCCGTGCTTGATGACCTGGCAGCGGTCGGCTTGCCGGTACAGCGCAGCACTTATGTCACCACGCTGTATCGCTGGCGCAAGGCGCAGCGGTCAGCGCTCATGCAAACGACGCTCGAGCCTTCACCGGGGGCCGATCCGGCCCAGCCCGAGCCCGAGCCCGCCCCAGCCACACAACCCTTACCCCCCATGGACGCGATCCAGGGCCGGCCCCGCAACATCCAAACCCCCGGCGACCTACGCAAGATCCGCGACATGCGCGTGGATCTGGAGGCCTTGCGCCGAGAAGGCTTGGCGCAACGCACGAAGCACGCTGAAAACACCTCCACTCATCAAGACAAGGAATGACCCCATGAAAGTCACAGTCCTCAACTACACCGGATCCGTCGGCAAGACCGTTACCGCCTCGCATCTGCTTGCTCCGCGCATGAACAGCGCCCAGATTTTCGCCGTGGAATCCACCAACGAAACCAGTGCCGATCTGGGCCTGTCCGTGGATCAATTGCGCGGCGAGCACTTCGGCAGGCTGTTCCGCGAGCTGCTTACCCGCGACGATGCCATCGTCGATGTGGGGGCCAGCAACATCGAGGATTTTTTGACGCACATGATGCGCTACGAAGGCGCCCACGAAGAAATGAGCTACTTTGTTCTGCCCGTCATCAACACTGGCAAGGCCCAGCGCGAAACCATCAAGACAGTGGCCGCCCTGGCGGAACTTGGCGTGGATCCGGAGCGTGTGCGCATCCTGTTCAACCGGGTGGGCGCCAGCGTCGAGGATGAGTTTCCTTCTATCCTGGCCTATGCCGCCAAGACTGGCGAAGTGCGGGCCAACCCCGAGGCCGCCATCTTCGAGAATGAAGTCTTTGAGCTGCTGGCTGATCTGCGCACCACCATCGCGGACGTGCTGGCCGACCAGACGGATTACCGGGCACTGCTCAAGGCCGCCGACCGCAGCGACCATGTCCGCATCTCCCAGTTGAGTAACCGGCATGCCTTACGCGCCCTGGCTCAGCCCGTGGATCGGCAGATGAACGCCGCCTTCACGGCACTCTTTGCCTGAACGCCATGGAGTCGAATTCAAGCCCAAGCCAGGCTGCGGGCAACGCCCGCACCAAGCTGGATCTGCTGTATCACGAGGTGCTGGGCGACGTCGTCGGCCTTGTGGACCGGCTGGAAGTCACCACTCAAAGCCTGGATGCTGCGCAAACGCACATGCAGGCCTTATCCGACGCTCAGCAGATCCTGCCGCAGCAACTGGCTCGCCACCTGACCGACGTGATGCAGGCTGCGGCCAAGCCCATTAACCAGCAATCCCAGCAAGCCCTCCAGGCCATGCTAAGTGCCACTAATACTCGGCTGGATCTCCTGGCTCAGGACGCCGCCCGCTACGCCCGCATCGCCCATCAGTCGGCCCGACGCATGGCGCTCATTGCGGTGGTCGTGGGCAGTGCGGCCGGGGTGCTGGGTGGCCTGCTTGCCGGCCTGGCCCTGGGCCAGTGGCTCATCTCTTGAACGCAGGATCCCATGTCTACCTTGATCTCGCCCATCACCCGACGGCGCATCGCCGCCATTTCCCTAGTAATTTTTCCGGTCGGCACGTGGATGGCCGCCGCCACTTATGGCAGCAACATGGCCTGGCGGGACTGGAACCGCCGCACAGCCTGGTACTTCGTCAAACTCACCCCCAGCTATCCGCTGCTTTATGGTGCGCTTGGCATCGGCTTGGCGCTTTCCCTGGCGCTGATCCTCTTTATCGGCCGCACCGCCAAGACGGAAGGCTTCGAGGGTGCCGCCTACAAGCGCTTCATCCGCGGCACCCGCATGACCACGGCCAAGCACCTGGCCCGCCTGTGCGAAGAACGCGGCAAGCAGCAAGTCGACGTGGCAGGCATTCCCATGCCCGTTGCAAACGAAAACCTGCACCTGCTGGTGAGCGGTGCCACGGGATCTGGTAAATCCGTCCTGTTACGCAACATGGCCGCCTCTGTCCTTGCCCGATCGCGCGGTGGCACGCAGATCCACCTACCAGGCCGAACGCCTGTGCGCAATGACCGCATGATCGTCATCGACCCCAACGGCGACCTGCTGAGCAAATTCTGGCAGCCGGGCGATGTGATTCTAAATCCCTACGACGCCCGGAGCGAGGGCTGGTCCTTTTTCAACGAAGTGCGAGCCGACTATGACTGGAAGCGCCTGGCACACTCAATGGTGCCTATGAGCCAGGACAAGAACGCCGAAGAATGGAATGACTTCGGCCGTCTGCTGCTACGCGAAACCGCCAAGAAACTCCACCAGTTGCAAGGCAACGAGGCCAATATCATGGATCTATTTCGCCTGTGCACCATTGAGGACCCCAAGGTCTTGAAGCAGTTTCTGGAAGGCACTTTGGCAGAATCCCTGTTTGTGGGATCTAGCGAGGCCAGCAAGGCACTGTCGTCTGCACGGTTTGTGCTCTCGAACAAGCTGTCAGAACACACCGGCATGAAGCCTGGGGCCTTTTCCATCCGAGATTGGCTGGATCAACGAGACGGCGGCAACCTGTACATCAACTGGCGCGAAGACATGATGAGTTCCATGCGGCCACTGGTGTCCTCCTGGGCGGATGTCTTCATCACCTCGATCCTGTCCATGCCCGAAGGCACCGGCAGGCGGTGGTGGCTGTTCATTGATGAATTGGCTAGCCTGGAAGCCCTGCCCTCACTGGAATCTGGCCTGACTAAAGGCCGCAAGAATGGGTTGCGCATCGTCGCGGGCCTACAGAGCACATCTCAGCTTGAACACCTGTACGGCAGGACGATGGCAACCACCATCCGGGCGAGTTTTCGCAACCTGGTGGTGTTGGGCGGGTCTCGCACCGATCCGCAGACCGCGAGGGACATGAGCGAAAGCCTTGGCAAGCATGAGGTAGAACGGCCAAAATACAGCGTTAGCCGGAGCGCGGACCATAGGAACACGTCGGACAATATGGACCGGACGGTGGAGGATATTGTGACGGGAGCGCAAATTCAGGCGTTACCGATGTTGGAGGGGTATGTCGCGCTGGCAGGGGATTTACCAGTGACGAGGGTCAGAATCCCATTTCAGATATATGGCAATAAGGCGGCCGCATTTCAGCATGCAATTTGACCTCAACCGGCCAGAGACAGACATTTCCTCACACCCCTAATCCAGAGAACTTTCGAGGTTCCATGAGACTCCTGGTGCACCGACGCCTCGTTGCTCCTGCCTCTTCTTCACTATGGCTTTCCTGTGTCCAGCGCCAACGAGAAGCACTCCACGAGAGAGTGCGCAGCGGATGCAATAGCCATTGATGTTCTCCAGTATCCCCGTCTCGCGATGGTCATTTGTCTCGCACCATAGAGCGTAAATCTGCCGCAATCCGGCGTCGCCGATCCATTCAACGGTTGCACGCACCTCGTCGTAGATGGCTGCCCATGCTTGGGCGCAGCGATCGCTATTAAGGTACGGAAAACCGTGATCTCGCGTGTCGAGGCTATTCTGGTCCACCAGGCGGCGGTATACAGAGCTCGTCCTTTCGACCTTTTTGAACATCTCCTCAGATTTTCTGAAGAACTCGTCGCTTGGTTTTTCCAAGTCCACAGGTACAACGTCAACTGGACAGCGCTTGCGATAGAGGGCAACGGCAGCAGACTCGAGATTGCCGTGAGAGCCATCGAGATAGTCAGCAAGATTGGCAGTGGGAATTTCAGCAAAGATGACGTCAGGCCGAAGACGTTCAAGAATCGTCCGCAATTCCGCCAAGTTGGCGCGTCCACTTTCGGCGTGGACAGTTCCGATCAGCGATATATGCATCAGATTTAGGCCCGGGAGGCAGACTTAGTGGCGCTTGAAAGCATTATGGCCGGAACGGTCCGCTTCGGGTCGATTCTGTTGAAAAACTCGGTCCAGCGCTCACGCTTGCCTCTACTCGAAATTTGACCTTTCAGATTAGCTCAGGATCAACGATCGCGACCTCGGCAATGGTTGAAGTACCCCTGCAAACAGCCCCGCGGTGCTGATCATCGAGTTTTTCAACAAAACCGGTCATTAGAAGCCATCCACAGATCCTGTGAATTAATCTGTACAGTCCCCTTATCAGCGACCCCTATAGCCAGTATTGGCATGCTGCCTACTGGCCTTTTTTACCACCCCCACATCCCGGAGCACCCATGATCTCGCACAGCCAGATCTATAGGGCCCGTGCGGCCCTCGCCACCCACTATTACGCCGACCAAGCCGACGACTATTACAGCCGAGATGGTGGCGCCGCGACCTGGCAAGGAGACGGTGCTAGACGCCTGGGCGCGGTCGGCGAAATCGATCCGGCCCGATTCAAAGCCATGCTACAGGGTGATTTTGGCCATGACATCACGGCCAGCCAATCGGTGCGCAAGGATGCCAAAGCCCGCGCGGCACTGGATCTGACCTTTGGTGCGCCCAAAAGCATTACCCTACAGGCCCTGATCGGTGGCGACTCACGCCTGGTCCAGGCCAACGACGATGCCGTGGCCATCGCGCTTACCTATGTTGAACAGCACCTGGCCATGGGCCGGCGCAAGGAAGGCGGCAAATCGCGGGTGGAACATACGGGCAATCTCATCATCGCCAAGTTTCGCCATGAAACCGCCCGACCCACGGAAGACGCTGCACCGGATCCGCATCTGCATGTACACGCATTACTGATGAATCTGACCCAGCGGACAGACGGCAGTTGGGTAGCTCTGTCCAACGAGCAGATTTTTCAGTTGTTGCGGGTGACCGATTCCATCTACCAGGCGGCGCTGGAGCGCAATGTCCAGGCGTTGGGCTACATCGTGCGCCATGAGAAGAACCATATCGAACTCGCTCACATCAGCCGAGAACAGATCGAATTCTTCAGCAAGCGCAGCGCTCGCATCACGGCGGAGCTGACCGCACGCGGCACCACCCGCAAGAAAGCCTCGCACGGCCTACGCCAAGGCATTACCCTCGCTCACAGGCAGAACAAGTCCCAGGACTTTAGCCGGGCAGAATTGCAGCAAGAATGGCGTGCAGCGGCTGCTGCCATCGGCATGCGGTTCGACCAAAGTTGCCTACAAGCAGTGGTTCAACCACAGCGTGACGCAGGGAAGCCGTCCGGCTTGGTAGCCCAGGCTTCTCTAGACTGGGCCATCCAGCACCTCGCCGAACGCGAATCCGTAATGCCACTGGCCGCTCTCCTACAAAGCGCCGTGCGCCATGCCGGCGGGCATGCGGATGTCTCAGCCATCCAGTCGGCCATTCGGGCTTGCGTACAAGCTGGGATGCTCATTCAGGAAGCGCCGCACTATCGCAGCACCCAGGACATGAAGGCCGCGCCCATGACCCGCGACGGATGGGCGGCCGAAGTTGTGCGCCTGCGTGGGTTGTCGCACGAATCCGCACGACAACTGGTGGATCAGGCGATAGCCGAAGGGCGTTTGCTCATGGAAAGCCCCCGCTATGCCACGCGCAAGGCCTATGAGGTGGAATCGCGCATCCTGGCCGCTGAACAACAGGGTCGTGGGGCCTGGCAGGTTTCCATCACCAGCTCCGTGACGGAAGCCGGATTGGATTCCCGTCTGACCCCAGGCCAGCGCGAGGCCGTGATACTCATTGCCAGCGACAGGGATCAAATCAGCGGCATCCAGGGTCTGGCCGGTACCGGCAAATCTTTTGCGCTACAAAATGCCCAGACTATCCTGAAGCAGCAGGGCCAGAAGCTGGTGGCACTAGCCCCCTATGGCGGCATGGTGAGGAATCTGCGCAAGGACGGCGTGCCCGCCAATACCGTGGCCTCGGTGCTTGCCGCGCGCAACAAGCGACCTTTCACCGGCCAACTAGGCCCACAGACCGTGGTGGTGATCGACGAGGCCGGGGTCGTACCCGTGCGCCAGATGAACAAGCTCCTGGCGCTCATCCAGCCCACCGGAGCGAAGGTGGTGCTACTGGGCGATACAGCCCAGACCAAAGCCATCGAGGCGGGCCGCTCCTTTGCCATGCTGCAGGAACACGGCATGAAGACCGTACTCATGGGAGACATCCAGCGGCAGCGGTATGAACGCCTGCGCCAAGCCGTGCAGTTGGCAGCCGGCGGCCAGGCCAGCCGATCCCTGCCGCTGCTGGACCAGGTTCTGACCGTCCCGGATCAGTTCAATGTCGATGAGCATGGCCATAAGGCCCGCGACAGCTCGGCGCGGTACCACGCTATCGCTCAGGCCTATGCGAAGCTGCCCGCCGACCAGCAGGCCAGTACCATCGTAGTCACTGGCACCAACGCCTCACGCCAGGCCATCAATGCTCGCATCCACACCCTGTGCGGCCTGGAAGGCAAGGGCCGCCGCTGCCAACTACTGGCTCGTCACGACACCACGCGGGCCGAACGCAGCGTGGCCCGCTATTACACCGTGGGCGACATCGTCGTGCCCGAACGCGATTATCAGTGTGGCCTGAAACGCGGCGAACTATACCGTGTGGCCGGCATCCCTCGGCATGATCGGATCACCGTGGAGCCCATTCAATCAGGCCCTGCAGGCTCGTCAAGGCAGACACCCATCGAGATCATTCCCAGGGCCATGGGTAAGCTTTCGGTGTATCACTTGAATGAATCTGAGCTATCCGTGGGCGACCAGGTTCGTATGACCCGTAACGACGCCCAGCATGATCTGGTGAACGGCCAACTGGCCAAGGTGGTTGCCATCGAAGCCGCCACCGTCACCATAGAGAGCGGTGGTCGGCAGATTACCCTGCCCACCGATCGGCCGCTGCACCTGGACTATGCCTACACCACCACAGCACACAGTGCCCAAGGCCTGACCTGCGACCGGGTGCTGTACAACGCTGAAAGCTTCAGCCGCACCACAGCCCAAGATACCTACTACGTCAGCATCTCGCGCGAGCGGCATGAAGTTGTGGTGTTCACGGATGATGCCAGCAAGCTGCCCGAGCGGGTGGATCGGCTCCGAGTCAAGGGGCTGGCGCATGACCTTGCCCAGGCTCAGGTCGAAAGCCCCGCCCTGCCCCCGCACGGGGTAGATGCAACTCTGGAACAAAAGACGGAAACTTCAATGGAAATCAGTTGACGCTCTTCTGCATTCAAACCGTCTGCCGGATGCCCACTGGATGCCATCAAAATGCAGCCAACATGCCATTAGTCTGTCTCGAATCTGCTGCCACACCGTCTTGTCTGTGCATCCTGCATGTATCCGTGACGTATCCGGAGTGTCTATGAAATGGAATTTCTTGCCCCACCCAGAATGTCTACGCGCCATTCGGCTACAGGTGTGGCCGCTATTCTTCCCACCGGATCAAGGGCCTGCGTAATTCTGTTGCTCTATTCGTCCTACATCGGAAGAATCAGCAATATCCCGTCAAACGCTTGATCCACAATGTCTTTCTTCACCCCGTCAGGGGTGCGTCATGTGTGTAGCTTTTAAGGCCACAAATGAGCAGACAGCGAATTTGGGGAATTGAAGGCTGCAGCATGGCCCGGTTAAGGGCCATGCAACGTCCCATTGTAGGGACCCAGGCAACGCCTGGGATCAATGCCACACTGTCGATTCATCGGCCTATTGGGCATGGCTTTGTCATGAAGAGATCGGTAGAAAACCCCACTCAGATACCGAGTGGGGTTAAGAGCTGGCGATAGCCAGCTATCAATCTTGGGGGCTTGCGTGATGCCATTTATTCAGTTCGGATGTGCAGAATTTCTGGGAGCCAGCCACGCCCAACTAGTGCTTGCTGTGCGGCCAACACGGCTTCAGCCTTTTTCATCTTGGCAAGCGGCACGGCGGCTTCCTTGCTCACACCCTCAGCCACTACATCAATAATGCGACCCTTCGATACGTGTGACAGGTAGCTCTCGGCGCTAGGTTCCCACCAGCGGGCAGGATCGACATCGGCAATTGCGGCAAGCTCATCAAGCGCCGTTGATGCCGAATTTTCCTGATGCCGTATGCCCTGGACGCTGGAAGCAACCAGATAGGCCAACAGATCGAGCAGGGTTGCAGCGTCCTGGGCAAGCGCCCATTGCATCACATCGCCGGTGTCGCCATGTTCGCCCTTTGGCAACAGGTCTATCCAGTGTTGTTGAATTCGGGCTAGCTCCATGCCCGCCCTGCTTTGGGCAAAGTCGGGCGCGTTCTGTTCCAACGCCTCTTGCTGGATCGAAATCCCTATGCCAAAGCTCTCGCCACCGTAGTAGCCCCCAATCATCATCTTGCGCACAAGTGATGCAACCAGTGCGGCCAAAGCAATCCCGGGTTTCGCAGCCAGCTCGGCAGCGACGATACCGACCTTATTTGCTGTCAACTGGCGCACTAGGCGTTCAGAGTGCATGGGCCGGGTTTTAGCTTGCGGAAGTGATACATGCGCACCTGCCCCGCCCGCTTCACCTTTGGACGCCTGGACCGCGCCCTGACGATGCTCGGGGCGAATCAAGCCACGGTGTATTTTCTCGATCCCATCAAAGCCAATAGTCACAATGGCCCCGGCCACTCCCATCATGTCAGAGGGCCATTGTTTGGCGGCGTCATGGATATTTTCGATGTGCGCGCCCAATTCGTCCGATTGCTGGTCTAAATCGAGCCACTCGGTGTCGTCGTCATCGTCGGCCACGGCATCCATTTTTTCGTGGATGGCGGCGCGCTGCACGGTCAGGTCATCCAGGCGGGATTGCTCCGCCTCGGTCAGGTGCCGAGCCTCGGGCCAGACGCGCCCGAAACGGCTCAACAGCCCGTTATCCACATCAATGCACACATCAACCCAGGCCCAGCCCTCGGTCCGCACGGTTTGGGCGGCTGCGCCCAGCTTGTCCAGCGCCAGCGTTTCAATCAGGGTGCGATCCTGCACGTAGGTGCCGCGCCCATCGTCGGCCTGGGCGAATAAATCCTGATAGCAGCGCCCACCGGCTGCACGGTAGGCGTCCAGCCCGACAAAATGCACCACACCATCGGCGGCGGTCAACTCGTCGGCGGCCAGACGGTTGCGCACGATGTGTGCGTTGCGCCGTTCCCACTCGGACAGGCCCACCCATGCGTCGCGCTGGCGCTGCTGGTCATCGGTTATGGTAAAGGCCATCAAGACTTCAAGCGACATTTCACCGACGCGGTAGGCGTCGATCAGTTCCGAGGCCACACCGGCCAGCCGCATACGCCGCTTCACAACCAGGGGGCTGACGGCGAAACGCGCGGCCACGTCCTCAATGGACCTGCCCTGTTCAATCAGCGCAGCAAACGCCTCAAATTCATCGGCTGGGTGCATAGCCTCACGCTGGACGTTTTCGGTAATGGACGCTTCAAAGGCGCTGTTGCCCTCGACTAGCAGGGCATGAACCCGCTGCCCCTCGGGCCATCGCCCATCGGCCCTGAGCAATTCGATGGCCTGCAAGCGCCGGCCCCCGGCGACGACTTCATACATGCCGCGCTTCTTCGCTTTGGCAACCACAAGATTTTGTAACAATCCCTGGGCGGCGATGGAGTCGGCCAACTCGGGCAAGGGTTGCTGGCCGGGTGTTTTACGCGCCTGGTAGCGTACCGACACAATCAGTTTGGCGGGATCCAGTTCGATGATGGTATTGGTCATGATGGGTACTCCTATTTGCTCAGTATCAGTGGATCAGAGTCGAGGCGGCGGGGCCATGCAGCAAGCGGGCAAGAATGCCTAATTCACGCACTGTCATGGCAGGCAAACGGCACGGCTTGCCCTGTTCGTCGCATTGGCGCATTTGCTGCGCAAGTTTGGTAAGATCGAGGGACATTTCTATTACTCCGTTCATGTGGTGAGTAGGGATGTACCCCCCCGCCTAGGTTGCACTAGGCTGGGGGTTTTTATGCCTGTTCGACGGCGTCCAGTACGCAGATGACTCGCCGCGCTGCCCATTGGGCGTTTCCGGTTAATTGGCGCACCCATGCGCCGCGTCTCGGGCTCCAGCGAAAGCCGTTTTTCTTGAGCGTGTCGCGCGTGTCCTTGGCAGGTTTGCCGTCAAATAGGAACATGGCGCGGTTTTCCTCGGGGTCTTCGCGGTAGGTGTAGCCATCGCCTGCTTTTTCAGTCGTGGTGCGCTCTGCGATGCGTTCCAATTCTTTGATTCGGGCGACAATTCGGCGGATGTTGGCGTTGTTGTTGCTCAGTTGGTAAGAAGCAAAGCCTATGCGGCCTGCAAAGTCAGGCTTCACGAGTTCGCGGGCCGTGTCCTCGGTCACGCCATCGAGCTCGGCCAGCGCGGCGATCTGGGCAGCCTCATCGTCCTTGTGGCGGCGGATACTGGCATTGGCCTTTTTCATAAGGTCCTGGCGAGCCCGCAAGGCGACAAGCTGGGTGCGAAGTTTCGCGATGGCTTGCGGGTCGTCGCTTGAAATTCCACCCGTGCCCACCGTCGCGGCCTTCTGCGCGTAGTAATCGGCCTTGTTCCCCAGTTCGTATGCCTTGCCATAGGTGTGATGAATCCGCTTCCGATAATTGCGGTCTCGGTTTTCGCTGTGGTGTCCGATCAAGATTGGTTGGCCGAAGGGGATAGCCGCAGCCATCTGCTCGGCACGCGCATGCGTCGATTGCGCGGCGCTACGGGCCTGTTCGGCACTAGCTTCATAACGGGCCTTGCGTGCGGCTTGCTTCCGTTCGTAGTGGTTCATGGTATGTACTCCGCTCATGGGGTTGATTAATACCGGGCGTCTTACGCCGCCCGGCGCATGGGGTCTTATATCTGGCCGCGTTCGGCAAGCGATACGCTGGCCTGTCCGGTAACAACGATGTGATCGAGCAAGCGCACATCAACCAAGGCAAGGGCTTGCTTGAGGTGACGCGTCAGCGAAATATCGGCCCCGCTGGGCTCGGCCAAGCCTGACGGATGGTTATGCGACAGAATCAGTGCGCCGGCATTCAACCGAAGGGCCGTTTTCACGATTTCGCGCGGATATACGCTTGCTTGCGACAGCGTGCCGTGTGCGTGTTCGATGTAGCCGACCACCTTCAATTGAGTGTTCAGATACACGACTGCCGCGCATTCATGGCCCAGGCCGCAAAGTTTGGCCTGAAAAAATGCTTTCACTCGTCCCGGTATATCGAGTAGCCCTCCATCAGGAATCAGGCTTTCGGCGGCAACGCGTGCGGCGGCGAGTACCTGCGAATCATTCGCCACGCAGTAGCGCCCTTTCGGGCTGCGCACATACAGGGTTTGCGCGTCGCTCATGTCGTCGTACCCGAGGGCCTGAACGCTGTTTTCTGGTTGCATCGCTGTCGCTCCTGAAAAAGGTTTCCACTGCCACCGAGCCTGAAGATTTCTAGCCCGGCCGTGATGACTGGAATTGCTGGATCTTGTCTTCGCGGTTGTTTGCCGCCGATCCTGTGAGTTCCTGAGCCCGTGCCGATCTGGACCATGCAGCGACAAGTGCAGCGGGACCGTGGAATAAATAGGGAGCGCAGCGACCGGTTTATGCCGCGAAAGCCCGCGCAGCGCAGGAGCGAAGTGGTACACGTCGGCGGTTTAGGGCGCAGGGACTTACGGGATTGGTGGCATGCGTTGACCTGGCCAGCGAGTCGGCTGTCATGCTGCGCGGCGAGCGCCAACAGACGCGCCCGCAGCGCGTCTCTAACGTTGAATGGGTTTGAATGACGGTGCCAGTCGGCACCGTCCGAAAGGGATTGAAGCCCGCAAGGGGCAAGACTCGAAACGAGGCTTGATGCTCCGCACGAAAGCCTGTCCCCGGCCTAGCCGGGGTGAGCCAGAATGATGAGAAAGGCGCTAAATCAAACAGTGCCCTTCAAGCAGGCAACGTCAGCGCCTAAGGCTTCGATAGCTCCTGCGCGATCTTGACCATAAGCGGCTAGGTACAAATCCATCAATTCTTTCATCTGGCGCGGTAACCTGCGCTGAAGTTCGCCTCGTGCCTGTTGACTGCCGTCGCGCGCCAGATCGGCCAGTTCGGGCAGTGCTGTCACTTGGACGCCATACTCAGTATCTTGTGCAGCTTCGCTCATTGGGGCGGATACCGGGCATTGCATGATGCCCCCCGCCGTCTTTCAGGCGAAGCGGCTTGGCCTCACGGTTGCTCCGCTGGCCAGCGCGGGGTTCCGACTTCCCTGGCCATAGATATACTCTCTCAGTCACTTTCGCAGTAGCCGCAACCCATTGCCAACCACCAGCAAGCTGGCGCCCATATCGGCGAAGACCGCCATCCACATAGTGGCCTGACCTGTGAAGGTCAACACCAGGAACACTACCTTGATGCCAAGCGCCAGCGCGATGTTCTGCTTCAATACGCTGGCCGTGGCGCGGGACAGTCGCACAAATGTGGGCAATTTGCGCAGGTCGTCGTCCATCAGTGCCACGTCGGCGGTCTCGATGGCGGTGTCGGTGCCCGCCGCGCCCATTGCGAAACCGATATCGGCTCGCGCCAGCGCCGGCGCATCGTTGATGCCGTCGCCGACCATGCCTATCTTGCCGCCCATCGTGGCCATCGTTTCCATCTGCAGCGCTTCCACCGCACGCAGCTTGTCCTCCGGCAGCAGGCTGCCGCGGGCGCGATCGATGCCCACCTGGCGGGCAATCGCCTCGGCAGTGTGGGGATTGTCGCCGGTCAACATCACCGTTTTTACGTTCAATCTGTGCAACTCGGCAATGGCGCTTCGGCTGCTTTCCTTCACCGTGTCAGCAACTGCGAACAAGGCTTCCACACGGTTTTCGCCGACTAACATCACCACCGTCTTGCCCTGGACTTCAAGCGTCGAGAGGCGCGCCTCCAAGTCTGGGGAGCAGACTCCCAGGTCCTCCACCAGACGATGGTTGCCCAAGTGATAGAGCGCGCCATCAATGCGCCCGCGTACCCCACGGCCGGGCAATGCGGCAAAGTCGCTCACTTCGTGCAGCGCCAACCCGTCGGCCTGAGCGGCCAGCGCTACGGCCTGAGAGACCGGATGGTCCGAACGTGCGGCCAGGCTCGCGGCGAGCATCCGGGAAGCAGTCGGGTCGGCGGCGCCCCACGCCGCGACGTCGGTCTGGGCCGGCTTGCCGTGCGTGATCGTGCCGGTCTTGTCGAGCGCCAGCCATTTAAGCTTGTGGCCCTGTTCGAGATATACCCCGCCCTTGACGAGGATGCCGCGCCGGGCGGCGGCGGCCAGGCCACTGACAATGCTGACCGGGGTAGAGATGACCAGGGCGCAGGGACACGCGATCACCAGCAGGACCAGTGCCTTATAAACCCAAGCCAGCCACGGCGCCTCAAACAGCAGTGGCGGCACAAGCGCCACCGCCAGCGCCACCGCAAACACGATGGGTGTGTACAGGCGGGCGAACTGGTCGACGAAACGCTGCGTCGGTGCACGGTTGCTCTGGGCGGCCTCTACCGCATGAATGACGCGCGCCAGGGTGGAATTATTTGCGAGCGCCGTGACGCGATACTCGAAGGAGCCGGCCTCGTTGATGGTACCGGCGAACACCGCGTCACCCTCGGCCTTCTCGACTGGCAGGCTCTCACCCGTGATGGGCGCCTGATTGACCGAGGAGCGGCCCAGCACCACCTCGCCATCGAGAGCGATGCGCTCGCCGGGTTTGACGCGTACCCGGCTACCTATGGCCACCATTTTGGCATCAATATCGGCCCAACTACCGTCACCCGCCTGGACGGTGGCCCGTTCCGGGGCGAGGTCCAAAAGCCCTCGGATCGCCTTGCGAGCGCGGTCAAGTGATTTGGCCTCGATGACTTCGGCCAGTGCAAACAGGACCATCACCATAGCCGCTTCCGGCCAATGGCCAATTAGCATCGCGCCGGTGACCGCAATCGACATCAGGGCGTTCATGTTCAGATTGCGGTTCCTTAGCGCGATCCAGCCCTTCTTATAGGTGGGCAAACCACCCGTGAAGATGGCAACCAGCGCCAGTGCGACCACCACCCACTGGTTGCCGTGGAACCAGGACACAGTTTCCGCCAGAATGGCCGACACGCCCGACACCCCCAGCGGCCACCAGTTCGTACTGGCGGGCTGAGGCGCGGGCGGGCTGGCCGATGAGGCAGCTTCCTGCACCTCGGCCTCGAAACCGAGCGATTGCAAGGCCGCGAGCACAGGCGGCAGCGCATCGGCAGCGTGGCTGAGCGTCAACGTGCGTCGCACCAGGTTGAAGTCGAGCGACGCCACCCCAGCCATGCTGGCGAGCTTGCCCCGTATCAGCGCTTCTTCGGTCGGGCAATCCATCTTGGCAATCGCCAATACTGTAGTTTGGAAAGTTGGCTCGATATCCGCCTGACTAGCTCGCATGCCAATGGCCGCCAACGCTTTCTCAACCGGCTCGAGTGACGGCAACTCATGGCGTACCGTTAGCAGGCGCTGCATCAAGTTGAATTCCAGCTCCGCCACCCCAGGTAGCCCGGCCAGTTTGTCGCGGATCAGCGCTTCTTCGGTCGGGCAATCCATGTTCTCGATCCGATACCGAGTCTGAATCATTCCGTTACCGGAAGTTTTCGCTTGGGACGGCTGCGTCGCTATAGCCGAGCAACCGCACCCCTCGGAACTGCATGCGCCCATGGCGGCTTCTCCTTTAAATCGACAGCGTAGTTGTCGATTAGAAACCCTATAGTTACTATAGAGTCAAGATATCTTTCTTTGAGAGGCAATTCCATGAGCATCAGGATTGGCGAACTAGCCAAGCGCACGAGGTGCCCGATCGTTACCATTCGCTATTACGAAACTGAGGACCTGTTACCGCCGCCGACGCGCAGCAGGGGTAATTACCGGCTGTATGACGACGCCCACGTCGAACGACTGCAATTTATCCGCCACTGCCGTTCTCTCGACATGACGCTTACCGAAGTACGGAAACTACTGAGTTACCGGGACACCCCGATGCAAGATTGCGGAGAGGTCAATACGCTGCTGGATAAGCATATCGGGCAGGTGGAGGTTCGCGTCGAAGCGTTGTTGCAATTAAAGCGAAACCTGCTTGCATTACGCGAGAAATGCTCCGGGACACGTGCCGCAGCATCGTGCGGGATTCTGCAAGGGCTTTCAGACTGCGCTTGCCATGCCGCCCCAGAGAACAGCGCAGAGATTTGCAAGGCTTAGCGTACGATTTTTCCGTTTCGCGAGCAGCCCCCAATATGGTCGGCTGACAAAGGACACACAGCGAAATGCGTAGTGCCGCAATTCGCTATCACCGGGGAAGAAGCCACGAAATTTTGGTAATAAGGAAAGGGCCAGAGCCGATTGACCTTCCCCCCATGTCAAGCTTTATAGTGTTGCCAACGCCTATACAGATGCGATTTGAGGCCTGTGCAGTTGTATGCTAACGGCGAGACGCGCCAATATGACACATAAATGAGGACACATAGCACAAAACGGATTCTAGTTGCTGTGGCGACGGTAATCGGTCTGCTGTTCATGCAACTGGCTGTCGCAGCTTACGCATGCCCGAATGCCGCTGCAATGTGACTTCTTTTTGCGCCTGCAGCACTTTAGGAGGCCAAGCACTCTTGATATAAGTGAGTACCGCAATAACCTCCTCATCGGATAAGGAGCCACCGAATGCAGGCATGTCGCTCACATAGTCAGAGGGCGCAGTCCTTCCCGGAACGAGCCCATTCTTCACGATATCGATAAGTATCGCATCGGGATGGTGCCACGTATGGCCTGTCTTGTCGTGAGGCGGGGCTGGCAACCTACCATTGGGCAGACGCTGACGCCAGTTCGGTTGCCCTTGCAGCGATGCGCCATGGCAGGCCGCACAGTTGGTCGCGTAGATAGCCTTCCCTTGTATCACGAGCGTCCGATCCGCCGGATCTATGAATCCAGGGCCGGACTGCTGTATCGAGCCATAAAAGATAGTAGCGACGCCGAGTATAATGGCGCCGGCCACCCCGAAGATCAGCTTCTTCTGCAGCATGCCCATGTGGCAGATCAGCTTACCTTGACTTTGCCAACCATTCCGGCCTCCATGTGGCCAGGGACCAGGCAGGCAAAATCGACAGTGCCCGCCTGATCGAACTTCCACACCAAGCCGCCCATCTTGCCTGGAGCCAATGTGATCATATTTGGTTCCGCATGCTTCATACCTGGCATTTTCCGCATCTCTGCCGCATGGGTTTTCAGATCGGCAATGGAACCGATCACCATTTCATGGGGAATATTCCCCTTGTTCTTGATGAACAATCGGACGGTTTCCCCCGCTTTCACCTGAATCTCGCTGGGCGTGAATCGCATGCTGTCATCCATCGTCACCTCGATGGTGCGGGTGACTTTGGCCGGATCGCCAGGCTGACCTACTGGCGAAGGCGCGTTCGACATGGTGGACATATCGTGGCCTGGCATGCCGTGCGCCGGCGTTGCGTGCCCTCCAGCGTGGTTACCCGAAGCCAATGCGAGAGCGGGCAAGACGCTCAAAGTCAGAATAGAAAGGGTCTTTTTCAACATGAATACTCTCCTGGGATTTGATTGAGCAGGTGGCCGATTCAAGCCACCCAAATGAAAGGGCTACATCAAAAGCGAAAACTCAAACCAGCCACGAAGCGGGTCTCCTGTTTGGCTTCGCCCGCCGCTTGGACGTAATTCGCTGTTTTCCCAAATTTGCTGGACCACTCCACGCCGACATAGGGAACGAACTGGCGCGTGACTTCGTACTTGAGGCGCAAGCCCGCAGTGCCATCCGTGAGGCCACTGCCGATACCCCTGCGCTCATCGTCTTTGCCATAGAGGTTCACCTCTACGCTCGGCTGAAGATAGAGTTTTTGAGTAAGCAAAATGTCGTATTCGGCCTTCAACCACAGAGCCGTCCGTCCGCCTGGGCCGACATAAGCGGTGGCATCCACGTCAAACCAATAGGGTGCCAGTCCTTTGAAGCCGAACGCCAGCCACTCTCGGTTCGGCTCTCCCTGGCCATGGTCGAAGCGGGCACCCAATTCCGTATCCCAGAAAGTCGAAACCGCGTGACGCCACAGCAGTTGTGTCTTGGAATCCTGTAGTTTTCCGCTGGCGACTTCGCCTTCAGCCTTGATCACTGCGCGGTTGTAGGTACTGCCATACCAGGCTTCGCCTTCATAGGCCATCCATTCCTCGCCTCGCGCCCTGACGTACTCCAGTCGGTCGAAGTAGATGGACCCGAAGTTATGCATGTCCGACATGACCAGTTCCTCTGAAGGCGGCAACGCATACTTGCCCGCATTGCGCACGTAGCCTTCGGAATAGGCGTTCGGATCGCGGGCGTCAGGCGGAGCCGAGCCCCCTTGCATTCGCATGTCACCGTGATCCATTTCGCCGCCGCTGCGATTCATCGCACCCATGTCGTGAGCACGAGGCGCACTGGCACCCGATTGACCGTGAGCCATTCCTGGCATGGATGAGGAGGATTTGCTTGAATCAGGCTGCTGTTTACGCATATTCATGGTGCCATGGTCCTGCCTCCCCATTTTCTCAGGCTCATGGCCCATGCCAGACATGCCCTTCGATCCATGGCTCATGCCCGACATGTCCATGGAGCCATGATCCATCCCTGACATATCCATGGAGCCATCATCCATTCCGGGCATGGACATCGAACCATGACTCGTGCCTGAGGATTTCGCTGGCGTACTGGTTCCCGATGTTTCCACCGTGTGGCCGGCATGCTCCATATTCGTCTGCGCATAGGCGGACCAGGGCATCGTACCTACTGTGGCGATTGCCATGGCGAGGAATTTCTTCTTCAGTTGATTGCTCATGATCGGGGTGCCTGACGTGTTGTAAGCTGTCTTCATGCCACCACCACTTCGCGGAACATCCCTGAATCCATATGCAGCATCAGATGACAATGCCACGCCCAGCGCCCAAGAGCGTCAGCGGTCACAAGGAAGCTGATGCGCTGAGCCGACTGGATGGGAATTGTGTGGCGCCTGGCCTGGAACCGCCCGTCGGGCGCTTCCAGCTCACTCCACATGCCGTGCAGGTGCATGGGATGCGTCATCATGGTGTCGTTGTGCAATATGACTCGGACTCGTTCACCGTAACGGAAATGCACCGGGGTCGATTTTCCATATTCCACGCCATCGAACGACCATGCATAGCGTTCCATGTTTCCTGTCAGATGAAGTTCGATTTCACGTTCTGCGCCTCGAGGATCCATCGGGCCACCGATGGTATGTAAATCGGAGAGTGTGAGCGCACGCCGACCATTATTGCGTAGTCCGATACCCGGATCGTCCAGCTTGGTGCGAGGCATGTCGACCCGCATATCGGTGCTTGCGTCGTACTCGGTCCTGGCATGGCGCACCTGCATACTGGCGCCCGCCGCCGCCACGGCGCCATGGTCCATCCCGGCCATGCCCGCGTGATTCATGCCCTGCATGCCGTCGTGTTCCATACCCACCATACTGCCGTGGTTCATCGCGCCCATGCCGCCATGGCTCATGGCACCCATGGGAGACTTTACGGCCGGGCCATGGCTCATTCCTGCCATGCGTCCGCCCATGGCCCCCATCATGTCGGCCATGGTCAGCCATTCCACAGGGTCGAGCGAAGGTACGGGTGCTTCAAGACCGGCGCGCGCCGCCAGCGTACCTCGCGCGTAGCCCGTGCGATCCATGGCTTGCGCGTAAACGGTATAAGCGCCGTCCTTCGGCCGCACCAGCACGTCATAGGTTTCACCGGGCCCGAATCGGAACTCGTCAACCGTCACCGGCTCCACATTCACGCCATCGGCTTGAACCACGGTCAACTGAAGACCCGGGATACGTACGTCGTAGAAGGTATTGGCGGCGCCATTGATAAAACGCAACCGAACACGCTCTCCCGGTCGAAACAGCCCCGTCCAGTTGCCTGCGGGCGTGGTGCCGTTCATCAGGTAGGTCAACACGTTCGCCGAGAGATCGGCTAGGTCCGTCGGATTCATACGCATCTCATTCCACATCTTGCGCTTGTCAATCGCCGCCTTCAGCCCCATTCGGGAGGCATCCTGGAAGAAATCAACAGCGGTGGGCTGGTTATAGTTGTAGTAGTCACCCTGCATCTTCAGCTTGGCCAAGACCCGCATTGGGTCTTCATCGGTCCAGTCGGACAACTGCACCACGTACTCCCGATCCGCGCGTATGGGGTTGGATTGCGCGGGATCGATGATGATCGCCCCATAGACGCCGGTGGCTTCTTGCATACCCGAGTGCGAGTGGTACCAATAGGTGCCGCTTTGCTGTACTTTGAAGCGGTACGTGAACGTTTCACCCGGAGCGATTCCCGTAAAACTGATCCCGGGCACACCATCCATTTGAAACGGCAGGATGATGCCGTGCCAATGGATGGATGTCGCTTCCTTCAGACGATTCCTCACACGGATCGTGACTGTGTCGCCTTCGCGCCAACGCAATGTCGGCGCCGGAAGAGAGCCATTCACCGTGGTCGCCATGCGCGGGTTGCCGGTGAAATTGACGGGCGATTCGCCGATCTCAAGATTGAACTCCGTCCCGCTCAACACAGCCGCTGAGCCGGTTCTTGTTCCTTCCGAATGCATTCCGGCGGCCCGAGTATAGGGCGACAGGCCCAGTAGTACGCCACCGGCCGCCAGCCCTTGAACAAAACGGCGGCGAGGCAAGATCGGTGCGGGGACGGCTGGCGCGGTTGATCGTTTCACGGGTGCATATCCTGTCAATTGTGTGATTTCAACGCTTCAGGCTGGCCAATACGCCGGCGCGGCATGAAGCGATCAGTCGCACTTTAGCGAAGCGGGAGTGTCGGTCCGATGACGGGGAAATTACAAATTTGTAATGTGGGAATTTCAGCGCTGGACGATTCAGTTTTCTATTGCTGAGAGCTCACGCCACGACGTTTTACGGGAAACCTTCTGGATCCCAAAAATTCCAGACGGCTGGGAAGGCAGATTCGGAACGTGAAGCGGACTTAGGGTCGGTGAAGATGACAAAAAAATAATCCACGCATTAGTCAATTGTCATGACTGCTTTTCTAGAATGGATTTATGCGAAGAATCGCATGAATCCTTAAATTCTCGAGGTGAAAAATGAGAAATCTGAAAACCAGTCTTTCCGCAGCATTGCTGCTGGGCGCGGCAACTATGACGGCCCGAGCACAGCCGCTGACGCCAACAGTCAACGCCGGGGCAGCGACATCATTGAACACGGCCGATTCTTCTGGAAAATCCAAGACCCGTGCGGAAGTGCTCGCAGATCTTGCGTTGTGGAAAAAAGCGGGGTTGGATAAGTTCTGGTCAAGGAGGAGCCGCCCCAATACCTTTAGCCGCGAGTACAAGGCCGCATACGCTGAATATGTACGACTGCGCAATGGCCCGGAATACAAGGCAGAGGTCCGGCGGCAATCGGGGATGTAGTTCGATTTGACGACACGCCTCTCTCTGGTGGATCGGCGATAGTCACCACGCACAAGCAGACGAAGATCCTGGCTAACGTCCCATCGAAACAATGAGAATTGTTTATGACGATAGATCGATGTAGATGACGTAATTGTCATGCCGGCGTCATCGGTCTGTTGGTGCCCAGAGCTTACAGTGGATCCATCGCCAGAAGGACTGGCGCGGCGCTGGAAAATCAACCTCTACGCTGATAACCACCCTCTTTCTTAAAGGAATGAACCATGTCTCTTCGCACCAAATACCTTGCCGCTCTGCTCACTGCGGCATTTGCAATTCCCGCCACCAGCTTTGCTTACTGGATCCCGAACAATAGTGAACAAGGCGGCACGGAAGTCATAGCTCAATCCAACCCGAAGAGCCGTACGCAGGTATTGCAAGAGCTCGCTCAAGCAAAAGCTGACCCTTCGTGGAGCACCCGCCAGGGAGAAGAAACCGGAACCCGCCTTGCGCTCAGTACCGAACAGGCAAAGTCTCGTACTGAAGTTCAACAGGAGCTGAAGTCGATGAGTGCGCAAGAAATCGCATACCTACAAAGCTTCTATACCGGCGCCTAAGTCAAGCCGTTCCGCCGCACTTAGTGCAAGAGGGGGCAGCCACCTAGCTGCCCCCTCTTGGTTCCTGTGTTGCCGTCAGGAGAGCCGTGGCGCCCCCGGGAGGCTATTCGAAGAGTGAGTCCATCACATTAATTGCAAGGATGAACGGTTGGATACAAACGTCGTGGCAGCAGCGTAACGGCATGGACCGACACACTGCCCACGAAAGGCCCACAATTGAAAGCCCCTGGTTAATGGCATTGCATTCATTTATCGAATGTGGTCAGAGCGTCGTGTTTCGTGTTGACCAAAAAAACGGCCAGCAGCCTGGCTGGTTGGGTCTTGCTGGCATTCTCGCTGATGATATGGTGGGCCCCCGGATTCTCGTACCAAGTTTGTCCCGCTTTATAGACATGCACCGGCTCGCCCTCGACCTGGCTACGGATTGAACCCGATACCACGTACGCCATGATAAATGCCGATTTCGAGTGCCAATGGGGAGGCGATTTTTCACCGGGCTTGTAGTTCACCTCGACTGCAATCAGGGATTTACCCGGATCGTTCGTAATTGCGTGATTGAAGACTTCCGCAATCCCATTGGCGGTAGCGTTGGCGGCGATGGCGGATGGTGGTGTAGCGCTTAACGCCACCGCGAGACCAAATGATGCGATGGCCGCATATTTTTTCGGATTCATGATAGCTCCGCTGAGTTCATGCGATTTGCATAACAGTAATAATACGCCGTTGGGCGGTGCCGCCATATCCCGGGCGCCCGCGATTATTCCCGGCCTTTGCCGCAAGGAAACCGGGCAACACCATAAGCCTCGATGAAGTTGGAGCACACGCCGGCACCGACATAGGACAGGTGGCAACCGACATGGTCGCCGGCGATGGATACGTAGCGTTAAAATTCACCATCACGAAAGGATGAAGCCACGAAATTTTTATAGCGATGGTAACGGTTGATTGACCTTCCCCCCGTGTCAAGCTTTACCGTACTCCCCTGCCTGTGTAGGCATAACTCGAAGCCTGAGTGGGTGTATGCTAGTAGTGAAGCATGCACCAATGTGAAATGTAAAAATGAGCCCAACTAGCATAAAACAACGGATTCTGGTCGCCGTGGTGGCAACCTTCAGCCTGCTGTTCATGCAACTGGCTGTCGCAGCTTACGCATGCCCGAATGCCGCAGGAATGGCATCGACCACGGGCATGGCATCGAGCCTGTCCGGTAGTGCCAATATGCAGCCGGGCTGCGGATATTTAGATACAGCACAACCGGCTCTCTGTTCTGCGCAGGCGCGTACGAGTGCTGAAGTCGCGCCCGCCATCAGGATCCTGAAGATACCGGTAGCCGCGCTGAACCCGTGGTCTTCAATGTCTTTTTCAGGTTACGGCGGCCTGTTGGCCCAACAAGTCCCTTACTCCTCTCTAGGCCGATTCCGGGCCACTTCTCCCTCCATATCGATTCGCAACTGTTGTTATCGAATTTGATTCTCAGCCGCGAGCTTGCCACTTGCTGAGCAAGCCCCTCGGTTGTGCTCACCCGTAACACCAACGGGCGGAACGCGACCTGAAATCAATCCAACAGATAGCTTAAGCAGGTGCTCCTGCTGGCCGCTATTCACATTGCGGCCACGCACCTGGCTCGACATACGGAGAAAACGATGAAAACATTTGTGATGAATAGCGCGCCCCGCTGGGCGCAATCCTCCCGTCTTGGGCAGCGAATTATGCGATACCGGTTCTGGATCGGTATTGCGCTGGGCGCGGCCATCGCATTAGTCTCATCCGGAAGCTTGAGTTCGCTGGCTGCGACCGGAGTGGGTGCCATACTGCTTTCCGTACTTCCCTGCGCTCTCATGATGGGGGTGTGCATGAAGATGATGGGCCACAGCAGTTCAAGTTGCTCCAGCGAGAACAAGGCCTCACAGCAGCCCGCGGAATCGGTGCAGGCGACGCCGGTGGCTGCACCTGACGATCCATCAGAACCTTCGGCCACAGACAACCAAGCCATTGCCTCAAGGGCTCTGTGATGGCCAAAGCATCCGCGTCTGTGATCAATGCCCGAGAAGGATCACAATGAAAAGGCCCGAATACCTCAGCCGCAGGAATTTCCTGGGTGGTGCCGGGCTTACCGTCATGTCGTTGCTGGCCGGGTTGCCACTGATACCGGCGCACGCCCAAGACAGCGACGCTTTCGAACCGGACCTCGCAATTGAATTGACGGCACGCCCACGAAGTGTGGTGCTGCGCCCGGGATCGACTACCACCGCATGGTCCTACGAAGCCAAGGTGATAAAGGGCGATCCGGCGAGCGTACTGGCGCACCCGGACAGCACCCTGGGGCCCACCCTGCGTGTGTATCGGGGCCAGAAGTTGCGCATCGACTTCGTCAACCAGATCGACCACGCGAGCATCGTCAACTGGCATGGCTTGCATGTGCCCGCGAACATGATGGGGCTGCCGCGTTACGAGGTTGCGCCTGGCAAACGCTACCGTTATGAGTTTCAGGTGGTCGACCGGGCGGGAACCTACTGGTATCACGCCATGGCGGCCGGCCGCACGCCCGAGCAGGTCTACTTCGGACTTGCGGGGCTGCTGCTGGTCAGCGACGACGAGGAGGCGGCGCTTGCGCTGCCTCGTGGCGAATACGACTTGCCCATCGTCATCCAGGACCGCGCCTGGGGGCGGGATAACCAGCTGTATTACCTGCCGGGAACGGGCCCCGCCGCATCGCACAAACGACAGCCAGATGACGAACCTCACAGCCATCACGGGATGATGGGAGGTCAAGACATGATGGGCGGCATGATGTCGGGCGGTATGGACGGCATGATGACGCGCATGATGGGGTTCTTTGGCGATACCTTATTTGTCAACGGACGCCCGTCCGCCCCACTGGAACTGGCCACGCACGCCTACCGGATGCGAGTGCTTAACGCCTCCAACGCCCGCACCTATAAGCTCGCCTGGCAAGACGGTCGACCCCTTACGATCATTGCCTCCGACGGCGGGCTGCTGAGCGAGCCCGTTCGCAAGGACTACGTCATGCTCACCCCAGGCCAGCGTATCGAACTCTGGGCGGACTTCAGTCACGATGCGGTGGGTGCAAAGCCCACCCTGATGAGCCAGTCCTTCAGCAGCATGATGGACATGATGGGCGATAGCGGCATGATGGGCGGAATGATGGGAGGTTCGCCGTTGGCTGACGGCGCAGAGTTTCCCATCCTCACCGCCCATATCACACGCAAAGTGGACGACGTACTCCAGCTTCCCAAGCAACTATCGCGCTTTCAGCGCCTGCGTGCGGAAGACACCGTCAACCTCCACGACCCAAGAACCTTCCGGATCACGATGGGCCACATGCAATGGGGATTCAATGGCCGTAGTTTTGAAATGGATACCGTGGCCCCCGATGAAGTCGTACAACTGGGTACGAGCGAGATATGGGAATTCGCTAATAATCGGATGATGGCGCACGCCATTCATCTGCACGGCCTGCAGTTTCAGGTGCTCGAACGCATCGACAGCCCCAAAGATGCCGGCGTTGTGGATGGCTACATGGACGAGGGTTGGCTTGATACGATACTTGTAATGCCCGGCGAGCGCGTGCGGCTCATCATGCGGTTTGCCGACTTCACAGGCACCTACGCCTATCAGTGCCACATGCTGGAGCACGCGGCCGCAGGCCTCATGCGCGACTACAACGTCAAGGCTTCGCGCCTGCCAGCCTGAGGCACGAAACATGGATTCTCTGTTGATTCTGGAAACCCTGCTCGCCGCCGGAGCCGGGTTGCTGCTGAACCTTACGCCGTGTGTGTTGCCCGCTGTTCCACTCAAAGTGCGGGCAGTCCTTCGGGAAGCGGGCGAGCGCAAGGCGGTACGCCTAGCGTCCGCGGCACTCTTTACCGCCGGATCGGTGCTCTTCTTTGCTGCGCTGGGCCTGGCCACCGCTTTGCTGCAGTGGCGCTGGGGCGTGCTTTTTCAATCGCGACCGCTGTTGATCGCCTTGAGCGTTCTGCTCGCAGCCCTGGCAATCATGAATTTCTCGGGACGCAGCCTGCCGTTGCCCAATGCGCTCGCGACACTGCGCGGCGGAAGGTTACTCGAGCCTTTCCTCTCAGGGTTGGTGAGCGCACTCCTCTCTACCCCTTGCACGGGGCCGCTCCTGGGCGGCGTTCTGGTCTTTGCGCTGACGCAACCGCTTGCCAATATCGTCGCCATTTTTGTTGCGATCGGCCTGGGCCTTGCCGCACCCTACGTGGTGCTCATTCTGCGTCCCAGCCTGCTCAAACGACTGCCACGCGCGGGCGCCTGGAGCGAAGTCATTCAGCAAAGCTTTGGCTGGCTGCTGCTCGCCGCCGCGCTCTTTTATGCGCAAAGCGTACTGCCGGCCACGTGGGGAACTCCGCTGTGGGCAGCTCTTTTTGTCGCCGTACTCACTTGGGTGGCTGTCGCACTCTGGCGCACGACGGACCGCGGTGCACGCACGGCGGCACTCCTGGTGGGCGCAACGGCCATCACCTTCGCGTATCTTGGCTCGGGTCTGGGACAGTCGGCGGGAACCACCATCGCCTGGCAACCCCTGCGCGCCGCTGACGTCGTGACGCTACCCACGCTCGGCCGTCCGGCGTTGGTGGAATTCACCGCACAGTGGTGCATCAACTGCAAAGTGCTGGAGAAAACCGTGTATGAGGATCGAGGTGTCGTGGCCGCCTTGCGGCGCACCGGGACTGTCGCTCTGCGGGTGGATCTCACGCACCCGAACCCGACACTTGAACGCTTGCTTGCCTCGTACGGCGGCGTGGGCCTGCCATTTGCCGTGGTGCTTGATGGAAAGGGGCAAAAAACGCAGACCCTTTCCGGCCTGTTCACCAGCGCAAGCCTGGTGCAGGCAATAAACAAGGCGGGATTACGGGGGAATTCATGATGAATCGTCGATACCGATACGGGCTGGGTGCGCTTGCTGCTGTCATTATCCTTGCGAGCGCTGCCGCACTTACGTGGAACAGGTTCTTTGGGCCAGCCGATTCGCCCGCGAGCGGCGCGGCGGCCTTCACAGGCTTTGCCAACTCATCCACCCACGTCAAAGCGTCTCTTGCGATGGCGGGGCAAGACGGCGTCATTACCTTGCACATCGGGCGCGATTGGCACGTCAACGCCAACCCGGCCTCTCTGGACAACCTAATCGCTTCCACCGTGCTCGTCGAACGCGATGGAGCTCAGCGCGAGGTACAGGCAGATTACCCGGCGGGCACGAGCAGCGGCATCACGATCGATGGCACCGATATTCTGGTCTACGAGGACGGCACACGCATCCCTGTGCATCGGCTCGTCGTCGAGAAGGGAGACCGCATCGTCATGCGTGTCCAAGCCTGCAACAACCAGGGTATCTGTCTGGCACCGGCGACGATTCCCGTGGATGAGCATCAGGCGTGATGCGGCCCCCGAGGGGCTTCCCGACCGAATTACGGTTCTGCGGCCCGGCACTTTTCTGATTGATCTCAAGCGTTTTTTTCCAACTGGAGAATTACCATGCGCACTTCGAAGAAATTGGCGTTGGGCCTGGCTCTCGCCTTCCCGCTCTCTGCCATGGCCGCGGGCATCCCGGTCAAGATGTACAAAAATCCCGACTGCGGCTGCTGCGACCGTTGGGCCCAATACATCGAGGCCAACGGTTTTACTGTGCAAAAGATCAACACGAATGATCTCGCCTCGATCAAGGCGAAATACCACATCCCTACCAATCTGGCGGGCTGCCACACGGCGCTCATTGGGGGCTACGTGGTGGAAGGCCTGGTGCCCGCCAAGTACATCAAGCGGATGCTCTCCGAGCACCTTGCCGTCCAAGGCCTGTCGCTGCCCGGCATGCCGGTGGGAGCACCGGGCATGCCGGGCAAGAAGGCCCACCCACTCGACGTGTATACGCTGGGCTCGGGCAATGCGCCGAAGGTATTTGCGAGCTTCTGAGCGAACGGCTCGAAACGGAAGCCAACGATCCTGGATGTCAATGCTATTGCCTGTTCCGCCACTTCCTTCCGAGCCTATAAGATTCCGTCATGCGAGCAGTCTCCTGATTTTTTGAGACTATAATGCGCACCACCTATTTTCGGCTGATTATGTATTTCCTGCGCCCTAGTGCTTCTCGAGCGTTGATCATAGTGTTGCTCACAACACTTATATTTTCGCGTCTGGCGTTAGCAAACTACGTCTGCCCGCTGTCTCAATGGCGGGCGACGGTTTCGGCGTCGCAGATGGGGAACACCGATTGCACTCAATCAAGCGATCATTCGAAGATGATCGATGAAGCACAGCCGAATCTTTGCGCACAACATTTTTCGGACCATCGGCAAGTCACCAATGCCGTAGCGCAACCGCTCGCATCCGAACCCGTCCTTTTCTTTGCCTACGCCCTTCCCCCGCCACTCCCATCCCTCATGTGGCAACTGGCCATCCCCGACAATCGCCCAGACTCGGGCGGTGGCGATGGCACGCACCTGCTCCTGACGCTCAGACTGCGCATTTGACCTGACTCCGGTTTTCGTCATCAAGGCTGCGGCCACCGCCGCGCCTCGTTTTCGTTCGACTATCCGGAGTGAATAATGCTTCAGTCCCTACGCGCGCTCGCATCGCGGCGCGCCCTGACGCGCACCCGTGTTCTATGCGTGTCACTCGCGCTCGCCAGCGCAACCGCTTATGGCCAGGATGCTGGCCTGACGCTGGATACAGCGCTTTACCAAGCGACCAACCGTTCGGCCGCCATAGAGGCGAGCCAAGCGTCGGTGCTGGCCAGCTCTCATGCTGCCGTCAGAGCGGATCAATTACCCGACCCCGTTCTTAAAGCAGGCATCGACAACCTGCCCATTGACGGACCACAGCGGTACTCGCTTGCCCAGGACTCCATGACCGCGCGCTACGTTGGAATCGAGCAGGAATGGGTGTCCTCAGACAAGCGTGAACGTCGGGCCAACCTGGCGAACCGGGTGATAGACAAGGAACGGGCGGCCTACCTGGTGCAGGTAGCCAACACGCGCCAGCAGACGGCGATCGCCTGGCTCGATGCGGCGTATGCACAACGAGCGCTGAAACTTTCGAAGGCCTTGGTAAATCACATGACCCACGAGCTTGCCGCAGCCCGAGCCTCCTACCGGGGAGCGAAGACCAGCGCAGGCGATGTAACGCAAACACAAATCATGCGCTCTCAAGCCGAAGACCAGATGCTTAAAGCGCAGCAGACCTTGCACTCCGCATTGATTGCGCTAAGCCGATGGGTCGCCTCGCCGGTGACCGACGTCGCCGGCGATATCCCGACACTTGAATCCCACGTTTCATCCCTTTCATTTGAGGAGCTTGAGCAGGTTCAGCCAGAAATTATTGCGGCCAGGCGCGATATCTCCGCAGCAGACGCGGACACGGCCGTGGCCAGCAGCAACCGAACGCCGGACTGGACATGGGGAGTCACCTATCAGCAACGGGGCAGCCAATACTCGAACATGGTGTCCATAGGCGTGAGCATTCCTTTACCTATTTCCCGAGCCAATCGGCAAGACCAGGATGTAGCCGAAAAAGCCGCCCTGGGCAACAAGGCGCGCTTTATGTTTCGGGACACCGTACGCCGAATCCAGGCGGATATTCAAAACTTAAGCACATCGCTGACCAATGGGCGAGAGCGAATCGCCCAGTTCAAGCGCACTCTCTTGCCGGCAACTGATCGGCAAGTCAGGCTGGCCACCGCCGCCTATAAGGCAGGCACAGGCTCGCTAGCCGATGTGTTCAACGCAAGGCGCACCCAGCTCGATGCCCAGCTTCAGATCGTAGATCTTGAACGCGGCGTGGCGCAGACGTGGGCCCGGCTTGAATACCAGGTCATCCCCAAAAATAGCCAGTTCGGCCAATAAGGAAGAGACATGCGACAAACTCACTGGATGCGCACATTGATCGCGCTCTTTGTAGTAGCGGTATCGGTCGGCGCCGGCTACATGGTGGGGACCCGACACACCCGTAGCGCCCTGCTGGAAGGGTCTGCAATGGCCGCTACCGTTGATGGCAAGGACGCTTCTAAAACGGATCGAAAGATTCTGTACTGGCACGACCCGATGGTTCCGAGCCAACATTTCGACAAGCCCGGAAAATCACCTTTCATGGACATGCCGCTCCAACCCGTCTACGCAGACGAAGGCGGTGCCAGCGGCATCAAAATCGATCCGTCGCTCCAGCAGAATTTGGGCATCCGCTACGCGACGGCCAAGCGAGAAGAAACGAAAGAAGGGTTCGATGCCGTGGGCACGACCCAGTTTGATGAGTCGCAGGCCGACGTGATTCAATCCCGCGTAACGGGCTACATCGACCGCCTGTACGCGAACGCGCCGATGCAGCGGGTCGCCAAAGGAGCACCGATCGCCTCCTTGTTTGTCCCCGACTGGCTTGCGCCACAAGAGGAGTACCTTGCTCTCAAGCATGGCCACGCCGACCAAGGCCTGTTATCGGCGTCCCGCTCGCGCATGCGGGCCATGTCGATCCCCGAATACATCATCAAAGCGCTCGACAGGACGAACAAGGCGCAAAGCCACGTTATCTTGCGCGCACCTGAGACGGGCGTACTCACCGAGCTCAACGTACGCAACGGCGCCATGGTGACGCCGGGCCAGACGCTTGCCAAGATAGCGGGTTTGAGCAAACTGTGGCTCGTGGTTGAGGTCCCCGAATCGATGGCACTGCAGGTCCACCCCGGCATGGGCGTCAATGCGGTCTTTGCGGGCGACTCGACCCAGCACTTCACCGGGCATATTCGCGAAATCCTGCCGGGGATCAGCGCGACCAGCCGCACGCTCCAGGCTCGCCTCGAAATTGACAATCCCAGCTTCAGGATGACACCGGGAATGCTGATGCGAGCCCATATCAGCGCAGACAAAGCCGTTTCACGCCTGCTCGTCCCCTCCGAGGCGGTGATCACCACAGGCAAGCGGTCTGTGGTGATCGTCAAGAACCACGACGGCCGGCTACAGCCCGTTCAGGTCACGATTGGCGACGATATCGGTAACGACACCGAGATATTGGGCGGATTGACGCAAGGACAGCAGGTCGTGGCCTCTGGCCAGTTTCTGATCGACTCGGAAGCCAGCCTGAAATCCGTATTCCCCAGGCAGGAAGGCAATGCGCCCAGCGGACCAAGCGCTGCGGCAGCCCCACCGTCGGCAACTTCGGCCCCAAGCTACCAGACAACCGGCGTAGTGAAGCAAATCACACCGAGCAGCATGACCTTCTCGCACCAGCCTGTCCCCGCTCTGCACTGGCCCGCGATGACCATGACCTTCGGCAAGCCTTCCCCAGCTTCGTTCTCAGGCGTCAAGGTTGGCCAAACAGTTCACTTCGTCTTTAAATCGTCGAGCGATGGATACCAACTGACGACAGTGGAACCCATTGCGGGAGGCGCACGATGATTGCGCGCCTCATACGCTGGTCCATCTATAACCGGTTCTTGGTGCTGCTGGCGACCGTCTTCATTGCCGCATGGGGTGTCATCTCTCTTCTCCACACACCTGTCGACGCGCTGCCAGACTTGTCCGACACGCAAGTCATCATCAAGGCATCTTATCCGGGAAGAGCCCCGCAAGTCGTTGAAGACCAGGTCACGTACCCCCTGACCACCACCTTGCTCGGTGTGCCAGGCGCCAAGACCATCCGGGCGTATTCCTCATTTGGAGACGCATTTGTTTACGTTCTTTTCGACGACAATACCGACCAGTATTGGGCTCGCTCCAGGGTGCTCGAATACCTTAACCAAGTACAAAGCCGGCTACCCCAAGGAGCCACGGTCTCCCTCGGGCCAGACGCCACCGGAGTGGGTTGGATCTACGAATACGCGCTCGTAGACCGCACGGGCAAGCACGACCTGGGGCAGCTCAGGGCGCTAAACGACTGGTTCCTGAAATTCGAACTCAAGGCGGTACCAGACGTCTCTGAGGTCGCCTCTATCGGCGGCATGGTGCGTCAGTATCAGGTGGTGGTGGATCCAGACAAGCTGCGCGCCTATGGCATCACCCTGGCGACTGTCCGTGAGGCACTGGGCAAGGCCAACCAGGAGTCTGGCGGCTCGGTGGTGGAACTGGCCGAGTCCGAGTATATGGTGCGCTCGTCGGGGTACCTGCATTCCCTGGATGACTTCAGGAATGTCGTGCTTCGCACGGACAAGACGGGAACACCCGTCCTGCTGGGCGATGTGGCCCGCATACAGATCGGGCCAGAGATGCGCCGGGGCGTGGCCGAACTCAACGGCGAAGGTGAAGTCGCCGGCGGCGTGATCGTGATGCGTTCGGGGAAAAATGCCCTGACCACCATCAACGCGGTGAAAACCAAGCTTGCCGACTTGAAGAAATCTCTGCCTCCGGGCGTCGAAGTGGTCACGACCTACGATCGATCGCAGTTGATCAAACGGGCAGTGAACAATCTCACGGACAAGCTGATCGAAGAATTCATTATCGTTGGGCTGGTCTGCGCCCTATTCCTGTTTCACTTGCGTAGCGCATTCGTAGCCATTTTCTCTCTGCCGCTGGGGGTATTGGCCGCGTTCATCGTGATGCGTTACCAAGGCATCAACGCCAACATCATGTCGCTGAGCGGAATTGCCATCGCCATTGGTGCAATGATAGACGCCGCCATCGTCATGATAGAAAACGCCCATAAGCATCTGGAAGCGTACGAACACGAGCACCCCGATGCACCGATTACGGTGGCTCAAAGGTGGGAGCTCATGGCCAAATCAACGGCTGAGGTTGGACCTGCCCTCTTCTTTTCGCTGCTGATTATCGCGCTGTCGTTCATTCCCGTGTTTTCGCTCGAAGGACAAGAAGGCAAGCTGTTCGCACCGCTCGCATTCACGAAGACGTACTCGATTGCGGCTGCGGCGGGGATTTCGGTCACGCTGGTACCCGTGCTGATGGGGTACTTCATTCGCGGCCATATCCCCAACGAAATGTCCAACCCCATCAGCCGCATTCTGATCTGGCTATACCGGCCCTTGCTCGACGCAACGCTTAGGCGTCCCTGGGTGGTCATTGGGCTGGCGCTGGTCGCATTGATAGTGACTTTAGTTCCCGTATCGCGCCTGGGCAGTGAATTCATGCCAGCGATGGATGAAGGCGACCTGTTGTATATGCCCACGGCACTGCCCGGAATTTCGGTGCAAAAGGCCACCGAACTCTTGCAACAGACTGATCGCCTGATCAAAACCGTCCCCGAGGTGGCGACGGTATTCGGCAAGTCCGGCCGCGCGGACACCGCGACGGATCCGGCGCCACTAGAAATGTTCGAAACCACCATTCAGTTCATGCCACGCGATCAATGGCGGCCCGGTATGACGCCCAAAAAACTGATTGCCGAACTGGATCATATCGTCAAAGTACCAGGCCTGACGAACGTTTGGGTGCCACCCATTCGAAATCGTCTGGACATGCTGTCGACCGGGATTAAAACTCCGGTCGGCATCAAGATCTCCGGGGGCAGTCTGGCGCAAATCGATAAAATCGCCACACAAGTCGAGGCGGCGGTAAAACACGTGCCGGGCGTCACCTCGGCGCTGGCTGAACGCCTGAATGGCGGCCACTACATCGACGTCAACATCAATCGCCTTGCAGCGGCTCGCTATGGACTGGCTATTACGGACATCCAATCGGTCGTCTCCTCCGCAGTGGGCGGCGAGAACGTGGGCGAGGTGGTCGACGGCCGCGAGCGCTTCCCCATCAACGTCCGATACCCGCGCGAAATACGAGACTCGTTGGAAAAGCTGCGGCAGATTCCCATTGTTACCGACAGAGGAGCCCAAATCCTGCTTGGCGACGTCGCGGACCTGAAGATTTCCGATGGCCCACCCATGATTCGTAGCGAAAATGCGCGGCTGACCGGGTACGTCTACGTTGATATCCACAACACCGACCTCTCGACGGCGGTCAAAGCCATGCAGCAAGCCGTCGCCGAGAAAGTGGTATTGCCGGCGGGCTACTCGATTGCTTGGTCTGGCCAGTTCGAGTATTTGCAACGAGCCGAGGCGAAGCTGCGAACGGTCATTCCCATGACGCTTGGCCTCATCTTCGTCCTCCTGTTCCTGACCTTCAACTCGGCAGCCGATGCCCTGTTACTGATGCTGACCGTACCATTCGCCTTGGTCGGCGGCTTCTGGCTGATATGGATTCTTGGCCAAGCCATCTCGGTGGCCACCGCCGTAGGGTTCATAGCGCTCGTGGGCGTTTCGGCTGAGTTCGGCGTTGTCATGCTGCTTTATCTGAAAACCGCGCTCAACAGCCGACTGCAATCCGGAGAACCGTTAACCGAGTCGCTCCTTCTGGACGCCATCAGAGAAGGAGCCGTGCTGCGCGTTCGTCCCAAAGCCATGACCGTGGCCGTCGTCCTGGGAGGACTTTTTCCCATCATGCTGGGCCAGGGTACTGGATCCGAAGTCATGCAGCGGATCGCCGCTCCCATGATCGGCGGCATGGTGACAGCACCCATTCTCTCGATGTTCGTGATCCCGGCCGCCTGGTTCTTATTGCAGCGCCGACGTATCAAACACCCTTAATAAATTCGTTAATGACATGACGTACCCCCCTCGGCACGCACGTGCCAACACTTTCACTCTGGAGAAGCTTTATGAATAAATTGATGGTTCTTTCAACGGCTGCCTGCTTGGCATTCGGACTATGGACGTCAGCCAATGCGGCTGGCGATATGCAAACGAACAAAGGCACGAATACGGAGGGAAATAGGAATTCAACGAAATCGGTCGCCCCTGCGGATATCGCCTTGGCCGATGGAGTGGTCCGAAAGGTGGATCGGCAAGCCGGGATGGTGACAATCCAGCACGGTGAGCTCAAGATCGTCGGTATGCCGCCGATGACAATGGCCTATAAAGCCAAAGATGCCGCCATGGCCAATCGGGCCAAAGAGGGAGAAAAAATCAGGTTCCGGCTGGAAAACGTCAACGGCACCTACATCATCACAAAGCTGGAAAAGCAGTAACGCCTGTAAAACGAGCGTCACCCAGCGCCGCATAGGGGTGACGCTCTTTCTCGTCTAAAAACCGTATCCCAACATGATCTAGTCACGCACATACCGCCACGATGCCCGTTCCCTGCGCGTCGGAGCGGGCGTCCCCCCCGATCACGTCGGTGATGGCCCCGATACCAGCCTCTTCGGCAAAGATCTCCAGTTTGATGTGTTCAGTCATCCGGTCGCTGGCGAACAGGTTCGCGTAGTTGGGTTCGTCTCAGAACTCGGGAAATAAGGCACGCTAAGGTGCAGTCAACCCGTGACCACTCCGCACCGACACCGCGAGGTTCGTTCCGTCTTGCAGTGACGCAATCAGCGGGCAGGAAACGTTTCCTGCCCGCGCATGGCAGGCGCACACCAACTCAGACAGCACGGCCTCCATGCGTGCCAAGTCAGCCATTTTCTCGCGCACGTTCTTGAGCTTGTGTTCGGCCAGACTGCTTGCTTCCTCGCAATGAGCGCCATCCTCCAGCCGCAGCAACTCGGCGATCTCATCCAGACTGAAACCCAGCCGCTGGGCTGCTTTCACGAACCGCACCCGCGTTACATCAGCCTCACCGTAGCGGCGGATGCTGCCATAGGGCTTGTCCGGTTGCGGCAATAAGCCCTTGCGCTGATAGAACCGGATGGTCTCCACGTTGACCCCGGCTGCCTTGGCAAAAACGCCAATGGTCAGATTCTCCAAATCGTTCTCCATATTGCTTGACTCCGTACATGACTACGGAAGTAAGGTTACGCTATCACATTCAAATCCGAAAGGACAAGCGCATGTCTGAACCACGCAACGGGCGCGGCGCGCTCTTCGCCGGCGGGCTGTCCGCCATCCTTGCCTCCGCTTGCTGCCTCGGACCGCTGGTTCTGGTCACCTTGGGATTCAGCGGGGCATGGATCGGCAATCTGACAGTGCTGGAGCCGTATCGCCCGATCTTCATCGGCGCAGCGTTGGTGGCGCTGTTCTTCGCCTGGCGGCGCATCTACCGGCAGGCAGCCGTCTGCAAACCGGGTGAGATCTGCACGATTCCCCAAGTGCGGGCTACTTACAAGCTCATTTTCTGGATCGTGGCCGCGCTGGTTCTGGTCGCGCTCGGATTTCCCTATGTCATGCCTATTTTCTATTGATCACAGGAGTTCATCATGAAAAAACTGTTTGCTGTGACCGCCTTGGCCCTCACACTCAATGCCCCCGCCTGGGCCGCCGTGAAAACCGTTGTGCTGTCAGTGCCCGGCATGACTTGCGCGGCGTGTCCCGTCACCGTTCGCGCCGCGCTTGAGCGGGTCAATGGCGTCAAGAATATCGCCGTGGTTGGCCAAACCACAATTAAAGTGACTTACGACGATGCCAAAGCCAACGTTGCCGCGCTCACTAACGCGACGAAAGACGCGGGCTATCCGTCGAGCGTCAAGCAGTGATCCGGGCATCACTCGGGAGCGACATCATGGGTTGGATTACACGTACGCAGACAAGGCCGGAGTGCTCGGCAGTCTTGCCTCCGCGATGGGCTGTGCCGCCTGCTTTCCCGCCCTCGCCAGTTTGGGTGCTGCCATCGGGCTCGGTATCCTGTCTCGGTGGGAGAGGTTGTTCGTCACTATCTTGATCCCGGCGTTCGCCGCTCTGGCCTTGTTGGCCAATGCGCTGGGCTGATAGTCGCACCGGCAGTGGTCGCGTACCGTGCTCGGGGTCATCGGGCCGTTGCTTGTGCCCTTAGCGGCGATTTTGATGCGATTCTACGGTGTGCCGACTGCGCCGTTGCCCTATGTCGATTTGGCGTTCATGGTCGGGGTATCCATTTGGGATTTTGTCTCGCCTGCGAACTGCCGCCCAGCGCGGATAACAGTCGGGCCGCGGCCAACATGAATAAATAGGAGTCGTTGCATGACCCACCTAAAAATCACCGGCATGACGTGCGACTCGTGCGCGGCACACGTCAAGGAAGCGCTGGACAAGGTGCCCGGCGTGCAATCGGCGCGGGTGTCCTATCTGAAGGGCACAGCGCAACTCGCCGTCGAGCAGGGCACGTCACCGGATGCGCTGACTGCCGCCGTGGCCGGACTGGGCTACAAGGCAACGCTTGCCGATGCGCCACCGACGGACAACCGCGCCGGACTGCTCGACAAGGTGCTCGGCTGGATGGGGGCCGCCGATAAGCACAGTGGCAACGAACGCCCGTTGCAGGTAGCCGTGATCGGCAGCGGTGGAGCCGCGATGGCTGCTGCCCTGAAAGCCGTCGAGCAAGGCGCGCAGGTCACGCTGATCGAACGCGGCACCATCGGTGGCACCTGCGTCAATGTGGGCTGCGTGCCGTCCAAAATCATGATTCGCGCCGCCCACATCGCCCATTTACGCCAGGAAAGCCCATTCGACGGCGGCATGCCACCCACACCGCCGACAATCCGGCGCGAGCAGCTGCTGGCCCAGCAGCAGGCCCGCGTCGATGAACTCCGTCATGCCAAGTACGAAGGCATCCTGGAGGGCTATCCGGCCATCACAGTTCTGCACGGTGAAGCGCGTTTCAAGGACGACCAGAGCCTCGTCATCCGTTTGAGCGAGGGTGGCGAACGCGTCGTGGTGTTCGACCGCTGCCTGATCGCCACGGGCGCCAGTCCGGCCGTGCCGCCGCTTCCGGGCCTGAAAGAGTCGCCCTATTGGACTTCCACCGAGGCATTGGTCAGCGATACCATTCCCGAACGTCTGGCCGTGATCGGCTCGTCGGTGGTGGCAGTCGAACTGGCGCAAGCCTTTGCCCGGCTGGGCAGCAAAGTGACGATCCTGGCGCGCAACACGCTGTTCTTCCGCGAAGACCCGGCCATCGGCGAGGCTGTCACCGCCGCCTTCCGTGCCGAACGCATCGAGGTGCTGGAACACACGCAAGCCATCCAGGTCGCGCATCTGGACGGCGAATTCGTGCTCACCACGGGGCACGGTGAACTGCGCGCCAACAAGCTGCTGGTCGCCACCGGGCGGACTCCGAACACGCGCAACCTGGCGCTGGAAGCGGCGGGGGTCGCCATCAATGCGCAGGGAGCCATCGTCATCGACCAGGGCATGCGCACCAGTACGCCACACATTTATGCGGCTGGCGACTGTACCGACCAGCCTCAGTTCGTCTATGTGGCGGCAGCGGCCGGCACCCGTGCGGCGATCAACATGATGGGCGGCGACGCGGCCATCGACCTGACCGCGATGCCGGCCGTGGTGTTCACCGATCCGCAAGTGGCGACCGTGGGCTATTCAGAGACGGAGGCACACTCGAAGGGCATAGAAACCGACAGCCGGCTGTTCACGCTCGACAACGTGCCGCGTGCGCTTGCCAACTTCGATACACGCGGCTTTATCAAGCTGGTCATCGAGGAAGGCAGTCGGCGGCTCATCGGCGTGCAGGCGGTAGCACCGGAAGCGGGCGAACTGATCCAGACGGCGGTGCTCGCCATCCGCAACCGCATGACCGTGCAGGAACTGGCCGACCAATTGTTCCCCTACCTGACGATGGTCGAGGGGCTGAAGCTCGCGGCTCAGACCTTCAGCAAGGACGTGAAGCAGCTTTCGTGCTGCGCCGGATGAGGAAAAGGAGGTGTTCAATGAGCGCCTACACATTGTCCCGGCTGGCCCTTGATGCCGGAGTGACCGTGCATATTGTGTGCGGCTACCTGCTGCGCGGATTGCTGCGGCCGGTGGCGTTCCCCCCCAGACGGCTATGGCCTGTTCGACCATGCCGCCTTGCAACGGCTGTGTCTCGTGCAGGCCGCCTTTGAAGCTGGCATCGGTCTGGACGCGCTGGTGCGACTGTGCCGGGCGCTGGATGCTATGGACGGCGGTGAAGCGGTCACATCGCTTGCCATGCTGCGCCAGTTCGTCGAACGCCGCTGCGGGGCCTTGGCCAGTCTGGAAGCGCAATTGGCTGCCTCGCCGACCGAACCAGCGCAGCACGCGGAGAATCTGCCATGAACAGCCCCGGGCGCTTGCCGTCTGAAGCGCACAAACCGATCAACGGCTACCTGGGGGGCGCACTGGCCGTGCTCACCTGTCCCTGCCATTTACCCATTCTCGCCGTTGTGCTAGCCGGCACTACGGCCGGCGCATTCGTCGGGGAGCACTGGGGTATTGCAGCCCTCACGCTGACCAGCTTGTTTGTCCTGTCTGTGACGCGGTTGCTGCGGGCCTTCAGAGGTCGATCATGAGCGCTTCCTGGCAACGCACACCAAGACAGAGAGAAACCGATGCCGATCCGAGCCACCTGCGGCTTGCTGCCGTCAGGTTGAGGCATACCCCCTACCGTCGTCACGGTGATTTCAAGCACATGAATGCTCGCCAGGCGCACACACCCGCGTCGCCTTGTGTCGCTCGATGATTCGACCGAATATCTTTCACGACCAAACTCCATGACTCGCGTAAACAGCGTCTTGCTCACGTTCATGTACTACTCCAGGTCGCTCAAACCTGAAAAGATCGTAAATGCTGAATTTGAAATTTAAATCGTGGATACCCTTAAAACCCCATTCCCTCCATCTACAGGCTCTCTCTCGTCCTGTCGGATTCAAATAAACCGGACGCTACTGTTTTCCTACAATATTTTTCGCAGCAATACTTGACATTCCCCCCACTGTAAGGTTTAGGGTTCAATTCCTGCGTTATTTACGGATCAGCGCTGTGGTGATCAAATGAAAAAAGCCGTAATCACTCTGGTTGCGCTCATAGCCTTGATGGGCGTTGGCTTTTGGCAATTCTCGGGTGCGGACAAGATAGCCCCTGACATCACATTTGTTACGCTTACCGGACAAAAAATTACCCCTGCCGATTTACGCGGCAAAGTCGTGCTGGTCGACTTCTGGGCCACCAGTTGCTTGACCTGCATCCAGCAGATGCCGGGCATGATCAAAATCTACAATAAACTCGCACCCAAGGGCTATGAGGCTATCTTTGTAGCCATGCAATACGACCCACCCAACTATGTCCAGAACTATACTCAAACCCGCAAACTGCCTTTTCCGGTCGTCATTGATGCGCAAGGCCAGATTGCCAAGGCCTATGGCAATATCAGCCTGACCCCAACCGCCTTCCTCATCGACAAGCAAGGGCATATCATGAAACGATATCTAGGCAAGCACAATGTGGTCGCCTTCACGAACACGATCGAAAAGGCACTGGCCGGTTGACTGCAACTTAGTTGTGCGGCACCCCGCTTCCCCGGGCTTTTCAGGGACCAGCGCTTAAAGCAGCTGCCGGATGTCGCTGGCGATGACTTTGGCTTGCGCGTTACCATCGAGCAATACCCGGGCCTCGCCTGTTTGATCCAGGATATAAAAAAACGCGGAGTGATCCATGGCGTAAGTGTCTGGCGTACCGCCCGGCGCCTTGGCGTAATAGACCTTGAAGGACTGTGCCGTTTTACGCAACTGGTCTGGCGAGCCCGTCAGCCCCACAAAGCTCGGATTAAACGCTTTAACGTACGAAGCCATAATGGCGCCTGTATCGCGCTGAGGATCGACCGTAATCATAATGACTTGCACTTTCCGCGCATCGTCTTTCAATAACTTCATGGTCTGTGCCAGTTCGGCCATTGCGGTCGGGCAGACGTCCGGGCAATGGGTATAGCCGAAATACACCACCAACACCTTGCCTTTGTAATCGGCCAGCGTGCGCAGCGTGCCGGTACTGTCGACCATCGCCATATCGTGGCCCAGGTGGGTGCCGCCGATATCGTTGCCCTGGAATTTGACAGCGCGCTTGCAGCCTGCCAGCCCAAGCGACAATAGGCCGACTGTGACTAGCGAGATAAAGGCGCGGCGTTGGGATGAATGGCGAGGCATGGCTGAATGAGATTAATCCGGTGATCGAGCAACAGGGTGGCGAACAATAAGTAGCAGGGCCGCCAGCGCCAGACTATGCACTCGAACCTGTGAATAATGACACACTATGGCCGAGCGTGGCGATTGAAACTTTTCCTTCGCCATGGAATAAAGCTGCAGCGTTTGTCGTCTACTTACATGACGGCCATAGACACGACCCGTCATAACACACACCACCTCGCTCACAAAACGGAGAAAACATGCCCATGACGACTTCCTTAACCACTGCATCGGCCGCCTTGGTGCTTGCCCTGACTGCTGGTGCCACTCACGCCACCCAAGAAGTCTGGAACAAGTTCACCTCCCTGCGAAGCCGGCTGAAATTCACCGTCGGCGCAATCGAGCTGGCGGCAAACATCAGAGGGGTAACAGTGTCGGACAAATAAAGAAATCATGTGTAATCTTAAGTGCCCGCGCGGCTTTTTTTTCGGCCCGATCGGTTGCGCCGGTACGAGTATCCGAAGGGCTTCGGCTTGATCTTATGGTGCGAAAGTTGGAGACACGTCATGCGTCACGCTTGGAAAATGGATCTTGATCCATCGGCTATCACCCCGGAATCCGTCTGGCGGGCTCGGCGACGATTCCTGCGCGGTGTCGCGCTCGCGCCGCTTGCCCTGGGCGCTTCTTCACCGGCGCGGGCGGCATCCGACGACCAGCCCTCGGGCCTGGCGCTTCCGGCTCCCAGGAATGCCCAGTGGTCCACGAATGAGCCAGTCAATAGCTGGCGTGACATCACCACCTACAACAACTTCTACGAATTCGGCACGGGCAAGGGCGACCCCGCCCGATACGCGGGCCAGATGCGCCTGGACCCTTGGACCGTGCGGATCGACGGGGCCGTGCGCCACCCCGTGACCCTGGACATCGACGACCTGCGCAAACTCGCACCGCTCGAAGAGCGCATCTATAGACTGCGCTGCGTCGAGGCCTGGTCCATGGTGATCCCCTGGACAGGCTATTCACTCTCGCATCTGCTCGCCCATGTTGAACCCACGGAAGACGCCAAATATGTGGTTTTCACGACAGCGGTCCAACCCAAGGCCATGCCGGGCGTGCAAGAAGGAATCCTGGACTGGCCCTATGTCGAGGGCCTGCGCATGGATGAGGCCATGCATCCGCTCACGCTCCTGACCTTCGGGCTCTATGGCCACGAGTTGCCTGCCCAGGACGGAGCCCCGATGCGCGTCATCGTCCCCTGGAAATACGGCTTCAAATCGGGAAAATCGCTGACCCGCATCCACTTGCAGGCCACACAACCCACCACCAGCTGGATGCGGGCGGCACCGCAGGAATATGGGTTTTACGCCAACGTGAACCCCGCCGTGCCGCACCCGCGCTGGAGCCAGGCGACCGAACGGCGCATAGGTTCCGGACTCTTTGCCGCACGCATCTCGACACAACTCTTCAACGGCTACGCCAAGTCTGTGGCCGGACTCTACCAGGGCATGGACCTGCGCCGTGATTTCTAGGAACTCATGCGTCGTGGAAAGCCGTGATCGAAAATCCGACAGTGGACGGCAAGGCCAGCCCCCGATCGGCGTGCCCCAGCGGCGAAGCAAGTCGGGTTATGCGCATTACGCCTTGAGTCTGTGTGTCCATCTGTTTGGATTGTTTCCTTTGGCGCGCTGGCTGGTGCTCGGATACCTGGGCGGCCTTACCGCCAATCCGCAGGAATTTCTCATCCGGTCCTCGGGCACCTGGGCACTGGCGCTGCTGTGGGCCACGCTGGCCGTGACGCCCATCCGCCGGCTGAGCGGCTGGGCCGGATTGGTGCGGCATCGTCGCAAACTGGGCCTGTATGCATTCTTCTACACGGTGCTGCATGTGATCGCCTGGGCGCTCTGGGACCGCGGCGGCGTGCCGGCATCCATGTGGGCCGACCTCTGGCTGCGTGACTTCATCGGCATCGGCGCGCTTGCCGTGCTCTGCCTGGTGCCCCTGGCCGTGACCTCCACCCATGGCTGGATGCGTCGGCTCGGCCGCTGGTGGACCTACCTGCACTGGCTGGTGTATCCGGCCGCCATTCTATCCGTGTGGCATTTCGACTGGATGCGTGCCGGGAAAAACGATTTTTTCGAGCCGCATCTTTATGCCTGGGCGCTGGCCGTGCTGCTGGGGGTGCGGATCGTGTGGTGGGCGCGCCAGCATCACAGATAAATCCGTCAAAAGCCCATTAGGCACATAGCAGTGGCCAGAGCCAAGGGGAAGTAATGGCGCCGCCCAGATCATTGCTTCGCTGCGGGCTCCATTTTGTCGGCATACTTGACAAGAATGTCTCCAATCGCTCGCATCATCTCGCCGTGCATCCGCATCGCGGTTTTGCGATCCAGGCCAGCGCCCATCATCATCGGACAGCCGCTCATCATCCCCATCATGCCGCCATCCATCATTCCCATCATGCCACCGCCCCGCATTCCATGATCATGTCCCATGCCACCACCGTGCATGCCCATCATTCCGCCCCCCATCATGTTTTCCAGTTCACCACTCCGTGTCATAGATCGGCCTTGGCCAGAGCCCTGGCTTTGTTGCATCATGCCGGCGCCATTGGACTGACCCTGAGAGGGTGTGGCCGCGACACTCGGCACGCCGGCACTCATGGCCAGCGCGGCAAAAGAAGCGATAAGGACTGTCCTGGTATTCATTGCTATCTCCTGAATGTCAAACAGAGTTTTGGCGGGTTGTCACTTCCTGAAGAGGTATTTAACGAGGGCGGCGATGGCGAGTACGAGCACCACGGCGATCAACAGCCAGAAGATGGCCATCAACCACATCATCCCTTCCATCATGCCGGCCCCGCCCATGGATGCGCCCATCATCCGCGCATAAACGTCGCCAGGCGTGAACGTCGAAGCGAAAGAAAGAAAAATCGCTGTGGCACTGATCCTGCTTTTCATCGGCAGCTCTTTTGCTGTTGCACGGGTGGACAGGGCATCGACCCATACGAGCAGAATACGCAGCAGTCCCCCGGTTTTGGACGAAGCAGCGTGTTGCACTTTGGGCACTCGTAGAAGAACTGGCAGGCGTCCGCAGGCATGATTTCCCGCTGCCTGTGTCCACAGTGGGGACAGGTGATGACGGATCCAAGAACAGTCGATTCGTTCATGGCAAAATGCGGACACGAGTGTCAATGACGCAAGCGGTGGCATCGAAACAGCAGTGGCGATGCACCTATGGTAAGCCTTACTATTGTTGGAATGTCAACCGGTATCTGGATCCGATCATGGCCAACCGTTCTTCCGCTCTGGCCGATATGGATGCCGCTGTTGTCTTCTCGGCCCAGCATTACAACTTTGTAATTATTCTGTCATGTCGACGTCAGCCCCATCCCATTAAAGTTCGAAGATGCCCGGGCGGATCGCCCTTCTTTTTGCAGTGACAATCCAAGAGTGTGAGGGAGCCACCTTATGAAATTGCTCTTGGTCGAAGACGAGGCCAAAACCGGTGATTATGTGCGCCAAGGGCTCATGGAGTCGGGCTTTGTCGTGGATCATGCGCGCACCGGCCTGGACGGCCATCATTTGGCGCTGACGGGTTCCTATGATCTGATCATCCTGGACGTCATGCTGCCCGACGTGGATGGCTGGCGCATCGTCCAGGCCTTGCGTGATGCGAAATCATCAACGCCGGTGCTCTTCCTGACCGCCCGGGATAGCGTGGAGGATCGGGTCAAGGGGCTGGAGCTGGGCGCCGACGATTACCTGGTAAAGCCGTTCGCGTTCTCGGAGCTTCTGGCCCGCGTGCGCACCTTGCTCAGGCGGGGCAACATTCCTGTCTCCCAGGATCAGCTACAGGTAGCCGACTTGGTACTCGATATTCCGCGGCGCCGGGCTCATCGGCAAAATACCCGCATCAACTTGACCAACAAAGAATTCGCCCTGCTGGAACTTTTGGTGCGTCGGCAAGGCGAAGTGTTGCCGCGTTCATTGATCGCTTCCCAGGTTTGGGACATGAATTTCGACAGCGACACCAATGTCATCGATGTGGCGATTCGCCGGCTGCGCGCCAAAATCGATGACGACTACGAGCCTAAGCTCATCCATACGGTGCGCGGCATGGGATACATGCTCGACGTGGCCAATCCGGAATGATTGATGAGAAGACGACCGGCGTCCTTGGCCATACGGCTTACCGTCTCCATCGGGGCGGCCATCGTCATCGTTCTGTTGACGTTCGGCTGGATCGTCGAACGGTCAATAAACAATCACTTTGTTCAGCAGGATGTGGACGAGCTCAACGCAGTCGTCCAGGCGCTGGAACAAACACTCGCGACTCTACCCCCCGAGACTGCGCCGACAGAATTGCGCCAGCGATTCGCCCATGCCGTGTCAGGGCACCACAACGCTCAGTTTCAAATTATCTCCAGCACTGGCAGCCTGATTTACGCTTCGCCGGGATCTAACTTGGGCAGGTTCTCTAGGCTGGCGCAGCCTGTCAAGAACATCACTGTCGACAACGTCGGCATATGGCAAGCCGATGGTGAGACTCTCCGAGGGGCGGTCGTGCGGACCGCCTCTGATATGACGCCAGGATCGGAGCCGCTGACCATCGCAGTGGCCACCGGCATCAATTTTCATTTGCACTACCTGGAAAGCTTCCGTACCTATCTTCAAATCGTCACGGCCACTGCCTGTTTGATTGCGATTCTGGCCACGTGGTTGGCGGTATATCAGGGACACGCGCCAATTCGACGTATCAGCCGAGAAATACGAAGGATCAGATCCGACCAGTTGCATATACGGTTGGAGCCCCATGCCGTGCCCGCCGAGCTGATGGAGCTTGCAGCCTCCTTTAACGGGATGATCGAGCGGCTCGAAGACGTCTTTCGCCGCTTGTCGGATTTTTCCGGCGATATCGCGCATGAACTACGCACCCCGATTACAAACCTGAAAACCCAAACAGAAGTGGTGCTTTCCCAGTCGCGCAGCGTTGAACAGTATCGCGAGATCTTGTATTCCAATCTCGAAGAGTACGAGCGCATGGCGAAAATGGTCGGTGACATGCTGTTTCTGGCCCAGGCGGACAACAACTTGCTCAAGCCCGAACAGGTCACAATTGACCTCGGTGCCGAAATTCGGATTCTCTTCGACTACTTCAGCGCCTGGGCCGAAGAACGAGAAGTGGGCTTGGAAGCCATCGGCGAACCAGTTTGCATACTCGGCGATAGATTGATGGTACGCCGGGCATTGAGCAACCTGTTGTCCAATGCCATCCGATATACGCCGGCCAAGCGCAGCGTCACGGTCAGCCTTTCAGCTATTGCCCGCAATGCATGTGTGCGGATACAAAATCCAGGTCCGATCATACCGGCCGAACATATCCCTTACATATTCGACCGGTTCTATCGACCGGACGCTTCACGGCGGCGCAGCGGAGAAGGCGCGGGTCTCGGACTGGCGATCGTAAAGTCGATTATTGAAGCCCATGGCGGCAGCATCAGCGCCAGCTCAACCGCTGAAGCAACAATATTTGAGATATCGGCGCCGTTGGCACAGTACAAGTCTCTTTAGTTGGTTGCAGGCTGGCCATGGAACAGCTCGGTAAATCGCATTTTCTCGATTCGCTTGAAGTATTGCGCCGGGTTCGATTCTCGGCTATGATTCAAACATCATTGAATAATTGAATTGATAGATATGACCGAAGATCAAACAGTCCTCGCATTGGCCGCCCTGGCCCACCCCCAGCGCCTGCGCGCCTTCCGCGCCTTGGTCGTCGCCGGCCCGGAAGGGCTCACGCCCAGCGTCCTGGCCGATCACCTGGGCGTGGCGCGCAACGCCCTGTCTTTTCATCTCAAGGAACTGGCCCATGCCGGCCTGGTGACGGTCGAGCAACAAGGCCGGAATTTGATCTACCGCGCTGATTTCCCACGCATGAATGGCCTCTTGGGCTACCTGACCGAACACTGCTGCCAGGGTGGCATTTGCGAGGTCAGCACCAACGAAGCCGGCTGTCAAACCTGTTGAACCGGGAGAACCTCATGAAACGCTTTCACGTGCATCTGTACGTCGACGACTTGAACCGTAATATTGCCTTCTATTCGAGTCTTTTTGCCGCACAACCCGCCCGGGTCGAAGCGGACTACGCCAAATGGATGTTGGATGACCCGCCCGTGAACTTCGCCATCTCCGCGCGCGACGGCGAGCCCGGGCTGGATCACTTCGGCATCCAGGTCGACAACGATGCGGATCTGGCTGTGCTCAAGGCGCAGGCCCGGGCGGCCGAGGCGCCGATTCTCGATGAAGGCCAGACCACCTGCTGCTACGCCCGCAGCGAAAAGCACTGGGCCACCGACCCCCAGGGCATCGCCTGGGAGCATTTCCACACTCTGGAGGGCATCCCGACCTTCAACGCGTCCGAGCAATCGGCCGCCACTGCCTGCTGTACGCCCAAGTAAGAGGCAAGAGGGAAACATGAGTGTGTTTGAACGCTACCTGACTGTCTGGGTTTTCCTGTGCATCGTCGCGGGTGTCCTGCTGGGGCAGGCGGCGCCCGCCGCTTTCCAGGCCATCGGGAGCCTGGAGATCGCCCAGGTCAACCTGCCGGTGGGCGTGCTCATCTGGCTGATGATCATCCCCATGCTGGTCAAGGTGGACTTCGGCGCGCTGAGCCAGGTGCGACGGCATTGGCGCGGCATCGGTGTCACGCTGTTCGTGAACTGGGCCGTCAAACCTTTTTCGATGGCCTTCCTGGGATGGTTGTTCATCCGGCAGGTGTTCGCGCCGTGGCTGCCCGCCGCCCAGCTCGACAGCTACATAGCGGGACTGATCCTGCTGGCCGCCGCACCATGCACGGCCATGGTGTTCGTATGGAGCCGGCTCAGCGGCGGCGATCCGCTTTTCACCTTGTCCCAGGTGGCGTTGAACGACACCATCATGGTGTTTGCCTTCGCACCTGTCGTGGGGCTGCTGCTGGGTTTGTCGTCCATTACCGTGCCGTGGGCGACGCTGCTGACCTCGGTGGTGCTCTACATTGTCATTCCAGTCATCCTCGCTCAACTCTGGCGCCGGATGTTGCTGCGCCGTGGCCAGGCCACCTTCGATGTTGCCCTGGCACGCGCTGGCTCGCTGTCCATTGCCGCGCTGTTGCTGACGCTGGTGCTGCTCTTTGCCTTTCAGGGCGAGGCCATCATCGGGCAGCCCCAGGTAATTGCCATGCTGGCAGTGCCCATCCTGGTCCAGGTGCTATTCAATTCCGGGCTGGCGTACTGGCTCAACCGGCGCCTGGGCGAACAACACAACGTTGCGTGCCCTTCGGCCCTGATTGGCGCCAGCAACTTCTTCGAGCTGGCCGTGGCCACCGCTATCAGCCTGTTCGGCTTCGAGTCCGGTGCGGCGCTGGCCACCGTGGTGGGGGTGTTGATCGAAGTACCCGTCATGTTGCTCGTGGTGCGGGTGGTTAACCGCACCCGCGGCTGGTACGCATGCAGCGCCAAGGCGTCCCCCCGGGAGCCGGCCCTATGAGCACCAGGATTTACCACAACCCGGATTGCGGCACGTCGCGCAACGTGCTGGCCCTTCTGCGCGCGGCCGGTTCTGAACCTGACATCATCGAGTATCTCGTCACGCCGCCGAGTCGCCAGACGCTTGAGTCGCTGATTGCCGACGCCGGCTTGACCGTCCGCGGCGCCCTGCGCATCAAGGGCACACCCTACAAGGAGCTGGGCCTGGGCGATATGGCGCTCACCGACGCGCAGCTCATCGAGCATATGCTGCGGCACCCCATCTTGATCAACCGGCCCTTTGTTGTCACCGAACGCGGCACAAGGCTGTGCCGCCCTTCGGACTTGGCGCTTGATCTCATGGCGCCTGATCTTGCCGTCAGCCTGGACAAGGAAGATGGCGCTCCTTTCCTGCGTGACGAACAGGCTACCGGCGATAATCCGGATTTCGTCGCCGCCTTGCTGGACGCCGGCCTGCCCACGGACGACTTGGCCGAAGCCGGTCGGGCCTTCTTCGCTTATCGCACGCTTTCCGGCCGCGTGATCGGCTATGGGGGCTTCGAACGTTATGGGCAAGACATATTGCTGAGATCCGTCGTCGTACCGTCTGCCGATAGGAACAAAGGCATGGGCCGCAATCTGTTGGCGCTGCTGCAGCGCCGCGCCTATGATCAGGGCGCGCGCCAAGCGTGGCTGTTGACGGAAACGGCTGTGCCGTTCTTCAAGCGGGCAGGCTTTAAAACTGTTGCCAAAGAGTCTGCGCCGCAAACTGTCCTGGCCACCCGGCAAGCCCGAAGCTTGTGCCCGGTCAGCGCCACGTTGATGACGCGGGCGATTGCGTTCTGAGGGGGAGCATGCGGCTGACACATCGCGGTGGAGTCGTCCTGGCGCTGGGCGCGACACAGACCGTGGCCTGGGCCTCTTCCTACTACTTGCCTGCCATCTTGGCGGCACCGATGGCCAAGGATCTGGGGGTTGCCATACCCACGATCTTCGCCGCCTTCTCGTTGGCCTTGCTGATCTCCGCGCTTTTGGGCCCTTACGCGGGGCGGGCGATAGACCGCCTGGGCGGGCGGCCCGTGCTCATTGTCACCAATGTCTTGTTCGCCTTGGGCCTGATCTGGCTGGGCTGCGTGCATGGCGTCGCGAGTCTCTTCGCCGCATGGGCACTGCTGGGCGTGGGGCTGGGCAGTGGCCTGTACGAAGCTGCCTTCGCCGCATTGGTCGCCCTCTACGGTAGGGACTCGCGCAACGCCATCTCGGGCATCACGCTGATTGCCGGGTTTGCCAGCACGGTCGGCTGGCCGCTGTCGAGCTACCTGGAACTGCATATTGGCTGGCGTGGCGCGTGCTTTGCGTGGGCCGGCCTGCACCTCTTTCTGGCTCTGCCCCTGAACAGCCTCCTGCCTTCGGCGGTGCCGATCAACGTCCGCTCGACACAACAACAGGAACCGCAAAGTGTCACGCCCCCCCGCGAAGCGATGCGCAACACGATTCTCCTGGCCGTCGTGTTCGCTATCGCCCAGTTCGTCAGCACGGCTTTGGCTGCCCACTTGCCGCGCCTGCTCATGGCTACCGGTGCCACGCTCGCCGCAGCCGTGGCGGCCGGCTCGCTGCTGGGACCGGCTCAGGTGGGAGCGCGTTTGCTGGAGCTCGGTTTTCAGCGCCGAATCCAACCGATGCTTTCGTCCCGTCTGGCGGCCCTGGCACACCCTGTGGGCGCTGTCATCCTCCTGACTCTGGGTGCGCCATTTGCCTCGGCGTTCGTGCTGTTGCACGGTGCCGGCAACGGCATCATGACCATCGCCAAGGGCACGCTGCCGTTGGTGTTCTTCGGGCCGCAGGGCTACGGGACGAAACAAGGTGTGCTGATGGTGCCTGCCCGCATCGCTCAGGCCTCGGCGCCGTGGCTCTTCGGACTATGCCTGGATCGCTGGCAGTCTGGGGCCCTGTGGGTGACCTCTGGACTATGGATGATCGGGTTCATGGCCTTGCTCGCGCTTCGGGTAGAAAAAGCTCAGCCTATTTCCGCGACGGCCTCCGCAACGCCATAATTTGGCGTCCGGCTCCGCAAAGTTCCAGCATAAATGGCGACAGCAGCGGGAACAATCGATCGGCTTGCTCTCCGGCGGATGCCTGAAAGCGACAGTTGGCGCAATCCACCGTAAGTCGGCGTCGCCCGGGCGCAGTCTGATCTCGAACTGCATAAGTTGCGTAGACGCATCACTTTGATTCCGTGGATAGTGACCACTGCAGGTGGTGATCTAGCTACTGAGCCGAACAGTCATTCCTCTCCCCTCAGTTCCGGCCAAATTTGCCACCAATCGTCTGGGCGCAACTGCTTTCGGGTGACTTCTCCGCCCGTCAGTTCCTCGATCTCCACACACCGGATAATCGGCACCGGACGCGCTCCAGCTGCCCAGCTACTTACCACTTGGACTGGCAAACCCAGCTTTTGAGCTAGCTTGGTCATACCGCCCATCACGGCACATGCATCACGAACAGGTTGAAAATCGGGCATATGTTTCCATAACCATGCTACCAACATGGATTTTATAAGGTAAAAACTGCTATATCGATACAACGAAAATCAGCTATTCGTGCCGATTCGTGGCCGTAAAGTTCAAGATCAGCCAATAAACTTGTAACGGTAAGTCAAATAACTGCACAGTGCACATGAAACAAGCTGAGCCAACCTGAACCAAGGCGCTTTGTTCAGCCTCTAGGGGATAGGCAGAATACAGGATCAGCGCGCTGCGCGGTGAGCGTCACAGGCACAAACAAATTGCCCATCTGCTGCATCCCCGCTCCGCCGAGGATCGGCTAACCTCATTTCTCCCCCAGTAAAGCCTTGAATCATTTATAAAAATAATCAGTTAATTGTCTATTGACATAACTAATCATATTGATGAGAATGCTTTAACTGCTTTATGCAAGCCAGCTCTTTAACAAACAACAAACGATGAACACTGCACCCCAGCCCGACTACGCGGCGCGCGATTGTGCAGCAACCTGTAAGGCATCGGGGTTGAAGTAAAACCGATGAAATCCGCCGCCAGCAGCCAGCCCCTCGCGTGGGGCATGAGTGGCTACGGGTGGCGGGGACTTCCCCAAACGGAAGCGCCCGGAGCATTCATCAGAATGCCCACTATCAGAAATGGCGACGTAATTCCATGACGGCAGCAGGAAAGACTGCAGCCCTCGGCACCTAGGTGACCCGCCCCGGCGGATCAGCACCTAGCGCTGCCGAAGGTGGTCAAAGCATCTGACCCTCATCGTGGCATCTTGGCGGGTCGGCCCCAGGGCTCCGGCGAGCCCGCTTTGGCAGGCGTCCATATGACCCTCTACCAAAGTACCCGTACACGCATTTTCAAATCTCTATTTTCACCAGCCATCCGCAAAAGGATCGACTTATGACAGTAGCAAGCACCTTCACCACTCATCCGCCTCACCGCCCTGCGACACGTGCCCTGCTCTACCGCATCAATGTGGCAGAAGCAAAGCTGGGGGTTTCACGCTCCACCATCTACCGACTGGTCCATGACGGCAAGCTAGAACTCGTCAAGATCGGCAAACGCTCCAGCGGAATCACCGCAGCCAGCCTTCATGCCATGATCGAGCGGAACAAGGCGCCGTGCTGATACCATAGTCGTATTCACGCAACACTAAGAAAAAACACCCACCAACCCAAAATTGGGTAGCTAGGTGGGTAGCTAGCCCGAAAAAACAGCCCGTGGTGGAGTTATAACCAATTGATTAATAACACAATTATTTCCACTATGAAACTCGCCACCTGGAACGTCAACTCCCTCAAGGTTCGCCTGCCGCAGGTTCTGGATTGGCTGCGCGCCAATCCCGTGGATGCGCTGTGCCTGCAAGAGCTGAAACTCGCCGATGATCAGTTCCCCCTGCAGGCTTTCGCCGATATGGGCTACCACGCGCAGTGGGCGGGGCAGAAGACGTACAACGGCGTGGCCGTGATCTCGCGCCAGCCCGGCACCGAGCCGCAGCGCAATCTGCCGGGCTTCGAAGACCCCCAGCAGCGCCTCATCGCCACCACGCTGCCCAGCCCCGCCGGGCCGCTGCGGGTGATCAGCGCCTACTGCCCCAACGGCCAGGCGGTGGGCAGCGACAAATACGCCTACAAGCTCGAATGGTTTGCGGCGCTGCGTACCTGGCTGGCCGACGAACTGCAGCGCCATCCGCGCCTGGCGATACTGGGCGACTACAACGTGGCGCCGGCCGACGCAGACGTGCACAATCCGGCCAAATGGGAGGGGCAGGTGCTGGTGTCGGAGCCCGAGCGCGCGGCGTTCCAGGCGCTGCTGGCGCTGGGGCTGAGCGACGCCTTCCGGCAGTTCGAGCAGCCGCCCAAGTCCTATACATGGTGGGACTACCGCCAGTTCGCATTCCGCCGCAACGCGGGCCTGCGTATCGATCACGTGCTGCTGTCGCAGGCCCTGGGCCCGCGCTGCACGGCCTGCGGCATCGACAAGCAAATGCGCGCCAACGAGCAGCCCTCGGATCACGCGCCGGTGGTCGCGACCCTGGCGCTGGAATAAGCCGGCAAGACCGATAAAAAGATCAGGCCGGCGGCCCGGCGCAAACGAATATATACTTGACTGACTGGGAGTGCCCCGAGCCGCCGCGGCTGCGTTGCGGTTTACAAATCGTTAAGGCAGGCGACAGCCGGGGCTGATAAGGTGGCAGGCCACAAAACCACAGGATGAGGCGGCAGATGCATCGAGTACTGCGTTTTCCACACGCACAGCGGATCACCGGATACATCAAAAACGTCGCCCCCGGACTCTTCATCCAGGAACTCCTTACCCAGCCAGGCGCGGTCGGCGCCATCTGCCCCAGCTCGCGCTACCTGGCGCGGCACATGGCGCGCCAGGTACCGACCGAATCGGACGGCCTGGTCATCGAACTGGGCGCCGGCACCGGCGCCATCACCCAGGCGCTACTGGATCACGGCGTAGCGCCTGCAGACCTGATGCTGGTGGAGTATTCCCGCCCGTTCGTGCAGCGCCTGCGCCTGCGCTTCGCCGGCCTGGACATCGTCCATGGCAACGCCGCCGAGCTCAGCCGCCTGGTGCCCGCCGGCCGCAAGATTCGCGCCATCGTATCGAGCCTGCCGCTGTGCTCGCTGCCCGAACACCAGACCCGCGCCATCTTGCAGCAGTGGCAGACGCTGCTGGGCCAGGACGGCGTGGCCATCCAGTTCAGCTATCACCTGCGCACGCCCAAGTGGCGCCAATACCTGGCGCCGCAGCAAACGCGTTCCAAGATCGTCTGGGCCAACCTGCCTCCGGCCAACATCACCACCTTCACCTTCGGCGCTACAATGCGCGCCGCATGAACACAAGCCGCATCAGCATGGACGCCATCAGCCGCATCGCCGGTACCCTGGACAACGGGGTGGTTCTCGAGGTCTCGATCGAAGACCTGCGCTTCACCGCCTACGCGGTCGTCAGCGAGCCCGACGTCAACGTCGTGGCCGATTTCGTTCCGCAGGAACAATTCGAGGCCGACGGCGACCTGCACGTCGCCGCAGTGGGCCGGGCCGAGGACGCCGACGAGCAGGTGGGCGATGTGGCCTTCAACATGAACCCCGGCGACGCCGCGGTGTTCCTGTGCGCCGACGCGGCGGCCTACCAGGCCACACTCGCGGCGCTGGGGCTGCGGCAAGACACGGACGACGCTGCGCACTGACAAGACCGACGGGGCGGCGCTTGCGTGCCCGGCCCGATTTTTACCGACGAAAGACAATGGCATCTTATAGCGGCAATATATTTATGGTGGTAGCCCCCAGCGGCGCGGGCAAATCCAGCCTGGTCAACGCCCTGCTCGCGCAAGAGCCCGACATGATGCTGTCGATTTCCTGCACCACGCGCGCTCCGCGCAGCGGCGAAAAAGAAAACCAGCACTACCGCTTCATCGAAAAAGAAGAATTCCTGCGCCTGCGCGAAGCCGGCGCCCTGCTGGAATGGGCCGAGGTGCACGGCAACTTCTACGGCACGCCGCGCGATCGCATCGACGAAGCCATACGCCAGGGGCGCGACGTGCTGCTCGAAATCGACTGGCAGGGCGCGCGCCAGATCGCCGCGCACTTTCCCGACGCGGTCGGCATATTCATCCTGCCGCCCTCGATCGAGGCCCTGGAGACGCGCCTGTACAAGCGCGGCCAGGACGCGCCGCACGTGATTTCACGCCGCCTGCTGGCCGCCGGCAGCGAAATGTCGCACGCGCACGAGTTTCAATATGTTATTATTAATCAAGAATTTAGCGTTGCACTAACGCAGCTTTCGCAAATCGTCGCGGCCACCCGCCTGCGCTATGCGACACAGGCCGCGCGCCATGCCGATCTGTTCTCGCAGCTCGGCATCAGCAATAGCGCCGCGTAACAAATCCCATTTTCGTCATTCACGTCATACAGGTTATCCATGGCTCGTATCACCGTCGAGGACTGTCTGGAACAGATCCCCAACCGCTTCAACCTCACTCTGGCCGCCACCTACCGCGCCCGCGAGCTGGCCCAGGGCCACGAACCGCGCATCGACAGCAAAGACAAACCCACGGTCACGGCGCTGCGCGAAATCGCCGCCGGTGTCACCGGCGTGGAAATGCTGCGCAAGGTTCCAACCTGATACACCTCTCCGGACTGGCTCATGGCGTTCTCAGGTCTCCGAGGTGCTTCGTCCGGGCTGCTGGCTGTACTGAAAAAGGGCTCGCGCCTGCGCCGGCGCAAGCCCTCGGCCAAGACGCAGACTGCGCCGGCCGCGCATGAGCAAGGGCCGGCGTCGGCGGCCATCGCCTCGCTTGCGCCCCTCACCCGCATCATCAGCCAGTACCTGGATTCGAAAGACGTCGAGCGCGTCAAAGAGGCTTATCGCTTTTCCGACCAGGCCCATCTGGGCCAGTTCCGCGCCAGCGGCGAGCCCTACATCTCGCACCCCATAGCGGTTACCGAAATTTGCGCCGGCTGGAAGCTGGACGCCGAATCGCTCATGGCCGCGCTGCTGCACGACGTCATGGAAGACCAGGGCGTCGCCAAACAGGAACTGGCCGAGCGCTTCGGCGCCGACGTGGCCGAGCTGGTCGACGGCCTGTCCAAGCTGGACAGGCTCGATTTCGCCACCAAGGCCGAGCAGCAGGCCGAAAGCTTTCGCAAGATGCTGCTGGCGATGGCGCGCGACGTGCGCGTCATACTCATCAAGCTGGCCGACCGCCTGCACAATATGCGCACGCTGGACGCGGTCGACCCGGAAAAACGCCGCCGCGTGGCCCGCGAAACCCTGGAAATCTACACGCCGATCGCCCACCGGCTGGGCCTGAACGCACTGTTCCGGGAAATGCAGGATCTATGCTTCCACGCCGTCTATCCCAACCGCTACGCCGTGCTGCACAAGGCCATGATGGCGGCGCGCGGCAACCGCCGCGAGGTGCTGGGCAAGATCACCGACGCGGTCAAGATGGCGCTGCCGGCCGCCGGCATCGAAGCCGAAGTCAGCGGCCGTGAAAAATCGCTCTACAGTATCTACACCAAGATGGTCGAGCAGAAGAAGTCCTTCTCGGACGTGCTCGACATCTACGGCTTCCGGGTCATCGTGCACACCCTGCCCGAATGCTATCTGGCCTTGGGCACGCTGCACCAGCTGTACCGGCCGGTGCCCGGCAAGTTCAAGGACTACATCGCCATCCCCAAGCTCAACGGCTACCAGTCGCTGCACACCACGCTGGTGGGGCCCTACGGCACGCCGGTGGAATTCCAGTTCCGCACGCGCGACATGGATCACGTGGCCGAAGAAGGCGTGGCTTCGCACTGGCTCTACAAAGAAGACGACGCGACGCTCAACGACCTGCAGAAGCGCACCCACCAGTGGCTGCAGTCGCTGCTCGACATCCAGAGCCAGACGGGCGACTCGGGCGAATTCCTCGAGCACGTCAAGGTCGACCTGTTTCCCGACGCGGTCTACGTGTTCACGCCGCAGGGCAAGATCATTTCGCTGCCGCGCGGCGCCACGCCGGTGGATTTCGCCTATACCATCCATACCGACATCGGCAACCAGGCGGTGGCCTCCAAGATCAACGGCGAATTCGCGCCGCTGCGCACCGAACTCAAAAGCGGCGACGCCGTCGAGATCGTCACCTCGCCGGCCTCGCGGCCCAGCGCGCAATGGCTCAACTATGTGCGCACCGGCCGGGCGCGCTCGGAAATCCGCCACTACCTGCGTACGGTCAAGTACGAGGAATCAGTAGCCTTCGGCCTGCGCCTGCTGAACCAGGCCTTCGACCAGCTGCACCTGCCCCACCCCGCCGACGACGACCCCGAATGGGAAAAGCTGGCCAAGAGTTCCGGCGCCAGCTCGCGCGAAGAGATCCTGGCCGACATCGGCCTGGGCAAGCGCCTGGCGGCCGTGGTGGCGCGCCGCTTCGCGCCCGAAAACGCCATGCTGGCCACTACCGCGGCGGCGGTCGACGAAATCACCTCTACCGCCAGCGCGCCCATACTCATCCAGGGCAACGAAGGCCAGGCGGTACAGCTGGCGCCGTGCTGCGGCCCGCTGCCGGGCGACGCCATCATAGGCGGCATACGGCTGGGCCACGGGCTGGTGGTGCACATGGCCGAATGCGCCGTGGCGCAGCGCCAGCGCGCCCGCGAACCGGAACGCTGGATACCGGTGGTGTGGGACACCACCACCGCGCGCCACCTCTCCACCCGGCTGGACGTCACTGTCATCAATGAACGCGGCGTGCTGGGCCGCATCGCGGCCGAGATCACCGAGGCCGACTCCAACATCATGCACCTGACCATGCAGGACGACGCGGCCGCCACCGCGCTGCTGCACCTGACGGTGCAGGTCGACAGCCGCAAGCACCTGGCGCAGGTCATCCGCGCCATACGGCACGTGCCGCAGGTGCAGAAGATCGTGCGCATCAAGGGCTGAGGCGCACGCCAAAAAGCGGGAATACGAACCGGCCGCGCAGGCGGGCCGGGCCACGCGCAGCGCGATTGCGCTCGGCGAGCCTGCCTCGCGCGGCCGCGAGGACGAGGCTGCCAGACGCTTAGCCGTTCTGGTCGTCGGCCTCGCCGGCCAGCACCTTCTGGGCTTGCGGCATGAGCTTGATCTTGGCCTGGGCCTTCAGAGCTTCGAGCACGGCGTGCTCTTCGGCCTGGCCCCAGGCCTGGGCCAGCTCTACGGGCAAGGACGCCTGCAGCGAGGGGTTGGGCTTGCCCGGCACGGCCTTCTGGATATACAGCACGGAATAGCCCTGGGGCGTCTTGACGCCCTTGAACTGAGGCAGGTCTTTGCCGGGCACGGCCAGGGCCGCGTCCAGCACCTGCTTGTCCAGGCCCTGGGCATCGATGCGGCTGACCGTCAGCGTGGCACCGAAGCCCGTGGGAGCCTGGGCCGGCGCCTGCTTGCCGTAGGAAGCCAGGGCCGCCTGGCCGGCCTGCTCGGCAGCGGCCTGTGCGCGCTCGGCGACGAGCCGGTGGCGGATGAGTTCCGACACCTTGCCCAGTTCCGGCACCTGGGCCGGAGTCAGCTTGGCAATCCGCACCACGACCATGGTGTCGGACGAGATTTCTATGACCCCGGAATTCTGCTTGTCGGTCAGCACCTGGCTGGAGAACAGCGCCCGCCGCACGCGCGCGTCATCCAGCAAGGAAGCGTCGGGGCTGGCCGAAGCCGCCGCTGGCCCCACTTCTACCGCGGGCAGCAGCCGGTCGCGGGCGATGCCGTCGGCCGTACGGATCTTCATGCCCAGCGCATCGGCGGCCGGCTGCAGGCTGGAGGCATTGTCGTAGACCAGGCTGGTGAGCTTGGTGGCCATGTCGGCGAAGCGATCCGCGCCGAGCTGGCGCCGCACTTCGCTCTCGACCTTGGCGCGCGCCTGTTCGAAGGTTTCGGTCTGCTGCGGCTGCACGTCTTCGGCCAGGAAGATGTGATAGCCGCCGGGGCCGTCGACCACGCCCGAGACCTCGCCCTTCTTGAGCGCGAATACGGCCTGCTCGAGCTTCGCCGGCCACGAGCCCTTGGTGATCCAGCCCAGGTCGCCGCCTTTGGAGGCGGTGCCGGCGTCTTGCGACTGCTTGCGGGCGATTTCCGCGAAGCGGCTCGTGTCGGCGTGCACTTCCTTGGAGATTTTCTCGGCCTGCCCGAGCGCGGTATGGCGCTGCGCTTCGGTGGCGCCTACCGGCACCTCGACCAGGATATGGCTGAGCCGAACCCGCGCCGGCGTGACGAAGCGCTTCTTGTTCTGCTCGTAGTATTTCTTCAAGTCGTCAGTGCTGACGGCCGGCAGCCCCTGCATGGCGGCGGCCTCGTTGAGCAGCAGGTACTGGGCGCTGACCTGTTCCGGCAGCTTCAGCTTCTGCTTGTTGTGCTCGTACCAGTCCTTGATGTCCTGGTCGCTGACTTTGACATCTTTGGCGTAGTCGGTGGCCGCGTAGGCATGCACGCTCAGCACGCGCTCGTCGGTCAGCGCCTGCTCGAGCGAGGTGGCCACGGGCTTGGGCACGCTGGCCGTCATGGCCACCGGGCCGAGCACGCGATCGATGGCCATCTCGGCGCGCCGGCCTTGTTCGAATTCCTTGCTGGTGGCGCCGATGGACTTCAGCACCTCGTTGTAGCGCTCGGCGGAAAACTGGCCGTTGACCTGCAACTGAGGGATGGAGGCGATGGCTTGCCTGAGCACGGCGTCGGAAACGCTGAAATGGTTCTGGCTGGCGGTTTCCACCAGCACACGGCGGTCGACCAGCGTATCGAGCAGCGCCTTGCGCGCGGCGGGATTGTCCAGCGAACTGGGATCGAAGCCCGACGGGTTGGCCTGCTGCAGCTGCTGCAGCTGATTGCGCCGCGCCTGGTCGAAGTCTTGCATGGTGACCGCCGAGCCATCGACCTTGACCAGGTCGTGGTTGCCCGATACATACGTGGTATAGCCGCTGATACCGATCAGGCCGAACGACGGCACAATCAGCACCAGCAGAATGAGCTGCATCAGGCGCTGATGCGTGCGGATGAATTCAAACATGAATGACTCGCTGTCTCGCCCCCCGGATCAGCCGGGGAGTGACGATTTATACCAAAAATACAGCGCCGGCGCGCAACGCCGGGCGCTGTATCTAAAATTTTCCTGAAGTTTACCATCCGTCCCCGCGCCGCCTGCCTGTATGCTATCGCTTTGCGCGTCCGCGCAGCGCAGCCCGCGCACGGACGTATTCCGCGCCCGGATCGAAGACGCACCGCCCTGCCCGCCATTGCGGCTGGCAGCGGCGCCGCGCCCGCCGGGCCGCTGCCGGAGCCCTTTTTGTTCAGCTATCGACACGCCTTTCACGCAGGCAATCACGCCGACGTGCTCAAGCACGCCGTCTTCGTCCATATCCTGCGCCACTTGAATCTCAAGCCCGCACCCTACTGGGTCGTGGACACTCACGCCGGCGCCGGAGTGTACGACCTGGCCAGCGACTGGGCGGTGAAGAACGGCGAATTCGCCGACGGCCTGGATCGCCTGCTCGACGGCGAGCCCGTGCCGCCCCTGATCGAAGACTATCTGGACGAAGTGCAGCGCTGCAATGCCGACGGCATCGCCAATTTCTACCCCGGCTCGCCGTGGCTGGCCCTGCACAGCCTGCGCGAGCGCGATCGCCTGCGGCTGTTCGAGCAGCATCCCTCGGAGGCGGACGTGCTCAGGCGCAACCTGCGCAGCCAGGGCCGCCCGGCGCAGCGCCAGGTCACGGTCTACGAGGCCGACGGGTTCGAGGGCCTGAAGGCCTTGCTGCCGCCGCCGACGCGGCGCGGCGTGGTGCTGATCGACCCCTCGTACGAAGACAAGACTGATTACCGCCGCACCCTGAACGCGCTGCGCGAGGGCCTGAAGCGCTTTGCCACGGGCTGTTATGCGGTCTGGTATCCGCTGGTGCCGCGCCGCGAGCCGCAGGAGCTGGCTCGCTCGCTGGAACACCTGGGCTGCGGCGACTGGCTGCATGCCACGCTCACGGTGCGCAAGCCGGCGGCCGACGGCCATGGCCTGCACGGCAGCGGCATGTTCGTGGTCAATCCGCCCTGGACGCTGCATGCGCAGCTGCAGCAGGCCCTGCCATGGCTGCGCGACAAGCTGGCGCTGGACGAACGCGCCGCCTGGACGCTGACCGGCAGCCAGGACGCCGCGGCGCAGGCCGGCATGACCGGCCGGCGTTAGCGCCCCGCCTGCGGTGAATCGCGGCGGCGCCATTCCATTTCTGAACCGACGCGGAACGCGAAAGCGAAGCGCAGGCAGCGCGACCCGTACGGCAAGCGAAGCTGCCTCAGTGCACGATTGATCCAGCAAGGGAATCAGGCGAAGCGTTCACCTTTCCTGAGATAGCGCCACTGCCCCTGCGGCAGGTCGCCCAGCGCCACTTTGCCCATCCGCACCCGCTTCAAGCCGACCACCTTCAAGCCCACCAGCTCGCACATGCGGCGGATCTGCCGCTTCTTGCCCTCATGCAGCACGAAGCGCAACTGGTCGCGATTGAGCCATTCCACCTGCGCCCGGCGCAGGGGCTTGCCGTCGAGCTCGAGACCGTGATTGAGCAGCGCCAGCCCGTCGGACGCGATGCGGCCCTGCACCCGCACCAGGTACTCTTTGTCGACCTCGGAATCGTCGCCGATCAACTGGCGCGCCACACGGCCGTCCTGGGTCAGCACCAGCAGGCCCTGGGAATCGATGTCGAGGCGGCCGGCCGGCGCCAGCCCGCGCAGATGCGACGGGTCGAAGCGCAGCGGCGCGCGGTCGCCGCGGTAGCGGCTGGCAGCCTGGATCAGCGACACTGCCGGCCGATAGCCTTTTTCCGCCTGGGCCGAGACATAGCCCACGGGCTTGTTCAGCAAAATGGTGACGCGCGCGGTCTGGCGCTGCAGGGCCGGGCGTTCGAGGGTGATCTGCTGGTCGGGGTAGGCCTTGCTGCCCAGCTCCGCAACCACCACGCCGTCGACCCGCACCCAGCCCCGTTCTATATAGCTGTCGGCCTCGCGCCGCGAACACAGGCCGCGCTCGGCCATCAGCTTCGAGATTCTGGTCTTTTCCATGAGCGCGATTGTAAGAGTTTGGCGATAATGGCGTTCATGAGCACTCCATCCGACCGCCGTGCGGGCTGGCTCGCCGGCACGGCCCCGGCGCTCGGCCGCGAGCACCAGTACTGGCTGACTCGCCCCGGCGCCCTCACCGCCGGCCTGCAGCGCCTCGGACGCGTGCGGCTACGCGTGCTGCGCGAGCGAGCCGAAGGCCTGTGCCGCAATGAAGCCTGGATGCTCGGCCTGGCGCCGCGTTCTCCGATCTGGGCGCGCGAAATCGTCATGAGCATAAACGGCGTGGACAGCGTACTGGCGCGCAGCGTGACGCCGCTGGCGGCCTCGCACGCGTGGTGGCAAGGCATGCGGCGCCTGCGCAGCCGGCCCTTGGCCGACATGCTGTATGCCGATCCCCGCATCAGCCGCTCGCCTTTCTATACCCGTCGCCTCGACCGCTGGCAGCCCCTGTACCGGGCGCTGCGCGCCGGGCTGCCCGAGGCCGCATGCGCAGCGCCGGCGCTGCTGGCGCGCTGCTCGGTGTTCCGGCGCGGCGGACAGCCCCTATCGGTCGCAGAATGCTTCCTGCCCGGTTTCTGGCGCCTGGCCGCGGCATACCAACCAGCCGGAGCAAACGAGCGCCGCCACGGCCCGCCATTCCCCGCAACGCACCAGGCATGAATCCCAGGCAAGACTGGCGCGCAGCTCATCGAGCTCCCTTACCCTTTCCCTACCAGACATGACCTCACCCGACAATGTCGCCTTCGCCGCCGCGCCCGCCCCCGCCTCGCGGCGCAACGCCATCACGCTGTCGTGCCTGCAGGCCCTGGGCGGCGCCAGCCCGGCCATCGTCATCGCCTTGGGCGGCCTGGCCGGGCAGCAGCTTGCCAGCCGTCCGGAACTGGCCACGGTGCCGATCACCGCCTACAGCCTGGGGCTGGCCTTCGGCACTATCCCGGCGGCCCTGGTCATGCGGCGGCTGGGCCGGCGCTACGGCTATGTCATCGGCGCGCTGCTGGGCATGGCCGCCGGGCTGATCTCGGCCGGCGGCATCTACCTGCAGGCCTTTGCACTGCTGTGCCTGGGCACCCTGTTCGCCGGGCTGTACTCGGCTTACGTCCAGAGCTACCGCTTCGCCGCGGCCGACGCCGCCGCGCCGCAATTCCGCACCCGCGCCATTGCCTGGGTGATGGTAGGCGGGCTGTTCGGCGCCATCATCGCCGCACAGACCATCATCCACACGCGCAACATTTGGCCCGCCGTGCCCTACGCTGCCGCATTCATCGCCCAGGCCTGTATCGCGCTACTGGCCCTGCCGCTGGTGCTGAGCCTGCGCATCGCGCCTCCCGCCGCGGCACAGCAGGCCCGCGGCGGCCGCAAGCTGGCGGAAATCGCGCGCACGCCGCGCTTCATCGTCGCAGTGCTTGCCGGCGTGATTTCCTACGCCCTTATGAACTTCCTCATGACGGCTACGCCGCTGGCCATGGTGGGCTGCGGCCACACGGTCAGCGACGCGACCCTGGGCATCCAGTGGCACATTCTGGCCATGTACGGGCCAAGTTTCTTCACCGGCCGGCTGATCGAGCGCTACGGTAAGATCGCCATCACCATCACCGGCGTGGCGCTGATAGGCGTGGCCTGCAGCGTGGCCTTGTCGGGGCTGGACATCGCGCACTTCTGGGGCACGCTGATCATATTGGGCCTGGGCTGGAATTTCGGCTTCATCGGCGCGACGTCCATGGTCACCGATTGCTATCGGCCCGAGGAAAAGAGCCGGGTGCAGGCGCTGAACGATTTCCTGGTGTTCGGCAGCGTGGCCATCGCCTCTTTTTCGTCCGGGCAGGTCATGGCGCGCGGCGGCTGGCAGACCGTGAACCTGATCGTCTACCCGTTCGTGGCCGTCGTGCTGCTGGCGCTGGCCTGGCTGTGGCTGCGCGAGCGACGCGGCGGCAGCGGCCTGCCGGCCTGAGCCAGGCCTGGGGAACAAGCCCCCCGACGCGCCGGCGCCACCCGGCGATACGGCTTCAGTGCGACAGGATCTTGGACAGGAACAGCTTGGCGCGGTCGGAGCGCGCCTCGGTGTTGCCGAAGAATTCTTCTTTGCTGCAGTCTTCGACAATGGCACCAGCATCCATGAAGATGACCCGGTCGGCCACCTTGCGCGCGAAACCCATTTCGTGGGTGACCACCATCATGGTCATGCCTTCCTTGGCCAGGTCGACCATGACGTCGAGCACTTCGTTGACCATTTCCGGATCCAGCGCCGAGGTCGGTTCGTCGAACAGCATGGCCACGGGATCCATGGCGAGCGCGCGGGCGATGGCCACGCGCTGCTGCTGGCCCCCCGAGAGCTGGCCGGGAAATTTCTCGGCGTGCGCCGAGAGGCCGACGCGCTCGAGCAGCTTGCGGCCGCGCTCGAGGGCGTCGGATTCTTTGCGGCCCAGCACCTTGATCTGCGCCAGCGACAGATTGCGCATGACCGACAGGTGCGGGAACAGCTCGAAATGCTGGAACACCATGCCGATGCGCGAGCGCAGCTTGGGCAGATTGGTGCCCGGAGCGCCGACCGATACGCCGTCTATCCAGATTTCCCCCTTCTGGAAGGGCTCGAGCGCATTGGCGGTCTTGATGAGCGTGGACTTGCCGGAGCCCGACGGGCCGCACACCACCACCACCTCGCCCTTAGACACCGAGGTGCTGCAATCCGTCAGCACCTGGAAGGAGCCGTACCATTTACTGACGTTCTTGAATTCGATCATGGGCATCCTGCTTTCCTCAACGTATGATCGTCATGCGGCGCTCCAGCGCCCTGACACTGAGCGATGCCACGTACGACATCACGAAATAAACCACGGCCGCGAAGATGAACATCTCGACCAGGCGGCCGTCGCGCTGGCCGACGTTGTTGGCCGCACCCAGGAAGTCGGTAAGCGACAGCACATAGACCAGCGAAGTGTCCTGGAACAGCACGATCATCTGCGTGAGCAGCACCGGCGTCATGTTGCGGAAGGCCTGCGGCAGCACCACATGGCCCATGACCTGCCAGTAGTTCAGGCCCAGGGCGTAGCCGGCGCCTATCTGGCCGATCGACACCGACTGGATGCCGGCGCGCATGATTTCGCAGAAATAAGCGGCCTCGAACAAGGTGAAGGTGATGAGCGCCGAGGTGAAGCCGCCCACCGCCACCGGCCCGCCGGCATCGGTGATCCAGCCGACGAAGTACGGCACCAGGAAATAGAACCAGAAGATGATCAGGATGAAGGGCAGCGAACGCAGGAAATTGACATAGCCCGCGGCCACCGTGGACAGCAGCCAGTTGGACGACAGCCGCATCATGGCCAGCAAGGTGCCCAGAGCCACGGCCAGGATAGTGGCCAGCACCGTCAGCTTGATGGTGAACACCATGCCTGTGCCTATGGTGTAGGGCAGCGTGCGCAGGACGATTTCGAAATTGAAATGCATGCTGTTCCCCTAGCGCTCGGCGCCGGCGAAGCCCGGCACGCTGAACCATTTCTCGATGGCCCGCATCAGGGTCACGACGACGGTATTGATGATGAAATACAGCAAGGTCGCCGCGGCGAAGGGTTCGAAGACCTGGAAGGAGAATTCCTGCATGGAGCGCGCCGCGCCGGTGATTTCCAGCAAGCCCACGGTGAAGGCCACCGAGGTGTTCTTGATGAGGTTGAGCGCTTCCGAGGTGAGCGGCGGCATGATGATGCGCGCGGTGATGGGCAGCAGTACGTAGCGGTACACCTGCGCGCGCCCCAGCCCCAGCGCCGTGGCGGCCATGGTCTGGCCGCGCGGGATCGAGCCTATGCCGGCGCGGATCTGCTCGGCCACGCGTATGGAAGTGAACAGGCCCAGGCAGATCACCGCCGTCCAGTAAGTGCTGATGGTGGGGTCGGCCGATTTGATCCAGTCGCCCATCGCCTTGGGCACGACCTCGGGAACGACGAAGTACCACAGGAACAGCTGCACCAGCAGCGGAATATTGCGGAAGAATTCGACATAGGCCGTGCCCAGTTTTCTGAGCCAGGCGATGTGCCCGGTGCGCAGCACGCCGATGATTACGCCCATGATCAGGGCGATGACCCACGCCACGGCGGAAACCGATAGCGTCCAGCCTACCCCGCGCACCATGGTGTGCAGGTAGGTGCCCGAGCCGTCGGGCGACATGTCCCAGAAGATGGACCAGTTCCAGTGGTAATTCATGCATCCGTCCTGAGAGGCGCCCTGCCTGCGCAACTTTGGCGGGCGAGCACCCGGGATTGGAATACGACACAGCCCCTGTGAGGGGCTGCACCGTACGTTGCGGGAAGACTGTTACTTATAGACGGCGGGGTCGGGCGAGTCGGTCGGATGGGCGATGACCTTCTTGACCTCGGGCGTCATGGCCCAGTTCAGGTTGACGTTCTTGGGCGGCACCGGCTTGGTGAACCACTTGGCATAAAGCGTGTCGATCGTGCCGTCCTTCATCATGGCCTTGACGGCGTTGTCCACCGCGGTCTTGAATTCAGGATCGTTCTTGGGCTCGATCATGCCGTAGGGCTCGATGGTGTAGCCGTCTTTGCTGATCATCCATTCGCTGGGCTGGTGCGAGGTGGCAACCAGGCCGGCCAGCAGGATGTCGTCCATGAAGAAGGCCGCCGCACGGCCGCTTTGCACCGTCAGGAAGGCCTCGGGGTGGTCTTTGGCGGTGATGATGCGCATGCCCAGCTTCTGGTCGGAGTTGGCCTGTACCAGCCAGCGCAAGTTGCTGGTGCCGGACACCGAAACCACCGTCTTGCCCTTGAAGTCGGACAGCTTGTTGACGTGCGAGGACTTGAGCGCGGTGAAGCGCGTGGCCGTGACGAAGGTGGTGGGAGCGAAGCTGACCTGCTTCTGGCGGTCGGCGTTGTTGGTGGCCGAGCCGCAGGAGATGTCGACCGTGCCGTTGGCCACCAGCGGAATGCGGGTGGACGAGGTGACGGGAACCAGCTTGATGGTAAGCGGCCGTTTCAGGTCTTTGGACAGCGCGTCGACGATGCCATGGCAGATGTCCATGGAATAGCCGATGGGCTTCTGGTGATCGTCCAGGTACGAAAAGGGAATGGATGCATCGCGATAGCCGAGGGTTACGACGCCGGTCGACTTGATTTTGTCCATGCGACTGGCCGCCTGGGCGGAGGCCATTCCGACAAAGCCGACTGCGGCAGCCAGTACTAGGGGCATCAACTTCATGAGATTTCTCCTTTTGGGGCGCTGAAAAGCATACATGCGGAGCGCCGGCCGCGTAATGGCCGATACCGGCCACGTATACACATTGTCTCCTGTTAAGCCGGCCGCGCAAAAGGGGAATTTACGCGGCTCGCCTGGTAATTCTAACTGTAACAGCACAGGAATTTTCTGCAACATCCACAATATGCACGATAACCCTGTCGTTTTCCTTAGTGAAATACCCTAATTGTCGATGGCGCCAATTTGCAATTCCCCCCTCTACCCGTAGGCGTGCACGGGCCGGGACGCCGGCCTCGGCCGGTGGCGGGATTGTCTTTGTGGGGCGCAAAAAAGTACGCCCCGTAAAAACGGGGCGCGGGGTGGCGGGCTGCGCGGGCGTCCAGGCGTCCTGAGCGAGCCTCGGACGCGTGCCGGCGCGCCGCCCCAATGGGGTGGCGCGGCCCGCAAAGGACACGGGCCTTACAGCGCGTCGGTGCCGCTTTCGCCGGTGCGGATGCGGATGGCCTGCTCGACCGGCATGACGAAGATCTTGCCGTCGCCGATCTTGCCGGTGTAGGCGGCCTTGACGATGGCGTCGATGGCGGCGTCGACCATCTCGTCGGGCAGCACGACCTCGACGCGGATCTTGGGCAGGAAGTCCACCACATATTCCGCGCCGCGATACAGCTCGGTGTGGCCCTTTTGCCGGCCGAAACCCTTGACCTCGGTGACGGTCAGCCCGCTGACCCCCATCTCGGCCAGAGCTTCACGCACTTCATCCAGCTTGAAAGGTTTGATGATCGCGGCTATCAGCTTCATTGCTTGCTCCATATTAGCCCTATTAGATGAGTGGCCCGCCCTGCGGCCCGGCGCCGGCCCGCGCCCCGCCCTGCGGCGTCGAGGCCCGCACATGCCGGGCCGAGCGATTCATTCGCGAAAACCATTGGTGATCGGGTAGCGCCAGTCGCGCCCGAAGGCGCGCGAAGTGATCTTGGGCCCGATGGCCCCCTGGCGGCGCTTGTATTCGCTGATGCGGATCAGGCGCACGACCTGGGCCACCGTGTCGGCGGCGAAGCCGGCCTTTTCTATGTCGGCGACGGCCTGATTGTCCTCCACATAGCGCTCGATGATGGCATCGAGCACATCGTACGGAGGCAGGCTGTCCTGATCCTTTTGGTCGGGCCGCAATTCGGCCGAGGGCGGGCGCTCGATGATGCGCCGGGGTATCACCTCGGCGGCGCGATTGCGCCAGCGCGCCAGCTCGTACACCAGAGTCTTGGGCACGTCCTTGATGACGGCGTAGCCGCCGGCCATGTCGCCATACAGGGTGCAGTAGCCGGTGGCCAGCTCCGACTTGTTGCCGGTGGTAAGCACCAGCGCCCCTGTTTTGTTGGACAGCGCCATCAGCAGGTTGCCGCGTATGCGCGCCTGGATGTTTTCTTCGGTCGTGTCGGCCGCCAGGCCGCAGAACTGTGGCGCCAGCGCCTGTTCGTAGGCCTGCGCCAGCGCGCCGATAGCGATCTCGTCGTAGTGCACGCCCAGGCCCTCGGCCATCTGGCGCGCATCGATCAGGGAGATGTCGGCGGTGTAGCGCGAGGGCATCATGACGGCGCGCACCTTGTCGGCCCCCAGGGCCTCGACGGCCAGCGCCAGCACCAGCGCCGAGTCTATTCCCCCGGACAGGCCCAGCAAGGCCTTGGAAAAACCGCTCTTGCCCAGATAGTCGCGCACCGCCAGCACCAGCGCTTTCCAGACCTGCTCGAGCGGCTGCGGCCATTCGGCCGGCGCAGCGGACGCGGCCACCGGGCGGCCGGCGGCATCCAGCTCCAGCACGGCGTGCGCCGGCTCGAACAGCGGCAGGCGCGCGGCCAGGGCGCCGTCCGGGCCGAGCACGAAAGAGCCGCCGTCGAACACCAGCTCGTCCTGGCCGCCGATCTTGTTCAGGTAGGCCAGCGTCATGCCGGCCGTATTGGGCGCGATGCGTTCGATGCGTTCGTGGTGCTTGCGGGTGCTGTAGGGCGAGGCGTTGGGCACCAGCAGAACCTGAGCGCCTTGCTGCCTGGCCAGCTGAGGCGCCGCGGCAAACCAGGCATCCTCGCAGATGTTCAGGCCGAACCTGACGCCCTTGACCTCGAACACCACCGGATCGCCGCCCGGGCGGAAGTAGCGCTTTTCGTCGAACACCCCGTAGTCGGGCAGCTCGCGCTTGAAATAAGTATGCAGGATGCGCCCCGCCGCGAGCACCGAAGCCGCGTTGTAGAGCAGCCTGCCCTGCCGGCAGGCATGGCCCACCACCACGTGCAGCCCGGCGAATTGCGCCAGCTCGGCACAGAGCCGCTGCAGCTCGCGGTCTTGCTGATCGACGAAGGCGGGCCGCAGCAGCAGGTCTTCGGCCGGGTAGCCGATCATCACCAGCTCGGGCGTGAGCAGCACGTCCACGCCCTGGCCATGCGCCCAGCGGGCAGCAGCGAGGATCTGCTCCGCATTGGCCTTCACATTGCCCACCGTGGTGTTGATCTGGGCTAGCCCCAGCTTGACCGCCGTCATTTCGCTTGACCTTGTCGTGCAGGAAAATCAAGGATGGAATTATCGCACGCCGCACCCGCCTGCCCACCGGCCCGGTTCCGGGGCCAAGGCACGCGCACCCCGAAACCCAAAAGGGTGCCGCATTGACGGGCCGGCGCCGGGCCCTGGCTGCGCCTGCCTCGCAGCGCCGGACGCTGCTTGCAGGGCGCTCCTTTATAATTTCGCCACTATGTCAAATCAAGCCCCCACCCCGCAGCAGGATCAGTTCGCCAACAAGGCCCAAGCCTGGTCCGCCCGGTTTTCCGAGCCGGTTTCCGATCTCGTCAAACGCTATACCGCCTCGGTAGGCTTCGACCAGCGCCTGGCGCACCAGGACATCCAGGGTTCGCTGGCCCACGCCGAGATGCTGGCCGCCGTCGGAGTCATCAGCAATGACGACTACGCCGCCATCCAGAAAGGCATGGCCAGCATCCAGGAAGAGATCGACGCCGGACGCTTCCAATGGTCGATCGACCTGGAAGACGTGCACCTGAACATCGAGAAGCGGCTGGTCGAATTGATCGGCGACGCCGGCAAGCGGCTGCATACCGGGCGTTCGCGCAACGACCAGGTCGCCACCGACATCCGCCTCTGGGTGCGCGCCGAGATCGATCACGCGCTCGAACTGCTGGGCCGGGTACGCCACGCCCTGGCCGGCCTGGCGCTGGAACATGCCGCCACCATCCTGCCGGGCTTCACGCATCTGCAGGTGGCCCAGCCTGTCACCTTCGGGCACCACCTGCTGGCCTATGCCGAAATGTTCGGCCGCGATGCCGAGCGGCTGGCCGACTGCCGCAAGCGCGTCAACCGCCTGCCGCTGGGCGCGGCCGCCCTGGCCGGCACCACCTTTCCCATAGACCGCGAACGCGTCGCCACCACCCTGGGCTTCGACGGGGTCTGCCGCAACTCGCTGGATGCGGTTTCCGATCGCGATTTCGCCATCGAATTCTGTGCCGCCGCCGCGCTGGTCATGATGCACATCTCGCGCTTGTCCGAAGAACTGGTGCTGTGGATGAGCCCGCGCGTGGGCTTCATCGACCTGGCCGACCGTTTCTGCACGGGCAGCTCGATCATGCCGCAAAAGAAGAACCCCGACGTGCCCGAGCTGGCGCGCGGCAAGACCGGCCGCGTCTATGGCAACCTGACGGCGCTGCTGACGCTCATGAAGGGCCAGCCGCTGGCCTACAACAAAGACAACCAGGAAGACAAGGAAGGCCTGTTCGACTCGGCCGATACGGTGCGCGACACCCTGACCATATTCGCCGACCTGATCGGTGGCATCAGGGTGCGCCCCGAGGCCATGCGCCAGGCGGCGTTGCAGGGCTACGCCACCGCCACCGACTTGGCCGACTATCTGGTCAGGAAGGGGGTGCCGTTCCGCGACGCCCACGAAACCGTGGCTCGCGCCGTGCGGGCCTGCGAGGAAAAGCGCTGCGACCTGGCCGACCTGGCGCTGGAGGAACTGCAGGGCTTCCACGGCGCCATCGAGCAGGACGTCTACGGTTTCCTCACCCTGGAAGGCTCGGTGGCGGCGCGCGACCACATAGGCGGCACCGCGCCCGCACGGGTGCGGGCCGAGGCCGAGCGCATACTGGCTCAGACTGCCGCCGCATAGGCGCCTGGCCGCGCACCGCCCCGGGCCCCGGAACCTTTTCCGGGGTTTTTTCCAGGTTTTTTTCGGGGCCTTTTCCGAGGCCCTTTTTCCGGGGCCCTTTTCTGGGCCGCACTTCGAGCCGTACCTCGAACCGCACTTGCAGGCAGCGAGCCCGCCCCGCCCGCGCCGGATTCAGGAACCGCGACCGGACTTATTCTTGCGGTCTTATTCGAAAACGGCGATCGACTCCACGTGGCCGGTGTGCGGAAACATATTGACCACTCCGGCGCTTTGCAGCGTATAGCCACCCTTGTGAACCAAAATGGCGGCATCGCGCGCCAGCGTGGCGGGGTTACAGGACACATACACGATGCGCCGCGGCCGCTCCTGCGGCTGCAGATCGGCCAAGGCCTGGGCCACCGCCTCGGCGCCCTCGCGCGGCGGATCGATCAGCATGCGGTCGAAATGCCCCTGGCCGCGCAGCCATGCGGCATCCACCTCGAACAGATTGCAGGTGGCGAATTCCGTGCGATCCGCCAGGCCGTGCTCGCGCGCCGCGGCGCGCGCCCTTTCGGTCAGGCTGGAGCTGCCTTCCACACCCACCACCGCCCGGGCCCGCGTGGCCAGGGGCAGCGTGAAATTGCCCAGCCCGCAGAACAGATCCAGCACACGATCCGCGGCCTGCACCTCCAGCAAACCCAAAGCGCGCGAAACCAGCACGCGGTTGACGGCGTCGTTGACCTGGGTGAAGTCGGCCGGCTGGTAGCCCATGCGCAAACCGAATTCCGGCAGCAGATAAGCCAGCCTGTGGAGGTCGGCGGCCTCCAGCGGATGGATGGTTTCGCGCCCCTTGGGCTGCAGCCACCAGCAAACGCCGTACTGGCGGGCGAATTCGCGCAGCTTTTCCAGATCGGTACTGGTCAGGGGCTCCAGATGGCGCAGCAGCAAGGCGGTGGCGTCGGCACCCACGGACACGTCGATCTGCGGAATACGATTCGGCGTGGACAGCGAGCCGATCAGCCGGCGCAGCGGCACCAGCATGTCGGACACATGGCGCGGCAGCACGTGGCATTCGGTCATGTCGGCCACGTAGCTGCTGTGGCGCTCGTGGAAGCCGACCAGGATGCCGCCCTTTTTCTCGACCAGCCGCACCGACAGCCGCGCCCGGTGGCGGTAGCCCCAGGTGGGCCCGTGCAGGGGCGGCAGGATGCGCGCCGGCCTGAGCTTGCCGATATGCCAGAAGGTGTCTTCCAGCACGCGCTGCTTGATGGCCACTTGGGCGGCGGGCTCGACGTGCTGCATGGCGCAGCCGCCGCAGACACCGAAATGCGGGCACCTTGGGGTCACCCGCAGCGGCGAGGACTTGAGCAGCCGTTCAATGCGCGCGGTTTCATAGGAAGGCTTGCGCTTGACGACAGCCACCTGAACCCGCTCGAAGGGCAGCGCGCCTTCCACAAAAACCACTTTACCGTCGCGGCGCGCGATACCGCGCGCCTCCAGATCCACCGACTCGATCGCGAGTGCTTCCGACATTTCCTGCGTTCCAAAACTTTCGAGCCTGGATTTTACAGGCCCCGGCCCCGGCGGGCCATGCTCGCCGGGGCCGGGGATGCTACGCTGGACGCAGGATCAGGAAGCCGGCATCAGGAAGCCGGTGGGGCCGGCGTTTGCGTAGCGGGCTCAGCCGCTGGGGCCGGCGGTGCCTTGGGCGCCTGGTTCCCGTGCCAGCCATGATGCGAAGCGTGCTCGAACTGCGGATGGCGATGCGCCTTGCGGCCATCGGCGCGGCCCTTCAGATAGGCAGCCACCTGCTTCTGCTGGGTGCCATCGAGCGAATCCCAGACCGCCAGCCATTTCTTGGTCACCTCCTGGCGCTCGGCCAGACTTTTTTGCATAGCCTCGTCCGCCTGCTGCGCGGCGGCGTGCGGATCGAGCTTGCCCGCCTTCATGCCATCGACATATTCTTTGCGCTGTTTTTTCATGAGCGCGAAGCGTTCTTTCATTGCCGACTTCTGCGCTGCCTGGGCATCGGTCACCAGCTTGCTTTGCGCATCGCTAAGCTTGAGCGATTTCAGCAGATCCCGCCCCACCGGGCCGTAGCCAGGCACCCACAAGGCGGCGGAAGGCCCGTGGTGGCGCATATGGCCGTGGTCGCCATGGTGGCCAGGGGCGCGGTGATGCTGGGCGGACATGGCCGGGCCTTGCGCCGGCGCCTCGGCCGCGGGAGCCGCCATGGCAGCCCCTTGCATGGCGAAGGCGGCCGCAACTGCGGCGATGGCGGCCTGCATGGGAGTCTTGAGATATTGCATGATGGTAGTCCCTGTGTTGAGGAGCTTCCATTGTGCGTTGGGGCAGGTTTCGGATCTGTTTCAGGCTGGGGCCAGCGGTTTCAAGCGGTTTCACTGCCTGGCGTTTTTCTTGCGGCCCCGCCGTCGGCGCGACGAGCCGGCGCGGCGCGCTGCGCCGCTATGCAGCCGCTACGCGAAACGGCGGGCGGCGCCCGCCGAACCCGGCGTCAAGCCGGGTCGTCCCAGGCCGCCATGTATTCCCGCCAGTGCGGCTTGTCGCTGGCCTGCAGCGTTTCGCGCACCAGTTTGATCTCTTTTTCGTAGGCTGTAGCGTCGAGCTCGCCCTTGAGGAAGCGGAAACGGCAATACACCAGCCAGGTATTGACCACGTCGGTTTCGCAATAGGCGCGCACTTCATCGGCGCGGCCTTCCGACCAGGCGCGCCACACCTGGCTGCCGTCCATGCCCAGCTTGCCGGGGAAGCCGCAAAGCTTGGCCAGTTCGTCCAGCGGCGCATTGGCGCGGCCGTTGTACTTGGCCAGCAGATCCATTAGATCGACATGGCGATTGTGATAGCGGCTGATGTAGTTGTTGTATTTGAAATCGCGGTCGTCTTCGCCGGTGTCCCAGTAGCGCGGCGCCTGCACGCCGTGGATCAGGCTGCGGTAGTGCAGCACCGGCAGGTCGAAGCCCGAGCCGTTCCAGCTGACGAGCCTGGGGGTGTAGCGTTCTATGGTCTTGAAAAAGCCGGCGATCAGCGTGGCCTCGGGGTCGTGGGCCTCACCCAGCGTCTTGACCCGGAAGCCGCTGTCGTCGCGGAACACGCAGCCCACCACCGCGACCCGCTGCAAGTGCAGCGGCAGGAAATCGTTGCCATGGGTTTCGCGGCGCTGTGCCAGCGCCGCTTCGATGACTTCGGCATCGCTCGTCTCGGGATCGTGGTGATTCAGGCGGCGCAGGCCGGCCGCATCGGGTATGGTTTCCAGATCGAAGACGAGGGTCGGGATCATCGCGGCGGCAGGTACGAGAGCGGATTGACGGGCGTGCCCTTGCGGCGGATTTCGAAGTGCAGGCGCGGCGAAGTGGTGTCGGTCTGGCCTATGGTGGCGATCTTGGCGCCGCGATGCACCTGCTGGCCGCTCTTGACCAGCAGCGTCTGGTTGTGCGCATACGCCGTGATGAAGCCGTTGCTGTGGCCCAGCAGTATCAGGTTGCCCAGGCCGCGCACGCCATTGCCGGCATACATGACCTTGCCGTCGGCCGCGGCATAGACGGGTTCGCCCGGCGCGCCCGAGATGTCTATGCCCTTGGTGTTGGCATTGAAGCCCTGGATGATGCGCCCCGAAGCGGGCCAGCCCCAGGTGATCAGGCCGGCATCGCTGGCCTTGGGCGGTGTCGGGGTTTCGGCCGAGGCCGTCGGAGTCACCGGCACGGGCGTGGCCACCGGTGCGCTGGAGGGCTCTGCCGCCGAGCCGCTGAGCCGGATGGTCTGCCCGACCCGCAGCTGCGAGGGGTCGCTGAGGTGGTTCAGGCGCACCAGCGTGGCCACGTCGGTATTGTTGGCCTGGGCGATCTTGTAGAGCGTATCGCCGGGCCGCACCACGTAAGTGCCGCTGCTGGAAGCCGCGGCCTCGCCGGGCCCGGTCAGGTCGCTGACCGGCGCATGGGTGCTACGGGACGCGCAGCCGGCCAGAATGGTCGATGCCAGGACGGCTGCGATCAGCAGGCAGCGCGAACCGCCTTTGCGATGTTCGACTGCCGGCGCGGCGTAAGGCTGGGACATCCCTGCATACATATGGCTCTCCTGATTGCTACGATCTGCTGCTACTGCTTCTGTTGCTGAATTGTGATTCATGGCTTGCACCGGCCGCTACGCCTGTATTCCCGCCCGCAGCGGCACGAAGCGTACCGCCTCGAGCTCTTCGCGCTGCCAGCTGGCCGGCCCGGTTCGCTCTACCAGCACCAGGCGCTGCGCCGCCGCCCCTTCGGGGGCGATCAGCCGGGCTCCGACGGCCAGCTGTTCGAGCAGGGCTTGCGGAATTTTAATGCCTGCCGCCGCAACGATGATGGCGTCGAAAGGCGCCACGCCAGGCAGGCCCAGTGTTCCGTCGCCGTACGACAGCCGCACCCGGGAAATCAGACGCAAGGCCCGCAGGTTCTGGCGCGCCAGCTCGTACAGCCCGCGTACGCGTTCGATGCAATGCACTTCCTTGATGAACTGGGCCAGCACCGCCGCCTGGTAGCCGCAGCCCGCCCCGACCTCCAGCACTTTGAGCGGCGCACGGTTCTCGGTTACCGCGGAGATCATGCGCGCCACCACCCAGGGCTGCGAAATGGTCTGGCCATGCCCGATGGGCAAGGCGGCGTCTTCGTAGGCACGGCTGGCCAAGCCCTGATCGACGAAACCATGGCGCGGCACCTGCAGCATCGCGCCGAGCACACGCTCGTCGCGGATGCCCTGCTCGCGCAGGCGCTGAATCATCATGCCACGCGAACGTTCCGAATTCAAACCCAGGTTTGCAATCGTTGACACCGCCGCCGCCTGCGGCGCGCGCGGCGCGGCCGCGCCCGAGGGTGAAATACGGGTATTGCTGTTGGCCGCGGAGAAGCCGCGCCGGCTGGTGCCGCGCCCGTAGCCGCCCGGAAGGGGCGCCGAGGTCAGAGGCTTGCGCATAGCGTACCTGCCCAGTCGCGCATGTCGTCGAGGCTGCCGTAGTCGGTCAGATCCAGGCGCAGCGGCGTGATCGAAACGATATTGTCGGCCACGGCGCCGAAATCCGTGCCCTCGGCCGAATCGGACACATGGCCCACCGGCCCGATCCAGTACACCGGATCGCCGTAGGGAGTGCTGGTCTTGACCACGGGTTCCGACGGGTGGCGCTTGCCCAGGCGCGTGACGCGCATGCCTTGCAGCGCCTGCAGCGGCACGGCGGGGATGTTGACATTCAGCAGCACCTTGCGCGCAAACGGCCGCCGGGCCTGCTGCCCAATGAGCTGGCGCGCCACTGCCACGGCGGTGTCGAGGTGCTCCCAGCCTTTTTCGGTAAGGGACAGGGCGATGGACGGCACGCCGAACAGAAAACCTTCGGTGGCCGCGGCGACGGTGCCCGAATAAAGCGTGTCTTCGCCCATATTGGCGCCGTTGTTGATGCCGGACACCACCAGGTCGGGACGGAAGTCGAGCAGGCCCGTCATGGCAATGTGCACGCAGTCGGAGGGGGTGCCGTTGACGTAGTAATAACCATTGGGCGCCTGGCGTACCGAGAGGGGCCGGTTCAGCGTCAGGGAATTCGAGGCGCCGCTGCAATTGGTTTCGGGCGCCACCACGGTGAGCTGCCCAAGACCGTCCAGCGCCCCGACCAGGGCCTCAAGCCCCGGGGCGTTGTAGCCGTCGTCGTTGGACACCAGAATACGCATCGCCTTCCCATTGAAAACCCTAGAATCCCAGCGATTGTACCCGGTCGTTTTGGCGTTTTGTGGACAGGCCAAGGTAGAATCTCGCACACGTTCCGCCCCGGAGTCTAAAATGAAACGACCCCCACGCTCACTACGTTCGCTGTCCACCTCGCGGCCTGCATGCCGCTCGGATTTGCCAGGCACGGCACAGTCCGCAGGGACTGTGCCGTGTCCGGGCTCATCCCCCATGGGGGCTTCAGCCTCCTTCGGGGCGGCCGTGCGGAGGCTGACATGCCACCCATAGGCATCTTCTTTTCGAGCTTGGCCCTGATCGTGCTTGCCTATCTGATCGGGTCGATATCCTTCGCCGTGCTGGTCAGCCGCTGCATGGGCCTGCAGGATCCGCGCAGCTTCGGCTCGCGCAACCCCGGCGCCACCAACGTGTTGCGCACCGGCAACAAAACGGCCGCGGCCCTGACGCTGCTGGGCGATGCCGCCAAGGGCTGGCTGGCAGTCTGGATCGCACTGCTGGCGGCACGCCACCTGCAGCTGCCGACGCTGGCCGTGGGCCTGTCGGCCATTGCCGCCTTTCTCGGGCACGTCTACCCGATATTCCTGCGCTTCAAGGGCGGCAAAGGGGTGGCCACCGCGCTGGGCGTGCTGCTGGCGCTGCAGCCCTGGCTGGCGCTGGCCACCGCCGCCACCTGGCTGATCGTCGCCTACGCCAGCCGCTATTCTTCCCTGGCCTCGATAGCCGCGGCCGTGTTCGCCCCGCTGTATTACCTGTTCGGCGGCAACGTCGCCTGGGACTTCGACACGGTGATCTGCCTGTGCATCGTGGTCATCAGCGTGCTGCTGATCTACCGGCACCACGCCAACATCGGCCGCCTGCTGGCGGGCAAGGAAAGCCGCATCGGCGGCAAGAAGTGAACGGGAAACAAAAACAAACGACGAACAGGCAGCGCAGGCTCAGGCGGCCCGCGCGCAAACGTCCTGCAGATCCCAGCGCGGATGCACCGTGAAGGCATGGCCGGTGCCGCTCAGGTCGGCCAGACCGGCCTGCACCCGCAGCGCGGCCGCAAAAGCAATCATGGCGCCGTTGTCGGTGCACAGTTCCAGCGGCGGGAAATACACTCGCCCGCCGCGTGCCTGCAGAGCCTGCTCGAGCCGGCGGCGCAGGTGGCGGTTGGCGCCCACGCCGCCGGCCACCACCAGGCGGTTCAGGCCGGTCTGTTTCAGCGCCGCCAGCGCCTTGCCGGCCAGCACATCCACGATGGCGGCTTCGGTGCCCGCCGCCAGGTCGGCCCGGGCCTGTTCGGACATGCCGCCCGGCTCGGCCTGCAGGCTCTTGCTGCGCGTCAACACCGCGGTCTTCAACCCGCTGAAGCTGAAATCCAGGTCGCCGCTGTGCAACATGGGGCGCGGCAGCTTGTAGCGCGCGGGGTCGCCCTGTTCGGCCAGGCGCGACAGGGCCGGGCCGCCCGGATAGCCCAGCCCCAGCAGCTTGGCGGTCTTGTCGAAGGCCTCGCCCGCGGCATCGTCCAGGGTCTCGCCCAGCAGCTCGTAGTCGCCCACGCCTCCCACGCGCATCAGCTGGGTATGGCCGCCCGACACCAGCAAGGCAATGAAGGGGAACTCGGGCCGCGGCTCGGACAGCAGCGGCGACAGCAGATGCCCTTCCAGGTGATGAATGGGAATGGCCGGCAGGCCGCGCGCCCAGGCAAAAGCCTGCGCCACGCTGGCCCCGACCAGCAGTGCCCCGGCCAGCCCGGGACCCGCCGTATAGGCCACCGCATCCAGATCCGCAAACGACAGCCCGGCCTTGCGCAGCACTTCCGCCGCCAGCGGCAGTACGCGCCGGATATGGTCGCGCGAGGCCAGCTCGGGCACCACCCCGCCGTACTCCTGGTGCATGGCGATCTGGCTGTGCAGCGCGTGGGCCAGCAGGCCCCGTTGCGTGGACACGGCCGCCACGCCGGTCTCATCGCAGGAACTTTCGAAACCGAGAATGATCATGGTGCGCAAGTTTACAACCGAACCCGCGTGGAGTTTCCAGCCCGAATAAACCCCTCCATACGAAACCAAACCGTCTTAGAATGGCGATCGGTCGTACCGGTTTGCGCCCAAAAGAATCAAAGAACCACGTATACGGGTATGCAAGCGTAGGGAAAGCAAGGAGCCCGGCCGCCCGCGACGAGTCCGCCACGGCCAGGCGCGGGCGCCGCTGCATTCCCCTGTTTGCATCGCATCAACCACTGTTTGGGGAAACACATGCTGCAAAGCTATTTCAAGCTCGACGCGCACGGGACTTCGGTACGCACCGAAATCCTTGCCGGCATCACAACGTTCCTGACCATGTCCTACATTATTTTCGTCAACCCGGAAATTCTGGGCGGCACCGGCATGGACAAGAGCGCGGTCTTCGTGGCCACCTGCCTGGCCGCCGCGCTGGGCACGCTGATTATGGCCTTCGTCGCCAACTGGCCGATAGGCATGGCGCCGGGCATGGGGCTGAACGCCTTCTTCGCCTTCACCGTGGTGGGCGCCATGGGCTACAGCTGGCAGCAGGCCCTGGGCGCAGTATTCATATCGGGCGCCATCTTCGTCATTCTTACCGTCACCGGCATACGAAAATGGCTGGTGGAGGGCATACCGCATTCGCTGCGATCGGCCATCGCCGCGGGCATAGGCCTGTTCCTGGCCATCATTGCGCTGGGCAGCGCCGGCATCGTGGTGGCCAATCCTGCCACCAAGGTGGGGCTGGGCAATCTGACCGCCGCACCCGCCCTGTTCGCCATCCTGGGCTTTTTCATCATCGCCGCGCTCGACACCCTGAAAGTGCGCGGCGCCATCCTCATCGGCATACTGGTCATCACCATATTGTCGATGCTGACCGGCTACAACCAGTTCCACGGCGTGTTCTCGGCCCCGCCCAGCCTGGCTCCGACCTTCCTGCAGCTGGACATCATGGGCGCCCTGCACACCGGCTTCGTGCACGTGATTCTGGTGTTCGTGCTGGTGGAAGTGTTCGACGCCACGGGCACCATGATAGGCGTGGCCAAGCGCGCCGGGCTGGTGCCGGAAGGCAAGCCCAACCGCCTGGGCCGCGCGCTGCTGTCGGACAGCGTCGCCATCGTGGCCGGCTCGTTCCTGGGCACCAGCAGTACCACCGCCTACATCGAAAGCGCCTCGGGCGTGCAGGCGGGCGGCCGTACCGGACTGACCGCACTCACCATAGGCATACTGTTCCTGCTGTCGCTGTTCCTGGCCCCGCTGGCCGGCTCGGTGCCGGCCTATGCCACCGCCCCCGCGCTACTGTACGTGGCCGGCCTGATGCTGCGCGAGCTGATAGACATCGAATGGAGCGACGTCACCGAAGCCGCGCCCGCGGCGCTGGCGGCCATCATCATGCCGTTCACCTACTCCATCGCCAACGGCCTGGCCTTCGGCTTCATCAGCTACGTGGTGCTCAAGGCAATCACAGGCAAGTTCAAGGACATCCACATGGCTACGCTGCTGGTCGCCGTGCTGTTCGTGATCAAGTATGGGTTCTTCCCAGGCTAGCTCTGTATCGGGGCCTGCGCCTGACCACGGCCGGGCCCCGGCGGGCGCGGCCGCAATGCGCCGCGCCGCACCCCTGTTGCAACCAGAAACAAGCAAATTCCCCATCTACGGGTAAACAATCAATCGAAAATAGTTGCTAAGGCTGTACACTCGGCTTTTCTTTTCTATTGGATGCCAATGCCCGGCGCACAGCCCGGCTCTTCATTGGCTCACCCCGCCCATGACCACCATCAATCTGGACAAACACACTTTCCAGGCCGCGATCGGCAGCAGCCAACCCCTGATCGTGGACTTCTGGGCACCATGGTGCGGGCCTTGCCGTAATTTCGCGCCGGTTTTCGAAGCGGCCGCCGAAAAGCATACCGACATCACCTTCGCCAAGGTCAATACCGAAGAGCAGCAGGAACTGGCAGCGGGCATGAACATACGTTCCATACCCACGCTCATGGTGTTCCGCGAACAGGTGCTGCTGTATTCCCAGCCCGGCGCCTTGTCCGGCAGCCAGCTCGAAGAACTGATCACGCAGGTCAAGGCCGTGGACATGCAGAAGGTGCATGCCGAACTGGCCGAACAGGAAAGCCAGCAGAACGCGTAAGCCGCCCCAGCCGCGCAACTCGACGGCCCGCCCTGATCGCCGCGGGCCGCGCGCCCCGCGTTTGCCGGCCAGACTTCTCGGGCCTCTGCCCTGTTCCTGGCGCCTCTTACTGCACCTCCAGCTCCTTCCATAAGCCTTGCCCGCGGGTCAGATCCGCATGCTGCGCCCGCAGCGTAGCCACGGCTGAGGCAGGTATCTCCAGCTTCCAGCGCACGCCTTGCGTGTCGAACTCCTCGGCTTCGATGCGGGCGCCGAATTGCGCCAGGCGTGGCCGCAGCGCCGCCATTTCCGCAAAAGGGCAATGGCATTCGATGTGCGCGAGCTGGATGATTTCCAGCCTGTCGGCCAGCCGCAGGCATTCGGCCGCCGTGCCTCCGTAGGCACGAACCAGACCGCCGGTGCCCAGCTTGATGCCGCCGAACCAGCGTGCCACCAGCACCGCTACACGGTCGCATTGCTGGGCATCGATGGCCTGCAGTATGGGACGGCCCGCAGTGCCGCCAGGCTCGCCATCGTCGCTGCTGCGATAGACGGGGCCCACCCGGTAGGCCCAGCAGTTGTGCGTGGCCGCGGCCTGCGCGCGCGCCTGGATGAACTGCAGGGCCTCGGCCGGTGTTTCGGCCGGCGCCGCGTACGCCCGGAAACGGCTTTTGCGGATTTCCTGTTCGTTGACCGCCTCCGCAGCCAGGGTATAGCGTTTCATCAGAGGCCCCGCCTCAGCGCCGCTTGCGGCAATCAGGCACCGCGGGAACGATAGAATGCCGCGCCAGCCACGCGCACAGTGCGGCCGGACACGGCACGGCTTTCATCTCTCGCGGGGCGTGGCCGGCTCAGGCGCCGGCTTCGCGGGAGCCCAGATAGTCTTCGTAGCCGCCCATGTAATCGACGATGCGCCCATCGGGCATGATCTCGATCACGCGCGTGGCGATGCCCGACACGAATTCGCGGTCGTGCGACACGAAGATCAGGGTGCCGGCATATTTTTCGAGCGCGAACTGCAGCGACTCTATCGATTCCATATCGAGGTGATTGGTGGGCTCGTCCAGCAGCATCACATTGTGCCGCCCCAGCATCAGGCGGCCGAAGCTCATGCGGTTCTTCTCGCCCCCGGACAGCACCCGCACCGCCTTGACGATGTCGTCGGCCGAGAACAGCAGCCGCCCCAGCACCGAGCGCAGCGCCTGGTCGTCGTCGCCCGGCTTGCGGTAGGCGCCCATCCAGTCGAACAGATTGTCGTCGGACTGAAACTGGTCGGAGACGTCTTGCGCCATGTAGCCGATGTCGGCGTTTTCCGACCACTTGACGCTGCCCGCGTCGGGCTGCAGGTCGCCGGCCAGCATGCGCAGCAAGGTGGTCTTGCCCACCCCGTTGGCGCCGACGATGGCAATCTTCTCGCCGGCCTCGATCATCGCCGAGAGCGGCCGTATCACCGGCCGGTCGTAGGACTTGGCCACGTCTTCCAGATTGACCGCCTGGCGGTGCATGACCTTGCTCTGTTCGAAGCGTATGTATGGGTTCTGCCGCGACGAGGGCTTGACCTCGATGGTGCCCGCCTTGATGCGGTCGATCTGCTTCAGGCGCGAGGTCGCCTGGCGCGACTTGGATTTGTTGGCAGCGAAGCGCCGCACGAAATCCTGCAGCTCGGCCACGCGTTCCTTGGCCTTGGCGTTGACCGCCGCGACACGCTCGCGCGCCTGGGTCGAGGCCAGCATGTAGTCGTCGTAATTGCCCGGGTAGATGCGCAGCTCGCCGTAATCGAGGTCAGCCATGTGGGTGCAGACCTGGTTCAGGAAATGGCGGTCGTGGCTGATGATGATCATGGTGCTCTGGTAGCCGTTGAGCACGTCCTCCAGCCAGCGGATGGTGTTGATGTCCAGATTGTTGGTGGGCTCGTCCAGCAGCAGCACGTCGGGGTTCGAGAACAGCGCCTGGGCCAGCAGCACGCGCAGCTTCCAGCCCGGGGCGATCTCGCTCATTTGCAGCTGGTGCTGCGCCACGCCTATTTCTAGCCCCAGCAGCAGCTCGCCGGCACGCGCCTCGGCCGTGTAGCCGCCGAACTCGGCGAACCTGGCTTCCAGGTCGGCGGCGTGCATATAGTCTTCCTCGGTGGCGTCGGGGTTGGCGTAGATGGCGTCGCGCTCGGTCATGGCCTGCCACATTTCCGCATGGCCCATCATCACCACGTCCAGCACCCGCAGGTCTTCGAAGGCGAACTGATCCTGGCGCAGCTTGCCCAGGCGCACGCCGGGTTCCAGCGCCACGTTGCCGCTGCTGGGCTCCAGGTCTCCGCCTATGATCTTCATGAAGGTGGTCTTGCCCGAACCGTTGGCGCCGATCAAGCCATAGCGGTTGCCCTCGCCGAACTTGGCGTTGACGTTCTCGAACAAAGGCTTGGGGCCGAACTGGATCGTAAGATTGGAGGTGGAAATCACTGAGAAATTCGCAAAAAGAAGAGAAAAGAAATAGGGGAAAACTTCTTAGTTTAACAAGCGGCCCCGCGCTAAGTACCGAGCCCGTTGGCCAAGGCCGCAATACGTGAGTGACTCGGCCAGACTATGGCCGTTCAGAGCATCTGGGCATCGGCGCGGCGAAAGCATAGAGCCGCCTGCAGGGCGGCTCTATGCCGCTTGCAAGCGGGCACGCTTCACCAAACCGTTTGGACGTGCTGATAAGAACGAATCTTCGAATCAGCGGTTACCAACGGCGCGCAATAGTGCCTGGCGGTAGCCACGATCAGGCGGTCGGCGGGATCTTTATGAAAGTCCCCAGGCAAGTCGACCGACTGCACCGCCAGGAGTATGTCCACAGGAACAAACCTCAGGCCGGAAATCTGCGCCACGATGTCCAGCCACTGGGCAGCATCCATGGTCAATGCCAGCCGCCCCGCTCGAACCAGCATGGCCACTTCCCATGCACTGATGGCCGACACCAGGACTTCCCCGCCCTGCCTCTCTGTTTCGATAGCATCCCGGGCTGCGCCGCTGAGTTGTGCGTCGCCCGATACCCACCACACCAGGGCATGCGTGTCCAGCACTACCATTGGCCGGCTTCCCAGGCGTCTTCGCCAACAGGAGACAGAGGCTCGCCGTAATGTACGACCGAGTCGCGCAGCACTGCCAGCGGATCACGCTGTACTGGGCGATATGGGCGGATTTCGAGTGCCGGCTTACCGCGATCCGTCACGATGATGGGTACACCGGTCGACTCGACCTGGCGGAAGAACTCCAAGGCCCGGGCCTTGAACTCGGTCTTGGACACCTGTTGTTGACCGCGCATGGCACACCTGGCAAGCAATCGTTCGATAGCGCCATTTTATCACACAAATGACTATTTAATATGGTCATTTTTATCCGCAGCACCCCCGGCCCCTTCTTCTTATAGGGCGGGCCGCCAATCAGTGTTCGTGCTCGTCCAGCACCAGGTACGCCATGCCGTCTTCAGTGGCGATGCCGACCTTGCGGCCCACCGGCAAGGTCGCCTTGACCTTGACGTGGCCGTATGGCAGGCCGGTAAGCACCGGCACTTTTACTGTGGCACGCAGCCAGCGCAGCACCGACGGCATGTCATAGCCATTGTCGTGCGGCGCCAGCCTGTAGTCGCTGAAGCCCCCCAGCACAATGGCCTTCTGGCGTCCGAGCACGCCTGCCTGCCACAACTGCGCCAGCATGCGCTCGACGCGGAACGGGTGTTCGCCCACGTCTTCCAGGAACAACACGCCGCCGCGGATGCGCGGCATGTAGGGGGTGCCCAGCAGCGACACGACCATGGCCAGATTGCCGCCCCACAATATGCCGCGGGCGTCGACCGCGTCGGCATCGGGCGACTCGAAGCTCAGGATCTCGAGCTCGCCGCGCATGGCCTCGGCAAACAGATCGGCGGTGAGGTCATCCATGGACTTGCCGCCGAAATCGAACACCGCCGTCGGCCCCGCATAGCTGCACGCACCGGTACGTGCCAGCAGCGCCAGGCTGAACGCCGTGAAGTCGCTCTGGCCGATGAAGACCTTGCCGCTGTCGGCCACCGCCTGCCAATCGATGGCCGGCAGCAGGCGGCTCAGGCCATAGCCGCCGCGCGTGGCCATGACGATGGGCTGCTTCTGCTTCAACGAGCGGGCGATTGCCGCCAGGCGCTGCTTGTCGGTACCGGCGAAACGCTCGTGCACCGCCAGCGCGGCGCGATCGATCACGGTCTTGAAACCCAGGGACGCCAGGCGGCCGGCGGCCCGTTCCAGGGAACTGGGATCGGCCACCGCGCCCGAGGGAGAGATCAGGTAGATACCGCTGGCTGCACGATGATGATGGTGATGATGTCCGGAATGGCTCATGGCGATGGCGTCTGGAATCCGTATAAAGGCTGAAGGAATAAGGCCGGGTGCAGGCCGTAGTATAAAAGCGCCGGGCGGGGCGACGCAGGCGGGCAGCCCAGGATCAGCCGGAATCGGCGCGCAGCTCTACATTGCCGCTGCCCGCGTATTCGCCGCAAGCCTTAAATACCGAATCTGCTGAATCGCAATAGCGTACTAGTTAGTGCGGCGGGATGTTAGCCACCGAAGGGTTCTCCCTCGGCGGGCTTGGGCCGTGCACGGCGCTCGCGGAAAAAAGCGCGCAGCAGCTCGCCGCACTCCTCCTGCAGCACGCCGCCCACCACCTGCGTCTGGTGATTGATGCGCGGATGCGTGTGGAAATCCAGTACGCTGCCGCAGGCGCCGGTCTTGGGATCGCTGGCGCCGTACACCACCCGCGCCAAGCGCGCATGCAACATTGCGCCCAGGCACATGGCGCAGGGTTCCAGGGTCACATACAGGCTCATGCCCGGCAGCCGGTAATTGCCCACGGCCGCCGCGGCCTGGCGCAAGGCCACGATCTCGGCGTGCGCGGTCGGGTCGCTGCCGGAGATGGTGCGGTTGAAACCGCTGCCCAGCACCTGGCCGGAAGCGTCCAGCACCACCGCGCCCACCGGCACCTCGCCCTGAGCGCGCGCCAGGCCGGCCTGCTGCAGCGCCAGCCGCATGGCGGCCGCATCGCTGGGCGCAGCCCCGGCCTGGCCCGTAGCAGGCCCGGCGCAACCGGGCGTGCCGGCATCATCGGACATGCCGGCATCCATCGGCGGCCCGGCGGCATCGGGCATATCGGCAGCCATAGGCGTCCCTGCCACGACGGTCAGCCACGGTAAATGCGGGCCTGCAGGGCGATGCGGCCCGCCAGGCTTTCCACCGCCTCTTCCAGCCACTGGTACAGCTCCGCGTCTTCGCCGTAGCGGGCCTGGTTCAGATTCGAGACGCGGCCCTCCTGGATGAAGCCCCAGGCCCGGCTGCGCTTTTCGCGGTGCTTGGGATCCCATACGCCGAAGGCCACGCCGCCCGACTTGCGTATCAGCGAGAAGCATGGAATATCGGTGTAGCCGTCGCCGACGAAGATCATCTGCTCGAACGGCACGCGCAGCTTGTCTTCGGGAACCTTGCGATTGACCTCGAAAGGCTTGTTGCGCGAGGCCTCGCCGACGATGCCCTTCTGTATATGGAACAAATAGCGGGTCTTGTCGGTGAAGCTGACGACGCGGCGCGGGAAATGGATGCCGCCCTGCTCGTCATAGATGAATTCGGATGCCCAGATGTCGGTGAACTCTTGCGCAATGGGGGTGTTGCGCACCACATCGCCGATGCCGCTGGTGATCAGGTAGAACTCCAGCTGCACCTGCGGATGTTTGGAGCGCACCAGCGCCCGCAGGCGCCCGAAGAACGATTGCACGCCCTCGTGCAGCGGCAGCCGCGCACCCCATTCGGCCAGGCGCTGGCGCGTGATCGGCCCGTGGCGCTCCGACTTGGACAGTTCGATCATGCAATACAGGTACGCCGGCACTGGATCCCAGTCGTGCTCGGACAAAAGCGGGCCGACACGCCGCGACCAGAAGTCGTCGGTATCGACGCCGATATCGCCCAGGAACCCCGAGGTGCTGTCCGGGGCCAGCGTATCGTCGAAATCAAAAACCAGTGCGATGACATCGGACATAGGCGACCTTGGTAATACTGCCGGTTCCCGCCGGGAACGAGGCTGCCAGTGTAACGCGGGCCAGCCCCGGCGCCTCCGGGTGCGCCAGTTCGTATTTGCGAGAACGGCGCGCGCAGCCAAAAAAAAGCGCAAGGACTGCGGCGGAGTTGTTATTGCCTCGAACCCCGAGCCGCGTCAGGCGCCCGTGCCGGCCGGGCCGCCCAGTATGCCGGCCTTGAGCGCGCGCAGTACCTGGGGCAGCGTGCGCACCAGGTCTTCGGCGATCAGCCCCGGGCCGAAGGCGCGCGCCGTCTCGCCGTGCAGCCAGGCCGCGGCGGCGGCGGCGAAAAACGCATCCATGCCCTGGGCCATGAGGCCGGCGATCAGGCCCGACAATACATCGCCGGTGCCGGCGGTAGCCAGGTCGGCAACGCCGTTGGTATTGATGACGGCGCGCCCGTCAGGCGCGGCGATGACCGTATCGGCCCCCTTGAGCAGCACCACGGCACCGCTTTCGCGGGCGGCATAGCGCGCCCGCACCAGCTTGCTGCCCTCGCAGGGGAAAATGCGCGAAAACTCGCCTTCGTGCGGCGTCAGCACACAAGGGCCGGTGATCGCCGAAAACAGCAGTTGCGGATCGCGCGCGAAGCAGGTGATTGCGTCCGCATCCAGCACCGTCTTGCGCTGCGTGGCCAGCACTTCGAGCACGTTCTTGCGAGTGGTGTCGGACACGCCGGCGCCAGGCCCGGCGACGATGGCGTTGCGGCGCGCGTCGGCCAGCAGTTGCACCAGGCTGTCGGGCCCCTGCAGCGGCTGCACCATGATGCTGGTCAGCGCCGCGGCATATACCGCCCAGACCGGCTGCGGCGCCGCCACCGTAACCAGTCCGGCGCCGACCCGTGCCGCGGCCATCGCGGCCAGGCGCGCCGCGCCGGTCAGTACGGCCCCGCCCAGCACCAGCGCGTGGCCGCGGTGATATTTATTGGCCTGCGCGCCGGGCCAGGGATATTGGGCCTGCCACAGGCCGGGCGCGTTCTCGTGGCAACGCGGCGGCGCCAGGCGCAGCACCTCGGCGGGTATGCCGATATCGGCCACGAGCACTGCGCCGCAGAGCCGCCGGCCCGGCATCAGGCAGTGCCCGGGCTTCTTGCGAAAGAAGGTGACGGTGAGCGCGGCGGGCATGGCCGTACCCAGCACTTCGCCGGTCTCGCCGTCCAGGCCGCTGGGCACGTCCACCGCGCAGACCGGCAGGCCGCTGCGCGCCACGGCCTCGAGCACGCCGTGCGCCTGTCCCTGGATCGGCCGCGACAATCCGGCGCCGAACAAGGCGTCCACCACCAGCCCGGCGCCTTCGAGCAGCTCGGGGCTCCAGGCTTCGACCGGGCCTTTCCACAAGGCCGCGTGATGCGCGGCGTCGCCCGCGGGGCCGCGCCCGCCCAGCAGCGCCAGCCGTACCGGCCATCCCGCTACGGCCAGGTGGCGCGCGGCGACGAAGCCGTCGCCGCCATTATTGCCGGGCCCGCACAGCACCAGCACCGGCATGCGCGACCAGCGCGCACGCACCGCGTCGGCCACGGCCTTGCCAGCCGCCTCCATCAGGGTTGTGCCGGGGATGCCGCCGCGAATGGCCGCGGCATCGGCCGCGGACATTTCCTTGGGTGTGAGTAGCGCGTTGTCGTCGGGATCCATACCTGTCGCCCAGTTTGCGATAGATGCGGCACCGGTGCGCCGTGTGCGCCCCGGCTGCCCACCACAAGCCGGCCATGGCCGGCTTGCGTCTCATGCTGTCTGCATCATAAAACAAACGCCCTAACGGTCATGGCGGGCGCCGCCTCCCCCCGAGAATGAAAGGGGCTTCTTTCACATTAAACACCGGCGCCGGCAGGCGGTCGGCAGGCCGGCGTATGCGCATCCAATAAAATTGAGCCGATAATCCACACTCCGAACCGGAACTCCCTCGCTCCCATGCTCGCTCAAGCCCTTGCGGACACCCTCAAACGACGCGGCATCCACTACGCCTGGTTCGTTGCCTTCATCTGCTTCCTGACCATGCTCACGTCCTCGGCGGCGCTGGGGCTGCCGGGCGTATTGCTGCGGCCCCTGGGCAAGGAATACGGCTGGGACGTCGAACAGATTTCCTCGGCCCTGGCGCTGCGCTTCGCGCTGTACGGGCTGATGGGGCCTTTCGCCGCCCTGTTCATCGACCGCTACGGCCTGCGCAAGGTCATATCCACGGCGCTGGTGCTGGTCTGTACCGGCATGCTGCTGGCCCTGCCCATGACCTCGCTGTGGCAACTGGTGGTGCTGTGGGGCCTGGTGCTAGGGCTGGGTTCGGGCCTGACGGCGCTGGTGCTGGGCGCCATCGTGGCCAGCCGCTGGTTCGAGGCGCGCCGCGGGCTGGTGATCGGCATGCTGACGGCCAGCACCGCCACCGGCCAGCTGGTGTTCCTGCCGGGCGCCGCCTGGCTGGTGGAACACTACGGCTGGCGCGCGTCGATTGCCCCTGTCTGCCTGTTTGCCGCCTTGGTCATTACCCTGGCCTTGCTGTTCATGCGCGACCGGCCCGAAGACTTGGGCCTGATCGCCTACGGGGCCGATCCCGGCAGCGTCGCCGCCGCACCCGCCGCACCCGCCGCGGCCCCGGCCGACTCGGCAGCGCGGCGCCACGCGCCGCTGACGGCGCCCCTGCAGGCCCTGCGCGAGCTGCGCGGCAACCGCACGTTCTGGATACTGTTCGCCACTTTCTTCATCTGCGGCCTGAGCACCAACGGGCTGATACAGACCCACTTCATCACGCTTTGCGGCGACTTCGGCTTGTCGCCTGTGCCGGCCGCCTCGGTGCTGGCCATGATGGGGGCCTTCGATCTGTGCGGCACGATATTTTCGGGCTGGCTGTCCGACCGCTACGACAGCCGCAAGCTGCTGTTCTGGTATTACGGGCTGCGCGGGCTGTCGCTGTTCTGGCTGCCCCACTCCCAATTCACCTTCTACGGCCTGTCGATCTTCGCCTTGTTCTACGGACTGGACTGGGTGGCCACCGTGCCGCCCACGGTGCGGCTGGCTGGCGCCGCCTTCGGCAAAGAGCGCGCCGGCATGGCCTTCGGCTGGATCTTCGCCGGCCATCAACTGGGAGCCGCCACGGCGGCGTACGGCGCGGGCGCCACGCGCAGCCTGCTGCTGACCTACGTTCCGGCCCTGTACGCGGCGGGCACGGCCTGCCTGATCGCCGCCCTGATCGCCCTGGCGATACGCCGGCCCGGAGCAGGCGCGCCGGTGGCGGGCGCCGCCCCGGGGCCTGCCGGCGCCGCCGCGGCCCAGCATCCATGACGCAAAGCACCTCGACGCCGCAGGTACGAGGCCAGCGGGTACACTACCAAGCTGCCCCATACAGCGCCACCCAACCAGCCGATCACGGCGGCCGCGATCCGATGCCACCCATGCCCCCCATTCTTTCCATTTCTTCGATTTCCAAGACCTATGCCGGCGGCTTCCAGGCACTGAAGAATGTCAACCTCGAGATCAGCAAGGGCGAGATCTTCGCGTTGCTCGGCCCCAACGGCGCGGGCAAGACCACGCTGATCAGCATCGTCTGCGGCCTGGTCAACCCCAGTACCGGCACCGTCCTGGCCGGCGGCCACGACATCCTGCGCGACTACCGCAAGGCGCGCGCACTGATCGGCCTGGTGCCCCAGGAACTGACCAGCGAGGCCTTCGAATCGGTGTGGAACACGGTCAGCTTCAGCCGCGGCCTGTTCGGCAAGCCGGCCGATCCGGCCTACATCGAAAAAGTGCTGCGCTCACTGTCGCTCTGGAACAAGAAGGACAACCGGCTCATGACCCTGTCCGGGGGCATGAAGCGCCGCGTGCTGATCGCCAAGGCCCTGGCCCACGAGCCGCAGATCCTGTTCCTGGACGAACCCACCGCCGGCGTGGACGTGGCGCTGCGCAAAGACATGTGGGAACTGGTGAGTTCGCTGCGCGCCACCGGCGTGACCGTCATCCTCACCACCCACTACATCGAGGAAGCCGAAGAGATGGCCGACCGCGTCGGCGTCATCAACAGGGGCGAGATCATCTTGGTGGAAGAAAAAACCGAGCTGATGCGCAAGCTGGGCCGCAAGCGCCTGATCCTGGATCTGCAGGCGCCGCTGCCGGGCATCCCGCCGCAGCTGGCCGGCCAGCCCCTGACCCTGAGCCCGCAGGGTACGGAGCTGATCTACACCTACGATGCGCGGCGCGAACACAGCGGCATCGCGACGCTGCTCAACAGCCTGCGCGAGGCCGGCATAGCCTTCAAAGACCTGCGCACCGAGCAAAGCTCGCTGGAGGACATATTCGTGGGCCTGCTCAAGGAGCCATCATGAACTGGCGTGCCATGTATGCCATATACCGGTTCGAAATGGCGCGCGCCTGGCGCACCATGATGCAAAGCATTGTGGCGCCGGTCATTTCCACTTCGCTGTATTTCATCGTGTTCGGCACCGCCATAGGCGGGCGCATCAACCAGATCGACGGCGTCAGCTACGGCGCCTTCATCGTGCCGGGCCTGGTGATGCTGTCGCTGCTGACGCAAAGCATCGCCAACGCATCCTTCGGCATTTATTTCCCGAAATTCACCGGCACCATCTACGAGGTGCTCTCGGCGCCCGTGTCGTACTTCGAGATCGTGCTGAGCTACGTGGGCGCGGCGGCCACCAAGTCGATCATCCTGGGCACCATCATGCTGATCACCGCGGCCTTCTTCGTGCCGCTGCGCATCGATCATCCCGCGTGGATGCTGCTGTTCCTGATGCTGACCGCCTTCACCTTCAGCCTGTTCGGCTTCATCATCGGCCTGTGGGCCGACAACTTCGAGAAGCTGCAGTTCGTGCCCATGCTGATCATCACGCCCCTGGCCTTCCTGGGCGGCAGCTTCTATTCCGTGAACATGCTGCCGCCCTTCTGGCAGACGGTGACCCTGTTCAACCCGGTGGTCTACCTGATCAGCGGCTTCCGCTGGAGCTTCTACGGCATCGCCGACGTCAACGTCGGCGTCAGCCTGGGCATGACCCTGCTCTTCCTGGCGCTGTGCCTGGGTGTAGTGGGCTGGATCTTCCGCACGGGCTACCGGCTCAAGCCCTAGGCTTCAGGCCTCCGCTTTATTCGCAGCGCCGCATCGAGCACGCGCTGCGAAAATTCAATCCACACGCACGCCGAGCTTGCTCGTGCACCCTATGGCAAGCCGCCGCGCTTAATCGCGGAAGTTGTTGAACTGCAGCGGCAGGTCGACCTCGGTCTTGCGCAGCAGTGCGATGGCCGCCTGCAGGTCATCGCGTTTCTTGCCGGTGACGCGCAGCTTGTCGCCGTTGATCTGCGCCTCGACCTTGAGCTTGGCGCCCTTGATCGCGGCGATCAGCTTCTTGGACACGGCCTGCTCTATGCCCTGCTTGATGGTAACGCGGCGCCGCGCGCCGGCCACATTTTCCAGGGGTTCGGCCACGTCCAGGCAGCGCACGTCGATGCTGCGTGCCGCCAGGCGGCCGCGCAGAATGTCGAGCATCTGGTTGAGCTGAAAAACGCTGGGCGCGGACTGCGTCACGACATAGCCCTCGAGCTCGAAGCGGGCATCCGTGCCCTTGAAATCGAAACGCGTCGCCAGCTCGCGGCTGGCCTGATCCACCGCGTTGGCGAGTTCATGCTTGTCTACTTCGGAGACAACGTCGAAAGAAGGCATAAGGCTGTTCCTGTGCAAGTGAAAAGTGTACTGCGGCGCATCGGCAGCCGCCCAAGGCGCAGACGGCGCCGCGCCCGCATTTACGCCGGGCCGCGGGTGGCCTACTCGTCGAAATCGGTGCTTTGCGTAAGCGATACCCAGCGCTCGAATTCGGTGCCCAGTTCCTCGAGCCTGGCGCGCCCGCGCCTGAGCGCATCCGACCCCAGCAGCAGGTGCGCGGGCGGGTCGTCGCTGGCGACGATCTGCAGGATCGCAGCGGCCGCTTTGGCGGGGTCGCCGCGCTGATGGCCCGAGCGCTTGCTGCGCGCCTCGCTGATCGGCTCGCACACAGCGGCATATTCCGCAATGCTGCGGGCGCTGCGCTTGAGCGAGCGCCCGGCCCAGTCGGTGCGGAAAGCCCCCGGCTCCACCGCGGTGGACTTGACGCCGAAACCGGCGGCCTCCTTGCCCAGCGACTCGCTGATCGCCTCCAGGGCGAACTTGCTGGCACAGTAGATGCCCATGCCCGGCCCCGTGGTCATCCCGCCTATGGACGTGATGTTGATGATGCGACCGCTGCGGCGCCCACGCATGTGCGGCAGCACCGCCTTGATGAGGCCGAGCGCTCCGAATACGTTCACCTCGAACTGGTGGCGGATGTCGGCCATGTCGGCCTCTTCGATGGTGCTTTCGAAACCATAGCCGGCATTGTTCACCAGCACATCGATGGGGCCCACCTTGGCCTCCACCTCGTCGACTACACGGCGTATATCCGCCTCGCGCGTTACGTCGAGCAGCACGCCGCGCGACCTGCCCGGCGCCAGTGCATCGAATTCGGCGCGCTGAGCCTCGTTGCGCAAGGTGCCCACCACTGTGTCGCCCTGTTTCAGCGCCGCCAATGCCAGCGCGCGGCCCAGGCCGGTGCTGGTTCCCGTGATCAGCCAGGTCTTCATTGCTTGCTCTCCTTGATACGCTTGATTTTCCCTGTATTTTGCCTCACAATTAAGTCATCAGATGACTTAATCATTCAATGATTTTACTCGCTTCCAAGACCAGCCTGGCGGACGCCGCGGCCCAAGGCATCCAGCGCGAAATCCTCGACGGACGCTGGGCGGTCGGTACGCGCATCCCCAACGAGCCCACGCTGGCGGCACTGCTTGGTGTAAGTCGCGGCACGGTGCGCGAAGCCGTCAAAATGCTGGCCTCGCAAGGGCTGCTGCAAGCCCGGCAGGGTTCCGGCACCTACGTGCGCGCCTGCTACGACCCGGGCCGCACGCTGCAACAGATGCGCCGCGCCACCCTGCGCGACCAGGTGGAAACCCGTTGCGCGCTGGAAACGGCGGCGGCCAGGCTGGCCGCTGTGCGCCATACACCCGACGATCTGCAACGCCTCGAAGAACTGGTACAGGCTCGCGGCCAGTATTACGACGGCGAGACAGAGCCGGGCTTCGCCGCGCGCGATTTCGCCTTCCACAGCGAATTCGTGCGGGCCTCGCACAACCAGGCATTGATCGAAACCTATCTGTTCTTCGCCACCTCGGTGCAGGAAATCATCCAGGCCACGGTCGAGCAATGCATACCGGAGCCCGGCCAGCAGGCCCACGAAGATCTGGTGCGCGGTATTGCCAGCGGCGACCCGGATCAGGCCGAAGCGGCGGTGCGGCGCTTCATGGCGCCCATACTCGATGCGCTGCAAGAGGCCGCTCCTGCCTGATCCGCTACGGACTCCACTCTTTTTGCGCCATAGCGGCGCCCGCGCCATTTCGGCACACCACACTCGACACGCAATCATTCATGTCTTCGGCCACAGATAAACCCACCGCCCCGCCCCGCGCTCCTGCAGTCCATGTGCCCCGCGGCGCGGCTCTGACCCTGCTCGGCATCAGCCTGGTGCTGATCGCCTTCAACCTGCGGCCGGTGTTTGCCAGCCTGTCGGTGCTGCTGCCCGAAATCATCCGCCAGACGGGGCTGTCCTCGGCCAACGCAGGCTACCTGACCACGCTGCCGGTGCTGTGCCTGGGTGTGTTTGCACCCCTGGCTCCCGGGCTCGCGCAGCGCTACGGCATGGAGCGCACGCTGCTGGGCATGCTGGTGCTGCTGGCCGCGGGCACCGCACTGCGCGGCCACGGCAGCATCGCGGGGCTGTTCATCGGCTCGGCGCTGGCCGGCGCCGGCATCGCGGTGGGCAATGTGCTGCTGCCGGCCCTGGTCAAGCGCGATTTCGCCGGACACACCGCATCCATGATGGGGCTCTACACCATGGCGCTGTGCGGCGGGGCCGCCGCGGCGGCGGCCTTCACGCTGCCGCTGGCTCAGGCCATGGGCCATTCCTGGACGGCGGCGCTGGCCTTCTGGGCGCTGCCCGCGGCCGTAGTGGCCGTAATCTGGGCGCCGCAGTCGCTGGGCAGCCGCGGTACGCGGCCGCGCGCGCCGGCCCGCAAGGTGCGCGGGCTGATGCGCGACTCGCTCGCCTGGCAGGTGACGCTGTTCATGGGCTTGCAATCCGCCCTCGCCTATTGCACCATGGGGTGGCTTGCACCGATTCTGCGCGATCGCGGCCTAAGCGGCGTCACCGCCGGGCTGGTCGTTTCCGCATCGATCCTGCTGCAGGTGGCCGTGAGCCTGCTGGTGCCGCCGCTGGCCGTACGCTGCAAAAACCAGCGGCTGCTCAATGCCGGGCTGTGCGTCATCACAGGGGTCGCATTGCTGGGTCTGCTGTTCGCGCCCCTGTCCATGGTCTGGCTGTGGGCCGTGGTACTGGGGGTCGGCCAGGGCGGGCAGTTCTCCGCGGCGCTTACCATGATCGTGCTGCGCTCGCCCGACTCGCACGTCGCCGCCCACCTTTCGGGCATGGCGCAAAGTGTGGGCTACGTGCTGGCAGCGATCGGCCCCTTGCTGGTGGGCCTGCTGCACGGCTGGACGGGCGGCTACAGCGCCACCGCATGGCTGTTCGTCGCGCTTAGCATAGGTGCGGGCATCAATGGCTGGTTTGCCGGCCGTAACCAGCACGTCCGAGTCGACGACTGGGGCTCCAAGCCAGCCGCCTAGCTTACGACACGAAGGAGTCGCAATATGCAGAATTCTTCCCTACGCCCCAACCTGATCCCGGCTGTTCACTACAAAGACCCCGTGGCGGCCATCGAATGGCTGGAACACGCCTTCGGCTTCGAACGCTGCATGCTCATCTACGATAAAGGCGGGCGGCTGGTGCATTCCGAGCTGAAGTTCGGCAGCGGCCGCATCATGGTCGGCGCCGAATGGGCCGACTATACCGCCAGCCCGGCGTCGGCCGGCGGCAAGAATACCCAGTCCATCCACATCCAGCTCGAACATGGGCTGGACGAGCATTGCGCGCACGCCCGCGCCGCAGGCGCCGCAGTGCTGCGCGAGCCCGAAGACCAGTTCTACGGCGACCGCGTCTATTCCGCCCGCGACCCAGAGGGACACGTGTGGAGCTTCGGCCAGACACTGCGCCAGGTATCCCGGGAAGAAGCCGAGCAGGCTTCGGGCCTGCGGATCGAAGGCTGGGTATGAAAGACGCCGGCCCGCCCGGCCGGCCCGGGCTGCGCCCGGTGCGCGTCTGGGATCTCCCGACGCGGCTGTTCCATTGGCTGGCGGTGATCCTGGTGGCCGCCGCCTACGCCAGCGTAGAGCTCGACCGGATGGACTGGCACGTCCGCATCGGCGAGGCCCTGCTGGCCTTGGTGATCTTCCGGCTGCTGTGGGGGTGTTTCGGCAGCGCAAGCTCGCGCTTCCGCAACTTCGTGGCCACGCCCGGCGCCGCGCTGCGCCATTTGCGCCATCTGCTGCGGCGCGAGCCCGATCTGCAAGTGGGGCACAACCCGGCCGGCGGCTGGATGGTGCTGTTGCTGCTTGCGCTGCTGCTGGGCGAGACGCTAAGCGGCCTTTACATAAACAACGACGTCGCCGACGACGGGCCGTTCACCAGCTGGGTTCCCGCATGGGCGGCCAACGCGATTACGGCTTTGCACTCGATACTCTGGTATGCCCTGCTGGCCGCGGTGCTGCTGCATGTGCTGGCCATTGCGGTATACGCCGTGGCCAAGGGGCATGACCTGCTGCGCCCCATGCTTACGGGACGCAAGCAGCTGCCGCCAGAGGTCGCGGCGCCGCGCATGGCGCCAGCGATACTGACCTGGCTGGCGCTGCTGGCCGGCGCCGCCGCCGCGATACTGCTGGCGGCTTACCTCTGAGCCCGGGGGCTTGCGCCCTGGCTAGCGGTTCGCGCTCAGTTGCCCTTGGGGGGCACTACCTGGCCGCGGATCTCGCCGGACGGGTGATCCTTGGTATGCACATTGACGTAGAACTGGCCAGCGGCGAATTCCTGCGCGTCCTGGGTCGACAGGGTGGCCTCGCCCTTGATCGGGCTGGTGACCGCCGAACCCTTGTGCGACAGCCAGATCTTCACTCCGGCGTTCTTGCCCTGCGCGGCGGGGCCATGGAAATGCGCCATGGTCGCAGGACTGGACAGGCCGCTGAAGCTTATCGTCCACGTGACGACGCGGGTGGAAGGATCGTAGGTAAGATCGGCCTTGCCACTGCCCTGGGTTTGCACCGGGGGAACCTGTTGCGCACCGGTCAACGGTACGGAAAAGGAAACTGGAGCGGCCTGGGCCGAGACCATGAAGCCGGCCAGCACGGCACCGGCAAATGCCAGCGCGGGCCGCCGCAATATCGGAGAAACGCTCATTTGATCATCTCCTGTGGTACGCCACGCCCGCAAGGCAGCCACTTGCGCCCCATGCGGACGAACGTGCCCGACCGGCCCGCATCCAGGATGGATGCAGGTAGCAGATCAGGCATGACTGCTCGTCAATTCTAGCACCGGGCGCCAACCGATCGCCGGCGCGGCGCGGCCCGCAGTGCGGCTTGCCGGGCAGTATGCGTAGCGGTTCCAAAGTCTTGCTGGCGCAAGACACGGACGGCGCCGGGAGGCCTCACGAACACGCATGGCAATGCCCTGCCCAGCTTCGCCGGCGGCGCCCCCGCAGGGTGCCTCAGGTGAGATTCAAGCCGCCGTCCATGAGCAGGATCTCGCCGGTCAGGTAATCGGATGCGGCGATCATCGATACGGCCTGGGCGATGTCGTCTGGGCTGGCTGCACGGCGCATGGGCGCACGCTCTTTCCAGAGTTGCTGGGCGTGGATCCAATCGGCCGTAAGCGGCGTGTCCACCAGCCCCGGCGCCACGGCATTGACACGGATTTCCGGCGCCAGCGACAGCGCCAGCAAGCGTGTCATGTGGTTCAGCGCCGCCTTGCTTGCGGCATAAGGTATCGAAGCCCCTTTGGCACGCACGCCCGCGTGCGAACTGATATTGACCACGCAGCCCGGCCTGCCCCGGGCCGCGGCCTGCAGCAGCGCTGGCCGAGCCTCGGCAATCAAGCGAAACGGGGCGATCACATTCACCTCATGCAGTTCGCGCCAGACCTCGGGCGTGGCCGCGGCCAAATCGCCATGGGCAATGACGCGGCTGATGCCGGCGTTGTTGACCAGCAGGTCGAGCCGGCCCCAAGCGGCCACGGCCTCGCGCACCAGCCGCTGCCTGTGCTCGTCATCGGCCAGATCGGCCTGGATGTACACGGCGCGGCCCAGCTCCTGGGCAAGCGCCGCCCCGGCTGCCGCCGAACTGCGCGAATGCAGCACGACGCAATAGCCTTCGCGCGACAGCCGCCGGGCAATGGCAAGGCCGATTCCGGAAGTGGAGCCGGTGACCAGCGCCACGGGCGCGGAAATCGGCGCAGCAGCGCCGGCATCGGGCGCGACGGTCGGTTCCATGGAGATAGCCGGCCGGCGCGGCTTACAGCGAAATGCCGCCCGACACTTCGATCGCCGCGCCATTGATATAGCTTGCGTCGTCCGAGGCCAGGAAGGCATAGACATTGGCGATCTCGGCCGGCGTGCCCAGGCGCCGCTGCCAGCAGGCGTCGCGCAGCTCGTCCAGCACTTTGGGCGGCATGGACTTGAGGATGTCGGTCTCGATGAAACCCGGGCAGACCGCGTTGACCCGGATGCCTTTGGGCCCCAGTTCGCGCGCCCAGGTCTTGGTGAAGCCGATGACGCCGAACTTGCTGGCCGCGTAATTCGTCTGCCCGAAATTGCCGTAGATTCCCACGACGCTGGAGGCGTTCAGTATCACGCCGCGCTGCTGTTCGAGCATGGTGTTGGCCACGGCCTGGGTACAGTGAAAGACGCCCTTCAGGTTGACGTCGATGACCGCATCGAACTGCTCTTCCGTCATGCGCGCCAGCCTTGCGTCCTGCGTGATGCCGGCATTGTTGACGAGGATGTCTATGCTGCCGAAGCGGCCCTTGACATCCTGCATCACGGCGTCGATGCCCGCCCGATCCGTGACGTCGAGCGTGTAGGCCGCCGCGCGATGGCCGGCGGCCGCCAGCGACTGCGCCTCGCGCTGCACCGCGTCGGCGGCGCGATCGCATAGAACCAGCGTGGCGCCTTCACTGGCGAATTTCCTGGCAGTGGCCTGGCCTATGCCCGCCGCGGCCCCCGTAATCAAAGCAACCCGTTGCTTGAGTCTCACTGGCATCAACCTTGTAAAAGCGACATTGCCTGCCGCACCTGGGGCCATACGTGCCCGGAGCTAAACTTAAGGCATGAATGATACAGCCTCTGCAGACTCGCCCGCCCCGCCGTGGACGGATGCCCCCGAGGGATGGAACTGGCTGGCGCAGGATCAAGACGGCCGCTGGTTCTGGTATGCCGTGGCACCCCAGCTGGGCTTTGCGGGCGGCGTCTGGCGTTCGCCGCGCCGCGCCCAGCAGTTTGCCGCGCAGGGCGAGCCGAATCCGCAATGGCACGAGACATGCCGCCATCGGCCCGGCGCGCCGCCCTGATCATTCCGGCGCGGGCGCCCGCGCCTTTTGTCGCCGCTCAGGCCGCCTGACTCCGCACCTCTTCGAGCGTATCCACGAAGCGGCCCACCATGTCGCGAACCTGCTCTTCGTTGATGATGAGCGGCGGGCAAAATGCGATGCTGTCCTGGATGCCGCGCACGATCAGCCCATGCTCATGCGCCCGCTCGAAAATCGCCGCCCCCATCTTCCCCAGGGGATCGAAAGGCCTGCGGGTTGGCTTGTCGGCCACCAGCTCGACGGCGGCGATCAGGCCCGTGCCGCGCACCTCGCCCACCAGCGGATGATCGCCCAAGGCGCGCAGCGACGACTGCAATACCTCGCCCATGCGGGCGGCATTCTCGATCAGCCCGTTTTCCTCGATGATGCGGATGTTTTCCAGCGCCACCGCCGTAGCAACCGGATGGCCGCTGGCGGTGTAGCCGTGCCCGAAGGTGCCCAGCTCGCCGGAATACCTGGCGATGACGGAATGTACTTTGTCGCCCAGCAGCACCGCGGCCAGCGGCAGATAAGAGGAGGTGATCTGCTTGGACAGCACCATGATGTCCGGCTCGATGCCGAACTTCTGCGAACCGAACATGGTGCCCAGCCGGCCGAAGCCGGTAATGACTTCGTCGGCGACGACCAGCACGTCGTACTTGCGGCACACCGCCTGGATCTTGTCCCAATAAGTGGCCGGCGGCACGATGACGCCGCCCGCGCCCATGACGGGCTCGCCGATGAAGGCCGCCACCGTCTCGGGGCCTTCTTCCAGGATCAGGGCTTCCAGCTCCGCGGCCATGCGGGTGGCAAAAGCCTCTTCGGTTTCACCCGGCTGGCCCTGGCGGTACCAGTGCGGGCAGCTGACGTGCTTCATCTGCGGCAGCGGCAGATCGAAGCCGCGATGGTTGGGCGCCAGGCCGGTGAGGCTGGCCGAGGCCACGGTGACGCCGTGGTAGCCCTTGTTGCGCGCGATGATTTTCTTTTTCTGGCTGCGGCCCAGAGCATTGTTGTAGTACCACACCATCTTGATGACAGTGTCGTTCGCCTCTGAACCCGAATTGGTGAAGAATGCGCTGTGCATGCGGCCTTCGGTCAGCTGCACCAGCTTTTCGGCCAGCTCGACCGAAGGCGTGTGCGTTTTGTGGCTGAAGGTGTGATAGAACGGCAGCTTGCCCATCTGGGCAGCCGCCGCCTGCACGAGCCTGGGCTCGTTGAAGCCCACCGCGACGCTCCATAGCCCCGACATGCCCTCGATATATTCGCGCCCCTGATCGTCGTACACGTAGATGCCCTGGCCGCGCTCGATGACGCGCGGGCCGATCTGCTCGTGCTTGACGGCGTTGGTGTAGGGGTGCAGATGATAGGTGATGTCACGATTCTGGATGGGACTCAGTGCGCTCATGCTATGACTCGATGTGTAAGGATAAGAATCGCCGGTTGGCGGAGCCGCCTAGATGACGGCCTCGATGAGAAATGGGCCTTTGCGTGCCAGCGCCGCGCGCAGCAAGTCGACGAAGGCGGCGCAGTCGGAAGCGCGGGCGGCCTCGACGCCGGCGGCCTGCGCCATGTGCACCCAATCGATTGCGGGCTCGTCCAGGTTCAACATGCGGCTGGCGTTGCGCCCGGGCTCGCCCGCGCCCACCATCTTCAGTTCGTTGTGCAAGATGGCGTAGCGCCGGTTGGCGAAGATGACGGTGACCACGTCCAGCTGCTCGCGCGCCTGCGTCCACAGGCCCTGCACGGTATACATGGCGCTGCCATCGGCCTGCATCAGTATGACCTTGCGGTCGGGGCAAGCCACCGCCGCGCCGGTCGCCAGGGGGATGCCGATGCCGATGGCGCCGCCCGTGATCTGCAGGAAGTCGTGCGGCGCCGCGTTCCAGGTCCATTTGAAGGAATCGCGGCCCGAGCTGACGGACTCATCGCAGATGACGGCATTTTCCGGGCTGAGAGCGCCTATGGCCTGGATGACGGCGCTGGCGGTAAGCGCACCGGCGGGCAGATCCGGCTGGCCGCGCTCGGCCAACGGCACCGCGATGTCGCGCGTCGCACCCACGGCATCGGCAAGCTGTTCCAGCGCTTGCGGCAGATCGTCAGCCGGGCTGGCCAGGGTAATGACGTCGCACCCCTCGGGGATCAGCACGCTGGGCTTGCCCGGATACGCGAAAAAGGCCACGGGCGTGCGGGCGCCGATCAAGATCAATTGCTCGGTTCCTTCCAGCGCCTTGACGGCCGCATCAACCGGATACGGCACGCGCTCGATCGGCACCCGGCCCGCACCGCGTTCCATGCGGCCATTGGACTGCTGCGCCATCAGCCGCGCGCCGGTTCGCGCCGCGATGCGGGCCGCGGTTTCCAGCGGGCCGGCGCGCAGGGCCTTGCCCGACAGCAGAATGAGGGTCTTGCGCCCGTTGCGCAGCGCCTCGCGCGCCTGCAGCAAGGCCGCCTCTTCGATGCGGCCCGGCGCGGGCGGATGCGCCTGGGACACGGGCGCCGCGGTCTGCCCCCACGCGGCGTCTGCCGGCAGGATCAGGGTTGCGATGCCGCCCGGTTCGGTGCGGGCCGCAGCTACGGCGGCCGCGGCGGCACCGGAGACATCATCGGACGACTGTATGCGGCGCACCCAGTTGGACATGGGGCGCGCCAGGCTTTCGATGTCGGTGGTCAGCGGCGCGTCGTACTGGATGTGATAGCTGGCATGTTCGCCCACGATATTGACCATGGGCGTATGGGCGCGGCGCGCATTATGCAGATTGGCCAGGCCGTTGCCCAGGCCCGGCCCCAGGTGCAGCAGCGTTGCGGCAGGCTTTTCCGCCATGCGGCCGTAGCCGTCGGCCGCGCCGGTGACCACGCCCTCGAACAAGCCCAGGACGCAACGCATGCGCGGCTTGCGATCGAGCGCCGCGACGAAATGCATCTCGGACGTGCCCGGGTTGGCGAAGCACACGTCCACATCATTGGCCAAAAGCGTATCGCAAAGACTATCTGCACCATTCATTGTTCAAACCTCGGTCATCGGTGTGCCTGGCCCGCAGGCACGGAAAATAAAAAGCCGGAGCACGGCCCGGCCCATGCGCGCGTCCATTTCGGGAAGACTGGGCGGCAAGCCGGCCGCGGGCCCTGCGGCGGCAAGAGCGCCTCAGTATCCCACAGCCTGGCCGTCGCGCCTGGGATCCGATGCGGCAATATAGCCACCGTGCGGCTGGCGCAGAATTACCTGCGCCGCACCGAAATCCAGGCTTTGCGGCGCCTGCACATCGACATTGTGCCCTTGCTGGCGCAAGGCCTCGACCACTTGCGCGGGCACATGCGCTTCGAGCATCACGCGCGGCCCCGCCTCGACCCGGAAACGCGGCGCGTCGACGGCCGCCTGCGGATTATGGCCCAGATCGACCAGCTGCTGCATCATCTGCACATGGCCTTGCGCCTGCATATTGCCACCCATCACGCCAAAGCTGGCGTAGGGCTCCCCGTCGCGCGTGACAAAGGCCGGAATAATGGTATGCATGGGCCGCTTGCCGGGCGCCACCTGGTTGCGGTGGCCGGGCTGCAGCGTGAAGCTGCGGCCCCGGTTATGCAGCGCGATACCGGTGCCGGGCACCACCACCCCTGAGCCGAAGCCCTGGTAATTGGACTGTATGAACGAAACCATCATGCCATCGGCATCGGCGGCGGTCAGATAGACCGTGCCCCCGTGGCCGGGCAGCCCCGCCGCAGGGACGGCCGCCCGGCCGGGGTCGATCTGCGCCGCACGCCGGCGCAGATAGTCGCGGCTCAGCAATTGCCCGGTCAGCTCGCCCATGGCCGCCGCGTCGCCCACATGCGCGTGCAGGTCGGCGAACGCCAGCTTCATGGCTTCGATGGGTAGGCTGAACAAGTCCAGCGGCCTGTCGGCGCGCGGCGGCTCGAAGGCATCGAGCATGCCCAGCGCCATCAGCGCGGCTATCCCCTGGCCATTGGGAGGCAGCTCGTGCAACATGTACCGCCCGCGGTAGCTCATGGACAGCGGCTGCACCCAATCGCAGCGGTGCGCGGCCAGGTCGGCTTGCGTAAGCGCCCCGCCGCTATGGGCGGCGAAATCGGCGATGCGCTGCGCCAGCTCGCCTTCGTAGAAATCGCGCCCCATGCTGGAAGCAATGCGCCTGAGCGTAGCGGCCTGTTCGGGGAAGCGCCACAGGTCGCCGGCACGCGGCGCCGCGCCGTCGCGCAGGAAAGCCTGGGCGAAGCCGGGCTGATCCTTGAACAGCAAGGCTTGCGCCGCCCATTGGCGCGCAATGGTGGGAGATACGGCGTAGCCGTGCTCGGCATAGGCGATGGCGGGTTCGAACAAGGCAGCGAAAGGCAGACGGCCGTGGCGCCGCGACAGCTCGGCCCAGCCCGCAACCTGGCCCGGCACGGTCACCGTGCCCCAGCCGAACTCGGGCATGGCGGCCCGTCCCTGAAAGAATTCCGGTGTCCAGGCGGCAGGCGCACGCCCCGAGGCGTTGAGCCCGTGCAGGCTGCCTTTGTCCCAGATCAGCGCGAAAGCGTCTCCGCCGATGCCATTCATGACCGGCTCGACGACGGTCAGCGCAATGGCCGCCGCCAGGGCCGCGTCGACCGCATTGCCGCCCGACAGCAACATGCGCAGGCCCGCCTGCGCGGCCAGTGGCTGGCTGGTGCTGACGACGTTGGCCGCCAGCAGCGGGATGCGCCGGCTCAGATAGGGAAACTCCCAGAAGGGATCGGGGGATATGGAATCGGCTGACATGATGGCTGCTTGGCTTTTCTATATTTGCGTACTGTCGTACAGCGTTGGCACGGATACTCGCACCGCGATGCACGGCCCTATTGAACCGGAATATTCGCGCGCTGCACCAGCGATTGAATGACTGGAATTTCCTGCTTGATCTGCTTGAGCAAGGTCTGCGCCGTTCCGTCCGAAGGTTCGATGCCCATGGCGAGCATGCGCTTGCGCACGGTCTCGTCGGCCAAAGCCACCTTCAGCGCATTGTCCAGCACCCGGGTGCGCGCCTCGGGAGTGCCCGGCGGAGCCACCAGCGTGAACCAGGCCAGAATCTCGAAGCCGGGGTAGCCCGACTCGCTCATGGTCGGCAGCTTGGGCAGAGAGGACATGCGCTGCTTGCTGGTGATCGCCAGCACCCCCACCTTGCCGGAATCGACCTGCGGCATGCCCGTGGACACCATGTCGAAGAACAAGTCCACTTCGCCGCTGATCAGCTGCGGCATGGCCTGGGCCGAGCCCTTATAGGGCACGTGCAGCAGCTTGATCCCGGCTGCTTTCTGGAAATATTCCGCCGCCAGATGCGAAGACGTGCCGGTTCCGAACGAAGCGATGGTCAGGGCGCCGGGCTTGGCCTTGGCGGCCTGCACCACATCGGCCAGAGTCTTGAAGTGGTCTTTTTTCGCGGTCAGCAGCACCATGGGCCCGATGCCTATCATTCCGATCGGCGCGAAGGCATCGGGATCGTAGGGCAGTTTCTTGAAGAGGAAGCGATTGGTGACCAGCGTCGAATTGGTCGCCAACAGGATCGTATAGCCATCGGGCGTGGCACGGGCTACGTGCGAAGCGCCTATGGTCGTCGCGGCGCCGGCGCGATTTTCCACCACGATCGACTGCCGCAGCGCGCGGCCCATGCGCTCTGCCAATATGCGGGCCAGCCCGTCGGTAGCGCCGCCGGCGGGAAACGGCGTAATCATGGTGATGGGGCGATCGGGGTAGCCCGCCGCTGCAGCGATGCTCGTCGCGGCGCCAAGAACGGCGGCGGCAAAAAATCGGATTCCGGCTCGAAACATTCTTATCTCCTGGTCTTGTCGAAATAAAGTGCTTTTTTATTTTGAATTCCGTACAATGGGATTCAATTCCTATTTTTAGATTAATATAAAACGCCCGGAAGCCAAATGCAAACCTTTTCCCCGCCCCCCGCCAATACGGCCGAATCGCTTCCGGCCGCCCGGCGTCCGGCGCGCCGCAAACGGGCGCCGGGCCAGGGCGACGCATCGTCGCCCGATTTCGTCGACGCGCTGGCGCGCGGCCTGAGCGTCCTGCGCTGCTTCACGCCCGGCATCAAGTCGCTGGGCAATCTGGAACTGGCCGAGCGCACGGGGCTGGCCAAGTCCACAGTCAGCCGCATCGTATATACACTGACGACACTCGGTTATCTGCGCTACAACCCGGAAACGGGGCGCTACGCGCCTGGCTACGGCACCCTGGCACTGGGCTTCGGCTGCCTCGCCAGCCTCGAGGTGCGCGAAGTGGCACGCCCGCTCATGGAAGCGCTAGCCCAGACAACGGGCGGCGCTGTGGCCCTGGGCGCCTTCGACGGCCAGTCCATGGCCTACATAGACGCCGTGCACGGATCTTCGGCGCTTTATCTACGTCTGCCCGTCGGCTACCGGGCCAGCATGGACAGCACCATGGGGCGCACCTATCTCGCCAGCCTCGCGCAAGCCGAACGCGAGGCCCTGCTGCCGAAGCTGGAACTGCCCCGCGGCATGCCGGCGATCATGCGCAAGGCCTGCGCCGACTTCGCCGCGGGCGGCTGCTGCTATGGCATCGGCGACTGGCAGCCCGGCATCAACGCAGCGGCGGCCGCCTTCACCGCCATCACGGGCGAAGGCACCTTCGTACTGAGCTGCGGCGGCCCCGACACTATTCTGTCCGAATCCCGCCTGCGCGGCGAGGTCGCCGCCGGGCTGGCCGACATGGTCAGCAAGCTGTCTTTGCCCGGCAGCCGCTGATTCCGGCAGTGTCAACGGAGGCGCGCCACTTCTGTTGGCGCGACAATACCGACGCGGCCGGCACGCCCACGCACTGCTCGTACACCAGCGGCGCCGTCGCGCCTTCCGTACTGATGAGCAGCGCCCGCGAGGCCGCATTCAAGCCCGCAGCGCCCGCCAGCGCGCGATCCCGCAGCAGCACAAGCAAGCCGGCCAGCCCGGCCGCCCCGGATTCTCCCGAAACAATGGGCACATCGCCGCAGTCGCCGGCGGCCAGCGTACGCATGGCCTCGATGGCCGCGTCGTCCGTGATGGTCATGAAATCGTCGACGCTGTCTTGCAGAAAACGCCAGGCCAGCGGCGAGGCCTCTCCGCAGGCAAGCCCGGCCATGATGGAATCCACAGTTCCCGTGGCGCCGGCGGGGCGGCCCGCCAAGGCGCTCTGATAGAGGCAATCGGCCTGTACCGGCTCGACTACGATGAAGCGCGGCCGCCGCGCGCCGTATTTTTCCCACAGATAGCTGACGATGCCGGCCGCCAGCCCCCCTACTCCGCCTTGCAGGAATACATGTGTATAGGGGGGATCGCCCGCGGCGCCATCCGCCTGTTCGACGAGCTCGGAAGCGATCACGCCATAGCCCTGCATCACGTCCCGCGGTATGTCTTCATAGCCTTCGTAGGACGTGTCGGATACCACTTGCCAGCCGTGCGCCGCGGCCAGCCGCGCCGCCTCAGCGACCGATGCATCGTAGTTGCCCGCGATACGCACGATGCGCGCTCCGCAGTCGGCAATGGCGCGTTCGCGCTCGACACTGACCTGGGCATGCAGCACGATCACGCAGCGGCAGCCGGCGTCGCGCGCCGCCGCGGCCAGCGCACGGCCGTGGTTGCCGTCGGTGGCGCTGATGACGGTGTAGTCCTTCAGCGTGCCGGCATAGCGTCCCGCCAGCACTGCCTCCGGCTCGAAGCCGGGATGCAGCCGCAGCACCTGGCGCAGCAGCGCGACGGGCGCACCCAAGGCCTTGAAGCTGCCCAGCGGCGAGCGCTGCGACTCGTCCTTGACGCCGAGCCAGGCGATTCCCAGCCTTGCGGCCAAGCCGGGCAAGGCACGCAAGGGCGTTGCCCCGTGCGCGATGCCGCGCCACTGCGACAGCCACTGCCGGCTCTGCTCTGCGCACCGGATACTCATGATCGAGCGCAAGGATTCGGGATACGGCACGCGCGCAGCGTGCTTGTTGGCACTTAGCATCATTGGCTCTCTTTGTGGGTTTGCTGCAGGCGGCGCAGCACGACTTCCAGCAATACCCGTGCGCCCTGCACGAGCTGAGCATCGTCGGTATGCTCGCGCGGATTGTGGCTGATGCCCGAGCGGCTGGGCACGAAGATCATGGCCGCTGGGGCGATGCGTGCGATCATCTGCGCATCGTGGCCGGCGCCGGAAGTCATGCGCCGCGACGTGAGGCCCAGGTGCCGGGCCGAGGACTCTATTTCTGCGGCCAATCCCGCATCGAACACTACCGGCTCGAAGCGCGCCAGGCGCTCGGCTTGGATTTCCACTCCCTCGCGCCGTGCGAGCTCCACAAGAAACTCGGCCAGGCGCCGTTCCGCCGCTTGCAGGCGCGGCTCGTCGGGGTCGCGCAGATCGACGGTGAAGATGGCCTTGCGTGCGATGACGTTGACGACGTCGGGCTCCAGGCGCAGCGAGCCCACCGTCGCGAGCGTGGTTCCACCGGAGCATGCCGCCACCTGCTCGCGCAGGAAGGCCACCACGGCTGCGGCCGCGTAGCCGGCGTCATGGCGCAGCCGCATCGGCGTAGTGCCGGCGTGATTGGCCGTGCCATGCACGGTAAGCTTCTGCCACGAAATGCCCTGCAGATTCTCGACAACGCCTATGGACTGCCCTTCGGCCTCGAGAATCGGGCCCTGTTCGATATGCAGTTCCAGATATTCGTGCGGCCTGATCGCGCCCGGCTCCAGCTCGCCCGCATAGCCGATGCGTGCCAGTTCGTCGCCCAGGCGGGTGCCGTCGGTGCCGACGGCATCGAGCGCCTCGCGCAGCGCCAAACCGCCCGCATGCACCAGCGAGCCCATCATGTCCGGCTGGAAGCGCACGCCCTCTTCGTTGGTGAACGCCGCCACCACGATAGCCCGCGGCGGCGCCACACCCGCGGCGCGCCAGGCGCGCGCCACGGCCAAGCCGGACAGCACCCCGTAGCAGCCATCCAGGGCGCCGGCATTGCGCACAGTGTCGATGTGCGAACCGATCATCAGCGGCCGGGCGTCACCTTCGGTCGTGGCGGCACGCAAGATGCCGAAAATATTGCCGATACGGTCGATGCGCACGTCCAGCTCCAGCTCGCGCATCCAGCGCACGAGCAGATCGCGCCCGGCCCGGTCGGCATCGGTCAGCGCAATGCGGGTTCGCCCTTCACCTGGAGCATCGCTGCCGATCTCGCCCAAGGCGCGGATCTGCGCCAGCAGAAGTTGCGCATCCAGGCTGGGTATTGAAGAAGACATGAAACCATCCTATGGAAATGGGCCGGCGGCTCGGCCGGCCCGCCGGCCAGGCTTGCAGCAGCCGGCATCGCGGCATGGGGCCGGTACCAGTGTCGTTGCTAGTGCTATTGGCAGCGCTGTTGCCAGAGCCAGAGCCAGAGCCAGTGCCAGTGCCAGTGCCAGTGCCGACCTCGGCGTCGCGCCTCGATATGAAATAATATTCCCCATATATATGCTTTTCATACGAATCTTCGCCTATTTAATTGAATTATTTATCGATAAATAGGCAGAATTTGCGAAGGAATCCTTCATGGCGCCCAAGCTCGACAAGCACGACCACGTGCTGCTCGCCGCGATCCAGGAAAACGCGCGCGTGGCCCAAAGCGAATTAGGCGAGCGCGCGAACCTTTCCACCGCCGCGGTGAACCGCAGGCTGCGGCTGCTGGCGGACGCCGGCGTCATCGAAAAATACACGGCCCGCCTCAACCCGAAAGCCCTGGGCTACGGCCTGACCATCATCGTCGAAGTCAAGGTCGAGAGCGAGCGCGCCGATCTGCTGCAGGAAATGCAGCGTGGATTCACGGCCTGCCCCGAAATCCAGCAGTGCTACTACGTGGCCGGGGAATGCGATTTCGTGCTGATCTTCCTGGTGCGCGACATGGAGCAGTACGTCAGCCTGACGCGCAGGCTCTTCCACGAGAACGGCAACGTCAAGGCGTTCAAGACGCTGGTGGCCATGGACAGGGTCAAGACCGGAATGGACGTGCCCATAACCGGCAGCGAGAGCGGCTGACGCCGCGGGCATCTCAACCCGCCTTGCGCAAGGTGAGATTGATCCTGCAGTCTCCCAGCAGCGGATGCGGCGCGCCCTCCGGCGCCAGCACGCCGTGATAGCGCAACCTGTCCGCCCCGCCCCAGACCACGACATCGCCATGATGCAGCAGCAGCCTCATCGCCTTGGCGGATCTATCCAGGCCGCCAAACAGGAAAGTCGCGGACATGCCCAGCGACACCGACACAATGGGCGCGTCAAAGTCCTGCTCGTTCTTGTCCTGATGCAGAGACATGCGGGCGCCGAGCGCATAGCGATTCATCAAACAGGCATCCGGCTCGAAATCCGCAAACCCCGCGGCCGCCGCGGCGGCGCGCGCCAGCCGCGCGAACACGGCCGGCATGGCCGGCCAGGGCTGGCCGCCTTGCGGATCGACGGCAGTGTAGCGGTAGCCGCGCCGGTCGGTCGTCCAGCCCAGCGCGCCGCAATTCGTCAGCGCCGCCGACATGGCATAACCGCCAGGCGTCACCATGTGGCGAAACGGCGCGCGAGCCTCGATGGCGGCAACCGCCGACAGCAGCGCCTGCTCGCAGGACAAAGCGCAGCCACGCAGAACATAGGCGCACGGCCCGATACGCTCGGGCCCGGCAGGCGCAGCGCTTTGGAACAGATCAAGCGTACTCATTGCAGATGCGCCATACGGCGCGGCTCGGGAAAGACTCAGCCTAGAGCGTAGCATCCCGAGCAAGCGCCCGGCCGCGGCGGCTTAACCGACACTTGACCTGAGTCACCTTTATGGATATATTTGGCAATACCAATTTTGTATTACCAATTTGGTAATGCCAATTTAAGCCAACGTAAAAACTCTGGAGACAGCATGAGAAGATTGCCCTTTGCCGCTCGCATTGCGGGCGCCGTCCTTGGTGTTACTGCTCTAATGGGGTTTGGAGACGCAGCAGCAGCGTCGCAAAGCTACCCAAGCCGGCCCGTGACAGTGGTTGTGCCGTTCGGCACGGGTGGAACGACCACGATTTTGGCTCGATTGATGGCCGACCGACTATCTCACGAGCTCGGGCAAACGTTTATTGTCGAAAATCGCCCGGGCGCAGGGGGCAATATCGCATTCGACTACGTAGCGCGTTCGCGTCCTGATGGCTATACCCTTCTGATGGGGCCTATCGGACTCGCGATCAACCCCGCAATCTACCACTCGCTGAATTTCGACCCCATCAAAGATTTCGCGCCCATCAGCCTGTATGGCGGCGTGGCGAACATTCTGGCGGTCAGCCCCAAACTGCCGATCCACAATCTTCAGGAACTGATCGACTACGCCAAGCACAACCCCGGCAAGCTTACGCAAGGATCCAGCGGCAACGGCAGCTCCAGCCATCTGGCCGGGGAAATGCTGCGAGCACAAGCCGGCATCAATTTCATACATGTTCCCTACAAAGGCGGCGCCCAGGCAATGCAAGACCTGTTGGCCAACCAAATATCCATGTTGTTCGATCAGGTTCCGGCCGTACTGCCGCAAGTGCAGGCGGGAAAAGTTCGTGCAATCGGAGTCACCACCCAAAAACGCTCATCCGGCGCGCCGAATATTCCGACTCTTGCCGAGCAGGGTCTACCCAATTTCGACGTCAATGTCTGGTTTGGCTTTCTTGCCCCTAAAGGAACTCCCAAACCCGTCATAGACAGGCTCAACGCCTCCATGAACCGGATTCTCAAGAACCCCGAATTCGTAGCCCGCCTGACCAGCATGGGGGTAGACGCGATGCCGAGCACCCCCGAACAATTCCAACAGTATCTTGAAGCCGAGACCACGAGGTGGAAAAAAGTTGTCGAAGAGTCAGGAGCCAAAATCGAGTAGCACCTATTACAGGATCCATCAGATGAAAATCGACTGCATTACCGCCATACCCCTATCTTTTCGCTTTCCGGAAGGCAAGGCCGTGGCAATGGGCATCGGCACGGCCCGCAAGAGAGATGTGATTATTGTCAAGATCCAAACCTCCGACGGGATTGTCGGATACGGAGAGGCCCATCCAGGGCGCAGCCCGGGGGCCGTGGCCAGTTTGGTGAATAACACCTTGGCGCCGCTGCTTCACGGCAGGCCCGCCACGGACGTTATCGGCGCCTGGGAATTGGCGCACCGCATGCAGCTGGCCAGCCACGGATTGGGCGCTGGCGCCGCCCTGGCTTTAAGCGGCATCGACATGGCATTATGGGACATTCGTGCCAAAGCCGCGCACATGCCGCTCTATCGAATGCTGGGTGGATCGGCGCGGCGCGTTCCCGCCTACGCCGGCGGCGTGGCGCTCGGCTATCAGCCCCCGCCAAGCCTGGCTGATGAAGCCGTCAGTCACATCGAAAAGGGCTATCGAGCCATCAAATTACGAATGGGAGACACAAGCGCCAACGACATAGCACGGCTCACGGCAGTGCGCAAAAAGGTCGGCGACCACATAGATATTCTGGTTGACGCCAACACTGCATACACTTTGGCCGACGTTCGGCAAGTGATGCCGGCATTCGCAGAATTACACGTCAAATGGCTCGAAGAGCCTTTTCCCTGCAACGACTTCGCCTCTTATCGTCTGGCTGCCCAACTCAACCCTCTAGTTCCGTTGGCCGCAGGAGAAAACCATTACACACGCTACGAATTCGCCCGACTGGTAGAAGACCGCGCCGTTACCATCTTTCAACCTGATCTCTCGAAAACAGGCGGCATTACCGAAGCACTGCGCATTGCCGCGCTGGCCTCAGCGTGGCGTATCCCCGTGAATCCCCATAGCTCGGCGGGAGGCCTAAATATGGCTTCCAGCATTCATTTTCTTTCTTCGATCGACAATGGCGGCTATTTTGAAGCTTGTGTGTCGCAGGTAAACCCTCTTAGGGACATGTTCGGCCCACCTTTCGAAATCGGCCAGGACGGCTGTGTGCAAGCCCTAGATAAACCGGGAATAGGCCTCGATGTCGACGAGACTGCTTTCTCCTCTTACCCTCTGATCGACGGCCTGGGATACGACACGAAACTCTGATGACAGCTTGCTCGCACTCACAAAGTCGCCTGGTTCTATTGACCGATCCGATAGACTGCGCCTCCCACCAGGCCTTGTCGCGAGCCGCCCGCTTGGTCACGCATCCGGTAAGTGGCAAGAATTGGCCGGCTCTCGCATCCGAAGCGCACGTGATAATCGTCCGATCGCCCATCCCCCGATCGCTCCCGTCACAAACATGCAAGCTGCTGGGCCTGGTGCGCTACGGGGCGGGTGTAGACATGATTCCGGTCGCCGAGGCCTCCAAACATGGAATAGCGGTGACCAATGCCCCGAACGCCAACGCCAATTCCGTCGCCGAATATGCCATCGGCCAAATGCTCAACCTGGCCCGCAAGCTTCCCGAGGCGAACCAGATGTTGCGCAGCGCCGGATGGCCGGCTGCCCGAGCGCTTGCGCCGCATGGTGTCGACCTTCGGGGCAAGACGGTCGCCGTTATCGGCATGGGCAATATCGGAAGCCTGATAGCGCACAAATGCCACGCGGGTTTCGATATGACTGTTCTGGCCGTGCGCCGATCCCCTCCCTCCGGCCGCAATGCCTTCAGCCACACCACTCTCGATGACGCTCTTGCCCGCGCCGATGTCGTAATCCTTTCATGCTCGTTGTCCGAAGAAACCCGCGGCCTCATCGATTCACGCCGGCTAAGCCTGATGAAACCTGCGGCCTGGCTGATCAATGTGTCCCGCGGGCCCATTGTCGACGAGAACGCATTGGCCGAGGCGCTAAGAGCAGGCAGGCTGGGCGGTGCGGCTCTGGATGTATTTGCGGAAGAACCTTTGCCCGGCGATTCCGCCTTGCGTGCGCTACCCAATGTCATTTTGTCGCCGCATATGGCAGGCATAACCCGGGAAAGCCTAGACCGCATCGGCGAACAGGCTACGAAGCAAACGATCGATCTACTGACCGGAAAAATACCGGAGCACCTGGTCAATCCAGAAGCGAGGCCGTCAATACAGGAACGCCTCGACCGTTATCTGGCGGGTGCTTAGCGGCCGCCCACATAGAAATAAAAGGCCCCCTATAATTTGGCAATCCCTTCAGCGTAGCGGCTGAAGCACCAGCAGGAATTTCGCAAGAGCAGCCGGAGCGCAGCACCCAGCATGACTAAAGAACAGGAACAGACCACCGCGCGCACTATGGCTGCCCTGGTTCGGCTGATCGAAGAAAGAAAGTACGCGCCCGGAGAAAGGCTGCCCTCGGAAAGAGAGCTTGCCGAACGATTCGACGTCGGGCGCGGCGTGGTACGCGAAGTCCTGTCAGTACTCGAAGGCTTGCGCTATCTCGAGCGCAAGCCCAATTCAGGAATCTACCTGAATGAAGCCCCCGAGCGCATCAGCCTCGAGACGCTCGCATTGTTCTCGAACCTGAATCTCGACCTGTCGAAAGAGCGCCTGGCGGAAGCCATGGAAGCGCGCCGAATTCTCGAAGTACAGGCAATTGTGCTCGCGGCACAACGGCGGACAGAGGAAGACTTGCTCGACATCAAGAACATCGTGCAGCGCTTCGACGATGCTATAGAACATGCGCTTGAAGACGTACCGGAACTGGATTACCAGTTTCATATGTCTATTTTCCGTGCCACGCACAACCTCGTTCTCATGCAGCTCGTCACCCCGTTTTATCTGATGTCGGAAAATCGACGCCTCCCCTTCTTCAGCGACAAAAAACGCAGCCGCGCTTCCAACGAGCAACATAAACTGATACTCGAGGCGATAGAAGAACAGAACATCGACAAGGCACATCAAGTCATGTCCGAACACATAGGGCGAGTGGAAAAACATTACGGGCTTTAGCCCTCGACCCCGTGACCCTGGCAAAAGGCTAAAACGAAATAGCGGTTTTCCGCGCGATGCGGACGCCATAAAGCCACGCCTGCGGATCGGGACATCTGTACCGAGAACCGGCATACCATGGCCATCGACGCCAAGGATTCATATCTTCGAGGCGGACACGCCTGCCCTCGGGCGGCTCGAGCGTACTCGCCAGGTATTAAACCGTTTGGCTGACATCCTCATCCTCATCCCGGACAAACGGTCTAGATTCTCCATCCTATGGGTAAGGCATCCTCCAACCCATAACATTCCTCGTATACGTCACAGCTTGATACCTTGAATAAACGCTGTAATGGGTTATGGGAAGGAGGATCTCCGTGTCGCCATCCGGCTTGCCGTCCGGCTTTCGCTTTGGCCTCGTCGCGGCGGCTCTGCTGAGCGCGGCGGCCGCCGCGCAAGGGCCCGAGCCCGGCCAGGCGCAGAAGAGCCTGGATCAGGGGCGGATAGACAGCGACCCGTTGAGGGGCCTGATCATCAACCGAACCATCACCGTCCTGGGCTGGGACTTCTACCAAAGTTTTTCGGAAATCTGGCGCGCGCTGTACCCCAATTCACAAGACACGATGACCGTGATCGAGCGGCCCACGGCGCAATTCGGCAGCGAAATCTGGATCAGCTATTTGAATCAGACGGTCTTTCACACCTTCCTGTCGCCCGCCCGTTCGCGGGCCAGGGAAGAAAGCAAGAACGCGGTGCAAGTCGTTCACGACAGCATCGCAAACATCAACGTCCAACGCAAGTACACGCAGGACGCCGATCTGGGTCCCGAGGAGATGTAAATGAGCTTACACAGGGTCAAAGTGCGCCTGCAAAACAGCCGGCTTCAGGCGACGCTGGCGGCCGCCGCGGCATGGCCGCTGCTATCGATGCCCGCGATGGCGGGCCAGCTGATCTATACCCCGGTGAACCCGTCTTTCGGGGGCAATCCGCTGAACGGCTCATACATGCTGCAAAGCGCCCAGGCGCAGAAGCGCTACCCCTACCCGCTGGACGATCTGGACACCCCCGACAGCAGCGACCTGAAAATCCTCAACGCGGGCGACTATCCCATCATCCAGGTAGGCAGCAAAGTCTATATTTACGATCCGGGCAAGAGCCGCTGGATGCCTTTCGACACCGGTAGCGTCGAGGCTACCAGCGGCACATCCACCAGCGCGAGCACGAGCACGGCGACCCAGAGTTCGCCGGCCATCGACAGCGGGGTGTTGCAATGAACACGCTCGCGATGCCTACGCCCCCTGCATGCTTACGCCCCGCCCGCCTCTGCGTCGTCGGACTGGCAGCGCTGGCGCTGTCCGCCTGCGCCCTGCAGCAGCCGGCGAACGTGTCGAACCAGGCGCAACTGGCGCCGGCCACGCCGTCGACGGTCGACCTGATGCGGCTGCCGCCGCCGCGGAAGAAGATCGTAGCGGCCGTCTACGGCTTCCGCGACGAAACCGGGCAATACAAGCCGTCGCCGGACAGCTCGTTTTCCACAGCGGTAACGCAAGGGGCCGCCTCCATGCTGATGAAGGCGCTGAAGGATTCGGGCTGGTATATCCCGGTAGAGCGTGAAGGCCTGCAGTCGCTGCTGACCGAGCGCCGGGTGCTGCGCGCGGTCGACGAGCACCCGGAAAACGGCGCGCAGCGCGGCCAGGTACCCAACCTCTTGCCCGCGACCATCATCCTGGAAGGCGGCATTATCGCCTACGACAGCAATGCCCGCACCGGCGGCCTGGGGGCGCAGTTCCTGGGCATAGGCTTGTCGACCAAGTACAGCGTCGATCAGGTCACCGTCAATCTGCGCGCGGTCGACGTTTCCACCGGCGCCATCCTGAACAGCGTCTCCACCACCAAAACCATTTATTCGTACGAGCTGCACCCCAGCTATTTCCGCTTCGTCAATTACTACGACCTGCTGGAAATCGAAGGGGGCTACACCCACAACGAGCCGGCGCAGATCGCGGTCAAGGAAGCCATCGATGCCGCCGTCATGCACCTGACGGTGCAGGGCCTCAAGGACAGGCAATGGAGCCTGAAAAACCCCAGCGACTGGAATAACCCATTGATCCAGCGCTATCTGCAAGCCGAGAAGGAATACACCGTAACCGTCACGCCGCGCCAGTCTGCCCAGGCCGGCACGGCATCCACCGCGACCAACAGCCAGACGAGCGTGCAGTAAGGCCGCAAGCGCCACCGCCCGGTAAATCAGGAGTCTGCCATGAAGCAACCGTTACTCACCGCGATGCATCTGCCCACCAGGCGCAGCCTGGCTCTGGGGATCTTCGCCCTACTGGCCGCCGCCCCTTTCGCCGGCCAGGCCGCCAACCTCGATCTGGCGGCCCCGCCGGAACTGCCGCCGGCCGAACTCGGTTCGACCTCGCTGCGTGCGGCATCGGTGCAACAGGGCGGCTTCAACACCAGCCGCATCGCCCAGCAGGGTTCGAGCGAATCCGCCTTCGTCAACCAGCAAGGCGGCAACAACAGTGCCTCGATATCGCAAACGGGCGCGCAGAACCTGGCGATCGCCGCCCAATACGGCACCGGGAACCAGGCCCTGATCACGCAAGTCGGCAATAACGACACGGCCATCGCCAACCAGGTCGGCGCGAACAATCTGGCGGTGATCGGGCAATACACCAGCAACGCCAGTTCGACGGTGAACCAATTCGGCAACATGAACCAGGCCACGGTACGGCAGACGACGCCGGGCTCCACGGCCCCGGTCTTCCAATTCGGCGACCACCTGAAGCTGACGGTCGTTAGATAGCACCGGCTCCGGCAGGGCCGCCGACTCTTCTGCAAAACCCGGTCCGAGACCGCCGGGCGGCGCATTTCTTTATCAGGTCTTGTCGACTTTCACAGAAGGAGCATCACCATGAAAACCCAACTTTGCGCATTGGCATCCGGTCTTGCCCTGGCTTTTGCCGGGGCCGCGGCATACGCCGGCAGTACGGCGGACACCTATCAAAGCGGCTTCAACAACGACGCGTCCATTACCCAGGCGTACAACACGGCGGCGACTGCCAGCATCGTGCAGGAAGGCAACCAGAACGTCGCCAGCGCGGATCAGACCAATGTACATGGGAAGGCTGACATCTATCAGGCCGGCTTCAACAACTCGGCCAAGGTAGAACAACAAAGCACCGGCGCCAACTCCAAGATCGTCCAGCAAGGCGATCAGAACGTCGCCAGCACGGATCAACGGTACGGCTACGCACAGTACGCCGACATCTACCAGTCCGGCTTCAACAACAGCGCCAAGGCCACTCAGTCGAGTGTCGCCTATGCCGAATCCCAGATCATCCAGCAAGGCAACCAAAACGTCGCCAACACGAGCCAGAAGAATGGCTGGGATCAAGAAGCCAAGATCTACCAGGCCGGCTTCAACAACTCGGCGGCCATCACCCAGACGGGAGCGTTCCTGACCGCCTCGACGGTGCAACAAGGCAACCAGAACGTCAGCACCATCACCCAGAAGGGTTGGTAAACCCCTGGCCCTGCGGGGCCGCAGTCCCGCGGAAGGCCGCTACCGGCCTACCGCGGGACACCGAAGCATAAAAACGGGAGGCTCCATGATCACCGCCGATGTCAATCTGCAGGTATGGCTGGATACCGTGCCCGGCACTCGACCCAGCGTCGTCGTGCCCTACGTGCAAAGCCGCGCGGACGATACCGTGCAGTACCGGCTGAGCGCCACCCGGCAGGGGAGCAGCGGCTCTTCCACCGTCCGGCAAAGCGGCGATCTGAGGCTGCGGGCCAATACTCCCACGGCGCTGACGCGATTCTCCCTTTCCGTGGGGCAACGCGACCAATGCCGGATCGAACTGATTCTGTACGCCAACGGCAAGCCGGCCGGCACCTATCGGTTCGACTGTCCACGCAATCCATAGTGAACGTGCAACACCCCGAATCCGGCAATCCCATGACCGACCCCGAGGCCAGCCGTGTCCATACGCCCGTTACCCCTCGTATTAGCAGTTTGTGCCGCATTGATGCTGCCGGGCATGGCCGCGTGCGCACAGCCGCAAGACTACGACAGCTTGATACGGCGTGCGCGCAACGGCGATTATCAGCCCGCCCTGTCCATGTTGGTGCAGCGCCTGCAGCATACGCCGGGCGACCGCCGGGCACTTGCCGACTACCTGCTCATCTCGGACTGGGCCGGCCACAGCCAGGCCATTGTCCAGGCCTACGAACAGGCCGGTTCTCCCAATAATCTCCCGCCTCAGGCCCTGGGCGCGGTGGCGCGAGCCTACCGCGACACGCATCGCTGGGGCGAAGCCCTTGCCCTGTACAGCAGCGCGGAACGCCGCTATCCGGGACAGGCCGCTTTCGCATACGGGTACGTCATGACTCTGGCCGACGCGGGGCGCACCGCAGCCGCCGTCCAGCAAGGCACTCGGCTGGTTGCCGCGCACGCCGATAGCGCCGACAGCCATCTTGCATTGAGCTACGCATACCAGCGCGCGGGGCAGCCCTATGCGGCGCTGGCGCAGGCCTCGTGGGCCTACGACCTGGCGCCGCACAAGCCCTATGTGATACGGGCGTATATCCTGGCCCAGCAAGAAGCACAGCTGCCGCGGGCGGCGCTGGGCATGGCGCAGGCCCACCCTGGCATATTGCAAGCGGCCCAGACCCGTTCCCTGCAGGCCGATGCGGCCGCTCAACTTACCCGGGCGGCCGCAACCGAATCCCGCGGCGGCGCCAACCGCTATGCGCTGGCGGATCAGGCCCTGGCCACGTACGACCGCCTCATCCCCGAGTGGAAAGCCCTGGGGCCGGCCGCGCGGGCCGATGTCGAACGCATCGAAGCCGACCGGCTGCAGGCCCTCGCCGCCCGCCACCGCATGGCGGAACTCGTCGCCAGCTACGAAGCCATGCAGGCGGCCGGCCAGAAGGTTCCGAGCTATGTGCTGAGCGACGTCGCGACAGCCTATCTGTCCATGCACCGCCCTGAAATCGCCACCCGCCTGTTCCGCCAGGCCACGGAACCGGGCAAGGGCCGCGATGCCATGCCCAGCATGGAAGAACGCACGGGCCTGTTCTATGCCCTGACCGAGTCCGGCCAGACCGAGGCCGCCAACACCGAACTGGATCAGGCGCTGCGCCAACAACCCACCTGGGTCTATCACAAGGGCGACCCGCTGCGCAACGCCAACTCCGCCAAACTGGACGCCGCGCTGACCCGGGCCCTGGGCACGCTGTATGAAGGCCAAACCCTGCAGGCGCAGGCCGAACTGGACAATATGGTAAGCCTGGCGCCGGGCAATACCGGCCTGCGCACGGCCCGTTCCCAGGCCTATCGCGCCCGCGCCCTGCCCCGCCTGGCCGAGCGCGACTTGAAGATCGCCGAAACCCAGGCGCCTCGCTCCATCGACGTAGAAGTCAACCAGGCCGAAACGGCACTGGCCCTGCAGGAGTGGCGCCAGGCGAAGCTGCTGCGCGACGACCTGGTGGCCCGTGCGCCGGAAAACTCATCCGTGCAGCGTCTGGCGCGGGAATGGCAGGTGCACGATATGGCCGAATTGCGCGTCACCGCCAGCCGCGGCGTGTCCACCAACAACCCGGCGTTGGGCAGCCGCGACTGGAATCTCGACAGCGTGCTGTATACGCCGCCCATAGCCGAAAACTGGCGCGCCTTCGCCGGAGCGGGCTATTCCGAAGGCGAATTCGAGGAAGGCAAGGGCTATTACGGCTGGACGCGCGCGGGCGTGGAATGGCGCGGCCGCGACCTCACCGCGCAGGCCGAAATATCGGGCAACCGCTACGGCTATGGCACCCGCACCGGCGCCGCGATCACAGCGGCCGTAGATCTGGACGACCACTGGCAGATCGGCGCCGGCGCCGCCCTGCTGTCGCGCGACACGCCGTTGCGGGCGCTCAAGCACGACATCACTTCCAACAGCCTGAACGCGTCGCTGCGCTGGCGCGGCGACGAACGCCGCGAGTGGACGCTGAGAGTGGCGCCGTCCTTTTTCTCGGACGGCAATAATCGCCTGGAGCTCGGCTTGAACGGCCGCCAGCGCCTGTACACCAGCCCCAAGGTTCAGGTCGATGCGCTGCTGGATCTGTCCGCCTCCCACAACACGGCCGACGATGCCGTGTACTTCAACCCCAAATCCGACCTGACCATTCTGCCCGCCCTGCAAATCACGCACACCTTGTACCAGCGCTACGAGCAGCGCTGGGATCAGCAGTTTCTGGCGGCGGCCGGCACCTATACGCAGCAGCATCACGGCACCGGCGGCATCTACACCCTGGGCTACGGCCAGCGCTACCAGTTCAATGATGTTCTGGATGTCGGCTTCATGGTCTCGGCTACGTCGCGACCCTATGACGGGCAGCGCGAGCGGGACTTCAACTTCACCGTCAACATGACGTACCGGTTCTGAGGCAGGACGCCATGAGCTTGTTCACCCTACGCCGAGCCCTGAATCTGATCCCAGCCGTGCTGTGCTGCTGCCTGGCGCTGCTGGCCGGCTGCGCCCGCGACATCCCGGCTTTCGTGCCCCCCGCGGAACGGCCTGTATCGCGCACTGACCAGGCATGGCCGCACAATCGCATACTGGCTCTGGCCTACCACGATGTCGAAGACAGCGATCCCGACCAGCGCTATCTGGCGGTGCGTACCGACCTGCTGGCCGCACAACTGAAATGGCTGCGCGACAACGGCTACCAGGCCGTGTCCGTCGACCAGATCCTGGCGGCCCACCGGGGCGGCAAGCCTTTGCCGCCCAAGGCGGTGCTGCTCAGCTTCGACGACGGCTACAGCAGTTTCTACACCCGGGTGCTGCCGATTCTGAAAGCCATGAACTGGCCCGCCATCTGGGCGCCGGTGGGCCGCTGGATCGACACCCCCGCCGATCAGCCCGTGATGTTCGGCAACGTAGCCACCCCGCGCCAGCGCTTCGCCACCTGGGACGACGTACGGCGGGCCGCCCGATCGGGGCTGGTGGAGATCGCCTCGCATACCGACGACCTGCATTTCGGCATCCCCGCCAACCCCCAAGGCAATCAAGAACCGGCGGCGACCAGCCACCGCTACGACGCCCGGACGCATTCCTATGAAACAGATGCCCAGTACCGGCGGCGCATCGACAATGACGTGCAGCGCATCACCCGGAAAATCCGCCAGGTCACCGGCAAGGCACCGCGGGTGTGGGTCTGGCCCTACGGGGCGGCCAACGGCATAGCGCTGCAGATCATTCGCCGCCACGGATACCAGATGGCTCTGACGCTGGATGGCGGCCTGGGCGACACGGACAGGCTGATGTCCATGCCGCGCATGCTGGTGGCGGACTCGCCCAATATGGCCGAATTCGCGCGCTCGGTGCTGGCCACCGAGTCGCAGGGGAATTTCCGCGTGGCACAGGTGGATCTGGACTATGTCTACGACCCCGATCCCGCGCAAATGGATGAGAATCTGGGTGCCCTGGTGCAGCGCATCGCCGATATGCAGATCAGCGCCGTCTTTCTGCAGGCCTATGCCGACCCCAAGGGCGACGGCCTGGCGCGCGAGGTCTATTTCCCCAACCACTGGCTGCCGATGCGTGCCGATCTGTTCAACCGCACGGTCTGGCAGTTGCAGACGCGCGCCCACGTGCAGGTGTATGCCTGGATGCCGGTGCTGAGTTTCAATCTGCCGTCCGGCATCGCCCGCGTGCAGCGCTGGAGCCCCGAGCACCCCGACGCCTCGCCCGCCCCTGACCCCACGCAATATGCACGTCTGTCGCCATTCGACCCCAAGGCCAGGGCCGCCATCATCGGCCTGTACGAAGATATGGCGCGCAACGCCCCGATCGACGGCATTCTGTTTCATGACGACGCCGTGTTGAGCGACTTCGAAGACGCCAGCCCGGCGGCACTGGCCGCCTACAGGCAGGCGGGCCTGCCCGGCTCGATCCGGGCGCTGCGAGCCGATCCCGCCGCACGCCAGCGCTGGATCCGCTACAAGAGCCAGGCCTTGATCGACTTCACCCGCACCCTGGCCCGGCACGTGAAGGACATCCGCGGGCCACAGGTGAAAACGGCGCGCAATATCTACGCCGAACCGATATTGAACCCTGCCAGCGAAGCCTGGTATGCGCAGAACCTGGACGATTTCCTGCAGGCCTATGACTGGGCCGTGCCCATGGCCATGCCGCTGATGGAGCGCGTGCCGCCGGCGCAATCGGGTGCGTGGCTGGATCGGCTGGTCGCCGCGGTCAAACGGCACCCGGGCGGCCTCGAACACACCGTCTTCGAACTGCAGGCACGCAACTGGAACCTGCCCGGCCAGCCTTTCGTCGACAGCCATACGCTGGCCGGCTGGATGCAGCGCCTGCAGCGCGAAGGAGTGCAGCATTTCGGCTATTACCCCGATGATTTCGTGCGCAGGCAGCCCGCGCTGCAACTCATCCGGCCCGCCATCTCGAACGCCTGGTATCCGTACCAATAAGGAGCAGCGAGATGGCCGAACGCATACTTGCCTTTTTGATTTTGTGCCTGGTGCTGGGCGCGCCTTTCGGGGCCGCCATGCTGTGGACCGGCGACCTGCTTCTGAATTTCGTATTTTTTTATCCCCTGTTCATGTCCAGCCTGTGGATGTTCGGCGGCCTGTATTACTGGCTGCACTGGGAACGGCACTGGCCCTGGGGGCCCGGCACCCTGCCGCCCGAACTCAAGGGCAACCCGCTGGTGTCCATCCTGGTGCCCTGCTACAACGAGGCCGAAAATGGGGCCGACACCATACTGGCGGCATTGAATCAGCGCTACCCGCATATTGAAGTCATCGCCATCAACGACGGCTCGAAAGACGGCACGGCCGCGATGCTGGATGAACTGGCCGCCACGCACGATCGCCTGCGTGTCATACACCTGGCCCAGAATCAGGGCAAGGCGATGGCGCTGCGCATGGGCGCGCTGGCGGCCCGCAGCGACTATCTGGTGTGCATAGACGGAGATGCCCTGCTGGATCGCAATACGGCTTCTTACCTGGTGGCCCCGCTGATCGACCATCCTCGGGTCGGCGCCGTCACGGGCAACCCGCGCATACGCACTCGTTCGACCTTGATCGGCCGTATCCAGGTGGGCGAATTTTCTTCCATCGTCGGCTTGATCAAGCGTACCCAGCGCGTCTATGGCCAGGTTTTCACCGTGTCCGGCGTCGTGGCGGCATTCCGGCGCAGCGCCCTGGATCGTGTCGGCTACTGGAGTCTGGACATGATCACCGAAGACATCGACATCAGCTGGAAGCTGCAGCGCGACCACTGGTCGATTTTCTTCGAGCCGCGCGCCTTGTGCTGGATCCTGATGCCCGAAACCCTGCGCGGGCTGTGGCGGCAGCGCCTGCGCTGGGCCCAGGGCGGTGCCGAAGTCTTCCTGAAAAATGCACCCAACATCTGGTCCTGGCGCCATCGCCGCATGTGGCCCATGGTGCTCGAATACTGCATTTCGGCGATCTGGGCCTTCGCGCTGCTGCTATCGCTGGCATTGTGGGCGATCAGCCTTTTCATCTCACCCTCCAACCCCATCCACGTCGAGGTCGAAACCTTGATGCCTCCCGCCTTCACCGGCATGGTGCTGGCCGCCGCCTGCCTCCTGCAATGCGCCATCAGCATCATGATCGAGCGCCGCTATGAACCCGGCCTGCCGCGCTCGCTGTACTGGGTGATCTGGTACCCACTGGCCTATTGGATGGTCAATTTGCTTACCACCGTATGCAGCTTTCCCAAAGTCATGCTGAAACTCCACCGCCGCCGGGCTCGTTGGGAAAGCCCCGACCGCGGCATCAAGGCGCCTCCATCATGAATCTCGTCAAAACTCCTCTTTCCCTGGGCTATACCCTGGTCGACCTGCTGCTTACGGCGCTGGCCTGGTTCGTGTTCTGCTACCTGCTGGCTACCGGCATGCACTCCATTCTGCAGGGCGCGGCACTGGGTCACGCAAGCAGCCTGGTGTCCCGCCTGCTGCCCGACCTCCATACGCTGCTGGCGTACGCGTGCGTGGCCGTAGGCATAGACCTGTTGCTGCTCGTGTGGGCCCGTTACAACACGCTGCGTTTCGGCGGCCTGGATCGCCGCAAGCCCAGGCCGCCGCTGTCGGCTGCTGCGCTGGCGGCCAGCTTCGAGATCAGCCCCGATTTGCTGGAAGCCCTGCACGCCAGCCAGGGCCTGCGCATCCATCATACGGATGCCGGGCAGATCAGCAAAATAGACTTTACGCCGCAGCGCCAGATCGCCGCGGGCAATGTCCTGCGAATACTGCGATGAGCCATCGAATACACAATGTGAAAACATTGATTTCAAACGTTACTTATAGTAAGTCGGCAGGGGCGTATCTTGCTTTCGGCTGGGCTTTCAGACAAGCTAAGCGCCGAATAGACAGGACATGCGAAGCCCTTATAAGTGGAGGGTACGATGGTGACCGTTACTGTAGTAGAACCCAACACCTTGCTGCGGCTCGGCATACTGAAGCTGCTGCAGAACCTCGACTGCACGTTCGTCTGCACCGGCATCAATTACGCCCAGCTGTTTCATGGCAATCCCCGCCAGGCGGGCTGCGACCTGATGCTGCTGTCCGTGCCCGACGTATACGAGCGCATGATCGAACTCGTGACGGCGGCCCAGCAAGGCTATGCGCCGAAACGCACCCTGCTGCTGTCGGATACCCAGACGCTTCCTTATTCACTGCTGAATCTGCCTTCGGCCATGGCCGGCTATATCTCGAAGCATTCGTCGCAAGATGTGCTGAAGTCGTCGATCATGCTGGTGCTGGCCGGCGGGAAATGCTTTCCCCACCCCGAAATGATACGTCGCGACAATATGGAAGCGAGTTCGTCGGCGCCCGACTGCGCCCAGCCGAAACGCCGCTGGTACGACAAGCACCAGACGCCGCCCGCCAGCGACTACGACGAGTCCCAGGACGACAACCTTCTGCACACTCCGGAAGCCAGGCCTGGGCGGGCCGCAGCGGGCAATGGCGTGCCATCGGGCGCCGCGGGTATTTTCGTACAGGAAAAAACCCAGATCCTGACATCGGAACTCATAGGGCGCGAAGCCGATCTGCTCGGCCTGACCCCACGCCAGTATGAGGTGCTGGCGCTGCTGGCCAAAGGCTATCCGCTGAAAAAAATCAGCCGCGAATTGAATATTTCGGTGGCCACGGCCAAAACCCACGCCGAAGCGCTGTACCAGCGCCTGGCGGTCAACAATCGCAATGCCGCCGTCTATGCCGCGGTATCGCGCGGGGCGACACTGGGCTGGCCCTCTTCTGTCGCTGCCGCCCCGGCCGGCGCGATCTGATCCGCACCGATCCGATCTGCGCCAGCCCGCGCCACGGCGCGCATGCGAGGCATCGGCTCAGACCCGCTTGCGCTCGGGCCAGCCGGGGATCGCAGTCCTCGAATACGGGCCGTAACGCGCCTTGCGTTCTTTGTAGAAAGCCACGAACCCTTCCGAGGTCAGCGGCTTGGAAAAGAGCCAGCCTTGGCCGAAAGCCACATTGCGCTCAACCAGATAATCGACCTGCTCCTGGGTCTGCACGCCCTCTGCGACACAGAAGAGCTGCAGCGCGGCGGCAATGTCCAGGATGTACGGCATGACTTTGCTGCCCGCCGTATCGTGGCCGATCATGTCGATGAAAGACTTGTCGATCTTCAGCGCATCCAGGGGCAGGCTGTGCAGATGATGCAGGCTGGCATAGCCCGTTCCGAAATCGTCGATGGAAACCAGGTGGCCGAGGTCGCGCATGCGCATCATGGTCGCGCGCGCCGCATCGATTTCTACGGATCCGCTTTCGGTCATCTCGAACCAGATCTGGTCGCTGCGTATGCCCGCCCTGCCGATCTGCGTCTGCATGTAGTCCAGCCCGCGGCCAGTCTGGATGTCTTGCGCAGAGAGATTCATGGAAATATGCAAGTTGCGATCGGCCACCAGAACGTCGTGCAGTTCGGCAACCAGAAGGTCTATGACCTGGTCGGTAATCGGAATGATGAGCCCGCTTGCTTCCGCCAGGCTGATGAACTCCTCGGGCGGAACGATCGAGCCGTCGTATCTGCGCCACCGCACCAGGGCCTCGGCGCCGACACACCTGCCCGTCTGCAGCTCTATGATGGGCTGATACCGCACTACGAACTCCCGGCGCTGCACGGCCGATCTCAGGGCGCCCAGCGCGGACGAGCGGCTGCGCACCGCCGAGATAATAGCGCCGCCGATCAAGAGCGCGATGAAGCCTATGATGGGCAGGGAATACAGCTTCTGCCTCCGTGACAACACGGGCCGGGCGAACTGCAATTTCCGCGGCCTGAACGCTACCGGCGTGAGGCCGGCGCTCTGCACGGAAGAAATGAGCAAGCCCTCGCTCACATCGGATTGCGGCGCCTGATCCAGCAATTGCCGGAGCATCGAGCCAAGCCTGCTTGGGTCTTCATGCGCGGCCATCGACGCCGACTGTGCCCGCAACCCGCCCATCAGCAATAAAGCTGCGGCCGCGGCGACCACACAGGCCAAGCATGTCAGTAATCTTCGAGCCACTAAAGACTCCTCTCGTTGCTCGCCCGTAACTGCGGGAACTCGTTCATCGCCACATCCGCTACAGCGGTGCCTGCCAGGCGTGCACACGGTTGCGGCCGTCGCGCTTGGCTTGGTAAAGAGCCCGATCCGAGGCATGCAAGAGGGGAAACAACTCGGCGGCCGCCGGATCCGCACATGCCACCCCGAAACTGACGGTGAGCCGGATCGGATCTTTCTCTTCCACCGGAATGGGGCATGCCTCTATTGAAACCCGAATCCGTTCGGCAATGTCGCTCGCTTCGCCCATTGAAACTTCGGCAAGAATCGCGGCAAATTCTTCACCTCCCAGGCGGCCGCAGGCATCGCCCTCGCGCAGCCCCTGGCGCAACAGCGCCGCGGTGACGGCCAATGCCCTGTCGCCGGCGATGTGGCCGTAGGTGTCGTTGATCTGCTTGAAAAAATCTATATCCATCATCAATACCGCCGCGCGCTTGCGATCTCTGCTCAAGGCTCGCAGCAACGCCTCGGCTTCCCGATAGAAGCCGCGCGGGTTGAGCACACCTGTCAGGCTGTCGGAATCGGCCATGGAGCGCCACTGCGCCAATGTCCTGGACTGGGCGATCATAGTACTGGCGATGATCAGCGGCGCCAAGTCGATGGAGGCGATCGCCAGGCGCAGGGACATCAGGCCGTGCGTGTCGTCTGGCCCGATCAATGCGGGAAGCATGCCCGTCACCGCCATATGAGTCGTCCAGACCGTGAAGAGCGCCACCAGCAGCGAGGTCACGAAGACGCTGTAGCGCAGCGCGCAATACGACAGCGCGATAACCGGAAAAGCCACCGCTCCGCCGCCGCCCACCAGCACGGATACCAGCAGGCTGGCGATCAACAGGGCCAAAGGCACGCTGGCCGTGGCCGCGTCACGCCAGGTTATCTTCAAGCGCCGGCCCCACAGGCCCCAGTAGCGCTGACAGAACTCGGGCGCGCTCAGCACGATGGGCAGCAGCGTCACACACGACAGGAACTCCACTGCAAACCATTCGAGGGGTTCGACGGTCACCGGCCGGCCCAGAATAACCGGCGCGAACACACCGACCAGCACACCCTCGCAGGCCGCCGCCGCAACCGCCACGAGACACAACTGCAGCATAGAAAGCGGCTGGCCGAAATCGATTCTCATGCCGAACACCTGTCGGAACACCAGGTATCCGACGAACATGCTGGCGACGTCGATGGCATTGAATGCCAAAGCCGACAAGGCCGGCACTTGCGCGATGAAATAATCGGTCGCCGCCAGCACCAGCAGGACAACCGCCCAGCTCAAGGGCCTGGACAGACGAGGGTACAGAATGAAGCCCCCAAGCAGCACGGGGCAATCGGGCCACAACGTAGCCAGCCCTTGCGGCAGCCGTGTGGCGAAACCCAGCAAGGCAAGCAGGAACGTGGCGCTAGCGATCAACAATATATCCAGGATGAGCCATCCCATCGCCCCACCCCTGTAGCGATGAAGCTGAGGGGCTGGGGCAATCTTGGTTGCCTTGGTACCGAGATCCGGTCGCTTCGTATGATTCTTCATGCCCGTTGCTCTACACGCCCACATTAAGCGCAAGAGCCCGCAGTCTGCGACCATGACAGATTATGGGATCGTCAAAAATTCCAAAGAACTTTCAGAGTCTGACAGTTACAGGGCGAAACAGCCGAAAGAGTACGAATGTCCTTACGGCGGCAGGTGCGGATCCGCCCAAGCCTCATGCCGACAGCTCGCCGATGGCGTGTCTAGGCGGCGCCCACGCGTCGGCCACCGCCGGCAGAGCTACATTTTGTAGCGAAGAGCTTGCGATTTATCGGGATCGAGCACCGGGCAGCGGGCTTGAGGCCGACGGCAGATAACGGCGGCGCCGATCAGGGCATGGCGCCCGCCCTTTTGACTGAAGCGCCGGATCACCGCCTCCGACGGCCCGAGCCATTGCTTCCGACGTATACCAGAGAGTCGCGCAGGTTCCGCAATTCGGTAGCGAGGAATTCCGGCAACTGGGAAAACGGCGCGGGCCTGCCGCCTTGATGAACTGCGTTGGCCAGGGCCAACAGCGCCTGGCCGACTTCTTTTGCGCCGTCCGGGCCGAACAGTGCATGGGCTCTTTCGGCGGCGCGCCCGCCCGCCTCTTCCAGCGACCAGCAGGCCGAAAGCGTGCGATAGGCCAGGCGTTGGGCGGCCATGACCGCGGGCCACGCGCGCACCGCGGCATCCCGGTACCGCGACCTGGCGCCGACGCTGGAATCATAGGCCTCCAGCAACACTATCGTGCGATGCTGCAGATCCCGGCGCGCCTGCCGGGCCGGGCCGCTGGTGGCATCTCCGCTGGCCACGTGCCCCAGCACATTTTTGAGCGCCACCAAGGTCTTCACGAGCTCTTGCGGGATGCGCACCGCCAGCGAGCGCGGTGTCGTCAGCGTCAGGATCGCCAGGCCGGTCACGCACCCGATAAAGGTATCGACGCCGCGCACCCAAAGCAGATGCTCTATGTGCGCCACCGGATGTCCGCCCGAAGCGATGGTCAGTGCCGCGGCCGTAATGAAGACTACGGCCAACGCATAGTTGCGGATCACGGTCATCTCGATGACGAACTGCAGCAGCATCAGCGTGGCCACCAGCCACAAGCCCTCGGGGTGCGCCATCAGGACGATGCCCGCCAGGATCAAGCCGACGAGAGTGCCGCTCATTCTTTCTATGCCGCGCTGCAGGCTGCGCACCCAGTCCAGCCCCTGGTGCAGAATCAGCACCGCAGCCGCCATGGTCCAATAAGCACGCTCCAGTCCGAGCAGCGCACCGATCGTCCCGGCGATGGCGGTCGCGACACCGACACGGGCGGCCGCCAATAGAGCCGGCGACCAGGGACGGAAGCTTTCCCGCAGCGAATCCCACAAGCCGTAATGGCCCAGCGGAATATGATCGGGGACGGTGCGCTCCGCCTGGTCGGCGGGATGCGCGGCTTGCGCCCCGATCTGGCGCGCCTTTGCGGCGGCATCCTCGAGCCCCGCGCCACCCGGCCCGGAGGCGTTCATGACGCCGGCAAACAGCAGATGCAGTTCCCTATTGAGCGCGCGCAGGTAGCTCAGGGCGCCATTGGGCCTGGGCTTGGCAGGCTGGCGCGTGACCAGCGTCGCCCAGGAATGATGCATGGCCAGCGCCGCGGCATGGCGGGCGCCGTCTTCGTCCGGCGTACCGACAGCCTGGGCATAGCGTGCCACGGCCTGTGCGGCCGCCACGACGGCCGCCCTTTCCGGGCCGCGCGGCCGGATCAGTGCGCCCGCCATGTGCACCAGCCACGCGAACGCGCCTCCGGCCAGGATGAGCAGCCCGACCTGAGCAACGGACAAATGGCTGATGGGCATGCCCGTACCCGCGGCACAGCCCAGCGCGAACATGTAGGCGCCCGGCGGCCCGACCCGCAGCGCATTGCACAAGAATGTGGCGGCCATCGCGATCAGCACGACCACGGGTACCACCAGCAGAGGCATTTCGGCCGCCCAGACGCCCAGCATGACCGCCAAGGCAAAGGACACGGCAACCGCAGCGAGATGGATCGCGCGGTTCAAATACGGCCTGCCGCTGCCATAAAGCGTGGTGAAGGCCCCGATCGTGGCCATCAGCCCTGCGGCCACATCGCCCGCAAGCCACCCGGCCAGCACCGGCACCCCCATGCAGAAGGCTGCGCGTATCGCAAACGGCCAGCGCCGGCCGGCCGGGCGCAATTTGAACAGCGAGGACAGCCGGACGGAAGGCGGCGGCGGAACGGAGGGAGGGCTTGAGCTCATTGAGGCCGGTCGTTTCCGGATGGTTGATGCGGCAGGCATAAATAATAAACGGCCCGGCCGGACAACGCGAGCCGGCCCCCGCCCGCCTGCTGCGGTATATTGATACGCTCTATAAATGAGTACGCCGGCGCCAAGGCCGGCGAGAGGGTTCCGACATGAAGATCGCCGTCATGGGTGCGGGCGCGGTGGGCTGCTATTACGGCGCCATGCTGGCGCGCGCGGGGCACGAGGTCGTGCTTATAGGCCGCCCGCAGCACGTCGAAGCCATCGAACGCGACGGCCTGCGCCTGCAAGCGCAGCAATTCGACGAGCGCATCGATCCGTCGCAGCTGACGGCCAGTGTCGATCCGGCCGCCGCAAGCGGCGCGCAGCTCGTGCTGTTCTGCGTGAAATCGCCCGATACCGAAAGCGCCGGCGCCGCCATCGGGCCGCATCTGGCCGCCGACACGCTCGTACTCACTTTGCAAAACGGCGTAGACAACGCCGAGCGCCTGCGCGGCGTGATTGCCCAAGAGGTCGCCGCCGCAGTGGTTTATGTCGCCACCGAAATGGCGGGGCCGGGCCACGTGCTGCACCACGGCCGGGGCGAGCTCGTCATCGAGCCCTCTACTCGCAGCGACGCCCTGGCCCGCACGTTCGCCGCGGCGGCCATTCCCACCGAGGTATCGGCCAATGTACGCGGCGCGCTCTGGGCCAAGTTGATCCTGAACTGCGCCTACAACGTGCTGTCGGCCATATCGCAGCTACCCTATGGCCGCCTCGTCGCCAGCGCCGGCGTACGTGCCTCGATACGCGACATCGTGGCCGAATGCACCGCCGTCGCCCAGGCCGATGGCGTGAGCCTGCCGCCGGATCTCGAACTGGCCGTGCGCCGCATCGCCGAGACCATGCCAGGCCAATATTCTTCCACCGCCCAAGACGTGGCGCGCGGCAAGCCCAGCGAAATCGATCATCTCAACGGCTTTGTCGTGAAGCGCGGCGAGGCGCTCGGCGTGGCCACGCCGGCCAACCGGCTGCTGCATACGCTGGTAAAGCTCATCGAGGACAAGGCCAGCGGCGCGATCTGATACGAATTCGCGCCTTGTTCCCCCAACGTGCTTGCCGTTTCGATCGCGAACCCGGATGAACGGCCGCACAGCGACCCCGCTTTCTTCGTCCGGCCATCTTGAATTGGAATATGCGCGGGTTCGACCGTTACGCACAAGCATGCTGATAACTATCTTGAAACAGAGCAAAGCGCATACCGAACCTGCCGGCAGCCGGCCCGGCACAAGCGACCTGGCAGGCACACCGGAGACCAAGTGACAACGTCGTCGAAAGAACATTTGCTGGGTGTCGCCGGCGTACTGGCGGCTTCCATACTCTGGGGAACGACCGGCGTCTCCGCCACCTTCGCTCCGGAAGTCGGCGCGGCGGCGATCGGCGCGGCGGCCATGGGCGTCGGCGGCTTGCTCCAGGCCGCCACGGCAATCCGCGCCATTGCCCGCAACGCCGCTGCGCTGCGGCTGCAATGGCTCTGGCTGCTGCTGGGCGCCCTGGCCGTCGCAGTCTACCCCTTGGCCTTCTACGCATCGATGCGCATGGCCGGAGTAACCGTAGGTACGGTGGTTTCGATCGGCTCCGCGCCCCTGCTGTCCGCAGCCATCGAGATGCTCATGGACGGCCTGCGCGCCACCACCCGATGGGCCTTCGGCGCCTCCCTGGGCCTGGCGGGCATAGTCCTGCTCTGCATCGCCGAAAGCGGCCATGGCGCGGCCACCACGGCGCCTTCGGTCATCGGCGGCGTGGCGCTGGGCCTGCTCGCCGGCCTGACCTACGCCCTGTATTCCTGGGCGGCTCGGCGCCTGATGCAGCGCCGTATTCCATCGCGGGCGGCCATGGGCGCAATCTTCGGCCTGGGCGGCCTGTTGCTGATGCCCGTGCTGTACGCCACGGGCGCGCCGTTCCTGGCATCGTGGAACAATGCGGCCGTGGGCATCTATATGGCTCTGGTGCCGATGTTCCTGGGCTACGCCTGCTTCGGCTACGGCCTAGCGCGCGTCCGGGCCAGCACGGCTACCACCCTTTCCCTGCTGGAACCGGTCGTCGCCGCGGCTCTTGCCGCCGCCATCGTCGGCGAACGGCTCCCCGGCTTAGGCTGGACGGGCGTCGCGCTCATCTTCGCATGCCTGGTGTGCATTACGCTTCCAGCAAGGCGGCGCAATACGCCGCGCCGCCGGCCCATGCCGACCTGAATCGGGCAGAAAGCTGTCTGGCGGGCATTGCCGCCCAGCCTCTTCAAGACACTGGACCATTGCCGCGGCGCCATGCCGCAGCCCCGGCCGCAGAGGGCGGAATCACGCCACCGTTTCGATTTCAACGGTGACTTGAGTCATCAACTTGTGAATAGGACATTTGGCGGCCACCTGCCGCAGCGTTTCGCGCTGCGCGTCGGTCAGGGGCCCCTGGAAGTCCAGATGGACACGCAAACGGTATTTGCCCAGGCGCTCTTCGTGGCTGTCTCGCTCTACGCGGGTCGCGACCCGCTCCAGCGGGATATTGTGGCGCTTCGCGTACCAGGTTGCGGTGAGCGCCTTGCAGGAAGCCAGGGCGGCGTCGAAATAATCGTGCGGACTGGGCGCGGAGTCGACGCTTCCGGCTTCGGCGTCCACATCCGCGTGGAGCGTGTGCTCGCGCACATGCAGAGTCTGTGGATAGTCGCCCGGCTTGGTTGTGGCGCAATCAACTTCGTTGGTGTAAGTCTCGGTCATGATGGTCGGATTCCTCGCAGCCATGGCGTTGTTCGATCCGCGCACCACACCCTTACCCAGTCACAGGGTCAACGGCTCATCTTTACTGCTTGATGCCATCGAGCCCCACGGCGACGCCCGGGATGAGCCCCGGCATCGCAGGCGGACAGGCAAAATCGATCAACTCAATACAGGACTTGCCATATTACTGCACAGACGCGTAGAGCCTGCGGGCCGAACAAGGCTTACCACGCAACAGCACGGCCCTTGCGGTCAAGATACTCCAGGCCCGGCCTGTCCCACTTCGAGAGCAGCGTGTCCACGATGTCCGGAACGGCTTCATCCAGGCCGAACGGCGCATCCGGCCCACCCAAGGCAGTGCGGATCCACCCCGGAGCCAGCAACAACAGGGCGCGGGGCTCTCCCGTATGGCGCGCGGCATAGCTGCGCATGGTCTGATTCAGAGCCGACTTGCTGCTGCGATAAACCTCATGCCCGCCCTTCTCGTTTCCGGCAATGCTGCCCTGCCCCGAAGACATGACGCCGATCAGGCCATCGGTTTGCACCAGCTCTTGCAAGGCTTCGACGACGCGCATCGGGCCGAGTGCATTTGTGACCATCACGCGCACGAACTCTTCCGTGGAAACCTCTGCGATGGTTTCGTTCTGATTGCTGTTCGCGGTGCCTGAATTTACGAACAGCATATCGAAGCGCCGCCCCTCCAGCCGAGCGCGCAGCGCCGCGATCTGATCCGGCTCCGTAATGTCGAGATGCTCTATCCGGACGCGGCCCGCATATTCATCCGCCAGCACGTGTAAGCCAGTGTGCGCGCTTTGACGCACCGTACCGACGACGTTCCATCCTCTTTTCAGGAATTCCTCTGCCATAGCGCATCCGAGGCCGCGCGAGGCGCCAATGAGCAGAACGGTGGGACGAGCTTCATGGCTGCTTGAATGTGTCATGGCCGCAAACCTGATCGAGATTGGACGAACAATAATTCTGCTGCAAGGCCATCACTTGCACCAGACGCACGCGATGCAATAATAGTATGCATGAAACACAATCCATGATCCTTTCAAAAGCGACCCGCCATGCAAGCCGTGGACTTGAATCTGCTTACCGCACTGGACGTATTGCTCTCCGAGCAAAGCGTGACCAAAGCCGCGCACCGGCTCGGGTTGAGCCCCTCCGCCATGAGCAGGACACTGTCCAGGCTGCGAGCAGCCACGGGAGATCAACTGCTCGTACAGGCGGGCCGAACGCTTGTTCCGACTCCGCACGCCGAGCGGCTCGGCCTACACGTCCACGAGCTCGCCCGCAACGCCCGGGCCGTACTTCAGCCTGTCAGCACAGCCCCGGACATCGCCCGGCTCGAGCGAACCTTCACTATCCGGGCCAACGACGGCTTCGTCGACCTGCTCGGCGCCCCACTCGCAACGGCGATCGGCCGCGCCGCTCCGCACGTCCGCATCCGCTACATCGCCAAGCACGACAAGGACGCACAAGCGCTGCGGGAGGGCATGATCGACCTGGAGATCGGAGTGATCGGCACTGCTGCGCCGGAACTGAAGACACGACTGCTCTTTCACGACAGGTTCGTCGGCATTTGCCGAGCCGGCCACCCGCTTTTGCAAAAACCCGGAGTAACCCCGAAGCACTACGCCGGCTACCGGCACGTGGTCGTATCGCGCAAGCGCCAATTCGCTGGCCCAGTAGACGACGCCTTGGGCCAACTGGGCTTGCGCAGAACCATCGTCATGGTGGTTCCCACCTATGCCAACGCCATGCAGATCGTGCGCCACTCCGATCTGCTAGGGCTTATTCCGCACTCGAGCCTCGGCAGCGCCGCAGGCAGCCATGCAGCCAATGAAGGCCTGCAGTACTTCGAGCTGCCCGTGCGCACCCCGCGAATCAAAATATCCGCCATCTGGCACCCGCGCCTGCACGCGGATCCGGCCCACCGCTGGCTGCGCGATACGATTCTGGAGGTTTGCAGAAGCACAGGGGTCGCCGGTTGAAGGAGAAATTTCTCAACCGCCCGCTCAGGGCGCGCCGCTACCCAGCAGGGCAGCTTGATCTTTGGTGATTACTCTGGCTACAAGGCTTGCTTTACACAAAGAGTAACCGAGACCGGTCGTATGGCTCATGCTCGGGCGCAAATTCTTCGAACTACATACACCCCTGCGAATTTGCCAAATCCGCACGAATATAAGCCCCGAAGCGTTTGAGCAATAAGCCGTGACGCAGCCGGTGGGCATACATTAAAGCCAGCGTTGCAGTAAACGCCGCGCGCAGTGGACGAACCACGAGATCCACCTTTTGGGACTCTTCCAGGGCGGCGATGGGGTTCATCAAACTAACACCTATGCCAGCCGCGACCAGCGCACAGGCAGAGGCGCCCAGCTCCGTCTCTGCAACGATCCTGGGTTGGACACCGGACTGGGCAAAATACCCGTCTATGGCAGCCGCCAGAGAGCTGCCGCGCACAAAGGTAATCAAGTCTTCGGCGGCTAAATCCGCAGCACTGATTTGGGCGCTTCGGCTTAAGCTGTGCCCCGGCGGCAGCACACATACACAAGGCAGGGTGGCGATGGGAATGGTGTCAACCTCGCTGCTCAATTGTCCATAGCTCATGACCAAGCCAATGTCGTCTATCCCGGCCTTGATGCGTTCTTGTAACGCGTTAGCTCCGGCGACATGTATGGAGACTCGAGTTTCGGGGTGGTCATGTTTCAGGCAAGCCACCGCACGCGACAAAAGACCGCCCGCCAGACGCGGCATGGCGACAAACCGTATGTGTTCAGTGGTGAACGACCTTATATCGGCCGCCGCGGCTTCCACGCTGGCGATGCCGATATAGTGCTTTTCGATTTCCGCATACAGCCGCGCGCCTTCGGGAGACAGGCTGATGCGCGTGCCCTTGCGCGCGAATACGGCAAACCCGACGATGTCTTCGAGCTGGCCCACCAAGCGGCTGATCTGCGGCTGGGATGTGTGACGTTCCCGCGCCGCCTTGGTCATAGACCCGGTGGCGACAATGGCTTGGAAGGCATCCAAATGCTGTGAACCAAGACGACGTGCCATGGCAAGACCTTTATAAACCAATTTTATTGAGTTGCCATGCGTTCCGCGCAATGGAAGTGTGTTTGCCCGCCGTCCGGAAAAGCTGGCCTCGATTGATCCTGCAATCATGACTAGCTTATATCATATTTGCATAATATAGATCTCTATTCGCATTTCCATACGCAAAACCTCCGTGACACAATGCCTATGGAACTGTGAATCGCGCAACGCAATTGCCTAACTTGCGCCATGCAGCAATCGCCGCGCTCCACCCCACTGTCGGTATTTGATCCAGGGCATTTTCACGACCCATGGACGCACGGAGGAAATATGCACAACCTTTCACGCTTGGCCATTCTGAGCGCTTTAATATCGGTGACGACGGTCTCGTTCGGCGCCAGCCGGATCGACCGGATCAAGGAAACCAAAACGCTACAAATCGGTGCGCCCGAATCGGCCCTGCCTTTTTCGTACCTGGATGCAAATCAAAAGCCTGTCGGATATACGGTCGAGGTGTGTCAGGCCGCCGCCGGCTTGATCGCGAAGAAACTGGGCATTGACGACCTGCGCGTGAACTATGTGCCTACGACCTCATCCACACGACTGGTGTTGATTCAGAATGGAACCATCGACTTGGAGTGTGGTAACACCACGAACAAAGCCGACCGTAAAAAGCAAGTGGATTTTTCTCCCACCACGTTTATCGCCCAAGTGGTGCTGGTGGCGAAAAAAAGCTCCGGCGTGAATGTCAATGACTTAAGTACGTTTCGCGGTAAAACCATTGCCGCGACTTCGGGTGGCCAAACCTATAAGGTTGCCGCCGACCTCAATGCAGAACACCACTACGGGATCACCATGGCGGGCGCTCCGGATACCACGCGGGCGTTCATAATGATGGCGACCGACCGGGCCGATGCCGCAGTCAGCGACGATGCGCTGCTATATGCCGCCGTTGCCAAGACCAAAAATCCGAAAGACTACGTGGTCGGGACACACGGGCTGGACTTCGCTCCCTATGGAATCGTTGAGCCCAAGGGCGACCCCGAATTTAAGGCTTTAGTCGACGAAGCCGTGATCCAGTTGATGAAAAATGGCGAGATCGCACGCTTATATCAAAAGTATTTTGATTCGCCGATTACTGCACGCAAAATCAATTTGAACTACCCCATGAGCGACATCCTGAAAAACGCAATAGCCAACCCGACCGACTCCAGCGACCCCGCCGACTATAAACATTAATTTAACGCCCAAGCCTACGTCCATGATCCAGGACATTTAGGCTGCTCAACAGCACAGAGGCCTCGCCCAGCTCAGTCATGAAGGGGCGAGGCCTCTATGCTCAGAAATACACGCGGTGAAAGTCGGAGAGCGCAATGAATTACAACTGGGACTGGTCGGTCATCTATTCAATGTCGCCAGACGGGGTGCATAACTATTTACAGCAATTTGCGATCGGCATGGGCTGGACTGTTGCCTTGACCTTTTGCGCGATTCTTACGGCTTTGGTTTTGGGTTCGCTGCTAGCGTTCTTGCGCATGCTGAAAATCCCCGTCGTGAATTATGTGGCAGTCACGTATGTGGAATACATGCGCAATATCCCCCTGATCGTTCACATGTTCCTCTGGTTTTTCGTACTGCCCGAGCTCGTTCCCGTGGATCTTGGAATGGCCATTAAAAAAATGCCCCAGCCCTGGGCATCAGTGGTGCCTGCATTCTTTTGTCTGAGCACCTATGCCGCTGCGCGCATCAGCGAGGTTCTGCGCGCAGGCGTCGAATCCCTACCACGAGGCCAGTTTCAGGCGGGTGCGGCCATCGGACTGAACGAATTCCAAACATTCCGCTATGTGGTGTTCCCCCAAGCGATCCGAATCGTGGTTCCCGCGCTGACATCAGAAATGGTAAGCGCGGTCAAATATTCGGCGATCGCTTACACCATCGGGGTCTCGGAGATCACGGCCCAGTCCAAATCCATGCAGGAATATACCTTCCATGTCTTCGAAGCGTTCGCAATCGCCGCTGTCCTATACATAACCATTAATTGGGCGATCATCTTTGCCATGCGGCATGTCGAAAAAGTGATAGCCCTCCCTGGGATGGTCAGCAGCAAGCAAGAACTAGGCGCATAAAAATGGCCAATCTTGATTTCTCGTCTATTCCTCCTGCCTTGGGGTACCTGTTTGGCCAAGGCATGGTGGTCACCTTAATGATTACTCTGGTCGCCGCCAGCTGGGGTATTTTATTGGGCTTAATTTTGGCGGCCATGCGGCTTTCGCATCGCCGCTGGATCTCCGTGCCCGCCGTCCTGTATATCAATTTTTTCCGATCTCTCCCCCTCATACTAATCATCTTTACGTTTTATTTTCTTATACCGTATGTTTTGGGCTGGGTGTTGCAATCTCCTTTTCCGGTCAAGGTCGGCGCATTGAACGCAGCTTTTATCAGCTTCACCTTGTTTGAAGCTGCGTACTTTGCAGAGATCATTCGCTCTGGCATACAAGCCGTGCCCAAGGGGCAAATCTTCGCCAGTCAGGCGATTGGCCTCACTCACTGGCAAATGCTCCGTTACGTAATTTATCCGCAGGCTTTACGCAACATGATTCCCCCCTTGCTGATGCGCTCACTGATCTTGTTTCAGGACACCTCCTTGGTTTACGTCGTGTCCTTGACGGACTTTCTCGGGGCTGCCAGCAATATCGGCCAAAGAGACGGCACATTGACCGAGCTCTATCTATTTGTGGCCGCCAGCTATTTCGTCATTTGCTTTGTGATCTCGAAACTAGTGAACAGGCTCGATCAACGCATGAAGACGGTGCGTTAAACGGAACAGAGACATGGAATCCATGATACAGCTGTGCAATGTGAGCAAGTGGTATGGGGGCTTCCAAGTCCTGAAGGACTGCTCCTTAAAGATCAATCAGGGCGAGGTTGTCGTGATCTGCGGCCCCTCGGGATCCGGGAAATCGACTCTGATTAAAACGATCAATGGCATGGAGCCTGTTCAAGCGGGCGAAATTCGTCTAAATGATCACCGCGTCAACGATAAAGAGGCAAAATTGCCTGAAATTCGTGCGATTGCGGGCATGGTTTTCCAACACTTCGAGCTATTCCCCCATTTGAATGTCCTGGAAAACTTATGCTTGGGCCAAGTCAAAGTGCTTGGGCGCACACACGCGGCGGCGCAAGCGCGCGGCCTATCGCTACTGCGCCGAGTCGGCCTGCACGACCAGAAGGACAAGTATCCTGCAGCCTTGTCCGGCGGCCAGCAACAACGCGTCGCAATTGCACGCGCCCTGTCCATGGATCCGTTGGTCATGCTGTTTGACGAACCAACCTCCGCGCTAGACCCCGAGATGGTCAACGAAGTGCTGGATGTCATGACAGATCTGGCTACAGAAGGCATGACCATGGTAGTCGTCACCCACGAAATGGGCTTTGCTCGCAAAGTAGCTGATCGCATCATATTCATGGACGAAGGAAAAATTCAGGAAGATTGCGCCGTGGCCGCCTTCTTTGATGATATCGAAGGGCGCAGTCCGAGAGCGCAACACTTCCTGTCCAAAATTCTGCGGTATTGACCCGCATTTCGTCAAACACGGCTGGCCCAATGGACAGCTCGATCCATTCAACAATATTAACTTTGACGCCCGGCTCGCCATGCTGCGCAGCAAATCCTCACGATCGCGATGTTATCGCCGTGGATTGTGTTGCCCCGTATCACGTTTTACCGTGGCGGAGACCGGCGCCCATGCATACTTTTCTCCCCTGGTTAATGGCCAGTGTCCCCGGAGTACATAAATGATTGATACAGATTCTGGCTCAAGCTTGATTACCGGCAAGAGCATGTTTGGCCGCTCGGATTTTATCGATCTGCGCAGCGATACTGTTACACGACCCACAGCGCGTATGTACGAACGCATGCAGGACGCGCCGCTGGGTGACGATGGCCTGGAAGGCGACCCGAGCGCCGTACGGCTGGAAGCCGCCGTGGCCGATTTGCTGGGTAAAGAAGCCGGGCTTTTCGTACCTTCTTGCACCATGGCCAACATGCTGGCCATCCTGACTTTGACACAGCGATTCGAACAAGTCGCGCTCGAACAGGATTCACATATCTACACTATGGAATGCGGTGCGACCTTTCTGGGCGGTGCGCTGTTTCGACCGGTATCGGGATCGCGCGGTCAAATGGATCTTGACCACCTGGCCGATACCGTCGCTTACGGAAAGCGCCGACACATACCCACCCGTCTCATTTGCCTCGAAACCTCGCATAACAACTCAGGCGGCACGGTATTGCCGCTCGAGCACATCGATCAGGTTGCCACCTTCGCCCGCCGTGTCGGGGCTAGCATGCACCTGGACGGTGCGCGGATATTTAACGCCTGTGCTTTTCTCAATGTCGCGCCATCAACCATTGCCGCCCCTTTCGACACTGCGTCGATTTGTTTATCTAAAGGCCTGAGTGCGCCCGCAGGAGCCCTACTGGTCGGTACGACTAAAACCATTCATAAAGCTCGACAACTACGCAAATTCCTGGGCGGCACCCAACGGCAAATCGGCATACTCGCAGCTGCCGGACTGGAAGCCATCACCACCATGCGCGGGCGGTTGCATGAAGACCATCAGCACGCCAAGTTGCTCAGTCAACTAATCAAGGCGTCCTGCCCCAACCTCCAGGTCAGTGATCCCGAGACCAATATCGTGCAGCTGGATTGCAGCGCCACAGGCAAAAGCAGTGACCATTGGGTCGACGCCCTGGACAGAGCCGGCGTCAAAGTCCGAGCAATCGGGAGCCATAGAATTCGCTGCGTTACCCATAGGCATATCGATGCCCATGCAATCCGGCAGGCAGCAGAGGCGTTTCGCATGATAGGGTAAGAAAAATCATCAATCTCGACCCCGCCAACCCTTCGAGACACTGCAAAGCGAAATGGCGCGTTGCACGTTGCACGTTGCACGTTGCACGTTGCACAGCCATTATTTTCGCGCAGAGATCTTCCTGAGGCATAGATCGTAGAAACGCGCACGATGGCCCACCCAGCCACCCGGCTAGGCGGACAAGCAGGCTTTCACGAATATCCAGCAAAGTTTCGATTTCGACCGGCTCGGCCCTCATGTCCTTGAAATGCGCCTCGAAAGTCGTGATGAAATCCGCAGGCACGCCAGGAGCCAGCATTTCTCAGACAGGCTTGGGGCTACAGGCCAGATAGACGAGGAAAGCCCGCCATAGCATCTGATCAGCTCGTTCGTCTTCCGGCAACAAGCCTACTCATAATGCAAATTGATCTGTTAAGTGATTGATTTTTAATAATTTTTAAACTGATCATTCCCACTCGATCGTCGCCGGTGGTTTACTCGAGACATCATATGTAACCCGGTTTATACCTCTTACTTCATTAATGACCCTGCCCGACACTTTCTTCAGCAGCGAATAAGGCAGTTCTGCCCAATCGGCGGTCATGAAGTCGGAGGTCTGCACGGCGCGCAGGGCTACGACGTAGTCGTAGGTGCGGCCGTCGCCCATGACGCCTACGGACTTGACGGGCAGGAATACGGCGAAGGCTTGGGAAGTCAGGTCGTACCAGTTCTTGCCGCTGGTTTCGTCGGTGGCCTTGCGCAATTCTTCGATGAAAATGGCGTCGGCGCGGCGCAGCAGGTCGGCGTATTCTTTCTTGACTTCGCCCAGTATGCGCACGCCCAGGCCGGGGCCCGGGAAGGGGTGGCGGTAGACCATGGCGGGCGGCAGGCCCAGGGCGATGCCGAGTTTGCGCACTTCGTCCTTGAACAGTTCACGCAAGGGTTCGAGCAGCTTGAGCTTGAGGGTATCGGGCAGGCCGCCGACGTTGTGGTGCGATTTGATGGCAACGGCCTTGCCGGTCTTGGCGCCGGCGGACTCGATGACGTCGGGGTAGATGGTGCCCTGTGCCAGCCAGCGCGCGCGGGTCAGCTTGGCGGCTTCGGCTTCGAAGACTTCGACGAATTCGCGGCCGATGATCTTGCGCTTGGCTTCGGGGTCGGCGACGCCGGCGAGCTTGGCCAGCAGGCTGTCCCCGACGTTGCAGTGGATGACCTTGATGCCGAAGTGGTCGGCGAAGGTGGCCATGACTTGCTCGGCCTCGTTCAGGCGCAGCAGGCCGTGGTCGACGAACACGCAAGTAAGCTGGTCGCCGATGGCCTTGTGGATCAGGGCCGCGGCGACCGATGAGTCGACGCCGCCGGACAGGCCGAGTATGACTTCTTCGTCGCCGACCTGGGCACGGATGCGTTCGACGGCTTCGGTGACGTAGTCGGGCATGTTCCAGTCGCCGCTGCAGCCGCAGATGTCGCGCACGAAGCGCGCCAGCATGGCCTCGCCCTGCACGGTGTGGGTGACTTCGGGGTGGAACTGCACGGCGTAGAAGCCGCGCTCTTCGTCGGCCATGCCGGCGATGGGGCAGGATTCGGTGGAGGCCATGAGTTTGAAGCCGGGCGGCAGCGCGGTGACTTTGTCGCCGTGGCTCATCCACACCTTGAGCATGCCGTGGCCTTCGGTGGTGGTGAAGTCTTCCAGGCCTTCGAGCAGGCGGGTGTGGCCGCGGGCGCGCACTTCGGCGTAGCCGAATTCGCGGTGGTCGGACCACTCTACTTTGCCGCCGAGCTGCTGGGCCATGGACTGCATGCCGTAGCAGATGCCGAGCACGGGCACGCTGGCCTGGAACACCTGGGGCGGCACTTTGAGGGACTCTTCCTGGTAGGCCGAGGCGTGGCTGCCGGAAAGAATGATGCCCTTCAGGCCTTCTTGCGTGCGGATGAAGTCGTCGCCGACGTCGCCGGGATGGATTTCACAGTAGACGCCGGCTTCGCGCACGCGGCGCGCGATGAGCTGGGTGACTTGTGAGCCGTAGTCTAGGATGAGGATACGCTGGTGCATGGCTGGAAGAGCAGTAAAGGAAGTTGGGGAAGCGCTGGCGCAATCGCTTGAGGCTTGAGGGATTGATTCCAAGGCCTAGCAAGCCGCAGGCGCCGAAAGCCTATGACGTCGAAAGCCCAAGAATTTAATGGTAAAAACAAAAATAGCTAATGCGTGCTTCTATATAAAATCCGTGGCGTCGAAAGCCCAAGACGTTAATGTACCGTATCGGGGCGGCAAGGGATCCGGCGGGTGATGCCTGCGGGTATAGTTGCCCTTACGCGGCAGAGCCCGCCCCCGTCTTTGCAAGGAGCCATCATGACTACCAGCCAGGATTCCCAGACTTTCGTACTCGTGCACGGCGCCTGGCATGGCGGCTGGTGCTGGGCGCGCGTGGCGCAGGCGCTGCGGGCGCTGGGCCACACCGTCTATACACCGACCCAGACGGGCTTGGGCGAGCGCAGCCATCTGCTGGGCAAGCTGCCCATAGATCTGGGCACTTTCGTGCGTGACATCGAGAACGTGCTTGGCTGGGAAGACCTGCACGACGTGGTGCTGGTGGGCCACAGCTTCGGCGGCCTGGCGATCACGGGGGTAGCCGAAAGCATGCCGCAGCGGTTGCGGCGCCTGGTTTATCTGGACGCGTTCATACTGGGCAACGGCGTCAGCACTTTCGACACGCTGCCGCCGGCGCTGGTGGAAAAGCTGCGCGCGGCGGCGCAGAACTCCTGCCAGGGCCTGGGGGTGCCGCCGCCGCGGCCGGCTTCTCTGGGCCTGGAGCGCGAGGCCGATGCGCAGTTTGTCGCCGCCCGGCTCACGCCACAGCCCCTGGGAGTGTACGAATCTGCGCTGCGGCTGGACAAGCCCATCGGCAATGGCCTGCCCTGCGCCTACTGGCACTGCACGGCCCCGTCTTTCCCGGCGCTGGAAGGTGCCCGGCAATGGGCGCGCGCGCAGGCCGATTGGGAATGGCGCGAGCTGGCCACCGGCCACGACGCGATGGTCAGCGCCCCCGAACTGGTGGTCAAGCACCTGCTGGACATGTAGGCGCAGTGCAAGACGCGGGACAGAAACATAGCCCATCAAGAATTCCACAATGCGGGCCGGGAAAGCTTGGCCGCGGCTCCGCAATAACGATCGGCCCGCATGGGCCGGCCATTGCCGCAAGCTGCTACGAGGCGGCGGCACGTGGCGGCCGCCCCGATCAGCGCAGAAGCCGCAAGGGCTTCAATCGGCGCGGTAATTGGGCGCTTCCTTGGTGATCTGCACGTCATGCACGTGCGACTCGCGTACGCCGGCCGAGGTGATCTCGACGAATTCGGCGCGAGTGCGCATGTCTTCGATGGAAGCGCAGCCGCAATAGCCCATGGAAGCGCGTATGCCGCCGACCAGTTGGTAGATGATGGCGATGACGCTGCCCTTGTAGGGCACGCGGCCTTCGATGCCCTCGGGCACCAGCTTGTCGGCGTTGTTGGCGGGATCCTGGAAGTAGCGGTCGGCCGAACCGTCGCTCATGGCGCCCACGCTGCCCATGCCGCGATACGATTTGTACGAGCGGCCCTGGAACAGCACGACCTCGCCGGGGGCTTCTTCAGTGCCGGCGAACATGCCGCCCATCATGGCGGTGAAGGCGCCGGCGGCCAGCGCCTTGGCCACGTCGCCCGAGTAGCGGATGCCACCGTCGGCGATCAGCGGCACGCCGGTGTCTTTCAGGGCCTGCGCCACGTCGGAGATGGCGGTGATCTGCGGCACGCCCACGCCGGCGACGATGCGGGTGGTGCAGATGGAGCCCGGGCCTATGCCGACCTTGACGGCGTCGGCGCCGGCCTCGACCAGCGCAAGCGCCGCCGCGGCCGTGGCGATGTTGCCGCCGATGACTTGAACCTTGGGGTAGTTTTTCTTGACCCAGCGCACGCGCTCGAGCACGCCGGCCGAATGGCCGTGCGCGGTGTCGACCACGATGACGTCGACACCGGCGCTGGCCAGCTTGTCGACGCGCTCTTCGGTGCCCTCGCCCACGCCCACGGCGGCGCCCACGCGCAGCTGGCCTTGCGCATCTTTGCAGGCGCTGGGGTGCTCGGTGTTCTTGATGATGTCTTTGACGGTGGCCAGCCCGCGCAGCTGGAACTTGTCGTTGACAATCAGCACGCGCTCGAGGCGATGGCGATGCATCAGCGCCTGGGCCTCGTCCAGCGTGGAACCTTCATTCATGGTGACCAGGCGTTCTTGCGGGGTCATGATGTCGCGCAGAGGAACATCGAGCCGGTCTTCGAAGCGCAGATCGCGGTTGGTGACGATGCCCACCAGCTTGCCCGCCTCGACCACCGGCAACCCGGAGATGCCATGCTGGCGTTGCAGCGCGATGGCGTCGCGCACCTTCATGGTGGGCGTCACGGTGACGGGGTCGATGACGATGCCGAATTCGTGCCGCTTGACGCGCGCCACCTCGCGCGCCTGCTCGTCGGCGCTGAGGTTCTTGTGGACGATGCCGATGCCGCCTTCCTGCGCCATGGCGATGGCCAGGCGCGATTCGGTCACCGTGTCCATGGCGGCCGAAACCAGGGGGATGTTCAGGGTGATGTTGCGGGTGAGCTGCGTGGCAAGCTGGGTATCGCGCGGCAGAACCTCGGAATAGGCGGGCACCAACAACACATCGTCGAAGGTGAGCGCTTTCTTGATAAGACGCATGGAATAGCTCCGAGCAAAGCAAGATTATACGATCTCACCCGCCTGGATGAAAAACGCCGCGCCGGGCCGTCGCGCAACCCGAGTCACGGCGCGACGGTGGCCGCGGCTGCACGCGGTAGGTACCGGCCCGGTAGATTCGCCCGGCCAGCGATACCGGGCAGCCGCCCGGCTAGCGCCACCCAGCCGATACCACGGCAAGCATGCTGGGCCCGACGGGCCCCGCCGCCAGCCGGCCCGATCAGCCCAGCCACACCCGTGCGTTGCGGAACATGCGCATCCAGGGGCTGTAGCCGCCGCCCGGGGTATCGGCGCGGATGCCGTCGCGCTCGCCCCAGCGCGCCGGCGCCCAGGACATCATCACATTGCGCGTGACGCGCTCGGGGTGCGGCATCAGCACCGTGTAGCGGCCGTCGGGCGTGGTGACGCCAGTCAGGCCCTGCGCGCTGCCGTTGGGGTTGTAGGGATAGGCCTCGGTGCGCGCGCCCTGGTTGTCGATGAAGTTCAGGGCATTGAGCACCTGGGCGGCATCGCCCTGCTGCGAGAAATCGGCATAGCCTTCGCCGTGGGCCACAGCCACCGGCACGCGCGTGCCCGCCATGCCCTGCATGAAGATGGAGGGCGAGTCGGCGATCTCGACCATGGAAAGGCGCGCCTCGTATTTTTCCGACAGGTTGCGCGTGAAGCGCGGCCAGTGCTGGGCGCCCGGGATCATGGGCGCCAGCGCCGCCATCATCTGGCAGCCGTTGCACACGCCCAGGCCGAAGGTGTCGGCGCGCCCGAAATAGGCGGCGAACTGGTCGGCCAGCTGCGCGTTATAGCGAATGGTGCGCGCCCAGCCCTCGCCCGCGCCCAGCACGTCGCCGTAGCTGAAGCCGCCCACGGCCACCAGGCCCTGTACGTCGTCCAGGCGCACGCGCCCGGCCAGCAGGTCGGTCATATGCACGTCCCAGGCCTCGAAGCCCGCCTTGTCGAAGGCCCAGGCCATTTCGACCTGGCTGTTGCAGCCCTGCTCGCGCAGGATGGCCACGCGCGGCCGCGCACCGGTCGCGATATAGGGCGCGGCCACGTCTTCCTGCGGATCGAAGGCCACGCGCGGCGTGAAGCCCGGGTCGGCCGCATTCTGCCAGGTCTCGAATTCGGCCCTGGCGCATTCGGGGTTGTCGCGCCGCGCCATGATCTGGCGGCTGACCTCGCTCCATTGCTGGCCGAGGTCGTAGCGGCTGTGCTGGTAGATGCACTTGCCGTCGCGGTAGAACTGGATCTCGTCCTGCTGGTTCAGGCCGCCCAGCACGTGAGAGCAGGCCGACAGGCCGGCCTCGCGCAGCTGCTGCAAGACCAGGTCGCGCTGCGCCAGCGGCACCTGGACAACCGCGCCAGCCTCTTCCGAGAACAGGGCCTTGAGCGTGAGTTCGTCGCGCTGCACGGAAAGCTGCTCGGCGCGGATCTTGTAGTCGCCCCAGTCGGAGGCATAGGGGTCTATGGTCAGCATGTCGAGATTGATCGACACCCCCACCCGGCCCGCAAACGACATTTCACAAACCGTGGCCAGCAGACCGCCGTCGGATCGGTCGTGATAGGCCAGGATGTGCCCTTCGCGGTACAGCTGGCGTATGACGCGGAAGAACGCCAGCAGCGATTCGGGCTCGTCCAGATCGGGCACCGCCTTGCCGACCTGGCAGAATGCCTGCGCCAGAATGGAGCCGCCCAGCCGGTTGCGGCCGCGCCCCAGGTCTATCAGGATGAGCACGGTTTCGCCGGCATCGGTGCGCAGCTGCGGGGTCAGCGTGGCGCGCACGTCGGCCACCGGCGCGAAGGCGCTGACGATCAGCGAGACCGGCGCCACGACTTCGCGCGCCTGCCCTTCCTCTTCCCACTTGGTGCGCATCGACAGCGAATCTTTGCCGACGGGTATCGACAGGCCCAATTGCCGGCACCAGGCACTGACCGCGAACACCGTGTCGTACAGCGCCGCATCCTGGCCCTCGACGCCGCAGGCCGCCATCCAGTTGGCCGACAGCTTGATGTCTTCGATGGCACGCACATCGGCGGCCACCAGATTGGTCAGCGCCTCGGCCACCGCCATGCGCCCCGAGGCCGCGGCGTCGATCACCGCCAGCGGGCTGCGTTCGCCCATGGCCATGGCCTCGCCGCGCACGCCCTCGAAATCGGCCAGGGTAACGGCGCAATCGGCCACCGGCACCTGCCAGGGCCCGACCATCTGGTCGCGGCTGCTAAGGCCACCCACCGTGCGGTCGCCGATGGTGATGAGGAAGCTCTTGTTGGCCACCGTGGGGTGGCGCAGCACGCGCTGTATGGCCTCGTCCAGCGTGATTACGGTAAGATCCAGCGGCGCGAAGGCGCCCGGGGCGCGGCGCACGTTGCGCGTCATGCGCGGCGGCTTGCCCAGGATCACGTCGATGGGCACGTCCACCGGACGGAATTCCGGGCGTTCTTCTTCGGGTTCGGGCTGCGAAAACCCGGGCAGGCCCTCGCCGCAAGTCACGCGCAACTGGCGCTCGTCGGTGGCCACGCCGACCACGGCGTAGGGACAGCGTTCGCGGCGCGCAATGGCGTCCAGGCGCGGCAGGTCTTGTTCCAGCACGGCCAGCACATAGCGTTCCTGGGCCTCGTTGCTCCAGATCTCGGCCGGCGACAGGCCGGATTCTTCCACATGCACCTGACGCAACTCGAACACGGCGCCGCGGCCGGCGTCGTTGACCAGCTCGGGGAAGGCATTGGACAGGCCGCCCGCGCCGACGTCGTGGATGGCCAGTATGGGGTTGTTTTCGCCCTGCTGCCAGCAGCGGTCTATGACTTCCTGGGCACGGCGCTGGATCTCGGGGTTGCCGCGCTGCACGGAATCGAAATCCAGGTCGGCGCTGTTGGCGCCCGCGCTCATGCTGGAAGCCGCGCCGCCGCCCATACCGATGCGCATGCCGGGCCCGCCCAGCTGGATCAGCAGCGCGCCGGGGGGAATCGGGTCTTTATGCGTGAGCCGCGCGTCTATGGCGCCCAGGCCGCCGGCGATCATGATGGGCTTGTGATAGCCCCAGTGCCGCTCGCCCGCGGTCTGCTCGTAGCTGCGGAAATAGCCCAGCAGGTTCGGGCGCCCGAATTCATTGTTGAAAGCGGCCCCGCCTATGGGGCCTTCGATCATGATGTCGAGCGCGCTGGCAATGCGGCCGGGCGCACCGTAGTTCTCGTCTTCCCAGGGCTCGATGCCATCGTCGAAGCGCAGATTGGACACGGTGAAGCCGGTCAGGCCGGCCTTGGGCTTGGAGCCGCGCCCGGTCGCGCCTTCGTCACGGATCTCGCCGCCGGCGCCGGTGGCGGCCCCGGGAAACGGCGCGATGGCGGTGGGATGGTTGTGGGTTTCCACCTTCATCAGCGTGTGCACCGTGGCCGCGCGCCCCTGGTAGCGTGCCGCCTTGCCGCCCTCGCCCGGCAAGGCCGCGCAGAACTGCTGCGCCACGCCGCCTTCCATGACGGCCGCATTGTCGGAATACGCCACCACCGTGCCGCGCGGCTGCTCCGCGTGCGTGGCACGGATCATGCCGAACAGGGTATGCGGCTGCTGCATGCCGTCTATGACCCACTGCGCGTTGAAGATCTTGTGGCGGCAATGTTCGCTGTTGGCCTGGGCGAACATCATCAGTTCTACGTCAGTGGCATTGCGCCCCAGGCCGGTGAAGGCCTCGAGCAGGTAGTCGATTTCGTCATCGGACAAGGCCAGGCCCAATTGGCGGTCGGCCTGCACCAGTGCGTCGCGCCCGCCCCCCAGTATGTCGATCGCCTGCATGGGCTTGCCCGGCAGCGAGGCGAACAGCGCCGCGCCGTCGAAATCGGCATCGACCACGGTTTCGGTCATGCGGTCGTGCAGGCAGGCGGCGATCTGCGCCAGCTGCGGCTCGTCGATATTGCGCGCCCCCAGCAGGCGGCGGGCCGGCTGCAGGGTGTAGCGTATGCCGCGCTCGACGCGGCGCACGGCGGCCAGGCCGCAATTGCGGGCAATGTCGGTGGCCTTGCTGGCCCAGGGCGACACCGTGCCCAGGCGCGGCACCACGCGCAGCACCAGCGTGTGCTTGTCCACCTGCGCCTGCGGCGCCTGGCGGCCGTCGTCCAGCAAGGCGTGCAGCCTCTGCGCTTCGGCTTCGCCCAGCGCCGGCTCGCACCATGCGTAGTGCTCGTACTGCCCCTGGATATCGGCTACCGGCAGGCCCAGTTGCGTAAAACGTTTGAGCAGTCGTTCGCGACGGAAATCGGACAGGGCCGAAGATCCGGGAAAATACAGAATGGAATTCACGATGGGGATACAGGCAGGAGGGTTGGCCAAAACCGCATTTTAACGGCTTATGCCTTTTCCGACCGGCTTGCCCTGCCTCCCGGAAGGTATATACGCGGGCCGCCCGCGCACCCCTGGCCCACGCCGCTGCGCGGGCGATTGCGCAGGCACCGCCAAGCCTGCCATTCAGGCCGCGGGATAGTCGACTTCGAGGATCTCGAGCTCGTCCACGCCGGCCGGCGTGCGCAAGGTGACGGTATCGCCCTCGCGGGCCTTGATCAGCGCCCGCGCCACGGGCGATATCCAGCTGATGCGGCCCTGCAGGGGCTCGGCCTCGTCGACGCCGACGATGGTAACGCGGTGCTCTTCGCCGGCTTTGTCCAGGTACAGCACCTTGGCGCCGAAAAAAATCTGGTCTTTGTTGGGCTGGGCCGCGGGGTCGACTACTTCGGCGATCTCCAGGCGCTTGGTCAGGAAGCGCATGCGCCGGTCGATTTCGCGCAGGCGCTTCTTGCCGTAGAGATAGTCGCCGTTCTCGGAACGGTCGCCGTTGGACGCCGCCCAGGACACCACCTGCACCACCGCCGGCCGCTCTTCATTCATGAGATGCTCGAGTTCCGCGCGCAGCCGCTGATAGCCCTGCACCGTCATGTAGTTCTTGACGCCCGCCGGCAGGCTCTGCGCCTCGGGCCCGGCGTCGTCGTCGTTGTCTTCGGATTCCTTGACAAATGCCTTGTTCATGAGCTGCCACCGTTATACAGGACGTACTCTAACATCCTCTCATTCCATTTCTAAATCGATCGCGATCAATCGCGAACACGAAAGCTAGGCGCAGGCAACATACCTGGCTCGGCAAGCGAAGCTGCCAAGACACAGGCCTGACACAGAAAGGGGATCAGGCCCAGTCGTGCCACACCGGCGTAAGGCCCGGCGGCAACGGCGGCAATGAGCCCAGATCCCGGCGGCTTTCAGCGAGGCTGTGGAAGTCTGAGCCGCAAGAGGCCAGGAAGCCATAGCGGCGCGCCACCTCGGCATACTGCCCGTACTGGTCGGGGCGATGGCTACCCGTGACGACCTCGATCGCCTCGCCGCCCAGTTGCTTGAACTCGTCGAACAAGGCGTCGAACTGCAGCCGGTCGTAGCGATAGCGGCCGGGGTGGGCGATGACCGCACGGCCGCCCGCCGCCAGGATCCAGCCCACCGCGTTGGCCAGGCTGGCCCAGTCGCCCGGCGCGTAGGCCGGCTTGCCCTCGCCCAGGTAGCGGTCGAAGGCGGCCTGCAGGTGCGTGCAGCGGCCCTGCTCGACCAGATAGCGGGCGAAATGAGTGCGGCTTACCAGCCGCGGGTTGCCGGCATAGGCCAGCGCCCCTTCGTAGGCGCCGGGTACGCCTAGCGCCTGCAGCGCATCGGCCATGCGCCGCGCACGTTGCAGGCGGCCGGTGCGTATGCCTTCCAGGCCGGCGTTCAGCGCGGCGTTGTGCGGGTCGATATGCAGGCCGACGATGTGCACCGTCTGCCTGGCCCAGGTAACCGATATCTCGATGCCGTCTATGAATGGCAGGCCCAGCTCTTGCGCCTTTGTGCGCGCTTCGGCCAGCCCGGAAACCTCGTCATGGTCGGTCAGCGCCCAAAGCCCGACGCCGTGGGCATGCGCACGCGCCGCCAGCTCGCTTGGGCGCAGCACGCCGTCCGAGCATACGGAATGGCAATGCAGATCGGCGTTCAGGGGCGGGGAATGGCTCATTTGCGGCTCCACCGCCACGATAGCACGCCTGCGCCCGGCCGGCGTGCCGCCCGCTAGAGCGGCGCAGCCGGATAGGGCCTGTTCACACTAACAGGTTCTAGGGCGCCAGCAGGAAATCGGCCACGGGCTCGATCTGCTCGGGCGTGAGCAAGGTCGGCGCGTGGCCCACGCCCGGCACCTCTATCAGGCGTGCCTGCGAGTTGCGCGCCAGCATTTCAGTGGCGGTTTCGCGCAGCAGCAGGTCGGACTGCGCACCGCGCACGATCAATACCGGCTCGGGCAAGCTGGCGTAGGCGGCCCACAGCAGCGCCTCGGCCTGCTGCATGGCCTGCGGCGTCTGCAGCTCGAAGGCTTTGGCAATCGCCAGGTCGTAATGCTTCACCCAGTGCTTGTCTTTGTAATTGAAGACGTGCCGGGTCAGTTGTTCCCATTGCTCGCGGCTGTGCGGGCCGAAGCCGGCGGAGACGGACTGGACATAGGCCACGGCCTCGTCGTGGGAATCGAACACTCCGGGCCGGCCCACGTACTCGCCGATGCGGGCCAGGCCGGCCATGTCCAGCTTCGGGCCTATGTCGTTCAGTACCATGCGGCCCATGCGCAGCGTGCGCTGCGGCGGCAGCCCGAATTCCGCCCGCGCGGCGCGGGCCGGCGCGGACATGGCCAACGCGCCGGCCAAGCCCAGGCCTATCAGGCCGCCCATCGAGGTGCCCAGCCAATCGACACGCTCGGCGCCCAGGCGTGCGATCAGGGTAAGCATGTCGGCCACGTATTGCGGCACCACATAGCCGGCGGGATTGGCCAGCCAGTCGGAGCGCCCGCGGCCCACGACGTCGGGGCAGACCACGCGGTGATGCGGGCTGAGCCGGGCGGCAAGCGTATCGAAGTCGCGGCCGGTGCGGGTCAGGCCGTGCACGCACACCAGCACCCTGTCGTTGTCAGGGTCTCCCCATTCCCAATAGGCCATGCGATGCAGGCCCGATTGGCTTGCGCAAGTGACGTATTTGAGGCGAGGTTCGTTCAGGGGAGAGGCCATAAGAGATCACCATGAAAGAAGCAGTGATCTTATTCCATTTCTAAATCAACCGTGCACTTTGTCAGCTTCGCTTGCCGTACCAGGTGTACTGTCTGCGCTTCGCTTTCGCGTTCACGATCGATTTAGAAATGGAATTACTCCACGAACATGGTGGCGGGCGACTCCAGATAGGCGCGTATGGCCTGGACGAATTGGGCGGCGTGCAGGCCGTCGACCACGCGGTGGTCGAACGAGGACGACAGGTTCATCATCTTGCGCGCCACCACTGCGCCGCCCAGGATGACCGGGCGCTCGACGATGCGGTTGACGCCGACGATGGCCACCTCGGGGTAATTGATCACCGGCGTGGACACAATGCCGCCCAGCGGGCCCAGGCTGGTCAGGGTGATGGTCGAGCCGGAAAGCTCTTCGCGCACCGCCTGGCCGCGGCGCGCGGCCTGTGCCAGGCGCGCGATCTCGGCCGCATTGGCCCATAGTCCGCGCGACTCGGCGTGGCGCAGCACCGGCACCATCAGACCGTGTTCCGTCTGCGTGGCCACGCCCAGGTGTACGGCCTCGTAGCGCGTGACCACCCCAGCTTCATCGTCGTAGCGCGCGTTCATTTGCGGGAACTCGGCCACCGCCAGCACCATGGCCCGCGCCAGGAACGGCAGCAGCGTCAACCGCGGGCGCTGCTCGCCCCACTTGGCGTTGAGCCGGGCGCGCAAGGCCTCGATTTCGGTGACGTCGACTTCTTCCACATACGAGAAATGCGGAATATGCCGCTTGGACTCCTGCATTTTCTGCGCGATCTTGCGCCGCAGGCCCACCACCGGCACTTCGACGCTGCCGTCGCGCGCGGCGTAGGCCGATGCCGCGGCACTTGGCACCGGCGCATCGTGATGGGCCTGCACGTCTTCGTGGCGGATGCGGCCGCCCGGGCCGCTGCCGCGCACGTCGCGCAGCTCCACGCCCAGCTCGCGGGCATGGCGGCGCACCGAAGGCGAGGCCAGCGGCTTTTCGCTAAGGTGCCGTGGGGAACCGGAAGCCGCAGCGGCCGCCGAAGACGGCTGCGAAGAAGGAGCCTCGCCGGCCTTTGATGCCACTGCCTGTACCGTACGCGAGCCCGCCGCGGTACTGGCGCCGGCGGCCGCGGCCGCCGCTACGTCGTGGCCAACGGCCGACATGGCCTGCGGCGCAGCGGAACCCTGGTTCGGTAGCTTGGCCGGAGGCTCGCCTTGCTCCGGTGCGCTGCTCGGCACCGCCTCGACCGCCGCGGGTGTCGCGGCCTCCATTGACGCAATCGCACCATGATCATGTGCGGCGCCCTGCCCGGCTTCGACTTCCAGGCGGATCAGTTCCGCACCCACGGCCAGCACATCGCCGACCTTGCCGCCCAGGGACACCACTTTGCCCACCACCGGCGAGGGAATCTCGACCGTGGCCTTGTCGGTCATGACGTCGGCCAGAACCTGGTCTTCGGCCACGCTGTCGCCCGGCTGCACGTGCCATTCGGCCAGCTCGACCTCGGCGATGCCTTCACCGATGTCGGGCATCTTGATGACATGAATACGCGAAGAGGCCATGGCTTCAGTCCTCCAGCGCGCGCTTGAACGCCGCCCCGACCCGTGCCGGGCCCGGGAAGTAGTTCCATTCCTGCGCATGCGGATATGGCGTGTCCCAGCCCGCGACCCGCTGTATGGGGCTTTCCAGGTGGTAGAAGCAGTGTTCCTGCACCAGCGCCACCAGCTCGGCGCCGAAGCCGCTGGTGCGCGTGGCCTCGTGCACCACCACGCAGCGCCCGGTCTTCTTGACCGACTCGACGATGGTGTGCAGATCCAGCGGCCAGATGCTGCGCAGGTCGATGATCTCGGCGTCTATGCCGGTTTCGCGGGCCGCGGCCTCGCAGACGAACACCATGGTTCCGTAGGTGATTACGGTCAGGGCCGCGCCCGGCCGGAACACGGCAGCCGATTCCAGCGGCACGGTGTAATAGCCTTCGGGGACTTCGCCCAGCGGATGCTTGGACCAGGGCACCACGGGGTTTTCGTGGTGGCCGTCGAACGGCCCGTTGTACAGGCGCTTGGGTTCCAGGAAGATTACCGGGTCGTCGCATTCGATGGAGGCGATCAGCAGCCCCTTGGCGTCATAGGGGTTGGAGGGCATGACCGTGCGCAGCCCGCTGACATGCGTGAACAGCGCTTCGGGACTCTGGCTGTGCGTCTGCCCGCCGTAGATGCCGCCGCCGCAGGGCATGCGTATGGTCAGCGGCGCGATGAATTCGCCCACCGAGCGGTAGCGCAGGCGGGCCGCCTCGGACACGATCTGGTCGGAGGCCGGATAGAAGTAATCGGCGAACTGGATCTCGACCACCGGACGCAGGCCGTAGGCGCCCATGCCCACTGCCGCGCCGACGATACCGCCTTCGGAAATCGGCGCATCGAATACGCGCGATGTGCCGTACTTGGCCTGCAGGCCTTCGGTGCAGCGGAACACGCCGCCGAAATAGCCCACGTCCTGGCCGAACACGACCACGTTGCTGTCGCGCTCCAGCATGATGTCCATGGCCGAGCGCAGCGCCTGGATCATGGTCATGGAGCGCACCGGCATGTTCTTGCTGTGCTGTTTCATGGTCATTCCTCCAGCAGCTGGCGGCGCTGCACGCGCAGGTGTTCGGGCACGCCTTTGTAGACGTCTTCGAACATCATGGCCGCGCTGAAGGTGTGGCCGGTGGCAAGCGAGCCGTAGCGCTCGGCTTCTTTTTGTGCCGCGATGATCTCGGCCTCGAGCTGCTTGCGGGTTTCTTCGTGTTCTTCTTCGGACCAGGCGCCGATGGCGATCAGATGCTGCTTCAGGCGCGGAATGGGGTCGCCCAGCGGGAATTTTTCCCAGTCGTCGGCGGGCCGGTATTTCGACGGGTCGTCCGACGTGGAATGGGGGCCGCCGCGATAGGTGACCCACTCGATAAGCGTGGGCCCGAGATTGTTGCGGGCCCGCTCGATGGCCCACTGCGAGGCCGCATACACCGCCAGGAAATCATTGCCGTCGACCCGCAGCGAGGCAATACCGCAGCCCACGCCGCGCGCCGCGAAGGTGGTGCTTTCGCCGCCGGCCAGCGCCTGGAAGGTGGAGATTGCCCATTGGTTGTTGACCACGTTCAGGATGACCGGCGCGCGGTACACATGGGCGAAGGTCAGGGCGGTATGGAAGTCGGACTCGGCCGTTGCGCCATCGCCGATCCAGCCCGAGGCGATGCGGGTGTCGCCCTTGATGGCCGAGGCCATGCCCCAGCCCACGGCCTGGATGAACTGCGTGGCCAGGTTGCCCGACACCGAGAAGAACCCCGCCTTGCGCACCGAATACAGCACCGGCAGCTGGCGGCCTTTCAAGGGATCGCGCTCGTTGGACAGCAGTTGGCAGATCAGGTCGACCAGCGGCACGTCGCGCACCATCAGCAGGCCTTGCTGGCGGTAGGAAGGAAAACACATGTCGCCATCCGACAGCGCCAGCCCGTGGGCCGTGCCTATGGCTTCCTCGCCCAGGCACTGCATGTAGAAGGACATCTTCTTCTGGCGCTGCGCGATCAGCATGCGCGCGTCGAAGATACGCGTCTTCAGCATGGCCCGCAGGCCCTTGCGCAATAGTTCGGGATCGGCCTTGGGCGCCCAGGGCCCCAGCGCCCTGCCCTGGTCGTCCAGCACCCGTATCAATGAATAGGCCAGGTCGCTGGTGTCGACCGGCAGCACGTCGACCGGAGGGCGGCGCACTTCCCCTGCGGGGGAAAGGTGCAAATAGGAAAAGTCGGTTTCACGCCCGGGACGCCCGCTGGGTTCCGGCACGTGCAAACGCAGATGTGATGTATGTCTCATTTTTTGTTTCGCCGTAGAAAGAATCTTGTGGATGCTTCCCCCGCCGCGCCGATCTTTTGGATACGGAACTATCATCGCGCATCCGCTTGAAATTCGCAAGGCGGCCGGAAAGCGGCCAGAGGCAAAAACAGCAGCAGGCTGGGAGACGAACCGGCGCGCCCGGCGCCGCCCGACCAGAGCTGCCTGACCGGATCCACCTGACCAGACCTGCCTGACCAGACCTGCCTGCTCAGACCTGCTGGATCAAATCGAGCCGATCCGTTCAAGCATCTGGAATATTTCAACACCCTTGCCAATAAGATTTCAACGCCCCTGCCAATAGCGGGGATATTGTTGCCGTTCGGCCTGCGCTGTCAGGCCGGTGGGGCGCGAGCGCACTGTTATGGCGCCGTGCAGGTCGGTGCGCCAGAACTCTGTACCGGCGCGCCGCCAGCGTTGCTCGACGCCGCGGCCAGGGTGGCCGTAGCGGTTCCAGCGGCCCACCTGCGCCACGACGTGCGCCGCCTGTAGCCGCGCAATGAAGCGCGGCGCGGAAGATCCCGACGAACCGTGATGCGCCGCCATTGCCACGTCGGTGGGCGGCAGGCCGCTACGCACCAGGGCGGTTTCCTGCGCGGCACCGATGTCGCCGGTGAGCAGCAGCGAATGATGGGCGCCGCTGATGCGCAGCACGCAGCTTTGGCCATTGCGGCGATTGCCGCTCTTGCCGGACACGTAGGCAACACTGGCTTTCTGGGGGGCGTTGGAAGGCTCGACAAGGCCAACAGATTTGCTTGTCGACGAGTCGGCGGCATTGAAGACGACGGGGGTTCTGGCGCGTGCCGAAACCCGGGAGGCCGCAGAACCCTCGGGCCAGAAAAACTCGAAGCGCACACCGTCCACCTCCCAGGCCATGCCACGTTCGCAGCCAGACAAGGCCATGGGGCGCCTGACGGTATCGGTGGCCATGCCCAGCAGCCCGGCCTCGCGCCTGAGATAGGCATCGAGGTCAAAGGAACTATAGGATTGCTGCACCGGAATTTCTCGCAGCACACTGCGCGCGCCGCCCACATGATCGATGTCCGCGTGCGAGATCACCATCGCGTCCAGCCGGCGGATGCCGCGCGCCTGCAGAAAAGGCACGATCGTGCGCGCACCTTGATCGGCATCGGGGCCGATGCGCAGGCCCGTATCGAACAGCAGCGCATGCGCGGCGGTCTGTACCACGATGGCGCTGGATTGCCCGACGTCCAGCGCATACATATCCCAGCCGCCCGGCGGCGGCTTTTCAGGCCGCCACGCCAGGGCCGGCAAGATCAGCAGCCAGCCGCCATGCCTGGCGGGAAAACCGCGAGGCAGCATGGCTACCCCTACCCCCAGAAATGCCAGGGCCACCGCCCACCATGGCGCCTGCGGCACGCCGACGCTGGCGGCCGGCAGTGCGGCCAGCCATTGCGTGGGCCACATCGCGGCCTGCAGGACGGCATGCGCCAGCCATGCCAGGCCACCGGCCGCACTGTCCAGGCCAGGCACGACGGCGCAGGCCGCGGCCAGCAACGACACGGGTGTGATCACCATCTCGACCAGCGGAATGGCGTAGGCATTGGACAACGGCGACACCAGCGAAACCTGATGGAAGATAAGGGCCAGCAGCGGCATGAGCGCTGCATTGATGGCCAGCTGCAGCCGCGCCGCCGCGCATACCAGGCGCCAGGCGCGCCGCGGGCGGGTTTCCTGCAGACCGGCCGCAGCCTGACCCACCCAGGACTGCGCCGCCAGCAGCACGCAGACGGCGCCGAAGGACAGCCAGAAGCCGCTGGCCAACGGCGCCCAGGGATCGAGCAGCACGACCGCGCAGAGCGCGATGCACAGCAGGCGCGAGGCTTTGACTGGCAGGCGCAATATCTGGCCGCCGGCGGCCACCGCCAGCATCAGGAAGGTGCGCTGCGCCGGCACGCCCCAGCCTGCCAGCAGGCAATACAGCCATGCCACGAGCAAGGCGGTGCTTGCGGCCGCGACCTGCGCCGGCATGCGCTCGGCCAGCGCCCGGCCGCGCCAGCGCGCTCTGCGCCACAGCCAGTACATCGCCACCGCACCCAGTGCCGCGATCATGGTGATGTGCGAGCCGCTGATGGACACCAGATGCGTGATGCCGCTGCGATTGAATACCTGCCAATCGGCGGCATCGACCCCGGCCTGGTCGCCGATGACCAGCGCCAGCAGCACGGGGCCATAGCGCATGCCCTGCAGGTGCGGGCTCATGGCTCGGCGCACGTAGTGACGCACGCGATTGGCGACGATGGCCAGTCCCGCCCAGGGTTCGTCGCGCAGATAGCGCGGCGTGCCGCGCACGCTGCCGCTGGCGCGCAGGCCGCGGGCAAAAGCATGGCCCTCGTAGTCGAAGCCGCCCGGGTTGCGAATGCCTTGCGGCCGCTTCAGATTCAGCGACATGCGCCATACCTGGCCCGGCACCAGCTCGGGAAAAGGCTGGGACGGTGCGCCGCGGCGGCCATAAGGCCCGGCATAGCCGGGCGCGTTCCAGGACACCAGGATGCGCGAGGGCACACCCGCCGGTATGGATTCGATGACCTCGGCCTCGAAGCGGCGGTTGTCCGGGCCGAGCCGCACCAGATCCGCCACACGCAGCACTACCCGCGAGACGCGGTTCTCGTTGCCGGGCGCCAGTTCGTCGGCCAGGCGATGCTCGATACGCGCCAGTACCAGCAGCAGCCCGGCCGCCGCGGCCCATAGCGGCCAGGCCTGGCGCGGCAAGCGCTGGCGCCGCCGCATGCCCAGCATGACCGCAAGCAGGGCCAGCAGCGCAGCCCAGGCCGCGGCCATCCAGCCCGGCGGGATCGACACTGCGGGCAAGCCATGTGCCGCCCAGGTCACAAGCGCGACGGCCAACAGGCAGCAGCGTCCCGTCACGCCCGGCCTCCTTCATAAATAAGGACAGCTTATTCGGCCCGAGCGCAAATGCCATCCGTGCAGGGACAATGGCAGCACTGCGCAGTACTACCAATTTTCGGGTCGGCTGTATGCCCGAAGGTATACATTTAATGCTTGACGTTAAACGCTATAAAATGCCCATGATTAAGAGTTTCCGATGCTCGGACACAATGGCTCTTTACGAAGGTCGACGCGTCGCGCGATTCGTGAACTTTTCCGCGATTGCCCAGCGCAAGCTGCAGATGCTGGATAGCGCGGCCACGCTCGACTTCCTGCGTTCGCCCCCGGGCAACCGGCTGGAGCGGCTCAAAGGCCATCGTTCGGGCCAGTACAGCATCCGCGTCAATGATCAGTGGCGTATTTGTTTCGTCTGGACCAGTGAAGGGCCGGCCCAGGTCGAAATCGTCGACTACCACTGAAAGGAATTCATCATGGCCCAAAACAATATGCGCCCGATACACCCCGGAGAAGTTCTACGGGAAGAATATCTTGTCCCTTTGGGGATGAGCGTCAATGCCCTGTCCAGGCTCTTGCATGTGCCGGCTACGCGCATGAACGAGATCATGCACGGACGCCGTGGCATTACACCCGATACGGCATTGCGCCTGGCCGCCTTGTTCGGAGGCGACGCTGCGTCCTGGCTGAATCTGCAACAGGCCTATGACCTGAAAACCGCACAGGCCAAGGTTGCCAGGCTGATCGCCAAGCAGGTCAAGCCGCTGGAGTATGCCTGACGCCGCATTGCCAACCCGCGATCGGTTGCGGCCGCCGGGCCAGCTCCGGCATTCACGCATTCAACGCAAGACTCAGCCCCCCTGGACATCAACGTCGAGGGCCGACCGCCTTCAAACCTCCAACAAACGCTGGAAGATATCCGCCGGCCCCATCTGGCCGCCCTTGAGCATGAGCTCCAGGCCGTCGAGCGCCGGATCATCGCTGTGGGCGCGGCACAAGGCCACGCCGGGGCTCAGCGGGCGCAGGAAAGACAGGCCCCAGACGGGCAGGCCCTTGACCGCGAGGCTGGAGGTATCGCCGCCGGCAACGCCTATGCGGCGCAGGCCGGTGCTTGCCGCGGCGCGCAGCACCCGGCCCAGCAGTTCGGCGGTGCTTTGCGCCAAGTCCCGGGTGGCGACCCCGCGGTCGGGGCCGGCCCCCGACTGCTGCACATGGGCCAGCACGTGCCTGCCACCGGCCAGCGCTGCCGCAATCGTATCCGCCTGCGCCTGCAGATAGGCCGGATCGGCCACCAGGCTGGACGCCGCCAGCGGCAGGCGCAGGAACGAGGTCGCTTGTTCGACCTGGTGGGCGGTTACCGGCGACATGCTGCCGGCCAGCGCGAATACGGGAGCCGTCGCGGGCACCACTGCGACTTGGCGTCGCGCGGAGGAATCGGACGCAATGCGGTGGACAGCGGCCACACCCGCGGAAGGGGCCACGTCCGACGCATCCCAATGCGCGGCCAGCGCCTGCACCACGGTACTGGGGCCGGCGACCAGCACCGGCCCGCGCCCGGCCGCACGCCAGATCTGCCGGCCCACCGGGGCCAGATCCGCGTTGCAGGCGACGTCGAACAGCACGGCGCCGCCCTGCCCCCGCAGCAATTCGAGCAACTCGTCGACGCGGGCGTCCAGCTGTGGCGCGGGCCGGCCATAGTCGGGATAATGCACGCCGGTCACGCGCGCCAGCCCCTGCTCTTCCAGATGGCGCCGCAGATCCGCCTCGCGCATGGGCGTGACGGGATGACGGCTCATGGTGGGGTGCCGATCCAGGCGATAGACCTCGGCATCCGCGCCGGCCGCCGCGTACAGATTGCTGAAGCAGCAATAGCGGCCGATATCGGGCTGGCCGCCCACCACGTATGCGATATCCGCGTCCACGAATGGGTGCAGGCAGGAAAGCGCCGCGCCTATGCTGCCCACGGTGGGCGAGCTGTCGAACGTGGAGCAGCATTTGTAGTGCAGCACGGGCGCGCCCAGGCCGCGGAAGAAATCGCCCACGCGTGCCATTTCGGCCCGCAAGGCGGCCGGCGCCATGGTGCGCGCCGAACCGGCGATGCCCAGCGCGTCCAGCGGCCCGGCCTGCGCCAGCCTGCGGGCGTCGGGTACGTCCAAAAAAAGCATGCTGCGCAGGCCCGCCCGGGCGGCCACGGCCAGCGTGTCGCTGGCGCCGGTGAAGTCGTCGCCGTACCAGGCGATTTTCAGTTCCTGCCCCGGCATCCCATTCTCCCGCTACCCTGAGCCTTCTTCGCGCTGCCCGACGCCATCTTCAACGCCATTTCATAAAGGGAATCGTGCCTCGTGCACAGCTGCACGGGCGCGGACGAGGATCCGCGTCCGCGCCGCAGCGCGGCGCCTTGCCCCGTGAAGACCGCAGGGCTATTCCCATTATTGTCATGCCGCGGGCTTGCCGAAGCGCTGCAGCGCAACGCGCAGCTCGGGCATGTTGCGGCTGTACTCTTCCAGCGACAAGCCTACGCGCTGGGCCTGCCAGGCCTGGCGGATACTGGCCACGCCCGCGGCGGGGCCGTCCGGGTGCGCGAGTATGCCACCGCCCGACATGAACAACAGGTCTTCGCTGCCTATCGCCTGCCAGGTAGCGGGCACCGTGCCGGCCCACTGGCCCGACGAAAAAGCCGGCAGCACGCGGTCGTCGGCACTGTCCGACATGCGTGCGGCGCAATCGCGCGCCGCCTCCACGACTTCCTGGTCGGGCTGCGCGAACTTGCCCTGCAGCCCATGCACGTGCATGTGATCCACACCGGTCAAGCGCCACAGGGTCTGCCAGGCCTGGTACGAAATGCCCAGCAAGGGGTGGCGCGATAAGGCGCCGAAGCCGTTGCGGTGCCCGTGTATGGCCAGCGGCGTGCTGCGGCGCAGGCTCTGGATCGCCGAAAACCCGCACCAGTTCAGGCTGGCCATGACGCAGCTGCCGCCTTCACGCTGCACCAGCTCGGCATGGCGCAGCATCGCGTCGGTCTCGTCGCTGATATTGAAGGCCATCATGACGTGACGGCCGCTGCGCTCGGCGTGCGCGCGGATCACCTCCATCACGGCCGGCACGCGCTCGGCCAAGGGCGCGTGCACCGGATCGGCGCAGACCTCGTCGTCCTTGATGAAATCCACGCCGGCCTCGCACAGTTCCCTGACCAGCGCCGCGGTCTGCCGCGCCGACAAGCCGACGTTGGGCTTGATGATGGTGCCGACCAGGCAGCCCGAAGCCGCGCCTATGCTTGCCCGGGTGCCGGCTACGCCCTGCGCGGGCAAGTCGAAGCGCATGCGATAGGCGGACGGCAGCCGCAGCGATTCCAGGCGCAGCCCGGTCAATTCGCCCAGGTCGTAGAGATTGCCGGCCACGGTGGCTGCCAGCGTGGGCAGGTTGGCGCCGATATTGCCCAGCGGAAAAGACAGGCTAACCCGGGCACGCCGCCAAGGCCCGGCCACGCCGCGCCGTTCCAGATAGGCATTGGGCAGGCTGGGCGCGGGAGCTGCCGCCAGTTCCTCGATGGACTCGACCGTGGCGCGGGCGCGGGCGCGCAGCTCGTCGGTTTCGTCCCTGACCCGCGCGAAGGTGCCGCAGGACTGCTCCCCCGCCATGGTCTCGGCCACCTGGCGCGGATCGAACGGCGTCTCGATCAAATAGCTGGCGTATATACGTTGTATATAAATATCCGCATCGGCGGCAGATTGCGCATGGGCGCGCGCGCCCTGCCCGGCCCCGGAGCCCTGCGCCGCTGCATCGCCGCCGCCGTGGATGTCCGCGGCGGCTCGGCCGCTCGCAACAGCACCGGAGCCGCTCATTGCAAGGGTGCTGGTGTCGCTCACAGCGTATCCAGATCGGGAAAGTTGCGCACCGGATCCTTACCGTCCCAATCGCGCGCCGACTCGCGGATCAGGTCGAACAGGCGTCCTTTGGGGCCGGCCACTTCGGACAGCTCGATGACGGTGCCCGGATGCAGCCCAGTATCGAAATAGACGAAGCGCCCCTGGCGCCCAACCTCGCCGCCCATCTTGACCCGGAAGCCTTGCGCCTGCAGGCGCTGCAGGTCGGCGTCATAGTCCTCGGTCCAGTAGGCCACGTGCTGCAGCCCGGTATGGCCTTCCTGCAGGAAATCGCGATACATGGACGGCACGTCGTTGCGCACCTGGATCAGCTCGACCTGCACGAAGCCCGAATTGGCCAGCGCGACCGAATTGTGCGGCTCGTAGCCGCGGCCATCGTATTGATAATTGACGATGGGCACCTTGGGGTTGTAGTACCACGGGCCCACGCCCAGGGTATTGCTCCAATACTGCATGGCCTGCTCGATGTCGCGCACCACGTAGCCCAGTTGGCGGATCTCTCCGAAATAACGGCTCATATGCTTCCCTGTTGCAAGGGCACCGTGCCGCGTGCCGCGGCCGGCCGCCCGGATTCATTCATTTGAGAAAACCGACCGACAGCCACGGCACGGCGGCCACGATCACCAGCCCGATCAGCAGCGCGGCGATATAGCCCCAGATGTGCCGCATGCCTTCGCTGGGTTCGACGCGGCTGATCGCGCAGGCGCCGTAGTAGCCCACGCCGAAGGGCGGCGAGAACAGGCCTATGCCCATGGCGAAGATCACCACCATCGAGTACTGCACCTCGTGTATGCCCATCTCGCGGGCCACGGGGAACAGCAGCGGGCCGAACAGCACGATGGCCGGTATGCCCTCGAGCACACTGCCCAGCACGATGAAGGTGACAATGGAAATGGCCATGAAGCCGTAGGCACCGCCGGGCACGCCGGCCATGAAATGCGCCAGCTCGCTGGAAAACCCCGACTGCGTCAGCGCCCAGGCCATGGCGGTGGCGCAGCCTATGATCAGCATGATGGCGCCCGACAGCGAGGCGGTCTCCACCAGCATGGGGATCACGCGCTTCCAGTCGAAGTGGCGGTACACGAACAGGCCTATGCATATGGTGTACACCACGCCGATGGTAGAGACTTCGGTAGCAGTGGCCACGCCCTCCACCACCGAGGCGCGTATGACGAAAGGCAGGCATACCGCGGGCAGCGCCACCACCAGCATGCGCAGCACCTGCCCGCGGCTGACGCGCTGCACCTGGCTCAGGTCTTCATGGCGGCAGCGGCGCCACACCACGAAGCACAGGGCCAGGCCCAGTACCACCGCGGGCAGGATGCCGCCGCTGAACAGCGCGGCGATCGACACCCCCGTCACCGAGCCTATGGTGATCAATACGATGGAAGGCGGTATGGTCTCGGTCTGGGCGCCGGTGGCCGCCAGCAGCGCGATCAGCTCGCCCGGCTTGGCGCCGCGCTTCTGCATCTCGGGAAAGAGCACCGGCGTAATGGCGGCCATGTCGGCGATCTTCGAGCCCGAGATGCCGGACACCAGGTACATGGCGCCGATCAGCACATACGACAAACCACCGCGCACATGGCCCAGCAGGCCCGCCAGGAACTGGATCATGGCCCGGGCCATGCCGGTCATCTCGATCAGCGCCCCCAGGAAGATGAACAGCGGCACCGCCAGCAGGATCAGGTGCGACATGCCTTCGTTCAGGCGGCCCATCATCACCACCATCGGCGTATCGGTGGTCAAGGCCAGGTAGCCGAAGGTGGACAAGGCGAAAGAGAAAGCGATGGGCACGCCCGAAAACACGTTTATCGCCACCAGGATCACGAAAAAGATCACCAGGTTGATGTTGCCCAGGCTGGCGAACAACGGCTGCGCCAGCCAGAAGCCCAGCGCCAGCACAGCCGTGCAGACGGCGGCCAGCGACACCGTGCGCAGGTCGTGCACACGCGCCAGCCGCAGCAGCGACACCACGGCCATCAGCCCCAGGCCCACCGGCAGCGCGATCGCGCGCCACAAGTCGTTGATCTGCAGCGCAGGAGTGATGATGAAGGATTCCTCTTGCGCGTAGTCGCAGGCGGACACGATGACCAGCAGCAGGAAGGCCAGCGAGGCCGTCTGCGCAAAGGTTTCCAGGAAGGCGCGCCAGCGCGGCCCCACCCTGTCGATGAGCGCCGTCATACGCATGTGCTCGCCGCGCCGCAAGGCCACGACCGAGCCCAGCATCGACAGCCACAGGAACAGCATCGATGCCAGCTCGTCGGACCAGACCAGCGGCACGTGCAGCACGTAGCGCGCCACCACGCCGCTGAACAGCACGACGATTGCCACGACCAGCAGCGCCGCGCACAGCAGTTCGACGACGCGGCCTATGCCATCGTCCAGCCGCAAGAGCCCGCGGCGCAGGCCCGACTGCGCTTCGGCCGCGGCGGCGGATTGGCCGGTGGTGCTCGCGTAGATCATGGCGCCGTCACACCAGCTTGCCGACGGCCTGTTCCAGCACGCCCCAGGCGGCATCGCCGAAGCGCCCCTTCCAGGTCTTGTAGAAGCCGGCGCTGCGCAGCTTGGCGCGGAAGCTATCGGCCGACACCTGGTTGAACTGCAGGCCCTTGGATTGCAGGTCGGATTGCACCGAGTCGTTCAGCTTCTTGATGTCCTCGCGCTGGCGCAGCCCGGCGCCGTTGATGGCGTCGGCCACGATGGTCTGCAGATCGGCGGGCAGGCGCTTCCAGGCCCGGCCATTGGCGATGAACCAGAAGCCGTCCCAGATGTGGTTGGTCAGCGAGCAATACTTCTGCACTTCGTAGAGCTTGGCCACCTGGATGATGGGCAGCGGGTTCTCCTGGGCGTCGACGATCTTGGTCTGCAGCGCCGAATACACCTCGCTGAACTGCAGGCTGGTGGGCGCCGCGCCCAGCGCCTTGAACATGGCGATCGACAAGGGGCTGACCGGCACGCGGATCTTCAGGTCGGCCATGTCGGCGTCGGTCTTGATGGGCGCCTTGCTGCTGGTCATCTGGCGAAAGCCGTTGTCCCACATTTTTTCAAAGGCATACAAGCCCACCTTGTCGACCGCCGAACGGATGTAGGCCCCGACCTTGCCGTCCATGGCCTTCCATACCTGGCCGTAGTCCGAGAACGCGAAGCCCACGGCATTGATCGCGGCCACCGGCACCAGGGTGGCGATCACCAGCGAGGACGGCGTGAAGAACTGGATACCGCCGGAGCGCACCTGCGACAGCATGTCAGTGTCGCCTCCCAGCTGGTTGTTGGGGAAAATCTTGATGTCCACCCGGCCCTTGGATTTATCGAGAATTTCCTTGGCGGCCTCGTGGGCGCGCACGTTCAGCGGGTGCGCCAGCGGCAGGTTGTTGCCGTACTTGTAGGAAAACTCGGCGGCTCGCGCGGTCAGCGGCAGCGCGCTGGCGACACCGGCCAACGGCAGCGCCGACATGGCCTTCAACATGCTGCGGCGGGTAATATTGCTCATCATTGCCTCCTGATTGGATTTGATGTTATTTGATCAAAATATTGATTGATAAATTAGGGTTTTTCGAACGATAATCGCCTCATGGCAGCATGGTCAAACCCTTTGAATGATGTTTTTTGATGTAATCATATGGCTGTAATCAATTCCCACGCAGGCACCGCTAGCCGTGCCCGGGTGACGGACATCGCCGCTGCGGCAGGCGTCTCTACCGCGACCGTGGATCGGGTGCTGAACCGCCGGCCGGGAGTGCGTCCGGCCACCGCACAGCGCGTGCTCAAGGCAGCGGCGCAGCTGGACTATCTGCCCGAGCACGAGCTATACGCCGCGCTGGCGCCGGCCCCCATGCGCATCGTCTTCCTGCTGCCCAAAGGCACCAACCGCTACCTCAAGATGCTGGGCGATACGGTGCACTACTCGCAGGAAAGCTGGGCGCCCTTCAACGTGCGCTGCCGCGTCGAATACATAGAAGGCTTCAATCCGCAGCTGCTGGCCGCGGCCCTGCAGCGTCAGGCCGATCGCGCCGAAGGCGTGGCCTTCATGGCGATCGAGCACCCGCTGGTGCGCGACGCCGTCAACCTGCTGGTGGCGCGCGGCGTGCACGTGGTGACGCTGATCACGGATATTTCCGGCTCGGGCCGCGCCGCCTACATCGGCCTGGACAACCGCGCCGCCGGGCGCACCGCCGCCTACCTGATAGGCCGTTTCATGGGCCCGCGCCCGGCCAAGGTGGGGATGATCGCCGGCAGTCTCAGCTACCGTGCCCATGAAGAGCGCGAGATGGGATTCCTGTACCTGTTCCGCGAATTATTCCCGGGCATCGAGGTGCTGGGGCTGCGCGAAGGCCAGGACAATGCCGAACGCAATTACCGGCTGACGCACCAGCTGCTGCAGCAGTGCCCCGAACTGGCCGGCATCTACAACATCGGCGGGGCGTCGGACGGTGTAGCGCGCGCCCTGAAAGAGGCCGGGCTGGAACACAAGGTGGTGTTCATCGGCCATGGCCTGACGCCCGATACGCGCGCGCTGCTGATCGACGGCACCATGGACGCCGTCATCACCCAGAACCCCCAGTCGGCCACCTCGAGCTGCGTGCGGATCTTCGCCAACTTGCGCGACCACCGCGCCGCCCTGAGCGGCGTCGACCCGGTGCAAAGCCAGATAATCTTCCGCGAGAACCTGCCCTGATCCAGGCTCCCGCACTTACGGCGAAAATCGCGCGGCGCGAAACGCACCGGCGCGATGCAAACAACAGATGCGACACAACGGATACGGCCGCGGCTCAGGCCAGCGCCGGCACGACCGAGGCCAGGCGCGGCAGCACGCGCAGGGCATTGGCGGCCGTGGCGGCCGCGACCTGCGCGGCGTCCAGTCCGCGCAAGCGGGCCAGTTCGGCGCCTATGCGCGCGACTTCGCCCGGCTCGTTGCGGGCTCGTGGCAAGCCGCGGCCGCCCAGCCACGCGGGCGGGATGTCCGGCGCATCGGTTTCCAGCGCCAGCGCGTCCAGCGGCAGTTGCGCGGCCAGGCGGCGTATCTGCAGCGCGCGTTCGAAGGTCATGGCGCCGCCCATGCCCAGCGCGAAACCCATGTCGATGAATGCGGCGGCTTGCTGGAAGCTGCCGTTGAAGGCGTGCGCCATACCCCCGGCCACGGGCTTGCGGCGCAAATGCTTGAGCAACTGGTCTTGCGAGCGCCGTACGTGCAGCAGCACCGGCAGGCCATGTTGCCGCGCCAGTTCGAGCTGGGCGGCGTAGAAAGTTTCCTGGCGCGCGCGCATCGCCTCGGTGCACAGCTCGGGCACGAAGAAGTCCAGCCCGATTTCGCCGATGGCGACAAAGCGCGGGTCGGCCAGGCTGGCCTGCACGCAGGCCTCCAGCGCCTCCAGATCCGCCGGCTGCGCCCGCGGCACGCACATCGGATGTATGCCCAGCGCGTAGGCGCCGCCCTCGAAGCTGTGCGCCAGGCTGCGCACGGTCGTGAAATTGCCGCGTTCCACGGCGGGTATGACGATGGCCCGCACGCCCTGCCCTGCGGCGCGCTGTATCACTTCGCGCCGATCGGCATCGAACTCGGAGGCGTCCAGATGGCAGTGCGTATCGATCAGCAATGTGTGCTCCCTGCCGGCGGCGCGGCAGCCGGCCGCGAGTCGGCCCGCGTCAGTCAGACCGGGGCGTGTCCTCGTCGGCCAGGCGGCCCTTGTTCATGAACAACTGGCGATGCGCCAGCGCCGCCAGCGCCGGGTCGTGAGTCACGATGGCCAACGCCGTGCCCAGCTCCTGGTTGATGCGCACCAGCAGTTCGAACATGCTCTCGGCCGTGTAGCGATCCAGATTGCCGGTGGGCTCGTCGGCCAGCACGCAGATGGGATTGGTGACCAGCGCACGCGCCAGCGCCACGCGCTGGCGCTCGCCGCCGGACAACTGCCCCGGGTAATGATGCACGCGCGCGGCCAGCCCCACTTGCTCCAGGGCCTGCGCGGCCTGCTCGCGGGCGGCGGCGCGCGGCGCGCGGCGCACGATCAGCGGCATGGCGACATTGTCCAGCGCCGAGAACTCGGACAGCAAATGGTGGAACTGGTACACGAAGCCCAGGCTGCGGTTGCGCAGGCGGCTGCGCTGCGACTCGCTCATGCCGCGCGCCTCTTCACCGTCGACAAAGACCGAGCCGGAAGTGGGCTCGTCCAGCAGTCCCAGCATGTGCAGCAGCGTACTCTTGCCCGAGCCCGAAGCCCCCACGATGGCGACGAACTCGCGCTGCGCCACGTGCAGGCTGACATCGCGCAGCACCTCGATGCGGGTAGCGCCGTCGTCATAGGCCTTGACCAGGTTGCGGGCCTGCAGCACGTAATGGGCGGGCGGCTGGGAGGAGGCATTGAAAGATGGCTCAATCATGGCGCAGCACCTCGGCGGGTTGCAGGCGCGACGCGCGCCAGCTCGGGTACAGCGTGGCCAGCACGGACAGAACCAGTGAAGTCACGGCAATGGTGACGATATCGGATAGCTCGGGAGTGGACGGCAGCTCGCTGATGAAGTACACCTGCTGCGGCAGGAAATGCACGCCGAACAGGCGCTCCAGGAATGGCACGATCACGTCGATGTTGTAGGCGATCAGTGCGCCGAAACCCACGCCCAGCAAGGTGCCGACCACGCCTATCAGGGTGCCCTGCACCAGGAATATGCGCCCGATCTCGCGCGGCGTGGCGCCCAGCGTGCGCAGGATGGCGATATCGGACTGCTTGTCCTTGACGGCCATTACCAGCGAGGACAGCAGATTGAACGCCGCCACCGCCACGATCAGCGCCAGGATCAGGAACATCATGCGCTTCTCGGTGCGCACCGCCGCGAACCAGGTGCGGTTGTTCTGCGTCCAGTCGCTGGCCTGCACGGCCGGCGGCAGGATCTGCTTGAGCTGCTGCGCCACTTCGGGCGCCCGCTGCATGTCGGCGATGCGCAGCCTTACCCCGCTGGTGCCGCTGTCGCGGAACACCTTGGCGGCGTCTTCATAGTTGACGAAGGCCAGCGATGCGTCATACTCGTAATACCCCGAAGAGAAAATGCCGGCGACGGTGAACTGGCGCATGCGCGGCGCAAAGCCCGCCGGCGAGATCGAGCCTTGCGGCGCCAGCACCAGCACCGTGTCGCCGCGATGCACGCCCAGCGAGGCCGCGATCTGGTTGCCCAGCACGATGGCGTAGCTGCCGGGCTGCAGTGCATCGAGGCTGCCGTCCATCATCTGGCCGTGTATGTCCGACACCGCCGACTCGAGCTTGGGATCGATGCCGCGGATCTGCACGCCGCTAAGCGATTCGCCGCGCACCAGCATGGCCTGCGCGGCGACAAAGGGTGCGGCGCCCTTGACCGCACGATTCTTTTCGGCGTCCTGCGCAATCTGCTGCCAATGCTGCAGCACCTGCCCGGGCGCCATGCCCGGCACATAGAGTTCGATGTGCGGCAACACCGACAGCATGCGGTCGCGCACCTGGGTCTGGAAGCCGTTCATCACCGACAGCACCACTATGAGTGCGGCCACCCCCAGCGCGATCCCGGCCATCGATGTGGCGGCAATGAACGAGACGAAGCGGTCTTTGCGCCCGTCCCGGCGGCGGGCACGCGCCATGCCCGCATAGCGCGCGCCGATCCAAAGTTCATATGAGCTCTTCAATATCCCACCATCTTTTCATTGCCACTACAATCCGGGAATGCAAATCGTACTACCGGGCGCCTTGCCCGACCCTCGCGAGGCCCGCGAACTCACGCCGCACATGCTCAAGACCGCGCCTACACTGGGGCGCTGGCTGGAACATAGCCGCGCCACGGTCACGCAGGCCAGCCCGGGCGTTTCGGGCTGTACCCCGTACGAACGCTGGCAACTGGCCAGCCGCGGTTTCGTGCCGCGGCGTGAACAGAACTTCTGTGCCGGGCTCGGCCCCTTATGGGGCGCCGGCCAAACCGCCGCAGGCGCGCCCGGCGTACCGGTGTGGCTGGCCGAGCTGGTGCATGTCTCGCCCTCGCGCGAGGGCGCGCGCCTGCTGGCGGCGCGCCAGCTCGACATCACGCCAGACGAGAGTGTAGCCTTGTTCGCAGCCGCGCACAGCGCCTTCGAGGGCAGCGGTTTCCAGGCCAGCCAGCTGGCCACCGAGCACTGGCGCATCACCATCGAAAGCGACTTCTCGCCGGTCTGTGCCAGCCCGCGGCTGGTCAGCCTGAGCTCGGTCAACGAATGGTGGCCGCAGGACGCCGCCGCCCGCCCCTGGCGCAAACTGGTCAATGAACTGCAAATGACCTGGTTCGAGCATCCGGTCAACCTGGCGCGCCAGGAACGCGGGCTGCCGCCCGTCAACAGCCTGTGGCTATTTGGCGGCGCCAGGCCCGAACAGTTCCCGGCTATGCAAGAAAAAGAAGCCGCGCAGGTTCACGAAGCGCTGCTGGAGCCCATGCTGGCGCACGACTGGGGCGCGTGGCTGCAGGCCCTGGGCGAACTGGAAACACGAGTCCTGCGGCCCCTGGCGAACATCAAGCCTGCGCTGGTGCTGATCGGCAGCGACAAATACGTGGAACTGAAAAGCCGCGGGCGGCTTGCCGGCCTATTGCCCGGCGGCCGCATATCCTGGAGAAATTGGTGGTCACCCCGAGACTGAGCACACGCCGCGCCCAACCCGATGCCGCGCGCGCGCTCGAGGCCTGCGGCGTGCACCCCCTGCTGGCGCGCCTCTGGGCCGCACGCGGCGTGCGGGAAATCGCCGAAACCCGGCCCGACTGGTCGGCCATGCTGCCCCCGGGCCGGCTTACGCACAGCGAACACGCGGCGCGCCTGCTGGCCGACGCGATCGACGCACGCAGGCGCCTGCTGGTGGTGGCCGACTACGATTGCGACGGCGCCACCGCCTGCGCGGTGGCAGTGCGTGGCCTGCGGGCCATGGGCGCGCAAATCGACTTCCTGGTGCCCAACCGCTTCGAGACCGGCTACGGCCTGTCGCCCGCCGTGGTCGAACTGGCGCTGCGCCACCACGCCGGCAAGCCGGACATCCTCATTACCGTGGACAACGGCATCGCCAGCGTCGACGGCGTGGCCGCGGCGGCTGCCGCCGGCATGGAGGTCATCGTCACCGACCACCACCTGCCAGGCAGCACCCTGCCCCGCGCCTTGGCCATCGTCAACCCCAACCAGCCCGGCTGCGGCTTTCCGTCCAAGAACCTGGCGGGCGTGGGCGTGATCTTCTACCTGCTGCTGGCGCTGCGCGCCGAACTGCGCCGGCGCGGCGTCTACGCGGCCAATGCCGGCCCACGCCTGGACGCGCTGGCCGACCTGGTGGCGCTGGGTACAGTGGCCGACGTGGTCAAGCTCGACGCCAACAACCGCCTGCTGGTCACGCAGGGCCTGCAGAAGATCCGCACGGGCCGCATGCAGCCCGGCCTGCGCGCCCTGTTCGCGGTGGCGGCGCGCGAACCGGCACAGGCCGGTGCTTTCGACCTGGGCTTTGCCATAGGCCCGCGCATCAATGCCGCCGGCCGCCTGGCCGACATGAGCCTGGGCATCGCCTGCCTGCTCAGCGACGACGAGGCCGAAGCGCTGCGCCTGGCGCGCGAACTGGATTCCATCAACCACGAGCGGCGCGCCATCGAAGCCAGCATGCGCGAAGAAGCGCTGGCCGCCATGGAGCTGCCTGAAACCGAAATCGGCGCGGGCGTCTGCGTCTACCACCCCGATTGGCATCAGGGCGTGGTCGGCTTGGTGGCCTCGCGCATCAAGGAAACCTACTGGCGCCCCACCATCGCCTTCGCGCGCGCCGACGACGGCCAACTGCGCGGCTCGGGCCGCTCGATTCCCGACGTGCACCTGCGCGACGTGCTCGACCTGGTGTCCAAACGCCATCCCGGCATCATCGTCAAATTCGGCGGCCACGCCATGGCCGCGGGCCTGACGTTGCTGGAGCAAGGCTACGAAGATTTCACCCAGGGCTTCGACCAGGCGGTGCGCGAACTCAGCGGCCGCGACAGCTTCGACCCCCTGATAGAAACCGACGGTTCGCTGGACAGCGGCTACGCCAATGCCGACGTGGCCGGGCTGCTGCAGCAGCAGGTCTGGGGCTCGGGCTTTCCCGCCCCCGTGTTCCGCGACACCTTCCAGGTGCAGCAGCAGCGCCTGCTGAAAGACAAGCACCTCAAGCTGAGCCTGGCGCGCGGCAACCAGCGCTTCGACGCGATCTGGTTCGGGCACGCCGAGATGCTACCCGAATACGTCGAAGTCGCCTACCGTTTGGACAGGAACGTGTGGAACGGCATGGTCAGCGCACAGCTGGTCATCGAGTACGCCTGCGCGGCCTAGCTCGCCGCCTCACGAGCCCGGCAGCGCCACTAAGCTCTTGCTCCGTAGGGAACCCAATTGGACTGGCAATGCGCCAATGAGCGCGCACGATCATATTTCATGCATCGCCCATGTATCGCAACAGCCGTCCGCCTTCAAGGCTCGGCGGGCGCCTCCTCAAAGGCCGCGCGAAAACGTGCAATCTGTGGGTGATCTTCCGTGCTCTTGCGCATAATCAGACAAACCGGCATCAGCGCTATACGCAAAGTCAGATCCAGCACTTGCACACGTCCGGTGCGCGCATGAGCCATGGCCATACGACGAGGCGCCGCCGTCAGAAACTCCGCCGCGGCCACGATGTCTAGGGCTTGAATGTAAGTCGGCGTCTCCACCACGGGGGGAGGCAGCACCAGCCCCTTACGGAGGAATGCCTCGATCAATGCCCGCCGTACGCTCGAACTGGCGCGCTGCAACACCCAGTCCCACTGCGCCAGTCGAGCATAGTCCACTCTGGATCGGGTGGCAGGATGATCGGGCCCACATACGATGCATACGTCGTCTTCATAAAGACGAACAAAAGACAGTGACGCCATATCGTGTTTCAGGCTGCCCATGTCCGGCGGCATGCGGCCCAGCACGCAATCCAGGTCACCCGCCAGCAAACGCTCCAACAGATCGGGCGCACTCCCCTCGCTGGTATGCAGGTAGCAACCACCCGCTCGTCTGAAGCGCTCGACGGCATCTGGCAACAAGACGGTAAAAGCCTGTGGAGCCATGCCCACCCGCAGTACTTCATTCTTACCGGTATTCAACCGATCCAGCATCGCCCCCAACTCATCGAAGTCGTTCAGCAGCACGCGCAAGCGCGGTGCGAGCGCCAGTGTCTGTGCCGTCGGCGCGACCCCCTGTCGATTGCGTGTGAACAGCTGCACGCCCCACAGGCTCTCGATGTCGGTGAGCATTGCCGTCGTAGCCGGCTGGCTGATATTCAGGCGCCGTGCCGCCTTGCGCAGGGTGCCTTCCTGTAACAGGTATTCGATCAAGGCGAGATGGCGGAACTTCAGATGCGAAAGCGCGGCGCGAGAATGTCGAGTCATGAAACTGGCCATTTACGTGAAAGTTATGGGTTATCACATAATAGGAATTTTTGAATTTTAACTTTATACGTTGATCACTACACTTCCCTCACATTCAAAACGAACACACAGGGAGACACCATGAAACCGAGCCCACGTACTGCACTATGCGCAATGCTCCCCAGCGCCCTGCTCGGCGTAGGGCTGGGAGCCGCTACAGCGGCCCATGCCGAATGGCCTGCCGACCAACCCGTCAAGATAATTGTCCCGCAAGCCGCCGGCGGGACGAATGACACGGTCGCGCGGATGATAGGCTCCGAACTCGGCAAGGCTCTGGGACAAAGCGTAGTTGTCGAAAACCATCCCGGCGCATCCGGCTCCATCGGCATGCAGCTCGCAGCCCGCTCACCCGCCAATGGCTACACATTGGCAATCGCCTCTGACTCGGCAGCCATAATCAGCGCCACCCGTAATATGGGCTGGAAACTGGATCGCGACCTGACTGGCGTCGCACTGATCGGCGACCAGCCCATGGCGGTGGCTGTGTCCACCCGTTCCAAATATCGCAGCCTGGCCGAGCTGATCGCCGCCGCCAAGGCCAGGCCGGGCCACATTCCCTTCGGGACTTCGGGCCTAGGAACCTCACAGCACATTGTTGGCGAATGGCTTGCCCACTTGGCAGGGGTGCAGTTGATCCACGTGCCATACAAGGGTGGCGGACAGGCCGTGGCCGATCTCGTGGCCGGCACTATACCGGCGGCGGTACTCGGCTTCGCGCCGCTGCTGGCACAGGCACGCAATCACGCCGTCCGCATCGTCGCGGTCACGACCGCAAAGCGAAATCCCGCCACGCCCGACGTGCCGACGCTGAAGGAGCTTGGCTATCCAGACATTACGCGTGCCCAGTGGGTCGGTGTCGTCGCGCCGCGCGGCACACCGCCGGCCATCGTAAAACAGCTGTCCGACGCAATCGACGGCATAGTCCGGCAGCCTGCCATCCAGGCCAAGCTGCTGGGGATAGGCGTCACGCCCAAGCCTATGGGTGCTGCCGAGTTCGACGGCTTTATTCACCAAGACGTGACCGACTGGGGCAATCTGGTCAAGCAATTGCACATCAAGCTCAACTGACACGGAGACACAACATGCCGCAAGCGAAACCCCGGCCCAATGTAGTTCTGATCTTGGCCGACAACCTTGGCTGGGGCGAACTAGGCTGCTATGGAGGCGGCGCTATCCGCGGGGCACCCACGCCGCGTATCGACGCGCTGGCCGCACAAGGCACCCGGTTCCTGAATTTCAACGTCGAGAGCGACTGCGTACCCACACGTTCGGCCCTGATGACAGGTCGCCACCCAGTCCGCACCGGCGCCATGCAGTCCGTGCCCGCAGGGCTGCCCCAGGGCATTATTCCATGGGAGCGTACGCTGGCCGAAGCCTTCTCCGCGCAGGGCTATGCTACCGCCATGTACGGCAAATGGCACTTGGGCGACAAAGAAGGGCGCTATCCCAAGGACAAGGGCTTTGACGAGTGGTATGGCATTCCCCGCACGACGAATGAAACCATGTTCTTCAATGCCGTAGGCTTCGACCCCGAGGTCGTTGAAGTCCCCCACGTCATGGAGGGCCGCAAAGGCCACCCCGCAGAGAAGCGCGAACTCTACGATCTCGAGATGCGCCGCCGCATCGACGAGAATCTAACGCAACGCAGCTGCAACTTCATCGGTAGCCATGCCGGCAAGACACCCTTCTTCCTGTACGTGCCGCTGACTCAGCTGCACTTCCCCACTATCCCTCACCGCGACTTCGAAGGCCGCACGGGCAAGGGCGATTTCGCCGACTCGCTGGTGGAGATGGATGCCCGTGTCGGCCAAATACTCGATGCAGTCGAGGATCACGGCATCGCTGGCAACACTGTGTTTATTTTTGCCAGCGACAACGGCCCCGAGTATCGACGTCCATGGCGCGGGAGCGCCGGTATATGGGCCGGGACGTATCACACCGCGATGGAAGGCGCGCTGCGCGTGCCGCTCATCGTACGCTGGCCCGGTAAGGTACCCGCCGGCCGCCAGACCAATGAGATCGTCCATGTCGTGGATCTATTCCCTACTCTTGCCCGCATTGCGGGCCTGGAAGTGCCCACCGACCGCCCCATCGACGGGGTCGACCAGTCCGCGCTTCTGCTGGGACAGGCGGAGAAGTCGGCGCGCGAGGGCTTTGTCTACTACATCAAGACCGAACTACGCGCGGCCAAGTGGCGCGACTGGAAGATGCACTTCGTCTGGGAAGTGGAACCCAATGCCGGCCCCAATCATCTGGAAACCCCCTATGTGTTCAATGTGGTGCAAGACCCGAAGGAGGAGACTGACGTCAACACCACGCAAGGCTGGGTACGAGGCCCTATCCGCCACATGGTGAACAACTTCCAGGCCTCGCTCAAAGCCCACCCGCCGATACCACCGGGCGCACCCGACGACTATACGCCGTCCTATGACATGGCTGCCATACCGAATCCGAATGCTCGCGGCGGCGGCACGCCATGATCGCACAACTGGCCTGCCACATCGACACGACACACGCCACGCCATTGGCCGCCCTGCCGGCATGCGATGTCATCTATCTCGCAGACGCCGCCCCGGAGGCCGTCGAACGCCACATGCGTTCCTTGAACGATACACAGGTTTTACTGGGCATCAGCTTGGACTATCCAGAAGGAATGGATCCGCGCCACTGTGCTGCTGCATCCACAGACATCCTGCTGCAGCAAGCGTTATCGTCCCGGCTGGCAGCCTTCGCTGCCATCGCACAGAGTCAAGGCCGAGTACTCTCGACCGTGGGCTGCCATGGATCACTCGAGCAGGATGTCGCCGACGACGAGCGCACCACCCAGGTCGTCGCACGTACGCTGCTCCGCTTCGATTCCAGTCTGTCCATGGCAGTACCGGCGGGCCGGCGTGGAATAGCCGTGGCATACCATTGCGGCATCCAGGTATTGCGCGAAGCATGGCTGGGCAAGGAAATCAGCCAGCCGAGCCGCGACGGAAACCGTTCGGCAATGCTGCACATCGATCGCTACCGTACACAACATGAGCCGGCGCAACGGGTCGCGTCAGCGCCGCGGGAAGCCTCCCGCGGGCGCCAGCGGCGTGGCTCGGGCGTTTTCTAGCCTTGCTTGCCGCCGCTGCGCGCATGATCGCGCACGGCATCTGCCAGGAACTGCTTGATCCGCTTCCACGATTCCTCGTCGGCCCGGGCGTTGGGGGCCGGGCTGCCGCCACCGGTGCTGACCTTGCCCGAGACGGGATGGCTGTACACCAGTTGCGTGGTGGGGATATACGGGAAGACGATGGCGTGGCCCGCGTCCTGGGCGTCCACCCACTGCACGTCATAGGGATAGTGCTGCGCCTGCAGGCTGTCCACCACCATCTTGCTGTACAGGCTGGACGGCCAGGATCCATCGTCGGTAGCCGACAGCAGGATGATCGGCGCGCGGATCTTCTCGACCGGAATGCGTGCCCTGGCGACGGCCTCGCTGTCCTGCAGGGCGGTGCGGATGGCGCGCTCGTGGCGATGCGGCGACGGGCCTTCGTCGAACGGCGCCCAGGTGGCGGTGCGATTGCCCTCCCACAGGTGCCGCAGGGGCTTGCCGCCCAGCAGCCACGTGGGGCCCTCGCGGCCGACCTTGGGGTCTGCCGCATTCTGGCCGCTGTGCACCACGGCGCCGGGCACGTAGGCGACCACTGCCGATACGTCCTGCGGATACACCGAGGCCAGCAGCAGCACCAGTTCGCCGCCCCGGGACTGCCCATTGAGCGCGACGAAGCCGTCGCGCGGCTGTTGCGTCCTGCGCAGCCAGTCCAGGCCCTGCTTGAAGTATTCCAGCGGCGTGTTGGAGATATAGTCCGACAGGCCCGGCGCCTTGAAATACGCCAGCGCGAAAGCGATATAGCCGCGCGAGGCATACAGCGCCGCGCGCGGCTCGTTGATGCCGCCGCCCGAACCGTTCAAGATCATGATGGCCGGATGCGGGCCGGGGCCGGCCGGCTTGAACAGCGTACCGACCAGCCCTTCTGCGCGGATGTCCTGGCGCGTCACGCCGGCGGCCATCAGGCGCTGCACCAGCACGGCTTCCAGCCGCACGCCCGCGGCCCCGCCTACGCCCTCGACCTCGGCGCTGATCTGCGTGCGCAGCGGCTCCGACATGTCGGCCGGGAATACATCCCGGGCACCGGCGCGCTCGGGACACTGCGACCAGATCAGGCCCATGGCCGACACGCCCGCATAGTCGCCGGACAGCGGCGCGCACTCGGCCAGTTCGACGACGCCCGCGGCGTCGGCCTGGAAGCTGGCGCTGCTACGCCAGACCGTGCCGTTGCCCCGCACGGTGCGCGTGGCGATGGTGACGCGGGCGTGCGCCGGAACATGCTCGAGCCGGATGCGGCGCGGCACATCGATGAGGTCGTCGGCGGGCTCGACGAGCAGGCGGGCTGGACTCATGCCGGTCGCGCTCATTACTTGGCGCCGGCCTGCTTGCCGTCGGCCTTGCTGACCTGCATCGCCACGGTGCGGTCGCTGGTCCACGGCACCACCTTCAGGCCTTTCTTGGCGGCCCAGATGTTCTTGTAGTGGTACAGCGGCAGGATGCCCACGTCATTCATGACCACGTTCACGGCATCGCGCAGAATGGCCTCGCGCTTGTCCACGTCGAACTCGACGGTGGCCTTGCGCAGGTCTTCATCCATCGCGGCGCTGCTGTAGTGGCCCCAGTTCGAGGTGCCCAGGCCCTTGGCCGGCGTCACGGTGGCCAGGATGTTGACCATGGCGTAGCTGCCCTCGCCGGTGCCGTTGCCCCAGGCGATCATGCTCATGGCGTATTCGTTTTTCTTGGCGCGGCCCGCGTACACGGCCCATGGCACCACCTCGACGCTGGTCTTGACGCCTATGCGCGACCAGAACTGCGCCACCGCCTGCGCGGTCTCCGGCCCCAGCGGATAGCGGTCGGACGGCACGTGCATGGTCAGCTTGAAGCCCTCGGGAAAACCAGCCTCTTTCAGCAGCGCCTTGGCTTTGGCGGGGTCGAACGCGATAGGCTTGATATCGGGGTTATAGCCATAGGTGTCGGCGGGCATCCATTGGTCGGCCACCGTCGCGGCATCCTGCAGGATGCGATCGACGATCGCCTTGCGATTGACCGCCAGCGACAGGGCCTGGCGCACACGCACGTCCAGCAGCGGGTTCTGCGGCAGTTCCTTGCCGCTATTGTCGGTGATGTACTGGTTCGGCCCCTTGCGGAAGCTGGGCTGCAGCAGCATGACGCGCAGGCCCGGGTACGAGAACAGCGACACCTTGGACGATTTCTTCAGCCGCGCGATGTCGGATACGGAAACCTTGTCGATGACGTCCACGTCGCCCGACAGCAGCGCGGCGGTGCGCGAGGCGGCATTGCTGATATAGCGGTAATTGACCTTGTCCCATTCCGGCTTCGGGCCCCAGTAGCCGTCGTTGCGCTGCATGATGATGCGATCGCCCGGCGTATAGGACACCAGCTTGTAGGGGCCGGTGCCGACCACGGCCTTGCCGCTGTTGTAGTCTTCGCTGGTGGCATTCGCGCCGACATGGCGGCTGACGATATGCACGGAAGCCAGGTTCAGGGGCAGGTCGGGATTGGGCACCGTGGTCTTGACGACCAGGGTAAGCGGATCTTTGGCCTGCGCCGAGGCGACAGTGCGCAGATAACCGGCGAAGGTCGCGACGCTGCCTGGTACTTTACGCGCGCGCTCATAGGAAAATACGATGTCGTCGGCCGTGAAGGGCTTGCCGTCCGACCACTTGACGCCGGGGTGCAGCTTGAATTCCCAGGTGTGATCGTCCAGCGCCTTCCAGCTGTCGGCCAGCATGGGCTTGACCCGGTTGTCGCGGATCTGGGTCAGCAGGTCGAAAAAGTGCAGGTCGACGGAGCGGTCGCCGGCAAAATTGTTCAGCTGCGGATCCAGCGACGAGACCGGATCGGCGAAGCCGATGTTCAGGGTTTCGGCATGCGCGATGCCGCCGGCGGCAAGCACGCCGGCCATCATGGCACTGATTAAAAAACGCTTCATTGCGACTCCTCCAGGAAAAACCATTGCAATCGTAGGACGGGATGAAAACTCATGACGGGTGCGGCTCAGGCCTGGTCGTTCAGGTGGCAGGCGCTCAGGTGGCCCGGGGCCACGCTCTTGAGCTCGGGGCGCTCGACCCGGCAGCGCGGCATCGCGTACGGACAGCGGGGATGAAAATGACACCCGGACGGCGGCGCCAGCGGACTGGGGATTTCCCCCTTGACCGCTGAAAAGGCGCGGCGGCGCACATCGATGCGCGGCACCTCGTCCAGCAAGGCCTTGGTATACGGGTGATTCGGATGGTGAAAGATTTCCGCCACGGGCGCCGTTTCGACCACGCGCCCCAGGTACATGACGACCACCCTGTCCGACAAGTGCTCGACCACGCCGAGGTCGTGGCTGATGAACAGATAGGTCAGGTTCAGCTGCTCGCGCAGATCCATGAACAGGTTCAGGATCTGCGCCTGGATCGACACGTCCAGCGCAGCCACGGCCTCGTCGCACACCAGCATGTCCGGGTTCACCGCCAGGGCCCGCGCAATACCTATGCGCTGGCGCTGGCCGCCGCTGAACTGGTGCGGATAGCGGCCGCGCAAGGCGGGGTTCAGGCCGGCACGCTGCAGCTGCGCGCAGACGTAGTCGTCCAGCTCGGACTGCGGCACCAGATCGTGGGTGCGCACCGCTTCGCCGACGATTTCCGTAACCCGCAGCCGCGGGTTCAGGCTGGCGTACGGATCCTGGAATATCAGCTGGATCTTCAGGCGTGCCTGGCGCTGCTGGCGGCGGCTCATGGCGGCCGCCTCGACGCCGTTGACGCGCCGGCTGCCCTCGCTGGGCGCCAGCAGGCCCGCGGCGATGCGGCCCAGCGTGGATTTGCCGCAGCCGGACTCGCCCACCAGGCCCACGACCTCGCCGCGCCCGACCACCAGGTCGACACCGTCCACCGCGTGCGTGACCGCCGGCTCGCGCTGCAGGCGCAGGCCTTGCAGAATGCCGTCGAACAACCCGGGCGCTCTTTCGCCGAAACGATGGCTGATGCCCTTGAGCTCTACCAAGGGCGCGGTCGGATTCATGCCGGCACCTCCTGCCCGATCGGGTGAAAGCACCGCACCGCGTGCCCGTTTCCATGAGGATCCAGGGCGGGCCGCTGTTGCTCGCACTGCACCGTGCGGCGCGTACAGCGTTCGAAGAAAGCGCAGCCCGCGGGCAGGGCCAGCAGGTTGGGCGCCATGCCGGGTATCTGGTTCAGGCGCCTGCCATGCCGGTTGCTGCTGGGCAGACTGTTGAGCAGGCCCAGCGTGTAGGGGTGCAGCGGCCGATCGAGCACGTCGTCGACACCGCCCTGCTCGACGATGCGGCCGGCGTACATGACCGCAATCTCGTCGGCCAGGCCCGCCACCACCGAAAGATCGTGCGTGATCCATATCAGGGAGGTACCGTACTGGCGCGTCAGGTTCTGCACCTCGGACAGTATCTGTCCCTGGATGGTGACGTCCAGCGCGGTGGTGGGCTCGTCGGCGATGATCAGTTCGGGCCGATGCAGCAGCGCAATGGCGATGGCCACGCGCTGGCGCATGCCGCCGGACAACTGGTGCGGGTACGCCATCAGCCTCTCTTCGGGGCTGGAAATACCCATCGCGCCCAGCGTGTCGCGCGCCAGCTCGCGCGCCCGCGCCCTACTGGTGTTGCTGTGCGCCAGCACCGTTTCGATCATTTGCACGTCCACGCGCAGCACCGGGTTCAGCGTCATCATCGGATCCTGGAAGATCATGGCGATGCGATTGCCGCGCAGATGCTGCATTTCTTTTTCCCGCAGCCGCAGCAGATCGCGCCCCTTGAACAGGATCTCGCCGGCGACGATGCGGCCCGGGGGATCGATCAGGCGCATGATGGAAAAGCCGGTCACCGATTTGCCCGAGCCCGATTCGCCCACCAGGCCCAGGATCTTGCCGCGCTCCAGGCCGAAGGACACCTCGTCGACGGCCGCCACCGCGCCCGCCCTGGTGGAGAAATGGGTGCGCAGGCCGCGCACTTCCAGAAGCTTGTCCGCGCTCATTTCTGCAGCCTCGGGTTGAAGATGTCCCGCAGGCGATCCCCCACCAGGTTCAGGCTGACGATGGTGACCAGCAGCGCTATGCCCGGATAGAAGCTGATCCAGTACTGGCCCGACAGCATGTATTGGTAGCCATTGGAAATCAGCAGGCCGAGCGAGGGCTCGGTGACCGGCACGCCTAGGCCCAGGAAGCTCAGGGTGGCCTCCAGCGTGATGGCGCGCGCCACCTGCAGGGTGCCTATGACGATCAGCGGCGGTAGGCAGTTCGGCAGCATGTGCTTGAGCACGATGCGCCACTGCGGTATGCCCAGGCAGCGCGCGGCTTCCACGTATTCCTTCTGGCGCTCGACCAGCGCCTGGCCGCGCGCCGTGCGCGCGTAATAGGCCCATTCCAGCACCACCAGGGTAAGAATCACATTGCCTACGCTCTTGCCCAGATAAGCCAGGATCATCATGGCCACCAGGATGGAAGGCAGCGACAACAGCAGGTCGACCAGGCGCATGAGCGCGGCATCGGTCTTGCCGCCGAAGTACGCTGCCACCAGACCGAGCACGGTGCCGATGATGCCGGCCGCCAGCGCCGAGCCCACCCCCACCGTCAGGCTGATGCGCAAGCCGTACAGAATCGCCGACAACAGGTCGCGCCCCTGCCCGTCGGTACCCAGCCAGTAGGAAAAAGTGCCGGTGCTGCTTTCGGTGCCCGGCGCAAGACGCGCGTCCAGGATGCTGATCTGCGTAAGGTCGTAGGGATTCTGCGGCGTGATCCACGGCGCGAGAATCGCGGCGGCGATCAGGGCCAGGCCCACCACCAGGCCCAGCACGGCGCTTTTGGAGGCGAATAAATCGCCCAGGAACTGGCGCCAGGAAGATTCCAGCTCCATGGGAACGGCGGCCTTTGCGATGACTGCGCTCATGCCGTCTTCTCCAGGCGCACGCGCGGATCCAGCAGGCGGTACAAAATGTCGACCACCAGGTTGACGGTGACGAACAGGCACACGATCACGATCAGGTAGCCGACGATGACCGGCCTGTCCAGGGAATTGATGCTGTCCAGGATCAGCTTGCCCGCGCCCGGCCAGGAAAAGATGCTTTCGGTCACCACGGCGAAGGCGATGGTCGAACCGAATTCCAGCCCCAGCACGGTCACCAGCGGAATCAGAATATTGCGCAGCACGTGCACGCCGATGATGCGCAAGGGCGACAGCCCTTTGGCGCGCGCGAATTTGATGTAGTCCAGCGGCAGGGTTTCACGCACCCCCGCGCTGGTCAGGCGGATCACCAGCGAAATCTTGAACAGCGACAGGTTCAGGGCCGGCAGCAGCAGGTGCTTCAGGCCGTCCCAGGTCAGGAACGACCACTGCGCCCCGAACAGCTGCACGGTCTGGCCGCGCCCGCTGGCGGGCAGCCAGCCCAGGCTCACGCTGAACGCCATGATCAGCATCAGGCCCACCCAGAACGTCGGCAGCGAGAAGCCGAGTATGCTGCCCGCCATCACCGTCTTGGACAGCGGATGATCGGGCTTCAGGCCCGCCAGCAGGCCGACCGGCAGGCCCAGCACCACGGCGATGACCATGGCCGCCACCGCCAGCTCCAGGGTCGCCGGCAGGCGCTGCATGATCAATTGGATGGCCGGCTGGTTGTAGACGAAGCTGTTGCCCAGGTCGCCGTGCAGCGCGCCCGCCAGGAACGATAGGTACTGGCGCCACAGTGGCAGGTCGAGCCCGAGCTGCGCGATGATGCGTGCCCGGTCGACCTGGTCGACGTCCTGGCCTATCAGGATGTCGACGGGGTTGCCGATGGCGTGCAGCCCTACGAATACGATCAGCGTCATCAGCAGAATGACGAAAACCGCCTGCACCAGGCGCTTGGCCAGCCAGAGCATCATCGCGCGGCCTCCGTCCGAACCGGGCCCGCGGCCTGCGCGCCCCCGGCCACGACACAGTTCATGGGTATCGGTCGCCGCATGGTTTTCATGCCTCGGCCACGCTGTAGAGCGAGCCCATGATCGCCGCCAGGTTCTGCGGATCGTGTTCGACCAGCTTGGGCAGGCGCAGGCGGGCCTGGTCTTTGAGGCAGCCGATCAGGCGCGCCACGTGCTCGCCGCCCAAGGCGCCTTTGGCGGTGATGACGCCGAACAAATAAGGAATGTGCACGTCGATCGGCCGTATGACGATGTCGTCCATCGAGCCGCCGAGCGCGCTGACGGGTTCGACGATGGAAATACCCATGCCGTTGCGCACCATCGCCAGCGCATTCAGCGTGGAATTCGTCTCGATGCTGAACGAGGGATGGATTTCATTCTGCGCCATGGCCTGATCCAGGCGGTGCTTCAGCCTGTAGGGGTTGGCCATGGTGATGATGGGCGAATCGCCTAGCGCGGACAGCGCAACGGTCTCGTGCCGCGCCAGACGGTGCCCCTTGGGCAGGGCCAGCACACAGGACACCTCGGCCACCCAATGGATATGCGTGCCCTGGCTCTGGATGGGCAGGCTGGCAATGCCCAGGTCTACGCTTTCGCCGGCGACGCTCTTGACGACTTGTTCCGGCAGCAGGCTTTGCACCCCGAAGCGCCGCGGCAGGTCGGGCCCGGCCTGCTCGCGCAGTTGCTTCAATGCATGCGGCAACAGGCCGGCAGCCAGCGCCGCGGTGGCGGCGACACGCAGCGGCCGGTGCTCGCCGCGGGCGATTTCTTCCGAGCGGATGCGGATCTGCTGCAGGCCGCCCAGGGTGCGCCGCACTTCTTCGTAGAACAGCAGGCCTTTTTCCGAGGGCGTGACACAGGGCCGGCTACGGGTGAACAGCACGTAGCCGATCTCGGTTTCGAGATCCTGGATCAGGCGACTGATGGCGGACTGCGAACGCCCCAGCAGCTGGCCCGCAGCCGTCAGGCTGCCGGCGGACATCACGGCGGCGAAGGCTTCCAATTGTCGTAGATCCATAGCATCCATGCATTTTCTGCAAATTATACTTTCAACTATTTGGTTCTACGATATATAAGCTTATTCCTCAAGCCTCTATTCGCCGAAATTAGCGGCAATTAAGGGTTTATCCGGACAAGATTAGCCGCGGGCAAGCAACACGGCCGGCCGCCGGCAACGCGCCTCGACGCTGCTGCCCGCCGCATGCTGTTTCTTGAAGATTGAAAAATATCGCGCCCCGCCCCTTGCGGGCGAAACCGCTGGCTATCCAAGGCAAGGGCACAGGCACGGCGGCGCCGCAGCCCTATAGCTGCCCTACCCTCGGCATTCCATCGCGGCACAGCCCGGCCGGACGCGCACCGGGCCGGCCCAGACCCTATTGCGGCGCCGAGGCAATGCGCCGCAGCGCCTGCTCGAACACCTCTGGCGGCTGGCCGCCCTGGATCAGGTGCTTGTCGTTGACGATGATGGAAGGCACGGAATCGATGCCGGCATCACGGTAGTAGCCCTCGCGCTCGCGCACCTCTTGGGCGTAGGCGTCGGAGGCGAGGATCTCGCGGGCCTGCGCCGCATCCAGCCCTACCTGGGCCGCCAGGTCGGCCAGCACATCGATGTCGCCCGGGCTGCGGCCCTCGGTGAAATAGGCGCGGAACAAGGCATGCTTGAGTTCACGCTGGCGCCCCTGCAGGCCGGCCCAGTGCAACAGGCGGTGCGCGTCGAACGTGTTGTAGACGCGCGTGCGCGGCGCGAATTCGAACCCTACCTGGGCGCCGCGCTGGCGGATGTTCTCGGCGCTGCGCGCGACCTCTTGCGGCGTCCTGCCGTATTTCTGGCCGAGATACTCGACGAAGTCGCGCCCCTCGGCCGGCATCTGCGGGTTCAGCTCGAAGGGCTGGAAATGCAGATCGACGCCGACCTCGCCGTCCAGCTGCGCCAGCGCCTGTTCCAGCGAGCTGAGCCCGATGGCGCACCACGGGCACGATACGTCGGAAACGAAATCTATCTTGAGCTTGCCTGCCATATCAATATCTCGCAATTTGAACGTGCCCGACGCGAGGCTAGGCCCGGCGTCCGCGGCATCTACATACATCTACCATCCATCCGACCCAGTTTAATCCCTTGCGGCGAGGCCCGCGCGATCGCCGTCCCGGTCACTCCGCAACCGAAGCCGATCCCGGCGCGGCGGCGCTGGTAGGAGGCAGCACCGGGCCTGCGGGCTTGGCCTCGGCCAGCAGCATGGTAGAGGGCGTCGACAGGGGCAGGCCGGCCTCGCGCAGGCGCCGCAGCACGTCGAACAGCAAATCGCTGCGCACCCCCGAGGCGGCGCGCGGCGACACTACATAGCCGATCAGGTTGAAGACCAGGCCGCCGGCGTCCAGGCCTTCGAGCAGCACGCTCGGCGCCGGTTCGTCGAGCACCCCGTTGTGTTCGCGCAGCGCGTCGAGCATCAGGCCGCGCGCCCGGTCGGCATCGGTCGACAGCGGCATGGGCAGCTTGATGAGCACCCGTCCCAGGGGATTGGCGTGGGTCACATTGCGCACGATCTTGGTGATGAACTCGGAATTGGGCACCACGACCGTCGAGCGGTCGCTCATCTGGATTTCGGTGGCCCGCACGTTGATGCGGCGTATGTCGCCCTCTACGCCGCCCAGAGTGACCCAGTCACCCACCTTCACCGGGCGTTCGGCCAGCAATATCAGGCCCGACACGAAGTTCTGCACCACCGCCTGCAGGCCGAAGCCTATGCCTACCGACAGTGCGCTGGCGATCCAAGCCACGCGCTCCAGGCCTATGCCCGCGGCCGACAGCGCCAAAGCCACGATCAGCACGTAGCCGGCATAGCCGAACAGGGTCGCGGCCGAATACTGCATGCCCCGATCGAGGCTGGTGGCGGGCAGATAGCGCGCCAGCAGCCAGCGCTGCAGCACCCGGATGCAGGCGAACCCCAGGATCAGAACCAGCGCCGCCAGGAATACCGAGGTCGGCCGGATCTGCGCCTCGCCTATGGAAATGCCGGTGTACAACTGGTTGAAGCGGCTGATCCACTCCGAGGGCCCTTCGCCGAACGGGATCAAGAGCAGCATCAAGGTGATCAACACGATGGCCAGGCGCACCAGCCCGGCTGCCAGCACCAGGGCCTGGCAGCGGGCGCGCAGCATGGGGCCGGGATCGGGCCCGTCGGGCGCGCCGCGCTTGACGGCCGCCAGCAGGCTGGCACAGCCATCCTCCACCAGCACCGACAGCAGATACGCCACGCCGAGCACCGTCACGACCCACACCACCTGCCTGGCCAGGAAGCCGCCGAAGGCCACGTAGCCGGCCACCAGGCACACCGCACTGATCGCCAGGGCCGTCCAGGCGGCGGCCATGAGCGCCGAAGCCCATATGGGCAGCGCCGGCGCCGGCCCCTTGTCGCTGGTGTCGGCCGTGGCCTGCCGCAGGCGCCGCGCGCGCAGCAGGCCGGCCGCCAATATCGCCGTGGTCAGCAAGCCGGTGAGGCAATCCAGGAAAACCGTGGTACTGAGACTGGCATTGACCTGCGCGGCCAGGTGCTGCGCCGCCCAGCCCAGCACGATCACCACCGACAACAGCAAGGGAAACCTGCGCAGGCCTTGCGCCACGCCGTCCGACAGATGAGGCAGGCGCCAGGAAGGCCGATCGGCAGCCAGCAGGGCCCGGCCCAGGCCGGCCACCAGGCCGCCGAAACACAGCAGGCCGACCAGCCAGCTCAGCAAGGCGTCCAGGCCATCGGGCAAGGCGGCAGACCAATCGATGCCGGTGTGCAAGGCCGTGGCGATCAGGCCCGGAACGGCAACCGCCATCACGACCCGCACCACCGCATACAAAGAGCGGCGCAAGCGGCCCGATGGCACGTGCGTGGTCGAGAAACGCATCAGCGCGCGCCCCGCCAGCACGCGCAGCACCAGCAACAGCGCAACCCCCAGCAGCACCAGCACCCACACCCGAGCCGGCGCGGCGCGCACATAGCCGGCCAGTTCGTTGCCCAGGGGCACGAAGCGCCGATGGGCATCGCGGGGCCACTCCTGGGCCAGTTCGGCCCAGAACGGCACGCCGAAGACGGAATCGGTGCGCGCCCCCAGGCGGGCCTGGAACTGCGAACGCCGCAGTGTCTGGATCTGCTCCACGGCCTGGTCGCCTTCGACCGTGATCAGGCGCGCCAGCTTGAGCTGGGAGTCGAGCGTGCTGCTGCTCTTGCCGAGCTGCGCGCGCTGGGCCGCGACATCGGGCGCCTCTTGGGTGCCGGCCGGCACGGAGCCCAGCTCGGCCTGCCTGGCCTTGACACTGGTGAGCTGCGGCTCGATCTGGGTGGCGGCCTGCTTGGCCTGGGCCTGGGCGTCCTGCACCGTGGCCCGCAATTGCACCAATTGCGCGTCGTCCAGCGGCTGCTTCAGGCTGTTCTGCACCGAGTCCATGCGCGCACGAGCCTCGTCGAGCGTGCGGGCGAAGTCTGCCGGCGTGGGGGTGCCCTTGGCGGCGCCGGCATTGGCATTGGCATCCGAAACCTGGCCTACGGCCCCGGCCAGTGGCGCCAATGCCAGCACGCAGGCCAACAGGGCCACGCAAAGCCAGGCCCACAAGGCCGCCAGGCCGGCGCGCGCGCCACCGGGTGCGCGCGTAAGCGTCGCTTTCATGTTCATGCTCAAGCGTTGAGGTTGCCTATTTTATGACGCGCCAGGCGGCCGTGCCGCGTCGCTTACCGATGGATACGGCGCCACGCCTGCAGCGCCTGTTTGGTCTATCTCGCCTACTGCGCCCGGGCAAGCCCGGGCACACGCCCCGGAAAAGTGCATGAGCCGGTTTGGTGCAATGAAAACGCACCAATAACGTGCAAACAAACCTTCATCTTCGGTGAACAATGAATCAACTGCGTTCAACCATTCGTCAATTTAGCGCTCGTAAAATTCAAGGCCGGACTGCGGCACGAGCGCGCCGCGCATTTATCACAACAAAAAGGAGCGTGCCGCATGGAGCGCCACATAGACAGCGCCGATGCCCTGTTCATTTTGCTCGGGGCCATCATGATCCTGGCCATGCATGCCGGCTTCGCATTCCTGGAACTGGGCACGGTGCGCAAGAAAAACCAGGTCAACGCCCTGGTCAAGATTCTCGCCGACTTCGCCATTTCCACCATCGCCTATTTCTTCGTCGGCTATTACGTCGCCTATGGCGTGACCTTCTACGCCGATGCGCCGGTGCTGGAAGCACATAGCGGCTTTGCGCTGGTGCGCTTCTTTTTCCTGCTGACGTTTGCCGCCGCCATCCCGGCGATTATCTCGGGCGGCATGGCCGAGCGCGCCAAGTTCTATCCGCAGCTATGCGCAACCGCGCTGCTGGTCGGCCTGGTGTACCCGTTCTTCGAGGGCATCGCCTGGAACGGCCACCTGGGCATCCAGGCTTGGCTGCAATCGGCCTTTTCGGCGCCCTTCCACGACTTCGCCGGCTCGGTGGTGGTGCACGCCATGGGCGGCTGGATCGCCCTGCCGGCGGTGCTGCTGCTGGGTGCGCGGCGCGGACGCTACTCCAAGAGCGGCGCCATCGCCGCCCACCCACCCTCGAACATTCCGTTCCTGGCGCTAGGCGCCTGGATTCTGACGGTGGGCTGGTTCGGCTTCAACGTAATGAGCGCGCAGACGCTGGATCGGATGAACGGGCTGGTGGCCATGAACTCGCTGATGGCCATGGCCGGCGGCACGCTGGCGGCGCTGGCCAGCGGCCGCAACGACCCGGGCTTCATCCACAACGGCCCGCTGGCGGGGCTGGTGGCCGTATGCGCGGGCTCGGACGTCATGCATCCCCTGGGCGCCCTGGCCACCGGCGCCGTGGCGGGTGCCGTTTTCGTCTGGATGTTCACCCTGACCCAGAACAAATGGAAGATCGACGACGTGCTGGGCGTATGGCCGCTGCACGGCCTGTGCGGCACCTGGGGCGGCCTGGCCGCCGGCATCTTCGGCCAGCGCGCCCTGGGCGGCCTGGGCGGCGTGTCATTCATGTCGCAGCTGGCGGGCACCCTGCTGGGCATCTGCACCGCGCTGATCGGCGGCCTGGTGGTCTACGGCAGCCTGAAGCGCTTCGTGGGCATCCGCCTGGAGCCCGAACAGGAATTCGAGGGCGCCGACCTGTCGATCCACAAGATATCGTCCACGTCGGACAGGGAAACCAGCTGGTAGGGGCCCGCGTCACGGCGCGGGCTCACTCGTGCCCCGCCCTGCCCGTCTCGCGGTGCCTGGAGGGCAGCTCATGGCGCGCATGCTGCGCCACGGCTCCCAGCCCGTGGCGGATGCCGTGCCGGCGCAGCGCGACGCCATTGCGTTCCATCTGCCTGCGCGCAAAAACGCGCCGCCCGACCCAGGTAAGCAGGCCCACGAAAGTCATGACCCAGGCCACGATCGCCACGAACAGAAAGCCCTCGGCCACAGGCATGAGAAAGCCGAAGCCCATCATCAGATCCATGCGGTAGGTGCTGGCCGCATACATGCCCAGGGGGAACACGGCCCCCCAGTAGAGCGCGTCGTATTGCACCGGGAAATGCCGGTAGCCGTGGCGCCACAGCTCCAGTATCACCAGCAGCGGGATCCACCAGGTTCCCGTGGCCCAATAGAAAATGGTGAAGCCTTTGACGAAGGGCAGCAGCGAATCCAGGTACGGCACGTCGGCGGCGTGCTCGATCATCGAAGCGCCCGTGAGGGCCGAAATGGCCATGGCGCCCATATTGATCCAGTACGGAGGCACCATGTCGCCCGGCGAGAAGCGGAAGAAGGTGTCGCGATAAAAGATGAGCGAGACCATCCATATGTACAGCATGCCGCCCCACAGCCACAGCGACAGCGCCAGAAAAGCCATCAGCGTACGGTATTCGACCGGCACGTCGACCACCAGGAACAGACTGAGCGACGAAACCGACTGGGTGGCGACCACCGCCAGCAGCCAGCCGCCGTTGATGCCCTGCTTGAGCTCGGGCTTGTGCGCCTTGATGATCAGGGCCGTGAACACCGCATAGTTCAGGCAGACCCAGAGCCCCAGGGCCAGCAGCCAGAAGGCCCACGCGACCTTGACATTGCCCGCCTGCTCGAGAAACTGGATGCCGAGAATGCTGGAGGCGGCCACCATGGTGAAATAGCCCCAGCCCTGCAGATGATGCGTCAGGTCTTCCAGCATGCGCGCCGGGTGGCGCATGATGCGCAATAGCGTCAGGATCCAGAGCACAGCGTACAGCGCCACGTTCAGGTAGAACAGCACCCGCGCGAACAAGGGCGCCAGCGAGAACGCCGCCGGGCCCAGCATGTGCGCGGCCAGCGAGACGATCCCAGTGGCCATGGTCAGGCCGAAATAGGCCGGGGACATGGAAGCCAGCGTGGCCCTGCGGGCCCGGCGCCGCCGCAGCCTTGCGGCAGAAGCGCGTGCGAAGAATGGCAGACTCATGAACGTGGCGGCATGTGGGCAGGCTTTCAGTATTCGACGACGGGCGGCGCCGGCCGGGTCGGTTGAGCCGGTTTCGGGTGCGCCTCGGGTTCGGGCTTGCGGCCCGGATGGGCCAGCATGGCCTGGCAGTCGCTGGCCTCGGTGGTGCCCGGGTTCAGCAAGGGCAGCAGCGCCGCGAAAGGCGTAGCCACCACGCCCAGCACCACCGCCGCGCCAGCGCGCAACAGCAGCGGCCCCTTGTAGACACCCACATCCGGGTGCTTGAAGGTGCCGTGCACGTACAGCGGGGTGCGCAGCGTGAACACGCGCGCCGACTTGTTCTCGGGCTTAACGTCCAGGTTCAGCACCTCGGTGGCCAGGTTGATCGTGCCGCTCACGTCCACGACGGCGTCACTGGTGTCCAGCCTGAACACCCGCGTACTCATCAGGCCCTTGTGCACGCTGAAGTCGCTGGCCATGCAGTTGAGTACCACTTGCTGATCGCCGAACAGCTTGTTGATCAAGATATTGGCCACGTTCAGGCCCGCGGTCTCCAGCAGCAGGCGGCTGATGGTGCCCTTGCTGATGAGCGCGCTCAATTCGCCATTGGCATGGCCCAGCAGCGCGGCAATGGAATTGCCCGTGGCCGCCAGCCGGGCGTTGCCATGCAGCTCGCCGAAGCTGGCATTCATGCTCTCGGCGCCAGGAAACAGCCGCTTGAGCTTCAGGTGGCGCGCAGAAACCGTGACATCCGCCTTCAGCGGCTTGCTGCGGCCGTCGGCATGGATCACCGTGGCCAGCGTGCCGCCGGCCACCCCGAAATCCAGCGGATCGAGGCTCAGCACGCGGTCGTCCAGCACCACATGGGTCTGGATGTGATCCAGCGGCAGCTCTTTGGAGTGAACGATCTTCTGCCCCGAGAACTTGACGTCGGCGTCCATGGTGGCCCAGCTGTCGGTAGAGATCGGGTCGACCGGCAGCACCTTGCCCGCGGGCTGCCGCACCTTTGCGGCCGGCTGCAATTCCTCGCCTTCGGCATTGTGGACGGCCTGCAGGCGCTTGGCCTTGCGCGCCGCGGTATCCACCCCCACCAGGGGCCCCAGATCCTTGAATCGCAACAGTGAAGAGCGCAATTCGCCGCTGAGCAGGGGACGCGGCTTGCGGATCTGGTACTTGAGCGTGCCTTCTATGTCGCTGGCGCCGACCTTGCCGCGGAAGTCGGAATAAGTCCAGGTTTCGTGCCCGGGCTGCAGCGTCCCGACCAGATGGCCCGAGGTGCTGTAGGCCGGCGTGTTGGGCAGCACTACCCCCAGTATGGGGTACAGATCGGCCATGGTCGCGCCCTGCAGCTTGAACTGCACGTCCAGCGCGGCGAGGTCTTGCGGGCGGGTCACCGAGCCCTGGGCCTGGATCTGCGTCTCGCCGATTTTCACGCGGGCATCGATGGGAAAGGGCTGGCCGCCCTGCTGCAGCGACAAGATGCCGCCCGAACTGCCCTGCCCCTCGACCCGCGCGCGGTTGTAGCTGCCGCTGAGCTTCCAGCCCAGGCCATAGCCTTCGGCAGTCGTCTGCGGCAGGCTGTCTAGGGTGGCCTGCAGGTCGAGCCGGTTGGCGGCGTCGCGCACCTGCACGCCGACGTCCCGCAGCTGCAGCCGGCGCAGGTCGAAGGCCCAGTCGGATTGCGGCTCGGTGGACGGGTTCTGCGTCAGGCTCCAGTTGACGGTGCCGTCCTGGGCACGCTGCAGCAAGAGCCGGGCCGAAGCCACCTGCAGGCTGTCGATGCGCGCCACGTGCTCGGGCAGCACCCAGGGGTCGACCACGACGGACACGTCGGCGGCCCGCAGCATGTCTTCGTCGGCCGGACTCCATTGCGGATTACCCACCGCCAGCCCCTGCGCCCGGATGCGCGGCAGCGGCAGCCAGCCGCGCCAGCCCGGGCGGTCGGCGGGCCAGAACCAATATACGGACAGATCCTGCATCGACACCGGCCGATGCAGCACGTCGCTGAGCCGCCGGCTCAACGGCTCGCGCAGCAGATTCCAGTTGAAGGCCCAGACGACGGCCACGCACAGCACCAAGGCCGCCAGCGGAGCCGCCACCACCCATAATCCGATTTTTGCGTATCTGCGCATCCCTGCTTCCATGCCTCGCGCCCGCCAAGGGCCATGTGATCCATTGAATGCTACGTGCGATGGGCAACGATCGTCCGCTTACAAGGTAACACAATGTGAAGCCATTCCCATGGCTAGCCTGCCCGAAAAGCCCCCGGCCGACGCCGTGGCTGCAGCCCTGCCGAGGCGGGCTCGGCCGCCGCCCTGCGCACAGGCGGCCCACGCGGTAAAATGGCAGGCTGCCCGGCGCGAAGGCGGGCTGCACCCTCTTCGGCACGGCGCCCCCGAACTTACGGAATATACGAACGAACACATGCGATGCACAGGCATGTATCCATATATATACATGTGTATCGCCAACCCGAATCACCCACCGGAATTTGCAAACCATGGAAGCAGAACGTCAAAATCAACTGGCCGCACGCCTGCAGGACTACCAGGATCGGCAGCTGGCTCTACGGAGGTATCTTTGACTTCGATGCCAAAGCGGAACGCCTGCAAGTAGTCAACGCCGAGCTGGAAAGCGCCAGCGTCTGGGACAATCCCACACACGCCCAGGAACTGGGGCGTGAAAAAAAGAATCTCGACACCGTCGTGCAGACGCTGTCGGAACTGGGCGCCGGCCTGGGCGACGCGCAGGAACTGTTCGAGCTGGCCGCAGCCGAGGGCGATGACGCCACGCTCGAGTCGCTCGAGCACGACAGCGACGGCTACCAGCAGCGCCTCGAGGCGCTGGAATTCCGCCGCATGTTCTCCAATCCGGCCGACCCGCTGAACTGCTTCCTGGACATCCAGGCCGGCGCCGGCGGCACCGAGGCCCAGGACTGGGCCTCCATGCTGCTGCGCCAGTACCTGAAGTATTGCGAACGCAAGGAATTCAAGGCCGAAGTCCTGGAAGAGTCCGAGGGCGAAGTGGCCGGCATCAAGTCGGCCACCATCAAGATCGAGGGCGAATACGCCTTCGGCTTCCTGCGCACGGAAACCGGCGTGCACCGGCTGGTGCGCAAGAGCCCGTTCGACTCCGCCAACGGGCGGCACACTTCGTTTGCCAGCGTCTTCGTCTACCCCGAGGTCGACGATTCCATCGAAATCGAGATCAATCCGGCCGACCTGCGCATCGACACCTACCGTGCCAGCGGCGCCGGCGGCCAGCACATCAACAAGACCGACTCGGCGGTGCGCATCACGCACACGCCCACCGGCATCGTGGTGCAGTGCCAGAACGACCGCTCGCAGCACCGCAACCGCGCCGAGGCGATGCAGATGCTCAAGTCGCGCCTGTACGAACGCGAACTGCGCGAGCGCATGGCCGCCCAGCAGAAGATGGAAGATGCCAAGACCGACGTGGCCTGGGGGCACCAGATCCGCTCGTATGTGCTGGATCAAAGCCGTATCAAAGATCTGCGCACCAACGTGGAAACCTCCAATACCCAGAAGGTGCTGGACGGCGATCTCGACCCATTCATCCAGGCCAGCCTGAAACAAGGCGTCTGATACGGATTCGCGATCGACAAGACAACGGCGCCGCCCGCGCCGGCCAGCCGCAACCCGCAATCCGCAACCCGCAACCAGGAGCACCCGCAATGAGCCTTTCCACTTACGCCATAATCACCGGCGCATCGCGCGGCCTGGGCCTTGCGCTGGCCCAGGGCTTGCTGCAGGCCGGCACCGGCGTCCTGACCCTGGCGCGCAGCCATAATGCCGAACTCGAAGCGCAGGCCGTGCAGGCCGGCGGCAGCTTGCGGCAGATCCAGGTCGATCTGGCGGACGCAGCCGCGGCACAGCGCTGCGCCGCGCAGCTTGCCGACTGCCTGCCGCGCGACGCGCAGCGCTACCTGCTCATCAACAATGCCGGCAGCGTCGACCCCGTGCGCAGCGCCGCGGGCCTGGACGACGCCGCGGCAATCGGCGCGGCGCTCACCCTGAACGTGGCCAGCGTCATGCTGCTGAGCGCCGCGTTCCTGAGCGCCACCCGCGGGCTCGACGCCCAGCGCCGTGTGGTCAACATCTCGTCAGGCGCCGGCCGCAACCCCGTCCCCGGCTGGGCGGTGTACTGCGCCACCAAAGCCGCCGTGGATCGCTACACACAGGTCGCCGCCGCCGAAAACCCCGACGCCCGCTTCGCGTCCCTGGCGCCGGGCGTGATCGACACCGCCATGCAGGGCCACATACGCGACAGCGACCCGGCCGATTTCCCCGGGCTGGCGCGCTTCGTCGACATGCACGCCGGCGGACAGCTGGCCGCGCCCGCGGCGGTCGCGGCGAAAATCCTGCGCTACGTGAACCGCGACGATTTCGGCTCGACCATCATCGACGACATACGCAATTACGACTGATACCTTCCATGACCGATTCCACACCCACGACCCCTGCCCTCGACGAGAACCACCTGATCGCAGAGCGGCGCGCCAAGCTGGCGCGGCTGCGCGGCCAGGGGCCGGCCTACCCCAACGACTTCAAGCCCGACAGCAGCGCGGCCGAACTACGCGCGGCCTATGGCGAACTCGACAAAGAAGCGCTGGATGCCGCCGGCAGGCAGGTTGCCGTGGCCGGGCGCATGATGCTCAAGCGCGTCATGGGCAAGGCCAGTTTCGCCACGCTGCAGGACGCCTCGGGGCGCATCCAGATCTACCTGGAACGCGGCGCGCTGGGCGAAGAGGCCTACGCCGAATTCAAGACCTGGGACATCGGCGACATCATCGCCGTACAGGGCAAGGTGTTCAAGACCAACAAGGGAGAACTGTCGATACACGCCGGCAGCGCCCGGCTGCTCGCCAAGTCGCTGCGGCCGCTGCCCGACAAGTTCCACGGCGTGGCCGACCAGGAACTGCGCTATCGCCAGCGCTACGTCGACCTCATCATGACCGAGGAGACCCGGCGCACCTTCATCGCACGCAGCAAGGCCGTGGGCAGCATCCGCCAGTTCATGCTGGAACACGGCTTCCTGGAAGTCGAGACGCCGATGCTGCACCCGATACCCGGCGGTGCCAGCGCCAAGCCCTTCGAGACGCACCACAACGCGCTGGACATGGACATGTTCCTGCGCATTGCGCCCGAGCTGTACCTGAAGCGCCTGATCGTCGGGGGCTTCGAACGGGTCTTCGAGATCAACCGGAATTTCCGCAACGAAGGCGTCAGCCCGCGCCACAACCCTGAATTCACGATGATAGAGTTCTACGCGGCCTACACCGACTACCGCTGGCTGATGGACTACACCGAAGCGCTGATCCGCGCTGCCGCCGTGGCGGCCTGCGGCACTGCGGTACTCAGCTACCAGGGCCGCGAACTGGATCTGAGCCGCCCTTTCGACCGGCTGACCATCGAGCAGGCCATACTCAAGTACGCCCCCGCCTATCAGGCCGGGCAACTGCGCGACGCAGCGTTCCTGCGCACGGAACTCGCCAGGCTGGGCGCCGACGTGCAAGGGCCGGTGTTGGCCCGTGCCGGCCTGGGCGCGCTGCAGCTGGCGCTGTTCGAGGAAACCGCCGAGGCGCTACTGTGGAACCCCACCTACATCATCGACTACCCGGTGGAGGTTTCGCCGCTGGCTCGCGCCTCGGACGCGCAGGCCGGCATCACGGAACGCTTCGAGCTGTTCGCCACCGGGCGTGAGATCGCCAATGGCTTCTCGGAATTGAACGATCCCGAAGACCAGGCCGCGCGCTTCCAGGCGCAGGTGCAGGCCAAGGACGCCGGCGACGAAGAGGCCATGTACTACGACGCCGACTACATCCGGGCCCTGGAATACGGCATGCCGCCCACCGGCGGCTGCGGCATCGGCATCGACCGCCTGGTGATGATGCTGACCGACAGCCCCAGCATCCGCGACGTGATTCTGTTTCCGCACCTGCGGCGCGAAGATTAGGGCTGGTTCACGCTAAAAGGGATCGCCCCGGCGCGGCCGCCCCGCCGAGGCTTGCCTCAGGCCAGCAGCTCCATGGCCTGCGCCCATTTATAGGCCACGGCCGGCGAGGTCGCGCAAGTGGCCGTGGCGGTCACCACCCGCACGGCCCGTTCCAGCAGCTGGATGTCGGCCTCGTGCTGGCGCGCCACGTGCGGGTCTTCAAAGAAAATGACGCGCTGGCAGCGGCCTTCCAGCACCAGTTCGGCGATCTGGGCGTCGCCGCCCAGGGGCCCGCTCAAGTAGGGCTGCACCCAGGGCCGCTCGCGCGGCCAGCCGCGCGACCAGGCCATCGCATTCAGGCGGCCGCTGGTGGTGCCGGTGCCGACACGCGCGGCGAAGCGCGACAGCAGCTCGAAATGGCTGTCGGCGAAATCGACCATCTGATCCTTGAGCGCATCGTGCGCGATCAACGCCACGGTCTGCGCCGCAAAATCGAAGGCCTGGCGCGCGGCCTGGCCCGCGCTCAGCCCCAGCCCCGCGTGCAGGCGCTCGACCTCGATCCATTCTACGGCGCCGGCCAGCGTCGAGATGAAGGGCTTGCCATGCGTGACGCACTGGCGCTTGAGCGCCAGTGCTTCGGGAAAAATGGAGGACGGATCGACCGGATCGATAAGATAAATGGCGCCGTCCAGGGCCGGCTCGCCGCCGGGCCGCTGCGGAATATGCGCCACCAGCTTCATCAGGCCGCCGTCGCGCCCGTAGGGATAGCGCAGCAGGCCCCGATAGCCGGCCAGCAGGCCCGAATGCTCGATCGCGTGATAGGTGCGGCCCACCGCGCGCAGCTCGACGCCCAGTTCGCGGATGGCCGGCCCCGAACGCTCCAGCCATTTGAAAAGCGCCGCACCGGGAGATTCGTGGTGCAGGCGGTTGGCAGCCAGGCCGAAACGCAGACGGGGAAAGGTCATGAACAGGGATCCGTATGGGGTCGGTCGGGAATCGGCTGGAAAATTCGCCGACTCGGAACAGACCGCAACTATACCGGAGCCCTGAGCGCCGTAGTGAGGCCACGCGCACCGTGTTTGCGGCCGGCCCGCGCTTGAGGCAGGCTCGGGCTTCAGGCTACCGAGTACGGCGGCACGGGGCTCGAGCGGCCGCCCGGAACGGTGGGCGGCAAGCCTGTGCTCGATCAACAGGCCGGCGGCAGCGGCTTTTGCCGGCCTCGGTGTTTACACCGTAAAGGATTCGCCGCAGCCGCAGGTGGCCTTTTCGTTGGGATTGGAGAACTTGAAGGCTTCGTTCAGGCCGTCGCGGGTGTAGTCGAGCTGCGTGCCGTCGAGGTAGGCCATGCTGTCTGGGTCGACGTAGACCTTGATGCCGCAAGACTCGAAAATGAGGTCGTTGGCGGCCGGCTCGTCGACATATTCCAGCTTGTAAGCCATGCCCGAACAGCCCGAGGTGCGTACGCCCAGCCTCAGGCCCACGCCCTTGCCGCGCTTCTCTAGGTAGCGCCCGATGTGATCGGCCGCGCTCTGCGTCAGAGTAATTGACATGGAATGCTACTCCTGGTGTTTCTCTTGGTAATTGCGCACCGCCGCCCTGATCGCGTCTTCGGCCAGGATCGAACTGTGGATCTTGGCCGCAGGCAGCGCCAGTTCCGCGGCGATTTGCGTACTGCGTATATTAAGCGCTTCGTCCAGCGTCTTGCCCTTGACCCACTCGCTTGCCAGCGAGCTGGAGGCGATGGCGGAACCGCCGCCATAGGTCTTGAAGCGGGCATCCTCTATGATACCCGAGGCGCCGACCTTGATCTGCAGCCTTATGACATCGCCTTCCGCGGGCGCCCCGACCATGCCCGTACCCACGCTTGCGTCGGCCTGGTCGAAGGTGCCGACATTGCGCGGGTTTTCGTAGTGATCCAGGACTTTCTGGCTGTAAGCCATGCGTGCTCCGGGTTCGGGCCGGTTTGCCTTCAGCGCGCCGCCCATTGATACGTGTTCAGGTCTATGCCTTCCTGGGCCATTTCCCACAAGGGCGACATATCGCGCAGCTTGCTCACGCGCCTGGTGATGAGTTCGACGGCGTAGTCGATTTCTTGCTGCGTGGTGAAGCGCCCGATCGTGAAGCGTATGGAGCTGTGCGCCAGTTCGTCGCTGCGGCCCAGCGCGCGCAGCACATAGGAAGGTTCCAGGCTGGCCGAGGTGCATGCCGAGCCGCTGGACACCGCCAGCTCTTTGATGGACATGATCAGCGATTCGCCCTCGACGTAATTGAAGCTGACGTTCAGATTGTGCGGCACGCGCTGCTGCAAGTCGCCGTTGAGATAAACCTCGGGAATGCGCGACAGCCCCGCCCAGAGGCGGTCGCGCAGGCCGCGCATGCGTTCGTTTTCGGCGGCCATTTCGGCGCGCGCCAGGCGGTAGGCCTCGCCCATGCCGACGATCTGGTGCGTGGGCAGCGTGCCGGAGCGAAAGCCCCGTTCGTGGCCGCCGCCGTGCATCTGGGCCTCGATGCGCACGCGCGGCTTGCGCCGCACATAGAGGGCGCCTATGCCCTTCGGGCCGTAGGTTTTATGAGCCGAGAACGACATCAGGTCGACCTTCAGCTGCTGCAGGTCTATGGCTACCTTGCCCGTAGCCTGGGCCGCGTCGACGTGGAAAACAATACCTTTGTCGCGGCAGATTTCGCCCAGCGCGGCGATGTCTTGCACCACACCGATCTCGTTGTTGACGAACATGACCGAGGCCAGGATGGTGTCGGGGCGCAGCGCCGCCTTGAAGGCGTCGAGATCGAGCAGGCCGTTTTCCTGCACGTCCAGGTAGGTGAGCTCGAAACCCCGGCGCTCGAGTTCCTTGCAAGTGTCGAGCACGGCCTTGTGCTCGGTGCGCAGCGTAACGATGTGCTTGCCGCGCCCGGCGTAAAAGCCGGCGGCGCCCTTCAGCGCCAGATTGTCGGATTCCGTGGCGCCCGAAGTCCAGATGATCTCGCGCGGGTCGGCATTGACCAGGGCAGCCACATCGGCACGGGCTTGTTCCACGGCTTCTTCTGCGTCCCAGCCATAAGAGTGGCTGTTCGAGGCGGGATTGCCGAAGTTTTCATACAGCCAGGGCACCATTTTCTCGACCACCCGCGGATCGACCGGCGTGGTGGCGGAATAATCGAGATAGATGGGGCACGTGGACTTCGACATCAAAGGGCTCCGGGATAGCGGCTATGCAGGCACTGACGTTGCGGGCATGCGGTTGAGGCGGATTTCCGCCTGTGCCTGCGAGGCCTCGCGCAGCAGCCGCATGCGCTGCTGGTCTACCAGGTCTTGTAGGGAAACAGAATCGAGATAATCGATCATTTTACGATTTAACGTGGACCATAGCTCGTGCGTCATGCACTTGCCCGAACTGCCGATGCGCCCGACGTTGCAGTCTTCCTTGCCGCCGCAACTGGTGGCGTCGAGTGGTTCGTCGACCGCGAAGATGATGTCGGCCACGGTGATATTGCGCGCCAGCCTGGCCAGCGAATAGCCGCCGCCCGGGCCGCGCACGCTTTCGACCAGTTCGTGCCGGCGCAGCTTGCCGAATAACTGCTCTAGATAGGATAGCGAAATGTTTTCACGTTGGCTGATGGCCGCCAGCGTTACGGGGCCGCTTTGCTGACGCAGCGCCAGATCTATCATTGCCGTTACTGCAAAACGCCCCTTGGTCGTCAAACGCATGATGGTTTCCTTGGTCTAACTCGAAGCCTGCAAGCCATGTGCGGCCGCAAAAAGAAATATCCGAGTAATTGACTCAAGTATAGCAAATTCCCGACTAAATTGCTGGGGATTTATTGTCGGCGGCCCTGCTCGATGCAGCACCAGGGGCCTGCGCATGGCCCACGGCCCTTAACCTGGTTGCCCTTATTGCAAGCCTGTCCACCTTATTGCTGCCTGCCCACCGCGCCGCGGCATGCCGGGCTCCTGCCCGGCATGGCCACCCCGGCCTGTTTGCCCTACCCGGGCCCGGGCCGCAGCCGGAGGCCGGGAGCGTGCCCGCCTAGCCCCAATAACAAAAAGCCGCGCATGGCGCGGCTTTTTGTGACGGCGGCGGCCTGCTTCAGGCAGCCTGGTATTGAGTGGCGCGCTTGCGGACGAGTTCGAGTACGCCCTGACAGGCGTCTTCGAGGTAATCGAGCACTTTGTTGAAGCCTTCGGGGCCGCCGTAGTACGGATCGGGAACCGTGGCTTCTTCGAATTCGTTGGCGAAGCGCATGAGCAGCATGAGCTTGTGCTGGTAGACCTTGGGGCACTGCTGCTGCAGCGCCGACAGGTTTTCCCAGTCCATGGCCAGGATCAGGTCGAATTCGCGGAAATCTTCGGGCGTTACCAGACGGGCGGTGCTGCCGGAGATGTCGTAGCCGCGCTTGCGGGCCGCAGCCTGAGCGCGCGCGTCGGGGGGTTCGCCGATATGGAAGCTGTGGGTACCAGCAGAGTCCACGCTGACCACATCGGCCAGACCCGCTTCGGCGACCATGTGGCGGAACACGCCTTCTGCGCTCGGCGAGCGGCAGATATTACCCATGCAAACGAAAAGTACCTTAGTCATCATAGGTGAAAGTGTGAGGGAAAACCCCAAATAAGGCAAGGATTTTTTGCAGTGTCACAATCACCTGTAGGGACATTATTGACAAATCGAAAAACTTAATGACATTAAGGTGTTATAAGGTTTTTCGGGTAATTTCCGGAGCATTCCGCAAGCCATTTCGCGGGCCTGGCCGCAAAGCGCATGCGGCAGTGCAACAAAGCGATGGGCGGCGATCCGTCACCGCTTGCGGGATCGCGCCGCCGCGCCAGTTTCCGCGCCCGGCCTAGCCCCGCGATTTAGCCGCCGAAGACCAGAATTGCTGCACACTTGCATACACTTATGTTGGTATTTGACAACAAATGCAATCGATGAAGCAATGCGATACAGGAGGGAGGCGCGCGGCGATATGCGTCGACCCGCAGGGGCTGGCCGATATGGGTCGACCTGCGTGGCGTGGCCTGCCCTGCGCGGCCCGGCCCACGAGCCCCGACTTATGCGGCTCGACCTGCGTGGCTCGGCCTACGCGGCCCGGCCTGCGCGGCCCGCTAATTCATCAAGGCCTGGTCTTTTAGGCGGTTCAATGCATCGCGGGCCGCGGCGGCCTGCTCGAACTCGAGATTGCGGGCGTGATCCATCATGAGTTTTTCCAGCCGGCGTATTTCCTTGGCCAGGGATTTCTCGTCGCGCAGCACCTCGGCAGGGATGTCCGCCAGCCCGGCATCGGGCGCGGGCGAGGCCATGACGCCGTCGATCAGCTCGCGCACCGCCTTGCTGACGCCGCGCGCCGTGATGCCGTGCTGCTCGTTGAATTCGAGCTGCTTGTGGCGCCGCCGCGCGGTCTCGTCCAGGGCTCGCTGCATGGAGTCGGTGACCCGGTCGGCATACAGAATCGCGCGGCCGTTGAGGTTGCGCGCCGCCCGCCCTATCGTCTGGATCAGGCTGCGCTCGGAACGCAGGAAGCCTTCCTTGTCGGCATCCAGTATGGCCACCAGCGACACTTCGGGGATGTCGAGGCCCTCGCGCAGCAGGTTGATGCCCACCAGCACGTCGAAGATGCCCAGGCGCAGATCGCGGATGATTTCCACCCGCTCGACCGTGTCGATGTCCGAATGCAAATAGCGCACCTTGACGCCACTCTCGCCCAGATAATCGGTAAGGTCTTCGGCCATGCGCTTGGTCAGGGTGGTGACCAGCACCCGCTCGCCAGCCTGCACGCACAGCTTGATCTCGCCCAGCAGGTCGTCGACCTGGGTCAGCGCCGGGCGCACCTCGACCTCGGGGTCGACCAGCCCGGTGGGCCTGACCACCTGCTCGACGATGTTGTCGGCATGCTCGCGTTCGTAGGTGGCGGGGGTGGCCGACACGAACACGCACTGGCGCATGCGCCGCTCGAACTCTTCCAGTTGCAGCGGCCGGTTGTCCAGCGCCGACGGCAGGCGAAAACCATACTGCACCAGGGTTTCCTTGCGCGAGCGGTCGCCGCGGTACATGCCGCCGAGCTGGCCGATGGTGACGTGGCTCTCGTCGATGAACATCAGCGCGTCGGGCGGCAGGTAGTCGATGAGCGTCGGCGGCGGCTCGCCCGGCGCCGCGCCCGACAGGTGCCGGGAATAGTTCTCGATACCCTTGCAGAAGCCCAGTTCCTGCAGCATTTCCAGGTCGAAGCGGGTGCGCTGTTCCAGCCTTTGCGCCTCGACCAGCTTGCCGGCCGCGGTCAGGTGATCCAGGCGTTCGCGCAGCTCCAGCTTGATGGTCTCGATGGCGCGCAGCACGGTCTCGCGCGGCGTCACGTAATGGGAACTGGGGAACACCGTGAAGCGCAGCACTTTCTGGCGGATCTTGCCGGTCAGTGGATCGAACATTTCCAGGGATTCGATCTCGTCGTCGAACAGCGTGATGCGCAGCGCCAGCTCGGCGTGTTCGGCCGGGAACACGTCTATGGTCTCGCCGCGCGCACGGAAATGGCCGCGCGCGAATTCCACATCGTTGCGCTCGTACTGCATGGCCACCAGCCGCGCCAGCAGTTCCTGGCGGCCTATGGTGTCGCCGGTGCGCAAGGTCAGCACCATGGCGTGATAGTCGCCGGGGTTGCCGATACCGTAGATGCAGGAGACCGTGCCCACGATCACAGTGTCGCGCCGTTCCAACAGGCTCTTGGTGGCCGACAGGCGCATCTGCTCGATGTGTTCATTGATGGACGAGTCCTTCTCGATGAACAGGTCGCGCGTGGGCACATAGGCCTCGGGCTGGTAGTAGTCGTAGTACGAGACGAAATACTCGACCGCATTCTTCGGAAAGAATTCGCGCATTTCGGCGTACAGCTGCGCGGCCAGCGTCTTGTTGGGCGCCAGGATGATGGCCGGGCGCCCGGTGCGGGCGATGACGTTGGCCATGGTGTAGGTCTTGCCCGAACCGGTCACCCCCAGCAGGGTCTGGAACATGAGGCCGTCGTCGATGCCCTCGGTCAGCGCGGCAATGGCCGCAGGCTGGTCGCCCGCCGGCGGATACGGCTGGTAGAGCTGGAACGGACTGCCGGGAAACTCGACAAAACCAGGAGCTTTCATGGCTGGACACACCTAGGGTAAACCCCTTATTATCACACTATTGCCTGTCAATTCACCACTTCCCACACTTCCCCCCAAGATATCCCCAAACATGGACTCACTTTTCGCCTCTGTCGAGCTCGCTCCGCGCGACCCCATACTCGGCCTTACTGAACAATATGTGGCCGATAAGCGCGGCAACAAGGTCAATCTCGGTGTAGGCGTCTATTGTGACGACCAGGGCCGCATTCCCCTGCTGGAAGCCGTGCGCCGCGCCGAAATCAAGCGCGTCGAGGCCGCCGCGGCCCGCGGCTACCTGCCCATCGACGGCATCGCCGGCTACAACAAGGGCGCGCAAACCCTGCTGCTCGGGCCCGATTCAACCCTGGCGGCCGAAGGCCGCGTGCTCACCGCCCAGGCGCTGGGCGGCACCGGCGCCCTGAAGATCGGCGCCGACTTCCTCAAGCAACTGCTGCCCGACTCCAAGGTCGCCATCAGCAACCCCAGCTGGGAAAACCACCGCGCGCTGTTCGAGCGCGCCGGCTTCGAAGTGGTCGCCTACACCTACTACGACGCCGCCACGCACGGCCTGGACTTCGACGGCATGCTGGCCTACCTGCGCGGCCTGCCGGCGCGCACCATCGTCGTGCTGCACGCCTGCTGTCACAACCCCACGGGCGTGGATCCCAGCTTCGAGCAATGGCAGCAGATCGCCCAGGTGTTCCAGGAAAAGCAGCTGGTGCCCTTCATGGACATCGCCTACCAGGGCTTCGGCGCCGGGCTGGAAGAAGACGCCGCGGTGGTGCGCCTGTTCGCCGGGCTGGGGCTCGACATGCTGATCAGCTCGTCGTTCTCCAAGTCGTTCTCGCTGTATGGCGAGCGCGTCGGCGCGCTGACCATGATCTCGGGCGACCGCGACGAATCCGCACGCGTGCTCAGCCAGCTCAAGCGCGTCATCCGCACCAACTACTCCAACCCACCCACTCATGGCGGCAGCGTGGTTTCCATGGTGCTGAACACGCCCGAACTCTACCAGCTCTGGACGCAAGAACTCGCCGGCATGCGCGATCGCATCCGCAGCATGCGCGACCAACTGGTCGACAAGCTCAAGGCGCATGGCGTGAAGCAAGACTTCGAATTCGTGCGCAAGCAGCGCGGCATGTTCTCGTATTCGGGCCTCACTTCCGCCCAGGTCGATCGCCTGCGCGAAGAACATGGCGTATACGCCATAGCCAGCGGCCGCATCTGCGTTGCGGCCCTGAACAGCCGCAACGTCGACTACGTGGCCGAGGCCATCTCCAAGGTGCTTTAAGCTTATCCGTGCCGGCAGGCATATGCCGGCAGCGATCGCTGATCGGGCGGGCCGGAAACGGCCCGCCCGTTTCTTTGGCGGCCGATCGGCCGGCCACCGGTGCCATATCGATGCCACATTGGCGTCGCACTGGCGCTCCATGAGTACCCGGTCAATTACTGATCAATTGCCGATCAATGCCCGATCAGCGCCCAGTTGGCGCCCGGCTGGTACTGGCGCCCCACCGGCGCTTGCTTTTTGGCCCCCGATACGACAGAATTCGAACTGTATAAAAATACAGGCATATGCCGGGGCAGCCATGGCCGTAAAACTCACTGCGCGTCAGCAAGAAATTCTCGACCTCATCCGCAACGAAATCGCGCGCACGGGCTTTCCCCCTACCCGGGCCGAAATCGCCCGGGCACTGGGCTTCAAGTCGGCCAACGCCGCCGAAGACCATCTGCGCGCCCTGGCCCGCAAGGGCGCCATCGAACTCACCGCCAACGCCTCGCGCGGCATACGCCTCAAAGACGCCCCGGGCGCTGCGGCAGGCCTGGCGGCCGGCGCCGCGGCAGCATCCGTTTCCGCGCCCTCTGCCGCGCCCCTGGCATCGGCCGCCCGCGCTTCCGTGGCGGGCGCCGCTGCCCTGGCCGAGGGCCTGGCGCAACTGCTGCTGCCCATCGTCGGCCGGGTAGCGGCCGGCAGCCCCATTCTCGCAACCGAACACATAGAACGCGAAATCGGCGTCGAACCGGCCTTGTTCGACCAGACGCCCGACTACCTGCTGCGGGTGCGTGGCCTCAGCATGCGCGACGCCGGCATACTCGACGGCGACTTGCTGGCCGTGCGCAAAACCCCAGAGGCGCGCAACGGCCAGATCGTCGTGGCCCGCATCGGCGACGACGTCACGGTCAAGCGCCTGTCGCGCAGCGGCAAGCGCATCGAGCTGCTGCCCGAAAATCCCGACTTCAAGCCCATAATCGTGGGCCCCGAAGACGACTTTTCACTTGAAGGCATCGCGGTCGGGCTGATACGCACCAGCGCCCTGAACTAACATACCGCCGCCCTGGCCACAGGCTCGCAGCGCTCGAATTTCGGGGCGAATTCCTGGCAGGCACCTGCTTGACCAGAGCTTTTCATGCGAGCGCCGCCGCGGGGAAATTCAAGCCGAACTGGGCCGCCAGGCCGCACAGCTCACGATACAGATCCTCGCTTATATCCAGGCTGCCGCGGCGGCGGACTTCGCGCTCGAGTTCGGCGCCGCGCGCACCCGGCAGGCGCGCATCGACTCCTCCCTTGCGCCTGTACTGCCCGGCCCACTGGCTCATATAGGCATCGAAATACCCGCGGCTCAATACGCGCTGGTTGATCAGCAGCATGAAGGCGCCCTGCCTGCCTACCGCACCCTGAATCGCCACGCCTGTTTCGCTGCGCAGGGCAGCGATGCTGCGCTCCGAAGCCAGCAAGCCCGCGGACAGGCATTCGACCAACATGGCAATACCCATGCCCTTGTGCCCGGCACTGGGCAGCAAGGCGCCGCCCAATGCGGCGGCGGCCTCGGTGGTGGGTTCGCCGTGGGCATCGAGGGCCCAGCCTTCAGGGATGGGCTCGCCGCTGCGCGCTCTCAACAATATGTGGCCGCGCGCCGCCACACTGCACGCCATGTCGAACACCAGGGGATCGGCACCGCTTATCGGACAGCCGAACGCAATGGGATTGTTCCCCACCGCGGGATGCTCGAAGCCCGGCAGAGCCATCAATGCGGGCGTGCGCTGCGCCACCACAGAAAAATACCCCTGTTCCGCGGCCATCAGCGCATACAGGCCCAAAGCCCCGAGATGGCCGCATTCCCTGATCAACAGGGCACGCATGTCGCCCGTATCCAGGCCCTGCACGCCCAGGCGCAGGGCCTCGCTCATGGCCACTTGCCCGAAGGCGCCATCGGCCTCCAGCAGCATGGTGTTGGGCGAGATCGAGTGCGACGAAATCTGCGGATCCGGGTTGACCTCGCCTGACCTCAGCTTCTCTACATACGAAGCCAGGCGCGTGACGCCATGAGTCCGCACGCCACGGCTGTCGGTACGCAGCAGAATATGCGCCACGCACGACGCCTGCGGCGCCGGCGCTCCGGCTCGGCACAGAATACCCTTCACCCAATCGCGCAGCGCCTCGCACTCGACCAGCATGCTCATGACGGGCCCGCGCCGCACTGATGCAGAAAACCCAGCTCCAGCCGCGAGATCGAGATTTCCGTGTCGCCCAGTACTTCGCTTTTCGTGGCCCTGCCATTGGCCACCTTGATCATCAGGCCGCGCAGTGCGACGGCAGCCTCGGCCAGATCCAGCCCGTCGGTCAGGACGGCGCTGACGTCCAGATCCAGGTTGTCTGCGAACAGTTCCGCGGTTTGCGGGTTGCCCGTTACTTTTATGGTCGGCGACAGCGCGTGTCCCACGGGATTGCCCACGCCGGTATTGAAAATGATCAGGTGGGCGCCGCCGGCGGCAAGCGCCGTTATGTTTTCCACCCCCGGCGCAGGGGCGTCCATGAAGACCAGCCCCTTGCGGCTGGGCCTGACGCCGTATCCCACGACTTCGCGCAGCGCCGAGGTTCCACCTTTCCTGATGGCGCCCAGCGATTTTTCCTCTGGCGTGCTCAGGCCTCCGGCAATGTTGTCCTCGCCCAAAGGCCACAGCTGGATTCCCTGGAAGCGGGAAAGCGCCTCGAGACGGGCGACCGCGGCAAGCAGGCTGCGCTGGACTTCCGCCGAGTCGGCACGCTGCCCCAGCAGGTGTTCTGCGCCCACGATTTCATCCGTTTCGGACAGGACGACCGTGCCCCCTTCCTCGACCAGCCAGTCCGACACATGGCCCGTCACTACGTTGGCCGTAAGTCCGGAAGTGGCGTCCGAAGCGCCGCACTCGACGCCCAGCACCAAATCGGCCAGCGGGAATTCCCGGCGCTGCGCTTCCGTGGCCGTCAACACCAGATCCAGAGCCATGCGCACGCCCTTTTCCACCGCCCGTACAGTGCCGCCGCTACCCTGCACATCCAGCCAGCATACCGGCCGCCCCGAGCCGGCGATGCGGACCGCCATGCGCTGCGTGGTCTTGGGCTCCAGGCCAACCACCAAAGCGGCCGCCACATTCGGATGAGAACCGTAGCCGGCCAGCACCCGGTCGTGCTGCTCCAGGTCGGCGCCGAACTGGCCACGTCCATATGCCACACAGACGGGCACCGTTCCCGCGACCTGCGCACAGATCCTGCGCACCACCGGATTCACATTGTCCATCGCGGCAATCACCACGACGTGATTGCGGATACCCACCGTGCCATCGGGCCGCGCATATCCCAGAAAAGTACCGCCGCTGGCAGTCATGACCTGTCCCCCCGTCCACGCATGCTTTCTATGTTCTGCACGTGTACGTGGCGCCCGGCCTCGATGGCTTCGGTGCTCAGGCCTATGCACACCCCGTATTTCCTGATGGGCTGGGCCGGCCCGATGGCGCTCAGGGCAAATTTGTGGCCGGCAGGTATGTCCTGCTTCAGACGCACACTCTCGGCCAGGCCGGAGCCGCTCAGAATGCTGCCGGCCGGCAGGTCGGCCAGCGCCACGCCCACGTTGTCGGTCTTGTCCAGTATCAGGAATTGCCGCGTCATCACGAATTCTCCACTATTGGTGTCCATGGCCCGACTCGGTCTTGGCGAGGCGTGCCATGGCATGGCCATAATATTTAAGCTGGCTTTTCAATTCGGCCTCGTAGGCCGCTGCCCCCATCACGGGCTTTTCAATACCCAGGCGCTCGAGCTTCTTGCGGATATCGGGGTCTTGCACCACCGCCTTCAGGTCGGCTTCCAGCTGGCGGCGGCGAGCCTGCGGCCAGGAACTCGGCGCAAAGAAACCATAGGAAATCTCGGGGATCTTCTCCCGCAAAGGGACATACGAAGTAATGGCGGGCACGCCCGGCAACAGGCTGGAACTTTGGGAGCCCAGGACGGCAAGCGCGCGCACGCCTCCGTTTGCGATCAAGGACGATACCGCCGGCAGGCCTGCCGTCCCGTATGCGACGCTTTGCGAAAGCACCGCCATCACGACTCCTGGCGCTCCTTTGTACGGTACGGCCAAGAACGCGCCGCCGGCTTCGCCCGCCACCGCGGACAGGGCCAGATGCATGGGCGTGCCGACTCCGGGAACACCGATCCCGATTGCCGGGCTGCGGTGCAGGCTGCGCAGGAATGCCGCCGAGGACGCCCATTCGCCTCCCGCCTTGGCAAACAATACGGAGGCCACCGTACCCACCTGCAGCAAAGGCTGCAGGTCATGCATGGGCCTATAGTAAGGATCCTTGATCAAGAATGGGGCAATCGTTATTTCCTGGTTACCGCTGGCCAGGATGCTCGGCTCGCTGGAAGAGGAATTGATCACGGCTCTTGCCGCAATGGTTCCCGAAGCACCCGGCTTGTTCTCCACGACCACGGAACAATCGCAACGTTTGGCCAGTCCCTGCGCAACGATGCGCGCCATGGCATCGACCCCGCCGCCGGCAGGCAGCGACACCACCACGCGCAGCGCCGGTGCCGCGGCCGCACAGGCAGCCGCGAGCAAGGCCATCGTCCCCATCAGAATCCCCGCGCACCATCGGGCCCGGCTTGTATCACGCATATGCTCCTCCTTCATTTTTCGATAAGGCGGGCTGCCTTGCTGTAATAGTCCCGCTCGCGTCCCAGCTGGGCAGCGAACTGCGCTGAATCGAGATAGCGCGCCTCCAGCCCGGCCTGGCGCAGCTTATCGCGCACGCTTGCGGACGCTGCGGCCTGCGCCAGCGCGCGCTTGAGCTTGTCGCTCGCCTCTTGGGGCAGGCCGCGAGGCGCGAACCACCCGAACCACACCACGGGCACGCCCTCGGCCGCCCCGCCAAATGCCTCTGCGGCATCCGGGACGCGCGGCAACAGAGGCGAGCGCAGACTGTCGAGCACCGCCAGAGGTTCGATCTTTTTCGCCTCTATCTGCGGCAGCACCGTGCCCAGCGCAACCGCGACCAGATCCACCTGGCCGCCGAGCACGTCCGTCACCGCCCTGCCTCCGCCGTTGTACGGGACATGGAAGAGCTTCAGGCCGTCCGCGTGCAGCAGGCTCTCCATGACAAGATGCATCGGCGTCAGGACGCCGGGCGTGGCGTAACTTATCTTGCCCGGATTGCGGCGCGCAATATCGGCCCATTGGCTCATGCTGCGGTTCCGACCCGCCCTGGCCGCCAGAACAATGGGAGAAACCGAAGTTTGCGCCAACGGAACCAGGTCTTTGCGCGCACGCTCGGAGACTTGTGGAGACATCATGGCCGCAAGCGAAATTTCCGAACTCGCCGACAGCAGGGTGTAGCCGTCGGGCGCGGCGCGCAAGGCCGCCATCGTGCCGATGATGCCGCTGGCCCCCGGTCGATTTTCCACGACCAAGCTGACGTGCAGCTCTTGCTCCAGCGCATGCGCCAGGATGCGCGTGGCAATGTCGGCAGTGCCTCCCGCTGCGTACGACACAATTACAGTAATTGGGCGTTGCGGATAGCCGCCGCTTCCGGCGGCAGGCGCAGGCGTCGCGCACACGGCCAGCAGCACGGCCGCGCACCAGGTTCGAATCCAGCGTAGAGGGGTCATGTCATTTCCGTTTGCGAGAGCGAGTACAAGCGCCGCCGATCCGCTTTTCTTCAGGGCGGTCACGCGCCTGCGTCGAACACAGGCTGCACGACTCTGCGCAAAATCCGCCACTGGCCGCCTTCTTGCACCCAGTCGTCCCGATACTCGGCGACGGTCTCGGGGGGGCGATACGGCAGTGGAACCGATACGGCGCGGCCCGCGGTCTCTCCGAGCTTGCGGAACACCATGACATACGTCGTGGAAGCGACGCCCCGCTCCGTGCGCTCTACCAGGCAGGATCCGATCACATGGCGGGTCAGACGCTCGACGGGCCTGGCCAGCAGGCTGCGCAGGATTGCTGCACGCGTACGGATTTCCTCGCCGGGGCGCGCCAGAAAAGCGTCATCGGCAAAGACGAGGCTCGCTTCCTCGTAGCGCTGCTGATCCGTCATAACCGCAAGCCTGTGAATCTGCCGCGCGACTTCCGACTGCTCTTCCATGTCCTCGATTCCTGTGCATGCGCCGCCTGCCGGCGACGCGGAAAATTCAGGAATAAATATATCTAATATAAAAATCGTCGTGACATAGAATATCTATCTCATGAGACAGTTTTTCGTGAGACGGTTTTTTGAGCCGGGCATGACGAGCCCGATATGAGCCCGATGTGAGCCTGATGTGAGCCTGATATGAATAAACGCCGCCTGCCGCCATTGAATGCCGTACGGGCCTTCGAGTCGGCTGCCAGAAATCTCAGCTTCGCCAAGGCGGCCGACGAATTGCACGTGACCCAATCAGCCATCAGCCAGCAGGTGAAGCTGCTCGAGACATGGCTGGGAAATCACTTGTTCGTGCGGCTGAACAATGGGCTGGCGCTGACCGACAAGGGCCGGCATTACCTGCCGCAGCTCAAGCAGGCGCTGGACATCATCAACGACGCCACCGAAAGCCTGCACGATCAATGGCGCGGCGTCACCTTGACGCTGAGCGTGCTGCCCAACTTCGCCATGCACTGGCTGTTGCCCAGGCTGGCGGAATTCAGCGCCGCACATTCGTGGATAGACTTGCGGATCACTGCCGCGGCGCTGCCCCTGGATCAGCTGTACGAAACCTGCGATCTCGCCATACGCCCGTACGAGCGCGACGCGCTGCACAGGTTCGACTGGATCTGCTCGGCGCAAATGATGCCGGTGATGACGCAGGCGTTCGCGCGCGCTCACGGCATTTCAGCGCCCCGCCATCTAGTCCGGGCTCCACGCCTGCATATCAGTCATTCTCCCGAAGACTGGCAGCGCTGGCTCGCCCCTCTAGGCATCCAGGACACGGCCGCCGACAAGGGCACCGTGTTCGACTCCCATGCCGTAGCGCTCGAAGCGACCTGCCTCGGACTCGGCGCCATGATGGGTCAGGTTCCATTCGTCAATAAAATGATCGAGTCGGGGCGCCTGGTCGCGCCGTTCCCCACTGCCGTGGATGCGAATCGCTCGTGGTATCTGGTTTCGCCTCGCGGCGACCTCTCGCCCAAAGCGGCCGCGTTCCGGGACTGGATATTGCGAACCGTCCAGGCCGAAGCACCCGATGGCGCTTCCTGATCGCTGCGCGCAAGCCGGCGCACCTTTGCGACCATGCCCGGGTTTGCGGGTTTCCGACCAGGCGATTGGTTTGGGTCGGCCTGATCAGAACCTGGATGAAGCTTGCGGCATGTCTGCAAGCTGAGCGAGAAAACGCTCGTCCTCGCGCGACAGCAAGCCTTGCGACCGGGCCTGCGCGACCAGATCGGGACGGCGGCTCAGGGTCAGCCGCAGCGACTGCCGGCGACGCCACAGGGCGATATGGGCGTGATGGCCGGACAGCAGCTCCGGCGGCACCGCCTCGCCCTCGTAGACCTCGGGGCGCGTGTAATGCGGGCTGTCCAGCAGGCCGCTGAGAGCGAGGTTGAAAGAGTCTTGCACCGCCGACTCGGCGTCGTGCAGCGCTCCGGGCAGCAGGCGCACCGCCGCGTCGATAATGGCCAGCGCGGGAATCTCGCCGCCCGACAGCACGAAATCGCCCATCGACACCTCTTCGGTGACGCAGCGGTCGATGAAGCGCTGATCCACGCCTTCGTAGCGCCCGCAAACCAGGGTGGCGCCGCCCTCTTGCAACAGACGCTGCGCCATGGCCTGGTCGAAGCGCCTGCCGGTCGGGCTCATCAGCATGACCGCCCCTTGCGCGCCGCGCTGCGCCTGGGCGTCGTGCACGGCCTGCTCCAGCGGGCCGGCCATCATCACCATGCCCGGGCCGCCGCCATACGGACGGTCGTCCACGGTACGGTGCACGTCCCGCGCATAGGCGCGCGGGTTCCACAGCACCAGTTCCCATAGGCCCTGCTTGTGCGCACGGCCGGTAATGCCCAGGTCGCGCACCGTGTGGAACATATCGGGAAACAGCGTCACGATGTCGAAGCGCATGGCATAGCCCTGAGGGGCAGATAGAAAAACAATGAAGCGCGGCCGGGGCTTAGAAATCCAGCGGCCAGTCGCTGTCGATGCGCCGGGAGGCCAAGTCGACGGCCCGGATGTGCGCCGCCACGAAGGGCACCAGCACTTCCTTGGGGCGCCCCTTGGCGTCGAGCAGCGGCACCGGCGTATCTTGCGCATCCAGCCCGGCGCACGCCACGCGCAGCACGGCATGAGCGCCATTGTCGGCGACGTCCTGCACCAGGCCTATCAAGGCATTGCTGCCGTCTTCGGCGGCGCCGTACAGCCTGCAGCCGATCAAATCGACCCAGTAGTATTCGTCGGTTTCGGGCGCCGGGAATTCGCTGCGCGGCACCCACACCGTGTAGCCCTTGTAGGACTCGGCCGCGCCACGATCGGGCGACAAATCCAGCTGGGCGACCACGGCGGCACCCTGCGTGCGGCTGGCCTGCACGCGCGCGCGGCGCGCATACGGCAAAGCGCCCGCACCCCCATGGACGGGAACGGGCGCTTTCAGCCACCAGCAGCCGGTACCGAGCAGCACATCGGCCTGTGCCGAGTGCGGCTGAACCTTGACCCAGCCGCGTATGCCGTACGCCGCAACGATACGCCCGAGCTCTACCAGGTCGGGCGGCGCAGCGGCGGCATCAGTTTCATCAGGCATGAGCCACGACACTAAGCGCCATGGGCCACGCACTGCAAGGCGCCGCGGCTTATATACCGGCAGGCGCTGCGGGCCATGCTCAGGCAGCGGCCTTGGCGGAGAATTCCTTCACCAGGCGAGCCACGGCCGGCGACACTTGCGCGCCCTGGCCGGCCCAGTATTCGACGCGATCCAGCGCCAGACGCAGGTTTTCCTGGCCTTCGCCGCCGACGGGGTTGTAGAAACCCACGCGCTCGATGAAGCGGCCATCGCGACGGTTACGCGAATCGGCTGCCACGACATTGTAAAACGGACGCTTCTTCGAGCCGCCACGGGCAAGACGAATCACAACCATGGGTAATCCTTTGAAAATTATGCGAAAAACGTAAGATTCTAGCACTTCGAGGCTAGATCGGCAAACATTCGGCCGGCATAAAAAAATGCACAGCGCGAAAACACAACAATCGAATGCGACATCGCGCCTGCGCGATAAACCGCAGCGGCGCGCTTGGCGCTCGACTGCATGCCCGTATCAGCGGCGCGCCAGGAAATGCACCGAGGCATCCCCGGATTCGATCTGGCGCAGCAGCGGGTTTCCGGTCTGCCTGGAAAAGGCCTGGAAATCGCGCACTGCGTGAGGGTCGGTAGTGATCACCTTGAGCACCTGGCCGCTGCTCAATTGCGCCAAGGCCTTCTTGGCGCGCAGGATGGGCAAGGGGCATTTCAGGCCCGAAGCATCCACCTCGAGATCGGCGACGGGCGGAGAACTGGTATCGGTAGTGTCGTTCATGATTACAGCCCTGCTATGCCAGGCCGCCCAGGCAACCGGCAAGCTTCAGGGGCAAAGCACATAGTCGGAGCGAACGCCTTTGCACGTCAGGCCAGGCGTTCGCGCACCCAGGGTTCGACGCCCGACATCGCCGCGGGCAGCGCGGCCACATCGGTGCCGCCGCCCATGGCCATGTCCGGCCGGCCGCCGCCCTTGCCTCCCAGATGCGCGGCGACGCTGCCCACCAGCTCACCGGCCTTGATCTTGGAGACCAGGTCGGCGGTCACGCCCGCCACCAGGCTGATTTTGCCTTCGGCCTCGGTGGCCAGCAGGATCACGCCGGATTTCACGCGGCCCTTCAGGTCGTCGACGATGCCGCGCAAGGCCTTGGGATCAGTCCCCTTCAATTGCGCCACCAGCAGCCTGGCCCCGCCCAGCTCTATGGCCTGGTCGAGCAGGTCGGAACTGGCCTGCGATGCCAGCTTGTGCTTGGCTTGTTCCAGGTCATGCTCGGCCGCCTTGAGCTGCCCTTGCAGCTGGCCGATGCGCTCGGTGAGTTCGGCCGGCTGCGACTTCAGCATGCCGGCGGCGCGCTGCAGGGTGGCGGCAGTCTGCTGCGCCCAGGCCAGGGCATTGTCGCCGGTGATGGCTTCGACGCGGCGCACGCCCGCGGCCACGCCGCCCTCGGAAAGAATCTTGAACAGGCCGATGTCGCCGCTGCGCTGCACGTGCGTGCCACCACACAGTTCGCGCGAGAAGCCGATGTCCAGCACGCGCACCGTGTCGCCGTATTTCTCGCCGAACAGCGCCATGGCGCCGCCCTTGACCGCGTCGTCGTAGGCCATGACCTGCGTCACGACCGGTTCGTTCTTCAGCACCTCGGCATTGACGATGCGCTCGACCTCGGCGACCTGCTCGGCCGACATAGGCGCGTCGTGGGCGAAGTCGAAGCGGGTCTTGTCGGCATCGACCAGCGAGCCGCGCTGCTGCACATGGCCGCCCAGCACCTGGCGCAGGGCCTTGTGCATGAGGTGCGTGGCCGAGTGATTGCGCATGGTGCGCGCGCGGCGCCGGCCGTCGACCTGCGCCTCGAGCGCGTCGCCCACGGACAAAGTGCCGCTGGCCAGCCGGCCGTGATGGCCGAACACCCCGCTTTGGATCTTCTGCGTGTCGGACACGTCGAAATGCGCGTCCGCGCCCTGCAGCACGCCGGTATCGCCCACCTGGCCGCCCGATTCCGCATAAAACGGCGTGGCATCCAGCACCACCACCGCCTGCTGGCCGGCCTGCACCGAATCGACCGCCGTGCCATCCACGTACAGGGCCGTAACCGTACCGCGGCCGCTAAGATGTTCATAGCCGTCGAAGCGGGTCTGGGCGCCGTGGTAGCTGAGGCCTTCGGCGGCCTTGAACTTGCCCGCGGCGCGCGCCTGGTCGCGCTGGCGCGTCATGGCCTGCTCGAAGCCTTCGAGGTCGACTTCGACCTCGCGCTCGCGGCAGATGTCGGCGGTCAGGTCGACCGGGAAGCCGTAGGTGTCGTACAGGGTGAACAGCGTATGGCCGTCCAGCGTGCCCTGCGCGGGAACGTCGGCCAGCGCGGCGTCGAGGATGCGCATGCCGTTTTCCAGGGTTTCACTGAAGCGCTCTTCTTCCTGGCGCAGCACCTGCTCGACGCGTTCCTGCTTGGCGGCCAGCTCGGGATAAGCCTGGCCCATCTGCTCCACCAGGTCGCCCACCAGCTTGTGGAAGAACGGCTGGGTCTGCCCCAGCTTGTAGCCATGGCGCAGCGCGCGGCGCACAATGCGGCGCAACACATAACCGCGCCCCTCGTTGCTGGGAATGACCCCGTCGACCACCAGGAAGCTGCAGGCGCGGATGTGATCGGCGATCACCTTGAGCGAATTGTTCTGCAGGTCGGTCGTGCCGGTTTCGCGCGCCGCCGCCTTGATGAGCGCCTGGAACAGATCGATCTCGTAATTGGAGTGCACGTGCTGCAGCACCGCGGCGATGCGCTCCAGGCCCATGCCCGTGTCGACACAGGGTTTGGGCAGGCTGGGCATATTGCCCTCGGCATCGCGCTCGAACTGCATGAACACCAGGTTCCAGATCTCGATGTAGCGGTCGCCGTCTTCCTCGGGCGAGCCCGGCGGGCCGCCCCAGATCTCGGGGCCGTGGTCGTAGAAGATTTCCGAACACGGGCCGCAGGGGCCGGTGTCGGCCATCTGCCAGAAGTTGTCGGACGCATAGCGCGCGCCCTTGTTGTCGCCGATGCGCACGATGCGTTCGGCCGGCACGCCGATTTCCTTGGCCCAAATGTCGTAGGCCTCGTCGTCTTCCTGATAGACCGTGACCCACAACTTTTCGGCCGGCAGCATGTACACCGTGGTCAGCAGCTCCCAAGCATTGCGTATGGCCTCGCGCTTGAAATAATCGCCGAAGCTGAAATTGCCCAGCATCTCGAAGAAAGTGTGGTGGCGCGCGGTGTAGCCGACATTTTCCAGATCGTTGTGCTTGCCGCCGGCGCGCACGCAGCGCTGCGACGTGGTGGCCCGCTTGTAGGGGCGCGTCTCCTTGCCAGTGAACACATCCTTGAATTGCACCATGCCCGCGTTGGTGAACAGCAGGGTCGGGTCGTTGGCCGGCACCAGCGGCGAGGACGGCACGATCTGGTGGCCCTTGGACTCGAAGAACGATAGGAATTTCTGGCGGATTTCGGAGGTTTTCATTAACAGAAAAACGCTGACTTGATGGGTAATCGTCGATTATAGAGGGTGCGACAAAAAAAAAGCCAAAACAACGCCGCCAACAACACGGCGGCCCGTCCCATACCCCCGACACCCAATATCCCACACCCCATACACATTCTGCCCGTCCATACCCCACTCCGCCCGTCTACGAAACGAGCGGAGAGAATGGGGTGCCTCCCGGAGGTGAGTGGGTTATCGAACCGCAGGGAGGTACCCCGTTCTAGGCCGCGTCTAAAAAAACCCGACCGCCGACGAACCAAGACCACCTGCCCGACATGCGGCTTCGCTACCCTGGCCCCGACACTTTGGCCTCGGCACCCTGGCCCGGGCTCCCGGGCCTTCGATACCCTATTCCACGCATAGGTAACCCGTAGTACGGCCGCTGGGCGCAGGCTGGTTGCCGCTGTCGGAGACCTGCACCATGGCGAAACCACCCGGACAAGAACAGGCATCCGTCATGGGATTGGCAGTCGACACCCCATTGGAATTGCGGCAGCCATACAAGGTATTGAGCGAAAAACCGCCGCCCGAGCCGCCTATGCGATGCCAGGAACCCGAACGGCACACCAGCAGGCCGCCATAGTATTCGCGCGCCACCGCGCCCGCCTGGCTACAAACAGTATCGGCGCTTTCCTGCGCCTCGATAGTCAAATAGTCGCGCACCCGCAGCGAGCCGCGCGTCTCGAGATTGCCGGCCACACTGGCCTGCCCCTGGAAATCGGGGTCGCGCGCATCCCCCACCCGCAGATAAGCCAGATGCGCCAGATTGGCGGCGGTCACCGCCATGGCCAGCGTGCCCGCCGGCAGGGGCTGCATATCGGCTGCCGGCGGATTGTCATAGCCGAAGGCCGAACCCAGGATCTGCCCGGCATTGCGAGCCTGCACCGCGCCGCCCCAGCCCTGCGCCCCCAGCAGCCAATGCGCCAGCATATGCTCGTCCACCCCGCCACGGCGCAGCAGCGGACGGTCGCTGTAGACCAAAGCCTCGATGCGGCAGTCGCCGGCGTCGGGACACGCTGTGCCGCTGCGCAATATGCGCAGCGATACCGGCATGCCCAGCGGCCCAAGCTCGGGAAAGCCCCGTGACAACAGCCCGTCGGCCCGCAATTCGGCCAGCCGCGGCGCCGCCCAATCGACATAGCCCCGATCGGCCAGCGCCGCCGGGTCAGTGGCGCTGGCCAACGTGCCGTCGTAACGCTCTATATAAGCCTGCGCCGCCTGGCGCACCGTCAGCATCCAGCCCGCCAGGCTTTGGGCGGCCGCCGCGTCCAGCGCCAGGGCCAGCGCGTGCGTGCCCCACACGGCCAACAATAGCGCCAGCACGGCGGCCAGCATCAGCTCCAGCAACACATAGCCGCGCTGGCGCCATGCATGCGGCTTGCATGGCGTGGCCCGCGCGCGCGCCCCGCGCGACCGGGGCACACCGCGCTGCCCCGGCGCATCGAAGCCGCGCGACGATGGCCGCCGCCCGGGCAGCATGGGCGGCGTTGAACGCCTCGTCATCCCGCCACGAACACAAAGGTATTGACGTCTCCCTTGGCGCAGTGCGATTGCGCCGCCATCGCGCTGTAGGCCACGGTGTCGTCCTTGATCGTCACCGCGGCCTGCCCGCCCGCGGCAATGCTCATGTCTTCCGAGACACGCTGCATCACCGAAGCGATGCCCGGGCAGGCGGCATGGTTGACATTGGTCAGAGTCAGGGAAAAAGCGGCGCCCGCCTCGACCGGTTCGACCGTGACCTCGCCGTCGCTGCCCAGACCGTGCATCACCTTGACGTTGGCATCGGCACCGCTGATCGACAGCACGCCCGAATCACGCAGCAGGCTGGCGAGGTTCGAGGTCTGTATGGACTCGTACGGCAAGGCGGTGCCGGGCGCGGCGTTGACCCGGGCCTGCGCGATGAAGCGCGCCAGCTCTTCGCCCACCCGCGGCACCTTGTTCTCTACCACATAGCTGCCTATGGCCGGTATGCCGATAATGGCCAGTAACAGCACGATGGCGGTGACGATGGAAACCTCGACCAATGAGAAGCCGCGCTGGCCGCGGTAGCCGTGTCTCGCAACCCGGCCATGGCCGCAGCCGCGGCGGCGCGCAACACCAGTGTCCGTTGCGCCGGCGGCGCTGCCGCGGGCCTGCGGCCGCATGAAAATATCGTTGATGGACATGAGCAGTCTCCTTGGGGTTGTGTGCCCGGACAGATCCGGGCGGCGGGTGAACAGTCGGCCTCTCGCTACTGGCTTGCGTAGAAGAACGTCAGGGATCGGCGCAGCTCGTCGATGACCGCGTAGTGCCACAGGCCCAGCCCCAGCAGGCCGGCCACGCAGGCCAGCAGCAGCGACCAGCGCAGCACCGCCGCCTGGCGCGCCACTGAAACCAGAATGCGCGACATCAGGCGTTCGCGGGCGGCGAGCAGGCCCTGCTCCAGTCCGCGCGCCAACGCCATATCGGCCAGAAACCAGTACAGCTCGCGATCCAGCAGGCCCGTGTCCAATGTGGCGGCGCCGGTCACGCCGGCGTCGATGCGGCCCAGCATGGCGTCGATGTGCCACGCGGCCCACGGCCCGGCGCAAGCCTTTTGCATGTCGAGCGCCGCGGCAAGACGCATCGATCCGGCTCCCGGCCGCTCGAGAATGGCGCCCAGCACCGCCAGAAACCGGACGGCGTGGAAATGCCGATAGAGGCGCCACGGCCCATGGCGATCCAGCGCCATGCGCAGCCTGCCGGTAAGATTCGGCAGAGACCACAACACCAGGCCCAGCGAGCCCGCCAGCCCCGCCGCCACAGCCGGCCAATACACCAGCACCCACGCCGAGAATTCGAACAAGCGCCGGGTCAGCACGCCCAGATATTCATCGGGCACGGCCAGGAAAGTCTGGCGCAGGCGCGGCGCGGTATAGGCCGGCACCGCCAGCACCAGGCCCGCCAGCAACAGCACGGCGACGAACGCCGGCCAAAGCGCGGCAACCAGAAGCTCGCGGGCGCGGCCCACCAGGCGCGCCACCTGGCCCAGATCCTGCAAGGTGCGCGCCAAAGTCTCGTTGCCTTGCGACTGGGCCGCAGCGATCAAGCCCAGTTCCAGGGCCGGCAGGCTGCCCGTCCATGTATGCAGCAGGCTGCCGCCGCTGTCCTGATAAGCCTGCGCCCAGCGCCGCGCAAGGCGGCCGCGCAACGTTGCGCCGCCGTAGCGCGCAGCGTCGGCGAGAAAAATACCGTGTAGAGTGCGCCGCCCCAGCTCGCCGTACATGAGCGCCGCCAGATATTCGTAATAGTCGGCGCGCCGGTTGCCGAACAGCAGGCCATCGCAGACAATGGCCAGGCGCAAAGCCGCGGCGCGCAAACTTCCGGTGGCGGGCGCGGTCATGCCACCACCCTCAAGCCCGTGTCCTCGCGCAGACTCAACAGCTGCTCGCGAATTTCGAAAGACTGGAAGCGGGCCTCGATCTCGCGCGGATCGATCTGCCCGTCCATGGCCTTGCGCATGGCGTTGTCCATGGCGCTGCGCCAGGCGGCATCGCCTGCGCCCTGCGCGCCATGGCGCCCGCCATGGCGTCGCAACAGGCCGGCATCCGGCGCCGCCGTGCCGCGGCGCACATACTCCAGGAAGCCCGGCACCAGCTCGGGCTCGAGATATTCGGCCGCCACGGTGCGGCCATCGCAGCCACTGAGTTCCGGCACCTGGCGGTTGCGGCAGCGTGGGCAGCCCTGCGGGTTGCGTATGCGCAGCGCGGCCGGGTCACAGTCGTACAGGCGCCGTAGACGCTCCAGCCAAGGGCGCCAGGCGGCACCGTCGCGCTGCCGGCCATCCAGCCCCGGCGCACCGGCCAGCAAGCGGCTCGCCGGCCAGGCGCAATGCGGACACAGCCGCGGCAGCAAGGCCTGATACACCACCAGCTTGAGTATGCCCGGCGTGGCCAGGAAGTCGCGCGGGATACCGACGGCCTCCGAGGCCAGGCGCTCGCAGGCCAGCCACGCCGAGGGCGCATGCACGGTGGTGTACAGGCTCACGCCGGAGCCCGCGAGATCCACGAAGGCGCGGCCGGACTCGGGATCGCGGATCTCGCCCAGCAGCACATCGTTCATCGCCGCACGCTTCAGCGCCCTGAGCTTGGCGGCGTACATGCCTTCGCCCGCCTGCTTGCCGGTATCGCGGGCCACAGTGTTCTGTATGGCGCCGGGAATCAGGTATTCGACCGGGTCTTCGATGGTGATGATCTTGCGATGCGGGGGGATGTTCGACACCAGGCATGCCAGCGTCGTGGATTTGCCCGAGCCAACCGTACCGGCGAAAACGATGGTGCCGCCTTCGCAACACATGGCGCGCTCCATGGCGGCTACCTGCCCGGGCAGGTAGCCGAGGCGCTCCAGGCCATGCCGCGATGCGAGACTGTCGCGCTCCAGCAGGCGCAAGCAGACGCTGGGGCCTTGGTCGGCCGCCAGCGATGCCCAGCGCAGCACCACGGGGCGGCCGTCGACGTGGCGGCACAAGCGCCCCTGCTGTTCGACCTGCGGATCGAACACCACGCCATTGCCTCCCTGGATATCCATCCACGCCACGGCCAGCATGTCGGCCAGGGTGCGCGTGGGCAGGCGGCGAAAACGCTCGGGTTCGACATAGCGTCCGGCGATGGTGAACCTGACCTCGGATTCCGCACGGCTCCAATGCACGTTCAGGTGGATGTCGCTGGCGCGATGGCGCACGCCCCACTCGACGATTTCCTGGAAGACGCTGGCCAGGGCGGTACGAGCCCGTTCGGAACCCGCCCCGCTCTCGCGCAGCCCCGCCTGGCGCGGCTCGACTTTATCCGGCGCGTGCGCACGCGGATCGAACTGGCCACGCGCCACCGACAGCAGCAAGGACGCGTCCAAGGCATAGCGCTGCGGTGTCGCCAATGTATAGCCCTGCGCCCGGACGCGCCGGGCCAGCTCATCGGCCAGATCGCTGCCTACATGCTCGGGCAAGGCAAAGATCGCCACGCAGCCATCGTCGAGCTGGGCCGGACACATGCGGCCGGCCAGAGCCTCGACCCGCAGCTCGGCGGCCACGGATCGCAAGCCTCCGGCCACGGCACGGCGCAAAGCCTCGGGGTCGCGCACACCGAGCGCGCTGGAGGCATCGAAACGCAAAGCCGGCGCGGGCGGCCCGGATGAAATCAAGCGCCTGGATCGCGCAAACATCTCAGCCTCCCGCCCACTGCGATGGATGCAGGCACAGCGTGTGCGCCTCGCCGCGGCGTTCCAGATGCACGCAAGAGCCCGTGATGCCGTGCAGGCGATACACCCGCGGCCCGGCCTTCTCCCCCAGGGGCAGTGCCTGGCCGCGCAGGTATACCTGTGGACGCGCCCCGACCCGCACCTCGGCCAGCAGTTTCTTGCCTACGCCATAAATGGCAATCAGCTTCAGCGCTTCCCCGCCCGGCCCCGCGCTGGCGGACACCATATCGGGATAGCGATGATTGCGCGCACGGGCCCGCGCCAGCTCCAGCGCTTCGCGGGTCTCGAGATGCATCAATTCACGCACCGACATCTGTTCGGCCGCCAGCAGGCCATCATCGATCTGGTACCTGGGTGCCGCGGCATGCGGCGACGCTCCCTCCTTCGGCAGGTCTTGGTGCGTGGCACGCGGCCGATCATGCGGCGGGCTCGTCGGCGCTTCGGCCGGCTCTTGCGCCGGCATCCCCGGCACCGCTCGCGCCTGCGGCGCCTGGCGGCGATCCAGCGCGTCCGCCGGCCGTGGCAGCCCCGCCAGGGCCGCCACCGCCAGCAGCGTCCCGGGAACGCGGCGCCACGCCGCCCATCGGATTCCCGGGCAAAGACCGTGCTTCTTCGTTGGGATACTGGATTTCATACAAATCTCCAATCATCGACAAATGCAGGCCGCTGCTTTTCAGGCCAGGCCGCGCAGCCTCGCGTACGGACAGCGCAACCTTGCGCCAGGCCATGGCCTGCGTATGGGGCAGCAACAGGCCGGCGGAACGCAACGGGGCGCGAACTTCCACCGGACGCAACACATAGGCCGGCAAACCCGCCGGCCTGCGCAGCGGCCGCCCCCGGGCATCGTGCGGCGCCGTCACCTGCAGCCCACGGCTCTTGCCCAGCTGCAGGCTGGCAAACGCGGGCAGAACGGCCTGCAGCGCGCTGAGCAGGTGGCGTTCGTTGTAGGCCGGGCTATGCAGCGCGTGCTCGTGCAGCGGCAGCGCCGCATGAGCCACACGCCAGTCGGCACGGGCCTGCTCCATGGACGGAAAGCCCAGGCGCCAATGCCGCGGCGCGGCGGCCAGCAGCCCGGCATTGCTGGCCTGCGGGTCGCGCCGCTCGTAGCGTGCCGTGCACTGCCAGGCGCCGGGCCGCGCCTCGCATGCGGCCTGCGACAAGCGCCACCCCGCCAGGCTGACGGGCAAGGCATACAGCACCGCCAATACCGCCTGGGTGCCGCGCACCCCATGCAGCACGTGCTTGCGCTGCACCTTGCGCAGCGCGGCTCGCCACGCCTGCACGGCGTCGATGCCGGCCCCCGCCTGCGCCGGCCTGGGCGGACGCAGCGCCTGCCAGGCGCGCGGCAGCAGCATGGCCAGCAGCGCCACCAGCAGCAGCCATTGCGCAGGGCGCGGCAACAGGCGCCGCCAGTGTGCCGCCACCGCCACCAGGCGCGTCTGCAAGGTGCTGGCCGCCTCTATCTGCGCCAGATCCGGCGCTGTGTAGCCTGCGGCGCCGGGCAGCACCACCAGGCGGGGATAGGCCTGTCTCAGTTCGTCCATGGCAGCCGCGGCGTGTTCGCACGACTCGAACAGCCTGTCGGTGCGCATCACTACCGCGCCGTCATGCACAGCCACCAGCCAATGGCGCCCGGGCGCAAGCTCCAGCAGCAGCGCAAACGTGCCGGCGCCGAACAGCAGCGCCAGATTCTGGGCGGCCGAATGAATCGGCCGCGGCTCTTCCGCGGCTCGCATCCGCAGCCGCGCCATGCCGGCCGCAGCGGCGCCATCGCCCGCCACCACCACATGCGTCGCCCTGGCGCGCCGCGCCCTGCGATGCGCCTCGCGCACGGCCCGGCCGGGAATCAGCGGCTGCCACTCCAGGCCGAAGGCCAGGGACGAAGTCGCGCCGGGAAGTATCAGTACGCTGTCCAAGAGCCGCCCCTCAATAGCCTTCTTCGACCTGCGCGGTGATCAGCACCACCGTCGTCAGGCGCTGGCTGGAAGCGCGGTCACTGCCGCCCAGCAACATGGGCAGGCCCGGGTTGAGCCTGCGGGCTTCGGTTTGATCCTGCTTGCGGTCGAACCCCGACACCAGCAGCGGCTGGCCGGGCAGCAGCATCAGCTGCTGCACCGTACCGTTGCCGTCTATGGTGATCTGCTGCAGCTGCAGCGGGTTGCTCCTGTCGCCGAAAGTGACGGACTTCAGCGGCTGCGCCACGGTGTTGTCATAGGCCAGCGACAACAGAATGCGCCCGTCGTCCTGCGCGTCGGGAACCAGGGTAAGCAGCGAGCCCACCGTGACATCCTTCTGGCTGACCGACACGGAAGGCAGCGCCATGCCGGCCTCGCTGCCCAGCGCCGTGGTCTGCACCCGGTCTATGTAGGAAAACGTGGTTCTGACCGCATGCGTGACAGGACGGCGGTTCAAGGTCAGGACGGGCACGCTGCTGCGGCGCAGTACCTTGCCGGCCTGCCCCAAGGCCTTGATGATGGCTTCCGACCCCTTGAACGAGCCGGTATTCAGGCCCACCGCCAGGCTGCCGCCATCGACCAGGCCCTGGCCCGGCACGGCCAGGGCCGCCGCGGCGCTGGCGCTGGAAAAAACCAGATTCCAATCCAGGCCCGCCTGCGCCTCGTCCTGCAGCGCCAGGGTGATTTCCTCGAAGACCAGGCGCACCCGCCGCGTCAGCGCACGGTTCTCATGATCGAGATACAAGGCAATGCGGCGCAAGACCTCGAGCGTGTCGGTTACCACTACCGAGGCGCTGGCGCCCGGCTCGGCGACCACCGTGCCGGCGCGCGACAGGAAAGGCTCCAGGCGAGCCCGCACCACCGCCAGCAGATCCTGCTTGCCGCCCGAGAGGCTGGTGCGCGAAGTGCTGGCGAAGCCTTCCGTGTCGGCACTGCCGCTCAGGCCCAGCGAGGCTTCGGCGCGCGCATCCAGGGTCAGCGCGCGCACGTTGAAGACGCGGGTTTCGGTACGGTAGAACTCGATGCGGCCCTGCGCATAGCGCCACGCGACCCCCAGCTGCGCGGCAATGCGGTCGAGTATCTGCGTCAGCGGCTGCCGCCCGCCGGCAAGCACAATACGCTGCGGAGCAGCCTGCGCCTCGCCGCCGGTGCCGCCGGCCAGCCGGGGCGCGAAGCGCTGTGCGGGCAGCAGGCATTCGGGGCTGACATGCACGGGGATGGATGTGGCCGCGGTAATGCGCTGCGCCATGGCGGGCAGATCCTGGGCGGCTTCGGCGAACAGCAAGGTGGTATTGACATTGGCGCGCAGCGCCAACGGCAGGCTCAGTTCGCGCGCCAGCGGCCGCGGCCGGCCGGCCAGCCAGGGCCGCGCCACCTCTTGCGCACGGCGGCGTGCAGACGGGTCGCGCAGCCCGCGCGCGAATGTATCGTGGCGCGCCTGCAGCGTCGTCTGTGCCTCGGCCGACTCCTGGCCCAGGCGCCGCATTTTATCGGCCAGGGTGCAGGAGCCCAGCAGCGCACAAACCGCCGCCCAAGCCAGGCAGCGCAATACGCCGAAGCCGGTGCTCGGGCTCGGGCTCGAAGTCATGACACCCTCGCCGGATCGACGCTGCGGTCGCAGGCCTGCGCATAAGGTACGATGCGCAGCACCTTGTTGGAATAAAAGCATGGTTGCAGCGGCTTTTCGGACAGCTCGGTGGCGGCGACCAGGTCTTGCACCGAGCGCTTAAAGCCCGAGTCGAAGCGGGCCGACCCGGTGATGGGTATGTCGGCATCCACCGCCCAGTGCTCGGCTTCGAAAGTCCAGCCCGCCGCGCGCGCCCAACGCGACAAGGCCAGCCTGAGGTTGCCGTCTCGCGGCCCGACCTCGTAGCTGGGGGCGATGGGGCTGGCCAGGGCCACCGGCGCCGGCCTCGCGGCCGGCCCGGGCAGCGGCTTGGGCAGCGGCTTGGCATGCGTACTGTCTACGATCGCTGAAGAAGCACCGGCGAGCGCCGCAAGCTTGGGCTTGGCAGAAGCCGTTGCCGCCAGAACAGGGGCTCCTGCAGTAGTGGCCATCGCGGCAGGTACCGCCACGACCGAACCAGTAGTCGCTGCTGCGGCTCCGCGTCTTACCATCGATGCGCCGGGCCGCCCGCTGTCGGCAGCCGGCGGCGCTACGGCAGGCTCAGTGCGGGAAGCGGTCGGCGCCAGTGCTGCCGCAGCCCCGCCGCGGGAACCGGCAGCCGCCGATGTTGCGGAAGACCCAGTGCCTGAACCCGTCGGCACCGGTGTCGCGGAAAACCCAGTGCCTGAACCCGTCGGCGCCGGTGTCGCGGAAAACCCAGTACCTGAACCCGCCAGCGCCAGTGTTGCGGCCGGGCCGCCCGCAGCGGCCCGCGCCGACGCTGCCGTGGAAGCGCCGCCATCGGTGCGCTCGACCACGCTGCGCAGGGCGCCGCCGCGCAGCACCAACCTGGGCCAGACACCGTCGAGCACCACATAGGGGCCCACTCGCCGATAGTCGAGAGGCAGATCGCCCTGCCGCCCGCTGCGGAATATGGCCGGAAGCGCCTGCTGCGGCGCAAACTGCAGCCAGGTCTGGCGCCCGTCGTCGAAGACCTGCAGCGGCGCCACGGCGCGGTCGCCCGACAGGCGCCAGCGGAAGTCGTATTGCTGCTCGGCCGCCGCAAGCGTCGGCCCCGAATGACCCGGCAGCCAGCCCCAGTCGGGCATCGAGGAGCACGAACACAGCAGGCCGGCAAGACCGGCGGCAAGCAGGATTCTGGACATGGCCGCACCCGGGAAAAGCCACGCAACATCGCGTGGCCCCATCTTGCCGAGGCCCGAACAGCGGCGCCATGCCGAAATCTACGCAAGGACGCTTTTGTCGGATGCGCGGCGGGCCGCGCCGCGATGCGCCGCAAGGCCTGCCCAGGCCCTGCACCCTTGGCGTAGGGATCCCTCGACGCAGGCTTGCCCATCGGACGAAAAAGCCCCGGCGGCCGATATTGGCCGCCGGGGCTTATACCGAGCCCCCTGAAGGCAAGAAAACCTCAAGCCTGGGCGTCCACCTGGCTGCGGTAGGTGTGCACGGCTTCGTAGATCGGCGTATCGCTGAAGCGGAACAGATCCAGCGAGGCCTGGCCGGCGTCGCATTGCGCGCTGAACGCCTGCCACGAAGGCACGACGAACATATCGCCGCGGCGCACCGCCCACTGCTTGTCGCCCACGGTGACAGTGCCCTGGCCATCGAATACCTGGAACACCGATGAGCCGACCTCTTTCTTGGCCAGCGTCCGGGCGCCCGAGCCCACACGGTGCATTTCGCAGCGTATGGTGGAAAGCACGTCGCGTCCGTTGGTGGGGTTGGCGTAGCGCACCGCTGCGTGGCCGGGGCTGAGGGTGGCCGGGTAGCCTTCGCGTTCGAGCGCAAGCTGTTCGTTCAAGGCGCGGTCGGTATCGACCCAGCGATAAGCCAGCAAGGGGGTCGTGTGCTGCGCTTGCGTCTGGGCCAGGGGCAGCAGGCCGGGATGCGCCCACAGGCGTTCCGAGCGGGAATACTCGGGAGTACCGGTTTCCTGCGCGTCGAGCCGATCGCGCCCATGCTCGAAGAACTGCGATTCCGTATAGTACGAAAAGGGTATGTCGAGCCCATCTATCCAGGCCATGGGTTCGCTGGCCGCATTGCGGTGCGCATGCCAATTCCAGCCGCCTTGCGGCAGGAAGTCGCCGCGCGACATGCGTACCGAATCGCCGTTGACGATGGTCCACACCCCCTCGCCTTCTACGACGAAGCGGAAGGCATGCTGCGTGTGGCGGTGTTCGGGCGCGTCTTCGCCGGGCATCAGGTACTGGATCGCCGCCCACAAAGTGGGCGTGGCAAAGGGACGGCCGCCCAGGGCCGGATTGGCCAGCGCGATGGCCCGCCGCTCGCCGCCGCGGCCCACGGGCACGATGCGGCCGGCCTCTGCGGCCAGCTTCACGAGATTTTCCCAGCGCCAGAGGTGCGCGGCCGCCTTGCTGTTGGGCTGCGCGGGCATCAAATCGCCGATTTGCGTCCACAGAGGAACCAGCATTTCCTGCTCGAAGCCGCGATACAGATGTTCCAGGGCCGGGGTGGGTTCAGGCTGCCCCGGCGCCGCGACGGCGCTCAAGCGGACGGGAGTGGGTATGGCTTCCGAGATAGTCATGGCAGTTTCGCAAAAAAGACAAAAGAGGCGGCAGCAAAGGATCGCGATACCACCGCAGATGAGCCGCAATATTAATAAGTGTACTTATAATAAGTATAGTTTTATTATTGAGCCAAAATACTAGGGCAAACCCCAATAGATTAGGATTGAGGCCGCAAGATCAACGTACAAGCCGCGAGACACGCGCAGCGGGACGCGGCAACCGTGGCTTGCCCGGAACGAGCGACGGCAATTCCGACGTTCAATATTAAAAGTCCGAAATCCATCAGGTCATGCAGAGGAAACGATGAGCCACCTTCCCATAGATCTCGAAAATTATCCCGGGTATCACATACGCCGGCTGCAACAGATCGCGGTGGCGGTATTTCTGGAAGAAACCGAGGAATGGGGAGTCACGCCCGTACAATACGGCGCCCTTTCGGCCGTGTCCCGCAATCCCGACATAGGGCAACGGACGCTGGCGCGCCTGATCGGACTGGACACGTCCACAATCGGCAGCGTCGTCGACAGGCTGGAAGCCCGGGAATTGATGGCGCGCAAAAGCAGCCCGACAGACCGGCGAACCTGGCTGCTCAGCGTCACGCCCCAAGGCCGCAAGCTATTGAAAAATGCCGAGCCCTGCGTCCTGCGCGCGCAGCAACGCATGCTCGATCCTCTGCCGCAGGACAAGCGCCAGCTATTCATGGAAATGCTGGCATTCCTGACCACGGAAAATGACAAGCTGGCGCGTTCGCCCAGTGCGACGCCCACAGCGCGGCCCAGGAAAAAGGCATAGGAAAAAGCCGGCCGCCCAAATGGGAGTCAGCCGGCTTTCGATGTCATTCCAATTCCAGATCAAGCATGCACGTTGTCAACTCGGCATGCCGTGCCAGGCGCACAGTCGACTTTCGATGCTCGATACCGCCCGGCGGCAGCGGCGTGGCCGATGCCACTGCCGCCGCGGCAGGCGAGCGCCTAGCGCTTGCTTGCCAGCCGGTTGGCCTCGGTGCCGGCCGAGCCCAGCGCGGTGACGGCCGGATCCTGGCCATTGAGCGCGCGCTCTAGATGAGAGCGGAACATGGCCTTGATCTGCGGATAATTGGCCACCTTGAAGCCGCGCTCGGTGCTGGTGGGCTTCTTGGCGTATTCATCCACCAGCGACTGCCAGCTGCCCAGGTTCTTGTAATAGCTGGACGGCGTAGCCTCGTAGGCCTGGGCGGTTACCGGCAGGAAGCCGGTGTTCTGATACCAAGTGGCACCATTGTCCGGCTGGGCCAGCCAGCCCAGCAGTTCCGCGGTGGCCTTGTTCTCGGCCGCCGGATGCTTGTCGATGGCCCACAGGGCCGAGCCGGCCACGAAGGCATCGCCCGGATGCTGGGTGGCCTCCGGGTAATACGGCAGCCCCGAAACACCGAAGTCCAGCCCGCGCGCATCGCGGAACTGGCCGATATTGCTGGAACTGGACGTCAGCACCGCGCATTCGCGATCGGCAAAGCGCTGGGTCGGATTGCCCCTGGACAGGGGTTTTACCATCAGCTCGTTGCGCGCCCAGGTGACCATCATGGACAAGTGGCGGATATACAGCAGATCCAGCGGGAAGCGCGGCGCGCCGGCCGAGGATTCGATCTTCACCTTCTTGCCGTGGACATAATGGTAGCGGGCCTTGGTCGAGGCCTTGACGGCCAGGCCGTTGTCGTCGGTCAGGTACAGCTGGTTATTGACGGCGGCCAGGTTCTCGAGGTTGATCGAGACGGGCTGGTCGGTGATATATGGGCACTTGCGCGAGCCGTGATTGGCCAGTTGCACGAGCTGCCCCTGCAGGCCTATCCAGGTACGTTGCGGCGTGGCCGGGCTCAGCCCGGCGGTCTTGAAGGCGCCGACGTTGTAGTACATGACCGGAATATCGACCATGTACGGGAACGCGAGCAGGCGGCCGCGGCTGTCGCGCATGAACGCGTGCTCGGGCGCCAGGAACCACTTGGCGTTTTTGATGGGGTACTTGGCCAGCAGCTGGTACAGGGGCAGGATGTAGCTGCGCTGGGCCAGCTCGTCCGGAGCGTGATTGTCGTCGAGCTGCACCAGGTTGGGCGAGCTCTTGCCGTGCGCGGTGACGGCCAGCGCGGATTCCAGCGCCTCGTTGTTGTCGTAGGACTTGAGCGCCACATGCACCGCGTCCTGCTTGCGGTTGAACTGGCCGACCAGCTTCTCGAACACCTGCCGGTTGTGGGGATTGAGGCTATACCAAACTTCGATGTTGGTGGCCGCATTGGCGCCGGCGGCGCAGGACAAAGCGGCGGTGCCCAGCACAGCCGCGGCCAGGCGGGCTGCCGTGCCGGAAAACAGGTATGTCTTCATAGAGTTGTTCAACCCAGGAAAGGAAACTCGGGCTCGGGACGCCTGCCCGATATCAGGTCGGCCAGGGCACGCCCCGAGCCCACGCCCATGGTCCATCCGAGCGTGCCGTGCCCGGTGTTCAGATAGAGGTTGGAAATGCGTGTTCTGCCTACGAGCGGGACGTTGGAAGGGGTGGTCGGACGCAGGCCCGACCAGAACCGAACATTATCAAAATCGAGTGCGCTTGGAAACAGGCGGCGAGCCAGTGTAACCATATTATCGCAACGGATTGTATTCAGGGCGCGCCCATAGCCAGAGAGTTCGGCCGTGCCGGCCATGCGTATTTGGTTACCGATGCGGGAATAGACCATTTTATGCTCGCTGTCGGTCAGGCTGACCGTGGGCGCCGCGCCGTGATCCAGGATGTCGAAAGTGGCGGAATAGCCCTTGGCCGGATACACACTGCAGGCCACGCCCAGGGGCGCGACCAGCTGCGGGGTGTAACTGCCCAGCGCCGCCACGAACGCGTCGGCCTCCAGGCTGCGGTAGAGGCCTTGCGGGTCGATCAGCTCCACCGCGCGGATCCGCCCTTTTTCGGCCAGCAGGCGGGTGGCCCGGGTCGAGAACAGGAACTCCACGCCCTGTTGCATGGCGCGGCGCGCCAGTTCGGTCGTGAACAGATAGACGTCGCCCGTCTCGTCCTCGGAGGTGTAGTCGCCGCCGACGATATGTTCGCGCGACCCGGCCAGGGCGGGTTCGATGCGCAGTATTTCGTCGGCGCTGACGATGCGGCGGTCGACCCCGAAATCGCGCATCAGGTCGGCGGCCTGCTGCGAGGCCTCGAACAGCCGCGGATCGCGGTAGAAGTTCAGGATGCCGCATTCCAGGTGCTTGTAGTCGATGTCCAGGTCGGCGCGCATGGCCTGCAGGGTACGGCGGCTGTATTCGGACAGCCGCACCATGGCCCGTATGTTCGGCGCCAGGCGCGCCGGCAGGCACTCGCGCAGGAAGGCCAGCCCCCAGCGCCATTGGCGCCAGTCGAGCTGCGGCCGGAACACCAGCGGCGCGTCTTTCTGGAACAGCCACTTCAGCACTTTGAGCGGCGCGTGCGGATTGGCCCAGGGCTCGGCGAAGGACACCGCGATCTGGCAGCCGTTGGCGCGGCTGGTTTCCTGTGCCGGCCCGGCCTGGCGGTCGACCACCACCACTTCATGGCCCGCCTGGCGCAGCCACCAGGCCGTGGCCGTACCGATAATGCCGCTGCCCAATACCGCTACTTTCATACGTGCCCCCAGCGCCCGCCGATCGGGCGCGCGCGTCGGTGTGAGTAACGAAGCCCCTGCGCCAAGCAAGCGCCGCAACCGCCCACCCGGCGCAACACGGCGGCCAGCCGGCTGCGGCCTCGCGGCGGCGCAGGGCGCCACGCAGTTTTCATCGCGGCAAGCTTAAACCAGATCGGCCTGGGACGTGAACGCGTCGGCGTAGAATTCTTCCGCCGGCAGGCCATTGAGGTGGGTGAAGTCCTTGCGCGCGCTGTCGACCATGATGGGCGCGCCGCAGGCATAGACCTGGTAGCCGGACAGATCCGGGATGTCCTGCAGCACGGCCTGGTGCACGAAGCCGGCACGGCCGTTCCAGCCGTCCTCGGGCTGCGCGTCGGAGATCACCGGCACATAGCGGAAGCCCGGCAGCGTGCGCGCCCATTCCTCGGCCCTGGCATGCATGTACAGGTCGGCGGGCCGGCGCCCGCCCCAGTACAGCACCGCCGGACGCTTGACATCCTGCTGCGCCATGCGTTCGATGATGGCCTTGATGGGCGCGAAACCCGTGCCGCTGGCCAGGAACACGATGGGCTTGTCGCTGTCCTCGCGCAGGAAGAAGGAGCCGAAAGGCCCTTCCACGCGCTGGATCTCGCGCAGCTTCATCTGCGTGGCGCCGGCGCCGAACACATGGTCGGTGAAAGCCCCGCCGGGCATGTGGCGGATGTGCAGTTCGACGCGGTTGTTTTCCGACGGCGGCGAAGCCATGGAATAGCTGCGCCGGCGGCCATCCTTGAGTATGAATTCCAGGTACTGGCCGGCGTAGTAGCGGAACGGGTCGGCCGAGGGCAGCTGCAGCTGCACGATCATGACGTCGGCGGCGGCCTTGTCCAGCTCCATGACGCGCGAAGGCATCTTGCGTATCTGGATATCGCTGGCCATGCGGATCTCGTGCGCCTCGATGACCAGATCCGTGGTGGGCCGGGCCTGACAGAACAAGGTATAGCCGGCCTCGAGGTCTTCGGGCGGCAGGATCTGGGCGGGATGCGGGCCTGCTTCGTAGCTGCCCTGCACCACGCGGCCCCTGCAGGTGGCACACGCGCCGTTGTGGCAGCTGTAGGGCAGGACGATGCCTGCCGCCAGGGCGGCATCGAGCACGGTCTGGCCGGGCTCGACGGTGAACTCATGCTGACTGGGTTGAACGGTGACCTTGAAGCTCATGGGATTTTAGCAACCAAAAGTAGTGCAATCGGATAGGGATCTGGAGCCCGGCTGCCGCCGCGGCAGGAACCGCGGCGAGCCTCATGCGGAGCCGCCGTCGAAGCCCGCGGGCGACACGCGAACCAAACATGCGGATCTGGCGCATTGTATGCCCTGCGCCGCCCGGTGCATGCCCATGGCTACTCAGTGGCCTGGGTATCGGGCGGCACCAGCACCGGCTGCTTGACCTTGACGGCCAGCAAGCGGCCCTTGCGCGCACGCTTGCCGATATAGTCGGCAAGCTCGTCCAGCCCCAGCACCACCACCGTCTGGCGCGCTCGATAGACGCCGCGCGCGCCCAGGCCGCCGGATCCCACCGCCAGCCATTGCGCCAGCGCGTCGGCGGCGTCCAGGCCCATGAGTATGGTGCCGCGCCCGCCTCCGGACAATTGCTTGACCTCGGCAAAGTCCACCAGCAGCAGCTTGCCCTTCTTGCTGTACAGCGCCAGGTACCGGTCGTCCGGGCCGATGGCCAGGGGCCGCAGCAGGGTCTCGCCCTTGGCCAGGGTAACGAACTGCTTGCCGGCACGCTGGCGCGTCGCCATGTCGCCCAGCCTGGTGGCGAAGCCGTAGCCGGCGCTAGTGGCCAGCATGTAGCGGTCGGCATCCGGCCCCGCGATCATGTGCACGATGCGCGCGCCGGGTTCCGTATCGACCATGGCGGTAACCGGCTGGCCGTCGCCGCGCGCCGAGGGCAGGCCGGCCACCGGCACGGTGTACACGCGGCCGCTGGAAGACAGGGCGATCAGGTTGTCGACGCTGCGGCATTCCAGGGCGCCGTACAGCGCGTCGCCGGCCTTGAACGAGAACTGGGCGGGATCGTGCCCATGGCCCTGGCGCGAGCGCAGCCAGCCCTTCTGCGACACGATCACCGTCACCGGCTCGTCGACCACGCGGGTTTCCATCACCGCGCGCTCGGCCGTCTCGATCAGGGTGCGGCGCTCGTCGCCGTATTGCTTGGCGTCGGCCTCGATCTCCTTGATCATCAGGCGCTTGAGCGCGGCGGGGCTGTCCAGCAGTTCCTGCAGCCGGCCGCGCTCTTCTTCTTTCTCGGCCAACTCTTTCTCGATGCGGATGCCCTCGAGCCTGGCCAGCTGGCGCAGGCGCATTTCCAGGATGTCCTCGGCCTGGCGCTCGCTCAAGTCGAAGCGCTGCATCAGCGCGGCGCGCGGCTCGTCGGACTCGCGTATGGTCTGGATGACCTCGTCGACGTTCAGGTACACCACCATGCGCCCCTGCAGCACATGGATGCGGTCTATGACCTTGTCGAGCCGGTAGCGGGTGCGGCGCGTAACCGTATTGGTGCGGAATTCCAGCCACTGCTCGAGCACCTGGCGCAGCCCGCGCTGGCCGGGCCGGCCGTCGTTGCCTATGCACACCAGGTTGATGGAAACGCTGGATTCCATGCTGGTCTGGGTCAGCAGCATGTTGACGAACTCGTCGCGGTCGACCTTGCTGGTCTTGGGCTCGAACACCAGCCGCACCGCCGCCTGCTTGCCCGATTCGTCGCGCACCGCGTCCAGCAGCGCCAGCACCAGTGCCTTGGTCTGCTGCTGCTCGACGCTCAGGCTTTTCTTGCCCGCCTTCACCTTGGGGTTGCTGAGGTCTTCGATCTCTTCCAGGATCTTCTGCGCCGAAGTGCCGGGCGGCAGTTCGTCGACCACCAGCTGCCACTGGCCGCGCGCCAGTTCCTCGAACTGCCAGCGCGCCCGCGCCTTGATCGAGCCGCGGCCGCTGGCGTAGATCTGCGCGATGTCCTCGGGCGCCGAAATGATCTGGCCGCCGCCGGCGAAATCCGGGCCGGGCACCAGCGCGTACAGATCATCGTCGCTCAGCCTGGGGGTCTTCAGCAAGGCCACGCAGGCCTGCGCCACCTCGCGCAGATTGTGCGAAGGGATCTCGGTGGCCATGCCCACGGCGATGCCCGAGGCGCCGTTGAGCAGCATCACCGGCAAGCGGGCCGGCAGCAGCACCGGCTCGCTCTGGCTGCCGTCGTAGTTGGGGGCGAAGTCGACCGTGCCCTCGTTCAGTTCGTCGAGCAGCACGCGCGCGAACTGCGTCAGGCGCGCCTCGGTATAGCGCATGGCGGCAGCGTTGTCGCCGTCGCGCGAGCCGAAATTGCCGTGGCCGTCGACCAGCGGATAGCGCAGGGTGAAGTCCTGCGCCATGCGCACCATGGCGTCGTAGGCTGCCTGGTCGCCATGCGGGTGGTACTTGCCCAGCACGTCGCCCACCACGCGCGCCGACTTGACCGGCTTGGAGCCGGGGCCCAGCCCCATGTCCTGCATGGCGTACAGGATGCGGCGCTGCACCGGTTTCTGGCCGTCGGCGATCTCGGGCAGCGCGCGGCCGCGCACCACCGAGATGGCGTAGTCGAGATAGGCCTGCTCGGCATAATTGGCGAGCAGTATGTGTTCCCCGTTATGGCCCTGATCAAACAGGCCTGCTTGTGTACTGTCCATATGTCTTTTTTCTATCGCTATCTGCTATCTGCTTCCGCAGCTGTCTGCTTCCGCTGCTGTCTGCTTCTGTTTACTGGCTGTTTACTGACTGTTTACCGGCTTGCCGGCGTCCCGCCGCCCGGACTCCAAAGGCGGCCGCCTGGAATGCGCCGGCCACCGCCGCGTGGCACCCGCGCCCGCGCAGGCGCCGCCGCCCCGCCCGGCCTCATACATCGACATCGGCCAGGTTGCCCTTTTCTTCCAGCCAGGAACGGCGCTGCGCCGACTCGCCCTTGCCCATCAGCATGTCGAACATGTCCAAGGTAGCCTGCACGCCCAGGTCGCCATAGCCTACCGGCAGCAAGCGGCGCGTGTCGGGGTTCATGGTGGTTTCCCAGAGCTGCTCGGGGCTCATTTCGCCCAGGCCCTTGAAGCGGCTGATGCTCCAGGCGCCCTCGCGCACGCCTTCCTTGCGCAGCTTGTCTTCGGTGGCGTCGAGTTCGCCCTGATCCAGGCAGTACAGCTTGCGCGCCGGCCGCTTGCCGGCCGCCGGCACGTCCACGCGGAACAGCGGCGGCCGTGCCACGTATACGTGGCCAGCCTCGACCAGCCTGGGGAAGTGGCGCAGGAACAGGGTCAGCAGCAGCACCTGGATGTGCGAGCCGTCGACATCGGCGTCCGACAAAATGCACACCTTGCCGTAGCGCAGCCCGGACAGATCGGCCTGGTCGTCCATGCCGTGCGGATCGACGCCGATGGCCACCGAGATGTCGTGGATTTCGTTATTGGCGAACAGGCGGTCGCGGTCGACTTCCCAGGAATTCAGCACTTTGCCGCGCAGCGGCAGCACCGCCTGGAATTCCTTGTCGCGCCCCATCTTGGCCGAACCGCCGGCCGAATCACCTTCGACCAGGAACACTTCGGTACGATCCACGTCGCTGGATTCGCAGTCGGTGAGCTTGCCCGGCAGCACCGCCACGCCCGAACTCTTGCGCTTCTCGACTTTCTGCGCCGAACGCGCGCGCGCCTGAGCCTGGCGTATGGCGCTGTCGGCCAGCTTCTTGCCGTACTCGACATTGGCGTGCAGCCACAGATCCAGCGCGTTTCTGACGAAGCCGCCCACCAGCCGCACCACGTCGCGGCTGTTCAGGCGTTCTTTGATCTGGCCCTGGAACTGCGGGTCGAGCACCTTGGCCGAGAGCACGAAGCTGGCCCGCGCGAACACATCGTCGGGCAGCAGCTTCACGCCCTTGGGGATCAGGCCGTGCAGCTCGGCAAACGATTTCACCGCGCCGTACAGCCCTTCACGCAGCCCGGCCTCGTGCGTGCCGCCGGCCGTGGTGGGGATCAGGTTCACGTACGATTCGCGCACCACCGCGCCTTCGGCCGTCCAGGCCACGACCCACTGCGCGCCCTCGCCTTCGGCAAAGCTTTCGTGGTCGGCCGGGGCGTACTGCTGCCCTTCGAAGGGCGGGACAATGGTCTCGGCGCCCTGCAGCGCCTCGTCCAGATAGCCGCGCAGGCCGCGCTCGTACTGCCACTCGCGGGTTTCGCCGCTTTTCTCGCTGGTCAGCACCACCTTGATGCCGCTCAGCAGCACTGCCTTGCTGCGCAGCACGTGCACCAGTTCGCCCATGGGTATGGCGGCGCTGTCGAAGTAGCGCGGATCGGGCCAGACCCGCACCCGCGTGCCCGTCTTGCGCCGCCCTACCGGCTCTTGCTCGGCCAGGGGCTCGGCCACCTCGCCGCCCGCGAACACGATGCGGTGCGCCGCGCCGTCGCGCCACACGGTGACCTCCAGGCGCTTGGACAGCGCGTTGGTCACCGACACGCCCACACCGTGCAGGCCGCCCGAGAAGGCATAGGCGCCGCCGTCCTTCTTGTCGAACTTGCCGCCGGCATGCAGCCGGGTGAACACCAGCTCTACCACCGGCGCCTGCTCTTCGGGATGCAGGCCCACGGGGATGCCGCGCCCGTCGTCTTCCACCGAGACGCTGCCGTCGCCGTGCAAGGTGACACGGATCTGCGTGCCGAAACCGGCCAGCGCCTCGTCGGCCGCGTTGTCGATCACCTCTTGCAGGATGTGCATGGGGCTTTCCGTGCGGGTGTACATGCCCGGGCGCTGGCGCACGGGCTCCAGCCCCTTCAGGACGCGAATCGATGCTTCGTCGTAGCGTGGTGTAGCCATTTATCTCCGTCGTGCAGCAGGACAAAAACCCCTATTTTAAGGATCAAGCGGGCAAAGGCGCATTCGGGCCCTCCCGGCCGAGGCGCGGCAGGCTCCGCTGCGGGGGGGCCGCGCCGGCCCGCCGCACGCCGCCGGCACCCGTCGCGCCGGCGCCTATCGGCCCGATTGAAACATTCAATGCCGCCCGCGCCCCGTTCCTGTATGCGCGTGGCAGCCGACAATGGTATGCTTGTAGGCATTCAGCAACAATTAAACAGACAGCCGCGCCCCGATCCATTGTGCTGCGCCGGCCTCTTCCCGTATAGTTTTCCCCATACCCCGGGCTACTTTTCTCATTCTTCCCATCATGAGCGAATCTATCAAACACGTGAGCGACGCCAGCTTCGATGCGGACGTCCTCAAGTCAGACCTTCCCGTACTCGTCGATTACTGGGCCGCATGGTGCGGGCCCTGCAAAATGATCGCCCCGCTGCTAGAAAGCGCGGCGCAGGAATACCAAGGGCGCGTCACCATCGCCAAGCTCGACGTCGACGCCAACCCCGAAACGGCGGCCAAGTTCGGCATCCGCGGCATTCCCACCCTGATGCTGTTCAAGAACGGCAAGGCCGCGGCCACCAAGGTCGGCGCCCTGTCCAAGTCGCAGCTCGACGCTTTCCTCGACGAATCCCTGTAGTACACTTCCCCCTTTTTCGCGCGAGCCCATTCTGGGCTCGCCACCATCACCCGCTTTCAACCTCCCCCCTCTTCTTCTCTCATGCACCTCAACGAACTCAAAGCGCAGCACGTTTCGCAACTGCTGGAAATGGCTGCGGCCCTGGACATCGACAACGCGAGCCGCCTGCGCAAACAAGAACTGATGTTCGCCATCATGAAGCGGCGCGCCAAGCAGGGCGAGCAGATCTTCGGCGACGGCGTGCTCGAGGTGCTGCCCGACGGCTTCGGTTTCCTGCGCTCGCCCGACACTTCCTATCTGGCCAGCACCGACGACATCTACATCTCGCCCTCGCAGATCCGCCGCTTCAACCTGCACACGGGCGACTCGATCGAAGGCGAGGTGCGCACCCCCAAGGATGGCGAACGCTACTTCGCGCTGGTCAAGGTCGACAAGGTCAACGGCATGCAGCCCGAGGCGATCAAGCATCGCATCATGTTCGAGAACCTGACGCCGCTGCATCCCAACCAGCCCATGGTGCTGGAGCGCGACATCAAAAGCGAAGAAAACGTCACCGGCCGCATCCTCGACATCTTCGCGCCCATCGGCAAAGGCCAGCGCGCGCTCATCGTGGCCAGCCCCAAGTCGGGCAAGACCGTCATCACCCAGCACATCGCCCACGCCATCACCACCAACTACCCCGACGCCGTACTGATCGTGCTACTGGTGGACGAACGTCCCGAAGAAGTCACCGAAATGCAGCGCACCGTGCGCGGCGAGGTGGTGGCCTCGACCTTCGACGAGCCGGCCACGCGCCACGTGCAAGTGGCCGAAATGGTCATCGAAAAGGCCAAGCGCCTGGTCGAGCTCAAGAAAGACGTAGTGATCCTGCTCGACTCCATCACACGCCTGGCGCGCGCCTACAACACCGTGGTGCCTGCCTCGGGCAAGGTGCTTACCGGCGGCGTCGACGCCAACGCCCTGCAGCGCCCCAAGCGCTTCTTCGGCGCCGCGCGCAACCTCGAAGAAGGCGGCTCGCTCACCATCATCGGCACCGCGCTCATCGAGACCGGCAGCCGCATGGACGAAGTCATCTACGAAGAATTCAAGGGCACCGGCAACTCCGAGCTGCACCTGGAACGCCGCCTGGCGGAAAAGCGCGTCTACCCCGCCATCAATCTGAACAAGTCGGGTACGCGCCGCGAAGAACTGCTCATCAAGCCCGAGCTGCTGCAAAAAATCTGGGTGCTGCGCAAATTCATACACGACATGGACGAAGTCGAAGCCATGGAATTCATACTCGACAAGATCCGCGCCACCAAAACCAACGCTGAATTTTTCGACATGATGAAGAGATGACGCGGACGGCTCGCGCCGCTGCCGAACTCTTCTTCCGGCTGCGTCCGGAAGCCGGCGCTGCCGCGCGCCGGCCTTTATCCATCCGGGCCCGCCGGCGGTTGGGCCCCCAATACAGGAGTCCCCCCCGATGTCCCTGCCCACGCGTGGCCAATTTCTCGAATATCTGCTAGAGCGCGACCCCCACCAGCCCGAATTCATGCAGGCGGTGGGCGAGGTTACGCAAAGTCTGTGGCCTTTCCTCGAGCGCAATCCGGAATACGCGCGCCAAGGCCTGCTGTATCGTATCGCCGAGCCCGAGCGCGTAGTGCAATTCCGCGTGGCCTGGGTCGACGACCAGAACCGCGTGCAGATCAATCGTGGCTTTCGCGTGCAGCACAGCTCGGCCATCGGCCCGTATAAGGGCGGGATGCGCTTTCACCCCACGGTGAACCTGTCCATACTCAAATTCCTGGCCTTCGAACAGACCTTCAAAAATGCCCTGACCACACTACCCATGGGCGGCGGCAAGGGCGGTTCCGACTTCGACCCCAAGGACAAGTCCGACGCCGAAGTCATGCGTTTCTGCCAGGCCCTGATGATCGAGCTGCACCGCCATCTGGGGCCGGACACCGACGTGCCGGCGGGCGACATGGGCGTGGGCGGTCGTGAAGTCGGTTTCATGGCCGGCATGATGAAAAAGCTGACGAATTCCTCGGCATCGGTATTCACCGGCAAGGGCCTGTCCTTCGGCGGCAGCCTGCTGCGCCCCGAGGCCACGGGCTATGGCACGGTTTATTTCGTTCAAGAGATGCTGCGCCGCCGCGATCTATCCCTGGAAGGCATGACGGTCTCGGTATCGGGATCCGGCAACGTCGCGCAATACGCCATCGAGAAATGCCTGCAGCTGGGCGCCAAGGTCGTCACGGTTTCCGACTCGCAGGGCGTGGCCGTTGATCCGGCCGGCTTCGACCAGGAAAAACTGGCCGCGCTGATCAGCCTGAAAAACGAACAGCGCGGGCGCGTGCAGGACTATGCGGAGCAATTCGGCCTGCAATACGAGGTCGGCAAACGCCCCTGGCACGTGCCGGTGGACATCGCCCTGCCCTGCGCCACCCAGAACGAACTGGATCTGCAGGACGCCCGCACCCTGATCTCCAACGGCGTGCGCTGCGTGGCCGAGGGCGCCAATATGCCCACCAGCCAGGACGCCGCCGAGGCCTTCGTCGAGGCGAACATTCTGTACGCCCCGGGCAAGGCCAGCAATGCCGGCGGGGTGGCGGTATCGGGGCTGGAAATGACGCAGAACTCGCAGCGCCTGCACTGGAGCCGCGAAGAGGTCGACCGCACGCTGCACACCATCATGTGCGACATCCACGAAAACTGCGTGCGCCATGGCCTGCAGGACAACGGCTACGTGAACTACGTGGACGGCGCCAACATCGCCGGCTTCGTCAAAGTGGCCGACGCCATGCTGCAGCAAGGTCTGTATTGATCTTTGCGGGCGGCCCGCGGGATCCCCCGGGCCGAGCCTAACGAGGGGCCGCCGCAGGGGCGGCCCCGTTCTTTTTCGCAGCCTCTGTTCCTGCGGCTCCATTTGCCGCGGCGCCCTGCCCCACGGCCCCCTGAGCCGCCGCGCCCTTGGCTGCGCCCGCGTCCCCGGCCCCCGCGGCTTGCGGGCTTCCTGCGCCCTCGCCCGGGCTGCCGGCCTTCTTGCCGGAGGCCGCGGTGCTGGCGGAGATTTCCTCGACTTTCGGGTCGTCCCAGTCGCCCGCCACCCGGTATTGCACGGTCATGGCCTTGGACAGCGGCGCGCGCAGCAGCCATTGCGTCAGGAAGGCGCCCACGCCGATGATGGGGTTGACCGCGATGCCGGCCGCGATGGCCGCGCCGCTGACGTCCAGGTTCGGCACCACCACCGCCCGCAGATCCAGCTTCTCGGTGTCCAGGTCGGTGCTGCCGCCGATCACGATGGTGCCGGCCGGCCCGGTGACCCGGTAGTTGTCGGTCGACATCACGCCCTTGTTTATGGCCACCGTGCCGCGCAGATTGTCGAAAGGAAAGCCGTCCTTGAGCAGGCTGCCGAAGCTGAAATTCAGCGTCGCCAGGCGGCGCACCGACTGCAGCGAAAGCAGCTCCAGCAAACGCGCCGACTTGGAATTGAGATTGCTGAAGCGGCCCTTTTCCAGGCTGAATTCCAGTTTGCCGTTCAGGTCGGACTTGCGATATCGCCAGGGCAGGTTGAACCATTGCAGCCGGCCCTTGACCGTGCCGCGGCCGCCGCTCATGGTGTTTTTCAAGCCCATCTGCTCCAGATAGGCGCCCATGTCGGTGGTGTCGAGCTGCGCATCCACTGTCAGGCCCCGATCCGGCCCCTGCAGGCGCCAGCTGCCCGAGCCTCGCAGCTGGGTCGCGGCGCCGTCCAGGCTAAGCTTTTCCAGCCGCCAGAGCCTGCCGCGCGACTCGCTGACGCCGACCAGCGACAGCCGCCCCATATCGCGGCCGTAGAGACTGAAACGCTCGGCCTGCAGGTTTACACCGGGGATGTCCAGGTGATCGTCCAGGTTGAACGTATCGCCGGCCTGCTCCGAGGCGGGCTGCCGCGCATCGCCCTGCTGCGCGCCGGCCGGCTCATCCCCCTGCTTGCTGCCCAGCGCCAGGCGGGAAAACTTGGCGTCGACTTGCCCGTCTATCCGGCCCTGCGCCTCGCGCCAGAATATGGTGCCGGCCGTGTCGGTCGAGCGGATTTCCGCACGCCACTGCATGGGCGCCGGACGGCGCGCGCTGAAGCTGGCCTGCTTCAGCTCCAGGCCGCGCAGGCGCAGCGTGGCGGCGCGCAGATCCAGGCGCTGCAAATCGGGCAGTACCGGCGGCCCCTTGCGCGCGGGGGTATGCGGCAAGGGCGTCGAGAACTCATCCACGACGTCCTCCCAGGCGCCCGAGTCGATCTGCGGATAGTCCATCGCCACGGCCAGGCCCTGGGCCGGCACCTGCGGCTTGAGCCCGACACCGAGCGCTCCGGCCCGGAAATAAGCCGGGATCTTGTGCCCAGGCACGTGCAGCAGCCGCAGCGTGACACTGGCGCCCAGGCTGGCCGTCAGCTGCATTTCCTTGCCCCCGGCCGCGGCCGCCCAGTCCACGCGCAGCGGCAGGCTGGCCGCGGCCGCCTTGGCCAGCGGCGCGGGCAGATCCAGCGCCAGGCCTTGCAATGTCGAATCGGCGGTTATTTTCATGGGCTTGCCATGCGCGGACTGGATCAGCGCCTCGTAGGCGAACTTGCCGCGCAAGCGCTTCATGCCCTGCAGGCCCACATACTGCGTCAGGGCCGCAGCCGTGGCATGGCCGCGCAGCCTCAGCCCCTTCTGGCCGGTGCCCAAGCCGCCCGTCACGGTCACGGGCCCACCCAGGAAGTCGGCCCGCAGGCCGTCGGCGCTCATCCCCGTATCGGAAAAATCGAGCGCACCCGTGACGTGTTCGAAATCGGGCATGTCCGGCATCAGCGACAAAGAGCTGCCGTCGAACTGTATCTGCCCCTGCACTGTCGTGTCTTCGCTGTTGCGCAAGGGAATGTCGAAGCGGATGGGGACTTGCCAGTTGCCCTGCGCACGCGCCTCGTCGAAATCGCCCCCCAGCAAACCGCCCAGCGGCGTGTTGCCCAGCAAGGACAGAAAGGCGGGCGCCGGCGCCTGGCTGCGGCCCTCTATCTGCAGCACCGAATTGTGCTCGAGGCTGGCGATGCGCGCCTTCAGGCCGCTGAGAGTGATTTGCTGGCCCGCGGCCGGGCGCATGGTGGCGCTGTCGGCATTGAGCCGCAAATCGACCCGGTGCAGGGAAACCGTGCCGCGCATGTCTTCCAGGCGCGGCCAGCCCAGCGTCTTGCCTTGCGCCGGCAGGTAATCGATGATGCCGCCCTGGTAGCGGCCCGCGATACTGAAGTCGCCGCTGTCCGGGTTGTCGCCGAAGGGGAAATACTCCATGTCGCCGCGTATGCGCACCGCGGCGTCCAGGATCTGCCCGCCCAGCAGCCCCCGGGCCATCCATTGGCGCGCTTCGAGGTTGACCGTATTGGGCAGGTAGTCGTCGATGGCGTCGATGGAGGCGCGCGCGAACACTCCGCTGATGTCGGCGATACCGGCCGGGCCGCTGCCGCCCTGGCGCCAGCTGCCGTGCAGATGCGCGTCCATGTCCTGGTTCACCAGATGCGCTTCGGACACGGCGACGGCCAGGGCCGCGTCCGCGACGCGCGCCAGGCTGCCGTCGATGGCGACCTGATCGAAGGACAAGGGATGCACGAAAACGTCGCCGGCCTGCACGCGCAGGCCGGTGGTGTCGAAGTGAAATTCGACCTTGGGGCCGGCGCCCGCGGCCGGAGCACCCGGCCCGGCCGGCTCGCCGCGCCGCGCGAAGATATGCTCGAACGCGCCCCAGGCTCCATCCAGGAACAGGCGGCTGGCATCGCTTTGCACGCTGGCCTGCGGCCCCATGCTCCAGCGGCCGTCGCGCACGCCGATATCGGCGGCCAGATGCTCGGGCCGGTCATTGCGCACATCGAACCAGGACTGCAGCGACACCTCTCCGGACTCGAGATTCTCGGGCAGATCCAACCACGGTTTCCAGCCCAGCGGCCGCAGCCGGCCCATGTTCAGGTACAGCCTGCCGCTCCAGACCAGCGCCGCCTCACTCGTGCCCGGACTGGCGCCCGAATTCGCACCGGCCGCCACGCCGGCACTCACATCGGCATTGGTGCCGACATTGGCGCTGGTGTCAGTGCTGGTACCAGTGCTGGTGTCAGTGCCGGCGTGGGGGCTGGTGCCGATGCCGGTGCCGGTGCCGGTGCCGGTGCCGGTGCCGGTGCCGGTGCCGGTGCCGACAGCATCATCCGTGGAAAAGTCGCCCCGTACGTCCAGCGTGCCGCCGAGCGCGGCCGGCGGCGTGGCCAATAGCGAAAACTGATGGCGCCCGGCCTGGTTGCGAATCTTCAGGGTCACCTGCTGCAGCACCAGCTCGGGCGCACGGCGCACCCGGTCGACCCAGCGCAGAGTCGCGTCGCGCAGCACGAGCTGTTGCTGGACGGCAAGCCAGCGCAGGCCCGCGCCGTCGTTGCGCGGCACCGAAGCGTTCGTTTCCTTGTCGAAGGAATAGCCAGGAAGCTGCAGACGGCCTGCGGCATCGCGCTGCACCGTGAGATCCACACCCTTGGCCTCCAGCAGCACGAAGCGCAAGGAGCCTTGCAACAGGCTGCGCCAGGCGAGTACGGCGCGGATCTGCGGCACATGCAGCGAGCTGTGCCCGGCGCCGTCGGCAAAGTCCACGCCATCCAGCTGCAGCGAAGGGTTCAGCCCCTTCCATTCGGCGGCCACGTGCTGCAGCGTGATGCGCGCATCCAGTGCGGTGGAAAGCTGCTTTTCAATATAGGGGCGCCAGGTGTCGATGTGCGGCAGCACCACGTACCGCAGCCCGAGAGCGGTGACGGCAAGCAGCAAATAGACAGCCAGCGCCACACGAACCAGAATGCGGACGAAACCCGAAATGTGACGCACGTAGTGAATTAGCCAGAGGAGGAAGATTTGCGGTATCTTGGGAAGCCCTGCACGAATCGGCCAGGCGGGCCATAGGCTCGAACCAATGGTGCGGAACGCTACCCTGCAAGTCTTATACCCGAAATAATCCCGATCGTCCTAGACTATTTGTAAACCCATGCCCACACTCGACATTCTGGAACCGGCGCTGCGCTGGTCGGGAGCGCTGCGCCGCAAGACCTCGGCCCATGCCGATTTCACACAGTGGCTCGTCCAGGCGGTGCCCCAGCCCGTCGACGCAACGCTGATCCATGGCTGGTACGCCGAACTGGCAGGTTCCGCGGCCGCGGCCGACGCAGCCACCATACGGCGCGCCCTGCGCCAACTGCGCGACCGGGTGTTCTACACTCTGCTGGCGCGCGACATAGGCGGCATGGCGCCGCTGGCCGAGGTGGTGGGCGCCATGTCGGCGCTGGCCGACCTGGCCGTCGGCCAGGCCTACCGCTGCGTGGCCACCGACCTGGCGCAGGTGCACGGCGTGCCGCTCGACCCCGCCACCGGGCGCCCGCAGGAAATGCTGATACTGGGCATGGGCAAGCTGGGCGGCGAAGAACTCAACGTGTCTTCGGACATCGACCTGATCATGCTTTATGGCGAGGAAGGCGAAACCGGCGGGCGCCGCAAGATCAGCCACCACGAGTTCTATGGCCGCCTGACCCAGCGCATGATGCCGATCCTGTCCGACCTGGACGCGCACGGACAGGTGTTCCGCACCGACCTGCGCCTGCGCCCCGACGGCGATTCGGGGCCGCTGGCCTGGAGCCTGGACGCGCTCGAGAGCTACCTGGTGACCCAGGGGCGCGAATGGGAACGCTACGCCTGGCTGAAGGCGCGACCCATTTCCTGCACAGCCTTCGAAGGCAGCGACTCGACGCGCCAGATCGCCCAGTTCGAAGCCCTGCGCACGCCCTTCGTGTACCGCAAGTATTTCGACTTCGATGCCCTGGCGGCGCTGCGCGCGCTGCGCGAGCGCATCCGCCAGGACTGGCAGCGCCGCGCCCTGGCGCGCAACGGTGTGGACACCACCCACAATATCAAGCTGGGCGACGGCGGCATACGCGAAATCGAATTCGTGGTGCAGCTCACCCAGCTGATCCGCGGCGGGCGCATGCCTTCGCTGCAGCAGCGCAATCTGCTGGAAGCCCTGGCGCGCCAGAAAGACGCCGGCATCGTTTCCTCCGACGACGCGCGGCGCCTGGAAGAAGCCTATATCTTTCTGCGGCGCACCGAGCACATGCTGCAGTATCGCGAGGACGAGCAGACGCACCTGCTGCCGGCCGATCCGCAGCTGCGCGCCGGGCTGGCCGCGGCCATGGGCATGCAGGCGCAAGAATTCGAAGCCGCGCTGCAGCAACACCGCGGCTTCGTGGCCCAGCTGTTCCGCAATGCCTTCCGCACCGCCGGCATGGGCGACGACGAAAGCGCGTGCAAAAGCACAAGCGCCGACGGCGGCGACCTGGGCACGCATATACGCAGCGAACTGGGCGCCTCCAGCAGCACACTGGATCAACGCCTGGAGTCACTGCTCGACAGCCACCGCATACGCAGCCTGCCCGAAACCAGCCGGCGCCGCCTCGAGGCGCTGCTGCCGGCCGCCATCAGTGCGGCCGCGCGCACCTCGCACCCCGAGCAAGCCGCCTTGCGGCTGTTCGACCTGATCGAGCAGGTAGCCCAGCGCAGCGCCTACCTGGCGCTGCTGGCCGAGTATCCCGAGACCCTGGCGCGGCTGGCGCGGCTGGTAGCCGCCAGCCCCTGGGCCTCGCAATACCTGGGGCACTATCCCCTGCTGCTGGACAGCCTGATCGAATGGCGCTCACTGCTCGAGCCGCCCGACTTCGGCCAGATCGCCCAGCAGATGCGCACCGACCTGGATGCCTGCGTGTTGCCCAACGGCCGGCCCGACATCGAGCAGCAGATGAACATGATGCGCGACGTGCAGCGCCAGGTCAGCTTCCAGCTGCTGGCGCAAGACCTGGAAGGCGTGCTCAGCGTAGAAAAACTCGCCGACCAGCTCTCGGCGCTGGCCGACATGCTGCTGGCCGAGACCGTGCACCGCGTCTGGCCGCTGGTGCAGCGGCGCGGCGCCGCGCCGCAGCCGCTGGCGCCGCCCAAATTCGCCGTCATTGCCTACGGCAAGCTGGGCGGCAAGGAAATCGGCTACGCCTCCGACCTGGATCTGGTCTTCGTGTTCGACGACAGCCGCGAAGACGCCACCGAGATCTATGCCAAGCTGGGGCAGCGCATGAGCACCTGGCTGTCCACCATGACTTCCTCGGGGCGCTTGTACGAAGTGGATCTGCGCCTGCGGCCCGACGGCGAAGCCGGCCTGCTGGCGGTGTCGCTCGACGCCTTTTCCCAGTACCAGTTCAAGCATGCCTGGGCCTGGGAACACCAGGCTCTGACCCGCGCCCGCTATGCCGTGGGCGACGCCGAAGTGGGCCGCCGCTTCGAGCAGATCCGCCGCGAAGTGCTGCTGCTGCCGCGCGACCCGCAAGAGCTCAAGCACGAAGTGCAGGCAATGCGCGACAAGATCAGTGCCGGGCACCCGAATCATTCGACAGAGTTCGATCTGAAGCACGACCGCGGCGGCATGGTCGACGTAGAATTCGTCACCCAATACCTGGTACTGTCCCAGGCATGCCGGCACCCGGAGCTGCTGGACAACCTGGGCAACATCACGCTGCTGCGCCTGGCCGCGCAGGCCGGGCTGGTCGACTCCGAGCTGGCCGCAGGCGCCGCCGACGCCTACCGGGTGTTTCGCAAGCTGCAGCACGAGCTGCGCCTGCAGGGCGCCGAGAAGGCGCGCGTGCCGGCCGATAGCCTGGGCGCCGCACGCGCCACCGTGCGCCGGCTCTGGCAGGCCGTGATCGGCGATTGAACCCAGCCGGCCTCGCGTTAAAATACAGCCATGGATCCCACCCAACGCCCCAAGCTCGAACTTCCTCCCGGCCACCACAAGGTGCTGCTGCATTCCTGCTGCGCACCCTGCTCGGGCGAAGTCATGGAGGCCATGATGGCCTCGGGCATCGATTACTCCATCTATTTCTACAACCCCAACATCCATCCAGACCGCGAATACGAGATCCGCAAGAACGAGAACATCCGGTTCGCGCAACAGCACGGCATCGAATTCATCGACGCCGACTACGACCGCGACAACTGGTTCGAGCGGGTCAAGGGCCTGGAAAACGAGCCGGAACGCGGGCGCCGCTGCACGGTGTGCTTCGACATGCGCTTCGAGCGCACCGCCCTGTACGCCCACGAGCACGGCTTCGACACCATTACCAGCTCGCTCGGCATTTCGCGCTGGAAGGACATGAACCAGATCAACGGCAGCGGCGAGCGCGCCGCGGCGCGCTACCCCGAGCTGGTCTACTGGACGTACAACTGGCGCAAAGGCGGCGGCTCGGCGCGCATGATCGAAATCAGCAAGCGCGAAAACTTCTACCAGCAGGAATACTGCGGCTGCGTCTATTCGCTGCGCGACACCAACCGCCACCGCCGCGCCCAGGGCCGCGACCGCATCCACATCGGCGTCAAGTACTACGGCATGGACGAAGACGAGCAAGACCCGCCACCGTCCGAAGGCAGCGTCTAGGTAGGCTCGATCCCGGCCCAGAAACGGCAGCCCATCCCGGCCTTGTATCAACGCAGGCCTGCGGGCGGTGCCGGCATAGTGAAATAAAAACAGGGGCCGGATTCGCATCCGGCCCCCGCTTCTTCAACTTCCCGGCGCTTGGCGCCAGGCGGCAACACCGCTTACTGCAAGGTGCGCGAGAACTCGAACTTGTCGTTCTTCCAGTCCACCGGCACCACATCGCGCGGCCCGAACTTGCCTTCCAGGATCAACCTGGCCACCGGGTTCTCGATGTACTGCTGGATGGCGCGCTTCAGCGGCCGGGCGCCGAACACCGGGTCGAAGCCAGTGCGCGCCAGCTGCGCCACGGCCGCGTCGGAGACTTCCAGCCGCATGTCCTGCGCCGCCAGGCGCTGGGCCAGCAGCCGCAGCTGTATGCGGGCGATGGCCTCGATGTGCTTGGCATCCAGTCCGTGGAACACCACCACTTCGTCGATACGATTGAGGAATTCCGGCCGGAAAGCGGTCTTGAGCTCGTCCCAGATGACCTCCTTGACGACTTCGTAAGGCTGGCCCGCCATGCTCTGGATGTGCTGCGAACCGAGGTTCGAGGTCATCACGATGACGGTGTTGCGGAAGTCCACCGTGCGCCCCTGGCCGTCGGTCAGGCGGCCGTCGTCCAGCACCTGCAGCAGTACGTTGAAGACGTCCGGATGCGCCTTCTCGACCTCGTCGAGCAGGATCACGCTGTAGGGCTTGCGCCGCACCGCCTCGGTCAGATAGCCGCCCTCTTCGTAGCCGACGTAGCCCGGAGGCGCGCCGATCAGCCGCGCCACCGAATGCTTTTCCATGAACTCGCTCATGTCGATGCGCACCAGATGCTCGTCGGAATCGAACAGGAAGCTTGCCAGCGCCTTGGTCAGCTCGGTCTTGCCCACGCCCGTGGGGCCCAGGAACAGGAACGAGCCGTAGGGCTTGGACGGATCCGACAAGCCGGCGCGCGAACGCCGTATGGCGTCGGACACCAGCTTCACGGCCTCGTCCTGGCCCACCACGCGCTGGTGCAGGAAGTCTTCCATGCCCAGCAGCTTGGCGCGCTCGCCCTGCATCATCTTGGACACCGGGATGCCGGTGGCGCGCGAGACGACCTCGGCGATTTCCTCGGCGCCGACCTGGGTGCGCAGCAGCTTCGGGCTGTCTTCCTCGATTTTCTGCTCGCCCGATTCGGCGGCCTTGAGCCGGCCTTCCAGTTCCGGCAGCTTGCCGTACTGCAGCTCGGCGAGCTTGTCGAACTGGCCCTTGCGCTGCAATTCGGCCATTTCCGAACGGGTGCGCTCGATCTCTTCCTTGATCGCCTGCGTGCCCTGCACGGCGGCCTTCTCGGCCTTCCAGATTTCCTCGTAGTCGTTGTACTCGCGCTGCAGTTTCTCGAGCTCGTCCTCGATCGCCTTCAAGCGGCGCAGCGAAGCCTCGTCGGATTCTTTCTTGACCGCCTCGCGCTCGATCTTGAGCTGGATGATGCGGCGGTCGAGCTTGTCCATGACCTCGGGCTTGGAATCGATTTCCATGCGGATGCGCGCCGCCGCCTCGTCGATCAGGTCGATCGCCTTGTCGGGCAGGAAGCGGTCGCTGATGTAGCGGTTGGACAGCTCGGCCGCGGCCACGATGGCCGGATCGGTGATCTCGACCCCGTGGTGCAGCTCGTAGCGTTCCTGCAGGCCGCGCAGAATGGCGATGGTCGACTCCACGTCGGGTTCGTTGACCATCACCTTCTGGAAGCGGCGCTCGAGCGCGGCGTCCTTCTCGATGTACTTGCGGTATTCATCCAGGGTGGTCGCGCCGATGCAGTGCAGCTCGCCGCGCGACAGCGCCGGCTTGAGCATATTGCCGGCATCCATCGCGCCCTCGGCCTTGCCCGCGCCCACCATGGTGTGCAGCTCGTCGATGAAGACGATGGTGCCGCCGGCGTCCTGCGACAGTTCCTTGAGCACGGCCTTGAGCCGTTCCTCGAATTCGCCGCGGAACTTGGCGCCGGCCAGCAGCGCGGCCAGATCCAGCGACAGCAGGCGCTTGCCCTTGAGGGTCTCGGGAACCTCGTTGTTGACGATGCGCTGAGCCAGGCCCTCGACGATGGCGGTCTTGCCCACGCCGGGCTCGCCGATCAGCACCGGGTTGTTCTTGGTGCGGCGCTGCAAAATCTGGATAGTGCGGCGGATTTCATCGTCGCGCCCGATGACCGGGTCGAGCTTGCCCTGGCGGGCGCGCTCGGTCATGTCCAGCGTGTACTTGGACAAGGCCTCGCGGTTGGACTCGCCTTCGGAATCGGATACCGCGTCGCCGCCGCGCACCGCGTCGATGGCGGTTTCCAGCGCCTTGCGCTGCAGCCCCGACTCGCGCAGGATGCGGCCGGCCTCGCCTTTGTCGTCGGCCAGGGACAGCAGGAACAGCTCGCTGGCAATATAAGAATCGCCGCGCCGCGCCGCTTCCTTGTCGGTGCGCGTCAGCAGGCCTTGCAGGTCGCGGCTGACCTGGATGTTGTCGTCCGAGCCCTGCACCTGCGGCAGGGCCTCGATGGCCGTGTTCAGGGCCGGCACGACCCGGTTCACGGACACGCCGGCGCGCGCCAGCAGGCTGGCCGCGCCGCTGTCGGCGTCGGCCAGCATGGCCGCCAGCACGTGCACCGGTTCGATGTAGGGGTTGTCATGGCGCGCCGCCAGGCTTTGGGCTTCGGCGATGGCCTGCTGGAACTTGGTGGTGAGTTTGTCGAATCGCATGATTATTTCGTGTCGGTAGAGTGAGAGCAGGCCAGCCCGGAACAAACGACTGCATCCAAACCGCCCGCCGCGGCAATGGCCGGCAAGGCGGGCGGCTTGTTCAGAACTGCGCTATTGCTCGAATGTTGACTATGTGCGGCCGGACAGCCGTTTTTCAAGACTGCGCGCCGCAACCCCGCGAGACAAGACAAGCACCCCTTACTTTACTCTCCTGGCCCTTTTTCGCCGCCGCGCCCGGCGAGGCATGCCAGGCGCGAGGTGGAAAAGCCGCGGGCGCAGCGCGGCGCCCTATCTATTTATTGCGCCGTACCTATGCTGCGGTCTACACAGCGTTTAAACTGCGAACAGCGGCCTTTTTTAGACCTTCCGGAGACAACCATGCGCGGAGTAATCAAGAAATGGGGCAACAGCGCGGCGGTGCGCCTGCCATCGTCCATGATGAAAACCCTCAAGCTCGACCTCGAAGACGTCATTGACATCAATGTCGAGCATGGCGCCATCGTCATCGCCCCCGTACGCACCGAAGAATACATACTGAGCCAGCTGCTGGGCGCGATCAAACCCAAGAACGTACACCCGGAAGTCGATTTCGGCGCGGCCTAGGGCCTGCTGGCCCTAGAACAACAGGAAGGCCATCATGAGCAAGCGCTATACCCCCAATGCCGGCGACGTCATCTGGCTGCACTTCGACGTGCCGCGCGGCGCCGGCCTGCCGGATCACAAGCCGGCGGTCGTTCTCAGCCCCTTGTCCTACAACAAGAAAACCGGGCTGATCGTCTGCTGTCCGGTGGTAGCCCAAGCCAAGGGCTATCCCTTCGAGGTCGCCCTGGCCAGCCCCGAAGGCAGCGTGGCTCTGGCCGACCAGGTCAAGAGCCTGAACTGGGCCACCAGCAAAATCAGCCACCAAGGCCGTGTCGATTCGTCCGAGCTGGCCGAGATCCGCGCCAAGCTGCACGCCTTGATCTTCAAAGACTGAAAGCCCCCGGCAGGCGGCGCCGGCGCCACGGCCAACAGGCCGCCGCCCTATTCATCACGCCGCCCCCGGCGGAGCGCCGCGACCTTGGTGGCGGACGCATACCCATGCCGGCGACGGGCCTCGAACGCATGCCATCGAACGCATGCCATCGGTTCGAGCCTATTCCCGCACTTCCCCTGCCTTGCGCTTGCTGCTCCATTCGGCCTATGCGCGGCGCGATCGCGCCGGCCGCAAAACAGATTTCCGGCGCTTGCCGGCGGCCGCGGAAGCCCGCGCCGCGGCGTTTCGGTCGTTTTGAGCCAGAAGAATGTAAATTTCCGCAAATTCAGTGAAAACAACTGAAAATTCATGCAAGAAGGGGATATTTCACATGTGTCCAGCGTCCTACAATCGTTTCAAGACATAAGCGATTTCCTATAAATAATCAGCGCATGGACAAATTCAAGCAGCTCGAGAGCTTCGTTTCCGTCGCCAAGCTGGGCAGTCTATCCGCCGCGGCTCGGGCGGAAGGCATCGCCCCCGCGATGATGGGCAGGCGCCTGGACGCCCTGGAAGCCCGCCTCGGCACCCGGCTGCTGCTGCGTTCGACCCGCCGGCTGCTGCTCACCGACGCCGGCCAAGCCTTGTTGGAGGAAGCCCAGCGCATACTGAGCGATCTGCACGATACCGAGGCGCGCATCACGCAAGGAAGCATCACACCGGCGGGACACCTGCGCATCAGCGCGCCCCGGATCTTCGGTCGCGTCTGCGTGGCTCCGCTGGTGCCGCAATTCACACGCCACCATCCGCAGATCACCGTGGCGCTGGATCTGAGCGACCGCAAGGTGGATGTGACCGCCGAGCGCTATGACTGCGCCATACGGCTGGACAGCCCGGAAAGCACCGCGCCTCAAAGCGTGACCATCGCCGAGAGCCGCCGCATCGTGGTCGCGGCCCCCGCATATCTGCAGGCGCACGGCACGCCGGACGGCCTGGAAGACCTGCAGAAGCACAACTGCCTGTCTGTTGCCGGGCATGGACACGGCACCTCCTGGGTATTCCGCCACAAGGGCCGCGCACGCGAAGTCCAGGTCGGCTCCGACCTGGCCTCCAACGACGAAGCCGTGCTGCTGAACTGGGCGCTGGCCGGCTGCGGATTGCTGCGCTGCCACGACTGGGAGGCCAGGGACGCGCTGGAACAGGGGCGGCTGGTCAGCGTCCTGGACGACTATGCCCCGGCGGCCGAACGCATACACGCCGTCACCCCGGAACAGAAGTACCTGCCGCCACGCCTGCAAACCTTTCTCGATCTGCTGCGGCAGCACTGCGGGCAGGCCCGCTGAACGAACAGCAGACTTGCGCCCGGCGCAGGCGGCCGCAAAGCCGGCCCGGAGCGGGCGATATAATCCCGCATATTCCTCCTCCGGACGCCCCGGCCCCGCATGCACAAGCGCATACCCGTTACATCCGATTCCATCCGCTGTTCCACATGCATGCTGGGCGACCTGTGTCTGCCTCTGGGCATGTCGCAGCGCGACCGCCAGGTGCTGGACGAAATCATCAAGGAACGCATCCGCCTGCCCAAGGGCGGCTCGCTGTTCCAGGCCGGCGACGCGGTTGCGGCCGTCTACGGCATACGCTCGGGTTCCATCAAGACCCAGCTCGAAGACGCGGCAGGCCAGGTGCAGATCACGGGCTTTTTGCTGCCCGGCGAAATCGTCGGCCTGGACGGGCTGCTGCAATTGCGCCAGGCTTCGCACGCGGTGGCGCTGGAAACCACCGAAGTATGCGTCATCCGCCTCGACGAAATGGACGGCCTGGCGCCTCACCTGCCGTCGCTGCAGCAACAGTTCAGGCGCCTGCTCAGCAAAGAAATCAGCCGCTCCCAGCAGATGACCGCGACCTTGGCGCTGTTGCGCTCCGAGCAGCGTGTGGCCGCCTTCCTGCTGAATGTTTCGCAGCGCCTAGCGGCGCTGGGATATTCCGCCGAAGCGTTCGTGCTGCGCATGAGCCGCGCGGATATCGGCAATTACCTGGGCCTGACACTGGAAACCGTCAGCCGCTGGCTGTCGCGCTTTGCGCGCGACGGCCTGATCCAGCTGCGCCAGCGCGAAGTCACGCTGCTGCAGCCGCAGGCGCTGCAGCAACTGGCCGGCACCGCCTGCGACTGAAAACCCACGGCAGTGCGCCGCCCCAGCGGATGCCGCATAAGTCGCGACCCGCGCAACCACTGCGCAACCACCGCGCACAACAAGCGACACCAGCCAAGCACAAGGCCTGCAGCCACCGGCTGCAGGCCTTGTGCCGATTTCCGGCCCCGTGCAGGGCCGGAATCCGTACCTCCGCTCAGGCGACCTTCAGCCCGGGCTCTTTGCTGCTTTCGAACTGGGCTTCCTCGGTCGAGCCGGTCAGGGCCGTGGTCGAAGACTGGCCGCCTTCAATGGTCTGGGTCACGGCGTCGAAGTAGCCCGTGCCCACCTCGCGCTGGTGCTTGACCGCGGTGAAACCCAGGTCGGCCGCGGCGAATTCCTTTTGCTGCAGCTCGACGAAGGCACTCATCTGGCGGCGGGCGTAGCCGTGCGCCAATTCGAACATGCCGTAGTTCAGCGCATGGAAGCCGGCCAGCGTGATGAACTGGAACTTGTAGCCCATGGCGCCCAGCTCGCGCTGGAACTTGGCCACGGTCGCGTCGTCCAGGTTCTTCTTCCAGTTGAACGAGGGCGAGCAGTTGTAGGCCAGCATCTTGCCCGGGAACTGGCGGTGGATCGCCTCGGCGAACTTGCGCGCATATTCCAGATTGGGCGTGGAGGTTTCGCACCACAGCAGATCGGCGTAAGGCGCATAGGCCAGGCCGCGCGAAATCGCCTGGTCGATGCCGGCCTTGGTACGGAAGAAGCCTTCCACCGTGCGCTCGCCGGTGATGAAGGGGTGGTCGTTCTCGTCCACGTCGCTGGTCACCAGGTCGGCAGCATCGGCATCGGTGCGCGCCAGCAGCAGCGTCGGCACATTCGACACGTCGGCCGCCAGGCGCGCCGAAATCAGCTTGGCCACCGCCTCGCGCGTCGGCACCAGCACCTTGCCGCCCATGTGGCCGCACTTCTTCACCGAAGCCAGCTGGTCTTCGAAGTGCACGCCGGCCGCGCCGGCATCGATCATCGCCTTCATGAGTTCGAAGGCATTGAGCACGCCGCCGAAACCGGCCTCGGCATCGGCCACGATGGGCGCCAGGTAATCCACATAGCCCTCGTCGCCCGGATTCTTGCCTTCCATCCACTGGATCTGGTCGCAGCGGGTCAGCGCATTATTGATACGGCGCACCACTTGCGGCACCGAATTGGCCGGATACAGTGATTGGTCGGGATACATCTCGCCCGCGCCGTTGGCATCGCCCGCCACCTGCCAGCCCGACAGATATATGGCCTTCAGTCCTGCCTTCACCTGCTGCATGGCCTGGTTGCCCGTGAGCGCGCCCAGCGTGTTCACGAAAGGCTCGGAATGCAGCAGCGACCACAAGCTCTCGGCGCCGTGGCGCGCCAAGGTGTGCTCGACCACCACCGAGCCGCGCAGGCGCACCACTTCTTCGGCGCCGTAGCCGCGCTTGATGCCCTGCCAGCGGGGGTCTTCCGCCCAGTGCTTTTGCAGATTACGGATTTCGGCTTCACGTGTGCTCATGGTGCTGCTCCTAAAAGAGGAAGGAAAGGTAGAAAAATCAGTGGAAACCCATGGAGAAATTCTACGTTCCTGCTGCATAGCAAACAGCACATATATCTTATATAAGACAAATTATTTTTTATATATAAATCAGTGTATTAAATATTTTATTTCATAATAAGAAATGGTTTTTCCTGCTATGAAAAATGAAATGCTGTCTCGCAACATGCGAGTTTTATATCGCGCAAAAGGCTTCTCATAATATGAAAAAAGCCTTGCGGCAAGCTACAATAGGCGCTCCATGACCGATATCGATACCAAGCTTACGCACGCCCCCTTGGGCCACGAGGTGGCCTACCCACGCAGCTACGACCCCGCGCTGCTGTTTCCCATCGAACGACGGGCCAGCCGCGCCAGCCTGCCACAGCCCCGGCCCGGCTGGCATGGCGCCGACATCTGGAACGCCTACGAAATCTCCTGGCTGGGCCCGCGCGGCAAGCCGCTGGCCGCCGCCGCCAGCTTCGTCTTCCCGCAAGACAGCACGCACCTCATCGAATCCAAGTCGTTCAAGCTGTACCTGAATTCCTACAACGAAAGCCGCCACGAATCTGCCGCGCAGGTGTGCACCCTGATGCAGCGCGATCTGCAGCAGGCCTGCGGCGCGCCGGTCGAGGTGAAGATATATAAACTGGACGGGCCCGATGGCGCGGATCGCAGCGACGGCCCTTGCGCCCCGCCCCGGCCCCTGCAGGGCCTGAACATCGACGGCCTGGACGTGGACATCGCCCGCTACACGCCCGCCCCCCAGCTGCTGCGCCTGGCCGCGGATGCGGCACGGGTCGAGGAAACCCTGGTGTCCGACCTGCTCAAGACCAACTGCCCGGTAACCGGCCAGCCCGACTGGGGCAGCGTGCAGATCCGCTATGCCGGCCCGCGCATCGACCGCGGCGCCCTGCTGGCCTACATCGTGTCGCTGCGCCAGCACAACGAATTCCACGAGCATTGCGTAGAGCGCATGTACTGCGACATCTGGCAGGCCTGCCGGCCCGAGGCCCTGTTCGTGTATGCCCGCTACACCCGCCGCGGCGGCCTGGACATCAATCCCTGGCGCGCCAGCCACCCGGCACAAGTCGCCAACGTGCGCACCGTGCGGCAATAAAAACGATAGTCCCCGGATCGCACGAGCCGAGGCCACAGGCGGTGGAGCGCCCCGCCGGCGGCCTGCCAGGCCGGCCCTGCGTGGCCCCCGGAGCCGCAAGAGCCGCCTGCCGGCCTACAACTTGCAGAACTCCCGGGCCAAGCGGAAAAACTCCATAATGGCACGCGTGTCCTTGCGGTTCTTGCGGCACGCCACATACTCGGTCAAGCGCAATTCCGGATCATTGATGCGCAGCGCGATGGTGCGGTTGTCGTGGCTCGGAAACTCGATCTCGCTCATGAGCGAGATCCCCATGCCGGAGGCCACGGCTTCCCGGATCGCCTCGCGGCTGTCCATTTCCATCGTGTCCCTGGCTACGACCCCGGCCCGCTCCAGGCTCTTGTTCAATAAATGCCGGGTCAGCGAAGCAGGCTCGCGCATGATGAGCCGCTCGTTCGCCAAGTCGGCCACCTCGATGATGCGTTTTCTCGCGAACCGATGCGTTCTCGGAACGAACGCGACCAGCGCATAGTTCATCAAGGGCTCCGCGTAAAGCTGGGCATGCGGCTGTTCCAGAGTGGCCACGAGCGCCACGTCCGTTTCATAGTCGAGCAAATTCTGGGCAACGCTTCTGGCGTTGCCGCTATACAGCGAAATCTTGAAATCGGGATGCAGCAGCTTGAACTTGGCGAGCACCGGCAATACATGCTTGGGGCCGTCCGCGCCGACCTTCAGCCTGCCCGCCTGCAGCTTCTGGCCGCGATTGAGCAGGCTGTCGATTTCTTCTTCGTGGCGAAAGAGCTCCCGGCATTGGGACAGTAACGCCCCGCCCATGTCGGTGGGCACCACGGTGCGGTTGCGCCGCTCGAGCAGCCGGATTCCGTAAATTTCTTCCAGCGCTTTCACGTGGCTGGAAAGCGTGGATTGACTGACGTTCAAAACCTGCGCAGCCCGGGTAAAACTGTGCTCGGATGCAACCACATAGAACGCACGCAAGTACAAGTAGTTCATAGCAGGGCTTTTTTCCTATGTATCGATTTTATCAATATTTTCCATCTAGATTATGTATTAGACAAATAGATATTGCTATGTAAACCTTATGCCGCGCCCAAGTTCGAATGCAAGCGCGGGCCGCCACATAAAACATCAAGAGAGGAGCATCATCATGCAAATACGCTGGCTAAAAGGTTTGTTCATTGCCACTTCGATAGCGGCCGCCGGCACGGCTCTGGCCGCTCCAACCACATTGACGGTCTACACGGCGTTCGAGACCGACGACCTGAACGCCTACAAGCAGGCCTTCGAGGCAAAACACCCGGACATCAAGATCAACTGGGTACGCAACTCGACCGGCATCATCGCGGCCAAGCTGAAAGCCGAAAAGGGCAATCAGCACGCCGATGCGATCTGGGGCCTGAGCGTGACCGACATCATGCAGTTGAGCAAGGACGGCCTGATCGAACCGTACGCACCGGTCGGCGCCGACAAGATCGCCGCGAAATTCAAGGACAAGAACCAACCGCCATCGTGGGTAGGTACGAACGGCTATGTCGCCGCCATCATCTACAACACGGCGGAAGGCAAGAAAAAGCACATCCCGCAGCCGACGACCTGGGAAGACTTGACCAAGCCGGCCTACAAGGGCCAGATCGTCATGCCCAATCCGGCGGCGTCGGGCACCGGCTTTCTGTGCGTCTCGGGGTGGATCCAGGCCTGGGGCGAGGCCAAGGCCTGGGCCTACATGGACAAGCTCAACAAGAACATCAGCCGATATACCCAATCCGGCAGCGCCCCGGCGGTACAGGCCGGGCGCGGCGAAACGGTGGTGGGGATTGCCTTCGGGCTGCGCGGCTCCCGCCTGCTGGAGGAAGGTGCGCCCATCACGATAACGATGCCCAAAGAAGCACTGGGCTGGGATCTGAACGGCATCGCGGTAATCAAAGGCTCGCCGCATCTCGCCGCGGCCAAGAAGCTGGCCGACTGGGCAATATCGGAAGACGCGATGCGCGTCTACGGCAGAAACCGCGTGGTGATCGCCATGCCGCAGTTCGGAGCCAAGCTGAAAGGCCTGCCCGCCGATGAAATCGACCGCCTGCTGAACCAGGATTTCGGATGGGCTGCGGAAAACCGCAACCGCATCATCCAGGAATTCGAAAAGCGCTACGGAACCAAGGCCAAGGGCTGAGGCGCGCGTCGAGTCGTTATCGCAGGCATGTAGCCCGGCTCGCATCCGCTGCAGGCCGGGGTACTTCCGCGCCCCCTTCAACAGGAGCTATCTGTGACCACCCTGGCGAGTCGCTTGGCGCCCCCTTTCAGACGTATCGGCAGCGCCCCGGCCCTGCTCGCGATCCTGGCCGCTTTCCTGATGCTTTTCTCGATGCTGCCCCTGGTAGTCATATTCTGGAAAAGCCTGCAGTCCACTGACGGCGCCTTTGTCGGCCTGAGCAATTACCGCAACTATTTTGCCGATGGCAGCGCCTATCACATCATCACCAATACCCTGACGATCGCGGTCGTCAGCTCTGCACTGACGATTGTCCTGGCCTATTTATTCGCGCTGTGCCTGACGCACACTTGCGTGCGTTTCAAGCCGGTATTCAGGGGCGCAGCGCTGCTGCCGCTGTTGACACCGACATTGCTGTCGGCCATGGCCCTGACCCAGCTATTCGGCACGCAGGGCTATCTGCACGGACTGATGATGGGGCAGTCGATCTATGGCCCGATAGGCATCATCATCAGCATGGTGGTTTCGCGCTTTCCCCACGTCTTTATTCTTATCAGCACCGCCATAGCCCTGTCGGACAGCAGATTGTATGAAGCGGCCAAATCCCTGAAGGCCGGCCCCGTCAAGACGTTCCTGACGATCACGCTGCCGTCCACGAGGTACGGGGTGCTCAGCTCCGCCATTGTCTGCTTCACCTTGTGCGTCACCGACTTCGCCATTCCCAAGGTGATCGGCGGCCAATACGCCATGCTGGCCACGGAAATCTACAAGCAAGTGGTCGGCCAGATGAATTTCCAGATGGGAGCCGTGGTCAGCATCATCATGCTCGCGCCGACACTCATCGCCTTTCTGGTCGATCGCCACGCCAGAAAGCGGCAGCAGGCATCGCTGACGGCAAAATCCATTCCATACACGCCCCGGCCCAACGCCTGGCGCGACGGCCTGGCGCTGGCCTACTGTGTTGTGATCACCGTGGCCATGGCCGCCATGATCGCCATTCCGGCCTATGCGTCGTTCATCAAGTTCTGGCCCTATAACCTGAGCTTCACCCTGCGCAACTACCATTTCGGGCAATTCGACGGCGCCGGCTGGCAAAGCTATTTCAACTCGCTGCGCCTGGCGATCGCCGTGGCCACGGTGGGCACCGTTCTGACGTTCGCGGGTGCGTGGCTGGTCGAAAAATCCACGGCGCCACGCTGGATGCGGGACACCTATCAATCCATGACCTTGCTGCCGCTGGCGGTACCCGGCCTGGTGCTGGGCCTGGCGACACTGCTCTACCTGAGCGAGCCGCGCAACCCATTCGGGTTCCTGTACGGAACCATGTCCATCCTGGTCATCACCACGATCATCCACTACTACACGGTCAGTCACTTTACGGCGACGACCTCTTTGCGCCAGCTGGATCCCGAATTCGAGCTGATCTCGGACAGCATGAAGGCCAGCCGGCTGAAGGTATTGCTGAGCGTCACCTTGCCGCTGTGCATACCAGCCCTGCTGGACATCTGGATATATCTGTTTCTAAGCGCCATGAACACCGTATCGGCGGCCATATTCCTGTACAGCACCGACACCATAGTCGCCTCGGTAGCCGTGGTGAACATGGACGACGCCGGCTCTTATGCGCCCGCCGCGGCAATGGCCACGACCATGGTCGCCACATGCATCGCATTGCGAATACTGCACATCGTGGCCAGCTCCGCCATTTCCAGGAAGACGCAGAAATGGCGCGCGACATGAAACAGAAAGCCGCTGCCGGAACGCGCGCGACAAAACCAATTTTTTGGAGCAGTAATGAGAAACCCCATTGATCAGGCGGAAATAGTCATTGTCGGCGGAGGTCTGCTCGGCACTTCTGCCGCGTACCACCTGACCCGGGCCGGCGTCGCCGACGTGCTTCTGCTGGAACGCAATGAATTGGCCACCGGTGCATCTTCGCGTTCCGCGGGTTTCCTGAACCATACCCGTTCCGATGTCAGCACGATCAAGATGATCGGGCGCACCCGCCGCGCAATCGCCGAATTGGCCCAGGTGCTGGACGAAGACATAGGCTTCCACCAGCAGGGCTGCGTGCGGGCGGCATTCAACGAAGAGCGCGTGAATGAAATGTTCGCGCTGGAATCCGTCATGCGCGGGGCTGGCCTGGACGTGCACGAGATCGATGTGCAAGAAGCCTCCGAGCGGGTGCCCTGGCTTACGCTCGACGCCGCGCACCGCATTATTTTCGTGCCGGAAGACGGCTTCGCCGACGGGGCTTTGCTGACCTCGGCCTATGCGCGGGCAGCCCGCCAGGCCGGGGCAAGAGTGCGCCGCGGCATAGAGGCCACTGCCTTGGTGCAGGAAGACGGCGAAATCACGGGCGTCATGACCCCGCAAGGCTACATCCGCGCACGCTGGGTGGTATGCGCGGCGGGCGCCTGGGAAATGGGGCTGCTTACCAGCGCCGGCTTTGGCTTCCCCGGGGTGGCGACCCGCAGCCATTATTGGATTACGGCACCGGACGGCACAAGCTCGCGGGATCAGCCCAATGTGTACCTGCCCGATTTCCGCGCCTATATGCGCCCCGAAGTCGGCGGCCTGCTGGTCGGACTGCAGGAAACAATGTCCAAAACCTACGACCCCATGACGCTCGAAGCGGATATGGGCCGCATGAACCTGGAGGACGAAGCCGCCGACACCGATCTGCTGATCAATCATGCCACGGCGCTAAAGGCGGTAGCGCCGCTTATCGACCAGTGGGGCTTTGCACACCACATGACGGGTTTGTCCGTATACACACCCGACGGCAAGTTCGTGGTGGGCCGGCCGGCCGGGACACAAGGCCTGATCGTCGCGGGCGGCTGTTGCGGTTCGGGCCTGGCGGGCTCGGGCGGATACGGAGAAATCATCGCCAGCATCGTTACAGGACAGCCCACCGATATCGACACGAGTGTCTATGACCCCAACCGATTCGGTACAGTCGACCCCACCACCCAGGAGTTCCGCCTCCTTTGCGCCGCGGCCCGTGCCAGCAAAAGCCGTGGAAACCTGCCGTCAGGAAAGGCGAGCTAATCGTTACGGAGCCCGACCGTGAACCCAAGTTTTCCCAAAGCTGCCATCGACGCAAGACAAACGCCGGCCCGCGACTATTTGCGCATACAGGGCTTGTGCAAGCGCTATGGCGACTTCCATGCGCTCAGGAACATCAATCTGGAGATCAGCGAAGGAGAGTTCGTTTGCTTTCTCGGGCCATCCGGCTGCGGGAAAACGACCCTGCTGCGTGCCATCGCCGGGCTGGATCCGCAGTCCGAAGGCACGATCTCCCAGGCAGGCCGCGACATTTCGCAGCTGCCCGCGGCACAGCGCGACTACGGCATCGTCTTCCAGTCCTATGCCCTCTTTCCCAATCTCACCATAGCCAAGAACATCGCCTTTGGCCTCGAGGCGATCAGGCAGCCCCGCGATGCAATCAACGCGCGAGTAGCCGAATTGCTGCAGCTGGTAGGCCTGGCGGATCAGGCAGAAAAATACCCGGCACAGCTTTCCGGCGGCCAGCAGCAGCGGGTTGCCCTTGCGCGCGCAATGGCAGCGTCGCCCGGCCTGCTGCTGCTGGACGAACCCTTGTCCGCACTCGACGCCAAAGTTCGTGTACACCTGCGGCACGAAATCAAGGAACTGCAGCGCAGGCTCGGCGTCACGACGATCATGGTCACGCACGACCAGGAAGAGGCGCTGTCGATGGCCGACAAGATCGTGGTCATGAACCACGGCGTCATTGAACAAGTCGGTACGCCGCAAGAGATCTACTGCGAGCCGCAAAGCCTATTCGTCTCCCATTTCATCGGCGAAGCCAATCAGTATCCGGCGGTCGCACGCGACAGCAATACCGTTACGGTCGGTGACTGTGTTTTCCGCTGCCGCCACCATGGCTTGGCGCCCGCTACGCACGCCACAATGGTCATGCGGCCAGACGACATCGTCATCCAGGATCCCGAAGGCGCGCAAGCCGCCGAAGGGCACAGCACCCTGGAGGCCCGGATAGAGTCCACGGAGTTTCTCGGGTCGTTCTGGCGCATCCGGATGTACAGCGAGCTATTGCGCGGTTGGCCTATTGTGGCGGACTGCTCCTTCGATATCCAGCGCCGCTGGAATCTCGTGGAAGGCCGGCAAATAGTCGTGGAACTGCCCGCAGACCGCCTGCTCATCTTCAAAAGAGAAGACGCCTGAATTTCAAGATCGCGCTCTTCCCACCCAGCACGCGTGGGGCCTCTTTGCAGCCCCAAGGCGCCGTCCCAAATCGATTACTCAAAGGAAGTCCTCATGGAAACGCAAAATCGAAGCATCAACGTAAATGGACGCAGCTACCGCTGGATGGATCGCCCTCTCGTCGTGATCTGCGTCGACGGCTGCGAATACGACTACTTGACACAGGCGGCGCGCGCCGGGGCGACACCATTCCTGGCCCAAATCCTGGAAAGCGGCGCAGCGCTCAAGGGCGACTGCGTCGTACCCAGCTTCACCAACCCGAACAACCTGTCGATCGTGACGGGCGTGCCGCCGGCCGTGCACGGCATCAGCGGCAATTACTTCTTCGACCGGGACAGCGGCACCGAAGTGTTGATGAACGACCCGAAGTACTTGCGCGCACCGACCGTGCTGGCCGCCTTCGCCGATGCGGGCGCAAAGGTCGCGGTCGTCACCGCGAAAGACAAGCTGCGCCGCCTGCTCGGCAACAAGCTGGACGGCATCTGCTTTTCGTCCGAAAAGGCCGATGAAGCCACCCAGGCCGAAAACGGCATCACGGACGTGCTGGGGCTGGTCGGCAAGCCGGTGCCGGACGTGTACAGTGCCGACTTGTCGGAATTCGTGTTCGCGGCCGGCGTACGCCTGCTCGAGACCCGCCCGATCGACCTCATGTACCTGTCCACCACCGATTATGTGCAGCACAAGCACGCGCCGGGCAGCGCCGAAGCCAACGCGTTCTACCGGATGATGGACGGCTACTTGCAGCGTATCGCCGAGCTGGGCGCTACCGTCGCGATTACGGCGGATCACGGCATGAACGACAAACACGACGCCCAGGGCAGACCGAACGTGATCTACCTGCAAGACGAGCTGGACGCCTGGCTGGGTGCCGGCGTGGCGCGCGTGATCCTGCCGATTACCGACCCCTATGTGGTGCACCATGGCGCCCTGGGCTCATTTGCCACCATATATCTGTCGCCCTCGGCGGATCAGGCCGGCGTATTGGCCAGGCTGCGCGAGCGCAGCGGCATCGAACTGGCACTCAGCGGTGCGGACGGCTGCGAACGCTTCGAGCTGCCGCAAGATCGGCTCGGCGACGTCATCGTGGTCTCCGGACGCAATGTCGTATTGGGCACCAGCGAATCACGCCACGACCTGTCGGGCCTCGACGCCCCCTTGCGCTCGCACGGCGGCTTGTCCGAACAGGCTGTGCCGCTGCTGTTCAGCCGTCCGGTGACACCGGACGTTTCGCAGCGCAAGCGCCTGCGCAACTTCGACATCCTCGATCTGGCGCTCAACCACCTTCAATAATCCTCTTTCCTGTCAGGAGACAGCATGAATGCCATCGTGGAATCGCGGCCGTCTTTGCCGGTACGCCATGAGGCGCTGCGCATCTGCGGAGAACAGATCCGGCGCGAACAGCTCATCGAAGTCCGCAACCCTTATACCGGCGAACTGGTAGGCACCGTGCCCAAGGCAACGATTGCGGACGTCAAGCGCGCTTTCGCCTACGCTCACGCATACCGCGCCAGGCTCACCCGCTACGAACGCGCGCAGATCCTGCGCCGCGCGGCCGAGATCGTGCGGGAACGCACCGAAGAGATTTCCTTGTTGATCACCGCCGAGGCCGGCCTGTGCAGGAAAGATTCCCTGTACGAAGCGGGGCGCGTCAGCGATGTGCTGGTGTTCGGTGCCAACGAGGCGCTCAAGGACGACGGTCAGGTGTTTTCCTGCGACCTGACGCCCCACGGCAAGCAGCGGCGCGTCTATACGCAGCGGGATCCTCTGCTGGGCGTAATTTCCGCCATCACGCCATTCAACCATCCCATGAATCAGGTTGCGCACAAGGTCGTGCCGTCCATCGCCACGAACAACCGGATCGTCGTCAAGCCGTCGGAAAAAGTGCCGCTGTCCGCCTATCTGCTCGCAGACATTCTGTACGCCGCCGGCCTGCCCCAAGAGATGCTGCAAGTCCTCACCGGCGACCCGGCAGAAATCGGCGACGAACTCATCACCAATGAACAAGTCGACCTGATCACCTTCACCGGCGGGGTATCCATAGGCAAATACATAGCAAGCAAAATGGGCTACCGCCGCGCCGTGCTGGAACTCGGCGGCAACGACCCCATCATCGTGATGGAAGACGCCGACCTCGACGAAGCCAGCACATTGGCCGTGTCGGGCTCGTACAAAAACTCCGGCCAGCGCTGCACGGCGATCAAGCGGATGCTGGTGCACGAGGCCGTAGCCGATCGTTTCGTCGAACTGCTGGTGGAAAAGACCCGCGCGTGGCACTGGGGCGACCCCGCGGATCCCGACACCGACATGGGTACCGTCATCGACGAAGCCGCGGCAAAGTCATTCGAAGCGCAGGTCAACGACGCGGTAAGCCGTGGCGCCAAACTGCTGTATGGCAACATCCGCAAAGGCGCGCTTTATTCGCCGACTGTCCTGGATTACGTGATGCCCGACATGCCTCTGGTCAAGTACGAAACCTTCGGGCCGGTGTCGCCGGTGATCCGGTTCCGCGACATCGACGACGCGATCCGCATTTCGAACTCGACCGATTATGGGCTGTCGTCCTCGGTATGCACGAATCGCATGGACTATGTCACGCGTTTCATCTCCGAACTCGAAGTCGGCAGCGTCAACGTGCGAGAGGTGCCCGGCTACCGGCTCGAACTGACACCGTTCGGCGGCATCAAGGATTCGGGCCTGGGCTATAAAGAAGGCGTACAGGAAGCAATGAAGAGCTTCACCCACGTGAAGACATACTCTTTACCCTGGAGCTGAAGGGCCACCCTCCCAGGGCGATTCCGTGGCGGCCCCGCCGGCGCCGTCCCTTGCTCAGGCCGCGGCCGGCGCCGGCACCGGGCGCGCGGCGAACCTGGCCACCCACAAGGCCAGCAGCGCCGCCGCGACGAAGCCCATGGCTGCCCCGAGCCAAGGCCCCTGGGTATAGCCGGCATCCAGCAACACCCCAAAACCCACCGGCCCCAGCGAAGACCCCACGTCCATGCCCGAATACACCAGGCCGTAGACCGTGCCGACCGCACCCTTGGGGGTGACTCTGCGGATCAGCATGTCGCGCGACGGCGATGACACCCCCGAGCAGAAGCCCGCCAGGGCCACTACCGCCACCGCCCACGACGAAGCCACCGTTCCGGAAGCCAGCCACACCAGCAGCAGCCCGGCCAGCACCAGCGACACGGCAATCGTGCGTTCGGTATTGGGCGTGGCCGCCACCAGGAAACCCCCGGCCAGCATGCCCAGCGCCGCGGCCAGCATATACGCGGACAGCGCCGAGCCGGCCAGCACCTTGTCCAGGCCGTACACCTGCCCCAGCATCGGAATCGTATAGTTCTGCACCGCCGACAGCGCCATCGCGGTGCAGGCGAAGAACAGGAAGGCCCCCCACAGGGCCGGGCGGCTGGCGAGCGTGGCCAGCGTGCGCAGCGCCGGCTCGCGGGCCGGCGCAGGACGAGCCTGGGCCGCACCCGCACCGTTCCCGTTCGCCGCGCCTTCAGCGGCGTCACCCGCAACACCACGCGCAGCCGCAGCGGCGTGGGAATCGTCGCCCCCCTCGAGCAGGCCGCGCCCCAGCCAGGTCAGCAGCAGCACGCAGGCCACCAGCGCCGCGGCGGCGAAGGCCGCCACGCGCCAATTGGCCACATGGATGATCCCCGCCATGAACACCGGGGTCAGCGCCCAGCCCAGGTTGCCCGTCAGGCCATGCGCGCTGAAGGCATGGCCCAGCCGGCGCATACTGACCCGATGGTTGATGATGGAATAGTCGACCGGATGGAACACCGAATTACCGGCCCCGCCCACCAGCGCGGCCAGCATCAGCATGGGGTAGCCCGCCGACGCGCCGATCAGCACCCCCGACAGCACGAAGCAGGCCAGGCCGAAACGCAGTACCGGCGCCGGGCCGATGCGATCCACCACAAAGCCCGAAGAGGCCTGCCCCAGGCAGGAAACCAGGAAAAACGCCGAGGCCAGCAGGCCCAGCTTGACGAAGTCGTAGCCGTACTGCGCCGCCAGCGACAGATACAGGGTGGGCAGCACCAGCTGGAAAAAATGCGAACACGCATGCGCCGCGCCGATCAGCCCGATGGTGCGCCAGTCCCGGCGCCGGAGATCGGCGCTGTCGAGCGGCACGTCGAGTGCCGGGGCGTTCATGTCAGCCTCCGCAAAACTGCCCGGCGAAGACTGAAACTCTCGTAGAGGGCAGCGAACGTGGTAAGCGTGAGGGCCATTTCATCAGCCTCCGCGGCTGCGGATTTCCGGCCACGCGCGGCGCAGGTAATAGCACATGGACCAGACCGTGAGCACGGCGGCGATGATGATCAGCACCCTTCCGACCCATTGCAGCGACACCCCGTGAATGGGCTGCCAATACAGCAGGCAGGGAATCGCCACCATTTGCGCGGCGGTCTTGAACTTGCCCAGCCAGTGCACCGCCACGCTGCCGCTGGCGCCGATTTTCGCCATCCACTCGCGCAGCGCCGAGATCGTGATTTCCCGCCCGATGATGATAAGCGCGATGAACGAATCGACGCGATTCAGATCCAGCAGCACCAATAGCGCCGCGCACACCATGAGCTTGTCGGCCACCGGGTCGAGGAAGGCGCCGAAGGCCGAGGTCTGGTTCCAGCGCCGCGCCAGCCAGCCATCGAACCAGTCGGTAAGCGCCGCCACGATGAAAGCCACCGCGGCGACCGCGTCGCGCGCCGGCACCCAGCCGCCAGGCAGGTAGAACAGGCCCACCACCAGCGGAATCATGGCTATGCGCAGCCAGGTAAGAAAAATCGGTACGTTCAAGGGCATAATGGGCACCATACTACATTATCTTCGGGGCTTATTGCCTGGCCGTGTCGCCGCGACGATAAGGGGCGGGCCACTCCGGGCCGCACTGGCTACCTGCCGCACGGCAAGCGCCGTACGGATACCGAATTCCCGCTTGCACATCGAACAAGCCAGACGCCAGACAGGGCATTGGCGGGATCTAGCGCAAAGCCTGGTAGATGCGCTCGGCCAGCTCGTCGGAAATCCCTTCCACCGTGCGCAGGTCGTCGACGCTGGCGCCGACCACCCCCGAAAACCCGCCGAAGCGCGCCAGCAGTTTCTGGCGCCGCTTGGCCCCGACCCCTTCGATTTCTTCCAGGCGCGACACGTTGCGCGCCTTGGCGCGACGCGCGCGCATGCCGGTAATGGCAAAGCGATGCGCCTCGTCGCGCACCTGCGCCACCAGCATCAGCGCCGCCGACTCCGGCCCCAGCGCAAGCGGCGCGCGGCCGTCGGCAAACACCAGCGTCTCCAACCCTACTTTGCGCCCTTCCCCCTTGGCCACCCCGACCAGCGTGTGGATGTCCAGGCCCAATTCCGCGAATACCTGGCGCGCCACCTCCACCTGGCCGCGCCCGCCGTCGATCAGCACGATGTGCGGCATGGGCGACTGGCCGTCGGCCACCCGGGCGAAACGCCGGTTCAGGGCCTGGCGCATGGCGGCATAATCGTCGCCCGGCGTGATGCCGGCGATGTTGTAGCGTCGGTACAGCGAGGGCTGCATCTCATGGTGCATGTACACCACGCAAGAGGCCTGCGTCGCCTCGCCGGCCGTGTGGCTGATGTCGAAGCACTCGATGTGCATGGCGTCCAGCGCCGCTTCGTCCGTGTCCATGTCGAGCAGGCTCGCCAGCTCCAGCGTGCGCGCGGCGCGCGCGCTGGACTCCGACAGCACGCGGGCGAGCGCCAGCTCGGCATTCTTCAGGGCTTGCTCGAGCCAGGTCTTGCGCACGCCTTGCGGCCGCAGCAGCACACGCGCCTTGACCCCGGTCTGCTCGGCCAGCAGGCTCATCAGGTCGGGATCCGATAGCGCGTGCGAACACACCAGCACGGCCGGCATGGCGCTGTCCAGATAATGCTGGCCGACGAAGGCGCTGAGCACGTCGCCCGGCGTATCGTCCTGGGCGTGCGACGGAAAAAAGGGCTTGTCGCCCAGATGGCGCCCGCCGCGCACCATCGCCAGGTTCACGCATACGCGCCCGCCCGAGCTCGCCAGCGCGATCACATCCACATCATCGTTGCCGGTCTTTTCCATGGTCTGCTGCTGCAGCACGCGCGCCAGCGCGCCCATCTGGTCGCGCAGCGCCGCCGCCTGCTCGAAGCGCAGCTCGTCGGAGGCCCGCTGCATGCGCTTCTCGATGTCGCGCAGCACTTCCGTGGCGCGCCCGTCCAGGAAGCGCAGCGCGCGATCCACGTCGGCCAGATATTCGTCGGGCGCGATCAGTCCCACACAGGGCGCCGAACAGCGCCCGATCTGATACAACAGACAGGGCCGCGAGCGATTGGCGTACACGCTGTCCTCGCAGGTGCGCAGCCGGAACACCTTCTGCAGTATCTGGATGGTCTCGCGCACCGCCCAGGCATTCGGGTACGGGCCGAAATAGCGCCCCTTGCCCTTGGTGCTGCCGCGGTAGTAGGCGATGCGCGGCGCGCGGTGGTCGGTAACAGCCAGGTAGGGGTAGGACTTGTCGTCGCGAAACAGGATGTTGTAGCGCGGCTTGAGGCTCTTGATGAGATTGTTTTCCAGCAGCAGCGCCTCGGCCTCGGAGCGCGTCACCGTGACTTCCAGCCGCGCCACGCGCGAAACCATCTGCGCGATGCGCGGGCTGGCCAGCGTCTTCTGGAAATACGAAGACACGCGCTTCTTCAGGTCGCGCGCCTTGCCTACGTACAGCACCTCGCCGGCGGCATCGATGTGCCGGTACACGCCGGGCAGGTGCGGCAGGTCAGCCAGAAACGATTTCAGATTGAAGTCTTCGGGCATATTGGTAGCGTTCATTGGCCTGCAGCTCGTCCCAGCCGGGCGCCGCCACGCGCGGCATCAGACGCCGCAGCCGCGCGATCGAGGCGGCCTGCGGTTCGATGCGCAGCCGCTGCAGCAGCTCGTCGGCCAGGTCTGGGCGATTGCACACCAGTACCATGTCGCAGCCAGCCCCCAGCGCCGCCTCGGCACGGGCCAGGATGTCGCCCGCCACGGTGGCGCCCTGCATGGTCAGGTCATCGGAAAACACCACGCCGTCGTAGGCCAGGCGCTCGCGCAGCACCGACTGGATCCAGTAGCGCGAAAAACCCGCCGGCTGCGGGTCGACTTGCGGATAAATGACGTGCGCCGGCATCACCGATGGCAGTACCATGTCGCCCAGCCAGTCGTAGGGCGCGGCGTCCTCGGCCAGAATCTCTTCCAGGCCGCGCGAGTCCACTGGAATTTCGTGGTGCGAATCGGCCTGCACCGCGCCGTGGCCCGGGAAGTGCTTGCCGCAGGCTGCCATGCCGGCCAGCGCCAGGCCCTGCACCAGGGCGCGCGCCAGTACCGCGACCACGCGCGCATCGCTATGGAAGGCGCGGTCGCCGATGACGCTGCTGACGCCGTAGTCCAGATCCAGTACCGGCGTGAAGCTCAGGTCGACCCCGCAGGCGCGCAGCTCGGCGCCCAGCACATAGCCAGTTTCGCTGGCCAGCCGCAAGGCGCGCAGCGCATCGCGCATCCACAGCTCGCCCAGGCGGCCCATGGCCGGAAGCGGCGTGAAGCCGTCGCTGCGGAAACGCTGCACGCGGCCGCCTTCATGGTCGACGGCGATCAACAGGGGTTCGTCGCGCAGCGCATGGATATCGCCACACAGCTTCTGCAGCTGCGCGCGGCTCTCGAAATTGCGCGCGAACAGGATCACGCCCCCGACCAGAGGATGGCGCAGGCGGCGCTTCTCGTGCGCGCTCAGGCCGGTGCCGGCCACATCGACCATGACGGGCCCGGGCGGCAGGATGGTGCGTTTTCTGGATTGGGGCATCGCTTGCTGCAACTCCTGGGTGTGCGGGAAAACTTGGGCAAAGGCGCCGCGGTAAAGGCCGCGAAGCAATAAAAGCTATGGCGTAAATATATAGAAAAAAATGAAAATATAGAGGGAAGAGCCCATGGAAGCGGCGCTCCAGGCAGGCGGCCAGTATAGCGGCCACCGCCGACCGGGGCCCACCCACCGCGCCGCGCAGCATCGGCCGAATCACGGATTTTCGCAGCTGGCGAGCCGGCACCCGCCTGGCTCGCCGCGCAACACCCGCCCGGAATCACCCATCGGCCGGCGCGGCGCGCGCCTCGACCACCACGAAGGCCGCCACCATATCACTTTCGTCGGTCATGGATACATGGGCCGCGCCGAAACGCTGCGCGTACCAGCCCGCCAGGGGCTCGGACAGGCTTACGCCCGGCTTGCCGCCGGGGCGATTGAGCGTCTGCATCAGCGTCCAGGACATCGGCGCGTGCATGCCCAGCCCTATGGCCTTGGAAAACGCCTCTTTGGCGGCGAAGCGCGTGGCGATGTAACGGATGCCGCGCTGGCTGTCGCGCTGGTAGCGGCGCTGGAAGACTTCGAGTTCCTGCGGGCCGAGAATGCGCTGGGCGAAACGCAGGCCGTGGCGCGCGTAGGCGTTCTCGATGCGCTGCACACGCAGCAGATCGACCCCTATGCCCGCCACATTACCCGTTTGCCCCAGCATCAGCCTGTTCCGTCCGGCATCACGCCGCGCCACCGCGGCGCAGCCGAATTCGCATCATACCGTGAGCGGAACAGAAACGGCCCCGCGCTGCGGCGCCTGCCGGCTGCCGGAATCCGCCGGCAAGCGCGGACGATATCTCCTTCCTACGCTCAAATGGTCTTGGCGAACAGCGCCACGCCGGGCAGGCCTTTGAAATGGGCATCGCAGGTGAGCAGTTCCGCTCTCTGACTGCGCGCCGTCGCGTAGACGACAGCGTCGGCAGTGGCGAGCTTGTATTCGCGGTGCAGATCCGCCGCGAACAGGGCGATGGCTGTATCCAAGGGCACGACGACGCACTTCTGCGTATAGGCGATCACCCCGTCGGCTTGATCCTCGCCCGCTACGCGCACCAGCCACTTCGACAATTCCAGCTGCACTATGGTCGGAACAATGCACTGCGGCTTGTCCGGGAATTGCTTGCCCAGCTTTTTGCCCAGCGCACTACCCGTAAGCCATTCGATCCAGGCCGAGGTATCGACCACACGCGACGGCGCCGCCATCAGTAGCGATCCTTGCGGTCGCGGTAGCCGTCCTTGTGAGCCCCCTTGGCGATACCGGCCAGTTCATCGAGCTCGGGCACGGGCATTACCAGCACGCCCTTGCCCTTGGGAATGAACACGAACTCCTGGCCGGCCTCCCAATGCTGCTTTTCCCGCACAGCCTTGGGAATGGAAATCTGGAATTTGCTCGACAGCGTGGCGGTAGCGGTCATTTTCGTACCCAATATTCATCGATATCAATTTGGTAAGAATAACTCCTTGCGCCCGCCAGGTCGAGCCGTGATCATCGACACCACCCCCTCCCCGGCTGCCGAAGACACTCTTTACTGCCCAGATTCGGCTGCGGCCTCACTTCAGGACGATATTGTTGGATTTGATCAGTGCCGCCCATCGCTTCGCCTGATCGGCCAAAAATGTCCGGAACTCCTCGGGCGTACTGCCAACGGCGCCAAGGCCCAGAGTATCCAGGCGTTCTAATATTGGCTTTTCGCGCGCGACCTGCTGAACGGCCTTGGACAGGCGCTGGACAATACCCTCCGGCGTCTTGCCCGGTAGGAAGAAACCGTTCCAATCGGAAATCACGAATTCCGGAAAACCCAGCTCTACGAAACTGGGAATCTTCGGCAGGACTGAAAGGCGTTCATTCGACGTAACCGCCAACGGCCGAAGTTTCCCCTGCCTGATGTATCCAATAGCCGAGGAGATGTTGCCGAAATAGGTGTCGACGCGCCCGCCCAACAAATCGACCACCGCAGGCGCCCCGCCTTTATAGGGCACGTGTATCAGTTTGACGCCTTCATACTTCATGAGCATCTCGCCGCAAAAGTGCGCGACGCCACCGATGCCGCCGGAGGCATAAGTCATCTTGCCCGGACGAGCCCGCGCCGCCGCCACAAATTCCTGTACTGATTTATAAGGCGACTTGGTCGATACCAACATCACGCTCGGCGCATTGACCGCCTGCGATACGGGCCGAAGATCCTTCTCGAAGTCGTAACTGAGTTTGTGCGCAATCGAATTAATGACAGAGGCGAAGGTATCGTAGAGCACCGTGTAGCCATCGGGCCTCTCATGCACCACCAGGTTCGAGGCGATCATGCCACTGGCTCCTCCCCGGTTTTCAATGACCAAGGATTGGCCCAGTGGCTCGTACATTGCCCTCGCGAACAATCTTGCCACGGTGTCAGCTCCGCCTCCGGCGGAAGAGCCGACAATCACATGAACCGAGCGATCCGGCCACGCTTCGGCGCTCATTGCCCGGGGAAGGACGGCGCCGCACGCCAGGCCCATCAAAAATCTGCGTCGATTTGTAGTCATCTTGTCTCCTTTTTTCCAATAACGATCAATGCGGGGATCGGATCACGAACGAGCGCTCGGCGTCGCGATAGCGGCGCTGCAACTCTTCCTCACTGAGCACGCTTCGTTCCAGCGCGTCGATGAACTCGTAGCCCATCAGCTCGGTGACGTCTTCAATGCCGGCCAGCAGATCCGGCCGATCGTGTATCGTGCCGGTCGCCGAACAATCGGCCCATAGCCCAAGCGCGATGTCCATGGCCTTGATGGCGGCCGCCGGCAGCATGCGAGCGCAGCTGACGCGCGCGACCCCCATCTTCTCGAGCTCGAGCGGGCTGATAAGCGGGGTTGTCGGCCGGCTACGCACGCCAAAACCCATGTTGACGTTAACGGGTGCTTGCACCGCATCGACGAAGCGCCGGATGTCGTCCGCCGAGGCGATCGCATCGGGGTAGACCATGTCGGCGCCCGCAGCGAGGTAAAGTTTGGCGCGCTTGATCGCACCCTCGAGGCCTTCGACCGCGATTGCATCGGTTCGCGCATTGATGATGAAGTTGGAGTCGCGCCTTGCCCGCACCGCCGCTTCGATCTTGGCCGCGGCATCTCGCGGGTCGATGACTTCCTTGCCACGCATGTGTCCGCAGCGCTTGGGGATCACCTGATCCTCGATGTTGATACCGACGATACCCGCCTCCTCGAAATACTGGACTGCGTGGTAAACCGTCACGGCGTTGCCGTAGCCGTTGTCAGCGTCGGCCATCATCGGGATCGAGACCGATTGCGCCAGGTGTTTGCAGCCGTCGACATTCTCGAGCAAGCCCATGATGCCGACGTCGGGTTGTGAAAACCGTGAATTGCTGAGGCCGGCGCCACTGACCGCGCATGCCTTGAATCCTTTTTTTTCAATAAGTCTCGCGCTGTAGCCGTCATAGCAGCCCGGCGAGACGATGATCTTGCCGGACTTCAGCATAGCGCGCATGGTCGCCATTTTCTGGGCTGCGGACGGCCTCTGAGGTAGATTGGATGTCTCGTTCATAGTCTTTTGGGCAGAATGATGAAGGGTTGGAAAGTCACGCGGTACGCGTGGAGAAATAGAGCCTTTCAGGATTGGCGACGAGAATCCGATGGCGAACCGACGCATCGGCCGTCCAGTAGGCGAGTATGTCCAGCAGCGCCGCATCGCTAGGCATGGCGCCTTTGAATGACGAGTGCGGCCAGTCGGTTCCCCACAGCAGCCGATCGGGCGCAAAAGCAATCAATTCCTGAACCGCGGATCGCAGCGAGGGATACGGCGGCGTTGGGTCGTCGAAGCGATTCACCGCCGACAACTTGACCCAGCAATTCTGCTCAGACAACATACGCAACAGCACCTCGTAGCCAGGATCCTGTGCAGCCCTTTTCAAGTCGACCCTGCCGAAGTGGTCAAGCACCACCGGCACAGGCAGGCCCGCTACCCACTCGCGCAAGCCCTGCAGCCGATTGCCGTGTACGTGAAGCTGCAGATGCCAGCCGAACGGCCCGATACGCTCAATGAGCGGATCAAGCTGCTTCATGATCCGGGCATCTTGACCTCTTGGTACTGAGGCCTCGCGCAAATGGATGCGCACGCCACGAATGCCAGCTGCGTCGAGGCGGGCGATCTCGGGCGAATCCACCGCTGGATCGACAAGCGCGATGCCACGGGCGTCGATACCCGCTGCACGCAAGACATCCATGCCGTCGAGGGTCACCTGGTTGTCCCGATAAATCGTGGGCTGCACCAATACCGCTCTCTGTATACCCAGAGACTGGAGCATGCGTACATAGTCCTGAACCTGGCTGTCCGCGGATGGGATATAGCGCTTATCGCCGCCGGGCTCATAGTGCGGTGGAAAACCGTAGACATGCGCATGGCAGTCGCAGGCACGCGGCGGCACCTCGAACGACGGCCGCACGGATGGCGGAATCGGCGAGACACAAGTGATTGCTTGCGGCGAAATAGGTTTGAACATTCAATTCATTACCCCAGCGAGCGGAGCACTGGCTCCGCAATCGCTGCTGGAGGATGTCAAAAATCGATTGTGTGATAAATTTATCTATATATCCAATTGGATTTTTTATTAAAAATTGATAAGAAAATTCGATGCGTCGCTTCTCCTTGGCCCAGTTGGAGGCTTTCCGCTGGATTTGCAGATTGGGCACTTTCCACGCCGCGGCCGAGCGTTTGAATGTGACTCAGCCCAGTGTGTCGCAGCGAATCCGCGAACTTGAATCGGCGATCGACGCGAAGCTTTTCGAGCGGCGCGGCAGCGGCGTTCGTCTGACGGCAGAAGGAGAAATCCTGCTGCGCTACACCGAGCAGGGGCTTTCGCTGTTTGACGAAATGGAAGATCGTTTGCGCACGGGCGATCCCTTGCAGGGAACTCTGCGCGTCGGCGCATCCGAAACCGTGGCCATGACATGCCTGCCGGACATGATCAGCTCGTTGGAGGCGCACTACCCAAAGCTGCGTGTCGAGCTCAACGTGCGCAACAGCACCATGTTGTGGGATTTATTGATGCGCAAGAAGCTCGATGTCGCGTTTCTTACAGATGCACGCCAGCACCGCAGCATCCATATCGAGCCGCTCGGGCGTACGGAGGTCGCGTGGTTTTCAAGCCCGGGCCGGCGCCTGGTCGAAGGCAGGCCATTGCGCCCGAGCGATCTGGAAGGCGTCAGCATTCTGAGCATGCCGGCCCCTTCACCGCTAAACGATATGCTGGTCAACTGGTGCACATCGAACGGCGCGCCGCCGCCAGCCTTTAGCACCTGCAACAACATCGCCGTCATCGCCCGGCTTTTGATCGCCGGCGTGGCGGCAAGCATCTTGCCGGTATGCACCGTTCAGAGTGAAGTCGATTCCGGAGCCCTGCTGCGCTACGACCCACACCCTACTCTGCCACCGCGAACGCTGTGCGCAGCCTACCCGGTATCCGCACGCGGCCCCGGCATGGACGCGCTGCTGGAAAACGCGCACCGCGCGCTCGCCGATACCGGGCTGTTCTATTCACCACATTAAGGACAGACGAAAAGGCTTGAGTCCGGTGCAGTACTGAACTCAGACCTCGATCAGCCAGCTTTTAACGACTCAATTTGGCGTCAGTCGCGCAAGCCTCTTTTTCGCCGGACTTTGGCCTTTGTCAGCCGCGCTTGTCGATGACGCGGCGCGCCTTGCCGGCGACGGTGCGCTCGATGCCGCCGGCGCCTTGCACGCTGATGCGGGCGCTTACGCCGATATAGGTCTTGATCGCGTGCCGCAGGCGGCCGGCCAGCGCGTCGCGTTCGGCCGCGCCCAGCGCGTCGTGCTCGGGACGCAGCTCGGTGATGACCTCGAGCTCGTCCAGATTGCTGCTGCGCGTAAGCACCAGCTGGTATTGCGCAGCCAGCTCGGGCGTTTTCAGCACCAGTTCTTCGACTTGGGTCGGGAAAAGATTGACGCCGCGCACGATCAGCATGTCGTCGCTGCGCCCGGTGATCTTGTCGATGCGGCGCATGCTGCGCGCCGTGGGCGGCAGCAGGCGCGTCAGGTCGCGCGTGCGGTAGCGGATCACCGGCATGCCTTCTTTGGTCAGCGAGGTGAAGACCAGCTCGCCGGGCTCGCCGTCGGCCACCGGGGCGCCGGTGGCCGGGTCGATGATCTCGGGCAGGAAGTGGTCTTCCCAGACCACCGGGCCGTCCTTGGCTTCGACGCACTCCATGGCCACGCCCGGGCCCATGACTTCGGACAGGCCGTAGATGTCGACGGCGTCGATGCCGCAGCGCGCCTCGATGTCCTGGCGCATCTGCCCCGTCCAGGGCTCGGCGCCGAAAATACCGATGCGCAGTGAGCTTTCATGCGGATCCATGCCCTGGCGTTCCATTTCCTCGATCAGGTTGCAGAAATACGAGGGGGTCACCATGATGATGTGCGGGCCGAAATCGCGTATCAGCTGCACCTGTTTCTCGGTCTGGCCACCGGACATGGGCACCACCGAGCAGCCCAGGCGTTCGGCACCGTAGTGCGCCCCCAGGCCGCCGGTGAACAGCCCGTAGCCGTAGGCCACGTGCACGATGTCGCCGGGCCGTCCGCCACCCGCCCAGATAGAGCGCGCCACCAGCTCGGCCCAGGTGTCGATGTCCCGCTTGGTGTAGCCCACCACCGTCGGCTTGCCGGTGGTGCCGCTGGAGGCATGGATGCGCACGATGTCCTCGCGCGGCACGGCAAACATATTGAACGGATAGTTGTCGCGCAGATCTTGCTTGGTGGTGAAGGGAAAGCGCGCCAGGTCGCCGAGCTCTTTCAAGTCGTCGGGATGAACCCCGGCGGCATCGAACGACTTGCGGTAATGCGGCACGTTATCGTAGGCGTGGCGCAGCGACCATTTCAGGCGCTGCAGCTGCAGGCTGCGCAACTCGTCCTGGCTGGCATGTTCGATGGCGTCGCGGCCTGCATGGTTTTTTGTGGTTACGGACATTTCGGGCTCCTGCCTGTTTCTATTCTGGGGTCGTTTCTATCGCGTCCACCACCTGACCCTTGATGCGGTAGGAACGCCCGCGGAACAACGCAATGCGCCGGCCTTCCTGGTTGGTGACGAGTATGTCGTAGACGCCGGTGCGGCCGGCCAGCGACGACTCGGCCGCCTCGGCCGTAAGCACGTCGCCCTCGAAACCGGGCGCCAGAAAGTCTATGGTGCAGCCCGAGGCCACCGTCGCCTGGTTGCGCGAATTGCAGGCAAAGGCGAAGGTGCTGTCGGCCAGCGCGAAGATGAAGCCGCCGTGGCAAGTCTGGTGGCCGTTGAGCATGTCGGCGCGCACTGTCATGCTCATGCGCGCATGGCCCGGGCCCACGTCCAGCAAGCGTACGCCCAGCGCCTGCGTGGCGGGGTCTTTCGCGTACATGGCGCGGGCGGCGAGTTCGGCCAGCTGCTGCGGATCGTCGGGCAATACCGCGGCGCTGGCCAAAGCCTGAGAGGTACTCATTACTTGCCCCCGAAAACCGGGGCGCGCTTGGCGAGGAACGCCGCCACCCCTTCGGCATAGTCGGCGCTGCGGCCCAGTTCGCGCATCAGGTCGCGCTCCATGTCGAGCTGCTGGTCGAGCGTGTGGTCGAGACTGGCGTCGATGGCGCGCTTGGTGGCGGCCAGGCCCTGGGTGGGCGCCGTAGCGAAATGCCGCGCCAGTTCGTCCAGGCGCGCCTCGAAGGCGTCGTCGTCCACGCATTCCCAGATCAAGCCCCACTGCTCGGCCTTTTCCGCGGACAGCTTGTCGCCCAGCAGCGCCAGCCCCATGGCGCGCGCGCGCCCCACCAGGCGCGGCAGCGCATAGGTGCCGCCGGTGTCGGGCAGCAGGCCGAGGCGGCAGAACGGCTGGATGAAACTGGCCGAGCGCCTGGCAATGACAATGTCGCCGGCCAGCGCCAGATTGGCGCCGGCGCCGGCGGCCACGCCATTGACACCGACCACCACGGGCATGGGCAGCGCATGCAGGCGCCGCACCAGCGGCGCGTAATAGGTCTCGACGGTATGGCCGAGATCAATGGGAGCGGCGCCCGCGCTCATTTGCCGTTCGGACAGATCCTGGCCGGCGCAGAAGCCGCGGCCGCGGCCGGTCAGCACCAGCACCCGCGCGCCCTGCGATTCGATGCGCGAGAGCGCGTCGGCCAGTTCGCCGTGCATGGCGGCCGTGAAGCTATTGAGCTTTTCGGGGCGATTCAGGGTGATGCGGGCGATGCCTTGTTCCAGCCCGAATTCGATACTCTGGTAGTCCATCGATCCTCCTCTGATCGAAGCTGTGCGGGCCCCGGCCTTTTCGGCCAGGGCTCCAGTGTCGCAAGTCCGGGCGCCTTGCGGCGCCGGATAAATAATATCCCCGCGCTGCCCGGTTCTGAAGAACGCGGGCTTGCGCCGGGGGGATTCAAGCGTGCCAGCGCGTCTGCACCACGCGATAACGGTTGGCCACGTAGGCGGAATCGGACAGCGCCGCATTGGCCGCCGGATTGGCGCCGGTGCCGTGGAAGTCGCTGAAGGCCGCGGTCTGGTTGACGAACACCGGCCCGGTCAGGTTCAGGGACAGCGACACGCCTGCCCGTTCCGCCGCGCGGCGCAGTGCCTGCGCCACGCCGTCGTCACTGGTATAGGCCGACATCGACAGCGCGCCGTGGCGCCGCACCGACGATTGTGCCAGTTCGATGGCCTGCGCGGTGGAATCGACCGCCACCAGGAAGGCGATCGGCCCGAACCATTCGCGCTCGAGGCTGGGATCGCCGGCCTCGGCGCGCAGCAGCAGGGGCGTGCGCACCACTGCCGATTCGAACTGCGGATGCGCCAGGCTGCGGCTGTCGCACACGACGGGCAGGCCCAGGCCGCGGGCCTGTTCGATCCGCGCCAGGGTGGCGGCGTTCTGAATGGCGCCGGTCAGTTCGACCGCCTTGGCCGCGTCGGCGCTCAGCTTGCCCAGGGCGCCGGCCAGGGCCTGCGCCACCTCGTCCAAGCTCAAGCGGCCCTCGGCGGTCTGGATGCCGTCGCGCGGCACGTAGATGTTTTGCGGCGCAGTACACATCTGCCCCGAATACAGCGTCAGGGAAAAGGCCAGATTGCGCGCCACGCTCTTGAAGTCTGCGGCCGAGTCGATGATGACCGGATTGACGCCGGCCTTCTCGGCATACACCTGGGCCTGGCGCGCATTCGACTCCAGCCACTCGCCGTGGGCGCTGCTGCCGGTGAAATCGATGAGCCGCACGGCGGGATCCAGCGCCAGCGCCTGCGCGGTGTCGTCGTCGGCGGCATGCGCGGCCAGTTGCACCACGTCCGGATCCTGGCCGGCCTCGGCCAGCACCTGGCGGGCGACCTGCACGGTGATGGCCAGCGGCAGGATCGCGCCGGGGTGCGGCTTGACGATGACGCTGTTGCCGGTGGCCAGGCTGGCGAACAGGCCCGGATAGCCGTTCCAGGTGGGGAAGGTCGAGCACCCTATCACCAGCGCCACGCCGCGCGGCACCACGGTGAACTGCTTGCGCATGCGGATCGGGTCGTGCTTGCCCTGCGGCTTTTCCCAGTCGACCAGGCCGGGGATGCGCGCCATTTCCTGCCAGGCATAGGCCACGGCCTCCAGGCCGCGATCCTGCGCATGTGGGCCGCCCGCCTGGAACGCCATCATGAAGCCCTGGCCGGTGGTGTGCTGCACGGCATGGGCGATCTCGAAGCTGCGCCGGTTCAGGCGCTGCAATATTTCCAGCGCCACGCCCACCCAGACACGCGGGCCGGCATCGCGCCAGGAGTCCAGTGCGGCCTCGGCGCGCGCCACCAGCGTCGCTGCGGGCACGCGCGGATACGTGATGCCCAGGGCCGGGCCGTAGGGCGACACCTCGCCCCCCACCTGGCCCTGCGCGCCTTGCTGATCCAGGGCGAAAGGCTTGCCCTGCAGGGCCTGGAAGGCCGCCAGCCCATCCTGCGCGGCGGTTTCGCCGTAAGCCCTGGGGCTGGGCGATTCGGAATACGGGCTCCAGTAGCCGCGCTCGGCCGTGGCCGCCACCGCGCGCTCCAGGACTTCCTGGTGGGTATCGAAGAAATCTACAGGCACTCTTGTTGCTCCTGGGGGTTGCGGGGCGCGGCCGGCCTGGATGCTGGAGGCCGGCCGCGCCATGGGTTCATACGGACTTGCAATCGAATACGGAATTGAAATCGAAAGCGGCAAGTCGATCGGGAAAACGTCGACTGGAAAATAGGCAAATCAGGAAATCGGGCAAGTACATGGTCGGAAAATCAGGTTTCCTGGTCGAAGTCTATGACCAGGCGGTCGCTGACCGGGAAGCTCTGGCAGCTGAGCACGAAGCCGCGCGCCACCTCGTAGTCTTCCAGGGCGAAGTTGGCGTCCATGTCGACCTCGCCCTCGATGACCTTGCAGCGGCAGGTGGAACAGACCCCGCCCTTGCACGAATACGGCAGTTCCACGCCCTGCGCCAGGGCCGAGTCCAGCACGCTGTCCTTGTCCTTTTCTATGGTCAGGGTGCGGGTGAAGCCGTCCTGGATGACGGTAAGTTCGCATTCATGGCGCCCCGGCGCCTTGCGCGCTTCCTGGCCGGTGCGCAGCGCGCGCGGCCCCTTGGGCGAGCCGAACAGCTCGAACTTGATCTGCGATTTTTCCAGGCCGGCGTCCTGCAGCGCCTGGTTGACCGACTCGATCATGTCTTGCGGGCCGCAGATGAAAGCCATGTCGATGTCTTCGGGGCTGAGCCAGCTGGCCAGCAGGCGCTCGACCTTGGCGCCGTCGAGGCGGCCGTTGAACAGATCGATGTCTTGCGTCTCGCGGCTCATGACATACACCACCGAGAGCCTGTCCATGTAGCGGTTCTTCAGGTCTTCGATTTCTTCGCGGAACAGCACCGCCGACGAGGCGCGGTTGCCGTAGAACAGCGAAAAGCGGCTGCCGGGCTCGGTGTCCAGCGCGGTCTTGACCAGCGACAGAATGGGAGTGATGCCACTGCCCACGGCAAAAGCCGCGTAGCCGCGGCTTTGCTGCGGCGCGAAGTCGACCGTGAAGTGGCCGTCCGGGGGCATGACCTCCAACGTCTGGCCGCTGGCCAGGTGTTCGTTGGCCCAGCTGGAAAACGCGCCGTCGTTCAGGCGCTTGATGGCCACCCGCAGCTCGCGGTCGTGCGGCGCGGCACATATGGAATAAGAACGGCGCAGCTCTTCGCCTTCGACCTGCGTGCGCAGCGTCAGGTACTGACCCGGGCGGAACGCGAAGGTATCGTGCAGCTCGGCGGGCACGTCGAAGGTAACCACCACTGCATCGCGGGTATTTCGGGCGACCGCGGCCACCTTGAGGGGATAGAACTGAACCATGGATCGTGTCGTCTTCTATATGCTTCTGGCCGGCCCCGGCTGCCTGCCGGCCCCGGAGCCTGTTGCGTCCGTCGTTGCCACGGCCAGCACACCTGGCCCACGCGCCGATTACCTATCTAATCTACTAATGCGCTAATGCGCCTTGAAATAATCGAAAGGCTCGCCGCAGGCCACACAGCGGTACAGCGCCTTGCATGCGGTGGAGCCGAACTGGCTGATGAGGCGCGTGCGCGGCGAACCGCAATGCGGGCACTCGGGCGCGGGCGCAGCGCTGCGGCGCGACAGGCCCGAGATATCCACCGCCTGCTCGCGCGGCGGCGCAATGCCGTAGCCCTTGAGCGCCGCCTTGCCGGCCGGTGTCATCCAGTCGGTGGTCCAGGCCGGCGCCAGCCGGGTCTCGATGCGCACATCGTCCACGCCATGGCGCGCCAGCTCGGCGCGTATGCCGGCAGAGATTTCCTGCATGGCCGGACAGCCCGAATACGTGGGCGTGATAGTGACCACGCAGCTCGCGCCATCCCAGCGCAGCTCGCGCACGATGCCCAGGTCGAGCACCGACAGCACCGGAATCTCCGGGTCGGGCACGCCGGCCAGCCAAGTGCGCAACTGCTGCGTGGAGGGGCGCTCGAGGGTGTCGGGCAATGTGTTCACCATGAGGCCCCCGGATAAGTGCGCTGCAGATGCTGCATTTCGGCCAGGACATAGCCCAGCGCCTCGGTGTGCCGGCCCGAGGGGCCGCCCTGGTAGGCCGGATGGCGGGCGTCCGCCGCGTCCGGCAGGCGCAGCGTGGCCTCTTGCAGCACCGCCGCCACATGTTCGTGCCAGGCCGGCCAGAGCGCCTCGTGCGACACGGCGATGCCGCGCCCGGCCAGATCGGCCACCACATCATCGTCGACGAACAGCTCGCCCACGTAGAACCAGATTTCTTCCAGCGCGGCCTGCATGCGCCCGTGGCTGAGCTCGGTGCCGTCGCCCAGGCGCACCACCAGGTCGGCCGAACGGCGCGCATGATAGGTGACCTCCTTGAGCGACTTGGCGGCAATCGCCGCAACGCGCTCGTCGGCCGAGCTCGCCAGACCCTGCAGCAGAAAATAATGCCAGACGTCGAACAGGAACTGGCGCGCGATGGTGTCGCCATAATGGCCGTTGGGCCGCTCGGCCAGCAAGTAGTTGCGGTACTCGGGCGCGTCGCGCAGATAGGCCAGGCGGTCTTCGTCGCGGCCGGCGCCCTCGACTTCCCCGGCCAGCGTCAGCCACAGCCGCGCCTGGCCCAGCAGGTCGAGCGACAGGTTCGTCAGCGCCAGGTCTTCTTCCAGCGCCGGGCCGTGGCCGCACCATTGCGACAGGCGCTGCGACAGAATCAGCGTGGTGTCGCCCATGCGCAGCGCATATTGGAACAGGGAACTATCCATGGCCGCCCTCTTTACATGTGCTTGACTTCTTCCGGCATGGGGAAGAAGGTGGGATGGCGATAGACCTTGCTATTGGCCGGCTCGAACAAAGGCTCTTTGTCGGCGGGGCTGCTGGCCACGATGTCGGCGGCGCGCACCACCCAGATGCTCAGGCCCTCGTTGCGCCGCGTGTAAACGTCGCGCGCATTATTGATGGCCATTTCGGCGTCGGATGCCCGCAAGCTGCCCACATGCTTGTGGGCCAGGCCGTGCTGGCTGCGGATGAAGACCTCCCAAAGAGGCCATGCGTCCTGTCTCATTGCTTTGCTCCTGGGCGCGGCGCCTGCGGCGGGCGCGCCGTTCATGTATCAGTTTCTGCTAGCCGTGCCCTGCATCGGGAATACGCGGCAGCACATCTATATTGCCGTTCGAATACCGCCGGCCTACAACGACGGCCGAGCCATCACGAGGCTGGGCCTCTGGCCTGGCGCGGCCGGCAAGGCTGGTAGCGCCGCCACGCGTACGCAGATGACGCAATTTCATGAGTGCGAATTTCCGAGACACCACGCTAGGCCGCGGCCGGCACCCGTTCCTGCTTGGCGGCATAGGCCGACAGCGCCTCGCGCACCCAGGCGCCCTCTTCGTGGGCCGCCACCCGCGCGGCCAGCCGATCACGATTGCACGGGCCGTGGCCCTTGATCACCGCATGGAACTCGGCCCAGTCGATCTCGCCGAAATCGTAGTGGCCGCGCTCTTCGTTCCACTTCAGGTCGGGATCCGGCACCGTCAGGCCCAGGTACTCGGCCTGCGGCACGCTTTGATCCACCATCTTCTGGCGCAGATCGTCGTTCGAGAACAGCTTGATGCGCCACTGCATGGACTGCGCGCTGTTGGTCGATTCCGCATCCGAAGGGCCGAACATCATCAACGCCGGCCACCACCAGCGGTTCAGCGCATCCTGGCACATGGCCTTCTGCTCGGGCGTGCCGTGCAGGCACATCTGCATCAGCAAATCGTAGCCCTGGCGCTGGTGGAAAGATTCTTCCTTGCACACACGCACCATGGCGCGCGCATAGGGCCCGTAGGAACAGCGACACAGGGGAATCTGGTTGATGATGGCCGAGCCGTCGACCAGCCACCCTATCATGCCTATGTCAGCCCAAGTGAGCGTCGGGTAATTGAAGATGCTGGAATACTTGGCGCGGCCCGAATGCAGATCATCGACCAGATCGTCGCGCGACACACCCAGAGTTTCGGCAGCGCTGTACAAGTACAACCCATGGCCAGCCTCGTCCTGCACCTTGGCCAGCAGTATCGCCTTGCGCTTGAGCGTGGGCGCGCGGGTGATCCAGTTGCCCTCGGGCAGCATGCCGACGATCTCGGAATGCGCATGCTGCGAAATCTGCCGCACCAGCGTCTTGCGGTAGGCCTCGGGCATCCAGTCTTTGGGCTCGACGCGCACGCCCGCGTCGATGCGTTCCTGGAATTCGCGTTCCGGGCCGCTGAGTTCGTCGGTGCTGCGCACGCGCTTGACGCCGGTTTCGACTAATTGCGCATACATGGCGGGCTCCTGTGGTCGGGGTTTAGGTTCTGCCGGCGCCGGCCCGGCACCAATCACCGGGCCGCCGCAACGGCGCACTTCTTTACTCATGTCGCCTATACCGAGTATTATTTATTACAGAAAAATTGATGTCAATCAAATTTCAGTATCAAATAGGGCCGATACGGGTTAATCCGGAGGCCGCAAGCGCAAGTCGACGCACTGCGCCGGCTGCCGGCCTTGGAACACCTATGATCCAGCGAACCAGCCGCCACGTCTGCCCCACCCTCCACCCGTTTAGAGACCGAGCGGAGAGAACGGGGTGCCTCCTGGAGGCGAGTGGGTCATCGAGCCGGAAGGAGGTACCCCGTTCTAGGCCGCGCCTCAAGAACCCAACCGCCGACGCACAAACCGCAAATTCATTCCAGGCCACACAAAAAAACCAACCCGCCAACGCACCAAATCGAATATTGCCCCAATCCGCGCTACATCTTAGGTCTGGTATAAGATGTGCCCCGAACCTGTGTATCAACCCGATCAGGAGACCTAACCCGCCATGCCCCAAGCCTCGAGCACGCTGCCCAGCCTGCTCCACGCCTTGTTGGAACGCGACCCGCCGCGCGCCAAATCGCTCAGCGTCACCCTATTGGGCGACGCCATAGGCCCGCACGGCGGCAGCATCTGGCTTAGCGACCTGATCGAACTCGTCACCCCGCTGGGCATCAACGAACGCCTGCTGCGCACCAGCGTATTCCGCCTCGTGGCCCAGGACTGGCTGCAGTCCGAGCGCCACGGGCGGCGCAGCCTGTACCGCCTTAGCCAATCCGGCCTGGCGCAGACCCAGGGCGCCTCCGAGCGCATCTACAGCGGCCCACGCGAAGACTGGGACGGCCACTGGACACTGGTGGTACTGCCGCGCTTCGGCAACAGCAGCCTGGACGGCCGCGGCCAACTGCGGCGCGAACTGATCTGGGCCGGCTTTGCCGCCATCGCACCGGGCGTATTCGCCCTGCCGCGCAACCAGGCGGCGCGCGCGCGCAAGGTACTGGACAACGTGGGAATACGCGACAAGGCACTGATCCTGGACGCCAGCGACCTGGGCCTGGATCAAGAATCGAGCCTGGCCGGCCTCGTGCCGCAATGCTGGAACCTGGACGAAGTCGCGCAGCACTACCGCAACTTCTCGGCCACCTTCGCCCCGCTGCTGCGCGCGGCGGGCCGCAACGCGCCCCCCGGCCTGGCTTTCGCCCTGCGCGCCCTGACCCTGCACGAATGGCGCCGCATCGTGCTGCACGACCCGCAGTTGCCCGCGCAGATGCTGCCGGCCGCATGGCCGGGAGTGGCCGCGCGCGAACTCTGCGGCGAGCTTTATTGGACGGTATTCGAACGGGCCGAAGAACACCTGGTAGCCGTCATCAGCCGCGACCCGAGCCACTACAGCGAGCTGGATCCGCAGGTTTACCAGCGCTTCGCCAGCCACAGCCCGGATGGCGCGCGCCGCCCGGCCGCGGCCTGAGGCCCGAAATCCGCAACCCGAACCACAAGCGCCTTGCAGGGCCTGGGGCCTGCCCACCCTAAAAGGGCGCGCGACCGCGGGCAATCCCAGCGGCAGGCGCCCCCGGCGAGCTTTCCAAGCGCAGCCGCATCACAGCTTGATGAAGTGCTCGCGGTAGTGCTTGAGTTCGTCGATGGACTCGTAGATGTCGGCCAGCGCCTCGTGCCGGCTTTGCTTGGTGAAGCTGCGGTAGACCTCGGGCTTCCAGCGCAGCGACAGCTCCTTGAGCGTGCTGACGTCCAGATTGCGGTAGTGGAAATAGGCCTCGAGCCGCGGCATGTACTTGAACATGAAGCGCCGATCCTGGCTTATGGTGTTGCCGCACAGCGGCGACTTGCCGGCCGGCACGTAGCGCGGCAGGAATTCCAGCAACTGGTCTTCGGCCTGGGCCTCGGTCAGCGTCGAGGCCTTGACCCGGTCGATCAGGCCGCTCTTGCCATGGGTGGATTTGTTCCATTTGTCCATGGCGTCCAGCAAGGCGTCGTCTTGGTGGATGACCAGCACCGGGCCTTGCGCCACCAGGCTCAGGTCGGGCTCGGTCACGACCACGGCCACTTCGATGATGCGCTCTTTTTCGGGATCCAGCCCGGTCATTTCCATATCGAGCCACACCAGGCGCTGATCATTAACGGCCATATATAATCTTCCTCAAAAAAGAGATTTTCGCACACACGCCCGCGACTCGGCTCACGGCGCAGCCTTCGGGCGGCCCCGCCAGCGCCGCGCCGGCCACTCAGGTATCCGCTACTGCCCTATCCGTTTATGTTCACCCTGCTGTTCATTGCCTTTCTGCTCGCCGACGTCGCGGTGCGCCTGTGGCTGGCCACGCGCCAGATCCGCTACGTGCAGGCGCGCCGCGGCGAGGTGCCCGCCGAATTCGCCGCCAAGATCGGCCTGTACAGCCACCAGCGCGCCGCCGACTACACCGTGGCGCGCATGCAGCTGTCCATTCTCGAGCGCGTGGTCGACGCCGCCGTGCTGGTCGGGCTGACCCTGCTGGGCGGCCTGCAATACCTGAACGTGGCCCTGGGCCGCGCCATCGCCGGCGACATGTGGCGCCAGCTGGCGCTAATCGGCTGCGTACTGGCGATACTCGGGCTGATCAGCCTGCCGTTCTCGCTGTGGCGCCGCTTCCGCCTCGAAGCGCGCTTCGGCTTCAACCGCATGACCCCGAAGCTGTTCGCGCTGGACGCCTGCAAAGGGCTGCTGCTGGGGCTGGTGCTGGGCACGCCGCTGGCCGCGCTGGTGCTCTGGCTCATGGCCCATGCCGGCGCCTATTGGGGCTGGTGGGCGTGGCTGGTGTGGGTGGCCTTCAACGTGCTGATGCTGTGGCTGCTGCCCACCGTCATCGCGCCCATGTTCAACCGCTACACGCCGCTGGACAACCCGGAAATCTCCGAACGCATCGGCGCCCTGGCGCAGCGCAGCGGCTTCACCCTCAGCGGCCTGTACGTCATGGACGGCTCGAAGCGCTCGGCCCACGGCAACGCCTACTTCACCGGCTTCGGCAAGTCGCGCCGCATCGTCTTCTTCGACACCCTGCTGGCGCGCCTCGCCCCCGAAGAGATCGAGGCAGTGCTGGCCCACGAGCTGGGGCACTTCAAGCACCGGCACATCATCAAGCGCATGGTGCTCAGCTTCGCGCTGGCCCTGGTATTCTTCCTGGTGCTGCAGTGGCTGTCGGGCAGGGTGTGGTTCTACACCGGCCTGGGCGTGCTGCCCCAGATCGGCCGCGCCAACGACGCGCTGGCGCTGATCCTGTTCTTCCTGGCCACGCCGGTGTTCACCTTCTGGGCCGGCCCGCTGGCCAGCCGGATGTCGCGCCGCGACGAATTCCAGGCCGACCGCTACGCCGTGCAGCAGTGCACCGCCGCGCCGCTGGCCAGCGCCCTGGTCAAGCTGTACGACGACAACGCCGCAACACTCACCCCCGATCCCCTGCACTCCGCGTTCTATGACAGCCACCCGCCGGCCATCCAGCGCATCCGCCAGCTGCAACACGGCTGAAGGGCGCGTCGTCGCCGCCCATGGGCGCCACTACGAGGTCGAACTGGCCGACGGCCGCCATCTGAAGTGCTTCCCGCGAGGCAAGAAGGCGCTGGCCACGGTGGGCGACCGGGTGCGCATCAGCCTGCAGGGCGCCGATGAAGGCGCCATCGAGCAGGTGCTGGAGCGCAGCAACCTGCTGTACCGCTCGGACGATATGCGCAGCAAGCAGTTCGCCGCCAATGTCGACCTGCTGCTGGTGGTGGTGGCAACAGAACCCGCCTTCTCCGACGATCTGACTGGACGCGCGCTGGTAGCGGCCGGCAGCGCCGGCATCGATGCGGCGCTCATCCTGAACAAGGCCGACCTTGCGGCCGGGCTCGACGCGGCGCGCGCGCGCCTGGCCGGCCTGGCGGCGCTGGGCGTACCGGTGATCGAACTAAGCGCCCTCGACCCGGCCCAAGTTCATGCCAGGCTGCTGCCGCTGATCCGCGGACGCACCTGCCTGCTGCTGGGCCAGAGCGGCATGGGCAAGTCTACTTTGCTCAACGCCCTGGTGCCCGAGGCCCAAGCGGCCACCCGGGCCCACTCGCAGGCACTAGGCACCGGCCGCCACACCACGACCAGCACGCGCCTGTACCGGGTGCCCGAGGCCGATGCCGACCTGATCGATTCCCCCGGGTTCCAGGCCTTCGGCCTGAACCACCTGAGCGCCCACGAGATCGAGCAAGGCTTTCCCGAATTCAAGCAGGCCATCGAGCACTGCCGCTACTACAACTGCACGCACCGCCACGAGCCGGGTTGCGGCGTCCTGGCTGCCTTGCAGCGCGGCGAAATCTCGCCCGAGCGCCACGCGCTGTACCAGCGCATCCTGGCCGAAAACGAATCGAAGAACCGCTATTGATATAAGGCCCCTACACATTAAAAGGGGAACCACAACGGCGGCCAAATGGGCGCCGGGCAAGACCGCCAGGCAGCACACCGGCCGCAACCGCGTTTCGCGTCTTGACGGGCGGGTTCTCTTTGTAGCCATACGGCCCCCTTTGACGTGGACACGCCCCGATCCGCTGCGGCCAGCGTCGAGCTGGCCAACTCCCTGAATGCCCTGAACCTCTTCATCAGCAAGACGCTGATATTCATTTCCTGGTGGCGCAGCCGGCACATCGAGCCGGCGATCTACTTCGCCGCCTTCATCATTCCCGCCGCCAGCTCCCTGATAAACACGATGCCGAACCAGGGGCTGCTGCCGCGCAACGCGGCGCCGCCAATTTCTACCAGCCCGCCTCCGCTGGTTCGCGTCGTGGTCATGTGCTTCGGCCCCGCGCAAGAGGGACAGCAAGCCGAGGTATTCCTGCCATAGGGCCAACAGGCCACAGGAAAACAGTGGATAAAAACAACAGATAAAACACTTGCGCCAACTACTGTTTTTTTGTACAGTTCAACAAACGAAAACTGTGTTTATAACCAGTGTTCGATTGCGGCTCGCCCTAGGCGCGGCCGCCTCCAGAGGCGCAAGGGGCCAGCAGGCTTTACCAGCTCCATGTTCCTCGTCCACTGTCGCGAGGCTCTCATGCATAGGCAACACGCTCAAACTGCTCCGGCCAAATGGCCTTTCCCGCCCATTCCCGGCGGCGGGAAAAAAACTCCCAAGCTTACCCGCGGCGCAATGCTGGCCGACATCTGTCTGGTACTGGTCTGGGGCGCAATGATCCCAGGCATGATGTGGCTGGGGGTCGCGGTGGGCTTCTAAGGCCTGCTTTTAAGGGCTGCTTTTAAGGCCTGCTTCTAAGCCCGGTTTCTAAACCTGCTTCTAAGATCTGTTTCTAAGATCTGCCTCCAGGGCTTGTTTCCAGGGCCTGCCCACACCAAAAGGCCAGCCCCATTCCAGGCCAAAATCGGAACGCTCAGGCGTGCAGACACGCCATACATACGGCGACCACACGCTTCCAGATTTCAGTGTAAAATAGCAGGCTTTGCAAACTTCATCCTCTGGCGCCAGGCCAAGAACATGACGGGTGCGCAGCAGGGTAGGCCTTCTTACCCAGCAAGCCGCGATGCGGCGGCGTACTCAGGCAGCAGCCTACACATCAAGGTGGATGCATTCCGGTCTTTGTTTCCGGCTTCATCCTTCCTGGCGGATCACGATGACACTTGGAGTTCACCATGAACCTTATCGCTCTCATCGAGCAAGAAGAAATCCAGCGCCTCACCGGCGGCCAGGCCAAGCCCAGCTTCGGCCCTGGTGACACGATCGTCGTCAACGTGAACGTCGTCGAAGGCAGCCGCAAGCGCGTGCAGGCCTACGAAGGCGTGGTCATTGCCCAGCGCAACCGCGGCCTGAATTCCGCTTTCACGGTACGCAAGATCTCTTCCGGCGTGGCGGTGGAACGCACCTTCCAGCTGTATTCGCCCCAAATCGCCTCCATCGAGGTCAAGCGCCGCGGCGATGTACGCCGTGCTAAACTTTACTACCTGCGTAATCGCTCGGGTAAGGCTGCTCGCATCAAAGAGAAGCTGGTTCGCAACACGGCAAAAAAGGCTAGCGCCAGCGCCGAATAAGCAGTTCCTGCTGATCCTTGGCAAGCAATAAAATAAGGGCACCCGCAAGGGTGCCTTTGTTGTTTTATGGATGCTCATGTCGCATAGCACCGATACGCCCCCGCAAGCCCGCCCTCCCCGCAGGCCCAGTTTCGATCCGCTGACGCAGCCCGTCGTTGCCGTTGCCGATATTCCGCCAGCCCTGCTGCCTTCCACCCTCGAGCTCGATTTCATACGCTTGGCATTCGGGCAGACCGTGCCATGGCAAGTCGAGCCGGTCTTCGCCGACTCGTTCGGCAGTGATTTTTCGCATTTCACGAACACCGTGCAGGCAGCGGTATTCATCCCGCTGGTACAACGCCCCAAGGGCCTGCAAGTGATTTTTACCCGGCGCGCGTCGCACCTGCACGACCATGCCGGGCAGATCAGCTTTCCCGGCGGCCAGGTAGACCGCCTGGATCGCGATGCGATAGCCGCCGCGATCCGCGAAACCCATGAAGAAATCGGCATCGCCCCGCGCTACCTCGAGCCCATCGGCACCCACCCCGTATACCTGACTTCCACCCGCTACACCATGCTGCCGGTCATAGGGCTGGTGCTGCCGGGCTTCAGCATCGCGCCCAACAAAACGGAAGTGGCGGAAGTCTTCGAAGTACCGCTGGCGGTGCTGATGAACCCCGGCGCGCACCGCCTGCACAAGGCGCAGCTGCCTGACGGAAACTACCGCTATTATTTCTCCATCACCTGGCAAGGCCATTTCATCTGGGGCGCCACGGCCGCGCTGATCCGCAACCTGTACCACTACCTGGCAGCCGCCCAGGCCTGCCAGGCCATCTCCCGGCCATAGGGCCTTGTGGGCATAAATACCAGACACTAGCCCTGCCAGATCGTGCGCGCGCCGTATCGCCTCGGGAGCCGTGGGCACCTGGTTTCGCAGCCGACCCTTAGCGCGACATCGTCTCCGATGGCGTAGCGCACCGCACGCGCCGGAAGAAACAAAAAACGCACATACGAAAAAGGCGCCAGGCTCGCACAGAGCCGGGCGCCCTACAGGCATAGTCCACTACGCCGGGGGTGCGGGCCGGAGGCGTCGGCACCCTGCCCGCAACGGCCCCAAAGCCGTCTACAAGCCGCGCATATGGACGATTACAGATTGGGCTGGGGCGTGGTGCGCAGGTACGGGCGCACTTCCTTGTAGCCCTTGGGGAATTTTTCCTTCAGGGTAGCTTCGTCCTTGATCGCCGGGGAGATGATGACGTCTTCGCCGAATTCCCAGTTCACCGGCGTGGCCACGCTGTAGTTGTCGGTAAGCTGCAGCGAATCGATGACACGCAGGATCTCGTTGAAGTTGCGGCCGGTGCTGGCGGGGTACGTGATGGTCAGGCGAACCTTTTTGGCCGGATCGATGACGAACACCGAGCGCACCGTAGCGGTGACGCTGGCGTTGGGATGGATCATGTCGTACAGCGTCGACACCTTACGGTCGGAATCGGCCAGAATCGGGTAGTTCACCGTGGTGCTTTGGGTGTCGTTGATGTCTACGATCCAGTCGTTGTGCGACTTGGCGCTGTCCACCGACAGGGCCAGCACTTTGACATTGCGCTTGGCGAACTCGTCGGCCAGCTTGGCCGTGTAGCCCAGCTCGGTGGTGCAGACAGGGGTGAAATCGGCGGGATGCGAAAACAGCACGCCCCACTTGTCGCCCAAGTACTCGTGGAACTTGATCTTGCCGATGGAAGAATCCTGCTCGAAATCGGGGGCGGTATCGCCCAGACGCAAAGTCGTCATATTAAGCTCTCTTGACAGTCGTTCAAACGAATGACGTGCCCATATGCCCGCGCCGCGCAACCGCCGCGCGCTATATAAGCACACCATATAAAGGTTGGAACTCAAATTGTGTCAGCAAAGCCTACGGTACGGAAATACCGTTTATGAATATCCTTATTCGGCGTTTTCCGCGGCCCGGGCGTAGCGCGCCGCAACGCCGCCTTCCAGTATCGATGCCGACAGCGCCTGCGCGCGCGGCAGCAGGTGCGCCGCGTAAAACACCGCCGTGGCCAGCTTGCGGGCATGGAACGGCTCGGCATCGCCGTCTTGCAGGCGGGCGACGCATGCCAGTGCCGCGCGTGCCATCTGCCAGCCGGCCAAAGTAAGGCCAGCCAGCATCAGGTAGGGTACGCTGCCCAGGAATACTGCGCGCTGATCCTCGCGCGCGTGGGCCACGATATAGGCCACGGCCTGCTCATAGGCCTCGACCGCCGCCGCCAGCCGGCGCGCGATCAAGGCCAGGCCAGCGCCATGTTCGCCGGCCTCGGCCTGGCGCGCCTCGAGTTGCGCAACCGTGGCGCGCACCTGCTCGGCCAAGGCGCCGGCCACCGCGCCCGCGTCGCGCAAGGTCTTGCGTCCGACGAAATCGTTGGCCTGGATCGCCGTCGTGCCTTCGTAGATGGGCAGAATGCGCGCATCGCGGTAATACTGCGCGGCCCCGGTTTCTTCGATGAAGCCCATGCCGCCGTGCACCTGTATGCCCAGGGACGCGACCTCTACCGCGCTCTCGGTGGAAAAGCCCTTGACCACGGGGACCAGGAAGTCATAGACGGCCTGGTGGCGCGCACGCGCCTGCGGGTCGGCGGCATGGCGCGCGCGATCGCATTCGCCCGCGGCCACGTAGGCCAGTGCACGCGCGCCCTCGGTCAGCGCGCGCATGGTCATCAGCATGCGCTGCACGTCGGGATGATGGACGATCGCCACCGGGCCGTCCGAACCTTCCAGCGCGCGCCCCTGCAGGCGCTCGGCGGCATAGGCGCCGGCCTGCTGCAGGGCGCGCTCGGCCAGCGCAATGCCCTGTATGCCCACCGCGAAACGCGCGGCGTTCATCATGATGAACATGTATTCCAGGCCGCGGTTTTCTTCGCCGATCAGGTAGCCGACGGCGCCCGGCCCGGCCTCGCCCTGCCCGGAACCATACAACAGCACCGCGGTCGGGCTGCCATGTATGCCCAGCTTGTGTTCGAGCGAGGCGCACCACACGTCGTTGCGCTTGCCCAGCGTGCCGTCGTCATTGAGCAGGAACTTGGGCACGAGGAACAGCGAAATGCCCTTGACGCCGGCCGGCGCCTGCGGCGTGCGGGCCAGCACCAGGTGCACGATGTTCTCGGCCAGATCGTGCTCGCCGTAGGTGATGAAGATTTTCTGCCCGGACAGCCGGTAGCTGCCGTCGTCCTGCCCGACGGCGCGGGTCTGAACCAGGGCGAGGTCGGAGCCGGCTTGCGGCTCGGTGAGGTTCATGGTGCCGGTCCAGCGGCCCTCCAGCATGGGCGGGATGTACAGGTCTTGCTGGGCCTGGCTGCCCACCATCGCCAGGGCTTCGATCACGCCGTCGGTCAGCAGTGGACACAGCGAGAACGCCAGGTTGGCGGAGTTGATGTTCTCGCCGGTGGCGGCGGCCACCAGCTTGGGCAGGCCCTGGCCGCCCCAGCGCGGCTCGTGCTGCAAGCCTTGCCAGCCGCCGGCCGCGAATTCACGGAATGCTTCCTGGAAGCCGGGAGAGGTACGCACTTTGCCGTCGTCCCAGGCGGCCGGCGTGGTGTCGCCGGCGCGGTTCAGCGGCGCCACGGCCTGTTCGACGAAGCGCCCGTTCTCTTCGAGCACGGCGTCGACCAGTTCACTATTGACCTCTTCGAAGCCGGGCAGCGCCAGCACGTCATCCAGGCCGGCCAGCTCACGGAATACGAAACGGATGTCCTGTGTGGGGGCACGATAGTTCATGGAGTCTCCATAGCGATGTAGCTATCGCGGCTGGGCCGCGGCCGAGCGAGGCGATGCCGAAGCTTTGAGAATAGCAGCTATCGAGCGTGGATGGGGGACGTGGAGCGCGGGGGCAGGAGGCCATGAAGCGTCACGGTGCGGGATTCTTGATCCGCTGGCGGATTTGCTATTTATGCGTCGTCGGCCGGGTTCTTGATCCGCGGCCTAGAACGGGGTGTCTCCTTCCGGTTCGATGGCCCACTCACCTCCAGGCACCCCGTTCTCTCCGCTCGGTTTGTAGACGAGTGGACGGCGTTTGGCTCTTGTAGGGTGCCGGTTTTTTGTTTTTCGATCCGCCGGCCGCTCCCGCTGCAGGCGGGTGAGAGCCTGGTATCAGCTTGTCGCACCGGATAGGGGCTCGCACAGCCACGGCCATCGGCTGTGGCCACTTTCCAAATTCCGTGACTGGCTTCACGCTGCGAGCACGGCATATACAGGCTCAAGTCAATAACGAATGGTCAGGAGGCGCTCTTCCATCATTTCCTTGATCGCATAACGCGGGCCTTCGCGGCCAAAGCCACTGTCCTTGACGCCGCCAAACGGCATCACGTCGACTCTTGCCGAAGACGCTTCATTGATGTGAACGGCACCGAAACGCAACTTTCGCCCAGCCGACAGCGCAATGCCGACATTGGATGTGAACAAGCCCGCCGCAAGCCCGAACGGCGTCGCATTCGCTGCGTCATAAGCCTGCTGCAAGTCGTCGAATTCGTTCAAACACATCACGGGCGCGAAGATTTCTTGGCACATTACCTTCATGTCGTCTCTGACGTTTGCCAACAAGGTGGGCGCAAGCACGGCTCCTGTGCGAGTGCCGCCACATAGAACCTCGGCGCCGGCCGCCTGGGCCTCAAGAATCCAGTCCAAGGCTCTTTGCGCATGCTCGACCGACAGCATCGGGCCGACAATGGTCTCTGGCTTTGACGGATCCCCATACGGCAGGCTGCGCACCGCCGCCACAAGCTGTTTCGTAAAGTCGGATGCGATGCCGCGTTGCACATAAAGGCGCTGCACCGATGTGCAAACCTGCCCGGCCTTTCGAAAACCGGCCGACACGCACTTGGCGACAGCCGCGCGCAAGTCCGCATCCTCGCAAACGATCGTACTGGCGATGCTGCCGAGTTCCAACTGAGTCCGACGCAAGCCGGCACCAGCCTGGATTTCCTTGCCAACGCGGGTACTCCCGGTGAAGGCATAGAAAGCAATACGCGGATCAGCCACGAGCGCACGACCGATCTGCGGCCCGCCATGCAGCAGCGTTATGAGCCCTGGAGGAAGCCCGGCTTCTATCAATACCTTGCACAACTCGACCGACGTCAGCGGCACGTGCTCCGACGGCTTGAGAATCACCGCGTTGCCGGCAGCGACCGCAGGCGCGACCTTATGAACAACAACGTTGAGCGGCGAATTGAAGGGCGTAATGGCGCAAACGACCCCTAACGGAACCATTACCGTAAACCCGATCCGGTCTTTCAGCCCTGGCGCCGCGTCCATCGGAACCATCTCTCCAACTACACGGCGCGCCTCTTCGGCGCAGAGCTGGAGCGTCTGGACTGTGCGGCCGACCTCGTTCTCGACGTCGACGCGCGGGAAACCCGTCTCGGCAGACACGAGGCCCATGAATTGCTCTCGACGCTCTTGCACCAGCGCGGCGGCGCGACTGAGTATATGGTATCGGTCGCTCGGAGTAAGCGCGTTCGCGTCAAATGCCGCCTGTGCTGCCGTGACGGCAGCGGCCACTTGTTCAACGCTGGCCACGGCCATTTTGTCGAGCGCCTCGCCCGAATAGCGGTGCGTCATTTGCTGCTCTGAACTGCCGTGAACCCACTGCCCGGCGATCAAAAGTTTAGCCACGTTGGTTCCTTCGCGTTGGACGCGCTTTTACACGTGTGATTTCCATGGAATCACTTCTTGATTACGGACATTGTGATTACGGATATTGCAAGTGTGCAGCGCGGCTTCGATCGCAGAATTGGCGCTTCGCCCACCCACTCGGCGGGCACACCCATCCACGCTCTACCGATGCAGCGCTATTTTTTCGCCCCACGCCAATGCATGGCCCGGCCTCATGTTGAGGATAAGCCCTGGTACTTAAGTACGAGATTGGAGTAGTCGTCAACCTGCCCAGACCAGCCAGGAGGAACGACGGCCGTGCTTTCCTTCTCTTCGACCACCGCCGGCCCTTCCAATGTAAACCCGGGCGCCATGGAATACCGGTCATATACCTTGGTGTCGATAAACCCGCCAATCTCGGGAAAGTACGCCGGGCGCGAGCCCTTGAGCGCAGGCTTTGCATCGCCTTCAAGCATCGAATGTGAAATGCGAATGTTGCCAGCCGGCCCGGACACCACGACCCGCCATTTCACGGTTTCGATGATCTTCGATTTCTCGACCCGGCCGTACAAACGTTCATACTCCGCCTCGAACAAATCGACGATCGCGGTGCGCAGCGCGTCATCATTTATGCCCGCGGGAAGCATGACCCCAACCTCGTACCCTTGGCCCGCGTACCGCAGCTCAACGAAGCGCGTCACGTGCACGGCATCCGGCGCGACCTGGGCCGCACTCAGCAATTGCCTGCCGCGCACTTCCGAGTCGTGAAAAAATTTCTGCACTTCGTCCAGATTGCAGTCGGACAAATGAGCCACATCGGTGTGGACGAAGTCAAACGCCGTTGGAGCCAGCAGCAGTCCAAGTGCGGACAGGGTGCCGGCCCCCAAGGCGCAGATGACGGTTTTGATTCCCAAATTGCGCGCAACACGGCACGCGTGGACGGGGCCCGAGCCGCCGAAGGCAAACATCGCGTACTTGCGGGCATCACGGCCTTTTTCAAGCAGGTGAGTACGCGCAGCCGCGGCCATGCTTTCGCTTACCACTTCGTGGATGCCCCAGGCGGCTCTTATCGTGTCCACGCTGAGAGAGCCGGCGAGCCGGCTGATCGCGCCCTGCGCCAGTTCGGTGCCCAGCTGCATTTTTCCACCCAGGAAAAAGCCGCCATCGAGATATCCCAGAGCCAAATTCGCGTCCGTGACGGTCGGTTCTGTGCCGCCAAGGCCATAACATGCCGGCCCGGGATTCGACTCCGCGCTATCCGGCCCCACCTTCAATAGCCCGATCTGGTCAATGCGGGCAATACTCCCGCCACCCGCACCGATCTCGATCATGTCGATCGAAGGGGCCTTGAGAGGGATGCCGCTGCCCTTCTTGAACCTGTGAACCCGTGCCACCTCGAAATGGTCATAGTTGATAGCCGGCTTGCCGTGGTCGATAACGCAGGCTTTGGCGGTCGTGCCGCCCATGTCGAAAGCAATGAGATTATCTATCCCACACAGGGTGCCGTAGTAAGCGGCGGCTATCGCGCCCGCAGCGGGGCCTGACTCGATCAAGCGGATGGGCAATTCACCCGCCTTTTTGAAATCGGCGGTGGCGCCGGTCGAAAGCATCATGTCACACGCCGGCTTGAGGCCTTGGCGCTTGAGTTCGGCCTCCATTTCCCTAAGGTAGTTTTCGACCCGCGGGCGAATATACATATTGATGCTGGAAGTCGCAAATCGCGTGAACTCACCGAGATCGGGGCTGATGTCCGATGAACAACTGACGACCAGGTTCGGAAAGGCTTTCTTGAGAACAGCAACGGCTTGCTGCTCATGCCCCGGCTGAGAATAGGAATGTAAAAAGCACACCAGCAGTGCACGGGCGCCCTTCTCGACCAGATGATTTCCCGCCGCAATAACCTGATCCTCGTCCAGGGGAGCCAGAACCTTGCCGTCCTTCGTGACGCGTTCGTCAATTTCCACCCGCATATGGGGCGGAATCAAGGGTTCCGGGTAGTCGATGCCCAAGTCATAGATGTCGTATTTGACCTTTTCCTGAATATCCAGAGTATCGCGGAAGCCTCTGGTGGTCAGCATCCCGACCTTCGCGCCGCGGCGCGTCAGAATAATATTTGTAGCCACCGTCGTGCCATGCACGAAGGCCTGCAGGTCTTGCGCGCTATGGCCATTATTTTTAAGAATGTCTTCGGTTCCGGCCAACACACCTTGAGACGGATCTTCTCCTGTCGTCAGGCTTTTGCCGATGTGTACCTGGCCATCTGAAGAAACCATCAGGAAGTCAGTGAATGTCCCGCCCACATCAACGCCAAGCTTGATGCCGGATTTATCTATGCTCATGTCAGTATCTCGGGTTAGGTTGATCAGGCGTACACCGCACGCAGCTCAGCCGTTTCTTCGACGTCGATCTGCATAGTTTGCGGATCGATCTTCACTCCATACACATCACGGGCCGCATCGACGGAAACCCAGCCATTCAATACATCGCTCAAGACCGCTTCCGGCGCCCTTAGGCGTGGCTCCCCCACCCCGCCGCCTCCTGCAGTCTTGAAAACAATCCGCTCGTTGGGCGCGAGTTCATGGATTTTGTGGGGATCGAGTATGGTGCCGTCGGCCCGGCCCACATAGCCCCGAGAACCGGGCAAGCCACCCTCGAGGCCTTCGGCGGGGTTTTCAATGCGTTCGCACCTGAGCGAAGCCATCATCGTCGTGCCCGACACGTTTTCCGCCTCGAATTCAAAACCCATACCACCCCGATACTGGCCGGGGCCGCCCCCATCTTTCACCAGGCACCAGCGGCGGATCAGCAACGGAAAGCGATGCTCTTGAATTTCCACGGGAACGTTGACAATCACACTGGGGAAATCGATGGCGGAAATGCCATCTTTGTCTTGCCTTGCACCCATGCCGCCGGTCATCATCGGCGTGTGGGATATATGCCGCCCGTCTGGCTCGGAATACTTGAAAGAAGAGCACCAAAGCGGGGCAGAACCGCTATCCGCAATCACTTTTTCAGGAATCATCTTTGCCAATGCGCGCATCACCGGAATCGGCAGGAACTTGCCTATCTGGGAACGCGCGGCGACCGGCGCCGGATAAACGGGGTTGACGATCGTGCGCTCTGGCGCATTGATCTTGATAGGCCGGGTGCAACCCTCGTTGTTGGGGATTTGCGGCGCAATGACACACTTGATCGTATAGACGGTATAAGCGTAGGTGTAATTCAACACCGAGTTGATCGCCCATCTCGACTGCGCATCCGTGCCGGTGAAGTCAGCGAAAATCTCATCTCCCTTGACCGTGAGAGTGACTTTGATCTTGACCTCCTCTTCCACGCCATAGGTAATGGATTCATGGGAATAGCTACCGTCCGGAATCGCCGAAATTGCCTTGCGCATCGCTATCTCGGAACGATCCTGAATTGCCGTGGCAAGTTCATTGAAATCGTCGATATTGCTTTCTTTCATGAACTCCACCAAGCGGCGCGAGCACACCTCGTTGGAGGCCACCTGGGCATGTATGTCGCCCATCACCTGGTCGGACATACGCACGTTCTGTTCGATCATGCGATAAATGTCTACCTTGGGAACGCCTTTTTCGTGCAGCTTGAGTATGGGAATCTGAATCCCTTCTTCGTAAATCGAAGCGGCCTGCGTACCCATGCCACGCCCGCCAATGTCGGCCACGTTAGCGGCATTGGCTGCGAACGCAACCACTCTTCCGCCAAACCAGATCGGGGTAATGATGACGACGTCGTTCAAATGCCCGATCGCGATCCATGGGTTATTGGTGATCAGCACGTCACCCTGCTCGAGCTTTTCGATCGGGTATTCCTTCAGGCATTCGCGCACCGTATAAGGCATGGTCGCAGCGAATGCGGGCAAACTATGCGGCGCCTGCGCGAGCAATTGCCCGGTTGAGTCCGTCATGGTGCAGGTAAAATCGCGCGAATCGCGCACGATGGCAGAGTAGCACGTGCGCAAAAGCGTAGTCGCAGCTTCTTCAATAATGGAAATCAGCTTACTGTTGATAACTTCGAGCGAGACTGAATCAAATCGAGCCATAAGATTCTCCTGCCTGTTGGAATGTTCTGATCTATGTTCTGCCCGATAAGATCGAGCGGATTGGATATTGTTGGATTGTCTTCAATGCGGCCTGGGATAAAGATCTATCTTGTATTGATACTTTTTCGGGTTGTACACGGCCACGACAACCGAAATTGGCCTGGAGTCCGAAATCAGATACGTCCTGACAACCTCGAGAATGGGCGTACCCTTTTCCACATTCAGGCACCGGGCAATTTCGGAACTGGCAAGAATCGGAGCGATGGTTTGCTCTGCCTTTTCCACCCGCACGTTCAGAAGAATTTCCGCCGCGTTGATCGGCACTACCGATTCCCTTACCGCCTGCTGAATCTGCACACCAATGTCAGCCGGGAAATACATCCGCGAATGGGAAAAAACATCGCCCGCAGAAGCGTGAAGGGATTCAAAGCAGATGACATCGCTATCTGACTGGAAGCGTTCCGCCACCACGTCAGGCGGCGATACAATTTCAGTCCCCAACAGCTGCCTGGTCGATTTCTCAACCGGCGCGAGCATCTCTTCGAGCGAGCCAGTCAGCCTGACGGCCTTGGACGGCTGTGTGCGGTCGGACACAAAGCTTCCGACGCCACGCTTGCGATGGATCATGCCATCCCTCACCAAGGCATCCAGCGCCTTCCCAACCGTAATCCGGCTGACCGAGAACTCAGCGCACAATTGCGCTTCGCTGGGCAGCGAATCACGCGGCTTCAACTCTCCATTTAATATTCTCGATCTCAGTTTTTGCTGAATCTGAAAATAAAGAGGCGTCGGCTCTAAAGTTAATTCCATGCGGGCGATTCCTTGTTTTCCAAACGTATAGCCTTGAATCATGTAGCATTCGAGTTGTCATGATAGCATGTTGACATGTCAATTACATAGATACATACCCTAGGAAGCAAGGGCGCAAGGCCAGTTGAAAGGCCGCTTCGGCTATTGCTCGTTCAGCTCGCACATTTCACGCGCCGGCGCCGGCTCGCTCCACTGTGGACATGACCCAATCATTCAATGCTATTGCAGCCTGCTCCCTACCTATAAAGAACGGATTTCGGCGATCCGCCAACACTTTGCCCAATGTCCTGGCATCCACTCCTTCCACGGCGGCTCTTCGGCGCAGCGTTGCCCTGCGTAGGCACATCTGGCCCTAAATTTGCACCCCCCCGTTCCAAGAGAGGTAAAGGCATCGCCCTGGAGCACAATCCGATTCTTGGGCGCGTCCGGATCGGGCTTCGGGCTGGCGGCAAGCAGCGCCTCGGTATAGGGATGCAACGGCTTGTCGTAGATCTCGGGATTGGCCGCATACTCTACAAGCTGCCCGAGATACATGACGACGACTTCATCGCTGATGTGCTGCACGAGATTCAAATCGTGCGATACGAACATATACGTCAAACGCAATTCGTGCTGAAGATGGAGAAACAAATTAATGATCTGTGCCTTGACCGACACGTCAAGCGCGGAGACCGGCTCGTCGCAAACGAGAAAATCCGGCTGTAGCGCCAATGCGCGGGCAATGCCTATCCGCTGGCGCTGCCCGCCACTGAATTGATGCGGGAAGCGTTTTCTATGCGCACTCGGAATACCGACGAGGTCGAGCAATTTCGTGACGCGCTTTTCTCGTCCCGCCGAGGATTCTCTTTCGTGAATGACGATAGGCTCCTCTATGATGCTCTCGACGGACTGTTTCGGATCGAGGGAGCCATACGGATTCTGAAACACAATCTGCATTTGGCTGCGCAAGCGTTTCATTTCCGAGGCATCAAGGGCGAACACATCTTTCCCCTTGAAAAAGACTTTTCCCGCGCTCGGTTGGATCAAACGCATAATCAAGCGACTCAGAGTCGTCTTGCCACTTCCACTTTCGCCTACGACGCCAAGCGTTTGGCCCGGCATTATGGTGAAACCCACACCGTCCACCGCACGCGTAACATGAGCGGGACGCAAAAACGCGCGTTTGACGAAATGCTTCTTCAGCCCTTCGACACGCAGCAAAGGCAAATCGGACTCAGACATTGGAGAGCGCTCCTGCCTCGGCGCGAGGTTCGACCCGCATGGGCGAGTTTTCGACATGCAGCCAGCAGCGAACCAACCGTCCTGGCTCAAGCTCTTCGAGCGGCGGCCGATGTTCCTTGCACAACATCGTGGCATGCCTGCAGCGGTCAGCAAAGCGGCAGCCGCCTGGCAACTGCCCCAATCCCGGAACCATCCCACTGATAGCAGGCAGCATCGTCTTTCTATGCACGGCCCCTTGACCTATGGACACCGACTCCAGCAGCCCGATCGTGTACGGGTGCAATGGTTCGCGAAAAATGCAGCGCACGGGCGCGCGCTCGACAATTTCCCCTGCGTACATGACGCAAACATCATCGGCCATTTCAGCCACGACACCCAGATCGTGGGTGATGAGTACGATCGCAGTCCCGGTGCGATCCCGCACATCCCTCATTAAATTGAGAATCTGTGCCTGGATCGTGACATCCAGCGCTGTCGTCGGCTCGTCGGCAAGCATTACCTTGGGCTCACACGCCAGCGCCATGGCGATCATGACCCGTTGGCACATACCACCGCTCATCTGATGGGGATATTCTCTGGCGCGAAGCTCCGGATCTCCGATACCGACAAGCGTGAGCATCTGAATCGCGCGATCCCGGGCCTCTCTGCGGCTTATCCGCCGGTGGAACCGCAGGCCTTCCACAATCTGTTCGCCAACACGCATCACGGGGTTGAGCGATGTCATCGGATCCTGGAAAATCATCGCGAGATCCCCACCTCGAATACTTCGCATTTCCCGTTCGGGGATCGATCCGATATCCCCATGGCCGTCCAGCTCAATGACACCGCCGGCCAGCCTGCCCGGGGCAGGCACCAGACGCATGATAGAAAGGGCCGTCATGCTCTTACCACATCCGGACTCGCCGACGAGGCCGACGATGCGGCCACGTCCGACAGTAAAACAGACCCTATCGACCGCATTGACCATGCGGTCGCCGAACGGAAACGCCGTTTGCAGATCATCGACGCGCAGGACGTCCCCTGCCGCACTAGAATCCGGTCGGGCCGCCGACTCACATTCGGACATCGAGCGAATCACGTAGCCAGTCTCCAACAAGATTGACACTAAGCACCACTACGGTAATGGCAAGCCCCGGTACGGTCGTAAGCCACCATGCGACATCCAGATAGGAGCGGCCCTCACTGACCATTGAACCCCACGAGGGCGTGGGCGGCTGCACCCCCAAACCGAGAAAACTCAAAGAAGCTTCCATCAAGATAAGGCGTGGAATCTCGAGTGTCGCAACCACGATGATTGGCGAGGCGACATTCGGCAATATATGATGCCGCACGATGCGCCACGCCCCGGCGCCCAGGGCATGTGCCGCTTCTATGTAGTTCAATTCACGGACGACCAGCGTTTCCGCGCGCACGACTCGCGCGAATCGCACCCAACTCGTCAGGCCCAGAACAATTATGATGTTGAATAGACTCGGGCCAAGCGCCGCTACAAGCGCGATCGCCAGAATAATGAATGGCAGGGAAAGCTGTATATCGGCGAGACGCATGATCAAGGCGTCGACCCTCCCGCCGATGTACGCGGCGATGATTCCCAGCATAGTTCCCACGGTTCCGGCGATGAAAGTACACACGAAACCGACAAGAAGCGTGATCCGGGCTCCGTACAAGAGGCGAGCCAGAACGTCTCGACCGAGCTGGTCGGTGCCGAGAAAATGCGCGGTCGAACCTAATTTCTCCCAAAAAGGAGGGAGCAGCCGATGGCTCAAGTTTTGCGCGAGCGGATCCGCGGGGCTCAGATACGGGGCCGCCACCGCAGCAACTATCACCGCGAGCACAATCGCAACCCCGACCATCGCCTCGACATTTGAACCCAAGCCTCGAATGTAGCGGGCAACGCCGATAGGCTTCTCGTCGACCATCATCGCAACCTAATCCTTGGATCCAGCGCCATATATAGAATATCCATCACGAAATTGATCGCGACGAATAGAACGGCGATAGTGAAAACGGCGGCCTGGATCAGAAATATGTCCCGGTTGTAGATCGCTTGAACGACAAGGCGGCCGAGTCCAGGCCACGCGAATATCGACTCGGTAATCACGGCTCCTCCAAGTAGAGTGCCAAACTGCATCGCGACGAGCGTCACCACAGGCAACAAGGAGTTGCGCAGGACATGACGCAACGTGACGACCAGAGCCGAAACGCCCTTGGCCCTCGCGGTGCGCACAAAATCCTGCGTGAGCGTGTCCAGCACGCTTGCCCGCAATAGTCGTGTAATGCTCGCAGTGGAGTATGCGGATAGAGTTAAAGCCGGGAGGGCAATACTCATCCAGCCATTGTCCCGGCCCGAACTGGGAAACCACCCTAGCTGAACCGCAAAAACCTGTATAAGAAGGATGCCGATCCAAAACACCGGCGCCGACTGTCCCAGAAGCGCGATGATGCGTAGTAGCGCATCCCTCCAGGTACCTCTCAGGATGGCCGCAAACAGACCCGTTGGAACGCCGATGAGCAGCGCCACGCCCATCGCCGCAAAAGTCAACTCCAGGGTTGCGGGCAATCGTTCCAGAACAATAGGAAGAGCGGGTTCTTGATACCGTAACGAGTTGCCGAATTCAGCATGCAATAACACGCCCCGGGCAAAACTCAGAAACTGGATCCATAGCGGACGATCAAAACCCATGTCATGGCGGAACGCGACGATTTCCTCGTGTGTACTATCGGTGCCCAACGCCAGCGCCGCCGGGTCGCCAGTGAGATGCACGATCAAGAAGACGAGGATCAACAGTGCTGCAACCACGAGCGCGGCGTGAAAAAACCTCCCCATAACGAAGCGCATCATAGATAGCCCCTCTTGCCGGCTGTGGCTGCAACAGAACTAGACTCTCTTTTGTCAATGACCAACTACAGTGATCTGATCCAGATCGATTTTTTCATCGATCGTCGGCTTCCACTGTATGCGGTCACTTCGAATGCCATAAATGTTGGGCTGCTGGTACAAGGGCAGAATCGGCGCGTCTTCCTGGATAATGTGCTGTATGTCGCTATAGATCTTCATCCGGGCCGCGACATCGGTCGTCTTGCGGCCGGCAAGAATCAGTTTGTCCAGTTTGGGGTTGCTGTAGAAGCCGCCGTAATTCGCATTCGTGATCAAGCGCGACGTCAGCAACTGGTCGGCGTCAAACATTTCATCTCCCGCCCCGAGAATGGCAAGGCCGGAGAATTTCCGAGCGGCCCACCGCTTGACGAAACCGCCCCACTCGTAGCGATGGATTTTCGCTGTCACTCCAACTGCAGCGAGTTGACCCGCGATAGCCTCCGCGATTTCGTCGATCTTCACATAGCGGCCGCTCGGAACATCGAATCCGACTTCGAATCCTTTGGGGTAGCCCGCTTCAGCCAGCATTTTTTTCGCTAGCGCCGGGTCGTACGACAAAGGCTTGACGGTCGGATCGAATCCAGCCGTTTCCGGAATGAACAATGTTGCGATACGGCGGCCATGCCCGCCAAGGATGTTCTTGATCAAGCCATCGACGTCGACAGCATGCGTCAGGGCAACGCGGACTCGCCGGTCGGCCAGCGGGCCGCCGTTGAGGGGGTTGAAAACTATGTGGATATTGCGCGAGCTCATCATGACCTTGACGCTCACGTTTGCAGTCTCTCTCAAGGATTTGATCTGATCCGGAGGCACATCGCTGATAATATCCGCCCTGCCGAGCTTGAGATCCGCAATACGCGTCGTTATTTCCGAAACCGGCTTGAATGTGACGCGCTCGATTCCCGACTTCCTTCCCCAATACTGGTCATTAGCCTGGAGCACAAGACTTTCGTCCTTGTCCCATCGCACAAATTTATAGGGGCCAGTACCGACCGGCTTGGTCTTCAGGATGTCATTGCCGTATTTTTTTATGTATTTGGGAGGAAGCATCACTCCGAACAGGCCCGTAAGCCTTCGGATGACGATAGGATCCGGCTCTTTGGTCTTAATCCGAACCGTGTAAGGGTCGACCACCTCGACATCAGCGAATGTCGTGTAGTACGCGGCGAGACGCGGCCGCGGCTTGATACTCTGATCACGAGACCGCTCGATACTGAACTTTACAGCCTCCGCGTTGAAATCCTCGCCGTCATGGAATTTCACACCGTGCCGCAAATTGATTTCCCAAGTCAGCGGATCCACCAATCGATACGACACTGCGAGATGCGGCACCGGATTGCCGTCCGGGCCAACGCGAAACAGCGAGTCATAGATATTCTGCGTGACTCGGCCTGTGGCCGTGTCGATTTCAAGCTGAGGATCCAACGATACAATGTCCGACCCCTGCTCAATAACGAGATTCTTCAGCGTCGGTTGAGACATTGCGGGCTGCGCCCCGAAACCGACTCCTAATAGCAAAACTGCCAAACTTAGCCAGTGCTTCATTTGGAACCTCCTCCTATTGAACCTAGATTATTAGGGCCGCCAGACGTATCTCTTGCGAATCACCTTCAGTAACCCGCGGCCCAGCAGCCATGACGCGCAGGGCCTGAAGCAGAAACATGCCGGCTGCCTTGATGATCGAAACGGCTTTTCTATTTAAAGTTTCGAAATCAACCGTGTCATAGACGGCAAAGACATTTGCACCTCCTTTGAATTTATAGGTGGCAGCGCCAAGACGGAAAAACTCAGGGGCTGGGCAGCAGGAGTACTGAATATCTAAAGCGCTGCGGGTGATACCAAGCGACAACAGTTGCGATAGGTTGATCGCTGTCCACGAAGTAAGTGCGCGTAACGCGTAACAATGGCGTCCCCGCTTTTATTTCGAGGTGGCTTGCAACGGCGCGGCTTGCCCGATCGGGATCTATCGCTTGTTCGGCTCTGCCAATCTGACGGTTGAACACGTCCTCTGCGACACAAACAGCCGGGCGGCCCTCCACTAGGCGTTTGGGATCCAACTGCCGCCCTACGTCGGGCGTGACGTACATGAAAGAAAAACTGAACGGCCCCTCGCGGCCGCAATGCAACATGTTGCAAGCCATGACTGGCTCATCTTCGGCCAGCCGCAACCCTGCCGCGATCTCTCCCGTTGCCTTGACGATCTCCATTCCCAACACAACCTGAGACAGCGAAGGCGCAGGCGCGAGCATAGTTTCAAGCGATGCCGTCAACTGCACGAGCTTCGATGGCGCATGGCTGACGAAGGTGCCAACGCCTTGCTTCCTTACTACCACCCCTTGACTAACAAGGCGTCCCAAAGCACGCCTGACAGTAATTCGGCTGACCCCATATCGCTTGCAGAGCTCGACCTCGGTTGGCAACTCTGCTCCGGGAGCGATCAAACCGTCATCAATTGATTGCCGTATACGCTGCTCCACGCGGAAATACAGCGGTGTGGGGCTGGCTGGCAAGGCGGATTCTGGGCTCATGAAAAGAAGTTCACATGGCTACATATCTTTGTGTTGTTATGACAATATAACTCTTGTAAGGCCTTAACAATAAGTAGAAACGCTAACCATGGGCTGCGCCAAAGGGCGCAACAGGCGAGTGCCCGGCCACGTCCTTCCGCCCATGGGAAGTACCGGGAAGTACAGGCAGCGGCGGCCGCTGACGAGCCCTCCGGCCCGACAATAAGGGGCGGCAGCGCTATCCGACGCCGCGCTAGGCTGTGCTTCCGTGTTCTACTTGAGGATCTCGGCGGCCAGCCCACTGCTGGTGGGCGCCCGACAGAATTGCGCTTTCCCGCGCAATCCTAAGCCGCTAGCCCTCGGGCTGGCCAATTAGCGGCTGCGCGGCAGCCAGCCACGGGAAGGCGCAAATGACAATCACAAACCTTGGAATACCGACGATGGAAAAGACGGCTAGCGGGTGGATCAGCGGTTTTATCGGCGTGCTGATCTTTGCCGGCTCATTGCCGGCGACGCGCGCCGCGGTCATCGACCTCGAGCCCGTGTTCGTGACCTGTGCGCGGGCCAGCATTGCGGCGCTGCTCGGCCTGACGCTGCTGCTGGCCTGGCGTCAACGCCGCCCGGACAAGTCGCAGATACCCTCGCTGGCGATCATTGCGCTGGGCGTGGTGGTCGGTTTTCCGCTGCTGACGGCGCTGGCCTTGCGTCATATATCGTCCGCCCATTCGATCGTTTTCCTGGGGATGCTGCCGCTGTGCACCGCCGCTTTCGGCGTGCTGCGCGGCGGCGAGCGCCCCCGGCCGGCGTTCTGGCTGTTCGCACTGCTGGGCAGTGCCTTCGTGGTCGGCTACGCCTTGTCCAACGGCATGCGAGGATCCGCATCCATGCAAGGCGATTTACTGATGCTGGGCGCGATTATCGTGTGCGGCCTGGGCTACGCCGAAGGCGCCAAACTGTCCCGCAAGCTGGGCGGCTGGCAGGTCATCAGCTGGGCGCTGGTGCTGGCGCTGCCGGTCATGCTGCCGCTGGGCCTGTACACCATGCCGGCATCATTCGCCGGCGTAGGCACCTCGGCCTGGGTCGGGCTCGCGTATGTGTCCATCTTCAGCATGCTGATAGGCTTCATGTTCTGGTACCGCGGCCTGGCCCTGGGCGGCATCGCCGCAGTGGGCCAGCTGCAGCTGTTGCAGCCCTTCTTCGGCCTGGGCCTGGCCGCCCTGCTTTTGCACGAAACGGTAAGCTGGGCCATGCTCATCGTGACGCTGGGCGCAGTCATTTGCGTCGCCAGCGCCAGAAGGTTCGCTGCCTGAGGCGCAGTGGCTATCATGCTCTCGATGGCCCGTTGCGCAGGGCACGATAATAGTCACCAGCGCGCCCACGCATGCCCGGATTGTGCGATGCCTCGGCGCGGCCCGTCCGGGGCGAACGGCCCTCGCGGCCAGATGGAATTCGACCGCAAGGATCGGAGTTTCATCAAAGCAGCCTATCCCTAGACTGATGGTATGTCAACGACTTCGGCAGATGCCTTCATGAGCCTCCACCGGCAATCCGCTATCGATTTTCGCTTCCCCTCTGCTGGCCCTACCACCGCCGGGCTCGCGCAGGACTGGGACGGCATCGAGCGATCGCTGGACGAGAGCGGGCTTGCGCTACTGCCGGGCCTGCTGAATCGCGCCCAGTGCGAGGCATTGGCCGCGCTCTATGCGCAGGAAGACGGCTATCGCGCGCGCATTGTGATGGCCCGCCACGGTTTCGGGCGCGGTGAATACAAATATTTCGCCTACCCTCTGCCGCCCCTGGTCGACAGCCTGCGAGTTGCGCTTTATCCCCGTCTGGCCCCCATCGCCAATCGCTGGCGCCGGCAACTGGGCAGCGACGTGCGATACCCCGCCGGCCTGGATGACTTCCTGGCGCAATGCCACGAGGCAGGCCAGACGCGGCCTACGCCTTTGATTCTGGAATACCGGAAAGGCGACTACAACTGCCTGCACCAGGACTTATACGGCGAGCACGTGTTTCCGCTGCAAGTCGTCATTCTGCTGTCCGAGCCCGGGAAGGATTTTTCCGGAGGCGAGTTCGTCATGACCGAAACAAGCGGTTCCGGCCAGCGCGCCGAAGTGATTCCGCTGCGCCAGGGCGACGCGGCGGTCTTCTCCGTACACCGGCGGCCGGCGCCGGGCAAGCGGGGTGGCATACGCAAAGCCGAGATGCGCCATGGCGTCAGCCTCCTGCGCAGCGGCACGCGCCATACCGTAGGCCTGATCTTCCACGATGCGCGTTGAAGGAATCAGGACGGCCTCATGTTCGAACACGGCTTGCCCATGACCCCATCGACGGCCTCATTCCGGGCCACGCTGAAAAACCTGGATTGGCCGGGCATCATCGCCCAGCTGGATGCCGAAGGCTATGCCGTGCTTCCCGGTTTGCTCGAACCCACACAGGCACAAGGCCTGGCGCATCGGCTCAACGGCTGCGCCTGCGCGGCTCTGCGCCGCGTGTCTTTGGCTTCCTGCGGCCTGGGGCGCGGCGAGCTGCATTTTTTCGGGAACCAGCTGCCCGAGCCTCTGGCGGCATGGCGGGTGGCGTTCTATGAACACCTGACCCCCATCGCCAACCGCTGGAACGAAACACTGGGCCTGGATTACCGCTACCCGGCGACATTGCACGAGTTCCAGCAGCGCAATCGCAAGGCCGGCCAGACGCGGCCCCTGAGCCGCTACGACCGACTGGGCGAATCGGACTTTGTGGCACTACATCAGCAAAGCAAGGGCGCACATGTGTTTCCCATGCAAATCGTAGTCCTGCTGGGGGTACCGGGCGCAGATTACACCGGCGGCGAATTCGTGATGACTGAACAACGCCCGCGCATGCAGTCCCGCCCGATAGTCGTACCGCTGCGGCTGGGCGATGCCGCCATCATCGCTACGGCGCAGCGGCCGTTCAAAGGCAGCAAAGGCCATTACCGGGTCAATCTCAAGCATGCGATCGGCCGCGTGCGCAGCGGGCAGCGGATCGGCCTGGAACTGTCGTTCCACGACGGCCCGTAGAGCGGGCTCACGCAGGCATCGGCCAGGCATGCGCGCGCCCGATGCTGGGCAATATGGAATGAAAAACCCCGCCCAGGTATTTCCGGGGCGGGGCTTGTCGTGCGCGCGGCGCGACTGCCGCGCGGGACTGCGGTATTACAGGGCGGAGACCAGTTCCGGCACGGCCTGGAACAGATCGGCCACCAGGCCGTAGTCGGCCACGCCGAAGATCGGCGCCTCGGCGTCTTTGTTGATGGCCACGATGACCTTCGAGTCCTTCATGCCGGCCAGGTGCTGGATCGCCCCCGAAATACCGATGGCCACGTACAGCTGCGGCGCCACGATCTTGCCGGTCTGGCCCACCTGCCAGTCGTTGGGCGCATAGCCCGCGTCCACCGCGGCGCGCGATGCGCCCAGTGCCGCGCCCAGCTTGTCGGCCAGCGGATCGAGAATCTTGAAGTTCTCGGCGCTGCCCATGCCGCGCCCGCCCGACACCACGATCTTGGCCGCGGTCAGTTCGGGACGGTCGCTCTTGGCCACTTCACGCCCGACGAAAGACGACAGGCCGGAATCGGCCACCGCCGCCACGGACTCCACCGCAGCGCTGCCGCCTTGGGCGGCTACCGCGTCGAAACCCGTGGTGCGCACCGTCAGCACCTTGACCGGATCGGCAGACTGCACCGTGGCAATCGCGTTGCCGGCGTAGATCGGACGCTGGAAGGTATCGGGCGCATCGACCGCGATAATGTCGGAGACCTGCGCCACGTCCAGCTTGGCGGCCACGCGCGGAGCCACGTTCTTGCCCGAGGCCGTGGACGGGAACAGGATGTGGCTGTAGTCCTTGGCCACCGCCAGCACCTGCTCGGCCAGATTCTCGGCCAGCCCGTCGGCCAGTTGCGGCGCGTCGGCCAACAGCACTTTGGAGACGCCGGCGATCTGCGCAGCCTGCTCGGCCACAGCCTGCGCGCCGCTACCCGCGACCAGCACGTGCACGTCGCCGCCAATCTTTGCCGCCGCGGCCACCGTGTTCAGCGTAGCGCCTTTGAGCTGGGCGTTGTCGTGTTCGGCTATTACCAGATTCGTCATGATCAGATCACCTTCGCTTCGTTCTTGAGCTTCTCGACCAGAGTAGCCACGTCGGGCACCATCACGCCCGCGGAGCGTGCCGGCGGCTCGGTGACCTTGAGCGTCTTCAGGCGCGGCGCCACGTCCACGCCCAGGTCGGCCGGGGTGTAATTGTCGAGCTGCTTCTTCTTGGCCTTCATGATGTTGGGCAGCGTGACGTAACGCGGCTCGTTCAGGCGCAAGTCGGTGGTGACGATAGCCGGCAGCTTCAGCGTGATGGTTTCCAGGCCGCCGTCCACTTCACGCGTGACGGTGGCACTGTCGCCGGAGACTTCCAGCTTGCTGGCGAAGGTAGCCTGGGGCCAGCCCAGCAACGCGGCCAGCATCTGGCCCGTCTGGTTGGCGTCGTCGTCGATCGCCTGCTTGCCCAGGATCACCAGTTGCGGCTGTTCCTTGTCGACCAGCGCCTTGAGCAGCTTGGCCACCGCCAGCGGCTGCAGCTCGGCATCGGTCTGTACCAGGGCGCCGCGGTCGGCGCCGATGGCCATGGCGGTGCGCAGGGTTTCCTGGCATTGCGCCACGCCGCAGGACACCGCCACCACTTCCGTGGCCGCGCCCTTTTCCTTCAGGCGTGTGGCTTCTTCGACGGCGATCTCATCGAACGGATTCATCGACATCTTCACGTTGGCAATGTCCACACCGCTTTGATCGGACTTGACGCGCACCTTGACGTTGTAGTCGACGACGCGCTTGACGGGTACTAAAACCTTCATCCAGCATCCTCCAGGGAATTGTCAAAAGTCAAAAGAAATCTGTCGCTCTCTTGCGGCGCCGCAGCATCCTTGTTGTGTCGGGACAGGCCCGGCTCGGATCGCATAAATTGCTGCGGCGCAATGCCGTAAACGACCATTCTACAACTTTGCCAGCGCGCGCACGTGCGCGGCAGCGCTGCGCCCCAGTGCCGACAGGTTGTAGCCGCCTTCCAGGAAGCTGGCGACGCGCCCTTGCGCCGTTACATCGGCCAATGCAACCACCTGTTCCGTGATCCAGGCGTAGTCGGCATCGCTCATGGAGAGCTGGCCCATATCGTCTTCGCGATGGGCGTCGAAACCCGCCGATATGAAGACGAATTCGGGCCGGAAGGCCTCGAGGCGCGGCAGCCAGACGTCGCTGACGATTTGCCGCAGCATATCGCCACCGGTATAGGCCTGCACCGGTATGTTGAGCATATTGGGCGCCGCCGGCGGCGCCCCGCTGCCCGGGTAGAAGGGGTGCTGGAAAAAACTGCACATCAGCACTCGCTCGTCGCCGGCGAACATTTCCTCGGTGCCGTTGCCATGATGCACGTCGAAATCGATCACCGCCACGCGCTGCAAGGCATATTTATCCAGCGCGTAGGCCACCGCCACTGCGATATTGTTGTAGATGCAGAAACCCATGGCCTGGCCCGGGCGCGCATGATGCCCCGGAGGCCGCACCGCGCAGAAGGCCGTGGCGGCCTGTCCCTGCATGATGGCATCGACCGCGGCCAGGCCGGCACCGGCCGCCACCTGCGCCGCTTCCAGCGTGTGCGCATTGAGCAGCGTGTCGGGATCCAGCTCGAAATAGCCCTGCGCCGGCGCATGGGCCTGCAGATAGTCGAGATATTGCGCGGTATGCACGCGCAGCAGATCGGCGCGCTGCGCCTGCGGCGCCTGAACCTCGCGCAGGAAGTCGAGCAGGCCGCTGGCCAGCAGCTGGTCATTGATGGCATCCAGGCGCGCCGGACACTCGGGATGCCATTGCCCCATTTCATGCAAACGGCATGCCGGGTGGGTAATATATAGGGTCTCCATAAGGATGATTATGTTCAGACCCTTTCGTATTTTGCAAGCCGCCGCGCTGGCTCTGGCCCTGAGCGGCTGCGCAACGACGAAAACCCGCCCCGCCACCGCCCCATCGGCGCCGGCGCAGCCCACGGCCGGCACGGGCACGACGGCAACGCCATCCATCCAGGCAGGCAGATCCATCAGCGGCTCCACCAGCTTCCAGGATGCCGGCGGCCGCTTGCGACCCGACATCCAGGCCTATGCGCGCGAAGTCTCGCAAACTCGCGGCGTGCCGCTGCCGCGCGTGGAAACCGTGCTCAAGGCCGCCCGCTACAACGCCACGGTGGCGCGCCTGATGCGGCCGTCCAATATCCACGTGCGCCGCAGCTGGGTTACCTACCGCAAGCGCTTCGTCGACCCGATACGCATACGCGCCGGCTCGCAGTTCTGGATGGAAAACCAGGCCACCCTGGACGCCGCCGCCCGCCGCTACGGCGTGCCGCAATCCATCATCGTCGCCATCATCGGCGTCGAAACCATTTACGGCAGGCAGACCGGCGGTTTTGCGGTCATCGACGCGCTGGCCACGCTGGGCTTCAGCAATCCCGATGACGCGCGGCCCGAGCGCAGCCTCATGTTCCGCAACCAGCTGGCCGACCTGATCCAGCTCGACCACGAAAAGAAGCTCAACGCGCTCGAAGTCGAAGGTTCTTATGCCGGCGCCATCGGCCTGCCCCAGTTCATGCCGGGCAGCATCATGCGCTACGCCGTCGACGGCGATGGCGACGGCCACATCGACCTGCTCTACGACCCGAAAGACGCCATCCCGTCAGTGGCCAACTACCTGCGCCAGCACGGCTGGGTGCCCGGCCTGCCGGTCTTCGCCCCGGTACTGCTGCCGCCCGACGCCGGCGCGCTGGTGGGCGGCGGCATCGTGCCCAGCACAGACTGGGCGAAACTGCAGGCGCGCGGCGCCCGAGTGCGCCCCGGGGCGGCGAACACCGCCTGGGAGCAGTATCCGCTGGGCGTGGTGGACTTGGTCGACGAGCCTCGCAATCTCAAGGAATACCGTACCGGCACACCGAATTTCTTCGCCATCACGCACTACAACCACAGTTATTTCTACGCGGCGTCCGTTGCCGACCTGGCCCAGGCCATCGCCGACAACCTGGGGCTGCCCGGCCCGAACTGAGGCACACGCATCAAAACCTCGCCAGCAGCCCCAGACTGGCAAGGCTCATTAGCCGCAGCCGTAAACGATGTAGCGGTGCGGCGATATTGCGTTGCGGCGTTGCGGCGCTGCGGCGATGTAGCGATGTAGCGATGTAGCGATGTAGCGATGTAGCGTTGCGGCAGGATGCTAATTGAACACGCCGGTCGACAGGTAGCGGTCGCCGCGATCGCAGACGATGAAGACGATGGTGGAATTTTCGACCCGCGCGGCCACGCGCAGGGCCGCCACGGCCGCGCCGGCCGACGAGATGCCGCCGAAGATGCCCTCTTCGGCCGCCAGCCTGCGGGCCATTTCCTCGGCCTCCGACTGCTGGATCAGTTCGAATTCATCCACCTTGCTGGCATCGTAGATTTTGGGCTGGTAGGCTTCGGGCCACTTGCGTATGCCGGGGATCTGCGAGCCCGGCGCGGGCTGAGCCCCCACCACGCGGATGCCGGCATTGCGCGAGTGCAGATACGTGGCCACACCCATGATGGTGCCGGTGGTACCCATGGCGCTGACGAAGTGCGTGACCTGGCCGTCGGTCTGCTGCCAGATCTCGGGGCCGGTGGTCTCGATGTGCGCACGCGGATTGTCGGCGTTGGCGAACTGATCGAGCACCTTGCCCTTGCCCTCGGCCTGCATCTTCAAGGCAAGGTCGCGCGCGTATTCCATGCCGCCCTCGCTCGCCTTGGTAAGAATGAGCTGCGCCCCGTAGGCCGTCATGGCCGCCCGGCGTTCCTGCGTCAGGTTGTCGGGCATGATCAGGATCATCTTGTAGCCGCGTATGGCGGCGGCCATGGCCAGCGCGATGCCGGTGTTGCCGCTGGTGGCTTCAATGAGCGTGTCGCCCGGGGCGATATCGCCGCGTTCCTGCGCGTGGCGGATCATGGAGCTGGCCGCCCTGTCCTTGACCGAGCCAGCCGGGTTGTTGCCTTCCAGCTTGGCCAGAATGACATTGCCGCGGGCCTCGCCAGCCTGGCCGGGTATGCGTTGCAGGCGCACCAGGGGAGTTGCGCCTATGGTGTCTTCGATGGTCGGGTATTTTTTCATGCGGAAATCATACACCGATAGCCGCGCGCGACGCAGGCTTGCGCGACGGGCAGCGCCCACCCCGTGCAGATGTGCAGATGAACGCGCGGCGGGCGACAAGCCTGCACCGCATGGGGTGCAGGCCTCATCACGCGCGAGGCGACGGAGCGTCAGCGTCCGGCGGACTTGCCGGATCGACCCGAAGCCTTGGCTCCGCCCTGCGCCTTGCGGCCTGAAACCGCTTTGGCCTGGGCCGAAGCAGCGGCCGCCTGCGCCGTGCCCGCGGCCGCTCCGGCCGCCCCCACCGTCAGCCCCGAGGCCTGCAGGGTCACGGCTTTCTTGGGCCCTATGCCCTTGACGCGCTCGGCCAGGTCGTCGAAGGATTCGAAACGCCCGCCGCGCGCCCGCTCTTCCAGTATGACCTGGGCCGTCTTGGGGCCTATGCCGCGCACGGTTTCGAGCTGTGCCTGGGTGGCGGCGTTGACATCCACCGCCTGGGCCGCCGGCGCCAGCATCAGGCCCGCGGCCAGGCCCAAAGCGCCCAGAGCGGGACGCCAGAAAGGCCTGCGGCCGCGCCGCACGGCGCCGCGCACGGGCGCGCATTCGCTCGCGTCCAGCGGACGCGCGACAGTCGATTCGGTAAAGGGATTCATGGGATCTCCTGGTGATGGAACAAGCATGAAGGCCCGGTGCCCCGTTCGGTTAGTCCGTGGGATTGAATTCGAATGAACGCGCCGTCCAGACGAGGCGCAAACCGCGGCGATAATCGATAACTACCGCAAGGGTTTGCTACGCCGCAGGGACGGCGCGGGCGCCGAATTCATACATGGGCATCAAGCAAACAGGGCACCGCCCTTCATGGCTTCCATCATGGGCGAGCCGGCCGCCCCGGTCGAGGGCGCCGGCACCACAAGATCCATTGGTAAAGCTACCGCCGCGCCGGCTTCACAGCCGGCCCTGCTCCAGCAGCGCGCGCACATAAGACGCAACCCCGTCGCCCACATCGCGGAAGGGCTGCGTGTAGCCGGCGGCGCGCAGCTGCGTGAGATCGGCCTGGGTGTGGCTCTGGTAGCGGCCCTTCAGGTCGTCGGGGAAGTCGATATAATGTATCAACTGCTGCTCGACCATTTCCTGCAGCGACAGCACAGGCTGGTTTTCCGCGGCACGCAGCGTGTTGACCACGGTGTGCGCCACATCGTTGAAGGGCTGGGCGCGGCCCGTGCCGCAATTGAAAATGCCCGATTTGTCGGGGTGGTCGAGGAAGTACAGGTTGACGTCCACCACGTCGTCGATGAAGACGAAATCGCGCAGCTGGCCGCCGTCGGCATAGCCGTCCCAGCCGCCGAACAGGCGCACATGACCTTCTTTGCGGAACTGGTTCATGTTGTGGAAGGCCACCGAAGCCATGCGGCCCTTGTGCTGCTCGTTGGGGCCGTAGACATTGAAATAGCGCAGGCCGGCCACGGGCGCCGCCAGCGCGTCCAGATGGCGGCGCAGCACCTGGTCGAACAGATATTTGGAATAGCCGTACACATTCAGCGGCGACTCGTACACCGGGTTTTCCGCATACACCGGGCCCGCGCCGTACACCGCGGCCGAGGACGCATACACCAACGGTATTTTCTGCGTCTGGCAGTATTCGAACAGCTCGCGCGTTACGGTGTAGTTGTTGTCCAGCATGTACTGGCCATTGCGCTCGGTCGTGTCCGAGCAGGCGCCCTGGTGCAGCACCGCCTCTATGCCCGACAACTGGCGCCGCGCCACCCGCTGGCGGAATTCGTCTTTGTGCAGGTAGTCGGCGATGCGGCAATCGACCAGGTTGACGAACTTGTCGCCCTGCGTCAGGTCGTCGACCACCATGATGTCGGTATAGCCGCGGCGGTTCAGGCCCGCCACCAGGTTGCTGCCTATGAAGCCGGCGCCTCCGGTTACTATGATCATGCCAATTCTCCTGCCGTCACCACCGACGTTCCAAGTTTGCCCACCACGATGCCGCCGGCGCGGTTTGCCCAGCGCATGGCATCTTCCCAGGACAAGCCCGCGGCACGGGTCACAGCCAGGGTGGCGAGCACGGTGTCGCCTGCCCCCGACACATCGAACACTTCGTGCGCCAGCGCATCGACATGCGCGCGCCCGGCCTGCGTGAACAGCGTCATGCCCTGCTCGGAGCGCGTCACCAGCAAGGCCTCGAGCTGCAATTCGCCGCGCAGCGCCTGGGCGCGCTCGGTAAGTTCGTCCTCGGTCTGCCAGCGCCCCACCGCCTCCTGCATTTCGGCGCGGTTGGGGGTCACCAGGCTGGCGCCGCGATAACGCCGATACAAATGCCCTTTGGGATCCACCAGCACAGGCAGGCCGGCCTGGCGCGCGGCGGCTATCAGGCCTTCCACCTGGCCCAGCACGCCCTTGGCGTAATCGGACAGCACCAGCACGTCGTGGTCGCGCAGCAGCGCGGACATCTCGGCTTGTACCCGCTCCAGGCTCTGCGGCGCCGGGCCTTGCTCGAAATCTATGCGCAACAGCTGCTGCTGGCGCCCCAGCACGCGCATCTTGGTGGTGGTGTGCAGGCTGGCGTCATCGACCAGCTTCGTGCCGATGCCGGCCTCGGCGGCCAATTGCGCCACCTTCTGCCCGGCCTCGTCCGTGCCGACCACGCCCAGCAAGGTGGCCTGTCCTCCCAGGGCGACAATATTGCGCGCCACGTTGGCCGCGCCCCCCAGGCGGTCTTCGCGCCGCGCCACGCGCACTACCGGCACCGGCGCCTCGGGCGAGATCCGTTCCACCTCGCCGAACCAGTAGCGATCCAGCATCACGTCGCCCACCACCAGCACCCTGGCCCGGCTGACTGCGTCCAATGGGAATTTCATTATGTCAGCTCCGCCGCGCCAGGCGCCATGCGGGCCACGAGGCAAGCAGGCCCAGGCACGGCATGCCCCGCAGGGGCTGTGCCATGCCTGGCGAATCCGAACGGCATGCGGGCAGCCAGAGCCAGGCGGGCAGCGCGCGTCAGCGGAGGCGGGAATCGTTTCACTTCAGCTCCTCGAGACGGCGCGGCTCGTAGGTTTCCCAGGAATTGCAGCCTGGGCATTGCCAATAGAAATGCCGCGCCTGGAAACCGCAGACGCGGCACGCGTAGCGATCCAGGCGCTGGGTATGCTTGTGGATCAGCGAGCGCAGCAGGCTCAGGTCGGCGCCCTGCGGCGCGCCCGGAGGCGCTGCGGCATCGCCGCTGGCGAGTTCCGCCTCGAGCAGGCGATCCAGGCCCAGCAGCGAGGGATGGGCGCGCAAGGCCTCGCGCGCAAAGGCCCAGGCAGGTGTATAGCCGGACTGGTTGCGCAGCTCGCGAAACACCACATTGAACAGATCGAGTTCAGGATAACGCGAATAGTGGTCGCGCAGCAGCGCCAGGCCTTCCGCCTGGCGCCCCGCGGCACGGTACAGCTCGAGCAGCTTGGCCGCCACCAGGCCGGCATATTCGGGCGCGGTGGACAGCACGGACTCGAGATAAGCGCGCTCGCGCTCGGGGTGCTGGTTGAGCTTGGCCAGATTGGCGCGCAGCATCGCGATGCGTGCCTCGCTCGCCTGCCCCACACCCTTGCGATTGAGCGCCCGCGCGGCATTGTCGGCCGCGTCCAGCGCCGTGTTGGCCAGATCCATGTCGGGCGGCTTGGCCGCCATGGCCGCCTGCGCCCGCTCGCACTCGTAATGCACCAATTGCGGTACGGGCTCGTCGACCAGGGCGCGCAGCCGCTTGACCGCATCGATGGCCTTGGGCCAGTCGTGCTCGGATTCGTAGATGCGGATCAGCGCGCGCACCGCCGGTATGGCAAAGCGCGTTTCCTGCACGATCTCGAATGCCTGCTCGGCGCGATCCAGCATGCCGGCCTTGAGGAAGTCCTGGGCGATCTCGTGCTGCGCGTGCTCACGGTCTGCCAGGGGCAGATCGGCGCGCGACAGCAGGCTTTGATGCACGCGGATGGCGCGCTCCATTTCGCCGCGCCGGCGGAACAGGCTGCCCAGGGCGAAGTGCAGTTCCGTGGTTTCCGGGTCGAGCTTGGCCACCTCGACAAAGGCGTCGATGGCACGATCGGGCTCTTCATTGAGCAGGAAATTCAGGCCCTTGAAGTACGAGTCGGGCAAGGCGCGCGTCTCGGACAGCATCTGGCGTATGTCGACGCGCGCCGCGATCCAGCCCAGGGCGAACAGGATCGGCACGAAAATCAGCCACCATGGTTCGAAATCCACTCTGAGACCTCGGCTGCTGGTTTACAGGGGGGCCATGGGCGCAATGGTTTCCGGCGCCACCGCGGCGGTGGGCGTGACCGGATGCTTGAGGCGGTCTTCCAGCCGGTCGAGCTCGCGGCGCAGCCGGCGCGCCTCGCGCCCGCGGCGCATCAAGGCCGGCATGGCGGCCAGCAGGCCGAACAAGGCGCCCAGCACGAACAGCACCAGCATCACCACGATCAGCGGCACGCCCCGGATCGCGTATTCCGCATACAGGCCCACGTCGACCGGCCCGGTGTTCTTCAAGGCAAACAGCAATACCAGAATGAACACCACTATCCGCAACACCCAGACCAGGTAACGCATAACTCGAACTCCATAACGGCGGAACCACCGCCGGGATGCCCGCGGCGGCCGAAACCCAGATTGTAAAGGGGAAACGGCCATGCCATGGCTGTGCAGCCAGAGGGTCGTCGTGCCAGCGCTACCGCATGCCCGACTATCCGTGGCCACATGGCTGCGCAAACTTCGACAGCCGCACACTCGCTGCGGCGGGCGCGCCGGACGTGCGCGGATAAACGGCACGGCCATTTTCGAGCCTGCATCGAGTATTGACACCTTGTATCAAGATATCTAGAATGTTCTTCCAGAAGGTATATTTGTTCTGTTAGAAAGAACAAATAAATAGAAAGGAGCGAACACCAAGCCAAGTCCGGCAGCGCCCTAAGCCTCAGCGGCAGGCAGTCACTTAGCTGCTGGCGCGAGCCGAAAAGGCGTATGCACACCTCGGCCATGCGCCCGGCCAGGCGAAGACCGTTGCCGGCGGTATGCCTGCGGTGCGTCCGGCCGCGCGCAAACAGACCGGGCCGGAGCCTGCGACCCGATTCTCTGCCGCGCAAGCAGCACCTGGCTCACGCCCCAGCCCCCTCCGGGAAGCCTTCACCGATTCTTGACCCGCCTAGGAGTACATGCATGAATCGTGACAACCCACCCATGAAGCTTTATTGGCCCATCGGACTGAGCAAGTCCATGCCCAACCGCACCTCGCGCGGTGAACTACTCGATGAAACCCTGCGCGACTACACGCGCCACGTCATGGGGCCCGACGTCGAGGTGGAAATCGGCTGGTTGGAAAAAACCACCTCGCTATTGACTTCGACCTACCTGGGCATGATCAACGATGTCCATGTCATCAACGACATCCTGAAGGCCGAAGCCCGCGGATTCGACGGTGCCATCGTCGGCGGCCATTGGGATCCCGGTCTATATGCCGCGCGGGAAGCCGCCGAGATTCCGGTGGCGGGGCCAGGTGAATCAGCCATGATGCTGGCCGCAACGCTAGGCCGGAAGTTCGCCATGCTGACCGTAATGGACGGCTACGTTCCCGTCATCGAAAACAACATCCGCACCTATGGACTAGAAGCCCGGGCGATCACGCGCAATCCCGTACGCAAGTTCGGCATGACCTACGAAAACTTCGTCCGCTGCCTGGAAGGCAAGGATGACGAGTTTTTGGTGGCCTTCGAGAAGACCGCCAGGGAGTGCATTGCCGACGGCGCCGACGTAGTGATTGCCGGAGGGCAGTTGTTCGGGCCGGCATTCGTGCGCCATGGCTTCCACACCATAGGCAACACCGGCGTTCCCGTGATCGAGACCACGGCTTGCGGCTTGAAATTCGCGCAGACCCTGGTGAGCCTGAAGCGCTCGATCGGGTTGAAAAAGAGTGAGCATATCCACGCACCGTTCCATACGCCGCCACGCGATGTGCTCAACGAAGTGCGTGCGACATTCGGGCTGAGCTGACCCGCCGGCCGGCCACCGCATCCAACAAGACAACGGAGCTATCCATGATCAAGAAACTGCTTGTCACGGCATCCGCAGCCGTGGCTCTGCTAGGCGGGCTGCCCGCCCACGCTGCCAGCAAAGACGCGCCCTCCAACGAGCCAATACGGCTGGTGCTGGGATTCGCCGCAGGCGGCTCCAACGACATCGTCGCCCGTATATTCGCCCATAAGGCAGGCGATATTCTCGGCACGCCGATCATTGTCGAAAACAAGCCCGGCGCCAACGGATCCATCGCTTCCGAATACGTAGCCAAGGCACCTGCCGACGGCCATACCCTGTTGCTGGGCAGCGCCAGCACACTGGCCATCAACCCCCACACCGTCGCCGGCCTGCGCTACGATCCACTGCGGGATTTCGTCGGCGTCGCGCGCATAGCCATGACTCCCGAAGTCATCGCCATCAACCCGCAGGTCAAGGCCAAGACGCTGGCCGATTTCGCGGCACTGGCCAAACAACGGACGGTGTCCATGGCGTCGTCGGGATATGGTGGCTTGCCTCACCTTGCCATCGAGCTGCTGAAAACATCGGCAGGCCTGAAAATCAACCACATCCCCTACAAAGGAGGCGCACCGGCCGCCACCGACACCGTCGGAGGCCATGTGGACGGCATCATCATGGATCTCACCCCCCTGCAGGCCTTCATCAAAGACGGGCGCCTGCGCGCGCTTGCCGTCGCCAGCAAGACACGCTCTACATTCCTACCTGACGTGCCCACCACCGCCGAGCTCGGCTATCCCAGCGTAGAGGCCGTCAACTGGTTTGCAATCGTCGCGCCGAAGGGAACCCCTGCAGCCGTTGCCGACCGCCTGCACGCCGTATTCAGCCAAACAGCCAAAGACCCCGGCGTCATGGCCCAGCTCGGCCAGTCCGGCATCGAGCCTTACACGACGCAAACTCGAGGCGAGCTCACTGCGTTTCTCAAGTCCGAGTCCGAGCGCTGGAAAGCCGTGGCGGCAGCAGCCGGCGTAGAAGCCCACTGACCTGGCATCCTCGCTGCCGGCCGGGCGGGTTCGCACCGCCCGGCACGCTACTCGGGCGTGGAGATCGAACGCCTGGGCGCCGACACCGCCGGCAGCGCACCGTTGCCTGGCATGCAAAGCCCAAGAAGTGAAAAACCCCGCGGCTTGCGCAGCGGGGTTTTTCGCATCAGACAGGCCCGCGGAACAACCACGGGTCTCGGTCGCATATTGGCCGGCGCTACGGCCAGGCTTCAGCCGTGCATCATGCGAGTATCGAACTGGCCCAGTTCAAAAGAGGGCTCGGCTGCCGCCCTGACCTCTTCTTCGTAGGCCGAATCGACCCGCTCGCGCAATTCCTTGCCGGCCTTGAAGTGCGGCACCTGTTTACCAGGCACCAGCACTTTCTCGCCCGACTTGGGGTTGCGGCCCACCCGCGGCGAACGCTCGGACAGGGAAAAGCTGCCGAAGCCGCGGATCTCGATGCGCTGACCGCTGGCCAGAGCCTGGGTCATCGCCTCGAGTACCGTCTTGACGGCGTAATCCGTGTCGCGCGCTGCCAGTTGCGGGTAGCGGCTTGCCAGTATCGCGATCAGCTCTGACTTAGTCACGCCTATTAACCATCGTCGCGTTGTTGATCGAGCTTGGCCTTCAGCAGGGCACCCAGGTTGGTGGTGCCCGACGAAGCACTGGCTTCGGACATACGTTGGATGGTATCGGCGGTCTCGGCGTTGTCGCGGGCGCGGATCGAAAGCTGGATCGAACGCGACTTGCGGTCGATGTTGACGATCATGGCTTCGACGTTCTCGCCGGCCTTCAGCACCGTGGTGGCGTCCTCGACGCGGCCCGCCGAGATCTCGGAGGCGCGCAGGTAGCCTTCGACGTCCACCGACAGGGTCACGACGGCGCCCTTGGGTTCGACCGACTTGATCACCCCCGGAACGATCGCGCCCTTGTCGTAGGTGGCCACGAAGTTGTTGAACGGATCGCCTTCGAGCTGCTTGATGCCCAGCGAGATGCGTTCCTTGTCGGTGTCGATGCCCAGAACCACGGCGTCGATCTCGTCGCCCTTCTTGAAGCCGCGCACGGCCTCTTCGCCCGATTCGGTCCAGGACAGGTCGGACAAGTGCACCAGGCCGTCGATGCCGCCGGGCAGGCCGACGAACACACCGAAGTCGGTGATGGACTTGATGGCACCGCGCACCTTGTCGCCGCGCTTGAAGTTGACGGCGAATTCTTCCCAGGGATTGGGGCGGCATTGCTTCATGCCCAGCGAGATGCGGCGACGGTCTTCGTCGATCTCGAGCACCATGACTTCGACTTCTTCACCCAGGGTAACCACCTTGCGCGGGTCGACGTTCTTGTTGGTCCAATCCATTTCGGAGACGTGCACCAGGCCTTCGATGCCGGCCTCGACCTCGACGAACGCACCGTAGTCGGTCAGGTTGGTGACCTTGCCGAACAGGCGGGTGCCTTGCGGGTAGCGACGCGCCAGGCCGACCCAGGGGTCTTCGCCCAGCTGCTTGACGCCCAGCGAGACACGGCTCTTTTCCTGGTCGAACTTGAGCACTTTGGCTTCGATTTCCTGGCCCACTTGCAGGACTTCGGAAGGATGACGGACACGGCGCCAGGCCATGTCGGTGATGTGCAGCAGGCCGTCGATGCCGCCCAGGTCGACGAACGCACCGTAATCGGTGATGTTCTTGACCACGCCCTTGACCACCGCACCCTCGGTGAGGGTTTCCAGCAGCTTCTGGCGTTCTTCGCCCATGCTGGCCTCGAGCACCGCGCGGCGCGACAGCACCACGTTGTTGCGCTTGCGGTCGAGCTTGATGACCTTGAATTCGAGGGTCTTGCCCTCGTAGGGGGTGGTGTCCTTGACCGGACGCAGGTCGACCAGCGAGCCGGGCAGGAAGGCGCGGATGCCGTTGGTCATGACGGTGAGGCCGCCCTTGACCTTGCCGGTGATGGTGCCGTTGACCAGTTCGCCGGATTCCAGGGCCTGTTCGAGCTGCAGCCAGGCCGACAGGCGCTTGGCGCGGTCGCGCGACAGGATGGTGTCGCCGTAGCCGTTTTCGAGCGAATCAATGGCGACGGAAACGAAGTCGCCGGCATTGACTTCGAGCTCGCCCTGATCGTTCAGGAATTCATCGATGGGAATAAGGGCTTCGGACTTCAGGCCGGCATTGACCACGACGAAATTGTGGTCGACGCGCACGACTTCCGCGGAAATGACCTCACCGGACTTCATGTCCTGGTTCTTGATGCTTTCAGCGAAAAGGTCGGCAAAACTCTCGCCGCCGGTAGCGGCGGCAATGGAGGGGATGGAAGACATTAAGTTGAATCCATGTGGCCGCAAGGGCCGTTAAATAACACGCCCAGGTATCGCGCATACCCGGCGGAGTGAACAAAACCCCGGCCCAGCCGGCGCCGCGAGCGCCTTCAGGTTCGGGTACCCAGGCTCGACCAGAGGTCGAGCACCTGCTTGACTGTTGCTTCGACGGATAGGTTCGATGAATCGATCGTCCGGGCGTCCGGCGCCGCGACCAGCGGCGCGTGGGCCCGGTTGCGATCGCGCGCATCGCGCTCTCGCATGTCTTGCAACAGATCCGCTAGATTAGCAGAAAACCCCTTTTCCTTCAACTGCTTACAGCGCCTCTGCGCTCGTGCCTCGACGTCCGCGACGAGAAAAATCTTCAGGGGCGCATCGGCGAATACCACGGTTCCCATGTCGCGCCCGTCGGCCACCAGCCCGGGGGGCCGGCGGAAGGCCCGCTGGCGCTCGAGCAAGGCCTGGCGCAGCGCCGGATAGGCCGCGATCTTCGAGGCCAGATTGCCCACTCTTTCTTCGCGGATGCGCGCCGCCACGTCGGCGCCGCCCATCCAGATGCGGTCTGCGTCGAAGCGCACGTCCAGGCCTTGCGCGGCCCTGGCCACCGCGGCCTGGTCGCCCGGATCGATGCCGCCGTCGATCACCGCCAGCGCCGCCAGCCGGTACAGCGCGCCGCTGTCCAATACCGCCCAGCCCAGGGCCTGGGCCACCCGGTGGGCGATCGTGCCCTTGCCCGAGGCCGTGGGCCCATCGATCGTGATCATAGGAATTGCGCTCATATCGGTCGTATCAGTCGTTTGCCGCGTGTCCGGCCCAAGTATTGACATTTCTTCGCGAGGCGGCCGACGCCGCATCAGGCGAGTACCAGGAACTCAGTAAACATCGTTCTAAACATCGTTCACTTCAATTCCGCCCAGGCGAAACCAGAGCCTGCTCACCCTAACAGAGCCGCCGCTTCTAGCGCGAACAACCCCTGGCGCTAATCCCGCAGCAGGCCCTGGAATACCGTGAAGTAATCGGGAAATGTCTTGCTGACACAGCCCGGATCCAAGATGGTGACCGGCACCGGCCCGAACGCCGCCAGCGAAAAGCACATGGCCATGCGATGATCGTCGTAGGTAGCGATGGAGGCCGGGCGCCACTGCCCCGGCTGCACCGGGTGCACGCGCAGCCAGTCCGGCCCCGACTCCACTTGCGCGCCGAGCTTGGCCAGCTCGGTATGCATGGCATGGATGCGGTCGGTTTCCTTGACGCGCCAGCTACCTATGTTGCGCAGGGTGCAGGGGCCGTCGGCATACAGCGCCAGCGCCGCGGCGGTCATGGCCGCATCGGGTATCAGGTTGAAGTCCAGGTCGAAGGCCCGCAGCCGGCCGCCCTCGGCCACGCAGACGCCTTCGGCCTCGATGGAATCGGCATCGCGGCGGATGCGCGCGCCCATGGCTTGCAGCGTATCGGCAAACGCAATATCGCCCTGGATGCTGGCGGCGCCCACGCCGCGGATGCGCACCGGGCCGCCCGCGATCGCTCCCAGCGCCATGAAATAAGAGGCCGAAGAAGCGTCGCCTTCGATCGGCAGCGTGCCGGGAGAGCGATAAGCCGCGCCGGCGGGTACGACGTAGCGGTTCCAGCCTTCGCGCCGCACCTCGACGCCGAAGCGCGCCATCAGGTTCAGCGTGATCAGGATATAGGGCTTGGAAATCAGTTCGCCCTCGACCTCTATGACGAGATCCACGCCCGCTTGGCTTGCCAGCATGGGCGCGGCCATCAGCAGCGCCGTCAGGAACTGGCTGGACACCGAACCCTTGACCCGCACCGGCCCGTCCACCCGCAGGCTGCCGCGGCCTATGGCCAGCGGCGGATAGCCTTCGTTGCCGGTATAGCGGATGTCGGCCCCCAGGGCGCGCAGCCCGTCGACCAGGTCGCCGATGGGCCGTTCATGCATGCGCGGCACGCCGGAGAGCCGGTAGTCGCCGCCCATCACGGCCAGCGCCGCGGTCATCGGCCGAAACGCGGTACCCGCATTGCCCAGGAACAGCTCGGCCTGGCGCGCCGGAAAGGGGCATACACCCTCGATCTCGACCTCGGTGGGGCCGATGCTGCGCACCGCCACGCCAAGCTGGCGCAAGGCGGCCAGCATGACGCGCGTGTCGTCGGAATCGAGCAGCCCCTGCAGCCGCGTGCGGCCCTGCGCCAGCGCGGCCAGCAGCAGCGCGCGGTTGGAAATGCTCTTGGAACCGGGCAGCACGACTGCACCCGCGGCACGGCGCGCCGGCGCCAGGGTCAGGCTCTCGGCCGTGGTCATTGCACTACTCTCCTGTCGCCACGCGACATTATTCCCAGGGAAAGGCGTGCGCCCTGCGTGCGGCCGCACGGCGTCTTTTGCAACGGCATCATGACAGTCCGCTCCGGCTGCCCCACAGCCGGCGCGCCAGCGCGGCGCGCTCGAGCCAGTCGTACAAACTCTGGCCGTCCTCGCGTTCCAGGGCCTGCTCGGCCTGTGCCAGGGCCTGCCGGATTTCAGCCAGCTCGGACAATACGGCGCTGCGGTTGGCCAGGAAAATATCGCGCCACATTTCGGCCGAGCCCGCCGCGATGCGCGTGAAGTCGCGAAAGCCGGTGCCGGCCAGGCTCATGCGCACATCGGAATCGCGCGCCGCAGCCACCTGCTCCATATAGACCGAGGCCAGGAAATGCGGCACGTGGCTGACCGAGGCCAGCACCACGTCGTGCGCCTCGGGCTCCATGGTCAGGACGCGGGCGCCGCAGCTTTCCCACAAGCCGGTCAGCCGCAGGCGCGCATCCAGGGAATTTTCCGCCAAAGGCGTAAGCACCACATTGCGGCCGCGGTACAGGGCCGCGTCGGCGGCTTCCGGGCCGGTGCGCTCGGCCCCGGCGATGGGATGGCCCGGCACGAACTGCGCGGCGCCTTCGCCCAGGACGGCACACGCCGTGCGCGCCACGTCGGCCTTGGTGCTGCCGACGTCGGTGAGCAATGTTTCCGCACGCAGATGGGGCTTCAGTTCAGACAATATGCGGCCCATCGCGCCCACCGGGGTGGCCAGCATGATCAGGTCGGCGCTCGCAGCCGCCTGGCGCAGATCGACGGCCTCGTCGATGAGCCCGAGGCGGCGCGCCTGCCGCAGTGTGTGGGCATGGCGCCCCACCCCGAGCACGCGCCCGACCTTGCCCGCGGCGCGCAGCGCCGCGGCGAACGAGCCGCCGATGAGCCCCACCCCGACGACCGCAAGCACCTCTACCCGGGCCGGCCCGGGAGCCTCGGCCGCGCTGCTCATTGGCCCGAGAGCACCGCGGCAAGCGCCTCGATGAAGCGGGCGTTCTCTTGCGGCAGGCCGATCGACACGCGCAGCCATTCGGGCAGGCCGTCGCCGGCCACCGGGCGCACGATGACGCCGCGCTTGAGCAGTTCCAGGTTGATGCGCGCCGCATCGCCCACGCGCACCAGCACGAAGTTGCCGTAGCTGGGCACATACTGCAGTCCGAGCTTGTCGAAGGCTTCGGCCAGCTGCCGCTTGCCCGCCTTGTTGGTCTCGTAGGCGCGCTGCAGGAATTCCTGGTCGTGCAGCGCGGCGATGGCCGCCGCCTGCGCCAGGGTATTGACGTTGAAGGGCTGGCGCACGCGGTTCAGCAGATCGGTCAGGCGCGGCTGCGCCATCGCGAAGCCCACGCGCAGCCCGGCCAGGCCGTAGGCCTTGGAAAAGGTGCGCACCACGATCAGGTTGGGAAAGCGCCGCACCCAGGCGGAACTGTCGAAACGCAGCTCGGGATCCAGATATTCGTTGTAGGCCTCGTCCAGCACTACGGTGACGCGCTCGCCATGGGCCGCGTGCACTGCTGCCAGGAAGGCCTCTACCCTGGCGGACGGCAGGAAGGTGCCGGTGGGGTTGTTCGGGTTGGCCACGAACAGCAGGCGGGTATCGGCATCGATGGCTGCCAGCATGGCATCGAGATCGTGGCCGTAGTCCAGGGCCGGCACCATGAGGTGGCGCGCGCCGCGCGCCTGGGTGGCCAGGCGGTAAACCGTAAAGGCATGCTGCGCATAGACGCAGGACGAACCCGGCGCCAGAAAGGCGAGCGAGGCAAGTTCCAGCAGGTCGTTCGAGCCGTTGCCCAGGGTCAGCCAGGACGCCGGCACCTGATAGTGCTCGGCCAGCGCGGCCTTCAGGTCGAAGCCATTGGGATCCGGGTAGCGGGCCAGCGTACCGGCCGCCTCTATCATGGCCCGCTGCGCCGACGGCGGCAGGCCCAGTGGGTTCTCGTTGGAGGCCAGCTTGACGATGCCGGCGGGGTCGAGCCCGAACTCGCGGGCCAGTTCTTCGATGGGCTTGCCGGCCTGATAAGGCGCGATGTCCAGAATGTACGAAGGCACCTGTGCATCCCGCCCCAGGTTTTGGGCGTCGTTGGCGTTCATTGCGTGCGTGTCCTTATTGGGCCGGATAGGAGCCCAGCACCTTGAAAAAGGCAACTTGTTTCTTCAATGCGGCCAGGGCCTGCGCCACCGGCGGATCGTCGCGATGGCCCAGCAGGTCGACATAGAAATAGTATTCCCACTGGCCGGTGCGCGCCGGCCTGGATTCCAGCCGCGTCATGGACACGCGATGCTCGGCCAGCGGCGCCAGCATCTCGTAGACCGCGCCGGCGCGGTTGGGCACCGCCAGAATCACGCTGGTCTTGTCGTGGCCGCTGGGCAGAGTGTCCATGGCGCCCACGGCCAGGAAGCGGGTGCGGTTCTGCGGGTCGTCCTGGATGCCCGAGGCGACAACGCCCAGGTTCCAGGCGGTGGCCGCCGTGGTGCCGGCGATGGCCGCCACGGTGGAATCGCCGGCAGCAACCCGCGCCGCCTCGGCATTGCTGGAGGCCGCGTCGCGCGCCAGCCCCGGGCAATGCTGCGTCAGCCAGGCCTGGCACTGCGCCAGCGCTTGCGGGTGCGCCATGACGCGCCGCACGCCTTCCAGCGTGCCGGTGCGCGTCATGAGGCAATGGTGAATCTTGATGGAACGCTCGCCCAGCACCTTCAGGGGCGAATTCAGCAGCAGATCCAGGGTGCGGTTGACGGCGCCTTCGGTGGAATTCTCGACCGGCACCATGCCGGCATCGGCCTGCCCGGCCTCGATGGCGCGGAACACCTCGTCGAAGCTATTGCAGCGCAGCGGGGTGATGATGCGCCCGAAGTGCTCGTAGGCGGCCTGTTCGGAAAACGAGCCCTGCGGCCCCAGGTAGGCCACCGTCAGCGCGCTTTCCAGCCCGCGGCAGGCCGAGATGATCTGCGTCCAGACGGCGTCCACGGCCTGGTCGGTGAAGGGGCCGGGGTTTGCTTCCTGCAGGCGGCGCACCACCATGGCCTCGCGCTCGGGTTTGAAGACCGGGCCGTCGGCGTCGAAATCGTGCTTGACTACGCCGACTTCCTGCGCGGCCCGGGCGCGCTGGTTCAGCAGCTCGAGTATCTGTTCATCCAGCGAGTCGATGCGCTCGCGCAGCGGCCGCAAGCGTTCGGTGAGGGAATCATCCATGGCGCCGTTCGAAGTCCTGCATGAAATTGATGAGGGCCCGCACCCCTTCCAGGGGCATGGCATTGTATATAGAGGCACGCATTCCGCCCACGCTCTTGTGCCCCTTGAGCTGCAGCAGGCCGGCGGCCTGCGATTCAGCCAGAAAGTCGGCATTGAGCGATTCGTCGGCGAGGAAGAACGGCGCGTTCATGCGCGAACGCCAGCGCGGATGCACCAGCGCGCGGTAGAACTGCGAACCGTCAAGGCTGGCATACAGTTCCGCAGCCTTGGCGATATTGGCGCGTTCCAGCGCCTGCACCCCGCCCTGGCGCTTGATCCACTTGAACACTAGCCCGGCGATATAGATGGCATAGGTGGGCGGCGTGTTGAACATGGACTGGTTCTTGGCCACATTGGTGTAGTCGAAGGCCGAGGGGCACATCGGCAGCGCGTGGCCGATCATGTCGCGGCGCGCGATGACTACCGTCACGCCGGCCGGGCCGGCGTTCTTTTGCGCCCCGGCATACACCAGCGCGGCCTTGGAAAAGTCGATGGGCCGCGACAGGAAGTGCGAAGACGCGTCCACCACCAGCGGCACGTCGGCGGCGCCCAGCGCGGCCATGTCGGGCCAGTCGGCGAATTCGACGCCGCCTATGGTCTCGTTGCTGCATACGTGCACATAAGCCGCATCGGCGCGCACGCGCCAGGTCTGCGGCTCGGGAAACCAGGTCCAGGCCTGCTGCTGGCGCCCGTCGATCTGCGCGGCCTCGCCGCTGGAAGCCGCCACGGCGATGTCGCCGTAGCGCTGTGCTTCTTTATGCGATTTGTTCGACCAGATGCCCGCCAGCACATAGTCGGCGCGGCCGCTGCCGGCCCGGCCCAGCAGGTTCATGGGCACGATGGCGTTCTCGGCGGTGGCCCCGCCCTGCATGAACATGACTTCGTAGTCGTCGGGCACGCCCAGCAGCTCGCGCAGGTCGGCCTCGGCCTCGTCGCGTATCTGCATGAACTGCTTGCCACGATGGCTCATTTCCATCACGGACATGCCGCAGCCATGCCAGTCGGTCATTTCGGCCGCGGCCTGTTCAAGCACTTCAAGAGGCAGGGCCGAAGGCCCCGCCGAGAAATTCCAGGGCCGCGTCATGAGGGCTCCTCGGTCGGTTCTGCACCGGCATCGCCGCCGGCCTGGCTGGCGTCCGTCTGCGCCTGTTCATCGGATTCGTCTTCGTCGGCATCGCTCTCGACCACGCGCCGCACGCCCGACAGCGTGCTGTCTTCGTCGACGTTGATCAGGGTCACGCCCTGCGTGGCGCGGCCCATCTCGCGGATCTCGGACACACGGGTGCGCACCAGCACGCCGCCGGTGGTGATCAGCATGATTTCATCATCCGGGCGCACCAGCACGGCGCCCACCACCTTGCCGTTGCGCGCGCTGGTCTGGATGGCGATCATACCCTTGGTGCCGCGCCCGTGGCGCGTGTATTCGACGATGGAAGTGCGCTTGCCGAAGCCGTTCTCGGTGGCCGTGAGCACACTATGGGTTTCGTCGCCGGCCACCAGCAGCGCGATCACCGACTGGCCGTCTTCCAGCGTCATGCCGCGCACGCCGCGCGCAGTGCGGCCCATGGGGCGCACGTCGTTCTCGTCGAAACGCACCGCCTTGCCGGCGTCGGAAAACAGCATCACGTCGTGCTCGCCGTCGGTAAGATCGGCGCCGATGAGGAAGTCGCCGTCATCCAGCGCCACCGCGATAATGCCGGCCTTGCGCGGGTTGGAAAAGTCGGACAGCGGCGTCTTCTTGACCGTGCCGCGCGAGGTGGCCATGAACACGTAGTGGTCGTCGCTGAATTCCTTGACCGACAGCACTACGGTGATCTTCTCGCCGTCGGCCAGCGGGAACATATTGACGATGGGCCGGCCGCGCGAATTGCGGGTGCCCTGGGGCACTTCCCAGACCTTCAGCCAATACACCCGGCCGCGATCCGAGAAGCACAGCAAGTAGTCGTGGGTATTGGCGATGAACAGCTGGTCGACGAAGTCGTTTTCCTTCATGGCCGTGGCCTGCTTGCCGCGGCCGCCGCGCTTCTGCGCCCGGTATTCCGACAGCGGCTGGCTCTTGATGTAGCCGGTCTGCGACAGCGTCACCACCATGTCCATGGGGGTGATCAGGTCTTCGGTGTCCAGTTCGGTGGCGTTGTGCTCGATCTCGGAGCGGCGCGTGTCCTTGGCGCTGGTGGAGAATTCGGCCTTGATGGCCAGCAGCTCGTCGCCGATGATGGTGGTGATGCGTTCGGGCCGCGCCAGGATATCCAGCAGGTCGGCGATCGCCGCCATCACGTCCTTGTACTCGCCGACGATCTTGTCCTGCTCCAGGCCGGTCAGGCGCTGCAGCCGCATGTTCAGGATTTCCTGCGCCTGTACGTCGCTCAGGCGGTACAGGCCGTCGTCCTGCAGGCCGTAGCTCGGATCCAGCCCGTCGGGGCGATAGGAGGCGCGCCCGCCCGGCGTCGTGCCGTCGTCGGCGCGGGCCAGCATCTCGCGCACCAGGGAAGAATCCCAGCTGCGCGCCATCAATTCCTGGCGCGCCACCGGCGGCGTGGGCGCCGCCTTGATGATGGCGATGAAATCGTCGATATTGGCCAGGGCCACCGCCAGGCCTTCCAGCACGTGGCCGCGCTCGCGCGCCTTGCGCAGCTGGAATATGGTGCGGCGCGTAACCACTTCGCGCCGGTGCGCCAGAAAATATTCCACCATCTGCTTCAGATTCAGCAGGCGCGGCTGGCCGTCGACCAGTGCCACCATGTTCATGCCGAAGGTATCTTGCAGCTGGGTGTTCTTGTACAGATTGTTCAGCACCACCTCGGGCACTTCGCCGCGCTTGAGCTCTATGACCAGGCGCATGCCGTCCTTGTCGGACTCGTCGCGGATGTCGGATATGCCCTCGATTTTCTTTTCGTTGACCAGCTCGGCGATGCGTTCCTGCAGCGACTTCTTGTTGACCTGGTAGGGTATGGCATCGACCACGATGGCCTGGCGATGCCCCTTGTCCATGTCTTCGAAGTGCGCCTTGGCGCGCATGACCACGCGGCCGCGGCCGGTGCGATAGCCCTCGCGCACCCCCGACATGCCGTAGATGATGCCGCCGGTGGGAAAGTCGGGCGCCGGGATCAGCTCGATCAGCTCGTCGACCGTGCACTGCGGGTGGCGCAGGCAGTACAGGCAGCCGTCGATCACCTCGGCCAGGTTGTGCGGCGGAATATTGGTGGCCATGCCCACGGCGATACCCGAGCTGCCGTTGACCAGCAGATTGGGCAGGCGCGACGGCAGCAGCAGCGGCTCTTGTTCGCTGCCATCGTAATTGGGGCCGAAATCCACGGTTTCCTGGTCGATGTCGGCCAGCAGTTCGTGGGCGATCTTGGACAGGCGGATCTCGGTATACCGCATGGCAGCCGGGTTGTCGCCGTCTACGGAGCCGAAATTGCCCTGGCCGTCGACCAGCATGTAGCGCAGGGAAAAGTCCTGGGCCATGCGCACGATGGTGTCGTACACCGCCGAGTCGCCGTGGGGGTGGTATTTACCGATGACATCGCCGACGATACGCGCGGATTTCTTGTAGGCCCGGTTCCAGTCATTGTTCAGCTCGTGCATGGCGTACAGCACGCGCCGGTGCACGGGTTTCAGGCCATCGCGCACGTCCGGCAGCGCCCGGCCGACGATGACGCTCATCGCGTAGTCGAGGTAGCTGCGGCGCATCTCCTCTTCCAGAGAAATCGGAAGAGTCTCCTTGGCGAAGGAATCCATAGGCATCCAAACGTTGTAACGGTGTTTCGGTAAAAAACCGGGGTCGGGCGAATAGGAAATTCTAGCATCCCGCCCCCCGGGCACCGACTGGGGCCGCCACTCCGGTTCCGGGGCGCCGCGCCCGCCGCCGCCCCCCTTTTCCGATCGAGCCAGGGCCCGCCCACACCCAAAGCGGCACCGCTACTTACCCCGTAGAGCGGACGGGCCTTACGGGCGGGTCTTACACGGACGGGTCTTACGGGCGGGTCTGACTTAGGGCGGGCCTTACGCTTTACGGGGCGGGTCTTACTTAACTTAATTACCTGCTGACTTACCTGCTGACCCTAGGTATTCCGTAAGACTTGCCCGCTGGCCCACGGTATTCCCTAAGACGCACTGCACAAGAACCATTTCGGCCGGCCTGGGCGGGATGCCGCAGGGCATTGCCCACGCGCCGCGCCGAGCCTGTTCCCTCTACGACTTCAGAAACCACTTTAAAGCCGTGAGCCTTGTTGTCAAAAACCAACAATAACCGGCCGACAGACGTAGAAATCCGAATATCTATGCATCCAGCGTAAAACCCGCTTAACTAAGCACATGGAAATGCCTTAAGATTCCCTCAACACGCATGAAACCCAGCGCGATTATTTGATTGACTTCACGGCGTTGCTATACTGGCTACGTTTTCCTGATATGCGGCGGGGGTTCGCTGCGGTCACTTACCAGCATTAAGCTCAACGAGGAGAAATATGAACAAACCCTCCAAATTCGCACTAGCGTTTGCCCTTGCCACAGTCACGGTCTCTGGTGCTGTATCCGCTCAAACCGTAGACAACTGGCGTAATCCGTTCGGCGACGTCTGGAAAAACGGTACCCGCGAACTCTGCTGGCGCGACAACTTCTGGACGCCCGCCACGGGTATCGCCGGCTGCGACGGCGTGCCGGTTGCCCAGGCTCCCGTTGCCGCCCCGACCGCAACCAAGGTGGTTTTGAACGCCGACGCCTTCTTCGACTTCGACAAGGCTACCCTGAAGCCGGCCGGCCGTCAGATGCTTGACCAAGTCGCCGACCAGGTCAAGTCCATCAACCTCGAAACCCTCATCGCCACCGGCTACACCGATTCCATCGGTAGCGTTGCCTACAACCTGAAGCTGTCGCAGCGCCGTGCTGACGCTGTCAAGTCTTACTTGGTCAGCCGTGGTGTGGATCCCAACCACATCTACGCCGAAGGCAAGGGCAAGACGAACTTCGTCGCCAGCAACAAGACCGCTGCCGGCCGTGCGAAGAACCGTCGCGTGGAAGTCGAAATCGTCGGCACCCGCAAGTAATTACGGCCGTTTCAATAGCCGTTACAATGAAGGCCCCGTTCGCGGGGCCTTCGTTTTTTGGCCGGCGGGCCGCGGGGCTCACAGCCAGGCAGCGTAGGCATTGCAACAATAGTACTGTTCACCGTTCCCGCATATTTCCTGCTGCATCGGTTACAGTGCCTGCGAGTATTTCATCATGACCACTGCGACATCCACCTCCGGTGCAGCCTCCGCCGGCTCCGCGCCCCCCTCCAGGCCCCAGGGGGCCGCCAACGTCGACCAGGCCGAGATCGACAAGTTCAGCGCGCTGGCGGCACGCTGGTGGGATCCCAACAGTGAATTCAAGCCCCTGCACGCCATCAACCCGCTGCGCCTGGACTGGGTGCGCGGCCTGGCCGGCCCGCTGGCCGGCAAGCACGTGCTGGACGTAGGCTGTGGCGGCGGCATATTGGCCGAGAGCATGGCCGCCGACGGGGCCGTGGTCACCGGCATAGACCTGGCCGAGAAATCACTGCAGGTGGCGCGCCTGCACGGGCTGGAATCCGGCGTCACCGCCACCTACCGCGCAATCAGCGCCGAGCAGCTGGCGGCCGAAGAGCCAGGCGCCTACGACATCGTCACCTGCATGGAAATGCTCGAGCATGTGCCCGAGCCCGCCTCGGTGGTGGCGGCCTGCGCACAGCTGGCCAAGCCGGGCGCCTGGGTGTTCTTCTCTACCTTGAACCGCAACTTCAAGTCTTTCGTACAGGCTATACTGGCGGCCGAATACGTGCTGCGCCTGCTGCCGCGCGGCACCCACAGCTACGAAAACTTCATCAAGCCCAGCGAGCTGGCCAGCTGCGCCCGCCATGCGGGGCTGGACGTGTTGCGCATGACGGGCATGCGCTACAACCCCGTCACCGAGCACTACAGCCTGGGCAGCGACACTTCGGTCAATTATCTGCTGGCCACGCGGCGCGTAGCCTAGTACCCTTTTTGCCTGATTCGCATCAAAAGGATGCTGGCGGCCAGCCGTACCTCCTGAAATTTCATGAAAAAACTCATACTGTTCGATTTCGACGGCACCCTGGCCGACACCGCGCCCGACCTGGCCGCCGCCGCCAACAAGCTGCGTGTCCGGCAGGGCCTTGCGCCCCTGCCCTACGAGGCGCTGCGCCCCATGGCCTCGCAAGGCGCGCGCGGCCTGATCAAGGCCGGCCTCGGCATGGATCCCGATCATCCCGAGTACGCGCGCTGGCGCCAGCAATTCCTGGACGACTACGAACAGGACATGACCTCGCGCACCGAGCTGTTTCCCGGCGTCACTGCCTTGCTCGACACTTTGAAAAACCACGGCTACGCCTGGGGCATCGTCACCAATAAGGTGGAATACCTGGCCCTGCCGCTGGTGCGGCACCTGGGCCTGGATCGCGATTCCGCCGTTACCGTGGGCGGCGACACCACAGCACATACCAAACCGCATCCCGAGCCCTTGCTGCACGCGGCGCGCAGCGCCGGCGTCGACCCCGCGCGGTGCGTTTACGTAGGCGACGACCAGCGCGACATCATCGCCGGCCGCGCCGCCGGCATGCGCACCATCGTGGCGGCCTACGGCTACTGCGGCCAGGGCTCCGCCACCGACGACTGGAACGCCGACGCCATCGCCCACAGCCCGGCGGAAATCTGGCCGGCCGTGCAGCAGCTGACTGCGATGGCCTGAGGCCCTGCGCGCGAGCGCCCGGTAGACAGGCCCCACCCCCAGCGAGGCTATGGTTCTCGCGACAGGTGGGCTCATTACCCTACGCTAGCGCATTTTCGGCTCAAAATGTTTACGGATTTGCCGCGATACTTGTCCGAGCCCACGCCTCGACGGGTGTAAAGGCCTGAGCCAAACATGCTCTAGCGCGTAGGCGGCTTACACCAGTAGCATCTCGGGCACCAGCCCGGACAGATCCGCATAGCCTTCCTGTTCGCGCGCGCGCGTATTAGTGATCAGCAAGCCCATGCGCTGGGCCGGGCAATAGCTGATGCGGCTGCGCCGGCCTATTTTGCTGTAGTCGGCCAGTATCCATGTGGCGGCAGCGCTTTCGACCATGGCCTGCGCGATTACCGCTTCGTCGTGCTCGAAACTGGTGGCGCCGTAGGCGGCGTCCACAGCCACCGGCGACAGCAGCGCCAGATCGACGCTATAGCGACCGATCTCGGCCACGGTGGCGGCACCGCAAGTGGCGGCCAGGTGCGGACTGAGTTCGCCGCCCAGCAGGGTGACACGATTGCCGTGCGCCGCCCCCTCGCCCTGCGCGTTGAAGCAGAGCGCCGCATCCAGGGAATTGGTAATGACAGCCAGATTGGACAACTTGGCCAGCTCCTGGGCCACCAACGTGGTAGTGCTGCCCGCATCGATGAACAGCGTCATGTCGCGTTCGACGCGCTGAGCCACGGCGCGCGCAATGGCCTGCTTGTACTTGACACGCGTAGCCAAGCGCTGGCCGATGGGCGGCTCGGACGAAATACGTATCGCGCCGCCATGCACGCGCTTGAGCACACCGCGCGCCTCGAGTTCGACCAGGTCGCGGCGCACCGTCTCACGCGACACGCCCAGTTCTTCGACGATGCGGTCAGTGGTAACGCGCCCCAGCCTGTCAAGCAGCGATTGAATTCTTTGATGGCGGGCTTCCAGCCACATTCACTGCACCTCCGTACTAGTGCCTGGCTTGACCCGAGCGAGCACGATCTTCATGGTGACCAGTGCCCCCATCGCCACCAGCATGATAATAATGGGGGAAAATGCCGCCGCCTGCGATACGAAGCCCGCCTCGTTCAGATGCATTACCAAGGCAGTGGCCAGGGCCAGCAGGTGTCCAATCTTCATTTCTTCTGCTTTTTCCGAAAAAAACCGGAAGGCCTCAGCCTCCGGCAATTGGGTGGATTTTGTTATTTTGTGGATATTTGCATATTTTTGCAAGTGTGTATAGACTGAGCGCCATGGCAGCGCCGGGAGCGCGATTGCCGCGGGGAGCCGGAGCTGCAAAAATCTGGGCTCTCTCTACTCGACACATCTGCAAGAAGCCCGTATGAACCAGCCCTCCATCGATTCCGCGCAACTGGCCGACATAGGCCGCTATGCCGAAGAGCTCGCCACCGAGGTGCGCAAGATCGCCCTGAAATGGTTCCGCCACCCGCTGGCCATAGACACCAAGGCCGACGAAAGCCCCGTCACCATTGCCGACCGCGAAGTCGAACAAGCCTTGCGCAAGGCCATAGGCCAGCGCTACCCCAAGCACGGCATTCTGGGCGAAGAATTCGGGCTCGACCACACCGACGCCGAATTCGTCTGGTCCATAGACCCCATCGACGGCACGCGCAGCTTCATTTCGGGCAACCCTTTGTGGGGCTCGCTGCTGGCGCTATTGCATTACGGCAGCCCGGTCTTCGGCATGATCGACATCCCCGCCACCGGCGAACGCTGGATCGGCATGCAGGGCCGCGAAGCCACTTTCTGCGGGCAGCCCTGCCACACTCGCGATACGGCAAAACTCGACCAGGCCATCCTTTACGCGACCGCGCCCGAGATCTTCAATGCCGAAGAGTTCCGCGCTTTCGAAACCCTGTCGGGATCCGTGTACCTGCGCCGCTACGGCGGCGACTGCTACAGCTACGGACTGCTGGCCGCCGGGCACATCGACCTGGTCATGGAGGCCGGGCTGCAGCCCTATGACTACCTGGCGCTGGCCCCGGTCATCGATGCCGCCGGGGGTGTGATCACCGACTGGCAGGGCCGCCCGCTGCACATGGGGTCCGGCGGCCAGGTGCTGGCCGCGGCCAACCGCACACTGCATGCGCAGGCACTCGAGCGCATCGCCGCATAGCCACCCCGTCCCGCACAGGAAAAGATCGCTAACTGCACCCGCACACCTCATCGCCAGGATCAGGGGACTACACATGCAAGAGCGTGCCATCCGCAGTACCGAAGACGCCATCAATCTCGTGCAGGCCAGCGGCCTGTCGCATTTCAAGATCGGCCTGTCCGATATCGATGGCGTCATGCGCGGCAAGTACATGCGCAAGGACAAGTTCCTGTCGGCACTGAAGTCGGGCCTGGGCTTTTGCGACGTGGTCATGGGCTGGGACTCGAACGATGCCATGTACGACAACGTGCAGTTCACCGGCTGGCACACGGCCTACCCCGATGCGCAGGTACGCATAGACCCAGCTACCTGCCGCCGCCTGCCGCTGGAACGCGGCGCCAACGGCGAGGACATGCTGTTCTTCATCGCCGAACTCGACGGCAAGGCGGCCGCCATCTGCCCGCGTCGCCTGCTGCATCGCCTGATCGCCAAGGCGCGCGACATGGGCTTTGCCGCCGACGGCGCGCTGGAATACGAGTTCTTCATGTTCAACGAAACGCCCAAGTCGGTGCGCGAGAAGAACTACCGCAACCTGGAAACCTGGACACCCGGCAATTTCGGCTACTCGGTGCTGCGCAGCACCGTCAACTCTGATTTCTATACCCAGCTGGTCGAGCTTACCGAGCACATGGACATGCCCATCGAAGGCCTGCACACCGAGACCGGGCCGGGCGTACTGGAAGCCGCACTGGAAGTCGACGGCGTCGCCAACGCCGCCGACAAGGGTTTTCTGTTCAAGACCTTCTGCAAGGCGCTGGCCGAGCGCAACGGCCTGATGGCCACCTTCATGGCCAAATGGTCGGCCGAACACTCGGGCCAGAGCGGCCACATCCACCTGTCACTGCGCGACACGGCTAGTGGGCGTAATGTGTTCCATGACCCGCAGGGCGAGCGCGGCATGAGCCGCATCCAGCGCCAATTCCTCGCCGGGGTACAGCGCTACCTGCCGGAATTCATGGCCATGTATGCCCAGACCATCAACAGCTACTCGCGCCTGGTGCCAGGCTACTGGGCGCCGCTGGACGCCACCTGGGGCGTAGAGAACCGCACCACGGCGCTGCGTGTCATACCTGGCTCGGAAAAATCGCAGCGCATCGAGGTGCGCATCGGATCGGCCGACGCCAACCCCTATCTGGCGCTGGCGGCCGCCCTGGGCTCGGGCCTGGCGGGCATAGAACAGGGGCTCGACCCCGACCCGATGGTCACGGGCAACGCCTATACCCAGACTTTCCCCGCGCACCAGAGGCTGCCCGCCACGCTCTGGGAAGCCGCGCAGCGCCTGCGCCAGTCGCAGACCGCGCGGGCGCTGTTCGGCGATGACTTCGTCGAACACTACGCCGCCACCCGCGAATGGGAAGAACGGCAGTTCCGCCAGCACGTCACGGACTGGGAACTGGCGCGCTACTTCGAGATTATCTGACCCGTCCGTCCCTTACGGGAAGGCGCTCCAGAACCACCCGGCTACACAGAGAATCCCATGTCCTCCGAACTCATTACCATCAGCCCCATTGACGGGCGGGAATTGCTGCGCCGCGCCTATACCTCCGAGGCCGATATCGCCGCCGCGCTGACCCGCGCCCGCAATGCCCAGCGCGCCTGGAAACATGTGCCGCTGGCCGAACGCTGCATCGCCGTCGGCGCCGCGGTCGAACGCTTCGTACGCGACAAGGATCAGATCGCCGAGGCCATCACCAGGCAGATGGGCCGGCCGCTGCGCTACACGCCCGGCGAGGTCGCCGGCTTCGAAGAGCGCGCGCGCCACATGATCGCCATTGCACCGCAGGCCCTGGCGCCGCTGGATCTGCCGCCCAAGCAAGGCTTCAGGCGCTACATCGCGCGCGAGCCCGTGGGCGTGGTATTTACCATCGCGCCCTGGAACTACCCGCTGCTGACCGCCGTCAACAGCATCGTGCCCGCGCTGGTGGCGGGCAATGCCGTGATCCTGAAACATTCGGATCAGACGCCGCTGTGCGCCGAGCTGATGCACCGGGCATTCGTCGACGCAGGCTTGCCCGAGGGGGTGTTCCAGTACGTGCATGCCACGCACGCCACGGTACAGCGCCTGATCCAGGCGCCCGAAGTGGATTACGTTTCCTTCACCGGTTCGGTGCCCGGCGGCAAGGCCGTCGAGGCCGCGGCGGTGGGCCGGTTCATCGCTTGCGGCCTGGAACTCGGCGGCAACGATCCAGTCTATGTGCGCGCCGACGCCGACCTGGAGCAGGCTGTCGACACTGTGGTCGATGGCGCCTACTTCAATTCGGGGCAGTCGTGCTGCGGCATCCAGCGCATCTACGTCGACCGCCGCATATACCCGGAATTCACGGAACGCGCCGCCGCACTGGTGAACCAGTATGTGCTAGGCGACCCCATGGATCCGGCCACCACGCTGGGCCCGGTGGTGCGCGCCACTGCCGCGCGCGAGATTCGCGGCATGGTGCGTGAGGCCCTGAACAAAGGCGCGCGCGATCTCGTCGACACGGCGCGCTTCGGCATGGCCCGCGACGATACGGCCTATGTGGCGCCGGCCCTGCTGGTGGACGTGGATCACGGCATGCCGGTCATGAACGACGAGTGCTTCGGGCCGGTGGCCGGCATCATGCCGGTCGACAGCGACATCCAGGCGGTCGAGCTGATGAACGACAGCCCCTACGGCCTGACCGCCGCAGTCTTCACGCGCGATACCGAGACGGCGCTGCGCATTGGCCAACAGGTGGAAGCCGGCACCTTCTTCATGAACCGCTGCGATTACCTGGATCCGGCCCTGGCCTGGACAGGCGTCAAGAACAGCGGCCACGGCGTGTCCCTGTCCGCGCTGGGCTACGAGGCCCTGACCCAGGCCAAATCTTTTCATCTACGCCTGCTTTAGAGTCCCGCCCGATCGAAACCAATCGACAGGATACAGGCAAGCCAAACAACCCATCCGCCATGACTTCCGACTACCGCTCGCTGCACGCCAACTGGAACTACCCCACCGCCATCAAGGCCGGCCCCGGCCGCAACGCCGAGCTGCCCGCGCTGTGCACTGCGCAGGGCATGCGCCACCCGCTGCTGGTGACCGACCCGGGGCTGGCCTCGCTGCCCATGGTAGAGCAGGCGCTGCAATGCTGTCGCGCGGCGGGGCTCGAGACCACGCTGTTCTCGTCCATCAAGGGCAACCCGACCGGTACCAACGTCGAGGACGGCGTACAAGCATACAAACAAGGCGGCCACGACGGTGTCATCGCCTTCGGCGGCGGCTCGGCCCTGGACGCGGCCAAGGCGATCGCGCTGCTGGCCGGCCAAAGCCGCCCGCTCTGGGACTTCGAAGACATCGGCGACAACTACCTGCGTGCCGACGCGGCCGCGATGGCCCCGGTCACCGCCGTGCCGACCACCGCGGGCACCGGCTCCGAGGTGGGCCGCGCCTCGGTCATCACCGATGAGCAGGCGCACGTCAAGCGCATCATCTTCCATCCACGCATGCTGCCCGGCGCCGTCATACTCGACGCCGAGCTATGCACCGGGCTGCCCGCGAAACTGACCGCGGCCACGGGCATGGACGCCCTGTCGCACAATCTCGAGGCCTTGTGCTCGCCCGTGCATCACCCCATGGCGCACGGCATCGCGCTGGAGGGCATACGCCTGGTGCAGCGCTATCTGCCCGACGCGGTGCGCGATGGCTCGAATATCGAGGCGCGCCACCATATGCTGGTGGCATCGTGCATGGGCGCCACCGCCTTCCAGAAAGGCCTGGGCGCCATGCACGCGCTGGCCCACCCCCTGGGCGCGCTGTACGACGCGCACCACGGCATGCTCAATGCCATACTCATGCCCTATGTGCTCAAGGCCAACCGCCCGGCCATCGAGCATCGCATCGCCGAGCTGGCGCGCTACATGGACTTGCCCGCCGCCGGCTTCGACGGCTTCCTGCAATGGGTACTGGATCTGCGCGCATCGATAGGCATCCCGCACGCCCTGGCCGACATCGGTATTCCCGCCGACCGCTGCGCCGAAATAGGCGCGATGGCAGTGGCCGACGGCTCGGCGGCCACCAACCCCATCGCCTATAGCGCCGAACAATACGCACACATTCTGGAAAATGCCCTGGCTGGGGCTCTCTGAGCACCGATCACCCCCGTACCATCCGCAAGGCCCTACCCATGGCACTGATAGGCGTCGCAGGCTTCCTGCACGAAACCAATACCTTTGCACCCGAGCCCACGCCCATGGCGCGCTTCGTCGAAGCCGACGCGTGGCCCGGGCTGCTGCGCGGCGCCGAGATCGCGCCAGCCACCCGCGGCATGAACCTGGCCATCAGCGGCTTCATCGAAGCCGCCGAGCGGGACGGGCATTGTCTGGCGCCTCTGCTGTGGTGTTCGGCCAACCCTTCGGGGCCGGTACAGCGTGAGGCCTATGAACAGGTGGCCGGCGAACTGGAAGCCATGCTGTCGCGCCAGCCGGCCCTGGATGCCTTGTTTCTGGATTTGCACGGTGCCATGGTGGCACAGCATCTGCAGGACGGCGAAGGCGAGCTGCTGCGGCGCCTGCGCCGCGTGCGGCCCGGGCTGCCCATCGTTGCGGCCCTGGATTTCCACGCCAACCTGAGCCCGGCCATGCTCGAGCACAGCGACGCGCTGGTGGCCTACCGCAGCTATCCGCACGTGGATATGGCCGAGACCGGACGGCGCGCCGGCGCCATGCTGCGGCGCCTGCTACAGGGGCACCGGCCGCACGCAGCCCTGCGCCGGGCACCCTTCATCATACCCATGGCCTGGCAAAGCACCCTGGCCGAACCCGCCGCGGGCCTGACGGCGGCAGCGCTGGCGCTTCAGGATGAACAGGTCTGGGAGGTGCAATTCATTCCCGGCTTTCCGCTGGCCGACATCCACGACAGCGGCCCGTCGGTACTGGTATACGCCGCCAGTGCGGCGGCAGCGGAGCGCGCCGCCGATACCTTGTATACACAAGTGCTGCGCGCCCGCGACGCCTTCCGCGGCACCCTGTATTCCCCCGCAGAAGCGGTAAGCAGGGCGTTGCAGCGTCAATCGCACATGCTTGTTGCGGCGCCGGCGGGCAGCCGGGCCGGCGAGCCCGTGTGCGGCGGGCCAAATGCCGTGGAGCACATGAATGCTGGCAACGCAGCTACGCCGCCGAGTCACGCCGGCCACACCGTGATACTCGCCGATACGCAGGACAATCCGGGCGGCGGCGGCAGCGGCGACACCACCGACCTGCTGCACGAACTGCTGCGCCGCGGCGCACGCAAGGTGTGTGCAGGCGTAGTGTGCGACCCCGGCTTCGCCGCCGCGGCGCATGCCGCGGGTGCCGGCGCCGTGCTGGCGCACCCGCTTGGAGCCGGCAGCGGCATAGGCGCGGCGCCTCTGCCCGGCCCCTATACCGTCATGGCGCTGGGCGACGGGCGCCTGGTAGGCAGCGGCCCCTTCTACCAGGGATGCCGCATGGATCTCGGCCCCATGGCGCGGGTGCGCGTGCAAGGCCTGGACATCGTGGTGTCGAGCCGCAAGCAGCAGGCCGCCGACCAGGCCATGTTCCGCCACGTCGGCGCACAACCCGCGGACTACGACACCCTGGTATTGAAGAGCTCGGTGCACTTCCGCGCCGACTTTGCCGCCCTGGCCGACGAGATCCTGGTGGTGGCCGCGCCGGGCCTGAATACCGCCGACCTGCATACCCTGCACTACCGGAACCTGCGGCCGGATATGGAAATCCTGTAAGCGGGAAGACACGGACATGCCCGGGCCCGGCCTCACAACAGTTGCGGCTGTCGCTGCGGCTTGCGCCTTGCCCTGTATACGAATCCATCAACCTCATCATGGACGCGAACTTCGGCGACACGGTGCTGGCGCAAACCTTGCTTGCAGAATTTCACAATATGCCGGATGCGGCTCCGGCGCCGAAACGGCACCGCTTGTGCAGCCTTGTGCGACCGGCCCGTGCCCCGGGCCGGCTTGGCAGGCCCCCAGAGGCATACCACTGCGAGTAAAGTAACGAGGCCCGCAACAGACCACCGCCAGCCATGCCTCGACCTCGATTCAGATCCACGCCTGCCGCAACCGCGCGGATGCCGCAGCGCGTGCAGGCCGACCGTATGACGCCGGGCATGGGCAAGCCAACGTGCGGGGCGCACCTGGCCGCCGCCCTGCTATGCGCCTGGCTTGCGGCCGGCTGCGCGCAGGCGGCCACGACATCGCCTCCCGCGTCATCCCCCGCCGCGGAACCCAGGAGCGAGCCGCCTGCCCCGCCCGAAGCCTCGCATCCGGGCCCGGCCGAGGCGGCCGAACGCTCTGCGTTCCGACAGGCGCTGCGGCATGCCGCCGATGCCGCGAGAGCCGGAAAATTCGACCTCGCCGCAGCCTCGGTGCAACAAGCCTACGCGGCAGCAGCCAACCCATACGAGCGCATCAGGGCGGGCGACTGGTACGCCTCGATACGCGAGGAACAAGAACGCTACGACCTGGCGCGCCGGGCGCTGCACACCATCCGCCCCCTGATCCGCTGCGCGTATGGCGTGCACGACACGGCCCGCTCGATGGCGCAGGAGGCACGCTTGGCATTTCTACAGCAGCGGCGCAGCGAGGGCTATGCCCTGCTCGCCGAGATTCCCGGCCTGCCGCTTGCCACCGAGTCTGTCACATGGGGCCAGCCGGATCGGGACAACTGGATCATCGACGGCAGCCAGGCACGGTTGCGCGACCGGCTCGCCGGCATGAGCTTTCCCGCCACCGCCGGCGGACTGCTGCGCGTAGACTACGAAACGGCCGACGATCGCTCGGGCCCGTCGACGCTGGTCTACAGGCCGATTGCACTGCAAGGCCAGCTCGAGGCAATGCAAGTGCGGCTGCGGATCGGGTCGCGCGACCGGCATGGAACGACGGTCGGGCAAGAGCTTGCACACCAGCTGTCCTACGAGCGCGAGCTATACGGCGACCAAGGGCACGACGCCGAGGCTGACAAGGCGCCGCGGCCCGCGGCCGTTCCCGCCCGTTTCATGCCTGCCGGAAGTGCGCACGCCGCCGGCGCCATACATATCTCCGACGAGCACGGCAAGGACGAAATACATGGTGTCTGGATCGCCCGCAAAGGCGTATGGCAGATCGTCGTCCGGGCCAGTTGGGCGCCATCGCGCCAGGCCGCCGCCGGCAAGGCGCTGCAAGCGCTGTTCGCGGACATCGGCTGGCAGGCCGACAAGGCGTTTTATCGCGGGCTGTCGCCCCAGGCCCAGGCGCTGGATCGCGAATTCGACACGGCGCTGGCCCAGCGCCAATGGGCCCGGGCATCCGCCCTGGCCGTACGCACTCTGCCCAGTGCCGTCTTTCCCGCTCGCCAGGCACGCCTGTATACGGCCATGGGCGTAGCGGCTGCGCGCGACGGCCATGTCGCGCAGGCCATGCCGCTGCTGCGCAAGGCATTCGCCAAGTGGCGCTACAGCAAGCTCGGGCACGACTCGGAACGGCTCTTCGACACGCTGCTGCTGCAGGCGGCCGATGCCGCCTTTCGCGCCGGCGACACGCAGCAGGCCGTGACGTGGCTGAACGCCCACACCCGCGACGAACTCGACCCCGATTGGAAGCTGGATGCAGGCAGCGGCGCGGTGACTTACCTGCCCATGAGCCTGAGCCTGCCGGCGCGGCTCGGCGGCTTCCTGCTGGTAGGCCACGACCGCAACCTGGCCCGCTACCTGCGTGTCGACTCCCATCAGGCCATAGGCGTGACGCTCATGCGGCAGGCGCCGGGCAGCAGCCCCAAAGACACGGAAGACTTGCTGCACGGCTGGATGGCGCACGATCTGCGGCTGCAGGTCGGGCAGTTGTCGCAACACCCCTACCCGCAAGCCACCCACGGCGCCGCACACGGCCTGCTGCTGCAATACGCGGTGACGCGGCCGGCCGCAAGCCAGGCGGGCGTGCTCGACATCGGGCCCGGCAGCCCGCCGCCGACGGGGCCAAGGCAAATGACGTTCTGGCTCTCGCGCATCGGCGACAAGCAAGTCGTGCTGCGCACCGAAACCGCCCCGCAGGACACGGCGGCGCTTGCCGCCGCCAGCGCAGCCGCCGCGGCCTTTCCCTGGCCGGCCTCGGCCGACGCGTTGCAACCGGCCGCCCACGGCCCGCACGAGCTGGCCTGCAGCGCGGCGGCCATGGCCGCGACGCCTGGATTGCCGTGAGCGGCGCCCGAACCCACGGCTACGAACCGCTGTAGGTCACGAACCGCTTTAGCGCGTTTTTGGTTCAGATGTTTACACCCGCCGCGCCTTTAAAGGCGCGGCATCAGGTGTGCCGTGAAAATTCGGTAAACATTTGCACCGAAGTTGCTCTAGCTTTAGTCTACGAGACGTTTTAGGCCACGAACCGCTTCAGCTTTAGTCCACCAGATGTTTTATTAGGCTGCGAACCGCTACGGCCGCAAACAGTCATGGCCACGAACCGCTACGATCGCAAGCCGTCTTGGCAAACCGTCTTGGTAAACCGTCTTGGCAAGCTGCCTTGAATACAAGCCGCCATGAATACGGGCCGCATCAGGGCATTACGCAGCCCGAGCCATCGGGCGGCGGATAGCGGGGCTCCTCCGGCTGCGCCAGCAGCTTCTGTAGCTGCGTCTTTTCCTGCGCCGACAGCAGGCCGGTCTGCGCCCCCGCGTCCAGCAGCAGCCTGGCGCTGCGCTGCTCATGTGACCCGACGGCCTCTTCCAGGGGGGTCTTGCCGCGGGAATCACGCGCATCGATGTAGGCGCCGTGCTGCACCAGCATGGAAAGGAACGGGGCGATGCGCGGCGAACCCGGTACTTCCGACGCATAGCTCATCAAAGCCTGCACAGGGGCCGTGCCCGGATACGGATCGGGGCCACTGACTATGGCGTCCACGGGCATGTGCTGGGTCTCGATCAGCCACTGGCCTACAGTCAGCGCAGCGCCGCGGGCCGCCGCCACCAGCAGGGTATCGTTTTGCGGCAGCACCGGCCCGCGTATGGACAGCGGCACGCCCTTGGCCGACAACACCTGCACCAGGTCGAGATGATCGAGCCGCGCCGCCAGCCATAGCGCCGCGCGGCGCGCGCCTTGGTCGCTGGCGGGGAACAATATGTCGACCATGGCCAGGTCATGGCGTGCCACGGCAACACCGAGCGCATTCAGGCCGGGCAGGAAGCCGCCCTCGCAGGTGCGCAGATCCATGGATTCCCGACCCAACTGGCTCGACACCACGGCATGCTGGCCGACCAATGTACTGGCCACGACTTGTGCGCCCGCATCGGCGGCATCCAGCAACTGCGCATTCACCAGGTACTGCGCCGCACAGCGCGCGCCGCAATCGTGCTGGGCGGCCAACAGGCGCTGCGCATCGTCGGCGCGGATGGCGCGATAGACGGCCGCGCGTTGATCTGCGGCCCGGCTGTCCTGCCAGTTGCCGTATAGCTGCATGCCGGCCAGCACCAGCGTGGCCGCGGCCGGCACGGCCTGTACCACGACCACCCACCTCAGCCAGCGCGGCGCCCCGTACAAGCGCCAATACAGCAGGTTCAGGGCCAGCACCAGCAAGTTGCCGGCGGCCAGCACCAGCCAGCCCAGCGCCGCAGCCAGGCCGGGGAACATGCCGCCGTGGCTTTCCGACAGCAGCAGCGCGCCGCCCAGGGCAAGCGCGGCCAAGGCGACAAGAGCGATCAGGGCGCCAAGAACGGCTTTCATATTGCTGCGGCGCCCTCAGGGGCCGGACGGCACGGAAAATGCAACATGCACCGACAATACCATAGCCCGGCAGAGGCGGCGCAAGACGGCGCCACAAGACGCCGTATGGCCGTACGCATGGCCGCACGTACGGCTTAGGGCCTGTTCTGCTTTTAGCGTGAACCGGCCCTAGCGCGCCCTGCAGCCCGGCGCATACCAGCTGTGATTCTGCACGTCCAGGCGCGCGCCCGGCGTCGTGGCGCTGCATACGGGGTATCTCTTGTCGCCGCTGCGGCGCAGGCTCATCGTACGTATGTATTCGTTTTGCATCTGCTGGTTGCGCTGCGCCTCTTGGTTGCGCTGGGCTGCGTCCTGGCGGCGTTGCGCGGTCTGCATCATGCAGTTGGCAAAGCTTTCCGAGCCTGGCTGGAAGCCATAGCCCATGCAGGTCTGCTGATCCGCGGCACGGCGTTGTTCAGGGGTGAGGCCGGCAGCGGCACAACCGGCGAGCAGGCAGCTCAACAGCAAGGTCGAAACGAGCGGAACGCGCATGACGTCTCCAGAATGACAGGATGGGCGCATATCTTGCACTCGCACGGCCAAGTTTGCAAACAACTGTAACCTCGAAAGCTGCAACTTCGGCAACCATAATTACACATCCCCCAAGCCGCGGCTTCCTGCCTTTTGCGGCAAGCATACAGGTTTCCGTACAATGGAATTTTCGGGCTGCGCGATGTGCATCGAGCCGGCGATTCCGAACGCTTACAGACCTAGACCCAGGATGGACGGCATGAATGGCGCGGCTCGCCCGGACGAAACCGGCGTACTGGAACGCAGCATCCAGCTGCTGAAACTGCTGGCGGCCGCGGGCAAGCACGGCATGGCGCTGACCCGGCTATCGGCCGCCACCGGCCTGGCGAACTCCACGGTGCATCGCCTGCTGGGCCAGCTCTGCGCGCAGGGCATGGTGGTGCAGCACGACCCCAGCAAGCGCTATGCCCTGGGCCCTCTGGTCTTCGAACTGGGCCTGGCGGCCTCTTCGTCCTTCGACCCGCGCGATCGCTGCGCGCCGTTCCTGCGCCGGCTCGCCGAAGAGGTCAGGGACACCGTGTACCTGACGATGCGCAGCGGCTCCGATGCGGTGTGCGTGGATCGCCACGAAGGGCCCTCGCCCGTACGCGTATTGACCCTGGACGTGGGCAGCCGCCGGCCGCTGGGCATGGGCGCGGGCGGCCTGGCCATGCTGGCCTACGCCCAGGACTCCGAGCGCGAAGAACTGATCCAGAAGCTGTGCAAGCGCAGGCTCGGGCGGCGCGAGCAATTCGAGGCGGAACTCAGGACGGCGGTGCAGGCTTGCCGGCGCAATGGCTATGCATTTATCCGCAACAGAGTGAACCCGGGGGTTTCGGCGGTCGGCGTGCCGCTGCTGAATTCTCTGGATCAGCCCATCGCCGCCGTCAGCGTGGCGGCAATCGACGCTCGCATGCGCCCGGCGCGCGTCACGGCGCTGGCCGCGCTGCTGCAGCAGCGCGTACGCGTCATCCGCCAGTCCATGCTGGGGCACGGAGCCTGACCGGCACCGGCGGGCCGCAGAAAGGCCCGGCAGGGACAAGCCTCGCAGGCATACGCGGGGCAGGCTCAGAGCCCGCAGATCAATTCCGTTCAACGGAAATCCAGGCTTGCCGCCGCCCCCTCCTTTCTATAGTGCACTTCTCAGGCACCTATTTCAGGAGGGAATAAAAATGGCAAACCTATTCAAGCGCACGGCAACGGCGCTGCTGTTCGCATCCGTATCGATGGCCGCCGCGGCGGCCTACCCCGACCACCCCATCAACCTGATGCACGGCTTCGGCGCCGGCGGCAACGCCGACTCGGTGGCGCGCGTCATCGCCGACGCCATGGGTAAACGGCTGGGCCAGACGGTGGTGGTCGAGCCGCGCACCGGCGCGGGCGGCACGATCGCCTCGGCTTACGTCGCCAAGGCCAAGCCCGACGGCTACACACTGATCATGCTCACCGGCGGGCATACGGCTTCCGCGGCAGTGCGCAAAGAGGTTCCCTACGACCCGGTAGGCAGTTTTTCGATGGTCTCCACGGTCTCGCGCTTTCCCTTCGTCATCTCCGTAAAGGCCGACAATCCGGCCAAAGATCTGAAGCAGCTGCTGGATCAGGCGCGCGCGCATCCCGGCACCGTGACGTATACCTCCGTGGGCGTCGGCTCGACGCAGCACCTGACCGGGGAACTGCTGGCCGCCAAGGCCGGCGTGTCCATGGTGCACGTGCCCTATCGCGGCGGCGGCGCCCCCGTGCAGGCGGTATTGTCCGGCGACGTGAACGTGATGGTCGACACGCCGACGGTTACCGCCCCGCAACTGAAATCGGGCAAGCTGCGCGCCCTGGGCGTAACCAGCCCGCAGCCCTGGCCGCTGCTGCCGGGCGTTCCGACCGTCGGTTCGGTGATCCCGGGCTTTACGGTGATGTCCTGGCTGGGCATCGCCGGGCCCGCCGATATGCCGAAAGACGTGGTCGACACCCTGAACCGCACCCTTAAAGACGTGCTGGCAGACCAAGCCGTGCAAAAGCGGCTGCACGCCATGGGCAGCGAGGCCTGGTACGGCACCCCCACAGAGATGCGCGACATGATCGCCACCACGACCGAGCAATGGAAACAGGTCGTGAAAGCCGCCAAGATCCCCTTGCAATAAGGCCCGCGCGGCAGGTTTTCCCACTATCCGATTTTCGTACATGAAGAGGCATCAATGAAGTTGGCATCCTTGCGCCGCGATCGCGACGGCGCCCTAATAGTCGTCAGCCGCGACCTGGCAAGCGCGGTCAGCGCGGCCGGTATCGCCCCCACCCTGCAGTCAGCGCTGGATCGCTGGCCGCAGGTGGAAGGCGCCCTGCAGGCGCTATATGAAAAACTCAATGCGGGCCAGGCGCAGGATGCCTTCGCGCTGCGGCTGGAAGATCTGGACGCCCCGCTGCCGCGCGCCTATCAGTTTCTGGACGGAGCGGCCTACCCCAGCCACATCACCCGCAACCGCAAGGCCCGCGGCGAGACCTTGCCGGCCGACTTCTACGAGAAGCCCCTGGTCTACCAGGGGATCTCGCACGGCTTCATGGCCTGGAACGAAACGGTACGGCTGCCCTCGGATGATCTGGGCATCGATTTCGAGGCAGAAATCTGCGCCATCACGGACGACGTCCCCATGGGGGTTTCGGCCGAAGACGCCCCTGCCCACATCAAGCTTTTCGTGCTGGTCAACGATATTTCCCTGCGCAAGCTGATTCCGCCCGAACTCAAGCGCACCTTCGGCTTCCTGACCGGCAAGCCGGCTTCCAGCATGGGCCCGGTGGCCGTCACCCCCGACGAACTCGGCGGCCTGTGGGACGGCAAGCTGGTGTCCGGCACCATGAACTGCTGGGTGCGGGGCGAACGCGTGGGCACCATCGAAACCGGCAAGGACACACCGTTCCACTACGGGCATCTTATTGCCCACGTGGCGCAAACGCGCAATTTCGAGCCCGGCACGCTGGTCGGCCTGGGCACTGTGTCCAATGACGACGAAAGCGCCGGCTGCGGCTGCATCGGCGAGATCCGCGCCCTGGAGGTGCTGCGCGACGGCGCGGCCAAGACCCCTTTGTTCGCCTTCGGCGACGAAGTGCGCATCGAGCACCTGGATCGCAACAGCAACTCGGTATTCGGCCGCATCCAGCAGACCTTCGCGCCCTTGGACGCCGCGTGACACATCGCCAGGCGCGACCGGCAACCCACGCACACAGGAGATAAACCATGCTTTGCAAAAGCCTGCACCACGCGGCGTTCCGCTGCAAAGACGCGCGGCAGACCGTTGATTTCTACACCCAGGCGCTGGGGCTGAAATTCATCCACGCCATGGGTGAAGACCACGTACCGTCCACCGGCGCATACAGCCCGCACATTCACGTATTCCTGGAAATGGAAGACGGCAGCTGCATTGCGTTCTTCGAACTGCCCCACGACAAAGGAGAGCCTTCGGGGCGCGATGCCGAAACCCCGGGCTGGGCCCAGCACTTCGCCTTCCGCGTCAAGGACGAAGCCACGCTGCTGCAGGCCAAAGAGAAACTCCAGGCCCGCGGCATCGAGGTGCTGGGCCCCGTCAACCATGACGACTTCCTGCTTTCCATCTACTTCCACGATCCTTCGGGCCACCGCCTCGAGCTGGGGGTGAACATCTCCACCCCCGAGCGCGACGCCCTGTTTCGCAACGAGGCCGAATCGGTGCTGGCGCTGTGGGATCAGACCCACGACTGGTCGCGGCGCGCCGAGCTATACGGCGCGGCCAGCGGCTACCAGCGCGCCGATTGAAGCGGGGCCGCGCTCAACAAGAAAACAGGGCGCGAAGCCGGAGAACAAGGCAAAAAGCACGGCAAGGCGAAGCAGCCCTCACCTTGTCGATCGCGTACCCGTGTGAAGCGCAGATAGGCGGGCCGCCGGGGCCCGCCGACATGCCGGATCCCACCCATTACAATAAGAAAGGGACCCCATTCACGATACCCATGCCCAGAAAAATTCCTCCGATGAACCCTTTGCGGGCGTTCTACGTGGTCGCTCGCACCAAGAGCCTGACCAAGGCCGCCCAAGAACTACACGTCGGCCAATCGGCCATCAGCAAGCAGCTGGACGTGCTGGAGAAATATTTCGGCGTGAAGCTGTTCCGGCGCGAACAGCGCGGCATCAGCCTGACAGACATAGGCCAGGAACTCGCGCAACGCATCGTGCCCGCCTTCGACCAAATCGCGGACGCCGCCGCCGGCATTGCCGAACGCAGCGACGGCAACAAGATCCGGGTTCACACCTACACCACTTTTGCCGCCAAATGGCTGATTCCCAGGCTGGAAGATTTCCACACGCAATACCCCCGGCTTTCGGTGCAGATCATCGCCTCGGTCGACGAGATGGACTTCGAGAACGACCGCATAGACTTCAGCATCCAGCTCGGCCGCGGCGCCCGCGCCGGGCTGGAGGTCGATCTATTGTTCGACGACATCATCGAGCCGGTATGCAGCCAGGGCTTTCTACTGCAACACGCGCCCGAAACCGCCTATCCGCAGGCGGTGCTGCGCACGCGCCTGCTGGATTCCCATTACCGCCCCAAGAGCGACTGGCAGGCCTGGGCCCAGGCCTGCCACTACGAAAAAGAAATCGCCGATACGCCGCACATGAACTTCAGCAGCTCGGTGCTGACGTGGCAGGCGGCCATGGACGGCCTGGGCGTCGCCATCGGCCAAATGGCGCTGCTGACTGAAGACATCGAAAAAGGCAAGCTCGTCGCCCCGTTCAAGCAGCCGGTACGCACGGGGCTTTCGTTCCGCCTGCTGCGGCCCAAGGCGCAGCGCGAGGAACGCAAGATCGTGCTGTTCCGCGACTGGATACTGGCGCAGGCCGCGACAACCCGGCCTTACCTGCCGGCCTGCTGAAGCCGTGACCGCGCCCCAGACACGCTATTGGGCCGCAGGCTTGGGCGGGCGCTGCGAGAAAGTCCGGCCGAACACGCCTTCGGCGATGCGGTTCTTGAGCATTTCGATGGAGCCGCCCGCGATCATCCAGCCGCGGGTGCGGCGCACGCAGTATTCCACCAGCGACTCCTGGCTGAAGCCCATGCCGCCCATGACCTGCATGGCCTCGTTGGAAGCCTCCCAGCCGGCAAGATTGCAGGCCAGTTTGGCCATGGCGGTGGATTGCGCGCTGGGCAGGCCATGCTCGCCCTCCAGGGCCGCCCTGTAAAGCAGCATCTGGGCCTGTTCCAGCTTCATCCACATGTCGGCGAACTTCCACTGCAGGCCCTGGAATTCGCACAGCTCGCGGCCGAACTGCTTCCTGACCATGGCGTGCTCGCGCGCCGTATTGAATGCGTAGCGGCCCAGGGCCAGGGCGCGCGAGGCATTGCCCAGGCGCTCGACGTTGAACCCGGAGATCTGCTTCTTGAAACCGCCGGCGCCCAACAACAGATTTTCTTTGGGTACACGGCAGTTGTCGAAATACAGCTGCGACCACTGCTCGCCGTTCATGAAGTTCGACGGCGTACCGACCTGGAAGCCCGGCGCGCCCTTTTCCACGAGTATGGATCCTATGCCCCCCACGCCCGGCCCGAAACGCACGTAGATCAGGAACAGCTCGGCCTCGGGGCTGTGCGTGGAAAACACTTTGCTGCCGTTGATGACGTAGTCATCGCCATCGAGCACCGCCGAGGTCTTTAGGTCGGTGGCCGCGGAACCGGCGTCGGGTTCCGTCATGCCCAGCGAGATCAGTTTCTTGCCCGCCAGCAAATCAGGCAGGAAACGGGCCTTCTGTTCCGCATTGGCATACTCGACAAAGGTGCGGATCGGGCCGAAATTGCCGGCCTGCACGATATCCGCGCTACGCGGGCAAACCAGGGCCACCTGCTGGATGGCCAGCACGGCGTGCATCAAAGAGCCGCCCTGCCCGCCATCCTCTTCGGGAAAGGCGATGCCCAGCAAGCCCTGGCGGGCCATCATCTGCGCATCGGCCCAGGGGTAATGCGGCGAATGGGCACGCGCAAGCGCCCCGGCTGCCAGCTTGTCCTGGGCGAAGCGTGCCACGCTGTCGGCAAATGCCTGGTGTTCTTCGGAAAGAGTAAAGTCCATATAAGCCTCTGCTATACCTTGCAATGCTGCGACGGGCAAAGTCTATCAATCCCGCGCGTGCAGCAGCACACACATTTTCTCTGTCTGATATTCCATAAAAGACTAACAAAGCATTCCGCGGCGACCCTATTGCGCCGCATGCCTTGCATGGCCGCGCAAAGCCGGAAGCTCGGGCTCGCAACGCTGCGGGCTCAAACGCATGGATCAAGCAAACGGGGCGGGAACTACCAGTATCAAAGCGAGCGCTATCGAGCGTCGCGTTGAACCGCTTGCACACCGCCGAAGTTTCCATACTCGGAAATCGAGTCCATCAGCGCGTCCAGCAGCCTTTCCGCGCACAGCGCCGCGGTTCGCAACGGGCGCGTAACCACGCAGACCTCACGGCACATGACGGGTTCGACCAAACGCCGAAACTTGAACACGCTCAAGGGATGGGCGTGAGCGGTGAGCGCCGGCAGCACGGAAATACGATCGTCCATGCCCAGCATGGCATAAAGCGCATTGGTGCTCGATACCGTATCGCCGCTGGAGAAATTCCGCCCGAATATGGTTTCGGCCTCATCCTCCATGAAAGCACCAATGCCCGTATCGCGGCTGAGTTTGATGTGGCGATATTTCTTGAGTGAAGCCCAAGTCAGCGGCCCCGACGTTACCGCCAACGGATGCTCGTTCGGAAAAACCACGCCAAACTCGTCAGTCAGCAGAGGGGTGTAATCCAGTTCTTTGTAGTTGTTCAGGCGGCTGCATATGCCAAAGTCCGCATCGCCATTCAGAACCGTTTTTTCAATTTTGTCCACGCTGCCATCCGTAATCGAGACTGTGACTTCGGGATGGATCTTGCGAAAAGAAGCCAGCGTCGGCCTTAAAAAAAGAATAATCAATGAAGGAAGGGCGGCAATGCGGATATGGCCCTTCTGGCCTTTCGAGATGGCAGACAGATCGGATACCGCGTTATCGAAACCCGCCAACACCCGCTCGGCCACGGGAAGGAAACTTTCTCCGACCGTGGTTAGCGTGACCTTGCGTGTGGTTCGGTCGAACAGTTTGACCCCGACGCATTCCTCAAACTGCTGGATCGTCGCAGTCAGTGCCGATTGCGTTTGAAAAAGCCGGGAGGCCGCCTCGGTAAAAGAACCGCTTTTCGCAATCGCAACAAAAATACGAAAATGGCGCAAAGATATGGGGATCATATGGCCTGGCTGTCCTGCCTACCTCTCATTTATCCAACGGTTACCGGCCTTGGAATCTCCCAAGACCCGACTGGCCGGCTTTCCGGCCTCGGTCATCGATCGAAAACGAGCGCCTACGTGGGCCCATGCCTGATATTTCCGGCATCCGATGCGTGGCCCAAGTAGCGCCCGTGCTGCGCCTGCGAGGCGCCGCTTCTGTCATGCCACGGCGGCTGCGACCGATATTTCCACGAGGCATGCGGGATCGTTCATTTCCACTTTTCCGCAGCTGCGAGTGGGTGTCTGGCCCGGTGTGACCCAGGCATCCCACACCGCATTGAACGATTCGAAGTCATCCATTGTTCTGAGCCAGACGGTCGCGCTCAGGATACGCGATTTGTCTGTTCCCGCCTCTCGCAATAACGAGTCTATTTTATCCAATACCTGCCGTGCTTGTTGCTGAACGTCGTTCGGCCGCTGGGTCGGCACCTGCCCCGACAGATACACGATACCGTTATGAATCAGGGCGCGGCTGCGCCGGGCGCTTTGATCCAGGCGCTTGATTTCATTCATGACCGATTGCTCCCTGTTTTCCATACCCACCGCCTCCGGCGGTTTCCATCAACACCCGATCTCCGCCTGCCAGGATCTTAGGCTCGGTCGGATCCACCGCCACGCCGTTGATCAGCAGCCGCCCCGGAGTGCCCTGGCCGCCGCCCGCGAGCCCTTGCGGCGACGATTTCATTTGCGTCATCAGGAACGAGGCGGCCACGCCGTCGGCATCGGGCCGAATTTCGAATTCGAAACTCAGGCCATTGCCACCGACGTGCTGGCCCGCACCGCCGCTGTCCTTGCGTATGCTGCGGCGCAAAACGCGGATCGGCGCAAGCGTCTCCATCATTTCCACCGGAGTATTGCCAAGATTTCCGGGAAAGCTCAGCACCGAATAGCCGTCACGGCGCGCATTGGCTCCCTGGCCAGCGTTCAAAAAATTCACCACGCCAAAGCGCTTGCCTCGATATTCACCGGACATGGTGACTGACGAGTTCGGCGATCCCGAGGCCCAGACCTTGCCGGGCAGAACGCCGGCCAGCGCCTTGAACACGGCGGCGGGCAACAAGTGGCCGATCGCGCTTCTTCCGCCCGACGCCGCCGGGTAGGTGGGATTCAGCAGCGAGCCCATCGGCGCTGTAGTGGAAATCGGCATAAAGCTGCCCTCATTGTTCGGCACGTCCGGACACAGCAGCGATTTCAAACCGAAGACCGTATAGGCAAAGGTATAAATGGGCACCACGTTGAGGGCGCGCGGCAGTTGCGGACTCGTACCCCGGTAATCAATGTCGATACGGTCACCCTCGACTTTCAGTGAGCACTTGATGAAGATCGGCTCTTCAAATCCGTCATGCTGGACAACCGATACGTACACGCCATCGGGAATCCGGCTGATGGCTTCACGCATCGCCAGCTCCGAGCGCCGGCGCACCTCGGCGCCCAGGGCATTCAGATCAACGGTCTGCAACAGCCCTTCCAGGCGCTCGCCCATTTTCTTGCACGCGGAAACCTGAGCCCAGATGTCGCCCATACCCTGCTCGGGCACACGGATGTTCTGGCTCATCATTTCGATGAGAACTTCGTTTTCTTTGCCCGCTTCCAGCAGTTTCATCATCGGGATCTGCAGGCCCTCCTCGTAGATCTCGCGGCTGCTGTTGCTGCGCAGCCTGCCGCCGATATCCGTAAGATGAGACACCACGGCGGCAAAGGCCACGAGCTTGCCTTCGAAGAACAGCGGCGTCGCGGTCGTCACATCATGAATATGGCCCGACCCCTTCCAAGGGTCGTTCGTGATGTATACGTCGCCCGGCTTCATGGTGTGCGCTGGATATTTGTCCAGAAAATGCCTGACTGTGGCGGGCAGGCATCCGATAAAACCCGGCAGGCTCATCGATGACTGCGCCAGAGAACGTCCTTGCGCGTCGGTCAGGACAATGGCGAAATCATTGCCGTCGCGCACCAATGTGGAAAAGCAGGTTCGCACGAAAGCCGCCGACGCTTCGTCAACGACGCTGATCAGGCGTTTCCACAAAATCTCGAGTTCGATGGGATCAAAATGCGTTTTGCGCTCCGCCGTGGCGACGGAGGCGTTCTTTTCTGCGACGGCAGTCATTTACTCGAACTCCTGGATGGTTACGCTGATCGTCAAGTCGTCCAGCACCCGCACTTCCGACTTGACCGCTACGGCGATGGTGGACTCCCGCTCCTCGAGAATCAGCGGGCCTTGAAGCACGGTGCCTGCCGGCAGCGAATAACGGTCGTACACGGCCGACTTCTGGAACGTACCGCTGACAGGCTGGTAGACGTCCCGCGATTCACTGATTTTGATTTGCGGCTTAATGCGCGCATCGCCCCATTCAAAATGGTGGCCTCTGGTTTCGTTTTTCCCGGTCAAGCGCCACGTCATGACCTGGCTGCGGGCATTAGGCACCAAATGGCCGTAGAGTTTTTCATAGACCCGCTCGAATTCCTGCTGAATCAGCATCTCGGGCTCTTCCTGCTGCAAAACTCCGTAGGGCAGGCCGACCGATACGTTCGCGCCCTGCCCCGCATAGCGCATTTCGATGCCCAGGATCCACTCGACTCGATCCGCCCCGGCCGCTGCCAGCTCTATCTCGCTTTCCGCTTTCAACGCCTGCAGGCGAGCACGCACGTCGTCCCAGTGCACATCGGACAGCAGGCTGGGGCGCGTCCATGCCTTGTCGGCGCGAGCCGGTGCCGCCAACATGCCCAGGCAAGACCCCGCGCCGGCCGCGATGGGAATCAATACACGAGGAATGCGAAGTTTTCTGGCGACGTCGACGGCATGCAGCGGGCCGGCGCCTCCGGTAGCAACCATGGTGAAGTCACGGGGATCGTAGCCATTTTCGGCGATATGGATACGGGCTGCGCTGGCCATATTTTCGTTGACCATATTGCAGATGCCCGCAGCCGTCTCCACCGTTTTCATGCCGAGCTCGCCGGCCAGCCTCGCCATGGCGGTACGCGCCAGCTCCAGGCTCAGCGTCATCTCGCCCCCCAGGAAATTACTTGGATTGAGATAGCCCAGCATGAGATCGGCATCGGTGACGGTCGGATCTGCCCCACCCTGGCCGTAGCAGGCGGGCCCCGGCACAGAGCCCGCCGATTCCGGCCCGATATTGAGCAAGCCCATTTTGTTGCGGTAGGCGATAGAGCCGCCGCCAGCGCCGATTTCGATCAATTCAATGCTGGGAATCAGAATCGGCAGGCCCGAACCGCGCTTGAAACGTTCTACACGGGAACATTCAAAGCTGTGAGCGACGGGAGGCTCGCCGACCGAGACGCATGCCTTGGCAGTCGTACCGCCCATGTCGAAGGCCAGCACATTATCGACACGGTTCTGGCGAGCCGTATTCAGGGCAGACAACACGCCGGCGGCAGGGCCCGACTCCAGTAAGAAGATAGGCGATTCCGCCGCAGCGCTGGCCGATGTGAATCCGCCGCTCGATACCATGATGCGCAACGGAATGTCTGCGCGGATACGCTCGATGCGGTCTTCCAGCGCGCGCAGGTACTCGGCCACGATCGGCTTCACATACGCGTTGGCGACCGCGGTCGACGTACGCTCGAACTCATTGATTTCGCTGGCCAAGCTGGAGGATACCGAAACAGCCACGCCGGGCAGCGCCTGCTGCAGGATGCGCTCGATGTGCTGCTCGTGCTCGGGGTTGACATACGAGTGCAGCAATGAAATCGCGACCGACTCAATACCCAGGCTTCGCAACTGCGTTGCGATTTCCTGTATTTGTTCGGCGCGGATCGGCGTGATGACTTCGCCAGAGGCGGCCAACCGTTCCTCGACCTCGAGGCGGCATGAGGCATCAACCAGCGGTTGGGGCAGAACGATATCGAGATCATAGATGTCGTATCGCCATTCTCTGCCTATGTCCAGCACGTCGGCCATACCTTCTGTCGTGACGAGCGCCGTCTTGGAGCCCTTTCTTTCGATCAGGGTATTGGTGATCAGCGTCGTGCCATGTACGACTTCTCCCAGAGACGGCGCGTGTTCCCCGAGCGATTCCGATACCTGCTTCAATAGATTCAGAACGACGGTCGATACCGCCACACCAGGATCATGAGGCGTGGTTGGTGTTTTCCCGACCCAGATCCGGCCCGCAGGGGCGAGGATCGCCACGCCATCGGTAAAAGTTCCGCCAATATCGGCGGCGATTCTAAGTATTTCCTTGGATACACCGTGACTATTCACTTAGCACTTCCTTTGTTCAATTCCTATTCTTAGTACGAGACGGTAATGAGCCGCTCTTCTGTCATTTCCTGGACAGCAAAGGCGGGGCCTTCTCTACCAAAGCCACTGTCTTTGACGCCGCCAAACGGCATCACGTCCACGCGGGCGCTGGATGCTTCATTAATGTGCACCCCGCCGAAAGCCAAACGCTGCGCAGTGCGTATCGCTTGACTCAGGTCTTTCGTGAATAACCCCGCGGCCAGTCCGTATTGCGTGTCGTTGGCGCTGGCGATGGCTTCATCCAGAGAATCGAACTCGATGATGGAAAGCACCGGTGCGAAGATCTCCTCGCAATACACCTTCATGGTCTTCTGGATGTTGGCGAGAATGGTCGGCTCGATGACGTTTCCAGTGCGCGTTCCCCCCGTCAGGATTTCCGCCCCCTGGGCAACAGCTTGTTCTATCCAGGCATGGGCGCGGTCAGCGGCTCCGGTGGAAATCATCGGCCCGATCACGACCGTGTCGTCCGACGGATCCCCCGCCTTCATCCTGCGTGCGGCGGCGACGATTTTCGGAATGAAAGTAGGCGCCAGGCGACGATCCACGTACAGGCGCTGCACCGAAGTGCAAACCTGCCCCGCCTTTCTGAAACCCGCATTGAGTATCTTGGGAATGGCCAAATCCACATCCGCGTCGTGGCACACGATCGTGCTGGCAATGCTGCCCAGTTCCAGCTGCGTACCGCGCAGCCCTGCCTGCTTTTGGATTTCTTTACCGACACGGGTACTGCCCGTAAAGGCGTAAAAATTGATACGCGGATCTTCCAGCAATTGTTGGCCTATGGTGCCGCCGGGCCCATTGACCAAGGTGACACGAGAAGGCGGCAATCCCGCATCGAGCAAGGATTTGCACAGCTCTACCGCGGCAAGAGGCGTCAGATCCGACGGCTTGATGAGCGCCGCGTTCCCGGCGGCCAGAGCAGGCCCCACCTTATGCGTCAACGTGTTCAAGGGAGAATTGAACGGGGTGATGGCACAGACGACGCCTCGCGGCACGCGTACGGTGTAGCCAAGGCGGTTGGCGGAACCCTTTGCCGCCTGCATAGGGATCAATTTTCCGTTCAGGTGCTTGGCTTCTTCGGCGGAAAGCTGCAGCGTCTGCACGCATCGGGCGACCTCGTTTTCACCATCGGCCTTGGTAAATCCGGCTTCGTCTTTCAATAAATCAACGAATTGCCGCGTGCGGCTCTCGACAATGCGGGAGGTCTCGAGCAGGATGCGGTACATGTCGTAGGGCGAGACGGCGCCGCCAGTAACCGCTCGCACAGCGCCTTCGACGGCGTGGTCGACCTGCTGCGCAGAGGCGATCGCCATTTCTCCGTATATACGATCGTCATACTTGGCGCGCAGTTGCTGCGTGCCGGCATCACCGTCCACCCACAGGCCATCGATCAAAAGTCTGGACATGGTTTTCCTTAGCTGGCGATCGCTTGCATGAAGCGTTGGCGAATTTTCGAGGGGTCTCTCTCGGTGACGCCTGCCGGCTTTTCGCCATCGGTACGTACACCGATGAGCCAGGGGCCGTCTTCGACCCGGGTTTGCTCGATGATCCGGGAAAAGCTGTCTTCATCCTTCGCCCAATAGCTCTTGCCGATGCCGCACGCTCTGGCCACACCGACCAGATCGACGAACCCGGAGGTCAGCGTTTGCTGTGAGCCGGTAATTTGATAGACACCGTTGTCCCACACGATTACGGCCAGATTTTTTGCCTTGGAAGCCGCCAGCGTCCCCAGCGTGCCAAGCTGCATGAGCAACGATCCGTCGCCTTCAAGAACGTATGTGCGCCGCTCGGGCTGGGCGATGGCAACGCCCATGCCTATCGCACTGGCCAAGCCCATGCTACCCAGCATGTAAAAGTTGCGCTCACGTTGGCCGCTGGCCCACAGGTCAAAATTAGTGTTGCCGATGCCGCCGATCACCGCATCCCGATCCGACAACTTTTCTACCAACAACTGCGTCATGCGGAACCGATTCAATTCGGCACAATCGCGCCTTTCCGTCGAGAGCATGTTCGTCAGGCTCATCACAACTCCTTGGATCGTTTCTTGGTCAATAGCGGCGACAGCAGCATGGCTGCGGCTTCTTGGGTGGAGTACGCCTGCCGGATCATGCCATCGGCCATGAAATCCAGGTCTTCCAGCGACACCATGCGGTGCGTCTCGATTCCCATCGAATTCAGGATAGGCACCATCGTGCGGCACACCATGGCCTGGCCGAGCTGATGGTCGCCCATCGTGCCGCGTTCGGAGATCATCATCAACAAAGGGATCTGGTAAGGCCTGACCAGCGATGCCAGGACATTCGGCAACGTGGCGAATCCACTGGTCTGCATCAATACAATGCCCCGCATGCCCGCCATATAGGCGCCGGTCACGATGCCTACGGCTTCCTCTTCCCTAGCCGGGCCGAGTGTGGTGAAGAACGGGTCTGCGCGCAGCCGCTCGATGAGCGGGGAAAGTACATTGTCCGGCACATAGGTCACCAATTTGACCTTGTGACGTTTCAGTACCTCTACAACAATGTCATACCATGCTGGCGTATTCATTTTTACTCCATTGACGCCCAGTAATAGTTGCCTCGGCCTGTACTGCGCCAGAGGCAATAGAAAATCCCGAGGGACTCAGTCGATCTTGATGCCGGCCTGCGACACAACGGATTCCCATTGCGCAACATCGTGGGAAATCAAGTCCTTGTATGCCTGCGCATCCTTCAACGTCGGCGTGACCTCAATTCTTTTGAGCTGATCTTTCACTTGCTGGTTGTCGAGCACTTGCCGCGCGCCGTCGTATAGCCAGTCGACGATGTCTTTGGGCGTGCCGGCAGGAGCGATCAAACCCCACCAATTAACCGCGTATACGCCGTCGACGCCCAGTTCCGCGAAGGTGGGAACATCCGGATAGCCGGGCAGGCGGGTGTGATCGGCCACAGCCAGCGCCTTGAGCGTGCCGTTTTGAACCATGCCCATGCCAGAAGCCGTGCTGCCAAACATTGCGTCGACCTGCCCTCCGACCGTAGCCGTCATGGCGGGGCCGGCCCCTTGATAGGCCACGCTAATGATTTTCCTGTGGGTTTTTTGCTGCAAGAGCTCCGCAGCCAAGTGGCCTAGCGAACCGACACCGGAGTGCGCAATCGTACGATCCTTTCCATTTGGCGCGAGAAAGTCATTGAGCGTTGCCGGCCCTGAAGCGGGAACATAAAGAACAAATGCCCCGGTTCCCAGTAGCGCTATCGGCGAAAAATTTTTTTCGACGTTGTAGGGAGTCGCCTTACGCAAGATAGGATTCAGTGCGATGGCAAGGTCGGCCAACAGGATTCTCGACCCATTGTGTTCCGAGCGCGCGACATAGGCGCCGGCGATGGCGCCATTCGCGCCCGGTTTGTTGACCACGACAATTTGCGACCCGGTCGCTTTTTGCAGCGCGGGGGCAATGACCCGGGCCATCGTATCGGACGCCCCGCCGGGCGAATACGGCACGATCAGTTCAACAATGGGCGGAGCGGAGGCCGGCTTGGCGCTTGCACCCGAGACAAAGAAAAAACTACAGGCCAGGGCACCGAGTGTTTTATAGATGGAAACAGAATTCATGGCTTTTTCCGGATAGGTATTGTTATCGACAAAAACTGCTGTGCTGGTTTGCTGCAGCAATGGTAGGCGGGCGAATCCATTGCTACAAATCATTAGTTTTGATCGATTAACAAATGCAGATCATTAATGCCGGAACGACATAGGCTGCCCAATGCACGACGCCCATATCATTCGGTTCGGATGGCGACAGCGTGATCGCTGCCAAGGTCTGGGCCCGGCCGGCCCCGACGACATCGCCGCCGCGCCCTGCATCGGGAGCTGAGCGGCCCGCTCGCACCGACGCGAAACGAACGGTGCGTTCATATCGACAGCCACGAATTAGCGGGGCGCTTTAGAGCAGCGACTGCTGTGCGGCCGGGTAGGCGATGGTTCCCGAGGCCTGCGTAACAGCGCCCAGGGTGATGCGGGCGGGTTCGATGCGCCCCGGCCCCATGATGTGAAAGACGTTCGCCCCGCGGGCCATCAGGTAATCGGCGACGATGCGGCGGTGGCAGCGCCACCATACGGCTTCCGAGCACATGATGGCGCAGCGCCGCGCGCGTCCTTCTTTCAACAGATGCTCCAGGCCCGCCTGGAACTGCGCCGAAAATGCATAATCGGCGTAATTGTGGAAACTGGCATTCGTCCAATAGCCATTGGTGTCCGCGGGCAGGCCGCGAGCCTTGCCGCGCAGGCCGCCCAGTGCGGCGATATGCTCATACGCAATGCCGTACGGCGCCAGCTCGTCGGGCAGCACATCGGTGTTGAATTGCGGGTTGGCCCTGGACATGGGCATCTTGCGGATGTCCGCCAGCAGCGCGACTCCAGCCTCGACCAGCAGTCCGGCAAATTCAGCGAGGCTGCGGTTGGAATGGCCGATGGTGAAAAACGACGGCATGCCCTGCCCGCCGCCGTCCTGCGCGGCGGGGTGCGAAGCCGGCTTGGCGGTCATGTCACGCCTCCGTCGCCATCGCCCTGCCGGTTCGGCCCCGAGCCTTGGATCGGCATGAGCGCGGCAAATTCATACATGCGCATCAGGCGACAGCGCACTATCGCAGCAACTGCAGCGCCTTGCCCTTGTGGGCGGCGATGTGGTCGGTCTTGTCGCTCTTGATTTCGTACTGCGGCTCTTGTTCCGAGGCACGGTGCGTATGGCCCTTGTAGTCGAAATCACGGGTATGAATGGCGATGATGGTTCCCGACACCCGTCCGGCCTCGGAATTCCAAGCCACATGGTCGCCGATCTTGAATCTATCGCTCATTGCACGGGCTCCTTTTCGTCAGGAAAAATTTCAGATCCACACAACACATCATCACGCGTCCGCCGGCGGCACCGCCAGGGTCTGCGGCGCCGCCTGCCGGATACGGGTCAGCAGCCAGGCTCGCTGGCGTTCGTTGCGCGCTTCGATGTCCTGCAGGGCGCGCTGCAGATCGTGGTCGCCCAGCGCGCGGGCGCCCTGCGCCAATACGGCCGCCGAGACGGTGCTTTCGTTGGCCATCAACCATAAGTCCTGCAAATCGCGCAGCAGGCCGAAGGCGGTCGCGCGGCGCTGGATCAGCAGCGCCTGGTCGAGCGCCTCGGGTTCGCCCTCGAGGCGCTCGCCGTACTTGCCCGCATAGGCCTGGATGGCAGCCGCATTGTCGCGCGACCAGCCCAGAAACAGCGCGCCTTGCGCGCCGATGTCCGGTGCCAGCGGATGGCTGGCGCAGAGCTTTTCCCAGCCGTGCGCCAGGCGCTCTTCGCTGGCCTGCAACAAGCCGATGTAGTCGGCGATATGCGTGCGGCCGGCGCCGGCTTCATTGCCGCCGGCGGCTGGCGGCACGGCTGCCTGCTTGGATTCGTCGGGCTGCGCCAGCAGCTCGCCTTCGACCTTGGCCAGCTTGACCGCGGCATACTTGAAATGCGGCTGCTTGCTGACTGGATCCCAGTCGAACAGGGTCAGTTCGTTGGCGGCGCGGGCACGGCCCGGGTCGTCCCAATAGCCGTAGTGGAAAGGCATGAACAAGGTGCCCGGTTCAATATCGCCGACGCGCGCCGGCGCCTGCGCCGCGCCGCGGCGCGAGGTCACGCACAGCATGTCGCCCGGCTTTATGCCCAGGCGGCGCGCATCGGCCTCGCTTACCTGGATGTAGGCGTCGGGGGCCGCGTCGCGCAAGGCCGGCGCGCGGCCCGTCTTGGTGCGGGTATGGAAGTGATAGACCACCCGCCCCGTGCTCAGGAAATAAGGGTATTCCTCGTCCGGCTCTTCGCGCGGCGGAACGTATTCGACCGGGCGCAGGAAGGCGCGGCCGTTGGGCCGCCTGGCCTTGTATTCCTGCGCCGTGACGGCCGCCCCAGTTATTAGATCGTGGCCGAAGCTTTCGCAATAATCGGGATCGGTGGCGAACTTCAGGTCGGTGTAATAGCGGGTGGAACCTTGCGGATGCCGCTCGTTGACGGGCCACGGCACGCCCGAGCCCTGGCTGAGCTGCGCATACGATAGTCCGGAATAATCGCAGGGCCGGCCTCGCGTGCATTCGCGCCAGGCATTGAAGGCGCCTTCGGCGTCGTGCCACTTGATGAGCGGCGCGCCGTCCTTGTCGCGAAAGTCCATGCGCCGCGCAAAATCCAGGAAAATATCCAGATCAGACCGCGCTTCGCCCGGCGGCTCGACCGCTTTGCGGTTCAGGTGCACGACCCGGTTCACATTGGTCGAACAGCCGGTCTTCTCGCCCCAGATTGCGGCCGGCAGCACCACGTCGGCCATTTTCGCCGTCTCGGTCATGAAGGCGTCCTGCACGATCACGAACAGGCCCTGCCTGCGCAGGATCGCCCGCAGCCGGCCCAGGTCGGGGATCGACACCGCGGGGTTGGTGCCCACGATCCACAACACCCGGATCGACCCCGTCTCGGCGTAGCGGAAGATCTGCAGCGCATGGGTGGGCGGGCCCCAATTGGGCAAGCTGGCCGGCTCGACATTCCACAGCCTGGCAACCTCTTCGAGATGGCGCGGATTGCCGAAATTGCGAAAGCCCGGCAGGTCGCCGCCCGTGCCGCTCTCGCGATTGTTCTGCGCCGTGGGCTGGCCGTTCATCTGCAGTATGCCGCAACCGGGCCGCCCGATGCGCCCGAGCACCAGGTTGACGTTATTCACCTGCACCGCGGCGGCCGTGCCCTGGTTGGACTGATACACGCCCTGCAGACAGGTGGTCAGCAGCATGCGCGAGCTGCCGATCAGATCCGCGGCCTGCCGCAGCTGGTCGGCGGGAATGCGCGCGATCCCGGCGACCCGTTCCGGCGTGTAGCCCGCAACCGTGCGGGCCAGGTCGTCGTAGCCCAGCGTATGCGCCTCGACGAAGGCGCGGTCTACATGGCCGCGCTCTATCAGTTGCTGGATCAGGCCGTTCAGCACGGCCACATTGGTGCCCAGGCGCGGCTGGATATGGATGTCGGCTTCGGCGGCCGTGGCCGTGCGCCGCGGGTCGATCACCACCATGCGCGAGGGCTCGGCCGCGCGCCGGCGATCCAGCACCCGCGCCCACAGCACCGTGGCGGTCGCCGCCATGTCGTGCCCTACCAGCAGGAAACAGTCGGTGACGTCCACATCTTCGTAGGTGCCGGGCTGGCCATCGGCGCCGAAGGTTTCTTTCAAGGCCGCCCCAGCCGTGGCCGTGCACAGTCGCGTGTTGCCGTCCATGTGCAGCGTACCGACGCCAGCCTTGCCGATGACACTGAGCGTGTAGTTTTCTTCGGCGTACAGCTGCCCCGAGCTGTAGAAGGCAATCGAGCCGGCCGTATGCAGCCGCTTGGCCTGCTGAATGCGGCGCACGATCAGCCCCATGGCCTCGTCCCAGCCCGCCGGCTCGAGCTGCGCGCCGCGGCGGATCAGCGGGCGCGTCAAGCGCCCCGGGTCGGCATTGACGACCCAGCTGTGCATGCCCTTGGGGCCGAGGCGGCCGCGGTTGACCACGTCAGTCTCGCAGCCGCGCACACCGACGATACGGCCGCCGGGCGTATCGTCCTTGACGCCGATGTCGAGCCCGCAGCCATTGGAACAGAGGAAACAACAGGCCTGCACCCAGCGATCCGGATCTTCCAGCAGATTCTGATCCACCCGCGCGGGCCAGTGCGGCCCCGCCTGCGGCGTGCGCGGGCCCCAGATATCGGTGATGCTGTCGCGAGTACTGGCCATGCCGTCCTCCGAGTCGCAACCCGGTTCGGAAGCAGCCGGGTTGCAGCGTGCCTTGTGTACGATGAAAAGTACGATGAGAACGCCGGCGGCTGCAGGCGCCCTCGCTTCATCATACGCCCAACACGCCGCGGCACGGCGCTACGCATCACCGCGAGCCATGCCGCATCGAGGACGAACCGGCAATCGGCCGTAGCGCCGATTTTCTTTGACCTCTCGCGAAACGCGCCGTACCACTCTTTTTCGCCCCTTTCCGCCGGCCGTATACCAAGCGTATGATCTACATCATCGCCGGCGGCGGCGACAGGCATACACACTAGTTTCAGCTAATAGAAAGGTAAGGCCATGAATGCTTTGACTTCGGCTCTGGACGGTGACGCCAAGGAATTGCTTCCCGAACTGGAGGCCATATACAAAGATCTGCATCGCAACCCCGAGCTGTCGATGCAAGAGACCCGCACCGCCGGCATTGTCGGCGATTTTCTGGACAAGGAAGGCTACGAGGTGGCCCGGCAGGTGGGCGTCACGGGCGTGGTCGGCGTGCTGAAGAACGGCGACGGCCCGACAGTCATGCTGCGCGCCGACATGGACGCCCTGCCCGTGACCGAAGACACCGGCCTGCCCTACGCCAGCACCGTGCGCGCCAAAGACGAAGACGGCGTCGACGTGGGCGTGGGACACGCCTGCGGCCACGATATGCACGTAACCTGGCTGCTGGGTGCGGCACGGCTGCTGGCGCGCCACCGCGATGCGTGGAAAGGCACGGTGCTGGCGGTTTTCCAGCCCGGCGAAGAAGTCGGGCGCGGCGCGCAAAGCATGATCGACGGCGGCATGCTGGAACGCTTTCCCAAGCCCGACATCATTCTGGGCCAGCACGTCATGGTGGGCGAGGCGGGCACCGTAAGCTATCGCAGCGGCGTGATTCTGTCGGCGGGCGACAGCATCAAGATCAAGCTGTTCGGCCGCGGCTCGCACGGCTCGCAGCCGCAAACTTCCATCGACCCGGTGATCATGGCGGCATCGACCACCTTGCGGCTGCAAACCATCGTCTCGCGCGAAATCGCGCCGCTGGACAGCGCGGTATTGACCGTCGGCGCCTTGCAGGCCGGCACCAAAGAAAACATCATCCCCGACGATGCTACGCTCAAGCTGAACATCCGCACCTATGACGAAGACGTGCGCGCCACCATGCTGTCGGCCGTCAAGCGCATATGCTGCGCCGAATGCGCCGCTTCGAACGCGCCGCGCGAGCCCGAATTCACCAAACTCAGCACCTACCCCCTGACCCGCAACGATGTCGAGGCCACCGAAACCGTGGCCCGCGCCTTCGAGGCGCAGTTCGGCGAACGCTCCCAGGAAACCAAGCCGGCAGGCGCCAGCGAAGACTTCAGCGTATTCGGGCAAACCTGGAAGGTGCCCTACGTATTCTGGTTCGTGGGCGGCACCGACGCCCAGGCCTATCGCAAGGCCGTGCAGGCCAAGCAGGCCAACGCCATACCCAGCAACCACTCTCCCAAATTCGCGCCGGTAATCGACCCCACCCTGCGCACCGGCCTGGAAGCCATGCTGACGGCGGCGTCGCCGTGGCTATGCAAGGGCGGGCCGGCCCGATAAGCCCGCGCGGCGCCCGCGCTTTGCCACGGCGCACTCGGGCGGCACTCCCGCCTCTGCACGCCGCGGGGCGCTGCATGCTGGTCAGCAAATCGTGGGAGACTCCTGCATCAGCCATTTCCGGAATGCCAGGAGCTTGGGCAGCGCGGCGCTTTCTTCGCGGTAGACGATGTAGTAGGCAAGCTCTGACGCAAGCTTCATTTTGGGAAAGAGCCGGATCAGCCGGCCTGCGGCCACGTCGTCGCAAGCCATGACGCTGCGCGCCAGGGCAATGCCATGGCCGTCGATGGCCGCCTGCAGCACCGCTGCGGAATTATTGACGCGCATGCCGCGGCTGGTATCGACTTCGGGCGCTCCGGCGCGCGCGAGCCAATCGGCCCATGACGCAAAGCCGATGTGCGTATCGACCGACAAATCGTGTATCAAGGCCTTCCCGGCCAGGTCATGCGGGCTGGCCAGCTTGCCATTCCTGGCCAGCCAGGCGGGCGAGCACACCGGGAAGATCTGCTCGTCCATGAGTTTTTCCACAATCAGCCCCGGCCAGGAACCGCGCCCATACCGCACACCGACATCGATGCCTTGTGCGGCGAAATCCACCAGCCGCAGGCTGGTGTCCAGGCGCACGTCGGTGCCGGGACAGAAAGCGTGGAAATTTTCAATGCGCGGCAATAGCCATTTGGCCGCAAAGGCCGGACTGACTGTTACCGTCAGCACGCCCTCTCTGGAACCTTCGCGCAAGCGATTCAAACCCAGCGCAAGCCGGTCGAAACCGGCCCGAATGTCCGGCAAGGCCCGTTCCGCGGCTTCGGTCGGGGTCAGGCGGGAGCGGCCGCCCGAGCCGCGATGGAACAGCGGCGTACCCAGCCAGTCTTCCAGCGAGCGGACGAGCTGGCCGACCGCGGCCGGCGTCACGTTCAGTTCCGCCGCCGCCGCAGAGAAGCTCTGGTGGCGGGCACTGGCTTCGAAGGCCCGCAGCGCATTCAAATAGACAGGCGTCTTCATGAGTAAAATTTTTTATTTCAATGCAGCATAGATTATCTCACTTGCCCTTGACACGCGAAGAGCTTGAAAATAAGGCAAGTTGCGATGTGGTGTAAGGGCCGACGCTGCCGCTCTCCCAGAGCCGCCCGGCGCCGTGGCCCATGCATGGAATCAGCGGCGGCCAATAGTTTTTCTTGCATATTTCCAAACCGCAGGATTCCGTAAACCGCAGGATTCCGTTCATGGCCCGTGTGCGCACCGTATCGGAAAATCGACCAATGACGATGGAATGGCAGGCATGAAGACCACCTACCGCGCGATGCAAGTCGCCCGCCCCGGCATCCTGGAGCTGGTGCGGCGCACGACCCCCGCGCCAGGCGCCCAGGAAGCGCTGATCGAGGTCGAGGCCTGCGGTATTTGCGGCGCCGATGCCGGCGACATAGAAAAAGCCGACCCGGCACTGCAGCCGCCGCGGGTGCCGGGCCATGAGGTCGTGGGCCGCATCGCCGCCCTCGGCGCCGGGCTTGCCTCTTTATGGAAAATAGGCCAGCGCGTCGGCGTGGGGCGGCTGGGCGGCCACTGCAACGAATGCGTGCAATGCCGCCAGGGCCGGTTCCAGCTCTGCCGCAACCAGCCCTTCGTCGGCTCCACCTGCGACGGCGGCTACGCCGAAATGATGCTGGCGCGCGGCACGGGGCTGGTGTCCATCCCCGACGAGCTGGCGTCCGAACAGGCCGCGCCCATCCTATGCGCCGGCATCGCCACCTTCAACGCCCTGAAGAAATGCGGCGCCCAGGCCGGCGATACCGTGGCCGTATTCGGCGTGGGCGGCCTGGGCCATATGGCTCTGCAATACGCGCGCCGCATGGGCTTCAAAGTCGTGGCCATCGGGCGCGGCGGCGATATCGCCGCAGACGCGCTGGCTCTGGGCGCGCACGTCTATATAGACACCCGCAAGCAAGACGCCGCCGCCGCGCTGCATGGCATGGGCGGCGCGCAAGCCATACTCGCCACCATAGGCGATTCCGCGGCGGTGTCGGCCCTGATGCCCGGGCTGTCCCCCGAGGGACGGCTGGTGCTGCTGGGCATAGGCAAGGATCCCTTGCAGATCTCTACGGGCTACATGGTGTCGGGCGAACGCAGCATGCTTGGCTCGATCACCGGCACACCCTACGAAAACGAAAAGACGCTGGACTTCAGCGTGCTGGCCGGCGTACGGCCGATGATCGAGGTGATGCCGCTGGAACGGGCCAACGAGGCCTACCAAAGAATGAAATCCGGCGACGTCAAGTTCCGCATGGTGCTGACCATGAACGATGCGCCAGGCCAGGACTAGGCGCGCTGCCGTTCACCGGCATGAATAAAAAAGCCTTCATGCCGCAGCGTTTCGGCGGCGCGCCGCGGCAGCTCATTCCGGTTTGATCGACATCGACTTGATGATGCCCGACCACAACTTGCGATCGGCTTCCAGCATGGCATGCATTTCGGCCGGCTTCAGCGGGTCGCGCACCATGCCCAAAGTCTTGTAGCGCTCGGCGACATCGGGCAGCGCAGTGATCCGGTTGATCTCGTCGTTGAGCAGTTCCGTGCGGTCGGCCGGCATGCCCTTGGGGCCCATGACGCCGTACCAGTTGGTGACCTTGAAGCCCTTGATGGTTTCCGAAACGCTGGGAACGTCCGGCAGCCCTTCGTAGCGCTGCGGTTCGGTCACGGCGATCAGGCGTACCTGGCCGGACTTGGCATAAGGCAGGAGCAACGAAGCGCCGCCGGCAAACATGTCGCATTCCCCGCGCACCAGCGCGGAAACGGCCGGGCCGCCGCCTTTGTACGGCACGTGCACGATGTCCAGATTCGCTACCTTCGCCAGCAGCGCCAAGGTCAGGTGATTATGCGAGCCGATGCCACCCGAGGAATAATTGACCTTGCCCGGATTGGCGCGGATATAGGCCAGCAGCTCATCGAAATTCTTCACCGGCAGCTTGGAAGATACCGCGATCACGTTGATGACGAAGGCCAGCATGGCAACGGTCTGGAAATCGTCGACGGGGTCGAAGGCAAGATTGTGATACAGGCCATCGTCCATGGCATGCGTCGACATGCTGCCGATTTCCAATGTGTAGCCGTCGGCGGGCGCGCGCGCCACCTGGGCCGCGCCGATGTTCCCCCCTGCCCCGGGAACATTTTCAACCACCACTGGCTGGCCGGATTTCGGGAACATGTGGCGGCCGACGATACGGCCCAGCAGATCCGTCGAGCCGCCCGGCGCGAACGGGACGACGAAGCGGATGGGCTTGACGGGAAAGCCCCCCGCTTCGGCGGCAAAGATGCGATTCGACATCGCCATGGCGCCCAAACCCCATCCGAGCATATGTCTGCGGGAAATACCACGATTCATGAAAGATCCTCGATTGTTCTGTGAACTGGATTGTGTGCCCCAGCTTGCATTTACTGGGCTTCTGTCTATTGATGGGCCAATCGGCCTATGCCGATTGGCAGGCCTTCTTGCGCTCGACGGCTACGGGCCTACGCGGCTTCAGGCGCAGGGTAATCGTCGGCATTGCGCACCATGCCGGGCCGCGCGGCGAAATCGCGCCTGGGCGGGCAGAACAGATCCACCAGCAGCGCCGGCCCAGGGCCGATGTTGCGCGTGGTGTGCACCAGGCCCGGCGGGATGACGGTGACCGAGGGATAACCGACCTCGGCGTCGACGTCGGGACGCCAGGTTCCCAGATCCGAGTTCCAGGGCGTGCGCAGGTGGTGCACGTGCGTGCCCTTCAGGGTGATCGAGCCTTGCTCGAAGTCGACGTGCGAATGGGGCGACATGGTGCGCGTGTCACGCGGCTCCTGCCGCTCGCACAATACATTGATCATCAAGTTCGACGAGCGGTAGACGCGCGTCTTGTCGTTTTCCCGCACGCCTTGCGCCAGGTCATAGGCACGCAAGGTGTAGCCCCCGGCGGGCGCGGGCCAGTCGGCCATCGGCGCCACGTCGTCTCTGGGAACAAGATAAGAGCTGGCATTGCCGGCCAGGGTAAGCAATGCTTGCACGCGCGCCGAAAAACAGCGCACGATCCAGCCCTCGGCGTCCGCTGTCACAGTCACGCCGCCGGGCGGCACGATCAGCAGGTGATTGCCGGCGACGGGGCGCGGCGCCTGCTTGCCGCACACGATGCTGACGCCCGTGTCCGGCAGCAGCACCATGTGTTCGTCGGGCACATCGCCCACGCTCAGCGTGGTGCCGGCACGTACGCGAGTAATTGCAATAACGAAATTCGCGCCACGGGTGATCCAGGTCGGAGAGCCGTCGGACTCCCGGAAATCCGGCTTGTCGACGGAATGGTCGGCCACACAGGCGCGGTGTATGAGCTTAGACATGATTCAGTGTCCTGTTCGAGGAAGTTGAGACACGCAGCGGGGTCAACCGCGTGGAAAGTCGGCGCGCAATTTCTTTGCGGCATTGCGCAGCATGGATTGATCGGAACCGACAACGAATACGCTGGCGCCTTTGGCGGCGAACTCCTGCGCTTCGGCGCGATTCGCGCACACCATCACCACCGGCAGGCCGTTGGCGCGCGCGGCGGCGACGATGCGGTCGACGGCCGCCATGATGACGGAGCCGGCGGGGTCGTCTTCCCCCATCGACAGCGCCAGGTCGGAGCGGCCGATCAGCAAGGCGCCCACGCCCGCAACCGCGGCAATCGCCTCGACATTCTCCAGAGCGGCGGCGCTTTCGATCTGGCAGACGATCATGTTCTGGTCGGCCTCGGCGATCGCCTCCTGGCGGCTACGTGTGCCGTAGCCACCGAAACGCGCGGACAGCGAGATGCCCCGCCGGCCGCCGATGAAGCGCGCCGCGGCGACCACCTCGCGAGCGTGCTCGGCACTGTCCACGTGCGGCACGACGATGCCATCGGCCCCCAAGTCCAGCACATTGAGTATCGTCGCATCACGCTGATCCGGCACGCGCACCAGCATGGGAACGTCCAGAGCACGCGCGGCGAACAGCATTCGGTCGAGCGAGGCCCGGTCGAACGGCGCATGCTCGGCGTCGAGCACCAGGAAATCGAGATCGGCCAATGCCAGCACCTCGATGACTTGAGGGCTGTCCGTCTTGATGAAAATGCCTACGCTTTGATAAGAAGGAAAAGACGCCAACATGAAAATCACATCCCGATAAAAATAAATTGCACACAGCGCCCGGCTGCATGACCGGCGCGGCCACCCGCGCCCGCAGCGCCCGCATAGGCGCATAGGGAATGGCCGGCGCAGTGCAGCGTGATACGCGGCAACGCCGCAGCATGCCTAGCGACTGAGCTTCCCGCCCAGCGGCAGGCCGCCGCCCTCGTTGCGCCGCGGATTGCGGAAAATCCAGGTGACCTTGCGCAAGGCGAAGCGCCACCTGCCGTCCGCACCCAAGGCGTACTCGTCGTCATAGTCCGCCACCAACAGCGGCTCGGCGGGCAGCGGCGGCACGCCGTTCGCGGCGTACAGCGTCAGAATGCAGCTGCCTCGCACCTTTTCGGCCGAGACCTGCTCGAAGCGGAAATTGGTATAGATATGGCGGCTCGTGCGCGGGCCATTGGCCAGGCGCCCGGCATAAGCCTCGCGCAGCGCGGCCCGGCCGCGGCTCGCTTCCCCCGTCGAGCGCTCGTATGCGCCGTCCTCGGTGAACAGCTCGGCCACCAGGCTGGAATCGCCGCGGTCTATCAGCCAGGCGAATTCCGCATTCAGGGCCTCCAGTTCAGCGCGAATCGAAACGTCCATGTACAGCTCCTATTTCTTTTTCAGGGTGGCCGCAAGCTGCATGGGCGCCAGGCAGGCAATCGCCGCCGTAAAAACAACGCCACGAACCATGGCTCTCCCCTTATTTCCTGCGAGAGCCTTGCACCCCCAAAGGAGTGCTTTACGGCGACGAACAAGCCGGCCCCGCGTACAATCGCCAGCCACGCCAAGATCGGTACAATTGTAGGAATCGGAATGGAGCGGAAGCCGGAAAATTCTGGCTTCGTTTCGCCGCACGAAACGACCGGCGGACTAGATGAGCACATCCATGAACCTGATCGTCCGTACGCTGGACGTACTGCAGGCTCTGAACAAGCAGACGCATTGCTCGCTGCGCAGCCTGCACGAAGCCACGGGCATACCCAAGCCCACGGTGCACAGGCTGCTGCAGACACTGAAAAACGAAGGCTACGTACGCTCCGACATCGCCAAGGGCATCTACTCCCTGACCGAGAAGGTACGCCTGCTCAGCGAAGGCTACACAGAATGCGAGCTGGTGGTGGAACTGGGCGGCCCCATACTGCGCCGCATAACGCGGAGCACCGGCCTGCCGCTGGCCATCGGCATCGCCGAGCGCGGCCAGATCGTCGTGCGCTGCAGCAGCATGCCCTACAGCCCTATCGGCCCCTCCCACACCACAATAGGCAACGCCCACGAAATGACCGTCTCGGCCATGGGCCTGGCTTTTCTGGCATTCTGCAATGCCGACGAGCGAACGAACCTGGTGAAATCGATCGAACAGGCGTCGGATCCCGCCGAGTGGAAGGCCTCGTCCGCCAAGCTGCGCGCTGACATCACGCTGGTGCGCAAGCGCGGCTTTGCGCTGCGCCAACCCAGCCCGCAGCACCCCAGCACCACACTGGCGGTGCCCATCCAGCACCAAAAACAGATATTGGGCGTGCTGTCGCTTACCACCTTTCCCTCATTGCTCAAGCGCGGCACCGCCATCACCGACTTCACCCGCACCCTGATCGAGGCCAGCCAGGAAATCAGCAAGGCCGTGGCAGCGCATCAGGGCGGTACGGCTGGCGCGTCCCCGCGTAAATCCTGAGCCTGGATCGAATCTTACGTGAACAGTTGCTCGGCTATGTAGTGGCCGGGCCGCGGCGCGGGAGGAACGAAGAAAATCGCCGAGCCGATGTGGGCGATGTATTCATTCAGCGCATCGGACGCGCCCAACTTGGTCTGCAGCGCTTCAAAATGCGCCGGGTCGTTCTGGTAGCAGATGAACAGCAGACCTGCATCCAGTAGGCCATAGCGGTTGATGCCATCGGTGTAGTTGTATGAACGGCGCAGGATCTTCAAGCCGCCATTGTTTTCATGGGCCGCCAGCCGTATGTGGGCAGTGGCCGGAATGAGCAATTGCCCTTCGCTGTCGCGCTTGTGGAAATCGGGCGTATCGAACTCTTTTTGCCCGGTCAGCGGCGCGCCGGACTCCTTGTGACGGCCGAAGACAGCGTTCTGATCGCTGACCCGGTCGGTGTCCCAGTTTTCGATGTGCATCTGGATCTTGCGCACGACCTGATAGCTGCCGTGCCGCTGCCAGGCGGGCCCGTCCTTGACCCAGACGTGGTGGTCGAAATCCTCCGCCGCCTTGATGTTGCGCGTGCCGTCGCGGTAGCCGAGCAGGTTGCGCGGCGTGGACTGGCCCTTGCCGGCCGAGGCACGGCCGAAGCCGAGCACCGCCCAGCGGGTCGACGCCGCGCCGATGTCCTTGGCGATACGAGCCAGATCGCGGATGGCGTGGTAGGCCACCTGAGGGTCGTCGGCGCAAGCCTGCAGCGAAAGATCGCCGCCGGTCAGATCGGGCTGCAGGGAATCGCTGGGCAGCTGCTTCAAGTCACGCAGCCGGGCCGGCCGCTTGTCCGCCAGCCCGTATGCATCGGTAAAGATATTCGGGCCGAGGCCCACGGTGACGGTCAGCGAAGCCGGGCCGAGGCTCAGGGCCTCGCCGGTATCGGCGCCCACGCTATTGGCGCGCGTCGGCTCGACCTGGCCGACGGTTCGGCCCTGCATCAACAACGCTATCGCCGCCGACCACCGTGCCAGCAGCACCTGCAGGTCGGCACGATCGTTCGAGGTGAGATCGAACGTCATGTACAGGACATAGCGCTGCTGCGGTGTCATGATGCCCGCCTGTTCGGCGCTGCCGTAGAATGCGTGCGCCGTGGAAAGGTCGACGATTTCATTGTCCGGTGGGGCCCCGGCGGCGCCCAGGGCGGCGGCCGTCGCCGGGCCAGCGCCAAGCATCGCACCCAAAGTACCGGTGGCGGTGCCGAGCAGCAGGCTGCGACGGGTGAGCTGATGGGCCGCTGCGCCGCCTGGAATTTCAGCTTTCGACATGACTCTGGCTCCGTCCGCCCCTCTAGCCACGCCCGACGGTCGCCACTTTTTCGGCGATCTTCGACAACGGCTCCTGCAAGGCCTGGATGCCGCGGCTCAGCTTGGCCGCATCGGCAGTCTTGATGTCAGAGGTGTAGCGCTTGAAGCCGCCAGGCTCATTCGGATCACGGTAGCTGTCGAGCAATGTATCGACCTTGGCGAACTGCTGTTTCACCCGCTTGGTGAGCGCCGGATCGATGCGCGCCAGACCCGGCTCCAGGAAGGCGAATGCCTGCTGGGCGCCTTCGACATTGCCTTCGAAGTCCACCAGATCGTAATGGCTGTAGGCCTCCTCTTCGCCGGTGATCTTGGTGGTCTGCACTTCTTCGAGCAGATCGGCGGCGCCATTGGCCAGATCCTCGGGACGGTAGTGCAGCGTCTTGACCAGCTTGTCGAGCCGGCCGACATTTTCCTGTAGCTCGGCGGCGAGCTGTTTGGTTTCGGGCGTGATCCGGCCATTCTCGAACAGATCGCGCTCGATGGCATGGAAGCCGTGCCAGCCCACCTTCGGATCGAGGTTGGACGCCCGCATGTCGATCAGGTAGTCGAGATTGCCGGCATTGTCGGTAGCTTTGTGGCCCGGCAGCACGAAACCGTCGACATCCGACTCGATCCGTTCATAGAATGGCCGCGCCAGCGGGTAGTCGACCTTGGCCTTGGCCACGTTGCCGGCATCGACGTCGGTCTTGAGCCGATCTACGGCGGTGGCCATGGCGTCGACGACGCCATCGACATATTTGGCATATCCCTGGGTGCCGTCGGCCAGAATAGTGGCCGTGCTGCCGTTCGCTTCAGGCGCGGCCTTGCCCGTGACCGTGAAGGCCAGCATTTCCTGCTTGGCGCCCGGGCAATAGATCTGGTAGCTGCCTCCGCCCAAGGTCAAGGTGAAAGAAACCGCGGGCAGGCCGGGCGCGAGGTTCTCTTTCTCGCCCAGGATCCGGTTGTCGCTCTGCAGCTCGACCTCGGTGATCGCGGTTGCGGTCTTGTTGACCACCGTGAAGGTGACGGGCCCCGCCTTGGCCGAGGAATGATCCAGGGCGCAGACCTGGCCGTGCTCGCCGGTCAATGTGACCTGAACCTGGGACACGCCGTTTTTCATTGGCGCCGCCCCGGCGTTCATAGCCGCAAAGGCCGCCGGCGCGGCCGTCACGGCAGCAAGCAGGCCGGCAAGCACCGCATGGGCACGGATGTGGGCAGAATTAATTGGATGCATGAAGAGTTCCTCGGGTGTGGTTTCGGCCGTTGACAATGCCGCCATTGGCGGAAGATTGCGGGTCGGGATTGCAGCCAGCTCGGCGCAGCTTTGCGAGCCGGCGGTTATTGCGACAGGCATAGGCCGCCAGGATCAAGGCGGCAAGCAGCAGAACGGCGGGCAGCCCGACCGCCCAGAAACCGTGCTCGGATCGTTCGGCATGCAGGCGGCGCAAGGCCTGCGCGGCGTGCGATACGTAATCCGGAGAAACCCGCCAGGCCCGTAGCGCGGACGGCTGCGAGCCGCCGGCGCGGAGTGTGCGCGGGGTTTGCAGGCCGCTGCCCGAAATGGCGACGAAAGCGGTTTCGTATCCTGACGCGTCCAGCAACTGGCCGCCGGCAATCCAGACATCGAGCGTGCGCCGGGACGTCCACGAAGCCTGGAACGGGCCGGGATGCTGTTGTGGGTTCAGGCCGATTGGAATGCGCCCATGATTCAGCGCCACGATGTCGTCCAGCGTGAGCGTGGGCCTCGCGTGCGCCACAGCGCTGGCACGATGGGCATGCCAGGCCGTCGCCGCCAGGCCCGCATGCAAGGCAGACTCATGCGTGCCCGAGGCCAGGGATACACGCTCGGTGCGGCCGTCTTCGAACCGGATGGCCAGCTCCGGCGCGCGCGCGGACGAGGCATCCAGCTCGGCGTGGCCGATCGGCTTGGCCGGGTCGTTGGCGGCGACCAATGGCACCGCCCGCGGCAGGCGCCACTGCGGCACAGGATAAGCGAAGGCGAGCGCCGCCGCCACGATGGCAATTGCCGCCGCGGTCGCGAACTGCAGCCGTACGGCGGTTTTGGGAGCCGGGCGATGCGCGGCCGGCCAGAAAACCAGCAGCGACACGGGTATGAGATAGGCCAGCCACCCCACTACTTCTATCAAGCGGGGATCGGCGGGAATGCCCAGCACCCCGGTAATCAGGGCCGAGCGGATCGTGCCTGGCGCTACCAGCCACGACAGGTTCATCACGGTCTGCTGTCCCGCGTTCAACCAGCCGGCTTCATGCGCAGTGCGTAGCGAGGTAACCACCAGGCCCGCCGCGACGAGCACGAGAAACGCGCCGGTGATGCGAAAGAAGCGGGAAAGATTGATCCGCACGCCGCCGGCATATATGCCCCAGCCTATGGCGACGGCCAGCAGCAGCCCGATGATCGCGCCCGCCGCGGCCCAGGCGGCCGACTGGGCTGCGGAGAATGTGGCCAGCAGAAAGACGCTGGTTTCGAAGCCTTCCTTCAAGACGGCAAGAAAGGCCATGCTGGCCAGCGCATAGGTGCTGGCCTGGCCCAGCGCCTCGGCCGTCTCGGCCTCGATCTGACGCTTCAGGTCGCGCGCATGCGCGTTCATCCACATGATCATGCCGGTGACGAAGAAAATGGCGATACAGCCGATGACCGACTCCATGCCCTCTTGCTCGGCCTGGGGAAGCGCCCGCTCGATCCAGTTCAGGGCTACACCCACCACGATGGACAAGGCCACCGCAAGAATCACGCCCAGCCACATGGCTCTCAGGCTCTTGCCATTCTTGCGCAGGAAGGCGGCGATGATGCCGACGATCAGCGCCGCCTCGAGGCCCTCGCGCAAACCTATGACCAGCGTTGCCAACATTTGAGTACCAAAGGCCTCGTGTTGCAGAGAAATCCGCCAGCATGCGCAGCCCGCGAAGATGTCAGGCCAGGCGCCGCCAGGCAGGGGGATTCATCGCGGTGCTTTCTTCGCGGACTGGCGGAGACGGGACACGGGCCGGCGGCGTAAATGCAGCGGCTTCTAACGATGAAAATGATTATCGTTTAAATAGTACATATCCGATATTTACGAAGTACTGAACGCTCGCGAATTTCAGCTACACCAACGGCCCGGACACCTGCCCCCACCCTGACGCAATTGGCCCAGGCCGCGCAGAATCTGGGCAGCCGGGCGCGCAGCGTACGGGTGATGGTGCAGGCCGCAATAGCCATTGGCCAAGCATGTCCGTGCGGGGCATGCCAACTCTGCAACAGGCAGCCTGCGGGGCCGCGCGCCCCGCAGCAGCGCTTGCCTGCAGGCGCGGCAGACGCGCCGCCCCAGTCGCCGCCCTGGTGTCAGTGCGAATGCGACATCGACCCCGACATTTTCCCGGACATCGATCCCGACATGGCGCCGGCGCTCTTGACCTCGCAGGCCGCAGTCACCTTCTGGCCATTACTGAACACGAAAGTCACGGGAAGGCTCATACCCGGCGCCAGGGGCTTGCTGGGCTTTTCCAGCATGATGTGATAGCCGCCGGGGGCAAAGTTCACCGAGCCATGTGCCGGCACGGCAACCTGTTTGACCATTGCCATGGTCGACATGCCATTTTTTTCCTGGGTCTGATGCAACATGGCCATGCCGAACGCATCGGTCTGGACGCCCGTAAGAGCGACTTCCTGGCCGCCCGAGTTCGTCATCTTGAAATACCCACCCGACGGAAGATTTTCGGGAAGCGACCGAATCCAGCAATCGGAGACCGCCACCGCCGCCGGCGCGGCCTGGGCGGCAAGCGGCGCGCTGCACATTGCGGCAAACAATAGGGCTTTATGTAGAGATTTCATGAAGTTTTCTCCAATTCGGTAAAAAATTCGGCAGGCCGCAAAGCCTGGGTCAGGGCAATTGACGAATATCGCGAGCCACATGCCTGGACGCAGCGAAGCGGGGACGCGACACATGAGGCTCGCCGCCAGCGCCGGCGGTGTGGCGATGCAGGGACGGATCTGCGATCCAGGACACCCCCGGCACGGTTTTTCCTCTGGCATAGGCACGCCTGCCATGCATCTAAGGGAAAGCATGGCGGCATTGAAAGTTCAGCGGATCAGGAAAAACGCGGCGGTGCGCGCGGCAAACCAGAAAGAAAAGTGCCAGCCGGCGTGTAGCGGCGCAGGGGCGGCAGCACCAGCACCACTACAATGAACCATAGCACGGACGACAGGGCGGGAGGCAGCGACGGCAAGGCGCCGTCGTGCGTCATCAGGGTGCAATAGCCGCAATCATTCAGGGCGCGCGAAGCCGGTGGCTCACCCGGCGCATCGCGGTGGCCGGCTATGGGCACATTGAGGGCCGCGGCCGCCTGCCCGGGCCGGGCGGCTTCGGTGCAGATCGATAAAGCAAGGCTCTGCGCGGCGGCAAAACACCGGCTGACCGTGGGCGCGCAAACCAGCAGCAGCATGGCAAATATGCCAAGCCACGCCACATATTGTTTGCCGCGCGCTGAGATCACCGAGAGCACCGCCTGTTTCTGTTTCCGGGCCAATGCAGCACCCGATCGTGCCGCCAGTCCGCACCCTGCATAAAGGGGCGCCGCCCCTTGCGGGGCTCGATACATTCTACAGAAGTCGTAAAATTCCGGCCGGCTCGCCGAGCCTTCCCGGGGTGCGCCGAGACCCACGGCTCGCACCGGCGCCACACGAGCCCCCGGCGCCCAGGTATCATAGACGTCTTTATCCAAGGCCGGCATCTTTGCGCAGGCCCAGACCTCCCGCCCATGAGCAATCGCACGCGCCTCATTCCCATTACGGTTGCCTGCCCCCTATTCCTGCAGAATCTCGACACCTCGATCATGGCGACGGCCCTGCCGTCGATCGCCAGCTCGCTGGAGGTTCAGGCGCTGCACCTGAACCTGGCCATTACCTCTTATCTGCTGAGCCTGGCAGTGTTCCTGCCGGCCAGCGGCTGGTGCGCCGACCGCTACGGCGCGCGCAGCGTATTCTGTACGGCCATCGGCCTGTTCTCCGTGGGCTCGGCCCTGTGCGGCCTGGCCAACTCGCTGCCGCAGCTGGTCGTGTTCCGCGTCATACAGGGCATGGGCGGCGCCAT
>NZ_NJIH01000023.1 GCF_002209565.1 Candidimonas nitroreducens
ACATCTCGGATTCCTAAGATAGAATCTACTGGGGACATCGGTATTCGCTCCGTTAAGCTCGTTCTTCGCAAAAACAAGTTTAATGAATACCGCTTGTCCCCCGTTCATGAGGAAGAGCCCTAAACCGCCGACTCGGCGCGGTGCTGAACTACCTCATTCCCAGTGATATGCAAACCTGATAGGCTGGAAAAAACCTATCCACCTGGGGCTACCTGTGCTTATCTCAACCGTCCGTTTTTACGAGCGCATCCTGCTCGGACTCCACACCCCTGACCCTGACACCCAAGAGTACGCGAACAGCTGCCTGTCCTACCTGACCAGCTTCCTGCGGCTACGTCACATTGAGCTGCCCGATCACATCCAGCGGGCGCTGTCGCACCTGCCGGAGATCCCACGATGAAAATACTGGCACTGGATTTTGAAACTTACTACGACCAGGAGTACTCGCTGTCGAAGATGACCACCGACAGTTATGTCCACGACCAACGGTTCAAGGTTCACATGATGAGTCTGCGCGACGCCGGCGGCACCACCCACTGTTTTCCTCCCCACGTCATTCCCCACGTCTTGTCACGCATTGACTGGCCCAACACGGGCATCCTGGCCCAGAACACGGCGTTCGATGGCTACATCCTCACCCAGCACTACCACACCCCGCAGCCCAAACTCTGGCTGGACACTCTGTCTATGGCCAGGCCCATGCTGGGGCATAACAGCCGGCACTCCTTGAAGGCCCTGGCCGAGTACTACGGCCTGCCGCCCAAGGGCACAGAGGTGGAGAACATGCGCGGTAAGCGCGAGCTGAGCCCCCGCGAATACGCCGCGGGCGCTGACTACTGTATCCACGACACCGAGCTGTGCTGGGAAATTTTCCAGCGAATGATGGCCGGCGGCTTCCCTGCGAGCGAGCTGCGGGTCATTGACCTGACCCTGCGCATGTTCCTGGATCCCCTGCTGCGCCTGGACACCGAGATGCTGGAGCGCTACCTGGTCGAGGTGCGCGAGGGCAAGGCCGACCTGCTGGTCAAGGCGGGACTGACAAGCCGTGACGCGCTCATGTCCAACGACATGTTCGCCGACCTGCTGGAGGCACTGGGGGTCGACCCCCCGATGAAAATTTCCAAGACCACGGGCAAGCCGACGCTGGCGTTTGCCAAGACCGATCCGGATTTCAAGGCGCTGCTGGAGCACGACGACCCGCGAGTGTCCACCCTGGTGGCTGCCCGGATGGGGGTCAAATCCACCATCGAGGAAACCCGTACCGAGCGGTTGCTGGTGCCGGCGCGGGCCAACCGGCCGTGGCCCGTGCTGCTGAATTACTTCGGTGCCGGAACCACTGGGCGCCACTCTGGTGGGAACAAGCAGAACCCGCAGAACCTGAAGCGTGGCGGGGTGCTGCGCGAGTCCATCACGGCCCCCGATGGCTGTGCAATTATTGTTGTCGACTCGTCCCAGATCGAGGCGCGCTCGCTCGCCACCGTCGCCGGCCAGGCCGACCTGGTGCAGTCCTTCCGCAATAAAGAGGACATCTACTCAGGGTTTGCCACGGACATCTACGGGTACCCCGTGGACAAGATTAGCCACCCCCTGGAGCGCCACGTTGGCAAGACCTCGGTGCTGGGGCTGGGCTATGGCATGGGCTGGTTCAAGTTCCAGCTGGCGCTTTACACCGGCACGCCGTCGGTGGAGATGGAAGACCCTCAGTGTGAGCGCATTGTGGATCTGTATCGTGCCCGATTCGCAATGATTCCCCAGTTCTGGCGCACCATGAATAGCGCTTTGTCCTGCGTGTATGAGGGCATCGAGCGCGACTTTGGATACTTCCAGACCTGCGGCGAGGGGCTACGCCTACCCAATGGGTTCCTGATCCGCTACCCCTACCTCAAGCCAGACGGTAACGGCAGCTGGATCTACCTGCAAAAGGGCAAGCCATCCAAGCTCTACGGCGCCAAGGCGACCGAGAATCTGATCCAGGCCCTGGCTCGCATCGTGGTCACCGACCAGATGATCGAGGTCATGCGCGATCAGAACACAAGCCGCTACCACCACAAGCTAGCGCTGTTCGCCCACGACGAGCTAGTACTGGTCGCCCCCAAGCAGCACGCCGAGGATGTACTGGCGCTGGCGCTGGACTGTATGCACCAGGCTCCCCCCTGGATACCCGAGCTGCCCGTGGCTGCCGAGGGCGGCATCGGCTATCGCTACGCCGAGGCGAAATCTTAGTGTAACCACGTTACCATCATGATGGTATTCTGCTAGAATAAAACTGTCCCACACCCCGCCTTATAGAGAGCCGACCACCGGCTCTGTCCTACTGCTCTTTACTCTAACGTTACCATCAAGATGGTAATAAAAAGGCCATAACCATGAACCACCACACCACACCCACCGAGACACCCAACAAAATTCCAGAAGCCCTAACCCACATCGGCAACTCCATCGAGGACGACGCCTACACACGCGGCTGGAATGACTGCCGCCGTGCCATGCTCCTGGCGCTTAAGCACCTGCCACAGGCTGAGGCCGAGCATGCCTAAGCCCTTTGCCTGGTCGTATTCAGCGCTGTCCGCTTTTGAGACATGCCCGCGCCAGTACCACGAGATGCGGGTGCTCAAGCGCTGGCCAGACCCTCCTGGCGAAGCCCAGCAGTTCGGCAAGCTCTGCCACACATATCTAGAGAACCGCATCAATGCCGGCATTGAGCTGCCGGTGTTCCTGCGCCACGTTGAGCCTGTCGTCGCCCGGCTGGAGTCTTCTCCAGGCGCGCTGCAAGCGGAATACAAGTACGCCCTGGATGCCCAGCTGCAACCCGTGGAGTTCTTCGCGCCCACAGCCTGGGTGCGGGCCGTGGGTGATGTGGTCAAGATCCATGAGGATCGCGGTTTTGCCATGGACTGGAAGTCTGGCAAGTACCGCGAGGGCGACGACCAGCTGCGCCTGCAATCGAACGTCATGTTCGGCACCTACCCACACCTGCAGCGCATCAGCGTGATGTACGTGTGGCTCAAGGACAAGCGCGCCACGACTCGGGTGTTTGACCGAGCCGATGTGCCCGCCACCTGGCAGGCGTTCCTGCCGCGTGTGCAGCGCATGGAGCACGCCGCCAAGACAGGCGACTACCCCCCGAAGCCGTCAGGGCTCTGTAGGAAGTATTGCCGCGTCAAGACCTGCGAGTTCAACGGGAGCCAGTCATGACTCCCGAGGGGCGCGTCAAAGACGCCGTCAAGAAACGCCTCATGGGCTACGGGCTGCATTCAGTCACCAAAGCGGCAGACATCCCTCACGACATCGAGGGTTTCTTTTTCATGCCGCACGCAGGCCCCGGCTCCGTCTGGGGCATCCACGACTTTGTGGGCTGCTGGCGCGGGGTCTTCTTCTCCATCGAAACCAAAGCACCCAACAACCCCGAGGACTGCACCGAACCACAGCGTGCGTTCCACGACTCGGTGAACAAGTCCGGCGGCGTGTCGCTGGTCGGCGTGCGCAGCGCCGACGCCGTGGATGTTCTGCGCGACCGCGTTCTTAAAAAGGTTCAGCAATGAGAATCTACAAAATTACCTACAAGCAGGGCGACAAGTTTCTAGAGCACTGGCACGGCAAGCTCTACATGGCCCGCCACCAGTGGCGCGATCTGGAAACGACAGAAGACGCAACCATACGCCCGCTGGACATCGAGGCTTTCGATGTACCTACCCGCACCCACGACGCCCTGGCCGCGTTCCTGAATGAGCAACTGACCATTCTGCGCGCGGGGGTGTGACATGGAGTACCCCGATCCCGCATTGGCCGCGCGGCAGTACCTAGCAAGCCTGCAGCACCAAGCCGCGCCGTCGTCCCCCCTGGGTACCCAGGTTGGCGGCGATCACTACAAGGACATGCCCATCCAGCCGGTCGAGTTCATCCACAAGAACGGCATCGGCTACCTGGAAGGCAACGTCATCAAGTACGTCAGCCGCTGGCGCAGTAAGGGCGGCATCAAAGACTTGGAGAAGGCCCGCCACTACATCGATTTGTTGATCGAACTTGAAGGCGAGCAACGGGGTTAGCCGTGCAATCCGTTCTTGTTTCGGCGCCGCACAAGGCCCTCGCGCTTAACCCCGCGAACCCGGCCATGCTGTGCAACCTGTTGCCCATGGCCAGGCCATTCCCGTTCCGGGGGCACACGCTCTATGCAGTGCCACACACCCTGGACGTAGTGCGGCTGCTGCGCAACGTAGGCGTGCCGGCTCCGTCGCCGATCCTGTACCAGTACAGCTGGCCATGCTCATTTCCCAATGGGCCGTTCGCTAAGCAACAGGTTGCCGCCGAGTTCCTGACCCTGCACCCGCGGGCGTTCAACCTGTCGGAGATGGGTACAGGCAAGTCGATTACTGCCCTTTGGGCGTTCGACTATCTGCGCAGCCTAGGCTTGCGTAAGCGCCTGCTGGTGGTTGCGCCGCTCTCCACTCTGGAGCGTACCTGGGGCGATGAGATTTTCAAGCACCTGCCTCACCTTACGTTCGCCGTACTGCACGGCACCGCCGCGCGACGGCGCAAGCTGCTGGCTCACCCGTTCGACGTGTACATCGTGAACCACGATGGCGTGGAGATCATTGCTGGTGAGCTGGCCCAGCGCCCCGATATCGACGTGGTGGCTGTCGACGAAATCGCCGTCTACCGCAATAGCCAGACGGATAAATACAAGGCTGCCCAGACGGTATGCAAGCCTCTGGATCGCTGGGTGTGGGGGCTAACAGGTACGCCAACCCCGACCGCCCCGACCGATGCCTGGGCACAAATTCGCCTGGTTAACCCATCCAACGTGCCCAAGTACTTCGGGAGCTTCCGCAGCCTCACGATGTACAAGGTGGCGCCCTATCGGTATGAGGCCAAGCCTACTGCCATCGAGACGGTGCGCCTGGCCATGCAGCCGGCCATTCGCTTAACGCGCGAAGAACTGCCACCCACCACGCCAGAGTATCGGCACATCGCGCTGACCACCGAACAGAAGCTGGTCTATGAGCAGATCCGCCTGAAGATGAAAGCCGAGGTGGACGCGGGCACAGTGCGCGCCGTGAACATGGCCGACCGGTTGATGAAGCTGGTGCAGGTGGCCGCCGGCGCGGTCTACACCACCGACGGCGAAACCGTGTCGCTGGATAACAGCGGGCGTATCCAGGAGGTGCTGGAAATCTGCGAGCAGGCCGAGGGCAAGATCATTGTCTTTGTGCCGTTCGTCGCAGCCCTGGAGAACGTGCGCAACGCTATCGCCCGGCGCTACCCCACCGAGCTGGTCTATGGCCAGACCAGCAAGACTGACCGTGACCAGGCGTTCTGGCGATTCCAGAATCTGCCGGCTTCAAAGAGCCGCGTGCTGCTGGCCAACCCCACCACCATGAGCCACGGCCTCACGCTCACCGAGGCCAACACCATCGTGTGGCTCGCCCCCACGACAAGCTCGGATGTTTTTGACCAAGCCAACCACCGCATCACCCGGCCTGGCCAAGTCCGGCGGACATACATCGTCATGCTCGAAGGCACCCCCGTTGAGCGGCAGATCTATGCCCGCTTGCAGAAGAACCAGGACGCGCAAGACCTGCTCCTGGAAGTTGTCTCTGTACCACTGTAATAGGAAACCACCATGACCGTACTCGAACTCAATCCCATCCCCGAGGTGGACGCCACCGAGGCTGAACCCCCCGCCGCGGCGCCCGCACCCACTACCCCTTCTACCCTGCCCGAGATTGTCCAGCATCAAATCGACAATGGGGCCGACATGGCGCAGCTCACCCGCATGTACTTGCGGCTGCGCGACTCCGAGAAAGACCTAAAGGTTCAGGCTGCGCAGCGCCTCGCACCGTTGCGTGCCGCCATGGATCTCATCGAGTCCAAGTTCCTGGATCAGATGAACGAACTAAAGGTCGACTCCCTGAAGAACGAGGCTGGCACGCCCTACAAGAAAGAGCACACCACCATCAGTGTGGCCGACAACGAGACGTTCATCGGCTTTGTCCTGGATCGCAGCCTGGAGGCACTCCCAGTGAGCGCAGACGCCAAGGCCGCGATCAAGAACGTAATTCTCAACTCTGGCCAGCTGGCACTCATCGAGGCCCGCGCGAGCAAGTCGGCCGTCGAAGCGTATCTGGAAGAAACCCAGGAACTGCCGCCGGGCCTGAACCGCAGCGCGGCGTTCGTCGTCAACGTCCGCTCGAATTAACCCAGGTTAAGCATCTAACCACACAACCGCACGAGGTCACCATGTCTAACGTTGCCATCATTCCCCAACTCAATCTGCCGCCGGCGCTGCTGGAGCAATTCAACGCCCTGAACGGCGCCAACGACCTGGACGCTGGCGTCTCGTCGGGCTTCCCGGTTATCTCCATCCGTGGCGCCAAGTGGCGCATTGTCGAGGGTGGTGAAGAACGCCCCATCTACATCCCCAACACCCAGGATCTGGCACCGTCCATCAAGGTGGTGCTGCTGCGATCCAACCCTGCTGTGTCCAAGACCTACTATGCCGGCCAGTACGTAGAGGGCACCGACGCCAAGCCGGATTGCTATTCCAATGACGGTGTGACGCCGGGTGCCGACGCCCCGCACCCGCAGCACACGAACTGTGCCCAGTGCCCCATGAATGCATGGGGGTCGAAGATCAGCCCGTCAGGGGCAAAGATCAAGGCGTGCGCCGACGTGCGCCGCGTCGCCATCCTGCCAGCCGAGGATCTGGAGTACTCCCCCATCCTGCTGCGCGTGCCGGCGGCCTCGCTCGGCGACCTGGCAGCCTACGGCAAGGCACTCAAGCAGCGGGGCATCCCCTACGCCGCGGTGGTCACCAAGCTGTCGTTCGACGCCGATGCGGCCTACCCCAAAATCATGTTCCGCTTCGAGCGTGTCCTGACCCAGGAAGAAATGAACGCAGTGGCTGAGCGCATCAGTGACCCGGTGGTTGAGGACGTGCTGGGCCTGAACCCGGCCAGGGGCTCGGCAGCGGCTACTGCTGAAGCGCAACCCCCCGCGGATCAGTTCGGTATCCCTGCCGACGCTCAGGCCCCTGCGCAAACCACCGAGCCTGTGGCAACTGCAGCCGAAGCGCAGGCTCCGGAACAGCCTGCGTCGGCCACGGAGGATAAACCCAAGCGCACCCGCAGCCCGCGCAAGGGCGCCTTCGGCAGTTCAGTCACCCCCATTCCCGATGCGGCTGAGCCTGCAGCCCAGACCGAGCCGGTAGCCGAACAAACCACGGCGATGTCACCAGCGGGAGTGGACGATGTGATGGGCGACCTGGACAAGGCCCTGGCCGCCATTCAGTTCTAGTACACCAGCAGCCCCCACAAGGGGCTGTGCTTCACCCTTGGAGTCAGTTATGCAATTTCCCCACACTCTGCACAAACGCGCTGGCCTGAACGCCACCGATATCGCCGCCCTGTACGACGTGACCCGCACCACGGGCTTTCGCTGGCTGCGTGGCGGTGGCGTGAACCGCTTCCTAGTTGACCGCGTGACGAAAACCACCACGGCTGTGCAGGCCGCTGTCGACGCAGGCATCCTGCCCGACGGCGATGTCACCGGCATGCCGCCGGCTCGCCGTATTGTCGCCATCCGGGCCGCCCTGCGTGGTCGCCGCATGACGAAGTAGGCCGTTATGCAAGACGCCCTGCGCTATCTCGCAGCGGTGTTGCCAGCAAATGGATTGAGGGTTGTCGCATACAAGCCGCCCCGTTGGACAAAGGGGTTCAAGCATCTCTTTCTCGCCACGAACGAGGAAGTTGCTCAAGAAACTTCCAGGCTCGACGCCGAGGGCATCACTACCTATATTGCCCTAGCGACATACGCCGACCCCACCGCTGGCCGCAAAGCCGCCAACACCGTCGAGCTTCAATGCTTGTGGCTCGATGTCGACTATAAACACTACCCGTCGCCGGCCGAGGCGGCGGCCGATGTCGAACGACTTGCCGAGGTTGTCGGAGCCCCATCCATCAAAGTCCAGTCTGGCGGTGGTATGCATGCCTACTGGGTACTGCGTGAAGCACTGCCTACTGTTCAGTGGAAGCCGCTTGCCGATGCGTTCCAGGCGACCTGGCAGTCTCTCGGGGTAAAGGCTGACACTCTCTCAGCGGATGCTGCCCGCATCCTGCGCCTACCTGGCTCGCACAACCGCAAGCCAGAGTACGGCGCGCCGCGCGAAGTGGTGATGGAATCCTTTGAGGACATCACCTACGACCCCTCTGCCCTGGCGGCAAAGCTGCACGCCCACCCTGCGGCACCGGCAGCTATCCAGGCGCCCGCCGCAATACCGTCCGCGCTGTTCGGTTCGGGTGATGACCTGGGCGGTGGGCTGGAGTTGCGGCCGTCCTTTATCGAGCCGATGATCCGCCAGTGCCGTCAGGTACAGTGGGCCTACCAGCACCAGGACACGCAAAGCGAACCCCAGTGGTTTGCCACTATCCAGCTGCTGCGCCATGTCGAAGACGGCAGGCGCATCGCTCATGCGTTCTCGAACAAGCACCCTGGGTACACCAAGGAGAGTACGGACGAGAAACTAGCCCAGCTCGAAGCCAAGAACATCGGCCCAACCACTTGCGAGCGGTTCAGGCTGGTAAACCCAGCTGGCTGTCAGGGGTGTGAATTCCGCATCACCAGCCCTATCCAGCTGGGCTACAAGGAGACGGTTCCTGTTGCGCCGGTCATCACTACCACGCAGCATGTCACCACCGAGGACGGCGAAGTCCTCACCGTAGAGCGTGAAGACCGGCCGGATATCAAGATGCCGCAAGGCTTTGTCTACGATGGCCAGCACATCCTCAAGCGGGTGAAGGACGAGCAGACACAGCTCTGGCGCGAAGAAATTATCTTTAGGGGGTTCTTGTGCCCCGAGCGCTTAGCCGCCAGCGAGCGCAACAATTTCGCCACAGACATCCAGCTCTACGTACAGTCCGAGGGCGAGAAGCCGCGACGCATCACGATACCCAGCAAGGCCTTGTCAAGCAAACTGGATATCGCCCGAGAGCTAAACGGCAAAGGAGTTATCTATATGGCAAAGCATGCTGCCGACCTCTTGAACCTGGTTCAGCGTATGACCCAGGATGCGCAGGCCCAGCGCCGCAGCGCGACTGTCGCCGAGCAAATGGGCTGGCAGGATGATGGCACGTTCGTCGTGGGCTCCACGGCCTACCGCCGCGACATGACCCCGCAGTATGACCTGCCAGTGCCCCCCAGCACCAAGGCGGTTCTGCGCAACTATGAACCACGAGGCTCGCTCGCCGCGTGGAAAAAGACTGCTGAACTCTACAACCGCCGTGGCGGTGAAGCCTACCAGTTCGCCCTGTGCTACGGCGCCGCCGGGGTGTTCCTACCCCTGACGAAACTGTCAGGCGTTGTGTTATCGCTGTACTCCCAAGAATCCGGGCGCGGCAAATCCACCGCAGGTCTGGCTGCCTTGTCATGGTGGGGCAACCCCGACGGCCTGAAAAGCCAGAGCCAGGACACACTGAACTCCTTATTCCATAAAGCGAGCCGCCACAAGAACCTACCCATTCTCATGGACGAGGTGACGGACAAGCCGTCCTGGGAGCTGGAGGCGTTGGTGTACTCGATGAACCAGGGGCGAGAGAAAGAACGCCTGAACTCAGACTCGTCGCCCAAACCCGTGCTGCCTGGGTGGATGCTGCCGGCCATCACCACCAGCAACAGCTCCGTGCGCGCCAAACTGCAATCGCAGCGTGGCGACACTCAGGGACTATTCGCCCGCATCATTGAGGTGTCGATGGATCTGCCGTTCCCTGAACAGGTAGGCTACCTTGACCGTATCGCGTTGCGCACCGGGTTCGTCGAAAACTACGGCCTGGCTGGCCCGCTCATCGTGAAATTCGCCATGGAAAACCACGACGTGTGCGCCTCAATCATGGATAAAGTATCTGTGCGCCTGGATCAGGCCGTGGACGGCGACCCCACGTACCGGTTCTGGATTGCGTCGTGCGCAGCGACCATCGCCGTCGCTGCCGCATCGCGCCAGTTAGGGCTGCTGCAGTACGACACCGAGGCCATGGTTAAGTGGATCGTCCAGACGCTGCGTGACCAGCGCACCGATAGCGTGGTGCGGGTGGCGAGCAGCACCGATATCCTGGCCCAGTTCCTGGAGCAGAACACCAACCGGCTGCTGACTGTCTCCGAGCGCCAAATCAATGCGTCGACCGTGATACCCATCTACCATCCCGAGGATGGTGTGCGAGGCGGCCAGCTGGTAGGCCGTGCCGAGTTGCCCGTGCACAGCCTGTACATCTCGCTACCGGCGTTCATGCGGTTCTGCAACGACAACGGCTACGATGTCAGCTCATTTATCCGCAACGCCGCGACGGACATCGACGCGGTAGGCACCCCGCTACTCAAGACTAACAGTCCTGTCGTGGTTAGCCTGGGCCGCGGCACCCGCACACCGTCGGCACGAACCAAGGCGCTGGAGTTCAACCTGCTGCACCCAGCGTTGCGGGAGTTCACGGAGGGGGTGGACACCAAAGTTAAGGAGCTGCCGCCAATACGTCGGGTGAAATAAAAGCGCCGCCCAGACGGGCGGTGCGCTAATAGGGTGTAAATTGATGTAGCAAAATCCACACAGTTCAGTGTTACTATCTTGGCAGCGAAATAGTAACTGCTTACTATCGGCTAATACTAATACTCTGAATAGTAGGCCCTGCCATGAGCAAGCCAGCCACCAAGTCACCTGCCAAAACAGCTACCAAAACAGCTGTCAAGAAAACAGCTTCCAGGAGGGCGCCATATCCGCGCACAGGAGCACCGCCGAGCGATGCACTGCTGCGGCGCCAGAAGTATATGGAAGACACAAACACAAAGCCTTTGCTATTCCGCGTGCCAACTGCCCTGCACAGGGCCATGCGGATAGTCGCTGAGGACAATCCGTACCCATATGGCTCACTACAGTCACTGGTGAGCATGACTATATCCAAGTACTTTGACAAGCGCCCTGGCAACCCGCGGCTCATGCCCTACCCAGAGCCAAAGGGCGGCCCATCTATACAGGTGAGCGTCCTCATCGACCCAGACCTAAGCAAGCGCGTGCATATGATATCGATACTGACAGGTACGCCTATCCGCCATATAGTCACCGGCGCCATACTTGATAACCTCAAGGACTCCCCAAGCATCAAAGATCTACACTTAGGCGAAATGGTCGAGCCGCCCGTGCTCGATGGCAAGCTACCCAAATAACAGGCTACGGCAGTCCTGGCAGGCCCGGCATATTCCCCGGCAACGCTGTCGGTGTAGCACCCAGCGCCACAGGATTGTAGAGCCCTGACATGCGCATCGCCATCATCAGCTCCTGGCGAGACGCCGCGGCGCCGTTCGAGAGCGCCAGCATCATCTGTTGTTGCATGTAGGTCTTGAGCGCGGACTCCAGCTTCTGGCCCGTGACCATATTGGACTTGGTAGCCAGGTTGCCCTTCATGAGTTTGTTGTTGAATTCCTTGATGCCGTCGAGCGCGTCGCTCATACCCTTGTCGTCCTGGCGAGTCCACGCTTGCACAAACGACTGCTCCAGTATCTGGGCACGCTGTTTGAAATAATACTCGGCGTCGAGTACCCGGCCACGGTCGGCCTGGACGTGCGTCACGTCCATGGGCTTTACACCCAGCAGCTGCATGGCGCGGTCGGAGCCGTCGAACTTGTCAGCCGTGGCAAGAACCTGGCCACGCTTGTTTTTCAATCCCTCGGTATCCAGCGCATACGCTTGGATGATGCCCTTAGCTGCCTGGGGCGACGCGGCGGCGAGGCCCTGCAGGGTCTGGCCGGACGAGAACATGTCGACGCTCTTGGCTGCATCCACTGCGATAGACCCCAGCGGGCCGAGCAAGTCGAACAAGTAGTCGCGCACCTTGTCGTCGGTGTGCTGAGCATAGCTCTTGCTGCCCATGTTGATGAGCGGCAGCAGGTCGGCCTGGCCGATGCGCCGGGACACATCCGCGCCCACCGCGGCGAAGATACCATTGGCCATCACCTCGCCAGCCTTCTGGGAGCCGGTGGCATCCACTGCTGCCTGGGTGATCCAGCGCTTAAAGTCGAACGGCTCGCCGTCGTCATTGTCGCTGGCGAACATATTGGCAAGTTGGCCGATTGTGCCGACAAATGGTAACCCCATGGCACCGGCGAAGATGCCCTGGGCCGCGCCCATGAGCAGCGCCGCCTTGAGCGCCCGGCCACGATCCTCGGGCGTCTCGCCCTTCACCATATCTTTGATGGTGTTGCCCCACCAATACAGCATGTGCTGGCGGTACTGCTGGAACATGAACACGAGCCGTGACTTGCCACGCATCATTGCCGGCTTATTCGCAAAGCTATAGTCGAAGTGCGCAGCCGCCACGTCGTCCTCGGCGCGGCGCACCGCTTCCTCGTGGGTGATGTCGGCACTGGATTTGAGCGCCAAGCGGTAGGCTGCCAGGGCAAACGTGACTCGGTTGAACACCTCGGTATGGTGCGCCCCGGCAGCAGCCAGACGCAGGAATTTGTAGGCCGTGCCGGACGAGGCTTTCCCGATGCGCGAGAGATCCATCGCCTGGGTGAAATCCAGGACTTGTCGATCCTCCAGCTGCTGCAGCATATCCAGTTCCTGTTTGGATATGCCCTTAAGCTCGCCAGCCTTAACCTGGTCGCGCAGCCACTCTATCGAGAAGGGGGTTGTGGCGTCGCGCAAGCGCTTGCCAATGCGCACCCCAGCAAACCACCGGGCGGCGTTCAGCCACTCGACCGAGGTCTTGGTGACACCGTACCGCGCGCCCAGGTGCGGGATTCCGATCATGGGGTTCTGCAGCATGTTCATCGCCCAGAACGACGGCGAGAACCCCAGGTACCAGGTGTAGCCCACCTTGCCCAGAGCGTCGACCACCTTATCCAGGCTGTCGGTGCCGTGGTATTGCTGTAGCTTGATCATGCGGTTGTACAGCGCCTTGGCGGCGCGCAAGTCCTCTACCCCATCGGGGCGGCGCTGCGCCAAGGCTTGTACTTGATCTACGAACTTGTCAATCTGCTCGCTGGGAACCCCTTCAAGTGCACCCGCCAGGCGCTCACGCGCACCCTCGACGGTGGTGTTGAAGAACTCCGGGGCGTAACCATCACGGGCCAGCTGCTTTGCCGCCTCCAGGCGATCCACGCCAACCGGCGTGACCCTCACCACGGGGGCCTGGCCATCCTTGCGACCCACCACAACTGCAACCTGGCGCTTCTCCGCGGACTGGGATTGTGACTCGGCGCTCTCGGCCGCGGCGTGGATGGCCGGCGCATACTCCAGGTGGGCAGCGTACCGGCTACCGCGCGTCACCGCGTCGGCGAAACTGCGCAGCGCATCCTGGCTGTAGCCCTCAATATTCTGGCGGCGGATCATGTGCTTGGCGCCAGACAGCTCAGGCAGCGACTTCAGGTACAACTGCTGCAGCGCCTCGTGCAGATCCTCGCGGGTGCTAGTGTCCATGTCTGCATGATCCACCATGGCATGCAGCTCACCCAGGAACCCTGCCGTAGGGCGCTGGCTCGGATCACGCTCGGCACGTAACGTTACCGTGATGTCGCGGGGGCTGACGCCCTCGGCTTTGAGGCGGCGTACCTCCTGCTCCACACTCGCCGCCGACTCGTGGAACGAGACAATATCCCGGCCGTCCTTGGCCGCGCCACGGGCCACCACGATGCGGTCGCCGAACCGCGACAGCGGGAAGTAGTTCCCACGGTTGCGGCCCATGAGGTCGTCCAGCCCCTTCAAGCGCTCAGCGCGCATCGCGGGGTCAGCCACCGTCTGGGAGATGAATTTACCCAATGCCTCACGGGTGTAGCTCCACTGCTCGCGCAACACCTCATGCGCCTTGGTGCGGATCTCGCGGGCCTCTGGCGACAGCGTAGCCAGCTTTGCCCGCAGGGTGTGGTACTCGGCGCGCTGCTCCGGCTCCAGGCTGGCTATGTATTTCGGGTCGGTGTTGTTCAGATTTAGCTCAGCCAAGCTCTCGCGCAGCAGTACATCAGCCAGGGCCTTGCGCTCGGCGCTGCTCTTAACCGACTGTTCCCACTGCAGGGCTACCCGATCAGCCTTGGCACTGATGCGGCTGGCCGCGGCGCCACGCTCCATGAGCGAGCCAATCCACGGGCGCAGAGCCGGGAGCTTCTTGCCATACTGCTGGTCAATCTGACGCAACGTCATAGCCGACAGCAGAGCCGGGTGGATTTCCTCACTGCGCGCCTGGGCTACAACACCGGCGGTGACAGTACGGGTGGCGTCGCTAAACGGTTTCGTGAACGTGCGCTTCTCGGCCTCCTGCACGGCAGCACTTTCCAGCGGCACCGACTGGGCGCTCTCCAGTACGCGCGTGGGCTGGGCTGTTTTCAGGAAAAAGTCCTCGCTGCGGCGTAGCCCGGACAGCCGGGCAGATGAGCCATCCGCATTGACGATATCCGCGGCAAGTCCTCGGGTCATGGGGCCAAGAGCCGGCCCGATATTCTCGCCGTGGGGCAGCACAATGAAGCGGTCACCGCCAGCGCCAGATTCAGCGATGGCGCGGCGCACCAGCTCGTTGAGCTTGAGCTGCCCGGCGGGGGTGTTGTCTTTCACCATCGCCAGTGGGATGTCTGCCAGCAGGTTGATGTGCCGGTTCGCATCGAGCGCCACCAGCGTGGCGTAGCCGTTGGGGGTTTGAAGTTGCTTGGCGATGTCTACGACATGCGGGATGGACTCCAGGCGCTGGCCGATTAGCGGGTGCGCGAGGGCCGGGCTCGCCGTAAAATCCACGCCATCCAGGTGGGGGGCTGGATATGTAACCTGGTCGCCGTTGGCATTGATAACCGAGTATTCGTTATGGTCGATAATGACGTGCTGCCGGAACCCAGGTATGTGCGCCGCGATTACCCGCGTCGCGTCCACATCGGCACGCGATGGGGTAGACACCCCGCTCGGGTGGTTGTGCAGGATATAGAATTCCTGCGCACCGAATCGCTGCTTATCAGCCCCGATAAGCGCAGGGAGATCAGGGGGCACCGCCGCAACCCCAGGCAGGCGAGAGGTGTAGCCTGCCTCGCCGACAACCCTGCCCGTTGGGTCTGTGTAGATAACTCGGAACGTCTCGAAGCGCGGATCACGGTACACCTGTGACACGGCAGCCAAGTCGTGCCCAGATTCAACATGCTGGCCAACCAGCTGCGCACCGCCCTTCTCCCGGAAATTCTCCAGGAGCCGCATACCCAGGACATTGGAGTCGTGGGCGCGCTCAGGCCCAAGAACTCGTTCGGTTATTCCAGTGGCAGCGGGTCGTGGGTGTCCACCAGTAGTATCGGGCCGTCCTTCGGCCACTCGGGCAGTGGGGTTGTTGGCGCGCTCCAGTGCTCCACCGTCCTCCCCGTTTCCTGGCTCTGCCACAACGTGCGCGTTGCCCCCATCTCGTTCACCACGGACGGTTCGCTCAAGACTTGCAAGAACGTCTCGCCCAACTCCTTGTTGAGCTGCAGTCGTATTTTCTCGTTGGGTGATATGGGCGTATGGGTCATCACTGGGCTCCTGAGCACGGGAAGCAGCTTCGCCTACTGTACCACTCTCATCAGTCACTGGCGACACCGGCTCCCGGACGCTGGCATCGAATTTCTTGCCCAGGGCTTGGCCCTTCCGGGCGACCTTGGCTTCCAGCTCGGCGTTGTACCGGTCGGTGAACGCCGCCTGCTCAGCGGGAGTGATGGCCGACTTATTGGCCTTGTCGTGCAGGTAGGCGTAGGACATGCCCTCGTCGGAGTCCGTGGCCCAGCGTTTGAACATCTCGTAGCGCGCAGCATCGTAGGTTGCGTCGTCCTTAGTGCTCTCGGCCAGGGCGATCAGATCCTCGGTCGACTTGCGCCCCAAGCGCGGCGGTTTCGCCGTGGGCTTCTCGGCCTCGGTGCCAGCCTGGCGCTCGGCCAAGGCTTGATCGGGGCTCACCACGCGCGGGGTCGTGCCCGGTACCGGCTGGATGTTAGCTGCGTCCTGCGGGCGGGCCAGCTGCTCGTTCAACACATGCCCGGTGGTGTTATCCACATGCTGCACCACCGCGGCGTCAGGCGCCGTCTGGGTGGTTAGGGTGGGGTTGGCATTACCCAGAGCCTCGCCCATAGCCTGCTTCAGCCCCACGGCCTTGGTGCGCTCCACCGCAGCCTTGACCACATCGGGAGTGGCCGCGACAACGACAGCGCGCCGACGGGTCGTCGGGTCGGTAGCGACACCTTGATGCAGACCGTCCAGGTTCAGCCCCTTGGCCTCACCGACACCCAGCACCACGGCGGGCTTACGCCCCTCACGCACGGCGTCCACCTGCGCCTGGAGCTGGCCCTGCGGCTCAGGAACGAACCCGGCACTGTTGGTCTTGGGCTCCGGCGGGTGTGACTCTTGCCACTCGGGAATTGTCTGGCCGGTCAGGTTCTTGTGCCAGGTGTCCAGCAGCTCATCGCGCGGATGACCACCGTTGCCGTACAGGTCACGCATCGTCTCCAGGGGCGTTGCCGACTGGAGTACCTCACGCAACGGCGCCGCCGCAGCGGTGTTGGCAACCTCACCATCCTTACGCACCGCTCGGGCACCCAAAGCCTGGTTGGCCTTGCGCAGTGCAACAAGCACGTCACCCTTGGTGGGGCCGGCTGGCGCAGCCGGTGTCGGTGCTATCCCCGTGAACGGCTCGGGCTCCACGGGCTTGTAGAGATCCGCCATCGTCGCAGGCGTCGTCTGCATTGGGTTGATGCCATGCCCTAGCTGGGTGTAGTCGGGCGGTGCAGCGGGTGCGGCAGCGTCAGGCACCAGCCCCGTGAAAGGTA
>NZ_NJIH01000024.1 GCF_002209565.1 Candidimonas nitroreducens
AACGCCTTTGCGCCGATGATAGTGGACGTACGTCTGTGAAAGTAGGGCATCGTCAGGCTTTTATCCTGCTGCGCCCCGTAGAGTGTTCTCTACGGGGCGTTCGCTTTTGTGCAGCCCGCCCTCGCTCCCGGCCGCCGGCTCCCTTCTTAAGCGCGCGGCACGGGCGCACGGCGCCTTGCCGCGCGCTGTCCGCGCCTTCATCACTTCCTCATTTCTTTGCTTGCGGCCTTGCCGCCCGGCTTCGAGGCCGGCTTCTTACCATGGCAGGCTTGGTGCCTGCGTGTGTATGGTCAAGAGTCGCAGGTCGGTGAATTCTTCGATCGCCGCCCGCCCGCCGAAGCGGCCGTAGCCACTGGCCTTGATTCCCCCGAAGGGAAGCTGCGGCTCGGCGCTTACCGTGGCGCCATTGACATGGCAGACGCCGACTTCGATACGGCGGGCGACCGATAGCGTCCGGGCCAGGTCGCGCCCGTATACGGCGGCCGCGAGACCGTATTCGGTATCGTTGGCCACGCGTACGGCCTCTTCGGCATCGCCAACTCGCACAATGGAGGCTATGGGCCCAAAGGATTCTTCGGCGTACACGCGCATATCGGGCCTGACGCCGTCGAGCACGACGGGGCCGAATAGATTCTTGTCGCGCATGACCGGCGTCAGCAGCCTGGCACCCTTGCCGACCGCGTCATCCACCAATGCCTGTACCTGGTTGGCGGCGGATTCGCCTATCAGGGCGCCGAGCTCCGGGCTGCCGCTGCGCGGGTCGCCGGCCTTGAGCGTCGCGCTCTTGGTGGCCAGGCGGCGGGCAAACTCGTCCGCGATTTTCTCGTCCACCACAATACGTTCGGTCGACATGCAGATCTGGCCCTGGTTCATGAAGGCGCCAAAGGCGGCGGCGTTCACGGCCTGATCCAGGTCGGCGTCCTCCAGCACGACCAGGGGCGCCTTGCCGCCCAGCTCCAGCAGGGCCCGCTTGAGGTGGCGCCCGGCGAGTTCGCCGATGATGCGCCCCACGCGGGTCGAGCCGGTGAAGTTCACCCGGCACACCGCGGGGTGGGCGATCAGGGCCTCGACGATGCCCGGCGCGGCTGCGGTGTCGTGCGTGATGACGTTGACGACGCCCGGCGGAAAACCCGCGTCCATGAACAGTTCGCCGATAAGATGGTGCGTGCCGGGACAAAGTTCGGAGGCTTTCAGGACGACGGTATTGCCGCAAACCAGGGGCATGGCAATGGCGCGTATCCCCAGCAGCAGCGGGGCATTCCACGGTGCGATGCCAAGCACCACGCCCACGGGCGCCCGCGTGGTAATGGCAAGTGTGCCCGCCTTGTCGGACGGGATGTTTTCGCCGGCAAGCTGGGTCGCCAGCGCGGCTGCCTCGCGCAGAGCGCCGATGGCGCCCTGCACATTGACATGGGCCCAGCCGGCCGAGGTGCCGGTCTCGTCGATGATCCGCTCGATGAAGTGCTCTGCTCGCTGGGCCAGCAGATCGGCGGTCTGCGTAAGCAGGGCGCGGCGCAGGCCAGGGCCGGTTTGCGACCATGCTGCAAAGGCGCTGCTGGCGCAATCGGCCGCGGCCAGCGCATCGCCCACGGTGGCTGCCGCAGCGCGGGTGGCGCCGCCGCCCGACAAGGGGCTGCGGCGTTCAAAATAGCGGCCATCGGCAGCAGCGCGTAGCTGTCAACGTCGGTTGAAAACTGACCCACTTTCGTCGGAATCGTCGGAGTAAAACTGACCCACCCCGGCGTCCCAAAACTTAGTTTCTGATCTTGATATTCCCCGCCTTGCGCTTGTCCT
>NZ_NJIH01000025.1 GCF_002209565.1 Candidimonas nitroreducens
CGCCGTACACGTTGGTGATGGTCGAATCGCCCGCCGTCGACTGGGTGTCGAACGAGGTGCTGCCGCCCGCCACGTTGACGATGTGCGACGACGCGGCGCTGGTGCCCGTATCGGAGAACTTCGTCTGGCCGCCGTCGGTGTTGAAGACAAGCGCGTCGCCCGCATTCGCGCCGTTATTGAAGATCGTCAAGCCCGGATCGGCATTGACGATGAAAGCGTTGCCGGCCGTAGCACCCGTTCCAGTGAATGTCGTGACGCCGTCATCGCCGTTATAGATGAAAGCCTGCCCAGCCGTCGCCAGCTGAGACGTCGAGTTGCTCTGGAAAGTCGTGCCGCCACCGTCGGCATTGTAGATAAACGCATGATCGGCCGTCGAGCCCCCGTTGAAGGTCGTGCTGCCGTCATCGGTATTGGCGATCAGAGCATGCTTGGCCGACGAACCATTATTGAATGTCGTCGAACCGCCTTCGTTGTCGATGCGCGCCCAACCGGCATCCGTCCCGTTGTTGAACGTCGTGCTGCCGCGGGTTTCGTTGGTGATGTGCGCCCTACCGGCCGTCGAATTGCCGTTGAAGGTGGTGCTACCGCGATTGCCGTTGGTGATATCGGCACGGCCCGCCGACGAGTCGCCGCTGAACGTCGTGCCGCCGCGGTTCTCGTTGGTGATCGTCGCCCGACCGGCGCTCGAATCGTCCTTGAAGGACGTGCTGCCGCCATTGTTGTCGATCGTCGCGCGATCAGCGCTCGAACGATCGTTGAAGGTCGTGCTGCCCAGGGTCGTATTGGTGATGGTCGCACGGCCGGCGCTCGAATGATCGCCGAACGAAGTGCCGCCAAGCGCGCCATTGTTGATGGTCGCGTGACCCGCGTCGGAACGATCGCTGAATTGCGTACTGCCCAAGGCCACGTTGGTGATCGTGGCACCACCCGCGTTAGACCAGTCGTTGAAGGCTGTGCTACCGCCCAGGGTGTTGCTGATCTTCGCATCGCCGGCGTTCGAACGGTCATTGAACGCGGTGCTGCCGCCCAGAGTGTTGCCTATCGTCGCGCTACCCGCACTGGAGCGATCATTGAAGGCTGTGCTGCCGGCGATGTTGCTGATCTTCGCATCGCCAGCGTTCGAACGGTCATTGAACGCGGTGCTGCCGCCCAAGGTATTGCCTATCGTCGCGCTACCCGCACTGGAGCGATCATTGAAGGCTGTGCTGCCGGCGATGTTGCTGATCTTCGCATCGCCGGCATTCGAACGATCATTGAAGGCCGTGCTGCCGCCCAGGGTATTGCTGATCTTCGCAGCGCCGGCGCTGGACCAGTCGTTGAAGGTCGTGTTGCCGCCGGACTTGTTGCTGATACTGGCCAGGCTGGCCGACGAATTGTCGTTGAACGTCGTGCCGCCGCCGTCGGCGTTGCTGATGTGCGACGAACCTGCGTCCGAGCCCCAGTAGAAGGCTGTGCTGCCGCCGGTCTGGTTGCTGATGTGCGACGAGCCCGCGGTAGTGCCCGTGCCGGCAAACGTCGTGCGGCCGCCCGTTTGGTTGGCGATAGTCGAATGGTCGGCTGTCGAGCCGCTGCTGAACGACGTGCGGCCGCCGCGCTCGTTGGTGATGTCCGACGTACCCGCGGTGGTGCCCGCATCGGCGAATGTCGTACGGCCGCCCCGGTCATTGGTGATGTCCGACTCGCCGGCCGTCGAGCC
>NZ_NJIH01000026.1 GCF_002209565.1 Candidimonas nitroreducens
CTTAGGCAGTTACAAGCATCAGGAGTCGGATCCGGTGGTGCGCTTCGAGACCCCACCTGGCAAGCAGATGCAGGCGGACTTCACCCACATCCGGCGTGGCCGGGATCCCTTGATGGCTTTTGTCGCTACGCTGGGATACAGCCGTTCGAGCTGGGTGCGTTTCACCACCGACGAGCGTGCCGAGACCTGGTTTGGGTGTCTACGCCAGGCCTTCATCTACTTCGGCGGCGTGCCCCAGCATGTACTGTTCGATAACGCCGGCGCCATCATCATTGAGCGCGATGCATACGGCGCCGGTCACCATCGTTGGCACAACGGGCTGCTGGCGGTTGCCGAGGAGTTCGGCTTCACCCCGCGTGTATGCCAGCCATACCGGGCCAAGACCAAGGGCAAGGTCGAACGATTCAATGGCTACCTGAAGGGCAGCTTCTGCGTCCCCCTGGCTGCAACCCTCAAGCAGGCCGGACTTCGGTTCGATGTGACGGCAGCGAACGCCCACGTTGGTCGGTGGTTGACCGAGGTGGCCGACCAGCGGCTGCACGGCACAACCAGAGAGCGGCCCGCCAAGCGGCTACAGAAGGAACGCCTGGCGCTGCTGACACTGCCTGCGCAGCATGGCATTCTGGTGCCGTCCGTTTCTCACCGCCCCGTGCCGAGAGAGAGCTTCCAGCACCCGCTGTCGGTCTATAACGAGTTGCTGGAGGTGCGTGCGTGAACCTCCAACACAATAGGATCGAACAACTCAGTGATGTCCTGAAGCTGGAGCGTATCGGCAGCGAGTGGCCGGCGATCGCGCAGCAGTGTGCCCGCGAGGACGCCAGCCACGGGGACTTCCTGGAACGCCTCCTGAGTGTCGAGAACGACGCCCGCATCGAGCGCCAGCGGACTGCCTTGATGAAGATCGCCACGTTGCCGTCGATCAAGACCATCGAGGACTATGACTTCGCCTTTGCCAGTGGCGCACCGCGCGCCCAGATTCAAGAACTCGCAGCCTTGAGCTTCATCGAACGCGCCGAGAACGTCGTGTTCCTGGGCCCCAGCGGCGTGGGCAAGAGCCACCTGGCACAGGCCCTGGCGTACCGGGCGGTCATGGCGGGCGTCAAGACCCGTTTCCTCACCGCCGCCGATCTGATGATGCAGCTGGCTACCGCTCATAAACAGGATCGGCTCAAGCAGTACTTCAACCGCGCCATCATCGGGCTACGCCTGCTGGTGATTGATGAGATTGGTTTTTTGCCATTCGGGCGCGAGGAGGCAAACCTGTTCTTCAACGTGGTGGCCCAGCGCTACGAGCGCACCAGCATCATCGTCACGAGCAATCTGCCCTTTAGCCAGTGGTCCTCATGCTTCGCAGAGGATCAGACGCTGACCGCCGCCTTGCTCGATCGCCTGCTGCATCACGCCCATATCGTGCAGATTGCCGGGGAAAGCTACCGGCTCAAGGACAAGCGCAAGGCGGGGAATATCAAGATCAGAAACTAAGTTTTGGGACGCCGGGGTGGGTCAGTTTTACTCCGACGATTCCGACGAAAGTGGGTCAGTTTTCAACCGACGTTGACA
>NZ_NJIH01000027.1 GCF_002209565.1 Candidimonas nitroreducens
CGGGCAGCCCCGCACCGTGGTGGGCGCCCTGCTGAACTACCGCCAGACCCTGGAACAACTGGGCGAGGCTGCCAGCCAGCCGCCCTACAAGGCGCCGCCCAAAGCACCCATACTCTACATAAAACCCGCCAACACCTATGCCGCGCAGGACAGCGACATCGCCCTGCCGGCCGACGTCTCCGAAGTGGAAGTCGGCGCCTGCCTGGGCATCGTGTTCGGCCGCAAGGCCACTCGCGTCTCCGAACAAGAGGCGCTGGACTACGTGGCGGGCTACCGCATCGTGGCCGACCTCTACGTGCCGCACGCCAGCCTCTACCGCCCGGCCATCAAGCAGAAATGCCGCGACGGCTTCTGCCCCATGGCCGCGCACACCGTGCCGCGCAGCGCAGTACCTGACCCCGACGACCTCGCCATCGAGGTACGCATCGACGGCCAAGTGGCGCAACAGGCGCATACCCGCGACCTGATCCGCCCCGTGGCGCGCCTGATCGCCGACGTCACGCGCTTCATGAGCCTGGACGCCGGCGACATCCTGCTGGCGGGCGTGCCCGCCGGCGCCCCACGCGCGCGTGCCGGACAGCGCTACGAAATCGACATCGCCCGCCTGGGCAGCCTCGCCAACCGCCTCGTCGCGGCATAGGTACCCCCCATGAAACATGCCCGCATACGCTATCAGGACAAGCTCCACCTGGCCACCGACGCCGGCGACGGCGCGCTGCTGCTGGCCGACGGCCGCCGCGTCGCGCAAGACGACGTGCAATGGCTGCCGCCCATAGCGCCGCGCACCACCTTCACCCTGGCCATCAACTACGCCGACCACGCCAAGGAACTGGCCTTCAAGGCCCCCGAAGAACCGCTCGGGTTCCTGAAGGCCGCCAACACCTTCGTCGGCCACCGCAGCCAGACCCTGCGCCCGGACGACGTCGCCTTCATGCACTATGAATGCGAGCTGGCCGTGGTGATCGGGCGCGAGGCCCGCAACGTGTCGCGCGCCCAGGCCTACGACTACGTGGCCGGCTACACCGTGGCCAACGACTACGCGCTGCGCGACTACCTGGAAAACTGGTACCGCCCCAACCTGCGTGTCAAGAGCCGCGATACTTGCACCCCGCTGGGCCCCTGGCTGGTCGAGCGCGACGACGTGCCCGACCCCATGAACCTGAACCTGCGCACCACCGTCAACGGTGTCGAGACCCAGCGCGGCAACACCCGCGACATGGTGTTCGACATCCCGGCGCTGATCGAATACTTCAGCAGCTTCATGACCTTGTCGCCGGGCGACCTGATCCTTACTGGCACGCCCGACGGCATCGTCAACGTGCAGCCGGGCGACGAGGTCGTCACCGAAATTGAAGGCATCGGCCGCCTGGTCAACACCCTGGTGGCATGCCCCGGCGACACCGC
>NZ_NJIH01000028.1 GCF_002209565.1 Candidimonas nitroreducens
CGTGCCGTCTGCCGCCTGGTGATAGCCATTGAGCTCCAGCGTCCCGTATTGCGTCTCGATGTGCTGCGCCGTACCGCCCAGCGCCTCGATCTCCGCCCGGCTCAGCACCTTCGTCTGCGCCACTCCGTCTACATCCTGGTACGACAGCGTGATCGCCCCGCTCTCGCTCAGCCCATCCAGCGCCTTCACCGTGAAGCTGGCGTTGACCTGGGTGTCTGCCCCGTTCGTCGCAGAACCCTCGGCCAGGCCACTCTCGAACACCACCTGATCGGTGGTCACCCCATCGGGCGTGGTGGCGGCATCATCCACCGGAACCGACACCGTCACGCCATCGTCGGCGCCATTGATGGTAATCGTCAGCGTCGCCGTGCTCGAGTCCCCATCGCCGTCGGTGATCGTGTACGTATAGGTATCGGTCAGCGACTCCGTCGTCAACAGCCCCTGCACGGCCAGGTTGTTGTTGTCCAGCGCGTAGTCGTAGCTGCCGTCGGCGTGGATCACCACCGTCCCATACGCACCCTTGATCGTCAACTCGCCGCTGACGCTGTCATCCGCCGTATTGCCCGGGACGTTATTGCTGATGATGCCCGTCACCGTCGCGCCGTCGGCGCCCTGCGTATCGGCCACATCATCCGGCCCAGGCGTGGCTCCGCTGCTCGCATCTTCCAGCACATTGCCACTGACCGTGGCTTCCGTCGCGTCTTCCGTAATGCTGCTGGCGTCGGCGTGGGCCTGGGGCGCATCATCGACGATCTTGATCGCAATGCTGCTCGTATCGTCCACATCCCCGTTGCGATCGGCCGCCGTCACACCGATCTTGTCCAACACATCCGTCCCCGCTACCTCCGGCGCCTTCGTCAGCACATAGCTGTAGTCGATCGTCAGCGTGCCGTCTGCCGCCTGGTGATAGCCATTGAGATCCAGCGTCCCGTATTGCGTCTCGATGTGCTGCGCCGTACCGCCCAGCGCCTCGACCTCCGCCCGGCTCAACACCTTCGTCTGCGTCACTCCGTCTACATCCTGGTACGACAGCGTGATCGCCCCGCTCTCGCTCAGTCCATCCAGCGCCTTCACCGTGAAGCTGGCGTTGACCTGGGTGTCTGCCTCGTTCGTCGCAGAACCCTCGGTCAGGCCACTCTCGAACACCACCTGATCGGTGGTCACTTCATCGGGCGTGCTGGCTGCCCGGTTCCCCGGCACATCCACCATCACGCCATCGTCGGCGCCATTGATGGTAATCGTCAGTGTCGCCGTGCTCGAGTCCCCATCGCCGTCGGTGATCGTGTACGTATAGGTA
>NZ_NJIH01000029.1 GCF_002209565.1 Candidimonas nitroreducens
CGCAGCGTATTCTGTACGGCCATCGGCCTGTTCTCCGTGGGCTCGGCCCTGTGCGGCCTGGCCAACTCGCTGCCGCAGCTGGTCGTGTTCCGCGTCATACAGGGCATGGGCGGCGCCATGATGGTTCCCGTCGGCCGGCTGATCCTGCTGCGCAGTATCCCGCCCCAGGAAATGGTCAGCGCCATGGTGTGGTTCACCGTGCCCGGGGCGGTGGGCCGCGTCGCGGGCCCATTGCTCGGCGGCATCATCGTGACGCTGGTCTCATGGCGCTGGATCTTCCTGCTGAACATCCCGTTCGGCGTGCTGGGCATACTGATGGCCCGGGCCTTCCTCTCCGACACCCAGGAGCGCATCAAGCAGCGCTTCGACATCGTCGGCTTCATCCTGCTTTCCCTCGGCCTGGTCGGGCTGGTCAGCGGCCTGGACACCGCCGGGCGCGGGCTGGTGCCCGCCGGCGTCACCATTACCCTGACCACGGTGGGCGCGCTGTGCGTACTGACCTACTGGTACTACACGCGCCGCGTCGACAAGCCGGTCATCGACCCCGGCCTGTTCAAGTTCAAGGCATACCGCACCGCCGTGGCCGGCGGCATGCCGCTGCGGGTCGCGCTGGGCGCCTCGCCCTTCCTGCTGCCGCTGATGCTGCAGCTGGGTTTCGGGCTCACGCCGCTGATGTCCGGCCTGCTGACCATGGCCACCGCCATCGGCTCCTTGTGCGTGCGCGCCCTGCTCCAGCCAGCAATCCGGCGCTTCGGGTTCAAGGCCATCCTGGTCGTCTCGACGCTGCTGACCGGCGTGTTCTACGCGCTTTACGGCCTGTTCACCCCGGACACGTCCCACACCCTGATCTTCGCCATCCTGCTGTTCGGCGGGCTGTTCAATTCCTTCGCCATGGTCACCCTGAATACGCTGGGGTACTCCGACGTGCCGCCGGGCCGCATGAGCCAGGCGACCGCGCTGTCGAGCATGGGCCAGCAATTTTCACTGAGCCTGGGCGTGGCTTTCGCGGCATTCGTGGTCACCATCACGGCCAGCTTCCATGGCCATGCCCCGGGCACCCTGGGCGCCACGGACTTCTCGCCGGCATTCATCGTGGTGGGGGCCCTGACCTGGTGCTCGCTGTTCTACTTCTACCGCCTGTCTCCCGACGAAGGCGCGGAAATGCGCGGCGCCGGC
>NZ_NJIH01000030.1 GCF_002209565.1 Candidimonas nitroreducens
CCGTAAGATCGACGCAGCCTTCAAGCACGAAGTCGTGCGCTTAGTGCTGGATAAAGACATGCCCGTGCGCGAGGTGGCCATCGCCATGGGTGTGGGCGACACGGCGGTGCGCCGTTGGGTACAACAGTACAAAAGTGCAAATGGGCTGCCTCGACCCAGCGGGCCGTTAACGGCCGAGCAGCTACGCATCCGCGAGCTGGAAATCGAGAACCGCCAGTTGCGTGAGGATAACGATATCCTAAAAAAAGCGTCGGCCTTCTTTGCACGAACCCTCAGATAGGATTTGGCGTAGTCAAGCATCTGCAAACGAAGGCCATTGCGGTATTGCGAGCATGCCGGTTATTAGGGGTAAGCCGCTCAGGGTATTACAAGAGCCGGCGCGCACCGGGACGGTCGGTTCGCGATGTGCGCGAAGAGGTGTACGTACGAGCGGCTTTTAGCGCGAGCCATGAAACCTACGGCAGCCGCCGTATCGTACGGGCCGTACGCAGCCAGGGGCTGAGTATTGGGCGATATCGCGTCCGTAAGCTGATGAAGCGGGCACAGCTCACACCGCGTTGGAGGCGCCGGTTCGTCACTACCCCGAACAGCCATCCGAATGTCCGGGTAGGGGATAACCTGCTAGACCGGCAGTTCTCAGTACAGCACCCCAATCAAACCTGGGTCACCGACATCACCCATGTCGTCACAGGGCGGGGATGGCTTTACCTGGCCGCCGTGCTGGATCTGTACTCCCGCAAGGTCGTCGGGTGGGCAACCGCCACCACGCTGAGCAGCAGCGTCGTCATCCAGGCATTGGATAGGGCTATGGCCCAACGGCACCCGCCTCGCGGCCTGATCGTGCATTCGGATCGAGGCTCTCAGTTCACCGGCGGGGCTTACCAACACTATTTGCACCGATACGGCATCCGATGCAGCATGAGCCGTGCCGGAAACTGTTGGGATAATGCCGTCATGGAGCGCTTCTTTTTAAGCCTGAAGCGCGAGTGGCTCTGGCCACAACGCTATGCCAATCAAAGCGAGGCTGCCAAAGACATCGCTCGCTATATCCATCTGTTTTATAACCCCGTTCGCATACATTCCACATTGGGGTACTTAGCCCCCGACGCCTATGAGCAAGTAGAAGCCCAAAAAACTCGCTTTAAACTGTCTACTAAAACTTGACCAC
>NZ_NJIH01000031.1 GCF_002209565.1 Candidimonas nitroreducens
TCGATGAAGTAGCGCCAGCCCAGCTTGCGGAAGCGCCGCAGCACGTCGGCCAGCCCGCGCGGCATGAGCGTCACCGCCACCACGATCACCACGCCGAAGAACAGGCCGGCGATGCTGGTGACCTCGCTGGAGAGAATTTCCGAGATGGCCGACAGGATGAACGAGCCGACGATAGGCCCGAGCACGGTGCCCGGCCCGCCGAACACCGCCATGATGATCATCTTCACGTTCAGCGTGATGTCGAAGGCGCTTTCCGGGTCGAGGAAGGTGATCCAGTAGGCGTGGATGCCGCCGGCCAGGGCGCTGAAGATGCCGGCCAGGGTGAAGGCCATGATCTTGTAGCGCGTGGTGTCCACGCCCATGACCACGGCGCCTTCCTCGTTCTCGCGGATGGCGATCAGGCCGAAGCCGAAGCGGCTGCGCGTCAGCCACCACACGGTCAGGGTGGCCAGCACCAGCAGGATCAGCGACAGCTCGTAGAACAGCGGATCGTCGTTCAGCGGCGGCAGCACCAGGCCGATGTTCTGCCCGGCGATGCCGATGTTCGAGACGATGGCCGCCATGATCTGCGCCAGGGCCAGCGTGGCGATGGCGAAGTAATGGCCCTTCAGGCGCAGCACCGGCAGGCCCAGGCACAGTGCGAAGATCACCGCCAGGGCCACGCCCAGGGCCATGCCCACGGCGAACGGCAGGTGCAGCGACACCATGGCGATGCCCACGCCGTAGCTGCCCAGGCCGTAGAACACCGAGTTGCCGAAGGACGCGTAGCCGGTATAGCCGCCGATGATGTTCCAACCCTGGGCCAGCACGGCCAGCAGCAGCGTGCTGATGCCGAACTGGATCATGACGTCCGAGCCGTACAGCGGCAGCAGCGCCAGCGCGATCAGCACCAGCACGATCAGGATCGGGCGCAG
>NZ_NJIH01000032.1 GCF_002209565.1 Candidimonas nitroreducens
CTGCGCCCGATCCTGATCGTGCTGGTGCTGATCGCGCTGGCGCTGCTGCCGCTGTACGGCTCGGACGTCATGATCCAGTTCGGCATCAGCACGCTGCTGCTGGCCGTGCTGGCCCAGGGCTGGAACATCATCGGCGGCTATACCGGCTACGCGTCCTTCGGCAACTCGGTGTTCTACGGCCTGGGCAGCTACGGCGTGGGCATCGCCATGGTGTCGCTGCACCTGCCGTTCGCCGTGGGCATGGCCCTGGGCGTGGCCCTGGCGGTGATCTTCGCGCTGTGCCTGGGCCTGCCGGTGCTGCGCCTGAAGGGCCATTACTTCGCCATCGCCACGCTGGCCCTGGCGCAGATCATGGCGGCCATCGTCTCGAACATCGGCATCGCCGGGCAGAACATCGGCCTGGTGCTGCCGCCGCTGAACGACGATCCGCTGTTCTACGAGCTGTCGCTGATCCTGCTGGTGCTGGCCACCCTGACCGTGTGGTGGCTGACGCGCAGCCGCTTCGGCTTCGGCCTGATCGCCATCCGCGAAAACGAGGAAGGCGCCGTGGTCATGGGCGTGGACACCACGCGCTACAAGATCATGGCCTTCACCCTGGCCGGCATCTTCAGCGCCCTGGCCGGCGGCATCCACGCCTACTGGATCACCTTCCTCGACCCGGAAAGCGCCTTCGACATCACGCTGAACGTGAAGATGATCATCATGGCGGTGTTCGGCGGGCCGGGCACCGTGCTCGGGCCCATCGTCGGTTCGTTCATCCTGTCGGCCATCTCGGAAATTCTCTCCAGCGAGGTTACCAGCATCGCCGGCCTGTTCTTCGGCGTGGTGATCGTGGTGGCGGTGACGCTCATGCCGCGCGGGCTGGCCGACGTGCTGCGGCGCTTCCGCAAGCTGGGCTGGCGCTACTTCATCGA
>NZ_NJIH01000003.1 GCF_002209565.1 Candidimonas nitroreducens
ATCCTTACTGGCACGCCCGACGGCATCGTCAACGTGCAGCCGGGCGACGAGGTCGTCACCGAAATTGAAGGCATCGGCCGCCTGGTCAACACCCTGGTGGCATGCCCCGGCGACACCGCCGCGCCGACCGACCCCGCCTAGCGCCTGTTCACACTAAGCCGCCGCCCGCCGGCCTCGAGCCGGCCCCATCCATTCCGTGGAAGCCACCCCATGCTAGACCAAGACACCATCAAGACCCTGGCCGCCAGGCTGCACCAAGCCGAACGCAGCGGCGAGCAGGTTCGCCAGTTCTCGCTGGAACATCCCGAAATGGCCATCGAAGACGGCTACGCGGTGCAAAGCGCCTGGGTCGCACTGAAACTGGCCGAAGGCCGCCGCGTCAAAGGCCACAAGATCGGCCTGACCTCGCGCGCCATGCAGCAGTCCTCGCAGATCGACGAACCCGACTACGGCGTACTGCTCGACGACATGTTCTACTACGACGGCGGCCAGATCCCCGCCGGGCGCTACATCATGCCCCGCGTCGAAGTCGAACTCGCCTTCGTCCTCGGCAAGCGCCTGCAAGGGCCGGACGTCACCCTGTTCGACGTCTACGACGCCGTCGACTACGTCACGCCCGCCCTGGAAATCATCGACGCGCGCATCCAGATGACCGACCCCGACACCCAGCGCACGCGCAAAGTCTTCGACACCATCTCCGACAACGCCGCCAACGCCGGCGTAGTCATAGGCGGCCGGCCCGTGAAGATCCGCGAATTCGACCTGCGCTGGGTCAGCGCCATCATGTCGCGCAACGCCGTGGTCGAAGAAACCGGCGTCGCCGCCGGCGTGCTGAACCACCCCGCCAACGGCGTCGTCTGGCTGGCCAACAAACTCGCCCCCTACGGCGTCGCCCTGGAAGCCGGCGAAGTCATATTGTCCGGTTCCTTCACCCGCCCCGTCTTCGCCCGCCCCGGCGACACCTTCAGCGTAGACTACGGCCCCCTGGGCACGGTCAACTGCCACTTCGCGGCCTGAAGGCGAGAGGCCTGGCAGCGTGCAGGCTCCAGGGTTCCCCCAAGGCCTTCAAATGTGCAGGCAAGCTCCGTCCCCGGCACCCAGCCGTCTACGACGCAAGCGGAGGGTATGGGGTGTTTCCCGGAGGCGAGTGGGTCATCGAGCCGGAGGGGAATACCCCATACCAGGCCGCGGCTCAAGAACCCGGCGCGGCGACGACCGCGCCCCTGCCGCAAACACACCCTACACGCCACTACCATAGCTACACTTAAGAGATGAGCCCTTCGTGCAGTACAGTGCCCGCATCGGCATGAATCCGCAGTTCTCCATTTTTCACCGTACATGACACCCACAGACGAGCTGGATCCCGACACGATCATCATGGACATCCTGACCAACACCTTCAAACAGTCCCTGCGCCAAGGCAAACCGCAAGTCGGCCTGTGGGCCGCCCTGGCCCATCCCCTGACCGCCGAAATCTGTGCCGGCGCCGGCTTCGACTGGATACTGCTGGACGGCGAACACGCCCCCAACACCCTGCAGACCCTGCTGCCGCAGCTGCAGGCCGCCGCCCCCTACCCCGTCGCCCCCGTAGTGCGGCCGTCCTGGAACGACCCCGTACAGATCAAGCAGATCCTAGAGCTCGGCGCGCAGACCCTGCTGATCCCCATGGTGCAGTCCGGCGCCGAAGCCGCCGCCGCAGTCGCCGCCGTGCGCTACCCGCCGCAGGGCATACGCGGCGTCGGCAGCTCCATCGCGCGCTCCGCGCGCTGGGGCCGCATCCCCGACTACCTGCAACGCGCCAACGAGCAAATGTGCGTGCTGGTGCAGATCGAAACCCCGCAAGGCGTTGCCGCCCTCGACGACATCCTCGCCACCGAAGGCGTAGACGGCGTATTCATCGGGCCGGCCGACCTGTCCGCCAACATGGGCCACCTGGGCCAGCCCGGCCACCCCGAAGTCGCCAAGACCATCGACGACGCCATTACCCGCATCGTGCGCGCCGGCAAAGCCGCCGGCATCCTGCACAGCAACATCGAGCAGGCCCGCCACTACCTGGAACTGGGCGCCACCTTCGTCGCCGTCGGCGTAGACGCCACCCTGCTGGCCCGCGCCGCGGAAAAGCTAGCCGGCGAATTCGGCCGCGCCCCCGCCAGCGCCGCGCCGGCCAAGCCGGCCGGCCCGTATTAATTATCACATCCGGTACAGCGGCCGGAGAGACTTGTCACCATGGCGACGTCCGACAACGAGCTTGTCGGACGCCGGCCAAACTATAAGCTATCCATCCGTCGGCTCATGAAACGTTGGCTTGCCATCAATAAGTGAACCGACATGATCTGTTCGGCCAAGTCTCCTTGCTTGAGCGACAGCGCCATCAAGAGATCCTTATGGTGCTGAAGGCTGCGCCGTAGATCTTCCTGGTCATACAAAAAGAAAGATCGGGTGATGATCGGCATGTCGATCATAGTCTCGAGCATCATCCTCAAACGCTGCGAGCCCGCCGCGTCGAGGAGCAAATGGTGGAACGTGCTGTTTGCTGCCTGAATCGCATTAATTGCGCCACTATCTTCACCCATTGCATCAATGGCCCTGGCCATTTGGTCATTGCATTGCTTCAGTTTCTCGAGCATCTTGGGATCCATGCGCTCGGCGGCCAAACGGGCGGCAAACGGCTCAAGACGAATACGCAATCGGAACATTTCCTCTATGTCCCAGCGCGTCCACCTGGCGACAAATACCCCCCGCCCTCCTTCGGCAACCGCCAACCCATCCTCGATCAACCGTTTCAGTGCCACACGCACAGGCGTTCTGCTGACGCCCATGTCTTGGGCGAGATGACTTTCCTTCAGCTGTGTGCCGGCGGTGTAGTGTCCGGCAACGATGCGCTTCTTAAGAGCTTCGTATATTTGCTCGCTACCTTTTTTCATCATTCGGCTCTCACCTCAGGCTGCATACAAGCCCGCTTTCTCAACTTTACCTTGGCCCGGCGAAATCATTGAATTTGCCGATGGGCCTGGGCACGCAGCACATAGCCCTTCGTACAACGGGCATCGTGGGCTGTAAGCCGAAAAACGATAGCCCTCTCCCGCTACGCGGCCTCCCCCTGAAAGTGTCGTTTCTATCATCATAATTAAATACTATAAAAATACAAAAATAATCTTGTTAAGGGTAAATACCTAATCTATTTTTAATAAAACCCACATATCATAGATTTATTGTTCTTTTTTAGTCTTTTTATGAAGACCGCAACCATCGGGCTTGGTGATGCAGGACATTGCTACGCAACTACGCTATCCGAGTCGGGCCACCGCATTTTCGATATCTGCGACAGCCGCCCAAACACACACATCGAAGAGTATGCCCACAGAGTCGGTGCAAACTTGCACACTACGCCAGGCCCGTGGCTGGCAGAAACCGACTCGGTAATTTCAGCGGCCTTCGACCGCGCAGCACTAGATGTAGCCAGACCGTCTCTGGCGCATATGCATAAAGGCGCGATATACGCGGACTCCACCACGGCCAATCCCGCGGAACTGGCCGTTGCTGGCCGCGTTGCGTCCGCAGCCGCGATCCATTACATCGACGTGGCAATTACCGGAACCATCTACACAAAAGGCGCCCAAGCACCTCTGCTGTGCGCCGGCCCGAATACCGGCAAACTGATTGAAATCATGCAGAGCATTGGCGGTGGAGTGTCTGGTGGCTGCCGAACACATAGGCTCGAGACACGAACCTTACAACGTGCTATCCGACATAGACGGCGCGGCTGCGATCTTCAAGCGCACCTTCGAGTCCGTCCGGAACAGCCCGAGCCCGGACACAGCAAAGACATGACGGAAAAACTCGAGCAGTCGGGATACACCTCGATAGCAAGCACACTGCTGAACAATTGGCGAAGCAGCATCGTGCAGATCACGAGGTGTTCGGCGCCCTGGTCAAAGAATCCGGCATCAAACCTCAATAATCGACTACCCGAGCAGGAAGAAACATGATTGGCTTTCAAATTCTTCAACGTCGGCGTGCAGTAGACACGGCGACGGCAGAGCGATTCAAGCAGTTGCCCGTCGCCAATGTCAGCGACAACATGGCACGTATGTATTCGGGCGGGGCACATCTTCGTCCCATGCACAATGGCAAACCCATGTCCGGCCCCGCCATAACGGTAAGATGCCGTCCCGGCGACAACCTTCTTGTGCACAAGGCGCTCGAAGTCGCCTCTGCGGGCGACGTAATCGTCGTCGACGCAGGCGGAGACCTCACCAACGCCATCATCGGCGAGATCATGGTGGCATATGCGAAGAAGCGCGGGCTGGCTGGCATCGTCATCAACGGCGCCATTCGAGACTCCGAAGAAATTGGCCGGGGAGATTTTCCCGTATTCGCTGCCGGCGTCACCCATCGGGGCCCCTACAAAGACGGCCCCGGAGAAATCAATGTCACGGTCTCTCTCAATGGAATGACGATCGAGCCAGGGGATCTCATCATCGGCGACAGCGACGGCATTTTGTGTGTTCCCTTCGACATGACAACTGAGGTTTACCAGCATACCGTCAAGAAGCATGCCGACGAGGGAAAGACACTAGCCGAAATCGACGCGGACAGGTACGACCCGAGCTGGGTGGATGCTCGCTTGAGGTCGTTGGGCTGCCCTTTGTAACGTGCCAACTACCGAGGAATAACGCATGCGACGAGCCCGGCTGCATTAACACAGTGCACCGGGCCGGCACCAATCTTGGCCTCCAGGATGCCGGGAACGGCTGGCTGGCGGCTGAATGCGGATCCAAGCGGCTACTTTGTTGGCGATTAACGGATATACAGCACATCCGGTCGGCGTTCAGAACGCAGACTATGAATAGCGTACACGCCGGACAGTGCATCATCCCTGCAAAAACCATACGTTCAACTCATCACCAATGCGGCACGTTGGACGGACATCAACCATAACTCTTTCAGGAGACGATTTATGAGCATCAGTAGACGACAGTTCATCGCGAAAAGCGCGATCGTGGGGCTGGGCAGCGCAGCCTTTGCAACCAGCAAGGCCGCATCCTCCAAAGTCACATTGAAGCTGACTTATCCCGATGTCAGATCTCACCCGTTCTACGAAGTCGGACAGCACTTCGCGGACGCCGTACGGGAAAAGACAGCAGGCGCCGTCGACATTCGGATTTTCACGCTGGGCGAACTCGGCAGCGGCGTCAATATCCTCACGGGCCTGCAAACTGGCACGATCGATTTGTGCGCCCACACCACGGGCTTCATCGGCCGGGTGCTGCCGCAAGTGCAAGGGCTTGACCTACCTTTCTTGTTCGACGACGTGAGCATCGGAGACAAGGTCGTCGATGGCCCCGTTGGCAGCAAGCTCCTGGGCCTACTCAAGCCCAAGCGGATTTACGGTCTGTCGTGGGGAACCTGGGCACCGCGCGTGACGGAGACCGTCAGCAAGCCTGTTACCGAGCCCTCGGCCATGAAAGGTTTGCGCATCCGCGTCCAGCCGGGCGCGATCTACGAGGAGACCTTCAAGGTTCTTGGCGCCATTCCCGTGGCGATGGAGCTGACGGAAGTCTATCTCGGGCTGTCGCAAAAGACGATCGACGCCACGGAAGTTCCCATGATCTCCGTTGCGGCAGGGAAAAACTACGAGGTTCTGAAATCGGTCACGAAAACCGACCACACCTACAACGCGGGCATCATGATGGCGAGCCAATCACGCTTCGATCGCCTCAAGCCGGCATATCAGGACGCCATCCGGACGGCTGCGGTCGAATTGACGCCTTATTGGCGGTCTCTCATCAAGAAGCGTAGCGAAGAGGCGGAAGTCTTCCTGAAGGGGAAGGGATTATCCATCCATGACGCCGACAAGGCTGCCTACAAGAAAGCGGTGGAGCCCGTCTACAAGGAATTCCGCAACAAAATAACGCCGGAATTCTACGACGAGCTCATGGCCGCCGTATCGGCGGCAAGGGCGTGACCGGCCAAGGAGCTAGCGGGATGACCATGAATCTTGCGAGGCGGTTCGGCGCGATGGTAGAGGCTCTGGATATGGCTGCCAGAGGGTTGGCCGGCGTGGCGCTGATCGTAGAGCTTTTGGTCGTGCTGGCCGATGTTTCGGCGCGATCTTTCTTCGGATTCTCATTGTTGTGGAGCCACGAAGTCTCGGAGATCGCGTTATCCGTCATTACCTTCGTGGGCGGCTGTGTCGCGTACAGGGCCGGCCATCACTCCGCTGTACGGATCATCACCGACAAAATGCCCGCGGCATCCGCCGAGTATGTGCTGCTCGTCATCGAGCATCTCATACTCGTGCTCGCAGCCACGGTATTTTATTCGGCCCAGCAGTTGCTGGAGATCAACATGCTGTCGACGATGCCGGTGCTTGGCATCGAAGTCGCTTGGCTGGATCTTCCCGCTCTGGTGGGCATGGCGATGCTCGTCTTGTTCTGCATCGAGAGCATACTGCGCCGGTATGACCGGCGTAAGGTGTTGCGCGTTGCACCCGCCATGTTGGTGGTCACCGTGGTGGCGATGTTCCTGTACCTCGGCGGATCCATAGCCGTTCAGCCGAACGACGCCCTCCTGATCATGCTTGCGGCGTTTTTCATAGGCGTGCTGCTCGGGCTTCCCGTCGCTTTTTCCATGACCTTCGCCAGCCTGCTGTTCCTGTTGGTGAGCGGCGAGGCTCCGGTCATTGCGCTGGCGCAGAATATGGTCGATGGCAGCACGTCCAGCTTCATATTGCTGGCCCTGCCCTTTTTCATCTTTGTCGGCCTGGTCATGGAAAGGGGCGGCATCAGCACCAAGCTGGTGGCCTGGGCGATGGCCATGGTCGGCCATCTGCGGGGCGGAATCCTGCAGGTCATGGTGGTCACCACCTATCTGGTTGCGGGCATTTCTGGGTCGAAGACCGCCGACGTGGCGGCCGTTGGGTCGGTCATGCGGGCGGAACTCATAAAGCGGGGCTACAAGCAGGAAGAGGGCGCCGCAGTCCTGTCGGCGGCGACGGCAATGAGCGAAACCATTCCGCCAAGCATCGGAATGCTGGTACTGGGTTCGGTGACGCCGATCTCCATCGGAACGCTCTTCCTCGCAGGCATCATCCCGGCTGCGGTCGTGGCCCTGTGCATTATGCTGGCCATCTACCTGATCACGCGGCTGCGCGGTGAACAGCCCGGCAAGCGAGCCAGCGGCAGCGTCATGCTTGCCGCCGCGATCCGCGCGATACCGGCGATGATCATGCCGGCGATCATGATCATCGGGATCAGGGCCGGTATCGCGACCCCGACCGAGGTGTCCGCCGTCGCAGCTTTTTATGGGGTTCTGCTCGCGGTCGTGATTTATCGTGCAATCGGCTGGAGGGATTTTTGCCGGATTACCGCGGAAAGCGCAGTGGTTTCCGGCATGGTGCTGTTCATCATTGCCGCTGCATTCGCTTTTTCGTGGGCGTTGTCGGCCGCCTATTTGCCCCAGCAGCTGGTCTCCTTCGTGCATGGTACGAGTAAGGCCGTCTTCCTGATTGAATCCATTTTCTTTCTGATTATTATCGGGTCACTGCTCGAAGGGCTGCCGGCGCTCATCATCCTGGGGCCCATGTTGCTGCCTCTGGCAACCGAACTGGGTGTCGGCAGCGTGCACTATGCGATTCTGCTGTTGCTTGCCATGGGCGTAGGCATCTTCATGCCCCCGCTGGGTGTCGGCTTTTATGTGGCTACGGCAGTTCTCGAATCGAAACTGGAGTCTGCTGCGAAGGCGATGCTGCCTTTCCTGGGGGTGCTGCTGATTGGAATCCTGCTGGTCGCCTTTGTGCCATGGTTTACGGATGTCCTGCCCGCTCTGTTCGAGTGACGAATCATGGGCTGCGCAGCGGCCTAGCCCGTACGAGTGACGGCAGCCCATGTTCCGCAGATTTTAATTTCACTATTTTCATATACATCTGAAGGAGGCGAACGTGAGTGTATGCGACTGCCATATGCACATATTCGATGCGCGGTTTCCCCTGTCGGCCAAGGCGGTTCTGGCGAGCCCGAAATCGGCAACTGTCGAACAGTATCGCGCGGTACAGGCAGGGTTGGGCAGTGACCATTGCGTGATTGTTCAGCCTTCAGGCTACGGCGTCGACAATCGGTGTCTCGTGGATGCGCTGAATCAATTCCATGGCGCGGCACGTGGCGTTGCGGTTATCGACGAAACCGTCTCGGAAGCGGAGCTTTCCGATTTGCAGCGTGCCGGAGTAAGAGGAATCCGGTTCAATCTCGTCCAGACGGGCGCCACATCGATTTCCATGCTGGAGCCGCTGGCGGCGCGCATCGCCCCACTGGGCTGGCATGTACAGGTACATTGCACGCCCGCCACCCTGCGCCAGATCAGCGGCATGCTCTCGGCCCTGCCCGTACCCGTCGTACTCGACCACATGGGTTCTGTAGGCGCAGATGGTGCCGCGCTTATCGCGCGCCATCGGGACGCGTTGCTGGATCTCATGAAGCAGGCCCATTTATGGATGAAGCTGTCGGGGCCGTATCTGAATAGCTGGTCGCCCGAGGCAGATGTGCCGGAGCTCGGGAAATTCGTCCGAGATCTGGCCCAACTGGCTCCGGATCGAATCGTCTGGGGAAGCGACTGGCCACACGTGACTGAAGCCACCCCTCCCGACGATCAGCTTATGGTGCAAACGCTGCGACAATGGGTCGGAAACGACTCCATCTGGGCTCGCGTACTCTGGGAAAACCCGCAGCGCCTGTACGGGTTCAGCCTTCCCCAAACGACAATCCCGTCGTCCAACTAAGGCTCAGGGGTATCAGGGCGCCACTCCGACCGCTCTCGTTGACAACGCAAGAGCGGTTTCCCGCCATCCTGCTAAGCCACCAGCGCCAGCGAAAACCCATCCCAGCCCTTGCTGCCCACCGTCTGTATTGCCGTGGCCGTCAGCCGCGTGTGATCCGCCATCATTTCGCAGAAACGCTGCACCCCCTGCACGTCCGGATCCTTAGTCGCTGCGTCGGCCACCTGGCCACGGCGCACCACGTTGTCGCCGATGATCACCGTGCCCGGCCGCGACAGCGCCAGAGACAGCTCCAGATAGCGCGGATTGTTCTCCTTGTCGGCATCGATGAAAACCAGGTCGAACGGCGCCTCGTCATCGCCGATCATGCGCTCCAGCGTTTCCACCGCCAGCCCGCAGCGGATCTCCACCCGGCCCGCCTGGCCGGCCAGCTCTACATTTTTCTCGGCCAGCGCCGCATACCGCTCGTCCCGCTCCAGGCTCACCACCATCCCGCCTTCCGGCAGCGCCCGCGCCAGCCAGATAGTGCTGTAGCCGCCCAGAGTCCCGATCTCCAGAATGCGCCGCGCGCCCTTCATGCAGGCCAGCAGATACAGGAGCTTGCCTTGATTGGGCGCCACGTTGATCGCCGGCAGCCCGGCCCGCTCGCAGCGAGCCAGCACCTCGTCCAGCACCGGATCCGGATCCAGCAGCGTGTCGGTGAAATAAGCATCGACAGCCGTCCAATTTTCCTGGTTCATGCATGACTCCATTGTTTGATGGGCCGGCCCGGCAAATGCCCAAAACCAAGCCGCAGATAATCGGGCCCCCAGCGGCCCCGCCGCGCAAGCCCGGCGCGGGAGAACCCCGCCGAAAGCGGCGAAGGCCACAAGCGCCCCGCAAGCAGCCACGGCCTGCCATCTATACCACGAATACATGACTCGCGCGTTTCCAAGGCACACCCGCAGGCTGCCACCCGCCCGGCCCGCCCTTCGCACCAAACCCGCCGGCTGTCCGGCCCGCCGTTCGCGCCAGGGCCGCCGCCCGCGTTCTGTAGAGGAAACCCATACACCCGCGCAAATGTATAGACTTATAGTAAACCCTAGGTTGGCGCCAAATTGACCGCAAACATCGGGCTTACCCCAAGGCGAAATCATTGACGTTCAAACTATTGCGTGACTAACATCCTCGCTGACCGCCACGAATAGAGAAAAGAATTGGCCGCAGTCCCGCCGCATGCGGGAACACATCACCCCGGTGGCCGAGCAGGAGAACGCAAGCTGTGAAGCCCCAGTCCCTAGAAATGATCACCACGCTGGTCGGATTCGACACGGTTTCGCGCAACTCCAACCTGGGCCTGATCCACTACGTGCGCGACTACCTGGCGGGGCACGGCGTGCAAAGCCAGCTCATCGCCAATCGGGAAGGCACCAAGGCCAACCTGTTCGCCACCGTGGGCCCGCAGGTCGAGGGCGGCATCGTGCTGTCCGGCCATACCGACGTGGTGCCCGTCGACGGCCAGCCCTGGGACACCGACCCCTTCGAAGTCGTGCAGAAAGACGGCCGCCTGTACGGCCGCGGCACCGCCGACATGAAATCCTTCTCGGCCGTCGCGCTGGCCATGGTGCCCGACATGCTGGCCCGGAACATCCGCCGCCCGGTGCATTTCGCGCTCAGCTACGACGAAGAAATCGGCTGCGTCGGCGCGCCGGCCCTGATCGAACGCCTGTCCATCGCAGCGGCCAAGCCCAGCGCCGTCATCGTCGGCGAACCCACCGGCATGCGGCCCATCGTCGCCCACAAAGGCATCGCGGCGCTGCGCACCACCGTCATCGGCCACGAGGCCCATTCCAGCCAGGTGCAGGACGGCGTCAGCGCCGTGACCATCGCCGCCCGGCTGATCGCCTTCATCGACGACATGATGGCCCGCAACAAAGCCGAAGCCGACCCCGCCAGCCCCTTCGTGCCGCCCTATACCACCCTGCACGTCGGCACCGTCGAAGGCGGCACGGCGCTGAACATCATCGCCCGCCAGTGCAGCTTCATATGGGACGTCCGGGCATTGCCCGGCGACGACTGGCACCGCTATCTCGAACGCTTCCAGGCCTATGCCGACACGCTGCTGCGCGACATGCGCGCGGTCGCGCCCGAGTCCTCGATCAGCACCGAAATCTTCGCCGACGCCCCGCCCATGCAGGATCAAGGCGGCGCGGCGCAGGAAATCGCCTGCCGCCTTTCGGGCTGCCCGTGCAACGGCGTGGTGCCCTATGCCACCGAAGCCGGCCAATACCAGGAAAAAGGCTTTTCCACCGTGCTGTGCGGGCCGGGCTCCATCGACCATGCGCACAAACCCAACGAATACATCGAGATCTCGCAGGTGCAGGCCTGCGAGGCTTTCATGGAAAAACTCATAGACCAGCTGGCCGCCTGAAGCAGGCCGCCGGCCCATTGCCTACACGAGGTGAGCCCCCCATCGACAACCGTATCCACGACCACAAGTTGTGCCATACCAAAAATACCTAACCGGCAGGAGATATACGATGAAGTTTTCCAAGTTGATGCAACACACGGCGATCGCCGCGGCCATCGTGCTGGGCGTGGGCGCCCAGGCGCAGAGCAAGACACTGCATTGGGCGTACCAGGGCGACATGATGTCGCTGGATCCGATGTCCCTGAACGAAACCTTCACCCTGGGCTTCCAGGGCTGGTTCTACGAGACCCTGGCGGGCTACGACAAGAACCTGAAACTGGTGCCGATGCTGGCCACCAGCTGGGAAAACCCCGAACCCACGAAGTGGATCTTCCACCTGCGCAAGGGCGTGAAATTCCATGACGGCAGCCCCTTCACCGCCGACGACGTGATCTTCTCGTGGAAGCGCAGCCTGACGCCGGGCTCCGACATGAAGGGCTACGGCGCCAAGGCCACCGACGTCAAGAAGATCGACGATTACACCGTCGAAGTCATCACCCCGGGCCCCAACCCCATCCTGCCGCGCGACTGGACTTTCCTGTACATCATGAGCAAGAAGTGGTCCGAGACGCACAACACCACCCAGGCCACCAACGTCAAGGGCGGCGAGAGCAACTACGCCAATATGCACGAGGACGGCACCGGCCCGTTCGTCGTCGTGGATCGCCAGCCCGATGTGAAGACCACCCTCAAGCGCTTCGACGGCTACTGGAACAAGAACATGCCCACCAACGTCACCGACGTGGTGTTCCAGCCCATCACCCAGGAATCGACCCGCGTGGCGGCGCTGATATCGGGCGAAATGGACATCGTCCAGCCGGTGCCCGTGCAAGACTGGCCGCGCCTGGAAAAAGAGCCCAACGTGCGCGTGCTGAACGAACCCGAGGCGCGCGCCATCTTCATCGGCATGGATCAGCACCGCGACCAGCTGCTGTTCTCCAACGTCAAGGGCAAGAACCCGTTCAAGGACAAGCGCGTGCGCGAAGCCATCGACCTCACGGTCGATACCAACGTCATCAACAAGAAGATCATGCGCGGCGCGGCCAAGCCCCTGGGCACGCTGATCGCCGACAAGATCAACGGCTATGACGAATCCTTCGGCAAGCCCTACAAGCCCGACGTCGCCAAGGCCAAGAAGCTGCTGGCCGAGGCCGGCTACCCGAACGGCTTCGAGGTGCAGCTCGACTGCCCCAACGACCGCTACGTCAACGACGAGAAGATCTGCCAGGCGGTGGCCAGCATGCTGGCGCGCGTCGGCATCAAGATCGACCTGCTGGCGCAGACCAAGTCCAAGTATTTCGCCAAGGTGCTGCTGCAGGCCGGCAACAACACCAGCATGTACTTGCTGGGCTGGACGCCGAGTTCGATCGACGCCGACAATTCCCTGGTCAACCTGGTTTCCTGCCGCAATCCCAAGACCGCGGCCGGCCAGTTCAACCTGGGCGGCTACTGCAACCCCAAGATCGACGCCATCACCGCCAAGATCGAGTCCGAGACCGACCAGGCCAAGCGCAATGCCCTGATCAAGCAGGCCTTCACCATGCTGCGTGACGACTACGGCTACCTGCCGCTGCACCAGCAGCCCATGTCCTGGGGCGTGCGCAAGGGCATCAAGGTGGCCCAGCGCGCCGACGACGTGCTCGACATCCGCAATGTAGTCATGCCTTAAGCCGGCTGGCGCTGTCCCATGCCGCAGGCCGCCAGCGCGGCCTGCGGCAGGCGGCGCACATTCGCCACCAGGCAAAGATTCCTCGCATGCTGAATTTCATCGCTCGGCGCATCCTGCAGTCGGTCTTCGTGATGCTGGCCGTGGGCTTCATCGCCTTCGCCATGTTCCGCTACGTGGGCGATCCCATCAACAATATGGTGGGCCAGGACACCACGCTGGCGCAGCGCGAAGCGCTCAAGAAGCAGCTCGGGCTGGACGACCCCTTCATGGTGCAGTACCTGCGCTTCATCGGCCATGCCGCGCAGGGCGACTTCGGCGTGTCGTACCGCCAGCGCCGGCCGGTCAGCGAGCTCATCGCCAGCCGCATGCCCGCCACGCTGGAACTGTCCTTCGTGTCGGCGCTGATCGCGCTGCTGCTGGGCATACCCATGGGCATCTACACCGCGTTGAAGCGCCGCGGCGTGCTGTCGCACACCTTCATGACCATCTCGCTGATAGGCATCTCGCTGCCCACTTTCCTGATCGGCATATTGATGATCCTGGTGTTCGGCGTGCTGCTGCGCTGGCTGCCGAGTTTCGGCCGCGGCGAAGTGGTACACCTGGGCTGGTGGACCACGGGCTTTCTCACCAAGAGCGGCTGGCTGTCGCTGATCATGCCGGCCTTCACGCTGGCGCTGTTCCAGATGACCCTGATCATGCGCCTGGTGCGCGCCGAAATGCTGGAAGTGATGCAGACCGATTTCATCAAGTTCGCCCGCGCGCGCGGCCTGCCCGAGCGCATGATCCACTTCCGCCATGCCCTGAAGAACACCCTGGTGCCGGTCATTACCATCACCGGCCTGCAGCTGGGTTCGATCATCGCCTTTTCCATCATCACCGAGACGGTGTTCCAGTGGCCCGGCATGGGGCTGCTGTTCATACAGTCCATAGGCGCGGTCGACATCCCGGTGATGGCCGCCTACCTGCTGCTGATCGCCTTCTTTTTCGTGATCATCAACCTGATCGTCGATTTATTGTATTTTGCGGTCGATCCCCGGCTGCGCTTACAGAAGAACTGAGAGCCTGCTTCATATGGACTCCACCAGCACCTGGGCCCGCCTGCGCAACAGCGACCTGCTCTACAGTTTCTGCCATTCGCCCATGGCCGTGGTTTCGGCGCTGCTGGCGCTGGCCATCATCCTGGGCGCCGTGTGCGCGCCGCTGATCGCCCCGCACAACCCCTTCGACCTCGCCTCCCTGAACCTGCTCGACGCCAACAACCCGCCCGCCTGGGCCGACGACGGCAGTACGCAGTTCCTGCTGGGCACCGACGACCAGGGCCGCGACATCCTGTCGGCGATTCTGTACGGCTCGCGCATCTCGCTGCTGGTCGGCCTGGCCTCGGTGCTGTTCTCGATCGTGCTGGGCGTTACGCTGGGCCTGATCAGCGGCTATGCCGGCGGGCGCATCGACGGCGTGATCATGCGCATCGCCGACGTGCAGCTGTCCTTCCCCGCCATCCTGATCGCGCTGCTCATCGACGGCATCGCGCGCGGCCTGATGCCGCGCGACCTGCAGGATCGCCTGTCGCTGTACGTGCTGATCTTCGCCATCGGCATTTCCGGCTGGGTGCAGTATGCGCGCACGGTGCGCGGCGCCACCATGGTCGAGCGCAACAAGGAATACGTGCAGGCCGCGCGCCTGATCGGCATGCGGCCGTTCACCATCCTGCGCCGCCACATCCTGCCCAACGTGCTCGGCCCGGTGCTGGTGATCGCCACCATCCACCTGGCCGTGGCCATCATCACCGAGGCCACGCTGTCGTTCCTGGGCGTGGGCATTCCGCCCACCACGCCTTCGCTGGGCACGCTGATACGCATAGGCAACAGCTACCTGTTCTCGGGCGAATGGTGGATCTCGATTTTCCCCGGCCTGACGCTGGTGCTGCTGGCGCTTTCGGTCAACCTGCTGGGCGACTGGCTGCGCGACGCGCTCAATCCCCGGCTGGGCTGACGGCGCAGGACACAGACACATGGCATTGCTCGACATAGAAAAACTGCACATCGAATTCGCCAGCCGGCACGGTGCGCTTACGGCCATCGACAACGTCACGCTGTCACTGGAAAAAGGCGAAATCCTTGGCGTGGTGGGCGAATCGGGAGCCGGCAAATCCACCATAGGCAATGCCGTCATGCGGCTGCTGGAGCCGCCCGGCAAAATGACCGGGGGCGCCGTCAGCCTGCAGGGCCGGCGCATCGACCAGCTGCCGCCGCACCAGCTGCGCGAACTGCGCGGCCGGCGCATCAGCATGATCTTCCAGGATCCGCTGACCTCGCTCGACCCGCTGCAGACCATCGAAAGCCAGCTGGTCGAGACCATGCTGGTGCACCTGAGCCTGACGCGCCAGCAGGCGCACGCGCGGGCCGTCGAGCTGCTCGAGAGCGTCGGCATACCCGAGCCGCGGCTGCGCCTGCAGCAATATCCGCACCAGTTCTCGGGCGGCATGCGCCAGCGCGTGGTGATCGCCCTGGCCCTGTGCTGCGAGCCCGAGGTGGTCATCGCCGACGAACCCACCACCGCCCTGGACGTCTCGATACAGGCGCAGATCCTCGACCTGCTGCGCAAGCTTTGCAAGGAAAAGCAGGTCGGCATGATCCTCATTACCCACGACATGGGCGTGATCGCCGAAATTACCGACCGCGTCGCCGTGCTGTACCGCGGCAAGCTGGTCGAGGAAGGCCCCACCGGCAAGATCCTGGGCAACCCCGACCACCCCTACACCAAGAGCCTGATTTCGGCCGTGCCGCGCCCCGACGTCAAGCTGCGCCGCTTCCCGATGGTGACCTACATCGAGAACGTGCAGACCGACAGCCGCAAGGATCTGGACATTCGCACCCACTGGCTGGGCCAGGCGCGCGACTACGGCCGGCACGACGACACGCCGCTGTTGCGCGTGGAAAACCTCGGCATGCGCTTCGTGCTGAAAGATGCCTTCCTGAAGAAGAACCGCCGCATGCTGGACGCCGTCAAAGGCGCCAGCTTCACCATCCGCGAAGGCGAAGTCTTCGGGCTGGTGGGCGAATCGGGCTCGGGCAAATCCACCATCGCGCGCCTGATCGCCGGCCTGTACAAAGCCAGCAGCGGCTCGGTGATCTTCGACAACGTCAACGTTACGGCGCTGCGCAACGAGGCCGGGCTCAACGCCTTCCGGCGCCAGATCCAGATGGTGTTCCAGGATCCGTATTCCTCGCTCAACCCGCGCATGCGCATCCTGGACATCGTCGCCGAGCCCATCCGCTTCCACAAGCTGGCGTCCAGCGAGGCACAGACCCGCGCCATCGTCGCCGACCTGCTCGACTATGTCGGGCTGGGCCAGCGCGCGCTGCGCCGCTACCCGCACGAATTTTCCGGCGGCCAGCGCCAGCGCATCTGCATCGCGCGGGCGCTGGCCACACGGCCGCGCTTCCTGATCTGCGACGAGCCCACTTCGGCGCTGGACGTGTCGATCCAGGCGCAGATCCTGAACCTGCTCAAAGACCTGCAGGAAAAGCTGCACCTGACCATTCTCTTCATCAGCCACGACCTGCCCGTCATCCGCCAGATGTGCGACCGGGTGGGCGTCATGCGCCACGGCGAATTGCTGGAAGTCGCCGACACCGAAACGCTGTTCGCCCATCCGCAGCACGAATACAGCAAGCACCTGCTGTCGCTCATGCCGACGCTGCATTTCATGTCGCGCGAAGGCCTGGAACTCGAAAAGCCGGCCACCCTGGCCTGAGCAAGGGCCCGGCAGGCCCCGCCGCACGGGCTCGCCGCACGGCACCCCCTGTGTGACCTCCACGCCACACCCGCAGGAGGCAAAGCGTCAAAATTCGCCAAGCCCTAACTTTTTGAAACGAAAATTGCCCCCTCATGCTGGACGATGGTGCGCCCGCCGCCCTATGATGAACGCGCATGCTCGGCTCGTGCCGCTGTATCGGCTTTTCTCGTCAACTACCAGAAAGGATCACCATGGGTATCATCAGCATGATCATCGTCGGCTTCATCGTCGGCCTCATCGCCAGGGCCATCATGCCCGGGGAACAGAAGCTCGGCTTCATCATGACCGTCATCCTGGGTATAGTCGGTTCGCTGGTCGCCGGGTACATCGGCCACGCGGCGGGCTGGTACGCGCCCGGGCAAGGCGCCGGCTGGATAGGGTCGATCGTGGGCGCCATCATCGTGCTGTTCATATACGGGCTCATCGTCAAAAAATCCTGAGCTCCCGGGTACATCCCATACGGCCCCAAGGCACCCGGCAGGGTGCCTTTTTCATGGGCCGGGACGCGCCGGCCCACTACAATGTCTGCACGCCGGGCCGCGGTTCGGCCGCCGCCACTTTCTTGCGGAGCAAGCATGAATCCTCAATACTCCCGCCAGCCGCAGGCTCCCCAGGGCTTGTGGCGCAAGCTGCAGCAGCACGCCGGGGCCGCGGGCCGGGCGGTGCTCGAGAAGGCGCTGTACCTGTACTACGCGGCGCAAAGCCCGGCCACCCCGAAATGGGCCCGGCGCGTAATCTACGGGGCGCTGGCCTACTTCGTGCTGCCGCTGGATGCCATACCCGATCTGATCCCCGGCATCGGCTACACCGACGACCTAAGCGTGATGGCCGCGGCATTGGCAACCGTGGCGCTGTACATTACTCCGGAAGTCAGGGCGCTGGCGCAACACAAGATCGCGCAGTGGTTCGACGGCGAGCCGCACCGCGGCGCCACCCGCAGCTCGGCTTGATGCCCGGCGCCGACGGCCTGGCGGCCCACTGGATGGCCGAGACCGTGCGCCTGCGGGAGGCGCACTGGGGGCCGCTGGAAGACGCATCCGAATCGCGCCGCGCCCGCGCAGAAGGCCGGGGGCTGGCCGCCAAAATCCTGCTGCGCGCCCGCTATCTGGGGCAGCGCGAAAAGCTCGACGAACTGCTTGCTCGCTGGAAGCGCGGCGCGCGCCTGGCCCTGCTGGGCCTGGCCGTCGCCGCGCTATTCGCCGGCGCCGGCGCGGCCCTGGGCGCCCTCGGCAACGGCGAACGCCCGGTCAATCTGCTGCTCGCCTTGTTCGCCATATTGGGGCTGCACACACTCACTTTTCTGGCATGGCTGCTCAGCTTCGGCGTACACGCCCAGGTCGCCGGCCTGGGCCGCCTGTGGCTTTGGCTGACCCGCAAGCTGGCGCGCAGCCCCGACGCCGCCCTGGCGCCGCGCGCATTGCTGGAGCTCCTGTCGCGCAACGGCGCGCTGCGCTGGATCCTGGGCGGTGTCAGCCATGGCCTGTGGGTCTGCGCCTTCGCCAGCCTGCTGCTGGTTCTGGTCGCAGTGCTGTCCACGCGCCGCTATACCTTCGGCTGGGAAACTACGCTGCTGTCGGCCGACGCCTTCGTGCACGCCACCACGATACTGGGCTGGCTGCCCGCCAGGCTGGGCTTCGCCATGCCGGCGGCTGACATGGTGCGGGCCAGCAACGGCCTGCACACCCTGCCGGCATCGGTGCAAATGCTCTGGTCGAGCTGGCTGCTCGGCTGCGTGCTGGCCTACGGCCTGCTGCCGCGCCTGCTGGCACTGCTGCTGTGCCTGTACATGAGCCGCAGGCGCCTGGCCGCCACCGCGCTCGACGCAAGCCTGCCGGGCTACGCCGAGCTGCGCGAACGGCTGCAGCCCTCCAGCGAGCAGACCGGCATCGACGCCCCCGACACGGGGGAGGTTGCCACGCGCATACCGTCCGGCCATGGCGCCGCGCAGGCGGGCCGGCCGCTGGTGGTCGGCATCGAGCTGCCGGGCGACGAGCCCTGGCCGGTGCAGGCGCTGCCGGAGGGCATGGCCGACGGCGGCAATATCGATAGCCGTACGCAGCGCAATGCGCTGCTCGAAAGCCTGCGCGCCCATCCGCCGTCGCGGCTGCTGGCCGTCTGCGACGCGCGCCAGACACCCGATCGCGGCGCCCTGGCGCTGCTGGCGGAATTGGCGGCGCCGGCCGGCGAGCTGCGGATACTGCTGCATGGCGCCGCCGCGGGCGCGGGCCGCAGCGCGGCATGGCGCGAGCGCCTGGCCGCCGCCGGCCGCCCCGCCGACAGCCTGTATGAACATTGGCCGCCCGCGCTCGCGTGGCTGCAGCATGGCGGCGACCCGAGCCAGGCAGACAGCGGTGCCGGGCCCGACGCCCCGGCGCCGGGAAGGCCGCAGCCCCCATTGCAGGAACACCGCGATGGCCGAAACTGAACGCGCCCGCCTGCGCCTGGCCGTCGTCGGCCACACCAACACCGGCAAGACTTCGCTGCTGCGCACGCTGACGCGCGACGCGGACTTCGGGGTGGTGCGCGACAGCCCCGGCACCACCCGGCACGTGCAGGGCGCACGGCTGCTGGTCGAGGGCCAGCCGGCGGTAGAGCTGTTCGACACCCCCGGCATGGAAGACGGCATGGCCCTGCTGGATTACCTGGATCAACTGGCACAGCACGCCGGCACGCGCCTGGACGGCCCCGAACGCATCCGCCGCTTTCTCGACACGCCCGAGAGCCAACGGCGCTTCGAGCAAGAGGCGCGCGTGCTCAGGCAATTGCTCGACTGCGACGCCGGCCTGTACGTGGTGGATGCGCGCGACCCGGTGCTGGCCAAGCACAGGGACGAGCTGGCCATACTGGCGGCCTGCGGCAGGCCCCTGCTGCCGGTACTGAATTTCGTGCGCAGCCCGCAGCAGCGCTGTGCCGCGTGGCGTGAGGCCCTGGCGCGGCTGGGCCTGCATGCCAGCGTCGAATTCGATTCCGTCGCCCCGGCCCTGGACGGCGAGGCGCAGCTCTATGACAAGCTGGCGCTGCTGCTGGATGGCTACTCCGGCCTGCTGCGCACGCTCAAGGACGACATCGCCACCCAGCGCGAGCGGCGCCGCCACGACGCACTGCTGCTGATCGCCGAGCTACTGGTGGACGCCGCCGCCTGGCACCTGGCCACTGCGGTGGACGAGGAGTCCCTGCGCAATGCCACCGCCGCGCTGCGCGACAAGCTGCGGCGCCGCGAAGGCCGCTGCGTCAAGGCGCTGCTCAAGCTGTACCGCTTCCGCACGGCCGACTTCCCGCAGCACGCGCTGCCCCTGGAAGGCGAACGCTGGGGCATGGATCTGTTCCATCCGCAAGCCCTCAAGTCAGTGGGGGTGCACGTCGGCAAGGGGGTCGCGGCCGGCGCCATGGCGGGCGCAACCATCGACGCCTTCACGGCCGGCATGAGCCTGGGCGCCGCCGCGCTGGCCGGCGCCGCCATCGGCGGCCTGTGGCAGGGTGCAGACCGGCTCGGCAAGCGGCTGCTGGGGCGCGTGCGCGGCTACCGCGAGCTGGGCGCGGACGATGCCGTGCTGCGACTGCTCGGGCTGCGCCAGCTGGATCTGCTGGCGGCGCTGGAGCGGCGCGGCCATGCCGCCCAGGAAGGTATCGAGCTACCGCGCGATGCCGGCGCCATGTGGCTCGACGCGGCAGGCGGCGCGGCCGCGGCGGCGCTGCGCAAGGGACGGCTACCGGAAGAAATCACGCTGGCGCGCAGCCAGCCGCAATGGTCGACGCTGTCGGACGACTATGAAAACACGCCGGAGCGGCGGCGGGCGATCGCCGCACTGGCTAGGCATCTGGGCGACGTTCCTTCATAAAGCTGCATGCCGCGCCGCCAGAACAAGTTCGACGCAAATATGTATTGAATTTTTCTGGCGTTTACCTAACGGTCATGGCGGGCGCCGCCTCCCCCGAGGATGAAAGAGGCTTCTTTCACGCTAATGCCTGATGCAGTGCTTCGAAGAGCGTAAATATCCTGGCTGAAAAGGCTCCACGCGGACGCGCAGTACCGGTTGAAGGCACCGGTATCCGGCTCCTCAGCGCCATGGCAAATCCGCGGAGGTCGCAGTGGCCGGCCCTGCAGCGGCCCTACAACATCACCGGCTCGTCGGGTAGCGCATTGGGGTGCGGCGCGCCGGGCACGGGCGCGGGGCAGTGCGCCTGCAACAGCTTTTCAATGGCGTCGACGGTTTCCAGCAAGGCGTGGCCGTAGCGCCCGGCGGCCAGGCCGGCCTGCAGCTGCGCGCAGGCCTCTTGCCATGCGGCGTCGGGAACGCCCACTCCGCGGTCGGCGATGATTTCCACATAGTGCCTGTCCAGGGCCAGGTACAGCAGCACCCCGGTGTCGCCCGGCGTGTCCCAGACCTTGAGCCGGCCGAAGACTTCCAGCGCCCGCAAGCCGCAGTCGCGCTCATGCGGCGGCGCAACCGCCTCGACCGCTACCATCAGTTCGCCCGTATGGCCGCGTTCGGCGCGGCTGATATGTTCGGCGATCTCGCCCAGCAGCCGTGCCGTGAAATGCCTGCGGCGCAACCAATGTCCCTGGACGTAGCCCCAACCCGTGAGTTCGCGCCACGCGGTGCCGCCTTTGCGTACCTTGGATTTATTTTCGGTCATAGCATCGGGTGTCGTCATGTTCAATTTGGTTCGTGGCAGCCGCGATATACACCTCGCAGCATGGCTCTTCGAGATCCGGCGGCGAGCCTAGACACAATGTATTGACCTACCCCCCTCAATTACGGCTCTGCGCCCCTGGTTGCAAAACCTCTAGCGTAATCCGCGTCGCTTGAGCTGCGGTAGGTCAATATATTGTGTCTAGCATGCACAGGCCCTTATCGATCCAGCCCTTGCCGGGAAAGGCGAGCCAAGTCATTTTTTCCGCGATGAGGTGCCGCTACCAGCTGCCCGAAGCGCCACCGCCGCCGCTGCTGCCGCCACCCCCGCCGAAACCGCCGCCACCGCCGCCGAAGCCTCCGCCGCCGCCAAAACCCCCTCCAAAACCGCCACCGAAGCCGCCCAGGCCGCCTATTACCCCGCCGGTACGCGAGACGCGGGCCGCGCCGCGCCGCCCGGCTCTTGCGGCGCGGGCCACGTGGCTCAGGACGAAGGCCGCCACGGCTCCGGCCAGCGCGTAGCCTATGCTGTGGAACATCAAATAGACGAACAGCGCCGCGGCCAGGGCCGCGAAGGCCGAAGGCAGCAACATGACGATGAAGGCCAGCGGCAGCAGCATCTGCACCGGCGCGGCATCGCCGCCCGAAGCCCCGGCGCGCGCAGGTGGCGGCGGCAGGGACTCGCCGTCGACCAGCTTGACCAGACTGTCCACACCCGCCTTCACCCCTGCGGCGAAGTCGCCCTGCTTGAAGCGCGGCGCGACCTGCTCGCGGATGATGCGTCCGGCCAATATGTCGGGCACCGCGCCCTCCAGGCCGTAGCCGACCTCGATGCGCAGCTTGTGGTCGTCTTTGGCAATCACGAACAGAATGCCGTCGTCGACGTTCTTGCGCCCCAGCTTCCACTTATCGAACACGCGGACGGCGTATTGCTCGATGGTGTCCTTGCCGATGGACGGCACCATCAGCACCGCGATCTGCGCCCCCTTGCGCTGCTCCAGCGCGGCCAGCTGCTGTGTAAGCTGCGCCTGCGTGGCGGCATCCAGGGTGTGCGTCAGGTCGGTAACGCGCTGCGTCAGCACCGGCACGTCCTGCTGCGCGCCGCACAGCGGCGCGTACAGCGCGAACAGCGCAAGCAGGCACGGCAGCAGCCATGGCGCGAGCCACGCCGCCATGGTCGAACCGGCACGATTGGCGCGGGCTGGCGCCGCGGCGCTGTATAGCATCATGATGCCTCCGCGGTCATTTGGCTGCCGCCGGCTCCGGCAGGCTGAACTTCACTTCGGGGTCGCGCATCAGTTGCTCTTGCTGCGCCACGCCATAGTTTTCCATGGTGTGATAGCCGAATATCTTGGCCGTGATCAGCGTCGGAAACTGCCGGATGGCCAGGTTGTAGGCCTGCACCGCCTTGACGTAGCGGCCGCGCTCGGTGGCAATGCGGTTTTCCGTGCCCTCGAGCTGCGTCATCAGGTCGCGGAACAAACCGTCGCTCTTGAGCTGCGGGTAATTCTCGGACACCGCGATCAGGCGCGACAGCGCCGAGCTGAGCTGGCCCTGGGCCTGCTCGAACTGCTTCATGCGCTCGGGGTTGTCGAGGTCTTTGGCGCTGATCTGCAGGCTGCCGACCTTGGAACGCGCCTCGGTCACCTGGGTCAGCACCGCGCGCTCGTTGACCATATAGGCATTGACCGAGTTCACCAGCTTGGGCACCAGCTCGGCGCGGCGCTGGTACTGGTTCAGGGTCTCCGACCATGCGGCCTTGACCTGTTCGTCCAGGCGCTGGATGTCGTTGTAGCCGCAGCCCGAAAGCATCACGGCCAGGCAGGGCAGGAGCAGGGCCAGCAGGAATCGTTTCATGTATAAGCGGGGTATGTATCGTTGAACGGAAACCGGGAAAAGCCGCCAGCAGTCGCGCAGCCGCACAGACAGCACCTGTGGCTGCGGCTATGGCTATGGCTATGGCTACGGCTACGGCTGCGGCTGCGGCTGCGGCTGCGGCACATGCGGATTGTCGCGGCAATCGGCCGCGGGCGGCATCCCATTTAACAAAACCTTACCATTGCAGGCCGCCGCAGGGGCCGCAGCACCGCCGGCCTTGCGCAAAACCGGCGGCAGTGTGATCCGAACGCCACATAAAAGGCATCGAGCGCCCGGCATTCCACTTGGAATGCCGCCGCATACGACAGGCGTGGCGCATCTACGCTACAATGGCAGGCTTAGCGCGTCATGCCAGTCAACGCGCATCTCGCAGGCCGTGATCGTATTGATCCTGTCGGCCCTGCCAGCAGCTGATCCCTCAGCCTCACCTTTTTTCGCCTGCCTAGATTGGTCTCTCTCGACTCGAGCGATAGGCTGTCGCGGGAGTTTTTCTTGAATACGCAATCTTCATTTGCCTCGCTGGGCTTGGCAGAGCCCTTACTGCGCGCCATTTCCGATACCGGCTACAGCCAGCCGACCCCCATCCAGGCGCAGGCCATCCCCACCGTGATGCAAGGCACCGACGTCCTGGCCGCGGCCCAGACGGGCACCGGCAAGACCGCCGGCTTCACGCTGCCGATTCTGCACCAGCTCATGCAGCGCCCGCTGGCGCAGCGCAAGCCCGGGCGGCCGCGCTGCCTGATCCTGACGCCGACGCGCGAACTGGCCGCACAGGTGGAAGAATCGGTACGCACCTATGGCAAGTACACCTCGATGCGCACCATGGTGATGTTCGGCGGCGTCAATATCAACCCGCAGATCAGCGCCCTGCGCAAACCCCTGGACATCCTGGTGGCGACGCCGGGCCGGTTGCTGGATCACGCGCAGCAAAAGACCGTGGATCTGTCGGGCGTGGAAATCCTGGTGCTCGACGAAGCCGACCGCATGCTGGACATGGGCTTCATCCGCGACATACGGCGCGTGCTCGCGCTGCTGCCCAAGCAGCGCCAGAACCTGCTGTTCTCCGCCACCTTCTCCGACGAGATCCGCGAGCTGTCGCGCGGTGTGCTGAACCAGCCGGTGGAAGTCTCGGTGGCACGGCGCAACACCGCTTCGGAACTGGTCAGCCAGAGCGTGGTCATGACCGAACAATCGCACAAGCGCGACCTGCTCAGCCACATCATCCGCGAAAGCGGCTGGCACCAGGTGCTGGTCTTCACCCGCACCAAGCACGGCGCCAACCGCCTGGCCGAAAAACTCGTCAAGGACGGCCTGTCGGCCGCCGCGATCCACGGCAACAAGAGCCAGGCGGCGCGCACCCGCGCGCTCAGCGGCTTCAAGGACGGCAAGGTCGCCGTGCTGGTGGCCACCGACATCGCCGCGCGCGGCCTGGACATCGAACAACTGCCCCACGTGGTCAACTTCGAGCTGCCCAACGTGCCGGAAGACTATGTGCACCGCATCGGCCGCACCGGCCGCGCCGGCAGCGAAGGCGCGGCCCTGTCGCTGGTGGACTCCAGCGAAATCAAGCTGCTCAATGCCATCGAGAAGCTGATCCGCAAGCCCATAGAACGCAGCACCGTGGCGGGCTGGTCGCCCTCGATGGTCAAGGCCGACCCCACCCCCGAGCGGCGCGAACCCCAGCCCGGACGACGTTTCGGCGCGGGCCAGGGGCGTGGCCGCCAGGACGCCGCACCGCGTGCGCGCGGCGCCCGCCCGTCGGCACAGGGCCGGCCGGCACAGCCGGCGGCCAGGAACGCGGAACGGCGCGAAGGCGAAAGGTCGGGCGCGGCCCGTTCCGGCACGCCCCGGCCCGGTTCGGCCAGGCCGGCCGCAGGGCGCGCCGAAACAGCGGCCCGCCCCGACTCCGCGCGGGCTAGCGGCAGCGGCCGCCGGCCCGCACAGGGCGCCGCGGCGCTGCTGAGAAAATCCGCCTGACGGGGCGCGCAATCAAAAAAGGCAGAGGCGTTGCGGCGCCTTGCCGTACTATCTGTACCGTCAGCGGCTGCGCGCCTCGTTCCTCCAGGCGCCTGCCGCTTTGATTGCAAAACCCGTGCGAGGCCTGCCGCCATGCCGCTGTCCACCTGGCTTACCTTTTTCGCCGCTTCCTGGGCGATCTCGTTCTCTCCCGGCGCGGGCGCCGTCTCGGCCATGGCCGCGGGGCTCAAGTACGGCTTCCTGCGCGGCTACTGGATCACGCTGGGGCTGATCTCGGGCATCCTGTGCCAGCTGCTGGTGGTAAGCGTGGGCCTGGGAGCGCTGCTGTCCGCGTCCGAGGTGGGCTTCGCCATCGTCAAGTGGCTGGGCGTGGGCTATCTGATCTACCTGGGCTGGCGGCAATTCCGCAGCGACGCTTCGCCCGTGGCCGTGGACGCCGGCAACCCGGCCGCCTTCCGCATCCGCGAACTGCTGCTGCGCGGCTGGCTGGTGAACGTCACCAACCCCAAGGGCACCGTGTTCCTGCTGGCCGTGGTGCCGCAGTTCCTGGATCCCACGCGGGCGCTGACGCCGCAGTACCTGGCCATAGGCGCGACGCTGTGCTTCACCGACATCGTGGCCATGGGCTGCTATACCGCCCTGGCCTCGCGCGCCCTGAAGCTGCTGCGCAAGCCGCGCCACGTGCGCTGGCTCAACCGCTGCTTCGGCGCGCTGTTCATCCTTGCCGGCACGGTGCTGGCCACGTTCAGCCGCCACAAATAAGCCCGTAAGCGCCATGCGCCGCCACGCAGCCGCGGCGCGCACACACGTTAAAATCCTCGCATGAGCATCAAACAAGAAGTCGCGCGGCGACGCACCTTCGCCATCATTTCCCACCCCGACGCGGGCAAGACCACACTTACCGAGAAACTGCTGCTGTTCGCCGGCGCGATCCAGATCGCGGGCAGCGTCAAGGCGCGCAAGGCCAGCCGCCATGCGGCCTCCGACTGGATGGAAATCGAAAAGCAGCGCGGCATCTCGGTGGCCTCTTCGGTCATGCAGATGGAATACCGCGACTGCGTGCTGAACCTGCTCGACACCCCGGGCCACCAAGACTTCTCCGAAGACACCTACCGCGTGCTGACCGCGGTGGACGCGGCACTGATGGTGATCGACGCGGCCAACGGCGTGGAGCCGCAAACGATACGGCTGCTGCAGGTCTGCCGTGCGCGCAACACGCCCATCATCACCTTCATCAACAAGCTCGACCGCGAGGTGCGCGAGCCGCTCGACCTGCTCTCCGAGATCGAAGCGCACCTGGGCATGGACGCCGTGCCCTTTTCCTGGCCCGTGGGCATGGGCCGCGCCTTCGGCGGCGTGTTCGACATCCGCCGCGACCGCATGCGCGTCTTCAAGGCTGGCCAGGAACGGCGCGGCGCCGAAGACGAAATCATCGACGGCCGCGACAATCCGGCGATTGCCGAACGCTTCGGCGACGCCTACGCCCAGGCCCGCGAGGAAATCGACCTGATCGAAGCAGCGGCCCAGCCCTTCGACCACGCCGCCTTCTTGGCCGGCCGCCAGACCCCGGTGTTCTTCGGCTCGGCAATCAATAATTTCGGCGTGCAGGAAGTGCTCGACGCGCTGGTGGAGCTGGCGCCCAAGCCCGGGCCGCGCGCCGCCCTGGAGCGCGAAGTGCAGCCCGACGAACCGCGCTTCAGCGGCGTGGTATTCAAGGTGCAGGCCAATATGGATCCGGCGCACCGCGACCGCGTCGCCTTCCTGCGCGTCAGTTCGGGGCGCTTCGAGCGCGGCATGCGCCTGAAGGTGTCGCGCACCGGCAAGGAAATCCGCCCCAACAACGTCGTGTCGTTTCTTTCGCAGCGCCGCGAACTGCTGGACGAGGCCTATGCCGGCGACGTCATCGGCATCCCCAATCACGGCGTGCTGCAGTTGGGCGACGTGCTCACCGAGGGCGAGAACCTGCAGTTCACCGGCCTGCCCTTCTTCGCGCCCGAGCTGTTCCAGGCGGTGGAAGTCAAAGATCCGCTGCGCACCAAGCAATTGCGCACCGGGCTGACACAGCTGGGGGAAGAAGGCGCGATCCAGGTGTTCAAGCCGGCGGCGGCCGGCGGGGCGCTGCTATTGGGAGCGATCGGCCAGCTGCAGTTCGAAGTGGTGGCGCACCGCCTCAAGACCGAATACGGCGTGGACGCGCGGCTGATGCCGTCGCGCTACAACATGGCGCGCTGGATCACGTCGGACGACCCGAAGGCGCTGCGCAAATTCCTCGATTCGAACGCCGCCAATATCGCCTACGACGTGGTCGATGCCGTGGCCTTCCTGGCCAGCTCGCCAGCCCAGCTGCGGGTCGCCGCAGAGCTGTACCCGGCCGTGCACTTCCACGCCATGCGCGAGCATGGCGGCCAAGTGTTCGGCGACAAGGCCTGAACGCGCCATGGGCAGTCCTCAACCCGCCGTCGGGGAACGATACGCCGCCGGCAAGATCAGAACTTCTCCTAACATTCTCGCGGGCGCACGCGTGCCCGCGTTGTTTATACTAGGATTTGTCCTCTGGATGGCCACCGCGGCGGGCTGGCGCCCGCGTGCCTCAGCCGCCGCCCCCGGGCAGCAGAGGCTCATACATTTCATGAACCGAGGGTAAGTCGCATGTCCTGGCGTTTCCTCATTGTCGTATTGCTGGTTGCCGCAGGCGCGTCCGCCTGGGGCGGCCTGCGCCTGGGAGACTGGCTGGTGGTGCACGCCCCCGTGGCGGCCACCGACATGCCCGGCCAGTCCAAAACCGATGCCGTGCCGGTGCTGGACGCCAACGGCCGTCCTTACACGGCCCGACCGCCCCAGCCTCTGGTCAACGGCACCTTCGGCGTGCCCGAACCCATCCCGCCGGTTACCTGGGAACTACCCGAAAAGGCGCTGGTTGACGCTTCCAACCCGAATGCCGTGGTAGATCTGGCCACCACCACCATCACGGAAGACGAGGCCAAACAAATCGCAGCGGCCGGCGCGGGCGCCGGCCAGCCGCTAGTGGGCATCGCCGACGTGGGCGGCCTGAACTTGGGCGGCGGCGTCGGCACCAACGGCTCGCAGCCCATTCAGCCGATCCAGCCCGTGCAGCCAGTCCAGCCCGTCGAAGCTCCGCCCCCGCCGCCCGCACCGCCGCTGGACAACAGCGGCGAGTGGCGCACCGCCCTGCATCGCGAAATTCTCGCTTGCAGTGCCCAGAGCTTCTTCGAAAGGCCCAGCTGCGCCTGGACTGCCCGCAAGAAGTACTGCGAGCCCAACAACGCCTGGGGCAAAGTGCCCGACTGCCCGGCCAAGAGCTTCTGATACGGGCTTGCGCTCAAAGCGACAAGCGTGCCGGATCAAAGCGACAAGAGTGCCGGAAGAATCACGCACGTAGCCGTCGAACGGCATAAGTAGTATGGATACGCCCGGGCAAAGCAACGCCGCGGGCTTTTTGACAGCGCATCCACAGTTTTGACGGCGCATCAATAGGGGCACGAAGCGCGGCGCACGGCAGCAGGCCCGCGCCCCGCTTTCGGCGGAGGCTCGCGGGCGCTGCCCGCTGTTCACCCGATATTTGCCCGCTACTCGTCCATTTGCGACTGCAGGTAGTTCTGCTCGCCCACCTTGCCGACCAGCTCGATCTGGGTTTCCAGCCAGTCGATATGCTCTTCGGTGTCGTTGAGTATGTCCTGGAACAGGTCGCGCGACACGAAGTCGCGCACCGATTCACAGTACGCCATACCTTCCTTCACCGTGTCCTGGGCCATGGATTCCAGCTTCAGGTCGCACTGCAGGATCTCGGGCACGGTCTCGCCGATCAGCAATTTATGCAGATCCTGCAGATTGGGCAGGCCGTCCAGCATGAAAATGCGCTCGATCAGGCGGTCGGCATGCTTCATTTCGCCCAGCGACTCATCGTATTCATGCTTGCCCATCTTGTTCAGGCCCCAATGCCGCAGCATGCGGGCATGCAGGAAATACTGATTGATGGCGGTAAGCTCGTTCTTGAGCTGTTGATTCAAATATTGGATGACGGTTTTATCACCTTTCATGGCCATGCTCCTGTAAGTTGCGCGGCTGCTGAAACAAGCAGCATCGAGCGGGCGTACACCCGCAGCGCGGCGCGCCATGGCGCCGTCATAAATGCAAGGCTAGCATGGGAAATCGACGATTTCACCCACCTTGAACGGGGCGAAGGGCGCGTACAGAGAACGGGGATGGGAACGCTAATGATTCCACATGTAGCTACCGCTCAAGGCCTTGCAAGAGCGGATGCCAGATGGAACAAGGGCTGCGGCGGCAAGCACCAGCGCATTTTTGGGAAAAATCGGGGACAAAACAGACCGGCGGACAGGGCCGCCACGGCGATGAAGAGGAGGGAAAGCCGATGCGGGAAATTTGAAACAAAAAGCAACGGCACCGCCCCTAAGCCTGTCGTTGCGATTCACGGCCGCCGGAAAGGCGCCCCGGAAACGCACAGGCGCGGCAGCGGATCAGGCGCGGCGGGCGACGACTTCCACCAGCTCGGCGGCACCGACACGGGCGTCGTTGGCTGCGGCACCCGCCAGCACACCGCCACCCAGGCCGTACTCGCCGGTGGCGTGCTCGGCATGGCGGCCGCCAGGCAGATATTCGGCAACCGTTTCAGCGCAGCAGCCGCAGCAGGTCGCGACCCCTAATTGGGCCTGCAGATCCGACAGCGAGCTGGCCCCTTCCGCAACAGCGGAACGGACGTGGCTTTCGGTGATAGCGTTGCAGATACAAATGAACATGAGAACAATTATCATCCGTCGCCCTGTAAAAAGCAAGCGACAAATGCTGCACCGCGTCGGCTCGCCGCCACAACTGCCGCCGCACCCCGCGCCCGCGCTCAGCCCGATTCCAGCGCGGCCCGGGCCTTGCGCAAGGAAGCGGGCTGGATGCCCGCGGCTTCGCGGTACTTGGCCACGGTGCGGCGCGCGATCACCACGCCGCGCTCGCTCAGGCTGGCCGCGATCTGGCTGTCCGACAAGGGCTTGGCGCCCGACTCCTGGGACACCAGTTGCGCAATCAGCGTGCGCACCGCGGCGGCCGAGGTCGTGTCGCCGTCCTCCGTGCCCAGCGCGCTACCGAAGAAACGCTTCAGTTCCAGCACGCCCCAGGGCGTGGCCGCATATTTCTGGCGGGTGGCGCGCGACACGGTGGATTCGTGCATGCCCAGGGCCTCGGCAATATCGCGCAGCACCAGCGGCCGCATGGCCTGCATGCCGCGTTCGAAGAATTCCTGCTGGCGTTCGACGATGGCCTGCGCCACCCGCAGCACGGTTTCGAAACGCTGGTTGACGCTGCGCAGCAGACCGTGAGCCTGCTGCAATTGCTCGTGCAGCGGGCCGCGCTCGCCGCTTTGCGACAGCAGGCGCTCGTAGTGGCTGTCGACGCGCAGCCGCGGCACGGTGGCGGGATTCAGGCGCGCCACCCAGCGGCGCCCCGCCCTGGACACCAGCACCTCGGGCGTCACGAAGTCGGCGACGTTGCCCGCCCAGGCACGGCCAGGCCGGGGCTCGAGCCCGCGCAGCAGCGCATGCGCACCGCGCAGGGTTTCCTGCGAGCAGTCCAGGGCCGCGCGCAGGCGCGCCAGATTGCCGGTGGCGAGCAGATCCAGATGGCGCTGCGCCAGCACGCGCGCGCAGGCCCGCACCTGTGCATCGCCCTGGCCGCCGCCCGCATCCATCTGCAGAATCAGGCATTCGCCCAGAGAGCGCGCGCCCACCCCGGGCGGGTCGAAGGATTGCAGCAGCCGCAAGGCCGTATTCAGCTCTTCGGCTTCGACGCCCAGCTCGGGCGGCAGGCAGGCCGCGATTTCCTCGAGCGGCGTCTGCAGATAGCCGTCGTCGTCGAGTTCGTCGATCAGCAGCGTCACCAAGGCCACGTCGCGCCCGCCGGCGCGCGTCAGCCCGAGCTGGCCCAGCAGGTGCTGCGCCAATGTTTCCGTCGCGGCCGCCTCGGGCCGTTCGAATTCGCCGTCTTCGCCAGCATGACGCCCCGGCAGGGTCAGGTTGGCCCAATCGTCGCGCGGCTCGGCATCGGCGGCCTGGGGCTCGGCGGGTTCCGGTGCCGCGCCATCAATGTCATACTCTGCCTCCGGCTGTCGCTCGAGCAGCGGGTTGTCCTGCAGCGCCTGCACGATTTCCGCCTCGAGGTCGGGCGCCGAAAGCTGCAGGAACCGTATCGATTGCTGCAGCTGGGGTGTCAGCGCCAATTGCTGATGGTTACGAAGTTCTAATGAATGGCGCGCTTGCATAGGTACAATATTTTGCATGAAACAGAATCCAACATCACAGCCCACCCGCCAAGATGACGCCCTGCTGCGCAATGCCTTGCTCAAGCTGACCGCGGCCCAGAAAATCACCTGCGTGGTGGTGATCGTGGTGGTGGCGCTGATCTGGTACGACCTGCTCAATCGCCTGGTGGCCTTTGGCCACGATCTCGATTATTCGGGCCTGCATGCGCTGGGCCCGCAGGCCATCGAATTCATCCAGCAGTACAACCCCTTCTTCTGGTGGGGCCTGGTCGCGCTCTGCACGCTAATTATTGCGTATTTTCTGTACCGCTACGTGCGCGGCAGCCAGGACAAAGTGCGCGGCAAGCTGGTCAGCGCCGAGATGTTCACCGAACTGGTGCAGCAATTGTCCGAACCCGCCAAAGAGGTGCTGCGCTGGGCCTGGCAAGACCGCCGCGACCCGGTCACCGTTGGCGATCTGCAACGCACCGCCCACGAGTTGCGGGCGCGCCGCGCCGCCAAGATCACGCTGGCGCGCCAGCACGAACAGGCCCTGGATACCGCCGCGCCCGCCCCCGCGCCAGGCGCCAGCGGCTTGCAATCTTCGTGAAAATATGGTCGACTATGGGAATGGAAGCACGCGCCCATTCCCTTCAATCCGTCTTGCGCAGCCACGCTGCGGGCGGTTGTGCGCGCATTGGTTCTTCCCATGGCGCTTCCACGCCCCCCGCGGCTTCTTCCCTTCCCCTCGCCCTATCGCTACTGCTACCGATCGGTTGCCGGGCCTAGCGTTCCCGTGGCAGTTCGGCAACCGTTGCGCCACGCATACATACATCGCCGCTCGGCCCATTCCTGAATATCCCGTGCCAGCCGGCGATCTCGCTTAGATTCCAGCCTGATAGGTGCACGACATGATTCCCCGTCCTTCCGATAAATACCGGCCGTTCCGCCCTTTTACCCGCGATTTCTCCGAACGAACCTGGCCGTCGCGGCGCATCGAGCATCCGCCCATCTGGATGAGCACCGATCTGCGCGACGGCAACCAGTCGCTGATCGAGCCCATGAGCGTAGAGCGCAAGCTGCGCTTCTTCGAACAGTTGATAAAAGTCGGCTTCAAGGAAATCGAGGTCGGCTTTCCTTCCGCCTCGCAGACCGACTTCGACTTCGTGCGCAAGCTGGTCGATGAAAAGCGCATTCCCGACGACGTCACCATCATTGTGCTGACGCAGGCACGCGAAGACCTGATCCGCCGCACCGTCGACGCGGCCGCCGGCGCCAAGCGCGCCATCGTGCACCTGTACAACGCCTGCGCGCCGGCGTTCCGCAAGATCGTCTTCAACATGAGCAAAGACCAGATCAAGGAAATCGCGGTCAGCGGCACCCGCGTGGTCAAAGAGCTCACCGCGCAGCATCCGGAAACCTCGTGGCGCTACGAATATTCGCCCGAGGTCTTCAGCACCACCGAGCCTGAATTCGCGCTGGAAGTCTGCAACGCGGTGGGCGACGTCTGGCAGCCCACGCCCGAATCCAAGATCATCTTCAACCTGCCGGCCACGATCGAGGCCACCACGCCCAATCTGTACGCCGACCAGATCGAATGGATGCACAAGAACCTGAAGCGCCGCGACAGCGTCGTGCTCAGCGTGCACCCGCACAATGACCGCGGCACCGCGGTGGCGGCCGCCGAATTCGCCGTCATGGCCGGCGCCGACCGCATCGAGGGCTGCCTGTTCGGCAACGGCGAGCGCACCGGCAACGTCGACCTGGTGACGCTGGCCCTGAACCTGTACACCCAGGGCGTACACCCGGGCCTGGACTTCTCCGACATCGACGAAGTGCGCCGCTGCGTCGAATACTGCAACCAGCTGCCCGTGCACCCGCGCCACCCCTACGCCGGCGATCTTGTGTTCACCGCCTTCTCGGGCTCGCACCAGGACGCCATCAAGAAGGGCTTCGCGCAGCAGCAGCCCGACGCCCTGTGGGAAGTGCCCTACCTGCCGATCGACCCCGCCGACCTGGGCCGCAGCTACGATGCGGTGATCCGCGTCAACAGCCAGTCCGGCAAGGGCGGCGTCGCCTACCTGCTCGAACAGGAACACGGCCTGGCGCTGCCGCGCCGGCTGCAGATCGAATTCAGCCGCGCCATCCAGCGCGTCACCGACGAGACCGGCTCGGAAGTCACCTCCGGCGCGGTGTACAAGATCTTCAGCAAAGAGTACCTGGAACAGAACCAGCCCTGGAAACTGGTGCGCCACCGCATCAGCGGCGACCCGCAGGCCGGTAGCGGACACCAGTTCGCCATCGAGGCCGAGGTCGAGGAAAACGGTGTGATCCGCCATCTGCAGGGCAAGGGAGACGGCGCCATCGCCGCCTTCGTCAACGCCTTGGGCATGCCGGTACGCATCATGGACTACCACGAACACGCCATAGGCACCGGCACCGACACCCGCGCCGCGTCCTACGTGGAACTGCGGGTAGGCGATTCGGCCACCGGTTTCGGGGTGGGCATCCACCACGACATTGTCACGGCATCGTTCCTGGCCATCCTCAGCGCCGTCAACCGCCATGCGGCGACCGAGGCGGCGCAAGCCACCGCGGCCGAAGCGACCACGGCCTGACCCTTGCGCGCGGCATGTGCCGCGCCATGCAAAGGGCCGCGCCGGCTATATGCCGGCGCGGCCTTTGTTTTGGCCCTTTGTTTTGCTTGTATCCCCTGGCGGGGGCGACGGCCCGCCCGGGCGACTACCAGGTCGTGGGGGCGGGCTCCCAGAGCACGTCGGCGTCTTCGTCGCGCGACAGCTTCAGCATGGCCAGCAGAGGCCAGGCGCGGCGCCGGAAGCTTACCGCCTGCGACACGGGATGCTCTTTGGAATCGTTCTGGTCATTGTCGAAGGGAATTGCCGAGTCGGGATTCGCCGAGATGGCATTTTCTATGCCGGCGATGGCCTGGGCAAGCTGGTCGCGCGTGATGACCCCGCGGTCGGGCATGCTGTCGGTATAGGGCTTACCCGCCGCCTTCAGTATGGGCAGCGCGTGCTCTTTGAACATCAAGACTTCGGCCGCGGCCTTCGAATGAAATACAACTAGCATTGGCAGGTTTTCCTCAATGGACACATGGATACACTACCCTATCTTGCACAGGCTGCCAAGCGGCAATATGGGAGGCATTACCCGTACCGCCCCATGCAGGAGAACGCCTCATGCCGCCGCGCTGCATCCCGATACTGCTGCTCGCGCTGTGCTGCGCGGCAGGCGCCCATGCGCAGCTCAGTTGCGGCCCCACGCCCCTGGGCCAGCCCTGCGGGGCAGGCGGCATCGCCACCCTGCCCGCCAGCACCGAGCCCGGCATCAACCTGGGGGCGGGCAATCCCGTCAACCTCGCCACCGGCAATAAATACCAGCAAGAACTCGACCTGCCGCCCAGCCGGCTCGCCCCACGCCTCGAACTGCGCCGCCACTACAACGCGCAAGACCCGCGCGATTCGGCCCTGGGACGCGGCTGGGCCTGGTCTTACGACACGCGGCTGTATCACGCGGGCGGGCGCTGGCAAGTCGTGCAGGCCGACGGCAGCCGCATCGCCTTCATCGCCGACACCGATGCCGGGGCGCACGGCGTCGTGCCCGCCCTGCACGCCGCCCATGGCAGGCTGGAACGGCGCAATCGGCTATGGGTCTGGATATGGCCCAACCGCCAGCAGCATTATTTCGACCGCCGCGGGCGCCTGGCACGCATCGTGTTTCCCGAAGGCGACGTATTGCGCATCGAACGCCACCCGCCGGCCGCGGCGGGCTTGCAAGCCCGGGCGCAGGCGGGCCAGATCAGCAGGCTGGTCGGCAGCCGGGGCGTCGCGCTGGTGTTCCATTACCAGATCCATGGCGGCCGCGCCTACATAGACCGGATCGAATCGCCCGCCGGCATGTTCCGCTATGTCTTCGAGCCCGTGCCCGCGGGCACGGGCCGGCGCCTGCGCGAAGTCGCGCGTCCCGACGGCATGCGGCGCCGCTACCTGTACGAACCGCAACAGCAGGCGGGCCACGCCCGCCACCTCACCGGCATACAGATCGTCGCGGCCGACGGCCGCAGCCTGCGCACGGCAAGCTGGGCCTACGACACCCGCGGACGCGCCGTCATGTGGGCGCCCGGCCAGCCCGACGCCGCGGGGCGGCTGCACATACGCTACGTCGAACCCGCCACGGCGCGGCGGCCCGGCACGACCGAGATCACCGATAGCGGCGGGCGCCTTACGCGCCTGCGCATCGCCCGCATCGGCGCGTACTACCGGGTACTACAAGTGGACGGTGCGCCCTGCGCGGGCTGCCCGGCGCCGGGCACCCGGGCGCGCTACGACGCGCAGGGGCGCCTGCTGCACATCAACGGAACCGACCTGATCCGCCGCCCTTCGGGCGCGCTGGCGGCCATACGCGCGCCGGGCTCGGGCTGGCCGGGGCTGGAATTGCACTACGGGCTATGGGGGCGGCGCAGCGCGTGGGCCAGCACGCTCACCGGTGCCGAAAACCTGCGCTACGACCAGCGTGGCCGGCTCATGCAGCGGGCCTACGCCAACGGCGACCGCTGGGCCTATCGCCACGATGCCCGCAACCGCCCCAGCCTCATCCTGCACAGCAATGCGCAGGGCTCGGCCCGCACGCACGTAAGCTGGCAGGGCGGCCTGCCGCTGCGCATCGACCACCCGCACGAAACCGAGGCCCGCCACTACGATGGCCTCGGACGCTTGGCAGGCCATGACGTCGCCAGGCCTGCCCTGGGGGCCCGCCCCGCCATCCGCTACAGCGAAGCCTTCCGGTACGACCCCGCCGGCCGCCTGCTGCACCATCAGCTGCCCGAAGGCGGCGCGCTGCACTACCGCTGGGGCCCTCGCGGCCGGCTGCAGGCCATAGACTGGGTCGACGCACGGGGCCGCAGCCGCCCCGTCATCGCCGGCGATCCGCGGCGGCCCGGCTACCGCTACGGCAACGGCCTGGAACTGCAGGTGCGCGTCGCCGGCCGCCGCGCCCGCAGCCTGGCGCTGCACCACCACGGCACGCTGGTGTGGGCGCAGCACCTGCAATATGACGCCGCCGGCCGCATCGCGGGCGAGCGGCATAGCGTTCCCTCGCTGCGCCACGAACAGGCCTGGCGCTATGCCTACGACACACGCTCGCGCCTGGTGGGCGCGCAACGGGCGCAAGCCGCAACGCCCATCTGGTATGCCTGGAACGAAGACGGCTCGCTGGCTGCGCGCGGCGCGCCGGGCCACAGCATCAAGCCGGCCATCGTGCGCGACGCCAGCGGCCTGCCGCTGCAGCACGACGGCTTCCGGCTGACATACGGCCCACAGCGCCGCCTGGCGTCCGCGCAGCGCAACGGCCTGGCTCACCGCTACTTCCACAATGCGCGCGGCCAGCGTATTGCCGTGCGCTCTCCGGCCGGCGACATCGATTATTTCTACCTGGACAACCGCCTGGTGGCCGAAGCCCGGCATGGACGAGGCCCGGGCCGGCCGGAGCAAGAGCAGGGGCAGGGGCAGGAGCGGAAGCGGGAGCAGAGGAAGGCACAAAGACAGGGGCCGGTGCAAACACAAGCACAAGAGCAAGCACAAACACAGGCACAGGCACAGGCACAGGCACAGGCAGGCTATTCCATCACGCGCCGCTATATCTATGCACGCCACGCCTTGGTGGGCTTCATCGACTACGCCACCGACCCGGCCACGCACGCACCCACGGCTAGCCTGTACGCGGTGCACTCCGACCTGCTGGGCGCGCCCCGCCTGGTCACGGACGCCGGCGGCCGCATCCGCTGGCTGGCCGAGTACGAACCCACCGGCTCGGCGCGGCGCATCGCCGGCGACCTGGAACTCGACCTGCGCCTGCCCGGCCAGGTGCTGGATCGCGGCACCGGCTGGCACGATAACCTGCTGCGCACCTACCTGCCCGGCCTCGGCCAATACCTGGAATCCGATCCGCTCGGCCCCCTGCCGGGCAGCCAGGCTCTGGGCTATGCCGCGCAGCAGCCGCGGCGCCACGCCGACCCGCTCGGGCTGCTGCTGTTCGCCTTCGACGGCACGCGCAACAGCCCCATATCGCAGACCAATGTCTGGAAACTGAGCCAGTGGTACCAGGACGGGCCCGTGTTCTACCAAAGCGGCCCGGGCAACTCCGCCGCCTTCGACTGGGACGCCATCACCGCCCACTCGGCCGGGCAGATCCTTGAAAACCAATGGGACTTCCTGCTGGTCGAACTGGCCGACGCGGCGGCCTCGGGCAAGCGCAACGAGACCATTCCCATAGACATCATCGGCTTTTCCCGGGGCGCGGCCATGGCGCGGCACTTCGGCAATATGATCGCGCAGCAAGTCAGCGACGGCCTGTTCTCCTATCAAGACACGGATCTGGGCCTGGTCACCGCTTGTGTCGACCTGCGCTTCATGGGGCTGTTCGACACAGTGGCCCAGTTCGGCCTGGACGGGGTGGCCAACCAGTTGTACGACCTAAGCATTTCGGCCGCCTGGCAGTGGGTGGCACACGCCGTGGCGCTACAGGAATACCGCTGGATGTTTCCTCTGACCAGCGTCGCCGGCGCGCCCGGCGGCAATGCCGTGGAAGCGCCGTTCATCGGCGCGCACTCCGACATCGGCGGCGGCCTGGCGATCGACGAAAACGACAACTACGCGACGCGCGGCGACCTTTCCGACGTCGCCCTGAACTGGATGCTGTGGCAGGCGCGGGCGGCGCTGGTGCGCTTCGATACGCCGCCGTCGGCCGACCGCCGGATCACCGAGCCCATCCTGCACGACCAGCGCTCGTCCATCGTGCGCACCCTGTACGACGGCGACCGCGCTGTGCAGACCGCCGCCGGAACCACCCAGTACGCGCGCCAGGACGAGCACCCCGACCTCGGCCGCGAGCGGCGCGAAGCCACCGAACAGTTCATCGCGCGCCTGGAAGGCTGGCATGCAAGCGGCTCGGACGAAGTCGGCACGGTAGACATGGCAGGCTACGCGCTATGGCTGCAACAAGAGCTGGGCTGGCAAGCCGTTCCCGCGTGAAGGCGGCCCCATGGGCCCGCGCCGCAAGCGCGCCCCCTACTGCCATGGCCCGGCCGGCGCCGCCGGGCTAGTGTCTGTTGACGCTAAAGCCGCAAGGCCGGCGGCCGGCGGCAAATCACGCTATTATTTATACCTTCCGGCCCGCCGCAACACGCGGCGCCAACCGGCACTTCCGCCAGACCCCTGCGCGGGGCCGCGCACGGCTCTGCTACGCCTTATACCAGCACTTCTTATGCTCCCAGAGCAACAAAAACAACTTATTGCACTGATCCAGGCCGCCGTGGCCGCCATCGTCCCCGACGCCCAGGTCACGGTCACCCTCGAACGCCCCAAAATAGCGGCCCACGGCGACATCGCCACCAACACCGCCATGCAGCTGGCCAAGCCGGCGCGGCGCAACCCGCGCGAGCTGGCGCAGCAGATCGTCGAAAGGCTGCTGGCCGATTCCGCGTTCCGGCAGCTGGCCGAAAGCGCCGAAGTCGCCGGCCCCGGCTTCATCAATTTCCGCCTTACCGCCGCGGCGCGCCAGGCAGTGATCCACGCCGTGGCCGAGCAGGGCGAGCGCTACGGCATGCTGGAGCCCGGCGGCGAGAAAGTGCTGGTCGAATTCGTCTCGGCCAACCCCACCGGGCCGCTGCACGTGGGCCATGCGCGCCAGGCGGCGCTGGGCGACTCGCTGTGCCGGCTGTTCACCGCCCGCGGCTATGATGTCACCCGCGAGTTCTATTACAACGACGCCGGCAACCAGATCAACAACCTGGCCGTCAGCGTGCAGGCGCGGGCGCGCGGCATCGCCCCCGACGCCCCGGAATTCCCGGCCGACGGCTACAAGGGCGACTACATCGCCGACATCGCCCGCGACTTCCAGGCCAAGGCCACGGTGCAGGCCTCCGACGGCGCGCCGGTCACGGCCAGCGGCGACCTCGACAATCTCGACGACATCCGCCGCTACGCAGTGACCTATCTGCGGCGCGAACAGGATCTCGACCTGCAGGCCTTCGGGCTGAAGTTCGACAACTACTACCTGGAAAGCTCGCTGTACACCAGCGGCAAGGTCGAGCGTACCGTGCAGGCCCTGATCGCCGCCGGCCATACCTACGAAAGCGACGGCGCGCTGTGGCTGCGCACCACCGAGCTGGGCACCGGCGACGACAAAGACCGCGTCATGCGCAAGTCCGAAGGCGGCTACACGTATTTCGTGCCCGATGTGGCCTACCACGTGGCCAAATGGGAACGCGGCTTCCATCGCGCCATCAACATCCAGGGCAGCGACCACCACGGCACCATCGCGCGCGTACGCGCCGGCCTGCAGGGCCTGAACCTGGGCATACCCAAAGACTTCCCCGCCTACATCCTGCACAAGATGGTGAAAGTGGTGCGCAACGGCGCCGAGGTCAAGATCTCCAAGCGCGCCGGCAGCTACGTCACCATGCGCGACCTGATAGACTGGGTCGGCCAGGATGCGGTGCGCTTTTTCCTGATCCAGCGGCGCGCCGACTCCGAATTCGTGTTCGACATCGACCTGGCGCTGTCGCGCAACGAAGAAAACCCCGTCTACTACATCCAGTACGCGCACGCGCGCATCTGCTCGATGCTGGCCCAGTCTGAACACCCGGCCGAAACCATCGCCGGCGCCGACCCGCAGCTGCTGACCGCACCCACCGAATTCGCCTTGCTGCAGCGCCTGGCGGAATACCCCGCCACCGTGGCCCTGGCCGCGCAGGAACTGGCGCCGCACCATATCGCGTTCTGGCTGCGCGACTGCGCCGCCGATTTCCACGCCTGGTACAACGCCGAGCGCGTGCTGGTGCCGGAAACCGGCCTGCAGCTGGCGCGCCTGCGCCTGGCGGCTACGACCCGCCAGGTGATCGCGGCGGGCCTGCGGCTGCTGGGCGTATCTGCCCCCGAAAGGATGTAATCCGCCATGGCCAATACCAAGCGCAAATCTTCGGGATCCCGATCGGGCGGCAACACCCTGTTCGCGATGCTGGCCGGCCTGATCATAGGCCTGGCGCTGGCCGCCGCCGTGGCCACGTTCGTCATGCGCGCGCCCATGCCCTTCGTCGACCATGCCACCCGGGAGCCTGCCAAGACCGCCCTGCTGCCCAACGTCAAGGACGCGCCCGATCCCAACCTGGGCCTGTACGGCGCGGACGGCGGGGCCGGCACGCTGCCCCAAGGCGGCCCGGTCAATACGGCCCCCAAGCCCCTGCCCGGCAATGCGCCGCACGGCGCGCCGGCGCCGGCAGCCAACGACAATATCAGCAAGTTGATCGCCACGCTTACCGACACCAGCAAGCCCGCGCCCGCCCAGGGTGCCGCGCCGGCGGCGCCGGCCCGTGCACCATCGTCCGGACACTCGGCGGCCGCCACGCAGCCCAAACCCGCAGCGGCGGCGCCGGGAACACAGACCGTTTACTATCTGCAGGCCGGCTCGTTCCACTCCAGCAGCGAGGCCGAGGCCGTCAAGGCGCGCATCCTGATGCTGGGCCTGCCGGTGGCAGTGCAGAAGGCGCAGGTCAACGGCACGACCGTCAATCGCGTGCGTGTCGGGCCTTTCAAGGGTATAGATGAAATGAACCGCTCGCGCACCCGCCTCGGAGAAGAAAAGATCGCCTCGACGGTGGTGCGCCAATAGGCCCGCCGGCGCGGTTCGGCCGGCGCAGGCCGGCCTGCCGCGCGACCGCCTGGGGCAAGTTCTGCGCAAGGGTGTACTGGATTTTCACGGCGCCTGCCTGATGCGGCGCGTTGCAGCGTGTGTATGTGCATATATGAGGCGACAATACCCCCGATTCAGGCCCGCGCGGCCCGAACTATACGGGCCGGCCTACGCGGCTCTACATACGCGGCCCGACCTGAACTTGCGCCGGCGTTTACTGTCTCAATTGCCACACCCATTTCCGGCTGCGGCCGGCTTTACCTACGGACTATAAATCATGTCGCTAAAAACCCTGTTCCTGCGTGCAATCGCAATCATCGCCCTGGGTTCGGGCGCCATGCTGGCACCCGCCAGCCAGGCTGCCGGCAGCAGCCCGCTGTACGTCACCCTGGATCAGGCGCAGCCTTCCGACACCCCGGGCAAGATCGAGGTGCTGGAATTTTTCGCCTACACCTGCCCGCATTGCAATGCCATAGAGCCGATGGTAGAGAAGTGGGTCAAGACGCTGCCCTCGAACGTGGTGTTCCATCCCGTGCCGGTGGCCTTCAATGCCAGCATGGCCGATCTGCAGAAGCTTTACTACACGCTGGCGGCCATGAATCGCCTGGATCTGCATGCAGCGGTCTTCAAGGCCATCCACGAGCAGCACAAAGCCATCTACGCCGAGCCGGCGATTGTCGACTGGGCGGCGGCGCAGGGCCTGGATCGCAACAAGTTCAAGTCCATCTTCGACTCTTTCGGCGTGCAGACCTCTGTCACGCGCGCCAATGAGCTGGCCAAGAACTACCAGATCGAGGGCACGCCCAGCATCTCGGTGGCCGGCAAGTACGTGACCTCGCCGTCGATGACGCAAAGCTACGAAGGCACCATTACGGAAGCCCAGAGGCTGGTCGAGATGGCCGAGAAGAAGTAGGCGCAAGGCCCCGAGCCTCGGCCGCTGCGGCGGCGCCTGGCTCGCCGGCCTGCCACTATAGACATACCGTCCTGTACGCGGCGGGCGCCTTAGCAGCCGTATTCGACCGTATCGATGCGGCAAGCGAAGCCGGGCGGGCGCCTGTGGGCCCGCCGGTGCTTGTTCAGCCCGCCAGGTCTACCGCTACCGGCCCCACGGGCCGCGAGCAGCACAGCAGCACCTTGCCCTCGGGCGGTGGATCCAGCGGCTCTTCGAAATATTCCACCGCACCGCTGACCAGCGTGGACATGCAGGTGCCGCACAGGCCGGCCCGGCAATTGAAGTCGGGACTCAATCCGGCGCGCTCGGCCAGGTCGAGCAGCGACGGGCAGCTATCGTCCCAGGGCACTTCCACCCCCGAAGGGCCGAAGCGCACCGACGGCCCAGCGGCCGGCTGCCCGGCGGCGGCTGGCTGCCCGGCCGCGGGCTCGCACGCCGGGCGATGACCCGCCGCCGAAGCGTCTATCGCCACGGCGCCGGCCGGCACGCCTGGTTCCGACACGCTGGAGCGCGCGGCGGCAAGGCCAGACGTCAAGCCGGATTCCCCTTCCTGCGACGGCCCCCCTGTTCTCTCCCCAGCCCAGGCCTCGGCAGCAACCGGGACAGCGGGAGCCCGCGGCGCCACGCCGTCCGCCGCCGGAGCGGCCGCGGTGGCCGCAACGCCCGCCTCCAGCACCGTGGCGGAGCCGAAAAACTCGTAGCGGATGCGGCCGGGCTCTATGCCCAGGCCGCGCAACAGGCGCCAGCCGGCCTGCATGAATGGCGGCGGCCCGCACAGGTAGACCTCGTAATCGTCCAGCGGCAGCAGCGACTGCAGCAACGCCTTGTCCACCAGCCCGCGGCTGTGGCAGCGCTCCTGCGCCAGGTCTTCGTCCGTGGCGCAGCGGTAGCGGAAATGCGCCGTCACGCCGGGCCGCACGCTTGCCAGCGCCCGGACTTCTTCGGCAAAGGCGTGCACCTCGCCGTTCTCGCAGGCATGCACGAAATACACCCGGCGCCCGCTACCGCGCACCAGGCGATACAGCATGGCCAGCATGGGAGTCAGGCCCACGCCGGCGCTGAGCAGCAGCACCGGCCGCTCGCTGTCTTCATCCAGCACAAAACCGCCCATGGGGCCGGCGGCCGCCAGCACGTCGCCCACCTGCACACGGTCGTGCATATAGGCCGAGCCCCGCCCCGGCGGCAGGTCGGGCCGGCCCGGCGGCGCCGGTTCACGCTTGACCGATATGCGCAGCAGGCCGCGTTCGGCGGGGTCGCCCGATACGCTGTAATGGCGCAGCATATTGCCGCCCGCCTCGTCTTTCAGGCGGAACACCAGGTGCTGGCCCGGCCGGTAATCGGGCGGCGGCGCACCATCGGCGGGCGCCAGCACCAGCGATGTGATGATCCGGCTTTCCTCGTGGCGCGCCACGACCTTGTACAGGCGAAAACCGCGATTGTCCGTCCCGGCGTTCGCGGCCCGATCCGCAACCTCAGGCATGTCAGGCTCCGCAGTGCGGCAGGCAGGCGGGCGAACCCGCGCCCGGCGCAGCCCCTGCGGGCCGGGTCATGCCCAGGGAGCCCGAACGGCAGGCCAGCCGCCAGGCAAACGAGGAACGCGGCAAGCGCAAGGCCATCGCCTCAAGCCTCCTGCAGGGCCGCCGTGGCCCGGGCGGCAGGCACGGCGGCGGGTGCCGCCCCGGCCGGCGCGCCGGCCTGCTCGGCCTCGATCAGCTGCTGCAGCTTGCGGCGAAAACGCAAGGGGCCGGAATCCAGCGGCAGATCCAGCTTGGAAGGGCTTTTTTTCATGCCGGCGTGCACGGCGGTCAGCACCGCGCGATCTTCTTCGAAGGCGTGGCGCACGTCTTCCGAAAATTGGCGCGACACTTCTTCGTCGTCCGGGCTGAAGTTGCGCATCTGGAACCAGTAATAGCGCGTGGTTTCTTCGTCGACCGGGGTCATGAAGTTGTACGAGTCCATGAGGAATACGTCTTCATGGAAGGGCTCGGCGTCGGCGGCCGTACCGGCCGGCGTGAAGATCGCCTTGATCAGCGCATGCGAGGGGAAGTGCACCTCGTAGTGCTGCTTGCGGTCGCAGTTGCCATGGAATTTCACGAACTTGGCGTAGAACGGCGCCACCTCGACGTCGCGCATCCAGCGCGACACCACCACGCCATTTTCCCTGACCTCGGTCTTCAGGGGCTCGCCCACGATCGCGGCATTGCCGAACGAGGTCTGGTGCACCCAGGACACATGCGACGGATCGAGCAGATTGTCGGTGACGTACAGATAATTGCAAGACACCGTCATCGCATCGCCCCGGTTCACGCCCCAGGCCGGGTCGCCCCAGTGCTCGACTTCCATAATGCGCGACTCATCGGCCAGCGCCGGGTCGCCCATCCAGACCCACACCAGGCCGTAGCGCTCGACGGCCGGATAGCTGCGCACCACCGCGGCCTTGGGAATGTGCGACACGCCGGGGGCGCGCACGCACTGCCCGGAACAATCGAAGGTCAGGCCGTGGTAGCCGCACTCGATCGTGTCGCCCTGCAGGCGCCCCATGGACAGCGGCAGCTTGCGGTGCGGACAGGAGTCTTCCAACGCGGCCACGCCGCCGTCCTGGCGGCGGTACAGCACCAGGTCTTCGCCGAGCATCTTGGCGGCGTGCAGGCCGCCGTCCACTTCATGCTGCAGGGCCGCGACATACCAGGCGTTCTTGAGGAACATGAGGATCTCCCGACGCCCGCCCCCGCACTAACTGTCTTTTTCCGGCCTCCGCGGCCAGCGGACAGGGACAGGCAAATTGAACAAATCGGCAATCAGCGCAGGACGGGGCCGCATGTTCCGCGCCAGTGCAGCGCGCAGCATGCGGCACGCCACACCGGCGCGGCGGTGCCGGTACCCCCGCACGCCCGTGCCCGCGCAGCCGTATGCCCGGAAACGGCGGAACTGCCGCCGCATACCTACACAGCATAATGATAGCTCTGGCAATTCTGCGATAATCAATGTAATTGTTTAGGAAAACTATATCGTGGACGCCCTGCCCCCCTTGCGGGCCCTGCAGATCTTCGACACCCTGGGCCGCAGCCGCAGCCTGGCGGAAGCCGCGCAGCGGCTGCAGATCACCCCCGGCGCCATCAGCCAGCAGATCCGCCTGCTCGAGCAGGCGCTGGACGCGAGCCTGACCTTCAAAGACGGCAAGCGCCTACGCCTTACCGAGGCCGGCCTGCGCTTTCACGAATCCTGCGCACGCGCCTTCGAGCAGCTGCGCGAGGCGCAGGCCGAGCTGCAACGCTCGAAGAACCAGCACAATCTGTCGCTCAGCGCCCTGCCTTCGCTGCTGACGGCCTGGCTCGCCCCCCTGGTATTCGCATGGCAGGATAGCCACTACCCCGATCTGACCATACAGTTTCACGGCAGCCATTCCGAGCCGGCCGGCGAACTGGAAGACATCGACTTTCGCATCACCTATGGCGACAATGCCACGCCCGGCCCGAACGCGCTGGCGCTGTATACGGACAGCGTGGTGCCGGTGTGCAGCCCGGCGCTGATCGCGCCCGCCCAGGGCCTGCGCCACCCGCGCGAGCTGCTGCGCTACCCGCTGCTGGCCACCGACTGGCGGCCCAAGTTCACCTCGCCGCCGTCATGGCGCGACTGGTTCGCCGCATACTTGCAGCAAGCCGGCGACGCCGCGCCCGAGCCAGTCAGCCACCGCATCTTCACGCTGTCGCACATGGCGATCGAGGCGGCGGTCGAGAGCCAGGGCCTTGCGCTGGCGCAATGCTCGATGATAGGCCGCGAAGTGGCGGACGGACGGCTCGTCATCCCGTTCCGCCTGGCCCTGCCGCTGCCCTGGCCCTACGTGCTGACATGGAAGCCCAGCGCCTTCGACAGGCCGCATTGCCGCGCCTTCCACCGCTGGCTGGCGGCGCGCGGCAGGCAGCAGGAAGAGCTGAACCGGCAGATGCTGGCCGGCGCGAACTGACTCATACAGGCTAGCCTCGGAACGGCAGGCGCGCAGGAACCAAGGCGCGAGGCCGATGAGCCCGGACGCGCCGCAGTCCCTGCGTACTGCGACGCGCCCGGCGAATCGGGGCATCAGGCAGGCAGCAAGGAGAACAGCGAACGGGCAAGCGCGGCGGCTGTTGCCATTCAGGCGTCGATCACCCGATGCCGGTTCAGCCCCGAATCGCCGTCCAGCGCGCGCTTGACCTGTTGCATCAGCGCGCGTTCAGCCGCGCCGCGGCTGTGCTTCAGGAACGGCTTCTTGATGCGCCCTATGCCATGCTCGGCCGAGATGCTGCCGCCGACGCGCTCTACCTCGCGATAGACCAGCTCTTCCACCGCCAACAGGTTTTCGGGTGCGTGTGGCCCGGTGGACAGGTGCAGATTGCCGTCGCCCAGATGGCCGAACAGCAGGTTCCGGGCATTGGGCTCCAGACGCGCCAGGCCGGCGCAGGCCACCTCGATGAAGGCATCCATTTTCTGCAGCGGGATGCCGATGTCGAAAGCCACATACGGCTGCATGGTGCGCAGGATCTCGCCGATGGCATCGCGGAACTTCCACAGCATGGCGGCCTGCTCCTGGCTGTGGGGAATGATGGCGTCCAGCACTTCGCCGCTTTCCAGCAGCTCGCCCAGGAACCCTTCCAGCGCCGCGGCCGCCTCGGGCGTATCGCGGCCCTCAGTCTCGAGCAGCACGCAGATCGGATAGCGCGATTCGAAGGGCGGCGTCTTCTGCAGCACCTGGCCGGCCGCCGCCAGATAGTTGCGCCACATCACCTCGAACGACGACAGCTCGGGCAGCCGCGCGCGCGCCAGCTGCAGCAGGCGCGCCACCTGATCCAGGCCGGAGACCGCGGCCAGCGCGCTGTAGCGCCGCTCGGGCCTGGGAAACAGCCGCAACACCACTCGGGTGATCACCCCCAGCGTGCCCTCCGTGCCGATGAACAAGTGCTTCAAGTCCAGGCCGGTGTTGTTCTTCAGCCCCTTGTTCAGCATCGTCATGAGCGTGCCGTCGGCCAGCACCACTTCCAGGCCCAGCACCAGCTCGCGCGTGGTGCCGTAGCGCAGCACCCGGTTGCCGCCGGCATTGGTGGCGACATTGCCGCCGATCTGGCAGGAGCCGCGCGCGCCCAGATCCAGCGGGAAATACCAGCCCCGGGCCTCGACCAGCGCGCACAGGTTTTCCAGGATCATGCCGGCCTGCACGGTGATGGTGCCGCCGACGGTGTCGAATTCCTCGACCCGGTCGAGCCGTTCCAGCGCCAGCACCACGTCGCCTTCGTCGGGCACCGCGCCGCCGGCCAGGCCGCTGCGGCCGCCCTGTATCGTCAGCCTGCGGCCTTCTTGGTGACAGGCGCGCACGATCTGCACCACCTGCTCGACGCTGTCGGGACGCAGCACCATGGCGGGCAGGCCCGCGGCGGCCAGGCCGCTGGCGTCCTGCAGATAGGCCTGAATGTCTGCGGGCTTGCGCAGACAAGACACTGTCTGCGCTAAGGACTCGAGAGTACAGGGAGCATCCGGAATCGAGCCGCCCGGCGGCTGCGCGGGCAAGAGCGCATCGGGCTCGGCCCGCGAGTTCGCGGCTTGCCCGGCCACAGGATGCTGCCGCTCAATGGCCATTCACGACTCCGCGCCCGGCCGCCCGCGCAACACGGCGGCCATGGCTTCAGTGAAATAATCGATGTTGCGCGTGTTCAGGCCCGGCACGCTGATGCGGCCCGAATCGATGATGTAGACGCCGTGCTCGGCGCGCAAGGCATGCAGCTGCGCGGCGCTCAGGCCAGTGTAGCTGAACATGCCCTGCTGTTCGGTCAGGTAGCCGGCATCGTAGCCCGGCAGCCGCGCCTCGAGCTGCTCGCGGGCCTGGCGCCGCACCGCGGCGATGCGCGCGCGCATCTCGGCCACCTCGTCTTCCCACAAGGCGCGCAGTTCCGGATCGCTCATCACCAGGGCCGTAACTTGCCCCCCGTGCATCGGAGGATTCGAATAAATGCGGCGCACGATGGCCTTGAGCTGGCCCTGCACCCGCTCGGCTTCGTCGGCACTGCCGCAGACTACCGACAGGCCGCCGCAGCGCTCGGCATAGAACGACAAATTCTTGGAAAAAGAATTCGCGGCAAGAAACGTCAGGCCGGCATCGGCCATGGCGCGCACCGGCCCGGCGTCCTCGTCCAGGCCGCGGCCGAAGCCCTGGTATGCCATGTCCATGAAAGGGATCAGCTCGCCCGCCGCCAGCACCGGTATCAGTGCCTGCCACTGCTCGCGCGACAGATCCGCGCCCGTAGGGTTGTGGCAGCAGGGGTGCAGCAGCACGAAGCTGTGGCGCGGCAGCGCCCGCAAGTCTTCCAGCATGCGCTCGAAACGCAGCGACTGCCCCTGCGAGTCGTAATAGGCATAGGTATGAGTGGCGATGCCCGCCCCCTGGAAGATGGCGTGGTGATTGTCCCAGCCGGGGTCGCTGATCCAGATATGGCTGTCGGGATAGGCCGCGTGCAGGAAATCCGCGCCGACCTTCAGCGCGCCCGTGCCGCCCACGCTTTGTATGGTCGCGACGCGGCCGGCACGCACCGCCTCGCTGCCGGCGCCGAACACCAGCTCTTGAACCGCACTGCGATAGGCGGGCAGCCCTTCTATCGGCAGATAGGGCCGCGGCCGCAGCTCGCCGCCAAGCCGCGCCTCGGCCTGCTGCACCGAGCGCAGCAAGGGAATGCGGCCCGCGTCGTCGTAGTACAGCCCGACCGTCAGGTTCACCTTGCGCTCGCGCGGATCCTGGTGGAATTCATCGCCCAGGCGGAAGATCGGATCGCCGGCGTATTTTTCTAGATGCTCGAACATCGGAAGAAATCCTTTGTGCTTCGTATTCGTAATTCAGGGTTATCGGGGCACCGCCGCGGATGCGCAATCGGATCGGCGGTTCGCGCCCGGCGCATGAGCCATGAGCCACCATGAGCCACCACGAGCCGCCGCAATTCGCCTCATGCCGTTTCCAAATCAATCGTGACTGCGCAAGCGAAGCTGGCAAAGCACATGGTTATTTTGAAATGGAATCACGCCGCGGCGCTGCCCGGCACGGCCTGGGGCCGAGTCCAGAACGCGTTGCGATCCAGGTAATTCTGCAGGAACTGGCGCAGCCGCGGCTGCGCCGGGTTGCGGAAGATCTCGTCGGGCGGGCCGCTGACGGCGATCTCGCCCTTATCCAGGAAAACCACGCGATCGGCCACCTGCGCGGCAAAGCCCATTTCGTGCGTCACCACCACCATGGTCATCCCTTCGCGCGCCAGCTCTTTCATGACCTGCAGCACCTCGCCCACCAGCTCCGGGTCGAGCGCCGAGGTCGGTTCGTCGAACAACATGATGTGCGGCTCCATGGCCAGCGCCCGCGCGATCGCGACGCGCTGCTGCTGGCCGCCGGACAGGCGCGCCGGATAAGCATCGGCCTTGTCAGCCAGGCCTACTTTCTCGAGCATGTGCATGGCCCGCTCGCGCGCCCTGGCGCGCGGCATTTTCTTCACCCGCAGCAGCGCCTCGGCGACATTGCCCGCCGCGGTCATGTGCGGCCACAGATTGAACTGCTGGAACACCATACCGACATGACGGCGCACGCGATTGATCTCGGACAAGGGCGCCCGGGCGCGCGCACCGTCCTTCTCGATATAGCCCAGCAGCTCGCCTTCGATCAGCACGTCTCCGCCGTCGTATTCTTCCAGGAACGCCAGCGAGCGCAGCAGCGTGCTCTTGCCCGAACCCGAAGGGCCGATGATGCAGGTCACTTCGGACTTGCACACCCCCAGCGATATATTGTTCAGCACCCGGGTCTGGCCGTAGTACTTGCTGATGCCGCGCGCCTCGACCAGATAGTCTCTGCCGTCCTGCCGCGCGGCGGCCTTGGCATTCAAATTCATCGAACTCTCCGAGAAACCCCGGCACTCATGCGGGAGAAGACAGGAACCCAGGCCTCGGGCAGCAGCCCTGCCGCCATGCGCCATCGCGGGCCGACGGGCCGCCTCGCCGGCCATGTATCGTGCCTGGCCATCAGCGCACCATGTAGCGGCTCATGCGCACTTCGGCCCAGCGGCCCAGGCGCTCGGTCACGCCGATAAGCAGCAAATAGCATATGCACAGAACCAGGGTCGTTTCGACATAGGAAAACTGCTCGGTACCGATCTGCGTCAACACCGCGGTCAGCTCGGGCACGGTCACCACCGACAGCACCGCGGTTTCTTTGCTGAGGATGATGACCAGGTTCACCAGCGCCGGCGTGATGATCACCAGCATCTGCGGCAGCTGCACCCGCCACACGGTGGTCAGCCGCGAAAAACCCAGGCACTGCGCGGCCTCTATATGCCCACGCGGCACCGACATGAAGCCCGAGCGGAAAGACTCGGCGAAATAGGCGCTGCCATAGATGGCCAGCGACACCACGCCGGCCGCGATCGGCGACAGCTCCAGCCCCACGCTGGGGCCGCCGTAATACAGGATGAACAGCTGGATCAGGAACGGCGTGGTGCGCAGCACTTCTATATATACGCGCAACACCGCGCGCAGCCAGCGTCCGCCGAACAGCTGCAGCACGGCGATGACGAAACCCAGCGCCATGCCCAGCGCCACCGCACCCGCCCAGGTAACCATTGTCACCAGGAAGCCACTGACGATGTTCGGCCAGTATTGGCTGAGTATGCCCAGGTGCAGCGCCATCATGACCTCCCGTAGCGGCGCTCGGCGGCGTGGCCGGCCATCGCCAGCACGCCGTTGATGACCATGTACACCAGCCCGGCGGCGATGTAGGTCTGCAGCGGCAGGAAGGTGCTGGCCGCGATGTTCTGCGCGGTGCGCGTGATCTCGGCCACGCCCACGATGGAGATCAGCGACGAGGCCTTGACCAGCATGATCATCTCGTTGATGAGCGAGGGCATGGTGAGCTTGAGCGCCTGCGGGATCTCGATGCGCAGCAGCGTGTCCAGGCGCCCGAAGCCCAGCAGCTGCGTGGCTTCGAGCTGGCCTTTGGGGATACCCATGAAGCCGCCGCGCAGTATCTCGCCCAGATAAGCGCCCTCGCACAGCGAAATAGCCAGTATAGATGCCGTGATGGGCGGAACGTTGATGCCCACGAACGGCAGGAAATAATAGGCCATCATCAGCTGCACGATAAGCGGCACGCCGCGGAATATGAATACATAGACCGCGCCCAGCCGCTGCAGCAGGGGGCTGGGCGACAGGCGCGCCGTGGCGATGCCCACCGCCAGCACATAGCCCACCACCAGCCCCAGCACGGACACCAGCAGCGTCATTTGCGCCGCCTTCACGAGCAGCGGCAGGGCGTCGGCGATGGCATTCAGATCGAACATGTGTATCGGAAAAACAGACCCCGCCCGGACGCGGCGGGGTCGAGGATCAAGAATCGAGATTCAAGCATCGAGCCCCGAAGGCCGAGGCCCCGTGGGCCGGCGCTCAAACATTGGGCACGAACGAGCTGGTAGGCACTTCCATTTCCACGCCGAACCATTTCTTCTGCAGCGCGGCCAGGCGGCCGTCCTTGTGCATGGCCAATATGACATTGTTCACCGCCTGGATCAGCGAATCGCTGTCCGCACCCTTCATGCCCATGTATGCGAAATACACCTTCTTACCGAAGGCCGGCTTGACCACCGCGAACATGTTCGGGCGCTGCTTGGCCACATAGGCGATATTGGTCAGCGAATTGCCCACCGCCACGATGCGCCCGGCCGCCAGGTCGGCATAGGCCTGGTTGTTGTCGATGTACTCGCGAATCGTCGGCTTCGGGTTGAGCGTGCTGGCATAGTCCTTGAGCTGCGCCGAACCCTTGCCCCCGCCCACCACCTTGCCGGCAATGTCCGCGGGCTTCTGCAGCGACTTGTCGCTGGCGCGCTTGAGCAGCGCCACGGTGCCGTCGGCAATCGGCAGCGTGAAATGGTAGCGCTCCATGCGCGCCTTGGTGACATTCAGCGGGCCGGCCACCATATCGAACTTCTTGGCGTCCAGCCCGGGCAGCACACTCGGCCAAGGCAGGTCGATGAAGCGCACCTTCACGCCCAGCCCCTTGCCTACTTCGGCGAAGAATTCTTTGTTGAAACCTTCCTGCTTGCCGTCCTTCAGGAAATCGAACGGCGCGAACTGCATTTCCGTGCCCATCACCAGCACGCCGGCCTTCTTGATGCGCGCCAGCTGATCCTCGGCATGGGCGGACACCGAGGCCGCCACGAAACACGCCGCGGCCAGGCAGGCCTTCAGGGTGTATGAAAATCGCATTTTCCTGTACTCCTCACTCTGGATCGAAAGACTGTTTTGTATCACACAGCCGTCTGCGCGGCTGCGGGCCCAGCAGCGCCACAGCACCGATTGTTGGCCTGACAAAAAGTATATACATACTCTTTATGACGTCAACCATTATCGGGCCGGCCTGCGGCGGCGCGAAGGGTGAGTTAGGGTAAATACGCAGAATGTGGCGGCGCACTTGTCCGCGCGAAGGCCCGCGCGTCGACGACGCGGCGGAATAGCGGGCCCGAGCCTGGAAGCGCCGGCCTTACCGTGCAAGCTGCCCGGGCGCCGGAACGATCTCGATCCAGCTCGGCCGCCGGCCCACGGCATGGCGCTGCACCAGGGTCAATGCGCCGGTGCCGGGGTCGATGACAAACACGGCGAGCCGATTGCTGTTCTGCCCCGCGCACAACAGGAACCGGCCGGCCGGGTCAATGGCAAAGCCGCGCGGATAGTCCTCGGCCTCGAAGGCACCGGCGCTCGACATCATGCCGGTCGCGGGGTCGATGCGAAAGGCCGTGATCGTATCGGTCTTGCGAACACAGGCATAGATGAACGCGCCGCCCGGCGCGAGGTGGATGTCGGCCCCCATCGCGCGGCCGGAAAAGCCCGCGGGCATGAGCGATTCGTACTGCAGCTCGGTCAGCGCACCGCAGGCCCGATCGACACGATATGCAGCCAATGAGCCGGCGGACTCGTTGACGCAGTACAGCGTGTCCAGCGTAGGATGGAAGACCAGGTGGCGCGGGCCGGATTCCGGCCGCACGGCAGTGGCCGCCACCGCCTGAAGCCGCCCCGATGCCGCGTCCAGGCGATAAACGAGTATGGCCTCGCCGTCGACCGATGTGGCATAGACGAAGCCGCCAAAGGGCGCCTCGATGACGCAGTGCGCTTTCGGCGGCGTGGGCAGAATCTGCAGGCACGGCATGGACAGGCGCCCGTCCGCCTGGATGCGGTTGACCGCCAGCAGCGCGTTGTCATAGGACGCGCCCAGCAGGTACCGGCCGTCGCGCGTGACCGAAAGGTAGGCCATGGGCGCGGGCATGGCGCAGGACTCGAGCAGCCTCAGCCTGCCCGAGGCCGGCTCGACGGCGAATGCGGACAGCGGAAACGGGTCGGTACGAACCTGGGCGTACAGCACCTTGCCGTCGCGGCTCCAGGCCAGCGGAATATTGCCGCGCGTGGGGGCGCCCGAGCCCGGCACCGCGACCACTTCGACAGGCTCGAGACCGCCGGTTTGCGAGTCGAGCCAGAATGCGTGGATCTCCCGGCTCTCGGACGAGGAAACGTGCACGAGGAAGGAGGCCGGGCGGCCGATACTGGCGTTATTCATATTCCCACCATCCGCTTGCAAGAAAAAGATATCCGGCTATGCGTCTGCGAGCACCACGACGCCGTCCGCCGCCCGCACCCCCTGCCCGGCCGGCAGCACGAACAGCGGGTTGATCTCGGCTTCCACCAGGCGTTCGCCGAGCTGCGCCGCCATCTGCGAGAACGCCACGATAGCGCGGGCCAGCGCATCCAGGTCGGCCTTGGGGCGCCCGCGAAAGCCGTCGAGCAGCGGCCAGGTCTTCAGCTCGCGCACCATCCCGACCGCAACGTCATGGCTCAGGCCCGCGCCGGGCGACAGCAGGCGCATGGTGGTGTCCTTGAAGAGTTCGGCGGCGACACCGCCCATGCCCAGCAGGACAGCCGTACCCAAGGGGTCGCGATGCATGCCCAGAATCAACTCTGTGCCGCCGCACACCATCTCCTGCACCAGAAAGCGTTGCGGCGCGATGCCGGTCTTGCTTTGCACCTCGGCCTTCATTGCCGTCAGGCGCGCGCCGACCTGCCCGGACTCGAGATTGACGGCAACCCCGCCCGCGTCGCTCTTGTGGGTGATCTGTCCCGAAAGGATCTTGAGCGCGACACGGCCGCCGAAAGCGCGTGCCGCCCGCTCGGCCTCGGCCGGCGTCGCCACCACGGATTCGCTCGCGCAAGGCACGCCGAAGCGCGCGAACAACTGCTTGGCCTGGGCTTCGTCCAGCGAACCCGCCGGCAGGCCAGCGATGTCCACGGGCGCGGCGGGGGCAGAGTTCGCCGGTGCCTGCCAGCGCGCGCTGTGCAGCATGCCGGCCAGCGCAACGGTGCAGCTCTCGGCGGCCGAGAAAGCCGGAACGCCGCGCTGTGTCAGCGAGGCAACGAGTTCCGGTGCATGAGGGCTGACGTAGGCGATCACCGGCTTGTCGCTTTCGGGCAGGCACTCCAGAATTGCGCCGGCCATGAGTTCCGGCATGGCAAGGCTGGAGGAGCCGACGATGATGGTAAGCGCGTCGTAATTGGGGCTGGCAAGCAGCGCGCGTATGGCGCCGCGCAACAGGTCGGGCCGCAGGCCGGCAAGAGTCACGTCGATCGGATTGCGATCCAGCGCGGCATGGTCGCCGGTCTGCAGGGCGCGCAGCCGCGCGGCGGTGTCGGCGTCGGGCGCAGGGGTCTCGAAGCCCGAGACCCCCAGGCTGTCGGACACCAGCGTGCCGGCCCCGCCGGTCGAGGTCAGGATCGCAACCCGCTTGCCGCGCAGCCTGCGGCCGGTGGCCAGCGCGGCGGGGATGTCGAGCAGCTCGTCCAGGGTTTGGGCGCGGATCACGCCGACTTGCTTGAACAGTGCGTCGTACATGCGGTCGGCGCCGGCCAGTGCGCCGGTGTGCGAAACAGCCGCCCTTGCGCCAGCCTCGGAGCGGCCGATCTTGAACGCCACCACGGGCTTGCCGGCGCTTGCGGCTTTCAAGGCCGCCACACGGAACTTCTCTGGATTGCGCACGCTTTCGATGTAGAGCGCGATGACACTGGTAGCCTCGTCGCCCACCAGGTAGTCGACATAATCGGCCAGATCGAGGTCGGCCTCGTTGCCGGTCGAGATCAGTTTCGACAAACCGATGCCACGCGGCGCTGTGCGCGACAATAGGGAACCGAGGATGCCGCCGCTTTGCGACACCACGCCGATAGAGCCGGCCAGGAACTGCCCCATCTCGAGCGCGCCGCTTGCGGAAAGCACGATGTGATCGGTCAGGTTGACCACGCCTATGGTGTTGGGGCCGAGAATGCGCATATCGCCCGCAGCCTCCATGAGCCGGGCCTGTCTCTGTGCGCCCACTGCGCCGATCTCACTGTAGCCGCTGGCCAGCACGATCGCCGCCGCGGTGCCGAGCTGCGCGAGTTCCTGCACGGCCAAGTGGGCGCGCTCGGCGCCCAGCAGCACGATGCCGACATCCGGCACCGAGGGCAGCGAAGAAACGTCCGGGTAGCAGGGCAAGCCCTCGATACTGGCCACGCGCGGGTTGACCGGATAGATAGCCCCGGTGTATCCATGTTTGCGCAGATAGGCGACCGGGCGTCCGGCAGTCTTGCTGGAATCGGCGGAGGCACCGACGACCGCCACGCTGCGTGGCTTGATCAGGCGGGAAATGGCATTCATCATGCTTGCCACGCCCCGCCGGCACGCACGGCATCCAGGCCGGCGCGGCCTTGCCCCGGTGCCCGGCCACGCGTACCACGCAGGCAACTGCCTGGGGCCTCGCATTGTTCCGGGCCGCCCCGCTGTCGTGTCGCGCAGCCGCCGGCAGCGCTCAGTTCGATAAGATCCGTAGTCATGTCATGCATCTTCTTGCTTCTTGAATTGGCTCGATCGTTGCCAGTACCCCCGGCAGTCTTGCGTCGACGCGCTTTCGGGCACCTGAACATCAGGTAAGCAGTGTAGGTTCCGGGGTCTCGATACGCATCCCCCGAATTCCAAAGACTGGAAATGAAGATAAACTGTGCCGTGCTCCCCACATCGCCCTCGAGGCGCGCGCCATGTCCACCACACCGTCACAGACGCCACGTCGGCCACATCACAAGAATCCCGTACTGAACCGTTCTTTGGTGCGCGGCGTAGAGATTCTGCGCGCGTTCCAGCCGGGCGTGGATCTGCTCGGCAACGGAGAAATCGCCGAGCGCACACGGCTTTCGCGCCCCACCGTCAGCCGCCTGACCCAGACGCTGGTTGAATGCGGGCTCTTGGAGTACGAGCGCAGCCAGCGCGCCTATCGGCTGGCCGCGCCGGTGCTCAGCCTTGCGCATGCGATGCGCACGGGCTCGCCCGTGCTGGGCGCCGTGGCTCCGCTGATGCGGGCCCTGGCCGAAAAAATGCGCATCAACGTCGGGTTGGCAACTGCGGATCGCGACGAAATGGTCTATCTGGAATCGTTCCGCTACAACCGCAAGGTGGCGCTGCGTAATGTGGTGGCCGGGCAGCGGGTGCCGATGGAACTCACCTCGCTGGGCAGGGCTCATCTCGCGGTGGTGGACGACGCGCAGCGCAGCGCGCTGCTCGCGCAGTTCCGCCTGCGGCACCGCGCCGACTGGCAGCGCCTTCGCGAAGAGATAGACACCGCCAAACGCAATGTCCACGCGAAAGGCTACTGCGCGGCTTCCTGGCAGCCCGAAGTCGTCGCCATCGCCGCGCCGCTGGTGCTGCCTGGGCGGCCCATCTATGTTCTGAACGTCAGCGTCAGAACCACGGCCGGGATTCCGGCCACCGAGAAACAGCTAAGCGGCTTGTTGCTCACACTGAGCAAGCAGGCGAAGACGGCGCTGCTGTCCACCAACGAGTAAGACGCCGGCGGCGCCGGCCCAGCACCGGGCCCGCCGCTCGGAACGCCGTCCGGAACGGCGTCCGCAACGAGATTCCAGCGTGCCGCAGCGTGCCGGCCCCGCCGTTACCGAAAGGCCGGGCATCGAGCCCGCTCGCATCCCCTTCACACGCTCTCCATTCCGCGCCAAAGCGAGTGCTGGCGCGCCATCCACGGCCGAAACGAGCGCCGCCTGACGAGCCGGAATTTCCAGTGCATGGAAATCGCTGGTTGACGGTAGGCCGGCCCGGCTCCATTCTTCGAGGCGGGCAAGGATGACCGCCACGACACGGCCACAGCCGACGACGGACGGCCCCTCATCCATGCATAACGATACATACACCGCAGGAACTCAAGAGGACATCCATGGATCACGCACTCGAGCAGATCACCGACTTCGTCGCCAGCGTGCGGCCCAAGGACATCCCCGACCCGGTGGTCGAGCACGTAACGGGCATCCTGGTGGACTCCATCGCCTGCGCGATGGCGGCGCGCGAGTGCCCCGGCGCTCTCGCCGCGGCGGCCATCCCCGACCTTCCCCGCGGCGCGGGCGGCACGGTCATCGGCAGCTCCGCCGTCGCCACATTGGGCATGGCGGCGTTCTGGAACACCTCGATGATCCGCTACCTCGATTACAACGACACCTTTACCGGCGGCCACCCCAGCGACATTCTCGGCGCGCTCATCGCGGTGGCCGGCTCACGCCGGCTGCCCGGGCGCACCTTGCTGAGCGGCATCGCGGTCGCCTACGAGGTGTTCCACCGCATCTCGCTGCGGCACAGATCCTACCGCAAAGACCACGGGGCGCTGGTCGACTATCTTTCGATCGACCAGGGTTTCGCCGTCGCGATCGCGACGGCGGCCGGCATTGCGCACACGCTCGGCTACGACCGCAACCAGACCCGCACGGCGGTATCCCTGGCTGCCACCAACGGGCTGCCGCTGCGGGCCAGCCGCGCCGGCGAACTTTCGCACTTCAAGGGCGTGGCGACCGCGGTAAGCACCCGGCAGGCCGTCTTTGCCTGCCAGCTCGCCGAGCACGGCCTGACCGGCCCTTCGGATCCTTTCGAAGGCAGGCATGGATTCATCGAAGTCATGGAGGGCCAGGCCGGCCCGATGAACCTCGAGCCATTCGGCGAGTGGGCCGTGCTGCGCTCGGGCCTGAAGTATTTCCCGGCGACGGCCAACTGCCAGATCGGCATATGGGCCGCCCTGCAGCTAAGAGCAGAGCTCGATCCCGCGCAGATTCGCGAGGTGGTGCTGCACACCTCGCGCTTCCTGCGGCACGAGTCCGGCAGCGAACCGGCCAAATGGGCGCCCACGACCCGCGAGACCGCCGACCACAGCCTTCCCTACGTGGTCGCGGTCGCGCTGCTGAACGGAGAAGTCACGCTGGCCGCGTATACCGACGAGATGCTGTCCAGCCCCGAGGTACGTGCACTGATGCAGAAGATCACGGTCGTGGTCGACGAAAAAATAGAAGCCGAATGGCCGGGCACGATCCAGATCCGCGCGGCAGTGACGCTGGCCGACGGCACCCGCCGGGAGGTGCATGCCCGCGACCCCAAAGGAACCTACCGCAACCCGATGAATCGCGAAGACATCAGGGTCAAGTTCCGGCACCTGGTCGGCCCGGCCCTGGGGCAGGACACGGACAGCGTCTTCGATCTTGCCTGGGCCATCGCCGACAGCAAGGACTGCACCCAGGTATTCGAGAAACTGATAACCGGCTAAGCGATGCCCTACGACCACAACCTACCCATTACACGCGGCTTCGCGGAATACATCGCCGCAGCCGACTTCAAGGCGCTGCCGTCCGAGGCCGTCGAAGCCGCCAAGGTCGCGATACTCGACGGGCTGGGCTGCCTGGCAGCCGGAAGCCGCGAGCCGGCGCCCAGCATCGCCCGCGCCGCACTGGGCGGCGAACCATCCGGATCCTGCACGGTAATCGGCACCGCTGTCCCGGGCAGTCCCGCTACGGCGGCCCTGCTGAACGGGATAGCGCTGCACGCGCTGGACTTCGAAGTCCAGGGCATGCCGCCGGCCCACGGAACCTCGTCGATACTGCCGGGCGTATTGGCTCTCTCCGAACGCTACGCCGTCGCCCCCGAGCGGGCCGTCCTGGCATTCATCATCGGCTGGCAGATCCAGCAGCGCGTGCGCACGGCGGCGCGCGACAGCGCCTTCCGCGGCTTCCACCCGCCGGGCGTCGTCGGCCCCCTCGGCGCAGTGGCCGCATGCTCGGTGATCCTGGGCCTGTCGGCCGAACAGGTGGCGGGCGCGATCGGCCTGGCGGCTTCGCGCACCGGCGGCCTGTTCGCCAACAACGGCAGCATGGCCAAGCCGACCCACCCCGGCAACAGTGCACGCTCGGGGGTCGAGTCGGCCCTGCTGGCCGCCGGCGGCATGTCCGGAAACAAGCAGATCCTCGAAATGCCCGGCGGCCACTTCGAAACCTTCTTCGACGAACGCTTCCGCCCCGCCGAGGTTCTGGGCGGACTGGAAAACTACGCGATCGTCGAGCCAGGGTTCACGATCAAGCGCTACCCGGCCGAGATCTACATGCAGTGGGTCATCGAGGCCTGCCAACAGCTGCGCCTGGCCCCCGAATTCGACCTGGACGCCGTAGCCGAAGTCGTCGTCGAGCCCCCCGTATTCCGGACTACGCTGTCGCGGCCCCGCCCGGTCTCGGGCCTGGACGGCAAGTTCAGCTACGAATACGCCGCGGCGGTCGGCCTCAGCCAGAACGAGGTGATTATTGCGACTTTCGACGACGCGACCGCATTCAGCGCCCCCGTTCAGCGCCTGCTGCCGCGAGTGCGGCTGGTGCACAACCGCGACATCCCGCAGACGCTCGACGCGATGTGGGCGCGGGTGACCGTGAAACTCGCGGACGGCACCGAGCTGGTCGAGCGCTGCGAGCGCTTTCCCGGCTGCCCCGAGCGGCCGATGAATCGCCAGCAGCGCCATCGCAAGGTCGTCGACTGCCTGACGACCGGCGGTCTGGCGGCCGAAGAGGCGCATCGCCTGATTGCTCTGGTGGAGCGTCTCGAGACCCTGCCGTCGTGGGATCCGATTCTGGAGCTGCTCGCCCACCTCGCCCCTCCCGCGCCACGCTCTCCTGTCGCCGGCGCATGAAATGCACCCGCTCAGCGCTGACGCAAATCACCAGCCGCAAGACAGACGGATTTCAACCTCGGAGACACTCATGAAACTATTTTGCTCCCTTATTCTCGCCCTGGGCTGCCTTGCCAGCGGTGGCACCGCCGCCGCACAGGGCTACCCGGACAAGCCGATACGCATGATCATTCCCGCGGCACCTGGCGGCGGGGTGGATTCGGCGGGCCGCATCCTCGCCATGCGCTTGTCCGACACCCTGGGCGTGCCGGTGGTGGCCGAGAACATGGCCGGCGCCGGAACCATGCTGGCATCGGAAGCGCTGGCCCGCTCGCAGCCGGACGGCTACACCATCCTCATGGCAACCAGCAGCCACATCGTCAATGCGGCCGTGCGCAAGATCCGGCGCTACGATGCGATCCGCGATTTCGCCGCCGTGTCCCTGGTCGGCTCCACCCCCGACCTGCTGGTGGTGAACTCGCAGTCCAGCATCAAGTCGGTGGCCGACCTGATTGCCGCCGCCAAGAAGGCGCCCGGCAAGATCACCTTCGGCTCATCGGGCCTGGGCTCGCTCTCCCAGCTGGAACCCGAACTGCTCAAGGACGCGGCCGGCATCGACATGCTGGGCGTGCCCTACCGGGGCGGCGTACCAGCCGTCATGGCATTGATAGGAAATCAGGTAAACACCTTGTTCCTGGGAGTGGTGGCGCTCGCGCCCCAGATCGCGGCCAACAAGCTGCGGCCGATCGCCGTTACCAGCAAGACCCGCCTGGCCCGGTTCCCGAACGTGCCCACCATGGCCGAGTCGGGCTTCCCCGACTGGGACACGGGCACCTGGTATGGCGTGCTGGTGCCGGCCAAGACGCCGCCGGCCATCGTCGCGCTGCTCAACAAGCAGATCAACGACGCGCTCAAGCAGCCCGAAGTCCGCAACAAGCTGTCAGCCGCGGGCATCGAGCCGCAGGCGACGACCGCCGAGCAATTTTCCTCGCTCATGAAGTCGGATCTCGCGCACTGGCAGAAGGTGGTGAAGAAGCTGCCGCAGTTGAAGATCAATTAGATCGATTGGCAATCTCGGCAGGCAGCCCGTCCTGCCCCGGCCGTAGCGGCTCTCACGCGGCCGCTATACGCCGTTCGATATGTTCCAGCGCCTCTTCGACCTGGTCGATCAGCACCAGGCACAGCTCGCCTTCCCGCAGGCGATCCAGCGCCGCGTCTATGGCCAGGAACTCGCCGTGGATCTCGCTGACCTCGGTGGTGCGGCGGGCCTGCTGCAGGCCCTGGCGCAGCAAGGCCAGCACCTCGCCGTCGGCGCGGCCGCGCTGGCACATGTCCTGGTACAGCACCACCTGGTCGAAGGCGTCGCCTAGAATCTCGGTCTGGCGCCGGATGTCGATGTCGCGGCGATCGCCGGCGCCGCTGATCACTACGCTGCGCCGCGTGGCGGGCATGGTCTCCACGGCCTGCACCAATGCGGAGATCGCGTCGGGGTTGTGGCCGTAGTCGGCGACGATGGTGGCGCCGCGATAAGAAAACACATTGAAGCGGCCCGGCGCGGTGGCGGCATCGTTGACGAAGGAAGCCAGGCCAAGACGGATATCGGTTTCAGACAAGCCCACGGCCCAGGCCGCCGCGGCGGCCGCCATGGCATTGTCGACCTGGAAGCCGATGGTGCCGTTGCGCGTCAGCGGAATGCCGGCCAGGGCGAAACGCCATTCGGCCGCGCCTTCGGCCAGCACGACATGGCCGTCGGCAACGTAGGCGACACGCCGGCCCTGGGCGCGGTGCGCGGCCAGTATCGGGTGCTGCCGGTCGCGGGCGAAGAAAGTGATGGCGCCCGGGCAGTTCTCGGCCATGGCCGCCACGATGGAGTCGGCGGCATTGAGCACCGCCATGCCATCGGGCGCGACGTTCTCGACGATGACGCGCTTGACGATGGCCAGGTCTTCGACAGTGCTGATGAAGTTCAGCCCGAGGTGATCGCCGGTGCCGACGTTGGTCACCACCGCGACGTCGCAGCGGTCGAAGCCCAGGCCCTCGCGCAATATGCCGCCGCGCGCCGTCTCCAGCACCGCGGCGTCGACGTCCGGATGCATGAGCACGTTGCGCGCGCTGCGCGGGCCGCTGCAGTCGCCGCTGTCGATGCGCTCGCCGCCTATGTAGACGCCGTCGGAATTGGTCATGCCGACCCGCAGGCCGGTGCCCGCCAGCAGGTGCGCGGCCAGGCGCACGGTGGTGGTCTTGCCGTTGGTGCCGGCCACCGCGACCAGCGGGATGCGGCCATTTTCGCCGGGGCTGTACATGCTGTCGATGATGGCCTCGCCCACGTCGCGGCCCTTGCCGAACGAAGGGCTCAGGTGCATGCGCAGGCCCGGAGCCGCGTTGACCTCGACGATGCAGGCCTGCTGCCGGCTCAGCGGCTCGTAGACGTTCTGCCCCACCAGGTCGATGCCGCAGACGTCCAGGCCGACCATCTGCGCGGCGGCCACGGCGTTGGCCGCCACGTCAGGATGCACGTGGTCGGTGACGTCGGTGGCGGTGCCGCCGGTGCTGAGGTTGGCATTGTTGCGCAACACCACCAGCGCGCCCTTTTCAGGCACCGAGTCGGGGGTATAGCCCTGGGCGGCCAGGGTGTTCAGGGCGATGCCGTCCAGGCGTATGCGCGTCAGCGACGTGCCGTGGCCGTCGCCGCGCAGCGGGTCGGCGTTGACCGCAACGACCAGTTCGCCGATGCGGCGCACACCGTCGCCCACTACCTGGGGCGGGTCGCGGCGCGCCGCCGCAACCAGGCGGTCGCCCACCACCAGCAGGCGGAAATCGCGCCCGGGGCAATAGCGCTCCACGATCACGCCCGAACCGCGCGTCGCGGCCACTTCATAGGCGGCCCTGATCTGCTCGAGGCCCTGGATGTTGACGGCCACGCCCTTGCCTTGGTTGCCGTCGCGCGGCTTGACCACCACCGGGCCGCCCAGTTCGGCCGCGGCCTCGCAGGCGGCCTCGGCATCGTCGACGCAGCGTCCTTGCGGAACCGGCACGCCGGCGGCGGCCAGCAGCGATTTGGTCAGTTCCTTGTCCTGGGCGATGGCCTCGGCGATGGCGCTGCTGTTGTCGGTCTCGGCGGCCTGGATGCGCCGCTGCCGGCTGCCCCAGCCGAACTGCACCAGGCTGCCCTCGGTCAGGCGGCGATAGGGAATGTTGCGCTTGAGCGCCGCCTGCACGATGGAGCCGGTGCTGGGCCCCAGGCGCAGATCCTCATTCAGCTCCGACAGCCGCGCCAGGGCGCCGGCCAGGTCGAAAGGCCGGTCGTGCATCGCGGCCGCGCACAATTCCTGCGCCAGGTCGAAGGCCAGGCGACCGACTTCTTCTTCGCTGTATTCGACCACTACCTGGTAGACGCCGGGCTCGACGGTCGGCGAGCTGCGGCTGAACGCCACGGGGCAGCCGGCATGCGTCTGCAGGCGCAGCGCCGCGTAGGCCAGGGCCTGCGCCATGGAATCGGCGTGAGCCAGGGCGGCGGGTTCCAGCACGTCGACATCGGGCAGGCGCGCCCGCAGCCGCACCGCGAAGGCATCCATCTGGGCCGAGCTCAACTCAGCCCCCGAACAGGACACTATGGCTTCGATGACGGTCTGCCGGCACCACAGATTGGGGCCGCGCAGCGCCCGGACTCGCGATACTTCCATCAGATGGCTCTCATATCAGGTATCAGGCCCGACGGGCCGCCCCCTTGGGAGATAGCGTACGCAGAGCGCACGGGGGCTGTTTCATATCAGGCCCGCGCCTCGGCCAGCGCCGGTGTCGCGGCGATGGGCTCGGCGCCTTGCGCGCCGTAAGTTTCGATCCCCGCGCACATCAATTCCGGCGATACACCCAGCGACCAGGCCGCCCCCGTGGCGGCCAGAATCTCATACAAGCGCGCGGCCGACTCGGCCTCGGGCACCGCGCCTGCCGCCGCCAGAGGCGCCAGCTCGGTCACTTCCGCACCCTGGGCCAGCACGATATGGCCATCGCGCAGCGACACGGCCCGACCGCCGGCAACCAGATGCGCGGCCACGGCCGGCGCCGCCAGGCTCATGCCGAAGAACACCACGGTGCCGTCGCACAACGGCGCCATTTCGCATACCAGCGGGTCGTCGGCATTCAGCACCGCCACGCCGTCGGGCAGCACCACGTCGACCTGGGTGCGCAGCACGTTCGTCAGCTGCTCGGGCGTTTCTATGTAGTATTGCGGCAGCAGCGCGCCGGCATCCAGGTTCGTAACCACGCCAACCGCACAGCGGTCGTAGGCCAGGCCTTCGGTGACGATGGCGCGCAGGCTGTTTTCTATTACCGCGGCCTGCACCGCGCGGTTCAGCAGTATGCGCTGGCCCGACTGCCAGTTGGCGCAATCGCCGGTTTCCACATAGCGGCGGCCCAGCATCAGCCCGGCGCTGCTGGCCGCGCCGACATAGCGGCCCGCCAGCTGCAGCATGTGCGCCACGCGCAGCGCCACCGCGGTCTTGCCGCGGCTGCCGCTGACCCCGACCACGGGAATGCGGCCGCTGTCGCCGGGCGGAAACAGATGATCGACAATGGCCTGGCCGACCGGCTGCGGCGTGCCGCCGGCCGGCTTCAGGTGCATGAGCAGCCCGGGGCCGGCATTGACCTCCACCACGGCGCCGCGCTGTTCGGCGAGCGGCGCCGAGATGTCGCGCGCCACCAGGTCGACCCCGGCGATGTCCAGCCCGACCACCTTGGCCGCCAGCGCCACCGTGCGGGCGATGCTGGGATGCACTGCGGCGGTGACGTCGATCGACACATTGCCGTTGCGCTGGATCAGCACGGTTTTGCCGGCGGGCGGCACCGAGTCCCCTTCCAGACCCTGGCGCGCCAGTTCGAGCCGCGCGGCCGAATCCAGGCGGATGGGGTTCAGCGGCGATTCTTCGTCGCGGCCGCGGCGCGGATCGGAATTGATCTGGCTCTCGACCAGTTCGCGCACCGTGCTCGCGCCGTCTCCCACCACCGCGGCGATGTCGCCGCGGGCGGCGGCGACCATACGCCCGCCCACCACCAGCAGGCGGTGCTCGTCGCCCTCGACGAAGCGCTCGACCATGACGCCGCTGCCCTCGTCCACGGCGATGCCGTAGGCGGTTTCCACTTCCGTTTGCGTGAGCAGGTTGGTGAACACGCCGCGGCCGTGATTGCCGTCGCAGGGCTTGACCACCACCGGCAGGCCGATGGACTGCGCCGCGTCCCAGGCGTCTTCGGCGCTGTCGACCAGACGGCCCTCGGGCACCGGCACGCCGCAGTCTTCCAGCAGGCGCTTGGTCAGATCCTTGTCGCGCGATACGCCTTCGGCGATGGCGCTGGTACGGTTGGTCTCGGCCGTCCAGATGCGGCGCTGGTTGGCGCCATAGCCCAGTTGCACCAGATTGGCGTCGTTCAGGCGTATGGCCGGAATATCACGGTCGTCGGCGGCATCGACGATGCAGGCGGTGCTCGGCCCCAGGCTGAGACGCTCGGCCAGCTCGCGCAGCCGCTCCACGGCGGCCGGCACGTCGTAGGGCTGGTCTTCAATGGCGGCCATGACCAGGTCGCGCGCAGTGTGCAGCGCGGCACGCGTCAGCGGCTCGTGCCAGGCGCGCACGATGACCTTGTACACACCGCGCACCGAGGTTTCGCGGGCGCGGCCCAGGCCGCCGGGCATGCCGGCCAGGCTCTGCAGCTCGAGCGTCACGTGCTCCAGGATGTGGCCGGGCCAGGTGCCTTCGCGCAAACGCAGCAGGAAGCCGCCGCGCTCGCCGACACTGCAGCGATGCTCCACCAGCGTGGGCAGCCACTGGCTGAGCCGCTCGTAGAGCCCCGGAATGGTATTGGAAGGATAGTCTTCGAGTTCGCCTATATCGACCCAGGCTTCGATGACCGGGCGATACGCCCAAACGTTCGGCCCACGCAAATACAGCATGGAGACGAACTCAATGTTTTTCTTTTTCATCTTGGACGATGGAAGGCAGCGGCGGGCGCACGCAATGAAACGGCCGAAATTGTAGTGATTTACAAGCGTAAAAGGAAATCGCCCGCCGGTGTAGCCCGGCAGTTGCGTAGCTTACTAAAAGATATGAAAATTGTGCGCCATAACGCGAAAAAACCACACTCTTGGCCCCACAGGGGCGGCCGGCGGGGGATCGCTCTACTTTCCATGGAGCCCCATATCTGGGGACGGATCATACTTTGAAAACGGAACCCATCCATGCCGGCGTCGGCGGCGTCCCGGAGCCCTGGCGCGCGTCCGTACAGTCGCAACTGGGCGACGGGGAAACGCTGCAGGCATGGATGGAAACCGACCTGGACACGCAACTGCGCTTTGCGCGCGGGCTGCTGGTGCTGACGCAGCGGCGGCTGCTGGCCTGTACGGCGCCGGGCGCGCCTTGGCAGGCCTGGCCCCTGGCGCCCGACATGACGCTGCGCCATTACGACCACGCCGGCGTCGGCAGCCTGGAACTGCAAGATTCCCATGCGCGCCTGGCGCATTGGCGCTACACCATGGCGCAGCAAGGTGCCGCGCTGCGCCTGATCGGCCGCCATGACCAGCTGCGCGAGGGCCGCGGCAATGCGGACGAAGCCGCCGCGCGGCCCGCGCAAACGGGGCCGGCCGGTGCGTCCGAGCCGCACGCGCCGCCCTCCACCTGGGCCCTGCTGCGCCTGTGGCGCTTCGCACTGCCCTACCGCCGCCAGTTGCTGATCGGCTTCACGCTGACCTTGCTGTCGACCGCCGCATCGCTGGTGCCGCCCTACCTGACCATGCCGCTCATGGACAAGGTGCTGATCCCCTTCCAGAACGGCATACCCATCGACTACGAGCTTGTGCGCCTGTACCTGGGGGGCCTGCTGCTGTCCTCGCTGGCCGCGTGGCTGCTGACCTGGGGCCGCACCTACATACTGGCCTGGGTCAGCGAACGCATCGGCGCCGACCTGCGCACCAGCACCTACCAGCACCTGCAGCGGCTCTCGCTGCAATACTTCGGCGGCAAGCGCACCGGCGACCTGATCGCCCGCATAGGCTCGGAATCGGATCGCATCTGCCTGTTCCTGTCGCTGCACCTGCTGGATTTCGCCACCGACATGCTGATGATCGTGATGACCTCGGCGGTGCTGCTGAGCATCGACCCGTGGCTGGCGCTGGCGACCCTGATCCCCCTGCCCTTCATAGGCTGGCTCATCCAGCTGGTGCGCGGCCGGCTGCGCTATGGCTTCGAGAAAGTCGACCGCGTCTGGGCGGAAATCACCAACGTGCTGGCCGACACCATACCCGGCGTGCGCGTGGTCAAGGCCTTCGCCCAGGAACGCCGCGAGGTGCTGCGCTTTCGCGAGGCCAACAACCGCAACCTGGCGGTCAACGACCGGGTCAATGCCGTGTGGTCGCTGTTCTCGCCGACCGTCACCCTGCTCACCGAGGCCGGCCTGCTGGTGGTGTGGGCCTTCGGCATCTGGATGGTGTCGCGCCAGCAGATCACCGTGGGCGTGCTCACCGCATTCCTGGCCTATATCAGCCGCTTCTACACGCGGCTGGACTCCATGAGCCGCATCGTCTCCTTCACCCAGCAGGCGGCGGCCGGCGCCAAGCGCATCTTCGACATCCTGGATCACGTCTCCAGCGTGCCCGAGCCGCGCCAGCCCGTTCACCTGCAGCAGGTGCAGGGCCGCATCGCCCTGCGCCAGGTGGGCTTCCGCTACGGCAACCGCATGGTGCTGCAGGGCATAGACCTGGACATCGCGCCCGGCGAGATGATCGGTCTGGTCGGCCACAGCGGCTCCGGCAAGAGCACGCTGGCCAACCTGATCTGCCGCTTCTACGATGCCTCGCAGGGTTCCATCAGCCTGGACGGGGTGGACATACGCTCGCTGCCGATTGCGGAATACCGCCGCAACATCGGCGTGGTGCTGCAGGAACCCTTCCTGTTCTTCGGCACCATTGCCGACAACATCGCCTACGGCAAGCCCGACGCCAGCCGCGCCGAGATCGTCGCCGCGGCGCGGGCCGCCCATGCCCATGAATTCATCCTGCGCCTGCCGCAAGGCTACGACTCCCTGGTCGGCGAGCGCGGCCAGGCGCTGTCCGGCGGCGAACGCCAGCGCATCTCCATCGCGCGGGCGCTGTTGATCGACCCGCGCATCCTGATCCTGGACGAAGCCACCTCGTCCGTCGACACCGCCACCGAGAACGAGATCCAGAAGGCGCTGGACAACCTGGTGCGCGGCCGCACCACAATTTCCATCGCGCACCGCCTGAGCACCCTGCGCCAGGCCGACCGGCTGGTGGTGCTGGATCGCGGCCGCATCGTCGAAGTCGGGCGCCACGACCAGCTGCTGGCACGCAACGGCGCCTACGCCAGCCTGTACCAGGCGCAGGCGCGCGGCGAACCGCCCGAATCCAGCAACGAAGACTGGGACGAGGAAGACGAAGATGCCGAAATCGCCTGAGCCGCACGCGGATCATCCGCCCACCGGGCGCGCGCTGGCGCTGCGCCGCAACCCCTACGGCCGGCTGGAACTGGAGCTGGACGGGAACCGGTACGACGGCGTGGTGCCGGTGCGCAGCTTTCCCGTCTCGGCGCCCGAAGAAGGCATCGCACTGGTGGGCCCGCGCGGCAAAGAGCTTGCCTGGATAGACCGTCTCGGCGAACTCGAGCCCGCCACCCGCCGCTTGATCCAGGAAGAACTCGCAAGCCGCGACTTCATGCCCGAGATCCGCCGCATCCGCCACGTCTCGGGCTTTGCCACGCCCAGCAGATGGCAGATCGAGACCGACCGCGGCGATGCCGTGCTGCTGCTCAGGGCCGAAGACGACATCCGCAGGCTGTCGGCCAACACGCTGCTGATCGCCGACTACCACGGCGTCCAGTACCTGGTGCGCGACATGGCGGCGCTGGACAAGGCCAGCCGCCGCCTGCTCGATCGATTCCTGTAGGCGCCCCGCGCCGCAAGGCTTGCCCCTGCTGGCTCAGGCCGCTTCCATCGGCATGACGGCACCCGGGAACACCAGCTCCGCGGTGCCGGGGCACAGGCAGCGCACATATTCGCGCGAGGCGTCCACGCAGCCGCCGTCGCGATACACCCCGAAAGGCTCGCGCAGCCGCAACATGCGCTGCAGGATCGCCGCTACTTCCCGCGGATCGCGCAGCGATTGCGCCACCCTGGCATCGACGACGTCCTCATCGACCTTGAGCTTGCCGTCGGCTCCCATATAGGTAGCGTTGCGCCAATGGAAGATTTCCACGCACTTGTCGGTAAAAGTGTAGTGCTGGCGCGGCTTCCAGAAATTCGAGAACAGCCCCTCGCCCAAATAGACCACCCACGACCCCTCGTAGCCTTCGGCGTTCGATGAAGGTTCGTCGGGATTGCGGAACCACAGGCGGTCGCCCGGCACGTAGTACCTGAAAGGCAAAGGCTGCTCGAGCGTGCCGTACTCGCGCAAGAACAAATCCTGGAATTCGATTGCCAATATGGCGCGCGTCTCCCATTGCCGCTGCAGTTCCGCCAGCAGCGGCGGATTGAACTCGGCCAGGCCGCGCGCGATGCCCAGCAGCACTACATATTCGGTGGCGCGGTAGCACGAGAACGAATACAGCTTACCGCCCGAACACTCGGGCTGTGTGGTCTTTTCCAGTGCGGGAATCAAGGCCTGGCCAGGGCGCAGCGTGAAGCCGCGCTGCTCGGTATATTCCTGCCAGCAATCCATGGGCCGCTCGGCCTCTTCGGTATCGAAGGCAAGCAAGGTCTTGCGCGCCGCCTCGACGGTGTGGCGGCGCACCCGCACGCTGCAGCGCAGCTCTGCGCAGCTCGGGTAGGGAAACGCCTGGGGCCCCAGCAGCATCGCCAGCAGGATCTCGCGTTCCAGGTCGGCAGGCTTGCCGTGCGTGTCCAGGCCCAGTGCACCGGCCAGCCCAAAGGTGTCGAAATCCGGAGCCCATAGCCGGGCCTGGTCTTCGCGCAAGCGGAAAGCCACGAACTCGCGGCCGTCCCGCGCTTCGCGCTGCTCCGTCACATGGCGATCCAGGCCCATTTCCGCCAGGTATGCCCGCACGGCACCGCTTTCGGCGTCCAGATCGAGCCCGGCCCCCCCCTGTAAACGTATGCCGCCGGACAGAGCTCCGGCATGACCATGGGCTTCAGACATAGGGGTACCTCTGCGGCACGGGAACGGGGGAACGGATAAGATGCGCAATCTTATTCGATTTCCTTCCCGCCCCAGCGATTTCCCCGCGTTTGCCTGCGCCTTTTTGCGCCGACTGTTTCCATAGCGCCACGGCCGATGCGGCGCTTGCTCGCAGTTTCGCGTAGCATCGTCTTTCATGCAGCATCCACGGTCACACCGAGGCGTACGCCCACCTGCCTGGAGAACGACATGATCGACCTGCCCACACTGGGAACCTTTGTCGCCGTAGTACTGGGCCTGTTCCTGATCCCCGGCCCGGCGGTGCTGCTGGTGCTGACGCGCACGATGCAGGGCGGGCGCAAGGTCGGTGTACTCACGGGGCTCGGCGTCGCGACCGGCGACGCCATCCATACCCTGTGCGCCGCGGTCGGGCTGTCGGCCCTGCTCATGGCGTCGTCGCTGGCCTTTACCGCGGTCAAGCTGTGCGGCGCGGCCTACCTGGTCTACCTGGGGGTGCGTGCGCTGCTGGCCCGCCCCGCCGACCCCGCGCTGCCGCGCATGGCGACGGTCACGCCTGCGCAAGCCTATCTGCAGGCCATACCCGCCGAGGTGCTCAACCCCAAGACCGCGCTGTTCTTCCTGGCATTCCTGCCGCAGTTCGTGCATCCCGGCCACGGCTCGACCCTGGCCCAGTTCGCCGTGCTGGGGCTGGTGTTCGTATCGATGAGCGCGCTCTACACGACCCTGCTCGCAGTCGCGATGCGCCCTCTGGGCCGCATGGCCGGGCGCCTGCACTGGCTCGTGCGCTGGCAGGGCAAGATAGTGGGAACGATATTCCTGTGGCTGGGCCTGAAGGTGGCCGCCCAGCACCAGTGATACGGATCTGCGATCGACTCGGCAAGCGCGTTCGCACAATCGCGCTGTTCCGCTTTGCCGCGCGACTTGTACTGCCCGCAGTCTCGCGCACTGTTTGCCCGTCGATGGCAAACCCGTAAAGCCGGGCCGCGGCCTGTGGCGGCCGCAACCCGATCGGCGGGATCAAGCCTTCTTGGTGTAGGCGCTGCACCAGCCCTTCACAGACACCAGCTTGCCGCCGAAGATCGGACAGGGCCCCCAGTCTTCGCCGGCCTTGCCCTGGAACAACTGGCAATTGCCGCAGTGCTCACCAGCCGTGTACTTGGGCTGCTTGGCCTTGTCGACCAGCGACGCATCGTGCTTGTAGCCCAGCGACACCGCCGTGGGATCGCTTTCCTCGACCTTGGCCGGCTCGGCCAGCACGCGGCCCGACAAGGCCGCGGCGGAAGCCAGCCCTATGCCGGCCGCCAGGAAAGTACGTCGAGAAGATTTCATTGCAGACTCCTTGCATAGCCACCGCGCCGGCTCGCGGCCGGTAGCGTGATGGCCGGCCGCCGGCGCATGCAAGACACACGCCACCCGCCGGTCGGGTTAACTCCCAAGGCGGCATGTCTACATATGATTCCAGGTACTACAGGCCTGCCTGCTTCTTCTCCTTTTTTATAGTAGGAGTCCGGGAAGGTGAATACAAGTCGGGCCGCGGAGGTCGGGCTGCGGGGCGGGGCTGCGGCGGCCGGAAGCAAATAGTCAGGCTGGCTTTTTTATGACTCGCGAAATGTCCGCTTTGCTCGCAGCGTAGCGGCTACATGAGCTGGCCCACACGAGCCATACCTACCAACCCCACCCCACCACACCAGACCGATCTATGCCGCGGCATTGCGCCGCAGGCGCTCTTGCAACAGGGCCTGCACCTCGGGCCACTCCGCGTCGATGATGCTGAAGCGCACGGAGTTGCGCTTGCGGCCATCGGGCATGATGCGCTCGTTGCGCACGATGCCTTCCTGCCTGGCCCCGAGCCGCAGAATGGCCGCGCGCGAGCGCTCATTGAGCTCGTCGGTGGTGAACTGGACGCGCACGCACTGCATGGCATCGAAGGCATGCTCCAGCATCAGGTACTTGGCCTCGACATTGATGCCGGTACGCTGGGCCGAGGCCGACAGCCAGGTCGACCCGATCTCGAGCTTGCGATTGGCCGTATCGACCTTCCAGAAGCGCGTACTGCCCACGATACGGCCAGTGTCCTTGCGCACGGTGACGTAGGGCATGACACTGCCTTCCGACTTGCGCGCCAGCGCCGCCGCGATGTACTGGCGCACCGTCTGCGGCCCCGGCACGACCGTCACCTTCAGGTTCCACAGCTCGCCATCGGCCGCCGCCTCCAGCAGGGCGCCTTCGTGCTCGGGGCCCAAGGGCCTGAGCTCGACCAAGCGGCCGCTCAGGGTAGGTTGGAAAATACCGTTGCTCATAATGCCCTTGCCCGTGGTTTGACGTAAATGGCGTAAGTTTTCAAGGCGCCGAAACGCCGGGCGGCCGCGGTGCACGGGCGCTCGGCGGCGCTGCAGCCGAAGCCGCTGCCGCTGCCGCAAAGCATAGGCCTCTTCAACAAAACGCAACCCAGGAACACTAGGCGCAGCGGAAGCCCATGTCAACACGGCGGTGACAAGCGTAAAATTTGCCTGTATCGTCCCGACCGAGGCCTCAGCCATGAACGCACGCATTCCCCAGCAGGCACTGCTCGAACAGCTGGATCCGCAGGCCCTGCGCGACTTTGTCGACAGCAAGTGGGACGACGAGATCGTGCCGGCGCTGCAAGACTACATCGCCGTGCCCGCCAAGAGCCCGGCCTTCGACGCGCAGTGGGCCGAAAACGCCTATATCGACCGGGTGGTGCGCGACGCCGCCCAGTGGATCGAAAAACAGAAAATCCACGGCCTCGTCCTGGAAGTGCTGCGCCTGCCAGGGCGTACCCCCGTCATCTTTTTCGAGGCCCCGGCCACCCGCAGCGGCCTGGGCGACACTGTGCTGCTTTACGGGCACCTGGACAAGCAGCCCGAATTCACCGGCTGGCGCAGCGGCCTGGGCCCCTGGACGCCGAAATACGACGGCGACAAACTATACGGCCGCGGCGGCGCCGACGACGGCTATGCCGCATACGCCTCCATCACCGCCATCCAGGCGCTCGACCGCCAGGGCGTGCCGCGGCCGCGCTGCGTCGGCCTGATCGAAACCTGCGAAGAGTCCGGCAGCTACGACCTGCTGCCTTATGTAGACGCGCTGCGCGAACGCCTGGGTAATGTGGCGCTGGTGGTGTGCCTGGATTCCGGTGCCGGCAACTACGACCAGCTCTGGATGACGACCTCGCTGCGCGGCCTGGTGGCCGGCACGCTGGAAGTGCAGGTGCTCGACGAAGGCGTGCACTCGGGCGACTCCAGCGGAGTCGTGCCATCCAGCTTCCGCATCCTGCGCCACGTACTAGACCGTCTGGAAGACAGCGCCACCGGCCGCCTGCTGCCCCAGGGCTTTCACTGCGAAATCCCCGCAGACCGCCTCGACCAGGCCCAGGCCACCGCCCGCATCCTGGGCGACGAAGTCTGGCGCCGCTTTCCCTGGGCCTGCGGCGCCGACGGCGGCTTCGTGCTGCCCATGACCGCCGAGCCACAGCAGGCTCTGCTGAACCGCACCTGGCGCCCGACCTTGTCGGTAACAGGCGCCGAGGGGCTGCCGCCGCTTGCCAGCGCCGGCAACGTACTGCTCCCGCGCAGCGCCTTCAAACTGTCGCTGCGCCTGCCGCCGCTGGTCGACGCCGCCACGGCCGTGCAAGAACTGAAAACACTGCTGGAGGCCGACGCGCCCTACAACGCCAAGGTCGTCTTCAAGCCCGACCAGGGCGTCGCCACCGGCTGGAACGCGCCAAGCACCGAGCCCTGGCTGGAGCAGGCGCTGGACGCCGCCTCGCAACAGTATTACGGCGCGCCCTGCGGCTACATAGGCCAGGGCGGCACCATACCCCTGATGAGCCTGCTGCAGACCGGCTTTCCCCAGGCCCAGTTCATGGTCTGCGGCGTACTGGGCCCACAATCCAACGCACACGGCCCCAACGAATTCCTGCACGTGCCCTATGCCAGGAAGCTGACGGCGGCGGTGGCCCAGACCATCGCGGCAATGCCACAGTAGCGCAGCCCGGCTGCGCCGCACCGGCGCCGAAGCCACCACCTATCGCGCCGCGGCGAGCCGTATCGGCGCAGGGCACGGTGGGCGGGGTCGCCGCGGCCCGCCCGCCTCAACGGGACGGTGCCACTCCCTTCAGCAAGCCGTGGCTCTTGGAATATTCCTCCTTCATCACCTTCTTGAACTGCTCGCCGCTAAGGTACGCCGGTGCCGCCTGCAGGCTCTTCAGAGTCGACAAATAATGCGGCGAATTCACGCCCGCGGCGCAGGCCTTGCCGAGTACGGCCTGCGCCTTGGAATCCAGGCCCTTGGGCGCGATCAGCCCGCCCATGATGGACCACGTCACCTTGTAGCCCAGCTCGGTGAAGGTCGGGGTGGAGGGCGCCTCTTTCAAGCGCGAGGCCGAAGCCACCGCGAGCTGCTTCAGATGATGCGCCGCGGCCACCGCGCTGGTGCCAAAATACACGTCCACGTGCTTGCCCAGCAGATCTATCACGGCCTGCCCTTCCCCTTTGTAGGGAATATGGGTCATGGAGATATGCGCCTGCTTCATGAAGTCCAGCGCGGCAAGGTGGGGCAGCGTGCCGGGGCCCACGGTAGCGAAGTTCAGCTGGCCGGGATGGGCCTTGGCGTACTTCACCACGTCGGCCAGGGAATTGAAGGGCGAGTCGGGGCGCACCACCATCAGCACCGGCACCGCATAAATGCGGCAGATGTACTCGAACGAATTCAGGGTGTAAGGCACCTTGTGCAGGTGCGGCAGCGTGGTCAGCGCGGCATCGGCAATCGCGCCAATGGTATAGCCGTCAGGCGCCATGCGCGCGATCGAAGCCGTGCCTATGGTTCCGCCCGCCCCGCCGCGGTTGACGACGACGATGGGCTGGCCCAGGGACTTGGACATTTCGGTCGCCAGCACGCGCGACACGGTATCGGTCATGCCGCCGGCGGGAAACGAAACGATCATGTCCACCGATTTGGCCGGGTAGGACGCGGCCGCGGCTGACGCCGCCATGATTGCAGTCGCCATGCCGGCTGCAGCCGCCGCGTATGCGGATTTGCGCAAGCTCATCTGATGATCTCCTTTGGAATGAATTTTCCGGCATGCCGCTATCATCGACGGCCGCGCCGGCGATTTTGTCAAAGCGCGGCCTGCGCCACGAACTTCGTGACCAGGTAGGCCCCCAGGCCTTCGGTTCCGCCCTCCGATCCGTAGCCGCTTTCCTTGATGCCACCGAACGGGGCCTCGGCCAGGGAAACGGCAAAACTGTTGACCCCCACCATGCCGGCCTCCAGCCCGGCCGACACCGCCATCATCGTCGCGGCCGAAGCGCTGAAGGCATAGGCGGCCAGCCCGTAGGACAAGGCATTGGCACGCTGCAGGGCCTCTTCCAGCGTGTCGAAGCGGGCAATCGGCGCCACAGGCCCGAAGGTCTCTTCGCGCATGGCCTTGGCATCGTCCGGCAATTCCGCCAGCACGGTGGGCTGCCAGAAGAAGCCGGGGCCATCGGCGCGCGCCCCGCCCGCCAGCACGCGCCCGCCACGGCCGGCCGCGTCGTCGACGAAGCCGGCCATGGCTGCCACGCGCCGCTCGTTGGCCAGCGGCCCCATGGTAGTCGAGGCATCGATGCCCGCCCCCAGCCTCAAGTCGGCGGCGGCATGCGTGAAAGCGTCCAGGAAGCGCTCGTAGGCGCCGCGCTGCACATAGAAACGCGAAGGGGCGATGCATACTTGGCCGGCATTGCGGAATTTGAAGGCGGCGCAGGCCTGTGCCGCCTTTTCCACGGCGGCATCGTCGAACACCAGCACCGGCGCATGGCCACCCAGCTCCATGGTGCAGCGCTTCAGGCCGTGCATCGCGGCCAGCGCCGCCAGGTGTTTGCCGACCGCGATCGAGCCGGTGAACGTGATCTTGCGGATCTGCGGCGCGCGTATAAGGAATTCCGATATCTCGGACGGCACGCCGAACACTACGTTCAGGACGCCCGCCGGCAGCCCGGCGTCGACGCAGGCGCGCGCCAGCTCGATCGCCGTGCCGGGGGTTTCCTCGGCCGGCTTGATGATGCAAGAGCATCCGGCCGCCAGCGCCCCGGCGATCTTGCGTGCCGGCGTCAGCGCCGGGAAGTTCCATGGGGTGAATGCGGCCACCGGCCCCACCGGCTGCTGCACCACCAGCTGCTGGGAATTATTGTTGCGCGCCGGAATCACGCGACCGTACAGCCGGCGCGTTTCCTCGGCATACCATTCGAATATTTCCGCAGAACCGGCCACCTCGCCCCGGGCCTCGGCCAGGGGCTTGCCCTGTTCCAGCGTCAGCATGCAGGCAATCGATTCCTGCCGCTCGCGTATCAGCGCGGCGGTCTGCATGAGCACGCGGCGCCGTTCGATGGCCGGGGTGCGCGACCAGAGCGCATAGCCTTCTTCGGCCGCAGCCAGCGCGCACTGCAGGTCCGCCGCGCAGGCGTGCGGCAGCCGGCCCAGCGGCTGGCTGGTGGCGGGATCCAGCACTTCTTCAAACGCGCCTTCGCCGCCGTCGACCCATGTGCCGCCGATCAGCATCTTGAGCCGGGAAAATTGCAGCCTTGCGTATTCCACAGGGGTCATGTTGGTTCCTATTCCGTTTCTATCGATTCGATCAACAAACTCAAATATGCGCCGGCCGCGCGGCGCAAGGGCGGCGTCGGGCGGCAGCCGACCCAGTACATTGTTCAGGCGCTTCGCGCCACGACGAAATGCCGCTACCAAAGCGCTAGGCCCTAGGCCCTGGCCGTAGGCAGGGGGCTGTCGTCGGCATACTCTTCCATCGTCTGCACCAGCAGATGCAGCAGCCGCGCCTTCACATCACTGGACTGCGGGTCGTCCCAAAGGTTGTGCAGCTCCAGTGGATCGTCGCGCAGGTCGTAGAGTTCGCCCCATTGCACGCCGCGGTAGACCGACAGGCGCCAGCCGTCCGTGACCAGGGTGCGCAGCCGCACCGGCCTGTCGAAGCCCATGAACGAGCGCTGATTGTCTTCTTCGACCAGCACCGCCGGCCGGCCTTGCGCCTTGCCCAGCATGACGGGCATCAGATCCTGGCCCTGCATGCCCTGGAAAGGCTGCAGGCCGGCGCGTGCCAGTACCGTGGCGGCTATGTCCACAGTGCCGGCCAGCGCATCCGAAGAGGCACCGCGCGCGTCCAGCTCCGGGTCGCTCCAGATGAACGGCACTCGGATCAGGCCGTCGTAATGAATCGGCCCCTTGAACATCAGCTGGTGGTCTCCCATATAGTCGCCGTGGTCGCTGGTGAAGATCACCACGGTATTGTGGTTCAGGCCCAGCGCCTCGAGGCTGCGCAGCACCTCGCCCACCGCGTCGTCGATCATCGTGATCGACCCGTAGGTCAGCGCGATCGCTTCGCGCACGTCCTGTTCGGACACGGCTTGCAGCATCCACGATTCGCGGTTGGCACGCCCCTCGTCGCGCTCGGCAATCAAGTGCGCGAGCGGCGGCGGCAGGGTTCCCACATTGGGGCGATACGCGGCCGGCAAAGGCATCTGGTCGGGATCGTACATGTCCCAATAGTGGCCCGGCGGCGTGAAAGGATGATGCGGATCGTTGAACGACACCTGCAGGAAGAAGGGCTTGTGCGGCTCCTGCGCCGCGTGGCGCTGCAGAAAGCCGATCGCCTGCTCTTTGATATAGGAGGTGGAATACAGTTCTTCGGGCACGGCCGTGCGCCAGGCCTGCAGCGCCGAGATCCCGCCCTTGGGCAGCGCATTTTCCGGCCCCACCAACTGATCCGAGCCCGGATGGCGTTGCTCGAGCCAGCGGCCGTAGTGTCCGTGCGCGCCATCGGCGTGCATCATCGTCAGGTGCACCTCCTCGAAGCCGTAATAGGGCAGCGTCAAGTCATGCCCGGGGTCGCTGCGCCACTTGACGATGCTTTCCTGGTCGTAGGGGCCGTCGCCGGGCAGCGCGTGCCAGGCGTCGGACAGCTGCTGCGGCGGCGCCTTGCGGGTGCCTGCGGCGCGACCCAGTATCGGCACGTCGCCCGTCATGGGCTGCAGGTGGATCTTGCCGCTGCAGGCCGTCGCATATCCCCCCGCGCGCAGCAGTTCCACGAAAGTCGTGGCCTGCAGCGGCAACGCAATACCATTGGAGCGCACCTTGTGCACCGACGGCATGCGCCCGGTCATCAACGTGGCGCGATTCGGCATGCACACGGGGTTGGACACATAAAAGCGCTGCGATCGCCAGCCGCGGGCGGCGATGCGGTCGATGTTCGGCGTGCGCACGATGGGGTTGCCGTAGCAGCCCAGGTGGTCGGCGCGATGCTGGTCAGTGATGATGAACAGGAAATTCGGCTGCATTGAAAAAATCCGCAATATGACGATATGAAAATGGCTTGGCGCCAATAGGCCCTAGGCAATACGCACAGACCTTCGCGCGTTGTCCAGCGACAGGGGGCAATACATCGACTCCACCGTGGGCGCCGAACCGAAGCGCTGCCGGATCGCCTCGGCGAACTCCGCGCCCAGCACGGCCTTGGCCTGCGCTTCGTTTTCCCACAAGTACACGCCGCCCGCCTGACGCCCGGGCCCGACGAAGTAATGCTTGGCCAGCAGGCCCGGTATCTGTGCGTAGCGTTCCGTGCTCTGCTCGAACATGCTCACCACATCCGCCTCGGTCAAATGGGGCGAGACCTGGAATTTCGTTATCGTCAGATGCATCTATGCTGCTCCTGTGTATCGGGTGGCTTACCGCGCACACCATCGCCATAGCGGGCGAGCGCGCGGGCCGGCTATTCCGGATGGCTCCGGGGCGGGCCGAAAGCCCTGGACAAGGCCATGCCTATGGGAATCATCTTGCTGATCGTGACGTCGGCGAACTGGCGCAGGCGCGCCCCGTACTGGCTGTAGAAGGCGTCGACCAGCGGTGCCATGGCCAGCGGCTGTGCCTGTGCGCAGCGCGCCGCCGCTATGCAGGCGTCCTCCCTGGCACGATCCAGCAGGCCTCGCTCGTTCAAAGGGCCGAGCACCCGCTCCACCTCGCGCAGCACATCGGGCCAGGCCGCCAGATGGCGATACAGGCTCGCCACCATGGCTGGCGTGCCGGGCTCGGCATAGGCGTTGAGCCGATGGATGCGATCAAGCTCGCGCTGCTGCAGCTCCCGGAATTCGGGCAGGCGCGGGATGGCGGGGCGACCAGGCTTTTGCACCGTACTGCGCGTGAGATCTGCGGGCGCGTCGGCCTGCGCGGGATCCGCCTGCGGCGCCGCCTGTACGCCGCGCGGCCCCAGCAGATGCTGCAGCGCGACCCGGTTCAGGCTGTTCGCCTCGTTGTACATGCCCACCAGGCTGGCGGCGGCTGCGCGCGCTTCTCCCGGCACATCCTCCATGCACGCCACCGGCCAGCCTTCAACCTGGGCCGCGATCTCGCGGCGCAGCCGGGCAGCCTGCGCGGCCAGCTCGCCCGAGGCGAAGTGCGGCCTCAGTGCGGCCCATACGCAATCCAGGACGGCCGGTGTGGTGGCCAGGTGGCGATAGATCAGGTTGACGAAAGGCACGCCCAGCACTTGCCGGATGTCGGCGTAAAGTGCGGCGACCCGGCCCTCGGCCTGCGTCTCTGCGACTTCTGCGATCATGGCCACGATCAGTTGCTCCGGGCTTGCAGGCCGTGCTGGCGCAGGCGCCACAGCAGCAGCTCGACGCGATCCTGGCCGAAGAAGGGCTCGCCCCGGAAGACAAAAGTAGGCACGCCCCAGTGCCCCGCCGCTCGCAGCTCGGCCTCGTTGGTTTCGATCAGCCGGTCGCGCGCCTGGGGATCACGGGCAATCGCCGTCTCCATGTCCTGCAGGTCGAGCCCCGCAGCGGCCACCGCACGCGCTAGGTGATCGCCCTGGTTCCAGCCGTCCACGGATCCGTCCCACAGCATCGTGCCGACCGCGTCGACAAGTTCCAGCGCGCGGCCGCGCAGCATCGCCTCGGCGCCCAGCCGCGTCAGGCGGTGGATATGGGGCTGCTCGAGAGAGATCAGCAGCGTGCGGGGATCCTGCACGATGGGATCGGGAACGGGCCGCCTGAACGGCATGCCCAGGGACTCGGCGATGCGCTGCGTATCGATCAGCAGGTACGGGCGCCACATGTGATCCATGCGCTTGAAGAAATCCGGCGTGCGGATCGCCAGTGGATAGACCACCTTCACGTTCCAGCGCAGCGCATAGGCCTTGGCCAGCGCGCGCACGTGATGCAGCGCCAGATAGCTGTACGGACTACGGAAAGACCAGTACAAATCGACGCAGAGTTCCTGTTCCACTTCGTCCCCGTCATAGATCATGTTGATAGCAAGGTCATGATAGGTACCGGCAGGGGAAAAAGAAATTACATAATAATTATGCGAGACATAACTTATACTAATGGCTGGAATCTTGCTCTACCGCCACGCCCGCCCCACCCCGGCAGGCATCTCCGGCCCACTCATTGCAACGCCGCCGCGGCGCACCACACCCCATGGACAATCGGCAGCTACGATATTTCGTGTCAGTGGTCGAGCTGGCCAGCATGACCCATGCGGCCCAGGCCCTGCACGTCTCGCAGCCGGCGCTCAGCACCCACATGCGCCACCTGGAAGAAGAACTGGGCGTGCCGCTGCTGGTGCGCGGGCCGCGCGGCGTGACGCCCACGCCGCACGGCGAACTGCTGCTGGAACACGCCCGCAGCATCCTGTACCAGTTCCAGCAGGCCAGGCAGGAAGTCATGTCGCTGGGCAAAGAGCCGCGCGGCGAAGTCACCCTGGGCATACCGGCCACCGTCAGCCCGGTGCTGATCGCGCCGCTGCTGACCGCCGTGCGGGAACGCTATCCGCACATCGTGCCACGCGTCATAGAGGCCATGACCGGTTTCCTGCTGGAATGGCTGCACGCGGGCCGGCTGGACATCGCCATGCTGTTCGACGTGCAGTCGGCAGTCGGCCTCAAGCGCAGCGTCATCGGCACCGAAGAATTGTTCCTGGTCGGCCACCCCCACGCCTTTGCCGAGGGCACCGAGCTGTCATTTGGCGAGCTGTGCCAGTATCCCCTGATCCTGCCGGGCCGCATGCACGGTCTGAACCTGCTGGTGCGCGGCGCTGCGGCACGCGCCGGCGTGCCCCTGAACATCCAGATCGAAGTCGACGCCGTACCGGAAATGATCGGCCTGGTCGAACAAGGCATGGGCTACAGCCTGCTGGCCCGCCTGGGCTTCCACCGCGAGCTGGAGGCGGGCAAGGTATCGATCGCACGCATCGCCGGCCGGCCCCTGACGCGCACCCTGGTAAGCGCCACCGCGGCCATCCGGCCCGTCTCGCCCGCCACGCGTATCGTGCTAGATCTGTCTTGCGACATTATGAGCGGCTTCATCAATGCCGCGCCCGAACCCGCCGGGGGCTCTTCCGCCCGAGGCATTCCCGCCAGGGGTGGCGTGGCGGATCAATCAGCCGCCGTCTCACGCGTCAAATCGACCGCGAAAGCCAGCGCCTCCGAGGCCGGCCCCTCGCGCCAGGCCATGGCAAGGCCCGCCGCAAGCGGCCGGCCCTGCAGGGGCAGGTAGCGCACCCCCTCGACCTGCAATTGGCTCATGGTCGCCGGTACCACCGACACGCCCATGCCGGCCGCGACAAAAGTCACCACCGAAGTAAGCTGCGGAGCCTCGACATCGACGCTCAACGTAAATCCGGCCCGCTTGCAGGCACCGACCAAGACGTTGTAGAGACCTACGCCAACCTGGCGCGGATAAAAGATGAAGGGCTCCCGCGCCAGCTCGCGCAGGCGGATGGACGAACGCCCCGCCAAGGCATGCGTGGAAGGCACGACCGCGACCATGGGCTCGGAGAGAATCGCCTCAACATGCACGCCCGGCGTGGGCTGGGTAGGGGCGCGGACAAAGGCCAGATCCACGGTGCCATTGTGCACGCGCTCGATCAGCTGCAGCGTGGTCTGCTCCACCAGGCGCACCGCGACGCCGGGATAACGGCTGCGGTAGAGGCGGATCAGGCTCGGCACGAACGGATGCAGATTGGCCGATACCGTGAAGCCCAGCGTCAGCGTACCGACCTCGCCCCTGGCGATGCGACGCGCCGCCTCGGTGGCGCGTTCAGCACCCTCCAGCGCCAATTGAGCTTCCGCCATGAAGGCCTTGCCCGCTTCGGTAAGCGACACGCCGCGCCGATCGCGTACGAACAGCGGCGTGCCCACTTCTTGTTCCAATTGCTGGATCTGCTGGCTCAGCGGCGGCTGGCCAATGCCCAGCAGCTCGGCTGCACGCGTGAAATGCAGCTCTTTGGCCACCGCCATGAAGTATCGCAAATGGCGCAGTTCCATATTTATTAACTATTACAGAGTGGTTTTCATATATTGGACAGATAGTACTTCAAAGCCTACGATAGCGTCGCATCGAAGCACGACAACAACTACGTGAGGAAATACCGTGCCCACACTTGAACGCCCGGCGCTGCCCGACCTGCACTACTCGGTCATAGACTTCACCGACCCGTGGGCGGATGCGCCTTACCTGTTCCTGCAGCATGGCTATGGCCGCCGCGGACAGTTCTGGTATCAATGGGTGCCCACCTTGTCGCGCCGGTTCAAGGTGGTCTGCCCCGACCTGCGCGGCCATGGCGGCTCGGGCCGCGATTTCGACCTGGGCACGGGCTTCACGCTGGAAGCCCTGAGCGACGACGTGATCGCCATCGCCGATCATCTGGGCGCGGCAAGCTTCCACTACTGCGGGGAATCGATAGGCGGGCTGGTCGGCCTGGCAACGGCCGGCCGCTATCCGCAGCGCATTCGCACACTGACCAATGTATCGGGCCCGGTTTTCATCTCCGATAATGCCAAGCATGCCTATGCGTTGGGCGAATCGTCCTGGCCGGAGGCAGTGCGCAGGCTCGGCCCGCGAGCCTGGCTGGAGCGCACTAATGCAAGCACCCGGTTCCCACCCGGCACATCTCCCGAATTCCTGCGGTGGTACACCGATACAGTCGAAAAGACGGGAACCGACGTGCTGGCCGCATTGGCCCAGTTCGCCATAGACGCCGACGCACGTCCTTATCTGCCACAAATACAGGCCCCCGTGCTCAGCCTGTATCCGCGCCAGGGAGCCATCGCCAACAGCGAACAGCAGCAGGCGCTGGCCACGCTGGTGCCCAACATAGATTTGCAATACGTCAGCACCACTTACCACATGATCCAGCATATCGTGCCCGAGGAGTGCATGGCGTTGCTGGAACGGCACGTCGCCGCGCATCGCTGACAGGCGCGGCACCACCCAGGAGACGACTATGAAAATGAAAGAGCTTGCCCACACCCTGCTGCTGTCGGCGGCGTTGGCCTGCATCGTACCGGCCTCGGCAATCGCGGCCGCAAATGACCCCAGCGGCCCGATCAACATGATCGTGCCATTTTCCGCCGGCGGCTCCACCGACCTCCTGGCCCGGATAATCGGCAAGGGCATGGCCGATGATCTCGGCACCAGCGTCATCGTGGAAAACAAGCCGGGCGCCGAAGGCTTCATTGGCGCGCGCGCCTTGAAGCAGGCCAAGCCCGACGGTTCCACGCTGATGCTGGTCACCACCAGCGTCTATGCCATCAATCCGGCGATTTTCTCGAAGATTCCCTACGACTCGCACCGGGATTTCGTAACGATAGGCATGGTTGCTTCGTCCCCCAACGTGTTCCTGGTGAACTCGCAATCCAAATACCATTCCCTGCAGGACGTCATTCGCAAAGCCCGCAGCGCTCCGGGCACCATCAATTACGCGACGGGCGCCACCATGCACTTGCTCAACGCCAAATGGCTGGAAGCCCTGTCGGGCACCAAGATGGTCAGCGTTCCCTACAAGGGCAGCGCCGCGGCCTATCCCGACCTGGTTGCCGGCCGGGTCGACTTCATGGTCGACCAGCCGCTTTCGTCCATGCCGTTCATCAAGCAAGGCAAGCTCAGGGCCATTGCCGTCACTTCGGAAAAACGCTGGCCGCAGATGCCCGACGTTCCCACCGTCGCCGAACAGGGCTACCCCACGTTTTCCACGACTTCGTGGTGGGCCGTGCTGGCGCCCGCTGGCACGCCGCAAAAAGAAGTAGAACGCCTCAACGCTGCCCTGCGCACAAGTCTGGCCAAGCCGGACATCCAGAAAAAAATCCACCAGCTCGGTGCCGACATATCAGAGATGACCCTGGCCCAGTCGCAGCAATTCGCCGCGCAAGAACTCAAGAAATGGCAGAGCATCAACAAAATCGCCGGTGTGAAAATAAACTGAGGCCCGCAGGTACCCCATGCTCAAGCTCTCGGCGAATATTTCGCTGTTGTTCGCCGAACTGCCATTCCTGCAACGGTTCGAGGCCGCGGCGCGCGCTGGCTTCGCAGCGGTCGAGGCCATGTACCCCTACGACCAGGATCCCGCACAAATGGCCGAGCAACTGGAGGCCCACGACCTGGAAATGTCGGTCATCAACTTGCCGCCGGGCGATTATTCGGCGGGCGAGCGCGGCTTGGCCACGCTGCCGGGGCGCAGCGCCGACTTCGATCGGGCGCTGGAAACCGGCCTGGCCTATGCAAGCCAGCTGCGCTGCCGCCGCGTGCACTTGCTGACGGGCAATCTCGGCCGCGGGATGACATTCGAAGAAGTTCACCCGACCCTGCGGCGCAATATCGCGCGGGCCGCCGACTACTACGCCGGCCACGGTATCCTGGTGCTGCTCGAGCCCTTGACCCGGGAAATGCTGCCGCACTATTCGCTTACGCGGGTCGAGCAGGCCCTGGAGCTGATCCACGACATCGGCGCACCCAACCTGCGCCTTCAACTGGATCTCTACCACACCCAGCAAGAACAGGGCAACCTGGCCGCGCTCATCGAGCGCCATTTCGACGATATCGACTACATACAGATCGCCGGCGTGCCCGGCCGCCACGAACCCACCGTAGGCGAAATCAACTACGGGTACCTGCTCGACCTGCTGCAGGCGCGCGGCTTCGCCGGCTGGATAGGCTGCGAATACGTGCCCGCCGCCGGCACGCTGGACGGCCTGGCCTGGGCCAGGGAACGCAAACTGCTGCAGCCGCGCGGCGATCGGGGCAAATATCACATCTGAGGAATCCATACTGCCGGTGCGACACGGTGCTCGGAACCATGACATAGGCTTGGCAAGCTGCTGAACAAGTAGCAGCCCGAGTCTGTTTTTTTATGGCCAATGGTAGATACCGGCGTCACTGCCTGAACTGACAGGCTGCACTGTATGGATTTCAGCTCCCCGCATTGAAGCCGCCGCAGCGAAGTTACCGCAGGCACTGCACATCCAGGCTGACGTCGCCGCGAGCGCAGGACACCCAGGCATTGCGATCCGTAACGTTCACGCTTAGATCCATGCTGCGGTCGGCCAGGGCGGCCAGCGCCTTGGTCGCCTCGGCATCCAGGGCGTATACCTGCAGGTTGCCGGCCCGGGCGACCTTGTCCCGTATGCCCGACCACCACATGCCGACACCTCGTCCGTAGGCCAGCACTACGACATGCTCGGCCCGACCGCAGGCCTTCAGCAGGCGGCGATCATCGGGCAGGCCGATTTCCACCCATTGCTGGATGGCGCCGGTCAGATCCAGGTTCCATAGATCGGGTTCGTCGGTTTCGCTCAGGCCCCGGGTAAAGACCAGGCGCTCGTCGGCCTGCACCCAAAGCGCATAGGCCAGCAATCGCACCATGAGGCGTTCGTCCGTCTCGGACGGGTGCCGCGCCACGGTAACGGCATGACTGCCGTAATAGCCGCGGTCATTGTCGGCAACGTGGATGTCTGCTTTGTAGATGGTGGCGCGCAAGGCCATGTCAAAGTCCCGAAAGCGCACCCCGATCGCGCGGGGTCGAAAGGCGAAAGTCTAGCGCATGCGGCCTGGCAACATGGCACGACGCGTGCCGGCGAGGCATGCGACGTACGCACTGCACCGGCGGCCGCAGCCGGTTTGGAACGAGCCGCCGGACTCATTCGATGGCGCGCTGCCGGATCGAGTAGCTCGATTACGTGTAATAATGAGATTAATTCTTATTATGTTATTGCATTATTCAGACCCTCCCTGTCCCGTCCCCATGCCCGCCCAGGATCCACCTATTGCCGACGATTTGGCCGTGCTGTATGTCGAGCACAGCACATGGCTTCATGGCTGGCTGCGCAAGCGTGTAGGCGACACGTTCGCGGCAGCCGACCTGGCGCAGGACACTTTTCTAAGCCTGCTGGATGGCAAGGCTGCAACTGCCGAGATCCGGAAGCCGCGTCCGTTCCTGGCGACGGTCGCCGGCCGGCTCCTCGCACACCGGCGCCGCCGGCAGTTGCTCGAAACCGCCTACCTCGAAGCCCTCGCCTGCCTGCCGGAGGAAGTGGCTCCCTCGCCGGAAACACGGCTGATGGCCCTCGAAAGCCTGCAGCAGATCGATCGCGCGCTCGATGGCCTGCCGCCCAAAGTGCGAGAAGCTTTTCTGCTGGCTCACCTGGTCGAACTGAGCTACGCCGAGATCGCCGAGCGGCTGGGGACTTCGACCAGTTCGGTAAAGCAGTATCTGACCAAGGCCAATCGCGTATGCATGTTCGCGTTGACTGTCTGACGTCATGGCTCTCAATAAAGATACGCTGACCCTGCCCAGCGGCCGGGTCATCAGCCGGGCCACCGCGGATGCTGCTGCGGACTGGCTCACCCTGCTGATGTCCGGAGAGGCTAGCAATGAGCAACAACGTCAATGGCGCCAATGGCGCCAGGCACATGTCGACCATGAAGCCGCTTGGCAGCACGTCGAGTCCGTCACGGGCCGGATGAAATCACTGGAGAGCGCTCCGGCGTACGCGGCCCTATCGTCCTACGGCGCGAGCGACCGGCCGTCCTCCGCCGCCCGCCGACGGGCCACCCGAATGCTACTGTGGGGCGGCCTGGCCACCGGCGCCGGGCTGCTCGCCTCTCGCACCAACACTTGGCAGGCCAGTATGGCCGACTGCCGCAGCGGCACCGGTGAGCAACGCAACTTCACACTGGAGGACGGCACCCGGCTGACGCTCAACACGGACAGCGCGGTGAATCTGCGCTTCGATGCGAACCAGCGCAGCATCCTGCTGGTGGCGGGCGAGATCATGATCGCCACTCGCCATGGGCCGGGGCGAATCGATCCGCGGCCGCTGCTGGTGGCGACCGCCGAAGGCAGCGTCCGCTCGCTGGGCACGCGGTTCACCGTACGACAGCGCGTCGGACGAACCAGTGTGGCGGTTCTGGAGAGCGCAGTGGAAGTCTGTCCCTTGGCTGGATTCGGCAGTGCGCGTCTGCTGCACGCCGGCGAGCAGACCCAGTTCAGCCGCGACGCGGTCGAGGCGCCGCGCTTGGTCGATGAGAACGCGGGTGCGTGGGCACGGGGTCAGTTGGTGGCTGACGAGCAGCGGCTGGGCGACTTTCTGGCCGAATTGGGCCGTTACCGGCCTGGCCTGCTGCGCGTCGATCCGCGGATCGCGGGGCTGCGCCTTTCAGGTGTCTTCCCCTTGGCCGACACCGACCGCATCCTGGACACGCTGCCCAACGTATTGCCGGTACGCGTGCAGTGGCGCACCCGTTTCTGGGTGACGGTCGTACCAGCAGGTTAAGGCCGCGGCAAAAATTTTTTCGCATCGACTGCCCGATTGGCGTTTTCGCGGCACCTACCTTATGAGGGATCTAAATTTTCGGGGATCCCATCAAGAGGAAGAACATGCCGAACCCGCGCCGTGCCCAAGATTCGGGACACCCACATCCATCTCCTATTGCACTTGCTTCCCTGGCGCTGACCGTCGCCCTCGCGGTCGGCGCACCGGCCCCCGTGCGTGCTCAAGGCGCCGCTGCTGCTACCGGGACCGCTGTGGCCGACTTCAGGATTGCCGCCGGGCCGCTGGCTCCAGCGCTGCGTCAGTTAGCCAGCACGGCTGGCATCATGTTGACCTTCACCGCCGAGCAAACCGAGGGCAAACACACAGCCGGTGTGAACGGTCGACATCCAGCCTCCGGCGCGTTGGCCCTATTGCTCGCCGGCACCGGCCTTCGGGCCGTGCTGCTGGACAATGGCGCGTTCGTGCTGCGTATCGACAACACGCTCTCACCTGCGGCGTCCGACGCCACCACGCTATCCCCGATTACGGTGACCGGCACAGCCAGGCCCGACAGCACTACCGAAGGCACGCACTCGTACACCACCGATAGCATGAGCACGGCCACTCGGCTCAATTTGTCTATGCGCGAGACGCCACAGGCGGTCACTGTCATCACCCGGCAACGCATCCAGGATCAGGGCTTGGCGACGGTCAACGACGTAGTGGAGGCCGCTCCCGGCTTGACCTTCCGGCGCTTCGGGCCAGAGCGCGCCTCCTTCTATTCACGCGGCATGTACGTGGACAACATCATGTACGACGGCCTGCCCGTGAGCCTGGACAGCTCTAACCTGTCACAGGACTTGCTGACCACCGACATGGCTATCTACGACCGCGTAGAGATCGTGCGTGGCGCCACCGGACTGATGCAGGGCGCAGGCAACCCGTCGGCCGCCATCAACCTGGTGCGCAAGCGGCCTACCGATGTGCCGCAAGTGTCCGCCGGCGTGAGCGCCGGCAGTTGGGATCGCTATAGAGCAGAGTTGGACGCCTCTGGCCCATTATCGGAGGACGGCAGTCTGCGCGGTCGCGCGGTGCTCGCCACTCAGGACTACGGAAGCTACAAGCGCGGCGAAAGCAGTAAGGGCCAGACTTTCTACGGAATTCTGGAGAAGGATCTGAATGCCTCCACCACGCTCACGCTCAGCGCGCTGCATCAGGAGAATCGGCTGCACGGCAACGGCTTCACCGGCCTTCCTGTGGCCCGCGATGGCAGCGATCTGGGACTGCCTCGATCCACATCCTACGCCAATGACTGGGAGCATTGGAACAAGACCACCAACTCTGCGTTCATGGGCCTCGACCACCGATTCGACAACGGCTGGCGCATGCACCTCTCGGCCTATTACGCACAGGCAGATGTCGACATGCTGGGCCATTACATCAACTACAACATCACTACCGGCAAATACAGCCAATTGGGTGCACGCAACGCCCACCAGGAAAAACAGAGCAGCGTGGATCTGTACGCCAGCGGCCCCTTCGAGTTGCTGGGCCGCAAGCACGAGCTGGTACTGGGCACCAGCTACCGTAGCATCGATTTCGACGGCCGCAGCCGCCAAGGCGTGGTTCTCAACAGCAACCTCGACCTCTATAACTTCGACCCGAGCGCTGTCGCCAATCCCAACATCCCGCTACGGGACTGGATGGACGCCAGGATCACCCAGCAAAGCGTATACGCCACGACACGCCTGAATTTGGCCGACCGGCTGAAGCTAATACTGGGCGGGCGGCTGGACTGGTTCGACTACAACGACACCGTCAACACCTATCCGAACTTCACCTCCAACACACCATCCGTCAGCGCGCATAACCGCTACAGCGTCAACAGCCAACTGACACGATACGCCGGCCTGATCTACGACCTGAACGACCAACACTCGCTCTATGTCAGCTACACCGACATCTTCAAACCCCAGAACTACCTGGATGCCAGCAACAAGCTGCTGGATCCGGTGGTGGGCCGCAACTACGAAATCGGTATCAAGGGTGAATACTTCGATGGTGCCCTGAATGCCTCAGCAACAGTGTTCCGCATGGATCAGGAAAACCGTGCCTTCCGCAGCACCGACCAGACCCAGTGCGCCGGCTACCCGACCGTCACCTGCTATTCGGCCGCTGGCGAAGTACGCAGCCAGGGGATAGAGTTTGAGGTGCAGGGCGCCATCACGCCCAACTGGCAGCTGAGCGCCGGCTATACGGTGGCCATCGCGCGCTACCGCAAGGATGCGAATGCCAGCAATGTGGGCGCGCTGTTCGACACCGATACGCCAAGACATCTGTTCAAGCTGGCGACCGTGTACCGCCTGCCCGGTGCGCTGCAGGGCTGGCGCATCGGCGGCTCGATCTACTACCAGGACGCCATCTACAACGAGGGCACCACGAGCGGCGTGCCCTTCCGCATCTCCCAAGGCGCCTACACCGTGACCGATCTGATGGTGGGCTGGCAGGCGACACCGAAACTGGACGTACAGCTCAACATCAACAACGTCTTCGACAGGAAGTACTACAACGCGCTGTCCGGCAGCGTGAGCTTCCCGAGCAACGTCTATGGCGAACCGCGCAACGTGATGCTGTCGGCGCGCTATCAGTTCTGATGCGCGGCGGCATGCGTGGCGCACTGGTGGTGCTGCACCGCTGGTGCGGCCTGTTCATCGCCGGCTTCCTGTTCGTTGCCGGCTTGACCGGGGCGGTGATCGCCTGGGATCACGAACTCGACGAGTGGGTCAATCCCCAGCTGTTCCTGGCCGCCTCCGGTACGACGGACAGCCCGCTTCCGCCTCTGGAGCTGGCGCGCCGGGCCGAAGCGGCTGACCCGCGCCTGCGGGTCAGCTTCCTGCCGCTGACGCTGGAGCCTGGTCATACGGCGATGCTGGGTGTCGCCGCACGCATCGACCCCACCACCGGCGCGCCTTACTCCCTCGGCTTCAATCAACTGGCTATGGATCCGGCCACCGGCCAGATCCAGGGGCGGCGGCAGTGGGGCCAGATATCGCTGTCGCGCGAGAACCTGCTGCCCTTCCTCTACAAACTGCACTACACCATGCATATTCCCAAGGGCTGGGGAATCGACTTCGGAGTGTGGCTAATGGGAGCGGTGTCGGCGGTCTGGATTGTCGACTGCTTTCTGGCTCTGTATATCTCGTTTCCCAGCGCGCGCACTTGGCGTAAGTCGCTGAGATTCCGGCTGCGCCATGGCGGCGCCAAGTTCAACTTCGATGTCCACCGCTCCGGCGGCGTGTGGGTGTGGGGCCTGCTGCTGATGCTGGCCGTGACCTCGGTGTCGCTGAACCTGGGAACGCAAGTGATGCGGCCGCTGGTGTCGGTTTTCTCGCCCCTGACGCCCTCGCCATTCCAATCGCGCCACGGCAGTCGCGAGAGGGAACGGGCCGAACCGCTGCTAGACCGAGGGCAGGCCATCGCAGCAGCCGAGGCCGAGGGCCGCCACCGCGGCTGGATCACTCCCGCTGGATCCATCTTCTATGCCCAGCGCTTCGGGATCTATGGCGTGGCGTTCTTCACGCCGGAAGACGACCGGGACGACGACGGCATGGGGAATGAAGTTCTCTACCTGGACGGGGATACGGGTGCGATCGTCGGCGCAAAGGTGCCGGGTCAAGGCACCGCGGGCGACATCTTCATGCAGGCACAGTTGCCGCTGCACTCCGGCCGGCTGCTGGGCACGCCGGGGCGCGTGTTGATGTCACTTATGGGCATTTTTGTTGCGGCGCTGAGCATGACCGGTCTGGTGATCTGGGCACGCAAGCGTCGGGCACGGGCGACGCACAAGCTGCGGTTACAGGCGGCCTCTCGAACTAGCTCCGCTATATCCGACAGCCGCCCTTCATCCAAGCGTGCGTCCAGATTTTAGAACGGAATATCGTCGTCCATGTCGGCCAGATTGGCCGGGGCCGACTGCGGGGCGGCCGGGCGCTGACCTTGGGACTGACCCTGGGACTGCGCCGGGCGCGGGGCGCGCTGTTGCGGGGGCGCGGAATTGCTGTAGCCACCGCCGCCGCCCGAACCCATGCCGTCGCCTTCGCGGCTGCCCAGCATTTGCATCTGGTCGGCGACGATGTCGGTGCTGTAGCGGTCGGCGCCGGTTTCCTTGTCTTGCCACTTGCGGGTCTTGAGGCGGCCTTCGACGTAGACCGAGCGGCCCTTTTTGAGGTATTCGCCGGCGATTTCGGCCAGGCGGTTATAGAACACGACGCGGTGCCACTCGGTTTCTTCGCGGCGTTCGCCGGAGGCCTTGTCTTTCCATTGCGATGTGGTGGCAATGGACACATTGCAGATTGCCGCGCCGTCGGGGCTGTAGCGGACTTCGGGGTCGCGCCCCAGGTTGCCGACGAGGATGACTTTGTTGACCGATGCCATGGCGTATCTACCGTAAATAGTTTCGTATAGGGTCTATTATCGACGAAATCGGGGTGATCCGATAGGCCGGCTTATGCTACAAGTAGTAGTGTGGATGGATGAATGCCGCCGGCCGCGCCGGCTGCGGATCCGCCCGCTCGCGAGGCGCGGGATCCGCGGCATCCGACGGGCCGGCCATTCTAAATATTTCTGGAAAACTGTCCAGTGCAGCCCGGCCAGGGCCTCGGCAGGCAGCTTGAGCAATCGGGGTACCCGGCTCGCCAAGGCCCCCAACAACCCGTCGCCGCGTCGCCCCCGCCTCAGTCGTGCGAGTAATGCGCCTTGAAGCCCCTGGCCACCAAAAACCAGACGAAGCTCAGGGCTGCGCCCACCAGGAACACCTTCGAGGCATCGCCGAAGGATGCCATGATGCCGCCGACCGCGGCGCCGGCGAACACGCCCAGCGCCTGGGCGGTATTGTAGAAGCCCAGGGCCAGGCCCTTGAATTCGGGCGGCGCCACGCGCGACACCAGGGAAGGCTGCAGCGCCTCGAGGATGTTGAAGGCGATGAAAAAGCCGATGAACATCACCACCAGGGTCAGGAACATGTGGCTGGCCAGCGGCATCAGGGCCAATACCACGGCCAGGCCGGCCACCGAGACTTCCAGCGCCAGCTTGTGCGCATGGCGGGTCTCGGCGTAGAACACCGCCGGCACCATCAGCACGAACGACATAAGAATGACCGGCAGATAGACCTCCCAGAGGTGCGCCGAGTCGTAGCCCCCCAGGCGCGCGAGCAGGCCTGGCGCCACCACGAAGATGGACATCAGCACGAAGTGCAGGCAGAACACGCCGAAGTTCAGGCGCAGCAGGTCGCCGTGGCGCAGCACGTCGCGCGGGCGCGCCTGGACGATGGGCGACTTGGCGCGCGGCACCACCGGCACGACGAAGGTGGCGATGATCAGGCAGACGAAGCCCAGCAGGCTGATGGCCCAGAACAGCCCCGAAAGGCCGAATTCGCCCACCAGCAGGGGCGAAAGCACCAAAGAGGCGGCAAAAGAGATGCCGATCGAGCCGCCCACCATGGCCATGGCGCGGGTGCGCACTTCGGGGCGGGTGGCGTCGGCCACCCAGGCGGTGATGGCGGCCGAGATCGCCCCCAGGCCCTGGATGACGCGGCCGGCGATGATCCAGTCGATATTAGGAGCCAGGGCGCACATGACCCCGCCGGCGATGAACAGCAGCAGGCCGGCGGCGATCACCGGGCGGCGGCCGTAGCGGTCGGAGGCCATGCCCAGGGGTACCTGCAGGAAGGCCTGGGTCAGGCCGTAGGCGCCCAGCGCCAGGCCGACGCGGGCGGCATCGTTGCCGCCGGGAATGGTATGGGCCGCCACGGCGAACACCGGGGTCAGCAGGAACAGGCCCAGCATGCGGCAGGCGAACAGCAGGGCCAGCATGACGCTGGCGCGCCGCTCGGTAGGCGTGAGCTTGAGGCGGGCGCGTTCGGATCGGCCGGGATGGGCGGTATGGTGAGCCATAAAGGGGGACTCTTTCTGAAAAACGAGGGGTACGGCGCGGGCCTGCGGTCCGTTACGTACGGGATTGCAATGCAAAGCGGGCCCTGCGCGCGGCCGAAGGCCGCATACGGCACAAGCAGTATGGCAAGGCGAAGCAACGCCTATGTCTGTTCATTGCATACCGATACAGGCGCCTTCGGGATCAGACCTGCCACCCTCGATCGGGTTCCCCGGCCTGGGGCCGGCTCGGGGGTCGGCGGAGCCTGGAGCAAAGATCGGGCCTGCGCGCTATAGTAACAAGTTAGCCTTTGAATTACCTGAAAGATTTAATGGACGCGATACGCATCCGCGGTGCCCGCACGCACAACCTGAAGAATATTTCCGTCGACCTGCCGCGGCGCAAGCTGGTGGTGGTAACGGGCCTGTCCGGCTCGGGCAAGTCGTCGCTGGCCTTCGATACGCTTTATGCCGAGGGGCAGCGGCGCTATGTGGAAAGCCTGTCGGCCTACGCGCGGCAGTTCCTGCAATTGATGGACAAGCCCGATGTCGACCTGATAGAGGGGCTGTCGCCGGCCATCTCCATCGAGCAGAAGTCGGCCGGGCACAATCCGCGCTCGACGGTGGGCACGATCACCGAAATCCACGACTACCTGCGCCTGCTGTACGCGCGCGTGGGCACGCCCTATTGCCCCGAGCACGGCCTGCCGCTGCAGGCCCAGAACGTCAGCCAGATGGTCGACAAGGTGCTGGGCTGGGCCGCCGATACGCGCCTGGCCGTCCTGGCGCCGCTGGCGCGCTCGCGCAAGGGCAGCTTCGAGGATCAATGCGCGGAACTGCAGGCGCAGGGCTACGTGCGCGTGCGGGTCGACGGCGAGATGATGGCCCTGGATCAGCTCGGGCCGCTGAAAAAAACCGAAAAGCACGACATCGACGTGGTCATCGACCGCCTGCGCGTGCGCCCCGACAGCCAGCAGCGTCTGGCGGAAAGCTTCGAAACCGCGCTGGGTCTGGCCGACGGCCGCGCGCTGGCGCTGAACATGGACACGGGCGAAGAACAGGCCTTCTCCAGCCGCTACGCCTGTCCGCTGTGCCACCGCAGCCTCGCCGAGCTGGAGCCGCGCCTGTTCAGCTTCAACAACCCGGTGGGGGCCTGCCCCACCTGCGACGGCCTGGGCCACGTGGAATTCTTCGACCCCAAGCGGGTCGTGGCCTTTCCCGAGCTGAGCCTGGCCAGCGGCGCGATCCACGGCTGGGACAGGCGCAACGCCTTCACCCACACGCTGCTCACCAGCCTGGCGGCGCACTATGGCTTCGACATCGACACCCCCTTCGAGAGCCTGACGCCCGAAGTGCAGCAGCATGTGCTGTACGGCTCGGGCAAGGAAGAAATCCCCTTCCTGTACCTGAACGAGAAAGGGCGCTCTACGGTCAAGAAGCACGTCTTCGAAGGGATCATCCCCAATCTCGAGCGGCGCTGGCGCGAAACCGATTCCAATGCGGTGCGCGAAGAGCTGGGCAAGCTGCGCCACGTCAAGACCTGCCCCGCCTGCGGCGGCTCGCGCCTGCGCCCCGAGGCGCGCCACGTGCTGATCGGCAGCGAGCCCGGCGCCGGCGAGCGGCGCGGCCGCGCCATCTTCGAGGTCGAGGCCATGCCGCTGTCGGCCTGCCTGAACTGGTTCGTCGCCCTGGAACTGATCGGCGCCAAGAAGGAAATCGCCGAGCGCATCGTGCGCGAGATCAAGGCGCGCCTGGAATTCCTGAACAATGTGGGCCTGAGCTACCTGTCGCTGGATCGCAGCGCCGACACGATTTCCGGTGGCGAGGCCCAGCGCATCCGCCTGGCCAGCCAGATCGGCTCGGGGCTGACGGGCGTGATGTACGTGCTGGACGAACCGTCCATCGGGCTGCACCAGCGCGACAACGACCGCCTGATCGACACCTTGCGCCACCTGCGCGACCTGGGCAACAGCGTCATCGTGGTCGAGCACGACGAGGACATGATCCGCTCGGCCGACTTCGTGCTGGACATGGGCCCCGGCGCCGGCGAGCACGGCGGCTGCGTGGTCGCCAGCGGCACGCCGCAGGCGCTGATCCAGAATCCCGACTCGCTTACCGGCCAATACCTCAGCGGCGCGCGCAGCATAGGCGTGCCGGCGCGCCGGCCGGTGAACGACGAGCTGCCCTGGCTGCGCCTGAAGGGCTGTACCGGCAACAACCTGAAATCGGTCGACCTGGCCCTGCCGGCCGGGCGGCTGGTATGCGTCACCGGCGTCTCGGGTTCGGGCAAGTCCACCCTGATCAACGACACGCTGGTGGCAGCGGTGGCGCGCCAGCTGCACCGCGCCCAGGCCGAGCCCGCCCCCTACGAATCGCTGGAAGGCCTGGCGCACTACGACAAGATCATCAACGTCGACCAGAGCCCCATCGGCCGCACGCCGCGCAGCAACCCGGCCACCTACACCGGCATGTTCACGCCCATCCGCGAACTGTTCGCCGGCGTGCCCGAGTCGCGCACCCGCGGCTACGACCCGGGGCGCTTCTCGTTCAATGTAAAGGGCGGGCGCTGCGAGGCCTGCCAGGGCGACGGCGTGGTCAAGGTCGAAATGCACTTCCTGCCCGACATGTACGTGCCCTGCGACGTCTGCGGCGGGCGGCGCTACAACCGCGAGACCCTGGAAATCCGCTACCGCGGGCGCACCATCAGCGAAGTGCTGGACATGACCGTGGAACAGGCGCTGCAGTACTTCGAGGCCGTGCCGGCGGTGGCGCGCAAACTGAACACCCTGATGGACGTGGGCCTGTCCTACGTGCGCCTGGGCCAGAGCGCCACCACGCTGTCGGGCGGCGAGGCGCAGCGCGTCAAACTGTCGCTGGAACTGTCCAAGCGCAGCACCGGGCGCACCCTGTACATCCTGGACGAGCCCACCACCGGGCTGCACTTCCACGACATCGCGCTGCTGCTGGACGTGCTGCGCCGCCTGGTGGACGCCGGCAACACCGTCGTCATCATCGAACACAACCTGGACGTCATCAAGACGGCCGACTGGGTGGTGGACATGGGGCCGGAAGGCGGCGACGGCGGCGGACGCATCGTGGCGCAAGGCACGCCCGAGGACATCGCCGCCAACCCCGCCAGCCACACCGGGCGCTACCTGAAGGCAATACTGGACACGGTGCCCGTGGCCTGATGCCGGCGTGCCGGCGCGGCCGGGTGCGGCAACTCGAATCGCCCGGCCCGCCGCAGACCGCCCATGGCCGCAGGCCCCATCCAAACCACAAGGCCGCGCAACAGCCCTGCCGGCCCGCCCGGCGAGCCCTTGCGCCTGCCTACATGCGAAACAGCTGCTCGTGTTCGCGGATGGCGTAGCGGTCGGTCATGCCCGCGATGTAGTCGGCGATGGCGCGCGCCTGCGGCACCTCGCCGTTGCGCCGGTGATCCGGCGGCAGCAGCCGCGGCTCGTTCAGGAAGGCCACGAACAACTCGCGCACGATGCGCCGCGCCTTGTTGGTCATGCGCATGACGCGGTAATGGCGGTACAGGTTGTCCATCAGGAAGCTCTTGAGCGCGTCGGCCTGGCGCCGCATGGACGCCGAAAACGAGGCCAGCGCCGGGCAGCGGCGCAGCGCGTCGACACTGTCCGGCGCATGCCGGCCGATATTGGCCAGCGTGGTTTCGGTCAGATCCAGCACCAGCGTATTGATCATGGCGCGTATGGTCTCGGACACGGCGCGGCGCCGGTCGACGCGCGGGTACGCGCGCAGCACCGCCGCGTGGTGCGTGGCGAAAATTTCCAGCATCTGCAGCTGCTCGATGCTGATCAGCCCGGAACGCAGGCCATCGTCGATGTCGTGGTTGTTATAGGCGATCTCGTCGGCCAGGTTGGCGATCTGCGCCTCCAGCGAAGGCTGGGTGCCGTCCAGGAAGCGCGCGCCCACGTCCCCCAGCAGGCGCGCATGGCGCACCGAGCAGTGCTTCAGTATGCCCTCGCGGGTCTCGAAACACAGATTCAGGCCGTTGAAGTCGGCGTAGCGTTCTTCGAGCTCGTCGACCACCCGCAGGCTTTGCAGATTGTGCTCGAAGCCGCCCACTTCCGGGGCCAGTTCGCGCAGGCACTTGTTGAGTTCGTCCTGCCCCGCATGGCCAAAGGGCGTATGGCCCAGGTCGTGCGCCAGGGCGATGGCTTCGGTAAGGTCTTCGTTCAGGGCCAGGTTGCGCGCCAGGCTGCGCGCGATCTGCGCCACCTCGATGCTGTGCGTCAGGCGTGTGCGGAACAGGTCGCCCTCGTGGTTGATGAAGACCTGCGTCTTGTATTCCAGCAAACGGAAGGCATTGCAATGCACGATGCGGTCGCGGTCGCGCTGGAACTGGCTGCGGCTGACCGGCGGCGCCTCGGCGTGCCGGCGGCCGCGCGTGCGCGCCGGGTCGCAAGCGTAGACGGCGAGCGTCATGGCCGCGGGCCTCAGGCCGGATGCGTGGCGGCACGCTCCAGAACCGCCCGCAGGGCCGCCTCGGGCGCAGGCTGGAACACCGCCCGCCCGATCTCGGGCAGCAGCACGAAACGCAAGGTGCCGCCTTCGGTCTTTTTGTCGACCTGCATCAGGTCGATCCAGCGCGAGGTGCCTAGGTCGGGCGCCTGCACCGGGCAGCCGATGGCCTGCACCAGGGCGCGCACGCGCTCGACGCTGGCGCCGTCCAGCCCCAGGCAGGCCTGCGACAGTTCGGCGGCCTGCACCATGCCGCAGCCCACCGCCTCGCCGTGCAGCCACTCGCCGTAGCCCAGGCCGGACTCGATGGCGTGGCCGAAGGTGTGGCCGAAATTGAGTATGGCGCGCAGGCCCGACTCGCGCTCGTCCTGCGACACCACCTGCGCCTTGAGTTCGCATGAGCGCCGGATGGCATGCGCCAGCGCGGCCGGCTCGAGGCGCCGCAGCGCGGCCACATTCTGTTCGCACCAGGCGAAGAAGTCGGCGTCGATGATCAGGCCGTACTTGATGACTTCGGCCAGGCCCGCCGAGACCTCGCGCTGCGGCAGCGTGGCCAGCACGTCGATGTCGACCTCGACGCCGATCGGCTGATAGAACGCGCCGATCATGTTCTTGCCCAGCGGATGATTGACCGCGGTCTTGCCGCCCACCGAAGAATCGACCTGCGCCAGCAGGGTAGTGGGCACCTGCAGGAAGCGTATGCCGCGCATGTACGTGGCCGCCGCGAAGCCGCAGATGTCGCCGACCACGCCGCCGCCCAGCGCCACCAGCACCGCACGCCGGTCGAGGCGGTTGCGCAGCAGCGCGTCGTAGATCAGGTTCAGCGTCTGCCAGTCTTTGTACGCCTCGCCGTCGGGCAGCTCGATGCGCATCAGGCGCTTGCCGGTCTGCTCGAGCGCGGCCTGCACGCGCTGCGCATAATGCGCGGCAACAGTGGAATTGGTGACCACGGCGATCGCCGTGGCGTCTTGCGGGATGCTGTGCGCCAGATGATCCAGGCGGCCCGGGCCTATATGGATCGGATAGCTGCCCCCCGGGGTGTCGACCTGTACGGTGGTAATCATGCGGCCTCGTGTTTCTGCAGCAACGGAATCAGCGACTGTACCACCTGGGAAACGGGCATGATCCCGGTTTCGACCGCCAGGCTGGCAACCTCTTCGTACAAGGGTTCGCGCTGGGCCAGCAGTTCGGCGATGCGCGCCCGCGGATCGGCGGTCTGCAGCAGCGGGCGGCCGCGGTCGCGCGCCACGCGGCGGTACAGTTCGTCGCCCCGGGCGCGCAGGTAGATGACCAGGCCAAGCTCGCGCAGGCAGCGGCGGTTGGCTTCGGCCAGCACCGCGCCGCCCCCGGTGGCAATGACGATGTCGGTGCGCTGCGCGCATTCCTGCAGCAGGGCCGATTCGCGGCGGCGGAACCCTTCCTCGCCCTCGATGTCGAAAATCAGCGACACCCGTACACCGCAGCGCGCCTCCAGTTCATGATCCAGATCGAGGAACTCGCGGCCGAGCTGGCGGGCGAGCTGCCGCCCTATGGTGGTCTTGCCGGCACCCATCATGCCGACGAGAAAGATCGGGCGGCTGCCGCACTGCGTGCCCGCGGCCTTCCGCGGCGCCGGCGCGGCGGCCGCTTCCGTGGATTGCGCCGGCATGGCGCCCCCGTATATAGAGTTGTTCATTTGTGTATTATCCCACTTGCAAACCCGAGGCGAACGACCGCAGCGCAGCATTCGGTTACATTAAGCCGAAGCATAAACACGGGTCTCGCCTCCGTTGGACTTAAAATCGCCCGTAATGAGTTCCTCTACTACCCCCAATAAATCCCGATCCGGCCCGTCCTCCTGGATCGGGCGCTTCTTTTTGAAGGCAGCGGTCTTTTGCGCGGGGCTCGGGCTTTGCGGCGTACTGCTGGGCACTCTGGCGCTGGCACTGGCCTGGCCGAACCTGCCCGACCTGCACGCCATGACCGACTATCGGCCGCGCATTCCGCTGCGCATCTATACCGCCGACAAGGTTCTGATCGGCGAATTCGGCGAAGAACGGCGCAATGTGCTGCGCTTCAATGAAATCCCCGACGTCATGAAGTCCGCCATTCTGTCGGCCGAAGACGACCGCTTCTACCAGCACGGCGGCATCGACTGGTCGGGCGTGGCGCGCGCGCTGCTGGCCAACATCACGCACATGTCCAAGGCACAGGGCGCCAGCACCATCACCATGCAGGTGGCGCGCAACTTCTACCTGTCCTCGGAAAAAACCTACACCCGCAAATTCTACGAACTGCTGCTCACGTTCAAGATCGAGTCCACCCTTACCAAGGATCAGATTCTCGACCTGTACATGAACCAGATCTATCTCGGCCACCGGGCCTACGGCTTCGCGGCCGCCTGCCGCACCTACTTCGGCAAGCCGCTGTCCGAGATCACCCCGGCCGAAGCGGCCATGCTGGCCGGCATACCCAAAGCGCCCTCGCGCTTCAACCCCATCGCCAACTTCAAGCGCGCCAAGATCCGCCAGGCCTACGTGCTGGGCCGCATGAAGGCCCTGGGCTACCTGACCGACGACGAATACAAGCAGGCCATGGCGCAGCCCATCCAGCTGAAGTCCTCGGCTGGCACGCAAAACGGCAGCTACGCCGTCCATGGCGACTACGTGGCCGAGCTGGCCCGCCAGCTTATGTACAACATCTATCACGACGACATCTACTCGCGCGGCTTCAACATCTACACCACCGTCAATTCCAAAGACCAGGAAGAGGCCTACAAGGCCGTGCGCGACGGCATACTCGACTACACGCGCCGCTCGCCCTACCCCGGGCCCGAAGAAACCATAGACCTGCCCAGCGGCGTCGAGAAAGACCCCACCAAGCTCGACGCCATCATCGACGACCTGCAGGACAAATACGCCGACAGCGGCAACCTGCAGATGGGCCTGGTGCTGTCGGCCTCGCCCACCAAGATCACGGTGGCGCGCAGCTCGCAGGAAATCATCGACGTCACCGACAAGCGGGCGCTGCGCGTAGTGGCGCGCGCCCTGACCAAGAGCGCCAAAGGCAAGGTGCGCATCCAGCGCGGCTCGGTGGTCTACCTGCACAAGAACGGCGACTACTGGGAAGTCATCAACATGCCGTCCGTGCAGGCTGCCTTCGTGGCCGTGCGGCCCGAGGACGGCGCGATTCTGTCCATGGTGGGCGGCTTCGATTTCGATCAGGGCAAATTCAACCGCGTCACCCAGGCCTGGCGCCAGCCGGGCTCCAGCTTCAAGCCCTTCCTGTACGCCTCGGCGCTGGAGCGCGGCCTGACCCCGGCCACGCAGATCTCCAACGAGCCCTTCTCGCTTACCGCCGCACAGACCGGCTCCAAGCCCTGGACGCCGAAGAACTACGGCAACGAGTACAACCCCATGCTGACCATGCGCCAGGGCCTGTACAAGTCCATGAACATGGTTTCCATACGCATCATGCAGGCGGTGGGGCCCAAGTACGTGCAAAACTACATCACCCGCTTCGGCTTCGACCGCGCGCGCCAGCCGGCGGTGCTGCCGCTGGCTCTGGGCGCGGGCAGCGTCACGCCGCTGCAGATGGCCGGCGCTTACTCGGTCTTCGCCAACGGCGGCTATCGCGTCCCGCCCTACCTCATCGACCACGTCACCGACAGCAGCGGCAAGACCATCATGCAGGCCAAGCCCACCGTGGCCGGCGACAGCGCCGCGCGCGTCATCGACCCGCGCACGGTCTACGTCATGGACGACATGCTGCGCGGCGTCGCCACCTACGGCACCGGCGCGCGCGTGCACCGCGAACTGCATCGCAACGACATAGGCGGCAAGACCGGCACCACCAACGACTCCCACGATGCCTGGTTCGCCGGCTTCACCCCGCACATCGTCGGCATCGCCTGGATGGGCTACGACCAGCCGCGCTCGCTGGGCTCGCGCGAGACCGGCGGCGGCGCGGCCCTGCCCATATGGCTGGACTTCATGCGCTTCGCCCTGAAAGGGCAGCCCGAGACCCCGCCGGGGCCCATACCCTCGGGTCTGAGCAAGATCGACGGCGACTACTACTTCTCGGAATTCCCGCCCGGGCAGGCCATCGCCCGCGTCGGGCTGCCCACCCTGCCGGGCATGGACGACACCAACCCCGCCCCGGCGGGCGGCAGCCCTGCCGCCCCCGGCGCGCCCGGCACCAATCCGTCGGACGGCATCAACAATCTGCTGAACCAGCTGCAGGGCCAGAACGACCAAAGCGACCAAAGCGTGGCGCAGACGCACAAAGTACAATTTTGAAAACTCGGAGTCACGTCATGCAAGCGTCTTCCGTATCGGCGTGTATCCGCCATACGCCCCGTATCGTTGCCGGCCTGTTCCTGCTGGCGCTGGTGGCCGGCTGCGGCTACAAAGGCCCCCTGTACATGCCGCCGCCGCCCGCCCCCAACGCGTCCCTGGCCAAGCCGCCGCAAAGCGTGCAGCTTCCGGCCGAAGACCAGACGGGCAGCAACAGCGCCGCACCGGCCCAGACCAAAGCCGTCAAATAGCCCGGCAGGCACGCGGTTGCCCAGCAAGCCGGCGGCTTCCATTACACTGTGATGCCACCGGCCCCGGAGCCGATCCCGGCTTCAGGCCGGGCGGCACACGGCCGCCGCCCCGGCGGGCCGGCCGGGCTCATGAATCGAAACCACACCCACACTACCACCCCAGCCCCATCATGACCGTTGCACCCCAATTCGCGTACCGCGGCAACGAGCTTTACGCCGAAGACACCCCGCTTGCCCGCCTGGCACAGGAATTCGGTACCCCGCTCTACGTCTACTCGCGCCAGGCCCTGCGCGAAGCCTGGCAGGCCTACCAGCACGCCGCCGAAGGCCGCAACGTCCTCATCTGCTACGGCATGAAAGCCAACTCCAACCTCGGGATCCTGAACGAATTCAAGAACCTCGGCGCCGGCTTCGACATCGTGTCCGGCGGCGAACTCGCCCGCGTCCTGGCCATCGGCGGCGACCCGGGCAAAATCGTGTTTTCCGGCGTGGGCAAGCAGGCCAGCGAAATACAGGCCGCCCTGCAGGCCGGCGTCAAGTGCTTCAACGTCGAATCCGAAGCCGAGCTGCAGCGCCTCTCGCAAGTCGCCCAGGCCGCCGGCCGCGTCGCCGCCGTGTCACTGCGCGTCAACCCCGACGTCGACGCCCAGACCCACCCCTACATCTCCACCGGCCTGAAACAAAACAAATTCGGCATCGCCATCGAAATCGCGCCGCGGGTATACCAGCAAGCCACCGCCCTGCCCGGCATAGAAGTCGTCGGGGTGGACTGCCACATCGGCTCGCAAATCACCGAAACCGGCCCCTACCTCGACGCCCTCGACAAGCTGCTGATCCTGATCGCCACCCTGGCCGACCAGGGCATACACATCAAGCACCTCGACCTGGGCGGCGGCCTGGGCATACGCTACAGCGACGAAACCCCGCTGCCGCCCAAGACCCTCCTGGATCAAGTCTTCCAGCGCCTGAACGCACAAGGCCTGGGCCACCTGCAACTCGTACTCGAGCCCGGCCGCTCGCTGGTGGGCAACGCCGGCGTGCTGCTGACACGGGTGGAATACCTGAAGCACGGCGAAGCCCGCAACTTCGCCATCGTCGACGCGGCCATGAACGACCTGCTGCGCCCCACTCTGTACGACGCCTGGCACGGCGTCGAGCCCGTGCTGCGCCGCGACGGCGACGGCAATACGGCCCAAACCTACGACGTGGTCGGCCCCATCTGCGAAAGCGGCGACTGGCTGGCACGCGACCGCCGCCTCGCCCTGCGCCAGGGCGACCTGCTCGCCATCATGTCCGCCGGCGCCTACGGCTTCGTCATGTCCAGCCAATACAACACCCGCCCCCGCGCCGCCGAAATCATGGTCGACGGCGCCCGCAGCCACGTCCTGCGCCCCCGCGAGACCGTGGCCAGCCTCTACGCCGGAGAATCAATACTGCCCTGGTAAAGCAAGGGGCTCCGCCCCCTCCCGCCCGTCTACAAAACGAGCGAGGGAATAGGGCATCTCCCGCAGGCGAGAGGGTCATTGAACCGGAGGGAGAGCGCCCCATTCCAGGCCGCGCCTGAAGATCCCGGCACCTCAACGAACCGGGGTCTTTGCCCACCAACCGTCTACAAAACAAGCGGAGAGAATGGGGTGCCTCCTGGAGGTGAGTGGGTCATCGAACCGGAAGGAGGTACCCCGTTCTAGGCCGCGCCAACAGAACCAGCCCGGCGACGCATGGCGCCCCATGAATGCAACATGACAGCATAGTGGTGGTGTAGCACCACGCCACTCTCGCACTCACATCGCCCCACCTCGCCAGCCCCACAAACCCCGCGGCCGCCCAGCGTCGCGGGCGGCTGGGGCTCGGCAGGCTCGTCCGAGCCCGCCGCCACCGTAGGGCATTTTGGGGGATGCAAGGTCGGCACTGTCCGAGCGTCAAGCCTGCGCATAGCCCGGGGGGCTATGCGCGACGCGAGTTTGCCGACCGCCCCCAAAATGCCCGGAGGTCAAGGGCAGTGCCGGCGCAGCCGGCACCGGGCGAGCGAGCCTGCCGAGCCCCAGCCGCTTGCGGCGCGTGTAAAGAACAAAAGCCCAAGGGAAAAAACCTGCACCCCAAACAAAAGGGGCCTGGAAAGCCCCTAAAAAAATACATACCCAAACGGCCGCCCCAACACAGGGCGGCCCATCATCCGCGCTACAGCGATCCGTACGAATGCAGCCCCGCCAGGAACATATTCACCCCCAGGAACGCGAAACTGGTGACCAGCAGCCCACCCAGCGCCCAATACGCCGCCATCGTGCCGCGCAGCCCCTTCATCAGCCGCATGTGCAGCCACGCCGCATAATTCAGCCAGACAATCAGCGCCCAGGTTTCCTTCGGATCCCACTGCCAATAAGTACCCCAGGCATCCGCCGCCCACAGCGCGCCCAGTATCGTCGCTACCGTGAAGAACGCAAACCCCACCGCAATCGCCCGGTACATAATGTCGTCCAGGATCTCCAGCGACGGCAGCTTTGCCGCAATCGGCTTGCGCAGCGCCAGAATCACCGCCACCACAATCGCCGCCAGCCCGAAATACAGCATCCAGGTCATCGATACTTCTTTCGTGCCGAACACCATCGGTTCCGCGCACAGCACCGCGCCCAGCACGAACACCGGCACCAGCTTGGCCCGCGACACCGTTTGCCCGTGCTCTTTGATGAGATACGCAAAACCCACCATCGCCGACAGCGAGAACGAACTGTAGCCTATGAAATTCGCCGGCACATGCAGCTTCATCCACCAGCTTTTAAGCGCCGGCACCAGCGGCTGAATCGCGTACGCATCGCGCGTAAACGAATACCACAGCAGGAACACCACCGCTGAACTGATCACCATCAGCACGAAGCCGCCCAGCGCCCGCGTGGCATAACGGCGTTCGTAATACAGATAAAACAGCGCCGTAAACAAACAGAACAGCACGAACACTTCATACAGATTGCTGACCGGCACATGGCCTATGCCCGGCCCCAGCAGATGCCCCTCGCGCCAGCGCACCAGCATGCCCGTCAGGCCCGCATACACCGCCCCCCAGGTCAGCGCCGTGCCCAGCCACGCCGCCGTATCGCTGAAGAACCCGATCCAGTAGCAGATCATCGCCAGCGCGAACAGCGCGCACATCCACAGTATCGCCGACTGCGACGAGAACAGATACTTCAGGAAAAACACATGATCCGCGCGCGTGATGTCGCCCTGCCCCAGGCCGCCGCCGTTGCTGTACAGCCAGATGGCGAACAGCGCGCTCAGCCCGCTGGCTATCATCAGCGTACGCAGGGGCCGCCAAAGCCAGCCCAGCCAGCTGCACACCACCACCGCGCCGCACAGGATCAACTTCTCGTAGTAGTCCATGTCGGCGCTGTAATTCAGCAGCGCATAAGCGGCGCCCCCGGCCAACACCAGGAAAAAGACGATATCGGACCAATTCGGACGGCCGCGATGGCCGCGCGAGTCGCCGCTGGACGTCATGGCATCGTCCCACATGGGGATGCCTGGCTTGATGATAGTGTCGGTCATAAGAACCTCTTTACGTGGACAGGCGCTTGATCGCGTCCTTGAAACGCTCGAACTCGTGCTGGAAATCGAGCGTGCGCCGCTGGGAAGTCATGGCAGCCAGCATCTCGCTGCCCTGGCCTTGCGGCTTGACCCATACCCAGATACGGCGATCACGGATATAGAACATCGAAAATACGCCCAGCACCAGCAGGACGCAACCCAGGTATACCGCGTTCTTGCCCGGACTGCGGGCCACCTGGAACACACTGGCCTGCACGTGGTCGAAACCCTTGAGCGCCAGAAACACCGGCGCCGGATAATCGGGCAGATTCGCCATCGCCAGCAAGGCCAGCTGGATCCAGGTGTTGGCGGCCTGGCCCTCCGGCCCCACGTGCTGGATGGGCGGCAGCCCGGCCTTCTCGTGCTCGATGTCGCGCAGCTCGGTCAGGCTCAATTGGATCATGGGCACCGCAAAACCCAGCACCTTCTCGCGCTGGTCGGCCGGCACCTTCTCCACAATGGCGTCGAAGCCGCCTTTGGAAAACGCCTCCATGGCGCCCTCGGCAGCCTTCTGCAGCAAAGGCTGCTGCAGGCCCGAATTGGCATTGCGCGCGGCAAACCGCCCCGCCGCCTCGGCACGCATCACCGGATCGTACAGCGCGGCACGCAGGCGCATGAAGTCGGCCACCGAATTATCCGCATCCGCGGGAATGCGCAGATAGCGGTAATTCTGGTTCGGATTGTCGCGTACGCCGGCCAGGAACACCGAATGGTCGTCGAGCTTGATCGGCAGCATGTAATTATTGAACTCGTGCGCCTGCCCGTCGCGGCCGATGATGCGGTATTGCACGCTCGGCCCCACATTGTGCAGGTCTTTGTTCTTAGCCGGCGCGGCGCTGCCCGTGACCGACGCCACCTCGGCCAGGATGGGCTTGGGCTGCGGCGCCACGTTGCCCGAAAGATTTTCCACATTGATGGTGCGCAGGCCCGACAGGTCGACCTCGAGCTTGCCGGCCTTGGCGCCGCTGCCCATGGTGATCTCGGTAGACTTGCCCACCGTGCCGTCGACCGTGAACGGCTTGTCGTTCGGCCCGGCCAGCGGGTACCCCACCATCTGCAGCTTGCTGCCGCCATCGTCGAAACTGGACTGATAGACCGTGACGCCGCGGTAGCGCAGCGGCTCGTTGACCTTGATGGTACGGTCGAACTTCTTGCCCGTGGCCAGGTCGGTCACTTCCACGTCGCTCTGGAAATTGCTGGGCATGCCGGTCGAATAGTAGCTGACCGAGAACTTCTTGAGCGTCAGCGCGAAGGGCAGCGGCTGCACCAGCACGCCGTTGTTGACGGTAACGATGCCATTGCTGCTTTCACTGCCCTCGGGCACCAGCATATTGGCGCGGAAGCTGAGATTGGCGGCCGGCAAGCGGCCCGATGCAGGCACCTGGGAGATCAGCATGTTCTGCGTAATGGGCGTCTTGCCCAGCCATACCTGCAGCCGGATCGGCAGTTCGCTGTCGAGCAGGCCGCCGATACAGATGACGACGATTGCGGCATGGGCAAAAATATAGCCATATCGGTTGGCGCTTCCTTTCTTGGCTGCGATCAGCACGCTTTCGCCGTCCTGACGCAGCTTGAACTTGTAGCCCTGCCCGGTAAGCCATTGCTGCACGCGCTTCTGGCTTTCCGCGGGAGCCAGCGTCGAGGCGCTCTCGACCCGATGGTGGAAAGAGCGCAGGCTGTTGCCGCGTATGTATTCCCGGAAAGAGCTGGCATCGCGCACCATTTTGGGCGCGTTGCGTATCAGGCAGATGCTGGTGGACACCACCAGGAACGCCATGATCAGCAGGAACCACCAGCTATTGTAGACGTGGTAGATCGAGAACTTGTCAAAGACCGCGAACCAGAAGGGGCCAAACTGGTCGATGTAGCTGCCGGGCGCCTGGTTCTGCTGCAGCACGGTGCCGATCAGGCTGGCCACGCAGATGAACATCAGCAGGCTTACCGCAAAACGCATCGAACCCAGCAGCTCGAAGAAATCGGCGCCCCAGCGGCGCAAGGAATAGGTCTGGCTCATCTCGATTCACAAAAAAAATGCCCCCATGCTGCGCCTGCGGCTTGCTGTCCACCTCGCGGGCTGGCATGCCGCTCGGATTCGCCAGGCTTGGCTCAGTCCGCAGGAACTGAGCCAAGCCTGGCGAATCCCCCCAAGGGGGCGCTTTTTGCCTTGGGGCGGCCCGGCGGCAAAAATTGCCGCCGTACCGCTACGGAGCGTACCGCCTTGCCGTTCCCACGCGGGAAACATGGCCAGGCGCCGCGCCAAGAAAAAAGGGAGGCCGCCGGCGACAGCTCCCCCCTTTTTTTTATTTCTGAATTCCAGCCAGCAACTCCCGTTCCCGCGGGGCGGCTGGACTAGATCCAGGGCTTAACGCAGCCCCGCGGCGTAGTCCGCCACCGCCGCGATATCGGCGTCGGACATACGGTCGGCGATGTCATGCATGATATCGCTGTTGGCGCGATCGCCGCTACGGAACAGCTTGAGCTGCTCGGCAATGTATTCAGGATGCTGGCCCGACAGGCGGGGGAATTCCCCTGGCATGCCGGCGCCGTTGGCCGAGTGGCAGGCTGCGCAGGCGGGCACGTTGCGGTCGGGCAAGCCGCCGCGCCAGATGTCCTGGCCCAGCGCCACGGTGTCTTTATGGGTGGCCGTGGCGGCCGTCTTGGGGTCGAGCTTCTGCTGCGACAAGTAGTAGGCGATGTTCTGTACGTCGGCCGCGGTCAGCGCGGAGGCGAAATTGGTCATGACCGTGTTGGCGCCCTTGTCGCCGCGGCGCAGCGGCGGGGTCTTGGCATTTTTGGGGCGGAAGTCGCCCAGTTGCTTGGCCAGGTATTCGTGAGGCTGGGCCGCCAGGTTCGGATTGGCGGGAATCGTGCTGTTGCCGGCGGCGCCGTGACAGGTGATACAGGCAATGATGCTGCGAGCCGTATCGCCATGCGTGTAGAGTTGTTCGCCCTTGGCCGCATCGGGCTTGGCAACGCCTTGCGCATGGCTGACAGAAACCAGGGACGCACCCAGCAGCAAGCCGCTGGCAACCAACATACTGGAAAGCACACGCTTCATGAAAAGACCTCGACGATCGCGATTCGATCCGGGCGCTGAACGCCACCAAGACACACGGCAGTATGGACGAATTCCCGGCGCAAACCCTGCCCCCGGTAGAGACACCAACTGTTTCAAACGTGCGATTATACAATAGCGCCTGGATTGAACCCACCCGAGAGCCTCCGTGTCCATTTTGCACCGCGCCCGTTTCACCGTCTCGGCGGCCCGCCTGGACCAGCTTCCGGCGCCGTCAGTGGCCGAAGTCTGCTTCGTCGGGCGTTCCAACGCTGGCAAGTCCTCGGCCATCAACGTGCTCACCAACCAGAAGCGTCTGGCCTACTCCAGCAAGACCCCGGGACGCACGCGGCTGATCAATCTGTTCGGCATTCCCGATCCCATCGAACCCGACCAGTCCCTGGGCTTCCTGGTCGATCTGCCGGGCTACGGCTACGCGTCGGTGGCGCGCAATACCCACGAGGAATGGGCCGACATCCTCGGCGGCTATCTGCGCGAACGCGCTTCGCTGGCGGGCATCGTGCTGCTCATAGACATACGGCGCGGCGTCACCGACCTGGATCGGCGCCTGGCCGACTGGATAGCGCCCACGGGGCGCCCCGTGCTGGCGCTGCTGACCAAGGCCGACAAGTTTCCCTATGGCCAGCGCGTCAAGGCCGTATTCGCCGTCAAAAAAGAACTGGCCGAGATCGGCGCGCTGCTGGCCGTGCCGTTCTCGGCAACACACCGCATTGGGCTGGAAGAAGCATCGGCCCACATCGAAAACTGGATTTCCCCCAAGGTAGTGCCATGACCTCTTTTATTGTTTCCGCCGACTTTCCCGCCGCCCGGCCGCGGCGCAACCGCCGCGACGAATTCTCGCGCCGCCTGGTGCGCGAGAACGTGCTGACCAGCGCCGACCTGATCTACCCCGTCTTCGTCATGGAAGGCCAGGGGGTGCGCCAGCCCGTGCCCTCCATGCCGGGCGTGGTGCGCTACTCGCCCGACACGCTGCTGGCCGCGGCCGAAGAATGCGTCGCCCTGGGCATCCCCGTGATGGCGCTGTTTCCCGTCATCGACCCGGCGCTGAAAACGCCCGACGGCATCGAGGCCACCAACCCCGAGGGCCTGATCCCGCGCGTAGTGGCCGCACTGAAGCAGCATTTTCCCGGACTCGGCGTGCTCACCGATGTCGCGCTCGACCCCTACACCAGCCACGGCCAGGACGGCGTCATCGATGCCGACGGCTACGTGCTGAACGAGCCCACCGTCGAGATCCTGACCCGCCAGGCCCTGGTGCAGGCCGCCGCCGGCGTCGATATCGTGGCGCCCAGCGATATGATGGATGGCCGCATCGGCGCCATCCGCCAGGCGCTGGAATCGAACCAGCACATCTACACGCGCATCATGGCGTACTCGGCCAAATACGCCAGCGCGTTCTACGGCCCTTTCCGCGACGCCGTGGGCTCGGCCACGAATCTGGGCAAGTCGAATAAATTCACTTACCAGATGGATCCGGCCAACCGCAATGAGGCTTTGCGCGAAGTCGCGGCCGACCTGCGCGAGGGAGCCGACATGGTGATGGTCAAGCCGGGCATGCCCTATCTGGACGTGCTGCGCGAGGTCAAGAATGCCTTCGGGGTGCCCACCTATGCCTACCAGGTCAGCGGCGAATATGCCATGCTCAAGGCTGCAGCCGCCAATGGCTGGCTGGATCACGACAAGGTGATGATGGAGTCGCTGCTGGCCTTCAAGCGCGCCGGTGGCGACGGCATATTGACCTATTTCGCCATCGAGGCGGCGAAGATTCTGAAAGAGCAGGCTTAGAGACGGTTGGCGCGAAAGCGCGGATTTGTGTTAAAGCGCCGGCTCTTAAAGCGCCGGCTCGCGTTCTTGGGCACGAACAATCCTGTGCGCCCGAGCCGCGGACACGGCTTTAGTCATGTTCTTTATTCATTCTTTAGCCGCCGGGGCTGCCCTGCGGAGTTCCGATGCTCGGCAGACTCGCCTGCGCTTCGGACTCCTCCGGGGTCCCCGGCTCGCAGCCGGGCATCCTGGACGGTTTTCAAACCAATCAGGACTGGCTTTTGGTTCGGAAATTCAGACGGCCGACAGATCCAGTCCGAGTTGTAGCGGGGTGCGCTGGCTTCGCGCTCCCGCGATCATGGCGTCGAGGCCAGTCTGTACATCGTGTTCCGAGGCCGCCCGGAAAGACGCGGCGGGCCGGCCGGCCCGCCACGGCTCGGGCCTCAGAACCGATACATCACCTTCAACTGGCCCGCGTGGCTGTGCGTCTTGCCGGATACTTCGCCGTCATATTGCAGCCGCACGTCCACGCCCGATTCGGTATTGACCAGCACACCCAGGCCGAACCGGCCCACTACATTGTCTCCCGGCAATGAGGTGTTGATTTCACCGCTGCCCGCCGGGGCTCCGGACAGGCGCGCACTGGCATCCCAGGAGTCTTTGCTCAGGAACGAGGCCCCCGCATAGACATAAGGACGCATGACCGCGCCGTTGGAGAAATCGACACGGCCGCCGAATTCCAGCATGGGCGACAGGCTCATGAGGAACTGGTCGTTGCTGTCGACCTTCAGGCTGAGCGGCCCGCCCGATTCGCTGTAGCCCGGCATGCGCGTGTACAAGGCATCGATGTCGACATAGGGCTTCAGGTAAAGCTTCCGGCTCAGCTCGATATGGCGCGCGACGCGCAAGCGCGCGCCCACGCTGTAGGCGTCGGGATCGCTGTGCACGCTGGGGTCATAGCCTTCAATGGACATGCTGCGATCCATCCGGGTCGAACCGTAGCCGCCACCCAGTGAGCCCGAATAGGTCCAGGGGCCGGCCTGATGCTTCAGGACAATGCCCACATAACCCGCATCGCCCCGCCCGCTCACCCGGCCGCTGTTGCCTTCCAGGCGGTTGTCCTGGTAGGCGAACGATCCGCCCAGGAACCAGTCCGGCTTGAACTCATACTGCCCGCCGAATTGGGATGTGGTGCTGTCGAAGGAGTAGCCGGGCGAGCCGTTGCCGCCGTCGTTGTCGGTATTGCGCCGGGTGATCTGGCCCCAAAGGCAGTTACGCTCGCGCCCCAGGGTGCCGTCGCCTTCCATGACCGGACAAGACATCATGGCGCCCATGAAGTTCGCCATGCCGGCCGCCATCTGGCTGGCCGGCGCCAGCGACGCGCCGGGCGACAAGTCGGTCAGGCGTTCACGATAGGTGCCGGCTCCCCTGCGCGAGGCGGTGTTCAAAACGGCGAACAAAGGCCCCAATGCCACGGTGCCGCCCTGATCCCAGATCTGTTGCAGATGCCGGGCAACGCCCCGTTGGTTGCCTTCCAAATTCTGGCTGGCCGCATTGAAGTCTGCGCCCTTCACGCTCAGGAACTGCGACCTGCCCTCAGGCCGCAACTGGAAATTGAAGATGGGCGAATCAATCACCTGCAGGCTGCCTGTCGTGGCCCCTTTTACGTCGAGCACTTTGAGTTCGCGCCGGGGCAGCAGGCTGATGGACGCCACATCGAAACGGCCATCCAGCCTGGCATCGCCCTGCACTTCGAGGAGGTCACTGCGCATGCCGCCGAAGTCTGTATCGGCGCGAAGAACGCCCGTGGATCGCTGCTGATAATCGCCCGTGACCGTCAGCGTATCGAACTTGCCGGTACGGCCGATCTCGAGCAGGCCGCCGTTGTCGATGTCGGCCTGGTAAAGCGTGGCTTCCTTCATGACCGCCTCTTCGCCCGAAGCAGCATGGCAGGGCGCATCGGCGCCACCGCCTCCCGAACCGCTGGCGTTGCCGCACTCCATATTGCCCTCGAACGTACCGTTCCCGTCCAGGTTGATGTCCAGCACATAGCCTTGTTCGTTCGTACCCTTGCCTGTGTAGCGCACACCCGTGCCGCTGGCCGACAGTTTCACCACTCCATCCTGATGAATGTCGAGCTTGTTGTCACGGCCGTCGGCGATCCAGACGCTGGCCCCATTGCCGCTGCCGCCCTGCACCGAACCGTAGACATCGACCTGAACCGCCTGACCGCCGTCCGGGCCGGTGCTCTGGGCAAACACGCCGGTGGAACCGCCGCCCGTCGCCTGGATGACGCCATGCTGAGTCACGTTGACCGCGCCGCCCTGGCCCGAGCCGCTTTGGTGCCCAGTGCTGCCCGCATACACGCCGTTCCCGCCGCCACCGATCCCGCCGCCGCCGCCGATGGACTGCGCGACGATGCCAAAGGCATTGGCTCCCGAAGCCTGGAGACTGCCCGTCCAATCAATCTTGACGGTACCGCCCTTGCCGCGGCCGCCGGCTTCATCGCCGGTTACCACCCAGCCGTCAGGCTTGAGCCCAAGCTCCAGGGAGCTATCGCCGGCAATCCCGCCGCCGCCACCGATGGATTGCGCCACGATGCCATGAGCGCCTGCGCCCGAGGTATTGATGACGCTGCCCGAATTGAAGACAAGGCTTACGTTTCCGCCATCACCCCCCGCCCCGCCGCGGCCGCCCAGCCCGACGCTGGTGAGGTTGGAGGCTTTGCCCGCCCCGCCCACGCCGCCGCCGCCGCCGATGGACTGGGCCAGAAAGCCGTAGGAACGATCCCCTTTGGTACTGGCGTTGGTGCCCAATTGCAGCGCGACGGTGCCGCCGTTGTTGCCCGAGCCCCCATGGCCGCCTACCGACACCGCAACTTGGCTGCTTTCACTATTCGGTTTGGACTGCGAATCGCTATTTCCGGCGCCTCCCACACCGCCGCCGCCCCCAATGGACTGCGCGGCAAAGGCCGGCGCATCGGCACCCTTGGTACCCACGCTCAACCATGAACCCGTACCCGTGGTTCGGATATCGCCCCCCACCCCGCTGGTACCGCCATTGCCCCCGTCGGAGCCGCCCACAAAAATATCGCCATGCGCCATATCGGAGCCGTCGCCTCCTTGTCCGCCGCCACCGCCGATGGATTGCAGCAAGACGCCGTAAGCGCCATAACCCAGGGTATCAAGAGAGTTGTCGTGACTGCCGTCAAAATAGGCGTTGATGGGCCCGCCATTGCCCGCGGCGCCACCGGAGCCGCCGACGGCGATATTGATCTGAGCCGATTTGGAGCTGCCCGCCGCAGTCGAAGACCCGCCGGCGCCCCCGCCGCCGCCAATGGATTGCGCCACAATGCCGTCCGCCCAATCGCCCGCGGTGGCGATCTTGCCGGCGAAATTCAGGTCGATCTGGCCCCCGGCACCACCTGATCCGCCTTTTCCACCGATGTCGACCTCAAAGCCATAGCCTCTGCTGCCGTCGTCGGTAACGCGGCCGACTGTGTCCTTGGCCTTGCCTATGCGATCGAGAATGGGGTTGGAGGAAGAGTCGGCGCCGATCGAGCCCGCCAGGCCCCCGCCGCCCCCAATGGATTGCAGCGCCACCGCATCGGCGTCGCCACCCTGGGTGCGAATCGCACCGTTGATGTCGGCCGTGATATGGCCCCCTTTGCCTCCCGAGCCACCTGTCTGGCCCACGCCCAGCGTGAGCTTGCCGCCAAATCCCTCCACCGAAGCGCCCATGCTCATGGTGCCGCCCTGCGAGGTACCGCCGCCACCGCCGATGGACTGGGCCAGTATGCCGCGCGAACCCGAACCGACCGTATGGATAATGTTGGAAGACGCCAGCGCGACATCGACGTCGCCGCCGTTGCCTCCTCCGCCTCCGGTTCCGCCCAGGCCGATATTCAAGTCCAGCTCGACCATCCCCCCGGCCGAGTAGGAGTTGCTGCTGCCGACACCGCCGTTGCCGCCCCCGCCGCCCACGGATTGAGCCAGTACGCCATTGGCGAAATCGCCATAGGTAAGAATGGTGGAGTCGGGCGCAAGAACATTCGCCTCGTTGCTTAAATCGATGGGCAGATCGATGCTTGCGGGAAGCGAGGCATAGTAGCCATCGGTGCCCAGGTTGACGACCACTTTGCCGCCGCTCGAGGCCGTGCCGCCCGAACCGCCCAAAGCCATGCCGACTTTGCCCGATATGGAGTCGCCGTAAGAAATGCCCGTGGAAAGCGCCGACGCATCGCCGCCGTTTCCGCCTCCGCCCCCAATGGACTGGGCGACAACCGCATGCGAGCCATCACCCAAGGTAGTAATCGACGTTCCCTCGTATAGACCCACTTCTGTCACGCAGGACGAGCCTGAGCCACAGGCGCTGCCGCCTCCCCCGCCGCTGCCGCCGACAGAAGCCTGGAAGCTGAAGGAAATGGGAGGCACCTCCGCGCCCAGCGGAACGGCAACCACAAGATCGCTGGCGCTCGAGCTACCGCCGTTGCCGCCTCCGCCGCCTATGCTTTGCGCCAGCACGCCATACGAATCATCAGGCGCATAGTTGTCGCCCGCCGCGGCAAAGCCCATGCCCGTGGCAATTTGCGAGCGTTTCAAGATGACCTGCGTCTTGGCTCCCGCCCCGCCTGCGCCGCCATTGCCGCCGACCACCACGGCGGCGTTCAGGCCGATCGTGGCGTTGAAGTAATTGGAGTCCCCCCCGGTGCCGCCCCCGCCGCCTATGCTTTGCGCCAGTATGCCCGTCGAATGAGCGCCGCTGGTGCGTATGCCGAGATTCTCGTAATTGATTTGCGTGCCGTCGCCGCCCGCATTGCCCCCTTTGGCACCCTGGCCGCCAAGCTGCAAGGCAGCGAACGAGGCGAGGCTGACGTTGTCGACACTGCCCCCATTGCCGCCCCCGCCGCCGATGTTCTGCGCGATGATGCCGGGCGAATAATCACCCGCTGTCGTCAGGGCGATGCCTTGGGCCGAAGTTTCTCCGCAAAAACCGGCATTGCCCAGACAAAGAGAGCCGCCATTGCCGCCGCCGGATCCGCTGCCGCCTATGGCCACCGATACGCCTGCGGATGCTGTCTGGGTGTCGCCTCCGTTGCCGCCGCCGCCGCCCACGGATTGCGCCAGCACAGCCGGACTGAATCGACCGTCTGTCGTAATGGATCCCAGATCCTGCAACAGGACTCTGCCCCCTTCGCCGCCTGACGCCCCCTCGCCGCCTATGCCGGCAATGCCCTTGCTGTCGCCGCCGCTACCGCCGCCGCCGCCGATGGACTGCGCCAGCACGCCGACCGCGGCATTGCCCGTCGTGTGAATGCTGCCCGAATTCCTTACGATGACCGTCGATCCATTGGAGCCTTCGGTGCCGGTTGCGCTGCCGCCTACGCTGAAGCCGCCGATTGCACTGCCCGACGCCCCGCCGCCTCCGCCGATGGACTGGGCCAGCACGCCATGCGCCGAATAGCCCGCGGTCTTGATCGTTCCGGACTGACTGACTTCGACCTGGCCGGCTGCGCCTCCCCCTGCGCCATCGCCTCCCAGGGCAATGACACCGACATCAAGCCCTCCCGCGCCGCCGCTGCCGGCAATGGACTGGGCCACGATGCCATAGGCATGATCGCCGCTCGTGGTAATGCTTCCAGCGGCATCGACCTTGGCCAGGTTGGCGTTACCGCCGCTGCCGCCATTGCCCGCCTCCCCTGCCAGCACGGAAACAAAGGTGCCGCCCGTTCCGCCTCCACCGCCGATGGACTGCGCCATGATGCCCGCCGCATAGTTGCCGTGGGTTTCTATGGTGCTGCTGCCATCCAGAATCACCTGGGCGCCGCTGGCGTTTCCACCGAACCCGGCGCCGCCGCCCTGGCCGGCCAAGGCAGCGCCGTCACCGCCATCGCCCCCCTGGCCGCCAATGCTCTGCGCCAGGATACCGTACAGATTTTCGCCACGCGTCGTAATGCTTCCATCCCGCAGCGCAACACTGACGTAACCGCCCGTACCGCCTGTACCGCCCGTTTTGTCCTTCGCAGGGCCCGTACCGCCTTTGCCACCCTGGCTCAATGCCGCAATACCGGCCCCCTGGCCGGAAAAAACCCCGGAGACATCGACTAGAGTCTGACCGCCCGAGGTCACAGTAACCGTACCTCCCGCACCGCCCGTGCCACCCGGATCACTGTTGTCGTTATCGTTATTCGCCTGAGTGCCAGCGCCGCCGGAACTGATCGCATGAATGCCATAAACGCCATCCCCATCGTATTTGGCGTCCCAGACCACATCGAGGTCTCCGGTATTGCCCACCGACACCCAGCTGCCGCTACCTGCGCTGCCATAATCGGTTCCCCCGGAGCCCCCATACGATTCGGCATGAATCGCCGCCCCCTGGGGTTTGCCGGAAAGACGGGTCGAGGTACTGCCAAGCCTGATCGCGCCGCTATTGGTCAGGTCGATCGCTCCACCCCAGCCACCGCTCCCACCCAACTGATCCCCCACGACCCCATTGTTCTGGTCGCCTCCGGTACCCCCGCCGCTTACCGCACGGATGCCGAACATGGGAAATACCGTTCTGACATTATCGTGATCGTGATAAGGCTGCACGGTACCGCTGATCGTCAGATTCCCGCTATTGGCAAGCGTTATTTTTTGACCGGAACCGCCATTACCGCCACTGGACTTGTAGTTGTCGTTGTACCCGTCGCCATTGCCGCCGATCGAGGTCGCGGAAATCAGGCTTTGAAAGTACCCCGAATGCGTCGAACCTTCCAGTGAGATGTCGTACTGATTGGTCATGGTGACCGTGCCCCCGGCACCCGCGCTACCCTCGTCGACTCCGGCCCCGCCACCGGTATACCCCATGAACACGCCAGCCACATTGGGTGACACCGACGGGTTCAAGGTGCTGCCCGCATTGGCCCTCATCGGGCCTAGCCCTTCCATGAAGACATTCTCACCCGTCCCGCCTTTCTTTTCGCTGGAGCTGCCATCCTCGCCATCGCTTCCCTTGCAATACCAGTAATTGTGCGAGTCGCTAACGCTATTGCTGCAGGAGGCCTCGGCACTCGGGGAGAGCGCGGCGGCATACACGCCCAAGGCCGAGATCACGGCAAGGCGTAGCAAATGAGGACGAGGGAAGGAAATCTTTCCAGTGGGGCGATTCGGTGCTTGCATGATCGGCGGGCTTCTCTGATTGATTTGCCGCCCTTGCACCTTTCGCGCCGCCTGTACCGGCCGCTACATCAGTCAATCATTCAAAACAACGGTGCATTCGGCAACAAACCATGTGGAAAATTCCCGTCCAGTCTGACAAGCAGTATTTTTTGAAACAAGTTTTTTTCGACGAAAGCGGCCGTTTTATCGACGAAACGACATCGGAAGCGCCAAATGACCCCATTTGATGCGCCGATTCAAAAAGCCGCCCGCCCCACAATCGCGGACTCGACCGGGTATCGACGAAGAATCAACGTCTCCCGTCCGCCAGCACCCCATCCAGCACCGCAGCGAACTGCGCCGCCTTCTGGAACCCGATGACGCGCGCATTCGGCAGCGGCTTGCCGTCAGCACCGAAGAACAAAATGCCAGGCGGCCCGAACAGGTGGAAGCGCTTGAGCAGCGCACGGTCTTCGGGCGTGTTCTTGGTGACATCCGCCTGCAGCAGCAGCAACTGCGACATCTTGCCGGCAACCGCCGGATCGCTGAACGTGAACTTCTCCATTTCCAGGCACGACACGCACCAGTCGGCATAGAAGTCCAGCATGACGGGCCGGCCCGCCTGGGCCAGCGCCGCGTCCAGCTCCTGCACCGAATGCACGCGCTGGAACCTCGAACGCACCGCCAAAGTGGCGGCGGGGTTCAGCCCAGCCGCGCCGGGCGTGCCCGATGCCGATGCGCCCGGGCCGGCCAGTGCGACCCCCGGGGCGCCGGCAACCGCACCCGCACGCCAGCCGGCCAGCGGCTGCAGCAGGCTGCCGCCTCCCGTGGCGGCACCCACCAGCAGCAGCGCCGCCCAGAGGGCCGCCAGCAGCCCCAGCGTCTTGCGCAGGAACGCGCCCAGGCCCGCCCCCGCCGGCATGGCCTCGAAAGCGCCCAGCATCACCGCGGCAAAGCCCGCCAGGAAAGCCCAGCCCAGCATCGAGGCCCATGCCGGCACGACCGAATCCAGCATCCACCATGCCGTGGCCAGCAGCAGCCAGCCGAACAAATGCTTGACGCCCTCCATCCAGGCGCCGGCGCGCGGCAGCAGGGCCCCCGACGAAGCCCCGACCAGCAGCAGCAGCAGACCCTCGCCCCAGGCCAGTGCGAACAGCGCCAGGCCGCCCAGCACCAGATTGCCGGTCTGGGAAATGAACAGCAGTACCCCCGCCAGCGGCGCCGCCACGCAAGGCCCGACGATCAGCGCCGACACCATGCCCATCAGCAGCGCCCCGCCGTAGCGGCCGCCCGGAATGCGCGAGACCTTGTCATTGAGCGCACTCTGCATGCCGCTGGGCGCCTGCAGCGTGTAGACGTCGAACATGGCCAGCGCCAGCAGGGCCAGCAGCAGCGCGAACAGCGCCAGCACCCAGGGCGTCTGCAGCCACACGGCCAGACTCGCCCCGATCAGGCCGGCGGCCACGCCCAGCGCGGTGTACACCAGCGACATGCCCAGCACGTACGAGGCCGCCAGCGACAGCCCGCGCCAGCGCGAGCGCGTACCGGCGGAGCCGGCCTTGCCGGCGTCGCCCGCGACGATCGCCAGCAGGATGGGCACCATGGGCAGCACGCAGGGCGTGAACGACAGCAGCAGCCCGAGCAGCAGGCACAAGGCGATGATGCGGCCCCAGCCGGCGCCGGCAAGATACGCGGCAAAGCCCGTATCGCTCATGTCCAGCACAGAAGAGGATGCGGCGCCAGGGGGCGCTCCTGCGGCTGCCGCAGGAGCCCCGGCAGCAGACGCGGCAGGAGATGCGGCCGAAGATGCCGCGGGAGTTGTCGCAGAAGCCGTTGCCGAAGTCGCCGCAGGGCCGGCCGCAGCCCCCGCCGGCGCAGCCTGCCCCGGCACGGAGCTGCGCACGCCCGGGCCGGACGCGCGATAGCCACCCGCCACGGGCGTAAGCACCACCTCGGTCGTCATGGGCGAGTAGCACAGGCCGGCCTCGGCGCAGCCCTGGCCGGTAACCTCGAGCTTCAGCGGCCCCGCGGCGCCGGGCTGCAGCGGCACGCGTATGGTGACCCCGTCGTGATAGATCTCGAGCTTCTTGTCGAAGGTCGGATCGTATTCGATGATGCCTTTCGGAAAGGACGGCTTGCCCAGGCGGCCGGCATCGGGGCTCAGCGCGAACTCGAAGCGTTCGCGGTACATGTAGTACTTGGGCGCGATCTTGTAGTGCACGTCGATTTCCGCCGGGCCGGCCATGGCGGCGGAAAACGCGAACGCCTGTTCGGGCTCGAGGAAATCTTCGGCATGCGCCGCGCCGGCGCCCAGCAGCACCAGGCAGGCCAGCGCCGCGCACATCGCGGCGACCGCGGCGCGGGCCCGCAAGCCGCCCGCTTCCAGATATGAGATCACTTTGTTTTCCTGCAAATTCATTCTTTGTGCCGCGGCGGCGCCGCGACCTGTTCCCGCATCCAGTCCATATAGCTTGCCAGGCCGCCCAGAACCGGCACCACGAGGATTTCCGGCACTTCGTAGGGGTGTAGCTGCCGCAGCCGGTCGGCAAGCGCCTGCAGGCGTCCGCGCGTGGTCTTGACCAGCAGCGGGATTTCCTCGGCGCCTTCCAGGGTGTCGTGCCACATGTACATCGACAGGCCCGCGGCGCCCAGATGCACACAGGCCGCCAGCCGCTCTTCGATCAGCACGTGCGCAATACGCTTGGCCAGCAGCGCATCGGGCGCGTTCGAGAGCACCAGCACCGCCTCGTCCCCGGGCTCATGGCCGGCCAGGCGCAATTCCGCCGGCGCTTGATCCCGGCCTTGCCCTGCAGAAGAATCGATCGGATCGGACATATGGGACGGTTCTCGAGCAAATACCTCATTTTATCGAACCGCCCGGATTCTTTCCGGCGCGCGCCACCGACTTCGGCAAGGACTCGGCCAGGAAGTCGATGAAGGTGCGCAGCCGTGCCGAACGCTGGCGACGTTCGAGATACACGGCATAAATGTCTGCGTTCGGCAAGACCCAGTCGGGCAAAAGCTCGACCAGGGCGCCGCTGCCCAGATACGGATCGACTTCCCATTGCGAACGTATCGCGACGCCGTTTCCGTTCAGTGCCCATTGGAGCACGGCGAACCCGTCGTTGCTGCTCAGCGGGCCGCGCACTTTGACGGCCTCCTCCTGCCTGCCTCGCGCAAAATGCCAGGTGCCATAGGCGGAGTCGTTTTCCCGCAGCACGAGACACTGATGCTGTGCAAGCTCGCGCGGCGTCTTCGGCACCCCATGCCGCTCGAGGTAGCCAGGCGCCGCGCAGACAATCCGCCGATTGCGTATCAAACGGCGCGCGTGGATGCGTGCATCGGGCAGCTCGCCGAATCGAATGCCGACGTCGAACGCTTGCTCCGGCAGGCTCATGGGGCGATCGCTCAGCTGCAGCTGTACCTCTACCGCCGGATAGCGATCGACGAAGCGCGCGACGGCCGGCGCGACATGCATGCGGCCGAAACCGAAAGACGCATTGACACGCAGCAGCCCCGCCGGCTCCGCGCGGCTGCTGGTCACGGCCTGCTCCAGTTCCGCGACATCGGCAAGTATCCGGGAGCCCTGGACGAGGTACAGCTCGCCTTCATTGGTCAAGCTGATTTGCCGCGTCGTACGGTGCAGCAAGCGTACGCCCAAGCGCTTTTCGAGCCGGCTGAGGCGCTTGCTGACCGATGGCGTGGTCACGCCGAGTTCGCGCGCCGCCGCGGTAAGACTACCCTGACGGGCGACGAGCTCGAAAAGGGCGAGATCCGAAATCGAATCCATTGTTTCCCTACAGTTAACAGCAGTTTGCTTTCCCCGATACCATATCGCAATAGGCATCAATTAGACTAGCAGAAACTGCGAGGTGCACATGTTCGAGAATTTCCAACCGGTTTCAGTCCTTGCCGAAGACGTGGCGATCCACGCCGTCACCGGAGGCAGCGGCCCGGCGCTGCTGCTCTTGCACGGGCATCCCCAGACGAAAGCGATCTGGCACAGGGTCGCGCCCACGCTGGCCGAGTCGTACACCGTGGTGGCCGCCGATCTGCGCGGATACGGCGACAGCAGCAAGCCCGCGGGCCTGGCCGACCACGGCAACTATTCCAAGCGCCGCATGGCGCAGGATCAGGTGGATTTGATGCAGGCACTGGGTTTCGACGAATTCCTGGTGGTCTCGCACGACCGGGGCGCGAGAGTCGCCGCGCGCATGGCCATCGATCACCCCGGGCGCGTACGCAAGCTCGTGACGCTCGACATCGCGCCGACCCTGGCCATGTACCGGCAAACCTCGTTCGAATTTGCGCGGGCATACTGGCACTGGTTCTTTCTGGTTCGCCCCGCGCCGTTTCCCGAGACCTTGATCCGCGCGGATCCCGACCAGTATCTGAAGCAGACGATGGGCGCCCGCAGCGCGGGGCTCAAGCCGTTTTCCCGCGAAGCCTACGCCGAATACCTGCGGTGCCTGTCGGATCCCGCCACCGCACACGGCATCTGCGAAGACTATCGCGCATCGATCACCATCGACCTCGAACACGACCAGGCAAGCCTCGCCGCGGGCGAGAAAATCGTCTGCCCCTTACTCGCGCTTTGGGGCGCCGACGGCGTGGTCGGCAAGTGCTTCGATCCGATCGCCGAGTGGCGCAAATGGAGCGACAGTGTCGACGGCGGCCCCTTGCCCTGCGGCCACTACATTCCCGAGGAAGCCCCCGATGCCTTGCTGGATCGGATCCTGCCCTTTCTACAACGCTGAAAGCGGCATCTATCTTCTATAGGCCTGGACGATGCCACCCCGAACCCTTTATCAAAAACTGGTCGATAGCCATACCGTGCAGCCGGTCGACACCGAGAACGTACTGCTCTATGTCGATCTGCACCTCATGAACGAGTACACCAGCCCGCAGGCATTCGCTGCGCTCGAAGAAAAAGGGCGAACGGTATTGCGCCCGTCCCAGCAGCTCGCCGTCGTGAGCCACATTATTCCCACGCGTGCGGAAACGCCGCGGGTGATCGAGGACGGCCCGTCCAGAAAGCAGGCCGAAAACCTTGCGCGCAACTGCGGCCAGGCCGGTATCCGGCTCTACGACACCAACGATCCGGAACAGGGCATCGAACATGTCGTCGCGCCCGAGCACGGCTACGTGCGCCCCGGCATGGTGATTCTTTGCGGCGACAGCCACACCACGACCTACGGCGCCCTGGGCGCGCTGGGATTCGGGATAGGAACGTCTGAAGTCGAACACGTGCTTGCGACCCAGACGCTTGTCTACCGCCTCGCCAAAACGATGCGCATCGCGGTCGACGGGGCGCTGCCCTTCGGCACGTCCTCGAAAGACCTGGTGCTCTGGATCATCAGCCGCATCGGGGCGCAAGGGGCCAGAGGCTATGCCGTCGAATTCGCCGGTTCGACGATTGCGGCGCTTTCGGCAGAGGCGCGCATGACCCTGTGCAATATGGCGGTCGAAGCCGGTGCCCGGGCGGCCCTGATCGCGCCCGACCGGGTCACGTTCGACTACGTGCGCGCGCACGCCAGGCTGCCGCCCGCCGCGTGGAACGCCGCGATGGACGACTGGGCGGCGCTGCGCACCGACCCGCAAGCCCGATTCGACTGCGAATATTGCTTCGACGCCAGCGATATCGCGCCATTCGTAACCTGGGGAACCAGCCCCGACCAGGCCATCGCGGTCGATCAGCGCGTCCCGCTCGCGCAGGCGCACTCCTCGCGCGAGGCGGCCGATTCGGCGCGGCGGGCGCTCGAATATACCGGACTCGCGCCGGGCCAGCCGATCGCGGGGACACCCGTCGACCGCGTCTTCATCGGCTCTTGCACGAACGGCCGGATCGAAGACTTGCGCCTGGTTGCGTCGATCGCACGCGGACGCCGGGTCGCGCCCGGCGTGCGTGCGATGGTGGTGCCCGGGTCGGGCGCCGTGCGCCGCCAGGCAGAGGCCGAAGGTGTCGCCCGGGTGCTGATCGACGCCGGTTTCGAATGGCGCGCCCCGGGCTGCTCGCTGTGTCTCGCGATGAACGACGACGTCCTGCAGGACGGCGAGCGTTGCGCGTCCACCACCAACCGGAACTTCGAAGGCAGGCAAGGCCGCGGCAGCCGCACGCATTTGATGAGCCCGGCGATGGCCGCGGCCGCGGCGCTTACGGGCTGCATTACCGACGTACGCAAGCTGGAGAAGCAATGACAGGCCCGCTCAGCACCATCGACGGTACGGCATTGCCGCTACCCATCGAGAACCTCGACACGGATCAGATCATGCCGAAGCAGTTTCTGCGCATCATCGACAAGGCCGGCCTGGCCGATGGGCTGCTGTACGACCTCAGGTTCGACGGCAAGGGCACGCCGCTGCCGGATTCGGTATTGAACGATGCCCGATACCGGAACGCATCGATCCTGATCGGCGGGGCGAATTTCGGCTGCGGATCGAGCCGTGAACACGCGGTCTGGGGACTGCAGCAATACGGCATCGCCGCAGTCATCGCACCCAGTTTCGCAGAGATTTTCTACTCGAATGCGATGAACAACCGGCTGCTTCTCATACCGCTGCAGCGCGAGGAAGTCGAAGCCCTGCTGTCCGCAGCGCAGCGCGATCCGCAAGCCCCGCTGCATATCGACATCGAACACCAGTCGGTCAAAGGGCCGGATGGCAAGGAATACCACTACCCGATAGGCGAGCGGCACAAGCGGATGGTCATCGAAGGGGTCGATACGATCGGCCTTACGCTGCAATCGATCGAACAGATCCGGGCATTCGAGCAAAGGCACCGTAACCGCCACCCCTGGGCGATCGTCGAGCCGGAATGAAAAATCCCCGCGGGCGCAAACCTGCGGGGACTCATCGTGGCGGCCAGGGCCGCCGTGCCGCTTCCGGCCGCGAAGGCCGGACTGTACGGACGCTTACTCGGCGTCGTCGGCTTCTTCGACTTGCGGACGGTCGACCAGCTCCATGTAAGCCATGGGCGCGGCGTCGCCCTGGCGGAAGCCCATCTTCAGCACGCGGGTGTAGCCGCCGTTGCGCTCTTTGTAGCGCGGGCCGATTTCGGCGAACAGCTTGACCACGGCGTCGCGGTCGCGCAGGCGGGCAAAGGCCAGGCGCTTGTTGGCCAGGGTCGGTTCCTTGCCCAGGGTGATCAGGGGCTCGACGACGCGGCGCAATTCCTTGGCCTTGGGCAGCGTGGTCTTGATGGCTTCGTGGGTCAGCAGGGACACGGCCATGTTGCGGAACATGGCGAGGCGATGGCTGCTGGTGCGATTCAGTTTACGCAGACCGCTACGGTGACGCATGATGCATTTCCTTTGAATCTATGTGGCGGAAAACCCGCCGGTTATCCGGCTCTTCTATCGGCAACAGCGCCGCGGGCCGGGACTCGTCCGCTGAAACACCGGGGCTTCAGCGGGCTCATTGCGCGGGACACCGGTGGCGCCCCGCGGTAAAACTCAGGGACGTTCCAGGCCCAGCGGCGGCCAGTTCTCGAGCTTCATGCCCAGGGTCAGGCCGCGTGCGGCCAGAACTTCCTTGATTTCGTTCAGGGACTTGCGGCCCAGGTTCGGCGTCTTGAGCAGCTCGTTTTCAGTGCGCTGGATCAGGTCGCCGATGTAGTAGATGTTCTCGGCCTTCAGGCAGTTGGCCGAACGCACGGTGAGTTCCAGGTCGTCGACCGGACGCAGCAGCACCGGATCGATTTGCGGCGTGCCGCGGGCCGGCGCTTCGTAGGAATCGCCCGCGCCTTCCAGGGCGGCGAACACCGAGATCTGATCCATCAGGATGCGGGCCGACTGGCGTACCGCTTCCTCGGGCGAGATCACGCCGTTGGTGGAGATGTCCAGAACCAGCTTGTCCAGGTCGGTGCGCTGCTCGACGCGGGCGCTTTCGACGGCGTAGCTGACGCGGCGCACCGGGCTGTACGAGGCATCCAGGACGATGCGGCCGATGGTGTGCGTGCGGTCGTCGGACAGCGCGCGCACATTGCCCGGCACATAGCCGCGGCCCTGTTCGACCTTGATCTGCATTTCCAGCTTGCCGGCGTCGGTCAGGGTGGCGATGACGTGGTCGGGGTTGATGATCTCGACGTCGTGCGGCAGCTCGATGTCGCCCGCCACGACCACGCCGGCGCCCTGCTTGCGCAGTACCAGGGTGACCTCTTCGCGGTTGTGCAGCTTGAACACTACGCCCTTCAGGTTCAGCAGGATGTCGACCACGTCTTCACGCACGCCGGCGATGGTCGAGTATTCATGCACCACGCCCGTCATCTGGACTTCGGTGGGCGCATAGCCCGTCATGGACGACAGCAGGATGCGGCGCAGCGCATTGCCCAGGGTGTGGCCGTAGCCACGCTCGAACGGTTCCATTACGACCTTGGCGTGGTTCCTGCCCACGGGGGTCACTTCTATGGAGCGGGGTTTCAGAAAACCTTGAGACGACATGTATGTTCCTTTTCAATACCCTCGGCTCGTTACACCGATAAGGCTGACGGACAAAAGCCGGAATGCCGGCGGAAACTCTTGGGTGCCCTGCCGGCCCATGCAGCCGAGGCAGGGCGCCGTGAAACAGAGCACCGGGCCCACTTCCTCGTTGGCGAGAAAGTGGGCCCGTAGCGGGATACTGCGGCTGCAAGCCCGCGATTAGCGGGAATACAGTTCGACGACCATCGATTCGTTGACGTCGCGCGCCACGTCGGCGCGGTCGGGAGCCTGCTTGAAGGTGCCGGCCATCTTGTTGGAATCGACCTCGACCCACTGCGGCAGGCCCTGGCCGGAAGCCAGGTCGAGCGATTCGCGGATGCGGAGCTGGGCCTTGGCCTTCTCGCGGATCGACACCACATCGCCGGACTTGACGATGATGGAGGCGATGTCGGCGGTTCTGCCGTTCAGCTCGATGGCGCGGTGATTCACCAGCTGGCGCGCTTCGGCGCGGGTCGAGCCGAAGCCCATGCGGTACACCACGTTGTCCAGGCGCGATTCCAGCAGCTGGATCAGGGTTTCGCCGGTGTTGCCGCGGCGGCGCTCGGCTTCTTCGAAGTACTTGCGGAACTGCTTTTCCAGTACGCCGTACATGCGCTTGAGCTTTTGCTTTTCACGCAGCTGCAGGCCGTAGTCGGAAGTGCGCGAACCCGAAGTGCGGCCGTGCTGGCCGGGCTTGGACTCGAGCTTGCACTTCGAGTCGAGCGAGCGGCGCGAGCTCTTCAGGAACAGGTCGGTGCCCTCGCGGCGCGAGAGCTTGCATTTAGGTCCAATATAACGTGCCAAGATGCTTCCCCTTAGATGCGACGACGCTTGGGCGGACGGCAGCCGTTATGCGGCACCGGCGTGATGTCGGAGATGCTGGAAATCTTGATTCCCAAGGCATTGAGCGCACGCACGGACGATTCGCGGCCGGGGCCGGGGCCCTTGATGCGGACTTCCAGCGTCTTGATGCCGTATTCCTGGGCCACCCGGCCGGCCGACTCGGCCGCAACCTGCGCGGCGAACGGCGTCGACTTGCGCGAGCCCTTGAAACCGGCACCGCCCGACGTGGCCCACGACAAGGCATTGCCCTGGCGGTCGGTAATGGTGATGATCGTGTTGTTGAAAGAAGCGTGGACGTGCGCGATGCCGTCCGAGACGTTCTTCTTGACTTTTTTGCGGACGCGACTAGCGCCGCTGGTGGAAGCTTTCGCCATCTTCTATTCCTCGATTATTTCTTCAGGGAAGCAGCAGCACGACGCGGGCCCTTGCGGGTACGGGCGTTAGTGCGGGTGCGTTGGCCGCGCACGGGCAGGCCACGCTTGTGGCGCATGCCGCGGTAGGTTCCCAGGTCGATCAGACGCTTGATCGACAGTTGCACTTCGCGACGCAGATCGCCTTCAACCGTGAATACACCGACGTGCTCGCGGATGCGCTCGAGCTCGGCGTCGGTCAGGTCTTTGACCTTCTTCGAGCATTCGACGCCCGATGCTTCGCAAATCTTGCGGGCGCGGGTACGACCAATGCCAAAGATGGCGGTAAGTCCGATTTCGGCGTGTTGATGCGGCGGAATGTTGATGCCAGCAATACGGGCCATGACTGTTCCTCGTTAAATCCGTTGCGTTTCGGCGCTTAGCCTTGACGCTGCTTGTGGCGGGGGTCGGTGCAGATGACACGCACCACGCCGTGACGTTTGATGATCTTGCAGTTGCGGCAGATCCGCTTTACCGATGCCATTACCTTCATGGTTGACTCCTAGTTCTCTGTAGCCGGCCGCTTATTTAGAGCGGAACACAATCCTGGCTCGCGACAGGTCATAGGGCGTGAGCTCCACTGTGACCTTGTCACCCGGCAGGATCCGGATGTAATGCATACGCATCTTGCCTGATATGTGGCCCAGCACCATATGGCCGTTTTCGAGCTTGACGCGAAAAGTTGCGTTGGGGAGGTTTTCCAGAACCTCGCCCTGCATTTGTATGACGTCGTCTTTTGCCATTGTGCCTCTTACCGCATTGGCAGCCCCGCACCCTTGAAGTTCGCCTTCTTGAGCAGCGAGTCATATTGCTGGGACATCATGTAGGCCTGCGCCTGGGCCATGAAATCCATGGTAACCACTACGATGATCAGCAGCGACGTGCCACCGAAATAAAACGGCACGTTCCAGCGCATCTGCATGAATTCCGGCAGCAGGCACACGACCGCGACGTAGATGGCGCCGGCCAGTGTCAGGCGCATCAGGATCTTGTCGATGTAGCGCGAGGTCTGCTCGCCCGGACGGATGCCGGGGACGAAGGCACCGCTCTTCTTCAGGTTGTCTGCCGTCTCGCGGCTGTTGAACACCAGCGCGGTATAGAAGAAGCAGAAGAAGATGATCAGGGCAATATACAACGTTACATACAGCGGCTGGCGCGGCGACAGCGCGGCGGCCAGGTCGCCCAGCCAGCGCATGTGCGGGTTGCTGGAAAACCAGCTGGTCACCGTGGCCGGCAGCAAAATGATCGACGACGCGAAAATCGGCGGGATGACGCCCGACATGTTCAGCTTCAGGGGCAGGTGCGAGCTTTGCCCGCCGTAGATCTTGTTGCCCACCTGACGCTTGGCGTAGTTGACCGTGATGCGGCGCTGGCCGCGCTCGACGAACACCACGAAGTAGGTGACGGCGATGACCAGGGCGACGATGAACAAGACCGACAGCACCGACATGGCATCCGTGCGCACCAGGTCGAGCATGCCCGCCAGGGCGCCCGGCAGGCCGGCGACGATACCCGCGAAGATCAGGATCGAGATGCCGTTGCCCAGACCGCGCTCGGTGATCTGCTCGCCCAGCCACATGACGAACATGGTGCCGGTAAGCAGGGTGACCACGGTGGTGAAGCGGAACATCATGCCCGGATCGATCACCAGGCCGGGCTGGGATTCCAGCGCGACCGAGATGCCCACGGCCTGGATCAGCGCCAGGAACACCGTACCGTAGCGCGTGTACTGCGTGATCTTGCGCTGGCCGGACTGGCCTTCTTTCTTGATCGCTTCCAGGGACGGCACGACCACCGACATCAGCTGCATGATGATCGACGCAGAGATGTACGGCATGATCCCCAGGGCGAAGACCGAGAAACGCTCCAGCGCCCCGCCCGAGAACATGTTGAACAGGCCCAGTATGCCGCCCTGATTCTGCTGGAACAGCTCGGCCAGGGCATCAGGATTGATGCCCGGCACCGGGATATGCGTTCCCAGGCGGTAGACGACCAGGGCGAGCACCAGGAACACCACGCGACGCTTCAGGTCGGCGTAGCGTGCACCCGGCTTACTCTGTGCCTGAGCTTTAGCCACCGTAACCCCTTAGTTCAGGCCAGGGAGCCGCCGGCGGCTTCGATCGCCGCACGCGCGCCCGCCGTCGCGGTCAGGCCGCGCAGGACGACCTTGCGCGACAGCTCGCCGGACTTGATGACCTTGGCATAACGCACCGCCTGGCCGACCACGCCGGCCTGCTTGAGCACTTGCACGTCGACTTCGTCGGCGGACAGGCGCTGCAGGTCGGAGAGGCGGACTTCGGCGTACAGGTGCTGGCCCAGCGGCGTGAAGCCGCGCTTGGGCAAGCGGCGCTGCAGCGGCATCTGGCCGCCTTCGAAGCCGACCTTGTGAAAGCCGCCGGCACGGGACTTCTGACCCTTGTGGCCGCGGCCCGCGGTCTTGCCCAGGCCAGAGCCTATGCCACGGCCGACACGGCGCTTGGCATGCTTGCTGCCTTCGGCGGGCTTGAGCGTGTTGAGTTGAGTTTCAGACATCGCGATTCCTTCAGACTTCCGAGACGGTGACCAGATAGTCGACCTTGCGGATCATGCCTCGCACTTCGGGCGTATCGACCAGGACGCGGCTGCTGTTCACCCGGCCCAGGCCCAGACCGCGCACGGTGGCGCGATGGGACGCTTTGGTGCCGATGACGGAGCGCACGAGGGTGACCTTGATTTGCTTCTGTGCCATGACTTACCCCAGTATTTCTTCGACCGTCTTGCCGCGCTTGGCAGCCACTTCGGCCGGCGTCGAGCAGGCGCGCAGGCCATTGAGCGTAGCGCGCACCAGGTTGTACGGATTGCTCGAGCCCAGGCTCTTGGCCACGACGTTGCGCACGCCCATGACGTCGAAGATGGCGCGCATCGGGCCGCCGGCGATGACGCCGGTACCTTCCGCCGCGGGCGAGATCAGTACGGTCGAGGCACCATGCTTGCCCACTACGGTGTGATGCAGCGTGCCGTTCTTCAGGGCGACCTTGACCAGGCCGCGACGCGCCTGTTCCATGGCCTTCTGAACCGCCACGGGCACTTCGCGGGCCTTGCCCTTGCCCATGCCGATGCGGCCGTCGCCGTCGCCCACTACGGTCAGGGCGGCGAAGCTCATCGTACGGCCACCCTTGACCACCTTGCTGACGCGGTTGACCGCGATCATTTTTTCGCGCAAGCCGTCATCGCGCTCTTGCTCGGCGTTGTGCTTGCCTTGTGCTTTAGCCATTTGACAGTTCCTTGCTTAGAATTTCAGACCGGCTTCGCGCGCGGCATCGGCCAGCGCCTTGACGCGGCCGTGGTAACGGAAGCCGGAACGGTCGAAGGCGACCTGCTCGATGCCGGCAGCCTTGGCCTTCTCGGCCACGCGTTTGCCCACGATGCCCGCAGCGGCCACATTGCCGCCGTTGGCCTTCTGGCTGGCGAGTTCCTTGCGGACTTCGGGCTCGAGCGTCGAAGCGCTGACGAGCACGCGGTCGCCTTCCGGCGAAATGATGTTGGCGTATATGTGCAGGTTCGAGCGGAAAATCGAGAGGCGATGTACGCGCAGCTCGTGGATTTTCCGGCGGGTCGCAACCGCACGACGCAAACGGGAGGTTTTCTTGTCCATGATTCGTCCTTGCCTGCGCGCTTACTTCTTCTTGGTTTCCTTGATGACGACATGCTCGTCCGCATACCGCACGCCCTTGCCCTTGTAGGGTTCGGGTTCGCGATAGGCGCGGATCTCTGCCGCCACCTGTCCGACCACCTGCTTGTCCGAACCCTTGACGATGATTTCCGTCTGGGTGGGGCACTCGATCTTGATGCCGGCAGGCATCTTGTGCAGGATGTCGTGGGAATAGCCAAGCTGCAGCTTGAGCGCGTCGCCTTGAACCTGGGCGCGGAAGCCCACGCCGACCAGGGTCAGTTTGCGTTCGAAGCCCTTGCTGACGCCGGCTACCATATTGGCCACCAGGGCGCGCACGGTGCCCGACATGGCCTTGGCGTGGCGGCTTTCGTTGGCCACGGCAAAGGTGAGCCGGCCGTCTTCCTGGCGGACGACGACGTCGCCCGTAAGATTCTGGGTCAGTGTGCCCAGCGGGCCCTTGACCGAGATCTGGCCGGCGCTGATGGTCGCTTCGACGCCTTTCGGCACGGCGACGGGGTATTTTGCGATGCGTGACATGTGATTCTCCTTATGCCACGTAGCACAGCACTTCGCCGCCCACGCCCGTGGCGCGCGCCTTGCGATCGGTCATGACGCCGCGCGAGGTCGACACGATCGCCACACCCAGGCCGTTCATGACCTGGGGAATGGACGTGCGGCCCTTGTAGATGCGCAGCCCGGGGCGCGATACGCGCTCGATACGCTCGATGACCGGACGGCCGGCGTAGTATTTCAGGGAGATCTCCAGCACAGGCTTGGCCTTCTCGCCGGTAACCTGGAAGCTTTCGATATAGCCTTCGTCCTTCAGCACGGCGGCAATGGCCACCTTGAGCTTGGAGGAGGGCATGGTGACCGACGTTTTGTTGACTTGCTGCGCGTTGCGCACGCGGGTCAACATGTCGGCGATGGGATCGCTCATGCTCATGTATGTTTCTCCTACCAGCTGGCCTTGGTCATGCCCGGCACTTCGCCGCGCATCGCCATTTCGCGCAATTTGTGGCGGGTCAGCCCGAACTTGCTGTAAACACCGCGGGAGCGGCCGGTGACCACGCAGCGGTTGCGCTGGCGGGTCGGGTTGGCGTTGCGCGGCAGTTGCTGCAGTTGCAGGCGAGCCTGATAGCGCTCTTCGTCGGTCTTGGACTGGTCGTCGATGACGGCCTTCAGCGCGGCACGCTTGGCAGCGAATTTTTCAACCAGCTTGGCGCGCTTGATGTCGCGATTGATGAGTGAGAGTTTGGCCACGTCATCGCCCCTTAGTTGCGGAACGGGAAGCTGAAGGCCGTCAACAGCGCCTTGGCTTCTTCGTCGGTCTTGGCACTGGTGGTGATGCTGATGTTCATACCACGCAGAGCGTCGATCTTGTCATATTCGATTTCGGGGAAAATGATCTGTTCCTTGACCCCGATGTTGTAGTTGCCGCGGCCGTCGAAGGCGCGGCCCGAGATCCCCCGGAAATCGCGTACGCGCGGCAGCGCCACGGCGACCAGGCGATCGAGGAATTCGTACATGCGCTGGCCGCGCAGGGTGACCATGCAGCCGATGGGATAGTCTTCACGGATCTTGAAACCCGCGATGGCCTTGCGCGTCTTGGTGACCACCGGCTTCTGGCCGGAGATCTTGGTCATGTCGGACACGGCGTGCTCGATGACCTTCTTGTCGGCCACGGCTTCGGACACACCCATGTTCAGGGTGATCTTGGTGATGCGCGGTACTTGCATCACGCTCTTGTAGCCGAACTTGGCCTGCAGGTCGGCCATTACCTTGTTGCGGTAGAACTCTTGTAAACGAGCCATGCTGTTCGCCCCTTACGCCTTGGCGCCGATCGCGGCGCCGCTGGAACGGAATACACGGACTTTGCGGCCGTCGACTTCCTTGACCCCGACACGATCGGCACGGCCGGTCTCGGGATTGAAAATCGCCACATTCGAGATGTGGACGGGCAAAGTCTTGTCGACGATACCCCCCTGGCTGCCGGCCATGGGGTTGGGCTTGACGTGCTTCTTGACGACGTTGATGCCTTCGACCAGCACGTGGTCGGCGTCGACGCGCTGCAGGACGGTGCCGCGGCGCTTCTTGTCGCGACCGGTCAATACGATGACCTCGTCGCCCTTGCGGATTTTTTCCATGGTTCGCTCCTTACAGCACTTCGGGGGCCAGGGACACGATCTTCATGAATTTCTCCGTACGCAGCTCGCGCGTCACGGGTCCGAAGATGCGGGTGCCGATGGGCTCCAGCTTGGCGTTGAGCAGCACGGCGGCATTGCCGCCGAAACGGATGAGCGAGCCGTCTTTGCGGCGCACGCCCTTGGCGGTGCGAACCACCACTGCGTTGTAAATTTCGCCTTTCTTGACGCGCCCACGGGGAGCGGCATCTTTGACACTGACTTTGATGATGTCACCGATGCCGGCATAACGGCGCTTCGAGCCGCCCAACACCTTGATGCACATGATGGAACGCGCACCCGTGTTGTCGGCCACGTCTAGCGTGGTCTGCATTTGGATCATGATTTTTCCTGTTCCAACTTAACTGCGCCGCCCGCCAACCATTTGGCTATAGCTACGCAACCAGTTTTGGTCCCGTCAGGCCCGGCCAAAAGCCGCGACCCTGGGTTGAAATCTTGCCATGTAGGTTTCCGGCCAGAGCGCCTCTATGTAAGCCTGCTTCCATTTCATAAAAGCAAGCCCGCAAAACGCCCCGCCAGTGCCGCCCGGCCCATAGCTTCTGCCAGGCAAGATAGCGATTCTAGCCTATTTGACAGCACATAGCAAGCGTGGCATGGGAAACCTGTGGCAGCCCGGCCCCGACATGGGGTCGCCGGATGGTGTACAGTTTCCGTTTATCCAGGCGCACCGGGCCGGAGCCTTGGCCCCCGCTGCCGGGGCGGCGGGCCGCCCGAGCGGCCGCGGCACTCCGGCGATGGGTGCCGGCGGTGGGCGGCAGCAGGGCCCGCCCCATGCCATGCGCGGCTTTCCTTTCCGATATCCGCCCTACCCGGGCTTCTCTTTTCATCGCAGTCAATCACAAGGACACCCACATGTACGAAACACTGGCCTTATATATAGACGGTGAATTCCTGGCCGGCGACGGGCGCAAGACCCAGCCGGTGACCAATCCATCCACGCTGGAAGTGCTCGGCCAGCTGCCCCACGCCACCACCGCCGACCTCGACCGGGCGCTGGCCGCTGCGCAGCGCGCCTTCGAGACCTGGCGCCACAGCTCGCCCATGCAGCGTTCCGAGATCCTGCGCAAGGTTGCCACGCTGACCCGCGAGCGCGCCCAGGAAATCGGCCGCAACATGACGCTGGATCAGGGCAAGCCCCTGGTCGAATCCGTGGGCGAAGTGATGGCCTGCTCCGACCACGCCGACTGGCACGCCGAAGAATGCCGCCGCATCTACGGCCGCGTCATTCCGCCGCGCAGCCCCGAGGTACGCCAGATGGTGCTGCGCGAGCCCATCGGCGTGTGCGCCGCCTTCACTCCCTGGAATTTCCCCTACAACCAGGCGATCCGCAAGATCTGCGCCGCCGTCGGCGCCGGCTGCACCATCATCCTGAAGGGCCCGGAAGACTCGCCCAGCGCGGTGGTGGCCATTGCCCGCCTGTTCCACGACGCCGGCCTGCCTCCCGGGGTGCTGAACATCGTCTGGGGCGTGCCCGCCGAGGTTTCCGACTACCTGATCCGTTCGCCCATCGTGCGCAAGGTCTCGTTCACCGGCTCGGTGCCGGTGGGCAAGCACCTGGCGTCGCTGGCCGGCGCGCACATGAAGCGCGTCACCATGGAGCTGGGCGGCCACTCCCCCGTGCTGGTGTTCGCCGACGCCGACATCGACCGCGCCGCCAAGCAGCTGGCCCGCTTCAAGGTGCGCAACGCCGGCCAGGTGTGCGTCTCGCCTACGCGCTTTTACGTGCATGAAAAGGTCTACGACCGCTTCCTCGACGGCTTCGTCAACACCCTCAAGGGCGTGAAGGTCGGCGACGGCCTCGACCCCGAAACCCAGATGGGCCCGCTGGCGCACGAGCGGCGCGTGCCCACCATGGCCAAGTTCGTCGAGAACGCCGTCGAGCGCGGCGGCAAGGTGCTGCTGGGCGGCGAGGCGCTGGAGCGCATCGGCCACTACTTCGCGCCCACGGTGGTCACTGACCTGCCGGACGATTCCATGCTGATGACCGAAGAGCCTTTCGGCCCGATCGCGCCGATCGCCCGCTTCTCCGACACCGACGACGTGATCCGCAAGGCCAATTCCCTGCCCTTCGGCCTGTCTTCCTACGTGTTCACCACCTCGCTGCAGACCGCCACCAAGGTGGCCAATGGCATCGAGGCGGGCATGGTCAACATCAACCACTTCGGCAGCGCCCTGCCCGAGACGCCCTTCGGCGGGGTCAAGGACAGCGGCATCGGCAGCGAAGGCGGCGCGGAAACCTTCGACGGCTACCTCGTCACCAAGTTCGTGACGCACGTCTGACGCTGCGTCCGCCGTTCCCGCAGCGGACGTTCCGACACCCGGTGCCGCATGGGCCGGCCTCCGCCAGGGGGCCGGCCCATGGCATTTCCAGGCGGGTCTTTTTATACGGATTCATAATCAAGATAACGGCGCCACCCGGCCCCGCCCGGCGGGGCGCGCGGCTTATTCCATTTCCAAATCGATCGTGAACGCGAAAGCGAAGCGCAGACAGTACACCTAGTACGGCAAGCGAAGCTGACCACGAGCCAGAGCGCGAGCCCGCCCTTTGGGGCGGGGACGAGCGAGGCCTGGTTCATTTCGGCGCCGTAGGCGCCCCCGAATAGTGGCGGAGAGTCTCCGGCCGAGAGGCCGGAGACTCTTCACAAAGTGCACGGTTGATTTGGAAATGGAATTACACCAGCATGCGCGCCGCCTCGCGGCGGGCGCATTCCATGAAGTCGCCTATCAATTCATCGCCCTGATCCTCGACGCGCCACACCAGGTCGACCGAGCCCTGGTAATTGATGGGGAAGTCGCGCAGCGCCAATGCCTGCGCCTGCAGTCCCTGCACCCCCCAGGCCGTGGCGCGCGACATCGGCGCGATCAGGTCGGTGCCTTCCAGCAGCCTGGCGCTGGTATGAATGTAGGCAGACTCCACCAGGAAATTGGGCTTGCCCTGGTTCATGGCTTCCAGGGCCAGGTCGACCAGGCGCCGGAACGGGCTGCCCGGGGGCGGCACCACCCAGGGGTATTCCAGGGCCCGCTCCCATGGCGCATTCGGCTCGTGCGCCAGCGGGTGCGTACGGCACATCGCCAGGCATAGCGGCGTGTCGCACAGCTTCTCGCGGCCCACCTCGGGCGTCGGCTCTTCTTCCAGGCGCCCGATCAGCACGTCCAGCTCGCCCGAATGCAGGCGCGAACCGAGATGATCCACCGTGTCTTCGCTGACGTGTACGAACACCTCGGGGTGGCGCCCGTGGAATTCGCGCAGCGCACCCGGCAGCAGGGCGATCGCGGCCATGGGCGAGACCCCGACCGCGATCTGGCGGCGCACCGGGCCTTTCATATATTGCACCACGGCGCGCGCACGATCCAGGCGCCCCACAATGGCGCGCGCCTGGCGCGCCAGCTCCAGCGCCAGCGGCAAGGGCTCCAGCCCGCGCGCGTGGCGCTCGAACAGCGGCGCCTCGAGGTGGGCTTCGAAGTCGCGCAGCCACTTCGACAGCGCCGGCTGGGTGATGTTGAGTTCCTGCGCCACTTGGCTGACATTGCGCTGCTCGCACAAGCGCACCAGCATCTGCAGGTTCCTGAGCCTGATTTTGTAGCTCCAGTCCATGCGCGTCTCCTGATCGGCCGAATCGCCGTCGCGGGCCGGCCCCGGGCCAGGGCCTGTTCACACTAAAAGGAGCCCCCTCTTTTAATGTGAAAGAAGCCTCTTTCATCCTTGGGGGCGGCGGTGCTCGCCATGACCGTTAGTGTGAACAGGCCCTAACCCCTATGGGGACGGCCGTTGCCATAACCAAATTACATGCTTCGAGAATTTATTTTCATTATTCATTTATACATTACTTGCCGATAATGGGTGCGTCCCACTGCACGCTGCAGGCTGCTGGTGCCGTATCCCGGCCCATTGCGTTGCGGCCCGCCGAACAGGCGGGCGCCAGGCCCGCCAGCCTCCGAAGGAGTCAGCCACCGCCATGAAGCGACCCAATTTCCTGCTGTTCATCACCGACCAGCACAAAGCCGACCACCTGGGGGCTTACGGCAACCCCGTCCTGCGCACTCCCAACCTGGACGCCCTGGCGGCGCGCGGCTGGAAGGGCGAGAATTTCAACGTGGCCACCCCCATCTGCATGCCCAATCGCTCGTCGCTCATGACCGGCCGCATGCCCTCGGTGCACGGCGCGCGTCACAACGGCATCCCGCTTTCGCTGCAGGCCACGACCTTCGTCGAGAAGCTGCGCGAGCACGGCTACCGCACCGCGCTGGTGGGCAAGGCGCATCTGCAGAACATGACGGGCAAGGCGGCAAAATGGCCCCGCCCCCAAGACCCCAAGACCGAAGGCGAGGCGCGCCATCCGCAGGACGGCAACTACGACCAGGAATGGGCGCCCTTCTGGCGCAACGACCCGAACCACGACGTGCAAACCCCGTTCTACGGCTACTCGCGCGTGGCGCTGACGGTCGACCACGGCGACTTGGCCCAGGGCCACTATTGGCGCTGGCTCGAGGAAAACCACCCCGAGGCGGCGCGCGCAGCCGGCCCCGAGCAGGCCATCCCGACCCCTGAATACGAGCTGAGCCGCTTCCACCAGGCCTGGCGCAGCCGGGTGCCGGAAGAACTTTCCACCAACGGCTATATCGGCATGAAGACGCGCGAGCTGATCCGCGAATACGCGCAGGGCGACCAGCCCTTCTTCATCCAGTGCTCGTTTCCCGACCCGCACCACCCCTTCACGCCCCACGGCAAGTACTGGGACATGTACAAGCCCGAAGACGTCGACCTACCCGCGTCGTTCCACGCCAGCCGGGCGCACACGCCGCCGCCGCACGTGGCCTGGCTCTACCAGCAGCGCGAACAGGCCACGGCGGTGAAGAACACGCCCGCGCTGTTTTCCTGTACCGAGCGCGAGGCGCGCGAAGCCATCGCGCTGAACTACGGCTCGATCAGCCATATCGACCACGTCATCGGCGAAGTGACGGCCGAGCTGCGCAACCAGGGCCTGGCCGAGGACACGATAGTCATCTTCATGAGCGACCACGGCGACTACCTGGGCGACCACCAGCTGCTCTGGAAGGGCCCGATCCACTATCGCAGCCTGATACGCACCCCTTTCATCTGGATGGATCCGGCCAACCCGCAGGCGCGCCACAACCAGGACGCGCTGGCCTCGACCATAGACGTCGCCGCCACCGTGCTGGAACGCAGCGGCATCCTGCCCTTCAACGGCATGCAGGGGCAGTCGCTGCTGCCGCTCATGGACAACCGCCGCCGCTCGCTGCGCGACCACCTGTTGATCGAAGAAGAAGGCCAGCGCGTCATGTTCGGCATGGACACCCGCGTGCGCATGCGCACGCTACTGGACGGCAGATACCGCCTGAGCCTGTACGACAAGGCCGACTTCGGCGAGCTCTACGACCTGCAGGAAGACCCGATGGAGCTCGTCAACCTGTGGGACGCGCCCGCGCACGCGGCGCGCAAGTCGGCCCTGCTGGAGGCGCTTGCCCTGACCATGCTCGACTATACCGACACCAGCCCCAACCCCACCGCGATCGCCTGATCCTCGCGGATACGGCGGCCCGGAAGGCCGCCACACCATTATCAAAGGAGACCACCATGTTGAATCCATTGTTCAAGCGCCCCCTGGCCTGCGGACTCGGCGCGCTCACGCTGTGCCTGGGTGCCAGTGCGCAAGCCGCCTATCCCGAGCGCCCCATCACCCTGGTCGTCAACTTCAGCGCCGGCGGCCCGCTGGACATGACCGCGCGCATGCTGTCCGCCCTGGCCAGCAAGGAACTGCATCAGTCGGTGATCGTCGAAAACAAGCCCGGCGCATCGGGCACCATCGGCGGCGAATACGCGGCGCGCGCCAAGCCCGACGGCTACACGCTGCTGCTGACCGTCGACACCCTGGTCACGGTCAACCCCTTCGTCTACAAAAAAAATCACTTCGACGCGCGCAAGGCCCTGGATCCCATAGGCCTGTGCGGCACATTCAACATGGCGCTGGTCACGCGCAAAGGCCTGGGGCCCACCACCCTGAAGCAGTTCGTGGAATACGCCGGCAAGCACAACGTCAGCTATGCGTCGGCCGGCGCAGCCTCGCCCGGGCACCTCACCACCGAAGCCTTCCGGCTTGCCGTCAAGTCCGACATGAAAATGACGCACGTGCCGTACAAAGGCAACGCCCCCGCCGTCAATTCGCTGCTCGGCGGCCAGGTCGACAGCGGCTTCCTGTCCGTATCGAACATGGTGCCGCTGATCCACGCGCACAAGCTGGTAGGCGTGGCGGTGGCGAGCAAGACCCGCGACCCGCTGCTGCCCGACGTACCCACCATGGCCGAATCGGGCCTGCCGGGCCTGGAGGATTTCGACATGCCCTTCGGCTTCGCGCTGCTGGCTCCGAAAGGCACGCCCAAGGACATCATTACGCGCTGGAACGGCATCTTGAATAATTTCCTGCGCGACCCCTCCGCACTGGCCAAGCTCAAGAATCTGGACATCCAGCCCACGATCAGCACGCCCGAACAGGCCGCGCAGACGCTCGCCGCGACGGCTAAGAAATGGGAGGTCGTAATCGAAAAAGCCCACGTCACCGTGGACTGAAGCGCCCGTATCGCCGCAGCAAGCCGCAGCGCGGGCCGAGCCGCCCGCGCCCTGTAAAACCGGCCCGCGGGCGCGCACCGGCCCTGCTCAGGCCTCGTAGTCGCGGGCGATGCGGCGTATGCAGGCCAGGCCGGCCTCGACCGCCTGCGGGTACAGCTCGTCCCTGCGCCAGTACATGGACACCGAGCCGAAGCCGGGGAACTCGACCGGCAGCGTGCGCAGCAGCTGCAGCCGTCCCAGCATCAGCGTCGCACGGCGCGAGGCGGTACCTATCATGTCGCTGTTGTTCAGCATGGTGATGTTGGCCGTCACCGAATTGGATACCACATAATCGGGCGGCGGCTCCTGGCGCACCGCCACCAAGGCCTGATCCATGGCATTGCGTATCGGGGTGCCGCGCGGCCACACCACCCAGCGGTACGAGCGCAGCTCGTCCCAGTCGAACGAACCGCGCTCGAACAAGGGGTGCCCGGCGCGCGCCACCAAGTCTATGGGCTCGACATACAGCACCTCGGCGCGCACGCTGGACTCGTCGTAGCGCTCGGTGACGCTGCGGCCCAGGACAATATCCAGGTCACCCTGGCCAAGCTGATTCAGCAGCCGGTCTATGGTGCCCTCGACGAACTCGACACGCAGCTGCGGCATTTCGGCCAGCAGCGCCAGTACGGCCCGCGGCGCGGTTTCCGAGGCTGCCGCGCCCGAAGCGCCGATCACCAGCCTGCCCCCGCCGCCGTCGCGCAGCGCCTGCATGTCCGAGGCAGCGCGGTCGAGCTGCGCATCGATGCGCCGGGCGTGGGCCACCAGCGTCTCGCCGTGGGGTGTCAGACGCAGCCCCCGGGCATGCCGCTCGAACAGCTGCAGACCTATGTCTTCCTCGAGATCTTTGAGCCACTTCGACAAGCCGGGCTGCGTGGTGTTCAGCAGCGCGGCCGAATGGCTCAGATTGCGCGTCTGCGCCAGGCTGAGAATGATTTTCAGGTTGCGCAGGCGTATGCGGTGAGTCCAGTCCATGGGATGCCATAGCGTTGAAAGGCCCGGGACAGGCCAATGCGGAAAGCATTTCATCATATTGTGCGCGCGGCACGTATGGGATCGGCCATTTTGCCGCCCTCTATCTGGTATCGGGCTGCGGTTCCTTATATAATTATCGAAAATTATTATTTTTTTATAAAAAACTGCACGACACCCAATCCATATACCCAAAAATACGCGAGGCCACCATGAGTCGAGCCGCCAGAGCCAATTACCGCGAAGACGTCGCCGGACGCGCCAATGTCGAAGACACCCCCGAACTGCTGGCGTATTACGACGAGCTCGAAAACCTGCAGACCGGCGCGCTATGGACGGTCGCCAACAAGATCGAGCCCTGGCAGCCGCAGTCCAGCTCGGTGCCCGTGCTATGGCGCTACCAGGATCTGCGCGCCCACGTGCTGCGCTCGGCGGATCTGGTGTCGCCCGAGAAGGCTGGGCGCCGCGTCATCTACCTGAACAACCCGGGCCGCAAAGACGTCGCCGCCGCCGTCGGCTGGCTGTACTCGGGCCTGCAGACCATGCGCCCCGGCGAGCTGGCCTCGGCGCATGCCCATTCGGCCAGCGCGCTGCGCTTCATCATGGAAGGCCAGGGCGCCTACACCATCGTCGACGGCCACAAGATGACCTTGGGCGCCAACGACTTCGTGCTTACTCCCAACGGCACCTGGCACGAGCACGGCGTCAGCGCCGAAGGCACCCCCTGCATCTGGCAGGACGGGCTGGACATCCCGCTGATGAACGCACTAGAGGCCAATTTCTACGTGGTTCATCCCGACCTGCAGCAGGCCGTCACCCACCCGGTGGACGACAGCCCGGCGGCCTGGGGCGCAACCGCGCTGCACCCGGTCGGCCACAAGTGGGACAAGGGCTATTCGCCGCTGCTCAAGTACCAATGGGAACCCACCTACGAGGCCCTGTCGCGCTACGCGCGGGTCACCGACGGCTCGCCCTACGACGGCGTCATCATGGACTACGTCAACCCGCTGACCGGCGGCCCGGTCATGCAGACCATAGGCGCCAGCATGCAGATGCTGCGCCCTGGCGAACACACCAAGGCGCACCGCCATACCGGCAGCTACATCTACCAGGTGGCCAAGGGCCGGGGCTGGTCCGTCATCAACGGCCAGCGCTTCGACTGGCGCGAACGCGACATCTTCTGCGTGCCTTCCTGGATGTTCCACGAGCACGCCAACGCCAGCGCCGGCGAAGACGCCTGCCTGTTCTGCTTCAACGACCTGCCGGTCATGAAGGCCCTGGGCCTGTACCGCGAGCAGGCGCTGGCCGAAAACGGCGGACACCAGGCGGCCTGAACACCTGGCCGGCGCGGCCCGGGGCCGCGGCCTCAAGCCGCAATGGCCGCGCCATCGGCCGCCGCAATACGCCCGCCACCGTCCCCGTGCCCCACGATCTTTCACCAGTCCGGCCTTGCCGCGCAGCGCGCAAGGCGCACTCAACAACAGGAAACCATTCATGCGCCTAGTCACCTACCGCTCCCACGTACAAGACCGCGCCCGCCTGGGCGCCATCGTCGACGGCCTGGTCGTCGACCTGCAGCGCCTGGGCGCCGCGGCGCAAATGGCGCTGCCCGGCGACATGCTGTCCTTCATCGACCTGGGGCCGGGCGCAGTGCAGACCGTCACGGCGCTGCTGCAGGAACATCGCGGCCGCTGGCCCATAGGCGTGGCGGTGCCGCTGGCCAATGTGCGGCTGCTGGCGCCCATTCCACGGCCGCGCAAGAACATCTTCGGCATCGGGCTGAACTACGTCGAGCACGTGGAAGAATCCAGCCGCTCGCTGGACACCTCGGCCGACCTGCCCAAGCAGCCCATCATTTTCTCCAAGCCGCCCACCTGCGTCATCGGGCCGGACGACGCCATCGAGCACGACGCCAAGATCACCCAGCAGCTGGACTGGGAAGTGGAACTGGCCGCCATCATCGGCACGCGCGCCAAGCGCATCGAAGAAAAAGACGCCTTGTCGCACGTGTTCGGCTACAGCCTGATGCTGGACATGAGCGCGCGCGACTGCCGCCGCGCCGGCCAATGGATCTACTCCAAGGGCCTGGACACCTACGCGCCCTTCGGGCCCTGCATCGTCACCGCCGACGAGATCCCCGACCCCCAGACTCTGGATCTCTGGCTCAAGGTCAACGGCGAGATCAAGCAGCAATCGAACACCCGCTACATGCTGTTCAACGTGGCGCATCTGATCACCGACATCAGCGCCGGCATCGCGCTGGATCCGGGCGACATCATCGCCACCGGCACGCCCTCGGGCGTGGGCGCCGGCCGCAACCCGCAGGAATGGCTCTGGCCCGGCGACGTGGTCGAGGCCTGCGTCGAGGGCATAGGCACGCTGCGGCACCCGGTCGTCGCAGTCTGACACGGATTCGCGATCAAAAAAGATAAGCCCTTGCTTCGCCTTGCGTGCTACTCGTGTTGTTCTCCGGCTTCGCGCCTTGTTCTCTCGACGCAGCTGCCGTCTTGATCGCAAACCCGCAGGGCACCGACCGCAACCTCACAACCCAGACCACAGACAAGGAACACCCCATGCTCGATCTTCCCGTCGTCAAGGTAGCCGCCGTACAGGCGGCTCCGGTCTTCCTCGACACCGAGGCCACCGTAGACAAGGCCTGCGCACTCATCGCCCAGGCCGCCGCCGAGGGCGCATCCCTGGTCGCCTTTCCCGAAGTCTTCGTGCCGGGCTACCCCTACTGGAACTGGATCATGAACCCGGTGGAAGGCAGCCCCTGGTTCGAGAAGCTGTGCCGCTGCGCCATCGAAATCCCCGGGCCCGAAATCCAGCGCATCGCCCAGGCCGCCCGCGCCCATGGCACGCACGTGGTCATCGGCGTGAACGAGCGCAGCGCCACCGGCATAGGCACCTTGTACAACACCCTGGTGTTCATCGGCCCCGACGGCCGCGTGCTGGGCCGCCACCGCAAGCTGATCCCCACCTGGGCCGAAAAGCTCACCTGGGCCAATGGCGACGGCGCCTCGCTGCGCGTCTACGACACGGCCATCGGCAAGCTCGGCGGCCTGGCCTGCGGCGAGAACACCAATACGCTGGCGCGCTTCAGCCTGCTGGCGCAAGGCGAACTGCTGCACGTGGCCAGCTACATCTCGCTGCCGGTGGCGCCGCCCGACTACGACATGGCCGAGGCCATCAAGGTGCGCGCCATGGCGCACTCCTTCGAGGGCAAGGTCTTTACCGTGGTGTCCTGCTCCACCATATCCGAAGAAATCATCCAGGCCTTCGCCGCCACGCATCCCCAATCGGAGGCGATGCTCAGGCGCCGCAACAGCGCCTTTTCGGGGGTGATCGGCCCCGACGGCCGCAGCGTCGGCCAGCCGCTGATCGACGACGAAGGCATTGTCTACGCCGAAGCCGACCTGTCGCGCTGCATACAGCCGCGCCAGATGCACGACATCACCGGCCACTACAACCGCTTCGACATCTTCGACCTGCGGGTCGACCGCCGCAGCCGCCAGCCGGCGCAATTCCTCGATCCCGATGCGCAGGCCGCGGCCGGCGGCCCCGAGGCAGACGCGGACGGAGATCGCACCGCCCGCGATGCGGGCCAGTGAGCGTTAAACTGGCTCGCCCGCTACATCAACAACACGCCCGGCCCCCGCGGCCGCGCCCCTGACCACGTATCCAGACCATGCCCATACCCACGCGGCCGCGCCAACGGCGCACACCTTCCCAGCGGAAGCAGGCCGGACAGCGGCAAAGGGGTACATCATGAACATGTCCGCCACGCCGAACGCAGCCCCCGACGAGAAATCCACCACGCTGGCCGAGCAGGCCTACCTGAACCTCAAGCGGGACATCATGGACGGGGTGCTCGCACCCGGCCAGCCTCTGCGTCTGGAATTCCTGAAACAAAAGTACCACCTGAGCTTCTCGCCCCTGCGCGAGGCCCTCAACCGCCTGCAAAGCGAGCGCCTGGTGGACGCCTTCGCGCTCAAGGGCTTCCGCGTGTCGCCGCTGTCGACCAAGGAGATGTGGGACGCCATCAACGCCCGCATCCTCATCGACTGCGAAGCCCTGCGCCGCTCCATCGCCGCGGGTTCGGACGACTGGGAATCGCGCATCGTGGCCGCCCTGCACGCCCTGGATCGCGCCACCGGGAAAACCGCGGCACCCGACGAACTGCAGGCCCACCACGACCTGGTCGAACAGCGCCACCTGGCCCTGCATCGCGCCCTCATCGACGCCTGCGACTCGCGCTGGCTGCTGGATTTTTCGATGACGCTGTACGTGCAGACCGAGCGCTACCGCAGGCCGATGCTGCTCAACCTGCCCAAATCGGCGACCCCGCGCGACGTCTCGCGCGAACACCACGAAATCGTCGCCGCCACCTTGCAGCGCGACGCCGGGCAGGCCTGCGGGCTGCTGGCGCAGCACTACAGCCGCACGGCGCAACTGATCGAGCAGTCGCTGGGCGGGGCAAACGCGCCGCAGCGGTAAGGCGGCACAATCGCCCGGCTGCGGCATCGCACCCGCAGGGCAGCCGGCACGGCATGCCTGCTGCGTGGGGCACTGTTTCAGCGGGCCAGGGCCTGTTCACACTAACAGGCCCTATATATCCAGCGTAAGCGTTGCGGTTCGCGCGCCCGAGCAGCACACCATGACGGAATCGTTGGCATCCCTCTCCTCTTGAGTCAGGAACTGATCCCGGTGGTCGGGCACCCCTGCGAGCACGGGTGTGCGGCAACTGCCGCAGATACCTTCCATGCAGGCGAACCCTACATCGACTCCGGCGCCCAACAGCGCGTCCAGCATGGTCTCGCCCGCCGCGACCTGGATGACTTTCCCGCTGCGTTGAAGCCGCAGTTGATACCCGCCGTCACACGCCGCCTTGGCATCCGAGGCGAAGTACTCGAAGTGCATGCGCTCGCCCAAGTGCCCGCCTTGCTCGCGAAACGCCGCGAGCAGCCCCGAGGGGCCGCAGCAATAGACGTGCGCGTCAGGCGGCGCGTCGGCGATAAGGCTTTTTAGATCGAGGCGTGGGGTGGATGGCTCGTCATCGATCGTGAGATGCACGTTCGGCAGACCATCCAGCCGCTCCAGGAACGCGGCGCGGTTGCGGCTGCGCACAGCGTAGTGCAGCTCCCACGAGCGTCCCAGGCTCTGCAGCCTGCACAGCATCGACAGCATGGGCGTGATGCCGATGCCGCCGGCAATCAATATGGTATGGCCGGCGTCTTCCTTGAGCGGAAACAGGTTTCTGGGTTCCGAAATTTCAATGACCTGCCCAGGCCTCCAATACTCGTGGATGTGCTGCGATCCTCCCCTGCTCTCGGGGTCGAGCTGCACTCCGATTTCGTATACATCGCCTTGTGCGGGAGAGTTGAGCAGCGAGTAATTGCGTTTCAAGCCGGGCTTCAGGTCGACCTCGATATGAGCGCCCGCGGTGAATGCCGGCAAAGACTCTTGACGCAACGGCTCCAGGCGAAACCCCAGGATGTGGTCGGCTTCCCAGCATATGGATCGAATTCTCACTTGCATTGCATTACTCCTAAATCGCTACCGCCAACCGAACGAGACTCAAAACGGCTCGCGGCCATTCAATAATCGGAAGATTCAACCGGGTACTTGGCACATATTTCGTTTTCCCTGCTATCGTTAGGCTTGATGCGTGGATCACGCCACACCGCGAGACCGCCTAAATGCAAAATGAAATGACCAGCGTCTTTCAACTGAATTTGCGACATATTCGCGGGCTGATCGCGGTTCACGAGTACGGCAGCATCAGCGCCGCCGCAATGGCGATCGGCCTGAGCCAGCCTGCGCTGACCCAAGGGATCCTCAAACTGGAAAGCCAGCTCGGAGAGGTGCTGTTCGAGCGCCGCCCCGACGGCATCGAGGCCACTGCGGCGGGGCGCCTCGTGCTCGAACGAGCCGCCGCGAGCATGCGCCACCTGGCCGCCGGCAGCCGATTGATCGCGGGCGCCAATTTCGAACCCGATCGCCGGCTGACGATGACACAGCTGCGCGCTTTCCTTGGGCTGTCGAAGGCCGGGAGCTTTGCGGCGACCGGCACCGATCTGGGCCTGTCGCAGACGGCCGTGCACCGCGCGGTGCACGAACTCGAGGACGCGCTGGGCCGCAAGCTCGTAGAGCGCCGAGGCCGAGGCGTGCACATGACTTTTCTGGGGCGCCGCTTTGCGCGCAGCTGCCGGCTGGCAGCCAAAGAGCTGCAAGCGGCCTTGTCCGAGCTGGGCCTGGATCCACAAAACCCGGTGATCTCGATCGGCACCACGCCGCTGGCGCGGGCGTTCCTCGTGCCAGAGGCCATATCGCTGATGATGGCCGAGAAGTATCCCGCCAGCTTTCGCGTGCTGGAAGGGGACTGGGGCGACCTGGTCGAGTCCCTGCGCGACGGCGTGATCGACTTCATTGTTGGCGAACTGCCCGCGGCCGGGGTTCCCGATCTTGAATGCTCATCGCTATACACCGAGGCGCCGATAATCGTTGCCGGACATCAGCACGCGCTTGCCGGCAAGGGAAATCCGCCTCATAGAACGCTTGCCTCTTATCCATGGATCATCGCTCCCGAGACCTCGCCGCTGCGCGCGGAATGGGAACGGCTGTTTCCCGGAAAGCGGCCGGAAACGCCCGTCGAGTGCGGCTCGATCATGATCATCGGCAGGCTGCTCACCAGCAGCGACATGCTGACCCTGGCAATGCCCGACCAGGTGGCCTTGCAGATCCGCAACGGTCTGCTTGCCCGCATCGGAGAACCCCTGAAGGGCAGCACGCCCACGATCGGGGTCACCATGCGCCAAAGCTGGCACCCGACCAATGCGCAGCGGCACTTCCTCGATCTTTTGAGCTTTGCCCTGATGGGCGTCGGCGAGACCGCCAGCCGCAAGCCGATGATCGAGGCGCCCTGGGTGTGAGCCTGCCTTCCGGGCATGGGTTTCTGGTAGAATGATCGAACCAATATAGCTTTTGCTCTAGCCATGGAATTTTCCGCAATCGCACCGGCACGAGCCGTTGACGAGATCGCCTCGCAGGTCAGGGACATGATCGCGGCGGGCGCGCTCAAGCCCGGAGACCGCCTGCCGTCCGAACGCGACCTGTCCGCACGGCTGCGCGTAAGCCGCAATACCTTGCGCGAAGCCCTGCGTGCGCTCGAGCACGGCGGCATCATAGAAATGCGCAAGGGCGCTACGGGCGGCGCCTTCGTCCGCCCGGGCAGCTCTGGGGCAATCGTCAACGGCATGCGCGATCTGTACCACCTCGGCGCCATCACGCCCGCAGAACTGACCGAGGCGCGTGTGTGGCTCAGCGAGGTGGTGGTGCGCGTCGCCAGCGACAGGGCCACAGAAGAAGACTTCGCCGCCCTCGAGGCCAATGTCGATGCGGCGTCGAAAGCGGCCAACTTCGACGAGCGCGCCAAGCACAACCGGGAATTCCACATCATCCTGGCCCGCGCAACGCGCAATCCCATACTGGTGATAACAATGGAAGGCATCGTCGAGGTCTTTGCCCAGTTCATTGCGCAGATCGGCCCCAGCGACAACACTTTCATCCTGCCATCGCGCAGGCGCTTCATCAAGCACCTGCGCGCCCGGGACGCGGCGGCGGCCGCCGCCGAAATGAGCAAGGCCCTGGTGCGCCTCCAAACAAAGTACATGGCCCAATGGAGCGCCCGCTCGGCAGCCGGCCAGGCGGCCGACTGAGCATCCGGCGCCGACAGGCACAGATCGAACAGGCAGCCGCATCGCCATCATTGAATCGGCGACTCGCTTTCGCCAGTCGTAGCGGGTATGCGCATGCCGAAGGCGCCCGAGCGGGCCATCTCGGCAATTTTCTCTGGCGCCCAGCCAAGCACGTCTTGCAGAACTTCGCTCGTGTGCTGGCCGATTGCCGGCGCCGGGCTGGGATCCACCACCGGAGTGCGCGCATAGCGGATGGGCGAGGCAATATTGGGGATTTGCCCCAGATCGGGGTGCGGAATGTGGGTGACCAGGTTGCGCGCCTGAGCTTCGGCGGAACGCATGGCCTGGCCCACGGTTCGCACCTCGCCGCAAGGAATCTGCGCCTGCCTCATGCGCGCCTGCCAGTGCAGCCACGGCTGCCGGCGGAACTCCTTGCCCAGCTCCTCGAATAGAAATTCGCGCCGCGCGATCCGGTCATTGCGCCCCTTGAGGCTGTCATCATTGGCGAGATCTTCGCGCTCGAGCACTTGTCCGACCAGCCGCTGGAAGATCTTGTCGTTTCCGCAGTTGATATAGAAAGAAGTGTCCGACGCCTCGAACACGCCGGAAGGACAAGTGTCGGAACTGGTATTGCCATGGCGCTGCGGCTCTTTGCCCGAGACCAGATGCTGCATGGTGGCCCAGCCTGTCATCAGCAGGCCGGTGTCGAATAACGCCACCTCGACGAACTGCCCTTCTCCCTGGCGTTCACGCGAAAAAAGCGCGCCCAGGATGGCGTTGGACACCATCATCGCAGTGCTGATGTCCATCACCGCCGCCGAGGCGCGCACCCCCATCCGGTCGGCATAGCCGTTCATCGAGACGAAGCCGCTTTCGGCCTGAACCACCGGGTCGAAGCCCAGGCGATCCGAGAATGGGCCTTCGCGCCCATAGGCCGAGACCGAGCAGTAGATCAGCTTCGGATTGAGCGCGCGGCAGGTTTCGTAGCCGAGCCCCAGCCGCTTCATGACCCCTGTCGAGAAATTTTCGACCACCACGTCGGCATCGGCGATCAGGCCAAGGGCGACCTCTATGCCGGCGGGCGACTTCAGGTCGAGGGCCACGCTGCGCTTGTTCCGATTGCTCCAGAGGAACGGGCCTCCTTGTGCCTCGAGGCCGGGCACGGCGGGCGGGTAATAGCGCAGCTCGTCGCCGCGCTCGGGAGCCTCGATCTTGACGACATCGGCACCCATGTCGGCCAGAAACATCGTGGCAAGAGGGCCCGCGATGAAGTGGGTGAAATCAACGACGCGGATTCCCTCCAGCGCGACCGGCGCGGCGGAAGGCCTCGGCCTGTAGGCGGGAAACTCTTGTGCCCGTTGAGACAGCGTAGTGTTGTCGATAGCGCTCATGTTCGTTCTGCCTCCTTCATGGCGCGTAGCCGAAATCCTTGCCGGGCTCGGCGCGCATGAACTCGCCGCCCTCGGCCGCCCAGTCGCCATCTTTGGGAATCGTGATCGAAATGGCGCGAACCAAGTATTTTTGTTGCAGGCCGGCGGACGGCGGGCGCGCACCTTCTGCGGCGAGCTGCTTGACCGCTGCCAACAGCATGCGCCGGGTTCGAGCCACGCCGCTGTCGCTCACACCCAGATTTTCTTTGCTGCGATCATAGATGGGCGAGACCCCCGACTGGCAGGCGGCGTCCTGCAGCCACAGGCCCGGCATGCCCGCGTTGTATTTTCTGGCCAAGTCCGGCGAGTAGCCGTAGGCGTTCTCGCGGTTGTACTTGCTCCAGTAGTTGTAATACGGATGAGTGATGGGCTTCGGCTCGAACGAGTTAAGGGAGGCGTGCCCCGTTTCCCTGCCGCCGTGGCCGGCCTCGAACAAGCTGCGCGTCTTTTCGTACAGCGGCTGTGCCGGGTGATAAGAAAACATGATGCACAGCGTGTGCTCATCGTCGATCGGAACCCAGGCATGGCCGCTCAACTCGGGGTATTGGGAAAACGGCGGAACCAGCGTCCAGAACGGCATGAGGAACTGATTGACGCGCACGTAGCTCTTGTCCTCGTCGAGCTTGCGGCGCGCCGCAATGTGCAAGCCGGCGTCGTGTTGCACCACCTCGAACTTGGGCGCCAGATCGGCCGCCTGCTTCCACTGGTCGATACTGCCGCCGGAATCCACCCGCCCATGCAGCATGGCCGCGTGCGCGGAATCGATCTCGCCTTCCAGCGCCTGCAGCCAGTTGCACTCCTGGATACGCATGGACACGTGGACGTTTTCAGGCGGCACCATGTTCCATTCCATTGCCGGCAATTCGGGGGGCGTCTCGTCCGGGCCCATGTATGCCCACAGAACGCCATTGCGCTCGCGCACGGAATAAGCCTTCACGCATACGCGGTTGAGCATGGGCGTATTTTCGGGCTCGGCCGGCATATCGTGGCATCGGCCGTCCACCGAGAACTTCCAGCCGTGGTAGATGCAGCGCAGGCCGCCTTCTTCGTTACGCGCAAAGACCAGTGGCGCGCCGCGGTGAGGACAGGCCTGATCCACCAGGCCGACACGGCCTTCGCTGTCCCGGAACGCCACCAGATCCTCGCCCAGCAGGCGTACGCGATAAGGCTGTCCGTTGGCCGGGACATCCTTGGAAAGCAGGAAGGGGAGCCAGTACAGCCGCATCAATTCGCCCATGGCGGTCTTGGGGCCGACACGCACGAGCAGTTCATTGTCTTCGTGTTTCAGCATTTCCGTTAGCCTTTCAATGGTTCAAACATTGAACTAATTTAGCACAGACGATCGCAGGCTGTCCAGATGGGTGCCGCCAATCGAGCGCATTTACTGGGGATCCGCCCCGCGGATCAGACACAGCCAGAGGTCAATCGAGCTGCCACTGCAGCAGCGTGTAGGGCACCTGGGCATCGTGGTGATGTTCGTAGCGGCCCGACACATGGGCACCGATGGCAACGGCTTGCATCGGGTCGCCCAATAGGTTCCCTACGAGCCGGATGCTGCCCGCGTGGGGCAATTCGACCAATACGGCTACGTAGGGGCAGCTTGCCTTCAATGCGGGATGAACGGGATGCCATATGCGCTCCCAGCTGTAGATCACGCCTTTGGCGGGCACTTCGACCCAGGGCGGGTCGAACTCGTGGCAGTTGTGGCAAATGCACTCGGGCCCGAATTGCCAGGTTCCGCAACGGGAGCAACGCTGCACACGCAGCTTTTCTTCGCGCAGGCCGCCCCAGAACTGGGCCGACACGCCATCAGCTTCGGCGACGGGAGCGGGAAGCCCTTGCGGCAGATAATAGGTCACGATAATTCCTCCAGCTCAAAGAACGGCCTGCGAGCCCAGCAGCAAGTCGCTGGCCGGGGCGACCATGGGCCCGCCTGTCACCAGGGCCACATCGCCGCTCGCGGCCTGGTTCAACGAGGTTCCACGCACTTGCCGGACGGCTTCCAGCACCAATTCGAAGCCGTGCATATAGCACTCCGCGAGATTCCCTCCGCTCGTGTTCAAGGGCAAGCGCCCCGTCGACGCGCGAAGGTTCTCCAATGTAAGGAATTCATTTGCCTCGCCCGGCGGGAAAAAGCCATGTTCGGCCAGGGCCATGACCACTCCACCCGTGAAGTTCTCGTAGCTTTGGACGGAGCCTACGTCCGATGGCGAGAGCTTGGCCATGCGATAAAGATCTTCCGCGACAGTCGTGAAATCGGCCGAGGCATATACCGGAGAGTTATGGGCATGGGCGCCAAACCGGGCGCTGGCGCCAGAGGCGGCGCCCAAGAGATACACCGGCCTTTGCTTCAGGTCTTCGGCCTGCTCGGCATCCATCAGAATCAATGCCGCGGCGCCGTCGTTTTCCATGCAGCAGTCAAAAAGATGGAATGGCTCGACGATCCAGCGCGATTCGTCGTAGCGCTGCTCGCTTAGCGGCTTGCCGTACATCACGGCGCGCGGATTGCTCTGCGCGTGATGATAAGAAGCCAGCGCGATCGCACGCAGGGCTTCCTGGCGGATACCGTGCTCATGCATGTAGCGCATTACGCGCATGGCAAAGCGCTGCGGCGGGGAGATCACGCCGTAGGGCACCAGGTAAGACTTTTCACCCGAGATCGTTCCGGAGTCCGCATTCTGGCCGTAGCGGCCATACTGCCCTTGTGCGAGCGATCGGAACACCACGACGCAATCCGCCTGGCCTGTCGCAATGGCGGCCGCGCCATTGGCCACCGCGGCACAACAGCCTCCGCCGCCGCCGCCCCACTGCATGACGGAAGTTCTCAAGCGCGCCAGCCCAAGCGCGCTCGCCAGCCGCACCGCATCGCTACGCTCATCGCCATATGAAGCAAAGCCGTCGATCTGCTTTGCACTGATGCCGGCATCGTCGCACGCCGCGAGAATGGCTCGCAAAGCGAGCTTGAACTCCGGATCGGGAGATTGGCCGTGTTTGTAATAAGTGGTCTCGCCAATTCCGACGACGGCCACCCGCCCACGCAAAGTACGCTCGCTCATGGATTCGGTTCTCTCCTGACATTGTCGGCCCGGCATGCTTCGCGGCTTTGCCAGCGCCGCAATACGCTTTCTGGAGCAACGGGCCCGATCGAGGGCGGCGAGGCCGACGGCACCGGCGCATGCGAAAAGCGGGGCGCCGGGGCGGGCTGCACCGCTCCGTCCAGACTCACGAAGCTGCCTCGGAAAACGTTGTGCGGGTGCTGCATCGCTTCGCTCAGGGTAAGCACAGGGGTAACGCAGGCATCCGACCCCGCAAACAGCGCCTCGCATTCGGCCCTGGTTCGCGAACCGATTGCGGCACCGATCGCGGCACGCAATTGCGGCCAGCGCGCCACGTCGTGTTGTGCGTCCTGCCACACTTGATCCAGGCCGAGCCGCTCGACGAAAAGCGCATAAAATTTCGGCTCGATAGCGCCGACGGCCACATGACGGCCGTCGGAGGTGGGATAGACGCCGTACCAGGGCGCCCCGCCGTCGAGCATGTTGCTCTCTCGATGCTCGGAAAACCGCCCGCGCTGCTGCTCGCCGATGAACAGCGCCATCAATTGAATCACGCCGTCAGCGATTGCCGCGTCCACGACTTGGCCCACCCCCGAAGCGCGTGCTTCGTAAACCGCCGCCAGGATGCCAAGCGCCAGGTGCAGGCTTCCGCCGGCATAATCGCCCAGCAGGTTCAGCGGCACGACAGGCCGCTCTGGCGTCCCGATGGCCGCCAGAGCACCCGTCAGGGCAAGATAATTGATGTCGTGCCCGGCCGTACTGGCCAATACCCCTTCTTGCCCCCAACCCGTCATGCGCCCATATACGAGCGCCGGATTGAGAGGCATCACCACGTCGGGGCCCAGCCCCAGCCGCTCCATGACGCCTGGGCGAAACCCCTCCACCAGGACGTCGGCCCGGGCTATCAGCGTCAAGATATTTTCACGATCCGCCGCGGACTTCAGATCGGCGTGAATCACCTCGCGCCCACGATTGACGATCCGCAACGGATCGCCGATGTGCGTGCCCGGCCGATCCACCGACACGACATCCGCCCCCATGTCGGCCAGCAACATGCAGGCGAACGGTGCCGGCCCCAGCCCCGCAAACTCAATCACGCGCAAGCCCGACAGGGGCCCCCGGCGTGTACCAGTTTCCTGGCGCATCAGTCGAGATGAATATTGGAATGTTTGGCCACTGCGCCCCACTGCTTCATGTCGTCGCGGATCATCTGTGCGAGCTCCTGCGGCGAACTGCTGTGGGCCTCGACCTGCCGCGCAGTGAACATCTTCTCGACCTCCGGGCGCCCCACCGCATACACCACGGCCTCATGCAGCTTTTCGGCAACCGCGTCCGGAACGCCTCTGGGCGCCAGCACGCCAAACCACGCCACGCTGTGAAAGCCCGGAACCTGCTCGGCAATGGCGGGCAGCTTGGGGAATATTTTTGTGCGCGCGGGCGACGTCACGGCCAGATAGCGCACCTTGCCCGCCTGAGCCATCGCCATTCCGTCCAGGCCGGTTATGAAGGCCGCCTGCAGCTGGCCGCTCGCAAGCGCAATCATCAAGGGCGCCCCGCCGTTGAAAGGGATATGCAGCAGATCGAGGCCGGCCATGCTGTTGAAATACTCACCCGTGAGATGAGACAGTGAACCGTTGCCGACCGACCCGAAATTCCAGGACGATCCCGATTTCTTGGCCAGAGCCAGGAAGTCCTTCAAACTCTTGGCGGGGTTGTTTGCGGTGACGGCCAAAATCAGGGGTGTAACGGCCACGACCGAAATGGGCCGCAAATCCTTCACGGGATCATAGGGCGTCTTGCGCAACAAGGGCAGGATGGCATTGGGCCCGGAATTGCCGAAGACCAGGGTGTATCCATCGGGCGCGGATCTGACCACGGATTCCGTTCCGATGGCACCGCCGGCCCCTACCTTGTTTTCTACGATGACCGGCTGCTTGAGAAACTTCTCCATGGGCTGCTGGATCGCCCGCGCCAGTTGATCCGTGCTGCCGCCGGCCGCATAAGGCACCACTATGCGTATAGGCTTGGACGGAAAAGTGTCTTGCGCCGAGGCACAGGATGCAGCCAGCGCACTCAGGCAAGCAAGCAGGCTCGCGGCCAGGGTCGCGCAACGTGTATAGAGCATTCTTATCTCCGGTGTATTGATATAATGAGGGATTCAATGGTAGATCCATTGACCTATTTTAGTCAATGGCCATGATGCGCCCATGGAATGCCGGCGGCCTTCCGCCCGGTAGCAGCTTGCATATCCGGGCGGCGCGGACACGGCATGGGCCCAATCGCGGGGCGCGGCGCGAGCCGGGGTACTTCGGTACGGAAATCGTCGGGCAGCCTCGGCGCTATCGCATGTACAGGCCGCCGTTCACGTCGATCGTGGCCCCGACGATATAGCCAGCGCGGTCGGAAGCGAGCAACGATACGGCCGCCGCAATTTCAGAGGTGTCCGCGATCCGGCCGACGGGAACCTGGCGCTTGATGTCTTCAAGCATGTTTTTCAGCCGCTCTTTGGCGCTGGCGACCGGGCCCGGCGAGACGGCATTGACCGTGACCCCGGTACCGGCCAGCTGGCGGGCGAAATAGCGCGTGAGGGTAGTGGCTCCACCCTTGGCCGCCGAGTAGTGCGGCGACGCAACCGTGCCGCCGTTGTGGGAGGCCAGGGAAGTGATATTGATGATGCGCCCGTACCCTTTTGCTTTCATGTGGGCGGAGAAAACCTGGCAGCTGAAGAAGACGCTGCGCAGATTGATGGCGATGATCTCGTCGAACTCGTCCGGAGTGATTTGATCGGTCGGGGTTCGCTTGGCGTACCCGGCATTGTTCACGACTATGTCCAGCGTAGGCCATAGGCGAATAACGCGCTCCAAGGCCGATTCAAAATCTTCTTTTTTGCGCACATCGAGCGCAAAGCCCATGGCCGAATCGCCGCTCGCATCCAGGCTTGCGGCGACGGCTTGGGCTCCGTGCCCGTCGACATCAGTGACGGCGACCTTGGCGCCATTTTGATGCAGCTCATGCGCAATAGCCTCGCCGATGCCACGGGCGGCACCGGTAACCAAAGCGACCCTGCCGGATAGAGAACTGCCGAGAGGTGCAGACATTGTGTTATTCCTGCTCAGAATTGAAGACTAGAAAATGATCTCTGGCCATGTGCCCTCCAACCGGCAGGGCAGGCCATAGACGACCCGGTATTTAGATTCGAGGCCGGGTATCCGGCTGCCAGCGCGTGGCTCTTTGCAATTCCGCCTGGTAGGCGTCGGCCAGAGGTGTTTGCGGATCGTCCACCCAGAACGAGCCGGAGCGGGCGCCGAAATAGGTGCCGGGCGCACACGGCACTGCGGCCTGGCTCCCCCTGAATTTATCCAGCGCCTGCGCCAGCTGCCGGCGCACGATTGCAATCATCTGATCCGTGGGCGCCAGGTGTTCGAAAGAATGGTCGGTAATCGGCCCCATGCTTTCGGTGATCGACTGATCCTGCATCGACGGGTTGTCGATGCCCGTGTAGTGGATCATGTCGCGTTGCGCCTGGCGATCCATTCCCCAGTCATTGGGCTCGCCATCGATCGGCAGCCAACGATCGAACCAGCCCGTGCCATTGGGCTTGCGCCGGATCTTCTGGTACATGGGCTCTCCATTCTTCAGCTTGGTCGTGAAGAATGGATTGCCCTCATCGACGCCGCCGGTGATGTCGAAAAGCATGACGTGGGTGTCGTCCATGGGCACCCAGGCCCGGGCGATGGCACGCGAGGCGAACAGAATGTTCGGCGTCATGGTCCAGAACGGGAACAGGAAATGCGCGACGCGCCAGGACATGCGCCCATCTTCGGATTCACGGTAGGCGCCATACATGGCGCCCCAATCCGAGGTGCGCACCTTGTATTCCGGCGAACGGTTATGGACGGTCGGACGCAGAGGAGAATCCTCGGGCAGATCTTCCGGCGTCAATGCGCCGACATGAAGAAAGCCCACGTGGCTGGTGTCGATGTCGCCCTCCAGGGCCTGCAGCCAATTGCATTGGCGCTGCAAACACCAAACTTTGCTGTTTGCAATCAGATTGGCTTCTATGTGCGGCAATTCCGGCGGGCTATCCTGGTCTTCGCCCATGTACACCCAGATCAGGCCATTGCGTTCAGCCGCCCTATAGGCCTTTGCGTGCACTTTGGCCTTGAAATCCTGGCGCTCGGGCACATTGGGCATGTCCAGGCAATTGCCATCGACGTCGAACTTCCACCCGTGGTAGACGCAGCGAATGCCGTTTTCCTCGTTGCGCCCCATGAAGAGCGAGGCACACCGATGCGGGCAGCGGTGGTCGAGAATCCCGACGCGGCCTGCGCTGTCGCGAAAAGCGATGAGCTTTTCTCCCAGAATCATGAGCCTGACGGGAGCGCCATCGGCCTGCACTTCGCCGGACAATGCGGCCGGCAGCCAATAGCGGCGCATGAAATTACCCATGGGCGTTCCGGGCCCAACCCGAAGCAGCTCGTTAATGGAGGTTGCACTCATGAATCGACATTCCCTTGTAAACGTTCGCCGGGTGCGGCGTTCGAGAAAGTATAGGAACGAGTCGGGATGCAGCCTATTGAAATGGCGGCAGGGGTATTGGAAAAATAGAACTTAGATTCCGAGGCGGGCGGCTCGCTTACGCGGCTGCGTCATGAGCTGGCGGCAGCCTTGATATCGGCCCCGCGTGAAGCAGGCAGCGATCGGCCGGAACCGGCGCAGAGCCTGCTTATCGAAGGATTGCGGGGCGTGTCCGCCAGGCCGCCCGGCGTGGTGGAATCCCCCCCTTGGCGGAACGGCACAGGGCGCGAGCCTTACTTCCGGTTTTTGAATACAGTGGCGCCCTTTCGAATCCGCTGCCGGATCGGCCGGGCATGCGGCCGACGCGGCACGCCGAAGCCCGCAATGGCGCCCTACACTCCCAGATAGCGGTCGACCAGCTCGGGCTGCGCCAGCAGTTCCTGCGAGCTGCCGTGCCACATCACCCGGCCCTTCTCGATCATGTAATGCCGGTCGACCAGGTGCTGCATCTCTTTCAAATTCTTGTCGATCAGCAAGATGGTCTGGCCCTCGTCCTTGAGCTGATTCAGGCAGGCCCAGATCTCGTGGCGAATCACCGGCGCCAGGCCCTCGGTGGCCTCGTCCAGGATCAGCAGGCGCGGATTGGTCAACAGCGCCCGCCCTATGGCCAGCATCTGCTGTTCGCCCCCCGACAGCGTGCGCGCCGATTGCGCGCGCCGCTCGCGCAGGCGCGGAAACAGCCCGAACACGCGCTCCAGGTTCCACAGCCCCTTGCGCTCGTTGCGCGAGGTAGCCACCAGGTTTTCCAGCACCGACAGCGAGCCGAAAATGCGCCGCCCTTCGGGCACCAGGCCCAGACCCAGGCGCGCGATGCGATGCGGACGCAGGCCGCCGATCTCCTGGCCGTCGAAGCGCAGCGAGCCGCCCTGCACCGGCAGCATGCCCATCAGCGTCTTGACCGTGGTGGTCTTGCCCATGCCGTTGCGGCCCAGCAGCGACACCACGCTGTGCGCGCCGATTTCCAGATCCAGGCCGAACAGCACCTTGCTGTTGCCGTAGCCCGATTCCAGGCGTTCCGCTTGCAGCATCACTCTCTCCCCAGATAGGCGTCGCGCACCTCTTCGTGTTCGCGCACCTGCGCCGGCGTGCCGGTGAAAATGGGTTTGCCGTAGACCAGCACCGTTACGCGGTCGGCCAGGGCGAACACGATGTCCATGTCGTGCTCGACCAGCAGCATGGCATAGCGCCCCTTCAGATCCATGAGTATGTCCTTCATGCGCAAGGACTCTTCCGCCCCCAGGCCGGCCATGGGCTCGTCCAGCAGCAGCACCGAGGCGTTCAGCGACAGCGCGATCGCCAGTTCCAGCTGGCGCTTCTCGCCGTGAGCCAGATCCGAGACCCGCACCGCGGCGCGATCCTGCAGGCCGACACGGGCCAGCGCCGCACGCGCGGGCTCGCGCAGCTGCGGGTCGCGGCGGGCACTGCGCCAAAGGTTGTAGCGCTGCGGCGCGTGCGCCTGCACCGCCATGGCGACGTTGTCTTCGACCGTGAATTCGGGGTATAGCTGGCTGATCTGGAAAGAGCGCGCCAGCCCCGCGGCGGCGCGCTTGAAAGCGGGCAGGCGCGTGATGTCATGGCCATCGAGCAGCACCTGCCCCGAGTCGGGCAGAATTTCGCCGCTGAGCTGCGAAATCAATGTGGTCTTGCCCGCGCCGTTGGGCCCGATCAGCGCGTGCAGCTCGCCCGGCAGGATGCTCAGGCTGGCGCCCTGCGTAGCTTTTAGCGCGCCGAACGACTTGCACAGGTCGCGGATCTCGAGCTTGGGGGCCGGCTGCGCGGCCTTGGCCGCCCGCGTAGAGTCAGTCATGGCTTTCGCTCCCTGCCAGCCAGCCGAATATGCCGCGCTTGCTGAACAGCACCACCAGTATCAATATGGGCCCCAGGAACAGCAGCCAGTTTTCCGTCCATGCGGTCAGCACTTGTTCCAGTCCCAGGTATGCGGCCGCGCCGAGTATCGGGCCGAATATCGTGCCCATGCCGCCCAGCACGATCATGGCCATGAACTCGCCCGACTTGGTCCAGCCCGCCATGTCGGGGCTGGCATACAGCGCATAGTTGGCCCACAGCGCGCCGGCCAGCCCGGTGCCCGCCGCCGAGATCACGAAGGCCGACAGGCGGTAGCGCAGCGGTGCGTAGCCCAGGTTGATGCTGCGCCGCTCGTTCTGCTTGAAGCCGCGCAGCGTCATGCCGAAGGGCGAGCCCACGATGCGCCGGCACAGCCACACCCAGGCCGCCATCAGCGCCAGGCAGACATAATAGAAAACGGTGGAGTCGCCCAAGTCCAGCCCGGGAAGCACGTTGCGCGCCGTCACCGACAGGCCGTCGTCGCCGCCGTAGACCACCAGGCCTATCAGCACGAAGTACAGCATCTGCGCGAAGGCCAGCGTGATCATGATGAACTGGATACCGCTGGTGCGCAGCGACAAAAAGCCCATCACCAGGCCCACCAGCGCCGCCACCGCCATGGCCAGCGGCCAGATCACCAGGGCCGATTCCGAGCCGCCCCAGCCGAGCAGGGTCTGGCCCTGATCCATATGGAAAGCCACGATCGCCACCACGTAGCCGCCCAGCCCGAAAAAGGCGGCATGGCCGAAGCTGACCATGGCGCCGTAGCCCAGCACCAGGTCGAGGCTGACCGCCGCGATGGCGTATATGACGAACTGCGTCACCAGATTGATCAGGAAGCTGTTGCCCACGCCGTAGGCGATCGGCGGCATGCACAGCAGCACGGCGAACATCAGCGCCACCACCAGGGATTTTCGAGTCATGGGTTTCATCGCTGTGCCGGTATCAGGCCGCGCGGCTTGAGCAGCAACACGATGGCCATGAGGATGTAGATGCTGGCCGAAACCAGGCTGGAACTGATCGAGTCGGCATATTCCGGCGGCAGCAGCTGCGACATCCAGATCGGGATGTAGGCGCGCCCCAGCGCATCGGTCATGCCCACCAGCAGCGAACCCACCAGCGCGCCGCGCACCGAGCCTATGCCGCCCACGACGATCACCACGAAAGTGGTGATCAGCACTTTTTCCCCCATGCCGATTTCCACCGCCAGCAAGGGCGCCGCCATGACGCCGGCGAAGCCGCACAGCAGCGCCCCCAGCCCGAACACCAGCATGAACAGGCGCCGGATGTTGACCCCCAAGGCGTCGACCATGTCGCTGTCATCGGCGCCGGCACGCACCAGCATGCCGACCCGGGTGCGCGAGATCAGCAGCCACAGGCCCACGGCCACCAAGGCGCCCACGGCGATGAAGGCCAGGCGCATGACCGGGTACTGCAGGCCCGGCAGTATGGGCACCGAGCCGGCCAGGAAGGCCGGCGTGGTGACCGTCGGCGGGCTGCGGCCGAACAGCAGCGTCACCAGGGCATTGGTGAAAAAGATCAAACCCAGCGTGGCCAGCACCTGGTCGAGGTGGTCGCGCTGGTACAAGCGGCTGATGACCAGCCGCTCGACCACCAGCCCGTAGAGGCCGGCGCCGACGACGGCCGCGAGCACGGCCACGAAGAACGAACCGCTGGTGGCCAGCGCCGAAGCGGCGCAGAAGGCGCCCACCATATAGAAGGAACCGTGCGCCAGGTTGACGACGTTCATGATGCCGAAAATCAGCGTCAGTCCGGCCGACAGCAGGAACAGCAGCGCCCCGTACTGCAGGCCGTTCATGAACTGCTCGATCAGCATGTACATGGAATGCATCCTAACTCTGGGAACCGCAGCGCAAAGCCGGGCTCGCGGCTCGCTTCGCCGGCACGGCCGCCGAATTGCGCGGGCATCGCATGCCTGTCATTGCGGCTTGCGCCGGCGCCGTTGCGCAAGAACGCGCGGGACGGCGCCGCACCGTTACGCCGATTACATCTTGCACAGCGCGGCGTAGCTGTCGCCGTGATCCTTGACGATGGTGCCGATGTTTTTATAGATCAGCTTGCCGCTGCTGTCGGGCTCGACGCGCAGCAGGTACCAGCTCAGTATCGGATACTGGTTCGAGCCGAACTTGAACGAGCCGCGCACGCTCTGGAAGTCCGCCTTGCGCAGCGCCGCGCGGAAGGCTTCGGGCTTGCCCTTGATGTCGCCGTTCACCGCCTTCAGCGCGGTGCCGATCAGCACCGCGGTGTCGTAGGCCTGGGCCGCATAGACCGTGGGCATGCGCTTGTATTCTTTCTGGAACTCGGCGACGAACTTCTTGTTGGCCGCATTGTCGAAGTCGGCGCTCCAGGGCGCGCTGAGGTAGTAGCCTGCGCCGGCCTTGCCGGCCGCCGCCAGCATGCGGTCGTCCATGGAATAGATCGGCGTGACCATCTTGATGGACTTGTTCAGGCCCGAATTGGCGAACTGCTTGGCGAAATTGATGCCGGCGCCGCCAGGCATGAATTCGAAGATGCCGTCCGGCGCCAGGGAACGTATGCGCGCCAGCTCCACCGAGAAGTCGGTCTGGTCGAGCTTGGTGTAGATCTCGGCCGCTATCTTGCCCTTGTAGGTGCGCTTGAAACCCGTAAGCGCATCGCGCCCGGCCTGGTAGTTGGGCGCCATGATGACGACCTTCTTGACGCCCAGTTCGTTGGCGGCCATGCCCGCGGTGTCGCTGAACGAATCGTTCTGCATGGCCACGCTGAAGAAGTTCTGGTTGCAGGCCTTGCCGGCGAAGTTGGAGGGGCCGGCGTTCAGGCTGACGTAAAAGGCCTTGGCGCGCAGCACGGTGGGCACCACGGCTTCCAGCACATTGGAAAAGTTGATGCCGGTGAACAGCTGCACGCCGTCGTGCAGCATTTTCTCGGCGATCTGCTTGCCGTGGCCCGGCTTCAGGCCGTCGTCTTCCACGTCCAGCTGCACCGGCACGCCGCCCAGCTTGCCGCCCCCGTCCTTGATGACCAGATTGAAAGCATCGCGCTGGTCTTCGCCCATGTAGCCCGCAGGTGTCGAAAGCGTGCCGATGAAGCCGATCTTGAGCGGCTCTTGTGCGTGGCCAAGAGCGGTGACGGCCGAGATGGCCAGGCCTAGCCCGAGTTGCCTGATGTATTTCATTTGTGAACCTCCTTGGTCGTCCTGCTTGGATGTATGCGTTGATTTGCCGGGTGTGCCGCGCGCCTTGCCGGCCGGCCGCCGACCATGGCGGCCGCGGCGCGCCGCGGCAAGGGCATTCGTCCACGCCCACCACGCTGCAAGGCACTACACCTCGCTACACCTCGCGCGCGGGGCGCCAGCTCTATTCTATTAAATTTTCGATAATATTTGAATTTTATAAAATTTCAGCTGCTCTTGCCAGACTGGCACGCCCCTATGTCACGCCGGCACACACGCACTGGCACGCGCCGTCCCGGTCAGGCGTCGGCATCGGCCAGGCAGCTCTCGCGGCGCCAGCCGTACAGCCATTCCAGCGCGGTGTAGAAATGATCCTGCGACTTGCCCTTCCAGAGCCGGTTGCGAACCAGGCGCTCGACACCCTGGGCGTGATAGATGCGCCCCATTTCCCGTGTCGACCAGACCACCCGCGCAGTGCGCGGTATGCGCACCGATTCGTACAGGTGGAATGCCGCGGAGAAATCGCCATCGCAGCGCGCCACGGCCTCGCCCAGCGTCACCGCGTCTTCCAGGGCCATGCAGGCGCCTTGCGCCATGTACTGGGTCATGGGATGCGCCGCATCGCCCAGCAGCGTGGCACGGCCTTCGCCCCAGGACTCGACCGGCTCGCGGTCGGCGGTGGCCCAGCGCCTCCATGAAGTGGGGCGATCCAGCATCTGCCGCGGCCGCGGATGGATGCCGGCGAAATACGAAAGCACCTCTTCCTTGCTGCCGTCGCGCACGCCCCATTCTTCCTGGTCGTGGCTGTGGAAGGTAACCACCAGGTTGTATTGCTGGCCGCCGCGCAAGGGGTAGTGCACCAAGTGGCAGCGCGGGCCGGCCCACAGCATGGGCGCATTGACGCGCAGATCCTCGGGCATGTTCTCGCGTTCCACGACGGCGCGATAGACCACGTGGCCGGTTACGCGATGCGTGCCGCCTATGGTCTTTTCCCGTACCACCGACTTGACGCCGTCGCAGCCGACCACTGCATCGGCCTTGTAGACATTGCCCTGGGTATCCACCACATCGACGCCATTGGCGCCGACATGCACGTCCTGCACATGAGTGGAAGTGCGAAACTGGATCAGCGGGTTCTCGCGCACCGCCTCGAGAATCGACAGGTGGATGTCGGCGCGGTGTATCACCGCATAAGGGCCGCCGAAGCGGCGGCGGAATGCTTCGCCGGTCTCGATGCGCACCACTTCCTGGGCGTCGATGGCGTCCATCATGATGATGTGGTCGGTGAACACCGCGCGGCTGCGCGCCACTTCGCCCACGCCCAGCGCATCCAGCGCCGCAAAGGCATTGGGGCCGAGCTGGATGCCGGCACCGATCTCGCCGATGTGCGCCGCCTGCTCCAGCAACTGTACCTCGATGCCCTGGCGGGTCAGCGCCAGCGCCGCCGCCAGGCCGCCTATGCCGCCACCTACGACGACGACTTTCTGTCCGGTTTTTTTCATGATGTCTTCCATGCCTGTGTTCATTCACCAGGGCGGCTTGCGCCGGGCCCTAGCCGAGAAAAACGCCGTTCTCGCGCAGAACGGCCTGCAGCGGCGCGGCGGACAGCGAGCGCAGGCCCGCGCCCTGCCTGACGCTCATGGCGGCCAGCACCCCGGCCGCCTCACCCATCACGAAGCAGCTGCCGCTGACGCGCGCGGCCGACTGCCCCTCGTGGCTCATGGACGCGCAGCGCCCCGCCACCAATACATTGTCCACGCCCGACTCGCGGCACGGCACGATCATGCGCAAGGGCAGCTGGTTGTAGCCGCGCGACTCGGGTATGGGCGGCCACATCCAGCGCACGTCGCCGGCCACGTGCAGTTCCAGCGGCCAGCCGTTGACGCCTATGCTGTCGTCGAAATCTGCGCAATTCAGCACATCGTCCTGGGTCAGGCAATACTCGCCGCGGATACGGCGCGTCTCGCGGATCCCGAGCTGCGGGGCGATGTCCAGCACGTAAGCGTTCTCGAAGCCCGGCACCTTGGCGCGCAGGAAACGCAAGTAGTCGACCACCTGCCTGCGCCCTTCCAGTTCGGCGCCGGCCAGCGAGTCGGCATCGGTGCCGTCGGCGGCGCTGCCGTCGGGCTGGGTCAGCTGCGTCACGTTGACGCGCCACTCGTAGGCGTGTTTTTGCGGGCGCACGATGGCGCCGCGCCGCGGGAAATGGAATTCGCCGGCGGCCTCGGCCGCATCCATCAATTCAGGGATGCGCTTCCAGGCCTCGCCGGCCCGGTCGGCATCCACATTGCCCACCTTGAACATCAGCGTGGGATAGAGCATCTGCCCCGCCCCCGTGCCTTTTTCGTAGGGAATGCCGGCCCAGTGGGCGAGATCGCCATCGCCGGAACAATCGATATAGCAGGCGGCACGCACGGCCACGCGTCCCGACTTGGTTTCCAGAAACAGGGTCGACACGCCCCCCTGCTCGCCCATGGCCACCCCCGCCGCCAGGGCATGGAACAGCACCTGGGCGCCGCTGTCGCGCACCAGCTCGTCGGCCGCGCACTTGAAGGCAGCAATGTCGTAGGCCAGGGCGTGGATCTTGCCGAAGATCAGATGCGGGTCGTTCAGGCCGTCGAGCCGGCGCATGCGTTCCAGCAGCTCGTCGGTGGTGCCGTGCACCACCTGCCGGATCTCGCCGTGGACATTGGCATGCAGTCCGCAGAAATTGGACACGCCGGCCGCGGTGCCCATGCCGCCCAGGAAGCCGTAGCGCTCTATCAAAAGCACCCGCGCGCCTTGCCGCGCGGCCGTCGCCGCCGCCAGAATGCCGGCCGGGCCGCCTCCCAGCACCGCCACGTCGTACTCGCCGTAAACAGGTACGCGCCTGGCCGGCTCTTGTACATATTCCATCCAGAACTCCTCGTTTGCCGCCGGCGGCGGGGCGCCGCGGGCATCACCGCAGCCCCCGGGGCGCAAACCGGGAGCCAGGGCCGGCCGGACTGCCGGGCCCGAATCTACCCACTACCCGAGCCGCGCCGCCGGCGGCAGCCAGAGCCGGCCTAGTCCGGCCGCGGGCTCAATCCATTTTTATATGCAGCTGCTCGATCAGCGGCTTCCAGCGCGCCAGCTCTTCATCCATGTACTTGCGGAATTCGGCCGGCGTGCTGCCCACGGGATCCATGTACAGGGCCTTGAGCTTCTTGGTGACTTCCGGGTCGTGCAGGGCCTGGATCAGCGTATCCGACAGTTTCTTCTGTATCTCGGGCGGCACCTTCGCGGGGGCCACGAAGCCTACCCAGGCCGAACCCACGATGCCCGGCACACCCACCTCGGCCATGGTCGGAATATCCGGCAGGGCGCTGGAGCGCCGCTCGGAAGTCACCGCCAGCGCGCGCAGCCGCCCGTCCTTGACCATGCCCATGACCGCGATCGGCGGCAGTGCGGCGAACTGGGCGTCGCCGGCCAGCAGCGCATTCAAGGCCTTCGGCGAAGAGGTATAGGGCACGTGCGTGGCCTTGCCGCCGATCTTCTGCAGCAGCAGCTCGATCGCCAGCTGCGACACCGCGCCGGTGCCCGTGGAAGAGAAATTCAGCTTGTCGGGATGATCTTTGATGTCCTTCATCAGCTCTTGGATGGTCTTGATGCCGGACTTGGCCGGCACCACCAGCACGTCGGGCTGATCCACCGCCTGGGTGAGCGGCGCCAGATCCTTGCGCGGATCGTACGGCAGGTGCGAATACAGCACCGTATTGTTCACCATGGGCCCGGTAATAGAAGCGCCGAAGGTGTAGCCGTCCGGCTTGGCGTGCGCGATGCTGGCCGTGCCCAGGTCGCCGCCGGCGCCCGGCTTGTTCTGCACCACGATGGCCTGCCCCAGGAGCTTGCCGGCCTTGTCGGCCACGATGCGCGCCATCAGGTCGGGGCTGGATCCGGCCCCGAAAGGCACGATGAGGGTCAGCGAGTGGTCGGGCCAATTTGCCGCCTGGCCCGCCGCCGGCAGCAGCGCCAGCGCCGAGGCCAGCAGCGCGCCGCGCACCGCCGTCTTCCATTTATCCGCGATCTTGATCATTCTTGTCTCCTGTGGGGGTCATGCTATTGAAATACAGCTGCTCGTTCTGGATGAACGCGGCAACCATGGCCCGGTAGGTCTGTTCGACCACCTGTTCGAGATTCTCGAAACCCCGATTATGCGCGCGTGCCAGATCCACCGCCTTGGCGAACACCTGGGCCTGGCGGGCCGGCGCACTGACCTGAAAAGCGTCGCGCTTGAAACGCGCGGCATCTTTCACATACATGGCGCGCTCGGCGATCAGGCGCACGATCTCGCGGTCGAGCCGGTCGATGTTCGACCGGATCTCACCCAGCGACGCGCATAGGGGAACATACGCGGGATCGGTGAACTCGCGCTGCGCAGCCCCTTCGGTGGCGGGTTCCTGCTGCATTCCGGTCGAGCTTTCCCTCATGGCGTCTTGACTCATGGTTTCAGGCCTGGAAATCGGGCTGCCGCGCGGGAGCCGCCTGCTGGAATGCCGGCAAGGTGTTGCAGTGTTCGTGCACGGCACGCACGCGTTCATAGGCGCTGATATCGCAGCCCATGCGCAAGGCATTGGCCACCTGCGGCACCAGGCAGCAATCGGCCACCGATACCTCGCCGCCCAGGCAGAACGGCCCCGAACCCGCTTGCGCCAGCAGGGCCTCGAGCGAACGCAGGCCTTCGTCTATCCAGTGCGCGTACCAGGCATTCTTCTGCTCGTCGCTGACGCCCAGCTTGCCGACCAGATAACGCAGCACCTTGAGGTTGTTCACCGGATGCATATCGCAGCCGATCAGATTGGCGATTTCCAGCGCCCGCGCGCGCAGCTGCGGCGCTTGCGGAATCAGGCGGGGCTCGGGGTACTTTATATCAAGGTAATCGATGATGGCCAGCGACTGGCTCAGATTGAAGCCCTCGTCGTCCACCAGCAGCGGTACCCCGGCGCTCGGATTCTTGGCTACATAGCCGGGCTCCCTGTGCTGCTGCTCGCGGATGTTGACGGGCAGATACTCATACGGCAGCTGCTTGAGCGCCAGCGCGATGCGCACGCGATAGGACGTGGAGCTGTTGAAGAAACTGTAGAGTTGCATGATCAGACCACCTTTACGTGCAGTTCACCCAGGCCGGCCACGCTGCCCACCATCAGGTCGCCCGCCACCACCGGGCCGACGCCTTCGGGCGTGCCGGTGTAGATCAGGTCGCCGGGCTCCAGGCGGAAATAGCGCGACAGATAACTGACGGTCTCGGCCACCGACCAGATCAGCTTGGCGGTACTGCTGTGCTGCTTGACAGCGCCGTTCACCGTCAGGGAGATCTCGGCATTGTCGACGCCGTGGAATTGCGCGGCCGGATACAGCGGGCCTATGGGCGCGCTGGCATCGAAGGCCTTGCCCAATTCCCAGGGCCTGCCGGCCTGGCGCATTTTCATCTGCAGATCGCGCCGCGTCATGTCCAGGCCCACCGCATAGCCCCATACGTGCCCGAGCGCCTGCTCGACCGCGATGTTCGAGCCCGCCTTGCCGATGGCGGCAACCAGCTCGATTTCATAATGCAGATTGGCGGTTTCGGAAGGGTAGGCGAATTCCAGTGTCTGCCCCTGCACCACCGGACGTATGGCATCGGCCGGCTTGCAAAAGAAGAACGGCGGCTCGCGATCAGGGTCGAAGCCCATTTCCCGCGCATGGGCCGCGTAATTGCGGCCTACGCAATATATGCGCCGTACGGGGTACAGATCGGCGCTGCCGACCACGGGAACCGAAGCCGTTTCCGGCGGGGGGAATACATACGACATCTAGAGTCTCCTGCGGATTTTGCGCGACGGGATAGATAACAGCACGGCGCCAGCGGCATCTTGAACGAAATAAAGGCGCACCCGCCCCGGAGGGGGTGCGTCAAAACCGTTATGTCTATTGTGTCTTGGCAGATATATGTTTAGAAATGAAATATTCTTATTATCTATACTTTAAAACATATGTTTGGGCCAAGGCGGCACCGCTTATGCAACCAGGAGATAACGGCCGGGCGCCGGCACACTCCGCCGGGCGGCCTATAAAAAAAGCCCCGAGGCACGCCCGGGGCTTTTTCACTACAAGACGACAGGGATCAGATGACCCGTGCAGCCTCGATCAGGCGCACGACCGTCCAGGACTTGTCGCGGCTGATGGGGCGGCCTTCGGAGATCTCGACGGTATCGCCCTCGTTGTACTGGTTGGTTTCGTCGTGCGCCTTGTACTTGTTGGAGCGCATGACGATCTTGCCGTACACCGGGTGCTTGACGCGGCGTTCGACCTGCACCACCACCGTCTTGTCCATCTTGTTGCTGACGACCTTGCCGATCAGCGTACGCTGGCGCTTGGCCTGCTGGGTGTTTTGAGTTTCGCTCATGTTACTTCCCTGCCTTCTCAGTTATCAGGGTACGCACGCGCGCGATGTCGCGGCGCACTTTACCGAGTTGGCTGGTGTTGGAAAGCTGTTGCGTGGCACGCTGCATGCGCAGGTTGAATTGCGCCTTCAACAGGCTTTCGAGCTCTTGGCCGAGCTCGGCGGCGTCTTTGGAACGGAGTTCGCTGGCTTTCATGAGATCTCCTTAAGCACCGATGTGACGCGACACGAAGGTCGTCGAGATCGGCAGCTTGGCGGCGGCCAGGCGGAACGCCTCGCGCGCGAGCTCTTCGCTCACGCCTTCCATTTCATAAAGCACCTTGCCGGGTTGGATTTCCGCGACCCAGTATTCCGGATTGCCCTTGCCGTTACCCATACGGACTTCGGCAGGCTTCTGCGAAATCGGCTTGTCGGGGAAGATACGGATCCAGATACGGCCGCCGCGTTTGATGTGGCGGTTGATGGCACGACGCGCCGATTCGATCTGGCGTGCGGTCAGGCGGCCACGGCCCGTGGCTTTCAGGCCGTATTCGCCGAACGACACCTGGGCGCCGCGCGTGGCCAGGCCGGTATTGCGGCCTTTCTGCTCTTTGCGATATTTTCTGCGTGAAGGTTGCAGCATGGTTATTCTCCTTCGGGCGCCGGCGCAGCGTCCGGCTTGCGAGGACCGCGGCCGCGTCCGCCGGGACGGCGGCCATCGGGACGCTCGCCACGGGGCGCACGGCGCGGACGACGCTCGTCATCGCGCGGGGCGGCGGTCTCGGGCGGCATTTCGCCGTTGGGCAGCATGTCGCCCTTGTAGACCCAGACCTTGATACCGATGATGCCGTATGTGGTTTGCGCTTCGGACGTACCGTAATCGATGTTGGCGCGCAGGGTATGCAGAGGCACACGGCCTTCGCGATACCACTCGGTGCGGGCGATTTCGATGCCGTTCAGGCGGCCCGAGCTCATGATCTTGATGCCCTGGGCGCCCAGGCGCATGGCGTTCTGCATGGCGCGCTTCATGGCGCGGCGGAACATGATGCGCTTTTCGAGCTGCTGGGCGATCGAGTCGGCGATCAGCTGGGCGTCGGTTTCCGGCTTGCGGATTTCCTCGATGTTGACGTGCACGGGCACGCCCATCAGGCGCTGCAGATCGGCCTTGAGGCTTTCGATGTCCTCGCCGCGCTTGCCGATCACCACGCCCGGACGGGCCGAGTAGACGGTGATGCGTGCATTCTTGGCAGGGCGCTCGATGACCACGCGGCCGACCGAGGCGCTCTTGAGCTTCTTCTTCAGGTACTCGCGCACACGGATGTCTTCGGCAAGCATGCCGCCGAAGGCCTTGTCATTGGCGTACCAACGCGAGCTCCAGTTGCGGTTGACCGCGAGGCGGAACCCAATCGGGTGTATTTTCTGTCCCATTGCGACTCCTTAAGCCCCGACCTTGACCACGATGTGGCAGGTCTGCTTCTCGATACGGTTGCCGCGGCCTTTCGCACGCGCGGAGAAGCGCTTCATCGACTGGGCCTTGTCCACGTAGATGGTGGTGACCTTCAGCTCGTCGATATCGGCGGCATCGTTGTGCTCGGCGTTGGCGATTGCCGACTCGAGCGCCTTCTTGAGTATGCCGGCGGCCTTCTTGGGGGTGAAAGTCAGGATATTCAGGGCCTGCGACACCGACTTGCCGCGGATCAGATCCGCGACCAGGCGAGTCTTCTGCGCCGAAATATGGACTCCACGAATGATAGCTGTAGTTTCCATCGCTTACCTCTTGGACTTCTTGTCCGCGGCGTGGCCCTTGAACGTACGGGTCAGCGCGAACTCGCCGAGCTTGTGGCCGACCATGTTCTCGTTGATGTAGACGGGAACATGCTGGCGGCCGTTGTGCACGGCTATCGTCAGCCCAATGAACTCGGGCAGGATGGTGGAACGGCGCGACCAGGTTTTGATCGGCTTCTTGTCCTTGCCTTCGACGGCGGCATCGACCTTTTTGATCAGATGCGCATCGACGAACGGACCTTTCTTGATCGAACGTGACATGTTGTTCGCCCCTTACTTGCGCTTGCGACGCGAGACAATCATATTGTCCGTGCGCTTGTTACTTCGGGTTCTGAAGCCCTTGGCCGGCGTACCCCATGGGCTGACCGGTTCCCGACCTTCGCCAGTACGGCCTTCGCCGCCGCCGTGCGGGTGGTCGACCGGGTTCATGGCCACGCCACGAACCGTCGGACGCACGCCGCGCCAGCGCATTGCGCCGGCCTTGCCGATCTGGCGCAAGCTGTGTTCTTCGTTGCCGACTTCACCGATGGTGGCGCGGCAGTCGATGTGCACGCGGCGCACTTCACCCGAACGCAGGCGCACCTGGGCGTACGTGCCTTCGCGAGCCAGCAGCACCGCCGAGGCGCCGGCCGAGCGGGCCAGCTGGGCGCCCTTGCCGGGCAGCATCTCGATGCAGTGGATGGTGGTACCCACGGGGATGCTGCGGATGGGCAGCGTGTTGCCGGCGCGGATCGGGGCTTCCGTCCCGGAGACCAGCGTCGCACCCACGGCCAGGCCGCGCGGCGCAATGATGTAGCGGCGTTCGCCGTCGGCGTAGCACAGCAAGGCGATGTGGGCGCTGCGGTTGGGGTCGTATTCAAGACGCTCGACCTTGGCCACGATGCCGTCCTTGTTGCGACGGAAGTCCACGATACGGTAGTGCTGCTTGTGACCGCCGCCACGATGGCGCACGGTGACATGGCCGTTGTTGTTGCGGCCCGAGCCGCGCGACTGCTTTTCGAGCAGGGAAGCCAGCGGCGCGCCCTTGTGCAGATTGGGACTGACCACCTTCACCATGCCGCGACGGCCGGCGGAAGTCGGCTTGACTTTCACGAGAGCCATTTAGTTCACCTCCGTAAAGTCGAGTTCCTGGCCGTCCTTGAGCGAGACGTAGGCCTTGCGCTCGTTGCGGCGGCGGCCCATGTAGCGGCCAAAGCGCTTTTCCTTGCCCTTGCGGTTCAGCACCTGCACGGACTCGACTTCCACCTTGAACAGCAGTTCGACGGCGGCCTTGATTTCCGGCTTGGTAGCGTCGGCGGCGACGCGGAAAGCAACCTGTTGATTCTTTTCGGCGACGAAGGTGGCCTTTTCGGTCACGATCGGAGCCAGGATAACTTGCATCAGTCGTTCGGCGTTCATCCCAGCATCTCCTCGAGTTGAGCGACGGCCGGCTTGGTGATCAACACTTTCTTGTAGTGGATCAGGGACAGCGGATCGGCGTAGCGCGGTTCGACCACGGCGACATGCGGCAGGTTGCGCGTGGCGAGATAGACGTTCTCGTCGAGCGTATCGGTGATGATGAGCACCGATTCCAGGCCCATGCCCTTGAGCTTGGCGGCTGCCAGCTTGGTCTTGGGGGACTCTAGCGCGAAGGTGTCGACCACCGCCAGGCGGTCTTCCCGCACCAGCTGCGAGAGAATCGCGCGGATGCCGGCGCGATACATCTTCTTGTTGACCTTCTGGCTGAAGTTTTCTTCGGGCGAGTTGGGGAACGTGCGGCCACCCCCACGCCAGATCGGCGAAGAGGTCATGCCCGAACGGGCGCGGCCGGTGCCCTTCTGGCGCCACGGCTTCTTGGTGCTGTGCTTGACTTCGGCGCGATCCTTCTGGGCGCGATTGCCGCTGCGGGCATTGGCCTGGAACGCCACCACGATCTGGTGCACCAGCGCTTCGTTGAAGTCGCGGCCGAACACGGTGTCGGCACCGGCGACGGTCGCGGCGGACTGGCCCTGGTCATTCAGGAGCTTGAGTTCCATGGATTAGGCTCCTTTCTTGGCGGGCGCCTTGACGGCGGGACGCACGATAACATCGGCGTTCTTGTGGCCCGGGACGGCGCCCCTGACCAGCAGCAGGCCGCGCTCGGCGTCGACACGCACGACGTCCAGGTTCTGCACGGTGCGGGTCGCGTCGCCCAGATGGCCGGACATGCGCTTGCCGGGGAAAATGCGGCCCGGATCCTGCGCCTGGCCGATCGAGCCCGGCACGCGGTGCGAACGGGAATTACCGTGCGAGGCGCGCTGCGAACCGAAATGGTGGCGCTTGATGGTGCCGGCAAAACCCTTGCCGATGGTGGTGCCCGTCACGTCCACTTTCTGGCCCGCTTCGAACACGCTTTCGACGGCCACGACGGAGCCAGCCGTGAATTCGGCGGCGCGGGCGGGGTCGAGACGGAATTCCTTGAGGATGCTACCGGCTTCAGAGCCGGCCTTGGCATAGTGCCCTGCCAGCGCCTTGGTCACGCGCGAGGCGCGGCGGGTGCCGTAGGCCACCTGCACGGCAGCATAGCCATCGACTTCGGGCGACTTGACTTGAGTAACGCGGTTGTTGGACACGTCCAGCACGGTTACCGGGATGGATTCACCTTCCTCGGTAAAAATGCGGGTCATGCCGACTTTGCGCCCCACGAGCCCCAGCCGGAAGGCGGCAGGCGTAGGTGTCGAATTCGACATCGTTTTCTCCATTCCCGACTGCGATTGGTCGGGGCTGATTAAGCATGACGCGCCATACTGCGCGAACCACGGCCCTTGAGTATCCGACCCTGGGGCAGAACCCTCGGGGTGGAACCAAGCACCCATCATGCGATTTAAAGTGCACGTGAAGTCTCTGGGCTAACACACCTAACACCAGGCACCCACGCGCGCCAATAGCGGCCAAAAACCATGGCCAAGCTCGCCACTTTACCATAAGAGAGCAAACCTTGGCAAACGGAAGCCCTATCCAATATCAGAGAGTCCGGGCGGGATGACGTGACTCCAACGGCAAAGGAGTCTGAACGGGACAGAAAGGGTCGATCATGGCGAGATGGTGATCGACATGGATACAGCGCGGCACGCCCCCTCTCTACCCGGCCAGGAATTCCCGCAACACGCTCTCGAACCATAATGGCTGTTCCAGGTGGGCGGCATGTCCGCATAGCGGCAATATGCACAGATGCGCATTGCCCAAGGCGCGATAGAGCTCCAGCGCGCTGGCCGGCGGGTGGCTGCGTTCGGCTTCGCCGCTGAGCACCAATGCCGGGGTGGCGCAGCCTTGCAGCTTGCCAGTGTAGTCGGCATTCTGCGTGGCTTCGATGGCGGCTGCGGCGCCCTGCTCGCTCATGCCCGCCGCGGCCTGCAGGCATAGCGCATGGGCTGCGGGGCTGCGCGCGGCATCGGCAAACCAGGAATCCACCACCTTGCGGGCGGCAGTTTCGACGCCCTCGGCCTGCAGCCGCTGCAGGGTCTGCTCCACGGTTTCGAAACGCCGGCCGCGGTTCACGCTAAGGCCGGCGCCATACAGTACGACGCGGCCGAGCCTCTCGGGGTGATGGCACAGCAGCTCCTGCACCACGAAGCCGCTCATGGAATGGCCTACGACGTGCACGCGCTGCAGCCCCAGCTCGTCGGCCAGTGCCAATAAGCCGGAAGCAAAATCCGGCAGGCGGCGGTAGGGCTGGCGCGAGCCGGCGGCGCCGAAACCTGGCCAGTCGGGTGCGATCAGGTCGAAATCGGGCTCCAGGGCATCCATCAGCCCCGACCAGAACAGCGAAGAAGAGGCGAAGCCGTGCAGAAGCATCACGGCCGGCCCCTTTCCCTGGCGGCGATAGAACATGACTGGCGCCCTCCCGGCCACTGGCGGCAAGCGGCCTCAGTTGACTTTCGCGCCCGAGCGCCGCACCACGTCCTGCCAGTAGGGCGCTTCTTTCTGCAGATCGGCCCGGAACTTTGCCGGTGTGCCCAGGTTCACCAGGAAGCCCTGGGACTCGAGCTTTTTCTGTATGGCCGGATCGGACAGCACCTGATGCAGGGCCTTCTGGATGCGATCCACGATCGCCGGCGGCGTCCCTTCGGGAGCCGCCAGCCCCCACCAGTTGCTGACGACGGCTTTGCCTATGCCCACTTCAGCGGTAGTGGGGATGTCGGGCAAGGCCGGAAAGCGCTTGGGCAGCGCCACCGCCAGCACACGCAGCTTGCCCTGCGGCAGATAGGCCGAGGCGATGCCATAGCCGCCTATGTAGACCTGGATCTGATCGGCCAGCAATGCCTGTACGCCCGGCGCCGAGCCGCGGTAGGTAAAATGGCAGTCATCTTGCCGTGCACGGCCTCGGACAGCATCCAGCCCGACAGGGCGGGGGTCGTCCCGGCCCCGGGTGTGCCGTAATTGAGCAAGCCAGGGTGCTTGCCCGCGTAGGCCTTGAAGCTGGCGAAGTCGTGCGCCGGAACCTTGGCGCTCAGATAAATGAAGGCCGGCACGTCCGCCACCCTGGCAATGGGCTCCAGCGCCTTGAGCGGATCGAAGCGCAGCTTGTACAGGTACTGATTGATGACGAAGTTATTGGTTGCGCCGAACAGCAGCGTGTAGCCGTCGGGCGCCGCGCGCACTACCTCCTGGGTACCGATATTGCCGCCCGCGCCGGACTTGTAGTCGAGTATCACGGGCTGGCCCAGCGCCTTGTTCAGCCCCGGCTGCAGCTGCCTGAATATGATGTCGCCCGCCGCGCCGGCGGAATACGGCAGCACCACCCGGATCGGGTGATCCGGGTAGGCCGCCCGCGCAGCCGTGCATAAGCCCAGGCCCAGGGCAGCCAGCCATACACCCCAGTATTTCGTCATGCTCATCTTGTCTCTCCTTGCTTTGGTTCATGCTTGCGGCACGCTGCGGCGGCGCCGAACCCGAGTCCGCCGTGGCGCCGTTATTCCTATGAACGGCACCGCGTGGCGGCCGGGCCCATGCACGCGTCTACAGATCGATACGCATCAGGTCGTGCGCCAGGCGCAGCGGGCCGGCATAGTTTTTGCGCAGGTCGCGTACCACCTCTTCCATCAGGTCGGGGCCCATCAGCTCTATGGGCAGATGATTGCCCGCCGCGCGCTTGATCACCGGACTGGTCGAGTCGAAGTGGCCGAAATGCGTGCCCACCAGCGCGCGGACATTGGCGCGCGTGGCGATCTTGCCCAGCTCCAGCGGGCTGGTGTGCGAATAGGTGCCCACGCCCGACTTGGCGCGGTGCGCCAGGAACGATTCGGGAAAAGTGCATTCATGTATCAGCAGGTCGGCGTCTTTGGCCAGGCGCACCATGGCCTCACAGGGTGCAGTATCACCGCTGAATGCCACTACCTTGCCTTCCGCCTCGAGGCGTATGCCGAAGCAATCGGTGATTTCGCTGGGAATGTGCTCGACCAGGTCGACGAATATCTTCACGTCTTCGTCCTGGTAGATCAGGCCCGGCGCCACTTCGGTTACCGCCGGGCGCACCGCCTCGATGTTTTTCTGCCTGACGCCGTAGGCGGCGCGCGCCTGGATGTCGACGCGATACGCGCCATTCTCGAACGAATGGTCGACGAAGTCCTGCGTGCCGCGCGGCCCGAATACCTGCAGCCGGCCCTCGCGGTTGAAGACCCAGCTCGACAGCACGAAGAACGGCAGGCCGCAGACGTGGTCGTAGTGCAGATGGCTGATGAAGACCCAGCCTACGTCGGCCGGGTTGATGTTGGCGCGCACCATCTGGCGCGTCGAGCCTTCGCCGCAATCGAACAGATAGTTCTTGCCGTTGTCCAGCGTGACGAGTATCGAGGATTGAGCCCGGTCGGGGTCGGGCAGGGCGGCGCCCGTACCCAGCATGGTGATTTTCAAATACGTCTCCAGAAGTCGAGGTTGGAACCTGTTTGCTTGATGCTGATCCGCGGATTCGGCGCCTGCGGTGCCCATGCGGCCTTGCATGCCAGGGCGCCCACCAGAGCCAGCTTATTAAAAATAATAAAGTACGTTTTTTAGTACTTTATACCTCGAAAAAAATTTGTCAATGGGCATCGGCCCCGACTTCGGGCTCCACGTCGGGGTGGAAATGGGTTTCCACGGACAGATACTTGGCCGGATACAGCACCCGCGCCACATAGACCACCTCCCCAGCTGCGTTGCGCGCCACGCGCAGCGCCTGGGCCACTGCCGTGCCGATCTCCAGGTGCAGGTGCTTGGCCGCCAGGGCATCGGCGGCGCGTATGGTCAGAACCTGGGTGGCGGAGTGCAGCTCCGCCCGGAAATAGCGGTTGACTGCCGGCAGCACCGGCTCGGCCTCGAATTCCGCCTGCCTCAGGTCGAACAGGCGCTTGGCCACATACACGGTATTCACGCTGTACGGTATGTGATCCGTCCAGTTGACGCGCAGCGTCCACCAATAAAGCTGATCGGCCGACTGTTCCGGCACCTCGGGCGGCAGCACGCCGACGCCGCTGTCCAGCGTGACGAAGCGCACCTTCAGGTGCTCGATGTGGCGCACCAGCGAGCGCCAGTCGGTGGGCAGCATCAGCCAATGTTCTTTGGCGGCATCGCCTATGACGAAGGTGCCCTTGCCGCGGGTGCGCTGGATCAGGCCCTCGGTTTCCAGCTCGTCGAGCGCGGCGCGCACCGTGGCGCGCGACACGCCATATTCGGCCACCAGCTCCAGCAGCGTGGGAATGCGCGCGCCGAGCGCCCATTCTCCGCGTTCCAGACGGGCCCTCAATACGTATTTGAGCTTGAGCGACAAAGGTAGGCGCGATTGCTTCTTGAGGGCCGTATGGATGCTTTCAATCATTCCGTCATGATTCTTGTCCGACAGCTTGCCATATTACAGCTAACTGTCTGTGGGCGGGCCGCCGGCGGGCTCGCCGCGCCTGATGAATTCCGCCACATGCGGGCTGGCCGGCCGGTCGCGGATATCGTCCGGGGTGCCCGCCTGTTCGACGCGGCCGTCGCGCAGAATGATGATGTGCTGGCCCAGCCGCAGGGCCTCGTCGAGATCGTGCGTGACAAAGACGATGGTCTTGCGCAGGCTGCGCTGCAACGCCTGCAACTGCTCTTGCAGATCGCGGCGGATCAGCGGGTCGAGCGCCGAGAACGGCTCGTCCATCAGCACGATCGGGCTGTCCATGGCCAGGGCGCGCGCCAGGCCGACGCGCTGGCGCATGCCGCCCGACAATTCGTCGGGATAGCTGCGCGCATAGCCCTCCAGCCCGACTCGCTCGATCCAGTCTTGCGCGGCGCGCAGCGCGCGGCCGGCACTGTCGCCGCGCGCCCGCAGCCCGAACGCCACGTTCTCCAGCACATCGAGGTGCGGCAGCAGGCCGAAGCCCTGGAACACCATGCTGATGATGTGGCGGCGCAGGTGCCTCAGGCCCGCTGCGTCGAGCTGCAGAATATCTTGGCTGCCGACCAGGATCTTGCCGGCGCTGGGATCGATCAGCCGGTTCAGGTGGCGCACCAGCGTCGACTTGCCCGAGCCCGACAGGCCCATGATGCAGGATATGCGCCCCGCGGGCAGCGCCATGTCGACGCCGGCCAGGCCCACGTGGCAGCCCAGCTTGGCCTGCACCTCTTGTTTAGAGGCGCCGGCACGCAGCATCGCCAACGCCCGCGGCAGCGAGGCGCGGCCGCCGAAGACCTTGTAGACCTCGCGTACCTGGATCCCGGCCTCAGTCATGCCGCCCTCCCTGCTCCGCGGCGCGCCTGCCGCGCTGCGAGCGGCCATACGCCTGAGTAATCCGGTCTATGACTATGGCCAGCACGACGATCGCCAGGCCTGCCTGCAGGCCCCTGCCCACGTCCAGGGTCTGGATGCCCGCCAGCACGTCTTCGCCCAGGCCGCGCGCACCTATCATCGAGGCCACCACCACCATGGCCAGCGCCATCATGGTCGCTTGATTGACGCCGGCCATGATGCTGGGCCTGGCCAGCGGCAGCATCACGCGGGTCAGCATCTGCCAGCGCGTCAGGCCGAAGGACTGCGCGGCCTCGACGGTCTCGCCGTCGACCTGGCGCAGGCCCAGCGCGGTCAGGCGTATCAGCGGGGGCAATGCATAGACCACCGTGGCCAGCAGCGCCGGCACCATGCCCAGGCCGAACAGCATCAGCACGGGAACCAGGTACACGAAGCTCGGCAGGGTCTGCATGACGTCCAGCACTGGAGCCAGCAACCGCCCCAGCCACGGATGGCGTGCGGCCAGGATGCCGGCAGGCACGCCCAGCAGCACCGCGCACACGGTGGCCACCAGCACCAGCGAAAAGGTCTGCACCAGCTCCGTCCAGAGGCCCAGTGCGCCCACGGCATACAGGCCGGCGACGCAGCACAGCGGCAGCACCCAGCCGCGCGACGCGCGCCAGGCAAGCAGCGCGATGACCAGCAGCAGCACCTCGGGCGGCAGGCGCAGCAGCAGGCGCTCCACCGGCAGCAGCACCCACGCCAGCACGGCATCGCTGGCCGCATGCAGGCCGGCGCCGTATTCCTTCACGACGGCGGTCAGGTGGCGATTCACATAGTCGCCAAAAGACAGCGCCGGGAAAATGCTGCGGCCCTCGCCAGGGCGACCCGCGTCAGGGCGGCCCACGCTAGGGCGGCTCGCTTTGGCGCCGCTGTCACCCTGCCCGGCGGCGGCCGAGTCCGCGGCGTGCGCCAGGCCCAGCGCCAGTTCCAGCCGCCGCGCCCGGTCGGCGGGCAGCCAGGACGTCCACACCTCGCGATGCGTGCGCAGGAAGCCGTCGGCCGCGCGCTCGCCCGGCTCGTGGCTGCGGCTCATGGTGTAGATCATGTTGTCGAGCAGCGCCGGCTCGAATTGCACGCGCGCGAACAGGCTCATCAATTGGGGATTGCGCCGCGCGAACGGAGCCGAGACGGCTATGCCCAGGTGCGCCGTCAGGAAATCGGTGGGGCAGAGCCTGCCCTTGCCGCTGATCATCGCATCCCAGCAGGCCTGATTGAATGGCGGCATGCCGATGCGGTAGAACTTGTACTTCGCCATCAGGGCGGTGGGCTGCCAGTAATAGAACAATATCGGCTTGCCCCGGTCGTAGGCCGAGCTGATGGCCGAATCCAGCGCCGCGCCGGTGCCTGCGCGGAAGTTCGTGTAATAGCGGCCGAGCCCGAACAAGCGCAGGTAGCGCGAGTTGAATTGTTCGCAAGTCCAGCCCGTGGGGCAATTGAGAAAGCGCCCCTTGCCCGGCACTTCGGGATCCTTGAACAGCGGCGCATAGCGCGCGAGAGAATTCCAGTCGCTCAGATCGGGGGCCTGCGCCCGGATGCCGCGCGCCGCATCGCCATGCACCACGTAGTCGGGCACGTACCAGCCCTGCTGCGCGCCGCCCTTGAGCGTATCGCCCACCAGGCGCACGGTGCCGGCCTTGACGCCGCCCTCGATGATGGCCGAGCGGCCCGACCATTGTTCGGCGATCACCTGCAGATCGTCTTGTGTCAGCGCGGTTTCGGTGGCCGCGGGCGTGCCCGGTACGGTTTCGGTCTTGCAGCCGTATGCCTTGCGCAGGATTTCCTGCAGCACATTCGTGGTGAAGTCGGCGCTTTCCCAGCCTTGCTGCGCAAAGCGCACGGGCTGCCCGTCATTGCATGGGGCGGCCTGCGCACGGGCGCAGCCCATTTGCAGCAGGCACGCCAGCCACAAACCCATGCACACGAGAATACGCCCCACGCCCCGCCCCATGTCTGCCTCCCGCGATTTCCGCCCCCGGAAACAAAAACGCCATGCTCTCGAGCATGGCGTTTCCGATACTGCTAGCCGAACTAGCTTACTGCAACGCGATTTCCACGTCCACACCAGCGGGCAAGTCCAGGCGCATCAAGGCGTCCACGGTCTTGTCGGTGGGATCGACGATGTCCATCAGGCGCTGATGAGTGCGCATTTCGAACTGGTCGCGCGACGTCTTGTTCACGTGCGGTGAACGCAGCACGTCGTAGCGGCGGATCCGTGTGGGCAGCGGCACCGGCCCGCGAACGACGGCGCCCGTGCGCTTGGCCGTTTCGACGATCTCGGCGGCCGATTGGTCGATCAGCTTGTAATCGAACGCCTTGAGGCGAATGCGGATTTTCTGGTTTTTCATGGTGTTTCCTAAAGAACGAATGCGGCGGGAGCGAAGCGCCCCCGCCGGAGGCGGGCGAGTGGCTTATTCGAGGATTTTGGCAACGACGCCGGCACCCACGGTGCGACCGCCTTCGCGAATCGCAAAGCGCAGGCCTTCTTCCATGGCGATCGGTGCAATCAGCTTCACCGTCATCGACACGTTGTCGCCCGGCAGCACCATTTCCTTGTCCTTGGGCAGGTCGATCGTCCCGGTCACGTCCGTCGTGCGGAAGTAGAACTGCGGACGATACCCGTTGAAGAACGGCGTGTGACGGCCGCCCTCTTCCTTGGACAGAATGTACACCTCGGCCGTGAAGCCCGTGTGCGGGTTGATCGAACCCGGCTTGGCCAGCACCTGGCCGCGCTCCACGTCTTCGCGCTTCGTGCCGCGCAGCAGGATCCCCACGTTGTCGCCCGCCTGACCTTGGTCGAGCAGCTTGCGGAACATCTCCACGCCCGTGCACGTCGTCTTCTGCGTGGCCTTGATCCCGACGATTTCAATTTCTTCGCCGACCTTGATCACGCCACGTTCAATACGGCCCGTGACCACCGTGCCGCGACCCGAGATCGAGAACACGTCTTCCACCGGCATCAGGAACGCGCCATCGACCGCGCGCTCCGGCGTCGGGATGTACGTGTCCAGCGCCTCGGCCAGTGCCAGGATCGCCTGCTCGCCCAGCGGGCCCTTGTCGCCTTCCAGCGCCAGCTTGGCCGAGCCCTTCACGATCGGCGTGTCGTCGCCCGGAAAGTCGTACTTCGAGAGCAGCTCGCGTACTTCCATTTCCACCAGCTCCAGCAGCTCTTCGTCATCGACCATGTCCGCCTTGTTCAGGAACACCACGATGTACGGCACGCCCACCTGGCGGCTCAGCAGAATGTGCTCGCGCGTCTGCGGCATCGGGCCGTCAGCGGCCGACACCACCAGGATCGCTCCGTCCATCTGCGCCGCGCCCGTGATCATGTTCTTCACGTAGTCCGCGTGGCCCGGGCAGTCTACGTGGGCGTAGTGACGGTTCTTCGTCTCGTATTCCACGTGTGCCGTGTTGATCGTGATGCCGCGCGCGCGCTCTTCGGGCGCCGCGTCGATCTGGTCGTAGCCCTTGGCTTCGCCCCCGAACGCCGTCGACAGCACCGTCGTGATCGCCGCCGTCAACGTCGTTTTGCCGTGGTCCACGTGACCTATCGTTCCCACGTTCACGTGCGGTTTGGTCCGTTCAAACTTGCCTTTTGCCATGATTTATCCCGTCAAATATTTTCAAGGAAAATAAAAAATCCATCCGCCCGCATGCGGCGGGCGGAACCTCGTTACTTGCTGCGTGCGCTGATGACTTCGTCAGCGACGTTCTTGGGTGCTTCGGAGTAATGCTTGAATTCCATGGTGTAGGTGGCGCGCCCCTGCGTCAGCGAACGCAGGTTGGTGGCGTACCCGAACATCTCCGCCAGCGGGACTTCGGCCTTGATGACCTTGCCGCCGCCGACCATGTCGTCCATGCCCTGCACCATACCGCGCCGCGAGGACAGATCGCCCATCACGGTACCGGCATAGTCTTCCGGCGTTTCGACTTCCACGGCCATCATGGGTTCGAGCAGCACCGGCGAGGCCTTGCGCATGCCGTCCTTGAACGCCATGGAGGCGGCCATGCGGAACGCGTTTTCGTTCGAGTCCACGTCGTGGTACGAACCGAAGAACAGCGTAACCTTGACGTCGACCACGGGATAGCCCGCCACCACGCCGGCCGACAGGGTTTCCTGCACGCCCTTGTCCACCGCCGGGATGTACTCGCGCGGCACCACGCCGCCCTTGATCGCGTCGACGAACTCGTAGCCGCCGCCCGGGGGCAGGGGTTCGAGCTTGAGCACCACGTGGCCGTACTGGCCGCGGCCGCCCGACTGCTTGACGAACTTGCCTTCGACTTCGTCGCAAGTCTTGCGGATGGTTTCGCGGTAGGCCACCTGCGGCTTGCCGACATTGGCTTCGACGCCGAATTCGCGCTTCATGCGGTCGACCAGGATTTCCAGGTGCAGTTCACCCATGCCGGAAATAATGGTCTGGCCGGATTCTTCGTCGCTGCGCACGCGGAAGGAAGGATCTTCCTGGGCCAGGCGCTGCAGGGCGATACCCATTTTTTCCTGGTCGGCCTTGGACTTGGGCTCGACCGCCTGCGAAATCACGGGCTCGGGGAATTCCATGCGCTCGAGCAGCACGTGCGAATCCACGTCGCACAGCGTCTCGCCGGTGGTGACGTCTTTCAGGCCGACCACGGCGGCGATGTCGCCCGCCAGAACTTCCTTGATTTCCTCGCGGTTGTTGGCGTGCATCTGCAGGATGCGGCCGATGCGTTCCTTCTTGCCCTTGATGGGGTTGAAGACGGTGTCGCCCGAATGCAGCACACCCGAATACACGCGCACGAAGGTGAGCTGGCCGACGAACGGGTCGGTCATCAGCTTGAACGCCAGGGCCGAGAACTTGGCGTCGTCACTGGCTTCGCGGGTGATCGGATTGCCTTCGTCGTCCTGGCCTGCGACCGGGGGGATATCCACGGGCGAGGGCAGGTAGTCGATGACCGCGTCCAGCATGCGCTGCACGCCCTTGTTCTTGAACGCGGTGCCGCACAGCATCGGCTGGATTTCGCCAGCGATGGTGCGGGCGCGGATCGCCTGGTTCAGCTCTTCTTCGGTCAGGGTGCCCGTTTCCAGGTACTTGTCCATGAGCTCTTCGGACGATTCCGCGGCGGTTTCAACCAGCTTCTCGTGCCATTCGTTGGCCGAATCGACCAGCTCGGCGGGGATGTCGACGTATTCGAACTTGGTACCCTGGCTGGCGTCATCCCACAGAATGGCCTTCATCTTGACGAGGTCGACCACGCCCTTGAAGGTTTCTTCCGCGCCGATGGGTATGACGATGGGCACGGGGTTGGCCTTCAGGCGGGTCTTGAGCTGGTCATAGACCTTGAAGAAGTTGGCGCCGGTGCGATCCATCTTGTTGACGAACGCCAGGCGCGGCACATGGTACTTGTTGGCCTGGCGCCACACGGTTTCGGACTGCGGCTGCACGCCACCCACGGCGCAATACACCATGCAGGCGCCGTCGAGCACGCGCATGGAGCGTTCCACCTCGATGGTGAAGTCCACGTGTCCCGGGGTGTCGATGATGTTGATGCGATGCTCGGGGTAATTGCCCCCCATGCCGCGCCAGAAAGCCGTGGTGGCGGCGGAGGTAATGGTGATGCCACGTTCCTGCTCTTGTTCCATCCAGTCCATCGTGGCGGCGCCGTCGTGGACTTCGCCGATCTTGTGATTGACACCGGTGTAGAACAGAATGCGTTCGGTGGTGGTGGTCTTCCCTGCATCAATGTGCGCAGAAATACCTATGTTGCGATAGCGCTCAATGGGGGTCTTGCGGGCCATGTTTGTATCCTTGGATTACCAGCGGAAATGACTGAAAGCCTTGTTGGCTTCGGCCATTTTGTGCGTGTCTTCGCGTTTCTTCATCGCGGCGCCACGACCTTCCGAGGCGTCGATCAGTTCGCCGGCAAGGCGCAGATCCATCGACTTCTCGCCACGCTTCTTGGCGGCTTCGCGCAGCCAGCGCATGGCCAGGGCCAGGCGGCGCACGGGGCGCACTTCGACCGGCACCTGATAGTTGGCGCCGCCGACGCGGCGGCTCTTCACTTCGACGATGGGCTTGATGTTGTTGACGGCGAGATTGAACACCTCGATAGGCTCTTTGCCAGTTTTAGCCTGCACCTGATCCAGGGCGCCGTAGACGATGCGTTCGGCAACTGCCTTCTTGCCGGACAACATGACGACGTTCATGAACTTGGCCAGTTCGACACTGCCGAACTTGGGATCGGGGAGAATCTCACGCTTGGGAACTTCGCGACGACGGGGCATTTCTTGCTTCCTTGTGACGGTTCAGTTGAGCCGTGCTTGCACGGCCACGGCCACCCATGGGAATGGCCACTTACACGCAGCGGGCTCGGCCCGCCGCTGCACTCTTTGCGGCTGTGAAAAGCCGCGACGAATCAGGCTTTCTTGGGGCGCTTGGCACCGTACTTGGAACGCGACTGCTTGCGGTCTTTCACGCCTTGCAGGTCGAGCGAACCGCGCACGATGTGGTAGCGCACACCCGGCAGGTCTTTGACACGACCGCCGCGCACCAGCACGACCGAGTGTTCCTGCAGGTTGTGGCCTTCGCCGCCGATGTACGAAATGACCTCGAAACCGTTGGTCAGACGCACCTTGGCGACCTTGCGCAGGGCCGAGTTGGGCTTCTTGGGGGTGGTGGTGTATACGCGAGTGCAAACACCACGGCGCTGGGGGCAGTTTTCGAGCGCGGGGCTCTTGCTGCTGGCGCGGCTGACTTCGCGCGGCTTGCGCACGAGTTGACTAATGGTTGGCATGACCTTTACGCATCCTATGACCTGTACGCATCCTGTACTTGCGTACCGGCCTACGTATTGAATGAGTCGCCCAGCCTGCGCCCGGGTGGCAATATCCGGGGGGGCCGACTTGGGCGGTTTACGCAAAACCGCCCAGCCACGAATAACGTAAAAGAGCGGGTCTTGCTTCTGCCAGAAAACCAAAACGCCTGCCCCGAAAGAAACCCGAAAATGGAGTTTGCTTCCTAGTAGCTGCTTTCTGGCTTTTATTGCTTACTGCCCCAGGGCCCGGGGTTACCCGAGCCTCGGGCGACACGGCTGCTCGGCGCGCTTGTACCGCGCTTGTGCTCTGCCGCCCGTGTTCTGCGCCGGCTCGGGCGCACTTCACTTGCTTGGGCTTTGCACTTTGCTCTGCAACCTGTCTCGCCGCGCGGGCATCCGCCCGCTAGGCTATAAGCCAAAGATCCTGACAAAATCTTTAGTTAGCTCGCCATCGTACCATAAGGGTCGACAGACGGTCAATGACTGCCCCAACCGCGGCCGTCCGCTCGGCGGGCCAAACTCGGCCGCGAATTCCCGCGGCGCCGATCCCGAAAAGCCCGATGAGTGAAAACCCCGGCAGTGAAAACCCCCGGCCCATGAGGCGAATACTCGACAGATCAGCGCTCTTTAACATAAGATGCTCGAATTCGCATGCAAACTCAGGGCTTTTTTCCAAGATTCGCAAGTAATCCGAATATCGCGGAAATTGCCCCCCAAGGGCTTGCCGCGGGTCGAAGCTTTTTTGTCGGCGTCCGGATCTTGAGGCCTCGTCGCGAAGCACCACGGCGAAAATTCATTTTCATGCAAGGCGCAAAACACGGACACAACCCGTATCATATAGCGAGTATTTGCACCGCCATGCAGCCGCCCGCCGAACCCTCCGTTCGACGAACCTCCGACCCTTGGCACTAGATACGAACGCCCACCGGCGCTCACGCAATCACTATATGAACATAGCATCTCTCGAAGACGACCCGACCCAGGCGCAACTGATCCAGCAAACCATCTCGGAGGCTGGCCACACCTGCACCATTTTTCCTCTGGGCGGCGAGTTGCTTGCGGCACTGCAAAAGTCCCAGCCTTTCGATCTGCTGCTAATCGACTGGGAAATTCCCGACGTCTCCGGCCTGGACGTGCTGCGCTGGGTACGCGGCAATTTGGGCTACACCATCCCGGTGCTGTTCCTGACCAGCCGCACGCTGGAAGAAGACCTGGTGATCGGCCTGCAGGCCGGTGCGGACGACTACATGACCAAGCCCATACGCCGTGCCGAACTGCAGGCGCGCGTTGCGGCGTTGCTGCGCCGCCACAATTCGGGAGCAGCCGACAACCAGCCATTTCACCTGGGCGCCTATAGCGTCGACCCCTCGGCCGCCAGCATCAGTCTGAATGGCCAGGCCGTTACGCTGGCCCCCAAGGAATACGAGCTGGCCCGCTTGTTCCTGCGCAATCCCGGGCGGCTGTTTTCCCGCGACGTGCTCAGCACCACGGTCTGGAATCGGGAAATCCCCGCCACTTCGCGCACCCTGGACACACATCTGTCCAACATCCGCCAGAAACTGCAGCTGCGTCCCGAAAACGGCGTGCGCCTGATTTCTTCCTATGCGCTCGGCTACCGCCTGGAACTGGTGGCGAACTCCAACGAATCACAATAACGGCAAAGGCCGCCAGGCCCCGCAACAAACCAGCAATAAGAAGGCAAGAACCATGCTTCTGCGCCCTACCCGAATTTCCGCGATATTCCTGCTGGCGGCGACGCTGGCGGCCGCCCCTCGGATCGCCTGCGCCCAGGCCTCGGGCGCGCGCGGCGACGACTTCCTGTACAAGGTCATGAGCGGAGACACGCTGATCCAGCTGGCGCAGCGCTACACCACCGGCACGGCCACCTGGCCACGCCTGCAAAGCCTGAACAATGTGCAGGACACCACCGCACTGCCCATCGGCAAAGAACTGCGCATCCCGTTTTCCATGATTCCCGAGGTGTCCGCCGACGCCACCGTAGTGCACGTCACAGGGCAGGCCAGCGCCAACGGCAGCGCGATACGTCAGCAGTCCCGCGTGGCCGAGGGCCAGACCATCGTCACCGGGCCGGACGGCTTCGTCACGCTGCAGCTAAGCGACGGCAGCCTGCTGTCGGTGCCGTCTTCTTCGACGCTTACGCTGCAGCGCCTGCGCACCTTCAAGAACGCCGGCCTGACCGACTCCATCCTGCACATCAAGCAGGGCTCGGTAGAGTCGGCCGTGGCACCCAAAGGCTCGGGCGTCGGGCGCTTCGAGGTTCACACCCCGCTGAGCATCACCGGCGTGCGCGGCACCGTGCTGCGCGTACACGCCTCGGCGCAGGGCGCGCAAAGCGAAGTGGTCAAGGGTATGGCGCACGTCCGCTCGCAACAGCAGCAAAACGCCACCCTGCAGCAAAGCCAGGGCACCGCCATCAATGCCCAGGGCAAGCTGCTCGGCGTGCGGCCCCTGCTGCCGGCCCCCGCCCTGCCCGAGATCGATCCGAAACAGCTCGGCGCCCATACGCTGGCATTTCCCGCTGTAGCCGGCGCCAGCAAGTACCTGGTGCGGGTATCGTCGGACGCCGCCGGCGCCGACCTGGTGTCCAGCCAGGAATTCACCGAGCCGAAAATCAATTTCTCCGCGCCCGGGCCGGGCACTTACTATGTGGTGGTTCGCGCCATCGATTCCCTGGGCATCGGCGGCCTGGACGCGCACGCCAGCTTCCAGGGCGCAAGCGTCCTGCACAGCCTGGACGGCACCCCCATCAAGACGGGCTTCGGGGGCTACGTCCGCTTGACAGACTATTGACGTGAGACGATTTTCAGGGCCTGTACGTCCGCGGCCCGCCTGCCGCGCAGGTGCGGCAGCCATGAAGCAGCCGGCAAAGGTCGTGCCGCACTCCGGCGCATCTTTCTTGCGGCGGCCCTAAGATGACGCGGCGCCCGCGCAGGTCACGCCGGGGTTTCTGGGATCGCCTGGATCGGCGTATTTTCTTCGAGTGGCAGATGGTGCTGGCGGCGCTGGCGCTGTTTACCTTCCTGCTCAGCTACTTCGCGGCCGATACCGGCCTGGCCCGGCTGAACCAGGTGTTCTACGATGCCAGCCTGGTCACCTCCAGCAGCCGCCCGGCCCTGCAGGACATCGTCATCATCGCCATCGACGACGGCAGCCTCGACGAACTCGGACATTGGCCCTGGCGCCGCGAGGTACATGCCAGGCTGCTCGACAAGCTGCACGCCGCACGCGCAGTCGGCATGGACATCATGTTCGACGCACCGGTCTCCTACTTCCCGCAGGACGACGTGCTGCTGGCCCAGGCCATACACGCCCAGGGCCGGGTCGTGATGCCGCTGGTGCTGGACGGCCAGTCGGTACGGCGACCGCTGCCCGCCCTGGCCGAGGCGGCCCGCACCATGGGCTACATCAACATACGCCCCGACTCGGACGGCACGGTGCGCTCGATCACCCTGGGCCATGAATTCGCTTCGGGCCGCTACCTGCCCCACTTCGTGGTCGCGTTGCTGGAAGCCGCGGGGGCGCACGAGGTGCTCGCGCGCCTGCCGCCGCCCACGACCTTGGCCCCGAGGCTCATACCCTACGCCGGCGGGCCGGGCCATTTCACCATGTATTCCTACCGCGCCGTGCTGGACGGGGCGGTGCCCGAGACGGCATTCGCAGGCAAATACGTGCTGATCGGCGCCTGGAGCACCGGCCTGGGCGACGCATTCCCGACACCGCTGGCCGGTAGCGGCAAGGGCATGGCCGGCGTCGAAATACTGGCCAATGCCTTGCAGGCCTCCATACAAGACGCCTGGATACACACCCCCACGCGCCTGCAGACTGCACTGCTGGCGGTGCTGCCGGTCATCATCGCATGCCTGCTGATGCGCTACCTGTCGCCGCGGCGTTCGCTCTTCGTGACGGTATCGATACTGGCGGCAATTGTGATCGACGACTGGCTGTACATGCGCTACGCCCATGGCTGGGTGGCGCCGGCCGCCGCCCTGATCGGCACCGCGCTCAGTTACCCGGTATGGAGCTGGCGCAGCCAGGAGGCCGCGCTGGGCCAGATCGACCGGGAGCTGTCCAGGCTGCAGCACGAACACACCCCCTTCAGAGAGCATGCGCTGATACGCGACGCAGGCGGCGGCGACCAGTCCCTGCCCGGGCGCGTCATCAAGCTGCACAGCGCCATCGACCAGGTGCGCCACCTGCGGCGCTTCTTCGCCGACAGCCTGGACGCCACACCCGACCCCACCGTCATATTCGACACCGACGGCGTGCTGCGCTTTGCCAGCGCCGCCGCGCTCGCGTATGCTCAGCGGCTGGACGATGCGCGCCCGGCCGACGGCACGGTCGCCGACGAATACCTGCGCAGCATCGTCACGGCCGCCGACCTGCGGCACCGCATTTCGCTGCTGCTGGGCCAGGCAGGGGCCAAGGGGCCGCCCGACGGGGCGCCGGTGCTGGATCTGTGGCACCAGGGCATCGAGGTCAAGGATCGCGGCGGCCACGACATGCTGCTCAAGGGGCTGCCCATCCGCCGCGCCGACGGCTCCAGCGCCGGCACGATCCTGACCCTGGTGGACATTTCCCCCATACGCGAGGCGCAAAGGCGGCGCGAGGAAACCCTGCGCTTCGTGTCGCACGACATGCGCTCGCCGCAGAATTCCATCCTGGCCCTGCTGGAGCTGCAGCGCAACCCGCGCACGGCCTTGCCCGAGCCCGAGCTTTTGGCCCGCATCGGCCAATACTCGCGCAAGACGCTGCGGCTGGTCGACGGCTTCGTGCAACTGGCCCGCGCGGAATCCATGGCCATGGCGTACCGGCCCATGAACCTCGTGGATCTGCTGAGCGAAATCTGCGACGAGTACTGGGCCCTGGCTCACAAGCGGGGCAGCAGCGTCGAACTGCGCTGCGATGAATCCGAAGCGCCGGTGCAAGGCGACCACGACATGCTCGGACGAGCGCTGGGCAACCTGGTGGACAATGCCATCAAATACAGCCCCGCCGACAGCCGCGTGCTGTGCCGCCTGGGCGCCCAGGCCAGGTACTGGGTAGTAGAGATACAGGATCAGGGCCGCGGCATGGATCAGGCCCAGCTGGCAACGCTGTTCACGCCTTTCGTGCGCCTGGACGAGGACAGGCCCGACAACCCGCCCGGAGCGGGCCTGGGCCTGGCCTTCGTCAAGGCCGTCATCACCCGCCACGGCGGCACCATCGAAGCCGCCAGCCGTCCCGGCGCGGGCAGCATCTTCACCGTGCGGCTGCCGCGCGAGTCCGAATCCGGCGCGGACGACTCCTCTTCTTTAATGTGAAAGAAGCCTCTTTCATCCTCGGGGGTGGCCGCAACTGCCATCCCCGTTAGGGTAAAGGCCCCATGCACAAAGCCGAGCGCCTGCAACACGCCTGGGGCGCTCGCAGCGCAATGGGCGCCCGAGCGGCACCTTGGCAGGGGTGGACGCGTGCCTCAGGCGGCGGCCGGCACCACCGATACCGAAGCCTCGCTGGTCAGCATGAGGAACGTCAGCGTTTCATACAAATAGAGCCGCACCACTTTGTCGTCGTGGCTCTGGTAGCCGATCGACAGATCCTGGCCGAGGTGCAGTTCGAAGTCTCCGCCGCGGGTCGACAGCACGCAGCCGCCGTTGATCGCCGGAGCCCAGATGATCTCGCCGTTGAGTATGCGCTTGATATGGCCAATGACCGGGTAGCCCGCATCGCTGCCGCCGCCCAGCGCGGTATAGGCGTCGGCGCCGAGCAAAACGGAATAAGGGCCGTCCACACCCGCCAGCCGCAGCTGTTCGAGCGCATTGCCGATGGCTTCGGGATAGTCGCCGACGTCTTTCGGCAGGGTCAGGGCGGTATTGGACGAGCCCTCGCGTATGCCGACGATGCCGGCGGCCTTGTAGCCATCGAAGATGGCGCGATCTTCGGCGTAGGCGAGTTCTTTGGCGGCGTCCTTCGCTGGCTGCCAGTCGGAATCATTGGCGCCGAGCTCGACGTCGTCGATGGCCTCGCGCTGCAGCTCGAAGGGCACGGTCAGTTCGACTACCGCCTTGAACTCGCGCAGCTTGGCGTTCACGCCCGACTGCGGGGCCGCCACGGCTCGCCTGTGGCCGGTGCCCACCCCGGCCAGCTCGGCGCCGGCCGGCCCCTTGACGTCAACCACGCGGCGGCCGGCAACGGAACGCTTGAAGGTGCGCGCAACTTCTTCCTCGATTTGCTGCCAGGCTGCGCTGGAAACGGGGGCGAGTTCGCGGTGCAGATTATTCATATTGGGTAGTTCCTTTGAGAGAGCCGATATTCAGCGAGCCGTCCGGCGCGGCCGCGGATACGGGGGCGGGTGCGGGAGACGCCGCGGCTGCGGCGTCTTCGCCGGCACCGGCCTCAGCCGCCTGTGGGTCGCGCTCTGCGAGCGCTTCGAGCAGATCGGCCGACGGGACGAAAAACAGGCCGCCCGTGACCGCCCGGCTAAAATCGAGCAGCCGGTCGTAGTTGCCCGGCGGCTTGCCGACGAACATGTTTTCCAGCATCTGCTCGATCGGCGCCGGCGAGCGGGCGTAGCCGATGAAATAAGTGCCGAATTCACCCGACCCGGGCCGGCCGAAAGGCATGTTGTCGCGCAGGATCTTCACTTCCTGCCCGTCTTCGACCAGCGTCGTCAGCGAGCTGTGCGAAGAACTGGGCTTGACGGCCTCGTCGAGCTCGATGTCGGCCAGCTTGGTACGGCCGATGACGCGTTCCTGCGCCTCGACGGGAAGCGCATTCCAGGCGTCCATGTCGTGCAGGTATTTCTGCACCACCACATAACTGCCGTTAGTGAATTCCGGGTCGTCGTCGACCAGGGTGAATTCGAGCGCCTCGCGGCCGGCCGGATTCTCGGTGCCGTCGACGAAGCCCACCATGCTGCGCAGGTCGAAGTAGCGGAAGCCGTGCACTTCGTCGACCACCGTGACCGCGGCGCCCAGCCGCCCCACCAGTTGCGTGGCCAGCTCGAAGCAAAGATCCATCTGATCGGCGCGTATATGCAGCAGCAGATCGCCGGGCGTGGCGATGGCGTGGCGCTCGCCGGCGCCGAATTCGCGGAACGGATGCAGGGCAGCGGGCCGCGGCGCGCCGAACAGGCGATCCCAGGCCGCGGAGCCGAAGCCGCAGACACAGGACAGATTGCCGGCGGGTACGCGCTTGCCGACCGAGCGCACCAGCGCGGCGACGTCCGCGCACCAGGCGCGTACCGTATCGAGGCCGGCCTCATCGGCGGCGAGCGTCGCGACGATGAAGATCGCGCTACGCGTGACCGGCGCGATTACGGCCTGGGGTTCGGGAGAGTTATCGGGCATGGATCCAGTGGTATCGGGTTCTTGTGGCCTACAGTTCTATCGGTTCCGACTGTCTTGGTGTATTGAAACAGAATTATCCAATATTGGCACGGGAGCGCCAAAGGCGCCCCCGGCAGCCGGGCCGATGCGGCTATATATCATATACCTCGAACCGATCCATTCCTGCGGGCCGCGCCGAAGGCAAGCGCGCCTTGCCTATTCAGGGCGAACGGCGGCGACGGCGCGTCTTATTGTTCCAAGCGTATGCCCGTGCGCCGCGCAAAGTCGCGGTACTTCATGTACTCGTCCTGGTTGAATTTGCCGAATTGCGCTGCGGTCATCGTGACGCGCCGTATGCCCAGCTTGGCGAATTGCTCGACGACATCCGGCGTGTTCAATACACGTTCGATGGCCTTGTGCAGAATATCGATGATCGGGGCCGGTGTGCCTGCGGGAGCGACAATGCCGTACCAGTTCGTGATGTTGAAGGACTTGTACCCCAGCTCTTCCATCGTGGGGACATCGGGCAGTTCCGGGTCGCGCTTCTGCCCGGTCACGGCCAGAGCCCGGAGTTTCCCTGCCTTGATGTAGGGCAGCACAGATGCCGTCACGTCGAAATTCATGTCTACGCGTCCCGCCAGCAAGTCCACGGTGGCCGGGCCGCTTCCGCGGTAAGGCACGTGGAAAAGCTTCGCGCCGCTTTCGAAGCGCAGCATCTCGCCCGCCAGGTGGTTCGTGCTGCCGAAGCCCGGCGACGCGAACGACAAGCCGTTGGGCCGCGTCTTGGCTAGCGCCAATAGCGCGGCCACGCTATCGACCGGGGTCGCCGCCGGATTGATCACCAGAATATTGGGCAAGTACCCGATATAGGCGACGGGCGCGAAGTCCTGCACCGGATCGTAGGGCGGATGATCCGTCAGCGCCGGCGCGATCGCCTGCGAATTGACGTGCCCCATCAGCAGCGTATAGCCGTCGGGCGGGGCAGTGGCGACGAATTTAGCCGCGATCATGCCGGTCGCCCCGCTGCGATTCTCCACAACGATCGACTGTCCAAGTTCTTTCGTCAATTTCTCGGCAAGCAGCCGAGCGACGATGTCGGTGCCGCCGCCCGGCGCGAACCCGACCACCAGCCGTACCGCCCTGGTGGGGTAGCTACCGGCGCGGGCCTGGCTGAATACGGCGACCGAAGCCAGTACCAGCGCCAATGACAAACATATGCCGATCCGCCTTAGCGCCATTTGTACTCTCCATGACCTCTTGTTCAAGTGAAACCGCAGCATCATTTTTCTGCTCCGTAATTTCTTGCTTAAGGGAAACCGTACAGCCGCGCAGGATTCCCAACCAGCAGGCGATACCGCGCCTGCTCGTCCGGGATCCACGTTGCAAGCAAATCGACCAGATCCGCATCCGCCTGCATCTTTTCGCGCGCGCTGGCGTGCGGCCAGTCCGTGCCCCACAGCACACGATCCGGCGCCGACCGAACCAATGCCTCGGCCAAACCAGCCACGTCCGTGTAACCGGGCATAGCAGCCGAGATGAAATAAGGCGCCGACAGCTTGACCCAGGAGTCATCCCGGGCCATGAAGCGAAGCAAGGCCCGGAAGCCGGGCGAGCCGGCGCCAGACTGCGCGGGAACCCGCCCGAAATGATCGACCACGACAGGAACCGGCAGCGCGGCAAGCAGGTCTCCGACTTCCGGATTTCGATGAAAGTCGGCATATACCTGCAGGTGCCAGCCAAAGCCGCGAATGCGTTCTGCCAGCGGGCTTGCGTCATTCAGCGTGAGCCCGCGGGTTCCCGCTGCCACATTGATTCGCACACCCCGAAACCCCAGGCCGTGCAGGCGCTCCAGCTCCCGTTCCGTCACATCGGTCTCGACCACGGCAACGGCCCGCAGCGCGATGTCGCCGGACGAGGACAGCGCATCCTCGATCGCCGTATTGTCCGTGCCGTATACACTGGGTTGAACCAATACTGCGCGCTCACAGCCGATACTGCGCAGCATGGCCGAGTAATCGCTCCATGGCGTTTCCCTCGGCACGAAATGCGTATCGCCGAGCAGCGGGTAGCGATCCTGCGGCCCGAATACGTGGGCATGGCAATCGGTGGCGCCGGAAGGCAATCGCAGCGCCGGCCGGCGAGTGGGCGCCACGGGGCCCGGGATGTCGGGTCGTCGCACGATCAATCTTTGGGCTGGCGCGCCTCGACCGTTGCGGCCTCGATCGCATAATGTTCATTCAAATCGATCAGATCCTCGATCTCTTGACGCGACGCCACCCACTCGGCCTGGCTGAGGCCCTTGAAATCGCCCGTGTTCCTTAGCTCGGTCAACAACTGCTTCTGATAGTGGAAGTTGCTGCATATGACGACCTGAGCCTCGATGCACGCCACATAGCCCATGTCCTGCAGATCCTTGCGGCTGTAGATGGGCCGCCCATCCCGATTTCCGCGGCTCTGCACATAAACCAGGGGAAGCCTGGATTTCCGCGGGGCCTCTTCCGCGTCCTTAGGATTGCGCGGGAAAAGCAGCCCCAGATCGGCGCCGACGTCGGCCGCCCGGTTCACCCGCATCAAGGCTTCCTCCAGGCCCATCGCCCGGGCGGTATCGGAGCGGGCGATGATCACGAAGTCGGGATCCGCCGCATCCCGCGCCTTTACCGCATATTCGATCTTCTCGACGAACTCGTCGACGGGTATGCCGTGAACCACGTAGGTGTGGTAATGCGCCCGCTTGGGGTAGAGCGCGTCTTCGATGTGCACGCCCGCGATACCGGCGCGTATGAATTCGCGCACGGTACGCATGGTATGCAGAGGCTCGCCGAATCCGGCGCCGGCGTCCACCACCAGCGGAATACTGATCTTGCTTGCGATTTCCTCGGCCAACCGAACCTGTTCGGTCATGGTCAATTGCGGCTCGGTCACCGTGGAGGCACCTCCCGTCACATAGCCGCCGACATATGTCGCCTCGTAACCCAGCGATTGCACCAGGCGCCCGGTCAAGGCGTCGTAGACGGCAGGCATGTGGAGGAACGTTTTGCTGCGAAGCAGTTCGCGCAGGCGTGTTGATTGTCGCTGTTGCATTGTCGTGTTGCCCTGTGTGAGTTGAAGTACAGGCAAAATTCTCGGCGCGCACAGGAATTCCGTCTAGTGATTTAAAATCATAGAGCTATTACTTCTGGATATGCCATGCCTGCGTCCGCCAACCACCTTCTCGCCCGTCTGCGGTTCCGCCATCTTCAACTCGTCACAGAGGTGGGCCGCACCGGCAGCCTGAGCCGGGCGGCAATCGCCTTGAGCCTGACCCAGCCGGCACTGAGCAAGGCGTTGAAGGAAATCGAGGACATGCTCGGCTTCAGCATCTTCCATCGCGGCCCACGCGGCCTTCAGCAAACCGAGCAGGGCGCCGTGGTCGTGCGAGGGGCGCAACTGATGTTGCGCGAACTGCACCATATGCGCGAGGAGGCCGATGCCGCCGCATCCGGCGCCCGTGCGGCCGCGGTGCTGCGCCTGGGGAGCTCCGCTTTCATCGCACTGGGCATCCTGCAACCCATCATTTCACGACTGACCTGCATGGAGCCCCCCGTCGTCGTGCAGGTAACCGAGAACAATGTCCCGCGGCTTTTCGAGACGCTGATAGCGGGCGATCTGGATGCGCTGATCTGCCTCTACAACTCGGATGTAATGGCCTCCCAGGCGGGGCGCGACATGCGGTTCGAGAAGCTGGGCGAAGAGCCCTACGTCGTCATCGCCCCGGCAGGCCATCGGCTATCCAAGGCCCGTGCGGTCACCTGGCGCAGGCTTGCCGAGGAGCGCTGGGTACTGACCCGCAAGCCGTCGTTTGCGCGGGTTCTCGTCGAAGACAGTTTTCGCCAGCATGGCGTGACGACGCCCATACCGGTATGCGAGACGGACGGGCCGGTGACTGCAGCCAAGCTGGTCGCCAACGGCGTCGGACTGAGCAGTGTGCCGGCGTCGACCGCGCAAGAGCACGTGCGCAGCAAGGCCGCAAACCTGATCCGACTGCAGAGCCCCCAACAGACTGCCATCCTGGGCCTGGTGTATCGGGAAACAAGTATCGACCACCCGAGAATCGCCCGGCTGCGCGAAGCCCTCGATCTCGCTTGACGCTTTCCCGGCCCATTACGACCGCCGTCGAAAAAAAAAGCCGGGCCACTTTCGGCCCGGCTTTTCATCCCTCGACAACAGGATCCAGCAGCTACTCCTGGGCGGCCGCCGGGGAATCGCCCTCTTCCTGCACTGGGCCTTCCTGCGTGTCGGCGGTAACCGTCGCGGGAGCGTCCTCGAACGGGTTGGCCAGGGCGCGAGCGGCCTGGCGTTCCGCGGCTTCGAGGGATTCCTTCTCTTTGCGGGCGGTATGGTAGGACATGCCGGTACCGGCCGGGATCAAGCGGCCGACGATGACATTTTCCTTCAAGCCGCGCAGGTCGTCGCGCTTGCCCATGATGGCCGCCTCGGTCAGCACGCGGGTCGTTTCCTGGAACGAGGCCGCGGAGATGAACGAGTCGGTCGACAGCGAGGCCTTGGTAATGCCCAGCAGCACGTTGTCGTAGGTGGCCGGCAGCTTGCCGTCGGCTTCCACGCGATCGTTCTCGTTGAGCAGTTCGGAACGTTCGACCTGCTCGCCGGGAATGAAGCTGGTGTCGCCGGCATCGACGATGTTCACGCGCCGCAGCATCTGGCGCACGATCACTTCGATGTGCTTGTCGTTGATCTTCACGCCCTGCAGCCGGTAAACGTCCTGCACTTCGTTGACCACGTAGCTCGCCAGCCGCTCGATGCCCTGCAGGCGCAGGATGTCGTGCGGATCGGCCGGGCCGTCGACGATCATTTCACCCTTGTTGACCACCTGGCCGTCGTGCACCAGCACCTGTTTTTCCTTGGGAATCAGGAACTCGTGCGCCACGCCGTCCATGTCGGTGATAACCAGGCGCTGCTTGCCCTTGGTGTCCTTGCCGAACGAAACCGTGCCGGTGACGTCGGCCAGCATCCCGGCATCCTTGGGCGAACGCGCCTCGAACAGCTCGGCCACCCGCGGCAGACCGCCGGTGATGTCGCGCGTCTTTTGCGATTCTTGCGGAATCCGCGCCAGCACCTCGCCCACGGTGACTTCCTGGCCGTCGCGCACGGTAATCAGCGCGCCGACCGGGAACGAGATGTTGACCGCGTGATCGGTACCGGCGATCTTCACTTCTTCGCCGGCCTCGTTGATCAGCTTGATCTGCGGACGCATCATCGACTTGCCGCCGCGTGTCTTGGGCGTGATCACCACCAGCGTCGACAGGCCCGTGACCTCGTCGACCTGCTTGGCCACGGTGGCGCCTTCCTCGATGTTTTCGAAGCGCACCTGGCCGGCGTATTCCGACACGATGGGCCGGGTCAGCGGATCCCAGCTGGCCAGACGCTGGCCGGCCTTGACGACATCGCCGTCGCCCACCAGCACGGTGGCGCCGTAAGGTACTTTGTGGCGCTCGCGCTCGCGGCGGTTGTCGTCGAACACCACCAGCTCGCCCGAACGTGAGATGGCGACACGCTCGCCCTTCGCGTTGGTGACGTAGCGCATGGTGATGGCGAAACCGATGCTGCCGCTGGACTTGGTTTCGATCGAGCTGGCCATGGCGGCGCGCGATGCCGCACCACCGATGTGGAAGGTACGCATCGTCAGCTGCGTGCCCGGCTCGCCGATGGACTGCGCGGCGATGACACCCACCGCTTCGCCCTTGTTGACCATGCTGCCACGGCCCAGGTCGCGGCCGTAGCAGTGCGCGCACAAGCCGTGGCGCGTCTCGCAGGTAAGCGGCGTGCGGATCTTGACTTCGTCCACGCCGATCTGGTCGATGAGCTCGACCAGGTCTTCGTCGAGCAGCGTGCCGGCCGGGATCGCCGTTTCCTGGCTTTCAGGATTGACGATGTCCACCGCCGCGACGCGGCCCAGAATGCGGTCGCGCAGCGGTTCGATGATTTCGCCGCCCTCGACCAGGGCCTTCATCGCGTAGCCTCGGGTGGTGCCGCAGTCGTTTTCGGTGATGACCAGGTCTTGCGTGACGTCCACCAGGCGGCGCGTCAGGTAGCCGGAGTTCGCCGTCTTCAGGGCGGTGTCGGCCAGGCCCTTGCGCGCGCCGTGGGTCGAGATGAAGTACTGCAGTACGTTCAGGCCTTCGCGGAAGTTCGCCGTGATGGGCGTCTCGATGATCGAGCCGTCAGGCTTGGCCATCAGGCCGCGCATGCCGGCCAGCTGGCGGATCTGCGCGGCCGAACCGCGCGCGCCCGAGTCGGCCATCATGTAGATCGAGTTGAACGATTCCTGGCGCACTTCTTCGCCGTGGCGATTGACCACCGGCTCGGTGGCCAGCTGCTCCATCATGGCCTTGCCGACCTTGTCGCCGGCCTTGCCCCAGATGTCCACCACGTTGTTGTAGCGTTCCTGCGCGGTGACCAGGCCCGACGAATACTGCTTGTCGATTTCCTTGACCTCTTTGCTGGCCTGCGCCAGGATTTCTTCCTTGACGCGCGGGATCAGCATGTCGCCCATGGCGATCGAGATGCCGCCGCGGGTGGCCAGGCGGAAGCCCGACTGCATCAGCTTGTCGGCGAAGATCACCGTCGCGCGCAAGCCGCAGCGGCGGAACGACTGGTTGATCAGGCGCGAGATTTCCTTCTTCTTGAGCGGGCGATTCAGCACCGAGAACGGCAGCCCCTTGGGCAGGATCTCGGACAGCAGCGCACGGCCCACGGTGGTCTCGAAACGGCGCAGCACGGGCTGCCATTCGCCGGCGGCGTCTTTCTCGAACTCGTTCAGGCGCACGGTGATGCGGCTTTGCAGCTCGACCTCGCCGTTGTCATAGGCGCGCTGGACTTCGGCCACGTCCATGAAGAACAGGCCTTCGCCCTTGCCGTTGATGCGTTCGCGCGTGGTGTAGTACAGGCCCAGCACGATGTCCTGGGAAGGCACGATGGACGGTTCGCCGTTGGCCGGGAACAGCACATTGTTCGAGGCCAGCATCAGCGTGCGGGCTTCGAGCTGTGCCTCGAGCGACAGCGGCACGTGCACGGCCATCTGGTCGCCGTCGAAGTCGGCGTTGAACGCCGCGCAGACCAGCGGATGCAGCTGGATCGCCTTGCCTTCGATCAGCACCGGCTCGAAGGCCTGGATGCCCAGGCGGTGCAGCGTCGGGGCGCGGTTGAGCATGATGGGATGCTCGCGGATGACTTCCTCGAGTATGTCCCAGACCACGGGCTCCTGGCTTTCGACCAGCTTCTTGGCGGCCTTGATGGTCGTGGCCAGGCCCATCATTTCAAGACGATTGAAAATGAAGGGCTTGAACAGTTCCAGCGCCATGAGCTTGGGCAGGCCGCACTGGTGCAGCTTGAGCTGCGGGCCCACCACGATGACCGAACGGCCCGAGTAGTCGACGCGCTTGCCCAGCAGGTTCTGGCGGAAGCGCCCGCTCTTGCCCTTGATCATGTCGGCCAGCGACTTGAGCTGGCGCTTGTTGGCGCCGGTCATGGCCTTGCCGCGGCGGCCGTTGTCCAGCAGCGAATCGACCGATTCCTGCAGCATGCGCTTTTCGTTGCGCAGGATGATGTCCGGCGCCTTCAGTTCGAGCAGGCGCTTGAGGCGGTTGTTGCGGTTGATGACGCGGCGATACAGGTCGTTCAGGTCGGACGTGGCGAAGCGCCCGCCGTCCAGCGGAACCAACGGACGCAGGTCGGGAGGCAGCACCGGCAGCACTTCCATGACCATCCATTCGGGCTTGATGCCCGACTTCTGGAAGCCTTCCAGCACCTTCAGGCGCTTGGAGATCTTCTTGATCTTGGCATCCGACGTGGTGGCCTTGAGCTCGGCGCGCAGGTGCTCGACATCGCGGTCGATGTCGATGGTGCGCAGCAGCTCGCGCACGGCTTCCGCACCCATCAGGGCGTGGAAGTCGTCGCCGTATTCTTCCGTCTTGGCCAGGAAGTCGTCGTCGGACATGATCTGGCCGCGCTTGAGCGGCGTCATGCCGGGCTCGATCACGCACCAGGCTTCAAAATACAGCACGCGCTCGATGTCGCGCAGCGTCATGTCCAGCACCATGCCCAGGCGCGAGGGCAGGCTCTTCAAGAACCAGATGTGCGCGACCGGGCTGGCCAGCTCGATGTGGCCCATGCGCTCGCGGCGCACTTTGGCAACGGTGACTTCGACGCCGCATTTCTCGCAGATTACGCCGCGATGCTTGAGGCGCTTGTACTTGCCGCAAAGGCACTCGTAGTCCTTGATGGGCCCGAAGATCTTGGCGCAGAACAGGCCGTCGCGCTCGGGCTTGAAGGTGCGGTAGTTGATGGTCTCGGGCTTGCGGACTTCTCCGTAAGACCAGGACCGCACCTTTTCAGGCGACGCGATGCCGATCTTGATGGCATCGAACTGTTCGTCCTGCGTGACTTGTTTGAAAAGGTCGAGTAGCGCTTTCATTATTTACGCTCCAAATCCATGTCGAGAGACAGAGACCGAATTTCCTTGACGAGCACGTTGAAGGATTCCGGCATGCCGGCATCGATGACGTGATCACCCTTGACGATGTTCTCGTAGACCTTGGTACGGCCGGAGATGTCGTCGGACTTGACCGTCAGCATCTCTTGCAGGGTGTACGAGGCGCCGTAGGCTTCCAGGGCCCAGACTTCCATTTCGCCGAAACGCTGGCCGCCGAACTGCGCCTTGCCGCCCAGCGGCTGCTGCGTCACCAGCGAGTACGGGCCGGTGGAACGGGCATGCATCTTGTCGTCGACCAAGTGGTGCAGCTTCAGGTAGTGCATGTAGCCCACAGTGACCGGGCGCTCGAACTGCTCGCCGTTGCGGCCGTCGAACAACCAGGCTTGCGTACGGCTGTCGGTCAGCTTCAGGTCGCGCGCCACCTCGTCGGGATAGGCCAGTTCCAGCATCTTGCCGATTTCTTCTTCGGTCGCACCGTCGAACACCGGCGTGGCGAACGGCATGCCGTTGCTGAGGTTGCGCGCCATCTCGACGACGTCCTCGTCGCTCATGTCGGCGATGCGCGCGCCGGCCCCGGTGGTGTTGTAGACCGATTCCAGATAGGCGCGGATGTCCTTGATCTGCGCCGCCTTTTCTTCCTCGAGCATGTCGGCGATGCGCCGGCCCACGCCCTTGGCGGCCCAGCCCAGGTGCACTTCGAGCACCTGCCCGATGTTCATCCGCGAGGGCACGCCCAGCGGATTGAGCACGATGTCGACGGGGGTGCCGTCGGCCATGTGGGGCATGTCCTCGACCGGGGTGATGCGCGAGACCACACCCTTGTTGCCGTGGCGGCCGGCCATCTTGTCGCCAGGCTGCAGGCGGCGCTTGACGGCCAGGTAGACCTTGATCATCTTCAGCACGCCCGGCGGCAGCTCGTCGCCTTGCGTGAGCTTCTTGCGCTTCTCTTCGAAAGCCAGGTCGAACTGGTGGCGCTTCTGCTCGAGCGATTCCTTGGCCTGTTCCAGCACCACCGCGTGGGCCTCGTCGGCCAGGCGGATGTCGAACCACTGCCAGCGATCGAGATCGGCCAGGTACTCGGCCGTTACCGTGGCACCCTTGGCCAGCTTGCGCGGGCCGCCGTTGACGGTCTTGCCGGTGAGGAACTTGCCGATACGGTCGAAGGTGTCGTCCTCGACGATGCGCAGCTGGTCGTTCAGGTCCTGGCGATAGCGGCGCAGCTCGTCGTCGATGATCGACTGGGCGCGCTTGTCGCGCTCGATGCCTTCGCGGGTGAAGACCTGGACGTCGATGACCGTGCCGATCATGCCCGAAGGCACGCGCAGCGAGGTGTCTTTCACGTCGGACGCCTTCTCGCCGAAGATGGCGCGCAGCAGCTTTTCTTCGGGAGTAAGCTGGGTCTCGCCCTTGGGCGTGACCTTGCCCACCAGCACGTCGTCGGCGCGCACTTCGGCGCCGATGTACACGATGCCGGAATCATCCAGGCGATTCAGTTGCGTTTCGGCCAGGTTGCTGATGTCGCGCGTGATTTCTTCGGCGCCCAGCTTGGTGTCGCGCGCCACCACGGTCAGTTCCTCGATATGGATCGAGGTGTAGCGGTCGTCGGCCACGACCTTCTCGGAGAGCAGGATCGAGTCTTCGAAGTTGTAGCCGTTCCAGGGCATGAACGCCACCAGCATGTTCTGGCCCAGCGCCAATTCGCCCAGATCGGTCGAGGCGCCGTCGGCCAGCACGTCGCCGCGGGCGACGTGGTCGCCGCGCCGCACGATGGGACGCTGGTTGATGTTGGTGTTCTGGTTGGAACGCGTGTACTTGATGAGGTTGTAGATATCGACCCCGACCTCGCCGGCGACGTTTTCGTCGTCGTTGACGCGGATCACCACGCGCTCGGCATCGACGTGATCGACTACGCCGCCGCGGCGCGCCTGCACCGTGGTGCCCGAGTCGACCGCAACGGTGCGTTCGATGCCCGTGCCGACCAGCGGCTTTTCAGGACGCAGGCAGGGCACGGCCTGGCGCTGCATGTTGGCGCCCATCAGTGCGCGGTTGGCGTCGTCGTGCTCGAGGAACGGAATCAGCGAAGCCGCAACCGAAACGATCTGCGAAGGCGCCACGTCCATGTAATGCACGTTCTGCGGCGCGGTCATGATGGTTTCACCAGCCTGGCGGCAAGCCACCAGTTCGTCGGTGAAGTGACCCTGCTCGTCGAGCTGCGCATTGGCTTGGGCAATGACGTAATTGCTTTCCTCGATGGCCGACAGGTAGTCGACCTGCTCGCTGACCTTGCCGTCGACGATCTTGCGGTACGGGGTTTCAAGAAAGCCGTACTCGTTCAGGCGCGCATATAGCGCCATGGAATTGATCAGGCCGATGTTCGGGCCTTCCGGCGTTTCGATCGGGCACACGCGGCCGTAGTGCGTGGGATGCACGTCGCGCACTTCGAAACCGGCGCGTTCGCGCGTCAGGCCGCCGGGCCCCAGGGCCGAGACGCGGCGCTTGTGGGTGATTTCCGACAGCGGGTTGGTCTGATCCATGAACTGCGACAGCTGGCTCGAGCCGAAGAACTCTTTGATCGCCGCGGAAATCGGCTTGGAGTTGATCAGGTCGTGCGGCATGAGGTTTTCGGTCTCGGCCTGGCCCAGGCGTTCCTTGACCGCGCGCTCGACCCGCACCAGGCCGGCGCGGAACTGGTTCTCGGCCAGCTCGCCCACGCAGCGCACGCGACGATTGCCCAGGTGATCGATATCGTCGATCTGGCCACGGCCGTTGCGCAGTTCAACCAGCACCTTGATGGTGTCGAGGATGTCTTCGTTGGTGAGCGTCATCGGGCCGGTGATGTCATCGCCGCGACCCAGGCGGCTGTTGACCTTCATGCGGCCGACACGCGACAGGTCGTAGGCTTCCTCGCTGTAGAACAGGCGCTGGAACAGGGCCTCGACCGCGTCTTCGGTGGGGGGTTCACCGGGGCGCATCATGCGATAGATGGCCACACGCGCCGCCATCTGGTCGGCGGTTTCGTCGGTACGCAGGGTCTGCGAGATGTAGGGGCCGCGATCCAGGTCGTTGGTGTACAGCGTCTGGATGTGGGTGATGCCCGCGTCGCGCAGGTCGGCCAGCAGGGTTTCGGTGATCTCGTCGTTGGCATTGGCCACGACTTCGCCCGTCTCGGCATTGACGACGTTCTTGGCCAGCACGCGGCCGGTCAGGAAGTCATCGGGCACGGACACGTACTCGACCTTGGCCGTGGCCAGGTCGCGCAGGTGCCGCGCATTGATGCGCTTGTCTTTTTCGACGATGACCGTACCGGAACGATCGGTGATGTCGAAGCGCGCCACTTCGCCCTTCCAGCGATCGGGGACGAACTCGAGCATGCCGCCTTCCTTGTGGATCTCGAAGTTGTCGAAATCGAAGAAATGCGCCAGGATCGATTCGGGCGTCATGCCGATGGCCTTGAGCAGGATCGTCACGGGCATCTTGCGGCGGCGGTCGACGCGGAAGAACAGGATGTCCTTGGGGTCGAACTCGAAGTCCAGCCACGAGCCGCGGTAGGGAATCACTCGGGCCGAGAACAGCAGCTTGCCGGAGCTGTGCGTCTTGCCGCGGTCGTGCTCGAAGAACACGCCGGGCGAACGGTGCAGCTGCGACACGATGACGCGCTCGGTGCCATTGATGACGAAGGAACCGGTATCGGTCATGAGCGGGATTTCGCCCATGTATACTTCCTGTTCCTTGACCTCTTTGACCGTGGGCTTGCTGACTTCGCGATCCATCAGCACCAGGCGCACCTTGGCGCGCAGCGGCGAAGCGTAGGTCAGGCCGCGCAGCTGGCATTCCTTGACGTCGAACACGGGCTCGCCGAGTACGTAGCTGACGAACTCAAGGCGGGCCATCTGGTTGTGGCTTACGATCGGGAAGATCGAGGTGAACGCGGCTTGCAGGCCTTCATCTTTTCTCTTGGAAGGTGTAGTATCCGCCTGCAAAAATGTTTTGAATGAATGCAGTTGAGTCGCCAGCAGGTACGGGACGTCTTGCACGTCCTCGCGCTTGGCGAAGCTCTTGCGTATGCGCTTTTTTTCGGTGTACGAATAAGGCATGAGCACTCCGACTCGAGGTTACATTGGCCGTCAACCACGGCCCTGGTTTACGACTCCGGAAAACCCGACTCAAGCGCGCACGCAGAGATGAATCGCAGGTTTTCTGGAAACGCAAAAGCCCGGGAAGGCCATTGCTCTTCCCGGGCAAGCGAAAAAGCGCTTACTTGAGCTCGGCTTTCGCGCCAGCTTCTTCCAGCTTCTTCTTGGCGGCTTCGGCGTCAGCCTTGGCCAGACCTTCCTTCACGGGCTTGGGAGCGCCGTCGACCAAGTCTTTGGCTTCCTTCAGGCCCAGGCCGGTGATTTCACGCACCGCCTTGATGACGCTCACCTTGTTGGCGCCGATTTCGGCCAGCACCACGGTGAATTCGGTCTGCTCTTCAGCAGCGGCGGCAGCGCCACCGGCAGCGGGGGCAGCCACGGCCACGGCAGCGGCAGCAGCCGACACGCCGAATTTTTCTTCCATTTCCTTGATCAGCTCGGACAGCTCGAGCACGGTCATGCCGGCGATCGCGTCAAGGATCTCAGCTTTGCTTAATGCCATTTTCTAGAACTCCAGATTAATTAAATGCCAGGGTTGGGTGTCGCTCGGTCGTTCGACGAAGTAGCGCCCCGCTTTACGCGGCTTGCTTCTGGTCGCGCACGGCTGCAAGGCCGCGGGCGAACTTGGTGGGAACTTCGTTGAGCGTACGCACAAATTGCGCGATCGGGGCTTGCATGGTGCCCAGCAGTTTCGAGAGCAGCTCGTCGCGAGAGGGCATGGTGGCCAGGGCCTTCACGCCATCCAGGCTCAAGACGTTATTGGGCAATGCCCCGCCTTTGAGAACCAGCTTGTCGTTGCTCTTTGCGAAACCGGCAAGTACCTTTGCCGCCGATACCGGATCGGTGCTGATGCCATAGATCAGCGGACCGGTAAGCTGTTCCGACATACCCTCGAAAGGGGTGCCGGACACAGCGCGGCGAACCAGCGTGTTCTTCAGAACACGCAGATACACGCCCGACTCACGCGCAGTTTTGCGCAATACGGTGACAGAGGCGACGTCCAGACCACGGTACTCGGCGATAACAATCGATTGGGCCTTTGCAATTTCTGCAGCTACCTCTTCGATTACTACCGCTTTCTCTTGGCGATTGAGACTCACGGTTTGAACACTCCATCAAAAGACGCCTGGGAAAGATTCCCTTGCGTCAACCGAATGCGGCGCACCTGGTCGAGTTCTTCAGTAAAGAATTCTTCCATGGACGCCGTCTGCGCTGGATCCGATGCTGCGCACAGCTTCGGGATTAAGCCTGAGCACGTGGGACTTGCAGCATGTCGCACGAGCCTGGGCTCCAGCGGTCTTTGACAGCAGCGCCCGGCAAGCCGGGCGCGGCCCAAAGTTCTTGGCCTACGCTATACCGCTATCAGGCGGTCAGCGTGGCGATTTCAACGCGCGCACCGCCGCCCATGGTGGACGATACGGCCAGCTTGCGCAGGTAAATACCCTTGGCGGCGGCGGGACGAGCCTTGTTCAGGGCGTCGACCAGCGCGGCCAGATTGGTTTGCAGCTGTTCCACACCGAACGAGGCACGGCCGATCGTGGCATGCACGATGCCCGCCTTGTCGGTGCGGTACTGCACCTGGCCGGCCTTGGCATTCTTGACCGCGGTAGCCACGTCGGGCGTAACGGTGCCGACCTTCGGGTTGGGCATCAAGCCGCGGGGGCCGAGGATCTGGCCCAGGGCGCCGACCACGCGCATGGTGTCGGGCGAAGCGATCACCACGTCGAAGTCGAGCTGGCCGCCCTTGATGCGCTCGGCCAGGTCTTCCAGGCCGACGATGTCGGCGCCGGCGGCCTTGGCGGCTTCAACCTTGTCGCCCTGGGCGAACACGGCCACGCGCACCGACTTGCCGGTACCGGCGGGCAGCACCACGGAGCCACGCACCAGCTGGTCGGACTTCTTGGGGTCGATGCCCAGCTGCACGGCGACGTCGATCGATTCATCGAACTTGGCGGTGGCCGTTTCCTTGACCAGGGCCAGCGCCTCGCCGACCGGATAGAACTTGCTGCGGTCGATCTTGGCCTGGATGGCGGCAGTACGTTTGCTGATCTTGGCCATGGCTTACACCCCTTCAACCGTAATGCCCATGCTGCGGGCGGTACCGGCGATCGTGCGCACGGCGGCATCCAGATCGGCTGCGGTCAGATCCGGCGTCTTGGTCTTGGCGATTTCTTCGGCCTGGGCACGAGTCAGGGTGCCGACCTTGTCGGCGTTGGGCCGCGCAGAGCCCTTCTGCACGCCGGAAGCCTTCTTGATCAGGACGGTGGCCGGCGGAGTCTTCATGATGAACGTGAAGCTCTTGTCGGCGTACGCGGTGATCACCACCGGAATCGGCAGGCCCGGCTCCATGCCTTGGGTCTTGGCATTGAAGGCCTTGCAGAATTCCATGATGTTCAGCCCGCGCTGACCGAGCGCGGGGCCGATCGGGGGTGACGGATTGGCTTTACCAGCCGGGACTTGCAGCTTGATGAAGCCGACGATTTTCTTCGCCATGCTTTGCTCCTTGCGGGTTCAGACGCGGGGACGGACAGCGCCGCCCTGCTCCCCGGTAATGAAAATCAGGTCTTTTCGACCTGGCCGAAATCGAGTTCCACAGGAGTGGCGCGGCCGAAAATCGTTACCGACACCCGCACCTTGCTTTTCTCGTAATTCACTTCTTCGACGTTGCCGTTGAAATCGGCGAACGGGCCTTCCTTGACACGCACCATCTCGCCCACCTCGAAGAGGATCTTGGGCCGGGGCTTCTCGACGCCTTCTTCCATCTGCGACAGAATCTTCTCGACCTCGCGTTCGGAGATCGGCGCCGGGCGGTTGCCCGAGCCGCCGAGGAAGCCCGTGACACGGTTGGTGTTCTTCACCAGGTGCCAGGTTTCATCGGTGAGATCCATCTCGACCAGGACGTAGCCCGGGAAAATGCGCCTTTCGGATATGGACTTCTTGCCGCCCTTGACCTCTACCACTTCTTCAGAGGGAACCAGGATGCGTCCGAAGGAGGTCTGCAGGCCAGCGCGCTCGATGCGCTCGAGCAGCGCCCTGTGCACGCTTTTTTCCATCCCCGAATAGACATGGACGACATACCAACGCTTGCTCATGCGTGCCCTTTATTTCCAACCCAGCAGCAGGCCATAGATGATCCATTCCATCAGCTTGTCGACCACCCACAACAGCAGCGCCATGGCGGCCACGAAAGCGAACACGATACCCGTCATCTGGGTCGATTCCTTGCGTGTGGGCCAGGTAACGCGCTTGACTTCGTTGTAGGAGTCGCGGCCGAAGCTCAGGGTGCGGCGGCCCGGTTCGCTGAACCACGCAATAAGCGCGGCCACCACCAGGCTGCCTATGAAGACACCGACGCGAACCAGAGGGGGCCGGCCCTCGAGCATGGAAAAAGCCACGATGCCGGCGATGATGACAAGCACCGCCAGGCCCAGCTTGAGACGATCTCGAGTGCTAGTAACGGTTTCTACGTTGGTGTTAGACATATTCCGACGCCAGATCCGCGCCATCGGCGCGTTCTTGCGATGTGATTCGTGGCAGGGGCAGAAGGAATCGAACCCTCAACCTTCGGTTTTGGAGACCGACGCTCTGCCAATTGAGCTATACCCCTAAACCCGACGAGCGGCTATCCCGATTCGCGCCACTGCTTCCACGCCGAATCAAAAGCCCCACTCTTTGAAACTACTTCGTCAAAACTTCGCGGTGTTCACGTGGCCAGCACGCAGCCCCTCGGTTTTCACGCTGTTTTCGTGCAGATCCCACGCTGTAATCCCGCTGTATTCCCGTGGTATCCGCAAGATTCATCAACAGGCGTCTGCTCAAAACCTTCTACAGACGCCCGTCGAACCTGTAAGTATAACGCTTATTCGAGGATTTTGGCAACGACGCCAGCACCCACGGTACGACCGCCTTCGCGGATCGCAAAGCGCAGGCCTTCTTCCATCGCGATCGGCGCAATCAGCTTCACCGTCATCGACACGTTGTCGCCCGGCAGCACCATTTCCTTGTCCTTGGGCAGGTCGATCGTGCCGGTCACGTCCGTCGTGCGGAAGTAGAACTGCGGACGATACCCATTGAAGAACGGCGTGTGACGGCCTCCCTCTTCCTTGGACAGAATGTACACCTCGGCCGTGAAGCCCGTGTGCGGGTTGATCGAACCCGGCTTGGCCAGCACCTGGCCGCGCTCCACGTCTTCGCGCTTCGTGCCGCGCAGCAGGATCCCCACATTGTCGCCCGCCTGACCTTGGTCCAGCAGCTTGCGGAACATCTCCACGCCCGTGCACGTCGTCTTCTGCGTGGCCTTGATCCCGACGATTTCAATTTCTTCGCCAACCTTGATCACGCCGCGTTCAATACGGCCCGTGACCACCGTGCCCCGACCCGAGATCGAGAACACGTCTTCCACAGGCATCAGGAACGCGCCATCGACCGCACGCTCCGGCGTCGGGATGTACGTGTCCAGCGCCTCGGCCAGCGCCAGGATCGCCTGCTCGCCCAGCGGGCCCTTGTCGCCTTCCAGCGCCAGCTTGGCCGAGCCCTTCACGATCGGCGTGTCGTCGCCCGGAAAGTCGTACTTCGAGAGCAGCTCGCGTACTTCCATTTCCACCAGTTCCAGCAGCTCTTCGTCATCGACCATGTCCGCCTTGTTCAGGAACACCACGATGTACGGCACGCCAACTTGGCGGCTCAGCAGAATGTGCTCGCGCGTCTGCGGCATCGGGCCGTCGGCGGCCGACACCACCAGGATCGCCCCGTCCATCTGCGCCGCGCCCGTGATCATGTTCTTCACGTAGTCCGCGTGGCCCGGGCAGTCTACGTGGGCGTAGTGACGGTTCTTCGTCTCGTATTCCACGTGTGCCGTGTTGATCGTGATGCCGCGCGCGCGCTCTTCGGGCGCCGCGTCAATCTGGTCGTAGCCCTTGGCTTCGCCCCCGAACGCCGTCGACAGCACCGTCGTGATCGCCGCCGTCAACGTCGTTTTGCCGTGGTCCACGTGACCTATCGTTCCCACGTTCACGTGCGGTTTGGTCCGTTCAAACTTGCCTTTTGCCATGGCTGACTCCTGACTGTGGAATAGAGCTGTAAAGCGATGTGTGATGAAAAAGAAGTGGTGCCCATGGCGCGGATCGAACGCGCGACCTCTCCCTTACCAAGGGAGTGCTCTACCACTGAGCCACATGGGCATACGCCTTGCATTGCACTTCGACCTTGCGGACGAAAACAAAACTGGAGCGGGTGAAGGGAATCGAACCCTCGTCATAAGCTTGGAAGGCTTCTGCTCTACCATTGAGCTACACCCGCGAGAGGGATTCAATTCTTGGTAACCATGCTCTTTTGGTGGTGGGGGTTGGATTCGAACCAACGTAGGCGCAAGGCCAACAGATTTACAGTCTGCCCCCTTTAACCACTCGGGCACCCCACCGAAAGAGAACTGCTAATTATGTAGAGTTTCCATGTGTTTGTCAAACTGGGCCAGCGCTCGCAGCATTTGGGCGATACCTTGTATCAAATATTTTCGCGGGCAATCGCACCCGGCTCTTGCAAGCATCACCGTCGGCGCGAAATCCGCGGCGCAACGCGCCCCGCATGGCGCGAAAGCGAGCCCGGGCTCAGTGGTCGATGACGTCCGACAAGCCCTGGCGCTCGAGCAGGGAATTCAGGTGTTCCCAGCCATGGAAATCGATCAGCAGCTGACCGCGCTCTTTCGCCCCCATCTTCAGGGTGACCCGCGTGCCGAGGTGGTCGGACAGCGCCTGTTCCAGGCGCTTGGCGTCGCCCGTAAGCACCGCCGCCTTGCGCACACGCCCCGACGCGGCTTCATCGGCCTCGCGCAGGTTGCGCGCCACCAGCTTTTCCGCTTCGCGCACCGACAGCCGCCGGGCGACGATTTCATTGGCCAGCAGGATCTGCGTGGCCGCATCGGCCGCCAGTAACGCCCGTGCATGGCCCATGTCTATGTCGCCGGCCAACAGCATGGTCTGCACCGGGCCGCTCAGGTTCAAGAGCCGCAGCAGATTGCTGGTGGCCGAACGCGAACGGCCTATGGCCTGTGCCGCCTGCTCGTGGGTCAGGCCGAATTCGTCGAGCAGCCTGCGCACGCCATGAGCCTCTTCCAGCGGGTTCAGATCCTCGCGCTGGATATTTTCGATCAGCGCCATGACGGCGGCGTTCTCGTCGGCGACGTCACGCACCAGCACCGGGACTTCCGCGAGCCCCGCCAGCTGCGCCGCGCGGAAGCGGCGTTCGCCGGCGATGATTTCGTAATTGCCGGCATCCTTGCCCGCCAGCGGGCGCACCAATATGGGCTGCATGATGCCCTGGGTGCGTATGGACTCGGCGAGTTCGGCCAGGGCGCCCTCGTCCATGCGTGTGCGCGGCTGGTAGCGGCCGGCGCGCAGCTTCTTCACAGGCAGGGCGGACGGCACCTTGGCGGGCGCCGCGGCCGGTTCCGTGCCCAGCTTGTCGATGGCGTCGGCATCGGCGCCGAGCAGCGCTTCGAGGCCGCGTCCCAGGCCCTTGGGTTTCTTGCTTGCCATGATGATGTATTTCCTTGTTCTTGCGGCGCCCGGCTCAGGCGCGCGCCGCGGCGGCCTCGCGGCCGACCCGCTTGATGAGTTCCTTGCCGAACTCGACATAGGCTTTGGCGCCCCGGGAATTCTTGTCGTACACCGTACCGGGCACGCCATGGCTGGGCGCTTCGGCCAGCCGCACGTTGCGCGGCACCACGGCCTTGAACACCTTGTCGCCGAAGTGCCGTTCAATTTGCGCCGATACCTGCTGCTGCAGGGTGACGCGGGGGTCGAACATCACCCGCAGCAGCCCTATGAGCTTGAGATCCGGGTTGATGTTGCGATGTACGCGCTTGACGGTATTGACCAGATCGGACAGGCCTTCCAGCGCGAAATACTCGCATTGCATGGGAATGATGATACCGTCGGCGCAGGCCAGGCCGTTCAGAGTCAGCAGCGACAGTGTGGGCGGGCAATCTATCAGCACGAAGTCGTATTGGCCACCCACGCCGGCCAGCGCCTGGCGCAGCTGCTGTTCACGGGCATCCATCTGGATCAGGTCGATTTCCGCGCCGGACAGTTCTCGATTCGCCGGCAGCACGTCGTAGCCGCCCGCGTCGGAGCGCACCCGCACCTCTTCGACGCTGGCTTCGCCTATCAGCACCGCATACAGGTTCTTTTGCTCCGCATTTTTGTCTATGCCGCTGCCCATGGTGGCGTTGCCCTGCGGGTCGAGATCGACCAGCAGCACGCGCTTGCCCTGGGCCGCCAGGGCTGCCGCCAGATTGATGGCCGTGGTGGTCTTGCCCACCCCCCCCTTTTGGTTGGCAATACAAAATACGCTGGTTCCGTTGCGGGCTTTTTGCTCAGTCATAGGTTTCCTTGGCGGCGATTCATCCAGACCAGACAGCGCCGGGCATTGAGTTCGGGAACGGAGACGGGCTCGACGCGCGCGACTTCCCATTCGGTTTCTTGCAGGGCCTGGATTTCGTCCAGAGGTTCACGCCCCTTCATGGCGAGCATGCAGCCGTCCGCGGCCACGTGCCTGCCCGCCAGTATGGCAAAATCGAAAAGCGAAGCAAAGGCCCGCGACACCACTACGTCTGCGTTCAATACCGGCAGCGCCTCGACACGCGCGTGCGCGGCGTGCAGATTGGCCAGGCCCAAAACCCCCGCAGCCTGCCGCACGAAAGCCATTTTCTTTTCCACCGCGTCCACGCAATGCACTTGCCAGCCCGGAAACATGACGGCCAGCACCACGCCTGGCAGGCCTGCGCCCGAACCAATGTCGGCCACTCGCGCAGCGCTTTCTTCCCGCCCGTGCCTGCGCAGTTCCGCCTGTAGCGGCTGCACCACCGACAAGCTGTCGAATATATGCTGCACCAGCATCTGCCGCGGATCGCGCACCGCGGTCAGATTGTACGTGCGGTTCCAGCGCTGCAACAGGGCTATATAGTCGAGCAGGGCCTGCTTTTGCGCAGGCTGTAAAGGCACGTTCATTGCGCGCGCGCCCTCGTCCAGGGACGCGCCCAACCTCGGGTCGTCTGCCGCCATCACGCGGCTTTCTTGCCGTATTGCAGGCGTTTCAAATGCACCAGCAGCAGCGAGATCGCCGCCGGCGTAATGCCCGAAATGCGTCCCGCCTGGCCTACGGTTTCGGGCCGGGCGGCCTTGAGCCGCTGGCGCACCTCGAAGGACAGGCTGGCGATCGAGTCGTAGTCCAGATCCACCGGGATAGGCTGGGATTCCAGCGCCGCCAGGCGCTCGACTTCCTCCTGCTGCCGTGTGACATAGCCGGCGTACTTGGCTTGCAGCTCCACTTGTTCCGCAGCAACGCCGTCTTCCAGGCCCGGGCCGGCAAGCAGGCCATCGCCGCCATCCGAAACCGACATTAGGCCGCGGTAGCTGACTTCGGGTCGCCGCAATAAGTCGAAAAGTGAGTACTCACGTTCAATTTGCTTCCCAAGCAAGGTTTGCGCCGTATGCGCCGACAAAGTCTTGGGATTGACCCAGGAGGACTTAAGGCGCTGTACTTCAGCAGCTACCGCGTCGCGTTTGCGATTGAAAGCGTCCCAACGTGCATCATCGACCAGGCCCATATTTCGCCCTACTTCGGTCAAGCGCATATCGGCATTGTCTTCTCGCAGGCTTAGCCGGTATTCCGCTCTCGAAGTAAACATACGGTACGGCTCGGTAACTCCACGAGTAACCAGGTCATCGACCAGCACGCCGAGATACGCTTGATTGCGCGCAGGCACCCAAGGATTCAGTCCACGAGTCTGGCGTGCAGCATTCAGGCCTGCCAGCAAACCCTGTGCCGCGGCTTCTTCGTAGCCGGTGGTACCGTTGATCTGGCCGGCAAAGAACAAGCCTTCTATGGCTTTAGTTTCCAGGCTTGATTTCAGGCCCCTGGGGTCGAAATAATCGTATTCGATAGCGTAGCCCGGCCGCATGATCACGGCGCGCTCCAACCCGGGCAGCGTACGCAGCAAGGCCAGCTGGATATCGAACGGCAAGCTGGTGGAAACCCCATTGGGATAGATTTCCGTGCTGTGCAAGCCCTCTGGCTCCAGGAACACCTGGTGGCTGTCCTTGTCTGCGAACCTCTGAATCTTGTCCTCAATGGACGGGCAATACCGCGGCCCCACTCCTTCAATAATCCCGCTATATAACGGAGATCGATCCAGGCCAGAGCGGATGATATCGTGGGTACGTTGATTGGTGTGGGTTATCCAGCACGGCATCTGGCGGGGATGCATGTCCGCCGACCCGATATAGGAAAAAACCGGCACTGGCTTGGTATCCCCGGGCTGCACTTCGGTGCGATCGAAATCTATGCTGCGCGCATCCACACGCGGAGGGGTTCCGGTCTTAAGGCGCCCTTGGGGCAGTTTGAGTTCCTTCAGGCGCTGACCCAGGCTGATGGCCGGAGGGTCGCCCGCGCGACCTGCTGAATAATGATCCAATCCCACGTGAATCAAGCCGTTGAGAAAAGTTCCGGCAGTCAAGACAACCGCACGACCCTTGAACGTGAGACCTATCTGGGTCACAGCACCAGCAACCCTGTCACCATCCAGCACCAGGTCTTCCACCGACTGCTGGAATATGCTGAGATTTGGCTGATTCTGCAGCATCGTTCGTATGGCGCGCCGGTACAGTGACCTATCAGCTTGTGCCCTTGTTGCCCGCACTGCTGGGCCTTTGGATCGATTCAATATACGAAATTGAATGCCTGCTTGATCCGTGGCTAATGCCATCGCACCGCCCAGGGCGTCGACTTCTTTGACCAGATGTCCTTTACCTATTCCTCCAACAGAAGGATTGCAAGACATTTGGCCCAGAGTCTCCATATTGTGCGTCAGCAGCAGCGTGGAAGCGCCGGAGCGAGCGGCAGCTAGGGCGGCTTCCGTGCCCGCATGCCCGCCACCGATGACGATCACGTCGAATTCTTCAGGGTAAATCATTTTTCGCTGGGAAACTTTTAGATGCTGAATTATAGCGCCGAGCTTGTGTTTCACGTGGAACAAAGAAAACATCCAAGCAGGCATGTTTCACGTGAAACATAGCTACTAATTATGATTTAAGTTTCACCAAATCAGCATAGAGGAATTTGTTCCACGTGAAACATCAAAACATAGAAAACACAACAAGCCAGTATGTGGATAAGTATGGGGATAACAAGGGAATATCGAGTTGATAGATTGTGAATAAAACTGCACTCACAGAACAAAAAGCTAGACGGCACTTAAGGGTAGGGGTAAGCAAATTAACCGCTGAGACAACGCAAAGGCTAAAAATTCAAGACCAATTACCCAGTCATCAAACTTGACACATGTGAACCCGCTTCAGTCATCCAACATACCGCTGCACCAAACAAACCTGCAGGTACCAAGGCCTGAAACTTATGATCAAGCTATGCTGCCACAGTTCACATGTGCTCGTATATCTCGTACATGTCAGGGCGTGCCCACAGAAGAGCAACGGCCGTCATTTCTGTCTTTTCCCTAAGATGGGCTTCATGGGGTGAAATAGCCGAAAAACACCTGGAACCATACATACCAAGCACGCGTAGTGTTTATGTGGATCGTGCCTGACTACAAAATACTCTAGCCAAAGCTGTACATGATTCCATCCTGGCTAAGCCGCCTGGCCTTATAAATATAAAGGCCAGGCCGCAAGCAACGAACAAATGCAGGAAAGCCGAAACACGGGAAAGCCGCAGAGCAGAACAATTCATCCGCGGATCAAGTTCAAGATCCGGAATGGGCAGCACAAAAATATATGTTGAATTCTTTCAGCACCTGCTCAACGCAGCGCTTCGAAGAATGCAAATACCCAAGCCGGGCGCTATGGAGAACAAAAGGGCACGAACAAAACAAAAACGCCCCGGTTATACACCGGGGCGCTGAAAATCTGTGCAGAAAACTACACAAATCTAGCAAAGATTATAGAGGGCGGATCTCCGCGGCTTGCGGGCCTTTGGGGCCATCTTTGACTTCGAATTCAACTTCCTGACCTTCGTTCAAGCTGCGATAGCCGCGGCCTTCGATAGCGGAGAAGTGAGCGAACACGTCGGAACCGCCAGCGTCGGGAGTAATGAAACCGAAGCCTTTATCGGCGTTGAACCACTTAACTTTGCCCTTTTGAGCCATGATGTGTAGCGTCCTAAAAATAAACAAAATTGCAATGAACCAAGAACGCCGACAAGAACCGGGCTCGATTCCGCCATGAATGCCATTTATGCAATCAAAGCATGAATCAAGCAAAACGAACCCGTATACGGCTTGATTTCAAGTGCAGGTGTGAGCATAACCACGCTTTGATCCTTAATCAAATACTTGTTTACCCCAATGTGGTATTTTTTCGTCGCTAGGGTCAGTATTAGACAACTTAGCCACATTTACGCGCAAAACACCTCCACTTCCATTTGCCCCTGTCATGAATCTCGAATCCAAACTTCCCAATGTAGGAACCACCATATTCACAGTAATGAGCCAGCTGGCAACAGAACAGCAGGCCATCAATCTGGGGCAGGGCTTTCCCGACTTCAATCCCGACCCGCGCCTGCTGGACATGGTCAGCAAAGCCATGGCCGACGGACACAATCAATATCCACCCATGCCCGGCATCGTGGCATTACGCGAAGAGATAGCCTCGAAAGTACACAAACTGTATGGCGCGAATTACGACCCACTGACGGAAATCACCGTTACCAGTGGCGCCACCGAGGCGTTGATGGCTACCATACAGGCCTTCGTGAGGGCTGGCGACGAAGTCGTGGTCATAGAGCCCTTCTACGACTTGTATCTGCCCGCTATCGAGCTGGCCGGCGGCATCCCCGTGGTGGTTCCCATGCAGGCTCCGGATGCGACTCATGCTACTTACCGGGTCGATTGGCAGCGTGTACGCGCAGCCATCGGGCCCGCTACGCGCATGCTGATGCTGAACTTCCCGCATAACCCGACAGGCATCGTCATGACGGAGGCCGATCTCGACGCCCTGGAAAGCATCGTGCAGGACACCGGGGTCATGCTGCTGTCCGACGAAGCCTACGAGCACATAGTCTTCGACGGCAACATCCACCAAAGCATCGCGCGCCGCGAACTATTGGCCGCGAATGCCGTGGTTATATCTTCTTTCGGCAAGACCTACCACACCACCGGATGGAAGATCGGCTACTGCTGCGCCCCGCAAGCTCTGACCGCCGAAATACGCAAAGTGCACCAGTTCATTGTGTTCACCGTGCCATCACCCATGCAATATGCGCTGGCACACTACATGCAAGACCCGAAACCTTATCTGGGCTTGTCCGATTTCTATCAGGCCAAGCGTGATCGCCTGCATGCCGGCCTGGCCAAAACCCGCTTTCAGCCTCTGCCTAGCCTAGGCACTTTCTTTCTGCTGGCCCGCTACGATGCCATTTCGGATTTGCCTGAAGCAGACTTCGCCCGCTGGCTGACCCTGGAACACGGCGTGGCCGTCATACCCGTGTCCGCTTTCTACCGCCAACCCGATGCCCCGGAATCGAACCACCGGATCGTACGTTTCTGCTTCGCCAAGCAGGACTCGACGCTGGATGAGGCCGTAGCCAGACTCGCCCGCGTCTGAAACAACCATCTATCCCTACAGCGGCATGCACCCCGTACAGCCCTGATCGCGAATTCTTCAGACACAGCACACCTACACAAAAAAACGTGACACACCGGCTTCAGTCCGGCCAGTTGCAGGACACTGGCCGGACTGAAGCCGTTTTTTTTAACCCCATCTTACGGGCGTCTCTGCGGTGGATGCGACGGTAATTCCCGCGAGCTTTCCGGCTGGCGCCCATTCTATGGGATTTTCATCGAGGGTGTCGTGATTGGCTAGCTGCCTGGAAAAAGAGAGATGTTTTGATTTTTTCCTTATTGCTTTCTATAAAAAGATAACTGATGATGGGTGTCTGTGGATAACTGGCATATCTTGTAAAACTTCAAGTATTACAAGAGCTTGCCAGTGATTTTCAGGATGCACAACTGCGGTGTAGCGCGTGGATCGAAATCGAACAACTTTAGGCTAGACCCGAAAGAGGGCACTTGTCCCTGTTCGATCCACAATCTGTGCACATCGGCGCTTCCTAGCAGTTATCCACAGCCCTGTATTTTGAAACAAAATGTATAATTATGGTCATGAAGGCTATGGGCAAGCCATGACGGGACACAGCCAGCTATTGGCATAGCGGCCTCGAGCGCGGCGCTTGCCACGCCTATTCATGTCTGGAAGAGATGGGCTCAGGAAGTCTCGAGCGTTTGCCCGGAATCGAACACCAGGCGCTTCTCTGGCCACTGCAGCGCGGCCAAACGGAAGCGTGAGGCCCCGATAGGCCGACCGGCCTTGCGGTCACGCCAGCGCGCTCCTACTGAGAAATCCACGCAAAACACATTGCGGCGCTTGCCGTGCCAACTGATGGGGTCTATGCCGCTGAACAGCAGGCTATAGCGTGCCGCGCCGCTGCGCGGCGGGTTGAACATGCGCCAATAGTGGCCAATTACCACTGGAACCTGGTCGTCATAGTCGTTCCACCAACTGACCCGATCGGAGAATCGCCAACGGTTGCCGGCGAAAAAAGGCTTGTCGGTCAGGTTTTCCACCCCCGAAGTCAGCACCTTCAGTGGATTGATCATCTGCTGGGTGGCTTCGTATTGCGCCACGGCGTGCAGGAAGGGGGGAGGATTGTGTTCGTCTTCCAGTTCCCGGGCCCAGTGCTGCCGCTCTTGCTGATAGCGATGGTAGAGGCCGGTAGTGGTAGCCGTAGCCTGTGCCAGGCGATCCCATTGCCGGAATTGTTCCGCTACGCTGCCCAGTGGCAGCGATTCCACCGCACGTATCGCCTCGGCCGTCCAGGCGGCATGCACGATACGGATGTCGTGCCGCTGCAGGGCAACGGGAAGGCTGCCCAGAAATTGCCTGATCTCGTGGCGTTCCGCGGCGGGTGTGCGGCTGAACGGCGCGTAGAACTTCAGGTCGCGTTCGTGGCGCTCGTCGAAAAACCAGCCCGAACCGTCCTTGGCGTCGTCAACCAGCAGATTCATTTCGTGGTTGCCGAGTATGACGCTGGCGCCGCCGTGTTCCACCAGGGCTTGCACGTGGCGGATCACACCGTGGCTGTCGGGCCCGCGATCGCACAGATCGCCGACAAACACCAGCTTGCGCCCGCGCGGGTGCCTGCCGCGCGCGTCATAGCCCAGATGGCCAAGCAAGGCCACCAGCGCAGTTTTTTCCCCGTGGATGTCGCCGATGATGTCCAGAGGATTGTCGGGCAGGCTTTGGACGAGATGCATAGTGAATCGAGAATACCACGCCCGATTGGCCGGGAAAGGCCATGCTAAGCTTTGTGGCAGTCTTAGTCAGTTTCGCCCAAACCATGTCAGAGTCAGATAAAGACGACACCCATCTTGTCGAAACGCGGGTCGACAGCCAGGTTCTGGTGCAGGGCGGCTTCCTGCAGATGCGCCGCGATACGGTGCGCCTGCCCGATGGCGCGCTGGCCAGCCGCGAATATGTAGTGCACCCGGGCGCCGTAGTAATCATCCCGCTGCTGGATGACGACAGGGTGCTGCTGGAGCGCCAGTTTCGCTATCCGGTGGGCCGGGTCATGACCGAATTCCCGGCCGGCAAGCTCGATCCAGGTGAAGATCCGTTGGACTGCGCAAAGCGCGAGCTGTTGGAAGAAACAGGCTACAGGGCAGGGCAGTGGGCCTGCGCCGGGGCCTTGCACCTGGCCATAGCCTATTCCACCGAAATCATCCATATATTCTTCGCCCGCAACCTGGTGGGGGGCACCCCGCAGCGTGACGACGACGAATTCCTGGAAGTGGTCACGGCTGGCATCGATGAATTGTCGGAAGCCTGTCGCAGCGGCGGCGTGACGGATGCCAAGACCTTGACCTGCATGCTTTGGCTGCAGAATGTGCAGGCTGGAAACTGGCATCTGGACTGGCAGGATACGGAAAGTTGAGTGCGGCTTGGCGCGTTGTCAGTTGGCCGCGCGCCGGGCCTAATCCGTTCGTTGCGAGGCAACGAGAATTCAAGCGCAAGAAACGAATTTCCAGCTGTATGGATGCAGATTAACTTCGCATATATAGTCCTACGTATCCGGAGCATCCATGAGCCGCAAATCCGCCAACCGCCTGCCAGACAAGACCTATGCCGACGTAGACAGCCGCTGGGCCGCTGTGCTCGCGCGCGACATTGCTGCCGATGGCCATTTCGTATACGCCGTCAAGACTACCGGCGTGTACTGCAGTCCCAGTTCCTCGGCCCGCCTGCCCAGGCGTGAAAACGTAGAGTTCTTCGACACCGCGCAAGCCGCGGAAGCGGCGGGGTATCGTGCCAGCCGGCGCATGGTTGCGGATCGCGGCGCGGCGGCAAAGCGACGCACCGCGGTGGTGGAACAGGCATGTCGGCTCATCGAAACCCTGGATCCACAGCCTGGCTTGCAGGAACTTGCCGCGCAAGCAGGCATCAGCCCGTTCCATTTCCACAGAATCTTCAAAAGCGAGACCGGCCTTACGCCCAAGGATTACGCCAGCGCCTTTCGCGCCGGCAAGCTGCGCCGCGCATTGGGCCGTGCCGGTACGGTTACGCATGCCATTTACGACGCCGGTTTCAATTCCAACAGCCGCTTCTACGAGAACTCCACAGCCATGCTGGGCATGCGGCCGCGCGACTATCGCAGCGGGGGTCGCCATGCCGAGATTCATTTCGCCGTCGGGCAGTGTTCACTGGGTGCGATCCTGGTCGCCCGCAGCCAGCGCGGCATCTGCGCCATATTCCTCGGCGACGATCCCGATAAGCTGGTGCGCGAATTGCAAGATCAGTTTCCCGAAGCACACTTGATCGGCGGCGATCGGGATTTCGAGCGACTGGTCGCGCAGGTTGTGGGCTTCATCGAGGCGCCCGAACAAGGGCTGAACCTGCCGCTGGACATACGCGGCACCGCTTTCCAGGAACGCGTATGGAAAGCCTTGCGTGAAATCCCCCCGGGCGTGGCGGTCAGCTACGCGCTGGTGGCGCAGCGCATCGGCGCGCCACGGGCCGTGCGGGCCGTGGCGCAGGCCTGCGGCGCCAACCGCCTGGCCGTGGCCATACCCTGCCATCGTGTGGTGCGCCGCGACGGCGATCTTTCCGGCTATCGCTGGGGCGTCGAGCGCAAGCGCAAATTGCTGCTGCGCGAAGCTGCCACGGCGGAAGAGGGCTGGAAATGAAGCGCTGGTAGGGGCTGTGGAAAATGATCGAGGCCGCGATAGCATTCCCGCGCCCAGTCGCTGGCGGCTCGCAAGCTGAATGGTTGTGGAGCGACGTGTCTATGTGGCGGCCGCCATTTCCGCCAGTTTGGCGATGGTATTCATATTGCGCGCCGTTCCTGATTCGGCGGCCGGTATCCTGAATTTCGATCGCCCCATACCCGAGCCGTACCATACATAGATTTCCCGCTTGCCGAGCCGGGCCTCTTCGTCCTGGCGGCCGCGGGCATGCTCGAGCGCGTCGGCTGCAGGCGGCGCATCGAGAAAGATTGCTGCGACCTGGCTCGGCGCGGCATCGGGAAAGGGATTGGCTTTCAGCACGTCGGCCATTTCCGATGCCGTGCGAATCGCGACACCCACGGGCTTGCCCGCGTATTCTCGCAGGCGGTTTTCCAGCCGCCTCTTGACTTGCGTTTCGGGCAGCGGGCTTGAAAACACCACATTGCCGCTGGCAATATAGGTGCGAACCTCCGAGAAGCCCTCGGCCATGCACATGGCTTTGAGTTCAGTCATGGGCAGTTTGCCGGTTCCGCCAACGTTTACCGCGCGCAGCAGGGCTATATAGGCTGTCATGAGTGTTTCCCGTGCTGGAGTTGGATAGCGGTCATACGCCGTACCAAGTGTACCGTCCGCGCTTCGCTTTTGCGCCCGAAGATTGACCGGCTCATTGCCAGGATCTATAGTTTTTCGCCGAAACTCTCGTCCCATGGGGTTCGCATGAAACGCTTATGTTGCACGGTGGCCGCCGTTCTTGCTGCGGCTCAATTGCATGCAGCGCCGCTGGATCATGGGGCACTGGTGGTTTTTCCTACACGAGCGGGCGTGACGCAAGGCCTTTACGTCCAGACGCCTTCGGCCAGCCCGCCACTCGTCGTGGTCATATATTGCGGGGGTGGCGGAATCCTGCGCTTGAACAGCGCCGGCCCTACACAGCTGCATGGCAATTTCGTGATCCGCACTGCGCATTATTGGGTCGACAAAGGATATGCCGCCGTGCTGGTCGATGCGCCGTCCGACCGGCAGTACAAGCCCATGGATGACTACTACCGGCTGGGCAAGGATGCCCTGGCGGATCAGAGGTTCGTCATCGAACAGGTGCGCAAGCACTTCCCCCGCTCGAAGATTGTCCTGCTCAGCACCAGCCGCGGCACGGTAACGGTCGGCAACGTGCTTCAGCACGCGCCGGAACTGGCCGATCTATATGTGCTGACTTCACCCTTGTCGATCGCCGCGCGCGGCCCGGGTATTGCCAACCTGGCCGTGCCGCCGGCCATGCAGGGACGCACGCTGCTGGTTTCGAACAAGCATGATGCGTGCGATGTATCGCGGTATGACGGCGGCAAGCGCCTGGCCGAGCGCAATCATCTTGCTTTCATCACCGAAGAGTCCAGCAAGGGCGGCGGCAGCCCGAAGGCCGACTGCGGCGGGCATTCGCCTCATGGTTTCCTGGGCGTCGAGGACAAGACCCTGAATGACATCAACAGCTGGATCAGACAAAAGCTGTAGGGCACGCGCTGCCGCAGGCCGGGGCCCGTAAAGATCGTCGATTCATGCTCGGGATGTGCCACAAGATATCGGGTGCGCCTGCCGGGGACGCTGCGGGAATACGTCGGTGGGCGTCCGCAGATTCAGCCTCATTTTCCAATACAAAAGCTCGAAAAAATTTCCCCCAGCAAATCGTCGCTGGTGAACTGCCCGGTGATGGCGCACAGTTCGTTGTGCGCCAGGCGCAGTTCTTCAGCGAACAGATCCAATGCCTGGTCGTTGTTGCTGGCGTGGCCGGCGGCGAGGTCGATGTGTTGGGCGGCCAGCTGCAGGGCGCGCTGGTGACGCTCGCGGGCGAGCCAGGGGGATTCGGCGCCGGGGTTCCAGCCGGCTATGTCCAGCAGATGTTTGCGCAGGGCGTCCAGGCCGCGGCCGGTCTTGGCTGAAATTCCCAACGTGGACGGGGAATGTATGCTGGCGGGCCCCGGGATGTTGGGTGGAACAGGGTGAGTGGTAGTGGACGAGACAGATGCGCCAGTAGAAGTTTCCGAGGAGGCGGGAACGGTGCTGTTATTGGCGTCGGTGTCGGAACGGGAGCGAACGCCGCCGCCGGTTCGGGCATCGACACTGGCACGGATTCCCGTACTGTCTGCCTGCGCGGCCAGCATCGTGGCCTGCTCGTCGGGCGCCAGCAGATCGATCTTGTTGTAGACGGTCAGCACCGGGGTGTGCGCCGGCAGGCGCCGCACGATGGCGCGGTCGAGTTCGTCGCCGGGGCGGCGGGCGTCCTGCAGATGCAGGATGACGTCGGCTTTTTCGATTTCGGCCCAGCTGCGTGCTATGCCCAGGCTTTCCACGGTGTCTTCGGTGTCGCGCAGGCCGGCGGTGTCGACGATGTGCAGCGGCACGCCGTCGATATGGATCTGCTGCGCGACCTTGTCGCGCGTGGTGCCGGCGATGGGCGTGACGATGGCGACGTCATCGCCGGCCAACGCGTTCAGCAGGCTGGACTTGCCGACGTTGGGCTGGCCCGCGAGCACGACGTGTAGCCCGGTGCGCAGAATCATGCCCTGGCGGGCCAGGGCGATGAGGGCGCGCAGGTCGTCCTGGATGTGCTGCAGGGCGGGGCGCGCCTGGTATTTTTCCAGGAAGTCGATTTCTTCTTCGGGGAAGTCGAGCGTGGCCTCGACCAGCATGCGCAGGCGCACGACTTGGTCTGCCAGTGTGTTGACGCGAGCGGAGAAGGCGCCGCTGAGCGAGGCCATGGCGCTGCGTGCGGCGGCCTCGGAAGAGGCGTCGATCAGGTCGGCGACGGCCTCGGCCTGGGCGAGGTCGAGCCTTTCGTTGAGGAATGCGCGCTGGGTGAATTCGCCGGGTTCGGCGTGGCGCAGGCCGAGATCCGCACCGGCTTCCAGGCAGCGCCGCAACAGGCGCTGCAACACGGCGGGGCCGCCATGGCCCTGCAGTTCCAGCACGTCTTCGCCGGTGTAAGAGTTGGGCCCCTTGAAGTACAGGGCGATGCCGGCGTCTATGGGCTGGCCCGCGGCGTCGTTGAACGGCAGATAGTGGGCGTGGCGCGGCGCCAGTGTGGTGCCGCCGAACAGTCTGTCGATCAGCAGTGCGAGCTCGCGGCCCGAGACGCGCACTACGCCTATGCCGCCACGGCCCGGGGCGGTGGCGATGGCGGCGATGGGGTCGCTGGCGAAGGTTGTCATGGCGTGTGGTGGATGAGTATCTGGCGTGGCCACGCGGTAGCCTGCGATCAAGCCCTGCTGTGGCCGGAATCGGTGCCGCGCCCCCGATCCGCATCCATGAAATTATGTCTGCGCACACATGGCGGCGTTGCAGCTTGGCGCGAAAGCTGGCGGCTGTTGCTGCGTCTTGGGTCTCGGCTTGCGCACCAATCCGTCAATTTTATAGTGGGCGCGAAGTCGGGGCCACGACGCCGGTGGACACTGGCGGACTAGCGGAATTGTAAATGGATGCGCCGGTCTTGCTCTTGGCAAACCGATCCGGCTTGGACGATGGGCCGTGCTCGGCTATTCTGGCGGCATTGCACCGCGGCGGGCGGGATGCTGCCGATCTGCCGGCACTATACGGAACCATCATGTACTTCGACACCAGACTCTGGGCCATGACGCGCGGGACGCGGCTGCGCATTGCGCTATGTGCCTTGCTGGGCCTGCTCGGCCTGGCCGCGGGCATCGCCCGCTTCGCCTTGCTGGGGCGGTTCCTGGCGCTGTTGTTCGCCGGTGCGCCGGTGGCGGCGTTGTGGCCGCCATTGGCGGGCACGGCGGCGGTCATCGTATTGCGCGGCCTGTTCGAACATTGGCTGAACACACAGGCCAATGCCAACGCGGCGCGCATCCAGGAGCGCCTGCGCGCGCGGCTGTACGACAAGATCGTGGAGCTGGGGCCGGCGTGGTTCGGCGGACAGCGCACCGGCGGGGTGATGCTGGCCGTCATCGACGGGGTCGAGCAGCTGCAGGTGTTTTTCGGGCGCTACCTGCCGCAATTGTTCGTGGCGGCCTGCGCACCGGTGATGATCTTCGCCTTCATCGCCTGGTGGGACTGGCCGGTGGCTCTGGTGCTGCTGGTGGCGGCACTCATTACCCTGATAATGCCGTTGGCCTCGCATCGCGCCAACCGTGTGGCGGCGCAGGGGCGGCAGCAGGCTTTCAAGGAATTCGGCGAGGAATTCCTGGATGCGGTGCAGGGCCTGCCCACGCTCAAGGCCTTCGGGCAGAGCCGCGCCTGGGGCGAACGCCTGGCACGGCGCGCGCGGGCGCTTTCGGACAACACGTTCAAGGTGCTGGGACGCGAGGTCTCGGCGCGCTTCCTGACCGATCTGGGCATTACGCTGGGCGCGGCCGCCGCGCTGGCTCTGGGTGCTTGGCGCGTGTCGCACGGGCAGATGACGCTGGCGGCCTTGCTGGTGGTGCTGATGGCCGGCACGGAAATATTCCGCCCCTTGCGCGACCTGCGTTCGGTGCTGCACAGCGGCATGGCCGGCCAGTCTGCCGCGGCCAGTGTGCACGAACTGCTCGACGCCGTAAGCACCGCGCCGCGCGCTGCCGCGGGGGCGGGCGGTTTGCGTGCCGGGCCCGACGGCCTGGCGCTGGCGCTGCGCAATGTGACGTTCGGGTATCCAGGGGCGCAAGCCGCCACGCACCGTGGGCTGAGTTTTTCGGTGGCGGCGGGCGAACGGGTCGGCATCGTCGGCCCCAGCGGCGCGGGCAAGTCGTCGCTGGTGCAATTGCTGCTGCGGCTGTACGACCCGCAAGAGGGCACCGTCGAGATCGACGGCACGGATCTGCGCCGGCTCGATCCGCAGGCGGTGCGCGCGCTGATTTCGGTGGTGGCGCAGGACAGCATGTTGTTCCACGGCACGGTCGAGGAAAACCTGATGCTGGCGCGCCCAGGTGCAACGCGCCAGCAAATGGAGGCGGCGGCCCTTGCGGCCAATGCGCACGACTTCATCATGCAACTGCCGCAAGGCTATGCCACGGTGCTGGGCGAGCGTGGCGCCCAGCTTTCGGGCGGCCAGCGCCAGCGCCTGGCGATTGCCCGTGCGCTGCTGCGCGATGCGCCCATACTGATCCTGGACGAGGCGTTGTCTTCGGTGGACGCCGCCAACGAGGCCGAGATCCAGCAGGCCCTGGATCGCCTCAGCCGCGGCCGTACCACGCTGGTGCTGGCGCACCGTTTGTCTAGCGTCGTCAATGCGGATCGCATTCTGGTGCTGGACGGCGGTCAAGTGGTTGAAACGGGAACGCATGCCAGCCTGATGAGGGAGGACACGCTGTATCGGCGCCTGATGGGGGCGCAGGATGGCGAGCTGTCGGTGGGCGAACGCGACGCTATTGCGGCGCAAGGCGCGCGCCCGCATGAAGGCAAGCGTGCCGCCGCGGATGTGGATGCGGGCGAGCGGTCGTCCGTGGTGCCGCCATTGGACGAAGATGCGCAGCGGGCCAAGCCGGGCAAGCTCGTGCATACGCTGTTGGAGATCATACGGCCCTGGCGCCGCAGCTTCGCCGTAACCGTGGTCAGCGGCATCGGCCGCGTGGTGGCGTTTATTGGCGTCTCGGCGCTTAGCGCGTTGATCATTGCGCATCTGAAGGACGGCACACCATACAATGCACTGCTGGCGGGCTTGTTCGTCGCGGCGCTGGCCGCCGCCACCTTGCATTGGATCGAATCGTGGCTGGCGCATTCCATCGCCTATCAGCTGCTGGCCGAGATGCGCATTGCGCTGTACGACAAGCTCGAAGCCCTGGCGCCGGCGTATCTGCTGCGGCGCCGTTCGGGCGATTTGGTCGGCCTGGCCACGCAGGACGTGGAAACGGTGGAATACTTTTTCGCCCACACGGTTGCGCCGGCTTTCGTGGCAGTGCTGGTGCCGCTGGTGGTGTTGATCATTCTTGGCATTAGCGCCTGGCCCTTGGTGTTCGCGCTGCTGCCGTTCCTGGCGTGGGCGGCGGCCACGCCGGTGCGCAGCCGCGCGCGCGTCGACGCCATGGGCACGCGCGCCCGCAAGGGGCTGGGTCTGCTCAGCGCCCATCTTTCCGAGACCATCCAGGGCCTGCCCGATCTGCTGTCGTTCTCGGCCACGGGCCGGCGCCGCGATGCCTTCCTGGCTTTGCTGCGCCGCTATCAGGCCACGCGGCTGGCCTTGCTGGCCGACCTATCGCGCCAAAGCGCCTTGCTGGAAATCGCCACTGGCCTGGGAGGCCTGTCCGTCGCCGCGGTGGGAGCATGGTGGGTGATGCAGGGCCATCTTGCGGCCGCGACGCTGCCGCTGTTGATTTTGCTGTCGGTCGCAGCCTTCCTGCCGGTGTCCGAAATCGCGCAGGTGAGCCGCCAGCTGGCCGATACGCTGGCGTCCACGCGGCGCCTGCGCGCCGTGCACGACGAGCCCGTGGCGGTTACCGATGGCACGCAGGCGCCGCCCTTGCGCGCGGGTGGCCTGCCAGTGGATTTCGACCACGTGTCGTTCACCTATCCCGGCCGCCACGCGGCGGCGCTGGACGGGGTCAGCCTGAGCCTGCCGGCGGGCGCCACCCTGGCGCTGGTGGGCCCCTCGGGGGCTGGCAAGAGCACAATCGCCAGCCTGCTGCTGCGCTTCTGGGATCCGGTGCAAGGCGTCTTGCGCATCGACGGCGTGGATCTGCGCGATCTGACGCTTGAGGCGCTGTATGCCCGTATCGCACTGGTGGCGCAGGACACCTGGCTGCTCAACGGTACGCTGGAAGACAATATCCGCCTGGCGCGGCCCGACGCGGATCTTGCCGATGTGCAGCGCGCGGCCGAACAGGCGGCGCTGGGGGGCTTCGTGGCGACGCGCCCCGAGGGGCTGGCCACCCGCGTCGGAGAGCGTGGCGTGGCCTTGTCGGGCGGCCAGCGCCAGCGCATCGCCATTGCCCGGGCGTTCCTGCGCGATGCACCGATACTGGTGCTGGACGAGGCAACCTCGCATCTGGATGCGGTCAGCGAGGCGCAAGTCCACGAGGCCCTGGCAGTCCTGATGCGCAACCGCACCACCTTGATCATCGCGCATCGCTTGTCCACGGTGCGGCAGGCCGACGCCATTGCCGTCGTCGACCGCGGCCGCATCGTCGAGCATGGTACGCACGAGCAATTGCTGGTGCGCGGCGGTGTCTATGCGCAGCTGGTCAGCCGCCAACTGGCGGCGGCGCGCCAGGCGGCATAGCTGCGCGCCTGTCTGTACGGCCTGCGGCTTCTGGCGCCGGCACAAGAGCATGCCGCGCGGATAAGGCCGGTTCATAAGGCCTATGCCGGCGCTGCGTAGCCATTGCGTTGCGCGGGCCGGTCGCGGTCGTGGCCATGGCCGTGGTTCAAATAAGCATTATTAGAAATCGCTAATGTGTTCGGCCCCGCCGTAACGCAATAATTTGCGCTGCCCATCGAAGGCCGCTGCGTGCGCTGCGCGAGCCGAGGCTGTTCGCGAAGAACTGTCGCATGTCCGCGTTTGTTTCGCGGCGCGATGCCGTGTCGACGCGCACAGGCCCGCGGCTTGCTCCATTGTGCGCGCGACTCGGGTGCTTTCCCGCAGCGGGAGGGCAGTGACGGCGAATTCAAAATTTTCAATAACGGACGGAGACTATATGGGTATCAGGAAGCCAGTATTGGCCGGCTGCATCGTGGCCGCGGCACTGTGTGCGAGTGGCGCGGCCTGCGCCGCTTCCAGTGTCGAGCTGTACGGCCAGGTCGATGCGTGGATGGGTGCGCAGAAGAGCCCCGGTGGGTACGATCGTTCATGGACGCAGGGCGGCGGCGGCATGTCGACCTCGTACTGGGGCCTGAAGGGTTCCGAGGATCTCTCCGGCGGCTGGCATACGGTGTTTGCCCTGGAGGATTTCTATAGGCCGCAGACCGGCTCGATGGGCCGCTATGACGGCGACGCTATGTTTTCCCGCAATGCCTATGTGGGGCTGCAAAGCGATACCCTGGGCAAGGTGACGCTCGGCCGGCTGACGACGCCTTATTTCGTGTCCACGATACTGTTCAATCCCTTCGTCGATTCATACACTTTCTCGCCCATGGTGTTCCACACCTATATGGGCATGTCGGGCCAGGGCATAGTGGGCGATTCGGGCTGGAACCACGCCGTCATGTATTCGACGCCGTCCGTCCACGGGCTGACGGCCAATGTGATCTACGGCTTCGGCAATGACGAGAATCATTCGGGGCAGAACAAGTGGGGTGCCAATGCGTTGTATTTCCATGGCCCGTTTTCGGCAACCCTGGCCTACCAGCGGGTGGATTTCGACAGTACCCCCGGCGACCTCGACAACCTGGCGCCCGGCTTTCGCCGCCAGCAGGCCGCGCAGGCCGGTGCGGCCTACGACTTCGGCTGGGCCAAGCTGTACGCCCAATACCAGTACATCAGGAATGTCATCAGCGGCGGCGACGTGACGATGAACGGTGGACAGGCAGGCGTGTCGGTACCGTTGGGCGGCGGCTCGGTGATGGCGTCTTATGCCTATACGGCCAGCGGCGGTGCGAGCGACGTCAAGCGCAATACCTGGGCACTGGGCTACGACTACGCCTTGTCGAAGCGCACCGATGTCTACGCAGCCTACTTCTTGGACAAGATCACCGGCTTGTCGCACGGCGACACCTTCGGCGTGGGGATCCGCAGCAAGTTCTAGGCGGCTTGTGGCCGCAGGGCGCAAGGCCGCGCGCACGAACCGGGGCGCGCGGCCCTGGCGTGCATCGACGGTTTGTATCGGTGATGAGACTGCATAAGTCCGCCCGCTGGGCGCTCCGCGGCGAGCCGAGGAGCGCCCCATGCGGTGGCTAGGCGAGCGGAGATGAGCTACAGCCCCAGCGCTGCCTTGACGCCGGCGCCATAGGCCGGGTCGGCCTTGGTGCAGTGCTCTATGTGGCGCAGTTGTATCTCGCGCGTGACCCCGCCTATGGCCCTGGCGGTGTTCTCGAACAAGGCCTGCTTCTGGGCATCGCTCATCAGCCGGAACAGGGCGCCGGGCTGCGAGTAGTAGTCTTCGTCCACCCTGTGGTTCCAGTGGTCGGCGGCGCCTTCCAGCGACAGGGGCGGTTCGCGGAACTCGGGCTGCTCCTGCCATTCGCCCTGGGCATTGGGCTCATTGCCGGTGATGCCGCCGTAGTTGCCGTCCACGCGCATGGCGCCGTCGCGGTGGAAGCTGTGGAACGGACACTTGGGCGCATTGACCGGAATCTGGTGGTGGTTGACGCCCAGGCGGTAGCGCTGCGCATCGCCGTAAGAAAACAGCCGCGCCTGCAGCATGCGGTCGGGCGAGAAACCTATGCCCGGCACCACATTGGCCGGGTTGAACGCGGCCTGCTCGATCTCGGCGAAAAAGTTGTCGGGGTTGCGGTTCAGCTCCAGTACGCCGACCTCGATCAGGGGGTAGTCCTTGTGCGGCCACACCTTGGTCAGGTCGAAGGGGTTGAGGTGGTACGTGCCGGCCTCTTTTTCGGGCATGATCTGCACGTACAGTGTCCAGCGCGGGAAGTCTTGGTTCTCGATGCTTTCGAACAAATCGCGCTGCGAACTTTCGCGGTCGTGCCCGACGAGTTCGGCGGCCTGCGCGTCGGTCAGGTTCTGTATGCCCTGTTGCGTCTTGAACGTGAACTTCACCCAGTAGCGTTCGTTGCGGTCATTGATGAAGCTGAAGGTATGGCTGCCGAAGGCGTGCATGTGGCGGAAGCCGCGCGGAATGCCGCGGTCGCTCATGACGATGGTGACCTGGTGCAGGGCCTCGGGCAGGCCGGTCCAGAATTCCCAGTTGTTCTGGGCGCTGCGCATGCCGGTGCGCGGATCGCGCTTGACGGCGTGGTTCAGGTCGGGAAATTTCAGCGGATCGCGGAAGAAGAACACCGGCGTGTTGTTGCCGACCAGATCCCAATTGCCTTCTTCGGTATAGAACTTCATGGCCACGCCGCGAATGTCGCGCTCGGCATCGGCCGCGCCGCGTTCACCGGCAACTGTGGAGAAGCGCATCAACACGGGGGTTTCCTTGCCGACGGCCGAGAAGATCTTGGCGCGCGTGTATTGCGTGATGTCGTGGGTGACTTTGAATGTGCCGAAGGCGCCCGCGCCCTTGGCATGCATGCGCCGTTCGGGGATGACCTCGCGGTCGAAGTGAGCGAGTTTTTCGATCAGCCACACGTCCTGCAGCAGCGCGGGGCCGCGCGGGCCGGCTGTGAGGATGTTCTGGTTGTCGGCAACGGGGGCGCCCGCTGCGGTGGTGAGCTTTTTCACTGGTGACCTCCTGTTGTGGAAGCGGGTGGAATCGGCGCCCTGGGTTTTCTGCGGATTCCCGCTAAAGGGCGCCGGCGGGGAACCGGAAGGCTGTATGCCGGGCTTGTGCTTAGGTTAGCCGGCAGGGGTTTAAAAACAAAGGCAATTAATTCTAATAATCCAATAGTCAACAACTATTCTCGTGCTGGGGAATGCGTGCATATTCAATTTCCAGTCGTGGGATCGCAGTCTTTCTGGATGCTTATCCCCGGCCTACGAACGGCATCTTGGTGGCCATGACGGTCATGAACTGCACATTGGCCTCGAGCGGAGGATCGGCCAGCGGATGCACGATGCTAGTCTCATTGAGGACGAAAGAACCTCTTTCCATTGTCCGGATTGCAGAGTTCGCTAACAAGCGAAAACACTCGACGTGCGATCGGACTGGCTTCTTCGGCGTTTACCGCAACAATAACTTGTAATTCCGGAGTTCCGTTGATGCGGACGAATTCAAGCTGGGGTAGCTTCAGGATGGCGGCAGAGCTCGGAACAAATGCGATTCCCATTCCTGCACTCACCAATCCCATAACCATCAGGAATCCGTCTGCTTCTTGCACGCGATCCAGCGCTACATTTTCTCGCGCCAGCCAGCGCATAAGAGTGACATGAACACCTAGCTCTCCTCCGTAATCGGGGAACATAATGAGTCTTTCGTTCAGGAGGTCGCGCAGTTCCACGCATTCCATAGTGGCAAGTCGATGGCCCGCAGGGACGGCGAGCGCAAATTCGTCCCGGTGGATTATGGTCTGTTTCAGATCACGGCCGGCCATTGGAGAACGAAAAAAACCAATATCGATCTCGCCTTCAAGCAGGGCCCGCCGCTGGTTGTAGACCGAAACGGGTTTGATGATCAGATTGACATCGGGGAAATGCTCCGCAATTTTCGCGATCAGAAAAGGGGTGCCGACGAACGCCAGGGATGATATGTGTCCGATGGTCAATGACCCCGAAATTCCTTGAGAGGCGTGCAAAGTGGCTCGTAGTGCTCTTTCGGCGTCCGCTAGAAGGGGGCGCGCATGGTGCAGCAATTCTTTGCCAGCTTCGGTTAGTTCGACCGCTCTTGATCCCCTCCTGAACAGCGTTACTCCGAGGTTGTTCTCCAGTGTCCTGATTTGCATGCTTAGCGCGGGCTGAGCGATATGCAGAACGTCCGCGGCCCGGCCGAAGTGCAGCTCTTCAGCCAGGGCAACGAAATAGCGAATGCTCTTCAATCCAAGGTGCCATAAGGAAGGCTGATGAGCCATGAAAAATTTCCTATTGGACTGTCCAATCTCTTAATCCTAGCATTTGTCGGCCAAGGTGCATCTCGCCTTGCAGCGATATCTTTTGCTGCTTTTTTGCTTTGAGGTCTTTATGCCAGTGAATATTATCGGAATGATCGGGGCGGCGCCTCCTCCGGCGCGCGCTGTTCACGTTATCGGCGGCGGGGTCGATCCTAGTTTCCTGGTCAAGAACGCCCGCGCGCACGAACAAGCCGGCTACGACGAAGTTCTCGTTGGGTATACTTCGGCGTCGCCCGATAACTGGGGATTGACGGCCTGGGCTGCTGCACACACCGAGAAGCTTCGCTTCCTCGTTGCTCATCGGCCAGGACGTATCGTACCGGCGCTGATGGCGCGAAAGGTGGCTACCCTAGATCAGTTGTCGGCCGGGAGGATTTCGCTTCACATCATCATTGGCGCATCCGACGGCGACATGGCCGCTGAAGGGGATTTTAGCGATAAGCCCGCCCGATATCACAGGGGTGCAGAGTTCCTAAATATTATGCGAAGCATCTGGACTGCTGACGGGCCGGTCGATTTTGAGGGGGACTTCTACCGCGTACGTGGCGCACAGTCGAATGTGTCGCCTTTCCAGAAGCCGTACCCACCGATTTATTTCGGCGGATCGTCCAACGGCGCCTTGGAAATGGGGGCGCAGCACTGTGATGTGTTTGCCATGTTCGGGGAGCCATTGAAAGAAACTGGCGAGCGGGTTCTGAGCTACCGGAAACGGTGCGCCGCACACGGCCGCACCGCGCGATTTAATATTTCTTTCCGCCCGATCATCGGTGAAACGGAAGAGCAAGCATGGGACAAGGCGCATCAATATCTGAGCGAGTTCAGCGCAGCGTCGCAGGATCCTCACTTTGTGACGAACAAAGCGAAGAAAGATGTGCCGATTAGCAAATCGAGCCAGCGGATCGTGCAGCTTGCGAACAAGGGCAATGTATATGATGAACGCCTCTGGATGCCGCTGGCCGCGGCCACAGGCGGAATTGGAAATACGACTTGTCTCGTCGGCACGGCCGAGCAAGTTACCCGCGCGTTGATGAAATATTACGCTCTAGGTGTCACTTCTTTCTTGCTCCGTGGGTTTGAGCTGGAGCAGGATCTCGAGATTTATTCTCGTGGGCTCTTTCCGCTCCTACGAGCCGCGGCTTTGGAGCACGACAAAACCAAGGGGCTCGCGGCATGAGGGACGCTGAGGCTGAAGTTTGTTCGACGCTCGTAGATGGCCTTTCCGATTGGGACTCCAAGGAGCTCCGCCGATGCCTGGGGCAATACGCCACCGGCATCACAGTGATGACGGGAAACGTGGGAGGCAGGCTCATCGGTGTCACCGCCAATTCGTTCGCATCTGTTTCGTTAACACCACCGTTGATTCTGTGGTCCGTGGATCGCGCCTCCCGCAGTTACGATGCGTTTGCCAATTCGGAAAACTTTTGTGTCAACGTCCTTAGCCAAGAACAGAGCGCCGTTTCCCAATTATTCGCGAGCAAGGTTGACGACAAGTTCGCCAGTTGCCGGTTTGTTATGGCCGCGAATGGATGCCCTGCTTTCGAAGATGCCCTGGCGATACTGGAATGCAAGGTTGATCGGACATACGAGGCTGGTGATCATCTATTGATGGTTGGTCTGGTGACTCGTATCAGAGTCAGGGAAGGCAAACCGCTACTTTTCGCCCAAGGTCGGTACGGTATCTTTGATGATTTCCCTCTCGTGACGGGTGCGAGTCGATCTGCGGCGATCGGTAGCGATGTGGCATATGAGAATACGATTACCGCCCTGCTTCTGCATGCATATCATCGCACAACTCAGAAATTCGCTGCGCAACGCGCCGCCTTTGGCCTGGACGTTGCTCGCGGTAGAGTGTTGGGATATCTCTACGTGCACGGCGAAGCGTCGATCACAGCGGTATCGAAGCACATGTATCTTGGCGCGAGAGAGTGTGAAGAAGCCGTTCGTCAGCTGATCGATTCGGGCGCCGTGACGAAAGTGAGCCACGATAAATATGCTTTGACCTCTTCGGGACGAGATCTGAGAGAAACAATGGGAAGAGAGTTTCTCGAGTTCGATAGAGCAGTGTCGGTTGCGCTAACGAGCGATGAGGCTGACATACTTCGAAGCGGTTTGCGCAAATTAATAGAAACAACCCACTAGCATTGGCGGTGCAAAGGCATGGTTGTGCCTGGGCGAGTTTTTGTCGGAACCGCTTTGGGTGTCGGCGCGACATGAATATAAAGGAGACGAAGCATGAGCTTTAATGAGAATAGGATTGGGAGAAGAGCCTTCCTGGTTTTGAGTGCTGGCGCGCTGCTCTGCAAGCAGGCATTCGCGCGTAGCGATTTTCCGAATAAGCCGGTAAAGGTAGTTGTTCCTTATTTGCCTGGTGGTAATTCCGATGTTTTGGGACGGATGCTGGCCCGGGGTTTATCGGCCCTATATGGGCAGCAGTTTTTTGTCGAGAATAAGTCGGGCAGTAACTCGATTATTGGAACGAATTACGTTGCGAAGTCTCCCGCTGATGGCTATACCTTGCTGTTTGCGATAAGTGCGCTTGCAAACAACGAGACTCTTTACAAGCGTCTCCCATACAAGCGTAGCGAGTTAACGGCGGTTGCTGGGGTGGCAAGAACGCCTTTGGTTCTGGCAACCGGCCATCCGGTTGAAAGCCTGCAAAAGTTCATAGAATTTCTCCATGGGCGCTCCATGGTTTCGTATGCCACGAGTGGTGTAGGATCTGCCGCGCACCTTTTGTCGGAACGGTTCGTCCAAGCGATGAACCTGCAATCTGCCACACATGTTGCATATAAAGGAAGTGCCGCGATCATTGCAGATCTGGTACCGGGAAGAGTCGATTTCACCTTCGATTCCGTCACGCTCATGGGCGGGTTGATCAAGCAAGGAAAATTGCACGCCCTTGCCGTGACGAGCGAAGAACGGCTACCCGCCTTGCCCACTGTTCCGACTCTGAAGGAGTTGGGGTTTCCCTCGCTTACGTTTTATGTATGGGGAGGTGTTTTTGCGCCCGCCGCTACCCCTCCAGCGGTGGTGGACAGCCTTTCGGCCGCTGTTCAGGAAGTGTTGGGCAAACCGGAAGTGCGTGCCAAGCTGAGAGAGCTGAATATTGAGCCTTTCCTCATAAAGTCGGCCGAGTTCAATAGATTTATTGACCGGGATATTCAGGAAAGTGGTGATCTGATCCGGCGGATGAAAGTCGTGCTGGATCAATAGCGTCGATTCCTCCATTTCTTGAGCGAGAAATTCACATGGTATCTCTGGTTTGCGGTATCGAGACGGAAAGCCCTTCAATTGAAAATTGTCTGGAAGCAACTTCGGCCATTTTCGCTCATGTGAAAAGCACAAGCCCTGCACACCGGGCGGACATCCTTGATGCGATCGCTGACAAGTTGAAGGCCTCCGTCAAAGAGACAGCGGCTACTCTGGTGGCCGAGGCTGACTACCTGTCGCGATCGGACATGGAGTTCGAATGCGAACGCGCAGCAGAGTTGTTCAAGCTTGCTTCCGCTCAAGTCCGCATTGGAATGACGGAAACTTTGCAAGTTGATGTCGTCGAACGCGGTCAAGGGGCGATCGGGTATGTCAAGCGGGAACCGATCGGAGCAATCCTTGGCATAACCGCGTTCAACGCTCCTTTGCTGATTCCCGCTCACAAGATGGCTCCCGCAATTGGCATCGGTGCTCCAATTGTCATAAAGCCGTCCCCACGTGTGCCCCGCGCCGCGGTTGAGCTGGTGAAACTGGCCCTTGAGGTCGGCTGGCCCGCGGAGGCGATTTCGGTTCTCAACGTTTCGGATAGCGAGACACAGGCCTTGATCAAGGACGAGCGGCTGCCTGTAGTCAGCTTCACGGGCGGTCGATTCGGCTGGGTAATCAAGGAGATGATTCCCCGCAAGCACGTTCATCTTGAATTGGGCGGGGTTGGCGCCGTAATCATAATGGGCGATGCGAACATACGCCTTGCGGCCAAGGAGTGTGCCGCTGGGGCGTTCGTACGCTCGGGGCAATCCTGCATTTCGGTTCAGAGAATTCTTGTAGAACAGGGCAGGTACGGTGAATTCGTCGATCTCTTCGGCTTGCAAGTCAAGGCATTGGCGGCTGAGGGCGATGTCCCGCTGGGAACGATGGTTGATGAGGGGTCTGCTGCTCGAGTTGAGGCCCTGGTTCAGGAAGCCGTTGATAACGGAGCGCAGGTGGTGTGTGGTGGCGCGAGGTCGGGCGCGCGTATAGAGCCGACTGTCGTGCGTGATGCCAAACCTACGATGAAGGTCATGCGGGCCGAAGCGTTCGGCCCAGTAGTCGCGATCATGCCGTTTGCGAACATTGAGGACGCCGTCGCCGAGGTAAACGCGGTTGGAGGCGCCATCCAGCACGGTCTCTATACGGCGAACATCGATCTGGCGTTGGCTGTGGCGGATCGGATTCACGCTGGCGGGGTGATCATCAACGGGCCGAGCACCTGGCGGCTTGACCACATGCCTTATGGAGGTGTCGGGGATTCTGGATACGGGCGTGAAGGCGTCCGCTATGCAATGCTCGAGTTCACTAGGCCCAAGGCTGTTGTCATTCGCCCGACGGGTATCGCGAGCCGGATGTAGCCCCGCTCCCTTCGCTAGGAGTTCGGGCGCCGCAGTTCTGCTACTGATGTTGGGGCGGGTGGAGTTCCGTACTGTGGCCGGCCTTTGCAACCTGTCCCGGAACCTCATGTCCGACGATTCTTGGCATTTTACGCGCGGCGGCCATCAGCTGAGACAGATTGATCCCCGTGTCATATCCCATGGCTTGCAGCATATGGATGGCATCCTCGCTGCAGATGTTGCCGGTGGCCCCTGGAGCGTAGGGGCATCCGCCCAGCCCGCCGAGCGAACCGTCGAACCGGTCGATGCCGGCCTGCACGGCGGCAAGCACGTTGGCGAGACCCATTCCGCGCGTGTTATGGAAGTGCAGCGTGAGCTGTAGGTCACTGAAGCGGGCTATAAGTGCTTCCGCCATCCTGGCCACTTGGATGGGGTGCGCCATGCCGGTCGTGTCGCAGATGGTCAGGCCGCGCACGCCGAGACTGGCGTAGCGGTCGGCCCAGCGCAGCACTTCGTCCAGGGGGATTTCGCCTTCCATTGGGCAGCCGAAGGAGGTCGAAAGCGATATGTTCACTGGCACATGGCCGGCAGCTAGGGCAATTACGTCTCGGAGGTCGGCAAGGCTTTTCTCCCGCGACATTCGGAGGTTTGCCAGATTATGGGTTTCAGAGACCGACATCACCAGGTTCAACTCGTCGGCCCGCGATTTGAGCGCGCGTTCCGCTCCACGGACGTTCGGCACGAGCACACTGTATTCCACGTCGGAGCTGCGGCGAATGCGCCTCATTACCTCCTCGGCATCTCGCAGCATCGGGATGGCCCGGGCAGAGGTGAAGGAGGTTGCCTCTATCTTGGAGAAACCGCATTGGCCGAGTTCGTCGATCAAGGCGATCTTCTCGTCCGTGGGGATGAACGTGGGTTCGCTCTGGAATCCGTCCCGGGTAACGACTTCGTTGAAGTGGATGCGCTTCATGCGGCTGTTCCTGCAATGATGCCCCGGTTCTTCAATGCTTGGATCTGTTCCGGGCTCAGGCCGATCTCATGCAAGACGGCGTCGGAGTCTTGGCCCAAGTGGGGTGCGTTGCGACGCCAGCGGCCTGGCGTGCGGGACAGCTTCGGCACGATTCCCGGGACGGCGAGCTTGGTACCATCTTCCATTTCGACCTGCTGCAGCATCCCGCGGGCACGGTAGTGGGGGTCGACGGCGATATCGGCTACGGTGTAGATCCGCCCAGCTGGGACGGACGCACCTTCCAGCAGTTCCAGTGCCTCTCGAGCGCTCCTGTCTGCGATCCAGGCGCCGATCGCTTCGTCCAGCTCTGCCACTCGCGACACGCGTCCCGCGTTGTCAGCAAGACCGGGATCATTGCCCAGGTCGCCGCGGCCAATGACGTTCATGAGCCGACGGAAGATACTATCGCCGTTGCCCGCGATAACTACGAAACCGCCGTCGTTGCAGCGATAAGCGTTGCTTGGGGCGATCCCCGGGAGAGCACTGCCTGCAGGGTCGCGCACTTTGCCGAAGGCGCTGTATTCCGGCACTAGGCTTTCCATGCAATTGAATACTGCTTCGTACAGCGCCACGTCAATGATCTGGCCCCTGCCGCTGAAATGCCGTTCGTGCAACGCCAGCAAAATGCCGATTACGCCATGCAGCGCGGCGAGCGTATCGCCGATGCTGATGCCCACGCGAACGGGTACGCGGCCCAGTTCACCAGTCAGGTGCCGCAAGCCTCCCATGGCTTCAGCCACCACGCCGAAGCCGGGCCGCCTCTGGTAAGGGCCCGTCTGGCCGTAGCCGCTGATACGTAGCACAATGAGCTGCGGGTTCAGTAGTTGCAGAGCTTCTGGGGCGAGTCCCCAGCCTTCGAGCGTACCGGGACGGAAATTCTCGATCAGCACGTCTGCTTCGCTCGCCAGTTTGCGGATGATCTTTTGGCCATCGTTCTCTCGAAGGTCGAGAGCTACTGAGCGCTTATTGCGCGACTGAACCTGCCACCAGACGGAAGTGCCATCCTTCAACATGCGCCATTTGCGCAATGGGTCGCCGGCTCCGGGGGGCTCGATCTTGATTACGTCGGCGCCGAAGTCAGCGAGTGTTTTCGCGGCAAACGGGCCGGCGATGAGTTGTCCTAGCTCGAGAACCTTCAGTCCCGCGAGCGCAGCCGGGGAGGGTTGTATAGCGGTTTCCATGCGCCACAGTATCCGATACCCGCCTCCCCGCGTCCATTCGAACCTCGGTCAGGCTGTCTTCGCATTTCGCGAAGGTGCACATAGGAAATTCCTTAACGCTACAACGGCCGTATCAGGCCCGGGGCGGATGGCCACCTTCAGCTGTCGTTGTGCCCAGCCGTCAGCCAGAGGGCGCCAAGTCAGCCTCAATGCGCGTGCGAGCGGCACGGCAGTGCCCTTGGGGAGGGCTGCGATGCCAAGTCTTGACGCCACCAGATTCCCGACGGCATCGAAGCTGCGTACTTGCATGCGCAGCTTGAACGTGCGTCCAGCGGCAAGCGCGGCCTGTTGCTGCTTTTGCAGCATGGCTGCGCCAGCGTTCAGGCTGATCCATTGCTCGTCTAGCGTGTCGGCGAAGCTGATCGGCGTACGTCCCGCGAGCCGATGCCCGGCCGGCAGTACCAGTACCAGTTCGTCTTTCCGGAAATCGCGCACCTCCAGACCATAAATATCAGGGCCTTCGACAAAGACACCGATATCCGCTCGTCCGTCCCGCAGTGACGCGACGACGAGTTCGGAGAGTTGCTCTTCCACTTCCACCTGTATTTGGGGGCATGTTTCGGCGTGGCGTGCCAGCAACGGTGACAGAAACTGGTTGATCGCCGCAGTGCTTGAACATAGCAGGATATGTCGTGCGATACCTTGGCGGAGGTCGGCGATTTCAGATGCCAGGCTCTCCATCTCTTGCAGCATGTTGAGGCTGTGTTGCAAGAACACGCGCCCCACGGCCGTGGGCGCGAGCCCGCGCGAATGCCGTTCGAACAGCGCATCACCCAGCGCGTTTTCCAAATCGCGGATGCGTCGGCTGGCGGCCGGCAGCGACAGATTGCGGTCGCGTGCGGCGGAAGTCAGGCTGCCAGTCTGGGCACAAGCCACTGCCAAGTGGATAGACACGAAGTCGAACCGGGCGAGGTTGAATCCGGAGGGAGGCACGCGGGTTCCTCGTCTTGCGCAGAATATGCAGGGGATTTTCCAAGTATGCCCGATCGGCCTTTGCTCGTCGACTGGAAATTGTCCGGTGACTCTGCCTTTTTTTGGCAGCAGCGTGTATGGGTCGAGCTGTGCTGCCCGGCCTACGCGGGCCGGGCTGGCCGAATCGCATAGCTTGCGGGTGCCATGCAGGCCGGGCCGCACTGGTGCTGCGGTCGATCGTCCTTATCCCCGGCCTACGAACGGCATCTTGGTGGCCATGACGGTCATGAACTGCACATTGGCCTCGAGCGGCAGGCCGGCCATGTAGAGCACGGCGTCGGCCACGTGCTGTACGTTCATGGTGGGCTCGGCGTGTACCGTGCCGTCGGCCTGCAGCACGCCCTTGCTGATGCCCTCGGTGAGTTCGGTCGAAGCATTGCCGATGTCGATCTGGCCGCAGGCGATGTCGTACTTGCGGCCGTCCAGCGAGGTGGCCTTGGTCAGGCCGGTGATGGCGTGCTTGGTGGCCGTGTACGAAACGGCTTGCGGCCGCGGACAGTGGGCCGAGATCGAGCCGTTGTTGATGATGCGCCCGCCGCGCGGCTGCTGCGCCTTCATGATGCGAAAGGCTTCCTGGGTACAGAGGAAGGCGCCGGTCAGATTGATGTCCACGGCCTGCCGCCATTGTTCCAGCGGCAGGTCTTCCAAAGAACATGAGGCGTTGAAAATGCCGGCGTTGTTGAACAGCAGGTCGAGCCGCCCGAAGCCCGCGCGGATCCGGGCGAACAGCGCCTGTACCGACGCCGGGTCGCTGATGTCGGCGCTGATGGCCAGCGCTCGCGCGCCCTGCTCTGCACCTTGCGCGGCCACCGCCTGCAAAGGCTCGAGGCGGCGCCCCGCCAGCACGACCGCATAGCCATGGCGCATCAATGCCAATGCGATGGCCTTGCCTATGCCCGAGCCGGCGCCGGTGACCAATGCGACTTTGGCGGCGGAATTCATGCGGTGTCTCCTGGTGATGGCGGCCTTGCTGCCAGCATAGCCCAGGCGGATGCGGCGTGACAATAATCGCGGCTGCCGCAAACAAAAACGCCCGGCGCGCGGCCGGGCGTATCGTCTCGTTGCTTGTGCCGTCAGCGGTGCGCTGCCGCGGTCTCTTTCTCGAGTTTCTTCATGATGTAGCGCTGCTGCGCGATCGACACGGCGTTGTTCACGCAGTAGTACAGCGCCAGGCCGGCCGGGAAGAAGAACATCATCCCGCCGAACACCAGGGGCATGATCAGCATCAGCTTGGCCTGCATCGGGTCGGGCGGCGCGGGGTTGAGCTTGATCTGCAGGAACATGGTGGCGGTCATGAGAGCCGGCAGGATGAACCAGGGATCGCGCACCGACAGGTCGTGGATCCAGAGGATCCAGGGCGCGCCGCGCATTTCCACGCTGCCCAGCAGCACCCAGTACAGCGAGATGAAGACCGGCACCTGGATGATCATGGGCAGGCAGCCGCCCAATGGGTTGATCTTCTCGGTGCGGTACATCTCCATCATGGCCTGGTTCATCTTGGCCTTGTCGTCGCCGAATTTTTCCTTCAGCAGCTTGAGCCGCGGCGCCACCTGTTTCATCTTTGCCATCGAGCGGTAGCTGGCGGCGGACAGCGGGTAGAACACGGCCTTGATCAGCAGCGTCAGGGCGACGATGGTCCAGCCCCAGTTGCCCAGCAGGGCGTGGATCCAGGTCATGAGCTTGAACAGCGGCTTGGCGATGACGGTCAGCCAGCCGTAGTCCACCACCAGTTCCAGCCCCGGGGCGAGCGCGCTCATGGCCTTCTGGTCTTGCGGGCCGACCCAGAGATTGGCCTTGACCGTCTGGTGCTGGCCGGGCTGGATCACCCCTACGGGCTCGATCGTGCGGATGGCGTACAGGTTGTCGGACAGGCGCAGCATCTGGTTCTGGCGCACCACGCCTTGGGGAGGCACCCAAGCGCTGGCGAAGTAATGCTGCACCACGGCGATCCAGCCGTTGTTGGCCTGCTTGATGTAGTGGGCCTTGCCCTTTTCGATGTCGGAGAAAGTGGCCTTCTGGAACTTGTCTTCGTTGGAATAGAGCGCGGTGCCGGTGAAGGAATGGGTGTAGCCCGTGGCATCGCCGGTGGGCTCGTTGCCGTCACGCGTCAATTGCAGGTACAGCGACGGGCTGATGGGCGATGCGCCCAGGTTGTAGATGTCGTTGCTGACGGCGATGTCGTAGCTGCCGCGGCGCAAGGTGTAGGTCTTGACCACCTTGACGTCGGCGCTTTCGGCCTCGAACACCACCTTGAGGCTGTCGCCGCTCAGGCTGCGTTCGGACGAAACCACCTTGAAGGGCGTGAGGTGCGTGGGGTAGCTGCTGCCCTCGGGAGCGCCGACCACGCCGGTCTGAGCCACGTAGGTGGCGTTCGGGCCGGAGTCGTCCAGCAGCACCATGGGTTGCTTGGGATGGTCGGGCGCGTCGTACTTCAGCAGCTCGGCCCGCACCAGCTGGGCGCCCTGGGTGTCGAACGTCAGCTTGTAGACGTCGGTGGTGACCGTGATTTTCTCGGACTTGGAGGCCGCCGGCTGGGCGCTGCCCGGCACGTGCGTCTGCGGTTTGGCCGCGGCCGTCGCCGCCGCGGACGGCACATCGGCGCTGCTGGTTCCGGGTGCCGCCGCGGCCTTGGGTGCGTTGGCCGTGTGCGTGGCGGTCGGCGTGGCGCCGAACAGCGAGGGCTTGCCGTTGTGAACCTGCCAGTTGTTCCACAGGAGCAACAGCGAGAAAGAGAAGATCATCCAGAGGACGGTGCGTCGGATATCCATAGCGCCTGTATTCGAATCTAAGCCGGGCAAAAAAGCCCATCAGTTTAACGTAGCCCGGCCCAAGTCGCGCCCGAGCGGGGAAACTACAAGAAAAACTCCGGATGCCGCCGGCCCGCATGCCGGCTATCCATCTTTATGCCGGGGTTCCGGTACCGGATCGTAGCCACCGGGACACCACGGATGGCAGCGGCCGATGCGCCGTGCCGCCAGCCATGACCCGCGCAATGCCCCATGCTTTTCGATGGCTTCGATGGCATAGGCCGAGCAGGTCGGGGTAAAACGGCAGCTTCTGCCCAGCCACGGGCTGAGGAAGTACCGGTAGAACCGGATCGGGGCGATGAGCAGCATTTTCAGCATCGCATGGCTCGATCCAACAGATTTTCCACTTCGTCGCGCACCCGCCGTTTCAGGCCGCTGAGGGTAAGGTCGGCGTCGATGCGGGAATGCAGGCGGAACACCAGGTCGCGCGGCGGCAGGGCGTGGCGGCGGTGGCGGAATGCGTCGCGCACCACGCGCTTGATGGCGTTGCGCGTGACGGCGCGTACGGCATAGCGCTTGGCCACGATCAGCCCCAGTCGGGCCCCCGACGCTTGCTCGGCAGCGGCGCTTGCTCGCGGCGTTGTTACAACGAACAACGCCCCTCGGGCGATACGCCTGCCTTGCAGGGCGGAGGCGTATTCGGAGGGGCGGTGCAAGCGCGCCGAAGGAGGAAACGTGGCACGCATCAGCCTATGTGCCTGCGGGCCCGGTGTGCCGGCGCTTAATACGGGTTTGCGATCAAAACGGCGAGCGCGTCGAGGGAACAAGACGCATAGCCGTGGAACAACGCAGATAGTACGGCAAGGTGCAGCGGCGCCGTTATCTCTTTGATCGCGGATCCGTATTAAACGGCCAGGCGCTTGCGGCCCTTGGCGCGGCGTGCGTTGATCACGGCACGGCCGCCGCGGGTCTTCATGCGGACGCGGAAACCGTGGGTGCGCTTGCGGCGGGTGACGGAAGGTTGGTAAGTGCGTTTCATGGATAGTCCAGATAAAAAAGCAGCCGCGTAGCCTCTGGGCCATTGCCGCGGCAGGCGTTTGGGCGTGTGTCGCCCTGTTCGGAGTAACTTTGGGTCGGGCCGCCAAGGTGCAGGCGGTGCTGCCGTATCGGACGGCGCGGCCGTAAAACCACCAGCCCGTCAACCGTAATCCTGTACTTCGGGCAAGCCTTAGACCGACCCTAGGCCAACAAAATCGGCCCGGCGAGCCTGGCCTGGAAATACCGCGGGCCGAAATTCGGCCACGCGAAAGGTATTTCGATGAATGCCAAGCTTGGGCGCCAAGCCCGGGCGCATTCAGCGCGCCTGTGCCGGGCACCCAGTGCCAGAATTCTTAAAGGCAGCCCGTTATTTCAGCAAATTATGGCCAATTAGTCAACTTTGTCAGTACTGAGCCCCTGATCTGCAAGATATTGGCGGTGCGTTCACACCCTGCTGCCGCAGCGCCCGCGCACCGCCGCCTTGCTGTGGGCAGACCCCTAGTTCAGCGTAAAGATCGTCGATCCGGTCGTTTTGCGCGTGGCCAGCGCGGTTTGCGCGGCTCCGGCGTCTTCCAGCTTGAAGCGTTGGCCGATGATGGGGGTGATTTTCTTTTCGAGAATCAGGCCGAAAAGTTCGTCGCTGGCCTGCGTGAGTTTTTCGTAGGTGGGTACGTAGGCGCCCAGCACCGGCCGCGTAACGTACAGGGATCCCTTGGCGGCCAGTATGCCCAGGTTGACGCCCTGCACGGGGCCCGAGGCGTTGCCGAAGCTGACCATCAGGCCGCGCGGCTGCAGGCAGTCGAGCGACGTCAGCCAGGTGTCTTTGCCCACGCTGTCGTAGACGACCGGTACTTTCATGCCGCCGGTCAGCTCGCTGACGCGGTCGGCCACGTTTTCCCGGGTGTAGTCTATGACTTCCCAGGCGCCGTGCGATTTGGCCAGGGCTGCTTTTTCGGGGCTGGACGTCGTGCCGATCAGCTTGACACCGAGCGCCCGGGCCCACTGGCAGGCGATCAGGCCGACGCCGCCGGCCGCGGCGTGGAACAGTATGGTTTCGCCGCCCTGCAGGCGGTATGTCTGGCGCAGCAGGTATTGCGCCGTAAGGCCCTTGAGCATGATGGCGGCGGCCTCTTCGAAGCCGATGCCGTCGGGAATCTTGACGACCTGGTGGGCGGGTACGTTGCGGATTTCCGCGTAGGCCCCGATGGGGCTCTGGCCGTACGCGACGCGGTCGCCGACCTTCAAGTGCCGCACCTCGGCGCCCACCGCGCTGACCACGCCCGAACCCTCGAATCCGAGACCATGGGGCAGAGGGCGCGGATACAGGCCGGTGCGGCAATATATATCGGTGAAATTCAGGCCGATTGCCTTCTGTTCAATGGTGACCTCGTTTTTTTGCGGCGCGGGCACCGCCACGGTGACGAGCTTGAGGACTTCCGGCCCGCCATTCTCTTCGATACGTATGGCCCTGGTTTGCGTTTCCATCTTGAAAAGGTCTCCTTGCTTGAGATTCGTCGGCAGCCTTGCCGGGTTGGCACGGCCGTCGCGCCGGCTGGGGCGCCGCGACGGCCGTGTTCGCCGGGCCTTATTGCGTCTGGATGTGCCGGTCTTTGATCAGCTTGCTCCAGCGCTGGCGTTCTTTGTTGACGAACGCCCCCAGGTCGGCGCCGAACAAGTGGCCCGCCTCGGCCCCTTGCTTGGCGAAGAGCTCTTCGAGCTTGGGCGACTTGAGCGCGGTTTTGGAGGCGGCGATCAGTTTGTCGATGACGGGCTGGGGCGTGCCCTTGGGCGCCCAGAGGCCGAACCAGGCGATGACGTCGAAGCCCGGCACGCCGGACTCGGCGACGGTGGGCAGGTCGGGCAGGGCGGGCGAGCGCTTGGCCGAGGTCACCGCCAGGCCGCGCAGCCGTTCGCCGCTTTTGATCTGGGCCAGCGAACTGGGCAGATTGTCGAACAGCACGTCTACGTGGCCGCCGGTGACTGCGGGCATGGATTCGGCGCCGCCCTTGAACGGGACGTGCAGCATGTGTATGCCCGCCTCTTGTTCAAAATAGACGCCGGTAAGGTGCACCGACGAACCGACCCCCGGCGAGGCGAACGAGAGCCGATCGCTCTTGCCCTTGGCATCGCGGGCCTTGGCCGTTGCGATCAGGTCGCCCAGTGTCTTGATTTTCGACTTCGCCGACACGGCGATGACATTGGGGGTGGTGATGACCAGGGCGATGGGTACGAAGGCCGTGGACGGGTTGTACGGCATGTTCTTGTATATGAACTGATTGATGCTCTGGGTGCCGATCGTTCCAAGCCCGAGGGTGTAGCCGTCGGGCTTGGCATGCGCCACCAGGCCCATGCCTATCATGCCGCCCGCGCCGGCGCGGTTTTCTATGATGATGGGCTCCTTGAGTTCGCCTTCCATGACGTGGGCGACCGCCCGGGCCGCGATATCGGTGGTGCCGCCGGGCGGGTAAGGCACGATCAGGGTAATCGGCTTGTCCGGGTAGGTGGCGGCTTGCGCGCCGGTAGCGCTGGCCAGGGCGAGCAGCGCCGCGCAGGCGAGGGGCTTGAGCATCTTCAGGGAAAGACCAGATTGCGGCATTGATTGTCTCCTGTGTTGTATACAGATTTGTGGCTCGGCCCGGGCCGGTCGTCGCCCGAGATCTGGGGGGAGATCTGGCCCGGGCGTCCCGTATCGATGGTGCCGCGCAATGGCTGCGCAGCGTTCCGTGCGGCCGTACAGGCTTGCGGCATGCGCGGCTGTGGCCTGCCGATGGGGGCGGGCCCGCCCGAATATCGAGACGGAACCTGATCGATTCTACTCGCCAGATGTAACAGAATCCACCTATACCTGCGACCCCAGTAGACCTTTAGGGCTTGGGTCGCGGCCCTCGAGCCGCCCGGGCGGGTATGCGCCGGATCGGGCTTCGGCAGAGGCCTGCGACACGTCGCGGGCAGGTGGGCGCCTGTGGATAACCACCCCCCGACAAGGTAGAATCGAGGTTTACCGAAGTGGCAGACAATGAAAGATTTCTGGCAGACCTGCATTCAGCGTCTCGAGCAGGACCTTCCCCCCCAACAGATCAGTGCATGGATACGTCCATTGGTTCCGCTTGCGTTTGACGAGGCGCAGGCGGTGCTGCGGGTGGCTGCCCCGAATCGTTTCAAGCTCGATTGGGTGCGCAAGAATTTTTCACACCAGATCGAGTCGCTGGCCTCGGAATGGTATGCGCGGCCGGTGCAAGTAACATTTGAACTGGCGGCTTCCCCAGCCGCGGCGCGCCCCGCTGCTGCGGCCCCCGCGGGCCTGACGGGGGCGAGCGCGGCGGTGGCTGCCGCAGGGCTTGCGGCGGCTCCGGCCACCGCTGCTGCGCCCGCCCCGTCGCCCGCGCCCGCCGCCGCGGCGGCCGAGGCCCTGCACGACCGTTCGCGCCTGAATGCCGACCTTACTTTTGACAATTTCGTCACGGGCAAGGCCAACCAGCTGGCCCGCGCCGCGGCCCTGCAGGTGGCCGAGAACCCCGGAGTGTCCTATAACCCGCTGTTCCTGTACGGCGGCGTGGGCCTGGGCAAGACGCACCTCATCCATGCCATCGGCAACGCGCTGCTGGCGGCCGGCAACGGTGCACGCGTGCGCTACGTGCATGCCGACCAGTACGTCTCGGACGTGGTCAAGGCCTACCAGCGCAAGGCCTTCGACGAGTTCAAGCGCTATTACCATTCGCTCGACCTGCTGCTGATCGACGACATCCAGTTCTTCGCCGGCAAGAACCGTACCCAGGAAGAATTCTTCTACGCCTTCGAGGCCATGGTGGCCCAGCGCAAGCAGATCATCATCACCTCGGATACCTACCCCAAAGAACTGTCCAACATAGACAGCCGCCTGATCTCGCGTTTCGATTCGGGGCTTACGGTAGCCATCGAGCCGCCCGAGCTGGAAATGCGCGTGGCCATCCTGCTGCGCAAGGCCGAGTCGGAAGGCTTCGCCATGCCCGAGGAAGTGGCGTTCTTCATCGCCAAGCACCTGCGCAGCAATGTGCGCGAGCTGGAAGGGGCGCTGCGCAAGGTGTCGGCCTATGCGCGCTTCCATGGGCGCGAAGTGCTTACGGTGGACGTCTGCAAAGATGCCCTGAAAGACCTGCTGTCGGTGTCCAATGGCCAGATCACGGTCGAGAACATCCAGAAGACCGTGGCCGACTTTTATAAAATCAAGGTGGCCGACATGTATTCCAAGCGCCGGCCCGCCAATATTGCCCTGCCGCGCCAGGTGGCCATGTACCTGGCCAAAGAACTGACCCAGAAAAGCCTGCCCGAGATCGGCGATCTGTTCGGCGGGCGCGATCACACCACCGTGCTGCACGCGGTGCGCAAAATATCGGACGCTCGATCGAAGCAGTCCGAACTCAATCACGCTCTACACGTACTAGAACAAACCTTAAAAGGATAACCATGCAACTCGTACAAACGACTCGCGATGCACTGCTGAAACCGTTGTCGACCGTGGCGGGGATTGTCGAACGGCGCAACACGCTGCCGATCCTGGCCAACATCCTGTTGCGTAAAGAGGGCAACAAGGTCGCGTTCATCGCGACCGACCTCGAAGTCCAGATCACCACGCATGCCGAATTCGGCGTAGGGGCCGAGAACGAGGCGACCACGGTGGCGGCGCGCAAGCTGCTCGACATTCTGCGCGCCCTGCCCGAGTCCGGCGAAGTCAGGCTGGGCCTGGCCGGCGCCAAGCTGTCGGTGCAATCGGGCAAGAGCCGTTTCGCGCTGCAAACATTGGGGGCGGCCGAATTCCCCACCTTGTCCCAGCCCGAAAAATGGGACGTCTCCTTTTCCCTGCCGCAAAAAACCCTGAAGCACTTGTTCAATATGGTGCACTTCGCCATGGCGCAACAAGACATCCGCTACTACCTGAACGGCCTGCTGTTCGTGTTCGAGCCCGGCCGCGTGCGCGCCGTGGCCACCGACGGCCACCGCCTGGCGCACAGCGGCACCGAGGCCGAGGGCATTGAAAACCGCCAGGAAGTCATCGTGCCGCGCAAGACCGTGCTCGAGATGCAGCGCCTGCTGGGCGATTCCGACGACCCCGTGGCCATTGACGTGGCGCCCGGCCAGATCCGCTTCCGCTTCGGTGAGGTCGAGCTGGTGTCCAAGCTGGTCGAGGGCAAGTTCCCCGATTTCACGCGCGTCATCCCCACCAACTACACGCGGCACTTCTCGGTGTCGCGCGAGGCCCTGCAGGGCAGCCTGCAGCGCGCCGCCATTCTTACCACCGACAAGCTCAAGGGCGTGCGCCTGCAGCTGGGCGAGAACCTGCTGCGCATCTCTTCTTCCAACGCCGAGCAGGAAGAGGCCCAGGAAGAGCTCGACATCGACTACGCCCACGAGGCGCTGGACGTGGGCTTCAACGTCAGCTACCTGCTGGACGTGCTGGGCAACGTCAAGACCGAGACCGTCAACTGGTCGGTGCAGCCCGATGTCAACGCCTCGGCGCTGATCACCCTGCCCGAAGACGACCAGTTCAAGTATGTCGTAATGCCCATGCGGATCTAAGCCAGCTCCGCACCCATGCCGTATCCGCCGGCACGGCCTCTCTCGGGGCTCGCGCCGGCTTGCAGCCGCAAGGCTTTTATAAGGTTCCAAACACGTTATGTCAGACCAGACCATGAATGCCGCCGTCGCCGGATACGGTGCCGACTCGATCAAGATGCTCAAGGGCCTCGAGGCCGTGCGCAAGCGCCCGGGCATGTACATCGGCGATACATCCGACGGCACGGGCCTGCATCACATGGTCTTCGAGGTGGTCGACAACTCTATCGACGAGGCCTTGGCCGGGTATTGCGACGATATCGTCGTCACCATCCATTCCGACAACAGCATTTCCGTGGCTGACAACGGCCGCGGCATTCCCGTCGCCATCCACAAGGACGACGAGTTCCACCGCAGCGCCGCGGAAATCGTCATGACCGAGCTGCACGCCGGCGGCAAGTTCGACCAGAACTCGTACAAGGTGTCGGGCGGCTTGCACGGCGTGGGCGTGTCCTGCGTCAATGCCTTGTCCGAATGGCTGCGCCTGACCGTCTGGCGCAACGGCCAGACCCACGAGATCGAATTCCGCCAGGGCGAGCGCGTGGCGCCGCTGGCCGTTACCGGCCCCGCCGAGCGCACCGGCACGCGGGTGCAGTACCTGGCCGACCCGGTCATCTTCAATCACATCGAATACCACTACGAAATACTCGCCAAGCGCCTGCGCGAGCTTTCGTTCCTGAACAATGGCGTGAAGATCCGCTTGATCGACGAGCGCCAGGGCAAGGAAGAAAACTTCGCCTTTTCCGGCGGGGTCAAGGGCTTCGTCGAATACATCAACCGCAGCAAGACCGTGCTGCACAGCAATGTGTTCGCCGTCAGCACCGAGTCTTCCGCCGGCGGCACGCTGGTGGGCGTGGACGTCGCCATGCAATGGAACGACAGCTACACCGAGAACGTGCTGTGCTTCACCAACAACATCCCGCAGCGCGACGGCGGCACCCATCTGACCGGTTTGCGCGCGGCCATGACGCGCATCATCAACAAGTACATCGCCGACAATGAACTGGCCAAGAAGGCCAAGGTCGACACTACCGGCGACGACATGCGCGAAGGCCTGGTCTGCGTGCTGTCGGTCAAGGTGCCCGAGCCCAAGTTCAGCAGCCAGACCAAGGACAAGCTGGTTTCCAGCGAGGTGCGGCCCGCCGTGGAAGACGCCGTGGCGCGCTCGCTCGAGACCTGGCTGCTGGAAAACCCCAACGATGCCCGCGCCCTGTGCGGCAAGATCGTTGAAGCCGCGCGCGCCCGCGATGCCGCGCGGCGCGCCCGCGAGATGACGCGGCGCAAGAGCGTGCTGGAAGGCGCCGGCCTGCCCGGCAAGCTGGCCGACTGCCAGGAAAAAGACCCGGCGCTGTGCGAGCTGTACATCGTCGAGGGCGACTCGGCCGGCGGCTCGGCCAAGCAGGGCCGCGACCGCAAGTTCCAGGCCATCCTGCCGCTGCGCGGCAAGGTGCTCAACGTTGAAAAAGCGCGCTTCGACAAGCTGCTGTCCAGCGAACAGATCACCACGCTCATCACGGCGCTGGGCACCAGCATCGGCCCCGATTTCAACGTCGACAAGCTGCGCTACCACCGCATCATCATCATGACCGATGCCGACGTCGACGGTGCGCACATCCGCACGCTGCTGCTGACGCTGCTGTATCGGCAGATGCCCGAACTGGTGCAGCGCGGCTATGTGTATATTGCGCAGCCGCCGCTGTACAAGGTCAAGGTCGGGCGCGAAGAGCGCTATCTTAAAGACGACCAGGAAGAAGCCCAGTTCATGCTGCAGCTGGCGCTTAAAGACGCGGCGCTGGTTCCGGGCGAAAACGCCGCGCCCATATCCGGCGATCCGCTGGCCGAACTGGCACGCCAGTACATTCTGGCCGACTCGGTCATCGCGCGCCTGTCGCGCATGCTCGACACCGAATCGCTGTCGGCCATGGCCGAGGGCGTCGCGCTCAATCTCGACACCGGCGAACTCGCCGAGCAGTCCGCGCGCCGCCTGCAGGACGCCCTATACGACGAGGCCGCGCCGCATACGGTCGAAGTCAAGGCCGAGTACGACGAACAGTCCGACGCGTACCGCGTGGTCGTCAGCCGCATGCACTACGGCAATGTGCGCGTCAGCGTCTTCGACCAGGCCTTCGTACGCGGCGCCGATTACGCGGTGCTGTCGCGTTCCGCCAAGACCTTCCACGGCTTCATGGGGCCGGGCGCCATGGTGATGCGCGGCGAAGGCGAAAAACGCAAGGAAAAGCCCGTGGCCGATTTCCGCGAAACCATGCAGTGGCTGCGCGGCGAGGCCGAGCGCAGCATCACCAAGCAGCGCTACAAGGGCCTGGGCGAAATGAACCCCGAGCAGCTCTGGGAAACCACTATGGATCCCAAGGTGCGCCGCTTGCTGCGCGTCCAGATCGAAGACGCCATCGCTGCCGACGAAGTCTTCACCACTCTGATGGGCGACAACGTCGAACCGCGCCGCGCCTTCATCGAGTCGCATGCACTGCTGGCGGGGAATATCGACGTTTGAGGTTGTGCAGTGCCGGCATTATTGACAAGGATATCCGCGTCCGGCGCCTGGCCGAACAGCACGGCGCATCCTTGTGCAGTGGCGACATCCGCCGCCACGCCAGTCAATTCGGCTTCCGGCAACAGAGCGCATCTCGCGCAATGCGGGTACTCACGATCTTGCCATGATGGTCTCACACCGCTCACGACTCCTTCTTGAACAGATCCTGGAAGATCAGAGGCCCCCAGATCCCGTCCCGCGCGTGCACAAGCGCGCCACCCTCGGCGAGCGCCCCAAGGTTCACGGGTGCGAAGCCAAGCCGCTCGGCGAGAGCGGCCACCGGCACTACTGCGCCACCATCGTCGCTCGCCAGGAACACAACTCTCCTACCACCATGTACAGCCGGGTCTTGGGCAAGGACGGCGGCGGCCAAATGGTTGAAGCCCTTCACCAGGCTGGCTCCGGTGAACGCCTTCGCGACGACGGCAGAGGACGGAAGACCGTCCAGTTCTTCAAGCGGGGCCAACGTGTTCATCGCGTCGATGAGGGTCTTCCCCTTCCAGTTGGGTAGCACCTTCGCGACCTCCGGGTGCGACTCGAAACGGACAGCCAAAAAGATGGTGTCGGCCGTGACAGCCTCCGCCAGGGTTTTGGGAATGATCGTGGGCCCGACTACGGCTGCATCGGATGCGAAGCTTGCCGGCTCGCGCGTGGTTGCAACGGATACCTCGATGCCATTGCGGGCAAATGCTTTGGCAAGAGCATGGCCGATCTTGCCAAAGCCGATAATTGCGTAACTCATATATTCTCCTTGGGTTTTTCGGTGCGGTCAGAGCTTGTAGCCGCCGCTCGCCTCGATCGTCTGGCCGGTCACCCAATGGCCTTCATCGGAAGCCAGGAACGCCACGACGGTGGCGATTTCCGAAGGCTCGCCAAAGCGTCCCAGCGCGATTTCGGCCTCGACCGCCTTCACAAGTTCGGGATTTTCTCGGAAGGCGGCATTCCCGTCCGTTCGCGTGTAGCCCGGCGCGACGGCGTTCGCGGTGATTCCGCGCGGCCCCAGCTCGGACGCGAGCGCATGCGTCAGGGTGTTGATGGCCGCCTTGGCCATCGAATAGACAGGCGCGGCTGTCACGGGCTTCGTGGCGGCAGCGGAAGAGATGTTGATGATGCGCCCACCATCGACGAAACGATCCAGGGCGGCCTGGACGATGAAGAAGGGCGCGCGAGCGTAGACCGCCATCAGAGTGTCCCAACTGTCCGGCGTCGCATCTTTGAAGCCGACCCAACCGGAATTGCCAGCGTTGTTGACCAGGATGTCGAGGGCTGCTTTGCTTCCCTTCCGCTTGGTGAACTCATCGTCGAGTCTTGCGAACAGGGTCGGGACGGCCGCCGGGTCAACGAGGTCTGCCTGGAGCGCGAACGCAGTGCCTCCCGCTTTCTCGATGGCTGCGACCGTTTCGTCTGCGCCAGATTTGCTGGCGTTGTAAGTCAACGCGACCGTCGCGCCATCCTTTGCAAGACGTTCGGCAATGGCGCGGCCAATGCCTCGCGATGCTCCGGTGACGAGAGCCGTTTTTCCTGTGAGGGAGTGTTCCATGTGATTTTCCTTTGGAGGAGTTTGCCTGGCCGGACCGCTGCAGTGACCAGCTGGATGTGGGGTGTCAGAGTTGCGCCAAGCCACCGTCGACGGCGACCTCGCTGGCGGTCATGAAGCTGCTGTCCTGCGATGCGAGAAAGGCAGCGACCGCCCCGAGCTCCGCCGGTTCGGCCATGCGCTGGAGCGGATTCATCGAGGCGAAGACCTTCATTCCCTCTTCACCTAGCGCTTCCTTCGCCAGTTCAGTCGCAGTCGGCCCAGGCGAGAGCACATTTACCCGGATAGCGGTGCCCTTCAGATCCTCTGCCCAGGTCCGCGCGAGATTGCGCACCGCTGCCTTGCTCGCGCTGTAGGCGCTGAATGCCGGGGCACCCGTGGTGCCGGCACTCGATCCGGTCAGGATGATCGACCCACTCCGGCCCATCAGCGGCAACGCCTTCTGGACTGTGAAAATCGTTCCCTTCACGTTCGTGTCGAAGGTTTCGTCAATGTGCTCGGTGGTGATCTGGCCAAGCGGAAGCGGGCTTCCCGTCCCGGCATTGGCGAAGACGATGTCGAGGGTTCCGCGCTCGGCCTTCACCGCCGCGTAGAGCCGATCAAGATCCGCAAGATCGGAGACCGAGCCCCTCACCGCGCGGCCGATACCGGTAGCGCCGCCGGTGATTACGGCGGTCTTTCCACTCAGTCTGTTCATGATGTGTCGCCGGGTCGGCGTCCTCTATTGAAACTGAAAAACAGTCTAGAGCCCTTGACTCATCAAGACAATTGACGAAAAATCGCTTAATAACATCTACTATTTAGATGGAAAATGCTCGATAACGTCACCATCAATCAACTGCGCGCATTTGTTGCGGTATGCGATCAGGGAAGTTTTTCGGGTGCGGCGCTAAAGCTCCGGCGCGCACAGTCCGCCATCAGCCATGCAATCAAGGCGCTGGAGGGCACATTCGATGTCGAGTTGTTCGAGCGAAACACACGGAAAGCGCAGCTCACCGCAGCGGGGCACAGCCTTTTGCCGGATGCGCGGGCGGTAATCTCACGCACGGAAGAGATGAAGAACCGTGCCAGCTCGATCGCCAGAACCGGGATACCGCAAATTTCGGTTGCGATCGATGCCTACTTCCCACGCGCCCACCTGATCGACTGCTTGCGGACGCTGCAAGCGGAATTCTCCACCGCAGTGACCAACTTGCGAATCACGACCATGCAAGGCGGCGAGAGCCTGGTACTCGAAGGGGTGTGTGCCCTGGCCGTCACGATAGAGAACGTGCCGGAGGTGAACCCCGATGCGATAGAACGCCACTGGCTGTCCGAGACGGAGATGGTGACGGTATGTGCACCTGCCCACCCCCTCGCTTCGGCACCGAAACCCATCCCGATGGATGAGTTTGGCAGACATGTCCAGATCGTCGTTACGGACAATCAGCATGGAGCGGAAAGGATCCAACAGGGCGTCGCCGGCAAACGCCAGTGGCTGGTCAACGATCTCGGCGCCAAGCGTGATCTTCTGAACGCCGGTCTCGGCTGGGGGCACTTGCCACGGCACCTCGTTCGCGATGATCTGGCAAGCGGACGGCTCGTTGAACTTGAACGCCGGGCCTGGCACATCGGCGCGCTCACGTTCATGATCTCGCAACGGCGGGGGTATGACCTATCCCCATGCGAGTCGCGGCTAGTCGAGCTTCTCGGCAAACCTGAGCCAGTCCGTCCTTTGCGTGGAGCTTCGATATGAAGCACCCCGCCGCCGGCCACAGTCGGCAGCCTACCTGATCGCCGCCCTCAGATACCGCTGCGGCGGCTCACCCGGCGTTCGCCGGAACATGGTGCTGAAGGCATTGGCCGTGGCATACCCCATGTCGCGTGCCACGCTGTTGACGGACTGACCCAGCGACAGCTGGCAAACTGCCTCGGTCAGACGCAGCTGTCCTTTACAGCGGCTCGGGTCAAGGCGCCTTCTTCCGATGTTGGCTTGGAGCAGATACCATATGGTAGATGAATCCGAACCGGAGCTGCCGTGAGCGCCCCTACCACCCCAATTAGCCCATACCAACCCGGGATTCCCCAAAACAGCCGGGCAGCTGCGTCCTCCAAACCCCTCCTGGAGTTGCTGGCCCAGTGGCGACAGGAAGAATCGCTCGCGCCCGAAGATCAGTTCCCCGAGATCATCGACCCATGGGCTGAGCCAGAGGGTGATCTGTAAGGCGGCCCGTATGCACTCTTTTCTTGCAAAACTCAGGAGGGCGCGTTTACGAATTCACGCTATGTCGCCCCGTGGTTTGGCACTTTTGAAAACAATGCACCCAGGCCTTCCGCCATAGTCGGATGGGCCAGGATAGCATCGCGCAATCGCGTGTAAGGCATGCCTGCCAACATCGCGGTTTGCACCGCGGCCATGACCTCGCCCGCCTCGGCGCCCAGCATCGCAAAGCCAAGGATTCGATCGTCATTCGCAGCGATCAATGCTTTCATGACGCCTTGCCTCTCATCGATCGTTCGTGTCCGCAGCACTGCGCTTGTCGGCATTTTTGCAACGCGCACCGGAATGCCCAGGCGTTGCGCTTCGGTTTCGCTCAGCCCGACACGGGCAAGTGGTGGATCCGTGAACATGCAATAAGGAACCAGGCGCTCGTGCGTAGTGCGATCGCCGCCGGCGAGTCGGTCACGAATCACCCGAAAGTCATCGAGTGATACATGGGTGAACTGGGGGCTGCCCGCACATTCGCCGATGGCCCAGATATCCGTCGCGCTGGTTTCGAGATACTCGTTGACCTTGATGTAACCGCGATCATCCAATTCGACACCAGCGGTGTCGAGCCCGATGTCCGCAGTATTGGGGCGGCGTCCCGCGGCAACCAGGATGTCACTGCCTTCAATGGTCTGCTCGCCTGACTTGGTACGTACGCGAAGGGTAACCTGCTGACCGGATTGACCGTCGGCATGCAGCGTCTCGGCGGACACGCAGATCTCGATTCCATCTTCAGAGAGAATTTGCCGGATCGCTTCCGAGATGTCGGCATCCTCCTTGCCGGCAAGCTGAGGCCCGTGTTCCACAATCGTGACCCGACTGCCGAAGCGGCGGTAAGCCTGTGCCAACTCCAGGCCAACATAGCCGCCGCCGAGCACGATCAGGTGAGACGGCACATAATCCAACTCCAGTGCTTCGATATGCGTGAGGGGATGCGTTGCCGCAAGGCCGGAAATACCCGGAATGGCTGGAGATGTGCCGACATTGAGGAAGATCTGGTTGGCGGCGAGCAGTCGCGTGCCGCCGTCGTTCAGTTGTACCTCGAGCGTTTTGGGCGCCACGAATCGTCCGCTGCCCATAATCAATTCGGCGCCGCTGGCTTCGTAGTTCTGTAGATGCATCTTGATCAAGCCATCGACCATGTCACGCTTGCGCTGGCGAACCCGCGCCATGTCGACGGCGACCGGGCCGACGGTCACGCCGAATGTGTCGGCACGCCGCGCCAGATCTGCTACCTTTGCGCTCCAGATCTCGTTCTTGGTGGGCAGGCAATTGGTATTGGGGCAGGATCCGCCTATCCATTGGCGCTCTACAACGGCGGTGCGTAGTCCGGATTTGGCCAAGTGCCAGGCCAGGTATTTGCCGCCTTCACCACTACCAAGGATAGGGCTTCTATGTGTTCCGGTTCGGTCATGGCGCTCTCCTTGTGTCGATGCGTGCCATTTCACATGCCCATGTCGATGCACTGATGCCCGAGCTTACGCCGATATGGGGTACCTCTTTACAATGCTACCCCTTGCCTGCCTGTAATGATCGATCACTCGGACGCCACCGGCAGCATTCGAACCGCCTGGGCTCCGATATTGGCCAATTCCTGTCGCGAAGTCCCATCGCGGGCTCGGATCGACAGGCCTTCCAGCAGCGTTTTGAGAGCTTCGGCAACGATACCGACGGACGTGTCCTGGCGCAGTTCGCCGCTGGCAATACCCTTGTCGAGCAAGGCCCGAAAACGTGCTACGCCTTGACCGCGTAGTGCCTTGAGCGTATTGCAGACATCATCTGCGCCATCCGAGATGTTCACCGCCGCCAGCACGATCATGCAGCCGCACGGTGTCGCCGGTGCGGTGAGAATATCTGCCGCATCATCGAAGAAACGCTCTACGCCATTGACCACACTGGATGAGGCACCCAGCCGTTCCCAGGCTGCATCCCAATAAACTGACTCGTAGTGGCTTGCGGCCTCAAGAAACAGCGCGGACTTGTTGCCGAAGGCGGCGTACAGACTCGGCGGATTGATGCCCATCGCCGCGCAGAGTTCGCTGATCGTCGCAGGCTCATAGCCTCGTTTCCAGAACACATCGAGTGCCGCATTGAGCGCGGCATCACGGTCGAAGGCGCAGGGCCGTCCCCTGTGGGTAGAAATAGTTGATTGCTTTGTAGCCATGATGCGGCAGTCTGCCCGAAATTGCGTTGACAAATTCTGTAGTGCTCATTATATAATCTATATATGTAGTAATCGATACAGAATTTATTGTCACTCTTGTGAAGGAACCGCAAATGGTTGATTACAGCAAGGCAACCGATCTCTTCTCACCCACCCGGCTTGGCGCCATTAAAGTAAGCAACCGTATCGCCATGGCGCCATTGACTCGCAGCCGGGTCGGTGATGACGGCGTGCCAGGCGATCTGCAGGCTACCTATTATGCCCAGCGTGCCGGCGCTGGCCTGATCGTCAGCGAAGCCACCAATATCTCGGCCGAAGGCCGCGGCTATGCGATGACCCCCGGCATCTGGACCGACGAGCAAGTGGCTGGCTGGCGCAAAGTCACCGATGCCGTTCATGCCGCAGGTGGCAAGATCGTCAACCAGCTTTGGCATGTAGGGCGCATTTCACACGTCGACCTGCAACCCAACGGCCAGCTTCCGGTCGCACCGTCGGCCATCGCCGCCGAGGGCAAGGCCTTTACCAACAATGGGTTTGTCGACTTTTCCACGCCTCGTGCGCTTGAAACCGACGAAATTCCGCGCATCGTCTCCGATTACGCGCACGCTGCCAAGATGGCGAAAGCTGCCGGTTTCGACGGTGTGGAGGTGCACTCCGCCAACAGCTATCTGCTCGATCAGTTCATCCGCGACTCCACCAACAGGCGCACCGACGCCTATGGCGGCTCGATTGAAAACCGTACGCGATTAACGCTGGAAGTCGTAGAAGCCGTAGTCGGCGTCTGGGGGCATGACCGCGTTGGTATTCGTCTATCGCCAACCACGCCGGATGCCGGCAACACGCCGCCCGACAGCAATGTAATGGCCACCTACGGGTATCTGATCGAAAAGCTCAATAACTTTGAACTGGCTTACATGCACTTCGTCGAGGGCGACACGGGCGGCAGCCGCAAGACGCCGCAAGGCGTCGATCTTGATGCCTTGCGTGCGCTGTTCACCGGCCCCTACATCGGCAACAATGGTTATGACTTCGAGCTGGCGAAGAGCCGGCGCGGCGCGGGGCTGGTGGATATGGTGGCGTTCGGACGGCCCTTCATTGGTAATCCCGATCTGATCACGCGCCTGCGCTACGGCCTGGCACTGACCGAAGCCCCGAAGGAAGCTTATTACGGCGGGGGCGCCGAAGGCTATATCGACTTCGCGGCCACCGTCCTGTAAACACCGGCCGCTGCTTTTATAAGCGGTCGATGACGATTTAAATATATGGCCTGGCGCCGGAAAAGGAAAAGAGTAATCATGAAGGTTCAGCAAATACATGAATTTGGCGCTCCTGATGTCTTCAAGATCGCCGAAGTGGAAAAATCCGAGCCCGGATCGGATCAAATTCGTGTGCGCCAGATGGCGACCAGCGTGAACCCGGTCGATATCAAAATCAGACAAATGGGGCCGTCCTTTGCCCCTGCTCTTCCGCCTGTACTGGGTTGCGACGTGGCCGGCGTGGTAGATGCCGTGGGTAAGAACGTATCGCGCTTCCGTACCGGCGACGAGGTGTACGGCTGCGCCGCCGGAGTCATCGGACGAGGGGGCAGCTACGGAGAATACGTCGTCGTCGATGCCGAATTGATGGCGAATAAGCCAAGAACCCTCGGTTGGCGTGAGACTGCCGCCCTGCCGCTGGTGACTATCACCGCCTGGGAAGCCTTGGTGGATCGCTGTCATGTGAAACCGGGAGACCACGTATTGATTCACGGGGGCGCTGGGGGTGTGGGCCACATAGCGATTCAAATCGCCAAGGCACAAGGCGCCTATGTGGCCACCACAGTATCGACGGATGAAAAAGCTGAAATTGCCCGCCGTTGCGGTGCCGACGAAATTATCCGTTATCGAGACGAGCTAGTTGCGGATTATGTCAAGCGATTGACTGATGGGCGCGGCTTCGATGTGGTCTTTGACGCCGCCGGCGGCTCGGACATCGCAAAATCCTTTGAAGCCGCGCGCGTCAGGGGGCAAGTAGCAACTATCACGACGGCCTTTACGGCTGACCTATCTCCCATGCATGGCAAGAGCCTGACGCTGAACGCGGTACTCATGCTCGCAACGATGCTGCGCGGAGCGTCTCCGGAACATAATGGGGAGATTCTTACCAAGGCGGCAGTATTGGCCGATGCAAAGAGACTGAAACCTGTATTGGACGAACAACGTTTCGGTCTATCCGATGTAGGCGCAGCGCATACCCGCCTCGAATCCGGCAACGCCGTCGGCAAGGTTGTTGTCGATATCGCCGATGGCCTCGACAACGCATAATCGGCGCCCGATCTCAGTGTCGATCTTTTGAGCGGACTGAACACCTTAGGGAAGGTCTGATCAAGCTCGGGCGCTCGAGAACGGATTCCCCAAGGCTCATGCCGCTAGTGACGCGCAGTCGATGACGTAGCGGTATTTCACGTCACCCTTGAGCATCCGTTCATAGGCCTCGTTGATCTGATCGGCACGGATCATTTCAATGTCCGCAACGATACCGTGTTCGGCGCAGAAATCCAGCATTTCCTGGGTTTCGGGAATGCCTCCTATCATCGAGCCCGCCAGGCTGCGGCGTTTCGTGATCAGGTTGAATACTTCTGGCGAAGGGTGTGGAGTGGCGGGCGCGCCCACCAGCGTCATTGTGCCGTCACGCTTGAGCAGCGCAAGAAACGCATCGAGGTCGTGCGGCGCGGCCACCGTGTTGAGGATAAAGTCTAGGCTTCCGGCATACGCCGCCATTTCGTCAGCGTTGCGCGAGACGACTACCTCGTGCGCGCCCAATGCTCTGGCCGCCTCGCGCTTGGACTCGGATGTGGTGAAGGCCACTACATGCGCGCCCATTGCGTTCGCGAGCTTGATGCCCATGTGGCCCAGCCCGCCGATACCGACTACACCGACCTTGTGATCCGGCCCCACCTTCCAGTGGCGCAGCGGCGAATAGGTGGTAATGCCCGCGCACAACAGCGGCGCCACTGAAGCCAGTTGCGTCTCGGGGTGGCGCACGCGCAGCACATATCGCTCATGAACCACAATCTGCTGCGAATAGCCGCCCAGTGTGTGGCCGGGCGCGTCCGGGGTCGGCCCGTTGTAGGTGCCGACCATGTGATCACAATAATTCTCCAGCCCGTCTTCACACTCGTCACAATGCTTGCAACTGTCGACGATGCACCCTACTCCGACCAGGTCGCCGACCTTATGGCCGGACACGTGGGCGCCCACGGCCGAGACGCGGCCCACGATCTCGTGGCCGGGGACGCAGGGATAGAGCGTGCCCGCCCACTCGGAGCGTACCTGGTGCAAGTCCGAGTGACAGACGCCGCAGTAGGCGATGTCGATCTGCACGTCGTGCTCGCCCGGCGCCCGGCGCGTAATGGCGAGCGGCTCCAGGGCAAGATTACTGGCGCGGGCGCCATAGGCTTTGATGGTCATGATGTTGTTCCTTGAGTTTCTGAATCATTTAAAGACCCGCGTCACGCTCAGAACCGCCGCCAGCGGCCAGTCGGCCTTCCCGCTGGTGAATCTGCGTGATGGCACAGGTCACGCATGTGTCTTGCGTGGCGCGGCCTCGCGTCCGACCATCGCCAACTGCGATGGCGCGTAGCGTTCGCCTGCGACGGGAATTCGCGCGGCGGCCGTCTCGATGTCTATCAGCTCGGCTCGCGAGAGCTCGACATCGGCGGCGCCCAGATTCTCTTCCAGCCGATGGATCTTGGTCGTGCCGGGGATAGGTGCAATATACGCCCGTTGCGCAAGCAGCCACGCCAAGGCGATTTGAGCGGGTGTCACGCCCTTGTCATCGGCGACCCGCTTCAACAGATCGACCAGGGCCTGGTTCTTTTGCATGGCTTCGGGCGAGAAACGCGGTACCGATTTGCGGAAATCCCCTTCGCCCAGTCGCGTGTCCTTGTTCATCGCACCAGTGAGGAAGCCCTTGCCCAGCGGGCTGTAAGGCACGAACCCGATACCGAGTTCGTCGCAGGCCTGCAAGATGCCATTGGTCTCGACTGCGCGCCACCACAGCGAATACTCGTTCTGCACGGCGGCCACCGGCTGCACCGCATGGGCGCGGCGCAGCGTCTGCACGCCAGGCTCCGACATGCCGAAGTGCTTGACCTTGCCCTCGGAGACCAGGTCTTTGACGGTTCCCGCCACATCCTCGATCGGCACGTCCGGGTCTACGCGGTGCTGATACAGCAGGTCGATCGTCTCGATGCCCAGCCGCCTGAGCGAGCCTTCGACAGCCCGGCGGATGCGCTCGGGGCGGCTGCAGACACCCCGGTTCTCACCGGTTTCGAAGTCAATGTCGAAACCGAACTTGGTGGCGATCACGACCCGATCGCGGAATGGGCGCAGCGCCTCGCCCACCACCTCTTCGTTGGTGAACGGGCCATAGACCTCCGCCGTGTCGAAGAAGGTCACGCCGCGCTTCACGGCCGCGCGGATCAGCTTGACGCCCTCGTCCTTCGGCAGCGCCTCGCCATAGCTGAAACTGATACCCATGCAGCCTAGACCGACGGCTGAAACTTCCAGATTTCCAAGATTGCGCATTTGCATGTTATTGCTCCTGTTCAGAATCAAGGCCTGACCATGAGGCCTCGATGAATTCACGAACGCACGCCTCAGCGGGTGCTGATCATGGCGTTGCTTCTCGAAGGCTGCATTGTTCATAGCCTCGTGCCGTCTCGGCTCGCGCCGCCAGGGAAATCAGGACGGCGGCCGCGAGTAAGGTGGCGGCGCTGGCCGCGAGCATGCTTTTGTAGCCGCTGTAATCGAAGAGCAGGCCACCTGCAGTCGAGCCCAGTGCGATCGAAAACTGGATTATTGCCACCATCAACCCGCCGCCCGCTTCAGCGTCCTGCGGAAATGTGCGCGGCACCCAGACCCACCAGCCCACCGGTGCGGCAGTGGCGATCAGCCCCCAGAAACCCAGTAATACCACCACTGCGGTTGACCAGTTGCCGAGTTCGACCAGAGACACCGCAATGGCTGCCATGAACACCGGAGCGCCGATCAGCGTTCGATAAATGCCGCGCTTGAGCACCGAGCCGATCAACGTGGTGCCAATAAAGCCTGTCACACCGATGACCAGCAGAATCATGGTCACCATGGAGTCATCGACCTGCGTGACGGTTTCGAGAAAGGGCCGGACATAGGTGAACAGCGTAAATTGGCCCATGAAGAAGAGACCCACGCCCAACATGCCAAGAGTTACAACCGGGCCGCGAAAGAGCTTGAATGTATGGCCGGGGCCGGTCTTGCGAGGCTCGATATGCATGGGCGGCAGGCTGATCCATTGCCAGAGGAACGCAGCCAGAGCCACTGGCACCAGACAGAAAAAGGCCCCGCGCCAGCCGATAGCCCCCCCTAGCCAGGCGCCCAGTGGCGCGGCTACCACGGTGGCCAATGCGTTGCCACCGTTGAAGATTGCCAGTGCGCGCTGCACTTGATGTGTTGGCACAAGCCGCAAAGCAGTAGCCGCCGACATCGACCAGAAGCCGCCCACCACGACACCAATGAGCGCTCGCCCGATCATGTAGACGAAATAGTTCGGTGCCAGCGCTATGACCGCGCCCGACAGCGCCATGATCCCGGTCAGGCACAGAAGCAGCGTCTTGCGGTTCATGCGGCCCGCCAGGGTCGAGATGAACAGGCTCGTCAGTACGGCGAAGCCGCCCGAGATGGCAATACCCCGCCCGGCCATGCCCTCTGTGACCTGAAGATCCGCCGCCATGGGCGTGAGCAGACTCACAGGCATGAACTCAGAGGCGATGAGCGCGAAAACGCACAACGTCATTGCGAATACGCCCCCCCAATAGGCCGGTGGTGCGTCGATCCTCTGTGAAGTGATAGACGTGGGCGCAAGCGCGCCGTTTACTTGATCTTTCATAAAATGTGTTGCTGTCCCATGCGCGCTCGAGGCGGATACCGCTTGAAGCAGGCTGTCAGCCCGTCAAACGGGATTCTGTCCATTTGATCGTATAGATCGACGTTATCCGCGCTGGGCACCAACGGCACGTTGGGTTTTTTCATGACGAGCATTTTGACGGAGATGAAGGGCATTGACTAGCTAATGAAAACTTAAATGCCTTATTAGTTGTTCTAATTAATCGTTCGTGAAATACTGGCCTCATGGCCAGACACAACTTCAACGATCTCCTGTATTTCATCACCGTCGCACGGGAAGGCAGCTTCACCCGCGCCGCAGCATTGCTGGGGGTGACGCAGTCGGCAATTAGCCAGGCCATCAGCGGTCTGGAGGCGCGGTTGAAGATTCGCCTGCTCACGCGCACGACCCGCAGCGTATCGCCCACTGCGGCGGGCGAACGGCTTCTACAAGCGATCGGGCATCGTTTCGATGAAATCGAGTCGGAATTGGACGACCTCACGCAGATGCGCGACAAGCCGGCAGGGACGGTGCGAATCACCTGCGGAGACTACGTCTCGCGGCATACGCTGCTGCCCAAGCTTGCGCCGCTGCTGCTCGAATATCCTGACATCAAGATCGAGTTCGACGTGAACTACGGCTTTCGCGATATCGTGGCCGACCGCTTTGACGCCGGGGTTCGGCTGGGGGACACCATCGATAAGGACATGATTGCGCTGCCGATCGGGCCGCCGCTTTGCATGGCGGTCGTAGCCTCCCCCGCCTATTTCAAGACGCATCCCAAGCCCATGCACCCGCGCGATCTGATGAACCATAGATGCATCAACATGCGGATGCAGTCGGGCGGAGGCCTCTTCGTCTGGGACTTCCAGCGCAAGGGTCGGCAGGTCAATGTCCGGGTGGAGGGCCAGCTCATTATCAACACCTCGCCCGCTATCGTGGACGCAGCCCTGGCGGGGCTGGGTGTAGCGTGGCTACCGGACGGAGAATTCGACCCGCACATAGAGGAAGGACGCCTGGTACGCGTGTTGCAGGACTGGTGTGCTCCCTTTGCAGGCTATTACCTGTATTACCCCAGCCGTCGGCAGCCTTCGCCGGCATTCTCGCTGGTGGTAGAGGCATTGCGTGATGAGGCGGGCCGCCGCTGAGCGTGGCATCTATCGCAGGGATCGCCCAGCTGCTCGACACATGATTCCGTCGCGCCGTGCGTGATCAGCGTCGGGCACGCTCATGTTTTCATGGGCTCGATTTTGCAACGGTCGATTGATGCGCCTGCTCCAGCAGCCAGTCGCAGAACACGCGCGCCTTGGACGATAGTGTGCGGTTCTCGGGAAAGACGATGTAGTAGGCGGACGACTGGCGCAACGCCGGCTGATCCTGCAGCACACGCACCAGCTGGCCGCTGGCGAGTTCGGCGCTGATCATGATCGAGTTGGCGAGCATCACCCCTTGCCCTGAAAGCGCAGCCTGCATCGCGAGCGGGTACTCGTTGAAATGAGGCCCCGGTATTGATGGTTCCACATTCGACCCTGCACTTCTGAACCATTCCGCCCAAGGCATGAATGGGTGATGGATCAAGGTGCACTTGCGTAATTCCCCGACTGTTCTTGGCAAGCGCCCGTGGCGATATGCCGGGCTGCAGACTGCCAGATAGACGAGATCGTCCAGTGGCAGCCGATCCGCGCGCAAGCCTGGCCAGACACCTTGGCCGAAACGCAAGGCGAGATCCACGTCGTCGTGACTGAAATCGACCAGCGCGATGGCCCCGCTGAGGTTGATTTCAAGACGCGGGTGGCGTTGCCGGAAGTCCGCCAGTCGCGGCACCAGCCAGATCGCGAGTGAAGGCGGTGCGCTGACGTTCAGTGTCTGTGGCCGGTCATCTGCGCGTACTTCCGCAACACCCTTCGCAATAAGCGCCAGCGCCTCGTTCATCGCAAGGTAGAGTCGCTGGCCGTCCTCGGTCAGCAGCATGGAGTGGCCCGCACGCCGGAACAGCTTGGTTCCGAGTTCGGCCTCTAGCGCCTTGATCTGGTGACTGACGGCACTGTGCGTGAGGAACAATTCCTCGGCAGCACGGCTGTAGCCATGGTGGCGCCCTGCGGCCTCGAAGATGCGTAGAGCCTTGAGCGAAGGCAGGTGATCCGGCATGGGGAAATGTTAGCCCAGCTCACCTATCTGGTCAAAAAATCTCGTTGGATTTCAGCGTCATGCAGGCATAAATTTTCGGCTTCTGTTCGACGAATTGCGGAGCCCAAAATGGACTGTTCCAACTGCACCACGCTCGACCCGCGGCCTTGCCCTGAACGGGCCGCCGCATCAGCCGGCGTTTCGCTATGGGTGCCGGCCGGCCTGGCGATGGGCGCGGCCGCCGCACTGGGCTTTGCGCGGTTTGCGTACTCCCTGTTGCTGCCCGCAATGCGGCACGGCTTGCATTGGAGCTTTGCCCAGGCGGGTTCGCTCGGAACCGCGATGGCGGTGGGTTACTTGCTCGGGTCGCTGCTGACCGTCCAGGCCGAGCGCTGGCTTGGCACCGCGCGCGTGTTCGTGCACGGGCTTCTTCTTACCGCCGCGTCACTGCTGGCCATGGCCCTGTTCCATGACTATGGGGCACTGCTCCTGCTGCGCTTCATCGCGGGTTTCGCGACGGGCTGTGTATTCATCGCCGGTTTCAGCCTCGCCGCGCGGGCGGGCGCGGCCTCGGGCCGCAGCAGCCTGTTTACCATCATTTACGGGTCTGGCGCGGGGATCGGCATGGTCTTGAGCGGCCTGCTCCTTCCGCCTGTGCTGGCCTCGGAATGGAACTGGGCGGGCAGCTGGATAGTGCTGGGGCTGCTGACGCTGTTTACTATCGCGCTGGCGATTCCGGCAGTGAAGCGTGTCCCCCCGATGGCGGCTGCGGCGGCGGACGGCGCGGGCGTCTCGCTGGGTCGGTTGCGTCCGATTTTGTGGGCCTATTTCCTCTATGGCGCTGGCTACTATGCGCTGATGACGTTTGTGATCGCCTACCTTCATGCCGCTGGCTACGGTCAGGCGCGCATCGTGGACTTCTGGATCGTGGCGGGACTGGCGGTCAGTGCTTCGATGGCTCTGTGGGGGCCCTTGCTTGGCCGCCTGAGCGGCAGCCGCGGGGTAGTCCTGACCACAGGCGTATTGATTGCGAGCGCGCTGGTGCTGCTTTTGCAGCATGGCGTCGCCGCGGTCATGCTCTCGGCAGCTTTGTTCGGGGGATCGCTGATGGCCAGCGCGTTTGCGCACCTCGACTACGCGCGCGGACTCGTTCCCTCGCATGCGTGGACGCGGATCATCGCGGCGATGACTGTCATGTTCTCGCTTGGGCAGACAGCAGGGCCGTTGCTGTGCGGGTCGATCGCCGACTATGGCGGAATGCGCATCGGCATGTTTTCTGCAATCGGCCTGCTGGTGCTATGCATTGCGCTTGCGTCACGACAACGCGGATCGACGGTGTCTGCGTAGCTCAAGTCGGCACCGGACAGAATCTACGCCGATCTGCAATGTTCTTACCGGCATTCGTGCTGGCCTATGCCTCGATAATTTGCAAACCGTAAACGTAATGAGACTCTCCTATCGCTATCAGATATTGCTGCTGGCTCTGACTACCTTCGTCGCCGGCGCCAACGAATACATCCTCGCCGGGGAGCTGGATCTGGTTGCACGCGGCCTCGGCATTTCAATAGGATTGGCGGGCCAGCTCATTACCATCTACGCACTGGTGTATGGGTTGTGCGTGCCCGTGGTGGTGGCCTTGACGGGGCGTATCGGACGCCGCACGGTGCTCGTCGCGGCGACGGTCGGTTATGCGCTCGTCAGCGGCCTGTGCTTCTTCGCCTATGACTTCCGGGTCTTCGTCGCGTTGCGCGTGCTCCAGGCACTGCTCGGCGGCCTGGCCGTCGTTTCGTCACTCTCGACTGCCGCCGTCATGGCCGGGCCCGAACGTCGGGGCCGTGCCATTGCCACCGTCATCATGGGATTCACGACGTCCCTCATCGTCGCAGTGCCAATAGGGCGCGAAATTGTGCTGCATTTCGGCTGGAACGCCGTATTCCCATTGACCGCGGTGCTTGGGCTGATCACGGCCTTCATCCAGCGCTACGCGCTGCCGGTGTTGACTCCCGCCGCCTCTATCCCCTTGCAGGAACAGGTGGCCATGCTGACGCGTCCGGCAACCATTGCGGGACTGCTGGTCACCGTGCTCTGGATGGCGGGCTACACGCTGACATACAGCTATCTCACGCCTTATCTGCTCAACGTGCAGCATGTTTCGGGCAACTGGATCAGCGTGATTTTTCTGGCATTCGGGTTTGCCAGCCTGATCGGTTCGCGCCTGGGCGGCTCCTTTAACGACAAACTCGGGCACCATGCCACGCTGGTGATGCTGAAGATTCTTCAGGCGATTTTCCTGGTGGCGATGCCGGCCGTCGCGCTGGCATGGCCGCACGGCTCGCTCCCTACCATCACCATCGTGCTGATGCTCTGGTCGATCACGGCCTGGGCCTGCACGCCCTCGCAACAGGTTCGCGTTGCCGGCATCAATGCGAAGGCAAGCGGGGTGCTGGTCGGACTGAACCAGTCCAGCATACAGATCGGCATTGCAGCGGGATCGGCACTTGGGGGTGTTGCGGCGAGCGCATTTGGCCTGTCGTGGCTACCCTGGCTGTCCGCGCTGCTGGAGATCGGAGCCCTGATGCTGTTGCTGGCTCTGCATCGCGTGAAACTCAGCGTTCGGGCTGCCCGTGCATAGCGATTTTTCAACAGCTGGCGGCCGCAGCTGTCATGAAGCGGCCGCGAAAGCACTCAGGGGGTTCCAGTCATGAAAGTTCTTCTCGTCTACGCGCATCCGGAGCGCACGTCTGTGACGCATCACCTTGTAGAGCTTGCCGCCGAGACGCTTACGGCTCGGGGTCACGAGATCATGCGCTCCGATCTGTATGGCATGGGCTGGAAGGCCGTGTTCGACGGCCGGGATTTCCCTCAGCGGGCCGACCCGAACCGCCTGTCCCTCATTGAGGAATCGGGGCACGCCTTTGCCAACGGCTGCCAGACCCGAGACGTCGAGGAGGAGCAAAGAAAGCTATTGGCGGCTGACGCGGTGATTTTGCTGTTCCCGCTCTGGTGGTACAGCATGCCCGCGATCATGAAGGGATGGGTGGATCGAGTGTGGGCCTATGGCCTGGCCTACGGTTATCAGGGAGCGGGCAATGCGCACCGCTATGGCGAAGGCGGTTTTGCCGGCAAGCGCGCACTGCTGGCGGTCTCTGTCGGCGGGCCGGAGCAAGACTATTCGCCCCGTGGCATCAACGGGCCATTGGAGCAGCTGCTTTTCCCCATCACGCACGGGACGCTGTTCTTCCCCGGCATGCAAGTGCTGCCCACCTTCGCGGTCTATGGTGCTGCCACCATCGGTGCCCAAGGCGTGGCCGAAGCGGCCGCAGCTTGGCGGGGGCGGGTGCAACGGTTGTTCGATGATGAACCCATCGCCTTCCGCCCGCAGAACGGCGGGAGCTATCCAGACCGGCATGTGTTGGCGGATCATGTTGCGCGGGGACAGACAGGGTTGATGGCGCATGTTGCCGGAGCTGTCATGCTTGACGGTCACAACGACTCGTTCCCCGCCGCGTTCGTGGAACCTTGCTATGAAGACGGTTGATGGACATGCGTTACTGCGGTACTCCGGCGGCACGCCATCGACGCGTGCCAGGCTTTGGATATGCCTGTGGCGCTCGAGTGCAAGCGCCACATGGGCGGCACGGGGCATATCCGCCGTGGGGATGGCGTGAGTTTCGAAAAATGGCTCATGCCGGTTGCTCGGCCGTGTGCATTTCGCTGCCTATTAGCTGCAGCGCGGCTTGGCGGAATTTGATGGCCGCCTGGTTTGCTTCGGCTTTCCGGCTTACGAGCACGATGTTGGTGTCGGTGCCCGGATTCGCCAGAGGCCGGAAACAGACCCCCTGGATGCCCGTCACGCTAAAGAGGCTCGGAAGTATGGAGACGCCGCAACTCGCGGCCACCAGGCCGATGATGGTTGGCGCTTCGCGTACTTCCATTGCGACTTTCGGGTCGAAATCGGCATCCCGGCACAGCTTCAGGATCTTGGTATGCAGGGTCGTTCCGTCGTCGTGAGGAAACATCACCAATTTTTCATGCCGCAGGTCATTCATCTCGACCACGGGCAAGATGGCCAACGAATGGGAGCTCGGCATCGCCACATATAGCGGGTCGTCTTCGACCGGCATGAATTCAAGAGCGTCGCCGCTTGCGATTCCGAAAGGCCGTATGAAGCCGAGGTCGAGTGTGCGGTCGTTAATCGCCTCCAGCTGCTTCATGGTCGGCATTTCGTGCATCCGCAGCGCGACTTCGGGGAAATTCGTGCGATAGGCGTTGATGAGCTTCGGGAAAAATGGGGCGTAGGGGACGGATCTGGTAAAGCCGATCGACAATTCCCCTTCCTCGCCGCGCTCGGCCCGGCGAGCGTGCTCGCCGGCGTCGGCCGACATCGTCAGAACCCGCTTGGCCTCTTGCAAGAATACGGATCCTGCGCTGGTCAATCTTACCTTGCGGTGCGATCTGTCCAGCAGCGTTGCACCGATTTCGGCTTCCAGGGCTTGTATTTGCTGGCTTAGCGGTGGCTGCCCGATGTGCAGCCGCTCGGCCGCGCGCGTGAAAGACAATTCTTCTGCGACCGCAACGAAGTACCGTAGGTGGCGTAGTTCCATTTATTATCGTTTTAAAATATACAAAATAACAGAAATATATATTGTACAGATATATTTGGCCCGAGTAGTATCCCGCTATCAAGCAAGAGAGCGGGGAAATCGTGGCAAAAGCAGGGCTGCGCAGCAGGCAAAAAATCAGTGGGCCAGGCCGGACACATGTGCCGATGACTGGGGATTTGCGCCTGGCTCGTGCCGGGAGTTGCGTCGGCCGATATGGCGCGGCCGCAAGTGTGTCCGCCCGGGGCTAGGATCTTGACCTCGCAGACGCTGCGCGCTGGGCCGGCACGTCCGCCCCAAAATAGTGCTGCGCTTGAGCGCCGGATGGCTGGTGTTCTGTGCCTGGACGATTTCGAGTCTCAGGCGCGCAAGCGTCTTCCGCGCGCGATATTCGGCTATATCTCGGGCGCCGCAGAAACGAATGCTTCGCTGCAATTGAATCGGGACAGCTTCCGGGACTATGCATTCGTCCCGAATGCGCTGGTTGATGTGTCCAAGCGCAGCCAGGAAGTGACGCTGTTCGGCAAGACATATGCAGCGCCGATTGGCATGGCGCCGATGGGCTTGAGTGCGCTGTTTGCCTATCGCGGAGATCTCGTGCTGGCGCAGGCCGCAGCGCGGGCCGGCATACCGATGATCATGAGCGGCTCATCGCTGATCCGCTTGGAGGAAGTTGCTCAGGCGTCCAAAGATGCCTGGTTCCAGGCTTATCTGCCCGGCGACCCGTCGCAGATTTCCGCGCTGATCGCGCGCGTGGCCCTTGCCGGTTTTGAGACCTTGGTCGTGACGGTGGATACCCCTGTTCAGGCAAATCGCGAAAACAATGTGCGCAGCGGGTTTTCGACACCCCTGCGGCCGACGCTGCGCCTGGCATGGGATGGATTGACGCACGCCCGCTGGCTATGCGGAACATTCTTGCGGACGCTGGCTCGCCATGGCATGCCGCATTTTGAAAACAATTATGCAACGCGCGGGGCGCCTATCCTCTCGCCCAATGTCTTGCGTGATTTCTCGGATCGGGGCCATCTTACCTGGGATCATTTGCGCGAGATCCGGCGTATGTGGCGGGGCGCCCTCGTCATAAAAGGCATTCTGAACAAGGATGACGCCGTGACTGCCTGCCGGGCCGGTGTCGACGGCATCATCGTTTCCAATCATGGCGGCCGGCAACTCGACGGTAGCGTCGCGCCGTTGCGCGTGCTGCCGTCGATCGTTGATGCGGCGCGCGACATACCAGTAATGATCGACAGCGGCGTACGCCGGGGCACGGATGTGCTGAAAGCCATAGGGCTGGGGGCGCGCATGGCTTTCGTCGGGCGGCCCTTCGCCTACGCGGCCGCCGTTGCGGGCGAGCCCGGAGCCGCCCATGGCATCAAGCTGCTCCAAGACGAGATATTGCGCGACATGGGCTTGCTGGGGATCCATTCCTTATCGCAAATGGGCCCTGAGCGCCTGGTTCCTGCCAGGCCGCTGCCGGCGTCCCATCTTTGATTCACTGCGCCAAATCCAGGAGGCAATATTGGCGATTCAAAAAAAGGTAGTTCGCTCCGGCACATGGACCAATCCCATATTCGACCAGATTCTGGGTGCGATGGCGGATGTAGATCTCGACGTCATTCAGATAGCCGGCGCCGACAATGAAGGCTGGCGCGTTCTGGAACAGGCCCACGCATACCATCTGATGGCGGCAAAGGACGAGCTTCCGCCGCAGTGGCAGGTCACCGAAAGCCTTCTGCGGCGCTGTCCGAATTTGCTGTGTGTGTCCAGCTCGGGGGCTGGCTACGACACGATAGACGTGGAGGCATGTACGAAGGCCGGCGTGGCGGTGGTCAATCAGGCCGGCGGCAACGCGGTGTCGGTGGCGGAGCAGACGATCGGGCTGATGATCGCCGTGTCGCGGCGAATCTGCGAACAGAACCACAAGCTCAGAACCGAACGTGGCTACTCGCGCGAGGACATGATGGGGCACGAGATCGGCGGCCGGATCCTGGGGCTGGTTGGTGTGGGCCACATCGGAACGCGTGTGGCCGCGCTGGCGCATGCATTCGGCATGACGGTGCTGGGCGTCGATCCTTATCTTGACGCGGCAGAAATTGCACGTCGGGGCGCAGTCCCCGTTACGCTGGATGAACTGCTCGGGCGCGCGGACATCGTCTCGCTGCACTGTCCTCGAACGAAAGAGACCACCGGCCTGATCGGTGCGGAGGCATTCGGAAAAATGAAGCCGGGGGCGCTGTTCGTCAGTACGGCGCGCGGCGGCATTCACGATGAAGAGGCGCTGTTCGAGGCATTGTCCTCAGGCCGCTTGAGGGGGGCGGGGCTCGATGTGTGGAGCGCCGAACCTCCTCCGCTGGATCATCCGCTGCTCGGGCTCGACAACGTGGTGGCGACCTTTCATACGGCCGGGGTATCGCACGAGTGCCGCTTCAACGTCGCAAAGATTGCCGCCGAACAGCTGCAGGTATTTTTGACCGGCGGGCGCCCTCCGCGCCTGGTCAACCCTGAGGTGTGGAATTCCGTCACGCAGCGTATCCGGGACGCAAATCTGCTTTGAATCAATCAAGTAATCCGAGCCCGCAGCAGTGTCGACGGCCTGTTGCGGCGGAATGTCTTTAACCATGTAGAAGAGGAGACTCGCAATGCAAACGCAGTTGAAGAGCACGAGGCGCCGAGCGCTGAACAATATGCTGGGTGGGCTCTGCCTGGCTTTGGGGCTCGCTGGCACGGGGGTGGCGGCCAGTGCCGCGGACTATCCCGGCAGGCCGATCAGTGTCCTCGTCGGTTATGCGCCGGGCGGTGGTTCCGACCTTATCGTGCGTCTGCTTGCGCCCTACATTCAAAAGGAATTGGGCCAGGGTGCAATTCTGACGGTGCTGAACCATCCGGGCGCCGGAGGCGCAATCGCCTTTGCCGAGCTGGCCCGGGCCAAGCCCGACGGCTATACGATAGGCCTGATCAATACGCCGAATGTTTTGACCATTCCGATCGAGCGCAAGACCACATACAAATGGACGGATTACGACCTGCTTGGCAATATCGTCGATGATCCGGACAATTTTTCCGTCCGGGCCGATAGCCCGGTCAAGAGCTTGCGCGATCTGGCTGCCTACGCCAAAGCCCATCCGAATGAGGTTACCGTGGGCACTACTGGCGTAGGGTCGGACGATCATCTTGCGATGCTGAAGTTCGAGAGAGGCGCCGGCGTACAGATGATCCACGTCCCGTTCAAAGGTGCTTCTGAAGTGCGTACGGCTCTTCAAGGCGGACAGATCACCCTGGCTGCGGTGAATATCGGCGAGGCGCTGCAGTTTGAAAAAGGGGGCGGCGAATTCCGTAATCTGGGCGTGATGGCCGAGTCGCGCACGGATCTGGCTCCCGATCTTCCTACTTTCAAAGAACAGGGCTACGACATCACCCTCTCTTCGCTGCGGGGCCTGGCCGCACCCAAGGGGCTGCCGCCGGAAGTTCGACAGCGCCTGGTGGATGCGGTGGGGCGTGCAATCGCGAACCCCGAATTCCAGAAGAAGGCCCGATCCATGTTTGCCCCCCTGCGCTACCTGGCCCCGCAACAATACAAGGCCGAGCTGTCCATGGAGGAAGAGCAATTCCGCCAGCTCTGGAAAACCATGCCGTGGCGGGACGACAAATAAATCCGCGGTGCGCATCGGTGCTGCAGGCGCCACGCGCGCCGCAGCGCCTGTGCCTTTTGTTCACGCCAGTCCGGGCAGCAGCATCTTGGCGCCGGCGAACACCATTTCTACGGCAATGGCCGCAAGTATCATTCCCATCAGGCGCGTCACGACGACGCGCATCTTGACCGACAGCAGCCTGCCGATCGAGGCGGCGAAGTACAGAACTACGAACAGCGACAGCAGCACCGCAACCAGTACGATGCCGAACGACACGTATTGGGCGGCGCCGCGTACCTGCGCCGAGTAGATGATCAGCGTGGCGATGGTTCCGGGGCCGACTATCATGGGGAACGTCATCGGGTAGAAGGTGATGCTGTCGTCCGGTTCGCCGCCGCCGGCGGCCGCATCGGCGTGTTTCTCGTGTTCGCCCCGTTCGTGGGACGTGACCGGGCTGCCATTGAGCATGGAGAACGCGATGCCCAGCAGCACCAGGCCGCCGGCTACGCGGAACGCATTGATCGTCACGCCGAAGAAGCTGATGATGTAGCCGCCCGCGAACGAAATGACGACGCACATCACGGTGGTATAGAGCAATATTGCAAGCGCCATGCCGTGCTGCTCGGCGACGGTCTTGTCGGTCGTCATGGACAAGAAGATGGGCAGGGTCATGAAGGGATTCATGATGGCGAACAGCGCGCCCAGGAATTTGGTGGCGAAAACCATGTCCATCGCAGCAGTCCTTTTGCGGGTTTCGATGGCCGCAACGGCGACGGCTGGCCGCAGGCGGCATCCAATGCTGCGCGCGGGGCTTGCGGCGAAAGCGGGCAGGCCAGGCGATGACATGCGTGCCTCATTGGAGTATGTTTCGAGCATTTATATCACGGGAGTTGCGGCATGCTGAATGCGTGCCTCGGGTGGCACGATATCTTGCAGGGCATGGCCGGGCGAGTCTTGCTCGCCGTCTGCATATTGATTCTGATCCTGCCTGCCCGCTGCCCGCTGCCCGCTGCCCGGGGTGCGTGTATGCTGATATGATTTTCGTTTACCTACGCTCTGATCCCAGCCATGGCGACGGATCAGATCAATCGTGGTGGGGTCGGTACACCAAGCCGAGGAAGCCAACGGGAGCATGGAAACCAAATATCTGCACAGTTTCATTGCTGTCATAGAGCATGGTTCTTTTGCGGAAGCAGCAAGGAGATTGAACCTTACTCCCGCTGCCCTGGCTGCGCGGGTCAAGACACTGGAAGAAGACATAGGCGCCACGCTGATCGCCCGCGCCGGGCGCAGTGTCGAGCCCACCGAGGCGGGCATGAAAATCATCGAGCGCGCCCGCTCGATCATCAACGAGACGCGGGACATTCGTGCCATCGCCAATAATGACGAACCCTTGGGTGAACTGAGGCTGGGCGTCACGACGTCGACCCTGGCGCAACTTACGCCTTTGCTGCTCAAGACCGTATATGTACTTCATCCGAAGATGAAGATCTTTGTCGAGTCGGGCTCGTCCAGCTACCTCTACCAAAGAGCCGTTACGCGCAGTATTGACGCGGCCATCATGGTTCAGCCGCTGTATCCCGCGCCCAAGGGCTTCGAATGGGAGCCTGTCAAGGAAGAGCCGCTGGTTGTTATTGCGCCGCACGAAATGCGGGCGGCCGATCCTCACGAGCTGCTGAACAATCAGCCCTTCCTGCGCTTTGATCGATCCATGCGTGGGGGGCATATTGCAGAGCTTTATCTGCGCAAGCACCGGATATTTCCCAATGAGCGCCTGGAGATCGACACGCTGATGACGATCGCCTGCCTGGTCAGGGACGGGGTGGGTGTATCGCTGATTCCCGACTGGGCGCCAGACTGGGTAAACAGCCTGAACGTTGCTCGCTTGGCACTGCCTCACAACACCTTGGCCAGGAATATCGGTGTGTTCTGGTACGTGCATTCGCCGCATTCCAGAATCGTCCGCACCATCATAGAAAATAGCAGGAAGCTGTTCCCGAAATCTGCGGGCCCTGCGTGAAACCTGGCCGGTTGAGCAGGAAGCAGAGCGGTGGCTAGGCGGCCCTCAGGCTGCGCGCCAGGCCCGGCCGATGCAGGAAGCGCCTGCCATCTGCGTGCAGGTCGCTGACTCGGGTCAGGCCGAGCATGGCCATGTCCCTGTCGATTTCCGCGGACAGCAGATCGATGGCTTGCTCTATGCCCTGCTGGCCCGCGACCCCCGCGGCATACGCGAATGGCCTGCCGACGAATACGCATCGGGCGCCCAGTGCCAGGCACTTGAGGACGTCCGAGCCGCGGCGTATGCCGCCATCGAGCATGATGGGAACACGGGGGCAGCGCTCGACGACGAGAGGCAGCATTTCGAAGGGGGACACGGCGCCGTCCAGCTGACGCCCGCCATGGTTGGAAAGAATGATGCCGTCGGCGCCCAATTCGACCGCCATGGATGCGTCTTGGGGGCTCAGGATGCCCTTGACGACCAGGGGGTGCTTCCATAGCCCGCGGATGCGTTTCAGGTGTTCCCAGTTCAGGTGGCCCCTGTCCGAGAAGTCCCGCTCGATATTGCGGGAGACGATAGGGGCGCCGCGCGTTGCATAATTGTTTTCGAAATGCGGGATGCCGTGTTTGATGACGGTTTTGAGGAATGTTCCCGCCAGCCACCTGGGATGGGATATGCCTTGCCAGAACAACCGCGGCGTGAAGCGCAGCGGCGTGGAAAAACCGCTGCGTATGTAGTGTTCTTTGTTTGGATTGATGGGAGTGTCGACCGTGATGACGAGGGTCTTGAACCCCGCCTGGATGACCCTGCGTATCAGCGCGTCGATCTGATCTATGTTTCCGGGCAGGTAGGCCTGGAACCAGGTTTGCGGATTGCGTTGTGCCACTTCTTCGAGTGGGATCAATGAAGATCCGCTCATTATCATCGGGATTTGCCGGCTCGATGCGGCGTTCGATAGTGCCAGGTCGCCTCGGTATGTGAAGAGGGCGCTGAGCCCCACGGGGGCAATGCCGAAAGGCTGCGCGTATCGTTGGCCGAAAAGCTCTACGCCGCAGTCCCGGCGCGATACATCCACGAGCACTCTGTTGACGAACGCACAGCTTTTGAAGGCATTGATGTTGTTGTCGAAAGAGGCGCGCTCTTCCGCCGCTGCGGATATGTAGCCAAAAATAGGTTCCGGCAGCAGGCGTCGCGCATGGCGTTCAAAGTCATTCAGGCACAAACAACTCTTTAGAGCCTTTTTCATACGATCTCGAATCGGTCAGGCTGTGATGGCCCGCTCGACGTGTCCCGCCTCTGCATGATGGTTTGATGGTTGCAATACCTGCCTGTGCCGGCCGTGTGGTACGCGGCCGCCTGTCAGCCCTGCTTTTCCAGAAATTCGAGGGTGGCTTGGGCGCAACCATCGGGGTCGGCGCCGGATGCGTGGTAGCAGTCGATGTCCAGTACCACGACCTCGGCGTGCGGTGCGCCCTCGTGTATGGCGTCGGGGTTCAGCTGGCCTCCGCCTCCGGCATGGGTTTTCTTCGAAGGCTTGGTCATGATGGCAAGTATGGGCCTGCTTATGTTTTTCAGGTCGAGGCGCGATTCTGTGGTGGCCACCCATTTCAAGTAGGCTTTTGCCGTGGAAAGCGAGGTGGCGCCCATCATGTCGACCCACCAGTCTATGCACCGCGGCGCCGTATCGTAGCCCAGCCGGGCCGGCATGGTCTGCCGCGCCCAGCTGCGGATGCCGTGTTCTTCCATGTGAGGCAGCCATTCGCTGCTGCCCGGCGCAACCAAAGGAGGGCAGGACAGAACCAGCGATTTCACGAGGTCGGGCCGGGTTGCGGCCAGGCGCATGGCGCTGATGCATCCGCTTTTGGCCGCTACGACGTGTACCGGGCACTGCGCCAGATGATCGATGACTCTTACCAGATCGTCGACGAACAATTCAGTGGAAAACTTGAAGGTCTCCGCCACCGCAGCCGTCTTGCCGAAACCCCGCAGGTCGAACATGATCAGGCGGTATTTTCTTGCGAGATGAGGTATCCAGCCTCTCCAGCAAGTGCTGTTCTCGGTGAAGCCGTGCACGAAGAGAAGGGTTTCCGAGTCTTTCCAGGGGTCTGTGTAGTCGTGGATTTCGTAATAAGGTTTGAAATCGTCCGACAGTTCTAGATATGGCATGAAGTCCTCACGATGGATGGAGATAAAAGTTCTGGCCGGAAGGGGTTACGGTTACTTTGGCTGGACTCCCGCCGCCTTCAGTGCTTTGCCTATGGACGCGATGTCGTGCACGACCGCCTGCTGCAGTACTTCGGGCGGGCAGCCGATGGGGTTCACGCCTTGCGATTGGAATTTTTTGACCAGCTCGGGGTCGGTCAGCGCCTTGTTGATTGTGGTATTGAGCTTGTCGATAATGGGCTTGGGGGTTCCGGCGGGCGCGAAAATGGCGTTCCAGCCGGTGACGTTGAATTCAGGAAGGCCAGCCTTGGCGACCGGCGGTATTTGGGGCAGTATTGCCGAGCCCTGTTTGTCGGAAATGGCCAGTGCCTTTACTTTTCCGGCCTTGACCATCGCCATGGCGGCAATGGGGGACACGAATGCGGCCTGGATGTCGCCGCGTATCAGGGCGGAAAGTATTTGAGGCTCCCCTTTGTAGGCGACATGGGTCATTTTGATCTTGGCCTGGGACTGGAATAACAGCATGCACAAATCGCCCAGGCTGCCTACGCCGACAGAGCCGTAATTGAGTTTTCCGGGGTGCGCCTTGGCCGATTTGATCAGGTCGGCCACGCTGTTCAAGGGGCTGTCTTTGTTGGTAAGCAAGATTTCGGCGACGGATCCGACCTTGGTGATGGGTGCGAAATCTTTGGCGGTGTCGTAAGGCAGGTTCTTGACCGTGCTGGGATTGACCACGTGCGACGGGAAGGCCATCAGCAGCGTATAGCCGTTGGGCTTGGCCCTGGCCACGTAGCTGGAGCCGATGACGCCGCTGGCGCCGGGGCGGTTGTCCACGATGATGGACTGCCCCAGCATCGGGCTCAGTTTCTGGATCAGGATCCGGGCCAGCGCGTCTGTAATTCCGCCGGCTCCCGAAGGTACGATGAGATGTATGGGTTGATCGGGCCACGATTGCGTCTGGCCATGCACCAGTGCCGGCTGAACCATGGCCAGGGCCAAAGATACCGCGAACATTATTTTTTTCATGGCTTGTCTCCTCGATTGTGTTGAACAATGGAACTGCATTCATTTTATGGATTCGAAGAGGCCGGACGAAAAATAAAATTACATTCCATCCGTTAAAAAATTTAGGATTGGTATCGGTCGTGCCGGGTGCCGGGGGCTCCCCGAGGCTCTGTGGGACGGCCCTTGCAAGAGGTGCGAGAGGCCGTCCCTGTGTATGTCATTCGGCCTTTGGGGGCAGGCAAATGCTGAATGCGGTGGTTTGATCCAGTGTTTCGCCGAACCAGGCCTCTACCGCGGCTTGGCGCGTGCCCAAGTAGGAGACCCCGCCGTCTTCCTGGATCATGGGCAGGTCGTGGCCGGGTACGAGGATGTTGGCGGCGCGGCGGCTCCAGAGACGTTTTATCAGTGCGATGGACTCTGAACTGACGGCTGGGTCGTAGGTGTGGAAGGCGGTGCCGCTGATGAGCTCAGCCCGATTCTTGGCGGCATCGCCGGTGAATATCACATCGATGTCTCGTGTTTGCAGCACGAAGATCATGTGGCCAGGTGTGTGGCCCGGGGCCACATGGGCGGACATCCCCGGAAACAGCTCTGCCCCGTCGGCAATTTTTTTCAAGCGAGGCCAGCGTGCCAGTTCGCGCATGTAAAGCTCGGGCACGGGTGTGATGCCCCATGGCTCGCCAAGCGACCACGCCAGCTCGCTCTCGCCGATGTGTATGTGGGCGTCGGGAAACATCGTCCAGTTCACGGAGTGATCGTAATGGGCGTGAGTGAGGACGACATCCGTGACGTCGGCCGGCTGCAGGCCGTGCCGCGCCAGCTGCTCTATGACCAGGCCTCTTGCCCCGAAGGGGCCTGTATCTACGATGGCGATATGGCCGTCTCCGCGGATAAGAGCCACCGTGCTCCAGCCGAGCGAGCCGTGGCACACGGATTTTCCGGGATATCCTTGCACCAGGATATCGATTTGGTATGCGTCAGCCTGCAGCTTCATGTCGAGCGTGCCCCGAGTGCGACGAAAAATACCAACTAGGATAACGCCGGGCGCTGCAAATAAAAACGGCCTTGTCGTGGTGCCTTCCGTGGCCGAGCGGGAACTTTCTTTGGCGATTTCCGCTGGCGGGATGAAAGCCGGCGGCCGTTGTGAGCCTCGTCCGGCGATTGTGGTAACTTGAATGTCTTGCTGGTATGAATTCCACGCGCACTATGTTGCACTGCGGAATTCCGCGCCTTCGCGCTACCGGCTCTATTCTTTCCTACAGGAGACGAACGTGCCTAGCCTGCTGCCTGATGTCGACCCTGAGGGGTTGCTGGAATATTCGGTGGTTTACACCGACCGGGCCATCAACCATATGTCGAATGTCTTTCAAGAGGTGATGAAAGACATTTCCAAGACCTTGAAGCAGGTCTACAAGGCCCATGCCGCGATCGTGGTGCCGGGCAGCGGCACCTACGGCATGGAGGCGGTGGCGCGGCAGTTCGCCACCGGCAAGCGCTGCCTGGTGATCCGCAACGGCTGGTTCAGTTTCCGCTGGAGCCAGATCTTCGACATGGGATCCATCCCCGCGCATGCCACGGTGCTGAAGGCGCGGCAGGTGGCGCAGGGCAAGCAGGCGCCGTTCGCGCCGCCGCCCATCGATGAGGTGGTGGCGGCGATCGCGGCCGAGAAGCCCGACCTGGTGTTCGCCCCGCATGTGGAAACCGCGTCGGGCATCATCCTGCCGGACGACTACATGCGCCAGGTGGCGCAGGCCGTGCACGCGCATGGCGGCATGTTCGTGCTGGACTGCATCGCGTCGGGCGCGATCTGGGTCGACATGCGGGCGATAGGCGTGGACGTGCTGATCAGCGCGCCGCAAAAGGGCTGGAGCGGCCCGGCCTGCTGCGCGCTGGTGATGCTGGGCGATGCGGCGCGCGAGCGCATCGATGCCACCACCAGCACCAGCTTTGCCTGCGATCTGCGCAAGTGGCTGCAGATCATGGAGGCTTATGAAAAGGGCGGCCATGCCTATCACGCCACCATGCCCACCGATGCCTTGACGACCCTGCGCAATGTCATGGCGGAAACCGCAGCCATAGGTTTCGACACGGCCCGCGACCGCCAGCAGGAATTGGGCGACCGGGTGCGTGCTTTGCTGGCTGAAAAGGGCTTCCCGAGCGTGGCGGCCAAAGGTTTCGAGGCACCCGGGGTGGTGGTCAGCTACACCGACGACGATGGCGTGCACTCGGCCAAGAAGTTCGCACAGGCCGGCCTGCAGGCCGCCGCGGGGGTGCCGCTGCAGTGCGATGAGCCGGCCGGCTTCAAGACCTTCCGCCTGGGCCTGTTCGGCCTGGACAAGCTGCAGCACGTCGACCGCACGGTCGAGACCCTGGCCCGCGCGCTGGACGGGTTTGCCTGATATGTGCAGCTCCGCAGCCCCGCGGCGCAATGCCGCGCGGGGCCTGCAGCGGTGCCGCGCGCAGGGAACCTGATACTGCGCGTTGCCGTGGGGGCGGTAAGGAATGCCGCCTTCAGCGCACCGGCAGGAAATTGAAGAACAGCAGCCCCTGTACGTAATTGATGCCGACGCGGCGCAGGTTTTCGTCGAGCAGGTTGGCGATCAGGTCGAGGCGGCCTATCAGTTCGCCGAACTGGCGCTCGAAGCTCAGGTTGTGGACGTCGCCCGACAGCTCGTTGGACAGCAGCAGGGGGCGGCCGGCGCCGTCGCGGCGATTGGCCAGCAGCCAGGCGGCGATCTCGACGTTGCGGGCGGCGTTGTAGATGCGCTGGGCGTTCAGGATATCGGTGGCGTAGAAGCGTGTCTTGCCGTTGTGCGCCTGGATGATCATATTGGCCAGGCCGAGTATGAAGGCGCGCACCCGGTCGCCTTGGTAGGCCGGATCCAGCGCCACCGAAAGAATCTGGATGTCGCTCAGCCCCTGCAGGTCGGGGGGCGGCTTGCCCACGGCCAGCGCCTTGCGGCCCTGGGCGATGGCCGTGGCCAGATCCGGCGCCCCGGTCTTGCGCCATTCGGAAGGATTGCGGCGGTAGAGTTTTTCCAGCAGCGCGCCCAGGCTGGCCAGGTTGTCGCGCATGGCGATGGTGACCGTGCGGTTGAAATCGGTTTGCGCGAACTGGTCGAACGACATGGCTTCGTCGCTGGGCGCACGCCCGTTTTCGGGGGGCGGCCCGGCGCAGCCGGCCAAGGCCATGGCCAAGGCAAGCGCACAGGCGCGCGCGGCCATGCGAGGCGCCGGGCCGGGGCCGCCAGGGCCGGAACGCGGCCCCATCAGGTGAGCAACGCGAGGACTTGCGCCGCCGTGGCGCGGAGATCGGGTGCCGCGATGGGGGCGTTCGGAAAAGGCTGGCGCTGGCGCCGTCCGCCTTGTTCGAGGTCGGCGCCATAACAGTCCAGGCCGAGCAGGCGGATGTGCGCGGGCAGGGTCGCCGCGAGTTCGTCGCAGCAGGCCTGTTCGGCGGCCGGATCGAGCACCGCGGCCTCGCCCCACTGGGCCTGGTCGATCCAGCCCATGCGGGCGAAGCCGCCGATGTAGCGCGCCCGTTTCGGCTGCAGCCGGAAGAAAGAGAAGTCTCCGAGTTCCAGATAGCGCCGCGCGTCGGGCTGGTAGCGCAGGTAGCGGGCCAGCAGCGTGGGCGAGGCATCCAGCGGCGTCGCGTCGCCTATCAGCGTCAGGCGTGGTTCTTCCAGCACATTGTGGCTGCCCGGCGGGGTTACCAGCAGGCTGGCGCGGCTGTCCGCCTGCAGGTTGCGGGTATGTTCCGCGAGGCGGCTGACGAGCAGTATGGGGCAGTGATGTGCGTCGGGCGCGAAGGGCAGTATCGACGCGTGGGGATAGCCCGGCATCTGGGCCGATTGCGTGGCCAGCGTCGCCGCGGCCGCGCTGTGCAAAAGGTGGATGAGGACGCTGGTTTCCGCCTTCATGCCCGCGCCGCCCCGCCGCCGCGCGGAACCTTGAAACCCTGGGCTGCACGCGCCGGGCGCTGCCGCCACGCCTGGCGCGCGCTTAGCATATGAGCCAGCCGGCCAGCCGGGCCATGGGCCCTTGTATCAGGTGCGCGATAGGGGCGGGCAGGCTCAGCGGCTTGAGCAGCATTTTGGCTGCCATGGTGACCGGGTAATGGCGCCGCACCCGGCGCGTGATGCGCTCGCGCAGGTCGTGGAATTCGGCCTTGTCGGCCGCCGGCCCGAGCTGGGTGGCGTAGGCGTGCCACAGCGCGCATTCGACGTCGTCGTTGCGCACTTCCAGGATGCGCCGCTTCAGCGCGCCCAGCACGCGCAGCCTGCCGGGGGGGTGAGTCGAGTCGTACATGCGGAAGTAGCCGTAGAAGTGCTTGTAGTGATTGATTTCGTCGGAGCGGATGCGTGCGGCGATGCCCGACAGGACAGGCTCGGTGGCGTGCGCCGCCAGCGCCTGGTAGAAGGTGGCCGTGCCGGTCTCGACGACGCAGCGTGCCACCATTTCGAGGCTTTGCTGGGATTCGAGCGCTTCTACGGTGCAGCGCGGGCCGTAGTCGGCATAGAACGCCGCGTAGGCGGCGTCCCAATCGAATTCGGGCCACACATGGCGCACGTAGTCGCGCAGCTTTTTGCCGTGGCGCACTTCTTCGAACTGCCATTTTTCGCGCAGCCAGCCGACGATATCGGCGTTGTTCTCGAAGTGGTTGACGAGGTTCTCGGTGTAGAGATCGGAAGCGATTTCGACGAAAGAGGCGGCCGCCACCAGATACAGCATGTCCGGCTGTGACCGCGCCTGGGCGCGGTCTATGGTGTCGTAGGGGACATGGTCTAGGTTCCAGTGTGGCGTGGTGACGATGGATTCACGCATATCTAGAGATCCCATGGTTGCGGGGCTGTTGCCCGCGCTTTGTCCGTTACTACATTGTATGCCTCTTGTCATTATTGTGAAATGCGGCCGGCGTGTGCGAGGCGTGGGCCGGGCCGTCCGAAGAGGCCGGAAAGTCAAGCCATGGCTTGCTTTGCGCGCTGCCACCAGCCCTGCATTGCCGGATGTTGGAATTGTGTTTCGACGTATTTCAGTATCTGGACTGGAACGGTATCGCCGTTGGCGCTGAGGCGCGCGAGCATGACCGCCAGATCGATGTCGGCAATGCACCAGTCGCCGAACAGCGGGCCGCCGTTGGTGTCTATCAAGGACTCGGCGGCGGCCAGCAGCTTGTCGGCCGCCTTGCGGGCGCCAGCCGACAAGGGCTGCGGGTTCTTGTCGGCGTAGATCACCGTGGTGGGGCGTTCGGCGCGCAGCGCGGCCAGGTCGCTGCGCAGCCACGCCTGGATCTGCCGCGCGCGGGCTCGTAGTTGCGGCCGCGCTGGCAGTACGCGCGCATATTGCGGCGCGCCGTAGGCGTCTTCCAGGTATTCGGCGATGGCCGAGGATTCGGACAGCGAGAAATTGCCGTCCACCAGGGTGGGTATGCGCGAGGTCAGGGAAGCGTGCGCATACTGCGGCGTGGTGTTCTGGCCCGCGTGCAGATCCAGGGCCTGGAGTGTGTGGGGCAGGCCCTTGGCCTGCAGCGCCGCGTATGCCGACAAGGCATAGGGGCTGGAGTAGTTGCTGTCGACGTAAAGAACGAGATTGTGAGCCATGGCTGGATCTTCCGGGCGAGGTGCCGACGCGGGTTGCGGGGTTCGGCATTCATCATAATCCCTCGGCGTCCGGAGTGTTGCGCCAGCCTCGCGCATCCGCGAGCCCCGCAGCGCTTTCCCGCGCCTGCGCGCCGCGCTCGGTTCATGGTTCATGCCCCGCGAGCCGACGTGGGCCGGCCGCGAGGGTTCAGGCTGCCGTGGGCTCGAGCTGGAATTCGTCGTGGCTGCCGTGCAGGAAGTCCATGACTGCGGCGCGGCAGGCCAGGTAGCGGGCGTCGCAGGCCAGGGTGTTGCGCCGGCGCGGACGCGCCAGCCCGGTGGGCAGGATGCGGGCGATGGTGGCTGCCGGGCCTTTGCCGAGCATGACGATGCGATCCGACAACAGCACCGCTTCGTCGATATCGTGGGTGACCATGATGGTGGTGGTGCCGGTGGCCGCGACAATGCCTTGCAGGGCGTCTTGCAGATGCGCCCGGGTCAGCGAATCGAGTGCGCCGAAAGGTTCGTCCATCAGCAGCACCTTGGGCTCGATGGACAGCGCGCGGGCGATGCCGACGCGCTGCTTCATGCCGCCGGAAATTTCCCGCGGATACTTGTGCGCGGCGTGGCTCATGCCGACCAGGCGCAGCGCCGCTGCGCTGCGTTCTTCAAGGTTGCGCGCGCCCTCGGTGGCGCCGAATACCCGCTTCACCGCCAGGTGCACGTTTTCCATGCACGTCAGCCATGGCAGCAGGCAATGGTTCTGGAACACCACGGCGCGATCGGGGCCGGGGCCGCGGATTTCGCGGCCGGCGCACAGCAGTACGCCCTCGCTAGCCGGCACGAGTCCGGCGATCAGGTTCAGCAGTGTGGACTTGCCGCAGCCCGAATGCCCGATCAGCGTGACGAATTCCCCCTGCGCGATCGACAGGTCGATGTCGCGCAGCGCCACGAAGGCGCTGCGTCCGCTGCCGAAGCGCTGGCCGACCCGTTCCAGGCTCACGAAGTTCTTCATGTTCAGTCCCCCTTGTAGTCGAGATGCCGGGCCAGCGCCCCCAGGGCCACGTCCAACGCGAGGCCGACCGCGCCGATCACGAAGATCGCCACCAGGATGTGCTGGACGTTCAGGTTGTTCCATTCGTCCCATAGCCAGAAGCCGATGCCGGTGCCTCCGGTCAGCATCTCGGCGGCCACGATGACCAGCCACGCCGTGCCGATGGACAGCCGCACGCCCGTGATCATCTGCGGCAGCGCCGCGGGCAGCAGGATGCGGGCGAACACCGTGCCTTCGGGCAGGCTCAGCACGCGGGCCACGTTCATATAGTCTTGCGGCACGCGGCGCACGCCGTCGGCCGTGTTGAGGATCAGGGGCCAGATCGAGCAGATGAAAATGGCCCAGATGGCGGCGGGATTGGCGGCCTTGAACAGCAGCAGGCCCAGCGGCAGCCAGGCCAGCGGCGACACCGGCCGCAGCAGGCTGATGACTGGCGCGCAGATTGCGTCCAGGCGCTTGTAGCGGCCGATCAGGAAGCCGGCGGGTATGCCGACCACTGCCGCCAGCGCGAAGCCGGCCGCGACCCTGCCGAGCGAGGCGATGATGTTCCAGCCTATGCCCATGTCATTGGGGCCTTTGTCGTAGAACGGGTCGGCGAACAGCGCGGCGGCCGAACGCAGCGTGCTTGCCGGATCCGGTATGCCGCCGATGTTCATCGAGACGATCTGCCATGCCGCCAGCAGCAGCGCGAATCCGCACAGCGCCGCGGCGCCTTGGTTCAGCCCTTGTGCGGCGCGCCGGCGCCACATGGGCTCGCTGGCGGCCGGCGCGGGGCTCGCGGTGGGTGCGGGCGCCGATGGCGTGGAAGCGAGTTTTGCGGGAAATGGGTTCATTGCGGGCCGTCCTGCATGGTTCGTGGGGAGTCCGGGGCTCTGGTTCCGGTACAAGCCGCCGCGCGGTGATCGCGGTGGTTTGATCGTTGCGGCGCGGCTGCTCAGCCGTGGACGGCGAAGCCGTCGGCATAGGCGGCCGGATTGCTTCCGTCCCAGGTCTTGCCGTCCATCAGCGTGGATGAGCGCATCGGAGCTGCGGGCAGGGGCACCGAGGCGGCCGCGGCCGCTTCCTTGTACAGGCCGATATGGTTGATTTCGCCGGCCACCGCCAGGTAGTCGGGATGCTTGTGCAACAGGCCCCAGCGCTTGTGCTGCGTCAGGAACCACATGCCGTCGCTGAGGTAGGGGAAGTTGACGGCGCCGTCGCCGTGGAAGCGCATGGCGTGCTTGTCCTTCCACGCCCTGCCCAGGCCGTTGCGGTATTCGCCCAGCATGCGCCCCTCTATCAGCCGGGCCTGGGTGTTCACGTACGATTTGGCGGCAATTGTCTGCGCCGTCTTGCGCATGTTCTCGGCCGAGCTGTCTATCCATCGGCTCGCCTCCAGTATGGCGGCGGTGACGGCGCGCGCTGTGTTCGGGTATTTCCGCGCGAAGTCGGCGCGCGTGCCCAGCACTTTCTCGGGGTGGTCGGCCCAGATGTCCTGCGTCGTCGCGGCGCCGAAGCCTATGCCGTCGGCGATGGCGCGCGCATTCCAGGGTTCGCCCACGCAGAAACCGTCCATGGCGCCGATGCGCATATTGGCGACCATCTGCGGCGGCGGCACGGTAATGGCGCGCGCGTCCTTGAAGGGGTCGATGCCGTAGGCGGCCAGCCAGTAATACAGCCACATCGCATGCGTGCCCGTGGGAAACGTCTGGGCAAAGGTGTATGGGCGCTTCGCGGCGGACATGGCCTTTTTCAGGCTCGCGCCGTCGGTCACGCCCGCCGTTTCGTGCAGCTGGCGCGACAGGGTGATGCCCTGCCCGTTCTGGTTCAGGCCCATCAATACCGCCATCTTCGTCGCCGCGCCCGCCAGGCCCAGGTGCATGCCGTAGATCATGCCGTACAGCGCGTGCGCGAAATCCAGGTCGCCGGTGACGAGTTTTTCCCGCACCGAGGCCCACGAGGCTTCCTTGCTGGGCACGATCTTCACGCCGTGCTTCTTGTCCAGCCCGAGCACGCCGGCCATGACGACCGAGGCACAGTCGGCCAGGGGGATGAAGCCTATCTTCACCTCGGCTTTTTCGGGCGCATCCGAGCCCGCGGCCCAGGCGCCGCTGCCGGGCAGCGGACTCAGCAGGCCGCCCGCCGCCAATCCGGCGGCGGATCTGGCGGCGTTACCCAGCCAATCCCGGCGGCGCGCGCCGGCTGCCGTCAGGGCGGGCTGGCCAGGGGTGGAAGAATAGTCGGCATGGCACTTGCCTGGCGTCTTGTCGGCGGCTTTCATTTGCGATCCTGATCCGGAGGTGTGGGTTGCTGCGGCGAGCGCTGGATGGCGCTCGTGCGTACACTCAGGTCATAAGCAATGTTCGTGCCACTGCTGGATCCGTATCGGCCGGGCGATGCTTCATGGGGGATGGCGCGTCGGCGCCTGTCGCTCGCGCCTCCGACTACGCACCAACAACTGGCCTGCGCGACACATTGCGGTGCATGCGCATCGAGCCGGAGTTTTCCGGGGCGCCGCGGCCTGGCCGCAACCACATCGGGAGGCCGGGCGCTGTTCAGGCTTCGCTGAATACCTCTTTAGCCGTGCGCATCGCGTCGATGGCCGCGGGCACGCCGCAATAGATGGCGGCCTGCAGTATGACTTCCACGATTTCTTCCTTGCTGCAGCCGTTGGTCAGCGCGCCGCGCAGGTGCAGCTTCAGTTCGTGCGGCCGGTTGAGCGCGCACAGCATGGCCAGGTTCAGCATGCTGCGCGTCTTGCGCTCGAGCCCGGGGCGCGTCCAGACGCTGCCCCAGCAGTATTCCGTGACCAGCTTTTGTAATTCCATCGACAGCGGGTCGGCGCTGGCCAGCGACTTCTCTACGTGTTCCTTGCCCAGCACGGCCTTGCGCACCGCCAGGCCTGCCTCGAAACGCGAATCTTCCATTTTTGATACTCCGGTTGGTTGGGGTAGGCCCCATGGTAGCGAAAAAGCCGTGCTTAGATGCCCGTTACCGTGGGCGATGGCCTAAAATCTCGCGGTGCCGTGCGTGTGCCGGCCCTTTTTCCACCCTGGCCCGCAGGATTCACATGGCTTCGAACGCCGATACGATACCGACCCCCGCCGCGTCCGCCCGGGGCCGGCCCACGGTCTTCTATGTGCTGCTGTTCCTGGCGGGCATGGTGGTGCTCTGGGCCGTGTTGTGCGGCATCAGCCACAAGTCGCCCGACCTCGACAATATGGAAGAGCTGGTCTGGGCCTCGAGCTTCGAGTGGGGCTACTACAAGCATCCGCCGGTGCCGGCGTGGTTCATGTATGGCCTGACTTCGCTGTTCGGCAAGCCCATCTGGCTGACCTTCCTGGCCGGACAGTTGTTCTCGGCGCTGGCCTTGTGGTTCGTCTGGAAGCTGGGCTGCGAGTTCACCACGCCGCGCCGCGCCCTGATCGCCATGTTGTCGGTGTCGGTCACCGCATACTTCTCGGTGCGCGCGACCATGTACAACCACAATTCGGTGCAGATGTGGTCGATCGTGGCCTCGACCTGGTTCTACTACCGCGCCTTGCGTCACGGACGTTCTTCGGACTGGCTGTGGCTGGGGGCGGCCTGCGGCATGGCCTTCATCACCAAATACAGTGCGCTGATCCAGTTCGCGGCTTTCTTCCTGTTTTTCCTGCGCCAGGGGTATTGGCGCGACCGCGCCGCGCTGCGCGGCGTGGCGCTGGCGCTGCTGACCTTCCTGCTGGTGCTTGCGCCGCACGTCTACTGGCTGTTCCAGCACGCGTTCGAGCCCTTGTACTATGCCGACAAATCCATCGTGCCTGCCGGAGACCCGCAATTCAGCGTGCTGTCGGACATATGGGGCTTCCTGACCACGCAGCTCGGGCGCCTGAGCCCCATGCTGGTCGCCTGGATCGCCGTGTATGTCTGGAGCCGCAGGGCCGCCTCGCGGGCCGTGGCCGTGCCGGATGGCGCCGTCGCCGCGCCGCGCTACGCGCAGGCGCTCAGCGCCTGGGATCGCTCTTTCCTGCTTATCGTGGGTATCGGGCCGGTGCTGCTGACCGTGCTGGTCTCGGGCGTTCTGGGCACGCGCCTGGGCAGTTCCTGGGCCAGCACCTTTTTCGTGCTGTTCGGCTTCTATGCATATTGGTGGCTGCGCGGCGACGAGCGTGTGATGCTGCGCAGGACGGCCATCGTGGTGGTCGTGATCCAGGTGCTGATGGCGGCGGGCTATGCCATAGGCCGGGGCCCGCTGGCGTATTACACCGGCCGCAAGACCGATTCCACCTATCCGGGCAAGCAGATATCGCTGCAGATGCAAGATGTCTGGCGGCAGCATGTTCCGGGCGTGCCCCTGACGCTGGTGGCGGCCGGCACCTGGCTGGGCGGCAATATCGCGGTGCACGTACGGCCCAGCGCCAATGTGTTCATCGACGGCAGCCTGCGCGAATCGCCGTGGCTGAAATCTGTCGATCCGATGCGCTGCGGCATGCTGGTGGCGTACAGCACCGCCGATCACAGCTCGGGCCCGTCGGCCGCGGTGCGCAAGCTGTACGACCAGGCCTCTTACAAAGGGGTGGTGCAGCAGCGCTGGTCCACGCCGAAAAGCCCGCTGATCGTGGTGCACTGGGGCATTATCCCGCCACGGCCCGACTGCCTCTTGCGGGCCACGGCGGCGCGCTGAAATCGGGACAGCCATGGAATTGCGACAGCTGCGCTACTTCGTCTCCGCGGTACAGGCCGGCAGCCTGGGCAAGGCGGCGCTGGAGCTGGGGCTGGTGCCATCGGCGCTGAGTCAGCAGATCAGCCGCCTGGAAGGCGAGCTGGCGACGCGCCTGTTGCAGCGTACGGCCAATGGCGTGATCCCGACCGATGCGGGCGTGGCCTTTTTTCGCCAGGCCCAGCTGGCGCTGCGGCATGTCGAGCATGCCAGCCAGGCTGCCAGGCAGGCGCGCTTGTCCGGCCATGTCAGTGTCGGGCTGGCCCCCACCACGGCGTCCGTGCTGGGCGTGCCGTTCATGGCCGCCATGCGCGAGCGCTATCCCGATGTGCGCCTGCAATTGGTGGAGTCGCTGTCGGGCCATTTGGCGACGATGCTCAATTCGCGCCAGCTCGATCTGGCCGTGGTGTTCCAGACCGATACGGCGCAGCGCTGGAGCACCATCGAGCTGCTGCGCGAGCGGCTGTTCGTCATTTTTCCGCAGGGGCTGCGCGGTGCCCCGCGAGGTCGGCGCGTGCGGCTCGGGCAGATCGGCGCAATCCCCCTGATACTGCCGACCGGGCCGCACGGGCTGCGCTCGGCGCTGAACGCGGCCTTCACACATCATGAAATGGCGCCGAACATCGTCATGGAAATCGACTCGCTGGCCATGCTGATGGACGCGGTGCGCGAGGGCTACGGGGCCACCATACAGCCGGGGGCGGCGGTGGCGCGCCTGAGCGGCGTACCGATGCGCCTGGTGGAAATCGCCGACCCGCAGGTAGAGCGCCACAACGTGCTGGCCAGCCTGAGCGAGGAAGAGCTGTCGCCGGCCGCGCTGGCTGCGCGTGTGGTGCTGCTGGATACGGCCCGGTCGCTGGTGCGGGCGGGACGCTGGGCCGGTGCCCATCTGCCCGCCGGCGCCTCGGCGTCCAGGCCGCAAGCCGGCCCGGGAACCTTGCCTGTTTGATGCCTGGGTCAACCGGGCGGAGCGTTGTGGGCGTAGCGATTGATACGAGACTTCACGAATCGTGAATGGCCCATCGCGGTCTGCCGTCTAGTGGTACCGGCCGCGGCGCGCTAAAGTAGTCGTGCCTGTTCATCCGGGGGCACCCCTTTTGTGCATGGACTCCGGCCAAGACTAGCCTAGGGAGGCGGACAATGATCGATGTATTGGTGGTGGGTGGCGGCAATGCTGCGCTTTGCGCTGCGCTGATGGCGCGCGAGGCGGGTGCCAGCGTGCTGCTGCTGGAATCCGCGCCCAAGGAGTGGCGCGGCGGCAATTCGCAGCACACGCGCAATCTGCGCTGCATGCACGACGCGCCGCAGGATGTGCTGGTGGGTGCCTACCCCGAAGAGGAGTACTGGCAGGATCTGCTGAAGGTGACTGGCGGCCAGACCGACGAGCATCTTGCCCGGCTGGTGATACGCGCCTCGTCGAACTGCCGCGACTGGATGCGCAAGCACGGCGTGTACTTCCAGCCGGCGCTGGCGGGCACGTTGCACGTGGCGCGCACCAACGCCTTCTTCATGGGCGGCGGCAAGGCGCTGGTCAATGCGTATTTCCGCAGCGCCGAGAACCTGGGCATACAGATACGCTACAACGCCAATGTCGAGTCCCTGGAACTGGACGGCGACCGTTTCGTGGCGGCGCATGTCGGCGGCGAGCGTATTCCCGCACGCGCCTGTGTGGTGGCCTGCGGCGGCTTCGAATCCAACCGCGAATGGCTGCGCGAGGCCTGGGGACAGGTCGATGGCCAGTGGGTGGCCGACAATTTCCTGATACGCGGCACGCGCTTCAATATGGGCGTGCTGCTCAAGGATCTGCTGGCCAAGGGCGCCGATTCCATCGGCGATCCGACCCAATCGCACTGCGTGGCGATCGACGCCCGCGCACCGCTGTACGACGGCGGCATCTGTACCCGCATCGACTGCGTGTCGCTGGGCATCGTGGTCAACAACACCGCGCGGCGCTTCTACGACGAGGGTGAAGACTTCTGGCCCAAGCGCTACGCCATCTGGGGCCGGCTGGTGGCACAGCAGCCCGACCAGATCGCCTATTCCATCATCGATGCCAAGGCGGTGGGGCGCTTCATGCCGCCGGTATTCCCGGGGGTGACGGCCGATACGTTGCCCGAGCTGGTGCGCAAGCTGGGACTGCCCGAAGCGCAGTTCCTGCAGACGGTACAGGCCTACAACGAGGCCTGCCGCGTCGGCACCTTCGACCACGAGGTGCAGGACGACTGCCATACCGAAGGCCTGACGCCGCCCAAGACCCACTGGGCGCGGCCCCTGGACACGCCGCCCTTCTATGCCTATGCGCTGCGGCCGGGCATTACCTTCACCTATCTCGGCGTCAAGGTCGACGACCAGGCCCGCGTGCACTTCGGCGGCCAGCCCAGCGGCAATCTGTTCGCGGCCGGCGAGGTAATGGCCGGAAACGTGCTGGGCAAAGGCTATACGGCCGGGGTCGGCATGTCGATCGGCACCGCCTTCGGGCGCATCGCCGGCACGCAGGCGGCGGCCGCCGCCCTGCAACAGCAAGCCGTCGCGGCCTGAGAGGGGAATACATTCATGCAAACACTGGACACACTCAGCGGCGAAGCTGCAAACTGGCAGCCCTTGCCGCTTACGGCCGACGAGGCCGAGGTCGCGCGCGTCATGCAGATCTGCAATGCCTGTCGCTACTGCGAGGGCTTCTGTGCGGTTTTCCCCGCCATGACGCGGCGCCTGGAATTCGCCAAGGCCGACGTCAATTACCTGGCCAATCTGTGCCACAACTGCGGCGCCTGTCTGCATGCCTGCCAGTATGCGCCGCCGCACGAATTCATGGTCAACGTGCCGCAGGCCATGGCCAAGGTGCGGCTCGACACTTATGTCGAATACGCCTGGCCGCGGCCGCTGGGGGCGCTGTACCGGCGCGCCGGCGCCACGCTGGCGCTGGCCCTGTTCGTGGGCCTGGCCCTGTTCCTGGTGCTGGCGGTGGCGCTTAGCGGCTCGCTGTGGCATGCGCCGCTGGCGGGCAATTTCTATGCGATCTTCCCACACAATCTGCTGGCCGTGATGTTCGGCATTGTGTTCCTGTTCATGATCTTGGCGCTGGGCGTGGGGGTGCGGCGCTTCTGGCGCGATGTGTCGGACGGCCGCGACCTGCAGCAAGGCAAGGGCGCGGCCCTGGCCGAGGCCTCGGGCCAGGCCCTCAGCCTGAAGTACCTGGACGGCGGGCACGGCCACGGCTGCAACGAGTCGGACGACCGCTACACGCTGGCGCGGCGCCGCTTTCATCACCTGACGTTCTACGGCTTCATGCTGTGCTTTGCCGCTACCTGTGTGGCCACACTTTATCACTTCCTGCTGGATTGGCCCGCGCCTTATCCCTTTTTCAGCCTGCCGGTGCTGCTGGGCACCGTGGGCGGCCTGGGGCTGCTGGCGGGCCCCGCCGGCCTGCTGTACCTGAACCTGCGTCGCCACCCGCTGCAGGGCGATGCGGCGCAAAAGCCCATGGACCGCGGCTTCATCGTGCTGCTGTTCGTGGTCAGCCTGACCGGTCTGCTGCTGCTGGCGCTGCGCGATACCAGCGCCATGGCGGTGCTGCTGGCGGTGCACCTGGGGGCGGTGATGGCCTTTTTCCTGACCATGCCCTACGGCAAGTTCGCCCATGGCGTGTACCGCTGCGCGGCGCTGCTGAAGAATTCATTCGAGAAAAGGCTGCCCAGCCGGCTGCGTTTGGGATCCGATTGATTCGAGTCCTGGTGCAGATAAGAAGGCGCCGTGGGTCTTGCGGTTTGTATGGCCCACGGCGCCGCGTTGTTTCCTCCACGCGGGCGGGCTGGCATGATCGGCCGGCCCGCTGCGTGTTTGCGGTCGACGCCCCGGCTGCCACATAATGGCAGTCGGGGTGGTTTTATGTAACTTCGAGATATAAAAGGAGCGAAGAAGATGAAGAAATTTTCCCTAGTCAAGACCGGGGCCGTGGCCCTGGCGGCCTGCGCCCTGAGCGCCGGCGCGACGGCGGCCTCGTGGCCCGAACGGCCCATCACGATGGTGGTGCCCTTCACCCCCGGGGGCACCACCGACATGGTGGCGCGCCCCTTGGCGCAGCTGCTGGGCGACGAACTCGGCAAGTCGGTGATCGTCGACAACCGCGCCGGCGCGGGCGGCACCCTGGGCGCAGGCTATGCCGCGCGCGCCAAGCCCGATGGCTACACCATATTCATGTCGACCATCGCGCATACCATCGCGCCCGCCATCTACAAGCACCTGCCCTACAATTTCGAAAAAGACTTCGAGCCCATCACGGTGGTGGCCTCGGTGCCCAACATTCTATTGGTCAACAAGAAGCTGCCGGTCAATTCCGTGCAGCAGCTCATCGACTACGCCAAGAAAAATCCGGGCAAGGTCAACTTCGGTTCCGCGGGCATAGGCAGCACCGAGGACATGGCCGGCGAGATGTTCAAGTCCATGACCAAGACCGATCTGGTGCACGTGCCCTACAAGGGCGGCGCGCCGATGATGACCGACCTGATCTCCGGCCAGATCCAGATGGCCATCGAGACCAGCGGCTCGGCCGCGGCGCAGATCAAGGCCGGCACCGTGCATCCGCTGGCGGTCAGCACCCTGAAGCGTTCCAAGTTCTTCCCGGATCTGCCGACTATCGCCGAATCGGGCGTGCCGGGCTACGACTTCCAGACCTGGTACGGCATTCTGGTGCCCGCCGGTACGCCCACGGCCGTACGCGACAAGATCTACGAGGCGACTGTGAAGGCGCTGAAAGATCCCAAGCTCGTCAAGGTCTTCGATACCCTGGGCGCCGACCCCGGCGGCATGAAGCCGGCCGAGTTCAAGACCTTCATCGCCGATCAAACCAAGAAGTGGGGCGAGATCGCCAAGGCCGTGGACATGCAGAAGAACTGATCGGCACCGGCGCGCGCGGGCGGCAGGCTCCCCGCCTTTGTGCGCGCCGTGCCGGGCAGTGCCGGCCAACGGCAACTGCAGCAGAAAACAAGGGCGCAGCCGCAGGGGATGCGAGCAGTGCGGCAAGGCCCGGCAACATCGTATCGCGCATAGCAACGCCGCGCTGGCGGCGAGTGCATACACACGTATCACAGCGCGGCAGGCCCCGCGTCGATTACACTCGTTTCCAGTTGATGATCGATAGTGGTTCGACTGAAAGCGCTGTTACATGGAATCGAATCCGGCTCCCGCGCAGGAAGCCCCCCGCCGCGTTGCGCACCTCGACATGGATGCCTTCTATGCGTCCGTGGAGCTGCTGCGCTATCCGGAATTGAAGGGGCTGCCGGTGGTGATAGGCGCGGCGCGCAGCGCCGGCCCGCGCCAGCGGCCCGATGGCACGCATGAATTCGCGCGCCTGCGCAATTACGCCGGGCGCGGCGTGGTAACGACCTCTACCTACGAGGCGCGGGCGCTGGGCGTGTTCTCGGCCATGGGCATGATGAAGGCCGCGCAGCTGGCGCCCGACGCCATCATGCTGCCGACCAATTTCCCCGTGTATCGCGAATATTCGCGCCGTTTCAAGCAGGCGGTGGCGGCCATCGCGCCGGCTATCGAAGACCGCGGCATCGACGAAATCTACATCGACCTGAGCGCGCACGCCGAGCCCTCGCGCGAGCTGGCACAGCGCCTGAAGGACGCGGTGCGGCAGGCTACGGGCCTAAGCTGCTCGATCTGCATTTCGCCCAACAAGCTGCTGTCCAAGATCGGTTCCGAGCTGGACAAGCCCGACGGCCTGACCCTGCTCGGCATGGAAGACGTGCCCACGCGCATCTGGCCGCTGCCGGCGCGCAAGGTCAATGGCATAGGCCCCAAGGCCGGGGCGCACCTCGAGTCGCTGGGCATCGTCACGGTGGGCGACCTGGCGCGCGCCGCCCCCGACCTGCTGCAAGAGCATTTCGGCCTGAGCTACGCGCGCTGGCTGATAGCCGTGGCGCAGGGCATCGACGATCGCCCGGTGCGCACCCATACCGAGCCCAAGTCGATCAGCCGCGAAACTACCTTCGAGCGCGACCTGCACGTGCGGCGCGACCGCTCGCAGCTGTCGGACATATTGCAGCGCCTGTGCGAGCAGCTGGCCGCCGACCTGCAGCGCAAGGGCTATGAGGCGCGTACCATAGGCATCAAGCTGCGTTTCGAAGATTTCCGCACGGTCACGCGCGACGTCACGCTGCCCGACGCCGCGATCGATGGGGTCGCCATACTGGTGGCGGCCAGAATCTGCCTGAAGCGCATCGTTCTGGATCATCGCATCCGCTTGCTGGGCGTGCGTGCCGGCAGCCTTGCGGCGCGGCGCGATCCCGATGCGGGGGCGGATCGGGGGCACGGGGTGCAACTGCAGTTGTGCTGAATGGGCGCAGGCGGCAGGGGCGGGCCGTCCATACCCAACCGGTTCCGGCCGCCGCGCATCGCTGGCGGTCGTTCAAGATCCCGGCGGCCCGGTCGAAAGCGGCCGGCGGGTGTTTGGCCGGCCTCCGGCCTGTTGCTATTGGATAAAGCTATTGGATAAAGCTATTGGGTAAAGGAACCGAGCATGGACAGTGCTTCGACGATAGCCGCGTTTCTGGCGGCTTGTGCTTTCGAGGATGATCGGCCCGAGGCTCCGCACCTCGAGGTAGGCGGCATGGGCTCTCTGCCTTCGGCCTTCGCCGTTACCGAACTGGCGACGGCCGCGGTGGGCGTGGCTGCCCAGGCGCTGGCGCAATACATGCGGCTCGGGTTCGGGCGCCCGCCCGCCGTGCGGGTGGATCGGCGCCTGGCCTCGTTCTGGTTCGCCTCGTCGCTGCGGCCCCAGGGCTGGAGCCCGCCCGATGCGCGCGACGCGGTCACGGGCGATTACGCCTGCCGCGACGGCTGGATACGCCTGCACGCCAATATGCCGCCGCATCGCGCCGCCGAGCTGGCGGTGCTGGGCGCCGCGCCCGAACACGACGCGGTGGCGCGCGCCGTGGCCGGCTGGGACGTCCAGGAACTGGAGGCCGCGATCGTGGCCGCGGGGGGCTGCGCCGCCATGATGCGTACGCGCGAGGCATGGGCCGCACATCCGCAGGGCGCGGCGGTGGCGGCGGAGCCCTTGTTCCAAGTGATACCCGGGGCCGGGCAGGCGCCTGGCGAGCCTCCCGCCGCTGCGCAGGCAACGGCGGATCGGCCTTTGGCGGGCTTGAAGGTGCTGGATCTGACCCGGGTGCTGGCCGGCCCGGTCTCGACCCGTTTTCTTGCCGGCTATGGTGCGCAAGTGCTGCGCCTCGATGCGTCATTCTGGGTCGAGCCGGGCATGGTGCCCGAGGTCACGCTGGGCAAGCGCTGCGCCTTGCTGGATCTGAAGGACGAGGCCGGGCGCCGCCAGTTCGCGGCGTTGCTGGCGCAGGCCGATGTGCTGGTGCACGGCTGGCGCCCCGATGCCCTGGAGCGCCTGGGCCTGGGCGCCGAGCGGCGCCAGCAGATACGCCCCGGACTGGTGGATGTCTGCCTGGACGCCTACGGCTGGACTGGCCCGTGGCGCGGGCGGCGCGGCTTCGACAGCCTGGTGCAGATGAGCAACGGCTTCGCGCACGCCGGCATGCTGCACTACGGGCGCGAGCGGCCCACGCCCTTGCCGGTGCAGGCGCTCGATCAGGCTACCGGCTACCTGATGGCGGCGGCGGTCTTGCGCGGTCTGGCGCGGCGCCTGGAACACGGTGCCGGCAGCATGACCCGCTTGTCGCTGGCGCGCACGGCGGTGTTGCTGAACTCGCAGTCCGCACCGTCCGCGGCACAAGACCTCGAGCCCGAGACCGCCGCCGACCTTGCCCCCGCGATCGAGCGTACGGAATGGGGCTCGGCCCGGCGTTTGCGCCCGCCTTGCGAGGTCGAGGGTGCGCCCATGCGCTGGGATCTGCCGGCCAGCCCGCTGCGCAGCGCCCCGCCGTTGTGGCAGGACGGAAAATAGTGCAGCGAAGGTATGAAGTTATAAAGCGCAAGCCCGTGTGGCGGGGGGCGGGCCGCCCAGGCTGCAAGCGCGGCGGCGGGCGCGGTGGCCGACGCAGAGCTTGATGTAAGGATCGATGCAAGAACCGCTGCAAGAACCGCTGCAAGGGCCGATGCAAGGGCCGATGCAAGGGCCGATGCAAGGGCCGGCAAGGGTCGATGCAAGGGTCGATGCAGGGGCCGGCGGCCAAGCCAAAAATAACACCAAGGTATTTGTGTGATTGTTTATATATCAAATAAGAATATATAAGTAAGAATGAAATCGTTACCAATTCGACCGGCCGTTGTTAGCATGAACATATGTGCGACAGATATATATCCGGCGCGGGCGCGCCGGCTCCGTCGCATTTCTCGCTTTAAAAGAGCCAAACAATGAAATTCAGTACTTTCCTGCGCACTGCGCTGGCGGCCGCGACGCTGGCGTTCACCAGCCTGGCCGGCGTCTCCGCTCACGCCGATGGCCTGCTCGGCAATATCAAGGCGCGCGGCACCCTGCTGGTTGGTGTCGAGGGCACGTATCCGCCCTTTAATTTCGTCGACCCCAAGACCCGCCAGCTCGACGGCTTCGACATCGATGTGGCCAAGCTGATCGCCGCCAAGCTCGGCGTCAAGGTGCAGTTCGTCAAAACCGAATGGAGCGGCATTCTGGCCGGCCTGGAGGCTGGCAAGTTCGACGTCATCATCAACCAGGTCGGCATCACTCCCGAACGCCAGAAGACTTTCGACTTCTCGGTGCCCTACGTGGCTTCCAGCCCGCAACTCATCCTGCGCAAGAACGACACCCACGACTACAAGAGCTTTGCCGACCTCAAGGGCAAGAAGCTGGGCGTATCGCAAGGCAGCAACTACGAGGCCCTGGCCAAGGCTCAGCAGGGCGTAATCGTCAAGAGCTATCCGGGCGCGCCCGAATACCTGGCGGATCTGGTGGGCGGGCGCGTCGATGCGGCGCTGAACGACCAGCTGATGACGGCCTACCTGGTCAAGACCTCCAGCCTGCCCATCAAGGGCGGAGCGATCGTCGGCGGCCCGAAGTTCAACGGCATTCCCTTCAAGAAGGGCAACCCGAAATTCGCCGCGGCCCTGAACAAGATTCTTGAAGATTCCTTCAAGGACGGCCAGTTCGCCAAGATCTCCGACAAATGGTTCGGCATCGATGTCAGCAAGGTTCGCAAGGCAAACTGAGCGCGGAGCCGGTTGAACCATGAGTTTGCTCGACCTGTTCAGCCTGGCCGCGCCCATATTGCTCAAGGGCACGGGCTATACGCTCATCTTCGCGTTCTCGGCGATGTTCGGCGGGCTGCTGCTGGGCTTCGCCCTGGCCGTGGCGCGCATCGTGCCCCATCGCCTGAGCCAGTGGCCGGCCGCGGTCTACGTCAGCATGATGCGCGGCACGCCGCTGCTGGTGCAGGTGTTCATCGTGTACTACGGCCTGCCCGGCATCGGCATCTCGTTCGACCCGCTGACCGCGGGCGTGCTGGCGCTGAGCCTGAACGCCGGGGCCTATATTTCCGAGAGCCTGCGCGGGGCCATACTGGGCATAGGCCGCGGCCAGTGGTCGGCCGGCTATAGCCTGGGCCTTACCTATGGACAGAACCTCTATTACGTGGTGCTGCCGCAGGCGCTGCGCCTGGCGGTGCCCTCGATGAGCAACACGCTCATCAGCCTGATCAAGGACACTTCGCTGGTGTCGGTCATCACCGTGACCGAGCTGCTGCTGGCCACCAAGGACGTCATCGCCACCACCTTTCGGCCGCTGCCCCTGTACCTGGCGGCCGCCGGCATCTACTGGGTGCTGAGCCTGTGCCTGGAGCGCGTGCAGCTGCGGCTGGAAAAATATTTCGGGCGCGGCGAGGCCGTCTGATACGGGTTTGCCGCCGAAAAGACCCGTGCCTTGCGCTATGCAAAGGCCTGGTGCTGCCTTGCCGAACGGCTTCCGCCAGCCCCCGCTACGGGCGAGGTTTCCAGCGCGGGCTTGCCGTCCCGTTGGCAAGCCGCCTGCAGGCTCAGAGGTCGAACTCGGGCTCGACCGCATCGTCCACGCGTATCGTGGCGGGCGCGCCGTCCATGACCGCGTTCACGCCGAACAGCACCCCGTCGTCGAAGCTGCGGTAGCGCAGCAGGGTCAGGCCGGGCTCGTCGGCCGACACGGCCGTGTTCTGGTCGATGTTGGGAATGGGGCAGCGCGCGCAGCGCTTGACGAAGGCAAAGTGGTGGCCGCCGATGCCGACCCCGGCCAGATAGTCTTCCTCATTGGGCTCCAGCCCCGCGATGACGATGCTGGGGCGGAAGCGGTTCATGGGCACGGCGGCCACGCCGCGCTCGGCGAGCCTGCGGTTGAGCTCGTCCAGCGAGGCCTGGCCGATGAACAGGAAGGGGTAGCCGTCGGCGAAGGCGAACTGGTGCTCGGCCGGAAAATCGGGCGCCCAGTCGCGGTGCTTGTCTATCCATGGGCCCACGTATTCCGGGTTGGCCGCGCGCCGCGCCTGCGAGTGCACGCGCAGCAGGCGGCAGGCCTGCCCCAGGTGGCGGCTGAGCCATTGCGCCACCGCGTCGCCCTCGTCGGCGCCCAGCGTGTCGGAGTTCCAGATGCGCACCGCCACGGCCTCGCGTGCCGCGCCGCCGTGCCGCAGCGGTACGCGGATGCCGGGCAGGCCGGGCGCCGACAAGTGCAGGAATTCTTCGTCCAGCGCCGGCTGGATCAGCGCCATCGGGGCGCAGCTGCGCTGCGTCATGAAGATGCCGCGCGCATCGACGATTACCCAGTTGCGGTCGTAGGGCAGTCCCGCAGGCGAAACCAGGGCCTGGGTGTGCGCGATGCCGGCGCAGGATTTGACGGGGTAGCTGTACAGGCTGTGAACGGTGACGGGCATGGTGCTGGGCGGTGTGGGTAGTGAGGCGCGGGCGAGCGGCGCCGCGCCTTGTGCATCATACTGTCTTCGGGCCGCGCCCGGCGGAAGGGCTGCCGGATCAGGGCGCTGACACCGATCGGGCGCAAGGGTTGCCAGTTTTCATGGCGTTCGTTCGATTTGGCGCTTGCCCGGCTTCGACGGGCGCAAGCACCGCGGTCTGAAATGCACCGCTGCGCCATTGCCATCTGCGCTGTGACGAAAATGCCGCAAGATTCCGCGGTACGGGCCATTTGCGGCCCGTACGCCGTCGCAATCCGGGATCGGGGGCGGTTTGCTCTTTATAATTTATTTCCCGGCCTTTCCCGGCGCGGCGGCCGCCCTGCGGCGCCACGTTCCCACCCCGGACGGCCCGGCATTCCATTCCCCCCCTTTTCGTACAAGGAAGCCAAAATGAAATTCAGCCAGACGGACGCAAACGCGCTCATGGAAATCACCTCGCGTCCGGAGCTCATGTTCGTCCGCGGCAGCGGCTCTTGGCTGGAAGACAACAACGGCAAGCGATACCTGGACTTCATCCAGGGCTGGGCGGTGAACTGCCTGGGCCATTGCCCCGCGCCCGTGGTCAAGGCCGTCAACGAGCAGGCCGCGAAGCTGATCAACCCTTCGCCGGCGTTCTACAACCAGCCGTCCATCGAGCTGGCCACGCGCTTGGCCGGGGCCTCGTGCTTCGACCGCATCTTCTTCGCCAACAGCGGCGCCGAGGCCAACGAGGGCGCCATCAAGCTGGCGCGCAAGTGGGGCCAGATCAATCGCAAGGGTGCCTACAAGATCATCACCTTCGACCACAGCTTCCATGGCCGCACGCTGGCTACCATGTCGGCATCCGGCAAGCCGGGCTGGGACAAGATCTTCGCACCGCAGGTCGACGGCTTTCCCAAGGCCGACCTGAACGACCTCGATTCAGTGCGCGCCCTGATCGATGACCAGACCGTGGCCGTAATGCTCGAGCCCGTGCAGGGCGAGGGCGGGGTGATCCCCGCCACCGCCGAGTTCCTGCGCGAGCTGCGCCGCCTTACCCAAGAGCGCGGCCTGCTGCTCATCGTCGACGAGGTGCAGACCGGCATGGGGCGTACCGGCAAGCTGTTCGCCTATGAACACGCCGGCATCGAGCCCGACATCATGACCCTGGGCAAGGGCATCGGCGCGGGCGTGCCGCTGGCCGCGCTGTGCGCGCGCGAGGCCGTCAGCTGCTTCAAGCATGGCGACCAGGGCGGCACCTACAACGGCAACCCGCTGATGACGGCCGTGGGCGTGGCGGTGTTCGACACACTGACGGCACCGGGCTTCATGGAGTCCGTCAATGCCCGTGCCGACCAGCTGTCGCGCGGCCTGAACGAGCTGTCGGCCAAGTGGGGCATGAAGGGCGAGCGCGGCCAGGGCCTGCTGCGCGCCCTGATCATGGATCGCGACGACGGCACCGCCATTGTCGACGCCGCGCGCGAGGCATTGCCGGAAGGCATGCTGCTGAATTCGCCGCGCCCCAACCTGCTGCGCTTCATGCCGGCGCTGAACGTGTCGGCCGACGAGGTGGCGCAGATGCTGCAGCGCCTGGACGCGGTGATCAAGCAGCTGCGCGGCTGAACAGGCCCTAGTTGCGGCGAAGGCCGGCTCCGGCCGGCCTTCGGGTTGGGCCGGCAAATCATCGGGCCTGGGCTGCCGCTGGAACAGCTGCGTAGTCAGGCCGCGGCGGCGGGGGCTTCGTTTAGCGCGGCGCGCTCGATCAGGGCGCTTATGCGTTCGGGGTCGCCTATTTCCAGCATGCTGAGCAGGGCGTAGCGGGCCAGAATATCCATGGCCTGCTCTTGCCCCGCGGCGCTCAGGGTCTTGCACAACTGGGTGTAGACGCGATCCAGATCCAGATCATTCATGAGGGTGCTCCTGGTTTTCTGATATGAGGCCGTGCGCGTGGCCAGCGGCAAGGCTCGCCGCCGCGCCGCGCATGCGCTGCCGATTCATGCCGTGCCGTTCAGGCAGGCGCCTATGGCCTGCTCTACCACTGCTGCCGCGGGCGAACGCCAGCGCCCCAGCACGTGACCGTCGGGCCGCACGACATAGACGGTGCCGGGCGTGGCGTCGTACAGGTCGAAGGCCTTGCCGGACGCGTCCAGCGCCTGCGGCGCGGCCTCTGCGCCGCTGTGCTGCGCGGCTTCGCGAGCCACGCTGGCCAGCCGTACCGGTATGCCGCGCTGCTGCAGGTTTTGTGCCGCCGTGGCGATGCCGCCGGCCGGCGTACTGCCCGCGCTGAAATGCAGGATCAGGAATTCCCCGGCACGCAGCAGGTCGAGCAGATGGCCGGCGCCGTAGCTGCCGCTCGCGTCCGCCAGCGATACCGGCACATTGGGCAGCGGCACGCCGGCAGCCGGCCCGCCTATGAAGGCCGAGTCTTCGCTGGCGCCGGCGTTCAGGCTGGACTTGCGGTAAGCGATGGCGCTGGTCTGGCGCGGATTGATCAGCGAGCGCACGCCCGGAGTGTCCAGCGCCAGGTTCAGCACCGCCTCGCGCATCAGCTTGAAGGCGAAGCTGGGCGGGGCCATGAATTCAGTGCTCTTCATGCCGCTGGCGAGGTTCTCGTGGGCGGCGTAGACCCGTTCTTCGGAGTAGGAATCGAGCAGGGTGTCGCGTGCCAGGCCCTTGACCACGCAGGCCAGTTTCCAGCTGAGGTTGTCGGCGTCGTCGATGGCCGAATTGGCGCCGCGCACGCCGAAGATGGGCACCAGGTGCGCCGCGTCGCCCATGAACAGCACGCGCCCGTGGCGATAGCGTTCCAGGCTTAGCGCATTGGCCTTGTAGATGGTGATCCAGAGTGGTTCCCAGGAGCCCTTCAGGCCGATCATTTCCAGGTGCGCGCGTACCCGCGGCAGCACGTTTTCGGGTTTGACGGCTTCGTCGGGGTCTTCGTCGTCGCGCAGCTGGTAGTCGATGCGCCAGACATTGTCGGGCTGCTTGTGCATCAGGATGGTGGAGCCGGGATTCGAGGGTGGGTCGAACCACGCCAGGCGTTCGGTGGGCAGTTCGCAGTCGAGCAGGATGTCGGCCACGATGTAGCGGCCTTCGTAGGCTGTGCCCTGCAGCTGCAGGCCCAGGGCCTCGCGCATGAAGCTGCGCCCGCCGTCGCTGGCAATGGCCCAGTCGGCCTGCAGCGTATAGCTGTGGCCGGGCTCGGCCACGTCCAGCTGCACGCCGCCGGCTTCGTTGCGCAGGCCGGTGACCTTGGCGCCCCAGCGGATGTCGATCAGGTCGGCGTGGCGTTCGGCGGCCTGCACCAGGAACTCTTCCAGATAGTATTGCTGGATGTTGATCATGGGCGGCAGCTTCTGGCTGGCGTCGTGCGGCATCGAGAAGTGCAGCACCTCGGTGTCGCCGTAATACGAGCGGCCGCCCGTCCAGCCCAGCCCTTTTTCCAGCATGGGCTGCTCGGCGCCCAGGCGCTCGAAGATTTCCAGGCTGCGGCGCGAAATGCAGATGGCGCGGCTGCCGTAGCACACGCTAGTGTCGGCCTCCAGCACCACCGAGGGTACGCCCTGGCGCGCCAGGGCCAGCGCCGCCGTGATGCCGCACACGCCGCCGCCGACGATGGCCACCGGGTGCCGCTGTTGTGCCGGGGGCACCGGATTCGTGGGCTGCCGCTCGACGAAGTCGAAGGGATAGGGTTTGAATTCGGTCGCCATTGCTTGTCTCCGCTGGCCGTGTATGGGTATGGATAGGGTGCCTGCCGGAACGATGTTAAAAACCATATTCTCGTTCGATGAGAATGAAGAATAATATTGAAGAAGAATTGTGTCAATATTATTTTTTAATGAGATAATTGTCGTGTTTTGATGGGCTCGGCCCGCGCGGGCGTGCCCTGCTACAGGGCTTGTTCGTTCACCCTAACGAGGATGGCAGTTGCGGCCACCCCCGAGGATGAAAGAGGCTTCTTTCACATTAAGGCTGCATAGGCAAGCAAATGCACATCAGGTGCAGATCCGGCCCCCGGGGCGGGCCTGCGCGGCAAATGCCGGCAAGCGGCGCTGCGCTTCGCTGTACGGCGGGCGCCGGGCGGCGCAATGGCCTGGCCAATGGCCTGGGCCTGCATCGGCACCATGGAGGACATATCTAGTGATTCCTGTTTCCGTGACTTTTGTTGTCCCGCCGGCGCATGGCTGCTAACGAGCGCTCGGTCATCAGCCGCGTGTCGGCCATACTGAACCTGTTCGGCGAGCACAAACCGCTGATCGGCATCGAAGAAATCGCCCAGGCGCTGGAAATAAGCCCGGCCTCGGCCTACCGCTACGCGGCCGACCTGGTGCAGGCCGGCCTGCTGTCGCGCCTGTCGGGCCGCTATCGGCTCGGGCTCAAGATCATCGAGCTGGAATACCTGATCAGCACCTGCGACCCCATCATCGCGGCGGCCCATCAGCCCATGGAGGCGCTGGCCCGCGCCAGCGGCGCCAATGTGCTCTTGTGCAATATGTACGACAGCACGCTGGTGAACGTGGCGCACGTCACGGCGGGCCAGCGGCCGGTGCACGTGCGCTACACCAAGGGCCTGCCCATGCCGCTGTTCCGCGGCTCGCAGGCGCGCGTGGTGCTGGCCTATATGGAACGGCGCCGCCTGCGCCGCCTGTACGACGCCGCGCAGCACGACCCGCAGACCGCCGCCGATGCCCACGCCCTGGGCGCCGGCTGGCGCGATTTCACGCGCGCGCTGCGCGCCATCCGCAAGCAGGGCTATTACATTTCACGCGGCGAGCTGGACGCCGGCATCACCGGCATCGCCGCGCCGGTGTTCGGCGTGCAAGAGGAAATCCTCGGCAGCCTGGTGCTGGTCACCGACGCCGCCGCGCCGCCGCCGCTGCTGCCCGAGGCCGCCCTGGTAGAGCAAGTGATGCAGAGCGCGCATCAGTTGTCGCAACGTATCGGCGAGCTGGCCGATGCCTGACGGTATCCGGTGGCCGGTGCCGCCGGGCGAGCCGGGCCGAGGGCCGGCGTACGCCGTGCTGTTCGGTGCGCGGCGCCCCTTATAGCGTGAAGTTTTAATCGATTATCTGGTCGAGCCCGCGTACCTGCGCCTGCAGCTCGTGCCGCAGCGTGTCGAGCTTATCCGCATTCGTCTTGGCCGAAAGCGTAGCGCGGTTCTTGCGTCCCAGGAAGTAGGCGATGCGCTCGACGTTGGCGCCGGACGGATGCGGCAGTCCATGCAGCACCCTGTCCGGCGCGATCACGCCCTGTTGCGCCAGCCACCGAATGCCGGCGCTGACCCCCGGGCCCAGTGGCACGAATACCGCCGCCGGGCCCAGGGCTCGGGCCGTGGCGGCGAAATGCGCTTCGATCTGCCGCTGCAGGAACGGCGTACGCAGCATGTTTGGGGTGCCGTTGTAGTTGCGGCCGTCGATGAAGACCGGGTGGTGCAGGATCGATCCGGTATGCACGAGATGCGATGCGGCGCCGAACAGGGCAGCGCAGCTTGCCAGGCCCAGCCAGTGCTGCAGTCCTATGTGATCGAGCAAGGCGATCAGGTTCGGCCTGAGCGTACCGCTGAACGCGCCGGCGCGCTTGACTGCCGCAAGATCCACATGCTCTGGCGCGGCCGCCGCCAATTGGCGTTGGGCTTCGCGCATCGCGTTCTTCCATTGTGTAAAGCCGGGCGTGATGCCGACCAGCACCAGTCTGGCGCGGGGGTTCACATGGTCGAAGGGGATGTAGTGGCTGCTGAGCCTGCCGTCCCGGCCCAGGTCGAAGCGCCGCGGAATCTCGGCGGGCTTGCCGATGCGGCCGAGATCCAGTTCCCGTATGGCGGGAGCGTAATGTTCGAAGCGCTGAGGGTCGTCCTGCATAGTTTGCGTTGCAATGGCAATAGGTGAATGGCTGGCCTGGCGCCCCGCGCATTCGGTCGTTTACATCCCCCGCCGCCGGGCTGCTGCGGCTCGTTGGCGATGATACTGCTGCTGCGGCCCGGCCCCGCGGCGTTGCGGCTTTCTTCAGCCCGACGCCGCCAGTTCGCGCGCGATTTCCAGGAAGCGCGCCGTGGTCGGGGTGGTGTCGTCGCGGCGCCAGGCCATGCCGGTTTCCAGCAGCGGCACCGCGCCACCCAAGTCCAGGTAGCTGACGCCGGCGCGCGCCAGGTTGCGCAGCGACGCCGGCACCAGCGCGATGCCCATGCCGGCCGAGACCAGGCTGATGATGGTCTGCATCTGTATGGCTTCCTGGACGATGCGCGCCTGCCCGCCGTGCGCCGCGTAGTAGCCGGTGACCAGATCGTGGAAGGCGGGGGCGCTGCGGCGCGGAAACAATATCAGCGGCTCGCCCGCCACGGCCTCGGGCGCGAGCCGTTCCGACGCGCCGGGCAGCCTGCCCTCGGCGATCCAGCTGTCGGGCACCGCCGCCACCAGCGGCTCGGTCACCAGCGGCAGGTAGGACAGCGCCCCCGGAAACGCGGCTTCCGAGGGCGGGATCACCAGCCCCACGCCTTGCGCGCCTTCGATCAGGGCATCGATCTGCACGTCGCTGGTGGCCTCGGTGAGCGCGATTTCCACCTCGGGGAAAAGCGCGGCGTAGCGGCGCACCAGCGCCGGCAGGATGCTGTAGTCGGCGGTGCTGACGAAGGAAATTTCCAGGCGGCCGGCGGTGCCGTCGCGCAGGCGCTGCGCGATATCGGGCAGGGCGTTCACGCCGTCGAGCGCAGCCTGCACGTGTTGCAGCCACTGCGTGCCGAAGGGCGTAAGCGCCACGCTGCGCTTGGTACGCCGGAACAACGCCGCGCCCAGCTCGCGTTCCAGGGCCATGATGGACTGGCTGAGCGGCGGCTGGGTAATGCCCAGCGCCTCGGCGGCGCGGCCGAAGTGCAGTGTCTGCGCCACCGCCACGAAGTGGCGTAATTGCCGGGCATCCATAAATATATTTTAAGACTTAATAGCCGCTTAATAATATATTTTACTTCCTAAAGAAAGTCCATTACTCTGGGCGCCATTCGATTCGACCCTACTCGCTACCCGGAGATTCCAGATGCCGCAATACCGTTCCAGAACCACGACCCATGGCCGCAACATGGCCGGCGCGCGCGCCTTGTGGCGCGCCACGGGCATGACGGACGGCGACTTCGACAAGCCCATTATTGCGGTGGTGAATTCCTTCACCCAGTTCGTGCCCGGCCACGTCCACCTGAAGGACATGGGCCAGTTGGTGGCGCGCCAGATCGAGGCCGCCGGCGGCGTGGCCAAGGAATTCAACACCATTGCGGTCGATGACGGCATCGCCATGGGCCACGGCGGTATGCTGTATTCGCTGCCTTCGCGCGAGCTGATCGCCGACTCGGTGGAATACATGGTCAATGCGCACTGCGCCGACGCCATGGTGTGCATCTCGAACTGCGACAAGATCACCCCGGGGATGCTGATGGCGGCGATGCGCCTGAATATCCCGGCGGTATTCGTTTCCGGCGGCCCCATGGAGGCCGGCAAGGTGCAGGCGCCGGGCCAGCTCGAGGTCAAGCTGGACTTGATCGACGCCATGATCCAGGCGGCCGACCCCAATGTGTCCGATGCCGAAGCCGCCGAGACCGAGCGCAGTGCCTGTCCGACCTGTGGTTCCTGCTCGGGCATGTTCACCGCCAATTCCATGAACTGCCTGACCGAGGCCCTGGGCCTGTCGCTGCCGGGCAACGGTACTGTGCTGGCCACGCACGCGCGGCGCCGCCAGCTGTTCGAGCGCGCCGGCAGCCTTATCGTCGAGCTGGCCAAGCGCTATTACGAGCAGGACGACGCTTCCGTGCTGCCGCGCAATATCGCGACCTTCCAGGCTTTTGAAAACGCCATGTCGCTGGACGTGTCCATGGGCGGCTCGACCAACACCGTGCTGCACCTGCTGGCCGCGGCCCAGGAAGCCGGCGTGGAGTTCACCATGGCCGACATCGATCGCGTTTCGCGCCGGGTGCCCTGCCTGTGCAAGGTGGCGCCTTCCACCAACAAGTATCACATCGAAGACGTGCACCGCGCCGGCGGCATCCTGGCCATTCTGGGCGAGCTGTCGCGTGCCGGGCTGCTGCATGAAGATGCCGGCAATGTGCACAGCGGCACACTGGGCCGCGCGATACGCGACTGGGACGTCAATAGCGGCCACGCCAGCGACGAGGTGCAGAAGTTCTATCGCACCGCGCCGGGCGGCGTGCGCACCCAGGTGGCCTTCAGCCAGGATCGCTATTTCGCGCAGCTGGATCTGGATCGCGAACAGGGCTGCATCCGCTCCAAAGAGCACGCCTACTCGCAGGACGGCGGCCTGGCGGTGCTGTACGGCAACCTGGCCGAGAAAGGCTGCATCGTCAAGACCGCCGGGGTGGACGAAAGCATACTTACGTTCACTGGCACGGCGCGCGTCTACGAAAGCCAGGAAGCCTCGGTCGCGGGCATTCTGGGCGGCCTGGTCAGGGAAGGCGATGTGGTGGTGATCCGCTACGAGGGCCCCAAGGGCGGCCCGGGCATGCAGGAAATGCTCTACCCCACGTCCTATCTGAAATCCATGGGCCTGGGCAAGGCCTCCGCCTTGTTCACCGACGGCCGCTTCTCCGGCGGCTCGTCGGGCCTGGTGATCGGCCACGCCTCGCCCGAGGCGGCCGAGGGCGGCACCATCGGTTTGGTGCGCGACGGCGACCGCATCGAGATCGACATCCCCAAGCGCCAGATCAACCTGGCGGTCAGCGACGAGGAACTGGCGCAGCGCCGCGCCGAGATGGAAGCGCGCGGCGACCGCGCCTGGCAGCCCGAAGACCGCGATCGCGTGGTGTCGCAGGCCTTGAAGGCCTACGCGGCCCTGGCCACCTCGGCCGACCGCGGCGCAGTGCGGGATATCTCGCAGCTCAAGGCTTCCGGCCGCCGGTAGTGTGATCCGCCCCATGCTCTGAGCCTGGCCCCGATGTCTTGAGTGCGGCCCGGCTCAGGGGGCATGCGGGGACAATCGTGACAAGGCTTGTGGTACTTGCGCACGCTCGGGAAAGCGCGCGCTAAGCCGCGAAGGGCTTGGTGTTTCCGCCCAGCAAGCGTGTCAATTGGTCTGCGGCCTCCCGTACGACCGGGATATGTTGCGCGCCGTAGCGCTGCGCCGGCATGGTCAATGTAACGGCACCCCTGAGTTTTTTCTCGGCATCGAACACGGGCGCCGAAATGCCTGCAAGCTCGGGAGATCGGTCGCTGATCGCTGCAGCGCTGTAACCCGCCTTGCGCACCTCGTCGTAGGGCGCCCCTGGTTCACCCTCGAACGCCAACAGGACGTGCCCACCGGTGCCGCGATCCAACGGCAACAGATCGCCGGCTCGACTCTGATCAATGAGTGGCATTGGCGAATTGACACGATAGAGCACCAGGCGATGGTCTCCCTGGCGAACGTGGAAGGATGCACTTTCCAGGGTGCGCGCCGCCAGAGCCTGCAGCACCGGTAGTACCGCGTCCTGTAGATTGAACGATGCGACATACACGCGGTACAGCTGGGCCGCCGCAGAGCCCAGGGCATATGTGCCGTCGCCGCGCTTCTGCACGAAACCGAAATGCGCCAATGACGCAAGCAGCCGTAGCACGGTGCTTGGAACCAATTGTGCACGCTCGGCGAGCTCGCTGAGTGTGAGCCCCGAATCTGCGTCGCGAAATGCCGTGAGCAGTGTGAGTGCCCTGTCTACGGCCGTCACGCCCCCTTGTGCAATTTGGGCGGCGTCAGGGGGGCGTACGGGATAACGAGGCATAAAAATTGCGCCACCGGCTCTTGACAGCCCAAGATCGGGTGGACTATTCTGATTTCTATTAGAAGAAAGTTAATTTTATTAGATAGAAATAAAAAATGCAAGCAAGAGATGTGCTGATCAGCGAGGTGGGCCCGCGCGACGGGTTGCAGAACATCGCCACCATTATGCCCACACCGGCAAAAACACAATGGATTCGTGCCCTGGCCGCGTCGGGTTTACAAGAGATCGAAATTGGCTCGTTCGTGCATCCCAAGCTATTGCCGCAAATGGCGGATGCAGAAGAAGTTGCGCGCCAGGCGCTGCAGATTCCCGAGCTGGACGTGCTGGCGCTGGTGCCCAACCTCAAAGGCGCCGAACGAGCGCTGGCTGTCGGGGTGCGAAAAATTTCGATCCCGGTTTCGGCCTCGCAAAGCCACAACATGGCTAATGTGCGCATGAGCTGCGAACAGTCCATTGCCGCCATAGCCGATATATGTGCCTATCGAGACGAGCAGGCAAAAAACGGCGTTCGCGCCACCGTCGAGGTGGGCATCGCTTCCGCTTTCGGCTGCTCACGCGAAGGCATTGTCCCCGAAGACTGGGTCATGGAGATGGCGGAAAGGCTGGCTCGCGCCGGCGCGGACTCAATCGGCCTATCCGATTCGGTCGGCGCCGCAAACCCGGTGCAAGTACGGCGCATGTTCGGGCGCCTGCGTCATTTGTTGGGCAACAGGGCGGGTGGCGCCCATCTGCACAACACTCGTGGCCAGGGCCTGGCGAATGCCGTGGCGGCTATCGAGGCGGGCGTAACCACGCTGGACTCATCTCAGGCCGGCCTCGGTGGCTGTCCTTATGCCCCGGGAGCCACAGGCAACATCGTGACCGAAGACCTTGTGTACCTATTGGAATCCATGGGGCTGGATACCGGCATTGATTTGGGCGCCTTGATGCAGGCGCGTGCGCTTCTGGCGCAGGCCTTGTCCGGCGAAAACTTATATGGCCATCTTGCGGACGCCGGCGTGAACCGGGGTTTTCGCTACGCCAACCCGGGCCGTACACGGCAGTGTCCGCCTCCGGGCGCCCACCAAGACAGCTGTCAATCGCTCGCGGAAACCTGCGGCCTTGCCTCAGACAAGGATCGGGCATGACCGAGAACATGCGAATGCTGCCTTTGCATGGCCTGCGCATCGTAGAGATGACGCACATGGTAATGGGGCCCGTCGCAGGGCTGATCCTGGCGGATCTGGGTGCCGACGTGATCAAGATCGAACCGCCTGGCAAGCCCGGGCAAGTAGGCGACCACACACGCTATCTGAAAAATACAGGCGCAGGCTTCTTTGCCGCTTGCAACCGTAACAAGCAAAGCGTCATTCTCGATCTGGACACCGAGCAGGGGCTGGAAGCCCTGAAGGCACTGTTACTGGAGGCCGACGTATTCATCGAAAACTTCAGGCCAGATGCATTGGCTGCCAGGGGCCTGGATTACAGCACCTTGTCCCAAACCAACCCCGGCTTGATCTATTGCTCGTTGAAGGGCTTTCTGGACGGCCCATATGAAAGGCGCACCGCGCTGGACGAGGTCGTCCAGATGATGAGCGGCCTGGCCTATATGACCGGCCCCGTCGGGCGGCCCCTGCGCGCCGGCGCGCCGGTCAATGACATGATGGGCGGAATGTTTGGAGCGATTGCTGTGATGGCCGCTATACGTGAGCGCGACTCCACGGGAGGCGGCCAGCATGTAAAGAGCGGGCTTTTCGAGAACGCGGCCTGGCTGGTGTCGACTCACATGCTGCAGAACGCCATTTCCGGAGATGAGCCTCCTCCGATGTCGGCAGGGCGTCGCGCCTGGGGTATTTACGACGTATTCGACACCTCGGACGGCCGCCAGATTTTCATTGGCGTAGTCACGAACCGTCAGTGGGCGCTGTTTACGCGGGCTCTGGCCGAGCCTGCACTACTGGATCCGCAATGGTCGACCAATAACGCCCGCGCCCAGGATCGCGGCGCGTTGATCCCTCTGGTGGGCACGCTGCTTGCCCGGCGTAGCCTTGCCGAGCTTCAGACTCTGTGCGAACAAGCAGGGCTGCCGTTCGCGCCTATTGCGCGCCCCTGGGATCTCTTCGACGACCCTCATCTGAATGCGAATGGCAGCTTGCTGCCAACCACGCTGCCTGATGGCAGGATCGCCAAGGTGCCGGGGTTGCCCATTCAACTCGATGGACGCCGCCTGGGCGTGCGCTGCGATGTTCCACAGCCGGGGGAACATACCGAAGCAGTATTGAGAACTTTGCCCGGCTATGTCAAAACGGTTCATGGGGAGCAAGGATGAAGGACATAAATGGTGTTCCGGTGCGTGACACCCTCGAGGAATTGATCGAGCCCGGCCGCACTGCATTGATAGTCATAGATGTTCAAAATGATTTCTGTCATGCAGATGGCCATTTTGCAAAGCACGGCAAGAACGTGTCGACGATCTCGGCGATGGTGCCCACCCTCGTGTCGTTCGTGAGTGCGGCGCAAGACATGGGAATATTTACTGTCTTTATTCAACAGCAGACCTTGATGCACGGACGCAGCGATTCGCCTGCATGGCTGCGTTTGAAGTGCCGGGACGGGAAATCGCCGGAATACGCGTTGAAGGACAGTTGGGGCGCCCAATTCGTGGAAGGCCTGCGGCTTCGCGACGGTGATGTGATCGTACCCAAGTTTCGCCCGGATGCATTTGTGCGCACACCCTTGGATGGCATATTGCGCGCCCAGGGCATCGAGTCGCTGGTCATCGTGGGTACGACCACCGAAGGGTGCGTCGAATCGACCGTACGAGGCGCGTCCTATCACGACTACTACGTCATTCCGGTTGTCGATTTGATCGCCGGCCCGAATCCTGACTTGCACGTCAATTCCATCGCTTTCATGCGTGCCCGTTATCCGGCCGCCGAATCGAAAGATGTGCTGCAAACCTGGCGCCACGCGTGCGCCGTCGCCTGACTCCGGAGCAATCGAAATGCTGAAGAAAACTTTGTGCGGTGCCGCCCTGCTGCTGACCGCCTTGGCACTGTCCCCTTTGTCCCATGCGGCCGATTACCCGGTAAAACCAGTCAAGATCCTGGTCGGATTTGCCCCGGGCGGCCCTACGGATTTGATTGCTCGCTTGATCGCCAAGAGTCTGAGCGAAGATCTGGGCCAGCCATTCATCGTCGAAAACAAGGCGGGTGCCGGCGGGGACATCGCCACCCAGGACGCCGCAGCGGCATCGCCTGATGGTTATACCGGCTTGGTGGCCGGCATCAATCTGACCATCAATCCCTGGATGAACGAAAGCCTTCATGTCGACAGCCGCAAAGATCTGCTGCCGGTACGAATTGTTGCCGTTGCGCCCACTGTTTTGGTAGTGCGTAATAGCTTCCCTGCCAAGACGTTTGCTGAATTCTTGCAAGAAGTACGCAAGAATCCAGGCAAGTACAACTCGGCAGCTCCCGGAGCCTCACCTTTGCTCGCTACCGAGCTTTTTTCGCGGCAAACAGGCACAAATATCATTCCGATTCCATACAAGGGTGCGGCACCTGCCATGACTGATTTGATGGCGGGCCACGTAGACCTTTCGTTCGCCACGCTGGGTTCGGTATTGCCGCTTATTAAAAGCGGTAAGGTTAAAGCGCTGGCAGTAGCTTCCCCGTCGCGGGATCCACAGCTGCCCAACGTCCCGACGTTCGCAGAACAGGGTATGAAAGATTTTAAGTTCGACGCGTGGGATGGGCTGGTGATGCCGGCCGGTACACCCCAGCCCATTATCAACAAGCTGGCCAAGTCTCTGGCCAAGATGGCGAAGTCGCCCGAATTCAAGAAGGCAACTTTGCAAATAGGGATGGCGCCCGTTCTGGAAAGTTCGCCGCAGGCCTTTGCCAAGACCATCGACACCGAATTGAAGCTGTACAAGGTGCTGGCTGTGTCCGTACGCAAGAAGATTGCACGCTAATAGAGGCGTCGGTGTTGTACGTCTTTCGGTACGTACAACACCTTTGATTCGAGTAAATATGTTGAACATGGAGCATCTGTGAACACATCCAGGGACGATAAGGGCTACCCTTTGGGCTTGCGCACGGCCCACGGGCGGAACGCGCGGCTGCGCAGCCTGATCGCAGCATCGGAACTTCTAGTCGCCCCGGGAGCATACGACTGCGTAGGCGCACGCTTGATAGAGCAGAGCGGCTTTGGTGCGCTGTACTTGACGGGATCCGGCATGTCGATGTCGGCATTGGGAGCCCCCGACGTGGGGTTGATGTCTTTTTCCGAAATTCTGGACAGGGCCGCCCGCGTTGCCGACACCGTCTCGATACCCGTGATCGTTGACGCGGACACCGGCTATGGGGGGCCGTTGAATCTGATCCGTACGGTGCGTGAGTTCGAGCGCGCAGGGATATCCGGCATTCAGATCGAAGATCAGTCCTGGCCCAAGAAATGCGGCCACGAAAGTGGCCGCAACCTTGTGTCATCGGCGGAAATGGAAGGTCGCATCAAGGCTGCAGTCGATGCGCGCGTAGACCCTGATTTGGTGTTGATTGCGCGCACTGACGCACGTAGCACCGATGGTATCGAGGCCGCTCTGGAGCGCGCGGCGCGTTATGTGCAGGCCGGTGCGGACGTCATCTTTGTTGAAAGTCCGGAGACCGAAGAAGAGTTAGCGATCGTTGCTCGTTCTGTGAATGTGCCGGTGTTGGCCAACATGGTTGAAGGAGGACGAACTCCGATCCTGCCGGCAGGTCAACTGGCCAAATTGGGCTTTTCTATGGCTATATATCCCAATGCACTGACGCGCTGCTTCGCCTACGCCGGGCTGGAAATGCTGCGTGAGCTGGCGGGGTCGGGCACAACTGCCGCCATGGTGCCCCGCATGCTGTCTCATCGAGAACTCTGGACGCTGTTCGAGTATGAAAAATGGACTGCAACAGAGCAGCGGCTGCTGCATCGTTAGATGAGCATGGCGGTAGAAAGCCGTAAAGAAGAAAGCCCTATTTCGCTCAAGATCCCATGTTCGCAATGGCGCGGCGGTCACTGTGCTGCCTCGGCCCTCAGGCAGCAAGAAAAATGGCCTGCGCGGGCGGGATCGACAGCGCCACCTGGTCGCCCGTGCGCAAGTCGGGAGCGCCGCGGATGTGCTTGATGTCCACCAGCAGCGCCAGCTGATTGGCCTCGATGTTGTAGCGCGTGGCTCCGCCGAGGAATTCCGCCGAGCGCACGGTGCCGGCGATGGTCTGTTCGGACGGCGCGGGGGCGACGCTTATGCCTTGCGGGCGGATGACCAGGTGGCCGCGGCCCTCGCCGGCGTCGTCGGCCAGCGGCAGGCGCAATGTGCCCGTGTCGGAGGCGAAGACGATGCCTGCCGCCGTGCGCTGGGTATGGCCGGCGATGATGTTGGCGGTGCCCAGGAAGCGGGCGACGAATTCATTGACCGGGTTGTCGTAGACGTCGGCCGGGCGGCCCACTTGCTGTACTACGCCGGCGGACAAGACGGCGATACGGTCGCAGATGGTGTTGGCTTCTTCCTGGTCATGCGTGACGAAAATGGTGGTGATGCCCAGCCGGCGCTGCAGTTGCAGCAGCTCCTGGCGCATCTGCACGCGCAGGCCTGCGTCGAGATTGGACAGCGGTTCGTCCAGCAGCAGCACGCGCGGCTCGACGGCGATGGTGCGCGCCAGCGCGATGCGCTGCTGCTGGCCGCCCGACAGCTGCGACGGATAGCGCAAGGCGTAGTCCGCCATGCCGACGAGTTCCAGCGCGGCATGCACGCGCGCCTTGATCTCGGGCCGCGCGACGCGCCGCTCTTCGAGGCCGTAGGCCACGTTGCGGGCCACGTTGAGATGCGGCCACAACGCGTAGCTTTGGAACACCATGCCCACGTCGCGCTGCCAGGGCATGCGGCCCGCGATGTCGGCCCCGTCGATGAGTATCCGCCCGCGCGGCGTCGGGCCGAAGCCGGCGATCGCACGCAGCAGCGTGGTCTTGCCCGAGCCCGAAGGGCCCAGGAAGGCGAAGAATTCGCCGGGTTCGATGGAAAGATCGATGCCTTTGAGCACCGTGGTTTCGCCGAACGACAACGTCAGTTGCTCGATGTCGATGCGCACCGGGGCGACTCGCGGGGCCGCGGCGGCCGTGCCCGCGGCGCAGGCAGTGTCCTTGTCGATGGAGGCCGTGGATGTGGCAGTGTTCATATCCGAAGTTTTCCGTGCTGGATTCAGGCCATTTTGCGCCGCGCGCCGGCAACGAGCTGGTGCGACAGGAAGGTTGCGATGCCGACGATGACGACGGCGATGATGCCCAGCGCCGCGCCCGCGCCGCGCCCGGACACGGCCTGCATGAACAGATAGATGCCGTAGGAAATCGGCGCGTCGGCTTCTTTCGAGACCAGCATCAGGGTGGCGGAGAGTTCGACCGCCGCCGTGGCGAAGCTGGTGACGAAGGCCGCAACCAGGCCGCCCGACATCAGTGGCGCGACGATGCGCCATATGGTCTTGACGCTGGTGGCGCCTAGGTTCTGCGAGGCCTCTTCCAGCGAGGCTGGAACCTGCTGCAGCCCGGCCACGCAGGCGCGCAGCGCGTAGGGCAGGCGCCGCACTGAAAGGGCGATGACGATGACGCCCCACCACGAGGCCATGGACTGGTCGGAAAACGGCATCTGCACGTTATTGAAGGCGCGCAGGTAGCCGATGCCGATCACCACGCCGGGAATGGCCAGGGCGGCCATGGCCAGGTAGTCGAGCCATTTGCGCCCGGGCACGCCGGTGCGCTGCCCGATATAGGCGATGGCCGTGCCGATCAGGACGTCGATCAGGCCCGCCAGGCCCGCATACAGCACGGTGTTGGTGATGAAGCCGAAGGCCGTGGTGAAGGCCTGGTGGTAATGGGCCAGGGTGTAGCCGTTGGGCAGCACGCTGAACGACCAGATGGTGCCGAAGGACAGCAGCAGCAGCCCGATATGCGGGGCCAGCACGATGGCCAGGATGAGCAGCACCACGATATAGCAGGCGGCCGATTCGGCCGGGCGCAGGTCGCGCTTGGACAGGCCGCCGCCGCCGCGCTGCACGGTGGCGTAGTCTTTGCCGCGCATGCCCAGGAACGACACCCACATGGCGAACACCGAGAAGGCCACGAGCATGCAGGAAATGACGTAGCCCATGGGATCGGAGATGCCGATGGATGTGATGCGCAGGTACGCTTGCGGCGGCAGCAGCTTGCTGACGTCCAGCAGCAGCGGTGTGCCCAGATCGTCGAACACCTTGACGAACACCAGCGAGGCGCCGGCGACGAAGCCCGGCATGGACAGCGGCAGCACGATCCTGCGAAACAGCCTCAGGCCGCTCGAGCCCAGGGTCTGCGCGGCCTCTTCCATGGATCTGTCGATGTTCGCCAGGCTGGCCGACAAATTGATGAGCAGGAACGGGAAATAATGAATGCTGTCGACCAGAATGACGCCGTTCAGCCCGTGCATGAAGGGGATGGTGAAACCGAAGTGGTCGCGCAGCAGCAGGTTGACGCTGCCATTGGGCCCCAGCAGCAGCTGCATGGCGATGGCGCCGATGAAGGGCGGCATCAGCAGCGGAATGAAAGACAGCGTCTGGATGACGACGGAGCCCGAGAAATTGAAGCGGCTGGTGAAGTAGGCCAGCGGCAGGGCGAACACCGAGGCCAGCACCACCGAGGCGCAGGCCACGTAAAGAGAGTTGAAGAACGATTCGCGGAACAGGCTGTTGGCGAAGAAGTCGTGGAAATTCACCAGTGTCAGCGCACCGGTGTTGGCGTCCTGGAAAGCGACGAATATCACCTTCAATACCGGAAAGGCCAGGAATACGATCAGGAACAGGGCAATCACGCCGTATACGGCGTAGGGCCTGAGGGAAGGAAGCCTGCTTGATAAGTGCGCGGTCGCACTGGCCATCGCTACATCACTCCGGAGTTGGGCCGCGCACGGCGCGGGGCTGCTCAAGGCCGCAAGGCTGGTTCAGGCGCGCGGCGGCCAGGGCGGGACGAGCATCCGAACCTCGCGTGCATAAAGCATGCGTATCGGGCCGCCGGGTCAATCGCGCCGCGCCGGCCTTGCGGGGCCTGGCGTCTGGTTTGCGTAGCCGGTGAACCAGGCAAACCAGACGCTATGGCAAGTGCCGGTACGCGGCCGCGGTCACGCCATCGATTTGGCCTGCTTGGCCAGGTCTTCCGCCTTGCGGTAGTTCGCCACGGCGTGGTTGTCCCAGTCTTTTTCGAACTCGGCCTGGCGCCCGGTGACCTTGTCGGTGGCCTTCTTGCGCTTGCCCGTGAAGGCGGCGCTGAAGTCTTTCTCGCTGGCCTTTTGCTCGGTGATCGGCACGCCATACACCAGCGCCTTGGCTTCGTCGAGCAGCTTCTTGGCCTCGGGCTTGGACGAGCTCTTGAGCGCCGCTTCGGCCTCGTCGATGGCCTTGACGGCCGCGCGCAGCTCGCTGAAGCGGTAGGTGATCATTACGTCGTACAGGGAATTGACGACGTTGTAGCGCGACTGGGACAAGTCTGAATTGAAGTGGACGCTGGCTTTGATCTGGCCTTCGAAGGGGTTGGGGATGCCCGCGGGCGCGTTCTTGTAGGCCTCTTTGTTGACCGGCAGGCGCATGACTTTGGGATTGAAGAGCAGCGCCTGGCCCTGCGGCGACAGCACGAAATTGACGAATTCGTGCGCGGCCTGCTTGTGCGGCGCGTTGGCGACCACGCCTATGGTGGCCGGCACCAGCGTGGTGGCGGGCGGGTAGTGGAACTCGACCGGGAAGCCCGCGGCCTTGGAGGTGAAGCCGAAGTAGTCGATGACGATGCCGATGCCGAATTCACCGCTGTCCACGCCTTCAGGCACGCCGAAGCTGCGGTTGGTGATGCGCTTGGCATTGCTTGCCATTTTCTTGATGGTTGCCCAGCCCTTGTCCCAGCCCTGGGCCTGCAGGATGGTCTCGATTTCGAGGTGGGTGGTGCCCGAGCGCGACGGCGCCGAGATGCCCAAGTGCCCGTAATAGATGGGCTTGGTCAGGTCTTCCCAGGTTTGCGGCACCGGCAGCTTGTAGGACTGCAGGTAGCGCGTGTTCCACATATAGCCGTAGCCCGACAGCGCGAAGCCGAAGAAATAGCCGTCGGGATCGTCGATCTGGTAGCCGCTGATTTCGGACGCGGTGCCCTTGGTGTCGGGCGCGTACTTCTCGAGCAGGTGATTGGCCTTCAGGACTTCAAAGGCGTCGGGTGAAGAAACCCAGAACAGGTCGGTCTTGTTGTTGCCCGCCGTTTCCTGCAGGTACTTGACCCCGGAAGCGGTGCCCTTGTTGATGATGTTGAGCTTGATGTCGGGGTGCGCTTTGGTGAAAGCGTTCTTGAACACCACGGTCTGATCGGGCGCGAACGACGTGACGATCACGAGTTCAGTGTCGGCCGCCGCCGCGGCCGAGGCCGCGAAGAACGTGCCCGCCGCCGCGGTGAATGCGAAGGCGCTGGCCCATATCTTGCGATTAGGCTTCATTGATGACTCCTCCTGATTGTTCTCGGGATGCCTTTATATATAAGACATTTCGGTTATGAGCATATCACCCGAGCGGGAGGTGTCAAGGCCGGGCCGATCATTCGGCGCCCGGCCCGTCAGGCTTGCGATCCGGCGCAGCCTAGCGCCCGTTGGCCTTGCGCCAGGCGGCGAAGTCTTCCGGCGTCTGCGGATCGGTGGCGGGATACAGGCCGAGGATCGAGCGGCCTTCCTTGACCTTTTCGGTGACGAAGTCTTCGAATGCCGTCATTTCCACGGCTTCGGCGGCGATCTCGGCGGCCAGGTGCGCGGGGATCACCACCACGCCTTCGGCATCGCCGAAGATGACGTCGCCGGGAAACACCGGCGCATCGCCGCAGCCGATGGGCACGTTGATGTCTATGGCCTGGTGCAGCGTAAGATTGGTGGGCGAGGACGGGCGGTGGTGGTAGGCGGGTATGCCCAGCTCGCCGATCTCGGGCGAGTCGCGAAAGCCGCCGTCGGTGACCACGCCGGCCACGCCGCGCTGCTGCAGGCGGGTGACGAGTATGCTGCCGGCCGAGGCGGCGCGGGCGTCTTTGCGGCTGTCCATGACCAGCACGTATCCCGGCGGGCATTCTTCGACGGCCTTGCGCTGCGGGTGGCCGCGGTCGCGGAAGACTTCCAGCCCGTTCAGGTCTTCGCGCGCGGGCATGTAGCGCAGCGTGTAGGCCGGGCCGATGATGCGTTCGTCCTTGGGCCGGTTGTGGCCCACGGGGTAGACGCTTTGTATCATCTGGTGGCGCAGGCCGCGCTTGTACAAGGCGGTGGTGACGGTGGCCACGCTGACTTGGCGCAATTGGTCGATAATGGTCTGGTCGAGTGCTGCCATGGAGTATCTCCTGGGAAAATATCCGGTTTGCCGGCGATGATGCCGGCATCCGTTTGTGCGAAATCGAATTGGCAGACCTTCGGGTCGCCGCGGCAGCGAACCAGCGCGCCGCGCAGAAATTGGGCCCGAAACGTATTCCGGTCTTGCCTGCGAGCATACTAATATATTAGTATATTAACAAGAAATATATAATTCGCATATAGATAAATCTACTGATTGGTTTTGACTATGGCATACGCTGCTGAGCTCGATCGGTACCGGCAGGCGGCGCCCCAGCTCTACGAGCTGCTGCGCGACAAGATTGTTTCCATGCAGTACCTGCCTGGGGCGTCTTTGTCGCGGGTACAGATGTCGGCCGAATTCCGCGTCAGCCAGACCCCGGTGCGCGAGGCCCTGCTGCGGCTGGCCGAAGACCGGCTGGTCGATGTGTTTCCGCAGGCCGCCACCAAAGTCAGCCTGATCGACGTGAGCCATGCCGAGGAAACCCATTTCCTGCGCCGCGCCATCGAGCTGGAAATCGTGCGCGATCTTGCACTGCACCCCGATACCGCGCTGCTGGGCCGGCTGCGAACCCTGCTGCGGCGCCAGGCCGAGCTGCGCGACAGCCAGAATTACGGCGAATTCACCGAGACCGACCAGCAATTCCATTGCCTGATGTACGAGGCCACCGGCAAGCTGGCGCTGTGGAAACTGGTGCGCAGCCGCAGCGGCCACATCGACAGGCTGCGCAATCTGCATCTGCCGGCCGGCGACAAGATCGCCCGCATCGTCGGCGATCACAGCCAGATACTGGAAGCCATGGAACGCGGCGATGCCGAGGCCGCCCAGCAGCATCTGCGCACGCATCTGTCGGGCACGCTGGAATCCGTGAGCCGGATCCGTGCCGATCACCCGCAGTATTTCGCTGCGCAATGACCTGCTGGCAGCAATGAGCCGCTAGCCCGCGCCGCGCAGGCGCCGGGCCTTGGCGGTGTGCTTCTCGAGCACCGCGAGCAGGTCTTCGAGGTCGCCCGTTTCGGCCAGGAATTCACGCGCCAGCTTGCCCAGCAGTTCGTCGAGTACAGCGTGCTCGTCGGGCGACAGCACTGACAGCATGACGGCTTCCATGGCGTGTCCGAGGTCGTCGCTGGCCACCCGCACCTGCTTGCCGCGCGCGGTGGGCCAGAGCTGGTGGTGGCGTGCGTCGTCGGGGTGAATGGAGCGGCGCACCAGCTTCAGGCCGACCAGTTCAGCAAGGTCTTTGGACAGCAGCGTCTTCTCGACCAGCGTCAGCTCGCGCAGGCCGGTGGCGGTGACGCCGGGATTGTCGCAGATGGCCCGCAGCAGCCGCAGCGAGCGCACGTCCAGCCCCAGCTCGTGCCGATAGACCTGATTGGCCTGGCGCAGCATTGCCGATTTGACGAGATCGAGCTTGAAGGTGAGATAGCTGGCGTACCCGGAATTCTGGCGCCCGGCGTCGGTGGTTTTTTTTGCCATGGCCCTGTAGGGTGTGTGTGCAGCCTGCATTCTAGCCCAGGCCGTCGGCGCGGGCTGTCGCAATGCGCCCGCATGCCTTGGCAGGCAAGAAGCTGTTTCGGAGTCTCGGCAGGCTAGGGAAATCCACGACGAATAATTAGTTGAAATTTTCAATTATTAAAGTAATCTACTAAAAATCGTTTGACTGGCCTCGTCCGGCCGGCTTCATTTTCGATAGGGCCTGCTCACCCCAAGAGGGGATTCCCCTCTTGGGGTGAGCAGGCCCTAGATCTCCATCGCTGCCGGGCGCCCGGCAGGCAGTCCCGAGGAACCGCGATCATGCTGGCAGAAACCGAAATTTCCCGACTCTCCGACGACATGCAGGCCTGGCGCCGCGACATTCATCGCCACCCCGAGCTGGGCTTCAAGGAACATCGTACCGCTGCCAAGGTGGCCGAGTTGCTGCAGTCCTGGGGCGTTGCGGTCGAGGCTGAATTCGGCGGCACCACTGCGGTGATCGGAACCCTGCGCGGCACGCGCGGCGCCGGCCCCACTCTGGGCCTGCGCGCCGACATGGACGCGCTGCCCATGCAGGAAAAGGGCAGCGCCGAATACCGTTCGGTGCACGACAATGTATTCCACGGCTGCGGCCACGACGGCCACACCGCCATACTGCTGGGCGTAGCCAAGCACCTGGCCGCACACCGCGATTTCCAGGGCACCGTGCATTTCATCTTCCAGCCCGCCGAAGAGACTTTGCGTGGCGGCTCGGAACTGATACGCCTGGGTCTGTTCGACCGCTATCCCTGCGGCGAGGTCTATGCGCTGCACAACAACAACTGCATCCCGGCCGGCAAGGTCGGTGTGCGCAGCGGCGCCATACTCTCGGCCTGCGACCTGTTCCGCATCCACATCCAGGGAGTGGGCAGCCACGCCGCCATGCCGCACAAGTCCATCGACCCCATCGTGGTCGGCACGGCGCTGGTGCAGGCCCTGCAAAGCGTGGTCAGCCGCAATGTCGATCCGCTGGATACCGCGGTGCTCAGCATCTGCCAGTTCCATGCCGGCAGCGCCATCAACGTCATTGCCGACAGTGCGCAGCTCGAAGGCACGCTGCGCACGCTGTCCAGGCAGGCGCAGACGGTGGCGCTGGAGCGCCTGCGCGGCATCTGCGACGGCATTGCCGCCACCTATGGCTGCGGCGTGCGCTTCGAGCACCTGCTGTCTTCGCCGCCCACCATCAACACCGAGGCCGAGACCGAGGTGGTGCGCCGCGCCGCGGCTGCGGTGGTGGGCGCGGACAAGGTCGTGCAGGCCGAGCCCCTGATGGCCTCGGAGGATTTCGCCTTCATGCTGGAGCAGCGCCCCGGTTCGTACTTCTTCCTGGGGCACGACGGGCTGACCTGCCACCATCCCGAATTCGATTTCGACGACAGCAGCGCCGCCACCGGGGCGGCCGTATTCGTCGAGATCGTGCGCCAGCGCCTGGGCTGAGCGGCGCCGCCAGTGGCGGGGCCGCGACAGATCCTTGATTTCCAGTTGATCGGGCCATGGAGTTGGCAAGGCCGGCCACCGGACTGGAGCAAGGGCGGCAAATGAAACGTGTACGGTCTTTTTTCCAGCGCCTGCCTGGTGCGGCGCTTTGAAGAGTGTAAGTACCCGGGCCGGAAGTGGCCTGGATGCCAGATACGCAGATCAAGGAGACAAACGATGAGTGACATGCAAGTTTCGCCGCGCATGATGCGGCGCGTGGTGGCGGCATCGGTCATAGGCAATGCGCTGGAATGGTTCGATTTCGCGATCTTCGGGCTGTTTGCCGTGGTCATTTCGCGGCTGTTCTTTCCCGCGCACAGCGACTTTGCCTCGCTGCTGCTGGCCCTGGCCACCTTCGGCGTGGGCTTTGCCATGCGGCCGCTGGGCGGCGTGATACTGGGCCTGTACGGCGACCGCGTGGGGCGTAAGAAGGCGCTGTCGCTGACCATAGTGCTGATGGCCATAGGCACGGGCATGATGGGCGTGCTGCCCACCTACCAGGCCATAGGCATTGCCGCGCCGCTGCTGATGGTGCTGGCGCGCCTGATACAGGGCTTTTCCACTGGCGGCGAGTTCAGCGGCGCGACCACCATGCTGATCGAATTCGCGCCGGAACACCGCCGCGGCTTCTACGGCAGCTTCCAGATGTGTTCGCAGGCGCTGGCGTTTTCCTGCGGCGCCCTGGCGGCGTATCTGCTGACCGCGCACTTGACGCCGCAGGCTCTGGACGCCTGGGGCTGGCGCATTCCGTTCCTGTTCGGCATTCTGGTCGGCCCGGTGGGCTGGGTGATTCGCGCCCGTGTCGACGAGTCGCCTGAGTTCGTCGCCTATCTGCGCGAGAAGGCTGAAAAGAAACACGCGGGACGCGACAGCATCAAGTCTTCTTTCGTCAGCCTGTTTCGCGATTATCCGCGCGAAATGCTGGCCACGCTGTGTATCTGCGTGGTGGGCACGGTGTCGGCCTACGTCTTCGTGTTCTTCATGCCGATCTTCGCCAAGAGGCAACTGGGCATGCCGATCGCCGACGTGAATCTGGCCACCTTCGTGGGCACGGCGGTGCTGCTGGTGTGCTGCCCGCTGGCCGGCCATCTGTCCGACCGCTACGGCCGCAAGGCCGTGTATCTGCCCGGCATGATCGCCTATGGCATCGCCGGCTATTTCCTGTTCCGGCATTTCGTGCAGTCGCCGTCCTTCGAGTCGCTGCTGCTGGCCCAGGTGCTGATTTCCTTCTTCATGAGCTTCTTCTGGGGCCCCACGCCCATCACGCTGACCGAAGTGTTTCCGGTGGGCGTGCGCTCCACCGGCGCATCGATTACCTATAACGTCGGGGTGCTGGTCTTCGGCGGCCTGGCGCCGTTGTTCAACACCTGGCTGGTGAAGGCGACCGGCAGCAATATGGCGCCTATCTACTACGTGATGGTAAGCGTGGTCATAGGCCTGATCGGCGCGCTGCTGCTGCCCGGTGCGGCCGCTCGTTTGCGTCCCCGTACGGCCTGAAACTTGGTAGAAATACCGATAGACGGGCGCCCACATTCGGGCGCCTTTATACTGGCTATACGGAAATTCCCGATTCTTATGCACCGATCCGCGCCACAATGGCGCCAGGATCCCCGGGCGGGCTGCACTGGTGTTCTGCTTGATGGGTGAATCAGGCAAACAGGACACTGCTCCCGCCCGTGGGCGACCCAGCCGCTGCATGGCCGCGCCCGCGGCGCGACGCATGAATACATAACAGCCGGGAGACAACATGACGACCACTACGGCAAATTCCGCGCAGCCCATACGCCCCATACGCCCCGAAGACGAGCATTTAGGCCTGGGCGCCAACATCGCCTATGGATTCCAGCATGTGCTGACCATGTACGGCGGCATCATCGCCGTGCCGCTGATCGTCGGCCAGGCCGCCGGCCTGCCCGCCGGCGAGATCGGCGTGCTGGTGGCCTCGTGCCTGTTCATGGGCGGCCTGGCCACTCTGCTGCAGACCCTGGGCGTGCCCTGGTTCGGCTGCCGCCTGCCGCTGGTGCAGGGGGTGTCGTTTGCCAGCGTCGCGACCATCGTCGCCATTCTCAAGGCCGGCGGCAGCATCCAGTCGGTGTTCGGCGCCGTGATGATCGCCGCAGTGCTGGGCCTGCTGATCACCCCGGTGTTCTCCAAGGTCATCAAGTTCTTCCCGCCGCTGGTCACCGGCTCGGTCATCACCGTCATCGGCCTGTCGCTGATGCCGGTCGCCGCGCACTGGGCTATGGGCGGCAGTCCGCGCGCGCCGGGCTACGGCAGCATGGGCAATATCGGTTTGGCGGCGCTGACGCTGGCGATCGTGCTGTTGTTGAGCAAGCTCGGCAGCGCGGCCATATCGCGCCTGTCGATCTTGCTGTCCATGATCGTCGGCACGGTGATCGCGGTGTTTTGCGGCCTGGCGGATTTTTCCGGCGTCGGCCACGGGCCGACATTCGCCCTGCCCAACCTGTTCCATTTCGGTGTGCCGCAATTCGACCTGGCCGCGATCATTTCCATGTTCATCGTCATACTGGTGGTGCTGGTGGAAACCTCGGCCGACATCCTGGCGGTGGGCGACATCATCGGCACCGACATCGACGCGCGCCGGCTGGGCGACGGGCTGCGCGCCGACATGATCTCCAGCGCCGTGGCGCCGGTGTTCGGCTCGTTCACGCAAAGCGCCTTTGCGCAGAACGTCGGGCTGGTGGCCGTGACCGGCATCAAGAGCCGCTACGTGGTGGCGGCCAGCGGCGTGATCCTGCTGCTGCTGGGCATGCTGCCTGTAATGGGCCGGGTGATCGCCTGCGTGCCCCCCGCGGTGCTGGGCGGGGCCGGCGTGGTGCTGTTCGGCACCGTGGCGGCCAGCGGCATCCGCACCCTGGCCAAGGTGCGCTACGAAGGCAATATGAACTTGATCATCGTCGCCACCGCCGTGGGCTTCGGCATGATCCCGATTACGGCGCCCGACTTCTACGAGCACTTTCCGCGCTGGGTCGCCACCATCTTCCATTCCGGCATCAGCTCCGCCGCGGTCATGGCGGTGCTGCTGAACCTGGTGTTCAACCACCTGCGCCTGGGCAATCCCGAGGAGCCCTCGGTATTCGCCGCGGGCACGCAGCGCATCATCAAGGAAATCGCCGAGTAACGGCGTGGGGCTCGGCAGGCATCCGGCCGCGCCGTTGCAGCCGCTACGCTGCGAGTGGTAGGACGTAGTGCCTGGTGCGCTGGATCGTGTGGTGGAGGCTTACAGGGGCCGGGCGATCAAGGCCGAGGGATTCGACCCGGGCTCGTGAGCAATGTAAAGGGACGGCCGTGGCCGCCCCTTTACGTTCCCTGCAGCCGCCCGGCGCAGGCCGGGCCGGCTGCAAGGCCGGCGGCGTGCTACGCAGCCTGTTGCGCCTTCACTTCCTGGCGCCAGCGGTGCAGCAGCGGCTCGGTATAGCCGTTGGGCTGTTCCAGGCCCTTGAACACCAGGTCGCAGGCGGCCTGGAAGGCGGCCGAGGTGTCGAAGTGCCCCGCCATCGGGCGGTAGGCCGGGTCGCCCGCGTTCTGGGCGTCGACCACGGCCGCCATGCGCTGCATGGTCTCGCGGATCTGCTCGGCGCTGACCACGCCGTGGTGCAGCCAGTTGGCCATATGCTGGCTGGAGATGCGCAGCGTGGCGCGGTCTTCCATCAGGCCCACGTTGTGGATGTCGGGCACCTTCGAGCAGCCTATGCCCTGGTCGACCCAGCGCACCACATAGCCCAGTATGCCCTGCGAGTTGTTGTCGAGCTCTTCCTGGATTTCCTGCGCCGACCACTGCGCCTTTTCCACCACCGGTATGGTCAGCAGCTTGTCGAGCAGCGGTTCGGACTTGCCTTCCATGCTTTTTTGCACCGCCTGCACGTCGACCTGGTGGTAGTGCAGGGCGTGCAAGGTGGCGGCCGTGGGCGAGGGTACCCAGGCGGTGTTGCCGCCGGCGCGCAGCTGGCCGGCCTTCTGCGCCAGCATGTCGGCCATCAGGTCGGGCATGGCCCACATGCCCTTGCCGATCTGGGCCTGGCCGCGCAGGCCGCATTCCAGGCCGGTCTGCACATTGCTGCGCTCGTAGGCGTCGATCCAGGCGCTGCGTTTCATGTCGCCCTTGCGCACCATCGGGCCGGCCTCCATCGAGGTATGCATTTCGTCGCCGGTGCGATCCAGGAAGCCGGTATTGATGAAGGCCACGCGCGTGCTTGCCTGCGCGATGCAGGCCTTCAGGTTGGCGCTGGTGCGGCGCTCTTCGTCCATGATGCCCATTTTCACGGTGTCGGCCGGCAGGCCGAGCAGCTGTTCGGTGCGCGCGAACAGTTCGCTGGCGAAGGCGACCTCGGCCGGCCCGTGCATCTTCGGCTTGACGATGTAGATCGAGCCGCTGCGCGAATTGCCGCGGCGCTGCATGTCGTGCAGCGCGATCAGCGAGGTGAAGACCGCGTCGAGTATGCCTTCCGGGACTTCCTGGCCTTGCTCGTCGAGCACCGCGGGGTTGGTCATCAGGTGGCCGACGTTGCGGATGAACATCAGTGAGCGGCCGTGCAGCTTGCGCGTCTGGCTCTGCGGATCGAGGTATTCGCGGTCGGGGTTCAGGGCGCGGGTGAAGGTCTTGCCGTTCTTGGTGACTTGTTCGGTAAGCGTGCCCTGCATCAGGCCCAGCCAGTTGCGGTAGGCCAGCACCTTGTCGTCGGCGTCCACGGCCGCGATCGAGTCTTCGCAGTCCATGATGGTGGTGATCGCCGCCTCGAGCAGCAGGTCTTTGACGCCGGCAGCGTCCTGCTTGCCTATGGGGCTGTTCTTGTCGATCTGGATCTCGAAGTGCAGGCCGTTGTGGCGCAGCACGACGGCCTCGGGCGCTTGCGCCTCGCCGCGATGACCCGCGAACAGGCTGGTGTCGGCCAGCCCGGTGGTGGCGCCGTTCTTCAGGGTCACCACCAGTGCGCCGTTAGCCACGGCGTAGCCGGTGGCGTCTTTGTGCGAACCCTGCGCGAGCGGCGCGTGCTGGTCGAGGAAATCGCGGGCGTAGGCAATGACCTTGGCGCCGCGTACCGGGTTGTAGCCGCCGGCGCGCGTGGCGCCGTCGTCTTCCGCGATGGCGTCGGTGCCGTACAGCGCGTCGTACAGGCTGCCCCAGCGCGCATTGGCGGCATTCAGCGCGTAGCGGGCGTTGGTAATGGGCACGACCAGCTGCGGGCCGGCCTGCTGGGTGATCTCGGTGTCGACCTTGCTGGTCTTGACGGCCACCTGGGCGGGGGCTTCCTGCAGGTAGCCGATGCCGCGCAGGAATTCCTGGTAGGCGGCCGCGTCCTTGATGGGGCCGGGATGCGCGCGGTACCAGGCGTCGAGCTCGGCCTGCAGGCGGTCGCGTTCGGCCAGCAGCGCGCGGTTCTTCGGCGCCAGCTCGTGCACCAGCTTGTCGAAGCCCGCCCAGAAGGCGCCGGCGTCCAGGCCAGTGCCCGGCAGTGCTTCCTGTTCTATGAATTGGTGCAGCGCCTGGGCGACTTGCAGCCGCCCGCAGGAGATACGCTCGGTCATGTTTTTCCTTCTCGTCGGATGATTAAGTTTGCTAAACCGGCTGTCGCGGCCCAAGCGTATCCAGCACTGTCCCGCCGTCTGCGGCGCGAAGTATCGGTGCTATGCACGTTGCCTGCTGTGAGGGGAGGCTGGGTATGCAAGTGTCCGGCTTGCCTGTCTTGTGAATCGGGCAAGCCGGACACCGGGCCGGATTGTTTCTGGTGGGCGCTGGTGGCGCGATCGTCACGCGTGATTATAGGACTTGTCGCGCGAGGCCATGCCGCGCCGGCCCCGGGCGGGGCGGCATGGCGTTAGCAAAGAGAAGGAAATCAGCGCTCGAATGCGGCGCTGCGCCCGGCCAATGGCCGGGCACTGGCGTTGCAGTCCGCGGCGGGCCATGCACCAGGAATCATCTGCGGCGGCGATGCGCGGCTGGCGCGCCGGCCGGCCCCTTGGGGGCATGCATGGTTGACGGGTTTCCGGTGCGTGAGGGTTGGCGTGGCCCGCTCCGCGCGCCGCGTGCGTTCAGGCCGGCACGGTTTGCGCCGCTGGCGTGGCGCCTGCCGCGGCGCGGGCGGCCGTGGCGTCGATCGTGGCCACGTGCAGCAGGTTGGTACTGCCGCTGCGCCCGAAGGGCAGGCCGGCGATGACGATGATGTTGTCGCGCTCGCGCGCCAGGCCGCTGCGCAGCGCGCAGGCCACGGCATGCGCGGTAATGCCGGCCACGTCGTCGGGATGAGGTTGGAAATGCATGGGCTGCAGGCCCCAGGCCAGGCTCAGCTGGCGCGCGGTGCGCAGGTCGGGGGTCAGCGCCAGGATCGGCGTGGCGGGGCGTTCGCGGCTGGCCCGCAGGGCGCTGAAGCCCGAGGCGGTGTAGGCCACGGTGGCGGCCGGCTGCAGCAGCTCGGCCACGCGCCGCAGCGCGCAGCAGATCGCGTCCGGCGTGTGGGCCGCGGCCGGGCTGTGGCTGGCGTCCAGGCCGGCGCGCCATGCCGGGTCGCGCTCGACCTCGCCGATGATGTCGGCCATGATGGCCACGGCCTGCACCGGATACTGGCCCGAGGCCGACTCGGCCGACAGCATCACGGCGTCGGCGCCGCTGTAGATGGCGTTGGCCACGTCCGACGCCTCGGCGCGCGTGGGCACCGGGGCCGAGATCATCGATTCCAGCATTTGCGTGGCCACCACCACCGGCTTGCCGGCGGCACGCGCCGCGCGCACGATACGCTGCTGCAGCACCGGCACCTGTTGCGGCGGCATTTCCACGCCCAGGTCGCCGCGCGCCACCATGACGCCGTCGGCCTGGTCGATGATGGCCTGCAGCTGCTCGATGGCGGCCGGCTTTTCCAGCTTGGCCATGATGCGGGCCTGGCCGCCGATCAGCTCGCGCGCCTGTTCGATGTCCTGCGGGCGCTGCACGAAGGACAGGGCGACCCAGTCCACGCCCAGCGACAGGCCGAATTCCAGGTCGGCACGGTCTTTGGCGGTCAACGCCGAGATGGGCAGCACCACGCCGGGCACGTTGACGCCCTTGCGATCCGACAGCGGCCCGCCTGTCACCACGGTGGTCTGCGCGAAGCCGTCGCCGCATTGCTGCACCCGCAGGCGCAGCTTGCCGTCATCCAGCAGCAGGTCGGTGCCGGGGCGCAGCGCGGCGAAGATTTCGGGGTGCGGCAGCGGTACCCGCGTGGCGTCGCCCTCGGCGGGATCGAGATCCAGCCGCAGGGGCTGGCCGGCCTGCAGCATGATGCTGCCGCCGCCGATGCGCCCGACGCGCAGCTTGGGGCCTTGCAGATCCATCAGCACGCCGATGGGGCGGCCCAGCTCGGCCTCCAGCGCGCGCACGCTGCGCAGGCGCTGTGCGTGATCGTCGTGGCTGCCGTGGCTGAAGTTGAGCCGGAACACGTCGACACCGGCGTGGGCCAGTTCGGCGATACGCTGCGGGCTGGAGCTGGCCGGGCCGAGGGTGGCCAGGATGCGGGCGCGGCGGAATGACATGAGTATCTCCCTTGCGCCGGGGGCTTGCCCGGCGCGGTCGGAACTGCGGGTTCGGGACAGCGGTTTCAGAGCATCAGATTCAGGGTGTCGGGCCGGGGCCTGTTTACACGTATTCATTGGCTCCCCTTTTTATGCGGGCAGACACGACACTAAGCCACCAGGATGGCGCGGAAGTCGTTGACATTGGTCAGCGTCGGGCCGGTGATCAGCGAGTCGCCCAGGGCCTGGAAGAAGCCGTGGCCGTCGTTGTCGTCCAGGCTGCTGCGCGCCTGCAGGCCGAGACCGCGAGCGCGTTCCAGTGTGTCGGGTGCGGCGTAGGCGCCGGCGATTTCTTCCTGGCCGTCCACGCCGTCGGTATCGGCGGCCAGGGCGTGTATGCCTGGCGCGCCGTTCAGGGCCACGGCCAGGGACAGCAGGAATTCCACGTTGCGCCCGCCGCGGCCTTTGCCGCGCACGGTGACGGTAGTTTCCCCGCCCGACAGCAGCACACAGGGCGGGGCGATGGGCTGGCCGTGGCGCCGCGCCTGCAGGGCGATGCCGGCCATGGCCTTGCCCACGTCGCGCGCCTCGCCCTCGATGCTGTCGCCCAGGATGCAGGCACGCACGCCGGTCTGTTCGGCAACTGCCGCGGCCGCGGCCAGCGCCATCTGCGGCGTGGCCAGCATATGGGTGCTGACGCCGTTCAGGCGCGTGTCGTCCGGCTTGATGGTCTCGCCGGCGCCGCTTTCCAGCAGGCGCCGGGCGGCCGGCGGCAGCTCGATGGCGTAGCGGGCGGCGATCCGCAGCGCGTCGGCGCAGGTGTCGGGGTCGGCCACCGTCGGCCCCGAGGCGATGTCGCGTTCCAGGTCGCCCGGGACGTCGGATATCAGCAGGTTCACCACCCGCGCCGGATGGCAGGCCGCCGCCAGCCGCCCGCCCTTGATGGCCGACAGGTGGCGGCGCACGCAATTCATTTCCGAGATGCTGGCGCCCGAGGCCAGCAGCGCCCGGTTGACGGCCTGCTTGTCGGCCAGGCTCAGGCCCGCAGCCGGCAGCGGCAATAGCGCAGAGCCGCCGCCCGACATCAGGCATATGGCCAGGTCATCCGCCTGCAGGCCCTGGGCCAGTTCCAGCATGCGCGCCGCGGCGCGGCCGCCGGCTTCGTCGGGCACCGGGTGCGCGGCCTCGACGATCTCGATGCGCTCGCAGGGCACCGCGTAGCCGTAGCGCGTGACCGCCAGGCCTTCGAGCGGCCCGGGCCACACGCGCTCGAAGGCCTGGGCCATGGCGGCCGAGGCCTTGCCGGCGCCCAGCACCACGGTGCGCCCGGCCGGCGCGGCCAGCCGCAGGTCTTGCAGGCAGTGCGCGGGCTGGGCCGCGCGCACCGCGGCGGCGTACATGTCGGCGAGCAGTTGGCGCGGTGCGATCTGCATGTTGCGGCTTCCCGTTGCGGCCTACTGGCCGATTTCGAAATTGGCGGATTTTTCCAGCGCGCGCACCATGCCGGAATGATCCCAGGCCTCGCCGCCATAGGCCGCGCAGGCGTTGAACAGTTCCTGGGCCACGGCGGTGCTGGGCAGCGACACGCCGATCTGCCTGGCGGTGGTCAGCGCCAGGTTCAGATCCTTCTGGTGCAGGGCAATGCGGAAGCCCGGCTCGAAACTGCGCTCGACCATGCGCTGGCCGTGCACTTCCAGGATGCGCGAATTGGCGAAGCCGCCCATCAGCGCCTGGCGCACCTTGCCCGCGTCGGCGCCGGCCTTCGAGGCCAGCAGCAGCGCCTCGCCCACCGCCTCGATGGTCAGCGCGACGATGATCTGGTTGGCCACCTTGGTAATCTGCCCGTCGCCGTTGCCGCCCACCAGGGTAATGTTCTTGCCCATCAGTTCGAACAGCGGCCGCACGATGTCGAAGGCCTTCTGGCTGCCGCCGACCATGATGGTCAGCGAAGCCGCCTTGGCGCCGACCTCGCCGCCCGAGACCGGCGCGTCCAGATATTCGCAGCCCAGCTCGCCGATGCGGCGCGCGAAATCCTTGGTGGCTACCGGCGCGATCGAGCTCATGTCGACCACGATCTTGCCGGGTGCGAGCCCCGCGGCCACGCCTTCCGGGCCGAACAGCGCGGCCTCGACATGCGGCGTGTCGGGCACCATGGTGATGATGATCTCGGCCTGGCGCGCAGCTTCGGCGGCGCTGGCGCAGTCGCTGGCGCCCGCTTCCCGCAGCGCTTGCGGCGTGCCTTCCAGGGTATGGGTGTACAGGCGATGGCCGCCCTTGATCAGGTTCAGCGCCATGGGTGCGCCCATGATGCCCAGGCCGATGAAGCCGATGTTTGCCATGTTGTATCTCCGCTGCGTAATGAGTTGAAAAGCTTGAATTTGTGAAAAAGGAACGTTGGTATTCCGTGCGGTGCGACGGGGCTTTCCGGCCCGATGGCTGGCCGGCCGCCTCGCGCGGGCAGGCCTGTGCCGGCAAGCCGGAGCCACGCGGCTCCTCTTTTAGTTTGGACAGGCCCTGGGTCAGACTGCGGCGGCCTCGGCTTGTTGGCCATAGCCAAACGCGTCGAGCCAGCCCAGGCCGGCCTCGGTGTTGCCGGTGGGCTTGTATTCGCAGCCTATCCAGCCCTGGTAGCCCAGCGCATCGATGTGCTCGAGCAGCCAGGCGTAATTGATTTCGCCGCTGCCGGGCTCGTGGCGCCCGGGGTTGTCGGCAAGCTGGATGTGGCCGATGCTTTGCAGGTGGCGGGCGATGGTGTTGGCCAGCTCGCCCTCCATGCGCTGCGCGTGATAGATGTCGTACTGCACCTGGATATTGTCCGAGCCGGTCTCGGCGATGATGTCCAGGGCCTGCGCCGTACGGCTCAGGTAGAAGCCGGGTATATCGTAGGTATTGATGGGTTCGATCAGCAGGCGGATGCCGGCGCGCTTCAGTTCGTCGGCCGCCAGCATCAGGTTTTCGACGAAGGCGGCGCGCAGCGCCGCGGGGTCGGCGCCCTGCGGGGCGATGCCGGCCAGGCAGTTGACCTGCGTGCAGCCCAGGGCGCCGGCGTACTCGATGGCGCGGGCCACCCCGTCGCGGAATTCGGCGCGCCGTTCGGGCAGGCAGGCGATGCCGCGCTCGCCCTGTTCCCAGTTGCCGGCCGGCAGGTTGTGCAGCACCTGCGTCAGGCCGTTGTCGCGCAGCCGCGCGGCCAGTTCCTGTTTGCCATAGGCATAGGGGAACAGGAATTCCACCCCGCGAAAGCCCGAGCGGGCGGCCGCGGCGTAGCGGTCGAGAAAGTCCAGCTCGGTGTACAGCATGGAAAGATTGGCGGCGAACTTCGGCATGGAAACTCCTTGCGGCTATGTTTGATTTCGAAAATGTTGTGGCGGCGCGTATCGGATGCCGACTAGACATCCCGTGCCCCGGCTTGCTCGTGTCCGCGGTGGCCCCGCTGTGCTTCGCGCCTTCACGGGCGGGCTGTCTTGCGGCCGCGCCGCGCCCCTTCCGGGGCGGGCTGCAGGCCCTAATCGGCCCTAATCCAGCAGCGCCACGGCGGTGGGCGCGTCGGCGGCGCTGGCGGCCATTTCCTCGAATTCGCCGATCTTGTCGATCTCGGTGCCCATCGAGATATTGGTGACGCGCTCCAGGATGCATTCGACCAGCACCGGCACCTGGTATTCCTGCATCCAGGCACGTGCCTGCTCGATGGCCGCACGGATCTGGCCGGGCTCTTCTACGCGGATCGCCTTGCAGCCGAGGCCCTCGGCCACGGCCACGTGATCCACGCCATAGCCCTTGGTTTGCGGGGCGTTGACGTTGTCGAAGGAAAGCTGCACGCAGTAGTCCATGTCGAAGCCGCGCTGCGACTGGCGGATCAGGCCCAGGTAGGCGTTGTTGACCACGATGTGCAGGTAGGGCAGCTTGAACTGCGCCCCCACGGCCAGTTCTTCCAGCATGAACTGGAAGTCGTAGTCGCCCGAGATCGCCACGATCTCTGCCTCGGGGTCGGCGGCGCGCACGCCCAGGGCGGCCGGCACCGTCCAGCCCAGCGGGCCGGCCTGGCCGGCGTTGATCCAGTGGCGCGCTTGGTACACGTGCAGGAACTGCGCCGCCGCGATCTGCGACAGGCCTATCGTGCTCACATAGCGCACGTTGCGCCCGAAGGCCGCATTCATTTCTTCGTAGACGCGCTGCGGCTTGAGTGGCACCGCGTCGAAGTGTGTCTTGCGCTGCATCGATGCCGCGCTCTTGCGCGCCCGGCACTGGCCGGCCCATTCGCCGCGCTCGCGCAGCAGCCCGGCGGCCTTCAGCTCGCGCGCCGCTTCGATCATCAGGTCGAGCGCGGCGCCGGCGTCGGAGACGATGCCGTAGTCCGGGCCGAACACGCGGCCGATCTGCGTGGGCTCGATGTCGATGTGCACGAAGGTACGGCCCTTGGTGTATACGTCGATCGAACCCGTGTGCCGGTTGGCCCAGCGGTTGCCGATGCCCAGCACGAAGTCCGATTCCAGCAGCGTGGCGTTGCCGTAGCGGTGCGAGGTCTGCAGCCCCGCCATGCCGGCCATCAGCGGATGGTCGTCGGGAATCACGCCCCAGCCCATCAGCGTCGGGATCACCGGCACGCCGGTCAGCTCGGCGAAGGCGCGCAGCTTGTCGGCCGCGTCGGCACTGAACACGCCGCCGCCGGAAACGATCACCGGCCGCTGCGCGTGGTTCAGCATGGCCACTGCCTTGGCGGCCTGGGCATGCGTGGCGGCCGGCTTGTACACCGCCAGCGGCTCGTAGGTGTCGGGGTCGAACTCGATCTCGCCCATCTGCACGTCGAAGGGCAAGTCGATCAGCACCGGGCCGGGGCGGCCCGAGCGCATGATGTGGAAGGCCTGCTGGAACACGCGCGGCACCAGCGCCGGCTCGCGCACCGTCACAGCCCACTTGGTGATCGGCTTGGCGATGGATTCGATGTCCACCGCCTGGAAGCTTTCCTTGTGCAGCTGCGCGCGCGGCGCCTGCCCGGTCACGCAGAGGATGGGCACCGAGTCGCCCCAGGCCGAGTACAGGCCGGTCATCATGTCGGTGCCGGCCGGACCCGAGGTGCCCAGGCACACGCCGATATTGCCCGGCTGCGCGCGCGCATAGCCTTCGGCCATGTGCGAGGCGCCTTCGACGTGGCGCGCCAGGATGTGGTGGAAGCCGCCCTTGGCCTGCAGCGCCGAGTACAAGGGATTGATGGCGGCGCCGGGCACGCCGAACAGCGTGCTGATGCCTTCTTTCTGTAAAACCGCGGCGGCCGCGTCGACTGCTCTCATTCGTGCCATGACTGTTCCCTCCAATGCGTGATATTGCGTGGTGCGACGATGGATTGAAGGTCAGGATAAGGAAAAGCGGCGGCCCGGGGAATTGCCGCGGCAATCGATACTGTCGATACTTTTAGTATGTTCTGGGTACGAGATGCGCCGTCGCATGCGCCGTCGCGTGCGTCGCCAGGCCACGGCTCGGCCCTTAAATCCAGGCCCTGCTCCCAGGCATCATGGCCACCCAAGCCCGCGTGCCGGGTCTTCCGCAAAACCCCGGCCGGTGGCACTATATACAGGTGTTTGCGGGCGATGCGCACCAGATCGGGCTAGCGCAAGGCGTGGCCTGCGCATGAAGCCGGCAGGCGCCAGCCACGGCGCCGGCGCGCCGCAAGCTCCTTATATGATTTTCGTGATAATCCTTATAAAAGGTATGGAATGGACCGCTACGCCGCGATACGCAGCTTCGTGCTGGTGGCCGAAAAGGGCAGCTTCGCCGCCGCTGCGCTGGCCGAGGGCGTGACCCCGGTCGTCATGGGCCGGCGCCTCAGTGCGCTGGAGCGCCAGCTGGGCGTGCAGCTGCTGCACCGCTCTACCCGCGGCCTGGCGCTGACCGAGCTGGGCGAGCGCTACCTGGAAAGCTGCCAGCAGCTGATCCGCGACTTCTCGGCCGCCGAAGAAGATGTGCGCAGCGGCGGCGGTGCCGTGCGCGGCCACCTGGTGGTCTCGGCCCCGGCCGCCTTCGGCCGGCGCCACATCGCCCCGCACGCGCCGGCGTTCCGCGCCAGCCATCCGGGCCTGCGGCTGTCTTTCAATTTCACCGACAGCGTGGTCGACGTGGTGCGCGAAGGCTACGACATGGCCGTGCGCATCGGCGAAGTCCGCGACCCCAACTACGTCGCCGCCAAGCTGTTTCCGAATCGCCGCGTGGTCTGCGGCACGCCTGCCTATTTCGAGCTGCACGGCGTGCCGCGCGTGCCTGAAGACCTGGCGCGCCACAACTGCCTGGCCTTCAATCTACAAGGCGGCCAGCAGCGCGGCTGGATTTTCACGCGCGACGGCCGCCCCTTTGCCGTGCGCGTCGACGGCGACCTGGCCTGCAACGACGGCGAACTGCTGTACAACTGGGTCAAGCAAGGCTTGGGCGTGGGCTGGCGCTCTACCTGGGAGATCCAGGCCGAACTCAAGCGCGGCGAACTCATCACCGTACTCGACGAATTCGCCCTGCCCGGCTACGACATCCAGGCCGTCTACCCCCAGCAGCGCTACCTGCCCGCCAAGGTGCGGCGCTTCATCGACTACCTGCGCGAAATCTACCGCCGCCCAGGTTATTGGGATGGCGAATCCGCTGGAACGCCGGCTGTGTCACCTTGAGGGAGGATCGGACATTTGTCCGGCGGACTGGCCTGGCAAAACGCCAAGATCCTCAGCTCTCGGAAGACGTTATGAAGGCAAAATGAAGAATTGTTGCGATCGCCGTCGAGGCAGCTTGGCCTTCAAGACGCAGTTCGTGAGAATGCAATGGTCTACAAGCTCGTCCAATGTGTTCAGTGAGTGGATGTCATGGATATGTACAAGATTCTGGAAACGCCGGATTTCGTTGGCAGTGCAGGCGCGGTGTGCGGCCTGCAGCAGGCCATTTTTTTGTAGACCCTGTGGATTGTCCGGGTGGATAAGTGCCAGCAGGGCTTCTATTCTGGAGACCTTGTCTCGCAAGTGCTCGAGTGCGTCCGCTTCAGTGTGCACGCCATATCGCTTCCAGGCTGGTTCGTGATGGAACAGGCGGTTGCGGAAGTGGCGCAGTGTCGCGACCAGATTGCGGGCATGGCCGAGCACGGTACTTGCCCGGGGTGCAGGCCATGGCCCTCGGAATACCGACGGCATATGTTTGGGCCAGATGAGGCCGCGTCCCATGAATTCCGCGTCCAGAAGGAATTCCCAGGTGGACAACTCCGTTTTTGCCAGCACTCCATCATGGTTGGGGGCGATATGGCCCTGAGTCCGGTGCCGGCTGCGGATTTCGTCAATATATTTGCGCGTAGCCTTGATGAAATTACCTCGGAGTGCTTGAACCGTACGGGGTGTTGCAGCTTCGTGGGTGTACGAGCGATGCCGTAACCGGGTGCCCGACCACCAAAATGTGCCTAGCTCGGCGACCAGCGCTTGATCAATAGCGTTGCGCAGGGTGATCTCTGCCATGTGTATCAAAGGATACAGTGCCCCGCAGACATGGGTGTTCCAAAGATATACGCCTATCAGTTCAATATCGTTGGCCGGCCGGAATACGTTCTGGTAGCTGCTGAGGCGTTTGCTGCTGATGAGAGTTTTCGGCAGTATTGGGTTGTGTTGCGGGGGTGGAAGCATAATGTGGAAGGTTTCCTATGCCTGGCAGGTCAGCCATTGACGCCGAAGAATACGGGCGGCTACAATTTCCAGGAAGGTTGGTGACGGCTTCCAATGGGCGCAAGCCTACGACCCGTCATGTAATACCTGACTTCACCCCGGCCCAGAGCCGGGGATTTCATTTTTCAAGTATGCGTCAGTGAGTCGTGCGGCGGAGAGCTGCATGGCGAATTCGGCATATGGGGAAACTCCCCTGCCTGGCGCAGCGGGAGTCGGGATGCTTGCGGTACGGGGCGGAAGTCGCGCCGCTCGAGTCCCGCTCAAGCCCCGCCCAGCGCCGCCTGTACTTCGGGCTTGGTTATCAACCCGGTTCGTTCCAGCTGCACCACGTCGCAGTTCTCGCCCGGTCCGTCGCGGTCTATGACCAGGAAATCCGATACGTCGTCCAGCGCCATCAGCGGATGGTGCCAGACGCCGGCCGCGTAGTTCACGCCCTGGCTGCCGCGGCAGGCGTATACCCGGATGTCTTCCAGGCGCGGCGCGGGGCCGGCGGGGGCCACGGCCACCAGGTAGGGGCGGCCGGACAGCGGCACGAATGCCTGGCTGGCGCGCGGATGGCGCTCCATCATGCTGATCTCGAACGGCAGCGCCCGCGGCAGTCCGCGGAAAATCGATACGATCGCGCGGCCTTCCGCGCCCGGGTCGATGCGCGCCAGGTCGTGGTAGCGCTCGGTATTGCCCTCGTTGATCGAGAAATGCCGCGCCGCGGCTTCCGTCTCGATCACGTCGCCGAACGGCGCGAAGGATTCGCGTTCCAGCGCCTGTACCGTCAGCACAGCAGCCTTCATCATAGAAGCCTCTATCCCAGCAGCCTTCGGCACAGACGCATCCGACCCTGAAGCTTCCAACGCGCAACCATCAGGTATCGAAGCTTCCAACGCAGAATCATCCGGTGCCGAAGCCTTCAACGCAGAAGCATCCGGCACCGAAGCTTTCGACACAGAGCTCGTCATTGCGCGGCCTCCTGGCCGAAACGCGCCTGCAGCCGCAGGCGCGCGATCTTGCCGATTTCGCGCAGGCAGGTGCGCAGTTCGGTATCGCGATCGTGTTGCAGGCGCGCTTCCATGGCCGCCATGATCTGGTAGCGATCCAGCCCCTTGACCGCGATTACGAAGGGAAAGCCGTGGCGCTCGCGGTAGGCCGCGTTCAGGCCGCGCAGGCGCTGCAGTTCTTCGGCGCTGCACTGATCCAGACCCGCGCCGCGCTGTTCCTGCGTGGAGTTTTGCGTCAGCGTGCCGCGGGCCGCTTCCTTGCCCGCCAGTTCCGGGTGGGCGGCGATCAGCGCCAGCTGGCGTTGCGGCCCCGCGGCGTCCACCGCTGCGACCATGGCCGCATGCAGCGCCGCTACGTCGGCGTAGGGCCGGGCCTGCCAGGCCTGTTCCGCGATCCAGGGAGAATGCTCGAAGATGTCTCCCAGGCAGGCCGTGAATTCAGCTTGCGGCATGTCGGACAGGTCGTCCAGCGTCAGGGTGGGGCTAGCGGTAGGCGTCATGTTGCGTGGCAGTGTAGTTTGCCGGGCATGCGGCCCGGCTGCGCTGTTTCGGGCAGTGTAAGGCGTGCGCGGGCCGCGGGATAGTGCGTGGTTTTTATAGGGAATATATGCGGGAATGTATGAAGTAATGAAATGGATCCGCAGATTGCTTGCCTGCGGCCGGTGACCCCATGCATCGGGCAGACACTTTCCGCGGCTCGGCCAGGAAAAGAGCCGAAGGACAAAGCGCCGCGCGAGGGCCAGGCTCTCCGCGAAATTGACCATAGAGCCTGGGCGTATTACGATAACCAAAAACGTAATACTTTCACCATGGAGGTGCGCCATGACAGATGCCACCACCCTGACATCCAAGGGGCAGGTAACCGTTCCCCGGGAGATACGACAGCGCATGGGGCTGGAGCCCGGCGACAAGATGACCTTCTCCCTGCTCAGCGATGGAACCCTGGTAGTGCGCCCTAAATTGCGGCGCGTGACAGACTTGGCTGGGCTGCTGCATAAGCCAGGCAGGGCCCCGGTGCTGCTCGAGGATATGACGGTTGATTTGTCGGCCGATGACATCGCCTCATGAGCATCGCCCTAGACACGAACGTGCTCGTCCGGCTTTTGACTCGCGACGATGAAGCCCAGTGCGCGGCAGCGGTTCGCATCGTGCAGGCTGCTGCGACAGAGGGCGCACCGGCCCTGATTTCATCGGGTGTGCTGCTCGAGACGGAGTGGGTGCTGCGCAGCCGCTACAAGCTTTTACCGGCGGAGATCCGGCGGGCCTTCAATGCGATTCTGGAGACGCATGAGCTCATCGTGCAAGAGCCTGCTGTTCTGGAGGAAGCTCTCGAGCTATGGCGCAACGTGCCTGGCGCCGACTTCGCCGATTGCATGCATGTTGCCAATGCAGTTCAGCATGTACGTACCCTGGCCACTTTCGATCAAGCTGCAGCCCGGCTGCCGGGCGCGGCAATCATTTCCCTTTGAGCAGATATGGGGCCTATTCACACTAAGAGGGGTTACTCCTTTGTCTTTGTTGGTGTGAACGAGCCCTAGTCCAAATTCGGTGCAAATGTTTTACCGAATTTTCACGGTGTACCCAATGCCGCGCCTTTAAAGGCGCGGCGGGTGTAAACATCTGAACCAAGAACGCCCTAGTCCGCAAGGGGTTATGCTGCGCCCGGGTTCCGCTGCGGGTTCAGATGGCCCAGCCGCCCAGGTAGAACACCGCCAGCGCTGCGGCGATGCCGACGGTGCCGAGGTTCAGGCGGCGCCATTCGCCGGCGGCGATGCGGCCTATTACCAGGGTGCAGAAGCCCAGCATGATGCCCGTGACGATATTGCAGCTGAGCACGATGAACACCGCGCAGGCCAGGCCCGACATGGCGTCCACCATGTCTTCCATGTCCAGCCGGCGCAGGCTGCCCAGCATCAGCAGGCCCACGTACATCAGTGCGGGCGCCGTGGCGTAGGCGGGCACCAGTCCGGCCAGCGGCGAGACGAAGATCAGCGCCAGGAACAGCACGCCGACCACTGCCGAGGCCAGGCCGGTCTTGGCGCCGGCCGCGACCCCGGCCGCCGATTCGATGTAGGCCGCTGCGGGGGCGCCGCCGAACAGCGACGAGAAGATCGAGCTGACCGAGTCCGCGGTCAGGGCGCGGCCGCCGTTGATGATGCGGCCCTGCTCGTCGAGCTGCCCGGCCTGGCCGGCCACGGCGCGTATCGTGCCGGTGGCGTCGAACACCGCCGTCATCACCAGCGCCAGCACGCTGGGGATCACCGCCGCCGACAGCGCGCCCTTCAGATCCATGGCGCCGATCAGCGAGGCGTGGCCCGGCGCCGCCAGCGAGGGCAGGGCGAAGATGCCGTGGAACTTCACGTGCGGATCGAAGGCCAGGCCGAAGGCCGACAAGGCCAGGATGACGATCAGTATGCTGCCCGGCACGCGGCGCCGTTCCAGGCCGAAGATGGCCGCCAGGCCTACCACCGAGGCCAGGGCCGGCAGCGCGTTCAGGTGGCCCAGCGCCACCGGCAGGCCCGGCCCGGGGTTCTTGACGATCAGCCCCACGCCGTTGGAGGCGATCAGCAGCAGGAACAGGCCTATGCCCACGCCCGTGCCGTGCGCCACGCCGGCCGGCAGGTTGCGCAATATCCACGAGCGCACGCCGGTGACGGAAATCGCCGTGAACACCAGGCCCATCAGGAATATGGCCCCCAGCACCACGGGCGGCGCCATGCCCTTGCCCAGCGCCAGGTCGAAGGCGGTGAAGGCCGTCAGGGATATGGCACAGCCGATCGCGATCGGCAGGTTGGCCCACAGCCCCATCAGCAGCGAGCCGAAGGCCGTGGTCAGGCATACGGCGATGAATACCGCCGAAGTGTCGAAGCCGGCCTTGCCGTACATCGAGGGTACGACGAACACCGAGTACACCATTGCGAGGAAGGTCGTGAGCCCCGCCAGGGTTTCCTGGCGCAGCGAAGAGCCGCGCGCGCCGATGCCGAAATAAGCTTCCAGGCGCCGGCGCAGCCCGGGCGGTGCGGCCGCGACGCCTGCTGCGGGGGTAAGTATGTATTCTTGGTCTGCCATTTCTTCTAGCTCCTTTATCAGCGTGCTGAAACGGGCGCCTGGGCCGCGTCATCAGGTATGCTCGTGCCGTCCTTTCGAGTGACGGCTGGCCTGGTCTGTGTAGTCCATGTCGTTGCGGGCGTCGGCATGCCGCGGGCCTTGTCGGGTGCCGCGGCATGCCGGCGTTTCTGACGCGTAGGGAATGAGTCTGGCGTCCCTGTTTGCCCGGCTCTCGAGCCAGTCGGACAGGGCACTAATGCGGGAGACTGCGCCGCCCGTGCTTCACGGGCGTGGCGCCTGCCCGTATGCCTGCGCCTTGAATAGGGCTGGCGTGCCGGGAATGGCCGCTGCGCCGCCGCGGGTAAGCGGCATGGCCGGGCCTGGGGCCGCCCCCGATCATGGGGCCGCCGTTTGCATCTTTGCCGTTACGGCGAAGGCGCCGTGTGTCTCCTCGCGTTTTTCGGCAGCCGGCAAGCCGGCTGCGGCTTTCTCTGCCGGATCGCGTTTCTTGCGAGGCCATTCTATCGGCGCATGCCGCGATCCTGCGTATGCCCGAGATGATGATGACTATCCATCTGTGGTGATAATGGCCGCACCCGCTTGCGGCGCGCTTTCCGTCAGGCCCAGCGCAACCTCGGCGACCAGGCGGCGCAGCCAGGTTACCTCGGGCGCGTGATGGGTGCGTTCGTGCCAGAGCTGGTAGAAGCGCATGGGGGGGAACTCGACGGGGGCGGGCAGCACGCGCACCGGCAGGTGGCGCGCATAGTGCTGCGCGAACTGGCGGCCGGTGGTGAACACCAGGTCGGTGGACATCAGTATGTAGGGTACCAGCCCGAAATACGGGATGGTCATGTGGATGTTGCGATGCAGGCCGCGCTCGGCCAGCTGGCCGTCTATGAAGCTGCTGCGTTCGGACACGTAGGGCGTGGGCGCCAGGTGGCGCAGTTCCAGGTAGTGCCTGAGCGAGATGCCGCGTTCGGCCAGCGGGTGCTGGGCGCCCAGCATGCACACCACCTCGTCGTCGAACAGGCGCGATATGTGCAGCTGCGGCGGCGGCTCCAGCCAGTTGCCGATGACTACGTCGAGATCGCCGTTTTCCAGCGCCGCCTGGTAGTCGTAGTCGGCGTTGATGGGCTGCACGGTCAGCCGGGCCTGCGGCGCCAGGCGGCACAGCGCCTCGGCGATATTGGGCAGGAACAGCGCGTCGAGATAATCGGGTGCGCCCAGCCGGAAGCTGCGCGTGGAGGTGTGCGGGTCGAACTCGCCGGCCGGCCGGGTGATGCGGTCTATGGCCTGCAGCGCCTCGCCGGCATAGGCCAGCAGCTCGCGGGCGCGTTCGGTGGCCACCATGCCGGCCTTGCCGCGCACCAGCAGCACGTCGCCCGTGATGTCGCGCAGCCGGCGCAGTGAATTGCTGACTGCGGGCTGCGACAGGCCCAGCTTCATGGCCGTGCGCGAAACGCTCTGCTCGGTCAGCAGCACGTGCAGCACGCGCAGCAGGGAGGTCTCCAGGAGTTCGCGTTGTCGTTCCATCGGGCTTATTATGGTGTGCAGGCGCGGCGTTTGTCCACGGCGGGCGTACGGCGCGGGTGGGTAAATAGGCTTGCGGTAGGCTTGCGGCGTTGCGGCGGGCTCCCTTTATCAGGGAAATCCCGAGGCCGGCGTGGCCCGCCCCGTTCCCCCTGGCCGGCGGTGATACGCACCATCACGGGCCGTGAATGCCGCCGGCAGTCTTGCGATGCTATCTTCAATCCGCTGCGTCGGACAGCCCCCGCAACCTCGGGCGGCCGCCTGTCCGGAGCGCAGGATCCTCGACGAAGAAGGGCAGGCCATGGAGACGCAGAATATCCGCTTTTATCATCGCGGCAAGGTGCAGGAAATCGGCGGCAGCGCCGCGACCCGCACTGTGCTGCAGTACCTGCGCGAAGACGCGCACTGCACCGGTACCAAAGAAGGCTGCGCCGAGGGTGATTGCGGCGCCTGTACCGTGGTGGTGGGCGAGCTCGATGCCCATGGCGCGGTGCAGCTGCGCGCCGTCAATGCCTGCATCCAGTTCCTGCCCACGCTCGACGGCAAGGCGCTGTACAGCGTCGAAGACCTGCGCCAGCCCGACGGCTCGCTGCATCCGGTGCAGCAGGCGCTGGTCGATTGCCACGGCTCGCAATGCGGCTTCTGTACGCCGGGCTTCGTGATGTCGCTGTGGGGCATGTACCTGGATCACCAGCCCGGCGACCCCATACCCGCGCGTGCGCAGATCGACGACGTGCTGTCGGGCAACCTGTGCCGCTGCACCGGCTATCGCCCCATCGTCGACGCCGCCCAGGCCATGTTCGACCTGCCCGCGGTGCCGTTCGACCGCGCGGCGCTGGCCGCGCAGCTGCGCGCGCTGCAGCGTGGCGACACCTTCACCTATCAATGCGGCGAGCAGGCCTTCCATGCCCCGCGTACGCTGGACGAACTGGCGCGGCTGCGCCTCGAGCACCCCGATGCGCGCATGCTGGCCGGCAGCACCGACGTGGGCTTGTGGGTCACCAAGCAGATGCGCGACCTGCCCGAACTCATTTATATCGGCCAGGTGGCCGAACTGCGCGAGATCCGTGCAGACGCCGGCTGGCTCTACATCGGCGCCGGCGCGCTGCTGAACGACGCCTACGGCGCGCTGTCCGCGCGCTACCCTGAACTGGCCGAACTGCACCGGCGCTTTGCCTCTTACCCCATCCGCAATGCCGGCACGCTGGGCGGCAATGTGGCCAATGGCTCGCCCATCGGCGATTCCGCGCCGGCCCTGATCGCCCTGGGCGCGCGCATCGTGCTGCGCTGCGGCGAACGCGAGCGCGACATGCCGCTGGAAGATTTCTACCTGGCCTACCAGAAAAACGCCCTGGAGCGCGGCGAATTCGTGCAGGGCCTGCGCGTGCCGCTGCCCCACGACGGCCAGCGCTTCCGCACCTACAAGCTGTCCAAGCGCTACGACCAGGACATTTCCGCCGTGTGCGCGGCCTTTGCCGTGACGCTGCAGGACGGCAAGGTGCAGCAGGCGCGCATCGCCTTCGGCGGCATGGCGGCCACCTCCAAGCGCGCCGCGGCGGCCGAACAGGCCCTGGCCGGCCGCGACTGGGACGAAGCCGCCGCGCGACTGGCCATGCAGGCCCTGGCGCAGGACTACAGCCCCTTGTCGGACATGCGCGCCAGCAGCGCCTACCGGGTCGCGGCGGCGCAGAATCTGCTGTACCGCTTTTATCTCGAGACCCGCCCGCAGGACGCGCTGGCCGAGGACGCAGTGAACGTCTATGCCGCCGTTGCGGCAGCGTAAGGAGAGGCCACCATGAACAAACAGGTCGAAGCCTTCATGGCGCCGCCGGCGGCCGCCGCCGGCCAGGCGGCGGGCAAGCCGCTGCCGCACGAGTCGGCCGCCCTGCACGTCAGCGGTGAAGCCACCTACACCGACGACATCACCGAACTGCAGGGCACCCTGCACTGTGCGCTGGGCATGTCGCAAAAGGCCCATGCGCGGGTGCTGGACATGAACCTGGACGCCGTGCGCGCCGCGCCCGGCGTGGTGGCGGTGCTGACCGCGGCCGACATCCCGGGCGAGAACAACTGCGGCCCGGTGCTGCACGACGATCCCTTGCTGGCCGACGGCCTGGTGCAGTACCTGGGCCAGCCGCTGTTCGCGGTGGTGGCCGACAGCCACGACGCGGCGCGGCGCGCCGCGCGGCTGGCGCAGGTGCAGTACGAAGAACTGCCGGCGATACTCACCCCGCAAGAAGCCAAGGCGCAGAACGCCGCGCTGCTGCCGCCCATGCGCATGCGCCGAGGCGATGCCGACGCCGCGCTGCAGCGCGCGCCGCACCGCATCACCGGCACCTTCGAATGCAACGGCCAGGAACAGTTCTACCTGGAAGGGCAGATTTCCTATGCCGTGCCCAAAGAGGCCGACGGCATACATGTCTGGTGCTCGACCCAGCATCCCAGCGAGATGCAGATGCTGGTGGCGCATGCCCTGGGCTGGCACTCGCACCAGGTGCTGGTGGAATGCCGCCGCATGGGCGGCGGCTTCGGCGGCAAGGAATCGCAGTCGGCGCTGCCGGCCTGCATCGCCGCGCTGTGCGCCACGCGCCTGCGCCGCCCCGTCAAGCTGCGCCTGGATCGCGACGATGACTTCATGATCACCGGCAAGCGCCACGGCTTCTATTACGAATACGACCTGGGCTACGACGACGAGGGGCGCATCGTCGGCGTGCGCCTGGACATGACCCTGCGTTGCGGCTTCTCGGCCGACCTGTCCGAGGCGGTGGCCACGCGCGCGGTATGCCACTTCGACAACGCCTATTTCGTGCCGGACATCGACGTTGCCGCCCTATGCGGCAAGACGCATACCCAGTCCAATACGGCATTCCGCGGCTTCGGCGGCCCGCAGGGCGCGCTGATGATGGAAGTGCTGATGGACATGATCGCCCGCCGGCTGGGGCGCGACCCGCTGGACGTGCGGCGCGCCAACTTCTACGGCATCGGCGAACGCAACACCACGCCCTACGGCCAGATGGTGGTGGACAACGTGCTGCATCCCCTGGTCGCCGAACTCGAGGCCAGCAGCGCCTACCGCGAGCGGCGCGAGGCGGTGCGCGCCTTCAACCGCGCCAGCCCGGTGCTGCGCAAGGGCCTGGCCCTGACCCCGGTGAAATTCGGCATTTCCTTCAACGTGCCGGCCTTCAACCAGGCCGGCGCGCTGGTGCATGTATACCGCGACGGCTCGGTGCTGGTGAACCACGGCGGCACCGAGATGGGCCAGGGCCTGAACACCAAGGTGGCGCAGATGGTCGCCGCCGAGTTCGGCCTGGGGCTGGGCCTGGGCCAAGTGCGTGCCACCGCCACCGACACCAGCAAGATCGCCAATACCTCGGCCACTGCGGCCTCCACGGGTTCCGACTTGAACGGCAAGGCCGGCCAGGACGCGGCGCGCAGGATCCGCCGGCGCCTGGCGAAGTTCGCGGCCGAGCGCTGGGGCGGCACGCCCGACGCGGTGCTGTTCGCCGACGGCATGGTCAGCGTCAATGGCGTGACCAAGCCTTTCGCCGAAGTGGTGGACGCGGCCTACTGGTCGCAGGTGCAGCTCTGGTCCGAAGGCTTCTACGCCACGCCGGGCATACGCTGGGACAAGGCCACCATGACCGGCAAGCCCTTTTATTACTATGCCTATGGCGCGGCCGTGTCCGAAGTCGTGGTCGACACGCTGACCGGCGAATGGAAGCTGCTGCGCGCCGACCTGCTGCACGACGTCGGCCAGTCCATCAACCCGGCCATAGACGTGGGCCAGGTCGAGGGCGGTTTCGTGCAGGGCATGGGCTGGCTGACCACCGAAGAGCTGTGCTGGAACGACCAGGGCCGCCTGACCACGCACGCGCCGTCCACCTACAAGATCCCCGCCGTCAGCGATTGCCCGGCCGATTTCCGCGTCAAGCTGTTCCGCAACCGCAATGTCAAGGACACGGTGCATCGTTCCAAGGCGGTGGGCGAGCCGCCCCTGCTGCTGGGCTTCAGCGTCTACAACGCCATTCGCGATGCGGTGGCCAGCGTCGGCGGCTACCGCCGCGAGCCGCAGCTGAACGCGCCGGCCACGCCCGAGGCGATACTGGCCGCGGTCATGCAGCTGCGCATGCAGGAACAGGACGCCAGCCATGCATGACTGGATCGCACAGGCCTGCCGCCTGCTGGAAGCGGGCGTACCCACCGTGCTGGTGACCGTGGCGCGCGCCGAGGGCTCGACGCCGCGCGAGGCCGGCGCGCGCCTGCTCGTCAGCGCCGAGGGGCTGTGGCAGACCATAGGCGGCGGCCACCTGGAATGGCGCGCCACCGGCATTGCGCGGCAGATGCTGCTGCGCCGCGACGGCCCGCAGGCCGCGCGCCTGGAGCGCCTGCCGCTGGGCCCAGCGCTCGGCCAGTGCTGCGGCGGCGCCGCCACCCTGGCCTTCGAGCCCCTGGATCGCGCCGACCTCGATTGGCTGCGCCGGCTCGACGCCGATCTGCGCGCCGGCCGGGCGTGCCGGCGCAGCAGTTTTTTTTCTTCTGCGCCGCAACGCAAAGAACGGCCCGTCGCAAGGCCCCGGCCCGATGCGGTGGGTGCGGTAGAGCAGACTGGTGCGGCAGAGGCGGCCGGGGCAGCCGGGGTGGCAGGGGTCAAGCCAGCAGGGATCAAGCCATTTTCCGCCGCCTTGCTCCAGGAAAGAATCATCTCCCCCGGCAGGCCGCAGGCCGGCGCGGGCGCCGCGGCGGCGCGGCCGTCTGGCGGCGCTGCCATGCCGGCGCTTGCCGCCCCGCGCGTCATGGTCGAACCGGCATCGTCCGGCGCGGACTCGCGCGACGCCTGCGAGCTGGTATGTGCGCACGACGGCAGCGCCGTCATGTCCGAAACCCTGGCGCCGGTCGACTTCCACATCGTGCTGTTCGGCGCCGGGCACGTGGCCCAGGCGCTGGTGCGCCTGCTGGGCACGCTGCCCTGCACCGTGCAATGGGTCGACGAACGCGACACCCTCTTCCCTGACCAGGTGCCGGACAACGTCGAGATCGAGGCCACCGACACGCCCGAGGCCGTGATCGAAGAAGCGCCGGCCGGCAGTTATTTCCTGGTCATGACCCATAGCCACGCGCTGGATCAGCACTTGTGCCAGCACATCTTCCGCCGCGACGACTACGCGTACTTCGGCCTGATAGGCTCGCGCACCAAGCATCGCCAGTTCGAGCGCCGCCTGCGCGAGCGCGGCGTATCGGCCGAGCGCTACGCCACCATGACCTGCCCCATAGGCGTGGCGGGCATCACCGGCAAGTCCCCCGCGGTCATCGCGGTGGCCGTCGCCGCCCAGCTGCTGCAAGTGCGCGAGCGCCGCGAGCAAGAGAAAATTTCCGTCCAGGCCGATGCCGCCCTGGCGCTGCATGCCTGCTCGCACTGAGGGGTGCAATACTGCCGCCGTGCCCTTATTCCATTTCCAAATCAATCGTGAACGCGAAAGCGAAGCGCAGACAGTACACCTAGTACGGCAAGCGAAGCTGACCACGAGCCAGAGCGCGAGCCCGCCCTTTGGGGCGGGGACGAGCGAGGCCTGGTTCATTTCGGCGCCGTAGGCGCCCCCGAATAGTGGCGGAGAGTCTCCGGCCGAGAGGCCGGAACTCTTCACAAAGTGCACGGTTGATTTGGAAATGGAATTACGTGTTTTATGGGCTGTGCCTGGCAGGATCGGGCAGCTGGAACACTGGCGGGCAGCACGGCCCTGCCGCAACAGAACCACGGGGGCTTGCCATAGCGCGGCTTGCCATTGCGTTGTAGGAACAGGCCCTGCATGTTGAACAAGGAAAATGGATTGATGGATGCCAAGCAAGGAGCCGGGCTGCCGGCATCGCCGGACGGCCCCTGCGCCTATCGCGCGCGCATGCTGTACTTTAAAGCTGCGCCCTGTGTGGAAGGGGCAGGCGTCGCCACGCCGGCCACTGCTGCGTTCGGTGCCGCTGCATCGCGCGCCACGGCTTCATCCGCGGGCGCCTGGACGGAGACTGCCAATGAGGCCGTAGCCTACCTGGACGACGGCCTGATGATCGTCGACCAGGGCCGCATCGTACGCATCGGCGACTACGCGGCGCTGGCTGCCGAGCTGGACGCGGGCGTGCACCTGACGGACTGGCGCGGCCGGCTGATCGTGCCCGGCTTCATCGACACGCACATTCACTACCCGCAGACCGACATGATCGCCTCGCCCGCGCCAGGCCTGCTGCCCTGGCTCGAGAATTACACCTTTCCGACTGAGCGGCGCTTCGAGAACCCGGAATACGCGGCCGAGGTCGCGAGCTTCTTCCTTGACGAGCTGCAGCGTTGCGGCACCACCACGGCGCTGGTGTATTGCACCGTGCATCCCGGCTCGGCCCAGGCCTTCTTCGCCGAAAGCCATGCACGCAACCTGCGCATGGTGGCCGGCAAGGTCATGATGGATCGCAACTGCCCGGAATTCCTGCGCGACACCGCCGAGTCGGGCGCGCGCGACAGCGAGGAACTGCTGCGCCGCTGGCACGGCACCGGGCGCCAGCTGTATGCGCTGACGCCGCGCTTCGCGCCCACTTCCAGCGCCGCGCAGCTGGGTGCCTGCGGCGAGCTGGCGCGCGCCTACCCGGACGTGTTCATCCAGAGCCACGTCGCCGAGAACCGCGACGAAGTACGCTGGGCGCACGAGCTGTTTCCGGGGCGCCGCAGCTATCTCGACATCTACGACCACTACGGCTTGCTGCGCCCGCGCTCGGTCTACGGGCACTGCATCTGGCTGGACGAGGCCGACCGGCTGCGCATGCGCGACGCCGGCGCGCTGGCCGCGCACTGCCCGACCTCCAACCAGTTCCTGGGCAGCGGCCTGTTCGACTACGCCGCAGCGCGCGGCGCCGGCATGCCCACCGCCCTGGCTACCGACGTGGGTGGCGGCTCGTCGTTCTCGATGCTGCAAACCATGAATGAAGCGCACAAGGTGGCGCGGCTTTCCGGCCACCACCTGAGCGCGCTCGAGATGTTCTACCTGGCCACTGCCGGGGCCGCGCAGGCCCTGGGTTTGCAGGACAGCATCGGCACGCTGGCCGCAGGTGCCGAGGCCGATTTCATCGTGCTCGACCCGCGCGCCACTGCGCTGCTGGCGCGGCGCACCGCCGGCGCCAATTCGCTGGAAGAACTGCTGTTCGCCTTTGCCATGCTGGGCGACGACCGCGCCGTGGCCGCCACCTATGCCGCGGGCCGCCTGCTGCACCGCCGTCCCGACAATTGCTGAGCCCGCAGGACGTGGCGCCGCCTGTTCCGTGCAAAATCGCGTGCGTGGGCTCGTGTAACGTTGCGCGCCGCGCCGTGTCGATACGCGCGGCCGTGCGCGGCTGCGGGCTGGCATGTCCTGGGCGGCGTACTCCGTACGCCGGGGCTACACAGACCTTGATATCCTCTTTATGATACGTACAGCGGATCCGCAGCCCGGGGCGCCGCGCGTCAGGAGAACCACGCCCGGGCTCTACGGAGGCGCGATGTCGGCCCGGCGCAGCGACGAATTGCTCGATACCTATTTACTGAAGGTGTTCAGCCTGCTGGTGGCCGAGCGCAGCGTCTCGCGCGTCGCGCTCAAGCTGAACCAGTCGCAGCCGGCCGTCAGCGTGGCACTGAAGCGCCTGCGCGAGATCTTCGGCGACCCGCTGCTGGTGCGCGAGAAGGGCGGCATGGTGCCTACCGAAAAAGCGCTGTCGCTGCTGCCGCACGCACGCGGCGCCCTGGCCGAAGTTGAACAGATGCTGGTGCAGCCCGAGGCCTTCGACCCGCACTCCAGCCGCCACGATTTCCGCATCGGCTCGCCCGATTATCTTGCGCCCTTGTTCATGGGCAGCGTCTCGGCGCGGCTGCGCCGCCAGGCGCCGCACGCGCGCCTGAGCATGCATGCGCTGGGCCCCGACTTCGATTTCGAACGCTCGCTGGCCGAGGGCGAGCTGGACGTGGTCATCGGCAATTGGCCCGAGCCGCCCGACCGCATGCATTTGTCGGTGCTGCTGGAAGACGAGATCGTCTGCCTGGTGGCCGCCGATCACCCCCTGGCCGCCAAGGGCCTGGGCCTGGACGACTACCGGCGCGCGGTGCACGTGGTGCCCATGCCGTATTCGGTCAGCCAGCGCGGCGTGATCGACGCCGTGCTGGCCGCCAATCGCATCGAGCGCGACGAGCGCGTGGTGGTGCAGTCGTTCAATCTCGCCCCTTACCTGCTGCCCGGCACCGACCTGGTGTTCACCACTTCGCGGCACTTCGCCGCCTTCTATGCGCGGCTGCTGCCGCTGGCCATCGTGGCATCGCCCGTCGCCTTTCCGCCCATGCGCTTCTACCAGCTGTGGCACCAGCGCAGCCATCATGCGCCGGCGCAGCGCTGGCTGCGCGGCCTGCTGGGCGAGTGCGGCCGCCGCCTGCAGCCCGCCCAGCCCTGAGGCCGGGCCCCAGCGCGTCTCGTGCGCAGAGTGGGTGGAGGGTGGGCGGGGTATCGGCCCACTGCAGTACGGCCGGCACGCATGGCCGGCGCGGTGCCCGTGGTGCCACCGGGCGGAGCTACGTCAATCGGCCAGCCGGCCCCAGATGCGCACGCGGCTGATGCCGCCGTCGGGGTACATATTGACCCGCACGTGGGTCACGGCGCCGATGCTTTGCACCGCGCCGCCCTCGAAGAAATGCTGGTGATCCATCTGCATCTTCTGCTCGCCCAGCAGTTCCGGCCAGAACATGGCCTGCGTGACCAGCGACTCGTCGGTGCTGGCCTCGACGCGCGCCGCCTGCACCGATACCCGGTCGGGATAATTGCCCTTGAAATAAGCGGTGTCGATCTCGATCTTCTGAACCAGGGCGGCGTGGCCCAGTTCGATGATGCACCAGTCGTAGCCCGGTTCGCGGCGGCGCCGCGTTTCCCAGCCGTCGCCCATGTTCACGCCGCGCCCCGGCATGATCAGCCGGAACGGCACGCCGAAATGCGCGTCGTTGTAGGCCGCGATGCGCCCGCCATTGGCCAGCGCCGAGACCTCGTGCAGGGCCTGCGGATCGCGCGCCGCCCAGTCGCAGGCCGGCTGCCCGTAGACGCGCAGGCGCGCCACGCCGCCGTCGGGGTAGATGTCCAGCCGCAGGTGCGTCCAGACCCGGTCGTCGCCCGCGATTTCCACGTAGTGGTGGGCATTGCCCTGCAGCGGGCGCGGCGCCACGATCTCCGTCCAGGCCGTGGAGTCGTCGGGCTCGCCCTCGCAGCGGCAGGCGTGCACCGACGCGGCGGGCGGGAAGTTGCCGGTGAAGTGGCTGGTGTCTATGTCCAGGCCGCGGATGGCGCCGGGCAGGCCCAGGCGCACGATGGCCTGGTCGTGGCCGCCGTTGCGGCGCCGCCGCGTTTCCCAGCCGTCCATCCACTTGCCGTGCTCGTCGAACTTGCCGACGATGAATACCGGCTCGGACGCCTGCAGCATGCGCTGGGCGCTGGCGAAGAACTCGTCCGAGCACGACAGCACTTTCGCGCCGAAGTCGGCGCTGGCCAGGTTGGCGTGGCGGGTAGCGTAAGGCGGTGGCTCGCTGTGCGGCGCGTTGACGATGGTGCCGTCGGGCAGGGCGGGCTTGGACATGGTGGTCGTGTCTCCAGAAAACGGGTTGATGCTTTGTTGCAGTCGGTGTTGCGGCTTCGCAGCCGGATCGGCAATGGCATTGGGGTATTGCGTTGCCCCGCCTTGCCGTTTCGATTGCAGGCTCGTGTGGATGGAAGATATTGCTATCGGTGCCGGCGGCGGCCTTCAGGCCCGGGCGCCTGCCTGCGGCGCCTGCCAGGGATGGCGCTCGGCCCAGTGGCGGGCGATCGCGGCGCGGGTGGCGATCCATACGCCGTCGTGGGCCTGTACATGGTCGAGGAAGCGCTGCAGGGCCTTGAAGCGGCCCGGCCGCCCCACCAGCCGGCAATGCAGGCCCACGGACATCATGCGCGGCGCCTGCGCGCCTTCTTCGTAGAGCACGTCGAAGGCGTCCTTCAGGTACTGGTAGAACTGCTCGCCGCTATTGAAGCCTTGCGGCGAGGCGAAGCGCATGTCGTTGGTGTCCAGCGTATACGGCACCATGAGCTGCGGCCGCGTGCTGCCGTCGCTTAAATGCACTTCGCTCCAGAAGGGCAGGTCGTCGCCGTAATAGTCCGAGTCGTACAGGAAGCCGCCTTCCTCGGCCACCAGGCGCAGCGTGTTGGGGCTGTCGCGCCCGGTGTACCAGCCTTCCGGGTGGCGGCCGATCAGTTCCGTGACGATTTCCACGCAGCGGCGCATATGCTCGCGTTCCACTTCTTCGGCCACCGACTGGTAGTGGATCCAGCGGTAGCCGTGGCAGGCGATCTCGTGGCCGAGTTCCACGAAGGCGCGCGCCGTCTCGGGGTTGCGCTGCAGCGCCATGCCGATGGCGAATATGGTCAGCGGCAGGCCGCGCCGCTCGAATTCGCGCAGCACCCGCCACACGCCGGCGCGCGAGCCGTATTCGTAGATGGACTCTATGGACATGTGCCGCGCCGGGTAGGACTCGGCGCCGACGATCTCGGACAAGAACTGTTCCGAGCCGGCGTCGCCGTGCAGCACGCAGTTCTCGCCGCCCTCTTCGAAATTCAATACGAATTGCACGGCGATGCGCGCCTTGCCGGGCCAGTTGGCCTGCGGTGGGTTGCGGCCGTATCCGGCCAGGTCGCGCGGGTAGTTCTGTTCTGGCATTTGCTGGGGCTCCGATCTGTTGAGGCCGCAGATCAGCCTGTCGCGCCATGCCGGCGCGGGGCGGGTCTGGTGTGCTTGGTTTTGTGGTCTGGGGTTGGCCGTGTCTGCTGTGTCTGTAGGTGTATGTGTATGTTCTGTATATGGGATGCCTGCACGGGGTGCCGGGCGCCGGCCTGGCCCTCAGCGCTTGACGCTGAAGGCCAGCCAGGGATCGGCCGCCGGCGCCTTGTCGGGTTCGCCCATGCGCTCTTCACAATCTTGCAGGTGATGCTGCATGGCCGACTTGGCGCCGGCGGCATCGCCCTGGGCCAGCTTGTCGAGTATGTCCTGGTGCTCGAAGTACGAGCAGGCGCTTTGGCCCGGCGTGTCGTAATAGGCGATGATCAGCGAGGTACGGGCGCACAGGCTGTGCAAGATATCGGTCAGCACCTCGTTGTCCAGCAGCTGCGCCAGTTCTACATGGAAGGCATTGGACAGGCGGATCCAGCTGATGCGGTCGCCGCACTCGAATGCCTGGCGTTCGCGGCCCACCATGGCGTACAGGGGTTCCAGGCGCTGCGCCAGGTCGGGCAGCGCCAGCAGCATGTCGACCACGGTGCATTCCAGGGCGCGGCGCATGGCGAACACATCGCGCGTTTCTTTGGCCTGCGGCTGCCAGACGAAAGCGCCGCGGTTCGGTTCGATCAGCACGATCTTGTCGTGCGCCAGCTGCCCCAGCGCCGCGCGCACCGTGGCGCGCGTGCAGTCGAACACCGAGCACAGCGTGGCCTCGGTCAGCTTGGCGCCGGGCAGCAGGCGGCGATCCATCACGGCATCGAAAATGTCGTCGTAGACGCGGTCGACCTCGGTTCTGGCGCCGGCATGCGCATGGCGCAGCGACGAGGCCCGCGGCGCCTGCAGGTCTTGGGACACATCCCGGCTAGCGTTCAGACTGAGCATGAGAAAAAACCTTGAACGAAGTATTGACAATTATTGGGGATGCGCCCAGAATCGTCAACATAAATTGTAAATAATAATTGGTGATCGGAAAAATATTTCTTTTCCCGCTCATTTCCCAGGGCCCGGCGGCGGCCGGCACCTGGCACATATCGACAGGAGGAGCCCGATGGGCAAGCTTTCCACTCATGTCCTGGACACCATGCATGGCGTGCCCGCCCAGGGCGTGCGCATCGACCTATATCTGGTGCAGGACGGCCAGCGCCAGCTGCTGGGGCATGCCGTCACCAACCATGACGGCCGCTGCGACCAGCCCCTGCTGCAGGGCGCGGACTTCACCCGCGGCGTTTACGAGCTGGTCTTCCATGCCGGCGATTACTTCGCCGCCCGCGGCGTACAGGCCGCCGAACCGCGCTTCGTCGACGAGGTGGCGCTGCGCTTCGGCGTGGCCGACCCCGGCCAGAACTACCACGTGCCGCTGCTGGTAACCCCCTGGACCTGGTCCACCTACCGCGGCAGCTAAGACGCAGTGGCGGCCGCGGCAAGCCCGCTGGCACAGCAGCTTCGGCGGCGCCGCCCGTCACCCCGGAGCCCGCAGGGGCCCCAACGTGTCCGCTACGGTCACAGGCATTGAATCCAGGCCCGCGGGCCAGCCAGGCAGGACACTGGCGCAACCAGAGTACCCACACTATGCAAGCTTACGTTCTCGAATTCGGCAACCTCCTGCTGCGCTGGCTGCACGTGGTCGCCGCCATCGCCTGGATCGGCGAATCCATCTACTTCGTCATGCTGGACAACAGCCTGCACCCGCCGCGCGGCGAGCAAAGCCGCCAGCGCGGCGTGTTCGGCGAAATGTGGGCCGTGCACGGCGGCGGCTTCTACCACAACCAGAAATACCTTACCAACCCGGCCGAACTGCCCGACGACCTGCACTGGTCGTTCTGGAAGTCGTACGCCACCTGGCTGTCGGGCTTCGCGCTGTTCTCGCTGCTGTACCTCACCAACCCGCAGCTCTACCTGGTCAACCCCGCCAGCCCCTGGCACTGGGCCGCCAACCTAAGCGGCCCGCAGGCGGGCGTCCTGGCAGTCGCCTTCCTGGTCGTGGGCTACATCGTCTATTCCCAGCTGTGCCGCCGCATCAGCCCCACCATGGAGCGCGACGGCTGGCTCAGCGCCGCCGTAGGCGTGATGATGGTCGTGGCCGCCTACCTGGCTACCCACATCTTCGCCGGGCGGGCCGCGTTCCTGCTGACCGGCGCCGTGATGGCCACCTGCATGTCGGCCAATGTGTTCTTCTGGATCATCCCCGGCCAGCATCGCATGATCAATGCCCTGAAGGCCGGCAAAAAGCCCGATCCCCTGGACGGCAAGCGCGGCAAGCAGCGCTCGGTGCACAACACCTACTTCACCCTGCCGGTCGTGTTCCTGATGCTCAGCAACCACTACTCCTTCGCCTTCAGCAGCGAGTACTCGTGGATCATCATGAGCCTGTTCATCTTCGCCGGCGCCGTGATCCGCCAGTACTTCGTGCTGCGCCACGTCGGCAAGAACCAGCTCGGCTACCCCATCGCCGGCATCGCCATGCTGCTGGTCATCGCCTGGTTGGCCGCCCCCACCCCCGCTCCCGCCGTGGCGGCGGCGCCCGCCGCGGCCTTAGCCTCGGCCAGCGGCAATGCCGCCAGCGTGTCGGGTGCCGCGGCCAACGGCACCGCCACCGCAGCCTCTTCCGCCAGCGCCTCCGCCGGCAATACCAACAGCAATACCAACAGCAATACCAACAGCAATACCAACAGCAATACCAACAGCAATACCAATGGCGATACCGCCGGAAACACCGTCGCCTCGGCTGCCGCCACGGCAGGTGCTGCAGCCGGCACCGCGGCCCACACGGCCAGCACCGGCGTCGCTGCTCCGGCCGCCGACGAACTGCAGCAAGTGCGCAACATCATCGGCCTGCGCTGCATCGAATGCCACTCCGCCAAACCCACCCAGGCCGGCTTCGCCTCCGCGCCCGCCGGCATCATGTTCGACACACCCGCCCAGATCCGCGCCCACGGCGCCCAGATCAAGCAAGTCGTGGCCAGCCGCTACATGCCGCTGGGCAACCTGACCAAGATGACTGACGACGAACGTGCCGCCATCGCCGCCTGGGCCGGCAAATAAAGCGGCAGGATCCGGGCGCATTTCACACCCCGGTCATGGTCTTGTCGCAGGCTGTGGCCAGGGTATTGGCCCCGGCCCCGGTGACGCCGTGCACCGCAGGCGCTCGAGCGCGCCGTTGCGGCCGATGAGCCAAGTACAATGGCCCATAGCATCTGCAGTCCTGATGCCGTGTCCCGCAACGGAAAAGGAGCGCACATGAAATCGCAACCCCAACTGGTGGGCGCGCCCGCCGCCCTCCTGCTGCTCGACGGTTGGTCGGCCGTGCCATCGCGCGACGCCATCCAGAAGACCTACGTCTTCAAGAACTTCAGCGAAGCCTTCGGCTTCATGACCCGCGTCGCCCTGCAGGCCGAAAAAATGGATCACCACCCCGAGTGGTCCAACGTCTACAACAGCGTCAGCGTCGTACTCAGCACCCACGACGCCAAAGGCGTCACCCAGCTCGACGTATCCCTGGCCGCCCACATGGATCAGCTCGTCTGATACGGCCTCGCGATCGGAAAGATAACGACGTTGCTTCGCCTTGCCTACTATTTGTATTGTTTTCCGGCTTCGCGCCTTGTTCTGTCAACGCGGTTGCCGTTTTGATCGCGAACCCGCATGCATGCTATTTTTGAATGAAGTGGAACCTTTGCGGCCCCTGCAGCCCGCCTGCTGGCTACGGCAGGGCTGCCACGATAATAGGACACAACCCTAAAGCAATTTTGACGCAAATGTTTAATGTGAAAGAAGCCTCTTTCATCCTCGGGGGTGGCCGCAACTGCCATCATCGTTAGGGATTTTTCGCAGCACCGGCTCGGTGCGACGCTTCGAAGACTGTAAACATCTGGATCGAAAATGTTCTAGAGCCGCGAACAAGCTCCAAAATCCCCCAACCCCGACTCTCTCAATAACTCTCCGGTCCAGCGTTGCGGTGGGCTGGGGGCTGGTCGGCGGTTTGTGCGCCCGCCGCTGCCGCAGGGACTTGCGTGGGTGCACGAGCGCTGTGTCTGAGCCGTGTTCGGAGCCCGGGGGGCTCCGGGCGCGGCGAGTTCGGCGCGAGCCACGCAAGTTCTTGCGACAGCGGGTAGCCCCGGCTACGCCGGGGCCGGGCGGACCTAGCCGGCCAGCCCCCAGCCCGCCGCAACGCGGCTTAGCACCATCAATCCCCCGATCTGACCAGCACCAGCACCAGCACCAGCACCAGCCCCAGCCCCAGCCCCAGCCCCAGCCCCATAAACCCCCTGGCGCTAATCAGCCCCGTCAACCCCCCGGCCTCATCACCGCCACCAGCGCCGAAACCGACACCACCGACAGCACCGTCGAAATCAATATCGCCCGCGACGTCACCGCCGCCTCGCGGTCATACAGCTTCGCCAGCATGAACGGCCCCGTGCCGATCGGCAGCGCGCTTAGCAGCACCGCCGACTGCGCCCACATCGGCGGCATATCGAACACCCAGTACGCCAGCACCGCCGTCACCGCCGGCTGCAGCAGCATCTTCAGGCCCACAATGCGCCACACCGCGCGCCCATGCCCGGCCGGCACCGACTGCGCCAGGAACAAACCTATCGTCACCAGCGCGCAAGGACTCGCCGAGTCCGCAAGCAGCCCCACGAACTGCTCCAGCGGCCCAGGCGGCCGCACATGCAGCAGCGGAAACACCAGCCCCGCCAGCGGCGCCACCACCAGCGGATTGCGCAGCACCGACAACAACACCTTGCGGATCGTGCGCGGCAGACTGCGCGTGCCCTGCAGATCAATCTCGATCAGCACGATCGAAAACGCGAACAACACACAGGCCGTCAACAAAGCAGAAATAATCGCCGCCGGCAGACTCTCGCGGCCGAACACCGCAAGGCACAGCGGAATCCCCATGAAACCCGAATTCGGATAAGACGCCGCCAGCCCCTCGATGCTCGCATCCGCCAGCCGCCCGCGGCGCTGCCGATCCAGCGCATACGAAGCCGCGAACACCACCGCAATGCCCAGCAGGAACGCCCAGGTGAAGCCGGGGTGATCCAGCTGATCCCAGGTGATGTGCGCCATCGCCTGGAACAGCAGCGCCGGCAGCGCCAGCCACACCACATACTTGTTCAGTGCGTCCACCGCGCCCGGCCCGAACAGCCGCTTGCGGGCGCATAAATAGCCCGCCGCAATCAGCGCGAACAGCGGCAGCACCGCGGTCAATACCAGATCCAAGCCACTTCCTTGCGAAAGTCCGAAAGTGTAGCGCCTTTACCCTTCATTCTCCTTGCATCGCTCCCCCCTGGGCGGCGCCGTATTGCACCGTATTCCTGTCGCATATTTGCGGTAAAGTGGTCGACACGGCCGGTGCGCAAGCCGCCCGGCGCAAGCGGTGCCGCCGCGTCCGGCGCCCGCATCCTGTAGGCCGACACAGCATGTACGACTCATTCAGCTACGACAGCCCGCCCCTGCTGCCCGAGCTCATCCCCTTCACCGGGTTCTCGGACGCCGCCGGCGCCGTGCAGCGCCTGGTGGAAATCTACCAGCGCAACACCGCCTTCATCCGCAGCGCCTTCGATGACTACGTGGCCGGCCGCCTGCCCGCCGGCCAGCGCGTCCGGGCCTACTACCCGGCCATACGCATCAAGGTGCGCACCTACCAGAGCGTCGACAGCCGTTTGTCATACGGCCACGTGATCGAGCCCGGCACCTACATGACCACGGTCACCCAGCCCGCCCTGTACGCCAACTACCTCAAAGAGCAGATCGGCCTGTTGCTGCGCAACCATAGCGTGCCCGTGGAAATCGGCGAGTCCAGCCTGCCCATCCCGCTGCATTTTTCCTTCACCGACGGCAAGTACGTCGAGGCCACCTACAGCGATGCCCATGGCGACGCGCTGCGCGACCATTTCGACGTGCCTGACCTGGCCGTCACCGACGACGCCATCGTCAACGGCACCTGGCAGCCCAGGCCCGGCGAGCCCATGCCCCTGGCACCTTTCACCGCGCCGCGCGTCGACTATTCCCTGCACCGGCTGCAGCACTACACCGCCACCGCGCCGCGGCACTTCCAGAATTTCGTGCTGTTCACCAATTACCAGTTCTATGTCGACGCCTTCTGCCAGTGGGCGCGCGAGACCCTGGCGCAGGGCGAGGGCGGCTACCTCGCCCTGGTCGAACCGGGTAATGTCATGACCCCGCGCGGCGCCGACGCCGAGCGCAGCGGCCAGGATCCGGCGCGCGCTCCGCAAATGCCTTCCTACCATCTGGTGCGCGAGAACCACTCCGGCATCACCCTCATCAATATCGGCGTCGGGCCTTCCAACGCCAAGACCATCACCGACCACGTCGCCGTGCTGCGGCCCTCGGCCTGGCTGATGCTGGGCCATTGCGCCGGCCTGCGCACCACCCAGCGACTGGGCGACTACGTGCTGGCCCACGGCTACGTGCGCGAAGACCACGTGCTCGACGCCGACCTGCCCACCTGGGTGCCCGTGCCGCCCCTGGCCGAGATCCAGGTGGCGCTGGAGCAGGCCGTGGCCGAAGTGGCCGGCCTGTCGGGCTGGGAACTGAAGCGCATCATGCGCACCGGCACCGTCGCCACCATCGACAACCGCAACTGGGAACTGCGCGACCATCGCGAGCCCATCATGCGCCTGTCGCAGTCGCGCGCCATCGCGCTGGACATGGAATCTGCCACCGTTGCCGCCAACGGCTTCCGCTTTCGCGTGCCCTACGGCACGCTGCTGTGCGTATCCGACAAGCCGCTGCACGGCGAACTCAAGCTGCCCGGCATGGCCAGCGACTTCTACCGTACCCAGGTCGGCCAGCACCTGCACATCGGCATCCGCGCGCTCGAGCTGCTGCGCGACATGCCGCGCGAGCGCCTGCATTCGCGCAAGCTGCGCAGTTTCATCGAGACCGCCTTCAAATGACGCGGCCATGCGCAGGCGCCCGGCTCTGTCGCAGAGGCCGCGAGGCGGCGGGGCAGGCGCGGCGATGAAACAGGACGGCATAGCGGCGCAAGGGCGGGCCGCGGCCCGGAAGGCCAAGACCATCTACCTGGCCGGCTACGACGTGTTCCGTGCCGATGCGCTCGAACACGGCGAGCGCCTGCAGCAGGCTTGCCTGCGCCACGGCTACACAGGCCTGTATCCGCTGGACAACGCCGCGCCGCCCGATTTGGCCGGGCGCGCCCTGGCGCAGTGGATCTGCGCGGCCAATATCGGCTTGCTGCGGCGGGCCGACAGGGTCATGGCCAATCTCAACCCGTTTCGCGGTGCCGAGCCCGACTCGGGCACGGTGTTCGAGGTGGGCTACGCCGCGGCCCTGGGCAAGCCCGTATGGGTCTACACTGGCAGCGGCGCCAGCCTGGTCGAACAAGTGGCTGCCGGCCGCGACGGCGCGCGCGCCGTCGATGCCCAGGGCTATACCGTCGAAGACTTCGGCCTGAATCTGAACTTGATGATCGCCTGCAGCGCGCAGGTGGTGGTGGGCGACGCCGAGGACTGCCTGCGCGCCATGGCGCGGGCCGAGCCGGGCCGTCTCATGCCCTGAGCGGATCGCTGCGCCGTGTTTGCCGCCCGTCTGCGCCGCGCGCAGGGTTTCAGCGCGCCGCCAGGTGCACTCCGCCGTCCACCGGCAGGCATACCCCGGTGATGTAGGCGGCGTCGTCCGAGGCCAGGAACACCGCCGCGCGGGCGATGTCCCAGGCCGTGCCCATGTGGCCCATGGGGCACAGGGCGTTGCGCTGTGCGACCATTTCTTCCTTGCTGCCGTACTGGCCCGAGATGTCCTTGTAGATGAGCGGCGTGTCGATGTAGCCCGGCATGATGGCGTTGACTCGTATGCCGCTGCCGGCATATTGCAGCGCCAGGCCCACGGTAAGCTGGTTCAGGCCTCCCTTGCCGGCGTAGTAGGCGGGATACGGGTAGCCGGTGTAGCGGATCGCAGCCAGGCTGGAAATATTGATGATGCAGCCGCGCTTGCGTTCCAGCATGCAGGGCAGCACATGCTTGCTGGTAAGGAATGCGCTCTTCAGGTTGACCGCCAGCGCCAGATCCCAGTCGGCCTCGCTCAGCTCGGTGACCGAACCCATCTTCGCCATGCCTACGTTGTTGTGCAGGATGTCGATGCGGCCGTCGCCGGCCAGGGCCGCGGCCACCGTCTCGGCAACCTGCGCCGAGTCGGTCGCGTCGGCGGCCAGGGCCTGGCAGCGTCCGCCCTCGGACTGGATGATGTCGCGGGTTTCTTCGGCCGCCGCGCGGTTCATGTCCACCGCCAGCACGCGCGCGCCTTCGCGCGCATAGGCCACCGCCGCCGCCTTGCCGTTGCCCCAGCCGGCTCCGACGGAGCCGGCGCCGAACACCAGGGCCACCCGGCCCTGCAGACGTTTTTCGCTCATGATGGTTTCGATCCGGGATATGAAAGTGGAAGAGAGAAGGGCCGGGTGGCTCCGGGCGGGATTCTTGCGGTGAATCTCGGGCCCGGGGCGCTGGGCGCGTTCAAACCGGGCCCGTTCAAGGCTGGCGCGTCGCGCTACTTCAGGAAGCCCGTCGACAGCCAGGGCACCGCGGCGACGATGATCAGGCCTATGCCGATGGAGCACAGATAGCCGATGATGGGCTTGATGCCCTTGGCGGGCTCGACCCGGCCGATGGCGCAGGCCGCGTAATAGCCCACGCCGAACGGCGGCGCGAACAGCCCTATGCCCATGGCCAGCACCGCCACCATGGCGTAGTGCACTTCGTTGACGCCCAGTTCCTGCGCAATGGGGAACAGCAGCGGCCCGAGCAGCACGATGGCGGGTATGCCTTCGAGCACGCTGCCCAGTATGACGAAGGCCACGATGGACACGCACAGGAAGGTGGCGCCGCCGCCGGGCAGCGAGCCCATGAAGTCGGCCAGGTCGCTGGAAAAGCCCGATTGCGTCAGGGCCCAGGCCATGCCGGTGGCCGCGCCGATGATCAGCAGTATGGCCCCCGACAGCGAGGCGGTTTCCAGCAGCATCGGGTAGATGCGGCGCAGGTCGAAGCGGCGGTAGACCAGGATGCCGATCAGGCACGAGTAGACGATGCCTATGGTCGAGACCTCGGTGGCGGTGGCCACGCCTTCCACCACCGCGGTGCGGATCACGAAGGGCAGCGCCAGCGCCGGCAGGGCCACCAAGAAGCCCTTGAAGATTTCGGGCTTGCTGGCGCGCGGCACGTCGTCGAGGTTCTCGCGGCGGTTGCGCCACCAGACCACCAGGCACAGCATCACCCCCAGCACCGCGCCGGGCAGCAGGCCGCCGGTGAACAGCGCCGTGATTGACACGCTGGTGACCGAGCCTATGGTGATCAGCACCAGGCTGGGCGGAATGGTTTCGGTCTGCGCCCCCGCGGCCGACAGCAGCGCGATGAGCTCGCCCTCGTCGGCGCCGCGCTTCTTCATTTCGGGGAACAGCACCGGCGCGATGGCCGCCATGTCGGCCGCCTTGGCGCCCGAAATGCCCGACACCAGGTACATGGCGCCGATCAGCACGTACGACAGGCCGCCGCGCACGTGGCCCAGCAGGCTGGCCAGGAAGGCCACCATGCGCTGCGCCATGCTGGTCATTTCGATGAGCAGCCCCAGGAACACGAACAGCGGCACGGCCAGCAGGATCAGGTGCGACATGCCCTCGTTCATGCGATTGACCAGGATGGACACGGGCACCGTGGTGCTTAACAGCAGATAGGCATAGGTGGCCAGGCCGAACGAGAATGCGATGGGCACGCCGGCGAATACGCCCAGCGCCACCAGCCCGACGAAGAAGATCAGCAGGTTGTAGTTGCCCAGGTCTTCGAAGGTTGGGGTAAGCGAATACAGCAGCGCCCCGATTATGACGATGAGCAGCAGCGAGGCCGCCACCGGGCGCCAGTTGCCCGCCTTGTACAGGCGCAGCAGCGCGAAGACCGCCATGAATGCCAGGCCGACCGGCAGGGCGGCGGTGCGCCAGGCCAGGCTGATGCCCATGGCGGGGGTGGTGATGACGGATTCTTCGTGGGTGGCGTGCAGGCTGGGGCCCAGCACCAGCAGCACGAAGGCCAGCGCCGCCGTGACGGCGAAAACTTCCAGGAAGGCGCGCGTGCGCGGCGTGGCCTTGCTGACCAGCGCGGTCATGCGCATGTGTTCGCCGCGGCGGAAGGCCACGGCCGCGCCGAGCATGGCCAGCCACAGGAACAACAAAGAGGCCAGCTCGTCGGACCAGATGAGCGGGGTGTTCAGCACATAGCGGGCGAAGATGCCCGAGAACAGTATGACGACTTCCGCCAGCACCAGCAGGGCGACGGGGATTTCGATCAGGTGTCCCAGGAATCTGTCGAGCCTGGCGACCCAGGGCGCGGCCCCGGCGTCGCCAAGCCCGCCGCCCGCAATGACTTGCGGATCGGAGGCTTGCGACAGCATGGCGAGGCCTGGCTCAGGCCAGCGAGCCGACCGATTTTTCCAGAATGGCCCAGGCCGAGTCGCCGAACTTCTTCTTCCATTCGGAATAGAAGCCCGCCTGGCGCAGCTCGTCGCGGATCGGGCCGCTTTGCGGCGTATTGAAGACCATGCCTTCGCTGGACAGCTTCTTTTGCAGTTCGGCATCGAGCGCGGCGACGTCGGCGCGTTCTTTCACGCCGGCCTCGTTGACGTGCTTGGCGACGATGGCCTGGATGTCTTTGGGCAGGCGGTTCCAGGCCTTGCCGTTGCCCAGGAACCAGAAGCCGTCCCACATGTGGTTGGTCAGCGAGCAGTACTTCTGTACTTCGTACAGCTTGGCCGTCTGGATGATGGCCAGCGGGTTTTCCTGCGCGTCGACCACTTTGGTCTGCAGCGCCGAATACACCTCGTTGAAGTTGATGCTGGTGGGCGCGGACTTCAGGGCCTTGAACATCGAGGTCCAGAGCGGGCTGACCGGAACGCGGATCTTCAGGTCTTTGAAGTCGGCCGGGCCATTGATGGGATGGTTGCTGGTGGTGACCTGGCGGAAGCCGTTGTCCCAGATGTTCTTCATGACCACCAGGCCGCTTTTCTCGATTTCGCCGCGGATGTAGCCGCCCAGGTCGCCGTCCATGGCCTTCCAGACGGTGTCGTAGTTGGGGAAGGCGAAGCCGATGCCGCTGATGGCCGCCGCGGGCACCAGCGTGGACAGGATCAGGCCCGACAGCGTGAAGAATTCCACCGCCCCCGAACGCAGCTGGTTCAGGGTTTCGGTATCGGAGCCCAGCTGGCTGCTGGGGAATATTTGCAGTTTGAAGCGACCCTTGGTTTCTTCTTCGATTTTCTTTGCCATTTCCTTGGCGCGCACGTTCATGGGGTGCGTGAGGGGCAGATTGTTCGCGTACTTGTAGCGGAAGGTGGTGGCGGCAAGTACGTTCTGCAGGGGAGCGGCGGCGATCGCGGCCCCGGCGCCGGCGGAAGTGATGAGGAAGGAACGGCGGCTCAGCTTCATTGAAGTGTCTCCTTGGCCATGGCTTGGCTTATTGATTGAATCGGGTTGCAGGTAACCAGGTTTTACACGAAAGCCCTTGGTGTGTATATCGGCAACGCCACTTATTCTATGCGCCAATTCTATCTTATGGAACCAGGGAAAACCAAAATTTTCTAAATTCGTTGACAAGCCCTAGGCGTTACGTAGAATCGTGCTTTGGAGACTAAATAGATCAAGCTTTTGGGTTCATAGTATGGAACAAAATGAGAGTCCTGCCGTACGCCAGCAGGCCTCCGGCACTCAGGCCATACATCGCGCGGTCACCGTGCTGCGCTGCATTGCCCGCAGCCGCAACGAAGGCATAGGGCTGTCGGCGCTCAGCAAGCAGGCCGGGCTCATCAAGTCGACTACGCACCGGCTCACCACGGCCCTCATCGCCGAAGGCCTGGTCGAGCAGGAACCCGTCAGCCGCCGCTACTACGTGGGTTCGGCCTGCCATGCGCTGGGCCTGATCGCCGCCGACCGCTACGGCCTGCACAAGACCGCCGCGCGGCACGTGGCCAGGCTGGCGCATGAAACCGGCGACGCGGCCTTTTTTTCCATCCGCCAGGACGTGCACGCCATATGCCTGTTGCGCATCGAGGGCGACTATCCCCTGAAGTCGCATGCGCTGCTGGCCGGCGACCGCCACCCGCTGGGCGTGGGGGCGGGCAGCCTGGCCATGCTCGCCGCGCTCGACGACGCCCAGGCGGAACACTGCATACAGGAAAACCTCGACTACATCGTCGCCAACTACCCGCGCTACAACCGCGAGGTGCTGCGCGAGCTGGTCGCGCGCAGCCGCGCCAGGGGCTATTCGGTGAACCCCGGCCTGGTGCTGCCGGGCTCGCTGGGCATAGGCAGGGCGGTGCGCGGCGAGAACGGCGATGTCGTCGGCGCGTTGAGCATCGCTACGGTCGAGGGCCGGCTCGGGCCCGAGCGCGAGGCCGAACTGGCCCAGGCGCTCGAGCGCGAAGTCGGCAAGCTGGAAAAAAGCCTGCGCACGCAGGCGCTGTCGGGCTGAACGTGGCCCCGCTGGCGGCGTGCGGCAGGGGTGTGGCCGGCGTGCGGCGCGATAGCCGCGCGGCGCCCGCGTTGGCCGCGCAGCAAGGTGGCCGTGCAACAGGGCGGCCACCCAACAAGGCGGCCACTCAACAGGGTGGCACGACGGGCGGGCTTTGGGATATCAATTGTTTTTCTAGGACATTCATCATGGCACACAAGGCAGTCATCGCGGGGTGGTCGCACATCCCCTTCGGCAAACTCATCGAACCCGACACCGAGACGCTCATGGCGCGCGTGTCGCTGGCCGCGCTGCAGCACGCGGGTCTGGCCGGCAAGGACGTCGACGGCATCTACGTCGGGGTCATGAACAACGGCTTCCAGAAGCAGGACTTCCAGGGCGCGCTGGTGGCCCTGGCCGACCCCGACCTGGCCTATGTGCCGGCCACGCGCCTGGAGAATGCCTGCGCCACCGGCTCGGCGGCCTTGTACACGGCCATGGACTTCATCGAGTCCGGGCGCGGCCGCGTGGCTCTGGTGGTAGGGGCCGAGAAAATGACCAGCCGCCCCACGCCCGAAATCGGCGACATCCTGCTCAATGCCAGCTACCGCAAGGAAGAGGCCGACATCGAAGGCGGCTTCGCCGGCGTGTTCGGCAAGATCGCGGCGGAATACTTCTCGCGCCACGGCGACCGCAGCCGCGAGCTGGCCATGATCGCCGCCAAGAACCACCACAACGGCGTCAGCAACCCCTACGCGCAGATCCGCAAAGACCTGGGCTTCGACTTCTGCAACGACGTCTCCGACAAGAACCCCTACGTGGCGCAGCCCCTGCGGCGCACCGACTGCTCGCTGATCTCGGACGGCGCCGCGGCCATCGTGCTGGTGTCCGAAGACCTGGCCGCCGATGTGCCGCGCGCCATCCGCTTCAAGGCCCGCCAGCACGTCAACGACATCCTGCCCCTGAGCCGGCGCGACCCCATCGCCTTCGAGGGCGCCGCGCGCGCCTGGCGCCAGGCGCTGGCCGAGGCCGGCGCCACGCTCGACGACCTCGACCTGGTCGAGACCCACGACTGCTTCACCATCGCCGAACTCATCGAGTACGAGGCCATGGGGCTGGCGCCGCGCGGCGAGGCCTATAAAGTGGTGCAGGAAGGCATTACGCGCAAGGACGGCCGCCTGCCGGTCAACCCTTCGGGCGGCCTCAAGTCCAAGGGCCATCCCATAGGCGCCACCGGCGTGTCCATGCACGTCATGGCCTGCATGCAGCTTACCGACAGCGCCGGCGGCATGCAGATCCCGGGCGCGGCGACGGTCGGCGTATTCAATATGGGCGGGGCGGCCGTGGCCAATTACGTCAGCATCCTGGAGCGCGCCAAATGACGCAGGCCGGCGTGCAGGATCCCAAGGGCGGGCTGGCCCCCGTCTCGCGGCGCGTCATGAACCTGGCCACTTTTCTTGCGCAGGCGGCGGCGCGGCTGCCGCAGCGTCCGGCGCTGATCTGCGACGATGTGCCCCACACCTGGGCGCAGCTGGAAGCGCGCGTACAGGCGCTGGCGTGCGCCTTCGAGGCGCGCGGCCTGGGCAAGGGCGACCGCATCCTGGTGCATTCTTCCAACTGCCGAGAAATGCTGGAAGCCATGCTGGCCACCTTCCGCATCGGCGCGGTCTGGGTGCCGACCAATTTCCGCATCACCCCGGACGAGGTCGCCTACCTGGCGGCGAGCGCCGGCGTGTCAGGCTTCATCTGCCACGCCGACTTTCCCGAGCACGCCCGCCTGGCGGCATCCATTCCCGATCTGAAGCTGTTTGCACGCATCGGCCAGGCGCCCTTTGCGCAGGCCTCGATCGACGAGCTGGCGCGGGAAGGCGGCCCGCAGCCTGCGCACCAGGCCGCGCGCGTCGATTACGACGACCCCTGCTGGTTCTTCTTTACTTCCGGCACCACCGGCAAGCCCAAGGCGGCCGTGCTTACGCATGGCCAGATGGCCTTCGTCATCACCAACCATATCTGCGACCTGATGCCCGGCCTGTCGGCCGACGACGCCAGCCTGGTGGTGGCGCCGCTGTCGCACGGCGCCGGCGTCCATTTCCTGACCCAGGTGGCGCGCGGCGCGGCCACGGTGTTCTCCACCAGCCCGCGCTTCTCGGTAGAGTGGGCCTGGGCCTCCATCGAGAAATACCGGGTCAGCAACTTCTTCACGGTGCCTACCATTCTGAACATGATGGTGGGCGACGCCAGCGTCGACCGCCACGACCATTCCTCGCTGTCGCGCATCATTTATGCCGGCGCGCCTATGTATCGCGCAGACCAGAAGCGCGCGCTCGACAAGCTCGGGCCGGTGCTGGTGCAGTACTACGGCCTGGGCGAAGTCACGGGCAACATTACCGTGCTGCCGCCGTCCGAGCATGCGGCCGACGATGCCGGCATGGCCAAGGCCGGCTCCTGCGGCTATGCGCGCACGGGCATGCAGGTTTCCATCCAGGACGCCTCGGGTCGCGAACTGGCGCCGCACGAAACCGGCGAGATCTGCGTCTGCGGCCCGGCGGTGTTCGCCGGCTATTACGACAACCCCGAGGCCAACCGCAAGTCGTTTCGCGACGGCTGGTTTCGCACCGGCGACCTGGGCCACATGGACGAGCAGGGCTATGTGTACATCACCGGACGCGAGTCCGACATGTACATCTCGGGCGGCTCCAACGTCTACCCGCGCGAAATCGAAGAAAAGGTGCTGGGCTACGGCGGCATCAAGGAAGTCTGCGTGCTGGGCGTGCCGCACCCCAAGTGGGGCGAGGTCGGCGTCATGGTGTGCGTGCTGCAGGACGCGGCGCAATGGGACGAGCCGGCCTTCCGCGCCTGGCTCGACGGCAATGTGGCGCGCTACAAGCACCCGCGCAAGATCGTCGTCTGGCCTGAACTGCCCAAGTCGGGCTACGGCAAGATCACCAAGAAGATGGTGTACCAGGAACTGGAGAAACGCGGCCTGCTGCCGGTGGAATGAGGCAGCGACACCAGGGCCTGCTCATGCAAAAGGGCGCGACGATAAGGAGAGGAAGGCCATGGACAAGCAATCGAATGTCGTGCTGGTAACCGGCGGCGCCTCGGGCATCGGGTAGGCCTTGGCGCAAGGCCTGCTGCGCGGCGGGCCGCTGCGTTCTCCGCTGTTGGTATTGGCCGCGCCGGCATCGCTGCCTGGCGTGGCCCGCCTCATCGCCGGGGTGCGAGGCCCACGGCGTTGGCGATGTCGATGGCGGCCCGCTCCGATGCAACGGGCAGATCCAGCGTCCCATTGCCTACTGGCCCGTCTAGCCGCATCAGGCCGATGATCGAGCTTCCCACCGCCACCACCAGGATCTTTCCCTTGTAGCGGCTGCTGATGTTTGCCAGCTTTTTGGCGCCCTCCGGCGAGAAGCCGAAACGCACGAAGGGCTGCCCTTTGTCCCAGCGGCGCGCTTCTACCCGGCCCAGGTCTGCCTGCGTCATGGCTGGTCGGGGCAGAACCCAGATCATGCCCTTGGCGGTCTTCAGCGGCGACAGGCCCTGGGCTTGCTGGCCCTGCGCGAGCATGAAGCCCACCGCAGCCTTCTGTGCCTGCTGCGGCGGTGGCCGGGGCGCGACGAAGGCGGGTGGGGCGGCCATCGTCGGCGCCGCGGGCGGCGCTTGGGCGGCGTCCGGCTTGGGCGCCAGGTGCTGGCAGGCCGTTAGCGGCAGGCAGCATAGCAGGGCCCCGTAGACAAGGGCGGAACGCGATCTCATGAAACCGTCCATGGCTGATTCTTGGAGTTGCCGGCCTAGCGCCAGCGGTAGCCGACCCCGACCCCGGCGCCGATGTCGCCGCGCGAGGAGCCCATGGCCGCCCCCTTGATCACCCATTTGCCGTTCTGCGTGGCGGTCGATACGCCTAGTGCGTAACCGCTCTCGCCGCGCCAGGTGCCGCTGGCCAGGCTGATCATGTGTTCGCCCGCAAAGGAGGCCTGCGGCAGGCTGGCTGCGGCGATCGCCACCGCCGTGCCCGCGCTGGCACGGCTTTCCACACTGTCGATACGGTTGTCCAGGCGCCTGACCTGCTGGTTCGTCTGGTCGGCCAAGTTGCCGATGGCCTGGTTTGTCTGGTCTGCCAGGCTGCCGATGGCCTGGTTGGTGGCATAGAGCTGCGAGCCGTTCACCGCATCGGTGCTGGTGGCGCTCAATTGCCCCGCCGCGACGTTCTGTACCTGGCGCTCGGCGCCGGGCGCCCCGACGCTGACCACGCCCAGCGGGGCGCCGCCCGCGAACACATAAGCCTTGCCGCCTATGGTGGCGCCGCTGACCGCCACTGCGGCGCGGTCGGCCGAGCCATTGCCCAGCACCACGCTGTTGGCCTGGGTAGTGACGACGTTATTGCCCAGGACGAAGGTGTTGTCCTGAGCGATGGTGTTGTCGTTGCCGAAAGCGTAAGAGCCTGCGCCCGTGACGATGTTCGGATCGCCGAAGGCGCCCGAGTTGTTCCCCGCCACTTGGTTCCCCGAGCCCACCGCAGTGCTGTGGAAGCCCGCTACATTATTGCCCGTGCCTACCGCGGTGCTCGAGGCGCCCGCCGCGGTGTTGCCCGAGCCCAGGGCCGTGGCGTATGTGTCCTGCGCCAGGTTCCGGTACCCCAGGGCGGTGCCGTAGTCCTGCTCGGCGGCATTGTTTGCGCCCAGGGCCGTACTGCCGCCGCCGGTGGCTGTATTGTTGTACCCGGTCGCCGTACTGGCGGTGCCGTTGGCCGTATTGTCGGTGCCCAGGGCGGTACTGTCGGAACCCGCGGCCTTGTTCGTATGGCCCAGAGCGGTACTGCTTATGCCGGTAGCCTGGTTGCTCAGGCCCAGCGTCGTGCTGTAGTCGCCGTCGGCGGTATTGCCTGAGCCCACGGCCGTACTGGACTCGCCATTGGCATTGTTGAAGTATCCCAAAGCCGTGCTGTCGGTCTCATTGGCCTGATTCAGGTATCCGACAGCAGTGCTGGCGTTGCCGTCGGCGTGATTCATTGCACCCAAAGCCGTGCTGCTGTTGCCGCCGGCGGTATTCGCCATACCAACTGCCGTGCCATACAGAAAGGCGTTATTGTCCCTGCCCACCGCCGTGCCGGAAAGGGCCGCCGTGTTCGAGTCTCCGAGGGCAGTGCTGTTGTTCCCGGTCGCCTGGTTGCCCTGTCCCAGCGCTGTGCTGTGTTCGCCCCCCGCTGTGTTGGTATCCCCCAGGGCGATGCTGCTTTCCCCTGTCGCGGCATTGTCCTGCCCCAGCGCCGTGCTGCGGTCGCCGTCTGCCGTGTTGGTATCCCCCAAGGCGATGCTGCCGTCCCCCGTCGCGGTGTTCTCGTGCCCCAGCGCCGCACTGTAATCGCCATTGGCAGTATTACCGCTGCCCATGGCCGTGCTGTGTGCGCCGATGGTCTTGTTCGCCCGGCCCATGGCGTTGCTGTAAGCGCCCTCGCTGATATTGCCCATGCCCATCGCACTGCTGTAGTCGCCCTGGGAAAGGTTGCCCATGCCTACCGCGCTGGAGTCCAGCCCCAGGGCCGTATTGCCCGAGCCGAAGGCGCTGCTATTCTCGCCGGACGCGGTATTTCTATGGCCGGCCGCACTGCTGCCCTGCCCGGATGCGGTATTGCTGTACCCCAAGGCGCTGCTTTCAGCGCTCGAAGCCGTATTGCCATACCCCAAGGTACTGCTTGCGGAGCCCGAGGCCTTGTTGCCGCTGCCTACCGCGGTGCTGTTGTCCTGGCTTGTGCTGTTTGACAGGCCCAGGGCGGTGCTGCCGTCGCCATAAACAGTGTTGAGGTAGCCAAAAGCGCTGGAGCCGTCCGTGGGCCTGTCGTGTGACGCGGTCCAGCCGACCTTGTTGTAGGAACCGACCGCTGTGCTGTGCAGTCCCTCCACGTTGCTCTCCGAGCCCACCACGGTGGAATAGGTCTTCTGGCCAATGAGAGATGAGCTGCCATTCACGTCGACCCAGGATCCGATCGCTACGTCGTAATTTCCAAACGCGGAAAGATTCACCCCGACGGCCACCGACATCTCCCCCTCGGCATTCGAGTTGAAGCCCGCCTCGTAAGTGCTGGCGCCGGCAGCCAGTGGAAAAGCCAGTGCCAGCGCCGCCAGCAGCGGCGTGCCGCGCAGCGGGCCGCCCAGCTCCCGAGCCGGGCTTGCGGCGGACTTTCTTGCGCCGCGTGACTCCGTGGTTTTCCCTTCGGCTTGCGGCCGGCCGGCCCTCAAGTCAAGTTCGTAAGGCTTTGCGCACATGATGTTGTGTTCCTCCGTTTCGTGCCTGGCTGTATTGATGTTTTAAAAAACCTTGTCGGACATTTTGTCTAGATTGCGGAACATGCTCATCCTTCGAATGGATGAAGCGATGTATCTCCAGCAGCCGGAAGAGACGCAGGGGTTTGAACAGTGGCGGGTGCGCGGCATCGAAAGTGCCGCCTTCGGGAGGCCGTCGAACTGATGGGCACACGCTTTGGCGGCGAGACGGCTCTGGCTCGGGCGGTCGAAGGTGTTCGGCGCCGCCGTGGCCGCCCCGTGCTTATTTACGGATCGCCGGGCTGATCGTTCGCAGGCGCCGGTGCGCGATGGCGTAAGCGCTTCGAACTACGCGCCGGGAGCGCGGGCCGGCCGGCCGAGCAGGCGCCGCGGCACATCGGCCGGCTCTATGAGATTGAGCGCCAAGCCATGGATCAGGCAGACGAGATCCGGCAGGCGGGGGTCGAAGGCAAATGCGCCGGGAGAAGGGAAACTGCTGGTCGATGCTTTACATGCGTGGCCGCTCGCGCGCCGAGAGCGGACGGTGTCGAGCTTGGGCATGTGATGCCGGGGCTCTCATGGCAGATCAAGCCCTATTGGGATCCAAGGCCGGCGCAGCCAAGTGTCGGGAATTTGTGAAATGTCCGTGCCGGCCGGACGCGCCGCCGGCCGCCGGCACGGTGCGGCGGTCAGTCCTGCGCGTCCTTATCCTTGTTCTTCGCGGCGCGCTTCTTTTTGTCCTTTTTCCCCTTCTTTTCCTTTTTTTCCTTCTTCTGCTCCTGCTTTTTGTCCTCCTTGTCTTCCCTATCTTCCTTTTCTTTCCCTGCCTTTTTTTCCTTCTTCTCTTTCTTGTCCGGCAGCGCCAGCATGGTGCCGCGGCACTCGGGCGTGCCGCACAGGCAGCGGTATTGTTCCTTGAGTTTCTTGGTCAGGCGCTCGTCCAGCACCAGCCCGTAGTCGTAGAACAGCTCTTCGCCGGGCTCGATGTCGCGCAGGGCGACGATGAACACGCGTTCGCCCGCGGCGTTTTCCCTGGCCTCGCAGTTCGGGCTGCAGGAATGGTTGATCCAGCGCGCATCATTGCCGCGCTTGCCGCCGTCGATGACCTTGCCCGAGCTGAGCGCGAAGAAGAAGGTGTGGAACGGGTCGTCCGGGTTGACCGGATGCAGCGCGTCGGCCTGTTCGTTGCTGATGCGCCTGCCGCCGTATTCGACGATGCGGGTGCCGGCCGGTATGTGCCTGGCGGCGAATACCCCATTGCCGTGCAGGGTGGATTTCCTGACGGCATGCCAGGGGGCGGAGGATCGGGTCATGGGTGGTGTCGCTCGAGTGTGGCCGGGATGTCGGATGGGCGGCGGGCCGCTTGCGGCCCGAGTGGTGGATAATAGGGAAAACCGTGCAACGAGCCGCCTGCCTTGCCGGCCGCCCCGCAGTCGGGGCGCACCGGGCCTGGGCCGCGGCTTCGGGCCGCCCGCGGGCGATGTGTGCAGAGCACCCCCGGGCAGTGCGTAATCTTATGAAATTTCAGCCTCCGCGTGAATCCCCCGTGACTACTTCTTCTTCCGACACCCCGGCGCGCAACGGCGCCGAAACCCTGCTGCAAACCCTTATCGCCATGGGCGTGGACACCGTCTTCGGCTACCCCGGCGGGGCGGTGCTGCCCCTGTACGACGCCTTGTATTCCGAGCCGCGCATCCGCCACGTGCTGATGCGCCACGAGCAGGGCGCGATGCACGCGGCCGAAGGCTATGCGCGTTCCAGCGGCCGGCCGGGCGTGGTGCTGGTCACCTCGGGCCCGGGCATGGCCAACACCACCTCGGGCTTGCTGGACGCCATGTGCGACTCGATCCCGGTGCTGTGCATCAGCGGCCAGGTGGCCACCGGCGCCATCGGCACCGACGCCTTCCAGGAATGCGATGCCGTCGGCATTTCCCGCCCGGTCACCAAATGGAATGCGCAGATCCGCCGCTGCGAAGACGTGGCCGCCATGACGGCCAAGGCCTACCGCCTTACCACCCAGGGGCGGCCCGGGCCGGTGCTGCTCGACTTTCCCAAAGACATACAGATGGCCATGGTGCCGGCCGATGCGGCGGCCAGCACCGCCGAGGCCGAACCCAGCGGTGTGGAGACCGCCAGCCCCACGGCCGAGGCGGCCGTCAAGCGCGCCGCGGCCCTGATCGCCGCGGCCAAGCGGCTGGTGTTCTACGGCGGCGGCGGGCTGGTGAACTCGGGCGTCGACGCCTGCCATGCTTTCACCAGCCTGGTGCAAGACCTGGGCGCGCCCTGCACACTGACGCTGATGGGCCTGGGGGCCTTCCCGGCCGACGACCGGCACTTCCTCGGCATGCTGGGCATGCACGGCACGCTGGAGGCCAACCTGGCCATGCATCACGCCGATCTGATCATCTGCGTCGGCGCGCGCTTCGACGACCGCATCACCGGCCGCCTGTCGGACTTCTGCCCGCACGCCAGCAAGATCCACCTGGACATCGACCCGGCCTCGATCAACAAGGTGGTGCGCGCCGACGTGGCCATGGTGGGCGACTGCTACCCGCTGCTGCGCGCGCTGCGCAAGGAACTCACGGCCACGCCGCTGGATCCGGCCCGGCTCGACCCCTGGTGGCAGCGCATCGGCGTCTGGCGCGCGCGCGACTGCCTGCGGGTTCAGCCTTCCACCCAGCACATCCTGCCGCAGCACCTGATGCAGCGGCTCGACCACGCCCTGACGGGCACCGACGCCATCATTTCCACCGACGTCGGCCAGCACCAGATGTGGGCCGCGCAGTACATCAAGTTCAACCGCCCCAATCGCTGGCTGACCTCGGGCGGCGCCGGCACCATGGGCTACGGCGTGCCGGCGGCGCTGGGCGCGCAAATAGCCCACCCCGACAAGCCGGTGGTGTGCGTCAGCGGCGACGCCTCGGTGCTCATGAACATCCAGGAACTGGCCAGCGCTTCGCAGCACCGCACTCCCATCAAGGTGGTGTTGTGCAACAACGGCCACATGGGCATGGTGCGCCAGTGGCAAGAGCTGATCCACGAGGGCCGCTACAGCCACAGCTACAACGCCTCGCTTCCCGATTTCGTCGCGCTGGCCAAGGCCTTCGGCTGGAACGCCGCGCGCGTCGAAGACCCCGCCGGGCTCGATGACGCACTGCGCGCCTGCCTCGACAGCGACGGCCCGTACTTCCTGGACGTGGTCGTGCTGTCCCAGGAAAACTGCTTCCCCATGATGCCCGCCGGCTACGGCCACCAGCAGGTCATGCTGTCCGAAGACACCTGGTACGTCGAGGACTGAGGCGGCTACTCAGGATGCCTCGAGTACAGCAATTTGCTTAGCGGCTATTTGGCATTTTTTGGCTATTGTCTGTAATCGGTCTTCTTGCATTCGTGAGCTAATTGCGGCCACGCTCACTGCGAGGTACGGGTAGCCAATGGCAGAAGGAATGGCAAAGCCAATGCCGACGACTCCAGAGGTAATAAGCCCCTTGCTTATCGAGTATCCGTCCGCGCGAGCAATGTTTGCCCTCTCGTGGATCACGGCGCTGCTAATGCCCGAACGTTCCAGCGCAAGTAGATTGCGCGAGACTACGTCGTCCATCTCGGCATATGGCAATGCGGCGAGTAAAGCCAGCCCGGCTGCTCCGATGCCTAAAGGCCGCCGAGCGCCTAACTCGAAGGTGCGGGCTCGAATGGGATAGCTTCCTTCCTCAATAGCGACACACACGACCTCGTCACCGCTGCGCATTGTCAAGTAGGCCGTATCCTCTGTTGCCTTAGCCAGGCGCTTGAGCACAGGTCTCAAGCGGTCAATCCGCTTTACGGGGCTCGGCGCCGCAAGGCCGAGCTCATATAGCAAGGATCCCAGGAAGTAGTGCTTTGTGGTGGGCTCCTGCGCGAGTACGCGCTCAACACAAAGGCGTTTGACGATTCTGTGGATCGTGGGATGAGCCATGCCCGACTCCTTCGTCAGGTCTAGAAGTCGAGCCCCTGCATGGCCATGCATCGCCACAAGCCTCAACAATTCAATTGCACGTTCCACCGTCTGCGCGGAAGGCATTGGTTTTGGCTTTTCAGATAATTTGTTCATTATTCGGACTTTATATATAAAAGTTTGTACGAATAGAGATGGAGAAATATATTAACTGATATTAATTAATAATGTTCAAATAATGGACTTTTAAATGAGCTATCAGTATATTCTTGTCGAGCACCCAGCCGAGGGCGTCGCTCGCATCTCACTCAATCGCCCTCAACTTCGAAATGCTCAAAGTAAGACGCTGCTTGTAGAGTTGAACCAAGCGCTGGTAGCGGCTGAGCACGATGAAACCGTTCATGTCATCATCATCGCGGCCATCGGCCCCCACTTTTCTTCGGGCCACGATCTGAAGGCGGCAAAGATAGAGCGGCCCAACCCTACTGTAGAAGAACGTTGGGAATATGAAGAAGAGCATTTCTACGAGTACAGCTTACGCATCCACGATCTGAAGAAACCGACCATCGCTCAAGTACAGGGCGGATGCATCGCCGGCGGCTTCATGATTGCCAACATGTGCGACCTCATCGTGTGTTCAGAGGATGCCTATTTTTGGGATCCGGTTGCTCACTCCATGGGGACGGCAAGCCTGGAGGTACTGGTTCATCCCTGGGTGATGAGCATGCGCAAAGCCAAAGAGTTTCTGTTTACCGGTCGCAAGCTAGGAGCCGCGGAGGCAGAGGCCATGGGCATGATCAATAAGGTCGTGCCCTTCGATCAACTCGAAGCGCAGACGCTTGAATTGGCAAAAATGATCGCCATGGCGCCGCCATTCGGCATCCGATTGGTGAAGCGCAGCCTGAATCGCACGTGGGATGCCCAAGGGTTTCGTGTTGCGCTTGCGGCGCACTTCGACCTGCATCAGCTTTCTCACGTCACCAAGGAATTCCAGGAGCACCTCGGGCGCGGCCTGGACTCGACCATCAAGCGTGCCAAGGATATGTCGCGGTGAGCAAAACAGCCAGGAATTTGGATCCGCTGCTTGCCCCAAAGTCATTTGTCGTGGTTGGAGCCTCGGCGCAGGCAACACGCATCGGCGGCCGTCCGCTACATATGGCTCAAGCGTTCGGGTTTCAAGGCAAGGTGTGCGGTGTGAACCCAAAATACACCGAGGTACAAGGCTTTCCGTGCTATCCCGATCTGTCTGCAGTGCCCTTCACCCCCGATCTGGCGATTATTGCCTTGGGCGCCCAGGATGTGCTGGAAACCCTAAAGCAGTGCGTTGCCAAGGGTATCAGGGCAGCAGTAGTCTTCGCGGGCGGTTTCGCTGAGACCGGAACAGACGAGGGATGCCAATTGCAGCGCGCGATTGCAGCGCTATGCGATGCAACGGGACTACTGCTGGCAGGCCCCAACGGCATTGGCCTGGTGAACGTTGCAAACAAGAGCTACGCGACTTTCATGAGCGCCATGCTCGAATCGCCGCCGATTCCTGGCGGTGTCGCAGTTGTTGCCCAGAGCGGAGGCGCTTGCATCGCCGTGCACAACAGCTTGCACGCTCGAGCCGTGGGCGAAAACTACATTTTGAATACCGGCAATGAAATCTGTGTCGGGTTTTCGGACTATGTGTCCTATGTGGCTGCGGATGCATCCACCAAGGTGGTAGCCGGCTACATTGAGGGCTTGGATGGCTCGGATGGCTTTGTTGAGCAAATGATTGCGCTGCGTAAGCGAGCGCTGCCAACGGTTCTTTACAAAGTTGGCGAGACTTCCGCTGGCGCTGATGCCGCAGCATCGCACACCGCTCGAATGGCCGGATCGCACAGTGTTTTCAAGACGGCTCTCAAGCAGTTGGGGGTCATGCGAGCTGACGATATGGAGCAACTGGCAGAACTCGCCTATCTTGCCCAGTTCTCCCGGAGAACCGCGGGCACCAGGGTTGGCATTCTTACCACTTCTGGCGCCTTCGCAGCCATTCTTACAGATAAATTTGTTGCTGCGGGCTTGACCGTGCCCAGGCTGTCAGATGACCTCCAGGCTGCAGTACGCCCGCATGTTCCTGCCATTGCCACGATCGTGAATCCGGTCGATATCACAGCCAATGTTGTCAATTCACCGGACGGCTTTGAGGACGGCTTGCGTGTGCTGCTGCAGGCAGAGGAACTGGATACCGTCGTTTTCTTTTCTACTGCCAACTTGATTGATGGATTGACACCGCAGTTGATCCGAGCCGTTGGAGGCTCGGGAAAGCTGCTTTGTGTGCTTGTAACTGGGCGATGCAAGCGGGTTGCCGATCTAGAGGCAGCTGGAATTCCCGTCTTCAACGACACGGGCCGTGGGGCGAGCGCGATAGCGACTATCGCGCACTGGAATGTGCAGAAAGAGAAGTGGCAGCACTGGCCTCGGCCGGTTGAGCAGAATCTGGTGCGGCGTGAGGCGGCGCTCAGCCTCCTCGGCAAAGCAAGGGCAGGTGGCCGCCGGGCCTTGAACGAGAAAGAAGGGAAAGAAGTCCTGGCGCTTTATGGCGTGCCCGTTCCCAAAGAAGGCACGGCCGCGCACGCGCAAGAGGCACTGCGGCTTGCCGAGTCGTTCGGCTATCCGGTGGTGCTAAAAGTGTTGTCGCCCGATATCGTGCATAAGTCGGAAGCAGGCGGCGTCAGGCTTGGACTGAATTGCGCGGCAGAGGTGGCGCATGCCCATGACGACATCCTTGGCAGCGTATATCGGCATTGTCCCGAGGCGCGGATCGAAGGGGTTCTGGTGCAACAGCAGGCTGCTGGGGGCGTCGAGTTGCTCGTCTCGTGTGCGCAAGACCCGATCTTTGGCCCGGTTCTGACTCTTGCTGCGGGCGGTGTGGCCGCGGAGCTGATTTCGGATGTCGTCCAGCGCGTGCTGCCGATTTCCGTGCGCGAAGCGGGCGAGATGCTTGCCGAACTCAAGACCTACCCGTTGCTTGCGGGCTTTCGGGGTGCGCCTGTGGCGAATTTCGACGCGGTTGCAGAGACTCTCGCAGGAATATCCCAATTGGGCATGGAGCTCCGGGATGACATCTCTGAGATTGAAGTCAATCCAATCATCGTACATCCAGGCGCGGCCAGCGGTGGCCTCGTCGCTGTCGATTGTGTTGTCAAACTGAGATAAACGCCATGTACATCGATTTCAGCAGCAAGCCACCCACTCCCGAGTTTCAAGATCAGGGCAGCCATATGGCGAACTACAACCATGTTTACGAAAGATCGAAGAGTGCGGTGGCCAGCGCTCGCGAATCTTCCGATGCAACACTGCTGGCCCAGTACCTGGATGTCTATGAGCATACAGGTGCGAAGCATGTGATTCTCAAAGGACGAGACCTCGAGAGCACCTATGGATTCAAGGTGTCGAATGAAGATGTGGCTGCCTTCTGCATGCAACACGGCCCTCGATACATCGGCTACGCCGGCATTGACCCGCACAAAGGCATGGCGGCTGTTCGAGACCTTGAGCACGCAGTGAAGAATTTGGGCATGCGTGGATGCAATTTGCCTTGCTTCGAACTGAAGCTGGCGATCAATGACCCACGGATGTATCCCATCTACGCCAAATGCATCGAGCTGAATATTCCCGCCGTTGTGCACTGTGGAGTCAACTTCTCCACGACTTCTCCCATCAGAAACAGCCATCCCCAGTTGCTGGACGATGTCATGGTGCACTTTCCCGAGCTTCGGGTGATTGCAGCGCCGCCTGGCTGGCCATGGGTTCAGGAGCTTATCTCCGTAGCTTGGCGTCATCGTAATGTGTACATCGCGCTGGCTGCTGTTCGTCCCAAGTATCTGGCAACTCCCAACAGCGGATACGAGTCGCTGTTGCAATACGGTACTACCGTCCTGAAGGATCGAGTCATCTTTGGCTCTGCGTTCCCTCTTATGCCCGTAACGCAAGCGCTGGACGACATCCAGGCCTTGCCCATGAGCGATGAGATTCGCTGCAAGTGGCTGCACGACAACGCAGTGCGAGCGCTCGGCCTAGTCTAAGTAAGGCATCATTTTGGAGAAATTGAATGAATCTTTTGGCTTTCTGTCGTGCGTTTTTTCGTCCCGTTGCCGTCGCCTTGGCGACGCTTTGCTTCACCGTCCATCCTGCTGCTAACGCGGCAGATCTTTATCCATCCAGGCCTGTAAAAATCATCGTAGGCTACACGCCGGGCGGATCGTCGGACACGGTTGCGCGCTTGCTCGCACGCAATCTACAGTTGGAGCTCAAGGAAAGTTTTATCGTTGAAAACAAGCCGGGCGCCGGGGGGTTATTAGGGGCGCAGGCTGTCGCAAAATCACCGGCCGATGGATACACGCTGTTGATGGCAATCAGCAGCCACACTATCCTGCCGTCAGTGCATAAGAAGATGCCCTACGACACGGAAAAGGACTTCCTGCCAATCGCGACGGTTGGCACGTCTCCGAATATGCTGGTGGTACGTACCGATTCTCCATGGAGGTCTTTGGCGGACTTCATCAAGGCCGCCAAAGCTGCTCCGGGAACTATCAGCTATGCCACTCCAGGCATAGGCACGACGACCCACGTAACGGCCGCTATGGTGGCGCAAGCAGCAGGCATTCAAATCAACCACATCCCCTATAAAGGCTCGAACGAAGTGATGCAGTCGGTGCTATCCAAACAAGTTCCCCTTGCCGTGGCATCTATCATTACCGCCGGGGCCGCCATCCGTGACGGCCGGCTTCGGGCGCTGGCCATCGTCGGCCCCGAACGTTCGCCGCTGCTGCCGGACGTTCCGACTTTTGAAGAGCAAGGCATCAAAGGAATTCTTGGCGATAACTGGCTCGGCCTCCTGGCGCCTGCACATACCCCTCAGGCCATAGTAAGCAAACTGGAATCCACAATCAAAGGCTTGTTGGCCCAACCCGAGATACAGCGTAGCCTTGAAGCCCAAGGGGTGGCTCCGCAGTTTGGCACCGGTGCGGCCTTTGGCAAGACGATCAGCAGAGAGCTGAAGGTGTACGCCGAACTCTCCAAGGTAACCAAGTTCGGCGGCTGAGGCTTGGTGGCTGAGACCGCGCTGAAATGCAGTGGGTCTCGGTGCCACGTTTGTTCCACGTAAGTGCATGCCCTGATTAGAACGGCGGATCGTCGTCGTCCGGCACGCTCTGGACGGCCGCCGTCTTCGAGGCGCGCTTGGCGGCGGTCTTGCTGGCCGCCTTTTTGGCGGGCGCCTTCTTGGCTGCCGCTTTCTTTGCCGGAGCCTTCTTCGCGGCCTTGGCCGGCGCCCCCGCTTCCTGCGCCGCCGTCGCGCCCTTGGCAGCCGTCTTGGTGGCGGTTTTCGCGGCTGTCTTGGCGCCCGGTTTCTGCGGCCGCGGTTCGAACTCGAAGCCGATCTTGCCGTTGGCCTGCTTGACCAGGAAGGCCTTGAACTTGCGGTTGGTGCGGCTGGAAACGAAGCCGTCGAGCAGGTCGGTGCGGCCGTCGGCCAGCAGCTTGCGGAATTGCTCGGCCGAGATTTCCTGCTGCAGGATCACCTTGCCGGAACGGAAGTCGCAGCTCTTGTCCGGGCCCACCGACTTCTCGCACACATAATTCATGCCGTGCTCGTACACGCTATGGCCGCACTTCGGACAGCTGCCCAGCGCGGTCTGGCCCGAGAAATCCACGGGCTCGGCGTCGTCGGCATCGCTCTGCCCGAAATCGAATTCCAGCTTGTAGTCGCCGGTGATGCGCAGGATCGCGGCGAAGGGGCGGCCCATCTTGCTGATGAAGCCCGACAGCGGCCCGATTTCGCGCTTCTGCAGCAGCTCTTCGACTTCGGAAATCTCGAAAGTGCGGCCGCCCGGATGCTTGCCTATGGAAAAGTCGCAGTTGGTGCAGGCGTAGCGGCGGTAATTTTCCTTGACCACGCCGCCGCACTTCGGGCAGGGCGTGGACAGCGTGGCGTAGTCGCCCGGCACCGTGTCGCGTTCGTATTCCTTGGCGCGCTTGACGATGACCTGGGTCATCTGCGCGATTTCGCGCATGAAGGCCTGGCGGTCGAGCGCGCGGTGCTCGATCTGCTTGAGCTGGTGTTCCCATTCACCGGTCAGCTCGGGCGAAGTCAGCTCGTTCACGCCCAGGCCCGACAGCAGCGTCATCAGCTGGCGTGCCTTGGCGCTGGGGATCAGGTCGCGGCCTTCGCGCCGCAGATAGCCTTCGTTCAGCAGGCCTTCGATGATGGCCGCGCGCGTGGCCGGCGTGCCCAGGCCGCGCTCGGACATGGCCTCGCGCAGCGCTTCGTCGTCGACCAGCTTGCCGGCGCCTTCCATGGCCGACAGCAGCGTGGCTTCGTTATAGCGCGCCGGCGGCTTGGTGACCAGGCCGCGCGCCTCGATCTCGTCAGTCTTGACGGTCTCGCCGTCTTCGACCGCCACCAGGTTGGTGTCGTCGCCCTGCGCCTCGCGGCCGTAGATGGCCAGCCAGCCGGGCTTGACCAGCACCTTGCCCTCGGTCTTGAAGTGATGCCCCGAAACCTCGGTGATGCGCGTGGTGACGCGGAATTCGGCGGCGGGGAAGAACACCGCCAGGAAGCGCCGCGCCACCAGTTCGTAGATCTTGCCCTCGGCTTCGCTCAGTTCGCGCGGAATCTGCAGCGTCGGGATGATGGCGAAGTGATCCGACACCTTCTTGTCGTCGAAGATGCGCCGGTTCGGCTTGACCCAGTTGTTCTCGCACAGGGTTTTGGCAAAGGGCTGCACGCTGGCCGCGGCCGCCGAGCCGCCCTGGGACAGCGCCTGCATGGTGCCGCGCACGGTCTGCAGGTAGTCTTCCGGCAGATAGCGCGAGTCGGTACGCGGATAAGTCAGCGCCTTGTGGCGTTCGTACAGGGCCTGGGCCAGCGCCAGCGTGGTCTTGGCCGAGAAGCCGAAGCGCGAGTTGGCCTCGCGCTGCAGCGAGGTCAGGTCGAACAGCGCCGGCGACATCTGCGTGGACGGCTTGGATTCTTCCGTTACGGTACCCGGGCAGTCGCGGCAGGCGGCCACCACGCTCTGGGCTGCGGCCTGCGACCACAGGCGCGAGTCGCGCTGTTCCGGGTCTTGCTCGTTCTTGGTGAACTTGGGGTCGAACCAGCGCCCGTTATAGAAGCCTGCGGCGGCTACGAAGGTGGCGTGCACTTCCCAGTAGTCGCGCGGCACGAAGCGGCGGATGCGTTCCTCGCGCTCGAAGACGATGGCCAGCGTGGGCGTCTGTACCCGGCCCACCGGGGTCTTGAAGAAGCCGCCGTCCTTGCTGTTGAAGGCGGTCATGGCGCGCGTGCCGTTGATGCCCACCAGCCAGTCGGCCTCGGCGCGCGAGCGCGCCGCCGCCTCCAGCGGCTTGAGGGCCTCGTCGTCGCGCAGGTTCTCGAAGGCCTCGCGGATGGCGGCCTGGGTCATGGAGCGCAGCCACAGCCGCTTGATGGGTTTTTTCACGCCGGCATACTGCACGATGTAGCGGAAAATCAGCTCGCCCTCGCGCCCCGCATCGCAGGCGTTGATGACGGCGGAGACGTCCTTGCGCTTGAGCAGCCGCAGCAGCAGCTTGAGGCGTTCGGCCGATCTCTTGTCGGTGGGGCCGAGTTCGAACTGCGGGGGGATCACCGGCAGATGGGCGAAGCTCCATTTGCCGCGCACCGGGTCGTTGGGGGCCACCAGGCTCAGCAAATGGCCGATGCTGGAGGCGAGCACGTAGCGCTCGCTCTCGAAGTAGTCGCCCTCGCGGCTGAAGCCGCCGAGCGCGCGTGAAATATCCAGGGCCACCGAGGGTTTCTCGGCGATGATCAGCGTTTTAGTCATGTAATTCCAGTTACTGCTTCTCGGCAGTGATAGCGCGGATGATAAGTGGGGAAACTCGCACAGTGCAAGTCAAGCCCCTGCCGCGCATGGCTTTTTTATCCATAAATGGATAAATAAATCTCCTGTATCGGAGTTTGTCTTGGCTTTGGAGGCCGATCTGGCGGCGCTTTCCCGGCTCGCGCCCGTCCGCTGGCGCGGCGAGGCTGCTCCGGGGCCATGTCGCGGGCAGGCGGCCGTTGCGCCGCAGTGCCGTCCAACGCCGGCAGGCCCATACATCGCCCGTTCCGCTCGCCAGTGCGGCTCCCTTTTAGGGCAAGCTTGGCTCAAGTGTTTACCGGGTTTTCGTGGCGCTTGCCTAACGAGGATGGCAGTTGCGGCCACCCCCGAGGATGAAAGAGGCTTCTTTCACATTAATGCAATGCTTCGAAGCATGTAAATACCTGAACTGAAATGCTCTATCTAGTGTGTGCAAGCCCTAATGCGGCCCGTAGCGGGCCGCCCACTGCGTCTGGGCGCGCTGCCAGAAATCGTCCAACCCATTTGCCGCCAGCGGCGCGAAGCGCAGGTGCCGCCAGGCGGCTTCCAGCATTTCCAGGGGGCGGCTGCAATCCAGGGCCGCGGCATGGTTCTGCTTCGACAGCTTGCGCCCCTGCGCGTCGCAGACCAGCGGCACGTGCATTACCGATGGCGGGCTCAGCCCCAGGCTGCGCGCCAGCATGCGCTGGCGCGCGGTGGAGCCCAGCAGATCCGCGCCGCGCACGATGTCGCTGACCTGCTGCTCACCGTCGTCCACCACCACCGCCAGCTGGTAGGCCCACAGGCCGTCGGCGCGCCGCAGCACGAAGTCGCCCACTTCGTGCCGTACGTCCTGGCACTGTGGGCCCAGCCAGCGGTCGTCGAAGCGTTCCAGGCCCGCCGGCACCCTGTAGCGCCAGGCGCGGGCCGTACGTCCCGCCGGCAGGCCGTTGCGGCAGGTGCCCGGATACGGCCTTTCGGAATAGGACTGCTCGGGGGCGGCCGGCATCGACTGGGCGAGGCCCGGCCGGGCCTTCCCCGGATGCGCCCGGCCTGACACCTGTGCGAGTCTGGCCTTTCGGGCTTCCGTGGCCTGCGCCGGCCAGTCGGCGCTTTCTTGCCCACGCGCAGGCGCGTGTTGTAGCTCCGGGAGTCGCCACTCCGGGAGCCGCTGCTCCGGGAACTGCCGCTCGGCAAGCCGCGCCTGCCGTATGGCTTCCTCGATTTCCCTGCGCGTGCAGGCGCAGCCGTAGACCAGGCCTTGCGCGGCCAGGCGGTCGTAGGCGTGCTGGTACAGCGCGTGGCGCTGCGACTGCCGGACGACCGGCCCGTCCCAGTGCATGCCCAGGGCCTGCAGCTGCTGCATGATGACCCGATCCGCCCCGGCCACGCTGCGCGGCGTGTCGATGTCCTCGATGCGCAGCAGCCAACGCCCGCCATGGGCTCTGGCGTCCAGATAGCTGGCCAGCGCCGCGGCCAGCGAGCCCGCGTGCAGCGGGCCGCTGGGGCTGGGAGCGTAGCGGCCGACATAGCCGGCCCGGGAGGCATTGGCGGATAAGGTCATGGACGGTGACGAGGGCGTCGCGGGGCGTCGGGCACGGTTGCAGCCGGCAGTGTCCGCGGCCGCCGCAGCGCACTAATATATATACCTGCGATATGTGCGGGTACGCACACGCTGAGGCGGATATATGGCGCGTTGCGGCGCGCCGCTATTCCGGCGCGGCAATGGGCGATATCCCGCTGGCGTATGCGCCGGCGCGGCAGGCTAGTGCGACGGCCGGCTGTGGTCGTCGGTAAGCAGCTCTTCGAGCACCAGGTGCTCGATTTCCGCTTCCTGGCTCCAGAGCACCATCAGGGCGATGATCTTGATTTTCTGCAGCGAGATCGGCGATTCGTTGGTGGCCTGGGCCCGGTCGATGACGATTTCGCGCAGCACGCCCGGCAGTACGCCGGAATTTTCCAGGAAGCTGATGAAGCCTATGGCTTCGGTGCCCAGGCTGCGGTATTCGTGATCGGTGAAGATGCGCCGGCTGTCGTCCTGCGGATGCTGCGCGAACTGTACGCATTGCTCGGTGGTCTGGGCCAGGCCGTACAGCCAGTTGAGTGCCTCGTCGATGTCGTCGTGTTCAAAGCCCGCGGCGGCCAGCTTGTGCGCCAGCACGTCGGCTTCAGGGCATGCCTGCGGAGTGTAATAATTTTCGAATAAGTAAACCAATATATCGAACATAGGCGATTCGGGTTGCCCCTTAGAAGTTTCGATGTGTCAAGGGTTAACCGGGCAAGTCACGGTGACTGTACGCTGATTTGCCGGTGCGGGCAACCCGCCTCGGGCGGCCGTGCCGGATGGTGTTGGGTGGCGGCATCATGGCCGTGCCGCGTGCCCCGGAAAAGCGGCCGGGCTGCCGCCGCGGACACGGCAGGCATAGCGGGGGCGCCGGAAAAAATATTAGACAAATCGCGGTCTGAAGACCGATAGTTGTGGAAAATCAATCGCCGTAATGCCGGCGGCCTTTCCCGGCCGGTGCCATACAACATACAAGACGGAAGCGAAGCCACTGCACATGATCGAAACGCTGGAACTTGCAGCCATTCCCGCCGAAGACGAGCGGCTCAGGCATGAAATACGGGCCTTCCTGGCCGAGAGGCTGCGCGATTTGCCGGCCGACCGGCGGGCCCGCTCCTGGCTGGGCTACGACGCGCAATTCAGCCGGGCGCTGGCCGGCCACGGCTGGCTGGGCATGACGCTGCCCACCGAATATGGCGGTGCCGGGCGCAGCCAGTTCGCCCGCTTCGTATTGTCGGAAGAGCTGCTTGCCGCGGGCGCGCCGGTTTCGGCCCACTGGATCGCCGACCGCCAGAGCGCGCCGCTGATCCTGAAGTACGGTAGCGAGAGCCAGCGCCGCTTCTACCTGCCGCGCATATGCCGGGCCGAGGCCTTTTTCTGCATCGGCATGAGCGAACCGAACTCGGGCTCGGATCTGGCCAGCATCCGCAGCAACGCGCAGCCGCGCGAACCGGGCGGCTGGCTGTTGAATGGCAGCAAGATATGGACGACGAACGCGCATCGCTCGCACTACATGATCGCGCTGGTGCGCACCAGCGGCACGGCCGCCGACCGGCACCAGGGCCTGTCGCAGCTGATCGTCGATCTGTCCCTGCCCGGGGTATCGATACGCCCCATCACCGACCTGGCCGGCGACGCGCATTTTTCCGAAGTCTTCTTCGATAACGTGGAACTGGGCGCGGACGCGCTCATCGGGCAAGAGGGCAATGGCTGGCAGCAGGTGAATGCCGAGCTTGCCTTCGAACGCAGCGGGCCGGAACGCCTGTATTCGAGCATGGCGCTGGTGCAGTGCTGGCTGGACTATTGCCGGCAAACCAGCATGGACGACGACGCCACCCGCAGCAGCCTGGGCATGATCCTGGCGCATTTGGCCAGCTTGCGCGCCATGTCGCTGGCCATCGCCCGCAAGCTGGCCGAGGGCCAGAGCCCCGCGCTGGAGGCGGCTCTGGTCAAGGACATGGGTACCGAACTGGAGCAGCGTATTCCCGACCTCATAGCCCAGGCGCTGGGCCGCTGTCCCGATCGGCCCGTGCCGCCGGAGCTGTTGCGTACACTGGCCTACCTCGAACAAATGGGCCCCTCGTTTTCGCTGCGCGGCGGAACGCGGGAAATCCTGCGCGGCATCATTGCCCGCGGCCTCGGACTGAGATAAGGGGCATGTAATGGATTCACTCTTCGGCGATGCCGCACGGCGCTTGCTGGCCGAGACATTTTCCCCGGAAGTCCTGGACGCCGCCGAACGCGGCGAGCCGCCCGGCCACGCATGGCAGGCTATAGAAGACTCGGGCTTTCTCGATGCCTTGGTGCCCGAATCGTCGGGCGGCGCGGGCCTGCGCCTGCCCGACATTCTGCCCCTGGCCCTGGCGTCGGGCGCGTGCGGCATAGGCGTGCCGCTGGTGCAGACGCTGCTGGCGCGCGCATGGCTCGACGCCGCCGGGCATACCGCGCCCAGCGGCCCGATTGCACTGGCCGCTTTCGGCGTGGACGTAGACAAGCAGCGGATAACGGCCCGGGCGGTTCCCGGCGCGCTGGGCGCGCAATGGGTGCTTGCCGATACGGGCGAAGACATTTTGCTGCTGTCCGCGCAGGCCGCCGTTCGTACTCGCACCGAAGGCCATGGCAACCAGGACGCCGATCTGCGCTGGCCGGCGGGCGCAGGCATTGATTTTTCCTGCCCGAAGCAGGCAGCGAATTCGGGTTCGGATAAAACCAGCCTGGCGGCCATGCTGGCCGCCGCTTGCTCGGCGCTGATGGCGGGCGCCATGGAACGTGTGTTGGCGTTGACTACCGAATACGCCGGCCAGCGCGTCCAGTTCGGCAAGCCCATAGGCCGCTTCCAGGCCGTCCAGCAGCAGCTCAGCGTCATGGCGGAATATGTTTGGGATGCGCGCATGGCGGCCCAACTGGCTTTTCAAAGCGATGGCGCGCTGCCGCGGCCGCTGCTGGCGGCGCTGGGCAAGGCCCGTACCAGCACCGCGGCGCCCGTCGTGGCCGACATTGCCCACGCCGTGCACGGCGCCATCGGTATTACGCAGGAATACGCCTTGCAGCGCTACACGCGCCGGCTGCGCGAATGGCGCCGCGCCGCCGGCGCCGAGACCTACTGGGCCGGCATCATCGGCGCCGATGCGCTGGCTGCCGATTGCTCCGCCTTGGACTATATCCGGCAGTCCCTGTTCACGGTGACCGAGTGACGGCTGGTACGTCTATGATTGAACGGCTGCGCATGGCCATCGGCGCGCCGATCGGTGGCGGCGCCTGTCCCGGCGCCTTCTGGCATCGCCGCATTACCGCTGACTAGGAAAACCATGAAACCATTACTGAATTTCGACCGGGACGACCGCGGCGTCGTTACCCTGACCATGAATGACGACGCCACGCGCAATGCCTTGACCGGCAGCGCGATCGTGGACGAGTTCCTGGCGGCCTTCGAGCGCATCCAGGCCGATCACGGCGTGGGCGCCGTCATTATTACCGGCAGCGGCAAGGCGTTTTCGTCGGGCGGGAATATCGCCGAGATGGGCCGCCAGACGCGGCCGGAATACACGCCCTCGGCGCTGCGGCACGAATACCGCCAGGGCATCCAGCGGCTGCCGCTGGCGCTGCAGGCGCTGGAAGTGCCCACCATCGCCGCGGTGAACGGGCCGGCGATCGGCGCGGGCTGCGACCTGGCCTGCATGTGCGACATACGCATCGCCTCGGAACAGGCCTTGTTTGCCGAAAGCTTCGTCAAGCTGGGCCTGATTGCCGGCGACGGCGGCAGCTGGTACCTGCCGCGCCTGATCGGCATGTCGCGCGCGGCCGAAATGACATTTACGGGCGATGCCGTCAGCGCCAGCCAGGCGCTGGAATGGGGCCTGGTCTCGCGCGTGGTGCCGGCCGCTGCCTTGATGGACGAGGCCTACGGCCTGGCGCATCGCATCACCGCCAACCCGGCCGACGCGCTGCGCATGAGCAAGCGCTTGCTGCGCGAAGGCCAGTTGGGCCGCCTGGACACCGTGCTGGAAATGGCTGCCGCCTTCCAGGCCCTGGCCCACAAGTCCGACGAGCACGCCCGTGCGGTGCAAGACTTCCTAGAGCGGCGCGCGGCGCGCAAGAAATAGGCGGGCTGCCTGTAAAATGGCGCCAAGGAGGGTGGCCCATGCAGATGCTCAATCCCGTGGAACACATGGCGGCGCCGGCCGCGGCCCGCGTAGGCGACACGCTGGCCGATGTCGACACGCCCAGCCTCATCCTCGACCTGGATGCCTTCGAAGACAATCTGCGCATGATGCAGGCGCTGGCCGAGCGCCACGGCGTGGCGCTGCGCCCGCATGCCAAGGCCCACAAGTGTCCCGACATCGCGCTGCGCCAGATCGCCCTGGGCGCCCAGGGCATATGCTGCCAGAAGGTCACCGAGGCGCTGCCTTTCGTGGCGGCCGGGGTGCGCGACATCCACATCAGCAACGAAGTCGTGGGCGCGCCCAAGCTGGCGCTGCTGGCGCGCCTGGCCGGCAGCGCCCGCATCAGCGTGTGCGTCGACCACCCCAGCGCCGCCCAGGCCCTGTCGGCTGCGCTGGCGCAGACCGGCGCCACTGCCGGCGTGCTGGTGGAAATCGATGTCGGCCAGAAGCGCTGCGGCGTGCAGCGGCCCGACGAAGCCGTGGCGCTGGCCCGTACGCTGGCCGGCCTGCCGAATCTTGAATTCCTGGGCCTGCAGGCCTACCACGGCGGCCTGCAGCACAAGCGCTCCATCGGCCAGCGGCGCCGCGGCGCCGAAAAAGCCGCGCGCCAGGTGCGCCGCTATTTGCGCGCCTTCCAGCAAGCGGGCATGCCCTGCCCGCGGGTCAGCGGCGGCGGCACCGGCAGCGCGCTGTTCGACGCGGCCGGCCAGGTCTATACCGAAATCCAGGCGGGTTCCTACCCCTTCATGGATGCGGACTACGCCCGGCTCGACTGGGGCGATGCCTTATTGCTGCGGCACAGCCTGTTCCTGCTGGGCACGGTCATGAGCACGCCCACGCCCGAGCGGGCCATCGTCGACGTCGGCCTGAAGTCCACCAGCGCGGAAAGCGGCCTGCCGCGCGCGGTGGCGGGCAAGGGCCTGCACTGCGTCGCCATCAATGACGAACACCTCATCCTCAAGGCCGACCACGCGCGCGACCGCCCCTCCCTGGGCGCCAAGCTGCGCCTGATACCCGGCCATTGCGACCCCACCTTCAACCTGCACGACAGCCTCGTCGCCATGCGCGGCGATCGGGTCGAGGCCATCTGGAGCATCTCCGCCCGCGGCCTGAGCCGCTGAGCGGCACAAGGCCCGGGTGGGCCTCAAGGCACAAACCGCAGCGATAGCCGTAACTGTCGCGAGGCAGGGCCTCTGGCCCGGCGCGGCCTGCAAGGCTTGCAATGCTGCCCTGCACGCGAAGACGCGGTTTCTTGGGTGCGAATTTCTGAGACACGGCACCAGGCGTCAGAAGGCATAGCGGACACCGGCAAAAATGCTGCGGCCCTCGCCCGGATAGAAAATCTGCGTGCTTGCGCTGCGCGCATCGGCGACGGTGCTGATGTCGCTGACGTAGCGCTTGTCGGTCAGATTGCGCGCATCGATATACAGCGATACGCCGTTGCGCAGGTCGATGCCGGCCTCGAGCCCGAGCAGCGTGTAGCCCGGCACGCGCAAGGTGTTGGCGTCGTCGGCCCAGGCGCCGGCGGGCACCCAGTCGACCTTCGCCGCAATGTGGAAACCATCGGGGCGCGCATAGCCCAGCGAGGCGCGCAGTAGGTTCACCGGAACGCCGGCAATGCGGTTGTTGCCGTATTGCGGATCGTCCTGGAAGCGGAAGTCGCTCAGGTTCCACAGCGCCGACAGGGTGATCTTGTCGCCCGCGCCGGGGCCCGCGACATTGCGCCACAGATCCACCGATGCGGCGGCTTCTATGCCCTGCAGTATCGTCTTGCCGGCATTGAAGGTCGAGGCGGGAATGTCCGGGCTGGTGGTGTATTGCAGCAACTGGTCGCGCACCATGGAACGGTAGGCGGTCAAGTCCCAGGCGAAGCGCCCGCGGCGGCCGCGCGTACCGGCTTCCAGCGTCCACGCGTGCTGCGCCTGCAGCGGCACGAAGCGCGTGGTGTTCGAGAAAGTCTGGTTCAGGTCGCTGAAGTCCGGCACGTCCTGGCTGCGGGTCACGTCGATGAACGCCTGGACGTCGCGGCTGGGCTGCCAGAGCAGCCCGAGCTTGGGGTTGACGCCGCTATACGTCTGGCTGGCCGATTTATAGGCCGGGTCGGAGGCCAGGCCGCCGTGGTCGATGTACTGGCGCACGTCGCGCAGCGCCTTGGCGCCCGTCATCAGCGCGACCGTCGGCAGGAAGAACAGGTGGTTCTCGAAATAGGCCTCGTAGTTGTAGGCATTCTGCGTCGAATCGAGCGTCTGGGCCCCGGCATTGCCCGACACATTCAGGTACTGGCGCGCCCGCGTGTTGCCGCCGAAAAAGCGCGCCCCTAGCGTCAGGTCATTGCGCATGCCGCCCAGCTTGAACGTGCTCGTGTAGCGCGGCGCGAAGCCATAAGTCCAGCCGTCCTGCTCCAGCACCTGAAAGATCGGGTGATACAGGTTCTTGTGGATCGCCCAGGTATCGAAGTCCAGGCGTCCGTTGGCCAGCCGCACTGTCGTGCGGTTGGCTATGCGCTCGGTGCGCGTATTGCGCGCCTGGTCGCCGGCAAGCGCGCTGGCCTGGGCCTTGGTCGGGTTGTCCAGGGCGTCCGACAGCGACAGGGTGCCGGGCAATTCCTGATCCACCACGTACGCGCCCAGGTAGAAGCGCGTTTCTACGTCGGGGCTGAACCGGTAGCCGATGTTGGCATTGAATTGCTGGTACTGGCCCTGCGAGTGCTGCCGGTAGCCGTCCGTATGGTTGGTGCTGAAGGTGCCGATGAAGTCCAGCGGGCCGATGACGCGCGAGAACTGGGCGCTGCCGCGCAGGGTGCCGTAGCTGCCGCCTTCCAGGCGCAGGATATTCGGCGCGATCGCCGTATAGGCCGTGGGGGTCAGGAAATTGACGGCGCCGCCCAGGGTCGACGAACCGTAGGCCAGTCCGTTGCCGCCTTTGTACACCTCGGCCGACTGCAGCGCGAGCGGGTCGATCTGATAGTAGTCGCCGCTGCCGTCGGCCTGGTTGGTCGGCACGCCGTCCTGCAGGATCTCCAGGCCGCGCGTGTGATAGGCGCGGGCGATGCCCGAACCCCGGATGGACAGGCGCAGTTCCTGTCCGTAGCGGCTTTCCACGAAGACCCCGGGGACGTCCTTCAGCACATCGCGCAGCGTAAAGGCATAAGTGTCGGCGTATGACTCGCTGTCGACGAAGCCGACCGAGCCCACGGTCTGGTCGAGCGCCTGCTTCTGCCGGGTGACCGACTGCGAAGTCAGGGAAGGGCTCGCGCTGCCCTGGACGACGATTTCCGGCAGCGTACGGGCGCCGTCCGGGCCGGGCGCCGCCGTTTGCGCGCCGGCCGATATGGTAAAGAGCGCGGCTGCCCATGCAAGCGTGCCGCGGCATAAAAAGGTTTTCGACATGACTGGTTCCTTGTTCCTGAATGAAGAGAGCGGCATCGGGCCGTGCCTCAATGCGCGGGCTGCAGGCGTATATAGGGCGCCGGTTCGGGTACCGCGTGCCACGCCTGCCCTTCAGCGGGAATGTGGATCCATGCGCGCCGGCCGTCTTTGCAGGTTTGCTCGACCGGGAAATAAAGGGTCTTGCCCGCCTCAGCGGGAAGTTTCATGACCAGGCCGAACGAATCGTAGAGATCGTCGGGCAGCGGACCTCCGCGCCATTGCACCGTAGCCACGACGCGGTCGATCGTCGTCCCCGCTTCGTTCTTGATCGGCGGGTCGATCCGGCGGTACGTCAGCGAGACTTTCCAGCCCGGCTTCATTTGCGGCTTCACCGACGTCACGCCGGCGGGGATCGTGGCGCGCAGCGCGACTGTCGGCGAGCCGGCGCAACCGTGCGGCACCATGAATGCGGTTTGGAAATAAGTGCCGGCGGGCGCCGTGTCGGGATGAAGCGTGATGTGGGCATGTGCCGGCCAGGCCAGGGCCAGCCCGGCCGCTGCGGCGGAACAAAACAGTGCGCGCGCGTTGCGGCGCCGAGTATCGTGATGCATGACAGGAATTCCATACGTGGCGCGCCGGATCGCCCGATGTGCACGCGCGGCCGCCGCGGCTGCGCTGCGGAAAGCGCTGGCCGGGTGGGCGGACTATGCGTGGTGTGGGACGTGGCGCGGCCGGTGTCGCCGGAGGCGACAAGCCGCGCAGCGGGCCGGGGCGGCCCGCTGCGCAGAGCGTGGGCGTAGCGTCAGGAAAGCCGCGAGGGCGGAGCGCGGGGCGCGGCCGGCGTATGGGCCGGGCGCAGATAGACGGCCACGTAGGTGGCCGCGGCAGACGGACGGTGGGGCGCGTCGGCGTCTATCGCCAGCGCCGCCACGTGCGGCACCGGCATGTGCTGGGCCAGCAGGCCGCAATAACCGCAAGCCTGCCAGTCATGCGCGGCATGATGGCTGCCGGTGTTGTGGGTGTCGGTGGCGGGAACCTGCACGTGCCGATCGCCGTCGGCCACGCAATACGTCAGGCTCAGCTCGCTGTCGTGATGCCTTTGCAGGCTCTGCGACGCAATCGGCATGAGCACGCCCAGCCAGATGGCCAGCAGCCCCAGCCATGCGGTGAGCTTACGATGCGCGTGCAAAGACCTTGCGGACATGAACGAGTGGAGTTCCCCTGTTGATAGCCCGCTATTCTAGGCGTGCCGGCGGCGGAGCACAATGCATTACCAGAACGCGCCTCGCGTGGCCGGCTGCGGCCAGCTGTTGCTGCCGCGTTACGCTTGCCGCCCCGCGTCTTACTCCAGCGCAATCAACTCGGCGCCGTCGGCCACTTGATCCCCTACGGCGTAGAACAGTTCCTGCACCGTGCCGTCGCCCGGCGCGTGGATGGTGTGCTCCATCTTCATGGCCTCCATCACCAGCAGCGCGTCGCCCGCCTTGACCGCGTCGCCCTGTTTCACGTTGATGGCGATGATCTTGCCCGGCATGGGCGCCGTCAGGCCGCCCAGTTGTTCGGCGCCTTCGTCTTGCGCGTGCCTGAGGGGGTCGTGCAGTTGCAGCGCATGGGCGTTGCCGTCGACATACACTTGCAGCTGTTCGCCGCGCACGATGACCGTGCCGTGCAGCCTGCGCTCGTCCAGCTGCAGGTCGAGCCGGTATTGGCCGCTGGCCGCCGGCCCCTGCAGCCGCCATTGCAGCGCGTGCTCGGCGCCGCCGTCATCGCAAGCCAAGTGCCACTGGCCTTGGTTGTGCACCAGGTTCACGTTGCGCGTGGTGCCGGCGTCGAGCAGCTGCACCTGCTGGCGGTAGGCGCCGCCCAGGCGCCAGCCGTCGGCCTGTGCCCAGGGGTCGGCATGCACCACGCGGTGCCGCGGCGACGAGGATTCCAGCCCCTGCGCGGCCAGCACCGCTGCGGCGGCCAGGGCCAGCGCCGCTTGCGGCGCGGCGGCAGGCGGCGGCAGCAGGCTGTCGTGGCGGCGTTCTATCAGGCCGGTGTCCAGATCCGCGGCGGCAAAGGCCGCGTCGCCCGCCAGGCGGCGCAGGAAGGCGATATTGGTGGTCACGCCCACGCACTGGGTGGCGCCCAGGGCCTGGATCATGCGCGCCAGCGCCTGGTCGCGGTCGGCGCCGTGCACGATGAGCTTGGCGATCATGGGGTCGTAGTAAGGGCTGATCGTGTCGCCGGCGGCCACGCCTCCGTCCACCCGTACGTCGCCGTTGCGGAAAGCCGCGTGGGTGGGGAAGTTCAGGGCGGTAAGCGTGCCAACCGACGGCAGGAAGCCCTTGTCGGGGTTTTCGGCGTAGATGCGCGCCTCGATGGCGTGGCCATGGATCTGCAGCTGTTCCTGCGTTACCGGCAGCGGCTCGCCGGCGGCCACGCGCAGCTGCCACTCCACCAGGTCGTGTCCGGTGATCATTTCGGTGACCGGGTGTTCCACCTGCAGGCGCGTATTCATTTCCATGAAATAGAAGCGGCCGTCGGGTTCGACGATGAATTCCACCGTGCCCGCGCCCACGTAGCCTACGGCGCGCGCCGCGGCTACGGCGGCCTCGCCCATGGCGCGGCGCCGCTCGGGGCTCATGCCGGGGGCCGGCGCCTCTTCGATGACCTTCTGGTGGCGGCGCTGCACCGAGCAGTCGCGCTCGAACAGGTACACGCAATTGCCGTGGGTGTCGGCAAAGACCTGGATCTCGATGTGGCGCGGCTTTTGCAGATAGCGTTCGATCAGTACCTTGTCGTCGCCGAAGCTGCTGGCCGATTCGCGTTTGCAAGAGGCCAGCGCCTCGCCGAAGGCGGCGCTGTCGGTCACCACCCGCATGCCCTTGCCGCCGCCGCCGGCACTGGCCTTGATCAGTACCGGGTAGCCCATGGCGTCGGCCTGCTCCTGCAGGAACGCCGGATCCTGGTTGTCCCCGTGGTAGCCCGGCACCAGCGGCACGCTGGCTTTTCCCATCAGCGTCTTGGCGGCGGATTTGCTGCCCATTGCGGCGATGGCGCCGGTGGGTGGCCCGACGAAGACGATGCCGGCCTGTGCGCAGGCCTCGGCGAAGGCCTCGTTCTCGGACAAGAATCCGTAGCCCGGATGCACCGCCTGGGCGCCGGTCTGGCGCGCGGCCTCGACGATGGCCTCGGCGCGCAGATAGCTGGCGCGCGGTTCCGGGCCGCCGATGCGCACCGCCGTGTCGCAGGCGGCCACGTGCCGTGCGTCGGCGTCCGCGTCGGAATATACGGCTACGGTGCGCAGCCCCATGCGGCGCGCGGTGGCGGCGACTCGGCAGGCGATCTCGCCGCGGTTGGCAATCAGCAGGGTATCGAACACGTTGGACTCCTAGGGGGTAGCCGGATGGCATGCGGCCGTGGCCCGGCACGCCGCGGGGCAGGGCAGAGCGGCGGCGCGCTGGTTGCGGCTGGCCTGGTGGCCGTGCCGCTTGCGCCTTTGTTGCGGGATGGCCGTCACATTCTGAACACGCCGAAACGCGTGTCCTCGATGGGGGCGTTGAGCGCGGCCGACAGGCCCAGCGCCAGCACCCGGCGCGTGTCGGCTGGGCGGATGATGCCGTCGTCCCACAGGCGCGCCGTGGAATAGTAGGGATGGCCTTCTTTTTCGTACTGGGCCCGGATCGGCGCCTTGAAGGCTTCTTCCTCCGCGGTGCTCCAGGCGCCGCCCTTGGCCTGGATGCCGTCGCGCTTGACGGTGGCCAGCACGCTGGCGGCCTGTTCGCCGCCCATTACCGAGATGCGCGCGTTGGGCCACAGGAACAGCAGCCGCGGCCCGAAGGCACGGCCGCACATGCCGTAGTTGCCGGCGCCGAACGAGCCGCCGATCAGCACCGTGAACTTGGGCACCGCGGCGGTGGATACGGCGGTGACCATCTTGGCGCCGTGGCGCGCGATGCCTTCGTTTTCGTACTTGCGGCCGACCATGAAGCCGGTGATGTTCTGCAGGAACACCAGTGGTATCTTGCGCTGGCAGCACAGCTCGATGAAATGGGTGCCTTTCTGCGCCGCTTCGGAAAACAGGATGCCATTGTTGGCGATGATGCCCACCGGCATGCCGTGGATGTGGGCAAAGCCCGTGACCAGCGTGGTGCCGTAGCGCGCCTTGAATTCATCCAGTTCGGAGCCGTCGACGATGCGTGCGATGACTTCGCGCACGTCATAGGGTTTGCGCGTGTCTTTGGGGACGATGCCGTTGAGTTCTTCGGGGCTGTACAGCGGTTCGCTGTAGGGCTTGCGGTGCAGCTGCACGGGCTTGTGCAGGTTCAGCCGGCCGACGGCCTCGCGCGCCAGGTACAGCGCATGCATGTCGTTGTTGGCCAGATGGTCGGCCACACCCGAAAGCCGCGTATGCACGTCGCCGCCGCCCAGGTCTTCGGCACTGACTTCCTCGCCCGTGGCCGCCTTGACCAGCGGCGGGCCGCCCAGGAAGATGGTGCCCTGGTTCTTGACGATGATGGACTCGTCGCTCATGGCCGGCACGTACGCGCCGCCGGCCGTGCACGAACCCATTACCACGGCGATCTGCGCAATGCCTTGCGAGGACATGACCGCCTGGTTGTAGAAGATGCGCCCGAAGTGCTCGCGGTCGGGAAAGACCTCGTCCTGGTTGGGCAGGTTGGCGCCGCCCGAGTCCACCAGGTAGACGCAGGGCAGGTGGTTCTGCTGGGCGATTTCTTGCGCCCGCAAATGCTTTTTGACGGTCAGCGGGTAATAGGTGCCGCCCTTGACCGTGGCGTCGTTGCAGACGATGACGCATTCCGTGCCGTGCACGCGCCCGACACCGGTGATCAGGCCCGCGCCCGGCGCGGCGTTGTCGTAGACGTCGTGCGCCGCCAGCGGCGACAGTTCCAGGAATGGCGTACCCGGGTCGAGCAATCGTTCCACGCGTTCGCGCGGCAGCAGCTTGCCGCGCGCCACATGCTTGGCGCGCGCCGAGGCGCTGCCGCCCTGCGCGGTATGTTCCAGCTGCTTTTGCAGGTCGTCGATCTGTTCCTGCATGACGGCGGCATTGTCGATGAAGGCCTGCGAGCGCGGATTGATACGGGATTCGATGATGGGCATTGCGATTCCTGAAGCTGGGGGCGTAAACAGCCGGCACGGCGCACGGGTGTGTGCGCCGCGCCGGCCGCCGTTACGGCGGTACAGCGTTGCAGCGATATGGCGCTACAGCATTTCGACGGCCATGGCCACGGCTTCGCCGCCGCCTATGCACAGCGAGGCCATGCCGCGCTTGCCGCCGGTCTTGCGCAGGCCGCCGATCAGGGTGACCAGCAGGCGTGCGCCCGAGGCGCCGATGGGGTGGCCCAGGGCGGTGGCGCCGCCGTGGATGTTCACTTTTTCGTGCGGCAGATTCAGTTCTTTCATGGCTGCCATGGTGACCACCGCAAAGGCTTCGTTGATCTCGTACAGATCGACCTCGCCCACCGACCAGCCGGTCTTGGTGAACAGCTTTTGCATGGCGCCCACCGGTGCGGTGGTGAACCACTGCGGCTCTTGCGAATGCTGGGTGTGGGCGACGACGCGCGCCAGGGGCTTGGCGCCGAGCTTCTCGGCGGTGGAAGCGCGCATCAGCACCAGTGCGGCCGCGCCGTCGGAAATCGACGAGGAATTGGCCGCGGTGACAGTGCCGTCTTTCTTGAAGGCCGGCTTGAGCGTGGGGATCTTATCGGGCATGGCGCGCATCGGCGCCTCGTCGGTGTCGACCACCGTGTCGCCCTTGCGGCCGGCGATGGTGACCGGCGCGATTTCCCACTTGAAGCTGCCATCTTCCGTGGCGGCGCGGGCGCGGCGCAGCGATTCCAGCGAGAAGGCGTCCTGCTGTTCGCGCGTGAAGGTGTATTTGGATGCGCAGTCTTCGGCGAATACGCCCATGGCAGTGCCGCGCTGGTAGGCGTCTTCCAGGCCGTCCAGCGCCATGTGGTCGTAGACGGTGGAATGGCCGTAGCGGTAGCCCTGGCGGCCGCGCAGCAGCAGGTAGGGCGCGTTGCTCATGCTTTCCTGGCCGCCGGCCACGATGACATCCGCGCTGCCCGCCAGCAGCAAGTCGTGGCCCAGCATCGCGGCCTTCATGCCCGAGCCGCACACCTTGTGCACGGTGGTGCACGCAGCGCTCTTGGGCAGGCCGGCGCCCAGCGCGGCCTGGCGCGCCGGCGCCTGGCCCTGACCGGCCTGCAGCACGTTGCCCATGATCACTTCCTCGACGGCCTCGGGCTTGATGCCGGCGCGTTCGACGGCGGCCTTGATGGCCACGGATCCGAGCTGGTGCCCGGCCAGCCCCGACAGGGCGCCCATCATGCCGCCCATGGGCGTGCGTGCTACAGAAACGACAACGATTGGATCAGACATGATTGACTCCTTGAGTGGAAAGGGCACCGGCTGCGCTTGGGGTGTTCATCGCTGGCCGGCGTAGTCTGCGGGTTTGATCGTAGGGATAGAAATCTTCGATGCGCCCCTGCGCGGCCCGCTCGCGGCATGCTTGCCACCAGCCGGCCTCGAGCAGTTCGGCATGATGCTTCATGAACGCGGCGCGCACGCGTGCATCGCCCAGAAGAAAATGGCCGAACTCTTCCGGAAACACATCGTTGACGCGTACAGGATACCAAGGTTCGCCCGACATTTCGGCTTCTTCATTGGGCGCGGGCGGAATCACGCGGAAGTTCATTTCCGTCATGCGCTGGATTTCGTCGTAGTCGTAGAACACGATACGGCCCAGGCGCGTGACGCCGAAATTCTTGAACAGCATGTCGCCGGGGAAAATGTTGGCGGCCGCCAGCTCGCGGATGGCGTTGCCGTATTGCTCCACGGCCTGCTCCAGCACCGGCGGCGGGGCGTGCGCCAGGTGGATGTTCAGCGGCGTCATGCGCCGTTCGATATAGACGTGGCGCAGGATGATGGTGTCGCCGTTTTCTTCCACCAGGCTGGGCACTTCGCGGCGCAGCTCCTGCAGCAGCGCTTCCGAGCAGCGGCTGCGCGGCAGCGCCACCTGCGAATATTCCCAGGTGTCGGCCATGCGGCCGACGCGGTCGTGCAGCTTCACCAGCTGGTACTTGCGGCGCACCGTGGCGTGATCCATGCCGTCTTTGCCGATGCGGTCGCGTATCAGCTTGAACACATACGGGTACGAGGCCATGGTGAACACGGTCATGACCATGCCGCGGATGCCGGGCGCCACGTCGAAGGCATCGTGTGAATGCGCCAAGTGGTGCAGGAAGTCGCGGTAGAACAGCGTCTTGCCCTGCTTTTGCAGGCCTACGGTGGTGTAGAGCTCGGCCTTGGCCTTGCGCGGTATCAGCGTGTTCAGGAACTGCACATAGGCGGCCGGCGCCTCCATGTCGACCATGAAATAGGCGCGCGTGAAGCTGAACAGCGTGCTCAGGTCGTCGCTGCCGTGCAGCAGGGCGTCGAGCCTGATGTGGCCCGAAGGCGTGCGCAGCAGCGCGATGGCAAACGGATACGTGGCGCTTTGATTGATGAGCCGTCCGACGATGTATGCGCCTTTGTTGCGCAGGAACAAAGAATTCAGCACATGCACCTGGCAGTCGGGCGCGATGCGCCGCGCCCCGTCGCGCGGCAGGCGCCGGCGCAGCTGATGCACCGCCATGCGCGCCAGCAGGCGGGCGTCGGCCGGCAGGTCGGCGAACGGTGCGGCTAGGCCGAAGGCGGCCACGATATCGATCAGGCAGGCCTGCAGGCCCTTCTCTTTGGGGTAGTAGACCCGGTACGACGGCACCTCGCTGTCTATGTATTCCGTGGATGCGGCCGGGCGCACGAACAGAAAATCATTGCGGAAATAGTCGCGATGCAAGACCCGGCAGGACACCGAGTTGAAGAAGGTTTCGGCGCATTCCGGCTGGCGATGCCCCAGCAGCAGCGCGATGAATTCCGTCTTCACGGCCTGCCAGAAATCCATCTGCGCCGTCGTCAGGCCCTGCCCGGCCGAGGCGCCTTCGGGGCTGGCGTCGCTGCCCTTGAGCGCGGCGCGCAGCGCCGTGGCGCATTCCTGCACACGGATGTCGTAGTATTCGATGCGCTCGCGCGCCAGTTGCTGGATGCCGTGCCAGTTGCCCGACTCGAACAAGGTCTTGGCGCGCTGCGCGCTGTAGCGGAACAGCGAATAATGCCGGTCGAAGCCGGCCAGCAGCATGGCCGCGACCTGCTGCGGCGCCGGGGCGGCGCGCGCCACGGGCTCGATGCGCTGGTGGTCGCCGATGAAGCTCATGCTCGACTCTGGGTTTTATGCGTGTTGTGTGCGGCCTCAGGCGGTTTCGCTGAACAGCTCGCGGCCGATCAGCATGCGCCGGATCTCGCTGGTGCCCGCGCCGATTTCATACAGCTTGGCGTCGCGCCACAGGCGGCCGGTGGGGTATTCGTTGATGTAGCCGTTGCCCCCCAGGATCTGGATGCCTTCGCCCGCCATCCACGTAGCCTTCTCGGCGCAGTACAGAATGACCGCGGCGCAGTCCTTGCGCACCGTGCGCACGTGCCCGGCGCCGAGCCTGTCCAGGTTCTTGCCCACGGTATAGCAGAAGGCGCGGCAGGCCTGCAGGGTGGTGTACAGGTCGGCCATCTTGCCCTGGATCAGCTGGAATTCGCCTATGGACTGGCCGAACTGCTTGCGCTCGTGCACGTACGGCACCACCACGTCCATGACCGCCTGCATGATGCCCAGCGGGCCGCCGGCCAGCACCGCGCGTTCGTAGTCCAGGCCGCTCATGAGCACCTTCACGCCGCCATTGAGCTGGCCGAGAATATTTTCTTCGGGCACTTCGCAGTCCTGGAACACCAGCTCGCCGGTGTGGCTGCCGCGCATGCCCAGTTTGTCGAGCTTTTGCGCAATGGAAAAACCCTTGTAGCCCTTTTCGACGATGAAGGCGGTGATGCCGCGCTGCCGCGCTTCGGGGTCGGTCTTGGCATAGACCACCAGCGTGTCGGCGTCGGGGCCGTTGGTGATCCACATCTTGCTGCCATTGAGCACGTAGCGGTCGCCCTTCTTGTCGGCGCGCAGCCGCATGCTGACCACGTCCGAGCCCGCGCCGGGTTCGCTCATGGCCAAAGCCCCCACTTGCTCGCCCGAGATCAGGCCGGGCAGATACTTGCGTTTCTGTGCTTCGGTGCCGTTGCGGTTGATCTGGTTGACGCACAGATTGGAGTGCGCGCCATAGGACAGCGCCACCGAAGCGCTGGCGCGCGAGATTTCTTCCATGGCGATCATGTGCGCCAGGTAGCCCATATGGGTGCCGCCGTAGGCCTCGTCCACCGTCATGCCCAGCAGGCCCAGCTCGCCGAATTTGCGCCACAGATCCATGGGAAACTGGTCGCTGCGGTCGATCTCGGCGGCACGCGGCGCGATCTCGGCCTGCGCGAACTCGCGCACCGCATCGCGCAGCATGTCCAGGTCTTGCCCTAGGTCGAAATCCAGGCCGGGAAGATTCATGTCGGTCTCCATGATTCGGGGTAGGCGCCAGGACGGCATCTCGGCATTATGCGCGCAAGCGCGGCGTCCTTGGCAACAGCTTGCCGGAAAGTGTATTTATATTACGTTTACGTAAACGTAATATAGCAGGGGAAACCCGGGTTTTTGCTTTTTGTCCGCCGGCGGGAAGGGTGGCCCAAAAAAAGCGTGCCGCTTGGCGTTGCCGATGCCTGCAAGTTATATCTTGCAAAAAACCAAAGATAATCTAATAATGTCAGCTATGACTGACAAAATTAGAGTCCTCAGCGAGCTTGCTCCACTATTGAAAGCCCACCGGGAAGCCGCCGGGCTTTCCAAATCCGCGCTTGCCCAACGCGCCGGCAAGGTGCGCGAGGTCATTTATCGCCTTGAGTCCGGCGAAGATGTCACGGTTTCATCCTTGCTGGCCGTGCTTGGGGCAATGGGGCTGGCGATTCAAATCGTCAAGGCCGGCCTGCCCACCATGCAGGAAGTCGCAGAGCGCTTCGCGCAGGACGAGGAGTGAGCCCGGATGCTGCCCGAGAAGATCCGCGAACTGCAAATCGCCATCGGGCGTGACCTCAGTGCGGGGCAGCTGCTCAAGCAGTCGACCTATGAGTTTCGCTACTTGGCGTCGCAGCCCGATCAGGCGTCCGTTGCTTTGCTCATGCCGGCCGGCACGCAGCTCACTTGGCAGGACGGCGACCTGTTTCCGGTTATGGATCAGAATCTGCCGGAAGGCGACCTGTTCCTGCGGCTGCGCGAGGCGTTTCCCAAGCAGCCGCTGACGCCCATGCACCTGCTAGCCCTGATAGGCGATAACGGCATCGGGCGGCTTGGCTATCGCCTGCCGCGTAATCCACCCGCGGCGGCGGCGCCGGTCTTGACCAAAGAGGCACTCCTTAACACCGCCTACACGCCCGAGGTGTTCGATGAGTTGGTGCGAGCCTATCTTAGTACCGGGGCCGGAATAGCGGGGATGCAGCCCAAGATCATGGTTCCGGACAGGCCCACCGTGCCCATTCCGTCCCTGATCGTCAAGGCGGCCAGTCCGGCCTACCCGGGCCTGGCTGCCAACGAATATTTGTGTTTGACGGCAGCCCGATTGGCGGGCATCGCCACGCCGGAGTTTGCCCTATCGCACGATGGACAGATGCTGGTGCTGGATCGCTTCGATCTGGTGGCAACGGCCGATGGAGGTATCGAGCGCCTGGGGTTCGAGGACATCGCCGCTTTGGCCGGATTGCGCGTACGCGATGTATTGGCCGATCGCAAGTACCAAGGGAGCTACCAGCGTGTGGCCGAACTGCTCAAGCAATTGCAATTGCCTCGTGTCAATCTGCACCGCTTTTTTGAACAAGTCGCCTTCACTATCATGGTTCGTAACGGCGACGGCCATCTGAAGAATTACGGGGTGCTGTATCGATCGGCCCAAGATGCCTGGTTGGCACCCATGTTCGATGTCGTCACGACAGCAATTTATCGCTATACCCGCTACGATGGTGGCCCGGAGCTGGAAGACCGTACCTTGGCATTGAAGCTATTTTCCGGCAAGCATCAGAACCGTAGCTACCCTACACCCGATGAATTGATGCTGTTCGGTAGCAAGGTCTGCGAAGTCAGCAACCCCCGCGAGGTTCTGCAGCGCATCGCCGAAGGCAAGCGCGAAGCGATGCGCCAAGCCAAGCGTGATGAGCGCATTCCCCCCGCGCTGCGCGCGGACATGGCCGTGGCCTGGGGTGTTGCAGGCTGAGCCAGGCCTTTTCACGTTTGCCGCGGTTCGCGCTCGGCCAGCAGCGCGTGGCAGTTCTGCTGCTGCTCGCGGATCTCGGCCAGCGTCAGATCCAGGTCTCGGCGCTGCTGCTCCAGCGACTTGCGCTGGGCTTCCAGCATTTCCAGGTACACGCGCAGCTGCGCGGTGGTGTCGCGCGGGCTTTCGTACATGTCGATCAGGTTGCGGATCTCGGCCAGCTGCAGGCCCAGCCGCTTGCCGCGCAGCGCCAGCTTCAGCCGGGTGCGGTCGCGCGGATGGTAGACCCGGTTGCGCCCCGAGCGCGTCGGGCTGACGATGCCCTGGTCTTCATAGAAGCGTATGGTGCGCGGCGTGATCGCGAATTCGCGCGCAAGCTCGGAGATGGTCCAGGTGGCTTGGGACATGGGGGCGGGCGGGGCAATTTACGTTAACGTAAATTATGATGCCATAATACAGCGGTCTAGCCTATGGTTATCGGCCGCCGGCTGCGCGGCGAACCGGCTATGGCGCAGGAAGCGCAAACGGAGAAATATCTGATGAATCCCAACGAACAGAAGTTGCAGTATCCCTGGGGCGATGCGCAGCCCGAGCCGGGGCGCGCCTTGGCGGTGGCCGATGGCGTGCGCTGGATCCGCATGCCCCTACCTTTCGCGCTGGATCACATCAACCTTTGGCTGCTGCGCGACGAGATCGACGGCCGCCAGGGCTGGACGGTGGTCGACTGCGGCATTTCGCGCGACGAGGTCAAGACCTTGTGGGAACAGGTATTCGAGCAAGAGCTGGACGGCTTGCCGGTGCTGCGCGTGGTCGTCACCCACATGCACCCCGACCATGTGGGCCTGGCCTATTGGCTGTGCCAGCGCTGGCAGGCGCCGCTGTACATGAGCATGACCGATTACATGGTGGCGCGGCTCTGGTCGCGTCCTCCGGCGGCCGGCACGGCAGCTGTGGGCGGCCCTGGCGGACAAGCCAATGTCGATCATTTTTCGCTTCATGGCATGCGCGACCCCGCTGCCCTCGAGCAGATCCGCCAGCGCGCCGGCTACTACCCGAACCTGGTGCCTGACGTGCCCGCGGCGTTTCACCGGCTGATGAATGGCCAGCGCCTGTCCATAGGCGGTCGGCAATGGAGCCTCATCGCCGGCTACGGCCATGCGCCCGAGCACATGTCCTTGTATTGCGAGGCGCTCGACGTGCTGATCTCGGGCGATATGGTGCTGCCGCGCATTTCCACCAACGTCAGCGTGTTCGCCTACGAGCCCGACGCCAACCCGCTGCCGCTGTACCTGGATTCGCTGCGCCGCTACGACCCGCTGCCGGAAGACACACTGGTGCTGCCCTCGCACGGCCGGCCGTTCAAGGGCCTGCACGAACGCGTATCGCAGCAGCTGACGCACCATGCCGAGCGCCTGCAGGAGGTGCTCGATGCCTGTAGCGAGCCGCGCAGCACCACCGACATCGTGCCGGTGCTGTTCAAGCGCAAGCTGGATCTGCACCAGATGACCTTCGCCATGGGCGAGGCGCTGGCGCACCTGCACGCGCTGTATTTCGACGGCAAGCTCACGCGCGCCGTAGGCGAGGACGGCATCATGCGCTTCGTGCGCGCGTAGCAAGCCTGTATCGGGCGTTTCCGGCTCGATCGGCCGCGGGGCTGGGCCTGTGCGGCCTGGCCCTATTGCCGTTCGATGCCCAGCTTGGCTATCAGATCCGCATTTTCGCGGGTCTGGGTGGACAGGAATTCGGAAAAGCTCGCGGCAGTTCCGCCTACGGGCTCCGAGCCGAAAAGCTTCGCCATCTGGGCAGTCATCTTGGGGTCGGACAAGCCTTTCCGGAAAGCGGCGTTCAATTTTTCTATGTATGCCGAAGGCGTTTTGGCGGGCGCCAGGAAGCCATACCAGGAAGTCACTTCGACGGATTGCAGCCCTTGCTCGGCCAGCGTGGGAACGTTGGGCAATTGGCTCGAACGCCGTGCGCTGGTTACCCCGAGCGCCCTGATGGTGCCGGATTTGATGTAGCTCATGACTGTGGGCAGCGCCTCGAACATCAGTTGCAATCGCCCGCCCATGAGATCGACCATCGCTGGAGCGCCGCCCTTGTAGGGGATTTCGGTCAATCGCACTTTTGCCGCTTTCTGGAATTTCTGGGAACCCATTTGTTCCTGCGAGCCATTGCCCAGTGTGCCGACATTCAGCGAAGAAGGCTTGGCCCGCGCGGCGGCGATGACGTCTTGCGTGCTGTGAAATGGCGAGTTGGCCGCTACCACCAGCGCCAGCGGCCCAGCGCCGATGCGTATGATGGGCGCGAAATCGGCAACGGTGTAGCGCGGGCTTTTCATCAGAAGAGGAACTACCGGAAAACCATAGGTGGCGATATAGAGCGTGTAGCCATCGGGTGCCGCTTTGGCGGCATATGCGGTGCCTATCATGCCGTTGGATCCCGCCATGTTTTCCACGATAACGCTTTGGCCCAGATTCTTCTGCAGCGATTGGGCCCACATGCGCGCTTCCAAATCGGTGCCGCCTCCCGCCGCATAAGGAACGATGATGCGAATGGGCTTGCTGGGATAGGACGCCGCCGGATTCGCGGCGCCCTGCGCCGCCAGCGGACAGATCGCCGCGATGGCCATTGTGTGTGCGGTTGTAATCAGGATACGGCGCCTTGCCCGGGAAATTCCACGCAGCACCTTCATGCTATTGCCTCCTTCTTTTATAGGTATTGAAAATAGCCGGAGCCAATAGAGGCGCCGCTTCAGCGCACTGTCGCCGGATGCGGGTCGGCGTGGCTGCGCTGGCTGATCGAGCGGAACTCGAAGGCCTGCCAGCGATAGGCGCCGGGAAAATCCGTGTCCTTCCAGCCGAGGTCTATGGGATGGGATGTCTCGACGAATGTCATTGCCAGATCGAACAGCGTGCGCGCCTGCGCCGGCAGGTCGTGCAGCTTGAACTGGCTCAGGTAGTCCATGATCGCCGGCAGGCGGGGCAGCATGACGTCGTAGAAAGCCCGGAGATCCTCCAGCTTGACCGAATGCAGTTTGTAGAAACGCTTTTCTTCAGAGGGCAGAGCCCATTCGGGCACGAGGGCGGCGAGATCCGAGAACGCTTCGGGCAGTTCGCGCGTGCAGGGCGGTGTTTGGGTATCGGTCATGGTTCAGTCCTGTGCCAGCATGTCGTCGATGGCGCGATAGTGGTTCTGGATGACACGCTCCTGCTTGGACAGTACCGTGTGCGGGATGGCGCCGGACAGAATGCCTATCAGGTTGGTTTCCATCGTATTCATGTCTTCACGGATCACCTCGCGCGCGCGGGTGACCGAATATGCCTGGGCGATGGCGTCTGCCGGGTTGTCCGACTGGTACGCGAAGCGCCAGTTGCGGATTTCGGTGTGGTTGTGGTCGATAGGCCAGAAAGTCATGTACGAATGGGTGTTGGCCTGCGGCGCGAACACGCAGTTGGGAAAGATATGGACGATATCGAATCCCCATTCCTCGAAGCGCGAAGGGTTGATGCCGGGCGGCTGCGTCGAATAATCGAATTTGGGAAACCACGGGAACATCGGCTTGGAATACCGGAACACGACTTCTTCGGTGGCGGTTTTCTTGTGATTCTGGTTGCCGTGCGTGGAATAGCGGCCGAAATGCCGGCCGACTTCCAGGTAGGCGCGGTGGCGATCCGGGTTGTTCGGGCCGCCTTGATAATCCGGTACGGTGTTCTTGTGAATGTACAGGTTGTGATAGCCCTCGCTGAAGGCGTTGGTCGCGAGATTCCAGTTCGTGTTCAGCACCAGCCGATGGTCGGCGATCTTGACCCGGTTTTTCGCGAAACCCTTGTACTGGTCGTACATGTCGCCCAGGAATTCCTTCAGCGTTTCGCGCGGCGTCTTGTCCAGGTTGACGAAAACCACGTCTTCCCAGACTTCGCAGTGCACGGGCACCAGGCCATACTGGCTTTTGTCCACGTCCTCGAACTGGCTGGCGTCGGTGATATTGAGCAGGCGCCCGTCGGTGGCATAGGACCACGCATGGAATGCGCAGGTGAAGGCGCGGGTGCAGCCGTTCGGCGTATGCACCAGCCGGTCGCCCCGGTGCCGGCAAACATTGTGGAATGCGCGGATCTTGCCGTCGTTGGAATGTACGATCAGGATCGATAGCTTCAATGGCGGGATGTCGGCCAGCACGAAGCTTCCCGGTACTGGGATCTCGGTCGTACAGGCGGCCACCAGCCAGGCCCGTCGAAAGACCTTTTCTACTTCCTGCTGGTAGAACGCGGGCTGCATGCGTTCGTACATCTCGATTCTTGAAGAAAGCCGGCTCATGTCTCCGACGAATTTGGTCTCGATTTCTGCCATGGTCTTTGATGATTTTGCGATGGTGTGAAGAGGTCGGGCGCCGCGCGCTCGAGAGCAAAACCAGTATAGATATGATGCCGGCACCGGGCTATATTCCTATCCCGAATGTCTGAAATGCAAGATAATAAATACTCAAGCGCAGCGCGCTCTGGAGCACGACATGGAAACTTCGGAAATGCGCCTGTTTCGGGCCTTCCTGATACTGATGGACGAGCGCAGCGTCAGCCGTTCGGCGGAACGCCTTGGTTTGTCTCAACCCGCCACCAGTCATCTGTTGGGCCGCCTGCGGGAATGGTTCAAGGATCCGCTGCTGATCCGCTCGCAGGCCGGCATGATTCCCACCGGGCGGGCGCTGGAAATCCAGGAAATCGTGCGCGACATCCTGGCGCAGCACGAGCGCCTGACGCGGCCGGTCGAGCGGTTCGATCCCACGGTGTCGCAGCGTACTTTCGTGATCTCCGCCTCCGAGTTCTCGGAACGGCTGCTGACGCCGCCGCTTATCTGGCTGCTGCGCCGCGAGGCGCCCCATGTCAAGGTAATCGTGCGTCCGCCGGATCCCGAGCGTGCCTATGAAATGCTGGAAAACGGCTCGCTCGACCTGCGCATTGCCTGGCTGTCGACTTCCTTCAAGTCGCTGCGATCCACCCCGCTGGTGCACGACCGCCTGGTGTGCCTGGCCGACAAGCGCCACGGCGAGACGTTGTCGCTGAAGCAGTTCCTTACCATGCCCACGGTGCGCACATACAACTACAACCAGACCGCGACGCGGCGCATCATCGACCAGGCGCTGGAAAAACAGGGGTACAAGATTTCCTGGAAGTTCGTGGTGCAGAATTTCCAAGTGGTCCCCGACCTTCTGGTGGACACCGACCTGATGGCGATCCTGCCGTTTCTGCTGGCGCGCCTATATATCGAACGACGGCCGCTGCGCATCTACGAACCGCCGGTGCGGCTGCCTCCGGTGCGCTACACCGCGTACTGGCACGAGCGCTTTCAGAAAGACGCGGAACACAAATGGCTGCGCAACGCGCTGGTCGCGGCCGCCAAGACCCTGGCGAGCAAGCCCGCGCGCGTCTGATACCATTTCTAAACCTGTCGTGAAAGCGAACGCGAGGCGCAAGCAATGCGCCTGCTGCGGCAGGCGGAGCCGACGAAGCCGGCTGCCGGTTTGGACGTGGAATAACGGCTTGTGCCAGGTTTTGGGCGCGTTTACTTCTGCTGCTTGTGCACCTCTTCGGCCAGGGGCCGCCACTGCGCGAATTGCGAGCGTATGAAAGCCGCCGCCTTGGCAGGATCCGAATCGAGCACCGGCCTTACCGCCATGGCCAGAAGCGCCTGCTGGAATGCCGCATCGGCGGTTACCTGGCGCGTCGCATCGAGGAGCTTGTCGATCACCGCCGATGGCGTCTTCACGGGCGCGGACAGGATGAAGGCGGTTTCGGATGCGAATCCCGGCAGGCCGGACTCCGCCACCGTGGGAATCTCGGGAACCGCCTTGGCGCGCTGTGTGCCGGTGACCGCGAGGATCTTCACCTGTCCGCTCTTGTACAGAGGGATCGCGCCGTTGAGCACGTTGAAGTAAATGGGCACCCTGCCGGTCAATAGATCCTGCACCATCAGTGTCCCGCCCTTATAAGGCACCGCCTGCATCTGCAAGCCGGCCTTCTGGGCGAACAGCAGGGTCGTGAGATGCACGAAGCCCGCCGGCCCGTTGGTCGCGTACGAATACTCGCCCGGGTGCTGCTTGATCAGGTCGATGAATTCGCGCACCGTGTTTACGTGCAGCCCCGGATAGACTTCCAGGCAGAACGGCACCAGGCCCACCACCGCGATGGCTCGCAAGTCCTTCTGCGTGTCGAAGGGCACCTTCATGGTCAAGGGATTGATGACGTTGGTGCCGGTGGTGCCCATGAGCAGGGTGTAGCCATCGGGAGCGGCGTGGACGACATCCGCGGTGCCGATGGTGCCGCCCCCGCCCCCCTTGTTTTCGATGTACACCGAGGTGCCGAGCACGCTTTCGAGTTTCTGTGCGAAGCGGCGGGCAAATACGTCGGTCGCCCCGCCTGGCGCGGCGGGCGTGACCAGCTTGATGGGCTGGTTGGGATATGCCTGCTGCGCCCGCCCTGCCGGCGGGAAGCCCGCAAGCCCCGCGAATCCGAGCAGGAATGTGAGCAGCGGAGAGGCGAAAAACTGGCGGCGCATCTTCGACATGGTTGCTCCTGGCGCTATTGCACGCTGATCTTCGCGGCTTTGATGACCTTGCCCCACCGCACGTATTCCTCATCCATGTAGGCCTTGGTTGCCGCGGGCCCGCCGTCGCCCGGCGAGAGGCGGATGATGCCTATCCGGTGCAGGTCGGCCTTGGCCTGCGGCGTGGACAGGCTGGCATTGATCGCTTTGTTCAGCGTGTCCACGATGGCTTGCGGCGTGTTCTTCGGCGCGAGAATGCCTTGCCAGAACCGAAGGTTGTACGAGTAGCCCTGCTCGGCATAGGTTTTCACGCCCGGCGCCAGATCGGCGCGCTGCTGCGTATCGACGGCCAGCATCTTGACCCTGCCCGCATCCGCCTGGGGCTTTGCCATCGACGCCGGTACGATCATCGAATCCACGTGGCCACCCACCACGGCCTGCAGGGCCGGCGCGGATCCCTTGAATGGAATGTGCCGCAGCTTGATGCCGGTTTCGTTCATGATCACGGCCATGCGCACCTGCCCGCCGCTGCCCAGCCCCCAGCTGGAGAACGTCAACTTGTTGGGGTGGGCCTTGGCGTACCGGATGAAGTCCGGAAAGGTCTCTATGCCCAGGTGCGAGTTGACGATGAGCACGGTGGGGTTGTATCCGATTATTGCGACGGGTACGAAGTCGTGCCGTGCGTCGTAAGGGATGTTCGGGAACAGGTGCGGGTCGACTGAATGCGAGTCGGCAACGGTGTATTGGATGGTGTATCCGTCCGGTGCCGCCCGCGCCACATACTCGCTGCCTATCATGCCGCTCGCACCGGTGCGGTTTTCGACGATCACCGGCACCTTCAATTGCTTCGACAGGTGGTCGGCGACCACGCGTGCGGGAATGTCGGTTCCGCCGCCTGCTGCCCAGGCCACCACCATCTTGATCGGGCGATTGGGATACGCCGCGGCTTGCACCGAACCGAACACCGTACAGGCGACCAGTCCTATGGCGATCATAGGAGTACGCATTGTCTCGCTCCACGTGTCATTGATTTGGGGGAATAGTATAGGGATGAGCCAGGACAGCGGCCATCTTCGAAGTTCGATAATCATCATGCAGGCATGTGCATGATTCCCCGCCGCGGCGCCGTCTGTGTCCGGGCCCGCCTTGGCCGACGGAATGGCCCGCCGCCGCAGGCTTTAAGCAAGAGGATGTAAAAAGAGGATACTGAAAATGGAGCGCCGCATCGGATCGGCGCTTGCCGGATCCGGCAGGCGCCGGCGCTCAGCGCCCCGACAGCGCCAGCTTCACTGCCAGGCCCAGGAACACCACGCCGGCGCAGCGGTTCAGCACGCGCCGCGCGCGTGGCGAGCGCTGCACGTGCTGGCCGAACAGCCCCGAGAAAAACGCGATGCAGCCGAACACCAGCAGCGCGGCCAGTATGAACAGGGCGCCCAGCTGCAAAATCTGCAAGGCCACCGGGCCGCGCGCCGGAGCGGTGAATTGCGGCAGGAAGGCCAGGAAGAACAGCGACACCTTGGGGTTGCTGAGGTTCATCAAGATGCCGCGGCGGTATAGCACGCCGGCCGGGCGCCGCGGAATCTTGTCGTGCGAGTCGAGGTGGCCGCGTGCGCGGAACGCGCCCCACGCCAGGTAGGCCAGGTAGGCTGCGCCGGCCAGCTTCAATACCGTGAAGGCGCTGGCCGACGCAGCGAAGATCGCCGCGAGCCCCAGGGCCACTGCCGCCGTGTGCACCAGCAGCCCGGTGCACAGCCCCAGCACCACGCATATGCCCGACTTGCGGCCCCACATTGCCGACTGCATCAGCACGAACAGATTGTCCGGGCCCGGCACCAGCGCCAGCACGACGGCGATGCCGAAAAACGATAGCGCGACTTGCAGGCTGAGCATGGCGTCTTTACTTGTAGGGGTGGCGCTTCAGGCAGTAGTGCCTAAAGCGGCAGTGCTTCGGGTGGCAATGCCTTATATGGGTTTGCGATCAAAATGGCAAGCGCGATGAAAGAACAAGAGGTGAAGCCGCAAACAGTACAAATAGTATGGCAGCGCCAGGCAACGTCCTTATCTTCTTGATTGCGAATCCGTATCAGGCGGCGGCGCGGCTGGCGGCGTCCAGGGCCTGGGCCAGGTCGGCAGCCAGGTCGTCGGGCGATTCCAGGCCGATGTGCAGGCGCACCAGCGCGTTGCCGCTGCGCTGCCAGTAGCGGTGCTGCGCCAGCGAGCCGGCGTCCACGAGCTGCACCAGGCTTTCGAAGCCGCCCCACGAGAAGCCGATGCCGAACAGCTGCAGCGCGTCGACGAAGCGCCGCGCGGCCGCGGCGTCCAGCTTGAGCTCGACGGCCATCATGCCGTTCGAGCCGCTGCAGTCGCGCCGCCACAGCGCGTGGCCGGCATCGTCCGGCAGCGCCGGATGGTACAGGCGCGCGACCTCGGGGCGGGTGCGCAGGAAGTCGCAGATGCGCAGCGCGTGCTCGGCGTGCTCGCGCATGCGTATCGGCAGGGTGCGCACGCCGCGCAAAGCCAGCCAGGCGTCGTCGGCGCTGATGGAATAGCCCATGGCGTAATGGGTTTCGTTGAGGCGCTGCACGACTTCGTTGTCGCGCGCCATGGCTGCGCCGAGCATCAGGTCGGAATGGCCGCCCACATATTTGGTGCCGGCCACCACCGACACGTCGGCGCCCAGATCCAGCGGCCGGTAGATATAGCCCGAGCCCCAGGTGTTGTCGGTGACCAGCAGCAGGCCGTGCCGGTGCGCGAATTCTGCCAGCGCCGGCAGGTCGAGCATCTCGAACAGCAGCGAGCCGGGCGACTCCACGTACAGCACGCGCGTTTCGGGCCGCAGCAGCGGCGCCAGGGCCTCGGGTGTGGCGGGAGCATAGTCCACCTGTATGCCCATGCGCCGCAGCACGGTCTTGTCCAGGTGGCGCACCGGGCCGTACACGCAGTCGGCGGCCAGCATGTGCGAGCCGCTATCCAGCAGCGCGAACAGCGCCAGGGTGATGGCCGACAGGCCCGAAGGTGCGAGAAAGGCCCGGCTGGCGCCTTCCAGCTCGCAGAACACTTGCTCCAGCGCCGCGTGCGTCTGCATGCCGACCCGCCCATAGGTGACGACGCGCTCGCCGCGCGCCTTGCCCGCCTGGGCGCGCTCCAGCGCCTGCAGCGATTCGAAGCGCACCGTGCTGGTGCGCATGGACGGCAGCGCCACCGGCGCGCAGCCGGTTTCCGGGTCGAAGCCGGCCACGCCGGTGTGCTGCAGCAGGGTGTCGAGATGGGTGTCGGACGGGTTTTGGGACATGATGTTGCCTACGTTGACGGTATGGGCGATTAGCGGATGTTGGCGAGGGTATCGGAGTGACGGTGTTGGGTCGGTCGCGCCGGGCGGATGCCAGTGCCTGTATTGTCCGACATTTTCCATTGCCGGTGGCCCGTCAGCCGCATGTGCGTCGTTGCGCCGGGTTCAGGCTTTCGCGCCCCGGGCTTTCGCGCGCCGGGCCATCGCGCTCCGGATCGTTGCACCGCCCGGCAGTGCTGTAGGAGCGCTTAGCCTTTCAGTACCGGCCGGTGAACTTGTAGCGGTTGCCCGGATGCCACATGGTTGCGTTCGAGGTGAACGCGTCATTGGAAAAAGTGACCCGATCCATCACCAGGCAGGGCTGGGTGGCCGGGATGTCCAGCGCCGCGGCCACTTCGCGGTTCGGCAGCTGCACCTCGATGCTGTACTGGCCGGTGGGCAGCGGCGCCACGCGCATCAGGTATTCGTTCGGGGTCTGGGCGCTCCAGTCCTGTTCCAGGTAGGCGGGCGCCGCCTGCGCGTCCACCAGCCGGTCTTCCAGTTGGATCGCGGTTTCGTTCTCGTAGTGCACGATCACGGAATGGAACAGGCGCGCGCCGGGGGCGATGCGAAAGCGCCGCGCCTGCGGCTCGCTGGCGTGCACGCTGTCCAGCCGCAGCACCTTGCTGCCGTGGCGATGGCCGCGCTCGCGGATGTCCTGGGCGATGCTGCGGATCTCGATCAGGGTGGACTGGAATTTCGGTTGCGCCACGTAGGTGCCCGAACCCTTGTAGCGCACCAGCAGCTGGTCGGCCGTCAGTTCGCGCAAGGCCCGGTTGACGGTCATGCGCGACACCTTGAAGGTATCGCACAGCGCCAGCTCGGTGGGAATCAGGTCGCCTTCCTTCCAGGCCCCGCTCTGGATCTTTTCAAGCACGAAATTCTTGATCTGCTGGTAGGCCGGCTGGCCGTCCTTGGCGGTGTGGTTCGTAACGGCGCGTGGCGCGGGCATGGCTACTCCGGCGGGCAAGGAAAATCGAAGATCGTGGCGTATCGAATGTCGAAAGCGCGTGTCGCAACAAAACCGGCCGATGGAAAACCGCCCGGCCTGCGGAGCCCGGCGCCAGCCTGCGGCTAGTTGGTCTGATATGTATAGACAAATTCCCGCTTTGCATATACATTATGAACTGAGCTTACAAGAATTCGGGCAGTTTGTCGGCATGTTGCGATGCTGCGCCGCCGGATCGCTGGATCCGCCGGCCGTCGCGGCGCCGAGCCGGGCTGGGCCGGTACCGCGCCGCAACGTCGGATGCCTAGCGATACTGCAACTGGGCCCGCGCGCCAGGCGTGGCACGGCCGGCAGCCGGCAGGCCGTGGTGCGCCTCGCCGGCCCACTGCCCGCACAGGAGATGAACATGTCCAAGGATTCCGCCGCGGCCGTCAGCCATGACCCGCGCTACGATGCGAGCCGCGAAATTCATGCCCCCACCGGGCCTAAGCTCAGCTGCAAGAGCTGGGTCACCGAGGCCGCCTATCGCATGATCCAGAACAACCTGGATCCGGCCGTCGCCGAAAACCCGGCGCACCTGGTGGTGTACGGCGGCATCGGCCGCGCTGCGCGCAACTGGGAATGCTACGACAAGATCCTGGAAACCCTGCGCGCGCTCGAAGACGACGAGTCGCTGCTGATCCAGTCCGGCAAGCCGGTGGGTGTGTTCAAGACTCACCGCGACGCGCCGCGCGTGCTCATCGCCAATTCCAACCTGGTGCCGCGCTGGGCCGATTGGGAACACTTCCACGAGCTCGACCGCGCGGGCCTCTTCATGTATGGCCAGATGACCGCCGGCAGCTGGATCTACATCGGCAGCCAGGGCATCGTGCAAGGCACTTACGAGACCTTTGCCGAGGCCGGCCGCCAGCACTACGGCGGCAGCCTGGAAGGGCGCTGGATCCTGACCGCCGGGCTGGGCGGCATGGGCGGCGCGCAGCCGCTGGCCGCAAGCTTCGCCGGCGCCTGCTCGCTGGTGGTGGAATGCCAGCAGTCGCGCATCGATTTCCGCCTCAAGACCCGCTACCTGGACAAGCAGGCACACACGCTGGATGAAGCGCTGGAGCTGATGCGCCACCACACCGGCCGCAAAGAGGCCGTGTCGGTAGGCCTGCTGGGCAATGCCGCCGAAGTCGTGCCGGAACTGGCGCGCCGCGCGCGCGAGGGCGGCCCGCGGCCCGACCTGGTCACCGACCAGACCTCCGCCCACGACCTCGTCAACGGCTACCTGCCCGAAGGCTGGAGCCTGGATCAATGGCATCAGGCGCAGCGCGATCCGGCGCGCCATGCCGAGTTGCAGGCCGAGGCGGGCCGGTCTTGCGCGCGACACGTGCAGGCCATGCTGGAATTCCAGGCCATGGGCGTGCCGGTAGTCGACTACGGCAACAACATCCGCCAGGTGGCGCGCGACAACGGCGTCGAACGCGCCTTCGACTTTCCCGGCTTCGTGCCCGCCTACATCCGGCCCATGTTCTGCCAGGGCAAGGGGCCGTTCCGCTGGGTGGCGCTGTCGGGCGACCCGGAAGACATCTACAAGACCGACGCCAAGATCAAGGAACTGTTCCCCAGCAATACGCACGTGCATCGCTGGCTCGACATGGCGCGCCAGCGCATCGCCTTCCAGGGCCTGCCGGCGCGCATCTGCTGGCTGGGCCTGGGCGAGCGCGACGCGGCCGGCCTGGCCTTCAACGAGATGGTGCGCAGTGGGGAACTGAAAGGCCCCATCGTCATTGGCCGCGACCACCTGGATACCGGCTCGGTGGCCAGCCCCAACCGCGAGACCGAGGCCATGCGCGACGGCACCGACGCGGTGTCCGACTGGCCGCTGCTCAATGCGCTGCTGAACACCGCTGGCGGCGCCAGCTGGGTCTCGTTCCATCATGGCGGCGGCGTGGGCATGGGCTACAGCCAGCACGCCGGCATGGTGATCGTGGCCGACGGCAGCGACGCCGCGCGCGAGCGCCTGGCGCGCGTGCTGGTCAACGATTGCGCCAGCGGCGTCATGCGCCACGCCGATGCCGGCTACGAGCTGGCCATCGAGACCGCACGGCGCTATGGTTTGACGCTGCCGATGATAGGGTGAGCGGGTTGGACGCCTGCGGCGGCAGGCGCGTTGATGTACTGGCGATGAATTTCGATCGGCCGCGGCGCATCAGCGCTTCGACAAGGGGATGACGGTGCGGCCTGGTTTTGCCGTACTGCTTATGCGGCCGCGGCTTCGAGCCGTGTTTTTCGGCACGCTTGCCGCGCCGATCGCCGGCTCGTAAGACGCCGATCGCAAGCCCCGGAAAATAAATGGCAGACAACACAGGCAACACCATGAGCAAACCCATATTGCAGACTCGACCCGGCGCACTGGGCCTGAACGACATACGCCGCATCTGGCGCGGCGAAGTCAGCCTGGGGCTGGCCGCCGGCGCGGTCGAAGCCATGAGCGCCTCGGCGGCCATAGTCGGGCGCATCATCGCCCAGGGCGACGCCGCCTACGGCATCAACACCGGCTTCGGCAAGCTGGCGCACACACGCATCCCGGACGTCGACCTGGAACGCCTGCAGAAAAACCTGATCCTCTCGCATTCCGTGGGCGTGGGCGAGCCGCTGCCCGAAGCCATCGTGCGCCTGGTCATGGCGCTGAAGATCGGCAGCCTGGCGCGCGGCTACTCGGGCATCCGCCCCGAAGTCGTGGCCACCCTGCTGGACATGTACAACGCCGACGTGCTGCCGCACATACCCGCCAAGGGCTCGGTGGGCGCCTCGGGCGACCTGGCGCCCTTGGCGCACATGACGCTGGCGCTGATGGGCGAAGGGCAGGCGAGTTTCCGCGGGCGCCTGATGCCGGCTGCCGACGCGCTGCGCGAGGCCGGTATCCGCCCCGTGGCGCTGGCCGCCAAGGAAGGCCTGGCGCTGATCAACGGTACGCAGGTGTCCACGGCCCTGGCGCTGCACGGTCTGTTCCTGGCGCAGATTCTGTTCGGCAATGCGGTGCTGGTAGGCGCGATGAGCGTGGACGCGGCCAAGGGCAGCGACGCGCCCTTCGACCCGCGCGTGCACGAGATCCGCGGCCAGCCTGGCCAGATCCGCGCCGCCGGCCTGTACCGGCGCCTGCTGGCGGGCAGCGCCATCCGCCAGTCGCACGTGCTCAACGACAACAAGGTGCAGGATCCGTACAGCCTGCGCTGCCAGCCCCAAGTGATGGGCGCGGTGCACGACCTGCAGCGCCAGGCCGCGCAGACTCTGCTGATCGAGGCCAATGCCGTCACCGACAACCCGCTGATCTTCCCTGGCGCCGACGGCCGGCCCGACCAGGTGATATCGGGCGGCAATTTCCACGCCGAGCCGGTGGCCTTCGCGGCCGACACACTGGCGCTGGCGATCGCCGAGACCGGTGCGCTGGCCGAACGCCGCGTGGCGCTATTGATCGACGCCAGCATTTCGGGCCTGCCGCCGTTCCTGGTGCCTTCGGCCGGCCTGAATTCCGGCTTCATGATCGCCCACGTCACGGCCGCCGCCCTGGCCTCCGAGAACAAATCGCTGGCGCACCCCGCCAGCGTCGACAGCCTGCCGACTTCGGCCAACCAGGAAGACCATGTCAGCATGGCCACCTTCGCCGCCCGGCGGCTCGACGAGATGGCGCGCAACACCGCGGCCATCCTCGCCATCGAGTTCCTGTGCGCCGTGCAAGGCATCGACTTCCACGCACCGCTGCAGACCTCGGCCGCGCTGCAGGCGGTGCATCGGCGCATACGCGCCGAAATCCCCTTCTACCAGGAAGACCGCCTGCTGGCCCACGACATCCAGCTCATGACCGAGCGCGTGCTGGATCAGTCGCTGCTGGCCGGGCAGGAAGAGCTGCTGGAACATTGATACGGGTTTGGCGGCGTGCCGCTAAGCGCGTTGCATGGTTGGTATTCTTCTTGGCGTAGCGGCAGCCAGCCGGTCGAGCGGGGCAAACGGTCAACCCTCGTACTTCTTCAACCATTCCAGCGCCAGCTCCACCGCCTGCCGCACCACCACGGCCGCTGCGTCAGCGAGTTCAGGCAGGTACGGATACGGCCGGCTTTCCTGCATGTAGGTGATTTGCGACTGCTCCAGCTGCACCGCATACACGCCTTCGGCGGGCCGGCCGTAATGGCGCGTGATGTAGCCGCCGGTGAAGCGGCCATTGGCCACTGCCGTGTAGCGGCCGTCGCGCGTTGCCAGGTCGGCCAGCGCCTGGCCCAGCCCCGGCGGCGCGCTGGCATCGCGCGCCGTGCCGAAGTTGAAGTCCGGCAAACGCCCCTCGAAAAATCGCGGCACGTGCGAGCGTATCGAATGCGCCTCCCACAGCAGCACCCGGCCGTGCTCGCGGCGCAGCCGCGCCAGCTCGGCCTCGATGGCGGAATGATAGGGTTTCCAGTACAGGTTCAGCCGACGCTGCTGTTCCGCCTCGTCGGGCAGCCCGCCCGCGGGGTACAGCGCTTCCTTGTCGAAGGTGTCCACGGGCAGTAGGCCGGTGGTGTCCTGGCCCGGGTACAGGCTCGCGCCGTCGGGCGGCCGGTTCAGATCGATCACATAGCGCGAATAGCGCGGCTGCAGCACCGAGGCGCCCATGTCCCGCGCAAAAGAATACAGGCGATCCAGGTGCCAGTCGGTGTCGTCATAGTGCTGCGCCACCGGCGTCATGCTGGCCGCGATATCGGGCGGGATCTGCGTGCCCATGTGGGGAATCGAGACCAGTAGGGGGATGGATCCCTGGCTTAGTGTATAGACGGGGGCTTGTTCGGTGTCGCTCATGTCGGGTTCCTTGTTGCAATAGTTCGTTCAGTGCCCTGTTAGGGTGAACAGGCCCTAGACCCATTGGCTTGAGTGCGGATAGCGGCGTCGCCCAGGCCGGCATTCGAATCAACCCAGCAGAGAGCCCAGCGCGCGGCGATAGTCCGCGCGGGCCTGGTCTTCATCGGCGTGGTGGCCGTCGGCCACTCGCTGCACGCCGCCCACATACACATCGCGTATCGGCGTTCCGCCCAGCTCTCCGAACACCACGCCAGATAGCCAGGCCTGCGGCGGCCTGCCCGCCAGCGCGGGGTGATCCGCGTCCAGCACCATGAAATCGGCGCGCCGGCCCGGCGCCAGCCAGCCCGTGGCGCGGCCGCCGGCCTGCGCGCCGCCCGCGGCGGCCGCGTCGAATAGCCGGTCGGCCACCCACGGTTGCGCGGCGCTGGCCAGCACATTGCGTTCGTGGCGCAGCAGGCGCTGCCCATATTCCAGCAGCCGCAGCTCGGATCGCCAGTCCACGCCGATGTGGCTGTCCGAGCCGATGCCATAAACCCCGCCGGCCTCCAGGTATGGCGCGGCAGGAAAAATCCCGTCCCCCAGATTGGCCTCGGTCGTCGGGCACAGCCCCGCCACGGCGCCGCTCGCCACCAGCGCGGCGGTTTCCGCGGTATCCATGTGGGTCGCATGCACCAGGCACCAGCGGCGATCCACCGGGAACTTGTCCAGCAGCCACTGCACCGGGCGCGCGCCCAGGCTGTCCAGGCAGGCCTGCACCTCGCCGGTCTGCTCGGCTACGTGTATGTGTACAGGCGCCCCGGATTTGGGGGCACCCGGCACAGGGGCACCCGGCGTAGGGGCGCCCGGCAAAGGGGCTCCCGGCGTGGTTGTGCCGGGCAGGGTAGCCGCTGTTTGGGCCGTGCCGTGAGAGGTGCCTGACATATGGCTGGGTTCGTGCGTGCTGGCTTGGATCGCGCCTGCAGGGCGGACACCCGCCTGGGCGGCATCCTTTCCGTATGTACCTGAAGATGAGTCCGGATCAGGCTCACCAGGCAAGACCTGATCCAGTCCTTCCAACAGCGCCGCCAAGCCGCCGGCATCCACTGCCCGAAGCGAGTGCGGCGCCACGCCGTAGCGGCGCTGCGGCGTCTCGGGATATTCCGCGCGCAGGCCTTCCAGCAGCCGCAGCAAGCCTTCGGGCGTATTGATGAAGCGCCGTTGGTCGGCGCGCGGCGCCTGACTGCCGAAGCCGCTGTACTGATACAGCACCGGCAGCAGCGTCAGGCCCAGGCCCGACGCCTCGGCCGCCGTAGCGACGCACGCCGCCAGCTCGGCCGGTCGCGCGTAAGGCACGCCGTCCGCGCCATGGTGCACGTAATGGAATTCGCACACCGAGGTATAGCCCGCCTTCAGCATCTCGATATACAGCCAGCGCGCGATCGCGCCCATGCTTTCCGGCGACAGCCGCGCCGCATAGCGGTACATCAGGTCACGCCAGCTCCAGAAACTGTCGGCGGCATTGGCGCGATATTCAGTCAGCCCCGCCAACGCCGCCTGGAAGGCGTGCGAATGCAGATTCGGCATGCCCGGCAGCACCGGCCCACGCACCTGCCGCAAGCTCGGCAGGCCTTCAGCTTCCGTCGCCGACACGTGGCTGCGTACCGCCGTCAGCGTGCCGTGCTCGTTCCATTGCAGCAGCACCTCGGGTTCCCAGCGGCCCTGCAGCCAGGCGTAGGGCGCGTACAGCGCGCCGGGCATAAGCGCCTCTGCCTGCTGGATCGCCGCCTGTCCGGTTCCTGCGCTCACTGATTGGCCCCTATGCCGCTGCACCGCATCTGCACAAGCAGATGTCGCCTGCGTCCTTTGACCGCTTCGGTGATTGCGATAGATGGACGGCCCTCTTCCTGCCGCGCGGCATCCTTGCTCGAGCAAGCGGAGCGCCTTTCGTACCGTTGCGCAGCCATACTCATGCCGTGCGCCCTCGCTTGTCCAGGGCCACCTCGCCATGGCGCACCACCAGGCGGCAGCGATCCAGGCCGCTCCAGTAGGCCAGCTCGGCCAGCGTGTCCACGTTCCAGACCACGAAGTCGGCCGGCGCGCCGGGCTCCAGCCGCCCGCGCACCTGCGGGTGGCCCAGTGCACGCGCAGCGTGCGTCGTCACCCCCGCCAGCGCCTCGCGCACCGTCATGCGAAACAGCGTGCAGGCCATGTTCAGCATCAGCAGCAGCGACGTAGTGGGCGACGTGCCCGGATTGCTGTCGGTGGCAATCGCCATCGGCACGCCGTGCCGGCGCAGCAGGTTCAGCGGCGGCAGCTGTGTTTCGCGGATGAAGTAATAAGCGCCAGGCAACAGCACCGCCACCGTGCCCGCGGCACGCAGCGCCTGCACCCCCGCCTCGTCCAGGTATTCCAGATGGTCGGCCGACAATGCGCCATAGCCGGCCGCCATCGCGCTGCCGCCCATCAGCGACAGTTGTTCCGCGTGTATCTTTACCGGCAGTCCCAGCCCGCGCGCTGCCTGCAGCACCCGCTCGGACTGCGCCAGGCTGAAGCCTATGTTTTCACAGAACACATCCACCGCATCGACCAGACCTTCGCGTGCCAGCGCCGGCAGCATTACGCCACAGACCAGATCGATGTATTCGTCGGGCCGTCCCGCATATTCCGGCGGCAGGGCGTGCGCGCCCAGAAACGTCGTGCTGACAGTTACTGGCCGAGTCTCGCCCAGGCGCCGCGCCACGCGCAGCATCTTGCGTTCCGTCTCCAGATCCAGCCCATAGCCCGACTTGATTTCCATGGCCGTCACGCCCTCGCCTCGCAGCGCATCCAGCCGCCGCAGCGCACTGTCGTACAGCGCTTCCTCGCTTGCGGCGCGCGTGGCACGCACCGTCGAAACAATACCGCCGCCGCGGCGCGCAATCTCTTCATAGCTGGCGCCCGCCAGCCGCTGCGCAAACTCCTCGGCGCGATTGCCGCCGTACACCAGATGCGTGTGGCAGTCGATCAGCCCCGGCGTAACCAGCGCGCCCGCCAAGTGGCGCCGATCGCCCACGTCGCGCAAGGCCTCTGGCAATTCTTGCGCCGGCCCGCACCATTCCACCGTGTCGTCGCGCACCGCTATGACGGCATCGTCGATGACATGTTCCGGATCCGCGGCCGGCGCCACCCGGGCGTGAGTCCACAGCGTCATAGTGCTCATGTGGCGGCCTCTGTCATGTGGTGGCCTCTGTGGTGGTGCTAATGTCGTTGCCGGTACCGGTTATGGCCGAGTTGTCGGTAGCGGCCTGGGTGTCGCGAGCGGTATCCGTACGTGGCTCTGAGGCTTCCAGACGTACATCGATCAGGCGTGCGGCCGGTTCGGCCATATCCACGGCCAGCGTAAGCGCCGTACCGGCCACCATATCCAGGCGCAGCGTGTCGCCCTCGCTCAACTCCAGCCGAGCACGCGCTGCAGGCAGCCCTGCAGCGTCTGGCCAATCCGCATCCAGCGGCGTCACCGCGCAGGTGCCGGCCGCGCAATACAGTATTGCCGTACCCGTACCCGTACCCGTACCCGTACCCGTACCCGTACCCGTACCTATGCCTGCATCTGTACCTGTGTTTGTTCTTATGCCCGAACTTGAGCCCAACACCAACGTTTGGGGCAATTGTTGTACCGTGATCCGTGCAGCGATTGCGCCGCGCCGACTCATTACATTGAAGTCCCGCGTGGGGCCGGCCGGCAACTGCGCGCTTACCGCGGCCTCGCCGGCAAAATGCCAGGGTTCCCAGCGGCCCAGTTCATGGATGTTGCCGTTCTCATTTGCGCCGCTGCTCGCATGCGCGCCGCCACGTTCATGAACACCACCCTCATAAGCGCCGCCGTCCCCGGTGAGCAGCAGCATAGGCCCGCCCCGCAGCAGCACAATGCTGCGGTCGATCTCCGGAAAGCGCGAGAACGGCCCGGGCCGTTCCACATCGGCCACACTGATGCGCCAAAGAAAAGTGTCATAGCCCGCGCCCGGCGGCTCGCAGACAATCTCACGCGTCACCCCGCCGCCATTTTTCCAAGGCGCCGCGCGCAGCTCAGTTGCGCGAATCAACTGCGCGCGCGAGGCTGCTGCATGGAGCTGTGGCCGATCTGTCATGAGACTGTCTCGATGATTCGTTGCGACGGTGTCGCGCTGCGCGCCCGCACGGCACGGGGCTGCAGAGCCACGCAATAGCAGGGCGTTACGCCATGCCCGGCAAATGCGAAAAGGCGCAATTGTTTTGTATATACAATTATTCATTAATTGCGGGAAGTTGGCAATTGCTGGTCAGCCGTTGCTTAGCCACGATACCCAATGGTCACTGACAATAAAGTTCTGTTCCGTGGCAATAAGCTCTATGCCAGCCATTCAGCGACAATAAGATCTGTTCCGAAACGGGCTTATCCACAGGTTTTCAGTGACAATAACTCCTGTTCCTCCCTATGAGTATGAGGGTCAAGGCCAACCCCAGTGAACAGGAGCTATGAGGCCATCTGCGTGGCCGGTTCGGGCAATATCAGGCCGTCTTTGGAAGTCATACGTCGCGCTCTGATGAGTTCCGCTATCGCACCAGCCCCTGTTTCCAAGGGGCGTAAGATGCCACCTTGAGGTTTAATCAAAACGAAGCAAGAACTTGACACTTCGCCGGGTACAAAGCCTCCCGCGGTCTGGAGAACAGACGCGTCGCACTTGTAAGGGGTGGCGCAATGGGTGTTGGGGCGGCTGTGGGTTTAGCTGCCTTGCTTTGAATTGCGGCGCAAACCCTGATTATCTCCAACAGCTTTAAATATCTTCAAAACTTAATATGACAATTCTCTACTCCTCTTTACCGGTCTGTGTCGTAACCGGCGCCGCGCGCGGCATCGGGCTCGCAACCATTCGATGGTTTCTGGCTCACGGCCACCAGGTGGCCATGCTCGACATCGATGCCGAGGAACTCACAAAAGCCGCACTCGAATATCAAGGTGACAAGCGCGTACTTGCGCTGCCCTGTGACGTGTCGAGCCCCGAGCAAGTGCAAGAGACCGTGGCGCGGGTCGAGGCGCACTTTGGCCGCATCGATGCGCTGGTGAACAATGCCGGCGTTGCTGTGTTCAAGACCTTGGGCACGACCTCGTTCGAAGAATGGCGCTACGTAATGGCGACAAACCTGGATGGCGCCTTCCTCTGCTCGCAAGCCTGCGTGCCCGTGATGTTAAAGAACGGCGGCGGTTCAATCGTCAACATCGCGTCGATCTCGGGATTGCGCGCCAGCACCTTGCGCGTTGCCTATGGCACCAGTAAGGCAGCGCTCATCCACCTTACGCGCCAGCAGGCGGTTGAATTCGGAACCATGGGAATCCGGGTCAACGCAATCGCGCCAGGGCCCGTCGAAACCGAAATGGCCAAGAAAGTCCATTCGGCAGCAATTCGGGCCGACTATTACGACAGTATTCCGCTCGGCCGCTATGGCACTATGGAAGAAATTGCGTCGGCGGTCGGTTTTTTGTGCACACCGGACGCCAGCTATGTGAATGGCCAAGTGCTCGCCGTCGACGGCGGATTCGATGCAGCGGGCGTCGGTTTGCCAACTCTACGCCGTGAGGCCGGTGAACGCTAAATGCTTTGAAGTCTTCCTTAGGCCACGCGCTCCCGTCCCGCTTTCACCTCGCTGCGACGCGCCTTGTTTTCGAGGCGGCGCCGCTGCGATGCCCGGGTCGGGCGCGTTGCCACACGGACTTTGCGGGTGGTGCAAACGCTGGCGATCAAGGCTTCGAGGCGCTCCAGCGCTGCGGCGCGATTCTGCTCCTGAGTACGGTATTCCTGCGCCTTGATGATGATCACACCATCGCGTGTCACGCGTCGGTCGTGAAGTGCCAATAGACGCTTTTTCAGCGCTTCCGGCAACCCGGAAGCCCGCACGTCAAAACGCAAATGGATAGCGCTCGACACTTTGTTCACATTCTGCCCACCCGCGCCCTGTGCACGCACGGCGACAAGTTCAATTTCGTGAGGAGCGACGGTGTAGCGTGTGGTCATTGACTTAATGCGGACAGAACCAGATCGTAAGAGCGGCCGATCCAGGCCGCAGAATCGCGATGATCGCGCACGGCGTCACCCGTATTGGGATGCACGAAAATATCGAGAGCGCCGTGGTTCAGCGTCAACCAACTGATCAATTCCGTGAAACAACCCACAGTAAACGCAATCTGAAACGACCACTGCGGATGAGGCCCGACCGGGCGTTCGTGAAACCGGCCGAGTTGCACGGAAGCGCCGAAACGTCGATCGATCTCCTGCCGGAAAGCCCAGGCGGCATCGCGGCTTGCCGCGTCGAAATAGACATGGGCATGCCAGTTGTCGATGTGGTTTGTGTCGAGAATAGTCATGTCGCTCCGTCTTACTACCTATCTTCGTTGCCGAGCATCAGTGCTTGGCTGCTGTGGCATAGGCCGCATTGCGTTCGCGCTTGACGACGGCGACAACGACTACGACTACGACGACCTCTACGTCGCGTACTTCATAAACCAGCCGATAGCCACTAGATTTCAGCTTGATTTTGTACCGATCGGCGTGGCCAGACAGTTTGGCAGCTGGCACGCGTGGGTCGTGCACACGCTCAGCAAGCTTTTTCTTGAATTGTTCGCGCAGTGTGCTGTCGAGCTTGTGCCATTCTTTCAAGGCCTCGTCTTTGAACTTCAGCCTATAGGTCATCCAGGGAGGCCTCGATTTCCGCTTGGCCTTGGCGAGCATCGGCGATAGCGTTCAGCTCAAGGTCTTCCAGTCGGTTCAGCAGGGCTTCATAGGCTTTTGCAGGGACGCAATAGAACGCGGGCTCGTTGCGGTTGAGAATGGCTACAGGCGCCCCTTCGCCCGCCGCCACGGTGCCCATGGGGTTGCGCTTGAGTTCGGAAACGCTGGCCGTCGTTTCAGCGAGAACGGTGTGAGCCATATATAGCTTCCTCAAGAAGTATTATTAGTAGCTCTCACAATAGCGCTTTTAATTGTGCTTTTCAACGGACGAATCCGCTTGAAACAGACGGGCGATGACTCCGGCTTATTCAGTCGGACACACGCCCTCGTCCTGCTTTCACCTCGCTGCATTGCGCCTTGTTCTCAAGGCGACGCCGCTGCGATGCCCGGGTCGGACGCGTTGGCACACGGACTTTGCGGGTTGTGCGAACGCTGGCGATCAATGCTTCGAGGCGCTCCAGCGCCGCGGCGCGATTCTGCTCCTGGGTGCGGTATTCCTGCGCCTTGATAATGATCACGCCATCGCGTGTCACTCGCCGGTCGTGGAGTGCCAATAGGCGATTCTTCAGCACTTCGGGCAGCCCGGAAGCTCGCACGTCAAAACGCAAATGGATAGCGCTCGACACTTTGTTCACATTCTGCCCACCCGCGCCCTGCGCACGCACGGCGACGAGTTCCATTTCGTGGGGGGCGACGGTGTAGCGTGTGGTCATTGACTTAATGCGGACAGAACCAGCTCATAAGAGCGGCCGAGGCGCTCCGACGTCTACAATTTCTTTGCGAGCGAGATAATTCACGCCGCAAGACATAGTGATAACGGACGGCGGCTTCCGACCCGCAAGAGACGGCCATTCATCAACCGCAAAGTGGACTGTCATATCCTCTGCACGACCATGCCAACGAATGAAAAAGCGAGCTCAGTACAGTTAAGCTATCTCAATACCGAGGCTATAGTGAAGAAGGTAGCGAACGCGCTCGCGGAACTGATCCAGCAGTCGTATCTAACGCAAAACAGGCGTACCGGGAGCCATGAAAACTTTATATCTGTGTTTCTACACGGCTTATCGATTGCTAAGCTAGGCTGCAAGCCACTTTGCGGAGGAAATCATGCCTAGGATATCCCGCATCGCCCAGGTTATTCCGCACGTTTTGCGGGATACATTACGTTAGGCCCCCCAACCAGCAGGAGCGTACATTGCCATCCGCCCGACAAGAACTGATTGCTGAGCTAGAGCAGATCCTTGCTGCCCTACGTGAAGATCGACTGTATCCCGAGGAAATGCAACGCCGGTTCATCTATCCCATGAGCAGTCTGGGTGTTCATCGGCACTTACTGGAGGTAGAGTCACAGATCCGAAGCCTTCGTGAAGAGGTTTTGCGGAGTCGCGACAAGCCCGTACGCTGTGCCTACACCGAAGACAGAGGCCAAGTCATTCATATGCTCACCGGCGTATCCGGTGAGGTGGAACGCGATCACAAGTACCTCAAGAAGAAATCTCATTCGAACGAATGGCTGATCATCACCGATCCCTACTTTCTGCAGTGGGACGGTCCAAACAAGGCATTTCCCTCCGAGAAGAAGTACACCGATTACATCGTTGACTACATCCCGCGGGAACTCAAAAAGCTTGAGCTATTCATTCTCCCTGATCCTAACAAGCGGATACTCAAGAAATTCAATGATCGGGTTCGAGGCAGAGGTACCCAGGTGTCGTACTGGCCGACGACCGAAATCCATGATCGAACGATCATTCGAGATAACATGACTGGCACTCTGATGGGAACCTCGTTTGGAGGCCTTGGCAACAAGCTGGCGTTTGTGCTTGATATTCCAGACCAAGACCTGAAAATGTTTATGGAACAACTCAATCGAATCCGCGGAGTGGCCTGACGCCTAACCTCTTGGTCAACCGGACGTGCCTACCACACGCCGGTTACCTCAAACGTTGAACGACTGCATTTCCTTTGTCCGATTGACTGCTTCTGGCCGTGATCCGCCCTTCAAAGAACGGCCTCCAACCCTTTTCGGTCTAGCAAATTCAAAAGCTTTAGCGATGGGCCGCTGGGCTTTTTGTCGCCTTGCTCCCATTTTCGAATGGTCGAAACGCTGGTGTTGAGTATTGCTGCCAGCACCGCTTGGCTGACCTTGAGCTTCTTGCGCATGGTTCTGATTTCTTCGCTGTCGTAGGCGGGAATTGGCTCAAGGCAGAGTGCATCATACTGGCGCATCCGGCGTTTGGTGATGAGCCCTTTGCGATGCAGGCCGCTGGCCGTCTCGTGCACGGCGGCAAGGACGGGGCTTTTTAGTTTGGTCTTACTGGTCACGGCAGATTTCCTGTAACGATCCGTCCTCGACGGCTTCCTTCAATTGCGCTTGTGTCAATTGCAGCAGGTCGGCAGCTAGGGATTGCAGCGCTTCCAGTTCTGTGTCGTTGACATTGGCTCTGACGTTCTTGGCAAACCCGAACATGAAAAACCAGCGATCCCCCTTGTTGGTCGCGACCAGTGTGCGCATGCCTTTGCGCTTCCCTCGCCCTTCAACAGGGACACGCTTCTTGACGACACAGCCGCCAAGGTCGGCGTCAATCAGACCTTGATGCATTTCGATGACGGCCTTGCACAAGGCCTTCTCGGTCAGGTTTATCTTGCGCATCCAGCGTTGGAAATGGCGAGTTATGAACGATTGCTGTGCCATGGATATTATGCCACTTAGTGATACTATTCTCTAGTTGGAAAAGTGCCATTCCGTGCCAGACTGGCGATCGAGATCACGCGACTGGTCGGCCCGCCACCGTGATGTCGGGCGCGTGTGACCGCAGGGTCAGGAGCACCATCGCTTCCACATGTCCGGTTGCCTGTATGCCTGCTGATGGGTTGGGCACATCGCCGGTTGTACCCTCTGGCCAGCCTCGCGACCATTGGGCAAATTCAGCCAGCCCTGTTGCGATGCGGAATTTCCAATGTATTTATTGGCGGTAAGCTGCGAGTATTGCCAGGAAATGTTTGATCTTATTGTTGCCAAGATGTCTTGCGGGCGGCGGATTTCTCCGGTTGTGAACAGCCTTCCCGGTTAAATGTTGGCTTCCACAATCACTGTCATAATCAGATCCAGAAGAGGGGGCGTGGTCATGGAATACGACGAAGACGCTGCGTCGGAGCAACGCGTGGTGATACGCCTGGCAGCAGAGGGTGCGAAGCGCACGCACGAAACCCTGTCCGACGAGCAGATCCAGGCTGCGATCAAGGCATTTGCGCGGGTGACGCCGCCGCGGCTGCCCGAAGAAAAGATAGACATAACCTTCGGGCTGATAACGGTTGATATGTTGCGTAATGTGCCCTCGGCGGAATCTCGCAAGCCGGGCAATGTGGTTTTGAACTGGCGCAAGCTTGTCGATATCGTTCCCGATATATATTTTGCTGGGCTTGGCGCCGCGACGGCTCCCCTCGCACCGGCATTGTCGATGATCTTTGCCGGACTCTATATCTGGAACAAATTATGGAAAGGCAGTGCAGAGGATTTCAGCAAAGACGAAGCCATAGCGATATTGGCGCTATGGAAGAACCGGGATGCAGGAAACAAGATCGGTGAGGACGATGGTTTGATGAGGACGAATGAGCTGCGAGTCCGCTACGATCTGCCCCCGATAAGCCGGGGCCAGTTTGCTGCGATTGTGGATCGATTCGTAGGAATCAATTGTATAGAGCTTGAAAACGGCGTCATTTGGCTGCGGGAGTCGATACGCGTAAGGTATGGATAGCGTGCCGCTCGGCAGCATTCCATGGTGTGCGGGCCGATTCAAATACCCGGCGCAAATACCCAGCGGTTGCCACCGTAATTCTGAATACTGTTGCCGAGCTACCCAGCGTACGCTTCCGGGCAGGGGCGCAATGCCTGCCAGGGACTAGCAATCCGCCCCCAGAAGCAGTCTAATCAAGGTATGGCCCTTACCGGGGTATTCCAAATGGAGAGTGGCCATGGTTACGACTCCCATCATTGAGCTGTTCATAGGTCTGGGGGCGGCCTGCTCCCTGATTCTGTTGTGCGCGCTGGTGTATTTGATCAGGCGCGAGCGTCGCCGGCATAGAGGCTGATACCTGCCTGGCAGTATGCGGGCTCAGGATTCCGGCGCGGCCGGGGCGCAACACCGGCTCAGCCATGACAGCGGGCGGCATATTTCCGATATGCTGGCTTGCGCCTTGTGGCGCGACAAGGCGATAGGGCGCAAGTACATATGCAAGAAAACCTGGAATCCGGCACCTTGCGGGGTGCCTCCCAGCTTACCGCGGAAACATCTGCCCTTCCCGCGGGGGCATCTTCCGTGGCCGGCAGCGAGCTGGTGGAAATCACCTCCTCGCAATACCGGGTGGACATAGACTTAGTCTATGCCACCGCCAACAATTTCGCCGGCCGCCCGGTATACGCGCAGGCGCGCTGCGCCTTGCGCCCGGAGGCGGCTGCGTGCCTGTTGCACGCAGCGCGTGCCGCGTATCGCGCTGGTTATAGGCTGAAGGTCTTCGATGCGTATCGTCCGCCGCGCGCACAGCAGATATTCTGGGCGCTATGCCCCGACCCGCGCTATATCGCCGATGCCAGTCAGGGGTCGAATCACACGCGCGGCGTGGCGGTGGACGTGACCCTGATGGACGCGCACGGCAAGCCGCTGGACATGGGTACTGGCTTCGATGCCATGGAAGACCTTTCGCACCACGACCGCGACGATCTGCCGCAGCAGGTGCAGCGCAATCGCTGCTTGCTGCTGGGCATTATGCTGCAAGCGGGTTTCTGTTCCATCGCCACGGAATGGTGGCATTACGAGCTGCCTGATTCGAAGAGTTATGCGCTGCTGGATGACTCTGTCGTGACGGCGGTGCCGGAGTGAAGTGCCACGTATGGATGATGTATTTATGACGGCGTATTTTCCAGGCTTGAGTAGGGTGGCCGAGACCTAGTATAATTCTCCCAAAACGGGAGAATGAGTGAAGATGTGAGGATCATCGCAAAGAGCACCCTGAAAAAATTCTGGGAGCGGCCTGGGCGTGAAGACTCCCGAGGGCCACTCGAAAGCTGGCATGACGAGGTGCTTGCAGCCAACTGGCGATCGCCTCAGGCAATCAAGAACCAATACCGTAGCGCAAGCATGTGTGGCAATAACAGGGTTGTGTTCAACATAGGCGGGAACAAATACCGTCTAGTGGTACAAATGCATTATCAGGCGCAGATTGTCTGGGTCAAATTCCTTGGTACACACGCCGAATACGATTTGATCGATGTGGAGACCGTCAATGAATATTAATCCCATCCGCAACGACGATGACCTGCAGCAAGCGTTTCAGCGTCTCGAGGCTGTGTTCCAAGCCGAAGAAGGAACTCCCGATGCAGACTTGAGGGATGTCCTGGTGGCTCTGATCGAAGCTTATGAAAACCGGCACTACCCGATCGGCCCTGCCGACCCCGTCGAGGCGATCAAATTCAGAATGGATCAGCAGGGCCTGGCTCCGCGCGATCTGGAGCCTTTCATAGGCCCCAGCGGAAGGGTATCCGAGATCCTGAACAGGAAACGCCCGTTGACGCTGCGCATGATACGGCGGCTGCATGACGGGCTTCGCATTCCATACGAAAGCTTGTTGGCCGAGCCAGGCTGATCATCAGTTCTCGAGACGCTTTCAGGCAGGCGGTTCGTGCGGCTTACGCGGCCGTGCAAAGTTTTCCTCTGTAACTCTGCTATCGAGGATAGCCTGGTGCTGGCGCGCTATTTCGAGGCGTGCCAGGAAAGCATCGAGAAGGCGCTCCAGCTGTATGAGAACACGCGGCGCGAACGTACGGCAAAGATCGTGCGCAGCTCGGCCGCCCAGGTCACGCGTGTGCATTCGTCGGAACTGGCCAACCCGGAAGGTTCCGCGCAATATGTGGCGCGCGAATGGGGCAATAAAGAAGTGGGCGATCGCTATCAATGGATCTATGGCTACGACGCACGCACTGCACCCTTGGGCGAGTCTTAGGCGAATGGCATGTCGGGCATGGCCAAGAAACAGAATCAATAGCCAGCCCTGCCCGATGCCCGGTGAGGCTGGAGCGGCCGGATCCCTTGCCTGGCCGCTGCCCCGCCAGCGGCCTCCTGCCAGCAAATTCTTGAAACTTGCAGTAATCTAGGGGCCTACACACTGTCGGGCGCCCTTGGCGCCTTTTTGCGTCGTATCTCTTTATACTTCCCCAGAATCATGAATGCCCCCCTACCGCCGTCCCGCTATGCCTTCTCGCAACGCGCCTGCAACCTTACCAGTTCGGCCATACGCGAGATTCTCAAGGTCACTGAAAGGCCTGAGATCATTTCTTTTGCCGGCGGGCTGCCGGCGCCGCAGGGGTTTCCGGTAGAGGTCATGCAGGCTGCATACGACCGCGTGCTCAGCCAGCAGGGCCGGGTGGCCCTGCAATACGGCCCTACCGAAGGCTACGCGCCGCTGCGGGCCTGGGTTGCGGAAGACCTGAAGCGTGTCGGCGCGCATGATATCTCGCCCGATGAAGTGCTGATCGTCTCGGGTTCGCAGCAGGCGCTGGACATGCTGGGCAAGTTGTTCATCGACCCGGGCAGCAAGGTGCTGGTCGAGGCCCCCAGCTACCTGGGCGCGCTGCAATCGTTCTCGCTGTTCGACCCCGCCTACGTGTCGGTGCCCACCGACCAGGGCGGCCTGATGCCGCAAGGCCTGACCGATGAACGCGTGCGCGATGCGCGCTTCATCTATGCGCTGCCCAATTTCCAGAACCCGACCGGCCTGACGCTGAACCTGCAGCGACGCCAGGAACTGGTCGAGCGCTGCGCCGCGGTGGGCCTGCCTATTATCGAGGACGACCCCTACGGCGACCTGCGTTACGCCGGCGAGGCACTGCCGGGCCTGCTCGGACTGGGCCGCGCGGTGGGGGCTACCGTGATCCGCCTCGGCTCATTTTCCAAGGTGCTGGCCCCGGGCCTGCGCCTGGGCTATATTGCCGCGTCGCGTGAAATCATTTCCAAGCTGGTGCAGATCAAGCAGGCCACCGACCTGCATACCGCCACGCTGACGCAGATGGCCGTTTACGAAACCGTGAAAAGCGGCTTCCTGGCGACGCACTTGCCCAGCGTGCGCGAGCTGTACCGCAAGCAGTGCGGTTTCATGCTGGATGCCATGGCCGAGCATTTCCCGGCCACCTGCAGCTGGACGCGCCCCGAGGGCGGGATGTTCATCTGGGTCACGCTGCCCGAACATATAGACAGCGGCGAACTGCTGGCGCGTGCCGTAGAGCGCAATGTGGCCTTCGTGCCGGGTGCGCCGTTTTATACTGACGCGGTGCGCCCGAACACCATGCGCCTGAGTTTCGTCACTGTGCCCGAAGACAAGATCCGTTCGGGTATCGCGGTGCTGGGCGAGCTGATCCGCCAGAGCTGATATTGGCAAGGCCGGCGCCGCCGGCCGGTTCGGCGGGCTTGGTTTTCCCAGATGCTCTGTGCTCGGGCTGGTGGTGTAATTCCGTTTTTGAATTGATCGTGAATGCGCAAGCGCGCACGCAAGCGAAGCGCAGACAGCGCACCTAATACGGCAAGCGAAGCTGATTAAGTGCATGATTCTGACTAAGCACACGATTGATTTAGAAATGGATTAATCCGTTTAATCTCAGTAGTGAGCGCAGCACCTTGAGCATAGCCCCAGAGACTTCGTCTTCCATCCCCGACCTGTCCGACATGCGGCCCGACGACTGGGTCGAGCGCTGGCTGCCGCGCTCGTGGGGGCCTTATGCGCGGCTGTGCCGGCTCGACCGCCCGGTGGGCACCTGGCTGACGCTGCTGCCCTGCCTGGCCGCGCTGGTGCAGGCCGCCGGCGGCTGGCCGACGCTGTGGCGCCTGTTCATTTTTTCGCTGGGCGCGCTGCTGATGCGCGGCATCGGCTGCACCATCAACGATATCTTCGACCGAGATTTCGACCGCCGGGTCGAGCGCACGCGCTTCCGGCCGCTGACTAGCGGCCAGATCAGCCTGCGGCAGGCCCTTTATTTCTTGTTCGGCCAACTGGTGGTGTGCGCCTTGCTGCTGCTGGCGATCAACGCCTACAGCCGCTGGCTGGCCTTGCTGCTGCTGCCCTTCGTGGTGGTGTATCCGCTGTGCAAGCGTTTCACCTACTGGCCGCAAGTGGTGCTGGGCATCGCTTTCAATTGGGGCATGCTGATGGCCTGGTCCGACACGCGCGACATGGTGCCGCTGGCCGGCATCGCCATGTGGGTCGGCGCCGTGCTCTGGCAAGTGGGCTACGACTCCATCTATGCCTATGTGGATGTGCGCGACGATCTGGAGCTGGGCCTGCATTCCACCGCCATGCGCTTCGCCGACAACGGCAAGCTATGGATCAGCGGCTTCTACGTCGCCACCATGCTGTTGTGGCTGTATGCCGGCGTGGCCCTGCACATGGCCTGGGGCTATTACCTGGTCATGGCCGTCATCGCCGCGCATTTCGTCTGGCAGATGCTGCTGTTCAGCCTGCAGCGCCCCGATCGCAGCTTCATGCTGTTCCGCGCCAATATCTGGGTGGGGGTGCTGATGATCGTCGCCGCGCTGGGCGGCACGCTGTTGGGCTGATCAGTGTGATCTTGATATGTTCATTTATGATCCTTTCACAAGATCATGCATCAATGTTACGAAGGTCTTGGAAATCCGCGACATGGGTTCATGGCACCGATGAATAATCCGGCTCTGTAGTACGGGGGCTCCGGATATGGTCATTATCCTGAGCCCGCGCGAGCCGTGCGAGAACTCCTCCGCCGAGTACCTATCCACTATGCCGCTCGCTTCGATTCCGGCTCTAATGAGGCTACAGGTCTCATGGGGAGTGCCGGCCTGGGCACGTATGCTTTTGGGGTATCCGCTGTTGGCAAATATTTCGTCAAGCAGCAAGCCAAACGGTGTGCCTGGCTCGTAACTTACGATAGGATGGCGGCACAAGTCGCGGGCTGTAACCTGTACGCGCTTGGCCAGCGGGTGCCCATTCGCTACGACGCATACGATAGGAACGTTACAAAGCTTGATGGCGCCCAGATTGGGGTGCTCCATCGGAAAAAGGGTGATTCCCAGGTCTGCCTGCTGGTTCAGCATCCGTTCCTTGAGTTCGGACTGTCGAACACATTCCAATCCAATGCCAATGTTGGGGTGTGCCCGCTGAAATTGGCTGAGCGCGCGCGGGACGAGAGAGCCTCCAATCGTAGCGTGCGCGGCTATCCGCAAGCTGCCGCGCTGGTTTTCGAGTAGCTCTCGGGCAACCGTATTTACCTTCTGTATACCGAGGTAGGCGTTTTCGACTTCAATGAACAGCCGGCGAGCCTCGGGGGTGGCATGTAGCCGCCCCTTGATACGCTCGAACAGGGCCATTCCCAGCGTAAGCTCCGCATGCGCCAACAGGCGACTGACTGCTGGTGGAGAGACATACAGCAGTTTCGAGGCACCGTTAATGGTGCCTGTCAGCATGACGGCTCGGAATACCTCGATTTGACGCAGATTGAGTGCCATGTCAACGATATCCTGGCATAGCCGTCTTTGGCCCGTCAGGGCTGCTCAGCGAGCCGCAAGCATACAGCCTTTCTCTCTATGCCGGCAAGCCGGGGCCGGGAGAGATCCGAGTGAAGTCTCGTGGCCGAGAACGGCGGTCGGGCTTGGTGGCTGCACCCTCGGAGCGTCTTGAAGGGCTTAACCTGGTGTTACGCCTGCCATACATAAAGGCAAGCGACTATATGATCCGATAGGCTTAATATCCATGCTTGCCTTCCAGGAATATAAGAAAACACCCGAGAGACATATGCAAGACGAAATTGAACTTCCCGATTCCTACGTTCTATTGAATTGCCGCCTAATCGACGGGATTTCGGACGAAAGTCGAGACAAGATGTGGATCTCGGTGGCCGAAGGAAAAATCAGTCGTATCGGATCGATGGATGCTCTCGGCTCAGAGTCGTCGGGCAGGCGAATCGATGTCGAGGGTCGAACTGTGATGCCTGGATTGATTGATTGTCACGTTCATCTGGTCTACGGCGGGTTCCGCAATATGGAGGATGCAATCCGATGTCCGGTGGAAACAGCCGTCATCAACGCGTCCTTGCACGCCTGGATCATGCTGCAGGCCGGCTATACGGCTGTTCGTGAGGTTGGCTGTATCGGGAACACTAGTGTTGCCGTCCGGGACGCGATCCGCCAAGGGAAGATTCAAGGCCCCCGGGTTGTCGCAAGTGGTAGGCCGATTGGAACTACGGGAGGCCCCGCCGACATACTTCCTCCACATTGGGAATCGACCGGGGGGCGCCTCGTCGTGGATGGCGTCGAAGGATTCAGGAAAGCCATACGTCGCCAAATCAAGGAAGGTGTAGATAACATAAAAATCCTTGCCAGCGGCGTGGAAGTGAATCCGACTTGCTGGACTTGGATGACCACCATTTCCCAAGAGGAATTGAGTGCTGCCGTGGAAGAAGCGCATCGATGGGGGAAAACGGTGGCGATCCATGCGCAGTCCTACGACTCGGTGAAGTTTGCACTTCGAGCGGGTGCCGACACGATCGAACATGGAACTCGACTGGACGACGAGTCGATTGCAATGCTCAAGGCGTCTCCGTCGATCTTGGTTCCGACGCTTTGTACGCTTTATAGCGTATTAGAGCTCGGGGCCACCTTGAACCTCGGGCAGAAGCAGCGCGAAGAAATGGCCACCAATGAATCGCTGTGGGTCGAAAGCATCCGGTCGGCGCACAGGGCGGGGGTTTCGATTGCGGCGGGTGGGGATATCGGTAATCGATACAAGCACGGGACGAATGCACGCGAGCTGGAACTTCTAACCAAGATTGGCATGACACCTATGGAAGCCATACATGCCGCAACGTCCACTGCTGCGCGTGTACTCCGCATGGCGGATCAAATCGGCAGCCTCGATGAAGGCCGCTTCGCGGATCTGCTTGTGGTGGACGGCGATCCAACAGAAGATCTTGCAATACTGCAGGACAAGACCAAGCTTAAACTGGTTATCAAAGAGGGTCAGGTTGTCGCGGGCACCGCGAGTCCACATAGAGGCGGTGGCGGCTGGCTTACTAAAAAGGCATAAGGGGGATTGGATCATGGTCAAAAAGATTGCTGCTGCGATATTCGTTGGATTGGCATTGGTCAGCGTAGACGTAGCCGCGCAGGATAGTGTTTGGGTAGAGGTTCCATATACGCCTGGCGGCTCTGCGGATCAGTCCGCTCGATTGGTTACCCATCGATTGTCATCGGTGTCCAATAAGAATTTCGTCATTGAGTACAAGCCCGGCGCCGGCGGTGTGACCGCGGCAATGAGCGTAATTCAATCGGAACCGAAAGGTAGCAAACTCCTGCTTGCATCCATATCGACGCTTGCTCTCAATAAGGCATTATTCAAGAGCTTGCCATACGATCCGAGCCGTGATTTCGTGCCTGTCGTAGGCCTGACGCAATCACCTATGGTTCTGGTGGCAAGGCCGAGCATACCGGCGTCCAACTTGAAAGAACTGGTTGCCTACGCAAAAACCAAGAAGGACGGCCTTGTTCTAGGGTCTCCGGGCGTCGGCAGTATTCCGCACCTTGCCGGTATGTATTGCTTCAGAAAATTGGGGGTGGACGTTCTACATGTTCCATTCAAAGGAATTGCTCCTGCAATCGTGGCATTGCTTTCCAACAATGTGGATGTCGTATTCGACACCTTGTCCACAGCAGAGGCGAACATCAAGGCCGGCAAGGTGAAAGCGCTTGCGATTGCAAGCGATCATCGGTTCAGTGATTTGCCGCAGCTTCCTACGTTCAAGGAGCAAGGCATGGATCTGGAGGTGTCGTCTTGGTTCGGTTTAGCGGCTCCGGCCGGAACCCCCAAGGCGCAAGTCGACGAGTTGAATAGACAAGTCAATGTCGTACTGAACGACGCCGACTTCCGGAAACAATTATCGAAGTTGGGTCTTGAACCCATACTCGGTAGCGCTAAAGACTTCGAAGCGTATGTTCGCGCGCGAAGTGACCAATGGCTCCCGGAACTGACTCGGCTTAATCTCAAGCCGTATTGACCAGGTATCGCTAGTACCCAGCCACACTATTGCGCTTCACGTATTCAGGGCTTGCTGTGGTCTCGTTGGGTGGTCTCGCGGCCAGCTGTTCCCGGTGTACTCCAGCAGCCGCGGATTGGCGGGGTGTGCCAGCTCGTGGGCATGGCCGCCGTGCTCCACACATCGTCCTCAGGCTCTCCGGGCCTCGTGTTTCGCGTCTTGTGGATGCGCCAATGATTGAATTGAGTACGTTCTAGCAGGTTACGCCTCAATCCGGTGTTGATGCCGGCTCATATAAAAGTAAGCGGTGCAATGTTGCTGCGTATCTAATATTTGTACTTCACGAGCAAGTATCTATTCGGGGGCACGGGTGGTGAGTCGGGCGGCGATAACAAATGTGAGAGTGCAGGCAGACCGGCTATGGTCTTCTATGATGCGGCTTGCCGAGATTGGCGCAACAGCTCGTGGAGGTGTGTGCCGGCTTGCTTTGACAGATCTGGATCGTGTTGCTCGGGATCAGTTCCTGAGTTGGGTTCGGGAGCTGGGTTGTGAGATCAGCATCGACACGATCGGCAACATTGTTGCCCGGAGGCCGGGCGCCGATCCTGCGCGGCTTCCGGTAATGACCGGAAGCCACTTGGACACGCAGCCGACGGGTGGCAAGTTCGACGGTGTCTATGGCGTCATGGCCGGGCTGGAGGTGATGCGCACCTTGAACGATAAAGGCATCCGAACCGCCGCTCCGTTGGAACTGGTGGTCTGGACGAACGAAGAAGGAACCCGGTTTTCTCCGATCATGATGGGTTCGGGTGTGTTCACAGGGCAGCTATCCTTGGATGACATGCTGAAGAAACAGGATCGTGACGGTGTATCGGTACAGTCGGCTTTGGCGGCTATTGGATATGATGGCAAGCGAAATCCTGGACACCCAGTCGGTGCATACTTCGAAGCGCATATCGAGCAAGGCCCCATACTTGAAAATGAGGGTATCAGCATCGGCGTGGTAACCGGCGCGATGGGGCAGCGTTGGTACGACATCGAGGTCATCGGGCTAGAGTCTCATGCGGGTACGACGCCTATGGACTCCCGCCGGGACGCGCTGCTGGCCGCCTCCCGGCTTACTGTCAGGGTAAATGAGATTGCGCTCGAGAAGGGCGGCAACACTCGCTCAACCGTCGGCTATATGGATGTTCATCCAAACTCGCGCAACAGCATACCTGGGCGGGTTCATCTTACCGTGGAATTTCGAGGCCCGGAAGAGAACATGTTGGCCGCGATGGAGCAAGAGTTGAACCAGGCGTGCGACAGATACTCGGAGCCCGGAAAGCTGGATTTCAGTATTAGGCGTGTGGCCGACATTAAACCGCAGCCGTTCTTCCCGCCGCTGGTGGACGTCGTGCGTAACGCCGCACAGGAACTGAGCTATACGCACATGGAGATCCTGAGCGGAGCCGGTCACGATGCGGTCTATATGGCTAAAGCCGGGCCCGCCGCAATGATTTTCGTGCCGTGCAAGGATGGCCTCAGCCACAACGAACTGGAAGACGCCAAGAAAGAAGACCTCGAGGCCGGAACGAACGTGCTGTTGCGCTCGATGCTATGTGCTGCCGAGATGTTGGAGTGAGCCTGCTGGCTACTGTTTGAACGGAGAATACAAAATGAGAGTGCAAGAAGGCGCACGAGCGAACTTCTTAGTCCGAGGAGCGCGTGTGATTGATGGAACCGGGCGCGACCCCATCGTCGATGGCTATGTGCTTGTCAAAAATGGCCGGATAGAAAGTGTCGGGGCCAACGATAAGCCGAGCGACCGCGTCGATATACAAGCCATTGATGCGCGGGGCATGACGGTCATGCCGGGTTTGATCGACTTCCACACCCATCTTACCTATAACACCGCGGAGCCTGATACCTGGCGACTGGAGATGCGGCAGAGCGTAGAACTCAATACTGTGTACGCCACCTGTAACGCATCCAGAGTGCTGGACATGGGTTTTACTACGATTGGGGACGGCGGATGTCGCGGCCTGATAGGCCCGGCTATTCGCGATGCCGTTGCCCGAGGGTTGATCCGGGGCCCGCGGATATTCTCGACCGGCCCCATCATGTCGGGCCCAGGGGGCTTGCACGATGACGTCCCACCCTGGGCTGATTTGCGGATCGCCAATGGCCTGAACGCGATTGTGTCTTCGGTTCAAGAGGCGCGGCATGAGGTCATTCAGCAGGTAAAAGGCGGCGTAGACTGGATTAAGGTTGCGGCCAGCGGTGTGGCGGGCTCACCATACAGCCATGCGGATCAGGACGATCTTTCCTACGAGATTATGCGCGAAGTCGTATCGACCGCCGCTCGATTCGGCAAAGCGGTGCATGCGCATGCGCATTCGATCGGCGGGATCCGTGCCGCGGTCGAAGCCGGGGTCATCTCTATGCATGCCGTCGAGTTTGTCGATCTGGAGACGCTTCAGGAAATCAAGAAAAAGGGCATCGTCATCAGCCCTACGATCGCATGGCTGCATGCGCGGGGCTTGAACCCGCCATTCGGTTCCGCTAACAATCGCATTCGTCACGAGGCATGGACTGCATACGAACGCGCCCGGAATATGTTGAAAGAGGCTCGCCGTCTTGATATCGATGTTGGAATTGGCACGGACGCCTGTCATCGGTTCCCCCATATCCGGGACGGTGTGCTCGAAATGGAATATTTCCTCGAGGCCGGCTATAGCCCGCTGGAGATACTACGCGCCGGCACCTTGATTTCCGCCAAGGGCATAGGGAAACAGAACGAAATCGGTTCCCTGGAGGCGGGCAAGCGCGCGGATATACTATTTGTCGACGGCGACCCCAGCGAAGACATTACGGTGCTTCGGGACAAGGCGAAGATCAAAAAAATCATCATAGACGGCATAGAGCAGAGCCGCGGCGAGCCGGCGGCCCACCCCTATCCTGATTTTCGCGTCCGTGACTGGGCACATCTCGAAGAAGGGCAAGTGCCTGTTGGCGTAGACGTACCGGCAGCGGTGGCGCCGTTTGTCCGGACAGGGCTCTGAAGTTCTTAATTGGGAGCCAGGCTACTATGCTAACGATTTGATAGCGGGCAGCGTTGCGAAGTGTTCCTCATTCCGGGGCTGAGCCTCCAGATCCGGATCCTCAGCGCGGCGGCACCTCGCGCGGCGCGGGGCCTTCGTAGGCGGGCAGGTATTGCCGGGGGATCGGGCCCTTGTTGCGACCGCCTTGCTGGCTTTGTTCCCAGGCATGCGCCAGAATGCCCAGCGAGCGCGACAGGCAGAAGATGCCGCGCGCCAGCGCTGCGGGAAAGCCCAGTTCGGCATAGACCACGGCCGAGGCGCCGTCGATGTTCATGGGGATGGGCTTGCCCTTGCTTCCGGTCAGCACGCGCTGCACCGCGCGGCCGATGGCGGCGTAGCGGCCGCCGACCACGCCCTGTGCCGCAGCCTCGTCGACCAGCGCCAGCAGGCGCGGCGCGCGCGGATCCAGCGGATGGAAGCGGTGGCCGAAGCCAGGTATGTACTTGCCGTGTTCCTCGACGAAGGCCGCCAGCGCTTGCTTGACGGCCGCGTCCTCATCCAGGCCGGCATCCAGGCGCGCCTCGATGTCGTGGTACAGCGCCACGGCCTGTTCGCCGGCGCCGCCGTGCACGTCGCCCAGCACGTTGACTGCCGAGCCCATGGCATTGTTCAGGCCCACGCCGCAGGTGGCAGCCATGCGCGAGATGGCGATGCTGGGGGCCTGCGGGCCATGATCCACCGACGAGACCAGCGCAGCGTCCAGCAGCGCGCTCTGCGCCCGGCTGGGCAGCTCGCCGCGCAGCATCAGCCACACCATGTCGGCGTAGCCGATGCGGCCGATCAGGTCTTCGATGGCATAGCCGCGATAGCGGATGCTGCCGGGCTTCATGTCGATGATGGATGTGCGCCACCACTGGCCGCAGGCCGCGCCCTCGGCGTCCATTTGCGGGGCAGTGTTGCTGTCGTCTTTGTTTACGGTGCTCACGTCCGGGTTCTCCTGTGGCCTTGCGGCGAATTGTGTGGGTATTGGGCGCGCCCTTCGGGCACGAGGCTTGTGGCGTTTACGCGGCGGATCGCCGGTCGGAATGGCCCGGATGGAGCCGGTTGCCGGCGCGCTGGGCCGCGGCGGCCGGCGCGTACGCCGGGCCAGATGCAAGGGCGCGAACCGCGCTCAAAGCGCTCCGGCGTCCGCCATGCCGCGGATCTCCTCGACGCTATAACCCAATTCCTGCAGCAGCGCCTGGGTGTCACGCCCCAGCGTGGGCGGCGGGGTGTCGACCGCGGGCGCCTGGCCGTCGAGCTTGAAGCCGCCGCGCACCACGCGGACGTCCCGATTCACGCCGGGCACGTCCGGGAAGTGCGCCACCAGCCCGCGTCCGCTGATTTGCGGGTGGGCCAGCGCCTGCGGCACGCTGTACACCGGGCCGGCCGGAATGCCGGCGTCGGTAAGCAGCGGCCACCATTCGGCGGCGGGGCGTGCCGCCAGCAGTGCTTCGATGCGCGCCTTCAGTTCGGCGCGGTTGCGCAGCCGCGCCTGGCGCTGCGCATAGCGTTCGTCGCGCGCCAGCTCGGGGCAGCCGAGCACGCCGCACAAGGCCTCGAACTGTTCCTGCTTGTTGGCGGCGATGTTCAGCAGCCCCTCGCCCGTCTTGAACGTGCCCGAGGGGCTGGCGGTGAAATTCTCATTGCCCAGAGGCTGCGGATCCTGGCCGGCATTCAGGTAGTTGGACACGACCCAGCCCATGGTGGCGATGACCGATTCCAGCATCGACACGTCGATGAAACGCGGCTGCGTGCGCTGCGGTTCGGCCAGCGCGGCGGCCACGGCAAAGGCTGCGGTCATGCCGCCTATGGTGTCGGCCACCGGATAGCCGACGCGATAGGGCGCGGTGTCGGGGTCGCCGGTAATGCTCATGGCGCCCGACATGCCCTGGATGATCTGGTCGTAGGCCGGCAGGCTGCGCAGCGGCCCGTCCTGGCCGAAGCCGGAAATGGCGCAATACACCAGCCGCGGCTGGTGCCGGCCAAGTTCGTCGAAGCCCAGGCCCAGGCGCTGCATGACGCCGGGCCGGAAGTTCTCGACCAGCGCATCGGCGCTTTGCACCAGGCGCAGGAAGGCTTCCTTGCCTTGCGGGTTTTTCAGGTTCAGGGTGATGGATCGCTTGCCGGCATTCTGCGCCAGGAAAGACAGGCCCATCAGCTTGCCGTTCAGGTCGGCGTCCGCCCCCAGCTGGCGCGCCAGGTCGCCGCTGCCGGGGGTTTCGACCTTGATGACGTCCGCGCCCATGAGCGCCAGTTGATGACAGCAGAAGGGGCCGGCCAGCACATTGGTCAGATCCAGTACCCGTATGTTGTGTAGAGGTTTGCTCATGGGAACAGGCGAGTTGCGTGTATCGGATTAATTATTGATGGTCAGGTGCCCATCTTTGATGATGGCCGACCACTTGGCCGAGTCCTTGGCGATGGTGTCGGTGAAGTCCTGCACCGAACCGCCCAGCACCACATTGCCCTCGTCCATGATTTTCTTGCGCAAGGTCTCGTCTTTCAGCGCTTCGTTGATGTGGCTGTTCAGCGTATCGATGACGGCGCGCGGCGTGCCGGCGGGCACCAGTATGCCGGTGCGCGAAGCGGCCTCGAAGCCGGGCAGCGTATCGGCCAGCGGCGGCACGCCTGGGAACTGGGGTATGGACTTCAGCGTGGTAATGGCCAGCATGCGCACTTTAGAGTTCTTCAGCTGGGGCAGCGCGGCGGGCGCCGAGGCGAAGAAGGCGTCCACCCGTCCGCCCAGCAGGTCGGTCATGGCCGGCGAGGCGCCCTTGTAGGGTACGTGCAGTACTTCAAGCCCAGCTTCCTTGGCGAAGTAGCGGCCGGTGATGTCGCCCACCGTGCCCGTGCCTGCGTTGCCTATGGTCAGTTTTCCAGGATTGGCCTTGGCGTACTTGATCAGTTCGGCCACCGACTTGTAGGGATGGTCGGCGCGCACCACCAGCACCATCGGCTGCGAAGCCACCGAGGACACCGAGGCGAAATCCTTGGCCACGTTGTACGAGATGCGCTTGTACAGGTAGGGGTTGATCGACAGGTTCGAGGTCTGGCCCAGGGCCATGGTGTAGCCGTTGGGTTCGGCGCGAGCCAGTACGCCCATGCCCACCGTGCCGCCGGCGCCCGGCCGGTTTTCAACCACGATGTCCCAGCCGAATTTCTGCGACAGGGCGGTGCCCAGGAAGCGCGCCATGGTGTCGGTGCCGCCGCCCGGCGGGAACGGCACCACCAGCCTGATGGGCTGGCTCGGATAGGCCGGGGCTGCTTGCGCGGCGGGCACCGCGGTCAGGCCGCAAGCCAGCACGGCAGCGGCAGCGGCGAAGTTGCGCAGGGAAATCATCATCTCTCTCCTTGGTTTTGATGTAGGTAGGTAGGGAAGTGTTGCATGAATTGAGTACTTGGTGGCCGGGCCCGGCCGGCGCGGTTTTCCGTTGACGGGTGCCAGTTCCGGGCTGTGGCACCGCCGGGTCGGAAGCTATACGGGCAGCCCCTTGGCCCTGAGCACGGCATCGAACCTTTCGGGATCTGAAGTGCCGCGTTCGTTGGACAGGCGTATGGCTGCCTCTTTTTCCAGGTGTTTGCGCACGCGCGGCAGCAGCGCCGCGACCTCGGCGGCGGGTATGCAGATTACGCCGTCGGCATCGCCCAGCACCAGGTCGCCGGCATGTACCACCATGCCCGCGCAAGCGACCGGAATATTGATTTCACCCGGGCCGTCCTTGCTCGGGCCGCGGTGCGTATGGCCGCGGGCGAACACCGGCATGCGGCCATCGGCCCATTCTGCCAGGTCGCGGATCGCGCCGTCGACCACGAAGCCGCCGATGCGGCGCGTGATCGCGGTGGTGCGCATCAGTCCGCCGATCAAGGCCTGCGAGGTGTCGCCGCCGCCGTCGATCACGACGATGTCGCCCGGCGACGCCATCATGAAGGCCTTGTGGATCATCAGGTTGTCGCCGGGGCGCACGCGCACGGTCAGGGCGCGGCCGCACAGGCGGGTGTGCACGTTCTCGTGATAGGCGCGCAGGCCCTGGGCGCCTATGCAGCGGCCCATGCAATCGCCGGCCACGGCGACCGGCACGTCGGCGAAGGCGGCCAGCAGATCGTCGCCGATCAGGGCCGGCATGGGCTCGATGCGATAGCCGACCGGCCAAGCGGCTTGCGGCGCGGCGGCGCCGCTGGCGCCGCTGTTGTCGCGATCGGCGACATGGTTCTTTGCATTACTGGACATGCGATTCTCTCTGTGCGGTGTTTATGCGGTCGAAGTTGACGGTGCCGGCGCGCTCCAGCGTGCCGTGATCCAGGAAGGCCAGCGCCTGTGCCACGGCGCCGCCGGCCATGGCCTGCAGCGCGGCCTGGGTCGAGCCGCCCACGTGCGGCGTCAGCACCACGTTGTCCATCTGCAGCAGCGGGCTGTCGGGCGCGATGGGTTCGCCGGCCGTGGTGTCCAGCGCGGCGGCCCGCAGCCTGCCCAGCCGCAGCGCCTCGACAAGCGCGGGCTCGTCCACCAGTTCGCCGCGCGCCGTGTTCACCAGGATGGCGTCTTCGGGCAGCAGCGCCAGCTGCGCCGCGCCGATCATGCCGCGCGTGCGCGCCGCCAGCGGCGCATGCAGGCTCAGCACCTGCGCCTGGCGCAGCAGTTGCGGCAGGTCGGCCGCCAATTCCACTTCCGGCTCCAGGTCAGCGGCCTGCAGCTGCGGGTCGTAGGCCACCACGCGCATGCCCATGGCGCCGCAGATGCGCGCCACCCGGCGCCCGATCTGCCCATAGCCCACCAGGCCCAGCGTGCGGCCATGCAGCTCCAGCCCGTCCTGGTGGCGCGGCCAGCCGCCGGCCCGGATGCCGGCGTCCATGCGGCACAGCGAACGTGCTGCGCACAGCATCAGCCCCACCGTCATTTCCGCCACCGAACGGGCATTGGCCCCCGGGGTGGTGCAGACCGGAATGCCGCGCTCGCTGCAGGCCTCGACGTCGATGTTGTTGACGCCCACGCCGTGTTTGGCGACGATTTTCAGGGTCGGGCAGGCGCGCACCGCCGCGGCGGAAAGTGCCACGGTGCGTGAGATTACCGCGTCCACCGGCTCGCTCGCCAGTATGTGCTCGACGTCGGCCGGCGTGCCCCCGGCGGGCAGGAACAGGCTGCGGCAGCCCGCCTGCGCAAGCAGCTCGAGCCCTGCGCTGCTGAGCGTGGGGGCGGTAACGAACACGGTGTGGGACATGGGCAGCAAGAATGAAATCGGTTGAATGGGTCGGGCGGTGCCTGTCGGTGGGCCGGGACAGCCGAAGAATCGTGCTGGCGGTAGTCCGCTCGATTCCTTGCCTGGCCGGGTTGGCTTCACCACCATCCCGCGTGGCCGAGCCTGGCCATTAAAGCCAATTACTGATATAAACGTCTATTCGATAATTCTCATTGATCAATTTCTTTGGGTTATGAATTGGGCGGCCGGACTGCGGCGCCGGACAAGCTTGGGGAATTGTCATGGTGCCTTGCTCAGGCCGCCGAGTCCCCTGGGCCCTGCGTGCCCGCAAGCCCATGGCAGCACGCGATGCGCGAACGCGCGAAGCCAACATAGGTAACGCACAGACTAAGCAACGCACAAACGCCTAGGCGCGGAATACATGGCGGCCCGCATAAAAAACCATGGCACCTGAGGTACGGACATGAATATCGAGCTGCGCGACCTGCGCTATTTCGAAATCATCGCGGGGCTCGGGCATCTGGGCAAGGCCGCCGAGGTGCTGTGCCGCAGCCAGCCGGCGCTGACCAAGTGCATACAGCGGCTGGAAGGCGAAGTGGGCGCGGCGCTGTTCGAGCGCAAGGGGCGGGGCCTGCAGCTGACCGCGGTGGGGCGCGAGTTCCAGGCGCGTGCGGCCAAGGTTCGCGCCGCCAGCGACCGCTACCTGAACGACATGCGCGATTTCGTGGCGGGTTCGGTGGGCAAGGTGCGCGTGGGCTGCGGGCCGATCACGGCCGATTATCTGCTGCCGATCATCTGCAACCTGGTGTTGGGCCACGAGCCGGGCATCTCGCTGGAAGTCACGATCAACACCAATTATGTGCTCAAGGATCTGATCCGCCAGGACAGGCTGGACATGATCGTGGGGGTGGTAACGGGCGACGACGAATTCCGCCACCAGGCCTTCATCGACGACACGGTGGTGGTGGCCGCGGGCCGCCATCATCCCATTTTCCGCCGCGGCAAGGTGCGGCTGGAGCAATTGCCGGACTACAAGTGGATATTGCCCAACGCCATGGTGGGCAGCCGCAAGTGGCTCGACGACGTATTCCTGGCGCACGATCTGCCGCGCCCGCACGCGCATATCGAAACCAATTCTCTGCCTTCCATACACGATGTAATAGGCAGTACCGATCTGCTGTGCTTTCTGTCGCGCCTGACGCTGGCGCATCCCAAGACGCGCGGCCTGCTGCGCGAAGTGCGGCTGCGCGAGACCACCATGGTGCGCCAGCTGGGTATCACTTACCCGCGTGGCTCGCTGATGCCCGCCACCGCCAGGCTGATCGAGCTGCTCGACCGCCACCATCCGGAACACATAGGCGTGGTGCCCAGCGAGCCGGGCCTTGCTTCCTGAAGTGCGGGCGGTGTCAATTCTGTCAGAACGGGCCGAGGTGCGGCGCTGCCCCGCTTGCGCCCGGGCGAGGTGCGCGGCGCTGGTAGCCGCACCCGGGCCGCACGCCGCCCGTACGCGCCTGGCGGGGGCGCCGTCCATACACTCGGTTGCACATTCGTGCCGGGCAGGCCGGCCTGCGGCGTCCTCCTGGGCGGCCGAGGGGCTGGCGGCCCCGGCTCGGGCCCAGCGCAGCCGGGGGTTTCGGCTGTCTGTCAGGTAATGCGGGCGTGCTTGCGATACAGTATTGAGTGCGGAACACCGAACGCGGGAGAGCCATGCGCCTGTGCAAGGGTGGCCGCATCTGCATAAGAATATGACGAGGAGGCGTGTCATCGTGACTCGAACGCCGCAAGCAAAGAATCTGGAATTTGATTACGTCATCGTAGGGGCGGGCTCGGCCGGCTGCCTGCTGGCCAACCGGCTGTCGGCCAATCCGGCCACCAAGGTGCTGCTGCTTGAAGCCGGCGGCCGCGACGACTGGCGCTGGATCCACATTCCCGTGGGCTACCTGTACTGCATCGGCAATCCGCGCACCGACTGGTGCTACAGCACCCAGCCCGACCCCGGCCTGAACGGCCGCACCCTGGGCTATCCGCGCGGGCGCGTGCTGGGCGGCAGTTCCGCCATCAACGGCATGATCTACATGCGCGGCCAGGCGGCCGACTACGACGGCTGGGCGGCGCAGGGCAATGCCGGCTGGGGCTGGGAAGACGTGCTGCCGGTATTCAAGCGCGTCGAAGACCATCATGCGGGCACCAGCGAATTCCATGGTGCCTCGGGCACTTGGCGGGTCGAGCGCCAGCGCCTGTCGTGGGAAGTGCTGGACTCTTTCCGCGAGGCCGCAGCGCAGGCGGGCATCCCCGCGGTGGACGACTTCAACCGTGGCGACAACGAGGGTTGTGCTTACTTCGAGGTGAACCAGCGGCGCGGCGTGCGCTGGACTTCGGCCAAGGCTTTCCTGCACCCGGTGGCGCAACGCCCCAATCTTACGGTGATTACCGGCGCGCAGGTGCGGCGCGTGGTGTTCGAGGGACGCCGCGCCTGCGGCGTGGAATTCCTGCAGGACGGCCAGCTGCAGCAGGCGCGGGCGCGGGCCGAAACCATATTGTCGGCCGGCTCCATAGGCTCGGCGCAACTGCTGCAGGTTTCCGGCGTGGGGCCGGGCGCGCTGCTGCAGTCCCTGGGCATTCCGGTGGTGCACGATCTGCCCGGCGTGGGCGAGAACCTGCAAGATCATCTGCAGCTGCGCCTGATCTACAAAGTGCAAAATGCCAAGACGCTGAACACCATGGTGGGCTCGTGGCTGGGCAAGGCGCGCATCGGCCTGCAGTACGCGCTGCAGAAAAGCGGGCCGCTGTCGATGGCGCCCTCGCAGCTGGGGGCGTTCGCGCGTTCCGGCCCCGAACAGCAACGCGCCAATCTCGAATATCACGTGCAGCCCCTGTCGCTCGACAAGTTCGGCGATGCGCTGCACACCTTCTCGGCCATGACCGCGTCAGTGTGCAATCTGCAGCCCTCCAGCCGCGGTCACGTGCGCATCGCCACGCCCGACGCGGCCGATGCGCCGCAGATTCTTTGCAATTACCTGCACACCGAACAAGACCGGCGCGTGGCGGCCGACAGCATACGCTTGACGCGCAAAATCATGAGCCAGTCGGCCATGGCCAAATACCGGCCCGAAGAGTACCGGCCCGGCTCGTCGGTGCAGGGCCAGGACGAGCTCGAGCGCGCCGCCGGCGACATCGGCACTACCATCTTCCACCCTGTGGGAACTTGCAAGATGGGCGTGGATGCGATGTCGGTAGTCGACCCCGAGCTGCGCGTGCACGGCGTCCAGGGCCTGCGCGTCATCGACGCGTCCATCATGCCCACCATTACTTCCGGCAACACCAACTCTCCCACCGTCATGATTGCCGAGAAGGGCGCGCAGTTCATTCTTGCGTCGGGCTGAGGGCACCAGTGCGGTGCCTGGCCGCCCGAAGCGCATGCTTCTTTCCAGGAGGAAGCCGCGGCGGGGGCTAGTCCATCGCGTTTGCCCGGCTGCACCCTTGCCCGCATGGCAGGTATGCTGACTGCGTCCTGAAAGGACGTGCGACAATAGGCGGCGCGCAAGCCCGTGCGCTGCCGGGCCGCGCGCCCGGTTGCCTGCCAATGCGGCGCCTCTTTTAGCGTCAATAATCCTAGCCATGCCCAATGCCATTGAACTGATGGCTACCGTCCTGTTCGCGGTGGCCGTCATCCATACCTTCTGTGTGCCTGTGTTCGCACGCCGTGCCGCGCGCGGCGGCGGCCATGCGGGCCTTTGGCACCTGTTGTCGGAAGTGGAAGTGGTATTCGGCGTATGGGCGTTCGTGCTGCTTGTGGCCATGGCGGCCCTGTCGGGTGTCTCGAGCGCCGTAGCCTACCTGGACGGGCGCAACTTCACTGAGCCCGCATTCGTCTTCGCCGTGATGGTCGTGGCCGCCAGCCGCCCCATACTCGCTCTGGTAGACATGCTGGTGCGCGGGATGGCGCGCGCGCTACCGCTGCGCGGCGAAGTCGCCACCTTTTTTCTGACTCTGTCCCTGGTGCCGCTGTCGGGCTCGTTCATTACCGAGCCTGCGGCCATGACGCTGGCGGCGCTGCTGCTGCGCGACACGTGTTTTCGCCATGGGCCGCACTACGGCTTCAAGTACCTGACGCTGGGTGTGCTGTTCGTCAACGTATCGATAGGCGGGGTGCTTACCGCCTACGCGGCGCCGGCCGTGCTGATGGTGGCCCACGCCTTCGGCTGGGACACGGCTTATATGGCCGCGCATTTCGGCTGGCGCGCCGCGCTCGCCGTTTTCATCAACGCCGGCCTGTTGACCGTGGTTTGCGCCCGGATCTTGCCCGGCCAGCCGAGCGGGCAAGGTGCCGCTGCCGTAGCGGCGGCAAGCTCCTCCACCGCAAGCTCCGCTACCGCAAGCGCCCCTGCCGCCGCTGCGGCCGGCGGTGTAAAGGGCCTGAGTGCAGGCGCGCTCGCCGGCAAAGGTGCGGCGAGCGACAGCGCGGCGCCGCGCCGCGTCCGCCCGCCGGTGCCGCCGGCGGTAATGGCCGTGCATCTGCTATTCCTGGCTGGCGTGGTGCTGGGCTCGCACCACGCCGCGGTGTTCCTGAGCCTGCTGATGTTCTTCATCGGCTACACCGAAGCCTACAAGCGCCATCAAGACCCGCTGATGATCAAGGAAGGCCTGATGGTGGGCTTCTTCCTGGCAGGCCTGGTGGTGCTGGGCGGCATGCAGGGCTGGTGGCTGCAAGATTTGCTGGCCGGCCTGGATCCGCTCGTGCTGTACTGGGGCGCAGCCGCGCTGACGGCAGTTACCGACAACGCCGCTCTTACATACCTGGGCTCGCTGGTAAGCGGCACCAGCGAAACCTGGCGCTATATGCTGGTGGCGGGCGCCGTAACCGGCGGCGGCCTGACCGTCATTGCCAACGCCCCCAATCCCGCGGGCTTCGCGCTGCTCAAGCGCTACTTTCCCGACGGCGCCATCTCCCCAGGCAAGCTGCTGCTGGCGGCGGCGCTTCCTACCCTGATCGCCGCCGGCATGTTCTTGCTGCCCGTGGCTTGATACCCGCCTGCGCCGAACATTTATCGGAATAATTTCCGTGGCCTGGCGCCGGCGCGGTTTCCCTTCCAGGGTGAACAGGTGCTAGTCCAAACCAGGCGCGATCCACGCGCGGCGCGGCTCTATCAAGCGATCGAAGTGCATCACGTTGCGGTTCTCGTCGCTGTAGGCATCCCATTGCGGTATGCCGGCGTGGCCGGGATCGCCGCTGCGGGCAAAGGCGGCCCATGCCTGCTGCATGGCGTTCGACAGGCCGGCGAACTCGCTTTCATCCATTCCCGCCAGCATGGGCGCATCGGCCCACAGGCGCAGGTCGCCGAACACGAAGGGCAGCTCCAGGCAGTGGCACGATTCATAGCCCGCCGGCGACTGCCAGTCGAACTGATATACATACGCCGACAGGCCCTTGCGCTTGAAAGTGGCCGCCAGCTCCAGGGATCCGAGGCGGAACACCTTGTCGGTATTCATGTCGCCCAGCAGCGCGGCGGCGTTGGGCACCGCGCGGCGGCGCCGGTAGGCGTCCATGTATTGCCGGGCCTGATCGCCGAACTCTGCGTGGAACAACTGCTCTACGACGTCCGCACCGGCATTGCGCACGGCTTCGTCATGCTTGTAGAACGCCGCCATTTCTTCGCGCGTGGTGCCGATCAGCAGGTCGATGCCGAGCCGGCGATCCGGCCCCAGGGTGTCGAGCAGCTCGCTGCGTATATAGTCGCCGTCGCGCACCAGCCAGAAGGGGGGCTTGGTCTGCGCCAGCTTGCGCTCGGCCGCGCCCAATGCCTGCTGCGCCTGCAGCAGCTTGTCGACCGGCACCTGGCGCAGTTGCGCGGCCTGGCCGGGGGCTATGTCCAGCAGCTTCAGGTAAGCGCGGCCCAGGCGCTCGGAATCTTCGGGGGAATTGAACATCCGGCCCATCGATGCGCTTTGCATGATGGCGCGCTTGAACAGGCCGTCCAGCTGCGGCATGGTCAGCATGGCCGCGATCGAGGCGCCGCCCGCCGATTGCCCCATGACGGTGATGTTGTCGGGGTCGCCGCCGAAATGCTGGATGTTCTGCTTGATCCATTGCAGCGCCTGCACCTGGTCTTTCAGGCCCAGATTGCCCGCGCTTAGGCCAGGCAAATACAGAAAGCCCAGCGCGCCGAGGCGGTAGTTGATGCCCACGGTGACCACGTCGCCGTTGCGCGCCAGGGTGCCGCCGCCGTACCAGGGCAGCGACCCGGCGCCGCTGGTGAAGGCGCCGCCGTGTATCCAGGCGATTACCGGCTTGCGCGAGCCGGGCGCGCCGTCGGGGGCGTAGATGTCCAGCGTCAGGCAGTCTTCGCTTTGCTGCAGGCTGAAGTCGCCCATGGCCAGGGCCAGGCGCGAGCGGCCCTGCGGGGCGATGGGGGCGGGCTCGCGCGCGTCCAGTTCGCGGCCGCGCGGCTGCGCCGGCAGCGGGTCGCGGAAGCGCAGCTCGCCCGTCATGGGCTGGGCGTACGGCACGCCTTTGTAGACGCGCACGCCCTCCACAAGCCTGCCGCGTACCGGGCCTTCGGCGGTATCGGCTACACAATCGGCGTTCTTGGCGGAATCGTTCATGTTGCTGTCGTCCTGTAATGGCTACGATAAAAAAACAGATGCTTCCCCCGAAATGCGGCCCGCGCGACGCCACGCGTAGCTAAGGCCTCGGGGCGCCGTCGCTGCGGCGCTGCCCCCGGGTTGCCGGCTTGCCCGGCGTGTGTGCTGCGGCTTGCGCGGCCCGGCCTGCGCGGCCCGGCCGTGCGTCACGATCCCAGGGCGGCGGGCCGCCCCGGCGACCTCCACCATCACCGGGTGACCGGGAATTTTCTTTCCAGCGGCACCAGGATCAGGCGGTCGCCCAGTACGAAGATGAACACGATCGAGAAGCACACGGCCAGGAAGGTGACGGCTTCGGCGGTGGACTGCGCCTGCAGCATCATGTAGCCCAGCCCGTTGGGCGCGCCCAGCAGTTCCGACACCAGCGCTATTTTCCAGGCGATGCCGTAGGAAATCCGGATGGCCGACAAGATGAACGGCGTCAGCAGCCGCAGGTGAATGCGCAGCCAGATGCGCGGGTTGCTGCGGGTGAAGCTGCGGCCCATTTCCAGCAGTTCCTGGTCGATGGCGCGAAAGCCCTGGTCGATATTGATCAGGCAGAACGGCGTAAGAATCGCCACCTGCACGAACACCACGCCGAAATTACCGGCCGGGAACCAGATGGAAGCCAGGATCGCCCAGCCTATGGACGGAAAGGAATTCAGGAAGGGTTTGATGCGTTCGTTGATGATGCCGTCGTAGGCCGGCCTGGCATTGGCCAGCAGCGCCAGCAGGCCGCCCAGCACGCAGGCCACCAGCACCGACAGAATCACGCGTAGCGTGGACACCAGCGCATTGGCCAGGAACTCGGGCTCGCCCAGCAGCTGCAGCAGCCGGTGCGCCACGGCCAGCGGCCCGGGCAGCACGAAATTGGGCAGGCCGCGCGCGGTGGCCCACCAGATCGCCAGGAAGGCCACGACCAGCAGCTCGCCCAGCAGGCGTCCGGCTGTGTCGCGCCGCCCCTTGGAACCCGCGGCTGGTGGGTCAGATCTTGGCATAGGCGTCGAAGCGGGCCTGGATGGGTTTGAAGAAGAAGCGCTCGGCGCAATACACGAACACGATGATGAAGAAAATAATCACGAAGATCGTTACGGTGTCGTAGTCCTGGCGCGCCAGGTTGATCAGATAGCCCAGGCCGGAGTTGCCGCCGAACAGCTCGGCCGCCAGCGTCACCTTCCATGCCACGCCGAACATCAGCCGCAGCGTGGCGAACAGATAGGGGTAGAGCAGCGGCAAAATTACCAGCCGCAGCTTGCGCGCCGTGTGGCGCGTAAAGCTCTGGCCCATCTCCATCAGTTCGGCATCCAGGTTGTTCAGCCCGCTGTTCAGGTTGACCAGGGCGAACGGCAGCAGCACCGCGCTAATGGCAAAGATCACCGATATGGAATTGATGCCGAACCACATGCCCGCCAGCAGCGCCCAGCCGACGCCGGGAAACGAACCCAGGAAGGCGCCGAAGCGCCGGTGTATGGCGATGCGCGCCACCGGAAAATAATAGGGGATCAGGGCCAGCACGCAGCCCAGGATGAACGACAGGACGATGGCCGCCGCCACGTGGTACAGCGAAGCCCCCAGTTGCAGCAGCAGTTCCGGGGTCGTCAGGAACTTCCAGGCGCCCTGCAGCACGGCCCACGGGCCGGGCATCTGGTAGGCGGGACTGACCCAGGCGGCCAGGCTCCATGCCGCCAGGAACAACAGCGTGAACAGGTGCGTGGCAAGTGCGCGGCGCGACATGGGGCCGGTTCAGTCCAGGCGCCGCGCGGTACGGCGGGGGTGCAGAGCGCGTTGCGCGGCGCGGGCCATCAGCGTCATCACGCGCCCATGTGCAGCTTGTCCCACAAGAACGGTTCGACCGGCACCGCTTTCTTCAGCACGCCCAGCTCGGCCGACAATTCATAGAACTTGTCGATGGACTTGGCATGTTCGCGCGTGAAATTGCCCGGCACGTCCGCCACGTTGGTGAACCACCAGTCGAAGAATTTGGGATCGAGGCCGCTTTTCTTGGACACCGCATTGAAGACCTCGTCGCGGTGGCTTAGCGCGTATTGCACCGAAGCCTTGAACATGCGGATGAATTCCATGTAGGCCTCGGCATCGGCCTGCAGCTTCTCGGGGTAGGACACGTTCACGGCGCTGATGAAGCGCAGCTTGAACATCTCGATGTTGTCGCGCGCCGTTTCGGCAATGGTGCGGTACTCGCCCGACTGGATGGCCTTGTAGGCCTGGCTGTGGATCAGCGTGGCCGCGTCGACGCTGCCGCGCGCCAGCGCCGCCGGCAGGTTCGAGGCCGGAATCTGCAGCTGCTTGAAGTCGCCGCCCTGCAGCGCCGTGTTCAGGCCGTATTTCTTTTGCAGGGCGATGCGCACCTGTGTGTAGCCGGTGGAGCGCAGGCTGTACGAGCCCATGGTCTTGCCCTTCAGGTCTTGCGGGCGCTGCAGCGGGCTGTCTTTTTTCACCCAGACGCCGCCGCCCAGCCCCGGCTTGGCCTGCTGCAGGGCGGTGTTCAGGATGCGCAGTTCCAGCCCGCGCGAGGCCGCCGCCGGCAGCCCGATCACCGCCGTCATGATCACGTCGTACTGCTTGGACGCGGTAGCCTGCAGCAGCTGCGGGATGGCCAGCGACCGCGCCTCGATTTCGATCAGGTCGGACTTCACCTTGCCGTTGGTGATGGCCCAGACCACCGCATCGTAGGCCGGATCGAGCAGGTAGGCGTAGCTGATTTTTTTCTTGGCGCCCTGGGCATGCGCCCCGCGCGCGGCCAGCATCAGGCCCGGCAGGGCCAGGGTTCCCAGTTTTAGTACGTTGCGGCGATTCACGGTAGGCTCCTTGGCGTAGGGAATTCAGCTTGCGGCGATGGATTCGTCGGAAGCATAAGTGTCCAGCAGGCGAGTGCGATGCGCGGCCAGTTCGGCGCCGCCCAAGTCGCGCGGCCGCGCGGCCCGCAGGTACAGGTTTTCCTGCACCGAAGACGGCTTGCGGCCCAGCAGAATGATGCGGTCGGCCAGTTGCAGCGCCTCGTCGACGTCGTGGGTGACGAACACGATGGTCTTGCCCGTGTGGCGCCAGATCTGTTCGATTTCGCTGCGCATCTTGCGGCGCGTGGTGGGATCCAGGGCCGAGAACGGCTCGTCCATGAAGATGATTTCCGGATCCACCGCCAGGGCGCGGGCGATGGCGACCCGCTGGCGCTCGCCGCCGGACAGCATGGAAGGGTACTTGTGCGTGTCTTGCGCCAGGCCCACCAGGGCAAGCAGCTGCATGGCCTTTTCGCGGCGGCTTGCGGCGCTGCCCGCGCCGAAGCGCAGTTCCATGCCGAGCACGACATTCTCCAGGGCGTTGCGCCACGACACCAGGCGCGGCGACTGGAACACATAGGCCAGCTTCGGCCAGCCCTCGGCGGGGCTTTGCCCCATGATGCGCACGCTGCCGCCGGACACCGGCAGCAGCCCGCCCATGACGCGCAGGCTGGTCGACTTGCCGCAGCCCGACGGCCCCAGCAGGCACACGAATTCCCCGCGGGAAACCTGGAAGCTGAGGCGGTCGTATATCTGCTGCCCGCCCAGTTCTACCATGACGTCCTGCAGCTCGAGCACCGTGTCCGGCGCGGTATCTTGCGTATCCGTGCGTGTCTCCATTCTTGTTGCCTGCGCCGCGCAGAGGCTGATGCGCCCCGGGGCCGCCTTCGCCGGCGGCCGCCGTGGCGCCGCAAGCGGGCTATTGTTCAAACGTAAACTAACCGGGGGCCGGGTGTCAATGCCGGCGCCAGTGCCGCGATATTACTTTACGGCGCGCAGGTATGCCTATGCCGAGCCGCCGGTTTTTGCCTGCGCCGCCTCTGTTCCGGTGCCCAAGCTCGCTCCGGCCTCCGCCTATCCCTTCACCTTTAGCTCCACCTTCACCTTCACCGTCACCGGCCCTCTGCCCGAGCCGCGGCGGGCGGCGTGCCTATGACAAGCCGAGATACTTCCTATCTCGATATAGAAATTCTCCTTTGCGCATGCCATCGATAACATTTCCGTGTTGCCGCGACATGGGGTGTGCGGCCGCCGGCCCGGCCGGCATCTGATTGGAGAATGGTTTTGAAACTGGCGCGTTTCAATGGTGGCCGTATCGGCTGCGTAATCGACGGCACCCTGCGGGACGTAACCGATGCCGCGGGCATCGACCCTGGGTTCTGGCCGCCCATAGGCGTAGTGAAGCTGGTCGAATCCTTCGACGGCAAGCGCGAGCGCCTGCTGGCCGCCGCCCAGGCCGCGGCGCCCATCGCCATAGACTCGGTCAGGCTGGAAAACCCCATGCCCTGGCCCAACAAGCTGATTGCCATTCCGGTCAATTATCATGCTCACGCGCTGGAAATGTCGTCGCCCGCCATCTCGAAAAACGGCGGCTTCTTCATCAAGAGCGCCTCGTCGCTGTCGGGCGCGGGCGAGCCGGTGCTGTTGCCCGACCTGCCCGGGCGCGCCATCCACCACGAGGCAGAGCTGGCGGTAATCATCGGGCGCCGCTGCCGCCACGTGGCGCGCGACCAGGCCCTGGACTACGTGTTCGGCTACGGCTGCCTGCTGGACATGACGGTGCGCGGCAAGCAAGAGCGGGCAATCCGCAAGTCCTACGACACTTTCACGCCGCTGGGCCCCTGGATCACCACCGCCGACGAAGTGCCGGATCCCGCCGCGCTGCGCGTGCAGCTGTGGGTGAACGATGAGCTGCGCCAGGACGCCCTGACCCGCGACATGATCGTCGACGTGCCTGAAATCATTGCGATGTGTTCATCGGTGATGACCCTGGAGCCGGGCGACGTGATCGCCACCGGCACCGCCGAAGGCGTCGGCCCCGTAGTGCCTGGCGACACTATCACCATAGACATTACCCCGGGCGTGGGACGCATGTCGGTGGCCGTGCAGCAGGGCGAGGGCGGCTGGAACATCGCCATTCCGCACCGGGTCTGATGCGTATGCGCGCGCTATACACCGGGAGGTGAGAAAGAATCATGTCTACCGATTTGCTGGCTGCCACCGACAGCCTGACTGAACTGAACGACAGGCTGGCGCTGCTTTCGTTTCGCGCCGGCTGGAACAAGGCCGAGCCGTCTCTGTGGGCCGAGCCGCGCACCGATTTCGTTCCCTGCCATTGGCGCTGGGAAGAAGCCCGGGCCGGGCTGGATGCGGCCGGGCGGCTGATCGACACCGAGCTTGCCGAGCGGCGCAACCTTTTCCTGGTGAACCCGCACCCGGGCAACCACTACGCCACGCTGCGCACCCTGGTGTGCGCCTACCAGATGATCCTGCCCGGCGAGCGCGCGCGCTCGCACCGCCATACGCCGCACGCGCTGCGCTTCGTGCTGGACACGGCCGACGACGTCTACACGGTGGTGGACGGCATGCGCATCGACATGCGCCCGGGCGACGTACTGCTGACCCCGGGCTGGAGCTGGCACGGCCATGGCAACGCAGGCACGCGTCCGGGCTACTGGATCGATTTCCTCGACGTGCCCACCGTGCACCTGCTCGAGCCCATGTTCTTCGAACCCTGGCCCGGCGATTATCAGCAGCCGGAGCGCCGCACCCGCGACCACGCCTTCGTATTCCCTTGGGAAAAAACGCAGCAGGCGCTGGCGGCGGCCATTCCCGACCCCCAGGAGCGCTATGGGCAGCGTGTGGTGCTGGACAGCAGCGGTGTCATGCCTTCCATGACGCTGGCGCTGCAGCGTCTGCCTGCGGGCTTCGCCAGCCGCCCCTGGCGCACCACCGCCAATCAGATCGTCAGCGTGAAGTCGGGCAGGGGCACGGCCGTCGTCGCCGGGCAGCGCTACGCCTGGCAGGCAGGCGACGTGTTTACGGTGCCTGCATGGCATGCCCTGCAGATCTCGGCCTCGGAAGAATCCGACCTTTTCACCGTATCCGACGAGGACATGCTGCGCCTGTTGCGCTATTTGTACGAAGAAGCCCTGTGATGCCCGCTACCGGGGCAGGCCTGTTGGCGCTGGTCGAAGCACACGGGCATGGCGATCGAGGTGATCGCTGCATGCCCCGGCTGGGCTGCCCGCAAGCAGTCCGCACTCAAGCAGTCCGCAATAAAGCAATTCGCAATAAAGCTATCCGCGGTAAAGAAATCGGCAATAAAGAAATCAGCAATAAAGAAACCAGCAACACAGAACGGAACCATGCAACACGATAATGAATTTTCGGCCGACGTCATCGTCGTCGGCGGCGGCCCGGTCGGCCTTGCGCTGGCCGGAGACCTGGGCTGGCGCGGCATATCGTGCATCTTGCTGGAGCAGGGCGACGGCAGCATCGTCCAGCCCAAGATGGACGGCGTGAATGTACGCACCATGGAATTCTGCCGGCGCTGGGGGATTGTCGACCAGGTATACAACTGCGGCTACCCCCGCGAATATCCGCAGGACATGGTGTATCTGACCTCGTTCTCGGGGTATGAGCTGGGCCGCGAAGAGTTCGCCACGCCGTCCGGCGGCAGCGAGGAGTCGCGCCCCGGCATCAGCCCTGAATCGCGCTTTCGCTGCCCGCAGAATCTGTTCGACCCGATTCTGCGCAAGTTTGCGCAGGCCCAGTCGCAGGCCAGCCTGCACTACCTCAGCCGCTTGACTGCCTTCGAGCAGAGCGATGCCGCGGTCGTGGCCACCGTGCAAACCGCCGACGATCGTACACAAACCTTGCGCGCCCGCTACCTGGTGGGCTGCGACGGCGCGGCCAGCCGCGTACGCAAGGGCCTGGACATTGCGATGTCCGGCCTGGGCACGCTTACCTACACGACCAACGTGCTGTTTCGCTGCCCGGCGCTGCGCGACCACACCCACATACGCCTGGGCTACCGGTACTTGTTCGTGGGCCCTGAAGGCACCTGGGCCACCGTGGTGGCCATCGACGGCCGGGACACCTGGCGCCTGTCCCTGATCGGCGGCAAAGAACGCAAGGAACTGGGCGAGCCCGAAGTGCGCGCCGCCATCGAGCGCGTATTGGGCCAGCCCATGCCCTATACGATACTTTCCATCGTGCCCTGGGTGCGCCGCGAACTCGTGGCCGACACCTATCGGAGCGGCCGGGTCTTCATCGCCGGCGACGCCGCGCATATGACCTCGCCCACCGGCGGCTTCGGCATGAACATGGGCATTGCCGACGCCGTGGATCTGTCATGGAAACTGGAGGCGATGCTGCGCGGCTGGGCCGGCGAGGCGCTGCTGGACACCTACGAAACCGAGCGCCGCCCCGTGGCCTTGCGCGCGGTGCGCGAGGCCAGCGGGAACCTGCTGCGCACGCTGTCGCCCGGCGCCAACGCGCGGCTGCTGGACGCGAGCTTCGAGGGTGCCTTGCTGCGCTATGAAGTGGGCAAGCATTTCTCGGCGACCATGCTGCGCGAATGGTACAAGCTGGGCATAGACCTGGGTTATGTCTATGCCGATTCGCCCGCCGTCGTGCCGGACGAAGCGCCCTGGGTTCCCGATACGGCCGGCCTTCCCCAAGGCGTGCCGCCGGACGGCCGCCTCGGCGACGGAACCCGCGTGACGCCTGCGCTGTTGCGCGAATGGCAGCGCCTTAGCATGCACCTGTCGCTCGGAACACCCATTGAAACTTCCTGGCAGGAACTGCCGGCGCGCGAGGTCATGCTGTATTGCCAGACCACGGCGCCGGGCGCGCGCGCGCCCCACGTATGGCTGGCCGACGACACCAGCACCCTGGACTGGTTCGGCAAGGGCTTCGTGCTGGTGGCCGATGCCGGCGCCGATACCGGTGCCTTCGAAAGCGTGGCGGCCGCCCTGCGCACGCCCTTGGCGGTACAGCGCAGCGACAACGCCGCAGTGCGTGCCGCCTACGTGGCTCCGCTGGTTCTGGTGCGGCCCGACGGGCACGTGGCCTGGCGCGGCCGGTGTGCCACAGCCCGTACCGCGCGCCGCGTGCTCGAGCAGATTACGGCGCAATCGGGATCCGGGCCGATTTGCGCCAACACTCATTCTTTAGAGGAGACCTCCTTATGAAATTGTCCGCCCTTTGTGCCCTGGCAGCCTCTTTGCTGTTGGCTGCTTCGCCAGCGACCCACGCAGAGGCCGCGTATCCGTCCAAGCCCATCCGCCTGGTGGTGGGCTACTCGCCCGGCGGCCCCAGCGACATCCTGGCGCGCCAGCTTGCCCCGGCGCTGGGCAAGGCCCTGGGCACGCCGATCATCGTCGAGAACAAGCCCGGCGCCAACGCCGACATCGCCGGCGCCTACGTGGCGCACGCCGAGTCCGACGGCTATACGCTGCTGCTGGGCGACCTGACCTTGGCCACCAATCCCAGCCTGATGCGCAGCATGCCGTTCAAGCCCAAGACCGACTTGCGGGCGATCGCGCCGCTTGCGGTTGCGCCGCTGGCGCTGGTGGTGAATTTGTCGGTGCCGGCCCACAACATGAAAGAGCTGCTGGACTATGCCCGCGCCCATCCCGGCAAGCTCGCCGAAGGCACCGCCGGCCGCGGCAATCTTACGCACCTGGCAGGGGAAGTCTTGAAGAAGGCCGCCGGCGTCGACATCGAGCAGGTGCCGTACAAAGGCTCCGGCCCGGCGCTGACCGATCTGGTGGGCGGCCATATCTCGATGGTGATCACCGGGGTCAGCAGCTCGAAGGGCTTCATCAAGAGCGGGCAGGTTCGGGCGCTGGCGATTACCGGCAAGCAGCGCTCGGCGTCCCTGCCCGATGTGCCGACATTCTCCGAGGCCACCGGCCTGCCGCTGCCCGAGCTGAACCTAGGCTCGTGGTGGGGGCTGTTCGGCCCGGCCGGCTTGCCCGACAAGGTGGTGGCCCGGCTGAATGCGGCTACGCAGACCATTCTGCACGACCCGGCGCTGCAGCAGCGCCTGCAGGGCCTGAACATCGAGGCCGACCCGGGTTCGGCCCAGGTAATGGCCGAGCGGCTGGAATCCGAGACCGCGACTTGGGGTAAAGTGATCAAAGAGGCGGGCATCACGCCGCAATAGCGGCGTGGCGTGCGGCAGGCCAGCCGCGCCGGAGCCAATGCTGGCACCGGCGTCCGGCCGCGGTGTGTCGGGACAGGCCGCTTCGCCATCGAGCTTGCCGCGCCCCGTGGCCGCACCAGCCTGGCCGGGGTCGTGGCGGCGTTGCGTCCACAGGCCCTGGCACCATGATTTTCGAAGACCTCAACGCGTTCATAGTCGTTGCGCAGCTGCGCAGTTTTTCCGCCGCCGCCGCGCGGCTGCGCGTTGCCCAATCGTCGCTGTCCAAGCGCGTGCAGCGGCTCGAACACCATTTCGGCGTGCCGCTGCTCAAGCGCCACGCGCGCGGGGCGATTCTTACCGAATCGGGCGCCGTGCTGCTCGCCCGGGCGCAACGCCTGGTCGAGGAACTGAAGGATGTCGAACGCGATGTGCGCGGCGTGCTGCAGCAGGCCGCCGGCAACGTGCGCATCGCCCTGCCGCCGGCCACCAGCCCGGTGCTGGCGCCGCTGATCTTCGAGCAGTGCCGGCTGCGCTACCCCTTGATCAAATTGCAGCTGCGCGAAAGCACCTCCGACACCATACACGACTGGCTGTCGGGCGGCGAAATCGACATCGCCCTGCTGTACAACCCCGAGTACAGCGCCGATTTCGAAGTCCAGCCGCTGATCGTCGAGCCCTTGTTCGTGATCGTGCCCGCGCGCGACCCGATCAACGGCATGCCGCTGGTGCACCCCGAAAGCCACGCGCTGCGCGATCTGGCCACCTTGCCGCTGATCCTGCCGCGCCGCCCGCACAGCATACGCGTGCTGGTCGAGCGCCTGTGCGCGGCCGATGGCATTCATCCCAACATACTGTTCGAAAGCGACAGCATCCGTTCCACCAAGGGTATTGTGGAAAAAGGCCTGGGCTGCACCATATTCAGCCGCACCTGGCTGGAAAACGACATACGCGCGGGCCGCTTGTGCGCCATTCCGTTTTCGACGGCGCTGTTGAACTGGAAGCTTTGCATTGCCCATGCCCGCCGCCAGGACGCCTCGCTGGCGATCGCCAGCGTCAAGATGCTGGTCGAAGAGCACGTGGCCGCCTTGTTTGCCAACGGTTTCTGGGGACTGGGCACCTGGCTGGCCGTCGATGCCAGGGGTTGAATGAGCGAGTCGGGGCGATTTTTGCGGATAGCTCGTTGGTGAGCTCATGCGGCGGATCGCGTTTGGTGGCGCCGGGCTATTGAGCCGCTCATGTTTTTGCATATCTCGCGCTGCAAAAGCGAGACGTGACTACTTAAATCGGCGATGCGGGCCAGACTACTGTTGCCGTAACTTGCGCAGCTCGCCAATCTTATTAGTTGGTGCGCGGGCGACAACATTCCAGCATTGCCGTCCCGGCACAAGAATGTGGGTCGAGATCGAACCTCACTAGTTGCATCTCTCGTCATTGTCAGACCCCCAATACTGACTTGTGACCCGTTGGTTGCACCATCTCATTGATCGGCGCCAGTAGCCGAGGCGGATGATGGCTCGCCTTTCGATTGCACGTTGAATCTCTGGCTCGTACCGAGCCGTTTGCGATGAAAGGCTCGATTTCATACTGCGCCGTTCAGGCCTGGTGAGTTGTGCTAATAGCCTTGCCCCACATCAGGGCAATTTGCATGTCAGTGACCTGGGTATTCCACAGATTCTTGGCACATCGATTTCTCGATGCTTGACATCCTATTGCTGTATTTTTAAAATAAGAATGTATTCTGAAAATTAAAGAATGAATTATGAAAGGAGGCGGTATGCCTAATGGCTGGAATTTTGGCGGCCCACATAGTCGCGGAGAATTCGCGAGGCAGGCGCATGTGGGCCTGCCCGAAGGCACATACGAGCGGGAAATGGGAAAGGAAGGTTTCTTCGGGGCGGCAAGTCACCTCTATCATCGGAATCCCCCCACAGGCTGGAGCGAAATTTCTGGCGATCTCAAGCCTCGCGCGTTTGAGCCTTTGGCCGGCGACACAGCTTCTGCCGGCCCGTGGTATGCGCCCCGCTTGCTTGGTAATTCTCACGTGGAGTTGAGTGTGGTGCGTCTCGGTGGAGCAATGAACCACTTGGTACGCAATGCCGACGGTGACACATTGCTATTCGTCCATCATGGGAGTGCGGACTTACATTGTGATTTCGGTCACTTGGCAGTTGTACCCGGCGATTATCTGTTGGTTCCTCGTGGCACGATGTGGAGGCTAGACTGCACCGCCGGCTTCGAAATGTTGATGGTGCAGAGCACGGGCGATGCGTTTGACTTGCCCCAGCGCGGCATAGTTGGACGCCATGCGCCGTTCGATATCGGCATGCTCGATATTCCAGAGATGGACGACGCATTTCGCGCTCAGCAGCAGCCGAAACCATGGACTGTTCACGTCAAGCGCTCGGGCAAGGTCTCGGTGCTGAGTTATCCATACAATCCGCTCGATGCCATTGGGTGGAAGGGTGATCTATTCCCCGTCCGGCTCAACATTCGGGATATCAAGGCGATTACCAGCGACGGCTTGCACTTGCCCCCATCGCTGCGCACGACATTCGTAAGCCGCCGGTTCGTGGTTTGCTCGTTGATCCCGCGCGTATTGGAAACGGATCCGAAAGCCATCAAATTGCCGTTCTTTCACAATAACGACGACTTTGACGAAGTCATCTTCCAACACGAGGGGAAGATGAGTAGCCGCGCTCATTCAGTCAGGCCCGGAATGGTGACTTTCCATCCAAGTGGAATCACGCACGGGCCTCATCCTGAAGTGCTGCCGCACATGTATGTCAACAAATCGGATCGAACTGAGGGATACGCGGTGATGATCGACACGCGAGATCCACTTGAGCTTCTGGAGGGGGCTGTGGACTGTGATGTGCCGGGTTACTACAAGAGCTGGTCGATGGTGCCGAAGTCTACGCCTCGGTTCGAGCAGAGCGAGGCCACATCATGAAGCTCGCAACCATGAACGATGGGACGCGGGATGGGCGATTATTACTCGTCGATCCCATTCTGTCGCGTGCTACGGATGCATCAGATATCGCGCGCTGCATGCAGGCGGCCATCGATGATTGGCACGCGCTCTCGCCGCGCTTGGCAAGGCGCCACGACGCGCTGATCGCGGGCCGTGCCAAGTCGTTCGAACTTGACTATGCGCGTCTGATGGCGCCACTGCCGCGTGCATATGGATGGATGGACAGCAGTGTCTACCTGCATCACATGGAATTGGCGAGGAGGCTTCGTGGAGTAGAGATGCCTGTAGGCTATGAGAGCGAGCCGCGCTTTTACGATGGCGTGTCTCACACTTTTCGCGCCAGCGGTAGTCCCTTGCCTTTGCCCGTTGGAGATGTTGGCCTGGATTTCGAGGCGGAAATTGCCGTGGTGTTGGATGATGTGCCGATGCAAGCGAGCGCTGAACAGGCTGCCGACGCAATCTTGTTGCTCGCCCTGATCAACGATACGACGTTGCGTACTGTATTCGCAGAGCAGATGGGCCGGGGCTATACGAATTTCCACGGAAAGCCGCCATGCTCCATGGCGCCTTTCCTGGTGACCCCGGATGAACTGGGTGACGATTGGGACGGCAAGAAGCTCAAAGCAGAATTGCGCTGTCGCGTCAATGGGAAGCTGATCGGCCAGCTTAATTCCAGTGACGATATGCAGTTCGATTTCCACGAACTCGTTATGCAGGCGGCTCGTTACCGACCCCTGGGCGCCGGCACGGTGCTTGGTGCGGGCACGGTTTCCAACCGGCGCGAAGATGCTGGCGCCGCGTGCCTGGCCGAGGTGAGGATGCTTGAGCAGCTGCGGCACGGAGAAGCACGGACGGCTTATCTCCGTAATAACGATGAGCTGCTTCTGGAGGCTTTCAATTCACATCGGCAGAGCATTTTTGGCCCTCTTCATCATCGAGTGCAGTTCGTACAGAACTGCTGACGTCAATCGTACAACTCAGCGAATCATTCAATTCCTATGACACATCCAGCTCCATTCAGACTAGGCAGTAAAACCAATTTGTTCCGTTATTCGATCTTCTGCGTACAGGATCATTATCCGAGCCTTCCACGCACGCTACCGCAATTCTATGCAGAATTGTCTGACCAAGCGATGCTTGCCGAAGAACTCGGGTACGACACGTTTTTCCTTGCCGAGCATCATTTCGACCCTTACGGCACGGTGCCCAATCCCGCGGTCGCTCTAGCTTATCTAGCAGCAAAGACACGCCAGCTGAGGCTCGGGTCGGCGATTTCAGTTCTTAGCTACCATCCGGCGTTCGAAGTTGCGGAAAATTACTCGATGGTCGATATCTTGTCCGGGGGAAGGGTTACTCTCGGCGTTGGCTCCGGCTACCTCGCGCACGAACTGGCCGGCTATGGTATTGATCTGGCCACGAAGCGGGAACGCTATGACGAGAACATGGCGGTGCTGCAGAAGGCGTTGACCGGTGCACGCTTCAGTTATAGGGGAAGCCATCAGACAATCGACGAGATGCAGTTGAATGTCGCGCCGGTGCAGGCGCTCGGTCTTCCGATCTATGTCGCTGTCAGTGCCCCGCCTGTAGCCTACTACGTAGGACGGCAGGCTCAGAACATGATGTTCGTCCCATATAGCCAGTTGCAGTCGATTGCCGATATTGGCGCGGTATTCAGGGAGTATCGCCGCGGCACCGACGAAGCACCTATAGCCGATAGTGATGGGCGGTTCGTTGGGGATGTCGCGGTCGCTTTCCATGCCCATGTCGCCGCTACTGACGAAGAGGCTCGCGCGCGCGCCAAAGATCCCTTCGAGCTTTATCTCAGAACAAGGCAGCGCGCTAAGCACCAAAGCTTCGAGGCAATTGCAAGCGAGGATGGGCTCTCTTTGGTGGGATCCGCGCAAACCGTTGCGGCCAAGCTTGGCAGGCTATACGCCGAGGGCGTGCGTCACCTTATGCTGGTTCACAATTTCGGAGCGATGCCGGCTGACGCTGCGGCGGACTCGATGCGCCGTTTTGCGCTGGAAGCCATGCCGCTTTTCCTGAAAGAAATTTCCAATAACACAGAAGCTGTAACTATTTAACGATAGGCATTAGGAGGCGACAAGAAAATGAAGACGCGAATCTTGCACGTGCTGTTTACTTTCATCGCGTGTATTGTTTTTTCACATAATAGTATTGCGGCACAAACATATCCAGACCGGGCGATTAGACTCATCGTGCCATTCGCGCCCGGAGGCGGCACCGATTTCGTTGCCCGTACTTTGGCGAAAAACCTTACGCAGCAACTGGGGCAGACCGTCGTGGTGGAAAATCACGGTGGAGCACGAACGTTCATTGGTGCGTTGATGGTTGCCAAGGCGCCACCCGATGGCTATACGCTTCTGCTCAGCAGCGCTTCGACGTTTGCCATCAACCCCAACATACCTCCGAAAGCGCCATACGACCCGTTGAAGGATTTTTCGCCTGTAGCATTGGTTGCTCGATTGCCGCTATTCCTGGTGACTGCACCCTCATTCCCTGCCAAGGATATGGCAGGCTTCCTCCGACATGTAAAGTCATTGCCTGTCAATCGAAGTATTCAGTATGGCTCGCCCGGTATAGGAAGCACCCACCAGTTGGCTATGGAAATGCTTGCTCAACGAGCAGGATTCCGCGCCGCGCATGTGCCCTATAAAGGTGCCGCGCCAGCCATGCAAGGCCTCTTGGATGGTTCGATTTCGACGATGTTTCTCGATCTGGCCACTGGGCAGGAGCAGATCAAGGCAGGCAAGCTTCATGCGCTCGCAATTAGTTCTTCCACTCGGAGTCCGTTGATGCCGAATGTGCCAACACTAGCCGAATCGGGCGTTCCGAATTATGACGCTGCCGCATGGATCGGGATTGTCGCGCCTGCACACACGCCTTCCCCCGTCGTCGACCGCTTGAACCGCGAGATCAATCGGGCTCTGGCTGATCCGATCATACGCAAGCGCTTCGCCGCGGCTGGCGCCGAAACCGTCACGAGTACGCCGGAATCGTTCGGAACCTATATGGCTTCCGAGATGAAGTCTTGGTCGGAAGTGATACGCAAGGCCCACTTGTCAAAGTAATCCGGAAGATGATCATGATGCCGATTGGGAACACCGCTGATTTTGACGAACGATTCTTCCGTTGTGCGCTTGGGCGCTTTGCGACGGGCGTCACGATAGTAACAACGTTGGATGCAAGTGGTGCTCCGGTCGGACTCACCGCGAATTCGTTTTGCTCCGTTTCTCTTGCTCCGCCGTTGATTCTGTGGAGCCTCAATATAGGGGCACGGAGTTTGTCAGTGTTCCGGGCCGCGAAACGCTTCAATGTGAACGTCTTGGCGTCGCATCAATCCAAGCTTTCCGACTTGTTCGGGCGGCCGGCTGCGGATCCATCTCGCGATGCGCGTTTCGAACAGGTTCAGTACGTTTCAGGCCCTACGGGTGTTCCCCTGATTGAAGGGTGCTGTGCGTGGTTCGAATGTGTTTCGAAAAGTCACTACTACGAGGGCGATCATATTATTTTTGTGGCTCGGGTCGAGCGCTGTGGATTGGGCGACGAGCAGCCGTTGGCTTTTCATGGCGGGAAATACTGTTACCCCAAGTCGCTCGAAGCGTTCACGATGGAGGACGGTGTATGAATGGCGTAGTCAAATCAGATGTCCGCTCAGTGGCGGCAGCAGAAGCCCGCAGATGCCGGGCGCTGGATTCGCACGACCGCGCTGTGCTGGATTGCTTGCTTGCGGACGAACTCGTCCATATTCATTCAACCGGTCGTATCGATAGCAAGCAAAGTTATCTCGCGGGGATCGGGAAGCGGATCCGATACGTTCGTTCCGAGCGACAGACTTATCAAGTTCGGTTGCACGGAGACCTTGCACTGGCAAACGGAAGATTACTCCAAGTGATCTTTCGCGGAGACGATACGGCGCCGACGGAGCTCCGGCTGGAAACGAGTCAGGTGTGGGTTTGGCTCGATGGAGAGTGGAAATTGGCGGGTTATCATGCAAGCTCAGCCAAAGCCTGAGACCAGCGGACTCGGTGGCATCTGTGCGCGCCCCATCACATGGGACGGAAAATTAGAATCTTGATGGCAAGAGCTTATGACGAAGAAGAACGTAGATGGGACGGAAGTTCAGGGGGTTCAGAACGTTGAAATTGGCTTGCGCATGGCATATACAATTGCGGCCGCCGATGCATCGTTGTCGCTTGGTGAATTGGCAGATGCCGTCGGTATCTATCCGAGCAAAGTGCACAGATATTTAGTGAGTCTGTGTCGTTCGGGCTTGCTCGAGCAGGATTATCGTTCAGGGCGCTACGACCTCGGCCCCAAGGCGCTAATGCTGGGCCTTGCGGCGCAGAGCAGGCTGGATAAGTTTCGTATGGCTGAAGAAGCTATTGATCAGTTGCAGGCCGAAACTGGTATGACTGTAAGCGCGACTGTGTGGAGCGAGCATGGCCCTATCATTTTTGCCAGGCGCGAACCGCTGCACCCGGTAACCATCAATACTCGGGTAGGTTCGGTGTTGCAAATAACGACATCCGCAGCGGGGCGCCTTTACGCAGCGTACCTTCCTGATCAGATTGTTCAACCTTTCATTGAGCGTGAAAACCAGGCCGCACCGCCGCTAAAATTTATGGGCAAGGAAGTTGCGCGCGTGGACTTCTATCCCGTCGTCGTGGAGACGATCAGACACATGGGTATCTCGCCAGTTAGCGGGGATTACATGAGTGGCATCGACGCGGTAGCGGTGCCCGTGTTCGATCAATCGGATCAGCTTGTTATGACGCTGACAGTGCTTGCGACACAGGGTTCGCTCGATTTCGAGCCTGATGCTCGCATCTGTACGGTCATCCGTAATATCGGAAATCAGCTTTCCAAGCGTCTGGGATGCAACATTGATCACATTGCCGGATTGTCTGTTCGACATCGTAAGAGCCGCTAACTTGTTCGCGAGAAATCAGTGAAAATAGCCGTACTCGATGATTATCAGGGCGTTGCGCTTGCGATGGCTGATTGGTCGCCTATACTGGAAACGTCGGAGGTTGAAGTATTTCGAGACCATATTACCGACCACAATGCCTTAGTAGAAAGGCTGTTGCCGTTCGATGTTATTTGTGTCATGCGCGAGCGCACACCGTTGAATGCCGATGTTTTAGGTCAGCTTCCGAATCTAAAAGTTATTGCATCTACGGGGCCTCGTAACCGTTCGATCGATGCTGACGCGGCTGCGAGGCGCGGTATCAGTATCTTGCCTACTGGCTATTTCGCGGACGCGACGGTCGAAATGACATGGGCTTTGATCCTTGCCAGTGCGCGGCGATTACCCCAACAGATCGAGTCGGTTCGATCTGGCGGCTGGCAGACCGACGTCGGATCAGACTTGAAGACCAGGACACTGGGCGTGCTAGGCCTCGGGAAAATAGGCGCACGCGTAGCTGCCATCGGAAATGCCTTTGGTATGCGTGTAATTGCCTGGAGCCAGAACCTGACACCGGAGGCCGCGGCCGCTCACGGCGTGCAATGGGTGGATAAGGAAGCGCTGCTTTCGCAGTCAGATTATCTGACGGTGCATCTGTTGCTGAGCGATCGCACCCGCGGGATTATTGGTTCGTCCGAACTGGCGTTGATGAAGTCGACGGCGATTCTGATCAATACATCCAGAGGGCCCATCGTTGACGAAAAGGCACTTATCGAAGCGCTGAGGCACGAAGCAATTGGCGGTGCGGCTTTGGACGTTTACGAGGTAGAGCCATTGCCTGCTGATCATCCGTTTCGCTTTCTTCGTAATGTGCTGCCCTCTCCTCATATTGGATACGTCTCGGAGAGACTTTATCGCACGTTCTATGAGGACACGGTTCGTAATTTGCGACAGTGGTTATCGGATCAGTCGAACGGCGCGTCACCGAATCTGAATGCTGTTACGTGAGACAAGTCGGGCTTATAAGAAGATATGGGTGCACTGGCGTGCGAATGTGTAACGGCTGTGACGGGCCTTCACAGGCAGCCTGGTTCCCGCGCCTAGCCCCGCCGCGGCCCGCGCCAGGACTCAAAAACGGCTAAAATTACCTGCTTTTCAGCATTCTGCCGCATCCTGGCTCTTGCCGCGGCGCCTTGGGGCATCAAACGAAGCACAAGCCCGGGGCACAGCCCATCGCCAGGCCGGCAATGCCGGCCTTCGCCTTGTTCGGGCGGGCCCGAATCGCCGCTTCCTCGCGGGCGCAAGCTTGCGGGGAAGTATTGTCGTTGCCGCAGGTTTTGGGTGGCGCCCGGTTTTCCCCGGGGCTGCCCGGCTCGCGTGCGGCGCACTGCGAGCGGCCCGGCCGCGGGCCGAAGCTCTGATTCATTCGGGAATTGTTGTCGTGCCTATTTATGCATACAAGTGCAGCGCCTGCGGACACCAGCAGGACGTCCTGCAGAAACTTTCAGATCCATTGTTGACGGTGTGCCCGGCCTGTGGGCAAAGCACTTATTCCAAGCAGGTGACGGCGGCCGGCTTCCAGCTCAAGGGTTCGGGCTGGTACGTAACCGACTTCCGCAATAATGGCTCCAAGCCTGGCTCCGACGCGGGCGGCTCTGCGGGCAAGGGCTCTTCCACCAAGCACGATTCCGGGCAGGCCTCGGGCGGCGAAGCCGCCGCGGGGTCGGCGGACAAGCCGGCGTCCACCGATAAACCGGCATCCGCCGACAAGCCGGCCGTCGCGGCGCCGGCTGCTCCGGCCGCGCCGGGTTCCTGAAGCGTACATGCGTTTTTTCAAGCGATACTTCATCACCGGCCTGCTGATCTGGATTCCGCTGGTCATCACCGTCTGGGTCATCGCCCTGGTGATCCGCGCCATCGAAAGCTTCGTGCCGGCCTTCTTGTCGTCGCAGTCGCTGTTCGGCGTGCGCATCCCGGGTTTCGCCGTGGCCTTGGTGCTGGTGGTGGTGTTCGTCACCGGACTGCTGGCGGCCAACTTCATCGGCCGGGCCTTCGTCGACCGCTGGGAACAGCTGCTGGGGCGCATCCCCCTGGTGCGTTCCATCTACAACTCGGTCAAGCAGGTCAGCGACACCGTGCTGGCGCCCAATGGCCAGGCGTTTCGCGAGGCCGTGCTGGTGCAGTATCCGCGCCAGGGTTCCTGGACGATTGCGTTCCTGACCGGCTCGCCCAGCGGCGAGGTGGCCGAGCGGCTGCACGGCCAGTTCGTCAGTGTCTACGTGCCCACCACGCCCAACCCGACCTCGGGGTTCTTCCTGATGATGCCGCGCCAGGACGTCCAGGTGCTGGACATGAGCGTGGATGCGGCGCTGAAGTACATAGTTTCCATGGGGGTGGTGGCGCCACCCTCGACCATCAAGGCCCTGGGGCATGTGGCCGCCGACGCCGCGCCGCCGCGTGCGCGCGATGCGTCCGCGCCCCGTGAATAGGCCCTGAGCCCGATATCACGACTTTTCAAACGGAGTAATCCTTCATGCGTACCTGCTACACCGGCGAGGTGTCCCGAGGCCATCTGGATCAGACGGTTTCCCTGTTCGGCTGGGTTCATCGCCGCCGCGACCATGGCGGCGTGATCTTCATCGACCTGCGCGACCGTGCGGGCCTGGCGCAGATCGTGGTCGACCCCGACAATGTGCAGGCGTTCGAAATTGCCGAGAAGCTGCGCAACGAGTTCTGCATCCGCGTCAGCGGCCTGGTGCGCCTGCGCCCCGAAGGCACCGTCAACCCCGAACTGGCCTCGGGCGAGGTAGAGGTGCTGTGCCGCGAGATCGAGATCCTGAATCCGTCGGTGACGCCGCCGTTCCAGCTGGACGACGACAATCTGTCCGAGACCACGCGCCTGACGCATCGGGTGCTCGACTTGCGCCGTCCCTTCATGCAGCGCAACCTGATGCTGCGCTATCGCGTGGCCATGGAAGTGCGCAAGTACCTGGATCAGCTCGGCTTCATCGACATCGAAACGCCCATGCTCACCAAGAGCACGCCGGAAGGCGCGCGCGACTATCTGGTGCCGTCGCGCGTGAACGCCGGCCAGTTCTACGCGCTGCCGCAGTCGCCGCAGTTGTTCAAGCAGATGCTGATGGTGTCGGGCTTCGACCGCTACTACCAGATCACCAAGTGCTTCCGCGACGAAGACCTGCGCGCCGACCGCCAGCCCGAGTTCACGCAGATCGATTGCGAGACCTCGTTCCTGAGCGAAGTCGAGATCCGCGAGATTTTCGAGGGCATGATCCGCCATGTCTTTGGCGTGGCGCAGCAGGTCGAGCTGCCGGCGCAGTTCCCCACCATGACCTGGGACGAGGCCATGCGCCGCTATGGCTCGGACAAGCCCGACCTGCGCGTCAAGCTGGAATTCACCGATATCTCCGACCTGATGCGTGACGTGGAATTCAAGGTGTTCTCGGCGCCCGCCAACGATCCCGCCAGCCGTGTGGTGGCGCTGCGCGTGCCGGGCGGCGCGGCCATGCCGCGCAGCGAGATCGACGCCTACACCAAGTTTGTCAGCATCTACGGCGCCAAGGGCCTGGCCTATATCAAGGTCAACCAGGCGGCCGCGATTCCCGACGGGCTGCAGTCGCCCATCGTCAAGAACATCCACGTCGACGCCCTGCGCCAGCTGATCGAGCGCACCGGCGCCGTCGACGGCGACCTGATCTTCTTCGGCGCCGACAAGACCAAGGTGGTCAACGACGCCATGGGCGCGCTGCGCGTGAAGATCGGCCACAGCGACTTCGGCAAGCAGCACGGCCTGTTCGAAAAGGGCTGGAAGCCCTTGTGGGTGATCGACTTCCCGATGTTCGAATACGACGAGGAAGAAGGGCGCTACACGGCTGCGCACCACCCCTTCACCAGCCCCAAGGACGGCCACGAAGACTACCTGGAATCCGATCCGGGCCGCGCCCTGGCCAAGGCCTACGACATGGTGTTGAACGGCTGGGAAGTGGGCGGCGGCTCGGTGCGTATTCACCGCGCCGACGTGCAGAGCAAGGTCTTCCGGGCGCTGAACATCGACGCCGAAGAGGCGCGCAACAAGTTCGGCTTCCTGCTCGACGCCCTGCAGTACGGCGCGCCGCCGCACGGCGGGGTGGCTTTCGGGCTGGATCGCCTGGTCACCATGATGGCCGGCGCCGATTCGATTCGCGACGTGATCGCCTTCCCCAAGACGCAGCGCGCCCAATGCCTGCTGACCCAGGCGCCGTCCTTCGTGGACGAGAAGCAGTTGCGCGAACTGCACATCCGCCTGCGCAACGTCGAGGCCAAGCCGGCCGCCTGAAGCCGGCCAGCAGCCCGCGGCGCCTGCCGCGGGCCGGCCCGTCCCGCCCCGTGTCAGGTGCTCTTGGCTCCGCTTTACGGCTTGCGACTGGGGCAGTCGCGAGCCAGGTGTCGGGGGGAGGGGAGTCACTCGGCCGTCTCCTTCCCGTTATCGCCCGAAGCCCAGGCAAGCGATTGCCATAGCCGCAGCTGCTCTGATGCCGGGGAACTATTCCGCTGCAATCGATCAAACAGAGTGAAGTCCTGGACGCCGCCAGGCCGTGCGGTAGACGCCTTTCTTGGTTTGTCGATTCAACGGAATAACGATGTAAATCGCAGAAATTCAGAAAAATTAACTAATTTTTCGCGGGAATTATCCGCGCTTGGTGTTTTTCCCCTGTCGCGCCACGCCGCAAAAGAGTTACGATTTCAGGCAGCGGGAATTACAAAGAAGACGCTTCGTGTCCGTATTACGCATCGTCAGCTACAACATACATAAAGGCCGTTCTGCCACGGGCAGCCGCGAGAGCATGGCCGATCTGCGGCTGGGCCTGTACGGCCTGCGCCCCGATCTGCTGTTCCTGCAGGAAGTGCAAGGCCGCAACGAACGCCGCTCCAGCCTCGACGCCCAGCACGAGTCGCTGGGCGCCGCGCTGCGCATGCATGCCGCCTACGGCTGCAACGCCGTGCGCCAGCGCACCGACCACGGCAATGCGCTGCTGTCGCGCTTTCCCATCCTTAGCCAAGAAAACCAAGACATCTCCGACCACCGGCTCGAGCAGCGTGGCCTGCTGCACGTAACGGTGCAGATCAACGGCACGCCGGTGCATTGCCTGGTGGTGCACCTGGGCCTGTTCGCCGGCAGCCGTTCGCGCCAGGTGGGCGCGCTGGTCGAGCGCATCAAGCGCCTGGTGCCCGAAGACGAACCCATTCTTATCGCCGGCGACTTCAACGACTGGAACAACCGCCTGGCGCCGCTGTTCGTGCAGCAGCTGGGGCTGTGCGAAGTGTTTGCCGTGGCGCCGGAACACGTGCCCAGCGGGCCGGCCGGCGCGCGCAATCGGGTGCGCCGTCTTACCCGCAGCCTGCGCAACCTGCAAAGCACGATACAGCTGCCCCGTTCCATGTATGAACTGGGCACGCACGGCTTCTTCGTCGCGCCGCGCACCTATGGCCGCGAAAACCCCATCCAGGAACTTGCCATGAACGGTGCCGCGCGCCTGAGCCTGCCGCCGCGCACCTTCCCCGCGGTATTCCCCTGGCTGCGCCTCGACCGCATCTACCAGCGCGGCTTCGCCGTGCGCTACGCCCGCGTGCTGCAGGGTTCCCCCTGGAAGCAACTGTCCGACCACGCCCCCCTGCTTGCCGAGCTCGAGCTGCCCTGACATGAATCCGGATTCCAACCCCCTAGGCTATACCCTCGAAGAGTTCGACCGGCTGTACAACGCCCGTGCCTCGGTGCCGGATTGCCTGCCGTTCCTGAAGGAATACGCCGACTACAGTGCGCAGGCGCGCGAGCGGGTCGGCGGCAGCCTGGGGGTGGCTTACGGCAGTCATCCCGACGAAATCCTGGACATTTTCCCCGCGTCTGCCGCCGGCGCGCCGGTGTACTTCTTCATACACGGCGGCTACTGGCGCGCCCTGGCCAGCAGCGATTCGCAGTTCATGGCGCCGGCGTTTCATGCGGCCGGCGCCACTGTAGTGGCGGTCAATTACTCCCTGGCGCCGCAGGTTTCGCTGGAGCACATCGTCGACCAATGCCGCCGCGCACTGGCCTGGACGCACGCCAATATTGCGCAATACAACGGTGACCCGGCCCGCATCCACGTCAGCGGCAGTTCCGCGGGCGGGCACCTGACCGGCATGCTGCTGGCCGGCGGCTGGCACGCGGCCTACGGTGTGCCGGCCAAGGTGGTGCAAAGCGCCAGCCCCATCAGCGGCCTGTTCGACCTGCGGCCCCTGGTGGGCACGCATATCAATTCCTGGATCAACCTGGACGCGGATTCCGCGCTGCGCCTCAGCCCCTCGGCCGCGCTGCCCGAGGCCGGCTGCCCGATACTGGTGGCCTGGGGCGAGCATGAAACCTCTGAATTCAAGCGCCAAAGCCGCGACTACCTGCAGGAATGGCGCGGGCTGGGCTTTACCGGCACCGGGCTGGAAGTGCCGGGCGTCAATCACTTCAATATCCTGATGCAGCTGCGCGACCCGCAGTCCGCGCTGGCCCAGGCTACTTTCCGGCTCATGGGTTTGTAATCTCGTTTCTGGATCCTGCATCAACTGCACACGCCTTGTGCATGGCGCTTGCCGTACTATGTGCAGGCAAAGCATGTAGATACGCGGCTCTAGAGTTTTTGGGTTCAGGCCTTTATACCCTTCGAGGTATTGCTTCTTAGACAAGTGCCGCGGAAAATCCGTAAACATTCAAGCCAAAATTGCCCCGGGCAGAAGGGACGCTGCAGAAGGGGCACTGGAATCTGGAATCGGGGAAAGAAAGGGGTATGCGCTCGAGGCCGCATCTGCATTGGTACGAAGGCAATCGCATCCAGCTGCTGCGCAATGGCGGCCAGTTCTTTCCCGCGCTCTGCGCTGCCATCGATGCCGCGCAAAGCACGGTGCACCTGGAAACCTATATCTTCAACATCGACCGCACCGGCCTGCGGGTTCTGGATCACCTGCAGCAGGCCTGCGCGCGCGGCGTCAAGGTGCGCGTGGCGATCGACGGCTTCGGCAGCCTGCTGCACGAGCAGCAGATCGGTGAACGGCTGCTTGCGGCGGGTGCGCAATTCCGCGTCTACCGGCCCGAGCCGCAGGGGCTGTTGCGCCTGGCGCCCAACCCGCGGCGCCTGCGCCGGCTGCACCGCAAGACGGCCGTGGTCGACGGCCGCGTCGCGTTCGTGGGCGGCATCAATATTCTCGACGACTACGAAGACGTGCCCGACGACGGTGCGGGCCCGCGGCCGCGCCTGGATTACGCCGTGCAGGTCGAAGGGCCGCTGGTGGCGGAAGTCGTGGCCATGCAGAACAGCCTGTGGCTGCGCCTGGGCTGGCGCGGCCGCCGCGACTGGGCCTATGTGGTGGCGCGTCTGGCCGACTGGCGCGGGCTGCGCCTGCAGCGCCGCATCGAGTCGGCAACGCGCTACGCCAGCGGCGTGCGGGCCGCCCTGGTGCTGCGCGACAACGTGCGCCATCGCCAGACCATCGAGCGCGTCTACCTGCACGACATCGGCCACGCACGGCGCGAGGTGGTCATTGCCAATGCCTATTTCTTCCCGGGCCGCCGCCTGCGCCACGCGCTGGAACGCGCCGCGGCGCGCGGGGTGCGGGTGCGCCTGCTGCTGCAGGGGCGTTCCGAATACCCCATGCAGTACCGCGCCAGCCGCTACCTGTACGGCAAGATCCTGGATGACGGCATTGAAATCTACGAATACCAGCCCAGCTACCTGCATGCCAAGGTCGCCGTCATCGACGACAGCGCCACGGTGGGCTCGTCGAATCTCGATCCTTTCAGCCTGTTGCTGGCGCGCGAAGCCAATGTGTTCGTCGACGACGCGGGCTTTGCCCGCACCCTGCAGGAACAGCTGGCCCAGGTCATGCGCGACGACGCCCTGCAGGTTACCGGCGCCAGCCTGCTGCGGCGCGGCTGGCCAGGGCGCTGCGTCGACGCGGTGTCGTACCTGGTGATGCGCATCGCCGTGACCCTGACGGGCCGTTCGTCGATGTATTGACCGCGCATCAGCCCGGTTTGCCGCGCCCCCAGGCCGCGCCCTGCGTGTTCACGTACAGGGAATACAGGCTGCGGCTGGACGCCATGAACAGCCGATTGCCGTGTCGGCCGCCGAAGCACAGATTGGCGCAGCGTTCCGGCAGATCGATGTGGCCGATGGCCGTGCCGTCGGGGGCGAACACGCGTACGCCGTCCAGGCCCGCGCGGCCCATGCCCCAGCCGCACCACAGGTTGCCGGCTACGTCCACGCGGAAACCGTCGGCCGTGCCCGGCCCGCAATCGATCAGCATGCGGCCCGAATGCAGCCGGTTATGTTCGTCCACCTGATAAACGCGGATGCGGCGCGGCTTCGCGCGCGACTCCACCACATACAACAGCGACTCGTCGGGCGAAAATACCAGGCCGTTCGGCCCTTCCGAGTCATCGGCCACCATGGTGATCTCGAGCGTATCGGGGTCGACCCGGTAAACGCAGGCGGGAAGTTCCTGCGGCGCGGGACTGCCTTCGTACCAGTTGATGATGCCGTACGGCGGGTCGGTAAACCAGATCGTGCCGTCGGACTTCACCACCACATCGTTCGGCGAATTCAGCCGCTTGCCCTGGTAAGAGTCGGCAATCACCGTGATCGAGCCATCGTATTCCGTGCGGGTCACGCGGCGCGTCAGGTGCTCGCAGGACACCAGCCGGCCCCGCTCGTCGCGCGTGTGGCCGTTGGCGTAATTCGACGGCTGGCGAAACACGCTGACCGCGCCGCTTGCTTCTTCCCACTTCAGGATGCGGTCGTTGGGGACATCGCTCCATAGCAGGTAGCGTCCGTCGCCGAACCACACCGGCCCTTCCGCCCAGCGACTGCCCGTGTACAGGCGTTCCACCGCCGCGCTGGTCATCCGCAGCGATTCGAAGCGCGGATCCAGCACCCGGATAGCGGGGTCGGGGTAGCGGCTGCTAGGCTGCCAGCCGGCGTCAGAGAGGTCGTGCGTCATGAAGAATCCTTGGTGAGCCCCGTGCCGGCCGGATTTTAGAGCCAAGCTTCAGCAGGTTTTATATTTTCGTATATTAGTCCTGCACTTCCACGTCTTCGTAGAAGCGGTAGCCCACGCCGCGCAGCGTAGAGATGGGCAGGCGCAGGCCGCAGGCGTTTTCCACCTTGCGGCGCAGGCGGCGCATTTGCGTGTCCAGGCGGCGCTGGTCGTAGTTTTCGAAATCGTGGCCCAGGGCCTCGACGATTTCCTGGCGGCTGACGGCCTGCCGCTTCGACATCAGGGTGGCAAGCACGATGTAGTCCTGGCGCGACAGCAGGATAGGGGCCGAATCGGGCGGGGTCAGGCACGGCGGCGAGCCGGACAGCCGCCAGCGCGACAGTGCCCCGGGCTGCGCGGCGGCCTGCTCGCCATGCGTGCGCTTGCGGTCGGTGATGTCGCGGGCCACCGCGACCCGTATTTTCTTGTCTTTGTACCAGCGCGCCGACCACATCAAATAAACGATGCGGCCGTCTTTGCGCATGTAGCGGTTTTCGAAATCGTATTGCAGCTGCCCCTGCATGAGCCGGCCGACGGCGCCCAGGGTCTTTTTTCTGTCGGGCGGGTACACCAAGTCCAGCATCTGCCGCCCGATGAGTTCTTCGGGCTTGTAGCCGAATATCTGCTCGCACGCCCCGGTGATGGAAAGAAACGTGCCTTTCTCGTCAACGACGCATACGGCATCCAGCAGGAAGTTCAGCAGGTCGGGGTAGGGCGGTGGTGACATGGATTTCTCTAAGGACAATATTAGTTGCAGCCGGCACTGGCAAGTGGCCGCCCGGGGGCTTCGGGCGGGTGTGTGCTTAGATTTGCTCAGTTTCGATTCAAACTAATTCTGCTACGCTTTTTCCGGCGCAGGAGGCGCGCGCGGGAATATTGGCTATTTGCTGCACGTGATGTTTGTTACCTGCCAGTAAAGCCCTGTCCGTTGCCAAAATACATCGCTTTCGCCCCATAAGTAATTGATTGAAGGAAGTTTTCAAGGCTTGAGGGTCGAATGCCGGTTATAGGTGTTTTCCCGTAATAAAATCAGGGTCAATCGGCGCATCGCGTAGCGCGAGCGCCTCGTTTGCCGAGCCCAGGGTTTGAATTCGGATGAAAGCACCGGATTGGAACACACGGCAGCCGGACGGGGCGCAGGATGCCTACGCCCTTAATGACGCGCCGTCTTGCTCGCTTATTCGCCATGTGTCAGCTGTTGGGCATGAACTGTGCCACCCCTACCGACATAACCTTTTCTTTTACTGGGTTTGCGGCGCGGGGCGGGCGTACCGACCATCATGCCGACGGTTTCGGCGTTGCCTTTTTCCAGAACAAGGCCTGCCGCGTCTTCATCGACAACACCCCGTGCTGCCAGTCGCCGGTGGCCGAGCTCATCAAGAATTACCCGATCAAGTCGCGCAATGTGATTGCGCATATACGCAAGGCCACCCAGGGCAGCACGGCGCTGGAGAACTGCCATCCGTTCATGCGCGAGCTATGGGGCCGGCATTGGATATTTGCCCACAACGGCGACCTGAAAAACTACCGCCCGGCGCTGGGCGGCCAGTATCGGCCGGTGGGGTGCACCGACAGCGAAACCGCCTTCTGCCACGTTTTGCAAAGCCTGCGCGGCGATTTCGGCAATGACGAACCGTCCGATGAGGCGCTGTTCGCGGCCCTGGAGTCCCTGACGCGGGAAATCACCGTGCACGGTGTGTTCAATTTCTTGATTTCCAATGGCAGCGCTTTGTTCGCGCACTGCTCGACCAGCCTGTACTACATTGTGCGCCAGTGGCCGTTCGCCAAGGCGCACCTGATCGACGCCGACATGACGGTGGATTTTTCCCGTACCAATTGCCAGGCCGATTGCGTGGCGGTCATTGCTACCAAGCCACTGACCGACAACGAAGTCTGGACGCGCCTGGAGCCCGGCCAGCTGCTGGCTTTCGACAAGGGGCGCCTTGCCAGGCAGGCGACGATTCCCATCCCCGAAGCCGTGCAGCGGAAAAACGCCGAGAACCTGGCCTGCGCCTGACTACTGGAACCCGAACAGCTCTGCCGGATTGTCCGCCAGGATGAGCCGCCTTGCGGCAGGGTCGGGCACGTGTTCGCCCAGCAGGTTGAACAAGCGCACCGAGCTGTGCTGCCCGAAGGACAGATGGGGGTAGTCGCTGCCCCAGATGATTCTATGGGGCGCGGCTTCGACCAGCGCCTGAACCATGGGTGCGATGTCTTTGAATTCGGGGTCTTGGGATATGCGGTACAGGCCGGTAAGCTTGACCCGGCAGTACCCCGCGCCGTGCCGCAGCAGATCCAGCAATTGCTGGAAGCCCGGCGCCTGCACGCCGTCGCGCGCCAGATTCATGCCCAGGTGCGCCACGGTGAACGGCAGCCGCAGCCCATGGAAAACAGGCATCATTTCGCTGGTGAGCCAGCCCGGCAGCAGGAAGTCCAGCTGCCAGCCGATTTCGGCGCAGCGCGCGGCCAGGCGCTCGACGCGCGGCAGCAGGGTCTTTGAAAAACCCGGCTCCGCCGGCTTGATGGGGCGTACATTGACGCGCACGCCGCGCACCCCCAGCGCATGCAGGCGGGCGAGTTCCGCTTCGGGGGCGTTTTCGTCGATGTCGACGATGCCCCGGCACTTGTCGCCGACCACGCGCATGGCGTCGAGCATGCAGGTGTTGTCGCGGCCGTAGGCGCTGGGCTGCACGAACACATAGCGTTCTATTCCCAGGTGGCGGGCCAGGGCCAGGTAATCTTCCAGCGGCGCATGGGGCGGGTCGTAGCGCAGTTCGCTGCCGTAGGGGTACTGGCCGGCCGGCCCGAACACGTGGAAATGGGAGTCGCACGCCAGGGCGGGGGCGGTGAACTGGACGGCTTCCGAAAGATCGTGACTGGACACTATAGGTTTCCTTCTACTGTTTGGTTCCGAGCGAGCTGAGTTTTTGCGCGTCTTTGCTTGCGGCTTCCATCAGATAGGTGACGTCGCTGCCGGCGATGATGAAGCGGGCGCCCAGCGCGAGCAGTTCGGTCTGCAGCTCGATGTCGGAGCGGATGCCGCCTATGCCCAGGATTTTGCCGTGGTTCTTGCAGGCCTGGGCAGTGGCCTGGTAGGCGGCGCGCAGATCGGGATGGTGCAGCTGGCCGGGAATGCCCATTTCGGTGCATAGATCGTTCGACCCGATCAGCAGCATGTCGACGCCCGGCGTGGCCGCGATCTGGTCGGCGTTGGCGATGCCCTGCGGCGTCTCGAGCATGACGATCAGCAGGGTTTCTTCATTGACGCGGTCATTGACCTCGGCCAGCGGCATTTTGCGATAGCCCAGCGACGGCCCGCTGCCCATGACCGACCGATGGCCGATGGGCGGGTACTTCGCCGCCCGGACAAGTTCGGCCGCCTGTTCGGCGGTTTCCACGTGAGGCACGATGGCGCCGTAGGCGCCGCCGTCCAGCACCCGCGACAAGTCTTCGCTGCCATGGCCGGGAATGCGCACCAGCGGCGTTATGCCGTAGCCCACCGCGGCGGTGCAAATGGCCGATACGCTTTCCATGGACACGGGGCTGTGTTCCATGTCGACATAGATGGCGTCGAAGCCGCAGGCGGCGGCGATGGGGGCGATGTCCACGGTTCGCGCCTGGCGCAGCCCCATGCAGATCGCCAGGCCGCCCGACAGCATCTTGCGCTTGGCCTGGTTTTCGTATCGGCTCATTGAATTACTCCATTTTGACATTGGCACGGTGTATGACGTCTTTCCACATATTGCTTTCGTCCCGGACTTCTTTCGCGTAGTCGGCCGGCGTGCTGGATTTGGGCTCTACCCCGGCGGTGCCGAACACCTTGCCGACCGCGGGGCTCTTCAGGGCCACGGCAATTTCTTTTTGCATGCGCGTGATGATGGCCGTTGGGGTCTGGGCCGGCGCCATGACGCCGAAGCGGTACATCATCTGGTAGTCGGGATAGCCGGCCTCTGCGAAAGTGGGCACCTGGGGGAACATCGGGTGGCGCTTGTTGCCGCTGACGGCCAGCCCCATGATGCGGCCGTTGACAATATACTGCGCCGTCGAACCGACGCTGCCTATGCCGATGTCGATGCGCTTGGCGACGATGTCGGTGATGGCCGCGGCGACCCCCTTGTACGGAATGTGCCTGGCCTTGACGTGGGCCTGCAGCAGCAGCATTTCCATGGCCAGGTGGGCCGATGACCCGGTACCGCCCGAACCGAACGTGAGCTTGTCGGGGTGGGCGCGGGCGTCGTCCAGCGTAGCCTTGAGCGTTTTGGTGGGCAGGTCGGAGCGCGCCACCAGCACGGCCGGGGCTTCCGCTATCAGGGAAACCTGGGTCAGGTCTTGGAACGGCTTGTAGGGCAGCTTCGAGTACAGCGCAGCCGACACGGCGAACGAGTTGTCCGTCAAGAGAAAGGTATAGCCATCGGGTTTCGCGTGTGCGACGATTTCCGTGCCTATGGTGCTGCCCGCGCCGCCGTGGTTTTCCACGACCACGGGCTGGCCGATCTGTTGCGACAGCACATTGCCGACGGCGCGCGCGGCGACGTCCGTGAACGAGCCCGGCGCGAACGGCACGACGATGCGTATCGGCTTGTCGGGCCAGGCCGACTGGGCCGGCGCCGCGGCGGCCAGCGCCGAGGTCGCCAGCAAGGTGGTGGCGAGTAGTTTCCATGTCATGATAATGTCTCCAATATATTGAAAATTATTGTTTTATTGCTGCGTGGGGCTGCGCCATGGGCGCCGGCGTCCGGCCTGCGTGCGGGGGCGAAAATGGCTGGGCCGCTGCGGTTGCTGGTACCGGGCGTGCCCGGCGGTGCCGCAAAAATTATATAACTTATCTTACTAAGTGGGAAATTTTATGGTTTTGAGAGTCGCGAGATACCGGCGGCGGCACGGAATCGGGAGCTGAGCCGTGAGCAGTCTCGAAAGAATGCTGAGCCTGCTGGATGTGTTCACGCCCGCCGCCCCGGTATGGTCGGTGGACGACCTGATCCGCTATTCCGGCTCGCCGCCTTCCACCTGCTACCGCTATCTGAAGGTCTTGTGCGGCGCGGGTTTCCTGGCGCGCGTGGCCAACGGCTCTTATGTGCTGGGCCCCCGCATCCTGGAACTGGATCGCACCATACGGCTGTGCGATCCGGTCTATGTGGCCGGAACGTCCATTGCCCAGCACCTTACCGACTCCTTGGGGTACAGCACGCTGCTGTGCATTCTGTTCAGCGATTCCGTCATGTGCGTGCAGCAGGCGCGCAGCCGCGACGCGCCGCCGCAGCTCTTCAACCGGGGCCAGCGCCGCCCGCTGATTGCCGGGGCGTCGGCCAAGGCCATCCTGGCACACCTGCCCTTGCACCAATTGCGCTCTATCTATGCCAAGAATCGCAAGGATATCGCCTCCGGCGGCCTGGGGTCGGACTGGGAGCATTTCAAGAGGGCGCTGAAGCAGATCCGTTCCGATGGCTACTGCATGACCGTGGGCGAATACAACCCCGGCGTCATGTCGATTGCCACCGGGCTGTTCAATCGCGACGGCGAGGTGCTGGGCAGCCTGGCCATGGTGGCATGGGCCGAGAATTCGGACATCACGGCGTTCCGCACCCTGACGCCCGAGGTCGTGCGCGCCGGCCAGGAGATCTCGGCGCGCATTGCCGCCACCGAGAACATGATGGATCTGCCCGCCAGGGCCATAGGCTAGAAGATAAGGCCATGGCGGCCGCTTGCGGGCCGCCCGGGCCCCCGGGCCTTGAAGCGCGCGCAGCCCTTCAGGCCGCGGCCGCGGCGGCGTGCCGCAGCACGTAGTGCGCGGTGGCCTGGATGGACGACAGCACAGGCTTGCCGAACGCCTTGCGCAGTGGTTCCAGAATATTGATGGTGGGCAGCTGCGAGCAGGCGATGAACAAGGCGTCGCAGTCGGTGTCGCGCATGGAAAGCGCGCGTTCCTCGACCTGCTGTTCGGTGATGCGGCCGAGGGCCGTGACATCGGGCGCGTGGAAGCTTTCGAGGCGCGCGACGTCGATGCCGCCCGAAAGCAGAAAGCTGCGGATGCGGTCGTTCACGTCGTCCTGGTACGGCGTAAGCAGCGCGATGCGGCGCGCGCCGGCTTCGCACAAGGCGTCCAGCATGGCCCTTGCGGTGGTCACGACCGGCCGGCCGGTCAGGGCGGCAAGGTCGGCGGCGATCGAGGCGTCCCCTTCGGGCCCCAGGATGAAGCCGGCCGCGGTGCAGCCGTAGGCCACGACATCCACGGGGTTGCGGGTGAAATCGGCGGCCAGGTCGATGGCGGACTGCTTGTAGGCCGGCAGGGATTCGGGGGTCAGCAGGCCCGCGCCGCGGGGCACGCGCAGAGTCTGGCAGCGGCTTGCCGCGGGCATCCATCGCAGCATTTCCGGTTCCATGGTCGTATTGTTGGCCGGCACCATCAGGCCGAGCTTTACGGGCCTGGTCATGGCCGGCCTGCTTCGGGCTGCACAACGGGCAGGGGCGGCTTTACGCCTTCGGGCAATGGAATGCGCGCCGTATTCAGCGCCATAGCCAGCATGGCGTAATAGCCGCAAAGCGCGATCAGGTCGAGCGCGCCCGGCCGCCCGAAGCGCTGCGCGACGGCGTCGAAAGTGGCGTCGTCCGGCGTGCCGTTGCGGTGCATGCTGCGGCAATAGTGGTACACCGCGGCCTGGTCGTCATTCATGTCCGCGGGCAATTCGCCGCGCGAGATGGCCTCTATGACTGTTTCCGGCAGGCTGGTGGACTGGCGCGCGATGCGCGAGTGCGAGAGCCATTCGTACTGGCAGTTCCAGTGCCTGGCTGTGACCAGCACCGCCAATTCCACCAGGTCGGGGGCAAGCCCGGTGCCGAAGCGCAGGTACTCGCCCAGGCTTTGCACGCGGCTGGCAAGTTCGGGCTGGTGGATCAGGGCAAGAAAGGGGCCGCGCAGGCTGCCGCGCGGCCCCGCGGCGATTTCCGCGGCGACCTGGCGCTGCCGTTCGGACATTTCCTGTTCGGGGATCTGCGGGTAGCGGGGAGCATTCATGGAGTGACCTCTGGAAGGCGGGCGCGGGCAGGCGGCCGCACGGTAATGGAATGAGCGGGGCGGTTTTCGTGCGCGGTGATCGGCCGCCAGTGCAGCGACCGCACTTCGCCGAATTCGTGCGGCAGCCGCAGCCAGGTGTCGCCGCCGTCTTCGCTACGATAAAGCTGGCCCAGATTGGTGGCAAGAAAGAGCAGCCTGGGGTTGGACGGGTGCGTGGCCACGCACCAGGGCGTGCTGTTCAAGCCAGCGGTGGGCAGCGTGGTCTTGCGCCATGTGCTGCCGTAGTCGGTGCTGCGCCACAAGATGCCGGTGGAGCCGGGCGGCCCGTTGCCGTTGGTCAGGAACAAAGTGGCGTCGCCGTCGGCGCGCGGCACGATGGCGCGCGTGTATTGCCATGGGGCGTCCAGTTCCTGGAAATGCCAGTTCAGGCCGCCGTCGTCGCTGCGGTGCAGGCCCTGGTTGGTCGTGGCGAACAGCACGACGGCGCCGGTGGCATTTTTGATGCACGCCACGCCGTGCACGTCGGCCGACAGCAGGCCGGTGTCGCGCCGCTCCCAGGTTCGGCCGCCGTCGCCGCTGCGGAATATTCCGCCGATTTCGACCGTGGCCCAGATGGCGCCGGGGTCGGCCGCCGAGATCAGTATCTGCGTGACCCGGGTGGGGCCCATATTGGCCTGCGCAAACTTCGCCAGGCCAGGGACGTTCAGCTCGTGCCAGGTGGCGCCGGCATCGTCCGAACGGAAAAACGCCGCCGGCCTGGTGCCGGCATAGATGATGTCGGGGTTGTGCGGGTCTTGCGCCAGCGCCCACACGTCTTGCATGGGCGAGGCCACGGGCGTCCAGCGCACCGTAAGTTCGCTCCATTTGAACAGCCCCATGTCGGTGCCGGCGTAGAGCTCGTCGGGGGCGGCGGGGTGGCTGCAGAACGTCCAGACGCGGGCCTCGAGATACATGCCGGAATGGCTGTTCGGGTGCACCCAGGTTGCGCCCATGTCGTCGCTGAACCACGCGGAATGGCCGGCCGTGCCCGCATAGACCTCGATGCGCGTCCCCATTTTGTCCCTCATTTGGCTTTCCTGTGGATTGCTATTCACATTAATTTATTCTACTATTTGAGAAAAGTTTACTATCTATAAGAGTAGGAGACAAGCATGCGATACCTGCGCGCAGTGTCGGCCGCGGCCATTCTGGCCTGGGCCTCGTTTCCGGCGGCGGCGGCGCCGTCCTACCCGTCCCGGCCCATTACCATCGTCATCGGCTTTCCGCCGGGCGGCGCCATCGACACCATTGCCCGCGTCATGGCGCCGTACATGTCGCAGTCCATGGGGCAGCCCATCGTCATCGAAAACAAGCCGGGGGCGGGCGGTGCCATCGGCGCGGCCGACGTTGCCCGGGCCCGGCCCGACGGCTACACGGTTTTCATGGGCACCATGGGCAACTTCAGCATCGCGCCCAGCCTCATTTCCAACCTGCCCTACAACCCGCAGAAGCAGTTCGCGCCGGTCACGCTGGTGGCGGCCTCGGGCTTCGTGCTGTATGTCAATCCGAAGCTGCCCGTGGCCAATGTCAAAGAACTCATCGCCTACGGCAAGGCGCATCCGGGGCACCTTAATTTTTCTTCCAGCGGCAACGGCGGCCTGCCCCACATGGCCGGCGAAATGTTCAATTCCGCAACGGGCCTGAAGATGACCCACGTGCCCTACAAGGGCAGCAGCCCCAGCATCAGCGGCCTGGTCGCCGGCCAGGTGCAACTTACCTTCGAGGCGCCCGCCATCGGTATTCCATTCGTCAAGTCCGGCAAGCTGCGCGCCCTGGCCACCACGGGCACCAAGCCGCTGCCTGCCTTGCCGGATGTGCCCACCGTCGAGCAGACCGTGCCCGGCTTCGTCATATCCAATTGGTTCGGCATGGCGGTGCCCAAGGGCACCCCGCCGGCCGTCGTGAACCGCATCCAGCAAGAAGTGAACAAAGCCGTGCACCAGCCCGCCGCCGTAGCCAAGTTCGAAGCCCTGGGTGTCGAGCCGGTCGGCAACTCGCCCGCCGAGTTCGGCAAATACATGCAAGACGAAACGCAGCGCTGGGCCGCCGTCATCAAGAAGGCCGGCATCACCATGCAATAAGCATCGGCGTGCGATAGCCAGTGGCATGCGATAGCCATCGGCGTGCGATAGCCATTGGTATGCAATAGCCATCGGTATGCAATAGCCATCGGTATGCAATAGCCATCGGTATGCAATAGGCGGTAGCCTGCAACAGGCATCGTGGTGCGATGCAATAGGCGGCAAGCAGCCGCGGTGCTGCGGCCGCGCGCTGCAGCCGGGCTAAGCCGCGGCCGGGCATGTAAGTTGCGGCCGATGTAAGCTGCGGCCGATGTAAGCTGCGGCCGGGCGCGTAATTTGGCCGCCCAGGCCCGGCGTATACTCTATGGAAAGCATCCGTTTCCCGGCCAGGCGCCCAGCAACCCAGCGTTTGCGCGGCCCTGGCGCTTTCCGGAGTTATCGATGGCCACACACCGATCGGTTGGCGAAGCCGGGGCCGCCCCCGCTGTCTCCACACCTACTTCCAGTACCGCTACGGCCCCGGGCGTGCTGCGCCTGCGCAAGGTGGCGGTTTGCGGCGCCGGGGTCATGGGGGCGCAGATCGCCGCGCACTGCGTCAATGCCGGCGTGCCGGTGGTGCTGTTCGACCTGCCGGCCAAGCAGGGCGACAAGAACGGCATCGCCAGCAAGGCCATAGCGCAGCTGCGCAAGCTGAACCCCGCGCCTTTGGGCACGCCCGACCTGGCCGACCTGATCACGCCCGCCAACTACGAAGAGCACCTGGGCCTGCTGGCCGGCTGCGACCTGGTCATCGAGGCCATCGCCGAACGGCTCGACTGGAAGCGCGACCTGTACCAGAAGCTGGCGCCGGCGGTAGGGCCGCACACCATACTGGCCAGCAACACCTCGGGCCTGTCGATCACCGCCTTGTCCGAAGTGCTGCCGGAATCGCTTCGGCATCGCTTCTGCGGGGTGCACTTCTTCAACCCGCCGCGCTACATGCACCTGGTGGAACTGATCCCCACCGCCGCCACCGAGCCGGGCCTGCTCGACGCGCTGGAAACCTTCCTGGTCTCGCGCCTGGGCAAGGGCGTGGTGCGCGCCAAAGACACGCCCAACTTCATCGGCAACCGCATCGGCGTGTTCGGCATTCTTTCCGTGTTCGCGCAGGCGCAGAAATTCGGCCTGCCCTACGACCTGGTCGACGAACTGACCGGCACGCGCCTGGGGCGCGCCAAGTCGGGCACCTTCCGCACCGCCGACGTGGTCGGGCTCGACACGCTGGAGCACGTCATCCGCACCATGCGCGACGGGCTGCCCGACGACCCGTTCCGCGCGCATTTCGAAACCCCGCCGGTGCTGGCCGCGCTGGTGGCCAAGGGCGCGCTGGGGCAGAAGACCGGCGCCGGTTTCTACCGCAAGCAGGGCAAGGCCATCTTGCGCCTGGATCCGGCCACGGGCGAATACGTGCCGGCCGATTCCAGGGTCGACGAAGGCGTGGCTGCCATATTGGCCGAACGCGATCCGGCCGCGCGCCTGCGCGCGCTGCGCGCTTCCGAGCACCCCCAGGCGCGCTTCGTCTGGGCGGTGCTGCGCGACAGCTTCCACTACAGCGCCGTGCACCTGGCCGAAATCGCCGACACCGCGCGCCAGGTCGACCAGGCCATGGCCTGGGGCTTCGGCCACGCCCGCGGGCCGTTCGAGATCTGGCAAGCGGCGGGCTGGCGCGATGTCGCCGGCTGGGTCGCCGAAGACATCGCCGCGGGGCAAGCCTTGTCCAGCGCCCCGCTGCCCGCCTGGGTCACCGCCGGCCCGGTATGGGAGGCAAGCGGCGTGCAGACCGCGGAAGGTTCCTGGAACCCGCGCGCCGAACGCTTCGAGCCGCGCAGCGCGCTGCCGGTGTACCGCCGCCAGGTCGCCGCGCCGCGCCTGGTGGGCGAGCCCGATTCCCTGCATGCCAAGGTGGTGTTCGAGAACCCGGCGGTCAAGTGCTGGACGCTGCCCGAGCCGCATCCGCAAGACGTGCTGCTGCTGTCGTTCAACACCAAGATGCACACCATAGGCCCCGACGTACTGCACGGGGTCATGCAGGCGGTGGACTTGGCCGAAGCCTCGTACGCGGCCCTGGTCATAGGCCAGCTGGAAGACCCGTTTTCGGCCGGCGCCGATCTGAAGGCCATGCTGCCGGTATTTGCCGCGGGCGGCCCGGCCGCACTGGAACCTGTGGAACGCCAGATGCAGGAAGTGTCGCTGCGCCTGCGCTACGCCCGCGTGCCGGTAGTAGCTGCGCTGGCCGGCATGGCACTGGGCGGCGGCTGCGAGCTGGCGGTGCACTGCGCGGCCCGCGTGGCGCACTTCGAAACCTATATAGGCCTGGTCGAGGCCGGCATAGGCCTGGTGCCCGGCGCCGGCGGCCTTACCTACTGCGCGCGCCGCGCGGCCGAACTGCGCGCCGACGCCGCGCCCGACGCGCCGCTGTTGGCCTGCCTGAAGCGCTACGCGCTGGCCGTGGCTTCGGCGCAAGTGTCGCGTTCCGCGCCCGACGCCCAGCACATCGGCTATCTGCTGCCTTCCGACACAGTCGTCATGAACCGCTACGAACTGCTGTACGTGGCGGTGCGCCAGGCCCACGCCATGGCCGAATCCGGCTGGCACGCGCCGCTGCCGCGGCCCTTTCCGGTGGCCGGCCGCGACGGCATCGCCACCCTGAAGGCGCAGCTGCTGAACATGAAGGTGGGCGGCTACATCTCGGACTACGACTTCCAGGTGGCCGAGCAGGTCGCGCACGTGCTGTGCGGCGGCGACGTCGACCCCGGCTCGCTGGTCGACGAGGCCTGGATCATGCACCTGGAACGCCGCGCCTTCCTGTCGCTGCTGGCCCAGCCCAAGACCCAGGAACGCATCACCGGCCTGCTGAAAACCGGCAAGCCCGTCAGGAACTGAACGCGGCCCAATACCAAGGAATCATCATGAGCACCTTGCAACAAGCCTATATCGTCGCCGCCACCCGTACGCCGATCGGCAAGGCGCCGCGCGGCATGCTGTCGCACCAGCGGCCCGACGACCTGCTGGCGCGCACCATACGCGGCGTGCTGGCCCAAGTGCCCAGCCTGGATCCCGCCGCCGTCGAAGACGCCGTCGTCGGCTGCGCCATACCCGAAGGCCCACAGGGCCTGAACGTGGCTCGCATCGGCGCCTTGCTGTCCGGCCTGCCGACTTCCGTGCCGGGCGTCACGGTGAACCGCTTCTGCGCCTCGGGCCTGACCGCCATCGCCATCGCCGCCGACCGCATCGCCGTGGGGGCCGCCGACGTCATACTGGCCGGCGGCGTCGAATCCATGAGCCAGGTGCCCACCATGGGCATCAACACCAGCTTCAGCCCCGAGATCTTCGCCCGCGACGAAAACCTGGGCATCGCCTACGGCATGGGCCTGACCGCCGAACAAGTGGCCGAACAATGGCACGTGTCGCGCGAAGACCAGGACGCCTTTGCACTGCGTTCGCACCAGCGCGCGCTGGCCGCTCAGCAGGCCGGCGAATTCGCCGACGAAATGCTGCCCCTGGACATCGTCGACCGCCGTCCCGACCTGGCCAGCGGCGAAGTCGTCGAAGTGCGCCGCCGCGTCGAACTGGACGAAGGCCCGCGGCCCGACACCAGCATGGAGGCCCTGGCGCGGCTCAAGCCCGCCTTCGCGGCACGCGGCAGCGTCACTGCCGGCAACAGTTCGCAAACCTCCGACGGCGCCGGCGCCCTGCTGCTGATGTCCGAGCGCGGCCTGAAGACCCACGGCGCCACGCCACTGGCGCGCTTCGTCACCTTCGCCGTGCGCGGCGTGCCGCCCGAAATCATGGGCATCGGCCCCAAAGAAGCCATACCCCGGGCGCTGAAGCATTCCGGCCTGAAGCTGGATCAGATCGGCTGGATCGAACTGAACGAGGCCTTTGCCGCCCAGTCCCTGGCCGTCATCCGCGACCTGGGCCTGAACCAGGACATCGTCAACCCCATGGGCGGCGCCATCGCCCTGGGCCACCCCCTGGGCGCCACCGGCGCCATCCGCGCCGCCACCGTCATCCACGGCATCCGCCGCCGCAAGCTGGACTACGGCATGCTGACCATGTGCGTAGGCACAGGCATGGGCGCCGCGGGTATTTTCGAGCGGCTGTAGGGGGGCAGGGCTATCATCGCCTACGTATTTTTCCGAGACACGGGAAGCACTCGTTGATGCATCACTTGCCTGGCGCTTGTGATAGTCTCAATTTCAATGCCAATGGTCGTTATGCGGTTTTTTTTTACGGAACTATCCGCTTGAACACTCCGAAGCGCTTGCCGGTCAAACTAGGTAAAGAGCCTCTGGTCGAGGCCGTTTGCTAGTTACGTGTGGCTGGCAAGGTGGCGTTGAATGTTTTCTTCCCGGGCATGTTGCTTACCCGGTATCCCGAATCTGTGTCTGGTCTGCAGCAGTTGCCATCGGCAATGATCCCAGAGCAACTACGTACGGCACAAAACCCGAGCTGGCCTTTGTGCCAATTATTCAGTTGAAGTTCAAGGGGCTCTTGGTAATGATCGGGCAGCGCTCCGTCAGCGTGTCGAATCCTGCCCCTTATCTTGGGTGGGTGGAATTCAAATCGGTCATAGTAGAGGTCTTCAACGTCCTGCTTCAATCCCAGCAAGTCTCGAAAATTGATCGCTACTCGATCAAATACGTAAATGTGCTTAAAACGGACGGGGTACCAAACTCCTCCGATGCCTTGGATTGGTCCATACGAATCGGTCAACTTGGCCTTAACAAGCAATCAACGAATGTACGCACCGAGACGGTTTCCAACGGGCTGCTGACAATTATCACCCTTGGCGGCGGCGTTACCGTACAAGTGTTAGGGCAAACTCCTATACAAGGGGCATTGATCGACATAGATACAATTTGCCAGACCGAAGCCGATCCAGAAGATTTTATGGCCCGCATGTCTAGCGAGCTCGACCGCATCCGTCATGCCAACAAGGTGGCATTTTTTGAATGCCTGACTAATGAGGCAATTCGTGAGCTTGATCCTACCTATGAATAGTTGCGTTCTAAGCTTTGAGCCTGACCCTTTTTCAAGGGATCCCATCGGGTTCGACGTGACGGAACTGGCAGCCACGTTGTCGGCCCATGTCGAGGCTATTGCCCAGACGCTGCAGACCATTTCCGTAAAAGACGACGCTGCCACTCCCGACACGCAGCAGTCCTTGGTGGTCAAGGAGGGTCTTTTGCAGGACGGGGTGTCCACGCTAATTAGCGATGCCGCGACAGCCGCTATTGGCGGTGCTGGCCTTAACCGTCTACAAGGGTTCTTTCAATTGCAGGCAGGCTGGGACGGGCCGTCCAGCAAGCCGCTTGATCTATCTTCGATCGAGACTTTTTCCAACTTCTTTTCTCGAACTAGAATCCGTCCCCCAAGGCTTGGGGTGTTCATGTCTGCCCAGGGAAATCTGGTGGCCAATTGGCCAGATAACAATAATAAGCTAATCGAATTGGAATTTCGCTCGACAGAAATTGACTATTTTTTCGAGCATAGTGGCGAGGAGGGGATGGTGGTGTACGGTGAAATCGGCATAAATAGCCTGCTCGACAAGCTGCCTACAGAGCATGCTGTAGCCTGATGGCAAAAGGCGACCTTCTCGGCGATACGGAAGAGGTGGTTCGTGCCGCAATGCATCCCTATTGGGATGCCGATTTGCATCGCGCCAGTCCTTCCGCGTTCACGCAAGAAGAAGTATCAGTCAGCCGGCTAGCAGTTTTGAGTCGAGATCAAATCGTTTCAATATTTGAGCAAGATTTTGGGTCGCGAGTAGATAGTGAAGGCGTTGCCAAGAAGGTACGTGGAATAGGAACTGCGAACGTCGGTGATATCGTCCGGCAGGCAGAAGAGCCTCTATTGGTGAATTTCCCCGATCTTGTTCTAACTGTAATTGAAGACCGCATCGAAGACGAGCCAGGCTATGCCAATAACCCGGCACATGCACTGATTTGCGGGCACAGTCGTACATGATGGTGACGCTTTCTTCTGTGTAGGTGAAGTAAATGGCGTACGCGCCGTAGAAAGTTACCCGAAAGTGTGGGGCAATCAAGGGGCGAGCAGGCTGGCCGATGCGTTTTATCGCCGATTGTTACAATGAGCCAAAGACCATCTCCCCTTCTGGCGGGACGATGGTGCATATCTCAAAATCATCGCAATGCCGTCCGAGCCAAATTCTTGCCGGCGCAGCAAGCTCTGGAGCCTTGCCGCTATCGTCGTCGTATTCCTGCTGGTGTTTCGCCTGGAATACTGGACGCCCATGCACTCGGACGACTACTTTTATTTCCTGAAAGGGGTGTCGCTGCATGCCACGCTGTCCCATTACCTGCACTGGAGCGGGCGGCTGGTGGCCGATTTCGTCTCCAGCGCCCTGCTGGGCCTGAACAGCCACTTCCTGACCACTGCGATCAATGCCGCATCGGTCGTCGCCCTGGCGTGGGCCATTGCCTGCATGCCCGGTTGCGCACTGGGACGGCGCGCGGCCGATACAGGATTCCACCCCACAGTGTTCCTGTTGGTGTTTTTCCTGTACTGGGTGGCCAATCCGGCCATAGGCCAGACCAGCTTGTGGATCGTGGGCTCGGCCAACTACCTGTGGACTAATCTGCTGTTATGCCTGTTCCTGCTGGGTTTCCTGCGGGAACTACGGAGCATCGCCGACGATGCAGAGCAGGGGAAGGAGAAAGGGCAGAGGCAGGAACTGGAACGGGGCCGTGCCTGGCCGCGCCTGGCGGGGCTCTGCGTGCTGGGCCTGGCTGCGGGCTGCAGCAACGAGAACACCAGCCTTACTGCGCTGGTGCTGACTGCCTTCCTGGCTTGGCGGCCATGGCGCGAGAGGCGGGATGCCCGTCTGTGGTGGCTGGTGCTGGCCTTCGCCGCGGGGGCCGCCGTGCTGCTGTTGGCGCCCGGCAATTTCGAGCGCTACCAATCCATGGGCTATCACGAATGGCGGCACATGGGCTTGGCAATACGGTCTTGGGATCACCTGTACCGGCGCTTTCCCAATGCCATGGTGCAGTACTGGGAAGCCTTCCTGGTCTTGATTCTGTTGATAGGCATCGGCCCACGCTGCGGCCGCGATGTCCGCCGCTATGTGGCGCTGTTCGTGGCCGCGTCGTTCGTGGCCAACCTGGTGCTGCTGCCGGCTCCGCATATTCCCAAGCGCGCCATGAACGGCGGGCTGGTGTTCCTGCTGATTGCCGTCAGCTTTGCGGCCTACGGATTCCTTGCCAAAATGGACGGGCCGGGCGCTTGGCGTACCGCGAATCCACGCCGTGCCCCATGGCTGCCCGCAGTGCTGACACTAGTCTGCGGCCTGCACTTCGCCCTTATCTACGGCTTCATGTACTACTCTTACCAGGCCACCTACATCCAGGCACAAGTCAGGGACGCCATCATCCGCCGTGGCATAGGCGATGGGCAGTCGCACATAGAAATCCCCGACTTTTATTTCCCCGCGCTGCTGCGCGAACGCCATCGGTTCGATCGTTTTTTCAATGGCAGGGCCATGGCGCACTATTACGGCACCCAGGCCACCATAACCCAATACAAAGTGCGAAACCCCTACAGCTTTTCGGTGCCGCCGGTCAGGCGCTGAGCTAGGGTAAATCACTATCCGCCGTTTCGACCCTTCAATGACTTGGCAAAAGCCTGCACCCAGTACGCCGTAGAGGCATCATGCTTAGGCGCCACGGCCTGCGCCGATGCGGGGCTTGCGGCCGCATCCCCGGCCAGTTCGCGCAATATACCTTTGGCCAGCACCTTGCCGTACTCCACCCCCCACTGGTCGAAAGGGTTGATGCCCCACACCACGCCTTGCACGAATACCTTGTGCTCGTACAAAGCCAGCAGGGCACCCAGGCTGTAGGGGGTTAGGCGCGGCAATACGATCAGGCTGGAAGGGCGGCCGCCCGGGTGTACGCGGTGGCGCGCCAGCTTGCTGGCCTGTTCGGGGGGCATGCCTTCGGCCAGGCATTCCGCCAGGGCGGTGTCGTAGTCTTTACCCTGCAGCAGCGCTTCGCGCTGCGCCAGGCAGTTGGCCAGCAGACTGCGATGGTGTTCGGGCCAGCCGTGGTCGGCCTCTTGGCACACGATGAAGTCTACCGGTGCGCCGTCGCTGCCCTGGTGCAGCCACTGGAAGAAGGTGTGCTGGGCATCGGTGCCCGGCATGCCCCATACCGCGGGGCCGGTGGCCACTGCCAGTGTTTCGCCATCGTTGCCCACGGATTTGCCCAGGGATTCCATTTCCAGCTGCTGTATATAAGGTACCAACTGTGCCAGGCGGAAATCATACGGGGCGATATTCAGCGAACCGTAGCCCAGCACGCTGCGGTTGATGATGCCGGCCAGCGCCATTTGCACCGGGGCGTTCTCGGCCAGCGGCGCCTGGGCGAAATGCATATCCATGGCCGACGCGCCGGCATGCATGCCGGCCACCACGTCGGTGCCCACGGCCAGGGCCACCGTCAACCCTACCGAAGACCAGATCGAAAAGCGGCCGCCTACCCAATCCCAAAGCTTGAAGACATGGGCCGGCGGCACCCCCCAGGCCTGGGCCACTTCAGGCCGCGCCGTAATCGCCACAACGTGCTGGTAAGGGTCGGCGATGCCGGCGGCCCGCAGCCATTCCACCGCCCGCTGGCCATTCTGTAAGGTTTCGGATGTGGTGAACGACTTGGAAGCCAGCACAATCAGCGTGTCGTGCGGGTCCAGCCCCGCCAGTCCACCCTGCATGGCGTGGCCGTCGATATTGGCCACGAAGCGCACATTGCGCCACGTGCCCTGGTAGCCGAAGGCGCTGACAGCCAGCCGCACCCCCCAGTCACTGCCGCCTATGCCAATGTGCACGATATTGCGCCAGCGCCGTTCGGAATCCGCGACCCGAACGAAGTTGTTCGTGCGTTGTCGTTCCAGCATCACTTCCGCAGTCGGGGCTGGCTCGCGCAGTGCGGTATGCCAGGCGGCGCGCTGTTCCGTGGGGTTGGCTTCCCCCCCGTGTAGCAGCCGTTCACGCTGAGTGTCGAAATCCCGTTCATGCAGCAGCCGCCTCGCGCAATCGAGCACGGCGGGACTCAAGCGTTGGCCGCTAAGATCCAGCGTAAGGCCCGGCGGCCGTAGCAGTGCCGCTTGTGCGCTATGGGTGGGTGTGCGCCGCGCCTTCTGTGCGAAGTCGGTCCAAGCGATCTCGCAGCCCGGTTGGCCATTGTCGATAGTTGTCGTGTCGTCGGAAGAATGTTTGGGCATCTGGAATATCGGTGATCGGGCAGAGCCCCCGTGTACTAGGGCCGTGGCGTGCAAAGTATACGGGTGGCTCGCTCGACAGGCGCTAACCAGCTTGTAGGCGGTGTGTCTACCGTGCCCCGAAACCCGTCAGCAGGGTCTTCACCGTCAGGAATAGTATGAATACGTCCAGGAACAGCGAACCGTGCTTGATGTAGTAGAAATCGTGCTCGATTTTTTCGCGGGTCTCATCCACATCAGCCGCGTAGCCTTGTCGGACTTGAGCCCAGCCCGTAATGCCCGGTTTGACAACATGTCGGTAGCTATAAAAAGGAAGTTCTTGATCGAAGTGCTCGACGAAATCGGGCTGCTCGGGGCGAGGCCCAATCAGGCTCATGTCGCCTTTCAGAATATTCAGAAACTGCGGCAGTTCATCTATACGGTATTTCCGCAACACACGGCCGACTCGCGTCACTCGGGGGTCACCTTCTTCAGCAAACTGGCTTGATACGGACTCATCTTGCGAGCATCGCATGCTGCGTATCTTATAGATCTTGAAGGGTTTATTACCTCGCCCCATGCGTTCTTGAGTATAGAACGCTGGCCCGGGATCCTCTATACGCACAGCCAAAGCCGCCAGCGCGATCAAGGGCACGCTTACGGGCAGGCTGAGTAGAATCAAGACCCAGTCGAATACAATCTTGGTGCGCTCGTACAGGATGGAGGGTAGAAGGGAGCCGATATCGTTTTCCGACATACGGTTAATGCGTACCCGACCCGTGACGGATTCGTAAACTGAGCGGGCGTTGTATACGGCGATGCGGTTCAGGGCGCAGCGCGTCAGGAAGCGCTCCCATTCCGGGGTCAGGCACTCGAAGTCGGCGACCACCGCGTCGTAGCGCTTGCCTTCCAAGTCGGGGCCGGTCAGTGCCCGGGCATCGATTTCCGGCAGTTCGAGCAGATCACGTGCTTGCCCCTCAGCGATGACCGCTAGTTTAGGGCGCCTGAATCTTTCTGTGACGATATATTCGATTTGAAACCAAATGATGGCCAGAATACAGCTGGCGCCTAGCAGGTAGCGAGATATCTCGATGCGCAGAACCAGCACCGGTACCATGCAAAGAGCGTACACAACCAGGGAATGGGGGATCACCATGCCCATGCTGCGCCCTCCCGGATAAGCCAACATCAGGCGCGTCACACCTAAGTGTGCAAGAACAAATGCGACACTTGCCACGACGATGCCCGCGAGTGCTCCGTGAGTGGGCCGCAGAAATACCGCATTTCCCCAATAAAAGAAGGCTGGCAGTCCCACTGTAAGTAGCCACCCCACCATCACCGAGAACCAGCGCGACAACAGCAATTGCTCGTGTATCTTGTCGTAACGTCGAGAGTGTATGGCGGTCATTCAAGATTCGAGGGTAGCAAAATGGGAGTGAGTGCGGCGCGATCATAGTATTCAAAGATACGAAAGTTTAGCGATGATGGCGCATGACAATTGTAACAAGATGACTGCTTTGTGGCGGAAATTCCAAAGACCGTACACCATCCGTCTTCGATGTATGGTGAAAATAGCATTGACTTCGACTATGACGATCAGGTTGCGCCAGTGCCCGAAAGCTCTGCGCAGCATCAACCCTGATTGATGGAGGGCGCCGCGGAACGGCATGCTCGAATGTTGCGGTGTTAGCTCGTTGTAGTAAGTGGAGGATGGCTGATGGCGTAATAGCGTACGGGTATAGGCGGTGCCTTAGCTCGACTATAATTGCGTCCAACTATCGGAAGAAAAAATCTGTCATTCATGATGCGAAAAGTCGCTACCTCGTTGCACACATTGAGGTAAGTTGAAGCTGTGCGCGTAGGAGCCCCGGAATTGAGCCTCCTTCCAGATTCTTATTGCGGGCTGGCTCGCGAACAGGGAATAGTAAGGGTGACTTTCTGAAGGTGAACCATACAATAATCGTCAAGCATTTGTCTTAGCTTTGTATGTTTACACTCAAACTTATCGCGCGGAATTGGCTTCAAGCACCTTTGTGGGAACCGATTACTCGGCTAGCTTAGGGTTCCTGGGCAAAAATAAATTGAAATTTTAAGTTGGGCCATTTAAAAATGAGTAGTAAATCGAGAAAAGCGACTCATGCCGTAAATATAGTTTATAAAATTTCGTTCTAAACAGCTGATCGTGGATTTTCACTATGCGACCCAAGTTCAGCGTTCTAATGGCTGTGTACTTTAAAGATGATCCAGCATACCTGCGGCAGGCGCTGGCGAGCATTGAAAAAAACACTGTCTTACCCGACGAGATAGTGTTGGTTGAGGACGGGCCCATAGGACTCCACTTAAGGGAAGTTATCGACGAATTCCGAAGTCATCTGAACATCAAGTCCATTTCGTTGGTAAAAAACCAAGGTCTTGGGCTAGCTTTGAATGTTGGGTTAACAAAATGTATACACGAATGGGTTGCTCGATTTGATGCGGACGATGTGTGCATTCCTGAGCGCTTCGAAGCGCAGCTCCGATATATAGGAGAGCATCCGCATGTCGGGGTATTTGGTGCGCAGGTGCTTGAGTTTGATAGTGATACGCGAGAGCACCATAAATCAAAGCGCCCCCTAGCGTGCGAGCACAATGATATTGTTAAATTCGCGAAATCGCGTAATCCATTCAATCACATGACGGTTATGTTTAAGAAAAGTGCCGTTCAGGCTGCTGGAGGGTATCAATCAGATTATTTATATGAAGATTATTGTCTGTGGGTAAGGATGATTCTCAGCGGAATCCGTACTGGTAACATAAACATTCCTTTAGTCTATGCTCGTGCGGGAGAAAATATGTATAGACGACGAGGAGGCTGGGCATACGTAAAGGGCGAGTTTCGGGCACAATTAAAGTTCCTGCAATGGAACTTTATAACTCCGCTGTTGTTCGTGCGGAATATCATCGTACGCATTCCCGTGCGGCTGGCTCCTCAAGGTGTAAGATCTAGGATCTATAAAAGGCTTCTCCGGATGAAAGCCTGAATGGGAGTAAAAATTGAGTGCATTGGAATTAAACGGGTGCTTTTTTCATGAATAAAAATATAAGTGCTGGGTGGCGAGATTTTCATGCTAGTGCCAAAGTTTATTATTTATGGCTAGCATTGGGTTGGGTTGAGATACGACAAAGATATAGTCGCTCCAAGATTGGGCCTTTCTGGCTGACAATTAGTATGGGCATACTTATCGCCGCACTCGGAGTGGTTTATGGCACCTTGTTTAAAGCCGATCTGAAGAGTTATTTGCCATTGCTGGCTGTGGGCTTTGTTTTCTGGGCGTTTATTTCGACAACAATATCAGAAGGGTGTAACGCCTTTATTGCGGGTTCCGCATATATCCGCCAGATGCCGTTGTCTCGAGGTATTTTTGTATTCCAGACGATCTGGAGGAATATAGTCATATTAGGGCATAATTTCATTATTGTGATTGCCGTGTTGGCTATATTTAAGATAAATTTTTTGCCAGGGCTAGCATGGTTTGTGCTTGGATTCCTTTTGCTTGTCGTGAACCTATTCTGGATGTCAGCTTTGCTTGCAGTAGTCTGTGCGCGTTTCCGAGATTTGCCACAGATCATCACCAGCGCATTGCAAGTGGTGTTTTATATAACGCCAATTCTGTTCAAACGAGACATGTTGAGCAAGTATCCACTATTGATCGATTTGAATCCGTTTGCTCACATGATCGAAATTGTGAGAGGGCCATTGCTCGGTGAGCCGGTACCAGCAGTAAGTTGGTTAGCGTGTACAGCTATGGCTGTGGTTGGTATATTGATTTGTCTCGCGTTTCATGGCCGCTATCGCTCGCGTATCCCATATTGGGTTTAGCTGTATCCAAATCAAGAGAACCCCTCTTAAATCAGGCTCTTCATGGCTCACGTCAAAGCTTCAAATTTATTGGTCGAAATGCCGATCTACGAACTGAGTAGTCGGTCCATGAAATTACGCGTGCTCGGCGCATTGAAAAATAATCGTTTTGGTACTGACGGAGACGTCACGGTTGTACGAGCATTGCAAAATATCAATTTCGAATTCCGCGATGGAGATCGGATTGGTCTGATAGGTGCGAATGGTGCAGGTAAATCTACCTTGTTGCGAGTTCTGGCTGGAATTTATGAGCCCACTGGTGGAGAGCTCCAAATAGATGGCAAGGCTGTAGCGTTGCTTGAAATGGGGCTAGGGATGGACGATACTTTAACCGGCTATCAAAATATCAAGTTGAGAGGCATGCTCCTCGGCATGAAGCCAGGTGAAGTCGAAAGCCATACACAAGAAATAGCAGAATTTACTGAGTTGGGAGATTATTTGCATCTGCCTATTCGTACTTACTCTTCGGGTATGCGTATCAGGCTTGCTTTCGCCATTTCTACGACGGTGCACGCGGATTTGTTGTTGCTAGATGAGGTTATTGGTGTCGGCGATGCGGCCTTTATCGAAAAAGCAAATACTAGGCTCAGAAATTTTCAGAACAGAGCGAAGATCGTATTTATTGCTTCGCATTCGGGGGCAGTGATTTCCGATATGTGTAACAAAGCAATATGGCTAGACGGGGGGAGTCAAATGTTTGTAGGAGGGGTGCGTGAAGCGTTAAATGCGTATTCGGAGTCCCTGCATGGTTGAGGCCAATGTCAAGGGAAAAAAACCACGTTTGGCATTCGTGGTAGATGTGCGGGGTTGGGCATTTGATCTAGTGGCTAAGAACTTGCAAGAAAAGCTCTCGCATCACTTTGACGTACAGATATTTTATTGGGAAGACTATCCTTCTCATGTACAGCTTGTAAAAGCAGCCGTCCGAAGCCGAGTGATTCATTTACATTTTTTCTTTCGAGAGCATTTAAACATTATCCTCGAAACAGGACTGCCGGAGTCTCGGGAAATGGCTGATTTGGCCAAGATCGTAGTGTCTACGCATGTTCCTGATTACTTATATTCCAGCCTGGGAGAATTAGCCCAAAGGCATTCGTTATTTACGTATGCAGATGGCTATTTCACTACTAATCGTGATTTATTCGAAATCTACTCAGAGGCGAAAATAATACCGAAGCCTGATGGTGTCATCTTTGATTGGCCTTCTATTCCGAATATAAAAAATAGAGCAAGCGAAGACAATGGCGAAGTTGTCCGGATCGTCTGGTGTGGGAATTCCAAATGGGGGGAGTATGCTGGTCATACGGACTATAAAGGGTTAAAGGAAATCATACTGCCAGCAGTTCATGAAATACAATCAAAGCACCCATTTGTGCAATTTATATGCATGGACTCCGCGCAAAAAAGGATTTCACATGAAAATGTCTTGCAAGGCTTGGTCGAGGCAGATGTTTTATTAATCGCATCCATTGCTGAGGGCACTCCATTAACCTTTATAGAAGGAATTGCCTCCTCTTGTGCAGTTGTTTCCTCGCCAATCGGGATTGTGAGAGAGGTGCTACCTAAGGAGCAGCATAGATATATTGTGCCTCGCTCCTCGTCGGAATTTTTCTGTGCGCTGGATCATCTCGTGCAGGATCGAACAGCATTGATCGAAGCGAAGCGACAGAACCGTGATACTTATGTGCTTCATTTTGGAGAGGGAAGCCCTCTTCTTGATAAGTGGTTGAAGTTCCTAGCTAACGCTCGATATCGACATGGTGTCGATGGGGGTAAACGAAAAGCTGAAGCGATAAGAAGCGGGGCGAGCCCGATTAGAAGAATGGCAATACGAGCGGCCCGCCGATCTGCTGCGCTTGTCAAGAAGTGGGGGCTGGAAAAAAAAATAAATGATCTTTCCCCTGCCTTTGGCATCGCTTATGGCAAATTGTTGCATGGAAGAGCTCAGAAAGTAGGAATTGGAATTCCAGAGCAGCAGGTAATCTATCAAAGCATATTCTCGGATATTGAAGAAGATAAACCTGTAGTCGTGTATGCTCCCATGTGGAAGGGTGTGGCGGCATCTACTGAGGCGCTATTTCAGCGTAATTTGGTTCGTTTTCCATTCCTTGATTCCGAGTACCCTGAAGTTTCTCGCCATGAGTTCCTTGATCAGTTTTGCGAGATCATGAGCGAGAAGAAGCCTCTGTGCATTATATATAGTGGGGGATCCGCCTTGCATATGGAAGTGGCCAGGATACTAAAAGAAAAATTTTTTACGGAAACCACCCAGTATTTCCTTTGGCATGGCTCACCCGCACAATGGGTGGAGCCGTCACAATTTGCTCATTTCCTCGCATGGGAAAGCCTATACAGAAATCGAATTATAGATGGAATCATAACTGTCAAGCCTGGTTTGGAAAAAACTCTCGAGAAGATGGGTATTTCATCGTGCGGGACATGCAATCCAATACCTGATCTGAGTAAATACAAAAGAGCGAATTATCACGGGGAGAGAGATGCCTGGAATATTGGAGTCTTTTCAGCTCTTAGCTCCTGGTACAAGAATCCCCACGTGCAGGTATTGGCGCTAGCTGGAATGTCGGATGTATGCTTGCACACCAATTTGGGTGAATTTGAATTTGATGAGCTTGGCCTTAATCTAAAAGATATAAAAAAATATTCTCACATGCCTCGGGCGAAATTTTTGTCTGTGCTGTCGACATTAGATATTAACTTATATGTGACGAATACTGAATGTTCTCCAATGATCGCACTGGAAAGCTGGGCGATCGGCCTCCCCTGCATAGTTGGGCCCGCCGGAGATGTGTACTCGTCAGTATCCAAAAAATTAGGGGAATATCTGGTGGAGCCTCAGGTAGATAGCCCGAACGCTATTTATGAGCGAGTTCAGTTGGTATGTAGAAATATTAATGAAATTCAATTCCTTCTGGAGGAAAATAGGCCAAAATATGATGAAATTGCAATGCGAAGCTTCGCCAAGCTGATGTTATATGTCAGTGCAAGGGGAGCCGCGATAACCCGCTAGCACGAGTGTGGCTAGGTGGGCTCTGCTTTTTGCAGCTAGGAAGTCGGCCTGTGGGGAAAAGCGACGCATTGTAAGCAGTTTCTTGCTGGAATAGTCAGCGGCTTGCGGGCTGAAAGAGTCGCTTCGCTCCGGCTTTCTGGCGTTACTTCAGAGTTCGAAAAGGCTCTTTTGATTACAACTAATTCGATGAATACCGACGTATCTATTATACTGAATATACATAACGAAATTAAATATATCGCTCGAACCATTGCGTCTTTAGAAGACTCTTGTGATTTTGCTCAACGACAAGGATTAACGATCGAGATCGTAGTCGTCATGGATAGCTCGCCAGATCTGCTTAAGGCCTGGATAGCTAATTATGATTTTCGCCGCTTCAATAAATGTAAGATTATTAGCGTAGACAATCGATCCTTAGGTAAATCTAGAAATAATGGCATCGATATATCCAGTGGAGAATATATAACAACGGCTGACGCTGATGATCTGGTTTCCTTTAATTTTATCTGGGAATGCTATGTGTTGGCCCGGAAAAATGGAGCTCGATCTGTAGTCCTTGCCGAATATGTCTACTCATTCGGATCGAGAAGCTACTTCCAGAAATATATGGGGAGCGCAGATATTCCGTGCATTCTATCCGCGGGAGGCCATCCATATGTATCAAGAATATTTTGCCATAGATCACTATTTGATCAGATTCGGTACGTGGATGCCAGAGGAGGGATAAGAGCATTTGAAGACTATCACCTCAATTGCGAAGCAATCGCAAATGGCTATACCTTCTATTGCGCCTCTAATACCGTCCTATTTTATCGACAGCGGGCTGCAAGTATTATGACCTCTGCGGCAGGAAAAATAATACCTCCTACTTCTTATTTCGAACCAAAGGTGTTTACACGTATATGCGCCGAGGAATATCAAAAATATAAAGAAAGCAGTTATCTATATGTTGAACAGCAAAGTCAAAGGCGCCAACGGATTACAGGCTCTCATGTCTTAGAGGAAATATTCTACGCGGCCAATCAGATTGATCCGATGATAGACGTCGCACCTCTGAAGTACGTTGATATGGGAGCTAACACCCAAATCCCGTTGTCTACTGGGCTAAGCTATTATGAAGCTTGCCAAATTGTGGGAAGCAATAAGTTTACTGACGTTGTGTTGCTGCCATTTGCGTCGACTGGAGGAGGTGAAAAGTATATTTTCCAAATACTGAGCGCAATCAAAACAATAAGCAAAGATTCAAAAACCCTAATCATATATGGTGAAAAGGATAAATCGTGGGAAAGCTTTCCAATCTCGTTAGAAGATTCGATTGTGATCGATCTCCATGAAATATGCTCTCGACGGAATGTGGGTGATCTGAATCAGGTCACGCTCCGGCTGATACAAGCGACGGCGGAATCTGCACGGATACATGTAAAGTCTTCTTCATTCGCATACAATTTTTTAGATTGGGGTATATCTGAGTTATCTCAAAATAAATTAGTACTTTATTATTTTTCTGACACTTGCTATCGCTCAGATAAAGGTAGGCGTTTTACGCATGGTGTGAATTTTAATTTCATATCGGATCATATAGAAAATTTTGATCTCATTGTATCGGATAACTCCAATATCCTAGAAAAGACGGGGAGCTGTCTGGGTATAAATGAGGAAAAAATGAAAACAATCTATGCATGCTGCGAAGTGAATGTGATGAAAACGAAGGCGCGTGTAGATAGGAAATTAACAAAGAAGTTGTTATGGGCATCGCGGCTGGATGCACAAAAACGGCCGGATAGATTAAGACGCATTGCCGATGAGGTTCGTTTTTTGGATGCGGATATTAAGTTTTATGTATATGGAACTAGCGTATTTGGTGAGTGTGGGGATGAAATCTTTGACGGATCTCAGAATATCAAGTATTGTGGCCCGTTTTCTCGCTTTCACGATTTAACGAGTGAAGAGTTTGACGCTTTTGTCTATACTTCTGATTTCGATGGGCTGCCAAATGTGTTGTTAGAGGCGGTTTCTGAATCCCTGTTAGTGATTGCACCTGGAATCGATGGGGTTCCCGAGTTAATTGATAATAGTACAGGCGTACTTATAGACTGCAGCGGAAATGAATCTTCCATTATAGAAGGATATGTTCACGCTATTCAAAGGATCTATACTGAAGAAATGTCTCCTGTAAGTTTGGTAGAAAACGCCATGCGGAGGCTTCGTAGCCAGCATTCTCGTTCCGCACTTATATCTAGTGTACGGTCGGCCTTTTTGCTTTCTTGACGGTGTGCGTCTTATGAATACAGTGAGTTTTGTTGAGGCTAGAGATTCAATTCGTAGAGAGATCTTGCAGGACGCAGCTCTCGGAAGCCATATAAGTAACTTTATAGAATCTGGTGCCTGGTATGTCCCTTGTGCTGGGAACCTTGGGGATGGGCTCATTGGCCTTGGAACTCTCGACTTATTTCATCATTTGGGCGTCGCGCCACCAGTGTATACAACTAAAGGCCAGCCTAGCTTTCCTAGGACAAAGCACTTAATACTTGGTGGAAGTGGAGGATGGTTTGAAGGCTTGTGGAATCATTGGGAGAAAATATTAACGGAATTTTTGAATGATGGCGGTAATTTATTGATATTGCCGTCAACGATTAATGGGTTTGTAGATTTCTTCTCCAGATATGCTGGGCAAATTATTATATTTGCACGAGAAAAATTAACGTATGATAATCTAAAGAAGGTGCCTGGCCTTGAAGACAGGGTGTTCCTCTCTCACGACTTGGCTTTTGCACTGAATTTTTCTAGGCTGGATATCTGTGCTCAGCCCAGTAGATCCGGTGCATTACACATCTTTCGACAAGATGCGGAATCAAAGGAGGGATTAATATTCGCAGAAAATTATGACCTTCCTTTGATATGGAGCCATAAAGAATGGGCAGATAGAGGGTTTTGCTTGCGAATGCTGCGCCCAGTTATGGAGTTGATGCAGCTTCTCGAATCTATACAGACTGACAGATTGCACATGTCGATACTAGGAGCAATGTTGGGCTGTAGAGTTGATATGTACCCAGGCTCTTATTTCAAGAACGTTGCAGTATACGAACATTCGCTGAGCAGATTTAATACCGTTCAATTCGTTGAAACTCTTCCAATCGATGGGGTGAGGCGGGAAGATCTAACTCTTATTAGTCAATTGCGTACCGGGCATGACGCTGCTGTAGAGAAATTAGAGCTTGAAAGAAGATGCTGTGCGGCTTTACGTGAGCAATTGCATGAAATGCGCTTAAGCTTATTGAAATATGAGGAGGAGGCTGATTCCCATTTAAACTCTGTCATGAATTTGACGGCTGAGCTGAAACGCTTCCGGAATGAAAATGAAAGGCTGAGCATGGCTCTCTCAAGCTTCCAGGGGTCTCGAGGGTATAGGCTATGGCTAGCCTATAATCGCGTCTATGAGAGTCGGGCTGTGGGCTCGCAGCTGAGGCGACTGCGGGGAATGGTTGGGGCTCTGCTGAGGTCGTTTAAGCGCCGCTTCTGATGTGATAAATGTGTTGGTTGGTGCTAAGCTAAATGTAATACCTATCATTTGCAATTTGCCTACTACGGGCTGGTATTGCATCTACTGATGCTGCGTTGCCAAACCACGATAACCGCGCTATGAGTTCTATTGTTTCGCACATTTGAGGACATCTAGTCCTAAGAAAGTAGACAGAGAGTTAAGTTGCTGTCAGCTCAAAAGTTATTGTAATTCTTAATTTATGTATTTTTCGTTCTGCCGCGAAAGTTGCTTATTATTATTGCGAAATATATCATTGGGCGGAGTTGTTGATATGGATAGTTGCATGAAACGCATTACTAGACTAAGAAATTAAGAAGCTCTGCTCGGGCTATTTATGACTACAGAGCTTTTCATAACCGAAAGCTGTGATGGTGGGCTGGTCTCATTCGGGATGCGGCTACAGGGTCGAGGCGTGAGGGAAGAACTTTCCAAGGCTGGCGCAATATTTAAAGTTTTTGTGCCTGGCAAGGGAGTTTTCTTATCGCCCAGTACGTGTGATGGATTTCTTTTTGCCGTGATTTTTGAGGCAATGATGATTGGTGAGCCGTTGCACGTACATGGAAGCGTTTCGGCAAAGGCCTTAAAGAATGCTGCTCTATACTGTGAAGCTTGGGCGAATATGCTGCCAGCTGATTACCACGCTATTGAGATCACTGCAGATACGATTGTCGATGATCGGGCTGCTTTGACGGCTTTGGATGATCGTGCGGTATCGGCATTTTCGGGTGGCTTAGATGGAATTTTCACGGCGCTGCGGCATAAACAACGAGATCTAAAGGCTGGCTCTCATGATCTCGATGCGGTTGTAATGGTGCACGGGTTAGACGTTCCTCATACGGAGATTGAGGGATTTGAACGGCTACAGAAGCGCGTTAAGCCGCTTCTTGACTTGCTTGGCCTTCCCGTTATCACGGTGTGGACCGATTTTCGCCCTCTTAATCGGCAGACGTGGGGCATGAGCTTTTCTGCTCAATTGTCGGCGTGTTTGCATTTGATGTCAGGCATGTATCGGTATGCGTTGGTGGGAAGCTCCGAGCCGTATAGCGATATAGTGCTTCCGTGGGGATCAAATCCAGCAACGGATTATTTGCTGTCTGGAGCGTCAATGGAGATTGTTCATGATGGTGCGGGGTATACGCGTACAGAGAAGGTAGCGCGCATTGCCAGGAATCATGTAGCCACGGCCTGCGCCAAGTTTTGTTGGGAAGGAGAGCCTGATCGCAACTGCGGGCGGTGTGAAAAATGCATTCGCACTCGATTTAATTTTCTAGCCGCTGTGGGCGATCCTTACCCCGCATGCTTTGATCAGCCTTTAGATATAGCTTCGGTAAGCCATCTTAAATTGGCTAGTAAAGCAATTTACACCGAGTTTAAAACTGTGCTAAAGCACACCCAAAAAGAAGGCTGGCAGGGCTCGTGGATTGATGGTTTGAAGTGCTTAGTGGACAAGCACGCTACTCTGTACGGTGATGGTGCCGCTGCGCTGAGTAGCACAGGCTTGCCCGATAGTGAAAAGACCGTTATAGAGCGCTTGGAAGAAGAAAATCGTCGGCTGGGCTTAACACTTTCTGTTTACGAGAGGTCTAGAGGATACCGATTGTGGCTGTGTTATAACCGTCTATATAGGATTCGCGTGTTGGGCCTTGTGTTGAAATGCCTACGAGAGCGTGTGGGGCTTTTTTTGAGATATATGAAAGCCCTCTGATACTATATCCGCGCTGAGGGTGGGCCTCAGCGGCTCGACTTGATTATTCTGACATGACCTCCCGGCACGGCTCCTTGTGCATGACTGTGCCTTTGGTATAGCGATGTAATACCTCGTTGGGTTTTTAGTCTAGCTAAATTTATAAAGCTTACTGGCCTTATTAAATCGCGAAAATTGATGATAATCGTGAACCTTCCAAGGCTCAGATTAAATATCTGTAAGATATTTTTTTGTGCTTTTTTGTCCGCTCTTGGGGCTTCCGTTACGATTGTAACTTTTGCGCCTGGAGTAATTACTTCAGATACTGTGGATATAATAAATCAGATAGCCGCGGGGAAGTGGAACGATTGGCACTCACCGTTTTTTACCTACATATTGAGTTTAACGCGGCCGATTTCTTTTGGCCCATACGGAATGCTGATAGCTAATTGTGCATTGCTCTGGGCTGCATGTGGGATATTAGTATGTGCCTCTATGAAAAGATATGGATGGCGTGCTTTACTCTTTTTTCTTATTCCTATCGTTCCTTCCGCTCTATTTATCCCGGCATTCGCGTGGGACGTGACTTTTCACTCAATGACTTGGTTTTTAGCCCTTTCTCTTGGCTTTATTTATGTAAAAAGAGTGAGTTTCAAGCCTAATACAATACAGATCTTGATGTTGGCTCTAATCTTTATTGGGACTATGGTTAGAAAAAATGGATGGTTTGCTGCGCTTCCGCTGTTCTTTCTTGCGTTGTCGCCCATGGGGGGGGGGAAAGGACGGATGGGCTTGGCTGCATTTTTTTTTATTTTGGTGCCGATAATGTGGGGTGTGGCGGCTTTATTATTTAAAGCCACCCCTAGTCATCCGGAAAATTCGATTAAGACGTACGATATTGGGTCCATATCCGCGTTTACTGATCAAAATCTGTTTCCAGGGGTGTGGACGAAGAGCCAGAGCCGAGATATTGTCGAAAATTGCTATGAAAATGATGTAAAGAAGAGAATCCTGGATAACGGCTGGGATGTATACGCTTGGGGGAGGTGTGGCTTCGTTTTGCGAAATTTGAGCGAGCAGAAATTGTTCAAATCAAATGTGCTTACAGCCGCTTGGTTATCTGCGGTTTTTGGCCATCCGGTTGCTTATCTCCGGGCGCGGCTAGAGTTCTTTGGCACTTTTATGGTGGCTCATAAAAGCATTCCAGTGTTGATGTATAGTGAATCCAATGCGAAATTTGGCTGGGATTTTAGGAATAAAAAGATGATTAAGGCCGCTTATGATTTTGCGAGCCTATTTGTTGGTGGAGCTTTATTTCGACCTATAACGTGGCTTATACTAAATTTTGTGGCCTTTGTTTTGGCTTTCAAAGTACGGGATTCGATGGCTCGTTGCTTTGTTTGTTGTGTTTCTTTGTCAGGAGTGGTATGGTTGTTGACTTATTTTAATTTTGGTGTTGCGTACGATTTTCGCTATGCTTTTTGGGCGATATATGCTGCGCTGCTGTCTATTGTGGTTGTGGCTAATGAGCTGGCCGCGCAATTAAGGGCTGCGCGTTTCGGATTTCGTTAGTTATGTGATTTTAGAGATCGGCGTGTAAGATGTGATATTCAAGCTTATATAAATTGGCGCGTTAATTGTTTTTGATTTGGGGTAACTTCGCGCGCGTGCTGTTTGAGTTAATCGAAATATGGGGTCAACCGGGGCGGGATAAGATTGCGATGGCCTTGTAATTAGTGACGGCCGTTCCCAAATCTTTTTCTGGCATTGTTGTGTTCCTTTAGCTGGCACTTGAGCTATGAAGTTGGGTACTGTATACCTATTTGTCTGTGGCTGGTAGTGATTTCGACATCAGTGAAAAAATAATAGAGAGCGGTAATATTCGAGTAAGCCTTTTGCTTATATAAACCAATTTTTGCCCTTTTGCAGCCGTCATGATTTCGCCAAAACTCGCCGTAATCCTTCCCGCTTATAACGAGGCACAAACCATTGCTGCGACAATTGAAGCATTCCACACGGAACTGCCGCAGGCCCGTATTATTGTAGTTAATAACAATTCAAAGGATGCAACACATCAGATCGCGGCTGACACGCTAGCGAAGCTGGCTATTGACGGAGAGGTTATCGATGAGCCAAGGCAAGGCAAAGGAAACGCCGTGCGCCGAGCTTTTCTCGACATAGACGCCGATGCCTATGTGCTGGCTGACGCAGATCTGACCTATCCTGCCGAGCGCGTGCATGATCTGCTGCGGCCTGTCCTCGACGGTAGGGCCGACATGGTGGTCGGTGACCGACATTCGGGAGGGCATTACGCTACTGAAAATAAGCGCCCACTGCACAATTTCGGCAATGGGTTGGTTCAGAGCTTGGTCAATATTCTATTTGGCGCATCATTGGTCGATATTATGAGCGGCTACCGGGTGTTCAGCCGGTCTTTTGTCAAGACCTATCCAATTCTAGTAGAGGGCTTCCAGATTGAGACGGATGTCACGCTGCACGCCCTGTATCGCCGCTTGCGGATTATTGAAATTCCCGTTGAATATAAAGATAGGCCAGAGGGTAGCGTATCAAAGTTAAATACATTTTCCGATGGTGCCCGTGTAATTTTCACCATTGCTCAAATCTTACGTTACTACAGGCCGCTGGCCTTCTTTGTGGCGTTTAGTATTCTGTTTGCCGTTGCTGGCTTGGTTGCGGCCGTTCCTGTTTTCGAGGACTGGCTTACTCAGAGCTATATTACGCATATTCCTTTGGCTATTTTAGCTGCGGCGCTCGAAACTGTCGCGGTTTTACTGTTCGCTATAGGGATTATCTTGGATTCGATCGCTCATCACGAGAAGCAGAGAGCAGAGCTGCACTATCTTGCTGTGCATAGCCGTCAACGCTAGAGATATTCGGCTTAGGAAGAGGGAAAGCGATAAATCAGGAATCGGGATGATAGGTAGTTCACCACCATTCCAGCCAGACTGCCTGCGGCTACTCCCAGAACCAAGTATTGGCGTACTAGTAGGGAATAGACGATCAGGCTGCTATAAACGGCGTAGTTGATTAGGCCGCCGGCCATCATCAAAATTAAATATCGGGTGAACTCTGACTTTTTTGATAGCGTGGAAGATTGGTTGCGAAACGCTAAGGCTCGATTGACTATCCAAGTGGTGAGCACCGCAGCGAGAAATGACAGGATACGGGCATAAAATGGCCCCATGTATGGGGCTAGGATGTACAGCACCGCCGTGTCGACCAAAAAGCCAATGATTCCGGCAACGGCAAATAGAAATAGCTGTATAAGATGCGGTCGCATTGCTATGTGTTTGGTCGTGTTTGATCTGTGTGGCGCATTCGTCAAGCTAAAGGGCTTGGCTTTGAGCTGATGCAGGACTGTTCTTTAAGCAACCCTTGTCGTGATGAAGGTCGCGTATAACAGGGGTGCGTAATTATAGGTGCTGGGTGTCGCCTCTGAGGGTTGTAAGTTGTGAAGGCATGATTCCGACCGAGCTACCCGAATTGCCCGAAGGTTTGCCCCGGGGTTTTCGCGGATAGCTGGGAATTCATGCTTAGCGGATTCCGGTTCGGCGGCGGCCGCCGAACCGGCGGTGGCTGGGTCAATACCCCGTCTTCCCCGACGAGCCCGCCCCTGATTCCTTGAGCTTGTTCACCTGCGACACGTAGCCGTTTTTCAGCATGGCGCCGTCGTTGGCGGCGTTCACCAGCTGGAAGCCTTGTTCGATGCGCCGGTGGCACATGTCGATGTCGGAGCAGAAGATGCCCGTGGCCAGGCCGCGGTCGGCGGCTTTCTGGCGTATGGTTTCCATGGCCTCGGCGGCTTCGCCCTGCGGGTCGCAGCCGGGGCCGCCGCCGTAGCTCAGGCTTAGGTCGTTGGGGCCGATGAAGACGCCGTCTATGCCTTTTACGTCCAGGATCTTGTCCAGGTTGCTTACCGCCAGCCGGGATTCGATCATGATCAGCACCAAAATCTCTTCATTGGCGTGGGCGAAGTAGTCTGCCCCGCCGTACAGCACGCCCCGGGGCGGCCCGAACGAGCGGGTGCCTACGGGCGGGTAGCGGCACGCGGAAACGACCGCCTCGGCGATTGCGGGGGTGTCCACCTGCGGGCAGATGACGCCGTAGGCGCCGGCATCCAGCAGGCGCATGATTTCGACCGGGTTCGAGCCCACGGGGCGCCCGATGGGGATGGCCGTGGTGCTGGAAATGGCCTGGAACATGGCCAGGGCCTGCGCGAAGTCGATCATGCCGTGCTGCATGTCTACCGTTACGGCGTCGACGCCGCAGCTTGCCACGACTTCGGCGCTGAAGGACGACGGTATGGATAGCCAGGCATTCAGGGCGGTGCCGCCCGCTTGCAGTGTCCTTTTTAAGGTGTTTGGTCTCATTTCATCTCGTTCAAGGTTGAATCGCCGGGGGTATGGCGTGGCGATCAGTTCACGCGTATGCCGATGCGTTTGGTCAATTCGCCCATTTCTTTGCTGGCGGCCTTCCAGGTCTGGGCAAATTGTTCGGGGGTGGAGCCGATGATTTGGTAGCCCTGGTCTTCTTGTATTTTGCGGAATTTGGGGTTGGCGAGCACGGCGCGAATTTCTGTGGACAGTTTATGCACGATTTTCGGGTCGGTGCCTTTGCGCATGACGAAGCCCACCCACACCACGTTGGTGAAGTGCGGCACGCCGGCTTCTTCCATGGTGGGCACGTTGGGCAGCAGGGGCGAGCGCTTGCTGTCGGCCACCGCCAGGGCGCGCAGTTTGCCGGCTTTTACCAGTTGCACGATGGCGGGCAGGTTGTCGAACATCAGGGGTATGCGCCCGCCCAGCATGTCGTTGATGGCGGCGGCGCCGCCCTTGTAGGGCACATGCACCATTTTCGTACCGGTGGCGGCCAGGAATTGTTCCGCGGCCAGGTGCATGGTGTTGCCGATGCCGGCCGAGGCGAAGCTTAGCTTGCCGGGGTGGGCCTTGGCGTATTTGATCAGCTCGGCCACGTTGTGGAAGGGGGTTTGCTCGCCCACCACCAGTACGTTGGCCATCTGGTGGGTAATGGTAACCGGCACGAAATCGGTGCGCGGGTCGTAGCCCTTGACGGGGTAGATGTAGGGGTTGACGGCCAGGGTGCTTAGCGACCCGTACAGCAGGGTATAGCCGTCGGCCGGCATGTGGGCCACGGACGCCGAGCCGATGTTGCCGTTGGCGCCGGGCTTGTTCTCGACGACCACGGGCTGCCCCAGCCGCTTGCCCAGTTCCTGTCCCACCGCCCGCGCAAAGCCGTCGGCGGTGCCGCCGGGCGGGAAGGGGATAATCATGGTTAGGGGCCGCGACGGGTAGGTGTCGCTTGCTGCCGCCTGGCTGACGCAGGGCAGGGCCGCGGCCAGGGTCAGGGCGCCCAAGAGCAGGGCGGCGTATCGTGTCTTCATGCTGTGTGTCTCCTTTGGTGTGGCACGGCCGTTTGCCGGCTGGTTTGTGTGGCGTTGGCTGGGCGGGCGTGGCGGGTCATGGTTTATACCGATGGCGATCGGCCTTTCAAGCTTCGTACACTTCAATTAAAGGTGTATGTTACCGCTAACATTTATGTGTACTATACAGAAAAACCCTTAGAACCTGGGCATTCGTGTCCGGCATGGGCGGCTTTTGTTTGTTGTAGGCGTCGAATGGTGTGTCTACGCAATCGATGTCTTGTGATCTTGTCCATAAAATTCGGGAAGTGGCAATGAACGATAAAACCAGGCGGTTGCGCAGCGAGCGTTGGTTCGCCAGCGATGACATCCGCGGCTTCGCGCACCGGCAGCGCATGCAGCAGCAGGGCTTGGCCCGGGAAGAATTCATGGGCCGGCCGGTGATCGGCATCTTGAACACCTGGAGCGATCTGTCGCCCTGCCACGCCCATTTGCGGGACAGGGCGCAGGCGGTCAAGCGCGGGGTCTTGCAGGCGGGCGGCTACCCGCTGGAACTGCCGGCCATGAGCCTGGGCGAGGTCATGGTCAAGCCCACCACCATGCTGTATCGCAATTTCTTGGCCATGGAAGCCGAAGAGCTGATCCGCAGCCTGCCGCTGGATGGTGTGGTGCTGATGGGCGGCTGCGACAAGACCACGCCCGGCCTGGTCATGGGCGCCACCTCTATGGACGTGCCCGCCTTGTTCTGCCCGGCGGGGCCGATGCTGAACGACCGCTACAAGGGGCAGGCGGCGGGCGCCGGCACGCATACCAAGAAATACTGGGAACAGTACACGGTGGGCGCAATAGGCCAGGCGGAATGGATAAGCCTGGAAGCGCGCATGACGCGTTCGCCCGGCACCTGCAATACCATGGGCACTGCCAGCACCATGACGTCTCTGGTCGAGGCGATGGGGCTGGCGCTGCCCGGATCCAGCAGCATCCCGGCGGTGGATTCCGGCCACACCCGCATGGCCTGGGCCTGCGGCCAGCGCATCGTGGAAATGGTGCGGGAAGACTTGCGCGTGTCGCGCATTTTGACCCGCGATGCGTTCCTGAATGGCGTGGCGACCTGGATGGCCTTGGGCGGCTCGACCAATGCCGCGGTGCATTTGCCGGCCATGGCCGTGCGGGCCGGCATTGCGCTGGGGCTGGACGACTTCGACGCCATGGCGCGCCGCGTGCCGGTGATAGCCAACCTGTTGCCCTCGGGCAAGTACCTGATGGAAGATTTCTATTACGCCGGCGGCCTGCCGGCCTTGCTGCAAGAGATCCGCCCGCATCTGAAGCTGGATGCGCTGACCTGTACCGGCGCCAGCCTGGGGGCCAATCTGGAAGGGCATGAATGCACGGACGGCGACGTCATCCGGCCCCTGGGCAAGCCTGTGGTCAGTGCGCCGGCCGACTGCGCCGAGGCGGCCATGGCTCTGGCGGTGCTGCGCGGCAATCTTTGCCCCGACGGCGCGGTCATCAAGCCTTCGGCGGCCTCGCCCAGGCTGCTGCGCCATACCGGCCCGGCGCTGGTGTTCGATTCGAACGTGGAAATGCTGGCGGCGGTGAACGACCCCGATCTGGACGTCGATGAAAACACCGTGCTGGTGCTGCGCAATGGCGGCCCCGTGGGCGGCCCGGGCATGCCGGAATGGGGCAATTTGCCGATCCCCAAGAAGTTGCTGAAGCAGGGTGTGCGCGACATGCTGCGGCTGTCCGATGCGCGCATGAGCGGCACGCACTACGGCACCTGCGTGCTGCATATTTCGCCCGAATCCGCTGTGGGCGGCCCTTTGGCGCTGGTGCGCACTGGTGACCTGATCCGCCTGGACATCGCCGCGCGCAGCCTGGATCTGCTGGTGCCGGAACAAGAGCTGGAAGAGCGGCGCAAGCACTGGTCGCCGCCCGAGTCGCCTTATCAAAGAGGCTATGTGCGGATCTACCAGCGCGAAGTCACCCAGGCGCACGAGGGCTGCGATTTCGTGACGCTGACGGGGCCCGATTCCACGCCCGAGCCGCCTATTTTTTGATCCCGGCCGTGATGCCGGCGCGCCGCCTGGCGGCGTGCCGGGCCTGGGCGTCATGAGGCCTTGACGGCCCGGGTCAGGCGCTGTCGCTCAAGAATGCGGCTACGTGGCCTATCCACAGGCTGCTTTCCTGGGTGGGCGACACATGCTTGTATTTCCCGGGAATGCACAGCGTGTTGAGCCTGGGGTTTTCCTGGTAATTGGTGAATTCGCAGGGGAACAGCGGGTCGCTCTGGCACTGCATCCAGAGCAGCGGCATGGGGTTGCGGGCGTCGGCCAGTTCCTGCCGCACGTCGAAATTGACCGAGGCCCCGCGCAAGCTGGCCATGGCCCATGGCGAAAACTGGCGCGCCCAGGTTTCGGCAGCCAGCCGCAAGCGGGCCGCCGGGTCTTCGACGCCGTCGTCGGCCAGCTTGAGGGCGTAGCCATAGTTTTTCAGGGTATTCAGGCGCTGTTGTATCCAGAGTTCGGGCGTGCCGGGTTTGCCGCTGCGCAGGTCGGCGGCGATGCCGCGCAGCTTCTGGATGTCGGCGGCGCTGCCGCTGCCCCGCGGCCCCGAGGCCAGCACCACGATCTTGTCCACCGGAACCGGCGCCCGCATGGCCCATTCGAAGGCCTGGTAGCCGCCGTACGAATAGCCGATCACCGCATCCAGGCGAGCAATGCCCAGCGCCTGCAGCCAAAGCCCTTGCAGCGCTACGGTGTCGCCGATGCTGATGTCGGGGAAGGTGTCGGGCTGGGGCCAGTACTGTGGGCCGGTAGAGCCGAAACACGAGCCCAGCGCGTTGGGCACCAGCACGCAATGGTCTTCGGTGTCGAACAGGCGGTCGGGGCCGATCCAGTCGTGGAACCAGCCGCGGTCGTAGAATTCGGGCCGGTCGTCGGCTGCGATCGCGGCCTGGGGGCTGCCGCTTATGCCGTGCAGCAGCAGGGTGACGGTGCGTGCTTTTTCGGGCGGCGGCCCGTAGTGACACCAGGCCAACGTCGCCGCAGGTAGGGTTGTGCCGCACTGCAGCGGCAGTTCTTCAAAGGTGAGAGCTTTCAATCGATCGGAAAGTGCGCTCAGAGCGGCCGGTCACCCATGGTAGTGGTCTGTGTTTATTGGTTGGTGCGCGCATGCTGCGCCAACAGGCTACGGGTGGTGGCCTTGTGCATGACGCAGCGATTATCCCACATCGTGAAGTGCCGCGCGATCGATGCCTGTACGTCGCGAAATGGGGTATTGGCTTTGCGCTGCCCGGGTTGAAGGTGCTATAGGCATGTCTCTGTAAGGGCGGCCAGGCACCGGGCAGGGATGTGCTGGGCTTGTGGGAAAATCGATAGATCGATGGCCCGGGTACCTGCGGGCTTTGGGTTCGAATATCCGATATCTGAAAGAGGAGAAATGAAATGACCGAGGCCGGTTTGTTGGGGGCGCCGTCGGCGACGCGCGCGGTGGTGGTGGGCGGTGGCACCATGGGGGCCGACGTGGCGGTGGTGCTGCTGCGTGCGCGCTGCGCCACCACGGTGGTCGAGCCGCGCCGCGAGTCGCACGACACCATCCGTGAAAAAATCGCCGCCAATCTGCGTGCGCTGGGCCGGGAAGAAAACCTGGGCCTGCTGCAGGTGGCGGAAGGGCTGGAACACGTGGATTGGCCGGCCATCGGGCTGGTAATCGAATGCGTGCCGGAAGTGCTGGACATCAAGCGCGAGCTGTTCGCCAGGCTTGCCGCCCTGGCCTTGCCGCAAGCCATTCTTGCCAGCAACAGCTCCAGCTTCCCCATCAGCCGGATCGCCGCCGGCCTGCCGGGCGCGGGCCGCATGCTGGGCCTGCATTTCTTCATGCCGGCGCATATCGTGCCGCTGGTGGAAGTCGTGCTGGGGCCCGATTCCGATCCTGCCGCGGGCCAGGCGCTGATGGATTTCATGCGCCGCTGCGGCTCGGTGCCGATACTGGTGCGCAAGGATGTGCCGGGCTTTATCGCCAACCGCCTGCAGCATGCGCTGGGGCGCGAGGCCTTCGCGCTGATACAGGAAGGCGTGGCCAGCCCCGAAGACATCGATGCCGCGGTGCGCTTCGGCTTCGGCTTCCGCTACCTGGCGGCCGGCCCCGTCATGCAGAAGGAACACGCCGGCTGGGACGTCCACGCCGCCGCCGCGGCCACCATATACCCGTCGCTGTCGAACGCCAGCCAGCCCGCGCCGGTGCTGGCCGACAAGCCGCGCCTGGGCCAGCTGGGCATGAAGTCCGGCCAGGGTTTCTATGCCTGGCCCCCCGAACGCATCCAGGCCGAGCGGGAACGCTACAGCCGCGTCCTGCGCGCCGGCCTGCAGATCCTGGCGGACGACCTGCCGCCCATCGAGCCCTGAGCTTTGGGTGGCGAGGGCAAAGATCGAACCCTGAGTTTGGGTGGCGAGGGCAAATTCGGTGCAAATGTTTACCGAATTTTCACGGCATACCCGATGCCACGCCTTTAAAGGCGCGGCGGCTGTAAACGTCTGAGCCAAAAACGCCTTCAGGACGTCACAACCGTGGCGCCGCCCATACCGCCCGAGCCTGTTCATAAATCAGATCATGGTTCCGATAATTTTCTAAAAAACTGGAAATAGCTTATTGAATTCCTGTAAATAAAAAATATAATGGAACTAAGATCCATAAATTTTCAGGAGACATTATGCGATTCACATCCCTGCTGGGCACCGCCTGTGCGGTGCTTGCGCTTGCCACCCAGGGGGTGGCGGCCGCCAACTTTCCCGATCACGAAGTGCGGCTGATGGTGCCGTTTCCGGCGGGCGGCCCCACCGATACCATTGCCCGCATCGTCGCTCACGGCCTGGGCGAAAAATGGCACCAGCCCGTCATCGTCGAGAACAAGCCGGGCGCCGGCACCATGATCGGCACCGCCCAGGTCGCCAAGTCGGCGCCCGACGGCTACACGTTCGGCATGGCGATCAGTTCGTACACCATCAATCCGGCCATCCATTCCAAGATGGCCTACGACACGCTCACAGACCTGACCGGCATCACCGAACTGGTGCGCTCCAATATGGTGCTGGTGGCCCAGCCGAAAGAACCCTTCAAGACGCTGCCGGAACTGATCGCCTATGCGCGCAGCCATCCCGGCAAGCTGACTTTCGCCACGCCGGGCCTGGGCACGGCCACGCATCTGGCGGGGGAACTCTTCAAGAAAGAGGCGGGCATAGACATCGTCCACGTACCCTATAACGGCAGCGGCCCGGCCCTGAACGACCTGCTGGGCGGGCGCGTCGACCTGATGTTCGACCTGGTGTATTCGGCGCATCCCTACATCGCCAGCGGCAAGCTGAATGCGATCGCCGTAACCTCCGCCGAGCAAGACGCGACCCTGCCGAACACGCCAACCATGCAAGCCACGCTGCCCGGCTTCAAGCTCTACAGCATCATGGGGCTGGTGGCGCCGGCGGGCGTGCCCGCCGCGGTCATCAGCCAGATCCAGCAAGACGTGGCGGCGGTGCTGCGGCAGCCCGCGGTAAGCAAGCGCTTGACGGCGCTGGGCGTGACGCCGGTGGGCTCCACGCCGCAGGAATGGAATGCGCTGATCCGCTCCGAGATCGAGCGCTGGACCAAGGTGGCCCAGGAAGCCCATATCCACCTGGATTGATTCGGTCGGCGGGGCCGGCGCTGCGTGGCCGGCCCGGCGTTCGCCCGCAGTTTCCGCGCTTCCCCGCGGCTTTTCCCTGGATATTCCCAACCCGCACGCAGACCGAGAAGAGAACGACATCATGCCCCTGACCCTTCAGCCCTTGCACCCCCTGTTCGCCGCCGAGGCCGGCGGCGTGGATCTGGCCCGTCCGCTCGAGCCCGCGGCGATCCAGGCCATCGATCGCGCCATGGATCAATACGCGGTACTGGTATTCCGCGGCCAGCCGCTGACGCAAGACCAGCAGATTGCGCTGACCTTGCAGTTCGGCCCGCTGGATCTGGGCTTCAAGAAGGCCGCCAACCCGCACTCGCGGCTCAAGTACAAAGAGTTCGCCGATATTTCCAATGTGGCCGAGAACGGCGAAATCGCCTCGCGCACGCACCGGCGCATCGTCAACAACATGGCCAACCAGCTGTGGCACAGCGACAGCTCGTTCCAGAATCCGCCGGCGCGCTATTCCATGCTGCATTCGGTGATCAACCCGTCGTGGGGCGGCGAGACCGAGTTCGCCGACCTGCGTGCAGCCTACGATGGCCTGGACGAGCGCACGCGCGCTGCCATCCAGGACTTGAAGGCCGAGCATTTCGCGCTGCACTCGCGCTTCATGTTGGGCGACACCGACTATACCCAGGAACAGATCGACGCCATCCCGCGGGTGCAATGGCCGCTGGTGCGCACGCACCCCGGCTCGGGGCGCAAGCTGCTGTTCGTAGGCGTGCATGCCTGCGGCATCGAGGGCTTGACGGTGGCCGAAGGCCGCGTGCTGTTGTCCGACTTGCTGGAACACGCCACGCAGCCGGCCTATGTCTACCGCCACCGCTGGCAGGCCGGGGATCTGGTGATCTGGGACAATCGCTGCACCGTCCACCGCGGCCGGCGCTACGATCTTTCCGAAAGACGCGAACTGCGCCGCTCGACCACCCTGGACGTGGATCGTGGCGCGGCCCAGGCGCCGGACGGGGCGGCCGCGATGGTATATTGATCCGCGCGCCGATTCCCGCACCCGGCGATACCTGTTGCTTGATGACCGATAAACCCAATAGCCCTGCGCCGCGCGGCGAGACGCCTGACGAAGTCAGCGCGCTGGCCCGCGGGCTGACTTTGCTGCGCACGGTGGCCGAGCACAAAGAGCCGCTGGGCCATGGCGAGCTGTCGCGGCTTACCGGCATACCCAAGGCCACGGCGTCGCGCCTTCTTGCCACGCTGGTCAACCACGGCCACTTGCGCCAGGTCAGCGGCAGCGATTCGTACGAGCTGGCACCGGGCGTGCTGGATCTGGGCAATGCCTATTTGCGCAATTTCGATCTGCGCGTGCGCATCCGGCCGCTGCTGGCCGAGCTGGCCGAGTTCGCCGGCGCCGCGGTGCACCTGGCTGTGCCCGATCGTTTCGACATGGTGCTTATCGACACCGTGAAGCCCGATTCGGGCATGGTGTTCTCACGCCTGGACATCGGCGCACGCCTGAACATCTGCACCTCGGCGATCGGGCGGGCCTACCTGGCGTCGCTGCCCGATGCGCAGCGCGAGGCCCTGATCCAAAGCGCCCGCATCGCCGCGGCCGACGACTGGGCGCGCATCGGTTCGGGGGTCGACGCCGCGCTGAAAGCGGCGCGTGCCCAGGGTTTCTGCGCTTCCATGGGGGAATGGCACCCCTTGGTGAATTCCATCGCCGTGGGCTTCACCGGCCCGCGCGGCAAGCGCTACGCCTTCAACTGCGGCGGCCCGTCTTTCGTGCTGGATCGCGAAATGCTGCTGAGGCGCGTGGCGCCGCGCATGCTGCAATGCCGCCAGGCGATCGAACGCGAAATAGGCAACGGTTTGGCTTAAGGGCGGCGTTGGGGTTTTCTGCAGATGGGCGGCCCCGGCGACACATCTTCGCCCGCTTCCGGAACTCCGCTACTGCCTGTTCTTCAGTTTCGAATTCCGGGACTATGGGCGAATGGGCTGCACGCATGGCAAAAATTCCTGATTGGCGAGCCTAGTGTAGTGGGAAGCCTGGGGAGCGCGGAAGAGCGCTCACTCGAAAGTTTCCGCGTCTTCCCAATGCTGGCCTTGCGCGTCGCGGGGCGACAGGATGGGCGGGCCTTGCGTGGGCCAGGCGATAGCCAGGGTGGGATCGTTCCAGGCGATGCAGCGTTCGTGCCGGGGCGCGTAGTAGTCGGTGGTCTTGTACAGGAATTCCGTGCCTTCGGCCAGGGCCAGGAAGCCGTGGGCGCAGCCTTCGGGTATCCACAGCTGGTGCCGGTTTTCGGCGCTGAGGGTGGTGCCGACCCATTTGCCATAGGCCGGCGAGCTTCTGCGCAGGTCGACGACTGCGCTGAAGACCGCGCCGGCGATTACGCGGGTCAGCTTGCCTTGCGGCTGGCCGACCTGGTAGTGCAGGCCGCGCAGCACGTTCCTGGCCGAGCGCGAATGGTTGTCCTGCACGAAGCCCACGTCGCGGCCGACGATGGCCGCGAATTGCGCGTGGTTGAAGCTTTCGAAGAAGAAGCCGCGGGCGTCGCCGTAGACCTCGGGCTCCAGCAGGAAGACCCCGGGCAGGGCCAGTTGGCGGGACTTCATGGGGACGCCGTGCCGGCCGTAGCGGCGGGATGCAGCGCTGCACACGATGCGTGCGTGCCGGGCACACAAGCGCCTGTGCCTGCGCGCATCGCGCCTGATGTTCCGTTCGGTGGCGCGGCGCCTGGCGGCGTACTGCCCTGTGGCGTGCACATAACGAACCTAGCGGCCATGGTCTGCGCCGCCGGCGGTAAGCTGATCCACCGCGCGGTTGGCGTGCGCCGTCCAGTCGGGCAGTTCCAGCCCCAGCGCTGCGCTGAGCTTGCCGGTGTCCAGGCACGAATTTTTCGGCCGGGGCGCGGGCAGGGGGTATTCGGCGGTGCTGATCGGGTGCAGGCCGTCTGGCCCGGTGCGCAGCCGGGCGCCGTTGTCCTGGGCGCGCTGCAGCACGTGGCGGGCCAGACCGTACCAGCTGGTGCTGCCCGAAGCCGTCAGGTGATACAGGCCGCCGGCTATAAGCTCGCGGCGCCAGGCGGCAATGGCCAGGGCGCTGACGTCGGCCAGCAGCTCGGCCGAGGTCGGCGCGCCCCGCTGGTCGTCGACGATGCGCAGGCTGTCGCGTTCGCGGGCCAGCCGCAGCACGGTCTTGATGAAGTTGTTGCCCTGCGCGGAAAAGACCCAGCTGGTGCGCAGCACCAGCGCTGCGCAGCGGCTTTCCAGTATGGCTGCCTCGCCCGCCAGCTTCGATCGGCCATAGACATTCTGCGGCCGGGTCTCGTCGGTTTCCAGGTAGGGGGCGGCCTTCAGGCCGTCGAAGACGTAGTCGGTGGAATAATGCACCAGCAGCGCGCCGCTGCGCCAGGCATAGTCTGCCAGCACTTGCACGGCTTCGGCATTGATGCGGTAGGCCGTGTCGGCATCGGCTTCGGCCTGATCCACCGCGGTATAGGCCGCGGCATTCACGATAATGCCCGGGTGGCGTGTCTGCAGGATGTTTTCCAGGCGCGTCAGGTCGCCGAGGTCGGCGCCCTTGCGGCCCAGGGCGGTAAGCCGGCCCAGCGGCAGCAGGGTGCGCTGCAGTTCGCGCCCCACCTGGCCGTCTTTACCCAAGAGCAGGATGTTCATGATGTGTACTGCCTTCTGATCCAGTCTTGATAGGCACCGCTGGTAACGCGGGCAGTCCAGTCGCTGTGCGCCAGGTACCAGCGCACGGTCTTGGCGATGCCGCTGGCGAAGGTTTCCTGGGGTGCCCAGCCCAGTTCCCTGCGCAGCTTCGAGGCGTCGGTGGCGTAGCGCCGGTCGTGGCCGGCCCGGTCGCGCACGAAGCCGATGCGGCTTGCGTGCGGCCGGCCGTCTTCGCGCGGCGCCAGGGCGTCCAGTTCGGCGCACAGTGCCTGCGCCACTTGCAGATTGGTCTGCTCGTTCCAGCCACCTATATTGTAGGCTTCGCCGGGCGCGCCGGCTTCCAGTATTCGGCGCAAGGCGCTGCAATGATCCGCCACGTACAGCCAGTCGCGCACGTGCAGGCCGTCGCCGTACAGCGGCAGGGGCTTGTCCTCCAGGGCGTGGACGATGCACAGCGGCATCAGCTTCTCGGGAAACTGGTAGGGGCCGTAGTTGTTCGAGCAGTGCGTGCTTAGCACCGGCAGCCCGTAGGTCTGGTGGCAGGCGCGCACCAGGTGGTCGGCCGCCGCCTTGCTGGCCGAATAGGGGCTGCTGGGCTGGTAGCGATGGGCTTCGGTAAAGCCCGGCGCGCCGTCGGGCAAAGAGCCGTACACCTCGTCGGTGGATACCTGCAGATAGCGGAATGCCGCCCGTTCGCGGCCCTGCAGACCGTTCCAGTAGGCGCGCGCGCATTCCAGCAGCTTGAAGGTGCCGACGATATTGGTTTGCACGAAGGCGTCGGGCTCGCAGATGGAGCGATCCACGTGGCTTTCGGCGGCCAGGTTGATCAGCGCGCGCGGCCGGTGTTCGGCCAGCAGCCGCGCCACCAGCGGCCCGTCGCAGATGTCGCCGCGCACGAATATATGCTCGGGCCGGCCGCGCAGGGCCGCTAGGTTTTCCAGGTTGCCGGCGTATGTCAGCTTGTCCAGATTGACCACCGGCTCGTCGTGCCGTTCCAACCAGCCCTGGACGAAATTGGAACCGATGAAGCCGGCGCCGCCGGTGACGAGAATGGTCATGGGAAACGCCTTATGCTTCGCTGGGCTGGTACCCTGCCTCTTTCTGGTGCCGCACGGCCAGAATGATGGCTTGGTCGCCATCGAGCCGGTACATGGCCACGTAGCCGCTGCTGCCGAAGTCTATGAGCCACTCTCGGAACTCGGCGTCCATATCTTCGACGGGGCGCCCGATCTGTGCCTGATGCGCAAGAATCTTGACGCCGCTGCGGATGGCCTTTACCGCCCGGCGGGCAGCTTCAATATTTTTTGCCGCCGGGCCGTCCCAAGGCAAAAAGCGCCCCCTTGGGGGGCAGCAAGCCGAAGGCGCAGCGTGGGGGCCAGTATCTACGTTTAGGAATCGATATAGCCGCTGTACATCCGCCAGAGCCTGCGGCGTCCAGATCAGGTGTGGCATGCCGGCGGCTCGGTATCGTCACCGGCTTCCAGTTGCTGCAGCCAGGTGTCGGCTTCTTCCTGTGTAAGGTGCCGCCCGGTACGCTGGTATTCCTCCCATGCGTGCAGGGCATCTTGGTTAACGCGGGCTGACTTCGGTGCAAGTTTTCAATTCCTCCCATGCGTGCAGGGCATCTTGCCTGAACGCTTCGCGTTTTTCTTCGCGTGCCACGTATTGCTTGATGGCCTCGCGCATGATCCAGTGCGAGCTGCGCTGGCGCGCGTCGGCAAGTTGCTGCACACGCCCCTTGAGTTCGTCGTCGAGCTTGATGGATGTTGCGGCGGCCATAAGAGCCTTATTAGCTGAAGGTAATACCTATTGATAATGTACGTCTTCGGCAGGCTACTGTCTACCGTTCTCTTCCCTTCGGCTGGTCGTGTGCAGTCCGTCCCTGCCCCAGCTCGACTCCGACACGACACGGCACGGCACGATTTGATTTGGTTTGGTTTGGTTTGGTTTGGTTTGATTTGATTTGATCCCGGCCGGCCCCGATTCCAGCCCCAGCTTTACCATCAAAATATTTCCATTTAATTCAATTAGTTTCATAATCCCCTTACCACATGCGTGGCATTTTTATCCTATAGGGGGAAAGTATGCAGATCCATCCGCTGTCGAAATGCCTTTTGGGAAAAAGTGGGGACACGAATCTGGAAATGAGTGCGGTTGTGGGTGTGCCCGCAGCGGCGCCGCCGTTATGGCGTGCCTTGCGCTGTAGTTTGTGGAATTTGGTGGCGGTAGCCGGCGTGTCGTGCGTGGGCATGGGCGGCGCGGTGCTGGCCGAACCGCTGGAGGAAACCGAGCATAAGCGCGCGCACGACCCGCTGTCGGTGGTGCTGTGGTCGCCGCCGCCCGCTTTGGCGGCCGGCAGCGATGTCATCTACGACGAGGCGCAGTGGGGCTCTCCCGATGCGCCTTTTGTTTTTCTGGGCGATACCCTGCGCATCGGCGGCAGCTTCGAGTCGAGCCGGCCATTGCTGATCGGCGAGCAGGCGCGCATCGACGTGCTGGAGGGGGCGGAACTGCGTCTAAGCGGTTCCATCGCCAATGACGGCGGCTCGCGCCTGGGGCTGGCCAAGCTGGGGGCCGGCGTGCTCGAGTTGTCGGGCGCGAACAGTTATCGCGGCAATACCCTGCTGCTGCAGGGCACGCTGCGGGTGGCGGGTAACCAGGCGCTGGGCGCGCTGACCCGCAGCCTGAATGTGAACACCGGCACGGTGCTGGAATATGCGCCTGGGGTCAGGGTGGAAAACGCCGTCCAGCTGCAGGCCGAGAACATCGCGGCGCACGTGCCCGCGGGCGAATGGACGCCGCTGCCGCCCGATGAGTACGCCGACCGTGTACGTTGGGTGGTGGCCGAGGGCGAAGCGGAACATGCCGGCCTGCTGGCTGGCACCGCGCCCTTCGTGAAGCAGGGGGCCGGGCGCTTGCGCCTCGGCGGCGACGCGCTGGCGTATTGGGGCAGCGCCCTGGTGCAGGAAGGGGCCATGGCGGTGGATACGACGTTTTCGGGGGCGGTGACGGTGGCGCCGGCGGCGCGCCTGGAGGGCAGCGGGTCGGTGGCTGCCGCGACCGTGCAGCCCGGCGGCGTACTGGCCCCGGGGGACGCCGGTGGCGGCATCGGCCAGCTGCGCGTGCAGGGCGACCTGGTACTGCAGGGCGGCGCCCGCTACGAGGTCGATGCCGGCCCCGCGGGGGCGGCCGACCGCCTGCTGGTGGGCGGCAAGGCCTTGCTGGACGGCCACGTGGCCGTGCTGGCCCAGGCCGGCGACTGGCAGCCGCAAACGCGCTATACGGTGCTGAGCGCCGACGGCGGGCTGCAAGGCAGCCGCTTTGCCTCGGTCGGCAGCAATTTCGCCTTCCTGCAGCCCGAACTGGACTACGACGAAAAGCAAGTGTATTTGACCTTGCGGCGCAATGACGTGCCGTTCGACGACGTGGCGGATGATCCTGACGAGGAAGAGCTTGCCGACGCCATCGAGGAAGACGGCCCGCAGGGCGGTGGCGGTGGTAGCGCCGGGGGCGAGCAAGATGGCGATCAACAAGGTGATCAAAACCGCGATCAAAACGGCTGCCGGCAAGCAAGCTGCGCGGCGGCCGGCACCGGCGGCGTATCCGGCCTGTACGAGCGCATCGTGGTGCTGGATCGCAGCCAGGCGCGCGAGGCCTTGCGCCAGCTTTCCGGCAGTTGGGGCGGGTCGCTCTGGTCGGCCATGGTGGAAGACAGCCGCTATGTACGCCAGGCGGTGCTGGATGCCGCGAACCCATATTCCGTGCTGGAATTTGCTTTGAGCTCTGGTTCGCAATCTTCTTTGCCATATGTCCCCTCTCGGCCGCCCAGAGGGGGAAATTCGGCTGAATCGACAGGCGCTGCAGCGGGTGGCGAGTTGGCTGAATCCACAGGCGCAGCTGTGGGTGGCGAGGTGAGCCGCTCGGCTATCGATCCGGCGTCCGCGGCCGGGCCCTTGCGCTTCTGGGCGCGGGCCTTTCAAGCGTCGGCCGACCGCGCCGGCTCGGGCGGCACGGCCGGCGACGGGCGCGACACCCAGGGCCTGGTGCTGGGCCTTACCCGCGAACTGGCGCAAGACACCGCGGCCGGCTTATACCTGGGCTTCCAGCGCAGCCGCCTGCACCGCGCCGACGGCTTGGCCGACGCATCCATAGACAGCACCCACGCGGGCCTGAGCCTGGCCGGCCGCGGCGCCGGCGGCCTGTATGTGCTGGGCGCCGGTTACGCCTGGCAGCGGCTGCGCAGCGCACGCCGCATCGCCGTGGGCGCCTGGCGCGACGACCTGCGCGACGGCTACCGGGCGGGGCTGTTCCAGGTGTTCGGCGAATGGTCGCTGCCCCTATCCCTGGCCAGAGGTATGGCGGCCAAAGGCGCGGCCACGCATGCCCCATCTGCGGAGCAGGCCGCGCCGCGCGCAGGCTCTATGCAGGCAGGCTCTATGCACGCAGGCTCTATTCAACAGGGCACGGAGGCACCCGAGGCTGGTTTCATTCAGCCGAGCGCGGTCGTACACGACACAGGCTCTATTCAAGCGGGCGCGACGGCACTCGATGCGGGCACTATGCAAGCGGGCGTGGCCGTGCTCGAGCCTTTTGTCCGCCTGGCCTGGGTGCGGGCCGATACCGGCGGCCATGCCGAGAGCGGCGGGGATGCCGCGCTGGACGTGCGCCCTTCCCATACCGCGACCTGGTTCGGCACCCTGGGCTTGCGTATTACGGGCACCGTTGCCGGGCCGCTGGGGCCGGTACGGCTGCGTGCCGCGGCGGGCTGGCGCCGCGCCGGGGGCGACCTGCAGGCGCTTACCGAACAAAGCTTCCGCCACAGCGCCCGCCACGCCTCGTTCCATGCCCAAGGCCAGCCCATCCGGCGCGACGCCTGGACACTGGATCTAGGCCTGCGCGCCAGCCTGGCCCGCGACGCCGAGCTGTCCCTGGCCTATGCGGGCCAGTTCGGCTCGGGCGCCAGCGACCACGGCGCCACGCTTAGCCTGCACTGGCGGTTCTAGGGCCTGTTGACGCTATAAAACAAGTTCGGTGTGGGGCTGCGGGCCGCCAGGCCCGCTTTATAGACATTTCCCATAGGCTTGCCACACCTACCCAGACTTCGTTCTCTGAAGATTGAATAAGTTGCCTGCCGTGTTTTCCGCTCACGTAGAGATATCTTGCGGGCCAAGCTCTGTCAGGCGCCTGTGCGTAGCTTGTGCCTCAGCCAATAGCTGAGGCCAGTCGTTGGGAGGGTTGCCGTCTTGCAGCATGTTCTTGAATACGGCATAGGCATCGGTATTTTTCCCATACGAACGCTTTGTGCTTTCGTCATTAACCCATGCGTACACAATGACTTTGCTGGATGCGTGGTACCGGAAGAAAAGTCGGTACTGTTGGAAGAACTTTGCCCGGAACCAATGCTTATGATCGTCGCCCAAGGTGCCGCCCTGGCGGTACTCCGGCCGAGCGGGGTCTTGAGGAATGACGTCGAATGCCAGCTTAGTGATCGCCGCCAGTCGCTTGCTGGCGTTCTTCTTCACGTACCCGACCGGATCCTTTTGCTTGAAAGCCTCGACTTGCTGTGCCAGCGCTTCAATCTGTGCGAGGAACAGTGGGTGAGCAAAAACCGTCCAGCCATGAATGACCAGGGGCGTGGGCCTGCCCGTGCTCATTCATCATCTTCAGATAGGGCGGCATCAAGATCGACCTTGATGCCGCTGACCAGAAACTGGAGTCGTTGGACAAGGCCGGTATCCATTGCCTGCACGTGCCCGGGATGGCTGGCAATGTCGCGGGCCAGAAAGCCCAGGAACTGACCCAGTACCGGGTCGTCGTTCTCGGATGGCTGGGCACGGGTCAGCACTACCTCGCCGTTGGAGCGGATGGTGTAGTGAACCTTGTCGCGCTTGTTCAGTTGGAGCGCACGTCTGACATTTTCAGGAACCGTGGTCTGGTAGCGATCGGTTAGAGTCGATTCCGCTTCTAGAATTGCTTGCATGCTGGGCTCCCCAGTGAGAGAGTAGTTCCCTAGATGGTAATGCATCTGCATTGTCTATGCAATACATTTTCCGGACATCGCCGCCATAGAGTGCCTGCTGGTACCTGCCGCCGCCATGGCGAAAACGGGATGGGCTGCTGATACAGGGTTGCCGCTTGCCTGACACAACAAAAACGGCTCGGTTTCAGTCAGGCCCTGGACTGGCAACATTGCCTTCCTGGCCGCGCCCCCCGCAGCGGGAACTTTTCCCTCGCCGCCCGATCTCATAATTAGCACTCTGGGTTCGAGAGTGCTAATATAAGCAACAAGGTACTCATTCTGGGGGTATACCGCCTGATGACTCAACAATCGCACGCTCTGGCTTTGTCCAACACCAGTTTGGCCATGGCCATCTCCAATCCCGGCGCGCTGGGCACGATCGAGGCCTATGTCGGCGCCGTCAACCGTGTTCCCCTGCTGACGCACGAGCAAGAGACAGAGCTGGGCAAACGCCTGCGCGATCATGGCGACCTGGATGCCGCCCGGCAGCTCATCGTTTCGCATCTGCGGCTGGTGGTGTCGATCTCGCGCCAGTATCTGGGCTATGGCCTGGCGCACGCCGACCTCATTCAAGAGGGCAATGTCGGCCTGATGAAGGCCGTCAAGCGCTTCGACCCCGATCGCGGGGTGCGCCTGGTGTCGTTCGCCGTGCACTGGATCAAGGCCGAAATCCACGAATACATCGTGCGCAACTGGCGCCTGGTCAAGGTGGCCACCACCAAGGCCCAGCGCAAGCTGTTCTTCAACCTGCGCCGCATGCGGCCCGACGGCCAGACGCTCGACACCGAGCAGGTCGACGACATCGCGCGCGAACTCAACGTGCGTCCGGAAGACGTCAGCGAAATGGAAGTGCGCCTGTCCGGACGTGAAATGGCGCTGGAAGGCCAGGGCGACGAAGACGCCTACGCGCCCATCGCTTACTTGTCCGACGAAGGCCAGCAAGAGCCTTCGCAGGTGCTGGAACGCCGTTCGCGCGACGCCTTGCAGGGCGCCGGGCTGGCCGGCGCGCTCGAAGGCCTGGATGCGCGCTCGCGGCGCATCGTCGAAGCCCGCTGGCTGCAAGACGACGGCGGCGCCACGCTGCATGAACTGGCCCAGGAATTCGGCGTTTCCGCCGAACGCGTACGCCAGATCGAGGCCGCGGCCTTCAAGAAAATGCGCGTGGCCCTGGCCGCCTAAGGGCGGCGGCTTCGGCTAAGGCTGTTTCGGTTCAAGGCATCTGCCGCCCAAAGGCGGTTTCGATGCTAAGGCCGCCTCATCCAAGGGCGGCCTCGCGCCGGGTGCGGTCGGGCCGAAAAACCGCTCAAATATACATTTTGTTGCAAATTCCAAAGGGCGCACAGAGAACTAATTCGGGCAGCCGCTGACTAATCCTACATAGACGATGAACACGGCATCCCCTGCCAGCTTCTAGTCTTGTCGTCCGTTTCGGCTTCTCCTCTTTCCCCTCCCTTTTGAAACGGATGTTTACGGGACTCTCCACGAGTCCCGTTTTTTATGGGCGTTCGCCGCGTGCAAGTGGCGCGGGGCAGGTCGCGTAATCGCCTAGAGCTTGATGCGTCGTTTGCCGAGCAAGTCGGCGGCCACCGGCCTGCCGTACTTTTGGCGTTACCGCGGCCCGGAATTTCCGCAGCGTGTCGTAGGCCCGCGCCCTCGCCCTCGCGGGCGCGCATTCCACTCCCGCACAAACACTGCACGAACAGATGCCGAAAAAACCGCTATCCTAAGATAATATGCACGCGCAAGCCGCCGCGGCGCGCGAAAAATGGGATCGGGTAAATGCAGGTAGGTTTCTGGGTATTCGGCTTGTCTGGCCTGCTGGCGCTGGTGTGCTTCATGCCGCCGCTGGCGGGCCGCCTGCACCTGCCGTATTCAGTGCTGCTGGCCATACTCGGCTTCGTGCTGGGCGTGGTCATCCACGTGCATGGCTGGGCGCCGGTGGTGGCCTCCGACTTCCTCGATTCGCTGCAGAATTTCGAGGTCTCGTCCGAGACCTTCCTGTTCGTATTCCTGCCTGTGCTGTTGTTCGAGACGGCGCTGTCGATCAACGTGCGCCGCCTGCTCGACGACCTGGGGCCCATCCTGATGATGGCCATCGTCGCGGTGGTGGTGTGCACCGTGGCGGTGGGCTTTTCCATGGCGGCCGCATCCAATTACGGACTGATCATCTGCCTGATGCTGGGGGCCATCGTGGCCACCACCGACCCGGTGGCGGTCATTGGCGTGTTCCGCGACGTGGGCGCGCCCAAGCGCCTGACCACGCTGGTCGAAGGCGAGGCGCTGTTCAACGACGCGGCGTCCATTTCCTTGTATTCGGTGCTGCTGGCCACGCTGTTCGGCAGCTCGCCGCTGTCGGCCAGCGCCGTGGTCGGCGGTTTCCTGGTCAGCTTCCTGGGCGGCGGCGTAATGGGCCTGCTGATGGGCCGCCTTACCTGCTGGCTGATCATGCGGCTGCGCGGCTGGCCGGCGGCCGAAATCACCTTAACCATCGCCTCGGCCTACCTCACGTTCTTCATCTCTGAACATTATTTCCATGTGTCCGGGGTGGTGGCCACCGTCATCGCCGGCCTGGTGGTGGGCTCCACGGGCCGCACCCGCATGTCGCCCACCACCTTCGAGCAGCTTGAAAGCGCCTGGTCGCAGTTCGGCTTCTGGGCCAATTCACTGATCTTCGTATTCGCCGCCATGCTGATCCCGCGCATGATGGACGAATTCACCTGGGTGCAGGTGCTGCTGGTGCTGCTGCTGTTCGTGGTTACGTTCGCCTCGCGCGCGGTGATGGTGTTCGGCGTGCTGCCCTTGCTGGGGCTGACGCGCTTCGGCACCAAGGTCAGCCCTTCGTACCGGGTGGTGATGCTGTGGGGCGGGCTGCGCGGCGCCGTTTCCCTGGCCCTGGCGCTGGCGGTTACCGAGCAGCACAACGTGCCGCACGAGGCGCGCCAGTTCATTGCCGTGGCCACCACGGGCTTCGTGCTGATGACGCTGTTCATCAACGGTATCAGCCTGCGGCCGCTGATCAACAAGCTGCGCCTGAACCAGCTCTCGCCCATCGAGCGCACCATCCGCAACCAGGCACAGGTGGTGGCGCTGGAAGACCTGCAGGCCCAGGCCGATGACATCGCCACGCGCGAGCACATCGGCGCCGAGGCGCGGGCGCGCATACACGCGGTGTTCGATGCCAGCCTGACGGCGGTGTCCGATGCCCAGGTGCGCCAGCTGTCCACTGACGAAAAAGTGGCGGTGGGCCTGGCCATCATTGCGTCGCGCGAAGAAGAAATGTTCTTCGACGTGCTCAAGGCGCGCATCGTCGACTGGCGCATGGCCGAATCGCTGCTGGCGCGCGCCGAGCGCATGAGCGATGCGGTGCGCGCCGGCGGCCTGAAGGGCTTCGAAGACGCGATCGCCGCCGACCTGCGCTATTCCGTGGGCTTCCGCCTGGCGCTGCGCATGCATTATCTGTTCGGCTTCCAGGGCTGGCTGGCGCGTGAACTGGCCTACCGCTTCATGAACCTGATGAACAAGCGCTCGGTGGCGCAGCGCCTGATCAAATTTGCCAATAGCGAGATCCAGCCGCTGCTGGGCGAAGAGGCCACGGCCGCCATCGTGCAGGCGCACCGGCGCCGTCTGGCCCTGCTCGAAAGCGCCATCCAGGCGCTGACCCTGCAGTACCCTTCGTTCGCCCTGTGGCTGCAGGAATCCTACCTGGGGCGCATGGCGCGCGCGCTGGAACAAATACGCTATCGCGACATGCTGACCGAGTTCCTGATCACCGGCGAAGTCTATGCCGACCTGGTCAAGCAGATCGACAGCCGCTGGAGCCATCTGGACAAAAAGCCGGCGCTGGACATCGCCATGAGCGCCAGCGAATTGATCCGCCGCGTGCCGCTGTTCGAGGGTATTTCGGCCGACGCCCTGAAAGCCATCAGCAAGCTGCTCAAGCCGCGCCTGGCGGTGCCCGATCAGCCCATCAGCATCCACATGGGGCGCATGCGCGCCATGTATTTCGTGGCTTCGGGCGCGGTGTCGGTGGTCTTGCCGGATCAGACCACCATGGAGCTCGGCACCGGCGAGTTCTTCGGCGAAATTGCGCTGATCTCGGGCAATGAATTCGCCATGCGGGCGCAGTCGCTGGGTTATAGCCGGCTGCTGATGCTGCCGGGCCGCGACTTCGACGCCCTGCTGGCGCGCGACCCGATACTGCGGGAAAAAATCGAGGCGGTCGCCAAGCAGCGCCTGCGCGCGCTGGCGGTGTGGCAGGAATTCCAGTCAGGGGTGCGCCAGTACGAGCCGCTGCCCGACATCCATGCGCTTGCGCCGCCGCAGGAAGAAGCGCCCGAGGCCGGGCCGGTCGAGCCTGCACCCGCGCCGGCCGAACCCTCACCCGAGCCTGAATCCGAGCCCGAATCGAGGCGCGGGCCTGAACCGCGGGCGCCGGGCGGTGAGTCGCCCAGCGGCTCGGCAGCCTGATACGGTTCACGTACAAAAGCCGCCGGGGCTGCCTCAGAGGCTTAAGGACTACGCCCAGTAGCCCAAGAATTCACTCGGCGGCCCAAGGACTCGATGTATTGCGGCGATGGCGGTATTGCGACGATGGTTGGTTCTTGAGGCGCCGGGGCTGCCCTGCGGAGTTCCGATGCTCGGCAGACTCGCCTGCGCTTCGGACTCCTCCGGGGTCCCCGGCTCGCAGCCGGGCATCCTGATCGGTTGTTATCCCGTTTCTAAACCAAGTTTGGTTTAGAAACGGATTAAAACCCGTCGCATGCCGCAGCGTGAGCTGAGGACCCCGGAGGAGTCCGAAGCGCAGCCCGAGTTTGGGCGAGCATCGGAACTCCGCAGGGCAGCCTCAGCGGATTAAAAACTGCACCCGGTAGCCAAAGAATTCACTCAGCGGCCAAAGGCCTCGATACCGTATAAGCGGCTTCCCGCTTATAGCTTATAAAAGCTGCTGGATATCCCCGGCGATCATTTTCGCGGTGGCATTGCCGTTCAGCAGTACCCGCGCCTGGCCCTGCTTGTCGATTATGTAGAACGACGAGGAATGATCCATGGCGTACTGTTCGGGCGTGGGGCCCGGTGCCTTGGCGTAGTAGGCCCTGAACGACTGCGCCGTCTTGTGCAGCTGTTCCGGTGTGCCGGTCAGCCCCTCGAAGCTCGGGTCGAACGCCTTCACATAGGCGTTCAGGATCTTGCTGGTGTCGCGCTGGGGGTCGACGGTAATCATGACGACCTGTACCTGCTTGGCTTCGTCTTTCAGCAGGCCCATGGCCTGGGCCAGCTCGGCCATCGACGTCGGGCATACATCGGGGCAGTGGGTGTAGCCGAAGAACACCACCAGCACCTTGCCCTTGTAGTCGGCCAGTGTGCGCAGCTTGCCGCTGCCGTCGACCATGGCCAGGCCGCTGCCGATGTCGGTGCCCGAAATATCAGAGCCCTGGAACTTGGGGGCGGCCTTCTGGCAGCCCGCCAGCAGCGCCAGAGCCGCGCCGCCGGCCATTGCGGCCAGCACCCGGCGCCTGCCGGGCCGGCTGATGCCTGTACACGTGTCTGTGGCGTGCGGCTGGGCGGGCGCGCCGGTTTTATCGGCGGACAGTCTGTGGCCGATCTGAGCGGGAAGAGGGGTATGGCGGGGCATGGCGGAATCCGGCGGCGACAAACAACAATACAGCGGCAAGGCCGGCGGTGCTGCGTGGCGGCGCGTGCTGCCGGCTGGGCGGGGGAAAGACTACAGCAGCGCGACCCAGTGATCCAGCAGCAGCGCGGCGAACAGCAGCGACAGGTACAGGATCGAATAGCGGAACAGCTTGCGCGCCAGTTCGTCGCTGTAGGCGCGATAAAGCTGCCAGGCATAGCGCACGAACAGGCCGCTGAGAACCACGGCGGCCGCCAGGTAGGCGAAGCCGCTCATGCGGATGACGAAGGGCAGCATGCTGGCCGAGAACAGCACGATGCTGTAGAGCAGCACGTGCAGCTGGGTGAACTTTTTGCCGTGGGTGACGGGCAGCATGGGCAGCCCCGACTTGATGTAGTCGTGGTTGCGGTACAGGGCCAGCGCCCAGAAGTGCGGCGGCGTCCATATGAAGATGATCAGCACCAGCACCCAGGCCTCGGCCGGCACGGCGTTGGCCACCGCGGCCCAGCCCAGGGCCGGCGGCATGGCGCCCGACAGCCCGCCTATGACGATGTTCTGCGGTGTAAGTGGCTTGAGCAGCGCGGTATAGATGAGAGCGTAGCCGACGAAGGTGGCGAAGGTCAGCCACATGGTCAGCGGATTGACCAGGTTGTACAGCACCACCATGCCCAGGCCGCCCAGCACGCCCGAAAATGCCAGCACCTGCGTGTTGGAAATGGTGCCGCGGGCCGTGGCGCGCCTTGCGGTGCGCAGCATGCGGGCGTCGACTTCGCGTTCAATTAGGCAGTTGATGGAAAAGGCGGCGGCCGCCAGCAGCCAGATGCCCAGGGTTGCCGCCACTACCTTGAGCATGGGCGGCAGGCCCGGCGAGGCCAGGAACATGCCGATGACGGCACAGAAAACGGCAAGCTGCGAGACGCGTGGCTTGGTCAGTACCAGGTATTGGCGCCAGAGGCTGGGTTGGGCGGCGGTAGCGGTGATCATTCCGGTATTTTAGACCTTCCGGCGCGCGACAGCCGCACCAATAATGTGACACTGGCCAGAACCAGGCCCGCGGCGCCGCCGTTGTGCAGCACCGCGATCAGCAGCGGCCATTGCAGGAAGATGGTGGCCAGCCCGGTGAACAGCTGGCAGGCCAGCAGCGCCAGCAGCAGCTTGGCCGGGCCGCGCAGCCCCGGCTCGCGGCGCATTTTCCAGCCCAGCGTGCCCAGGTAGACGAAGACGATGAAGGCGAAATTGCGGTGCGTCCAGTGTATGGCGGTCAGCGCGTACTGGGAAATAATGGCGCCCGAGGGCAACTGGCCCAGGGCGCGCACCAGCGAGTAGCCGTCGCGGAAGTCCATGCGCGGCAGCCATTGCCCGTGGCAGGTGGGGAAGTCCATGCAGGCCAGGGCCGCGTAATTGGTGCTGACCCAGCCCCCCAGCGCGATCTGCGTGGCCAGCAGCAGGAAGCCGAAAACCATCCAGGGCAGCCAGGCGCGGGCCGCGGCGGCAATCGGCAGGTGGCCGCGCTCGCGCGCCGCCAGCCAGGTCATCAGTGCCAGCAGGCTCATGCCCAGCAGCAGGTGGCTGGTGACCACGATGGGCATCAGGCGGTGCGTCACCGTCCAGGCGCCGAAGGCCCCCTGCACGCACACCAGCAGCAGCGTCGCCGTGGCCAGGCGCGGCGTCTGCCCCAGCCGGGCGCGGTAGCGCCATGCCATGTACACGATCGCGATGATCATCATGCCCAGGATCGAACCCGCGTAGCGGTGGATCATCTCGACCCAGGCCTTGAAGAAGCTTACCGCCCCGTAGGGCATGGCCTGCAGCGCGTTCTCGATGTGCCGGCTGGCCTGCAGCGGCGTGATCTGGCCATAGCAGCCGGGCCAGTCGGGGCAGCCCAGGCCCGAATCGGTCAGGCGCACGAAAGCGCCGAACATGATCAGATCCAGCGTAAGGAACCAGGTGGTGAAGACCAGCTTGCGGTATCTGGCGTGGATGCGGTCGTACATATCAGCCGATGCGCGAGTTGGCCAGCAGCTTCTTGATGTCGGATCGCACCTTCAGCGGATCGGCATTGGCGGGGAACTGCATCATCAGGTTGCTCAGCGGGTCGATGATCCACATCGGGTCGGCCAGTGTGGCGGCCGGGATGGTGGCCTTGGGCGCCAGGTAGGCGGCCAGCTTGGCGGGGTCGACGCGCACCATGATGGTGCCCTTGTAGGCGGTCAGGATCTGTTCCGAGACCGGCTTGTCGTCGGTAATGAACCAGACGCGCGTCAGCCGGTTGACTTCTTTGCCCTGGCTGGCGTGGGCATTGCGCAGCACGAACAGCTTCTTGACGCAGGATTCGGGGCAGGCGCCGCTGTCGGCACTGAGCAGCACCCATTTGCCGTGCAGGCTGCGCAGATCGAACGGCTTGCCGTCCAGGGTGCGCAGATCCAGCGCGGCGGGCTCGGGCACCGGGCGTTGCGGCTGTACCAGCGCGCCGTAGTTGTTTTCCGCCACGGGGCGCAGCCCCAGCGACGGCACATAGTAGGCCAGCAGGGCGAAGACCACCGGGGCGAGGCTGACGAGCAGCACGAGCACCAGGGGCGTGATGGAGCGGGGTTTGGCAGGCTTGTTTGGCATGAGGCTGATAGAGCTGGAGCTGGACGGACTGGACACGGATTCCTCGAGGGTGGGTGGGCCTTCAGGGGCGCTTGCCGGGCTGGGCGCCCGCGCGGCGGCGCAGGGCGCGCCCCAGCGTCACCAGCCACGCGATGGCGGCGATGGCGGCGAAACTGAACCACTGCATGGCGTAGCTGATGTTCTGGTTGGCGTCTTGCGAGGGGCGGGGCCACTCGCGGCCGAAGCCGCTGCCGTCGTCGCTGGTCTGCTCGATGACGACCGGCAGCAATTTTAAGCCACTGGCCCGGCCATAGGCGGCCAGGTCGATATTCTGTACTTCCGGCGGGTGCGCTTGCCCGGGCACGGGCAGCCGCGCCGGCATCTTGCCGGCATGGCGGTGTTCCAGCGACCACAGCTCGAACAGGCGCGGCACCTGGTTGGTCATGGTGCCTTGTAGCGTTACAGTATCGGTAGGGGCCGGTATGGCTTGCAGCCGGGCCCCGGGGCCCAGCGGGCTGGGTATCCAGCCGCGCAGCACCAGCACGGCGCTATGCGTGGCCGCTTCCAGCAGCAGCGGCGTGGCCACCCACAGCCCTGGCCGGCCCTTGAAGCTGCGGTTTTCCACCAATACCGTGGCGCCGTTCACCCAGGTGCCCGAGGCCTGGGCCTGACGCCATTTGATGAATTCCGCGGGCGGTGTGCCGGCCCGCAGCTGCAGCGGCGCCCTGCGGCTGGCTGCGTTGATGGCCTGGCTGATGGCGCGGCGCTCGTCGGCGCGCTGCAATTGCCAGCGCCCGGCCATCGCACACACGGCCAGCAAAACCGCCAGCACGACCAGAGTGGCCAGTGTGCGTTTGGGGGCAATGCTTGATCGTGCTGTCATGTCTGCAATAATTCCAGTTTTACTGGAGGCTGTTATGCGCTATGTAGTAATCCTGGCATTTCTGGGGATCCTGGGAAGCCTGGCCTCCGCCCTGTACTACCTGATGCGCGACAAGGGCGGCACCAACCGCACGGTAAATGCCCTGACAGTGCGCATCGGCCTGTCGATAGCCTTGTTCCTGTTCGTGCTGTTCGCCCATCATATGGGCTGGATACAAAGCACTGGCCTGCCCGCGCGCTAGCTTCAGGGTTGCCCCGTCGGCTTGGCCCAGGGCGTGCCCGCCGATCTGCGGCCAGGCGCCGGCATGAAATAAGCGTTTGGCGGGGGCCTTTGGTCATGCCCCTGATGCCGGCGCGCGACGCAATCGGCGCGCTTTTCGGAAAAAAGGCTGGCGGAGCCAGCCTTGAGGTATTGCCGTGTATTGCTTCCGGTACTGCGGTGTATTGCTTCCGCCCCGTGGGGCCGGGCCGCGCGAGGCGGCCCGCAGCGTTCAGAACCAGTATACGAACAGGTACAGGCCGAGCCAGACCACGTCCACGAAGTGCCAGTACCAGGCCGCCCCTTCGAAGCCGAAGTGGTGATTGGGCGTGAAATGGCCCCGGATCAGCCGCAGCATGATGATGGTGAGCATGGTGGCGCCGAGAATCACGTGGAAGCCATGGAAGCCCGTCAGCATGAAGAACAGCGAACCGAAAATGCCCGAATCGAAGCGCAGGTTCAATTCGGTGTAGGCATGGTGGTATTCGTGCGCCTGACAGGCAACGAACGAGAAGCCCAGGATCACCGTGACCAGCATCCAGAAGATGGCCTTGCTGCGATGGTCGGCGCGCAGGGCGTGGTGGGCGATGGTCAGGGTCAGGCCCGAGCTCAGCAGCAGCGCGGTATTGATCGTGGGCAGCCAGAAGGGGCCTACGGTCTCGAACGGGGTGATGATGCCCGCGGGGCCGAAGTTGGGCCAGGTGCCGGTGAAGTGCGGCCACAGCAAGGTCGTGGTGTCGAGGTTGCTGAGCCAGGGCGTGGTCACTTCGCGCGCATACCACAGCGAGCCGAAGAAGGCGGCGAAGAACATGACTTCAGAGAAGATGAACCAGGCCATGCTCCAGCGGTACGAGTGGTCGACTCGCTGGCTGTTCAGGCCGCCTTCGGATTCGTGGATGGCATCGCCGAACCAGCGGAACAGCACGAAGAAAAGGCTGAGCAAGCCGATGACGAACACGTAGACACCGGGGCTGTAGCTGTTGATCCAGAGCGCGGCGCCAAGCAGAACCAGAAATAGGCTGACGGCGCCGCGGATCGGGTGCATTGAATCCGGCGGCACGTAGTAGTAGGGTGCCGTTGCGCCTTGGGTGGCCGAGTGGCTTGCACTCATGGTGTTCTCCTGATGCAAATATACGAAACTGAAGTAGTTGTAATTCGGGCCATGGGGTTCAGCCCACGGCGCTGGAAACGGCCAGGTGGGCGACCCACACCAGCAACAGCACGAAGATGATCGCCGCTATGATGCCGCCGATGATAACGTGGCTGGCGTTGAGCTTGGCGATGTCTTCGGCGTAGCCTTTGCCCTTGCGTACACCAAAAAACGCCCAGCTTATGGCTTTTATGGTCTGCAGGAGGTTCAGCTTGCGCTGGGAAGGGTCGGGGGTCTCGTCGGCCATTCTGAAGCGTTAGCTGACCATCATGAGGCCGCCGCGGTAGAAGCACCAGGCGAATATCGCTATGGCAATGATGGCGAGTATCAACCCGGTTCTACGGCTGCGGCGGCGTTGTTCAGGTGTCATTACTGCAAATCGGTGAGGCTGGTGGTTACTCGGTTACTGCCACGCCGTCGGCGTTCCACTTGACGTGCGGGGGATTGACGAAGGTGTGGAAAGGCGCCGGCGAAGGAACAGTCCATTCCAGGGCGGTGGCACCTTCCCAGGGCCTGGCGGGTGCAGCTTCGCCACGGCCCGACCAAGCCTTGAGCACGACATACAGAAGGATCAGTTGCGACAGGCCGAACCAGAAGGCGCCGATAGTGGCGATCTGGTGGAAGTCGGTGAACTGGGCCGGGTAGTCGGCATAGCGGCGCGGCATGCCGGCCAGCCCCAGGAAGTGCATGGGAAAGAACGCCAGGTTGAACGACAGCATGGAAGACCAGAAGTGCAGCTTGCCGAGCTTTTCGTCGTACATGCGGCCGGTCCATTTCGGGATCCAGTAATAAACGCCGGCGAACATGGCGAACAGCGAGCCGGCCACCATGACGTAGTGGAAGTGAGCCACTACGTAATAGGTGTCCTGCAGGTCGATGTCGATGGGAGCCAGGGCCAGGATCAGGCCGGTGAAACCGCCGATGACGAACACGAAGATGAAGCCTATTGCGAACAGCATGGGGGTTTCGAAGGTCATGGAACCGCGCCACATGGTGGCCGTCCAGTTGAACACCTTCACGCCGGTCGGGATCGAGATCAGCATGGTGGCGTACATGAAGTACAACTGGGCGGTGACGGGCATGCCGGTGGTGAACATGTGGTGCGCCCACACCAGGAACGACAGAATCGCGATGGAAGCGGTGGCATACACCATCGAGGCATAGCCGAACAGCGGCTTGCGGGCAAAGGCCGGGATCACTTCGGAGATGATGCCGAAGGCCGGCAGAATCATGATGTAGACCTCGGGGTGGCCGAAGAACCAAAACACGTGCTGGAACAGCACCGGGTCGCCGCCGCCGGCTGCATTGAAGAAGGTGGTGCCGAAGTGGCGGTCGGTCAGAATCATGGTAACCGCGGCGGCCAGCACAGGCATCACGGCCAGCAGCAGGTAGGCAGTGATCAGCCAGGTCCAGCAGAACAGCGGCATCTTCATCAGCGTCATGCCGGGGGCGCGCAAGTTCAGGATGGTGACGATGATGTTGATGGCGCCCATGATGGACGAGGCGCCCATGATGTGCACGGCGAAGATCGTGAAGTCCATGCCCGGGCCCATTTGCAGCGACAGCGGCGCGTACATGGTCCAACCCGCGGCGTTGGCGCCGCCGGGCACGAAGAAGGAGATCGTCATCAGCGTGGCGGCCACCGGCAGCAGCCAGAAGCTGAAGTTGTTCATGCGCGCGAACGCCATGTCGGAGGCGCCGATCTGCAGCGGAATCATCCAGTTGCCGAAGCCCACGAACGCCGGCATGATGGCGCCGAAGATCATGATCAGGCCATGCATGGAGGTGAACTGGTTGAACAACTGGGGCTGGAAGAACTGCAGGCCCGGGTCGAAAAGCTCGGTGCGCAGCAGCAGCGCCAGCGTGCCGCCTTCCAGCAGCATGCAGAACGAGAAGATGAGATACATCGTCCCGATATCTTTGTGATTCGTGGCGAATAGCCAGCGGCGCCAGCCGTGCGGCATGGCATGAGCATGATCGTGGTCTTCGTGACCGTGACTTGCTGGTATGTGGTCGGCAGTGATGCTGCTCATGGTGAACTCCTTCCTACTCGACCAGGACGCCGAATTGCGGCCGCCCTGGGAAAAAACGTACGATTGATTGTACCCGTGGCTGGCGTGTGCCGGCCTAGCGCAAGGCCTTCACATCAGACGGTTGTACCACCGGATCCGGGCCCTTGCCAGCATTACCCCACGCATTGCGTGTGTATGTAATGGCTGCAGCGATCTCGACGTCGTTCAGTTGATTGCGCCAGGCCTGCATCGCGGTGCCGGGGTGTCCGTTGAGCACCGTGAGGATTTGGCCCTTCATGGGAGCCAGCACGAATTTCTTGTCGCCGTCCAGGGCGGGGAAGGTGCCCGGGATGCCCTTGCCGTTGGCCTGGTGGCAGGCCACGCAATTGGCGCCAAAAACTTCTTTGCCGCGGGCGACCAGTTCGTCTTTGGTCCACTTCTTGTTGGGATCGTCGGCGGCGCTGGCCAGGGCTTTCTTCTGGTCGGCAGCCCATTTTTCGTAGTCTTGCTCGGAAACCACCTTGACGGCGATCGGCATGAAGGCGTGGTTCTTGCCACAGAGTTCATAGCACTGGCCGCGGTAGGTGCCGATTTTGTCGGCGCGGAACCATGTATCGCGCAGGAAGCCGGGGATGGCATCCTGCTTCACGCCGAACTCGGGCACGCCCCACGAGTGGATGACGTCGGCCGCCGTGAGGATGACGCGTATCTTTTTGTTGACCGGCACCACCATGGGCTTGTCGACCTCCATCAGGTAGAGATCGTCTTTCGGAGCCTTGCCTTGGATCTGCTCGACGGGAGTCTTGAGGTTCGACAGGAACTGTACGCCGGCGGCCGGGCCGTCGAGGTAGTCGTAGCCCCATTTCCATTGGTAGCCCGTGACCTTGACGGTGAGGTCGGGGCTGGAGGTGTCCTTCATGGCCACGACCGTGCGGGTGGCGGGCAGCGCCATGCCGATGACGATGAGGAAGGGCACTACCGTCCAGGCGACTTCGATGGTGGTGCTTTCGTGGAACTTGGATGCGACCACGCCGCGCGACTTGCGGTGGTAGATGATGGAATACAACATCGTGCCGAACACGCCGATGAAGATGATCGTACAGATGATCAACATCATCCAGTGCAGCCACATGATGTCGTGGGAGATTTCCGTGACCCCGTTGTGGAGATTGAGCTGATTGACCCTGGGGCCGCCGGGCATGTCCTTGACTTCTGCACTGGCAACGCCCGCAAGCAGCAATGCGCCGGCACCCAGTAACCCTCTCAACTTCTTCATGCTGACCTCGAAATACGGCGTGTTTCGCCAGGAGATCGGCGTGCGTCAATCCGCCTGTCTCCGGGGGTAACACAAGGATGGTGAATGGCAGGCTTGTAATAAAGTGAACCTGGAATTACCTGCTCGAATTACTAAAAGACCGCAGAATTATAGCGAACATGCGACAATCGTGCCTTGATTCGACTTGGGCCAGAAGTGTTTCTGCCCTATGTGGCCGTGTCGTGGCCGCGTCATCTCGTAAACAATTGCATGAACCATTTGCCCGCCGGTGTGCCGGCCCAGGCGCTGCAAGAGCGCCAGCGCAAGCTGGGTCGCCAGGCCCAGCAGCTTCCCCCCAGCGGCTCGCGCCCCCTGACCGTTTCAGGGCGTGTATCGGGCTGGATCACCCCCAAGGCTACTCGGGCGCTGGCCGGCCTGCCCGGCGTCAGGGTCGAGGACGAAGCCGTGCATCTTACGGCCGCCAGCGGCCAGCGCATTATCTTGAAGGCCGTGCTGGAACGCGTGGCCCAGGTGCTGTTCGAGGCGGGCTGCGCGCGCGGCTGGCGCAATGAGTTGCTGGACGTGGTCGGCGAAGGCCGCCGCCTGTCGGTCATAGAGCGCGCCGCCATGCGGCCCCTGGGTCTGCTGACCCGCGCCGTGCACTTGAACGCCTGGACGGCTGGCGGCGATATGTGGATCGCCCGCCGCGCCATGACCAAGGCCACCAATCCCGGTATGTGGGATACCTTGGTCGGCGGCCTGGTGGGGGCAGGCGAAAGCCTGGACGAGTCCCTGCTGCGTGAAAGCAATGAAGAAGCGGGCCTGCTGCCGGCCCAGCTCGAAGCCCGCACGCCGCTGCACATGATCACCCGCATGCACCGGCGCCTGCCCGAGGGCTACCAGGTCGAAGACCTGCTGGTCAGCGAATGCGTGCTGCCCGCCACGGCCGCGCCGCGCAATCAGGACGGCGAGGTCAGCGAGATCCGCACTGCTCCGGCCGAAGAAGTATGGGCCATGGTGCAGGCGGGGGAATTCACGCTCGAGGCCGAGCTGGTCATCGTCGACTGCCTGTGCCGCCGGCTGGCGGCGGCTTCATAAGGCCCCGGGCCGGGGCTTGTCTGCCGGCTCTGAACCAGGGCGTGGCGCCCTGTTTGGGCGTCGCATATATCTTTCATGTATCCATCTTTCATGTATCCGGTGTGTGGATCCGGCGCCTGCGCGGCGTTGCGCCTGCCCGATTTACATTCATGGCGTAACTGAACGTTCATGGCATAACCGGACGCTCATGGCATAGCCTGAACGTTCATGGCATAACCGGACGCGCCGCTGGTTGCGCTAACGGCCCTAACGGCCTTGCGCCGAACCCCAGTCTGTCAAGGCCTGGCGGGCCTCGGGCGCAAGCTGCGCCGCGGCGATTTCGCGCCGGCCTTCGAAGATCATCAGGGCATAGGGCTCGGCCAGCGCGCTGGCCTGCGGGCACAGCGCCAGCTCGTCGCCGGTCGAGGGCGAGCGGGCGCGCCAATAATTGATGGCCGACTCCAGTTCCGCAAGCGTGTAGGTGGTTTCCATGGGCAGGCCTGGCCTGTGATGTGCGGTTTGAGTACATCACGCCGGGCCTGCGCCCAGCGCGTCGGTATCGTTGATGTCGATATATTAATATTGACCCGAGGTGAGCAGGATATAGCCCCGGGATGAGCAGGCCAAGCCTGGCCACGCCAGGCCTGAGCCTCGGGTAGCGGGATCGGCCGCCGGTCATTGCTTGCCGGATCGTACGCGCCGTTGCGCCGTTGGCTGCCGGCTGCTGACTGCGGCATTACTGTCTACTGCGCTGCGGGCTGCCGTGCTACTGCTTGCTGCGTTACCGGCTGCGTTACTGGCTGCCGCGCGCGCTATACCGGCTACTGCGCCGGCGTCTGATTAGACGCTGGGTGAAGTTCAGTTTAAGCTTACGGCAACGCCCGCCGCACGGGGCGTTCCGGCCGCCGGCCAGCCTTTGATACGGATGCGTACCTCAAAAAGATAACAGCGTTGTTGCACCTTGCCGTACTGCTTGCGCTGTCCGCGGCTTTGGCTTTGCATCCTGTTCTCTTTTTGAGTGCGAACCTGTATAAGCCGCAACAGGTGGGGTTATGCCTCCGCCGGGCGCACAGGGCAGGCCGGGCCGGTTTCTGCCTTGCCTAGCAAACAGTATGCGCCGCCCAAGGAGCTGTCATGGCCACTCGACAAAATAGCAATCCATTCGTACTGCCCGGTCTGGGCCAGTCCGCCGATCTCGGGCAGAACCCCCTCATGGCCAGCATGGAAATGATGCGCCAGGCCTGGCAAGGCTTGGCCGGCACCGGGGCACTGGGGCAGTCGGCCCTGGCGGCGTCCATGAATCCCGAAGACCTGGATCGCCGCATCGCCGAACTGCAAGTCGTCGAAAACTGGCTGAAGATGAACCTGTCCATGCTGTCCAGCACCATACAGGGGCTGGAAGTGCAGCGCGCCACCATCGCCACCGTCAAGGCGTTCATGGGCGGCGGCGCGCCCGCCGCCGGCATGGGTGCGGCTGGCATGGGCACGGCCAGTAGAGGCGGCGCCGGCACGAGCAGTGCGGGCGTGGCCGGCACAGGCTCTTCGGGCGCGGATTCTGCCGCGCAGGCCGGATCCCATGCCGCCGGCGCCTTCGGCGCCGCCGCGCAAGCGTCGGCCAAGCCGGCCGACAGCGGGGCGGGTTCGGCTGCGGGCTCGGCCGATGGCGCTTCCACCCAAGGTGGTGGCGCAGCGCCCGGCGCGGGCGCGACCCCCGATGCCATGGATTTGTCCGCCGTGCAGGCCGCCACGCAAGGCTGGTGGGAAATGCTGCAAAAGCAGTTCGACACGCTGGCCGCGGCCACCGCCGCAACCATGCGGCCCACCGAAGCCAAAGAACAGCCCGCCGCGGGCGCAGCCTCGCAGGCCAAGCCGGCCGGCAAGCGCCCCGCGGCCAAAAGCGCGCCGCGCAAGCGCGCGGGCGGCGCGGGCAAACCCGGCAAAACGGGCTCCGCGGCATGATTCCAGGCCCGCGGCAGCGGGCATTTTCATCTTAACTCTACCCATTTATGCTGAATATCGTCATACTCGCTGCCGGCCTCGGCAAACGCATGCAGTCCGACTTGCCCAAGGTGCTGCACCAGGTGGCGGGCAAGCCCATGCTGGCCCACGTGCTGGACAATGCCCGGCTGCTGCAGCCCGACCGCATCGTGGTGGTCGTCGGCCACGGCGCCGAGCGCGTGCAGCAGACCTTTGCCGGCCAGGCAGATCTTAGCTTCGCCATGCAGCGCCCGCAGCATGGCACCGGGCACGCCGTGCAACAGGCGGTGCCGCAGCTGCTGGAAGGCGACGGCGGCGCCGATGCCACCCTGGTTCTGTATGGCGATGTGCCGCTGGTGCAGGCCGAGACCCTGCAGCGCCTGCTGCAGGCGCGCGGCGACGGTGTCGCGGTATTGACGGAAACCCTGCAAGACCCCACCGGCTACGGCCGCATCGTGCGCGACGCCCAAGGCCGGGTGGTGCGCATCGTCGAGCACAAAGACGCCGGCCCGCAAGAACTTGCCCTGCACGAAGTCAACACCGGCATGCTGGCCGCGCCCACCGCGCGTCTCAAAGACTGGCTGGGCCGCATTCGCAACGACAATGCCCAGGGCGAGTATTACCTGACCGATGTCGTCGCGCTGGCCGTGCACGACGGCGTGCCCGTCCATGCCGCGCAGCCCGCCGCCACCTGGGAAACCCTGGGCGTCAACAGCCGCGTGCAGCAGGCCGCGCTCGAGCGCATCTGGCAGGGCGAGCTGGCACGCCGCCAGCTGGAACAGGGCGTGACCCTGGCCGACCCGGCGCGCTTCGATCTGCGCGGCTCGCTGGCCTGCGGGCGCGACGTCTACATCGACGTGGGCTGTGTGTTCGAAGGCGTGGTGGAGCTGGCCGACGGCGTGCGCATCGGCCCGCATTGCGTGCTGAAAGACGTACGCATCGGCGCCGGCACGCAGGTCGAGGCCTACAGCCACATCCAGCAGGCCGTGGTCGGCGCGGACGCGCGCATCGGCCCCTACGCGCGCCTGCGTCCCGGCGCCGACGTCGGCGACGAAGCGCACGTGGGCAACTTCGTCGAAATCAAGAAGGCCCGCCTGGGCCATGGCTCCAAGGCCAACCACCTGTCCTACATCGGCGATGCGCGCATCGGCGCGCGCGTGAACATCGGCGCGGGCACCATTACCTGCAACTACGACGGCGTCAACAAGTTCGAAACCGTCATCGGCGACGACGCCTTCATCGGCTCCGACACCCAGCTGGTGGCGCCGGTGCAAGTGGGCGAGGGCGCGACCCTGGGCGCCGGCACCACGCTGACGCGCGATGCGCCGGCGGGCAAGCTGACGGTTTCCCGGGCCAGGCAGCAGACCATCGAGGGCTGGACGCGTCCAGGCAAAAAGTCCTGACCGTGGCGGACTCCAAAACTTCCGCAAGAAAATCCGCGCCGGCCGCGGACGGCCTGCCGGCGCCGCGGCGCTATTGGGCCGTCATTACGCTGATGTCGGCCATGGCGGTGTCCACGCTGGATGCGACGGTGGCCAATGTGGCGCTGCCCACCATCGCGCGCGAACTGTCCATAGATCCGGCCGCAGTAGTGTGGGTGGTCATCGCCTACAGCCTGATGGTCGTAGTGTCTCTGCTGCCCCTGTCGGCGGTGGCCGAGCGCATCGGCTTCCGGCGCATGTTCGGCCTGGGCATTGCCGTGTTCATGCTTTCTTCGATAGCTTGCGCGCTGTCGACCACGCTGACCGGCCTGGTGCTGGGGCGGGTGGTGCAGGGCTTCGGCGCATCCATGCTGATGTGCCTGTTCGGCGGCCTGGTGCGCAACATCTATCCCTTGCGCAAGCTGGGTTTCGGCATCAGCCTCAATGCCATGGTGGTGGGCATTACTTCGGTGCTCGGGCCGACCATAGGCGCCTTCATCCTGACCGTGGCCTCGTGGCCCTGGATCTTCGCCATCAACGTGCCCATCTGCCTGGCGGCCTACCTGGGCATACGCTTTTTGCCCGACGTGCCGCGCAACCATGTGCGCTTCGACTGGATCGCCTGCATGCTGAGCGTGGTGGCCTTTGGGCTGGCGATCGTGGGCCTGGACGCCATCGTCAAGTTTCCCTGGCGCGCCGCCTTGTGCCTGCCGCTGGCCGCGGCGGCGGGCTGGGTCTTGGTGCGCCGTTCGCGCGAGCAGCCGGCCCCCCTGGTTCCCATAGACCTGCTGCGCATCAAGCCGGTGGCCTTTGCCGTGGCCGCGTCGGGCTTTTCATTTGCCGCGCAGATGGCGTCTTTCGTCTCGCTGCCTTTCTATTTCCAGTCGGTCATGGGGCAGAACGATACCCAAGTCGGCCTGCTGCTGGGCGTGTGGTCGCTGGCCGTCGCCATCATGGCGCCGCTGGCCGGCGTCATGTCCGACAAATTTCCCGTGGCCATACTGTGTGCCATCGGCGCCGGCTGCATGGCCCTGGGCCTGGGCATAACCATTGCGCTGCCGGTGGGCACGGCCTTCGCCTGGATGGCCGCGGCCATGTTCCTGAGCGGCGTCGGCTTCGGCTTCTTCCAGACCCCCAACAACCGCGCCATGCTGGCCGGCGCGCCGCGCAACCGCAGCGGCGCGGCCGGCGGCATGCAGGCCACCACCCGCGTGTTCGGTCAGAGTTCCGGCACCGCGCTGGTAGCCATCGCCTTCGCCTCCAGCGTGGCGCACGGCCCGGTGCTGGGGGTAGTGGCGGCCATCTGCTGCGCGCTCGCGGCGCTGTCGACCAATATCGTGCGGCATATGAATCCGGTCGCGGATCTGGAGTTCTGAAACCGTGTGCGACATGGCCCGGTTGCATGGCCGGCGTGCTGAAATCATGCACCATATACGCCGCTTGCCAGCCTGGATGTCTGGGCTGCCATGCGCATCCTGTAACTGGCCCTGATCTGAAGTTCCGGGCCACAATGCGTATCTTGCAACCGAACCAGATCTGGAATACTGAACCCCTATGCGTATCCTGCAGCTGAATCTCGAGCGGGGCTGGCGCGGCGGAGAGCGGCAGGTGCTGCTGACCCTGAGGGAGCTGCGCCGCGCCGGCCACGAGGCCGCGCTGCTGGCGCGCCGCGGCGGCGAACTGGCGTGGCGTGCGCTGGCCGAGGGCCATACGGTATATGAATGTTCCGGCGCCGCCGGCCTGTGCGCCGCGCTGTTGCGCCATGGGCGCCGCTTCGACATCCTGCATGCGCAGACCGCCAACACGCTGAGCTGGCTGGCCTTGCTCAAGGCCTGGCTGCGCCGGCCCGTCGTCTTCACGCGTCGTACCGCATTCGAGAAGGGCGGAAGAAGTGCGGCGAAAACCGTGTGGAAATGGCGCCAGGCCGATGCGCTGGTGGCGATCAGCCAGGCTGCCGCCGCCCAGCCGCGGCGCCTGGGGCTGGCCACCACCATCATTCCGAGCGCGGTCGAAGCCACGCCCGCCAACCCCGTGCACTGCCATGAATTCGCCGCGCGCCTGAACCTGCGCGGCCGGCGCGTGCTGGCCACCGCGGCCGCGCTGACCCGCGAAAAAGATCCCTGCACCCTGGTGCGCGCCGTGCACGAATTGGGCAAGCAGCGCGACGACTTCGTATTCGTGCACCTGGGGGCGGAAGGCGATGCCACCGAGCCCGCGCGCCAGCTGGTCGCCGAGCTCGGCCTGCAGGAACGCTATCTGTTCGCCGGCTTCGAAGCCGCGGTGGAAGACCTGTACGCCTTGATGGACGTATTCGTGCTGAGTTCGCGCGCCGAAGCCCTGGGCACCAGCGTGCTGGACGCCTTCCTGCGGCGCGTGCCGGTGGTAGCCACCAACGCCGGCGGCTTGAAGGAAAGCCTGGCCGACGGGCGCGGCCTGTGCTGCGAGGTCGGCGACCACCAGGCCCTGGCGCGCGCCATGGCGCGCCTGCTGGACGACGCGGCGCTGCGCGCATCCATCATCGACCGGGCCTACGACTACGTCGTGCGCGAACACGACCCGGCCCGCATGGCCGAGCGGTATATCGAGGCTTATAAGAGCGTGCTGAAGGCTCGAACCTGATGCCGCCTGCGGCTTGGCCCTGGGCTGTGGCCCTACGCAATATCAATCCGGGTTTCGAACTTCGCGCGATGCACCGAAAAGAAGGTGCGCACATTGCGCACATTAGCGTGGCTGGTGAACGCCCGGTGAGCCATCGCGTGGTACGCCGGCATATCGGCCACCTGAGCCAGCAGCACAAAGTCGGGGCCGGGCGACACCCGGTAGCACTGCAAAATCGCGTCCTCGGCCAGCATCGCCGCCTCGAAGCTGTCCAGCTGTTCCGCGCTCTGCACGTCCAGCGTAATTTCGATGATTGCCGTCAGCGTACTGCCCAGCCTGGCCGGATCCAGAATCGCCACCTGCTTGGCAATGACCCCCGACTCCGTCAACCGCCGCACCCGCCGCAGGCATGTCGGCGTCGAAGCGTGCACCCGGTGGGCCAGTTCCTGATTGGTCAGCGAACTGTCCACCTGCATCTGCTCCAGTATGCGGCGATCCAGATCGTCCAGGTCGACAGGGGCGGGCGGTTTGTTTTGCATGAATTTCGTGGCCTTTGTGATTGCCGGTGACAGCTAAGGCCCCAGGCTTGTGTCAATTTCGGGCTAGGGCACTTTCAGTTCAGGTCTTTACCCCTTTCGAGGCATCGCTTCAGATAAGTGCTGCGGAAAACCCTTAAACATTTGAGCCAAAATTGCTCCAGGCCCCCGGCTGCTCCGGGCCCGAGGGGCCGAAACGGCTGAAACAGCTGAAGGGGCTGAAAGGGCCGGAGGCTCCTCTTCGCTTATATCTTTGCAGGCCTCATTTTCATAATTCTAATTGAGAAAATAAATCAAATATATGAAATTATATTTCAACATATATTTGTAAAGAAATATTATTTCATAGTAAATAAAAATAAGAAATCAAATTTCTTCAAGCTGTGCCCACAATAGACCCCATTCCAGTTCCGCCTCTGCCTCCATCTGGCGCCGGACTCCCGGCGCATCAATAGGCCCTCGGAACCCAACCAGGAGTCCCCCATCATGTGCGGCATAGTTGGCGCCGTCGCCCAGCGCGACATCACCCCCATCCTTCTGCAAGGCCTCAAGCGCCTTGAATACCGAGGCTACGATTCCTGCGGCGTCGCCGTTTACGCCGACGGCGAACTCAAGCGCGCGCGCAGCACCCAGCGCGTCGCCGAACTCGAGCGCGAAATCCAGGCCGAGCAGCTCAGCGGCTACACCGGCATCGCCCACACCCGCTGGGCCACCCACGGCGCGCCCGCCACCCACAACGCCCACCCGCACTTCTCCAGCCAGGGCAAGGGCCCGGCGCGCATCGCCCTGGTGCACAACGGCATCATCGAAAACCACGACGAACTCCGCACCGAACTGCAGGCCGCCGGCTACGTCTTCGAAAGCCAGACCGACACCGAAGTCATCGCCCACCTCATCAACCACCTGTATGCCGGCGACCTGTTCGAAGCCGTGCAGCAGGCCACGCGCCGCCTGACCGGCGCCTACGCCATCGCCGTATTCTGCCGCGACGAACCGCACCGCGTCGTCGGCGCGCGCCACGGCTCGCCCCTGGTCGTCGGCCTGGGCAACAACGAAAACTTCCTCGCCTCCGACGCCCTGGCCCTGGCCGGCACCACCGACCAGATCGTCTACCTGGAAGACGGCGACGTCGTCGACCTGCAACTGGCCCGCATCTGGGTCGTCGACGGCCAGGGCCGCCCGGCCGAACGCCCGGCCCACACCGTGCACGTGCATACCGGCGCCGCCGAACTCGGCCCCTATCGCCACTACATGCAAAAAGAAATCTTCGAACAGCCGCGCGCCGTCGGCGACACCCTGCTGGACATCGAAAGCATCACCCCCGAACTATTCGGCGATGCCGCCTACAAAATCTTCAAAGACATCGACAACGTCCTGGTGCTGGCCTGCGGCACCAGCTACTACGCCGGCCTGACCGCGCGCTACTGGATCGAATCCATCGCCCGCATCCCCGTCAACGTCGAAATCGCCAGCGAATACCGCTACCGCGACAGCGTGCCCAACCCGCGCACCCTCGTCGTCACCATCTCGCAGTCCGGCGAAACCGCCGACACCCTGGCCGCCCTCAAGCACGCACGCAGCCTCGGCATGGAACACACCCTGACCATCTGCAACGTCGCCACCAGCGCCATGGTGCGCGAATGCAAACTGGCCTACATCACCCGCGCCGGCGTCGAAATCGGCGTGGCCTCTACCAAAGCCTTCACCACCCAGCTCACCGCCTTATTCTTGCTGACCCTGGCGCTGGCCCAGGTCAAGGGCCGCAGCACCGACGAACAAGAAGCCGAGCACCTCAAGGCACTGCGCCACCTGCCCGTGGCCATCGGCGCCGTGCTGGCGCTGGAACCGCAAATCATGGACTGGGCCGACCGCTTCGCCAGCAAAGAAAACGCCCTGTTCCTGGGCCGCGGCATGCACTACCCCATCGCCCTGGAAGGCGCGCTCAAGCTCAAGGAAATCAGCTACATCCATGCCGAAGCCTATCCCGCCGGCGAACTCAAGCACGGCCCCCTGGCCCTGGTCACCGAGCACATGCCCGTCGTCACCATCGCCCCGCGCGACGAACTGCTGGAAAAGCTCAAGTCCAACATGCAGGAAGTCCACGCCCGCGGTGGCGAACTCTACGTCTTCGCCGACGCCGACACCCGCATCGGCAGCAGCGAAGGCATACACGTCATCCGCATGCCCGAACACTACGGGAAACTGTCGCCGATTCTGCATACGATACCGCTGCAGCTACTGGCGTATCACACGGCGTGTGCAAGAGGGACGGATGTGGATAAGCCGAGGAATTTGGCGAAAAGTGTGACGGTGGAGTAGGGGGCGAATAGCTTGTCGATGGGTACCGCGTGAGGTTGATCTTGCGTTTAAGTGCATTGGTGCCTTTGAACTTGCTGGCGTCCGGAATTTGACGGCCGCAAGCCCTAGGGGCAAGCCATGCAGCGTCACCTTCAAGCTGGAGTACATCAAGATGCCGTAAATGGTGTTGCGTGCGACCCGACCGATCAGGCTTGTCTCGCCAACAACATCTTCATAGAAAATTGCTGCCGTATTGTGCAGGATCAACACCGGCTCCCGCATTATTCTGGCCTGCTCCTGAGTGCGATGCATGTGGCCAGCAATGATCGAACCTTCATCGACGCGTAGGTTAGAGAAAAAACGATAGGCCGCTTTCGTTTGCGCTCAGTCCCGGCTTGCGAATGGGATACTCGGCCCTTCGGCTGCTGAGAGTTGCATGAGCACTTGTCGGAATCGCCGTGCCAGACGACGATCGCAAAACTCTCGCGATGTATTAGCCCCTACTCGATCCTTTAAGCGACAGCATCTGGTAAATCCAGCAGCATGAGTGGCACATGTTGCTGTGCCCCGTAGACGTCCGAGTCGGATAGATCTCCAGATCCGATGTGCCTCGGCATCGTCACTTTTAGTGACAGGACTTCTGGGTAGGGTGTTATCAATACATCGGACGATCGAACGTGATAGGCGGCAGCAATTTGATGCGGTTGAAGCAGTCCTCCAACAACAATTTTTTCGTAGTCAACTTTCTCTTTAAATATAATGTCTATTGTGAGTACGAACGCTCCAGCATTTTTTGAGCGTAATACCGACGCGACGTCTTGTAATCGAATCATCGCATCACCTCCTTGTTGCCAAGATCGAAAATTTCGATCGGAAATATTTCCAACGGATCATTCAGCTCCATCGCGTGCCAGACACTAAAGCGATAAGCCGGGCCTACGGGAATATCTGACGGAGAGAATGGCATGGCCAAGTTGCCTGCGGTACAAAGCCGACCTTCGAATTCCGTATGCATGGCAATATATCGAGCCTTGGCAAGTATGGCTTCGGCCAGTTGTTCCGTATGTGCTACAACGTCGAGCATCAAGCCTATCTCATGCGGCATCTTGTCGGTAAGCGGTTCGGCTTCACCTAGCACCGCGTCCAGTCCATAACGTCGCACGGTTAGTGTGTACGATGAGGCGTCAGCACCTAATGCTTCGACTTCGGCGAACGTGCGCTCGTGAATCTGTTGTGTAAATGATTTGATGTTAGCAATGAGAATCGGATCGCGTACGCCCGCAAACATCACGGCGCGCCAGCCTGCCAGCGCTGCACCTTCCAACTTGACTGTGTAGATGGGAGCTTTCTCGAACGTGGTTCCTGCTACCTTGACTGTGCGATCGTCTATGGCTTCATAAGTGCACAACTTGGTATTGATGATGCCGGAAGGTTCGACGAATTCATACGGTGACGGATTTTCGTACATCGTATGAGCCGCGACCTTAGTGACGGTGCAGCACTTTTCGGGGTGACCTGGTTCGACTGTGAAGTAATCAGCGCCCAGGGTACCGATGATACAGTCTTGGCCCGTTTTCGGACTGGCGATGGTCGCGCCGCACTCGATCGTCTTGCCTAAATGCCATGCCAATGCCGGGTCGTAGCCGAGCATGGTGGGAATCGCCGCATAAATGGCGCTATCGCTGCATCGCCCTGCGAGGATGACGTTGGCTCCCAATCTGAGTGCTTGTTGCAGTGGCTCAGCACCCATCATAGCGACGATGCGTTCGCTGTTCGTGATGGTTTGCTCGTCAATGGGTAACGCGGGCCACAAACCGTGGATGCGATTTTCCGCAAACCGCTGAGTAATAAGCTCGCGTGGGGGTTCCGAGCCAATGACAGCGAGTTTCGCATGTAGACGTTCTTCGCGGATGATGCACTCAACAATGTCGCGAGTCAGTTGCAGATGAGGCGTTCCTCCGCTACCTCCGGCCGAGCCAATAATGAGTGGGATGTCGTGCTGCCGTGCTGCTTTTAATAGTAGCTTTAGATCCCGCTCGATCGCTTCCGGAGAGACATAAGGCTTCCCTGCGCCCAAGTAGAATGGGCCCGGATCCATTGAGCCGGCATCTGCTCCGATGAAATCAATCCCGGTGCTTAGCGCTCGGTTTAACGCAATTTCGGTAAAGCCGTACCCAATGCATGCCGTCGCAGCTAATATTCGCAACGGTTTGGTGGGTGGCGCGGTGTAATTTTCTTGATTCACGATAACGTCATCTTCACGAGGCGGGAAATGCTTAGCAATGCTTGTTGGCATCCTATCACTGTGAATCGTGATGATCACTATCTAGACTATAAAATTCTTATGATTGAATCATGGCAGTGTTATCGTCTGAATCAAAATTGGCTATGTCAGTTCGTGTGTTCCTTTTCACGCGTTAGTATTGCTGCATCGAGAAAGGCTTCTATGAGTCTCAGGCGAGGGGACGATCTGAGCCATATCAATCCGAATTTTCGCGGGCTGCATGGTGTATTTAGCGGTAGGCTAACGACGCTCAATCCATTTTCCCATTGGTGCCATGCGCTGGGCACAACCGCAACGCCCAGATCTTTATGTACGAGTCGGGTGATGGCTTCAGTCGAAGCAAGTTCGAACCTTTCTCGGGGAACAATGTTATTTTGGCGCAGGTAAGTGTCGATTTGTTGCCCTGCCCAACTTTCGCGGTGGTAACGAATGAACGGCTCTTGCTTGAGGAGCTGGTGTGGATCGGCATCTTTATGTCTCTGTGACGCGATCATGACGAAAGGTTCTTCGTAGAGCAAATGCCATCCCATTGCCTTGGACGATGTGAACGATGGCTCCAGGGCAATGGCCGCATCTAGAATTCCTCTTTCGACTTGCGTGTGAAAGTCCGGAGACTGTCCTGACATGATGCGTACCTGGATCTCTGGATACTGGGTGCCGAGCGTTTCAAGAATGTCAGGCACTTTCCCCGCGAGTACAGTATTGCCTGTACCAAGACTGAACTCCCCTCGGAGCTCACCGGTGTTGGCAAGTGCGGCCAGCGTATCGACTTCTGCGATAATTTTTTGCGATGCATCAAGAATGCGGTGCGCTGCTTGGGTAATGTGTACGACTTTGCCCGCGCGTCTGACTAAGCGGACGCCCAGATCGCCTTCCAATGCACGTATTTGCTGGGCGATTGTCCCATGAGTCAGATTCAGCCGTCGGGCAGCTTCGGCCATTGAGCCATATTGGTGCACTGCCAATAGGGTCGTGAGTAGTTTGGTGTTCATAAGATAGAATAACTATCTTCTGATCATGCTTGCAAGCCCCCAACAGGTGGGGAAGTGCCGATACTATGGATTCTCGTGTAAATGAGAGGATCCTATGCGTAGCAAGCTATTCGTACCTGCTTCCAGGCCTGAGTTGTTCGTCAAGGCACTTAAGAGCGCCGCGGATGCAATCTGCTTTGATCTCGAAGATGCAGTGCTGGAGGACAAAAAAGAGTATGCACGAGAGTGCTTGGCAAACTTTTTGAGCACGGACGAGTTTCAGTCGCTACGCGAGGCGGGTAAAAAAAGCATCATTGTGCGTGTTAACGCACTTGATACGGTGCATACGAAAAATGATCTCGTTGTGTCCTGTGTGCCAGGCGTCGATATCCTCAATATCCCAAAGCCAGATACCGTTGAGGATGTACTCGGTTTTATTTCGATGCTGGACGCTCAGACTGGGCAGTCTGCCCGTGAGCATCAGCGCTCGCTCGATATTCGTGTATTGGCAAATATCGAGACATCTCGCGCATTGCTCAATGCGGCAGCGATTTCAGCGGCTCATCCTAAGATTTGGGGACTGCAGTTAGGTCTGGGGGATTTGTTTGAGCCTATGGGTATTGCTAGGGAAAACCCTCAAAACGTACATGCAGTCATGATGCAGATGCGCATTGCGGCAGGTACTGCAGGAAAGGTCGCCTACGACACGGCCTACACCAATGTGGCAAATGCCGAGGGCTATCGCCGAGAAGCGCAACAGGCTCGCCACGCCGGGTTTCTCGGGAAAACATGTATTCATCCGAGCCAAGTCGCTATTGCTAATGAGGTATTCAGTCCGTCCGAGGATGAAATTCGCTGGGCAGAGAAAATTGTTGAGTCTGCTGATCAAAATGACGTCAATGGCGCCTATATGCTGGAAGGCAAGATGATTGATGGCCCGTTTATTCAGCGTGCTCGCGCCATTCTCTCGCAGGCTAGTAATCAATAAAGATCAAACGAAGTCAGTTGTTACCGCATTCCCGAATTGAGATTTTTTGGAAAATTTCGCAAACATGTCGATAGATGAAAACTTTCCCTTGTCAGGCATAAGGGTGCTGGATCTTAGCGCATATATCGCGGGGCCTTATGGATGTAATCTCCTGGCCGATATGGGAGCGGAAATTATCAAGATTGAGCCTCCGGGGGGCGATAACCTGCGCAAATATCCGTCCTCTATGCCTGGAGAGAGCCGTGCTTTCTTGGGGGTAAACCGAGGAAAGCGTGGAGTTTGTCTCGATTTGAAAAGTGCGTTTGGCTATGAGGCCTTCATACGGCTAGTCAAGCAAGCGGACGTAATCGTTCACAATTTCCGGCCTTCAGTGCCTGTCCGGTTGCGTATCGATTATGAGACGCTGCGCACCCATAATCCGAAATTAGTCTATTGCTCGCTGACGGGGTATGGCCAAACGGGGCCGCTGGCTAACAGGGCCGGATACGATCAAGTACTACAAGCACGGACAGGTATCTGTTCGTCTCAGGGCACCGTTGACGACCCCAAAATTGTTTATGGATCGGTAGTCGACTATTACGGCGCTGCCATGCTCGCCAATGGGGTGACGGCCGCCTTGCTTCAGCGCGAGAGAACTGGAGCAGGCCAGCATGTGGGGGTATCGCTATTAGGTAGTGCGTTAGCGATGCAGGCGGCTAGATTAGTCGTGGCAGACAGTGAGCCACGCAATATCAATCGAGACATGAGATCCGGCGGCATTACGGGTATTCATCCCGCTCGGTCTGGGCATCTATATATCTCCGCCAACACACCGCATTTTTGGCGATCGCTATGCACGTTGATCGGTTTGCCAGATTTGGCCGATGATGAGCGTTACGATACTGTCAAAAAGCGTGCCGCGAATGTGGAGAAACTAGTGCCCGTGTTGCGGGAAGCCTTGTTAAATAAGACTGCTGAAGAGTGGGAGGCCCTCTTTGGTGATCAAGTGCCATGTTCCGTGGTTCGTACTGTTGAAGACGTGTTTGACGATGCTCAAGTGCAGGCGCAAAGCTTCGTTGACGAACACGAACACCCAACTGTCGGGCGATACAGAACCATTGCAAATCCGGTTTCGTTCAGCATGCCCAGTCAGAAACGACGGCTCTGCTGCTCTCCCGGTTTGGGTGAGCACACAGAGGACGTTCTGCGAGAGCTTGGATATTCAGATTCCGAGATTGAGCATGCTCTGGAAATGGCCCAAGCTAAAGCATAAGCGGGCTGCGTTTCTATATATCGTTTTACCGCAATAATGCTTATTTCATATTTTTGTTGGTATTTCCCTGTTAGGAGTTCAGCATGTCCAAGCGCCGTACACTGAAGATACTTTCCTCCTTGACTTTGATGGGCGTCGTGGGGGCCGCCGGCTTGTCTGCCCCTGGTTCCGCTGTCGCCGCAGATTGGCCGCAGCGGCCTGTGAGACTGATTGTTCCCTTTGCTCCAGGCGGGAGCAATGACGTCATAGCGCGTAAGTTGGCTGATATCATTAGCAAGAACACCGGTCAGACTTTTATCGTAGAGAATAAAGGCGGCGCGGGCGGCGTCGTGGGCTCGGGCTATGTGGCTTCGTCCAACCCTGATGGTTATACCTTTCTATTCATTTCTAGTTCTCTTGCGACATCGGCAGCCGTTCAAAAGACGCCGTACGACCCCAAGACAGCATTCGATGCGGTGTCCATGGTGGCTAGTGCGCCTTTTGTCGTGTTAACCCGAAAGGATTTTCCCGCGAAAAATATGAAGGAGCTGCTTGCCTACGCGAAAGATCATCCAGGGGCGATCAACTTCGGAAGCGCAGGACTGGGTGACAGTTCTCAGATGGCCACAGAACTGCTAGCGAATAAGGCAGGGGTAAAGATGCAAACAGTGGGTTATAAGGGCATCTCGCCTGCTCAGTTGGATCTCGTTGCGGGGCGTTTGGACATGATCATCACCACGATGGCCTCCATTAAGGGAACGCCCGCTGATCAATTGCCAAAACTTGCTTTTACAGGAGAGCAGCGGGATCACGATTTCCCTGATATTCCTACCGTAAAGGAAGCCACAGGGCTGGATTACGTTGTGAATGTCTGGTGGGCTGTCTTTGCGCCAAAAGGGGTAGACCCTGCTATTCGAGATAAATTGAACGCCGAAATTAAGAAGGCTATTTCTACTGACGATTTTGCCAAATTCTTGCATATTGTCGATGCAAGTCCAAAGTCCTCGACACCCGAAGAGATGCATAAGTTGCTAGTGTCTGATTTGGATCAATGGTCTAAAACAGCAAAAGCCGCGGGAATTCAGCCCCAATAAACTTTGACATTGAAGTACGCTTCGGGAGCAATGATGACGACAGTTTTAAGTCCAGAAAATGAAAAGGACGCCGTCAAGCAAGCTACTGCGCAGTATTTGATCGCCAGCACCAGCTATTTCCACGGCACGCCGTCGCGCACGGAGCCGGCGCTAGTCGCTTCCGAAGTTGAACGATTGAACTCGGCAGTGCGAGCCAGTGTCGGGGATGGTATCAGTCCGTTCTGGCAACCGGCCGACTATCAGTCTTTGCAGATACAGGAACAAGATTCGATTAATACACTGGACTCCACTGCATGTGTTTCCATAAAGGGCGCACCAGCAGCGGCTACTGCTGTTGAGCCGCCTGAAAGAAACTTCCCCACCCTTGCGCAAGCCGCTCGGAAACTTGAGCTTGGTGAGTTGAATGCGGAAGCGTTGACGGCTCAGTGTATTGCTCGTGCTGTAGATCGCCAGCCCACGTTGAATGCTTTTATCGAAGTTTGGCGTGATAGTGCGATGGAACAGGCAAGGATGCTCGACTTGGAGCGTGCGCGGGGCAAAGTTCGGGGCCCCTTGCATGGTATTCCTCTCGCACACAAAGATTGTTTCGAGATCGTGGGGCATGCTGCGACGATAGGATCCCGTGCTCGCCCGGCCATCAAGGCAACTGCTGATGCGAGCGCCATTCATCTATTGAACGAAGCAGGCGCAGTTACGATCGGTACGTTGAATATGAACGAGATGGTAGCGGGCCCAACTGGGCAAAATCCAATATTTGGCGATTGCTGCAATGCGCTTGATCCTGCTCGTATCGCGGGCGGTTCCTCCAGCGGCTCAGGATCCGCAGTAGCCGCCGGTTCCGTTTTTGCGTCATTAGGTAGCGACACGGGGGGATCAATACGACTACCGGCGTCAGTGCATGGGCTATTTGGGCTGAAACCGACCTATGGGCGTATTTCGCGTTATGGTTGTTTTCCTAGAGCGTTTTCGTTGGACTGCCCGGGGCCTCTGGCACGCACCGCGGAGGATTGTGCAATCGTTTTGCAAGCCGTTGCCGGGTACGATAAAAACGATCCCTCGTCATTGAATGCGGTGGTACCGGCATATCCAAAGTTGTTGGATGTCGCTGCAGAGAACAGCCGAGTGGGTGTGTTACGCCTGCCTGATGCTGAGGCGTGCGATCCTCAGATCGAATCAGTCTTCAACGATTTTGTGGAGCGTGTGGGGCGCGGTTTTGGAGGCATTCGGGAATCCAGTTTCCCACAAATTTCTGCCTGCTATGCCATGGGCGATGTCATCTCTAAAGTTGAGGCAGCCACATTGCATAGCCAATGGATGAGGGCGAATGCCGAGGCCTACTCTCAAGCTGTGTATTCACGTACCGAGCCTGGATTGCATGTTCCGGCGGTTAGATACCTGGAAGCGCTAATGGTAAGGGCGCGTATTTTGAAGGAGTTTTTGACGGGGCCGATGTCAGATGCGGACATTCTTCTGTGTCCGACAATTCCTATTCCTGTGCCTTTGCGTGCTGATGCCGATATGGAGAAGAAAGGAAGTGTCTTTAGTGTCGTAACAGCAATTACGCGCTTGACTCGACCTTTCAGTTATTTAGGTGTGCCGGTTTTGACGATGCCAATTGGTAAAGATAGAAATGGTATGCCCATTGGAGCACAATTGATCGGTCGTCCTCTTTCAGAGGCTAGACTATTAGCTTTTGCCCACCAGATGTCCGTGGCCTGATTTAAATTTAGATAATTTGTTTAGATTAGCTAGTGTGAGCGTGATGGATACCAAACCTTGGGAAAAGTACTTGGGCGCGGACGACCGTGCCGTGTTAGAGCGAGGACGCTTCGCTCGTCGCATGGGTTTTGGCATCAGACCTGCAGTCGTTGTTATTGATGCGCAGCGTTATATGGTTGGCGAGGAGGGTAATGATCAAAACTGGCCCTCAAGTTGCGGCGCTATTGGCCGCTCAGCTCTCAAGCAGATCCAGCGTGTTGTTGAGCAAGCACAGAAGAGTGAAGTTCCTTGCTTTTTTACAACTTTTGAATTGGATTCGAATGGGGGCGATATCGGCGTATACGGCCGTAAGCGCGATTTGCTCGACAGTGATCACTGGTGTTTGGCAGGCACCGTGGGCGCGGAGTTGGTTCCTGAGTTACGGCCTGGAAAAAATGATATTGCATTCGTCAAGAAGAAACCGAGCGGATTCCATGGGACACCTTTGTTGGGCTATTTGATCGATCGGAAAATTGACACAGTCGTTGTGGTTGGAGGGGCCACCAGTAATTGCATTCGAGCCACCGTGTTTGACTCGTCGTCCTACAATTTTCGTACGATTGTTCCTCACGAGGCCGTTTTCGACCGCATTGCCGTGTCGCATGCCATTAGTCTCTTTGATATGGACAGGCAGTTTGCAGACGTTGTGTCGGTCGCGGATTTGTTGAGTTACTTGAGAGAATGTGACGGTAAATAAGAGATAAGTTTTCATTATTTTGACAACGGATGATAGATAGATCCAGTCTCCCTGGAAGCATTACTGGCGGAGTGGGTGGCGCAGGAGGAAATGCCCCATCCAACAGTGGACATGGGGGCGATGGTGGTGCCGGCATCGCCGTCACGACGGGTGTAGGGGCTTTGGTAAGCAAGGACTTGGGCCGCATTAGTCGCTCCTGAAAAATCCTCTAAACCAGCATGAACAAAGGCTTTGAGGGAAATTTCCGATAGCCGAAACTCTCAATTTTCTGCCCAATAGAGGTTGTTTTCTGGGAGTTTTACCTTCATGTTCGCCTGCCCCGCTACTGACGATTTCTTCTGCGCCCGTATCGACCAGATGATTGGCTTGCGTCATCCGTTGGCGGTGCTGGTATCGCGCTGAAGCAGACCTTTGCCAAGGAAGGCCGGGTGCTCAGTCGCCGGGCCCGGCGCTATGCCCACGCCTGTCAGTTCAAGCGCATGGGTCGGGCCTGGATTAGCCCCCTGAACCACCGGGCACAGTCCCCCCCTTAAAATAGAAGGTAGGCATACGACTGTGTTTATGGCCAACAGCAAGCAGGAAGTGATGGAATTACTGACCCAGCCGGAGCGTCGGCGTCGCGGGTCGGTGGAAGAGAAACTGGCCATGGTTCGGGAGAGCCACGAGCCTGGCAAGACGGTGTCGATGGTGGCGCGCCGGCATGGCGTCAATCCGAACCAGCTGTTCCACTGGCGCAAACTGTACCAGGACGGCGGCCTGTCGGCCGTGGGTGCTGGTGAGCAGGTGGTGGCAGCCTCGGAGCTGGCCGACGCCCTCAAGCAGATCCGGGAGCTGCAGCGGATGCTGGGCAAGAAGACCATGGAGAACGAGATACTGCGCGAATCGGTGGAGTATGGCCGATCAAAAAAAGGATTGCGCGCTCGCCCTCGTTGCCAGGGGAAGACCAGTGAAACGGGTCTGTGAAGTCCTCGGCGTAGCGCGCTCGAATATGGCCGTACGGTTGGCCCGGTCGCCGGATTGGCGTGATGGCCGCAAGGCGCGCACGCCCCAGGACAACGGACTGGTCGAGGAAATCCAGCGGCATATCGGTCTGCTTCCCAGCTACGGCTATTGCCGGGTCTGGGCGCTGGTGCGTCGGGATCGTGCCCAGCATGATGCACCGCCCGTGAACGCCAAACGGGTCTATCGGGTAATGCGAGACCACGGCTTGCTGCTGTCGCGCTGCAGGCAGCTTCAAATACCCGCACGCCGCCACGATGACCTGGTCGCTGTTCTGCAAAGCAATCAACGCTGGTGTTCTGACGGGTTCGAGTTCCGCTGCGACGATGGCAGCCCTTTGCGAGTGACCTTTGCCCTGGATTGCTGCGACCGTGAGGCCATGAGCTGGGCGGCGACGACCGCAGGCCACAGTGGCAATGTCGTGCGTGATGTAATGCTGGCCGCACTGGAGCACCGGTTCGGTGGCGCTGATCTGGCACCGGCAGAAATCGAGTGGCTGACGGATAATGGGTCAGCCTACATTGCTGGCAAAACGCGGGCGTTTGCTCAGCAGATCGGCCTGAAGCCTGTGACCACGCCGGTGCGCAGTCCTCAGAGTAACAGCATGGCCGAGAGCTTCGTGAAGACGATCAAACGCGATTATGTAGCCTTTATGCCCAAGCCGGACGTACCCACGGCGATGCAGAATCTGGCGATTGCCTTCGAACATTACAACGAGCAGCACCCGCACAGTGCATTGAAATACCGATCCCCCAGGGAGTTCAGGCAGCATCAGGAATTATTAACCCAAGGGTGAGCTGATGTCCGGTATTACGGGGGCTAATCCACAATAATCCGGTATCGATGACCCCGGGATGTACCGAGTTCACACGAACGTTGTCGGTGGCTAAAGTCAGCGCCGCAGATCTCGACATTCCTCGCAACGCCCATTTCGTTGCGGAATACGCGAAAGAACGAGAGCCTCGCAGGCCGGCGATGGACGATACATTGATAATGGAGCCGTTTTTGGCTCTGCGCATGACCTCCGCAGCCATTTTCATTCCGAGAAAGCAACCCAATTGATTGACGTTGAAATGCTTCAGGAATAAGGATTCATCCGTCTCGAAAATGGAAGCTGATTTTTCCTTTTAAGTACTATCCGGATGAAAACCGAGCGATTTGTAAACGGGTACCCTTCGCTTACATTCGGTATGAGAGCTTACGGTTACACAATCACGGTTGGAAACTGACTCTGTTCTTCCGTTAGATGTCCACTGTTTTCGCGTTGTACTTGTACAGCCAGTCGTACCGATCCCTGATTGGGCTACTGCTCCATTCGCGCTGCAGGTATGCCTCGGCATCGGTATCAGTCGCCAGTTCGGCGCTATGGAAACGATGGGTGTTAGCCGCCGCCCCCAGTACCATGCGCGTGGTGCGTTCAAGCCTGGCCTCTTCGTATTTGCTAAGACAATGCGGTATATCCTGTCCATACTTTTCAAAACAACGGGCAAGCACTACACCGTCTTCGATTGACTGAACTGCACCTTGCGCCAGGAATGGCAAGGTGGCATGAGCTGCATCACCCAGCAGTGTTACCCGGCCTTTGGTCCATTGCGACATTGGTTCGCGTTGCATCAACGCCCATTTATGCAATTGCGGCGAGCAGGCGATCAGGGTTTGGACATCCTCGTGCCAGCCGGTAAAATCTTTGTGGCATTCTTGCGCCTCGCCTTTTTGGCTCCATGACTCAATCAGCCAGTCATCACGCTCAATCGTACCGACGAAGTTCATGATTTTTCCCCGGTGCAGCGGGTAGTTGACGGCATGACCGCCGGGGCCGATCCAAGTGCTGCCGACCATCGAACGTAAATGCGCTGGTAGGTTTTCCATCGGGATCACACCGCGCCAGGCCACCATTCCCGAAAAAGTCGGTTTGGCAGCCCCCCATAGCTCATGGCGGATCACTGACCGCACGCCATCGGCGCCAATCAGCGCAGCGCCTGAAATGCGCCGGCCATCTTCCAGCGTCAGCGTTGCGCAGGTAGCCTCCTGTGTGCAACCCTCGATCTTGCTGGATAAGTGAACGGCATCCGGCTTGAGGGCCTTCACGCCGTCGAACAGCGCTTGCAACAGATCCGGCCGGTATACGGTCAGATAGGGGTATCCGTATTGTCGTATTGCGTCTTGCCCAAGATCGAACATTAGCCAGGATTTACCTGTGTTCCACAGACGGAACTCCTTGCGTTCCGGATTGCAGGAACTTGCTTTGACGCTTTCATACGCACCCAGGGCATCCAATGCACAACTGCCGTTCGGGCTGATCTGAATGCCCGCGCCTACTTCCTTTAGTTCGGTTGCCTGTTCATATACTTCAACATCAATACCTTTTTGCAACAGCGCAAGGGCCGCCGACAGGCCACCAATACCGGCGCCCGCAATAATGACTTTCTGACTCATGTTTTCATACACCTATCTTGGCTGTGACACCCGCGGAGTCAGTTAAATTTCACACCTGACTTTTTGGCGATATCGGCCCAAACCTTTATGTCGTTATGGAAGAAGGCTTTGAACTGCGCGGCGTTATAGGGTTTGATTACGGCCCCTTTTGAGGACACAAATGCCTGATATTCAGGGTTGGACAAGACTCCAACGATTTCCCGATTGAGCTTGTTAATGATCTCTGGTGGCGTGCCACCTTTTGCAAACAGGCCAAACCAGGTGGTGACGGTGAAATCGGGCAGCCCTGCTTCCTTGGCCGTTGGCACATTGGGCAGCAGTGGTGAGCGCTCGCTTCCCGAGGTTATCAGCCCGATCATTTTGCCAGCATTGATTTGTGGCGCCATATTGGCCAGATCAAATGCCAAAACCTGACACTCGTTCTGCAATACCGACATAATGGCGGGCGTCGCGCCTTTGTAGGTAATCTGCTGCATTTGAATCCCGGTTTGCTGGCTAAATAGCAATCCGGCCAGTTTGGTTGAGGTGCCGCCGTCGGACAGATTCAGTTTGTCTTGGTGTGTTTTGCCGTATTCGATGAACTCGTGCAAATTTTTCGCCGGCACCTTGGTACTCATGCCGACAACAAACGGCATTTCCATCATCATTGCAATCGGTTCGATGTCCTTAACCGGATCGTAGCCGACATCCCTGACGCTTGGATTGATGCCGATGGCTGGTGTGTCTGCCATAAGGACATAGCCATCCGCGGGTGCGGCTTTGAGAGTATTGACGGCGATTACCCCAAACGCACCGGTTTTGTTCTCAACGATCACCGATTGATGCCAATGCTTGGACAACGAGTCTGCGATCTTCCTGGACATGGTATCGACCATGCTGCCAGGCTGGTAGGGCACAATGATTTTGAGCGGCCTGCTAGGAAAGTCCTGCGCCGCCATCACTGGCCCCCCCAAAGTGGCCAGCAATGCAAATCCGGAAAGTGTCGTTAGGGTTAGTTTTTTAATGATGCTCATGTCGTCTCCTGCTATTCGCTTTCAATTGTTGATTTGAGTAAATTCAGTTTGGCCAATACTGGCTCGTCGGTTGCGCAGACCATGATGGCATTGGCACTGATTTGATGCTGGTAGGCGCGCCAAGATGGCACGGCAATCACATCGCCACGACGCCATTTGAGGATCTCGCCGTCAATGTGAGTTTCGCCTTCGCCTTCCAGCACCGTCAGGATCTGGTTGGCGGTAGTGCGTTTGACGCGCGAGTGGAAACCTTGTTCGAGTTGTTGCACATATAGGGCAATGGTTGTCATCGCTGGATTGCCGAGCGCAATGCATTTACTCGTCATACCATCGGGGGCGGCCTTGGCGGCACGTAGTCTTTCGCGACTGTCTTCCCAGCGATAAGCCAGTGCTGCTGCTTCTTGGTCAATAAACACCTTTTCCAGCTTGTCGGGGTGGCGCTCAAAAAACATGGGCTCCAACAAATGGATGAGTGGCACATCCAGCACATCAATCCAATAGCAGTCTTCGGTGCCGATGTTTTCATGTGAATGCCAGCTCTGGCTTGGCGTTAGCAACACATCTCCCGGCCGCATTTCAACGCGCACACCATCGACCGTGGTGAAGCTGCCGTGTCCGTCCAGAATGATTCTTAGCGCACTGGGGGTGTGCCGGTGCGCGTCGGCCGTCTCACCGGGGCGGATCATCTGATAGGCCGCGACCATGGTGCGCACAGTACAGTACGCATTGTCTGGTGCCGGATTACGCATGGTGAGGTTGCGCCGCTCTGCAAATTCGGTGCTGACCAACGCGCCGGCCGCTTCAAGAATGGGTTTGACCTGGTCGTAGTGCCAGCAATAGGGCAGCAGGATGGAATTCGGTTGCGGCCAAAGCGCTGGCCTCCGGCGATGCCACCCGCCTTCCATATGCAGCTGTTCAAATGCCTGATACAGCTCGTCCAGAGAGTGAAGTGTTTGCACGCTTATTTCACCTGCTTGATAATTGGTGGAACATATTTCTTATCAAAAATAAAGGTGCCGCCACCTTTGCTTTGCACGACAGAGACGCGCATTTCTCCCAGGCCGGTCAGACTGATCCGGATCACATCGCCTGCCGCAACTGGCCCCACGCCGGCCGGTGTACCCGTGGCAATAATGTCCCCCGGATACAGTGTCATGACTGCCGAAGCCATTTCAATCATTCCCGGGATATCCAGAACCAGGTCACGTGTATTGGCGTGTTGTCTGAGCTCATCGCCGACCCATAGCTTCATCTCGATATCTGAGGCGTCGGCAATTTCATCTTTGGTTGTAATCCACGGTCCGACAGGACAAAAGGTGTCATAGGCCTTGCGTGCTACGCGCTCTTCACGCCCGCGCACGACCATATCGAGTAGACAGGCGTAGCCGAACACATATTCTTGCCACTCTGTTGCGGCAATATCTTTGCCCTGTTTGCCAATCACAATGGCTAATTCACATTCGTGATGAATTTCGCGGTTGGGGGTATTGGGTAGGACAACAGGCTCGTCTGCGCCCGACAGAGAAGAGGCCGGTTTCAGAAAAAAACCCTGGTGCGTGGCACGGTAATCGGCCTGCATTTCCTTGCCATGGTCGTGATAGTTGACAGGAAAGGCGATCACTTTGTTCGGCCATGGGATCGGCGTTTTAAGGGTGACATCACTTAGCTTGTGACGTGGAGCGTGTGTTAGCGCGGCTTCGATGTTGCCGCGTTGCCGATCAAATGCCGCGATTGTCTGCACCATGCCCACGGGAGGCCAGGATTGGCTATTTACCCCGCACACATCTGTGATATCGACAATGCTATCTCCGAGCACGACTCCAAGCCGATGGTCGTTAAAACTGGCCAATTTCATTGTTTCTTCCCGAATACGAAAGTGTCGTTGTTATTGACAACCAGAATTATCATGCAATATATTTGGATTGTCAATTAATATTATACTGTACTATAAAATTAGTTGTAATATCATGTTTTCATTGATTTATATCTCAGGTAGTAAGTGGAAATGGACCAAAAAATCGAGCAGCCACCAAGTAGCACAACTGTTAGCGAGGCATATTTGGCTCACTTGCGTGCACGGGGGATTGAATATCTGTACATGGGCGCGGGGACAGACACGGCGCCGATTGTCGAGGCGTACGCACACGTAGGGAACGCAGCGCGCTACCCCACACCCGTGGTGGCAGCGCATGAGAACCTTGCGGTGGGCATGGCCCACGGCTATTACATGGTGACCGGCAAGCCGCAGGCGGTGATGTTGCATGTGACGGTTGGCGCAGCTAATGCCATTTGCGCCTTGATGAATGCCAAACGCAGCCAGATTCCGATTTTCTTTACTGCCGGCCGCACGCCGTTGTATGAACAGGGCATTCTCGGCTGCCGCAACAGCCCGATCCATTGGGCGCAGGAGATGTACGACCAGGCCGGCATGGCTCGTGAACTGGTCAAGTGGGATTATGAGCTGCGTGATGGTCGCAACGTGACACATATTGTGGATCGGGCGTTGGATATCGCCATGACCCACCCTAAAGGGCCGATTTATCTCACCTTGCCAAGGGAAGTGCTGGCGCAGTCGTTGAGCGCGCAGGCTGTCGGTAGTGAGCGCATTAATGAACCACAGCGGGCCGGGGTGCGGGTGAATGACCAGGATCTGACGGCACTGGCGCAACGCCTGAAGGTGTCCAGCTACCCCGTAATTGTCACTGCCAGCTCTGGAATTGAACCGGCGACGGTGAGTCTGCTGTCCGAGTTAACACGGGAATTCGGTATTGGTGTGGTCGAATCCATGCCACATTATGTGAACATCCCCAGCGGCCATCCGCTCTATTTGGGAACCAACGCATCGGCCGCCTTGCGCAAGGCCGACCTGGTGATTGTGCTTGAATGCGATGTTCCCTGGATTCCAGAGGCTGGTGGTCCGCCCGCAGAAGCCTTTGTCGCTCATGTTGCCGTTGATCCGCTATTCGGCGATCTGCCGGTGCGCGGCTTTCGAAATGATTTGCTTGTTAGCTGCGAAGCCCTGCCGTTTTTATCACAACTGAAAGAGGCGCTGAGCAGGGAACAGGTTCAGGCGTCTGCTCCAGCTCGTTATGCGCAATTGAGCGCCGATGCGGAAAAATATCAAGCGACACTTGCCCGTAGCGCACAGCAAGACGAGTCAACGGGTGGAGCTATTACTAAAATATTCCTGTCGCGCTGCGTGGATCAGGTAAAACCGGGCGATGCCGTGCTGGTCAATGAATATTCAGTACTTCCTGAGCATATGCATTTTGGTCAGGGCGGGACATATTTTCTGAATTCAACTGCTGGTGGACTGGGCTGGGCATTTCCCGCTGCTCTGGGAGCCCAACAAGCCTTGCCGGACAGAACGGTCATTGCCGTCCACGGCGATGGCGCCTATATTTTTAGCAACCCGGCCGCCTGCCATCATGCTGCACAACTGTATCAATTGCCAGTGCTGGTGCTGGTCTATAACAATAGCCACTGGCATGCAGTAGAAAAATCCACACTTGCCATTTACCCGGGTGGAGCAACCCATCTTGCGGTGGATGCCGGACAAAAAAGCCCTCTGTCTAGCCTGGCGCCAGTGCCGGATTTTGAGGCCTATGCCGAAGCTTCGGGCGGCTATGGGGAGCGCGTAGTGCGACGGGAGGACTTGGTGCCTGCATTAAAGCGCGCTCTGCACGTCGTGCAGCATGAAAAGCGTCACGCCTTGCTCAATATTATCGGTATTTGATGCAAGTACCACCGTCCCGACGCTGTAGATGCGGTTATGTGAGCTGGTCGAGGTCACTTGACAACGAAATGTCGCTGACCAACTCCAGCGGATCTATAGCGAAACCCTCGAACGCGAGCTGGTACAGCTCGTGCAGCCGCTCCATACCTTGGCGCAGGTTCATTTTATTTGTGTTGAGCCAATTGCGCAGATGCTGGTTGTATATGCACCACCACAGCTCGGCCACCAGATCCGGTTTGATATCAGCTCTTAAGCGCCCCGCGGCCTGCCGCTGCCGGATGGCATCGGTGAGCATTTCGATCCGATGAGGCTTGCCTGCTGCAAACTTAAGGGCCTCGGGGCCGCTGTATCGGCCTAGCAATACGGCGCTGACTTCTACCCGGGCCTGGCGGGAGATTTCGGGATCGCGGGCCCAATACTGAAACGTCCTGATGCTGAAATGCATGAGCATGTACATCAGTCGCGTTTCCGGCGGCCAGTCGGAAAACTCGCGTAGTTTCTGCAGGGCGATATCGTCGTTGACGATCATGAACAACAATTCGGATTTTGTTGACGCATAGGCAAAGAGCGTGCCTTGAGATACCTCTGCGCGCTCAGCGATTTCGCGTGTGGTTGCGGCCTCGTAACCCATTTCACGGAAAACGATCCGGGCCGCTTCCTTGATTCGATTGCGCCGTCTCAGCTTGCCTTTTTCCCTAATGGTCAATGGCGGCTCAGTGCGGCCGTCGTCTGACTCGTGGCTCATTTTCAACATCTGGTTCCTGAATAATTTCGTATTCAAGTCGAAAAATACCACACGCTCTAAATATAAGCGACCCGGTGCTGGTGATGTTTCCTATCACTCTACCAATTTGCGGGACGGCTCTGTATGTAGTGTGTTGACTGATGTCCGCGCTTTCCACGCACTGGGTGGGCGATCTCCAGGTGCCTGGCGATCTCCGAGTTTGAGGCGCCCTGTGGGTGCATCTGCCGTACATCCTCCCAGCGTTGCTTGCTCAGCATCACCATCTCCTGTGGCGTGAGGTGGGCTGACATGATGCGCTGCTCTGGGTTCAACTGACTGTCCATCTGTTCTGTCTCCAGAAAGCAGGTGGGGAATTTTTAATGACCCTGAGGGGGATTATTGGATGACCGATAACAGACGCCCATACCCTGGCGGGTACTTCGGGCCACGCCTACGACTTTTCTTCTACCACGCGCTGCTTCGGTGCGCTGGGCTCGGCCCGCGGCAACGACGGGCGAACTTCGGTGCAGCCGCGGGCGACGCTGCCCATCGGCAAATCGGCCGGCGCCTATGTGCGCTACGACAGCGTGCTGCACACGGGCAATGTCAATGCGCAATCGCTGCAGGCGGGAGTGGCCTACCAGTTCTGAATGATCAGCGGCCTGCGGCCGCGCTGGATTGCTGGATGGCACGGGCTGGAGAGGATGTTCAAAATAAAGCTTACGAGAAGGGTAGAACTTTATTTTTCCCTTGCACCCCGCCATATTGACGTCAAGAAATGTCGATGGATTTGGCGATAGCGCGCCATAGTGCAACATCATTCGCCAACATGGTCGAAAACTCCTGTGGAGTCGATGCCTGGGGTTCTAGCCCCTGAGTCTCAAACTGCTTGCGCAACGAGGGTTCGGCTAAGCTGGAGACTAGACTTTGGTTCAACGCTGTGACTATTTTCTCGGGGATCTTTGCTGGCGCAGCCAGGCCGTGCCACAGAGCCTCGGCGAACCCATGGATCCCTGCCTGTTCTGCCGTAGGCAGATCTGGAAACAGCGGCGAGCGTTTGGCTGTAGATACGCAAAGAGCCTTCAGTTTGCCGTCCCTAACGTAGCCTGTCACCGAAGGTGCACTGGCAAGCATGAATTGCACACGGCCTGCAATCAGGTCGGTCAGGGCTTGGCCGCTGCTGCGATACGGGACGTGCGTGACTTTAATCCCTGCCTTTTGCGCGAACAATGCCGTTGCCAGGTGCGTGGAAGAGCCCGTACCCGAGCTTGCGTAATTCAGGGAATCCGGCTTGGCTTTGGCCAGAGCCAAGAGCTCTGTGACGTCCGAAACGTGCAAGTTTGAGTTGACCACTAGGATCCAGGGGCCGCTCGCGATGAGCCCAATAGGGGTCACATCCTTTATCACGTCGTAGGTAAGCGACATGACGGCCGCGTTGGACGCGTGCGAGGTCGAAAGCAGAATTAATGTGTAGCCGTCGGCTGGCGCGCGTACCACGTACTCAAGACCCAGCGCGCCACCGGCCCCTCCTTTGTTCTCTACCACTATGCTCTTGCTCAAGCGCCGCGACATCGCGTTTGCAACCAACCTGGCAAGGACATCGGAGCCGCCTCCGGGGGCATACGGTACGACTAAGCGGATCGGTCGCTCTGGATAGGCGGCGTGCGCCACACTGTGAATCAGTCCTGCACCCGGCAAGACCATTGATGCGGCGCCAAGCAGTTGTCTTCTGGTGATCATGTCATTCTCCTGTTGATCCAGCGAAACTCGGATCGTTGATGGAAAGTGGTATGTGGGAGTACGGATGCTTTGAACTGACTGTCTCATCAAGTGCCAGGCCCAAACCCGGTTCCGTCGGTACCGTGAAGTGGCCATCGATAAACCGTGGCGCAGTTCCCGTCACTGCGGTACCGAATAAGTGCGATTCGGCGAACTGCTGCTCCACGGCTTCCTCTAGCCCCAAGGCAGCACAGATTTGTACTGTGTGCGCGTGCGCAATAGGCCCTGATGGATTGTGCGGTGACACACGGACGGCATGGCGGGAGGCCAACTCGGCGATTGCGGAAAATTCGCTGTAGCCGCCGCAATATTTGATGTCAGGCATGATGACGTCATATAGGCCCTGCGTGATGTAAGGCCAGGCCCCATCTCTTGAGAATACGTTTTCTCCGCCGGCCAGGAGCATACCTCGACGATTGGCATGGCGACGCAAGTCCTTTACACTGCGGCACCGCTCGTTGGATTCGGGCACAGGGCACTCGAGCCAGTGCAAATTTATGTCCGCAAGTGCGTCGATCAGATCCATTGCGCGCGGCACGTCCAGCCGCCAGTGGCAGTCCGCCATTAAGGAGACTTCGGGGCCGATCGCGTCGCGCACCGCCTGTAGACGTCGCACGGCTTCTTTCAATTCGGCAGCGCCCTCGGCAGTCGACGCAGACTGCGGCGTCACTGCGTCGAAGGGCATTATTTTGATGCCGCCAAAGCCGGCGCGCACAGCGGCCGAGCAGCTTTCGGCGAAGCCCTTTGGCGTGCGCTGCAAGACGCTACGATTGACGGTCGCATAAGCCTTCAAGCGGCGCGATGAACCGTTTCCCCATAGATGATGGATGGGGCGATTCAAATACTGGCCGGTCAAGTCGCAGCAGCACTGATCGAATGCGCTGAGCACGGCATTGCCGGCACGACCCGACGGAAGCCCTGGGTATGCATGCCTATACGGATGCAGTTGATCCAGAGGCTTGCCCCGTAGCGCCGGTTCCAGCGTATCCAACAAAGCTGACAGCACGGCCTCATGCGACCGCAGCGTCAACTCTCCCCATCCAACGCTACCGTCGCTCATTTCAAGTTTCAAGAAAGACCAGTTGCTTCGCTTTCCCACGCCGATCGCACAGAGTCTCAGAGAGGAGACCAACGCGTCGTTGCATGTGGATATGGGTTTGATCATATGTGCCTGTTTGTGATGTCGTCTGCTAGTATGATATTGGTTGTACTTTTACGGTCAATCTCGATTGCTCGAATCAATATGAGAAATCTGCACCCGACAAAAGAATCAGCAGTCGCGTTGATAGACTCGAAGACGGCAGCCGAGATGTTGGGTATATCGCTGGCGACCTTGTACTCGTACGTAAGCCGAGGAAAATTGGGCCGCTCGTACGATGAACGCACTGGGAATAGCCAGTTCAACCAGACCGAAATCATCGACTTCATCCGGCGTCGTGACCGAGGCCGAACGCCCGGTAATGTGGCGCGCGCATCGCTGGACTTCGGCTTCCCTGTGCTCGACAGCCAACTATGCGAGATCAAGGCAGGAAGGCCCTGGTTTCGGGGAATCGATGCGGTTCAACTGAGTGAAACAGCAACACTCGAGGAAGTGGCTGCATTGCTGTGGGATGTGCCCGTTGCTGATGTAAACAGGGCGGAATTTGTCTCGCGCCATTGCGCTGATGAGAGGGAATTCTTCCCGCGTTTTAGCTTATGGCTTCTACAGCGCATGCGTGAAGTAACGCACGATCAGTGTGCATCCCGCGCGGCTCGCTTCGCACATGCCAACGAAATACTGCACGCCGCGATTGCCTTTGCAGCCGGCGTTAACGCTGCGGCGGCCGAAAACGCGCATGATGTCATTGCCAATGCGTGGCGATTGAACTCCACCCACGCCACGATTATCCGACGTGCCCTGGTTCTCCATGCGGATCACGAGCTGAATCCTTCGAGTTTCGTTGCACGTTGTACGGCCTCCACTCTTGCCAACTCCTACGCGGTGACATTAGCGGGTTGTTGCGCGGCAAGCGGCATGAAGCACGCGGACTTCACACAGTCCTATGATCTCGTCGGCCGTATGCTGTCTTCAGAGCGGCATACACCCCAACTTCTGCAATTGGCGGGGCAGGGCATACCGCCTGGGTTCAACCATCCCCTTTACCCAAAGGGTGACCCCAGAGCTGCCGCGATACTGGCCGACTTGCGCGAGTACGTAGGAGGGCCTGTGGTCGCGCTCATCGACAAATATTTGCACACTGCTCATAGAGAGTTCGGGCTATTACCGAAGAACGACTTCGCCATGGCTGCGGCCGCTCATGCTCTGGGGTTGTCGGTGCTGGCATGCCAGATTCTTTTCATCATCGCTCGCGTCGTGGGTTGGAATGCGCATGCCTTGGAGCAGTATGAGTCTCCGCTCCTGATTCGGCCGCGTGCGCGCTATGTAGCGGGCTAATTGTCATCCTTGGACAATGGTGGCGGACGGCGAGCGTCCAGCACTTGCTCTATCGACATGGCGATTCCGAGCAATCTGGCATCCTGTCCGGGCTTTCCCAGTATGTCCAGGCCTATGGGTAGCCCCTGTGGCGATTTCAGTTCCCTTGGTGTGAAGCCGGCAGGAAGGTCGATTGCAGGAAACCCAATCGCAGACGCGAATACCCCATTACGCTCAGGCCGTCGTGCTTCGTCGATACGCAATGGCGGGCGTTTTTGCGATGGGTACACCAGCGCATCCAGCTTGTAGTCGTCCATTAAGCCAAGTATCCGCTTTCGTAACGCCTCTCCTTTCTTCAGGGATTGTCGGTAGCCGTCCATCTGGAGCGGTGCCTTCCAGGACACGGCGTTCTTCAGAAAGCTTTGCATGGTCGATGGAAATTTTTTCGCGTTGTAGTATTCCTGCAGTGTTGCCACACCTGGTACAGGTTTGATCTGTGCGAGATAGGCTTCGAATAATGGACGAAATTCATAGTTCGCGACATTAAGGTTCTTGCTACTGCGTTCGGAGTCAAAGCTTACGTCGTCTATGTTCACCGTCTCCAGCCCTAGGGCTCGCAACTTCGTCAGGGCAGTGTGGACCACTTCGTTGACGGCCTGGTGTTCGGGGCCAGTCCCGAACAGATTTTCCAGAATACCCACTCTAACGCCCTTCAGTACGATGGGCTGCAGCGCAGTGGCAATGGGTGCAGCCAGTCCCTCGAACGCAGTAGTTGCAGGATCTAGTTGATCGCGGCCTTCGATGATATTCAGTATTTGAATCGTGTCGGCAACCGACCGGCAGATCGGCCCCACGACATCCATTGTCGACGATTGCGGTATCACGCCGCGGCGGCTGATAGCGCCATGTGAAGTCCGTACCGCCACAACACCCGCCGAGCTCGCAGCATTACGTAGGGAGTTCACTGTCTCGCTGCCGATCGCACATGCTGCCATTCCCGTGGCAACGGCGACGGCCGGTCCTCCGCTCGACCCTGCAGCAAAGCGGCGTACATCATAAGGATTCAATGTCTGGCCTCCCAGGGAACTGATGGTGCTGCCTGATACGGCGAACTCATCGAGATTCGCTTTTCCGACGAGCAATGCTCCGGCAGCTCTCAGCCGCCTAGCGATCTCCGAATCTGCGCGAGGCATGTTGTTCCTAAACAGCACGGAACCGCCTGTCGTCGGCATGCCGCGGACATCGATATTGTCCTTGAACGCGATCGGTACACAATGAAGTGGGCGTACATCCCCTACCCGTCGCCTTTCGTCGAGGGCATGCGCGTCTTCTAGCATTCGAGGATTGATGGTAATGAATGCCTTTAATTTTGGATCCAGGCGCTTTATGCGGTCTAAGGTTGAGCGGGCGAGCTGCTCGCAACTGAGATCTCCCTGCGCCTGAGCCCGCAGCAGCGTGGGAATGTCGGCTTCGAGAAGGTCTGCTGCATTGCCAGTGACAGAAGATCCCATTCCCACAAGGCCAATCGCACACATAAGTATTCCTGTTACCCTGCAACTATTTTGCATCGTCATCTCCTCGAGTCATGCCGCCCTTGCGACGTATGGTGTCCGTGCGGATTATGAGCGGTGCGGTTCCGAACCGTCTAGATTGATTCGTCGAAGCAACATGAAAAGTGCACGATATTCGCTCTATCTACACAGATTTTGTGAAGGGGAAAAGGTTTATGATCTGCATTTGTCATCGATACCTTCGTTCGTGTAGCTGCCATGTGCTCGCAGCGACGCGCCACCGAGCTTGGTGTGCGCACCATTACGCCAGCGGGTTTTCTTCAACATCTGGAGACCTCGACATGACTGCCTTGACTATCCGTCTACCAGACTCCGTCCATCGCAAGATCAAAGAGCTTGCCGCGAATGATGGCGTTTCGGTCAACCAGTTCATCGCTAGCGCGGCGGCCGAGAAGATGGCCAGTGTAATGACGCTGGACTATCTTCGTGCCGAAGCCGCCAAGGGGCGCCGCGAAGACTTCCTGGCCGTGCTGAACCATGTGCCGGGTGTGCTGCCGGCACCAGGCGATGAATCGCCGAGCTGAATTTCAGTTTTTTATTTGGTGTCTATAGCATTGGATGACGCCGACTTGGAAGGCAGTTCCGGTTCAAACTTGCATAGGATAGAACTATATTTTCCGTCTACAGTGACAGCAAGGGTTATAGTCTGTCGATTTGCAATTTCTCCTTGTTGCTTCTAATTATTCATAAATAAAGAGCAATTAACTTTAATTCATGCTTAACGCTCTTTGGGCCGTGCGGGCAAATCCAGCTTGTCGGAGCCTGGGTTCAGCGGATACCCTACCTTATTATCTAGAGATCCAAACTATGAATCTGCGGCAGCTCGAAGTGTTCTACGCAATCATGCGTACAGGCTCTGTTACAAGTGCCGCTCGGATGTTGCATGTGTCACAACCGGCAGTCAGCACGGTTCTTAAGCACTTCGAGTCACGGCTCGGCATCAAACTATTCGAGCGCGTTGCGGGAAGGCTGACACCTACTCCGGAGGCGCAAGCTATTCTGCCAGAGGTTCGTTCCATTTTTGGTCGAGTCAATCGCCTTGGGCAATCCCTACAAGATCTGATAGGCGGAAGAATCGGGAGACTGGCCGTCGCTGGATCCTCTCCAATTGCGAACGGTTACCTCGCGCAGGGATTAGCATCATTCGTGAAGGCACGGCCCGATGTCCAAGCATTGCTATACTCAATGACCTCAAGGCAGGTGGTTGAAAGCGTTATCAATCGGGAGAGCGATGTTGGAGTCGCTTATGGGCCCGTCCTGAATTCGGCGGTGCGCACCGATGTTTTGACCAATGACGCCGTCATGTGTGCGATGCGAGAAGATTGTCCATTGGCCGCGCGGGAGAAAGTCAGGATCGAGGATCTCGCCTCATATCCCTTGATTACCTACCTGCCTCAAGCTGGGTTGCGCAGTGGCATCGATAGTGCGTTCGAGCATGCAGGCGTATCGCCGCATATAGCCTTCCAGGTGGTTCTGGCGCTCAGCGCGGCGATGCTTGCTTATCACGGAGCAGGTATCGCCCTGGTACTGCCGGTGGATGTACCGATTGACGGCTTGGTCTGGCGTCCCTTGGAGCCCCACATTGAAGTCAATATGGTGATTATCACCGCCCGGGACTCAACCCTTAGCAGGACTGCCAGCGCTTTCGTCGAGCATCTGAAGAACTCCAGTTCATAATCCAGCGTGAATTCTGCGGAACTCAGACCGCTGCTTGACGCGACTCCTTCTCCTTGATGCGCTCCGCCGTTCGGAGCAGCTGTATCGCTCGGTCATAAATCGGGTAATCCACCATTCGTCCATCGACCTGAACGGAAGCGCGACCGGCCGTCGTGGCATTCACGAATCCCTGCACCACGCGCTGAGCTGCCGCAAGTTCATGCTCCGCTGGGCGGAACCCCTCGTTGAGCAGGGGTACGGATCGGGGGTGGATGCACGTGGCGCCTCGTAATCCGAAATTCCGTGACCGTCGAACCAAATCCCGGTACGCCGCATCGTCATTGAACTCCGCAACTGAATTTAGCAATCCCATAGGCAAGATACCGGCAATGCTCGCGGCTATGACACTGCGCTGGCGCGGATAGATCATCGTCTCGCCGACCGGCAAGGAACCCGTGGCTGTTGCGAAATCTTCACCTCCTGCGCTGATAGCAATGTTGCGGGGGTGGGCTGAAGCGATCGAAACGATATCTTCCAGGGCTTCGGGTGATTCAATCAGCAGCATGAATCGGGTGTGCCCCTTTTTCATGCCGTGTCGTGCCTCGATGCGATCCGCCAGTTCCGCCAGCAGGCGTACGTGGCTGGCCGATTCAACCTTCGGTAAGATCAGTGCCTTTACCTTGGGTGAGATTGCCGTTTCGAAATCGGGTACGCACAGCTCCAACGGCTGATTTACCCGAACCAGGACATCGGCTCCGCTTGCTCCCACTGCGTCCACCGCTGCTGGTAGCTGCTGCCGCACGGAATCCTTTAGCGTCGAAGGGACGCTATCTTCTAGATCGAGGATGATCCCGTCAGCCGCGACCGTCTGTGCCTTATCGATAAAACGCTGGATATTGGCCGGGACAAATAACAGCGAACGCCACACAGGCAGATCTTTTTCGTCGTGAAGCCTCATGATGCTGATCCTGTCTCGAGCCCTAGATGATCTTTCGTGCTTCGAACTCCGCTATCTCGGTATCAGAGTAGAAGCGTGAGTAGACTTCCCTGTTGTGCTGGCCGATGGAGGGCGCTGGGCTCCTTAGCGTCGCGGGCGTATTCATGAGTGCCGGCGCGGCGCAATTCATCATCAACGATCCCAGATCCTCATCTGGAACCTCGTACACGACTTCACGATGCTGAATGTGGGGATCCTCGATCAGTTGCGCAATGTTATATACCGGCGCTGCCGTGATTCCATTCTTCTCGAAGAAGACCAAGTTCTCTGTGAGTGTGTACTGTTTGATCCATCCGCCCACGATGGCGTCCACTTCGCTCCTGAGCTTTACGCGCGCAGGAGCTGTTTTATAGTCGGGATTCTCGTTCAAATCCCCTCTTCCTATTGCCGAGAACAGGCGCTCTGTCATGCGCTGCGTGGAGGCGGAAATGGCGACCCAGCCCCCGTCTTTGGTTGCATAAACGTTGCGGGGCGCAGATATTTCTGAGGCCGACCCTACTCGGGTATGCTTTTTTCCCGTGGCCCGGAAGATTGCTGCCTCTGGCCCCAAGACTGTAAAGAGCGGCTCCATCAGACTCAGGTCGATGACCTGCCCTTCGCCTCTCTTCAACTCGACTTCGCGTATGGCGATCATGGTTGCCATCGCACCGTACAGTCCGGCGACCATATTGGCCAGAGCGAGTGGAGGCAGCACGGGTTCGCGGTCAGGGAAGCCATTGCGATCCGCGAACGTTGACATGGCTTCGATCAAGGTGCCGAATCCCGGACGTGATGCATACGGGCCGGTCTGGCCGAACCCCGATACTCGCACATACACCAATTTGGAATTGATAGTGCGGAGATCCTCCGGCCCCAGGCCTAGCTCCTCCATATAGCGATATCGAAATGACTCGATGACAACGTCGAAGCCGCGTGCAAGCTCCTTGACGATTTCTGTCGCGCCTGGCGACTTTAGGTTGAGCGAGATGCTCTTCTTGTTGCGGCCATAGACTTTCCAGTAGATGCTGTGGCCGTTCTCCTTCCAGTCCCGCAGCGTGTCGCCGCGGCCGGGCTGCTCGACCTTCACGACCTCTGCACCGAAGTCGGCCAACTGCAGGCTGAGCATGTTGCCTGCGACTAGGCGGGAGAAATCCAGAACCCGGATCCCTTGCAACGGTCCTGGCCGAGTTGGATCGTATTGTTTCTTGGCGATGGGCATAAGTGGTATAAGGTCGTCGGAATCGATGGGACAGGACTGCAATTGCTGCTATTGTTTCTTCATGTGTATCGATTCCATCACCTTTCCCCATCTCTCCATGTCTTCCATCATGAGGCTGCGCAATACCTCCGGCCCTCCGTATTGCGGCACTGTACCCAGAACGATAAACCGCTTCTTGACGTCGTCCTGCTTCAGTACCTGGGCAAGTTCATGGTCGAGCCGGGCAACAATAGGCGAGGGCGTCCCTGCCCGTGCAGCCAAGCCATTCCAGGCCCCGACGACATAGCCTGGCACCACGGTACTGGTGATAGTTGGCACTGCGGGCAAGCCGGGGAATTTCTCCTTTCCCGTCGTTGCCAGAGCGCGTAGGGTACCGGAGTGCAGTAGCCCTGCCAACGGCGCAATCGTCTCTATTATGACGTCTGCGTCACCTCTTCGCACCGCACTTACAGCGTCGCCGGAGGTACGATATGGAACCGTGACGGCATCGATGCCGGCCATGGATTTGAAAAGCTCGGCGGCGAAGTACTGGCCACTACCGACCTGTATTGTGCCGATATTCAACTTGCCGGGGTTTGCCTTCGCATAGTCGATGAGCTGCTGCATCGACTGATACGGCGAGTCCGCCCTTACCGTAAAGACGTACGAGAACGACGCAACCTGCCCCACCATCTGGAAATCCTTGACCGGGTCATAGGGCAGGGATTTGAAAAGTACGGGTGCGATCCCGAAATTTCCCCCCGCGGCAAGAACCAGGGTGTAGCCGTCTGCAGGGGCCGCTAGCACAGCTTGCGACGCGGCGATCCCGCCCGCGCCCGGCCTGTTTTCAATGACGATAGGTTGCCCGAGTCGGGCCGACAGCTTGGGCGCGATTATCCTCATGCAGAGGTCTCCAGCGCCGCCCGCTGAATAACCTACAAGCAGGCGTATTGGTCTCGTGGGATAGTTTTGGTCGGCCTTAGTGATTGATCTCGCTAGAGAAGGCCCCATAGCTGCCGTTGCCGCAGCAGCCCGCAGCAGTTTCCTTCGATTCATATGCTATCTCCGTAGTGTTGTACTTTCAGGTCATTCGCCTGAGCAATCCGGCCTGTTCTATCGCGGCGATATAAGCCTCCGTTGCGGCATCCTGAGCCTGCAACGCCGCCATGTCGGGCTGCCCCCCCACGCTCTTGGGCTTGTTGTTCAATCGTTCCAGGATTGTCCTGGCATAGGCACGCGGCACGACAGCGATTCCGTCACCGGAGGCGCACATGACATCGCCCGGGTGGACGATGACTCCTCCACAGCAGACAGGAACATTGATTTCGAAAGGCCCGGTCTTGGGGCCGGACCAAGCTGAGTTGGCTTTTGCATAGATCGGAAATCCCGCAGCTTGGGCTTCGCTCGCGTCACGGTACGCGCCGTGCACAATCAAGCCTGCAAGGCCGCGTTCCCGTATCGCTCGTTGCAGCATCTGGAATCCGCCCAGGCACCATTCCGTAAAACCCTGTGCGTCGACAACGAGGATGTTGCCTGGGTCTATCGCCATGAGCGCCTTTTTTACGCCCAGGTTGTCGCCCGGTGGGCATTTGACAGTGACTGCTGTTCCCGTAATCGCCTTGGCGGGTTGGAACAGGGATTGAATACCATGCACCGTGTACATTCGTCCCACCATATCGGCGATATCGGGAACGTAATACCGTGAAAGGCCGGTCACGACGTAGGAGTCGATCGCTTGCGTACACTCCTGCATTACCGACGGGATCGCCGGATATTTCCATCTGCGATCCAACGGGGATTCGGCTACCACAATCGTCTCCTTGAATGGTTGCGGGTGGCCGACGGCTTTCTATTATTCAATTCCACCCTGGCTGCGACGGTGTCATTGTCACATCGCCCTCCGGGGATCGTCCAATTGCAATTACACAGCTATCCATAAACGTCATTTATAGGGCCACTCAATATTCAAGCCGTTGAGCAACATGCTGTAATCAGCCCTGTCAAGTAGACATTGGTTGATAGAGTGATAGAGATTCGAAGCGAGTATTAGCCGCGACATCACGCTGTACGCCGGGTATTTCCGCAAGCTCATGATGACCGAGTCGCTCCTGCTCAATCACCCATCGACGCGGCAAATTGGGGTTGATGCCATGATCCATGGTAATCGCCGCGAACGACACACCGGGTTATTGGCAATTGGCGACCACCTTCGCCTTGAATTCAGCATTATGCCTACTCCGACGGAGGCGCCCATATGTTTCCAGTGAGCCCATGGTGTGTACGTGCCCATGATCGTTACGTGGACACGTATGGCCTTATGAGCCGAGCATTACTTCAATGGGTGTTAGCCGAACGCTAACGAAAATCCCACTGAACACCTGAATCCTTCGAAAATGCGAGCGTTGACAAGATTTTGTGAGCCAATCTTGCCAAGGTAGAGTATGCGGTCACCCCTGGCACAATGCCTCTAATGTAAAGAAACAACCTATATCAATTGGTATTTTTACCAACCTCGAACGAATGGTACTGTATTTTCATCGCCTCGCCGGAAATCCAGTTGCCACAACTTCCGATTTCCTTCTTTGGCATGTCAGAGGACGGCTTGTTTTGAAAAGTCCTTGCTTTTATTGGGAGGTATGTATGAAAAAGTCTATGATTTTGTCCACTATTTTAATGACGACTGCATTGAGTATGGGTTTGCAGCCAAATGCTGTTGCGGCCGATAACGGCACCAATGTGGATCATTCCTCGACGGTGGGTGCTGCAGTTAGCGATACGTGGATCACCACGAAAATCAAGGCCGATCTTGCAAGTACCAAAAACTTGAAAAGTGCGGATATTTCTGTCGAGACCAATAATGGGGTTGCTACGTTGACGGGGGTCGTGCCTAGTAAAATCGAAGTGAAAAAGGCGATTTCAATAGCGGAAAGTGTCAAAGGCGTCAAAAAAGTTGATGCTGCCGGCCTGAAAGCCAAAGCAGAGAATTAATTTGCGAGGCTGACGCCTATCGAATTACTCATATTTTCGAGGTTTGCGATGAACGAAGACACGATCAAGGGAAAATGGAAACAACTGGCTGGAAAAATCCGTGGGAAATGGGGGAAATTGACCAACGATGATCTTGATGTTGCCGAGGGCAATATGGAGTACTTGGTCGGCAAAATTCAAGAGCGGTACGGCATTGCCCGTGAAGAGGCCGAGAAACAAGTGCGGGATTTCAATGATGGCGCTCAATATTGATATTTGATTGGCGCTTGTCCTTTTAAAACCGCTTCGGGAAAGCTGGGCATTTTTCCGATCAGCAATCCGACGGCCTGTGTGGTCTGCGCTATATCGATTTTGAAGCGGGCGCCGTGGCGCAAACATGGCCTTGATGGCGGCTCAAGAGAAGCTGGGGGAACGTGGTCGTCATGGGCATTGTTCATGACAAGCTGCGGGCCACGCTTCTCGCTGCGAGCCACGCTTCCCATTCCTCCGGAAATGTATTCAGTAGTCTTGTTCTGTCTGGGCGCTGCGGAGGATGCCCCGGCACGGAATAGATAGCGGATATGCCGCAATTCGACCAGCCTCAAACCCCGGCTACGATCGAATTGCGCAACACACCGAGACCGGTGATCTCGATCTCCACGATGTCGCCGGGGTACATATCCAGCGTCGGATCATCCGTTCCCATCCAGATTACGTCTCCGGGCACAAGCGTGATGTAGCGGCTGATGCGGCTGATCGTCGTCGGGACGTCAAACACCATTTCTCCTGTACGAAAGCGGCTGACTTCGCGGCCGTTCAGTCGTACGCACGTGGTCATCTTATCGATGTCCGCAGAGGTGTCTATCCAAGGGCCCATAGGTTTGAAGGTATCGGCATTTTTGCTACGCCAGAATGTTGGGTCGGATTTCTGCCAAACGCGCTCGCTTATGTCATTGCCGATCGTGTAGCCAAACACGTAAGCCATTGCATTCTCAGGCTCGATGTTTCGACATGTGCGGCCGATTACGACGACAAGTTCGCCCTCGAACTGCACTTTACCGGATGAGTCGGGAGGAATGACGACCGACGCTTCATGTCCGGCCAGCGCGCTATTGGCCCGATAGCTTATGTGCTGTTCGGCTGGTGTTGCGGGCTGCAGGGCTGATTCGTGGCTTCGGCGATGGGTGAAGTAGTTCCCGCCCGAAGTGCCTGAATAGAACGTTACGGGCACGATGGGTGGCAAGAGTTGAGTTCCTGCCAAAGGCTGGCGCACGCCATTGAACGAGATCTTGGACTCAAAGAGCCCTCCGCGCAACTCGACGATCTCGAGCCCTTCAATCATTCCGTAGCGGGTGATCCCATCCCGCAAATACCTTACGAAACGCATGGTGAATAGTTCCCGGCGTAGAGTTCTTTTATTGCGGTTGGATGCCGGCTGCCGACAGAATCCGATGCCATTTATCTTTTTCAGCCAGCTGGAATTTCATCAGTTCGTCTGATGTCGTCGGAAAGGCCTCACTGCCTGCGCCAGTCTCCAGGAATTTCTGGACTTTGGGCGACGCCAATGCCTGCACAAACAGGCCATTGAGCCGTTTGACGATAGCGGACGAAGTTTTGGCCGGCACCCAGGCCCCCAGCCAGAAGGACAGCTCGTAGCCAGGGACTCCCGCTTCTTCCACGGTCGGTACATTCGGCATGGTCGAAATGCGCTTCGGGCTTGAAACGGCGAGAATACGGGCCTTGCCGGACGCGACAACGGACGTTGCCGTCAACAATTCGGAGGTCATGAAATCAATCCGTCCTCCGGATAGATCAATTGCGGCTTGCGGGTTGGTTTTATATGAAATGCCTCTGAATTTGACTCCCGTCATCTGCGCCAGCAGCTCGGCTCCTGCCCGCACCGACGAACTCGCATAGCCAAAGGTCAGCTGGCCTGGCGACCGTTTTGCCAAAGCGATGAATTCCGAGAGGTTCGATACCGGAAGATCCTGTCGGACGATCAGCCCCAGATAGCCTTTCGAAATTCCCGAGATCGGTACGAAATCGTGTACGAAGTCGTAGGGTAGTTTCTTGTAAAGGCTTTGGTTGGCCGCATGGGTGGAGCTCGTTCCGATCAGTACGGTATATCCGTCCGGCACACTGCGCGCCACATAAGCTGCCGCCAACGATCCGTTCACGCCGGGCTTCGATTGGACGATGATCGATTGTCCGGAAAACTTGCCGATCTCGTCCGCCAATGCACGGGAAACTGCCTCAGGCAAGCCATTGCAGCAAACGACAAAGGTAATCGGCTTGGATGGATAAGTGCCTTGAGCCCACGCGGGGCACCAAGAGAAAAACGCCAGTAATAGGCCGGCAAGGTAACGAAGCATTTTGTCTCCTTTCATTCTCGATGAAGCCGTTGGATAAGCTCGTGAGCGCATGGTAGGTTCTTCCGGCTCTGTTTTTGACTATCTTGTTTAGGTAATATTCACATTGTGAAATTCCATATCGAAGACGCGAGATGCCTACAAAAGTTCCAGATGTATCTGCGGGGGATCTGCCTCGCACGGGTACCCAAGCAATTAGCCGTGCGGTGATGGTTCTCAAGGAAGTCAGCACTCGCGGCAAGTTCGGATGGCGCATGTCTGACCTTGCCGACCGTTGCGGTCTCGATCGTGCAACCACCCATCGCATTCTTTCCTGTCTGGTTCGTGAGCGCATGATCACGCAGCGCGACGAAGACCGTCACTACCTCCCTGGCCCGCTGCTCTATGAGATGGGGCTCGCCGTGCCTAGATACGTGGGATTCCAGAACGCTTGCGCTCCGGTATTGCGGCGGCTTGTAAAACGGTTCGGTGGTTTCTCGCTTGCGCATGTTCGCAGCGATACCGAAAGTATTTGTGTTGCCCGGGCAGGCGCGTCAGTTTACGTAGGAAACCCGATGGATGTCGGTTCGCGATGGCCGCTCTGTGCGTCTGCGGGCGGAGTCGCCATGCTGATTGAGCTTCCTCCTGAAGAACGGCAGCGCATCTGGGAACAAAACCTGACCCAGTTGCGTGGGCGAGGTAGAGGGGCTATTGGAGCGTTGAAAGCGATGATTCGCCAATCCGAGACGCTCGGCTTCGCTTTCAACCGAGGGCAGACCGCGACGGGTGTGGTCGCAGTGGCGTGTCCTGTTTTCGACGGGCGGAATTGTGTGTTCGGCTCTTTAGTGCTCGTTGGACTTGATCAAAACGTTTCCGAGTCCAGCGTGCTAGAGCTTGTGAAGGCAGTCCGCCGGGAAGCCGAGGTGCTCATGAATGGCATGGCCCAGGCTTCTTAGCAAATAGAAGGGATCGACCATCATGTGTGCGACGCTGAACGCTGCTCGGTAGCTGCTCTGGAAGCGTAGCTGATTGCTCCACCTTTGGGCATTGTCTCCGGTATGTTTTGTACCGATTGGAGGGTGCGAGAGCCTTGTCGCGCTATAACCGCCCGCTTCTGTTCGATTGTGAGTCCTGATAGCGCCGGCTAGTCAGTGCTCACAAAATTTTCTAATGGGCCGTTGAAAATATATCGATGGCGGACAGATCTGGCCGCACCTACCATACGAATACGATCGATACTAATTGATGTGGTAGTGCGCAACCACCAGTTTCGGGAAGAGATACGGAGAGGGAACTCTCCATAGTTGGAGACGTCATCAGGAACTGTCACCAATATGGTTCGAATAAGAAGGAAGGCGCCGTACTTTATGGGCTGTGCCGTCTAGCACTATAACGAGCAGCTCCCTCACTTGTCACAACGGCTCCACAATCCGCCTGCGCAATTGAATAAATATTCTTTGTCGGATGGGAGAGCGGCGAGCCATTGCTCGTTTTTGGTTTTCTTGCTCATGTCGGTGCGCCAGATAGTTGAGCACGGGGAAAGCCGTCTTGATCACGATACTGTGTAGATACAATTTAAGATTTTTATGATATTTCTGAACACTTTCTTATAAAAAAGCATGAATTTCCCATAAGCCTACACAAGGCTGGCAGGTCGATTCTCAACAAGAAGTTCATGCGCCATGTCACTTGGGGACTGCCATGAATATCGGCTTGCGTCAAAACAACGCAGCATCTCCCGCACGTTTCTCCTTGTCCCGGCATTCCTGCGCCCTGGCTCTCGGCCTGGCCGTGGCCGGCTCAATCGGCCCGTCTGATACGGCCCGGGCGGAGCCCATCCAGGCTGGATGGCGGCGCTGGACAGCTGGAGGGCGCGGGCTTGAGAGGCGGTTCGAACCTAAAACTTACTAGACGCTACTGACGCCCAGTTTTTTTATAGTGGCAGAGATGTACCAATCGGCCTGCGTGTTAGTGCTAGCGCGACTTGCATGATCTAGTCATGCATTCCGGGTCACTGCGGTGCCTCCGGATCCAGCTCGAAGGCCGCTTCGAGCACTGGCTTGACCCAGTCCGGTGTGTCGACAGCATTTGCAAGCCTTGTCGGATAAAGGCGCTTGGCGGCACACATTTCCAGGAGCAGCTTCGGCTCGCCGATTGCCTGCCCTATTTCATATTGCGTGCTGTTATCGTACACGCGCAAATGCGCTAAAGAAGGCATCAGGACGATCAGATTTCCCAACGAAGACGTCCAGCGCTGATGCACCTTGGCCTGCGGAATGTCATGACCGCCGTTGCGGACGCAAAGCCTGATGCGATCAAGGTGTAGCTGCGGATCGCGTAGCCCGCAATACCAGATCATGACGTCATGCGTTTTGCACGCCTGCAGCAGATACTGTGTGATGCTTTGCCCACCCAGTGTCGTCTCGAACGCAAAGGAGCCGCGTTTGGCCATGGCTTGCCGCAATCGGCACACGCCTTCTTGCCAGGCTTCTATGTTGGCCTGCTCCTGGACGGCCTTGTAGTCAGATACGAGCGCCCTGGCAAAATCATCCGGGTTATACCAGGCCAGGCCTGCCTGGGTAAGCAAATACCCGCCAATGGAACTCTTGCCGGCGCCGTTGACGCCGGCAAGCACATACAAGACGGGCCTGTTCGCATTAATAGGTTTCTCCGGCCTTGACCTTGCCACCCAATGTCCCTGGATTGGCCATCAGGCCTCGCAGCCGATGCTCGGCGTCAGGCGCATCGAGCGTTGCCAGCCGGGCGTCGAATCGATCCCGGAGCGCTTGTAGCGGATCATTGACCGCGTTGGCGGCGGCGCGAGCAGCTTTGATGAGCCGGTCGTATTCATGGGTAGACAGGATGACGGCCTCTGGTTCGTTGTGATTGGTGACCACCAACCGGCCGGTGCCGCTTAGCGAACGCATAACGCCTTTCCAACCCTCGCGCTTGATGGTCGAAGCGGGCGCCGTCGGCAACTGGGAAATAGCGTCAAATCGAACAGGCATCATGCTCTCCGAGAAATAGTCTATTTAGTCTATTTTATCCAATTTGGGCCTTCTGCTGAGTCACTTGTGCTTGCGGGTGTGCCACCCTGCGGTGGCTAACGGCCTACGATCCTATCAAGTGTCGCTGCAGGTCGAAACGTTATCGTCTGTCAACATCTGAAAAGGACAGTCGCCTGAATCGGCAAATTGGCTGATTCCCTATAAGCTATAGGCCATTACCTGGATGTACAAGGAGGATCACACTTATGCCCCGTTGGCGCTGGATACTGACGCAATTGGCGCGGCGCCTCTGGGTTCGCGCCACCCTGATCGGGCTAATGGGGGTGGCGGCGGCGATTCTCGCAGCCGTGGCCGAACGCTTTATCCCGTGGGACTTTCCCACCAACATCGGTTCCGATGCCGTAAGCAGCATTCTGAGCATCCTCGCGGCCAGCATGCTGACCGTCACTACATTTTCGCTCAGCATCATGACGGCGGCCTATGGCACGGCCGCCAGCACTGTCACGCCGCGCGCCACGCGGCTACTGATAGAAGACCGGGTCGCACAGAATGTGCTGTCCACCTTCATTGGGTCGTTCCTGTTCAGCGTGGTTGGCATTGTTGTGCTCAGCACCGGCGCTTACGGGGATCGCGGACGTTTCGTGCTCTTTGTCGTTACTGTCGCGGTCATCATCCTGATCGTGCTGTCGCTATTGCGTTGGATCGATCATTTGACTCGACTGGGGCAGGTGGGCGAAACGACCGAGCGGGTCGAGCAGGTGGCGCGCCAAGCTATTGAAGCCCGCCTTGAAGAACCTTATCTGGGCGGCCGCGTATTGGACGAGGTGCCGCACGATGCGGTGCCTGTCGTGGCGCAGGCGATTGGCTATGTGCAGTACATCGACATGGCCGCCCTGTCGCATTGCTGCGAGCAGCTTGATGCTGATATTTTCGTGAACGCGATTCCCGGCACGTTTGTCTACCCCGACACGCCGATCGCCTGGATCGCCCCCCATGCTCTCCAGGAATCCGGCTCAGACCTGCCTGAGGCCTTGCAGAGAGCCTTCACCATCGGCAACGAACGCCGTTTCGACCAGGATCCGCGTTTCGGCCTGGTGGTTCTGAGCGAAATCGGATCGCGTGCATTATCGGCGGCGATCAACGACCCCGGCACGGCCATCGACGTTATTGGCCGCATGACGCGCTTGATGAACCTGTGGGCCGGTTCGAGCCAGCAAGGCGACATTGAAGTGGCGCATCCACGTGTACATGTACAAGACCTGAGCTCCGAAGATATGTTCGAAGACGCCTTCATGGGAATGGCGCGCGACGGCGCCGGGCTGATTGAAATTCAGCTGCACATACAGAAATCGTTGCGGGCACTGAGCCGACTGGGCGACGCCGAATACCGTGCTGCAGCCTTGCGCCAGGCTGGCCTGGCGCGCGACCGGGCCGAGGCCGTCCTGGTCGCCGAGGCAGACAAGGCGAGGCTGCATGCCATAACCGACGCGGTGAAGGGCTAGCCGCCAGGTTCATGCAACCGGCGTTGGGCTGCTTGCATCATCCCAGCGCCGGCTGCTTGTTCCGGATCAGCCTGTTCCATAGGGTCTGCGCCGCCACTGACAGGCTGCGGCGCTTGCGTTTGACGAGGAATATCGGGCGCACTGCGTGCCGGTCGACGATCGGCACTGCCGTCACTCCCTTCCTGTTGCACAGCTGCAAAGCGAACTGCCCGACGATGCTGATCCCGAAGCCGTAGGCTACCAGTCCGGCCATCGTGCCTGGCTCCGAGACTTCGAAACCGCTGTCATGGATCTTGGCGACTCCCAGCATGGGTTGCAGGTGTTGCCACACGCTGCCGGTGCGTGTGGTGTGAATGAAGTCGCGGCCGCGTAGGTCGCGCAGGCGGATGCCGCCGTTTCCCGCCAGAGAATCGGTGTCGCGACAGATGAGGAACAAGCGCTCGCTGAACAATAGATGAGTCTCGAATTCCTGCTTGTTGCCGGCGCGGGCGTTCAGACCGAAATCCACCTCGCCTGCCGAAATCATGGATAGGCACCGATCCGATACCACGTCGTGCAATTGCAGTGCGATGCCGGGATGGTCGTCGCGAAAGCTTGCCAGTATGCCGGGCAGCCATTCCGCGCAAACGGAAGGAGGGCCGGCGACCGACACACGGCCGGTGTTGCACAGGCTGCGTTCCTTGAGTTCGGCCAGCGCCGTCGCCATTTCGCCGGAGATGCGGTGCGCGCTCTGCGCGAACATCTCGCCTTCCGGCGTAAGGGAAACATTGCGGGTGTCGCGGTCGAACAAGCGTGCACCGACCTGTTCTTCCAGCCGGCGGATCATCTGACTGAATGCGGACGGCGAAACATGGCAGCGTTCGGCCGCCGTGGCGAACCGGCGGGTTTCTTCCAGCGCCAGGAAAGCATCTAGTAAACGGCCTGACAGATTCATTATATAAACAGCATAATGGTTCAGATAAATTCAATATACATACATAATTTGCAATAGTAAACTTTGCCGAAATCAAGAACGTATCCATGATTTCACAAGGAACGAGACAAATGGAGAAGGAAAAATCGTCCCGGGTTCTGAAGGAGTCCGATTTCCACCCGGAACAGACGCAGCATCAGCTGAGTGGTTGGCCAAAGCAGGCTTTCCATGTCAGCCACTTGCGTGAAGAAGACTTTACTAGCGAAGGTTTTCGATCCTATACCCTGACACGCGACCTGGGTTTTGCCAAGGCCACGGGCGGCATGGTGCAGGCGCACGTCAATCGCCGTGCTCGCCCCTACAACGCAGCCGACGTCTCGCACCCGCACTTCCACGACACGCAGTTCCAGATGGTCTATGTGCTCAAGGGCTGGGTCAAGAGCGAATTCGAGGGACACGGGGTCATGGAGATGCGCCAGGGCAGTTGTTGGCTGCAGCCGCCGATGATCAAACACAATGTGCTCGATTACTCGGACGACCTGGAGATTCTAGAGATCATCATTCCGGCGCGTTACGACACCGTGAATGTAGAGGGGTCTATTCCTCAGCCCGAAAGCGCCTCAGCAAGCTGACGTGAGGGCGACATGGCAGGCATATTGAAAGGGCGATCCGTGCTGGTGACAGGCGCCAGCGCTGGCATCGGCCGCGCCACGGCGCTTGTGCTGGCGCGAGCAGGCGCCGACGTGCTGGCCACGGGGCGACGCCAGGCGGAGCTGGACGAGGTTGCCGACTTGTGCGTGCAAGCGGGCGGCTCCGGCCGGACACTGCGCGGGGATCTCACCGATCACGGCTTCGTGCGCGAGCTCGGGCAAGTGGCACGCAGTGTCGATATTCTGGTCAACAACGCGGGCATCCTGACCTACGCGCCAATACGCGATGCTACGGTCGAGGACTGTGAAGCGATGTTCCGTTCCAATGTGGTCGCTGGTTTTGCTGTGGCCCGTGAAATCGCACTTGGCATGATCGAACGCCGGCGCGGGCACATGGTGTTCATTACTTCGCTTTCAGCGCGCAGCGTCAACCCCATGGCCGCCTCGTACGCAGCCACCAAGCACGCCCTGTCGGCTTATGCCAAAGGCTTCCGGGCCGAATTGAAGTCGTTCGGCATCAAGGTGACCGAAGTGGCTCCCGGCATGGTCGACACCGCCATTCGCAATGGCAGCACCCACCCCGACGTATTGAAGTCCATCGCTGCACGCAAGTTCGCGCCACTGACTCCGGAGGATGTGGCAGACGCCGTTATGTATGCCGTTACGACCAGGGCCGGCTGCTGCCCTGACTTGATTGAGTTGCGCCCGACAGAGAATTGACATGGATATTGGGCTGAAGGGCAAGCGGGCGCTGGTGACCGGGGCTTCCCGCGGCATCGGCCGAGCCATCGCCGAGGCGCTGGCCGCCGAGGGCTGTGCATTGCAGATGCTCGCGCGCAATGCCGAGGCGCTGGATGCCGCCGCGGCAGAGATCGGCAGACGCTACGGTGTAGCCGTGGCCACCCATGCCATTGATCTTTCCCGAAGCGGCGCGGCCGAAGAGGCGGCTGCGCAGTATGCGGATGTCGACATCGTAGTCAACAACGCCGGCAGCACGCCGCGCGGCGACATTCTTTCGGTGGACGAAGACGCATGGCGGCAAGGGTGGGATCTCAAGGTATTCGGTTACATCAACCTGACTCGCGAGTTCTACCGCCACATGCAGGCGCGCGGCGACGGCGTCATTATCAACATCATCGGCATCAGTGCCGAGAAATATGAATATGCCTACGCTGCTGGCGGTACTGGCAATGCTGCGCTGGCGGCAATGACGCGCATCGTCGGCGGCGCCAGCCTGGATCATGGTGTGCGCGTGCTTGGGGTACATCCGGGATGGGTCGAGACCGGCAAGGCTAGGCGTTCGCTGATGGGGCGCGCGGCGGCGGAGCTGGGCGACGAGCAGCGCTGGCCTGAGCTTGTCAAAAGCTGGCCGCGCGGCCGCTTGATCCAGCCCGAGGAGGTGGCCAACGTCGTTGCTTTCCTGGCCTCGCCGCGTGCGGGCGCCATGTCCGGAACGATCGTGACAGTCGACGCAGGCTTTACGTCCCGCGGCTATCCGTATGTCGCCAAGCAGCCTGCACCCAGGAAGCAGGCATGATCGTCCGATAGTGAGCGTCAATCATTTCAGGCGCAAGCCTGGAAGCTGGCGAGTGCCGCTGTGCATCTTCCTGGGCGGCGCCGACGTGGCCTACCTCGTGGCGGGGACAAGAAAAGCGGCGCGGGTACTTCAAGGATAAGAAGTTTTTTTACATTGGATTCAAAAACAAAGAGGAGACAATCATGTGGAAAAATGTGCTGAATATTCTGGTCGCCGCGATCGGCGCCGTAGCGTGTACTGCGTCGGCAATGGCTGCCGGCGCCTATCCATCAGTCAAGCCGATTCGCATGATCGTGGCTTGGCCTCCCGGTAGCGGCGACGATATATTCATGCGTATGATCAACGACGCCCTTAGCAAGGAGCTCGGCCAGACGATCATCGTTGAAAACCGCCCCGGCGCGGCCGGGGTGATCGGTGCACAAGTCGTGGCGGAAGCCGAGCCGGACGGTTATACCTTGCTGTTCAGTTCGGCCGCCATGAACATGGTAGCGGCGATGCGCACCAAGACCTCGTACAAGATGCCGGGCTCCTTCACTCCCATCGTGAACGCGTTCTACTCCCCATTGGCACTGGTGACCAATCCGGCGCTCGGCCTGAAGAGCCCCCAGGATCTGATTGCGCTGGCCAAGAAGGAAAAGCTGTTCTATGCCACCTCGGGGGTTGGGGCGCCGTCGCATTTCGTCGGCGAGCTGTTCGCCAGCCGCGCAGGCATCCACGTGACGGCGGTGCCGACACAAGGGTCGCCGAAGGCGATGATGGAACAGATCGCCGGCCGGGTGACTTACCACTTCGCCGTCACTTCGACAGCGCTGCCGCCAGCGAAGGACGGAAAGATACAGATACTCGCCGTCGCCAGCAAGCATCGCGTGGCCATCGCACCCGATATCCCCACGCTCGACGAGCTGGGCATCAAAGGGGTCGACGGCAGTTACTGGAATGGCATCCTGGGGCCCAAGGGGCTGCCCGAGCCGATTGTGGAGAAGATTGCCAGCGCGGTGAACAAGGTTCTGGCCATGGACGAAATTCGTAAAAGGGTTGCTCCTACTGGCAACGAAATTGACGGACATAGCGACCCCGCCAGTTTTTCTGCGCTGCTAAAAAGCGACTTTGAGCTTTGGCGTGGCGTGGCCAAAACTGCCTCCATCGGCGCCCAATAGTCTGTCTTACGTTTCGGGGGGGCGATTGTGTCGATTCAGAATAAAGTGGCGCTTGTCACGGGGGCGGCTTCCGGCATCGGCCGCGCTGCGGCGCATCTGCTCGCTCTGGAAGGTGCCCAGGTGCTTGCCGTCGACCGCGATGAGTCCGGCGTCGGGCGGGTCTGCGAAGCCATCTCGGCCAGGGGCGCGCGCGCTGGCTGCGCAGTGTGCGATCTTGGGGAGGCGGAACAAATTCGCGCGATGGTCGAGAGTGCGCTGGCGCAATACGGCCGCATCGATGTCCTCGTCCATGCTGCGGGCATCTGCCATGCCATGCCGCTGCTGCAGCTAAGCGACGATCAGTGGCGGGAAACGCTGCGCATCAATCTGGACGGCACTTTCTTCCTGACCCGTGACGTCGGCCGTGCCATGGTGGAGCAAGGTTCGGGCACGATGATCCTGATGACCTCTGATCGCGGCGTCTACGGATCGATCGATTACGCGCATTACGCCGCGTCCAAGGGCGGTATGATTGCCCTGACCAAGAGCCTCGCGCTTGCACTGGGCAAGCACGGCGTCACGGTCAACGGGCTCAACCCGGGTATGACCGACACTCCTCTGGCACGCACCGCCAATCCGAAGAATTGGGATATCAAGGCGGCCGCCGACGTGCTGGGCAAGGCCGCGATGCCGGACGAGATCGCCCAGACCATCCTGTTCCTGGCGGGCACGGGCGGGGCCTATACCACTGGGCAGATCCTGGGCACGCGCATTCGCTACGGGCAATGATTCCGCTCCAGCCATTGAGATACAAAGGAAATTGCGATGTTGAACGGCAGGGGAGCAGTAATCACGGGATCGCTGGGCGGCATAGGTTACGCCATTGCCAGCGCGCTCGCCGGACAGGGTTGTTCTGTCATGCTCAACGGGTTCGGGCCGGACGAGCTGATCCAAAGCCGCGTCGCCGAACTGCGCAGCCTGGGCGTCGATGCTGACTACCACGGTGCCGACATCTCCGACGCGCGGCAGGTCGAGGACTTGGTGGCCGCTGCGAACCGCCGTTTCGGCCAGATCGACATCCTGGTCAATAATGCCGTGACCCGCTTCGACGCCAACATCGAGGATCTGCCTCCCGAAAAGTGGTCGTATGCATTAGCGGTCAACCTGACGGCAGCCTATCACCTGATCCGCTTGACGCTGCCAGGAATGAAACAGAGAAACTGGGGCAGAATCATCAGCCTGGCCTCGATCTTCGGTGTCGAGGGAACCCCGCGGCGCACCGACTACGTGGTTACCAAGCACGGCCTGGTGGGGATGACCAAAGTCGTGGCACTCGAATGCGCCGGCTTCGACATCACCTGCAACGCGCTTTGTCCGGGGTTGGTGGATACGCCGCACATTCGCCAGAGAATCGCCGGCCGCATGGCGGAAATGGGCCTGACGGAAGAGCAGGCTAGAGCGGCTTTCCTGGAGCCGCGCCAACCATCCAAGCGCTTCGTCACCCCGGAACGGATCGGCGCGCTGGCCGCTTTCCTGTGCAGCGACGATGCATGCGACATTACCGGGACGCCCATTCCGATCGATGGGGGTTGGCAGGCTCGGGCGTGAGGTCGGACGGTTCTGATCTTCAAAAAGTAAATGTGAGATCGCAGGCAGCCGTGCCGTCCGGCCGCCTCTGAGCGTGCTTGCGCTAGTGCGTCTCTCGGAAAATCGAGTATGCGCGCCGACATCGGATGAACGGGTGGTGTGTTGGCCCGCCAGCAAGACATCATGAAAACGGCGATCTCATGGTGCCGATCATGATGTAGCCGTTACCCTCGAATCATTTCATGAATAAACCGAGGGATCCCGTCTTCTATGAATTCACGTTGGTGTGTGCGGCAAGCGTTCGTTATGTCGTGGCGGCGGGAAGGTTTGAATATTGCGTGCTGTTTAACTGTTCCGAGAGATCACGGGCAACGCGGTGCAGTGCGTCCACCTGAATGGGATGTGGCGGATCAAGAATGTCGTCGACCGATCCGACGATGCATATCGCGCCCGCGAGCGTGGATCCATCTCGAAATATCGGTACGGCGAGGGTGCTGATTCCGGTCATCACTTCATTGCGACAGATCTCAAAAAAACGGCTTCGGATCACTGTCAAGCGTTCCGTGAGCTTCTCTATCTCAGCCGGTTTCAAGCGTGTTCCCGATGCTGCTAACTGGTTCAAGATTGCGTCACGCTCATGAGGCTCGGCGAATGCAAGCGATACGCGCCCGATGGCCGAGCGATGAGGCACAGGTCGATTTCCCGGCTTGACGCTGACGAAAATCCGAGCATAGATGTTGTCCGACGTGGTGATGACAAGCGGCACACCATTGGTGACAGCAGCCAAGACCACGGTTTCCCTCAACTCGTCGCGCAGTTGAACGAGATAGTGCTCGGCACGGCGACGCAGGTCGAACTGGCTGCTGGCAGATTCGCCTAATTGGAATAGCCGCCAACCTAGCCGATATAACTCGGTCGCCCGATCCTGTTCGATCAGCCCTACTTCCTTCAGTGTTCCGAGATGACGGTGGATTCGTGGTTTGGTCTCGTTCAATTGTGCGGCAAGTTCGGTCACTCCCATAGGTCTCTGAGCCAGCGCAAGGCTGTCGAGGATCCGAGCCGACACCTTTACTGCATCGACTGAATTCTGCTTTTTTTTGTCAGGTGTCTCCAATTTGGTACCTCGTAGATAGGGTCAGATCAACTGTCGGATCATACATATTATTCAAATGAAGTTTGACGGCCCGGCGGTCGAAACTAAGTAAAAACACTAATACACGAATTTTTGCATTTAATTATTATAGACGAAACGTAATAACGCTGACCGTAACAACAAAACCTGCGTGAGATGTATAAGCCTGTCGTGTTGATGGTGCGTTGAAACGCCGTCCGGGCAGGTGGAATGCTCCCGCAATTTTCATGGACAAGGATCATGGGAGGCAGTGCTGATCCGATGTTTGACCCGACACGGCCGATAGTTTGCGATGTCCTGACAGGCTTTCTTGGAAGTGGGAAGACGACGCTATTGAATCGCTTCCTGCGAGAGGGAGGAGCCTTTGGCACGGCCGTCATCGTCAATGAAGTTGGGGCAGTGGGCATAGACCAGTTGATTCTTTCTCGGGTAGCGGAGAACATCGCGCTGCTCGAGTCGGGTTGTCTATGCTGCTCGCTTGTCGGGGCGCTGCATGAGACGCTGCTCGATCTGAAGCGACGCGCCCAGGAGGCGGGCCACCCGGTCGAACGCATCCTGATAGAGACAACTGGCCTGGCGGAACCGGCCCCGATTCTGCATGTGCTTCTGGGTAGCAAAAGCTTGTCGTCAGAGGGTTTCTCTTTGGGACGGGTAATAGTTACCGTTGATGCCCAAATGGCGGCCGGCCAGATTGCGAGGCAGCGGGAAACGGTGCGGCAGGTGGCGCTGGCAGACGTGCTGGCAATCACTAAGACGGATTTGGCTGATGCCCCTGGCATTGTTGCACTTCACGGCGCACTCGACGGGCTAAATTGCGTGGCGCCTCGCTTCGACGTCAACGCAGGTTCTGCGTTATCACGGATATTTGTGGAACCAGTTCCGAAATTCGCTGCCCAGATGGTGACCTCGGTGTCTGGGGCGATCCATGAGATAGATGAGGGTAGCGCCCCGAACGTGGCTAGCCACAGGCACCACGCTCATGATGCGCATGTACATGGTGGCGTCACCAGCTACAGCTTCTGGATGGATGAAGGGGAGGTTCATCCTGCTGGCCTGGCAGCATGGATGCATCTTCTGGTGAATGAATACGGCGACAGAATATTGCGCTGCAAAGGGTTATTCCACCTTACGGAGCCCCAGCGCGATGTACACATCCAAGGTGTCGGGAGCTATTTCTACGCGCCTGCACCGTTGGATACGTGGCCGGACGAAGACCGGCGCGCGCGCGTCGTCGTTATAGGTGAGCAACTTGATGAGGCCTGGTTGCAAGCCAGCCTGGGCGCACTGGCAATTAGGGAAAGCGGGTTATTGCCGAGAAATTTGCAGGAACTCTGTCAGGTTTTGTGAACCGAATGGTTGAACCGATTTGTCAGTAAAGAAAAAGAGGAGCTTTTGATGTCAACCGAGTTTGTACTGCGTGGCGCTCATGTCGTGGAATTTGATCGAGAGCCTCACGCAATGGACTTGCTGGTTCATGACGGAAAGGTCGCTGCGCGCTTGGCGCCAGGAACTCCTATGAGTGACACTATACCGGTCATACGAGCAGACGGCTTGCATGCCTTTCCGGGATTGATCGACGCGCATGTCCACTTCGGATTCGGTGAAAAGATCACGGAATACACCACCGAGACGGTGTACGCAGCCATGGGTGGGTTCACCTCGATTCTCGGGTACTTCCTGAACAACGAAAGCTATTCCGATGTGTATGAGCGGGAACAGGAGTACGCAAAGGCGCGCTGCCACGTTGACTACGCCTTTCACTTCAGCGTGGCCAAAGAAGAGCATGTGCGTGACATGGCTCACTATGTCCGGCGCTATGGGGTCACCTCGTTCAAGTACTTCATGAACTTCAAGGGCGAGGAGGGGCGCTATCTAGGTTTGGATGGAACCGACGACGGCTACCTATACAACTTGCTAGCCACCGCCAGTAAGCTGCCGGGTGTAAAGATTGTTTGTCATACCGAAAATATCGAAATCGTAAATCGGTTGCGCCAAGCGGCGCAGACGATCGAGATGCCGACGCTAAAGGATTGGGCCAACGTGAAACCGCCGGTCACGGAAGCGGAGGCTTGCATACGCGTGATGTATCTTGCAGAACTACTTGGGGCGCACATATACATTCCGCATATCAGCACCCGTATGGCTCTAGACGAAGTCAGACGTTGGAGGAAGCGCTATCCGCACGTCTATGTGGAGACCTGTCCACACTACCTCACACATGATGAGGATTCGGATCTGGGATCGATAGGCAAAGCCAATCCTCCGTTCCGCAGTAAGGATGATGTCGAAGCTATGTGGGAAGGTCTGCATGACGGCAGCATTGATACGGTGGCTTCTGACCATGTGCCACGCAAGCGCGCCACCAAAGAGCGGCCATTCTGGCTTGCGTCACAAGGTTTTCCGGGAACTGCGACGATTCTGCCTGTTTTGCTTTCCGAGGGTTATCACAAAGGCCGACTTTCGCTGTCCCGCATTGCGCAACTTCTGACCGAGGCGCCGGCTCGCATCTTCGATATGGCGCCGCGTAAAGGTTCGTTGCAGGTTGGAGCGGATGCGGACATCACGCTGGTCGATCTAAATCGGACACAGGAGGTGCGATCCGAGGCGCTCGGTTCCTATTCAGACTACAGCCTCTACGATGGTTGGAGGCTCAAGGGCTGGCCAGTTCGCACGATCCTGCGGGGCCAGACGATCATGCAGGATGGAGAGATCATTGGCGCCCCCGGATTCGGCCAGTATCTTGCACGGCCTTTGGCAAACTGAATCATCGGCATGTTCATTTATCCATCGATAGCGAGTCTGAGTTTATGAAACCGTGGGATGACATCATCAGTGCGGACGAGCAAGCGGCCTACCGTGCCGCAGGGTTCGGCCGATCAGGTGGGCTGGGTATACGCCCGGCGCTGTTGATCATTGATGTTCAGTATCGGACTGTGGGTACCCGTCCACAGCCATTTTGGGAGGCAATCAAGGAATTTCCGACCAGTTGTGGTGAGGTGGGCTGGCGCGCCGTTGGTCATATTGCCAAACTGCTCGAGGTGTTTCGCGCTAATGACTGGCCCGTTTTGTATCCGCACGTTGCGCCTAAGGTCTCGACCGAGGGCGGACGGTTGGCGGAGAAAGTGCCAACCATCATGAATATCCCCGCTCGCGGGTATGAATTCGTCGCAGAGGTCGCTCCGTTGGGGAACGACGTGTTGCTGCCGAAGAAACATCCGAGCGCTTTCTTTGGCACGGCGTTAGCGAGCCATCTCATCGATTTGCAGGCCGACACTTTGATCGTAACTGGTTGCACGACTAGCGGTTGTGTGCGTGGCAGCGTAGTAGACGCGTTTTCTTTGAACTTCAAGGTTTTCGTGCCGCATGATGCTGTATATGATCGTAGCGCGGTATCTCATGCAGTCAACTTGTTCGACATGTCGGAAAAGTATGCTGACGTGGGCAGCACGAGCGAGTTGATCGAAAAGCTGCAGTCCCTATGGAGATCAAAAACATGATCTCGGTACTGGTAGCGAGTGGTGTCGCGAACGGACTTCTCTACGGCTTGATCGCGCTGGGCGTTGTCGTCCTCTCGAAAGCGGCGAACGCTGTCAACTTCGCCCAGGGCGACGTAGTTGCCCTCGGGGGGTTCGTGGCGTTTACTACGCTGAAAATATTCGGTTTCGGCATCCTCGCAACGATAGGCGTTGTACTGCTTGTCGCGTTATTAGTCGGGTGTTTGGTCTATGTCGCGTTGAAGCGGCTACTTAAGCCGGAGCATGCTAACGGGCTTCTGATCGGTAGCATCGGGCTATCGTTTCTGATTAAAGGAGTCATTCGCCTGATCTGGGGCGGCCAAGGCGATTATCTGGCGACCCCACCGATGTTCTCAGGGGCACCGTTGATCCTGATGGGAGGAAAGGTAGTTATTCCACTCCAATATCTGGTGATGACGGCTGGTGCAATAGTCATTCTGGTGGTTTTTTCGCTTTTCTTCCGCTTCTCCCGGCTCGGACTGTTTATGCGCTCGGTGGCGGACAATGCCCGCGCTGCAATGATCGTCGGTATTCCGACATCGTTCGTCCTCTGCAGTGCCGTCGTGCTGAGCATTGTCATCGCCGCGATAGCGGGGTTCCTGTTGGCGCCTGCCACCTTGTTATATCCGGATATGGGATTCTCCCTGTTTTTGAAGGGGTTTGCCGCGGCAATTGTCGGAGGCATCTCTAGCCTTCCTGGTGCAATTGTCGGTGGGGTTTTGCTTGGGTTGGTGGAGTCGATCGTATCAGGTTATGTATCTAGCCGAGCGCAAGACCTCTCTGCATTTGTATTGATATTCTCGATGTTGCTGTTTTTCCCGCGTGGTTTATTTGGAGAGAAAAAGCGGAGGGCTGTCTAATGGCAACACTGAATTCACGATGGACGGTTCCTCTTGCGATTGCCATTGTGGTATGTATCGTCGGGTTGAACGTCAATCCATATCTGCAATTCATGCTGAGTAGGATCCTTATCTACATCCTGCTCAGTCTTGGGCTGAACGTTTTGATGGGTTACACCGGCCTGTTGTCGTTCGCTCACGCCGCGCTTTTCGGGATCGGTGCTTACGTCACTGGGTTGTTGCAGATCCGTGTTGGACTGCCGTTTATCCCTTCGTGCCTGGTCGCTGCGCTTGTGACAATGGCGATAGGCATGGTGTTTGCGTTGCCGGCTTTGCGTATGTCGGGCATCTACTTGGCGATCTCGACGATTGCTCTGGAACAAGCGGTGCATTGGATCATGCTCAACTGGACCTCAATGACGTTCGGGGCAAGCGGCTTCCGCGCGCCGACCTTTACGTTGGGAACTGGATTGAGTGCGGCGCAAAGCTCATTCATCGTGGCGCTTGTCGTGTGTTTGGTCGCCTATGTTTCGATCGGCTCGCTGATGACAACGAGCTTCGGAAGGCGCTTCGTGGCGGTTCGTGACAATCAAGTCGCGGCGGCGTCAATGGGAGTGAATGTCACACAGACCAAGGCTATCGCATTCGCCATCAGCGCGTGCTGCGCGGGTATCGCTGGTGGCCTGTTTTCCAGCATGCTCGGTTTTGTCGCGCCCGAAAGCTTCAATCTAGACCAAATGATTCTGATGCAGATCATGATCGTGGTAGGGGGTCTTGGCACCATGGGGGGTTCGATACTTGGTGTAGTGGTCGTAATTTTGATGCAGGAGTTCCTACGCGACTCACCGGGAATGCTGGAAGTGGTCTTTGGCGTGTTGTTGCTGGGTTGCGTCCTCTTCATGCCGAGAGGCATGGCTAGCTTTCTTTCTGATGCCCGAAACAGACGGAAACGCCGCATGGTCGCCGACTTCCCCAGAAATGGAGAGCGGGTAGTCAACGTTGACAGTGGGGGATCCAATGCTTGAATTGAACGATCTTTCGCTTTCTTTCGGTGGCGTACATGTTCTTAAGTCCGTCACGTTCAGGTTGGGCCAGGGCGAAATTCTAGGGCTGATTGGGCCCAATGGTGCGGGCAAGACTTCCGTGATGAATGTGATCACGGGCATTCACAGGCCATTAAAAGGCGACGTTCGCCTCAATGGCACGGCACTTACTGGTCTGCCTGCTCATGTCATTGCTGCAAATGGAATCAGGCGCACCTTTCAGACCAGTCTTTTGTGCCCCGGCCTGACCGTAGTAGAGAACGTAATGCTGGGTCTAGAGCCGAGGACGGGATATGGGTTCCTGCCGGCACTCCTGAACGCTGGTTCGATGCGTCAGCATGAAACGCGAGCCCGAACACAAGCAATGGAGATTCTCGACTGGGTAGGAATGGCGGCGTTTGCTGGGCGGCTCGGCACGAGCTTGTCTTTTGGCCAGCAGCGGTTGGTGGAAATCGCTCGTGCGTTAATAAGTCACCCTAAAGTATTGCTGCTTGACGAACCAGCCGTTGGTCTCACGGAACCCAGGGTTCTGGATCTGGCTGAGAAGATCGAGCAGATCAGGGCAGAGTTCGGCACTTCGGTGTTATTGATCGAACATGTGATGCAGCTCGTGCTCAACTCGTGCGATAGGGTAGTTGTGATGAACAGCGGCTCTGTAATCGCAGATGGCCTTCCCGGGCAGGTCACGGAAGATCGGAACGTAATCGAAAGCTATCTGGGCCGGGGCTACTATGTTGAAGGCTGAGAACATTGAAGTGTGGCGTGGTAACACGCAAGTTCTCTCCGGCTTGAACCTTGCGATTCGGCCCGGAATCGTGACGGCCCTTCTCGGAGGGAATGGTTCGGGGAAGTCGACTACTCTCTACGCCCTTTCGGGATTGATCCCCCTGAAAGCGGGAGAGATCTATGTCGGTGACGAGCGTTTGACAGGCGTGGGCGCCCGCAAGGCCGTGAAGCTCGGTATCGCTCACGTTCCACAAGGGCGCGAGGTCTTTCCATCGCTTTCCATCAAAGACAATCTTATGGCGGGCGCCGCCACGGTGGCTTCCCGAAAGATGCGCCTCGAGCGCTTGGAAAAGGTGCTGGAAATCTACCCTATGCTATCGAGGAAGCTTAAGGTTGTGGCGGGAGCTTTGTCCGGCGGAGAGCAGCAACAGGTCGCCATCGGTCGGGCGCTCATGTCCGACCCCAAAGTGGTAATGATGGACGAGCCCTCGGCGGGGCTCTCGCCCAACATGGTCGACACCTTGATCGATACGATCCGCACGCTGGGAGAAAGAGGGCTTACGGTGCTCCTAGTCGAGCAGAATGTCGGTGTTGCCATGCATTCCGCAACGGACGCGATTGTGCTCAAGGCAGGTGTAATTGCCGTCAGCCGACCGGCCTCCGAATTGTTCAGTGACCGAGCATTGCTGGCTGCTTATTTGGGGCATTGATCATGCGATTCATCAATAAGATTGTGGCGATCACGGGAGCTTGCGGCGGTATCGGCTCAGCACTGGTACGGAAGTTCCGGGACGAAGGTGCGTCGATTGTGATGATTGATCGCGATCGGCACGCCCTGGATGGGCTTGTCGAAAATACCGCGCGAGATCGGATCGTGGTCTGCGACCAGACTGAAGATGTGCAGATCTTGCGGGCTTGCGAGGAAATCGGTGTCGTCGATGTGTTGGTGAGTAATGCGGGCGTGGTGCTGCGAAAACCATTGTTCGAACATACATTGGATGAAATAGATAGCATCTTTGCCATCAATACAACCGGATCTATCAAGCTGACGGTTGGCGTTGCCCGGCGTATGTCGACCAGCCAAGGCGGTCGTGGTGGTGTTGTGATCAATGTTTCCACTCAGCATGCGTTTGGTGGTGCAGGCGGTCGCGCTATTTACGCCGCCTCGAAGGCTGCGATTGCGCAATTTACTAAGGCCGCAGCAGTCGAATGGATTGCGGAGGGCATCCGTGTCTGCGGCATCGCTCCCGGGCCAGTGGCCTCGCCGATGACTGCGCAGGCACGCCAGTCGTCCGAGTATTGCGCCCAGGTAATCGCTCGGATGCCGGTAGCTAGGTTCCTGGAGATCGACGAGATCGTGGATCCGATAGTCGCACTCGCGACTCCAGAAATGTCCGCGATCGTCGGCACAACCTTGCTTGCCGATGGCGGCGGAACATTGTCGTGAAGTTCTAGCCCGAAAACTTCTTCCACAGGCTCAGTATGCAGGCAAGCGATAAGTACCCGCACGTATTCACCCCGTTTCGAATTGGTAAGGTAGAAGTTCGAAATCGGATTTTCCTACCGGCGCATACCACCAATTTCGCCGAGAATTTCCTGCCGACCGATCGCCACAAGGCCTATCTAGTGGAAAGAGCGAAGGGAGGTATAGGCCTGATTTTCCTTGAACCATTGCGGGTTCACCGCACATCCCTAGGTCGTGCAGGTGGCATATCGGGAGCTGTACCTGCTTCGCTGCCGAAGTTGCGCGGCATAACGGATGCGATTAAGGCTGAAGGCGCTAGGGCGTTCACACAGATCACGCATACCGGTAGGCATTCGGACAACTTCACTGATCGCCTGCCTGCCTGGGGGCCGTCGCCAGTGCCGTGGACGACCAGCGGAGAAATACCGCATACGATGACTCGACGCGAAATGGATGAGGTCACGGATTCCTACGTGCGAACTGCACGGTTTGCGGTCGAGGCTGGATTCGAAGGGCTGGAGGTTCACTTTGGTCACGGCCATCTGCTGCACCAGTTTCTTTCTCCGGCTTGTAATGTCCGTGAGGACGAGTACGGGGGCGCGTTCGAGAATCGTCTGCGTTATCCTCTCGAGGTTTTCGATGCAGTATTGGGCGCTGTGGGAAAGCAAATCGAAATAGGTGTCCGCGTATCAGTGGCAGATTTAATGCATGGAGGGATGAGCCAGGACGAGAGCTTCGAAGCTATACGTCGGGCGGCGCAGCGTCAGGGCTGTAAATTCGTCCACGCGTCGGTCGCGGCGTATCACTGGCCAAGTATCGGTCATCATGTCGCTGACATGAGCTACCCGTCCCATCCATACCTTGACGACACTCTGCGGCTGCATGACGTGCTCGGAGATATGCCGCTGCTGGCGGTGAACCGTTATACATCTCTGAAGGACTGCGAAGACGCACTGGCCACTGGCAAGATTGCGATGGTAGGTATGAATCGTGCGCATATGGCCGATCCGTACATCATTGCCAAGACTATACAGGGCAATGAGAACGATATTCGCCCCTGCATCTCATCAAATCACTGCATAGGTCAGATTGCCCTTCATCGACCTGCTGCATGCATGATGAATCCCCGGATGGGCAAGGAGTCCGAATGGTCGGAGCCGCCCGAACCAGCCCGGCACCGAAAGCGTGTGCTGGTGGTCGGAGGAGGGCCCGCCGGACTTGAAGCTGCGCGGGTGGCCAGCCTTCGTGGGCACAATGTCGTGCTTTGGGAGGCGGGTAGCACGCTTGGCGGCCGACTCTTGGTGGGCGAGCTGGGGCATGGCCGTGCTGACTTGAAGCGGATGCGTAAGTACTTGGTCGATCAACTCGAGAGGACCTCGACAAAGGTCGAATTGGCACATGTGGCAGATCCGCAGGGTATTGCCTCCTTTGCGCCGGATGTAGTGATTCTGTCTATCGGTAGCCAAGTTGAAGCCTTGCCTCCTGGCATGACGGGGACGGTCGAAGAGGCGATAGCCGATACTTCGGCTTGCCACCATGGTAGGCATGTTGCGATTTTTGACAAATCTGGTTCATGGGCCGGTTTGTCCGCGGCAGAAACGCTTGCATTCCGCGGCGCGGACGTAACGGTCTTTTCCAGCCCGGACAGCCCGTTCTGGGATGTCAACATCTATAGCCGAATGACTGCAATGGAGCGCCTCGAGCAGCAGGGCGTGAAGCTGAGGCCTGGCCACGTACTTCTTGGGATCAGAGAGGGGCGGGCCCTAATGCGAAACAAGTTTTCCGCAGAACAGGTCGACTATGGCCCGTTCGAGTGTTTTCTATATGCGTCTCGTGGGATAAGTGCGTTCGTTATGCAGTCTGAGATCGAGCGTCTGGGTATCACCGTTGTCACGGTTGGCGATGCGCTTGCGCCTCACAGCCTCTTTGAGGCGATCTACGACGCTAACGCCGCCGCGCGCCTACTTTAAAACATAGGAGTTGATATGGCTGTTTTGTATACCACTAGGGCAACTGCATTCAATGGCCGTGAAGGGCGTGTGGCCACCGAAGACGGCGCGCTTGCCCTCCAATTGTCCAGGCCCCGGGAAATGGGAGGGAGCGGTATTCCCGGAACCAACCCGGAGCAGCTTTTTGCTGCGGGTTACGCGGGCTGCTTCGGCGCGACATTGCAGGCCCTCGCGCGTGCTAGGAAGATTACGCTGGAGCGCAATGAAGTTACCGCGGAAGTAGGGCTTGTCAAACGTGATGAAGGTGGCTTCGTCCTGTCCGCCACGCTCGATATCATCCTATCCGCCATATCTCACGAGGATGCCGCCGCGCTCGTCGAAGAAGCGCATCGAGTGTGCCCGTATTCGAACTCGATCAAGGCAACCATCGACGTCCAGATTCGCTATCAGCTTGCATAACGAATGTCAGGGTTCGCTTTCGGAAACACTGGCTTGACCACATGGAGCGCCGCTTCAACTCGGAAAAGGAGAGTCTTGTGAAAAAATTATTGATGTGGGTGATGTCTGTTGCAATCGGAGGGGGTACGCTAGCTACGGTGCCGGCTGTGGCGGAAGTGGGGGTGAGCAATACAGCGATACGGATCGGAACGTTCGGCCCGATCACCGGCGCGAATTTTGTGTTCGGCAAGTACACCATGAATGGGCTGGAGGTTGTATTCGACGGTGTCAATGCCGCCGGCGGAATTCATGGGCGCAAGCTAGAACTGATACGCGTCGATGATCATTGTGATCCAGCAGGTTCGATCGCGGCTGTTCGCCGGTTGCTTTTCACGGAAAAGGTGTTTGCGATCGTCGGTGGTGCATGTTCGAACGGTGTGATGGCGGCCAAGCCCGATATCATTAACTCCGGTGCGCCCTTTGTGAACTTCGCCGCTGCCTCCGACACGATTTCAGCTCCGAAGGTGCGCAATATATTTACTTCAATGTTGACTTCGGCGTTGGAAAGCAAACTACAGGCCCAGTATTTGGTCGACAAGGGTATCAAGAAGGTTGCTGTCGTCAATCAGCCAGATGCATGGGGCCGTGACCGCCACGATTCGCTGACGGCGGCGCTGAAGGCAGCAAATATCCAGATTCTGGCAGATGAAGAGCTTTCACTGGATGCGAATGACGCGACCGCTCAGGTTCTAAAGATCCAGAGTTCCGGTGCGGGCATGGTGGTGCTGCTGAGTTACCCCAAGCCGGCCGCGATCTTCCTGAGGGACGCCGCACGATTGGGCTTCAAGCCGAGCTTCTTGGGAACGAGTGTGATTCCGGATCCCGTGGCGTTCTATGATCAAGTTGCTATTCCTGGCGCAACCGATAAATTTCTGACGATTTCGCCAATTAAGTACCAATTAACGTCAGCGGAGGCCGCGCCATGGAAGGCAAAGCTCCTCGCCAAATTTCCGTTGGACAAACCCCATGCATACAACTTGTATGGCATTACCGCGGGGCAATTGGTTGTCAAAGCGCTTCAGGATGCGGGCCAAAATTTGACCCGCGATGGGTTCATCAAAGCGCTGGATGCTATCCGCGACCTGCAAACGACGTTTTCACCCGCACCGTTGAACTGCCAGACGCATCAATGCCTGCGATCCGCGGCCTGGGTACAGCGTAGCCCCCAAGGCACGACAGATGTGGTGGGTATCTCTTCCCTTAAGTAAGATATGTATCAGTGTGGCTACTCCCGCCGCTGTCTGTGCGGTGGGGGTTTTGCCTCGCCTAATATGGGACGTGCAGCGCGGCAATATTGATCAAGTGCCATTGGCCGGTGAAGGCTTGTACTTGCTGGAGCGTAGCTGCGTAAAGCACTTCTAGAACCTCCAACGCTGAGCGCATCAATGAACCTTGGCATCGTGTTCAGATGCCAGAGCTGGCTTCTTATATCTTGTAGTACGCCGCCCGCGATAGGCCTGCGATCTGACCGGCGTGTGTGATCGAGAGCCTCGACTGCACCAACTGCTCGACGACCTCGCGCAGGCACTGCAGCTCGGACGGACACCTGCACGCCCGAGTACTTGCTCTTCCACTGGTTGTACGTGGAACTGCTGATGCCGTGCTTACGGCATAACTCGGCGGCCGAGATACCGACCTCACCTTCTTCGAGCACCGCCACGATCTGGCTTTCGGTAAATCTGCTTTTCTTCAAGGGAGTCTCCGACTCGAGGAGACTCCGAAATTCTACCGGCTGTCGTCTACTCACAGGGGGAGCGCATGGTGCCAGTTGCAAGGCTGCCCCTTATTTCAGTCAAGAAATGTAGTAAACGATTCTGGGGGAACGCGCGGCGTAAGCAGGCTATTCTCGGGCGCATTCCCATTGGCATAGCCAATCGCCATGCCACATAGCAACATTTCGTTTGGGCCGGCCCCCACATGAGGGAGGATGATGCGACCAAAGTGGTTCCACGCAGCTTGTGGGCACGTGTCTATGCCGCGTGATTTAGCCGCAAGCATCAGGTTCTGCAAGAACATACCACAGTCGACCAATGAGCCATGACCTAGATTACGGTCTATTGTGAAGATCATGCCTATCGGAGCGTCAAAGAATCTGAAGTTGCGCTGGTGCTGAGCATGCATGCGAGCCTTGTCACCTTTCTCGATTCCAAGCAACGCATATAACGCATATCCATTCTGCCGGCGGCGCGCAAGATAGGGTTCGAACCACTTCCTCGGATAATAGTCATATTCCTCCAGATACTTTGCCCCAATCAAGCTGTCTGCATAGATTTGATCGTGTACTCGGCATATCTTATCGACAAGATCGGCCCGGTTCTTCCCGCGCAGCACATAGACCTTCCAGGGCTGGCAGTTCGTACCACTAGGCGCCCTAGAAGCCACACGCAGTATCTGCATAATTTCGTCCTTCGGAACCTCTTGCGCAGTGAAGGCGCGAATTGAGCTACGAGATTCAATTACCGCGTCAACGATAGTCTGTCTTTTGTCAGACTGCATATTTAAAGCGGCTTTATTCATTGTGAGGCTCATGATATTGCAATGTTGATCGATTCATGCATTTTTTAGTTGCCAATCTCTCCCCATCAGATTCATGCGCCATATAAGTGACTGTCTTCAGATCGGAGCATTCCGAAAGGGTGGCCTTTACTCTATCCAACTTATTACCTCGTTAAGTGGCGCCCTACCGGTTCGGAAGGAGTTAGCGGGGTGTTCATCATCGGAGAAGCCAAAGGAAATTCCACACACGACCACGCGATCATCTGGTAATTTTAAGTAATTGCGAATGGCCGACGACCGAGATGCCAGTGCCGCTTGGGCTATGGTCGCAATGCCTAAACTGGTCGCTGCAAGCATGAAATTGCTGATATATGCCCCACAGTCTATTGCCCCGTATACTCCTAATGACCGATCAGACGTGATAATCGCAATATGAGGTGCATCGAAGAATCGGAAATTCCTCATGGCCTGATGCCCAGAGGCTTGACGATCCCCTTTCTGAATTCCCAGGCTTTCGTAAAGGCCCCAACCGCACTCCCGACGGCGGTCACGGTAAATACCTTGATATTCGTCAGGCCACGGCAAGTCCGAATCGTGAGGCGGCTTACTTGCCGCAGAAACCATGATATCGCGAAAAGCCTCAATAGCTTCATTATCGATAATATGTACTTTCCATGGTTGCACATTGGTCCAGGAGGCTGTGCGTTGCGCTAGATATAAAATACGTTCGATTTTCTCTTTTGGCACGCACTCAGATTTGAACCCTCGACAGCTATAGCGCAAATAAAGTAGCTTTTCAAGCAACGAATCGGCGCTCGGGGGAAGGTTTTTTTTGAGGTCGGTATTTTTTTTCATAAGAAAAGATAATCGACTGCTTGTGGGAAGTGTGTGTTGGGTATTTAAATAATACCGAGTTGGCGCAGCTTTAGGATTTCGTCAACAGGAAACCCATAGCTCGCCAGCAAAACGTCTGTATCCTCTCCGACAGCTGGGCCACTGCGTGGAACCTCATCAACATAAGTATCAGAAAAGCGCGGAACCACGCATGGTGATGCAATAGTCCCGAAATCTGGGTCGCTCATTGGAACAATGGCACGTCGCGACAAGAATTGAGGATCCTTTGCTATATCGGCCATACTATTGATACGACTGCAGGGGACACCCGCTTCATTCAGCATGCTTTCAATATATTTGAAATCATTTTTTTTGCACCAATCGGCAACCAGTGTATTGACCTCTGATATATTATTTAGTCTCGCTTTTAACGTGGCATATCGCTCATCTTGGGTCAAATAATTTACATTCATCACTCCGCACAATCTTTTAAACATGAGATCCGAGGAGGCCGACAAAGTTATCCATAACTTATCACATGTCTGATAAACATTAGAAGGAGCTGCGATTGCAGAAAACGAGCCGGTTCGTTCTCGAATAGTGCCTTGCTGGTCATATTCGACGGGAAGTACCTCTAGAAGCCTAAAGATTGACTCGGTAGCGGATAAGTCAATTTCCCGTCCTGGCTGTTCTGGATTTTTAGCGCGCTCGACCAGCGCAGCGGTTATCGAAAATGCACCAAAGACGCCAGCAATCATATCTCCTATTGGATAGTTCATATGTTGCGGGGGGCCGTCTGCCTCTCCGGTCAGATGTGCCAAGCCGCTCATAGCCTCAAAAACTCGCGCGAAGCCGGCGCGCTTCTTGTATGGGCCTGTTTGACCAAACCCAGTTAGGCGTAAAACAGATAAGGATGGATTGATTTTGTGAATCGTCGAAAAATCTAGCCCCCAGCTGTCAAGTGTTCCAGTGCGGAAGTTCTCAACTAATACATCGAAGTGTGGAAGTATTTTAAGGAAAGCCTCTTTACCTGCTGGTGTTCGCACATCTAGGGTAAGGCCACGTTTCCCGCGATTGGATACTTTCCAGTAGAGCGATTGGCCGTCCTGCAGGGGGGGAAAGGTTCTTAGCGGATCTTTCCCTCCTGGGAGTTCGAGCTTGACCACCTCCGCACCTAGGTCTGCACAGAGAGTCGCCGCAAATGGCGCGGCGACAAACGTCGCCATATCAAGTATGCGAACGCCGCGCAGAACTCCACTATTATGTTTTTTTTGATGCATGCCCTCATTTCCACCCATGATATTTGCTCATACGAAATAAATTTATAGAAAGCGCCCTTGGCCGAGAAAAGTCGACGAAGCCTTCAGAATGCTAAACGTTCCCAGGTGAGGGTTGGTGTGTCCTGAACCTCTCTAAGTTGCTTCTCAGCATTTGCTTGTTGCGCCTTTTATCTGCTCTGTGTCCATGCGTGCCCAATCACTCATATATCGGCATGCGCAAGCAACGTGTGCAATTTAATAGTGATATTCGTTCGGAGCTCCAGAGTGCATGGTTCTATTTCGTATAACTAACACTTGAAATCCATGCTGAGGTACAGCCTAGCTATCGGTTCGTGTGCTAACACAGGCCCTCTCGACCTATTATCGGATCCGGCAATAGAATTTTCTCGTTCACGAGTTCTATTGCATGAAAAATCACTCCAACGGCCCGCTTTCCCGAGCAATAGCAATGATTTTTCCCCAAGTATTCCATTGCTTGGAAAACCAGTCGGGTATTCTGTTTAGCGGGACATCTAGGTGTATAAATCCGCTTGAACGCAGAAACTCTTTTCCTGCGCTACCTTTTAAGTAGCCTTCGATCGAGGAATTCAATTTGTTGGCACTGTCGTCATCTAGCCGTGCTGGTGCAAATACGCAGAGCCAGGTGTCAGTAACAAGGCTATTTATGTATTTGCTTGCCAGTGGAACCTCGGGAAGGCCGTAAGATGGGACAGACCCCATAATTGCGAGCGCGGTTAACTGCCCGCTTTTAATACGTGGCAAGGACGATGCGGTATTAGTGATCATTAGATCAACTTGTTTTGAAACTACTGCGAGCTCGGCAGGTGCAGCACCAGTGAAGGGCACATGCAATAATTTTATGCCGGCCAAGGACTCAAAATACGCCATTGCTAGATGGTAGGCGCTTCCAATACCGTTAGACGCGTAGGTTAATTTACCTTCATTTTCTTTGGCATATTTAACCACATCGGCCAATGACTTAAATCCCTTTGAGGGGTTGGCGACAAAAACAGTATCTGCGATTATTACGGCCCCTATGGGGCGAAAATCCTTTCGTGGATCGTAATGAACGGGTTTAACCTGTGGGTTTATAGCCATAGTGGAGCTATTTCCAAGCAGTAACGCCGGCGACTCAATAGGTGTGTTTTCAACAAAAAGGGCAGCGATTTCGCCCGATGCACCGGGCTTGTTTAAAACAATGGACGACGCCTTAAATCCTCTTGCAATGTTTTCCGCGAGAGCTCTCGCCAAAATATCAGACGCACCGCCAGGATTGCTCGGGACTACTATAGAGATTGTCTTGCGAGATTGGGCTAGTGTGAGATTTGACACACCAGATACAACCAACCCGCCAATATAAGAGTTGAAACGTCTGCGGCCTATTTTCATTGTGTATTTCCTCCAAGGTGTTAGGTACGGCTGTGTATTGTGGTTCTGCTTAGTATCAATGGATTAGGTTCTAGCTACAGCAATTCACAAGTAATCGACGATTTATCAGTGGCGCTCAGTGTGGCATGCCCGAACAACTTGTGTGGCCGCGTGTATGGATCTCTTGCCTCAAAATCCAAGTTGCGTTTCTGAGTCGCCTTAGTACATCACACCGCTGCAATCACAACGCGTTGTGATTGCAGCGAGCATTGTTCAGATAGTTCTCGCTCAATATCATCGACAAATTAGAGTAGACCGATCTACTCCAACATGTGCAAGCTAGGGAATACCCGTATATCGATAGTCGTATGGCTGTCTTCGCGCAGATCTGTGTCTGTTAGAAGTCGGTATTCCGCAATGTCCTGATCTACGTTAGACGGAATGCTCGACAAACGTAAGCAGTCATTTAATGTCGCTTTATGCGTAGGCCCCTAATGCTCTCAATTGATTCCAGCCGAAAATAGATTGGAAGTAACGAGTAAATAGAAGATTGCCACAGTGTCGCACCGCCTTTTTCCCGGCGCCGCTTTAGCCAAGAATTTAAGTACCAGGGAATTGAACAACTACTCAATTTCTTTTTAACGGTGGAAGGAGGTAGCATGGCGAACGCGAACTACATCCGAGCCGACTGTGTCTCTGGCGTCAGAACCTGCTGCGTAGCTGGCGAGGTGAGTTTGCGGATCGCGTTGGCTAGGGGACAAATCGATGTTCTGTATGGTTGTGCGCCGCAGATCAAATTCTAGGTCTAGCAGCTGCTAGACCTTACGGCTGAAAGTTTCGCGCGCGGTAAGCGATACATGAAAGTCGTCTAGGTGTATTAGCGCTAATTGCGTTTCAGTTGCAGAATAGTGATACTGTGACTTATGAAGATCAGTTCGCCCTCGTCGAGGATTGCTTATTCAAGTATCGAGGCAACATCAGCATGATCGACCTACAAGTCGTCAACGTGATGCTGTACGTTGCCGAGCATGACTGAAAATGGCGTGGCCTGCCAAGCGCGTTGGTAACTGGCATGCGATCTACACACGTATGCATCGTAGGGCCAGTCGGCGTACCCGACAAGGCGCTTGACGCGCTGCAGAGCTTGGGGCCCACCACGCACCCTGTCCATCTGCTGACAGGCTCGACCCACGTGGAAAACGGGACACGCCAGTTGGCCCTGCACCTTGTGCTCATCCTAGCCGTGCTTTCGAATGCGCGGTGGCCCGCTCCCTGAGGATATGACAGCGAGATATATAAGATAAACATCGCAACGAAGTCGAACGGTTGCTTCGGTGCTTGAAAGGCTTTCGGTGCGCCTTCTCTCGCATTGAAACGCCTGATGTGATGTTCCTGGCCTTCCTGTGCTTCGTGCTGGCCGTTCATGGCTTGCATCAAGAGGCCCTGGACAAGATAAGCGTGGTGCGTCGGCAGTTATAAAGCTTCAAGATTGGAGCAAGGGTATGCTTCTCGCGGAGAGCAACGAGATACTCCCATCCTCGTCTGGCGGGATGGTAGCCACAGTTTCGGCAGAATGAAGGCAGGCCAGAGAGGCTACTAAGCCGCAAATTTAAGTACGGTTACATGGCGCCTCAATCTGTATATGTTATGGATCGCGGCCGCTATGCGTAAAATCCAACTTCGAAGTAGACTGTATGGACAGCAGTAATAAGTTACGCAAATTTACATGAAAATTTCACCATGAATACTCTCTACACGACTACACGTATTTCGGCTCCCGAGACAACTGGAGCGAGGCGTTCAAGACGAAGTAGAAATGAAATTGCAATGGCTCATTTGGGCACCAGGGAAAAGCTTATCTGGTGTGGCACTGAATTATTGACTGAACGCGGATTTCATGCCATTGGCATCGAAGAAGTCTTGAAAATTGCGGGCGTAGCTAAAGGCTCCTTCTATCATTTCTTTGAAAGCAAACAAGCGTTTCTTATAGCGGTAATTGAAAAATGTCGTGAATACTACAACAAAAAGTATGAAGAAATACTTTTGAATCCATCTCGACCTCCATTGGATCGAGTGCAAGATTTCGCAGCGCAAGCAATCGCTGGAATGGAAAAATTTGAATTTAGGCGCGGATGCTTGGTGGGTAATCTCGGGCAGGAATTAGCATCTATGGATAATCATATCGCATCTCTTCTCAATGAAATCATGCAGTCATGGGAAGATGTTTTGGCGCAATGCTTACAAGAAGGCGTGGATTGTGGTGACATTTCTAAAAGTGTTGACGTACGGCGGCAAGCTCAGTTTTTCTTCATAGGATGGCAGGGTGCAGTTTTGAGAAGTAAATTAAGAAAATCCAGCGAGCCACTTTCACTGTTTGTCGATGTTTTTCTTGCTGCGACTCAATCAGAAGGTGCGGTGTCGACCGAAAAAAAACATGAACTACAATAGTTTTAGGATTGCAGCCCCACAAGTAGATTAATACGGTTTAGGCATCTGAGCGGAGACTTAGGTTGCGTGGTGTTATTACCGAAATAATACTAACTTGTTTTGTCAACGTCGAAACACGGATCTATGTGCGCTGTCTGGGTAATGGTCTGTCTATTTACAAAGCAAATTGACAAAAGCTCGGGCACAGGCCGGCAGAGCATCAAGTTCACGATATAAGACGCGTCTCTCTCGTATTGACCACTCATCGGAAAGCTGGATAACGCGCAACTTTGCATGTTGTGAATGCCTTAGCGCAGCGCTTTCGGGCAGTACTCCGATTCCGACGCCTGATTCGATCATGCAACACATGGACTCGAAGCTGCCCATCAAGATTCGCATATCCAAACGGCGTTCTGCCAAGCGCGCCTTTTGCACAAGGAACTCTTGCAATGTACTACCACGCAGTCCCACGTGGGGGTAGCCCATGGTCTCGGAAAAGGCTGCGACCGTAAGGCCAGCCAGAGGGTGCCGGGGTGGCGTAACGAGCACAAGGCGATCAGTGCTGAAGCATCGACTTTCCAAACCTTCAGTAGTCACGACGCCTGCAACCACGCCTACATCGGCACTGCTATCCAGAATGCTACGAACGACGTCGTGGGTATTTCGCTCTTCGATATGGACGGCGACATGCGGGCGCTCCCCGAGGAAATCTGCCAGAACCTTGGGAAGGATTTCGTTGATTGCCGTGGTATTGGCAAATAAGCGGAAATGACCGGCTGCCGTCGTTGGATCCGCAGAAAAATCTGTCCGTACATGCTCTACCTGGCGCAAAATGACGCGAGCGTGTCGCAGCAGCGTTTCACCCGCTGCGGTAAGAGTCACACCTCGGCTATCTCGATAAAACAGTCGTTGACCAAGTTGAGCCTCTAGGGCCTTTAGCCGTGCGCTGGCCGCCGCTGGCGAAAGTGCGGCACGATCTGCTCCTTTGGTCAGGTTTCCCGCTTCCGCAATATGCGTAAATAGGCGCAAATCAATGATGTCGAAGTGCACTGCGCCTCCTCTTGATCGACATTAGTGTGAATGACGAAGCTGTGCAGCCTTTGCAAAGTAAAGGCCCAAGTATAGTTACTCGGCTAGAAGCCAATTTTTCAGCCAGCCGAATTGGCTCCAGTAGATGTTATATCGACTTGGGTTGGACGGCCAGCACGCATAGCTTCGGATGATTCATTATTCGGCCCGTGCAAACCCGCTTGTTCCCGAGAGCGGCTCAAATGAGTTAAGCGTGTGAGGTTGTGTCTCGGGAAGCCGATCGGTACTCATTGGGCCGTATGCCGGTCCAATTTTTGAACGCTCGGTAAAAAGCACTGCTCTCCGAGAAGCCTAGCGCGGCAGCAATATCGGTGATGCGTTGATCGGTATCGGTAAGCAGCGAAATTGCTATGTCCCGGCGCATGTCGTTCTTGATCGAGCGATAGGACTGGCCCTCGCCACCAAGCCTGCGTCGCAGTGCCGCTGCCGACAGATGATATCGTCCGGCCAGGGCGGACAGCCCCGGCCACTCCTGCGGCGGCGTCTCGCGTAAATACTGTCTTATTCGGGCGGTCAGGCTTGCGCTGTCGCGGTACTTTACAAGGAAGTTGGCGGGTGCATCACGGAGGAACTCTTTCATGCTGCGCTCGCTCTGAATAATTTTCATATCCAGGTATTCTGCATCGAAGGCTATTGCGGAGGTTTGGCAGAGGAATTCCAGGTTCGGGGACAAGAAAGCCCGCAATTCAGCGCTGTAATCGGGCTCCGGACAGCGGAAAGATGCCGACAGCAGGGGAATTCTACGGTTCACCAGCCAACAGGCTAGGCCATGCAGAATGACGAAAAAAGTTCCGTAAGTGAAGGCCCGTTTGGGTGCAGGAAAAACGCCCGGGGCTCTTGTCGGTTTGTCATGCAGGATGATGCGGGCGTACTTTTCATCTCGCACTAGCTCCCCGCTTAGGCCATCGAGTATTAGCCTGAGAAAACGTAAGGCACGGTGTAAAGCTTGTTCGAGCGAGTCGCTGTGGATCACGGTGCGGCAAAGCAGAGCGAAGCTTCCTGCTTTCATCGGATGCTCGTCCATGCCAAAAAATTCGTCGTCCAGTGTTTTGGCAATCAGCCGCCATAATTGGCCGTATTGTCTGGATGAAACGCGTGCCCGTGGGGCTCCAAGTAGATCGAGTGGGATGCCCGCCTGGCTTAGCAGAAGGCTTTGATCCATTCCATTTGCACGCACACAAACCAGTGCTTCGTTGACGAAGCAAATGGATATTGTTCCTTTCTCGGGAGTGCCCGTGCGCATATCACCGGTGTCGAAGGTGAGTGGCAAATTCTAGCATGTAGCTTGAGCGATTTAGGCATAGAAACAGCCCGATAAATTTTATAGACTCGAAAGATGGGCGTTTCGTTTGAAGCGAGTGGGCTACCGGCTGTGGGCGGTATTTCACGGCCCGTCGCCTCGACATACCCGATGCAAGAATTGCGTAGTTGACCAATACCATCTCAAGAGGGAAGAGCATGATTCTGAGCCAGGAACAAGAAATGGTGCGTGACGCAATGCGTGCATTTGCACAAGAGCGGCTCGTTCCCTATGCCGCAGATTGGGACAGGAACCATACTTTTCCTGCCGACGCGCTGCGGGAGTTCGGCAAGCTGGGGGGTATGGGAATGTGCGTTTCCGAAGAATGGGGTGGGGCAGGTTTGGATACCATGTGCTTGGTTCTGGCCCTGGAAGAGGTGGCGGCCGGCGACGGGGCAACCTCTACCATTGTCAGTGTTCAGAATTCTTTGGTGTGTGGAATCCTCAGCCGCTATGGCGGCATGGGCCAGAAGAGGGAATGGTTGGTGCCGTTGGCCAGAGGCGAGAAACTAGGCTGTTTCTGCCTGACAGAGCCGCATACGGGCTCGGACGCTTCGGCTATTGTCACGCGCGCTGAACGCGAAGGGAGTAGTTTCGTCATCAATGGCGTCAAGCAATACATTACTACTGGCTCGCACGCTGATGTGGCCATTGTCTTTGCGGTAACTGACAAGGCGCTCGGAAAGAATGGCATTTCGTGCTTTCTGGTTCCAACCTCTAATCCCGGTTACAAGGTCGCTCGCATTGAACGCAAAATGGGACAACATGCGTCTGATACGGCACAGATTATCTTTGAAAATTGCCGTATCCCAGACTCGGCCATGATTGGCGAAGCGGGGCAAGGATACAAAATAGCTCTTTCGAATCTAGAAGCGGGACGTATAGGTATTGCCGCACAAGCTGTGGGCATGGCTCGCGCTGCATTCGAAGCGGCTGCCGCATATGCCTGCGAGCGCAGTACCTTCGGATCTCCCATCATTCGGCATCAGGCGATAAGTTTCCGCTTGGCGGATATGGCTACCCGAATAGATGCCGCACGATTGATGGTATGGCGCGCCGCCGCCTTGAAAGACGCGGGTAGGCCGTGCCTGATAGAAGCCTCCATGGCGAAGATGTATGCATCGGAGATGGCGGAGCAAGTCTGTTCGGCGGCGATTCAAGTTCATGGAGGCTGTGGCTACACCGATGAGGCCTCTGTCGAGCGTATTGCTCGTGATGTGCGGGTTACACAAATATATGAAGGCACTAACGACATCCAGCGTTTAGTCATCGGCCGAGCAATAGCAGAGCGATGAAACCAGTCTCTTGCCGCAGTGGGGAGGTATAGCATGGGGCCGCTTGCCGGTATTAAAGTCGTCGAATTTGCCGCTCTTGGGCCGGCGCCGATGGGCGCGATGTTACTTGCGGATCTTGGGGCGGAAGTCGTGCGCATAGAGCGCAAGGTAGATCGCGAGCGTCGCAATGTGGCGCCCATATTCGACCCTAGGCTTGACATTCTGAATCGCGGCAAACGGGTTGTAGTACTCGATTTGAAAAAGTCCGCAGGGGTAAACGCCGCAGCGCGCATGATCGCTCGAGCTGATGTACTCGTCGAAGGTTTCAGGCCAGGTGTGATGGAGCGCCTTGGCCTGGGGCCCGAGATATGCTTGAAGAACAATCCGAGGCTAATATATGGCCGCATGACTGGATGGGGGCAGATCGGGCCATTGGCGCACGCCGCCGGACACGATATCAACTACCTCTCGCTTACCGGTGCCTTGCATGCAATAGGAGGCGGCGAAGGAAAGCCTGTGGTGCCTCTGAATCTGGTCGCGGACTGCGGTGGTGGTGCGATGTTGTTGGTTGTCGGGCTACTTGCCGCAGTGGTCGAGGCACGTAATTCCGGCCGCGGCCAGGTCGTCGATGCAGCGATGACAGATGGCACCGCCTTGTTGATGTCAATGATATACACACTGAAGGCGATGGGTCAGTGGAAGCAAAGTCGCGCCAGCAATTTGCTCGATGGTGGCGCACACTTTTACGACACTTATCAATGTCGTGACGGAAAATGGCTGGCCGTTGGTGCCATCGAGCCCCAGTTTTATGCGCTCTTGTTAGAAAAACTAGGCATTACGGATCCAGCCTTCGACGATCAATGGCGACGCGAGCAGTGGCCGTTTCTAAAAGAAAAGCTAGCCTCATTGCTGGCCAGGCGCACACGAGACGAGTGGTGCGAGTTGTTCGAGGGCAGTGACGCCTGCATAGCGCCCGTCCTGGATATGGATGAAGCGCCAAAACATCCGCATAATGAGTTCCGCCAGACTTTCATCAACGTGGGTGGAATCGTTCAACCTGCGCCGGCGCCCCGTTTTTCTCGGACGTCGACCAGCCTCCCCACCCCTCCTTCAAGGGCTGGCGATGTTGCAGCCGTACTCAAGGACTGGGACTTCACTGAGGAGGAGATCATCGACCTTCGGCAAGCGGGTGCGCTCTAAGCTCTAGTCGCGTAAGTCTCTGTGGATAAGCTGAGCCTGACTTTCCGGATATGAGAAATCGGGGAACAGGGCTATTTATAGGCATGCCATTTATGAAATGGCTCCTCTTGCTTTCACTGCGTCCACGATTTTCCCCCAAGTTTTCATCTCCTGGCGGTTCCAGCGCGCGGCGTCGGTGAGCGTGCCGGGAATGGGAATAAGGCCTTGTCGTTGAAACAACGTCTTGCCTCGGGGATCTTTCAGATACTTATTCAGTGTCGAATTCAACTGGACGGCAGTATTTTCGGGAGTTGCCGCTGGCGCATACACGGCCACCCAGGTATTGACGACAAATCCTGGAATGATGTGTGACGCAATGACGAGATTCGGCAGATCAATCGAGGGCTTTTCGCCGACAACGGCAAGCGGCGTAACTTTCCCCTTGCGGATAAATTCGACGACAGGGCCGGTGTTGGCGATCATCAATGCCACTTGGTTGCTCACCAGCGCCAGTTCGGCTTGAGCGGCGCTATTGAATGGGACGTGAAGGAGTTTGGTTCCCGTCAGTGCTTGGAAATATTCCATGCCGAGATGGAAGGCCCCTCCGACCCCGTTGGAAGCAAACGCCAGCTTGCCCGGATGCGCACGAGCATAGCTAATAACGTCGTTTAGTGTTTTGAATCCCAAGGAGGCATTTGCCACCATGATGGTGTCCGCCAATACAATACCCCCCAAGCACTGGAAATCGCGCAGTGGATCATATCTGACCTTCTTGACTTGGGGGTTGACGACCATCGTGCTGCTGTTGCCCACCAGCAAGGTCATGCCATCTGCTGGTGAACGAGCTACATAGTCCGCTGCGATTTCTCCCGCTGCCCCCGGTTTGTTCTCAGTGATCGTCGGAGTCTTGCCCGATTGTTGAATGAAATCGGTAAACGCTCGCCCGATAATGTCGACGGTACCTCCCGGCCCTTGGGGAACAATGAGCTTGCGTATGCGCTTTTCCGCAGAATGGGATTCAGTTAGTCCGCCTTGAAGGGCGAGTATTGTTCCACCAAGTGCGCCCAGATATTGTCGTCTCGTCCATATTGTTTTCATCGTCATCCTCCTTGCTTATGTCGGGAATGGATCCCGTGTTCATATCTACCTATTCGGGGCCTTGTCGTTTATTTCAATGACAACTCGGCCGACTGTCGAAACATTGAAGAAGCTGTCCATGACCTGATCGAGTTTTTCGAACTCAATCGGGCGTGAAATCATGTTCAGGTACCTGGGCTTGAGGTCGGTCGCCAGACGCTTCCAGAGATGCAGGCGCTCGGGCATAGCGAGTTGCCTTGATACATTTATTCCCAGTATGTCTATTGAACGAAGAACGAACGGCAATACCGTACTTTGTAGTTCGATTTGAACCATACCGCTTATGGCGACCTTGCCGTGAGGGCGTAATTGAGCGGTCAGACGATCGAGCATGATCCCGCCTACGTTGTCTATCGCGCCTGCGAACTCGGGGTTGGTGACAAGCGGTGCTTTACGGGAAAGGAACTCTTCTCGATGCATTACGCGTGTCGCACCGATCGACTTCAGGAAGTCTATTTGCTCTGGCTTGCCAGAGATGGCGACGACTTCGTAACCCCGTCCGGCGAGTATGTCCACCGCCAGGCAGCCAACCCCACCGCTGGCGCCCGTGACAGCAATGGGGCCCGAGTCCGGGCTTAGGCCGGACTGTTCCAGACGATCGACCGCCAGCGCAGCGGTAAGGCCGGATGTGCCCAGCGCCATAGCCTCATAGAGGGACAGGCCTGTGGGTAAGGGAACGATCCAGTCTGCGGGAATGCGCGCATACTCCGAATAGCCGCCATCGTGTGTATTGCCAAGGCCGTAGTTGGTCGCGATGACCGAGTCTCCCTTCATAAACCTGGGGTCTTGCGAGCTGATCACTATGCCTGATAAATCCACTCCGGTTACACAGGGGCGATCAGTGCGTACATTCTTACCCACACCTCGCGCCGCCATGGCGTCTTTGTAATTGACGGCGGAGAACGCGACGCGGATGGTCACGGCTCCCGGATCGAGGTCGCCCAGATCCAGGTTTTCAAAACGGCAGACGGCCTCGCTGTCAATCGTGTGGACGCGGAAGGCTTTAAAGGTATTCATGAGTGGCTCGCTGGGTCGCTGAATATCAGGTCTTGGATGCATAACGTCATTTACGCAGGCGCGAAGCGTTGCGGATCGCAACTTATCGCACCGCTCTCTTCCAGTTTCTCCATTTCTTGGTCAGTGAGCCCAGCCATGCTTTGCAGCACTACCCTAGTGTCTTGGCCAATCCGCCGCCCTGCCCATTTGATGTGGCCGGGCGTCAGGGACATGCGCGGCACCACGCCTGCCAAAGTCACTTCGCCCAGATCGTCGTCAGGTGTGCGGACAAGCATATCCCGTGCTTGGAAGTGTTCATCGGCGAAAATGTCTGCCATGGTAAAAATGCGGGTCGCAGGCACCTCTGCTGCATCCAGCGCTGCCTGCACTTGTGCTAGGGCATGCGTTGATGTCCATGCCCTGATCAAAGCCTCCAATTCGGCCTCATTCTGGTTGCGGGCTGCTTGGCTGGAAAATCGATCATCGGTTCCGAGGCCAGGTTGCCCCATGGCTCCGGCGAGTCGCCGGAATATCGAATCGGCAAAAGCCGCAATGTGAATGTAATTGCCGTCAGCCGTCGGGAATAGCGTGTTGGGCGCACTATCCGGCAGGCGCGATCCCGATCGCATACCTGTTTTTTGAGTTTTATCGTATGTGGGAACGTAGGATTCCATGAAACTGAAAGCCGATTCCAGCAGGCTGACATCCACGCATTGGCCTTGGCCCGTTTTTTCTCGCGTCAGTAGTGCCAGCATTGTCCCGAGTGCTGCATAGAGGCCGGCGATGTAATCGGTAAGGGGAATCGCGACTCGGGAGGGGGGGCGATCCGGGTCTCCGATCATATGCCTCAGGCCACTCATCGCCTCGCCGATGACTCCGTATCCTGGTTTTCCAGAATACGGGCCGGTTTGCCCATAGCCGCTTATGCGTGTCATCACGATATCCGGCCGGAGCACTTTCAAGTCATCGTATGACAGTCCCCATTTCTCCAAAACTCCAGGGCGAAAGTTCTCTACGACCACGTCAAACCTAGATATGAGTTTTCTGAGTACTTCGCGGCCTTCTGGAACTCGTAAGTTGAGGGAAATGATTTGCTTGTTGCGGGCAATAGTTGCGGCATATAGAGATTTCCCGTCCACGGTTTGCCCTAGGCCACGGATGGTGTCGCCGCTTTTTGCCTCGACCTTGATCACTTCTGCCCCAAAATCGGCAAGAAGGCGGGCACAGAACGGCCCTGACGCCGTTGACCCCAACTCAAGGACTCGATATCCCGAAAGAGGGCCTGCTTCTTTGAGTTTAAGGATGAGGTCGTCGTGCACCGCTGTGTCCTTGTGATATGAGAGAACACATTGTGAGAGGCATAGAGAAGACTAACAATCCACATTATTGGAATGGCATGTTCGGAAGCGCCGAACACTGTAGCCGTGCGTAATTTTCTTGTTTGCTGGGCTTGGGGGAGAACCTCCGTAAGCCCGTTCTTACTGCGCGACAGGGTAGGCGCGATGCGCGTTTTCCGAATTTGATGACTGCTTACTTAATGGCCGAAAAGGCTTGCCTGATTCAACATGATTTGCCTGGGATCGACGGATGCGCCTGTCGGTGTTTTTTGGGCCAGCCTTTGTTGCTTTTTTCTGATGGGGTTCGACAGGGGGAGGCTTATTTCCAACCGCGGTGCAGCTACGTTCAGACATAGCAGTCTATGCCCATATAATCAAAATCGCCGGAATTACCTTAGCTCATTAGCTGGCGATGCTATGAACAACACCAAGGATCTGACCGCACAGCATCTTCGATATCTCGTGGCCTTGGTGTCAGAGTGCCATGTGACCCGTGCTGCCGAGAAAATGGGTATCGGCCAGCCGGCCATGTCCGCGGCTTTGTCACGCTTGCGCGAGTTGTTCGGCGATCCGCTGCTTATCAAGACTACGTCCGGCCTGGAGCCCACGCCGCGCGCCCAGGAACTGGCGCGGCGGGCGCAGGATGCGATCGAGCTGCTGTCGGGCGCCGAGCGCATGGCCGATACTTTCGACCCCGCCACCAGCAGCGGCCATTATCAGATCATGGCGTCCGAAGGCGTGACCGCGGTGCTGCTGCCGCGGCTGATGGAGCTGGTACGCGCCACCGCCCCGAATTTGCGGTTGACGGTCGGGGTGGGCGACATCTTGCGCGCGTCCGAGTTTTTGCGGAATGGCGAGGTGGATTTGATTCTGGGGTTTGTGCAGAAGCCCGCCCAGGATCTCTATCAAGCCGCGTTGTATTCCCAGCGGCTGGTCTGCATCGCAAGCAGCGCGCATCCGGTGATCCGCGGTTCGCTGTCCTTCGAGCAGTTCATCGAAGCGACGCATGTCGTATGGGGAGCACCGCCCCTTAGCCACCCAACGCTCGAGCTCATGGTCGACGAGGCGCTCAGGCGCCGCGGCGCCTATCGAAAGGTGGCCCTGCATCTGTCGAGCATGCGGTCGTCGGCTTCGATTGTGGCCAGGACGGACTTGCTGGCCGTAGTGCCGGAACGTATCGCGATGACGACTACCGGTTCGCTGTCGTTGCAGACTTTGCCGTTGCCTTTCGAAGTTAGCAGTGTCGATGTAAGCATGTTGTGGCACGAGAGATGGCATCACGCCGCCGCGCATGCCTGGCTGCGTGCCCAATTGCGCGACGTGGGCCGTACGCTGCAGCCCGGCAGTGTCTATGACTGACCGTCTATGCCGCCTGCAGTTTCTGCACCAGGAACTCGACGGCGTCTGACAGGCGCTCGCCTTCCAGTTCTTTATGCGGGCCGGGGTAGGCGACCAGGCGCTTGTCGGCCGAGCCGATGGCGTCGAATAATGCGTGCGTGCCGGGGTGGTCGAAGGCTTCGTCATTCCATTGTTGCGTGAACCACACCGGGCAGCTGATTTGCCGCGCCTGCGCTTCCAGGTGCTCGCTGGCTGCGTAGGTGGTAGACCACAGCCCGATGGCTGCCGCCTTGATGCGTGCTTCGCTGGCCAGTAGCGGCAGGCCGTATGCCGTGCCCATGGAGACACCGATGTACCCCACGGGTAGCGCAGCCCAGTCTTCTTGCTGTTGCAGCGCGTCCAGCAGGCATACGAAGTCGGCGGCGATGTCGAAGCGCCCTTTGCCCTGGCGCCATGCGGCGCGGAAATCGTTCTTGGCACGTATCGGATCCAGCGAGCCATCGGCGCGGCGCTGGCCGTGTACCGGGCCGTCGGGCGCCGCGACGACATAGCCGCGCGGCAGCAACTGATCGACTATGGCCAGAATGGCGCCCGATTCCTTGTGGCCGCTGCCTCCGTGGCAGGCCAGAACCAGGCCGTGCGCGCGGCCTTCGGGCACCCAGGCCGTCACTGGTATCTCGTGGCCGTCTCGCTGCAGGCTGAATCTGTGTATTCCGGGCTGGGCCGGGTCAAGGTGGCTGGCAATTGGAGTGTGCTGCGGCATTTTGCTTTATTCCCGGCATTCTTCACCCGACCGTGGGCATGCGCCAGTCTGGCCTGAGCGATTGTGGCTGGCTCCGCCATTGATGGAGAGCGCCCACGAAATATAGGATCGGGGTGGATTAGAGCATTGGCGGCGGGGCGCACGCCATGCCTGTGCGTCGATGGCGTCATCGGCCCGTAGCTATGGCGGCTGGGCCCTTGCCGTATGGATAATGGGCGCTCCCTGGACTGCCGGACGCTACACGTGGCAAGGCTGGGGGGAATGCGGCCCCGCCGGACGTACCCATGAGTATGGCTGTGCCGCGGAAATTACTTGGTCACAGCTGCGGTGGGAAATGCAGTAATAAAGAAGGCATATATGGACGACAACGGAATCCGGCCCGGAACCCTGGGGCCACAACAGATGCAAGAAAGGTTTGCCCGCTTTCCCGACTACGAGGCGGGCGGTCAGGTTCCCGCGCTTGCGCATGCCAGCGCGGTACAGGCGCTTTGGGGCGGAAAGCTCACTCCCATCATGGCCGGCGCCGCCGTACAAGGGCGGTTTGCGCGGGCCAAACTGCCCGCCCCGGACAGTGCCTGCACGGGTATGCTGGACTTGCCGGCAGGCGCGCGTTCGATGGTCTATCGCAACCCCGGCGCGTTCGAGAATATTCTGTGCCTGGATGGCAGCCTGGAAATCGTCTACGGCCCAGATTTGAGCCTGTCGATGACGCTTGGCCGCTTCGATATGCTGTCGATCCCGGCGGACGTGCGTCACAGTCTGCACGCAAAAGCAGGTACAGCCGCGCGCGCGGTCATGGTGCTGAACATTGTGGAGCAGGGCGACTACGGCGCAAAGTTCGAAGCAGCTACTGTGCCCGAGGCCGTCAGCAAGGCGGCCCTACAGGCCTTGCAACTAAGCATCGAGCCGCCTTCGCACGATAGCGGCGCCGCTGCAGACCTGGCCGCGCGCGTGGCTCGCTTTGCGACTCTGGTTCCCTATAAAAGCTCGCTGAGCGCCACGGCCGGCATTCCGCCCGAAGCCACCGAGATGCTGTCGGCAGGATCGGTTTTCCCGCTCATCGTTCCCGAAGGGCACGTGGGGCGCTCGCGTACGGCGCCCATGTATGGGCCGCAAGGGCTGTATCTTTCCATCGCCAAGTGTGTCGGAGGCGATGACGGCCCGCCGCCGCATGCCCATTCCGACACGCAGGAATCGTTTTTCGTGCTGGACGGCGAATGGGAGTTCGCCACCGGCTTCGATAGAGAATGCAGTGTGCAGGCCGAGGCCTACGATGTGCTGGCCGTGCCCACGCGGGTGATGCGCGCGTTCAAGAACAAGGGAAACAAGCCGGCGCATCTGTTTGTGATTATCCAGGGGCCCAAAAAAATGAACGATACCGTATCGTTCGCCAGCCATATCGGCGATGAGGTCAAACGCCGCTTCGGGCAGGAAACCATAGAGGCTTATTCGCGCATCAAGATGACGTTCGATGCCGAAGAAAGACTTTCTGCCGATGCGTAGATAATCGCGTATACACCACCGAAAGGAGGGCAAAGCAATCATGAAGTCCCTATTCAATCTTGCCGCCGGCGTGGTGGCATGCCTGGCCGCTACTTGTGCAGCAGCCGGAACTTATCCGGACAGATCCATACGCCTGGTCGTCCCCGCCGCAGCCGGCGGCAGCACGGATCTTGGCGCCCGGGTCATTGGCGACCTGCTGGGCAAAGAACTGGGCGTGCCCGTCATCGTAGAGAACAAGGGGGGCGGAGGCGGGCGCATCGGCGCAGCCTACGTGGCTTCGGCCAAGCCCGACGGCTACACGCTGTTGTATGGAAATTCCATTACCAACGCTTTGCTGCCCGCCGCATCACGCAAGCTGAATTACGATGCCGTCAAGGACTTTGCGCCTGTTGCCCAGGTGTTCTGGTACCCGACCATCATTGCGTGCAATGTCAATGTGCCGTTCAATGATCTTGCCGGCCTGATCAAGTATGGCAAAGAACACGACGGCAGGCCCGTGGTTGCCACAGCGGGTGTGGGCAGCGGCAACCATTTCAGCGGCGCGCTGCTGGGCTCCATGGCAGGCATCAATCAGCTATTCGTGCCCTACAAGGGCAATGCGCCCGCGGTGCAAGATGTTATCGCGGGGCGTGCGGACTGTATCCATATGACGGAGCTCAAGTCGTATATTGACGCCGGGCGGCTCAAGCCCATCGCCTCGACCGGGGCACGCCGGGATCCGCGCTTTCCGAATGTTCCCACCGTAAGCGAAAGCGGTCTGAAGGGCTACGACGCCACATGGCGCCAGGCTATTTTCGCGCCGGCCGGCACGCCGCAGCCCGTCATTCAGAAGCTTACCGCGGCTATCGAGCAGGCCGTCCAATCGCCCACGCTGCCCGCGAAAATGGAAGGCTCTGGTTTCGTGCCGGAATATGAAAATCCGCAGGCATTGGCGGATCTCATGGCGAAAGACACGCAAAAGTTCCGCAAGATTTCGCAGCAAGCCCATTTGCACCTGGATTAGATGTTGCAGAATCCATGGTGTATGTTGTGCCAGGCGCGCACGGGGCGCCTGAGCGGGGGATTTTCTATTGTGGGACGATACCGGCGGCTTTGATCAGATCTTTCCAGCGCTGTTTTTCCGATTTGATGAAGTCTGCGAAAGCGCGGCCCGTGACCCCTTCCACCGCGACAGAGCCTTGGCTTTCGATCGGTGCTTTGAATTCCGGATCGCTCAGTGTCTTTTGCAGCGCGGTCTCGAGCCTGGCTACTACATTGTGCGGCGTGCCCGCAGGCACGAGCAGCCCGAACCACGCTCTCAAGCTGATGTCCGGGTAACCCAGCTCTGTGAAAGTGGGGACGTTCGGAAGCCTGCTCAGGCGGCTTTTGGCGGTCGTGGCCAGGGCTGCGATAGAACCGCTATGAACCTGAGGCGTGACGGTAACGGCATAGTCGAACATCAGATCAATAGTGCCAGACAGTAGTGCCGTCATGGCATCTGCCGCACCCTTGAAGGGCACTTGGGTCATCTTGGTCTTGGTGATTCGCTGCAGCAGCTGGCTGGTCAGGTTCATGGCGCTTCCAGGCCCTGCAGTCCCGAAATTGATCTTGCCGGGATGTTCGCGGGTGTAGTCCAGTAACTGCTTGAGACTCCGGAAGCCGTGACTCTTCCCGACAACCAGCACGAGCGGGCTCTCCGAGAATACCCCGACAGGCTCGAAAGATCGCTCGGGCGAGTACGGCAGATTTTTATATAGCCAAGGGTTGGTTGCCAGCGTGCCGGAGGCGCCGAGCAGCAATGTATACCCGTCTGGTTTTGCATGGGCGACGAACTGGGTGCCTACGACCCCAGAGGCGCCTGCCTTGTTCTGGACGACGACGGAGACCCCGAGATTCTTCGTAAGGTGTTTGGCTAGCGTACGCGCCGCAAGGTCGGTCGCTCCCCCGGCGGGGAATGGAACCACGAAGTTGATTGGCCGTACTGGATACTGCTCGTCGGCGCGAGCCGCCCCGAACAGCATCAATGGGACAAGAAGGGAAAGCAGCAAGATTTTGCGCATGGGTTCCTCGATTGCTAGGTTGTGAGTGCGTGGCGGATCAGTGTTACGAGTTCTTCGTAGTCGTCTTCTGTGACGTATTGAGCCGCTTCGGGTGCGACGCATTGCAGTACGATGACGACCCGAATATCGGGAAGGACGCCGATGAAATGGCCGCGTGCTCCGAAGGCGGTAAAAGCAGCCGGCCGGCCACTCGACGCTTCCACCCACCACATGCAGCCATAGTGGGAAAACATGCCGGTGAGGCCGGTCTTGGAGATGGGCCGCGTGGTTTGTTCTACCCAATCGGAAGGGATGATGCTGCTGCATTCGAACAGGCCGTGATCCAGATAGAGCTGGCCGAAAGTCGCCTGGTCGTCGGCGGACAGTGAGAACTGGTAATACGGCGCGCGGGGCGTGGCGCCGAGGTAGTCGCGCCGATACAAGTATCTGCCGTGGGAAAACGGGTCGAAATGTCTCATGCGCGTCGGCCGGGCGATCAGGCGCTCGAACGCCAGGAAGACGCTCTTGCCGGTCAATTGTTCGAATAGAAGGCCGGCAACGTTGAAGTCCCAATTGTTATAGAACCACTTCGCTCCCGGCTGGAATTTCCCTCGGGCCGGGCGGGGTTCGTGCAGCCAGTGATGGTGTTGCGGCCGGCTGCGCAGCGAAGGATAGTCGGGCTGTGCGGGTTGGGGCGGGGCGGGTAGAAAGATCCCGGAACGGGAGCAGAGCAGATCCCAGAGCCTGGCTGTCTTCTCGTGCCCGGTCAGGCCGGGCGCCTCGTCGAAATCGGCGTCGCCAAGGGTTATGTTGACGTCGATGTCGCCATTCCGGACGGCGATTCCGTACAGGGCTCCGAGCAGCGATTTCCGTACTGAATTGACCGGTACCGGTCGATCGCATGGGCCGATCCGCAGCAAAAGCTGGCCCTGGTGACGCAACACCAGGGCAATGGATTCACCGCGCGACTCCATCCAGCGTTCGATACGGCGCAGGCTCTTCGCGGTGCCGCCGCTGCCGATTACACCCATGTCTGCCTCTTTCCCCGATTCCTCTGGTAGCGGAGCTTCAGTCCCGATCCGCGGAACGGCGCAGTGCGTTCCACTCGTCGGCACCAAAGCGTTGAAAGCCTTTCAGTACAGAATCTTGCCCGGCCGCCGCCTTCGGTAGCCGGGTATGAGCCAGATCTGCAAGTACCCGATCGAATGTCGCGATGGCGGATCGGAGCAATATGCCTGGCAGGATTGCCAGGCGGTATCCCATGGCTTGAACCTCATCGAGGCTTATCACGGGCGTCTTGCCGCCTGGAACGATGTTGAGCATGCACGGCCCCTGCACGCGTCGGGGTATGGCGGCCATCTCGTCGATATTCGCAGGCGCTTCCACGAATGCCATGTCGGCGCCGGCAGCGATGGCGTCATTGGCCCGCCCAATGGCTTCGTCGAGCCCATGCGTGGCACGCGAGTCGGTTCGCGCGATCACTAAAAAGTCAGGATCCCGCCGGGCCTGAACCGCCGCCCGGATTTTTGACAAGAATTCCTCGCGCGAGACAATTTCCTTCCCATCCAGGTGTCCGCAGCGCTTGGGCGACACTTGATCTTCGATGTGCAGGCCGGCGACACCTCTGGCCTCGTATTCGCGAACAGTTCGGGTGACATTCAGTTCGTTTCCATAGCCGGTATCCGCGTCGGCTATCAGCGGAATCGACACCGAGCGCGCGATCACACCGGCGTTTTCCGCCATTTCGGTCATCGTGACCAGGCCGAAATCGGGAAAGCCTCGAGCGGCTGACGTCCCCGAGCCGGTCATGTAGACGGCCTCGAACCCGGATTGTTCGATGGTGCGTGCAGAGATGGCGTCGTAAGCGCCGGGAGCAACCAGCAGTTCCCGGCGCTGGAGCAATTGCCTGAGTCCGGCCGGATTGTTCATTTCCCGATTTCGGTCATGGAGGTTCATCGTTGCTCAGCCTGCTTTGGCCCGATACGGATCAGCCGGAAGCTGTATGTCGAAGCGATCGCGCAGTACGGCGGCGATTTGGTCGTAGCAGATGCCGAATCGAACGACTTTGAAGTCGCGAAAGTCGATCTGCGTGCTGGACAGGCTGCGCGTCTGGATGTGCTTCGAGGGCCCGTAGTCGATGATCAAGTCAGCGGCGGCCAGAACCTCGGGTTCGATGTCTTCGACCCGGTATTTGGTGCCCTTGAGCGACGCGTTGGCCGATGACCCGATGATGGGGAACTGGTGTTCCCAGCTGAGCTTTGCAATCTCGTCGCGAAGCTTGCCGGCGTTCATGAGAAAGTTGACAGTTCCGTCGCGCGTGGCCATGCCGCGCAGGAACGGCGTGAGCTTGCCGATGAATGGGTCTTCCGGCGCGAAAGGCGCGATGACCGATAGCGGCAGGTCATACTCCTGCACAATGATTCGGATCATTTCCTTTTTTTCTTCTGGCAGGACATGCACCTTACGGTGTATTTCATAGCTGCCGCTCACGCCGCTGGCGCGGTCGTAGCTTCGATTCTTCGCCGCGTAGACCTTGCGCAGCGCATCGTCCGTAGCGCACAGAACGGCGTACGAAACGTCGTAGTGGAGGATGACCACGCCGCCGGATTGAAGGCACTCGAATGCCTTTTGCCCGTCCTTCTTGATGGTTGCGTCGTCGGGTATTTGTTTCAGGGCCATGAAGTATTCCTTTCTGTGTATTGAGTGGCTTCGAGGTGACTGCCGGAGGGCTGCTTGAGTCGTACGCGGTCTTTTCAAGATGCGGCGCAATCGGCCAGCGTAGCTCATGTTTCGCTAATCATAATAACATTATACTGTTAGGTCAATGTTTGTTTTGAACCATGATGGGCCTTTGCGGCAGCGGCATGTCTGGTCGTGGGTGCGGCCTCTGGCATTACTCCCGCGTTCGGCATCCCGCCGTTCCGTTGCCGTTTGTTCACACTGCCGGTGTTCTTGTCTATGGCCGGGAAAAGCGTGTGGGCGTGCGGGTGCGACGGGCCCGGCCAAAGGGGCCTGGCCTCGAACACACTTCATGAGGGCGGGCTTCAGGCGATTGAGCGGTCGTGCACGATCCGGCTGGAAATGCTTTGCTGCATTTCCGACGATGGCAAATTCAGCAATACGCGGCTGCGTTCTGGATTGGCATGAATGGTCAGGTGCTCCACCGGCCGCTCTTGTCGATCGTAGACGAGCCGGGTTACCCGCAGGAGCGGGGCTCCGACCTCGGCCTGAAGCAGCTTGGAGAACTGCGGATTGGCCGACACCGCCGTGATTTCTTCGATGACGCGTCCGAACTCAACGCCTTGGTCGATAAGGATTTGATACAGCGGCTTGCGCTTGAGGCGCGCGAGGGTCACGGTCTTGCCTAGGGCAATAGGCACCCAAGCTTCCGTCACCATGAGCGGAACTTCTTGTACGTGGCGTAGCCGCGCAGCGTAGATCGCCTGTTCCCCGCTGTGCATCTGCATCTGCAATGCCACGGCGCCGGGGGGGATCGCCGTCTTTATGTCCAGGACATGAACCTGGGTCTCGCGGCCCCTTTCCTTGATTGCTTCAAGAAAGTTGGTCGCGTGGAATGGGTGCGCGTCCGGAAGCTTGGTGCTGACGAAGGTGCCCCTACCCTGTTGCCTTTCGACGAGCCCCTGTTGCTTCAGATCCGACAGCGCTCGGCGCACCGTGATTTTCGACACGCCAAAGTAACCGCACAGCTCATCCTCGTTCGGCAGGAGCGCGCCCGGCGCATACACGCCGAGCATGATCTGCTCGCGCAAGACCAGGTACAGCTGCCGGTGCAGAGCGGTGCCTGGTGTCTTGACGAGTTTTTCTTGCTGGAAGGTTTCGTTCATGGGGATGCATTGTAATCTGCCAATCGAAACATTATAATATTATTCTGTTATGATCTTTAATCATGCTGATCACTGCCGTCAAAGTCCTATGAAAACTGCTTCCCCTCTTACTTTGTTCGACAAGGTCTGGCAGCGCCATGTGATTCTCGAAAGAGATGGCGCCACCCTCCTGCACGTCGGGCGCCACCTGGTTCATGACGGCTCCCGCAACGCCTTCCAGCAGCTCTATGATCACGGATTGAACTTGCGCAGGCCAGATCGCACGTTCGCCACTCCCGATCACTACGTCCCCACGGAAACCCGAATCCTGAGCGACGTAGCGGCCGAGAAGCAAGAGATGGTGTTGGCATTGAACCGCAACGCCAGGCAATTCAATTTCCCCATCTTTCCTCTTGGGGACGAAAGACAAGGCATCGTGCACGTCGTAGGGCCGGAACAGGGTATTACCTTGCCCGGTCTCGTAATTGTCTGCGGCGACAGCCATACCGCAACGCACGGCGCGTTTGGAGCGCTAGCATTCGGCGTCGGAACCTCCGAGGTCGCTCATGTGCTGGCGACGCAAGCGCTCTGGCAGATCAAGCCGAAATCGTTTCGCATCGATGTCGCTGGAACTTTGCCCCGGTTCGTGACGGCGAAAGATCTGATCCTGCACATCATTTGCCACATCGGGGCCAATGGAGCGGGCGGCCATGTCCTCGAGTATGCCGGCAGTGCCATACGAGGCCTGAGCATGGAAGGGCGAATGACCTTGTGCAATATGTCGATCGAGGCCGGAGCCCGCGCAGGAATGATCGCGCCCGACGATTTGACGTTCGCGTATTTGCGCGGGCGGCGCTATGCGCCCTCCGACGACTTCGACGAGGCGGTGCAAGACTGGCGTACCTTGCATACCGACGCCGATGCCGTGTTCGACCGGGAGGTGCGTCTGGATGCTTCGGCCGTCGTACCTATGCTGACCTGGGGAACCAGTCCGCAAGATGCTGCGGCCGCGGCCGGCAGCGTGCCGGATCCCGACAGTTTCAGTGACCCCGTGCGCCGGGCGGCGGCCCGCGATTCGCTCGCATACATGGGCCTGAGCCCGAGACAAGCCCTGGAGACGGTGGCTATAGACAGGGTATTCATCGGGTCGTGCACGAACGCCCGCATAGAGGATCTACGTGCGGCCGCGGGCGTATTGCAGGGCAGGCGGGTGCGTGTGCCCACGATGGTTGTTCCCGGGTCAACGCAGGTAAAAAGACAGGCCGAGCAAGAGGGCGTCGCAAGGATTCTGACCGAGGCCGGGGTGCAGTGGCGCGAGTCTGCATGTTCTATGTGCTCCGGCACCAACGGAGATGTTGCACAGCCCGGCCAGCGCGTCGTTTCGACAACCAATCGCAACTTTGTGGGACGGCAAGGCAAGAACGTGCGCACCCATCTTGCCAGCCCGGAGACCGCTGCGGCCTGCGCGGTAGCCGGCCGACTCATCGATCCCCGGGAATTGCCATGAAACCATTCAACATCGTCCGCTCCAGAGTCGTCCCGCTGGATATCAGCAACTGCGACACCGACCAGATCGTTCCGGGCCGGTTCCTGTCGAGAACGCGTTCGGCCGGTTTCTCGGAGCAGCTATTTCATGACCTGCGATACGAGAGCGGACGGAAGCGGCCCGAGTTTCCTATGAATCGGCCCGAGTTTTCGGGGGCTGAACTGATCGTGGCCGGAGCGAATTTCGCTTGTGGCTCTTCTCGAGAGAGTGCCGTCTGGGCTTTGGTCGATTCGGGAATCCGCGCCGTCCTGGCGCCCAGCTTCGGGGATATCTTCTTCGGTAATGCCTTCAAGAATGGCTTGCTCCCTGTCCAGCTGCCAGCCGTAGAGGTTGAACGCATCATGCACGCGGCGCAGGCGCATCCGGAGCAGGAACTCGAAATCGATCTTCCGAACCAGGACATACGGTGCGGCGATGGTTCCACGCTTCGTTTCGACATCGATGCCTTGCGCAAGCAGATGTTGCGTCAAGGTGTGGACGAGATCACTTTCACTTTGACACACGAATGCGAGTTGGCGGCCTTCGAGCGTGGCTATGACGCACGCCAGCCTTGGCTTGCCGCGGCGACACGAGCCGTTGCTGCCCGTTGACCAGCGAATTTCTTATTAATAACGACGGAGGAGTAAACCGTGCTAACGAAGCGACGATCCTTGTTGGCTGCCATGGCCAGCCTGCCGCTAGCCGCACAGGCTGCGGCGAATAATAGCTGGCAACCGCGGCGGCCCATCGAGATGCTTATCAGCTACCCCGCGGGCGGAGGCGCTGATACGATCGGCCGCGCACTGGCCGCGCAGGTGGGCCGGCAGGCAGGATGGAAAATCATACCGATGAATAAGCCCGGCGCAGGAGGGCTTGTTTTCCTGCGCGACTTGAGCGAGGCGAAGCCCGACGGAAGCCGCATCGGGATCTGCCTGAGTTCCCAGCTTACGTTTCCACCCGGCGGATCCAAGAGTCTGGCCGTCAATATCGACGATTATGTGCTGCTGGGCTCTGTCGCCACTAGTTATATGACCATTCTTTCGAAAGGCGGCGGCCCTCTTGCATCGATCGATGCAATCAAGTCGTATGCGAAGAAAAACGGGTCGGTGTCGATCGCCGTGAGCCCGACTTTCTCTTGGCTGAGCCATGCCCTGAGCGACGCCCTGGGCGTAACCGTGATCGGCGTCGTCTACAAAGGCGCGAGCGAATATCTGCCTGCGCTGCTCGGCGGGCATGTGGATCTGGTGGTATGGGCCGGCGGAACCCAGCAGCTCGAGGCGGCGGGAACCGTTGTTGTCGTCGCGACCCTGGCGTCGCAAAGGATTCCGGGCGACCCCTCGATACCGACCCTCAAGGAAAACGGTATACCCATAGAGGTGGAAGCGGATTTCATCGTGCTCGCCCCAAAGGCTATGGATACAGGCATTACAGAAACATTCACGGGTGTCATAGCGAAGGCGGCCCAAAGCCCGGCTTTCCAAAGCCGCATGGAGGCCTTGCTTGGCCGCCCGGCGCGCTACGTCGCGCCGCAGCAGCTGTTTCCCCATCTGAAGGCGCAGCAGCAAGTCGCGCTCGAATATGAATCCCGCTATGCGAAGCACTGAATCTCAGCGAGGCGCCTTCCCGTACTTTATTTATCCTGGAAATTCGGCTGCCGCTTCTCTCTGAGCGCGGCGACCCCTTCCTGGAAGTCTTCGCTGTTGCTCATGACGTCCAGTTCGCGCATTGGTATGGCGCTTTGTTCTACTGCGCTTCTGGGCAGTACGTCGCTGACGAAGCGCTTGAACATGCGCATGACAATAGGAGAGTTCTTGGTCATGCGCCTCGCCATCTCTTGTGCGACCGACAGGTGCTGGCCCACAGGAACTATCCGGTTGACGAAGCCTACGTCATAGGCGCGCTCGACGCTGATCTCTTCGCCCAGAAGCATGAGCTCCATGGCGATCTTGTGCGGGATGCGCCCGGCGATGGAAGCAATCATCCCGCCTCCGAAACCTACTTTGGATTCGGGGAACATAAAGCGGGTTCCTTCGGCCGCGACACAAAGATCGGCCGTTTGAACCAGCGTAATGGCGCCTCCGATGACCCAGCCGCTTACCGCCGCGATAATCGGCTTGTCGACAGGTATCACCGCGCCGGGGGTGAATCGCCTGTAGTCCGGCGGCTCGGTCATGTTGCGGTCGCGCCCCGCCGAAAAGGCCCGCTCGCCGGCGCCGGTAAGCACGGCCACGCGGTCTTCCTTGCTGGCGTTGAAGCGCCGCCACGCATGCGCCAGCCTGTCTTCGACCGCGGTATCGATGGAATTCATTTGCTTGGGCCGATTTATGGTGATGGTGGCTACGCCATCGCGGGACTCGTAGATCACAACGTCGTTTTCATCAAGCATTTCTCTCTCTCTTGGTAAGATGCGCAAGTTCGGTGCATTCGCGGCGGTTGGTAATAATGAACGGGGCCTGGCCTGCGGCTTTGCGCCCGGCAAGCGGACGGCTTCCCGCTACGGCTCGCGCCCGGCCATGATGATGCGGGCATCGACGGCATAGATATCGCCGTCGCTGATTATCAGCGGGTTGATATCAAGTTCCTCGAGGTGCTTTTGCTCGTGGGCCAGGCTGCCGACTTGCACGAGCAGCATGGCAAGCTTGCGCTTGTCCACCGGCGCGGCGCCTCTCCAGCCATCTAGCATGGGCTTGCATCGCAGACGCTCCAGCATGGCCTCCGCCTGTTTTATGTTGATCGGCGCGGGGCATAGCTGGACGTCCTTCAACAACTCGACGAGTATCCCGCCCGCGCCGACCATTACAAGCGGGCCGAACACCGGATCTCTTTGTATGCCGACGATCAACTCGGCGTCGGTCTTGATCATTGTCGAGACGAGAAATCCATCCAGGCGATGGCCGGCAAGCTGCAGCGCCTGCTCGATGGAAAGGCATGCCTGGCGCAAGGATTCTTCGTTCTTGAGATTGAGGCGAACCGCGCCGACATCGCTCTTGTGAACCAAGGTTGCACTAACCGCTTTGACAACGACGGCAACGGATCCAAGATCCTTCCACGCGGCGATGACTTCGTCGGGGCTGCCGGCCAGCCGCCATGGAGATGTCGGGATCCGGTAGGCCTCGAGGATCTTGCGCGACTCCGATTCCGGCAGGAATCCCGAGCCTGCTATCGGAGCCTGCGGCGTGGCCGGATCCGCGGCGTCGGCGTCTGGCGCCGGCATGCGTGCGCAGTTCCAGAGGGCTTGGAGGATTTTGATTGCGCCGGCCTGATTATTGACGAAGCCTTGCCGTCCGTCTTTCAGGATCTGTCGCGCCTTTTCGCCTACCGAGCTAGCCCCATATACAACGATTAATGGCTTCTTATAGGCTTGGGCAACCTCGATGGCCGCCAACGCAACTTCTTCCATATACGGAAGTGTGGAGAGGTAGACGATTCCGCCATTTACATTGGCGTCTGCCATCGTGTTGCCGACGATTGCGGCGATGGGCGAAGTGAAGGTCGGGTCGGCCGGCACCCCGGGCTTCATTGCCGCAAAATCTATGGGCAGTGAAATTTCGCTGCCGGCTATAAGTGCGGAGAGTTTTTGTCGGGTCGCGTCGCCGAGTTGAGGCAGGGCGAGGCCGGCTTCCTCCAGTGAGTCGGCAATCAAGGCTCCGCCGCCGCCCGAGCCGGAAAATACGGCGATATTGGGGCCGGCCATTCTGGCGCCGCCGTTCAATACCATCGCGCCTTCCAGCATATCGTAGACGTCGTCGAACAAAACCACCCCGTTGGCTCGGCATACTGCCTCGAACGCGGGCCAGGCTCCCGCCAGGCTGGCCGTGTGCGACATGACCGCCTTGCCGCCGGAGGCGCTGCGCCCCGATTTGACCGCGAGCACAGGCTTGTCCTGCTGCCTGGCTTTCTTGAGCAGGCATACGAATCGATCCGCTTCTTTTACCGCTTCGATATACATCGTGATCACTTGCGTAGCAGGATCGTCGATCAGGTATTCCAGAATATCGTTCTGGTCGATATCGTTTTGGTTTCCGAGCGACACCATTGTGCTGAAGCCGGCGCCCACGTCGATGCCGCGCGCCAGCATTGCGCCCATCAATGCTCCGCTCTGGGACACCATGCCGATGGATCCGACAGGAAGCTCATCGACATATCCCATCGTTATGGCGGTCGTTGCCGCCAGGCGGTGTTGTGTATTGAGTACGCCCATGCAATTCGGGCCCAGAACCCGAATACCGCTTGCGCGAGCCAGATCCATTATTTGACGCTCCAGGGCAGCCCCTTTTTCGCCTGTTTCCGAAAATCCGGACGACAGTATGATCACGGAGCGCACTTTTTTCCTGGCACACGCTTCCATGGCCGAAAGAACGTGATGGCTGGGCAGCACCAATACGGCCATATCGATTTCAGCGGGGCACTCGGCCAGCGACGGGTACGCTTGCTCGCCCATTAATTGGCCGCCCTTTGGGTTGATGGGATAAAGCTTCCCATCGTGCCGATGCCGTGTCATGTATTGGAGCAGCCGGCCGCCCCATTTTTTATTATCTTTGGATGCTCCAAGAATCGCCACGCTGCGCGGGTGCAAGATCTCCCGTATCGACGCAAATTCCGTCCCTTTCATTGTATTCATGCCTTCGTTAGCTATGTCTTGGAAGAACCGCTGGATGCTCCAATACTATTGCATTCATCACACCGCATGTTCAATTGAGATTTTTTTCAATTTTCTCTTATAAGAAACTGGATAAGAGCGATGCTCGGGTAGCGAGGCCGTGACGCGGTAATTTGCCTGGGTGAGCGGGCAGCGGAGCTGGCTGCAGAGCCGCCGCGCGTGCCGAAGGGCTATTCAGCAGAGGGGAAGCGGCCGCTGTTCAGCGCAGCCTGCTTGACAAAGATGACCCATATGTTGAAATGACCTATCATCATTTCGGATCGGCTGGATGGCTCGACGGAAAGACAGTCCATCTATGCATCAGTTTTTTCGATGCATAGAGACAAAATTATTTGGTATTGCTGGCGCAGCCTGCTCTATATAATTTCCCCAGGCATTACCCCCCAGGCGTAACCAGCCCGGCATCAATATATGCAGGCGTTATATGCCGGGGTTTTTATGTCGAGCCCAGGCCTTGTTCGTATTCATTTACCTGAGCGAGCCGGGCAAAAGCGCCCAGTATTTGTGCGGTAAGTTTCTGCTGCGGGTTATTTCTGCGCTGGACTAGGCAAACTTCTCTGTTAAATCCGGGAATCAATATGACCCGCAGCAATGGATCCAGGTGCCTCAGGTTGCCGCGAACCAATGGAACGATCGTTATTCCCAGGCCCTGCCTGACAACTGCCGTTACTGCGTCCAGCGAATTGAGTTCCATTTCGGGGCGAACTTCAATACCCAGCTGATGAAGAAAGTCGTCGATTTGCCGGCCGGCCCATGTGTGTCTGTCGAAGGCGATATACGGTGAGGATTGAAACGCGGCGGCCAGGCTGTCGTAGGGGATGGGTTCTGGCAGCAATAGCGCGTAAGGCTCTGAGTAGAGATGGTTTACACAAAGGCTGGAAATGACGTGTTTGGGTGGCTGGGTAACGATCGCGGCGTCGAGAATGCCATTTTCCACCTGGGCCAGCAGTTCCGCCGAATTCCCGGCGATTATTTTCACCTGGAGGTTGGCGGTTTCGATTTTCAGCCTATGCAGTACGGGAGGCAGCACTCCGGTAAGCGCACTGTTGACTACGCCGAGCGCCAGGTGGCCGGTAACGACCTCATCCTGGGCCAGCATGAGCATTTCTTCGTGAAGGGCAAGTATTTGCTCGGCCAGTGGTATGAGGCGATGGCCGGTGGACGTAAGGCGCAAAGACCGGCTGGTGCGCACGAACAGTTCCGCGCCCAGTTTCTGCTCCAGCATTTTCAGCTGTGCGCTGACCGCCGCCGGAGACAGATGCACGCGATCGGCGGCCGCGGAAATGGTTCCGAGGTGATGTACGGCGAGAAAAGCCCGCAGGGAGCGAATCGGCATGGTTTTAGGCAGTATTTGAAAGCTTATTGGAGCATTTGAATTCGTCAAATATCGAGTCGCATGGAGGACAAGATGAATTACTCAAAGCCTTTTTCGCAATTTGTCGACGGGCTTACCCGGATCGTGACGAGCGCCGGAGGAAATGAAGAAGAAATATTAAGTCGGGGAAAGCCGCTATTGGCCGATTTGGTTTCAAACGACAACTGGCTTCCGGAGGAGTTTGCGCAACCGCACCCGCAGTATTACCAACAATACCTTTTGCATGCGGATCCCGAGGATCGGTTTTCAATTGTAAGTTTCGTGTGGGGGCCCGGTCAATTCACTCCCATCCACGACCATACCGTCTGGGCGTTGATCGGCATGATGCGCGGCTCCGAGAAGGGCGAGCGATTCGCTTTGAATGCCCCGGGAACGCCCATGACACGGCTGTCCGAGGATGTCTTGACTCCGGGTATGGTCGACTGTGTGTCTCCCCGGCTTGGGGATATTCACCGGGTTTCGAATGTATATAGCGATAAGGTTTCCATAAGCGTTCACGCTTATGGCGGGAATATCGGAAAAATACGGCGCCATGTCTATGCGCAAGAGACGGGCGGTAAAAAGGAATTCGTTTCCGGATATTCAAACAAAGATATTTGACAGTGGGCCGCAATTTGCGGATCCGCTTTTCTATGACGATATAAGACGTGGTGTCGCCCATGGCTGCCCGAGGCTGAAGCCGATCGGGCCGGCTGGCTGCATATTGGGCGCTGAAGTATTCAGAGGTGAATGGTGTTTGTTTGATCTGTCAAAGCCATGGAATTACTGGCAAAAAGGAGTGTGAAGGTGATGATTTCAAAAAAAGCAATTAAATGTCTTGTCGCGGGAACCGCGCTATTGGTTTCATATAGCGCATCCGCTGCGTGGCCGGATAGGCCCTTGACGATAGTGGCCCCCTACGCGCCCGGCGGGAATGCGGATGTTTTGGCCAGGCTGATCGGGAAGGCGGTCGGCGAACGCCTGGGGCAGACCGTAATTGTCGAAAATCGCCCCGGAGCGGGCGGTATGGTGGGGTCGGCATACGTCGCGCATGCGAAGCCGGACGGGTATACGTTCTTGCTCGGCAGCATTGCCAACACGCTTTACCCGTATTTCTACAAGAAGGTGCCGTACGATGTGAAGTCCAGCCTTCAGCCGGTTTCCCAAGTGGTCAGCATTCCGAATCTGGTTGCTGTCGCGCCGAAATCGAAATTCAAGAATCTTCAAGAGATTATCGCCGAGGCGAAATCCCACCCCGGGGCGGTGAGTTGTGCCACCACCGGGGTCGGAACCAGCACGTATTTGTCGTGCGAGCTCATCAAGCTGCGCCTGGGCGTCAATATAACGGACGTTCCTTATAAGGGCGGGATTCCGGCGATTACCGACGTGATTGGCGGCCAGGTAAATTTCGTCATCGCGAATGAGGCGCTGCCCTTTATCAAGGACGGGCGGCTCAGGGGCATTGCCGTGACCTCGGAAAAGCCGACCTCTCTGGCGCCCAGCATCACGCCGGTTTCCAGCATGATCAAAGGCTTCAATGTCGTTTCCTGGTACGGCATATTTGCGCCGTCCCATACTCCGAAGCAGATCACCGAAAAATTGGCCCACGAGGTTGCCGAGGCGTTGAAATCAAAAGAGGTGCTTGACCGTTTGACGGTATTGGGGGCTACACCGGTCAGCAGTACTCCGGCGGAGTTCAAAAAATATTTTGACTCCGAACTGGAAGGTTGGGGAAAGATAACTAAAGAGATGAATGTCACACCCAGCTAGACTCGAATTTCAAATACTTAACCGGGCACTTCATGTTGAAGTGCCTTTATTTCAGAGAGAGAAACTTCCATGCTGAACGATTGGAAAGCACAACTGAGCAATACTCGTAAAGCCGCCGCGACGCTCGCCAATGCCAACCCCAAATTCATCCAGGCATTCCAGGCGCTGAATGCCGCCCAGGGCGCAAACGGGCATCTGGATGCCAAGACCCGCGAGCTGATCGCTCTGGCGGTTGCCGTGACGACCCGGTGCGACGGCTGCATCGCCTCGCACGCTTCGGCCGCGCGGCAAGCGGGCGCTACGGAAGGAGAGCTGAGCGAGGCCCTGGGAACGGCGATCGCCCTGAATGCGGGGGCGGCTTACGTTTATTCAGTCCGGGCGATGGAAGCGCACCAACAGTTCGGCGAATAACCAAGCCACCCGTCTCTACAAGGAACATCATGAAAGTCGAAGCGATCGAAACCTTGACCTGCGATGCGGGCTGGCGGAACTATTTCTTTTTGAAAATTACCGCCGACAATGGCCTGGTCGGATGGAGCGAGTACGACGAAGGATTCGGTTCCCCCGGAGTAACGAGCGTCATTGAACAGCTGGGACGGCGCTTGGTGGGGCAGCGTGTCACCGCGCACGAGCGCTTTTTCCAGGAAGCGAGTGCGTTGACGCGGCCCGCCCCCGGCAGCGTCATTGCAGAGGGGATCGGCGCTCTGGAGAATGCCTTGCTCGACTTGAAGGCAAAGCATCTCGGTGTTCCTTGCTATGAATTGTTGGGTGGCAAGCTGCGCGACAAGATCCGGGTGTACTGGTCGCATTGCGCCACCTGGCGTATCAGCCATCCGAATTTTTATAAGCCGGCCATTACCGGCCTCGAAGGGGTGAAGCAGGCCGGCAGGGAAGTGCGAGAACGGGGGTTCACGGCGCTCAAGACCAATATGTTCATCCATGACGACGGGCTTCCGTACGCCTGGAGGCCGGGGTTCGCCGTTCCCTTCCAGCCCGAGCTGAATGTCGACAAGAAGGTGATCGGCAACGTGCGCAGGCACCTGGAGGCTTTGCGCGAAGGGGCGGGGCCGGACATCGACATTCTTGTCGATGTGAACTTCAACATGAAGTCCGAAGGCCTGTTGCGGCTTTTGCGGGCCATCGAGGATCTCGACCTGTTCTGGGTGGAGGTTGACACCTATAATCCGAAAGCCCTGGCGCATGTGCGTCAGCGCAGCCCTCATCCGATCAGTTCGTGCGAGACGCTGTTTGGCGTGCGCGGTTTCATGCCGTACCTGGAAGCCCAGGCCATGGATGTCGGAATAGTCGACACCATCTGGAATGGCGTCTGGCAGTCGATGAAGATCGCCGCGATATGCGATGCGCACGATGTCAATATCGCTCCTCATAATTTTTACGGCGATTTGTGCACCATGATCAATGCGCAGTTTGCCGCGGCGGTTCCCAATTTGAGGATCATGGAGTGCGATATCGACCGCTTGCCGTGGGAAAGCGAGCTATATACACATACGCCGGAATTCGAAGACGGATACCTGCTCGTGCCCGACCGGCCTGGGTGGGGAACGGAGCCGATCGAGGAGGCGCTGCGCGCACATCCGCCGAAGGTGGCCGGAGGGCTGCTGCAGTACAAACGCAGCTAGCTCCTGCTGCAGCCGGTTTCTGCTCTATCCATCAGCCCAACCATCACCCGATTGAATGTCATGAAATTGCTTGTACCCGAAAGAATCCTTCCACAACAACTGGAGCGCCTGCAGCGCGAACACGATGTTCACTATGATGCGACATTGTTTGAAAGAGCGGATGACCTGATCGAGTCGGCCAGGGATGCCGCCGGCATCATCGTGCGCAACGTGACCCAGGTTCGAGGGCCGCTGCTGGAGGCCATGAAGGACTGCCGGGTGGTGGGGCGGCTGGGCGTGGGTCTGGACAACATCGACATGGATGCGTGCGCCAAGCGCGGGATCAAGGTGATTCCCGCCGTGGGCGCAAATGCGCTGTCCGTGGCGGAATATGTCGTAACGACAGCGATGATGCTGCGGCGGCGAGCCTATCTCGGAACCGAAGCTGTGGCGCATGGCCTCTGGCCCAAGCTGGCCATGGTGCAAGGCCGTGAAATTGCAGGGGCGACGCTGGGCATCGTCGGCTTCGGCTCGATCGGCAAGGCCGTGGCGAAATTGGCTGGCAATGTGGGCATGTCCGTCGTTGCGCATGACGCAAAGGCCACATCGGCGGACGGGCTTGAGGGGGTGAAGTTCATGTCCCTGGAGCAGCTCTTGGGCACGAGCGACGTGGTAACGCTGCACCTGCCGAGCATCCCGGCCACGCACAACTTATTCGATGCGGCGATGCTGGCGCGCATGAAGCCCGGCGGAATTCTGATAAATAGCGCTCGCGGCGGCATCGTCGACGAGGCGGCGGTGGTCGATGCCCTGAAAGCCGGGCATTTGGGCGGGGCCGCCATCGATGTGTTCGTCCAAGAGCCGCTTAAGGACACCCCTATTTTTCATGACGTGCCGAACCTGATCCTTACTCCGCATATTGCCGGAGTGACCCAGGACTCTGAATGGCGGGTCACCGACCTGGTAGTCGGCGAAGTATTGAAGTTCTTGGCCGCTTAGCGCCATACCTTTCGGGGCTCTCCGGCTTGTAAGGGAAGCCGCCCGCGAAAAAACAAGGCGTCCCCGCGCTTGCGAGCGTCGGGGGCGCCTTGCTTGCGGGCCGCATGTGTGCGGCTCGCGGAATCTTTTATGACGCCTTGTGCAGCCGTGAATACCCGTCGCGCGTTTGCGGCAGCTTCATCCCCAGCACGGCCGATGCGACCTGCGTGCGCAGGATCTGCGCGGTGCCGCCGGCGATGGTGAACATGCGGGCGTCGCGTACGTGCCTTTCCATGGGCATGTCCCTTCCGTAGCCGGAAGAGCCGTGCAGTTGCAAGGCGTCGTTGGTGATTTGAATGGCCGACTCGGCCGCGAACACTTTGGCTTGGGCGGCCATGGAGATGTCGGGAAAGCCAAAGGTCTGGTCTGTGCCGCTGAGCGCGGCGTGATGCAACATGTGGCGGGCTGCGCTCAGCTTGATCTGCATGTCGGCGATCATCCACTGCAGGCCCTGGAATTCGGCAATCGGGCGGCCGAACTGCTCGCGCCCTTTTACGTAGTCGACCGCTTCTTCGAATGCGCCTTGCGCGATGCCCAGGGCCACGGTGCCGGCACCCACCCGCTGCGAGTTGTAGGCTTGCATCAGCCGGGCGAACCCGCGCTTCAGGCCTTCCGGCGGAACGACCAGCATGGACTTGTGCACCGCCAGGTTCTTGAACTGGATGCGCGTCTCGGGAATGCCGCGTATTCCCATCGCATAAGAGCGGCTGGCAATTACCAGCCCGTCGGCTTGCGGGTTGTCGTCGCGGACGTGGATGAACCCGCCTATGCCCATGTCGGCGCCGTCGTCGAAGACGCGCGCGAAGATCAGGTACAGGCGCGACACCCCGCCGCCGGTGATCCAGTACTTCTCGCCATTGATGATGTACTGATCCCCCTGGCGTTCTGCGCGAGTGCGCATTTCAGTGGCTGCGCTGCCCGCGGTGGGTTCGGAAATGCATATTGCCGGCTTGTCTCCCGCAAGCACGCATTCGGCGGTCAAATGTTTTTGCTCTTCGGTGCCGTAGCGCATGATGGCGTTGATGGCGCCCATATTGGCGTCGACCGTGATGCGGCCCATGGTGGCGCAGGCCTTGGCCATCTCTTCCACCACCAGCAGCGTATCGAAATAGCTCAGGCCGCGGCCGCCGAGTTCTTTGGGAATGGTCATGCCCATGAAGCCCGCCTCGCGCAGCTTCTTGACGTTTTCCCAGGGGTATTGTTCTGTTTGATCGGTTGCTGCCGCGGTCGGCTTGAACTCCGCCTGGGCAAGCTCGCGCGCCGCCATTTGCAGCTCGGTTTGGTCTTTGGACAGTTTTATCATTTCATAGGCTCCGGAATTATTTTGGATGGGGCGCGCCTGCCGCCGGCGGTAGGCGTTCGTGTTTGTTCAAGTTTGCTTCGGCCGGGCGTGGACTGGGCGTCCGCCGGGCTCGGCCTGTTTGAAGAGGGCGGCGCGAGCTGCAATGACAATAAGGTTTTGCGTACATTCATCGCAGCTCATTTGCCATACCCAGCCAGTCGTCGAGCACTTCGTCCGCGTGCTCGTCGAGCCGGGGCGGCGGCCGAAGATAGGCGGCGGGGGTTCTCGACATCTTCAAGGGGTTGGCAAGCAGGCCTATTTCGCCGCCGCTAGCCCAGGGGCACCGCAGGCGCAGCTCTGCCCCTCGGGATTTCACGTGAGGGTCGTTGAACACGTCTTGCAGGTTGTTGACGGGCCCGCAGGGCACGCTGACTTTCTCGAGGTCTGCGAGCCAGTCTTCACGCGGCCGCGAACGCAAGCGTTCGTTGATGAGCGTGCAGAGCTCTTGCCGGTTTGCGATCCGGTCGGTGTTGCTGCGGAATTTATCGTCGGCGGCCAGCCCCGGGAGCCCGGCGACGTCGCAGAACCTGCCGAACTGGGCGTCGTTGCCCACGGCAAGAATCATGGGGCCCGTGGCGGTGTCGAAGACCTGGTAGGGCACGATGTTGGGGTGCCCGTTGCCCAGCCGGCGGGGCAATTGCCTGTCAGCCAGGAAATTGGTGCCGGCGTTGACCAGCCACGCAATCTGGGTGTCGAGCAGCGAGATATCGATATGCTGGCCCAGCCCCGACGCATTCCTGTGCTGTAGCGCGGCGAGGATCCCGACCGCCGCGTACATGCCGGTCATGACGTCGGCTATCCCCACGCCGACTTTCATCGGTGTGCCATCGGGCTCTCCGGTGAGGCTCATGATGCCGCCCATGCCTTGGATCAGAAAATCGTATCCGGAACGCGTCGCATAAGGGCCGGTTTGGCCGAAGCCGGTGATGGAACAATAGATCAGCTTCGGAAACCGCTCTTTGAGCTGTTCGTAGCCCAAGCCGTATTTGGCCAGGCCCCCCACCTTGTAGTTCTCCACGAGGATGTCGGCATGCTCGAGCAGCCGGAGAATCAGTGCTTGTCCTTCGTCGGAGCCGATATCGACGGCAATCGAGCGCTTGTTCCGGTTGGCGGACAGGTAATAAGCGCTTTCGCGTGTTTCTTTTCCTTGGGCGTCGCGGATGTACGGCGGCCCCCACTTTCTGGTGTCGTCGCCCTCTCCGGGCTTTTCTACCTTGATGACATCGGCGCCCAGGTCGCCCAGCAGCTGGGTGGCGCTGGGGCCGGCGAGAATCCGGGAGAGATCCAATACCTTTATGCCCGCCAGTGCGCCCGTTTGAGGCGTGTCCATGTTTTGCTTCTCCATTGTTGTTCTATAAGAGGCTGTGCGGGCGGTGCATAAACGTGCAGTTCTGAAGCCGATATTCCAACGGCGAGGCTTTCCGATAAGCGTATTGGCTCAGTGTATATTTCAATGTTTTCATATACAATTGAATTTATATTCAATAAAAGCGGTGCGCGACATGCCCGAAAGAGCCTCTAAATCAATCTCCTTGAAACAGCTGGAATTGTTTTTGGCCTTGATGTCGGCGGACAACATCGCCAGCGCCGGAGCGCGGCTCGACATGAGCCCCTCGGCCACGAGCCATGCGCTGCGCACGCTGGAGCAAACCCTGGGCGCTCCCTTGCTGGATCGGAACGCCCCCGGCATCCAGCTGACCTACGCGGGCAAGCAGATCCTGCCGCATGTCCGGGATCTGTTTGCCTCCCTGCAGATCATTCGGGCCACCGTCAATGCCAGCGCGGGTCTCAAATCGGGCCTGCTTACGCTGGGCTCCTTGGGGGCGAGTTCCTCCTTGAACCTGCTGCCGCCGATTCTGGAGCTCTTCAAGAGCCGATACCCGGGGGTCGATATCTTTGTCACCGAGAAGGCCGATACGGAACTGGAACGGGCGATTCTGGAGCGCCGCATCGAGATCGGTGTCGTGGCGCTGCCCAAGCCCGATCTGGATACGCTGCCTCTGGTCACCGACCACCTGATGGCGGTTCTGCCGGAAGGGCACGAGCTTGCCGACCGGGAAGTGGTCGGGGTGCAGGATCTCGTCAACTACCCGCTGATCATGACGCGCGCCGGATCGCAGCCGGTAATAACCAGGATGTTCGCCCGCGCCGGCGCCGAGCCGCATGTCGCGCACGATCTATCGCAGATCATGTCCATACTGGAATTCGTGAAGCGCGGAGAGGGCATATCCATACTTGCTTCGCTGGTATTGCCGCGGCACTACGACGGCCTGGTGTACAGGCGGATAAGCCCGATGTCGGAACGCAAGCTGGCGCTGGCGTGCCTGAATCAAAGGCGTCTTTCGCCAGCGGCGCACGCCTTCTGGTCGCTGGTGCGAGAGCAGGTGTCGTCGGGGAAGATGAAATTCGGCCAATGGCTGTGATGCAGGTACATAGACCCTTGAAGGCGGCACGCGGCGCGTGGCCGATCTGCGTGAGGGCGGCAAGATCGGCGAACGAGCCGGCTTGAGGCTGTTGGTTCTGGCGGCAGCTTCAGAGAACTCCAGCCGGGGAAGCGCGCCGACACTCAGGCGCTTTCGTCGTGGGCGCGCTTGAGCAGCTGTGCCAGATGCACGGCCTCCCGGCCTGTGCCGTCGCGGATCTGTTCCCGGCAGCTGAAGCCATTGGTCAAGACCACGGTATCTTCGGGCGCCCGCCGTAAAGCCGGCATCAGTTCCAGCTCTCCCACCGCGCGCGACATGGCGGCATGGCGTGTGCTCATGCCGAAAGAGCCGGCCATGCCGCAGCAGCCGCTGTCGAGCAGCGTGGCACGCGCGCCCATTGCCTGCAGCAAGGCCATTTCTCCTTTGGAGCCGAACAGCGACTTCTGGTGGCAGTGCGCGTGCACCAGCACGTCCACCGCCAGCGCGGGCGGCACATATCCTTGCGCGTGCAGGAAGTCGCCCAGCATCCATGCCGACTCGGATAAGCTGCGCGCACGCGCATCGTCGGGAAAGAACTTGAGCAGTTCGTCCTTGAAGACGGACATGCAGCCGGGCTCCAGGCCTATCAGTGCCGTAGGCGCACCGTCGCCGGCCAGCTGCGCATCCAGGGTTTCCAGCAGCTGGCGCAGCTTCTGCCGGGCGGCGTCGAGGTAGCCGAAGTCATACAGAGGCCTGCCGCAGCACAGCGGCGTAGAAGGCAGCAGGACTTCGAAGCCGGCATGGCCGAGCACCTCGGCGGCCGCCTGGGCTATCTCTGGATGGAAGTGTTCGCAGAAGGTATCCACCCATAACATGACCCGGCCCCGGCTCGAGCCGGGCTGCCGATCCGGCGTCCACATACGGCGAAAGCTCTTGTGGGCAAAGCGCGGCAGGCGGCGGTCTTGAGCGATGCCGCCGGCCAGGCGGCACAAGTGGGCCAGGCCGGGGGTCTGGGTAAATACATTGGCGAGGCGCGGCAGGCGCGCCGCCCACGGCGCCCAATCACCGATGCGGCCCATGGCCAGCGCCTGGCGCGGCCGGCGGTGGTTTTCGTAGTAATGGGAAAGGAATTCCGCCTTGTAAGAGGCCATGTCTGTATGTGTGGGACAGTCGCTGCGGCAGGCTTTGCAGGACAGGCAGGTGTCCAGAGACTCCTTCACGGATTTGCTGTTCCAGCCGTCGGCGACGACGTCGCCTTGCAGCATCTCCCACAGCAGGCGGGCGCGCCCGCGTGTGGAAAACCGTTCTTCCCGGGTGGCGCGATAGCTTGGGCACATGGTGTTGCCCTGGGTGTTCCGGCAACGGCCTATGCCGATGCAGCGTTCGACCGCCCGCTGAAATCCATTGCCCTCGGCGCTGCGGAAATTCAGGCGTGTGCCGATGTCGACCACTTTGTACGTGGGCCCAGCCCTGAGGTTCTCGTCGACGCTGTAGGCGTCGACCACCTTGCGCGGGTTGAGCCGGTTCTGGGGATCCCAGATGTGCTTGAATTCGCGCATGGCGCCGACCAGCTCTGCGCCGAACATGATGGGCAGGAACTCGGCCTTGGCCTGGCCGTCACCATGCTCGCCCGAGAGGGAACCGCCGTGGTCGACCACGAGCTGGGCCGCCTCGCGGATGAAGCGCCGGAAGTCCAGTACGCCTTGCGCCGAGCGTAGGTTGAAGGTGAGCCGCGCGTGCACACAGCCGTCGCCGAAGTGGCCGAACAGCGAGGTTCGGTACCCATAGCGATCCACCAGTGCCTGGAAGGCGCGCAGGTAGTCGCCCAGGCGCCGTGGATCCACGGCCGCATCTTCCCAGCCGACCTGCATGTCGGGCTCGTGGGGGTCTATGGACAACTGAGTGGCCGAAGCGCCGTTTTCGCGAATGGACCAGATGCGCGCCTGCATGGCCGGTTCTACGGCCATCCATCGCGATGGATGTGGGCCTTGCGGGCGTTGTTCGAAGTAGCGCGACGCGGCTTCGGCCTGAGCCACGGCCTGCTCGATGGTGTCCGCACCGAATTCCAGCATTACCCACGCGTCGCCGGCGGGCAGCAGGTCGATCTCTTCCTGTACCAGGCCGCGTGCCTGCAGGCCGCGGATGATGGCCCGATCCAGCCCCTCGATGGCTATGGGGCGCAGGCGCTGATATTCGGGCACTGCGTCGGCGGCCACATAGATGTCGGGAAAGCCCAGTACCAGCACCACTCGACGGGCTGGGTTATTGACCAGGCGCACGCGGGCCTGCAGCGTCAGCGCACAGGTTCCCTCGGTACCGACCAGCGCACGCGCTACGTTGAAGCCATTCTCGGGCAGCAGTTGATCCAGGTTGTAGCCGGATACGCGTCGCTTGATGCCGGGGAATTTGGCTCGGATCAGGTCGGCGTAGCGGTCGGCCAGGTTTTTCAGGGCGGCGTAGATCTGGCCGCGGCGGCCGCCTGCGGCGATGATGTCGGCCAGCTCCTGTTCAGTGGTTGGGCCGACCCAGAAGCGCTCGCCGTCGTAGGTCAGAACTTCCAGTGCCTCGACGTTTTCCAGCGTCTTGCCGGCCATCACCGAATGGGCTCCGCAAGAGTTGTTGGCGATCATGCCGCCCAGCGTGCAGCGGCTATGGGTGGACGGATCCGGCGCAAAAGTCAGGCCATATGCCTGCGCGGCATCGCGCAGGCGATCGCATACCACGCCGGGCTCGACCACCGCGTTGCCGGCGGCCGGGTCGATCGCGAGGACGCGATTGCAATACACTGAGAAGTCGAACACCACGGCGGTATTGACCGTTTGCCCGTTCATCGATGTGCCGCCGCCGCGCATCAACACCGGCGCGCCATGTTCACGGCAAATAGCCAGCGCGGCGACGAAATCCTCAATCGAACTCGGCACCACTACGCCTATGGGCACCTGCCTGTAGTTGGAAGCGTCCGAGGCGTAGGCGGCGCGGTGTGCTTCGTCAAAGCGTACCGCGGATCCCAGGCGTGCTTGCAGTGCCTGTTGCAGCGCCCGCCATGCACCGCTGCTCTTCCCCGGGTTTTTCATGGGCGGCGGGGGCCGGCTTGAGTGTGCCGGGGAAGGGAGCTAGCATTCACTGGTGGCATGGGTTCGGCTTGGCGGCTTGGGAAACGGGGACGATTTTAGAGAAGGGCAGCGAAAGGCCTCAAATGGAAAGAACTCGGTTTGTTCATTACCTGCATGAATGTCCAGAGCCTATATGCCTGGCCGTCACCGAAGCCGCCCTATGAATCCGCGCCTGCTTGCTCCGTCGATGTCTTTGCTGGCCGCCTTCGAGGCCTCGGCGCGCCACTTGAGCTTCACCCGGGCCGCGACGGAATTGTCCCTGACTCAAAGCGCGGTCAGCCGGCAGGTTCAGGCGCTTGAACGGCTACTGGGGGTGGCGCTCTTTCGCCGCGAGAACCGCCATATTCAGCTTACCGACGCGGGGGCCATGTACCTGCGCGAGATAGGCGGCGCGCTGCAGCGCATCCGCAATGCCTCGCTGCAGGCACTGAGCTATCGGGCCGGCGGCGGCTCGGTGCATCTCGCGGCGCTGCCTACGTTCGGCGCAAAATGGCTCATGCCCCGAGTTAGCGGCTTCTACGCACGCCATCCCAATACCCTGGTGCATTTGCATTCGCGCATAGGCCAGTTCGACCTGTCGCTGGCGGGCATAGACGCGGCCATCGGCGTCAGCGATACGCCCTGGCCCGGGCTGATCTCCCATCGCCTCTTCGACGAGCATCTGATGCCCGTCATCAGCCCGGCGCTCAAGCGGGAGCGGCCGATCAACAGGGCCGAAGACGTGGCGCAGCACCTCTTGCTGCAGGTCACCGCGCGATCCGACGTGTGGCACCGCTGGTTCAGATACAAGAGCCTGCCGGCAGCCAGCATGCGCCTGGGCCCACAGTTCGAGCTGACGTCCCACTTGATCCAGGCCGTTGCGGCCGGCCTGGGCGTGGGCCTGGTGCCGAGTTTCCTGGTCGAGGACGAGCTCCGCAGCGGACAGTTGGTACTCGCCCTCGACGAGTCGTTTGCCAGTTCGTTCCGTTATTACCTGTACATTCCCATCGATCGAACCGAACTGCCGGCTGTGCGGGCACTGACCGAGTGGCTGCTGGATACCGCCGCCGCGGGCCGGGCAAAGGGTTGAGGCGCTCGGGCCGGTGCGCTGGCGGGGCCGGCGGCAGCCCCCTTTGCTTCGTGCCGCTATATTGTTGCAAGCACTTCCTGCATTCATTTTATGAATGGATAAAGCGCGTACTTTTCGTTTGAGCAAACGCCATGGGCGTTGCAGAATTCCTGAAACTACTATTAATTCAGGAGACGAAAAACATGGAATTTTCTATGCACCGACGGTCGGTACTGGCGGCGGGATCGCTGGCGGCGCTTGGTGGCGCTTTCCTGACCAGGCCCGCGAGGGCCGAGAGCACCACCCAGATGCTGGTGGGTTTTTCCGCCGGCGGCTCGACCGACATCGTGGCTCGCACGCTTTGCCCGCCGCTGGGGCAGCGGCTCGGGCAGAACATCGTGGTAGAAAACAGGGCGGGCGCCAGTGGGATACTGGCGGCCCACTTGTTGCTGCGTTCCCCGGCCGACGGCCGCCATTTGATGGTCGCCCCCCAAACCAGCACGATCATGGCGCAGATACTCTACCCTGATCGAGTCAAGTACGACACGGTACGTGACTTCACGCCGCTTACCGATCTGGGCCAGTCTCCCCTGGTTCTGGTGGTGCCGTCCGGGTCATCCATCCATAGTGTGGCCGACCTGGTGGCGCAAGCGCGCAAGGAACCGGGCAGAATGACGTATGGCTCCGGCGGGGTAGGGACTTCGCTGCATATCGCCGGGGCGCTGCTGGCGGATGCCGGCCGGGTGAAGATGCTGCATGTGCCCTACCAGGGCGAAGCCAAGGCTGTCATCGGCCTGCTGAGCGGACAGCTGTCCTTCATGTTCTCGAATATTTTCGTGGTTCTGCCTTATATCAAGCAGGGAAAATTGAGGGCATTGGCGGTTACCGGCACGGATCATTCTACGCATCTTCCCAAGGTGCCCACGCTGAGTTCCCAAGTGCCGGTGACGCTGGATGCTTCCACCTGGTATGGCTTGTACGCCCCGAAGGAGCTGCCCGACAAGGTCGCCAACCATATCGTCTCCGCCGTCTGGGCCGTGATGGGTAGCCCGAAGGTAAGCAAGCAGCTGGCTGTCATGGGCATCACTTCCTCGCCGAACACGCCGGCACAGTTCAAAGAATTCCTGCGCAAGGAACTGGCCGCCGCGAAGGCAGCGGTGGCCCAGGCCGGGATCGCAGTGACATAGAAACATTTCTTCTTTTTTTTGACACGGGTATTTTGATGAAACTGCTTCCCCGTACCATTCGTGCCAACGGCATCGATATCGAGTATGACATTGCGGACTACACATTGCCGTGGCTCGAGCAAGAGCCCGAAACCATTCTTTTGCACCATGGGTTCTGCCGCAACATGGACTTTTGGCGCCAGTGGGTTCCCGATCTATCGCGCAATTATCGAGTGCTGCGCTTTAATTCCCGGGGTTGTGGTGCAACCACCGAGCCCGAACCCGGTGCGCGCTATGACGCGCTGGTGCTCATGGAAGACGCAATCGCCTTGCTCGATGCGCTGGAAATTCCCAAGGTTCACTGGATCGGCGAGTACTCGGGAGGCGTGTTCGGCCTGTTGGCGGCCATACATCACCCGGACAGGCTGAATACGCTGACCATTATCAATTCCCCATTCAAATTGAACAGCTCCACTGCCCAGGCCTACAGCGCCGGGCAGGGCAGCCACGTCGAGGCCATCACCCGCCTGGGCAGTGCCGGCTACAGCCGCAGCACCATCGAACTTCGGCTGGACTTGTCCCGCGCCAGCGACGCGGTGCGGGAATGGGTGATCGCGGAAATGGGCAAGGTGGCGCCGCACGTGGCGATCGGCCACATCCAGCTCACCCTGGACGCCAATCTGCTCAAGGATGCGGCTTCGATCCGGATTCCGGTGCTCAATCTTGTGGGCGAGCACAGCCCCATGGCGCAGGCCGAGCAGCTAAACGCCGTGCGCGCGTCCATGCCCGATGCGCAAGTGGTAGTCTTCGAGGGCTATGGCCATGCCATCAATCTCCTGGCTGCCGAACGCTGCCTGACCGAGGTGAACCGCTTTCTGTGCGAACATTCCGCGCGATGATCGGATACGGGTGGGGCACCCCGCTTCCCGTAATCCAGGACTTCTCGCAGTTGATGATGTGCTGATGTCATTCGCGAGCTATCGCGGATCAATTCCATGCTGTATAACCCACTGTATTTGTGAGCCACAGTACAAGGAACCACAGCATGCATGCTCCCGCCATAGTTCTGCGCGCAGCCGGCGAGCCCGATCAGCTGCGCCTGGAAGACGTGGAGGTCGCCGAGCCTGGCCCGGGGGAAGTGCAGATCCGGCACACGGCTATCGGCGTCAACTTCCACGATGTGTATGTGCGTTCGGGGCTGTACCATACCTTGCCCCTGCCGGGCATACCCGGCATAGAAGCCGCCGGCGTCGTCACGGCCACCGGGCCCGGCACCACGCAATTCCGGCCCGGCGACCGCGTAGCCTATATGACCCGGCAATACGGCTGCTATGCCGCCGCTAGAATCATCGACGAAGATCTGCTCATTCCTTTGCCGGACGCTGTATCCGACGAGCTTGCCGCAACGCACCTGCTCAAGGGGCTTACCGCGTATGCGCTGCTGCATGAGGTCTATGCCGTCAAGCCGCGGGATCGGGTGCTTGTGCATGCCGCGGCCGGCGGCGTGGGGGCCTTGCTTTGCCAATGGGCCGCGGCCAAGGGGGCTTGCGTGATCGGCACGGCCGGCAGCCAGAAGAAGGCCGGGTTCGCCCTGCAGCACGGATGCTCGCATGCCATTCTTTATCGCGAAGAAGACTTCGTGCGGCGGGTCGATGAAATCACCGCCGGGCAAGGCGTGCAGGTCGCCTATGACTCGGTGGGCAAGGATACTTTCTTTGGTTCTCTGGCCTGCCTGGCGCCTACGGGCCATTTGGCCAATTTCGGCCAGTCTTCCGGGGCCGTGCCGCCCTTCGAAGTGTCGCAGTTGTTCAAGAAGTCGAATTCCCTGTCGCGCATGAGCGTATTCGTGCAGTTGCGCGATGTCGGCCATCGCCGCGACGTTGCGCGGCAGCTGCTTGCAGCCTTCGGCGACGGCACGCTGAGCCCCAGTCCCGTGCAGCGCTTCAGCCTTGCGGACGCGGCGCAAGCCCATCGCGCCATGGAGTCGCGGGAACGAATGGGCTCGCTGCTGCTGGTGCCGTAGCCGGCCGGTATATCGGGAAGAAGCTACGCTTCTTGCAGCTTCTTTGCCGGGGCTCGCGTGCGGCGCGTGCCGGTCTTCTTCGGCGCTTGCCCGTCTGCCTTGGCGGCATGCAGCACTTCTTCCAGGTACGCCAGCGCAATCTTACGCGCGCGCATGTTGTAGATGACCGCGGCAGCGTGCGCGGCTTCGGAGTCGCGCGCCTTGATGCCTTCCAGCAATGCCAGCAAGTCCCGGATGCTCTCGGTGGGCCGGCCCGGCACCCGCAGGGACGACGCCCACATGAAGCTTAGCTGGGTATTCAGCTGGCGCAGCAGGTCGGGAAGGCCGAGGTTGCCCGATCCCTGCATGAAGCATTCAAAGAAATCGTTCTTGGCCACGCGAACGAAATGCCGGTCTTTTTGTTGCAGGGCGGCCTCGAGCGCGTGTATGCGCTGCTCGAGCATGGCGATGTCCTGGTCGGTGCCCTGGCTGGCGAAGCGCCGGGCCGCCAGGCATTCCAGGGTGGCGCGGATCTCCCATAAGTCCAGAAACTCTTGCTTGCTCAGTTGGCGTACGACCGGGCCTTTGTTGGGAATCAATTGAACCAGCCTTTCGGCTTCCAACTGCCGCAAGGCCTCGCGGATCGACGTGCGGCTGACCCCCAGGCGGTCGCACAGTTCGCGTTCGACCAGGCGGTCGCCGGGCTTGTACACGCCCTCGATGATCAGGGTCGACAGCCGTTCCAAGGTCTCTGAGTAAACACTATTTTTTACATATTTCACAATAAATTACTTTTTTCTTGATGAGCTAATTTTTAATCGTCATACAATCTTTGAAAATAATAAGCATAAATCCTAATTTATGGGTATATAAATATTAGTTTGTCATACAATTAAGGTCGAGGACGATATGGAAATACGCCGTTTATGCAGTAGTGTCTGTCTGGCCGTGGCAAGTGTCGGTTTTTCCGCCACATTGCTTGCCCAGCCGGCCTCATCGAGTTCCGCGCAATCATATCCCGATAAACCCATACGCCTGATCGTCCCTTTTGCGCCCGGCGGCAACACGGATGTGGTATCGCGCATCGTGGCCGACGGCCTGGGCAAGGTGCTGCATCAATCCGTCGTGGTCGAGAACCGGGCCGGCGCGGCGGGCATCGTCGGTACAGAGTACGTGGCTCATGCCGCGCCGGACGGCTACACATTGTTGGTGGGCCATATCGGCGCCTTGACCATCAATCCGTATATTTATTCCAAGCTGCCCTACGATACTTTGAGGGACTTCATGCCGATCAGCTTGTCGGCAAAAACCGCGCTCATCTTGTGCGCCGCGCCCAAAATGGGCTTCAAGACCGTCAGCGACCTGGTCGCGGCGGGTAAAAAGGATCCCGGCAAGCTTACCTTCGGGACGGCGGGCATAGGCAGCGCGGCCTATATGGCCTCGGTGCTGTTCAGCCATCGAACCGGCATCAACGCGCTGGCGGTGCCCTACAAAGGCGCGGCACCCGCCACCACGGCGGCGGTCAGCGGCGAGGTGTCCTACATTTTCGGCGGCCAGGCTCCGGCCCAGGGCCTGATCAACGACGGGCGCCTGCATCCCATGGCGGTCACCGGCGATCGGCGCAGCCCCTTGTTCCCCAATGTGCCGACCATGGCCGAAGCGGGGGTACCGAACTTCGAGGTGGAAGACTGGAACGGCATTTTGGCGCCCAAGGGCACTTCGCCGGCCATCATCAAGAAATTGAATACGGCCATCGTGCAGGTGCTGCACGACCCCGCCACGCAGAAAAGGCTGATCTCGCTGGGTTTCACGCCGTCGCCCACGACGCCGCAGGGGTTCACGCAATTCATCAAAAGCGAAATGGCCAAGTGGTCGAGCGCGGCCAAGGCCGCTCACGTGAAGGTGAACTAGTGGCCCGGGCAGGGAAGTCCGTTCGTCGGATTTCCGGCTCGAGACACCCAACGCAGGTGTATTGAAAATGGCAATGACAATGTCGGAAAAGATCCTGGCACGGGCCGCGGGCAAAGCCCAGGTCGTGCCGGGCGAGATCATCCAGCCCGATCCCGAGCTGGTGATCATCCACGACGGGTACGTCAACATGGCGTACAAGCAGCTGTCGGACATCGGCTACCGCAAGATCACCAAGCCTGAAAAGGTCATGATCATCACCGATCACAAGTCGCTGCACCTGACCCCCGAAGCCATTATGGGCGCCAAGAACCATAGGCACGTGGCAGAGCAATGGGGGGTGAAACACTTCTTCGGCGCGGGCCAGGCGGGACACGGCCACATCTATCCCATGGAGGCGGGGCTCGTCCGGCCGGGCATGTTCCTGTTTTCCTACGACATGCACTGCACTAATTTTGGTGCCGTGGGCGCCTATGCCCAGCGCGGGGGCCCCGACATCATTACCGTGCTGGCCACCGGCTCGCTCTTGATGTCGGTGCCGCCTACCGTGCGTATCGAACTCGCCGGGCAGTTCAAGCCCGGCGTGCATCCGCGCGACCTGGGGTTCTGGCTCTGTTCGCAATTGGCGCCCGACAGACTGGGCATCGATTTCGATTATCGGGTCATCGAGTTCGCCGGCCCGGTCATAGAAAGCATGCCTCTGTCGTCCCGGGTGGCGCTGTGCAATACCTTGACGGAAATAGGCGTGGCCAATGTGATGTTCCCGCCGCGTCCGGGCAAGGGGGCGGAACGGGCGGTGTTCAGCGACGACGATGCCGCCTTCGAACACAGGATAGTGTTGGACATCGGCAAGATCAGCCCTCAGGTCGCGCTGCCCGGATCTCCCGACCGGGGCGTTCCGGTCGATGAGGTCGCGGGGGTGAAAATCGATCATGCTTTCATCGGAGCCTGTGGCTCTGGGATGTATGACGATTTCGAATTGGCGGCCAAGCTGCTGAAAGGCCGGCACGTTGCTTCGCACGTGCGGCTGTTCGTGGTGCCGGGCACGGTGGCCATCGGCAAGCAGATGGCCGATGACGGTTTGTCCAACATCTTTGCCGACGCGGGCGCCATACAGCTGCCCGCGGGTTGCGGCCTGTGCGCCGGTGGATTGGGCGGGCCGCTGGCGTCGGGAGAGGTGTCCATTTCTACGGCAGCCACCAACGGCGCGGGCAGAATGGGGGCCAAAGATGCCCAGTGTTATTTGGGCAGCCCCATTACCGTGGCGCTCTCGGCAATCAACGGCTGTATTACAGATCCTCGCTCTTGAGTGTGCTGCAGACGCAAGGCCGGCGCACGACGGCCGGCTCAAGTGGCGAACGTTCATCGCAAAGGTGTATACGAATGACGAACTGGATTCAGCAGGGCAATGCCCATGTGTTGGGCGACAATGTGCCCCACGATGGGGGCATGATAAGTTTCGACAAGGTCATAGGCCGGGTGATCGATCCGGAAGAGCTGACCCCTTTGCTGTTCAAGGAAGTGGATCCCACCTTGGCCAGCCGCATCGGGCCCGGGGACTTCATCGTGGCGGGCAAGAATTTCCTGGCGGGCAAGGCGCACAACAATGCCCTGTATGCCTTGAAGGCCCTGGGCGTGGGCATCTTGTGCGAATCCATGGGGGTGCGCGCCTATCAGGGCGTGTACAACCTGCCGGTGCTTTGCCTGAAAGACTGCAAAGACATCAGCCATCTGATCGGGGATGGCGACGCCTTGCAGGTCAACTATCAGACGGGGGAAGTGCGCAACCTGAGCAGCGGGCAGGACTATTCCTTTTCGCCCATGCCCACAGGTGTGCAAAGCATTATCGAACAAGGCGGCACGCTCGGGATGCTGACCCAGCATCTTAAAAACAACCCACAGCTAGGCGAGTTGGCATGACTATCGAACTGACGGGCCGCGTCGCCCGGGAAAAAATCAAACTGCTGGAGCCGCCGCGGCTCGATGCGGACACCCTGGCCCAATTCGAGGCCCTGGGCGATGCAAGTTCGGCGGTGTCCGATGCGCTGGACGCCCTGGGTGTCGGCGGCGCCGTCAGCGGCTCGGTCTTGCGCTGCATCATGCCGCGCGCCCGCTTGGTGGGCACGGCATTGACGCTGAGAAACGCGGCCCGCGACGGCGACCCGCACCAGCTGGCCCAGGCCAAGGACAGCCGCATGGGGGAAATCGAATGCCACAACCTGGCGCGCCCCGGCGATGTGCTGGTGATCCAGGGGGTGTCGGGGGCGTCGAATATGGGCAGCGTGGGCGGCCGCATGGGGAAGCGCCAGGGCGAGCGCGGCGCCATCGTCGACGGTGCAGTGCGCGACGTGCCCGATTTCCAGGATATCAATTACCCCATCTGGTCGAAGGAAGTGACGCCCATGACGGGCAAGTGGCGGGTCGAGTGCGTGGAAATAAACGGGCCCGTCAAGATTTGCGGGATCGACGTCCATCCCGGCGATCTGGTGGTGGCGGACGGTGCGGGGGTGTGCTTCGTGCCGCGCCAGCATATTGCCGCCGTGCTGGCCTTCGCCCAGAAAAAGGTGCAGGCCGAGGCGGACAAGTGCGCCGAGATCGACAGCGGCAAGAGCATCGTGGAAATGGCGCGGCGCTGATCTTCAGCCTGCGATCCGTCAGCCCGCGGTCGCCAGGGCCCGCGTCAGCGCTTCGCTGCTTGCGATAAGCGCGTTCAGGTGGGCGGCCAGTTCGGCGTGGCCCAGCCGCGCCGATTCGGCGGACACGCACAGTGCGCCGAACAGGCGCCGGCGCGCGCCGAACACCGGCGTCGAAATACTGCACACCAGCGGGTCGCGCTCGCCCACCGAGACGTGGTAGCCGCGCCGCCGGATGGTGTCGTACAGCGCGCCTTTCTGGCCCGCGTAAGCCAGGAGAATGTGGCCTGAAGCGCCTTTGTCCAGGGGCAGGCGTTCGCCCGCGCGGATGTAGTGCCGCTCGAGGCTGGGGCGCTCGACCCGCGCTACGCAGGCGCGGCTGGAGCCTTCGCGCACGAACAGGGCGGTCGTTTCGCCGGTGGTGTCGGTCAGGGCGCGCAGCACGGAATCGATCACGTCGCGCGCATCGAAGGCGGTCTGGTAGCGCACCCCCAGCCAGCCGGCGGCCGGGCCCAGGCGCCAGCGGCCGTCGTCCCATTGTGTCAGGTAGCCCGAACGAGCCAGCGTGCGCGCGGTGCGCAGCACCGTGGTCTTGCCCATGCCCACGCGGCGGCTGAGCTCGGACAGCGTCATGCCCTGTTCGTGCGGCCGGAACGCGTCCAGCAGCATGAGTGCGCGCGTCACGGCGTACACATTTTCGCGATCGGCGGGGTCGGGAGGAGGCAGGATAGACGGGCGGGATTCCATAGTTTGTTCCGCTATGCACAACTCGATTGTAGGTGGATGACGGGCTCCGGACAATACGGCTCATTGGACGTTTGACGCATAGGACAACCAGGAGCCTTCCATCATGCTGATAGACAAACTGAAGCCGTCCGGCACTCCGGGCCAGCGCTTCCGCGCCGCGCTGGCCCGCAGCCAGCCACTGCCCGTAGTGGGCGCGATGAACCCTTTCTGCGCATTGCTGGCCGAGCGCGCCGGCCATCAGGCCGTGTATCTGGCCGGCGGCGGCATGGCGACTTACTCGCATGGCTTGCCCGACCTGGGCCTGACCACCATGACCGAGGTGCTGCAGGACGTGCGGCGCATGACCGATGCCTGCGACCTGCCTTTGATGGTGGACGTGGACACCGGTTTCGGCGGGGCCTTCAATATCGCCCGCCTGATCAAGGGCCTGATCAAGGACGGCGCGGCGGCGATCCACATTGAAGACCAGGTGCAGCTGAAGCGCTGCGGCCACCGCCCGAACAAGGCGCTGGTGGGCACGGCCGAAATGGTCGACCGCATCAAGGCCTGCGTGGATGCCCGCAGCGATGACTCGTTCTTCCTGGTGGCGCGCACCGATTCGCTGGCCAACGAGGGCCTGCAGGCGGCGATCGACCGCGCCTGCGCCTATATGGAGGCCGGCGCCGACATGATCTTCGCCGAGGCCTGCGGCGAGCTTGGCCAGTACCGCAGCTTCGTACAGGCCATAGACCGTCCGCATTCGGTCATGGCCAATATCACCGAGTTTTCGATGACACCGACCTTTACGCTGGACGAGCTGCGCCAGGCCGGCGTGTCGGCGGCGCTGTATCCCTTGTCGGCGGCGCGTGCCATGGCGGCCGCGGCGCAGAACGTATACCGGGCGATTCTCGAGGACGGATCGCCGCGCAGGATGCTGGGCGCCATGCAGCCGCGCACCGAACTCTATGAAGTGTTGAACTACCACGCCTATGAAGCCAAGTACGACGAGCTGTTCGCCGCTGGCGCTGACAAATAACCGTAGACTCAGGAGACCATCATGAATCGATCTGGACACTTGAACCGCCGCCACCTTTGCGCGGCGCTGCTGGCCGTGGCGTCGCTGGCGGCGGCCGGCACGGCCGGCGCCAAAGACATACTGCGGTTGGTGGTGCCGTTTGCCGCCGGCAGCTATACCGACAATGTGGCGCGCCTGGTGGCGCCGGGGCTGGCGCAGCATCTGGGCAAGGACGTCATCGTCGAGAACCGCGCCGGCGCCAATGGCATCATCGGCGCCAGCTACGTGGCGCACGCCAAGCCGGACGGGCTGACGCTGCTGGTCGGCGGCGCCAGCGTCAACACGATCAACCCCGGCGTGTACAAGAACCTGCCCTATGACCCGGAACGCGACTTGCTGCCGGTGGGGCGCATCGGGGTGCTGCCGTTCATGCTGCTGGTCAACCCCAGTCTGCCCGTGCATACGGTGGCCGAGTTGATTTCCTACGCCAAGGCGCACCCCGAAAAGCTTTCATACGGTACGCCCAATGCCGCCACCCTGGTGGGCACTGAGACCTTCAAGCGCGAGGCGGGCATCAAACTGCTGAGCATTCCGTACAAGTCCAGCCCGCAGGCCATGACCGACCTGGTGGGCAATCAGATCCAGGTGCTGATGGCCGATTTCGCCACGGCCATGCCGCAGGTGAAGACCGGCAAGGCGCGCCTGCTGGCGGTTACCATGCAGAGCCGCTCCGCCTTGCTGCCCGACACGCCGCCCATCAGCGATACCGTGCCGGGTTTCGACCTGTCGGCCTGGACCGGCCTGCTGGCCCCCGGCAAGACGCCGCTGGCAACGGTCAAGCCCGTCTACGAAGCCTTGCGCGCCTCGCTGGCCGCCCCCGCGCTGCAGGCCAAGTTCAAGAACATCGGCTTTGAAATCAACCCCATGGGGCCGGAAAAATTCGGCCCGTACATTCACAGCGAGATCCAGAAATGGAAGAAGCTGGCCCACGAAGCCGGGATCGAACCTCAATAATCGCCGCCAGGGATATTGCCCATCATGACTGAGCCCCAAAATCTTGCGAGCGCCCCGCCGTCCTATGCGGTGGACAGCCACGCACATGTGCTGGACAGCGCCGCGTTTCCGTTCAGCAACCCGGTCGGCTACAAGCCTGCGCCCAATGAAATCGGCACCTCCCAGGAATTCCGCACCGTGCTGGCCGCGCATGGGCTGACGCACGCCCTGGTGGTCAACCCGTTCGCCGGCTACGCCACCGACAATCGCTGCATGCTGGACGGCATCGCCGCTTCCGGCGGGCGCTGGAAAGGCGTGGCGCTGGTCGGCCACGACGCCACCGACGCCCACTTGCAGGCGCTTGCCAACGGGGGCGTGGTGGGGGCCCGCTTCAACACGCTGTTCAGCGGCGCCACGTCGCTGGAAGGGCCTGCCGGGCTGCGCCTGCTCGAACGCATCAAGGACATGGGCTGGTTCGCCCAGATCTACTACCACGACGACGGCCTGTTGACCTTGCTGCCTATATTACAGGCGGCCGGCATACGGGTGGTGGTCGATCACTGCGGCTGCCCGACGGTGGATCAGGGCCTGCAGCAGCCGGGCTTTCAGGCCTTGCTGGAGCTGGGCCGGCGCGGCAATGCGGCCATCAAGCTTTCAGGGGCGTTCCGCTCGTCGCGCCAGCCCTGGCCGTATGCGGATTGCGATCCCTACGTGCAGGCGCTGGTCGACGCCTTCACGCTGGACAATTGCGTGTGGGGGTCGGACTGGCCGTTCGTGCGCGTGCCGCGGCGCATGGATTACGGCCCGGTATACCGCTTGCTGGAGCGCTGGCTGCCCGATCCGGCGGATCGGCGCCGTGTGCTGTGGGACACCCCCTGCCGCTGGTTCGGCTTCAACGCTCCGGAAGACAGCCATGCCGGCCGCTGATGCGCAGCGCCGCCACCTGGGCGCGGCGCAGGCGCGCGAGCTGTCGCTGCGCGCATTGCGCGGCATCGGCTACAGCGCCGCGCAGGCCGAGGTGCTGGCCGGCCACATGCTCGATGCCGCCTTGTGCGGCTACGAGTATTCGGGGCTGCCCAAGATCCTCAACCTGGCCGAATACCGGCACAAGCGCCAGCCCAGCGGGCCGATGCAAGTAGTGCACGAGACGCCGCTGTCGGTGATGCTGGATGCCGCCGGGCACAACGGCATGCTGGCCGTGCAAGACGCCACCGAGCGCGTCATCGAAAAAGCGAGCCAGCAGGGCTTTGCCGTGGCAGGGGTCTACAACAGCTGGATGAGCGGGCGCAGCGCCTACTATGTGGAGCAAATCGCCCGGGCGGGCCTCATAGGCCTGCACACCATCAGCTCGCGGCCGCAGGTGGCGCCGCCGGGCGGTGCGCGCGCCGCGCTGGGCACCAACCCGATCGCGTTCGGATTCCCCACGCAGGGCGACCCGCTGCTCATCGACATGGGGACTTCCTCCCTGATGTTCACCGACCTGGCCCTGCGGGCGCGGCGCGGCGAATTGCTGCCCGAGGGCGTGGCCATCGATGCGCAGGGCCGGCCGACGCGCGATCCGGTCGCGGCCAGCCAGGGGGCGGCGCTGCCCTTCGGCGGCTACAAGGGTTTCGCGCTGGCGCTGGCGATGCAGGCGCTGGGCGTATTCGCCGGCTCCGGCTTCGGCGCCGAAGGGGCGGGGTATTTGCTGCTGGCCATGCGCCCCGACCTGATGCTGCCGCTGGATCGCTATCGGGCCGACTTGTCGGCCAACCTGGCACGCGTCAAGGCCACCGAGCGCCAGCCCGGCGTGAGCGAGATCCGCATCCCTTCCGAGCACGCGTTCGCGCAGCGAAAGGCCAAGCTGCAAGCCGGCATCGAGATCGACGCCGAGGTGTATGACGCGCTGCAGCAGCTGGCGGCCAAGGCCGACGGGGGGGCATAAGGCCTGGCGCAACGCTGGTTGGGCCGTTCTTTTTCGGGGTGGCTGGGCTCAGGTGTTCCGTTTGCCAGCCGCCGCGTGGTGGTGGTTGGCCGAGCTGCGGCACCAGGGCGATGTGCTGGTGCGTTCCAGAATGGACTTGCGGATGATTCGCTCCAGCTGATGCGCGGCCCGCGAGCGCGGGCGTTCGCGGGCGCGGATTATCTGCAGCCGGTTGGGAATGGCGGGCCGGTATGAAATGATCACCAGGTCGGGATGGGGCCGGGCGATCAGCATGAACGGATCCACTACTGCGACTCCCGCTCCGGCCTGAACCAAGTCCAGAGCCTGCTGGGTCTGATTGATGACAATGTCGGCGTCCCGGCGCACCCCGATGTCGCTGAACGACCGGCGCACCAGCCGGCCGGTGGCCGTGTCTTCGCGCAGGCAGATCAGCGGCTCGTCCTTGATTTGGCGGGGCCCCAAGGTTTTACGCCCGGCCAGGCGGTGCCCGCGGGGCACCACGCAGACACAATCGGCCTGGCAAATGAATTCCACGTCCAGGTAAGGATTGTCGGTTGGCGCGTGCACCAGGCCGAAGTCTGCGTGGCTACGCGCAACCTCGTCGACCACCACTAGCGTCTGGAGCACCCTCAGCTCGACCTGGATGTCGGGCCAGTCGCGCGTAAAACGGGCAATTGCCGGGGTGACAAAGGAATAGGCGATCGAGGGAACCACCGCCAACGTCACGCGGCCGACGTCGCCGGTGGAAAGCTGGCGCATCAGCTTGGACACCGCGCCCACTTCATTGCGCACGCGTTCGACCTGGGGCAGCAGGGTTTCGGCCTCCGGGCTGGGAAACAGGCGGCCGCGCACGCGCCGGAACAGTACGAACCCGGCGGATTCTTCGGCCAGCCGCAGCGACTTGCTGACCGCGGGTTGGGATATGCCCAGCAGGCGCGCCGCCTCGCTCAACGAGCCGGTGTGCATGATGGCATCGAAAATTTCCAGCTGGCGCAGATTCATTTCCAAGCCATAACTATAAGTACCAGATATTGAAACTATCAGTATAGGAAGAAGCTGATAGGATTTCAACGCTATGAAACTCATCGACTTCAACAGCCGGCCGCCGATTTCCGCGTATCAGCCGAACGCGGATCATCTGCAAAACTACCGCCGCGTTTATCGTGCCAGCGAGGCGCAAGCGAGCGGCAGCTTGCAGGACTATCTGCAGGCATACGACAGGCTGGAGGCCGAGCGCGTCGTCGTCAAGGCCAAAGATGCGCAAAGCACATTCGGGGTCAAGACCTCCAACGAGGAGGTGGCCGGTTTCTGCGCAGAACATGGCTCCCGCTACGTCGGCTGGGCCGGCGTGGATCCGCACAAGGGCGAGGCGGCGGTCGACGAGCTGCGCTACGCGGTGCGCGAATTGGGGCTGCGCGGCTTGAACCTGCAATGCTTCGAACACCGCCTGGCCATCAACGATCCGCAGATGATCCGGTTGTACCGGGCCTGCGTCGAACTGGACATCCCCGTCAACATTCATTGCGGCATCAATTTCTCGACTCACTCCCTGATGGAGTATGGGCGGCCGCTGCTGCTGGATGAGGTCATGGTCGCCCTGCCGCGGCTGCGCGTGGTGGCTTCGCCGCCGGGCTGGCCCTGGGTGCACGAACTGGTCGGCGTGGCATGGCGCCACCGCAATCTGTATATCGGCGTATCGGCCGTGCGGCCCAAGTACCTGGCCGTAGCGGGCTCCGGCTACGAAGGGCTGCTGCAATACGGCAACAGCGTCCTGCAAGACCAGATGATCTTCGGCACCTCTTATCCCATGCAGCCGATCGACCGTGCGGTCGAAGAGCTGCTGGCCCTTCCCCTCAAAGACAGCGTCAAGGAAAAATGGCTTTATTCGAATGCCGCCAGGCTGCTGGAGCTGGCATGATCCGCATCGGCATCGACATCGGGGGAACCTTCACCGACGTGGTCGCCGCCGGCGGCGGGCAGGTGCGCATCACTAAAGTGCCTTCCACACGCGCGGATCCCAGTGCGGCGGTACGCAAGGTGCTCGATGAAGTACTGCCCGAATGGGGCGTGCCTTTTGGCGACGTGGCCCGCTTCGTGCATGGCACTACTGTGGCCACCAATGCCGTGCTGGAGCGACGCGGAGCGCGTGTCGGGCTGCTGGCCACCGATGGATTCACCGACGTGCTGGAAATCGGCCGCCAAAACCGCCACCAGGTCTATGACCTGATTCTTAAGCCCGAGACACCCGGCTTTCTGGCTCCAGGGGCGTTGCGCCGCGGCGTCGTGGAAGCGGTCGAACCGGACGGCCGGGTGCGCATACCTCTGGATGAGGAATCCCTGCGGCGCAGTGTGGAGTCGCTGGTGGCAGAGGGTGTAGAGGCGATTGCCATCTGTTTCTTGTACAGCCACGTCAATCCGGTACACGAAAGGGTAGCGGCCGAATATATCCGCGGCCGCCATCCGGACATCATCGTGTCACTGTCTTGCGACATCGATCCCGCGTTCCGGGAATATGAACGTACCGTCGTGACCTGTTTCGATGCGTATATCAAAGGCGGCCTGGAGCGCTACCTGGAGAACATGGAATCCGATCTGGCCCGCGTGGGCATCCCCGCGTCGCTGCAGATCATGCAGTCGCGCGGCGGGGTCTGCGGGGCCAAGGTGGCGCGGCAGCGCCCCATCCGGCTGTTTTTGTCGGGGCCCGCGGCCGGCGTGGTGGGCGCATGCGAAGTGGGCCGTTCGGTCGGTTGCGAGAATGTCATCACGGTCGACATCGGCGGCACCAGCTCCGACATCGCGCTCGTAGCCCAAGGGCAGGCCTTGGTTAGATCCGAGGGCTGGCTCGACGGCTACCGCATCCGGGTGCCCATGGTGGATGTCAATTCGATCGGAGCCGGCGGAGGCAGCATCGCCTGGATCGACGTAGGCGGCGGCCTGCGCGTCGGGCCGCAGTCGGCCGGGGCGCAGCCCGGCCCGGCCTGCTACGGCCGCGGCGGCACGCAAGCCACCGTCACCGACGCCTCGGTCGTGCTCGGCCTGCTCGACCCGGGCTACTTCGCCGGCGGATCCCTGCAGCTGGATCCCGCGCTGGCTGCGGACGCCGTCCGCAGCTGCGTGGCCGAACCCCTGGGCATGTCCTTGCATGAAGCCGCCCTCGGCATCCATCGGGTGGTCAACGCGCAAATGGCCGAAGGCATCCGCCTGGTATCGATCAGCCGTGGCGTCGATCCGCGGGAATTCGCGCTGATGCCGTTCGGCGGCGCCGGCGGCCTGCATGCCGCCGCCCTGGCTCGCGAGCTGGACATGCGAACCATCATAGTGCCGCGCGCGCCGGGGGTGCTGTGCGCATCGGGCCTGCTTAGCGCCAAGACCGAGCATGAGGCGTCGGCGGCTTTCTTGTCCAAGTTCGCCGATACCGATCCTTCTGAAATTCTGGCGGTCTGTGACCGGCTTGCCGGCGACTGCGCCCGGCTGATGGCCATCGAGGGCATATCCGCCGAACAAGTCCAGACGCAATGTTATGCCGACGTTTGCTATATGGGCCAGTCGCACTACCTGGAAGTGCCAATTGCCATGGACGACCCCGAACACTTGATCGAGCGGGCCTATGAAAGTTTTTGCGCCCTGCATGCCCAGGTTTATGGGCACAGCACCCGTTCGCCGGCGCGCTTTGTCAATTTGCGAGTCGTGCAGCGGTCGGACAATCAGGCCGCCAGCGACCAGTCCGGGGCAACCCGATCCGAGCCGGGGGCGGCCAAGGGCGTGCGCCAGGTGCTGTTCGAAGACCAGCCGGGGTTCGTTCCGGCGCAAATTTTCCAGCGCGACACCTTGATACCCGGGCAGCTCATTATTGGCCCGGCCATCATCGAGCAGGCCGACACCACTACTCCCATAGAGCCCGGGTGGCAGGCCCGCGTAACCGACAACGGAGTGTTGATCCTGCGGAGGCACGCATGACCCCTCTTGAATCGGCATCCATGACGGCGCCAGCCGCGCGGCAGCCGGGCGTCGACTTGCCCGATCCCGCTGACGATCCCGTCGTGCAGGAAGTGGTGCGCAACAAGCTCGAGGGCATCGCCAACGAAATGCAGACCACGCTGCTGCACAGCGCCTTTTCGCCTATCGTCAAAGAGGGCATGGACTGCTCGGCCGCGATCTTCACCGCCGACGGCCAGACGATCGCCCAGGCGACGGCCATACCCATCCATCTGGCGACGATGATTCCGGCGCTCAAGGCCGTGCGGGATACCTACCCGGTGGACACCATGTCGCCGGGCGATGTCTACATCATGAACGACCCGTATTGCGGTGGTACTCATCTGCCCGACATCACTCTGTTCGTTCCGATATACGCCGAAGGGCAGGTCATCGCCTTCAGTGTCGCCACGGTGCACCACCAGGATGTCGGGGGAATGGAGCCCGGCTCCATTCCGACCCGGGCCACCGAGATCTACCAGGAAGGGTTGCGCTTGCCGCCGCTGAAGTTCCGCGATGCCGGGAAGCCCAACGAAACCCTGGAACAAATTCTGCGCTACAACATCCGCGTTACGGACACCTTCCTGGGCGACCTGCATGCCCAGCTGGCGGCCTGTCTCGTCGGAGCCCGCCGCGTGGCCGAACTGAGCTCGCGCTACGGCATGGATACCTTGTGCCGGATATTCACGCGGCTGCTGGATCGCTCCGAAGCCATGACCCGCGAAGCGCTGCGCAGGCTGCCCGAAGGCACCTACCGGTGCGTGGACTATCTGGACAATGACGGCGTCGAGCTGGACAAACGCGTGCGCATCGAGGTCGCCGTCACACTGCGCGACGGCACACTGCACTGTGATTTCACCGGTACTGATCGCCAGCTGCGCGGCCCGCTGAATTGCGTGCCATCCAGCACGCAGGCCGCCGTCTACTATGTCCTGCGCGCGCTGACCGACCCCCAGATCCCCACCAACGGCGGGTGTTTCCGCCCCGTCACGCTGCATCTGCCCGAGGGCTCGCTGGTCAATCCGCTTCCTCCCGCACCGGTCAACGCGCGTACCGCGACGATCAAACGCATCTGCGGCATGATCATCGGCGCTTTGGCCGAAGCCAATCCCGCCGAGCTTCCCGCCACCTCGGCAGGAATATCGGTCATGTTGGCGTTCGGCGGCACGCGGCCGGATGGCAGTCCGTTCATCGTCAGCGAACTGATCGCCGCCGGCACGGGAGCCAGCCGCTACGGCGATGGGGTGGATTGCCTGCAGACCGACGGCACCAACAGCATGAACCTGCCTATAGAGGCCTTGGGCACCGACGCGCCGATCCGTGTGCATCGCTTCGGGCTGCGCCGTGATTCCGGCGGCGCGGGGTGGTTCCGCGGCGGCCTGGGAGTTGTCAAAGAATACGAGTTCCTGGCCGACGGCATTCGCATGTCGTATCGGGGCGAGCGCCACAGCACCCGCGCGCGCGGCCTGCTTGGTGGGCAAGACGGCGCCATGTCGCAAGCGGCCATACACCGCCGCGACGGAAGCATCGAACCCATCGCTTCGAAAACCACCACCACAGTGAACGCCGGCGACCGGCTGGTGGTGGAGACGGCCGGGGGCGGCGGCTATGGCGAGCCCGGACGGCGCGATCCCGCCGCGCTGGCGTCGGATGTCGCCAATGGGAAAGTCAGCAGCGAGGCAGCAGATACTCTCTACAAATGAGCGGCTTTACAAGGGGGCTACACCATGAAACGCAATATTTTCGCTTGCCTTTCGCTATTGGCGTCGGCGCTATTCCTGACCGTATCGAGTGCGGCGGCGGCCAGCACCTATCCTTCCAAGCCCATACGCATCATTCTTCCATTCGGCCCCGGCTCGTCCACCGACGTCATCATGCGCATCATCATTGCGCCCTTGGCAAAGTCGCTGGGCACGACGGTATACGTCGATCCCAAACCAGGCGCCGACGGTGCCATCGCGGCATTGGAAGTAGCGCGTGCCGCGCCCGACGGCTACACACTGGGAGTGGGTAGCGGCAGCCCCATGGCGGCCGTGCCGTATCTGCGCAAGAACCCGCCCTACGATCCGGTGAAAGACTTCACGCCGATCGTGGATCTCGGCCGGTACACGGTTTTTCTGTATGTGAATTCGGCACTTCCCGTCCATACTTTCCAGCAATTCGTCGACTACGTGCGGCGCAACCCCGGCAAGCTGTCGTACGCCACGGGCAATGCCAGCGGCATCGTGGCATTTGCCCAGCTTTGCACCCTGACGGGGATGAAGATGTTGAGCGTACCCTACAAGAGCGCGCCACCCGCCATGATGGATCTGGTGGCGCACCGGGTGGATGCCATGATGGATCCCCCCACCACCGCCTTGCCCTATGTGCGCAAGGGCCAGATCCGGGCATTGGTGACCACGCTGAAGGCACGCTCGCCGCTGCTGCCCGACGTACCCACAATCTATGAGGCCGGCGTTCCGCAATTCAGCATCACCAACTGGATGGGGCTGATAGGCCCTGCGGGCATGCCTGCCGACGTCGTCAAGCGGCTCAACAAGGCATTCAGCGAGGCACTGCACGATCCCCAGGTTCAGACCCAGCTGCAGGGCCAGGCGTTCATGGCCAGTCCCTCCACGCCCGCCGAATTTGGCGCGTTCATCAAGGAACAGGAAAAGTCGTATGCCGAGCTGTTGGAAAAATCGGGGTTCAAGCCGCAGTAGCCGCTGCCGCGCAAGACTGTCGTGGAGCCGATATTGAATACCGCAACCGCCGCAGAAATGGCCCGGCGCAAGCGCGAAGAGAGTATCGCGCTGCCCGAATCGCTGGGTGAATTGGTGCGTGAATGCGCCGCGCTGGAAGGCGAGCGCACATTGGCTGTCTGGTTCGAGGACGACGCGAGGCTTACATACCGGGAACTGGATAGACAGGCCGACTCTTTGGCCGACGCGCTGGTGCGGCGCGGCGTACGCAAGGGGTGCCACGTGGCCGTGATGCTGCCCAACGTGCCGGCATTCCCGGTGACGTGGGTGGCTCTGGGGCGCATCGGTGCGGTCATGGTTCCAGTCAACACCGCCTACACCTCGACCGAGCTGGGCTTTGTCCTGGCCGACTCGGACGCCCAGTTCCTGATCATCGACACCGCGTACCTGCCTGTTCTGGAAACGCTGGAGGCGCTGCCGCCGCTGCTCGCGCAAGAGCGCGTCGTCGTGCATGGTGCCTCGGCGGCGGGCCGAACGGACTGGGACACGCTGATTGCGCAGGGAAAGACTCCTTTTGTGCCGCCGACGCCAGTCGTGCGCACCGATCTGCTCAATCTGCAATACACCTCGGGAACCACCGGTTTCCCCAAGGGATGCATGCTGACCCACGACTATTGGGTCATTGCCGCGCATAACGCCGCATGGCACCGGCAATCCTCCAAAGGCAAGTTCGCTCGTACGCTCATCTGGGCGCCGTTTTTCTATATGGATCCCCTGTGGCAGTTTCTGATGACGTTGCGGCTGGGCGCTACCGCATACATCGCCCGCCGCATGAGCCTGAGCCTGTTCCTGCAATGGCTGCGTGAATACCGCATCGATTATTGCGTGTTCCCCGAGCCGCTGCTCAAGCAGCACCCGCCGTCGCCCAGTGACGCGGACATCGACCTGAAATACATCAGCATCTACGGATGGATCGAGGCCAACCGGCAAGAGGTGCAGCGCCGCTTCAAGGTGGTGGCGCGCGAAGGGTACGGAATGACGGAGATCGGCAATGCCACGCTGGTGCCAGCCGAGGCGCATGAGCAAGGGTTGTTGCGCACCTGTGGCCTGGCGTCGCCGTTTCGCGAACTGAGCATCCGCAACGAAGACGGGACGCCTACGCCGGATGGCGAGATCGGCGAGCTGTGGGTGCGTGGCCGGGCCATTTCGTGGGGCTACTACAAGCGCGCCGCGGCCAATGCGGAAAGCTATCGCGGCGAATGGTTCCGCACCGGGGATCTGTTCCGGCGCGATGCCGAAGGCTACTACTATATCGTTGGCCGCATCAAAGAAATGATCAAGCGTGCCGGCGAAAACATCGCGGCCAACGAAGTCGAGGCGGTGCTGCGCAGCCTGCCGGACATCGAGGAAGCCGCGGTGCTGGCTGTGCCCGACGAATTGCGGCGGGAAGAGGTCAAGGCCTATGTAAAGCTGACGCCGGGACTGACGCCTCGGGACATTACGCCGCGAACTATCGCCGAGCATTGCGCCGCGCACTTGGCGGCGTTCAAAATACCCCGGTACATACAGTACGTCGATGATTTTCCCCGGACTCCGTCGCGCAAGATCGCCAAGAAGCAACTGCTGGCCGATGGCGTGGATCTGCTGGCAGGCTGTTACGACCGGCAGGAGAACCGCTGGCGATAGACGGCTTGCTTCGCAAATCTCCGGTCGGCCGACGGGCATGGGCAGGCAAAGCCTGTTCTATTGTTTTCCCGTCACGCCAGGCGCTCTTTGCCCGGCAGCGTGGCCGTGCCACAGCAATACCAGGCCGCAGACCACCGATGGCACGGCCAGCAGGACATACGCCGCCGCATAGCCCGCGCCCCAGCCCACCAGCAGCGTGAACAGGGGCGGGCCGAACAGTACGCCGGCATAGGTGAAGGCAAGCGCCCCGCCTGTGGCGTCGCCGGCCTTGCCCGGGGGCGCCAGGCGCGCTACCTGCGCCAGGTATACGCCGTTCCAGCCCACCGCCGTGGCGCCGAAGGCCACACAGACCACGGCAATCAGCGCATTCGGCCATTGTGCCGAGAAGCCGGCGGTGGCAACGGCGGCCGCTCCCATTGCCAGCGCCATGCCGCCGAGTACGCGTGTGGGGCGGCCCCAGCGGTCGGAGACCGCACCCCAGGCGACGCGGGCGATTGCGCCGCCTACTTGTGCAAGCATGAGCATCATGCCCGCGGACACCAGGGACAGGCCCGTGTCCAGCATCAGGTAGGTGACCAGAAAGGTCATGAGACACAGCTGCAGGGCGGCGAAGCAAAGGGAACATAGCGCCAGGCGGCGCAGGTCGGGGTTGCCCAGGGTATAGCGCAGCGGGCCGGCCAGGCTGGCCACCGCCAGCGGCTTGCGTGGGTTGCGGTCGGCGTCTAGCGCCTTGCGCATGGGCTGGGTGAGGATGGCGGTGACCAGGCAGGCGCAGGCCACCCACAGCGCGGCCATGCGCCAGCCGCTCCACAGCACCAGGGTCGGCACCAGGGCGCCGGCCAGCGCGCCGCCTATCGGCACGCCGGTCTGCTTGAGCGAAAAAATCAGCGCCATGCGCTCGGGAGGCGCGGTCTTGGCGAGAATATGCGAGCTGGCCGGGGTAACCGGGCCATAGCCGGCGCCCAGAAGCAGGGCGCTGACTATGAACAGCGGCAGTGTCCCTGCCGCTACGCTGGCCAGGCCTATTGCGCAGGCCACCAGGCAGGCCTGGCTGATGCGTATGGCCCCGAAACGCTGCACGAGCGGGCCCGATACCAGGCTCGAGGCCATGCTGGCGCCATATACCAGTGCGATGAAAATGCCGGCGTAGCTGGCGGAAACTCCGGTCTCGGATGCCGCTTCGGGCGCCAGCACCGGCACGGTGATCACCGCCATCGACACCAGAGCCTGCACCGTCAGTGTCGTGGCCAGCGGGGCCAGTGTCGCGTTACGCATTGGTGTCTACAGGCATCTGCGGGCGTGACGGCATGGAGTGCGGGTGGCGGCTGGCGGGGGATTGCACGTTCGGGGGGGCTCCGAGTCTGGATGACGGGTCGATACACCCTCCATCGTAACCGACCCGCCCAGGGCTGGCCCCCGTTTAGGGGGGCCAAAGCCTGGTACGGCTTGGGCGCCCGGGAACTCGGCGCTATTGGCTTGCGCGCCGCAAAGCGGTAGGCTAGCGGCCGATGCCTGCAACCGCAGGCATCGGCCGCGGCCGGTCGCCGTTGCGCCCGAGCAGGGAATCCGCGGCTGCTGTCAGTGCATGGAAGAGAGAATTTCAATCATGATGACGAAAGAAACCGTCCTGATGCTCGCCCGGTACAGCGACTGGGCCGACCAGGTTCTGTTCAAAGCCATGGCTGGCTTGCCCGCCGGTGCGGTGTACAAGGTCGGCCCATCGGTGTTCGGCTCTATGGTCAACACGCTGAATCACAACTATCAGGTCGACATGATCTGGCGCGCGCATCTGCTGGGTGTAGCGCATGGCTTTACCTCGCGCCGCGACGTGCTGCATCCCGAACTCGCTGATCTGGTCAAGGCGCAGTCCGAGGTCAATCAATGGTATATCGATTGGGCGCAGGCCCAGGATGCCGAGAGTCTTGCCGAGCGGCTGAAGTTCAATTTCGTTTCAGGCGCCCCGGCTGAAATGCCCCGAGGCGGCATGTTCCTGCATGTCGTCAATCACAAGACCTACCATCGCGGCTGGGTAGGCCAGATGTTTTTCGACTTCGGCGCCAAGCCTCCCCAGACCGATCTGAGCGTATTCCTGTGCGAGACCTGAGCTGAAATGCGGCGGGCCCCGTAGGGCCCGCCGATCGATCGCGTCGATCGGATGGGTCAGCGGCTGCTGACTGTCCAGAGGTCGCGCCAGTATTGCAGCTTTTTGAAGTCGTCGGGCGTGCTGGCCGAGTTGTTGGCAAACATCTGGGCGGTGAGCTTGTCCACGCCCGATGCTTCGCTTGCGGGCATTTTGGCGTTGCGATTCGTGGAGATCTTGCCGTCTTCCATTTGCGGCAGCATGCCTTCAGCCGACATCATGTAGTGCACGAACAACTTGGCGGCGTTGGGGCTTTTGGTGCCGGCGGCGATGACGGCGACGCGCGGCGTCAGCTGGCCGATCCAGGGCGTCATCTGCTTGCAGACGGCCATGGGGAAGTGCTGCTTCTTGGCGTGGCTGAAAATGGCCGCGCTGACGAAGCCTATGACAGGGTTCTGGGCAGTGCTGGCGCCGACGATGGGGCCGACGTCGGTATCGCTTTTTTGCACTTTGATCTTGTTGGCCGCAAAGCGCTTGACCCATTCGGCCATGGCGGTGGGCTCTTTGGTTTCCAGCGGCTTGCCGAAGTATTCTTTATAGGCCTCTTTCATCTTGGTGTCCGCGTTGTCCGCGATCTGGTTGAACCAGAACATGGTCTCGTTGCGCAGCAGGGGGTCGGGGATGCTGATCTTGCCCTTCCATTTCTTGTCGGTAAGGGCCCACATGTTGTTGACCGGGCAGGTGTCGCCGTAGACGGCCGGGTTGTAGACCCACACCCACGCGTTCAGGCTGGTGATGGCGGGGTGCTGGTATTCGGGCGGTGTCTCGTTCTTCAGATCGGGCGGCATCCAGCTGACGGCGATGCCCTGCGGCAGGAACTGCGCCGTGACATCGGGCAGGTTGCTCATGTTGAAGGCGTCGTGCCGCACGTTGTGCGCCTGGGCCTCGCGCACCAGGACTTCTTCCTGGTTCGACGCCGACATTTTCTCGCCGGTGGCCTTGATGCCGTATTTTTCAGAGAACTTCTGGGCCATGACCTTGATCTTGCCGGTGGCGTCCACCACGGTGATCGGGGGCTCTTTCTTGGCCGCCTCGATCAGCTTGTCCAGGCTGTATTCCGAGTCGGGAATGCCCAGGCCGGTGCTGCCGTTGGATGCCGCGGCGCCCGCGCCGGGCGCTGCATGGGCGGCATGGCCCAGCATCAGCGCCGCCGCAAGGGCCGACGCCATGAATAGGGTTTTATTTGCCTGAGTCAGTTTCGTATGCATTGCTGCCATCTCCTTATTGGTCTGTGTCTGTAGCGGCGCACCTGTTGCTGCGGCCCCGCCATCGATATTACTTTTCTTCGAGCTGCTTAGAAACCGGGGCGCCCAGCGTGGCGTCGTCCGGCAATCTGTTGCCGCTTTCGTCGAAAAGATGCAAGTCGGCCCGATCGGCCCAAAAGCTTATCTCGTCCCCCAGCCGGGCGTGGGGCGGGGTATTGGTCGTGGCGAACAGTTTTTGTCCCGCCACGCTTAGCTCAATGATCCAGTTGCCGCCGGTGGGCATGATGCCGGTGACGTCGGCGCAGCCTGTATAGGCGGCTGCGGGCGTCGAGCCCGAGGGGGCGCCGATGCACAGGCTTTCGGGGCGTATGCCCACCGAACCCCGGCATGCGCCCAGGCCCGCGCCGTCGAGGTATTTGCGCAGGGTTGTGGACAGCTCGGAGGCTTCGCCCGCGCCCAGCTCGATGAAGTTCATGGGCGGGCTGCCCACGAACCCGGCCACGAACCTGTTGCAAGGGCGGTTGTAGATATTGTCGGGAGTGTCGAACTGCTGCAGCGTGCCTTCGCTCATGACGGCGATCATGCTTGCCAGGGTCATGGCTTCCCATTGGTCGTGGGTGACGAACACAACGGTGGCCTTGGATTCGAGATGAATTCTCTTGAGCTCGGCTCGCATTTCCAGGCGCAGCTTGGCGTCCAGATTGGACAGGGGTTCGTCCATCAGTATGACGCTGGGCCGTACGACCAGCATGCGCGCCAGCGCGACGCGCTGCTGCTGGCCGCCGGACAGATCCGACGGATAGCGGTCGCGGTACTTGGCGATGCCGAGCTTTTCCATGACCGCGTCGGACGCCGCCCGTCGGGCCTTGCGATCCACTTTGCGCAGCGCCAGGCCGAATTCCACGTTGTCCTGAACGGACAAGTGCGGCCACAGGGCGTAGCTCTGGAACACGAAGCCCATGCCGCGCTTCTCGGGCGGCACATACGTGCCCTTTGCAACCGAGTCGACCACTTGCTCGCCGATCCGGATTTCGCCGGACGTCGGGTGTTCCAGCCCGGCGATCATCCGCAGGGTCGTGGTCTTGCCGCAGCCCGAAGGCCCGAGTACGCACAGGAATTCCCCGTCGCCGATGTCGAGATTCAAGTTCCTGACTGACGGAGCGGCGCTTCTGTTGTAGCGCTTTTCGATTCCGCGTAGCGTGATTCCCGGCACGATCAACCCCCCAATCCCGACGCAAGACTCGTCTTCGTCGCCTTTTGCAAAAACAATGTTCCAAAGAATGCGATGGCCGACAGCATCAGCACGACGGCATCGGCGGCCTGGCTGTAGCCGAAGTCGGCCAGCCGTATGGCGTATGTGGTCAGCAGGTCTGTGCCGGGCGTGGCCAGCATGATCACCAGGCTCAGCCCTTTCAGGCCGGATATGAACGGCAGCAGGATGCCCGCGGCCAGCGGCCCTTTCTGAATGGGAATGACCACCTTGACCAAGCGCTTCCACCAGCCCGCACCGGCGACCTGCGCGGCCTCTTCGGGGTCTTTGCCCAATTGCATCATCGCCGATATGCCGGCGCGCGACGCGAACGGCATCTGGTCGGCCATCAGGGCCAGGATCAGGATCGCGGCGGTGCCGTAAAGGGCCGGGATGGGCCCGTGCGGCACGGCGAATATCGACAGGCAGGCCGCGGCGAAGGCAATGCCGGGCACCAGGTAAGGCAGGAAGGTGACATAGCGCAGATAGGCGCCTATGGATTTCAGCGGCGTGCGCACCACCACGTATCCGACCAGTACGCCGAGCACCCCGGCGCATACCGCCGCGATGCCGACCATCCACAGCGAATTCCAGGCGGCCTGCCAGAAATCGGGCGTGACCAGGATGCCGGTGCTCAGCGCCGTGGTGGGCAGGTCGTGGCCGATCCAGTAGTCCCAGGTGAAGTTGTCGAAAGCGAATTGGCCCGGCACGCGCATGACGGTGCTCAGGAACAGCACCACCAGCGGGATCGCCACGCTTACCGTGAACATGAGGGCGGCCAGGGCGCTCATGGGCAGGCGCCACGAGCCCAGGCGCTGCGCGCGGTTCATGGAGCCCTTCGAGCCTATGGTGACGAAGCGGCGCGCCTCGCGCACCAGGCGCGCGTCGATGAGCACGGAAATGGTACCTATGAGAATGATGACCCCGGCCAGCACCGCGGCTTCTCCGCCCTGCCTGGCCGTGACGCTGCGAAACAGGGAGGTGGCGAGCACGTCGTACTTGACCGGCGCCCCCAGTATGTAGGCCACGCCGAAGTCGCCGAGGCATTTGGCGAAGATCAGGGTAAGCGCCGAGAGCAGAGAGGGCCGCATCAGCGGAATGATGATGCGGCGCGCCACCACCGAGGCACGCGCGCCCAGCATGCGCGCCGAGTCTTCCAGCTGGGAATCGAAAGAGCGCAGCGCGTTGCCGAACAGCAGTATGACGAAGGGTGTGTAATGCAGCGCCAGAACGACCGTAATCGGCAATTGGCCGTATGCGAGCCAGTCGGGCGGTTCGAAGCCCAGGGATTCCATCCACCCCGGCTGCCCGCCTACGGTGCGGTTCAGGAAGACCGCGCTCCAGGCCAATGCGATAGTCCACGAGGGCAGCATGTACGGAACAATGAGCGCGGTGGCGAACCACTTGCGGCCCAGGATGTCGGTTCTGCTGATGAGCCACGCCATGATGCCGCCGGCGACCAGGGCGATGGCCATCGCCCCGAGCGCGACACTGATCGTGTGTATCAGCGGGTACCACAGGATGTCGGGCGCGACGATGGACTTGAATACGCGCGCCAGGTTGTAGAACGTGAAAGCCCCGGCGCTTTGCCCTATGCGCATGGAGTCGGCGAATTGCACCCGGAACGCGTCGGCCAGCAGCGAGACGATGGGGGCGACGATCAGGTAAGTGAACAGAATCGCGGCCAGAATGCCGATGACGGCCGTCGGCTCGCGCAGCGCTATTTTCAGGCGGTACTTGGAAAATATCGGAAACCTTGCGCCGCGGCCTTGCAGGGCCGTGGCCTCACGATGCGTCGCGCTGTGCACCCTGCCTCCTGTGTGCAATCGAATTCAGCCATGGTTTGGAAAATTGATGGCCCGAACCGGCCATCAGTCCGGCCCGCGACACGGGTGGGGCGGCATCGCTGCCAAGCGCGTAGATTGGGTCAGTCGTATATTGATTAATAATCTGCGACGCTGCCCGCACGTCCCGCACGGTTCATCAAGCATGAAGTCTTATATGTCTGGCAGTGCTTGTCAAGCGCCTGCCCCTGCATAAGACCTACGTCGAGGGCGATAGTCATGCCATGGGGTGCGTGGCCTATCGGGGGGGCTACAGCAAATTGCGCATTGGGTGTTTGCTGTACATTTGCTCTTTGACGAATTGCGTATAGGTATCGTTGTTCAGGAAATCGGCCTCGGCCAGTAGGCGTTGGTGAAACTTCACGTTCGTAGTCACGCCTTCGATGTGTACTTCGCAAAGTGCGCGGCGCAGGCGAGCAATGGCCTGGTTGCGATCCTTACCCCAGACGATCAGCTTGGCCAGCAACGAGTCATAGTTGGTAGGCAGATCGTAGCCTGGATATACATGAGTATCTACCCGGACACCGGGGCCGGATGGCATATGGAATTGTGTGATAGTCCCTGCGCGAGGTATGAAGGCCTTGTTGGGATCTTCGGCGTTGATCCTGACTTCGATGGCATGCCCGCGTAGTTTGACGTCATCCTGTTTGAGCGAGAGGCGTTCGCCCGCCGCAATCGCCAGTTGCATCGCTACCAGGTCGGTGCTGGTCAGAAGCTCGGTGACGGGATGCTCGACCTGAATGCGCGTATTCATTTCAATAAAGTAGAACTCGCGCGTGCGGGGATCGACGATGAACTCGACCGTTCCGGCGCTGCGGTAGCCCAGGGACTGGCCCAGTTGTCTTGCTGCGTTGCGGATGTGTTCGCGTGTTTCGGGATCGAGCACGCTTGCGGGGCCTTCTTCGAGCAGTTTCTGATGCCTTCTCTGGATCGAACAGTCGCGATCCCCCAGATGAATGACTTCATTACCGTCGCCGAAAATCTGCACTTCTATGTGGCGAATACGTTCGAGGAACTTCTCGATATACACCGCGCCCGAACCGAAGGCGGTCTCCGCTTCTTTTATGGCGCGGCCTATATTGTCTTTGAGTTCCGCCTCGTTGCGCGCCACGCGCATACCGCGGCCGCCGCCGCCAGCCGCGGCCTTGATCAGCACCGGGTAGCCTATGCGGTTTGCGATGTCGATCGCCTGCTCATCCGATTCAATCGTGTCTGGTGAGCCCATGCTGACAGGAACGCCGGCTTCTTGTGCGCATTGGCGCGCCTTCACCTTGTCGCCCATCATCCGTATGATTTCGGGCTGGGGGCCGATATATACCAGGCCGGCTGCTTCGACCGCCTGGGCGAAGTCGGCGTTTTCGGAAAGAAAGCCATAGCCGGGATGCACCGCATCAGCGCCGCTGTGCCGGGCCGCGTCGATCAGGGCGGTGGCGTTCAGATAACTGTCGGAGGGCTTGGGGCCTCCGATGCAAATGGATTCGTCGGCCATATGGACGGCGCTGGTTTCGCTGTCTGCGGTCGAATAGGCCTGCACCGTCTGAATACCTGCATCGCGGCAGGCGCGGATGATGCGTACGGCGATTTCTCCACGGCTTGCAATGAATACTTTGTTCAAGGGCTTTGTCATGCTACGAGATCGAATGAGTCGGGTTGCGGATAGAGGATGGGAGCGGAGCCGTGGGGCCATGGAAAGGCTTTATGGCTTGGGGGCGCCTGTGCCTGACAGGCCGCGATGGCGCAGGAACCTGCCGTGTTTTTTCAACGCCCCCAATGCGCGAGCTGCCGAGCTCAAGTCGGGAAACGTGGGTATGCCGCGAGCCATGGCCAGGCTGACACATTCCTGTCTCTTGGCTTCATAGACCGTTCTGCCTGAAGATCGCAATACAAGGAATAATCGCGTGCCCTGCGGCAGTGAGTCGTTCAGGTCGAGCGCCATGTGCATGAGCTCGTCCATCAGCGCCCCATTGCGATACGGCAGGATAACCGGGAGATTGATATGCAGGAGAACGATCTCGGGGCGTTCGCCTGCCACAGTAGTTCTCAATACTCGTTCCGGCAGCCGCTCTTGATTACGGTTCAGGATATTGGCCGGGAAGTCCAACGGGTTGTCGAGGCTGGCGCCGGGCGGGATACCCAAGGTTTTCAGTGCCTGTACGGTAGAGGGCTTGATGGCCGGAAGCTCTATGTCCTGGCGCCCCAGTGCGTCCGAGGCCAGGACGCTGGCGCCGCCGCCATTGCCGAACAGCAGTACTCGTCCATCGAAGGGAGGCTGTGTAGGGTTCCAGCTTTGGAACGCGACGAGGGTGTCGATGAAGTCTTCCAGGCTGTTGGCCAGAACCGATCCGGTCTGGGCCGTAAGTGCCTTCCAGATTCTGTCGTTTCCAGCAAGCGAGCCCGTATGAGACGCGGCCGCACGTTGTCCTTGAGCCGTGCGCCCACCTTTGAGAATCACAACGGGCTTTTGGGCGCGCGCCGCGCGCAGGGCTTCGAAGAAGCGGCGCCCTTCGTTGACCGTTTCCAGATAGGCGCCGATGACCCGGGTCTGCGGGTCGGACAAGTAATATTCGAGCAACTCGCAGGGCCCGATGTCGAGGCAATTGCCCAGGGAGACAACGCCGCTGAAGCGCAGGCCGCGGTATTCGCCATTGTTGATTATGTCTACCGACAAACCGCCGCTTTGAGAGAAAATACCTACCGAGCCGGCTGTTCCCATCGGGCTGTCGACGAAGGTGATGCCTGCTGAGGGGGAATATATACCCAGGCAGTTGGGGCCGAGCAGGCGCACGCCGCCGGTGCCCAAGGCATGGATCAACGCTGTCTGCAGCGTCTGGCCGCGGCCGCCTTCGCCAAAGCCACTGGACATGACTTGGGCGAACTTTACATGGCCGCCCGCCTGGGCCAGGAGATCCGGCACCCCCTGCGCGGGAATCGCGATGAAGGCATAGTCGATGGGCTCGGGCGTTTGCGCCAGCCCGGGGTAGGCGGGCAGGCCTTCCAGCTCGGCCTCATGTGGGTGAATTGGGTAGATGTTTCCTTGGTATCCGCCTTGACGCAGCCGGCGGATGAATTTGTTCCCTTGTCCATCGGCCTTGCTTGACACGCCGGCCACGGCGATGGCGCGGGGGTGAAACAGGGCATGAAGTTCAGCCGCGCTCAGGGTGTTTTGTACGGCCGGCCTGGCTGTGGTGCTCATACCTTTAATCCCCTGCGAAAACGATGCGAGCGTCTAGAGCCGTCACCCCTTGCGCGCCGGCAAGCAGCGGGTTGATGTCTAGCTCTTTGACCAGATCCGCCAGTTCGACTAGCAGCCCGTGCTGGCCGCCGACCGCCAGCAGTGCATTGACGAGAATCTGGCCGGGAACGGCTATACCGCCGCGGGCGCCTTGCAGCAGGGGCGCGCCGCGCAGCTCTTCAATCATTTCCTTGGCATCGATTTCGGTGATGGGGCAGATGCGGAAAGTGACATCTTGCAAGATTTCAACGAATACGCCGCCCAGACCGAACATGATGACGGGTCCAAAAGCGTCGTCCCGGTATCCGCCTATGACGATCTCGTGGCCATGGCCGATGGTTTCTTCGAGCAGAAAACCATCGACTTCATAGCCATGTTCCAGGCATCGCTGTGAGATGTCCCGCATGGCGCCGGCAATTGCCGGCGCATCGCTGAGGCCCAGTATAACGGCACTAAAGTCCGACTTGTGCAGGACGTCCGGTGATATCAGCTTGAGTACCACCGGTGTCGTGAGGCCTTGCAATGCTTTATCGATGTCGTCGGCCGATTGGATGACCGCTGAACTGGGTGTCTTTATGCCGAAGGCTTGCAGTACGCGCTTGGCTGCCGGCTCGTCGAGTGCGTCGCGTTTGGCGGCCTTGGCCTGTTCTATCAAATGGCGTGCTGTCTTGACAGCGTCCATGCTGGCTCCGGGTAGGTTGCAGAGGCCAATGGCCGTGGTCATATCTTGAGCTTAACCACTGCGTCGCCTTCGGAAATGGCCTGTCCTTCCGTCACCAGGACTTCTTCGACCACGGCTGCCTCGGTCGCGGTGACGGGGATTTCCATTTTCATTGATTCCAGTATGACGAGTTCGGTGTCTTCTTCCACTGCGTCGCCAGGCTTGACCAGGACTTTCCAGACAGTGCCTGTGATGTCGCTGGGAATAGAGATTGTGGCCATGAAAAACTCCGTGAGATCGTGCGTCGTAGGTGGCTGGTGTAGAGGGCGATTCAATAGCTGGTCGGCCAGTTGGACAGTCGATGTTGTCCTATGCCGCCCGTAGGCGCTCTGGAGTTTATGGCCAATATGGACTTCAGATAGTCACGTGTTTCCAGCGGGGTGATGACGTCCTGAATCTCATATAGTGCCGCAAGCGCCCATGGCGCATTGTCCTGGGTGACACTGTCGGCCAGTTGCTTGAAACGCTCGGGCTCGTCTTCGTAGCGTATCCCGTGCAGCACGTTTACTGCGGTGCCGGCGTCCATGAATCCATAGTCTGCTTCGGGCCACGCTGCAGCTACGTTGCTATTGCGCCCGCCTCCCATGTTCAGGTAGGCCTGCCCATAGTTTTTCCGCAGGGTAATAGTGATTTTCGGGACGGTTACTTGCGTCAGTGCGTTCATCCAATTCATGATGCGTCCGGGCGCACCACGCTTTTCGCCGTCGATGCCGATGAGAAACCCCGGTTGATCTACCAGAAAAACCAGTGGAACGTTGAACGAGTCGCATAGCACCAGAAAACTGGTGGCCTTGGCGCAAGCGTCCACGTCGATGGAGCCACCTTTGAATTTTGGGTTGTTGGCTATGATGCCAACTGTTTTGCCGTCGATGCGGCCCAGCGCGGTGACTAGCGATTTACCGAATCTGGGCTTGAGTTCGAACAGTGAATCTTTATCGAGTATCCGACAGATAGCTTCACGGATGTCGTAGGTTTTTGTGCGAGACTGCGGCACAATGTCCAGAATGTCTTTGATCGCATCGTCAGAGCCCGCGGGCACAGGCGCTACCGGAGGGGCTTCGCCATTATGGCTGGGCAGATAGCTGAGAAAGCGTTTGACTTGTTCGAGTGCTTCTTCGTCCGTATCGACCGCGACGTCGACGAGCCCGGTGGTGCTGGTGTGCAGCTTCCAGCCGCCTAGTTCTTCGGGGTCGACACTTTGCTTGATGGCAAGTGCGGTAACTCGGCTGCTCGCCACAGCCATGGTTGCTCCTTTTCGCATCACCACGAAGTCGGACAAGCATGAATACCAAGTCGATGAGCCGTAGCAACTGCCCAGCAGCGCCGATACCCAGGGCGTGCGGCGATCACGCAGATACTCGATCGGATCCTGTCCCAAGATGGCACGGCCTTCCGCACCCATGCGGTCAGGCATGCGTGCGCCGGCCGATTCGCCAAGCAAGATGAGCGGCATGCCGGAATCTTTGGCTATGGCGCGGATGTGCTTGATTTTTTTACCATTGACTACGCTGCTCGAGGCCCCCAGAACGGTGAAATCGTTTGAAACCACGGCGACGGGGCGCTTTTTTATCGTGCCGAACCCGGCGATTTTGCCGTCGGCCGGAGTCTTGTCGCGTACCGCAGGGCGGTACGAGGCAGATAGCAGCCCGAATTCGCGAAAGCTGTCCTGGTCGAGCAATAGGTCGAGTCGTTCGCGTGCGTTCAGCACGTTTTGAGTGCGCCGCTTTGCGAGACGTTCCGCGCCGCCCATGGCCAGCGCCTTGGCGCGCCGTTGTTGCAGTTCGGTATAGTGTGAGTCTTGGCTCATGGTCGTTGCTTGCCGGTGGTCAATTTTTATACAATAAATTGTAGTAGTGATTGCTACTACTGTCAATTTGTGAAATGCCCCTGGCGGCTTGCTCGGTGCGGGGGCCAGCAGCTTTCGTTGGCATCCGGTTTACGATGGAATCACCTTCTGTTTACACGGTGATCTGGCATATAGAATGGAAGAAATACTCTTATGGCAAAACAGCGTGTTGTAACGAAAACCAGTCTGAGAAAACGCAATGGCGAAGCTGTAGATCCGGTGCATGATTTGCAGCGTCTTGGTTTTTCCGAGTACGAGGCATGTACCTATCTGAGCTTGTTGCGCGGTAGCCCGGCTACGGCGTACGAGGTGAGCAAGAATGCAGGCCTGCCGCGCGCCAATACTTATGCTGCGCTTGAAAGCCTTGCAAAGCAGCAAGCTGTTCAGCCCGTTAGCGAGAATCCTGTGCGCTACGTGCCGGTCGAGCCGGGCGTACTGTTGCAAAGAATCTCTTCCGACGTCAGCGATCTGTGTGATCGCCTGCAGAAGCAGTTCGAGGAGCTGGAGCCACAAGAGAGTTCCGATGTGGTGTGGAGCCTGGAGGGGGATGACAGAATCACGGCGAAAATTGATGAGTTGATCGACACGGCAACTCGCCATGTCTGGATCAAAGCTTCGACGGAAGTTCTGCGTAAACATGCGCCACGCATGAAGAAGGCTGCGGCGCGAGGCGTCAAGCTGGTATTCGTGGTTTTCGGCGATGACGTCAAATTCCTGCGCTTTGGGAAAAACAGCAAGGTTTACCTGCACGAAGGTAACGGCCTGCGAGTTGGGGGTGCAGACAATCTTTTCACGCTTGCCATCGATTATCACGTGGCTTTAATGGCGAGTCTGGGGCCTGTGTTGACGGGCGCTTACACCACTAATCCAGCTGTGGTGCGTATGGCTGAAACTTTGATCCGCCATGACGTCTACATGGCTGAAATGATGTCGTTCCTCGGCGATCAGATTGAGTCGCGCTTTGGACGTGGCCTGGTGGAATTGAGGAAAGATCTGTTCTCCCCCGATCAGATGGCGCTTTTGTCGGCCAACCTGGGCAAAGACGCCGGGAAGCCCGCTAAGGGCGCTGACTGAAGCAGCCTCCGAGTGGCTTGCTGCTTGTTTGCGTCGGTGCCTGCGTAGCGGTTTCCCCTCTGTAGGCATATAGCCATATAGTCGCGTTTGTGGGCCGGTCAGGCATGGGCGCCGCGATCGAGCCGCGCCTGCGACGGCAAGCCAAAATTGTGCACGAAACTCTTTGGGCATGGCATCGATGTTTGTTCTGATTGACTAGTAGCAGCTATAAGAACTACGATAAAAAACTATAAGAAAAGTGGCGGTGATTGCGCTGCGATGTTGTGGTTCTGTCGCGAAGGCATAGCCGCTTTCACAGAGTGGGGGCGTATGGATACCTTGGCCCTGGTGCGAGCCAATTCGAAGTAGCCCCATACTTCAATCCTGGAGACATGTGATGCGAAAGCTTATCCTTTTGAGTCTGGCTGCTTTTTTTTCTGTTCTGTGCTTGAGAAATGCTGTTGCGGAACCACAGCAGCCGGGACGGGATACGCAATTCATTGTTCCTGCCGGGCCCGGGGGCTCTTTGGATATCGTTGCTAGAAAGCTTCAGGAGCTGTTGCTGAAGAAGAAACTGGTCAGCAGTTTTGTCGTGCTCAACAAACCTGGCGCGGGGGCTCAGCTCGCTTTGAATGTGTTGGATCAGAACTTGGGTAACCCCAACTTTCTGATGACTTTGCCCACTGCCATCATCAACAATAGCTATCTGGGGGTGATCAAGACCACGTACAAGAATTACACGCCGATCGCTATGTTGCTTGATGGCTATATTGGTGTGCTGGTGCGCAGCGATTCCCCTTTCAAGACGGCTAAAGACTTGATCGACCAGCTCAAGAAGGATCCGGACAGCCTGAACATTGCCATTGCCGCCAGCCTGGGCAACGATATTCATGTGGGCGTGGCCAAAGCTTTGATGCTCGCCGGCGTCGATATTTCAAAGCTGACGTTTGTGCCGTTCAAGTCGTCGGGCGTATCCATTACCAATCTCATCGGCGGCAACGTGGACGTCGTCGGGGCGACAACGCCAACCATTATTCCGGCTTTGCAAACGGGCAAGGTTCGTGTGTTGGCCATCGGTTCGCCTGAACGCCTGAAAGGCCCCTTGAGTAATGTTCCGACTTGGAAAGAACTGGGTATCGATACGATTACCTCGTCACCGCAGGGCGTGCTGGCTCCCAAAGGCATTACGCCCGAACAGGTGAAGTTCTGGGAATCGAACTTCAGGCAAGTAACCGAAACTCAGGAGTGGCACGACTTCCTGGAGCAAAACCAGTGGGCGCCCCGCTTCATGGGGGCATCACAAACGGTGGACATGCTTGCTTCGGAAACCAAGTCCATCGAAGAAGTGCTGGACAAGCTGCATCTGAAGAAACAGTGAAAGTAGCCGGCCGGCCGTCGTCCGGGACGAAAGGCTGGCCGGGTAAACTTCAAAGAATTTGCGTTGTCAATGCAAAGGATCGACGTTAATTTCCCGGCCCTGCTGTGTTTTGTCGGATGAGTAGTCGGTGTGGCTTGGTTTCGTTATTGGATCAGGTGCAATTTCTTCACCATGCCACCCCACTTACGCATGCCTTCTTCCACCGACTTCCTGGCCTGCGCGAGCGAGCCCCCCGTGGGCACCGTTCCCTCACTGGCGAGAATGTGTTTGACTTCGTCGTTCTTGAGCGCGGCGTTAATGTCTTTGTTCAAGCGTTCGAGCAAAGGTTTGGGGATGCCCGCTGGCGCCGCCACGCCGAACCAGCTAATGGCCTCATAGCCGGGCAGGCCGGCTTCGGCAATGGTAGGTATCGAAGGCGCCACCGGAGAACGGTGGGCGGATGTAACGCCCAGAACCTTGATGCGGGGGCTGCCGATATATCCCTTGATCAAAGGGAATGGGGCGAAATTGAGGTCGATGATGCCGGACAAGGTATCGGTCACGGACGGGCCACTGCCTTTGTAGGGAACGTGGATCATGGAAATGCCAGCCATCGATGCAAACAGCTCTCCGAATAAATGGTTGGATGAGCCTGTTCCTGAAGATCCGTAATGTAGCTTGTCCGGGTGCGCCTTGGCATAGGCGATCAGGCCTTTGACGTCGCTGTATGGCTGCTTGGCATTGGCGATCAGGTATAGGGGTGGAGCCGCGAGCTGGATGACCGGAACCAGGTCGGTCAATGGTTTGTAGCGCAGTTGGGGGCGTATGGCGTTGGCCACCAACATATTGCCGAATGTGGCGATCCCCAGGGTGTAGCCATCGGGCGGGGATGTCGCGACTGTCTCCAGGCCTATCGTCCCGGTCGCTCCTGGTCGATTTTCAACAACTACGCTTTGATGCCATTTTTTCGATAGCTCAGTGGCGAGTACTCGGGCCAGCGAATCGGTGGTGCCTCCGGGCGAGTACGGAACAATTATCTTGACTGGGTGTGAGGGAAAGATGTCTTGCTTCGCGCCGTGCGCCGGGGCCGGTGTGGAACAAGAAAAAATGCCCAACAGCCCCGCCAGCATCACGGCGGGCCCAGAGGCTTTACGGTTTTGTCGCAAGAAGTGCATAGGTATCCTCCGTTTCAACAGAGCGTCATGCCTTCGAGCCGGTTATGCGTGGCTTTGCAAGACATGCGCTTACACAAAAGCATCTCTTTCAATGCACGCACGGAACCAAGCCGGCCCCGTACAGGGCCGAACGACATCCGTGTGGCGGGTTTTTAGTGTTGGCTTAGAAGGGCATTGCGAAAGCGCAGCTTCATGAGTACACCATCGCGTGTTTTTGCCAGGTGTCCGGGATGCTTGGGTGAAACCTTGAAATTGATTACCACTGGCCCGACACCATGCAGCAAGTCTTTAATGGCCTCGTCCACCTGGCCTTCTTGGTCTACCGTGCGGGCTATTGGTATGCCGCAAGATGCGGCGACTTCACCCAGCTCGACACTCTGGGATGTGGCGGTCAGTTGATCCCCTGTCTCGCCATAAATGCCATTGTCGAAAATGGCCAGCGACAGATTCTTGGCGCCGGATATGGCGCAAGTGGCCAAGGATCCCAGACCGCACAGGACATCGCCGTCGCCCATGAGCACCATGATCCGCTTGTCCGGCTGGGCCAGGGCCAGCCCTAGGCCGACCATGGTCGCGCCGCCGAGCGCGCCATGAAGATTGAATATCAGCGGGTGGTCGGCGCCACGTGCCGCGACGGAGTCATAGGAGGCGCTACTCAGTCCGGTAATCACCGGCATTTTGTCCTGATCCTTGAGAAGCTTCTTGACGATTTCGCGTCGATCCAGGGTGTATGAAGTATGTCGGCTATTCATGTTCTTACCTAAGGAAGCGTTTGACGCCCATCACTCGTTGGCTGAAAAAAACGCCGACGCCGTTCAGGGTATTGAAGGCCTGTTCGGCTGCCGCGGCGACGCTCGGCCCAGCGTCCTGCACATCGCTCACCCGCATGGTGTGAAACCCGGCCATCTTGAAGTAGTCCTGGCAGCGCTGACCCATGGGAACCTGCCAGCGATTCCCTTCCGCCCAACTGGAGCGCCACGAGACCAGAGCCAGCAAGGGGAATTGGCAGACTTCGGACATTGACGCGGTATTGATAATGTTGCCGACCCCAGTGCTTTGCATTATCAGGCAGCCCTTGGCGCCACCCAGCCAACAGCCAGCGAGTAGAGTCGGGCCTTCGGATTCGTTGGTAAGCGGAATGGTCTTCATGTCTTTGTCCGCCAGGCACAAATCAATAATTTCCTTCATGCCGCCGTCCGGCACGAAGGCAACCACGGTTACACCCTGGCTCTTTAAGGCGTTATAGACGTCTTGCGACCAATTGCCGGCCGTGCCGTCCGAAACTTCGCTTGCCATAGTTTTGTTCCTCTTGTTGCTTGCTTTATTGGAATACGATGAGTCGTTCGCGGGTCATGGCTCGAACCGAGTCCGCCGGGCTTTCGCGCCCATACCCTGACAGGCGGTCTCCGCCGTAGGGGATTTGGTCGGGGCGAAAGGTCGACGTACCATTGACGATGATGGCGCCCGCTATGACGCTGCGATGTGCTTGCAGCGCTATGGAAACAGATTCGGTAAACAGTCCGAAGTTGATGCCGTACCCGGTGGCATTCACCCAATCGAACGTCTGCTGGATATTGCAGTATTCATGCACGATCACGACCGGGCCGAAGATTTCCTCGCACACTACTTGGGAGTCGAGAGAGGCTTTGACCAGCACGGTAGGCTCTACCATGGTGCCGTCTCTGTGGCCGCCGGTCAGGCACCGCGCCCCTGCTCGAACAGCAGCTTCGATCCGCTCTACGATGCGCTGCGCTGCGGCCAGGTTGATGACGGGGCCAAGGTCGGTCTGCGGATCGAGCGGATCGCCGACTTTGAGCGCTTCGACTCGCGCGACTAACATTTTTTTGAAGGCAGTGGCGACATCAGTGTGCACGAAGATATTCTGTACCGATGCGCAACTTTGCCCCGCGAGGCGGAAGCCCGACGTGGCGCAGGCGGATGCGGCAAGCTCTAAATTAGCGTCCGAGTGCACGACTGTCGGCCCGAGTCCGCCGAGTTCGAGCGTACACGGGCGCATGCCGGCGGCCTCTTTGACCGCCTTGCCGGCGCGCAGAGAGCCAGTGAATGAAAGAAAGCCGAGCCGCTCGTCGGCAAAAAGCGCTTGCCCTGTCTGAGCCCGCCCTTGCAGCAAGTTGATGGCGCCGTCAGGAAAGCCTGCTTGAAGGAAGTGCCCCACCAAGCGGTCGACCGTTCCCGCTGCCTCGGGAGGGGCCTTGAGAACGCAGGTATTGCCCGCGGCCAGTGCGGGCGACAATTTGTGGCAAGACAGGTTGACTGGCGCGTTGAACGGCACGACCATGCCCACTGTTCCTATGGGGAAACGCTGGGACACTGCGAGCTTGCCTGCGCCGACTGGGCTGGCGTCCAGAGGTATTTGGCGCCCGGCGATGCGCGTAGCTTCTTCTGCGCTCAGGCTGATCACGTCTGCCGCGCGAGCCATCTCCACCCGGCTTTCGCGTATGGCCTTGCCGGTTTCGCGGCTGAGCAGAGCGGCCAATTCTGCAGAGTCGCGCCGCAGGCTTTCGGCCGCGGCGCGTAGACGCCGAGCCCTTTCGAAGCCGGGCAGTTCGGCCATTGCCGGCTGTGCAGCACAGGCCCTGGCCACGGCTTCTTGAACTTCTTTGACGCTTGCCTCGTGTACGCACGTGACTATGGTGCCGTCATAGGGCGAAATAACATCCAGCCTCGAGGCGTCGAGCGCCGACGCGACGGCGGTGTTGTGGCCGACGTAGCCAGAGCTTTGAGAAAGGGAAGGTTTGTCTACCATCGCTGCACCATAGCTTGCAATGAATGCGTGGCTTTAATTGCAAAATATAGTAGCAGCAATGACAACTACTGTCAACGAATTGCTGATGTGCGCCGTCGGCGTAGTAACGACACTGCGGCTTCAACGATGGTGCGCCGTTGCCTGCTCTTCCACCATGGTTTTTATTTCGCGCGCGGATCCACGGGCTTGTGGATGTGGTGGCCGATTCCGGGAATAGAGCGGCCGCCCTTTATGAGCTCGGCAACCACGCGGTGCGCCAGCGCTTCGACATCGGGTGCCGCGGAGGGATCGGGTACGGCTTCTTGCAGCATGCGCGTGGCGATGGCGCTGGGCGTCATGCCGTGTTCGACCAGAATGACCGTCAAGGCGTTGAACATGCGCGATTCGCGCGGGCTGGGCAGGCGATCGGTCAATTCCAGAAAGGCCATGTCCCCGAGGGACACCTTGCCCATGATGTCCCGGCAAAGATCCAGGCCTTTGATCGTGATTTTGTCTTCGGTGCTCCAGCCGATGTCTGTTCTGAGCTGCTTGCGTCTAGCCACGAGTTGTCCTTGGGGTTTGCTGGCGATCAGTGTTGGAAGTCAACGGCCTTGGCGCGAATCTGGGGGTCGTCACGCAGCGCGGCCTTGGCGATCTTGTGCGTGGCCGTGTAGGGCAGGGAATCCAGCAGCACGACGTATCGGGGCACTTTGACCGCAGCCAGCCGGCGCGCGCACCACGCAACGATGTCCGATTCGGTCAGGCTGGCCTGCGGACGGGCTGCTACCGCCACGAATATATCGTCTTCCCCCAATTCGGAGGGCACGGCGAGTGCCGCCGCCTGGAATACGCCGGGGTGTTCGCCGATCACCATTTCCAGTTCGGCGGCGGCAATGTTTTCCCCGCGGCGCCGGATAATGTCTTTCTTGCGCGATACATGAAAGTAGAAGCCGTCGGCATCGCATTTGACCAGATCCCCGGTCTTCAGCCAGCCGTTGTCGAATGCCTTCCGGGTCTGTTCGGGGTCGCGGAAATAGCCTTGCATGACGATGGGTGATTTGACCCACAGCTCGCCGATGGCGCCGGCCGCGACGTCGCGGCCCTCGTCGTCCACTACACGGCATTGCGCCCATGGCCTCGACGGATCCGGATGGCTGCCGACAGTTCCCATGCTGCCTTCCTTGTCGGGCCCGTCATAGGGGTTGCAGGTTACGCCGGGGATCTCGGTCATGCCGAAGCCCGAGAAGAGCTGCGGCACGCCGAAGTCTTTGCGGAACACGGGGGCGGATTTTCTGCGTACGCCGTAGACCGCGCGCAGGCGATGATCCGGCCGGTATTCACTGCGGTCGCGCGCACACAGGATGGTGCCGATCGCTTCGATGATATTGACCACGGTGGCGCCGTTGTCCGCAACCGTGTCCCAGAAGCGGGAGGCCGAGAAGCGCGGCTCGACGATCAGGCTTGCCCCGGCGGCCAGAGTGCCGCCCACGGAGTAGAACAGCGCGTTCATGTGAAAGAACGGCAGGATGACCATTGCCCGGTCTTCGGGCTGCAGATGCACGCGGGCCACGTTTGCCTCGCCGGCGGTTACCAGGTTTTCCTGGCTGTGCATCACGCCTTTGGGGAAGCCGGTAGTGCCCGAGGTGTAAATGATGACGCAGGTATCCCCGGCCGCTGCGTCGGTGGCGGGTGTTTCATCGGGGGCGCTGTCGATGGCGGCGGCCAGTGAGTCCGGCCCTTGGGAATCGGCCTGTCCCCACGTCAGCATCCAGGGCTCTTGGGTGAGACGGGGCGTGCATTGTTCGAGCAGGCCCTGCAAGCTGTCGTGCGCAATGATCCCCTGCACCTGCGCGTGACCCAGCACGTAATCGAGTTCGCGCGTTCCGAAGCCGGGGTTGACCGGCACCATGATGGCGCCCAATTGCGCCAGTGCGAACAATGCCAGCACGTGCACCACGTCGTTCGGGCCGATGACTGCGACGCGATCGCCGTGGCCGACGCCCCGTGCCGCGAGGGCGCTCGCCAGCTTTTTGTAGCGAGCCCCGAATTCACGCCAGCTCAGCTGCACGTTGCCCTGGATGATAAAGCTGACATCGCCCTTGCGGGCGCAGCGGCTGGCGAAGGCATCGTCCAGGGTGCCATTGTGGGGACGATAGCTGCGCAGTACCTCGAGCGGGCTTTTCACGGAAACGGATCCTTGATTATGGGTTGCGTGGGCTTACTTGCAAATGAAGAAGCACGGCCGGCTGAAGCCGGCGCAGCCTGTTGCGCGTTGTGTCACGATGCCGGCGCCTTGACGGGCTTCGGCGCCGACAAGGTGCTCCATCTGGAAATTTCGTCATGCAAGAAACTGCCGAACTCGGCCGGAGATGTCACCTGGACTTCTCCATCGATGACTTCCAGGCGTTGCACGACCTTGGGGTCGGACAGGCTTTGCCGCAGGGCCTTGTTCACCTTGAGAATGATATCGTCGGGAGTGCCCGCCGGCGCCAGAATGCCCCACCATACGAATGCGGCGAAGTCCTTGACCCCTTGCTCCGCAATGGTTTTCGTGTCGGGGGCGGACTTGAGGCGATGCTGGCCGGAGGTGCCCAGCAATTTGACGCGCCGGCTGGCGAGCAGGGGTTTTATCTGAGAGAACCCCGTGAAGGCCAGATCCACATTTCCGCCCGCCACATCCAGCATGGCGGGGCCGGCGCCCCGATAAGAAACGTTGAGCAGATCCAGGCCCGTGGCCTTGCCGAACAACTCCGAAGCGAGGTAGGACGCCGAGCCCAGGCCCGATGTCGCCACGGTAAATGGATGATGGCTTTTCTTGCCCAGAGCCAGCAGTTGCGGGATATTGTCGGCCTGCAGCGATGATCGGGCGGCCAGGCCCATTGCGTAAGTCAGGATCAATCCGACCGGTGTGAAATCGTCGGGCGTCTTGTAGGGCAGATGCGGCTGCAGTGCGGGGTTGGTCGCGAAGCTGGGATTGACAAGTAACAATGTATAGCCGTTGGCCGGGGCCTTGGCGACGACTTCGGTGCCGATGACCGTGTTGCCGCCTCCGCGATTGTCTACGATCACGGGCTGCTTCATGATTTCCGAGAATTTCCCCGCCCAGGAGCGCGCGATGAAGTCGCCGCCGCCTCCGGCTGCGAAGGGGACGACGATGTGGATGGGCCGGTTTGGATAACTGCTGCTGTCGGCGGCTTTCGGCACGCCTGGGAAAACGCAGGCCAGGAACAGGCTGGCCAATATCATCGATTTCATTTTGTCTCCCTATCTTGCTTGGTGTTTTACCAGGTGGTGGAACCTGCGCGGCTTGCACGATATGGTTCCGAAAAGCCGCATGCGGCGGTGATTTCCAGTATTGCCCTTGTCAGGGAATATCATGCTGCACCGGCGGTATTTTTGGAATTGCAACTTTCTGAATATTTATTGCGTTAGGTGCATTAATCGGCAGCAGGCCGCATGCAGATTTGCTTGCGACTCGATACTGATTAAACTGAATGCCGGGATTACTATATCGACACGTGCAAGTACGCTACAGCCATGGAAATCACGCCTGCCACGACAAGCCAGGCAACTGACGCATTCAAGCCCTCAAGTCTAGTGCTGGCGACGCTCGGCCTGTCGCTCGGAACCTTCATGCAGGTTCTGGACATCAGTATTGCAAATGTATCGCTGCCCACCATTGCGGGCAACCTGGCGGCCAGCCAGGATCAGTCGACGTGGGTGATTACTTCGTTCACGGTGTGCCAGGCGATCACGCTGCCCATGACGGGTTTTCTTTCGCGGCGCTTCGGCGAGGTGAAGGTGTTCATCTGGGCGGTGCTGCTGTTTTCCCTGTTTTCGCTGGCCTGCGGGCTGGCGACCAGCCTGCCGATGCTGGTGGCGTTTCGCGCGATGCAGGGCGCGGTCTGCGGGCCCATGTATCCGATCACGCAAAGCCTGATGGTGTCGATCTATCCGCGCGAGAAGCGGGCCATGGCGCTGGCCATCATCAGCATGATCACGGTGGTGGCGCCGATCGTGGGGCCGGTCGCGGGCGGCTGGATCACGGATTCGTACTCATGGCGCTGGATCTTCTTCATCAACGTGCCCATCGGGCTGTTTGCGGCTGGGCTGGTGCTGGTTCAGATGCGTGCGCGTATGGAGCAATTGCGGCGCGAGCGCATCGATTGGGTGGGGGCCGCCACCCTGATATTGGGCGTGGGTTCGCTGCAGGTCATGCTGGATCGCGGCAATGAGCTCGACTGGTTCGGGTCGAGCACCATTGTCGCCCTGGCGGCCGTGGCCGTGGTTTCGCTGACGGTCTTCGTGATCTGGGAATTGACCGACCAGCGGCCCATCGTCGATCTGCGCCTGTTCCGGCACCGCAATTTCGCGGCCGGCACGCTGGCCCTGGTGCTGGCCTTCGGGCTGTTTTTTTCGGTGGCGCTGATGCTGCCGCTGTGGCTGCAGAATACGCTGGGGTACACGGCGATGTGGTCGGGCCTGGCCGTGGCGCCCATGGGCGTGATCCCAATTCTATTGACCTTTTGGGTCGGCAAGTATGCCGCCCGCTTCGATCTGCGCTGGCTGACGGCAGCTTCCTTCATCGTGATGAGCTTCGTCTGCTTCCGCTTCGGCAGCTTCAATACGGAAGTCGATTTCGTGCATATCGCGCTGACCGAACTGGCGTTGGGGCTGGGCATTGCCTTGTTCTTCATGCCGATATTGACCATTCTGCTTTCGGATCTGGACGGCCCCGAGGTTGCCGAAGGGTCGGGTTCGGCGACGTTCCTGCGTACGGTCGGCGCCAGTTTCGCGGTGTCGATCACGACCTATTTGTGGACTCGCGGCGCCGCCGAAAGCCATGCACGCCTGGCCGAGTTCATTACCTTGTCGAATGCCGAAGTGCGCCGCGGCATCGCCGCCAGCGGCGGCTCGCTGCAGCACTATGCGGCCGGCATCAACCAGGCCATTACCCAGCAGGCCATGCAGATTTCCTTCAATCAGATATTCGATGCGCTGGGCTTCTGCTTTCTTGCCCTGATCGCGATTGTCTGGCTGTCCAAGCCGCCTTTCGTCAGGGCGCAGGCGCGCGGCCGGTAGCGCGTGTGCTTTCGCTCTCGTCGTGGGCTTTCCGCCGACAGTGCGGCGGGCCTCGGGCGGTGTACCCGGATGGCCCTAGTGCGCCGGCTTGCCCGCCGCCATTTTCTGCAATGCCTGCGTGACGTTGCGTTCGGTCGCCTGGATATGTTCGCGCAGCAGGGCAATTGAATTGTCCACGTTGCGCTCGAGTATGGACTTCATCAGCACCTGGTGCTCGGAATGCTTGCGCCGCTGGGCCTGCCGGTGCCTGGCCGAATAGCGGCGATAGCGGTCGGCGCGGTCGAACAATTCCATGACCATTGCGTCCAGCAATGGAGATGCGCAGTTCGCGTAGGTGGCCTGGTGGAAGTCGCGGTGCCGTTGCGACCACTCGTCATCGAGGATGACAGCCTGGTCGCCCAGGCGCTGTTCGATGCGCGCCAGGGAATGCGCCGCCGATACGATGCGGGCCTCCCAGGCATCGTCGCCGTGGGAAATCGAGTCGCGTAGCGCCTCGCATTCGATCAGCAGCCGTACGCGCGTCAGGTCGGCGATGCCGGCGATGGTCAGCGGCGCGACGCGAAACCCTTTGTTGTCGATGGAGCGCACGAACCCTTGTTCGGACAGGCGGCTGAGCGCCTCGCGCACCGGGCTGCTGCTGATTTCGAATTGTTTACTTAATGTTTCTACGCGCAGCCTTTGCTCGGGCGCGAATTCGCAGCGAAGTATGGCCAGGCGTATATGCCGGTACGCACGCTCGGCCAGCGGCAAGTCTGCTTGAAGAAGGGTGTCCATTGTTGATCGGTGGGTAACGGCGGGCATAGGCTGGGTTTCCTGGCTGGCCAGCCCATGGGCTGCCAGTGCCATGCCTTACCTTGCAAATTGGCGCTTCCTGGGCATGGCGCTGATACTCGTGCGGGTAGTGTAAGCGCAGACTGAGCTTTGGACTCCTGGGGTTTACACCTATGCATATTCTATTTATTTATGCATTATTATACTTTTTATGCACAAAATGGCGACGCGCCAGAATCGATAGAGGAAACGAAAATGAAACTGATCTCGTATGTCCACAATGGTAAAGAAGCATGGGGGGCCGTGGTGGACGGCAAGGTAATCGACTTGGCGGGCGTCGCCGGCCTGCCGACGCTGGCCGATTTCGTCGGCAGCGATCTTTATGCGCAAAGAGACGACCTGGCCAAGCGCGGCAAGGCGGTTGCAGCGCTTGGCGATGTGACGCTGTTGCCGGTGATCCCGCGTCCGGAAAAGATCGTGTGCGCGGTGCGCAACTACATGGATCACCATAAAGAAGTGCTGGCCGCGGGCATGCAGCGCGAGCTGTCGCAAGAGCCGCCGATTTTCCTGCGCGTATGGCGCTCGCAGTGCGCGCATGATGCGCCCATCGTCTGCCCGAACGTCTCGGACTCGCTGGACTGGGAAGGCGAGCTTGCCGTGATCATAGGCAAGGGCGGCCGCAATATTGCGGAAGACCAGGCCTACGAGCACGTGGCGGGCTATTCCTGCTACAACGACGGCAGCGTGCGCGAATGGCAGTTCCATGCCAAGCAGATCGCCTCGGGCAAGAACTTCGAGTCCACCGGGGGCTTCGGGCCCTGGCTGGTCACGGCCGACGAAATCCAGCCCGGCCAGAAATTGAAGATCGAAACGCGCCTGAACGGCGAGACGGTGCAGTCCAGCGACACCAGCCATATGATCTTCAGCATCCCCAAGCTGATCAACTACGCTTCCACCATCTTCACGCTGGTGCCGGGCGACGTCATTGCCACCGGCACGCCGGCCGGGGTGGGCTGGAGCCGCAAGCCGCCGCGCTTCATGAAACCGGGTGACGTATGTGAAGTGGAAATCGAGGGCGTCGGCGTGCTGCGCAATCCGATCGTGGCGCAGAGCTGATCCCTGCGCCCTGGATTCAATTCATCCATCTTTCGGAATCGACATGTCCCTGATCGAAGTGCGCAAGCGCAGCCTTACCATCGAGACCATTTATCACGAAGGGGGCCCGGTAGCGGATGCCCCGCTCAAGCTGGCCACCGCGGCAGCGGTGGTGCGTAATCCCTATGCGGGGCGCTACGAGCCCGATCTTTTGCCCTTCATGGCCGAGCTGCGCACGCTGGGTGCTGCCTTGGCGCAAGACCTCGTCGACGCCCTGGGCGCCGACAACATCGAGGTCTACGGCAAGGCGGCCATTGTCGGCGTCAACGGCGAACTCGAACACGCCGCGGTCTGGCACGAGGCGGGCGGCTGGGCCATGCGGGCGGTGCTGGGCGAGCCCAAGGCCATGGTGCCGGCGGCCAAGGCGGTGGCTGTCGCGGGTTTTCGCCTGATGATCCCCTTGCACTACATCCATGCCTCGTATGTGCGCAGCCACTACAACACGGTAGAAATCAGCATCCAGGACGCCCCGCGCCCGAACGAGATTCTGTTCGGCCTGGCCATGGGCACGGGGGGGCGTGTGCATGCGCGCCTGGGCGGGCTCGCCAAAGAGCAGGTGTCCGTCCATGATGGGCAGCGCTAAGCGTGCCGACGCAGGAAGGAGTCGCCATGGAGCCGCGTTTTGAGCCCAATCTTTCGCACGTCGGGGTGTGCTGCATCGACCTGGACAAGATGATCGATTTTTATACGCAGGTGTTCGGCCTGCGGGTCACGGACAAGGGGCGCGGGCATACCTTCCCGTACATGCTGGCTTTCCTGAGCGGCAAGGCCGACCAGCATCACCAGCTGGCGCTGTCCCAGAACCGGCCGGCCGATGCGCCCAGCACCGTGATGCAGCTGTCGTTCAAGGTGCAGAGCATCGGGCACCTGCGCGAAGCCCGCAGCCGGGCCCTGCGCCACGGCGCGACGCGGATGCGCGGACTGAACCACGGCAATGCCCTGTCCATTTACTTTGCGGATCCGGAAGACAACACGGTCGAGGTGTATCTGGATACGCCCTGGTACGTGGGGCAGCCGCATGGCGACCCGCTGGATCTGGATCGGCCCGACCAAGAGATCTGGGCCGAAACGGAAGCCCTGTGCAGGAAGGATCCGAGCTTCAAGCCCGTGGCGCAATGGAGCGCGGAGTTCGCGCGCAGGTTGGCGCCGCCGGGCTGAGCAAGCATTACCGCAGTTTCATTATTTTTCACTAAAGGAGAAGGGCCGCATAGCGCGGGCCTGGGGCCGAATACGCATGTAATCGGCGGCCGCGCCCATGCCGCCCAAATGACAAAGCCATGAACGGAAAATTCCTTACCACATGTTTTGCCGCGGCCTGCACGCTTTCGGCGGCGGCCTTCGCCCAAACCTATCCTGATCGCCCGGTACGCATCATCCAGGGCTACGCGGCCGGAGGCAATGCGGACACGATTGCCCGAGTCGTCGGCACCGAGATGTCCAAAGAGCTCAAGCAGTCTTTCATCGTGGAGTCCCAGTCTGGGGCGGGCGGAACGATTGCTGCCGGCTATGTGGCGCGCAGCAAGCCCGACGGCTATACCTTGCTGCTGGCCACGGGCGGCCACGCCGTGGCCGACGCGCTATACAAAAAGCTCAGCTACCACACGGTGGACGGCTTCCACATGATCTCGACGATCACCTTCTTCCCGTTCCTTTGGGTGGTGCCGGCCGATTCGAAGTATTCGACGCTGGCCGAGGTGCTGAAGGCGGCCCGCAGCGGGGGGCAAAGCATCACGTACGGCACCGCGGGGGTCGGGACGACGCACCACCTGGCGGGCGAGCTGCTGAACAAGTCGGCCCAGGTCAAGATGGTACATGTTCCGTACCGCGGCGATGCCGCGTCGGTCGTTGCGCTCTTGGGCCATCAGGTCGATATGATTATTGCGCCGCCCACCGCGGTCATCGGCTACATACAGTCTGGCAGGCTCAAGGCCCTGGCCACCACCGGCCCCGAACGCTGGCCCACGCTGCCCAAGGTGCCCACGGTCGCCGAGCAGGGCGTGCCCGGCTACGACGTCAGATCCTGGGCCGGGCTCATGGCCCCCGCGGGTACGCCGGATTCGGTGGTCAAAGTGCTGAATACCGCGGTACAGAACGCCTTGAAGGTGCCGGCGGTGAAAACCCGGCTCGAAGCCATGGGCGGCGAAGCCAAGGGCAGCACCCCCGAAGAAATGACCACGATGGTGCGCAACGAGGTAAAGAAGTGGGGCACCGTTGCCGCCGGGGCCGGGATCGTCAAGCAGTAGCGGCTTGATGCCAATGGCTGGAGGACTGCGGATATGCGGCAGAATACAAGGATGTGTTCGCCGCTACGCCCAGCCTTCCAGCAACAGCCCTGGTACCTGGGCCAATTCGCGTGAATTGTTCGTTACCAGTACGTAGCCGATGGCCAAGGCGTGTCCGGCAATTGCAGCATCGTTATTACTGATAGGCGTGCCCTTTGCGGCCAATAGGGTACGCAAGCGAGCGGTTTCATCGACCGCATGCGCATCCCGGGGCAAGATGCGCATCCAGGCGCTACACACAAGCGTCTACTATTGTTGCTACTTTCGGAGATGCTTTCGGACTAATTGCGCCGAAGCGCAGCTCGGAATAGGTAATAGCGAACACGACGATCCGCTGCCGTTTGCCTACAGCCTGTTCCAGGCGAACCAATACCGACTGCGGCCTTTCGCGCATTATGAAAGAGCAGATGTTGGTATCGAGCATATAGACGGCCCGGTTCATCAGGAATCACCTGGGAACCGGCCGTCGTCTATCACATCCTGGCGTTGCGCCAGGAAGTCTTCGTCGGCTGCCGGCGTGTCGTGCAGGGAACCCCATGAGGGGCGGACGGGCTGCAGGATCAGTGCGTCGCCCTTGCGTAGGATTTCGAGCTCGGTCACCCCCTGGAATTCCATGTCGCGAGGAATGCGGATAGCCTGATTGCTGTTGTTCCGGAAGATGGATACGGTACGCATGCTAGAGGCTCCTGCCCGGTAGATTCAAGGCACAGTAAGCGTTTCAGCGTAGTTTGGCATATGGTCTGGCATATGTTTTGGCGTGCGCCTGCATATGCCGGTTTTCAGCCTCTGATTCGGGTCTATTTCGCGTCCAGCTTGTCCTGCGTCTTGGTGTCGAAGTCGCTGGCGTCGTGGCGTTCGTGCAGCTGGTCGGCAGGGTCGCCGGACAGGCGGTTGACCTTGCGGCCGCGCACTACCGCCGGCCGCGCCAGGATCTGGTCGGCCCAGCGCTGCACGTTCTTGTAGTCCTGCACCGACAGGAATTCCGCCGCGCCATACTGCCAGCCCTTGGCCAGGCCGCCGTACCAGGGGAACACCGCGATGTCGGCGATCGTGTAGTCGGCGCCGCCCAGATATTCGCTTTCGGCCAGGCGGCGATCCAGCACGTCGAGCTGGCGCTTGACTTCCATGGCGTAGCGGTCGATGGCGTATTCGTACTTGACCGGCGCATAGGCATAGAAGTGGCCGAAGCCCCCGCCCAGGTAGGGCGCGCTGCCCATCTGCCAGAACAGCCAGGACAGGCATTCGGCGCGCGCCGGCTGTTCGGTCGGCAACAGGGCGCCGAACTTCTCGGCCAGGTAGAGCAGAATGGAGCCGGACTCGAACACGCGTATGGGTTCGGGGCCCGAGCGATCCATCAGCGCCGGTATCTTGGAGTTCGGGTTCACGGCAACGAAACCGCTGCCGAACTGGTCGCCGTCGCGGATGCGGATCATCCAGGCGTCGTATTCCGCCCCGCTATGGCCCAGCGCCAGCAATTCTTCCAGCATGATCGTGACCTTCTGGCCGTTGGGCGTGCCCAGAGAGTACAACTGCAGCGGATGGCGCCCGATGGGCAGTTCCTGGTCGTGCGTGGGGCCGGCGATGGGCCGGTTGATCTCGGCGAAGCGTCCGCCGCTGGGCTTGTGCCATGTCCAGACTTTGGGAGGGATGTAGTCGGGGGTGTCGGCCATGAATGAGTCTCCGTGAGTGCTAGTTTGCCATGGTGGCGGCAGAACAGACAGTTTATGCTGTTTGCGTGGCGCCTTCGGCGGCTGGCACCATTTCAGGCCTGGCTTTGGGGCAGAAGCTGCTGGGCCAGTGTTATCCAATAGGCGGCCCCAAATGGCAATGCGTCGTCATTGAAGTCGTAGTATGGGTTGTGCAGCGGAGGGTCGTTGTCGCTGCGCGCGGTGCCCAGCATGATGTAGGCGCCCGGGCGCGCCTGCTGCATGAAACTGAAGTCTTCGGATCCGACGCGCGGGCGGCAGTGGGTATCGACGTTGGCTTTGCCGGCGACGGCTTGCGCGGCGCGTATCGCGGCCTGCGTGGGCGCGGCGGGATTGACCACGGCGGGGTAGCCTTCCCGGTAATCGAGTTCGATACGAGTCGCGCTGCTGAGTGCGATGCCGTCGCAAATCTGGCCGATGCGTTCCTGCGCCAGTTTGCGCACCGGGGCGGCAAATGATCTGCAAGTGCCGCGGATCAGCGCCTCTTGGGGCAGCACGTTCCAGGTGTCGCCAGCCTTGATCTGCGTGACGCTGAGTATCAATGATTCCAAGGGGTCGACATTGCGGCTGACCACGTTCTGCAACGCCGCCACCACATAGGCGGCTGCAACGATCGCATCGGTTCCGGTGTGTGGTGCGGCCGCATGGGCACCCTTGCCGGTGATCTTTATTTCGAAGAAGTCGGACGCCGAGAACATGGCGCCCTCGCGGATTGCGAAAGTGCCCAGCGGAAATTGCGGGAAGTTGTGCAGCCCGTAAACGGCGTCGCAGGGGAAACGCTCGAACAAGCCCTGTTCCACCATGCGCCGGCCACCGCCTTCGTTTTCTTCGGCCGGCTGGAAGATGAAGTGCAGGGTGCCGCGAAATGGCTTGTGCTCGCTGAGATAAGCGGCGGCCCCCAGCAGCATGGCGGTATGGCCGTCGTGGCCGCAGGCGTGCATTTTTCCGGAATACGCCGAAGCGTGCGGACAATCGCCTTTTTCCTGCATGTTCAAAGCGTCCATGTCTGCCCGCAAGCCCAGGCTCGGGCCCGCGCCATTGTGCAAGGTGCCGACGACCCCGGTGCCGGCCAGCCCGCGATCCACTGCCATGCCCATGGCGCCCAGCGCCGCCGCGACCATGTCCGAGGTGCGGTGTTCTTCGAAGGCAGTTTCGGGGTGGCTGTGCAGGTCGTGGCGCCACTCGGCCATTTGTAGGCGCAGCGGCTGGGAAATCAGTTGCAATGGATCCATGGGCGTGCTCGGTGTCATAGTGAATAGACGGTAGGCTGACGGGATGCCTGCCCTGGATTTTCCCGATTGTTCTGGATTGCAACAATGACAATTGAAAATTAATATTGTTGTGAATTCTGAAACAAAGGCATCATGGCTTCGTAAGGGACATTTATGCAGAAGTTGTTCAATGCCCAGCGCCTGCAGTATTTTCTGCAGGTCACCGTGTCGGGCTCGGTGCGCGGGCGCCGCCGAAACGCTGGGCGTGGATCCCTCGTCGATCAGTCGGGCCGTGTCCCAGCTCGAGGAGGAGACGGGTTTGTGCCTGATGGAGCGCAAGGGGCGTGGGGTGGTTCCGTCGGAGGCGGGCAAGATTCTTGCGCGCTATGCTCGGCGCCAGCTCGACATATTGGAAGATTTCCACGAAGAGGTCAGGCAGTCGAGGAATGCCGACCGCGGCCATGTCGACCTGGCCTTGGGGGAAGGGATGCTGGATCTGTTCTTTTACCCGATGATCACGAACTACATGCGCGAGCACGAGAACATTACATTGAGCCTGGCCGTCTCCAGCGTGGATCGGCACGTCATCGACATCGTCGAAGACAAGGTGGACATCGGCTTGCTGTATGGCGAATTCCATGACGTGCGCCTGCGCCATCACGTAAGCCTGCCAGCGCTGCCCATCCAGGCCATCGTGCACCGGTCTCATCCGCTGGCACGCATCGAGCGGCCGCTGATGCTGGCGGATCTGGCCGCCTACAATTCGGCCACGCTGCACGAGGGCTTCGGCCTGCGGCAGTATGTGCGTGCGGCTGAAATCAGCGAGCAAGCGCAATTGCGGCACACGCTGTCCACCTCGTCCTTCCGAGCCTTGTTCCAGTTCGCCAACGCCGGCCTCGGCTATGTCTTGTGCACGCGGGCCTTCATCACCTGGTTCAATATGCCCGAACTCGTGGCGCTGCCCATGAACAATCCGATTTTCAACCAGTGCGGTATTGCCGTCGTCACCCGGGCCGGCCGGCACCTTTCGGCGGCCGCCAAGTCGCTGCTGGAATACCTGGTCAAACATGTTCCGCAAAACACGCCGCCGCCGGGGCAGACCGTGGGCGTTGCGCAATAAGCAAAGTGTCGCGCCGTAATTGTTGCGTAAACCGCATGCATTGATGCTTGCGGCTGTCATTGTTCCCCGGCTGAGCGGCTAATAAGCTGATGATCCGGATCGGGCGTTTGCCGTTCGAGCGTTCCGTTCATCTTGCTTATCAAAGGAAAAGAGCATGGTCAGGAGATATTCCCGCGTTGTGCGGGCCACATTGGCGCTCGCGCTTGCCGCGGGCGCCTGTCTGCTGTCGCCCTTGTCGGCGGCGAGTGCGGCCGAAACATACCCAAGCGCCGGCCCGGTGACGCTGATCGTCCCGTATCCCGCGGGTGGGCCGAGCGACACCACGGCGCGGATATTCGCCGACCCGATCGGCAAGACCCTGCATCAGAAAGTCATAGTGGACAACATCGGCGGCGCAACGGGCACCATCGCCGCGAACCGCGTGCTGAACGCGAAGGCTGATGGCTACCTGTTTTTCCAGGGCTCGCCGAACGAGTTGATTCTGCCCACGCTGGTCAACAAAGCGGTGACTTTCAAGCCCGAAGACTTCGATATGGTGCAGCCGATCGCCAGGGCCACGATCGTGCTCGTGGCGCGCTCGAACCTGGGCGTCGACAGCCTGGATGATTTCATACGCCTGGCCCGCAAGAGAAAGGACGCGCCACTGAGCTTCGGCAGCGTGGGCATGGGCTCTATGTACCACTTGATTACCGAGCGCATGGCCAAGGAAATGGGCTTCAAGGTGCAGCATGTGCCCTATCGGGGTTCTTCTCCGGCCCTGATCGACCTGGCTGGCGGGCGCATCGATTTTGCCGTGCTGCCGTTCCAGACTTCCATGCTCAGCCTGCAGCATGAGGGCCGGCTGAAAATCATTTCCACGCTCGGCAGCAAGGCGCCGCCGGCGCTGAACGAGATTCCCAAGGTCACCGACAGCAAGCTGCTGAAGAATTTCGACTATGGAATCACGGGGGCTTACTTCGTGAAGAAGGGCACCCCGCAGAAGACTATGGACGCGCTGCACCAGGCCATCGATTATGCGTTGCAGCAGCCGGCCGTGCGCCAGAGTATGGAAGAAGAAGGGCGCTCTGTCTTCGATCCCATGAGCGCCGATGCGAGCCGGGCATACTGGAAAAAGGAAATCCAGGACTTGCGCGGACTGGTTGAAATAGTGGGCTACCAGGCGCAATAGCTGCGGGCCGGCGCGCGGCGTTCATGAACGCCCATGAACGCCGCGCATCGTCTCGCGGCATGGATTTCAGTTGTCTGTTTTAGGTACCCTGCGCCACTTTTCTACTTCGGAATCAATATATGCCTGGAATTTTTCCGGAGGGAGGCTGCTTGCCTGCAGCCCTTGTGCGTCGATCGCCTTGATGACGCCGGGATCTTTCAAGGCTACGCTGATGTGTTGCCTGAGCCACGACAAGGCGTCCGCCGGGATGCCGGCCGGGGCGACTATGCCCAGCCAGCCTTCGACGACGTAGCCCGGCAGGCCGGCCTCGGCGAATGTGGGCACGTCGGGCAGAAGCGGCGAGCGTTCGGTGCTGGTGACTGCCAGTGCGCGGACATCGCCGTGCTTGATATGTGGCACGGAATTCGCAATCGACGAGAACATCAGCTGTATGTTGCCGCTGATCAGGTCTATCATCGCGGGGCCGGCGCCGCGGTATGGAACGTGCGTCATTTTCACGTGGGTCATTTGCTTGAACAGCTCGCCCGCGACGTGGGGTGAGGTTCCATTTCCGGCCGATCCGAAATTAAGCGCCGTCTTTCCCGATTGGCCAAGTTTGATTAGCTCCGCTACGGAATGCACCGGCAGCTTGGGGTTCACCAGCAGTACATTGCTGGCTTTGCACAGCATGCTCACTGCGGTCAAATCTTTGGTCACGTCATAGTTGGGCTTTTCGGGCATGCTCATGTTGATGGCATGGGATGTGACGATCATTCCTATCGTGTAGCCATCGGCCGGAGAGTGAACCATCGTGCTCATGCCTATGTTGCCGCCCGCTCCGGGGCGGTTTTCTATGACAAAGGTGGCTTTCGTTTTCTGTGCGATGTTTTCAGCTACTATGCGTGCGACCACATCTGTTGCGCCCGCTGGGGTAAACGGTACTATGAAGCGGATGGGCTTGTCGGGATAGGCAGCCGAAGCGGGGGCGGCTGTGAATGCCAGAGTGGTGCCGATGGCCAGGGCGCTTGCGATCAGAGATGTGATGCGTGGTTTCCAGTTCATATTGTCTCCTGTTGAAATAGGTGATGCCACGGGGTTTGGGCACACCGCGGTGTCATTCGTTGGGTGATTGGGTGTCGAATTGGTTTTGCGGCGTGCCGGGGATCTGGACTTCCGCCAACGGGATATGCTGCTGGCAGCAGTGCATGTCGGTTTCGCCGATGCTGCCTTGGGGGCGCGGGCGCGGCAGGGTGATTTTGATTGATTGGATCCGATCAAAGAATCCCAAGGTAATGATCTTTTCGGGCGTCACTTTGTACAAACGGCAAATCAGCGTTTCGTTGATGACACCGCTGTCCCGTACGTGCTCGTAGGTTTCTCTCTGTGCGAAGATGACGTCGAAAGTTACTTCGAAGGGCCCGGCGTTTTTGCTTCGAACTACTTTGGCCAGGCTGCTGAGCGGCTTCGAGCCAGTCATGGTTTGATCTCCAAAAATTTAATTGGAAAGCATTCGGTAGGAGACTCCAGCTCCATCAGGTGATAGATATTGAAAGCGCACACTTCACCCAGGGGGATCTCGAGGGGAGTGAAGGGCATGGCGAGATTTCCTGCCGTCGCCTGTTTACCCTCATAGGGCGCATGCAGGATGGAGGTGCGCAATCGTCCGCAGATGGCGTTGGCCATTTCTTGTGTGGTCGCGGCCACTTCGCCGATGATGCACAGTTCTTTACCTACCAGGTCGGGTCTGGGTTCCAGATGGCCCATGACGCCGTTTTTTCCATATATATGAAATTCGATGCGATAGTCGTCGGGGCTGATATCGTTGAAGTACTTGCGTACATCCTGTTGGATGCGTTCGATGACCGGGTCGATTTGGGCGATGAATTTCGGGTCTCGGGCACCGCCTATGAAAATGCTGCGATATCCCAATCGTTTGGCGCCTTCCAGTTTTACGGTGTAGGCCTGCGAGGGAACAAAGCGGCTGCCGCTGACGCGAACGCGGCGATCTGTAATCTGTTCGAAGGTGCATTCCGACACATCGAGCATGCCGCCCGGGCCATACAGAAAATAAGGATGTGACTTTTCGTATAGGGTATGGGCGGAGACTGAAGCGGTAGTACAGCGCTCGGAAGGGTTCAGGGGCTCCAGTTCGAAATAGTCGCGGTGCATGTAGCCCATGATGTTGCGCCCGTTTGGTTCTGCGCACATGGCTCCGCATTCCATGATTTTTCCCATGTGCCATGACAGCGCGGGGTCGAAACCATGATGCATGCATACGGCGGCCAATGGGGCTGGATCGTAGGCGCGGCCGGCAATGACGAGGCTCGGCGCCGAGTTTGACCGCATGGCGCCCAGAAAGGGCTCGGCGCCCATTTGAGCGACTACATTCGTAGCCGCGGAGATTTCACTGGCGGTCAGTTCTGGTACGGGGCCCAATGGCCGGACTCTTCCCGATTGCAGGCGACCGGCTACCAGATCTTTCGGGATGTCGCTATAGATGGCCGCGGCATTAAATGTCAGCTTGTGAGCCGTGGCTATTTCACGCGCAATGTCCAGGAAATAGTCGACATGTGCGTTGGTGCCGTCTCCGCCGGCCGAGCTGATGTAAATGGGAATTCCGTGTTTATGGCCTGCTTCGAGCACTACGGTCAAGTCGCGCACATAAGCCTGTCGGCTGCACGTCGTGCTGCCCAAGCCCAGTTTTTGCGGGCCGCTGTCCGTCGAGCCGGCGTCGATGGTGATGGCATGCGGCTTGAGCGCCAACCCGCGTTCGAACCCGTCGATGACCAAGCCGTATCCGAGCATGCCGGTGGGTGTGAGGATGCGTAATTCGCTCTCCAATTTTTTTCTCCCTGAAATGCCGCTTTGAATTTCAATGCCCCGGATTATGGTTGGAATTCACGTTGAATGCAAGTGGTATACCAATGGTGCACAAAAAAGAAATCCAGCGTATACTTTAGTCTCGATAGCTAGAACGCTCCGAGTATGTCAATGGAAACAGTCGAAGAAATTACGTTGGAAGAGGCATCGGATATTTCACGTTCCGACATGGCGCATCGAACTCTCATGAAGATGTTGCTGGCGGGGGAGCTCGAGCCGAATGAAGTCCTGACCGAAAGGCAAATTGCGCTGCGCCTGGGTATGTCGCGCACGCCGGTTCGAGAGGCGGTGCGCCGGCTGGAAGGCGAGCGCCTGCTAGAACGCCAGCGCAGCGGCGCATTAGTCGTGCGCGCCCTGCCGGTGGAAGAATTCATGCACATTCTGGCTGTCAGGCGTTTGCTCGAGGGTGAGGCCGCCAGCCGGGCAGCGGGCAAGATCCCCGCGGCCAAGCTCGAAGTTCTCATGACGCGGATCGAGGGCATTCTGGCTTTGCCAGAAGACGTCATCACTCCCGATCCTACAGATGGCGTCGATCTTCATATGCTGATTGTGAACGCCTGCGGCAACCCGGTTCTGCAGCAAATGATTGCCGATCTTCGAACTCGCACTGCCATGTTCAGGCTGGGCCGCCTGCCGATGCGCCGCCACGCGGTTTGCGCGGAACACCTGGCTATCATCGAAGCCATTATGCAAGGCGACGCGGAGCGTGCCCGGCAAGCCATGCAGCATCATATCGATCAGGTCAGGGTAACCATACTTGCCCGTCTGGGCGAAAAGTAGATCAAGTCAACACGGCGTAGGTAACGCGACACGGCGCGCAGGTTCTGCCTGGCGTGCAAGGGGTTCGTGCGCCCCGATTCTATCGATTCATCACACCATGCGTTCATTGGAGACGAGCATGAAAGATGCCTACCATGGCAATTCGAACTGGACTTCCGACACAATGGCGGATCCCCTGGAGTGGGTAATCCGGCTTTCCGGCCATCAGATTGCGGCAGTTGACCATGCGCTGCGCTCTGCTCAAAAAGCCGGCGTGGAAATTCAGGACATTACGAAAGAGAGTTTTCCGTTGCAGGGGTTCGACGCACTGGTTCCAGAGGTGCATGATCGGCTGGAAAATGGGCGCGGCGTGGTGGTGCTAAGAGGTTTGCCTGCGTTGAAATACAACAAAGACGAATTACGGCTGATGTATTGGGGCTTGGGGCTGCATCTCGGCACCGCCGTGTCCCAAAGCAGCAAAGGCGATCTGTTGGGCGATGTGATGAATTTTGGCAGTGATGTCAATAGCGCCACGGGCCGCGGCTATATGTCCAGGCAGGGCCTTGGCTTTCATACCGACAGCGCGGATGTGGTGACGCTCATGGTGCTGCGCACGGCTAAAAGCGGCGGGGTCAGCATGATTTGCAGCTCGGTGGCCATACGCAACGAGATAGCCCGGACGCGCTCGGATCTGCTCGATGTGTTGTATCAGCCTTTTTATTGGAGCTGGAAGGGGCAGGAGGCGTCGGGAGAGCTGCCTTACTACCAGCAGCCGATATATTCCGAATATGCGGGAAAATTCAGCTCGCGCTACATTCGGCCGCATATTCTGGCTGCGCATGAGAATTTCAAGGAATTGCCGCCACTTTCGGAGGCACAGCGCGAAGCCATATCGGTGGTACAGGCCCATGCCAACGATCCACGGTTCCACTTCGGCATGTTGTTCGAGCCTGGTGATATCCAGTTGCTGAACAATCACGTAACTTATCACGCTCGGACGGGATTCGTGGATTTTGACGAACCGGATCGTAAGCGCCATTTACTGCGCATGTGGCTGTCGGTGCCAAACAGCAGGGAATTGAGCCCGCAGATGGGCGCCTTGTATCGTGATCGAAGTGTCGGAGCTGTACGTGGCGGCTTCCCGTCACGCACAGGCACTCATAGTTTCGAAACCGTGGCCGCCCAGGATTGATCATGAGCACACAACGGTCGGATGCACTGACGCTGGCGGAAAAGCTGGCCGAAATCAGAATCGACAATATATCGCCTCGAGCATTAAAAGTGGCGCGAGCCGGCATCATCGACACGATAGGCGTGACGCTGCTCGGCTCTTTGGAGCCGCCGACGGTCGTTCTGAAAAAAGCGCTGGCCGGCGGCATTTCGCCCGGTGAAGCGCTGATGTTCGGCACGGATCGCCGAGTTGGAATGCTGGATGCAGCCTTGGTCAACGGAACCGCATCGCATGCGGCCGATTATGACGATATGGCGCACGCCATGGGCGGCCATCCTTCTGTCACCCTGGTTCCAGTAATTATGGCATTGGGAGAAACGCTGGGTTCATCGGGCCGCCAGGCGCTTGAAGCCTATGTGGTCGGGTTCGAGGCGGAGTGCAGGGTGGGGCGCGTGGTGAATCCCCATCATTATGAAAAGGGCTGGCACCCTACCTCTACTATCGGGGTGTTCGGTGCCGCCATGGCCGCGGCACGCATGTTGCAGCTGGATGTCCAGCATACCGCGACCGCTCTCGCAATTGCCGCGTCCTTGGCCAATGGCGTAAAGGCGAATTTTGGAACGATGACCAAGCCCTTGCATGTGGGGCATTGTGCCAGGAACGGGCTATTCGCCGCCCAGCTGGCCAATAGCGGATTCACGGCAAATCTCGATGCCTTGGAAAGCAAGCAGGGTTTTTTTGCAGCTTTTGATGGCCTTGAAAATGTGGATCGGGGGCGCATGCTCGACGATTGGGGTGTGCTGCTGGAGGCCGAGCAAGAGTCTGTCGGCTTGAAACAGTACCCGTGCTGTGGCAGCACGCACGCTGCCATCCGGGCGATGCTGGAACTGGTTGGCCGCGGTCTGAAGCCAGAAAATGTTGCATCCATCGAAATCAAGGCCAATCGGCGGCGCTTGCCTCACACCAACAATCCCGATCCGCAATCGCCGCTGGCGGCGAAGTTCAGTATTCAATATGTTACTGCCAGGTCCTTGGTCGATGGCGCGGTGCGATTGCACCATTTCGAGAATGACGCCTACGTGGAGCCCAAGGTGCGGGAATTGATCGCAAGAACGTCTTTGGCTGCATTCCCGAAGACCGCGAACGCAGGCACCCATGAGGAAGAAAATGAATTCGCGGCTGACGTCACGGTAGTGACCAAGGACGGGAGAACGATGGTCGGTAGTGTGCCGCATGCCTTGGGGCGTGGCGGTGCGAACCCGATGTCCGATCATGAAATGTGGGAAAAATTCAGCGACTGCGCCACGCGGCTGTTGCCCGCGGCGCAGGTGGCCGATGGCTTCGAGGCATTGCAGCGCATAGACCAATGCGCGAACTTGAGCGAGATCACGAAAATGCTGGAAGCCGGATCCCGCTCATAGGTAGTGCACGCCGCAGTTTGGAAATAGAATGGCGCAGTAGGCACTGCGCAGGGAACGTATGCTGTTGCTGTCGCGGATGCCCAAGGTTCCGCCGGCGCCTTGGCCGGCCATCGGCGATTCACACCGGAGACAAACAGACATGACGCAACCGATTCCTTCCCCGCGCCGCCGCAGCATCCTGATCGCCGCCGGGGGGCTGGCTGGCGCCGGCCTTCTGGGGGCAGGTGCCGCCCGGGCTGCGGCCAAGCTGGGCAATGTGCTGTATGGCCAAGGCAGTATCGACCCGATCTTCACCGCCGGCTACGTCGCGCTGAAAAAGGGCTACTTCGGCCAGGAAGGGCTCGAAGTCAAGTACATCAATTCCCAGAGCGGCCCGCGCACCAACCAGATGCTGGCGGCGCGGCAGATTCTGTTCGGCGCCACGGCGGCCACGGCCGCGCCGGCGCTGGCGCTGGCGGGCAAGCCTGCGGCCCTGGTGTTCGGCTTCGACCGCCGCATGACCTACGCCAATGTGTTGGTGCGCAAGACGGACTACGAAAGCGGCAAGTTCAAGACCCTGAAAGACCTGGCCGGCCAGCGTATCGGCGCGACCCAGCCGGGCTCGGTGACCGCGCTGATGGCGATCTATCTGATGCAGCGCGCGGGTATTTCCAAGACCGTGGACATCCGCCCGCTGGGCGATCTGGCCACCATGCTGGGCGCCCTGAAGACGGGCGCCGTGGCGGCCACCATGGCCACGGCCTCGATGATGGAGCAGGCCGAGCAGGAAGGCTGGGGCGTGTCGATCTTCGACGGCACCAACGATACGGCCTGGAACCAGTATGTGGGCGGCGACGTGCCGGGCATTGCCGCGTATACGCTGCGCGACACCATACAAAGCCACCCCGATCAGGTGCAGGCCTTCGTGACCGCCATGGTCAAGGCGCAAGACCTGATCAATGCCAGCTCGGCGCAGGCCATCACCGACCTGATCTACGACGACTACCTGAGCTCGCTGTCCAAGTCCAGCGTGCTCAAGGCGATAGACTTGTACAAGAACAAGGTCTGGCTCAAGGACAACATCATTACGCAGGAGGCCTACGACCGCATGACGCGCATCATGGGCGACGGGCGGCAGTTCAGCAACGAGCAGATCAAGACCGTGCCGTATTCCCAGTGCGTCGACATGAGTTTCGTGCGCAAGGCGCGGGGTATGGCGTCGTGATCGAGCTGCGGCATGTCAGCAAGACATACCAGACCGACAAGGCCAGCACCCATGCCATAGGCGATGTGTCGCTGCAGATCGACAGCGGCGAGTTCGTGTCCATCGTCGGCCCGTCGGGCTGCGGCAAGAGCACCTTGCTGCATATGATGGCGGGCTTTCTCATGCCCAGCTCGGGCAGCATCGTCATCGACGGCCAGCCCGTGGAAGGCAGGCTGCATCCGTCGCTGGGCTATATATTCCAGAAAGATACGCTGCTGCCCTGGTATACGGTGCAGAAGAACGTGGCGCTGGGCCTGCGCTTCCATTCCATGTCGCCGCAGCAGATCCAGAGCCGGGTGGCTGCGCTGCTGGAGCTGGGCCACCTGAGCGAATTCGCCAACGCCTACCCGCACCAGCTTTCGGGCGGCATGCGGCGGCGCGTGGCGCTTTTGATGAGCCTGGCCGTGGAGCCGCGCATCTTGTTGCTGGACGAGCCTTTCGGGGCGCTGGATACGCACACCAAGACGCACTTGCACCGGGAACTGATGGACATCTGGCGCAAGCTGGGGCAGACCGTGGTGCTGGTCACGCACGATCTGGACGAGGCCATCACCCTGTCGAGCCGGGTCGTGGTCTTGTCGTCGCCCCCTAGCGGTGTGCTGCTGGATGAGCATATCGATATTGAATATCCAAGAGATGTCTTCAGCGTGCGGGAAAGCGCCCAGTTCCTGAATCATTTCCAAAGCATATGGGGCGTGCTGGGGCAGCAGTTCCGCGCCACTGCCTAGCCTGGCGCCCACTTGTCCATTAGTGCGGCTCCTCTTTTAGTGTGAACAGGCCCTAACCGCCATGACGCTGCCATCTTCTTCCGATCAGGCCTCTGCCCGCGACGCGGACGCCGTGCGGCAAAGCGATTCGTTCCCGAGCCATGCCGAATACCTGGCGCGCAGCCGGCGTGCCGCCAGGACGCGCCGCGTGCGCATCACTGCCTGGCAAGTCGTCATCCTGGCCGTGATCATCGGTTCGTGGGAGCTGTTGACCCGCATACCCTGGTTCGTGCACAACACGATTTTCGACCCGTTCTTCATCAGCCGCCCGTCCCTGATCGCGGTGCGGCTCTGGCAGTGGATGCTGCCCGGCCCGCATTCGGTCTGGCCGCATTTGTGGCAGACCTTGCAGGCGACCTTCCTGGGCCTGATCGTGGGCGTGGGTAGCGGCTTCGTGGTGGGCATGGCGCTGAGCCGCAATCGCACCCTGGCCGATGTCTTCAACCCTTTCATCGTGGCCTTCAATTCCATGCCGCGCATCGCCTTCGTGCCGCTGATCACCATGTTCTTCGGCCTGGGCATCGCCTCGAAGGTGGCGACCTCGTGGTTCGTGGTGTTCTTCCTGGTGTTCTTCAATACCTACAAGGGCGGGCGCAGCGTCGAGCCCGAGCTGCTGGATTTTTGCCGCACGCTGGGCGGGTCGCCGCGCCAGATCCTGTGGCGTGTGCGCATACCTTCGGCGGCGGTGTGGACTTTCGCCTCGCTGCCCAATGCCATCAGCTTCGCGCTGATCGGCGTGGTGCTGGCGGAATTCGTCGGCTCTACCACTGGCATGGGCTACCTGATGATCACGGCGCTGGCCACGCTCAATGCCACCGACATGTTCGCGGCGATCACACTGCTGTCCATCGTCGGCGTAGGGCTGGTGTATTGCGTGACCTGGTTCGAGCAGCGGCTGCTGCACTGGCTGCCGGAATTCCGCGAGCAGCGCGAGCCGTGACGCCGGCGCCGGCGCGCATAGGCTTGGAGCGCCGGGGTTTTAGTAGGCCGTGACCAGTGTCTCGCTGCTTGGTGCGTATGCCGCCGGCGTGCGCCGGGCGTGCCGGTATTTCGAACTTTCGCTGCAATCCTCCTCGAGTTGAATCGCCCGTCCACCGCCTTGATTTGTTTTGTAACGGGTTTCATGAAACTGTCTAATACATATATATCTGTTTACCACCTGGGGCTGGAATATCCAGATCCCACTCTTTGTTCATAACGAAAAAAACATTGACACTCAAAAACTACAGCCATAGAATCATGTGCAAACGGTTACAAGAATAATAAAACCAGGCTAGTTGCTTCTACCAGGAGACAATATGAAAACCGGTGTAAAAAGAGCAGTTCTAGGTGTTGCCGCGGGTTTCGTGGCAGCCGGCTGCATGACGGTTCAGGCCGCCGATGCGCAGGCCTTCAACTGGAAAAAGTTCCAGGGTACGACACTGTCGATACTCGCCAACAACAACCCCATTGCCAATACGCTGATGAAGCATCGGCACGAGTTCGAGCAGCTCACCGGCATGAAGCTCAAGGTCGATACCTACCAAGAGCAGCAGATGCGCCAGCGCTTGATGACGGTGATGAATGCGGGCAGTGACGAAATCGATGTGTTCATGTCCCTGCCTTCGCGCGAGGGCTTGCAGTTCGCCAAGGCGGGCTGGTATGCGGACATGTCGTCTTATGTGAAGAATGATGCGGCGCCCGGCTACGATTTTGCGGGCCTCAGCCCCGGGCTGGTGAAAGATGCCACCGTAGACGGCAAGCTCAACGGCATCCCCTTGAATATCGAGGGCCCGGTGCTGTATTACCGCAAAGACGTTTTTGCCAAGTGCAAGGTGGCGGTGCCGAAGTCGCTCGACCAGCTTCCCGGCGTGGCGAAGCAGCTCAAGACCTGCGAGCCCGGCATGACGCCGTTCGTTTCGCGCGGCCTGAAGCCGGCCTTGCCCTTTACTTTCAGCGTGTTCCTGCACAATGAGGGCGGCGAATACATGAAGGACGGCAAGTCGCAGCTGTGCTCGGCCCCCGGCAAAGCCGCGCTGAGCCTGTATTCGAGCCTGTTGAAGGACTATGGCCCTCCGGGCGTCGTGAACTACAGCTTCTATCAGATTTCTTCGCTGTACAAGGACGGCCGCGCGGCCATGGCCTTCGAATCATCCAACGAGCTGCGCAACATGATGGCGGGCGGCGCGCGCTTGAAGGATACGGCCATTACCCTGTTGCCGCCCGGGCCCGGAGGCCTGCATCCGACGGTATTGGGATGGACGGCTGCCATTTCGTCCCATAGCAAGAAGAAAGAGGCGGCCTGGTATTTCATTCAATGGGCCACCAGCCCCAAGACGCAGGCCGAACTCGCCGTGGACGGCATCGTGTCGCCGCGCGCGTCGGTCGCCGACAGCCCGGGGTTCCGCAAGTGGGTCGACGCGCAGCCGGTGCGCAAGGAATGGATCGACGCGGTCAACCAGGTCGGCAAGCTGGGTGAATCGAAGATCGGTTATCCCATTGTTGCCAATGCCGAGTCGCGTGAATACATAGGCCAGGCCGTCACCGCCATGATCCTGGGCCAGAAGACGGTGCAGCAGGCGTGCAGCGACGCCGACGCCAAGCTCGACAAGCTGATCGCCGGAAACTGACGCGCGGCCCACATGCTTGCCGAAGCCGGCCCGGCCATGTCCGCAATGCCATGTAGGGCGCAAGCCGCGCTTTACATGGCGGCCGAGCAAGATGGTTTTTCCCTTTTTATATGTTGACCTGAGTCCGACATGTCTCTGTTCGCGTTCCAGCCTGGGTATCGGGTATTAGTCGTCGGCGGCGCCGGAGACATCGGAGCGGCGATTTCCCGGGCTTTCCTGCAGGCGGGATGCGAAGTCGTCGCCACGGGCGTGAACGACGCTGCCCTGGCCAACAGCATGTTGCAGCCAGGCCAGGGCCTGACGCTGGCAGCCCTGGATGTCACCGACGACGGGCAGATTGCCCAGTTCATGAAAGAGGTCGATCGCCTGGACGCCCTGGTCAATTGCGCCGGGATTCTGGCGCGCTTCGACGAGTTCCAGCTTGCGACCTTCCAGCGCGTGCTGGACGTCAATCTTACCGGCACGTTCCGCATGTGCAGCGCGTGCCGGCCCTTGCTGGAAAGGGCCGCGGGCCAGCGGCCGGGCAGCATCGTCAACATCGCATCCATGAACGCCTTTGCGGCGCTGCCTACCATACCGGCCTATTGCGCCAGCAAGGGCGGGGTGGTGATGCTGACGAAATCGCTGGCCCTGGCATGGGCCGATGCGGGCATACGCGTGAACGCCGTGGCCCCCGGCTACGTAGAAACTTCGATCAATGCCCAGGGGCGCAAAGACGCGGCCCACTACCAGCGCATCGCGGCGCGCATTCCGCAAGGGCGCTGGGCGCAGCCGGACGATATCGCGGGCAGCGTGGTGTACTTGTGCTCGCCCGCGGCAGACTATATGACCGGCTCGGTGACCACGGTCGACGGCGGCTTCCTGGCGGGCTGAGGGGATTATGCGATATTCGTTCCAGCAAGGCGATGGCCGGCGCGCTGCGGCGCGCATGGGCAAAGAGAGGCAGGAATGAGCCAGTCGATAGGCACGCGGCGGCAGTTGTTGGCCATGTCCCTGCCCGCCACGGCCTTCACCGTGCTGATGATCGCATTTCCGTTCATGTATGCGATCTGGCTCAGTTTCGAGCACTTCAGCGTCGGCATGCCGGCCACCTTCAACGGCGGCAGCAATTACGTGGCAATGGTGCAAGACCCGGAATTCTGGAACGGGCTGGAAGTCACCATCGAGCTGTATCTGCTGTCTTTGATCCTGCAGCTGCTGCTGGGCACATACATTGCCGTGCTGCTGCACAGCGCCAAGCACATCTGGGGCAGCCTGCGCACGCTGCTGATTTCCCCGTTCGTGCTGCCGCCCGTGGTGGTGGGCATGATGTGGCTGGTGATCCTGGATCCATCCATCGGGGCGGCCAACTGGATACTCGGCGAGTTCGGCCTGCCGCCGTCGAGCTGGCTGGCTTCGCCGCAGTGGGTCATCCCCACGGTGGCCATGATCGACTCGTGGCAGTGGACGCCCTTTGTTGCGCTGATCGTGCTGGGCGGACTGCAATCGCTGCCGCCCAGCGTCTACGAGGCGGCGCAGCTGGACGGAGCCTCGCGCTGGCAGACGTTTCGCCGCATCACGCTGCCGCTGCTGATGCCCACGCTGGTCACCGCGACGATACTGCGCAGCGTGGACTTATTGCGCTTTTTCGACATTATCTACATCACCACGCACGGCGGCCCCGGGAATGCCTCCAACACCTTGAACATCTACGGGTTTCGCAAGGGGTTCGAGTTCTTCGACATGGGCTACGCGAGCGCGCTGATGATCACCTTGTCGGCGATCGTGTTCGGTGCGGTGCTGGTATTGACGCGCCTGCGCAAGCATGCCGCATTGTAAGAGGCGACGATGAATTCACGGGTCTTGCGCTATCTGACGGTTCTGCAGCTGCTGGCCGTGGCATGTGTCATCTTGCTGCCCGTGGCGTGGATGGTGCTGTCTTCGTTCAAGCCTTCGGCGGACGTGACCGCCTACCCGCCCACGCTGGTGTTCTCGCCGACGCTGGAAAACTATGTACGGCTGTTCGAGACCACGCCCTTCGGCCTGTACGCCTGGAACAGCCTCGTCACCACTTGCGGATCGACGCTGATCGGTATTGCGCTGGGGGTGCCCGCCGCATTCGCCGTGTCTTGGACGCGAGTCAGCTGGCCGGCCACGCTGACGCTGCTGGCGCGCATGGCGCCCGGCACGCTGTTTCTGCTGCCCTGGTATGCCATGTTCCGCGCACTGGGCCTGATCGGCTCTTATTGGGCGCTGATCCTGACGCACGCGGTCATTACCATGCCTATCGTGATGTGGGTGCTGCTGCCGTACTTCGACGGCATCCCGCGCAGCGTCCTGGAAAGCGCGCAGGTCGACGGCTGCAATGCCTGGGTCATTCTACGGCGCATTGCGCTGCCTTTCGTGATGCCCGGGCTGACCGTGGCCGCCATCCTGGCCTTCGTGTTTTCGTGGAACTACTTTCTGTTCGCGCTGATTCTTTCCAACAGCGATACGAAGACCTTGATCGCGGCTTCGTTCAATTTCATCGGTGAAGGCGCCACCGATTGGGGCGCGCTGATGGCCGCCGCGACATTGATCGCGCTGCCGCCGCTGGTGCTGGCCTTCTGCGTACAGCGCCGGCTGGTGTCGGGGCTGGCGCTGGGCGCCGTCAAAGGATAGAGGGATAAAGGTTCGATATGCATGCTGCCAAATTCCACGGAAACAAAGAAATCTCCATCGAGGACGTCGCCAAGCCGACGGCCGCGGCCGGCGAGCTGCTGCTCAAGGTCAAGCGCACCGCCTTGTGCGGTTCGGACACGAAGCTCTGGATCAAGGGCGCGCAGTACACGCCAGGCCATGAAATCTTCGGTGTCGTCGAGGCGCCCGGGCATGCGCTGGATGGGCGGCGCTGCCTGGTGTACATCCCCGTGCATTGCGGCCACTGCGAGATGTGCCGGGCCGGCAATACGCAGATGTGCCTGAACGAATCGGTGCTGGTCGGCTGGAACCGGCCCGGCGGCTACGCCGAGTACCTGACCGTGCCCGAGCAGTGCCTGCTGCCGGTGCCCGACGATATCGACGACGACCTGGCGCCGCTGCTGCTGGACACCATAGGCACGTCGGCGCACGCCGTGCGCTTCATCCGGCCGCTGGTGCCGCCCGAAAGTTCCGGGCCGGTGCTGGTGACGGGGGCCGGGCCGGTGGGCCTGGGGGCCGTCATCGCCCTGCAGAACCTCGGATACCGCGACATTTATATTTCCGACCCCAAGGCCGAGCGCCTGGCGGTGGCCGAATCCTTCGGTGCGCGGCCTCATCCGCCGCAAGACATGGACAAGCGCTTCAAGCTGATCGTCGAGTGCAGCGGCGCCCACGCGGCGCGCACGCGCGCGATCGAAATCGTCCTGCCCAACGGCGCCGTGATGCTGGTCGGAGAAAACGACAACCCCTGGCCCTTGCAAGAGAACAAGGCCATCCGACGCAAGGACTTCTACATGGTGCGCACCTTTTATTTCCCCAAGGGCGATCTGGCCGCCAATATCGAGCTGCTGCGCGGCGACGAGGCCAAGTACCGCAGGCTGGTGGACACCACATTCGGCATCGACCGGCTGCCGGAAATGTATGGCCGCTTTGCCGCCGGCGAGCTGATCAAACCATTGCTCGCATTCGCGTAAGGGGCGCCTATGGCCGCGATACATATGAAGCAGCTGGTCAAGCGGTATGGCGATACCGTGGTCATACCCAGCCTCGACCTGGAGATCCGCGACCAGGAGTTCATGGTTTTTGTCGGGCCCTCGGGCTGCGGCAAGTCCACGCTGCTGCGCATCGTGGCGGGGCTGGAGCCGATCGATGGCGGCGAGCTGTATATCGGCGAAGAGTGTGTCAACGATGTGCCGCCGGCCAAGCGCGACATCGCGATGGTGTTCCAGGACTACGCCTTGTATCCGCACATGAGCGTCTACGACAATATGGCCTTCGGCCTGGAAATGCGCGGCACTGCGCGTGCCGAGATAGACCGCCGCGTCAAGCGGGCCGCGGATCTGCTGCATATCGAGCCCTACCTGAAGCGCAAGCCCGGGGCGCTGTCCGGCGGCCAGCGGCAACGCGTGGCGATGGGCCGCGCCATGGTGCGCAACCCCCAGGTGTTCCTGTTCGACGAGCCTTTGTCCAATCTCGATGCCAAGCTGCGCACCGAGGTGCGCACCGAGATCAAGGCTTTGTCGCAGGAACTCAAGACCACCATGATCTTCGTCACGCACGACCAGGTCGAAGCCATGACCATGGCCGATCGCATCGTGGTGCTGAACAAGGGCGTCATCCAGCAGGTGGGCACCCCGGATCAGGTGTACCGCGAACCGGCCAACCAATTCGTGGCCTCGTTCATCGGCTCGCCCACCATGAATTTTTTCGATGTGGCGGTCGAGCGCGACACCTTGCGCCTGAAGACTGGCGCAGCCTTGCCCGTGCCGCCCAGGCTGCTGCAGGTTCTGGCGCGCGACGGCGCACGCACGGCCGTGGCCGGCATACGCCCCGAACACTTGCAGATCGGGCCGTCCGGCGGTGCCGGCATCGGCATCACGCTAAGCGTGGTCGAACCGCTGGGCTCCGACACCTTGCTGTATTTCAATTGCGAAGGCGGCCGCCATGTGGCGCGGGTTCCTCCCGATTTCAAGGCCAGGGCCGGCGACAGTGCGACCCTGCAACTGCCCGGCGAAAAAATTCATCTGTTCCGCAGCAGCGACGGCACGGCGCTGCGCTGAACGGCACATCTCTATGGAGCAGGCATACATGCGCGTTGCGTCGCAAGAATCGACCGGGATGGCCCCGCGGGCGCCGTGTCCGGACGTGGCCGGCAGGGCGGCATGAGTATGAATTGGTGCGATCCGGATCGGCCGCCGCGGCCGCGCGTGATCTGCCTGGGCCTGTCGGCCTACGACTGCACCTGGGTGGTGGGCGATCTGCCGTCGGGCGATGGCAAGACGCGCGCCCTGGATCATCGCGAAGGCGGGGGTGGCATGGCCGCCAACGCCGCGGTGACCGTTGCCAGGCTGGGCGGCCGGGCGGAGTTCTGGGGGCGTGCCGGCGATGATGCGGCGGGCCAAGGCATGCGCGCCGAGCTGGGTGCCTTCGGTATCGATGTCGACCACTTCCGGCTGTTTCCGGGCGCGCGTTCGTCGGTCTCGGGCATTGTGGTCGACGAGCGCGGCGAGCGGATGATTTTCAATTTTCGCGGCGCGGGCCTGCCTGCCGAAGCCGGCTGGCTGCCGCTGGGCGGCCTGGCCGGCAGCGGAGCCGTACTGGCGGATCCGCGCTGGCCCGAAGGCGCCCTGGCGCTGTTCGTCGCCGCGCGCCGTGCGGGGGTGCCGACCGTCCTGGACGGCGACGTGGCCGACCCGGAGGTCTTCGATCTGCTGCTGCCGCATACGGATTTTGCGGTGTTTTCCGAGCCGGGCCTGGCGGGCTATGCGGGCGCGGCGGCCAAAGACGACGCCGGCCGCCTGGCATACGCCCGTAGCCGCGGCTGCGGGCTGGCCGCCGTGACGCTGGGCGCGCGCGGCCTGGTGTGGGACACGGGCCAGGGCGCCCGCCATTTGCCCGCGTTCCCGGTGCTTGCGGTCGATACCACCGGGGCGGGCGACGCGCTGCACGGCGCGCTGGCTTTCGCACTGGCGGCGGGCGCCGCGGCCGAAGATGCGCTGCGCTTCTCGGCGGCGGTGGCGGCCCTCAAGTGCCGCCACGCCGGCGGCAGGGCGGGTTGTCCGGATTTGCGGGAAGCCGTGGAGTTCCTGCACCATTTCAACAGGAGTAGAAATTGACATACACGCTTCGTCTGGGGAAAGAGCGGGGCCTGCGCCGCCTGGCCGACGACCAGGGGCATTTTTCCATGGTCGCGCTCGACCAAAGGCCCCCCATCATCAATCTGATCGCCAAACGGCGCGGCATCGAGCCGGCGCAAGTGGCCTACGCGGACATCGTGGCGGCCAAGAGACTGCTGGTAGAGGTGCTGGGCTCGCAGGCCAGCGCCATGCTGTTCGATCCCAACTACGCCTTGCCGGCGGGCATCGACTTGCTGCCGGCGCGCACCGGCCTGGTCATGACGCTGGAAGATCACCGCGCGCAAGATACGCCGGGCGGGCGCCTGTCCCATTCCATCAAGGACTGGAACGTGGAGAAGATCAAGGCCTGCGGGGCTGACGCCGTGAAGGTGCTGGCCTGGTACCGGCCCGATGCGGCCGCGCAGGTGCTCGAGCATCAGCGCAATTACGTGCTGGAGATCGGCAAGGAATGCCGCAGGCACGATATTCCCTATGTGCTCGAACTGCTGGTCTATCCGCTGACGGGCAGCGTGGCGCCGGCGGACGACTATGTCGAAGCGCCGCAGAAGCTGCCCGAGCTCGTCATCGACAGCGTGCGCGAGTTCTGCGATCCGCGCTACGGCGTGGACATGCTCAAGCTGGAAAGCCCCTTGCCGGGCGCCACTTTACCGGCGCGCGACGGCGGTGCAGAGCAGCAGCGGGTGCAGGCCTTGTTCGATGCGATGGGGGATGTCTGCCGCGCCGCGTCCATGCCCTGGGTCATGCTTTCGGCAGGGGTCACCGGCGAGCAGTTCGTGCGTGTCATGGAGTACGCGTTCGCGGCCGGAGCCCATGGCTTTCTTGCCGGCCGTGCGATCTGGGGACATGCCCTGCAGCAATTCCCCGACCTGCAGGCCTGCCGCGATACCTTGCGCAGCGACGGGCTGCAGACCTTGCGGCGCCTGGAAGACCTGGCGCGCGGGCATGCCGGCACCTGGTCGGCGAATTATGCCGGCCTGACCCGGGGCATCGAGGCCGAGGGCGATTTCTGCGCCGCCTACGCGCCTTGATCGGAGCGCGGGGCCGCCGTCGATTCCCGTACGACCAGCGACACTTCCACCTCGTGGTGCAGTGATACCGGCTGGTTGGCCAGGGTGTGCACGACGTATTCCCCCGCGCGCGTCCAGATGTCGTCGGTGGGCACGTGGATGGTGGTCAGGCTGGGCCGCAGGTGGCGGCTCCATTCCAGATCGTCGAAGCCCATTACCGACAGGTCTTGCGGCACCGAGAAGCCGCGCCGTTCGGCTTCGAGCATGGCCCCGTAGGCGATGACGTCGTTGCCGCAGATGAGGGCCGTGGGCTTTTCCCCGTCGCGCAGCATGATGTTGCGCAAGCCCTGGCGCGCGTCGTCCAGGTGATAGGGGATCTCGACATACCACTCGTCCCGCATGGCCAGGCCATGTTCGGCCAGCGCCTGGCGTACGCCCAGCACGCGGCCGGAGGCGCGGTCGTTGCGGCCGGTCAGGGCCGCGATCATGCCTATGCGCTTGTGCCCCAGGCCGATCAGGTACTCGCATGCCATGCGCCCGGCCGCGACGTTGTCGATGCCGACGCTGGCATAGGACTTGTCGGGATGGTAGACCCCGACATTGACGACGGGCATGCGCTGGTGCCGCAGCAACTGGCGCAGTTCGTCGGAATGAATGTCGCCGCGCAGGATCAGGCCGTCGATGCCGCGGCTGACCAGGTTCTGCACCTGGCGGAATTCGACCTCGGGGTCGTAGTCGTTGGTGGCCAGCAGGAACAGATAGCCCTGGGAGGAAAGGTATTTCTGCAGGGCCTCGATGCCGCGCGCGAACATGGCGTTGTCTACGGTAGGCAGTATGGCGCCCACGGTCTGGGTGCGGCGCGACGACAGCGCGCGCGCCGCGGCATCGGGAATGTAGCCGAGTTCCCGTACCGCGGCGTCGATGCGGGCGCGCACTTCCGGCCGCACCGCATTGGGGTTGTTCAGCGCGCGCGACACGGTTGCCGTCGAGGTATTGGCCTTCAGCGCAACTTGGCGTATTCCTACATGGTTGCCCATTTTCTTATGGCGGCTGTTGAGGTAGCGCAAGACGATGCGAAGCAGGTTTCATGATACCTGCAAGCGCAGCTTGTTGGAATCCACCTCTGCCACGCGCTGCAAGAACGCGCTGAGCGCGGGGTTGTCGTGCGCGGCGCGCCAGGCCAGGTAGATTTCGGCATGCAGGCCCTTGTGCTGCAATGGGCGGAAGACGACTTCGTCGAAGCGCAGTTCTTGGGCGGAGTCGGGAACGATGCCGGCTCCTATGCCGGATCTGACCAGCGCCAGCAAGGTGTGCGTCTGGCCCGCATACTGCACCACTCTCGGCGCCGCACCGGCCAGTTCCAGCGCGCCGACGATGCGGTCGTGGAAGTATTTGCCTTCCTTGGGCGCATAAAAAATGAATGGCTGCTGGTGCAGCGCGCGTAGTGGCACGGTTTGCAGCTGGGCCAAAGGAGAATCCTGGTGCAGGGCCAGCACCAGGGGTTGGCGCTCGATCAGGTGATGGGCGAAGCCGGGCTGCAGCGGCACGTGGCGGGTCAGCGCCACATCGAGTTCGCCGGCGACCAGCAGGCTGTTGAGGTCGGTCGACACCATTTCCCGCAGCTGTATGTCGACGTCGGGCAGCAACAGGCGAGTGCGCTTGATGAGTGCGGGCATCAGGCGGTAAGCCGCGACCGCCGTGAAGCCCAGTGCGATATTGCCGGCTTCGCCGCCGGACATGCGCCTTGCCGCCAGGGCGGCGCGCGCCGCCAGATCCAGCAGATGACGGGCGTCCCGCAGCAGGCTGCGACCTGCGGGGGTCAGCTCCACTTGGCGGCTGCTGCGCGCGAACAGCGCGGTGCCGACGTCCTGTTCCAGCAATTGGATCTGGCGGCTCAAGGGCGGCTGTGTCATGCACAGGCGCGCCGCAGCGCGGCCGAAGTGCAATTCTTCGGCCACGGCCACGAAGCATTCAAGTTGGCGCAGTTCCATCAATTTAATAGTTGAATTGATCGATGTTATTTATAGCTTGAACGGTCATAGATCGCAATTCATCCCTATACTTCGCCGACCCAAGGAATGGACTGCATGACGCAGGGCTCACGGTGCGTCAACCGGGCCCGGCGTGCGCACCCCGGACTGCGGCGCGTACGATGCGGCCCGGCCTTTGCGGGCTGACCCGTGCGGCCCGACCCCTATCACTATCCGCAAGAAAAGGCATGGAACTCATGGAGACTACAAATAAATTCCGCATCCGGGCGCGCTTGATCGGCGCCGCCGCTGCCGTGGCGGCACTGCTACCGCTGGCCGGCCACGCCGCCGACTCTTTTCCGTCGCGGCCCATCAATCTGATCGTGCCTTTCGCTCCGGGCGGCGGCACCGATATTTCCGCCCGCCTGCTGGCTTCGGAGCTGGGCCGCAAGCTGAACGTCAGCATCGTGGTCGACAACCGGCCGGGTGCGGGCGGCCAGATCGCCGCCGATTATGTGGCGCGCGCCAAAGCGGACGGCTACACCTTGTTGTTCGCAAATTCGGGCATGATGGCCATCAACCCCTGGCTGTACAAGCTGCGCAATGATCCCGCCAAGGCGTTCGAGCCCGTGTCGATGTTCTCGGATCTGCCGTTCGTGCTGGTGGTGTCGAATAACCTGAAGGCCAAGAATGTGCAGGAACTGGTCGCGCTGGCCAAGGCCGAGCCGGGCAAGCACACCTTTGCCAGTTCAGGCATAGGCGGGGCGCCGCACCTGGCGGGCGAAATCTTCCAGGAAGCCACCGGCGTGAAGCTGGCGCATATTCCCTACAAAGGGGGCGGCCCGGCCATGACGGACTTGATCGCCGGCCGTGTCGACATGTTGTTCGCGTCGGTACTGGAAACCGTGTCTTACGTAAAGGGCGGCAAGCTCAGGGCTTTCGCGGTAACCGGCGACAAGCGTGCGCCGGTGCTGCAGGGCGTACCTACGCTGGATGAGGCCGGCATACACAATGCGCAGACGGGCTCCTGGACGGCGGTGCTGGTGCCCAAGGGGACGCCCAAGGACATCGTCGACAAGTTGTCGCGAACCATACGTGAAGTGGCCGGTTCCAAAGACATCGAGGACAAGCTGACTTCGCAGGGGGCCGTGGCGCACGGCTCGACACCCGAAGAGCTGGCGCAGATCGCGGCCGACGCGCGCGCCCGCTATGGGAAGGTCATCAGGGAACGCCACCTTAGCCTGAATTGATCCGTCGCCATGGTGGCCGCGGGCGGCATTCCTGCTGCGCATAGGCAGCCGTGGCCGGCCCGCCGCAGCCCGGGGCTGCGCAGCGGGTGGGGTGAAACCAGGTTCGCCTATACCACCATGGGTGTCGCGGCGCCATCCATGCACAGGACGACGCCCGAAATGTAGCTGGCCCTGGGTGAGCACAGGAACAGCACGGCATTGGCGATTTCTTCGGGCGAGGCGATGTGGCCCAGCGGCATTTTGGCCTGCGCGCGTTGCAGGGCGGCTTCTTCCGTGATGTTGCGGGCCCGCGCCTCGGCCTTCAGGCCCTCGCTCATGCGGTCTGTCAGGGTGACTGTCGGGTTGACTGCATTCACGCGCACGCCCAGCGGGCCATACGCGGCAGCCAGGCCGGCGCTGGCCAGCATCAGCGCCGCGTTGGCGGCGCCTCCGGATATGTGCACGGTACTGGCCACCTTGCCGCCCATGCCCACGACATTTACCACGGCGCCGCTCTTGCGCTGGCCCATGCGCTTGATCAAGGGGTCGATCACATTGATGTAGGAGAAGAACTTCGCCTGCATCGAGTTCTGCCAGACTTGCGGCGTCAGCTCGGGAAACGGCACGCGGCGAGCCGCGCCCGCCGAATTGACCAGGATGTCCACAGGGCCGCCCGCCGCCTCTGCCGCCTCGATCATCTGCAGTGCCGCGGCCGCGTCGGTCAGGTCGGCGCGATAGCCCGTGGCCTCGATGCCCGCGTCGCGCAGCCTGGCGACGGCGGCATCCAGCCTGGCCGCATCGCGCCCGACTATGCTGATTCTGGCGCCTTCGCGCCCGAAGCCCTCGGCGCAGGCCAAGCCGATGCCGCGGCTGCCGCCCGTGATAAGTACGTGTTTGCCTGCAAGTTCGAGATCCATGGGGTTTTCTCTGGGTGGTGTGATGAGGGTGGAAACAGAATGCGTGACACACTATAGCGCCGGTCGGGCTGCTTGGGCCGCGAGGCTTTGTATCGTTGGCCCTGCTTCCCGTTGCCGGATTCGGCGGCGCCGCGCTGTCCGCCAGTGCGGCTCCCTTTCACTTTCAGGCTCTTGGGGCAAGCAGGCCTCAATGGCTCAATAGCGCGTCCGAGGCGGGCTGCCCAGGCTGAACATGCCCAGCCGCGACAGGCGGGTGGACTCTTCCAGTATCAGGTCTTTCAGCATCGAGACCGAGGGATCCTGGTTACGCCGGATCCGGGTGGCGATCAGCAATTGCCTGTTCAACTGGACACCGGAGATTTCCGATAGCGTGATTTTCGACCCTGATTCGAGCGGCTTGAATACGGATATGGGCATCAGCGTCGACCAATGCCCATGCACCACGAGTTCGCGAATGGAATCGACCGAGTCCATTTCCACGGGGATGTTCAGAGTGATGCCCAGCGGCGCGAGCTGCGGCTCGACGATGCCGCGGTGCAGGGTGGTCATCAGCAGGGGAATGCGCCGCAGGTCGGCCGCCTGGATGACGGGCCTGATCTCGCGTGATTTCTGCGTGACCAGCACGAAGGGCTCACCGAGCAGCGGCTGCAGGGTGACCGGCATGCCGGGTGCGTTGTCGGTCTTGGTGATGACTGCAATGTCGATAATGCCCTTCACCAGCCAGTCGAGCAGGGCCGGAGTGAAGGCCTCGCGTACGGACAGGTGCATGCCGGGCAGAATGCGCCGGCAGGTGTCGAAGACTCCCGGGACGATGATCCGGGCCAGCGTCGGCGATGCGCCCAGGGCGGCTCGGGACTGCGACGGACTACGCGGGGCCTCGAGCTGCTTTCTGACCCGATCGGCCTCGGCCAGCATGCGCTGCGCCGCCGTGTAGAGGGTTACGCCCGCAGGGGTGAGGTGCACACCGCGCGAGGTGCGCAGCAGCAGCTCGACCCCCAGATCCTGCTCGAGCTGGCGGATCTGGCGGGTGATGGCCGGCTGGGCGATAGAGATTGCCGCGGACGCGGCATTCAGGCTGCCGGCGTCGGCCGCGGCGACGAAGTATCGCAATGCGCGCAGATCCATGGGCTGGCCCGGTGGTGATCCAGATCGATGCGGGGTTGATACGCCAGGATTGGCCTTGCTATATCAAATTGATATGGCCGAGCCAATATACAGTATTGGACACCCCACAACAAGGTTCATACACTGCTTTCGAGTCCCTGTGAATCCGACATGACCAGACCAGACAATCAATTCGTGCGGGCAGAGGTGTCCGAATTGGCGCGCTTCATCGGCTGCGCGCTGGAACGCGCGGGCCTGCCCGCGGCGGACGCTGCCACGGTCGGCGGCCTGATGGCCGAGGCCGACCTGCAGGGCTCCGACGGCCACGGGGTCATACGCCTGCCCCAGTACGTGAAGCGCATCCGGGCCGGGGGCATCAATGTCCGCCCCGATATCCGCGTCGCCACCGAACAGGCGGCGATGGCGGTGCTGGACGGCGACAACGGCATGGGCCATCTGGTGGTGACACGCGCGGTGGAACTGGCGGTGGAAAAGGCCAGGGCCTGCGGCATAGGCTGGGTCAGCGTTCGGGCCAGCAATCATGCCGGCCCGGCATCGCTGTATGTGCGCAAGGTCATGCAGCACGATATGGTGGGCCTGTATTTCGCGGTGGGCAATGCCAATCACCTCCCGCCGTGGGGCGGGCTGGAAATGCTGCTGTCTACCAATCCGATCGCCGTGGCCGTGCCGGCCGGCACAGAACCTCCCATCGTGCTGGACATGGCCACCACGGTGGCCGCGTACGGCAAGGTCAAAGCGCTGGCCAAGCGCGGCGAGACGATGCCCGAAGGCTGGATGATGGATCGCGAGGGCCGGCCCCTGCTGGATCCGGCCAGGGCCGCCGAGGGCTTCCTGCTGCCCATCGGCGGCTACAAGGGTTACGGCCTGGCGCTGGTGGCGGGGCTGCTCGCGGGCACCCTGGGTGGCGGCGCCATGGGCCGCGACGTGGTCGATTTCAATCAGAATCACGTCACCCCCACCAATACCGGCCAGGCGATTCTGGCGCTCGACCTCAAGGCGTTCCGCGATCCGGACGTGTTCAAGGCCGACGTCGACCGTTTGATCCGCGACATCCGCAACAGCGAGCGCCTGCCGGGCGTGGAGCATATCCGGCTGCCCGGCGAGCAGAGCCATGCGAAGCGAAAACTGTATTCCGAGACGGGGATTCCGATCGCGGCCGCCCTGGCGCGCGACCTCGACGACCTGGCCTCGGATCTGGGCATCGAGCCCTTGCAACTGATGAGTCCGGTGCATCCGTGACGCTGCCGTCCCGGCCTGTCGCGGGGCGGGTTGCGCATGGATCGTGTATGTCCTTGTACAGGAGTCCGAATCATGAATGAACAGCACACGCCGGCGGTCATGTATCCCGACCGGATCAAGAGCCATGACCGCGGGGGCGGAGCCCGCACCACGCCGCTGGTCACACCGGCCGTCGGCGCCAAATCCTTCATCAACGGCATTACCGAATTCGCCCCGGGCACGGCCATACCTTTCCACAGCCACAATTGCGAGGAAAGCGTGATGCTGCTGGAGGGCGACGCCATCCTGGACATCCAGGGCAAGGAATACCGGCTCAAGCCCCTGGACACGACCTGGATTCCGCCCAACATTCCTCACCGGTTCCGCAACATGTCGCCGGATCAGGGCATGAAGATCCTGTGGATCTACGCCTCTCCCAACGCGACGCGCACGCTGCTCGAAACCGGCGAGACGCGGCCGATTACAGCCGAGCATCGCCAGTAGCCGCAGGCGTCGCTCGTCGGTGCGCGGGGAATGCGGCGCACCGACGGCCGGCGTCCCGGCGATAAAAAGTAAATCATCGAGGAGACTAAAATGCTGCGAATAGTTTGTGCCCTGTCCTGTGTAGCCGCGCTTGCCGCGGCAATGCCCGCGCATGCCGCGTATCCGGACAAACCCATACGCATGATCATCCCGCTGGCGGCCGGCAGCTCGGTGGACAACGCCGCGCGCGTATTGGCCAAGAAAATGGCCGAGAACATGGGCGCGTCGATCGTGATCGAAAACATACCCGGCGCGTCCGGCCAGATCGGCGCCGGCCAGGTCGCGCGTGCAGCGCCGGACGGCTACACCCTCGGCGGCTTCAACGACAGCATCATGACCATGCTGCCCAACATACAGGCGCGCCTGCCCTGGGACATTCTGAAGGACTTCGAACCGGTTTCGCTGGTGGCGACGATCGAATGGGGCCTGGTGGCCTCTCCGAAGACTCCCTATCATTCGGCGGCCGATCTCATCAAGGCAGCCAAAGCCCACCCCGGAGCAATCAATTACGGATCCGGCGGCGTTGGCAGCCCGCAGCACATTGCCATGGAGCTGTTCGATTCCGAAGCCGGAATCAAGATGCGCCATGTTCCTTATAAGGGCGCATCGCAGGCGGCGGTCGGCATAGCCGGCAATGAAGTATCGGTGGGGTTCCAGGGGCTGGCCGCCGCCACTGGTCTGGTGGAAGGGGGCAAGCTGCGGCTGATCGGCGTAACTACGCCCCAGCGCATGCCTCAATTTCCCGACGTGCCCACGGTGTCCGAATCGGGCCTGAAGGGGTTCAAGTTCAATTCCTGGTTCACCATCGTCGCCCCGGCCGGCACGCCCAAGCCCATCGTCGATCGCCTGAACGCGGAAATCGTGAAGGCCTTGAAGGATCCCGAAGTGATCGAGCGCTACAAGCACTATGGCCTGACACCGCGCGGCTCGACGGCGCAAGAACTGGGAACAGATACGCGCACGCAGCTGGCGCGCTACCATAAGCTGATCAAAGACGCGGGCATCCAGCCGCGCTAGGCAGGCCTTATAGGGGATTCGGTGTTGGGCCGGCCGGCCATGGCCGGCCGTGAAGCAAGGAGGCGGTAAAGGCCGCCGCGCCGAAGTAGGGCGCGCTGCAGCGGAATAAAATACGAGTTTATCCGCCTGCAGGTGCAAGGCGCCGTTGGCAGCACCGCGCGCCGGCGCAAGCCTCATTATTCAATGACTCGTTTCCCTTCCCGGCCCAAGGCCGCGGCGCGTTCGCCCGGCCTGGTTCTGTTCGCGCTTGCCATCGGCGCATTCGCCATCGGCACCACGGAATTCGCCACGATGAGCCTGCTGCCGTATTTCGCGGCGGATCTGCACGTGGATGCGCCGACTGCCGGCCACGTCATCAGCGCCTATGCGCTGGGCGTGGTGGTCGGCGCGCCGATACTGACGGTGCTGGCCGCGCGCATGGCGCGGCGCACGCTGCTGCTGTGGCTGATGGGCCTGTTTTCCCTGTTCAACGGCTTGTGCGCGTTTGCGCCCTCGTATCATTGGCTGCTGTTGCTGCGCTTTCTCAGCGGCCTGCCGCACGGCGCGTACTTCGGCATCGCCGCTCTGGTCGCGGTGTCGCTGGTGCCGCTGAACAAGCGCAGCCAGGCCGTGGGGCGGATGTTCCTGGGGCTGACGGTCGCCACCATCATCGGCGTGCCGTTCGCCAACTGGCTCGGGCACGCCGTGGGCTGGCGCTGGGGGTTTGCGCTGGTGGCCCTGGCGGGCGTACTGACAGTGATCCTGGTGGCGCTGCTGGCGCCCCGTGCGCCGGCCGAGCCGGGCTCCAGCCCTTTGCGCGAGCTGGGCGCGCTGCGCCAGACACAGGTCTGGCTGACGCTGGCCACGGGCGCCATCGGCTTCGGCGGCCTGTTCGCGGTCTACACCTACCTGGCCGACACGCTGATGCAGGTTACGCATGCCTCGCCACAAACCATACCCATAGTATTGGGGGTCTTCGGCGTGGGCATGACCGTCGGCAATATCGTGGTTCCCTGGTTCGCCGATCGCGCGCTAATGCGCACGGCCGCCGGCCTACTGGTCTGGAGCGCGATTGCCACGGCGCTGTTGCCGCTGACGGCGGGCAATATCTGGGCCGTAAGCGCGAATGTCTTCCTGATCGGCATCGGCGGCGCGCTGGGCACGGTGCTGCAGACCCGGCTGATGGACGTGGCCCGCGATGCGCAGGGCCTGGCCGCGGCCTTGAATCATTCCGCGTTCAATTTCGCCAATGCGCTGGGGCCGCTGCTGGGCGGCATGGCGATTGCGCACGGCCTGGGCTGGACGTCCACCGGCCCGGTGGGCAGCTTGCTTGCCCTGGGAGGACTGGCCCTGCTGTTGGCTTCGGTACGGCTGGATCGGTCGCGGCGCGGGCCGCTGCGCCCGGCGCGCGCATAGGGCGGTAGGCTTGTTTGCTGATCTGGGCTCGGCTCGCCGCGAGCCCCAAGCAGGCTTGGAAAAGCCCCTGCGAGAGGGGCCTTCGTCGCCTTCGTGCGTGGTTCGTACGCAGTACGGGCTGCTACGCGGCACCGGCCGGGTGAGGCTTGGCTACCGCGGCCAGTTGCGCCGGGTTCAGTCCTGGCGGCTGGTGACTTCCACCAAGTGGTAGCCGAACTGGGTCTTTACCGGGCCTTGCACCACGCCGACGGGGGCGCTGAACACGACTTCGTCGAATTCCCGAACCATCTGGCCGCGGCCGAAGGTGCCGAGGTTGCCGCCGTCGCGGCTGGAGGGGCAGCTGGAATTTTCTTTGGCGACTTGGGCGAAGTCGGCGCCGTTTTCAATGGCGGTCTTGAGTTCCTGGCACTTGGCTTCGGTATCGACGAGGATATGGCGGGCGGAGGCTTGGGCCATGAGGGCTCCTTGTATATAGAGGGTTGAATCCGACAGCATAACCTGTTTGAGCCGCGGCTACGCGCCGCGGCTCAACCCAGCGCCGGCGTGTATGGGGGCGGGCGCCGCCTGCCGCCTGCCAGTTCCCAGTGAGCCGCGTAATTCAGCAGGCTTTGTTCGCCGTAGGCGCGGCCCAGCAGCTCGAGGCCGACGGGCAGGCCCAGGCGCGTGTAGCCCGCCGGTATGGCGATAGCCGGCAAGCCGGTGCCGGGGCTCAGCTGGCTGTTGGGCCCGCTCATGGGCGTGCCGATCGCAACGGGTGCGGTGCGCAGCACGGGGTAGGCCAATGCGTCGAGCCGGTGCTGCTGCATGCAGGCAGTGACTGCCGCGCGCAAGGCGTGGCGGGCGGCTTGCGCCGCATCGTAGGCTGGGCTGTCGGGGGTTTGCGGGAGGTCGCGCAGGCGCAATACGGCGTCGAGTTGTTCATGGTGCCGCTGCTGCCGCAGGATTTCGGCCAGTGATTTCACCGGTGCGTGCGGCTGGCCGGACAAGTAGGCCGCCAGAGCGAATTTGAATTCGTGGGCAATGACATTGCTGTTGCGCATCATGTCCGCCAGCCCCGCGATGTGCACGTCCACGATCCGGGCGCCCAGGTCGCGCATGGCGGCGAGGGCCTGGCGCACGATGTCCGAAATTTCCAGTTCCTCGGGCTGCGCGCCGAACAAGTCGGGCAGCACGCCGATGCGTGCGCCGCCAAGAGCATCGGGCTCGAGCTGCGCCAGGTAAGAGGGCGGAATGTGATCCGCCGCGGCCAGCGTTGCCGGGTCGTCGGGATCGGGGCCCACGGTGGCGTCGAGCATGATTGCGAGGTCGCGAACCGTGCGGGCAAGGGGGCCGCCCACGTCCTGGGACGGGGACAGGGGCATGATCCCGCTACGGCTGGCCAGGCCCGGCGTGATGCGCAGCCCCACCAGGCTCTGGCACGCGGCGGGAATGCGGATCGAGCCGCAGGTGTCGCTGCCCATGCCGGCGGCGGCGAAGGAGGCGGCGACGGCGACGGCCGTGCCCCCGCTGGAGCCGCCCGGCACGTGCCCGGGGTCGTATGGGTTGCGGGTGGCGCCTGTCAGCGCCGATATATTGGTGATGCCGCAGGCCAGCTCATGCATGGTGGTCTTGCCCAGGATGACGGCCCCGGCCTGGCGCAGGCGCCGCACCTGGAAGGCGTCGCGTTCGGGCTGCAGCCCGGCCAAGGCCGGCGTGCCGCCGCTGGTGGGCATGTCGGCGGTATCGTAATTGTCTTTCAGCAGGATGGGTATGCCGTGCAGCGGCCCGCGCAGGCGGCCGCTGCGGCGCTCATGGTCGAGCGCTTCGGCCTGCGCCGCGGCGGCCGGGTTCAGCGTGATGATCGAATTGACGGCCGGCCCGTGCTGGTCGTAGGCCGCGATGCGGCGCAGGTAGGCCTGCACCAGTGCATGCGACGTGCTGCGGCCGGAGGACATTGCGTCCTGCAGTTCGGCGATCGAGCGCTCGAAAACGAAATCCTCAGGCTGCATTCAGGCGGAAGGGGGTCGGGTCTATGGGCGGGCGCCGGCCCGCCATCTGGGCCGCCAGCAGTGCGGCGCTGCCGCAGGCCAGCGTGAAGCCGAGTCCGCCCTGGCCAATATTCAACCACAAATTCTTGGCCGCGGGGCTGGCGCCGATGATGGGCTTGCCCGTGGGGGTGGCCGGGCGCAGTCCGGCCCAGGGCAGGGCCCGGCCCAGATCCAGGTGCGCAAAGGCTTCGCGCACCTGCCGCAGCAGCCCGCCGATGCGGTCGGGGCTGGGGCGCGTGTCTTCATAGCCCATGTCGACCATGGCGGCGGCCCGCAGCGTGGCGCCGATACGCGCGTAGACAATGCGCCGCTGGTAGTCGGTGACGCTGATGACAGGGGCCGTGTCGCCGCCGCTTTCCGGCAAAGGGATGCTGAGGCTGTAGCCTTTCAGGGCGTAGATGGGCACGTCGTGGCCGAGCGGGCGCAGCAGTGCGCGGCTGCCCATGCCGCTGGCGACCACATAAGCATCGGCCTCGATGTCGCCGGCGGCGCTGCGGGCCGCGACGATGCGCCCGCTTTCGCGCCGCAGGCCCAGCACCCGGGTATCGAGCATGCGCGTCGTGCCGGGGAACTGTTGCAGCCGTTCGAACAGGCCTTGCGTGAACTTGCGGCAATCGCCGGTTTCTTCGTCGGCGGTGTAGATGGCACCGGCCATGGCGCTGCCCAGGGATCGCAGGGACGGTTCGATCTGCAGGACTTCGGAGGGCGTCAGTACCCTCTGGCTGGAACCGTGCTCCGCCTGGTAGGCGACCAGCGCACGCGCCTTGTCCAGCAGGGCGGCGTCGCGGTAGACGATGAGCTTGCCGCTGCGCTGCAGATTGAAGTCCAGAGGTTCGTCGCGCAGCAGCGTGTGCAGCGTTTCGCGGCTCAGGTAGGAAAGCGTCAGCATTTGCGCCGTGGACGCGCGCGCCACGGACGAGCGGCAGGCGCCCAGGAATGCGGCGATCCAGCGCCATTGGTGGGGATCCCAGCGCGGCCGGAAGCGCAAAGGGGAGTCTTTTTGCCACAGCCATTTGGGCATGCTGGGAATCACCCCCGGCCCGGCCAGCGGCGCCACATAGCTATAGCTGAGCTGTCCGCCGTTGGCGAAACTGGTCATGCCGGCCGCCTCGGCGCCCGCCTCCAGCAGCGTGACTCGATGTCCTTCCTGTGCCAGCAGGTAGGCCGAGGTCACGCCGACCACCCCCGCACCGATCACGCAAACATGCATGGCCCGAAATCCGTCCACAAAAGATGGGGGATTCTGGACGCGGCGCCGCCGGGGCGTCAATTCCAATGCTGCGGGTTGCCATAACCTTGCGATATGGGTGGGCTCGCGCACGCTTGCGCCTGAGCCTCAGGCAGTGATGGTGGCGTCGGGTGGCGGGTGGTGGGTGGCACCAGGCCATGCGCGGCCCGTGTTGCGTTCAGCCCTGCAGATTGTCCTGGCCGTCGGGCAGCAGGATCTGCTTGCAGGCCGTGCACAGTTTGTCGATGAAGGTCTGGGGCTGGGCCGAAAGCGGGTCGTCGGCGTGCACCATGACGCTGATGGGTACTTCGATGCGTGGGGCCAGGCGGCACAGCGTCAGGCCGGGCCGCAGCATGGCGCGTCCGGTGATCAGGTCGACGATGGTGTCGCCGCAGCCTGCCTCCACCAGCGCGCAGGCCACGTAGTGGGTCTGCACCTGCGCGATGATGTTCATGCTTAGGCCTTCGGCGTCCATGGCCTGCTGCAACAGCAGGCCCGAGGGGTCGCGGGCCTCGAGCGCGATGAAGTCGCGCTTGGGCAGGTCGCGCAGCTTCATGGGCCCTGGCTTGTTCCGGCGCGTCATGTAGACGAGTTCTGTCTGGCCCACGGGTATGCGCCGCAGCCCCGGGTATTCGTTGCGGTCGAACGTGACGATCAGGTCGAGTTCGCGGGCCAGCAGGCCTTCGACCAGTTCTCCGCTGTGATGCGTGTGCAGGTCGAAGGTGACGTGTGGATGCGTGCGCTGGCTGTGCCGCACCACCGCGGGAAGCAGGCCCAGGCCCAGCGCGGGCGTGCTGCCTATGCGCAGGTGGCCCTGGTGGCTGTGCTTGAGGCTGTAGGCCAGGCGCCGCACGTTGGTCAGTTCTTGCTGCAGGCGCGCCACCTGGGGAGCCAGCACCTCGGCCTCGCGGGTGGCACGCAGCCGTCCCTTGACGCGCTCGAACAGCTTGAATCCGAGCTGGGCCTCGGCATTGGCCAGCAGCTTGCTGGCCGCCGGCTGGGAGACGTGCAGCGCTTCGGCCGCTTCGGTCAGGGAGCCGGTGCGCCAGATGGCGTCGAAGATTTCAATGTGGCGCAGCCGCATGATGGATCCCCCTTTGAAAAGCAGGCTATGGCGTTGTGGATGAAGCCGCAAGGCGGGCGGCGCCCCGCGGCTTGCTTTTGAATTTATGCCCGTGGGCCACGTAAACAGGATATTGAACCTGCGAGGGTAGCGGGGCAGTCTCGCTCTTCACGTGCGGCTGGCGTACTATAGCCGGTGCCGCGGGTCGGCTATTCCAAAAACTATAACCAAAGGTTATTCATGCTGTCGAATTGGCTATTTGTCCACGGGCGAATCGCGACCCGATAATGTCCTGCGTCGCCAAGCGCCTTGCGCCGCTGCATGGCAGCGTCGCTGCGGCAAAGCGTAGTGTATGCGGGACGGGGCGATAGATCCTCTTGCACGTAAATTCATTGGAACCCAATTGGATCCACAGAGGCTCACGCATCGGTGGGATCAAGTTCAAAGGAAGGTCATGAAAGTATTCAGCGGGGCATTGGGCACGGAAACCAATACATTTTCCCCAATGCCGACCAGCATCGAGGTGTTCCGCTCCCACGAGTATTATCCGGCGGGCCAGTATCCCGACAGCCCTACGCTGTACGGCGCGCCGCTGGCCGTCGCGCGCCGGCGCGGCGCCGAACTGGGCTGGGAAGTGCATGCGGGCATGGTGTCTTCGGCGCCGCCCAGCGGCATTACCACCCGCGCCGCCTATGAAGAACTGCGCGACGAATTGCTGGCAGACCTGCGCCGGGTGCTGCCCGTGGACATGGTGCTGCTGAGCCTGCACGGCGCAATGGTGGCCGACGGCTACGACGATTGCGAGGGCGACATACTCGCCCGGGTACGCGACATGGTCGGGCCGCAGGCCATTGTCGGGGCTGAACTCGACCTGCATTGCCACCTTAGCCCCACCATGGTCGAAAAGGCCGACGTGCTGGTGCTGTTCAAGGAATACCCGCATATCGATATCGTCGAGCGCGCCGAAGAACTGGTAGAGCTGTGCGTGGCCAAATACGAAAAGCGCATACGGCCCGTGGCGGCGGTGGTCGACTGCGAGATGATCGTACCCATGCACACCACCCGCGACCCCGGCCAAAGCTTTGTGCGCCGCATCCAGTCGCTGGAAGGCAAGGACTCCATCCTGTCTGTTTCGGTTGCCCATGGCTTTGCCACGGGCGATGTTCCCGACATGGGCACTAAGGTGCTGGTATACAGCGACGGCAAGCCCGAGGCGGCGCAGCGCCTGGCCCGCCAGTTGGCCGATGAACTGATCGCCATGCGCGAACAACTGATGGTGCCTTACCGCAGCATCGACGAGGCACTGGACGAAGCCCTGGCCACGGACGGCGGCCCGGTGGTGCTGGCCGACCGGCCCGACAATCCGGGCAGCGGGGCGCCGGGAGATTCCACCTTTGTCCTGCGCCGCATGCTCGAGCGCGGCATCGGCAATGCCGCGCTGGGGCCGCTGTGGGATCCGGGCGCCGTGCGTATCGCCTTCGACGCCAAGCCGGGCGCCACCCTGGCCATGCGGCTGGGCGGCAAGATCGGGCCGCTGTCGGGCGACCCGGTGGACGTGGTCTGTACCGTCAAGGCCATCCAGCCCGATCTGCTCATGACCGGCCTGACCGGCGCGCCGGTGCGCATGGGCGATGCCGCGCTGGTCGATGCCCAGGGCATAGATATCGTTCTTACCACCCGGCGCAACCAGGCCATGGATACCGACTTGTTCACCAAGATGGGCTGCGATCTGTCGGCCAAGAAGATCGTCGTGGTGAAATCGGCCCAGCACTTTCATGCGTCGTTTGCGAAGGTGGCGCGCCAGATCATCTACGTGGGCGGCAAGGGCGTGGCCAGCCCCGACTGGAAGACCTTGCCGTACAAGCATATAAAGCGGCCGAAGTGGCCCTTGTAGGGGTTGCGCCGGCAGCTGTTGCCTGTTCTTGCCAAAAGGGGCATCCCTTATAGTGTGAACAGGCCTAGCGGCGCGACAATGTATATCAAAACCAAAAGAGAGGGGAGGTAAAAATGGAAAATACCTGGCAAGCCAAGAGCCGGCCCGGCACGGCGCCTGGGCCGCGGTCGCCCTGACGCCAGCGCAGTGATTTGCGGCTTTCTGCAAGCCGCGGCTCGTCGTTGATAGGCTCGTCGTTAATAATTTCATTCCTGGGAATAGACATGAAACAACGTATTCTTGCTCCGCTCGCGGCTGCGCTCGCGATCTCCGGCACCCTTTGCGGCGTGCAGGCCCATGCCAAGACGCTGAAGATGGTGCCTTATGCCGATCTGAAGATCCTGGATCCAAGCTTCACCACTTCGTATGTCACCCGCAATTTCGGCTACATGGTCTACGACACGCTGTTCGCCATGGACGCCAAGGGCCAGCCCCAGCCCGAAATGGTCGACACCTACAAGAAGTCGGACGACGGCAAGGAATGGACTTTCACCTTGCGCCCCGGCCTGAAATTCAGCGACGGCAAGCCGGTTACCGCGGCCGACTGCGTGGCTTCGCTCAAGCGCTGGACGGCCCGCGACAATATCGGGCACGCCATGACCAAGGCGGGCGGACAATGGAGCGTGGTCAACGACAACACATTCAAGCTGACCCTGCAGCAGCCCTTCGGGCTGGTGCTCGACGGCCTGGCCAAGGTGTCCAGCTATCCGGCCTTCATCATGCCGGCCAGGCTTGCCGACATGCCCACCAACAAGCCGATCGCCGAAGTCGACGGCTCGGGCCCGTATCTCTTCAAGCGCGACGAATGGGTGCCGGGCAACAAAGTAGTGTTCGTGCGCAACCCCGCCTATGTGCCACGCAAAGAGGCGGCCAGCGGGCTAGCGGGCAGCAAGGCCCCGCACGTGGATCGCGTGGAATGGGTGATACTGCCCGACGCCAACAGCGCCGCCGCGGCGCTTAAAAGCAACGAAGTCGACATGATCGAGCAGGTGCCGGCCGATTTCATCTCGAACCTGGCCGCCGACAAGAATCTCAAGACCGGCATCCTTAGCCAGAACCAGGCATACATGGTCATGAACCACGCGCTGCCGCCCTTCGATAACGCCAAGGCCCGGCAAGCCGTGGCGCACGCCATCGACCAGAACGAAGTCACCAGCGCCATGGGCTATCCCGACAATCTGCGCAAGCAGTATTGCGCTACGTTCTTCATCTGCGGCGGCCCCAATGAAACCGACGCGGGCGCCGCGCCCTACCGCAAGCCCGACATTGCGCTGGCCAAGAAGCTGCTGGCCGAATCGGGCTACAAGGGTCAGAAAATCGTGGTGCTGCTGCCTACCGATGTGCCGCACCTGAATGCGGCTACGCTGGTGGCCATTCAAGATTTGAAGAAGATCGGCTTCAACGTCGATGTGCAATCCATGGATTGGGCCACGATGTCGGCGCGGCGCGCCAAGAAGACGCCTGTCAGCCAGGGCGGCTGGAACGTCTTCGTCTCGTCGGCTGCGCAATTCAATGTGGACTCGCCCCTGAACAACACCTACCTGGGCGCGGCCTGCGGCAATACTCTGCCGGGCTGGCCTTGCGACGAAAAGCTCGACAAGCTGCGCGCCGAGTGGATCGCGGCGACCGATCCGGCGCAGCGCAAGAAGCTGCTGGACGAGTTCCAGGTGGAATCCTACGCGAGCTTTCCCAATCTGCCCATCGGCCAGTTCTCGGCGGTGTACGCCACGCGCAAAGACGTGAAATACAGCGACAAGCTCTGGGGCCTGCCCAACCTCTGGGTGCTGGATAAATAAATCGATGGATCGTGCCCGCCGGCCGGCGTGATGTTTCGCCGGCATAGGCGGGCCTTGGGAAGCCTGCATGCAATACATCCTCAAGCGCATCCTGGCCGTCATCCCCGTAGTGGTGGTGGTGGCGGTTGTGGTGTTCCTGTTGATACATCTGTCGCCGGGCGATCCCGCGGCGCTGATCGCGGGCGACTTCGCCACGACCGACGACATCGCCAAGCTGCATGAGGCCCTGGGCCTGAACGAACCGTTGTGGCGGCAGTTCATGCTCTGGGCGCTGAAGTTGCTGCACGGAGACTTGGGTACGTCCATCTTCACCCAGACGCCGGTTACACAGTTGCTGGCGCAGCGCCTCGGGCCCACCGTGTCGATCGCGGTGCTGACTACCTTATTGTCAGTGGTGGTCGCGGTGCCTCTGGGTGTGCTGGCCGCCTACTTGGCCGGCAGCTGGATCGACCGGCTGTTGATGCTGTTCGCCGTGCTGGCGTTTTCGGTGCCGGTGTTCCTGGTCGGCTACCTGTTCATGTACAGCTTCGGGGTCAAGCTGCAATGGTTCCCGACCCAGGGCTACGTCAGCCTGTCGCACGGGCTGGTTCCGTGGCTACGCAGCCTGGTGCTGCCTTGCGTCAACCTGGCGCTGGTGTACATCGCGCTGCTGACCCGCATGACCCGCGCCACGGTGCTCGACGTGCTGCACGAAGACTACATCCGCACGGCGCGAGCCAAGGGCCTGGCGGTGCTGCCGGTGCTGGGCCATGCGCTGCGCAACGCTGCCATTCCCATCGCCACTACCGTCGGCGTCGGCGTCGCCCTGATGCTGGGCGGCGTGGTGGTGACCGAAACCGTGTTCGCGATCCCGGGTATTGGGCGCCTGGTGATAGACGCCGTGCTGCACCACGATTACCCGGTCATCCAGGGCGTGCTGCTGGTGTCCGCGGCCTGCTACGTCGTGATCAACCTGCTGATCGACCTGAGCTACGGCCTGTTCGACCCGCGCATCCGCTACTGAGCGCCGCGAAGGATTTTGCCATGACAGACAGTTCCGTGTCCGCGCCGACCGCCGGCGCCGACGTGCCCGCAGACCACGACCTGCGGCGCGCCTTGCGTTTCAGGTCGCTGCGCAAGTATCCCATGCTGTACCTGGGCAGCGCGCTGCTGGTGCTGATCGCCGCCACGGCGATCTTCGCGCCCTGGATAGCAACCCATGACCCGCTGGCGATCAGTCCGCTGACGCGGCTCAAACCGCCGTCGGCGGCCCATTATTTCGGCACTGACGCCCTGGGCCGCGACGTATTCAGCCGCGCCGTGTGGGGCGGCCGCGTGTCCCTGGTCGTGGCGGTGGCGGTGGCCGTGCTGGCCACGGTTTGCGGCGTGATACTAGGCTTGGCCGCGGGCTTCCTGCGCTGGGCCGATTCCCTCATCATGCGCATCATGGATGGCCTGATGGCCATCCCCGACATCCTGCTGGCCATTGCGCTGGTGGCCATCGTGCGCCCCAGCATGACCACGGTCATCGTCGCCATCACCATTCCACAGATTCCGCGCATGGTCAGGCTGGTGCGCTCGCTGGCTCTGACGCTGCGCGAACAGCTGTTCGTCGAGGCGGCTCATGCCATAGGCACCCGGCTGCGCGTCATCTTGTGGCGCCATGTGCTGCCCAACACTCTGGCGGCGGTGGTGGTGCAGGCCACCTTCATCGCCGCCACAGCGGTGCTGACCGAAGCGGTGCTTTCCTTCCTGGGCGTGGGCGTGCCGGCGCAGATACCGAGCTGGGGCAATATGATCGCCGACGGCCGCAACGTCGTCGCCATCGCTCCGCACATCATCCTGTTTCCGGGCATTCTGCTGGCGCTGACGGTGCTGTCCATCAACTCGATCGGCGATGGCCTGCGCGATGCGCTGGATCCGCGCCTGGCAAACCAACTGTAGGGTGCGGGCCATGCGTATCGATGACCCGAACAAAATGAATTCCCATGACGCGCCGGGGCTGCCGGCCGGCTTGCCCGGCGGGGGCTCCATGGGGGAAAAGGGCACTCTCCTGCTCGAAATCGACAATCTGTCGACCTTCTTCGATACCCTGGCCGGCACGGTGCGTTCCGTCAACGGCGTGTCTTACAGCCTGCATGCCGGCGAAACGCTGGGCGTGGTGGGGGAATCGGGCTGCGGCAAGAGCGTCACGGCGCTGTCGGCCTTGCGTCTGATACCCACGCCGCCGGGGCGCTACGCCGGCGGCCAGATCCGCTATCGCGGCACCAATCTGCTGGATCTCAGCGAAAAGGAAATGCGCCGCATCCGCGGCAATCGCATCTCCATGATCTTCCAGGAGCCCATGACCTCGCTGAATCCGGTGCTGACGGTGGGCCGGCAGATCGCCGAGACCATCATGGTGCACCAGAAGGTCGGCAAGCGCCGGGCCTATGCCCAGGCCCTGGAAATGCTGGAACTGGTGCAGATCGCCGAGCCGCGGCGCCGCATCGACGAATTTCCGCACCAGCTGTCGGGCGGCATGCGCCAGCGTGTCATGATCGCCCTGGCGCTGGCCTGCCGGCCCGACGTGTTGATCGCCGATGAACCCACCACGGCCCTGGACGTGACCATCCAGGCGCAGATACTGCAATTGCTGCGCGACCTGCAGAAGCAGCTCGGCATGGGCGTGGTCATGATCACCCACGACTTGGGCGTGGTGGCCGAATGCTGCGACCGGGTAGTGGTGATGTACGCCGGGCGCAAGGTGGAAGAGGCGCCGGTGGCCGAGCTGTTCGACCACCCGGCGCACCCTTATACCCGGGCGCTGCTGGCCGCCATGCCGGCCATGAGCTCGCAGTCGGGGCGCCTGGAGGAAATTCCCGGCATCGTGCCGGCGCTGCACAAGCTGGGGCCGGGCTGCAGCTTCGCGCCCCGCTGCCGTTACGCCACGCAGCGCTGTCGCGCCGAGCTGCCGCCTTTGCATGCCTTTGGCGACGGCCATACGGTGGCCTGTTTCGAGGCCGAGCGTATAGCCGGGCTGGCTGCGGTGCCGCAGGCAGCGGGTGGCGGGCATGCTACGGTAGCGGCGCAGGATGCCGTGGCGGTCGCGGAATCCTCGCCGCTGGATGGCGTACCTGCTTCCGGCGTCCCGGATATAGTTGGTGCATCAACCGCTGCGGGCGCATCGCATGCTGCAGAAGTATCTGTGGCAGTGGATGAATCGCTTGCCTCGGGCCCCGATCACGCCGCTGCCGCAGCCCCGCTGCTGGTGGTGCGCGATCTGAAAAAATACTATGCGGGTTCGCGTGCGTGGTTCGGCAAAGGCGCCCCGGTGGTGCAGGCGGTAGACGGCATCTCGTTCACGGTGGGTCGCGGCGAAACCCTGTCGCTGGTGGGCGAGTCGGGCTGCGGCAAGTCGACCACCGGCAAGTCCATCGTGCGCCTGATCCAGCCCACCGCGGGCTCGGTGCAGATCGATGGCGTGGAAATCACCGGCCTGGACGCCGAGCAGATGCGCATGCGCCGCCGCGACATGCAGATCATTTTCCAGGATCCATACGCCTCGCTCAACCCGCGCATGACCGCGGGCCAGATCGTGATGGAGCCCATGCGCAACTTCCCCGATGCCGACACCGCCACGGCGCGCGGGCGCCAAGAGCGGGTCGAGTGGCTGTTTTCCAAGGTGGGCCTGCGGCCCGAGGCCACGAGCAAATATCCCCATGAGTTCTCGGGCGGACAGCGCCAGCGCCTGGGCATTGCGCGTGCGCTGGCGTTGCGGCCCAAGCTGATCGTCTGCGACGAGCCCGTGTCGGCGCTGGACGTTTCCGTGCAGGCGCAGATCATCAACCTGCTTACCGACCTGCAGAACGAGCTGGGCGTAGCCTACTTGTTCGTGGCGCACGACCTGACGGTGGTGCGCCACATCAGCCACCGGGTCGCAGTCATGTACCTGGGCCACATCGTCGAGATCGCCGATCGCGACACCCTGTTTTCCAGGCCTTTGCACCCCTATACGGAAATCCTGTTGTCGGCGGTGCCGATGCCCGACCCCCATGCCACCGCGCAACGCAAGCTGTTGCAAGGGGATCCGCCGAGCCCGGCCCACCCGCCCAGCGGCTGCCGTTTCCACACCCGCTGCCCGCTGGCCCGGCCCATCTGCACGCAGGAACGGCCCGTGCTCACGCCGAGGCAAACCGGTGCCGGCGGGCAGCAGATGGTGGCCTGCCATGTGCGCTAGGGGCGAAACTGCTGCGAACCGCATGCGCGGACAATGCCGTGTTCGCGCCATGCCCTCGCTGCCTCGGGCATTGGCTTTTCAGTGACGATGCAGATGCCTGTCCGTACCTGCCACCAGCCGGCGGCTGCCTATTCTTCATGCCCGCCCGTGCAAGCAATGGAGCCATACCGTGAGTGAACAGAATTCCAGGCCCGCAGCGCGGCCCGTCTTCGACCTGATCATCCGCAACGGCACCGTCATCGACGGTACCAAGCGGCCGCGCTACGACGCCGACGTCGGCATCCTCGACGGCCATATCGCCGAAATCGGCGACCTGTCCGCGGCCAAGGCGCGCGAACTCGTGGACGCCACGGGCAAGATCGTCGCGCCGGGATTCATAGATTCCCACACGCACGACGACCACGCGCTGCTGGCGCAGCCCGACATGAGCTTCAAGATTTCCCAGGGCGTCACCACGGTGATCACCGGCAATTGCGGCATCAGCCTCGCCCCGCTGGACGAAGGCGTGCCTGTTCCCGCGCCCCTGAACCTGCTGGCGGGCGACGGCGACCGCCAGCGCCATCACAGCTTCGCGGCCTACATGGATGCCTTGCGCGAGCGGCCGGCCGCCATCAACGCGGCAGCGCTGGTGGGGCATTCCACCCTGCGGGTCATGGCCATGAGCGACCTGGGCAAGCCCGCCAGCGAGGCCGAGATCGCGACCATGCGCCGCCTGCTGGCCGAATCGCTGGATGCCGGCGCCATAGGCATGTCCACCGGCACCTACTATCCGCCGGCCGCCTCGGCCAGCACCGAAGAAATCATCGAGGTTGGCCGGCCCTTGAGCCAGGCGCGCGGCGTGTACGCCACGCACATGCGCGACGAGGCCGACCACTGCCTGGAATCGCTGGAAGAAACCTTCCGCATCGGCCGCGAGCTCGACATCCAGGTGGTGGTCTCGCACCACAAGCTGCAGCGCCAGGAAAACTTCGGCAAATCCGCCATCACGCTACCCCGTATTCGCGAGGCCATGCGCTGCCAGTGCGTAGCGCTGGACTGCTACCCCTACAACGCCAGCTCCACCATGCTGCATACCGATCCGAAGCGGCTCACGGGCCGCATCATGATCGCTTTCAGCGGCAGCCATCCCGAATGCGCCGGGCGTGACCTCGACCAGATCGCCGCCGAATGGCAGGTACCCATCGTCGAAGCGGCGCAGCGCCTGCAGCCGGCCAGCGCCATCTACTTCACCATGGACGAGGCCGACGTGCGCAACATTCTTGCCTTCGAAGACACCATGATAGGGTCGGACGGCATCCCCCAGGGCGAGAAGCCCCACCCGCGCCTGTGGGGCACCTTCCCGCGCGTGCTGGGCCACTACTGCCGCGACCTGGGCCTGTTCCCGCTGGAAACCGCAGTCTGGAAAATGACCGGGCTGACCGCCCGCAACTTCGGCCTGAAAGGCCGGGGGCAACTGCAGCCCGGCAGCCACGCCGATGTAGTCGTCTTCGACCCCGCCACCGTCCGCGACCTGGCCACCTACCAGGATTCGACACGCATGGCGCAAGGCATAGTAGCGGTGATTGTTAACGGGGAGCTGGCGTGGAAGGAAGGCAGGAGCCTGGGCACGCGCAGTGGGCAGGTGATTAGGCGATTACCGAATGGTTTACAAAATTAATCTCCCTTATTTATAGAAGCACGGATAGCGATAATTTGAGAGCTAGGTGCGCCGATATGGTCGTCGTGTGTCCTACATGGGTACGTAGATTGATGCAGCTCATTGGGCCAGCAACTGATCAGCATACCGAACGTCGTATTTGCAATGGGCACAACGGCTACCGCTTGTCGTCGTTATACGTGCTCGTCGCGTTTCAATCCATGTATTTGCGCAGGACACGACGTGGCAGGACTGCACCAGATCCAGGGCCTCTTCTAGGTTTCAATCCGCGCGCCCCAGAAGGAATGCGACCCACCGCGTAGTTCGATGGCCTTGAGCATATTCATGTTTCAATCCGCTCATCCGTGAAGGATGCAACTTTTTTAAGGCGATCCTGGGCGGCGGCCAGAACATCGTTTCAATCCACGCATCCGCGAAGGATGCGACAAGACCTCAGTAAAGTTACTTCAGGAGGGTGACGTTTCAATCCACGCATCCGCGAAGGATGCGACAGCCCAAGCCCTTTGTCGGCGCCCAAGGCTGGATGTTTCAATCCACGCATCCGCGAAGGATGCGACGCAGGCACCGGCCTGGCTGCCCAACAGATCAGCCAGTTTCAATCCACGCATCCGCGAAGGATGCGACCCTTAGCGTCGCCAAAGTCGTGGCCATAGAACGTGTTTCAATCCACGCATCCGCGAAGGATGCGACCAGGGCGTTGATCCGATTGCCCGGCTGAACGTGCAGTTTCAATCCACGCATCCGCGAAGGATGCGACGCCACTTTTGCCGTTAACTGGCACTATAAGCGCCAAGTTTCAATCCACGCATCCGCGAAGGATGCGACGTGCGCCGTGGGTGCTGTAGCGGGCACCTTGCAGGGGTTTCAATCCACGCATCCGCGAAGGATGAGACATTGATAAGGTAGCTCTTATTGATGAGTTTGTTAGTTTCAATCCACGCATCCGCGAAGGATGCGACGAGCGCGCCTATCAGTTCATCGTGGCCTATGTCCTGTTTCAATCCACGCATCCGCGAAGGATGCGACACTCGGGATCAACATGCGTGCCTCGCCGCCCTAGCAGTTTCAATCCACGCATCCGCGAAGGATGCGACCTCGCGTTCAAGTAGATGCTTGCGCGTCTTGATGAGTTTCAATCCACGCATCCGCGAAGGATGCGACCGTCCAACGTCCATGCACTATTGACCCAAACATAGTTTCAATCCACGCATCCGCGAAGGATGCGACCAGCGCGTCGATGATTTCCTGGGTTGTCAAAGAACGTTTCAATCCACGCATCCGCGAAGGATGCGACCCACTGGGGGCGCTGGTGATTCGAAATCGGAGGGTGTTTCAATCCACGCATCCGCGAAGGATGCGACATTATCGAGTCGACAATTCAAGCGCATCGGAAAAGTTTCAATCCACGCATCCGCGAAGGATGCGACGCGCTGGCCAAGCTGCCGCCGGACGAACAGCACGCGTTTCAATCCACGCATCCGCGAAGGATGCGACCAGCGTTGGCAATCATCTTGAGCAGCATGTCAGCGTTTCAATCCACGCATCCGCGAAGGATGCGACGGAAACTCAGAATAGGCCCTGCTGCGCATCGAATCGTTTCAATCCACGCATCCGCGAAGGATGCGACCCGCCTGGATCCGTGCATAGATCATATTCTTGGTGTTTCAATCCACGCATCCGCGAAGGATGCGACCAGGATTCGTGGCGATTCAACAGTGGTATAACTAGTTTCAATCCACGCATCCGCGAAGGATGCGACAGTTTCCTGTACAAATTCCGATACAGGAAGCTTCATGTTTCAATCCACGCATCCGCGAAGGATGCGACACCTATAGCGCTCGCAATGTTAGCAAAGTTCATGGGAGTTTCAATCCACGCATCCGCGAAGGATGCGACTATTCATAGATGACCGGTAGAAATTCCGGGTCATGTTTCAATCCACGCATCCGCGAAGGATGCGACACAGGCGGCTGTCCATTGACCATTCGCTGTATTCGTTTCAATCCACGCATCCGCGAAGGATGCGACCGTCCCGTTGACGCGAAGCGCATCGAAGATCTTCGAGTTTCAATCCACGCATCCGCGAAGGATGCGACGGCAAATCACGAGTAACCATAGCAATTCCAAAAAGTTTCAATCCACGCATCCGCGAAGGATGCGACGATGCAAGCAAAGGAGTCTGCGATGAACCGAGGCAAGTTTCAATCCACGCATCCGCGAAGGATGCGACCTCTATGATGCGTTTGGTTAAGCGGCACTCACATTGTTTCAATCCACGCATCCGCGAAGGATGCGACCACTGACGCGCGTTTCACGAGCACCCTGGATGATGTTTCAATCCACGCATCCGCGAAGGATGCGACACGTTCGCATAGACGAAAGCCAGCGTGTCGGATTGTTTCAATCCACGCATCCGCGAAGGATGCGACAGGCGCCCCATGGCGGCGACGCCGACGACTATGTCGTTTCAATCCACGCATCCGCGAAGGATGCGACGCCAGGGCCGCGTCCAGCTTGTCCTGCATGCTGGTGTTTCAATCCACGCATCCGCGAAGGATGCGACGGTGTCTCGTACCAGCGGCCATTATCTAACGACTGGTTTCAATCCACGCATCCGCGAAGGATGCAACCGGCTCGACTGGGCGCACGTCGAAGTCTCTCAAGGTTTCAATCCACGCATCCGCGAAGGATGCGACCTCTTCAACCGTCATGGCATGTCTAGGTATCAAGTTTCAATCCACGCATCCGCGAAGGATGCGACACGCGTCGACGATCTCCCGGCGCACCGCATCAGCGTTTCAATCCACGCATCCGCGAAGGATGCGACACGTATCGCTGTCGGCTGGCCGTTTTCATCAATAGTTTCAATCCACGCATCCGCGAAGGATGCGACGCGCATGATCGGAGAATACAAATGGCTGTCACCGCAGTTTCAATCCACGCATCCGCGAAGGATGCGACCATCTGGGCCTTGCAGCGTGTAGATAGGCATTTATCGTTTCAATCCACGCATCCGCGAAGGATGCGACGCCCGGAGACGTCTATATCGACGAGATCTATGTGAAGTTTCAATCCACGCATCCGCGAAGGATGCGACAGGCCATCATCACGCTCAATGACCATCCTGATATTCGTTTCAATCCACGCATCCGCGAAGGATGCGACGCACTAAGCTGCTTGAGCACAGCTGTGTATGTGGTTTCAATCCACGCATCCGCGAAGGATGCGACCACGCGGAATCATTGCAAACTGATGGACATTAACAGTTTCAATCCACGCATCCGCGAAGGATGCGACCTACTCCGAAACCGGAGGAACATCAACAACAGGAGGTTTCAATCCACGCATCCGCGAAGGATGCGACCACGGCCCTAATAGCTATCATCCTGAAGATAGAGATGTTTCAATCCACGCATCCGCGAAGGATGCGACCGCCGGGCGCCGGCACCTTGCAAGCCTTCTACAAGGTTTCAATCCACGCATCCGCGAAGGATGCGACGATTGGGCATCGGGCGTGGCGCCGAACACCTGCTGTTTCAATCCACGCATCCGCGAAGGATGCGACGACACAAGCCGCGCGACAGGCCGGCCAGGCTCCGGATGTTTCAATCCACGCATCCGCGAAGGATGCGACATATCCGTGATATTCGACGCTATCGTCTCTCTGATGTTTCAATCCACGCATCCGCGAAGGATGCGACATATCCGTGATATTCGACGCTATCGTCTCTCTGATGTTTCAATCCACGCATCCGCGAAGGATGCGACTTGCGGCCCGCATTTGATGCTACCCGCGGTGAGGGTTTCAATCCACGCATCCGCGAAGGATGCGACGCGAAACTGAACAGGCAATCGACGAACAGCTACAGTTTCAATCCACGCATCCGCGAAGGATGCGACGAAAGCTGACCGGCATCACGACAGGATAGACGCGGTTTCAATCCACGCATCCGCGAAGGATGCGACGCCGTACGGCTCATCGTCATTGTCCGCACCCGCGGAGTTTCAATCCACGCATCCGCGAAGGATGCGACATTCCTTATTGGTTTTGAGCTTGGACCAGGAAGTGGTTTCAATCCACGCATCCGCGAAGGATGCGACTTCCTGGGCGGTCGGTATGACCCGCTGGTGCTGATGTTTCAATCCACGCATCCGCGAAGGATGCGACCACCGGCAAATTTAGACAGCGTGTCGATATGGTCGTTTCAATCCACGCATCCACGAAGGATGCGACCATATGCGCGACGGCCAGGGCCGGCTCATCCCGGTAGTTTCAATCCACGCATCCGCGAAGGATGCGACCTTCCGCAGAAATTCGTCGTGTGGCTTAACCTCCGGTTTCAATCCACGCATCCGCGAAGGATGCGACTTGTCGTGCAAGTCAACGGCGAGTGCGTGCTGCAGTTTCAATCCACGCATCCGCGAAGGATGCGACGGCGACGGCGCCGGCGGCTTGGGCGGCCCAAGCGCGTTTCAATCCACGCATCCGCGAAGGATGCGACAGCCCCGTTCAGCCTGTTCAGCTCGCCGGTGATGTTTCAATCCACGCATCCGCGAAGGATGCGACGCGCCACGGGCCTGAAGGTGATGGTGCGAGACGTGTTTCAATCCACGCATCCGCGAAGGATGCGACTCTTGTCTTCCACGTCTTCGGCGACGCGAACGACAGTTTCAATCCACGCATCCGCGAAGGATGCGACCTGACCTGCACTGGTGGCGACGTGCCGTTCCAGTACGTTTCAATCCACGCATCCGCGAAGGATGCGACCATCATGCGTATTGAATACAAGACCGGAATGCAGCGTTTCAATCCACGCATCCGCGAAGGATGCGACGGAAGACACCATCCAGGAGCGCGTCCTGCTCGCTGTTTCAATCCACGCATCCGCGAAGGATGCGACGTTACTCCCGACGACACAGCCAATTATCAGACGCTGTTTCAATCCACGCATCCGCGAAGGATGCGACCCGGCGATCCGGCCCGCGTGCGCAGGACATGGCGAGTTTCAATCCACGCATCCGCGAAGGATGCGACGCGGCCGCCGAGACGCGTATCGACGCCGGACGAGGTTTCAATCCACGCATCCGCGAAGGATGCGACTGCAGCTCCAGCAGCTCGCTGTCACGGCGGAGCAGTTTCAATCCACGCATCCGCGAAGGATGCGACCCCCAGGTATCGTCCCCGGTCTTGACCACCTCGTAGTTTCAATCCACGCATCCGCGAAGGATGCGACGACCGGGTTGATTACGTCGATGGCTTCCTGGTGCTGTTTCAATCCACGCATCCGCGAAGGATGCGACCAAGGTCGCATCCGTCCAGGGCACGAACGAGCAGGTTTCAATCCACGCATCCGCGAAGGATGCGACGCTCCAGGCGCTCGGCCAGCTCGTCAGCCATTGGGTTTCAATCCACGCATCCGCGAAGGATGCGACTTTCGAAAAACTCGCGTATTCATGGGTGATGTTCATGTTTCAATCCACGCATCCGCGAAGGATGCGACCATTCGTGGTGCGATTTTGTTTGACACACAGGAAGTTTCAATCCACGCATCCGCGAAGGATGCGACGCCCCAGCAGTCGGCCAGTTGCCGCGGTCGCTCCAAATGTTTCAATCCACGCATCCGCGAAGGATGCGACTCGCCGCGCGCGGCCGCGCGCTCCTGCATGGTCGGGTTTCAATCCACGCATCCGCGAAGGATGCGACCAGGATCATGGAAAGCACCCCTCTCCACATCATTGTTTCAATCCACGCATCCGCGAAGGATGCGACTACATAGATGCTGGCGGCCTGGGCGAGCACCAGATGGTTTCAATCCACGCATCCGCGAAGGATGCGACCTCGACAAAGGTAGGGTTCGGCTTGGTTTTAAACATGTTTCAATCCACGCATCCGCGAAGGATGCGACGAAAGTTGCGTCACGATATCCGTCATCTGCGGCGGTTTCAATCCACGCATCCGCGAAGGATGCGACTTAGTGATTATAGAGTGTTGAAATATTTGGTTTTTTAGGGGATTTTCTGCGAAATCGCTTTATTGGCCAAAAAATTTTCCCCCAAATCCTTGGTATAAGAAAAAGGGGGTTTAGTAGCAATGGGTTGCGTTTGCGCGAACCTCTGGGGAAAGAGGCCGTAACTTGGGGTTCGCAGAAAATCAGAGGATCAGGGGGCCGTTGAGATCAAGCACAGGCTTCGAGCCAATATGCTCGATTTTGCCCTGCCATTTGAGGCCTAGGTAATAGAAGCGCAGGCTATCGACTTCTGGATCTATTAGATCGCACAGTTTTTGTTTGATTTTGACCCAACGGGCCGTGTCTACTTCTAATTCAAAAACGGAGAACTGAACTCTCTGGCCATAGTCCTGACAGGTTCTGGCGACGTGCCTAAGACGCTTTTCCCCGCCGGGCGAGGAAGTGCTGACATCGTAGCTGACTAGAACCATCATGGCGATATCGTATTTATTTCCACAGAAATGGTGGGTAGGCGTCGAGATCGCCACGCAAATGGCGCGCGAGCAATTGTGCTTGTATATAGGGTAGCAGACCGACGTCAATTTTCTCGCCTAGAAAAGCATGCTGCAGTTGTTCGCGTTTGCGTTCTTGGTATGCGACCAATACGGTTTTTCGGGCATCATCCTTCAACAGCACCGCACCATTTTCGAAGTACCGGAAGTCCTTTTCGGTTAATTGTTTCCGGTTTATGAGAGACAGGGCTAAGCGTTCCCCTAACAATGGTCGAAATTCTTCCGCGAGATCCAGCGCGAGGCTGGGTCGGCCCGGGCGGTCGCGATGCAGAAAGCCTACTGCCGGGTCGAGGCCAATTGTTTCGAGTGCAGAGCGGCAGTCGTGGATAAGGAGGGTATATAGGAATGAAAGTAGCGCATTGAAGGCATCGAGAGGTGGCCGACGGCTGCGGCCGCCGAATCGCAGCAGCGGCGATTCGACGCGGACGAGTTGATCGAAGACCCCGAAATAGGCCTGTGCTGCCTCGCCTTCCAGGCCACGTAAGGAATTCACATCGGGCTCGAGAATCAGTCGTTGGGGAATGCTTTTCAGTCTTTTGAGAGCATGCTGAAATGACGATACATCGGTGAGCCTGTCGCCGTGGTCCCGCCAGCCTCGTGCCAGTACTGCACGTTGATTATGCACCTTGCCCGCCAATAAATTACGTACTATGGAGGCGCAGCCCGTGGGGTCGTCACTGCGACGATATTGCTCGCGACGTAGCAGCACGTTGCCCGACACGGGGCCTTCCACCCGCGCCAGGAACCGTCCCTGGGTAGTAAGGTAGCAAATGGTGATGCCTTGCTCGGAGCAGAAGCCCAGCAACTGTGGAGAAACAGAAATGCGGCCGATGCATACCAGGCTTTCCAGCATGTGCACGGGTACCCGGGCTCGCACCTGATTGTCGACCTCCATGACGACGTTGGCCCCGTCCTTGTGCAGCCAGGCACCCTCGGTGGTGGCGTATAGGGTATTGAGCTGGCGACGCATTCAATCCTCCAGTTGCCTGCGCAGCCAGGTATCGATTCCTCGGCCACGAGGCAGCCAGCCGGGCTGGCACAGATCGATCAGGGAACAGGCGTCGCACCGTTTGGGTTCGTAACTCGCCATGGGTGTGATGCCGCCTTTGATCATAGCTCTTGTATCGGAGACCACCTGGCGAGTCAACGCCCGCAGGTCTTCGTCGAATGCTACGTCCTTGCGCCGTCGAGTTTGGCCATAGAATAGGGCACCTCCTGGCACGGATTTGCGCAGCATGGATTCGAGGCACATTGCCTGGGCGCAGAGTTGCACCTCGTCAGCACGGTGGACCTTGGGCCGGCCTCGCTTGTATTCCACTGGATAAGCTTGTTCCCCGGCGCTGCTCCGGTGGAATTCCACTACATCTGCCAGGCCGGTGATGCCAAGCGTCAGGTCTACCAAAGGCATGGCGGTCACAATGCGCACGCTGCCGCGCCGGTCGGTTTGCGGCTGGTCGATGCGTTCGTGCATCAGGCGCCCCTCGGCCGTGTGGCGGCTTTCAGTCCATAGCTGCTCTATATGAATCAGCGCGCATTGCCGTGGACAATAAAGGAAATGCTGCAGGGCGGAAATGGGAATCAGGTCTTCGTCGTTCATGATTCTGTTCCCTCTGCGACGGGCCTACAGCAGCTCTTTGACTATCACGCCGGCCGGCGGGAGGGCCGTCCGATCTATGGATACACGATAGTCGGCAAAGCTGCGTGCCGGAGGGTCGGTATCGCCGGTGCGTTCTACCTTGACTGCATCGAAAAGTACATGAGCGGGAGCATTGCCCATCGGGTGATCATGTTCGAAGATGATCAGTTTTCGTGCTGCCATTTCGCCGCGGGCCGCGGAGCGGTCGTGCTCGAACATGTTGATAAGCGCCTGCCACAACAATTGCAGGTCGTCTTCGGAGAAGCCGGTGCGTTCGGCCAGTTTGGCCGACACGAAGCCGTGCGCACGGTACAGGCCATAAGGCAGAATATGCTTGCGGCCCATGGTGCGATTGTCCCCGCTTTGCGATTCCGCCTCTTTTTCGGTGGTCACTGCCATGCGGGTAATGGATACTTCCAGTGGCAGCACGGGCTCTATCGACGATGCGAAGGCCATCTGCACGGGGCCCCGGACTTGCCCCGCGTTGACTCCAGTGGTCATTACGGCACCGAATGTACGCACGTCGAAGAAGTTATGGCACATCCATGCAGTGATTTCCCTGGCCTTGGCTTCGTCTTTGGGAAGCTTCTTGTATCCGTCTTTGGCATCAGGGGAAATGCTCAGTGCTTCCCAGGCTTTCTGATGCTGTTGATTGAGAATGGCTTTTTCTTGCATGTAGATGGCGTAACCCGGCGCGCCCTCTTTGTCCAGGGTAACGAAATTGCGTATTTTCCGTTTCAGGCTAACGTCTGTGACCAGCCCACGGTTGGTTTCCGGGTCCAGGCGCGGCAGGTTGCCGGCATCGGGATCGCCATTGGGGTTGCCGTTGGCGACGTCGAACAGGTAGACGAATTCGTAACGGTGGGAAATGATGGTCATTGCTGGGCTCCTTCGGTCTCGGACTCATTGTTGTCAGTTGCATTGTCTGGGTCGCGTCGGGGGTATTGAGCCTGCGCCTGGTGGTAATAGCCTATGGCGAAGCGACCTTGATCTTCGATGCGCAGGCTGCGTGGGAATTGTGCGGGCAGGCCGTCGATGATCTCGCGAATATCCCGCTCCAGGGTAATGGCCAGGCCTGGCTTATCCTTGCGGACCTTGCTCATATGGTTTTGTGTGTTGCGCAACAACACCGGAAAAATCGAGGCTGGCGTCGCGGACGCTGCGCCATAATAGCGGTCGCGGATCGTTGCATTGACCTGGCCCAGGGCACTGCGCTGTATACGTTCCAGCACGGCGAAAAGGCGGCCAAGCAGATAGCTGGGCTGTGTGGATTGCTTGTCTAGGCTCACGGGAATCTCCTCATTGGAAGTACGAATGCCTTTGCGCCATTCGCGTGCCAGCACACCCTTGCAGATTGCGACACGCAGGTCGGATAGATTGCCGTCGGCACGTACACGCATGATGGTGTTGGCCAGCAGGCTGCGGGGGTAGAGGCCGCCAGTCAGGATGGCGCGCATCATTTCACCTACCAGGTTGTTGAAAGCGTCCTCCGCCTTGGGCATCGGGCCTTCGCGGTTCGGGACGGTGGCCAGTACCAGGCGTCGTGCGGCGGGCTCGGTCTTCCAGCGCCTGGGCTCGATCCGCAAGTCCTGTTCGTGCTCTGAAATCCGGCTGGCCAGCGTACCCAGGGAATCCATCAGCCAGAAGCGGATCGACAAGCGGGAAGCATTGGGGGCCAGGCCGAGCACGTACATGCGGGTATCGGTGTCCAGGCCAGGGTCGATCTCGGTCAGTGGGCGCCCCTTGGCCACCCCGTCCAGAACCCGGCGCACTTTATCCGCTTCCTTGGAATCGTCCGGGGGAGGGTCGAGCATATCGGCCAGCAATAATTCCGCGGCTTCCGCCTGTTGGCTATCTGCTGACTCGGCCCAGAATACGACGCTTGTGTCGCCGACCTGCAAGCGCTGGCGATTGTGTTCCCCACGGCGCAGCAAGTAGTTCAGGACGGTGGTATAGGCGAACGCCGCGGACTCGGAAACTGGCGCGTTGTCGCCCTGGGCCTTGCCATAGGAGGTAAACGCTTCCTGGTTGAAGGAAACGATGGAGGCTCCGGACGTTTGTGCGCCGTTGACGCCTTTGATGGCTGGATGCAGCCGTGCGATGGGTAGATATTCACCCAGAACCAGGCAGATTCCCGACGCGGCTGATTCTGCTCCAAGCAGGCGCGTTCGGATGATTCGGGCTGCTTCGCGCTCGTGGATGTAGCCTTGCTCTCCATCAAGCCGGAATACCACGTTGGTGTCCAACATTTCTTCGGAAAACATTGGTGGTGCCATTTGGTCGGGTGTCCAATTCCTCAAGAAATCGAGAAAGGCCTCGAGGCCGGCGTCCTTCGTTCCGGCCAGCGCCTGTTCGTGCATAGCCTTGAAGGTCGCATGCTCCTGATCGGCCCGTTTGCTGGTTGCGCTGACACCCAGCACATAGCTCGTCTTGTCCCAGAGAAAATTGGGCTTGATGCCGACCGTGCGCTTTTCCGGCTGTGGTACTTCCAGAATGCGCGGTACCGGTTTCTTGCCCGAATTGTCGCGGATATTATTGACGTCCATCACCCGTCCGTCGGGCGCCAGTACAATTGCGTAGCTGATCTTCTCGGGGCTGTAGCCATAGGGCGAAATGCCATCGACCCTTCTGTCGAGCAGCCGCTGGTAATAGCGTGCGAGGGCTGAGAGGATCATGCCTGGGCCTCCCGGGAGGGCCAGGGCGGCACTTCGATGGCGCCGTTTTTCATGCGGGCCTGGAAGAATCGTGGTTTTGTACCGTCGGAGAAATCCAGGTCGTGCAGCATCCAGCCCAGATCCTGATCTGGAACCGGCTCTGCGGCAGGCATGGCGTCGTCGGCTTCCAAGAGCTGGAAATGAGCTGGGAACTCGCGTACGCCCATGCACGGTGCATGAAAGTATTGTCCTTTTCGCGCCCGCCGCTTGAAAGTGTCCAGATGCTTGCCGACGGAGTCGTCGGGGCCGGCCTTTTCGGTCAAGTCGAAATGCGCTTCGATGACGTACGCGACGTCGCGCAGCACAGTTGCGGCACGCTGCTGGCGGTCTTCGTCCACATAGTTCGCCAGGCCGACCGTAGACTTGGCTTTCATGGCTTTGGTCACGCTGGCCGGCGACAGTTTGCTGCCGACTTCATTGCGCCGGATGGACTCGAACCGGATGGCTTTGAGTACGTGTATGCGGTCGATTTGCCAGCGGATCGCAGGCTTCCAATGTATGGCTTCCAGTATGCCGCGCGCGGCCGAGGGGGTGATCACTTCATACGACGCCCGTTCCGCTTTGTGCTCCGGCCTAGTGAAGCAGGCACGATTGCCCCATATATGCAGGCGAATCCCGTAGCTCATATCCCCTCCTTAAGTAAAAAACCAAAGACGGCGCCTAGAAGTTGCCCCCTAGGCGCTATGTGCCTTCGTTTTGCAGTTGAACCACCTAGTTTCAATCCACGCCAGACATCTATTTTTGCCACCACCAAATAAGTAATGGCAGTAGAACGCTGGCGACAACCCATCTCCATAAAGAAGAACACCCGCATGGCCACACGCGAACCTTCAAATCAATCTCTAAATTTGGCCGGTTGTTTTTGTCGTCGGGCGGCATGGACGTGGCCTCTATGTTGATGGAAGCCAAATTATATATTCTAGGTAGTTCAAATGCAAAAATGTAGTTTATCCCCAGCAGCCCTAAATCATCATGCTCGCGATCTTCACAAAAGTCGGGTCTTCCCACCAGAGACCGAACTGCTCGCTGTAAATGTCCATATTCACAAGTTCCATGAACTGCTCTCCCCATTTGTCGAAGGCAATTGGCTGGACGGCTCCGGCGTTGCGCAGGGCGTCGAAGCCCTGACGCGGCACCTGTATCAGATAAGGTTGTAGCGCGCGTGCCAGTCCACCGCTTTTCTCGGCATGGCGCAGCTTATTGATCATATCTCGTGCCTCTTTGTCGTAAGGCACGATCACGGGCATCTGGGCGCTGTCTATCATGCGAAAACGAGTTGCCAGGGTTTCCATTGGCAAGCTGTCGATGCCACTGGCTTGCAGCATGCCCAGCAAATCGTTGGCGTCCAGTTCTTTGCTGCCTTTTTGCCAATAGAGGTGTTGGAAGTAGGCCTTGATGGCCTCGGGGGACAAGGGATCCGCGCCGTGTTGGCGCAATATTTCACGGGCCGCCTGTGCGAATTGCCTCAGCTCTGGTGGCGGGGCCCAGCCCTCGTCGGCGGGCGCGAATATCAGCACTTCGCTGTTCTCGGCGGCCCATTCCCCGTTCCGGTTGCAGCGGCCTGCCGCCTGTGCGATCGAATCCAGGCCGGCCTCGGCGCGCAGCACCGTGGGCAGCGAAATGTCGACACCGGCCTCGACCAGGGATGTCGCCGCCAGGCGGCATGCTTCGCCTCGCTTGAGCATGGCGCGGATTTCAGACAGTACGGCGCTGCGGTGTCTGGCGCACATCAAAGTGCTCAGGTGCCGGGCTCCCGGCAGGTCGGCGAGGCTCTGGTAAACGGCTCTGGCATGGCGACGGTTGTTGACGATGCATAAAACCTGGGGGCGGGCACGTAAATAGCCAGTGAGTTGCGCATCGTCGAGAGTCCCGATGTGCCTGACACGCACGCGCTTCAGTTGGCGGAACAGCTCTGGAGGATCAGAGGCGATTTCCCTAACGTTCTGCAGCCCTCCTTCGAAGTTTGGGGACTGCAATGCCGGCTGGGTCGCCGTGCACAATACGATGCTGCTGCGGTAATTCAGAGCCAGTTCGTCGATGGCCGCTATGCAGGGGCGCAGGACTTTGAGTGGCAGTGTCTGCGCCTCGTCCAGAATGATCACGCTGCCGGCGATGTTATGCAGTTTGCGGCATGCGGATGGCCGGGCCGCGAAAAGGCTTTCGAAGAACTGTACGGCGGTCGTGACGACGATGGGGGCGTCCCAGTTTTCCATGGACAGTCGAAGCTTCTCGCGCGCTTGATATAGTTCGGGCTCGTCGCGAGGCGGAGGCGCGGCAACGAACGCGCTGTGGTGTTCCAGCACTGCTCTGTCGCCCAACGGGCTCAGGGCGGTGCGGAAAACGGCGGCGTTCTGTTCCACGATGCTGGTGAAAGGAATGACGAAAATCACGCGCCGCAAGCCATGCTGGATTGCATGATCCAGCGCAAAGGCCAGCGAGGCCAATGTCTTGCCGCCGCCGGTCGGTACGGTCAAGGAAAACAGGCCGGGTGCCAGTTGCGCCTGATCGCGCACATGGCGCAGGATGCTGGCCCGTATTTGGTTCACAGGTGTGTCTGGTTTGAAGCTTGTCAGATATTCTTCCAGCAGGTCGCGTAGGGCTGGTAGGGTAGGCAGAGATGCCTTTCTGGCGGATGCTCTTCCTTCTACTTGGTCGTAGAACGCTTCGGTATCCAGGTAGTCTGCATCGACCAGGCAGGAAAACAGCATGCGAACCAGGAAGGACAGTTGAAAATTGCTGCGCTCCCGGCTACGCGCTTTTAGAGAAGAAGGTAGGGAAATATGCTCTGGCAGTGTGATTTCCTGCTGCCACTGTTCGAGCAAAGGCGGAAGGCCCAAACCTTTGAGGCGGTCGCGCAAGGAGGTGCGCTCTGCGCTTTCCGATCCATTGGCCAAGCCGGCGTGATGGCCGGCAATGCCATAGGCCAACAAATAACCTATTCGGCTGTTTTTATACCGTTCCACCGCCAGCATGGCGCCGCGTGTGGCGTGATCTACGCGTATCGCATCGCCAGCGATGCGGCGCTGATAGTCGTGGGTGTATTTACCAACGTCGTGTAGCCGTCCTTGGGGCTCTGCTAGGTCTTGAGCATTAAATATGGCGGCCTTGGATGCAGCTGCGGCCCCTACTGCGACCAAGTGGTTGCGCAACGGCTGCCAGTTTCGCTTGGTGGTGTCGTCAGTCGAGTGCGCGTAGAAGGTAGGCTGGACTGCTTGTATCGCCATCTCGCCTCCTCGACTATTATTATCAATACAATTCTAATTGTAATAAATAATATACCTGTGCAGAGAGATGTCAACTTGTAATCGGGGGGGCTTGTTGGCACATGTATTAAAGCAATTAATCAAGTATGCCCAAGTTGGGCTACTTCCCGCGTCTGGGGGATTCTGTCTGGGGGATTCTTACGCTTTCGAGCGGATGGGTGCAGAATAGAACCCTCGCGCTTATTCCCTGTAGCTGGATAAACGACGCTTATCGCCTCTATCTCGAAGCCCCTTATGTACCTGCCCACACATTTCGAAGAATCCCGCCCCCAAGTCCTGCATGAACTGATCACCAGACACCCCTTTGGCGTGCTGGTCACCCATGGCGAGGGCGGGCTGGACGCCAACCATATGCCTTTTGAACTCGACCCCGCGGCGGGCCCGCAAGGGGTGTTGCTGGCGCACGTGGCGCGCGCCAATCCGGTGTGGCGCGAGCTGCATGACGGCGACGAGGTGCTGGTGGTGTTCCGCGCCGAGCACGGCTATATCTCGCCCAACTGGTACCCCAGCAAGCATGAATTCCATAAGTCGGTGCCGACCTGGAATTACATGGTGGCGCATGCGCACGGCAAGGTTACGGTGCGCGACGACGAGAGTTTTGTGCGCGGGCTGGTGGCGCGCCTGACGCGCACGCACGAGGCGTCCCAGCCGGTGCCGTGGAAGATGACCGACAGTCCGGCGGATTTCATCGATTCCATGCTACGGGCCATTGTCGGGCTGGAGATCGAGATCACGCGGCTGGTCGGCAAGTTCAAGCTCAGCCAGAATCGCGAGGCGCGCGACCTGGAGGGCGCCGGCAAGGCGCTGATCGCGCAGGGCGATACTGCGCTCGGAGAGGCGATGCTGGCCTGTAGGGCGGCGAAGGCAAAGGGCTGAAGGCCGGGCTATCCACGGGCTGTGAGTTGCACGGATCTTTGGGCGGATCCCCAGTATCGGCTCGGAGCTTGCGGGTTCAGTAGGCCTGAATGCAGATGAGATGGGCCAGGCGGGCCGTGCCGTACGACGGGCCGGGCATATTCCTGCCGTATTCCCGCTGCCACAACCGCCGCTGCCGTGGCCCAGCCGCGCCCACCTACCTTTGGGCTCGGACTTGCCGGCCTTTGCCTACAAAGCGACGACCAGCCTTGGGTCGTCGGCCTGTTCCAGGATACGCCGTACGCGGTCTTGCCAGCCGTCGGCAAAGTTGCGCCGGTCGTCGTCGCTGGCGTAGCCGCCTACGACTTTGGGCAGCAGGCTTCTGACCGTGGGCACGGAGGAAACCATTTCGGGGTGGTATTCCACGGTGGTGCTGGCGCCGGTGTCGATGCGCGTGTAGCGGATTTCGCCGTCCATGGGAACGTTGAAGAACAGCAGGTTGCGGCGGTCGTACTGGCCGCCCAGGCCCTTGAAACCGTTGTCGGTGGTGGCGCCGGTAATGTAGCTGGCGACGTTGGCGATGACGCCGGTTACGCCGTTTTGCTGCGCGTCGTGGAATTCCACCTTGATCTCGCCGCGTTGCGGCAAGGCGTCGCCGTAGAGTTTTTCCAGGGCCTTGAGCGTCATGAGGTAGGCGCCGGCCACGGTGGGGCAGGAGTGCCCGGCCAGCTTGACCACGTCGGCATAGGTGTAGCGGATGATGCCCTGGTCGGCGGCGCCGAGCAGGGCGGCCAGCGGATCCTGCATGGTGATGGTTCTGGCCGCGTCGAAAAAGGAAGGGTAGGTCATTTGAGTTTCCGAGCCGAAAGAGACTAATGCCCTGTTCGCCGGATACGCGCAGCAAGCAGGGCCGCGGCGGAAGGCGCCATGGGCATGGTGCCTTCATGATAGGGCCTGGCGCGCGATTGGGGCGGCATACCATTACGAGGAATGGTGCTTTGCCGCGGCCTGATTTGCGGCTGTGTGGGGAATGCGCGACCGTGGCCTGATGTGGATCCGCAATGAAGGTGGCAACTGAGCCGAGGTTGCCGCGCGCCTGGCCATGCAGCGTGGCTGGATTGCGGCACGCCTGCCCTGGCTGGCCGATGGGCAGGCGGAGAGTCAGAAGAGCTTCAATTGGGGGCTTTCTTCCTGTACGCGATGTGCTGCGGCCCGATGTTGCGGCGGCCAGCGTTCCGGGGCCTGGCGCCGCAGCGGCTGGGGCGCCTGAGCCCGGACAAAGAGGTCGGTGCGCAACAGCGTGCGCCGCTGGTTCAGGCCGGCCTGGGCGCAGGCGCGGCGGAAGCGCTGGCGGATCAGGTCGGCGTAGACGCCGCTGCCGCGCATGCGGGTGCGGAAGTCGGAATCGTATTCCTTGCCGCCACGCATCTGCCGGACCAGGTTCATGACGTGGGCCGCCCGCAAGGGGTAGTGGCGCAGCAGCCATTCGCGGAACAGATCGGCGACTTCGAGCGGCAGGCGCAGGACGTTATAGGCGGCGTCTTGCGCGCCCGCGTCGCGCGCGGCGAAAAGGATTTTTTCGATGTCGACGTCGTTGAGCGCCGGGATGACGGGGGCCACGATTACCCCGGTAGGAATGCCGGCTACGCTGAGCTTGCGGATGGCCTGCATGCGCGCGCCCGGTGCGCTGGCGCGCGGTTCTAGCGTACGCGCGATGTCGCCGTCGAGCGAACCGATGGAGATGAATACCCGCGCCAGGCCCTTGGCGGCCATGCGGGCCAGGACGTCCAGGTCTTGCGTGACGGAAGCCGACTTGGTGGTGATGGCCACCGGGTGGTTGAATTCTTCCAGTACGGCCAGGATGGCACCGGTGATGCGCAGGCGCCGTTCTATGGGCTGGTAGGGATCGGTATTCGCGCCCAGCGCGATGAGCTTGGGTATGTAGGACGGGCTGGACAGTTCTTTGCGCAGCACTTCGGCCGCGTTCTGTTTGGCGTACAGGCGGGTTTCGAAATCCAGCCCGGGAGACAGGTTGAGATAGGCGTGGGTGGGCCGCGCGTAGCAATAGACGCAGCCGTGCTCGCAGCCGCGATAGGGGTTGATGGACTGGTCGAAATAGATGTCGGGCGAACTGTTGTGGGAAATAATGGACTTGGCCTGCTCGAGCGCCACGGTGGTGGGGCGCCGCGGGGCTGCGATGGGTTCGCCCGGCGCCCAGTCGTCGTCGATGGCTTCGCGCTGCAAGGCTTCGAAGCGAGGCGTTTTGTTGGAGAGGCTGCCCCTGCCTTTGATTGCGGCGGTATGCATGGCTAGGCTCCGAAAATACTGTATTTATGTACAGTATATAGCGTAACCGCCTGGCCTGCCATAGGGCCGATATATCACAGCGCCGGGGCGGCCTGGGCGGGCCGCGCCATCCCCAAAGGTGGAATTGCCCCGTAAAATCGGCGCAAACCATCCGCATGCATCTCTACCACCCTCGGGGGCTTAATGGAATACGCGATTTCGAGCCGATTCTGGCTGGCCGGCCAGCGTGCCGCGGCCTTGTGCGCAGGCATCGGCCTGTCGCTGGCGGCTATGTGCGGCGGCATGCCGGCCCATGCCGGCGAGGGTACGGCCAGCGCCTCGGGGGCGAAGAATGCAAGCAGCGGCGATGAACCGGGCCGCGCGCTGCCGCACATCATCGTGCTGGCCACCGGCGGCACCATTGCCGGCAAGGCCGATGCCCGTTCGGCTACCGGATACAACGCGGGCGAGGTCAGCGCCGCACAACTGCTCGAATCGGTTCCCGGTCTGTCCAGGCTGGCCCGCATCAGCGCCGAGCAGATCGCATCCATCGGCTCGCAGGACATGAACGACCAGGTGTGGATCAAGCTTGCGCACCGGATCCGGCGCATCGCCGAGCAGCACGAGGCCGACGGCGTGGTCGTTACGCACGGCACGGACACCATGGAGGAAACCGCGTTCTTCCTGGACGAGGTGCTGCGCACCAGCATGCCGGTGGTGCTGACCGGTGCCATGCGTCCGTCGACCGCGATCGGGGCCGACGGCCCGCGCAACCTGTATGAGGCAATCGAGGTCGCGGCCAGCCCGGCTACGCGCGGCCGCGGCGTGTTGATAGTAATGAACGACACCGTAGAAAGCGCCCGCGGAGCCACCAAGGCCAATACCTCCAGCGTCCAGACCTTCATGTCACCCAACACCGGCCCCGTCGGCTATGTCGACCCCGCCGGCGTGCGCTACGTGGCGGCGCCGCCCGCGCCGCGCCATGGCAAACCCTACGCGCTGCCGGCTGGCGACAGTCTGCCACGTGTAGACATTGTCTACTCGCACAGCAATATGGGTGCCGCGCAGATCGAGCACGCCGTGGCCGACGGCGCCAAGGGCATCGTGCTGGCCGGCGTGGGCGGCGGCAACACCTCCAAGCAGGCGCTGGACGCCATGGAGAGCGCCGTGCGGCAGGGTCTGGTCGTGGTGCGTTCGACGCGGGCTCATTCCGGATTCGTGGCGCGCAACGTCGAGGTCGACGACGACAGGCTGGGCTTCGTTGCCGCCCTGGATCTGAACCCGCAGAAGGCGCGGGTGCTGACGCAATTGCTGATCGCCAACGGCATCACCGCGCCGAAGCAGGTACAGCAGGCGTTCGAGCCTGGGCGGTAACGAGCATGGAGTATGGCGGCGGCTTTTAGCTGATCGAGGTGATTCCGCGGATCGTCTTGCGGCATATTGCCGCTGCAACGGCTTTTTGAGCCCCCGGCGCGACATCGCCGCAGCGCGGCGGCAGGGCATGAGTTCCTGATAATTTTGCGCATAATAGTGGTGCCAAAATGGCACCACGACATATAATAGTCCCGTAAGGTGATAGCGGAGCACGAAATGACGACAGGCACTCAGGATCGCGGACGAATTACCGCGCGCGTATCCGTCTCGGTGCAGGAAACATTAGAGACGGCGGCGGGTATGATCGGATCGACGGTGAATCAGTTCATCGTGCAGAGCGCGCTGCGCGAGGCCGAGCGCATCATCGAGCAGGAACGGGTAATACGCCTGTCGGCGCGCGAAGCCGAAGGCTTGTTCGCGGCCCTCGAAAACCCCCTGCCGCCCAATAAGCAATTGAGGGCGGCCCTGGACGACTACACGGCGCGACGCAATGATCAGACTGGAGCAATTGACTGGCGGCCACGATCGAAACGGGTTTGACTGCGGCGTCGCAGCACTCGATACGTGGTTGCGGCACACAGCGCTGCAGCATCAGGCCAAGGGCATTTCCCGTACGGTAGTGGCGGTTCCGGAGGCGCAGGGGGTGGCGGACGAATGGCTGGATGCCGGGTTCCAGGGCATTACCGTGGCCTCCATACTCGGGTTCTACGCCCTGTCGTCCGCGTTGGTCGTAATCGAAGACCTTCCGCAGCAAACATCCCGCCGTTATCCGAAGCGGATTCCTGTTACGCGCCTGGGCCGCCTGGCCGTGCGTTCGGACGTGCAGTCCCAAGGCCTGGGCCGCTTCTTGCTCGCCGATGCGATCATGCGGGCGCGGCAGGCGGCCTTGCGCGTCGGCAGTGCGGGCATTGTGGTCGACACCAAAAGTGCGGCGGCCGCGCAGTTCTATCAGCGATATGGCTTTGTGGCGTGCGCCGGCCAGTCGCGAAAGTTGTTCCTGGCGATGTGGTGAAAGCTCGGAACCTTAATCCGCCCGGCTCGCTGCGCAGCCTGATATCCTTGCCAACGGGGTGCCGCCTGCTGGATATTCGAGGCATGACGCAATCGGCGCTAATCGAGGAGGGTAGGCAATGCCTCAAAAAATCATCGGCCTGATAGGCGGTATGAGCTGGGAAAGCTCTTTGGAGTACTACCGCATCATCAACCAGCGTGTGCGTGAGCGGCTGGGCGGGGTGAGTTCGGCGCGCTGTTTGATGTGGTCTTTCGATTTTGCCGAGATCGAGGCGCTGCAGCACGCGGGCGACTGGGACGGGGCGACGCGCGAGATGATCGAGGCGGCGCGCAGTCTGGAACGGGGCGGCGCTTCGTTCCTGGTGATCTGCACCAACACCATGCACAAGATGGCCGACGAAGTGCAGCGGGCGGTGGGCATACCGCTGCTGCATATCGCGGATCCGACCGCGCGGCGCATCAAAGAGGCGGGCTTGCGCCGGGTGGGCTTGCTGGGCACGGCTTTCACCATGGAACAGGATTTCTACAAAGGCCGGCTGCAGCGCGAGCATGGCCTGCAGGTGCTGACGCCCGACGCACAGGGGCGGCAGACGGTGCACCGCATTATTTACGAAGAGCTGGTGCAGGGGCGCGTGCGGCCCGAGTCGCGCGAAGCCTATCGGCATGTGATGCGCGCGCTTGCCGCGCAAGGAGCCGAGGCGATCATCCTGGGATGCACGGAAATCATGCTGCTGGTGGGGCAGCAAGACAGCCCTGTACCCGTGTTCGATACGACCACGCTGCACGCGGTGGCAGCGGCCGATCTGGCGCTGGATTGATGCGCTGTCGTGTCGGCGTTTAGTGTTTTGGTTTGGAAATTCACACCCGTATCCGTCGGCTTCATGATGAGCGCGAGCTTCGAAGGCATCGCACTAGGGATTTCCCTCTTGCCGCCACCTATCGGCCTTTCTAAAATTGGCGCCAATTTATGTCGTATCGATACAGGGTGGCGGTGTCACTGGAAAAGATGGCATCCGTGCCGGCATCCCGGTGCTCGGCACCGCCTTATACGATCTTGCAGGGCCACAGGGGAATCTGATGACGGCTACACCGATCGACCCGCCGCAAACTGCGGATTCCCGTGCGCGGGCCATGTACGATTTTGGTCCCAGCACGATTTTCGCGGCGCGCTGCGACCCGCGGTTTTCCTACTGCACGTACGTGCCGCCGCATATTCAGCAGGCGGGGCAGGCGATGGAGTTGGTCGTGTTCATACACGGCACCGCGCGTTCATTCACGGAATATCGCGACGCGTACGCCGAGTTCGCCCGCTGGAATGACTGCATGGTGCTGTGCCCGCTGTTTCCGGTGGGGGTGCTGGGCGACGGCAACCGCGACGGCTTCAAGCAGTTGCGCGAGGGCGATATCCGCTACGACCAGGTGCTGCTGGGCATGGTCGACGAGGTCGCGCAAAAATTCCAGTGCGATTTCAGCCGCTTTGCGCTTTGCGGCTATTCCGGCGGCGGCCAGTTCGTGAACCGTTTTGCGTTGCTGCACCCCGATCGCCTGTGGGCCGCATCCATAGGCGCGCCGGGCTCGGTTACGCTGCTCGATCCCGAGCGCGACTGGTGGGTGGGGGTGCGCGACATGCAGGCGCAATTCGGCACGGCGCTCGACCTCGATGCGCTGCGGCAAGTGGCGGTGCACATGATCGTCGGCAAGGCCGATATCGAAACCTGGGAAATCACGCACAAGCCCGGCGGCAAGTTCTATATGCCGGGCGCCAACGACGCCGGGCGCACGCGTCCCGAACGCCTGCAGACCTTGAAGCGTTCTTTCGAAGACGCGGGCGTGGCGGTGACGCTGGATATAGTCGAAAACGTGCCGCACGATGGCATCAAGTGTGCCGGCCATATCCAGGACTTCCTGGCTGCGGCGCTGCGCGCGCGGCGTGCGGGCGGCAGGGGGAATACGGCCGCAAGCCCGGGCCCAGGTTCAAACCCAAGCCCCAGCCCCGGCGGGCGCTGACCCCTTCGCCCGCACCGGTCTAGCCCCGCGAAGAAATGAAAGCCGCCGTCAACGCCGGCGCGTATGGAACCAGGAGCCTGGAGCGCCCATGCTGCGTTTCATAATGTCGCGGGTAGTCATGGCCATACCGACGCTGTTGATCGTGTCGGTGGCGGTGTTCGTGCTGATCCGCCTGATTCCCGGCGACCCGGCGCAGCTGCTGCTGGGCGACCTGGCAACCCCGGCCAGCCTGGCGGATTTGCGCGCGCGCATGGGCCTGAACCAGAGCGTGGCGGTGCAGTTCGGCATCTGGCTGCGGCACATGCTGCATGGTGACCTGGGCGTATCCATCAGCACCGGCCAGCCGGTGCTGGAACTGGTCTGGAGCCGTTTCCTGGTCAGCGCGCAGATCGTGGTGGCGGCCGTAATCTTCGCCAGCCTGGTGGCGGTGCCCGTGGGCATGATTGCGGCCTGGAAGCAGAACCGTGCGCCCGACTTCTGCCTGGTGGGCGCGGCCACCCTGCTGGTGTCCATACCCACGTTCTGGATGGGCCTGCTGCTGCTGATCCTGTTCGGCCTGAAGCTGCAGTGGCTGCCGGTGGTGGGATATGTGTCGGTCAGTACCGACTGGAAGGCCGGCCTGCTGTACCTGGCCATGCCGGTACTGACGCTGTTCCTGCACGAGATCGGCGTGCTGATGCGCATGGCGCGGGCCAGCACGCTGGAAGTGCTGGGCCTGGACTACATCACGCATGCCCGCGCCAAGGGGCTGTCCGAGGTCACGGTGCTTACCCGCCACGCGCTGCGCAATGCCTTCGGCCCGACCTGGACGCTGATCGGGCTGGTGCTGGGGCATTTGCTGGGCGGCATCGCCGTGGTCGAAACCGTGTTTACCATACCCGGCCTGGGCCGGCTGCTGGTGGACGCCATCTTCTCGCGCGATTATCCGGTGATACAGGGCTGCCTGCTGTTCGTGGCGGTGATATATGTAATGGTGAATCTGGTGATCGACCTTTGCTATCCGCTGTTCGACCCCAGGGTGGCGGCGGAATGAGGCGCCGCAACGCGGCCAATGCGCTGGTGGGCGGCGCCATCGTGGCGTTGGTGGTGGCCGCCGCGGTAATGGGCGTGCTCTGGACGCCGCACAATCCGCTGCAGATCAATTTCGCCGCGCGCCTGCAGCCGCCCGGCGCGCGGTTCCTGCTGGGCACCGACGAGTTCGGGCGCGACGAACTGTCGCGGCTGATGGCCGGGGCGTCCATCAGCGTCTGGATCAGCCTGCTGACGGTAGCCTTCGCCGTCGTCGCCGGCACCATCATCGGCGTGGTGACCGGCTTCGTGCGGGGCTGGACCGACCGCATCATCATGGCCTTCAATAATGCGCTGCTGGCTTTTCCCGGCCTGTTGCTGGCCCTGGGCCTGCTGGCCGTGCTGGGGGCCAACGAGTACGGCATCATTCTTGCCCTGGGCCTGGCCTACACGCCGGCGGTGACGCGCGTGGTGCGCGGCTCGGTGCTGTCGCTGCGCGAGAAAGAATTCATCGAGGCCTCGCGGGTGATGGGCAATTCCGAGCTCTACACCATGTGCCGCCACGTGCTGCCCAATTGCGTGGCGCCGCTGACGGTGCTGACGACTTCGATGTTCGGCTGGGTGATCCTGGCCGAAAGCGCGCTGTCGTTCCTGGGGCTGGGCGTGCCGCCGCCGGCGCCCACCTGGGGCAATATGCTGGCCGCGGCGCGGCCCTTCATGGCGCAGGCCACGTATCTGTCGATATTGCCCGGCCTGTGCATCGCCCTGGCGCTGCTGGGTATCAATCTGCTGGGCGATGCGATCCGCGACTTGCTCGATCCGCACATGAGGGGCTCGCAGTGAATCCGCTGGTTTCGGTCTCGCATTTGTCATTGAGCGTGGGTGCGGCGGGGCGTGAAATCGTCAGCGACGTGTCTTTCGACATCGCGCCGGGCGAGATGCTGGGCATCGTCGGCGAGTCGGGCAGCGGCAAGACCCAGGTGGCGCGCGCCATCGTCGGCCTGACGCCGCCGCCCCTGGTGCGCAGCGGCGGCAGCATCTGCTTCGACGGCGTCGACATCACGCAAGCGCCGGCGCGTACCCTGCGCCGCCTGCGCGGGGCGCGCATCGGCATGGTGTTCCAAGAGCCCATGACCTCGCTGAACCCGTCCATGACCATAGGGCGCCAGCTGGAGGAAGGCCTGGAGCTGCACCGCAAGGACTTGAGTGCGGCGGCGCGCCGCCAACGCGTGCTGGACATGCTGGCGCGCGTCGGCATCCGCGATCCGGCCGCGGCGCTGCGGGCCTGGCCGCACGAGTTCTCGGGCGGCATGCGCCAGCGCATGATGCTGGCTTCGGTGATGCTGCTGCAGCCGGCGCTGCTGATCGCCGACGAACCCACCACGGCGCTGGATGCCGTGGTGCAGCGCGACGTGCTGGAGCTGATGGTGGGCCTGACGCGCGAGCACGGCACGGCGGTGCTGATGATCAGCCACGACCTGCCGATGGTGGCGCGCTATACCGAACGCATGGTGGTGATGCAGGGCGGCAGGGTCATGGAAACGGGCTCGACCGCGGAAATCCTGGCGCATCCGCGCCACGCATACACGCGCAAGCTGCTCGAGGCCATGCCGCGGCCCCGCCCGGCACGCCCCGAGCCGGCGGCGAACCCGATCGTCGAGGTCAAAGGCCTGCAGGTGGAATATCGCGGCCGCAGCCGCTTGTTCTCGCGCAGTGCGCCGGTGCATGCGCTGCGCGGCATCGATCTGCACGTGCGGCCCGGCGAGGTGGTGGGGGTGGTGGGCGGCTCGGGTTCCGGCAAGACGACGCTGGGCCGCGTCATCGCGGGCCTGCTGGCGCCCAGCGGTGGGCAGGTGCTGTTCCAGGGCAGGCCCGTGGGGCGCCACCCGGCGGGGCATCATGCGGCGGGCCGCCATGGGCCGGGCTGGGCCGATTATCGCCTGAACTGCCAGATGGTGTTCCAGGATCCGTACTCGTCGCTGGATCCGCGCATGACCATAGGGCAGCAGGTGGGCGAGGGCCTGCGCCCCTATACGCGGCTGGACGCCGCCGCCAAGCAGGCCCGGGTGCAAGAGGTGCTGGAAGAGGTGGGCCTGGGCGGCGATTACGCGCGCCGCTATCCGCACGAGCTGTCGGGCGGGCAGCGCCAGCGCGTGGCGATTGCCCGGGCGGTGGTGCGCAGGCCGTCTTTCGTGATTGCCGACGAACCCGTGTCGGCGCTGGACGTGACGGTGCGCGCCCAGGTGCTGGATCTGTTCGCCAGCCTGCAAGAGCGCCACGGTTTCTCGTGCCTGTTCATCAGCCACGACCTGGGCGTGATCGAGCAGGTTGCCGACCGGGTCGTGGTGATGCGCGAGGGCGCCATTGTCGAGCAGGGCACGCGCGACGAGATTTTCGAGCAGCCGCGCAACGAATACACACGCAGCCTGCTGTCGGCGATCCCGGCGCTGGAATCGACTGCCGAGGGTGGAGTGCGGCTGCGCTGGCGCCTTGCCGCCGATGACAGTTCCACATGAGGGTTACCGAGGAGGGACGCGCCTATGCCGAAAAAAGCGGCCACGCAGCCCGGCCTGGCGGATCGCATTGCCCATGACATACAGTCCGGGGTTCATGGCGCGGGCGCCTGGCTGAAACAGATAGACATGCAGGAGCGCTACGGCGCCAAGCGGCTGGACGTGCGGCGCGCGCTGGATCTGCTGGTACTCAAGCGCCTGATCGAGCACATCCCCAATCGCGGCTACCATGTATACGCCATGAGCGAGCGCAGCGAAGACGAGATCCGCGACGTCCGCATCATGCTGGAAGCCGGTGCCGTGCCGGATCTGATCGCCAGTGCGAGCGCGGCTGGCATCAAGAACCTGCGCGCTCTGGCCGAACGCTTCGCCGGCCTGCTGCGCGAGGGCACGCTGCTCGAGCAGTACGAGGCCAACCTGGCCTTCCACGCGGCGGTGTACGACATTTGTTCCAACCGCGAGCTGGTGGGCCTGATCGGGGACATGCGCGGCCGTGCACCCGCGGCGCCGGCCACACAGTGGTGGACGCGCGCTCGCATCGAGCAGTCGGCGCGCGAGCATTTCCAGATCGTCGAGGCCCTCGAGGCGCGCGACGCCGGGCGCCTGCGGAAGGTTATTACGGCGCACATCAGGCAAAGCGCCTGATACGAATTCGCGATCAAAACGGCAGCCGCGGGATGCTCCGCGGGCGCCACACTACTTCGCGGTCTTTTCCACTTCCCAGAGCCGCGCCGATTTCACGGCCCAGGGGCGGTAGCCCTTGATGTCGCTGCGATAGGCGACGATGTCCACCGGGTTGTACAGCGGCACCATGGGCGCATCGGCAATGAACATCTGGTGCAGCCGGTCGAAGATCTTCTGGCGCTCGGCATGGTCGACGTCGAGGTCGGCCTCTTTGATCAGCTTGATGGCTTGCGGATTGTCCCAGACCTTGCGCGGCTGCTTGTTCTTGTCGCCGGTAATCGAGTCGAAGCTCAGGGCCGGATCCATGCGCGCCGAGTACGGGAACGACATGAGCTGGTATTTGCCGGTGTTGTAGCGATCCAGCATCGCGGCCCACTCCATGACTTCGAGCCGAGTGTTGATGCCCGCCGCCTGCAGCATGGCCTGCAGCAGCACTGCCGACTGGTATGTCTGGGGAAAGCGCTTGGTGGCCATCAGTGTCAGCGTCTGGCCCTTGTAGCCGGCTTCCTGCAGCAGCTTGCGCGACAGCGCCGGATCGTAGGCCCAGCCCTTTTGCTCTACGGGCCCGTAGTAGGAAGAGGCCTTGGGTACGATCGAATTGTTGGGTTGCGCCAGGCCATAGGAAACCGCTTCCACCAACTGCTTGCCGTCGATGGCGTGGGCGATGGCTTGGCGCAGCTTGACGTTGGACAGCAGCGGGTCGCGGGTCTGCATCAGCAGCCCGGACATGCTCAGCACCGGGGCATGGGCCACCTTGATGCCGGACACTTTTTCCAGCACGGCTGCGTCGCTGTCGGGCAGGTCGTCGATGATGTCGATGTCGCCGCGCTGCAGGGCGGCCTTGGCCGTCGAGGCGTCGGGCACCACCATGAAGCGCACTTCGTCGACCAGCGGTCGCTTGGAGCCCGTGTAGCCGTCGGATTTGCCCGGCGGATTGGCGTAGCCGGCATAGCGTGTCAGGCGCACATATTGGCCGCGCTGCCATTCGGCGAAGGCGAAGGGGCCGGTACCTATGGGCTTGTCCCAGGTGCCGTCGGGCTTGACCGAGGCTTGCTGCAAAATGCCGGTGCCACCGCAGTCTACGCGCGCCAGCGAAGTCAGGAACAGGCCGTTGGCTTGCGACAGATGAAACACCACGGTGTGCGGGTCGGGCGCGTCCACGCCGGTTACCTTCATGCCATCGCGCCCGTCGAAGGCGCTGCGGCAGCGCCAGCCGGTCTTGGGATCCATGTCGTGCTGCCAGGTCCAGAGCACGTCGGCCGAGCTGAAGGGCGCGCCGTTCTGGAATTTGACGCCTACACGCAGCTTGAAGGTGTAGGTCTTGCCGTCCGGGCTGATGTCCACCGACTTGGCCAGCAGCGGGCGTACCGTGGCGTCTTCGCCGTAGGCCACCAGGCCTTCGACCACCTGCATGACCACGGCATCGCTATTGCTGTCGCGGTTGACCCCGGGTTCGCTGGAGCGGATGTCGGACGTGACCGAGATGCGGATGGTGCTGGGCGCCGTGGCGGCGCCGGCCGTGGCGCCCAGAGCCAGCGCGGCGGCCGCCGCCAGTAGGGTAGGGGTCTTCATGGCTTATTCCTCCTGATGCGCCGCGGGGCCGCGGCTATGCGGAACCGCAAGGGACAAGTTCCGGATCCGCCGTGAGGCTGTAGCGGGTAAAGGTACGGTTTTGCGCTGGCAGCGGCGCGACTTCCATAGTGCCCGTAGCGGGCTCCATGACGACCATGGCGACCGAGGCCGAAAGATTGGCGTGGCTGCCCGGACGCGGCGGCCGGCATACCGAATAGGGGGTGCCGAAGTCGTCGAACAGGGCGCGCTTCAGGTCGTCGAGCGTAAGCAGCTGTTTTTCGTTGAGCAAACGGCGTACGCGCCAGTCGCGATAAACGCTTTCGGGCATGCTGGCGCGGCCCGTGTCGCGCAACTTGCACAGCGCCGCCGGGTCGACCCAGTGGTTGGCGTGCACGATCAGGTCGTCGGCGCCGGGATACAGCGCAAAGGCCTCGTCGGGGGCGCATTCGTAATCGATGCCGAAGCCCTCGGCCATGCCCAGCATGATGTTGTTCGAGCAGGACTTGGGCGTGGAGGCCACGGCCTTGAGGGCCAATGCGAAGTGCTGCTGTTCCAGCACCTTGCGGCGGATCAGCGACAGCGGTACGCCGACCTGCCTGAAGTCGCGTTCGGATTCCAGGTAGTTGGCGGTAATGGAAATGCCCGCGCTGTTCAGGCCGCTGCGCGCCAGGCCGCCCGCCTCGACGAAGGTGAGGAAATCGGGGCCGTCGTCGTTGTGGACGCGCAGCACGACAGAGGTCTCGGCGCATTCGGCGCGCCAGTCCCAGTTCTGGCCATGCAGCAGCTTGCCGTTGGCCGAACGGTTGGGCAGGATCAGCGCCCCGGTGCAGCCGTCGTCGGGTTCGAGCTCGGCGGCCTGGTCTTGTTCCGCGCGCGCCTTGGCGACCACCTCGGTGCGCGCGTTGATCATGACAATATCTTCAAACGGTATTTTGGCGCCTTCTGCGATACCGTGCATTTCTTCAATGTAGTGCGGGGCGAAGCTTTCGATGTCGCGGGCGAAACTTTGGATGAGGCGGCTGCGCGCCGCCGCCTCGTAGCCCAATGCGGCCAGCGTCTGGCCATACATGGCTGCGCTCTTGGCAATACGCGCCGCGGCTTGGCGCCCGTATGACTGGCCGCGTTGTGCGGCTGTGCCGGATACGGAGACGAAGGGGAACTGCGGGATGTTCGGCATGGTGGACGGGTCAGCCTGAGGGTGGGGGCGGTGAAGCCCTGGAAAAAATTCTATCGTATTTTGATGTCAAAAAATACTACGGGTTTTCTCCTAGGAAAAACCCTCGCAGCCCCGGCTCCAGGTGGCGGTTTCAGGTGCCGGATGTCGCGTGTAATGGTTCATTGTCGGCCTGGCGCTCGGTGTTGTATATGACTTTTGAAGATAGTATCCTGAGCAAAACATCAAATTACGCAATATCGCAATATCGCATCCGGCGCGTCGCGCTGGGCGCTGCAGCGCATCCGGTTCCGGGCCGTAGCGCCAGGGGTTGCGGGCAAGCCGGTGGTTTCTGGCCCGGCGGCCTCGTAAGGCGGAGTAAAGGCGCGGGATAAAGGCAGTAAGTGTTGGCTTATTCTGTTGGGAGGCAGATATGGAGTCTGATTCACTGGTGCAATCCGCAGCTTCCGTGGCACCCATAGCGGGCGATGAATTGAAACGGCGGCGTTTCCTTCAACATGCGGGCGGCGTTCTGGCCGGGGCCATGGCCTCGGCGGCCACCGGTGCCTTCGCCCAGGGCGAGTCCGCGTCGCCGGCCGCCGCCCAAGCGCAGGCCGGGCCCGAATATCCGCCCGGCGTACCGCCCTGGAGCAAAACGCCGGGCAAGCCCATCAGCAAGCACCCGTATGGCATGCCCTCGCCGTTCGAAAAAGACGTGGCGCTGGATGTGCGCCCCACCGACAAGCAGTACTGGTCTTCGTCGGCGCGGTCGCCTTTGCAGGATCTGGACGGCATCATCACGCCCAATGGCCTGTTCTACCAGCGCCACCATGGCGGCGTGCCCGCCATCGACCCGGCGCAGCATCGGCTGATGATCCACGGCAAGGTCGAGAAGCCCTGGCTGTTCACCATGGAAGATTTGCGCCGCTTTCCTTCGGTGTCGCGCATCCACTTCCTGGAATGCTCCGGCAACCCGGGCTATGGCGTGCATGGCAAGACCGCGGCGCAGGCAAACGGGCTGGTCAGCTGCGCCGAATGGACGGGCGTGCCGCTGAAGACGGTGTTCGAGGAAATCGGGGTCGATACCAGCGCCAAGTGGGTGGTGGCCGAAGGCGCCGATGCCGCGGCCCTGACGCGCAGCATACCCATGGAAAAATGCCTGGACGACGCCTTGCTGGTCTATAGCCAGAATGGCGAGCGCCTGCGGCCCGAGCAGGGCTATCCGCTGCGCCTGCTGGTGCCCGGCTTCGAGGGCAACATGAACGTCAAGTGGCTGCGGCGCCTGCACGTGGTGGATGCCCCGGCCTATTCGCGCGAAGAAACCTCCAAGTACACCGACCTGCAGGCCGACGGCAAGGCCCGCCAATTCACGTTCTACATGGAGGCCAAGTCCATCATCACCTCGCCTTCGGGCGGCCAGAAGATCCCCAAGGGTGTCTGTGAAATCCGCGGCATCGCCTGGAGCGGCCACGGCAAGATCAGCCACGTCGACGTGTCCGTGGACGGCGGCCGCAACTGGCGCCGCGCCGAATTGCAGCTGCCTGTTCTCACCAAGGCCTTGACGCGTTTCAGGCTGTTGTGGGAATGGGACGGCAAGCCCGCGGTGATCGTCAGCCGCGCCACCGACGAAACCGGCTATGTGCAGCCCTCGCTGGAAGAACTGGTGCGGCTCAGAAGCCTCAACGGCACGTATCACAACAATGCGATGACGCCCTGGCGCATTGCCGAAAACGGGGAGCTCACCAATGCGTACGCCTGAACATCGCCCCGTTTTGCCTCTGTCGCGGCGCCTGCTGTGTGGTCTGGCGGGTGTGCTGCCCGCGGCGGCCGTGCTGGCGGCAAGCCCTGCGCAGCCGCACCAGTACGGGCTGGGCCATGCCGCCACGCCGCAGCAGGTCGCGGGCTGGTATATAGACATCGCGCCCGATGGCAAAAACCTGCCGGCCGGCAGCGGCACCGTGCTCCAGGGCAAGAAAATATTCGACAGCAGCTGTGCGGCCTGTCATGGGGCCAAAGGCGAAGGCGGCATGGGCGACCGCCTGCAGGGCGGCCAGGGCACGCTGGCCAACGCCAAGCCGATAAAAACCGTGGGCAGCTACTGGCCGTACGCGACCACGCTGTACGACTACATCCGGCGGGCCATGCCCATGACCGCGCCGCAGTCGCTCAGCAACGACCAGGTCTATGCTGTGTCGGCCTATGTGCTGTACTTGAACGGCCTGGTCAAGGAAGACAGCACGCTGGACGCCAAGTCGCTGATGGCGGTCAAGATGCCGAACCGCGACGGATTCATTTCCGACCCACGCCCCGACGTGAAGGATCAGGCATGCATGCAGGACTGCCCACCCCTGCATGTCAAGTCCGTTCAGGCGGAAAAAGCCGATTCCGCCGCGCATCCGTCGTAGCGTGTCGTAGCGCGCAAAGCCCGGGGGCGGCGCTTCAGCGCCGCTTCCACCACCCAAGCAGCGCGTACGACAGGCGGGCCTTGCGCCGCCAACCCGCCAAGCCATGCGCGCATGCCGGGCCTGTGGCCGCGGCAGGGCTTACAGGTGTGCGGCACATGCCTTGAGCATGGTTCTGAACCGGGCAAGCGAGTCTATGCTGTTCTTTTCGTTGCGCGTAATCAGCAGCAGCGGCGATGGGCTTATGGGCCATTCGAATGCGATCTGCCGAATCATCTTCAATTTCTCGAATCGGGCTACCGCGGTGGCGGGAGCGATGGTCAGAAAATCCGATACCGAAACCAGGTGCAGGTTGGAAAAAAAGGACAGCGATTCCACTACAGGAGTTGGCGGCACGAGCCCATTCTGAATGAAGGCCTGGTCAAAGGTGTTTCTGGTTTGTGAATCGATTGACAGCAGAGCCCAGTTTTGCGGAACCAGGTCATCCAGCGTGATCGACGGCCTTTTGCCGAATTCATTGTCGGGGCTGCACGCGAGCTTCAGCCCAGTTGCCAGTAATTTCTCGAAAGAGAACTCGCGATAAGGCAGCTGCGACAGGGATTTTGCGTCCACCCGCCCGATCACGCAGTCCAGCTCGTTGTTGTAGAGCGCTTCCATTGCATGCTCTACCGTGCTCTCGGTGAATTTGAGCACCAGATCGACGCCGCGCTGCTTGATCAGCGCAATCACCTCGGGAATCAGGTCTATCATCGCCGCCGGCAGCACCCCGATGCGCAGATAATGCCCGCTCGCCGAAGCGATATTGGCGTCCCGGGCGGCATGCAGCTCATTCAAGAGCGCGGCCAGACGTGCCTTGGTCGCGATCCCGGCGGGCGTCAGCATGGCTCCTTGCCGGTCGCGCGCCACCAGGGATACTTCGAAGGCCTGCTCCAGGTCATTCAGCATCGCGGTGATCGCCGGCTGCGTCAAATGCATGGCTTCTCCCACCTTGCGCAGCGAGCGGTGCGTATCGATCATCTGCAGCAACATCAGGTGCTTGATCCGGAGCTGCGCCAAATGATTCGAGGTCGTGGTCATAACGAATATCTATCACGTTGAATATAAACATGATTATGACCCGGGCGCGTCCGGGCGGTAGCATTGAATGCGCACACCATGTGCTTGGGCGGCCGCGGGTTCAGGCTTTCACTCATAGAAAAACAAGGAGTAGAGACATGATGAAGTTTCCTTTGCTTCGCAAGGCCGGCCTGTACCGCCTGCTTGTGTCGCTGGGCTGGGGTTTCGGCGCCGCCGCGTCGTTGTTCGTGGCGCCCGCCGGCGCAGCATCGAGCGACTATCCCAGCAGGGCAGTCACGATCGTCGTGCCGTGGCCGGCGGGAGGCACCACCGATCTTGCCGCGCGCAAATTCGCCGAACCGCTTGCCAAGCGCCTGGGCGAGTCCGTCGTGATTCAGAACAAGCCCGGGGCGACCGGCATAGTCGGGGCTGCGTCCGTGGCCCATAGCCGGCCGGACGGCTACACCTTGCTGCTGGCCAGCGCCGAGACGCATGCCATCAACCCGTACACATATGGCAAGCTGCCCTACGATGCCGCCAAGGACTTCATTCCGATTGCAGCCTTTGCGACCAATCCTTATTCCATCGTCGCACGTGCGAACTTTCCCGCGGCGACCGTCAAGGATCTGGTAGAGGTGGTGAAGAAAAGCCCCGGCAAGTACACGTATTCCTCGGCTGGCCTGGGCAGTGCATCGCAGATCGTGATGGAAATGTTCAAGCGCGAGGCTGGGCTGCAGATCCTGCATGTTCCGTTTCAGGGCGAGGCGCCCGCAGTGACCGCATTGATGGGCGGAGAGGTCGACATGATGGTTCTGCCCGCTGGGCGTGCCCAGGTCTTGTCCTCGGGCAAGAAAATCAAGGTCTATGCCGTCACGACTCCGCAGCGCTTCCCGGGGTTGCCGGCAGTGCCCACCTTGAAAGAGGAAGGCTACCAGAACCTCCAGGTCGCCAACTGGTTTTCGCTGATGGCGCCGGCGAATACGCCCAAGGCCGTCATCAGCAAGATTTCCGCGGCCGTCAACGACATATTGCAGGATCCGCACACCGAACCGATGCTGGCTACTTTGGGGCTGGGTGTATTCCAACCGAGCATGACTCCCTCCGAATTTGCCCGGTTCGTCGCCCAGGAACGGCAGCGTTGGGGCGATGTGGTTCGAGAAGCCAAGATCCGCATCCAGAAGAAATAATGGTCGACACCGCCGTATCTCAGGCATTGCCAGACCGGCCTCCATCGGCCTACGCGGCGCTGCAGTCCCCGTTCACGCTGGCGGGCCATACTTTGCGGAACCGGCTGATCCACGCCGCCATTTCGACTTTTTCGGCGTCGCAAGGCGCCGTGACGGATCGCTTGATCCACTACTACGCCAATCGTGCCCGGGGCGGTGCGGGCATGATCATTACGGAGCCGGTCGGTATGATCCGGCGCCAGAGCGTGCCCAACTGGGTGCAGGCGTGGGATGATGCTCACGAAGATGGGTTGAAGCGGTGGGCCCAGGCCGTGCGGCTCCATGACACCCGGCTGCTGGCTCAGCTTGTGGATCGCGGGCGCGGCCGCAATATTCCTGGCAGGAACCCGGACGCGATCGGCCCTTCGGCGCTTCCGGACGACCTGAGCCTGACCATGCCGCGCGCGCTGCGGCTCGATGAGATCCGGGCCCTTATAGAAGAATTCGCGGGATCCGCCCGGCGGTTGCAGCGCTGCGGCTTCGACGGCATCGAAATCTCGGCGGGACACGGCCACTTGTTTCATCAATTCCTGTCGCCCCGCATGAATGCCCGTACCGATGAATACGGGGGCGATCGTGCAGGCCGCGTGCGCATACTGGCCGAACTGATTTCCGCAGTCCGTGCGAACTGCGGGTCTCATTTCATTATCGCCGTCAAGTTGCCAGGGGATGATTACCTGGAAGGCAGCATAGACATTGCGGAAGCGGGTGCGATCGCCCGGCTTGTGGCGGCTGCGGGCCCGCCCGACATGCTCAGCTTTGCCTACGGCAGCCACTCGCGCGCTCTCGAGCGCCACGTGCCCGACGGCCATGCGCCGCGCCTGTCGTATCTGCCGCAGCTCCAGGAGCTGCGCAAATCGGTTGCGGGCATTCCCGTTGCCGCCCTGGGGCGCATAACCGACCCGGCCGAGGCCGAGGGAATCCTGAGCCGCGGAGATGCCGAGCTTGTCGCCGTCGGCCGTGCGCTGATCGCCGATCCCGATTGGCTGCTCAAGGCGGCACGCGGAAGAACCGACAGCATCCGCTATTGTGTTTCGTGCAACACCTGTTGGGAGTGCACCACCGCGCTGCGCCAGCCGATTCGCTGCGATAACAATCCATTGCTGGCGCATCCTGATGAAAACCTGTGGCGTCCGCCGCCTGCGACGAGCCGGCGCCGCGTTGCCGTGATCGGCGCGGGTGTCGCGGGGATGGAGGCCGCCTGGATTGCCGCGGCCCGTGGGCACGATGTCACGGTATTCTCCAGAACGGGGCAAATCGGCGGCAAGGCCCGGTTGCGCAGCACCTTGCCAGGCGGCGAATCCTTCAGCAGCGTCTACGATTATCAACACACGCAGGCGCTCGGGGCCGGCGTCCGTTTCCAGCTAGGCATGGAGGCTACGCGGGAAGATATCTTCGCTCTGGCTCCCGACGCCGTCGTACTGGCTTGCGGAGCGGACATGGTCGCGCCCTCGTGGCTGCCCGCGGATGTCCGGGACGCCGGCCTGGTGCCGGATCTGCGGGCCGCGATGTCGAGCCTGAGCGGGCTGGCCAGCCGGCAGCCCGGAGCCGCGGTTCTCTATGACCTGGATCACACTGAAGGCACCTATGCCGCGGCCGAGCAGTTGCGTGCGTTGTTCGACCGGGTCGTGATTGTTACCCCGCGGGATGCGCTGGCCAAAGACACCTCTGTCGTTACCCGCCAGGGCATCCTGAGGCGCCTTTATACGAAAAGAATCGACAGCTTCGTGCTTAGCGAACTCAAGTGGGGCGACGGTCTGGAAGATGGCTGGATCGACCTATGCAATGTGTATAACGGCGAGCCGGTGCGCATCCACGACGTATCGCTCTTGACTTACAGCACGCCGCGCCGGCCGGCGGATGAATTATTGCAGCCGCTGCTAGATGCCGGCATCGATGTCCATGTCATCGGCGACTGCCGCAACGCCCGGGATGTGCTGTCGGCCACCTCGGAGGGGTGCGCCGCGGGCATTGCGATCTAGGCGCGCGGGACGGCCCGGCCGCCGGATCCGGTCAGTGCCGCTTCCACCACCTGAGCAGCCCGTACGACAGGTGGGCCTTTTCCTGCCCGACCGGCATATCGGGCACGACCTTGAGCCACGACGACTTTGAATACGCCAGGCGCTGGTCGGGGTAGACGCTGCGGTGGCCGATGATGAGGTAGGCGGCGATGGCGCCGCCGGCCACGTAGATCATGCCTACGGCGCCGCCGAACAGTTCCACGCCCATCAGGATGGCGGCCAGGGGCGTGTTGGACGATGCCGCCACCACCGCGACCAGGCCGACCGCCGCGCCGAGCATCGGACTGATGCCCAGCAAATGTGCGCAGGCATTGCCGGTAACGGCGCCTATGACGAACTGCGGGGTGACGATGCCGCCGTAGAAGCCCGAGCCGAGCGTAATGGCCACCAGCAGGCTCTTCCAGAGGAATCCCAGATACGGCATGGGCTCGCCGGACAGGGCGCGATCCATCAGCGGCAGGCTCAGGCCCAGGTAGTCGGTAGGTATGGCCAGGATCAGCAGTGCGAGCAGGATGCCGCCGGCCAGCGGCATCAGCGGCGGCCAGATGTCGTAGCGCAGCCGCAGGCGCTGGAACAGGTTGCGGCTGAAGTGGATCAGGTCGACGAACAGCCAGGCGACCAGGCCGCAAACCATGCCGATGCCTATGGTCTCGATGAACAGCAGTTCCGAGAAGACTGGCAGCGACGGGATGTGATAGTACTGGTAGGGGATGCCCAGCCACCTGCTGACCTGGAATGAAGTGATGCCGGCGATGATGGCGGGGAACAGGAAGTCGTGGCGGATGCGGCCGATGGCCAGCACTTCCACGCCATAGATGGCGCCGGCGATGGGTGTGCCGAATACGCTGGCAAAGCCGGCGCTGACGCCGCAGGCGACGATGCGGCGCTGCAGTTCGGTATTCAGCTTCAGCACGTGGCCTATGCCCGCCGCCAGCGAGGCCCCGATGTGCGAGCAAGGCCCTTCTTTGCCCGCCGAGCCGCCGCAGCTCAGGGTGATGAGCGCCGCCACCGGCTTGATGACGCAAGTCTTGAACGGCATCTTGCCGCCCTGGTCGTACACGGCCGCAAGCATGGAGTCTTTCAGGCCGGTCTTGTTGGCGCGGTATCCGTAATACAGCAGCAGGCCATTGAGCAGCCCGCCCACCGGCAGCAGGATCATCTGCGCCCACAGCGGCACGGCGGCGGATTTCCCGGTGAGGTAATACAGCGGCAGCAGGAACAGGCTGGTGCCGCAGCCGACCACCACCCCCGTCAGCGTCGCCAGCGCCAGCCACTGCGCCACGGTGGCAAGCATGAGCAGGGGCTCGACGAGGTCAAATCGCCTCATGGGGGCGTATTTCCTGAAAATGGGTTGGCTACAAAATTGGCGAAAAAGCAGGCCGGCTGGCCGGAATTATAAGCGGAGGCTCGAGCGCGCCTGGTCGCAGCGGGTGCGAGATGCATCCAAGATCGCAGCGTCCGTAGCGGCCGGTAGCGCAGGGGGCAATAACACAGGAGGCTTGAGCCCAAGGGCGCTCTTAAGCGTTTAGTAAGCGTATGACTCCTAATATCAAGCGTATGGCCTGGGCCTGTCTGTATCTATTTGCGGATAGGCCGGTTGGCAAAACTAAGTTCCTTCACTGCATTTGAAGTCCGATCAGAGATAGTGTTCGGCAAGAGTCGACGTCCTGCCTGGCACCCAAGAGACAAGGAGGACGAGTCGTGTTGTTATCAAAATTCCACAAGTGCGCCGCCTACATGCTGGGTGGCGTGTTGGCTGGCCTGTTCATAAGCCCGCCTGCACCCGCCGCCGCGGCGGAAAGCTCGGTCGTCGTCTACACCCCGCTGAAGGCGGGGCCGGTGCGGCAGCTACTGCAGAAATTCACCGCGGACACCGGCGTGAAATTCAGCATGGTCACCGCCAACACAGGCACGCTGCTCAATCGCGTGAAGGCCGAATCTTCACACCCGAATGGCGATGTGCTGCTGAGCCTGGGCGGCGCAAACCTGCAGACGGCCTCGGCCTTGATCGAGCCCTACACTCCGCCGAACGCAAAGAAAATCCGGCCCGAATTCGATGTCCATGCGCTGTGGACGCCGTTCAGTGCCGCGACGGTGGTGGTGGCCATAAACACCAAAGAAGTTCCCAAGGCCGACAGGCCGGACAGCTGGAAGGCCCTTACCGACCCGAAATGGAAAGGCAAGATCGCGTCGACCCAGGCGGATTTGTCGGGCAATGCCTTTCAGGCGCTTGCCACGGTTTTGCTGACGCAGCCAACCGAAGAGCAAGGCTGGGCCTTGTACAAGGGCCTGTTGAAGAATTATGAATTCGCCAACAGCGCGGGTGCGGTCGCCAGACTGGTCAACGATGGCGAATATCCCATAGGCATACTTCTGGAAGACAACGCGCTCGATTATGTGCGCGCCGGCGGCCCCGTCGTCATCATGTACCCCAAGGAAGGCACGTCGGTGATTCCCGATGGCATGGCCATCATCAAGGGCGCGCCGCATCAAGAGGCTGCCCGCAAGCTGATCAACTGGGTGCTGAGCGACAACGGGCAACAGGCCATCGTAAAGCTGCTGTCCCGCCGCCCCGTTACCAACATCGACGTAGCGCCCAGTGGCGCGGTGTCTCTGGACAAGATCAAGCGCGTCAAGTTCGACATGAAGTATGTCGGCAGCCATACCGACGCCTGGGTCAAGAAGTGGAGAGCCCTGAACGATTCTCTGCGCTAAAGCTTCAGGGCGGCGGCAATGATGTCGGCATGGTCGAAGGCCAGCGGCGGAAGCGCATCGATGGGATACCACTGCGTTTCCGCTGCGTCGTCTGCAGCCTTGGCCTGCCCCTTTCTTGCGGCCGGCAGCTTTCCCAGGAAAGCCACCGTTATGGCGCGGCCGCGCGGATCCCGGCCAGGCTTGCCGAAGGCGCCGATCTGGATCAAGGGGACGTTCGCGATGTGGGTTTCTTCGGCCAGCTCGCGCGCCGCCCCGTCCATGAGGTCTTCGTCCAATTCCAGGCGGCCGCCCGGCAGGGCCCAGCGCCCTGCATATGGGTCGAACTTGCGGCGAATCAGAAGAATAGTTGGTGATGGTTTGCCGGTGCTCAGCAGCACGACGTCCGTGCAAAGTTCGAACTGCCCTGCGCGTGTCATTTTCGATGCTTCGGTCATGATGTAGCCCCATTTCCTGTGATTGCTATTCCTTGCTGCATGGGGAGCCATGAATGTCAAATATCAAAGTCCTGGAACTGAATAAATCTTATGGCTCTTCAAAGCTCGTGCTTGACAATATTAATATCGATATCTCGTCCGGGGAATTTTTTACTTTGCTGGGCCCTAGCGGTTGCGGCAAAACTACGCTGCTAAAGGTTATATCGGGGTTCCTGCCGCACAATTCGGGCGAGGTCTTTTTTGGCACCGAGCGTGTCGACAAGCTGCCGCCGCACCGGCGCGGCATCGGCATGGTGTTCCAGGACTACGCCATTTTTCCGCATCTGACGGTGCGCCAGAACATTGCTTTCGGGTTGAAGGTGCGCAAGATGGCGGCGGCTGAAAGCGCCCGGCGCGTGGCCGACGCAATCCGGCTGGTACGCCTCGATGGTTTGGAAGATCGAATGCCTTCGTCCCTGTCCGGCGGCCAGCAGCAGCGCGTGGGCATCGCGCGGGCGCTGGCGATCCAGCCCAGGCTGCTGCTGATGGACGAGCCGCTATCCAACCTCGACGCAAAATTGCGTGTCGAGATGCGCGACGACATCCGCAAGATCCAGCGTGATCAGGGCCTTACCACCATATATGTGACGCACGACCAGGAAGAGGCGCTGGCCATATCGGATCGCATTTGCGTGCTCAGCGCCGGGAAGGTTCAGCAGATCGATCGCCCCGACAGGATTTACCGCCACCCGGCCAATATGTTCGTGGCCAGCTTTCTCGGGTCGATGAATTTTCTTGCGGTGCGGGCCGAGAGAGGAAGGCTCGTGGCCGATGCGGGGAACGGTACGATCGAACTGAATGTGCCTGTCGTAGCAGATGTTGCCGAAGGCGCCTATACGCTGGGCTTTCGTCCGGAGGCGGTCGACGTCGGCGGCGGCGACCCCGACAGCCTGCGCATCGAAGCCAAGCTTCAATACATTACCTACTTGGGGCGTGAAGCGATCCTGACCCTGGCCGCGCATGGGGTTTCCATATCGGCAAACCTGCGGGATCGCGACATCGGGCATGCCTACAAGGAAGGCGACATGCTGCCGCTGCGCATACGGCGCGAGCAGCTCAAGCTGTTTGCGCCCGATGGCGTGCTTGCCCACGACGGCCTGTGATCATGCGCAAGCACTTTACCGATATCTGGCGTGTCTCCCTGCTTCTGGGCTGGCTGATTCTGGCGGCCCTGCTGTTGTACCCGCTGCGCACGATCATAGCGGCCAGCTTCAAGAGTAATGCCGACGGCCATTTCACGCTCCAGCACTATGTCGACGTCTTTACCAAGCACATCTACTATCACGACCTGATCAATACGTTCATCGGCGGCTTCGGGGGAATGATAGGGTCATTGGTGCTGGGCGTTGCGCTGGCCGCGCTCGTCACGCGATTCAAGGTGCGCGGCCCTACCGTAATCTCGTCGCTGGCCGTCATCGCGCTGGTGACCCCGCCTTTCATCGGCGCCTACGCATGGATCATTCTGCTGGGCTATGACGGCGTCATCCGGCAAGCGCTATTGAGCATCGGCATTCCCTGCCCGACCATATACGGCGCGGGGGGCGTCATCTTCGTCTTCAGCCTGAAGTTCTTTCCCTATGTATTCCTGATCGTTTCCGCGGCGCTGCGCAACGTCAATTCTTCGCTGGAAGAGGCGGCCGAGCTGCTCGGTATGCCGCCGGGCCAAAGGTTCTGGAAGGTAACCCTGCGCCTGATCGCGCCGGCGGTCTCGGCATCGGGACTGCTGACATTCATACTCTCGGTGGCAGACTTCGGCACGCCGCGCTTCATCGGCCACGACTTCCAGACACTGTCCACGCAGGCATACATCCTGTTCTCGTCCGAGACCGGCGAAAACCCCGGCATGGCTTCGACGATCAGCCTCGTCCTGCTGGCCATTTCGCTGGTGCTCGTGCTTGGGCAGCGATGGTTCGTGCGGCACGACCTGTCGCAAGGCTCGAAATCCCGGCCGCGGCCCCCGCGCGAAATGTCGCTGGGTACAAGCATACTCGTACACGGCGTTTGCTACCTTATCGCCGTGGTGGGCGTACTGCCCATGATCACTGTTTTCGTCGAGTCGTTCCGCAAGAAGAACGGCCCCGTCTTCATGCCGGGCTTCAGCCTGGACAGCTATCGGCAAGTGCTGGGCGAGGTGCCGGTGGCAATCGAGAATTCGCTGCTCTATGCAGGCGTGGCGGTGGTCGGTATCGTCATCGTCGGCACGGTACTGGGATACATCATCGTCCGGAAACGAAACTTTTTTTCCACGGCTCTCGACGCCGCCCTGACCATTCCCTACATCGTGCCCGGCATCGTCATGGGTATCGCCTACGCCGCAAGCTTCAACACTGGCGCCATAGCCATTACCGGCACGGCCACCATCATCATCCTGCAATTGTTCATACGGCGGCTGCCCTACGCCATGCGCGCCATGATCGCGGCCTTGCAGCAGGTCAGCCCCAGCATAGAAGACGCCGCGATCAGCCTGGGATACAGCCCCCTCAAAGTCCTGCTGAGGGTTACCGTGCCCTTGATAGGCCCGGGCATCCTGGCCGGCGCAATCATGAGCTTCATAACGGCCATCAACGAATTGTCGGCCACCCTGGTGCTTTATGTAGGCAACACCGTCACCATGCCGGTTCAGATATTCGAGCTGGTGGATCAGGGCGAGTACGGAACGGCCTCGGCGCTGTCGTCGATTTTGCTGCTGGTGACGACCATCCTGGTCTACATCGCGTTCCGCGTGGGGGGCGGGCGGCAGATGATGTGACTAAGCGGCCGCGTCGTCGCGGCTCGATTGAGCCGTGGCCCCCAAGTCTCAGTGCGGTTTTATCACTCCAGCCAGCTCATGCCATGATAAGTTTCATGCGGAGTGGGTAAGCAATTTTTATGAATGGGAGAGGCAAGCAGGTATAAGCCTTTTCAAGCAGCGCGCTTTTCTTGTTCCGCCACCTTCTCTGCCAGCCAGATCTTCATGAGCGATTGGTAGGGCACGTCCATCTTGTTGGCTAGTGCCTTGATGTGATCCAGCAGGGCATCGGGCAGGCGCAAGGAGATGGAGGTGGTGGACGGCTTGAGGTTGGGCAGTACTGCACGTACCGACTTTGACGAGTCGAAGTATTTGGTCGAGTCGTTGTTTGATGCTTCCCAGAAAGCCCGCTCTTCGGCTTCCGAGGCGAATTTCGGGATTGGCTTAGTCTTGCTCATATTCCTTACGCTCCTTGCGATGCATGTCGCGCGCTGAAATCACACGGATGAGTGTATCGTTGGCCCGCAGGGTGAAGATGACGGTTAGCAGGCGTCCTTCGTGCGTGCATCCCAAGGCTCGAATCCGCTGTTCCACTTGGCTGTGCTTGTCGTCCAAAGTGACGATCAGGGGATGATTGAAAAACACGGCTTCTGCTTCTTGTATGGAAACATCGTGGCTATGAGCGTTCTTGCGCTCGTTGCCGTGATTCCAATCGAAGCCAATGATTTTATTGAAATCAATCATGATTTGTATATTATCATAATATACAAATCATGATGTGAATTCAGGGCGGCGTATTTCTATTAGAAAGGCACCGGAAGGCCTGGGGTTGAGCTGGCGGGAATTGCCGGCCTTGACGAGGTTGACTTTGGCGTCAATTCACCGCCGCGGCCACAGCCGGCAGTATTTCTCGCTGCTTTCCAGGTTCGGCCCGGTGCTGCCGTCGGCTCGCACTATTTTGAGCCAGCCGTCCGGGTCAGACCGGGTGGGCCTGTCTCCGCAGTTGTTGTGTACCCAATGGATGCCGCCCTTGAAGGGTATGCCGCAGGCTTGAACCTTGTCGCCCACTTCTATGGTGTTCAAGGGTTCGGGCACTTTTTTTGAATGTGGCTGGTAGCCGGAGGCGAACACGTTGTCTATGGCGACGTCGTAAGTTTGCCCGTCGCCGCCGCGCAGTTTCAGGTGCGTGTGCGACAGCTCGACGCCTTTTTTGTACATGCCGTGCCTGAATTTTGGCGGTGAAACCACTTGGCCTACGAGCAAGGTGCCGCCGGAGGCCCTGCATATCTGCGCGTCTTTGGAAAGCGCGCTTGCGGTCTGGGATGCCAGAACCAGCGCGGCGCCGATAAGGGCATGGGTTGATAGCCAGGTGAGGCGGCTCGCGTGCATGCGTAAAAGTGACATTGGATTTTCTCTGTCTATTGAGAACGGTAGATTACGGCTGGAAATTATCATAAGAATAATCCGGCTTTGCCGTAAGTACGCTCCGTTGACAGTTAGGCTTTGTCAGTTCGCGGGAGGCCATTCGGGGTGGCTGGCTTGGGTGTTGGTTTCCAGCCATGGCACGTCGTGCGACGTCCAAATGTGCATGACTGGCTTCACGCCAGGGTCGTCGTCAAGGGTTGGCACGCGCAGGATGAGGTGCGGCTGTGCGGGGCGCTCCGCAATAAGATGGCTGCCGCAAAGCGAACAGAAGTGCCGGAATTTCCCTGGAGACGATTGGAAAGACCGTACATGATGCACTCCCGCAGTCCACTGGAATCGGTCACGCATGACGCGGGCCGTTGTCGTGAATGCGGCGGCGTGGGCCTTGCGGCATGTCTTGCAATGGCAGTGCGTAATAGGTGAGTCCAGGCCTTGGATCTGATAGCGAACGGATCCGCATAGGCAACTGCCTGTCAGTGACATTGGTTTCCCCTAAAAGAGTGATGGAAAGCCAGCCGGCAAGCGCTGGATGCCTGACTCGGATGTCTGGCTCTGAGAGAGTAAGTGGAGCTATCCACTTATAATATAAAATATATGTGTTTACTGCTATGGGGTACGAAAATGTCGCAAATCACTTTGTACCTGGATGAAGGCACACAGGAATTGATCGAGCGCTCGGCAAAGGCGCAGGGTGTGTCGAAAAGCCGCTGGGTGGCCGATCTTATCCGCAAGCATGCCGGAGAGGCGTGGCCGCAGGACTGTCTTGATCTGGCAGGCCGCTTTCCGGATTTCCCACTGCGCGACGAACCTGCAGAGCCGTCTGCAGAGGATGCCGCGCGACTCGGGTGGTAGGTAATGTGGCTGCTCGATAGCAATACGATCAGCTATTATTTTCGGGGCGAGCCGCAAGTCGTTGCGCGGATGCGGGCGGCGCGGCCGGCCGATCTTGGCGTGCCTGCTATCGTCGAGTACGAACTGCGCTATGGGATGTTGCGCTTGCCGCGAAAGCTTGCCGAGCCAAGACTGGCGGCGCTTACGCAATTGCTCGCGCCATTGCAGGTGATGGCTTTCGACACCGAGTGTGCCGGCTGTGCCGCCAGGATTCGTGCAAGCCTGGAGTCGGCAGGTACACCGATTGGGCCGCATGACACGCTGATTGCCGCAACCGCGCTGCGCTATCAGGCGACCCTTGTGACGCGCAATGTGCGTGAATTTTCTCGAGTGCCAGGCCTGCTCTGGGAAAATTGGCATGGGAACGATGGCTGATTCCATTTCTAAATCAATCGTGCTCGCGAAATCGAAGCGCAGACAGTGCGCCTGGTACGGTAAGCGAAGCTGCCAAAGTGCGCGGTTGATTTAGACGTGGAATGAGAGAAAGCAGTAGTGGCTGGCCCCATCCCCGAGAATGCGTGCGCTGCCCGCTTCTACAAGCCCAGATAAGCCTTCCTCACCTGATCTGATGCGCTGATTTCCTGTGCTGTGCCCTGCAGCGCGATCTTGCCGCTTTGCATCACATACGCCTGCCCGGCCAGTTCCAGGGCTTCGGCCATGTTTTGTTCCACCAGCAGTATGGACGTGCCGCTCTGGTTCAGGCTGGCGAGGTTGTCGAAGACGGTTTCCACCAGCAGGGGCGACAGGCCCAGGCTGGGTTCGTCGACCAGCAATAGCCGCGGGCCGCTCATCATGGCGCGGCTTATGGCCAGCATCTGGCGCTCGCCGCCGGAAAGCGTGCCGGCGATTTGCGCGCGGCGCTCGGCCAGGCGGCGAGCCGATCAGGACTCGACGTCTTCCAGGCTGAAAGTCTCGGCCTGGTCGTCGTAGGAAAAGATCTCGGCGTAGCGGCCCCAGTTGATGACGGATTCCAGGGTTTCCTCGGCCGCGCTGTCGGACAGGAAATCTTCCAGTTCCTGTTCGAAGCGCACCCTGGGGGCCCGGTGGCCGGGGCGCTCGTTGAGCACCGCGCGGATGCGCGCCGCCATGGGCACCGAGCGCAGCAGCCGTTCGGCGAACATCTGCTTGCGTTCCTGTGTGCCGCCGTCGGCAAAGGCCTTGCCGGCCGGGGTCAGGATGATGTCGCCTTCGCGCACGTCGGCAAAGCCCAGGTGCTGCAGCATTTCCGCCACCGGAAACAGGTCGTCGACCTCCAGGTGCTGGGTGCGGGCGATTTCCGGCAGGTCGGCGCGGCCGTTGTAGGGCGCCATGGCCAGGGTTTCCATCAGGCCGGCCATCAGGTTGGTCGACACCTGCGGCAGCCAAGTGCCGAGTTCCAGCTCCTTGCGTATGCCGCCGGCCCCGGAGCGTGCGGTCATGCGGGCGTAGATGTCGTCCACCAGGCGGCGAAACGCCGGGTCGAGGCGGTTGCGCGGGTGCGGGAAGGGCACCTTGATTTCTGCTATGACCCGGCCCGGGTTGGACGACAGCACCAGGATGCGGTCGCACATGAAGACCGCCTCTTCGATATTGTGCGTGACGATTAGTACGGACTCGATCTTCAAACGCCGCTCGTTCCACAGGTCGAGCAGGTCGGTGCGCAGGGTCTCGGCCGTCAGCACGTCCAGCGCCGAGAAGGGCTCGTCCATCAGCAGCACGGTCGGATCCACCACCAGCGCCCGGGCGAAGCCGACGCGCTGGCGCATGCCGCCCGACAGCTCGCGCGGGTAGGCGTTCTCGAAGCCGTCCAGGCCGATCAGGTCGATGGCGGCCAGCGCCCGCTGGCGCCGCTCCTGGGCTGGGACGCCCAGGGCTTCCAGGCCCGCCTCGACGTTCTGCAGCACGGTCAGCCAGGGGAACAGCGCAAAGGTCTGGAACACCATGGCCACGCCGTCGGCCGGGCCGTCCAGCTCTGCGCCGCGGTAGACGACGCTGCCGCCGCTGGGCCGGATCAGGCCGGCGATGATGCGCAGCAGCGTGGACTTGCCCGAGCCCGAGCGGCCCAGCAGGCCGACGATTTCCTTGCGGCCCAGGCTCAGGTTGACGTCGTCGAGCACCAGCAGTTCGTCCTGGGGCTTGCTGAAGCCGCGCCGCACGTTCTGGACGCGCAGGATCTCGTTCGGGTTGGCGGTATGGTCAGGCATGATGTGGCCTTGAACGGGCGGGTAGGGCCGTGCCGGCGGGCGCGGCCGTGTGGGGGAAGGCGGTATGGAGATCATGCATGTTGAGGCCCGCCATTGCGGTTCCCCTTTTAGTGTGAACGGGCCCTAATCCATACGCAGCCGGGCATCCGCGTAGGCGTATAGCGGGCGCCACAGCAGGCGGTTGACCAGGGTGACGAACAGCGACATGACCGCTATCCCCAGGATGATCTTGGGGAAGTCGCCGGCGATGGTGTTGTGCGCGATATAGGCGCCCAGCCCATGCGCAGCCACCTTGTCGCTGCCCCACGATACATATTCGGAAACGATGCTGGCATTCCAGGCCCCGCCCGCGGCGGTGATGGCGCCGGTGACGTAATAGGGGAATATGCCGGGCAGCATGACCTGCTTCCACCACTGCCAGCCGCGGATTCGGAAGTTGGCCGCGGCTTCCTTGAAGTCGTTGGGAAAGGCCGAGGCGCCGGCGATCACGTTGAACAATATATACCACTGCGTGCCCAGTATGATGAGCGGCGACAGCCAGATGTCGGCATTCAGGCGGTACCTGACGATAAGCACCACGAACACTGGGAACAGCAGATTGGCCGGGAAGGCCGCCAGGAACTGCGCCAGCGGCTGCACCTTCTCGGCCAGTGCCGGGCGCAGGCCGATCAGCACGCCCAGCGGCACCCACACCAGCGAGGCCAGTGCAATCAGCAGCATGACGCGCAGCAGGGTGATGGCGCCCAGCACGAAGACGTGGCCGACCTCGGGCAGGCCCACGCCGGTACTTGCAAAAGCGACCACCCGATACAGCAGGTACAGGGTGGCAAGCAGAATGCACAGCACCCAGGCCACGTCGGCCAGTTTCGACGGCGGGCGCGTCTCTGCGGCTGCGGCGGGCGCGCGCCCATGGCGGCCGCCGGCAGCCGCCATGGGCAGGCGGGCCAGCGCGGCCAGCACCCCGCCCAGGGGCTTTAGCAGCAGGGTGATCAGGCGCGTGCGCCGCACCAGATCCAGCAGCCACGATTCGGGGGAACTGGCCGACACGGTGTTTTCCATGCGGAACTTGTCGGCCCAGGCCACCAGCGGGCGGAACAGCAACTGGTCGTAGGCCAGGATGACCAGCGCCATGGTCAGGATGACGTAGCCCACCGCTGGCAGGTCGCGGTGCTGAATGGCCGTGGCCAGATAGGAGCCGACCCCGGGCAGCGTGATGGTCTGGTTGCCCACCGTGATGGCCTCGGAGGCGACCACGAAGAACCAGCCGCCCGACATCGACATCATCATGTTCCAGACCAGGCCGGGCATGGCGTAGGGCACCTCCAGCTTCCAGAAGCGCTGCCAGGGGCTGAGCCGGAAGTTGCGGGCGACTTCCAGCAGGTCGCGCGGCACCGAGCGCATGGACTGGTAGAAGCTGAAGGCCATGTTCCAGGCCTGGCTGGTGAAAATGGCGAAGATGGCGGCACATTCGGCACCGACCACACGACCCGGGAACAGTGCCAGGAAGAAGGTGACGGTGAATGAGATGTAACCCAGCACCGGCACCGACTGCAGGATGTCGAGGATGGGCACCAGCACTTTTTCGGCGCGGCGGCTCTTGGCGGCCAGCGTGCCATAGACCAGGGTGAAGAGCAGCGAGGCGCACATGGCCGCCAGCATGCGCAGGGTGGTGCGCAGGGCATAGTCGGGCAGCGCCGCGGGCGACAGCGAGATCGCCTGGGTCTGCAGCACCGAGATGGGCGCCATGGTCTGGTGGTAGCCCACCACCCCCATGGCGATCAAGCAGATGATCAGCGGAAAGGCGATGAAATCCCAGCGATTGGGCAGTAGCCGCGACGCGGAGGCGCTGAACGCCGGACTGAGAATATTCAAACGCATGGGACGGCTGCGGCGCGGAGTTGCGGGCCAGCGAAATGGAATGACGAGAGTGGCGGTATTGTCGCCGAAGCCGCGACCGTCGTGGGTGAATATCCGGAAAAAATTCGTGAAAGCCGGAACGGCTTCGGTAAAACCGGAGCTGTTCGGGTAAAACCGCCATGTTTTAAAAAAACGGGGCCAGCTTACACGAGAACTGTTACGGTTCTTGTGTAACCCGGCCCCGCTTCAGCGGAAACCAGCCGCAGCGCGGCGGCGCCGCGGGCAAACGCGGCTGATAAGCTATTTCTGCACCAGGTGCAGCGCCTTGACGACCGGGCCGTAGCGCTGCGCCTCCTCGTCTATCATCTTGTGGAACTGCTCCGGCGTGCCGGGCAGCGCCTGGAACGACAGCTCGTGGAAGCGCTGCAGCACTTCGGGGTCGTGCAGCGCCGCGTTGATCGCCTGGTTCAGCCGATCCACGATTTTCTGCGGCGTGCCCTTGGGCACCGCGATTCCCGCCCAGCTGCCGCTGTCGAAACCCTGGTAGCCGAGCTCGGAGATAGTAGGCACGTCGGGCAGCGAAGGTGCGCGCTCCTTGCCGGTGACCGCCATGGCGCGGATCTTGCCGGACTGGATGAAGGGCAGCGCCGGCGCCACGGCGACGATGCCCACGCCGATCTGGCCTCCGGCCAGGTCATTGAGCATATTGCTGCCGCCGCGATAGGGGATCTGCGTGGCCTGGAAGCCGAAGTGCTTGCGAACTTCCTCAAAAGTCAGGTGCATGGAAGTGCCCACGCCCGGGCTGCCGTAGCTGAGTTTGCCCGGATTGGCCTTGGCATAGGCCACCATGTCCTTGAACGTCTTGGCCGGCAGGGACTTGCTGGCCAGGATCACGTGCGGCGCGATGCTGATCGCGCCGACCGGCTCCAGGTCGGCCACCGGGTCATAGGAAAGACCAGGCGACAGGTACTTGGCGATGGCGAAATTGCCGCCGTATTCCAGCAGGGTATAGCCGTCGGGCTTGGAGGCTGCCACCTTGGCGCCGCCCACGTTGCCGCCGGCGCCACCGACGTTTTCCACGATGATGCTCTGGCCGAGATTCTTGCTCATGGGCTTGGCCACCAGGCGGGCCAGGAAGTCGAACTGGCCGCCGGCGCTGAAGGGCACGATCAGGTGGATGGGCCTGGAGGGGAAGGCGTCGTCCGCGGCCAGGGCGGGCGCCGCCGCGCACAGGCCGAGCAGGCCGCACAGCGCCAGTCGCGGGGCGAGGGTTGCGATTTTCATATCAAGGGTCTCCTGTGATGTGGATGCGCATCGACCCGGAGTGTGGATCCGGTGTGGGGTTCGAGCGTACGGCCTCATTTGTAGCCCAGCCGGGCCGTGTGCCTGATTCCGCAACAACCCGACCCGATAACCGCAGGGCATGAGGGGAAAGGTGATAACGGCGGGGCATAGGAATCGCCGAAAGCGTTATCCCGCCCGGCGCGGCCAGGCCGCACCATTGCATCCACATTCCCTAGCTTCGAGGCCTGACTCCATGAATCAAGGACGCTTCATCAGCCGCAATGCGCGGTACTGGCGCGATCACACCGCCATCATCTTCAACGACATACGCATCAGCTACAGCCAGCTCGACACCCGCACGAACCGGCTGGCCAGCGCCTTGCTGGGCCTGGGGCTGGCCAAGGGCGACCGCGTCGCCGTCCAGGCCTGGAACCGGCCCGAGATCATCGAGCTGGAATGCGCGCTGTACAAGGCCGGGCTGGTCAAGGTGGGGCTCAATGCCCGGCTCGCGCCGGCCGAGCTGGTCGAGACCGTGAACAATGCGGATGCGCGGGTGCTGCTGGTGGATCGGGCGCACTGGGACAGCGTGATGGCCGTGGCTGCCGATTTGCCGGGCGTCGAGCATATCGTCGCCATCGGCGCATCATACGGCCAGGAGGACGCCGGTGCGCGATCCCCCGCGCATCCCGCGGGCGGCCGCGCATACTCGTACGAAGGCCTGCTGGCCGCGGCCGCCGACCACAACCCCGATGCCGAGATGCAGGCCAGCGACCTGGCCGTGCTGCATTTCACGTCGGGCTCGACCGGCAAGCTCAAGGCCGCCATGCAGACCGTGGGCAACCGCATGGCCTCGCTGCGCAAGGTGGTCATGGGCCGCATGCGGGCCGACCCGGGCGACGTGCTGGCCCTGGCCGGCCCCATCACCCATGCCAGCGGCATGTTCATGCAGCCCTTCCTGTTCCAGGGGGGCACCATACTGCTGCACGAGCGCTTCGACCCCGAGCGCTTCCTGGCCGCCGCGCAGCAGTACCGCGCCAAGTTCACGTTCATGGTGCCGACCATGGTCAATATGCTGATCACGCACCCATCGCTGCACCGCTACGACCTGAGCGCGCTGCGCCAGATATCTTACGGCGGGGCGCCGATGGCGCCGGCGCGCATCCGCGAGGCCTGGGAAGTGCTGGGGCCGGTGCTGGCCCAGGGCTACGGCGCGGGCGAGACCACCGGCGGCATGATCATGCTAAGTACTGCTGATCACGGCCGCGCCATGCAGGCCAGGCCCGAACTGCTGCTGTCCTGCGGGCGGCCCTTCGGCGAAACCGAGGTGCGCCTGCTGGACGACCAGGGTGTGCCGGTGCCCGCCGGCGAGATCGGCGAGATCGCCGTGCGCGGGCCCGACGTGTTCGCCGGCTATTGGCGCGAACCCGAGCTGAGCGCCAAGGCGCTGCACGGCGAGTGGTGCCACACGGGCGACCTGGCTCGCGCCGACGAGGAAGGCTATATGTACATCGTCGACCGCAAGAAGGACATGATCATTTCGGGCGGCTTCAATGTCTATCCCACGGAAGTCGAGCAGGTCTTGTACCAGCATCCCGAGGTCTTCGAGGCCTGCGTGTTCGGCGTGCCGGACGATCTCTGGGGCGAGTCGGTCAAGGCGGCCGTGGTGCTCAAGCCCGGCGCGGCGGTCGACGCGGCCGCCCTGGCGGCCCATTGCAAGGCGCTGCTGGCAGACTTCAAGAAGCCCCGCTCCATCGAGATTCTGAACGAACTGCCGAAGAATCCGAACGGCAAGATCTCCCGGAAGATGCTCAAGGATCCGTACTGGGCCGGGCAGGATCGGCGCGTGGGCTGAGGCCCGCGCCGTTTACAGCGCGGGCTTGTTCTGGTGCAGCATCTCGATGAAGCGCAGCGCCAGCGGCGACAGGTACGAGCCGCGGCGCGTGGTTATGCCCATGCGCCGCGGCCAAGACGCCTCGCGCAGCGGAATCGCACGCAGCCCGCGGCTTTCGGGGCGCTTCATGGACGATTCGGTGGCCACGGTCAGCATGTCGGTGGCGCGCACCATGCTGACCATCGAGAAGCTGGTCGAGCTGGATTCCACCACCACGTTGGGCGGGGGCAGGCCGTTTTCGGTGAAGCGGGCGTCGATGGTGCGACGCGCCACCACCTTGCGCCCGGGCAGCAGCCACGCGGCCTGCGCCAGGTCGGCCAGTTGCAGCCGCGGCTTCAGGAACAGCGGATGGCCCTCGCGCGCGATCACGTGCAAATTATCCGAGAACAGCGCCTGCTGGTCGAAGTCGGGGGCGGACGGCGTTTGCTGGGCACTGATGCACAAGTCCAGGTCGCCCACGCGCAGGGCCGCGAACAGCCGGTCGTTCAGGCCTATCGTCACCTGCACGCGGGCTGCCGGACGCTGCTGCAGCAGCAGGGCGCAGGTGGTGCCGAAGTAATCGGCGTAATTGGGCGGCACGCCCACCCGCAGCATGCCGACCTTGCCCAGGTGCAGGTCGTTGGCTTCCCTGACCGCCTGATCCATGGCGAACCTGACCTCGCGCGCCCGCTCGAAAAAGGCCTGCCCCACCGTGGTAAGCACCATGCCCTTGGGCGTGCGCTCGAACAACTGCAGGTTCAGTTCCCGTTCCAGCCGCTGCACGCCCTTGGTAAGGGCCGGCTGGGTCTGGCCGAGCTGTTCCGAGGCGCGCCCCACGTGCCCGGTTTCGGCGACGGCCAGAAAATAGTTCAGGTCTTCCAGGCGCACGGCATTCCTCTGCGTTATCGAAATCTTCGCAAGGATAATCCGCCCATCCCGCCGGCGCTGTCAACATGAGGCTGTTCGTACCGATCAATGTCCGAGGCGACTCATGAACCCTACACACGCGGCCGCAAGTGCGGAACTGCAGTCCATCCGGGAAAGACTGCACCAGTACATCACCGAAGAACTCATTCCTTTTGAACGCGCCAGCGGCTTCACCTACGAAGACCGCTACTCCAAGGAAACCGTGCGCGCGGTCTGGCAGCGCTGCCGCGAACTGGGATTCTATGGCCTGCAGGTGCCTCCGGCGCTGGGCGGCAAAGGCCTGGGGGTGCAGGATCTGTGCGTGCTCAAGGACGACGTGGCGGCCTCGGGCGCCATACTCTTTCCGCACATATTGGGCGACTGGGGCGGCCCGTCGCGCATCGGCAATCTCATCAAATACGCCACGCCCGAGCAGGTCGAGCGCTTCATCCTGCCCGTGGTGCGCGGCGAGATGGGCACTTGCTTTGCCATGACCGAACCCGAGTCGGGCTCGGACGCCGGCAGTATCCGCACCCGCGCCGTGCGCGACGGCGACGACTATGTGATCACCGGCCGCAAGCATTACATCAGCGCCTCGGCCTTTGCTGACTATGCAATCACCATGTGCGTGACCGATCCCGACAAGGGCACCGACGGCATATCGGCCATCCTGGTCGAGCTGGATCGGCCCGGCGTGTCGCTGACCTACGATTGCCTGCCCATGACCGGGCAGCACGTCGACGCCGACATCGAGTTCGATCACGTGCGCGTGCCGCGCGCCAATCTGCTAGGCACGGAGGGCGCAGGCTTCAAGACGGCGATGGGCCGCATCAGCGTCAACCGCCTGCTGCATTGCCCCACCATGACCGGGCTGGCGCGCCAGGCCTACGAGATGGCGCTGGACTACGCGGGGCGCCGCCGCCAGTTCGGTGGCCCGATCAGCCGCTTCCAGGCCATCCAGCACATGCTGGCCGACATGGCCACCGGCCTGTATGCCTGCACCAGCATGATCATGGACGCGGCCCGCAAGGCCGATGCGGGACAGGACATCCGCAAGGAAGCCTCGATGTGCAAGCTGTTCGTATCGGAAAAATGCTTCGAGATCGCCGACAAGGCCATGCAGATACACGGCAACGTCGGCGTGACCAAGAACCACCCGGTGGAATTCATCTTCCGCCGCCTGCGGCTATACCGCATCGTGACCGGAACCAGCGAGATCCAGCGCAACACCATCGCCAAGGCGGTGCTGGGGCGGGCATAGTCAGGAGCCGGCGCACGTAGGGGCCGCCTCGATGGGTGGCCGGTATGCGCCAAACCAGGGGTATGCGAGATCGCTGGCTGGTATCCAGCGCGCCGCGATTGCCGGCCCGTTATCAGTTCATGCTATAGCTGCTGTCAGAATTCTCTAATTCCGCGATGGGTACTCGGGCAATAGAATTGATGCATGTATTCGAAAGCAACGCTGCACGCTTGCACTATTGATCTACTTCAGTGCGTTGCGGCGGCGTGTATCAATGGCCTCGGGGGCTGGCGCCACCTTTTTGCTTTGAGCTTCGCGCTGTCGCCGCCGGCATATTCCCATGGAATCGTCCTGGCCCGGCCGGCTGTCACTTTCCGAAGAAAAGGAGCAGGCGATGGATAGACGGACTGTTCTGCAGGGAGGTCTATGCGGATGCGTGGCAGCCATGCTGTCGCACAGTACATGGGCTGCGGCCGCAGATAGCTACCCCGCCCGGTCGGTACACGTGATTCTGCCGTTCCCTCCTGGCGGCGCTATCGATCGAATGGCACGTGTTGCCTCGCAAATGCTCAGCACGCAACTGCATCAATCCTATATTGTCGAAAGCATGCCGGGGGCTGGTGGCACAATTGGCACCTCGTTCGTCGTGCGAGCGCCCGCTGATGGCTATACATTGTTGGCGGCGTCCGCGTCGGCGATTACCATCGCCCCCTATATGCACAAGGTTCTGCCTTATGACCCAGTTACCGACCTGCAGCCCATCGTCATGCTGGGTGACAGCCCGATCGCCGTGGTGGTGCGGCAGGAATCGCCTATCAAGACGCTCCAGCAGTTGATCGACATGGCGAAGGCCGAGCCCGGCAAGCTGTCGTTCGGTTCGGCGGGCTATGGTACCGCCGCCCATCTCGGAGGGGTGCTGTTTGAGTGGCGGGCCGAAGTGAGCCTGCTGCACGTGCCCTACCAGGGTGTTTCTCCGGCGCTGGTCGATCTGCTGGGCGGCCGCGTCGATATGATGTTCGTGAACTATACCGTTGTGGATCCTCAAGTGCGGGCCGGAAAGCTAAGGGTGCTGGCAATCGCCGCCGATGCCCGTATGACTGGCCAGCCGCAATTCCCCACCGCGGAAGAACTTGGCATCCATGGCTATATCGCCGGAAACTGGAACGGATTGATGGCGCCGGCTAAAACCCCGCGCGCGATCGTCGACAAGATCAACAAAGTCGTAGTCCAGGGCTTTAAGGATCCAAAACTGTTGGCGAGGATGTCCGACATGGGTATGATCCCTGTGACCGGCACGCCCGACGACTTTGCTGCCCGTATCCGCAAAGAGGCCGCGCAAATGAAGGAATTGGTTGCCAAGGCCGGCATCAAGCCGATGTGATTGTTCCAGAACCCGCGGTATTACTTCGCTTTGGACTGCGGCACGAGCCGGGGGCGGCAAAAATCGTGCATGGCACCGCGCTCTGCGTCCCGGCAAGATACTTCAGATGATGCCACTGTATTCGGCTTGCTCGAATATTTCTTAGGGAAATCTCCAATACTGTCGCGACTTCCCTGCCTCATACGATGGCCGCTGGAGACGACGCGTGCGGAATAAACCGTTGCGCTCGCACCTCTTTCAAGGCGGCCATCATGATAGATCTAAGGCAATTTCGATATTTCGTACAGATTGTCGAAAGTGGAAGTCTGGCCAAAGCTTCGCGTCAGTTATCCATTGTCCAGCCTGCTCTCAGCCAGCAAATCGCCAAACTGGAGGAGGACATCGGCCGGCCCTTGTTGGTGCGTTCGTCCCGAGGCGTTACACCCACTCCGAACGGCACCGCGCTGTACCATCATGCCAAGTTCGTGCTGAGGCAGGTCGACCAGGCCGTCGTCATTGCCCGAAAAGAAAAATCTGCGTTAAGCGGATGTGTGAAGCTCGGGCTTGCTCCCACCACGAACTGCCAGCTAGGGCTGCCATTGATGCGGCACATCCGGCAATGCATGCCGGGCGTGTCTATCAATGTGATCGAGGGCATGAGCGTCCATTTGCAGCATATGGCCCAGATTGGTGAGCTCGATCTCGCCATCCTGTTCCACCCGAAGGCCGCAAGCGAGATGGAATTCGAGCCGCTGCTGGAAGAGGACTTGTTCGTTATCCTGCCGGCAGACAGCCCGCTGGTGCCGCCCATGAAAAAGTCGTTGTCTCTTGAGGAAATAGCCAGCCTTCCCCTCATCGTCCCCAGTACCGACCGCGGCTTGCGCCGCTGTATCACGGCTGAATTCAGCCATGCGAATGTGCCGCTGAACGCAGTTGCCGAGATCGACTCGCTTCCGCTGCTTATGCGATGCCTGGCCGACGGCATGGGCGTCACAATCAAACCCATGGCTGCCATTCATTCGTGGCGAGAGCCGGAATATTGGCGTGTGTTGCCGATTGCCGATGCGCAGATGAAGCGAACCAGCCTGCTGTACTCCTTACCCGAAAAGAAATTGTCGCCATGCGCTTCGGTGGTGAGAGACGAGTTGTACTTGCTGATACGTGAGCTCATCGGCTCGGGGAGCTGGCAGGGCGCCCGCTTGCTCGGGCCGGAGCCGGCATTCGTGCAGTCTCCGCACTTGGAAGCCGACGAGGTCAACTGATTTCCTGGCGCTGTGTTTCGCCGCGGCCGCTCATATAGCGTCGTACGAGCGCAGCTTGTATGAGCGCACTGCCAGTGCGCTATCAGTTTCCGCTATAGCAGGCGTCAGAATTCTCTAATTTCGCGATATGGGCCAGGACAATAGAATGGTCGCATCCTAATCACTGCGGCAGTCTCTTCCATGTCCAACGGAAACCTGAGGGTAATTCTGGTCGTGCCGGCTAACAACACGACGATGGAGCCCGAAATCCGGGCCTACTGTCCCGCCATTACGGAATTGACCGTCGTGCGCGTTCCGCGCCCGCCCCGGCCGCTCGAAGTCAGCGACCTGCCGCAGTACCGGAAGAACACGATCGACGCCATTGAGCCACTGATCGGCGACGGGGCCGACCTGGCCATCTACGGTTGTACTTCCGCAGGGTTTTTGGCTGGGCCGGCCGGCGACACCGCTTTCGTACAAGCGATTTCCGAATTCGTACAAGCTCCCACCGTGAGTACCTCTACGGCGATTCTGGCGGCGCTGGCGGATGCGGGCATCGATCAGGTCGATGTCGTATCGCCCTATGTGGACTGGAAGAGCGAAATGCTCAGGACTTTCCTTACCAGCTCGGGCATCCGCGTTGGCCGCCTGGAGTCGTTCCATGCACAGAACCCCACCGAACTAGGCCGGATCACGTCCGTACAGGTCACGGAAAAGTGCATAGAAACGGCGTCTTCGGACGGGCATGCCCTTTTCATCGCATGCTCTCAGCTGCCGACCCGTGAAATTATCCCGGGTCTCGCCGAACGCTTGCACCGCCCAGTCTGGTCTTCAGTCAAGGCAGCTGCCTGGCAGGCAATGCAGTGGCTCGGCGCCGAGCCCACACCCCCCGCGGGGCGGTGACCCGTTTGTGGGCGCATATGGTGCCCAGCCATATCGGGATAGCTTCACCACGGGCCGGCGAATGACCATATATCAGGAGGGCGCCTCCTCGCGAGGTGCATCTCTACGCATAACGATGTCGTTCATCGGCACAAGGAGACTAACATGCACACCTTTCCTGACCGCTACAGTGACACCGATTGCCGCTCCACGCAACAGCGCGGTACAAAGCCGGGCCCACGGCTCGCGCGGCGCAGGTTTTCGCTTTCATTACTTGGCTTGACACTGATCGGCCGAAATATAAACGCATGGGCGCAGTCTGACGCCGGCTACCCCAGCCGGCCTGTGGAAATCATCCTGCCGTTCTCTGCCGGGTCGGCCGCGGACGCCATATCCCGACTGTGTGCTCAGGCACTGTCCCAGAAATTCGGGCAATCGTTCATTGTCGAGAATGTCGCTGGTGCGGGAGGTGTCATTGGCACCGGGAAAGTCGCCCATCTGCCCCCCGATGGGTACAACCTCGTTGTTGCGTCGGCAGCAACGGTGGTGATGGCACCGTTCCTGTACCATAAACTTCCCTACGATCCGGCACGCCTGGTGCCGATCGGCACGATGGGCGACAGCCCGGTCGTCGTCACGATTCCCGCAAAATCAAAAATTCACACCCTGGCCGAGTTGGTTGCTGCGGCCAAGGCTGCTCCTGGAAAATTGAGCTTCGGCTCGGGCGGCAGTGGATCGGCTGCGCACATCGCCGGGGAAATGTTCCAGTGGAAGACGGGAACCCACTTTACGCATGTTCCGTATCGGGGTGTCGGGGCCGCCGTGCCCGACTTGGTCGCCGGCCGGATCAACGCGTTGTTCTCCAGTTACCCGTCCGTGCGCGCTATGGTTCAGGCCGGTTCGTTGCGGGTGCTCGCCGTCGCTTCTCACCGGCGTTCGGATTTGGTCGGGATGAATATCCCTACCGCAGCCGAGGCGGGCGTCAAAGGCTATATCCAGAGCGCCTGGAACGGGTTGATGGGGCCGGCGGGCCTGCCGGCCGGCATCGTGAATAAGCTCAACGCGGCCCTGAATGAGATTCTGCACGATCCGGCTACCGTCAAGCGCTTGGCAGGTATGGGCATGGTTCCGATTCCTGGAACACCGGCAGAGCTTGCAAAACGAATCGCTGATGAAACAGCCGAAATGCGGGCTCTGACCAAGATAGTCAAGATCACTAAAAACTGATGTCAAAAAGGACGACCATGACCGAGGCTCGAGCGAGGCTGGGTGCAATCTGCGATACCCACGTTCATATCTTCGAATCACGCGAGCGCTATCCCTTGAAGACTGGCGAATTGCGCTCCGAGCCGCCCGATGCGCCGCTAGCACGGTTACTGGCGGAAAGCGGGCCCGAAGGCGTGAGACGTGTCGTGTTCGACCAGCCGAGCCATTACGGTTACGACAATCGTTGCATACTCGATGCCGTCGAGACGCTTGGCAGGGATCGAGCGAGGGCCATCGTCTCTATCGACGAAAACACAGTTACCGATACCGAACTCGATGCGCTGCATGCCCGCGGGGCTCGTTCTATCCGAGTCAACTATGGGTATCGATCCACCGATCCCGACATCACCCGCAGAGCTGCCGAGCATGCACACAAGCTGGCTTCGCGGGCTGCCGACCGAGGCTGGCATCTGGAATTTCTTGTACCCAACAGAGCGTTACGCGAACTGCTACCGACTCTGGCCGGACTGCCCTGCGATTTCTCGGTGGGGCATATGGGGGTGTTCCCCGCAGAAAAAGGCGTGAGCCAGGAAGGTTTCGCCGATTTCCTGCGCCTGCACGCCATGGGCCGCTGCTGGATCAAGTTTACAGGCGTCTACCGAATTTCCAAGGCGCCCGATTTCACCGACATCGAACCTATGGCACGTGCCTTTGTCCAGAACAACCCTGACCGTATCGTCTGGGGCAGCGACTGGCCATTCCTGTCGCACCTCGATGTGGTTACCTATCCGCAGCTGCTGGGGCTGTTCGAACAGTGGGTGCCCGATGCCGCGACACAAAGAAGAATCCTGGTCGAAAACCCCGCCCGCCTGTTCGATTTCTAAGAGGTACACATTATGCTCATGAAAGAAAACCGCATCCGCCGTGTCCTGCGTGAGGGCGGCAGCCCGCTTGGTATGCAGATCATGGAGGTCGGCACGCGGGGAGTGGCCAAGATTCTTGAATACGGCGACGTCGATTACGTCATCATCGACATGGAGCACAGCGGCTTCGGCATCGAACGCGTTGCGGATCTGATTGCCTGGTTCAAGGCTACCGATATCGCACCAATCGTTCGGGTGCCAGAGAATCTGTACCATTATCTCGCCGGCGTAATGGACGCCGGCGCCGCAGGCGTGCAGGTGGCCAATATCGATACCGCGGATCAGGCGCGCCAGATAGTCCAGGCCGTGAAATATGCTCCGATGGGTAGCCGCGGACTGGGCCTGACGGCGGCGCATAGCGATTTCCGTACGCCCAAAGCAGATGAGTACTTGCCGTCAGTGAACCAGCAGACCCTTGTTATCACGCAAATCGAAACCCTGGAGGGCCTGAAAAACTGCGATGAAATCGCGCAGGTCGAAGGCATAGACGTGCTCGCCGTCGGAGCCAACGACATGACTTTTTCCTTGGGCATACAGGGCCAGTACGATCATCCGTTGCTGCGTGACGCCATGGAAAAGGTCATTGCCGCTTGCCAGAGGCATGGGAAATTCGGCAAGTGCCATCCGCACAACCAGTCGCAAATCGCCGAATTCGCCCGGATGGGCTACCGGCTCTTCATGGGCAACAGCGACGTGTCGCATCTGCGCCAGGGCATCAAGAAGAGCATGGATAATCTGCGTAGCGAGCTTGCGCCTTTCGTCAAAAATAATTGATCCGGCGCTCGAGGGATGCGCGCTTATTGTTTGTTTCTTCGGCCCGATGTCCATCAGGGGCCGCGCCGCGACAGCCGGGCCAGGATGAGCACGGCCAGCAGGTTGCAGGCGGCGCTGGCCAGGATGGGGACGGCATAGCTGTGGGTCAGGTCGTAGGCGTAGCCGGCGGCGCTGGGGCCGATCAGGTTGCCGAACGCGACGCTGGTGTACAGGATGCCTATCAGGCCGCTGATGTTGCGGCCGCCGAATTCGTCCATGACCAGGGCCGGCAGCAGGGCGACGTAGCCGCCGTAGAACAGGCCGAACAGCAGCGCGAATATAAGTAGCGCCCACATCGAGGTCGAGGCCAGCCATATCAGCAAGGCCAGTGCCATGCCCATCAGCATGGCCAGCAGCGCCGGGCGGCGGCCCAGGCGGTCGGCCACCCCGCCCAGGAAGAAGCGGCCGGCGGTGCTGCCCACGCCGATGGCGCCCATCAGCAAGACCGCGACCGGCTGCGCGATGCCGTGATCCTGGGCATAGGGCACCAGGTGCACGAAAGGCACGAACAGCCCGAATGAGCTGAACAGGCCGGCGGCGTACAGGGCGATGAACGGACGCGAACGCAGCGCGTCGCGGATCGTGGCGCCGGTGGCGTCGGCGGGCCTGGCTGTGGCTGCCCGGTGTGCCGCCGGCGCGGGCTGGGGGAAATGCGCGTCGGATGCGGCGGATTCGGGCGCCGCATCGCCGTCGGGCTGCAGGCCGCGCTGCTGCGGCGAGTCTTCTATCAGCAGCGACATGCCGGCACCCACTACCACGGCAATGGCGGCCAGCACGAGATAAGCGCCGCGCCAGCCCATCAATGGAATCAGCAGCGAAACCAGCGGCGGCATCACCAGCGTGCCCACGCCTATGCCGCTGACCGCCAGCCCCGATGCAAAGCCGCGGCGCCGCACGAACCAGCGCTGCACGGTGCCCATGGCGGGCACGTAGGCGCAGCCCACGCCCAGCCCTACTCCCAGGCCGTAGGCCAGGTAGACCTGGGTCAGGCTTTGCGCCATGCCGGCCGCTGCGAGTCCGGCGGCCGTAAGCAGCATGCCCAGCACCGCCAGGCGCCGCGCACCCCAGCGGTCGGCCAGCGGCCCGCTGATCATGCCGAAGCCGAAATACAGGAATCCGGCCAGCGCGAACACCAGCGAGACCGAGCCGCGCGTGGCGTCGAAATCGTGTTGCAGCGCCTCGATGAAGGCGCTGAATGAGTAGGCGCAGCCGAAGCCGACGAAGGTGACGGCGAAGCCGGCGGCGACTACCAGCCAGCCATAGTACAGGCGGGCTTGCGGCTGGGCGGCGGAGGGCAGGGGCTGTGGCATGCGGTGGCGGCTTGACCTTAACATCGTGGGAAGCCTTACAGTACACCAATCATGGATAAAACGCGGGCCTCCGGCCTGCAATGCACCGAGATGACGCAAACCCTGGATATCAATAACAGCCCCCTGGCGAGCCCCGACGGCGCGGCCGCGGGCACTGTCGCCAGCATCCCCGTGCTGGGCATGAGCTGCGCGTCTTGCGTGGGGCGCGTCGAGCGCGCGCTCGCGGCCGTGCCCGGCGTTGCGCGGGCCAGTGTCAATCTGGCGCGGGAACGGGCCGACATAGCCTTGTCGGACGCCGCGCAATTGCCGGCGGCCGTGCAGGCGGTGGAGGCCGCGGGCTACGAGGTGCCGCGGCAGTCGATGGAACTGGCCGTTGCCGACATGAGCTGCGCGTCCTGCGTGGGCCGCGTCGAGCGGGCCTTGTCCGCCGTGCCCGGCGTGGCCTCGGCCGCGGTCAATCTTGCGACCGGGCGGGCGCAATTGCAGGTCTTGCCCGGCGTGGCGTCCGCTGCCTTGCTGCAGGCGGTGGCGCGTGCCGGCTACGAAGCGCAGGTGCTGGGCGATACGGCGTGGCGGCCCGACGGCACACAGGCCCGGCGCGCGCATGAGCAAGCTGGCCTGCGGCGCGCGCTGATCGTCGCGGTGGTGCTTGCCCTGCCGGTCTTCCTGGCCGAGATGGGCGGCCATGTGTTTCCCGCCTGGCATCACTACATCGAGGCCACCATCGGCCGCCAGGCCAGCTGGGTGGCGCAATTCGTGCTGACCGCCCTGGTGCTGTTCGGCCCCGGCTGGCGCTTCTTCCGCCATGGGGTGCCGGCGCTGCTGCGCGGGGCGCCGGACATGAATTCCCTGGTGGCCTCGGGCACCCTGGCGGCGTTCCTGTATTCCGCGGTTGCCACCTTCGCGCCGGGGCTGCTGCCCGCCGGCACGGTGCACGTGTATTACGAGTCGGCCGCCGTCATCGTTGCCCTGATCCTGCTGGGCCGCTATTTCGAGGCGCGCGCCAAGGGGCGCGCTTCGGCGGCGATCGAGCGCCTGCTCGACCTGCAGCCGCGCATGGCCCGTGTGCTGCGCGGCAACGAGGCGCGCGAGATACCTGTGGAAGAAGTGCGCAGCGGCGACCTGGTTCAGGTGCGCCCGGGCGAACGCATTGCCGTCGATGGCGAAGTGGTGGAAGGCGCCAGCTTCGTCGACGAGTCCATGATCAGCGGCGAGTCCATGCCGGTCGAAAAAGGCCCCGGCGCCTCGCTGGTGGGCGGCACGATGAACCAGAACGGCGCGCTGACGTTCCGGGCGACGCAGGTGGGCGGCGCCACGGTGCTGGCGCAGATCATCCGCATGGTCGAACAGGCGCAAGGTTCCAAGCTGCCCATCCAGGCGCTGGTCGACCGCATCACCATGTGGTTCGTGCCGGCGGTGATGTCCGCCGCGCTGCTCACTTGCGTGCTGTGGCTGGTCTTCGGCCCCGCGCCCTCGCTGGGCCTGGCGCTGGTCAATGCGGTGGCGGTGCTGATCGTGGCCTGCCCCTGCGCCATGGGCCTGGCCACGCCCACCTCCATCATGGTCGGTACCGGCAGGGCGGCGCAGCTGGGCGTGCTGTTCCGCAAGGGCGAGGCGCTGCAGTCCCTGGAAAAGACCAGCGTGCTGGCGGTCGACAAGACGGGCACGCTGACCAAGGGCCGGCCCGAACTGACCGACCTGCTGCCCGCCCCCGGCTTCGACCGGCTGCGGGTTCTGGGGCTGCTTGCGGCCGTAGAGGCGAAATCCGAACATCCGATCGCCCGCGCCATCGTCGCCGCGGCCCAGGCCGAAGGCATTGCCGTGGCCGAGGCGCGCGGCTTTGCGGCGGCCACGGGCATGGGCGCCGGCGCCGAGGTGGAGGGCGTTCGGGTGGACGTCGGCGCCGACCGCTATATGGCGCAGCTGGGCCTGGATGTATCGGCCTTTGCCATGGCGGCGCAAGGGCTGGGCGAGCAGGGCAGGACGCCGCTGTATGCCGCCGTCGGCGGCCGGCTGGCCGCGATGCTGGCGGTTGCCGACCCGCTGCGGGACACTACGGCCCAGGCCCTGCGCACGCTGCACGGCCTGGGCCTGAAGGTCGCCATGCTCACCGGCGACAACCGGCGCACCGCGCAGGCGATCGCCTCGCAGCTGGGCATCGACGAGGTCGTTGCCGAAGTGCTGCCCGCCGGCAAGGTAGATGCCGTGCGGCGCCTGCAGGCCCGTTACGGTGTGCTTGCCTATGTGGGCGACGGCATCAACGATGCGCCGGCGCTGGCCGCGGCGGACGTCGGGCTGGCCGTGGGCGGAGGCACCGACATTGCCATCGAGGCGGCGGATGTGGTGCTGATGTCGGGTGATCTGGCCGGCGTGGCGGCGGCCATCGATCTGTCGCGGGCCACGATGCGCAACATCCGGCAGAATCTGTTCTGGGCCTTTGCGTACAACGTGGCGCTGATCCCGGTGGCCGCGGGCGTGCTGTACCTCTTCGGCGGCCCGCTGCTCTCGCCGGTGTTCGCGGCGGCGGCCATGGCCTTGTCCAGCGTGTTCGTGCTGGGCAATGCGCTGCGGCTGCGGCGCTTCCGGCCGCGGGCCTGATCAGCGGGCCAAGGTCACCGCGCGCTTGCCCCCCAGCGCTATGGACAACTGGTTGGCCTTGCCCACCAGGGTTTCCGCAAAGGCCTCGAGCTTTTTTTTCGGCAGGCGGGTAAGGGGGCCCGAGATGCTGATGGCTCCCAGCAGCTGCCAGTTGACCCCGTATACCGGGGCCGACACGCTGGCCACGTCGGCGTCGCGTTCCCCCAGAGAAATGTAGTAGCCCTTGCGCCGGATGCTGTCGAACGCGGGGCCGGGGGCTCCGGTGAAGGCCAGTATCACTTGCCCGGGCGAGCCTTTTTCCAGCGGCAGGACTTGTCCGACACGGATGTGGAAGCGGATCGCCTGCGGCCCCTCGACGCGGTACAGGCATATGCGGGCATTGCCTTCGCGCACGAAGAAGGTCGAGCTTTCTCCCGACAGCTTGGACAGTTCCTGCAGGACGGGTTCGACCGAGGCCGTGACGTCGAACGATGCCTGGTAGCGGGCGCCCAGCCATCCGGAGGCAGGCCCCAGGCGCCATGCGCCGTCTTCGCGATAGACGAGGTATTGATGCGTGGCCAGGGTGCGGGCGATGCGTAATACCGTGGTCTTGTGCAGCCCGGTGCGGCGGCTGAGCTCGGCCAGGGACAGGTAGCCGTCCTGCACGCTGAAGGCTTCCAATAAGCCTATCGCCCTGTTGACCGAGATGACCCCCGTATCGGGTGCTGCGTCTGGTTTCTCTTTCAAAGCCCTCTCCTCGATCTGTCTGGAACGGCTCGCCCCATGGCCTGTCTGGCACGGGCTGTCCGGCATGGGGCGGCATGGCCGCCGCATTACGTGCACCGTATTTCAACAGAAGAAATGGAATTGTGCACTACAAAACATGATTTTATAGTCGTTCGCGGCGGATAAATAAAGCCCCTCAGCCATTTGCAGTGTGCGGCGCATAGATTGAATTTTATTTTCTGCCGGGTTGTCGCAAACCGAAAGTCGTCCCGTTTGGGGCGGCAAAGATATTTCCCTATGGAGGAGTGTTTGATGAAATCGATATCTGCCCTGGCAGCGCTGTCGGCCATGGCATTGGCCGGTACGACGCATGCCAGCAGCGCGAGTTATCCGGTGAATCCGGTAAAGGTCGTGGTCGGATTCAGCGCGGGAGGCCCCACCGATGTGGTGGCGCGCGCTTTCGCCAATTTTGCCAGCCAGAAGGCGGGGCAGAGCTTTATCGTCGAGAACAAGCCGGGAGCCAATTCGACGATTGCCGCCCAATATGTCAGCCAGGAAAAGCCCGACGGCTACACGGTGCTGCTGGCGGCAACGAATCTCACCACCACCCCGGCCCTGTACGGCAACAGGATCCGGTTCAATGTCGAGAAATCGTTTGCGCCGATCTGCGCCTTTGCCAAGAGTCCGACCGTGCTGGTGGTAGGGCCTTCGCTGCCCGTCAAGAGCCTGCAGGACGTCATCGCCAGGGCGAAGAAGAGTCCGGGTAAATATTCGGTCGCGTCCCCCGGAGTCGGCAGTTCGGGGCATTTCGCGATGGCCAAGTTCGAGGAAATCACGGGCACCAAATTCAATCACATTCCCTACAACGGCGCCGCGCCGGCGATTACGGCCCTGATGGGCGGCCAGGTGGACATGTCGTTTGCCACTTTGGGTTCCGTATTGTCCCAGTTGAAGTCCGGCAAGCTCAAGGTGGTGGCGGTCGCGTCGAGCGCGCGCTTGAAGTCCCTGCCCAATGTGCCGACCTTTGCCGAGGACGGCATCAAGAATTATTCCGAGGACGCATGGTACGGCCTGCTGGCCCCGGCAGGCGCCCCGAAGGCGGCCTTGTCGGCGCTGGAGGAATACGCGCGCGGATTCCAGGCCGACGCGCAGATGCGGCAGAAGCTCGACGCGCTGGGGCTGCAGCCCGATGCCACTTGCGGGGCAAGCTTCGCCGCCGAGATCAAGCAGGAAGTCGCCAGCTATGGCAAGCTGGCCAAAAAACTCGGGATCCAGAACTGACGCGGCCGCGGGGCTGCCGGCAAGCGTACCGGCAGCCTGGCCGTGTGCCGCATCGGCATTTGACTTGCAACGCCGCGGCCGCTGCCGGCAGGCAGCCTTTGGCCTATGGCTCAGGACACGTCCACGGCGTAGGTGCGTTGCGCGGTGTCGTGGAACAAGTCGGCGACTTCCTGCTGCGAGCATTCCCGGCAGATTTTCTTGTAGGCATTCCACAGCACGTGGTAGGAGTACATGCCTTTGTCGACCGGGAAGTTGCTTTCGAACATGCAGCGCCGGGTGCCGTACAGCTCTACCAGCGTTTCGATGTAGGGGCGCCAGTCTGCGGTCAGCATATCGGACGACGGCGCGGTGTCGAGCTGGTAATGGCGGTAGCCCGTGAGCTTCATGCCGAAGCCTCCCAGCTTGACGCGGATGTTCGGCAGCGCGGCCAGGCTGCGCATGCCGGATCGCCAGTCTTGGAATACTTCGTCGCGCTTGCCGGCATAGGGGCCGACGCCGAGCGGGCCGCCGATGTGGTCGATGATGATAGAGACGTCGGGGCAGGCCCGCGCCAGTTGCAGGACTTCCGGCAGTTGCGTGTGGTAGGCCCATACGTCCAGGCTCAGCCCGTATTTTGCCAGGCGTCCAGCGCCGGCCTGGAAGCGCGCATCCGCCAGCAGGCCCGGCGGCGGCTGTATGGGGTTGCTTCGGACTTCTGCATCTTCATGCCAGGCGGTCGAGTTGCGTATGCCCCGCAGCCGGCCTCCGCCCGCGGGCAGCAGGCGTTCGATCACGGCGTCCACCGCGGCTCCGAGCGTCAGGTCGGCGCAGGCCACGATGCCGGCGCAGCCGCGCCGCGGGCCATACAGCCCGCTGGCAAAGCACGCCGCCACGCCGTTGGCGAATTCCACTTCGCCCACGGGCCTGTAGCGCTCTTCGCCCGACTGCTTGTACATGCTGCGCGACTGCACGAAGACGGTAGCCGCCACGTTGTGGCCGGAAGAGATGTCCGCGTTCAGTTCGTCCAGCAGATACCTGGATCCGGGCCGATCCCAGAGATGGTGGTGCGGATCGATAATCGGCAGTTCGGGCCAGAGGATGTCTTCGCGGCGCGTTGCGAGCCAGTCGGCCCTGATGGGCAGGTGGGGTGAGTTGCTGCTGGTCATGTTCGTAAACCAAAAAATCCCTGGGTTGGGCCGCCCGTCTTGATCTGGCGCGCCGCCGCGGCCGGCATGCCGTGGCGTACGCATTCTATTTTGCTGCCGTGGCGGCCGTGAAAAAACCGGCAAGGAGCGCAGGCTTCTTGCCGGATTGTTGCAGGAAACTACGATCGTAGTCCGCTGCGGCGGGCAATCACTGCACGGCGATATGGGCCTTCTTCACCACGTTCGCCCATTTCGCGAAGTCCTCCGTCAAATATTTCTGGAAGTCTTCCTGCGTGGAGGCCACGACCTCGTTGCCTACCGAGTTGAATTTGGCCTTGACCTCGGGTTCCTGCAGCACTTCCCGTATCGAGGCCTGCAGTTTTTGCACGATCGCCTTGGGGGTGCCCTTGGGCACCAGCATGCCGTTCCATTCGTATGTTTGAAAACCGGGCAGGCCCGACTCGGCCACTGTCGGGGTATCGGGCAGCAGCGGATTGCGCTTGGGCGAGGTGATGGCCAGGGCCCTGAGCTTGCCTTGCTTGACCAGCGCCAGCGCTGAAGAAATATTGGGGAACATCATGTTCACCTGGCCCGCCACGGTCGCCATGATGGCCGGGCCGCCGCTCTTGTAGGGCACGTGCAGCATATCGATGCCCCAGCCCTGCCGGAAGAGTTCGCCCGCCATGAACTGCTCGGTGCCCGTGCCGCCGGAAGTGAAGGTCAGCTTGCCCGGATCGGCCTTGGCGGCCTTGACCAGGTCGGCAACGCTTTTCAGCTTCGAGTTTTCTGGCACGACCAAAATATTGGGCGTGACCGACACCAGTGTCAGTGGCATCAGATCCTTGGCCGGATCGAAGCTCATTTTACGCAGCGCTGGGTTGATCGCCAGCGGGGTCGCATCGTACAGCACGGTGTAGCCATCGGGCTTGGCGTGAGCCACATAGGCCTCGCCGATCATGCCGCTGGCGCCCGACTTGTTTTCGACTACCACGCTTTGATTCAGCTTCTGCCCGAGATGATGTGCGATCAGCCGCGCCAGTGAATCGGCCGTGCCGCCGGGCGCATAAGGCACGACGAAGTTGATGGGCCGGTCGGGATAGGCGGCGGATGCGGCGGCGGGAAGGATGACGGCGGCGCACAGCGCGCCGATGAGCAGTTTCTTCATGGGTTCTCTCCAATTATTTATGAAATGAATCAGTGGGTCGTTTCGTCGTGCGGCTGTGTCGGCACACGCCCCGGCCGCAAAGTAAATATCAGCGAGCAAGGGGCACCCCGGCATGCTGCATCGGGATCGCCAATATCGATCCGCTGGTCGACTCGGTGCAGTACAGCGTTTTGCCGTCCGGGCCGCCGAAGGCGATGTTGGTCAGCGACTTGCCTCGCGGGCTGCGCCAGACCTCGTCGGGTTCGGCTAGTTCGTTCAATACCCAGACGCGGCCCAGGCCGGGGTTGGCGATGATCAGGCGGCCGGCCTGGTCGACGGCCAGGCCGTCGGGGCCGCTGGGGCCGTGGGATGTGAAGAACTGCCCCACCTTGGCGACGCTGCCGTCGGCCATCAGCGGCGCGCGCCAGATGCAGTTGCCGCGGGTCGCCGCGACATAAAGCACTTTCTCGTCGGGGCTCAGGGCGATGCCGTTGGGGCTGGGCACGTTGTGCAGCAGCAGGTCGAGGCGGCCGTCGCGGGCCAGGCGGTATACCCGGCCGCTGGGGTCGTGCAGGCCCGACTGGCCCTGATCCGTGAAATAAAGATTGCCGGCCGTATCGAATATCAGGTCGTTGACGCCCTTGAATCTTTCGGTGTTCCTGCGGGACAGATAAGGGCGAACCTCGCGCCTTGCCAGATCCAGCCGCATCAGGCCGTTCTTGTAGTCGGCGATGACGAGCTGGCCTTCGCCCAGGAACTTCATGCCGTTGGGCTCGCCGTCGTATTCGACGATCAGCGTCCATTGGCGGTCGGGCGATATCTTGAAAATGCGGCCGAACGGAATGTCGGTAACGTACAAGTTGCCCGCGGTGTCGAAGACGGGGCCTTCCAGGAAGGAGTCGACCGCGGTGCCGCCGCGGTTGGCCTTGGCCCATTCCGAAGCCACGCCGGTGCGCCGGTATTTGTCCGGCATCGAGCTGTATATTTCCGCGTCCCGTATTTCCACTTGATGGCTCAGAAACATGGCGTCTTTTCCTTTCCGGGCGAGTCAGGCCAGCTGGCTCAGCAGGTTGCGCGCGGCCGCCACGCCCATGTTGACGTAGGCGTCTTGCGTGACCCCGCCGATATGCGGGCTGAGCAAGATCTTTTCTTCCTTGAAGAAGGGGTGCGTGGCGGGCGGCGGCTCTTGCTGGAAGCTGTCCAGGGCCGCCGCCCCGACGCGGCCGTTATGCACCGCGGCCAGCAGGGCGTCTTCGTCGATCAGGCCGCCGCGCGCGGTGTTGACGATGATGATCCCTGGCTTGCACTGATCCAGCGTCTGCGCGTTGATCAGATTGCGGTTTTCCGCCGTCAGGGGGCAGTGCAGCGAGATGATGTCGGCGGCACGCCATATTTCGTCCAGGCCCGCCAGGCGCACGTAGTCCGGAGCCTGTTTTGCATAGGGGTCGTAGGCGATGACGTTCAGCTCCATGGCATGGGCGATCAGGGCTGTGCGCGCGCCTATGGCGCCCAGGCCGATCAGGCCCAGGGTGCGTCCGCGCAGTTCTATGCTTTTGTGGCTGGCCTTGTCCCAATGCCCGGCATGCATGCGGCTGTTCATCTTCACTACCGACTTGGCGCAGGCCAGCATCAAGGTTATGGCGTGTTCCGCCACCGCCGCGGCGTTCACGCCCACTGCCGCGCAAACCGCGACCTTGTGCGCTTTGGCCGCCTGGCTGTCGATGGTGTCGATGCCGCTGCCGTGCTTGGAGATGACTTTCAATGAACGGCCCGCATCGATGGCCGCGGCACTGATCCTGCCGTAGCGCACGATGATGCCGACCGGGTCGTGCTTCTTGATCAATGCCAGGATGTCGCTTTCCTGGGGGCGGGGCCCCGCAAACACCACGTCGAAATCCTTGAGCAGATCCAGGGCCTGCGGGGCAAGGTCTGCCGCCGTGACCAGGATCGCCTGCTTGTTGCCATTCATAGTGTTTCGCCGTCCTTCAGCACACCAGCCTGAACCAGCGTGGCGAGCAGCCAGGGCGCGCCCAGGTCGCCGCTCTTGATGGCCGCGATGCGCTTGGCCTCGGCGTCCACCTTCTTCTGCGCGAGCACCAGGATTTCCTCGACATTTTCCTTGGGCACGACGACCACGCCGTCGGCATCGCCGACGATCAGGTCACCGGGGTTCACCGTGGTGCCGGCCAGCGTCACCGGCCAGTTCACGCGGCCGCTCAAGGCCTTGGTCGGCCCATTGGGGTTGGTGCCCACCGAGAAAACGGGAAAGGTGCCTTCGGCGATTTCCGCCGAGTCGCGGGCCGCGGCATCGATCACGAAGCCGGCCAGGCCCTTGGCCTGGGCCTGCGTGGACATGATGGTGCCGCACAGCGCGGACGACGTATCGCCCTTGCCTTCGACGACGATCACGTCGCCGGGTTCGGCCAGGGCCAGGGCCGCATGGAACATCAGGTTGTCGCCTGGCCGCACCTCGACCGTGAAAGCCGGCCCCGCGACCTTCATGGAGGGATGCAGCGGCTTGATGCGCCCGCCCAGCGCGCCGCGGCGTCCGCCCACGTCGGCCAGGATGGCGGCCTGGAATTGGCTGGCGCGCTTGACCAGGTCGGCGGAAACGCGCTCTATGTCTTTGCGTATGAAAGGAAGATTTTTCGTCATGATGGGTGAGGCTCCGGAGGTTTTGAGGGCGGCGCGCCGAGCATCAGTGCACGATGCTGCGGACGGCGCCCGGGGGTTCAGTGGGCAAGCGTGATGTGGGCCTGCTTGATGAGATCGGCCCACATGTCATAGTCGGCATGCAGCCGTTTCGTGAAATCGGCGGAAGAGCCGCCCAGCGTGGCCGCGCCCTGCGCCTGCATCTGTTTCACGAAGGCGGGATCCTGGACGGCTTTGTTGATTGCCTGGTTCAAGGCCGCGCATATGTCGCTGGAGGTTTTGGCGGGCACGAGAATGCCGAACCAGGTCGTGGCGTTGAAGCCCTTGTAGCCGGACTCGTCGATCGTGGGCACGTCGGGCAGCACCGATACACGGCTTTGCGAGGTCACGCCCAGGGCCTTGATCTGCCCTGCCTTGATGGAGCCCAGCAGAGTGGGAATGGACGAGATGTAGGCCTGCAGCTGGTTGCCGATCAAAGCCGGCAGGCCGTCGGATGCGCCTTTGTAGGGAACATTGGTGACCTTGATGTCGGCGGTGCGCTCGAATAGTACGGTGGTCAGGTGCGCTACGGTTCCTATGCCGGGCAGGCCTATGTTCATGCTATTGGCGGGCGCCGTGTGTACGGCCTTGGCGAATTCCGCGACGTTGTCGTACTTGGCCGATTTGGGCGCCACCATCACCAGCGGCGACTCGGCGACCAGGCTGATGGGCGCGAAGCTCTTGAACGGGTCGTAGGGCAGGCCCTTGTGCAGCGTGGGATTGATGGCGAGATTGCTGGTCTGCCCCAGCACCCAGGTGTAGCCGTCGGGAGGTGCCTTGGCGGCGGCCGCCACGCCGATGTCGCCGCCGGCGCCCGCGCGGTTGTCGACGATGATGTTCCAGCCGTTTTGCTGGGACAGCGTTTTGGCCAGTTCGCGGGCGATCAGGTCGGTGCCGCCGCCCGGCGGGAAGGGCACGATCAGCTTGATGGGATGGTTGGGATAGCCCGCCGCCAGCGCCGAGGCGCAGAACAGTGCCGTGGCCAGCGTGCTGGCGCATTTCGTTATGAGTTTCATGTTTCCTCCCGGGGGTATGCGGATTTTGTGTCGAGGGTGTTCAGGTCTGCGCATACTAGCCATAAATTTCATAGTACGCACTAGCGTTGCGTCAAATGAAATTTATTGCAGGATGGAAAACGCGGCAATGAAAGCGGCCGGGCGTGGTGGCGCGGCCGGCATTAAAATGAAAGCTTCCCAGTCTCTTTGAGGATCGCGCCGCATGACTGTCGAAGAGCGCTTGATCGAAATCGAAATCAAGCTCACGCGCCAGGAAGATCTGACGCAAGAGCTGAACCAGCTCGTGTATCAGCAGCAGAAGCAGCTCGACGAACTCAGGGCGTTCTGCGCCAGGCTGGCCAGGCAGGCCGAAGATCTCGCCGATGACGGCTCGGCCCCGTCGGCGAACGAAAAGCCGCCGCATTATTGAGCCACGGCATCGGAACAGGGGATGGGACGCGATGACCAGCGATTTCTCCAGCAACGACAGATGGCCGCCAGCCGGCCCGGTGGCGGTACTTTTCGAGGCTATCGAGGCGCCCGCAATTGGCAATGTGCACCGGCCGGTCAAGCGCGGCGGCTACGCCGATAGCGGCGCCGACATTGCTTTTGCGCTGCGCGCGGCGGACGTGCAGGTGTGCACGCCGGTGCCCCAGCCGGCCCCCGGCGCGGATGCGGACTGGGTCTACCCGGATTCGGCCGAAGGCATACAGGCCGCGCTGGACGCCGGCGCCCGCGTGCTGTGGGCCAATACGGTGCTGTTCAAAGAGCATCCGCTGGAATCCTTTCTGAAACAGGCGCGCATCGTCGGCCAGTTGCCCGAGCGCGTGCAGGCCTACGACGACAAATGGGTCGCCAACGAACTGCTGCGCCGCCATGGCCTGCCGGTGGCGCCTTCGGTATTGGTGGGCAGCGACGATCCGCGCCAGACCTATGCCATAGAGGCCTTATCCGAATCGGAACTGGCCGCGCACGGCTTGCATTTCCCGCTGGTGGTCAAGCCGCTGCGCGGACGCGGCAGCCAGGGGGTGTTCCGGGTCGATACAATGGCTGCACTGCGCGCGCGCTTCGATCAGATCATGAAGGCCAGCGAGATCTTCCACGGCGACCTGGTGCCGGTCTTCGACCGTTCGGTCATTGTCGAGCAGTTCCTGCCCGGCGACGAGCTGGCCGTCGCCGTGATGCCGCCAGGCACCTATCGCATGGGTGAACAACTGCAAAAGATGTCGTCGCACTGGGGCCTGCCGGCGGTGCAGCGCAGCCGCCACGAAGACGGTGTGGCACCCTACGACGACGCCGAGCCGCTGGCCGCCAACAGCAAGCCTCTGGACAAGGACGCGCTGCAGCAGCCGGCCTTGCGCAGGCTGCTGCAGCAATGCGCGCAGGCCGCGGCGCTGGTCGATTCGCGCGCGCCGATACGCATCGACTGCAGGGCCGGCAAGGACGGCAAGTATTATTTGTTCGACCTGAACATGAAGCCCAACCTCACCGGGCCGGGGCGCCCCGACCGCGACAATCGCGACAGCCTGATCGCCATGGCCGCCAGGGCGGCCGGGTGGTCGTACACCGATCTGCTGCTGAATATGCTGGCCCAATCCTGGGCGCCGGGGCAGCGCTAGCCGCGGCGGCGGCGCGCCGCTCTTGGGGCGGCCAGCCCGGCGGCCGCTCCAGGTTTATGGCTTCTTCGCGCCAAAGCAGTTTTCCAGGCCGGGGAACGAGCCGTCGCGCACGCTGTTGGCGTATTGTTCGACCGCCCCGCGTATCACCGCGCCCACGTCGGCGAACTGGCGTGCGAACTTGGGTATGCGCGCGCCGCTCAGGCCCAGCATGTCTTCGGTGACCAGGATCTGCCCGTCGCAGTCGGGCGATGCGCCTATGCCTATGGTCGGTATCTGCAGCGTCTGGGTGATGCGCCGCGCCAGCGCTTCGGCCACGCCCTCGAGCACTATGCCGAAGGCGCCGGCCTGTTCATGCGCGACGGCGTCCTGCAAGATCCGTTCTGCCGCCGCGTCATTCATGCCCTGGGCCTTGAAGCCGCCCATGGTGTGCACATACTGCGGCATGAGCCCGACGTGCGCCAGCACCGGCACGCCGCGCTCCACCAGGAAGCGCGTGGTCTCGGCCATGACCGCGCCGCCCTCCATCTTGACGCCGTCGGCGCCGCTGGCCGCCAGCGCCCGCGCGGCGTTGGCGTAGGCCTGCTGCGGCGATTCCTGGTAGCTGCCGAAAGGCAGGTCGACGATCACGCAGGCCTTGGCGGTCGAACGCACCACCGCCGCGGCGTGCGCGGCCATTTGTTCGAGGGTGATCGACAGGGTGTCGGGCAGGCCGTAGCCCACCATGGCGGTGGAGTCGCCTATCAGGATCATGTCCAGATAATCGTCCAGCAGGCGCGCAAATGGTGCCGTGTAGGCGGTCAGGCAGGCGAGCTTGCGCTGGCCCTTGCAGGCCACCAGCTGCGGCACGCTGGTGCGTTTGATGTCGGTATGTACGCTCATGTTTACCGGTGCTCCTTGTGTGTTTTCGCGAGTGCTTTTTGTGTGTATTGCGGCGCCGCTCTTGCCGTCCGCGGCCATGGATCCGGCCTGGGTATTGTTATTGTGTGAGCAATTGTGCGGGTGCAGCAAATGCTCTTTTAACATACGTATAATCAATTGGTAGCCGTTCAACAGGCCCCAGGGATCGGGAGTTCAGCCATGTCCACTACGCAGAACGCAGTCAAATTCCATGATGGTCGCAGCGCGCCCCAGCTCGGGCTGGGTGTCTGGCAGGTCGCGGACGACATTACCGCCGACGTGGTCGGCACGGCCCTGAAAGAAGGCTATCGCCTGGTCGATACCGCCGCCATCTACGGCAACGAGAAGGGGGTGGGGCGCGGCATTGCCGATTCCGGCGTGGCGCGCGAAGAGCTGTTCATCACCACCAAGCTGTGGAATGACAAGCACGGGCACGACAGCACGCCCCTGGCCTTGCAGGAAAGCCTGGAGCGTCTCGGCCTGGATTACGTGGATCTCTATCTGATCCACTGGCCGGTGCCGGCGCAGAAGCGCTACGTACAGGCTTGGGAAGCCATGCTCGGCCTGCGCGATGAAGGCCGCGCCCGCTCCATCGGCGTGTCCAATTTCACTGTCAGTCATCTGCAGCGCCTGCTGGACGAAACCGGGGTGCTGCCGGTGGTCAACCAGATCGAGCTGCATCCGCGCTTTCAGCAGGCGGAACTGCGCGAGTTCCACGCCGAGCACGGCATCCAGACCCAGGCCTGGAGCCCGCTGGGGCGCGGCGCGCTGTGGGAAGATCCGGTGCTTGCGGGCATCGCGCTCAAGTATGGCCGCTCGGTGGCGCAGGTGATGATCCGCTGGCACATACAACTGGGCAATATGGTAATCCCGAAGTCGGTGACGCCAGCCCGCATCCGCGAGAATTTCCAGGTCTACGATTTTGCGCTGGACGACGCCGATATGGCGGCCATCGCCACGCTGGATCGCGTCGACGGCCGCAGCGGCCCGGATCCCGAAACCTTCGGCATGTCCAAATAACCATGGCCGGGAAGGGGCGCGGCGCTTCGCGCGTGCAGCGCCGCGGGTGGCGGGCAGGGTGGCAGCGGGCTGCGGCTGTGAGTTGAAGCTTCGAGTGGCGATTCTTCATCTATTATTTGTCAACGGCTGGTTCTTTGCCGGCCTACCACGGACGCCCGAAAAATGACTACGCAACGCCAGACCCGCATCCCCGCCCTGTACATGCGCGGCGGCACCAGCAAGGGCGTGTTTTTCCTGCCCGACGACCTGCCGACCGACCCCGCCAGGCGCGATGCGGTGCTGCTGCGCGTAATAGGCAGCCCCGATCCGTACGAAAAGCAGATCGACGGCATGGGAGGCGCCGCGTCCAGCACCAGCAAGGTGGTCATAATCGGCAAGAGCGATCGGCCCGATTGCGACGTCGACTACCTGTTCGGCCAGGTCGCCATCGACCGCCCGCTGGTCGACTGGAGCGGCAACTGCGGCAACCTGACCGCGGCCGTCGGGCCGTTTGCCATACACCGGGGCCTGGTGCAGGCGCCGCGCGACGGCGTGGCCCGCGTCACCATCTGGCAGGCCAACATCGGCAAGAAGATTGTGGCGCACGTGCCCATGCGCGACGGCCAGGTGCAAGAGCTGGGCGACTTCGTGCTGGACGGCGTCACCTTCCCGGCGGCCGAGATCCGGCTCGAATTCCTCGACCCGGGCGCCGATGCCGGCGAAGATGGCGGCGCCGGCGGCTCGGCTACGTTTCCCACCGGCAAGCGTATCGACGAACTGGACGTCCCCGGTGTCGGCAAGCTGCGCGCGACGCTGATCAATGCGGGCAATCCAGGCGTGTTCCTGGCGGCGGCCGATCTGGGCCTGGCCGGCACCGAAGCGCCTGCTGAACTCGCCCGGGACGCGGCGCTGCTGGCGCGCCTGGAGGCCATACGCGCCCATGCCGCAGTGGCCATGGGGCTGGCGGAAAGCGCCGAATACGCCACCAGCCATCGGCAGCACACACCCAAATTGGCGTATTTCGCGGCGGCGGCGCCCTATGTCGCCAGCAGCGGCAAGGCGGTGGGCGCCGAAGACATAGACCTGCTGGCGCGCATCATCTCCATGGGCAAGCCGCACCACGCCATGACGGGCACGGGGGCGGTCGGCATCGCGGCCGCCGCTGCCATTCCCGGCACGATCGTCAGCGAAGTATTGGGTGGAACCCGCGACACCGTCTGCTTCGGCCACCCCTCGGGCGTGCTGCGGGTCGGGGCCGAAGCGCGCGAAGAGGGCGGCAACTGGATCGTGACCAAGGTCTCCATGAGCCGCAGCGCCCGGCGCCTGATGGAAGGCCACGTGTATGTGCCCCAGAAGCTGCTGGACTGACGGCGGCGGGCGGCGCGGCAAGGTGTTGCGAGCCTGTAAGTGTAGGCGCTAGGAAGGATATCCCGGCGATCCTTTGTTGACACCGATGCTCCGAGTATTGTCATTGCTCTGCTATGTTAATAGGTCATAAGTTCAATCTATTTGTTTTTATGCTCCAGAGGCTATAGAATCCGAGGCAAGACTCACTACAACCAGCGGAGGCAAGGTGCTTAACGGTTCTTATTGGAAGCGGACAGGTCAGTCAATGTGGCGGCATGTATTTGCCGTATTTCTGGTGTTGTATATGCCTGCGCTATCTGCGCACCCATGGCCGGATCACCCGATCAAGTACGTGGTGCCGTTCCCGCCTGGCGGGGCTACGGACATCATCAGCCGACAGGTGGCCGCCCAATTGCAGGAAAAACTGCACGAATCAGTTGTCGTGGAAAATGTTGGCGGCGCGGGTGGCGCGATCGGTGTCGGCCGCCTCGCCCGTTCCAGCAACGATGGCTACACGATTGGGTTAGGGAATTCGGGGACGCTGACCATGGCGCCGTACCTGCAAAAGGTTGCGTATGATCCCGCCAAAGACTTCACGCCTATTTCCATGTTGACCGAATATTCGAACGTGTTGGTCGTCGGCAAGGCCTTGAACGTGAAATCATTGGACGAGTTCCTGGCTTTGGCCCGCAGCCGGGAAAAAAGCCTGACTTATGGCTCGGCGGGTAACGGATCCAGCAACCACATGACCAGCTTGTTATTTGCCAAGCGTGCAGGTGTCAAGTTTTTGCATATCCCGTATAAAGGCAATAACCCCGCGCTGATGGCCGTGATCTCCGGAGAGATCGACTGGATGTTCGCTACGATTTCCGAGATCAAGCCATTTTTGCAGTCGGGGCAATTGATTCCTTTGGGGGTTTCCAGCCTAAAGCCTGATCCGCTGTTGCCCGGAGTACCTCCTATCAGCAAGACCTTGTCCGGTTTCGATGTCGTGGGCTTCATGGGCTTGTTCGGGCCCAGAAATGTACCGACCCAGGCCGCTGACAAGCTGACCAAGGCGGTGGCCGAAGTTTTGACGGATCCGAAAACGATCGAAAAATTCGCCTCGATGGGGATGACCGCACGTCCCAGCTCGCAGGCCGAACTCGCCGAGCGCGTCGAGAAAGACGGCCGGCTGTGGAAATCCGTTATCGACGAAAGCCAGATCAAAGTCAATTAGTCTGAACAGGCCCTGATGCAACGCAAGCGGCCCAATTCGTAATCCGGAAGGAAATTATGACGCCAACAGCAAGTTCCCCGACCAAACAGAAGATGGTCAAACGCATATCGCTCCTGACACGCAAAGAAGGCATGTCCAGGGAAGAGTTTCTAACACACTGGAATGACCATTTGCCTATCTCGCACGATGTTCCGGGCCTGCGCCGTTATGTCTTGTGCCACATCATCGAAGAGCCGCAGCGCGCGGATGTGCCCGTGCGTTGGGAACTGGGCGAGGTGGATGGTATTGCGGAAACCTGGTTCGACAGCCAGGAGGCCACTCAGGAAGCCTTCAGCTCTCCGGAAGGGCGGCGTTGGCTGGCCCACGGGGCAACTTTCATCGGCCGGCAAAAAACGTTTGTCGTAGAGGAAGAAGTCGTCATCTAGCCGGCTCGAGCCAGCTTTTGGGGATGTCGTCACGCATCAGGCCGCATCAATCCTGGAAGATTGATGCCCTGCGCCAAGACTTGCCAAAAAAATTCTGAAAATGCATAATTTATATCAATAAATTCTATTTCAGAATAAACCTGCATGGAAATCCGACAGCTCGAAGCGTTCGCCGCGGTGCTCTCTACGGGCAGCGTGACCGCCGCGGGGCGGCTGCTCGACCGCTCTCAGCCGGTCATCAGCCGCCAGGTGCAGGAACTCGAGCACGAGCTGGGGTTCACGCTGTTCGAACGCACGCGCCCGGCCGTTACGCTGACCGAGCAGGGACGCCAGTTCCATGAAGAAATGCAGCATGTGCTGGCCGGCCTGCAGCAGCTCGACCAGCGTTCGCGCGAAATCGCCCTGGGGCGGGCCCGGCCGCTGAAAATCGTTGCCACCTATGCCTTGGGCGCGGGGCTGTTGCCGGGCGCTTTGGCCGAGGCCGAAGCGGCGGCCGGGGCGGCACCGGCAACCTCGCCAACGCAGGCAACCTCGCCAACGCGGGCGGCACGCGCTGCCGTTGCGCCGGGTTTGCTTGCCGGCCGCAAGATCCTCGTCGACAGCCTGGCGCCTGAACACGTGGCCAAGACGATCGCCACCGGCCAGGCGGCGCTGGGCCTGAGTAGCCTGCCCATCGATCTGCGCCGCTGCCGGCTGCACTGGTCGGGCGAGGCGCCCTGCGTGCTGGCGCTGCCCGAATCGCATCCGCTGGCTGCGCGCGCCAGCGTGGCGATTGCGGAATTGCGCGACATGCCCGTCATTACCATGTCCAGCCGCAACCGCTTGCGCCATCGCTTGTCCACCGCCCTGTTCGGGCGCGGCGCGGCGCCGGTGCGGCGCCACATCGAAACCAACTCCACGCTCAATGCCCTGGCGCTGGTGCGCGCCGGCCTGGGGGTGGCGCTGGTCGAACCGTTCACCGGCTACGGCATGCCGCTGTCCGGTGTGGTGCTGCGCCCCATGGATGCCGCCGTGCCGTTCGTCATGGGCGTCATCACACACGAAGACCAGGCGCCGGACGCTGCCGTCTCGGCGCTCATCGAAACACTCAAGCACCAGGCCGAGCTGTACATTCCAGGCTTCCGGCTCAATAGCGCGAACCGCAACCGCGCGCTGCTGAACTCGCATCACGAATCCGCCATCGAGGATATTGCTCTGTTATGACCACCCCACCCGCATTCGACCTGCAGGCGCTCGAAGAGCGCCTGGCCCAGGATCTCGCCTGGCTGGAGCTGCCGGCCAAGCCCTGGGTGCCGCCCGCCGAATTCAATGGCCGTCCCGCGCTGGACGTGGCCATCGTCGGCGGCGGCATGGCGGGGCTGGCGGCCGCCGTGGCCTTGAAGAATCTGGGCATCAGAGTGTGCAACTTCGACCAGTCTCCCGAGGGCTATGAAGGCCCCTGGGCCACCACGGCGCGCATGGAAACCTTGCGCTCGCCCAAGCAGCTCACAGGCCCGGCGATGGGTCTGCCGGCGCTGACCTTCCATGCTTGGTTCGAGGCCCAGTTCGGCAGGCAGGCCTGGGAAGAGCTGGACAAGATCCCGCGCCTGCAATGGATGGATTACCTGCGCTGGTACCGGCGCGTGATGAATGTCGATATCCGCAACCAGCATCGCGTGAACCAGATCCTACCGCATGCCGACTACGTCGAGTTGCGCATCGATGCGCCCGCCGGCCCGCAGACCGTGTACGCGCGCCGCCTGGTGCTAGCCACCGGCCGCGCCGGCCTGGGCGGCGCCTATATTCCGGCATTCATGCGCGATGTGCCGCGGCATTACTGGGCGCATTCTTCCGACGAAATGGACTACGGCCGGCTGCGCGGCCTGCGCGTGGGCGTGGTGGGCGCCGGCGCTTCGGCCATGGACAGCGCCGCCACCGCGCTGGAGCACGGCGCGGCCAGCGTCGACCTGCTGATACGCCGCGCCGACATCCCCCGCATCAACAAGGGCAAGGGCGCGGGCAGTCCGGGCTTCACCCACGGCTATGTCGCGCTGCCCGACGACTGGAAGTGGCGCATCCGCCACTACATCAATGAACAGCAAGTGCCGCCGCCGCGCGGCAGCACGCTGCGCGTCTCGCGCCACGACAATGCCCGCTTCAACCTGGACAGCCCGGTGCTGTCGGTGCAGGAAGCCGATGGCCACTTGCAGGTGCGCACGCCGCGCAAGACCTTCGAGCTGGATTTCCTGATCCTGTCCACGGGCTTCATGATCGACCTGAGCGGGCGGCCCGAATATGCGGCCATCGCCCCGCACATTCGCGTCTGGGGCGACCGCTACCAGCCGGCCGCCGGCCAGGAAGACGCAGAGCTGACGAGTTCGCCGGACGTCGGGCCCGCTTTCGAATTCCAGCCCAAGCCGGGGCACGATCTGCCGGGCCTGTCGCGCGTGCACTGCTTCTGCTATCCGGCTACGCTGGTGCACGGCCAGGTGTCGGGCGACATTCCCGCCATCAGCGATGGCGCCGAACGCCTGGCCCGCGGTATCGTCGGGCTGCTGTACCAGGAAAACATCGAACAGCAGTACGAAGCCATGCAGGCCTTCAGTGAGCCCGAAGTATTCGGCGACGAATGGCAGGCTGCCTGACGCGTTTGCCATCGAGGCGATGATCCGGGGGTCGGCACGGCCCCGTTTGCAAAGAGGAAGAACATGGTGACTACGGAACAAGCCCAGGCTGGCGCCGACGTGATCGATCATATCGTCGGGCTGCGGCCGGGCATGGCGCTGTACGCGACGCGGCATGCGCGCGACAAGGTGGCGGTGGCCACGCAGAAAAGCTATGAGCTGTTCTTCGGGCCCCAGCTCGGCGGCCTGGCGTTGCGGGACAGGCTGGCGGTGGCCTATTGCGCCTGCGTACTGTCCAAGGCCGCGGCCCTGGGCGCGCATTATCGGCAAGCCCTGGCCGCGCAACAGGGCGGCGCTGCGCTGGCCGATGCACTGCAGGCCGGCAGCATCGACACCATCGAACCGGCGCGGCTGCGCGCCATGCTGGCCTTCACCAAAAAGCTGATAGAAAAGCCCGTCGAAGGCGATGCCGCGGCGCTTAAGGCGCTGCAGGCCGCAGGCATCTCTACGCCGGACATCGTGGCCCTGGCGCAGCTGGTGGCCTTTCTTTCGTACCAGCTGCGATCGGTCGCGGGCCTGCAGGCCATGCAGGCCGAAGAGCAGGGCGCCGCAAACAGCGCCGAGGCGGCCGCGGTGCCGCGCCAGGCGGATATCGCGCCAGTGGCGCCGCAGCGCGACGGCACGCCCACGGGCAAGCCCGTCAAGAGCCACGGCTTCACCAATGAAAGCCTGGAATGGAAAGCCTGGCTGGATGTGCTCGACCTGGATCGCGCCACGCCCGAGCAATTGGCGGTGCTGGAGATGAGCCATCCCAAGGCCAAGCAGTCGGACTACTACCGCTTTCTGGCACATCAGCCGGAGGTGCTCAAGCAGCGTTCCGAGGCCTACAACGCCATCATGTATGCGCCCGGCGGCCTGGCGCGCGCCGACCGTGAACTGGGCGCCCTGACGGTATCGCGCATCAACGGCTGCGTCTATTGCGCCTCGGTGCATGCGCAGCGTTTCGAGCAGCTTGCCAAGCGCAACGACACCGTCCAGCAGGTGTTCGACGACCCGCGCAGCGCCGGCACCACCGACCGCGAGCGCGCCGTCGCGCATTTCGCCGTGCAGATGACCGAAGATCCCTCCGGGCTCGGGCCCCAGGCCATACAGGCGCTCAAGACGGTAGGCATGAACGACGCCGAAGTCCTGGATCTGATCCACGCCGTGGCAATCTTCGGCTGGGCCAATCGCCTGATGCTGAACCTGGGCGAGCCGGTGTTTCCGGCGGCCTGATCGGGGGAAATCCAATCCCTATGAACCAAGCCGTTCCCTTGCCGACCGTTGTGCTGCTGGCTTTGCTGGCCCTGGCTGTGGGGGCCGGCGCCGTGGCCTGGTATACGCGCCGCGCCGCGGCTGTCTTGCGTGAGCGCTTGCTGCTCGCGCAGGCCGCGGCCGGCCAGCGCGACGAGCAGTTCGCCGCCCAGCGTGCCGAGCTGGAACAGGCGCGTGGCCGGTACGCCAGCCTGGAGGCCGAGCGCTTGCAGATCGAACGTATGTGCGCCCGTTTCGAGACCGAGGCCGCGGGCTTGCGCCAGCGCCTGGACGAAGCCCAGCTTAGCCTGGCCGCGCGGGAACAAGCCTTGCAGGCCTCGACCGGGCGCGCCGCGGCATTGGACAAAGAACTGGCCGAGCTGCGCATCACGCATCAGGAAAAGCTTGCCGCGCTGGAAGACGGCCGCCGCGCGCTGGAGCAGGCGCGCCAGCAGCTCAAGATCGAATTCCAGAATCTGGCCAACCAGATCCTGGAAGAAAAGGGCCGCAGCTTCGCGGCCACCAGCCAGCAGTCGCTGGACGCGCTGCTCAAGCCCTTTCGCGAGCAGATCCAGGGCTTCCAGCAGCGCGTCAACCAGGTGCACGACGAATCGGTGCGCGGCAATGCTTCATTGGGCGCGCAGATCCGCCAGGTGCTGGACATAGGCGTGCGCATGAGCACCGAAGCCAATACCCTGGCCAGCGCCCTGAAGGGCGACAAGAAGACCGCCGGGAACTGGGGCGAGATCCAGCTGGAAAACGCCCTGCAGCAGGCCGGCCTGGTCGAGGGCGAGCACTACGAGGCCCAGCCGCGCTTCCAGGATCAGCAGGGCCAGGCGCGCCAGCCCGACTTCGTCGTCAAACTGCCCGACCACAAGCACATGGTGCTGGACAGCAAGGTGTCACTGGTCGACTACGACCGCGCCATCGTCGCCGAGACCGAGGCCGAGCGCCAGGCCGCGCTCGAGGCCCACGTGAAGGCGGTGCGCAACCACATCGACGATCTCAGCAAGAAGGACTACAGCAATCTGATCGGCATGCGCAGCCCCAGCTTCGTGCTGATGTTCATGCCGATCGAACCCGCCTACATAGAGGCCTTGAAGCACAACAAGGACTTGTTCAATTACGGCTATCAGAAGAGCGTGATCATGGTGTCGTACACCACGCTGATGCCCATATTGAAGACCGTGGCGAACCTGTGGATGGTGGCGCGCAGCAACGAACAGGCGCAGGAACTCAGCGGCCGCGCCGGCGAGATCTACAACCAGGTTGCCCTGGTGGCCGAGCGCCTGAAGCGCCTGGGCGCCACCCTGGGCACCGCCAGTCAGCACTACAACGACACCGTCACCGCGGTGGCCGGCCAGCAGGGCCTGTACGGCAAGGTGCTGCGCTTCGGCGAACTGTCGGCCAAGGCCAACAAGGCGCTGCCGCAGGTCGAACCGCTGCACCGCGACTACGAGGCCGAGCGCCTGGATCTGGTAGTGGGCGAGCGGCCCGCCATTACCGGAGACAAGAAGGGCTCTTAGACAGAATGGCTTGCATCAAGCCTGGCCGTCAAGAAAAATGCGCGCCAGACCCATGGTGATGGATTCCTTGATCTGCTGCGTGCGTTGGGAAATATGCGCGCGCATGCAGGCCTGCGCCTTGTCCAGATCGTGGTCGCGCAGGGCGGCAAGAATCTGCGCATGTTCGGCCTGGGTCTTGCCGCGCCCGATCTGTTCCATATTGATCCAGCGTACGAAGCGGATGCGCGCGTTCAATTCGCCCAGCATGCGCCGCAATTCATTGTTGCCGGACAGCTCGGCCAGCATGTCGTGGAATTTTTCGTCGAGCGCCACCAGATCCAGCACGGGGTAGTCTTTCGGCACCTTGCGGCTCTGGCCGAGAAAGGCTGCGACCTTATCCAGTTGTTCCGGCGTGGCGCGGCGCGCGGCCAGCCTCAGGCATTCGACCTCGATGGCCTCGCGCGCTTCGTATAAGTCTTGGGTCTCTTTCAGGTTCAGCGAACGGCGCACGTAGCCGCGCCCCGACTCCTCCAGAAAGCCATCGCGTGCCAGCAGATTCAATGCGTCCCGTATCGGCGTGCGGCTCACTTCCAGCCTCTCTGCCAGCGCGACTTCGTTGAGCCTTTCCCCGGGCTTGATTTCATACAGGATCACCATGTCGCGGAGTTTCTCGTAGACCTGGGACGAGGTGTTGCGGGCCCGGCCGCCTGCGGGGCGGGCTGTGGCGGCTATGGTCGATGTAGGCATATATGGATCGCTGTGTGGGTCGGGGCGGCTGCGCTGCGCGCGCGATTGCCTGGCGGCATAGGCATTATCTGCAATAGCCGGCGGGCAAGCGCGCGCCGTGCTTTGTCAGCCCATCCACTGGCTGACGGGAGCGGCGGCATCCTGCAGGGGCTGGGCGATGATGTCCAGCAGCGCCGGCCCGCCATGATCGAGCGCCGCCTTCAGGGCCGCGTCCAGCTGCGTGGGGTCTTCCACCCGCCAGGACTTGACCCCATAGGCCTGCGCCACCAGCGCGTGGTCGGTGCGGTTGAAGTCCACCGAGAAATAGCGCTGCTCGTAGCCGGCCTTCTGGCTGGCCTTGATCCAGCCGTATACGCTGTTGGAAATTACGATCATCAGCAGCGGCACTTTGTAGCGGGTAATGGTTTCCAGCTCGCCCACCGTGAAGCCGAAGCTGCCGTCGCCCATGATGGCCGCCACCCGGGCGCCCGGGCGGCCGATGCTGGCGCCCACGCCGGCCGACATGGCGAAACCCAGGGCGCCGTGGGCCCGGTTGGTGATGAAATGCCGGCCCGGCTGCGACTGGTTGAAGTAGGCCGAGAAATAAGGGCAGGGCGTGCCGGGGTCGGCCACCACGATGGCGTCTGCGGGCAGCAGCCGGTTCAGCGCGTCCACGATGCGCTCGGGCCGGATCGGCGCGTCGGTGCAGTGTGCCAAAGGTTCGAAGGCGGCCAGCTTCGTGCGCCTGGCCTGCGCCGCGGCCTGGTAGCCGTCTGCCGCATCGGCAGGCCGATGCGCCGCGCGCGCCTTGACTTCTTGATTCAGCATGCGCAGCGCCAGCAGCGCGTCGGCCACCATGCCGACTTCGGTGCGATAGTTGGCGCCGACCACCATGGGGTCGGAATCGATGTGCAGGATGGTGGCTGCGGCCGACGGGAAACGCCACTGCTCGGTCGTGGTCGAGCCCGCGCGGCAACCGATGAACAGCACCAGGTCGGCGCCGGACACCACCTCGCGGGTGGCCATGACCCCGCCGTTCGAGCCCACCACTCCGGCGTTCGCCGGATGGCTGTCGGCCAGGCTGCCCTGCCCGCTGACCGTGGTGCATACCGCGGCGCGCAGCGTCTCGGCCAGCTCGGCCAGTTCGGCGCAGGCGCCGGCGATGACGACCCCGCCTCCGCATATGATGACCGGAGCCCGCGCCGCCACCAGCTTGTCCGCGGCCCGCGCCACGTCGGACGGATCGGGCGCCGCGCGCATGGCCGGGAAGCGCCCGTGCTCGGGCTGGGCCCACAAGGCCTGGGCGTCGACCTCGTGCTTCTGCACGTCATAAGGCAGGCATATGTGCGCCGTGCCCGGGCGCCCCGTGGTCATGGCCCGGAACGCCGTGCGCATGGCGCCGGGAATCTGGTCGGCGCGGTCTATGGTGGTGTTCCACTTGGTCAGGGGTTTGTACAGGCTTTGCTGATCCAGCTCGGTCAGTGGATACTTGCCGCGCGCGCCCACGGACACGTCAGAGGTGATGCCCAGCACCGCGATGGAAGACTCGTTGGCCTCGACCAGGCCGGGCAGCAGGTAGGTTGCACCGCCGCCGCTGGGCCCTTCGCAGACCCCGACCTTGTTGGTGACCCGCGCATAGCCGTCGGCCATGTAGGCGGCGCTGCGTTCGTCGCGGGTAAGAATATGCGTCATGCCGTGGTCGAGCCGCGCCAGCGCATCGTAGAACGGCAAACTGGTGTCGCCGCATAGGCCGAATATGTGCTTGACGCCATTCAGCTCGAGCATGCGTACGACCGCTTCCGCACCGGTCAGCTTAGTCATGGTGTGTTCCTTTTTTGTGCGTGGGCCCTGGGTGGGGTTTGTGAACATCAATGTATGCAATGATACATTCAAAACAGGCTTGTGATGAAAATAAAGGGCGGGGGATGACTCGAGAGTGCGGCGAGGGCCGCGCTTGATAAGGCACGGGCAGGCAGGCGTGATGCCGCTCCGGCGCCATGGCGGGCGCGGATGTGCGGGGGTCTGGAACGGGATTGGGGTCGGGCTTGCGGATCAGGCGCGTGGAATGGGCATGCGGAACGGGCGGCACTGGTGCCGCCTGGAAATCGTCCCTTCAGCTCAAACGTGTCGCGGGCAGAACGGCGCGTCGCGCATGATCTTTACTTCCTGGGCCACGAAGGTGCCGCGGTTGATGCGCTTGAACTCGTGCCAGGCGGGGTCGGCGTCCAGCGCGGCGCGGCGCTGCTCGCGGTCAGCCATGTCGTCGTAGACCCAGATGTGCAGCACCTGGTTCAGCGGCCCGATCTCGCTGACGAAGAATCCCAGCAAGCGCCCCAGGTGCTTCATCTGCAGGGGCAGGGCGTATCGCTCGTAGCGGGCCAGGTAGCTGTCCATCTGGCCGTGGGCCACGGTGTAGGTGCGGTGTTCGAAGATCATGGGTAGGGTGCTTCAGGCCGGTGGGGTAAGTACCTTGCCGGTGGTGAAATAGGCTTGCAGGTTGTCCAGTACCAGTTGTTCCATGGCGGCGCGGGTCTCGCGCGTGGTGGCCGCGACGTGCGGTAGCACCACTACGTTGTCGCGGCCCAGCAGCCCGGGCGGAACGTGGGGTTCGTGTTCGTAGACGTCCAGACCGGCCCCGGCGATGTGTTCTTGTGCAATGGCCTCTGCCAGCGCCTGCTCGTCGACTACGCTGCCGCGCGCGATATTGATCAGGAAGCCCTGAGGCCCCAGTGCGCGCAGTACCGGCGTGTTGATCAGGTGATGGGTCTCGGCGCCGCCGCGGCAGGCCACCACCAGGAAGTCGGCCCAGCGCGCCAGTTCGATCAGATCGGGCTCGTAGTCGTACGGTACTTCAGGCCGCGGCTTGCGGCCGTGATAGCGTACCGGCATGTCGAAGCCGCTGCCGCGCCGGGCGATGGCCGCGCCGATGCGTCCGAGGCCGACGATGCCCAGGCGCTTGCCGCTGACGCGTGTGGCCAGGGGAAACGGGCCGGCAGGCCAGCGGCCTTGCTGCACGTGGCGGTCGGCGGCCACCAGGCCGCGGGCGCTGGCCAGTATCAGGCCGAAGGCGCAGTCGGCGACGCAGTCGTTGAGCACGTCGGGGGTCGTGCTGACCTGCACGCCGCAGCGGGCCGCGGCCTGTAGATCCAGGCCTTCGAAGCCGACCCCGAAGCAGGCCACCACCCCTTTGCCCAGCGACTCGAAGATGTCGGCCGTGCATCCGTGGCGCGACATGGTGACTGCGCCGTCGAAGCTGCCGGCCGTGCGCGCCAGGAAGGCGCCGCGCTCGGGCTCCTTCCAGAGCGGGTGCATCTGGTAGCGCTGTTGCAGCACCGCTTCGAGCGCGGAGGGCAGGGGGCCTATTTGCAGGAGGCGGGGTGGGGCAGCTTGCATAGGTCGATATATCGGGTAGGTGTCAGTTGGTATGGATGCCCATTTTCTTCAGCCATGGCAGCCACCGTTCGAAGCTGCTGTCCAGCATGGCCTTGAAGGGGGCGGCTCCCATGGGGTCGTTGAAGCCGGCGGCCGCCAGTTTAGCCGCCACGTCGGGCTGGTGCACGACCTTGGCCAGGGCGTCTTCGATTTTCTTGCGAGTCGCGGCGGGAGTGCCCGCGGGCGCCAGCACGCCGTACCAGTTGCTCATTTGCAGCGAGGGCATGCCGGCCTCGACCGCGTCGGGGATCTCGGGCAGCAGCGGCGAACGCTTGGTGTCGTAGATGACCAGCCCCTTGATGCGGCCCTGCTTGACGTAGGGCAAGAGCACCGGCACGTCGGCATTGACCAAGTCGACCTGGCCGCCCATCAGCGCCACCAGGGCCGGCGCCGCGCCGCGGTAGGGGATATGAACCAGCGGCACATCGGCGGCGTGCCTGAACAGTTCCGCGCCTATCTGCATGGTGCCGCCCACGCCGGTGGAGCCGTAGTTCAGGCCCTTGGGCGTGGCCTTGGCCTTGGCGACCAGCTCGGCCAGTGTGTTCACGCCCAGCGAGGGCCGCACCGCCAGCATGGTCTGCACCTTGCCCAGCAGGTAGATGGGGTCGAAGTCGGTGCGCGGGTTGTAGGGCAGGTTGGGGGTAGTGCCGGCGGTGATCACCAGGCTGGAGGTGGTCAGCAGCAAGGTGTTGCCGTCGGGCGGCGCCTTGGCCGCGAGCGCGTCGCCGATGACGCCGCCGGCACCGCCGCGATTGTCGACGATGACGGTCTTGCCCAGGGCATCGCTTAGCCCCGGCGCGATGATGCGGGCGATCTGGTCGGTGGGGCCGCCGGCCGAGAAGGGCACGATCAGCTTGATGGTGTCGGCGGCGTGTGCGCCGGATGCCATGGCCAGCGCCGTGCAGGCGCTTAATAGAGAGCGCAGGATGAATTTATGCATGATGAGAGGTCTCCGTCTTGTTTTGTGATGGGGGGTGAATAGGCCGGTCGTCAGCCGCCGTAGCGCGGCTCGGGCAGGCCGCGCACACCGACCTGCAGCGCCAGCAAGGCGCCGGCCAGGGGCTCGCGGGCCTGCTGTTCGGCGCTGAAGCGCTGCGAATGGCTGGTGATGTACAGGGTGTCGAGCTGGGGGCCGCCGAACGCCGGGCAGGTGGGATTGGTGACGGGCAGCTGGATGACGCGATCGACGCGGCCGTCCGGCGCCAGGCGCACCAAGTGGCCGGTGGCGACCATGCAGTTCCACACATAGCCTTCGGCATCCACGGTCGCGCCGTCCGGCCGCCCGGCCTGATGCGTCCAGTCCTTGAAGACGCGGCGGTTGTGTATGGCGCCTTCGTCGATGTCATAGTCGAACACCCAGATCACCTGGTTATGGGTGTCGGCGAAATACATGTGGCGATCGTCGGGGCTCCAGCAAATGGCATTGGGTAGCGCGAAGCCATCGAGCATGGCGTGGCAGCCATGGTCGGGGTCGAGACGGTACAGCGTGCCCAGCGGCTCGCGCAGTACGTCGTGCATGCTGCCGACCCAGAATCTGCCGCGTCGGTCGCACTTGCCGTCGTTCAGGCGCATGCCGGGCCTGCCGTCTTCGGGATTGGCGATGCGCAGCGCCGGCTCGTTGCTGGCGGGATCGTACAAATAGATGCCCGTGCCCGTGGCCAGCACGAAGCCGCCGGACTCGCGCAGGGCGATCGAGCCCACGGTCGCCAGATCGGGGTGCAGGCGCTGGGCGGCGTGGCGGCCGCTGGCGGGCTCGTAATATTGCAGCGCCGGGCGGCGCACGTCCACCCACCACAGGCGCTGGCTGCGTTCGCACCACAGGGGCACTTCGCCCAGAATGTCGGCGCTGTGCACGACGCACTCTATGGGGACGTGGGTTTCTATCTGCATGGCGGGTGTTTCCTGAGCTGGGTATGTCGGATTTGGAATTGCGTTTTGGGGGAGCGTATTTGGCCGGGCTGTTCGCAGGCTCACTTGTAGCGGGTCGCGGCGAGCGTGGCGAGATCCACGCCCGAGGCGATGTCGGCCTTCTGGCGCCGGTCGCCCGAGTCGATTTTCTCGGCCTCGGCCAGCACGGCCTCGGCGTGGGCGTAGGGCACGAACACGACGCCGGCCTCGTCGGCGGCGACGATGTCGCCCGCGTCTACCGACACCCCGGCGATGCGCACGCGGCCGTTGATTTCGACGGTTTGCAGGCGCCATTTGCCGGTAATGGGCGTGACCCCGCGCGACCAGATGGGAAAGCCCAGCCCGCGCGAGGCGTCGGGGTCGCGGAACGAGCCGTCGATGACGGCCCCCGCGCAGCCGCTGCGATGCGCCAGCGTAGCGGACTGGCCGCCCATGTTCGAGATGCCCGCCAGGCCTTCGATGACGACGACGTCGCCGGGCTCGGACAGGTTGTAGGCCTCGTGTTCGCCCATGCGGCCCTTGCCCGTGGCGGCGGCGCGCATGGGGTTGTCGCCGCGTTCGACGTTGCGTACGGTGACGGCCTGGCCGAGCAGGCGCTTGCCGGGCAGGGTGGGAGCCAGCACCAGGGCGGGGATGGCGCCGCACAGGCCGAGATTGTCCATGGCGTCGGACAGCGCGCCGGTCAGGTCGTCGATGCGGGCGTAGCGCTGCAGCAGTTCCGGCGCCAGGCGCGGCAGATCCATGCGACGGATGGCCTCGCGCGGTACCCGGCCAGTGAGTTTTTTATCGGTCATGATGTGCCCGGCGGCCGGAGCTGGCGGCTGGTAAGCGAAAATCGGAGTAAAGCGGTCTGAATAATTTCAAATAATATCCCATTATTTAAATTATGTAAATAATCTCACTTAATGGGATTATTAATTTACAATTGACGCAAGAGGCTATGTATCCGTGGCCGCGCAGTGTACGGATCACGCTGTCACCCTATACAATTCCTGTGGTAGCTTCACAATCGCTGTTCATGACGCCAGCCCCCAGAGAATCTTCTTCCACTCTAAGCCGCGCGCTGGACATCCTCGGGATGTTCTCCACCGCCGTGCCACTGGTGGCCGTCGAAGACATCATGGCGCACATGGGCTACACGCGCTCCACCGCCTATCGCTACATCAAGGAGCTGAGCGACGCCGGCCTGGTGGCGCCGGCGTCGGCGGGCAGCTACAGCCTGGGGCCGCGCATCGTCGAACTCGAACGCCTCATGGAACTGACCGACCCGCTATACCGGGCCGGGCGCAAGGTGCTCGAAGGCCAGCACTGCGAGAACAATGCGCTGCTGCTGCACAATGTCTACGATGACAAGGTCTTGTGTATCTACAAAGTGGGGCCAGACGTGCTGCAGCAGGGCAACCAGCACATGACCATACGGCGCGCGCGCGGCATTCCGTTTTCCCTGTTCCAGGGTGCCGCCTCGCTGGCGATGCTGCCCTATCTGTCGGCGCACCGCATCCGCCAGACCTATCTGCGTTCGGCCGCGGCCATTCAGGCCGCCGGACTGGGGGCGAGCTGGGACGAGTTCCGCCGCAAGATGGCGGCGATACGGCGCGTGGGCTACGCCACCAGCCGCGGCCAGATCACGCCCTTCGTCATGGGCGTGGGCGTGCCGATCCTGCTGCCGGAAGACAAGCGCCTCATCGGCAGCCTGGCGCGGGCCTGTCCCGCGGCGGCCATGCCCGAAGAGCGCGAGGCCGAGTGCGCCGCCGAGCTGCGCGTGCTGGCTGCGCGCATCGCCGATGAATACGCCGTGGCGGCGCATCGCTGAGCCGGCCGGGCCGGGACTACAATAAATTCGCGGCCGCGGCGCCCCGGCACGACCGCCTCATTTCTTTCCGGGCGTTTCCAGGGAAACAGCCATGCAGCGCATACTCGTACTCGGCGCCGGCTTTGCCGGCTTATGGAGCGCCCTGGGGGCTGCCCGCGAACTGGACGAGCTGGGGGCCGCCGGGCGGGCCGAGGTCATGGTCGTCAACGCCACGGGCTACCACTCCATCCGCGTGCGCAATTACGAAGCCGATCTCGACGTGACCCGCGTGCCATTGGGCGAAGTGCTGGATCCGGCGGGTGTGCGCTGGGTCGTCGGCACGGTGCAGGACATCGATACCGGCGCCCGCGCGGTCGAAGTCGACGAGCAAGGCGCGCGGCGCAAGCTGCAATACGACCGCCTGGTGCTGGCACTGGGCAGCCGCCTGGTGCATCCGCCCATACCGGGGTTGGCGCGCTGCGCCTTCGATGTCGATACTTATGCGGGCGCGCGCCGCCTGGAGCAGCATCTGGCCGGGCTGGCGCAACGCGCCGACGCGCCCGGCAACTGGACGGTGCTGGTGGTGGGGGCGGGCCTGACCGGCATAGAGCTGGCCTGCGAACTGCCGGGCCGCCTGCGCAAGATTGCCGGTGCGGCACATGCCGGCCAGGTGCGTGTGCTGCTGGCCGACCGCAGCCCCGTCATCGCCCAGGCCATGGGCGGCGCCCAGCCGGTCATCGCGCAGGCGCTTGCCGACCTGGGGGTGGAAACGCTGCCGGGCGTCAGCGTGCTCGAGGCCGATGAACATGGCGCGCGGCTTACCGACGGCACCCGCATCGAGGCCGCGACCTTGGTGTGGTGCGGCGGCATGAGGGCGCACCCGCTGATGGAAAAAATCCCCGCGCCGCGCGATGCGCTGGGCCGCGTGCCGGTGGACGAGTTCTTGCGGGTGCAGGGCGTGCCCGGCGTGTATGCGGCGGGCGATTGCGCCCGCGCACTGGTCGACGGCACGCACGAGTCCGTCATGTCGTGCCAGTACGGCAGGCCCATGGGCCGTTATGCCGGCCACAACGTGGCCGCCGAACTGATGGGGGCGCCGCTGCTGCCCATGTACATCGATTGGTACACCACGATCCTGGATCTGGGGCCCTGGGGCGCGGTGTACACCGAGGGGCGGGATCGCAAGCTGGCCGACCAGGGCGCATCGGCCAAGCGCACCAAGCGGCTCATCAACGGCCAGCGCATTTATCCGCCGCGCAGCGGCAAGCGCGCCGACCTTTATGCCGCGGCCGCGCCGGTCGTGCAGGCGCCGCCGCCCATGCTGGCCGGCACGGGCGCGGCGGCTAGGGCCTGTTAGGGTGAACAGGCCCTAGAACGGATACTGGCGCGGCGCAGTCTGCAGCGTGATCCAGCGCAGCTCGGTGAAGGCCTCGATGCCGGCCTTGCCGCCGAAGCGGCCGAAGCCGCTGTCCTTGACGCCGCCGAAGGGCATTTGCGGCTCGTCGTGCACCGTGGGGCCGTTGACGTGGCAGATGCCCGATTCGATGCGGCGCGCCACTTGCAGCGCGCGCGCCAGGTCGCGGCCGAACACCGCGGCCGCCAGCCCGTAAGAATTGTCATTGGCGCAGGCCACCGCCTCGTCCACGCCGTCGACACGCACGATACCCTTGACTGGGCCGAAAGATTCTTCGCCGTAGATCTTCATGGCGGGGGTGACGCCGTCCAGCAGCGTGGCGGGCATCAGCGTGTTCTCGGCCTTGCCGCCGCAGGCCAGCCGCGCCCCGTGCGCCAGCGCGTCGTCGATCAAGGCATTGCAGCGCTCGACGGTGGCCTGATCTACGACCGAACCCAGCACCACCGGGCCCTTGCGCGGGTCGCCCAGCGGCAGGGCGGCCGCGCGCTTGGCCAGGCGCGCGACGAATTCGTCGGCGATGCGCTGGTCGACGATGATGCGCTCGGTGGACATGCAGATCTGGCCCGAATTGGCAAAGGCGCCGAAGGCCGCGGCGTCGACGGCGGCGTCGATATCGGCGTCGTCCAGCACGACCAGGGGCGCCTTGCCGCCCAGTTCCAGAACCACGGGCTTGAGGTGTTCGGCGCAGAGGCCGGCAATGATCCTGCCCACGCGCGTCGAGCCGGTGAAGTTGACGCGCCGCACGGCCGGGTGCGCGATCATGGCTTGCACGACTGCCGACGCATCTTCAGGCGCGTTGGTCACGAAATTCACCACCCCCTTGGGCAGGCCCGCTTCCTGCAGCGCCTCGATGATCAACCCGTGGGTGGCAGGACACAGCTCCGAGCCCTTGAGCACCACGGTGTTGCCGCAGGCCAGCGGCGTGGCGATGGCGCGCACGCCCAGGATCACGGGCGCGTTCCAGGGCGCCATGCCCAGCACTACGCCGGCGGCCTGGCGCACGCCCATGGCCAGGCTGCCGGGCACGTCGGACGGAATCAGCTCGCCGCCGACCTGCGTGGTCAGCGCCGCGGCTTCGAGCAGAATGCCGGCGGCCAGATGCACATTGAAGCCGGCCCAGATGGCCGAGGAGCCGGTCTCCGCCGCCATCGCCGCGGTGAAGTCGTCGGCCCGGGCTTCGAGTGCTTGCGCCGCCTTCAGCAGCAGTGCGCGGCGTTCGGAAGGCCCGCTGGCCGACCAGGCGGGAAAGGCCGCGGCGGCGGCCTGCACGGCCCGCAGCGCGTCTGCGGCGGTGGCGGCCGGTGCGAGGGTGGCGACGCTGCCGTCCAGCGGGTTGCGGCGCTCGAAGGTGGCGCCGCCCGTGGCCTGGGCCCGTTCGCCGTCGATCAGCAGGGATATGCGGTTCATGGTGGATCTCCGAAAACAAGTGCCGCGGAATCGGGCGGCGCGAATGAAAGTATGGCGGATCGGGCTGGCCCGGGGCTCGTGGGCCGCGCCGGCGGGTCTTGCGGCGGCGGCCGCGGTTTTCAGGCGATATCGACCTCTACGAGTATCGGCCGCGGCGCGGCCAGCGCCTCGCGCAGCGTCTGCTCGAGGCGCGCCGGCTCGTGCACGTTGACGGCGTCGCAGCCCTGCCCCCTGGCCAGGGCCACGAAGTCGATGCCCGGCAGCTCGGAGCCTTCCAGCTTGTCGCCGCTGCCGAAGCCGAAGGTCGGAGCGAAATCCTGCAAGGCGGCATAGCGCCGGTTCTTCAGAATGATGAAGGTGATCGGCAGTTGCAGCTGCGCGGCGTTCCACAAGGCCTGGATGGAATACAGGCTGGAGCCGTCGCCGATCAGCCCGATGACCTTGCTGCCGGGCTTGGCCAGCGCCACGCCTATGGATGCCGGCAGCGAGTAGCCCAGGCCGCCGCTGCACATGGTGTAGAAGGTTTCCGAGCGCAATATGGGCAGATAGCCGTGCATGATGGGCCGGGCGCTGGGCGCCTCTTCGACGATGATGGAGTCGGGCGCGCGCACCTCGGCCAGGGTTTGCAGCACGTAGGCGGCCGACATGGGCGACGAGGGCTGGGCGCGCGGGCGCGGCGCGCGCGGCGCGGGCGGTTCGCGCCGCGGCGGCGCGGGGCGGGCAAGCAGATCCAGCAGCCCCAGGCGTATGCCGCCCACCGCCGCGGTGCCCAGCGGCGCCCAGGCGGCGATGGTCGGGTCGTCGATCAATTGCACCAGCCGGCTGCCCGGCCGCAGGTGCGGGCCTGCGCCTTCGACGTGGTAAGTGAAGGCCGGCGCACCCAGCGCGAACACCAGGTCGTGGCCGGCAAGCAGCGAAACAATCTGTTCGCGGTGGGCGGGCAGGAAGCCCGCGAACAGCGGGTGGTCTTCGGGAAAGCCGCAGCGCCCCGACATCGGCGCCGCCCACACCGCGGCGTTGTGGCGCTGCGCCAGCTGCAGGGTCTGTTCCCAGGCGCCGTCGCGGTCGACGGCGGCGCCCACCACCAGCGCCGGGCGGGCGGCACCGTCGAGCGCATCGCCGATGGCCTGCAGCACCTCGGGCTGCGGCCGCGACTCGGTGCTGACCGTGCGCGGCTGCACCGGCTCGCAGAGCCGCGCCCAGTCGTCGGCGGGTACGGATACCAGCACCGGGCCGCGCGGCTGTTGCATTGCCAGGTAGTAGGCGCGGGCAATGGCCAGCGGCACGTCTTCGGCGCGCGCCGGCTCCACGCTCCATTTGACGTAGGGCTTGGGCAGTTCGGTGGCCTGGGCGGAAAACAGGAAGGGGTCGAAGGGCAGGATGGAGCGCGCCTGCTGGCCGGCGGTGATGACCAGCGGCGTGCGGTTCTTGTAGGCGGTGAATATATTGCCCATGGCGTGGCCCACGCCCACTGCCGAGTGCAGGTTGACGAAGGCGGCATTGCGGGTGGCCTGGGCGTAGCCGTCGGCCATGCCGACCACCACTGATTCCTGCAGCCCCAGCACATAGCGGAAATCGGCGGGGAAATCGCGAAACAGCGACAGCTCGGTAGAACCCGGGTTGCCGAAGATCGTCGTCATGCCGAAGTCGCGCAGCAGTTGCAGAACGGCCTGGCGCACGGTGACGCGGCCGTCAGCGACGTCCGACGGCGCTGTTGCGCAAGATGGAGAGGTAGTGGATTGCGATGTTTGCATAGGGTCTCTGTTGCGGCTGCGGCGCGGCCTGCGCCGCATGGAAAAGCGCGCGCCGCGTCGCGTTGTGCGGATGCCCGGCGGGTTCAATACGTGAACGCAGTGTGCAGGAAACGACGGGGCCACGGGGCGCCAGACGCCATCATCGGCCACGCAGTGCCATAAATCAATAAAATGAGCCAACTATGTATTATTAATCTAATGCATATTGAAATATAGGCATGCGGGCATATCGTGCCCGCGATGCGTACAGCCGCCATAGCCAGCCATAGTCTCGGGGCGACAGCCACCATGCATATCAAAGATATAGACCTCAACCTGCTGCGCCTGTTCGATGCCGTCTACCGTACGCGCAATGTGAGCCGTGCCGCGCTCAGCCTCGATTTGACACAGCCGGCGGCCAGCCAGGGCCTGACCCGCTTGCGCAGGCTGGTCGGCGACCCGCTGTTCGTGCGGGCCGCCGGCGGTGTGCAGCCGACGGCGCGGGCGCAGCGCCTGGCCGCGGCCGTTGGCGACGCCCTGGCAAGCCTCGAGGCGGCGCTGGCCGAATCGGCGCATTTCGATCCTTTGCTGTCGCAGCGCACCTTCCGCCTGCACATGACCGACGTGGGCGAAGGCAGCTTTTTGCCGGGGCTCATGATCGCGCTGCGCGAGCGCGCACCGAACGTGCGCCTTGCCAGCGAGCCCGTGGCGCCTGAGCAGATCGGCCCCGCCATGGATCGCGGCCGTATCGACTGCGCCTTCGGCTTTCTGCCCACGGTCAAGGAAACGCGCCGCGTGCTGCTGTTCCAGGATCGCTACGTGGTGCTGCTGCGCTCCGGGCATCCCCATGTGGGCCGGCGCCGCGGCGCACGCGCGCTACTCGAAGGGCTGCGCGAGCTGGAATTCGTGTCGGTGCGCACCCACGAGAACACGCTGCGCATCCTGCAGGTGCTCAATCTGGAAGACCGGCTGCGCCTGACCACCGAGCACTTCATGGCGCTGCCGGCTGTCATCAAGGCCAGCGATCTGGCGGTGGTCATGCCGCGCAACATCGCCCGCAGCTTCGCCGCCGAAGGCGGCTACACCATCCTGGAGCCCGAGTTTCCGCTGCGCGATTTCGACGTGTCGCTGCACTGGAGCCGGCGCTACGAGGCCGATCCGGGCAATCGCTGGCTGCGCGAACTGATCGTCGAGCTGTTCGGCAGTGCCTGATGCGGATCCGTGTGATGGCTCGTGCGCCGTGCGCCGTGCGCTTATTGCGCCATCTTCGGCACGTACTCGTATTCCTGTGTGTTCAGGTACGACAGGCGGTATTCCACCGGCTGGTGGTGATAGGAAAACGCGATGCGGTGTATTTGCAGCAGGGCGGTGCCGGGCTGCACGCGCAGCAGGCCGGCCAGGCGCGAGTCGGCCAGGCAGGCGCGCACGCGCTCTTCGATGTGGATGACGTTCAGGCCGAAGGCGGTCTGGTACAGGCTGTAGATGGTGCTGGGGCGGTTGCGCAGCTGGGCTTCCGTCAGGCCCGCGAACAGCGCCTCGGGCACGGTGATCTCGTCGACCTCGACCGGCGCGCCGTGCAGGCTGAGCAGGTTGGTGTAGGTGAAGACCTTGGCGCTGTGGGCGATGCCGAGCTTTTCGCAGACCCTCTTGTCGGCGCGGGTCTTGGCGAACCGTTCCAGCGTGATGGCCGGTTCGGTGCGCTCGCCGTCGTGGCGGATCACATTGAAGAAGTGGAACAGGTGATGGTCGCGGCTGTGCATGGCGACGAAGGTGCCGCGGCCCTGGTGGCGGATCAGGATGTTTTCCGCGGCGAGTTCGTCGATGGCCTTGCGCAAGGTGCCTATGGACACCTTGAAGCGCTGGCTGAGCTGCTTTTCGGCGGGAATGACCTCGCCGGGCTTCCATTCGCCAGAGGCCAGCCCGGCGAGCATCTGGCGCTTGACCTGCTTGTACAAAGTCAGGCCGACGCTGGGAGTAGAAGTGGTTTCGCGCATGATTGCTGCAGTCTTGTCGTTGTAATTCATGGTGGTCGACGGCCATTTTAGCGGCACGAAACCGGGCGCCGGCCGCTTGCCTAATTATAGGCAGTAATCCTCAATTGATACACATCATATAGTTGACATCGATATTTTCAACACCTATGATGGGCCGCATATATGCCGTGGATGTGGCCGCAGCCCTGCGCCATTCCTTGTTTCCGGCGCCTCGAATTCTCTGTATATTGATTGTCCGGGCCTGATCCGTTTCGGGATAAGTGCGCATCGCGGCACGTATCAGGCCTGGTTGCCCTCCCGCGCCGCGGGACGGCTTGCAACTGGGGTGTGTCAAGCGCCTTTCTGAAAATCAAAACAGGAGACAACATTGAAATTCAAGAAAACCGGATGGCCCGTCTGGGCCGCGGCGGCGCTGCTGGCCGCCACCAGCGTCAGCGCGACGGCGGAAATAAAGGTGGTGCACGTAGCCCAGCAATATGGCATTGCCTATCTGCCGCTCATGGTCATGCAAGACCAGCATCTGCTGCAGAAACAGGCCAAGGCCGAGGGGCTGGGCGATATCGAGGTGAAATGGGCCAAGTTCGCGGGCGGCAACGTCATGAACGACGCGATTCTGTCGGGCGACCTGCAGTTCGCGTCGGGCGGCGTGGGGCCCTTCGTCACGCTGTGGGCCAAGACCCGCGGCAATATGGACGTGAAAGCGGTGTGCGCCATGGATTCCATGCCGCTGATGCTGACCACCCGCAACCCGGCCGTGAAGACCATCAAAGACTTCACCGACAAAGACCGCATTGCACTGCCGGCGGTCAAGGTGTCGATCCAGGCGATCACGCTGCAAATGGCGGCCCAGCAGGCTTTCGGCAAGGGCCAGGAGGGGCGCCTGGACAAGCTTACCGTGACGCAGTCGCACCCCGACGGCATGGCCGCGATGCTTTCGGGCAAGGGGGCCATAGACGCCCACTTCACGTCGCCGCCGTACCAGTACATGGAGCTTGCCCGGCCCGGCATCCATACGGTGCTGAATTCCTACGACGTCACGGGCGGCCCGCACACCTTCAATGTCATCTGGACCACGTCCAAATTCGCCAAGGAAAACCCCAAGACCTACACCGCCTTCCTCAAGGCTTTCACGCACGCCATCGACTACATCAACCAGGACAAGAAGCGCGCGGCCGAGCTCTACGTGCGGCTCAACAAGTCCAAGGAACCGATCAGCTTCTTTGAAAAGATCCTCAACGATCCCCAGGTGAAGTTCACCACCACGCCCGAGAACATGATGAAGTACGTCGACTTCATGTACAGCATAGGCCGCATCAAGGTCAAGCCGGCATCATGGAGCGAAATGTTCTTCCCCAACATGAAGGGTGCCAACGGCAGCTGATCGGGCGGCCGTACGTAATCCGGCCCGCGCAACGCGGGCCGGGGCGGCTTTTCCCGCGGGCGTTTCGTCACGTTGTGCCGGCGGGTTGGCCGCCGGTATACAGGGCCGGCTATTTCGCGCCAGCCGCATCGCGGCCGGCGCCGCGCATTTCCGCGCCTTCGTCGGGAGACAGGCGGTAGAAGTAGAACAGCGAGCACCAGGTCAGGGCCCCCACCACGATGAATGCCGGCGAGAAGTCCGTGGCGCCCAGGG
>NZ_NJIH01000033.1 GCF_002209565.1 Candidimonas nitroreducens
TACGGCGCAGCACATCGAGACGCAATACGGGACGCTGGAGCTCAATGGCTATCACCAGGCGGCAGACGGCACGCTGACGATCGACTACAGCTATGTGCTGACGAAGGCGCCGGAGGTGGTGGGGGCAGATGCCTCGGACACGATTGGTGTGACGGCCACCGATCGCGACGGCAGTACCGACGGCAGCAGCATCGCGATCAAGATCGTGGATGATGCGCCCCAGGCGCATGCCGATGTCAACAGCGTGCGGGAAGACGCCGTGGATGCCACGGTCAGCGGTAACGTGCTGGCCGCTAGCGGCGCCTCGGTGGGTGATGTAGCCGATACGCAGGGCGCTGATGGCGCGACGGTAACGGATATTGCCAGCAATAACGTCCCGGGCAATACGGCGGATGACAGCGTCAGCGGCGAGTTGACGATCAAGGGTGCGTATGGGACGGTGGTGATCCACGCCGATGGCAGCTACGACTACACGCTGGACAACAGTAATCTGGCTGTTCAGGGGCTGACCCCGGATGGGGGATCGCTGACCGATACCTATACGTACACGATCACCGACGGCGATGGGGACTCGAGCACGGCGACACTGACGATTACCATCAATGGCGCCGACGATGGCGTGATGGTGGATGTGCCGGGGAACCGGGCAGCCA
>NZ_NJIH01000034.1 GCF_002209565.1 Candidimonas nitroreducens
CCCTGGGCCAGCACGGCCAGCAGCAGCGTGCTGATGCCGAACTGGATCATGACGTCCGAGCCGTACAGCGGCAGCAGCGCCAGCGCGATCAGCACCAGCACGATCAGGATCGGGCGCAGCGTCTTCATGCCGTCCTCCCGAGCAGGCCGCTGGGCCGCAGGATCAGCACCAGCACCAGCACGCCGAAGCTGGCCACGTCAGAGAACGTGGGCCCCACGTACAGCGTGGTCAGCGATTCGACCAGCCCCAGGAACAGGCCGCCGACGATCACGCCCAAGGGGTTGTCCAGCCCGCCGATGATGGAGATGGCGAAGGACTTGGCGGTCAGCGAGCCGCCGATGTAGGGGTTGATCTGCGAGACCGTGCCGTACAGGCCGCCGGCCGCCCCGGCCAGCGCCAGGCCCAGGCCGAAGGTGACGGCGTACAGGTGGCGCGGCTCGACGCCGTACAGGCGCGCGGCCACCAGGTTCTGGGCGGTGGCGCGTATGGCGCGGCCCAGCCGCGAGCGCAGCAGGAAGTACCACATGCCCACGGTCAG
>NZ_NJIH01000004.1 GCF_002209565.1 Candidimonas nitroreducens
ATGCCCGCAAAGCGATGGCGGAAATAGCGATTGCAATCGGTGCAGTGATACTTGGGCACGGCCAAGTGCAGCACCATCAGTTGGTTGCCTTGGCGGGTGTGCTTGAGCGTACGCTGGTGTGTCGCCTTAATTCGTACCGCCTCTCGCTGGCAATGTATGCATGCCAGGCGTTTGGCCGGCCGGGCCCAGACATGGATCTCTCGGCCACGCTGCACGTGTTCAATGAATAAATCTCGAATTCCTAAGATAGAATCTACTGGGGACATCGGTATTCGCTCCATTAAGCTCGTTCTTCGCAAAAACAAGTTTAATGAATACCGCTTATCCCCCGTTCATGATGAAGAGCCTCGCACATTAGCTCCAAAAATTGCAGCCAAGCTATTATGCCAGCGGTATGGACATCCTCGTTTATGGCCGAATGGCCTCCATGTGTACGAGAAACGCCTGCCATGCTCCTAACAAATGATTATTCAACGCTGTATATGCAGCGTCCCGATCATGCTGGCGCAAGGCATCCATAATTTTGACATGATCTGTGTGCGCAACGTGGCCGCGATCCGTAAAATAGCCATCGATCCGGCGCTTGAGTAGTAGCCGCTCGAATGCTTGCTCCAACATGCGCAACAGAATCTCATTGCCTGACAATGACGCCAGCTTGAGATGGAAATCCCGATCAATCAACATGCGATCGCGCGTTCGATTTTCATCGAGGAACACCTTGTACTGATTCATGATTTCCTCCAGCGGAGCTAGATCCCCTTCGGTAAACCCGTGTTCGAACGATAGGTCTAGAGCAAACAGCTCCAGAGCGCGCCGTACCTCATACAACTGCCGTGCCTCATCTTCACTAATTTCGGAGACAAAGTAGCCACGCCGTGCCAAGCGTTGGGCAAAGCCTTCCTGAGTGAGGCGTTCAAGGGCCTCCCGCACCGGAGTTCGCGAAACATCGAGAATTTGAGCCAGCGAATCATGCGTGAGCTTGGCTCCTGGCCTAAGTTGGTTGGACAGAATCAATTCTTTGATGCGGGTATAGACGCTCTTGGACAACGAAGCTTGCCCAGGAACGGAATGGTCATTGCCGGTTGAAGCTACACTAGTTGCACCACGGCGCCCGCCTTCATCCATCCCTACCCTCCCGTTAGCCCGCGATTTACACCGTACCAATCAAATTGGCACGCCATTGAATTACCAAATGGAACTTAGTATTTTATAAAAAACTAGCTTTCCCCGCTTGAAAAGGGAAAGACAGGGCTAGGAATCCAGCAAATGAGGGGGGCTGGCGCCAGAAAATGCGAGTTCGTCGACCACATCCCTAACCGCAATGTCAGAATCGAGGGACTGCAAGAGCTCGAACTGCCGCGTAGCGGCATTTGCCACGGTCGCAACAGTATTCCCAAAAGCATTGCAGTCGAGAAACTTGTCTAACAATTGCCCGCGGTTGAGGCGCCTCGCTGGCTTCCCCTTGGCCAGCAGCACGAGCTCTTCCATTGTCGTGCCTTTTACAGTCATCAGGCTGACGACTGAAGCAAATTCTCCATCATCCCTAACCCGGTCATCGACATAGACTTCGATGCGCCGCATCAGTTGAATTAGAAGGGGATCACTCAATCGCTCTTGCGCAAATGTGGACAGCTTCACCTCCCCATCAAGCAAAGCCACCGCTACGCAATAGCCAATATGGAACTTGGCTTCCAATGGGGTGGTAGGCCAATTCGAAAGAAGTGGGCCACGCGCCATTTCGGAAATTCCAATACGGACGCGGTGAATCTCGTCAACGCGACCGGCCAGATTGGCCCTTAGTATCTGGGCGGCCTCAATAGCCGTATGGGTCGCCCCGCAGCATGGATATGCCTTCAACGCGATACCATACTCGCTCAAAATCTCCAGCCGACTACCCCAATCCGATAGCGCGTTCCAATTAATCTTTCCCGATTCGAACACGGCTGCGAAGCCAGCTGGGCTCTCGATAATATCCAAACATCCATCAATGCCGGCCTGCGCCATCAACGCGGCCATTGCCCCATTGCGAGCCGCCATGCCAGCATGTATAGGCTTCGTCATAGTGCCGAAATTTGCCCTCAAGCCTCCTGCCGAACTAGCTGCGATAGCAAGCGCAATCGCGGCGCGCCGGGAATCCAGCCGTATGAGATGTGCTGCTGCCGCTGCCGCGCCCATCGTGCCTAGTGTACTGGTCGCATGCCACCCTCTCTTATAATGCTCTTGGTTGAGCGCTGACCCAAGTTTACCTATGGTTTCGATGCCAACGATGTAAGCACTGATCAGGTCGGAACCTTTGGCGTTAACCACTTCGCCAGCCGCCAGCAAAGCAGGCACCAGAACAGCGCTCGGATGAGCATAGCCCGGATGGGTGATGTCATCGTAATCCAAGGCATGGGCCATCGCGCCGTTAAGATAGGCGGCGTCTGGAGCAGCAGCAGACCTGCCTAACCCGATGACGGTCGCCGCTCGCTCCGGCGCGGCATTCAGGCGCCAACTTACGGACGGAACGACCTGTAACAATAGGGGAACAATAGGCTCATGCACAGCACCCGCAATACAGGCGATACAATCGGTCACCGCATCGACTGCCAGAGACCTAGCCTGTGCCGGGAATTGCTCATGATCAGAAATGAATCTGGCGAGGCCTTCGGTGCATCCTTGGTGCGATGAGCCTGACATATACTCACTCCAGATGAATTCCTGCTTTCTTGATAACGGTTCCCCAACGGCGAATTTCGCTGTCGAAGCGCTCATGGGCCTGATCGAGAGTGTCGCCTATTGGAGATAGCCCCAAATCTTTCAGTTTCCTGGCCATGCTGGGATCGCGGAGAACTGCTACCAGATCTTCATTCAAGCGCTTAGCGATGGGGGCTGGCGTCTTGCTCGAGACGAAGAGCGTAAATAAGACACTAGCATCAAACCCGGGCAAGCCAGATTCGGCGACCGTAGGGACATTAGGCAATATGTCAGAGCGCTTGAGCGTAGTGACCGCCAGCGCGCGCAGCTTGCCGCTTTTCACAAGTTTTACCGACTCACCAACCGTCAAGATTGCGAACTGCACTTGTCCACCCAATAGGGCCAAACTCGCGTCAGATCCTCCTCGATATGGAATGTGCGTCATCTTGATACCCGCTTCTTGTACCAGCAATTCGCCAGCCAAATGCGTAGAGGTTCCAACGCCAGCCGAGCCAAAGTTTAGGGATCCTGGGCTCGCTTTTGCCATCGCGATCAGATCATGCAGGGTTTTAGCCGGAAAGTCTTTATTCACTATGACAGCAAACGGCCCTCCTACAGCTGTGGTAATAGGAGTTAAGTCCTTGGTCACATCAAAAGGCAATTTTTTTTGTATGGACGGATACACTGCAATAGCGCCACTATGAAAGAGTAGCGTATTGCCATCGGGTCGAGCTTGTACAACTGCTGCCGTTCCAATCTCACCGCCAGCACCACTCCGGTTGTCGACTATGACAGGCCGTTTAGTCTTCGCCTGCAAACTAGATGCTATAAAGCGCGCCAGCATGTCGGTCGTACCACCGGGCGAATACGGAACAACGATACGAATTGGCGCTTCGGAAGTTTGTGCTATCGACGGTGTCGCGCTGGTGAGAAGAGCCGCAACTCCCAAGGCGCGCAAGATAAGGCTTATTTTTGTCACATTAGTCTCCTAGGTTAAAGTTATCAGCAGTAATTTCTTGTTCAGTTTATGAATCCGAATTTATGAATCCGGCTTGGCATCCGCTCCCGTGTAAAACGCCGGCCATTTATCACGCACAACTTGGCGGCTGCTGCCATAGGCATAGCAACTATCTATCTTCACCGGCTTACCCTGTCTATCTAACTTATCTGGCCTGGCCCACCGCAGAACCACCAACGTTTGATATGCTGTAGTCGCCATCGGGCCCAGTAGCTCCATCAGGTGCGTGCATCCGCGCGCGCCGCCCAGACGCTCCTTAACGGCACGAGTCCAGCCTGATGCAATCGTTAAACCGACGATCTGCTGCATTGCATAGACCGCTTGCGGGCAAATCACATAAGGAGAAGCATCAATGGCAGCGTCGACGGCATGGACGAAAAGGGACTCGTCAATGGTTATCCGGATCGACATATCATGAATCGCATCGCCGGCGGCCACGCTACGCCCGCCATCAAGGCGGGAAATGTCATAGGTTTTCCGATCTACCATTCGGCCTTCCACATCGAACATGCCATCACTGCGGCGAAACCCCTGGCATTCGATTTTCCGGACGTGAAGTAATTCCCGATCGCAAGACGGTGATGGCAACGGCATATCTGACTCCCATCGAAGGTTCGTTCTGGCGGCCGCCTTCAGGCCGACCTTCTAACCAGCACATCGACAGCGACTACGCCTTGCCCATTCGGTCGAACGAATACCGGATTCAACTCGATTTCTTGCACCGATGCTTTCATGTTTAAGAATGCATCGCCCAACCTTGCCGCTGCGCGCACTAATGCCTGCCGATCAACGAGCGGCATACCGCGAAAACCCGCCAGTAAGCGCGACAGGTGCAGCCGGCCCACCGCTGCGTGAATCTGGATCTCGGTTGCTGGCAGCGCAAGATAGGCCACGTCCTGCAGCAGCTCCACCATGACTCCACCCGCCCCTATTGCCAATACGGCACCAAAGTCGGGGTTACGCATCACCGCCAGAGAAGCTTCCACGCCGTCACGAATCATCTCTTGCACCAGTAAGTCGTTTTCCGGCTTGCCAATGCGCTCGCGGATCGTTCTGGCCATCCTGTCGACTTCCGTTGCGTTATGGAGGTTGAGCGCAACAGCCCCTAAGTCGGTTTTATGCTCCACATCTTCCGGCATGGCCTTGAGCGCCACTGGGTAAACCAGATCCGCGCAAGCCCGAGCAGCATCCTGGACGGGACGCAAGACGGCAAACCTTGGGGTTTTGATACCAACTTTATCAAGCAGCCCTAGCGTTCCCCGCCATGTGTCACTCGGAGCCCATTGGATTTCTCCCTGTCTCTCCTGGCCAGACTCCTGGCCACTACACGATATAGTCTCGCGTACCCGATAAAGCCATGCTAACCAGCGGACGGCGTCACGCGGATCCCGGGCAACAAATACCCCGCTTTCAGCATGATGACGTCGTTCCTCGGGCGGCATTTCATCCGACAGTAAACTAACCACCACGGGCAGCCGATACTCCCGGGCAATACGGGCCAGCGCATCCTCGTACTTTCGGACATCATGTAGCCCCCGATTGGCGAACTGAACGATCAAAGCTTCAGTATTCGGATCCTTCGCTACGATTTCCAGAGCATCGTTCAGCATGTTCGGGCGCGACAGTACCTGCCCTGTCAAATCGATCGGATTCTTGAAATAGCCGAATCTTGGTAAATTTTGTTCCAACGCATCGACGGTTTCATCCTGAAAGCAAGCCAAGGGAACATCATTTGCGCCGCACAAATCTGCTGTCAATGCGCGGGTCCCTCCTGGGATACTACATACCGCCACACCTCCTTGGTTGGCCTGCTTGCTGCGCCGCGGGGGGTTCATCGCAAGTAGCACTTGGGCAATTTCGACCAGATCAGTTAGGCTATCGACTTGCAAAATGCCAAACTGAGCAAAAACATCGCGGTATATTGCGTAAGGTGTTGCAATCTTTCCCGTATGCGATGCTGCGGCTTCCGCACCCACTGCGCTATTACCCGATTTGAGCGCAACCAACGTCACATTACGGCGCCTCGCCTTGTCGACGATCCGCTTCAGGCGCACACCATCCCGCAACCCTTCCATGAAGAAAAGGATATGCGCCACGTCGTCCTGGTCTAGCAACCAGTCGGTCACATCCAACAGGCTGGTGTCGGTCTCGTTGCCTACACTAACCACATAGCTACAGCCATAGCCTTGATCCTGGAGATGCCTAGCCACAGCACCACTCATCGCACCGCTCTGGCTCACGACGGCGAGGGGCGCATGATATAGCCGCTGGCGCTTGGCCGCTGAACCGAAAGTCAGGATCGTACTGGCGGCAACGGACCATACTCCCTCACAATTCGGGCCAATCAACGTCAGGTTATGCTCCGAACAGATTCTCCTCATTTGTTCGACAAGCGTAACGCCTCCCTCAATTTCCTCGAACCCGGAACTCAGGACAATCGCAGCTTTCATACCACGGTCGCAACAATGCTCCAGCGTATCCGGAACTTCTGCCGCGGGCACCATGACGAGTGCCAGATCAACCCCGTACGGCACATCTTCGACGCAACGGTGGCATGGCAACCCGTCGATGACGTCGTATTTGGGATTCACCAGATGAATATCCCCAGGGAAATCGTGCATCCGCAATAGGTTCAATGGGGCATGATTCAACCGGGCAGGATCCGCCGAAACGCCAACAAGACAAACCGACCGGGGCCGAAACACGGCATCAAGGCGGCTGGAATCAGCCGTTTTTTCTAACGGGATCGCATCCAAATTCAAATCGCGGCGCATTCCTTCAACCTTTCAATCCGTTGTGTCTCGTATCCAAGAACTTCCGCCAGGATTTCCTCGGTATGTTGTGCCAGCATAGGCGGCGCCCGATAGACAGGCTCCCGTTCCCCATCAAAGCGGAACACTGTGCCAAGCAAATGCAGATCCCCCCCAGACGAATGGGCGACTGTCTGGATCATTCCCGGTGAGTTCTGTTGCAACTGTTCAAAAGCCGTCTTCATGTCGTTGACGGGCGCACAGGGAACATCGTGAATCTCAAAGAGCCGAATCCAGTCCCGCGTAGTGCGTCGAACCAAGACGTCGCTCAACAGACCTATGAGCACATCGCGGTTACGGACTCGATCTTGATTGGAAACGAACCGGGGATCCTCACCGAGTTCGGGTAGACCGACGGCGGCACATACATCTCGGAAAATTCGATTCGTGCCAGCGCTGATGACCACATGCCCGTCCGACGTCGGGAATGCCTGATACGGTACTAGCTGCGGATGCCCGGATCCCAAGGGCTTCAAATCGAGATGCCCGTCCATGACCATGACGGCATAGTTGGAAAGCATGCTCATCGTCGCATCAATCAGGGATACGTCGACCTCTCGGCCAACCCCCATCTTCTCGCGTTCATACAACGCAGCCAGCACTCCGGCCGCGAGGAAGATTCCTCCGCCAAAATCCGCCAACGACACAGCAGGTTTGACGGGCTCTTTGCTGTCAATCGCTCCAGTCAGCCGCATGACTCCGGACCGTGCCTGAACTGCGACATCCATACCCGGTTTGTCAGCGAGCGCCCCATCCCCATATGCCGATATATTGGCGACGATGATCTTCGGGTTAATCTGGCGCAGCTCTTCATAGCCCAGCCCCAGACGCTTAAGTACACCAGGTCGGAAATTTTGCACTACAACATCAGCATTCCGCGCAAGATCCTTACATACATCCTTTCCTGCCTCATTTTTCAGGTTCAGGCCGATGCTGCGTTTATTCCGGTTAATGGCGAGAAAATAATCTCCGCCAACCTCCGGAATCTTATCGATGAACCGCTCACTGCCATTCATCGCGCGCGTAGGATCTCCTCGCCCGGGCTTCTCGATCTTGATGATTTCCGCGCCTAAGTCTCCCAGGGTCATGGTGCAATATGGGCCTGCCACACCATGCGTCAGGTCGAGTACGCGAATTCCTCGTAGCGGTGCAACCATATCGCAGCCTCAACGCTTGATGGCGATGTCGCGCGAAGGCAAGCGTATCGACGCAAGGCCCTCGCAGTTCTTTTCACCCCGTTGATTAATTCCCCACCACTTGACGTGAACCAAGGCCTCGCCATCTTCTTTCGTCTTGTCCAAGACTTCGCCTGTCAACTTCGTCAGATCCCCGACAAGATTAGGAACAAGCACCCGGCCGGAATATTTCCTGACGAATCCGTGGTCACCACACCAATTGGTAAGCAGGTGCCCCCCCCAATTAAGCCTCTGCCAGCCCTGGTCGTAGGCACCCGGAAAGCCCACTTCCTTCGCGATCTCCACGTCGAAGTGACCTGCCGCCGGATGCATGGGCACCCCGGTAGCCGGTGAGACATAGCAATTGGACGGATGGCGGTCGCGCTCGGCGAATGCGAGCTTCATTACGTTGTAGACCGTTCTACGACCCGCATAGAAGCCCACGATGTCGACCAGCGTCAGTGGTCCCTTGAACAGAACAGGCAATGCATCGCCGACATTCGTCTCCTCCCAGTACCTGGGTGTACTACCGCGCCGCTCTTCGTTACGGTAGCCCATGGCAATCTCGGAAATTTCCTCTGGAGAATATTTGTAGCGTTCGCCAGTTTCCTTCTTGAATTTGAAACCTTGCCCACTGCGCGAACGAGGCACGCGAAAAATATCACCTTCGTACCGAGAAACTGTCTGGCCAACCTGATTGGTATAGATGACCTCTCCAACCTGATTGACGAATCGCGGAACAGATTTCCCCTCTTTGACCTGCACGTCGATCACTCGCGCACGCGCCGTAATCGTGTCCCCCTGCCTGATCGGTTCGAAATGCTCCCAACGTCCGCCAGCGAAGATCCACTGCACGCCTGGCAACCCGGGTGCGACGATCCCGCTATCGATCGTGTAAAGAAAAGTTGGCGGCGCGATAGGAACACCCCATTGGCTCAATCGCGCATAGCCCGGATCGCAGAACAGAGGGTTGTCGTCGCCGACACTGTAGTTGGTCCAGCGCCGAATGTCGTGTGCCGAGACCGGCTCGTACAGCGACGGCAGATGCACGTCCCGGCGCAGCCAGACACCGATCAAGCCTCTGGCCTTTTCTATTGCCTCGTCCGTCAGCGCTGGAGACAGATCCACCTTTAATGCGTCGATGGTTTCAACCTTACCCATTTCTTTCCTTCCTCTGTTGATCACATTGGTTACCTGGCACCCATGTCGCACGACATCCCTTACATGGCCAGTTGATATCGAGTTTCTTCTCTTATTGGATCCAAATTTTAATGCAATTTTTTATCCAATTTATATGGGTAAAAACCCTTATCACTCTGCCAGATCAGGGCCGCCCCATTGCGCCGGTCTCCCCTTGCAGCAGCCTGGCACAACTATGAGCCTGAAGGCAGGCTATTGACTTCGAAGGCAAAGGGCTCAGCGGCGGATCAACGTGATACCGCATACAAACAAGAGACAAAGCGGTCGACCGACGGTTGCAGTAACGATTCAAGCGGGATTTATAAACAACCCGACTGCGATGCAATATTCAACTTCACCTCGGGTAAATCCTCTACATTAAATCTAAGTGGGTAGCCGACCAATCTTGTTCTGTGGGACGGCTGATCAATCAAGGGATGCACAACCCATTCGCAGCCGTGCAGTTGCTCACCATTCATTTAAAAAACTAATTGCAGGGATGTCGAAATCATGGGCCAGGTGAACCTCGGCCCTTTCCTTTGATTTCTAGAATTCCAGAAATCTGTCCGGCGCCGGGAAATAAAAAGCGGCCCAGAGGCCGCGAGGTTGGTTGCAATCGGACTAGACCTTGGCCCGTGGCTGCGCCGAGAAACCGATACCGCGCTCACCAGTGTTTCAGTCAGTGCCACAGGCTATGTCTATGTCAAGCAGATCTGGGGGGATAAAACCTAACTACATATTTGCAAGTTGTAAGGGATGCCAGATGTAAGGCCCAATAATCTCAGGGTTACGCTTAGTTAGCCGAGCGAAATCTCGCCTAAATGCAATCTAGGGCAGAGTCCGTGCCGAATCTCCACTTAGCTGGACTGGTAGACGCCCAGCGGCGAGTTCCGCTGGCGAACTGTAGAGCACGGCTGGAAGCGAGTCACGCCTCCAGTTGCTGTTATTTTGCCAGGCCCGGCCTCATTTGGCCCTTTGTGGCTAGGAGGAGCGTCCCCAATTGGCTCGCTCCCACACTACCACTAAGCCCCATCCTCATCCAACAACCGCACCGACGCGCCGAGCTTGGCGAAATCGAATTCGTGCATCGAGCGGCGCAGCGGGCGCATGATCAGGATCACCACCACCGGCACCAGCGCCGCGGCCAGGAAGGACTCCAGCAGATGCTCGGGCTTGGCGCCAGGCAACGGAAACAACGACAGGCCAGCCACAAGCCCGAAAAGCGTGCCGGTCATGGCCGCAAAGCCGTCGTGGCGCTTGCTGAACAGGCCGTAGAAAACAGGAAAGGCCGCGGCGGAGCACAGCAGGTCGGCCAGCAGGAATAGATACAGCACGCTATAGCCTTGGGCGGCGACCACGATGACGGGAATCGCCAGCACGAAGATCAGCCCGCGCGCCAGGCGCATCATGGTGGCGCTGCTGGCCTTGGGCAGCAGCCGGCCTAGGTCGACCGCGATAAGGCTGGAGATGGCACTGATCGCGGTGTCGGAGCTGCTCATCACCAAGCCCAGGCCCAGCGGGATCAAGAGCAGTGCGAGCCACAGCGAAGCGTGCGGGATCAGCACGCTGAACAGCGCGACGGAGCTGTCGCCGCCGGGCGCCAGGCCGACGAAGGCCAGGCCGAACAGGCCCATCAGGAAGATGAACGGCCCCACCATCAGGCCGCCCAGCAGGAAGCCGTTGCGCATGGTGCGCGAGTCGCGCGCGGCGTAGATGCGCTGCCAGTTGCCCTGGTGGAACAGGCCGGTAAGAAGAATGGCCACGAAGAAGGTGAATCCCGCCTTGACGCCGGCCGGGTCGCTCAGATCCAGCAGCCGCGGCGCCCGGGCGCGCAGCCCTTCGATGGTGGGCATCGCCCCGCCCGCCGTGTACCAGCCCAATGCGACCAGGAACAGCAGCAGCGGCACGATGACGATCATGTGCACCCGGTCGGTGAAGATGGAGGCGCGCAGGCCGCCGTACGAGGTGTATATAAGGGTGGCGCCCACGACGACGATGGCCGTGACCCAGATCGGCACCGGCGCAAGCAGGCGCACCAGCTTGCCTACGGCCGTGACTTCGGCGGACATGGCGATGAACAGATAGAACACCATGATGAGCAGCGCCAGGCCGTACATGGGCCTGCCATAGCGGGCGATGAGGAACTCGGTCAAAGTGTGGCCGTTGGGGATCAGTTCGCGCATGCGCCGCCCCAGCGGGATCATGGCGATGCGCGGCGACATGGCGCCCAGCGCGTAGCCGATGATGGCCGCCAGGCCGCCCCAGGTCGCGGCCTGCGCCGGCGCGAACAGTATCCACGCCCCCAGGGTCGAGGCCATCAGGGTCAGGATGGTGGCAATGGCGCTCTGACTGTTGCGGGCCGTGATGTAGTCTTCGAGGCTTTTTTTGAAGCTCCGGGTGTACAGGATGCCGGCGGCCGCGTAGCCGAACGCGCAAAGAAGCAGCCAGGAAACGGCTGTTGAACTGCTGAGCATGGTGAAAGTCCTTCCCACAAGTGATTTGGCGGGAGGGGCGCGCCGTATGGCGGTATGGCGCATCGCGCGCGACTCCTTCCCTTCGCCGGCATTACCCGGATCAGGTTCTAAGGGTTAGCGCGAAATAGACGCAATCTCAGCTCGCTGCGAGCTCCCCCAGGACAGGCGTAAGGCTAAAAGAGCCGCGGCCGGCTGTCAACGACATTCCCCGATGCCGGGCGATCCGGTGTGGTAAATTGCGCAATAGCGACACGGGGTGTCCCGACCAAGTCGGGGCTGAGACGACACCCGTAGAACCTGATTCAGTTCACACTGGCGGAGGGATGTTCGCGACGCGGCAGCACACCGGCCGCGCCCGGGTCTTTCGCCTGCTATGCGAGAGACATCATGCCCGGATCCACACAAGCTTTACCCCTGAACCAACAAATAGTCCTCGTTACGGGCGGCGCCCGCGGCCTGGGCGCGCACATCGCACGCGCCTTCCAGCGCGAAGGCGCGCGCGTGGTCGTCAATTATTTCCGCAGCGCCGAGGCGGCTGCGGCGCTGGCCGCGCAGGCGCCGGACCGCACGCTCGCCGTCCAGGCGGACGTCCGCGACGCGCACGCCGTGCAGGCGATGCTCGACCAGGCGCAGCGGCATTTCGGCGCGCCGGTAAGCACGGTCGTCAACAACGCCCTACCTGACTTCCAGTTCAATGGCGACCAGCGTCCGCACGCCGACACGCTGTCATGGGAAAACCTCAGCCAGCAAATGGAAGGCACCCTGCGCAGCGCTCTGAATACCGTGCAAGCGGCACTGCCCGGCATGCGCAGCGCGGGCTTTGGCCGGGTGATCAACGTGGGCACCAATCTTTTCCAGAATCCGGTGGTGCCTTATCACGATTACACGGCGGCCAAGGCAGCGTTGCTTTCTTTCACGCGCACACTGTCGCACGACCTGGGGCCGGACGGCATTACCGTGAACATGGTTTCGGGCGGCCTGCTGCGCACCACCGATGCCTCGGCCGCCACGCCGGAAGCCGTGTTCGAGCTGATCGCCGGCAGCACCCCCTTGCGCCGCGTCACGACCCCGGCGGAATTCGCCGACGCCGTGCTGTTCTTCGCTTCGCCGTGGTCGCGCTCTGTAACAGGCCAGAACCTGGTGGTCGACGGCGGCCTGGTGCACAACTGATACGCGCGGGCACTATGCTGCACCTCAATCTATTCATATTCGGCTGCGGGCATCATCGTGCGGCCTGGCGCCATCGTGCCTCGGCCGCCGAGCGCCTGGGCGACATAGCCTATTACGAAGAGCTGGCGCGCATCGCCGAACGCGGCAAGCTGGACGCGATTTTCTTCGCCGACGGCGCCTCGGTCAGCCACATCGAGGACGGGCCGCGCTGGTACCTGGAACCCCTGACCATGCTGGCAGCGATCAGCCGCGCCACCGAGCGCATCGGGCTGATCAGCACGGTATCCAGCACTTTCTACACGCCGTTCCACGCGGCGCGCCTGGTCGCTTCGCTGGATCACATCTCAGGCGGGCGCATGGGCTGGAACGTCGTGACGTCGATGTTCGACGCCGAGGCGCGTAATCACGGCTACGAGGCTATGCCCGATCACGCCTGGCGCTATGGGCGCGCGGAAGAATTCATCGACGTGGTGCTGCGGCTGTGGGATTCATGGGCGGACGATGCACTGGTGCTGGATCGGGCCCAGGGCATCTACGGCGCCGCCGAACGGGTGCGCCCCATCGGCCACCACGGCGCCCATTTCCTGGTGGACGGCCCACTGACGGTACCGCGCCCGCCGCAGGGGCATCCGGTGCTGTTCCAGGCCGGCGCGTCCGCCCAGGGGCGCGACTTGGCCGCCCGCCGCGCCGAAGCCATCTACGCGGTCGCCTACGATCTTGCCGCCGCCCAATCCTACTACCGAGACATCAAACGCCGCGTCCGGGAAGCCGGACGAAGCGATCCCGTACCCATCATGCCGGGGCTGGTGACATACGTGGGTTCGACGGAAGCGGAGGCCCGCGCCAAGCAGCGCGAGCTGGACGAACTGCTGCCGCAGGAAGCGTCGCTGCGGCAGCTTGGCATGTACGTGGGCCAGGACTGCATGGCGTGGGAGATGGACGCCCCCGTCCCGCCCCTGCCGCCACTGTCGGCGTTCGAAGGCCCGAAGGGCCGCTACGCCACGATTCTGCGCATCATCGAGGCCGAGCAGCCCACGGTGCGCCAGCTGCTGGGGCGCCTGGCGGCCGGCGGGGGGCATTGCACCATGGTCGGCACGCCCGAACAGATTGCCGACCAAATGGAGCATTGGGCCGCCCACGAAGGCGCGGACGGCTTCAACCTGATGCCGCCCACCTTGCCCGGTGGCATCACGGATTTCGTCGAGCAGGTCGTGCCGGTGCTGCAAAGGCGCGGGCTGTTCCGCAAGGAATACGAAACCACTACGCTGCGCGGGCACCTGGGCTTGCGCCGGCCCGCGGGGCCTTGACGCCCGGTCAGTGGCGCCCCGGCTGGTAGTGTCCGGGCTCGGCACGGAACGGGATCGCCAGGCGATTCCAGCCGTTGATCGCGATAATGGCAAACGACAAGTCCACGAGTTCTTTCTCGTTGAACTGTTTGCGCACTTGATCGTAGAGCTCGTCTTCCACGGGATCGGTCGAAATTTTCGTAAGCGCTTCCGTCCAGGCCAGTGCCGCGCGCTCTCGCTCGCTATAAAAAGGCGCTTCGCGCCAGGCATCCAAAAGATACAGGCGCTGTTCGGTCTCGCCGGCGGCGCGGGCGTCCTTCGAGTGCATGTCCAGGCAGTACGCGCAGCCGTTGATCTGCGACGCCCGCATCTTGACGAGCTCGAGTAACGCGTGTTCGAGCCCCGAGCCTTCGACATACTGCTGTAGATTGCGCATGGCCTTGAAGCCTTCCGGCGATGCATGAATGTAATCGAGGCGTTGTGCCATTTTTTACTCCATCAAGTTATTACCACATACAGATAAACAGATTTTTGTGCGAGGCTCGGAACACCAGGCAAGGCACCGGCCGCTGCCTTGCCGCCAAGGTACGGACACCAGCACCAGCCCACTGGAACGGCGACATCGGCCGGTACGCGCCAACGGCAGTGTTCAGTCGTAGCGCTGGAACCGTTCGCCAAGCTGCGCATAGCTCACCGTATTGCCGAGCCCGTCTATCTCGCCGCGCTTCAGCTGGTCTACCGCAGCGACAAAGCCGCTCCAGGCTGCCAGCGACAAGGAGCTTGCCGTGCTGATGCGGCGCACGCCGATCTCGGCGAGCGTCTTGAATCCGAGCTTGGCTGCGTGCCCCATCATGACGTTGACGGGCTTCGGAGCCACAGCTTGCACGACGGCAGCGATGTCTTCGCGCGCCGACAGCCCGGGCGCGTACAGGCAGTCCGCCCCGGCTTCGGCATATGCGCGCAGGCGCCTTATGGTTTCATCGAGATCGGGGCGCCCGACCAGAAAGCACTCTGCGCGCCCCACCAGCATGACCGCTGGATCCTCAGCGTCGATTGCCTGGCGCGCGGCACGCATGCGGGCGACGGCCTCGTCGAAGCCGTATAGCGCGCCTTTTTCGCCGGCGATCGAATCTTCTATGGACAAGGCGGATACGCCCGCCTGCACGCAGCCGCGCACATTGGCCTTCAGGCCTTCGATCGTGCGGGAGTATCCATCTTCGAAATCGGCGTTGACCGGCAGGCCGGTGGCATGCACCAGCTCGCCGCAATGCCGCACGACCTCGTCGACGGCAACTTTCCGATCCGGAACCCCGCGCGAGAACGCGTAGCCCGCGCTGGTGGTGGCCAAGGCCTTGAAACCGGCTTGTTCGAGCCAGCGGGCCGTGCCGGCATCCCATGGATTGGGCAAGATAAAGCACCCCGCTTCATGAAGCTCGCGGAACGCGGCGTGCCGAGCCGCGAGAGCATTGGTAGACATCGGGAACCTCCGGATTTCTGTTGTGGGTGCGGCTCGGCACCCAACGTGCACAGGACAGGAACCGCGCCAGGCTGCGCATGCGCTACCCGCGGCTCCGACAAGGGTGCAAATAGCATATACCCATCTGCGCACTATTCGACAGGCAAGCAATAGCCGGGTCTTGCAATGCACCGAACAGCCCAAGCCCGCGCCAGATCAAAAACGCCCCCGGCCCAGGGTACGGCAGGCACTTCATCTTTGGCCCAGGACGGTGGATTGGAACGTATTACTTGAAACGTATTCCGCCGCCGTCGCATCCAATCGACGAAACGCGATGACTTGCCGCTTCGGCGGAGGGAATTCCCGTCTATCCACGGATCGCTGCCGCCCGTGCGCCTACCGGCCCCCGGAACAGCGGTTCCGACACCCTTAAGGAGCTTGTTACTGTGAAGATCACGAAAAAACTCGTCATGGCTCCGGCCGCTCTGGCCGCTGTCCTCGGGCTCTTGTGCGGCACCACGACCGCCACCGCCGCCGACGCGCCGCAAGCCGGCCACACCATGACCATGGCCATGAATTGGTTCGGTGGGCCGGTCTACGATGGCGCGCCCGCCCTGGCGGCAACCGCCGCGCTGGTTCAAGCCGGCGGCGGCGCCGAGCACTTCACGTTCGCACAGGCGCTGGTGTCCATGCTGGGCGAGAAAACCGTCAACGCTGAAGTGGCAAAGCTCACCAAGCAATATGGCAAGAAAGACGTGGACGGCTTCTTGAACGGCATGACCTTCGCCATCAAGGACGGGCTGAAGCGCGCCACCGAGGCCGGGGTGAAACTGCCGGATGCGCCGGCCGATCTCAAGGGGGTGAAACTGGCGCGGGCACTGGTGCAGGCCGGCACCGCCCCCGACGGCATATTCTGGGCCGGGTACTTGTTCGACAAGGCGATCTCGCACAAGCTGCACAACCAGGTCATGGTCGACATCGACGTGAAATACGGACATGGTGCGGACGAAAACACGCACAAGGTATTGAACCAGGCCATGTACGACGTGGCGCAGGCGCTGGGCGACACGCACGTCAAGCTGGCCTCGCTGCACTAAGCGACGCATGCCCCCGAAGCTCGCGGCAAAAAGCCATGGGAGCCGACTGGCTCCCGATACGCCTCCGCCCCAGCCTGGTTATTGCAATAAAATGCATTCATCGGGTTTGTAGAACAAGAGTTTTCGGGGGTTTATATGGGCACGATGGCCGACGCCGTTTCCATCGACGACTCGGAGCTGATCCAGCTGGCGGCTGCGGGCGACATCGGCGCTTTCGACGCATTGATGCGCCATCACAACCAGCGGCTGTACCGCGTGGCCCGCAGCGTGCTGCATGACGAGGCCGACGCGGAAGAGGCCGTTCAGGAAGCCTGGTGGAAAGCCTACAATCATTTGCAGGACTTTCGCGCCGAGGCCAGGCCCGCGACCTGGCTGACCCGTATCGCCATCAACGAGGCCCTGATGCTCCGGCGGCGCAACAAAAGCCGCGAGGCCGTCATTCAATCTGCGCATCAGGATCAGCGGACACAGGACACCATGCCCATGGACGAACTTCCCCTGGCTATACCCGCCTCCTCGCAGCCCGATCAACAGGCCTGGCGTTCGGAGTTGCGCAGCCTGATCGAGCAACGCATCGACGCCCTGCCCGACATCTACCGCTCGGTCTTCGTGCTAAGAGGCGTGGAAGGCATGCCCGCGAGCGAAGTGGCCGCCGCGCTGGATCTGCCCGAAGCCACGATTCGCGTGCGCTTCATGCGCGCCCGCCGCCTGCTCCAGGACGCGCTGTCGCGCGACATCGACCAGCGCACCAAAGACGCTTTCTCGTTTGCCGGGGAACGCTGCGACCGTATCGTGGCAGCCGTGCACGCGCGCATCAAGCACCAGGCCTCTTCCCGCTAGACGACCGCTATGCTGGCGCGACCGCCTCTTTCGGCGGCTTGGGCATAAGCCCGGAAGAAACCAGGCTGTCATGGAGCGCCGCCACCGAGCACAGGTAGGCATCCACTTGTTGCATCGTCAGCTCGGAAATCGGCGCCACGACGGTGCAGAACCTTCTTAGGTTTCTTTGGAGATACGGCACTTTTCCGACCAGTTCGGCTATGGCCTGGCCTTCGGATTGATTGAGCACATCGACCTTGTCCAACACGAGATGACTCGCGGGAATCTTCAGTTCTCCCACAGACCATCTCAACCTTCCCATCGTCAACGGGTCTATCCTGTCGCCGACCGACATTCCCCGGATTTTGAGCAGCTCCGCCTTTAAATCATCGACAGTCGCGGCGATGTTCCCGATTTCCGCGGAAATCATCCATCGCACGATAACCGCCTCCCGAGCGCGCCACTGTGCACGCTCCCTGCCGTCGCTCAAGGCCAGCCATAACGCCAGCATGACGGATCCCACCGTCCCGAAAGCCGTCATCGCATTGAGCCAATCGATTTTTGCCAGGAATCCCGGCCGTGCGCCCAGGAGCCAGCCAACCAGGCATCCAAGCGCCACGCCGACCGTAAATTTCACATAACGCATTTTTCTCTCCCGACCTTCTGGGCTTCGGAAATCATACCTTCAGCCTTTTCCGATAACACCGGGTAGCGGCGCTTTTCTCTGACACGCCGAGCACCCCATCGGAATGGTAATTGGGCCGCCCGACACGCAGCATCAACGGACACATGATGGAAGAGAACGGCTCGCACGCACGAGCCGCGCCCACAACGCCTGTCAACCGAAGGCATTTAACGTCAACACGCCATAACTCGAAAGCAAATAGTAAATATTAAATACACATGTAATCACATGATACTATTCGGATATTCGGCATAGATCCGCCGCCAAGAAAACCAGCCATGGCCATCCTTCCGAATATCAAACTGCCGCCCACTCCGCCGTTCAAGCGCCCACGCGATCTGGCCTACGCATCGGACGAGCTGCCTCCGCCGCTCACGCTGGCTACATTGTCTATCCAGCATATTGCCACCGCGCTCACCCTGATCGCCTATGTGCTGGCGGCGGCGGGAATCGGCGGCCTGGACGTGAAAGCCACGCAAAGCATGGTAACGGCAACCCTGCTCAGCATGGCAATAGCCACTTTCCTGCAGGCCTGGGGCGGCCGGCTAGGGTCGGGCCTGCTGCTGGTGCATGTGCCCACGTCGCTGCTGGTCGCCATACTGGGCGCGATTCTCGCCAAGTACGGTTTCGGCTCCATGGTCGTCGTCGGGCTGGTCTACGGCGGGGTGGGTCTGGTGATCAGCTTCGTCTTCCCCTATCTGCGCGCCATCCTGCCGCCGGCCGTGGCCGGCGTCGTGCTTTGCCTGGCGGGCCTGTCGCTGATCGCGCCGGCCCTGACCGAAACCGGCAGCCTGTCGGCCGATATGACGCACATGAGCGCCAGCGATGCCCTGGTCGGCATATTCACCCTGGTGATGATCGTGGCCCTGTCCATCTGGGGCACCAAGCAGACCAAGCTGTTCTCGCTGCTGGCCGGCATTATTGCCGGCCTGGTGCTGGCCGCCGCAATGGGCAAGATACATGGGCTGGAGGCCCTGTCGGCCGCGCCGGTCTTCGACCTGCCTCATCTGCCGGTGCCGGTATTCAATGTCGACCCGGGCATCATCGGCGCCGTGGCGGTGCTGTCGCTGATGACCCAGCTGTGTACGTTCGGGCGCGTGGTGCTGGTGCACAAGATGAACGACTCCAACTGGCACCGGCCCAATATGCGCATGGTGGGCGCGGGCATATTCGCCAATTCCCTGGGCAACTTCCTGGCGGCCTGGCTGGGCGCGTATCCCTGCACCACGTCGTCGACCAATATTGCCGTCAACCACATCAGTCATTCCACTTCGCGCTGGATCGGCCTGGCGACCGCCGTGCTGATCGGCCTGATCGCGTTCCTGCCGCAGGTGTCGCTGGCCCTGACCCTGATCCCCACCCCCATCATCGGCGCCGTCGAGGTCTACGCAGCGGCCTATCTCATCGTCTCGGGCATTCAGCTGATCGCGGCGCGCTCCATGGATTCGCGCGCGGTATTCATGGTCGGCCTGTCCTTCGTCACGGGCGTGGGCGTCATGTTCCTGCCCGGCATCGCCCAGATGGTGCCGGAATCGTTCAGGTTCATGGTCGAGAACGGTATCGTGGTGGGTGGGGTCACCGCGGTCATCCTGAACATCATCTTCCGGCTGGGCGTGAAAAAATCCGCACAGCTGGATCTGAAGCCGGTGCAGGATGCCGCCGATCTGGGCGGCAATATTGTCGATTTCGTCGAAGACCAGTGTGCGAGCTGGGGCGCGCGGCGCGACGTCGCGGTGCGCGCCGCTCAGGCGGCGCTCGAGGCCTCCGAGGCCATCGCCGCCGCCGACATGGGCAGGCGCGTCACTGCCGTGCGCGGCAGCTTCGACGAATTCAACCTGGACATCGAGCTGCTGCACGACGGCGCCCCGCTGGCCGTCGAGGCCGACCAGCAGAAGCTTAGGGAAAACCTGCTCGAGGCCGACGACGACACCTTCCAGGCAGCGCTGGAAACGGCGATGCTGAACGTGTCGCACGTGCTGCTTACACGACTGGCCGACCGCCTGGGCAGCGGCAAGCGTGGCGCATCGTCCTATCTGCGCCTGCATTTCAACCACTGATTCCATCTCTAAATCAATCATGCACTGAGTCAGCTTCGCTGGCCGTACTACTTGTACTGTCTGCGCTTCGCTTGCGCGTTCATGATCGGTCTGGAAATGGAATGACATTCCCGGTTACGACCGAGGGCCCGGCACCCCAACAGGGCGCCGGCGTCCATGTATGATGCGTTCTTGGCGGCTCTATCGATGTGCCGCCGTGCAAAAAAGGAACGCAATATGGGCGGCAAGACCAGGGTGGGCATCGTCTTCGGCGGCAAATCGGCCGAGCACGAGGTGTCTCTTCAATCGGCCAGGAATATCGTCGAGGCACTCGACAAGAACCGCTATGACGTCACGCTGATCGGCATCGACAAGCAGGGGCAATGGCACGTGAACAACGCGTCCAACTATTTGCTGCATGCCGAGAACCCGGCCCTGATCGCCCTGAACCGATCCAATGTAGAGGTGGCGCTGGTACCCGGCAAGCGCGAACACCAGCTGGTCGCCACCCAGGGCGCGCCGGCTTCGGTGCTGGGCCAGATCGACGTGATCTTTCCCATCGTACACGGCACCCAGGGGGAAGACGGCTCGCTGCAGGGCATGCTGCGCATGGCCAACCTGCCTTTCGTCGGCTCCGACGTGCTGGGCTCGGCGGTGTGCATGGACAAAGACGTTACCAAGCGCCTGCTGCGCGACGCGGGGCTGGCGGTGGCGCCGTTCGTGGCGTATACACGCGGCTCGGCCGCGCGGGCCAGCTTCGACGAAGTGGCGGCCAAACTGGGCTTGCCCTTGTTCGTCAAGCCCGCCAACATGGGTTCTTCGGTGGGCGTAAGCAAGGTGCGCAACGAGGCGGAATTCCGCCGCGCCATCACCCTGGCGCTGGAATTCGACCACAAGGTGCTGGTGGAGCAGGCCATTGCGGGCCGCGAAATCGAATGCGCCGTGCTGGGCAACGACGACCCGCAGGCCAGCGTCTGCGGCGAGGTGGTGCTGCACGACGAGTTCTATTCCTACGACACCAAGTACATCAATGAAAGCGGCGCGGCGGTGGTCGTGCCGGCCGACATCGACGCCCGCAGCAGCGACGAGGTGCGCCGTATCGCGATACAGGCATTCCTGGCCCTGGACTGCGCGGGCATGGCGCGCGTGGACGTGTTCCTGACCCCGCAAGGCAAGGTGATCGTCAATGAAGTGAACACGCTGCCCGGCTTCACGCACATCAGCATGTACCCCAAACTGTGGCAGGCCAGCGGCATGACCTATACCGAGCTGATCACCCGTCTGATCGAGCTGGCGCAGGAACGGCACGCCCAGGACAGTGCGCTGAAGACCTCGATACTCTGATTTTCCTGCAGTCTTTGACGCTTCGGTTCCCGGCGCTTCGGTTCTTGACGCCGCAACTCCTGGCGCTGCGGCCCTTGATGCTGCGGCCTTTGATGCTGCAACCTTTGATGCTGCAACCTTTGATGCTGCAGCCATCAATGCAAGGCCGGCTCGAGCCGCAGCTGGCTGCTTGGCACAGCGAGCTTGTTGATTCAGGCCGGCACAGCTTGCGGCGAACGCGGCCAGCCGCCCGCCCTAGCCTCTAGCCTCTAGCCTCTAGCCTCTAGCCTCTAGCCTCTAGCCCGCAAGAATGATATTCCCCGAAGCCCCGGCGGCGGCAAAATCCATAGTAAACGTTTCCATCAACGCTCTTTTCAGCATGAAATTCACTCATCGACCGAGGTGGGCGTAGAATGTTACGAACTAAGACAGCGTAAGCTGCTCCAGTTGAAAAGGCGGAGGTGACATGGGCCATCTGAAGATTCAGAACCAATTGAGCCGCATCAACGGCGCGTACCAGCAATGCATGGACGAGCTGCAGGCGCACGGCATCGACACCAACTCATTAGTCCTGCTGCAGATCGAGCGCCACGCGCTGGTGGATCTGCTACTCGACGAGATCCGCAGCCTCAGTGCCCGCATCGACTCTTTGCACAAGACCGGGGCGGCGCTCGAATCCGTGCGCCCAAAAGACAGCCACTACCACGTTTTGTAGTCACGGCCGCGAGCCGCGACGCCCTTCCGCCCCGACGCTGCCGCTAAAGACCCTAAGCACGACTACAGGCAAGGCATTGCGGTATTCTTGCTGCTGAAGAAACCGGAGACCCTCATGCCATCCGCCTCGAACGCAGCCAGCGCAAGCGCAGCCGACACCCTCTGCGACGAACGGCAACTGCGCGCCGATCTGGCGGCGTGTTACCGCATTTTCGCCATGCTGGGCTGGACAGAGCTCATCTACAACCACATCACTGTGCGCGTCCCGGGCCCCGAACGCCACTTCCTCATCAATCCGTTCGGGCTGCACTACACCGAAGTCACCGCCGAGAACCTGGTCATGATCGACCTGCAAGGCCGTATCGTGGGCCGCTCGGACTGGCCGGTGAACCCCGCCGGCTTCGTGCTGCACTCGGCCATCCACGAGGCGATCCCCGAGGCCCACTGCGTCATGCACACGCACACGACGGCGGGTTGCGCCGTGGCCTGCAGTGCCGCCGGGCTGTCGCGCGATAATTTCTATTCAGCGCAGCTGCACGACCGCGTGGCCTATCACGACTTCGAAGGCATCACGGTGCACGAAGAAGAAAAGCCACGCGTGGTGCGTTCGATCGGCCGGGCGCAGGCAGTGATCTTGCGCAATCATGGGCTGTTGTCCTGGGGCGGCACGATCGCGCAGGCCTTTGCCTATCTGTGGACGCTACAGCGCGCCTGCGAGATTCAGGTGGCCGGCGCCGCACTGGGGCCGACCCTTCCCATACCCGAGGCGATACAAGTACAGGCCAGCGCCGACGCGCTGCAATTCGACCCGCGCTACGGCGGCGGCCAGGACGTGTTCGATGCGCTGCGACGCCTGGTGGATCGCAGCCATACCGGCCGCGGCGACTAGACGGCGGCAGCATCCCGATCGGCGCGCGCCGTGACCCGCGCAACCTGATGCCGCGCGACACAGAAACCCCCATCGCCCTCTTGCGCTAACGGCCTCATTGCCCGCGGGGCCATGCCTGCGCTACGCCACGTCCGGCGCGCCTGTGGGCCACCACATTCCATTGACGCAGCATCATTGCAGCATGCTCACATCATGCCGTTCTGGTATGAACTGCATTCATAGGAAGGCTCTTCCGATTTCACTTTGCCGGCTATTTTTCCACGCCTACACTAGCCGCAGCCCTACACACCTGATCGAGGCTACGGGAGTCCGGGTGGCGCAGGACACCGGTCTGGCACAAGTCCTTGGGATCTCGCGCCACCATCCCGCGCCAGCATTCCGATCACGGAAAAATGCCGACGCCTGAGACTTGTCTTTGCCATCTCTACGGGCCTTTCGGGAAAGGGCAAACTTTGACGCAGCTCCCCATTCAGGGGACTCAACAGGAGTATTGAAAATGCCCGCGAAACTCATCGGAATGATTGGTGTCGAACCCCCCAGCACATCCGCCCTGCACATCATTGCGGGAGGGAATATTTCCCCCGATTACGTCACGGAATTCTCGCGCGCCCATGAAGACGCGGGCTTCGACAGCGTGCTCGTGGGATACAACACAGCGTCGGCAGAAGGCTTCAATGTCGCCGCCTATGCCGCGGCACACACCAAGAATCTGGCATTCCTGATTGCCCATCGGCCCGGCGTGGTCGCCCCCACTTTTGCAGCGCGTGCCGCGGCAACGTTCGACCATTTCTCGGGCGGCCGGATTGCATTGCACATCATCTCTGGCTTGAGCGACGCCGAGATGGCGGCCGAGGGAGACTTCAGCACCAAAGAGCTTCGCTACCATCGCGCAGCGGAATACCTGGACATCATGCGCAAGATCTGGACTTCGTCCGAACGCTTCGACTACGACGGCGAGTTTTACAAACTCAAGGGCGCATACAGCGCGGTCAAGCCGCTACAGAATCCCCATGTTCCGCTCTTCTTCGGAGGCTCTTCGACGGGGGCGCTGGAAATGGGGGCGAAGCATTGCGACGTCTATGCCGTGTACGGAGAGCCGTTGAAGGAAACCAGCGATGTCATCGCCGATTTCAGGAAGCGGGCAGCAGAATTCGGAAGAACGCCCAAATTCAACATTTCGTTCCGTCCCGTAATTGCCGATACCGAGGACGAAGCCTGGGAAAAAGCACTCAAGATCCAGAATGATCTGATAGCGCAAAACCTGCCCAAAGAGGCTCGCGACCGTTCCGCCCAGCGCATGCTCGATGCGGCATCGCGCAGCGACATCCACGACGAACGGCTCTGGATGGGGGCCGCCCGTGTCAGCGGAGCGCGCGGCAACAGCTCCTGCCTGGTGGGCACGCCACGGCAGGTCGCAGAGGCAATGCTCAAATACTACCGCCTGGGAATCGAATCCTTCCTGATCCGCGGCTTCGACCCCGTGAACGACACGAAGGAATTCGGAAAAGAGCTCATCCCGCTGCTCAAGGAGGGGGCGCTGCAAGTCGATCGCGAAAAATCTTCAGAGAAGGTAGAAGCTTGATCCGAGGTGGGACGACAATAAAAAGGGAGACATCATGAAGCTCAATAGAATAGCGATAGGGCTTGTCGTTGCCGCTTTCTCGGTCATAGGAACCGCGAGGGCGGACTACCCCAATCGCGCGATCAACCTCATTGTTCCCAACCCTCCGGGAGCCACAAACGATAAATTGGGCCGCATGCTGGGACAATGGCTCAACAAGTATCTGAAGCAGCCTGTCGTCATAGAAAACCGCGCGGGCGCGGCGATGGCGATCGGGACGCAGTACGTCGCCAACTCGCCGCCGGACGGATACACGCTACTCCTTGGAGGAGCCAGCGCTTTCGTCACGAACCCCTTGGTGCGCTCCGACCTACGCTACAACTTCCATCGAGACTTCAAGACAGTTGCGCTGATTGCCAAGTCACCGATGATCTTCCTTGCCAATCCCAGCAGCTCTTTCAAATCGATGCAGGACGTTGTTCAGACGGCAGAAAAACACCCTGGCGAAGTGATGTACGCGACAGCCGGAAGCGGGTCTTCGTTGAACATCGCGACCGAAGGGCTTGCCGCCGACGCAGGAATTCGCCTCGAGCACATCCCCTACCAAGGAAGTGCTCCAGCCATGCTGGCGGTAGTCAAGGGCGAAGTGCCTTTAATGACCGAGGTCGTGTCCGGCGCGGTCGCCTATATCAAGTCTGGCCAGGTTCGGGGGCTAGGAGTCGGATCTGCGCAAAGGCTGCCTTTGTTGCCGAACGTGCCCACAGTCGAAGAGGCAACTGGCATAAAAAATTTCCGCGCAGGAACCTGGTGGTCTTTGACTGTACCTCACGCCACCCCACAGCCCATCATCGAAAAGCTTCGACACGTCGTCGACAAAATCCTGGTGGATCCATCCTTCCAGGCAATATTCCAGAACGACGGCCTGACGATCGCTGCTCCCATGAGCCTGGCGGAAACCCAGGACTATATGGACTCCGAAGTTAAAAGATGGGCAACCCTATACAAGACCGTGGAAAGCCGGCTCGCCAAATAAACACAAGGAAATATTGCTATGCCATTCCTGGATCTCGACGACGCAAGCGTGTTCTGGCGTACCGACGGCCACCCCAACCGCCCCGCCCTGGTACTGGCCAACTCGCTGGGCAGCGATACGGCGCTTTGGGACGGTGTCATTCCGCGGCTTGTGCAGCACTATCACGTCATACGCCTGGATCTGCCGGGCCACGGCGCATCGCGCCTGACCGGGAGCAAAGACGAATGGACTGTCGCAGGGCTGGCTGCCCACGTACTCAAGGCGGCCGACGCCGCCGGCGCAAGTGAATTCGACTTCGCTGGCATTTCCATTGGCGGAATGATCGGCCTGGAGCTTGCCGCCCACAGCAGCCGGGTCAAGCGGCTGATCGTATCGAATACAGCGTCGACGTCGGATCCAAAGATGTGGGCGGATCGCATCCGCACGATAAAGGCAACGGGGCTGCATGCGGCAGTGGACGCTACGATGCAGCGGTGGTTCAGTCCCGGGTTCCTGAAAAGTGATACGCCGCTGCTTGCCACCATCCGCGAACACTTCCTGCAGGTCGACCTGCGGGGCTACACGGGCTGCAGCGCGGCAATCCGCGACCTCGACCTGCAAGCCGGGCTGCCGCACATTCAAGCACCGACTCTGGTCATTTCCGGGGAAAATGATACGGCGATGCCTGCCGGCTCGGCCCAGGCAATCACGCGAGCCATCCCAGGCGCCCGGCATGTGGAGCTGCCCACATACCATATTCCGCACATCGAAGACCCCACGCCCTTCGTCGACGCCGTGCTGGCACATTTGCGGCCCTGAACGACCTGATTCAAAGCTGTATGGGGTTTTCCGACAACATTTCAGGGGCCAATCGAGTTTGGCACTTGTTACCCGGCAGTGCCCAACGGCCCCATAGATAAAAGCAGGCTTTCTACTAAGAGAAGAGTCTCACCCGCCTTCGTTTTCCTGCTTGAACCGCTGGTTCAGGACGTCACGGTTATGCAGGATGTGCTCCGCCATGAGGCCTTCCGCCCGGCTGGCCTCACCGTGTTTGACAGCGGCCGCCAGGCGCAAATGCTCGGAGTAAGCCTCACGGGAGTGCTCTCGCTGGTATAACAGTTGGAGTTCCCCATGGTTGTGCGGCCGCCCCTCGCGATCGAATATCAAGGGCAAACGCCGCACCCGCAACGCGGCTTCGCTTAGCCAGTGATTTCCGGCAATCTCCAAGAACAAGGAGTGAAATTTGAGATTCAGGTCATGCCACGCCAGCGCACGCTCTACCGACCATACCCCGGTGTATAGCACTTCTTGCTGCTTGGCCAGGACTGAATCCAGGCGCGTCATGGCACTTGCATCGAAACCGTTCTGGCATGCGAGGCGGCAAGCGAAGCCCTCTAGATTGGCGCGCAGAGTATAGGCGTCGTACACGTCCTTGAATTGAAAACGTCTAACCACATAGCCACGGTTCGGCAGGTACGCCAGCAACCCCTCGTCCGCCAGCCGAGCCAGAGCGTCGCGCAGCGGAGTCCGTGACACACCCAGTTCGGCAGCCAGAGGCACTTCCATGAGATGGGTGTCGGGAGGCAGCCCCCCCTCATAAATGCGGCTGCGCAAGGTGTCCGCAATACTGAGCGCCCGAGTGGAGAATGTTTTACTCATGAATCGCGCATATGCCGTTCAACCGTAGACGATGCTCGGATGATACCTTAACGATAGCCAAGAGAGCCTTCGTACTTTGCCGCGGCGTCGGCGGGAAGGAATTCCTTCTCGAGTTCATGAATACGTTCCAGTCCCAGGAAGGCATGCATCGCAGCGGTAGGGTGCTGGCGATCCGTCCGGCTTTTTTCATAACGCACTACAGCCTCTACATCATCACGCATAAAGTCGTCGAGATAGTCGACCAGGGCTGCGGCGCTGGCGCGCAAGGCACCCGTGGCGTTAGATACCAATGCCACTCCAATTTCGTTCAGGCGCGCCAGAGGTATTCGCGGAGATATGCCGGCGCGGTTGTAGTGGATCGGCCCATTGATTTCCCGAACACAGCGCACCAGCTCTTCTTCACTGGTGAGCCCTTCCGGGAAAATATGATCTGCGCCCGCATCCAGATAACGATTGGATCGCTCGATCAGTGCGTCAACAGAGCCGCCCGCGACACCACGCGCATCACAACGAGCAATCAGAAGAAAGTCGGGATCCAGTTCCTTGCGCACGTGATCGACGGCACGCAGCTTGCCCACCATCTCCTCCACCGGGATGATCTGCTTGCCGGCAAAGTGGCCACAACGTTTGGGAGCGACCTGATCCTCGATATGGAATCCGGCGACACCCGCAGTGATGAACTCTTCGGCGGTACGTATGGCGTTGATGGCATTCCCATAACCAGTATCGACATCAGCGATCAAGGGGATGGACACGGCATGCGTTATACGCCGAGCGACATCGACCATTTCAGTCATTGTCACCAAACCGACATCGGGTCGCCCCAACAAAGCCGCGGAAACCGCGTATCCCGACAGCCCACAACATTTGAAGCCTGCGCGCTCAGCGACCACTGCGGACAATGCGTCGTAAGTGCCTGGCTTCACGACCGTTTTCCCGGTTTCGAATAGCGCACGCAGCCTGGTGCTGGTTCTAGTCATCAAACGCTCCTATTTCTTGTCTTCCGAGATAGATTGTATACATGAAGGCTAAAATTTTGCAAAAAATCTGGATTTAAAGCAGCTTTTAAAGAATAATGTATCCATGATGGCATGAATCAAGCCAAGGAGCATCCCATCGATCGCATCACACAGCCAACAAAAGCTCCATCGAGACAAAGGTGAAACCATGAAGGGGTTCAAAAGAAACGTGATAGGGAACGCTGTGCTCGCCACTGCGTTTTGCGCTGGCACCCAGGCCTGGGGTTCGACCCACGCCAGCGACTACCCCACCCACCCGTTGCAAATCATCGTTCCCAGCACGCCGGGCGGTAGTGTCGACACACTGACACGAGTGATAGGCAAGCGCTTGTCGCAAGAGTTGAAACAAGCCGTGGTCATCGTGAATAAGCCAGGAGCCGGCGGAACAATCGCCGCAGAGTATGTACAACGCGCGGCACCCGACGGCTACACATTCATGATGGGGACAGTCGCGTCAATGGCCACAAATGTCAGCCTGGAGAAAAACTTACCCTATTACCCACCACGAGACTTTGCCGCGGTTTCTCTGGTTGCCAAGCAGCATCTCGTCTTGGTCACCGGGCCAAAGTTTGCCGCAAAAAGCGTCGCCGACATAATAGCGATGGCAAAGAAACATCCGGGCAAATTATCTTTCGCGTCGGCTGGCGTGGGATCCGCGGGCCATCTATCTGGCGAGCTGTTCAAAATGCTGGCAGGTATAAATCTGCTTCATGTTCCATACAAAGGCGTGTCTCCGGCCCTGATCGACGTAATCAACGGCGACGTCACGATGACCTTCGCCAGCACCATGACAGCACTGTCGCAAGTAAACGAAGGAAAGCTGCACGCATTTGCGGTAACGAGCGAGAAGCGCTCTCCCACGTTCCCAAATCTACCAACAATGGAAGAAGCGGGCGTGAAAGACTTCGTGTCGACCGCCTGGTATGCATTGTTTGCGCCGGCCCATACGCCCCCCAATGTGGTGAAAAAGATCTCGCAGACAGTCGCCGGTATCGTACGTGAAGACGATGTCAAAAAGCACCTTGCATCCGATGGCATGGAACTGGTTGGCAGTACGCCGCAAGAGCTGGCGCGTTTCGACTTGGCGGAAATCAAAAAATGGGCCGCAGTCGTAAAGGCGGCGGATTTAAAGAAATAGATCCGGCAGCTTATGCGGAGCCCGGCAGAGCGTAGGGCCAAACTGCCGGAAGCTGGCCGGGTTCAGGTCGATCCAGCTCGGCCCGTATGCACCAGGGCCGCGCACGTGACACCAGGGCTTATATTGCCGAAGCTACGGGGCCAGCCTGCTGGTCGGGCTGTTCGGCGGGTTTAGGCGCGATGAGGCCCTCGCGTTCAAGTAAAGGATACAGGCCTCCGGCTTCGAGCAGTGCCAATAACTTCGGCGGGAATATCCTGGCGGTCAGCTGCACCCCTGTAGTCAAGTTCTCTACCAGATTCCGCCGCATGTCCACCTGCGCAATCTCACCCTCCTTGAAGGCATCTGATACCCCCGGGCATTCTATTGCGGGAAATGCGAAGTTTACGCAATTACGGAAAAACAACCCGTTGATCGAGTCCGCGACCAAACAAGCCAACCCAAGATTACGCAACGATCGCGCAGCTGGGCGGCTGGAACCCATTCCGAAATTCCTGCCACCAATGATAATGTCGCCCGCCTGCACCTGGCTTGCCCATTCGGGGCGGTTCGCCCTGAAGACATATTTGGCCTGCTCTTCCGGAGTCAGGTAAAACGCCACATTCGGCAGAATCAGGTCGGTATTGATGTCGTCCCCGAACTTCCAGGCTCTAGCTTTGAATTTCATGATTGCAAAACCTCCCTCGGATCAGCAATCACACCGCGAACGGCCGAAGCAGCGACAGTAGCCGGTGACGCCATGAATATACGCGCGCTGGGATCACCCATGCGCCCCTTGAAGTTGCGTGTCGATGCAGTAATGCAAGTTTCTCCCGGCCCCAGTACGCCCATGTGACCCCCGCCACAAGCGCCGCAGGTTGCCGGGGTTACAACGGCACCGGCATCAAGCAGCGTTTCGACGTAACCCTCACGTACAGCTTCTTTATATATGGCCTGTGAACCCGGCGTAATCAGTAAGCGCACGCCGGAAGCCACCTTGCGCCCGGACAGCACCCGTGCAGCCAGCGCCAGATCACTGAGAGTCCCATTGGCGCACGACCCAATAAAGGCCTGATGAATACGAGTGCCTGTCACCGCTCCCACCGGCTCCGAGTTGTTCACGACTTTGTCTGGCAGCGCAACGAGAGGTTCCAGCTTTGACAAATCAATCGTACGTACCGCCGCGTATTCCGCGTCTGCATCGGGATAGACCGCACTAAAGGGCGCGGGATTGCGGCTGCGCACCCACTCCAGCATGATCGGGTCGGGCTCGAATGTCGCAAACTCGGCGGATAACTCTGCGGACATGGTAGTCAGTGTCTTGCGGGCGTTGATATCAAGCCGAGCCATGCCGGAGCCGCCATACTCGACATTCTGCGTGGCATGATCGCCGTATGTACCGGCTATGTGCAGGAATGCATCCTTGGCCGTCACTGCCGGATGCAGCTCCCCCACCAGCTCGTAGCGTATGGTTTCACCTATGCGAAACCATGCCTCCCCCTTGGTGGCGGCATAGAAAACATCCGGGCTGCCAACCCCTCTGGCCGCACAATTGAAAACACCGGCGCCGCATGTGTGAGAGTCTGAACACAGCAGAACCGAGCCCGGTAAGCCGTAGCCATAGTCGGAAACGAGCTGATGGCTGATACCCTGAGATGCCCCCACATCATGAAAGCGCTTTATGCCGAATCTTTCGACGAAGCGGCGTCCCGTGATCTGGGCAGCGGCGCTTGCCTGAGTGGCGGCCGGGACGCGATGATCGAACACAACCACCATCCTTTCGGGATCATGCAATTTCAGAATGTCGCGCCAGACACTGGGCATGAAATTGTTGTCGAACAGAATCACAGTATCTACGTCGACCGTTACCAAGTCCCCTGGCCGGACGGTAGGCTGGCCGCTCTTGCTGGCCAGTATCTTCTCAATGACAGTCATGCCCATCTGTATGCCCCTAATTGCCCCATCGGGCTGACCATGAGCGCGAGGTGACATCGCGCTCATGCACGTTCTAGGTTAATGTATACATTTAAATATGAATTTTTAGATTTTTTCTTTTTGAAAGCCTTGTTTTATTATTATTGTATACATGTATCGCCAAAAAGAGCTAGAAACTTACAAAATATGCGGGCCAGCAGCACATGAGCAGCTTGATTCTTAGAGTGAGGCACGAAAGCAAATAGCTAAAGACCGGGCGCGGCGATTGCGAGAACTCGGGACGTTCCACGCTGAAAAAAGTGTCATTGGGCTTGTCGGCCTATTGATTCGGGCCATATCGAGCCAATCGATCACGCACTGCAGTTACATGCTCCGCAGCAACTTCCCCGACACTGGCTCGCATGCCGCTGCGCCTACCGCTACCCAATGACGCCCTCGTGACGTACTCGTGCCAGCATGAACATGCCGGAGACTCCAGGCCAACAGCGTCGCGTACACAGCAGCGGCGCCCGACAAATCGTTCAAGATTGATCGGAGTTGTCGTGAGGCAGTGACCAAGGAGCAATGCGGTAATAGTCACGCTCGAATGCCGCGACGGCCGGCAACATGGACAGCGTCAGCTCGATTTCGTCCACACCGTGCAGCAGCAGTTCCCGATGAAAGGGATCAATGGCGAATGTATAGGCCGACCCATGCCAATCGCACACTTGTTGCCGCCCCAGATCCACAACGAGATGCTGGCCTGGCTGTGACACCAGTTCTGTGCGCATCCGCGCGCATACGTCAGACGCCAAACGTACGGGTACGATACCGTTGCGCAGGCAATTACGGTAGAAGATATCTGAAAAGCTTGGTGCGACAACACATCGCACCCCGTAGTCGTAGAGCGCATAGGCCGCCCCTTCTCGCGAAGAGCCGCAACCAAAGTTGTGATTCGCCACGATAATGGGCGCATCACGGAACGCAGGGCGATTGAGTACAAACCCGGAGATCTCCTTGCCGCAGTCATCGAACCGCTGATCGTGAAACAGATAACTTCCATAGCCCAGTTCTCGTGGCTTTTTCAGGAAGCGGGCCGGCAAAATCTGGTCTGTATCCACATTCTCTGCATCGAGGGGCGCGGCAATAGCATCGAGCATTGTGAAAGGCTGCGCCATTACCAGGCCCCCAGCTTGCGCACATCCGTCAAGCGCCCCGTGACCGCGGCAGCGGCAGCCATGGCCGGGCTCATCAAATGCGTGCGAACGCCTCTACCTTGACGCCCTTCGAAGTTGCGGTTCGATGTGGATGCGATACGATCACCTGGCGTTCCGAGGTCGCCATTCGTACCTACGCACATGGAACATCCTGCATGACGCCATTCGAACCCAGCCTCTTGGAATACGCGATGGAGTCCCTCGGACTCAGCTTGGTGCCGCACAGTTTCCGAGCCAGGAACCACCAAGCTGGCGACATGAGCCCGGCGCCCGCGCACAATCGCGGCCGCAGCACGCAGATCCTCGATGCGGCCATTCGTACACGAGCCGATGAAAACGCGATCGACGGGCAGGCCTTCCAGCGGGATTCCGGGCGCAAGCCCCATCACACGCAATACATGCCGAAGCCGCATTTTATCCGTCGGATCCCGTGCATCATCCGGGTCGGGAATATGGCCATCAATAGGAAGAGCGTCTTGGGGACTCGTTCCCCAGGTCACCATCGGCGCCAACATTTCAGCATCCAAGGTAAGTTCCCGATCGTAGCTCGCTCCCGGATCCGATGCCAACAACCGCCAGTTACCCACGGCACGATCCCATGCGGCACCGGCGGGTGCATAAGGCTTGTCGCATAGGTAAGAGTACGTAGTGTCATCCGGCGCCACCATACCGGCTCGTGCGCCAGCCTCGATGGACATATTGCACACAGTCAACCTTTCTTCGACCGTCATGCCGCGAACGGCCGCGCCGGCATACTCGATGACATAGCCGGTGGCGCCCCCTGTGCCGATCCGCGCGATGATACCCAGAATTACATCCTTCGCCGTGACGCCACGGGGAAGGCGGTCTTCAATCGAGATCCGCATGACCTTGGGGGTCGTTTGCCAAATCGTTTGTGTAGCCAGCACATGCTCGTTCTCGGACTGGCCTATACCGAACGCCAGGCATCCAAGAGCACCATGCGTGGACGTGTGGCTGTCGCCACACACCAACACAAAGCCAGGCAGCGTCAAACCCAGCTCGGGCCCGACCACGTGTACGATGCCCTGGCGCGGATCGTCCAGTTCGAACGCGGTGAGCTCATTCGCCGTGACGTTGTTGTGAAACGTCGTAAGCATGTGTCGGATTTCCGCACCCGGAGCGTCCTCCAATTTGCGGCCGACGGTCGGCGCATAGTGATCCGCTGTGCCAAACGTCTGCGCCGGACGACGCACCTTGAGCCCACGGCTGGCCAGATTCCTGAAGGCATGGAAAGAACCCTCGTGCACCAGATGCCGATCGACATAGAGCAGCGAGTTCTCGCCGCGCCGGGCGATGACGTGTCGATCCCAGATTTTGGCAAACATGGTGCGTGGGCCAGTCCGCGGTGTGGCCATTGCGTTACCCACTGTCATTTTTTACAGCCTCGTTATTGCGGTGTAATACCGGCGCTTCTAATCAATTCCGCATATATGGCAACGTCATTTTTAAACCGCTTCGAGAACTCGGCGGGCGTATTTGGAGGCAGCACAGCCAGGCCTTGCTTGCTAAGGAAATCACGTACGTCCGGCATTTTCATGATCTTCATGACGGCGGCATTGATCTTTTGGACAATCGGCTCTGGCGTGCGCGCAGGCGCCATCAGGCCGTACCAGGGTTTGACGTCGAAACGCGTATAGCCCAGCTCGTCCATAGTGGGAACATCGGGCAACTCGGGCAAACGCGCCGAGGCGACTACCGCAAGCGCCCGTATGCGGCCGCTCAGTATGTGCGGCATGACGACTACGGGGTTGGAAAAAATAATATCGACTCGACCCGCCAGCAAATCGGTCAATGCCGGCGGGCCGCCCTTGTATGGCACATGCAGCATCTGGACATCCGCTAAGCGAGAAAACAGGACACCCGAAAGTTGCCCGGTGCTGCCAATGCCGGTCGATGCATATGTCACTCTTCCAGGATGAGCTTTGGCGTATGCAATCAACTCTTTCGTGGACTTGACGGGCAACGCCATGCTCGACGCCAGCACCGTATGCGCCTCGACGACATTGGCGACCGGCGCAAGATCACGCACTGGATCGTAGCTCAGTTTCTTGAACAGGCTGACGCTGACGGCGTTGATAGAGGTTCCCATGTACAGGGTGTACCCATCTGCAGGCGCGTGGGCCACGATGGCTCCAGCGATGTTGCCCGTTGCTCCGGGCTTATTCTCGACGACGATCGGCTGGCCCAACAACGGCCCCAGTTTTTCGGCCAGGAGCCGCGCTACCGTGTCGACGGCACCACCGGCGGGATAGCCAACCAGTAAGTGCACAGGCCTACTCGGATAAGCATCAGGCGCGGCAAATGCGAGCGCATGCAGCAAGAGTAGGCATATCGCCACCACGTTACGCTTCATTATGTTTCCTCCTTCTGGGACTATGTCCGCAGTGCCTGCGGATTGAATTCTGTGTATCCCAAAGATTACTTGCCGTAATTAATAGTGTCTATTACTATATTTTGAATAATATAAAGATCAAATCTAATAATGTACGGCGTGACTTTCAAGCAGCTACAGGCGTTCGTAGTGCTCGCACAAGAGCAAAATTTTGGCCGGGCGGCAGAGCGGCTGCATGTCACCCCGCCCACCATCACCGCCACGATCAAAACGCTCGAATCGACCATCGGCATGCGACTGTTCGATCGATCTACGCGATCTGTAACGCTCACCGTGCACGCAGAGAACTTCCTGCCGATAGCCGAGCGCCTGCTCGACGACCTAGCGCGGGCACTGGAAGACCTCAAGGCATTCAAAAATCGGCGCAAAGGCTCGGTTATTGCAATCGGAGCCACATCTTTCATGGCTCACGTGCTCGCTCCCGCTGTGGCGAAGCTGGCCAGTTCGAGCCCCGAAATCAAGGTGCGGATGATCCAGGAATCCACACTGCGAGTGACGCAGGAAGTACTGGACGGCAAAGCAGATTTCGGAATTACCGCTCTCAAGGAAACCGGGCCAGACCTGGTCAGTATCCCATTGGTTACGGACAAGTTCGGCATCGTTTGCCATCGCGACCATCCTCTGGCGGCTCAGGATGGGCCGATCGAACTCCGCGACGCCGCCCGGTATCCCGTCATCGGGCTGAACCACGCCAACGGCCTGCAGATTGCGCTGGCGGCCAATAATCGCATTCCTATCGAGTTCCGTTCGCCATTGCGAGAGGTTTCGACAATAAACCTCATGGAGCCCTTTCTGGAGCAGAACGTGTGTGTAGCCCTACTGCCCGCACTGGGTGCGCGCGTCGTGCAACGCCCTTCGCTGGTATTCCGGCCTGTACGGATTGCATTGAGCCGCAATTTGGATTTGATACTACCCCGGCATCGCAGCCTCACACCTGCGGCACAGGCGCTGATCGGTTTAATGTGCGAGCAGCTTCACCTATTGCGCAATGAGCCCATGCTGCGCATCGCGAACTCCATGGAAGAACTACGGGCGCTCACCACCGTCGTTTGAAGACAACCTTACGTACCAGGAGAGCCGAGCGCCCTCAGTCAAGCCTTCGAAGCGGACATGGGAGTATCTTGAAAGCGGGTACGCAAAGCATCCCATTCCTGGGCCCCGAAGCGATTGAAGGTCTGGGATACCCGCGGCGCGCCCGGAGGCGTGGGATGCATATGCGTCATCTTCAGCTCTTCCAGAACAGTGTCACAGACGCCAATCACCGACTTGCTCAACAACCCAGGCAATATTGCAAGTACATAGCCCATTTGAGCGGCTTCACGCAGATCCAGCAACGGCGTCTTGCCGCCAAACACCACATTAAGCATGCACGGGCCGCCAACGGCCACTGGCACCTGGGCAACCTCATCAATGGTCTGGGGGCCTTCCAGAAATACCAAATCGGCCCCACAGTCGAGAGCCATCTTGCAACGATCCACGGCTTCTTCCATGCCAACGACCGCGCGGGCATCGGTTCTGGCAATAATCAGAAAGTTGGGGTCGGAGCGCGCATACGCGGCGGCACGGATCTTCGCCGCGAACTCCTGACGAGTTATGACCTCTTTGTCGTCCAGATGCCCGCAGCGCTTGGGGCTGACCTGATCTTCGATATGAATCCCTGCCGTTCCGGCCCGCTCATGTTCTTGCACAGTACGAACGACATTCAGCTCATTCCCGTAACCCGTGTCTCCGTCGGCAATCAGCGGTATGTCGATCGAGCCGTTGATACGCCTGGCGGCATCGACCATTTCCGTCATGGTGATCAAACCCAAATCGGGATATCCCAATGCCATAGAGGTACCGGCACCGGTCATGTAGGCAACCGGAAACCCCGCCTGCTGTATCGCCCTAGCAGTAATGGCGTCATAGCAACCCGGGGCGACGACCATGTCTTGGCCCGAAAGTATGGCGCGCAGGCGGCTGGTCTTCATATTAGACATGATCAGTTCGGCTCCAGCGAAAACGTCAGACGAGTGCCCGGGACAATAATGCCTCCACGATCGCCGGCTTGCGTCGACCCATATCTGGCGGCGAACACATCCGGCAAGGGCCGGCCCGCCAGCGGTGCAAGCCAGAGCCGTAACAGGTGGCGCTTACGTTCCGGCTCGGGCCAATCTTCGAAGTCGGTACGCGAGTGCATGATCTGATGATTGTGCAAAAATTGCATGTCGCCAGGCAAAAAGTCCATCTTCAGGCTGAGCCCGGCTTCGTTGCTGAGCTGATCCAGCATGTCGATGGCCGCAAGCTCGGTATCGGTGAGACGGCGCGCCCGAGGAAAGTTCTGCTGGGCGCTGCGAATATATTGCCCGACGTAGATTGTAGTCAGTTCGCCCGCATACCAATTAAAGACTGGCATATCGAACCAGGGATCCATGCCAACGGGCACTTCGCCACGGCGATCCGTCGGGTAGGCATGGAACAGTGCCTCGGCGAGCTCAGGGTATCGCGCACGCATTTCGTTATATAGGGCCACCGAACTCAGTATGCGGCTTTCCCCGCCGCTGCGCGCGGCCTTCAGACACAGCAGACCCACAATGTCGCAAGAGTCGGTATGGTATTCCAGCTGCTTGTTGGTTTGGTAATAGCGCGTTCCACCATTGCGTATGTCAGCCCCCAGATCGCGGACATGGCCCAGCAGATGGCCTTTGGCGTTCTGCGAGCGAAAGCTTCCCAAATGCGCACCGATTCCCAAGTAAATGATCGCAGCCTCTTGCTCGCTGTAGCGATCGATGGGCAGCCCGCGAATCAGGAAAAATCCATGGCCGTGCAGCAGGTCATGCAGGATGCTGTGAAGCTGGTTTGCCAGCGACTCCAGTGGAAACGTGGTCGCGTTGATATCCGCGATCTGGAAATCATGTTGCTTGAATGACTTCAGGGCCGCGTCGATCTCAGCGACGTCGAACCGGGTCAGCCGATATATCCAATTTTCGCTGGACGCCATCTGTGAGCCGTACCAGACAGACGGGCCTTCGATGCGAGCGGGCACCGGGAATGGAGCATCCATAAGTCTCTTTTTCCTGCATCGATGATTGACGATAAATGGAGTCTATATCTGCAAAAATATATAGTAAAATGAATAATATCGATGTATATATCGAATTATTCAATAGTATCAAGCTGGCAGCTGCAGTACTTTCTATGGCTCTCGGAATGAAAAACATCACTTTCAAGCAGATCCGGGCTTTCGCCACGGTGGCGCGAGAGCGTAATTTCACGCGGGCGGCCGAGTCGCTGCACGTCACGCAATCCACTCTGACGTCCGCAATCAAGCTGCTGGAAGCCGAAATCGGCTTGCCACTATTTGACCGATCCACGCGTACGCTGGCTTTGACGCCGCAAGGCGAACGCTTCCTGCCCAGAGCGCAGCGCCTGCTGGAAGAACTAGAAGATTCGCTGGACGACTTGGCCGGGCTGGCGACGGGACAATGGGGTTATGTCACGGTCGCCGGCGCCGCATCTTTTATCCAATATGTTCTGGCGCCGGCCGTGGCCGTGCTAGCGAAAAAACACCCGGGTATCGCCGTCAGGTTGTCCGAAGACACCACTGAAGTGGCAACGCGCAAGGTTCTGGCCTCCGAAGCCGATTTCGGAGTCGTGACACTCACCGAGAAAGTGCCTCAACTCGAATCAATCAAACTGCTCACTGACAGGTACGGCGTGGTGTTCCCTCGCCACCACCCCCTCGATAAAAAGCGCGAACCGATTACATGGGCCGAGCTGCAAGAGCACACGGTGATCGGACTACACCCAAACAACGGAATCCGTTCTTTGATTGATCGGCAAGCAGACATTCCGGGCAGTTTGAAGCGCCCTGCCTACGAAATCAACGCCATGCCCTCGCTTCTGCCGCTACTGGAACAGAAGATCGGCTGCGCAGCGCTACCGTCGATGGCGGCCGCGCCACTCGTCGCGGCAGGAATGCAGTTCAAGCGGCTGACACAGCCCGACCTGTACCGGCAGCTCCATGTGTTCAAGAAGAAGAACCGCAGCCTGACACCTTCGGCACTGGCGCTGCTGCAGGCCACCGCGGAGTCGCTGCAACGCCTGCGTGCGAACCGCGACATTCATGTACATGCCACCGAAACCACTCTGCAGGTCTTTGGCGAGGCCTAGACGATGCCTCTTCGGTTCTACCTCTATGCCATCATCAGCCACTGCCCAAATCCCGGCGGCCGCCCAAACGCCATAGAAGTGTTCTTGCCCGGTCTGGAATCCGGTGGCCTACGCCGCGCCCATGCTGCGCGCCGCGCGCTTCACGCAGTCGATCAGCCATGACACTGCCGGGTCGGCATCGTAACGCCCATGCCAGACGAGATATAGCGGGGTCGGCAGCATCTTGAAGGGCAAAGCATGGACGCTGAGGTCGAAGGCCTGGGCAAAGCCATTGCGCATGGGCTCGGGCACCGTGCACAGGTAGCCGGTCTCCGCCGCGGTTGCGAGCATTGCATAGTAGGTCTGCACCGAAGCCCCGACGCGGCGCCGCAGCCCCAGCTCCGACAGCGCAGCATCGACTCTATTGGTGTGCGAGTCCCGCCTGAAAACGACGTGAGGCCGCTGCAGGAAAAGCTCGAAAGGCATCTCGGTCGACCCGGGGGCATCGGCGTTACGCACCATCGTCACGAAGCCCACCTCGACAAGAGGCTCGGAACGGATGCGGGCGCCATGAAAAGGCCGCCTGGAAACCACGAGGTCGATGTCTCCGCTTTCCAGCATGGCCTCTGTGGTGTCCGCATACGGCGACGGCACGCTGTGAATGACGGCCCCGGGCGCTTCGGAGCAGGCCAGGCGCACGATTTTCGAGAACAGCCAGCTTTCCACCAAGTCATTGGTGCCCAGTCTGAATACGATTTCGGCTGTCGCCGGGTCAAATGACGAACGCACTCTCAGGGCGGTAGAGATTTTCTGCAGCGCATCCTGAATGGGGCCGATGATTTCCGCCGCCATGGGCGTGGGCACCAGGCCCGTACGGCCCGGTACAAACAGCGAGTCGCCCACACATTCCCTGAGCCTGCGCAAAGCATGGCTGACTGCGGATTGGGTAAGAGAAAGCTGTTCTGCCGCGCGGCTGACACTTCTGGCTTCCCACACCACCACGAAGACGGAAAGCAGGTTGAGATCCAGCGACTGAATGTTGAATCGACTCATGATGGCAACGGAATGCGGTAGATATAACCCATATTGCAGGATGCCTATCTTATCTAATACAACGCACCTACATACCCGCAGGCCCGGCAGGCGATTGCGGCCGAGCCCCGCAGACACAGCGCCGACGCGCGGCCGCTACGCAAATCCAGGCGCGGCCAGGCGCCCGGCCGACGCAGCGCCGGGGGCCGGCCCTACCTCGAATGCGCCCGGCCTGCCCGTTCGAGCCCGTATTCCGAGCGCCCCGGGCTGCTTTCATCTCAACCAGAAACTCAAGGCTTGATTCCGCCATTGGCCAAGACCGTCTTGTAAAGCGCACTCCACCGCTCACCTTCCTGGGCCAGAAAGTCCTGAATTTCCTTGGCGCTTCTAGGCACGGTGAATATCAGGCCATCTTGTTTGAAGGCAGCCTGAAAGGACGGCTCGTCCAGCACTCGATAAACGGCTTTTCTGAGCTTGTCGACCGCAGCGTCCGGTGTGGCCTTTGGAACCTGCAAAGACCACCACGTCCAGGCGATGAAATTCTGCATGCCGGTCGCCTCGCCAACCGTCGGCACATCGGGCCATAAAGGCAGCCTTTGGGCAGTCCCTACGGCCAGCGGCCGGGCCTGGCCCGCCTTGACCATGGCAGCAGCCCCCGAAACCACTTCGGTCATCAGCGGAACGTCGCCCCTGATCAAGGCCAGCATGGCGGGGGCGTCCCCTTGATACGGCACGTGTTGAAGATGGATCCCCGCATTGGCGGCAAAACCCTCGGACACCAAGTGCATCGATGTTCCGGTTCCTCCCGTTGCGTACATGACCTTTCCGGGGCTCTTTTGCGCCGCCCGGATGATGTCCTTCATGGACTTGTACGGGCTATTCGGATTGGCGAGAAAGGCCATGGGCGCTTCGGCAATAATCGCGACCGTCTTGAAATCGCGCGCCAGGCTATAGGTGACGTCTTTCCGAACCAGCGGGTTGACGAAAAACGTGGACGCCGAACCGGCCAGCACGGTGTAGCCGTCCGGGGCCGAGCGTTCCACGTATTGAGCACCGATCGCCGTTGCGGCGCCAGCACGGTTTTCTACAACGATCGGCTGCTTGAGCTCCTTATTGAGATGATCGCCCAGTATGCGTATGAGCTTGTCATTGGTGCCGCCTGGCGGATAAGGCACCACCATGTGAATCGGCCGATCCGGATAATCGGCATGCGCCGCGCCGGCAAAACATCCGGCGGCCATGGCCACGACGGCAAGCGCCGCCTTGAGATTGCGGTTCATCTATGTGTCTCCTTCAATTGTCCCACTCTCGAGAGTGAATGTTGTCGAATCTGTGTGCTCTGTGCGCCCTGTTGCGGCATGCATGCAGAGCCATTACCGGAACAGAGGAATTTGCGACCTGCTGGACTTCTGCGCGCCGCCTGTGACTCTCGCGGCCGTCCGCCGGCTCTTTTATTTTTTATAGAATCCTATTATTTAGTACATAGTTTCAACATTTGATGAATTCTATTGTGAGCCATTTTCGATGTCAATATATGCGATATATTTCCCATCTATCAGGACAAAACAGGCATCAAGATCGACGGCCGGCGGTGCAATCCACATATGCGGCGAGGCTCTCATTACCGGCACGGGCCGCGGCCAATAGGGGATCGTCCGTCCGCGCACGCTCACGCCTTCGAGATATGAACGACGTTCATACTCTGGCTATTCCGATTTCACTTTATTCGTTGCGCCCCGCCGCTTATATTGACTCCAACGCGGTGCTTAAAGTTTTCAAAGGCTGCTTGCCGGCACACCCGGCACATAGGCAATCAAATTCGGAGGCAAGGAAATGAGCGCAGTCCATGACCCAAAGCAATTTCGAGGGGCCTTAGGCGCATTCGCGACCGGCATCACTGTCGTAACCGCACGCTCACCGAACGGACAGGATTTCGGTCTCACCGCCACCAGCTTCAATTCGGTTTCCCTGGATCCACCGATGATTCTGTGGAGCCTCGATCGCGGGTCTTCCAACGCAGAGGCCTTTTCGAAGGTGGATGCATTCGCAATCCATGTACTGGCCGCAGATCAAGAGCACATCTGCAAGCAATTCTCGACCAAAGGCATAGACAGGTTTGCCGGCATCGACTGCACCCGCGGACAAGCGGGGATGCCCTTGATTACGGACTGCGCCGCAGTCTTCGAATGCCGTATCGCGCACCGTTATGACGGTGGCGATCATATTATTATCGTGGGCGAGGTGCTGTCCTACGTCGCCACGCATAAAAGCCCACTTATATTTTATCGGGGGAAAATCTGCGGCCCATTCCAGGCCGCCGAGCCCGCCGTCATCAACCGCAGCCCCGCGCCCAGCAGGTTCCAGGAACCCGCATACGCATGACATTACATCGCATCATCCACGCCCATAAGCGATGCGGGATCGAAAGCACCTAAACCGGCCATACACCTAATCCAGGATCAGGCCCGGTGTGAACAGGCCCTAAACCCAATATGAAGTTGTCGGCGCTCGCCAATGCCCAGGCTCAAGACAATACGCGACCAGAGGCGTTCATCATCAGCGAGCCTGCCGAAATCGTGAAGGCTATGCGTGCCGGACAGATGGTAATTCTTGTCGACGACAAGAACCGGGAAAATGAAGGAGATCTCGTCATCGCGGCCGAATGTGTTTCAGCCGAAGACATCAACTTCATGGCCCGGCACGGCCGCGGCTTGATTTGTCTGACGCTGACTCAATCACGCTGCCAAGAACTCGACCTGGCTCTGATCGCGCAGCGCCATACCGGCAGCCGAAGCACGAATTTCACCACCTCGATCGACGCGGCCCATGGAACGACAACGGGGATCTCGGCCGCGGATCGCGCCAAGACCGTACACGTGGCGATCGACCCATCGAGCCGCCCGCAAGACCTCATGCAGCCCGGCCATGTTTTTCCCCTCATGGCTCGACCAGGCGGGGTGCTGGAACGGCCCGGACACACGGAAGCGGGCTGCGACTACGCAGCCCTGGCGGGCTTTCGTCCCGCGGCGGTAATCTGCGAAATCATGAAAGACAACGGCGAAATGGCGCGCCTACCCGACCTGGTGATTTTCGCCCGCCGGCACGGGCTCAAGCTCGGGACGATCGCGGATCTGATCGCATATCGCCGGTCACCGGCTTGGGCGCACACAAATATGCATGCGAGACCCGGGCAGCCGCACGCCGCGTGGGCCCGTCTCGGGGACTGACTGTCTGCTCTTGCCAGGCCCAATAATATGAAGCCGCGCAGGCCCTTACAGCAACATGCCCACACCCGCGCATATCAGCAACACACAGACGATGTGCTTGAGCGTATTTTTCGAAATGGGCACGGACAAATTCGCCGTCAGGAACGTAACCAGGAACACCACGGGTATGGCCTCCAGGGCCAGCCACATTGCCTGGGCGCTTACCAGGCCCGACAAAATCATTACAAGCAGCCGGAACGCGGCCCCTACACCGAAACAAAATATCAACGATTCGCGGATCACGTCCACCGGCCAAGGCTGCCGATACACGGCATAAACCAAAGGCGGCCCGGCGGCGGAAAATATGCCGCCGAGCACACCGGACAAGGCCCCCACGATAGTGAAATATACGCAGCCCGAAGCAAGCGCAAGGGGCTTCGCGGAACGCCAGAGCAATATCGCGCAGCCTACGATGCACAGCCCAAGCAGCGCCTTCAAAACACTGAATGCATGCGCCGCGAGAAACGCAAGGATTCCTATGCCCAGCACTGCGCCAAGCAAGCTGGCAACAATCGTCGGCTTCATTGCCGGCTCCAGCCTTACCGGCCTGCGGCGATAAAGAAACACCACCGCATTCACGATAATCAGCACCGTCACGGCACTCACCGCATCGGGCAATGGCACCAGGTCGGTCAGGCCGACCAGCCCCAGCAGAATCAGCGCAAAGGCGAACCCCGTCAGGTTCTGCACACAGACCGCAATCGCTACAAAGAATGCGAAACAGCCATGAGTGTATAAAACAGAAGACACGGGGATCCTTTGCTTGCTTCGGGCGGCTTCAGTCGCGCCTGATGTTGAGCGGTTTGACCAACTTTCCCCACTTGTCCAGGTCATTGGATATAAGCGTCTTGAATTCCGCCGGGGAGCCGCCTACCGGTATTGCTCCGATCAATTCCAGGCGCTTCTTCATGGCCGGGCTTTTCATCGCCGCGGATATTGCCGCAGCCAGCTTGTCTACGACTGCCTTGGGGGTACCCGCGGGTGCAAAAACCCCATACCACGACTCCATTTCCAGGCCCGGGACGGTTTCCGCCATGGAAGGCAGCTCAGGCGCCAGCGGGCTGCGCTTGCCGGAGGTTACGGCTATGCCTTTAATGCGTTTGTCCTTGATGTAGGGCAATGCCTCGTTCGCGGCTATGAATGTGATCTGCCCACCCATAAGCGCCGTAATTGCCGGGATACCGCCCTTATAGGGAATTCTGGTGATTGCCACGCCAGCCATTTCGTTCAAAAGCGCGCAAATGAGATCGGAGCTGGTGCCGACACCACTAGTCCCGCAGGTTATTTCCCGGGGACGCGCCTTTGCCCCGGCCAACAAATCTTTGAGATTTTTATATTTGGAGTTGCTGGCAACAGCCACGTAATTCGGAATGCTCACAATTTGGCTGACGGGAGCCAGATCTTTCCGGAGATCCAATAATTTCTTGGTGTAGAAAAACTCGTTCAACACATTTGAGAACGCACCCATCAGCAATGTGTAGCCGTCCGCCTTGGCCCGCGCCACGTACCGCGAGCCGAGCATTCCGCCGGCGCCCGGCTTGTTTTCTACTATGACCGGCTGACCCAAGGCGTCCGACAAATCTTTGCCTAGAGCCCGGGACAATAAATCAGCGTTTCCCCCCGGAGGGAATGGCGCCACCAGAGTAATGGTTTGTTCCGGCCACGCAGCCTGCGCCGCCGCCGTCGACACTGCACAAACCGCGGCAGCCGCCAACACCCATAGTCGTCCCGCTGTGATCAATCGTCTCATATTTCCTCCTGATTGATTTTGAATGGCTGCGTCATTTCGAGCCAAGCTTCATAGAGGTTTATGGTAGAGAGTCACACGACCACATAAAAGCGAATTTTTTGACAGATCAGCATCGGCAAAACCGACGCTGCCGGCGATGGTGGGAACCCGCATCCGGGACGCAAAGAATACGAACAAAGGAAAAAGAAGGCCTGCCTGATTTATTTCTTCTGGGGGTGCGGAACATATGTTCCGAACTCCCTGAAATAGCTGAGCAGAACCCGCGTTGCCTTGCTGTCGCTATTTGCACGGCGCACCGCCAGGCAGACCTGCCGGTGTATGCCGGGGAGTTCCACGAATCGCAGCCCGGCATCTTTACGGGCATGTCCCAACAGCACGGGCAGGATGGTTACCCCGATGTCGTGGCGCACTACGGAAAGAACGGCATCATGCGAATCCAGCTCCATGACGGGGCGCACCGAAAATCCTCTTTCGGCGATAAAGCCTTCGATCTGCTTTCCGATCCATGTCGTGCGGTCAAATGCGATATATGGATTGGCTTCGAGAACCTCTTTAATGCTGGTGAATGTACGCTCGCTGCTCATTACCAGGGCCAATGGCTCCGTATACAGGGGATGCAGGCAAAGCGCGCTGGAAACGAGCGGCGGCGGCGTGGATATGATGGCCGCATCGATCAGCCCGGTCTCGACCTGTGCTGCAAGCTCCGGCGATTTATTCGCCGTGATGCGGATTTCCAGCTGCGAGTGATCGGCACTGAGCCGCTTCAGGGCCCCGGGAAGCCCGCCGGTCAGCGTGCTGGTGATGACGCCCAAAGAAACCCTTCCACGCAGACTCCGGGAATTTCCCAAAGACGCCATTTCGGCTTCCAGGTCGAGCATTTGCTGAACCAAAGGCACAAGCTGGTGAGCCCGGGCGGTCAAGGTAATCGACCGCCCCGTTCGGACGAACAATTCAATATTGAATTCCTGCTCCAGGCTTCTCAATTGGACGCTCACGGCGGAGGGCGACAGATGAACCACTTGCGCCGCGGCCGCCACGGTGCCGAATTGATGCAGTGCCAGGAATGCGCGCAGCGAACGACTTTGCATGGATGCCAACGAAAGAAATGAAGAAAGCCTAAATCAGCATGCCCAACCCGGCACACGCCAATAATACGCACACAATATGCCTCAACACCTCGCGCGAGCATGGCAGTTTCCGGTTGGCCGCAAACGTCGTGATCAAGAACGCCACCGGCAGAGACTCCAAACCCAGCAAGACTGCCTGCATGCTCACCTGCCCCGCCAGGCCCATCACGGCAAGCCTGAATGCGGCGCCGATGCCGAAACTGAACACCAGCGTTTCTTGTATCGTCTTCATCGGCCACGGCTGCCTGTAGACCGCATAAACCAGCGGCGGGCCCGGAGACGAGAAGACGCCGCCCAGAATTCCGGACACCCCGCCCACCAAGGCGAAGGCCCTTGCGCTGGAAGGAGTCTGCAGCGGCTTGGCCGCTCGCCACAGCAGCAGCGCGCATCCAATAATGCATACGCCCAGCAACGATTTGAGAACACCCACGGCATGCGCCGCCAGCAGCGTCAGTATGCCCATTCCGACAAAATAGCCGACGAAGCTCGCCGCAATCGCCGGCCGGAACGTCCGCTCTAATTTGAACGGCCTGCGCCGATACAAAAAATAGCTCGCATTTACTATATTGATTATCGATACGGCATTGATGGCGTCCGGAAGAGGGACGACGTTGGTCGAGCCGACCAGGCTCAGCAGCACCAGCGCCAATGCAAAGCCGGTGAGGTTCTGCGTATATACAGCAAGACCCGCAAAAGCGACGAACGCCAAATGCACATACAGACCATCGGACAAAGACATGGGTTAGCGTTCCAACACCGGTAAAGAGGCGGGCCAAAGCCCCGACTGCCGTTTCAGCCTACGAAGGCACGATGCCCATGATAGAAAAGATCCATGCCGGGGCATAGCGCAATGTTGTATTGCTAAGCGTCGGAATTTCCGACGCTCGAATCGGCTTCCGAGGCAGAACGATACGCAAAAATACGGTAAAAAGGCTTGCTTTTTTATATTGTGCTTATTAGCATAACTTTATGAAGAAAGTGCCGGAAAGCCTGCACCGCAATCGCATGCCGCTGTATCTGCAAATGGCCAAGCTGATGCGGCAGAAGATCGAGAGCCAGGAATGGCGCTACGGCGAGCAGATTCCGACGCTCGATGAACTGGAAAAGGAATACCAGGTTTCGCGCATCACCTTGCGCGGCGCGCTGGACTATCTGGAGGAATTCGGCATCATCCGCCGTACGCGCGGACGCGGCACGTTCGTGGCCAAGGATCTGTCGGAAGAACGCTGGTTCAAGCTGGCCAACACGCTGGACGAACTGGTCGAGAAGGTGGCCGACCTGAACGTGCAGCTGCTGCTGATCGAGCAGGCCGAAAAGCCGCCGAGCCCGGCTTTTCCTTTTGGCGAAGTGGGGCCGGCCTATCGGCACCTGAAACGCGTGCACTATCACAAAGAGGTGCCATATTGCGTAATCGATCTTTATCTGGACAAGGTGATCTTCGATTCCGACCCGCAGGCCTTCAGTGCGGCTCCCGTGGTGTCGCAGCTGGCGCGCCGCGATGATGTGCGGATCGCCGGGGCCAAACAGGTGACCCGCGTGGCGGTGGCCGACGAGGAAACCGCGGCGCATCTGCGCATCGGGGTGGGCGAGCCCATAGCCGATGTGTGCCGCACCTTTGTAGACGAAAACGACCGCATCATTTATTACGCGCATATTCAGTACCCGACGCACATGATCCAGATCGAAACCGATTTAATGCAAGGGGCTTCCGCCCCCAGGAAGAAGCGGCAGAAAAGCGGGGATGGCCGCTAGTCCATCGCCCGTTCCGGGTTTCAGCGGACGGGCGCCGGGTCGCCGCCGGGGCGGCCGCGGCACCCGCCCGAAGCAAGTAGACACAGTACGAGGCGGGCATCCGCCCTTTGCACAAAAAGCTGCGCAGCTGGACGGACGGCAATCGAAGCGGAAGCTGGCGCTATATACGGAGACAAGCATTGGCAAGCAAACCGCGCCGCGGCGTACTCGGCCGCATTTTCTGGGTGGTATTCCCCTTCGCGTGCCTGATCGCCTTCTGGGCGCTGCTGCGCGTTTCAGGCCTGATGAATCCGGGGTTGCTGCCCTCTCCTCTGGAAGTGCTGCAAACTTTCTGGAGCCGCCTGACTCAGGCGGGGCTGCTGGTGGACATGCTGATGTCGCTGCAGCGGGTATTGGCGGGCCTGCTGCTGGGCATGCTGGCGGCAGTGCCCATAGGCTTCCTGATCGGCTGGTACAAGCCGGTGCGCCGCTTCATCGACCCGCTGATCAATTTCTTTCGCGCCCTGCCCCCCATCGCCCTGATCCCGCTGGTGATCGTATATCTGGGCATCGGCGAGCTGGCCAAGATCGTGATCTTGTTCTATGCGTCGTTTTTCGCGGCGGTGATCGTCATGTACGAAGGCATGATGCAGATCAGCCCGGTGTACATCCGGGTGGCGCGCACCTTGGGCGCCACCGACCTGGAAATCTTCCTGAAGGTGATGGTGCCGATGACGGTGCCGCACATGCTGACGGCGCTGCGGGTGGCGCTGGGCGTGGGCTGGGCCACGCTGGTGGCGGCCGAGCTGGTGGCCGCACAGCGCGGCCTGGGCGCGATGATCCAGAATGCCTCGGCGTTCTTCGATCTGCGCACAATATACCTGGGCATCATCTGCATCGGCGCGCTGGCGCTGCTGATGGACGTGGCACTGCGCAAGATTTCCGAACGGCTGGTCAGCTGGCAGGACAAGGCGGACAGCTGATCCGGAATCGCGAGCCCATGATGCAAGAGTCGACACTTCGAGGAACGGAAATGCAGGAATCCAAGGAACGCATACGTTTCGATAATGTATCTATGCAATACCAGACACCGGCCGGCCCCCTGGAAGTCGTCAGGCAGATGTCCTTCTCGGTGAACCAGGGCGACTTCATTTCCCTGGTGGGGCCTTCGGGCTGCGGCAAGACGACGCTGCTGAATATGGCGGCCGGCTTCATCCGGCCCACCAGCGGCGCGGTGCTGCTGGACGGCAAGCCGATAACGGGGCCGGGCCCCGACCGCGGCGTAATGTTCCAGGAGTACGGCGTGTTCCCCTGGCTGACTGTAGAACAGAACATCGCCTTCGGCCTGAACCTGAAGGCCGGCGGCAAGCGCAGCGCGCAGGCCAAGAAAGAGATCGTCGACCGCTACCTGGAACTGATGGGACTGTCGAGTTTTCGCAAGGCCTACCCGAAAATGCTGTCGGGCGGCATGCGCCAGCGCCTGGCGCTAGCGCGCACCTATGCCGTGCACCCGGAATTCGTTCTGATGGACGAACCTTTCGGCGCGCTCGACGCGCAGACGCGCAGCGCCATGCACGATCTGCTGCTGGAAGTGCTGCACGCCGAAGGCAAGACGGTGCTGCTGATTACCCATTCCGTGGAAGAAGCCGTGTATCTGTCCAACAAGGTTCTGGTCATTTCGGCCCGGCCCTCCCGCATCCAGGAGGTGGTTGACATCCCTTTCCCTTATCCGCGCCAGCACACCTTGCAGGACACCGCGGAATTCAATGCGCTGCGTGCCCGCATACACCACCAGGTCATGCGGGAATACGCGGCGCAGGAAGCCCAGGCATCGGCAGGAAACGCGAACTGACCGCGGGGCAATCATGCCGAGGCCTACCCAAGCAGCACGCAGCAAGCAGCATTCATCCGCTAAATACGATACCTACCACAATGGAGACGAACTCATGAAACGACGCACATTCATCAGCCTGGCGGCCACCGGCGCCGCCGCCATGGCGCTGCCCGGCCTCGCGCTGGCAAAGACCGACAAGATCAAGGTGGGCTATCTGCACACGCTGGCGGTGGACGGCCAGATGTGGCTGGCGGAATCGCAAGGGCTGTGGAAGCAGCAGAACCTGGAGCCGGAATTCGTGCAGTTCCAGACCGGGCTGGAATTGTTCCAGGCCATGAGCGGCGGCAGCATCGACGTGCTGAGCACGGGCGCGGTCATGTCGAACTTCCCGGCGCGCGGCCAGGGCAAGGTATTCCTGATCAACGACATCGAGTTCGCCACGGCGCAGCTGTGGGTGCATCCCGACATGGGCGTGAAGACCTGGGCCGACCTGAAGGGCAAGAAGATCTCGACCACGGCGGGCACCACGGCCCATGTGTTCCTGGACACGGCTCTGAAGGCCCACGGCATCGACCCCAAGAAAGACATACAAATCGTCAACCAGCGCATGCCCGACGCGGTCACGGCCTTCATTTCCAAGGCAGTGCCGGCGGTGGCGCTGTGGGTGCCTTTCAACATTCCCGTAAAGAACAAGTCGCCCGGCGCCAAGATGCTGGGCGACGCCTCGGCCTATTACCCCAAGGCGGCGATCGTCGACGGCTGGGCCGCGCGCAACGACTTCTACGACAAGCGCAAAGATGTGCTCGAACGCATCATCCGCGCCTGGGTCGGTGCCAACGATTATTTCGTCGGCAATCCCGACAAGGCCCTGGCCGAGCTGCAGTCCAAGCGCTACCCGAACGTGCCGCTGCCCGATCTGAAAGAACAGTTCCATGCGCAGAAGATGTTCACGTCCAAGGAATGGGCCAAGCGCTACGCCGACGGCACGGTCACGAAATGGCTGCAGCAGGTCACCGACTTCTTCGTCGACTTCGCGCACATCTCGAATTCGGTGCCGGCCTCGAAGTACTTCGATCCAAGCATCTATCTGAAGGTGGTCAAGGCATGACACAAAACCAGGGGCGGACATCCCCGGCAGCGGGCGCGGCCGGGGCCGTGCCCGCCTATGACTACATCATCGTCGGGGCCGGCTCGGCCGGCTGCGTGCTGGCCAACCGGCTGTCGGCCGATCCGGCTGTACGGGTGCTGCTGATCGAAGCGGGCGGCAAAGACCGCAACTTCTGGCTACACCTGCCGGTGGGGTATTTCAAGACCATCTACGACACGCGCTTCTCGCGCCTGTTCGACACCGAGCCCTGCGAGGGCACGGCGGGCCGCAACATCATCTGGCCGCGCGGCCGCGTGGTCGGCGGATCCAGCTCGATCAACGGCCTCATCTACATCCGCGGCCAGCACCGCGACTACGACGACTGGGCGCAGAAGGGGGCGACGGGCTGGGACTATGGCTCGGTACTGCCCTTCTTCCGGCGCTCGGAACACTACGAGGGCGGCGACAGTGAATACCATGGCGGCCACGGCGAGCTGGGCGTCTCCAACCTGAAGAACGACCATCCCTACTGCGCAGCCTGGGTCAAGGCGGGCCAGCAGTTCGGCCTGCCCTACAACCCCGACTTCAACGGCGCCACCGAATACGGGGTGGGCGCCTACCAGCTATCGATGTACAAGGGCTGGCGCTCCAGCGCCGCGGTGTGCTTTCTTGCGCCTGTGCGCCGCCGCCCCAATCTTACGGTGCTGACGCGTGCGCACCTGCGGCGCGTGCTGTTCGAGGGCACCACCGCAGTCGGTGTCGAATGGGGCCATGACGGCCAACTGGCGCAGGCCCGCGCCGAGCGAGAGGTCATCCTGTCGGCCGGCACGATCCAGTCGCCGCAAATACTGCAGCTCTCGGGCATCGGGCCGGCGCAACTGCTGCAAAGCCACGGCATTCCGGTGATCGTGGACGCGCCCGAAGTGGGCGAGAACCTCAAAGACCATTACCAGGCGCGCACTATCGTGCGCCTGAAGAAGAAGCTGTCGCTGAACAACGACGTGCGCAACCCCTGCAAGCTCGCCTCCATGGGCCTCGAATGGCTGTTCCGCCATTCCGGGCCTCTGACGGTGGGCGCCGGTCAAGTGGGCGGCTTCGCCTGCACGCCGTACGCGTCCGCCGGCCGCGCCGACATGCAATTCAATGTCATGCCGCTGTCGGTCGACAAGCCCGGCACGCCGCTGCATGACTATCCCGGCTTCACGGCTTCGGCCTGCCAGTGCCGGCCGGCCTCGCGCGGCCGCCTGCAGATCCAATCGGCTGATCCGCTGCAGGCGCCGCGCATCGAGACGCGCTACCTGAGCGAAGAGCGGGATCGCAACACCCTGGCCGCCGGCGTCGAAATGCTGCGCGAGATCTACAATCAGCCGGCATTCAGGAGCTTGGTCGACACCGAGGTGCTGCCCGGGGCGCAGCGGCGCACACGTCAGGAAGTCCTGGACTTCGCCCGCGAGGCGGGCGGCACCGTGTTTCATCCGGTAGGTACCTGCCGCATGGGCTCGGACGATACGTCCGTGGTGGATCCGGCACTGAAAGTGCGCGGGGCGCAGCGGCTGCGCGTGATCGATGCCTCGGTCATGCCCGAAATCATCTCCGCCAACACCAACGCCGCGTCCATCATGATCGGCGAGAAAGGCGCCGACATTGTGCTGCGCCAGCCGTTCTGACCCGGCGCAAGCCCTTATGCACATAGCGGTGCCGGCAGCGGCCGCACCCGGATACCGGCGCCCCCCGGCAATGAGGGGCAAGGACAAAACACCATGCATCAATTCCCAGACACCCCGCCTATCCATCCGGCCAAGATCCAGGCCTTTGTGTACCGCGCCCCCATCGAAGAACCGGTGCGAACCTCGTTCGGCGTCATGCACGATCGCCCTGCGGTGCTAGTGCGCATCGAAGATCATGACGGCGCTCACGGCTGGGGCGAGATCTGGTGCAATTTTCCCGGCGTCGGGGCCGAACATCGCGCGCGCATGCTGGAATCGTGCGTGGCGCCCATTTTGCAGGAACGGCAGTGGGCGCACCCGGCCGAGGCCTTCGAAACCCTGAGCCGACGCCTCGAGGTGCTGGCCATACAAACCGGCGAACCCGGCACCGTGGCACAGGCCATAGCCGGGGCCGACCTGGCGCTGTGGGATCTGGCCGCCCGGCGCCTGGGCCAGCCGCTATGGCGCATGTTCGGCGGCACGCCGCGCATCAGTACCTACGCCTCGGGGCTGAGTCCCAGCGAGCCGCAGCGGCTGGCAGCGGCCAAGCACGCCGAAGGCTACCGCGCCTTCAAGCTCAAGGTCGGCTTCGGCGAAGAGCGCGACGTGCTCAATCTGCGCGCACTGCGCGAGCAGTTCGGGCCGGATACGGCGCTGATGATCGACGCCAACCAGGCCTGGGACGAGGCAGCCGCCGCCCACATGAGCCGCAGGCTGGCCAAATACGGCCCCATCTGGCTGGAAGAGCCGCTGCGCGCCGACTCCAGCCTGGAACAATGGCGCCGGCTGGCGCAGGCCAGCCCGCTGCCCCTGGCCGCCGGAGAAAACCTGCGCGGCGACGCGCAGTTCGACGCGGTCATAAGCAGCGGCTCGCTCGCGGTGATCCAGCCCGACCCGGGCAAGTGGGGCGGCTTCAGCGGCTGCCTGCCGGTGGCACGCCGCGCCATCGCCGCGCAGCGCATGTTCTGCCCTCATTGGCTGGGCGGCGGGGTGGGCCTGGTAGCCGCGATGCAGCTCAAGGCGAGCGTCGGCCACCCCGGCTATGTGGAAGTGGATTCGAATCCGAACCCGCTGCGCGACCTGTTCGCCGGCCCGCTGCTGCGCCCGGACGAGGGCGTGGTCACGCTGCCGGACGCGCCCGGCCTGGGGATAGAGCCGGATCTGGCCGCCGCGCGCGGCTTCCTGGTGCCGCACAACTATCATTGAAGGCAGTGGCGGGCCGCTGCTGCCAAGAGGCCGGCGCACAGCCCGCTCCTTGCCGGGTATCGCCCTGCGGCGGGGTATCATGCATCACACACCCCAAGCGGAAATGAAATGGACGCAAATGTGATCGCCGCCATGGCGCGCTGGCCCGACGTGCCCGACGTCTACGGCTGGCTGTCGCTGTCGGAGAGCGGCCGCTGGCGCCTGCACCCGCGTGGCGATGCATTGCTCGACCCGGCCGCCGCGGGCGAGGAAATTTCCAGCCCGCAGATCCTGCAGTTCATCGGCCGCAACTACACCAGCGACGAACGCGGCCGCTGGTATTTCCAGAACGGCCCGCAGCGGGTCTATGCGCGGCTGGACGCCGCACCCTATATATTCAGCTGCGCCGGGCCCGGCCCCGAACTGCGCACCCACAACGACCTGCCCGCCGGCCCGGTGCTCGCCTGGTGGCTGGACGACACCGGCCGGCTCTATGCACGCTGCCGCCAGGGGCCCGGCCTGATTGCCGGGCGCGACCTGATGGGCGTGATGGACGGCTTGTACACCGAAGCAGGCACGCCCCTGCTGCAGGCGCTGGAACAGGACGACGCTGGCACGCAGCAGCCGCTGCTGGTGCGCGCCATGGCCGAGATCAGCGGCCGCGCGGCGGCCGGCGATGCCCGGCCGGTTCCCGGCAATGCCGGGCGCGGCATCAATGCGGCCGACCCGGTTCCCCTGCACCGCTGCGCAGCGCGCGACATACCCGCGGCGCTGGGATTCGAGCCCCTGCCGCGGCCCAGCCCTAATTGAACTTGGCGTTTTTCAGACGACAGGCACCCTCCACGACAAATGAATCAAATACAAAACGTTCGACCAACACCCGCAGACGACCACCTTGCACCACAATAGCAGTTGCCCGAAGCGATACACCTCGGCACTGCTCACTTCCCAATGTCAATTCGAGCCGATCAGCTTTTGCGTTACCAAAACGGAGCTCGACTTAGCTCACTGGCCTTGCACCGGGCCACAACGATTGCGCCCCCATCGACTGCCAAGCAGCTGGGCTGCCGCATTTCATCGCGGCTTCGCTCGGCGGTAGACTGGCGTCCCAGAGCCTCGCAACGAAGCGATACCCCGTTGTTGCCCCCCCATCTTCAGAAAGTAGCCAGCAGATGGGCGGTATCATTGCGTCAGGCTGGATTAATGTACTTCGATCCAACGGGGCGTGGGCATCGAAAAATGCAGTGTTCACCGCACCGCCAGGCAGCAGAGCATTGCAGGTGACTCCGTGGCTCGCAAGATCGCGCGACCAGCCTACTGTCGCAGCTTCCAGCCAAGCCTTCGAAGGGCCATAGGGGGTATATGCAGCTCGGTACATGGTGTCTAGACTAGTCGTGACGTTGACGATACGCCCCCATTTCTGAGCGACCAAATGTGGCGCCACCGCACGCGCCATCAAGAACGGCGCTTTGGTGTTCAAGTCCATCAGCGACTGCCATAGGGCGGGATCGACTTCCCAAAAGGGCACGGGCCTATCAAGGTAGTCTGCGCGAATCGCCGTCATACCCCGCCCGGCATTGTTGACTACGCCATGCACTGCGCCGAAATGGGCTATAGCGCGATCTACGACAGAATGGCAAACATCTATATCGCAAATATCTCCTGGAACAGCCAGTGCCTTGTCGCCGGCGGCAGTTATTGCCTGCGCGAGCTCCCGGCAGGCTTGCTCGGCTATATCGACGACGATGATATTAGCCCCTTCCCGTGCTATGCCCATCGACATGGCTCTTCCCATGCCCTGGGCGCCGCCTGTAATGATAAAGGTCTTTCCGACGAGGCTTCTAGAAATAGCGTTTCCCATTAATTGTCCTTTTCAATTGATTTTTGCCCCAGACTCTTGCACAACCTTATGCCATTTGGGGATTTCCTCGTGGATTTCCTTTGCAAATTGCGCAGGATCATTGCCCACTACTTCCTCACCGAGAGTTGCCAGCTTTTTCTGCACATCATGCTCGTTCAGAATGTGAGTGATATCGTTATACAGCCTATCAATGACAGCCCTGGGTGTGTGCGCCGGCGCAAAAAAACCGTACCAATTCTCGGCCTGATAGCCCGGAAGTCCGGATTCAGCAACGGTAGGAATCTGAGGCGCCGCTTTCGAGCGCTTCGCAGTGGTTACCGCAAGCGCGCGCAGCTTACCCGCCTTCACCTGGGCCCAAGACGCAGGCATATTTTCGAATGACATATCCACGTGGCCGGCAACCACATCGACAATAGCTGGGCCGCTCCCTCTATACGGAACGGCTGTCATCTTGACGCCGGCAGTAGTGTTAAAAAGCTCTCCCGCGAGGTGGCCGGCAGTGCCCGCACCCCCAGTAGCGAAAGTGAGTTTGCCTGGCTTTGACTTCGCCAAAGCTATAAGCTCGGCAACCGAATGCACTGGAAGCTTAGGGTTCACGACCAGCAAATTTGTTACTACGACGGCTTTGGTGATTGGATCCAAATCTCGTTCCGGATCGTAAGGCAGCTTGGAAAACAGGCTGACGTTGATTGAGATCGGCCCGACCGTGCCCAGCAAAATCGTGTACCCGTCTGGATTCGACTTAGCAACGATCTCAGTGCCTAAATTGCCACCCGCACCGGGGTGATTTTCCACCACTACTGGCTGCCCCAAAGAATCTCCCAGTTTCTGGGCCACGACGCGGGCAAGGATGTCCGATCCGCCTCCGGCTGCGAAGGGCACAATAAGCCGAAGCGGCTTAGTAGGATAATCACTGCCGCTGGCCCAGGCATGTGAAACTCCGCTCAACGCGCAAACACCGAGGGCGGCAGTCAAAGCTGCCCGCCAAATTGTTCGTATAGTCATGACTTGTCTCCTTTATATGGATGAGCACACAAGCTGCGCCAAAGTAAAGAATCAGACTTTGACGCTGTAGCTCAAATTGATCTCGTCGCCAGCCTCGCCCATCAATCCCCAGGCATGACGGGGTTGTTGAGTGATGATGACGTCGATATCCCTGCGTTCTATTCCCGTGGACTCGTGAATACGCTGGACGATTTGCTGCACAACCTCTTTCAATGTCTCCACGGAACGCCCTTCGAAAGTTTCGATCTCGACAATAGTGAATCTTTCCGATCGTTCGTGAGGCGGATAAATGAAGTCGGCACGATCCATCGGAAAAAAGCGCTGCAGCCGGCGCTCCGGCGGAAATTTAAAAGCAACGGAGATAGCTTCATTGACAGCGTCGGAAATGGCTTGACGGTTGGGAATCAGGTTTTCGCGAATACCGTAGATTTTGGCCTGGGGCATGCAACTCTCCTTTGAGCACATAGTGGCGTTGTGAAGTAGAGAAAACTGGAAGTAGCGACGTCCGGCGGAGCGCCGAATATATGTGATGCCGGCGTACCGCCCGCGCGGATCTGGGTTCCGGCAAAAAGCTCAGCCGTCGATACGTTCCGACCAGGCAGGACACCAAAGGCCTTCAAATTGAGGCTTTCCCGCATTTATTTCTCCGAGCAGCCCGGATCCGGGCTTGGAAGGGAGCAATCGACGACGCCCCTTGCATGTGAGCGACCAATTCTACCGACGGCCCTCTCATTAGCCTAATTGATTATTATGATTGCACCATTCACAAGATAAATAATGGTTTGAGCAAGGCAAATTCAGGTAATGGCAAGATCATGTCAGCCACGTCTCCTACCCTGTTGGCTCAGACACTCAATTGAGCTGAGCATCGAAACCGCCGCACAGATGCAGGGGACGCAGTCCGCCGGGATAAAGATCGAACGGGTTCTCGAAGCCCTGCCTCACCATTATCTCCATACAAAATAACGCCATACCAATTATCGATTAGACAAATTTATATCGAAAACCTAAATTTCTTCTGGCTAATCAGCGCACAAACCCTCAGTCGGAGAAACTCCATGGCATCAGCAGACGTCCTCAAGGACAAGATTAAAGTCGTCATGTTCGACCAATACGGCACAGTGGTCGACATGCAAAAGGGCCTGACCGAGGCTGCGGCTCCATTTCTAAAGAAGAAGGGCTGGATCGGCAATCCAAGCTCATTCGTCACATGGTGGCGCCGCGTCCACTTCGAGAACTCGATGATCGACGCACTACAGCACAAGGAACACACGTCATACAGGGAAATCGGCGAACGTGCAGTCGCCTACACCATGGATCGCGCCGGCATCGACTACTCCCCCGAAGACGTACGCTATCTGGTCGCCTGCATAGAAAGGCTGAAGTGTTTCCCTGATGTGCCCGAAGCACTTTCCAGACTGCAGACACGCTACAAGATCGTCGTACTGTCCAACGGCGATCCGGACATGCTGGAAACTGCGAAAGCCTACCACGGCGTACCATTCGACAATATCATCTCCGTCGCGGAAGCCAACTCATTCAAGCCGCACGTTGCCACCTACACCAAGGCTGCCGAGATCATGGGAGTGCGCATGGATGAAGTGCTCTTTGTGGCGAACCACGCATTCGACTGCTTGGGCGCGAAGTCCGCTGGTATGCACAGCGCTTTCATCGATCGCCGCAAACGACCGTTCGGCAGGACACCCTATCAGCCCGACTTATGGGTGGATGACATGAAGTCGCTGGCCGACGTGTTAGTGTGATCACATGAAACCGCTTGCAGGGATCAGGGTGCTCGATATGAGCCGGGTGGTTTCGGGGCCTTTCTGTAGCATGCTGCTGGGAGACCTGGGCGCCGAAGTCATCAAGATAGAAGAGCCCGAGCACGGCGATGACAGCCGCTCCTTCGGGCCGCCTTTCAGTGGAGGAGAAAGCGCGTATTTCCTGTCGATCAACCGCAACAAGAGCAGTTGCGCCATCAATTTACGAAAGGCCGAAGGCGTCGACATCGTGCGGCGGCTTGCCAAGCAAAGCGATGTGTTGCTCGACAACTTCCGCCCGGGAACGATGGAGCGACTGGGACTGGATCATTCGAAGCTACGCGCGGCCAACCCCAGCTTGATAACCTGCTCAATCACCGGCTTCGGTCAGAAGGGCAAGGACGCACTACGTCCAGGATACGACCTAATCATCCAGGGGGAATCCGGAATCATGGACATCACCGGCGACCCCAACGGGCCGCCGACAAAGATCGGCACGTCCATTGCCGATCTGCTGACCGGCCAGTTCGCATCTCAGGGCATTACCGCCGCACTGCTTGAGCGCACACGTACGGGCAAGGGCAGGCACATCGACGTGTCGATGCTGGACTGCATGGCGTCGCTTCTAACCTTCAATGCCGGCATTTATTTCACCACGGGCCGCAGCCCCGAGCGTCGAGGCAACACCCATGCCACGATTACACCTTACGAGACGTTTAAGGCCTCAGACGGGTGGCTCAACATCGGCGTCGCCAACGATAAATTCTGGAGGCTCTTCTGCGAGGTCATTGAGCGCCCCGATCTCGCTGCGGATCCACGCTATGCGAAGGCTGCGGATCGGGTAAGGTCGCGCGGGGAGCTCGTACCAGTTGTCGCAGATATCGTGTCGACAAGGCCCCGAGGCCATTGGATCGATCGGCTGAGGACGGCCGGCGTACCCTACGGCGACATCCGCTCGGTGGGAGAGACCTGTGAAGCAGAACAACTAACCAGCCGCGGAATGGTGATCGAAATGCCCCATCCCACTGCGGGCACAGTGAAGAACATCAACAGCCCTCTGCGCTTCGACGATCAGGGCAACGACCAGCATACGCCGCCGCCACTGCTCGGGCAGCACACCGCCGCGGTGCTGCATGAACTGCTCGGCATAAGCGGTGACAGGTTGCACGCGCTGATCAGCCTGGGCGTAGTGCGCTGCCGAGAAGCCGAGATACCTCATGGATGAGCAGCAGGCGAGGCAGGCCTTCGAACTTGCCCTGAAAACGCAACGTCCCGCCTTCGAGGACTTCTTTCTTGCTCGCCTACTGGGTCTGCGTTTCGAATACCCCGGCCATGCCTGTGTAATCTCGTTCGAGCTCAGGGACTTCATGCTCAACCCCCAGGGCTCGCTGCACGGCGGCGTCGTCGCAACGGTGATGGATATCTCGATGGGCCACCTGCTCAACCGCCTCCAAGGCCCCGGCACAACACTGGAGATGAAGATACAGTATGTGAAAGCAGCACGCCAGGGAACTCTTTGGTGCCGCGGGGAACTCACCAAGCTCGGGCAAGGCATTTCTTACCTGCGGTCGACCCTGTCGGACGAGGCCGGAGATATAGTGGCCTTTGCAACGTCAACGTGGAAGCGATTGAAGTGAAACATCCCATAGCCCCTTGGCCAAACTGTCCCCGCAGGGGCGGCAAACAGATGTATTCGGAGCATATGAAATGGAAAGGTTCTACAACTTGATCAATGGGATCAAAGTGCCGCCGGTCGCCAACAAATGGATGGGTAGCCTAGACCCCTATCGCAACGAAGACTGGTGCGAAATTCCCGACAGCGGAGAGGCCGACGTGGACGCCGCAGTGGCTGCGGCGCGTTCGGCCTTTATGTCCCCAGAATGGAAAGGGATGAGCCAAACCGCGCGAGGGGCGATGTTGCGCACACTGGGGGATCTGATCACAGAAAATGCCCAACGACTCGCTGAGATAGAGGTGCGAGACAACGGCAAGCTCCTCACCGAGATGCTGGCCCAGCTGCGCTATTTGCCGCAATGGTTTTACTACTATGGCGGCTTGGCGGACAAAATGGAGGGCGGCGTGCTTCCAATAGATAAAGCAGACCACTTCGTCTATACAGCCTGGGAGCCTCTTGGCGTAGTGGCGGCGATCACCGCCTGGAACTCCCCATTGCTCCTGCTCACCTGGAAATTGGCGCCGGGATTGGCGGCAGGAAATACGTTCGTGGTCAAACCGTCCGAATTCGCCAGCGCATCCACACTCGCCTTCGCAGAGTTGTTCGAGAAGGCCGGGTTTCCGGCGGGCGTAATTAATGTCGTTTGCGGCACAGGACAAGGTGCCGGCGCGCATCTCGTGGCACATCCCGACGTTGCAAAGATCGCATTTACCGGCTCGGACGCAGCCGGCCGCATCATCAGTCGTGCAGCCGCCGGTGAACTGAAACACATCACAATGGAGCTTGGCGGAAAATCACCTAACATCGTCTTTGAAGACGCGGATCTGGATTCCGCGGCGGCCGGCGTGGCGTCAGGTATTTTTGCTGCTGCGGGGCAAACGTGCATCGCGGGATCGCGCCTGCTGCTGCAGCGATCCATCTACAGCGCCTTCCTTGACAAAGTGACGGCCATGGCGTCCGCGATCAAGATCGGGGATCCAATGGATCCCGCTACACAGATGGGCCCTTTGGCCAACACTGCACACTACAGCAAGGTGCTGAACTGCATTGCGTCGGCTGAACGTGCTGGCTGCAAACTGTCGTTCGGCGGCAAACCGATCGACCATCCAGCCGGCGGCCTGTTCGTTCAACCGACCGTCTTTAACGACGTCGATAACAATTCCGAACTCGCACAGCACGAGATCTTCGGCCCGGTGCTTGCCGTGATCCCGTTCGACTCGGAGGAGGACGCAATTCGGCTGGCTAACGAAACCGACTATGGGCTCGGAGCGGGAGTTTGGACGAAAGACATGGCGCGCGTCTTTCGAATGACCAAGTCCCTGCAGGCTGGAACAGTGTGGGTGAACACCTACCGCTCACTCGGCTACATGGCGCCTTTCGGCGGAGTCAAAGGCAGTGGCCTCGGCAGGGAAAGCGGGCAAGAAATGATCAAATCTTACATGCAGATGAAAACAGTTTGGATCAACAACTCTACCCAGCCAGTGGCGAATCCGTTCGTCATGCGCTTGGGATGAAGGGCGCCCTTTTTACGTTTTTCGGGGAATTCGAACCTAAGAGGAAGTCACTTTCGGACGAAGAGATCAGCGGGGCAATGTATTCGCAACGTCGAGTAGAAGCGCCTTCATCCATGAATGTGCATTGCTATGCACGTGCCGCTGCAGAGAATAAACCATCCACTGGAACTCCGGAACATAGAATGGCAGCGGCTTACAGACTATGCCCTGGCTGGTGAGCTTATTGCCGATGCGCTCAGAGACGACGCCCAGAAGATCCGTTTCCCGCAGCATTTCAGGCACCAAGAGCCACTGAGGAACATTGACCGAGATCTTGCGGCTGAGCCCCTGTGCGGCAAGCTTACTGTCGACGAAGCGCAAGTCAGTAGGGCTCATGGCCACGCGCAGGTGCTGAGCATCGAGAAAACGCTTCAACGTCATTCTGCCCGCACTTAAGGGGTGCCCAGTACGCATGGCGCAAACCATCCGGTCTGAAAGCAGAGGCTCCGAGCGAATGGATTTGCCATGAGAGAGTTCAAAACTGACCACAAAGTCGAGTTGGTCTTCTTCAAGCGCGCGGATCGAACGTTCCGGCGCCATGTGCAAGACGTCGAGAGAGATCCCGGGAGCAGCGGAGGTAAGCCGCCGCATGCAGCCCGGCAGAAGAAGCGATCCCACCAGATCCGACATTCTGATCGTAAACTTCCTGTCGGAAGTACTTGGATCAAAGAGCGGAGCACTGTTCATCAGGCGTTCCGTCTGATGGAGTATCTGGCGCACCGACTCCCCCAGCTCAACTGCACGCGGCGTGGGTTCCATGCCGTGCGCCGTGCGCACCAGCAACTCATCTTTGAAGAGCGTCCGCAACCGCGACAAGGCACTGCTCATTGCCGGCTGACTCATGGCCACGCGGGCCGCTGCCCTTGTGACATGCCGCTCGACCATCAATGCGTCGAACATCACCAAGAGGTTCATGTCGACAGAACGGAGGTTGATTCTCACAGCACGCCAAGTATTTTCAAAGCAGATAATATGTCAACTATTATATATCTATATGAATAACGTGCCCTCGCCTCTCTTTCCAGGTACGGGAGGCTCAAACCAAACCAACGAGGGGGAGCGCGATGCCATCGAGCGATCACCAGAAGTCCTACGCTGTTGTCGCTGACCAGCTACGACAAGCATCCACGTTTCTCTTTGTCCCTGGAAATCGCCCAGACAGATTCCAGTCCGCTGCCCGTAGCCAGGCGGACGTCGTCATCATGGATCTGGAGGCGTCCGTTCACCCTCTCAGCAAAGGCGTTGCACGCGAACAAGTCTCGCTTTGGCTGGCTGCACATAGCCCAGGCATCCCGACACTTGTCCGTCTGAACCGACCGGAAACGCCCGACGCAATGCTCGATTTACAGGCCCTAGCCACGATTGCGGGTATCGGATTAATGTGTTCGGGTGCCGAGATAGGCCCAAACCTGGATCGGATACTCAAGGCTGCGCTCGGACAATTTCCAGTTGTACTGCTCATAGAAACAGCGCTAGGCGTCGAACAGGCAAACCAGCTTGCCACACTCCCAGGCGTGTGCCGGCTCGCCTTTGGAAACATGGACTACGCCACCGAGCTAAACCTTGGCAGAGAGGGCTGGGGGCTCATCTACCCTAGCTCGCGGCTTGTAGTGGCATCCAAGTGCGCCGGCCTGGCTGCACCGATCGCCGGCGTCACCGCCAGCATCCGAGACCGACAGGCCATAGATCGAGACGCAAAATTTGAACGCAGCCTTGGGTTCGGCGCGAAGATGTGCATACATCCAGAGCAAGTGCCGTGGGTGCATGAAGCATTTGAGCCATCGGAGCAGGAGCTTGCCTGGGCCAGGCGCATCATCGAAGCCACTGCGGAAAGCCACGCAATAGGCTTGGACGGGGAAATGGTCGACCGCCCTGTCATTGAACGCGCGAGACGCATACTTGCACGAGCCAAGACACAAGCAGACTGAGCCATCCCAGCGGGGGGGAGGCGGAAAGGCTCGGATCGCGTGGTTCGGGAGTGCCGGCGCGGTCACGCTACCGGCCGGCGCGATCCAGCCCACGATGCGGCGCCGGTGTAAAAACCTGATGCTGCCGCAGCAGGGAACACTTGTGTATCGGGCAGTACATTCGGCGCAGGACAGGCCCGCCAGCGGCAGCGCCATATTGAAACCATCAGCCGCTCAGCCCCGGGCCGCATGACCGAAATTGCGACCAAAGCTTATTCGACCGAGTCGGAGATCGAGCAAATCAACCTCAAAAACTTGCTTACAAAGCATCGTGGCTTGAGTAGAATCGAGGCATGACCGCACATGCCCCAAGCTTTTATTTCCCTTCGCCGCGCACCGAAAAATTCTGCAGCCAATGTGGCACGGAACTCACGCGCATGGTTCCGCCCGGCGACACGCACGAACGCGACGTATGCGAAAGCTGCGGCGCGGTGCATTACCAGAACCCGCGCAATGTGGTGGGAGCGCTGCCGGTCTGGGAAGACAAGATCCTGCTGTGCCGGCGCGCCATAGAACCGCGCTACAACACCTGGACCCTGCCCGCGGGCTTCATGGAACTGGGCGAAACCACAGGCCAGGGCGCGCACCGCGAAACCATAGAAGAAGCCGGCGTCAATATAGAGCTGGGCCCGCTGTACACGGTGATCGACGTGCCGCACGCCGAACAAGTGCATTTCTTTTATCTGGCAAAGGTGCTCGACCCGGCGCTCGCGCCCGGCGAAGAAACCCTCGAGGCGCGTTATTTCAGGCCCGATGAAATTCCCTGGGAAGAGCTGTCGTTCCGCACCGTGATCACCACGCTGGAACACTATCTGCACGACCGCGAAACGGGCAGCTTCCCCATGCACCATTACGGCATCCCGATTCCGCCGCCCAAGCGGCGGCCGGCGTAAAACGCCGCCGCACGGCGCGGCGGCCGTCCGACGCGCCACGACATCATGCACACCCCCATCTGGCTCGCCCCTGCGACCCCGCTGCCCGACCCGTGCCTGGCGCTGCACGACGAATTGCTGGCCGTGGGCGGCGATTTGTCGCTGGCGCGGCTGCGCGAGGCCTATTCCAAGGGCCTGTTCCCCTGGTTCAACGACGGCGAGCCGGTACTGTGGTGGAGCCTAGATCCGCGCATGCTGCTGGCCTGCGCCGAGTTTTCGCCTTCGCACTCGCTGCGCAAGAAGCTGCGCCGCCTGGCGCGCGAAGAAGCCAACGGCAACGCAGCACTGCAGATTCGCATGAACACCGCATTCGAGGCGGTGCTGGAAGGCTGCGCCACGGCGCGCGGCAGAGAAGCCGGCACCTGGATTTCGCCGACGTTGCGGGCCGCCTACCTGGACTGGCACCGCGCCGGCGAAGTGCATAGCGTCGAAACCTGGCTGGATGGCGAACTGGTCGGCGGCCTCTATGGGGTCGGACAGGGGCGGCTGTTCTGCGGCGAATCCATGTTCAGCCGCGCCAGCGACGCCTCGAAGCTGGCCCTGGCCTATCTGGTGAATTTCCTGGTTCGCCACGGCGTGCAATGGATAGACTGCCAGCAGCAGACCGCGCACCTGGCCAGCCTGGGGGCTCGGCCGGTGCCGCGCCGCCGCTTCCTGAGCATACTTGCCCAAGCCAGGCAACAGCCGGCGCCCCCCTGGGGCCGCGGCCGGCTGCTGCAGTCGGGGCTGCTGCAGCAGGCGCCGGCATCCTCCTCCCCCGGATCCGCTTGATCCGCGGTGGCCAAAACCGCCATAATGGGTTTGCGCAATGCGCGGCACGTGGCCGCGCAGCATACGGCACGACGCCATGAGCCACCCCACAGAGCTTAGCTTCAAGACCCTGCAGTTCTACGCCACCGCGCCCTACCCGTGCAGCTATCTGCCCGGCCGCGAAGCGCGTTCGCAGGTGGCCGCGCCATCGCACCTGATCGATGCCGCCACCTATTCCCGGCTGGTCGAACAGGGCTTCCGGCGCAGCGGGCTGTTCACCTACCGGCCGCACTGCGACGCCTGCCGCGCCTGCATCTCGATCCGCGTCGACGCCGCGCGCTACACCCCCAGCCGCACCCAGCGCAAGATCTGGAAGCGCCACGGCGCGCAGCTGCACGCCCGCGTCATGCCGCTGCGCTGGGAAAGCGAGCACTTCGACCTGTACCAGCGCTACCAGGCCGGCCGCCACCCCGGCGCCGGCATGGACGAAGACAGCCAGTCGCAGTACACGCAATTCCTGCTGACCAGCCGGGTCGACTCGCGGCTGGTGGAATTCCGCGACCAACGCGAACAGCTGCTGATGGTGTCGATGATCGACGTGCTCGAAAGCGGCCTGTCCTCGGTCTACACCTTCTTCGACCCGGATGCCGCCGGCAGCCTGGGCACCTACGGCATACTGTGGCAGATCGAACAATGCCGGCTGCTCGGCCTGCCCTGGCTGTACCTGGGATACTGGATCCGCGAAAGCCGTAAAATGGCGTACAAGTCGCAGTTCCGGCCCTTCCAGGTTCTGGACGGCGCCGGCTGGCACGACATGCCCGACACCGAAACCTGAAGCCGCGGCGCGGGTGCGGCACCAGACACGCGGCCGGGCGTGGCCCCGGCGTAGCGCGCCAAGCTGCGGGAACTCTCCGTCGGGTATCATCCGGTACGCGCCCCCGGGCGCGCCGCAAGCCGCGCCACGCCGATCGTCACTTCCCTACTCGCCCTTATGTCCCTATTGTTCAAGACCTACGCCCTGGCTCGCCCGGCGCTGTTTTCCCTGGATGCCGAAACCGCCCACGAACTCACGCTGGAATCGCTGCGCAAGGCCCAGGCCTGCGGCTGGACTCGCGGCCTGCTGCACTCGCAGCCGCAGCAGCCACGCACTCTGATGGGCCTGAGCCTGCGCAATCCGGTGGGCCTGGCGGCGGGGCTGGACAAGAACGGAGCCTATATCGATGCCCTGGGCAACCTGGGCTTCGGCTTCGTCGAAGTGGGCACGGTGACGCCGCGCGCGCAACCCGGCAATCCCAAGCCGCGCATGTTCCGCCTGCCGCAAGCCCAGGCGCTGATCAACCGGCTGGGCTTCAACAACAAGGGGCTGGAAGCCTTCATCGACAACGTGCGGCGCAGCCAGTGGCGCGCCCAGGGCGGCATACTGGGGCTGAACATCGGCAAGAATGCCGACACGCCCATCGAACGCGCCGTCGACGACTATCTGCTGGGCCTGGAAGGCGTATACCCGCACGCCGACTACATTACCGTGAACATTTCCTCGCCCAACACCCGCAACCTACGGGCCCTGCAGGGCCAGGACGAACTGGCGGGGCTGCTCGGCCCGCTGCGCGACAGGCGCAAGGATCTGGCCGACCGGCATGGGCGCAGCGTGCCCCTGGTGGTGAAGATCGCGCCCGACCTGGACGAGGCGCAGATCGATGTGATTGCCGACACGCTGCCGCGCTACGGCGTGGACGGGGTGATCGCCACCAACACCACGCTGTCGCGCGAGGCGGTGCAGGGCCTGCCCCATGCGCAGGAAGGCGGCGGCCTGTCCGGGCCGCCGGTGCACGCCTTGTCGCTGCGCGTCATCGAGCGCCTGCGCCAGCGGCTGGGCCAAGGCCTGGCCATCATCGGCGTGGGCGGTATCGTCTCAGGCCAGCAGGCCCGCGAGAAGATCGCCGCCGGAGCCGATGCCGTGCAGGTCTACACCGGGCTGATCTATCGCGGGCCGGCGCTGATCGAGGAATGCGTGCGGGCGCTGTCCTGAAGCACGGCCCTGGTTCATGAGCGGGCCCCGCAGGCGCGCCGCGAGCCGTATTCCGTACCACGAAACGGAATGAGATTTCTCGCAGGATTGCCTGTGGCCGCCAATATACTGCCCTCGAGGCATAAGCATTGGCGGAGACAGGATCATGGACGACAAGCCGGGCAGCGGGATTGAAAACGCGGGGCGGCGCTGGAAGCGCCGTCCGCCGGGATCTAACTGGGGGGATTTCGGGGCGGACGACCAGCTCGGCCGCATGAACCTGCTGACCCCGGAGAAAGTCAGGCAAGGCTTGGCGGAGGCCCGCGAGGGCAAGGTGTTCTGCCTGAGCCTGCCCCTGGATTTTCCCGGTGGCTCGACCGTGAATCCGCGCCGCAGGCCGCCGCTGCTCCAGCCCACGCTACGCGACGGCAAGCCCAACATCAATTTCCCCCTGAGCCGGCTGCATTGCTGCCATACGGACGTCATCAGCGACGACGCAGTTCTGCTGCACACACAGTATTCGACGCAATGGGACGGCCTGGCCCACGTCGGCGCGTGGTTCGACGCCAATGGCGATGGACGCCCCGAGATGATGTATTACAACGGCTACCGCGCCCGCGCCGACATATTGGGCCCGATGGACTACAGCGCACAGGACGAGACGGAAATCGAAGGCCGGCCGATCGGCGCCAAGAAGCTGGGCATCGAGAACATGGCCTCCACCTGCGTGCAGGGGCGTGGCGTGATGATAGATCTGGCCGCCCACTTCGACACGCAGCGCCACTATGTTTCATACGATGAGCTGATGCGCATCATGGAAGCGGACGGGGTAGAGGTGGAGCGCGGCGACATGGTCTGTCTGCGCACGGGCTTCGACCGCTATCTGCTGGACTGCGGCAGAAACCCGCCGGCACGCGCGCAGATGGACGCCATCCAGGTGGGCCTGGACGGCCGCGACGAGCGCCTGCTGCAATGGATCACGGACAGCGGCCTGGCGGCGCTGATCTCGGACAACATAGGCGTGGAGCTCTTCCCCGCCCGCCCGGTGTCCGGGCACGCGCCGGGCCATCCGCTGCACCAGCACTGCCTGTTCAAGCTCGGCATCCATCTCGGCGAGCTGTGGCTCCTGAGCGACTTGGCCGACTGGCTGCGCAGTGCCGGCCGCAGCCGGTTCCTGCTTACCGCCCCGCCGCTACGGCTGCCCGGAGCGATCGGCTCGCCGGCCACGCCGGTCGCAACTGTCTGAATTATCCAGAGGACGACCCGCATTCGATTGCGAGGGGTAGTCCGTCCGCAAAACCAAAGGAGAGCGGTATCGTGAAAAAGACCATGAAATACATTGTGCTTGCTGGCATGCTGGCAGGCACTCTCTTCAACGCAGGGGCCAGCGCAGCGGCCGACACTTTTCCATCCAAGCCCGTGTATCTCGTGGCGCCGTATGCGGCGGGCGGCCCGGTCGACATCGTGACACGCATACTTGCCAAGCAGCTGTCCGACCGGTGGGGCAAGGCCGTAATCGTCGAGAACCGCGCCGGCGCGGGCGGCAATATCGGCACCGCGTATGTGGCCAGGGCGCGCCCGGACGGCTATACGCTGCTGGTCAACACCCCGGCCATGCTGATCACTCCGCTGATCGGGCCGAGCGTGGGCTTCGACGCCATCAAAGACTTCACTCCGCTGGCCCGCGTCGGACGCGTGCCGGCCCTGCTGCTGACGAACACCAAAGTGCCGGCGAACAATGTGAAGGAGCTCATTGCATTGGCCAAGGCGCATCCCGGCAAGCTGAACTACGCCTCTCCCGGCGTCGGAACTTCCTTGCAGTTCGCGGCGGTGCTGTTCGCCAGTGAAGCGGGCATCGAGATCACCCATGTACCCTACAAGGGCGGCTCGCAGGCTCTGCCGCAACTGGCCGCGGGAGATACGCAAATGATGTTCGACCCGATCACCGACTCGCTGCCCCTGGTCAAGTCGGGCAAGCTCAGGGCGCTGGCAATTTCTACCCAGCACCGCTCTTCCCTGTTGCCCGAGGTGCCCACCGTCGCCGAAAGCGGGCTGCCGCGCTACGACTTCGCCGTCTGGTACGGGGTGTTTGCCCCCGCCGGCATGCCCGCGGCGCTGCGCGACCAGATCGGGAACGACATCATGAAAGCCCTGGGCACGCCGGAAGTGGCCGCCCGCCTGGGCAAGCTGGGCATAGAAATGCAATTGCAGCCGCCGGCCGAGTTCGCAAGCAGCTACCGCGCCGAGCAGAAACAATGGCAGGATCTCGCACACGCCCAGCACATTTCGGCGCACTGAACGGCAAGGGGAAATCATCCCCGGCCGCGCCGAATTCCCTGTGCCACAATTCGAGCCCCTGGAAAAAAACGGACTAGCGCCGTGCGGCGCACGATCGGGCTTGCGCTTCTCGGCGAACGCAGCATAAAAAAACCCCGAAGACAGAAGCCTTCGGGGCCCAGGGGAGACAACTCAATACGGAGGCATCGCGGCGTCTAGCTACGCGCCGCGCTGCGCGCTGCCGTTTGCCTATCAGGCGGCGCTGCGGCGAGCGCGCTGGCCGGGCTTGGCCGCTTCAGCGGCATCGGCAGCGGCCTTGAACGTGGCGTTCGTGGCGGCAGCGAGGTTCGATTCGGCAGCAGCGGCGGCTTGCTTGGCAGCCTTGTTGACCGATTCGTAGGCGCTGTTGGCGGTAGCCAGCGAGGACTTCAGCAGCGCGACGGCGCTTTCCGAGCCGGTGGGCGCGTTCTTCGAGAACTGCTCGATGGCTTCGGACACTTGTTGCTGGCCTTGAGCGATCTGGTCTTCGGTCAGCTTGGACAGATCGGCTTGCACGCCGGAAACGATGTCATACACATGCTTGCTGTAGGCCAGCGCCTTTTCGGCATTGGGCTGCACCAGGCCGGACGTGAAAGCCAGCGCTTCCTGGACGTCTTTCACTTCGATGGCTTGCTGCGACTTCTCGGCGACGTCGTCCAGCGTGGCCTTGATGACTTTCAGGTTCAGGTCGACGAGCTTTTCGAAGCCGCCGAAAAAGGTGCCTTGCACGGCCAGAAACTTGTCGAGGGAGGCTTTTTGGTTGGCCAGGACTTGTTGGGGGATAGCGCTCATGATCATTCCTTCACGAAATGCCGGCGGAGCCGGCGCAATAATTGAACGGGGTTCAAGCTTAAAAAGATGAGAAGGCCAAGCAAATCACTGGTTGTTTGTGAAAACCTGCCTTGCTGCACTGCACAAATGAAATTCTACCGGACTGAACAGCGAAGTCAAGCGGTTTTTGTTGCGATGCAACAAAAAGCGTAAGTACCTGCTGCAAAATGATAATTTTTTGTCGAATAAGCCACGGACATGGCAGTGCAGCAACCCGTCCCAGGGAAACTCCTTACGGGTAAACCTGCACGACACGCAAGGGATTTTCCCCTAGAATTCTGTCAGCTTTATGACAGGAAAAATACAGCCAACAGACAGCTTTCTTTCAGCCAGCCCGCAGGCACTCCGTCGCACGCTACCGCGGCGCGACAGCCCGAGTGCCGGCCGGAGCCCGGCCCAAGGCCTGTCGACGCTGAAAGGGCGCCCTTTCGGCATCGACAGGCCTTGGGTATGAACCACCCGAAATCATCAGAAAAAACACCCCTGGAGCACAAATGAAGCGTCACATCCCACATCTTCCTTCCCTACTGCTGGGCGGCATCCTGGCCTGCGCCGCGGGCGCCGCGGCAGCCGCCGACTATCCCACCCACGCCATCAATATGGTCGTGCCATTTTCGGCCGGCGGCCCCACCGACAACGTGGCGCGCTCCCTATCCGAAGCCATGCGCCCCACCCTGGGTCAGCCGATACTGGTCGAAAACAAGGGCGGCGCCGGCGGCACCATAGGCACGTCGCAGGTGGCGCGCGCCCACCCCGACGGCTACAGCATCCTGCTCATGCACATCGGCTTCTCGACCGCGCCGTCGCTGTACAAGAAGCCCGGCTACGATGCCCTGGCCGGCTTCCAGCCCATAGGCCTGGTGGTCGACGTACCCATGACCATCGTCGCCCGCTCCGATTTTCCGGCCAACAACATCAAAGAACTGGTGGAATATATCAAGGCCAACAAAGACAAGGTGTCCCTGGCCAATGCCGGCATAGGCGCCGCCAGCCACCTATGCGGCACCATGTTCACCAAGGCCTTGGGAGTAAAGCTGCTGACGGTACCCTACAAGGGCACCGGGCCGGCCATGAACGACCTGCTGGGCAAGCAAGTCGACCTGATGTGCGACCAAACCACCAATACCACGCAGCAGATCAAGGCCGGCAAGGTCAAGGCATACGCGGTCACCAGCAAACAGCGCGTGCCCACTTTGCCCGATCTGCCCACCATGCAGGAATCAGGCTACCCTGGCTTCGAGGTCGGCATCTGGCACGGCATGTGGGCGCCCAAGGGTACGCCCAAGGCAGTCACCGACAAACTCGTCGCGGCACTGCAGGCAGGGCTGGCCGACAAGGCCTTCCAGCAGCGCATGGGCGTGCTGGGGGCGCAAGTACTGGTCTCGGATGCCAACCCGCAAGCGCTGCAGAAAAAGGTCGAACAGCAGGTGCCGCAATGGGCCGAGCTCTTCAAGCAGGCGGGTGTCGCGCCGCAATGATGCGGCCGTAACCGGCAGGTGCGCCGCTGCATTGCCCGCAAACCCCGGGGCAGCGGCACCAACAGCCGGCGCACCCGCACAGCAATAAACGCGGGGCCCGGCATTACCAGTAAGAAACAAGAGCAAGGCGGGCGCCTCAGTGCGCCCCTTCGTATCCCAGGGCCTCGGAAATCTGCGCAGCGGTGCGCTGCAGCAGCCCGATCCATTCGTCGCGCATGCGCTCGGCGGGCGCCGAAAGCGACAGGCCGGCCTGCAGCTTGCCGGTATCGTCATAGACCCCCGCGGCGATGCAGCGCACGCCCAGCTCCAGCTCTTCGTTGTCGCGCGAGTAGCCATGGCGGCGCACCAGGGCCAGGTCGCGCTCGAGCTGGTCGAGCTGCGTAATGCTGTTGCGCGTGGTGCCGGCCAGGCCGGTGCGCATGGCATAGGCCCGCACTTGGCGCGGGTCGCTTACCGACAGGAACAGCTTGCCGGTGGAAGTCAGGTGCAAAGGCGCTCGTCCGCCGATGGCGCGCACCACCTGCATGCCGGAACGTTCGCTCCAGGCGCGCTCCACGTAGACGATCTCGTCGCCCTGCTGCAACGAGAGGTTGACGGTCTGCCCCGTGACCTTGTGCAGTTCGCGCATGGCGTCCAGCGCCACTTCGCGCACATTCAGGCGCCCCTTGACCAAAGAGCCCAGTTCCAGCAGGCGCATGCCCAGCTGGTATAGGCCGCTGTCGACGCGTTCGACGTAGCGGCCCGCCACCAGGTCATTGAGTATGCGATGCGCGGTGGAAGTATGCAGGCCAGTGGCCGCGGCAATGTCCTTCAACGCCACGGGTTCGGGCTGCCGCGCCAATACGTCCAGCAGTTGCATGGCGCGCTCCAGCACCTGGATGGTGATGGGCATGGCCTTGGCGAAGGCCGGAGAGGCGGAAGAAAGGCTGGGAGACTGTGACATGGATCAATGTTGACGCAATGCAACATTCCCATAATATGAAAAATTTGGCCTCCCGGCAAGTAGTGTTTTGCAAGTGCTTTGCAAACGGCCTTGTTTATGGGCGGCCGTCCGAGCGCCAGGGAATGCGGGCGTATACGGGCAATCGCCCGGCCCACGGCGCTACACAGACGGGGAGTTATCGCAGCGAGCCCGCAGCGGCGGCGCTATTGCGGGCGCCATGCCGACCGCCCGCCGTAACGGGCCCGGCACCAGCTGCCGGGCCGCCGCCTGATCAGGACTCCGGAGGCGTAAGGCTGCCGCCGACGCGCAGCACCTCGGCGCGCAGGAAGGCCAGCGCCTCGGCGGCGGCGGCGGGCTCGCCCTTGACGCCCAGGTCGATATGAGGATGGCCGCTGCCGCCCATGCTCGGCAGGCTGAAGGCCTTGACGCCCGGCCACTTGCGCTCCAGCTCTTGCATGGCGGGGGTGATGCGCGATTCGGGCAGGCGAAAGGCCAGGAAGGAATGCTCGACGCGCGTGACGCGGTGATGCAGATCGCGATAACGGGTATCGAGCGTCCATTCCATCATCGGCCACGCCATGACGGGAAAGCCCGGCATGAAGGTATGGTCGTGGATGTAGAAGCCCGGGATCTTGTTGTAGGGATTGGGCACGATTTCCGCGCCGACCGGAAACACCCCCATCTGCAGGCGCTGCTGGTTTTCGGGCAGCGACATGTCGGCGCTGCCCTGGCCGCGGCGAGCATTGTCGGCGCAGCGCTCGGCAATCAGGCGGGCAGCCTCGGGGTGCAGCGCCAGTTCCACGCCCAGGGCCTGGGCCGCGGCCTGCCGCGTGCGGTCGTCGGGCGTGGCGCCTATGCCGCCGCAGCTGAAGACCACGTCATCGCTGGCAAAGCTGCGTTTCAAGGTGGCGACGATGGCATCGAAGTCATCGGAGACGAATTCCGCGCCGTACAGCTGCATGCCGCGCTGCCCCAGCAGCTCTACCATTTTGGCGAAATGCTTGTCCTGGCGCCGGCCGGACAAAATCTCGTCGCCGATGATGATCAGCCGCACCCGGGCTGTCGTTGCTGTAGTCATGTTCACCCGATCCCTTGGAAATTCTGATGGAAATTTGCAGCCGCAGCTGCAGTTGCCGCCTCACGGCCTCACGGCCCCAGGCCGCCAGGCCGTACATACAGCAAGACCAGAGGCGCGGCACCGCCGCCATCGCGCCCGCACCAGGCTACTGCCGGGGGCGGCAGGCCCGTCAGGCCTCGATGACGGTTTCGCGCCGCATCTGCCGCAGGGCCTCGAGACTGTAGTGGGCGAAAACCAGCGCCGAAAACACCGGCAGCACGATCCAGACCGGCGGGAACAGATTGATCAGCGCCAGGCAAAGGCCCAGCAGCCAGTATTCGCGGCTGTGGCGGCGCCAGAGGATTCTACGCTCCTGCACGCTGGCGTGCTCGATGAGCGAGTCGACCTTCAGCATGCGGCTGAAGGCGAAGGCCCACCACAATACCGGCAGCGCCAGGGCCAGCGGCGGGAACAGCCAGAGCGGCATGGTGAACAGCCAGCCCAGCGCGAACAGCACGCCCACCCATATGGCATTCCAGGTGCTGACCACAGTGGTGTAGCGCCCTTCGCGCCTCAGGCCGGGATAGTCGCGCGCTTCGAGGTGCCGCAGCACGATGGGCATGACGAAGATGGCGGCGATGACCAGCCCGAGTATGCCCGAAGCCGGCAGCAGGATGCCCACGGCCAGCAGCGGCACCAGGTACAGCTTGACGGAGAACAGGCCGATCGCCACCATCCACTGGTCGACGTGGTCGAGCAGGCCCCAGCCCGACACCTCGGTATTGAGCCAGTGCGTCAGCGGCGTCCAGAAGGCCCACAGCAATATAATGGCGCCGACGATGGCGATCAGGAACGGCATCAGCACTGCCAGCAACATCTTCGGATGGCACTGCGACACCACGGCGCGCCTGAAGGCCAGGCCCACGCCGGACAGGCCCTTGACGGAAGGACGGGTGGTGCCTTGCAGTACCAGATCGGAATCACTCATCGTATCGTTTCGCAGACAAACATTGGAACAGGGAAGCCCCGGGGAAGCCCCAACCGGCCGGCGCTGTGGATGCATCGAACCGCAAGGTAGCTGGCTCGGGCCGCCCACACAGGGCTTGTAAGGAATACAGGGCCGGCACCGGGAAGCCCCGAACCAGTTGCCCGCATGATCAATTTATAGACCAAACAAACAAGGCAGGGCATGAACGGCTGCGCAGCGGCTTCGAAGCTTTCCTATCATAGTCAAACCTGGCGTATTTTTCTTCCATGTCCGTACTGAATCCGTTACACGATCTGTCGGCCCTGCAGGCGCGCATTGCGCACTGTACGGGCCTGGTGGTGGTCTGCTATTGCGCCGCCTGGTGCGACACCTGCACGCAATACCGCGGCGATTTCGAGCGGCTGGCGCAGCGCCTGCCGCAACATGCTTTCGTGTGGGTGGATATCGAGGACAGCCCCGAGCTGCTGGGCGAGGAAGACGTGGAAAACTTTCCCACCCTGGCCATACAGGGCGCGGAAGGCAATCGCTTTTTCGGCACCCTGCTGCCCTACATCAGCCACCTGGAACGGCTCGTCGAGCAATTGCAGGACGACGCCGGGCATGCCGTGGTGGCGGGGCCACCGCTGCTGCGCAGCGCCGTCGCCTGACGCGCGAGAGCAGCGCCGAACGGGGTATTTGGGTCTGTCAAATAACGAGAGTAGCGCCGAACGGGTATTTGGGTCTGCCAAATATCTGGAAATCGGCACATTTGCCGGATCATACAAAGGCGGCAGGGTTCGCTGCAAAGGCGGCAGGGCTCGCACTACCTGCCACACCACAGAACACTTGCGGTCGACCGCGCAGCCAGGCCTTTAGTGGCGTCCGCCGCCCAGCAGCACGCCTACGGATTTGCGGGCCGGCTGGCGCAGCGGCGCGTCCTGTTCGGGCGCAGCCGACGACGAGGGCGCGGGCACATAAGGCTTGTAGAAGAAATCGTCGACCGGCTGGGCGGGCGCGCCGCCATAGGTTCCGTGGTGGCTGGAGCCCGAACGGCTGCGGCCCGAACCGCGTGGCGGGCGCGCCGAAGGCGGCAGCGTGAACTGCCCGCGCGGAATGCGCGTCTTGATGAGCTTTTCGATATCGTGCAGGTGGCGCTCTTCGTCGGGCGCGAAAAAGGCGATGGCCTCGCCGCTGGCGCCGGCGCGGCCGGTGCGGCCGATGCGGTGCACGTAGTCTTCGGGGTTGTACGGCAAGTCGTAGTTGATCACGCAGGGAATGCCGGCGACATCCAGGCCGCGCGCGGCCACGTCGGTGGCCACCAGCACCTCGAGTTCGCCGGCCTTGAAGGCGTCCAGCGCCTTCATGCGGTCGAGCTGGCTCTTGTCGCCATGGATGGATTCGGCCTTCACGCCGTCGCGCTGCAATTGCCGCGCCAGGCGGCTGGTGCCGATCTTGGTATTGGAAAACACGATCACCTGGTTCAGGCCGCGCGACTTGATCAGGTGCACGACCGCGGCGCGCTTGTCGTCGCCCGACAGCGGGTAGGCGATCTGCGTGACGGTGTCGGCCGTGGCATTGCGCGCCGCGACTTCGATCTCGACGGGGTCGTTCAGGAAGCTGCGGCCCAGCTTGCGGATTTCGTTGCTGAAGGTGGCGGAGAACAGCAGGCCCTGGCGCCGCTCGGGCAGCAGGCGGACGATGCGGTCGAGGTCGGGCAGGAAGCCCATGTCGAGCATGCGGTCGGCCTCGTCCAGCACCAGTATGCCGACCTGCCCCAAGTTGACGTTCTTTTGTTCCACATGGTCGAGCAGCCGGCCCGGGGTGGCGATGAGTATTTCGCAGCCGCGGCGCAGCGCATCGCGCTGCGGGCCGATGTCGACCCCGCCGAACACCACGGCCGAACGCAGCGGCGTACGCTTGCTATAGCCCTGCACGCTCTCGGCTACCTGGTCGGCCAGCTCGCGCGTCGGCGTCAGGATCAGCGCCCGCACCGGGTGGCGCGCCGGCGAGGCACTGGTATTGGCCACGGCCATCAGCCGGTGCAGAATGGGCAGCGTGAAGGCCGCGGTCTTGCCGGTGCCGGTCTGGGCGGCGCCCATGACGTCGCGGCCCGCCATGACTATGGGTATGGCCTGGGCCTGTATGGGCGTCGGGGTGGTGTAGCCGGTTTCGGCGACGGCCTGCAGGATGCTGGGATGCAGGCCAAAATCGGAGAACGTGGTGGCGGATGTGTCGGATTGAGTGGAGTCTGTCATTAGAGCGGTGCGCGCCTGTGGTGGGAAGATCCCCCCCGGGCCTTTTATCAGCCTGGCATTTTAGCGCAGCATGGCCCGTCTCCCCTAATCCGGCGCCCGCACCGCCGCCCGCGGCCTATCGGAGTGTCGCGAAAAATCCACGAAATACCAAGGGCTTATAGCGCCGGGAGGGAGGCTTCACGGGCTAGGAACCGGAAAGTGAAGAACTCCGGCTTTTGGCCGAGGCCCCTTGCCGCAACGCAGAAGCATCTGCGGTACTGCGTGGCTACAGCCACGCCAGCGCTCGCCCCGAGCAGGCCAGGCTGCGCCAGGCCCATGATCAGGACAAGGCCTGCAGCCCCCAGAGCGCCAGCATGCCGGCGACGATCACCATGACCGCGCTGCGCGTGCGCAGATAGACCAATACCGCGATCAGTGCGGCAACGGCCTTGACGCCGACCTGCGGCATCGCCCCGGGCATCCACGGCAGCAGTTCGGGCAGCACAATGGCGATCAGCGCCGCGTTGGGCGCGTAGCGCAAGGCCCGGCGCAGCCCCTCGGGCAAGGGGAAATAGTCGCCGAACAGCAGGTAGCCGCAACGCGTCAGGAAGCTGCACAGCACCAGCAGGGCGATCGCGCCCAGCACATACCAGTCCCAGCCTGCGTGCCCGCTCATTGGTATACCCTCCTGTCGCTGCGCGACATCCTCCCCGTGGGAGGACGCGCGGGCGCGACCGGTTGACCACCCTCCTGTCGCTGCGCGACACCCTCCCCGTGGGAGGACGCGCGCCCTCCGGGCGGCCGCGCGGGCGCGCTCATCCCAGCCTCCGCAGCAGCGCGGCGATGCGGCGGCGCCAGCGCGGCCGCGCCGGCGGACGCTTGCGCGCCTGGCGTTCGGCGGCGACGCCGGCCGCGACGCCCGCGATCACGGCGGCGACCAGGCCCAGGCGCAGCGGCAGGCCCTGCCCGAACCAGGCCGCCACGGCGGCGGCGCACAGCGAAATGGCCATGGGCCGGGTGGTGATCAGCGGGATGATGATCGCCAGCAAAGCGAGTATTGCGGCGTAGTCCAGCGACCAGGAGGCCGGCACCCCCGAGCCCATGTAGATGCCCAGCAGCGAACAGGCCTGCCAGGACAGCCAGCCCGGCACGATGACTCCGACGAAGTACCAGAGCTGGTCGCGGGTGCCCTTGTCGCGCGCATCGGCATAGCGCTGCATGAAGAGCACGAACACGATGTCGCCCGACAGATAGCCCAGGAGCAGGCGGCGGCGCCGCGAAAAATGCCGGAAGTACGGATGCAGCGCGGCGCCGAAGATGACGAAGCGGATGTTGACCACGCAGGCGGCGGCGAACACCAGCCACAGCGGCGCCCCCGACACGATCAGCGGCAGCGCCGTAAGCTGCGCCGAACCGGCGTACACGAGCACGGTCATGAGTACGGACATGCCCACGGTCAGCCCCGACTTGACCAGGGCGATGCCGGTGACCAGCGCCCACACGCTGGTGGCGACCATGGTGGGCAGCACGTCGCGCAGGCCGGTATAAAAGCTGCGGCGGGCCTGTACATCGAACCGAGACATGGAAGTCGGGAAAAAAGCCGGCAAGGAAAACCTCGGTCTGGGTCGGATCGGGCCGATAAGCCGCCGCGGGCCCGCGGCGCTGCGCCGCAAGCATGCATATGCCAAAAGTTCGCTATTGTAAGGCTCACCGCTTGCTACAATTGTTGCCGCGGAAAGCCGCGTGCAGGCCGGCTGGGTTCAGGCTCCCTTCCAGGGTTCAGGCTCCCTTCTATCAAATGAGCCGGCGGCCGCAGGGCTTCCTCGATTCCTATTCACGGAGAGCATTATGTCGATGTCCGATCGCGACGGTTTCATCTGGTATGACGGCAAGCTGGTGCCATGGCGCGACGCCACCACCCACGTCCTGACTCATTCGCTGCACTATGGTCTGGCCGTCTTCGAAGGCGTACGCGCCTACAACACCGACATCGGCACCGCCATCTTCAAGCTGAAAGAGCACACCAACCGCTTGTTCAATTCGGCGCACATCTACCAGATGGCGATACCCTACGACCGCGACGCCATCAACGCGGCGCAATGCGAAGTGGTACGCGCCAACCAGCTCGAATCCTGCTACATACGCCCGCTGGTGTTCTACGGTTCGGAAAAAATGGGTGTCTCGCCCAAAGGCGCGCAGGTGCACGTGGCCATCGCCGCCTGGTCCTGGGGCGCCTATCTGGGCGACGAGGCGCTCAAGCAGGGCATCCGCGTCAAGGTCTCGTCGTATGCGCGCCAGCACGTCAATGTCACGATGCCGCGCGCCAAGGTGGCCAGCACCTACGCCAACTCCATCATCGCCAATGCCGAGGCGCTGGATCACGGCTACGACGAGGCCATCCTGCTCGACACCGAAGGCTTCGTGGCCGAAGGCTCGGGCGAGAACATCTTCATCGTCAAGGACGGCGTGCTGTGCGAGCCGGAAATCGCCTCGGCGCTTACCGGCATCACCCGCGCCACCATCCACACGCTGGCCGCCGACCTGGGCATCCCCCTGGTCACCAAGCGCCTCACACGAGACGACCTGTACATTGCCGACGAGGCCTTCTTCAGCGGCACCGCCGCCGAAGTCACGCCCATCCGCGAGGTCGACCGGCGCGTCATCGGCCAGGGCAGCCGCGGCCCCATCACGGCCAAGCTCCAGCAAGCGTTCTTCGACGCGGCCAATGGCCGCAACCCGAAGTACCATCACTGGCTCACCAAGGTATGAAGGCGCACTCACGCCCGCAATCGACCCCACACCCGCTACATCCAGGACACCCCATGACCAGCGCAGACCAGCCCTCGCATCCCGAGCAGCCCACCATCTACGTCGAAGCCAAGGATCTGCCGGTCTACTGTCCGGGGCCCAAGGCTCCGCTGTGGAGCATGCATCCGCGGGTGTACATCGAAGTCGTGAAGACCGGCCGCGCCCTGTGCCCGTATTGCGGGGCAGCCTACCAGCTCAAGGAAGGCGAGCACGTGCACGGCCACTGAGCCGCGCACACCGCCCGCCGACAACCATGTTCGCCACCGCCCACGAAGCTGAAAGCACCTTCTACGAGGCCTTGCGCCGCGCCGACGCGGGCCTGCTGATGCAGGTCTGGGCCGACGACGAGGAAATCGTCTGCGTGCACCCCGGCGGGCTGCGCCTGATCGGGCACGACGCGGTGCAGGAATCCTGGCAGCAGATTCTTGCCAAGGGCCCGCTGGACATCCGGCCAGCGCGCCCGCTGGTGCTCAGCAGCCTGATGAGCTCCACCCATACGCTGATAGAGCAGTTGACGTTCTCGACGCCCGAAGGCCGCCAGACCGCGCACTGCTATTGCACCAATGTCTATCAGAAGGGCGCCACGGGCTGGCGCATGGTGCTGCACCACGCATCCAATGCACCCAGCAGTGCCGGCCTGCTCGATCTGCAGGACGTTCCGGGCACCTTGCACTAGTGGCCTGCCACGACGCAGCCGGCCCACGCGGCCGCGCGTGCCGCCGCGAGGCGGCAGCGGCGCGAGCGACGCGGGCTCGTGTCATGGCAGGCAGGCTCCACCCACCCTTACCATTCCATACAGCAGGCACGTGACAGTAGCTTCGTGACAGCACAGATAGACTCCTCGCCCTGCCCGGTTCCGCTCTGGCTTCCAGGCCGGCACCTGCAGACCATCTATAGCGCGCTCGGCGCCCGCTATCATCGCATCGCCTTCGTCCGCGAGCGTGTCGACACGCCCGACGGCGACTTCATCGATTTCGACTGGGTAGGGCCGGGCCTGTTTTCGGATCAGTCCGCCGACGGCAAGCCGGTCGAGGCGGATCCGGCGCTGGCCGGCACGGCGGCGCGCCGCTGGGTTGGCCCATCCGATTGGGCCAGCCTGCCGACCACGCCCGAGACGCCCGCGCTGGTGCTGTTCCATGGGCTGGAGGGCAGCAGCCGCAGCCGCTATGCGCAAGCCATCGCCCAGCACTTCAGGGCGCGCGGCTGGATCGTCGCAGTGGCGCACTTTCGCGGCTGCTCGGGCTTCGCCAACCGCATGGCGCGCGCCTATTTTTCGGGCGACTCGGTGGATCTGGGTTTCATGCTGGACACCGTGCGCGCCCGCGTGCCGCACGCCGCCTGGCACGCGGTGGGGGTGTCCCTGGGCGGCAACGCCATGCTCAGGTGCCTGGGCGAACAGCCCGAAGCCAGGCGCTGGCTGAACGCCGCGGCCGCGGTCTCGGTGCCGCTCGACCTGGTGGCCAGCGGCAACTCGCTGACCGACACCTTTGCGGGGCGGCACCTGTATACGCCGCATTTTCTGAAAACCATGAAAGAAAAGGTGCTGGAGAAAGCCAAGCGCTTCCCCGGCACCATAGACGTCTTCCGCCTGGGGCAGGCGCGTACCCTGCGCGATTTCGACGACTTGTACACCGCACCTATGCACGGCTATCGCAACGCGCTGGACTACTGGACGCGGGCCTCGAGCAAACCGCTGCTGGGCGCCATCGCCGTGCCGACGCTGGTGCTCAATGCGCGCAACGACCCTTTCGTACCCGGGCCCTCGCTGCCCGGGTCGGCCGATTGCTCCGACTACGTCGTGCTGCACCAGCCCGCCGAAGGCGGCCACGTGGGCTTCGTTACGGGGGCGTTTCCGGGTACGAGCGGCTGGCTGCCGGCGCGCATCGCCCGCTACTTCGAAACCGGCCATTGAGGCCCGCGCGGCACAGCGCCGCCGGCCGATGCACCGATGCACCGATGCACCGATGTGCCGATGTGCCGATGTGCCGATGTGCCGATGTGCCGATGTGCCGATGTGCCGATGTGCCGATGTGCCGATGTGCCGATGTGCCGATGTGCCGATGTGCAAACAGGCTACCGGGTCAGGCCCAAGTAATGGGGACATCTTTCGGGAACATCTTTCCGATCGCCAAGCCTACCGGAGCCTGCGCACCAGCCTGCCCGCCCCAGAACAATTTCGGCTCAAAAGTTTACGGATTTTCCGCGCTACTTGTCCGAAGCCATGCCTCGAAGGGCGTATAGGCCCGAAGCAAAAATGCCCTAGTTCGATTTCTTGAAACGTTCCAGCAGGTGCCGCTCGGTATCGAGGCGCTGGCGCAGGTCGCGGATCTGCGCGTCCAGCTCGGACTGGACGTAGAAGTCGGTGGTCAGGTCGCGCGCCTGGCGCAACTGCTCGACTGCGGTGGACAAGGAACCGGTGAGTTCGTAGTACTTGGCCATGGAGCGCCGCGCCTGCACCTTCTGCCCCAGGCGCTCCTGGCTTTGCGCCCGCAAGCGGTACAAGGGGGCGAACTTGGGCCACTGCCGGATGCAAGGCTCGACGAACTTGATTGCCTCGTCGTCGCGGCGCGCCTGGCGCAGCACGTCGACCAGCGCCACCGCCACGCCCTGGCTGTGGGGCCAGCGCTGCCAGCCCGCGCGGGCTACGCGCAGCGCCTCGTCGGCCTGGCCCTGGCTGTTGGCCAGCCGGGCGGCCAGTACCGCGGTCTCGGGTACGACCGAGGGATCTTGGGCCGACTTGCCCAGGGCCTCCGCAGCCTGGGCATAGCTGCCGGCTTCCCAATAGCCGTAGGCGATGCCGTACCAGGCGGCCGAGCGCTGCACGGCGCTGCCCTGGGTCGTTTCCTGGCGCAGCTGCAGCAAGGCGTCGTCGCGCTCTTGGCGGCTGACCGCCTGCAGCACGCGCAGCTTGGCGCGCAAATACCAGAACTGCGGATCGTCGTGGTGGTGTACGGGCGGCAGCTCGGACACCCGATTCTGGATGTCGGACATGCGCTGTATCGACAGCGGGTGGGTACTGGTATAGGCGCCGCCGCCCTTGCCTTCGTTCAGGCTCGATGCATGCATCAGCATGGAAAACATCTGCACCATGCCGCGCGGATCGTAGCCGGCCTTGCGCAGCATCTCGAAGCCGGCGCGGTCGGCCTCTTGTTCGGCCTGGCGCGAAAAACCCAGCTGGCGATCGATGGCCGCGGCCTGGCCGAAAGCGGCCACACCCACGGCCAGATCGCCGCTGCCGGCAAGCCCGGCGAGCAGCGCGCCCACCAGCGAGGCGATGATGACCCCGGTATTCTGCGACTGCTGGGTCATGCCGCGGGCGATATGGCGCTGCACTACGTGACCGATTTCATGGGCCAGCACGGACGCGAGTTCGGACTCGTTGCCGGCCGACACCAGCAGGCCGCTGTTCACGCCGATGTAGCCGCCCGGCAGCGTAAAGGCATTGATCTGCGGGTCGCGCACGCCGAACACGGTGATGTGGTGGGTGCCGCCGCCCGGCGCCCCGGCCACCAGCTTGCGGCCCATCGCCGTAAGGTACTGGTCGAGATCGGGGTCGGAAATATAGGTGGGGTCGCGCCGCCCTTGTTCCATGATGGCGTCGCCCAGCATCTGCTCGAGCGCCGGCGGCAGCTCGGCATCGGCGGCACTGCCCATGCTGGGCAGGCCCATGGGCTGGGCCAGCGCACGCAGCGGCAACACCAGGGCCAGCGCCGCGCACACCGCGCCGCGACGCAAGCGGGCACGGGCGAACCGCTCAGGCATGCGCGGTGGCCGGCGCCGCCGCGCGCCGGCGCTCTCGCCGGCTGCGCAGCCGCCCCTTGCTGGACAGCCGCATGAGATGCGACAGGGCGAACATCAGGCCGCAGATTTCGATCAGGCCCGCGGGTATCCACATGGTCAGGCCGCCCAGGCTCTGATCCATGACGGCCGACATGGGGATGGCGCGCCCGCACAGGGCGAATACGGGATAGATGTCGTGCTGGGTGAAGGTGATGATCGCCCCCACCAGCATCTGCGGCGCCATGGTGATGATGGGCGAAATGATGCGGCTGCCGGGGGACATTACCGCCGGCGGGCTGGGCCGGCGGTCGAGGATCAGGTTCCAGTACAGGAAGCCGCTGGCCACCACGGACCAGTTCATGAGGCGGTACAGGCGCCAGTCGAGCATGGAATAGAACTGGATGCTGGGCACCAGCCATATCACGACCAGGAACACGAACATGAAAGGCACCAGGAACTTGTTGGTGAGCAGCCCTTCCAGGACGCGGCCGCCGAGGCTGCGGCGGAATTCCAGCAGCAGGCGGCGCCAGCGCGCGGGCAGCCCGGCGCGCATGACCTGGCCGGGATACGAGCCCATGACCAGCAGCGGCCCCAGGTGATGCAGCACCAGGTGCTGCAGGCGGTGCGCGAAGAACAGGCGTTCGGCGTAGTAGTCGACCCGGGTATGCAGCGACAGGTAGAGCAGCACCAGGCCCGTCCAGAACAGGGCCTGGCGCAGGCGCGTGACGCGATGCACCCGTACGCCGCGCACATACAGGCCGCCGCCCACGATGAACAGCAGCACCAGGGTGGGAGAAAATTCCCAGGGAATGAGCCAGTCCAGCCAGTCCATTTCTTGTCCGTTGAAAGCTCGATTGTAAGCCATGGCGCCGCGGCGCGAGACCGCCCGGCGCGGCTCCACGCGCCCAAGGTCGCCGCGATCTACGCGTCCAGGTACGCCACGATATAGGCCGCGAAAACCAGGTACAGCAGGCCCACGGCGGCCAGGGATCCGGCGCGCATGCCGCCGCGCCGGAAGCGCGACCACAGAAACGCGATGGACGCCATGGTCAGGCCAGCCGCCACCAGCAGCGGTGCGTCCAGGTGCCAGGGGGTCATGAAGATCGCCAGCGCGCTGGGTATGGTGGCCTGTATCATCATGGCGCCCGAAATATTGGCCAGGGCCAGACGCTCCCTGCCCTGCCGCACCCAGATCAGGGCATTCATGACCTCGGGCAGCTCGGTGGCCACCGGTGACAGCAGCAGCGCGGCCATGCGCGCGGGCATGCCCGCCCATACTCCTATGGCGTAGATCTGGCCGACGAACACGTGCGAGGCCCACGCAATCACCAGCAGCGCCAGCACGGTCTGCAGCAGGGCCCAGGCCAGCGAGGGCTGCGGATCGCGCGGGCGCAAGCGCAGGGGCTCCAGCCCGCCGGCATCGAGCGTCTCGTCCTCGGCCTTCAATTCATGCCAGACGTAGATGCCGTAAGCCGCCAGGAACAACAGCCCGAGCCAGGGCTTCCAGGCGAATACCAGCAGGCCGAGTCCCACTTTGGCCACGAAAATAACCATGAACCAGGCCTGATCCGAAGCCAGCCGGGGCTGATCCGCCACCAGGCTACAGGGCTCGGCCCGCCGCCGGCGCGCGCGATACAGCACCGCCAGCCCTACCACCGCATAGGCTACCGTGGCCAGCACCAGCGGGCCGCCCAGCGCCGCGCCTACGCCCACGTCCTTGCGCTCGGGCGAACCGCCGAACATCACGGCCATGAATGTGACGGCGCTCTCGGGCAGCGCAGTGCCGAAGGCCGCCAGCACGGTACCCACGGCGGTAGTGCCCAGGTTCAGCCGGCACCCCGTCCATTCAATGCCATTGACGAAGAACTCACAGGCGAAATAAATGGCCGCGGCGGAAAGGAAAAACAGCAGGAAGGTGAGCAGCATGGCGTCCACAGCCGGGCGAAATACGAGAACCATGGCGCAAACGCATCTCGCCCGGCTCGGGACGATGCTTTGCGGCCAAAGGTCTCGCCGGCTGCCAGCCCTCGGGGCATGCCCGGGCCGCCAGTACCTGCGCCATGGCTGTGTGAGGCCAAGTGTGTTGACGCAAGCTTTCCGAGCCGGGCTCGGAAATGGCTACTCCCCTATGACGGAAGTGGGGGGATTCTAACAGACTTGACGGCGCGAGGCCGCGTACCGCAGCCGGCCGGCAAGCAACACGAAAGCGGCCTGAAAGCGATTCGAAAGCATCTGGGCCGCGCACGCGGACGTGGACGGCCCGCGGCCGCCGGGCCCTATAACTGCAGGCCGTCGAGCCAGCCCATTGCCGTATAGATATGCATCACCGCCAGCGCGATGCCGAACACCACTACGGTGCCCATCAGCACCAGGGTGACCATGGCGGCGATGATGGGGCCCCAGCGGGTGTGGGTGGCCACGCCCGAATCGGGGTTGTACAGCTGGTCGAATTTTTCGTCCGGCTTGACCGCGAATATCAGGGCCTCGATGTAGCCCTCGGTGATGGGCAGCAACAGCAGCAGGAAAGCCGGGTTGTCCCACCACACCGGGTACAGGTGGGCCAGGGCCAGCATCACGCAGGAATAGACCGTGAACACCCAAGCCCCGCGGCGCCCCAAGTACCACCAATGGGCGCCGAACATGCCCAGCAGGCTCGCCAGCCATGCGACGGTGGTCTTGCTGCGATGCGTCACGGGGGCGTGGGTAGCCATGGCCGTGGCCGGGCTGGATTGCGGCTGCATGATCGGAAAACCTCTAGGGTCGTTGCGCGCAACGGGGCACACGAGTGCGTCCGGCGCTTAAAATGAACGCATATCCGGCAAAAGGACTTGCCGGACAACCGGAATCACAATCCGGGACTCTGGTGTGTCGAGCCGGCGATTCGTCGAACCGAGCCCCGACTCGGGACATCAGGCCCGGCCATTGTATTCCAGAGCCCGCTCTCCCGGAAGGCGGTGCGCCCCGAAAAGCGCCCGCATGGCGCCGGGGACGGGCCCAACCCTCATACCCTAAGGGAACGGATGGATCTCCCTGCTCAAGAAGTGGATGTAGACGTGGCCATCGTCGGCGCCGGGCCGGTGGGCTGCACCCTGGCCTTGCTGCTGGCACGCGTGGCGCCCCGGCCGCAACGCATAGCACTGGTCGGCCGCGCCGCGGGCGCCGCGCGCGGCGGCAGCGGCGCCGACCCGCGCACGCTGGCGGTAAACCACGGCAGCCGCGTGCTGCTCGAACAACTGGGTGCGTGGCCGGCTGCCGCGGCCAGCATAGAAACCGTGCACGTATCGCAGCGCGGGCGCCTGGGCCGCACCCTGATACGCCACGAAGAGCTGGGCGTGCCGCGCCTGGGCAGCGTCGTGGGCTATGAAGCCCTGCTCGCAGCCATGGCGCAGGCGGTGGCGGACAGCCCGGTGCGCTTCATCGAGGCGCAAAAGCCCGAAGTGCGCCACAGCGGCTCCGCGGCCTATATTGAACTGCCGCAAGCAAGCCTGTCCTGCGGGATCGTGGTGCAGTCCGACGGCGTCCGGCCAGCCGGGCTGCAGCGCGATTACGGCCAGGAGGCCGTGCTAGCCTGCGTGCGCGCCGAGCGCCCCCGCAGCGGCTGGGCCTACGAACGCTTCACCGACGAAGGCCCCCTGGCGCTGCTGCCCCATCCCGCGGGCGGCGGGCTGTACAGCCTGGTATGGTGCTGCACGCCAGAACACGCCCGGCAGCTGCGCGCCATGGACACGGCGGCGTTCGACGCCGCCCTGCGGGAACGCTACGGCGAACGGCTGGGGCGGCTGAGCCTGGCCGGCGAGCGCCATGTGTTTCCGCTGTCGCTGCACACCGGCCCCACCCTGCCCGGCTCCCGCACGGTGGCCATCGGCAATGCCGCCCAGACCCTGCACCCGGTGGCCGGGCAAGGCCTGAACCTGGGCCTGCGCGACGCGGCACAGCTGGCGCAGGCGCTGGCGCCCTGGCTGCTGCAGCCGCAGTCCGACCCGTCCAGCCTGCTGCAACACTACGCTGCCGGCCGGCGCGCCGACCGCTGGCTGACCGCGGGCATCACCGACTTGCTGCCGCGCGTCTTCGCCACGCGCCTGGCTCCGGTCGAGCACGCCTGCGGGCTGGCCCTGCTGGCCCTGGATCTGAGCTCGGCCCTGCGCCTGCCCCTGGCCCGCCATCTGATGCAGGGCCTGCGCGGCTGAGGCCTGGCGACAGGGTTAAAATCCCCCGATGCGCATCGGCTCCTGGCTCCTTCCCAACCCTGTATTCGTCGCTCCCATGGCGGGCGTGACCGACCGTCCCTACCGCCAGCTCTGCAAGCGGCTGGGCGCCGGCTACGCCGTCTCCGAGATGGCTGCAAGCAATCCCAGACTCTGGGATAGCGTCAAGACCTCGCGCCGCCTCGACCATGCCGGCGAGATCGACCCCATCGCGGTGCAGATCGCGGGGTCGGATCCGGCCATGCTGGCCGAAGCCGCCGTTTTCAATATCGAAAAGGGCGCGCGCATCATCGACATCAATATGGGCTGCCCGGCCAAGAAGGTGTGCAATACGGCGGCCGGCTCCGCCCTGCTGCGCGACGAAGCCCTGGTGGCGCGCATACTGGAAAGCGTGGTGGCGGCCTGCACCCCGCTGGGCGTGCCGGTTACGCTCAAGACCCGCACCGGCTGGGATCGCAGCCACCGCAATGCGCCGCGCGTGGCCAAAATGGCGGAAGACATAGGCATTGCCGCGCTGACCCTGCACGGCCGCACCCGCGCCGACCTGTACCAAGGCCACGCCGAATACGACACCATAGGCGAAGTCAAAAACCTGCTGAAAATCCCGGTAATTGCAAATGGGGATATCGATAGCCCGGAAAAAGCCGAATACGTATTAAAGTACACCGGTGCCGACGCCATCATGATCGGCCGGGCCGCGCAAGGCCGTCCCTGGATTTTCCGCGAAGTGGCGCATTACCTGGCAACAGGCGAATACCTGGCGCCACCCACTTATGGCGAACTGCGCGCGTGCCTGCTCGACCACCTGGAAGACCATTATCGTTTTTATGGGGAATTCACGGGGGTGCGCTCGGCGCGCAAGCACATCGGCTGGTATTTGGCCGAGCTGCCCGACAGCCAGGCTCTGATGGCCAGCATCAACGCCATCGAAAGCACGCGCGAGCAGACGGCCGCCCTGATCCACTGGTTCGACCACCGGCCCGCCGACGGGCCGGCCACACAGAGGATGCCGCAGCGGCTGGCCGCGTAAAGCGGCGGGCCGGGCCGCCAATAGGCGTATAAAGGGGTAGCGGCCGAACAAGAAAAGCAACAAGGCGCATAGCCACAGCATATACAGCAGCATTACGGGGCGACGCGGCAACGCAGCCGCCCCGGCGCGGCGCGGCAAGATGACTGCCGGCCGGGCGAAGCCACAAACCTGATTTATATAAGCACAATAACCAAACGCGATACCGAACCGCCATGAACCACAAGTCCCCCCTGGAACAGTCCGTCCGCGACCGTCTCGAACGTTATTTTTCCGACCTCGGCGACGCCGAGCCGCACGACCTGCTGGCCATGGTCGTGAGCTGCGTCGAGCGCCCCGTACTGCAGGTCGCCCTGGAAAAATCCCAGGGCAACCAGTCCAAGGCCGCCGCCATGCTCGGCGTCACGCGCAGCACGCTGCGCAAGAAGCTGCTCGCACATAATCTGCAACCCTGAACCTTCCCTGTCCAACTCATGAAAATCCAGACCGCCCTGATTTCGGTTTCAGACAAAACCGGCATCGTCGAATTCGCCAAGGCTCTCGCACAACGCGGGGTGCGGCTGCTGTCCACCGGAGGCACGGCAAAGCTGCTGGCGCAAGCCGGCCTCGCCGTCACCGAAGTGGCCGAACACACCGGCTCGCCCGAGATTCTCGACGGCCGCGTCAAGACCCTGCACCCGAAGATCCATGGCGGCCTGCTGGCCCGCCGCGACAGCGCCGAACATCTCGACACGCTGCGCCAGCACGGCATCGACCGCATCGACATGCTGGTGGTCAACCTGTATCCGTTCCGCGAAACCATCGCCAAGCCTGGGTGCTCGTTCGCCGACGCGGTGGAAAACATCGACATCGGCGGCCCGGCCATGCTGCGCGCCGCAGCCAAGAACCATGGCACACAGGAAGGCGGCGTCACGGTAATCATCGACCCGGTCGACTACTCGCGCGTGCTGGCCGAAATGGACGGGCCGAGCGGCACGACCTCGTACGGCCTGCGCCTGGAGCTGGCCACCAAGGCCTACGCCCATACCGCCTCCTACGACGGCGCCATCGCCGCCTACCTGAGCAGCCTGACCGAGGCCGAGCCGGCCCAGGAAGCGGCGCCCGGGCGCGAGCCCTGGCCCCGCACCCTGACCCTGCAGGCGCAGCGCCACCAGGTGCTGCGCTACGGCGAGAACCCGCACCAGGCGGCGGCCTTCTACGTCGAAACCCCGGTCGGGCCAGGCCTGCTGGGCGGCTACCGCCAGTTGCAGGGCAAAGAGCTGTCCTATAACAATATCGCCGACGCCGACGCCGCCTGGGAATGCGCGCGCAGCTTCGACACGCCGGTCTGCGTCATCGTCAAGCATGCCAACCCTTGCGGTGTAGCCACGGCGGCCACGTCCGAGCAGGCCTACCGCCAGGCCTTCAAGACCGACCCCACCTCGGCCTTCGGCGGCATCATCGCCTTCAACCGGCCGGTCGACGGCGCCACCGCCCGCGCCGTGACGGAACAATTCGCCGAAGTGCTGCTGGCGCCCTCGTACAGCGGCGAGGCGCTGGCCGTGTTCGCCGCCAAGAAGAACCTGCGCGTGCTGGAAGTGCCGCAAGGCGAGGCGCACAATGCCTTCGACCTGAAGCGCGTGGGCGGCGGCTGGCTGGTGCAGACGCCCGACGACCATCAGGTGCCGCCGTCCGAATTCAAGGTGGCCACGCGCAAGGCGCCCAGCGATGAACAGATGCGCGACCTGCTGTTCGCCTGGAAGGTTGCCAAGTACGTCAAGTCCAATGCCATCGTGTTCGCCGCCGGCGGCATGACCGTCGGCGTGGGCGCGGGCCAGATGAGCCGCGTCGACTCGGCCCGCATCGCCTCCATCAAGGCCGGCAACGCCGGCCTGAGCCTGGCCGGCTCGGCGGCGGCCTCGGACGCCTTCTTCCCCTTCCGCGACGGCCTGGACGTGGTGGTCGATGCCGGCGCGTCCTGCGTGATCCAGCCCGGCGGCAGCATACGCGACGACGAAGTCATCGCCGCGGCCGACGAACGCGGCATCGCCATGGTGCTGACCGGCGCGCGCCATTTCCGGCACTAGCACCGCGCCGCCCGTGACCAGCCGCTACGCGAATTGCATGAGCGCCGTCCCCATCCCGTACGCGCCCAGGCACCGCAAGGTGGCAAACGTGTTCCCGGCGCGGCGTCGTCCCGGAAGCCCGGCCAGCGGGATCCGATGCGCATACTAGGCATCGACCCCGGGCTGCGGCGCACCGGCTTCGGCGTCATCGAGGCCCACGGCATGCGCCTGAGCTACGTCGCCAGCGGCACCATCGTGGTGCCGGCCGGCGAGCCGCTGGCGCAGCGCCTCAAGGTCATACTGGACAATCTGCGCGAAGTCGTGGCCTCGACCCGGCCCGACGTATCGGCGCTGGAAAAAGTCTTCGTCAACACCAACCCGACCTCCACGCTGCTGCTCGGCCAGGCGCGCGGCGCGGCGCTGTGCGCGCTGGCCGACAGCGAGCTGCTGGTGCACGAATACACCGCGCTGCAGATCAAGAAGGCGGTGGTCGGCAACGGCCACGCCGCCAAAGAGCAGGTGCAGAAAATGGTGCAGCACCTGCTGGCCCTGGACGGCCTGCCCGCGGCCGACTCGGCCGACGCGCTGGCCTGCGCCATCTGCCATGCCCACGCCGGCCCGCTGGCGCAGCGCCTGCAGCGCGCCGGCGGCACCGCGGCGCACCGCAGCCGCCTGCGCGGCGGGCGCCTCGTTTGAAAGCCGATACGGGCTTGCCATCAAAAAGACAAGAGGCCTTGCTTCGCCTTGCCGTACTATTTGCACTGTTCTCCGGCTGCGCGCCTTGCCCTCTCGGCGCGCTTGCCGTTTTGATCGCAAGCCCGCAAGAATTGAACGCTGAAAGGACGATCCGATGATCGGAAGAATCACCGGCACGCTGCTGGAAAAAACCCCCCCTACCGTCTGCGTGGACGTGGCCGGCGTGGGCTATGAAATCGACGTGCCCATGAGCACCTTCTACGATCTGCCCGAGACCGGCGCGCGCGTCAGCCTGCACACCCATCTGGCGGTGCGCGAAGACGCCCATACCCTGTACGGCTTTTCCACCGCCAGCCAGCGCAGCACCTTCCGCGCCCTGATCAAGGTCAGCGGCATCGGCGCGCGCACCGCCCTGGCGGTGCTGTCGGGCATGACGGTCGACGAACTGGCCGAAGCCGTCACCCGCCAGGAGACCGGGCGGCTTACGCGCGTGCCCGGCATAGGCAAGAAAACCGCCGAACGCCTGCTGCTGGAGCTGCGCGGCAAGCTCGGCGCCGACCTGGGAGGCCAGGGCGGTGCAGCCGGCGCGCCGTCCTCGGGGCGCGACGACATCCTGAACGCCCTGCTGTCGCTGGGCTATTCCAACAGCGAGTCGCAGGCCGCGCTGAAGAAGCTGCCCGAGGGCGTGGACGTGGCCGAAGGCATACGCCTGTCGCTCAAGTCCCTGGCCAAGGGCTGAGCCAGCCGGCCGGCCGCGGCGCCGGGCGCAGCGGTTTCCCCGGCCTGGGCGCCCGGCGCCACGGCCGGAACGCCGCCGCAGGCGGCACGCTGTATTCCGGGTTGCGGGCCGAACGGCACCCCGCGGCCCGCAACGCCGCGCGGACGGATGCGGCGCCTTCCGCTGCAACGCAAGCGCGTAGTGTACGATTCATTCATTCATCGCCGAATCCGATGCCATGGCCATACATTCCGACTCGCTTTCCAGTTCGGCGCCGCCGCAGCGCCTGGTAGCCCCGCAGCCTTCCTCGCCCAACGAAGAATCGATCGAGCGCGCGCTGCGGCCGCGCGCGCTAGCCGACTACGTGGGCCAGGATCGCGTGCGCGAACAGCTGGAAATCTTCATCGCCGCGGCGCGCAAGCGCGGCGAGGCCCTGGATCACGTGCTGCTGTTCGGCCCGCCGGGGCTGGGCAAGACCACGCTGGCGCACATCATCGCCCATGAAATGGGCGTGCAGATGCGCCAGACCTCGGGGCCGGTGCTGGAGCGCGCCGGCGACCTGGCGGCGCTGCTTACCAACCTGGAAAAGAACGACGTACTGTTCATCGACGAAATCCACCGGCTCTCGCCGGTCGTCGAGGAAATCCTCTATCCGGCACTGGAAGACTTCCAGATCGACATCCTGATCGGCGAAGGGCCGTCGGCGCGCAGCGTCAAGATCGACCTGCAGCCCTTCACCCTGGTGGGCGCCACCACCCGCGCGGGCATGCTCACCAACCCGCTGCGCGACCGTTTCGGCATTGTTTCGCGCCTGGAGTTCTACAACGCCGACGACCTCACCCACATCGTCAAGCGCAGCGCCCATCTGCTCAATGCCGAGATCAGCGCGGACGGCGCGGCCGAAATCGCGCGGCGCGCGCGCGGCACGCCGCGCATCGCCAACCGCCTGCTGCGCCGCGTGCGCGACTACGCCGAGGTCAAATCGCACGGCCGGATCGATTCAGCCGCGGCCGGGGCCGCGCTGGCCATGCTGGAAGTCGACCCGCAAGGCCTGGATCTCATGGATCGCAAGCTGCTCGAAGCCATCATCCACAAATTCGACGGCGGCCCGGTGGGCGTGGACAGCCTGGCCGCGGCCATAGGCGAAGAGCGCGACACCATCGAGGACGTGATCGAGCCCTACCTGATCCAGCACGGCTACCTGCAGCGCACGCCGCGCGGACGCATGGCCACGCAAACCACCTGGCGCCACCTGGGGTTGACGCCGCCCAAAAGCAATTCCGGCAGCGGCGAACTATTTTCCTGACACGGGCTTGCGACCAAAACGGCAAGCGCACTGAACGAACAAGGCGCGAATCCACACGAGCACCGCACAGGCGCGGGCCCTCGCCCAGTAAGGCACATACGCCATACATACGCCCGCGGCCAGGGGCGCGCTTGCACGCGCAGCACCGACCGATGCGTGCAGGCCACAGTCAGCCCTTGCCGCCCGTGCGACGCGATTACAATGACGGTTTCCGGGCCCGCCGCCTGCTGCGGCGCCCGCCCGGGAACTGGCAATGGCAGTGCTTGCAATGAAGATTTCCACAGTGCTGGCCGGCGTGGCGGCGGGGCTCATGATCCCGGCCGGCGCGGCCGTCCACGCGCAGGCCGACATTGCGCAGAACGGCCCGACCCTGCGCGATCTCGCTCCCGTACAGACCTATAGCGTGCCCGACAACGATCGCGTGGCACCGCGCCCGCTACCGCCGCCCGACGACGGTGATGCCGGATCGGGGCTGCGCGTCGACGATGCCGCGGCGCCCGCAGCCGACCAGCCCGAGCCCCTGGATCTGAAGGGCACCTGGCGCCGCTTGCGCCCGGCCTACGCGCCGGGGGCCTGGCAGCCCATGGGGCTGGACGTGCTCGACGACCGGGCGCCGGCCTCGGGCCAGACCATGGCCTCCCTGGGCTGGAGCCTGGGCAGCAAGAACTGGCGCTACACGAGTTCGGGCGGCCTCGGGCTGACGCTGGGAAACGTCTCGCCCACCACGCCGGCCTGGGCCTCGTCCCCGACGCTGGGTGGCGTGGGCTTTTCCAACGGGCTGTCGCAAGGCGCCACCGCAGCGGGCCAGTGGCAGTACTCCGCCATGGTCGGCGCCCTGGACTACACTCCCAGCGGCGCCGAGGGCGGCCTGGACTATGGGCCGGCTGCCGGCGCCTCGGTGCTGCGCTATGGCCTGAGCAACGACCTGACCCTGGAATCGCAGCTGGAGACGGCTCCGTCCATGAATACCATCGGCCTGGGGGGCACCTACGATATGCGCCAATGGGGCGCCTGGTCCGCCGGCGTGGCCCGCGCCACCCAGGAGATGGACGACGGCATGCGCTACCGCGTCGGCTACCAGACGAGCCTGCTGGGCCGGCTGCAGCTTTCGTGGCTCGGCGAGCGCCGCAGCGCCGGTTTTTCCGATCTGAGCCTGTATCGCAACTTCGCCGACAACGAGGCGCAGACCAGCAACCTGTGGAAGCTCACCGTGCCGCTGGACGGCTACGGCAGCCTGAGCGGCTCGTACCAGGCCACCGAAACCCCGTCGGGGCCGCCGGTCGAGGTGTTCGGCGTATCGCACCAGTTCGCCCTGAGCCAGAACGTGAAATTGGCGCTGCAGGCCCAGCGCCAGCGCTACACCGGCGACTACGACGTGGGCCTGCAACTGTCCATACCCCTGAATTGATTAGGGCCTGCGGATCACGCCGGCAGGCAGACCAGCCGCGCGGCGGGACACATTGCCGTGGATCGAAATGGAACGCCGGCACGGGGGCCGGCCGGCAAGGCGATAAAATGCCCTATTTCACGCGGCGGCGCCGCGCGCTTCCCTGACTACACAACACTGCATGCCCGCTACACTCGAATCCCCGCTCGACATCCTGCAACGCGTCTTCGGCTACGAGTCGTTTCGCGGCGACCAGCAGGCCATCATCGAGCACGTGGTCGAGGGCGGCGATGCATTGGTGCTGATGCCCACCGGCGGCGGCAAGTCGCTGTGCTACCAGATACCGGCCCTGGCGCGGCCCGGCACCGGCGTGGTGGTCTCGCCGCTGATCGCGCTGATGCAGGATCAGGTCGACGCCCTGACCGAGCTGGGTGTGCGCGCCGCTTTCCTGAACTCGACGCAGGACTGGCGCACGGCGCGCGAGGTCGAGCAGGCCTTCCTGGACGGCGAACTGGATCTGCTGTACGTGGCGCCGGAACGGCTGGTGACCGAACGCTGCATGGAACTGCTGGCGCGCGGCCATATCGCCCTGTTCGCCATCGACGAAGCGCACTGCGTATCGCAATGGGGGCACGACTTCCGCCCCGAATACCTGGAATTGTCGATCCTGTCCGAGCGCTGGCCCGAAGTGCCGCGCATCGCGCTTACCGCCACGGCCACCACGGCCACGCGCCAGGAAATCGCCCAGCGCCTGAACCTGGTGTCGGCGCGCCATTTCGTCGCCAGCTTCGACCGCCCCAACATCCGCTACCGCATCGTCGAGAAAGCCGACGTCAAGCGCCAGCTGCTCGACTTCATCCAGGGCGAGCACGCCGGCGACTGCGGCATCGTCTATGCGCTGTCGCGAGCCCGCGTCGAGGACACGGCCGAATTTCTCAGCCAGCACGGCATACCCGCGCTACCCTACCACGCCGGCCTGATCGCGGCGACGCGCGCCGCCAACCAGTCGCGCTTCCTGCGCGAGGACGGCCTGGTGATCGTCGCCACCATCGCCTTCGGCATGGGCATCGACAAGCCCGACGTGCGCTTCGTGGCGCACATCGACCTGCCCAAGTCGGTCGAGGGCTACTACCAGGAAACCGGGCGCGCCGGACGCGACGGCCTGCCGGCCACGGCGTGGCTGGCCTACGGGCTACAGGACGTGGTGCAGCAGCGCCGCATGATCGACGAATCACCCGGCGAAGACATGTTCCGGCGCCGCCTCGGCGCCCAGCTCGACGCCATGCTGGGGCTGTGCGAAACCGTGTCCTGCCGGCGCCAGCGCCTGCTGGCCTATTTCGATCAGGCCATCCAGCCTTGCGGCAATTGCGACACCTGCCTGGAGCCGCCGCAGGCCTGGGACGGCACGGTGGCGGCGCAGAAGATCCTGTCGGCCGTGTACCGCCTGTGGCGCGAGCGCGGCCAGCGTTTCGGCGCCGGGCACCTGATAGACATCCTGCGCGGCAAGCCCACCGAGCGGGTCAAGCAATACGCCCACGACGAACTGACGGTTTACGGCGTAGGCGCAGACCTGTCCGAGCAGGCCTGGCGCGGCGTGCTGCGCCAGTTGCTGGCGCAGAGCCTGCTGGCCGTGGATCACGAAGGCTATGGCACCCTGGCCCTGACCGAGGGCAGCCGCGAGGTGCTCAAGGGCGAACGCACCCTGATGTTCCGCCGCGAGCCCGAGAAACGCAGCCGCAGCCGCAGTTCGGGCACGCGCCGCAAAGAGGCCGAAATCGACCTGCCGGCGCACGCGCAAGGCACTTTCCAGGCGCTGCGTGCCTGGCGCGCCGAAATAGCGCGCAACCACGGGGTGCCGGCCTACGTCATTTTCCACGACGCCACGCTGCGCGAGATCGCCGCCACCGGGCCCGCCTCGATGGACGAGCTGGGCCACATCAGCGGGGTGGGCGCCCGCAAGCTGGAAGCCTACGGCGAAGAGATCCTACGCTGCGTGCAGGCCGCCGGCGCCTGACGCTACTTCCGCACCAGGCGCAGCAGGGCCTGTTCACCCTTATAGGGATGCCAGTTGCGGCCACCCCCGAAGATGAAAGAGGCCTCTTTCACGCTAGCTCTTTCACGCTAGTCATTCCGTTTCTAAATCAAGCGTGAACGCGAAAGCGAAGAAGCAGAATCAGCCGCGCGGCCGCGCCACGCGCACGTCCAGCCTGACCTCGCCGCTGGCGTCTATGGATTTCTTGAGCGCGCAATACTTTTCGAGCACCGAGGACTTGTACACCACGCCCAGCAGCCTGGGCTCGGCCGAACTGGCTACCACCGGCAGCCGCTCGCCCACGAAGTTGACGAAATGGGCCTGGGCCTCGTCCAGCGTCATGTCGGGCTGCAGGGGCTTGACGAAATCCAGCCGCAGCACGTCTCCGGCCTTGCGATCCTGCGCATCGGCGCCCTGGTTCAGCAGCATGCTGGTCAGGTCTTGCTGGGCGATGACGCCCTGGAACATCTCGTTCTCGTCGACCACGTACAGGTATTTGACGGGGTAATCGATGAACATCTGCAGCGCCTCGCGCACCGGCGCGGCGGTGTTCACGATGGTGACCGCCGGCTTGATCAGGGCGCTGAGCGGCGTGTCGCGCAGCTGGTGGCGCGTCTCGACGTCGCGCTCGCGCACCAGCACCACCTCGTACATGGCCACCTGAGCAATGCCGCGCGACACGAAATAGGCCACCACGCAGGCCACCATCAGCGGCAGCACGATCTGGTAGCTGAGCGACATTTCGAAGATCATCAATATCGCCATCAGCGGCGCGCTGGTGGCCGCCCCCAGGAAGGCGCCCATGCCGACCAGCGTGTACAGATAGGCCTCGGGCGAGAGCGTCGGCCACAAATACACGACCACCTGCCCGAACAGCGTGCCGAAGGCCGCGCCCACGAAAATCGTGGGCGTAAACACCCCGCCGACCGCGCCCGAACCCACCGTCAGCCCGGTGGCCAGCACCTTGCACACCAGAACCAGCACCACCGCATACCAGGCCCAGTGGCTGTGCAGCAGCGAGTTGATGACACTGTAGCCATTGCCGGCGACCCTGGGCACGAAGATCGACAGCAGGCCCAGCAGCAGCCCGCCCAGGCCCAGCCGCAGCGGCAGCGGCAGCCCGGTGCGGCGGAAGCTTTTCTTGATGAAATCGAGAATCTTCAGGAACAGCGGCGCCCCCAGGCCGGCCAGCACGCCCAGGACGATGAAGGGCAGCACCTGCAGGCCGCCTATCTGCGGCACGTTCAGCACCGCGTAATTGGTGTGGTAGTAGCCGGTGAGCCGCATGACGACATTGGCGGTGGCGGCGGCAATCAGCAGCGGGCCCAAGGCCTGCATGGTCATGGTGCCCAATATGATTTCCGCCACGAACATCGCGCCGGCCAGCGGCGCCCCGTAGGCGGAGGCCACGCCGGCGGCCGCGCCGCAGGCCACCAGCAGGCGCAGGCGCGCCGTGTTGAACGAGGTGAAGCGCCCGATGGCCGAGGCGCTCAGCGAGGCCAGGTGCACCATGGCTCCCTCGCGCCCGATCGACCCGCCCGAAGACACCGTGCACAACGACGACAGCGTGCGCAGCAGGCCCTGGCGCAGCGACAGCCGGCCGTCGCCGATGGCCACCGCCTCCATGTAGTCGGAATTGGCGCCGGCCTTGAAGCGCGCGGCGCCCCACAGCAGGCTGCCGGCCACGACGCCCCCGGCCATGGGGAACAGCAGGCGCCCATACCAGGGCAGGCTCTGGGTGACACCGACAATCGAGCCGCTGCGGCCGGTGACCAGCTCTTGCAGCAGATCCATGCCGCGGTGAAAGACAATGGTGGCCAAGGCGCCGAGCACACCCACCACCGCAGCCCAGCACAGCATGGCGGGCAGATCCGAAAGCCAGGAATAGCCTTCCAGGCGATGGCGGATGGAGGAAAGCAGGCTGGAACTCATGCGCAATTTCAGGTAATGACGGGCGCGCCGCCGCCGGCGGCAGGGACGGTAATCATAGACGCAAACCGGCATGCACGGCCACACGGCGGCCTAGAAGCCAGTTATTTCAGGCAGTTACCGGAACTTGCCAGGCATGGGCCGAACCGGCACACTGGCGCTTATGGATACCCCGCTAGTCAAAGTTCTGGTCGTCGACGACGACCCCGCCCTGCGCCAGCTGCTGGCCGATTATCTGAATCGCCACGGCTACGACACCCTGCTGGCCGCCGACGCCACCGACATGGTGGCGCGCATCCAGCGCTACGCGCCCGACCTGGTGGTGCTCGACCGCATGCTGCCCGACGGCGACGGCGCCGAGGCCTGTAGACGCTTGCGCGAGCAGGGCGAAGACATACCCGTGATCCTGCTTACCGGGCGCGACGAAACCGTAGACCGCGTGGTGGGCCTGGAGGCCGGCGCCGACGATTACGTCGGCAAGCCTTTCGACCCGCGCGAACTGCTGGCCCGCATCGAGGCCGTGCTGCGCCGCAAGAAAGGCGCCTCGGCGCTTACCAAAGAACAGCCCGTCACCTTCGGCCCCTTCGTCTTCGACCCGGCCACGCGCCAGCTGTACAAAGACCAGGCGCCGGTCAAGCTCACCGGCGGCGAGGTCAACCTGCTCGAGGCCCTGGTCAAGAATCCCGGCAAGCCCCTGTCGCGCGACCGGCTGCTGGCCCTGGCGCGCGACGACGACGAAGGCGAACGCAACGACCGCGCCATCGACATCGCGGTGCTGCGCCTGCGGCGCTCCATCGAAGAAGACCCCAGGCAGCCGCGCTGGATCCAGACCGTCTGGGGCGTCGGCTACCGCTTCTCGCCATAGGCCCGCCATGCCGCGGCCTCCCCTGCACCCACGATGAAATGGCGCTCCTTCCTGCCGCGCTCGCTGCACGCGCGCATGATCCTGCTGACCCTGGGCACGGTGCTCCTGGTACAAGCAGCCACCGTCGCCAGCGTCAACTACTTCCGCCGCACATTCGTCGAAGAAGTGGCCGTGCAGTACACAGCCACCACCATCGCCACGCTGCGCGCGGCCTTGGCCACCATACCCGACGACGAGCGCGCCGAGTTCGTGCGCCACGCCTCGCAAGACCAATGGCACCTGTGGTCGCGCAGCCTGCCCTCTGAAGCCCGCATCGGCCGCTGGCGCCATCGGCCTTCCGACGCGCACGACCGCCCTCCGCGGCGCGAACCGCCCCCCATGCCCGACGACATGCGGCGCGACCTGCGCCTGTTCGTGCGCCTGCTCAATGAACGCCTCAGCGACGGCACGCGGGTGGCGCTGTCGCGCGGCCACCGGCCGCGCATGTTCATCTCGCTGGCCAGCGACTTCGGCGAAGACGACACCCCGCGTGACAAGGAATGGCTGGTGATCCCCCTGGATCACATCGCCCCGCCGGTCGCCACCCCGGCCATCGTCGGCTGGCTCGGCGTCATGGGGCTGTTCCTGCTGATATCGGCCGTGTTCTCGTGGCACATCACGCGCCCGCTGACACGGCTGGCCGACGCCGCCGACCAGCTCGCCGCCGGCCAACCGCAGCGCGTCACGCCCTCCGGGCCGCGCGAAACCCGGGTGCTGGGCGAACGCTTCAACGCCATGCTCGACGCCCTGGCCGAGTCCAGCACGGTGCGCCGCACCCTGCTCGCCGGCCTGCCCCACGACCTCAAAGGGCCTCTGTCGCGCATGTGGCTGCGCGTCGAAATGGCCGACGATTCCGACTTCAAGGACGGCATGCGCCGCGACATCCAGGACATGCAGCGCATGGTCGACCAGTTCATAGGCTTCGTACGCGGCACCGACCCCGGCACCTACCACTTCGCGCCGCTGGCCATCAACCCCTGGCTCGAAGAACAGGCGGCAGCCTGGGAAAGCGCCGGCAGCGCGGTGCACCTGACCGAGCTGGCCTCCCAGCCCATGACCGTACGCGCCGACCGCATCGCGTTGGGGCGGCTGCTCGACAACCTGGTGACCAACGCCTTCAACCACGGCAAGCCGCCGGTGGAACTGGCACTGAAGGCCGAAGACGGCTGGGCCGTGATTTCAGTCACGGATCACGGCCCCGGCATCGCCCCGGCGCGCCGCGAAGAGGCGCTGCGGCCCTTCTCGCGCCTGGACGAGGCCCGCACCCGCACCGGCTCGGTAGGCCTGGGCCTGGCCCTGGCCGACGCCGTGTCGCGGGCGCACGACGGCAGCCTGACACTGGAAGATGCCGAGGGCGGCGGCCTGAAGGTGGTGATACGGCTGCCGACCCAGACCGCTGCAGGCATTGCTGCAGGCTAATTTCCTGCCACGGCGATGGCCCGTTATCCCACCCGGCCAGCACGATGACGTCGTGGGCTCTTCCGCATCGCGCCTGGGGCCCTGGCGACCTTACTTTCTGCGGACTGCCTAAATAGCCGCATACGACGGCCGCTACATGTTCGCTATACTCTGAAGGGACGCGCGTTTCGCAAACACCACGAGACATATCGTTATCGGCACCAGGCTTCGAGCGGCTGGGGATGTAGCGCTGCTTGCTCTTTCGTAGGGGGTATCGTATGCACTTGAGCACGCCGCTACGCGTGCGGGCGGATGCCGATCCGCCGATAGCTACGACCGGAGGCCAAGGCTTCAGCGTAGCAAACGTTGCACCGGCCAGGCGCGGAGATATTCTCCGCCATGACGCGCTGCGCCAGCTGGACGCGGCAAAAAATGCGTCCTGCGTGGTGCTACATGGGCCCGCCGGCAGCGGTAAAAGCCATTTGCTTCGAGCCTGGGCCGCGCGCCAGGCGTCGGCGGGCGCCACCTGGATATGGGTGGACTGCGAGCGCCTGCCCAAAGAAGGTATCGCCGCTCCGCTCGTTGGCGCGTGCCTGAGGACACTGCCCGAGCTGAGTGCGAATTTTCCCGATCGGCGCACAGGTACGAAAAACGAAGAGGATGTCCCGTTGATTTTGGGATTGATCCGTGCACTTTCGCACCATGCCGGCCCCTTCATTTTCGTATTCGACAATTTGCACGCGTGCGAGAACCAGAACCGTTTGCAGTGCCTGCAGGCTCTTCTGGACTATTGCCCTCCGCACCTGCAGTGTCTGTTCGCCCATAGGGCTCCGCTACCTCTATCCTTGTCGCGTCTACGGGATTGTGGGGCTCTACTGCAGATCGGGCCGGCCTCACTGGCCTGGAACCTGGAGGAGACCCGCGCTTTTATTCGCAACAAGTTGGGAGTCAGGGCCTATACCCGGGCTCAGGCCTGGTTCGATCTGACCCGGGGGTGGTGTACCGGCCTAGTCTATCTGAGCGATGCTTACGACAGCGCCAAGAATGGCGAAACAGATCCGGAGCATGGGCTGCCGGGTGCCTTATTGGACTATCTGGAAACCGAAGTCTTGCGGCAGCTTTGTGAAGAAGACATATATTGCTTGACCGTACTGGCGCAGCTGGATTCCGACCACGACAAACTGTTGCCTTCCATGCTGGGCACAGGCTGGCCGGCAATTGTGCACAAACTATCGCAACTGAGCCAGTGCATGGGCTTCCTCCAGGCGCAAGGCTCCCCGGGTATGCCGGCTCGATGGGATCTGCATCCGATTCTGCGTCTGGCGCTCCAGCGGCGATTTTCCGGTTGGACAGCCGATGCGCAGGCCACGTTCCATCGGCGTGCCAGCGCCGCATTCACGAATATCGCGGACTTCAAGCGTGTGGTGCATCACGCCATCTGTGCCGGCGCGCCCGACACATTGGGATTGATGGAACAGAGTGTGGAAGCAATGGGGCGGAAGGGAGATCTGCCCCGGATAGCCCAAGTGCTGTCGCTACTGCCCGCACAAGTGCTTCAGGCCCGCCCGCGACTGCAGTCCTGGCTGGCCATGGCCGCGCTGATGGCGCACCGCCTCGAAGACTGCCGCCTGATGATCGGCCGCCTGTATGGGCAGCGGCCAGGGGCGGACGAAGCCGAGCGCTGCCGCTGGCATGTCATAAGTGGCATGCTGGCCATATATTCAGACGACATCGATGCAGCAGCGGCGCTGGTGCCCGTACTGGAAGCGATGCATCCGGAACGGATCGATACCGTTACCCGAAGCGGGCGACGCAACGTACTGTCTTGGATCTACATCCATCAAAGCGCCTACGGGCGAGCCCGGCAGATGCAGCTGGACACGCCGGCCGACGAATCGAACAGGCCCGAAGAAACCATGTTCGGCAGGCAGATCGGCCGCTGCATGGCGGGCTTCAGCCTTGCCCTCGAGGGCAAGATGAATGAGGCCGAGCGGGTCTATCGCGAGGTGCTTGAAAAATGCGGGCCGCAGGAGGAGCAGCTCATGGACGCCATATGCCAGGCGTCGGGGCTCTTGGGCGAAACGTTATACGAACTGAACGACTTGGACAGCGTTCTGGCACTGGCGGTGCGGCAGGACGAAATGGAGCGCGTCGCCATCCCGGACACTTTCCTGCGCGTAATGCTGGGCATCGGACGGACACTGGCCATTCGAGGCCGCTTGCGCGAGAGCAGCGAAATCCTGCTGCGCCTGGAACAGTATGCGCGTGCCCGGAATTTGCGCCGTATTCTGGCCTATAGCCTGCTCGAGCAGTGTGCCCTGTCGCTGCGAGCCCACGACCGGGCACACGCAGAACACCTCCGCCGCCAGTTGGCCGGCCTACGTCGCCGGGACAAAAGCGGGCCGCTGGGCGGCGGCGTGGACATCACGGCGGTGGCCCGTAGAGCGGATATTCTTTGCTGCATCGCTGCAGGGGACATGGCGGCGGCCCACCGGAACATTCTCCGCCTCATGGAATGCAGCCTGGCAGCGGGACGCTACCGACGCGTGGCGGCCCTGTGTTGCCAGATCGCGATAATAGAACGTCGCCAGGGCAGGCATGTGTCCGCGACGGAGCACTTGAAAGAAGCGCTGGCCATCGGATACCGCATGGGTTTGTTGCGCAGCCTGCTCGACGCACACCCCGATGTGCCGGACGCGGCGCAAGATATTTTGAGAATGGGCGGATTGGATTCGATGGCGGCATTTCAGGCCGACCTGCTTTGCAATGCTCCCGGTATTTCTCCGCTTGCCGGGCCGTCCGTACACGCGCCGAGCCATAGCGCCACCCTGGGGCAGGACGATCGACCCCATGATGACGAGCTCTTGACCGGCCGGGAACTGGATATAGCGCGCCAGCTCATTCTGGCGCTGCCCAACAAGCTGATTGCACGCAGCCTGAGCCTGTCTCCGGAAACCGTCAAATGGCATCTGAGCAATATCTACCAGAAGCTCGGCGTGTCCAACAGGCACGACGCGGTTGCGCGGCTGCGTAGGCTTCTGCTCGGCTCCTGACCTCCCACCCAATCGCACAGCCCCCCCGACATGGGTGGGTAGCTTGCCGGGATGCTCTTGGGATAATCCTCTCCACCAGCCAAAGATCTGGCAAGAACAGGAGGAGAGACATGTCCCAGAACCATTTTGATGTCGAGGGCCGGCGCCGAGTGCTGCAATACATGACGGCGTTAGGCCTGCTTTCATGCGCGGGTCTGCCCGCGACCGGCCTGGCGCAAAGCTACCCCAACCGGCCGATAAGACTGTTGCTCGGCTTTGCGCCCGGTGCTGCCACCGATGCTTTCGCAAGAATCGTGGCCAAGCAGTTGTCCGCCATGCTGGGTCAGCAATTCATCGTAGAGAACCGGCCGGGAGCCGCCACCCGCATAGCGATGGACGACGTTCAGAAGTCGGCGGCAGACGGATATATGCTCGGTTTCGCAACTGCGGTTACGGCTGCTTTTCCCCTTCTGTTCAAGGGCATGTCTTTCGATCCGGGGCGCAATTTCACTCCGGTTGCGATGCTCGGGCGCGCGCCGATGTTTCTGGTGGTACGCAGCAGCATGGGCGTGAACACCTACAAGGAGTTCGTCGACTACGCCCGGAAGAAAGGCAGCCTGGCCTTCGGCCATCAGGGCAAAGGCAGCAATCCCCATCTGGCAGGACTCGCGCTAGCCAAATCCGCCGGCTTTCATGTGGTGGATGTGCCGTACCGGGGGGGCGGCCCTTTGTCGCTGGCGTTGGGCGCGGGCGAGGTTGATTTCGCGATGATCGAATACGCAGGCGTACGTCCCATGCTCGAGCGCGGCGTGGTAAAGCTTCTGCTGGTGACCGAGCCGGATCGATCCCCGAATCAGCCCAATGTCCCCGCAGGGCGTGAAGTAGGCATGCCCGCCGATGCCGAAGGGCTCGCACCATGGTTCATGCTGATTGCGCCGCCCGGGATGCCCGAACCCGTCACCGCGCTTCTCGGCTCCGCCGCCAAGAAGTTGTTGGCGCTGCCAGACGTGCACAAGGAACTGCTTGGCATAGGGATCGTGCCCGGCTATGCCGACTCTCAAGCAACTGCCCAGTTCTTTGTGTCGCAGCGTAAACGCATCGTCAAGCTGGCGCACGACCTCAATCTTTCTTTATCGAAATCCTGACCCGGAGCCGACCACGATATGGAAGGAAGAACGTATGCGCTTTCCGTGTCTTCGTTGAGAACAGCCCGGGGGGTGGCCGAGTTCATCCACGAAGATGCCGAGCGCCGCAATCCGCTGGGTTCGGCATTGCGCCACGACTATGAACGCATGCTGGATATCGTCGAGAACGACCCAGAGATCAAATGCCTGCTGTTGGCCGGATCGGGCGGCAGCTTCTGTGCAGGCGGCGACATCCGTGAAATGCGCAGCCGTATCGAAAGCGGCGACCCGTCGAACCACTCTCCCGATGCGACTCGACAGCGCCTGGAGACAGCTTCGCGTTGGTTATCCCGGCTGCGGAACCTGAACGCGATCGTCATTGCCTGCGTAGACGGCCCGGCTTATGGAGGGGGATTCAGCCTGGCACTGCATGCCGATTTCATTCTGGCCTCGCCGCGGGCCGATTTCTGCATGTCGTTCATCCGCCTGGGGCTGACGCCGGACTTCGGTGCCGTCTACTGCCTTTCCCGGCTAGTCGGCCTGGCAGCGGCCCGAGACATCCTTTTGACAGGGCGGCGTCTGGATGCCCAGTCCGCGCACACCATGGGTATGGTTCACGCGGTTCTAACACAAGAGACTCTGATGAAGCGGGCCCATACGATGGCCGACATGATCTGCCGAGGCTCGGCGCAGGCCTTGTCCATGACCAAGGCGATGCTGAACCGCGGCCTCGAGTCGGATTATGCGGCGTCTGCCTCGATGGAGTCCTACGCCCAGGGCATCTCCATGTCCACCCCCTACCACAAGCGGGCCATTGAGGCTTTCCTTGGGCGCGAGCCCCTCCAGTATGAATGGGATCGCGACTGGCCGGCCCGGCCGCAAGCAGAGTAAATGCGGCCAACGGCATGGAAACCAAAAGCATCAACCCAGGAGGCATAAATTGACTCAAGATGCTTCACCGCGCGGAGGGCCGCTTGCCGGCCTGAAAGTGATCGAGCTGGCAACTATCGTGGCAGCCCCGTCGGCCGCGTCTTACTTGTCGGACTATGGGGCGGAGGTGCTAAAAATAGAATTGCCCGATAAAGGGGACGGCCTGCGCAATTTCCCTCCATTCAAGGACGAGCACTCCCTTTGGTGGAAAGTCGTCAATCGGGACAAGCAGCTGATCACCCTGGATCTGCGCAAACCCCGTGGGCGCGAGATTTTCAAGTCCCTGTTGCCGCATTACGACGTCCTGATAGAAAACTTCCGCCCCGGAACGCTGGCAAGATGGGGGCTGGATCCAGACACATTGAGGCAATGCCGGAAAGACCTTATCGTGCTGCGCGCCACGGCTTTCGGGCAGGATGGCCCGTACCGAGACCGCCCGGGATTCGCGCGCATCTTCGAAGCCATGGGAGGCCTGACCTATATAAGCGGAGAGCCGCAGGGCGCCCCCATGCATGCCGGCTATCCCATCGGCGATTCGATAGGCGCGCTGTTCGCCGCACTGGGCGTGATGGTCGCCTTATGGCGCCGAACGGCACATCCGCAAGCGCCGGGCGAGGAGATCGACCTATCCATGACCGAAGCGATGATCAAGCTGCTGGATTTCCTGCCCATGCAGCACGATCTCCTGGGCAAGTCGCAACAGCGATCCGGCAACGTCAGTCAATATGCGGCGCCCACGGGCGTATACAGGACGCGCGACGGGGGCTGGGTGTCTCTGTCGGGCAGCACCGATGCTCTTTTTGCCGCCAATTGCCGTGCCATCGGTCGGGAGGACTTGCTAGCCGACCCTCGCTACGCCAGCAACCGCGCACGCTGCAAGAATTCGGATGAAGTAAACAGACTATTTGAACAGTGGTTTCTGCTGCACGACCAGAATGAGGTTGTCGAGCGTTTCCAGAAGGCCCACGGCACAGTGGCCCCGGTGTATTCGGCCGAACAAGTCGTCAACGACCCACAGGTAGTGGCCAGGAAGTTTCTGCAATCCGTCGAGGACGAGGACTTCGGGTCGGTGCGGATTCCGGGCGTAGTTCCCCGTTTCCGCAACTCGCCCTGCCGAATTGCGCATGCGGCCAGATCGATGGGGGCGGATAACGAAACTGTCTACAGCCGTCTGCTGGGAATTTCCGCGGCCGAGCAAGATATCCTTCGCCAACAAGGAATAATTTAGGCGGCACCATGACAACACATGTATTGACCGAACAACTTGGCGACACATTACATATCACCCTGAACAGGCCGGACAAACGCAATGCCATCGACATGCCTATGTTCTCCCGGCTGGCGGCCGAACTGGCGGAGGCGGAACGAGAGCCCCTGGTGGGCGCCGTGCTGCTATCCGGCGCGGGGGAGTCTTTCTGCGCCGGCCATGACCTGCGCGCGTTCTCAAGCTGGCCGCAGCAACCAGACGGCCCGGTTCCGGCTTTCCTACACGCCTTGGCCGCTTTGCGAAAGCCCCTGGTAGCGGCAGTTCACGGCCACGCCGTGGGCATTGGCGCCACGCTGCTGCTGCACGCGGATTGGGTGATCAGCACACCAGATGCGCAATTGCTCTTGCCATTCGTGGATATGGAAATCGCCCCCGAAGCAGCCAGCAGCCTGTTGCTGGCGCAGGCCATAGGCCTGGTCAGAGCCAAGCGCGCCATGTTGTCCGGAGCCGCCTTTAGTGGTCAACAGGCCTACGATTGGGGCATGGTGACGGAACTCTGCGACCGGGAGACGCTGCTCGCCACGGCGCGGGAAAAAGCAGAATATCTCGCGACGAAGTCCGGCTCGGCGTATGCCCGTATCAAGTGGCTCCTGATGTCGCCCTACGACGTGCATCGGCGCATCGACGAAGAAGTAGACGCCATCAACTTTGCCGTCCTGAAGCAGCGAGGGGTTTCATGAGCACCGCTGGAGTCGAAGGCAAGCGCGCCCGCATCGTGCTCGCCCACCCGGAACCCCGCTCTTTCGTCGCCGCCATGGCGGATACTGCACGAACCGCGCTGACCCACGCCGGCTGGCGAGTCACCGTTTCCGACCTTTACCGCAAGCGGTTCAATCCGGTAGCCAGCGCCGCCGACTTCCGCAACAGGAGCCGGCCGGATTACCTGGTCTACCCTTTAGAGCAGAGGCACGCCCACGCGCAGGGCTCATTGGATCCCGACATCGAGGAAGAGGTCAACGCAGTACTGGAATCGGATTTGCTGATATTGGTCTTCCCGGTATTCTGGTTTTCGACCCCGGCCATATTGAAGGGATGGATAGACCGAGTCTTTCTATCCGGGGCATTCTACGGTGGGCGCCGCGTCTATGATCGTGGCGGGATGACGGGAAAACGCGCCATGATCATCACTGCGCTGGGGGGGCGCGAGCATATGTTCGGTGCGCACGGCATCCACGGAGAGCTGGCGGGCGGCATGCTGCGCCATTTGCAGCAGGGCACGCTGGGATATGTCGGATTCGAGGTTCACGAGCCTTTCATCGCCTACCACGTTCCGTATATCACTCAGACAGAACGGAAGGCGATGCTCGAACGACTGGAGACGGAACTGGCGGCGATAGATGCGCGCCCCCTGGTTTCTTTTCCGTCACTGGAGAATTTCGACGCCCAGTTCCGCCCACTCGGCGAAGCCGGGAACACGGAAGACTAAGGAGCGGCACGGCTGGGTATGCCGGAACGGAACAGGCTGATTGCCGGCATCGTCCTTGATCATCCCGCGATCCGGAATGTATTCGACGATAACCGGATCGCCGAACCAACGGCTCATTGCGCAACTGAACCGGCAACCGTCGCGCGATCTCGAGGCCTTGCCATGCAGGCCATCCAGAAATATTTTGCCTAAGGCTTGAAATCCGGCGGCACGGGTGGGCGCGACAGGCCGAACATGCGCCAGTACACCCAGATATTGAAGATCAGCGCCACCGGCAGGGCTATGACGGTGGCCGACAGGATCAGGCGCAGGGACGATACCGACGCGGCCGCGTCCCAGATGGTGATGTTGTCCAGCACCAGGTAGGGAAAGAAGCTGTAGCCCAGGCCGCCCAGCGTCACCAGGAAGATCAGCAGCACCATCATGAAGGGGAACATGGTGGTGCGGTAGCTGCTGTTGATCATGCGCTGCAGGCACATTTCCACCGACACGAAGGCAAGCAGCAGAAAGCCCCACAGGCCCACCACCACGGCCCAGTCGGGCCCGTCGCTCCATTTCAGGAACACGCCGGTATTGGCGAAGGCCAGCACCACGGACACGCCCACCGCCCCGGCGGCGGTCCAGCGCACCGCGCGCCGCCCCCACAGCACGGCACGCACCCGCAATTTGCCGCCCACGCGCATAATGAGCCAGGAGGCGCCCAGCAGGCAGTAGGCGGCCGGCACGCACAGGCCTGTGAACACCAAGAACCAGGTGTAGCCGGGCTCGTCCTGGTAGCTGACCACCAGTTGCCCGAGCAGCAGCCCGTGCGCCACGGCGGTGACCAGCGAGCCGAGCCCGAAGCCCAGCAGCCAGCGGGCCTGCATCTCGACCGGCGAGCGCAGCCGGAACTCGAAGGAGACCGAGCGCAGCAGCACGCCCAGCGCCAGCAGGCATAGCGGCAGGTAGAGCTGACCCATGATGCTGCCCCAGGCATTGGGAAAGGCCGAAACGAACAGTCCCATGCCCAGGAACAGCCAGAACTCGTTGGCGTCGCGCCAGGGGCTGAGCAGCGCGGCCATGCGCGGGCGCAGATCCGCCGGCGCGAACAGCGTCAGGCAGCCGACGCCGATGTCGAAGCCGTCGAGCACCGTGCCGGCCACGATCACGGCGTACAGCACCGCCATGAAGGCCAGGGGCATCCAGAACGCCGGATCCTGCGCGCTCATGCCCAGCGAAGCGGCGAGCGACTCGATCATGCCCTACCCCTGGTGCGCGCCACCGGCACTACGCCGTAGCGGGCGATGTGCCGCAGCATGTGCAGAAAGCCGAGCATCAGCACCGCGTAGAACAGCGCATAGGCGGCAAGGCCGCCGAGCAGCATTTCGGGGCCGGCAGTGCCGGAGATCTCGGACAGGGTGACGGTGCCATTGACGGCGAAGGGCGACAGGCCGAACAAGGCATAGGCCATGCCCGCCAGGCTGCCGACCCAGCCCGACAGCATCATCAGGCGCAGGAAGCGGCGCCAGCGCCGGGACAAGGCGCCGGGATCGAACTGCCGCTTGCGTACCCGCAAATAGGTGCCCCAGCTGGCCAGCAGCATCAGCAGGCCCACCAGCGCCATGAGACGCACCGACCAGAAGACGGCCGCTACCGGCGGGCTCATCCCGGAAAAATGATCCAGCCCGAGCAGGCGCCCGTCCTTGTCCTGCCCCAGCAGGCGGCCGCCGGCATGGTGCCAGACCCAGGCGGCGCGATTGCGGCCATTCTGCGGCCAGGCGAACAATATCAGGTCGGGCTGTGTGCCCGAGTGCCAATATGCCGCCGCCGCGGCCGCCTTGGCCGGCTGGTAGCGCGCCACCATGTGCGCGGCTCCGGCGCCGGCGCCGCCCTGCAGCAGCACGCAGGCCATGGCCAGGCACAAAGCCGTCTTGAACACCATGCGCTCGCTGTCGTCGAGCGGCCGGCGCAGCGTCTGGCCGGCGGTCACGCCCAGCATAAGGAAGGCAGCCGTCAGGCCTGCCGACAGCAGCAACAGCGCCGCGTGCCAGCCCACCGAGGGATTGAACAGCACCTCGCGCCAGTCCAGGACGCGGTACTGGCCGTCCAGCATCAGGGCGCCCGCGGGCGTCTGCATCCAGGACATCAGCGCCAGAATCCAGAAAGCCGCCAGCGTGGCGCCCACCGCCACCATAAACACCACCAGGGTGTGCAGGCGGCCCGACAGGCGGCGCTGGCCGAACAGCATGGCGCCGAGGAAGCACGACTTGAACACGAACGTGGTCAGAATGGCGGCCAGCAGCAGCGGGCCGGCGACTTCGCCGATCTTGCCCATCAGCCCGGGCCAGAGGCTGCCGAACTGGATCAGCACCGGCATGCTGGAGGCGAAGGCCAGAACGAAGGCCAGGGCGAAGACGCGCACCCAGAAGCGATAGGCGTCCGTCCAGGCCGCCACCCCCGAGACATGGGCACGGATCTTGAAATACAGCAACACCCAGGCCAGCCCCAGCTCCACCACCAGGAACAGCGACAGAAACCCCAGGCTGAGGAAGAATTGGATCTGCGAGAGCCAGAGAGTGGAATTCACCATGTCGGACGCCAGGGCCGGCCCGCGCCGCCCCTGGCATGTACTCACTAAATGGGCCGTAGTGTAGAGCCCTTCGCCGGCCCTGACTACTGCGGGCCGGCCGGCGCGGGCAACGGCTGGCGCGGAAGGAAGCCGGGGAACATGGCAAAATGCCTACTTTGCATGATATTGTTTTTCGTTACCCCCCTGTTTTCCGCCAGCATGAACCCTGATTCCAACCCGCCCGCTTCCAACTTCCTGCGCACCATCATCGAGCGCGACCTGGCCGAAGGCCGCTACGCCGGCAGGCTGTGGGCCGGCCGGCCCGGCCCGGCCTCAGTGCAGGAACAGGGCGCTCCCGACGCGGCGCGGATCCGTACCCGGTTTCCGCCCGAACCCAACGGCTACCTGCACATCGGCCACGCCAAGAGCATCTGCCTGAATTTCGGCCTGGCGCGCGACTACGGCGGCACCTGCCACCTGCGCTTCGACGACACCAATCCCGAGAAGGAAGAAGACGAATACGTGCGGGCCATCGCCGACACCGTCGCGTGGCTGGGCTTCGACTGGCACTGGCAAGGCCAGGACAACCGCTACTTCGCCAGCGACTATTTCGAGTACCTGTACCAATTCGCCGAGGCGCTGGTGCAGGCGGGCGATGCCTATGTCGACGAGCAAAGCGCCGAAGAGATACGCGCCAATCGCGGCACGCTTACGGAAAAAGGCCGCAACTCGCCCTGGCGCGACCGGCCGGTGGCCGAGTCGCTGGCCCGGCTGCGCGAAATGCGCGCCGGCCAGCATCCCGACGGCAGCATGGCGCTGCGCGCCCGCATCGACATGGCTTCGCCCAACATCAACCTGCGCGACCCGGTGCTCTACCGCATCCGCCATGCGCCGCACCACCGCACCGGCGACGCCTGGAGCATCTACCCCATGTATGCCTGGGCGCATCCCGTGGAAGATGCGCTGGAAGGCATCACGCACAGCATCTGCACCCTGGAATTCGAAGACCAGCGCCCGTTCTACGACTGGATCCTGGGCAAGCTGGCCGACCTGGGCCAGCTGCGGCGCCCACTGCCGCACCAGCATGAATTCGCGCGGCTGAATCTCAGCTATGTGGTCACCAGCAAGCGCAAGCTGCTGCAGCTGGTGCGCGAAGGCCATGTGCAGGGCTGGGACGACCCGCGCATGCCGACCCTGGCCGGGCTGCGCCGCCGCGGCTACACGCCCGCTTCGATCCGCCTGTTCTGCGAACGCCTGGGGGTTTCGAAGTCCGATTCGCGCATCGACTACAGCCTGCTGGAACAAGCGCTGCGCGACGACCTCGACCCGCGCGCCAAGCGCGCGGTGGCGGTGCTGGATCCGCTCAAGCTGGTGATCACCAATTATCCCGAAGGCGCCAGCGAGCTCTGCCACGCGCCGCTCAACCCGCACGCCCCGGACGCGGGCACACGCGAATTCCCGTTCTCGCGCGAATTATGGATAGAGCGCGACGACTTCCGGGAAGAGCCGCCCAAGAAATATTTCCGCCTGTTCCCGGGCAATACCGTGCGCCTGAAGTACGGCTATATCGTGAAATGCACGGGCTGCGTCAAGGACGAACAGGGCCGCGTGGTGGAAGTGCACGCCGAATACCTGCCCGACACAAAAAGCGGCACGCCTGGCGCGGACGCAGTCAAGGTCAAGGGCACGATCACCTGGGTCAGCGCGGCGCACGCCGTGGCGGCCGAGGTGCGCCTGTACGACCGGCTGTTCTCCGATCCTCACCCCGACGGCGGCGACCGCGACTTCCTGCAGGCGCTGAACCCGGATTCCTGCCATACGGTACAGGCCTGGCTGGAGCCCGGCACGCGCGCCGAGCCGGGGGCCACGTGGCAGTTCGAGCGCCTCGGCTATTTCGTGGCCGACCGGGAAGAATCGACGCCCGAAAAGCCGGTGATCAACCGCACCGCGACCTTGCGGGATTCATGGGCCTGAACAGAAGGACGATCGTGAGCCAAACATCGAATCAACGCGAAGAGCAACCGGCGCTGGACATCAAGAGCGCCTCGCTGTACGCCTTGCGGGTCGTACTGCGCACGTCCCGATTGTCCGACCTGCAGGCCGCGCTGGCGCAGCGCATGCGCGACGCCGGCTCGTTCTTCGAGAACGAACCGGTGGTCATCGACGCCTCTGCGCTCGAAGAGCCCCTGGACTGGGCCGCCCTGGCGCAAGAGCTACGCAGCCACAAGCTGCACCCCATCGGCGCCGTGGCGCCCGACGAGCAGCGCGACGCGGCCTCGGCGGCGGGCCTGCCCAGCGTCGAGCTGGCCAAGGCGGTGCCGCGCCCCACGGCCACGCCGGCGCCGGAACACGACATTCCGCCAGTCGCCGCGCCGCCGGCGGCTGGCTCGGCCTCTGCCACGGCCGCCCCGGCAAAAGGCGGTAGCGCCGCTCAGGCCGCGCCCGCCGCGGCGCAAGGCAAGGCCGCTGCAGCCCAGGGCAAGGCCGCCAAGGGCGGCACGAGCCGGCCGGCGCAGCCCAGCCCCGCGCCCGAGCACCCGGCCGTCGCCCCGGCGGCGATGGTGATCAGCCGACCGCTGCGCTCGGGCCAGCGGGTCTATGCGCGCGACACAGACCTGATCGTGATCGGCGTGGTCAGCCAGGGCGCAGAAGTCATCGCCGACGGCAACATCCACGTGTACGGGCCGCTGCGAGGCAAGGCCATGGCCGGCGCGCGCGGCGACACCAGCGCGCGCATCTTCACTACCGAACTCGACCCCGAGCTGCTGGCGATTGCCGGCGTATACCGGGTCATCGAAACACGCCTCGAGCCCGCGCTGCACGGCAAACCTGGCATCGTGCAGCTGGAAGGCGAGTCGCTGCGCATCGTTCCGGTAGAGGCCTGAGGCGAAGGCCAGAGCGGCTCGCGGCGCTCGGGCCCCGCTGCAAGGCAGCGCGCAACACGCAGCGCCCGGCGGGCCGGAAGCGACGGCCGTTGAACGGCAAGCGCCTCTAAAGCCCCCGGATACGGGATGGGGCAAACCAGCATAGGCAAAGCACCCCGGCTGCGGTTAAGTTTTGTTGCCAAGCCACGGTCAAACAATTTGAAGTCGGACTCGTATGCAGCGTTTTTGCATTACGATTACGGGATTTACAAAACTAGAGGGAATCTACAGTCATGGCGCGAATCGTTGTGGTGACATCCGGCAAAGGCGGGGTGGGCAAAACGACCACCAGTGCGAGCTTTTCTTCGGGCCTGGCGATGCGCGGCCACAAGACTGTGGTCATCGACTTCGACGTCGGCCTGCGCAATCTCGACCTGATCATGGGCTGCGAGCGGCGCGTGGTGTACGACTTCGTCAACGTCATCCAGGGCGAAGCCACGCTGAACCAGGCGCTGATCCGCGACAAGCAGCTCGAGAACCTGTTCATCCTGCCGGCCTCGCAGACCCGCGACAAGGACGCCCTGACCCAGGACGGCGTGGAAAAGGTGCTGAACGACCTCAAGGACATGGATTTCGAATACATCGTCTGCGACTCGCCGGCCGGCATCGAAACAGGCGCCCTGATGGCGGCCTACTTTGCCGACGACGCGCTGGTGGTGACCAACCCCGAAGTCTCGTCGGTGCGCGACTCCGACCGCATCCTGGGCATACTGTCGGCCAAGTCGCAGCGCGCGGTCAAGGGCGACGAACCCATCAAGGAATTCCTGCTGCTCACCCGCTACAGCCCCAAGCGCGTGGCCGGCGGCGAGATGCTGTCGCTCAAGGACATCGAAGACATCCTGCGCATCAAGCTGATAGGCGTCATCCCCGAATCCGAATCGGTGCTGCAGGCATCGAACCAGGGCGTGCCCGCCATCCACATCCGCGACAGCGACGTGGCCCAGGCCTACCAGGATGTCGTGGCGCGCTATCTAGGCGAGGACAAGGCGCTGCGCTTCGTCGACTACGAAAAGCCGGGCCTGTTCAAGCGACTGTTCGGAGGCAAATAAGATGTCTTTCCTCTCATTCCTGCTCGGCGAAAAGAAAACCTCCGCCAGTGTCGCGAAAGATCGCCTGCAGCTCATCCTCATCAATGAACGCCGCGGCAGCAGCGCCGGGCCCGACTTCCTGCCGCAACTGCAGCAAGAGCTGGTGGCCGTCATCTCCAAGTACGTCAAGATCAACCCCGACGACATCAAGGTGAACCTGGAACGCCAGGACTCGCTGGAAGTGCTGGAGGTCAAGATCGAAATGCCCCAGCCCGAAGCCAGCGCATAATGGTTCGGCGCGCGCACCGCGCCCTGCCTGGGCGCCAGCGCCCGGCGCCTGCCCGCCGCGCTACAAAGCATCGACGCGAAGCATGCACGTCCCGCGCTGTCGGATACGAGGGCGATTGATTCGGAAACGGGATAAGGTACAAGGCCCGCGCAGCCGGGCTGCTGGCACGCCGACCGGATCACCGGCAGGCGGCTCGCAGCCCGGTTGCGCGGGCCTTGTTTGTATTGGAGCCGTATATTACTTACCGGCTCGGATCGTTACTTGCCGACCTGGTTGCCGATGACGCCGCCTATGGCCGCGCCGCCCACCGTGCCGAGTACGCCGCCGCCGGTGATCACCGCCCCCGCCACACCGCCGAGGCCGGCGCCGGTCACCGTGCTCTTCTGGCGATGGGACATGCCGTTCCAGGTGGAGCACCCGGCCATGGACACGCCGAGCAACGCAACAGCCGCGAGTTTGCTTATAGTGCCGTATTTCATTTTTTCCTCCGTAGCAGAGTAACTGCGTTGATTCAATATAACACCAGCTATGAAGCCAGCATTCCAAATTTCCGCTGGTGTTGCTGTGAGCATAGGCAACTAATGTATCAAATGAGTTCGCCCTGCTGCGCAGGCGGCGGCGCCCCCTTCACCAGCGCCAGCACCTCGCGGAAGCGCGGATGATCCGCGCTGGCCAGCCATTCGAACATGGCCATTTCCATGCTTGCGACCTCTATGCCGCGCTGGGCGGCGCGGCCCAGGGCCAGGCGGTGATCCAGGGGTGTGCGCGAGCCCACGCAGTCCGCCACCATGATCGCATGGCGGCCCGCCGCCGCAAGGCCCATGGCCGTCTGCAACACGCATACATGCGCTTCAGTGCCAATTAGCAACACATTCGGCCGCCCCGAAGGCAGTTCCTCGGCCATTCCCGGCTCGCGCGCGGCATCGAAATGGGTTTTGTGGATGGTGCGTTGCACAAATTGCGCCAGCCCGGGCTCGGTCGGGCCTATCCGGTCGGCGCAGTGCTCGGTGGCCAGCACCGGCACGTCCAACAGCAGCGCGGCCTGCACCAGTGCCGAGGCGCGAGCCAGCAGCGCGGCGTGATCATGTATGGCGGGCAGCAGGCGGGTCTGCATGTCCACCACCAGCAGCACGGAATTCCCGGCGCACAAGCGATCCATAAGCCCTCCTGCCCTTGCCGTCCGCCCGGCGGCGCACCCCGCCGCTACTTCAGCGCCTTGTAGCGCAGGCGCTTGGGCTTGGCGCCCTCTTCGCCCAGGCGGCGCTTCTTGTCGGCCTCGTATTCCTGGTAGTTGCCGTCGAAGAACACCACCTGCGAATCGCCCTCGAAAGCCAGGATATGGGTGGCGATGCGATCCAGGAACCAGCGGTCGTGGCTGATGACCAGCACGCAGCCCGCGAATTCCAGCAGGGCATCTTCCAGCGCCCGCAGGGTTTCGACGTCCAGGTCGTTGGAGGGCTCGTCCAGCAGCAGCACATTGCCGCCCGCCAGCAAGGTCTGGGCCAGGTGCAGGCGGCCGCGTTCGCCGCCCGACAGCTTGCCGACCAGCTTGTTCTGATCCGAGCCCTTGAAATTGAAGCGGCCCAGGTAGGCGCGCGAGGACATTTCGAACTTGCCCACGGTAAGCAGGTCGGCGCCATCGGACACGGCCTCGAACACCGTCTTGCCGCCGTCCAGCGATTCGCGCGATTGGCCGACGTAGGCCAGCTTGACGGTCTGGCCGATGCGCACCGCGCCGCTGTCGGGCTGCTCCTGGCCGACGATCATGCGGAACAGCGTGGACTTGCCGGCGCCGTTGGCGCCGATCACGCCGACGATGGCGCCGGGCGGAATCTTGAAACTTAGGTCGTCGATCAGCAGCCGTTCGCCGTAGCCCTTGCTGACGTGCTCGAACTCGATGACCTCGTTGCCCAGGCGCTCGGCCACGGGAATGAAGATTTCCTGGGTTTCGTTGCGCTTCTGGTATTCCAGGGAAGACAACTCTTCGAAGCGCGCCAGGCGCGCCTTGGCCTTGGCCTGGCGGCCCTTGGGATTCTGGCGCACCCATTCCAGCTCTTTCTTGATGGTCTTCTGGCGCGCAGACTCGGCCGCCTCTTCCTGTTCCAGGCGCGCCTCTTTCTGCTCCAGCCACGAGCTGTAATTGCCCTTCCAGGGTATGCCGTGGCCGCGATCCAGTTCAAGTATCCATTCGGCGGCGTTGTCCAGGAAATACCGGTCGTGGGTCACCCCCACCACCGTGCCGGGGAATTTCTGCAGGAACTGCTCAAGCCATTCGACGCTTTCGGCGTCCAGGTGGTTGGTGGGCTCGTCCAGCAGCAGCATGTCGGGCTTGGACAGCAGCAGGCGGCACAGCGCCACGCGGCGCTTCTCGCCGCCCGACAGCGTACCGACCACGGCGTCCCAGGGCGGCAGGCGCAGGGCGTCGGCGGCGATCTCCATCTGGTGCTCGATGTCGTCGGAACCGCTGGAAGCGGCCGCGGCGATCACGGCTTCCAGGTGCGCCTGCTCTTCGGCCAGCTTGTCGAAATCGGCGTCGGGTTCGGAATATTCGGCGTAGACCTGTTCGAGCCGCTGGCGCGCCGAGAAGATCTCGCCCAGGCCGGCCTCGACCGCGGCGCGCACGGTATCGGCCGGATCGAGCTCGGGTTCCTGCGGCAGATAGCCGATCTTCAGGCCCGACATGGGCACCGCCTCGCCCTCGATTTCCCGATCGACGCCGGCCATGATGCGCAGCAGGGTCGACTTGCCCGCACCGTTCAGGCCAAGGACGCCGATCTTGGCGCCGGGGAAGAAAGACAGGGAAATGTCCCGCAGGATCTGCCGCTTGGGCGGCACGATCTTGCCGACACGATTCATCGTGTATACGTATTGAGCCATATGCTAGGAAACAGGAAACAGACAGATAAAAAAGAGGAAACGCGCCAGGAACCGGCGCGCTTGCCCGAAAACACCGATTGTAGGCCGGATGGGAACAACGCAGCCCCGAAGGCGCGAAAAGCCCGGCGGCCCGGTCGACGCGGCAAGGCCGCGCGACGCATCGCAGCCGGCTACAAACCGTCCTGGCTGGGCAAGCGAGCCCACGCCTGGAACTGCGGCGACGCATCCACGCGGCCGGAACGCACCAGTTCGAGCCACACGCCAGCCGCATCGTGGAAGCTGTTGGCGCCGCAAGGCCAGAGCGCCACGCTCATGGCCTCGGCCATTTTCGCTTCGGGGATCCCCAGGGCATAACAGGCCAGCAGCTCGACCTCGACGCCCCATTTCGATTTCGCGCCGCTGTGCGCCGACAGCAGCGCCAGATGCGCCCATTCCGGCGTAACGCCATCCAGGCCCGCGATCAGGGCGTCCACGCCGTCCAGATAGGTACGGCGGGCGCTGATCTCGGGGAAAAAGGCATGCCAGCCCTGCTCGATGAACACGAAGGCACTGACGCCGCTTACCCAGGCGGCCAGCCGAAAAGCCGCGCCCGCCTGGGCATTGGTGCCGCCGCTCTTGAAGAACTCTTTGATGTGATGCGCCCCGATCTCGTTGGCGACGCACAGCAGCGTGAGCCAGACGAACTCCCGCTCGAGCGGCGCCAGATGCTTGGGATCCAGCACCAGCGCCTTGTAGAACACACGATAGCCATCGAACACCCCAGGCAGCGCGGCCGCCATCGGCCCTTGCTGTGGGTTCACATAGCCGCGCCGCGCACGGAACTCGTCCAGCCGGGCCAGAACATCGTCGATGCCGGCCAATTCGCCGCCGCTCAGCGGCTCTGCGGAAGGCGGGGTGCTAGGTTTTTCCACGGAAATCAGGCTCCATTTTGTCTGGTCGATACGGCGCCCACGCAGGCACGCCGACGCGCTTCGGGATCGGGATCGGGAAATGCGAGGCTAAATGCTAGAGGGCAAAGGTGCTTCCGAGTGCAAGCCCGGAGAATCATTTCGACGCCAGGCCTGCCGCCTTGATGGTGCGGTCGATCAGGTGCTGGTCACGCGCCAGCATGTCGCGAAAATCGGCTGATCGGTTGCCCACCGGCTCGGTGCCAAGCCCCTGTAAAGCCTTGTCGACCGCCGGGTCGTGTGCCGCCGCCATGACCGCCTGCTCGAGGCGCTGCACGACGGCCGGCGGCGTACCGGCCGGCGCGAACAAGCCCGTCCAGGAAGTCGACTGATAGCCCGGCACGCCCGCCTCGGCCATGGTAGGCAGATCGGGCAGGAAGCGCGAACGCTTCGCCGAACCTATGGCCAGCGCCCGCACCTGGCCCGACTTGATCAAACCGAGCACGGCCGGCATGTTTTCAAATTCCACCTGCAGCACGCCAGAGCGCAGATCGGTCAAGGCCTGCGCGGTTCCGCGGTAAGGCACATGCGTCATCTTGACCTTGGCCAGGAAATCGAACATTTCGCCGCTGAGATGCGCGATCGAGCCCACGCCGGCACTGCCGAAGTTGATGCCGCCCGGCTTGGCCCGGGCGGCCGCTATCAGGTCGCGCACCGAATGCCACGGCGTGTCTTTATTGACGATCAGCACCATGGGGCTGTCGGAAAACTGTGAAACGGCGACGAAATCTTTCTGGGGATCGTAGCGCACCGGCTTCATGGCCGGGTTGATCTGGATGGTGCCCGGCGTGCCGACCATCAGGGTGTAGCCGTCGGCGGGCGCGCGCGCAACCTGCTGCGCACCTATGATGCCGCCGGCCCCGGCGACGTTTTCCACTACGACCGACTGGCCCAGAGTATGGCCAATGGACTTGGCTAGCAAGCGGCCCAGCACGTCGGTGCCGCCACCGGCCGAGAAAGGAACCACGAGGTGGATGGGCCGATCGGGGAAATGGCCGGCCGCTACGCTGGCCCGCGCCGGCAAGACACCCGCACACGCGGCCGCCGCACAGGCCAACACCGACACCAGCACAGCCCGACGGCCACCGTTTGCCGCATTGCGTTCCATGACCAGCCTCCAGCTATAGTAGCTTCGACGATCCTGTATATATAGCACAAGAACCTGCGGCACAAGAACCGCGCCGCGGTTCAATCCAGGACAAGTTCAAGGGTTGGAAAAAGCCACTGCCTCCGTCGTCTGTACCGTGCAGAAGCGCGCAATGCTCTGTATGGAATTGGCATGCTCTTCGGCACTGTGCGCCGCGCAGGCGTCTTCCAGCACCACCACTTCATAGTCACGGTCGTGCGCATCGCGCACCGTGGCCTGCACCACAGCCTGGGTCGATACGCCCGAGCAGTAGATGCGCGCCACCCCCTGCGCGCGCAACTGCGCTTCCAGCGTAGTGGAATAGAAGGGGCTGACGCGATGCTTGACGACCTGGATGTCGCCAGGGCGCTGCTCGAGCGACGGATGGATCTCGGTGCCCCAGGCGCCCAGCTTGAACAAGCCGTTGCGGGGCGCGCCCGAAAAGATCGGCGAAGACCTCGGGCATTCCGGGTATTCGGGCGAAAACCCCACCCGCACGAAGCCCACCAAGATGCCGGCCTGGCGCGCCTTGGCGATGGCCGCTGCGGTGCGAGGCAGGATGCCGCGCTGGCGCACCTGCTCGCCCATCGGCCCCTTGCCGTTGGGGCCATCCTCGTGCACCAGGTCGTTCTCCATATCGAGAACCAGATAAATCGAACGGCTTGCTTGCATGGACTGCGCCTCCTTAAACAAGAGTTTTGGACAAATAACAAATAATGATTTCAGCTACTGAAAAACACTGCCGGGCATCTGTCCCATAAATGCCGAACGCCGCGGCCTCGGCGGCCCGCCGCGATAATGGCGGAGGCTGCCGGCAGCCATCAAGGCGCCGAACCGGATGCGGACAATCGACCGGATGTCGGGCCGATGCATTCAATCGCACCAGATGCCGCCGTTGACGTCCAGCACTTCGCCGGTCACGAAACCGGACTGCGGCGCGGCCAGGAACAGGATGGCGTTGGCGACCTCCTGCGCGGTGCCCATGCGGCCCACCGGCACGAGATCGCGCAGCACTTGCGGGAACGAGGTGGTCATGGCCGACGACACCGGCCCGGGCGCCACGGCATTGACCGTGACGCCCGAGCCGGCCAGTTCTTTGGCCAGGAAGGCGGTCATCATGTGCACACCCGCCTTGGAGACCCCGTAGGCGACATTGCCGGCCTTTTCCTGCTCGGCTGCATCGAGCCAGGGGCGCGGATTGCCGCCGTTCTTGCCCACTACCGAGCCCAGATTGACGATGCGGCCGTAGCCCCCGGCCCGCATGTGCGGAATCGCCGCCTGGCAGCACAGGAACGTACCCTTCAGGTTAATGTCGATGACACGATCCCACTCGGCCTCGGCCAGGTGCTCGGCATCGCCCAGCGACACGACGCCGGCGACATTGACCAGAATGTCCAGGCGCCCCAGGCGCCCGACGGTTTCGTCCAGGCGAGCCCGCACCTCGTCCACCCGCGTGACGTCCAGCCGGCACCACTCGATAGCCGAGTCCGGCGGCACTGCGGCGCCAGGCCCCAGGTCGGCGGCCACCACCCGTGCGCCGTGCGCCGCAAGCGCCTCGCACACCGCCCGGCCTATGCCGCCGGCCGCCCCGGTCACGAACGCCACGCGCCCGCGCATCAAGTCCTTGTCATACATTGCCTTGCCCTTTCAGCCGAACGACCGGTTCCCGCCCACCGCATTGCCAGGCGCCGCCCACGCGACCCGTGCCGCACCGGCAAGCGCTGCCCGGACAGGTTCGTGCCATGCATCTGGAACCCTCGAGATGCCGCACGACCCCGCCGTCAGGTGCTTGCCTGCAATCGATCCAGGCCGTAGAACGCAAAGACCTCGCCGACTCGGTCGAGATCCGGAAGCTTGTGATAATAGCCCTTGCGGCAAGGCTTAGTGCCGCAAAGCGTGCGCAAATCGTGCATGGCCTCGGCCTGCTTGATCCAGGCGGCCAAAGAATCCAGCACAGGCACGCCGTCAATTTCATTAATGCCATTCTGCACCAGCAGTATGTTCATCGGCGCCTCGCCGGGAATGATGACCTCGGCGCCCGCGGCGATCAGCTTCCTAGCCGCGCTATGAAAACGCTCGATGAACTCGGACGGATCCTCGAAGCCCTTGAGCACGTCATTGAAGGTGAAGCCGACCGGCATGGCGCCGGCGAAGCGGGTCTCGAGCCCGAGACCGCGCGCGTTTTCGGCGATCAGCTCATTGAAGTCGTCGATGAAGGCCAGCACCCCGAACTTGCGGCCCAGCATGCACGCGGTAAGCATTGCGGATTCGCCGTAGCCGACCACCGGAATGTCGACCAGCCCCCTGATTTCCCTGAGGGCGGGATCCGGCAGGGTGCTGATGGCATAGACGTCGTACTGTTCGCTTTGGGCCTGCACCGCCGCCTTGATGAACTGCAGCGCATGGATGTAGTGCAAAGCCACGTGGCGAATATCCGCGCCCGGGTAGTTGGAACGATAGGTTCCGGGCTGCATGCCATGCAGCACGATCTCGGTTCCGGGCCGCGCCACGCGCGCGAAGTGGGACTCGAGCGCACGGTTATACACACCCAGATGGCTCAAGACGGTAAAACTCTGATGCCAGATTTTCATGACTACACCAATAATCAGGTTGGAAAAATTCCGCGGTCTGCGGGCCCGGTCTAATTCGGCCCGCGCCCGGCCAGTCTACCCGCGTGCGGGCAGACAAAATACGGAGGAAAGCCGAAGACACTGTTCGATTATCCCGAAAGACGTCCTGCGGGGAGATCGGGCAAAGGCATCCGGCCCAGGCAGACAATGTTTTAAAATACCACCTGATCCCCGCGCAAGTGCCCGCCCCCATGGCCCATACCCCAGACGACGCCCCGCCCCGCTTCACCGCCGAAGAACTCGAACTGCTCGGGCGCACCGCCGATGCGCTCAGCGCGTATATGGGCAAGCCGGTGCTGGCCGAGGTCATGGATCCGGAAGAAACCGGCTCCGAATGGGTGCTGTTCGCCGTTCCCCTAAGCACGGACGAACAGGCGGAAGACATCACTACCGTGCAGGTCGGCGGCGCGAGCGCACGGCTGCTGGGCAACAAGGGCGGCATGCAGTTCGGCGCCGGCGATGTTTACGACTGCGAATATCTGTGGGCAATTCAGCTGTCCACGCAAGAAGGCGTGCGCTTCATCAAGGTCGACCGCAACGGCGATGACGTCGCCTGGACGGACGACCTGCACGAGATCCTGCCCTTCGACCTGATCGACGAGGCGCTGTCCGACAGCGAAGACGACGAGGATGAGGATGAGGACGGGGATGATCCAGATGATGGTTACATCGCCGACCCGCACACCCCCCGTAACAGCTAGGTAACAGCCGGCGCGGCTGTCGAAAGACATTCCGCCGTACTTTAACGAGCAGGCCGCGCGCCTTAAATTTCCCCGCGCTTTTTTGCCGCCAGCATCGCCAGCACCGCGCGGTCACGCTCCTGAGCCAGTTCGGCGGGTTCGCGGCCGTGCGCGGCATCGGCCATGCCGTCCACCAGGGCCTTGCGCGTCGCCTCGTCCAGGGTGGGGCGGCCCAGGCTGGCCCACCACTGTTCGACGGGTTCGCCCAGCTTGTCGAGAAAGCCCGCCATGCCGGCCTCGCCGCCCGCCAAATGGAAGATGCGGTGCGGGCCGCACACGGCCCAGCGCGCCCCCAGGCCCTCGGTGACGCTGCGATCCACATCTTCGACCGTGGCGTAGCCCTCGGCCACCAGATGCACGGCTTCGCGCCACAAGGCGGCCTGCAGCCGGTTGACCAGGTGGCCGGTGATTTCACGGCGCAGGATGACGGTCTGCTTGCCCAGCTCCCGATAAAAGGCATCGGCCGCATGCAAGGCCCACGGCGCGGTCTGGCGCCCTCCGGAAATTTCCACCAGCGGCATCAGGTAAGGAGGGTTGCAGGGATGGGCGATCAGCAGGCGCTCGGGATGCCGCAAGCCTTCCTGCAGCGCCGAGGGCGGAATACCCGATGAGCTGGAGGCGATGACACATTGTTCGTCCAGACTGGCTTCGACCAAGGCATAGACATGGTGCTTGAGTTCGAGGCGCTCGGGCAGCGCTTCCTGTACATGCGCGGCGCCCGCCACGGCCGGCCCCGGCTCGACGTATAGCAGCGGCACCGTCGGGCGCGCTGCCAGCAGGCCTTGCGCCTGCAGCACCGGCCGGGCCCGCGCCATGACCGTATCGAGCTGATCCTGGGCCTGCGGCCCAGTGTCGAACACCCGTACTTCCAGGCCCTGCAAGGCAAAGAAGGCGGCCCAGCCCGCGCCTATGGTGCCCGCGCCGAGCACCGCCACCGGCCCCATGTCTGCATGCACTGGCGTGCCCTCCTGGCGCCGCACGGCGTTCTCCTCATGGGAAGACGTGTTCATACCCCCAGATACTCCTCGACCACCGCGGCGTCCTGCCGAAGCGACGGGCTGTCGCCGGCCCACACGACCCGGCCCTTTTCCATCACGTAGTGGCGATGCGCCAGATCCAGCAGCGGCCCCAGGTTCTTGTCGACCACGATCATGGACATGCCCGATTCGGCCAGCCGGCGCAGCACGCGCCAGATGTCCTCGCGCACCAGCGGCGCCAGGCCTTCGGTGGCTTCGTCCAGGATCAGCAGGCGCGGATTCGTCATCAGGGCGCGGCCGATGGCCAGCATCTGCTGCTCGCCGCCGGACAGCTGGTTGCCCATATTGCGGCGCCGCTCGCGCAGGCGCGGGAAAAATTCGTACACGCGCTCCAGGCCATAGGGCTCGGGAGCCCGGTGGCGGTTGGCGGCGGTGGCGAGCAGATTCTCTTCTACCGTGAGTGTCGGAAACACCTGCCTGCCTTCGGGCACCAGGCCGATGCCGCTGCGAGCCACCATGTGCGAGGGCCGGCCGCGGATCGACTGTCCGTCCAGCCGGATGTCGCCGCCCTGGGCGCGCAACATGCCCATGACGCACTTCAGGCAAGTGGATTTGCCCATGCCGTTGCGGCCCAGCAGCGTCACCGCCTCGCCCCGGCCCACCGAGAAATCGACCCCGTGCAGCACCCGGCTGCGGCCATAGCTGGCGCTCAGGCCTTCGACTTCCAGCAGGCGCGGCGCAACGGTGTCGTTCGAGAGTTGCGCGCTCATGCCGCCCTCCGCGCCAGCGCGTCGTCGTCGCCGAGGTAGGCTTTGCGTACGGCAGGGTCGGCGCGCACCTGGGCGGGGGCGCCGCTGCAGATGGCCTTGCCGTAGACCAGCACCGAGACCTGGTCGGCCAGGGCGAAGACGGCCTGCATATCGTGCTCGACCAGCAGGATCGTGTATTGCCGCTTGAGCCTGCCCAGCAAGTCGACCAGGACTGCGGACTCCGCCTGGCTCATGCCGGCCAGGGGCTCGTCCAGCAGCAGCAGGCGCGGCGACATGGCCAGCACCATGGCCAGCTCGAGCTGGCGATGCTCGCCGTGAGCCAGCGTCATGACATCTTCCCGCGCGCGGTCGGCCAGCCCGACGCTGTCCAGGGCGCGCAGGGCCGGCTCGACGATCTCGCGCTGGCGCAGCACGGGCTGCCACGGCCGGAACGAGTGGCCGAGCCGGGCCTGCACCATCAGCATCACGTTCTCCTGCACGCTGAAGCCTTCGACCAGCTGCACGATTTGATAAGAACGGGCAATGCCGGCCAGGGCGCGGCGCGGGATGCTCCAGCGGGTAATGGCCTGGCCGTCGAAATTGATTTCGCCCGAGTCGGGCCGGATCTCGCCGGCAAGCTGTCCCATGATGGTGGTCTTGCCCGCGCCGTTGGGGCCTATCAGCGCGTGCAGTTCGCCGCTGCGCACCGTCAGATCCAGCCCGTCGGTGGCGGTCAGGCCGCCGTAGCGCTTGACCAGATTGCGCACGACCAGCAGTTCGTTCATCAGTCGTCCTCCCGGCCCGCGGCCGCCGGATGCGCCAGCGCGCCCCAGATGCCGCGGCTCGCATACAGGGCCGCCAGCAGGATCAGCAGCCCCAGAATGGCCATCCAGTGCTGCGTCATTCCCGACAAAGCCTCTTCCAGCGCCAGCAGCAGGAAGGCCCCGGTCAAAGGCCCCATGACCGTACCCATGCCGCCGATGACGACCATGAGCAGCAGCTCGCCCGACGACTGCCACGATAGATAAGAAGGCGCGGCGAAGGTGGTGAGATTGGCCAGCAGCACCCCGGCGACGGCGCACATCAGCGCAGAAACCACGAACGCGGCAAGCTGGTAGCGCAGGCGCGGAAAGCCGGCCGTGAGCATGCGCCGCTCGTTGGCCTGGAAGCCCCGCAGCACGTAGCCGTAGCGGCTGTGCGCAATGCGCCAGACCAGGTACATGCACAGGGCCAGCACCAGCAGCGCCAGGTAGTACAGGCTCACCTTGCCGTCCAGCGAGGGCCAGGGGCCGAGCATGCTGGTCTGGTAGATGGGCAGGCCGTCGTCGCCGCCATACTGCTTGAGGCTGACGGCCAGGAAATAGAACATCTGCCCGAAGGCGAGCGTGATCATGATGAAGCCGATGGCGCGCGTGCGCAGCGACACCAGCCCGACGGGCACCGCGACCAGGCCGGCCAGCAGCAGCGCGATCAGTAGCTGCAGCCAGCCATTGTCCATGCCGTGGAAGGACGCGATGCCCACCACGTAGGCGCCCAGTCCGACGAACAGGGCATGGCCCAGGCTGACCATGCCGCCATAGCCCAGCACCAGGTTCAGCCCTGTAGCCGCAATGGCGTAGATGAGGATGCGCGTGGCCAGCGACAGATAAAAGCCCAGGCCCAAAGAAGTGGTGAGCCAGGGCAGGCACAGCAGGCAGGCGCCGATGATCAGCGCCAGGATGACGCGCCGCGAACGCCACTGCAGGGTTTCGGGAAACATGCGGGGCCCTCAGCGCTTGACCGGAAACAGGCCGTCGGGCTTGATCGCCAGCATGACCGCCATGAATAGATAAATGAGCATGGACGCCAGCGCGGGGCCGGCCGCATCCGCCACATTGCGCTGGAATATGCCGCCCAACATCTGCGACATATAGGCCCGCCCCATGGTGTCCACCATGCCCACCAGCAAGGCGGCGTAAAGGGCTCCGCGTATCGAGCCGATGCCGCCTATGACGATCACCACCAGCGCCAGGATCAGGACGCTGTCGCCCATGCCCGACTGCACCGAGACGATGGGCCCGACCAGCCAGCCGGCCAGTGCCGCCAGGCCCGCGCCCACGCAGAACAGCAGCGTGTTCACCAGCCGCGCATTGACGCCCAGCGCCGCCACGATTTCGGCGTGAGTGGAGCTGGCCCGCACCAGCATACCGACGCGCGTGCGGTGTATGAGCAGATAAATGACCAGGGCCACCAGCAGGCCCGCCACGATGATCAGCAGCCGATAGCTGGAATAGCTCAGCCCGCCAAAGGCCAGCGAGCCGTCAGCCCACGATGGCAGCGAGGTGAACACCGGCTGCGAGCCCCAAACCATGCGCGCCGCCTCGTTGAAGAACAGCAGCAGCCCGAAAGTGCCCAGCACCTGCACCAGATGATTCTTGTCGTACAGCTTGCGCAGCGCCAGGCGCTCGGTAAGCAGCGCGGCCAGCATGCCGCCGCCGATCCCGATCACGCCGGCCAGCAGGAAGGAATGCACATAGCGCAGCGCGGTGGCGGCAAAATAGGCGCCCAGCATATAGAACGACCCGTGGCTCAGGTTGACGAAATTCATGATGCCGAACACTAGGGTCAAGCCGGCCGCCAGCAGGAACAACAGCATGCCCAGCTGCACGCCGTTGAGCATCTGCATGAAGAACAGACTCCAGTCCATGGGCATCGTCTGCAGGGTGCGAAGGTGCGGGCCGGCGGCGCGGCCGCAAGGCCCGCCGCCGGCCTGTGCCGCCTACGACCGCTTGCACTCCTTGTAGTAGGCGTCCTTGCTGTCCTTCAGCACCTTGGCCTCGGTTTTCAGCGTCGCATTGCCCTGCGCATCTTTCACCACCTTGAACACATAGAAGTCCTGGATGGGGAACTGGTTGGTATTGAAGCGGAAGTGGCCGCGCACCGACTTGAAGTCCGCCGCGTCTATGGCCTTGCGCAGCGCCTGCAGATTGCCGGTGTCGCCCTTGACCTTGGCCAGGGCCGAGCCGATCAGCATGGCGGCGTCATACGACTGCGCCGCGTACTCCGACGGAATGCGGTGGTATTTGGCCTCGAAATCCGCGACGAAGCGGTGATTGACCGGATTGTCCAGATCCGGCCCCCAGGCCGAGGCGGACATGACGCCCAGCGCCGTGTCTTTCAGGGCCGGCAGGGTGGTGCCGTCCGCGGTCGAGACACTGAGCAGCGGCACTTTGCCGATCAGGCCAGCCTGCTTGTAGGCGCGCACGAAGCTCACGCCCAGTCCGCCCGGATAGAACACATACACGGCATCGGGCTTCTCGGCGGTGATGCGCGAGATCTCGGCCGAGAAGTCGAGCTGATTGAGCGGGGTGTAGATCTCGTCGGCCAGCTTGGTCTTGTAGGTGCGCTTGAAGCCGTTGATGAAGTCCTTGCCGGCCTGGTAGTTGGGCGCCATGGCGATGACGCGCTGGTACTTCTGGTTGGTGGCGTACTGGCCCATGGCCTCGGCGAACTGGTCGTTCTGCTTGGACACCACGAACACATTGGGCAGGCAGTGGCTGCCGGCCAGCGGCGCCGGGCCGGCGCCCGCGCCCACCACCACGATGTTCGCCTTGTCGAGCTTGCGGGCAACGGCCATCATGATGTTGGAAAAAGAAATGCCGGTGACGATGGGCACTTCTTTCTTGTCGATCAGCTCTTCGACGATCTGGTTGGCCACCTGCGGCTTGAGCTGGCTGTCGCGCGGCAGCAGCTGCACGGGAATCCCGCCCAGCTTGCCGCCGCCCTGCTCCAGCGCCAGCTTGAAGGCATCCAGCTTGTCCTGGCCCAGCGCCGCCTGCGGGCCCGACAGCGGCGCCAGCAGGGCGATCTTCACCGGCCCGGCCGCATCGGCTTGCGCCGCGCAGCCCACGGCCAGCGCCAGGCCCGCGGCCCATATCCATTTATTCGTCTTCATGCTTGTTCTCCTCGCAAATATCTGATCTATAGTTCAAAGCCTGACGCAGACGTTGCGCAGCTCGGTGTAGAACTCCAGCGAATGCACACCCCCCTCGCGCCCTATTCCCGACTGCCGTGCGCCGCCAAAAGAAGTGCGCAGGTCGCGCAGGAACCAGGAATTGATCCAGCACAGGCCTACGTCCAGCGCCTCGCCCAGCCTGTGGGCCACGCCCAGGTCGCGCGTCCAGGCCGTAGCCGCCAGCCCGTAGCGGGTGTCGTTGGCCATATCGATGGCCTCTTGCTCGGTATCGAAGGGCTGCACGTGGCAGCACGGGCCGAAGATTTCCTCGCGCACGATCGCCGAGCTTTCGGGCAGGCCCGTCCAGATGGTGGGCTGGATCCAGGCCCCGTCCCGCAAGGCCCCGGGCATGTCCGGAATGCCGCCGCCGGTTACCACCGTGGCGCCTTCGTCGCGCGCGCGCTGGTAATACGACAAGACCTTTTCCCGATGCTTGAGCGACACCAGCGGCCCGAAGTCGACCGCGCGATCGAACGGGTCGCCCAGCCTGTAGGCCTCGGCGCGCACCTTGAGCGCGGCCACGAAGCGTTCGAAGATGGGCCGCTGCACATATACGCGCTCGGTGCCCAGGCACACCTGCCCGGTGTTCTCGAAGGTGGAGCGGGCGATGCCGGCCACCGCCTTGTCGAAGTCCGCGTCCGCGAACACGATGCCGGGGTTCTTGCCTCCGAGCTCCAGCGACACCGGGCGCAGGCCCTTGGCCGCGGCCGCCATGATGGCCTCGCCGGTACCCGTCTCGCCGGTGAAGGTGATGCCGTCGACGCCGGGGTGCGTGGAAAGATACTCGCCCGCCGAATCGGGGCCGTAGCCATGCACTACATTGTAGACACCTGGCGGCACGCCGACCTCGTTCATGATCTCGCCCAGCAGCGTCGCCGTGGCCGGCGTGTCTTCCGAGGGCTTGACCACCACGGTGTTGCCGCAGGCCAGCGCCGGCCCCACCTTCCAGGTCATCAGCAGCAGCGGCAGATTCCACGGGCATATCACACCGATGACGCCGCGCGGCGCGCGCACCGCATAGTTCAGGGCCCGCCCGCCGTCGGGCGTGTCCATGCCGAAAGACTCGTTGGGCACATTGCGTATCAGGTCGGCGAACACGCGGAAATTGGCCGCGCCGCGCGGAATGTCGAGGTGGCTGGCGAGCCCGTAGGGCTTGCCGGTGTCGCGCATCTCGGCATCCAGGAAATCGTCGAAACGGCGGTTGATACCGTCGACCAGGGCATGCAGCAGATCGACCCGCTGCTGCGTCTTCAGCTTGCCCCAGGGCCCGCGCAAGGCCGCGCGCGCCGCGGCGACCGCCGCGTCCACCTCGGGCCGGCCGGCTTCGTGCACGGGGCCTATCAGGCTGTTATCCGCCGGGTTGCGATTCTCGAAGGTTCGATCCGTGGCAACCCATTGCCCGTCGATGAAATTCTTGAATTCCGTCATCCGCTTGCCAGTCATCTGCGTTCCATCTTCTCGCTGAAAATCATTGCTCATCCTGCGCCGGGCGGCCACATCGCGGATCGCCGGCATGCCAGTGACCCTAGTCCGGCCATGCCTCGCCGGCCGCGCCTAGCCAGCCGCGCCTAGCCGGCCGCGCCTGTCTGGCTGTATCTGGCCGGCCGTACCTGGCCGCTCGCACCTCGCCGGCCGCACCTCGCCGGCCGCAGCCTTCGGCATAGACTGGCCGCCGGCGCGGCTCAAGTCTTGAATTCCGGGATATCGGGCTTGGAGCCCCACATGCAGAACGACGAAAGCGCCACCGGGAACGAGCGCGGCCGGTAGGTCTTCTCGTCCTCGGCGGTAATGCGGCGCACCCCGGTGGAATATTCGTAGATCATGCCGTCGGGGCCTTCGAAATACAGGAAGATCGCGCCCGAGGTCGGATGGCGCCCGGGCCCGAAGCGGATGGGTATGCCGAGTTCGCGCAGCATGTAGTAGGCGCGCATGACGTCATCGACACTTTCCACCTGGTGATTGATGTGCTGCACCCCCGGAAAAGCGGAAGGAAACAGCGCCAGCTTGTGATGGATTTCGTCGATGCGCAGCAGCGGCGCCTGGCCGATGCGGTCGCTGACCTTGGCGCTGAGCAGCTGTGTCCAGAAGGCTTCATCGCGGCGCGGATCCAGCGTACGCAGGCCGATATGGCTGAAACCGGTGATGCCCGCGTCGCGCGAGGGAAAGTAGCGGCGCCCGCTATGGTGCGGATCGAGCACCAGCTCGATGCGATTGCCCGAAGGGTCGGTGAAGACGACGAGGTCGCGCACATAGCGCTGCTCGATCTCGTCGGCCGTACCGCGCCTGGCCGTATAGCCGCCACCGGTAAGGCTGGCCAGGGCATGATCCAGTTCTTCGGGCGTATCGACATCGAAGGCGACACTGTGATCGCGCGGATCGCCTTCGAAGTAGCACAAAGTGTGGTCGCGATTGTCGGAGCGCAGGTATACGGCCTTGCCTTCCTTGCGCGCGATCTCGAGCCCGAGTACCTGCGTGGCATAGCGCACGGCATCTTGCAGATTTGCCGTACCCAGCCTGACGTAGCGGATGTCGTGCAGATGTATCAACCCTGTCTCCTTGCGCTGCTTGCCACGGCGGCGCAACAGCGCAGCCTGCTTCTTGTTTTTTCTTAGGTTAATTTCAATAATCTAGCAAGTCAATTAAAATTCTCGATATTTTTATATTTTTCCGATATACCTAGCCTGCAGCGATGGATACGAGTAATCTACCGGCATCGCCCCGCGGGCTTACGAGGCCCAACCTCCGGCAAGAAAAACAGCAATCGACATGGCCTCCACACCCGACCTCCGCCCTGCCGCATCCTCCATCGCGGCGCCGCCGGCCACAGCGCCGGCCTCGTCGCGCACCTTGGTCGGCTCAGCCTACCTGGGCCTGCGCCGCGACATCATCAACGGGCAACTGGCGCCAGGTGAGAAATTGCGGGTGGAACATCTGAAAACGGTGTACGGGGTGGGTGCCGGCACGCTGCGCGAGGCGCTGACCCTACTGGTGTCGGACGCCCTCGTGGTCGCCGAAGGACAGCGCGGCTTCTACGTCAAGCCCATGTCCATGGCCGACTTCTACGACATCACGCAGATGCGCATCCTGCTGGAATGCCAGGCACTGCGACAGGCGATCGAATGCGGCGACGACGCCTGGGAAGGCAATGTGGTGGCGGCTTTCCACAGGCTCAGCCGCGCCGAGGCGCGGCTCGACGACGCCAACGGCACGGGCTTCGAAGAATGGGAAGAACGCAACCGCGACTTCCACAGCACCCTGATCAGCGCCTGCAAGTCGGCCTGGCTGCACCGCTTCCTGGACATTCTTTACCGGCAGGCGGAACGCTACCGGCGGCTGTCCATCGAACGCAAGCCCATTCCACGCGACGTCCACGCCGAACACCAGTCCATACTCGACGCCACCCTGGCCCACGACGCCGACCGGGCCTGTGCGCTGCTGACCGCGCACATCCGCACCACCTACGACGCGATCCAGACACTGCCCCCGTCGCTGCTCGGTGGGTAGCTTTACTGTGCAGCGCAGTTAGCTCGCTAGAGCATGGAATCGATGGCCCCGCAGGCCGCGCTCTGACGCCGCCAAAGAGCAGGTCGCGGGCACGTCGAACGTGACCGCCAGAGCTCAAGCCGCTGCCTGTGCGCAAACGCGAGATTAGGCTTCTGACACAGTAAGGCTAGTCGAATTGGTAAAGCCGCGCGGGGTTCTCCACCAGCACTTTATGAAGCAGCGTCTCATCTTGCACCCATTCGGCCAAGGCATCCGCCAAGTCTGCATCATTATCTACCCGCCCTACGTTGGGATGAGGCCAATCCGTACCGAATACGCAACGATCCGCAGCCACGCCCATCAGGGCCTGGGCCAATGGAGCCACGTCGGCGAAGGGTGGCAGCAGATGGGACACTCGATACCCGCCGCTGAGCTTGAACCACACATGATCATGGTGCGCAAGCTCCAGGAGAGCCTGGAACTCAGGTGAATGAATGCCCTTCTCGGCACGAACATGGCCGAAATGGTCAATCACGCACGGAACCGGCAAGCGTAAAATTTCATCGGCCGCAGCAGAATTGGCGGTAATGTTTATAAAGAACTGAAGATGCCAGCCGAGCCGCTCGATACGATGCGCCAATTCCCGCGCATGCTCCATGCGCAAGCCCGGAGTATGAGAGGCCGCGTTGATACGGATGCCGCGCACGCCGGCGGCGTGCAACTCCAGAAGCTCCGCATCAGACACCTTCGGATCCACGACCACCACGCCTCGGAAATCAAACTTGCCAGCAGCCATTGCATCGAGCAAACAACGGTTGTCCGTGCCGTATACGCTAGGTTGTACCAACACCGCGCGCATGCATCCTATTGATCGCAACATGGAAATGTAGGCATCTACAGGCAGGTACTCGGCAATATACGCGGCATGTCCGGCGTAAGGATATTCATCTTGGCTGCCAAACACGTGCGCGTGGCAATCACATGCGCCCACAGGAAATTTGACTTTCGGCTTGCGTAGAGATCGATCCGGCCCAAGAATGGTGGCGGGGCGACGGGAATGCACGCTGGAATCGCCCACGGTCATTCCCTGAACGATGGGTCAACGCGGTCAAGCATGCGCAACAGAGCTGGCCACTCCAAGCGGCCGGGCTTGCGGCGGAAAGAAGGCTGGAGCTTGGGATGGAAGATCTCATATGTCTTCTGCACGACGTCATCCGGCGGCAAGCTGAGCTTTTGGCCACAAGACATTGCCGCGATCTGCATCTGGCAGGCGCGCTCCAGGCGGAACATGGTATTGAACGCCTCCAATATTGTGTTCCCCACGGTCAGCAGCCCATGGTTGCGTAAAATCATCGCCTCATGCTCTCCAAGATCTTCCACCAGCCGCGCCTGCTCATCCATATTCAGCACTACACCCTCATAAGAGTGATAGGCGATCTTGGCGAACCTCATGGCAGTCTGCGAAATCGGCACCAGGCCGCACTCCAGCGCCGAAACAGCCATGCCGGCAATCGTGTGTGAATGGATGACGCACTCCACTTCTGGCAAGGCGCGGTGAATCGCGCTGTGTATCACAAAGCCCGCTTTGTTGAAGTCCAGATCAGTAGGGTTGTAGTGCACGTTTCCCTCTAAATCGATCTCCAACAGGCTCGACGCAGTGACTTCGTCATACAACAGGCCATATGGATTGATCAGGAAACGGTCGTGCGTGCCCGGTACCCGCGCCGAAATATGATTGGCGATCATCTCTGTCATACCGAAGTGACTCATCAGCCGATAGCAGGCCGCGAGATTGACTCGAGTCTCCCACTCGCCAGGAGAGACCCGTTCGCGCGCACTTTCGATTGCGAGGTTTGGGCTGGTGGGAGCCTGCACAGAAGAAGTCGCGGAACCAGTAGACGCAGAGAAAGATGAATTGATCATGATCATTTCTTTAACAAATCGGGATGGGACTCGAAGAAATCGTGCCATTGCTTGATATCGTCGTCGTAGAAGCTCTGAAATTTCTGAACTCCGGAGACAAACGGGTTTGCACCATATTTCGCATACTGCTTGACCACCGCGGGCTCTCTAAGCGCGTGGGCCACCGCAAGATTGATTTTTTTCTTAGCTTCTTCCGGCATGCCGCTAGGAGCGAGCAAGCCGTACCAGACTTTTGGATAAAAATTCGGCAGGCCCACCTCAGCCAACGTCGGCACATCGGGAAACTCGGGATCACGCTGGGGCGTGGCAACCGCCAACACCTTGAGCAAACCGGACTGAATGTAGCCCCGCACCGTCGTCATGCTTAAAAACATGAATGTGACGCGCCCCGCCAATAGGTCATTGGTGGCGGGGGCAGTACCCTTGTAAGGAACGTGGGTCAGTTTCGTATCGGTCAACACGCCAAACCTCGCCCCTGCCACATGAGGGCCATTGCCGACCCCCGAAGAGGCGTACGTCACAGAGCCCGGTGACTTCTTCGCCATTTCGATGAGGTCGTGCACTGAATTTACCGGCAGCTTCTGATTGACGACCAGATAGTACGGGGTGATGCATAGGGGCGCGACCGCCGTAAAGTCTCGCTTTGCGTCGAAAGGCACGCCCGGTATGAAGTGAGGGGTAAGAACCGTAGGCGAGCCTCCAGCCAGCAAGGTGTACCCATCGCCTGGAGAGCGCGCCACATAGGCAGCGGCGATCGAACCCCCTGCCCCCGGCTTGTTTTCTATGATGATATTTTGCTTCAGCTCCTGCGTCATGATGGGCGCGATGGCGCGCACGAATAAATCGGTAGGCCCACCAGGCTCGAAGGGAATGAGAATGCGTATGGGCTTATTGGGGTAGCTGCTATTTGAACGAGCGGGCGACGTCGCAACCAAAGCTATCGCGGCGAACAACATAGCCATGCCGAAAATTTTCCGTTGAATCACAACCGTGCCTCCTTCAGCTCTTTATCATTGATGTGGAATGACATTATGAAGCGGCCGACAAGAGGCTGGAATTGCAAATTAAGCTTTGCTGTGATAATGATTGGGCATCACCATTTTTGCTTCGTGGATTACCCGCCGCACCCCAGCCCAAAGAGCCACAGGGTGTATTTATTTTCCAGGAAATAGCACCGTAAACATGCACGAAGACGGGCAATCGGAAGGGGTTGATTCGAAATTGGCCAATTATTTATTTTTTCAAACCAAGCGGATAAATTCCGGAGTGCTGCTCTATTTATGTGACACACAACCCGATTTTCAAACGAGCAGCAATTTCAATACTGCATAAAGACGGCCATACAGGCCGGCCAGGGCATCGGGAACAGGTCTCAAAAATTATTGGCAGCTATTGCCGAAATTTCTATATATTCGCACTGGTTTTCTCATCCGACGCTATAGCTTGAAAAAAGGGGAGCCATGCGGGCGCGACTGACGTTTCAAGAGCTCGAAAAGTTTATCGACGTCGCCTACACGTTGAACTTTCGCGCCTCGGCGGCACGCTGCTGTATCTCGCAGCCGGCGCTGAGCCGCGCGATCGCCTCAATCGAGGCAAAACTTGGCGCACGCCTATTCGACCGCAACACACACGGAGTCAGTCTCACGACCGCCGGCAAGCAATTACTGCCCATCGCCCGCCGCATCGTATTCGAACTCAATGACTCCCTTAGCGAATTGTCCGAATTCGTAGCTGGCCACCGGGGACACATACTGCTGGCCAGCATTCCTTCAGCCGCAGCGGCGATACTACCGAAGCTGATGCAAACCTTCCTAGAAAGCCATCCCGGAGTGTCCATGGGATTACAAGCCGTCAGCGCAGCCGAAGTGTCGGCGAGCGTGGCGGACGGCACGGCGGACATTGGCATTTGCGCCATAGCGCCGGACGAGGCCTACCCTCTGGACGGATTCGACTTCACGCCAATCATTGACGACGAGCTGCTATTGATTTGCTCGGAGGACGATCCGCTCGCACGTAATGACTCGGCATCATGGAAGGCATTCACCACCCGCCCATACATCATGAACGGGCCTGCCAGCAGTCTCCGGCCGTTGGTGAAACACGCCTTCGAGCATACGGGCATAACCGTACGGGCGCGTTACGAATCCATGAATTTGCCGGTGACGGCCCGCATGGTGGCGGCGGGTTTGGGAATCGCAGTGCTGTCTTCACTATCGCGCAGCGTCGTCAATCCCGATGGTCTTGCCTTCGTGCCTCTGCGCGACCCGCCAGTCAGTCGCCGCATCGGCGTCCTGACCCGGAAGGGGCGCTCTCTGTCGGCGCCCGCCAATCAATTTTTGTCGCACCTGATAGAAAACGGCGCCGACGCAGGGCAGCTTGCCGCAGATTTATGTGCCGTGCCGCAGCGACGCCAACGGCGTCAAACACGCAGCAGCAGTCACTGAGCGGCGAGCCGCCTCAGCCGCCGCCGGCCTCGCCGCGGTGCCGGTCGCGCTGGTACAGCAGCACGCCCAGCGGCCACATGAGCGCCACCAACAGATGCGCCCATACGCCGCGCAGCGCCCAGCCCCGCGGACGGCGCTGGCCGGCATGCCGCAAGTGCAGGCCGAAGCGCGTGTAGCGCGCGGCTGCCTTGAAGAATTCCGCCGGCCGGTAACGGAACCAGGGCAGGCATTCGACCACGGTATCGCGTGCCAGCAGCAGCAGGCCCAGGGCGTGCCGCGAGCCGTCGCGGCCCTGCGCCGACACCGAATCGGCGCTGTCGTAATAAGTGCGGAACACCTGGTTGACATAGCGGCTCAGATAGCCCGCCCGGGCGATGCGGCGCCACACCAGGCTTTCGGGCACGAAGCCGGGAATGTCCTCGGGAAAGGGAAAGCGGCGCAGCACGTCGGTGCGCATGCAGCCGAATTTCTCGCCGCCCACGTGGTAGCGGAAGCTCATGTCCAGAACCGTCGCGTCGACGACATCGCTGGGATAAAGGTCGCCGACGATGCTGCCGTCGGGGCGGGCGCACAGGCCGGTGACCGCCGCATAGCTGTCGCGCTCTTTCTCGGGAATGCCGGCCCAGACCCTGGCCATGGCCTGCAGCGCTTTGGCATCGAGCCGGTCGTCGCTGTCGATCTGCACCACGAGTTCGCCAGCCGCCTCGCGCACGCCGTGGTTGAAGGCGGTCTTCTTGTGGCCGTTGGGCTGCCAGACATAGCGTATGGGAAAGGGGGAATGGCCCTGCCAGGACTCGACCAGTTCGCGCGTGGAGTCAGTGGAGCCGTCATCGACGATCAGCCACTCGAAATCGCGCAGGGCCTGCGCGCACAAAGAGTTGTAGACCCGCCCGAGCACATCGGCGCGATTGTAGGTGGGGGTCAAAACGGTGAAGAGATAACGCCGGATACCGGACATGCTTCTTCCCTGTTTCTGAACCGGATCGGCAGCCCGCGAGCCGCGGGCTCGTCCGCAGGAACCAGCCGGCCCGGCGCGCTGCCGGGCGGCTCATCCGGACATGGCCGTTCGGCCGCGTCCGGATTTAGAAAGATGATAGGTGAAAAACGGCACCCCGCTCATGACAATTTGTCGCCCGAGGAAACCGTCGGTGCCATGCCGCGGCACCGCCGCACTTGCCAAAGGCGCGCGGCCCGGAAGTGCCCTATAATGCTTTTACTGTATATAAAAACAGCACTCGCTTGCGGGTGCTGTTTGGGGCCGGAAGGCGCCATGCATGATCGCGCGGCGCCCCAGGCAACGTCGGGCCGATGCCAAGCCGATACAGGCAATTGTCCAGCCTGGCATCCGGCCGGCAAAGGCCTGCGGCCGGGATTACACCCGCCGGAATTACACCCGCTTTACTTTTTCCAGCATCTTGAACACACCCTTCGGCGCACGCACGAACAGGCGCTTGAACGCCTTGCCCAGGCAACGGCGCTCGAGGGTATTGCGGCGATTGCGTTTGATTTCTGCCATGATGATCTCCGGTCTCGGCTCGGGCGGCCCGGCCGGACAAGCCCAGCCCCATGAAAAATCGAAAATCGACGATCAACAATCAATCGACTATCGCTATCATGCAGCCACCCGGCCCGAGCCCTAATCCGCCAAAATGAATTAAGTCAACCTGCAATTCTAACCCGAAACCGCCCAACCCTGCACAGCACAGCGCCTTCTGCCGCCCATCGCCACCAGGGCTACCATATCGCCATGAGCTCACAAATCCGCATTACCGGCGCACGCCAGAACAACCTCAAGAACCTGGACGTATCCATCAATACCGGCGAACTGCTGGTGCTGACCGGGGTATCCGGCTCGGGCAAAAGCTCGCTAGCCTTCGACACGCTGTATGCGGAAGGCCAGCGGCGCTACGTCGAAACCTTCTCTCCCTACGCCCGCCAGTTCCTCGACCGCATGGACAAGCCGCAGGTCGAACGCATCGAGGGCATACTGCCGGCCATCGCCATCGACCAGGTCAACCCGGTGCGCAACTCGCGCAGCACCGTGGGCACCATGACCGAACTCAACGACCACCTGAAGCTGCTCTATGCGCGCATGAGCCGCCTGTACTGCCGCGGCTGCGGCGCCGAGGTGCGGCGCGACAACGCCGACTCGATCCAGCGCCAGCTGGCGCTGCGCACCGATCTGCACCAGGCGCGCATGAGCATCACCTTCCCAGTCGTGATACCGGCCAACTTCACCGAAGACGAAGTGCGCGGCTTTCTCGAGCAGCAGGGCTATACGCGCATCCACCACGAAGAAAGCATCACCCGGCCGGTGGCCGGCACGGTGCGTAAAAAAGGCGGCAAGGCGGCGCAAAAACCCAAGGGCCGCAGCGCGGCCGGCTCGGGTGAAACCGAGACGCTGCGGGTGCTGCACGTAACGCAAGACCGCTTCCGCTACGCCGGTGCCGAGCCGGCGCGCATCATGGAGGCGCTCGACGCCGCGCTGCGCCAGGGCGACGGCCACCTGGCCGTGCATGCTGCCAACGAACAGGGCGAAGAACTCGCGGTACTGCGCTTCAGCAAGCAGTTGCATTGCGCCCATTGCAATATCGAATATTCGCCCACGCTGCCCAGTACCTTCTCGTTCAATTCGCCGCTGGGCGCCTGCGAGTCGTGCCGCGGCTTCGGGCGCGTGATGGGCATCGACTACGGCCTGGTGGTGCCCGACGAAAAGAAAACCCTGCGCGAAGGCGCCATCAAGCCCTGGCAGACTACCAGCTACAAAGAATGCCAGACCGAGCTGGAACGCTATGCGCCGGCCGCCGGGGTGCGCCTGGGGGTGCCCTGGAAAGACCTCAGCGAACAGGAAAAGCACTGGGTCATCCACGGCACGCCCGACTGGAAGGGCGGCCCGCAGGCCTGGAAGACCCAGTGGTACGGCGCGCAGCGCTTCTTCGACTGGCTGGAATCGCGCGCCTACAAGATGCACGTGCGGGTGCTGCTGTCCAAGTACCGCAGCTACACGCCCTGCCCGGCCTGCGGCGGCTCGCGGCTCAAGCCCGACGCCACGCTGTGGCGCCTGGGTGCAGACGCCGAGCCGGTCGACGACCATTACCCGCGCTTCATGCCGGTGCACGCGGCCTGGTCGCGGGCGCAGCTCGACGCCCTGCCCGGCCTGGGCCTGCACGACCTGATGCGCCTGCCCATCGAGCAGGTGCAGCAGTATTTTTCCCGCATCCGCTTCGAATCGTCGGCGCTGGACGCCGCGCTCGAGCTGCTGCTCGACGAGGTACGCACGCGCCTGAAGTTCCTCTGCGACGTGGGCCTGGGCTATCTGTCGCTGGATCGCCAGAGCCGCACCTTGTCGGGCGGCGAGGTGCAGCGCATCAACCTCACCACGGCGCTCGGCACTTCGCTGGTCAATACCCTGTTCGTGCTGGACGAGCCGTCCATAGGCCTGCATCCGCGCGACATGCATCGCGTGGTCGAAGTCATGCACCGCCTGCGCGCCAACGGCAACACGCTGGTGGTGGTGGAACACGACCCGCAGGTCATGATCGCGGCCGACCGCATCATGGACATCGGGCCCGGCCCGGGCGAGCGCGGCGGGCGCATCGTGTTCGACGGCACACCCGAACAATTGCGCAGCGCCGACACGCTTACCGGCAATTACCTGGGCGGGCGCCTGCGCGTCGAGGCGCCGCGGCCGCTGGCGGTGGCGCCCGGCACGCCGCGCCTGGTGCTGGACGGCGTGTGCGCCAACAACTTGAAGCAGGTAACCCTGTCGATACCGCTGGGCCGCCTGGTCTGTGTCACCGGCGTGTCGGGCTCGGGCAAGTCGACGCTGATCCAGGACGTGCTGTACCCCGCCATCCTCAAGCACATGGGCCGGCCCACCGAGCCGCCGGGCGAATACCAGCACCTGCTGGGCGTGGAACAGATCGCCGACGTGGTGATGGTCGACCAGACCCCTATAGGCAAGACGGCGCGCTCCAACCCCGCCAGCTACGTCGGCGCCTTCGACGCCATCCGCAAGATCTTCTCCAACGCGCCGCTGGCGCGCGAGCGCGGCTACACGCCGGGCACCTTCAGCTTCAATAGCGGCGACGGCCGCTGCCCCACCTGCGGCGGCACCGGCTTCGAGCACGTGGAAATGCAGTTCCTGTCCGACGTGTACCTGCGCTGCCCCGATTGCGACGGCAAGCGCTACCGCCCCGAAATCCTGGAAGTGCGGGCCGAGCACCTGGGACGCAGCGCCTCCATCGACGAGGTGCTGGAAATGACGGTGCACGAGGCGGCGGAATTCTTCAGCGGCCTGCGCGACGTGCAGGCCGGCCTGGCGCCGCTGGCCGACGTGGGGCTGGAATACGTGCGCCTGGGCCAACCCGTGCCCACGCTGTCGGGCGGCGAGGCGCAGCGCCTGAAGCTGGCCGGCCACCTTGCCGCGGCGGCGCGCAGCGGCATTTCATCGGCCAAACTGGCCAAGAAGGGCAGCCTGTTCCTGTTCGACGAACCCACCACCGGCCTGCACTTCGACGACGTGGCGCGGCTGATGCGCGCCTTCCGCAAGCTGCTGGCGGCCGGCCACACGCTGCTCATCATCGAGCACAACCTGGACGTGGTGCGCGCCGCCGACTGGATCGTCGACCTGGGCCCCGAGGGCGGCGACGCCGGCGGCCAGGTCGTGGCGCAAGGCACGCCCGCCGACCTCATGGCCAGCGCCGGCTCGCATACCGGCAAGGCGCTGCGCGACTACACCAGCGCCATCGTCTACGAAGAAGCCTCGCAGCGCGCCCGCGCGCTGGCCGAACCGCGGCCCGAATATGCCGCCGACCGCGGCACGCCGCTGCAAAGCGTGGTCGGGCGCCAGCGCCGCCACAGCATCGATATCGTCAATGCGCGCGAACACAATCTGAAAGGCGTGAACGTGTCGATCCCGCGCGATACGTTCACGGTGGTCACGGGCGTGTCGGGTTCGGGCAAGTCGACCCTGGCCTTCGACATTCTGTTCAACGAAGGGCAGCGGCGCTACCTGGAATCGCTCAATGCCTATGCCCGGGCCATCGTGCAGCCGGCCGGCAAGCCGGACGTCGACGCCATCTACGGCATTCCGCCGACTGTCGCCATCGAACAGCGCACCAGCCGCGGCGGCCGCAAATCCACCGTCGCCACCATGACGGAAATCCACCATTTCCTGCGCCTGCTGTACGTGAAGCTGGGCACGCAGATGTGCCCCACCTGCCACGTGCCGGTAGAACCGCAGAAACCCGAGCAGATCGTGGCGCAGCTGCTGCGCGAACACAAGGGCGAGCACGTCGGCATCCTGGCGCCGCTGGTCACGGCGCGCAAGGGCTATTACACCGACCTGGCCAAGTGGGCGGCGGCCCGCGGCCATTCGCACCTGCGGGTCGACGGCGAGTTCATCCCGGTGGCGCCCTGGCCGCGGCTCGACCGCTACAAAGAACACACGATCGAACTGCCGGTGGCCGACCTGGTGCTGGACGCGGCCGACGAGGCTACGCTGCGCAAGGCAGTGCACGAGGCGCTGGAACACGGCCACGGCAGCCTGGTGGCGCTGGTGGGCCTGAGCCACGGCGCAGCCCCGCTGGCGCAGCGCCGCGCCACGGCCCCCGACGGCGCGGCGCAGGCGCTGCACTTTTCGGTCAAGCGCGCCTGCCCCAGTTGCGGCACCAGCTACCCCGAGCCCGATCCGCGCATGTTCTCGTACAACTCCAAGCACGGCTGGTGCCCGGCCTGCTTCGGCACGGGCCTGCAGCTCAAGGGCTTCGACGCCGAGCAGACCGGCGAGGAAACCGCCTGGAACGACTGGTATGAGGGCGAGGCCGAGCCCTGCAAGGTGTGCAATGGCGAGCGCCTGAATGCGCTGGCGCGCGCCTTCCGCTGGCGCGACCACTCGATCGCCGAGCTGGCGGCGCTACCGGTGTCGGACGCGCAAACTTTCTTCACCGGCCTGGTCAGCCGTGGCCGCGAGGCGGAGATCGCCCGCGACATCCTCACGGAAATCCGCGGCCGCCTCGATTTCATGCAAGAGGTCGGCCTGGGCTATCTGGCGCTGGATCGCGCCGCGCCCACGCTTTCGGGCGGCGAGGCGCAGCGCATCCGCCTGGCGGCGCAGCTGGGCTCGAACCTGCAGGGTGTGTGCTATGTGCTGGACGAACCGACCATAGGGCTGCATGCGCGCGACAACCGGATATTGCTCGACGCGCTGGGCAAGCTGGAAGGCCACGGCAATACGCTGGTGGTGGTAGAGCACGACGACGACACGATACGGCGCGCCTCGCACATCATCGACATCGGCCCCGGCGCCGGGGTGCGCGGCGGGCGCGTGGTGGCGCAAGGCAGCGCCAGCGACCTGATCGCCAGCCCGGAATCGGTCACGGGCCGCTATCTGGCGCGGCCGCTGCACCATCCGCTGCAGCCGCGGCGCAAGGTCGGCCGCGACACGCCGATGGTCGAGGTGCGCGGCGCGCATCTGCACAATCTGCACAATGTGCGGGCGGCCATTCCGGTGGGCCGGCTCAGCGTCATTACCGGCGTGTCGGGCTCGGGCAAGTCGACGCTGGCGCGCGAGGTGCTGCTGGACAACCTGGCCCACGCGGTGTCGCAAGGCAAGGCGCCGGCGGCCTGGTATGGCTGCACCGGCATCGAGGGCTGGGAACGCATCGACCGGGTGCTGGAGGTCGACCAGACGCCCATAGGCAAGACGCCGCGCTCATGTCCGGCAACGTATATAGGCTTCTGGGACGATGTGCGCCGGCTGTTCGCCGATGCACGCGAGTCGCGCATACGCGGCTGGGGGCCGACGCGCTTCTCGTTCAATACGGGCGAGGGCCGCTGCCCGATCTGCGAGGGCCAGGGGATGCGCACGCTGGAAATGAGTTTCCTGCCGGATGTGAAGGTGCCTTGCGATGCCTGCGGCGGCGAGCGCTTCAACCGCGACACGCTCAGTGTGATGCTGCGCGACAAGAGCGCGGGCGAGGTGCTGAAGATGGAGGTCGACGAGGCCATCGGCTATTTTGCGGCGCATCCGAAGATAGCGCGGGCGCTGCAGCTGATGCAGGATGTGGGGCTGGGCTATTTGACGCTGGGCCAGCCTTCGCCGACGCTGTCGGGCGGCGAGGCGCAGCGCATCAAGCTGGTGACGGAGCTGGTGAAGGCGCGGCTGACTGACGGGCTGATCAAGACGGGCCGGGCGTCGCGTATTCCGCACACGCTGTATGTGCTGGATGAGCCGACGGTGGGGCTGTCGATGGCGGATGTGGAGAAGCTGATCCATGTGCTGCATCGGCTGGTGGATGCGGGCAATACGGTGGTGGTGATCGAGCACAATCTGGATGTGATCGCGGAGGCGGACTGGGTGCTGGATCTAGGGCCGGAAGGCGGCCGCGGCGGCGGCCGGGTGGTGGCCGCGGGGACGCCGGAAGAGCTGATGGCACGGCGTGATGTGTCGCACACAGGGGCGGCGCTGGAGCCGTTCATGAAGGCGGCTGAGGGTGGTGTGGAGACCGAGGCGGAGATTTCGGCGTCAGCGTCGGCTGCGGCTGCGGCTGCGGGACAGTAGCGGCGGGTTGTGCTTTGAACCTGCGTTGAGGGTTGGTCGTTTGGTGGTTGGATCTTGAACCCGCGCCGGCGGTCGGCCCTTGGTGGTCGGATCTTGAACCCGCGCCGGCGGTTGGTCGCTTGGTGGTTGGATCTTGAACCCGCGCCGGCGGTCGGCCCTTGGTGGTCGGATTTTGAACCCGCGCCGGCGGCGGGGCCAGGTGGGCGGCTAAGTTCGCCCGGCCCCGGCTACGCCGGGGCTGCCCTTGCCTCCGGACGTTTTGGGGCGGTCGGCAAACTCCCGCGGCGGTCAGCCCCCCAGGCTGACCGCAAACGTCGCGGTCAAACAGTGCCTCCCTCGCATCCCCAAAACGCCCGAAGGCCGCGGCGGGCTCTCAAATCGCCGCCCACCTGGCCCCGCCGCCGACGCTGGACGTTGTGGAGTTTTGGGACAGCTTCGCGGTGTTGTTGGTGTTTTGTAGATTTTGTAGATACACCATTGGGGCTTGTTGGAGCTTGTGAATCTTGTCGTTGGGGCTTGCGAGCCTTGTTGGCCTTCCTTTCCGTCGAGTTCATACGCGTCCTCTTAAAAGGCGAAATTTCAGGGGAAGCTCAGCCTGTACGGACTTTGTGGGCCTCATCGGATATTTTGGGGCCGCGCCGAATTGCGGTCTGCCTTGACGGTCGCGCTTAGGGCCTGTTCACACTAAAAGGGGAGTCGCATGGCCACAAAAAAGCCTGTCCATCAAGGCGCGAAGCGCAGCCGTGGTGGTTCCACGGAGAGCATGAGCAACGCCGAGGGGCGGGCTTTTTTGTGGCCACCCTGCGGGCTGGTGGGCAAATGGGCGCCAGGCTAGGCGCGGGCGAGGCCGCTCCACGCAACGAGTCTGCAACGACGCATGGCGCCCATTTGCCCACCAGTGCGGCTCCCCTTTTAGTGTAAACAGGCCCTAACCGTCATGGCGGGCGCCGCCTCCCCCGAGAATGAAAGGGGCTTCTTTCACATTAATACTACAAGGCGCCACAAGCAAAACGAATCCAATATTCAGCCAGGGTAGCGACCCTGGATCAAGTGATGGATCACTTGGCCGGCGGCGGCCATGCCCATGGCGGCGGTGACGGTGACCAGGGAGCCGTAGCCGGCGCAGGACAGGCCTTGCGGGCCGGCGGCGGCAGCACTTGTGTCGGGGGCGGCATCGGCGTTGGAGGGCGCGGCGGAGTCGGCGGAGGAACCGGTGGCTGCGGTGAAAGCGGCCGCCGCGCCACTGGCCCAGGCGGAGGGCAGCAGGGCCGGCTGGTCGAACCATAGGGCGCGGACTCCCATCTTGGGGACGCGCTTGCGCGGCTTGCCGGCGTGGTCGGAAGCCTTGGGGTAGCCGTGGCGCCGCCTCAGGGTATTGCGCAGCTTGGCCAGCAGGGCGTCGTTGGCGGCCTGGGCTAGGTCGCCGGCGCGCAGGCCCAGCGCGTCGATCTTGCCGCCGGCGCCGCCGCAGACGACGATGGGTGCGGCGCGGCGCGCCATTTCGAGGATCATGGCGGTCTTGGCGGAGATCTGGTCGGTGCAGTCGACCAGGAAAGCCAGGTCGGGCGGCAGCACTTCCCGTATGTTGTCGGGGGTGACGAAGTCGTCGACGATATTGACGCGGCAGTCGGGATTGATGCCGTGCACGCGCTGGGCCATGGCCTGCACTTTGGCCGCGCCCAGGGTTTCGGTCAGGGCGTGCAGCTGGCGGTTGATGTTGGATTCGGCGATGTGATCCAGGTCGATCAGCGTCAACGCACCCACGCCGCAGCGGGCCAGCGCCTCGGCGCACCACGAGCCTACGCCGCCTATGCCGGCCACGGCCACGTGGGCGGCAGCCAGGCGCGGCAGGGCGTCGGGGCCGTACAGGCGTTCGACGCCGCCAAAGCGGCGTCGGGTATCGACGGCGTCGATCTCGGACATGGAAGACATGGCTGGAGCTGGCTTATTCTTAATGAGACGTGGCAACGAGCACCGGCAGGCAGGGCGCCCGGCCAGGCGCAGCAGCGGCCGCCGCTTGTCCTTTGCGGCCCGTGCTGCCACACGCAGGTCACGGCGGGCAGGCGGCACAACGGAAGTGTACACGCGCCTGCAAGCCCTGGAGCCCGTTCACACTAGGAAGGGAGCGGGCGCTTAGCCGCTCCGGCCCACGGATGTGGCCCGAGGCGCCGCTACGTCCACACGCCCTTGCCGAATAGGGTTCGCCGGATCCTGGCCGACGGACATGCCCTACCCCGCCCCGCCTGGCTGACACTAAAATAGGGGTCGCAAGCTGCAAATCGCAAGCCTTAAGCACCACGCATCAAGCATCAAGCATCAAGCATTAATGCCTCAAGGATTAAGCATTAAGCATCAAGCCGGACACTATGCCGTGAATCTTCCCGCCGCCACCTCATCAACTCCCGCACGCCGCAGTTTCCGCCTGTTGACGGACGCCGAGCGCCAGGCCTCGCTCGACCGCAGCCTGAGCCACTGGACTCCCGACCAGGATGTCTGGGTGTTCGGCTATGGCTCGCTGGTCTGGCGCCCCGAATTCGACTTTGCCGAGCGCCGCCTGGCGGTGCTCAATGGGTATCACCGTTCGCTGTGCCTGTGGTCGCGGGTCAATCGTGGCACGCCGGAACTGCCGGGGCTGGTGTTCGGGCTGGACAGGGGCGGCTCCTGCAAGGGGGTGGTGTTCCGCATAGCGGCGCGCGAGGTCAGGACGACGATGCGCGAGCTGTGGAAGCGCGAGATGCCCAGCGGCGCCTATATTCCCAAGTGGCTGAACTGCCGCACTCGCCAGGGCGGCGTGCGGGCGCTGGCCTTCACCATGGATCGCGGCACCGACGCCTACGTGCGGGGCCTGCCGCCGGAAGAGCTGATCGCCATCGTGCAGCGCGCCCACGGCCACTACGGGCCGTGTACCGAATATGTTCTGGAAACGGCGCAGGCACTCGAGCAGCACGGCATACTCGACAAGAAGCTGCGGGCGGTGGTGCTGCGCCTGCGCGGGCCGGCACGGCCCAAGAATACGGCCGGTAAGGGTTAAACTCGCTATATTGTCCGTTCTCGCATCAGCCCGCTGACCGCCGCCAGCCACACCATGTCCGTTGCCGATATCCGTCAAAGCTACGAAAAAAATGTATTGCTCGAATCCGCGCTGGCGTCTACGCCGCTCGAGCAGTTCTCACTCTGGTTCGAAGAGGCTCTGAAGGCGGGAGCCGTGGAGCCCACCGCCATGACGCTGGCCACTTGCGATGCGCAAGGCAGGCCCTCGGCGCGCATCGTGCTGCTCAAGGGCTACGACGAGCGCGGCTTCGTGTTCTACACCAATTACGAATCGCGCAAGGGCACGGAACTGGCCGCCAATCCATATGCCAGCCTGCTGTTCTTCTGGCCGCTGCTGGAACGCCAGGTACGCATCGAGGGCCGTGTCGGCAAGATTTCGGCCGAGGAATCCACCGCTTATTACGACAGCCGCCCGCTGGGTTCGCGCATCGGCGCCTGGGCCTCGCCGCAAAGCCAGCCCATCAGCCGCGACCAGCTCGAGGCGCGCACGCGCGAATTCACGCAGTCGCTGGGCGAGCATCCGCCGCGGCCCGAGCACTGGGGCGGCTACCGTCTGGCTCCCGAGCGCGTCGAGTTCTGGCAGGGCCGGCCCTCGCGCCTGCACGACCGGCTAGTCTTCCTCAAGAACGCCCAGCAGCAATGGGCCAACGTCCGCCTGGCGCCCTAAGGTAGCGGCCGCATGTCTTCTACGCTCATCAGTGCGCCCGCCCGGCCGCCCGAAGGGCGCGCATGCTCCCCCGGGGGGTATGTCGCGCAGCGGCAGGGGGGCTCGCAATGACCGCCCGCCCCGCGGACTTCGACACGCGGTATTTCCGTTCGGCGCTGGGCCGCTTCCCTACCGGCGTCACCGTGGTCACCACCGACGGCGGCAGCCACGGCCCGGTGGGGCTGACCATCAGCTCTTTCAATTCCGTGTCGCTGGATCCGCCGCTGGTGCTCTGGACGCTGACCCGCAAGGCTTCGTCGCTATCCTACTTCCAGCGTGCCGAGCGTTATGTGATCCATGTGCTGTCGGCCGGACAGCTGCACCTGGCACGCCAATTCGCGCAGGGCAGCCAGGCCAGCCGCTTCGCCGGCGTGGACATGACGCGCTCGCCCCACGGCGCGCCGATGCTGGCCGATCCGCATTGCGCAGCCTGGTTCGAATGCCACAACCACAGCCAGGTCGAGGCCGGCGACCATCTCATCTTCATAGGCCAGGTGGAACGCTGCCACCGCGGCGCCGGACTGCCCTTGGTGTACCATGCGGGCGATTTCGATCTGACGCCTTCGCGCGAACCACTGCCGGAACCTTGATGCAGGCTGGTCGTTGTTGGCGGAACAGGCGCGGCGCATGCCGCAAGCCGGAGCAATGCCGCGGTGGCGGCGCGGTTGCCGCTACCGCTGCCGCTACCGCGCATAGAAACCGACAGCGCGAGCAGCGGCAGCGGTTGAGGGCGACGGCGACGGCTACGGCACACATGAAATACAAGGATCTATAAACAATGGCTGCAGACATCGACTGCGTGGTACTGGGCGCCGGCGTGGTGGGCCTGGCCGTGGCGCGCGAACTGGCCATGGCCGGCCATGACGTGCTGCTGGCCGAGGCCGCCGAGGCCATAGGCACGGGCACCAGTTCGCGCAACTCGGAAGTCATCCATGCCGGCATCTATTACCCGCAAGGCAGCCTCAAGGCACGCCTGTGCGTGGCCGGCAAGCACATGCTCTATGACTATTGCGCGGAACACGGCATACCGCACCAGCGGCTCGGCAAGCTGATCGTGGCCGCTACGCCGGAGCAGGCCGCGGGCCTGGATCAGATCGCCGAGCGCGCCCGCCGCAATGGCGTGGACGACCTGTACCGCATCAGCGGCACCGAGGCGCAGGCGCTGGAGCCGGCGCTGCGCTGCGCGGCCGCGCTGGTCTCGCCGTCTACGGGCATCGTCGACAGCCACGCGCTGATGCTGGCCTTGCAGGGTGATGCCGAGAATCACGGCGCACAATGTGTATTCCACACGCCCTTTGCCAGCGGCAGCGTCCTGCCTTCGGGCGAATTCCTGCTGCGCTTCGAGGGTGCGGAGCCCATGGAGATCACTGCGCGCTGCGTGATCAACGCCTGCGGCCTGCAGGCACCCGAGGCGGCGCGGCGCCTGCAAGGCCTGGATGCGCGGCACATTCCCCAAGCCTATTTCTGCAAGGGCAGCTATTTCACGCTGTCGGGCCGCGCGCCCTTCTCCCACCTGATCTACCCCATGCCGAGCCACGCCGGGCTGGGCGTGCACCTGACGCTGGATCTGGGCGGCCAGGCCAAGTTCGGCCCCGACACCGAGTGGATCGATCACCCCGACTACACGCTGGACGCGCGGCGCGGCGAGGTGTTCTACGAGGCCGTGCGGCAATACTGGCCGGGGCTGCCCGACGGCGCGCTGAGCCCCGGATACACGGGCATACGGCCCAAGATCGCCGGCCCCGGCGAACCGGCCGCCGACTTCGTGATCTCGGGCCCCGCGCAGCACGGCGTGGCCAATCTGGTGAATCTGTTCGGCATCGAATCGCCCGGACTCACTTCATGCCTGGCCGTGGCCCAGGCGACCCGCCAGGCGCTGCAAGCGGGCGCCGGCATGAACCCGCCGCAATGAACCCGGCCCAGAGGCACCCGCGCGCCAAAACCGGCAAGCCATGCACCCGGCAAGCCCGAAGCAACATGGTTTTTCAACGCACCCGCCGTTTTGATTGCGAATCCGCAAAAGCATTATGACGACACACGACTACATTCTTACTCTTTCCTGTCCCGACCGCGTGGGCATCGTGCACCGCGTCTCGGGCTGGCTGCTGGAGCGCGAAGGCAATATCATCGACGCCCAGCAATTCGGCGACACCCAGACGCAGCGCTTTTTCCTGCGCGTGCATTTCTCTTTGCCCGACGCCATGGACATCGCCGAGCTGCAGCGGCAGTTCCTGCCGCTGGCCGAAGATTTCGACATGGACGCCCGCATTCTCGACGCGCGCCGCAAGGCGCGCCTGCTGATCCTCGTCAGCCGCCAGGGCCACTGCCTGAACGACCTGCTGTTCCGTACGCACAGCGGCCAGCTGCCGGTGGAGATCGCCGCCATTGTTTCCAACCACCCCGACTACGCGTCGCTGGCCGGTTCATACAAGGTGCCCTTCCACCACCTGCCCGTAACGCCCGAGACCCGCGCCGCGCAGGAGCGGCAGATCCTCGACCTGGTGGAAGCCGAGCGCGTCGACCTGGTGGTGCTGGCGCGCTACATGCAGATTCTGTCGCAGGACATGTGCCGGGCGCTGTCCGGCCGTGCGATCAACATCCACCACAGCTTCCTGCCCAGCTTCAAGGGCGCCCGCCCCTATCACCAGGCGCACGCCCGCGGCGTGAAGATCATCGGCGCCACCGCGCACTACGTCACCGCCGACCTAGACGAAGGCCCCATCATCGAGCAGGACATCGAGCGCGTGGATCATTCCATGAGCGCCGACGAGCTGGTGCAGGTGGGCAGCGATGTCGAATCGCTGGTGCTGGCGCGCGCCGTGCGGCGCCACGTCGAGCATCGCATCCTGCTCAACGGCCAGCGCACCGTGGTCTTCAAGTAGCGCCCCCAACGGATACGCAATCAAATAAAGAACAAAGCGCGCAGCCGCAGAACCATACCAGTCACACGGCAAGGCGAAAGGCGAAGCAGCGCCCTTGCCTGAACGCGGCTACCGTTTGCGAACCCGTATTAGGGTCTGTTCACACTAAAAGGGGCTCCCCTTTTAGTGCGAACAAGCCCTAATCCCCGATCGCCAGCCCCTCGCGGCGCGGGTCGGCGCCGCCCTCCAGGCCTTGCGGGGTGATCACCACGCCCTGCAAGCCGCTGGGAAAGTCTCTTTCGTGCACGGTATAGCCCATGGCCCGCAGGCCGGGGATCAGGCGGTGCAGCGCGGTGTACTTTTCAATTTCAAGGCCGCGGTTGCGGCTGCCCAGATTCGGCAGGTCTATGGCTTCCTGGATGTTCAGGCCGCGGTCGAGCACGCCGCGCACGGCCTTGGCGACATAATTGATGATGGCGCTGCCGCCGGGCGAACCGATGGCCATATAAGGCTTGTCATGTTTAAGGATGAGCATGGGCGCCATGGAGCTGCGCGGCCGCTTCAGCGGCTCGACGCGATTGGCAACCGGCCGGCCCTGCGCATCCACATCCGACAGCGAGAAATCGGTCAGCTGATTGTTCAGCAGGAAGCCGTCGACGAAGATCTTGCTGCCGAAGGCGGACTCGATGGTGGTCGTCATGGACACCACATTGGCATGATCGTCGACCACCACCAAGTGCGAGGTGGACGGGATCTCGGGGGTATTGCCCGCGCCGCGCAACATGCGCATGCGCGCCGGGTCGCCGGGCAGCGCGGGGCCCATGCTGCGGCCGGGCTCGATCAGTGTGGCGCGCAAGGCCAGGTATCCCGGGCTCAGCAGGTCTTTTACCGGCACCTTGACGAAGGCGGGGTCGGCCACGTACAGGTCGCGGTCGGCGTAGGCCAGCTTGCCGGCCTCGGCGAAATAATGCACCGCCTGCACCGAATCGACCGGGTAGCGGTCTATCGGTGTGTGGGTCAGGATTTCCAGCATCTGTATGACGGTCAGCGGGCCCGAACTGGGCGGCGGCGGCCCGCACAAGGTATAGGCCGAGCGGTACGGCGCGCACAGCGGGGCGCGCTCCAGCGCGCGATACCCGGACAGGTCGGCCAGCGTCATGTCGCCGGGCACTGCGTGGTGCGCGATGGCGGCGACAATGTCGCGCGCCACCTCGCCCTTGTAGAAAGCGTCCGGGCCGCGCTCGGCAATGCCGCGCAGCACTTGCGCCAGGGCCGGATTGCGCAGCCGGTAGCCAACCGGCCAGGCCTGCCCCTGGGCATTGTAGAAATAGGCCGCAGCGGCGGGCTGCTTGCGCAGCGCCTGGTTCTGTTCCAGCAAAGCGTGCAGGCGCGGCGACACCTTGAAACCCTGCTCGGCCAGCCGTATGGCCGGCTGGAACAGCGTCTTCCAGGGCAAGTGCCCTTCGCGCGCGTGCATCAGAGCCAGGGCGCGCAGCACGCCGGGCGTGCCGACCGACAGCCCGCTGTTGACTGCCGCCATGAACGGCATGGCATGGCCGTCGCGCATGAAGCGGTCGCTGCGCGCCGCCGCCGGCGCGGTTTCACGGCCGTCATAGCTGCGTACCCGCCGCTGCCGGGCGTCGTAGGTAACGATGAAGGCGCCGCCCCCAATGCCCGAAGACTGGGGCTCTACCAGATTCAGCACCATCTGCATGGCGATCGCCGCATCGGCGGCGCTGCCGCCCTGGCGCAGTATCTGCAGGCCGGCGCGGCTGGCCAATGGATTGGCGCTGCTGACCATGTCGTGGCGCGCATGCGCCACGGGCCGCTCGATGCGGCCGGTACCCGCCTCGGGATTGATGTCCTCGGCCGCCATGGCCTGCTGCAGCACGGCCGGCAGCGCATCGGCCGCGGCCATGCGCAGCGGCGCCAGCGCCACGGCCGCCAGCAGGGGCCAGGCCCAGGCCAGGCGGCGCAGCCCACAAGGGCGCGGGGCTGGCCTCGGGCCAGAGGCGCCGGGCCGCGGCGCTTGCCAGACGACGGGGCCGCTCGCCCTGCCCGCCAGGCTCGCCGCATCCGCCAAGACCTCGGACAGGCCAGCAGCAGACCTGCCTGCGCAAGGCTTGCCGGGGCTTGCGTCCATGCCTAGTCCATCCATGCCTCGTCTCCTCTTGTAGGGCCGCCCGCGGCTCAGCCGCACAGGCCTTCAGCCGCGCGGCGGCGCAGGGTCGCCGGAGGTTTTCACCACGCCGGCCAGCCAGGTCTCGAAGGCCGCCAGCGCGCCGGAACGCTCGATATTGTCGGGATAGCTGAAATAATACGCCTCGGGCACCGCCAGCCCCGCACCGGCGGGAATGCGCAGGCGCCCCGCGGCCAGTTCGCCCTGCACCAGGAAGCGCGGCACCAGGCCCACGCCCAGGCCGGCGCGCACCGCGGCCATGGTCATGGTGAACAGCTCATAGCGCGGCCCGGCGCTGACGGAGGGCAGGTAATCCATGTCGTAGCGGCGATACCACAGGCGCCAGGCGTCCGGGCGCGAAATCATGTGCAGGTGGGTCAGCGCCGCCATGCCCTCCTTGCGCGCCCGGCGCGCCAGCTCGGGCAGGCAGACCGGCAGCAGCTCGCCCTCGTCGAACAGCTTGATGCCGGCCGTGTGCGGCCACATCTGCCGGTCGTGGTACAGGGCCGCATCGAAGGGGTGATCGCTGAACTGGAAAGGCAGCGTGCGTATCGACAGGCTGACCGAGATATCGCCGTGGCGGGCGCGGAATTCCGGCAGCCGCGGGATCAGCCAGGTGGTGGCCAGCGTCGGCAGCACGGCGATGTGCAGGCTGCGCCCCATGCCGGCGCGCGACACCAGGCCGAAGGTGTCTTTTTCCAGCTGCTCCAGGTGGTGCCGCACTCGCGCGGCATATTCCGCGCCCGCCTCGGTCAGCGCCACGCGGCGCCGCACGCGCGTGAACAGCTGCACGCCCAGGCGCTCTTCCAGGCCCGCCACCTGGCGGTAAACCGCGCTGTGGGTCAGGGCCAATTCCTCGGCCGCGCGGGAAAACGAGCCCAGGCGCGCCGTGGCCTCGAAGGCCTGCAGGGCGCCCAGGTTGGGAATGCCGTTTCTCATGCCGATGCTCCGCGTCCTCTGATGTTTCGATGCCCTCTGGCGCCCCGCCCGTCTGCGCAGGGACTGCCACACCCAAAGGGGGATCCCCCGAACAGCCCGTCTCGAATGCCTGGCCTTGGATCCGGATACCGATGGACGCACCGGCCAGGCCAGGCACGAGCCAGAGCCGCTGCGCCACTCCCGCCAGAGAGGAGGTTTAGAATCGAAGGCCATGAGGCCCGGCCCGACCACGCCCCGCAGGGGCAGTACGCGGCACAAGCAGGCCCCGGCATGTCTGCGCAATACGCAAGACATTGTGCAATTTTATCAATTGCGTTGTGCATAAAACGCACTTATCCTGGAAGGATCATGAAATCCAGCTCAGCCTCCGCTCCCGCCGCCCGACCGGGCGGCCATATTCTCGTCGACCAACTGGTCGCCCACGGTGTCGATCACGTATTCTGCGTGCCCGGTGAAAGCTACCTGGCCGTGCTCGACGGCCTGCACGACGCCGACATCCAGGTCACGGTCTGCCGCCAGGAAGGCGGCGCGGCCATGATGGCCGACGCGCACGGCAAGCTCACGGGCCGGCCCGGCATCTGCATGGTGACGCGCGGCCCGGGGGCCTCCAATGCCATGGCGGGCGTGCACATTGCCCACCAGGACTCCACGCCGCTGATCCTGTTCGTCGGCCAGATCGACCGCAGCATGCGCGAGCGCGATGCCTTCCAGGAAATGGACTACCGCGCGGTATTCGGCACGCAGGCCAAATGGGTCACCGAAATCGACCAGGTCGAACGCATCCCCGAACTGGTGTCGCGCGCCTTCAGCGTGGCCACCTCGGGGCGCCCCGGGCCGGTGGTGATCGCACTGCCGGAAGACATGCTGACCGACCAGGCCAGTGTCGCCGACGCGCCGCACTACGAGGTCGTGGACACCGCGGTGGCGGCCAGCCAGATCGAAGCCCTGGGCCAAGAGCTGGCGCGCGCCAAGCGCCCCATCGCCATACTCGGCGGCTCGCGCTGGGACGCGCAAGCGGTCGACCAGTTCGCTGCCTTCGCGGCCCGCTGGCAACTGCCCGTCACGGTACAGTTCCGGCGCCAGATGCTGTTCCCCGCGCGCCATCCGAATTTCGTCGGCGACCTGGGCCTGGGCAGCAACCCCGAACTCATCCGCTACATCAAGGATTCCGACCTGGTGCTGCTGGTGGGCGGGCGCATGTCCGAGATCCCCAGCCAAAGCTACACGCTGTTCGACATCCCCGTGCCCGCGCAGCGCCTGGTGCACGTGCACCCCGACGCCAGCGAACTGAACCGCGTCTACCGCGCCAGCCTCGCCATCAACACCTCGCCGGTGTCTTTCGCCGCGGCGCTGCAAGGCCTGGCGCCGGCCGGTGCGCCTGCATGGGCCGTTGCCGCCCAGGCGCTGCACGAAAGCTGCGTGGCCTGGACTGACCCGTCCCGCGTCGAGAACCCCGGCGCATTGCAAATGGGCCGCGTCATGCAGTACCTGAATGCGCACCTGCCCGAAGACGCCATCATGACCAACGGTGCCGGCAACTACGCCACCTGGCTGCACCGCTTCCACCCCTTCCAGCGCTACGGCACGCAGCTCGCGCCCACCTCGGGCTCGATGGGCTACGGCCTGCCGGCCGCGGTCGGCGCCAAGCGCGTCCAGCCCGAAAAAACGGTGGTGTGCTTCGCCGGCGACGGCTGCTTCATGATGCACGGCCAGGAATTCGCCACAGCGGTGCAGTACGGCCTGCCCATCATCGTGCTGATCTTCGACAACGGCATGTACGGCACCATTCGCATGCACCAGGAGCGCCACTATCCGGGCCGCCTGTCGGCCACCACACTGGAAAACCCCGACTTCGCCGCCTACGCCCGCGCCTTCGGCGGCCACGGCGAAACGGTCGAAAGCACGGAACAGTTCGAACCTGCCTTCGAGCGCGCCCTGGCCAGCGGCAAGCCCGCCATCCTGCATTGCAAGCTCGATCCGGAGGCCATCACGCCCACGACCACGCTGCAGAAAATCCGCCAGCAGGCGCTGGCTGCGGCCAAGTAAGGCGCCGGCCGGGCCGGCCGCCAGGCAACAGGCCCGCCGCGCAAGCCCGCGGGTCTTGCCGGCGGTTCCGCCCGCAGCAAAGCCCGCCGCGCAGGCAGGCCCGATGTAATCACCGAGCTGCCGCAACACCTTGCGGCATGCCGTAAAGCTTGAACATTGCCGAGTTCTCTGCAAAAATACTTTAAACTTAAATTATCTACACGGAGCGTATCCATGTCCTCTGCCCCCTCCTTCCACTGGGAAGACCCCCTCTTGCTGGACTCCCAGCTCACCGAAGAAGAACGCATGGTGCGCGACGCGGCCCAGGCCTACGCGCAGGACAAGCTGGCCACGCGCGTGCTCGAAGCCTTCCGCCACGAAAAGACCGATCCGGCGATCTTCGCCGAAATGGGCGAACTGGGCCTGCTGGGCGCCACCATCCCGGAAGAATACGGCGGCGCTGGCATGAACTACGTGTGCTACGGCCTGATCGCCCGCGAAGTCGAGCGCGTCGACTCGGGCTACCGCTCGATGATGAGCGTGCAGTCCTCGCTGGTCATGGTGCCCATCAATGAATTCGGCAGCGAAGAACAAAAACGCAAATACCTGCCCAAGCTCGCCAGCGGCCAATGGATAGGCTGCTTCGGCCTGACCGAACCCAACCACGGCTCCGACCCCGGCAGCATGGAAACCCGCGCGGTCAAGACCGCCGACGGCTACAAGCTCAGCGGCAACAAGATGTGGATCACCAACTCGCCCATCGCCGACGTCTTCGTGGTGTGGGCCAAGTGCGTCGGCGGCGACTACGACGGCAAGATCCGCGGCTTCATCCTGGAAAAAGGCATGAAGGGCCTGACCGCGCCGGCCATCCACGGCAAGGTGGGCCTGCGCGCCTCGATCACCGGCGAGATCGTCATGGACGAGGTCGAAATCCCCGACACCCAGATGCTGCCCGGCGTCAGCGGCCTGAAAGGCCCCTTCACCTGCCTGAACTCGGCGCGCTTCGGCATCGCCTGGGGTGCCCTGGGCGCCGCCGAATTCTGCTGGCACACCGCGCGCCAGTACACCGTCGACCGCAAGCAGTTCGGCCGCCCGCTGGCCGCCAACCAGCTCATCCAGAAAAAACTGGCCGACATGCAGACCGAAATCACGCTGGCCCTGCAAGGCTGCCTGCGCCTGGGCCGCATGAAAGACGAAGGCACCGCCGCGGTGGAAATCACCTCCATCATGAAGCGCAATTCCTGCGGCAAGGCGCTGGACGTCGCCCGCCTGGCGCGCGACATGCTGGGCGGCAACGGCATTTCCGACGAATTCGGCATCGCCCGCCACCTGGTGAACCTGGAAGTGGTCAACACCTACGAAGGCACCCACGACGTGCACGCCCTGATCCTGGGCCGCGCCCAGACAGGCATACAGGCGTTCAGCTGATCGGCTTCATCCGCCGGCGGGCCCTATGCGGGCCCGCAATCAAAAAACAAGGCGCCAGGCCGCGAAAGACGCCGGGTGGCGGCGGCAGCGCGGCCGAAGCAGTGGCAAGACGCAGCAGTAGCAAAACGCGGCAGCACCCTGGTGTCGGTGCACCTGCCGCCACGTCCAGGCTCGTTTCAATCGTCCGCGCCGCGCTGCAGCTTTCTGGCCATCTGCCGCGCTACCTTGATGAACTCGGGTGTCTTCAGCACCGAGGCATGCGTGGCGCCTTCCACATAAGTCAGATCGGCCTGCACGCCGCCAGCCTGCAGCTTGGCCAGGAAGGCCTCGCTGAACTTGGGCAGCGTATTCGTGTCCTTGGTGCCCACGACGATCCGCAAGACTGTGCCGGGCTTGATCTTGCCCGCCTCTTTCAGCGGCGACAGGCTGCGCCCCCAGTATGCGCTGCGATTGCCGTCCTGCCCGCGCCAGACGCGCCACGCCACTACGTCGCACGGGCAAGAGGCCAGCAGATAGGCATCGGCGGCGGCCGGATGCCGCGCCGCGGTCAGGGCCGTCATCGCCGAGCCGCCCGAGTGGCCGACCAACAGTATGCGCCGGCCCGGATAATGACGGCGCAGGCTGTCCAGCGCGCCCGCCAGGATGTCGACGTTGCCGGAGGTGTAGTCATCGTCCTGGAACGAGGTAAAGCCGTCGGACTTGCCCAGCGGGCTCTGGTAGCCCGGCCGCTGCAGCGCCACGACCGTCGCATTCAGCTTGTTGCTCAGGCGCGCCGCCGCCCCTTTGTCGTCGCTCAAGGTGATGTGGCCGCCATTGTCGCCATGCAAAAAGACGATCAGCACCTTCTTGAAATGATGGGCATCGGCCTCGTGCAACTTCATGATCAGACAGCCCTTCGGGCCTCCCGCCCGCGAGACGCCATCGGCCGGCTTGCCGTCCGGGCAGGCAGCCCCTGCCTGGGCCCACGCCGCGTTCCCGCACAATGCGGTGGCTCCAGCCAAAGCCAGGGCCGCGGAAAATTTCTTGGAAGAGCGCAATACGGCCTGTCTCATCGCCTGTCCCCTTGGATCGATTTGGATGGGTAGGGCCTCTGTTCACCCTAGTTGAATCTGTCCGACGATGGCGCAATATAAATCCGCCCGACACATTTCGGAACAGGCCGTCGAATCTATATTATCAATAGAAATATGCTTATAATTATTTAAGCATAACGAGCTTGCGCGACGACGGAGCGCATGGTGTGATCGCCGGATATGACCCGCCGGCGCTAGGCAGCCTCCATACCGGCAACAGCATTGGCCTACGTGGCAGCATGACGGGGCGCCGGCCATGCACCGCGCCCGCAGCGACTCGCACACACGGAGAACATGCCCATGACCACGAACCTCATTCGCGAACGCCGCAGGCTGTATAGCCTGGCCGCCGCGAGCCTGCTGGCGCTGGGCGCCCAGGCCCACGCGGACTCCCTGGCCGACCAGGGCAAGGCGATCGCCACCTCGGGCAGCGGCGCCGCCGTCGCCTGTGCCAGTTGCCATGGCGCGCAAGGCCAGGGCATGGCGGCCGCCGGCTTTCCCTATCTAGCCGGACAAGGCGCCGACTACCTGGCCCGGCAACTGCACGACTTTGCGTCGGGCAAGCGCCCCAACCCGATCATGCAGCCCATCGCCAAGGCGCTCAGCGCCGAGCAGGTCAAGGCCGTGGCCGCATACTTCTCGCAACTGCCGCCCGCCATCGACGCCAAGGCGCTGGCCGGCCGCGCAGATACTTATCCGCCCAAAGGCGATACGGGCGCGTGGCTGGCCAACCGCGGTGACTGGAGCCGCGACATCCCCGCCTGTGTGCAATGCCACGGCCCGGGAGGCATCGGCGTGGGCAAGGACTTTCCGGCCATCGCCGGGCAGTCGGCGCAGTACCTCCACAATCAACTGGCCGCCTGGAAAGACAAGAAGCGCGACCCCGGCCCGCTGGCCCTGATGGGGGATATCGCCGCGCGCATGGACGACGCGCAGATGACGGCGGTATCGGACTATTTCTCCAAGCTGCCGGCTGCCGCACAAAGCCCGGCCGCGCAGGCCCAGGGAGCACAGAAATGAATAAACACTTGAAACACGCCGCCCTGTGCGCCGCCGCCATCGCTACGCTGGGCGCGGCCCTGCCCTGTGCTACGCAAGCCGCCACGCAGGCCGCCGCCCCCAAAGCCGAGCCGGCGCCCGCCTTCACGCCGCCGCCGGCCGACTCCATACCTGACGACGAGTTCGGCAAAATGGTGCGCAAGGGCCAGGACATCTTCCTGCACACCGGCGCCTACGCCGGCAAATACATCGGCAACGACTTGAACTGCGTCAGCTGCCACCTCGACGCGGGCAGGCGCGCCGGCGCCTCGCCGATGTGGGCGGCCTATGTGCTCTATCCGGCATACCGTGCGAAGAACGGCCACGTCAACACCCTGGCCGAGCGCCTGCAGGGATGCTTCCGCTACAGCATGAACGGCGCAATGCCTCCGGCCGACAGCCAGACCATCGTGGCGCTGGAAACCTATATGTATTGGTTGGCCAAGGGCGCACCCACCGGCGTGAAGCTGGCCGGCCAGGGTTTTCCGAAGCTGGCCAAGCCCGCCCAGAAAGCCGACTACACCCGCGGCCAGCAAGTCTACGAGCAGCATTGCGTGCTCTGCCACGGCGCCGACGGCGCGGGCCAGCACGCCGGGGGCAAGATGGTGTTCCCCGCCTTGTGGGGCGACGACTCGTACAACTGGGGCGCGGGCATGCACAGCGTCGCCACCGCGGCGGCCTTCATCAAGGCCAATATGCCGCTCAGCCAGGGCAACACCCTGACGGAGCAGCAGGCCTGGGATGTCGCCTATTTCATCGATGCCCAAGAACGGCCCCAGGATCCGCGCTTCAATGGGTCGGTCGAAGAAACCCGCAAGAAATACCACGATTCCGCCGACAGCCTGTATGGGCTGGAAGTCAACGGCAAAGTGCTGGGCGCGCACTCCACGCCGGCGGGCGGCAAGCTCAGGAAGGGTTCGTAGCGCGGATGTACACGGGCCGCATGGGCCTGCATAGCTCTTTGCCCGCTGGCCCATGACATGCGGGCATCGTGTCCCGCAAAACGCCGCACCACGGAACACCACACGGCGATTCGTGGCAAGCGGCCGGCACTGCCATAATGTCGCCTGTACGATCCATTCACGCAGGAAACCATGTCTCAAGAACGAGTACTCATTACCGGGGGCGGCGCCGGCATCGGCGCGGCTTGCGCGAGGCGTTGCGCCGATGAAGGCTATGAAGTGGTGGTCATAGACCGGGCCGGCGGGGACATCACCGCCGATCTTTCCGACCCGCAACAGACCGCCCAGGCGCTGGAGCAGGCGCTGCGCGGCGGGCCGATCACACGCCTGGTGAACAATGTGGGCATGGTATGCCCCGCCAGCGCCGCCGAGCAGACGATTGACGAACTGGCCAGCACCTGGTCGCTGAACGTGCGTTGCGCCATGCAATGCATGCAGGCTCTGCTGCCGGGCATGCAGGCCGCGGGCTTCGGCCGTATCGTGAATATTTCGTCCAGGGCGGCCCTGGGCAAGGAACTGCGCAGCGCCTATGCATCGACCAAGGCGGCCCTGCTGGGGATGACGCGGGTCTGGGCGCTGGAACTCGGCCGCCATGGCATCACGGCCAATGCGATCGGCCCCGGGCCCATACGCACGGAATTATTCGACCGGGCCAATCCGGCGGACAGCCCACGCACCCAGGCCATCATCGACGGCGTGCCGGTCAAGCGCCTAGGGACTCCGGACGATATCGCGCATGCCGCGGCATTCTTGCTCGACGCGCGCAGCGGCTTCACGACCGGGCAGGTGCTGTATGTGTGCGGCGGCATGACCGTCGGCACGGCGGCCGTCTGACAGCGCCGCGCACGCACGGCGGCCTATAGGCCTATACTCCATAGGCACCGCCGCCCCGCCCGGGGTAACACGCAGTCTTGCGAAACGAAGCCTGACAAGCATGTAGCATGAGCCCTCATCACGATGCCGGCAAACCGGCGAGCCCGACCGACAACAAGCCCATACAACGCGGCAAGGTGTTCGCCACCGTTTCCCTGGCGCTGCTGATGACATCGGTGGATTCGACCATCGTCGCGACGGCGCTGCATTCCATGCAGCTCGGGCTGCATACCTCGATCAACTGGGTCGGCTGGACCATCACGGCGTATTCCTTCGGCTTCGTGCTGATGCTGCCGATCAGCGGCGGCCTCAGCGAACGCTACGGCCGCCGCAAGGTGTTCCTGGGCTCGATCATCGCATTCACGGCGGCTTCGCTGTGCTGCGGGCTGACCAATGATATTTTCCTGCTGATTGCCCTGCGCGCGGTGCAGGCGGCGGGCGGAGCCGGTTTCACGCCTTCGGCCACCGGCATCGTCGTCGACCACTTCGGCAGCGCACGCGACCGCGCCGTCAGCCTGTTCGGCAGCATCTTCCCCATCGGCGCCATGATCGGGCCCATCTTCGGTGGCCTGTTCGTGACGTACTGGACCTGGCGAGGCGTATTCTTCGTCAATGTGCCTATCGGCCTGCTGCTCATGGCGATGACCTTGCGCTATATACCGCGCGACCGGCCTGCGCAGCCCGCCGGCGCTGCCGGCAACCCATCTACAGCAAAAAAACCACGCCGGGGCCTGGACATCGTCGGCATCACTCTGCTCGGCGGCGGCCTGTTCGCGGCCATGCTGGCCGCCAGCTACCTCGGCGAAAAGCACGCGGAACCGGCATCGCTGGCTTTTGTAGCACCGGCGATCGTCGCGGTCGCGGGCCTATGGCTGTTCTTCCGCCATATCCACCGCAGCACACATCCTTTCATCGCCCCCCAGCTGATCCACGGGCCGGGCTTCGGCTCGGTCAACTTCATCAATACCATCTACGGCGGCATCATCGCGGGCTCGATGGCGCTGGTTCCGCTGTATGCCACCAACCGCTACGGCATAGACGCACTCGGCTCCGGCACCCTACTGGTCGCCCAGGGGATCGCCGCCATCGTCCTGTCCATCGTCGGCACCATGATATTGCGCCGCACCGGCTACCGCCTGCCCATGTACATAGGCGGCACGGTGATAGGCCTGGGCATGCTGCTGCTCGCCATACATCCGCCGGCGGGCATTTCGCCCTACCTCTGGATGGCGGCCGCAGCCTTTCTGGTCGGCGCGGGCAGCGGCACCCTGAACCCGGCCAGCCGCAACGCGGGCCTGCAACTGGCGCCAGAGCACTCATCGACGCTCGCCGCGCTGCGCACCCTGTTCCGCCAGGTCGGCTCCATCATCACGATCTCGACGGCCACCGCGATTCTTTCCCACGCCGGCACGCCGGGCAGCACGCAAAGCTGGATCTACATCGCGACCGCGCTGCTGTGTGTCGCCTCGCTGCCGGTAATCACCCGCGTGCCCGAGCATCGCGGCTCGTGGTAGGCGGCCCCTCGCAGCCGCGAGGCCGCCCGGGCCCATCCATGGCCGCATCCCATGCCTTCCACAAGCCCGCAGCGGGCGGGGCCGGGGGTTTTATGCCTGCTCGCCCAGATCGAACAGGCTGGTGGCTTCCAGCTCCAGCACTTGTTCGTCGCGCTGGTTGAAGACCTGCCAGGTCCAGCGCATGATGCCGAGATCGGCACGGCTGGACGATGTGCGCACGGAATTGACCGTGGCTTCGAGGCGTATGGCGTCGCCGGGACGCACCGGCAGTATCCAGCGCAGCCTTTCCACGCCGGGCGAACCGAAGGACTCGGAATCAGTCAGGGCGGCCTCGACGGCCATGCGCATCGCCAGGCTGCAGGTCAGCCAGCCGCTGGCGATCAGGCCGCCCCAGCGGCTCTGCCCGGCGCGCTGCACGTCGGTATGGAACCATTGCGGGTCGTAGTCGCGCGCAAAGCCGAGCATTTCCTGTTCGTCCACGACGACGGGCGGATGCTTGATGACCATGCCGGCTTGGAATTCGCTGAATTTCATGTCAGACCTATTGGAATCGGTGTGCGGAAAAATTCGATGCCTGCTCAGCGTTCCCCGGTCGGCCGCGGGGCTACAACAGGCAGGCATCGGCTGGCTCCAGTGTAACGCCCATTGGCGTAATGGATGGGAACAGAGCCGCACCCTCGACCCAGCGGTCTCGGTGCAATAGCCCACCCGCTAATAGCGTGAATAGAGTGTAGAATCAATGGCAGTACCGTGGTCAGTGCTCGTTTGTGGACAGACACAACATGAAACCCTCACAAGCCCTCGATACGCACAGAACCGAGATCAGACGCATCGTGGAAGCGCACCGTGCGCATAATGCGCGCATCTTTGGTTCCGCCGCCCATGGCAATGATACCGAAGCCAGCGACCTGGACATCCTCGTCGACCCCACGCCCGAAACCACCCTATTCGACATAGGCGCGATTCGGCACGAATTGTTGCAACTACTCGGGGTGCCGGTCGACGTCGTTACGCCCAACGCCCTGCCGGAAAAATTCAGGCATGTCGTGCTGGCCGAGGCCGTCCCGATATGAGCTCGCCCGGCGGCTGCCCACGGGAGTCACCAAGCGCGGGATGTGGAGCAGCCACGGGAGGGTGAACCTGTGAGCCTATCCGACACTGCCCGGCTGCCAGACTATCTCGCTCACATTCTGGAAGCGATAGAACGCATTGACGAATATACGTCAGGGCTGAGCACCGCCAGGTTTCTCCAAAACAAGCTGATCCAGGACGCTGTACTGCGCAACCTGGAAATTGTCGGCGAAGCCAGCCACGGCATCGAAGCACGCTATCCGGAGTTCGCCGCAGCGCACCCCGACTTGCCGCTGGCCTTCGCCTACCAGATGCGCAATGCCGTAGCCCATGGCTACTTCAAGGTAGACATGGAAATCGTCTGGCAGACAATCAGACAGGATCTGCCCACCTTCCATACGAAGGTGAAGAAATTGCTCGCGTCCGGCTAAGCCCAATCAATAAGTCTCGAAATGCAGCCGCCCCTGGGTCTTGAGCTGGGCGTGGACTTCGGCCCAGTCGCCGCCGGCCTGTGAGACCACGTGTTGCAGGGCGTCGATGACGCCGTCTTCCATGCCCTTGAGGCCGCAGACGTAGATGCAGGTCTTGCCGTCTTCCAGCAGCCCCATCACGTCGGTGGCGCGCTCGCGTATCAAGTCCTGCACGTAGCGCTTGGGCTGGCCGGGCGCGCGCGACAGGGCCAGGTTGATGTCGATGAATTCCTTGGCCAGGTTCATCAAGGGGCCGAAATACGGCAGTTCGCGCTCGGTGCGCGCGCCGAAGAACAGCATCAGCCGGCCCTTGAAGTTCTGCTCTTTGGTCAGGCGGCGGCAGCGTTCGGTCATGGCGCGCATGGGGGCCGAGCCGGTGCCGGTGCAGATCATGATCAGGTTCGAGTCGGCCTGGTTGGGCATCAGGAAGGTATTGCCGAAGGGGCCTATGACCTTGACCGTGTCGTTCTTCTTCAGGTCGCACAGGTAGTTCGAGCACACGCCCTGCGTCGGCTTGCCGTCGTAGTCGGTGGTTACGCGCTTGACCGTCAGCGACAGGTTGTTATAGCGCGGCCGCTCGCCGTCGCGCGGGCTGGCGATCGAGTATTGGCGCGCATGATAGGGCCGGCCGGACGCATCGGTGCCGGGCGGGAAGATGGCGACCGACTGGCCCTCCAGCACGGGGAAAGGCTGCTCGCCGAAGTCCAGCACGATGTGGTGGATGTCGCTTTCGGTGTCGTCGTCGGTGACGCGGTAATTGCCTACGACGGTAGCCGTCACCGGGTTCTTGTGGGTGTACAGATTGAGATAGGGGTGCGCGGCCGACCAGGGCGGCACGCTGGCCCCGGCCGAGGTCGACGGCAGGCCGTCCAGGTCGGCATTGGGGTCTTCCTGCGCCTCGGCGGCCACGGCCGGCGCCGCCACTGGCTGCTGCGCGCCCGCGGGTTCGGCCGCGGGTTCGGGCAGATCTTGCTGGGCCGGAAGTTCCATCCAGCCGAATTGCTCATCCATGCTGTAGGTCTGGTCGGACAGCACCTTCAGCCAGTTGTCGATGGCGCCGGTCGGGCACGGCGGCACACAGGCCATGCAGCTTTGGCAGACCTCGGGGTTCACCACGTAGTTGTTGGAATCGTGGGTGATGGCATCGATCGGACAGGTTTCCTCGCAGGTATTGCAGCGTATGCAGATTTCAGGATCGATCAGATGCTGCTTGATGATGCTGGAGGGGATGGGGGCTGTCATGACGGAACTCCTGGTGCCGAGGCCTGGGATTCGGGCCGGGCGGCCGCGCCGCGGACGAAGCCGCCGCGCGCAGTCCGGCCGGAACGCCGAAGAGACTTCAGTTGAAACGCACGTATTCGAAATCGATGGGCTGGCGGTTGATGCCTATGGGCGGCGGCGCGATCCAGTTGGCGAACTTGCCCGGCTCGGCGACACGCCCCATCAGCGAGGCGACGAAGGCGCGGTCGCCCTCGGTGGGCAGCCAGGAATCCTGGTTGGCGCGCCACTGGTCTTCGCTCAGCACGGTGCCGTCGGGCGCCACGCGGATGCCGGCCAGCGCGCCGATCTTGCGGTTGAAGGCCTTGTGCGGCACTTGCAGGCGGAAGGCGACGCCGCTTTTTTCCATGACGCGGTTCCAGCGGCCCACGCCGGCCATCGAGTCGCGGATGAAGTCGTCGCGCAGCACTTCGTTCAGCGCATTGAGCATGGGCACCTCGATCTCGCGCAACTTGCCGTCGGCCACTTCCAGCACGCGATAGGTGTCGTTCTTCAGCTGGTGGTCGTCGCTGCGCTTGCCCTCTTCGTAGCGGCCCTTCAGCCCCGAGCTGTAGAAGATGGCGGCATTGGACGACTGGTCGGCACCGAACAGGTCGATGGTGACGCTGTAATGGAAATTCAGGTAGCGCTGGATGGTCGGCAGGTCGATGACGCCGGCGGCGCGCAGCGTGGCCGGGTCTTCGGTCTTGAGCTCGTTCATGACCTGGCAGGTACGCTGCAGCACACGCGACACGCCCGACTCGCCCACGAACATATGGTGGGCTTCTTCAGTCAGCATGAACTTGGTGGTGCGCGCCAGGGGGTCGAAGCCCGACTCGGACAGGGCGCTGAGCTGGAACTTGCCGTCGCGGTCGGTGAAATACGTGAACATGTAGAAGGCCAGCCAGTCGGGCGTCTTCTCGTTGAAGGCGCCGAGAATGCGCGGGCTGTCCTGGTCGCCGGAATTGCGCTGCAGCAGGGCATCGGCCTCTTCGCGCCCGTCGCGGCCGAAATAGCGGTGCAGCAGGTAGACCATGGCCCACAGGTGCCGCCCTTCCTCGACATTGACCTGGAACAGGTTGCGCAGGTCGTACAGCGAAGGCGCGGTCAGGCCCAGGTGGCGCTGTTGCTCGACCGAAGCGGGCTCGGTGTCGCCCTGCGTGACGATGATGCGGCGCAGGTTGGCGCGGTGCTCGCCCGGCGCTTCCTGCCAGGCCTCGCGGCCCAGTTGCTCGCCGAAGTGGATCTTGCGTTCGCCGTCTTGCGGCGCCAGGAAAATGCCCCAGCGGTACTCGGGCATTTTCACGTAGTCGAAATGCGCCCAGCCGTCGGGCTGCACGCTGACCGCGGTGCGCAGATAAACGTCGAAGTTCTGCGCGCCTTCGGGGCCCATGTCCCGCCACCATTGCAGGTAGTTGGGCTGCCAGTGCTCGAGCGCACGCTGCAGCGTACGGTCGCCGGACAGGTTGACGTTGTTGGGGATCTTCTCGGAATAGTTGATGCCGGACATATCTGGAACTCCTCGATGGAAAAGCCCTGTGGCTCTATCTAATCTATATACCTGGCCGATGCAGCGCTGGCGCTGGAATCGGCAGAATGCTTGCGCGGTGCGCGGCACTTGCCGGCGCGCCGCATGATTGCGGCAGGCGGCCGCGTCGTCAGACTCGATTCCAGTCGAAACTGGCCTGCTCGCCCTTGCCGTACAGCTTCAGGGCGCCCTTTTCTCCCGATGCATTGGGTCGATAGAAAATCCAGTTTTGCCAAGCGGTCAGGCGCCCGAACACCCGGGTCTCCATGGTTTCCACGCCGCCGAAGCGCAGATTGGCCTCCAGCCCGGTCAGCGCATCGGGCGACAGGGCGCGGCGCTCTTCCAGGGCCAGGCGAACCTCGTCGTCCCAGTCCAGGGCATCGAGCGCATAGGTGACCAGCCCCAGATCTTGCGCCGCGGCCGCACTGATGGGGGCGCCGGCGGCGCCGCGCACCGCCTCGATGGCCGGCGCTTCGTCATAGTAGCGGCGCTGGATGCGGCTCTGGCCGTTGACCATGGGGTAGTAGCCGAAATTGGCTTCGTCCAGCGCGATCGTCGCCGGCTCTGCGGCTTCGTCGTCGTCGAGCATATAAGAGCGGTCGCAGGCCAGGGCCAGCTCGAGCAGCGTGCCGACGAAGCACGAACCCGGCTCGATCAGCGCATACAGGGAACGCGAGGTCACGTCCAGGCGCGCCAGGGTACGGCGCAGCATGCCTGTGGTTTCGCGCACGAACCAGTGGTCGGCGAATTTCTGCAGGACGGCGTCGGCCGCCAGCACTTGCTCGGCGTCGCCAGCGGTGCGTATCACCCAGGTGCCGATATCGAGTTCATTGGTACGCATGTGCAGGATGGCGTCGTCCAGTTCGCGCACCATGCGCAGCGGCCACCACTCCGCACCCTGGGCCAGGATGGCGTCGATGTCGGCAGCCACCGGCGCCTCGGGCGCGCGCACCGTCCACTCGGCCAGGCGCTTGTCGCGGTCGATGCGCACTTCCACATATTTGTAGGCCAGGCCGTCGGCGCCGGCGGTGCGCTGCAGCGGCGTGAGTTCGACACCGCGGGCGTCGGCCGGCCGGTCGCTGCCGGCGGCCAGATCCTGCGCGCGCTGCTTCACGCCATCGGCGAATTGCGCCGGCTTGATGATGGCATCGACCAGGCGCCAGTCTTTGGCGCGCTGGCCGCGCACGCCCTCGACCAGGGTGCAGAAGATGTCGGCATGGTCGTGGCGCACCTTGCGCTTGTCGGTGACGCGGGTCAGCCCGCCGGTACCGGGCAGCACGCCCAGCAGGGGCACTTCCGGCAGCGCCACCGCCGAAGAGCGGTCGTCGATCAGCAGGATCTCGTCGCAGGCCAGCGCCAGTTCGTAGCCGCCGCCCGCGCAGGCACCATTCAGGGCCGCCACGAACTTCAGCCCGCTATGGCGGCTGGAGTCTTCGATGCCATTGCGGGTTTCGTTGGTGAATTTGCAGAAGTTGACCTTCCAGGAATGCGAGGACAGGCCCAGCATGAAGATATTGGCGCCCGAACAGAAGACGCGGTCTTTCAGGCTGGTGACGACCACGGTGCGCACCTCGGGGTGTTCGAAGCGGATGCGCTGCAGCGCGTCGTGCAGCTCGATATCCACACCCAGGTCATAGGAATTCAGCTTGAGCTTGTAGCCGGGACGCAGGCCGCCGTCTTCCGCCACATCCATGGCCAAAGTCGCCACCGCGCCGTCGAAGGACAGCTTCCAGTGCTTGTAGAGATCGGGATGAGTGCGGAAATCGACCGCGGCGGAAAGATCGCTCATGAGCGGCTCCTGTAGTCTGGATGAATAATAATTCATGGCGAGTGATGGGATGCATAATAATGCACTATTTTTCCACTGTCAAAGAAAAATGCAAAAAAATTCATTTTTCTTTCCGGAGAGGACGCCGCCGCACTGCCGCTGTCCTGTTTTCCGACGCCATCACTGCCCTGGGCAGCGCCCCGCCACTGCCCTGTCACTGCCCTGTCACTGCCCTGTCACTGCCCTGTCACTGCCCTGTCACTGCCACCGCCACTGCCGCACACGCGCTACTGCACTTGCTTTACTGTCCGCCCGCTTCCCCTGCTTGGTTCCCGCGCCGGCGGCGCCGGTCGCGCCAATCACGCGATCTACAGCCGCAGCCAGCGGCAGCTATGCCCCAACACCCTAGTTCCCTCTATACAGGCAGCCCGGCCTCCTGCCGGATATGGGTGCGCAGCGCCTGGAAGCATTCCTGCAGGCTCTGGTGGCTGGTGGAGCAGGAGAAATCCGCCTTGGAATAAAAGGCCTCGCGGCTGGCCAGGATGCGCTTGAGGTCGGACATGGCTTCGTTATTACCGGCCATGGGGCGGAAATCGCCCTGCGCCATGACACGCGCCATGTGCTCTTCGGGCGTGGCCTGCACCCATACCGTATAGCAATGTGCCAACAGTTGGTTCAGGGCGGCAGGCTCGGACACCAGGCCGCCGGGGGTGGCCAGCACCATTTCGGGATACAGCTGCAGCGACTCTTCCAGCGCTCGCTTTTCGTAGCGCCGGTAGGCGCTGGGGCCGTAAAGACTATGGATTTCGAGAATGCCGCAGCCGGCCACGCGCTCGATCTCGGCACTGAGCTCGACAAAGGCATAGCCCAGGTCTTGAGCCAGCATGCGGCCCAGCGTGGACTTGCCGGCGCCGCGCAGCCCGATCAGGGCGATTTGCTGCAGTTTGTTGCGGCGCCCCGCCGCCGCATGCCCGTCGTAGAGCTCGGCCAGCGTCTCGCGCGCCCGCTGCAGCTCGCTTTCGGAGCGATGCTCGAGCAGTTCGCGGATCAGCAGCCATTCGGGGCTGGAAGTGGTGACATCGCCCACCAGCTCGGCGATCGGGCAATGAAAGGCCTGGGCGATCTGCTGCAGCAGCAGGATGGACACATTGCCGATGCCGCCTTCCAGATTGGCCAGGTGGCGTTCGGACACCCCGGCGCTTTGCGCCAGCGCCTTGCGCGTCATGCCGCGCATCGCCCGCAGGCGGCGCACGCGCTCGCCCAATGCCACCAGATAGGGTTCCTTGGTGCCGTCCATGGCCTCGGGGACTTCCGCCGCCTGGCGCTCGAGTGCTTTATTTTTCACCCTGAATTACCCTAATAATTCGATTAACATGCATTATAGTGCTTGACACTTTCAATGAAAAGCCCTAATTTGCAGTCCAGCTGCAAGATTCTTCTTGACACTTACCCACACATTGCGCCGCAAGCCGCACGCCCCTCCCGGGGCCACGCCGCCTTGCGCAGCAGCCATTACAGCACAGGAGCCCTGGCCATGAGCAGCACCGAAGCACAGTTCCGCGGCCTGATCGCGCCTATTGCCGCCAGCGTCGGCGGGCGCAGCCTCGACGCCGAACTGCAGCGCGAACTGAACCAGCGCTATCCGGCCCACGGTGAGGCCTATCGGCAGATCATGCAGTCCTGTAGGGACGGCATCGCGGCGGGCTGGATGTGCCCGCACGAGCACGGCGGCATCCGCTACGGCCGCGTGCTGGAAGCCGCGCCCGAGCTGGGCGGCTGTTCGGTCGACGTGGCGCAGATGCAAGATGTTGCCGGCCCGCACCATCGTCATCCCAACGGCGAGATCGACCTCATCATGCCCCTGGACCAGCAGGCCGAATTCGACGGGCACCCGGCCGGCTGGCTGGTCTACGGCCCCGACACGGCCCACCGGCCCACGGTCAGCGGCGGCAGCGCGCTGGTACTGTACCTGCTGCCCGAAGGCGCCATCGAATTCACCCGCCGCGCACAACAGTAAGGGGGCGCGGCGCAAGACAGCACGTGCCCTCGCAGTGCACTCGCCTTGCCTCGCGCCGCAGCCGCACTACTCATATTTCCATCCATTCCGATCGAGCGAGACACACATGAATTCCTGCCCACGCCTACTCAATTTCGCCCAGTACCTGAGCGAAGTCAACGCCGTGCGCGCCGCCAAACCGGCCTATATAGACGGCCAGCGCACCCTGAGCTACGGCGAGCTGGCCGAGCGCAGCGCGCGCTTTGCCGGCCTGTTGCAGGAGCTGGGCCTGCGGCGCGAAGAACGCGCCCTGCTGCTGATGCACGACACCGTCGACTGGCCGGTCGCCTTCCTGGGCGCCCTGCACGCCGGGGTCGTGCCGGTGGCCGTCAATACCCTGCTGACGGCCGACGACTACGCCTATATGCTGGCGCACAGCCGCAGCCAGGCGGTGTTCGTGTCGGGCTCGCTGCTGCCGATCCTGCGCGAGGCGCTGCAGCGCGGCCCGCACGAGGTCAAGCACATCGTCGTCTCGGAACCCACCGAAGCCCTGCAGGCGCCCTGTATCGATTTCGAAAGCCGCGTACAGGCCGCGCAGCCGGTGCGGGCCGCCGATACCCATGCCGACGAGATCGCCTTCTGGCTGTACTCGTCAGGCTCTACCGGCCAGCCCAAGGGCGTGGTGCACTCGCACGGCAACCTCTGGTATACGGTAGAACTCTACGGCAAGCCCGTGTTGGGTGTGCGCGAAAGCGACGTGGTGTTCTCGGCGGCCAAGCTGTTCTTCGCCTATGGCCTGGGCAATGCGCTCAGCTTCCCGCTGGCGGTGGGCGCCACCGTGGTGCTGCTGCGCGGCCGGCCGACCCCGCAGGCAGTGTTCGAGAAACTGGTGGAATTCCAGCCCACGGTGTTCTGCGGCGTGCCCACGCTGTACGCCAGCATGCTGGCCGCGCCCGACCTGCCCACGCGCGAACAAGTGGCGATGCGGGTCTGCGCCTCGGCCGGCGAGGCCCTGCCCAAAGAGCTGGGCGAGCGCTACACGGCACAATTCGGCTGCTACATCCTGGACGGCATCGGCTCGACCGAAATGCTGCACATCTTTCTTTCCAACCGCAGCGACGACCTGCATTACGGCACCACCGGCAAGCCCGTGCCCGGCTACGAGGTGCAGCTGCGCGACGAGCTGGGCGCGCCCGTGGCCACCGGCAGCATCGGCGACCTGTACATCAAGGGGCCCAGCGCCGCCCTGATGTACTGGAACAATCGCGACAAGACACGCGCCACTTTCCTGGGCGAATGGCTCAAGAGCGGCGACAAATATATATGCGATGAGCAGGGCTACTATACTTATGCCGGCCGCAGCGACGACATGATCAAGGTCAGCGGCCAGTACGTCTCGCCCATCGAGGTCGAGAACGTGCTGGTGCAGCACGAGGCCGTGCTGGAAGCCGCCGTCATCGGCGTGGCGGACGCGCAGGGCCTGGTCAAGACCGTGGCCTACGTGGTGTTGCGCCCGGGCCAGGATGGCGGCGACGCCGTCAAGGCCGCGCTGCAGGCCCACGTCAAGCACAGCCTGGCGCCGTTCAAGTACCCGCGCCAGATCCATTTCACTGAAGAACTGCCGAAAACCGCGACAGGCAAGATCCAGCGCTTCCGCCTGCGCCAGATGGAAACCCAAGCATGACCGCAACCGCCGTTCCCGCCACCGCCAGCCGCAGCGAGCACGTGCGCATCCGCGCACTGGGCCGCGAACTGAGCATCGAGTACCAATGGATCGCCGCCGCGGATGCGGCCGCGCCGCTACTGGTGTTCCTGCACGAGGGGCTGGGCTCGGTGTCGATGTGGAAAGACTTCCCCGCCCGCGCCTGCGCCGCGCTGGGCTGCCGCGGCCTGGTGTTCTCGCGCTACGGCTATGGTTCGAGCACGCCGCGCCCCGAGGCCGAGCGCTGGCCGGTCAGCTATATGCATGCCCAGGCCGAAGAAGTGCTGCCCGCGCTGTTCGCGGCCCTGGGCCTGGCAGACGAAAAACCCATATTGTTCGGCCACAGCGACGGCGGTTCCATCGCCCTGCTGTATGCGGCCATGTACCCCGACGCCCCGCGCGCCATCGTCGTCGCGGCGCCGCACATCTTCGTCGAGGACATTTCGGTGTCCAGCATCGAACAGGCGCGCCAAGCGTATCTGAACACCGATCTGCCGGCCAAGCTGGGCCGCTACCACCAGGTACCCGATTCGGCCTTCTGGGGCTGGAACCACATCTGGCTGGATCCGGCCTTCCGCGCCTGGAACATCGAAGCATACCTGGACAAGATCCGCTGCCCGATACTGGCCGTGCAGGGTGAAGACGACGAATACGGCACCCTGGAACAGATCCGCGGCATCCAGCGCCTGGCGCCGCAGGCACGCCTGAGCATACTGCCCGACTGCCGGCATTCGCCGCACAAAGACCAGCCGGAAAAGCTGATCGCTGCCATGCGGGAATTCGTCGGCGGGCTGGGCGGGTAAGGCCCCGCCGCGCCCTGCGCAAGGCCACAGGGCGGCCCATTCCCGGGACGGCATATTACGCGGCAACGCGCACAAGCGAACGCAGCGAACGCAGCGAACGCAGATGGCCTGCCTCCGGCAGGCCATCTGGCTTATTCCGCGTGCATGTGCCCCGCCTTGACCACCTTGCCCAGACGCGTGTATTCGTCTTGGGTGAACTTGGTGAACTGGGCACGGTTGAAATCGCCCGGCTCGATGCTGGTCTTCTTCAGGGTATCCAGCACCTCGGGGGCCTTGGCCGCCTTCAGAATGGCCGCATTCATTTTGTCGAGGATGTCAGCCGGCGTGCCGGTGGGCGCGAACATCCCTTCCCAGTGGCCGATGCGGATGTTGGGGAAGCCTTCTTCGGCTGCGGTCGGAATGTCCGGCGCGCTGGCCAGGCGGCCGCCCCAGGTGGTGGCCAGCGCCTTGAGCTTGCCGCCCTTGACCAGCGGCAGGGTCACGATACTGGCCTCGGACGTCATGTCGACCTGGCCGCCGATGACGGCCGCGACGCCTTCCGAGCCGCTTTTATACGAAATCATCTGGATCGGCAGGCCGGTTTCCTGCTTGACCATGGCGCCGACGAAGTCCGGTGTGCTGCCCACGCCCGCGCGCGAGAAAGTGATGCGGCTGACGTGGTTCTTCTTGGCGTTGGCGACGAATTCCTTCAAGCCATGCGCGGGATTGGAAGGATTGGTGACGATGACGGAAGGCGCCACGCCCATCAGGCCCACGGGTGTGAGCTGGTCGTCTTTATAGGGCTGATCGGAGCGTATCTGGCTGTTGGTGACGATGCCGTTGCCCGCCACCAGGAAGGTATAGCCGTCGGGTTTGGCGCGCGCCACGTGCGCCGAACCCACCACGCCGCCGGCGCCGGGCCGGTTCTCGACGATGATGCTCTGGTGCAGGTCTTTGCCTATCTGCTTAGCGAAGACGCGCGTGATCAGGTCGATCCCGCCGCCCGGCGAGAACGGCACGACAATGGTAACGGGCCGATCGGGCCAGGCCGCGGCCTGGGCGCCCAGCGGAGCGAGCCCGGCCGCTACCCCGGCCGCGACCAAGGTCTTCAGCATCTTTCTTCTTTGCATATTCTTCTCCTGAGTTTTGGATAATGAGAGACTGCATGTAGCGTCCGCCAGGCCCTCCCGTTGCCAGCCTGCGGACGTATTCAAACCCTGTATCGGTTCGCCCAGCGGCGGCACGCCCAGCCGCCCGCCCGGCGCGTATTCCGGTGCCGGAACCGCGCCTGATCTCGCAGGCGCCGGGCTAAAACCGATGATCCGGCCAACCCGGGCATCAAGCGGAGGCCGCCGGCGCGCCGGCGGACACCAGCACGCCGGCAACGTAAGGCAGGATGCCGCCGGCGCGGTACCAGGCAATTTCACGCGGAATGTCGAGCCGGCATATCAGTTCTATACAGGTCGATTCTCCGTTGTCGCGGCGGATTTCGCAAGACAGCGCCTGGCGCGGTTGCAGCGAGGCCCAGGGCCCGGTGACGGTAAAGGTCTCGCTGCCGTCCAGCCCGAGATCGGCGGCGCGAGTGCCGGGCGGCAGCTGCAGCGGCAGCACCCCCATGCCCACCAGGTTGGAACGATGGATACGCTCGAAAGACTCGGCGATCACCGCGCGCACGCCCAGCAGGCGCGTGCCCTTGGCAGCCCAGTCGCGCGACGAGCCGGTGCCGTATTCGCCGCCCGCCACTACCACCAGCGGCACGCCCTCGGCGCGGTAGCGTTCGGCGGCCTGGTAGACGGGCAGGATCCCGCCATCGGGCTCGTGGCGCGTCCAGCCGCCCTCGCGCCCACCGGCCATGGCGTTGCGCAGGCGTGGGTTGTCAAAAGTGCCCCGCATCATGACTTCGTGATTGCCGCGCCGCGTCAGCAGCGTGTTGAAGTCGGCCGGCTCGACCCCCAGTCCGGCCAGGTAATCGCCCGCCACGGTGCCGGAGCGGATGGCATGCACGGGGGAAATATGGTCGGTGGTGATGCTGTCGCCCAGCAGGGCCAGCGGCCGCGCGCCGACAATATCGCCCTGGCCGATGCCGGGCTCGCCATTGTCGAGCTCGAAATACGGCGGCCTGCGGATATAGGTGCTGTGCTCGTCCCAGTCGTAATGCATGCCGCGCGGCGCCTGCAGGGCCTGCCAGCGCTGCTCGCCGCGGTCGGAATCGGCATAGCGGCGCCGGTACAGCGTGGCGCTGATGTGCTCGCGCATCACCGTCTCGATCTCGGCCTCGTCCGGCCAGACCTCGGACAGCCACACCGGCCTGCCGTCGCGGCCGAGCGCCAGCGGCATGCGCGTCAAGTCGATGCCTATGGATCCGGCGCAAGCATAAGCCACGACCAGCGCCGGCGAGCACAGGAAGTTGGCGCGCACCAGCGCATGCGTGCGGCCCTCGAAATTGCGGTTGCCCGACAGCACGGAAGCCACCACCAGATCCGATTCTTCGATCTGCGCGGCCACCTCCGGCGCCAACGGCCCCGACGCGCCGGCGCAAGTCATGCAGCCATAGCCCACCAGTTGGAAGCCCAGCGCGTCCAGATCCTGTTTGAGCCCCGCCGCCTCCAGGTAGTCCATGACCACTCGCGAGCCGGGCGCCAGCGAAGTCTTGACCCAGGGCCGGACGCCGACGCCCCGCTGGCGCAGCTTGCGCGCCAGCAGTCCGGCCCCCACCATGGCCTGCGGATTGGAGGTATTGGTGCAGCTGGTAATGGCCGCCAGCACGATGTCGCCGTGCTGCAAGTGGCGCGGCGGCGCATCGGGGACATCGGCGCGCAGCGGCTCTGTGGGCGGCTGCCAGCCCTGCAGCCGTTCGGCATAGGCCTCGGCAAAACGCTGCGGCGCGCCGCCCAGGTCGACGCGATCCTGCGGGCGGCTCGGGCCGGCCATCGACGGGCGCACCGCGCCCAGGTCGAATTCCATGCGCTCGCTGTAGACGATCGCCTCGCCGTCGGCAGGACGCCACAGGCCCTGTGCATGGGCATAGGCGCGCACCAGCTCGATCTGCTCAGCGCTGCGGCCGGTGGCCTGCAAATAATCGATCGTGGCCTGGTCGACCGGGAAGAAGCACATGGTGGCGCCCGATTCCGGGGCCATATTGGATATGGTGGCGCGGTGCGACAGGGGCAAGTGATCCAGGCCGTCGCCGTAGTATTCGACGAACTTGCCGACCAGCTTGCGCCGGCGCAGCGCTTCGGTAAGCGTGAGCACGATGTCGGTGCTGGTCACGCCCGCCTGCGGCCTGCCGGTGATGCGGCAGCCCACTACTTCGGGCAGCAGCATGGAAATCGGCTGCCCCAGCATGGCCGCGCCAGCTTCGATGCCGCCCACGCCCCAGCCCAGGACGCCGATGCCGTTGACCATGGGCGTATGGCTGTCCAGGCCGACCAGCGTGTCGGGATACGCCATGGCTCGGCCACCGGCCCCGGGGCCCGTCCAGACGACACGGGCCAGGTGTTCCACATTCACTTGGTGGGCAATGCCCATCGATGGCGGAATCACCCGCAGATTGGCGAACGAACCCTGCGCCCATTTGAGAAAGGTATAGCGCTCGGCGTTGCGGCGGTATTCCAGCGCCAGGTTCAGGTCGTAGGCCTGGTCGCTGCCCGCGTACTCGGTGATGCAGGAATGGTCGACGACCACGTCCACGGGAATCATCGGATTCACGTGGGCCGGGTCGCCGCCGGCGGCGCTTACTGCCTCGCGCATGGCAGCCAGGTCGCCCAGCAGGGGAATGCCCGATGCATCGGGCATCAGCACCCGGGCGGGATGGAAGCTGATTTCCTGGTCGCTGGATCCCTGCACCAGCCAGTCGCGCAGCGCCTGCAGATCGTGTTCGTCGCCCGGCTCGCGGCAGCGCAGACTGTTCTCCAGGAGAATGCGCAGAGTGACCGGCAGGCGAAATGCCTGGATCAGCCCGGCCCGCTGCGCGGCGCGCAGGCTGATGAAATGATATCGCTGGCCGCCCGCATCGAGGCTTTCAAGCAGATCGGCGGGCGCGCCGGCGGCATTGCGGGTAGTTGTAGCGGTAGAGATAGCGAGCCTCCGTGAAAATCGAATACCCGATTCCTGGTACGGATCGGGCTCTTTGATTTTATGGGTCTCGACGCTCCATCATATAAAAGCTGTCAGGCCATATTCCATAAGGATTACTTATAGAATTGGCGCTGCGGCGGCAAACCGGCTCAGACCGCGTCCAGCAGCGCCGCGAACTCGGACGCCAGGGACGGCCGCAACTGCGGCGCCCAGGCCATGCGTATTTCGAAGCGCGGCAGATCCGCGCCATCGCTGATGTCCAGCACCCGCACGTCCTGGTGCAGGACACGCCGCACGGAGGCCGGCAGCAGGCAGACGCCCAGGCCGGCCGCCACGCAAGCCAGCGCCGTAGTGGAACGCTCGACCTCCTGCACCACGCGCCCTTCGCCTCCGGCCCTGCGCATCGCCGCCAATATGCGCATGCGCAGAAACGGCAGGTTGCGCTCGGGAAACCAGATCAGCCCGGCGCGGGCGATCTCCGCCAGGCTGACCTTGCCGTCGCGCCCTATCGAAAGGCTGGCGGGAACCACCGCCACCATGGGCTCGCGGCTGACGACTTTTTCGCGCATGCGCCCCGTCAGCGACACCGGTGTGTGCAGCAGCGCGACGTCGATGGTGCCGTGCGCCAGCGCCTGAGCCTGCGACAGATTGCCCATTTCGCGCAGCACGATCTCTACCCCCGGGCGCCGCGCGCGGAACGCGCACAGGGCTCGCGGCAGCACGGTGTGCGTGGCCAGCGTGACGAAGCCTATGGTCAGCCGGCCGGCCAGCCCCGCGGCCACCGCCTTGGCGCGCAGCGCGGCCGCATCGGCGCGAGCCAGGCTCTCGCGCATGTCGTCGATGATCGCCAGGCCGGCGGCAGTCAGATCCGCCCCGGCGCGCGAACGCACCAGCAGCTGCACGCCGAGGTCGCGCTCCAGCTTGTTGATGACCTGCGTCAGGGCCGGCTGCGACACATCCAGGTACTCGGCCGCCTTGGTCAGGCTGCCCAGATCCGCTACCGCCAGGAAGTAGCGCATGTGGCGATTTTCCATGGGACTCCTCGAGGCTGCGCCAGGCCGCTTCAGCCGCCGATTCGCGTCACTCGAACGCCGCGGCGGCCCGGCCGATACGGTCGTTGACCGCGCGCCAGGCCGGCAGGGACGGCGGGCGCTCGAGCACGATGCAATCGTAGCCGCCTTCATCGAGGCGGCGCAGCAGCGCGTACAGATCCCGGGCGTAAGCGGCGGGATCCTGGGAGGCGCCGTGCCAGTCGACTTGCGGGCGCGCGGCATGCGCCGCGGCATCGAATACCACCGCCGCGACCTTGGTGCCGCCATCGGCACAGACTTGCAGGCAGCGATCCAGGTCGGCCGTGGCCACCAGCCGCAGCGGCGTACGCGGCGCATAGTGCGCCTTCAGCGACCCCGACACGCGCGGCGCCGCGGCATCGGGGCTGCCGATGGGTTCTCCCAGCACTTCGGCCATTTGCGCCGCGGATATATGGCCCGGGCGCAACAGCACCGGCCCGACTCCCTGCGCCAGGCGCGACAGATCGACGATGGTGGATTCGATGCCGACTTCCGCAGGGCCGCCTTCCAGCACCAGCAGGCGATCGGGGCCCAGTTCTGCGAATTCCGCCCGCACGTGCTCGGCGCGCGTGGGCGAGACCTGGCCGAACTTGTTGGCCGACGGGCCGGCCACCCCACCCTGGCCGCCCGGCTTGAGCGCGGCGAAACGGCGCAGCAGCGCCTGGGCCACGGGATGCGAAGGACAGCGCAGGCCGACGCTGTCCTGGCCGCCGCTGACGGCGGCCGGCACGTGCGCGGCGCGCGGCAGGATCAGGGTCAGCGGGCCGGGCCAGAATGCCTGTATCAGGGCGCGCGCCTGCGCCGGAATTTCGCGGGCCCAATACGACAAGTCGGCCTCGGGCGCCACGTGCACGATCACGGGATGGCTGGACGGCCGGCCCTTGGCGGCGTAGATGCGCGCGATGGCCTCGGGGTTCTCGGCGTCGCCCCCCAGCCCATACACGGTCTCGGTGGGGAAGGCCACCAGGCCGCCCTCGGCCAGCCGCCGCGCGGCGGCGTCCAGGGCATGGCTCATGTCGGTATCGCTCATGCCGCGCCCGCTGCTACTCGGCACGATCAAAAGGAATGTTCAAGGCCGCGGCCACGTCGGCGGCCGCTTGGCGTACCGAGTCCAGCGTAGGCGCGACCACGTTGACGTGCCCCATCTTGCGGCCGCGCCGCGCCTCGGCCTTGCCGTACAGGTGCAGCGAGGCGCCGGGCACGGCCAGCACCGCCGCCCAGTCGGGCTCGCGGCGCGCGCCGCCGGCCGGGTCGAACCAGACGTCGCCCAGGATGTTCAGCATGATGGCCGGGCAAAGACTGTCGGTGCTGCCCAGGGGCAGGCCGGCCATGACGCGGGCCTGCTGCTCGAACTGGCTGGTGACGCAGGCATTCATGGTGTAGTGGCCGCTGTTGTGGGGACGCGGCGCGATCTCGTTGGCCAGCAGCCGGCCGTCCTGCAGCACGAAGAATTCCACGCACAGCACGCCGTGGTAGTCGAGCCCCTCGGCGATGACCTGCGCGGCCTGCGCGGCATTGCGCTGCAGCTCGGCCTGCTGCGCGTCGAGCTGCGTGGGCACGGTGGACACCGCCAATATGCCCTCGCGGTGTTCGTTCCAGGCCGAGGGATACACCGCGCAGCGGCCGTCGTAGCCGCGCGCCAGCACCACCGACAATTCGGCCCGCAGCGGCATCAGGGCCTCGAGCACGCAGGCGACGCCGCCGAGATCGGCGTAGGCTTGCCGCGCCTCTTGCCTGCTGGCGACCCGCGCCTGGCCTTTGCCGTCGTAGCCCAGGCGGGCCGCCTTGAGAATGCCGGGGAACAGCTCGGGGGCGGCCGCATCGATATCCGCGGCGCCATGGATCTCGGCATACGGCGCCAAGGGCACGCCGGCGCCGGCTATGAAGGCCTTCTCGCGGATCCGATCCTGCACGATGGCCACGGCCGACCCGGCCGGGGCGACGCGCGCATCGCGCGCCAAGGCATCGAGGCTTTGCGCCGGAACATTTTCGAATTCGGTGGACACTGCCTGGCAGCGTGCACCCAGCTGCGCCAGCCCGGCCGGATCGTCGTAGGCCGCACGGATGTGCAGGTCGGCCACGACCCCGGCAGGACTGCCCTCGGCCGGATCCAGCACCGCCACCTTGTAGCCCAGGCTTTGCGCGGCCTGGCAGAACATGCGTCCGAGCTGCCCGCCACCCACCATGCCCAGCCAGTTGCCGGGCGCAATCAAAGGATATGTCATAGCGTCACGTGCGGAGGCACGGTCATGGCTTGCGCCGCCTGGGTCTGGCGCGCGCGGAATTCTTCCAGCTTGCGGCGCAGCCCGGCATCGGTAGTGGCCAGGCAGGCCACCACGTGCAGCGCGGCGTTGGCGGCGCCGGCCTCGCCGATGGCGAAGGTGGCCACCGGCACGCCCTTGGGCATCTGCACGATGGAATACAAAGAATCTTCGCCGCGCAGGTACTTGGAAGGCACCGGCACGCCGTAGACGGGCACCGGCGTGAAGGCGGCCACCATGCCGGGCAGGTGCGCCGCACCGCCGGCGCCGGCGATGATGGCGCGCAGGCCGCGGCCGGCCGCGCCGGAGCCGTATTCGGCCATTTGCTGCGGCATGCGGTGGGCGGACACCACTCGCAATTCGTGCGGCACGCCGAACTCTTCCAGTATGGCCGCCGCGTGCTGCATGACCTCCCAGTCGCTGGACGAGCCCATGATCACGCCCACCAGCGGACTGGCGGAAACGGCAGTGGGAGTATCGATAGTGAATTCAGCCATGCGTGCCTCCGGTCATGCGCCGATCAGGCGCGTCATCGCCTCGCGGTACTTGGCGGCGGTCTTTTCCAGTACGTCGGCCGGCAGGCGCGGCGCCGGCGGCGTCTTGTCCCAGGTCTGTGTCTCGAGCCAGTCGCGCACGAACTGCTTGTCGAACGACGGCGGGCTGATGCCTTCGGCATATTGGTCGGCCGGCCAGAAGCGCGAGGAGTCGGGCGTCAGCACTTCGTCCATCAGGTACAGGCCGCCCTGCTCGTCCAGGCCGAACTCGAACTTGGTGTCGGCGATGATGATGCCCTTGCCGCGGGCGTATTCGGCGGCTTCGCCGTACAACGCCAGCGTGATGTCGCGGATGCGGCCGGCCAGTTCGGCGCCGACTTCGCGTACCACGTGGTCGAAGTCGACGTTCTCGTCATGGGTGCCGAATTCCGCCTTGGCGGCGGGGGTGAAGATGGGTTCGGGCAGCCGTGCGGCCTGGCGCAGGCCCGCCGGCAGCGCGACGCCGCAGATGGCGCCGCTGGCCTGATAGTCTTTCCAGCCGGAACCTATCAGGTAGCCGCGCGCCACGGCCTCGACCAGTATCGGCTTGAGCCGCTTGACCACCATGGCGCGGCCGCGCACCTGGTCGCGCTCGCCCGGGGCGACGACGTCTTCGGGCGCGATGCCGGTGGAATGGTTGGGCAGCACGTGGCCCAGCCGGCCCAGCCAGAACTCGGTCAGCGCGGTCAGCACCTGCCCCTTGCCGGGGATGGGGTCGTCGAGTATGACGTCGAAGGCCGAGATGCGGTCGGAGGCCACGATGAGCAGCTTGTCGTCGCCCACCGCGTACATGTCGCGCACCTTGCCGCGGCCCAGCAAAGGTAGGGATTCGATCGTCGATTGATGGAGAGCCTGCACCACGATATGTCCTTGGAATGAAAGCGCCGCGCCCGACCTGCGTCGGGCGCTGAAAATATTGGACTCGCCAGGCCCGGCACAGCCCGCGGGGCCGCGCCGATCCCGACGGGGCGGCTTTTGCTTACTGCACCACCTGGGCCAGCTTGCCCGAGGCGTAGCGCTGCGCCATGTCGGACAGCGGCACGGGTTGGATCTTGCTGGCGTTGCCGGCGGTGCCGAACTGCTCGTAGCGCTGCTTGCAGACCAGCTTGGCAGCCTGGCGCGCCGGCTTGAGGTATTCGCGCGGGTCGAACTTGGCGGGGCTTTCGGCCATGAAGCGGCGGATCGCGCCCGTCATCGCCAGGCGGATGTCGGTGTCGATGTTGACCTTGCGCACGCCGAACTTGATGGCTTCCTGAATTTCCTCGACGGGCACGCCGTAGGTTTCCTTCATGTCGCCGCCGAATTCGCGGATCTCGGCCAGCAAATCTTGAGGCACGCTGGAGCTGCCGTGCATCACCAGGTGCGTATTGGGCAGGCGCCGGTGGATTTCCTTGATGCGCGAGATCGACAGGATGTCGCCGGTGGGCTTGCGCGTGAACTTGTAGGCGCCGTGGCTGGTGCCGATGGCGATGGCCAGCGCGTCGAGCTGGGTATGGCGCACGAAATCGGCGGCCTGCTCGGGGTCGGTCAACAGCTGTTCGCGGGTCATGGTGCCCTCGGCGCCGTGGCCGTCTTCCTTGTCGCCCTTCATGGTTTCGAGCGAGCCCAGGCAGCCCAGCTCGCCCTCGACCGTGACGCCCAGCTTGTGGGCCATGTCCACCACCTTGCCGGTGACGCCGAGGTTGTATTCATAGTCGGCGATGGTCTTGCCGTCTTCCTTGAGCGAGCCGTCCATCATCACACTGGAGAAGCCCAGCTCGATGGCGCCCTTGCACACGACCGGGGACTGGCCGTGGTCTTGGTGCATGACCACCGGGATGTGCGGGTAGGATTCCACCGCCGCCTGGATCAGGTACTTCAAGAAGCCTTCGCCGGCGTACTTGCGGGCGCCTGCCGAGGCCTGCATGATGACCGGGCTGTTGGTTTCATCGGCCGCTTCCATGATAGCCTGAACCTGCTCGAGGTTATTGACGTTGAACGCGGGAATACCATAGCCGTGCTCCGCCGCATGATCGAGCAGCTGACGCATGGATACCAGGGCCATGACGGCACCTCCTGAATACTGATTGAACGGGAATAGCCGCCATTTTACGGGGGAACGGGATTCGCTGCTCGGCGCCGGGCCCTTGGGTTACGACTGGATACCAGGCCGGAGTCCGCGCCCCGCTGCCGGGCGCTGTGGCGTTGTATACCCGCCGCCCGATTCAATAAGGCTCAAGCCAAGGCTTACGCCAGGCGCACAGGGCGTCGCCAGCTACGCCGTGCCGGCCTAGCGCCGCGCCGACTTGGGCCGGAAGGCCTTGAGCACTTCCGGACGCGTCTCGATATACGGGCCGCCGATCAGGTCTATGCAGTACGGCACCGCCGCGAATATACCCGGCACCAAAGGCTTGCCGGCCTCGTCCTTGAGGCCTTCCAGGGTCTCCCGGACGGCCTTGGGCTGGCCCGGCAGGTTGATGATCAGCGCCGCGTGGCTGCCGGTGTCGCGGATCACCGCCACCTGGCGCGAGAGGATGGCGGTGGGCACGAAACGCAGGCTGATCTGGCGCATCTGCTCGCCAAAGCCCGGCATTTCGCGGGTGGCCACGTCCAGCGTGGCCTCGGGGGTCACGTCGCGCCGCGCCGGGCCGGTGCCGCCGGTGGTCAAGACCAGGTCGCAGCCGACGCTGTCGACCAGTTCGACCAGCGTGGCGGCGATCAGCGGCCGCTCGTCCGGAATCAGGCGCGTGGCGCACTGGCAGGATCCCACCAGCGCCGACTCGAGCCAGCCCTGCAAGGCCGGCAGGCCCTCGTCCTGGTAGACGCCGCTGGATGCGCGGTCGGACACCGACACCAGCCCGACCAGCAATTCGTCGGGATGGCGGCGCACCAGCGGCGCCGCGGCTGAACCTAGAACAGCAGGCATGATTTTCCCTTCAGATCTTTAGCTTGTACACACCGGCGGAAGCGTTGAGCACGCCCCGCCATCCCATAAACGCCGCCAGACAGTTGCCATCACACCGTCGCCGCTACGCAGTCGCCGCAGCACAGTTACCACCATGCAGGTGCCACCACACAGTCCCGCAACGCCGCCACATGCGTTTATCGCAACATCGCCGCAGCAATGCGCCTGCCGCCACTGCGGCAAATCCTTTACACGCAGCGGCCGCCGTCGACCTCCAGGCAGGCGCCTGTGACGAAAGAGGCTTCGTCCGACGCGAAGTACAGCGCCGCGTTGGCGATGTCCTGCGGGGTGGAAAAGCGGCCCAGGGGGATGCCGGCCAGGAAGCGCTCGCGGTTGGCGGGCGTGTCGGGCATGCCCATGAAATCTTCCACCAGGCCGGTGGCGCCGATGACCGGGTTGACGCAATTGACGCGGATATTGTCCTTGCCGAGCTCGGCGGCCATGGCCTTGCTGGCGGTGACCACGGCGCCTTTGGTGCTGTTGTACCAGACCAGGCCGGGCCGCGGGCGGACGGCCGCCGTCGAAGCAATGTTGACGAAGCAGCCGCCGCCCTGCTGGCGGAAATAGGGAACCATGTGCCGGGCCGTCCAGTAGATGCTCTTGACGTTGACGCTGAACACCTTGTCGAATTCCTGCTCGGTGATTTCCAGCAGCGGCTTGTTGCGGTGCGTGGTGCCGGCATTGTTGACCACGCAATGCAGCTCGCCGTAGGCGTCCAGCGTGGCCCGCAGCATGGCTTCGACGCTGGCGCCGTCAGCCACGTTGGCCGCAACGAAATGCGCCTGGCCGCCGGCCGCGCGGATCTGCTCGGTAACGGCCCGGCCGTGTTCTTCGTGAATATCGGCCACCATCACGCGTGCGCCTTCGCGCGCAAAGGTCTGGGCAATGCCTGCGCCGAACCCCGAGCCCGCGCCTGTGACGATGGCGACTTTACCTGCAAGACGCATGTTCTGTTCTCCTGCCGTTATTCCATTCAATGCTTGATGGCAATGGTCTTGAGCGTGGTGAAGCCGTACAGGGCCTCGAAACCCTTCTCGCGCCCGTAGCCCGACTGGCCGGTGCCGCCGAAGGGCAGCTCGACGCCGCCGCCGGCGCCGTAGTTATTGACGAACACCTGGCCCGAACGCAGCTTGTGCGCCAGGCGCAGCTGGCGCGCGCCGTCCTGCGTCCAGACGCCGGCCACCAGGCCGTAGCGCGTGCCATTGGCCAGGCGCACCGCGTCGGCCTCGTGCTCGAAGGGAATGGCGGCCAGCACCGGGCCGAAGATTTCTTCCTGCCCCAGCCGGTGCTCGGCGGGCACGTGCGTCAGCAGCACCGGCGGCTGGTAGAAGCCCGCGGCCGGCGCAGATTCCAGCAAGGTGCCGCGCGCCGCGACCTGGATGCCGTCGCGGTCGGCCAGTTCCAGATAGCCGCGCACGCGCTCGAGCTGGCGGGCGCTGATCAGCGGCCCGCAGTCCAGGTTTTCCGAGGCCGGGCCGGTGCGAGTGCAGGCAAACAGCTCGGCCAGGCGATCCATCAGCGTGGAATACAGCGGACGCTGCACCAGCAGGCGGCTGCCGGCCGAGCAGGTCTGGCCGGCGTTCTGCACGATGGCACTGAGTAACACCGGCAGTGCGGCGTCGATGTCGGCGTCGGCGAACACGATTTGCGGCGACTTGCCGCCCAGTTCCAGCGTGACGGGCGCGAAATGCGCCGCGGCGGCCTGCGCCACCTGCATGCCCGTCTGCGGCGAACCCGTGAACGAAATGTGGTCGATGCCGGGGTGCGCCGCCAGGGCCGCACCGGCTTCGGCACCCAGGCCGGTACATATGTTCAGCGCACCGTCGGGCAGCCCGACTTCCTGGGCGATGCGCGCCACTTCCAGCAGCGAGATGCAGGCGTCCTCGGCAGGCTTGACGACGCAGGCATTGCCCACCGCCAGCGCAGCGCCGACACTGCGGCCGAAGATCTGCAAGGGATAGTTCCACGGAATGATGTGGCCCGTGACGCCATGCGGCTCGCGCACGGTCAATACGGTGTAGTCCTGCGCGCTGGGCAAAGTGGCGCCGTGCAGCTTGTCGGCGGCGCCGCCGTAGAACTCGAAATAGCGGGCGACGGCCGCGGCGTCGGCGCGGCCCTGCTTGAGCGGCTTGCCGGTGTCGCGCGATTCGAGCTGCGCCAGGTGTTCCTGCTGGTCGAGCAGCGCGCTTGCCAGGCGCAGCAGCAGGCGGCTGCGCTGAGCCGGCGCCATGCGGCCCCAGGCACCTTCACGCGCGGCGCGGGCGGCGGCCACGGCGGCATCGATATCGGCCGCGCCGGAACGCGCCATGATGTCGAAGGGCTGCCCGTCGGAAGGATCGATCACCGGCAGGGTTTCGCCGCTGAGGGCTGACACCCAGCGGTTGGCAATGAAGTTCTGGTAGCTCATTACGGATCTCTGGTTGGGCAGTTGGACGCGGCCCACGCGGCGCGCCCGGAACAGCTCGAGCCGCGTAGGTCGAGCCGCGTAGCTCGGGCCGCGCGGGCCGGGCCGCATAGGTCGCACCACGTAAGCCGGGACGCGCAGGCCGGGCAGTGCAGGCGGCCGCCCGACCCGGCCTCGGGAGGAGCGGCCGCCATGCCCGCCGACAGGCCATCGGCCTACACCCAGGCCTGGCCGGCACGGCCACGAGCCGGGATATCGGGGCGGCTTAGAATGGAGTTTATCAGTATTGGAAACCACGATTCAGGCCTGCTTGCGGGCGAATCACAAGGGACGCGGCCCGCCCGGGCGGGCAGGCCCATCGCAAGCCGGGAGGAACAGATCGATGACAAGGCGGCGCGTGCTGCTGGCCGGCGCGGGCGACTTGTGCCTGCGCACCGGCCGGCTGCTGCGGGAACAGGGCGACGAGGTGTGGGCGCTGCGGCGCCGGCCGCCGGCGCACGACTCCACCGGGCTGCGCTGGCTGGCGGGCGACCTGGCCCGGCCGCTGCGCGGCCTGCCCCCGGGCATTACACACGTGGTGTATGCGCCGGCGCCGGACGCACGCGACGAGCGGGCCTACCGCGCGGTGTTCGAACACGGCCCACGCAACCTGCTCGCCGCGCTCGATCGCGCGGCGCTGCAGCGCTTCGTGTTCATATCTTCGAGCGCGGTGTACGGCGACCACGGCGGCGCCTGGGTGGACGAGGACACGCCGGCACGCCCGGCGGCCTTCAACGGCCGCATACTGCTGGAGGCCGAAACCTGGCTGCGGGAAGAGCTGGGCTGCGCAGCCAGCCTGCGGCTGGCCGGGTTGTACGGCCCCGGCCGCGTGGCCTTGCTGCGCCGCATAGCCGACGGCGCGGCGCGGGTGCCGCGCGGCGCGGGGCATTGGGCGAATCGCTTCCACATCGACGACGCGGCACGGGCTGTGGCGCATGTGCTGGGCCTGCAGCACGCCCGGCAATGCTACATCGGCGCCGACGACACGCCGCACCTGATAGAAGATCTGTACGACGCCCTGGCGCGCATGCTGGGGGCGCCGCAGCCCCCGTACGGCCCGCCGGGCGGAGAGACAGGCAGCAAAAGGCTAGGCAACGCCCGCCTGCGCGCCAGCGGCTTCGTACCGGCGTGGCCGGACGCGGTGCTGGGCTACAAGTCGCTAATTGGCTAATGCGCATCTGCAATCAAAAATATAAGAATTCATACAAGGGATTCTTATCTCTTTGAAAGCGGATTGGTATAAAGCCCTGCCGAGGCCCGCGGGCCTCGCGGCGGCCAACGAAACGCCGCTGGGAAACACGGCCCCGATCAGTGCCAGAAGATCGCCAGCAGGATGACGGCGAAGATGGCCCACTTGACAGCGTAGTAGACGTTGCGGTTCCAGGCCTTGAGGCGCTTGCCGACGCGGCGTACGGCGTACAGGTACTTGAAGGCACGGTTCAGGCCGCCGGTGCGGTCGCCGATTTCGTTGGGCGAAGCGGCGGCGCGCATCAGGAAGCCGCCGATGGCATTATTGACGGCCTGGGCCCAGCGGTACTTCATGGGCCGATCGATGTCGCAGAACAGGATGATGCGGTCTTGCTCGGTCTTGTTGGCGGCGTAATGCAGATAGGTTTCGTCGAACACCACGTCCTGGCCGTCGCGCCACGAGTATTGCTCGCCATCCACGAAAATAGCGCAGCCGTCGTCGTTGGGCGTGGCCAGCCCCAGGTGGTAGCGCAGCGAGCCCGCGTAGGGGTCGCGGTGCAGGCCCAGCTTGCCGCCCGGCGGCAGCTGGGCGAACATGGCGGCCTTCACCGAAGGCAGGCGATTGAGGATCTCCAGCGTGCGCGGGCAGTATTGCGCCGCGGAAGGATGCGGGTTGTCATACCATTTCAGGTAGAAACGCCGCCAGCCATTGCGGAAGAAGGAATTGAAGCCTATGTCATTGTACTGCTGGGCCGCCTGGATGCGGCTGGCTTCGCGCAAGGCCAGCGCCTCTGCACGTATGGTCTGCCACTCGCCGCGCAGCACGTCCAGGTCGGGAAACAGCGCAGGCTGCAGGTAGGGTGTGGAAGGCACGCTCGAAAACGCATACACGAAGCAGTTCAGGGGCGACATGAAAGTGGAATGATCCGACAGCTGCCGGAAGAAGCCATGCCTGACCTTGCCGCGGCGGTGCGTGTAGACCGCGCAGACCACGAACAGCAACAACACTATCCAGCGCATAGGGCCACTCCCGCCCGCAGAGACATTCAAATAAATAAAGCGGCAGTATTATAGCCCGCGGCCCCAGCCGGCCGCCATGAGCCAAGCGAACGGACACTACCCCGCGGCGCGCGCCTTCAGCGCCTCTACGGCCGGCAGAGGCTTGCCCTCGAGGAATTCCAGGAAGGCGCCTCCGCCCGTGGAGATATAGCCCATCTTGTCGGCGATATGGAACTTGGCGATGGCCGCCAAGGTGTCGCCGCCTCCGGCAATCGAGAAGGCCGGGGAATCGGCCACCGCGCGGGCCACGCCCTGCGTGCCGCCGGCAAAGGCCTCGAATTCGAACACCCCTACCGGGCCGTTCCAGACGATGGTTCCGGCCTGCGCCAGAATCGCCGCCAGCTGCACGGTGGTGCGCGGGCCTATGTCCAGGATCATGTCGTCCTCGGCCACCTCGGCGGCCTCTTTGACGGCGGGCACGGCGTCGGCGCCGAAGTTCTTGGCGCACACCACGTCCACCGGAATGGGCACCTCGGCGCCGCGCGCCTTCATCAGATCGATCACGGCGCGGGCCTGGTCGAGCTGCTCGGGCTCGGCCAGCGACTTGCCGATTTTCAGGCCGGCGGCCAGCATGAAGGTATTGGCGATGCCGCCGCCCACCACCAATTTATCCACCTTGGCGGCCAGGGCCTGCAGGATGGACAGCTTGGTGGACACCTTGGAGCCGCCGACGATGGCAACCAGCGGGCGGCGTGGCTCCAGCAGCGCGCGGCCCAGGGCATCGAGCTCGGCCTCGAGCAAGGGGCCGGCACAAGCCACCGGAGCGTAGTGCGCAATGCCCTCGGTGGTGGCCTCGGCGCGGTGCGCGGTGCCGAAGGCATCATTCACGTAGACGTCGCACAGCGCGGCCATCTTGCGCGCCAGGGCGGGGTCGTTCTTTTTCTCGCCGACGTTGCAGCGGCAGTTTTCCAGCAGCACCACCTGGCCGGGCTGCACCTGCACGCCGTCGACCCAATCGCGCAGCAGCGCCACCGGCTGGTCGAGCAGGCGCGACAGGCGCGCGGCAACGGGCTCGAGGCTGTCGGCGGGGGTCAGCACGCCCTCTTTCGGGCGCCCCAAATGCGAGGTGACCATCACCGCAGCGCCGGCGTCCAGCGCCATGCGCATCGCCGGCACCGAAGCGCGTATACGGGTGTCTTCGGTGATTTCACCGGCCTCGTCAAAGGGCACGTTCAGGTCGGAGCGTATGAACACGCGCTTGCCTGCCAGGGCGCCGGCGCGCGCCAGGGAACTGAGGGTTTGGACTGTAGACATGGATGTGGGGTGGCCAGATCGGAATTGGAATGTGCGCGGAAAATATGCGCGGGGCGGGTTGCCCCGCCCCGCGCACATCGGTAATGACGGCGGATCAGCGCGCCGACATGAGCGCGACCGTAGTGTCGAGCATGCGGTTGGAGAAGCCCCATTCGTTGTCGTACCAGGACGACACCTTGACCAGCGAGCCCGAAACCTTGGTAAGGGTGGCGTCGAAAGTGCTGGAAGCGGGGTTGTGGTTGAAGTCGACCGAAACCAGGGGTTCCGTGTTGTATTCCAGGATGCCCTTGAGCGGCCCGGATTCCGACGCGGCCTTGAGTATGCCGTTGACTTCGTCGACCGAGGTCTCGCGCGCGGCCACGAACGACAGGTCGACGATGGACACGTTGATGGTCGGGACGCGGATGGCGTAGCCATCGAGCTTGCCGTTGAGCTCGGGCAGCACCAGGCCGACCGCGGCGGCGGCGCCGGTCTTGGTGGGGATCATGCTCATGGTGGCCGAACGGGCGCGGCGCAGATCCTGGTGATAGACGTCGGTCAGAACCTGGTCATTGGTATAGGAGTGCACGGTGGTCATGAGGCCGCTGAGTATGCCCAGCTTCTGGTGCAGGGGCTGTACCAGCGGCGCCAGGCAGTTGGTGGTGCACGAGGCGTTGGAAATGACTGTGTCGCTGGCCTTGAGCACGCCGTGGTTCACGCCGTAGACGATGGTGGCATCCACGTCCTTGCCGCCGGGGGCAGAGATAATGACTTTCTTGGCGCCGCCCTTCAGGTGCGCGCCGGCCTTTTCCTTGGTGGCGAAGAAGCCGGTGCATTCGAGCACGACGTCCACGCCCAGCTCGCCCCAGGGCAGCTCGGCGGGGTTGCGGTTGGCCAGCACGCGGATCTTGTCGCCATTGACTACCATGTATTCGCCATCTACCGACACCTTGCCCGGGAAACGCCCGTGGGCGGTGTCGTACTGCGTCAGGTGCGCGTTGGTCTTGGGATCCCCGAGGTCGTTGATGGCGACGATCTCGATGTCGTGCTTTTTACCGTCCTCGTAGTGGGCGCGCAAAATATTGCGACCAATACGCCCGTACCCATTGATCGCTACCCGTATCGTCATTGCAATTCTCCTGTTTTATAAAACTTGCTCGACCGCTGCCGCGACATGCTCGGCCGTAATGCCGAAATACTTGAACAGGACACCGCCGGGCGCCGATTCGCCGTAGGTATCCAGGCCCACCACCTTGCCGTGCAGGCCGACATATTTGTACCAGCCGGCAGTGACGCCGGCTTCCACTGCCACGCGCGGCAACCCGTCGGGCAGCACGGCGGCGCGCCATTGCTCGTCTTGCGCATCGAACACTTGGGTGCAGGGCATGGATACCACCCGCACCGCGATGCCTTTGGCTGCCAGCTGTTCCTGCGCCGCCAGGGCCACCGAGACTTCGGAGCCGGTGGCAATGATGGCCGCGCGCGGCTGCGCCGCGTCGCGCAGCACATAGCCGCCGCGGGCGATCGCCTGGACGGTCGGTTCGTCGCGCTGCACGAAAGGCAGGTTCTGGCGCGACAACAGCAGCGCGCTGGGGCCGCCGTCGTGCACCGCCATGCCGATGCTGGCCGGACGCCGCAGCGCCGCGGCCCAGGCCACCGCGGTCTCGGTGGTGTCGCAGGGGCGCCATACGTGCAGATTGGGGATCAGGCGCAGGCTGGCCGCGTGCTCGACCGACTGGTGCGTGGGGCCGTCTTCGCCCAGGCCGATGGAATCGTGGGTGAACACATGCACCACGCGCTGCTTCATCAGCGCCGACATGCGCAAGGCATTGCGCGAATAATCGGAGAAGGTCAGGAAGGTGCCGCCGAAAGGCAGGTAGCCGCCGTGCAGGGCCACGCCGTTCATGATGGCGGCCATGCCGAATTCGCGCACCCCGTAATGGATGTAGCGGCCGGGCTGCAGGCTTTCCGAGCCGACCATTACCGGCGCCCCGCCCTTCCAGTCGGTAAGGTTCGAGCCGGTCAGGTCGGCCGAGCCGCCCAGCATCTCGGGCACCGCCGGGGCGAAGGCCTGGATGGCGAGCTGCGAGGCCTTGCGAGTGGCGACCGTCTCGCCCTTGGCGGCGGTTGCGGCAATGAAGGCGCGCGCCTGCTCGTCGAAACCGGCGGGCAGCTCGCCCGCCATGCGGCGCAGGAGCTCGGCAGCCTGTTCCGGGAAGGCGGCGGCATAGGCATCGAAACGATGCTGCCATTCGGCCTGCAACTCGCCCCCGCGCGGACGGCAGTCCCAGCCCCGGTAGACGTGCTCGGGAATCTCGAAAGGCGGCCAGGCCCAGCCCAGCGCCTTGCGGGTGGCCGCGACCTCTTCTTCGCCCAGCGGCGAGCCGTGCACTTTTTCGGTGCCGGCCTTGTGCGGCGAGCCCTTGCCTATGACAGTGCGGCAGCAGATCAGGGTGGGGCCGCCGCCCTCGGCGGACATGCGCTTGGCGCGTTCAATGGCCGCCTCGACCGCCGCCGCGTCATTGCCGTCGATCGGCGGAATCACGTGCCAGCCATAGCCTTCGAAGCGCTTGACGGTATCGTCGCGGAACCAGCCGTCGACCTCGCCGTCGATGGAAATGCCGTTGTCGTCATAGAACACGATCAGCTTGGAAAGCCCGAGCGTGCCCGCCAGCGAGCAGGCCTCGTGCGAAATGCCTTCCATCAGGCAGCCGTCGCCGCAGATGGCATAGGTGTGGTGGTCGACCACCGTATGGCCGGGCCGGTTGAACTCCATGGCCAGCAGGGCCTCGGCCAGCGCCAGGCCCACGGCATTGGCCAGGCCCTGGCCCAGCGGGCCGGTAGTGGTTTCGACGCCAGGAGTCAGGCCCACTTCGGGGTGGCCGGGCGTGCGGGAATGCAGCTGGCGGAAATTCTTCAGCTCTTCCATGGGCAGGTCATAGCCGCTCAGGTGCAGCACGGCGTACAGCAGCATGGAGGCATGCCCATTGGACAGCACGAAACGGTCGCGGTCGAGCCAGGCCGGATCGGCGGGATTATGGCGCAGATGACGCGTCCAGAGCACCTGGGCGACTTCGGCCAGCCCCATGGGAGCCCCCGGGTGGCCCGAATTGGCTTTCTGAACCGCGTCCATGGCCAGCACGCGGATAGCATTGGCCAGAGAAGCATCGTGGACTGAAGGTAGGTTCATGAAGAACTCGCAAGGCGCGGCCCCATTCGGGGAAACCGCCGGGCCGATCGCCGCAACAGGGTTTGCAAAGGCTTGGATTTTACCATCCGGCATCGCGCCCCCCTTGCGCGCGGATACATTCGATTGCCTGGTATTGCAGGCGCTTGCACGAGTTTGCCGCCAGGGGCGCTGTGCCTGCGGCAAAAAGCCGCGGCCTGTTCTCCACGACAGCAGGGCGTGCTACCTTATTGTGCCGGCCCCTTTCATTTTCTTCATTTCCGGCCCCAGTCATTCCGGCTTTTATTATCATTGCCGGCTCACGCCAGTGCCGGCCCGCCTGTCGCCGGCATTGCCCGGCCGGCTCTCTAGCGCACCCGCACGACCATGGCTACGCCCCGCTTCTATTGCCCCGCCGGCCTCGCCGCGGGCCAGACCATCGAATTGCCGCAGGCGCTCGCGCACCATGCCTTGCGCGTGCTGCGGCTGCGCGACGGCGCGGCCATCGCGCTGTTCGACGGGCGCGGCGGCGAATACCCGGCCACGCTGCACGCCACGGGCAAGGGCGCCAGCGCGCTGCTGGGGGCGCACGATGCGCGCGAAGCCGAGCTGGCGGGCGAAATCACGCTGCTGCAGGGTATTGCCGCCGGCGACAAGATGGACTGGATCATAGAAAAAGCGGTGGAACTCGGCGTGCGGCGGCTGGTGCCGGTGGCGGCCCGGCGCAGTGTGCTGCAGCTGAGCGGTGCGCGCCTGGAAAAGCGCCGGCAGCACTGGGAACGCGTGGCGCAGTCGGCCAGCGAGCAGTGCGGGCGCAACCGCCTCATGCAGATCGCTGCGCCGGCCGGCCTGGCCGACTGCCTGCGCGGCCTCGATGAGTCCGGCCTGGCCCTGTTCTGCCATCCCGAGGCGCCGCAAAGCCTGGCGCAGGCGCTACGGCCCGGCACGCGGCGCCTGGCGCTGCTGGTCGGGCCGGAAGGCGGCTGGGCGGAAGACGAACTGGAACTGGCGCGCGGCCACGGGCTGCAGGCGGTGCGCCACGGCGCGCGCGTGCTGCGTACCGAGACCGCCGGACTGGCGCTGGTGGCTGCCGCCAGCGCCCTGCTGGGCTGGGACTGAACCTCTTCTTATTCGTGTTCGCGGTTGCCGGCGTACGGCGTGGGCGCCACGCCCGGTTCGGGGTCGGGATGCTTGCCGGCATGCTCGATGGCGTAGGCGAAATAGCGCCCGTTGTCGGCCGCGAATTCCACCGTGTCGGCGCACACGCTTTCGATGGCGGCGGCATCGGCGGCCAGCGCCGGATCGCCCGAATGCAGCTTGTGCAGCCACAGCACCATGCCCACCTTCTGATCCTGCAGCGTGTCGCACAGACAATCGGACAGCGCATCCAGGTTGCTGCCGAAATATTCGGGGAAGTCGACGGCCTTGGCGATGGCCCGCAACACGGCCGAACAGCTGCGCGCGCGGTCGCAGTCGACGAAGAACAGCGTCATCCCCAAAGCCTGGGCCGCCTCTGCCGCCTCTTGCCGGCCGATGGAGGAGATGTCGAGCAAACCACCTTTTTGCAGACTCTTCTGCAGCGACTGTGCCTGGGCCATGTCAGCCTCCGCAGGGCCGCCCAAAGGAGGCTGAAGCCCCCTTGGGTGATGAGTTCGGACATAGCACAGTCCCTGCGGACTGCGCTATGCCTGACGAATCCAAGCGGCCTACGAGCCGCGCGGTGGGCCGTGAGCGTGGGGGTCGTTCCATATCAGGGCTCCTTGAAAAACGCCTGCACTTCCTCTACGCGGCTCATGCTGTCGTTGCGTCCGAGGCGGATCAACTCTTTCGTATAACCCGACTCGAACAACAGATACGAAACCAAAGCTCCGCCCGCCGACAAACTGGAACCGGACGATACGCCCAGCACCCTGAACAGGCTGCGGGCCGCGCGCGGCATCTGTTCCAGGTGCCGCATGGCGATTTCGTCCAGCGACCGGCTTGGCGTAATAGACAAAGACCTAACCGGGCGCAGCGACTGGCTTTTTAATACATCCGGGGCCACTTGCGCAAGCAGTTCATTGATGCGTTCCATACGTTCCACATCCATGGCCAGGCTGTCCAGAAAAATATTCGACAATACATGGCCGCCGATCTGCGCCAAAGTAGGATACAGCGGATCTTCGCGGCGCTGTTCAGGGTACGTGTCGTCTTCGTGCCCGGTGCCTATTACGAAGATGCGATCCGCTCCCATATGGATCGCCGGGCTCAAGGGCGCGAGCTGCCGCATGGAGCCGTCGCCGCACCATTCAGTCTGCCCGTGCGGGGAGTCGGCCTGCAGCAGCGCCTTGGCCATGGGCGCATCGGGCCGCGGGCGCAGGGAAATGGCCTGCGCCGGAAACACGAAGGGAATGGACGTGGAGGCCATCAGGTGCTCGATGCCGATGTGGCTCGGTACCGCACGGCGCAAAGGCCGGGTCCAGGGCTGGATGCTCAGGTGCGACTCGTAGAAGGTAATGTGCTCGCCGCTGGTGTAGCCGGTGGCGGTGATCGCCAGCGCGTCGAGAAAGCCATTGTTCAGATTGCGCCGCAGCCGCGGAAAATCGAGCACGGATCCCAGCAGCTCGGCCAGTGGCTGATTGTCCAGCAGGGCGCGCGGACTGCTGCGCTGCGGCTCGGGCCGCAGCCAGCCCAGGCTGAGCATGCCCAGCCAGCGCAGTCCGCTGCGAAACAAGCCCGCGCTGTCGCTGCGGTACACCATGTCGGTGCGCAAGGTTTCCCAGAGCCGGCGCGTGTGCGCCATGGCCTCGCGCGGCGCGTCGGCCTTGCAGGCCAGCGCGGCCGCATTGATGGCGCCGGCCGAAGAGCCGCAGATGATGCGAAAAGGATTGAGGAAATCCGGCCGCCGTTTGGGGTCGAGGATATCGAGCACGCCACAGAGCACCCCGACCTGGTAGGCGGCGCGGGCGCCGCCCCCGGTCAGTACCAGCCCCGTATGGAGGCTGGACGGGAGGGAGGGCGCCGGGCCCGTGCTACCTGGGTGTATTGGCATCGACCACAGTCAGCGCCGTCATGTTGATGATGCGGCGCACAGTAGAGCTGGACGTGAGGATATGCACCGGCGCATTGGCCCCCAGCAGGAACGGGCCCACGGCGACATTGCCGCCGGCGGTGGTCTTGAGCAGGTTGTAGGCGATATTGCCCGAATCGACGTTGGGGCACACCAGCAGGTTGGCATCGCCCTTGAGCGTGGTCGAAGGCAGGATGCGCAGCCGCAAGGCCTCGTTGAGCGCGCAATCGCCGTGCATTTCGCCGTCGATTTCGAGTTCCGGGGCCTGGGCCCGGATCAGTTCCAGGGCCTGGCGCATCTTGGCGCCCGAGGCTGAGCTGCCCGAGCCGAAATTGGAGCGCGACAGCAGCGCCACCTTGGGCTCGACATTCAGGCGCCGCATCTCGGCGGCGGCGGCCAGCGTGATCTCGGCAAGCTGCTCGGCGCTGGGATCATCGTTGACGTGCGTGTCGACCAGCGCCACGGTGCGCTCGGCCAGCAGCAGGATATTCATGGCGGCATAGGTGCGCGCGCCGCTGCTGTGGCCTATGACCTGGTCGATGAACTGCAGGTGATTGGCATAAGTGCCGACCGTGCCGCAGATCATGCCGTCGGCATCGCCCATGTGCACCATCATGGCGCCGATCAGGGTGAGCCGGCGGCGCATCTCGACGCGCGCCATTTCTTTGCTGATGCCGCGGCGGCACATCAGTTCCCAGTAGGTGGTCCAGTAACGGTGGAAGCGCTCGTCGTAGTCGGGATTGGTGACCTCGACGTCGGTGCCCAGCTGCAGCCGCAGGCCGAACTTTTCGATGCGCGCCTGCAGCACCGCCGGCCGGCCCACCAGTATGGGCCGTGCGAGTTTTTCGTCGACCACCACCTGCACCGCCCGCAGCACGCGCTCTTCCTCGCCCTCGGCGAACACGATGCGGGCCTTGCCGCCATCGCGCACCAGGCCCTTGGCAATAGAGAACAGCGGCTTCATGAACGAGCCCGAGCGATACACGAACTGCTGCAGCTGCTGCGTATAAGCGTCGAGATCGTCGATGGGCCGGGTGGCCACGCCGTCTTCCATGGCGGCGCGCGCCACCGCGGGGGCGATGCGCACGATCAGGCGCGGATCGAAGGGTTTGGGGATCAGGTATTCGGGCCCGAAGCACACGCCGTAGGTGCCGTACGCGGCGGCCACCACCTCGTTCTGCTCTTCCTGGGCCAGTTTGTAGATGGCTTGCACGGCGGCCTTTTCCATGCCGCGCGTGATGGTGGTTGCGCCCACGTCCAGCGCGCCGCGGAAAATATACGGGAAGCATAAGACGTTGTTGACCTGGTTCGGATAGTCGGAGCGGCCGGTGGCCATGACCACGTCGTCACGCACCGAGCGGGCGACCTCGGGCAGAATTTCAGGGGTGGGATTGGCCAGCGCCAGGATCAGCGGCCGCGCCGCCATCTTCGCCACCATTTCCGGCTTGAGCACGCCGCCGGCCGACAGCCCCAGGAATACGTCGGCGCCCTCGATGATTTCACCCAGCGTGCGGGCCTCGGTGTCTTGCGCGTAGCGCTCTTTTTCGGGATCCATGAGCGCCTTGCGGCCCTTGTAGACCACGCCCTCGATGTCGCTGACCCAGATATTGGCCAGCGGCAGGCCCAGGTCGACCATCAGGTCGAGACAGGCCAGCGCCGCGGCGCCGGCGCCCGAAACCACCACCTTGACCTGGTCGATGGGCTTGCCGACGACCTCGAGCCCGCCGCTGAAGGCGGCCGACACGCAGATGGCGGTACCGTGCTGGTCGTCGTGGAAGACCGGAATCTTCATGCGCTCGCGCAGCTTGCGCTCGACCGTGAAGCATTCGGGCGCCTTGATGTCTTCCAGGTTGATGCCGCCGAAGGTAGGCTCCAGGCCGGCGATGATGTCCACCAGCTTATCGGGGTCGGTTTCGTTGATCTCGATGTCGAACACGTCGATGTCGGCGAACTTCTTGAACAGCACCGCCTTGCCTTCCATGACGGGCTTGGAGGCCAGCGCGCCAATATTGCCCAGGCCCAGCACCGCCGTGCCGTTGGTGATGACCCCGACCAGATTGCCGCGCGCGGTGTAGCGATAGGCATTGACCGGATCGGTGACGATCTCTTCGCAGGCCGCGGCTACCCCGGGGGTATACGCCAGAGCCAGATCGCGCTGGTTCGAGAGCTGCTTGGTCGGGGTGACCGCGACCTTGCCGGGGCGCCCGTGAGTGTGATAGGCGAGGGCTGCGGTGCGAATATTGTCGTCCATGATGATTCTTGACCGGGGTAGATATAGAGAGACGCTCATTCTAGCCCTTGCCACAGATTATTTGCAGGGAGGCCGAGCCGGATCGCCCGCCCCGGACGCGGGCGGCTGCTGATTGGCGCCGCGGCGGCGGCACATGGCGCCGGCCGGCCGCTCACTCCATACCTGAATCAATCATGAACGCGCAAGCGAAGCTGGCTACGCACGATTAATTTAGAAAGGGAATCAAATATCCTGGCCGGTATAAGGAAACAGATCGGACGGATCGAACAGTGTCTTGACGCGCGCATCGAGGTCGGCCGCGAAAAACCAGGCCTCGTCTTCGGAGCTGTCGTGATGCGTGGAAAAATCGGGGCGGCCGGTATCGGGGCGCGGCGCCATGCGGCGCTCGTTGAGCACCACCCATTCGACCCAGCACAGCGCGCCGCCCTGCCCCAGCACCAGGTGCGACAGGTTGATGGTGTGCCCTTCGGCGGGCAGCAAGGCATCGAGGCGATAGCGCGCGGGCCAGGGGCCCAGACGCCGGCAGGCCTGGGCCTCGGTGCGCGCCGACAATTCGAACAGGCTGGACACCAGTTGCTGCGCGCTGAGATTGGGCAAGGCCTGATTGCTGTCGGTGCCGAAGGGGCCGAGCGTCATGGTGGAGCCGTCGGCCAGCATGACGGCAGCATGATCCAGGCCGGACATGTGGGTCTGGCCGCCGTCCCAGTCGCACAGTGTGCGATCGGCCAGCCACGCCGCCACGGTCAGGTACGAGGGCCAATCGGCAAACTGGCGAAAACCGGCCTCTTCCAGATCGCCCAGCAGGCAGCCGGGCTGCACGAACCATTGGCTGCCGCCCTCTTTCAGGCGGCGGCAGGCAGCCATCTCGCGCCCGGGCTCGACCCACAGCACCGACTGGCCCAGCGGCTGCGACCCTTGCGGCACCCCGCCCAGGGTCAGCAGCACGCCGTATTCGGCGCAAAGCGTACGGGCATGATGCACGTCGGCCGGCTCGGCCGGCACCAGCCGGGCGCTGCCCACCCCCTGTTCCGCGCCATAGTCGAAAAAGGTGCCGACGATGCTGCGGCGCATGCGCTGGCAGAAATTGTCCCATGGATCCCTGGAAGGGCGGCGGCCCATCAGGAATGAACGGCGCGAAGGTGACGGCATGTACGGCGATTCCCGGTGAAGATTTCCGATCAATATATCTGCAGGCGCCGCGGCCGGGGCTGCGCCGGCAGCGCGGCCTGCGCAGCCGCCGCCCGCCCACGCGGCAGCGGCCCGCGCCGCAACGCTCTACAATTCTTCTCTTGTCCCACTCTGCCCACCCGGAAAGCCAGTCTCATGCCCGCCCTTGCCAAGCGCACCGAACAAGTGATGCCATTCTACGCTGTAGAGCTGTTCAAACAGGCCAATGCGCTCAACGCCCAAGGCCGCGACGTCATCAGCCTGGGCATAGGCGAACCCGACTTCACCGCGCCGGCGCAGGTGCTGGAAACCCTGGATCGCGCCGCGCGCGCCGGGCTAAGCGGCTACACCCCGCCGGCCGGCATCGCGCCGCTGCGCGACGCCATTGCGCATTATTATTCCCAACAATTCGGCGCCACGGTCGACCCGCACCGGGTGGTCGTGACTTCCGGCGCCTCGGGCGCACTGCTGCTGCTCAGCATGGCGCTGATCAATCCGGGCGACGAGATCCTGATGCCCGACCCCTCGTACCCCGCCAACCAGAATTTCATCACCGGCGCCGGCGGCATTCCGCGCCTGATACCCTGCGGCGCGCAGCAGCGCTTCCAGCTAAGCGCCGCCGACGTCCGCAAGCACTGGGGGCCGGCCACGCGCGGCGTGCTGATCGCCTCGCCCAGCAACCCCACGGGCACCACCATCGCCCGAGCCGACCTGCAGGCGCTGATTACCGAGGTGCGCCAGCGCGGCGGCTTCGTCATCATGGACGAAATCTATCTGGGCCTGTACTACGAGCAGGCGCCGCAAAGCGCCCTCACCCTCGACGAGGACGTGATCATCGTCAATAGTTTTTCCAAGTACTTCCACATGACGGGCTGGCGCCTGGGCTGGCTGATCGCGCCCGCGTCCATGGTTCCGGCGGTGGAAAAACTCGCGGCCAGCCTGGCGATCTGCGCGCCCTCGCTGGCTCAGCACGCCGCGCTGGCCTGCTTCGAGCCGGACGTGATGCGCATCTATGAAAACCGGCGGCTGTCGTTCAAGCAGCGCCGCGACTACCTGCTGCCTGAATTCGAGCGGCTCGGGCTGCACGTGCCGGTGGTGCCCGACGGCGCCTTCTATATTTATGCCGACATCAGTGCGCACAGCCAGGACAGCGACGACTTCTCGCACCGCCTGCTGCACGAGGCCGGCGTGGCCGCCGTACCCGGCCGCGACTTCGGTGCGGCCTGGGCACGCCAGACCATGCGCTTCTCGTACGCTACCGGGCTGGATCGCCTGCAGGAAGCCATAGCCCGCATCGAGCGCTTCCTGGAATAAGCCCGGGCGCGGCACGCCCCCTGCGCACGGAGCTGCGCCAGAGAGCCCAAGCGGCATGCAGACCGCGAGATGGATGAGCCCGGACACATCGCAGCCCCTGCGGACTGCGGTGTGTCTGGCGAATCCGGGCAACATGTAAGCTGCGAGGTGGACAAGCCGCTCACTTTTGTATCGGTATCCCCGACGCCAGGGCGATGCGGCGCTGTTCGGCCAGCACCCGCGCGCCGTAGCCGCCGTCATTGGCTCCGGACGCGCCCACGTAGCACGCCAGCCCACCCTGCACCGAACCGCGCCGCTTGATGCAGTCCTTCAAGATCTGCGAACCCACGCGGATATTGGCGATGGGGTTGAGCGCCGCGGCCAGGCCGCCGCCAAAATGCGCGAACTTGTCTTTATGCACATTGGTCATGACCTGCATCAAGCCCTGTGCGCCGACATGGCTTTCGGCCAAGGGGTTGTAGCGGGACTCGATGGCAATCACCGCCAGCAGCAATTGCGGATCCAGATGCTGCTCGCTACCCACTGTGAACGCGGTCTTGATCAACACCCCGGCCGCGTTGTAGGCAATCTGGTATTTGCGCGCGATATAGCTGCGCAGCGCTTCGGCCTGCGCCTTGCTCACATGGGGTATGGACAGGCGGCCCTGGGCGGCCACGCCCAGCGCCCGCAGGAAATAGCTGGGCGACGCCAGCTCCGCCTTCGCGATATTGCTCTCGGACTGCACCGCCGCACCGGCCTGGAGCTCGGGCGTCGCCACGGCGGCGCCCCCCGCAACCAGGGTGACCGCGGCGTTTGCGCCGCTCGCAGTCCGCGCGTCTCCCGCGGCGCTGGCGGTATCGGCAGCCGTCGCGCCGGCCTGGGCCTCGTCCACGGCGAACTCGGGGCCGAGATCGGTGTCCATGGTATTGGCCAGTACGGCATCGCTTGCCTGGGCATACGAAGCATAAGACGTCGCAGAGGCTCCACCCTGCATCACATCGGGACGCAGGGTGGCCATCAGCGCGTCGTGCATATTGCGCGACTGGAGCCGCAAGGAAGGCACGGTCAGGCTCAAGCCCATAGTCACCAGCACCGCAATGCCCAGATAGATGGAGGCGACGTGCAGGCATTCCCCGCCCTGGTTGACCAGGCCGCGGAACGTACGGCTCATGAACGTCAAGCCCCACGCAGGGCCTTCGGCTTGCTGCCCCCCGGGGGGGCGCTTTTTTCCTTGGGGCGGCCCGGCGGAGAAAGGAGGCCCCCACGCTGCGCCTTCGGCTTGCTGCCCCCTCGGGGGGCGCTTTTTTCCTTGGGGCGGCCCGGCGGAGAAAGGAGGCCCCCACGCTGCGCCTTCGGCTTGCTGCCCCCTCGGGGGGCGCTTTTTTCCTTGGGGCGGCCCGGCGGAAAAAGGAGGATTCTTCTCAGAAGACTCGGTCATTCTCCCGGTATCCGTGAAAAAGAAGACAGGCCGATGTTAACCTTAGTCCTGTTTCGCAAATGTAACGAAATCGATGGGATTTTCCGTGAAATACCGTGACCTCAGGGACTTCATGGCGCAGCTCGAGGGTGCCGGGGAACTCCGGCGCATCGCCGTGCCGGTGTCCACCGACCTCGAAATGACCGAGATCGGCGACCGTGTGCTGCGCGCCGGCGGCCCGGCGCTGCTGTTCGAGCGCGCCGTGCACGCGGGCGCGCCCGCGGCCATGCCGGTGCTGACCAATCTGTTCGGCACGCCGGCGCGCGTGGCCCGCGGCATGGGCGCCGACGATGTCGGTGCGCTGCGCGAGACCGGCGAGCTGCTGGCGGCGCTGCGCGAGCCCGAACCGCCGCGCGGGCTGCGCGACGCCCTGGCCAAGGTGTCCATGCTGAAGGCCGCGCTCTGGGACATGAGCCCCAAAACCGTCAAGGGCCCGGCCTGCCAGGAAATCGTGCTGGAAGGCACGGACGTGGATCTGAACCGGATCCCGCTGCAGCGCTGCTGGCCCGGCGACGCCGCCCCGCTGCTGACCTGGGGCCTGGTGATCACCCGCGGCCCGCGGGCGCGCCGCCAGAATCTCGGCATCTACCGTCAGCAGATCATTGGCCGCAACAAGCTCATCATGCGCTGGCTGTCGCACCGCGGCGGCGCGCTCGACTTCCGCGACCACGCGCTGGCGCATCCGGGCGCGCCCTTCCCGGTGGCCGTGGCGCTGGGCGCCGACCCGGCCACCACGCTGGGGGCGGTGACCCCGGTGCCCGACAGCCTGTCGGAATACCAGTTCGCCGGCCTGCTGCGCGGCAGCCGCACTGAAGTCGCCGAGGCGCTGGGCAGCAGCTTGTCGGTGCCGGCGCGCGCCGAAATCGTGCTCGAGGGCCATCTGCTGCCCGCCGGCGACCCGCGCGCCCGGCCGCTGGAAGTACCCGAAGGCGCGCCGGGGCCGGCCGACCGCAGCTACGAGATGGCGCTGGAAGGGCCCTATGGCGACCACACCGGCTATTACAACGAACAGGACTGGTTCCCGGTCTTCACCGTCGAACGCATCACCATGCGGCGCGACCCCATTTATCACAGCACCTACACCGGCAAGCCTCCCGACGAGCCCGCGGTGCTGGGCGTGGCCCTGAACGAGGTATTCGTGCCGCTGCTGCGGCGCCAGCTGCCCGAGATCGTCGATTTCTACCTGCCGCCCGAAGGCTGCAGCTACCGGCTGGCGGTGGTGTCCATCCGCAAGCAATATCCGGGGCATGCCAAGCGCGCGATGTTCGGCATCTGGAGCGTGCTGCGCCAGTTCATGTACACCAAATTCATCGTGGTGGTCGACGAAGATGTCGACCCGCGCAACTGGCAGGAAGTCGTGTGGGCCATGACCACGCGCATGGATCCGGTGCGCGATACGGTGCTGGTGGACAACACGCCCATCGACTACCTGGATTTCGCCTCGCCGGTGTCGGGCCTGGGCGGCAAGATGGGCCTGGACGCCACCAACAAGTGGCCCGGGGAAACCCAGCGCGAATGGGGCCGCCCCATCGTCATGGACGCCAGCGTCAAGGCCCGCGTGGACGCCATGTGGCAAAGCCTGGGGCTATAAACGGCGCCTATTACCGGCGCCCGCCTTGATCGCGCATGCGCCACGCCTGCAGCCCCAGCAGCAGCCCGGCGCCCAGGCGCAGCCAGGTACGCCCACGCCGCCGGCCGGTAAGCAGCGCGGAAGCCAGGCTGACCAGCAGCGGGTAGCGCCGCGCCAGCGACAGCCCATCGGCCAGCCAGCCCCGGCCGCTGCGCGGCAACAGGCGCGGCAAAGCGGCCTGCAGCAGCGCCGCGGGCCGCAGCTCGGTGCCCGCCTGCGCCACGCTGCGCCGCAGCGCCTGGCGCTCTAGTGCCGCGCGTGCGCGCAGCACTTCGATGCGCAATTCCTGCCGGCTGCGGGTGTTGCGGTCGCTCATGGCGCATCCTTGGGTACGGCGTTCCGGGCCGCGGGGGATTCACCCAGGCGGGCCGCCAGCGCCGCATCGCGCCGCAACTCATCCAGGGTGGCCGCAAAAGGCAGCGGGCCGTACAGCAGGGCGCGGCGCACCACCCAGAACAGCGCCAGCCCCAACACCGCATACAGCAGGGCCAGCAGGCCCAGCGCCAGGTAGCGGTCGGGGCCCGGCCAGAAATACAGCGCGAAAGCGATGGAAAACACCAGCACGGCCAGCGCCAGGAACAGCAGCGCGGCAAACGCCAGGCCAGCCAGCTTGAACAGGCGCGACGCTTCGCCGGAGGCTTCCAGGGAGAAAAGCTCCAGCCGCGTGTGCAGCATGGACAGCAAGGTGCCGGCGATGTCGCCCACGGATTGTCTCAGGGCCATGGCAGGTCGAGATCCGGTAGAAATTGCGCTTGCGAATTGCGCTTGCGACCAGGGTCGCGAAAACCGCGCCGCCAGGCCCCGCAACGGAGCGCGCGGCGCGGGGCGGCGTCAGCGGCGGCTGATCAACATGCCCACCAGCAGGCCCGTCAACCCGGCTACACCTATGGCCTGCCATGGATTGTCGTGCACGTAATCGTCGGTGGCGTGCACCGCCTGGCGTCCGCGCAGCAACAGCGCGTCTTGCGTGTCGTACAGGGCTTCGCGGGTGCGGCGCAACGAGCGCAAGGCCTTGTCGCGCAGCTCGGCAGCCTTGTCGCCGGTGGCGTCGGCCGCTTCGCGCAGCAGTTTCTCGGCATCGTCCAGGCTGTTCTTGACGCTTTCGATGAACTGGTCTTCGGCCTGGACATCTTTGGCAGCATTATCTTTTGCAGGCATGGCATGCTCCTTGTACAAGGTTGTAGCGGTTACTCAAAATCATACATCACGGCCCCACGGCCGAAATCGGCCGATATCCCTATTGTCCCGTGTGCCCGGCCCAAGAGCTGAACACACCGGGCCCTGACACTTTCCACCGCGTCGTGCAGACTTCCGCGTCGTGCAGACTTTTCACCGCGGTACGCCGCCTCGCTGCGGGCTTTGCTCAGCGGCACCTCGCGCTTATTCCAGATTCGTCACCTTCAGTTCAGAGTTCAGGCCCTGCTGGCTGCTTTCCTGCTTCATCACCATGTGCAGCGCCGGACAAAACCAGTCGGTAACGGCGGCGCGCATGCCGGGTATGGGCAGAACCAGGCCGTTGAACGAAGCCTGGGTGGGGTCGGTGACACGCTGGTAGCGCACCGGCCAGCACGACTGCGGGCCGCGCGCCGTCTGGATGCGCTCGCGCTGCCCGACGGTCTTTACCCCGGTGCTGACGCTGAGCGGCTGCGCCTGGCGGTCGATATGCACCCGGAACTTCAGGGCGGGGAAAGTCTGGCCGGCATGCGTGATCGGCTGCCCGTAGGCAAACAGGCCCAGCATGCGCAGGTCGAAACCGCCATTCATGGGCACGCGCTGCCCCGAATCGTCGCGACGCTCGAAGTGCGCATAGCCCTTGCGCACCGACATCCAGTAATCGATCTTCGACTTGCCCGGAGGCAAGCCCGCCAAGCTGAAGCTGGCCGAGCCCTGCACCCGCGCCTGGCAGGCGCCGGCCGCCGCCTTGCGCACCTCGGAAAAATGCACATCGGCACCCAGCTGCATGGCGCCCGAACCGACCAGGCGCACATGGCCGCCGTCGTGCATGAACGGTGCCGCGCATACGTCTGCCCGGGCGGACGCCGCAAGGCCGATCCACCCAGCCATTACCACCACACCCGCACACCACAGCCTGCTCATGGAATCTTTCCAATCGAACCGTCGTGCCTTCATACTACACGCTTCGCGTGCGCGGCCGCGGACAAAAGATGAATAATCGTTAGTAATCATTAACCGGCCTTTAGAGAATGAACTCGCGCAAGCTGCAGGGCGCCGGCATAGGCCACACATCGCCTACATGCCGGCGACGTGTGGCCCGCGTGTGGCCCGCGTGCGGCCGGCACCGAACGAATGCCGGGCCGCCATGTACAGGCCGGCGTACATGGCGGCGCGCCGGACGGCGCGGGCCGATGCGGGGCCGGCAGTGCCGCGGCCGCAGTCAGCCCACTTGCTGCCGTGTGCCGAAGATGCGGTCGCCGGCGTCGCCCAGGCCGGGGATGATATAGCCGTTCTCGTTCAGATGGCTGTCTATCGAGGCCGTATAGATATGCACGTCGGGATGCTTGCCCAGCACGGCGTCGATGCCCTGCGGCGCGGCGACCAGAACCAGGGCGCGGACATTGCGGCAGCCCGCCTTTTTCAACATGTCTATGGTGGCGACCATCGAGCCGCCTGTGGCCAGCATCGGATCGACGATCAGCGCCAGGCGCTGATCCAGCGCGCCCACCAGCCGTTCCAGGTAGGTGTGCGCCTGCAGCGTCTCTTCGTTGCGGGCGATGCCCACCACGCTGACCTTGGCGCCGGGTATCAGGCTGAGTACGCCGTCCAGCATGCCTATGCCGGCGCGCAGTATCGGCACTACCGTCACCTTCTTGCCGGCCAGTTTTTCGACGGCCACCTCGCCGCACCAGCCTTCGATGGTATGCGGCTCCAGCGGCAGGTCTTTGGAGGCCTCGTAGGTCAGCAGCGCGGCGACCTCTTGTGCCATTTCGCGGAAATTCTTGGTGCTGAGATCGGCGCGGCGCATCAGCCCGAGCTTGTGGCGTATCAAAGGGTGGCGGATTTCATGTATGGGCATGTCGGTTCCAGGATTGATGAGCCCAGGCACCGCACAGCCCCTGCGGACTGTGCGGTGCCTGGCGAATCCGAGCGGCATGCAGGCTGCGAGACGGGAAAGTCTTTATCCGGGCAGCATGCACGCGAAATAGGGAAGCCATTATCATCTATTTGTCTGCGACCCAGCGGATCAGTGCGTCGTCGAAGGCCCGCACCGCGCCGGCCTTCGGGTCGTTGACGACACTGACCACGATATAGCGCTTGCCGCTGGCGCCCAGCACATAGCCGGCCAGGGCGCGGGAGTCGCGCAGCGTGCCGGTCTTCAGGTGCGCCATGCCCTTCACGTCGCCGCCGCGCAGGCGGCGCTTGACCGTGCCGTCGACGCCGGCGATGGCGAGCGAGGACATGAACTCGGACATCAGCGGCGTGTGCCAGGCCACGTCCAGCATCTGCCCCAGGCCGCGGGCCGTCAGGCGCGCCTGGCGTGCCAGCCCGGCGCCGTTGTCGATCACCCAGCCGGCGGTGTCCACGCCCTGCCCGGCCAGCACCGCCAGCGCGGCCCGGTCGCCGCTATCCACCGTGGCCCCCGGGCCATTCTTGACCGCCCCGAGCGTCAGCAGCACGGTGCGGGCCATGACATTGTTGCTGTTCTTGTTGATGAGCCGGATGGTGTCGGCCAGGGAGGCCGAGTCGTGCCAGACGATCGGCACGGCATCCGCAGGCACCGCGCCTGCACGCACGCCGCGGCCCAGGGTGCCGCCCAGCTCTTTCCAGAGCAGGCGGAACACGGCGGCGAAATAGTCCGGCTGCGGCATGGCCAGGCGGTAGACGCTGAATTCGCCGCAAGACCCGGGCGCCGCCCCGCTGATGTGCAAAACGGAGGCGCCGCCGCTGCCGCCGACGTCAGTGGCGATCTCGGGCGATCCCCGGCAGGCCCCGGCTTCCCACTTTACCGAGCCCTGGACGCGAATCTCGGGCAGGGGCGGATCGACGATGGGTATCCACTTGTGCGCCCGCGCGTCGGGCTGGAACACCAGCCGCACCGCGCCCAGCCCCACCATCAGCGCGTCGGGGCTGGCGTTGTAGGGGCGGTCTGGCGCATCGTCGAAAGCACCCGGATCGGTGGCGACTCGGCCGAAGATGGAGCGATCCACCACCAGCTCGGAAATATTCTTCACGCCGCGCAGGCGCAAATCGTTCAGCAGCGTCCAGAGGTCTTCGATGCGCAGCATGGGGTCGCCGCCCGCCTTCAGGTACAAGGGGCCGCGCAAAGTGCCCTGGGCGTCGGGCCGGTCGCCGCGCCCGGCCAGGAAGGTGGTGCGCCAGGAATAGTCGGGCCCGAGGCCCGAAAGCGCGCTCCAGGTGGTGGCCATTTTCATTACCGAGGCCGGGTTGCGCGGCACGGCGTCGTTGACCGCGACCAGCTGCGGGCCGTCGATCTGCCGCACCACCAGCGACAGCGAGCCCAGCGGCACGCGCGTGGCCTGCCAGGCCTGGGCGAGTTCCGGCGGCAGCTGCTGCGCACCGGCGACCGCCGTCCATGCCAGCGCCAGGCCCGCGGCCGCGCGGCGCAGAGGCGCCGGCCACAAGGCCGCAACACAGGTGCTTATCCGTCCAAGCAAGGCCGCGGCCGACCAGGCGGCGCCCCCTTCCAAGGCCGCGTCCCTCGCAGCCAGCATGACAAAAGCCGGCACGCGACGCCACGCCGGCGGGCTTATCCAGTTCATCTTTTTTCCCGTCAACCGCATAACCATGATGGAGATCCGCTGCCGCAACCCCGGGCGCCGGAAGCTGCAGGCATAAGCAAAAAGCGCCGCCGATCCGGCGCACGCGCGCGGCCCAGCCGCGCCGCGCTCCATCATAAGTCATTAAACCCGGGGAACAAATATTGCGGCGACCTTGCAGGCATGACGGGCTCCTGCCTGCATGCGGGCCCGGCACACACCGCTCGAGCGCCCCGCCGGATCCATCCCCGCGGGAAACAGGAGGAAATCGTAACAGCAGGCAAGGCGGCCGCAGGCCGGCAAGGCCGGCGCGAGCACCAGCCGTCCCGCCCGGGCGGCCATCCCGCCGTTCGCGCGCCAGAAGACCGCCTGGATGTCGAATTCCGGCCCGGCCTCTGGCTCACACTATCCTTGCGCAGCAAGGGGCAGCCCCAGGTATGGCTGGCGGTAGTATGGCTGGCGGTACCCTTGGACGGGATTTGCCAGGTCACGCCACTCGTCCCGAGTAGCGCTCTGGCCGGCCGGTGCACCACTTGCGACTAAAATACCGTCCTGTCGCCAATTGCGCGGGGCATCTTGCGCCCCGCCTTCCTGATTTCCCCCGTGAACCCCAAACTAGAACTTTCGCAGTTCGACTACGAGCTGCCTTCCGAACTCATTGCCCAGGCGCCCGCGGCCGAACGCAGCGGCAGCCGCCTGCTGCACCTGGACGCCGGCTCGCGCCTGCACGACCTGCGCTTCACCGACCTGCCCGGGCTGCTGCGCGCCGGCGACCTGCTGGTCTTCAACGACACCCGCGTCATCAAGGCCAGGCTGCGCGGCAGCAAGGACAGCGGCGGCCGGGTCGAGGTGCTGGTCGAGCGCATTACCGCCCCCACCCTGGCGCTGGCTCATGTGCGCGCCAGCAAATCCCCCAAGGCCGGCAGCGCGCTGCGGCTGGAAGATGCTTTTTCGGCGCGGGTTCTGGGACGCCAGGGCGAGCTGTTCGAGCTGGAATTTCCCGAGCGCGTGCTGGACTTGCTGGAGCGCCACGGCAGCACGCCGCTGCCGCCCTACATCACCCACGCCGCTGGGCGGGAAGACGAGGAACGCTACCAGACCGTCTACGCCCGCGAGCCGGGCGCCGTGGCCGCCCCCACGGCCGGGCTGCATTTCGACCAGCCCATGCTCGAGCGCCTGGCGGCGCAGGGCGTGCAGCGCGCCTTCGTCACTCTGCACGTCGGCGCCGGCACCTTCCAGCCGGTGCGCGTGCAGGATCTGAGCGCACACGTGATGCACTCCGAACGCTATGTGGTTCCCCCCGAAACCCTGGATCTGATGCGCGCCACCCGCAAGGCCGGCGGCCGGATCGTGGCCGTCGGCACCACCAGCGTGCGCGCCCTGGAATCGGCCGCCGCGCAGGATCCGGACGCCCCGGGGCCTGTGGAAGGCGACACGCGGCTGTTCATCACCCCCGGTTACAAATACCGGGCCATCGATGCCCTAATCACCAATTTCCACCTGCCCCAGTCCACCCTGCTGATGCTGGTCTCGGCGCTGGCCGGCATGGAGCCCATCCGCCGCGCCTACGCCCACGCGGTCGCGGAACGCTACCGCTTCTTCAGCTACGGCGACGCCATGTTCATAGAATCCCCCCGGGAAACCTCCGGCCCAGCCCGCGGCGCGGCGGTTCGCCCCGAGGATCCCCGGCCATGAGCGGACTGCAATTCGAGCTGCTGGCCACCGACGGCGCGGCCCGCCGCGGCCGCATCACCCTGAATCACGGCATCGTCGAGACGCCCATCTTCATGCCGGTGGGCACCTATGGCAGCGTCAAGGCCATGCTGCCGCACGAGCTGGAGCAGATCGGCGCCCAGATCGTGCTGGGCAACACCTTCCACCTGTGGCTGCGGCCCGGCACCGAGGTCATGCAGGCGCACGGCGGCCTGCACGGCTTCATGCAGTGGCAGAAACCCATACTGACCGACTCCGGTGGCTTCCAGGTCTTCAGCCTGAACGGCCTGCGCAAGATCACCGAAGAAGGCGTGAAATTCGCCTCGCCCATAGACGGCGCCCGGCTGTTCCTGACGCCCGAGGAATCGATGCGCATCCAGCGCGCACTGAATTCCGATATCGCCATGGTGTTCGACGAGTGCACCCCCTACGCCATAGACGGGCGCCCGGCCACCGCCGAGGAAGCCGCGCGCTCGATGCGCATGTCGCTGCGCTGGGCGCGGCGCTCGCGCACCGCCTTCGACGAACTGGGCAACCCGAACGCGCTGTTCGGCATCGTCCAGGGCGGCATGTTCGAGGCACTGCGCGACGAATCGCTGCAGGGCCTGGTCGACATCGGCTTCCACGGCTACGCCATAGGCGGCCTGTCGGTGGGCGAGCCCAAGGAAGAGATGCTGCGGGTGCTGGCCCACGTGGCGCCGCGGCTGCCGGTGGCGGCGCCGCGCTACCTGATGGGCGTGGGCACGCCCGAAGACCTGGTCGAGGGCGTGAGCCGCGGCGTGGACATGTTCGACTGCGTGATGCCCACCCGCAACGCGCGCAACGGCTGGCTGTTCACCCGCTACGGCGACATCAAGATCCGCAACGCGCGCTACCGCAGCGACACGCGGCCGCTGGACGCGAGCTGCGGCTGCCACACCTGCGGGCACTTCTCGCGCGCCTACCTGCACCATCTGCAGCGCGCCAACGAGATCACCGGCGCGCGCCTCAATACCCTGCACAACCTGCACTTCTACCTGAACCTGATGCAGGAAATGCGCCAGGCCATCGAGGCCGGCACCTTCGCCCAATGGCGCGCCGGCTTCGAGCACGATCGAGCCCGCGGCATCGAATGAGCCAGATGTCGCTACAATAGTGAGTTTATTAAAAGGATCGGGAGTACCGAATGCTCGCTCTAGACACACTGAACACCATCGCCGCCCAGGCCGGCGCGGCGGCCGGCGGAGAAAACGCGCTGATGGGCATGCTGCCCATCATCCTGATGTTCGTGATTCTCTACTTCCTGATGATACGCCCGCAAATGAAGCGCCAGAAAGAACAGCGCAACATGGTGGCGGCACTGGCCAAGGGCGACGAAGTCATCACCAGCGGCGGCCTGCTGGGCAAGATCACCAAGGTCAGCGACAGCTACATCACGCTCGAAATATCCAGTATCGCCGACAAGCCGGTGGAAACCGTGCTGCAACGCACCGCCGTCACCTCGGTACTGCCCAAGGGCACCATCAAGGCGCTCTAAGCACCTGGCGCCATGTTTGCCCGGCCCACGAACCAGGCAAACCGGCACCGATCTCTTCCCCGGCACTAGCTGCCGGGGCTCGTCTCCGACGCCTCAGCCTCGATCGACCATGAACCGCTACCCCCTCTGGAAGTACCTGACCGTCCTGGCCGCCGTACTCATAGGCATACTGTACACACTGCCCAACTTCTTCGGCGAGTCGCCCGCGGTACAGATCGCCGGCGCGAAATCCACGGTCAAGGTCGACAACCAGGTGCTCGGGCGCGTCCAGGAAATCCTGCAGCACGACCAGATTCCCACCACCGGCGCCTACTTCGAGCAGAACGGCCCGGCCGCCTCGGTACGGGTGCGCTTCGCCACCACTGACCTGCAGCTCAAGGCCAAGGATGTCATCGAAAAGGCCCTGGATCCCGATCCCAGCGACCCCAGCTACACGGTGGCCCTGAACCTGGTGTCGGCCTCCCCCAACTGGCTTTCCGCCTTGGGCGCGCACCCCATGTACCTGGGCCTGGATCTGCGCGGCGGCGTGCACTTCCTGCTGCAGGTCGACATGCACGGCGCCCTGACCGGCCGGCTCGATTCGCTGGCCAGCGACCTGCGCACCAACCTGCGTGAAGCCGGCATCAAGGGCGCCAGCGTCGACCGTTCCGAACTAAGCCTGATTGCCAAGTTCGACAGCGACCAGGATCGCGACACGGCACTGTCCGACCTGCGCCGGCGCATGCCCGAAATCGCCTTCACCAACGGCGAGGCCAGCGGCGGCAAATACCCGCTGATAGGCAAGCTTACCCAAGACGCCGCGGTCAAGATCCAGAACAACGCACTGAAGCAGAACATCACCACGCTGCACAACCGCATCAACGAGCTGGGCGTGTCCGAGCCGGTGATCCAGCAGCAGGGCGCCGACCGTATCGTGGTCGAACTGCCGGGCGTGCAGGACGTCGCCAAGGCCAAGGAAATCCTCGGCCGCACCGCCACACTGCAGATCCGCATGGTCGACGACTCGCCCAGCGCCATGGCTGCCCTGGCGGCCGGCACCGTGCCCTTCGGCCTGGAACGCTATACCGACCATGACGGCCACCCCCTGCTGGTGCGCCGCCAGGTCATCCTGACCGGCGAAAACCTGCAAGACGCACAGCCCGGCCGCGACCCGCAGACCCAGCAGCCCTCGGTCAACCTGACCCTGGACGCCAAGGGCGCGCGCATCTTCCGCGACGTCACGCGCGACAACATCGGCAAGCGCATGGCCATCATCCTGTTCGAGAACGGCAAGGGCGAAGTGGTCACCGCGCCGGTCATCCGCAGCGAGATCCCCGGCGGCCAGGTGCAGATCACCGGCAGCATGGGGCCGCAAGAAGCCGCCGACACCGCCCTGCTGCTGCGCGCCGGGGCCCTGGCCGCGCCCATGCACATCATCGAAGAACGCACCATCGGCCCCAGCCTGGGCGCCGACAACATCAGGAAGGGCTTCGACTCGACCCTGTACGGCTTCCTGGGCATCGCCATCTTCATCATCCTGTATTACAAGCTGTTCGGCGTGTTCTCGACCCTGGGCCTGGCCTTCAACGTGCTGCTGCTGCTGGCGGTGCTGTCGATGCTGCAGGCAACCCTGACGCTGCCCGGCATCGCCGCCATCGCGCTCACGCTGGGCATGGCCATCGACTCGAACGTGCTCATCAACGAGCGCATCCGCGAAGAACTGCGCAACGGCGACACGCCGCAGCGCGCCATCCAGCTGGGCTTCGAACGCGCCTGGGACACCATCTTCGACTCGAACCTGACCACGCTCATCGTCGGCTTGTCGCTGCTGGCCTTCGGCACCGGCCCGATCCGCGGCTTCGCCGTGGTGCACTGCATAGGCATCCTGACCTCGATGTTCTCGTCGGTGGTGGGGGTGCGGGCGCTGGCCAACCTCTGGTATGGGCGCCGCCGCAAGCTGCGCAGCATTTCCATCGGACAGGTCTGGAAACCCAATACCGGCAAGAACTAAGACCAAGCGCGCGGGCGCGGCGTTGTGCGCCGCCCGCGCATCGGAATCGCGCCTGCCCAGGCAGGACACGGCAAGAACACGGCAAGAGACGACATGGAATTCTTTCGCATCCACCGCACCATCCCGTTCATGCGCAACGCGCTGGTGCTCAACATCATCAGCCTGCTGACGTTCATCGCCGCGGTGTTCTTCATCGTCACCCGGGGCTTCCACCTGTCGATCGAGTTCACCGGCGGCACCGTGATGGAGGTGCACTACGCCCAGACCGCCCAAGTGGACAAGATCCGCGACGCGGTCGATACGCTGGGCTACAAAGACTTCCAGGTACAGAACTTCGGCACCTCGCGCGACGTCATGATCCGCCTGCCGCTGGCCCACGGCCAGACCTCGTCGGCGCAAAGCGAGGCCGTGCTGAAGGTGCTCAAGGCCCAGACCCCCGAGGTAGAGCTGCGCAGCGTGGAATACGTCGGGCCGCAGGTGGGCCAGGAACTGGCGCACAACGGCCTGATGGCCTTGCTATGCGTGGTGGTGGGCATCATCATCTACCTGAGCCTGCGATTCGAATGGAAATTCGCGGTTTCGGGGGTGATCGCCAACCTGCACGACGTGGTGATCATCCTCGGCTTCTTCGCCTTCTTCCAGTGGGAATTCTCGCTTTCGGTGCTGGCCGGGGTGCTGGCGGTGCTGGGCTATTCGGTGAACGAATCCGTGGTCATCATGGATCGGATCCGCGAAAACTTCCGCAAGCAGCGCAAGGCGCCGGTGCGTGAAATCATCGACGGCGCCATCACCCAGACGATCTCGCGCACCATCATCACCCACGGCTCGACGCAGATGATGGTGCTGTCGATGTTCTTCTTCGGTGGCCCCACCCTGCACTACTTCTCGCTGGCCCTGACCATCGGCATCTGGTTCGGTATTTATTCGTCCGTGTTCGTGGCCGCCGCCCTGGCGATGTGGATGGGCGTCAAGCGCGAAGACCTGGTCAAGCAGGTCAAGAAAGACGACCCGCGCGCCGAGCTGGGCTGATTCCATCCAGGCGGCCGGCGGCTTCCGCTGCGCCCGCCCCGCTCGCCGGCTTCCTGCCTCAGGCAGGCCGCAACACGGCTCCACATGCCTCTATACCGAGGCAGCACGCGGCAGAAGCTGCGCCGCGGCGCAGCCGGGCGCCGCGAGCAAGAGGTGTCGGGAGCAAGAGGCGGGCCCGCCGCGGCGGGCAAGGTAAAATAGCCTTTTCCATCAATAATCAACGAGCCCGCGGGATATACACCCGTCACGGCTGAGACCATGCAAGAAATCTCCGTCAAGCGGCCGGGCGCAGCGCCCGCGGCCGCGCAACCGGCCGCGGCCGGCATCGAAAGCGCCCTGGCGGCCCTGGCATCGGCCGGCGCACAGCCCGCGGCACATGCCTCCACCCGCAAGCTGTTCATCCGCACCTTCGGCTGCCAGATGAACGAGTACGACTCCGAGAAAATGGCCGACGTGCTGCGCGAGGCGCAGGGGCTGGAGCTCACGCAGAACCCCGAAGAGGCGGACGTGATCCTCTTCAACACCTGTTCCATACGCGAGAAGGCCCAGGAAAAGGTCTTTTCCGACCTGGGCCGGGTACGCCACCTGAAGGACAGCAAGCCGGGCCTGGTCATCGGCGTGGGCGGCTGCGTGGCCAGCCAGGAAGGCGCCGAGATCGTGCGCCGCGCCCCCTATGTGGACGTGGTGTTCGGGCCGCAGACGCTGCATCGCCTGCCCGAACTGATCGCGCGCCGCAAAGAATCGGGCGTATCGCAAGTCGACATCAGCTTTCCGGAAATCGAAAAATTCGACGCCCTGCCGCCGGCCCGCGTCGACGGCCCCACGGCCTTCGTCTCCATCATGGAAGGCTGCAGCAAGTATTGCAGCTTCTGCGTCGTTCCCTACACCCGCGGCGCCGAGATCTCGCGCCCCTTCGACGACGTGCTGGTCGAGATCGCCGACCTGGCCGACCAGGGCGTGCGCGAAGTCACGCTGCTGGGGCAGAACGTCAACGCCTACCGCGGCGCCATGGGCGACACCGACGAAATCGCCGACTTCGCCATGCTGCTGGAATACGTGCACGAGATCCCCGGCATCGAGCGCATCCGCTACACCACCTCGCACCCCAAGGAAATGACCTCGCGCCTGATCGAGGCGCACGGCAAGCTGCCCAAGCTGGTGCCCTTCCTGCACCTGCCGGTGCAGGCCGGCAGCGACCGCGTGCTGGCGGCCATGAAGCGCGGCTACACCACCCTGGAATTCAAATCCATCGTGCGCCGCCTGCGCGCCGCGCGCCCCGGGCTGAGCCTGTCGTCCGATTTCATCGTCGGCTTTCCCGGCGAAACCGAGGCAGACTTCGCCCAGACCCTGCGGCTCATCGAAGACGTGGGCTTCGACCAGTCGTTCTCGTTCGTCTATTCGCGCCGCCCCGGCACGCCCGCGGCCGATCTCGAAGACGACACCAGCAAAGAAGAAAAGCTGGCGCGCCTGCACCGCCTGCAGGCCCTGATCAACGAACAGGCCTCGGCCATCGGCGCCGCAATGGTCGGCAGCGTGCAGCGCGTGCTGGTCGAAGGCCATTCGCGGCGCGACCCCGGCGAGCTCATGGGCCGCACCGAAAACAACCGCATCATCAACTTCCCCGGCCAGCCGCGGCTCATCGGCAGCATGGCCGACGTGCGCGTGCTGCGCGCCCTGACCAATACGCTCAAGGGCGAAATCGCCGTGCGCCAATCGGCGCCGGAGGGCAGTCTATGAATCGACCGCCGCGCCGACAGCCCCCCATCATCGCCACGCTCGATGGCGACAACACGCACCTGGCCAATCTGTGCGGCCCGCTGGACGAAAACCTGCGCCAGATCGCCGACGGCTGGAACGTCAAGCTCAACCGCCGCGGCAACCGCTTCTCGATAGAAGGCGAGCAGGCCCAGGCCGCGCGCCACGCCCTGGAATGGTTCCACCAGCGCGCCGTGCACAAGATGCTGTCGATCGACGACATCCAGCTCGGCATGGTCGAGCTTGGCGCCGGCGACCCGCAGGCCCATGCCGGCAACGGCAGCCTGCCCGACCCCATAGATGCCAACGGCGCCATCGTGCTGCGCACCCGCCGCAGCGACCTGCGCCCGCGCACTCCGCGCCAGCGCGAGTACCTGGACAACATCCTGCGCCACGACATCACCTTCGGCGTCGGCCCGGCCGGCACCGGCAAGACCTGGCTGGCTGTAGCCTGCGCCATCGACGCCCTGGAGCGCGAAAACGTGCAGCGGCTGGTGCTTACCCGCCCCGCGGTGGAAGCCGGCGAGCGGCTGGGTTTCCTGCCCGGCGACCTGGTGCAGAAGGTCGACCCGTACCTGCGGCCGCTCTACGACGCGCTGTACGACCTGATGGGCATCGAGCGCGTGCAGCGCCTGTTCGAAAAACAAACCATAGAAATCGCCCCTCTGGCCTATATGCGCGGGCGCACCCTGAACCATTCCTTCGTCATCCTGGACGAGGCGCAGAACACCACGCCCGAGCAGATGAAGATGTTCCTTACGCGCATCGGCTTCGGCAGCAAGGCGGTCATCAACGGCGACCCCTCGCAGGTGGATCTGCCGCGCGCGCAGGCCAGCGGCCTGGTGCATGCCGTCGACGTGCTGGCCTCGGTGCAGGGCATCGCCACCACCCGCTTCACCAGCCGCGACGTGGTGCGCCATCCCCTGGTGGCGCGCATCGTCGACGCCTACGAACGCGCGGGCGACCATGTCGGTTGAGCTGAGCCTGTCGGTGCAGTTCGGCACCGGCGCCGCCGAGCTGCCGCGCTGGCGGCTGCGCCGCTGGATCGAACGCGCGCTGCGCGAGCTGGAGCCCGAACTGGATCCCGCCCTGCTGCGCGCCGCGCTGACCCTGCGCCTGGTCGACGCGCGCGAGGGCCGGCGCCTGAACCGCGAGTTCCGCCAGCGCGACTACGCCACCAACGTGCTGACCTTCGAATACGGCCTGGCACCCGACGGCACCCTGGCCGGCGACATCGTGCTGTGCGTGCCGGTGCTGCGCCGCGAGGCCCGCGAGCAGCACAAGCCGCTGCTATCGCACGCCGCCCACCTGGTGCTGCACGGCGTGCTGCACGCGCTGGGCTACGACCACATCGACCCGGCCGAGGCCGACGCCATGGAAACGCTGGAAACGCGCGTGCTCGGGAAAATGGGCATTCCCGACCCCTACCGTGCCTGAATTCCCGCCCGCCACACTCCCGCGCCCACAACCGCAAGCCCAATTTCGGTTATGCTGAAAGGCCCGATGACCCGTCCCGTGGACAATGCTCGACTCCAAACCCTCCGACCCTGAACCCCGACCGGCCAAAACGCCATCCAGATCGCTGCTGGCCAGGCTCGCCGCCTTCCTGCGCCCCGAACCCGAAGACCGCGAAGACATCAAGGCCGTACTGGAAGCCGCGCACGACCGGCAGGTGCTCGACGGAGAATCCTACGCCATGATCTCGGGCGCGCTCGAGGTGGCCAACCAGACCGTGGCCGACATCATGGTGCCGCGCTCCAAGATGGACATGCTCGACATCGGCAAGCCGCTGTCCGAGCTGCTGCCCGAAATCATCGAGACCGGCCACTCGCGCTTCCCCATCTACGAAACCGAGCGCGACAACATCATTGGCATCCTGCTTGCCAAAGACCTGCTGCTGTCGCTGACCAACCCGTCCATAGACCTGCGCTCGCTGGTGCGCCCGGCGGTCTTCATCCCCGAAACCAAGCGGCTGAACGTGCTGCTGCACGACTTCCGCAGCAGCCGCAACCACCTGGCCATCGTCATCGACGAATACGGCGGCACATCCGGCCTGGTCACCATGGAAGACGTGCTCGAACAAATCGTCGGCGACATCGAAGACGAATTCGACGAAGACGCCGAAAAAACCATCTTCCAGACCGGCAGCAACAGCTGGCGCGTCATGGCCATCACCGAAATCGAAGACTTCAACCGCGCCTTCGGCACCGAACTGCCCGACGACGACTACGACACCATCGGCGGCTGGCTGGCCGCCGAACTGGGCCACATACCGCGGCGCGGCGAAAGCATTTCCTTCCAGGGGCTGGACATCACGGTGGTCGGCGCCGACGCCAAGCGCGCGCTGTGGCTGCACGTGCAGCGCGGCAGCGTCGACCCCAGCCCCGACCACCAGACCGAGTAACTCTTGAAACCCCGCCTGCCGCGTATCCTGGGCTTGCTATTGCTGGGCGCCGTGCACGCCCTGTCGTTCGCCCCCGGCCCATTGCCCTCGTGGTGCCTGCCCTTCGTGCAGATCTTCGCGCTCGCCATACTGGCGGCCATGGTCTTCGGCAGCAGTACACCGCGGCGCGCCGCGGCGGCCGGCTTCTGCTTCGGCCTGGCCGACTTCTCGGTCGGGCTGTACTGGCTGTACATCAGCATGCACAGCTACGGCGGCCTGGCCGCGCCGCTGTCCGCCGCCGGCGTGCTGCTGCTGGCCGCGGGCCTGTCCCTGTATACGGCGCTGGCAGCCGCCGCGTCGCGCTGGCTGTCCGGGCGCCACCTGCACGGCCGCGCCGACTTCCGCTGGCAGTTGCTGATCGCCGCCGTCTGGGCCTCGACCTGGGCCGGCGCCGAATGGCTGCGCGGCACGCTCTTCACCGGCTTTCCGTGGCTGAATATCGGCTATGCGCACGTCGAAGGCGTGCTGGCCAGCTGGGCCCCCGTGGTCGGGGTCTACGGCGTGGCCTGGCTGGCGGCCTTCGCCTCGGGCGCCATCGCGCTCATGGCGCGCTCGCGCAACGGCGCCAACGACGCCTCGGCCGCCGTCGCCCTGGCGGCCGCCATCATCATCGGCCTGGCCGGTATCCTGCTGAGCCATGTCGTCTGGTTCAAGCAGCACGGCCAGCCCATGATCGTCCGCCTGGTGCAAGGCGCCGTGCCGCAGTCCGAGAAATTCGACCCGCAGCTCATGCACCAGGGCATCGAGACCTACATGCGGCTCGCCGCCCTGCCGCCCCAGCCCGGCGACGGCGGCCCCGACCTGATCGTACTGCCCGAAACCGTCATGCCGGTATTCCAGGATCGCATCGCTCCGCAGGTCTGGGAGCAGTGGCTGGACATCGCGCGCACGCGCGGCGCCGACATACTCATGGGCATCCCGCTGCATAAAAACCTCGATGGCCGCGACCGCTACACCAACAGCGCCATTGTCATCGATCGCTACACACCGCTATCCACCCTGGGCGCGGGCGCACTGCGCATGCACTACGACAAGCACCACCTGGTGCCCTTCGGCGAATTCGTACCGGCCGGCTTCCACTGGTTCATCGACATGCTGCAGATCCCGCTGGGCGATTTCAACCGCGGCGCGCCGCGCCAGCCCCTGTTCGTCATCCACGGCCAGAACATCGCCCCCGACATCTGCTACGAAGACCTGTTCGGCGAAGAAATCATCCGGTCGGTGCGCGACAGCGAACTGCACGGCCCCGGCGCCAACATCCTGATCAACATCAGCAACCTGGCGTGGTTCGGCCATTCCTGGGCGTTGCGCCAGCACCTGCAAATCGCCCGCATGCGCGCGCTGGAAACCGCCCGCCCGATGCTCGCCGCCACCAATACCGGCACCACCGCCGCCATTGCCCCCGACGGCTCGGTCGGCGCGGCCTTGCCGCCCCTGCGCAAGGGCGTGCTGGACGTGGAAGTGCAAGGCACGACCGGCCTCACCCCCTATGTGCGCTGGGGCAACGCCCCCGTCCTCATCTGGATCGGCTTGCTGCTGCTGCTTGGGCTGTCGCTGCGGAAATACCAGCCCGGCGGCCCGCAAAGCAGCGTCACCGAAGACGAATAAGGCCGCTGCGAGGTCAGGCATGGACAGCAATCTGAGCCTCCAATCAATGCGGATTTTCCTGGCGGTGCTGGATCACCGCAGCGTCGGCCTCGCCGCACGATCCCTGCACATGAGCCAATCGGGGCTGAGCACCGCGCTGGCGAAACTGCGCAAGGAACTGGGCGATGCCTTGTTTCTGACCACGGCTGCCGGGATGCTGCCCACGAGCCGGGCCATGGAACTCGCGGCACCGATGCGGGACGCCGTCAACTGCATAGAGCACAAGATCCTGAGAAGAAGCGTCTTCGACCCGTCCACCGAAGCCCGCGAATTCCTGATTGCGCTAACCGATGTCGGCGAAACCCTCTACATGTCGCGCTTGCTGAACGCGGTATCGTCGATCGCGCCTAATGTTCGCTTCCGCTCGGTTTCCATGCCGCCACTGGAGATGCAGCGCGCGCTATCGGAAGGCAGGGTGGATTTCGCCCTGGGATACTTTCCGGACTTGCTGGCCAGGGAATTCGTCCGCAGGAAGATCGCGCAGCACACGTTTTCCTGCATCTGCAGCTCCGCCAACACGCGTATCATCGACGGCTTCAATCTGAAGAAGTATTGCGAGGCGCGTCACGTGGTAATCGAAGCGCCAAGCAGGACGCAAGGTTTGCTGGAACGCTATATAAAGCAGCGCGGCATCGAGCGCCGCATCGTTCTCACGACGCCGCACGTAATGGGCCTGGCGGAAATTATCTCCAATACCGATATGCTGGCCTCGATTCCAAACGACCTGGCGCAATCGCTGTCCGGCTTCAAGAATCTGATCCGGCTCGATCTTCCATTCCGGGCGCCGGTGTTCGACTCGCACCTCTACTGGAGCAAGATCGTGCACGACGACCCCGGCGTCCGCTGGCTGCGTACAACCCTGTTCAAGACCTTCGCCATATCGAAATGAAATGCGCCTGCCGCACAGGTCATTTCATCGTCATAGAATCGCTATATCAGATTCTCTGAATCTTAAATGACGATTGCATCGCGCCCTATACTGTCGTCACGCCGGTGATGCACAGTCCTCGCGCATCGAGTTTGCCTCTTCATGTGACATAGGCGAGTGCTGGCGTACTCGCCCGAGCCGCCGAATCGATGCTCGGAAGTGAAACAGCGATAGGGAGTCTCTAGCGATGCAAAGCATCTCTTCAATGGATGCACACCCCACTCTCGTCCAGCCCCGCAGTTATCGGCACATTTCGGTCTGCCCGGCCACGGGCGTCCTGGGCGCCGAAATCACCGGTGTAGACCTGCGCAGCCCCCTCTCTGCGGATGTCTGGACGGAAATCAGCCAGGCCTTTGCCGACCACCAGGTCATCTGGTTTCCGAAGCAGAAGATCACTCACGAGCAGCATCTGGAGTTCAGCAAGGGCTTCGGAGAAGTGATACGCGTACCGCAGCTGCATAACGTGGACGGGCATCCCGAAGTACAGATCATCCGCCGGCTGGCCACTGACACGGGCCGTATCGTGGGGGAAAACTGGCATGCCGACAGCACGTATTTCGAAGCGCCGCCGGCTGCCGTCGTGATGCGTGCGGTCGAGGTGCCTTCTTATGGCGGCGACACGGGGTTTCTAAGCATGTACGCCGCCTACGAAGCGCTGTCTCCCGCCTACAAGGCGCTGCTGGAGCCGCTCAACGTCATCCACAGCGCGACGCGCATCTTCGGATCCGCCTACGCGGCACAAGGGCGCAAGTACAACGAGGCGACGACGCGCACCAACCTGAGCATCGAAGAAGGCGATCGGGAAGTCTCCCATCCGCTGGTCTGCACGCACGCCGTCAGCGGCCGCAAGTTCCTCTATGTGAACAAGACCTACTCACAGCGGATAGAGGGCCTCACCAACGAAGAAAGCGCGCCCATTCTGCAGTATCTGCTCGATCACTCTTCGCGCTTCGACTTCACGTGCCGGGCACGCTGGCACGACGACCAGGTTCTGATCTGGGACAACCGCTGCACCATGCATCGGGCCATCCCGGACTACACCGGGCAATATCGATATCTCACCCGCGTGACCATCGGCGGCCCGCGCCCTGCCCGTTGAACAACGACCGCCATCATTCATATACGAACAACATGGAGACACCATGATCCACAAAAAGACTGTCCGCCGCTGGCTCTCCGCGGGGCTACTTGCCGCCTGCTGCGCCGCGCTCGGCGGTACCGCATTCGCAAGCACCGATTTCCCCCGCAAGCCGGTATCCATCGTCGTGCCGTTCGCCGCGGGCGGCAATCTCGACATGACCGCGCGCATCGTCGCCGACAAGCTCGGGAGCATCCTGGGCAAGCAGGTGCTCGTTCTCAACCGGCCCGGGGCGGGAACCGCCGTAGGCGTACGCTTCGTCGCGGGTGCGCCCGCCGACGGATACACTTTGCTCCTGAGCTCGGGATCGGCCTACGGCTTCATGCACTTGCTCCTTCCGGACTTTGACCTGGGCCTGAAAGACTTCACCCCGATCGCATCGGTCGCGTCCAATCCCTCGGCGATAGTAGTCAGCACGACAATGAAGGCCAAAACCCTGCAGGAGCTGGTCGAATACGTACAGGCCAACCCTGGCACCGTAAGCTTTTGCAGCACCGGGGTGAACGGCCTGAATCATCTCCAGCTGGAAATGTTCAAGCGCCTCGTCAAGAAAAAAACGGGTAAAGATTTCCTGGTCACCCACGTCCCCTACAACGGGGTCGCCCCCGCCCTTATCGCCGTCCAAAGACATGACGTGCAGGCCTGCATGCTGCCCTACACCTCGCTGCTCAAGACCCTCAATGGGAAGTCCTTGCACATCCTCGCGATCCAGCGGAAAGCGCCGATGCCGTCCATCCCCGACGTTCCCACCACCGGCACGCAGGGTTATCCGGAAATGGACGGAAACGACGCTTTCGAGAATATCGAAGCACCCAAGGGCACGCCCGCTGCCGTCGTAGCCAAACTCGAGGCCGCACTGCGCCAGACGATGCAAGACCCGGTCGTGCGCCAGAAGCTGCAAAAGCTCGATATCGAACCTATATTCATGAGCAGCCAGGAAACCATGAGCTGGCTCAAGAAAGACGTGGCGAAGTTCAGCGCCATTATCGAAGACGCCGGCCTTGCCACGGCTGCCCACTAGAGAGCAAATTCGGTGCAAATGTTTACCGAATTTTCACGGCACACTTGATGCCGCGCCTTTAAAGGCGCGGCGGGTGTAAACATCTGAACCAAAAACGCGCTAAAGCCCAGCAAAAACCTATCAAGGCAGTACTCGCCTGCGCGTTTTTTTTCACCCTCCACCCTGGTACCCTGCCAAGCCCGGGGATCCTGCCTAGGGATCTCCAACGTGTGCAGCGCAGCGGCCCGGTCAGGGAGCCCCTACAGTCTCGTCGAGCCAGTCCATAGCCACCGCTGCCGAATAAGACAGATTACCTGCCTGGCAATGGGCATCGGCCCCCTCGAGGGCGGTGAACAGCCGGGGCGTGCAGAGCCCGCCGACCGCATCCTGGAAGACCCGCCACTGCCGCAAGGGCTCGGCCCCCTCTCCCTCGCCCACCAGTGCCAGCGACGGACAGCGGATCGCGGCCAATCCGTCCGCGCTCAGCTTGAAATCCAGAATACGGCGATAGGTCTGGCCGAAGGTCGGCCGGCCGAAGCGCAGCATGAGATTGCGCGCCATCACGCGCGTCTGGGCGTTCATCTCCGCCTCGGGAATGTGCTCGAGGTCGGCCACCCCGAAATCGTCCGACTCGGGCAGCGAGGCCGGATCGAATCCGACGAAAGAACTCATGTAGGCGTGCAGGTCGACAATCGGCGAATTGGCGATCAGCGCCCCGATCCTCGGTTCGTGCGCCGCGATGCGGGACGCGAAATACCCGCCGAAACTGATACCCATCAAGGCCACGCGGCGCGGATCCATACCAGACTGGGCCAGGGCGTAGTCCGTCGCCTGGCGTCCCACCACTTCGAAGTCCGGCGCGAAATGGCTGGCCGCGTCGAAGCGCCAGGCATCCATCTGGCCCGGCCCGGTGAACAGCAGCAGATCGTAGCCGCGCTCAAGCGCCGGCCGACCGTAGGCGATATAAGATTCCTCGAGCGTCCCGTCGAATCCGCTGACGATCATCAATATGCGATTGGCGGGGCCGCGCGCGCCGCGGATGTGGTATGCGGGCAGACGCAATCCCTGATGCGAGAACCAGAGCTCCACGCACGAGGCCTCGTCCCACTGCATCGCCGACATAAAAGCCTGGCGGCTGGCCAGGCCGTATTCCCGGTGACGGGGATCGTCCACCGGGCAATAGTATTCCGCCGCACGGTAGCTATTGCAGGCCACCAGGTATTGATCCCGAGCACTGACCGCATGCCCGTTGCGAGCCCGTAGCGCGGCATCCTCGGACTGGCGCCGGCCCGCCTCGGCGAATTCCTCGATCCACGAAACCGGATCGGCATCGCGGATTCGCGCCGCCGCCGCCAGGCATTCGCCGATCGATGCGCCGCCGTATCGCACCGAACCCAGTTGACGCATGAGCTGGTGATCCATTTCAGGGTCGCGGAAACCCTGCACCCGAGTATGTCCGCGTTCCAGCGCATCAACCATTGCTCCTCCCAAGGCCATACCGGCCGGTCGATCATGGGCTTCCACCCTCGCCGCGGCCCGCTCCCGTGCAAGCAGCGCCCGCCTGCGGCTATGACTGTATGCTACTTAATTCGATTCCGTCCCCGCAAATCCCACATGTTCAATCTATCGGCTGGCCGTCATCGACCGGTCGAGTCATGAGCTCCAGCCTAAGCAAAGCGGGCCGCAGCCCTCTGTCGAGCTTGAAGCAAAACTGGACGGCAGGGATACGATCCTCGTACGAACGAACGACTCCCGGAACCAGAAGCGATCCAAGATTTTGTCGGCACCTCCGAATTCGTCCACACATCCGAATTCGTCTGTACATCCAATTCGTCAGCACCTTCCTGTGGGTCAACTTTCAACCGACGCTGACAACTTCGCAGCGGCAACGGCCGGGCCCGATAGCTGTGTGGGCCGGCACCGAAGGGGGCAAGACGCTGACGCAGGCCCCCAATTGCGAGTAAGGTAAGTAGTGGAGGCCTAGATTGCCCGGCACCCCGGCCTGTGCCATCAACGGGAACCAGACATCATGAAGACCCGTCGCTCAGCCCTACAGCCAGTCCTTGTCGCGCTCGCGTGCGCGTCAATTTCTGCCTGTGCAAATAATCCGCCCCCGCAAGCCGATCTGAACGACCGAACCCCGCCATCTCCCACGACGCAAGGCGCGAATCGCACCCCGAGCCCTTCGGGCCAGCGCTTGACCATACAGACTGGCGAAGGGGAAAAGCTGGATCTACCCTGGTTCGTTAGAGATACCCAGGATTGGATCAACAGTAAGTAGTATTTGGAGGCAGGTAGCCGGCTGAGTCCAACACGAACGATTGGCCATTCTGTCGCTTGAATACGACCTCATTGCAGACCCCATGCTAGGCGACAGTAAATTGTAGTTCGTCGACACTTTGCAAATCGACATACTGTCGGGCGATCCATAGGTCGTGAGCATCCTGCATGGCCAACCAGCTTTCCGGGCTGCGTCCAAGCGCCTTGGACAGGCGCAACGCCATTTCAGGCGTGACACGAGATGTACCGCTGAGAACTCGGCTCAATGTAGAAGCCGCTACGCCGAGCGCCTTGGCAAGCTCGCGCCCACTGATATTGTTGGGCTCAAGGTAGATGCCGGATATAAACTCTCCCGGATGGGGTGGGTTATGCATGTTCATCAATGATAGTCCTCGTAATCCAGCACAAAAGCGTTTCCGTTTTCAAACTCAAAGCTGATACGCCAGTTTCCGTTGATGGTGATTGACCAGCCACTCTTCATTGCGCCCTTGAGAGGATGCAGCCTGAACCCTGGGAGGTTCATATCTTCAATAACTTGGGCGGTATTAAGGGCGGATAGTTGTAGGCGCAGGCGTGTGGCATGGCTTGCTTGAACACCTGAAGCGTTGCCTGTTTCAAATAGTCGGCGAAGGCCCTTGTGCCAGAAGCTTTTGATCATGTATCGATTGTAGCGTGTTGCGCATCGCGAAACAAAAGATGCTTCTTTTCTCCTATTTCTTCTGGAATGCCAGGTTGTTGCCCCTGTTCTGGTGATCGACCTTTTGAAAGCGTGCTCATAGAATACGTTCATAAGCCCTGTATCCCACGCTTCTGCACTGCTCGTTGAGCCATCTCGATACGTCCATGCCGCCGTACTTCGAGCGCCACTTGTAGAACGCGCCGTACTGACTCCCAACTCCCGGCACACCTACGGAACCGCCAAGCCGACTTCTACCCGCTTGATCGCATCCATGATCTGGCTATCCAGGAACCTCGACTTCTTCATGCCGTAGAACTCCTCAATGAGAAAATTCTACTTCTGGCTTCACCACTTTTCCGGGAGGATTACCCTTTAGACAAAAGCGCTAAGGAACTTGATTGGTGACTTGGTAATTTATCTATGCAAAAGAAGGTCTAAGAATACCGGCCAGATTACGGGGTATTCCTGTGGGCGTGTTTCTGCTGAGGATGTGGGCTTTACAGCGGTAAAAAACGGCTGAAAAGCCACGTTTTGGAATATAAACCCCGAGTCTGGAATATAAATCAGGGCGAAAAAAAACACTTACGTGTTGTAAGTGCTTTTTTATTGAATTTTTTGGCGGAGCGGACGGGACTCGAACCCGCGACCCCCGGCGTGACAGGCCGGTATTCCGGTCGTCGCACAGCCTTGCAGGCTGCGCTCCTTCAACCAACTGAACCTTGGAATTGCCCGTTTCGGTGCAAATTCGGTGCACTGCCTGTTCCGTCGCCAGCAGCACGGAGCCGACAACATGGCATCAATCACACGCATCCCCGGCGGTCAATGGCGCTGCCAAATACGCAGGAAGGGATACCCCACGCAGGGCCGGAACTTTAACAGCAGAGCGGACGCGATAGCGTGGGGACAGACGGTAGAGGCGGACATTAACCGGGGGCGCTTCGCCGTTCCGGACAAGGCAACGCAGGACATGACCATAACCGCCCTGCTGGGCCGCTACCTGTTAGAGGAATCCAGCCGCAAGGCGTCCGCGTCGGACGACAAGCAACGGGCTGAAACCATCAAGCGTGTGCTGGGTGGCTTCGGCGTCACAGAGCTAACAGCGGCGCACCTGAGCCACTACAAGCGTAGCAGGCTGGCTGTACGCGCTCCACAGACGGTAACGCATGAACTGAACCTATTGCATCGGGCCTACGTGGTTGGCGTGAATGAATGGGGCCTGGTGCTGCCCCAGGGGATACCGTGCACAGGTAGGCCCAAGCTGCCACCTGGCCGCAATCGCCGGGTGCGCCCCCATGAGGTACGGGGACTCCTGGCTTGTACCGGGTCGCGTGAGCTGGCGGCCATTGTGCTGCTTGCCGTGGAAACGGCCATGCGGCGCGGGGAAATCCTCGGCATGCGGTGGGAGCACATCAACCTGTTACGGTGCTCTGTGCTCCTTCCTCACACTAAAAACGGGGATGCTCGGACGGTACCGCTGTCTACTGCCGCTGTGGCTGTCCTACAGCCGCTACAGCGGGATAGCGGGCCAGTCTTTAGCCTTACCCCAAGGTGTGCCAGCCAAGCCTTCAAACGGGCTGTAGATCGTGCAGGGCTATTCGATCTGCACTTTCATGATCTACGGCATGAGGCTACCAGCCGGCTATTCGAGAAGGGGCTGAACGTAATTGAGGTAGCAAGGATCACCGGGCATAAGTCCCTGGCCATGCTGAATAGGTACGCGCATCTGGACGTTAGCGGCCTGGTAGAAAAGCTGGCGGCAGCATCATAAGCAGATGCCGCAGGCGCGGCCAAACATCGACACAGACACGGAGGCCATATGGCGACAATCAGCAAGCACGGGGAACGGTTCAAATGTCAGGTGCGGCTAAAGGGATTCCCGCATACAGCGAAGTCCTTCCGGGACAGGGCCGAAGCCGAGGAATGGGGGAGGGACACAGAGACAGCGATACGGGAAGGTACCTACGAGGAACGCATTTCCGAGCCGCCCCCACGAACCATCCGGGAAATGCTGCAAAGGTATCAGGCCGAGGTATCACCCGGCAAGGCCGACAATGGGCAATCCGACAAGGCCCGCATAAAGCGCCTACAGGCAACGTTGGGCGCGTACTCGGTACATACCCTACAGTCCACCCGGCTAGCCCGCTACAAGGCCGATAGGCTGGCCCAGGGCGCGGCAGCGCAGACTGTGCTGCATGAGCTGGTCATCCTGCACCATGCTTACCGGACGGCCTGCGATGAATGGGGCTTACAGATGGATCATGCGATACCCCGGACAAAGCGCCCCCGGCTGCCTCCGGGCAGGGATCAGCGGATACGGCCTGAGGCCTTGCAGGCGATCCGGAAGGCTACAGGCAGCAAGCTACTAGGGGATGTTATCGAGTTCGCCATAGAAACGTGCATGCGCCGCACGGAGATAACCAGCTTAACCCCGGATCACGTTTCGCTGGAGAACCGGACGGCCTTCCTACCCAAGACCAAGAACGGCATGCCGCGCCTTGTCCCGCTGACGCCCCGCGCCGTAGAGCTGCTGCGGCCCCGGATGGAATCCACGGGTACGGTGTTCGGCATTGAGCCTAACAGCCTGTCGCGGGCATTCTGCCGGGCAACACGGCGGGCTGGATACCCCAAGCTGCGATTCCACGATACCCGGCATGAAGGCATAAGCCGGATGTTTGAGCGTGGCTTGGGCGTACTGGAAGTGGCCAAGATCAGCGGCCATAAGACTCTGTCGCAGTTGAACAGGTACACCCACTTGGACGTTAGCAGCCTGGTGGAAAAGCTGGCCAGGGCGGTAGAGCCTCACGGCTCGCCATCGCCGCCTAGCGCCCGCACAGCGCAGCCTGCGGCGGGCAAGGTGTCCCTTTGGGCAGTCGCTCCCGCTACCATGGTCACGTACAGCGTGTTCGGATCAGTCAAGACCACGGTGAACTGAGCATTCAATGGCCGGACGCTACATAATGAGTCGCGGGCGCGACGGCGAAGGCAGCATAAGGGAGGCGGGCTGGGATTGCCCCGGCCCTTGCTTGCCCCGTTAGTCCGGCTCTTTCCAATGGTTCATCATGTACGTGCCAATGATGGAGTTACCGCCCGGCACGATACGTAGGATTGCGCGCTTGTCCCTGTTGGGATTGTCGGAGCCTGTCAACAAGTTGACCACGCCATGCGCCGCTTTCGTCGTGTTGCCGTAGAAGCTGATAGCGGCTGCTGCCTCGGGGGCGTTCTGGTAAGCATGACCACCGAACAGCACATCAGCCACGCCCACCCCCTCGGGCAAGATACCGGACATGTTGAAGTACGTCAGTACACCTTGAGCCAGTGCAAAGCCCTTGGTGTTCTTGTCCATATACTCACGCGCCGCCGTAGCCGACATACCGGCGGTATTGAGTTGAAGCCGGGAGTAATACAGCAGAGACGCCCACACAAGACCAAACGAGAAAGCCGCCGCCGTGCGGGCGTCGAACAAGGCCGCATTGCGGATAACCTGCTTGCCCATTGCCGTCATGCCGTAGCCGTGGAACTGCCCCAGGACAGCTCCGATAGCGGACTCGCTGCGCCACATAGGAGCCTCACCAATAAGGGCGCGCTGCAGCACTTGGTACGTTGCCCGGTGGATAGCGTCAATCATCCTGTCTGCCGCGTACTGGTCATCCCACTTATCCCAATGGAACGCATCGCCTTCCTTACGGCTTGGCTCGTACTTGTCCAGCTGGGTCTTGATGCGAGCCAGTACTTCCTTGGACAGCCCGGCGTCAGCTAGGCGGGCCGTGCTCATGCCGCCATCAAGGCCGCGCGCCGCACGTACAAATGTCTCGGTCAACAGCGGTAGGAAAGCTTTGTGCAGCATACGGGTTACCGCGTGCGCGCCACTGATATAGCCTGTGGCGTGGGCCACCCGCTGCGAGATGCGCAGAATGCGCTCTCCGAAACCATGCATTGCCCGCCCGTTCGGTTTCAGGTCTGCCGTGTACTTCTGGATGCGGTGATCTGCACCAGTAAGGCCGGTGCCGAACATTTCCCCAAGCTGCTTAACTATCGGCGTTTCCTTACTCAGGGCCAGCCCCACCACTTGCGGTAATTGCCCTATGCCTAGCGCCGTTACCATGTTGGACAGGTCGGCCAGGTTCGCTATGCCCAGCTTGCCCATTATTGACGAATACGTGAAATTGCCTAGGGCTTCCAGCAGCGGATAATCCTTGACAACCATCGGCGCGAAGCCAAAGGCGCGGCCTGCGAACTTGATATGCTCTATGTCCTGGCGGCGCGGCCCATCTTGTTGTACCAGCTTTAGCAGCGAGTCGAAATCCGCCTTGGACTTGAAGCCATGCTTGGCCATAGCGGTTTGCCCAGCGAACCTGCGGGCCATATGCGTAATGGTCTCGGGTAGGTCATGCTCCACGTAGTCCAGCAGGCGCACGCCGTCTACTTCCCGCAGAAGGTCGAACTCAGTCCGGCTGTAGTCCTTGCGAAGCGCGGTCAACTTGTCGCGGAACTGTGCTATTACGTCGTCCGTGACTTCTGCACCGTGGAATAGTTCATCCAGCAGCTGGGCCGCTAGCGTTTCGTACTCCAGGCCTTCACCTGTAACCCGTTCGTCAGGGCTTTGCAGCGCCTTCAATAGCCGGTTATCTACTTGGCTATCTACCTGCTGTACCAAGCGATCCCGCGCCGCCGCGATAGCAGCCGGGTCTGCACCATCCTTCACCATTTCGGCTAGTACCGGATCTACCTGCCTCTCCATGTACTGCTGCTTGAAGTTCTTACGCAGCGCGTTCCACGTTGGCTTATCGTTCTCCAGTGCTTCGCCGAACTTCCGCCAGTTCCATATCTGAGGCATGAAGCCGACAACCCCGCCGCCCTTGACTGCATCGGCGTACTCGCTGCCCGCTGCTACTCCGTCCTCTACCATCTTGAACACTTGCTGATCCATGATGCTGGCTAGCTTCTGCACAGCGGCGGGGGCGGTAGACACGTGCGCTACTCCAGCCTGCACAGCTGCGCGGTGCTTCATGCGTTCCTCGATCGCCAGCGTAGAGATACGCTGCCGGGCCTTGATTCCTCCTGCCATGTGATCCAATTTTTCTTTGGTGGTCATGAGGCCGGTAATGTGCGGGTCTGCTTGCAGTAGGAATGGGCTGCTGTAGGCTGATCGCAGCCGCTCGAAGTCCATAGAAACTGTACCATTGCGCGGGCGTGCGGCGCTGCCGATAGAGTTCTCGAACAGTACCGCCCCCGCCTGCCTGGCGTGCACGCTGGAGGAAGTGGACATAGACACGCCGGGCGACATGGCCCACTTGCTTTTGACCCATTCTGGTGCCTTGGCCAGCACCGCCTGCAAGCGGTCTATCTGCTGCTGCATGGCCGGGTCTATCTTATCGTTGACCGTGCTCAAGTGATCCGCTACGGCTTGCTCACGCGCGTTCAGCGTGAAGCCGTGATAGTCCGGCGCATTGCGCTGGGTAGGCTGCTGCCCGGTGCGGGAGTAGCGCGCCTCCATAGACAGGTCGGAATCTCGGAACAGAACATAATTCGAGTTCTTCACATTAGCGCCGCGTGTACGGCCTGTGGCGTACTTGATGCCGGGTACACCCGCAGCCGCCAAGGCTTCCGACGCAGCTTTCTGGCTGCCCAGCTTTTCGGCCAGCTCGTTGTACGCCTCGCCTCCGGTCTTACCCTCCAGCTCTATGCCGTGCTCCTTGAACGCGGCGGCGGCGCGCTGGCCAGCGGCGGGCGCGTCCCAATCGACCATATGCGCCGGGTCAGCGTTGACCCGCAGTCGGTACAAGCCACCTGATTCAGCAGGCTTGCCGCGCCGGGCTGTTTCCTTGTTCCGATAGTCCAGGGCCGTGCCCTTCTCGGACGTGACGTAATGGCCGAAGCCAAAGGCACTCTTTCCCTCGCCGCTGCCCGCATAGGACAAGTCCAGGGACTCTATGCCCTTGGTAGGCGAGCCGTGCCACACGTAGGGGAAGGTCAAGTCGGCGGATTGCTTGCCCTCGCGGCGTGCTCGCTCCAGCGACCCGCGCACGTAGGCAATTGCGTCGTTGGCGGATACCGCCAGGTTCTTGAACATCGGCACGTTCTCGCGCAGCCAGTTCCGCAGCTTGGCCACAATGTCCTGCACCACGCCCAGCGTGGGGTACTTCTCCACCAGATAGCCCAAGGCTTCCTCAAGCCGCAAGTGCTCGGGGGTGTCCGTGGGGATCGCCTTCATGGCTTCGCGCACGCGCGCATCTTCGGACTTGGTAAGGTCGCCCAGGATCTGCCGGTAACGCTCAGTGCCTACCGTGCGTTCAAGGCCGTAGTGAACGCCTACCTCATGCATGACCAAGCCCATAGGGTTCTCGGCGTTCTCTTTGGTCAGCCGATCCTTGAACACGTACACGCGATCCTCTTGGGGGATATACACGGCCTGGGCGTCATCGGGGATGGCTTCGCCAAAGTGGCGCTGATAGCTGGATACCTCGGGCAAGTCCTTCGCGCTGCGCAGCTCGGTAATGATCCCGGCATCATGTAGGGCGCGGTACGTGGGGTCGCCCAGCGTGGGCTCGGGCTTGTAGCCCAGCGTGGGACTCCAGGCGTCAGCGGGCGTGTACTGCTCCTGCGTCAGGCCCTCGTAGTACACGCTGCCATCTTCGCGTTCCACGCGGCGCGGGCCGGGGGATGGGCCGGTGCCCAGGTCAACATTGGGCATGTCGGCGGCGTCGGTGCTGATAGACAGGTCATCCACCGGGCCGTCCGGGTCGTCGCCTGCTAAACCCTTCGCGCGTTCCCGATTGCTTATGCTGTTCTGCACGGCTTCGACGTTCTCTCGGGCATTGTCCAGTACGGGCTTGAAGTCCTCGGGCACGTCTACTTTGTCGTCAGTGACTAACTTGCCATCGGGTGTATGCATCAAGCCACCGATGCCGCCCATAGCTGCCCCGAACGTGGCATTGGTCAGTAGAGAGGACATGCGGAACCGCTGGTTCTCCATGTGGTCTACGAGTTCCCCTATCGCGACGTTCTCCGCCGCACCGGCTGCCGCACCGCGCATGAAGCGGGCAGCTCGGCCAGCCGCTGCTGCGCCTCGGGTAAGGGACACTGCTGCGCCTGCGCCAGCCGAGCCAAGGATAGCTACCGGGTCAACCATGCCGCCTACCAGCTGGCCCAGCTCTGGCGACCAGCCGGGCGTATTCCCCATGCGGCGGAATAGATCGCTGCGTTCCTGCGCCACTTCCAGGCGGTGCGTGAAGTCCTTGGCGTTCACGGCCCCGAGAACGTAGTCCATCATTTGATCGTTGCCGTACAGCCCGGCCTTCTGGATGATGGCTTTGTTGTCGTCACTCATGGCATTGAACGATGGATCCGGCTTGCCTTCGTCCACCCAGGCCGCAAGCTGCCCCGTAATGGTGTTGTGTACCATCGAGTCCAGTACGGATTCAGCAAAGCCTGCGTGCTGCCCCTCGAACGCCAGTCGGCGGGCATCTTCGTCGTACAGGCCGGACTCGGGGTCATCCTCCGGGCCGTACTGCGCCTGGAAGGCTTCTGTAGGCTTGCCAGTCTCTTTAAACAGCGGGGCGTCTACCCCACTATCGTCCAGCGCCTGGAAGCGCGCAGCGGCCTTGGTAAAGGCCGGTAGCCCCTCCGTGGCCTGGAAGGTATCGACTACCTTCTCACCGGCTGCGCTTAGCACCTTGCCCGCGTATGCGGACGTTTCCGCGTTGCCCCACTTCGCTTTATCCCAGCCGCCGTTATAGGCGCGCAGCGCATCGGGCTTGTTGCCGAAGTGGCCCAGGTTCTCTTTGAGCACCTGTGCGGCCATGAACAGGGAATCGTGGAAGTCGTTGGGGTCGAACTGGATGCCTAGCCGCCCCTCCAGCGATTGCTGAGTTTTGGGGTAGATCTGGAAATCACCCAGCGCGCCAGCAGAGGACGGCCCCTTGTTCTGGCCGTTGTCGGATTCCGTGTGCCAGATCCCCCGAATTTCAGCGGGGGTGAAGCCGGAGAATGACGCGGCGGCGCTGATCGCGGCATCCGGGGATAACTTCTTGAAGTCGTTGTAGTCCATCTAGTCCTTTGAGTTGATAGGTGTCCGGGTTAGTTGAATAGGAAGCCGGTCGCCATGTCTTGCTGACGATTGCCCAGGGTGTCCATCCGGGCGCGATGCTTCGCTGCGGTGTCGGCGTGCTTTTTAAGCAATGATTCGTACTCGTCCACTACCTGCTGTGCTGTAATCGTTACCCACACGGATTGCATACCCGCTGTGGCGTTCTTGGGCATGCGTTCTACCTGCAATATGCCGGGGCCAATCTGCCGCGCGGTAGCAGATTGATAATTGCTGGGGTCAAACGGATCTATTACAGGTTGGAATGGCCTCATCTTCCCCGTAGCGTCATCCAACACCCAAGCCTCGGGTATGCTGCCCCTGGGTGGCGGGGCAATCTGCGTGGTGGGAAGTGTGGATGCAGCTACCGCCTTGGCCATCGCGTTATTGATGACGTTGGTAACGGCCTTCTGGTAGTCCTCGCTGCCCTGGTTGGTAATGCCGATCTTCTCCCGCACGGCGTCGAACATGCTTTTCCAGTTCGATGACGGATTGGGTTCCGACAGCGTGCCATCCACGTAGTCCACCTTGGATGGGTCGCGGAACATGATGGAGAACGCCAGCGGCACAGCTGCATCGCCGCCTACGCCGGAAGCGCGCATACGGGCAACTTCGGGGGTCAGCAGCGAGCCAAGCCTCTCCTTGGTTTTGTCGTTCAGCGAATACGGCGTCAGCGCCCCCTGGCCGAATATAGGTAGGTACTTCTGAAATACCGTGTCATTGCTGGACAGGAAGTTAGCTACGTCCTTGCGGTCTTCCTTGGACACGGGCGCGTGAAAGTTTCGCATGATCGCCGTGCGGATCGCGTCTACGTCGCTGGGGTTCCGCATGTCCACGCCGGATTGCATGAAGGCCACCATCTTAGCTGCGTTCTCGCCGCCGACGTACTGCCCCAGGGCTGCGATACCACCGGGGGCGGCGGTCATGATGCGCATGTAATTAAGCTGCTGCTTCATGTCGTCATTGATCGCGGTGCCCTGCGTGAAGAAGTTATTCGCTGCCGTGGTCATCTGCATGGACAGCGACTTATTCACCATCTTGCTGCCCATCGCAGAGGCGACCGATAGCTTATTGATCTGGTTGGTAAGCTTCACCGGGTCGTTCGACGCTACCGCGTCCTGCCAGGACTTATCCAGTGCGCGCTGCGCCACGTCGGGCGATACGTTGTCCAGGCCGGGATGCATGGCCCCGTTGTTCAGCGACCACTGCACGGCGGTTTCCTGGCCGATTACATCCTGCGCCTGCGCGGTAGCCTTGTCTCGGGCCTTCTGTGCTATGGCCTTCTGGTGCTCCAGATACAGCATGCCACGCTGCCGCGCGGCCTCCAGGCGGGCTATGGCTGCGTTGTCGTACAGAGGCTTATCGCTGCCGGACTGCACGCGCCATTTCTCATTCTGCGCCGTCGTCCATGCCGTCAGCGCCTCGGCGGTCTGCGGCCCGCCGCCGTGCAGCAGGGCCACTTGTAGGGCCGATTGATCCATCCAGCGATCAAGGTAGCTGGGGTCGTTGCGCTGTACCCACTGCTGGGCATACGGAAGCACCTGCGTTTCCAGGTGCGTCTTGTTGTCTTGCGACAGCTGCGCGTACATAGGCGACTGCTTGAACGCCTCGTAGATGGCGAAGTTCCCTTGCATCATGCCGCTACGTAGTGCCTTGACCGTGGTGCTCTGCCAGGCATCCGGCGTCATGCCGGGTATAGGCTTGAAGGCGTCCACGGCTCGCTGTGTCTCCAGCTGCATTTCCTCTGGCGTGAAGAAGCCCGCACCCGCTTGGGTCTTGTTCTGCAAGGCCGTGCCCGCAGTCACAATGGAGTTCCCGAAGGAGACTGTGTTCTGCTCCTGCACGTACTTCAAGTGCTGCTTGAGGTGCTGCGAGAGCATGGTAGGCATTTGCTCGGCCAGCTTCGCCTGAATCATGGCGTCCATGTTCGGGTCGCCTGTGTTCCCCACCTGCGACATTTGGCCCACCAGCCATTCGCGGGCCTCGTCGGGCGACTTCTGGAGCAAGTCCGGCATAGCCGTGTAGAAGTCGGACTCTGCCTTGTTCAGCGCCGCCGAGAGGGTCATTGCTTGCGCCCCCTGGACAGAGGCGGAAGGGCCGAAGATCTTGGTGTACCAGGGCTGTTCCTTCTCTACATCCAGCAGCGTCTTGCCCTGTGCTACTTGGGCCATGCCCTCGAAGTACTGCCGCTTCTGCGCACGCTCGATAGCCTGCTGCATGATGCCGCCCGTAAGCTTGTTCAGGGCGTCCAGCGTGCGTATGCTGGAATCAGCAGCAGCCGCGAAATTGCTCTGCGGCGCTTGCGATGCTTGGCCGAAGGCCGTAAATCCCTGTGCGCTGCCGCCGCCTATCCGAGTAGCCGGGCCGCTGCCTACGCTCTCCGGCTGCTGGAGTACAACATTGCCGCCTGAATCAAGGCCGTAATCACCTGCCATACGTGGTTTCCTTATTGATGGTTATTGCCCTGCGGGCGTATGCACGTCAGCCGGTTTGTTATGGCGGCGTTGCAGGATTTCGCGGTACTCGTCTATGACCATTTGTGCTGTGACGTCCACTGAAACCGGCTGCATGTTCGGCGCAGATTCCATAGGCACGCGGCGTACTAGCAGTTCACCGGAATCAATCTGCCAGACCGACGCCGTTTTGTATTTGCCTATCGTTGAAACCCCTACGGCCTCTGCCGTTGCACGCTCGATAACGCGCCTGATGGCAAGTTGGTATACCTCAGAGCTTTGATGGGCAAGGTTGGTCTTTTCCTGCACGCAAGCAAAGAGGCTTTTCCCGTTCACGGATGGCCGGGAAAAGGACGTAGTGCCGTCGATGTAGTCCCAACACTCCATGTCGTCATCGGCGGTGGCGGACTGGTGCGCATCGTTGCTGCGTGCAGCGGGGGTATGTTGATCTGTCATGGTGTTCCTTGGATTGAATGCGGCTGTCTGTGCGATCCTAGAAACGCAGGCCGATCGCAGCCGCGACCCTGAGCTACAGGGCCGTGAATGGAAATGGAAGGGGGATGGGAGGCCGCTAGAACGCTAGGGCCTGTATTGCGGCGCGCTGCTAGATGCTTGCGGGCGTGGCTGATGGGGCGGTCTGTGTATGTCGAGCTTTGCGCCTTACGGATCTATCGGGCGTTTTGCGATAAACCCACGTAGCATCAAGCCTACCCTTTTCGGAGGATCGGCTATACGCAGGCCGCATGGTCTTACGCTGGCGCTGTTCGTCCCGCGCGGCCTTCCTGTCGTACTGTGCCGCGAAGATCCGCTCTGCCCGTATTGCTGCTGCTGGGATAACGGGCCGGTCTGGCTTGACATACCGAGTACGCCAGCACCGGCGTTTTTTCTGACCAATCAGCGTTTTTGTACGGCGTTTGATGCTGCGGATACTGCTCATGCGGTTTGCTCCATCGTGCAGGGTGGGAGCCGCGTCAACCCCTGGCCAAGAGGCGCGGGGGCGGCGGGGCATTGAACGAGGTGGCAGACCGGCCTCATTGGACACCGGCACGCCCGGAGGCGTCCCCGCTCAAGCCCGCCATAGAAAAGCGTGCACAAGCTACAGACATAAAAAAAAAAATCCGCGTGGTGCGGAAGTCCGCCGATGAGATTTCGAGCTGCCAGGCTCGGCCGTGTTTGGTGACACAACAGCCGCATCCTACCAGGGGCCGCGTGAGTACGTCAATCGGAAATGCATGCGCTGCTAGCCAGTATTTCTTGCAAGGCTGCGGCCTTCTCTGTGCCAGCGGATGCCCTTCAACACTCCGCGTTGTACCGCACGGTCGATAGCCGTAGAAAATGAATCCGTGCCTAATTCCCCCGCCGCCCCGATAGCCTGCTTTAGCGTTCGCGTAGACACCTTGGTTATATTTTCAGCTAGACCCGCCAAGTAACCCAGGATGGCATGCGCGGCGGTGTCGGTCTTGCTCTCGCCCGCCTGCTTGTCCATTGGCTCCGAAGTCACCCAGCGCGCCCCAGGCATGGCTTCTTCAAGGACTGCGCGAAAGCCCCCCGTGTCCGCCGACAGGATCAGTGTATCCGTGCGCCCCGCCTGTCCATCGGCATCCGACATACGGCAGGCGGCCCGGTGGATACCTTGAAGTACACAGTGGGCCTGCTCGGCTATGATCACTTCGGCAACTTCCGTGCGGGCGTTACGCCGGGGCTGCGCTGCCTGCTGCTGTGCGGTCAAGCTAGCCGCTAGGTCAAGCGCGTCCCGCCGCAGTACGCCCGCCATGATGACCAGTCGGCAATGCCGCATATCGTTCCTGCTAGTCTCTTGGCCCCAGGTCAGGAACTGAATACGGGGGCGCTGCTTGCCGTCAACTGTGATCTGCCGCGAGAGGTCAACCCCGATCTTCTCCAGGTTCCGCTGCAAGTGGGATAGCGACCGCTTGAACGTGAAAATGAGTACGCAGTCGTCAGCAGGGGCCGCAGCTATGGCGCGTGCAATTTCTCGCGCAGCTGGAAGTGACGCGGCCGGCGAAGCCGCCATGCGCCGGTTGCCGGTCGGCATATTGATCAGCCGGAGGGTGACGTTATCGTACCTGCGGTACGCGCGCATTTCTGGGCTTGTGCGATCAACGATGCTGGGGTCGGCGCGAGTTAATAACCTAATTGCATGGCTTGCGTCCAGTATGGCAATGTTCTGCAGCGCCGGGGATACCAGCACGTCACACCGCAGTACGCCATCCCCGGCCTTGCCGCTGCCTGTTTCTACCACGGACACCCGACTATCAAGCAGGGATAGCAGGCCCTCCGTGGTATCGCGTATGGCTCGTATGTAACTGTTTGAGCCGTGGACGCCTTCCAGGGCTGCCCGCAGCGCGTCCAGCTCACCCGGTGACAATACGTCAGCAAACACCTGTGGGTGCCGCTCTGGATCGGCCCGCAGCGCGTCCAGCTCTACCGTGGCCACAGCTGCCACCTTAGCCAGATACGGAACCAGAGCAGGCGCGTATTGCGGCGCGAGTGCGGCTGCCGCCTGTATGTCCGCTACGGGGATGGCGTGCGCGCGTGTAGCAATCAAGGACTCGTCCCATATCGTCAGGCTACGCGGTTGACCCCGGTACTCGGGGATGTTGCCCCGCCTTAGCTTTTCGTGAGAGAGTAGCAGTATCGGCCTGGCGTCATCATCTGGAGTCGCAGGCAGAGAGGCATAGCCCGATCCTGCTTGCGCCTTGGCTGCGTTTACCCGAAGGGAATGCCATAGCCCTATGGCTTGTTCAGGAATCCCACGGCCCATTAGCTGACGCTTGAAGTCGCATAGAGCCTCTACGTGTGAGGCGGCTACAGCAAACGTCAAGCCTAGATCCAGCTCCCAGGCCGCGACAATCAAGGCAATGGCCCCTTGGGTCTTGCCGCCCCCACAAGGGAGGCTGTAGGCGTACCGCCTGGTATCCAGCCCGACAGCTTGCCGCGCCATGCTTCCCAGCATGTAGTGCAAGGCTTTGTACTGGTCAGGTAAAACCGTATTTTCCAGCTGGATTACGGCCATCTGAATTTCTAATGCCCGATCTGTAAGGGCAGATGCTGCGTTCGACCTGTGCTTTATCCGGCCTGGTGGCGGCAATAGGTGCTCCTGGAAAGTGGAATTGATTTAAAGGGGGTAGTCCCAAGAAAAGAATATGGTTTATGGGCACCACCCCCGTTAAGTTGGTCGGGCTACTTGATACCCATGATCTGGCGTATCAGGCCAGGGTCAGCCGGGACGGTGATGGTTCCCTGTGGTGTCTGGATGGTGGCCGTGGGCACCAGCGCATTGCTGCTTGGTACCGGGTGCTGCTGGGTATCGGCCTTGGCGGGGCCGTCGCTGGTGACTGCTGGGGCTGCGTCCTGCCGGACAGCGGGCTTTACCGCTTCTGGTACAGGGTATACAGAGGCGTACCGCCCGGGCGCTGGTCGGCAGTCCGGCCTCGGTGGTAGCTGCGGGGCAGGCGCAGCCCGGTCATAGTGCCCATCTTTGTAAGCCCCATGCCAACCTGCCACCAGATGCGGCGATAAGTCCTCTTGCTGGGCTATCTGTCTGATCGGTAGCCCACGGACTGCGTGCAACTCGGCCACCCATCGCCTGTACTCCAGCGTGTACGGGCTGTTGTCGCCGCAGGCATTGCGGTTACGGTTACTCATTGCTGGGCGTCCCTGCTGCTTGGCTGGCCTGCTACTTTATTGCGGCGCGCGCGGCCAGGTTTGGCGCGTTCCGCCCAGGTCGGCAGGAAGCCAGTGCAAGCCTGAACGGCGCGCCGGTAGGCGGCTGCGGGCGTGCCATTGGTGTCGAGTTTGAGCAGCGAGAAATAGTCTTGTTCTCGTGTGTTGTCCTCGATAGGATGTTTATCCATATGTCCTCTGGTGTGGATTGATTGGCGACAGCCATCGATTGGCCTTGTCTTTATGGGGCCAATATGAAATGGATATGGTATCTATCCTATATGGGGCACAAATCAAGCAAGGCAGGCGGTGCGCCGGGCGCTGGGTCGGGGCAATGTGCGGAAAAAAGAAATAGACAGATACCCGCACGCGCGCATGCGCACAGGCAGGCACCCCGTTCCTTTTCTTCTATATGAGTCCCGAAACGCCCGCGCTGCCTGCCCAGGCGCGCCGGTCAATCCGCGCCTGTGTCGCCGTCGTCATCTTGCGACCAATCCGGCGTTATCCTCGGCGCGGCCCCTCCCTGTTCCCGGCGTGCCCGCAGGTTTAGCAGCTCATCACCTGACGCAAGGATGCTCCGCAGTGCGTACTCTTTCCCCCGCCGTAGTGCCTGGCCCAGCTTCGTACCGCCTGCTGGCAGGTCGCCGAACTCGAATCGCTTGCCCGGCACCTCCCCCCACAGGTCAATCGGCCCAAACTCGCCTGCCAGCCAGCGTTTGAACGCCTGCCCATAGATTAGCCAGTACTCTTGCACGCGGCAGCAGCGTTCATCATGGCTCCATGTATCCCATAGCTGCTCGGCCTGCTCCACACATTCCACGCTCAGGGCATACAGGGCTTCCGTGCTCAGCGGCACAAGGCTGCCCATGAACGCCTGCATGCGGTCATTGTCGCGCAGCGCGGCGGCTCGTTCAGCTTCTGCGGCCTTCAAGCGTTCGGCCTGCGGCGCGCCTCCGGCAGGGGCGGGGCCGGGAGTCGTAGCGGCGACAGCGCTGCCTCCAGATTTATGGCTGCGCTTGGCTGTCGCCGGGCGCTTGGCCTTGGGCGTAGAAGTCATCGCCTCATATGTCCCTGCATAGCCTTGGGCGCTGCGTCCGGGTTGATGTCGATTCTTTGCATAGTGCTCCTTTATCAAAAGTTGGATTGGTAGGGCTGCCGCCCTGATGCATGCATGCCAGCCGGGTTCCTCCTTACGTGCGAGTTCGCACCTGTCGGCGTTGACATGCCAGTGACTGCTGCTTTGCCGGGTTTGCATACGGCTTGCCTCCCGGTGCCACCACGCCGGGGTACAACCTCCAGATTGTTAAAGAGCAAGCCCGATTGCTCGGACAGAAAGCAAAAAAAAGGCACACCAAGCAAGCCTCTCCCATGATGGGAAAAGCCTAATTGGTGTGCCTTCTGTATCCGGTCGGCTGGGGTGTTATGGCCCATCGCCGGGGGTGCTATTGGCACGGCGCCCCGCCAGGACTTATTTGGATGCCCGGAACGCTCAAACAGCAATTCGTTTCCGCTCGCTCTGTATTCACGAACGCCGCAGTTTCCTGCGAAGGCGTGACTCTACCGGAAACGATTGCCGATTGTCAATACTTCCCCTCAGCATTGGCTATCTGGTCGTATACCTGCGCCTTCGGCGTCAGCTCCTTGACCTCGCCCGCCAGGGCCAGCCGTTCCTGTTCGGATTGCATGGCAATCTGGATTAGCTGCATGCGGGACAGCTCCGGCGGCTTCGCCGCTTCCAGCTCCTGCCATCTGTCGATGATGGCCGCCCGCATCTGGACGCTGTACCCGGACACGAGAATCAGGGTTTCCCGCTTGGGGAGGTTTAGGCAGGGTTTTTCCCTGCCGTAGGCGTCCGAATAGATGCCTCCAAATTTGGATGCATCTTGTCCCAGCCCCTCCAGCGTGCGCTGGGCGTCCCGTAGAACATGGAAATGATTCTTTCCCACCAGCCGGGCTATCTCCTGCGTGGACATGGTGAGGGGCACGCCGGTACTCAGTGCTACAACGTTGTTGTTCATGGTCAATTCCTATACGGGAGAAAAGAGGGATTCGAGTTTCTGCAAGGCGTTCAGCTTGCTAGGGGCCATGCGGATGTACCGCCACTTCCCGCTACTGGTGGCATGCGCCGCGATACAGCGGCCTTGCTTGTCGTAGGTACGGGTAATGAATGCGGAGCCGTCGCGGGACAGCTCCGGCAAGTTGCTCAAGTCGAATTGCATGTACATTCCTCGCCACGCAACGGCGACCCGCTGCGCGGCAAAAGAGGCAAAGAGAGTAGGGAAGGGTGCGATCAGGCGGCAGCGCCGAGGGCACGCGCGAACGCGCTACGCATCTGGCTGCTTTGAATCGCTTGGGTGCTGCGGCGCTGGAGAATCCCCCGGATGAATGCCGGAAGGTGGCGCACGCGCTGGAGATGGTGGTAGTTGGGGTGCGGCGAGTGGCTACTGCTGGATACCGAAAACGGCGATCAAGCCACCCGCCGAAAACGCAACGATGCTGGCCACGCAGAGTAACACCACTGCCTGCACCCACCGTAAATGCTTGCCCCTAGCGATTGCGGCTATGTTCTCGTTGTGTAACGTGTTCTGTGTGAACCACCCGCCCAAAGTCGCTAGCATGGCAAAAATCAAGCCGAGCAAAAACGCCGTCAACGAATGGCGCAAGGTGTGTGGGGCCAGTAGCCGCGATAGCTTGTCCATTGCAGCCACGATGCCCGCAGCCGCCGCGCCATTGAGTAGGATTAAAGCCCTGAATACCTCCACAGATAGGGTAATCATGGACTTGTAGGTTTCTATCTTGTGGCTTTCTCGGAATCCTTCGTGCATGCTTACTCCGTGCCTTGCATAGAATTGTGCTCGGTGCGAATCAGGCCCGCAGCTTGCCCCAAGTGCGCTGAGGGCCGAAGTACAGCTCTGCTACTCGGGCGTTCTCCGTGCGACAGGCATACAGCAGGGCTATGGCCCGGTGGCGATCAACCTTACGCGACTCATCGAACGAAATTTGCATCATCGTTAAGTCAGTCCATAGGCCATCATTAATGCCTAGGCTGCGAAGGAATGGCCGGCCGCTTTCTATCGTTTGTATGAGTGATGCTTCTTCATCAATTGAACTGTCTGGAGGCGGTGTACCGGTTTTTGCCAAGTGCGCCGCCACCACAGTCTGATGCATTGCGCTGCATAGATGCGCAAATGCTGTGCTCAGATCGCCCGCAGTCTCCGCCTTTTGCGCTAGATCATATGACTTGTCTGCATAGACAAAGGCCTCAAACGCGGCATGCAGATCAACGGCGATGACGTGGGGACGGCTTCGTTGATTCACCCATATGATGACCGCAGCGGCCAGGATGACCACCACCACGAATACACCCATTGCTGTCCCTCCTCTTGCCCGTAAGCAAGTTAACTTTTGTCACAGTATCCGTCCGGTCTGCCTGCTAAGCAACAGGCATAAAGGCAAACGGCCCCGAAGGGCCGTCGTCTGCTTGGTCTGTGTGCCTGTTCAATACGCGCAGGCTGCCGCCTTCCGTGCCGCTTGGGCGTGCTTGCCGTCAGCCTTGGCCTTTTCCCGGCCCGCTGCTGTACGCTCGGCTATCCGCTTGCGCTCCATGTCGGCCACCTGTGACAGCACGGCAAGTATCAATTCCCCTGCACATTCCGGTACGTCATGAAGTGCCGCTTCGCTCCACATCGGCAGCGGGTTCACCTTTGCCCGCGATGCTTTGCCGCTTGTACTCATCCGATCTAAGGATCAATTCGGAGAGTTCGAAGTAGGCACCAAAGGCGGCGTTCTCGTTAGCGTAGTGCCTGGCAAACGCCCAGAAACCGGGGTTCTGCACACCTACGCCGGTCATCGGGTCAATTGCAATCCGATGCTTACTAGTTCTCCATCGCTCCCATGCGGGCCAGAACTGGCTGTATGCGACGCTTGCGCGTGCGCGCCTTTCTTGTTTATCCCGCTTATCCGAGTACAAGCTAAACCCGACTACCGCCGCCACAAGCAAGAAAGCTATTACGCCCGTCATACCACCTCCATTGCTTTTTGTTGCGAGTATCCCGCGCACGTTGAGAAACTGCAACCGCACGCGCTAGCCATCAAATCAGCGGCCATACAGAAAACCCTCCCGAAATTGCGGGCCTGCTGCCTAGGGAGGCGCGGCTCGACCCGTGATATACAAATAACATTTGTTTTCTGTATGAATTGCGGATAGACTGGCGGCAACAATCAAGCATGAGGTGCAGCCATGAAAGCCAAGCGCGTTGCCATATACGCCCGCGTATCAACCGACAGCCAGACCACGGAGAACCAGCTAGCTGAACTGCGCGCCGCCGCCGGGCGGCACGGCTGGGAAGTTACCGGCGAGTACGTAGACCATGCCATCAGCGGCGCGAAGGGACGCGACCAGCGGCCACAGTTCGATAAGCTGCTCAAGGGAGCGGTGCGCCGGGAGTTCGACGTTATAGCAGCGTGGTCTGTAGACCGCCTTGGGCGCTCCCTACAGCACCTTGTCTCATTTCTAGGCGACATACAGGCGGCAGGCGTAGACCTCTATCTACACCAGCAGGGCCTGAACACCACCACGCCGTCAGGTAAAGCCATGTTCCAAATGTGCGGCGTATTCGCTGAGTTCGAACGCAGCATGATTCAGGAACGGGTTAAGGCCGGTCTGAAACGTGCCAAGGAACAGGGCCGCATAGGCGGGCGCCCCAAGGTGGACGGCAAGACAGTGGCCCGCGTACTCGAGCTGCGCGGCCAGAGCATGGGCATGTTGAAGATAGCCCAAGCGGTCGGCTGCGGCACAGGCACGGTGCAGAGGATTATCAAGGAGCATGCGCCCGCGTAACGCTCGGGCAATCAGTGCAGTCTTGCTGGCAAGCTGACGCGCCAGCCAGGAAACATATTGCCAGGCTGGCCGCTGAATGCGTAATGGGGTGGGGTACCCCTTGCGCGGGCCGCGCGGGGGAAATTGCGTGGGCGCGCGGGGGCGCAACCCTTACGACTAATCGTATCGATTTTCGGCCCGGCCTTCCCGGTGCAAATTCCGTGCAATTACATAGGGAAATGGCGGTGCAAAATCGGTGCAGTCAGGGGCTATAATCGACCCATTCAGGGCACACGCTGGCTGCCCTGTCTCCAGGCAAGCATCTGATTTTTCTAGGGAATTTTGGCGGAGCGGACGGGACTCGAACCCGCGACCCCCGGCGTGACAGGCCGGTATTCTAACCAACTGAACTACCGCTCCGCAGCGGTGTATGCATTTGCCCGCAGAACCACGATACGAGGGTATCATGGCGTCCCCTAGGGGATTCGAACCCCTGTACTCACCGTGAAAGGGTGATGTCCTAGGCCTCTAGACGAAGGGGACAGGACGAAAAACACAAGCCACATGGATATTTGACACATCGAATGCGGCTTCTTCGGCAGACTGGCGATTGGTGGAGGTAAGCGGGATCGAACCGCTGACCTCTTGCATGCCATGCAAGCGCTCTCCCAGCTGAGCTATACCCCCGATACCGGCGCGTCTAGCGAAGAAACGAGATTATGCACGAAACTTTTCTGGAGATCAAATTGAGGGTGGCGGGCTGTGGCCGGAAGGCGTCATGTGCGCTGCCACGGGAATCGGGGGAATGCAGCGCAGATGCAGGGCACGGCACCCGCCGCTGCCGTCTGCCCCTGACCACTGACAATAGGCCCCTGCTCATCAGGCCCTGAATCCGGGTCACCCTTTGCCTTTGCCTTTGCCCTCTGACCGCCGGCCCGGGCGCCCCAGGCCTCGGATTCGGGTCGCCAGTCGCCAGCTGCCGAAGAAGATAACCCCGCCAGAATACCCGATGACTATAATTTCCCCAGTCATCGCACCGGCAGCCAGGTACGCACAACAACACAAGAAAGGCGGAGACAAGCATGCCAGCACGTATCAAGAACCGTCTTTTTCGAAACGACGGCAGTGTTCTGCGGCTCGGCGGCCGCGGTGCTCCGGCGGGCGACGCCGGCGCTCGGCACTTCGCGTTCCCGGCCTGAAATGCCTGGGCTTTCTTTGACGGCGTGGCTGCGGCTGCTGCCCCTGATTCTGGTCATTCTGATCGATAGCATCGGCTATACCGTGATCATCCCCGTGATGTCCACGATGCTGCTGGGCGATGCGCCGGCCATGATGATGGGCGCGGATGCGTCCACACGCTACATCGTGTATGGCGTGGCGGTAGGCATCTACGAGCTGATGATGCTGTACATGGCGCCGGTCATGGGCGAATTGTCCGACCGTGTCGGGCGGCGGCGTATTCTGCTGGTCTGCATGGCGGGCGTGGGCGCCGGCTTTGTGCTGATCGGCGTCGCAATCTGGCTGAACCTGGTGCTGCTGCTGTTGCTGGGGCGGCTGCTGGGCGGCGCCACGGCGGGCAGCCAGGCGGTCGCCCAGGCGGCCGCGGTGGATCGCAGCACGCCGCAGGACAAGTCCCTGGTTCTGAATATATGCCTGCTGGCCTCGTCGGTCGGCTTCATACTCGGCCCCTTGATCGGCGGCATGATGTCGTATGACGAACGGGTCGATCTGAATGATTTCACCACCCCGGTTTTCCTGATGGCGGCGCTGGCGGGCATCGGCCTGCTGTTGCTGGTCTTCGGCTTTCGCGAGACGCCGCCGGCGCGGGTGGCGCACGGGCGCATCGACTGGTGGATGGGCGTGCGCGGCTTCAAGGCGGCCTGGGCGGATGGCGCCATCCGCCGCCTGGTGGCGGTGTTCGGGCTGATGCAGCTCGGCTGGGGCAGCTATTTCCTGTTTTTCCCCAGCCTGCTGATCAACCGCTTCGGCCAGGACGCCGGCACGATCTCGCTGCTGATGGGGCTGCAGGGCGTGGGCTTCTGCCTGGCCTACGGCGTATTCCTGCCGGTGCTGCAGCGCCGCCTGGAGTCGCGCGTGCTGGCGGTGGCCGGCCTGTGGTTCACGGCGGCCCTGGTGGCGGTTTCGGCCGCCGCCTATCACATGGCGCTGCAGTGGGCACTGACGCTGCCCGTCTCTATTGCCGTGTCCGTGGCCTACGGCGCAATCATCACGCTGTTTTCCAACGCGGTCGGCCAGGAACGCCAGGGCTGGATACTGGGGATCAGCATTTCGGTCAACGCCGCCATGTGGGGGCTGGCGTCGATCGTCAGCGGCGCCCTCAGCGGACTGGGCTATGGGCTACCCATTCTGCTGGCGCTGCTGTCGCTGGCCGCCAGCGCGGTGCTGATGGGCAGGCCCGCGCCCGGTGCCGGCATCGAGGCGCCCTCTTCCCACGCGGGAAGCCCGGGCCGATAACGATGCACCGATGAATACATGATCGAGGAAGCCGCCATGACCGATTCCGCCACGTTCCATAGCTTGTTCACTCAGACGGCGCAGGCCACGCCCGATGCCGTGGCTTTGTCCGACGAGGCCCGCAGCATCAGCTACGGGCAGCTCGACGCCCTGGCCAACGGCGTCTCGCACGCCGTGGCGGCGGCACTGCCGCACACGAGCGGGCCCGTCTGCGTGGGCTTGAATCTGTCGCGCAGCATCGAGGCCGTGGCGGCGATGCTCGGTGTGCTCAAGGCCGGCGCGGCCTGGGTGCCGCTGGATCCTTCATACCCGGCGGAGCGGCTGCGCTACATGCTGGACGACAGCGGGGCACCGGTCGTGCTGCATACGGCACTGGCCGGCAACGGTGCCTCGGGCAACAACACCTCGCACGACGGCGCTGTAGGCATTGCCGCCAGCGACCGCAGCCTGCGCCTGGGCGAACTGGCAGGCGCAGGACATCAACAAGGAAGTCAAAACCCACCGGTACTCATCGACATTGGCCGGATCCAGCCCTTGCCCGAGCCCGCGCCGGCGCCGCGCCCGGCGGCCGGGCAGGAAGACATGGCCTACGTCGTATATACCTCTGGCTCTACGGGGCGGCCCAAGGGCGTGCCCGGCACGCATCGCGCCATGCTCAGCCGCTTCGACTGGATGTGGCAGGCCTTCCCCTTCGAGGCCGGCGAACGCACTTGCGCCAAGACGGCGCTGAACTTCGTCGATTGCATCTGGGAAACCTTCGGCGGCCTGCTCCAAGGTGTGCCGGGAGTGATCGTGAACGATGCCGTGGCGCGCGACCCGGCGGCGCTGCTGGCCTTGCTGGCGCGTGAAAACATCAGCCGGCTGGTGCTGGTGCCGTCCCTGCTGGCGGCGCTGATCGACATGTCGCGGCACGGCGGCCCGCAACTTCCGGCGCTGCGCTATCTGACTTCGTCGGGGGAATTGCTGCCGGCGGCGCTGGCCCGCCAGGTGCCGGTGCTGGCGCCGCGGGCGGTGTTGCTCAACCTCTATGGCTCGTCTGAAATGGCGGCCGACGCCACGTGCCAGGTCGTCGAGCCCGATGCGCTCGACGGCAAAATCGTGCCCATAGGCAAGGCCATCGGCCGGATGCGCACCTATGTGCTGGACGAGGCGCTGGCTCCGGTGGCCGCCGGCGAGCCGGGCGAATTGTGCGTGTCGGGCCCGGGCCTGTCTCGGGGCTATTTGAATCGCCCCGACCTGAGCGCCGAGAAATTCTTGCCCAACCCGCATGCGCCCGAAGGCGAGGCCGAGCATACGGTACTGTTCCGTTCAGGCGACCTGGTCGCGCAGCGCCCCGACGGCGCGCTCGATTATCTGGGCCGCCGCGACTTCCAGATCAAGCTGCGCGGCTTTCGCATCGAGCCGGGCGAGATCGAGACCGTGCTGGCGACGCATCCCGGCCTGCGCGCCTGCGCCGTGGCCGCCATCGAAACCGCGGCCGGGCGGCAACTGGCGGCGTTCTACGAGGTCTTGCCGGGCGCTTCCGAGCCGATCACGCCGTCCGGGCTGCGCGCCTTCCTGGCCGAGCGGCTGGCCGACTACCTAGTGCCGGCCCGCTACTTCCGCGTGCCCAACCTGCCGCAGCTGCCCAACGGCAAGCTGGACAGGCATCGCCTGACGCCGCCTGAAACCGCGCCGGCCGAGGCGGCAACGCGGCAGGCGCCGGGCAACGACGTCGAGCGCGCACTGCTGGCGATCTGGCAGGAGGTGCTGGGCGCAGACCAGCCGCTGGGCGTGGACGATGATTTCTTCACCATCGGCGGCGACTCCATCCGCGCCGCCGGCGTGGCGGTGCGCGCCCGGGAAAAGGGCTACCGATTGACGCCGCAGGACGTGTACCAGTACCCCACACTGGCGGAACTGGCGCATCGCGCCGCAACGGCCGGCGGCACCGACGCAGAGCAGGCGCCGCCACCGGCGCAGGATGTGCCGCTAAGCCCGATGCAGCGCTATTACTTCGGCTGGGCGCGGCCCAACCCCAACAAATTCAACGTCGGCTTCATTGCCCGCAGCGGCGAGCGCCTGTCGGCGCAGCATCTGCGCCAGGCTTTGCGCGCAGTCGTCGACCATCACCCCGCCCTGCGCCTGCGTTTCGGGCCCGATGGCCAGGGCGGCTACCGGCAGTGGCACGCCGACCCGCCCGATGTCTACGATGTGCCCATACACGAATACGTGCTGCCCGCCGACTCGCCCCGGGCGCAGCTGGCCGCGATCGAAGCCGTGGTGGCGCAGCTGCATGACACGCTGGACATCGAGTCGGGGCCGGTGATGACCGCGGCCATCTTCGAAGACCCGGCCGGCCGCATGCATCACTTCTTCTTCACCATGCACGAGCTGGTGACGGACGCCCTGTCGCTGCAGATCACCCTGGAAGACCTGCGCACCGCGTACCTGGCGGCGCGCGACGGTCGCACGGCAAGGCTGCCGGCGCGCACGCTGCCCTATCACCAGTGGGTGGCGCGCGTCATGGACTATGCCCGCGGCCCGCAGGCGCAGGCACAGTTCGATTACTGGCTGGCCCAGGCCGACGCCCAGCCTTTTCCGGAAGACGACAGGGCCGACGGCGCCCTGCAGCGCGACATCGATCAGCATGGCTTCGAAGTGTTCGATGCAGCAACGGTGGGTGCGTTGCGCAAACGCCTGGGAGGCGGCTTCCAGCCGGCCCTGATCCACGGCATCGTCGCGGCCCTGGCCGTGGTGGCGCACGGGCGTTCGGGCCAGCGCAGCCTGGTGTTCCACAAAGTCGCCCATGGCCGCGAGGCCTGCATCCCGGGCGCGGACGTGTCGCGCACAGTAGGATGGTTCATCACCCACACGCCGATCACGCTGCGGCTGGAGTCCGATCCGTCCGAGCCCGGCGCCCTGCCTGCGATCCTGCAGTCGGTGTCCCGCCAGTACCGCGCCATTCCCGACAACGGGCTGGCCCACAGCGCGCTGCGCTACTACAGCGACGATCCACGCGCACAAGTGCTGGCGCAGTTCGACCAGGTGCGCACCCTGTTTCAATACATCGGCGACGTCTGGGAAGACAACTACGACGGGCAACTCTTTCTGCCTACCAACCAGCGGCTGATGGATCTGCCCGACACCGTGGCCGCCGAGAACCTGGCCGACTATCACTTGCACGTGTACGCACATTTGATGGAAGGCTGCCTGCGCATGAAATTCTTCTATACGCGCCCCAACTACCGGCAGGAAAGCATTGAAAACATGGCCGCCGCCTTCACGCAGGCCATGGCGGGGCTGCTGGAAACAGCAAGCCCGTCCGGGGCTGGACGGGCTTAGGGCCTGCTTACACTAAATAAAAATAAAAGGGGCGGTATTTCCGGCATTTCCGATTTACGCATCGGAGTGGCAACAGAGCTCGAAACCGTGCGGGCGCATCGGCCCGCCCTCATTTCCAGAACTACCACAGGCATCCGGCGTGCCAGACGCCGGATGCCTGCCCGGCCGGCGCCTACTCGACTTTTCCGATGTCTTGCACCGCGCGCCGCAAGACCACGTCATCGGCATCCCAGTACTTCTGGAATTCGTCGGCGTCCATGTAGTCGATGGGGCTGCCGGCCGCCAGCACCTTTGCCTGCACGGCCGGATCATTGGCGACTTTCTTGGCCGCGGCGCGCAGGCGCGTGATCACCTCGGCGGGCACGTCTTTGGGTACGAAGATGCCCGACCACTGGACGAACTTCACGTCATAGCCTGCCTTGGCCAGGCTGGGTACGCCGGGCAGCGTGTCCAGCGGCTTGTCGCCCCAGTGCGCCAGGGGGCGCACCGCACCGGACTTGATGTGCTGAAGAATGCTGGACGGGCCGGTGGCGATCGCATCGACCTGCCCCCCCAGCAAGGCCGCAACCGCCGGCCCCGCGCCCGTATACGGAACATGCGTCATTTTGACGCCCGCGTTCTTCTCGAGCATGGCCATGGGCACGTGCATGGAACCGTAGATGCCCGAGCTGCCGTAGTTCAGGGAGCCGGGCTTCTGGCGGGCGGCGGCAATGAACTCGTCGACGGTCTTCCACGGGGATTTCGCCGACACCACCAGGACGGTGGGATCCGCGGTGATGCGCGCAATGGGCTTGAAGTCCGTCGTCTTGTAGGCCGCCTTGCGGCCGAGCAGCTTGTCGGCCTCGGGCAGTATGGAAATGGACGAAAGCATCAGCATGATGGTGTAGCCGTTCGGCTTGGCATGAGCGGCTTCGCCCGTGCCTATGGCGCCGCCCGCGCCGGCCTTGTTTTCGACCACTACGGTCTGTCCCAGCTCTTTGCCGAGCGCATCGGCGATGGGCCGCGCCACGGTATCGGTCACGCCGCCCGGCGGGAACGGCACGATCATCGTGACGGGCCGTTCCGGATACTGCGCCCCGGCCGCGCCGCAGGCCGCCATGGCCAGGCTTGCCGCGAACATCTTCAATGCAGATACTTTCATCGCAATCCCCTCTGTTAGGTGGCTATAACCACTTTTGTACCACTATGGTAAATTGGTATTTAACGGAAAGTATATGGCCCTAATATGCCCGAGACAAGTGGTATTTAACCAAGGGAAATTCATGCATCTCTCGCCACCAGATATTTTGACCAATTGGTACACAAACGGCCTGGCGGCACTGATAGCCGGATCCAGCCCGGCGCCCGGCAAGCCATGACATCCGAAGTACCCGCACTGCGGCTGCGCAGTGCCGGGGCACAAGCCCTGGCCGCCTATCTGCTGGCCGAAATCCGTTCCGGGCGGATATCTACAGGGGTGAAACTTCCCGGAGAGCGAGAGCTGTGCCGGCGCTTCAATACCTCCAGGGGCTCGGTGCGGCGCGTCCTGGCGGCCATGCGCGACGAGGGCTGGATTACGCAGGCGGTCGGCAGCGGCACCTTCGCCGCCCGGCCCGCCCACGTCTATCAAACAAGCACGGACTGCGACGGCGGCGGCCAGCTTTCGGATCAGGTCAGCCCGGCCGAACTCATGGAGGCCCGCCTGCTGATCGAGCCGCTTATGCCGACACTTATCGTTCGCCATGCCACCCATGCCGACTTCGTCCGCATGCACGCATGCCTGACGAAAGGCGGCCAGGCTCAAACCATCGAAGACTTCGAGCGTTGGGACGGAGAGTTCCACCAGGCGCTGGCCCAGGCCACGCACAACCATTTCTTCCTGCAAGTGCTGGCCCTGACCAATCGGGCTCGCCAACAAGGAGACTGGGGCAGGCTCAAACGCAACTCGCTCACAGCGCAACGCCGCGCCGAATATGAACACCAGCACCACGCCATCGTTGCCGCGCTGGAAGATCGGGACGCGGAATCGGCACGCGAGGCCCTGACGGCGCATTTGGCGCAAATCCAGCGGAACTTGTTCGACCCGCCCGCAACGCCCTGATCGCTCGCGGCAGGCCGGCCGCCGTCAGCGCCCCGGCGCGTACGCGGGCGCATCCGTTGCCGCGCGCATGGCCCTAAGTGCCCCGGCCGGTGCCTTGCGGCTTGCTCGGCAAAGGCCCATGGTCAGGAGAGGCGGCGGATTTCTTCGCGCCGTTTCAGCCACCATGAATAGCCGGACGGCAAGAAATCGAGCGCCTCGCCGACACCGAGAGCCTGCGCGGCGTGCACCGGCCAGCTCGGGTTCAGCAGGAATTCCCGGGCCATGGCTATCAAGTCCGCGTCACCGTCGCGCAGGATCTGTTCCGCATGTTCGGCGTCCGTTATGAGGCCGACTGCGCAGCTTTCCACCCCGGCTTCGCGCCGCACGCGCGCAGCGTACGGCACCTGGTAGCCGGGTACGCGCGGCACGATCGCCATGTTCAGCGGGCCGTTAATGCCGCCCGATGAGCACGTGATCACGTCCACGCCGCAATCTTTCAACGCACGCGACAGCGCGACCGTGTCGTCCATGTCCCAAACACCGCCCTGACCGTCGACCGCGGACACCCGGAAGAACAGTGGCCGATCGGCTGGCCAGACGGCCCGAACCGCCTGCGTAATTTCCAAGGCAAGCCGCATGCGCCCCGCCAGGTCTCCCCCCCAGGCGTCGCTGCGCTGGTTGGACAGCGGCGACAGAAACTGATGAATCAGATATCCGTGCGCACCGTGTATTTCGCAGATGTCGAAACCCGCGTCGACGGCCCGCCGCGCCGCATCGGCCCAGGCACGGATGACCTGCCGTATATCGTCCTCGTCCATGGCATGGGGAACCAGCGCCCCCGGCTTCGCCGCGATGGCGCTGGCCGAAACGCCCTGCCATGGAGGCTGGCCGTTTGCGGCATCCTCTTCGGTCAGCGGCCGAAACATCGTCCACGGGGGGCCGCAGGATGCCTTGCGGCCGGCGTGCCCGAGCTGAATTGCCGGCAGCGCGCCATTCGCACGGATGTGATCCGTCAGGCGCCGATAGGCCGGCACGTGCTGATCGCTATAGATGCCCGCGCACCCATAAGTCTTGCGGGCACGCTCTTCCACCGCTGTCTCCTCTGAAAATACGATGCCTGCGCCGCCCATCGCAAATTTGCCGAGATGAACCAGATGCCAGTCCGTCGGCGCGCCAGCCTCGGACAGATACTGGCACATGGGCGAAACCACGATACGGTTGCGGCTGCTCACGCCGCGGCATTTCCAGGGCGTGAACAGCAGGGGAACAGCGGGTGGAGTTGCTGCGTGATTCATCTCGTACCTTTCATCTCATTTATTGAACGTGATGCCCCGCTGAGAGATCACCCGGCCCCATTTCTCCCGTTCGGCCAGCGCATAGGCGGCGTACAGCGAGGGATCGGGGTCGACGAGCTCGAAGCCGAACGAAGCCAGGCGTTTTTGCACGAACGGATCTTTCATGGCGGCGCGCAGCGCCTTGTTGACACGCTCGGCAACCGGCTTGGCCAGGCCTTTGGGCCCGAACAGGCCGAACGACGTCAAGGACTCGAACCCCGGCACGCCCTGATCGGCGATAGGGGGCACCTGCGGCATTGCGGCGCTGGGCCGCGTGCCACTGGTGCCCAGCGGCCGTATCACGCCGCTTTTGAATGCCGCGTCACCGATACTGAGGTCGACGAAAGCCGCCTGTGTATCGTTGGCCATCAGGGATTGCAGCGCCGGGCCGCCGCCCTTGTAGGGGACATGCAGCATTTCCGTGCCGGTCATTGCGAGGAACATTTCCATCGCAAGATGGCTGGAACCCCCATAGCCCGCCGAAGCGTATGCCACTTTTCCCGGGTGCTTCTTCAGATAATCGACAAATTCGCGAACACTCTTGATGTGCATCGAAGAGTTCACACACAATATCTGCGGATTAGAGGCGATCATGCCCAGCGGTGTGAAATCGGTATCGATGTCGTAGGACAGGCCCTTGTAATAGTGCGGCGCCATCGCAAATGTACTGTTGGTGCCCATCAGCAAGGTGTAGCCATCGGGCTCGGCGCGCGCAACGTTGGCATAACCGATAGTGCCGGTGGCGCCAGGTTTGTTCTCCACCACTACGCTGACCCCCAGATCCCGGCCCATGCTTTCCGCCAGAACCCGGCCGATGACATCGGTAGAACCGCCGGCGCTCCATGGGATGACCAGTTTGACCGGGCGATTCGGATACTTCCCCTGCGCCGAGGCGAAGCCCGGGCATAGCATCAGCCCGGCATAAGTGGCTGCGCCGAACACGATGCGTCGACGGTTGAGGCGGTTGATTCGCTTTGCATTCATGGTGTCTTCTCCTTCCCTATGTGCCCTGTGCAAGGGGCTCGTAATAATGCTTATTCCATGAACATCGAGACGGGCTTCCCGGCGATGAGAGGCGCGGCTCAATTCCACGGGGCTTACAACGTCAGCGTTCCCGCAATGCGGACATCAGTGCGTCCGCCTATCCATATGGCAGCCGCGTCCGCGTGCACATGGACGCGGCCGCGCCGGTTCAATACAGTTCCCTGGCGAGCCAGGTAGGTCGAGGGCATGCGCCCGGTGTGCGTCAGCCACCAGGCCAGGCCCGCCTGGAGATTGCCGGTGACCGCATCTTCCGGTACGCCCTCGGATGGCGCAAATGCGCGCACTTCGATATCGCCATCGGCAGTGTCGGTGGTACAGAGAGCGGCTACGCCTATCTTCAATCGCCCCATGGCGCCAAAGTCGGGCTTCAGCGACAGCACAGTCTCGACATCACGCAACAGAACCGCGCACCAGCCGGAACCGTTGTCAATCCACTGAGTATCGAGCAGATCCGCAACGCCCAAGCGCAGCGCCCTGGCGGCTTGCGCGCGGGTATCGCCATCCATTGCCCCGGTGCGGCGCAGCGGCGGCGCGCGGAAGGCATAACCTTGCGGCAGCGGCCGCACGTCGACCGGCCCGGCGGCGCAGCGCTGCACCATCGGATTCGCGGCCTGTATGGCATGATGGGCGACCCATGCGGCGCACGCGCCCAATGTGGGATGGCCGGCGAACGGCAGCTCGCGCCGCTGCGTAAAAATGCGCACGGCGTAGCCGGCCTCGGCATCGTCCATCGACGCCATGACGAAGGCGGTTTCACTCAGGCCGAGCCAGGCGGCGACGCGCTGCATCGTGCACGCATCCATGTCCTGCGCGTCGAGCACGACGGCCAGCGGATTGCCCGAGAGGCTCCCGTCCCCGAATACATCGACTTGATAGAACGGATAAGTTGTCATGTGCTCGGCCACGTCAGGGGTTGAAAATGACTAGCCTCTCCTCCGTCATTTCGTGCACGGCATAGGCGGGGCCCTCTTTGCCAAAACCACTGTCCTTGACGCCACCGAACGGCATGGCATCGGCACGGCAACTAGAGCTTTCGTTCAGCTGTACAGTGCCGAAACGCAGGCTGCGCGCGGCTTTCAACGCCACATCGACGTTCTGCGTGAAAATCCCCGCAGACAAACCATACGGGGTATTGTTGGCATCGTCGAAAGCCTCTTCGATGCGGTCGAACATCCGCAGGGCCAGCACTGGCGCAAAGGCTTCTTTACACCACAGATCCTGGTCGGCGGGGACGTCCGTCAGCACCGCGGGGGTGACCACGGCCCCATGCCGCTGGCCGCCACAATGGATCGTGGCGCCGGCCCGGCTCGCGCGTTCGATGACGGCCACTGCGCGTTCGGCGGCGTCCGTGGAGATCATCGGGCCGATCTGCGTCCCGGGCGCAGACGGGTCGCCCGTCTGCATGGACTGGACGAGCTTCAGCACCATGGCCAGACATTCGTCATAGACGGAATGGTGCACATATAAGCGCTGCACCGAGGTACAGACCTGCCCCGCCTTGCGGAATGCGGCGCCGACGATCTTGGGCACCGCGCGCTCAAGAATCGCATCGCCGTCGACGATGGTGCTGGCAATGCTGCCCAGTTCCATTTGGGTGCGCCGCAAGCCGGCCGCCTGCTGGATTCTCCGGCCCACCTGGGTGCTGCCGGTAAAGGCGTAGAAATCAATCCGCGGGTCGCGCAGCAGATGTTCGCCGACGGCCTGCCCGCTGCCTTGCAAAACGCTGAGGAAATCGGCGGGCATGCCCGCGTCGAGCATGGTTTGCGCCAGCAAGCCGGCAGTAAGCGGCGTCAGCGCCGATGGCTTGAGCACCACGGCGTTCCCGCCCGCGTAGGCAGGCGCGATCTTGTGCAGCACCGTGTTCAATGGAGAATTGAACGGCGTGATGGCGCAAACCACGCCGACCGGCAGCCGCAAGGTGAAGCCGATGCGATCTTCGGCGCCGGGCGTGGCGCCAAACGGCACCATGCCGCCCGTCAAGCGCGTGGCCTCGTCGGCGGAAAGCGTCAGGGTGATAATGGCGCGGCCGGCTTCCGAGTTCGCGTCAGCTGCGGTGAAACCGGCCTCTTTCACCAGCAGCTCGACAAAATCATTGCGCCGCTCGGCCAACAGCGCCGCGACACGGCGTAGAACAGCCGCGCGCTCGGCCGGCGGCGGAGCGCCGCGGTCGACAGCCCCGCGGGCAATGGCCAGCGCCGCATCGATCTGCGCAGGGCTGGCCGTGGCCATCTGCGCAATCGGCTGCAAGGTGTACTTGTCAAGCACATCGAAATGCGCATCCGAACGAACCCAGGCGCCGTTGATCAGGCAAGCATTGCGCCAGTTAGGACGGGATGTCATAGGGGCTCCTTTGCCGCCGGGGCGGATCGCGTCAATTCGATGCAGGCTTGCTTTAGCCGCGCGCACCCTTCCCGCAGCACCTCGGGCGCGGGCGCATACGATAAGCGAATATGGCCGGGCAGTCCGTAAGCCTCGCCGGGCAGTACGGCCAACCCCTTGCCGGTCAGGAGGTAATCGGCAAAAGCGATGGCATCGCGCATCGGCACCGCGCCGTCCTCGCCGAGCAGCGCTTGCACGGAAGGAAATACATAGAACGCGCCTTCAGGCACCTGCACCGATAAGCCCGGTATTTCGCGCAGCGCCTCTACCATCAGATCCCGCCTCTGCCGGAAGTGCCCGGCGAACTCGGCGACGCAGGCCTGATCGCCAGTCAATGCGGCCACGGCCGCAGCCTGCGCGATGGCGTTCGGATTGGATGTGCTTTGCGACTGCAGCTTGGTCATGGCCTTGAGCAGTTCCGCCGGCCCCGCGCCGAAGCCCATACGCCAGCCGGTCATTGCATAGGCCTTGGAAACGCCGTTGACCAACAGGCAACGCGCTTGCAGCTCGGGAACCAGCCGGAGCAGGCTCGCCGGTTTTTGCGTACAGAACACAATGTGTTCATAAATATCGTCGCACAACACCCAGACGTGGGGATGCCGCTGCAACACCTCGCCCAGCGCGCTCAGCTCGTCGTCATGGTAGACGGCCCCGCTGGGATTGCACGGCGAGTTCAGCACCAGCCATTTGGTGCGCGGCGTGATCGCGGCTTCCAGCCTGGCCGCCGTCAGCTTGAAGCCGGTCTCGCTGCCGCAGGGAATATCGACCACGCGCGCGCCGGCCAGCCGCGCGATGTCGGGGTACGACACCCAGTAAGGCGCCGGGATGATGACTTCGTCGCCCGGATCCAGCGTAGCCACCAGCGCATTGAAAATGACCTGTTTGCCCCCGTTGCTGGCCATGACCTGCTCGCTGGAGTAGGCCAGGCCGTTGTCGCGCTCGAATTTGCGGCAAATGGCGGCTTTCAGCGCCGGAGTGCCGCCGACATCGGTGTAGCGGGTCTGGCCGGCGCGCATCGCCCGCTCGGCCGCTTCCACGATATGGCCGGGCGTCGGGAAATCGGGCTCGCCAAGCGTGAGTCCGACGATATCCCTTCCTTCGGCGCGCAGCGCGCGGATCTTCTGCCCGGCCATGGAGCTGGGCGAACTGCGTACGGCGGACAAGCGCTGCGACAGGATATTCATGCCGCCCTCCCCGGGTAGGCCGGCCATTCCTTCTTGGCCCCCAGGCCGCGCATGAAGCGGTCGCGCAGCTGGGCCGGGTCGCGCTCGGTGGCGCTTGCCGGTGCTACCCTCTCGGTTTTCGCGACGATCACGAACGGCCCTTCGGCCGCCTTCGACGCTTGCAGCAGCCGGTCGAAGTCCGCCTCGTCGCGGGCCCAGTGCGCCTGCTCGATGCCGCAGCCGCTGGCAATAGCCACGAGATCCGCCCCCAAGGCGGTCTGGGTCGGCTGGCCGCCCGTGATCTGATAGGCCTCGTTGTCCCATACGACCAGCAGGAATCGTTTCGGCCGTTGGCTGGCCAAGGTTGCAAGCGAACCCAGCTGCATCAGCAGCGAGCCGTCCCCTTCGAGCACGACTACGCGCCGCTGCGGCTGGACAAGCGCCACGCCGAGCCCGATCGAGGTGGTCAAGCCCATGCTGCCGAGCATATAGAAATTGCACGGCCGATGCCCGCAGTTCCACAACTCGAAGTTGGTGTGGCCGATGCCGCCGATGATGGCATCTTCGTCCGACGACTGATCCACCACCCGGCGGGTCAACTCGGCACGGCTCATGGTTTTGGTCAACGGCTTCATAATTCCTCCGCGGAGCGCGCGGTCAGCAGCGGGTTCAACAGCAGCGCGGCCGGCGCCTGGGTCTTGTACGCCTGATCCAGGCTACGGCCGACGATCATTTCCAGCGTGTCCAGGCTCTCGAGCCGGTAGGACTCGATGTTCATGGTGTTCAACAGCGGCTGCATGGTGCGGTAGACCATGAACTGGCCGATCTGGAACTCACCCAGCGTCCCCCGCTCGGAAATCATCATCGGCACCGGAATCTGATAGGGCAGCGACAAGGACGCCAGCGCGTTGGCAATAGTGGCGAAGCCGCTCGTCTGCATCAGTACAATGCCCCGGCCTCCCGCCATCCAGGCCCCGGCGACCAGGCCCACGGCCTCTTCTTCACGAGTAGGATTGATCACGGTGAAGAAATCGTCGCGCAGCAGTTCGTCGATCAGCGGCGCAAGCACTTTGTCCGGCACGTAGGTAATCAAGCGTACGTCGCGCGACTTCAGCGTACGGGCGACGATTTCAGGCCAGCGTTTGCTCATGACAATCCTCCATCGGCCGGCGCGCCATAACCGCCACCGCCCGCCGTCTCCATGACAATCTGATCGCCCGGATATAAGGTCTTCTGCTCGGTCGGGTCGTTCAGCACACCATTGATGGACAAGCTGCCCGCTTGCCCCGCCTGGCCGCCGAACAGGCCGGGCGGCGGGTGCTTGAGGCGCGTCATCAGAAAAGATGCCGCCACCGGCGAAGCCTCGTCGGTGATCTCGAAGGCGAAACGCAGCCCGTCGCCGCCATGATGCGAGCCGCCACCGCCGCTGCCGCGCCGTATTTCACGGCAATGGACAAGAATGGGTGCGAGCACTTCCATCATTTCGATCGGCGTGTTGCCCAGATTCGCGGGGAAGGACAACGCGGAGAACCCGTCGCGGCGCGCATTGGCGCCCTGGCCGCCGTTGATAAAGTTCACCACGCTGAACGGCTGGTCACGGTAGCGGCCGGCCATCGTCACCGACGAATTCGCGCAGCCCGATGCCCATACCTGATCCGGCAGCACATCGGCCAGCGCGGTGAAGATCGCCGGCGGCAGCATGTGTCCGATGGCACCCCTGCCCCCCGATGCGGCGGGATAGGTCGGATTGAAAATCGACCCTAGCGGCGCCGTGGTGCGGATCGGCAGGAACGAACCCTCGTTGTTCGGAATGTCCGGACACAGCAATGCTTTCAGGGGGTAGGCGGAATAGGCGAAGGTGTATATGGGCACCACGTTGACCGCTCTGCGCAACTGCGGACTGGAGCCGGCATAGTCGATGGAGATTTCCTCGCCGGCGACGGTCAGGCGGCACTTGATGACGATGGGCTCCTCGAATCCGTCGTGCAGCACCTCGGATTCGTACACCCCGTCGGGCAGGGCCGCAATGGCGGCCCGCATCGCCAGCTCGGAACGCCGCCGCACCTCGCGTCCGAGAGCATTCAGATCCACGGTCTCCAGCAGCGGCAGCAGCCGCTCCTGCATCATGTTGCAGGCGGCCACCTGCGCCCAGATATCACCCAGGCCTTGTTCCGGCACGCGCACGTTCTGGCGAATGACGGACACCAGCGTTTCGTTGATCTCTCCCTTGCTCATCAGCTTGAGCATCGGGATCTGCAGGCCCTCTTCGTAGATTTCGCGATTGCTGTTGCTGCGCAAGCGGCCGCCGATGTCCGGCAGATGCGAAACCACCGCTGCGAATGCCACCAGCTCTTTGCCGCGGAAAATGGGCATCACCGTGTTGATGTCGTGGATGTGGCCCGTCCCCATCCAGGGGTCGTTGGTAATCAGCACATCGCCGGGCTCCAGCGTTTCGGCCGGGAAGCGGGCGAGGAAATGCTTGACAGTGGCGGGCAGGCTGCCGATGAACGAGGGAATGCTCATCGTGGACTGCGCCAGCGAGCGGCCCTGAGTGTCCGTGAGCACCACGGCGAAGTCGTTGGCGTCGCGCACCAGGGTCGAAAAGCAGGTGCGTACGAACGCGGCGGACGCCTCGTCGACGATACTGATGAGCCGCTTCCAGAGAATTTCCAATTCAATGGCATTGAATGGCGAAGCGCTCTCGGGGCTGGGCTGTGCGGCCATTATTCAAACTCCTTCAATTGAATCGAGACGCTGAAGTCGGGCAGGACGTCGACGTCAGCCTTGACGGGCACCACCAGCGTGGATTCACGCTCCTCCAGCACCAAAGGCCCTTCCAGGCGGGTGCCGGGCAGCAGGTCATAACGCTGATACACATCAACGGGCTCGAAGCGCTTGCTGATGGGCAGATAGATCTCGCGGCGGCCGGCGGGCACTTGGCCGGTCGGACGAATCGGCATCGAGAAGCGATGCGTCTGCTGCTCACCCAGTCCGGTCAAGCGCCAGGTAAGAATCTGGGGGCGCGCGCCCGGCACCAAGTGGCCGTACAGGCGCTGATAGGCCGCCTCGAAGTGCTGGCGAAAGGCTTCCGGTGCGCTCTGGCCCAACTCGTCGTAGGGCATTTGCACCGACACGTTGTCCCCCTGGCCGTAATAGCGCATTTCCGCGCCAACGATCCAGCGGATGTCAGCCAGGTCGGCGCCAGCCTCGCGCAATTCGGCTTCGATGTCGCCGCGCAGGTCGGCAAAGCGCTGGCGCACGTCGTCCCATTCGACCAGCTCCAGCAGCGCCGGCTGGGACCATGCCCGGTCGCTGCGCGCCGGCGCGGCCAGCATGCCCAGGCACGAGCCGGCGCCGGCCGCCACCGAAGCCAGTACGCGGCCTATGCGCAGCTTGCGCGCCACTTCGACCACATGCACGGGGCCCGCCCCACCGGTGGCCACGACAGTGAAGTCCCGCGGGTCGTGGCCTTTCTCCGCGATGTGGATGCGAGCGGCGCTGGCCATGTTCTCGTTCACCATGTCATGGATGCCCCAGGCCACCTCGGTGGAAGACAGATCGATCTGGTCGGCCACGGTGGCCATTGCCTGCAGCGCTTTCTCGCGGCTCAACGCCATCTCGCCGCCAAGGAAATTGCCGGGATTCAGGTAGCCCAGCACCAGATCGGCATCGGTCACGGTAGGCTGCTCGCCGCCCAGGCCGTAGCTGGCCGGCCCAGGCACCGAACCGGCCGACTCGGGGCCGACATTGAGCAGGCCCAGCCGATTGACCGTCGCGATCGAACCGCCGCCGGCGCCGATCTCGATGAGGTCGATGCTGGGGATCAGGATGGGCAGGCCCGAGCCGCGCTTGAAACGGTGCACCCGGGCGCACTCGAAGCTGAACGCGATCGGCGCTTCGCCGTGGGCAATGACGCAGGCCTTGGCGGTAGTGCCGCCCATGTCGAATGCCAGTACCTGTCCGATGCCCTGCTCTGCGGCGGTATTCAGTGCCGACAGCACCCCTGCCGCCGGCCCCGACTCCAGCAGGAAGATGGGAGCATGCGCCGCCGCATCCGCGGACGAAAACCCGCCGCTGGACACCATGATGCGCAGCGGCACGCCCCTCTGGATGTCGGCCAGGCGCAAATGCAATTCGCGCAGGTATTTTTCGACGATAGGCTTGACATAGGCGTTGGCCACTACCGACGAGGTGCGCTCGAACTCCTTGATCTCGGCGGCCAGTTCGGACGACAGCGAGACGGCCACGCCCGGCAGCGCCCCGGCCAGGTATAGTCCGAGCCGGCGTTCGTGTTCGCCGTTGATGTATGCGTGCAGAAGGCTGATGGCGACGGACTGCACGCCGGTGCCTCGAACCCACTCGGCCACCCTGGCCATTTCCTGCTCCGTCAGCGGGCGAACCACACGGCCGGCAGCGTTCAGGCGCTCGTCGACCTCCATGCGAAGCTCGGGCGGCACCAGCGGCGCGGGGATCGCAAGATCCAGATCGTACAGGTCGTAGCGCCACTCCCGGCCGATGTCCAGGCTATCGCGCATGCCGCGCGTAGTGATCAGTGCAGTGCTGGCGCCTTTGCGTTCGATCAGCGTATTCGTCACGAGCGTCGTGCCATGCACCACCTCGACCAAATGGACATCGGCGCCGTCGCGGCGGACGCGGGCAAGAATGTCTCGAATGACGGTGCTGACGGCCTCGCCCGGATCGTCGGGCGTGGTCAAGGTCTTGCCTATCCAGATTTTTCCCGTATCGGCCAGCGTCGCGATGCCATCGGTGAAAGTGCCTCCGATATCCACGGCAATATGCAAGCCTTTGTCGTCCTGTGTACTCACCTGCTCCCCCTGAGTGTGCTTCGATCCAGCTAGTTCGCGCTTATGGTAGGGCAGTGAATATGCCAGTACAAATGAAAAATATCTGAGTATTGATTGATACAATCAATAAATAGCCAGGCCGGCATTCGAATGGGACGCGACATGAACAAAACGATCACACTGAGGCATTTGCGATGTTTCATGGCCGTCGCTCAGACGCGCTCTTTCACGCAAGCGGCGCAGCGCGTGTATCTCACCCAATCGTCGCTGACGACGACCATCCGGCAGCTCGAGGAAAGCCTGGGCCTGCGGCTGTTCGACCGCACCACGCGCCAGGTAAGCTTGACCGCAGCCGCGCGGCACTTCCAGCAGCACGCCGAAAAGCTGCTGCGCGACTTCGACATGCTGATCGACGATACCCGCGCCTTGGCGAACGGCTACAGCGGGCATCTGAGCATCGCCGCCGCGCCGTCCATCGTCGTCACGGTGCTGGCGCCGGCGCTGGTCGAGTTCCGCGCGCGCTCGCCCGGCGTGTCCGTTTCGCTGCGCGACGCAGGCTCGGCAGAGATCGAGCACCGAGTGCTCGACGGCAAAGTGGATTTCGGCGTCTGCAGCCGCCTGCAGAACCACCCCGAGCTGGAATACCGCCCTTTGCTGCGCGACCGCTACGGCGTCGTCTGCAGCGCCGACCACCCTCTTGCGGCGCTCGAGCGGCCCGTTACCTGGGATGACGTCTCGCGCTATCGCAGCGACTGGGTCGGCCTGGCATCGGACACGCTGGTGGGCCGGGTGCACAAGCAGATTCTTGGCGATGACGCGCCGAGCGCTTATCTGGAAGAGCTGTCCAGCACCTCGATGCTGGGGCCCATGCTGGCGCTGGGCAACCGATTTTCCATCATTCCCGGCTTGACGCAGGTGGCCCACCAGCTGGACTTCTTGCGCTTCCTGGACATGGCGCCGCCCCATATCGAGCGCGAACTCTGTCTGGTCACCCGGCGATTGCGTTCCTTGTCGCCGGCCGCATCGACATTGCTGGCTTGCATGTTCGAGGAGCTGACCCGGTTCGACCTTCCGGCCGGCATGGATCTGGTTCAGGAAGCCAATACAGGCGATCTTTTCTCACCCCGCACACCCGCCTAGCGCCCAGGCACACCCAGCTAGGGTTAACCATAGGTAGACGTTTCCATGCGCGCTACTTACTATCATCAACATTATTAACGACAATATTATCGATAATATTGTAAAGAAGCGGAACCCACCATGAGCAAGCCAGCCGGATTACGAAAGGGCCTCACACAATACGGGGACGTGGGTTTCTCCCTGTTCTTGCGCAAAGCGTTCATCAAGGGCGCCGGCTATACCGACGATGCGCTCGACCGCCCCATCGTGGGTATCGCCAACACCGGCAGCGGCTTCAACCCCTGCCATGGCAACGCGCCGCAGCTGATCGAGGCCGTCAAGCGCGGCGTCATGCTGGCCGGCGGCATCGCGATCGACTTCCCCACCATCTCGGTACACGAGAGCTTCGCGCACCCCACCAGCATGTTCCTGCGCAACCTCATGTCCATGGACACCGAGGAAATGCTGCGGGCGCAGCCCATGGACGCCGTGGTGCTGATAGGGGGCTGCGACAAGACGGTGCCGGCGCAGCTCATGGCCGCCGCCTCCGCCGGCATCCCGGCCATCGAGCTGGTAACGGGCCCCATGCTGAACGGCTCGCACCAGGGCACCAGGGTGGGCGCCTGCACCGACTGCAGGCGCTATTGGGCCAGCTACCGCGCCGATGAAATCGACGACGCGGAAATCGCGCAGATCAATAACCAGCTGGTGGGCAGCGTCGGCACCTGCTGCGTCATGGGCACGGCCAGCACCATGGCCTGTATTTCGGAAGCCCTGGGCATGATGCTGCCCGGCGGCGCCACGCCGCCGGCCGTGACGGCCGACCGGGCCCGCATCGCCGAACGCACCGGCACCCAGGCGGTGGCCATGATCAAGGCGGGCCTGACGCCCGAGCGCATCCTGACCCCCCAGGCATTCGAGAACGCGCTGCGGGTGCTGTTCGCAATCGGCGGGTCTACCAATGGGCTGATCCATCTGACTGCGGTGGCGGGGCGCATGGGCATACGGGTCGATCTCGCGCAGGTCGACCGCATGAGCGCGGAAACCCCCGTGCTGCTGGATCTGAAACCGTCGGGCGACCACTATATGGAAGACTTCCACAAGGCGGGCGGACTGGCCACGGTCTTGCGCGAGCTCCGGCCGTTCCTGCATCTGGATGCCTTGACCGTAACCGGACGCACACTGGGCGAAGAACTGGACGCGGCCGCGCCGGCGTTTCCCCAAGACGTGGTGCGCAAGCTCGACAACCCGGTTTATGCCCAGGGCGGCATCGCCGTGCTGAAGGGCAATCTTGCTCCCGAAGGGGCCATTATCAAGCAGTCCGCGGCGGCTCCCGGGCTCATGGCCCACGAAGGGCGGGCCGTCGTGTTCGAGAACAGCGAAGACCTGGCGGCGCGTCTGGACGACCCGGATCTGGACGTGCGGGCCGACGATATCCTGGTTCTGAAGCATATCGGGCCCGTCGGCGGCCCCGGCATGCCCGAGGCGGGCTATATCCCGATACCGAAGAAACTGGCCCGCCTGGGGGTCAAGGATATGGTGCGCATCTCCGACGGCCGCATGAGCGGCACGGCGGCGGGCACCATCGTCCTGCACGTCACACCCGAAGCGGCCTTGGGCGGCCCGCTGGCCTGGGTGCGCACCGGCGACCGCATCAAGCTGGACGTGCCGAACCGCAGCCTGTCGCTGCTGGTCGGCGACGAAGAAATGGCCGCCCGCGCCGCGGCGCAGCCCATGGATCGGACGCCGGATCCGGACGCCCGGGGCTACCGCAAGCTTTACCTGGAATGCGTGCTGCAGGCCGACAAGGGCTGTGACTTCGATTTTCTGCAGGCCCCGCACATGACGCGCAGCGTACCGGGCGCTTCATCCTGAACATCTCACTCTCGCCAACAGAAGGACTATGCCATGAGTGCAAAGGGCACTAATCACGACCTGGGCGCCCGCATCGAATCGGTGCAGGCCAGAACCATCAGCATTCCGCTGGATCACCCCACATCGTTCTCTACCAGAAAGGTTCTGGCGCGCGATTACGCGGTGCTGAAGGTGCGCACGGCCGATGGCACCGAAGGCATCGGCTTCTGCTACGCCGGCAGCCACGGCGGCAGCCTGGTGGCGCATGCCGTGCGCGATCTGTTCCGCTCGCAGCTCGTCGGCCAGAACGCGCTGCGCGTCGAGGGGCTATGGAGCGATCTGTACCAGGGCTCGCTGCTGCACGGGCGGGCCGGGTCTGTCATGCGGGCGCTGTCGATCATCGACATTGCCCTGTGGGATCGCAACGCCCGCGCCGCCGGCCTGCCCCTCAGCCAATACCTGGGCGGCGACCAGATCGACTCCGTGGATGCCTATGCCAGCGGCGGCTACTACCTGGACGGCAAGACCGACCAGATGCTGGGCGACGAGCTGGCGGGCTACGTCGCGCAGGGGTTCAAGGCGGTCAAGATGAAGGTTGGGCGCCTCGGCCCCAAGGAAGAAGAACGCCGCATCCGCACCGCGCGCGAGGCCATCGGGGACGACATCCTGCTCATGCTGGACGCCAACAATGCCTGGAAAGACCTGCCTACGGCGCTGGAATACATGAAGCGCTACGCCCCCAGCAAGCCTTATTTCATAGAAGAGCCCTTCAGCCCCGACGACATCAACAACCATGCCGCACTGGCTCGCAGCACGCCCATCCCCGTGGCCACGGGTGAAATCGAGGCGGGCCGCTGGCGCCACCAGGAACTGCTGGAAAAACGCGCGGCGATGATGCTGCAGACCGACGCCGCCGTCTGCGGCGGCATTTCGGAATGGCGCCGCATCGCGGCAATGGCCGCGGGCTTTGGCGCCAGCATGTACCCGCACTGGTTCCACGACCTGCACGTGCATTTGGTGGCGGCCACCCCGAACGCCACCTATGTTGAATTCTTCCCCGACGACCAGGTGCTCAATTTCCGCCGCCTGGTCGACACCCAGCTCGAATTCACCGGCGGGCGCCTGCAGGTTCCCAGCCGGCCCGGCCTGGGATTCAGCTTCGATGCGGCGGCACTCGAGCGTTATGCGCTCGACGATTGGGCATAAAGACCGGAGACATCCATGAGCACAGACAAAAAAGGCGGTATTTATTCACCCGTGGTGACGCCGTTCGGGGCCGATCTTGCCCCCGATGGCCAGCGGCTGGTGCGGCATTGCCGCTGGCTGCTGGGCCAAGGCGTCGGCCTGGCCGTATTCGGCACCAATTCCGAGGCCAACTCCATGTCGGCCCAGGAAAAAATGGGCCTGATGGACGACCTGGTCAAGGCCGGCATCGCGCCGGGCCGGATGATGCCGGGCACGGGCTGCTGCGCCCTGACCGACACGGTCGAACTGACGCGCCACGCTCTGGCCCACGACATCCATGACGTGCTGATGCTGCCGCCCTTCTACTACAAAGGCGTCTCGGACGATGGGCTCTTTGCCTCGTATTCCGAAGTGATCCAGCGCGTCGGCGACGCCAGTCTGCGCATTTACCTGTATCACATTCCTCCGGTATCGCAGGTGCCCCTCAGCATTCCCCTGATACAGCGCCTGCTGGATGCTTATCCCCGCGTCATCGCCGGCATCAAAGACAGCTCGGGAGACTGGAGCAACACGCAGGCCATGCTGCAAAGCGTGCAGTCGCCCGATTTCAACGTGTACGCCGGCAGCGAGTCCTTCCTGCTGGATACGCTGCGCGGCGGCGGCGCCGGATGCATTACCGCGACCGGGAACGTGAACCCCGCGGCGATCGTGCACCTGTACGAAACCTGGCAAAACGAAGACGCCGACCGGCAGCAGGCTGCATTGAACGCGGTGCGGCAGGCCTTCCAGCAATTTTCCATGATCCCCGCCCTCAAGGCGGCCGTCGCAAGCTATGGCGATGATCCCGATTGGTTCCGGGTGCGCCCGCCGCTGCTGGCGCTGGGCGATGCCCAGGCAAAGAAACTGATTACCGACCTGGACAAGCTGGGGTTCTCCATGCCCGGCTTGAATCAAAAAGCCGGGCATATCGGCTAGCTTCGCGCCGAACCAGCCGAGCGACGGCTGGTTCGGCGCAACCCTGGCGTGCAAACCCCAGGCACAGACGGGCACGCGGATGATGCAGCGATAAAAGACCCGAACACGCAGAGCTTGTATTCAACCAAAACGTTCAACTCATCACGGAGACAAACCCTATGAGGCTGTCATTTACACAGAGTGTCGCTACAACGTCTATCGTCGCGCTTGCCATGGGCCTGGCCTGCACATCCTCGGCCGAAGAGCTGACTGGGACACTCAAGAAAATCAAGGAGACGAACTCGATAACCATAGGCCATCGCGCCTCGTCCATGCCGATCTCTTACATGGACGACCAGCATCATCCGCTCGGGTACGCCGTAGACGTATGCAAGCTGGTGGTCAAGGATCTGAAGAAAAAGCTGAACCTGCCCAATCTACAAGTGAACTGGCAGATGACCACCGCCGCCAACCGCATTCCCCTGCTGCGCAACGGCGCCACCGACCTGCAATGCGGCAGCGGCACCATCACCGAATCGCGCCGCAAGGTGGTTTCCTTCGGCCCGCCCTATTACATTGCGGGCATCACCGCCATCGTCAAGAAAAGCTCGGGGATCAAGACACTGTCTGATCTGCGCGGCAAAAGCATAGCCGTAACCGGCGGCACGACCGCGGTGCCCGTGGTTACCGCCTACACCGATAAAAACAAGCTCGGCTACCAGTTGGTGAAAACCAAGGAAAACGGCCAGTCCTTCCTGCTCGTGCAAAGCGACCGGGTCGCCGCCTACATGAACAACGACATTATCCTGTATGGCGCGCGGGCTACCACGGCGGCGCACCCCGAAGACTACGACATTCTTTCGGAAACCATCGACGTCGAGCCGTTTGCCATGATCTTCCGCAAGGACGACCCGCAATTCAAGAAGTTCATCGACGATTCGGTCGTAGGCGTCTTCAAGAGCGGCGAAATGAAGAAGCTGTACGACAAGTGGTTCCTGGCGCCGATTCCGCCCAACAAGGTCAACCTGAACGTGCCCCTCGGGAAACAGCTGGCACAACAATTCAAGGATCCGGTGGTCGACTGGGTAGTGAAATAAGCCGGCGCTTGCATGCGAGGCAATACCGGGCCGGCACGAAACCCCGTATCGCCTCATAGGCCAGGTATCGCTTGCGCCAGAACCCCTGGGCCGGCAACGGCCCAGCCATCGGCCCCATTTACTTCGCTCCGCCCGCACGCAATGCGCGGCCGATCCGGCCATGCGCGCTGCGCGGATCCGGCTTCGGGCGCATAAAGACAGCGTAGAGACATGAACATCATCGAGATCAACAATATCAGCAAGTGGTACGGCAAATATCAGGTATTGAACGACTGCTCGGTTCGCGTCGCCAAAGGCGAGGTGGTGGTAGTGTGCGGGCCGTCCGGTTCGGGCAAATCGACGTTGATCAAGACCGTCAACGGGCTGGAGTCGTTCCAGCAAGGCGACATCGTGGTCGACGGCACCCATCTGAACGACGCCATCGATTTCCCGAAACTGCGCACCCGCGTGGGCATGGTCTTCCAGAAATTCGAGCTCTTTCCCCATCTGACCGCCACCGAAAACATCACGCTGGGCCCGATCAAGGCCTTGTCGCGGGACAAGGCCGCGGCGCGCGAGAAGGCGCACGCCTTGCTGCGGCGCGTCGGCCTGCTGGAGCACAAGGACAAATACCCGGCGCAGCTGTCCGGCGGCCAGCAGCAGCGGGTCGCGATTGCCCGGGCGCTTGCGATGGATCCGATCGCGATACTGTTCGACGAGCCGACATCGGCGCTCGACCCGGAAATGGTCACCGAAGTGCTGGACGTCATGACCGATCTTGCCAACGAGGGCATGACGATGATAGTCGTGACCCACGAAATGGGGTTCGCCAGGCGGGTTGCCGACCGGGTGATTTTCATCGACGGCGGCAGCATCGTCGAAGACTGCCCCAAGGAAGAGTTTTTCGACAACTCGGAACGCAGGCCCGACCGGGTCAAGTATTTTCTCTCGAAGATCCTGTCGCATTGACGGCAGGCCCGCATTTCGATTCGACGGCGCACCTTATGGCAGGTGACGGAAAGAGAGCGACATGAATGTACTTTTCGATATATCTGTAGACCCCGATTTTCCGTGGTGGCAATACCTGCTGAACGGCTTGGGCATAAGCCTGGCCCTGGTAGCCTGCGCCTTCGTCATCGCCATTCTGGTGGGGTCTGTAGTCGGCGTGATGCGCACCACCCGCAACCCGTGGATGCGGCGGTTCAGCATCTACTATGTTTTCGTATTCAGGAACATCCCGCTGCTGGTGCAGTTCTTCCTGTGGTTCTACGTCGTTCCCGGCCTGTCCGAATCCATAAAGCACCTGGTGCTTGCCGTGGGCCCCGACGTCAGCCAGTTCGCGGCGGCCGTCTTGTGCCTGGGCATATATACCTCGGCCCGAATCGCCGAAGACGTCCGTAGCGGCATAGAAGCCATAGAAGGCGGACAGCGCCAGGCGGCCTACGCGGTGGGCCTGCGGGAATTCGGCGTGTACCGGCACGTGCTGCTGCCGGTCGCGTACCGGATCATCATCCCGCAGCTGACTTCCGAGGCCACCAGCCTGGTGAAAAATTCGTCGGTCGCCTATTCAATCGGCCTGGCGGAACTGTTTTCCCGCACATTGACCATGGGCGAGCTGACTTTTCGCTACACGACAGCCTTTCTCGCATCCGCGGTCGGCTACGTGTCCGTCACGCTGGTATTGACGGCGCTGATGATCTTGCTTGAAAGAAGATTCCGCCTGCTTTCGTCCCTGTCGGGTGGAGCGCACTCATGACTGCATCGCTCTGGACACAAATTACCACGTACACGCCCTTTCTATGGGCCGGGCTGGAATACAGCATCCGCCTGACGGTGGTGGCCGCGATCGGGGGGCTGATCCTGGGCGGGATTCTTGCCGTGCTGCGCATACTCGGATGGCGGGCGGCGGCGTATTTCGTTTCTTTTTATGTGAACGTTACCCGGGCCGTGCCGCTGCTGCTGGTCATATTCACGGTGTACATACTGACGCCCATCGCCATAAAAGGGATTTTCGGCCTGCCCTACCCGCCCAAGATCAGCGCGGCGGACAGCGCATATTTCACCTTTGCGCTATTCGAGGCAGCGTACTACTGCGAAATCATACGCTCGGGCATCAACGGGGTATCGAGCAACCAGATGAATGCCGCCGAGGCGATAGGCCTGACGAAGCTGCAGGCCATGCGGTATGTCGTGCTGCCGCAGGCCTTGCGCATTGCGATCCCCATGATCGTCACGCAGATCATCATCCTGTTCCAGGACGCGTCGCTGGTTTCGCTATTGAACGTCATCGATTTCGTCGGCGCGGCAAACATTATTGCGGAACGCGATGGCCTGCTGGTCGAGATGTACTCGATTGTCGCCGTTGTATATTTGATAATATGTGGCGCCCTGAGCCTGGCCGTGGGCAAGCTGAACAGGAAATTTGCCATCGCGAAATAGAAGAACCGGCTCTCGGCGCCCTATGGCCGCCCCGGGCCACGGAAGCCAAGCACGGCGGCGATTCTTCGCTAGAGGATATATTGACGAACACTACTCAAGCCGACGGATACGACGAGGCGGCCGACCAGGGGGCGACGGTCGAGCAAATTGTCGATGCCCTGGAAGAGGACATCGTGCTCGGCTATCTCAACCCGCGCGAACGGCTGACCGAAGACAATCTGCGCGAGCGCTTCTCGGCAACGCGCCATGCCGTGCGGCAGGCATTGATGGTTCTCGAAAAGCGCTGCCTGATCGAGCGCCGCAAGAATTTCGGTGCGGCGGTAAAGTCATATACGCGCAAGGAAGTCATCGACTTGTACTCGGTGCGCGAAACCCTGGAAATCAGCGGCGCACAACAAATCCCCTTCCCCGTGCCGAGTTCGGAACTGCAAAAACTCATCGATGTGCAGGAACGTCACGATCAGGCCGCGCGAACCGGAAACATGCGTGCGGCCTTCAAGGCCAATATCGCCTTTCATCAAGCCTTGTTCAATCTGACGGGCAACAATATTCTCGCCACCGTCATAGAAGACTTCGCCCGCCGGGCCCACGTGATCCGCTTCATCTCCATGGCCAATCCGGATCTGCTCGAGAAGGCTCGCCGAGACCACTGGAAGATCATCCGGGCAATCGAGCGCCAAGATCGCGAGGAGCTGGTGCTGGTGTGCCGCGACCACCTGTTGCCATCACGCGATACTTACCTTGCGCAATTCCGCCATCGCGACGAGCCATGACCGCCAAAATCAAGCTGCTGCAAATCGGACAGTTCCCGGAAGACGCCCAGAATCTGATCAAAGCCCAATTCAACTGCATTCTTCCCGCGCAGCTGGATCAAAATCCCCAACTGCGCACAGACATACGCGGCATCGTCACCCGCAGCAATTATCGTATTCCGGAAGACACCGTCCGATCGCTGCCGAACCTGGGCATCATCGCGACCTGCGGCGTGGGCTACGACGGCATCCCCGTCAAGCTCGCGCACGCGCGCGACGTGGTCGTCACCAATACGCCCGACGTGCTCAATAGCGCCGTCGCGGAATTGACCGTGGGGCTGATTCTCGCGCTGCTGCGCCGTTTGCCTGCCGCGCACCACTACGTGCACGCGAACCGGTGGCCCGAGGGCCCCTTCCCCCTGGGGGAAAGCCTGGCGGGCAAGCACGTGGGGATCGTGGGATACGGGCGCATAGGCAAAAGCATAGCCGAGCGGCTTTCAGTGTTCGGCGCGCATCTGGCCTACCATGGCCGCAGGCGCCAGCCAGTGGACATGGCCTACCAGCCAGACTTGACGGCGCTCGCCCGCGACAGCGACATCCTGGTGCTCGCGGCGCCCGGCGGACAGGCCACGACCCACATGATAAACGCGCAGGTGCTGTCCGCGCTGGGCGCGGCCGGCTACCTGGTGAACATTGCCCGCGGCTCGCTGGTCAACGAGACAGACCTGGTAAATGCCTTGTCCAGCGGCGCCATTGCCGGCGCGGCACTCGACGTTCATGCGGCCGAACCGCACGTAAACCAAGAGCTGTTGAAACTGGACAACGTGATACTGACGCCGCACATGGGCAGCGCCACGCACCAGACCAGAATGGCCATGGCGGAACTCACGCTGTCCAATTTACGCCGGTTTTTCGAAGGCAAGCCGGTGCTGACGCCGGTTTCTTCTTAGCACAGGCGCGCCAGCAGCGCGACCAGCTGCCCCTGCCGGGCCGTTCCCGTCTTGCGAAACAGGCTGGCCAGCTGCGAACGCAAGGTCGTGATGCGCACGGCGCGCTGCTCGGCGGCTTCCTGCAGCGAACAGCCGGTCAGCAACAGCATGGCCAGCTCGGCTTCTTTGGCGCTCAGGTCGAACAAGTTCTGCAGGCGGGCCTGCGCATCGCAGGCCCCGTCTATGCCCATGGTGCGTATGACAATGGACGCGGCATATTGGGCGTTGAGGCCATATTCCATGGCATCCATCAATGGATAGACCGACAGCACCAGGGCCGGGCCGCGCTCGGTGTGCAATACCAGCTCGCCCGTGGGAAGCCGCGCCTGGCCCGGCGCGGCGCAGGCCCGGGATATCAAATCGTCCAGCACATTGCCGTCCCGGCTGTCGCGGACGTCGAGCCGCTTCTGGACGACCAGAACCGGCATCGCTGCTGTGGAAAACAGCCGGTCGGCGGTGGCGTTCATGTGCAGCACGTGCCGCTGGCGGTTGACGATCAGGTGCGCGATGTGCATCTGGTCGAACGCCGAGGAGTGCGCGTCGAGCCGGAGCCTGGCCAGGTGCTGCCGGATGCGGACGGCATGCTGCAGCACGGGCTGCAGCGAGGCCATGGTGTCGATATCGTGCCCGTTGAAGTCGGTTTGTCCCGTGCCCCGGTTGAGCGTGAAAATCGTATTGACGCCCTGCTGGTCGAACACTTTCAGCAGCAACACCCCCTGCATGTCCTGTGGCGCGAACCACTCGTTATAGATGACGGATCGGAGAAAATCCGGCTTGTCCAGGACGGACTGGTCGGTATATACGCTGCATCGCGGGTTCTGCGCGGGGCCCGCCTGCAGCGGGTCGAAGCGCATCAGATCGTTCCAGTACAGATCCGAATAATATTGATCGCAGTCTCCGTGGATGCGGTCAAAACGCCCGTCCTGCTTGATCAGCAGCGATGCCGCCTTGCAATCGAACGCCTGGCGGATGCTTTCGCAGGCCCGGGCCCACTGGCCCGTGTCGTGCGCGGCCTCGTAAATTAAAGCGGACAGGCCGGCAAGCGAGTCCGAAGAAAGCGTGCTCATGCGCGTTGAACGGCAGCGCGCGCCATACACATGACAAATCGAAGGATGCAGCCATCCCTGTTTGCTCGCATGCGGATCCCCTTGCGATTGCTTGTATTGCCGGTACACCCCTGCCCGGCAAGCACTTTTTATTGAGCCGAGTCTACCAAAGAATGGCAGGCAATAGCTCATTCAAATGAATGAATCGCTGTTGCGCTGCACATGATAGATTTTCGGGGTTCACAGGCCGGCCGATGGCCGAGACACCCCGCCTCCCTGCAAGCGGCACGGGGCAAAGCAAAATGGCGGCCCGCCACGCAAACAGCCCGGTAACGACTACGCCATGACCAGAACCATCCAGCAGCGGCCGCCGCGCCGAGCCAAGCGGCCACGCGGCGCCACGACGACAGCAGCCGTACCGGCCAGACTGTGGGCCTGCGTGCTGGCCTGCGGCATCGCCGGCGCCATGCCGGCACCGGCGCAAAGCGCGTCGGCAGGCTTCGATTGCACCAAGGCCACACGCCAGATCGACAAGGCGATCTGCGGCTGGGACACGGTGGCCGCACTCGACGGCCGGATGACGGCAGCCTACAAGACGGCGCTCGCCGCGCAGCACGGCGAGGCCGCCGTTGCCGCGGCCAGGCAAAGCCAAAGGGAATGGCTGGCCCGGCGCGACCGCCGCTGCGCACTGAACAAGGTCACCCCCAGGGAAGGCAGCGAAGAAGGGCTCAGCCCCCGGCAATTCGGCCAGCTGATGTGCCTGCAGACCGCCTATCCGGCACGCATCGCCCAGCTCATGGACATCGCCGCCGCCCCCCTGGTGCCGCGCAAGGTCGAAACCGTGCCTGTCGAACCATTGCAGGCGGCCTACCCCGACGACTGGAGCCAGGCCGGCTATCAGGCCCAGTTTTCGCCCGACAAGACGCTGATGGCGCTGGGCGTCGAGGACGGTGCCGGCTACATCAAGCAAGTCTGGCTCTACCAGCCGGCCAGCGGGCGCCTGGTTGCCGCCTCCCCCCGCACGCATGTCAGCCGGCCGGCACAACGTGGGGACATTTCCGATCTGAATACCTGGATCTGGGGACGCGATGGCCGCCTGTACATTCAAGCCAAACACCCCCTCGGCCCAGGCAGCCTGTTCGCCGCCGATATGCAGGGCTATGCCGAACTACGCGACCCGCCACCGGACGTCGCCAGACATCTAGCAAACCTGGATGCCGCGCGCTCGCGGGCTCCCGCCCCCGGTACGCCGCCCCAGGAAAAACAGCCGCCCGGCTTCGACGACGACAGCTACGACGAACAGCAAGGCGGCAATTTCACCGCCTGGGCGCAGAACAAGGGGCATGGCTCCTTCGACCTGATGGCGGCGGGCGCGGGCGACACGGCGCCGCGCCTCATCGCCTCGGGCGGCTGGGAACTCAGGGCCTTCTTGTTCGACCCGAGCGGCACGCGCCTGTTCTACAACGGCACAGACGGGCTGGTCGTCACCGACCCCGCCACCGGCACGACGCGCCGCCTTCAGGGCACGCGCGGCACTACGTCCGAAGTGCGGCCGATCAATATGTCTGCGGACGGCGCGATCCTGGTCTACTCCGCCAGCGGCGGCTGCACGCGCGATGCCGCCCACGAAATCGACCTCGACGCGGACGATGACGACGGCAAGCGAGTATGCGTGGCCTATCTGCCCGCCGTGGCCGGCGCAGCCGCCACGGCCCCGGCACTTGCCGCGCCCGCGGCGGAAGAAGGCTCCGCCCACGCCGACCGCTGGCTGGGGAAATGGCAAGGCAGCGGCGAAGGGGCTCTTAGGGCCGACATCCACCGCGATACCGCCAAACCCGGCCATCTGGCCGTCGACCTTTATACCTCGGCGCCGGGCTGCTCGGGCGCGGTCACGCTTTACGGCCAGCCGCAGGGCGCCAAACTGCAAGGCACCAGCCACGACCCCGACCAGCCTGCCGCGCCGGCCTGCACCATCGAATTTTCGCTCGACCACGCAGGCGCGCTGAAATCCGAGGTGGCCGGCCCCTGCTCTTACTACCATGGCGCCAGCTGCGGCTTTGACGGCAGCATGACTCGATCCAAGTAAGGCCCCATCGAGCCGCAACGGCACGGCCAGGGTTTCGTGCCGGGCCAGGGCTATGACAGGGTCGCCCCGCGGATAAGCACAGGCGCCGCCGCCCGGGCGCTCGTCAGCAGCAAGAGCCGCCCGGTTCCCGGCACCGGCACCAGGCAGCCCCTGCCCGGCAGGTAGGCCACCGGCTTGAACTCGCGCCCCTCCAGCCGCGACAGAACCGTATGCGCAAGATAGAAGGTTCGGTAGGCCGGCGCGCACGATGCCGGCGCAAGCATTGCTCTCGGGCGAGGCGGCCTGGGCAAACGCAGGATTCCTGGCAAATACTCGGGGGTTTTCCATAGTCCTCTTGGCTACCGGGCGGGCGCATCGCAGCCTTGGTTTTCGTTCTATACGCCTCAGGGCAAAAGGGCCTATTTTATAGGCCGCGTTTTTACCTCCGCCGATTCCCCGCCGGCTTTTCGACATGGCCAGCATCGACGCTCACGCCACGCTCTCTCGCCCAGACGATCGCGGCGCCGCGCTTGTGTATGCCTATCTTGTCGTAGATGCGCGATATGTGATTGCGTATGGTGTTGCTGGAAATGGAGAGCTCGGCGGCGATGTCACTGTCGCCCAGCCCCTTGCACATCAAGCTCAGCACCTCGTATTCGCGCTGAGTCAGATCGGTCAGTTCCGCAGCCAGGGTGCCGGCGCCATTGCGTTTGCGCACCTGAGCGAGCTTTTCGATGAAAGCCCTGCTGAACCACGAGGCATCGCTCATCACGCTTTCCAGCGCCGCGATCAGGTCGCCATCGGCGTGCCGCTGCTCGGTAAGATCCTGCAAGGCGGCCAGGATGCAGCGCTGGCCGTGGATAGAAATGGTTTCGGCGGAAGCCAGGCAATGCCGCAGGGTCGCATCGTGGTGCCGGACATCGACCTCGAGATTCTTCGCGTAGCCCAGGGTCTTGATGGTGGCAATCAGGCGCTCGTGCTGCAGCCTGCTGAAGAAACCCGTCTCGACGGCCGTGCGGGTCACGACATCGGCCGCGCTATAGCCGAACGTGTCGCTGAAGGCAGTATTGACGTCGACCAGGCCGATTACAGGCTGGGTAGCGATGAACATCGGCACCGGCGCGAGCCTGAACGTCTTGTAGAAGCATTCGTCCCATTCCGACGATGCTTGCCCATGCGCGCCGCGCGTCGAGGCACGGGAATCGCCCTGCGCCGCGCGACTGCGCGAGTCCGCTGCGCGCTCGCGGCGAAAACCGACATCGCGCATGACCAGTACCACGTGATACCCCTGTTTGTCGGCGGGCTTGGAAACCACGCGGGCATTGATTTCCATCCATTTATACCCGCCGGGCTTGGTGCGCATCCGCACCACGGTGGGCGACCGGTCGTAGCCGTCGCGCATCAACGCCTCGTGGGCCATCGCCACCGCGGGCAGGTCTTCGGGATGAACGAAAACATCGGGCCCCTTGCCCACCATCTCTTCAAGGCGCCAACCAAGCAGTTGTTCACACGAAGGCGAGGTGTAGCTCATGACAAGGCTCGAATCCACCTCGCATATCATGTCGAAGGCGTGTTCGGCCAGGAAGCGGAAATCAGGCTCATCCATATGATGAGGGCCGGTTATGGGTCGTATTTATTCTCCGTCCCAATATATCAGCTCTCGGCACGGGGATAGCCTGGCGTCCATTACCAAGCCCGACAGTTGTTACTATTGTTGTCCGGACGGGGGCGCGCCGGCTGGCGCCACTAAGGACTATTCGTGAAAAGTCACGAACTCTTCCAGAGCCATGCGTTCGGTGCGAAACTGGTTGGCGGCGCAGCCCGGATCTTCATAGCCCAGCGACATGCCGCACACCAAGGTCTGATCCGCATCGATGTTCAACAAGCGCTTGACGATGTCGGGGTAATTGGCCAAGGCCGCCTGAGGGCAGGTGTCCAGGCCGAAGCCGCGCGCGGCGACCATGATGTTCTGCAGGAACATGCCGTAGTCGAGCCAGCTACCTTGTTGCAAGTCGTTGTCGATGGTAAAGATGAGCACCACGGGCGCATCGAAGAACAGGAAGTTGCGCCCGTGCTGGCGCGACATGGCCTCGCGGTCGCCTTTTTGAATGCCCAGCGCCCCGTAAAGCCCCCAGCCGCAGGCGCGGCGCCGTTCCAGATAGGGGCTGCGCCAGGCTACCGGGTAGTATTCATATTCGCGCGCCGCAGCCGTGCCGCGCTGGTGGGCGGCATGCAGCGCGGCGGCCAGCTCGTCACGCTTGACCCCGGTGACGGCATGTACCTTCCAGGGCTGGATATTGCTGCCGCTGGGCGCGGTGGCGGCAATGGCCAGAATGCGCCGCAGCAGTTGCGCGTCCACGGGGCGGGGCAGGAACCCCCGCACACTCTTGCGCGAGGCAACAGCCTGCGCCACGGCCTCTGCGCCACACGAGGCAGCGGATATATCGTCGGAACCAGTGAAACTCATGCTGCGACCATCCTGTTGCAGTTCGACGCCCGCCAGCTGCGCGGCGGGCATTGCGGCCGAGGCCTTACGCGGGTACCGTGGCCTTGATCGAGGGGCGCTCGCTCATTTCCTTGAACCAGGCCGTGAGCACCGGGCGGCCTTCGCGCCAGCCATAGTCGGCAAAGCGGAAATCCAGGTAGCCCAGGGCGCAGGCCAGGGTCAGGGTGCCGATGTCTATGGCCTGCGCGCGGGCGCCGGCCATGGCGGTCTCGAAATGATCCAGAGCGCATTTGATCTTGTCCATCTGGCCGTCGACCCAAGCGTCCCAGCGAAACTCCGACGGGCGCAAGGCTCGTTCATAGCGCGACAGCAGCGCGGCATCGAGTATGCCGTCGGCCAGCGACTGTTCCGTCAATGCCAGCCAGCGCAGCGAGCCCTCGCGGGGAACCAGATCGCCTCCGCCCAGCTCGTTCAGGTACTCGCACACCACGCGGCTGTCGTACAGCACCTGGCCCTCGTCGGTGAAGAACGTGGGCACCTGCCCGAGGGGGTTGGACGAAACAATCGCCCGGTCGCGATTCACCGGCCCGGCCGCACTGGGCAACTTCTCGATACGGGACTCCAGCCCCAGCTCGTGGGCGACGACCATGCATTTGCGTACGAAAGGGGAAGCCGGAGAAAAATGGATCTTCATTACTTGTCCTGGGTCAGATTGAAGGAATGGCGGCGCAAGCACTGGGGGCCGCCGGACGGCCACGACGGCCGGCCCGGCTTGCGCGTCAGGCCGAACCGAGCCGAACCGGATCGGATGCAACTCATGACCGATTGTATGCGCTACCTGAATGTCCGGGGCCGCATGGACATCGTCGACGGATTCGCGCGGCGCCCCCGCGAGCCAGCCGCCTCAAGCAAAAAGCCGCTTGAAATCCTCGGGAATCGCAGCGCCCTTCAGGCCGCCCTCTTCCCGCGGCACGGCCCAGGCGCGCAGCTCGTGGCCGGTGGCAACCAGCCTCTCGCCGCAATGCACCGTGTAAGCAATGCGCATGCGCCGTTCGGCCCACTCCTGGAATTCGGCCCGTATGGTGATGACGTCGTCGTAGCTGACCGGCGAGCGAAACACCGCGCCCACGTCGACCAGCGGCGTCACCGCACCATAGCGCGACCGCACCTCGCGCTGGCTCAGCCCCTTGCTGCGCAGCATGCCCTGGAACGTGCAGTCGAACCAGTAGAAATAATTCGGATAAAAGACGATGCCCGCCTCGTCGCAGTCGCCCCACTCTATGGTCAATTCGCGCTCGAACCGCATGATGGGCCGCCTCCTCACAAATACTTTAAGTGTCAATTAATTCATGATAGCCGCTGCGCGGGATTCGCGCCAGGCCGGCCCGGGCTTTACAGGCGCCGGCATTTCCGTCGGCCGCTCTTGTTGCATTCAGACACTATTTACCCGTCGGCATCGCTATCGGCCGCGAGCCGCCGAGTTCAAAAAAAATGGCTGCAATTAGCGGTCATCATCGAGCAGAATCTGCTTATTTCAGCCATCTTTCTGTCAAATATTCCTATTGCACTGCACACAGACAGTCCTCTACCATCGCTGGCATCCTGTTTCGCGGACAGCCGCCATGTCCCTACACCTATCCTCAGCCTCGCTCGAACCCATGCGTGCCATCATGCCCGACCCGCCGGTGCCGCAGCCGGAGTCCCGACCCGGGCTTCAGCCTATGGCCGCCGGTGCCGGCCCTCGGCAAGCCTGGACGATCGACGCCATTCTGCAGCTGTACGAATTGCCTTTGCTGGATTTGCTGCACCGCGCACAACAAGTGCACCGCGCGCACCACGATCCGCATGCCATACAGCTATCGACGCTGCTGTCGGTCAAGACCGGCGGCTGCCCCGAAGACTGCGCCTACTGCCCGCAGTCGGCCCGCTACGAGACCCCCGTGCAGGCGCAGGCGCTGATGCCCCTGCAAGACGTGCTGGCCGCTGCCCGCCAGGCCCGTGCCGCGGGCGCGCAGCGCTTTTGCATGGGAGCGGCCTGGCGCTCGCCCACGGCGCGGCAGATCGAACACATCGCCGCGATGGTGTCCGGAGTCAAGGCCCTGGGCATGGAAACCTGCGTGACACTGGGCATGCTCAAACCGGGCCAGGCCGACGCGCTGAAGACGGCCGGGCTGGACTACTACAACCACAACCTGGACACGGCGCCCGAATTCTATGACCGGATCATCAGCACGCGCAGCTACCAGGACAGGCTGGATACACTGGAACGCGTCCGCGACGCCGGGCTCAAAGTATGCTGCGGCGGCATCGTGGGCATGGGCGAGTCGCGCGCCATGCGCGCCGGCCTGATCGCCCAGCTCGCCAGCCTGGATCCGCCGCCCGAATCCGTGCCGATCAACCGGCTGGTCAAGGTACCGGGCACGCCGCTCGACGATGCCCCCGAGCTGGATCCGCTGGAATTCGTACGCACCATAGCCGTGGCGCGCATCACCATGCCGGCCGCCGTGGTGCGCCTGTCGGCCGGGCGCGAGGATCTGGACGAATCCAGCCAGATTTTGTGCTTCATGGCCGGGGCCAATTCGATTTTCTACGGCGACAAATTGCTGACCACGGCCAACCCCGGGCAAGACCGCGACCGGACGCTATTGCAGCGCCTGGGCATGCATCCGATACCTTCCACTCCGCACTCACCATCATGTATACCCTGATTGTCAGCGTCAGCTGCAGCGTCGCCGTATCGATTCTGTTGAAGATCGCCCGCCAGCAGCGCATCGAGATAGACCAGGCGATCGCCGTCAATTACCTGCTGGCCGCGGCCCTGTGCCTGGCCGTACTGCGGCCCGACCCCACCTCGCTGCTGCGGCCCGACACCCCCTGGTGGATACTGGCGGTGCTGGGCGTGCTGCTGCCGGGTATTTTCCTGGCCATGGCGGCCGCGGTACGCCACGCCGGCATCGTGCTCAGCGACGCGGCGCAGCGCCTGTCGCTGCTGATCCCGCTGCTGGCCTCGTTCGTGATCTTCGGCGAGGCCGCCTCCACGGGCAAGCTGGCCGGCATCGCCGTGGCCCTGGCGGCGCTGGTATGCCTGCTGCTGCGCCCGCGCCGCCAGGCTTCCGCGCCGGACGAACTGGGGAAATCGGCGGCGCTGCTGCTGTGCGTGTGGGCAGGCTACGGCTGCATCGACGTGCTGTTCAAGCAATTGGCCAAGAGCGGCGCCGACTTCACCAGCAGCCTGTTCAGCGCCTTTGCGCTGGCGGCGGTGCTGATGTTCCTGTACCTGACCCTGCGGCGCTGCGCGTGGAGCCTGCGCAACGTGGTGGCGGGGCTGGTGCTGGGCCTGCTGAATTTCAGCAATATCTATTTCTACATCCGCGCCCACCAGGTGTATCCGCACAACCCCACGCTGGTGTTCTCCGCCATGAACATAGGCGTGATCTCGCTGGGCGCGGTGGTGGGCGCCGGCTTCTTCAAGGAAAAACTGTCCTGGGTGAACGCGCTGGGCATCGCGCTGGCGATCGCCGCCATTGTGATACTGGTGCAGAACATGTGAGCGCCCGATAGGGAATGCCTGGGCCAAGCCGCCGCCTTGGCGGCCTGCGCATCCCAGACAAGCACGCAAGCACGAGGCCGCTAATACCTGGGCGGAACAGGATCGGGCGCGCCGGCCTGCGCATCAGCGCCCGGAGAGCGCCACTGGGCCAGGGCCGTGCGCGCACTGGACAGCAGCAAACCCAGATCGGACGCCAGCACCACATAATCGAATCCTTGCCGGGCAAATGCGCGGGCGGCATCTATGGTGCCGGCCAGCGTTCCAATAGGCGTACCCGACGCGGCACAACGTCCGGCGCAATCGGCAAGCACTTGCTGCACATCGGGGTGGCCGCCCTGGCCATACAGGCCCATCGACCCGGACAAATCCGTCGGGCCGATGAAAACCGCATCCACCCCCGGCACAGCGGCGATCTTTTCGATTTGATCCACGGCCTGCGGGGTTTCAATCTGCACGACAATGCCGATATTGTCGTTGGCGGCCCGGAAATGATTCTCGAGCGCACCGAAACGCGATGCGCGGCTCAAGCCGGCCATGCCCCGCTGGCCCTCGGGGGGGTAGCGCGTGGCCCGCACCGCGCGCTCGGCTTCTTCGGCGCTTTGCACGAAAGGGAACAGCAAGGTGGACGCGCCGGCGTCCAGGATGCGCTTCACGATCACCGTGTCGTTCCACGGAACCCTGACCACGGGCAGCATGGGCGTACACCCGATCGCTTGCAGCATGTGCGTGATCTCGGCGATTCCTATGGGGGAATGTTCCGCATCGACGATGGCCCACTCGAATCCGCTGCAACCGATGGCTTCGGCAACAAGAGGGCTGGCCGACATCAGGAACGTGCCCAGCGGCGGGCCGGCCTGCTTGTCGGCGAGACGTGCAACAAACGGATTCATGCTTTGCTCCTTCGATTCCAGGCGGGAAGCGGCGCATGCCGGAGCACGCGCACGGCCGCGGTTCCCGGTTACTGCTTCTCGATGCCGGCGCGCTTGGCCACTTGCGCCCATCGCTTCAAATCCGACGAGATGGCATGCGCGAATTCTTCCGAGGTGCTGCCGACAGGCTCGACACCCATGCTGGTGAAACGCTCGAGCGTTCCGGGCTTGTGCACCAGGGCGATGAGGGCGTCCTGAAGCTTGCGCACGATGGGGGCGGGCGTGCCCGCGGGCGCCACCACGCCGACCAGCGTGGCCACCTCCGTGCCCGGCAGGCCCACCTCCGCCACGGTAGGCACATCGGGGAAAGACGCCGCCCGCGTCTTGTTGGTGTATGCCAATGCACGCAGCATCTTGGCCTTGATCAGGCTGGTCACCGGCGGAATGTCCGCAATCGCCATGGTGACCTGCCCGCCGGCCAGGGCCGTGGTCGACTCGCCGCTGCTTTTGTACGGAATAGCCACGAATTTTGTGCCGGTCTTCTGCTTGAACAGCTCTGTGGCCAACTGGAACAGCGGCGAGCTGGTGGCATAAGTGACACTATCGGCGTGCGCCTTGGCGTAGGCCACCAAGTCTTTCACGGAATATATTTGCGAAGACGCATTGACCGTGATCAGCAAGGGCAAGCGGCCTATGATCGACACCGGCGCGAAGCTGGTTTCCGGCGCATAAGGCAGGCTCTTGCGCATGACGGGATTCATGACCAAGGGGCCCGACGGCGCCATCAGCAGCGTATAGCCGTCAGGCGCCGCCTTGGCCACCATTTCGGTGCCCATGATGCCGGCAACCCCGGGCTTGTTCTCTACGATCACGGGCTGGCCCAGGCTGGTGCTGAGGCCCTGCGCCGTAAAACGGGCCAGCACATCCGTGCCTCCGCCGGCGGCATAAGGAACAATGAGGCGTATCGGCTTCTCGGGATAATGATCCACGGGAGCCTTGGCGCCGGCCAGGCAGGGAAGGGCCGAAAGTGCCAGCACGGCAAGAGCGGTAAAAGATTTCATGGTTTGTCTCCTTGATTTTTTATGCTTGGTCGCGGACGCTACGTATTGGCAGCAGTGCTCGTCTCGACTTCCGCCGCATAACCCGGCTGCGTGGGCAAGGCCAGCGGTATTGCGCGCTTGCGCCATTGTTTGGCGGGCTTTCCTGTGCGCAAGGCCTCCAGCTCGCGCCAGAATATTCTCCGCAAGGTGATGACACCCAGATCCGACCTGCCCAGCAACTCTTTGCTGCGGTCGGCTATGACTCCTTGGCCACGCTGCGCGATGTAGTCCTGCGCCGAGATCAGGCCCGCCAGGAAATCCTCGGGGGGCGGCCCTTTGCGCTGGTGGAACAGTTCGTCGTAGTGATCCTGGGCGTTGTAAGTGCCGAACTTCTCGAAGTACTCATCGAAGCGGCGATTCGCCTCGGCGCTGCCCGGCGCCATCGCGTAGATGGTGAAACGGGTGCTGTGCTCGTCGTCTTCGGGCACCATCCAGATGCCGAAATCTATCCACGGGTCGCCCTTCTGCAAACCGGGCACCAGTACATGATTGTTGTTGGGAAAGGTCCAATCGCTCTTGCGGACGTTGTCCTTGGAACGTGTTGCCGTCTGTTCGATGCCCGCTTCGTTCTCGTCGTAGGACAAGTCGGGCATCGCGGTCGTGACGGCATTGCCGAACGGCCCGACCCGCAGCGCCTGGTGCACGAAACTCACGTGCACCGCGTCCAGGGAATTCTCGATCTGCTGGAACCAGTTCATATTCCAGGTTTCCCTGGTGACCTTGATGCGTACGCCGGGTACCTCGAATACGTCTTTGCGCGGCAATTCGAATTCGGGGGCCGCGCCTTCGCCCAGATAAGCAAAAATCAGCCCGCAGTATTCATGTACGGCGTACCCCGGAATTCGGCAATGGGGCGGGACGGCCTGTTCTTTCTCTGCGGGGCGTTGCGTGCACGCGCCCGTGCCGTCATATTGCCATCCGTGGTACATGCAGCGGATACGCTCTCCTTGCACCCAGCCCGTGTGCAAGACGGTTTGCCGATGGCGGCAGCGCCCGGCAACCATATAAGGCGTGCCGCTTTCTCCTCGGTAAAGCGTCAATTCTTCTCCGAATATCCGCACCGGAATCGCCTCGCCCGGCTCGACTTCGTCGGAAAGCGCCACCGGATGCCAGAACATCCGCAGCAGCCGTCCCATTTCCGTATCCCGGCCGGTTTGCGTCAATATTCTGAACTTCTCGAACCGATCCAGTGCTGGAGCGGGGCTGGGGGCAAGGTTCGCCATGGGTGTCTCCCTTAATGGATGTGTTGCATGATTCAAGCCGCCGGGCCTCAAAAGCCCACGTTGTCATGTCCTTTCAATTCGAGCATGGCGCGCGCCTGGGCCGGAGTCGCCACCTGCAGGCCCAGCTCTTCCAGAATGCGCCGGATCTTGCTGACCTGATCCGCATTGCTTTGCGCCAAGCGCCCCGGCCCTATCCATAAACTATCTTCGAGGCCGACGCGCACATTTCCGCCCATGACGGCGGACTGCACCGCGGTGAACATCTGGCTGCGGCCGGAGCCCAGAACCGACCAGAAATAATCTTTACCGAACAGGCGATCCGCGGTGCGTTTCATATGCATCACGTCTTCCGCATGTGCGCCGATGCCGCCGCGGATGCCGAATACGGACTGAATGAACAACGGCCCCTTGATCAGGCCCCGATCACGGAAATGAGCCGCCGTGTACAAATGCCCGATGTCGTAGCACTCGAACTCGAAACGGGTGTCGTTGCTGCTGCAGGACTCGAGAATATGGGCAATATCACGGAAGGTATTGCGGAATATGCGGTCGTCGCTTTCGGCCAGATACGGGCGTTCCCATTCGTACTTGAAGTCGTGGTATCGCCTCAGCATCTCGTAGAGTCCGAAGTTCATCGACCCCAGGTTCAGCGAAGCCACTTCGGGCGCCAGCGTCAGCGCCGGCTGCAGGCGTTCCTGAACCGACATGGTCGGCGCGCCGCCCGTCGTGATGTTGATGACGACATCCGAGGCCTGTTTGATGCGCGGCAGGAACCGCATGAATGCCGCGGGAGTCTGATCCGGCATGCCGTTGTCCGGATTGCGCGCATGCAGGTGCACGATGGCCGCGCCCGCCTCGGCGGCCGCAATGGCCGCCTGCGCGATTTCATCGGGCGTCACCGGCAGATGCGGTGACATGCTCGGCGTATGTATCGAGCCGGTGACGGCACAGGTGATGATGACGGGATGGGTATCGCTCATGCCAAACTCCTATCAGATGCCCTGCTCGCGGCTCTGCCGCGCGCGCTCGACCAAAGACGCGTCCTGGATTGATAATTCGTGGCCGTTGATATCCTGCGGCCTTGTGTCGGCGAGCCAGGCAATCACCCCGGCGGACAGCTCGGGGGGCGCCAGCTTCTCTCGCGGCATGCGGCTGATGTCGTTCATGCCCGACTGGCGGATTGCGGCCTGCATGGCGGTATCCACGAAGCCGGGCTGGAATCCGTAGACCGATATGCCGCGGTCGCCGTATTCGGCCGCCACACAGCGGGTCAACATGGCCAGGCCGGCCTTGGCGCTGCAATAGGCGGACCAGCCTTCGCGCGGAGTGTGGGCGGCGCCCGTGGAAAGATTGACGATGGCGCCTCTGGAAGCGAGCAGCGCCGGCAGCGCCGCCTGCAGCAGATAATACGGGCCCACCAGATTGGTCGCGACGGCCGCCGCCCACTGCTCGGGCTCGGTGTCGGCGACATGGCCTATCGGGGATATCTGCCCGGCGTTATTGACGAGAATGTCCAAGCGCCCCGCAACGTCCAGTGTCTTCTGAACCGCATTGCGCGCATCGTCGCGGCTTGACACGTCGCAGCGCAGGACGCGGCAGGAGCCACCATGCCTTTCGATCGCCAGGCGCGTGTCGTTCGCCGCATCCGGATTCCGAACCGCCAGCACACAGCCGATACCGCGCTGCGCCAAAGCGATTGCGACCGCGGCGCCTATGCCCCGGGATGCGCCGGTGATGATGGCCGTTCTTTGTCCAGCGTTGATGTCAACCGTCACGACTGCTCTCCTACGAATAGATTGCCCGCCAGTATTTCGTCCCCGGCGTCGGAAAGATCGCGCCAGATCGCCTCTGCGGCCGCGCTGGCGTCTTTGCGGCGCAAAGCGCGCAAAACGTCGTTGTGATGATGATCGGCGGTGGCCGTGCCGGTTTTATGAGAACTGAATATCTGATGCAGGTAGGGCCCGATCTGCATCCACAGGCCCTCTACCATATCCAGCATCACGACCGTGCCGGCCGCCTCGTACAGGCGGAAATGAAAGCGCCGGTTGGCCGCCAGGTAATCCACCGCCACGCTGCGTTCGACGGCGGCGCACATGGCCGCGTGATCCTGCGCCATGGCTTCGATGTCGGCCGCGGTGATGTGCGCCAGCGCGCGATGCGTCAGCATGGGCTCGAGCGCCAGCCGAATCTGGAGGATTTCCTGGAATCGGCTGCGCGACATGTGAGGCAGGACTACCGTGCGATTCGGACGCAGCTCGAGGGCGTGCTCGGCCACCAGGCGCTTGAGCGCGTCGCGCACCGGCATCGGGCTGGTGCCGAAGACCGCCGCCAGCGCCCGTATCGTGAATGCCTGGCCAGGCTCGAACCGGCCGGCCATGAGCGCCTGGCGGATTTTCTGATAAGTGACATCTTGCAGCTTGCTGACGGGATCGGCGCCTGCGGAGATGTGTGCCGCACCTGGCTCCATGGCCTCGAAAGCAGCCTGCAAGCCCACGACTTTCGGCCTGGCCATTATTGCCTCCTAAATTTGTTATCTCAAATTATAGAGGGCAAATGAAGCCTGATCTCATTCGAAAATTCAGGGTTTATACCTAATTTTTGGTGAAAAAAATCACTTATGTCGAAGCCATGTAAAGGAATTAGTATAAATTCAGCCTATTTTCCTTTGAAAAAAGCATCAAATCAGAAATATTTTTTAGTTTTGAAATATCAAAATTGGCGCATTTCAGCCAGAATGCCCTGATTTCTTTTAGTGCTACGCTCAATATGCTTAATTTCGTTATCACAAACAGGCAAGACAGGCTCGCCCGGGCATCCGGGCATGATGCCGATGCCTGTCTGTACGCACGCAGAATGGATTGAGCCGCCCTGGGGCAACAGACGCACAAACCCGCCGCGCCGCATCAGGCGCGAGGGTCGTTACGCACACAGCCACTATTTCAGCCGGCCACCGAAGCGGCGGGCAGCCGGGCGCAGCGCGCCCGGAGCTCAGGGGCGGCCTATCGAATTACGCCAGCCAGCGGAGCTATGCCAGCCAGTGCCGGCAATCGTAGTATCTGAGCAGATCGCCGTCGCGCACCTCGGTATTCACCGGCACCCGGGCAAAACCCGTGGCCCAGGGCAGAGAGCTCACCACCCCCGAACCCTGATTGCCGTAGGGCGTGACTTCGGCCACGCCGGTGTCGGATTCCTGGGCGCGCACGCGCAGGAATTCTTCGCGCGACTCGCGGAACACGCGGTCGGTGCGCAGGCGTGCCTGGCGCACCGGCGGCAATATTGCGGTACGGCCCTGCATGACGCGGATCAACGGCGTAACCAGCAAGGTAAACACCGTATAGGCCGAAACCGGGTTGCCGGGCAGGCAGACAATGGGTTTGTTGCGCGCATGCGCCAGGGCCACGGGCTTGCCCGGCTTCATGCAGACTCGCCACAGATCCAGCGTGGCGCCGGCCTGCTCGATGGCCGGCTTGACCAGGTCTTTCTCGCCGACCGACACGCCGCCCACCGTCAGCACCAGGTCGCAGTCCTTGATCAGCATCTTGAAGGCCTTGCGCACCGAGGCCTCGGTGTCGACCGCGTGCAGCACGTGCAGCACCTGCGCGCCCAGGCCGTCGACCAGCGAGGCCAGCATGGGGCCGTTGGAGTTGTAGATCTGCGCCGGCGCCAGCTTCGCGCCGGGAAAGACCAGCTCGTCGCCGGTCGTCAGTATGCCCACGCGCAGGCGCGGAAACACCGCCAGCTGGCCCACGCCCTGGGCGGCCAGCGCGGCGATCTGCGCCGCCCCGAGCACCGTTCCGGCTTCCAGCACCGTCGCCCCCTGCTGCATGTCTTCGCCGCGCTTGCGCACGTGCGCTCCGGCACGCGGCGCTTCGCGGATCTCGAGCAGGTCGTCGGCCTCGGCGCAGTCTTCCTGCATGACCACGGTATCGGCGCCTTCGGGCATCACGCTGCCAGTGAACAGCCGCGTGGCATGGCCGTCGCGCAGCGGCTGCGGACGCTGGCCGGCATAGCAGCGTTCCTGGATGGGCAGGCGCCGGCCGGGCTGATAGTCGGCGTAGCGGATCGCATAGCCGTCCATGGCGCTGTTGTCGGCCGGCGGCAGATCGAGCCTGGCGGAAACCGGGTGTGCCAGGACGCGTCCGGCGGCCAGGTGCAACGGGCATTTTTCTGTACGGGACGGGGCCTTGCCGGCCTCGGCGAGGCGTGCCTGAGCGGTGTCGAAATCGAGCATGAGAGATGTGATGAAAGAGTAGCTATTGCGTGGCCAGCAGCGCCTGAAAATGGCTGCCGAAATTGCAGGGACGATGCGTGCTGTCGAGCTGTTCGCGGATGATGCCTTCCCAGGCGGTCTTGCAGGCGCCCGTGGAGCCCGGTACGCAGAAGATCAGGGTGTTGTTGGCCGAGCCCGCGAAGGCGTCGGACTGCAGCGACGAAGAGCCGATCTCCAGGTACGACAGATGCCGGAACAATTCGCCGAAGCCGGCGATCTGCATGTCCAGCAAGGGCACGATGGCCGCCGCGGTGGACTTCTGGTGCGTATAGCCCGTGCCGCCGTTGGTGATGACGATCTGGATGCCCGGATCGGCGATCCAGTCGCTGAGCATCTTGCGGATCTGGTACAGATTGCCGCTGCTGAGGGCCCGCGCCGCGCAATGGTGCCCGGCGTCCTGCAGGCTTTGCGCCAGGTAGTCGCCCGAGCTGTCGTTGGCGGCGGTGCGCGAGTCCGATATGGTGAGGACGGCGCACTCCAGCGAGATCCTGGGCTGGTCGGCGGATGCTTTGCTCACGATGAGGTTTCCTCGGTCTGGGATGTTGCGGCTTGGGATGCCGCGTTCCTGGAAATAGCGGTCTTGGGCCTTGCGGCCTGGCCGGGCACGGCCGCCGCGCTTCCGGCGGCTTCAGCCGGCACCGCCGCCGGCCCGCAACCCGCGCCCGCGGGATCGTCGCCCCACTGTGCGGTCTTGTCGGCATCAGCCTGATGCTGGCTCACCCAGAAGCTGTCGCCGTCGGCCAGGTTCTCGCGTTTCCAGAACGGGGCGCGGGTCTTGAGCGCGTCGATGATGTATTCGCAGGCCCGGAACGCATCGCCGCGGTGCGCACTGGCCACCGCCACGAACACGATTTGTTCTTTGTGGCGCAATTCGCCCACCCGGTGCACCACCAGGCTTTCCAGCACCTGCCAGCGCGCGCCGGCGGCGGCGCAGATGGCTTCGATCTCGCGCTCGCACATGCCCGGGTAGTGTTCCAGGAACAGGCTGCGGGTGGCCGCGTCCTGCGCATAGTCGCGCACATAGCCGGTGAAGGTGACAATGGCGCCCGCCGCATGGCGCCCGCGCAGCTGCGCCTGCAGGCGCGCCGCGTCGAAATCGTCCTGCTGCACGATGACCATGTGGCCTACCCCCCCGTAACAGGTTCGAATACCGCCACCTCGTCGCCCGCCTGGATGGACGCCTGGTGCGCGACGTGGCGCTGGTTGACCGCCAGGCGCAGGCGCGACACCGGCGCCAGCTGCGGATAACGGGCTTCGAGCTGGCACAGCCAATCGGCGCCGCTGACGCTATGCGGCAGCGGCCAGGATTCCTGGCGCGTGCCGGTCAGCTCGGCCACTTGGGCGAAGTACAGAACCTTAATTGCTGCGCCATTCACCGCTCTTGCCTCCGGATTTATAGGCCAGCCGCACGGTCTCGATGACGATGCCCTTGTCGGCCGCCTTGCACATGTCGTAGATGGTCAGCGCCGCCACGCTGCAGGCCGTCATGGCCTCCATTTCGACGCCGGTCTTGTAGTCGCTGCGGCAGGTGGCGCGTATGGCGACCGTATGCGCCGCGTCGTCCAGCGAGAACTCGACCCCGGCGAAGCTGAGCGGCAGGCTGTGGCACAAGGGAATCAGCTCGGCGCAGCGCTTGGCCGCCATCACGCCCGCCACATTGGCGGTGTTCAAGACCTCGCCCTTGCCGTTGTCGCGCGCGGTCAGCAGGCGGTAGGCCTGCGCGCTCATGCGCACGCGGGCTTCGGCGATGGCCGTGCGCTGCGTCGCGGCCTTGCTGCTGACGTCCACCATGCGGATATGCCCGGATTCGTCCAGATGGCTGAGGACGGGTTCGGCGGCTTCGGCTTGATTCATGGAAATACGGGTCGGTTCGGCGCGTGGGAACTCGGCCTGCCGCGCAGGGCGGGCCGAGGGCGTGTCATGGCCCTATGATAATACGCAATGCCCACGGATGTGGGCACAAGGGATGAACAAGGTTCGGACGGATCAGGCGTCCATCCGGATGGATCAGACGTCCAGCGCGTCCTTTACGCTTTCGTAGCCGATATTCTTGTCGCGCTGGAATCCATCGATGAGCGACTGCCCCTTGGCGCGGGCCAGGGCGCTGCGGTCGGAGAGTAGCCGGCGGCCTTCGCTGGCTCCCAGCTCGAACAGGGCGTCGAAGCGCCCCATGCTCAGGCCGTGCTCGGCCGCATAGCGCATCAGATGGCTGCGGGCCGTGTTGCGGTGTTCGTCCAGGTCGTCTTCACTGACACCCAGCGCGTCGGCCGCGCCATTGGTGGCGCCGGAGATCAGCACCCACTGATCCAGGGTGGTGTCGGCATCGCGGGCCGGCACCGCATAGGCGCTGCCCAGCATGGCCATGGAGAGAATGGCGGCGGAAAGTTTCGGTAGTATCACGTGGACCTCCGTCTGTCTGGCGCCGGTACATCGGCGCAATGGTGAACATCGTGCCGGCCCGAAGTCCGGCGCAATGTTGGACATTGTCCGCAATAACTATTTCCGAATCATTGCCGAAGATCGGCACAGGCGTTTGCAAATGTATCAATATTGCAGGCAGGCGTACGGCCAAGCGCGCCGCAGGCGGCGCTTGCGCCGCCGACTGCCGGGTGCAAGCCGCGCTGCCGCGCCCTGCGGCAGCGAGTCGCCCGCCCTCGTCGTATGATTACGTTTTCAGGCCTCGTGGCCACTCACTCCCACTTACAGGAGCATCACATGACGATCAAGGTAGGGGATCACGTACCCGACGCAACGCTGGCGGAATTCATCGAAACGGCTACCGAAGGCTGCAGCGTGGGGCCCAACAGCTTCAAGGTGGCCGACCTGGTCAAGGGCAAGACGATCGCGCTGTTCGCGGTGCCCGGCGCCTTCACGCCCACTTGCTCGAACCAGCACCTGCCGGGCTACGTCAAGCTGGCCGACGAAATCAAGGCCAAGGGCGTGGATGAAATCTGGTGCGTAGCCGTCAACGACGCCTTCGTAATGGGCGCCTGGGGCCGCGACCAGGGTGCACAGGGCAAGGTGCGCATGATGGCCGACGGCAGCGCCGAATGGACGCGCCAGCTGGGACTGGAACTGGACCTGACCGCGCGCGGCCTGGGCGTGCGCTCGCGGCGCTATTCGGCTCTGCTGAAAGACGGCGTGGTCAAGCAGCTGAATCTGGAAAACGGCGGCGAATTCAAAGTAAGCGACGCGGCCACGCTGCTGTCCCAGCTCTAAGCCCAAGCCGGGCCGCCGGGCCCGGCGCCCACCGCCCCTATGTTCAAGTCGGTCGCCTCGTTTTTTTCACTCTACCTGGCCATCCTGCTGCTGCAATCGGGGGCCGGCCTGTTCAATACGTACATCGGCCTGCGGCTGACGGCGGGCTCCGTATCCGAGGTCTGGGTGGGCGCCCTGATCGCGGCCTACTACGCCGGGCTGGTGTGCGGCGCGCGCATCGGCCACAAGGTCATCATCCGGGTCGGCCACATCCGCGCCTACGGGGCCGCGGCGGCCGTCGCCACGGCCACCGTGCTGGCCCTGGCCCTGGTCGACAATTTATGGGTGTGGCTGGCATTCCGCTTCGTCGCCGGCATCGGCATGGTCACGCAGTTCATGGTGATCGAAAGCTGGCTGAACGAGCAGACCGAGAATCACCTGCGCGGACGCATATTCGCCTTCTACATGGTGTTTTCGGGCGCCGGCACGGTGTCGGGCCAGCTGTCGCTGACGCTGTTCCCGCACCTGGACTACCAGCCGCTGGTATTCGTGGCCATATGCATGTCGCTGTGCCTGGTACCGATCGCGCTTACCGGCCGGGTGCACCCTGCGATCCAGAAGCCGGCGCCCATTTACATCAAATACTATCTGGCGCGCGTGCCCATGTCGCTGCTGGTGTTTTTCGTGGCCGGCAATATCAATGGCGCCTTCTACGGCCTGGCGCCGGTGTACGGCGCCCAGGTGGGCATGACCAACAGCGAAACGGCGGTGTACCTGGCGGTGGCGGTGGCCGCGGGCCTGGCCTCGCAATGGCCCATGGGCTGGCTGGCCGACCGCGTGAACCGCGCCGGCCTGATCCGCATCAACGCGCTGATGCTGTTGCTGCTGACGCTGCCGCTGTGGGGCTGGTGGCACTTCCCCTTCTGGGCCCTGCTGCTGTTCTCGGCGGCCTACGGCATCTTGCAGTTCACCCTGTACCCGCTGGGCGCCGCATTCGCCAACGACAATGTCGACCCCGAGCGCCGCGTGGGGCTGTCCGCCATGCTGCTCATGGTCTACGGCGTGGGCGCCTGCCTGGGGCCCCTGTTCGTAGGCCTGCTGATGCGCCACATCGACACCGGCATGTTCTATGCATTCGTCTCGTGCTGCGCCCTGGTGCTGGTGGCCTTCGTGCGGCCGCGCAAGGTAACCGGCGCCCACCTCAGCCAGGATGCGCCGACCAATTTCGTACCCATGCCCGACAGCCTGCAGGCCTCGCCCGTGGTGGCCGAGCTCGACCCGCGCGTGGACGTGCAAAGCGACATCTCGCGCGATCCGATACTCGAGCAGACCGACGGCGAGACGCCGCAGGCCAGCGAGGTTCCAGCCGACGGCAGTATCGCGGCCGGCCTCGAAACCCAGAGCCGGTAGTCAGGGCTTGATGTAGGCGTAGCCTTCGTTTTCCAGCTGGGTGATGCGCACCACGCCGGACAGCGTGAAATTGGCTTCCATTACGAAGTCGTCCTTCTTCAGCTTGCGGTTCTTCATCGTGACTTCGCACACCTCGAAGTCGACGCCGCGCGCCGCCAGAGCCGAAATCAGCGGGCCAACCTTGGCCGCATCCTTGTAGTTGCTCATCAGGAAGTCCACACCCTTGGCATTGGTCACCACGACGATCTTGGTGTTCGGAGCCACATCGAGATGGTTGCGGATATTGCGCAGGCCGGCCAGCGCCTGATGCTCGGCGTCGGAGATGTGATAGACCACGCGCGGCACCTTGGCGCTCTGGGTGTCGGCGCCCCGGGCCAGGCCGGCCATGCCCAGCATGCTTGCGGCGATGATGAATGTCAGAATCTGCTTGATCATGATTTGAACTCCGGATTAATACAGCAAATACAGTAGAAAACTTTGAGGCTGTGAAAATGCCCGGCCGCGCCATGCCCGCGGCAGCGACCCCGAACCCCGAGCCCCGCGCCGAGTAGCGCGCGCACCGAGGCCGAAGCACAAAAACTCAGATACTACCCTCATTACCCTGCATACCCTTGACCACAGGCTCGTTCAGCGCCAGCTTGCCGATGGTCTTGTGAGCGCGCAGATGGCGCGCCACCACGTCCCATACCGGCTCGCCCTTGGCGCCCTCGGCCACCGGGGCCCAGCCCGCCACCTTGTATTTCTTGTCCGCCTCGATGGGCTTGCCGTTCAGGCTCATGTCGCCGATGCGGCTGCCGGCGGGCTTGCCGGGCTCGATGCTGTAGCGCAGGCCGCCCACGCGCACCATGTCGCCGCCCTGCTGGTAATACGGATCGGGGTTGAACAGATTGTCGGCCACGTCTTCGAGCACGGTCTTGATCTGGCTGCCCGGCATCTCGGTGACGGTCGTGTACGGATAGGTGATGGCGGTCTGATCCATGAGGTGCTCCATGGTGATCGTCGCGCCCGGCAAGAGGCTGGTGCCCCAGCGGAAGCCCGGCGAGAAGCCGATCTCGGCGCCCTTCTCGGCCATCAGCGCATCCAGGATGAGCTGGTCGAAAGTGCCATTGAAATTGCCCCGCCTATACAGGGTGTCGTCGGTTACCGCCAGCGGCTCGGCCAGCTTGGCCGCATAGGGCGCGCGCACCTTGTCGATCAGCGCCGCCATGGCGGGATCCGCCTCCAGGTAATTGGCGAAGACCGGCATGAGCTTGTAGCGGAAGTCGGACACCTTGCCGTTCTTCACGTCGAAATCGAGCACGGCCAGGAATTTGCCGTTGCTGCCGGCGTTGGTGACCAGGGTCTTGCCGCCCGCATTGGCAACCACCACCGGCTCGGGCACGCCGTCGTGGGTATGGCCGCCCAGGATGGCATCCAGCCCGCGCACCCGCGTGGCCAGCTTCAGGTCGACGTCCATGCCGTTGTGCGACAGCAGCACCACCGCCTGGGCGCCCTTGCCGCGCGCCTCGTCGATAGTCTTCTGCAGGTTCGCTTCCTGGATGCCGAAAGTCCATTCCGACACCATATAGCGCGGGTTGGCGATGGGCGTATACGGAAAGGCCTGGCCGATGACGGCCAGCTTCACGCCGTTCATCTCGCGCATGGTGTAGGCGGGGAATACCGGATCGCCGAAATCCGCCGTCTTGATGTTCTGCGCGATGAAATCGATCTTGCCCTTGAAGGCACCGTCGACCACTTCCTGCACGCGCTCCGTTCCCAGGGTGAATTCCCAGTGCGCCGTCATGATGTCCACGCCCAGCTGCAGGCTGGCATCTATCATGTCCTGTGCCTTGGTCCAGAGCGCGGTGGCCGAGCCCTGCCAGGTATCGCCGCCGTCCAGCAGCAGCGCGCCGGGGCGCCCCGCCTTCAGGCGGCGCACCAGCGTGGCCAGGTGCGCGAAGCCGCCGACCTTGCCGTATTGGCGCGCGGCCTGTTCGAAGTCCAGGCAGGTGTAGGCATAGGCCTGGGCCGAACCCGGCGCAAAGCCGTAATGCTTCAGGAAATAATCGCCCACCAGGTGCGGCGGCTGGTTGCGCGCACCCGCCACGCCGAGATTGACGCTGGGTTCGCGGAAATAAATGGGCAGCAGCTGCGCATGGCAGTCGGTGAAGTGCAGCAGATGCACATTGCCGAAACGCGGCAGGTCATAGAACTTGGCGGCCGCCTGTTCGGCAGCGCGCGCCGAGTTCGAAAGGCCCATGCCCCCCGCGGCGGCGACGGCAAGAATCTGCAGGAATTCACGACGATTGATCATGTAGGCTTACTCGCAGTTTGCAGGTTGAAAGTCGTAGGATCGAGCCGCGGCCCGCGGGCCCGAACGGCACCCGGGATCGGCGGCGCGGGCAAGCGCGGCATACAGCTTCCCCATGCATCGCGGCCCGCAGGCGCGACGCAGCACGCAGATTGAACAATGCAAAAGCACCCCGGCGCTTATCCAGGCTTGGGCGCGTACTTGATGAGTTCCAGAACGTCTTCCTCGAACATTTCACCGGGTATGACCTCGGCGATCTTGCCGTCGGCCTTGATCACGAAAATTTCCGGAAGCACCTTGCGCTTGCCGAACACGCTGCGCAGTTCCGGCGTTTCCATGGCCACCGGGAAGGTGTAGGAATGCTTGTGCACATAGTCGCGGGCCGCGGATTCCTTGCGATCCACGCTGACGGTGAGGATTTCCAGGCCTTTGCTGCGCGCCAGCGGCACGAGCTTCTGCAAATGCGGGTTCTGCCGCGCGCAGAACGGGCACCACGAGGCCCAGTACTCGACGATTACCGGCTTGCCCTGGAAATAGCCGGCAGGCAGCTGGCGCCCGTCGAGCAGCGTCAGGGCGGGCAGCTTCACGGCCGTGCCCACGGCGGGCTCGGCCGCCACGGCCGCCGCCGGCAGCAGGCCGCAGGCCGCAACGGCAGCGCTGGCAAACAATAGCCGGAAAAAGCTTTGGGGCCACATGATGGATGCTCTGTATGCGATGAATTCTGGAAACGCTGAAAGGCAGGATGCGGGCCGCGGCACAGCCGCGGCCCTAGGGCCTGCTTAAGGCTTGGCCGTGTCGTCGTTGACCGGCGACTTGGGGTCGAACAACAAGGCCATGACGTCCTTCATCTGGGCCTCGGTGAGTATGCCCGCCGCCCCGAAGCGCGGCATCACCGAGCACGCGCTGTAGGCGTGCGAGTTGTAGATCTTGGCCCAGGTATATTCCACGACCTTTTTGGAGTCGCCGCGCTGCTTGCCATAGTGCAGCAGCGAGGGCCCGATGTTGCCGTAGGAAATTTCCGCCTTGGTCATCTGGTGGCAGGCGTAGCAGTTGCCGCCGCTGGGCGCGCCCGGCTTGTCGGAAAACTGCAGGCCCTTGCCGCTTTGAGCGATTTTCTCGCCGGCCTTCCAGGCGCCAAAATAATTGCCGTCGGCCGGCGCCTTGACGCTGGCCAGGGCCTCTTTGGTGATGGCCTCTTCCTGTTGCTTGGTGAGGGGCTTGCCGGTCATGCCGACCTGGGAACAGGCGCGCTGCATGGGCGACTGGTCGAAGCGGTCGAGCTTGGCAATGCCCTTTTCACTGAAAGAGGCCTTCAATTCGGCCACCAGGGCATCGTGGTCGGCCTGGGCCGCATGTTCGGCCGCCAGGGCGGAGCCGCCGGCCACGGACAGTGCCAATGCGGCGGCAAATGGTGCGAGTGTGATTTTTTTCATGTGGATTCCCCTCAGCGTTTCAGACCGGGCGCGGCCATATCGCCGCCCTTGGCATTCACACCCAGGAATACCGTGAGATCGATCGAAGCCTGCGAGCCGTACTTCAGGACGGGCATGCGCTGCTGGCGGAAGCAGTCCTGCAGGCGCCACTGCATGGTGCGCAGGGCGCCCTGCGAAACGCGATAGGCCGGCCAGGAAGAATAAGCGGCGCGCGCCGGGCCCTGCTTGGTCAGGTTGGGCAGGTCTTGCAAGCGGATGCGCTGGCCGTCGACGCCGTGGCACGAGGCACAGGAGAAGTCATAGGGGCCGCCGCGGAAGAAGAAGATCTCTTTGCCGCGCGCATAGGCTTCGCGTTCCTGCTTGTGGCTTTGCGGGACTTCGATCTTCATGCCCTTGGACTTGTCGACCACGTAGCCCACCAGCGATTCCATGTCGGAGGAGTATTCGCCCGACTTGGAGATGGCATGCTTGATGATGTCGTCGCGATCCAGGCCCTGCAGATTGACCATGCAGTACAGCAGGCGCGATTCGAGATCCATGACCTTGCCGGTATCCTTGAAGTAGCGCGGCAGGTGCGCATAGGCGCCCTTGACCACGCCGGGCCCCATGCCCAGGTCGCATTTTTCCATCGAGGCGTGCTTGGGGCCGCGCTTTTCCTTCCAGAGATCTTCGCCGGTCATGACGATGAGATCGGCAGGATTGCCCCCTTCGCCCAGCATCTCGCGGTATTGCTCGATGCCTTGCTCGGTGCTGGAGGCGGACTGCTGCGCCGCACCGGCCGCAAATACCGCACAGCCAGCCGCCAAGGCCAGCGCGCTCAAGACTATTTTTTTCATATTGGCTTCTCCCGAGATTGGACGTGCGCCAAACGTAGCGCTGTCCGCACTCTTGCGTCTAGCGGATTTCCGTGGTGTCGGTACGGCTCTCGCCTTCGTTGTCCTTCCAGGCAATCGTGAGCTTGTCGCCCTTCTTGCCGCCCTTGAACTTGAACGACAGGAACGGGTCGCGCGACACGGACGGGCCCCACTGGGCGCTCAGCACCGTCTTGTCGTTGCATTTGGCCTCTACCAGGTCGATGAAGTGCGCCGGGACGATCTTGCCGGAACTGTCCTTGCGCTGGCCGGTTTCCATGATGTGGCTCATGAGTACCTTGACTTCGACCACGCCGCCTTTCTCGACGGCGCGTATGCGCATTGGTCTGCTTGCCATGTGTGTTCTTCCTTTATGTGCGTATTCAGTGTGGTATGCCGCGCAGCCGCCTCAGCCGCCGCAGCCGCCCAGCGTCACCTTGACGTTCTTGTGCGCCGTGTAGTATTTGCCGTCGGCCTTGACCAGCGCATAGATGTCGGAGGTCTTGCCCATTTTGATGCGGGTGGCGATATCGGGCAGCGAGCCCTCGGGGATGTCGAACAGCGCCGACAAGGCGTTCGGGTTCTTGGGCACCAGGATGGCGATCTGCGTGGTGTTGGGCAGCTTGCTGACCACGCCCACCGGCACCACCGCGCCGTTCTCGGCGATGTCCGGTGCCACCAGGGTGACGTCGGCATTGTCGGCGGCCGCCGAGCCCTTGAGCGCCTTGACCACGTCATCGACGGAATGGCCGGCGAAGGCGTCCTTGTTCCATTGTTCCTGCGCTGCGCGCGCCTCTTCGGGACGCAGCACCCCGGCGGCCACGGCCAGCCCCAGTACCGTACCCAACCGCAGTACGTCTCTACGCTGGTGATCCATAGGTTTTAACTCCTTCCTCTTTGAGCGAAATTCGAATTTTGAGCGAATTCAAGATGTTTTGAAACAGCCCGGGCTACAAAAACCGTAAAAAAACCACCCCCAGCACACGCCGGCGCAGACGAAACGGCGGAAACTCCGGCGGCCGGCACACTGACTGCCGGTACACTGGCTACCGGTGCACTGGCTGCCGGTACTTTGGCGGCCTCGCGGCGGCCGGCATCCCGGCGGTCGCCGCCCCGGCGAGCGGCATGCAGGCAGCCGCCGGGCGGCCGCGCGGCCGCTCGCCCGCTACCTCTAAGGCGTTTGGCTGCCGGCACCCGCCAGTATCCATTCGAGCATGGTCTTCAGGTCGGCCTCACCCAGATCCGGGTGAGGCGGCATCGGTATGCTTCCCCAGACTCCGCTACCTCCGTCGCGGACTTTCTTAGCAAGTTTTTCGATAGCATAACCCTGTCCTTTATATTTTTTGGCTATATCTATAAAAGACGGGCCGAGCACCTTCTTGTCGACCGCATGGCAGGCAGTGCAGCCGTTGGCCTTCAGCAACTCTTGAGCCTTTTTCCCGACGGCGGACGCCTGGCCGGCCGCGGCGGGCTTGCCGGCAGCGGATGCCTGTCCGGATGCGGCCGCCACCTTGGCGCCGTCCAGCCCCAGGGTGCCGCGGGCATACTGGCGCGCGGCAGCGGCGTTCTGTGCGGGCGTGCCGGCCAGCGCAGGCTTGACGGTATCGGCTCCGCGCACCGGCCCGACGATGCGCATCTGCGCCGCCAGGTCGCCGTTGGAATCGCGGGCGTAGGCCGGCAGGCTGGAGGCGATCTTCACGTCCGCCATGCAGTCTTGCATGCAGGCGGTGTTGTGGGTGTCGGGCTTGCCGTCGACGTCCCACAGCCCTTTCCAGAACACCATGCCGTTGCGGTTGGGCATGCGCGCCTGCACTTCGGCGATGTTCTTGTCCGACAGCGTGTAGTCGTCGGGCACGATTTCGGCCAGGTTCAGCAGGTAGGCCAGCACGGCATAGACGTCGTCGGGCTTGAGCGACTTGGGCTTGTTCCAGGGCATGGCCCGGTAAATGAAGTCCCACATCGTGGAGATCGTGTCGACCTTCATGAAGGTGGTGCGCACCGGCTGGGCCGGGTTGAGCAGCGATGCCACATGGCCGGTCTTGATGTCTTCGTCGGTGGTGCCGCCGACGATGGGCGTGAAGACCTCGTTGCTTTCGCCAAAGGTGCCGTGGCACGAGGCGCAAGTGGAATCCCAGATGGTATTGCCGCGCTCGACCGTGCCGCTGCCCGGCGGCAGGCCCTTGAAATCGGGCCGCACGTCGATGTCCCAGGCATGCACCTCGGCGGCGGTGGCCGCCCGGCCCAGGCCGTAGGCATTCATGGCCGCGGCAGCCTGGGCCGCCGCGGTGGAGGCATCCGCCGCGGGCACACCCACCGGCGCCGGCGCCGTTGCAGCAGAAGCGCCCTGCCCGCCCGCCGCGGCCGGCGCCGCATAGGCGGCACCCAGCGCCGCGGCACACGCAAGCCCCGCCAGCAGCGCGGCGCGAGCCGCCGCCGTTCTACTCCACGTGTACATTGAAGACCTCCCCGGTATCGGCTACCTGCCAGGACTGGATGGCATTGTTGTGGTAGGTGGAGCGGGTGCCGCGCACCGCGTGCAGCTGCCCGTAGCGCGGCTGCACGAAGCCGGTGCTGTCCGTGGCGCGGCTTTGCAGGATGGCGGGGGAACCGTCCCAGACCCAGTCTATATTGAAGCGGGTCAGGCACTTGTCGAGTACGGGGGTTTCCAGGCGCGCGGTCTTCCAGTTGCGGCCGCCGTCGAAAGACACGTCGACTTGCTTGATCTTGCCGCGGCCCGACCACGCCAGGCCGCTGACGTTGTAGTAGCCCTTGCCCATCAGCACCTGGCCGCCCGAGGGGCTGGTGATGACCGACTTGCATTCCTGTATGGAGGTGTACTGGCGCAGCATGCCGTCGGGCATCAGGTCGACGTAGGCCGAGGTTTCGTTCATGGCGTTCCAGCGCTGGTCGCCGACCTCGATGCGGCGCAGCCACTTGACCCAGGACACGCCCTGCACGCCAGGCACCACCAGGCGCAGCGGGTAGCCGTTTTCGGGCCGCAGCATCTCGCCGTTCATGCCCCAGGCCACTATGGCATCGTCGAGCGCGGCTTCCATCGAGATGGTGCGGGTCGTGCTGGAGCCGTCGTTGCCTTCGGCCAGAATATATTTGCCGTTCTTGAGGTCGGCGCCGCAGTCGTCGAGCAGCACCTTGAGCGGCACGCCGGTGTATTCGCAACAGGACAGCATGCCGTGGGTGTATTGCACGGTGGGCACGGCGGCGTTGCCCCATTCCATTCCGGAATTGGCGCCGCACTCTATGAAATGGATGCGCGACACCGACGGCATGCGCATCAGGTCGTCCATGGTGTAGACCTTGGACTCTTTGACCATGCCGTTGATCATGAAGCGGTGCTGGTCGGGGTCGATGTCGACCCAGCCCTGGTGGTGGCGCTCGAAGTGCAGGCCGTTGGGGGTAATGATGCCGAAGAAGCCCTGCAGCGGGGCGAAGGCGACGGAGGCCTGCGCGGTCTGGGTCAGGCCGGGCGACTGGCGGCGCTGCAGATTGGCTTCGTATTTGGACGGCACGCCATAGGGATGGAAGGCCACGGGATGGCCCAGCATGGTGCTCCAGGGGCGCGGCTGCAGGATCATGGGGTCGCCCGCCGCCGGGGCTTGGGCGCCCGCCCCGGCAGCGGGCGCGGCCGACGCGCGGCCAGCGGCCCCCGCCGCCAGTGCGGCGCTGGCGGCCAGGAAGCTCTTGCGCAGGAAGCCACGGCGGGTTTCGTCCATACCGTGCTTATTGATGTCGTTGATGAGGTCGCCGGAAACGAAGCCCTCGGGCGCCTTGCGTAGCCGCCCCGCGGGAACCGGGCGGCGCTGGTTGATGCTCACTGATTTACCCTCTGTGCCCTCTGGTTTATATCTCTTTTAATAATATACTAATAACCATCAGGTCTAATTAAGGGATATCCCGGAATGGCGGCAAAGGCCGGCGGAACCAGCAAATTGCGGCGCACGGCACGGAAGGCCTGCGAGCCCGGCGTCCACTACGTCCGCAGATAAAAACGGCCATGCATAGGCATGGCCGCAAAAAGAGAGAGGCGCCTTTTTTTTTCAATAGGGCGCCTCTTTTAGTGTGAACAGGCCCTAAGCGACGGACTGCTGCTCCAGGGCCGCGTCGGCTTCGGCGTAGGCTTCCATGGGCGGGCAGGAGCACACCAGGTTGCGGTCGCCGTAGGCGTTGTCGACGCGCGCCACGGGCGACCAGTACTTGGCCTCGCGCAGGCTGGCCACCGGATAGGCGGCCTCTTCGCGCGTGTAGTCGTGGTGCCATTCGGCGGACAGCAGCGTCTGCGCGGTATGCGGCGCGTTCTTCAGCAGATTGTCCTCGGCATCGCGGGCACCGCTTTCGATCTGGGCGATCTCGGCGCGGATGGCGATCATGGCGTCGATGAAGCGATCCAGCTCGGCCAGGCCTTCCGATTCGGTGGGTTCGACCATCAGCGTGCCGGGCACCGGGAAGCTCATGGTCGGGGCATGGAAGCCGTAGTCGATCAGGCGCTTGGCGATGTCTTCGGCGGAAATGCCGCTGCTTTCCTTGATGGGCCGCATGTCCAGTATGCATTCGTGCGCCACGCGGCCGTTGCGGCCGGCGTACAGCACGGGATAATGGTCGCGCAGGCGCCGGGCGATGTAGTTGGCATTCAGGATGGCGACCTCGCTGGCGCGCAACAGGCCGTCGGCGCCCATCAGCGCGATGTAGGCATACGAGATCGGCAGGATGCTGGCCGAGCCGTAGGGCGCGGCCGCCACCGGCCCGACCTGGGCGTCCTCGGGCAGTTCGCCCTGCTCGTCCAGCAGGCCAGGCAGGTAGGGCGCCAGATGGGCGCGCACCGCCACCGGGCCGACGCCGGGCCCGCCGCCGCCGTGCGGGATGCAGAAGGTCTTGTGCAGGTTCAGGTGCGAAACGTCGGAACCGAATTTGCCCGGCTGGGCCAGGCCCACCATGGCGTTCATGTTGGCGCCGTCCAGGTACACCTGGCCGCCGGCCTGGTGCACAAGTTCGCAAATGCGGGTAATGGCTTCCTCGAACACGCCGTGGGTCGAGGGATAGGTAATCATCAAAGCGGCCAGGCGCTCGCCGACCTGGGCGATCTTGGCCTCGAGATCGGCGACGTCGACATTGCCGCGGGCGTCCGAGGCAACCACCACGACGCTCATGCCGGCCATCTGCGCCGAGGCGGGGTTGGTGCCGTGCGCGGAAGCGGGGATCAGGCACACGTCGCGCTGCGGCTGGCCCTGCGCGCGGTGATAGGCCCGTATGGCCAGCAGCCCGGCGTACTCACCCTGCGCGCCGGAATTGGGCTGCAGGCTGACCGAGTCGTAGCCGGTGATTTCGCACAAGGCGGCCGACAAGCGTTCGATCAGTTCGCGGTAGCCGGCGGCCTGCCCGGCCGGCGCATAGGGGTGCATGGCGCCGAAGCCTGGCCAGGTGATGGGGATCATCTCGGCGGTGGCATTGAGCTTCATGGTGCACGAGCCCAGCGGGATCATGCTGCGGTCCAGGGCCAGGTCTTTGTCGGCCAGGCCGCGCAGGTAGCGCAGCATGTCGGTCTCGGAACGGATGCGCAAGAACACCGGATGCGACAAGATGCCGGCATCGCGCCGCAGGCCGGCGGGGATGCCCGGCGGCGGCAGTTGTTCCGCGCCCCAGTCGGGCGCCGTCCAGGACTTGCCCAGGCCTTGCGCGAAAACCGCCACGAGCTGCGCCAGGTCTTCCAGGGTGACGGTCTCGTCCAGCGACAGGGCCAGGCGATCCGCGCCGACGCGGCGCAGGTTGATGCGGGCTTGCCGCGCCGCCTCGACGATGGCCTCGGTGGCGGCGCCGGTATCCAGCAGCAGCGTATCGAACCACGTGTCGTTGAGGCTGGCCAGGCCCAGGCCGGCCAGCGTGCCGCGCAGCCATGAAGCCAGGCGTGCAACGCGCTCGGCGATGCGGCGTATGCCTTGCGGGCCGTGCCAGACGGCGTACATGCCAGCCATTACGGCCAGCAGCACCTGCGCGGTGCAGATGTTGGAGGTGGCCTTTTCGCGGCGGATGTGCTGTTCGCGCGTCTGCAGCGCCAGGCGCAGCGCCGGGCGGCCCTGGGCGTCTTTGGACACTCCCACCAGCCGCCCGGGCATGTTGCGCTTGTAGGCGTCGCGGCAGGCCATGAAACCAGCGTGCGGGCCGCCGAAGCCCATGGGCACGCCGAAGCGCTGGGCCGAACCCACGGCGATGTCGGCGCCCCATTCCCCGGGCGGGGCCAGCACGGCCAGCGCCAGCAAGTCGGTGGCCGCCGTCACGACCGCGCCGCGAGCGTGCAGTTCCTGCGCCAGGGCGCGGTAGTCGCCGATGCCGCCCAGGCTGTGCGGATACTGCAGCAAGGCGCCGAAACAATCGGGCACACCATCGGCCTCGTCGTCCACTACAAGATCGATGCCCAGCGTGGCGGCGCGGGTACGCAATACCTGCAGGGTCTGCGGATGGCAGTGCGTCGATGCGAAGAACACCGTGCTCTTGGCGCGCGAACCGCGCCGCGCCAGGGTCATAGCCTCGGCGGCCGCGGTGCCTTCGTCCAGCAGCGAGGCGTTGGCGATGTCCAGGCCGGTCAGGTCGGCGACCATGGTCTGGTAGTTCAGCAGGGCCTCGAGCCGGCCCTGCGAGATTTCCGGCTGGTACGGGGTGTAGGCGGTGTACCAGGCGGGGTTCTCGAGAATGTTGCGCAGGATCACGTTGGGCACGTGCGTGCCGTAATAGCCCTGGCCGATGTAGCTGCGAAACACCTGGTTGCGCCTGGCGATGTCCTGCAATTCACGCAGCACGTCGGGCTCGCTGCGCGAGGCCGGCAGGCGCAGGGCGCCCCGCTGCAGGATGCTGGGCGGCACGACTTCGCGCACCAGGGCGCCGAGGCTGTCGACGCCGATGGCGGCCAGCATGCGGGCCTGGTCGTCTGGCGACGGGCCGACGTGGCGGGGTACGAAATCGCTATGGGGGTCTAATTCGCGCAGCATGTGTGCAACCTGATCGGGGTAATGAAAAATTGGGGCGGGCCGTATCCGCTGCGCCGGGCCGCTCGGAAGAGCCTTCGGGCTCTTCGGGACGGCGGCCGGCGTGCTATGCATGGCCCCTTGCTTCTGCTCAGCCCTTGGATGCCTCGTAGCCCGCCGCATCCAGCAGGCCGTCGACATCGGCGGGGTTCTTGGGGCGGATCTTGAAGATCCAGGTATCGAAGGCAGCCTCGTTGATGCGGTTCGGCTCGGACTCCAGCGCCTCGTTGAAGGCGGTGATTTCACCGTCCACGGGCGCGTAGATATCGGAAGCGGCCTTGACCGACTCGACCACCCCGGCGGTTTCGCCGGCGGTCAGTTCGGTGCCCGGATGCACCTCGCCGACGAAGACCAGATCGCCGAGCTGATCCTGGGCGTCGTCGGTGATGCCGACCAGGAATACATCGCCCTCGGCCTTGACCCACTCGTGGGACGTGGTGTATTTGCGATCGGTGGGTAGACTCATGATGTGCCTCTTTGGGAATAGGGATGGAATTCTTTCAGGGTTGCGGGGCTAGGGCCGGTTCCCTAAAAAGCCCCGGGCTTGCAGCCCCCGCGAAGCTTGCGCGGCCATGCTTGCGGCACGGCCCCGGCCCGCGGCACTCAGGCTCCCAGAATCTTACCGTGGCGCACGAAAGGCAGCGAGGCCACTTCGGCGGGCACCCATTTGCCGCGGATCTCGACCTCGACGCGCTCGCCGGGTTGCGCCTGGCCGTCTATGCGCGCCATGGCGATCGACACGCCCATGGTGGGCGACATGGTGCCGCTGGTGACTTCGCCGCCGCCCTGCGCCGTGCGCACGGCCATGTGGGCGCGCATCACGCCGCGCTCCAGCAGCCGCAGGCCGACCAGCGTGCGCGCCGCGGGCACTTGCTCGATGGCGGCGCGGCCTATGAAGGCGCGGCCCAGGTCTTTCAGGGACACGGTCCAGGCCAGGCCGGATTCCTGCGGCTGCACGAAGTCGTCCATGTCCTGGCCATACAGGTTCATGCCGGCCTCCAGGCGCAGCGTGTCGCGCGCGCCCAGGCCGCAGGGCCGCACGCCATGAGCCGCCAGGTCGCGCCACAGGGCCTCGGCCTGGCCCGCCGGCAGCACGACCTCGAAGCCGTCCTCGCCGGTATAGCCGGTGCGGGCCACCAGCGTGTCTGCGTCGACACGCACACCATTGAAGGGGGTAAGGTCGCGCGTGGCGGCTTCCCAGGCGGGGCGCGCCTGCCAGACCTTGGCGCGGGCGTTCGGGCCCTGCACGGCGATCATGGCGCAGTCGCGGCGCGGCTGCAGGCTGATGTCGAAATGCCCGGCCGCGGCCACGCGGCGCATCCAGGCCAGGTCTTTGTGCGCGGTGGCGGCGTTGACCACGATGCGCCACTCGTCTTCGGCGAAGAAATAGACGATCAGGTCGTCGACGACGCCGCCCTCGAAATTCAGCATGCACGAATACAGGGCCTTGCCGGGCGCGGTGAGGCGCGCCACGTCGTTGGCCAGCAGGCGGCGCAGGAACGGCCGGGCGCCGGGCCCGCGCAGGTCGATATTCAGCATGTGGGACACATCGAACATGCCGGCGTCGCGGCGCACGGCGTGGTGTTCTTCCAGCTGCGAGCCGTAGGCCAGCGGCATTTCCCAGCCGCCGAAATCGACCATCTTGGCGCCGGCCTCGACGTGGACGGAATACAGGGGGGTGCGTTCGAGCGCAGAGGACATGGAGACTCCGGACTGAGGTACGACAGTTTCAACAAGAATGTTGCGGATGTCGCCCTTCTGTCCTTTTGCCTGAGAGTTGGCTCGCGCAAAGCGAGCATTCACCTTCGGCGCCCGCGCGGCCGCCCCAAGGGCGTGGCGAGTCTCTCCAGAATACCGCCCTGCCCCGGCCACAGGCCCCGGGCAATACACGGGCGGTACGGGGTGCCTGAGCGATTCTGGGCGAATTGCGCCTTCGGCGGCCGGGCATCTGCCGGCTCTCTCCCGCCGCGTGTAATGACGGCAAGGTGAAAGCATAACCCGAAATCCGGGCCGCCACCAAGCAGAGACCTGCCAGACACTTGCGCTTATGGCTAGGCAGCCACAAACGGCGACGCGGGGGCAGCGCCGCGCCACCCCCAGTGGACAGCGCAGCGTGCATAGGCGCGCAGGGTTTTCTGAAATATCCGAAGCGGCAATGGATATCTCGGCGCCGCGCACATGGGTGCGCAGACGCCTGCAACCAAGGCGGCACCGGGCACGCGCCGGCGCCTGCACCGGCGCGGCTCAACCGCCCGCGCGCAGCGCCTTGCCGCAGGCCATGCCCGAGGCCCAGGCCCATTGGAAGTTGTAGCCCCCCAGCCAGCCGGTCACGTCCAGCGCTTCGCCGATCACATACAGGCCGGGCATGGCCCGCGCCTGCATGCTTTTCTGGTCTATGGCGCGGGTGTCGACTCCGCCGCGCATGACCTCGGCCTTTTTGTAGCCGGCGGTGCCGGTGGGCAACAGTTCCCAGCGATGGATGCGGGCGGCCAGCGCACGCAGCAGCTTGTCGGGAATGTCGGCCATGCGCATGGCGGCAAGGCTTGCGGCAGGCGCAGCACCGGCCCTTGCGGTACCCGCCTGGGCGGCGTCGGCCCGGATAGCACCGGGGCGCGCAGCGGCGGCTTGCGCGGCATCGCCCGCGCCACCGGGGCTCACCCGGATGCCCTCGTCCGCCTGCGCCAGCCATTGTTCTGCCAGGCGGCGCGGCCACAGGGCCGACAGAACCGAATGCAGTTGCTGCCGGTTGCCCGGCTTGGCGGCCAGCAGCTCCCGCTCCAGGTCGAGCTCCGGCGCCAGATCGAGCACGATCGGCTCGCCCGGGCTCCAGAAGCTGGATATCTGCAGAATGGCCGGCCCCGACAGGCCGCGGTGCGTAAATAGCAGGTCTTCGAGAAAGCGAGTCGCATGCTTGCCCGGGCCATGGCTGACCCCCGCTTCGAGCGCCACGCCGCTCAGCGCGCCGTAGGGCTGCCATTGCTGCGCATCGAATACCAGCGGCACCAGCGCCGGGCGCGGCTCGACGATCTTCAGGCCGAACTGGCGCGCCACCCGCAAGGCGAAATCGGTGGCCCCGACCTGCGGCACCGCCATGCCGCCGCAGGCCAGCACCAGCTGCGCCGCGCGGATCTCGCCGGCCGACGTGCGCAGCACGAACAGCTCGCCATCGCGCGCCACGGACTCTACCGTGCAGGGCATGCGCCAGGCCACGCCGCCCGCATCGCACTCCGCGCGCAGCATGCGGATGACGGATTCGCTGGAATCGTTGCAGAACAGCTGGCCCTTGTGCTTTTCGTGCCAGGCGATGCCGTGGCGGCGCAGCAGATCCAGGAAATCGCGCGGCGTGTAGGCGGCCAGCGCCGAGCGGCAGAAGTTCGGGTTCTGCGACAGGAAGTTGCCGGGGCCCGTGCCCAAGTTGGTGAAGTTGCAGCGGCCGCCGCCGGAAATGCGGATCTTCTCGGCCAGCTTGGCGGCATGGTCGAGCAGCGCCACGCGCAGGCCGCGCTGGCCGGCGACCGCGGCGGCCATCATGCCGGCCGCGCCGGCGCCTATGACCGCCGCATCGTAGACTTCAGCCACGCCCTAGGGCCTGTTCACAGTAAAAAGGCAGCCGCACCGGTGCGAATAGGCTCTAGTCTTCACGGATGCAATCGACGTAGTAGCGGATCTCGCCGTCCGCATCGGCTTCTTTGGCCAGGCCGTGGATATCGGTCTCGAAGCCGGGGAAGGCCGCGTTGAACTCGCGCGCGAAGCGCAGGTAATCGACGATGCGGTGATTGACGCGCTCGCCCGGGATCAGCAGCGGGATGCCCGGCGGATAGGGAGTGAGTAGCACGCCGGTCACGCGCCCTTCCAAGTCGTCGATGGAGACGCGCTCGACCTCGCGGTGCGCCATCTTGGCATAGGCGTCGGACGGCTTCATGGCCGGCTCCATGTCGCTCAGGTACATCTCGGTGGTCAGGCGCGCCACGTCGTGCTCGCGATAGGCTTCGTGGATGCGCTGGCACAGGTCGCGCAGGCCCATTTTTTCGTAGCGCCGGTGGTCGCGGCAGAACTCGGGCAGTATGCGCCATAGCGGCTGATTGCGGTCGTAGTCGTCCTTGAACTGCTGCAGGGCGGTCAGCAGCGTGTTCCAGCGGCCCTTGGTGATGCCGATGGTGAACAGGATGAAGAAGGTATAGAGCCCGGTCTTCTCGACCACCACGCCGTGCTCGGTCAGGTACTTGGAGACCAGCGCCGCGGGGATGCCGGTCTCGGCGAAGGTGCCCGAGATGTCCAGGCCCGGATTGACGATGGTGGCCTTGATCGGATCCAGCATGTTGAAGCCTTCGGCCAGGTCGCCGAAGCCGTGCCATTCCGCGCCCGATTCCAGCAGCCACTCGTCGCGGTTGCCGATGCCGTCGCTTACCAGGCGGTTCGGCCCCCACACCTTGAACCACCAGTCGTTCTTGCCGAACTCGGATTCCACCTTGCGCATGGCGCGGCGGAAGTCCATGGCCTCGCGGATGCTTTCTTCGACCAGCGCAGTGCCGCCCGGGGGCTCCATCATGGCCGCGGCCACGTCACAGGACGCAATAATGGCGTACTGCGGCGAGGTCGAGGTATGCATCAGGTAGGCCTCGTTGAATACATTGCGATCCAGCTTGCGCGTCTTGGACTCCTGCACGATGATCTGCGAGGCCTGCGAAATGCCGGCCAGCAGCTTGTGCGTGGAGTGGGTGGCGAAGATCATCGCCTCTTCGCTGCGCGGGCGGCCCTGGCCGATGGCGTGCATGTCCTGGTAGAACTCGTGGAAGGCGGCGTGCGGCAGCCAGGCCTCGTCGAAGTGCAGCGTGTCGATCTCGGCGCCCAGCTTCTGCTTGATCATTTCCACGTTGTAGATCACGCCGTCGTAGGTGCTCTGCGTCAGGGTCAGGATGCGCGGACGCTTGTCCAGTGCCTCGCGCGCGAACGGGTTGGCCTCGATCTTGCGGCGTATGCTTTCGGGGTCGAATTCGTCGAGCGGGATCGGGCCGATGATGCCCAGGTGGTTGCGCGTGGGGCGCAGGAACACGGGGATCGCGCCCGTCATGGTAATGGCGTGCAGTATCGACTTGTGGCAGTTGCGATCCACCACCACCACGTCGCCGGAGGCGACGTTGGCGTGCCACACCACCTTGTTCGAGGTCGACGTGCCATTGGTCACGAAGTAGCAGTGGTCGGCATGGAAGATGCGTGCCGCGTTCAGCTCGGACTCGGCCACCGGGCCGGTGTGATCCAGCAATTGGCCCAGCTCGTCCACGGCATTGCAGACGTCGGCGCGCAGCATGTTCTCGCCGAAGAACTGGTGGAACATCTGGCCCACCGGGCTCTTCAGGAAGGCCACGCCGCCCGAGTGCCCCGGGCAATGCCAGGAATAAGAACCGTCCGAGGCGTACTTGACCAGCTCGCGGAAGAACGGCGGCGGCAGGCCGTCGAGATAGGCGCGCGCCTCGCGGATAATGTGGCGCGCCACGAATTCCGGCGTGTCCTCGAACATGTGGATGAAGCCGTGCAGCTCGCGCAGGATGTCGTTGGGAATGTGCTGCGAAGTGCGCGTCTCGCCGTACAGGTAGATGGGTATGTCGGCGTTGCGGAAACGCAGTTCGCCGATGAAGCTGCGCAGGTTCTTGATGGCGTTGGCCACGTCTTCGGGCGAATCGACGTCGAACTCTTCGTCGTCGATCGACAAAATGAAGGCGCTGGCGCGGCTTTGCTGCTGGGCGAAGGAACTCAGGTCGCCGTAGCTCGTCACCCCCAGCACCTCGACGCCCTCGGCCTCGATGGCTGCCGCCAGGGCACGGATGCCGAAGCCCGAGGCATTCTCGGAGCGATAGTCTTCGTCGATGATGACGATAGGAAAACGGAATTTCATATAGCGCTCCTGCTAGAGCCTGTTCACACTAAAACATCTAAAAGGAAAAGCCGCGGCAAGCAACGCCGCGGCGCCCGGCCGCCCGCCGACGGCCCGCGAGGCGCACAGCCCCGGCGCGGCCTTGCACGGCACGAATTTGCGCGGAGCCCGCGCGGCCCGGGCTCCCGCCCCGGCCGTGGCCCGCGCCAGCCGCCCTAGGTGCGCGGCAGGGTGACACCCTGCTGGCCCTGGTATTTGCCGCCGCGATCGGCGTACGAGGTCTCGCAGACCTCGTCGCTTTCGAAGAACAGCATCTGCGCGCAGCCCTCGCCCGCGTAGATCTTGGCCGGCAGCGGCGTGGTGTTGGAAAATTCCAGCGTGACGTGGCCTTCCCATTCGGGCTCCAGCGGCGTCACGTTGACGATGATGCCGCAGCGCGCGTACGTGCTCTTGCCCAGGCACACCGTGAGCACACTGCGCGGGATGCGGAAATATTCCACGGTGCGCGCCAGGGCGAAAGAATTGGGCGGAATGATGCAGACGTCGCCGACGAAATCCACGAAAGACTTCTCGTCGAAAGCCTTGGGGTCGACGATCGTGGAATTGATGTTCGTGAATATCTTGAATTCACGCGCGCAGCGCACGTCGTAGCCGTAGCTGCTGGTACCGTAGCTGACGATCCGGCCGCCGTTGGCCGAGCGCACCTGACCGGGCTCGAACGGCTCTATCATGCCTCCGGCCGCCACTCGCCTGATCCAGCGATCGCTCTTTATGCTCATAGTCTTCACCTGATTGCGTGGGCGCCTATTTTAGCCCCGTCCCCGGCCCCGTGCGCGGCGCCCGGCCGGCCCCGGGAACAAAGCCGCCGCCGGGCCGGCGCGACGGGCCCGGAGCACAGCTACGCGCCGCGATAAAGAGGCATTTTCACGGCCATGCAAGTTCTTCTTTTCGACACAGGCGGGCACCGGTCAATCCTTGAAAAACGTTCTGTACACCAGCGCAATGCCATTTACCGTTCCGGTGCTCAGCTCGGCGCTCAGCCCCTTGGACAGGCGATAGCTCAGGCGCCCCACCGTGCCGGTCTGGGACAGGGCCTGCTCGATGCTCAGCGTGACCTTGCTCGAGATCTTCTTGCTGGCCCGCACGAACTGCTGTTCCAGAGTGCTGTCGGTGCTGCTGTTGTTGATGTCGTTGACCACGGTCTGCACCGGCAGCAGGCTGCCCGTGCTGCCCAGCTCGCCCGACTGGATCGAAACCTCGTCCAGGCCCAGCTTGCGGTACAGCGGCGCGCCGCCGCCCAGCAGCGAGGTTCCCAGGGACAGCAGCAGCGCGGTGTCCCCGCCGCCCTCGTCCGGCGCCCTGCCCAGCAGCAGCCAGGACAGCTTCTCGACGTCGCTGACGTCCGGATACGACACCAGGTCGATGCGCGGCCGCTTGGCCGTGCCCGCCACCCGCACCCCCGCCTCCACCGCCACCCCGGTGCGCAGGGCCTCGATATTCAGCACCGGGTTGCTGATGTCGCCCTGGAAGGTGATGGTGCCGCGGCGCAGCTGCAAGTGCTGGCCGTAGGCCGAGATCGCGCCGCCGCGCGTGCGCAGCGCCCCTTCGGCGCTCAGCTTGCCCTGCTCCATGATGATGCGCATGCTGCCCACCAGTCCCGAATCCAGGCCGTAGCCGGTAATGTAGAAGCGCGGCCCGAGATCCACCTTGAGATCCATGGAAACATCCATGGGCGCGGCCGCGGGAGCTTCCTGGCCGGGACGCAGCACCACCACGTCGCTGTCCAGCGTCGGCACGCTGCTCAGCATGTCCAGGTCGAACCAGCCGGCATCGGCCTGCAGCGAGCCGGTGATGCCGATGCGCGGAATCTCGACATCGATGCGCAGCTTGCCGCTGATCATCGCGTAGCGGTCGGAACGCTGCAGGATGGGATAGCGGTACAGATCTATGTTCACCGCGCCCGCGGACTTCATCAGATCCCAGGCGCCGCTCAGGGTCAGGCTGCCGTTCTTGGCGTCGGGGCTGGTGTGCACCCATTCGCTGGTGCGCCATTCCTTGGGGTCGACGCGCAGGCTGGCGGGAAACCTCAATGTGTCCAGCACCAGCCGCCCGCCGTCCAGGTGCGCCTGCAAAGTGCCGTCGAACAGCCGCACCCCGTCGTCGAGCCGCACCAGCTTGAGCTTGCTGCCATTGATCGTGCCGTGCGTGACCCAGGATCCATCGGCCTTGCGCGCGGCCTTCACGTCGGCATGCAGCGCGCCGCCCAGATCGGTGTCGTCGCCCGCGAACACGCTCAGCCAGGCCAGGTCGGCCATATCGGCGCGCAGCGTCAGATCCAGCGGCTGCGTGGCGCTGAACTCCAGGCCGCCCTGGGCCGACGAGCGCAGCTGGGTATTGGCGCTGGCCGAGATGCTGCCCTTGGAGGCGGTGTCGAGCTTCAATGCCAGATTCAGCCGGCTGAGCGCCGCGCCCGCCTTGACCGCCTTCGCGTCCAGCTCCAGCTGGCGCAGCCCCAACGGCAGCGGCGGCGAACCCGGGATCATGATGTCGCCCGACAGGCGCCGGATACGCGCGCCGCCCTGCAGCGCGCCGTCGAACTTCAGGTTCCAGTCGGCGGCCAGCACCAAATCCGCGCCGCCGCTGCCTGCGCCCTGCTCGACCTTGACGCGCCCGTTGTCGGGGCCGTGCGCGGCGCCGTAGCGGCTGCGCAGCTCGCGGATCAGGCGCGACGTAATCGCCAGCTTGGCTATCGAACCGCGCGTTTCCCAGCGCCCCGGGGCCAGGCGCGTGTCCTCGTGGCGCAGGTCGAAGCCCAGGCCCGAGGGCAGGCGGAATTCCAGTGTGGCGGCGCCCACCTGCCACTGCCAGGCCGGCGCTTGCGCCTGCGGCAGCAGGGATATGGGCAGCGCGCCGCGCAGCCGCACACTCGTGCCGGCCTGCTCTACCTCGAAGCGGGTGAGTTCGCCACGCCAGGCCTGCACGCCGGCGGCATCGGCCCGCCAGGCGCCTTTGGCGGCCAGCTTTGCCTTGATCGGCGCCGGCGCCGCCTGGGCCGAGGTCGCGCCCGGCCGGGAGAGCTGCGCAGTCTTGGCGGCTTTGGAAGCCTGCGCGGCCTTGGTGCTTGCCACGGATTTCGCAGGCTGCGTCGATTTCGTAGATTTTGCAGGTTTCGTAGATTTTGCAGGTTTCGTAGATTTCACGGACTGCGTAGATTTCGCGGACTCCGCGGGCTGCGTAGCTTTGCCGGCCTTGGCGGGCCGGGCAGGCCGGTCGGGCGCCGGCTGGTAGCTCAGGCTCAGCTCGGTGGAATGCGCGGCGGGCGAACCTTGCACCTGGCCCGACAAGGTCGCGCCGCCCGGCAGCCCCGGCCAGAACGCCGACAGCACCGGCGCCTGCATATCGAGCTTCAGGCGGCTATCGGCCAGGCCCAGGGAGCCGGACGCCTGCAAGTGGTTCCTGCCCAAGCGCAGATCCATGTTCAGGGTCTCCAGCTGCAGGAATTTCCACGATTCCGCGGCAGCGGCCGGCTGTGCCGCCGGAGCGGCGGGCCGAGGCTCGCCGGCCGCCGCGGCCGGGTTCTGAGTTTTGGCAGGCGCCACCCCCGCCGGCGCCTGCCCGGCCTGTGCTTGCGGCGGCGCCGCCGTGGCCGGCATGGCGGAAGATCCTGCGCCCGAGGCCGATGCCGTGTTCACCAGCCGGGTTTCCAGCGTCCCCGACAAGGGCTGGTGATTCCAGCTGGAGCCCGGGCCGAATTGCGCCCGCAGGGCGGCCGACAGCAAGTCTTTGCGATCAGCCAGGCGCACGTCGAAGTCCATGGTCGAATCCAGCCTGGTGGCGGGAATTACCGGCCCGACCAGGGCCCCCAGATCCAGCTTGCTGCTGCGGATGCTGCCCTGCACCCGGTCTTGTGGCTTGCCGTCGACGGCCTCTTCGCTCCAGTCGAGCCGCGCCTGCAGCGCCGAGCCGTCGGGCAGGCCCAGATCCAGGCTGGCCCGGCGCAGCGGAAAACCGGCGCGCGGGCTCAGGTCGGCATCGGCATCCAGCCGCAAGCCCTGGCCCTGGGCGCCCAGCACCACTTTCAAGGCATCCAGCGTGCCCTTGAGGTCGGCCGCCACGTCCACCTCGCAGGCCTGGTTCGCCGGGCTTTCCTTATCGCCCTCGGGCAAGGTCGGGACGAAGTGGCGGGCGCACAGCAGCGTATCGTTGGGCAAGCCTTGGGCATGCAGCTTCAGGCTGCCCTGCATCGGCCAGGGATCCGCCAGGCCCAGCAGCTCGAGGCGGCCGTCCAGGCGCAGTTCCATCGTGTCGTAGTCCAGGCCCACGTTCAGCACGTCCAGCTGCGCGCCGCCGCCCGACAGGGACAGCGCCGCCGCCACGTCCTTGATGCCCACCGGCAGCGGCTCGCCGTCCTGGCGGATGTTCAGCTCGCCGACACCGAAGTGCTCCAGCACGATGCCCACCGGCAGCGCCGGCAGGCGCAGCGGCTCTTGCGAGGGCGGCTCGCCGGTGCTTTCCAGATCCAGGTCGAGGCGGTCGGCGGCCAGCACCCGCACATGCAGCCGGTGATCCAGGAAGGCGCGCCAGTCCACGTCCAGCTGCAATTGCCGGATGCGCACCGCGGCGCCGGGGAACTTCAGATCGACGTCGCGCACCCGCAAGCCCGACCAGAGCGAGCCGTGCACGCCATCGATGCGCCCGTCCAGTTGCTGGGCGGCGGTATGCAGCAGCCAGCGCGTGCCCTGCTGCGTACCGGCGCACCAATAGAGGAAGCCCGCCGCGACCGCAACCAGCACCAAGACCGTCGGGCCCAGCCCGACCAGCACACGCCGGATCCATCGCAAGGGCCAGCTCAAAACGCAATACCCAAAGAAAACTGCAGGCGCAGCTTGTGGTCGCGCTGGCCATAGGCCAGATCGATGAAGAACGGCCCGGCGGGCGTACGCACCAGCGCCCCGACGCCATAGCCCACCGCCCAGCGCATGGCGCCGAACGATGCGGCGGCATCGCCCGCGTCCACGAACACGCTCATGCCGTAGCGATCATTGAAATAGTGCATGTACTCGATGCTGCCCACCGCCAGCGCCGGCGCGCCGACCACGGCATCGCCCTGCTGCAGCCCGATGCTCTGGTAGCGGTAGCCGCGGATAGTGCGCGCCCCGCCCGTGCGGTAGCCGAAATCCTGCGGCAGGCGCGAGGTATGCGACCACACCTTGCCGACCTCGCCGCGCACCGTCAGCACGTCGCGGCGCCCCACGGGCCACCACTTCTGCGCGCGCAAGTCCGCGCGGTAGAAGGGTTCGCCGGTGTCCAGGGTCGTGCCCGCCCCCAGGCCCACGTCGACCAGATTGCCCTCGCGCGGATCGTACTTGCTGTCCACGTCGCGCCGCAGCCAGTCCCAGGTGGCCACCAGCGTCGGCACCTCGTAGCGGCCGTCGCCCTCGATCTTGGTCTTGTCGTAGGCGGCCACCAGGCCCCACTGCGTCTCGAACTGCACGCGGCTGTCGCCCGCCGCATTGCGCACCTGCTTGCGCTTCCAGCCCAGCCCGGCGCGCTCGCTGTCCAGGCCCTCGATGTCGGAATGGCTGTACAACACACCGACGCTGTCGTCGTAGCCGTCCACGGTGGGCGCCAGGTGCACGTCATAGAAGGCGCGCTGCCGGTTCTTGTCGACCCCCGCGCCGGTTTCTATCCAGACCGGCTGGCCGAACACCACATTCTGCCGATACAGGCCTTCGACTCGCACGCCGTTGTCGCTGTCCACGCCCAGCGAGGTGGCGAAGCGGCGCGCCGGCGCCTCGGTGACCTTGACCTGTACCGGCAGCTCTACGTCGCCGTCGGGCAGGGTCTTGGGATGGGTCTTGTCCAGCGTGACGAAGGCGCCGCGGAAAAACGTGGTCGACTGCAGCGCCTGCTGCCAGTCGTCCAGCCGGGTCTGGTCGTAGGAATCGCCGGGGGTGTAGCGCACGTAGCGATCGATCAGCTTCTGCGGCACGCGCCGCAGGCCGGTGACTTCCATGCTGCCCAGGCGCACTCGCGGGCCGCTGTCCACCGCCATGCGCAGGTCGGCGCGGGCCGCTTCGGCGTCGATGGTGGCCTGCGAGCTGACCAGCTTGGCAAGATAGAAGTCGCGCGTGCTGACATTGTCGATCAGGTCGGTCTTGGCCTTGCTCCATTGTTCGTTGATGAAGGGCTTGCCCTGCTTCAGGGGCCACTGCTCGCGGATCTGCGCGATGCGCTCGGCGAAGGCGGGGGTGGCGATACTGCCCGTGAAAGACAGATCGACCTTCCTGACCGTGGTGCGCTCGTTGGGCTCTATGGTGATGTCCCAGGTTTCGCCGCCCACGTCCTTGCCGACTTCCAGCGTTACTTTGGGCGAGAAATAGCCCTGGGTGGCCAGCGCCGAGACCGTCGCTTCGCGCGCGCGGCGCCGCAGGCGCGACATTTCGCTGGCGTCCTGATCCTGGGCCAGGCGCGTGATGACGCCTACCGCGCTATTGATGGACTGCAGCGCCTGCGGGCCCACGCCGCCCGGGTCGATGACGACCTCGGGCGCCGCGGCGCAGGCCGCATCGCTCGCTCCGAGCGCCATCAGCAGGCCGGCGGCGAGCGAGCGCATACGCACCGTCAATGCGCGGTGGCCAGCGGCGGTTTCTTGGCCGCCGCATCGTGAGGCAGGCGGGCGACGATCTCGGCCACCTTGCGCGCCACTTCCAGGTAGATGGCCGCGACCGCCCCTGCGGGCTCGGCCGCCACGGTGGGCTGGCCCGAATCGGTCTGCTCGCGGATGTCCATGCGCAGCGGCAGGGCGCCCAGCCACGGCAGGTCGAATTCCGCCGCCATGTCGCGCCCGCCGTGTTCGCCGAAGATCGGCTCGGCGTGGCCGCAGTTGGAACAGATATGCACCGACATGTTCTCGACCACGCCCAGCACCGGCACGTTCACTTTCTGGAACATACGCAGGGCCTTGCGCGCGTCGGCCAGGGCCAGGTCTTGCGGCGTGGTGACGATGACCGCGCCGGCCAGCGGCACCTTCTGCGCCATGGTCAGGGCGATGTCGCCGGTGCCCGGCGGCATGTCGACGATGAGGTAGTCGAGGCGATCCCAGTTGGTCTGGCGCAGCAACTGCTCTACCGCCTGCGTCACCATGGGGCCGCGCCAGATCGCCGGCGCATCGGCGTCGATCAGGAAGCCTATGGAATTGGCCTGCAGGCCGTGGCCCACCAGGGGTTCCATGGTCTTGCCGTCGTTGCTCTTGGGACGACCCGACAGCCCGAGCATGATGGGCACGCTGGGGCCGTAGATGTCGGCATCGAGCAGCCCCACCCGCGCCCCATGGCGCTGCAGCGCCAGCGCCAAGTTGACCGCCGTAGTGCTCTTGCCCACGCCGCCCTTGCCGGAGGCCACCGCGATGATGTTGCGTACATTGGGCAGCGGCTCGAGGCCGTGCTGCACCGCGTGGGTGGAGACCATGGATGTGGTGACACGCATGTCCTTGAGTTCCAGCCCCAGGCCGTGCACCACGGCCTCGATACGCTTTCGCAGCTCTGTCTGGCGGTTGTGCAAGGGATGGCCCAGGGCAAGCACCAGGCTCAGTTCCTTGCCGTCCAGATGGACGTCGCTGTTGCTGGCCGTAATGGCCAGGGCCGCGCCGCTGCGGGGGTCTTCCACCTGCGCCAGCGCCGTACGTATCTGCTGTGGGGTAATACTCATTTCAATCCAGCCTTTCCAAGGGATTACAATGACTTCAACCTGAAGATGACTTCAGCCTAAAGAATAGCGGATTGGCGGAATTATTTTCCGTGCCGGCTGTCTATCCAAGACGATGAACGCATTCAATCAAATACTCAGAGTAGGGCTATTTCTGGTGCTGGCGGTGTTCGGCACCATCATGGCTTTCATTTTCATGGTTTCCACGGCAATTGCAATTGCCGTGCTGTACGTGGTGGCGCGCATCAAGCGCCGCCCCTTTGGCGTGCGTGCCTACTGGGATCAGCGCCACAAACCGTCGCCGCGCAAAAATACCTTTAAAAACAAAGACGTGGTCGACGTCGAGATGCGCGAAATCCGCTAATCGCCCGGCCGCGGGCGCGACTGCAACCGCTGGTGTCCAGTCGTGAGCGCGGTAAACTTTGCCTTTCCTTGCCTGGCAGGCCGTGAACGCCGGGCGGTTTTCCCCGTTACCTGATTTTCCACACCCTACTTTCGCCCCTACGCACTCATGCCGCGCACGCTATTCGTCACCACCGCCCTGCCCTACGCCAACGGTTCCTTCCACATCGGCCACATCATGGAATACATCCAGGCCGATATCTGGGTGCGCTCGATGCGCATGGCCGGGCATACGGTGCACTTCGTGGGCGCCGACGACGCGCACGGCGCGCCCATCATGCTCAAGGCCGAAAGCGAAGGCATCAGCCCGCAACAGCTGGTGGCCCGCTATGCCGGCGAGCGTCCGCAGTACCTGCAGGGCTTCCATGTCGCGTTCGACCACTGGCACAGTACCGATTCCAAAGAAAACGTGGCGCTGTCGCAGCAGATCTACCTGCGCCTGAAGGAACAAGGGCTGATCACCACGCGCACCATCGAGCAATTCTACGACCCGGTCAAGGGCATGTTCCTGCCCGACCGCTACATCAAGGGCGAGTGCCCGAACTGCCACGCCAAGGATCAGTACGGCGATTCCTGCGAGGTCTGCGGCGCGGTCTATGCGCCCACCGACCTGATCGAGCCGTATTCCACGCTGACCCACGCCACGCCGGTGCTGAAGTCGTCCGAGCATTTCTTTTTCAAGCTGTCCGACCCGCGCTGTGTGGAATTCCTGCAGTCCTGGACTTCCGGCAGCAACGCCGCGGGCCTCAAGCGCCTGCAGCCCGAGGTATTGGCCAAGACCCGCGAATGGCTGGGCGGCGGCGCCTCCGGCGCCGAGGCGAACCTGGCCGACTGGGATATTTCGCGCGATGCCCCCTATTTCGGCATCCCCATTCCGGACGCTCCCGGCAAGTTCTTCTACGTGTGGCTGGACGCGCCCATCGGCTACCTGGCCTCGCTGATGGCGTATTGCGCCCAGCGCGGCCTGGACTTCGACGCACTGCTGGATCCCGCCGGGCCCACCGAGCAAATACATTTCATCGGCAAAGACATCGTCTATTTCCACGCGCTGTTCTGGCCCGCCGTGCTGCATTTCTCCGGACGCAAGACGCCCGATGCCCTGAACGTGCACGGCTTCATCACCGTCAGCGGCGAGAAAATGTCCAAGAGCCGCGGCACCGGCATCTCGCCGCTGCGCTACCTGGAACTGGGCATGAATGCCGAATGGCTGCGCTACTACATCGCCGCCAAGCTCAATGCGCGCGTCGAAGACCTGGACTTCAACCCCGACGATTTCGTGGCGCGCGTCAACAGCGACCTGGTCGGCAAGTACGTCAACATCGCCAGCCGCGCCGCCAACTTCATCAACAAGCATTTCGGCGGCGAACTGGCCTACCAGGGCGACGCGGCGGCGCTGCAGGCCGAGCTGGCCCAAACGGCCGAGAGCGTGCGCGCCGATTTCGAGGCGCGCGAATACGGCCGCGCCATACGCGCCGTCATGGCCCATGCCGACCGCATCAACCAGGCCTTCGACGCCGCCCAGCCCTGGGTCATGGCCAAGGGCCTGGATCAGGCCGACGCCGAGCGCAAGGCCGCGCTGCAGGATGTATGCTCGCGCGCGCTGGCCGGCTTCAAGGCCTTGTCGGTGATGCTCGCTCCGGTGCTGCCGGCGCTGGCCCGAACCGTGGCGCACGAGCTGTTCGGCCTGAACCGCGGCTTCGCATGGGCCGACGCGGCCGAGCTGCCGGCCCGCATCGCGGCCTTCAAGCACCTGATGCAGCGCGTCGACCCCAAACTGCTCGACCAGCTGTTCGAGCCGCCGCAGGCACCCGAGGCCGCCGCGCCCACGCCGGGCGGCGAGCCCATTGCCGACACCATAGACATCAAAGATTTCGCCAAGGTCGACCTGCGCATCGCGCGCATCGTCGACTGCAGCGCCGTAGAAGGTTCCGACAAGCTCCTGCGCCTGAGCCTGGACGTGGGCGAAGGCCGCCACCGCCAGGTGTTCTCGGGCATCAAGTCGGCCTACGCGCCGGCCGACCTGGTCGGCAAGCTGACGGTGCTGGTGGCCAACCTGGCGCCGCGCAAGATGCGCTTCGGCGTGTCCGAGGGCATGGTACTGGCTGCCAGCCACGAAGACGCCAGCGTAGACACCGGCATCTATATTCTGGAACCCTGGCCCGGCGCGCAGCCGGGCATGCGCATCCGCTGAACAGGCCCTAGCCCGAGGGCTGGGCGGCGCGCGCGAAGAACAGCCGCGTGATGGCGTCGCTGTCCAGCGGCTCGCCGCTTAAAGTGCGCAGCAATATCTCGGTGCCCAGCAGCTGCAGCGAGAACACCATGTCCGGGTTCACGCTCTTGATCTTCTGCAGGTGGGTGGTGGTATTGGCCAGCGCCACCGTGCGCGTCGCCGGCCCGGCGACCTCTTTGGCGGCCAGCACGATGAAAGCATTCTCGGCATCGTCGCTGCGCAGTGCCAGCACATATTCCGCATGTGCCGCCCCGGCCCCGCTCAGCACCGCGGCATCGGTGGGGTCGCCTTCAATGAGATCGGTGTCGGCGGGGTAGCCGTGCGCCACGCCTTCGGGCACGAGCACCGTCACGTTGTGGCCGCGCTGGCGCAGGCCTTCATAGACACTTTGCGCCAGCGGCGTCGCGCCGGCGATGATGATGTGGTTCTTTCTCATGACGTTGGACAGCCGCCCCTTGAGCACGCGTTTCAGGTTGCCGCCTATGATAGGCCCGACGATGGCGCTGACAGAAGTGGCGAACACCGTAATGCCGAGGATGATAATGGAAGCCGAGAACAGGCGCGCCGCCGTGGTCTGAGGGGTGATGTCGCCGTAGCCCACGGTGGACATCGAGACGATAGAGAAATACAAAGCGGTGGCGGTGTCGTGGATCTTCGGCTGGAAGTCTTCGCCCAGGTACAGGCTGCCGAATACGGCGTAGATCAGCAATGACACGATGCTGAGCACCGCGAACAGCGAACCCGCCGCCAGGCTGGATCGGTCGAACTGCCGCCAGTAGGCCACCAGCAGGCATACCAGCAGCAGCGTGTAGGCGGCCAGGCCCACATGACCGTTGGCCTGCCACAGCGACAAGCTGCCCACGGCAATCAGCAACAGCAAGGAAAATACCCAGGCAATGCGCGCGCGCAGGATCAGGCCCAGAGCCATGAGCTGCAGGCCGGCGCCCAGCATCAGCCGCGGCAGGCCCGCCAGGCCCGACTGCAGCAAGGCATTCAAGTTGTCCATCGCCAGCCAACCGCGCCAGCCATGCACCGGCACCTGCCTGACCGCGGACAAGCCGGGCTGCAGGAACAGGTAGCCGTCGATCACCACGAGCACAGCCAGGATCCAACCCAGCGGCGCGCCGCCCAGGGCGCGTGCGAGCCGGTTGCGGACAAGTTGCAGCTTCAAGGCGCTCCTCTATATGCAGTGGCAGGGTTGCAGCGAGTTTAGCGCAAGCCGTATGGATATATGGATGGCGGGGCGTGTGGATGACGGCACCGAGCCGAGGACGCTGGGCGGGCAGTGCCGGGCGGACTCCGGCTCGCTCACCGGCCGCAGCGGATTGATCGGTTGAACCTGGCCGTACTCTCAGCGGCCTCACCTGGGCGGCCCCACCTCGCCGGCCGCACCTAGGCGGCCCCACCTGTTAACATCGACCACTCGCCTGACCGCGAACATCCATGGACGCATCGCCCGACACTCCGCGCAATTTTCCCGACCCGGCCGAAGGCCGCCGCAGCACCCTGACCAGCATCGCCGTCAACAGCGGCCTGATCGTGGTGCAGGTGGCGGTCGGCATGCTGGCCCACTCGCAGGCCCTGGTGGCCGACGCGGTGCACTCGCTTTCCGACGTGGTGTCGGACGTAGTCGTGCTGGTGGCCGGCAAACACGGCCTGAAGGCACCGGACGCCGACCATCCTTATGGCCACCGGCGCTTCGAGACCGCCGCCTCGCTCATGCTGGGCGCGCTGCTGGTGATCGTGGGCGTGGCCATGCTGTGGAATGCCTTCACGCGGCTGCAGCACCCGGCCGATCTGCACACGGTCGGCGTGGCGGCCCTGGCAGTGGCCCTGCTGGCCCTGTGCGTCAAGGAATTGCTGTTCCGCTACATGCTGCGCATCGCGCGGCGGCTGCGCTCGTCGCTGCTGGCGGCCAATGCCTGGCATGCGCGTTCCGACGCGGCATCGTCGCTGGTGGTGGCGGCCGGCATCGTCGCCAACCTGGCGGGCTTTCCCCTGGCCGATCCACTGGCGGCGCTGATCGTCGGCATCATGATCGCCCGTGTCGGCGCCAAGTTCTTTCTCGCCGCCTTCAACGACCTGATGGATCGCGCCGTCGACGCCCGGGACGAGGAACGCATTCGCGCCCACCTGGCCTCTACGCCCGGCGTGCTGGGCGTGCACCGCCTGAAGACGCGCAAAATGGGCGACATGATCTGGGTGGAAGTGGATCTGGAAATGGACGCTTCGCTCACCATCGCCCAGGGCCATGCCATCGCCGAAGAAGCCCGCAAGCGCGTCATGCAGCACGAGCCCGTGCTGGACGTGATGACGCACTTCGACCCGGTATGGTCGCGGCAGACGCCCGCAGACGACAACAGGCAGGCCAGCAACCCCGACGCTAAGCCCCCATTGCGGCCAGCGGCTCGACGCTGATCCGGCAGCGCGCCACCTCGGTCTGGCCCGGCTGCAGCCAGCGCAGGCCCTGGCCGTGATGGATCGCATCGGGCAGCCCGAGCCAGGGCTCTATGCAATAGAAATCGGCGCTGTCGCTTTCCGTCCAGGTGGTTACCGCGTACCAGGGACACGGCGTATCGGCCAGGTCGAATGAGACGCGCCGGCCCTGCCAGGGCATGTCCAGATGCACCGGCCCGGCTTGGCGCAGTACGTGGAATCGATCCAGCAGTTGCGGATCGGAAAGCGCACAGCGGCTCGGGCCCGGGCGCGGCGCGGTCACCCCGCCATGGGGCAGCGCCTCTTGCACCGTGCTGTCGGGCAAGTGCAGCACGCAGTCGCCGCGGCGCGCCGCCGGCACGGCAAGATAGAAATGATGCCCCGGGTAGTAAGGCATGGGCGCGTCGCCCGTATTGGTCGTTTCCAGGCTGCTTTCAAGCGCGGCGCCCTGCAGGCGGAAGCGCGCCGTGAACGCGAAACCGAAGGGGTACATGCGGCGTGTGGCGGCATCGTCGCGCAGCGTCATGGCGATGCCCTGGCCATCGGCATCCACCGCGTGCTCGAACGGCAGGTCGCGCGCAAAGCCATGCATGGGCAAGGCGCGCACCACGCCGGCGGCATCCTTCCAGTAGCCCAGTTTGCCATCGACATAATGCCGGGCGATGAAGGGAAAGAGCAGCGGATCGCCGCCGCGAAAATGATGCGGCGGCGCCCAGTCCGGATCGCGCGGCCAGTGGATGACGTCGCGGCCGTCCACCGTCCACTTCATCAACAGGCCGCCCATGGACGGGGCAAACTCGGCATGCGCCTGCGCATTGCTCAGGCGTACGATTTGCGGGGCTTCGGGGCTTACGGCCATGGTGGTTCGTCCTCGTGCTTGCCTTGCATGCCGGCGGCATCGCACCCAAAGCCGCGCCCGCCGGTCGAGCCACTATAGCGCCCGTCTGCAGGAAATGTCCACGCCGACAGGCAGGCGTGGCACCTGGCCGTGCCGAACCCCATCCGGGCCGGCAGCACTGGGCCGCAAGCGCCCCCCAAACCGGGAATGCCGACGGCAAGCGGCAAGCAGCAAGTGGCAAGTGGCAAGTGGCAAGTGGCAAGTGGCAAGCAGTAATATGAATCGTCTGCAGTGAATTGTCCGCAGCGAGCGCATCACCCGATGCCGGCACCGGATCACCGCAAGAAGGCAAGGCCTCATGAACATATCCATACCCCCGGCCCCGTGGCAGGTACAGCAGTGGCTGAACACCCCCGAACCGATCACGCTGGCCGGCCTGCGCGGCCGCGTCGTGCTGGTGATCGCCTTCCAGATGCTCTGTCCCGGCTGCGTCAGCCGCGGCCTGCCGCAAGCCTTGCGCGCGCACAGCTTATTTGCCGACAGCGATCTCGCGGTGATCGGGCTGCACACGGTTTTCGAGCACCACGAGGCGCAGGGCTCGCGGGCGGCGCTGGCCGCATTCCTGCATGAATACCGCATAGGCTTTCCGGTGGGCATCGACGCGCCGTCGGCATACGGCGGACTGCCGCAGACCATGCAGGCCTATAACATGCAAGGCACGCCCACCACCTTGCTGATCGACCGCAAGGGCCAACTGAGGCTGCAGCACTTCGGCCATCTCGAAGACATGGAACTCGGCGCCGCCATCGGGCGGCTGCTGGAACAGGGCACGCAAGGCTGAGCCGCCCGGCCTCGGACGCGAACGGCAAGCAACTGGCGGCGGGAGTTTTTACAGACAGCCATCGCACGCCGGGCATTCCATTTGCCATCGGCAAATCAACTGGCAGCCATGCCGCTTGTTGCTGGCAAGCCGCAAGCGGCCTTGCCGCACTCGGGGCCGCGCTGGTAAAATGCGTGTACTTGCCGCCTGCGCATACCGCCATCACCATGGCAGCCACAGCGTCGCGGCAGCATCCGTTTTTCTTCACCGTCAACCATCGCACAGGGAGGTGCCGTATGTCCGTTCCGGATTCCGCCGACCCTCGCGCCACTGCACGACACCCGCTGCCTCAGCTTTAGCTTCAGTGTCGTCCGCGCGGGTTCGCCGCGTCACGGTTTTTCAATAGCCGCCGCCAGCGCACCCACGCCTGCTCTACCCGAGCGTCCAACAAGTCCTTCGCCCGCGGGCTCGTGCCGCGGGCCTTGGCTGTCGCTGCTTCTTTTTATTCATCACATGGAAACCCGCAGGCCGCGCGCCGCCGGATCCCGATATATGGTTCGCAAACAACTCGACTTCCGCGGGCAAGTCTTCAAGAAAGTACTGGGCTACACCTTCCGCCACTGGCGCAGGCAGCCCTGGCGCATCGGCGCCATAGCGCTGCTCGCACTGCTGTCGGCCGTGGCCGACGTATTCACGCCGCTGTTCGCCGGCCGGCTGGTCGACGCATTGGCCGCGGGCCCGGCCGGCAAGGCCGCGGCCTGGGACGCCGCCTGGTCGGCGTTCTGGCTGCTGGTCGCCCTGGGGCTGGGCGGCACGGTGCTGCGCCAGCTGGGCTTCATGAACATCATCACACTGACGCTGAAGATGATGAGCGAGATCGCCGCGGGCGCCTTCCACCGCGTGCAGCGCCTGTCCACCGACTGGCACGCCAGCAGCTTCGCCGGTTCTACCGTGCGCAAGATCACGCGCGGCATGTGGGCGCTCGACCTGCTCAACGACACGCTGCTGATCGCCCTGCTGCCTTCGCTTGCGATGCTCGCCGGCGCCACGCTGCTGCTGGGCGCGCACTGGCCCGTCATGGGCCTGGTGGTCGGGCTGGGCGCGCTGCTGTACATCACCGTCACGGTCGGGCTGTCGCTGGGCTTTGTGGCGCCGGCCGCGCAGCTGGCCAACGCCTGGGATACCCGCATGGGCGGCGCGCTGGCCGACGCGGTCACCTGCAACGCCGTGGTCAAGGCCTTCGGCGCCGAGACCCGCGAAGAGGCGCGCCTCGGGCGGGTCATCGGCAAGTGGCGCGTGCGCACCCGCCGCACCTGGGTGCGCGGCACCCTGAACGGCGGCGCGCAGGGCGCGATGCTGGCGGCCATGCAGGCCGCCATACTGGGCGCGGCGCTGTGGCTGTGGGCCGCGGGGCGCGCCAGCGTGGGCGACATCACCTTCGCGCTGTCGATGTTCTTCGTGCTGCAGGGCTACCTGTACGACGTGGGCATGCACATCCGCAATCTGCAGCGTTCGGTCAACGACATGGAAGAACTGGTAGAGCTCGAAAGCCTGCCGCCCGGCGTGGCCGACAGGCCTGGCGCACGCGACCTTGCGGTGACGCGCGGCGAGATCCGCTTCGAGCACGTCGGCTTCGGCTACGACGCCCAGGGCCGGCGCGGCAAACCGCTGTACCAGGACTTCTCGGTGCGCATCGCACCGGGCGAGCGCATCGGGCTGGTGGGGCATTCCGGCTCGGGCAAGACCACCTTCATCAAGCTGGTGCAAAGGCTCTACGACGTGGATTCCGGCGCCATCACGATCGACGGCCAGGACATCGCCCAAGTCACGCAGTCGTCGCTGCGCAGCCGCATCGCGATCGTGCAGCAGGAACCTCTGCTGTTCCACCGCACGCTGGCCGAGAATATCGCTTATGCCCGGCCCGGTGCCAGCCGTACCCAGATCGAGCAGGCCGCAAGACTGGCCGGCGCGCACGAGTTCATCGCCGCGCTGCCGCAGGGCTACGAAACGCTGGTGGGCGAGCGCGGCATCAAGCTCTCGGGCGGCGAGCGCCAGCGCGTGGCGATCGCCCGGGCCTTCCTGGCCGACGCCCCCATCCTGATCCTGGACGAGGCCACGGCCAGCCTGGACAGCGAAAGCGAAGCCTTGATCCAGCAGGCCATGGAGCGCCTGATGGTTGGCCGCACCACCCTGGTGGTGGCGCACCGCCTATCGACGGTACGCGCGCTCGACCGGCTGCTGGTGCTGGACAAGGGCCGGATCATCGAGGAAGGCACGCACGACGAGCTGGTGCGCCGCAAGAACGGCGTGTACCGGCGGCTGTACGAACGCCAGGCGCTGTCGCTGGCCGAGACGCCCGCGGCAGCATCCAACGGCACCGCGGGATGGGACTCAGCGGCACAGGCAAACCACGCGATTGCCTGAGGGCTGATGCACCATCACGTCCATGTCGATGTCGTACACGGACTTCAGTACGGCGGGCTGAAGTATTTGCTCGCCCGAACCGACGGCCACCACCCTGCCCTGGCGCAGGGCCACAAGCTCGTCGCAATAGCGCCCGGCCATGTAGACGTCGTGCAGAATCACCACCACGCCCAGGCCGCGCTGCTTGCACAGATGCCGCAACAGCGCAAGCACTTCGACCTGGTGGCGGATGTCCAGCGCCGAAGTGGGCTCGTCCAGCACCAGCACGTCGGCCTGCTGCGCCACCAGCATGGCAAGCCAGGCGCGCTGCCGTTCGCCGCCGGAAAGTGTATCGACCAGGCGCTGCGCCAGGCTGCCCACCGAGGTGATGGCTATGCTGTCCCTGACGCTGTCCCGGTCGGCCTTGCCGGGCGCCCCGAACACCCCCTGCCAGGGGTAGCGCCCCAAGGCGACCAGCTCGGCGACAGTCAGGCCTACGGCCGGGGGAATCTGTTGCGGCAGGTACGCCACCATGCGGGCGAACTGCCTTGCGGCAATCGACCGCGCCGGCCGGCCGCGCACCCGCAGCTCGCCGCATGACGGCGCGGCCTGGCGCGCCAGAATCCGGCCCAGCGTCGACTTGCCGGAACCATTGGGGCCGATAATGCCCACCATCCGGCCGGCCCGCACCGCCAACTGCAGCGGCTGCAATATGGTGCGCCCTTCGAGCTCGAACCCGACCTGCGCGGCCTCCAGCAGCACCGGAGCGTCGGGCTGCGGATCCTGCCGCCGCGGCGCGCCTCGATCCGACGTGGCTGCGCTCATCCCGCGGCCCTCGCAGCCCGCGGCTCCGCCGCAACAGTATCGATCGCCCGGATCCGGCCATCGCTCATGTGCACCACCCGATCGGCAACATGAAAATACCGGTCGTCGTGCGAAATGACCACGAGCGTACGGCCCTCGCGCTTGAGGCCGGGCAGGATTTCCGTATAGAAGATGCGGCGAAAGGCCGGATCCTGGTCGGCCGCCCACTCGTCGAACACCAGTATCGGCCGCCTGTCCAGATACGCGTGCACCAGCGCCAACCGCTTGCGCTGGCCCGTGGAAAGATCCACGGTGGAAAAGCGCCCGTCCTGCACGACCACCTTGTGGCCGAGTTCGAGCCGCTCGAGGTAGCCCGCGGCCTCGGCCGCCTGCTCGGGCCGCAGCACGATGTCGTCGAAAAGATAATAGTCGGAGAACACGGTGCTGAACATTTGCCTGTAGTCGTCGCGGGTGTCGGCGACCACCGGTACGCCATCCCACAGAATCAAGCCGTCGCGGGGTTCGTACAGCCCCAGCAGCAGCTTGATGAGCGTGGTCTTGCCGCTGCCGTTTTCGCCCACCAGGAACAGCATCTCTCCGGGCCGGATATCCAGATCGACCGGCCCCAGCGTGAAGCGGCTCGCGCCCTCGTCCGCGGGATACGAATAGGCGACCCGGCGCATCGAGATCATACAGGGGCGCGCGGTTTCGGGGCCCGGCTCCGTATCGACGAACAGATTCGCCTCGGAATTGGAAAAGCGCCGCGACAGCTCCGCCACGCGCCGCACGGCCACCTGCGCCTGCCCCAGCAAAGGCAGCGCGCTGATCAGCTGCGCCAGCGGCCCCTTGACGTAGAGCAGCACGATGACGAAGCCCGACACTACCGGCTCGGACGCCGACAGCGTGCCGTGCAGGGCCAGCACCAGGCCGATGACCACGAAGAACAATGCGGAGCCGAACGCATTGGCCGACATGAAAATGCGCATGGCGCGCACGCGCAGGCTGCGGATGCGCTCGATGGTGACGGCCAATTGCGTATCGCGTATGCGCCTGCGCCGCCTGCGGTCGATGCGCAGCTCCTTGGCGCCTTCAGTGATTGCGCGGTACTGCCGCTGCAGCTCGTCCTGCGCCTCGCGCGCCGCCTCGAACCCGCGCCGCCCGCGCAGCCTGGCCGCCGCGTGGGCCCAGCTGCCGAGCGCGATGGCCGCCACCGCGATCAGGCTCATCGCGGGCGACAGCACGGTCAAGTAGGCGAAGCAGCCGATAGTAATGGCCAGCGCGATCGCCAGACTGGAAAAACCGAAGGTGAAGGTACTGATGATATCGATGTCCTGGTTCATGACGGTGGTGATGCGATGCACCCGGAAACGCTCGATCTCTTCGATCGGCGCCGACAGGATCTTCTGCGTCAGATCCTGGCGCAGCCTGGCCACCACGCTTTGCCCGACGTAGCCATTGCCCAGGTCGGAAATAATTTCTCCGGCGATCGTCACCACGCACAGCGCCGCAAAGGACAACAGCAGCACGGCGGACACCCCAGTTCCCGCATGCAGCGCCCGGTTCACCGTGGCCAGCAGCCACACCGTGGACAGGCCGCTGGCCGCCCCCATGGCCGTGGCCAGCAACGCCACTTTCCAGAAAGGCCTGAGCAGGCTCGTGATTTCCCGCAACAGCGACGTCTGCGCCGGGCCGCGGGCCTGGGTATCGGACACACTCACTTCATTCTCCACAATAGCCATAGGAAAAAAGGGCCGCCCAGCAGCATGGCGACCAGCCCGCCGGGAATCTGCCAGGGAAAGGCAGCCATGCGCCCTACCCAGTCGGCAAGCACCATCAGCACGGCGCCGGCCAGGGCCGAGCCGCTCAATTGCGCGCCGGGGCGCCGAAGCCCCAGTCCGTGCACCAGGTGAGGCGCGAGCAAGCCCACGAAGGTCAGGGGGCCGACCATGATCGTTGCGCCGGCCGTCATCACAGCGATCACAGCAAGAAAATACAAGCGCGCCAGCGGTACCCGCAGGCCCAGCGAGCGGGCCGCCGGCTCTTCCAGGGATAGAATCACCAGCCAGCGCCGCGCCGCCGCGGCCAAGGCGAAGCCGGCCGCCAGCAGCAGCGCGCCCGGCCATATGGCCGACAGCGTCGCGCGGTAGGTCGAACCCGACATCCAGGTCAGCAGCATGACCGCGCGAGGATCGCCGCCCGACAGCAGATAGGCGGCGCAGGCGCTGAACAGCGTCGACAGCACCACGCCGACCAGCAACAGCCGCTGCGGCGCAAAGCCCGAACGCCAGTTCAGCGCCACGATCACGCCCAGGCCGGCCGCGGCCCCCAGCACCGACGCGGCCAGCATGCCGGCCGGCTGCAGGCTGTCCGCCAGCAGCAAGGCCGCTATCACCCCCAGCGACGCACCGGAAGAAATCCCCAAGACCTCCGGGCTCGCCAGCGGATTGCCGGTCAGACGCTGCAACAGCGAGCCGGCCAGCGCCAGCATGGCGCCGGCAATGCCCGCCGCCAGCACGCGCGGGAGGCGCCATTCCCGCACCAGGCCCCAGTCGCCCCACCCCGCCCAGGCCCAGCCATGCATCGTGCGCCCCAGGCACAGGCCGGCCGCCACGCTTGCCACGCACGCCAGAACCAACAGCGCCATCACTTGCCGCGGCTGCAAGCCGCGCTGCAATACCAGGGACTCGTCCGCGCCGGGCGGCTCCAGCAACGCGATGCGCCGCCGCAGCAGCAGCCATAGCAATAGCGGCGCGCCGACCAGGGCGCAGGCGCTGCCGGTGGGAATCGCCCAGGCTACCTGCCCCACCAGCTGTACGGCCTGGTCGGCCGCCCACAGCAACAGCGCCCCCAGCAAGGGCGCCGCCAGCAGGCCCTGGCGGAAGGTGCGCGCGCCCAGCATGCGTGCGAGATTGGGCGCCATCAGGCCGATGAAGCCTATGACGCCGACCGCGGCGACGCTGGCGGCACTGGCTGCAACCCCCAGGGCTATGGCCGCGAACCTCACGGCAGGCACGCGCACCCCCAACGCCGCGGCCCGCGCGTCATCCAGCGTCAGCATGGCCAGCGGCCGCTGCAGCAGCCCTGCGCACACGCCCAGAACGGCCAGCTGCGGAATCAGGCGCAGGGCATCCTGCCAGCCATTCTGCACCAGCGACCCCGTCTGCCAGATGAACAAGTCTTTCAGGCTTTCGTGATGAGTCAGCGTCAGTGCCGCGCCCGCAGCGCCACAGAACAGCGCGACGACGAGGCCCGCCAAGATGACATTGAGCGCGGCGAACCTGGATTTCCACGCCACCGCCACCACCAGCGCGCAGGCGCCCGCAGCACCGGCCAGCGCCACGGCCTCTGACCCCCAGGCCAGCAGCCCGGGAGCATAGAGCATGGCTGCCGCGAGAGCCAGATAGGCGCCCGAGGAAACCCCGATGATCGCGGGGTCGGCCAAGGGGTTGCGCAGCGCTTGCTGGAACAGCATCCCGGCCAGGCCGAGCGCGGCACCGACCAGCCAGCTCATGGCGATACGCGGCAGCGCCACCTGGCTGAACACCAGGCCCTCGACCACGCCGGGCGGCCGCCCGGCCAGTATGTCCATCCAGGCCGAAGGCGGCGCCGCCTTGGCCAGCGTGTGCAGGGTCAGCAACAACAATGCCATGCCCAGCACCGCGGGCATGAGCCAGTTGATGCGCGGCAAAGCCTGCGCGGCCGCAGCCGGCGGCCCGCCCGCCTGGCGTAGCGCGGCATCTCCTTCATGAGAGGAAGCGCCGGCCTTCGGCGGCCGCACGGGCATATTCATGCTCGCGCTCCAACGGGGCCGCTCATGACCCGGCTCACTATCCGTGCGCAGCGCAAGGCCGAGGGAATGCCGCCTAGCGCGTAGAAAGGCGCGATGGCCGCCGCCCTGCCGCCGGCGACCGCAGGCAGGCCGCGCCACAGGGTGCTGCCACGCAAGCGAGCCTCGGCGCGCTGCGTCCTGGGCCCCTGATCCAGGTACAGGATGGCCGCCTGCGGATCCGCGGCCAGCTCGGAAATTCCCACCAGGCTATTTCCGTAGAGCGAGGTCTTGGCTATCCAGGCATTGCGCAGGCCCAGCCGCGCGAGCAGCGCATCCACCCAGCTGCCCTTGCCATACACGTAGGCCTGCGCCCCGCTCTCACTGAGCACGGCAACGTATAGCGGGCGCCGCGGCCGCGCTGCCAGCGCGGCACGCATGCCTTCGATCGAGGCATCGAACTCGCTCAATCGCCTTCGAGCCAAGTCGTCGCGCCCCACGGACTTGCCGACCTGCAGCAGCAGTTCGCGTATGCGCCGGTAGGGAGCCCGGCGCGCATCGATGACGGCGGCCGTTACGGTCGGCGCGATCCGGCCGAACAAGGACTGCATGCCCGACTGCCAATTCGAGATGTAGATAAGGTCGGGGCGCAGCGCCGCCAGCAGTTCCAGATTGGGTTCACTGCGCGCCCCCAGGTCGACGGTTGCCGCGGGCAGTACGGGTTCGGGCAGCCAGCGCCGGTATGTGGCCAGCTCGGGCACGGCCAGCGGCATGTGCCCGAGCCACGCCAGAGTCTCGGCCGAGGCCCAGTCGATACAGGCGACTCTGGCCGCCGGTGCGGCCAGTGCGCGGCGCGGCGCAATGCCAACAAGCCCTTGCGCCGCGGCAAACAGGCACAGGCGCCGGCGCCGCGAGGCATGGGCCCGCTCGTTTTCAAGCGATTCCGCGGCCCGGACGCCCGAGCCCGGCACGGCGGCGTGCCCGATATGCATGCGCGGCGGCTCCGTCAGAAATTCACCGTGGCCGACAGCAGATAGGTGCGCGGCGTGCCGCGCGCCAGGCCGAAGCTCGAGGTAGCGGCAGCCCAGTAGTCCCGGTTGAAGAGGTTTTCCACTCCGGCGCGCAGTGTCACGTCGTGGCCGGCGACCCGCGTCTTGTAGCGCGCGCCGATATCCACACGATCCCAGCTTGGTATCTTCTGCGTGTTCGTCACGTTGTAGTACTGCGACGAGGTGTAGATATAACGCGCCGACAAGGTCAGGCCCGCCAGGTAAGGCACGTCCCACTCCGCACCCACGTTGAGCATGGTGTCGGGCACGCCGACGGCCTTGTTGCCGTCGTTCGCGCCGCCCGCCGTGCTGGTCAGCTTGCCGTCGATGAACGATACCCCGCCCAGCAGCCGCACCCCGCGCGCCACCTCGCCGAAGGCGTTGAGCTCGACGCCGCGGTTGCGCTGCTCGCCGTCCATCCGGTACAGATTGGCCGCGGTATCGACAAAACCGCTGGGCTGCTTGATCTCGAAATAGCTCAATGAGCCGCCGTAGCGGCCGAAATCGACCTTGGCGCCCACCTCATATTGTTCGGATTTGACCGGCGCAAAAGCCTCGCCCGCGTTCGCCACCGAAACCGGCGCAATCGGCCCCTGGCTCAGGCCTTGGGTGTAATTGGCGTACAGCGACAGCGGCTCCAGCGGTTTGACGACGACCGCGAACGCCGGCGTATACGCGCCCTGGTCATAGGTGCTGGTCTGCGCGCCGGTAAGCGCGCTGTAATTGGTGACCTTGACGTTCTGGTGGCGTATGCCCGCCGTGAACTGCAGCCGATCGTCGAGCATCGATATGGTGTCCGCCAGGGCGACACTATTGAGCACACTGTGCATGGTGCGCGGCGCACTGCTCTTCAGGCCGGCCAGGCCGGGCTGGGGCACCGCTATGGGATCGTACAGATTCGAACCGCTGTACGTGCCGGCCACCTGCGCCAGGACGCCGAAGTCGGTGTCCAATGTGCTCGCGGAAAAATTCAGCGTGTGATGCAGCGGGCCGGTATCGAGCTTGCCGGTCAGGCCGCCCAACAGTGTCCAGGTGTTCGAATAGGTCGGCTGATAGTATTCAGTGGCCCGGAAATCGCCATTCCCGTTCTGCAGATACATGAAATTGTATAGGCCCAGGAAGTCGTTGCGGCGCCCGCCCGCCGTGGCATAAGCGGTCAGGTTGGGCGCGAGATCCACCTCCCCGTGCACCATGCCGAAGGTGTCTTCCGATTTGGCGTAATACCACGACTGCCCGGGGTTCAAGGTGCCGCTGGGCGCGGCCGGAATCGTAAAATCGCCGCTGGCGGTGTAGATGGGGCGGCTGGGGTTGTCTGCCCTGAAGTTCTGATAGCCCACATCGGCCGACAGGCGGTAGTGGTCGCCGCGATAGTCCAGGCCCAGCGCCGCCGAGCCGACGCGCAGGCTCTGGTCGTCGACGCCCGTATCGCCATTCTGGTACGTTGCGTTGAAGCGGATGCCCAGGCGCTGCTCGTCGCCCAGGCGGCGCCCCAGATCGATCTGCGTGCCGAACTGGCCATTCGACACATAGCTTTCAGTAACCTGGGCGATCGGCTTGTCCGTGGCGCGCTTGGTCACCAGATTGACCGTGCCGCCGACCGCGCCCGAAGGAGCCATGCCATTGAGAAAAGCACTGGGGCCGCGCAGCACTTCCACTCGCTCGAACATCCCGAGGCTGTTGGTCAATTGCGGCGGCACAATGCCGTATACGCCGTTGATGGCCATGTCCTGGCCCTGCACCGGAAAGCCGCGTATCGCGAACTGGCTGCTGTAGCCGCTGTCCGACCACACGGTGCGCACCGAGGCGTCGTTCTTGACCACATCGTTGATGCTGCGCGCCTGCTGATCCTGCATGGTTTGAGCGGTGTAGCTGGTGACGCTGAACGGGGTGTCCATATAGTCGCGGTTGCCCAGGATGCCGAGCGAACCGCCGCGCGCCACCTGGCCGCCCGCGTAGGCCGGGGGCAGATCGCCACGCAGCGGCTCGTGGATGCCCACGACCCTGACGGCGGACAAGGTCTGCACCGCAGCGCCGCCAGGCCCGGCATCAGCCGCCCCTGTGCTCGCGGCCGCCGCAGCCCCGGCCGGCTGAGCCGCCTGGGCCTGCGCCGCGGCGCTCCAGCACAGGGAAAGAGACAGAAACAGCAGCGAAAATCCCGGTACGGCCGGGATACGTGTCGAGTGCATGCTCGAAGCTCCAATGAATCGCCGCGACGGAATCGTGCGAGGCTTTAACACAGAAATGCGAATTGTTATTATTATTAAAGCCGTCAACACACAAAACAGGTGGCCAAATACGTATGCAGGCACGCCAATTTTTGGCGTCTATAAATACTTTTCGGCAAATAGCACTTCATAATGGACAACATCTGGCGACAGCGATTCTCCAGCGGCTACAAGCGCCTGGCGCGCCCCATCATGGCCACCAGCACCGATCACGCGCACAGCCATCGGCTTATCTGGCACAGCCACGAACACGGCCAGCTGGTGCATGCTGTCACGGGCATCGTGCGGGTGCTGACGCCCCAGGGCGCCTGGACGGTGGCCCCGCGCCAGGCGCTGTGGATCTCCCCGGGCACAGACCACGAGCTGCACATGATCGGCAAGGTGTCGATGCGCGGCCTGCGCATCGAGCCCGACACCGCCTCGTGGCTATGGCCGGAATGCCGCCTGATTCGCGTCGACCCGCTGCTGCGCGAGCTGATCCTGGGCATGCTGGAAGACCCGGCGGAATATGAGCCCGACAGCAATGCGGCGCTGATCGTGCCGCTGCTGCTGCGCAAGCTGCGCGATGCCGAGGCCGTCGCACACGGCAAGCTGCCGCTGCCCCGCGACAAGCGCCTGGTGAAAATCTGCGAAGTGCTGATATGCTCGCCCGCCAACAACGACCCCATGACGCTGCTGTGCGATCGCGTCGGAACCAGCGTACGCACGCTGAATCGGCGCTTCAAGGAAGAAACCGGGCTGACGTTCGGCCAATGGCGCCAGCATCTGCGGCTGACGGAAGCCGTGTGCCAGCTGTCGCTGGGCCAATCCGTCAACAGCGTCGCGCGCGACATGGGCTATGCCACGGCCAACGCCTTCAGCGCGATGTTTCGCCGCACCTTGGGCGAGCCGCCGCAGCGCTACCTGCGCTCGTCACGTATTTGAACTTTCAAGTGGCGGGCCGTGCCCGGCATGCCCGGGAATGCGTCGGTGCCGCGCGCCTTGCACAGCAGCCCGACGGACGGCGCCGCCGCGACTCAGCCGTACCAGCCGATCAGATCCGACCCTACCATCAGCGCCGCGCCGGCGCCGATCACGATCAAGGGATTGAGCTTGGTGCGCAGCATCAGTGCTGTAGATACAATGGCAATACTACGCGCCGCCCAGCCGCCTTCCAGCGCCAGGAACAGCACATAGACCGCGGCCATGATCATGCCCGCCGCGACGGGGCGCAGGCCGGTCTCCAGCGCGATCTGCCAGCGCGCGCCCCGGTGGCGCTTCCATACATAGGCCACGCCATAGATAAGAAAGGCCGTGGGGCCGAAGATGCCCACGGTCGCCACCACGGCGCCCCAGAAACCGCTGACCTGCCAGCCTATCAGCGTCACCAGCAGCGAACCCGGCCCCGGCGCCAGGCGGGCGATCGCAAAGGCATTGAGGAACTGCTGCGCGTCCATCCAGTGATGGACATTGACCACCTGGCGCTGGATCTCGGCCAGCGTCGTCTGGCCGCCGCCCACCGTCACCAGCGACAGCGGCGCAAACACCGAAAACAAATCCCAGAGCGCGTTTTTCATGGTTACCCCCGCCGCCCTACTCGGACTTCAAGCGGCGATACTCGACCGCGATGCTGACGGCGGCCTCGGCCAGCACCACCCATACCAGCGGCCAATGCAGCAGGCCCACCATGACAAAGGTGCTGACCATGATCAGCAACGGGATCAGCCTGCGCGGCACACGCCGCGCGGCCACGATCGCCATGCTGGCCGACAGGCCTATGGCCGCGGCCGCCGCACCGGCCAGCGCGATATTGCTCAGCGGATAGCGCGCCAGCGAGGCGAACAATATGCCCAGCAGCACGATGAAAATCGCCGGCGGCACGATAATGCCCGAAAAGCCCGCCACCGCGCCGCGGGCACCGGCCAGCCGATAGCCTATCCAGATCGCCATGTTCTTGACATTGACCCCGGGCAGCGCCTGGGCCAGCGACAAGCCGTTGAGGAATTCCTCTTCGCTGATCCAGTGCCTGTCCTGCACGAACTCGCGCAGCAGCCAGCCGCTCAGGCCGCCGCCGAAACTGGTCAGGCCTATACGTGAAAAGATCAGGAACAGGCGCCAGGCGGTGGGGTGAGGCGCGGCAGAAGCGGGCTTGAGTGGCATGCGGCAAACGGCGTGAAGCCGGGCAGATGAGTATCGGGCCTGGCGTACGCGCAGACCGCCGATCGCCGCATCTTACTGCAAGACGCCTGACATCCGCCCAAATACGAGCCACTACCTCGTGCAAATGTGAGCCGCCGCCCAGCGTCCTACCTAGCGCCCTTTAGTCCCGAGGCCGAGCGGGCGGCAACCAGAGCGGCGGCAAGGGCAAATACCGCCATCACCGCGACCAGGGCGCGGGGCGTGCCGTCGGACAGCGCTACCAACAACAGCGACGAGACAATACCGCTGCCGTACTGTAGTGACCCGATCAGGGCTGTGGCCGATCCGGCGAGCTGGCGCTCCACGCCATCAAGAGCGGCCGCGGTTGCGCTGGCGGCGATGACGCCGTTCATCGAAAAGAACAGGAACACCAGCACCACAATGGCCGGCAGGCCGCCTATCCGCAGTTCCCAAAAGCCGGCACACGCCAGCATCGCCGCGGCGGCGCCCGCGGTAGCGGCACGCAACAAGGTGTCCAGCCCGAAGCGGCTGACCAGCTTGCGGTTGACAAGACTTATGCTGGTCACGCCCACCATGCTCAGCCCGAACAGCCAGCCGTAATACTCCGGCGCCACGTGGAAATATTCGATGTACACACGCGGAGAGCCTGCGACAAAGGCATAGATGCTGATGTAGTACAAGGTCACGCACAGCACGTAGCGCATGAAAACCGGATTGCCCAGCAAAGTTCGATAGTCGCCGAAGGCTTTGTGCGCCGGCGTCACCGCGCGGCGTTCGGCCGGCAGGGTTTCAGGCAGCCGGCGCAGCGCCAGCAGCATCGCCACGGCCATGAAGGCCAGCAGCCAAAATATGCCGTGCCACGATCCCCAGCGCACGATCTGCCCACCGATCAGCGGCCCGGCAATGGGCGCGACGGCCATGATGACCGTCAGCGTGGAAAGCGCGCGCGCCGCATGGGTGCGGGTGTACAGATCGCGAACCATGGTGCGCGCCAGCATCGGGCCGGTGCAGGCGCCAAAGGCTTGAAAGACGCGCCAGAACACCATCTGGCCCATGGTCTGCGACAAAGCGCAACCCATCGAGCCGACCGCGAACAGCGTCACGCCGATCACCAACGGCCTGCGCCGGCCAATGCGATCGCTGACGGGGCCCCAGAACAACTGAGCAATGGCAAAACCGACCAGAAAGCTGGTGATGGTCAGCTCCGCATCGCCGTGCAGATCGCGCTGCATCGACGGCATGGCGGGCAGATAAATATCGATGGACAGCGAGGTGAAGGCCATCAACGCGCCGAGTATCAACAGCAGGCCCACGTCGCTGGCACGACCTTGCGCCCGCTTATCGCCGGCGCTGTCGGGGATGACAGAGCTCATCAGGATCTGGCGGCCTTCACGGGCAGCGACGCCATGTCAATGACGAAGCGATAGCGAGCTGGATGCAGGCTTCCCAGGGAACCCTGGTTCCTGCAGCAACAATATAGATTGGGAAGCTCCGCATTGCCGGCAGACCACTCGAAGCGCCGGGTCAAGCCGGCGGCAGGCGGACTTCGATGCATATCATTGGGCCAAGATCGACTAAAGGCGTTGATTTTAACAGCGACTCAAGACGCCTCCGAGGCATTCTCGCCACCCATGCCGTCGGCGAGCTGGATCAAGAGGCGATATTGCTCGCCGGAATAATCTTCCTGTCCGCCAACACCTTCAGCCAATGCTTCACGCATGCTTCGGTGTCGTACACCTGCGTGAATCCCGCCTGCTTGATCTTGACGGTGCTCACGAAAGTGGGCGCCGGCAACTGCTTCAGGCCGTAGCCGAAGCGCGCATCCGCCGAATAGTGCGACTGGCCCAGCAGCGCCGCCAGGCTGGTGGGCCGCAGCTCGTGCTTGGCAACGATGCGCGCCCACACGTCCTCGCGGCTGGGCAGGTATTCAGCCAGGCGCAGCGGCTGATCGGGGCCGGGTTCCACGCCCAGGAATTCCGCCAGGCCGGGCCACAGGTCGTGCCAGCTGAAGACCTCGCCATTGGTCAAGTTGTAATGCTCGCCCCAGGCCTGCGGCTCGTCCGCCGCCCATACGGCCGCGGCGCCTATCAACCGCACGTCCACGGCCTCGCGCGGGTAGGCAATGTGGCCCGGATAACAAAAAGCCTTGCCCTCTTCTTTGCACAGCGCGGCATAAATGCCGATGACCGGAATGGTATTCATGGCCACGCCCACATTCGGGCCCAGCACGATGGTGGGACGCAAGATCGTCCAGCCGAAGCCGCACTGGGCGGCCTTTTCCCGGATATAGTCCTCTTGAAACCAATATGAATTCGGATGATCGTCGCGCGCATAGCGTTCACGCGCGGGGATGCGGATGGGATGCAGGTGGGCGCCATACGCCTTGGTGCCCTGCAGCAGCGTCACATGCTGCAGGCGGGCGGCCTGCGCCAGCGGCTCCATCAGGTTGCGGATCATGGCCAGGTTGGTGGACATCTGCTCTGGATCCTGCCAGCCGGCGATCAGTGTCGGTTTTTCGTAGACCGCGGCGTAGACCACATGCGTTACCTGGGTCAGCGGCCTGAAGGCATCCGCGCAAGCCTCGGCATCCTGCAGGTCGACCGGCAGGTGTGTATAGGGCCTGGAGCTGAAGAGTTCGGGGCGCCGCCGGGAAACGGCGATGACGTCCCAGCCCGCATCCAGAAAGGCGTCGACCGCCGCCGCGCCCACCAGCCCGCTGGCTCCGGTAATCAGTACGGTACGTGACACAGCGCCCTCACTGAATGACCAGGTGAACCTGCTTGAACAGCGCCTTGAAGCGGGCGAACTCATCGGTCATGAGCTTCCCGAACTGGGCGCGCGTATCCGAAGAGGCCACGATACCCAGGCCGGCGAATTTCTGCTGCAGCTCGGGAGTATGCACGGCCTTGACGATTTCGTCGTGCAGGCGATCCAGAATCTTGGTGGGCGTGCCGGCCGGCGCCACCAGACCGTACCAGGCCACGCTTTCGGCGCCGGGCAGGCCGGCTTCGCCTACCGTGGGCACGTCGGGCAAGAGCGGCGAACGCTTGGTGTCGGCCACCGCAATCGCGCGCAGTCGGCCCGACTTCACGAAAGGCAGGATGGGCGGCACGCCGCTGATGACCATCTGGGTGCGGCCGCCCAGAGTGTCGGTGATGGCTTCGCTATTGCCTTTGTAAGGCACGTGCAGGATGGAAGTTTTCGACAAATGCTGGAACAGCTCGCCGGCGATGTGGCCGCTGGTGCCCACGCCTGCCGATGCGAAGCTCACCTTGTCCGGGTTGGCCTTGATGTAGGCGATCAGCTCTTTCAGGTTCTTCACCGGCAGCGACGGGTTGACCAATATCACGTTGGGGCCCGTCGCTATCAGTGCCACCGGCGCCAGGTCTTTCAAGGAATCGTAGGGCATCTTCGGCCGGGCATTCGGATTGACCGTGATCGGCCCGGCAGAGGCAAAACCTATGGTGTAGCCGTCCTTGGCGGCCTTGGCGACGATATTGGTGCCCAGGTCGCCGCCCGCCCCCGGCTTGTTCTCGACGATTACCGGCTGGCCCAGCTGCTCAGCCAAGGGCTTGGCCACCAGGCGGGCAATGATGTCGATGGAACTGCCCGGGCCATAGGTGGCGATCAGGCGGATGGGATGCGTGGGCCAGGCGGAATCCGCCGGGGCCGGGCTCGAGGCCGCCTGGGTCGCGGCAACGGCGGCCAGGCTCAAGGCCAGTCCGGCAAACAGTCGATGCAGAGTCATGACATTGTCTCCTTGTATGGGTGTGCGTATACGGGTGTGCGGTTCAATTGGTGTGGGAATACATCGGCTTTCCGGGCTGCGGCAGCCGCGCGCGCAAGATGACCCCTTGCTCGGCCTCGGTGATATAAAGCGTGCGCCTGTCGGGCCCGCCATAGGCAACATTGGTGGTGCGCAGGCCGGCGCAGGAACGGATGCGATACAAGGGCTCGCCCAGGGGGCTGAACAGCCACACGGTGCCGGCCTGGGCATGCACGATGGCCAGATTTCCGGCTTCGTCCAGCGCCATGCCGTCCGGCCCGGCGGTGCTGCCGGACAACTGGATGAAACGGCTGGCCTTCTTCATGGCGCCGCCGGGCTCGAGCCGCAACGCATAAATGGCGTTGTCGTGCGTAATCGCCACGTACAGCACATTCTCGGCCTTGTTCAGCACCAGCCCGTTGGGCCCGGCCAGGCCGTCCATCAGCAAGTCCACGGTCTTGCCGTCCGCGCGCAAACGAAAGACACGGCCCGTGGGGTTTTCCAGCGCGCTTTCACCCTGGTCGGTGAAGTAAAGATCGCCATTGGAGGCAAAGAACAAATCGTTCAGCCCCTTGAGCCCCTCGCGCTGCACGGTTTGCAGATAAGGCCTGATGGTTCTTGCCTCGGGGTCGAGCAGCATCAGCCCATGCAGGTGATCCGCCACGAAGACGCGCCCGTCGCGATGGATTTTCAGGCCGTTGGGCTCGCCCTCGTAGCTGACCATGACCTCGAAATTGCCCGCGGGATCCACGCGCAGGATGCGCCCGTGGGCCAGATCCACACACCACAGATTGCCTTCGCGGTCGAAGGAAGGGCCCTCCAGGAAGGAATGCATCTTCACGTGACGCGCGGCCAGCCATGTGGACGGCTGATCGGTCAGGTGCAGAGACTCGGGCAGGCGGGCAAAGACTTCGGTTTGCAAGGGTTCGGCGGGGGGATACATATCGACCTCTCTCAAGATTGCATGGGGGTGTCGGGCAGTTCTATGCCCAGCATCAGCGCGCTCAGCGACTTGCCGTGGGGATCCAGCCGCAGCGAGCGCGTGACGCCCCCGGCCAGTACATCGGGGATGACGAAATTCAACGCCTTCAGGCCCGCCACCTCGTAGCGCCTGACCGGCCCCGCGCCCAGATGCGCAAACGCCTGCTGGACGCGCTCGGCGGTCAGCGCCCGGCGCAACACCTGCCAGCCCGCATCGTCGTAGGCAATCACGGCAATGCTGGAAGTATTGCCCTTGTCGCCGGCACGGGCGTGCGCCAGATCGTAGACCAGGGTGCCCATGGCTATGCTCCTACGGTAATGATTTGCGGATCGACCCAGCCGCGGGGGATCAGCACCGCGTCGACGGCTATGACTTCCTTGGCTCCCAGATTGACCGGGCCGCCCGCGCCATAAGGGCCCTGCATGTTCAGCTGCCGTACGTGATCGCCCAGCAAATTCGCGCTTTTCTTGTCGGGACAGCGTGCCGCCACGCGCAGGCGCACCTCATAAGGCTTGCCGGCCATGGAGGCCGGAAACTTGCCATGCAGGCTGCTGACGCCGATCAAATCCACCTGGATCTCTGTGGCCACGCCCCCGTCCAGCCGAAAACGCTCTTGCACCGTCTCGGCCGCCAGCTGCGCCCGCGCCAGCGCATTGACACCGGCATAGGCGACTTCGCCCGTGCCTATCCAGCCATCGAAATAGCCCACCACAACCTTGTAGCTGTCGGTGCGAGGGCCTGCGCCGATGCCCTTTACCGCCACACGATCCGGCGTCAAGGCCTCGAAATTCAGGCCTTCCAGACTCAGTACGCAATCGGGCGTAATGTAGGCGCCGGGGTCATGGATTTCATACAGCGCCTGTTCCGTGCAGGTCATGCGGTCGAGCCTGCCGCCCGAGCCATCCGGCTTGGCGACGAACAGCTCGCCGTCGCCGTACAAGTCGGCGTAGGGATAAGACAGCTCCGCCAGCCGCGGCACATCCTTCTTGCCCGGATCGGCGAAATAGCCGCCGGTAAGCTGCGCCGAACATTCCAGCAAATGCCCCATGATCGTGCCGGCCGCCAGGCGGGGCAGATCGTCATAAGACCAGCCATGGTGGTGCAAAGCCACGCCCAGAAACAACGAAGGGTCGGCAACCCGGCCCGTCATCACCACATGCGCGCCCGTGGCCAGCGCATCGCGCACGACATCGGCCCCCAGATAGGCATTCGCCGAGGCCAGCCGCGGCAGAATTTCCTCCAGCGGCAGCTTGCGATCCATCAGTTGCAATTCGGGATGCGCACGCACCCGATCGATGACATCGTCGCCGACCACCGCGGCGCATCGCAGCTCATTCCAGCCCAGATCCCTGCCTATATCCAGGGCCGCCTGCGCCGCGCCTACCGGGTTGGCCGCGCCCATGTTCGATACCAGGCGCACGCCCTTCTGCCGGCACAGCGGCAAGAAGCCGCGCATGCGTTCGTCCAGCATCGGGTTATAGCCTCGCGCGCCATCATGCCGGCGGCTCAGCGTTTCCCGTGCGATGGTGCGTTCCGCCAGGCATTCGCACACCAGGTAGTCCAGCTCGCACTGCTGCAGCAACTGCAGCGCCGGGCCGATGCGATCATCGGCCATGCCCGCCCCTACTCCAACGCGCAATCGGCTGCGCGGTTCACTCATATTGCCTCCCTGGATGCACGCCCGCCCGCGCCGCACAGACCAGGCCATGTGCAGGCCATCACGCTGGCGGCGGTTTTTGCGTAGTATGAACACGATCCCCTAATGTTCAAAATGATATATTCATATCTCGGTGATAAATTTTTCGCATCACAAAGACAAACATGCGGCTTACCCTGACCATTTCCGAATTGGAAGCCGTGTTGCTGGTGGCGGAAACTCGCAATTTCCGCAACGCCGCCGAACACGCGCACATCTCGCAGCCCGCCCTGAGCCGGCGGATTCAGGCGGCGGAACAGAAGCTCAATGCCAAGCTCTTCGACCGCGACAAACACGGCGTGGCGCTTACCGATGCCGGCACCGAACTGATACCCATCGCCCAGCGCATGCTGTCCGAGTTCCACGACTCGCTCAGCGACCTGTCCGAATTTATCGCCGGCCGGCGCGGCAGCGTGAACATATGGGCGCTGCCGTCCGTCGCGGCGGCCCTGCTTCCATCGGCCGCTCAAGTCCTGCAGAAATCACACCCGCAAGTGCGCTTGACGATACAAGCCGCCTCGGCGCGCCAAGTCACGCAGGCCGTGGAAGAAGGCAAAGCGGACATCGGCATTTCCATAGAGATATCGGGCCAGCCGGCGGACGTGCAGTTCACGCCCCTGCTGAAAGAAAACTTCATGCTGATCTGCCCCGTCGACGACCCGCTGGCGCGCCGCAAAAGAGTGGGCTGGAGCGTGTTCGCGAACCGGCCATTCGTGGCCAGCGGGCCCGCCAGCAGTATTCGGCAGGTCACAGACCAGGTTCTGGCCGCATCGGGGCGCATGCCCTATGCAAACTACGTGACGGACAATATTTCGGTCGTCGGCGCCATGGTGGCCGCCGGGGTCGGCGTGGCGGCAGTGCCCCGGCTGGCGCTGCGCCTGATGGACACCACCCGATTGCGCAGCGTGCCCTTGCATTCCCCCACCGCCACGCGGGAAATCGGCATCCTGGTAAAGAAACGGCGCTCACTGTCGGCCGCCGTGCTGCAGTTCATCGCCACCCTGCAGCAGATAACCCCGCAAGTCATCGAAGAGGCCGGCCCCGTACGGCGTGAGGGCTAGAGCCGGCAATCCCCCACAGCTGGCCGCTACATCAAAGACCTACATTGTCCTTTTCGAGCACTTGCTCGGCGCGATAGCTGGAACGCACCAGGGGGCCGGCCACGACTTCACGGAAGCCCTTGGACAAACCTAGCTCGCGATAGGCCTTGAATTGCTCGGGCGTAACAAAGCGGCGTACCGGCAGGTGGTTGAGCGTCGGACGCAGATACTGGCCCATGGTCAGCACGTCGACATCGGCGGCCAGAATATCGTCCATGGCCTGCGCAATCTCTTCATCTGTTTCACCCAAGCCGAGCATCATGCTGGTCTTGGTAATGACGCCCGGCGCGTACTGTTTGGCATGCGCAAGAAGGTCGAGGGTTTGCCGGTAGCCTGCCCGCGCATCCCGCACCGGGTGCGTCAGCCGCTCGACGGTTTCGATGTTCTGGGCGAACGTAGTGAGCGCCGCGTCGAGAATTTTTTCCACGCAGCGAAAACTACCCCGAAAATCGGGCGTCAAGGCCTCGACTGCGGTCTCGGGCGAACGTTCGTGAATCGCCCGGATGCACGCGGCGTAATGGCCGGCTCCGCCGTCTGCCAGATCGTCGCGATCCACCGAGGTCAGAACGACATATTTCAAATCCATCAACGCCACGGCCTCGGCTACCGCTGCGGGCTCGTTGCGATCCAGCCAGCCGTGTGGGTTGCCCGTATCCACCGAGCAGAATCGGCAAGCGCGTGTGCAGACGGCCCCCATGAGCATCAATGTGGCCGTGCCGCGCCCCCAGCACTCGCCAATATTCGGGCACTTGGATTCGGCGCACACCGTGTTGAGACTGTGCGTTCTGACTATGTCCTGAACCTGAAAATAATGGCCGCCGGACGCCGGGCGTATCCGTAGCCAGTGGGGCTTGGGCGAGCAATCGCGCGCCGCATTGACTTCGCTGGGCCGCAAGCCGTCCTTCACCGCTTTTGCGCCTTGAGCATTGATGAACTTGGCGCCCGAAGGCACACGCGCGATGGGAATCATTTTCGTCATTGAAGAATATTCATCCGGCAATCACCGCTGAAGCAGGGTCGCCGGATGCCCTGAAGGTATGCGGATTTCGCACTATTCCGATATATGCGCTTGATACGCTTCGCTCGACAGCAAGGCATCGAATTCAGCCGCATCGGCAGGCTCGACCGTGAGCATCCATGCCTCGTACGGAGACTCGCCGATATGTTCCGGATTTTTTTCAAGATCTTGGTTGACTGCCACCACCGCCCCGGTAATGGGCGCATAAAGATCCGAGGCAGTCTTGACGGACTCGACGGTGCCAAACACTTCCGACACCTTTATCGTGTCGCCAACTTTGGGCAATTGGACAAACACAATGTCGCCCAGCTGCGACTGCGCGAAATCGGTGATCCCGATCTTCACTTGCGCTCCCTCCCGACGCACCCATTCGTGCTCTTCGGAATACAGCAGTTCATTGGGAAGATTCATTCTCCGCTTCCTCTAAGAAATAGTGGCTGTTCGAATCGGGCCGCTATCGAGCCCGGCTTCTGCTTGCATGCCCTGCTTGCATTCTTCCGATGCCATGCTTAGGCTTCGGCCGTTTCGGCGGCCGGCTGAACCTTGAAGTTTTCCCTGACATCGATGGCATCGCAAACGCTTTGAATCATGGGGCAGTTGTTATGCACCAGCTCGGCAAGCTTTGCCGCCAGGTCGTCATCGATGTCATTGCTCGTGATGATAAAATTCAAGTGCACGACTTCTATTCTTTTGCGCTTCTGATCATTGCGCTCCATTTCCGCGGTGATCGAGACACCGCTATACGACTTCCGCATTTTTTTCAGGATCTGCCTCAGCGTCAGGCCGCTGCACCCGGCCAGCGAGGACACCAGCAACTGCGACGATGCGAATCCCAGGCCATACTCTTCGTCCAGCTGAGTCACGGCAGTCAACGTGCCATGATTCAATCCGATAGCGTGGACGCCGACATCGTCCATTTCATATTTGATTGTCATTTTCCTGCTCCTTGATATTTGTAATTTGCCGCCCATTCAGCAAATTTCGATTGAAAACCGATACCGGTTGGAAGAATTCGGTAAAGAACTCAAACGCTGCCGAACCCCAGGTTTTCCGGGCACTTCTGGAACCTGGGCAGTGTCAAGATGAAAGTGATTACCGCGGCCATCATCGACGCTCCGGCCAGCACGAACAACCCGGCGCCATAACTCCCGAGCTTGATGGCATAGCCCATAATTACCGGAGAAAGCGACGCAAACAGCAGCGAACTGCCGGTCAAGAACCCTACTGCGCTTCCCACCACCTTGGCGGGCACGATATCCTGCACAAGAACAAATATCACCGCGTTACCCATGCCGCACAGCGCATAGCTCAAGGCTATCAACACAGCCGACACATAATTATTCTGGGTGATCACTGCTCCATAAATACATGCCGCGGCCAATAGCGAAAACACCGAGAGAACGCGAACCACGCTATTTCTGCTGACCTTATCGGTGATCCATCCGGTTCCGATCTTGAAAAACATCAGAAATACGAACGGCAGCGAGGCCAGAAAACCCATTTGCCCCCAAGAAAACCCGCGGATCACTTTCAAATAGCTGGGAAGCCAAGTCTGGATGCCGAAGCTATTGAAATTCATCAGCATGAACCACATCACGATCAACCAATAACGGGGCTCTTTCGCGAATACGAAAAACCTTTCCTTGTAGCCCAAGCGGGGTTCATTGCCGCTCGTTACCTCTACGCTCAAGCCCGCTTCGATATATTCAAGCTCTTGCCGGTTGACTTTCTTGTGGTCACGCGGCTTGTCGCTGGTATGAGCCCAAAACAGATACATCGGAACGAACGCCAAGACCACGAGAGCCCAATAACTTTCCCTCCACCCCGACAGCGCGATAAACAGCGCAATGACCGGAGTGGTGACCGCAAGCGATATCGACTGGCCGACCACCCATCCGGTATTCGCCCTGCCGCGCTCTTGCGGAGGGATCCAATTCTTTATATACACGGCCGACTGGGGATAACTCACCCCCTCGCCTATTCCCAACAGTACGCGCGACACCAGGATAGAGGTAAAGGTAAATGCCGTGGCGCCGACCACCAGGGAAATTGCCCATACGAAAATCCCCAGCACCATCACCTTGCGCGGCCCCAGGAAACTGACGAAAGGCGGAATGATTATGCTGGACAAGCCGAAGGCCACCAGGTAGCTCGTCATGATCAATCCGATCTTGACGGGATTGCCGGCGATGCCTATGTCATTTAAAAACGCGGGATCCGCCACGAGCACGGACACATTGCCTCGATCCATGTACGCCACAAACACACCGATGAACAGAATAATCGTCAAGAGCACTCTTTGCCTTGTCGGTTTTAATGATTCTGCCAACGTTTCTCGCATCTCTGCCTCCTTCGATTGATAGCTTTAATATGATTCGTTGATTATGGTAGTCGAGCGAATATGGGTGGGACAGTGACAGATTTCGCCATAATGAATAGGTACAGAACAAAGGCTATCGACCTTCGGCGATAGCCCCGACGGAATGCGTTACGCATGTATTCCCGTCGTGTAACGACGGGCAGCACTCACCAGCAGCGGAACGATCCCGATCGCAACCATCGAGAAGCCCGACTCCAGCCGCTTACGCGCAAGTTCTACGGTCGACGCGGCGATGCCGCACGCGATGCCTGCTTCCTTTGCCGCGCTCTTGATTTCCAGGCCGGCCTTCTCCAATTCAGCCGAGTTGTGCTCGCCTTTGCCGACGTCCACACTCATGTCGTGAATTCCATACAGCACGAAATCGAGCCCCGGAACCTGGCAGATATCCCTCGCGTGTTGCGCCCCTTCGCGCGATTCGATCATCACGCCAATCGTCAATTCGCGATTCGAACGCTCCAGCACGTCCCACCCCGAATCCCGTGTGAAGCGATGTGTACGGGCATAGAATGCCGCGCCGCGCCTGCCTTCCGGCGGATAGAGGCATTCCGACACGAGCTCGCGCACCTCACCGGCGCCGCAGATATGGGGAGCCAGGATGCCGGTCGCGCCGGCATCCAAGGCCCGCAGCACATAGTCTTTTGCTACGAGCGGCACACGTACGAGCGCGGCGACTTCGGCGGCTTGGGCAGCCCTGATCATATGAACCATTTCACCAGGCCCGGTCGGGCCGTGTTCGGCATCTATGACGACGAAATCGAATCCGCCATAAGCCGCGGCTTCGACGAACTCGGGGCTGGGGACGGAAATGAACGCGCCGACCACCGGCTTCCCTGCTTTCAGGGCTGCCTTGAAATCTGCACGTGTTTGATGGATGGACTCAGATGCCATGGGAGACTCCTTGTTGAACACGTTGATGTTGATGCGTCCTGGAAATCTGCCCGCTGCCTCTTCCAACGTTGTGGCCGGCATAGAGTGCGACGCCGCAGCCCGAGACAAGCATTGCCGCGCAAGCGCTTGCCGATGCCGATTTCCTTGTGGTGACAGACAAATTCTATTGACGAGCCATCTCCGCTCATACCCGTTAGTTCATAATTCAGATATTCGGAAAATCGGAAATCTATCGATGGAAAAGCATCAAGACATCAGCCTCGTCTCCACACGTTGGACGCTTTTCGCCACAGTGGCTCAGCTCGGCAGCCTTACGAAGGCCGCGGCCGTCCTCGATATGCGGCAGTCGGCGCTAAGCACGCAAATCAGCGCCCTGGAACGCGCGTGCGGCACGCGCCTGTTCAGCCGGACGGGGCGCGGTTTGGCCCTGACGGCGCTCGGAGAACAGATCCTTCCGCGTGTGCTTTCCCTTTCCCGCGAGGCCGAGCAGCTCAAGCATGAGATCCAGTCGATCGGGAGCATCCCGGCCGGGGAGGTGCGAGTGGCCGTGGCCTCCTCGGTCGGCGACCTGCTTGTGAACGATGTTTTCAGAACCTGCAGGCTCCGCTTTCCGAAGGTCAAGCTGCAGATTCTGGAAGGCTTTAGCGCAAAGGTCGACGAATGGGTTGTCACCGGCGCAGTGGACATCGCACTGCTGCATCGCTACGGCAAGCGGCAGGGATACGGCGAAGAGAAACTGTTCCAGGGCTCGTCTTGGCTGGCGTCCAAGGGCCGAAGCAAACCGATAGGCGACGACAAGGTGCCGTTTGCAGAGCTGAATCAGCTTCCCTTGGTGCTCCCGAGCCGTCCCAGCGGGATGCGCGCCATCCTGGAGCAAATTGCGGCACGCAAAGGCATATCCCTGTCGATCGCCATGGAGGCGAACTCACTTTCGATCATCAAGGAGATCGTCTCCCACGGCGATCTTTACACCGTGCTTCCCTTCCATGCGGTGCACCGCGAAGTCGAAGCCGGCATGTTACGAGTCTCGAGAATCGTAAGCCCGGGGATAGACAGAACCGTGGCGCTGGGCACAACGACCCAGCGCCCTCTTTCTCTCGCCGCGCGAGAAGTCGTAAAAGTGATCCGTGCCTGCGCGCGCCGATTGGTCGACACGGGTGCGTGGTCATGGTAGGCCACGATCGGATTGCCGGCCCCAGCTTGGCCGGGCCTGGCCTGGCTTGGCTGCACGCCGGCGCCGGCATCCGAAACGAATCCTCGAGTTCGCTACTTTATTCGTCCCAGGCCTGATCCAGAACCTCGTAGCCGGCATCGTCCAACGCTTTGGCGACCCAGCTTCGATCGGATACGCCGGACTTGATCAGCTCAAGATTCTTCGCCTGCTTGTCCGCCAGCTCTTTCGCCCCCTGCGCCACAGCCGCCGCATAGCGGGGGCCCACCACCACGACCCCGTCTTCGTCTCCGACGATGATGTCTCCCGGATACACCAAGACACCGCCGACAGAGACCGGCACATTGACCTCGCCCGGCCCATTGCCCTTGAAAGCCCCGTTGGGATTGATTGCCTTGGCGTATATCGCAAAATCCGCGAGGCCGAGCGCGGCCTTCGAATCCCGGATCGCGCCATCGACCACAAAGCCCCTGACGCCTTTCTGACGAGCAATTTCGATCATGTTCTGGCCGCTGAGCCCGCGCTCGGTGTAGCCCTCGCCATCCACCACAATGACGTCTCCTTCCTGCGCCAGGGAAAGCGCCACATGAAACATCAGATTGTTTCCCGCGGGCAGCTTCACTGTCACCGCCGTCCCCAGGAGGCTTGTGTCATTGAGGGGCCTGATCGACGAATCAAGGCATCCCATTCTATTCAGGCAATCCGAGATATCCGCTACGCCCAAGTTGCGAAACTGACCGACCAGCGCCTTTTCGGGGCGGTGAACCTTGGAATATATCCTGCTTCCGAATTCCGACATGCCACTATCTCATTACGTGTTTTTCCAGCCGCCGCGCCTGTTTCCCGCGGCAGCGCATTTATTGGAATCCAGGCCGGCCAAAGCCGATCGGTTCCAACAACTCGCGTTTTCATCCGGCAAGGTCATAGCCCTTGGACTTCAGAGCTTCATCGACCCAGCCATGGTCATACGTACCCGCCTCGACCTGTTCCATAGTGACGGCCTCTTTCCGGTGTTTGTCTTTGGCCAGCTTCAATATCTCTTCAGCCTGGCCGGCGGGTATTGCAACGACCCCGTCTTCATCGCCAAGAATGATGTCCCCTGGATTGACCAGCATTCCGTCCACGGTGACGGGCACATTGATTTCCCCGGGGCCATCCTTATATGGGCCCAGATGCGTCACGCCTCTGGCATAGACCGTGAAGCCGCTGTCCCGGAAAGCGGCGGAATCACGGATAGCGCCGTTGGTGACCAGGCCTTTTATTCCTCTTTTCATCGCTATCCGCATCATGATCTCGCCGATCAGCGCATTTGTCGTGTCGCCGCCCCCATCCACGACAAGCACATCTCCCGGTTCGGCCAGATCCAGCGCCTTGTGAATGAGCAGGTTATCGCCAGGCCTCGTCTTCACGGTGAACGCCGTGCCGATGACTTTTTTCCTGCTCTGCACCGGAAAATTCAAATTCGGGCTGCCTTGCAGTCTCGCCATGTTGTCACTGACAATTGACGTTCCAAGCCCCGCAAATTCTTCTACGAGCGCTTCAGGCGCACGTTGCTTCAAGGGAAGAATCCTCATACCAATATTGCCCATCAATAACGCCTCCGGTTTGCCTTCACGAACGGTGCCCGACTGTCTATCGACCTTGCATTCAGGCTTGGGACGATCTTAGGCCAGCCCATGCATAGGGAACAGTGACAGATTCGGTGCTATTGAATGGGTACAGTTTCATGCAGCACCCACGCAATCGCGGGCGCCCTGCCAAGCCCACGGAATGGGGACACGCGCTTGCCACCCCTGCCGTGTTGTGCTCCCCCTGCCTGCTGTTTCAGTGGCTCAGGGACATTTCCGATACGGCGCGGCTCAGCCATCGCACGGTGCGATCCAGCGATTCCGACCAGGGATGGCTGCAATTCAGGCGGATGAAGTTCTTATAGTTCGCGCGGGTACTGAAAATCGGCCCCGGGGCAATACCGATTTCATGGGTTGCGGCCAATTCGAACAGCTTGAACGAATCCACGGCAGCAGGCATCTGCACCCATAGAAGAAACCCGCCGTCCGGCTGCGAAAGACGAGTACCCTCCGGAAAGTAGCGGAATACGGCCTCGGCCATGAGCTTGGTACGCTCGGCCAAGGTGTGGCGCAACTGCCGCAAGTGCTTTTCGTAGGCGTAATGCAAAAGGTAATGAGAAATCGCCGCCTGCGGAGGGAAAGACGTGCCCAGCGTCGTCGCGAATTTCCGGTTGGCAATGGCCTCGCGGTACCTTCCGGCAGCCACCCATCCGATCTTGAATCCCGGCGCCAGGCACTTCGTGAACGAACCGCAGTGCAATACAGAGCCATCGGTGTCGAACGCCTTGGCCGCCCGATTCCTGATGGAGCTGAACTGGAGTTCCGCATAAACGTCATTTTCCACCAGTGGAACCCCGTGCTGCCTCAATAACTTTGCCAGCTCGCGCTTCTTGCCCTCTTCCATCGAAAAGCCGAGGGGATTCTGGCAGTTCGTCATCAACAGGCATGCCGCGACCTTATGGCGCTTCAGCGTGGCGTCCAGCACGCCGAGATCCATCCCGCTGGCCGGGTCGGTCGGCATTTCCACGGCATTCAGCCCAAGCTGCCTCAATAATTGCAGCCCCGAGAAAAACATGGGGGAATCAATGACGACAAGATCTCCGTGCCGCGCGACGGCTTGCAGCGACAAGCTGATCGCTTCCATGCCGCCACAGGTAATGATGATCTCATCCATGGGAACGGCATACCCGAGTTCGAGATAGCGCTGGGCGATGGCGCGACGCAGCGACGGCAGGCCCAACTGCAGGTCGACCAGGGTCTTGGCGTAGCTGCCTTGACGGCTGGTCGCGGCCAAGGCGCGATTCAAATTCTGCATCGGAAACAGCGACGCATCCGGGAAGGACGACCCCAGGGAGGTAACCTTCGCCCCGACCAAATCGCCCAGCGCGTCGCGCACGCGTGCGCGCGAGTTCGCCTTGACAATGCTTGGCCGGCTCAAGCCGGCCTGAGGCAGTAAGCCCAGACCCACCAGGCGTGCCTTCACGTAGTATCCCGACTTGGGAAGAGCCTCTACGAGCCCCTGCGTCTCCAGCAGCGCATAGGCCTGGATCACCGTGCCTTTGCTGACCTTTCGCTGCAATGCGGCGTCCCTGACGGAAGGGAGCCGGTCTCCCGGCCGCAACACGCCATCGTTAATCAGCCTGGCTATATTCTCGGCAATTTCTAGATAGCGTGTCATCAGCCATTATTCCTCAAGGAACGCTATTCTGTACCAGGACATTACTCATAGAACTGTCACTGTACCATCCCACTTCGCGCTCTTACAGTACTCCATAGGAAAACCTCAAGGAAACCTTATGGAACACGCCGCTCAACCAGTCCCTCGCCGCAGCATGCTGTTCGTCCCCGGTTTGCGGCCCGACCGGGCCCGCAAAGCAATGTCCGCCGGCGCGGACGTCGTATGCATAGACCTGGAAGATGCCGTGGCTGTCGCGCACAAGGATGAAGCCCGCAGCCTGACCCTGCCCTTGTTCGCCGAGCCCAACCCAGCGGGATGTGAACGCATTGTGCGGATCAATTCGCTGGACACGATCCACGGCCTGCGAGACGTCGAAGCCTTGAATGGCCTGACCCAGCTTCCCGACGCCGTCATGATGACCAAGGTGCGCTCGGCCGCCGAGGTCAAGCTGCTCGACCAATTGCTGCAAGGCGCCGCAGCCTCGGTGAAGTTCTACGTAACCCTGGAAACCAGCCAGGGCCTGGAAGACGTATTCGATATCGCCGGCGCCAGCCCGCGCATGGCGTGCCTCCTGTTCGGCGAAGTGGATCTGTCCGCAGACCTGCGCTGCAAGCGCACGCCGCAGGCCTTGCTGTACGCACGTTCGCGCATGGTGCACGCGGCCGCGGCCTTCGAACTCGATGCCATGGACGTCCCGCATATACACCTGGAAGACATGAACGGCCTGCACGCGGCCGCCGAACACGCGGCAGAACTAGGCTTCACCGGAAAATCATGCATCCATCCGACCCAGATCCCGATCGTGCATAAATATTTTTCTCCGAGCGAAGCAGAGATCGCATACGCAGAACGGGCTATCGCGGCATTCGAGGAAAGCGGCTCCACGGGCCTGGCCGTACTGGACGGACTGATGCTGCAAAAACCCGTGCTCCGCGCATCTCGCCGCATTCTTGCCCTGGCTCGCCAGAACAAACAAACGCTACGCGTTGCGAGTGCGGCATGACCCAGGAAATCATTCTTTATGAACTCGCTGCGGCGGATGACACACGCTTCAGCCCCTTCTGCTGGCGTACACGATTCAGCCTGGCCCATAAGGGGCTGCCGTTCAAATCGGTGCACATCGGCTTCACCGATATCGGGGAACTCGGCGGCGCCAACCGCACCGTGCCCGCGATCCGATCGGGGGACACCTTCGTGGAGGACAGCTGGGACATCGCCGTCTATCTGGATCAGCATTATCCGGACAGGCCGCCGCTGCTGGGCTGCGAGCTGGGCAAGGGGGTCGCCCGCTTCGTCGAATGCTTCACCGACAAAGTCATACACCCGACGATCCTGCGCCTGGTTTCACGCGACGTCTTCGATCGCATGGATCCGTACGACCGGCCCTACTTCCGCCTAAGCCGCGAGGAAATGCTGGGCTGCTCGCTGGAAGAAGCACAGGCCACGCGCGACCAGACCGTCCGGGCATTCAGAAAGGCGATCCATCCGATCCGCCTGACGCTCAACAAACAGCCGTGGCTCTCGGGTGCAAGCCCCGGCCATGCCGACTACATCGTCATGGCCGCCTTCCAATGGGGACGCCTGGCCACCGACTTCAAGATCCTCGAGGACGACGATCCGATCGCCCAGTGGTTCGAACGGGGCCTGGATCTGCACCATGGGTTCGGCCGGAAAGTGCACCCGGACGATGGAGGCCCCGGTTTTGCCGGCACCGGCCTCTGGAAAGCCAGTATGAGGCCTGTCGGCGCGGGTATCTGCTGACGCGGGTATCTACCGAGCTCGCTATACTTATAGACCTCACCCATTGATAAAGCCGCAATATCGCGGCTTTATCTTCGTTTGTCCGGCCCCAAGCCGGATTTCCGTGGGCACAGGGCAATCCCGCTTGAGGGGCCTGAACGCCGCCATCAAAAGCCCTCCAACTCGTCCGCGCGAGGATCGGCATCCTCTTTGCCAGCCGCGGGACGGCCGACTCGCGATTTGTTTCCACGAGGCGCCCGCACTCGCTGCGGCAACTGTTCCCGCATCAGCTCCATACCCAGCGTGTCATTTTCCGTGGCCATTACCTTTACCAGGTCATCCAGACGGCCAAGTACGTGCAAGGCTCGCAGGAAGGTATGCAAGGCAGTGCCAGGATATCCGTTTTCCATGCGCCTGACAGTACTCAGCGACGTGCCGATACGCTCTGCCAAGTCTTCCTGGCTTAAGCGGCGCATGCGGCGCGCGACGGAGATGTTCTGCCCAAGACGATGTAGCGCCCGGTCTACGGGCCGCGGCGACGCAACCCGTAAGCCGAGACTTTTCTGCTCTGCAGATGGCACGTGTGTACCTATTCAGATATGGTTTAAAACAGCTGCCAGACATTCATATTTGATCATATAGGCAAGCACCAATCAGCCATTTGAATTATTATAAAAGCTCATATATGAATTTTTATAATTTTATTTGATTCATATTTGAATTCATAATAGCCCGCCAAACTAAGCTCCAGCTATCTTGCCCAGGCATTGCCCAATGAGCCAGAGGTTGGGATTGCTCTGCTCCGTTGACCATTATTGCTCTCTTGAGAACACAAATAGCACTTTAAAGTTCTCACTGGAGCGCTTAGCTATAGCCTCCGGCCCGACCCTCTACCCCGTCACGCGTGCGATCCAGAAGCTCGGTAGCGACATCGACTTGGCTCACAGGCGAGGCCCCCTCCAAGCGTCGCTGGCCAAGTTAATGGGGGCCATCAATAAAAATTTCAGCTATTACGGGCGAATTTAACGAATTTTGTCTATAATAGCGAACATGCCACGCAAGCCGCCTGTCGTTTTCCCTCAAGAGCAACGCCTGCTGTCCGCACTGGGAGAGCGGCTGCGTCTTGCCCGCAAGCGACGCAAGCTAAGCAATGCCGTCGTAGCGCAACGGGCAGGAATTTCAAGAACCACCTTGTACAAGGTTGAAGCGGGTGATTCTGGGGCTACGCTGGGATCCTATGTTCGGGTTCTAGCTGTGCTTGGCCTCGAGGGCGACCTCAATCAGCTTGGGGCTGACGACAGAGTTGGTCGTAAATTGCAGGATCTGGAGCTTGAACCAACTCCCAAACGCCGCACGGCCGCCCGTGCCAAAGCAATCAAACCCTCGCCGGCCTCAAACAGCGAGGAATCGACATGAGCGCACAGGACAACACCCTGGATGTCTGGTTGAATGATGACCTCGGCCCTGCACGCCAAGTCGGCACACTCGCTCATGACCGCGGCCAGATCCGCTTCCATTACGAACGCGATTGGCTACAAGACCCTCGCGCCTTCGCGCTGGATCCCGATCTCTCTCTGGATGAATACCCCTTCTTTCCCAAGCCTGAGCTAGGCAACTTCGGCATCTTCCTGGATTCGTCACCAGACCGATGGGGACAGACACTGATGAAGCGGCGCGAGGCCCTACAGGCAAAGGATGAGCAACGCTCCCCTCGTACGCTGTACGCCTGGGACTTCCTGATCGGCGTACAAGACCTCACTCGCCAAGGCGCCCTGCGCTTTCGCCGGCCAGGTACGGGAGCGTTTCTTGGCGACGAGAAAATGGCGGCTCCGCCGGTGACGACGCTACGAGAATTGGAAGCCGTGGCCTACCAGCTCAGCAGCCGGCGTATCGACGATCTAGATGCGCTACGCAAGTGGCTCGCCGTGCTCGTCGCACCTGGCGCTTCTTTGGGCGGAGCAAGGCCAAAAGCCAACTTTACCGAAACCGACGGCTCACTCTGGATCGGCAAGTTCCCGGCCAAGGATGACGATCGAGACATCGGAGCTTGGGAGTATGTCGTTCACCAACTCGCGCAAGAAGCGGGGATAGACGTACCGCCTGCGAAGCTCATCAAGCTAAACAACGACTTCCATACCTTCTGCGTCCAAAGGTTCGATCGCGCCAACAGCTCGCGACGCTTCTATGCCTCGGCGATGACATTGCTTCGTAAGACTCAAAGTGAAGGTACGAGCTATCTGGAATTGGCGCAGTTCATTCGAGCCCAGGGGGATGCCGAGCATGCGGATGCAGACTTGGAACAGCTATTCCGGCGCGTGACGTTCAACGTCGCGGTTGGCAACCGCGACGACCACCTGCGCAATCACGGATTCGTGCTTGGCAAGACAGGGTGGAGACTTGCACCCGCGTTCGATGTCAATCCGAATATCGACAAGGCAGAGCATGTCTTGAATATCGACGACGTCGACAATCGACCTAGCCTGGAGACCGTCCTCAGCACCGCCGCTTTTTATGGACTGGACGATGTGCAAGCCCGGAAAATTGTGGATGATGTAGTCATGGTTGTCGATCATTGGCAGGACGCTGCCCGTCGGATGCGCATTAGCGGTGCGGATATTGATTTGACGGCTGGGGCCTTCTCGGCAAGCAAAGGATAGAGAAAAAGGCGGCGGGGCGGACGGACTGCCGAGCGGCCAGTCTGTGCGCATGATCAAATGTTGGACTGAAATCGCTAGCGATTCGCATTCAACACGTTAGACCGGTAATGTCCCCATTTTTAGCGATTGCGGATTCAGACGGTCAGTGCGACATTGCGTCCAATGCTTCAGCTGGGATCCTGAGCCCAACGTCTTTCTAGGACAGGAATTTAACTTGGTGGCGAAGCATTGAAGGTGCTCCAAATCGTCCCACTGATACATCGACAGCCATTCACAGCGCACAGTCGAACCGCTCGACGTACGCATTCTGTTGCGGCTTACCCGGTTGGATGTATTCGGGCCTGATGCCCGCCCGGGCTGCCCATTCGACGACGGCCAAGCCCAGATATTCGGGGCCGTAGTAAGTGCAGAATGATTGTCAGCGAAACAAAGCGACAGGCATCCTTAGGTTTCTCTAGGATCTGAGGAGGACACCAAGATGGCTGACAATCATTCTGCACTTACTATGGGCCGGAGATGATCTCTCGGGCCTTCACCAAATGGGCTGCTGTCCAAGGGATCGCCGTGCGTTATATCCAGCCTGGCAAGCCGAATCAAAACGCGTTCATCGAGCGCTTCAACAGGACGTACCGAACCGAGGTGCTCGATGCACATCTGTTCGCCAATCTTCAGCAGGTGCCAGCCATTACCGAGCAATGGCTGGTCGACTACAACGAATACCGCCCACATGAATCTCTGGGCAGCCTCCCGCCGGTGCAGTTTCTTGCTCCGAATCTCTATCCGCTACTGTCTGCCTGACAGGGGTGCTTACGATATCAGGCAACCTAAGCAAAAAATCAAAACCGAAGAAAGTACGCCGCGCTAAGTTCTATACGCCAAGGGCTATGCCTCGTAAGCCCATGTGGGGGCTCCGACGCTCCCACGAAGAAACTAATGCCTCTGTAACACCGTCAAGCCAAGCATACGGCTTACGTAATGACCAGTGGATGCCAGGCCGTAACCCTCCTGCCAGCCAGCTATACCAGATCGTTATCATCTCCAATGAAAAAAAATCATTTAGAGCTCATGCGAGGGATACATAAAATAATCCGAACATAACACCTCCTGACTTTTCCCACTCCCCAAATGATCTTGAGCAGCCTCGGTCACAGCCGCATAAAAAATGCTTGCGACTGTCATGTACACATATTTGATCCAGCCAGCCAAATACGGCCTGGGCCTCCTCCCCCTAGAATTCCAGGAATCAGCGACTATCGAAAGATGCAAAAAAGTCTTGGGCTCGAGCGTAGCGTCGTAGTAACTCCCAGCTATTATGGGACGAATAACACGCCAACGCTAAAGGCGATAAATGAGCTGGGCCGTAGCGTGAGCCGAGGTGTGGCCGTAATACACCCAGACATATCAGACGAAGAGCTTTCTCTCTTGCATAAAAGCGAGTTTCGAGGCGTTAGATTTTCTTTGCATAGCCCAGCACGAGCCACTACCACTCTGGAAATGATCGAGCCAGTTGCTCGACGCATCCAAAAACTGGGTTGGCATACACAGTTGCATTTCTTGGGTGAGCAGATATCCAAGCACCGCCATCTTCTTAAAAAACTGCCCGGAACAATTGTGTTCGACCACATGTTGCGGGTGGGGCCCGAGCTTCCGGCCACGCGCGACGCCATCGATATTGTGGGAGATTTGGTGAGCCGAGGAAGAACTTGGATAAAACTCTCCGGCCCTTACCTAAACTCCCAACGGGACGATTACTCAGACACCATCACCCTTGCACGGCGACTTATAGAACTTGCGCCAGACAGAATTGTATGGGGCTCGGACTGGCCACATCCGACAGAGGTATCGTACACACCGGATGATTTTTCCTTGTTGGCTTTACTCGATAAATGGGCCCCCGACCCACAAATCAAACGCAGGATACTCGTGGACAACCCGGCAAATCTATATAAGTTCTGAAGCTCACTCTATTCATTGAATAGCCAACCATCAATCAAACCAGTAAGGACTCGGCATGATCAAAAAGACCAAATTCATCAAATCGAAACTCGTAGCGGCGTCGATTGCTTTCTTCGGATTTGCTTCGGCAACATGGGCTCAGGACTATCCAAACCGGGCAGTAACACTCGTAGTGTCATATCCGGCCGGAGGCACTTTGGACGCTGTCGCGCGTGTGATTGCCCCTCAGCTCGGGAAAATTTTGGGCGAAGGAGTCGTTGTGCTGAACAAAGGGGGCGCAAGCGGAGCTATTGCTGAATCTTATGTAGCGCGATCCAAGCCTGACGGATACACCATTTTGCTGGACGCATCCAACTACACACAGAACGCAGTATTACGATCCAATCTGGGTTTCGACCCAATCAAAGACCTCACACCCATATCGGCTTTGCTGACTGTCCCTAATATTCTAGTGTCAAGCTCCAAATCCAATTTCAAATCTATAAACGATGTAATTTCTCAAGGAAAGGCTCCTCATAACAATATAGACATGGCCTCTTCCGGCGTTGGATCGGGGCAATATCTAGCTGGACTATTATTCAATCGACTCGCAGGCACAAAAATTCAACAGGTGACATACTCCGGAGGCGGGCAGGCCCTGGTCGACGTTCTAAGCGGACGAATTCCTTTGATGTTCATTACTGCCAGCGCCCCCCTTCCGTATATCAGAAGCGGAGCTTTACGAGCTTTGGCAGTAGGAGATACCGAACGGCTGGCCGTGCTTCCTGACGTTCCCACGGTAAGTGAAAGCGCAGTTCCCGGATTTGTTTCCAACGAATGGCATGCAATATTCGTACCAACCGGCACTCCGGCGCCTATTATCAATAAGCTTTCAGCTGCGTTTTCGGAAATTGTCCGGGATACATCGATAGCGAAAACCCTTACAGACCTCGGCTGCAGAATCTCCGATTTAAATACAGCCAAAACCCAAGTGTTTGTCCGCAAAGAAATAAGCAACTTGAAAGATCTCGCACAGCGCGAGAACTTGAAGCTTGAGTGAGGGCTACCCACGCAGGCATCTATCGCCCAGTAAACAGCTCAAACAGGTAGCGGGCCTGTCCATTTTATGAACACACCACCGTCATATATCTCATGCGCGCCGACACAGGGTGCGCATGAGATATAAAATAAAATGAGTTCAACTGTAAGTCACGCCGATAGCCTCTGCCTCACGAGCACCTAACCATCTAGCCTCTGGCCACTCACCCGTATGGACTATTCGCTTTATACAAAGAAGCATCTCGGCCAAGACGCACTGGGTGGCCTTCGATTGCAGCCTTGAGGACATAACACCGAGGCCGAGCTGCCGCGTCAACGTAGGCATAACGATGGGAGCCGCCGCAAGTCGGCCGTTTTTCACGTCGTCCGCGACTGCCACCCACGGCAGGATCGTGTGCCCGTAGCCTTCAAGAATCAAACGCTTCTGAACACTGAGCGCACTCGTTTCCAACACGACTCTAGGCCGTACTCCGACGCGCTTTGCAGCTTGATCCACCAAATATCTGATTCCATACTTCGCATTGGCAAATATCAGCGGGAGAGCCATGGCGTCAGAAAACGCCACAGGCGTCTCCACGCTCAAACCGCAATCCACTGCCCCGATCAAATATAGATTCTCCTCAATTATTTTTGAAATTTCCATCTCAGCAACCGCCGCATCAGCATATAGCAGCGCAATTTCCAAATCCCCTCTCTCCAACCAACTCAATATGTGCTCTGCGTGCCCCATTACAATTCTTACTTCGATTCGAGGGTATAGCCTCTCGAGACTGCCGATCAAAATACTCGACAATACGTCACTCACACTCGCCAGCAATCCGACAGTAACTGTTCCGATGGCCATTTCAGATGTTGCGCTTATTTTTTCCCTAGCCACTTTAATTTCATCCATTATCCGGTGAGCATGTTCCTCAAGAATCTTTCCCTCATAAGTCAACTCCATTCCCCGTTTATCTCGAAAAAACAGGCTTACTCCCAATTCGTCCTCTAGCTGCTTGATCTGCTTTGAAACTGCAGGCTGAACAACATTAAGAATCTTGGCGGCCTTCGATACATTTCCCGTTTCCGCTACTGTAATAAGCGCACGTAGTTGCTTGAAATCCATTGAGTCCACCTATATTGCCAACGTGACAAGTCAAATCATTACTGATTGGGTAGCATATAGTATTCCCGCAGCAAAAGGATGAACACTCTAACCGGTGCACAAGCAGCCTACTCGAATCGCCGTATGGAGAAAGGTGACATGCACATCTCTATCCACTTCTTTGCCCGTGTGCTGCATGTCTTCGGTCAGGTTCAGGCGCTTGAACATCTGCTGGATACGCCGAACGACGAAATCGGACTGACGCTGATGGACGAGCACTTGCCCAAGCGCGTGCGCAGCAAGTCCGGCGGCTCTTCGGGAGCGTTGTGACGGCAGTCGCCGCGCTCACCCGCCAACAAGCCCAGGTATGCATCGGCAAGGCTGGCCTGCCGCTCGGCTCGCTCGTGTACGTCCAGCAAGGCCGAGGCCAGAACTGCGTTTTCGCCTATGACGAGACTTGGCTGACCAACCCTGAACGGTTCAACGTATCAGCCGACCTGCAACTGATGCCTGGCCACCAACCACACAAGGCGGCCTCGCCCCACGACTCCGTATTCCATGGCGTAATAGCCGATACGGCCCCCGACGCCTGGGGCCGTTGCGTCCTCGCCCGCGACCACGCCAAGCGTCGCCGCACCGACCCGAAACTGCGGCCCCTGACGGAGTTAGATCATCTGCTAGCGGTCGATGACTTCAGCCGCGTTGGCGCACTGCGCCTGCGCGATCCGAATGGAACCTGGCATAGAACGGTACCAGAGGGTCGACGCACTACCCCACCGTTGATAGAGCTCGAACACATCTACCGAGCCAGCCGCGGCGCCATTGCTGCAAGCCTCGCGTGAGGAAGATCGCAGCTACACGAAAATTGCAGACGCCATCCGTACCTACGGATACCCACCTACTCAGGACTTACGCCAACTCTGGCGCCGCTTGGTGTTAAACCTGCTGATTACCAACGTTGATGATCACCTGCAGAATCATGGTTGCTTGCATGTGGAGCATGGCCTGTGGCGTCTTGTGCCTGCATTCGACATCAATCCGTTTCCGGACAAAGAGCGTGAATCCAAGTCATGGCTGTCCGAGAAGGATGGCCCGATCACCGACGTTCATATGCTGCTGGCTCGGGCAGCTTACTTCTCATTGGGTCAAAAACAGGCCCAAACAGTCATGGCCGAAGTCTATGTTGCAGTAGTGAATCGGCGAAAGGTCGCTCTTGACACTGAGGTGGGGCTATGCCCATACGAATTAGATGACTTCGCAGCAGCTTTCGAGCATGGACAGATGGAGGCAACCGCCGCGCTGCTCTATGGGTAAAAGAGTCGTCCTCTTATCCTCCGGCTCCGATCCTGTACACCTTGGGCGCCGAATCTAGGCAATTAGTTGGCCGAAAGAGTGGACTATCACCTCCAAACTGGTTTTCGACAGATCTTCAAACGCACGCGATCAACAGACCCGCAAGTGCTGTGTGTCCGCTTTAGAAAAGCAGCAGCACCTGTAAAGGTCAGGGTGTGCACTTTCCCCGTTGCCTTTGCGTTACGAACATGCAAATCAGTCCGCGCCATGCTTCAATTCCAAATCCCAGATTAAACGGGAGATGAATTATGACGGCCGCTCCAGCGGCACTCCTACAGCAACAATGCGGCATACCAGCCCACCACTATTAGTGGACTGAAAAATGTACTTATTTGGAGTGGTTGTAGGTGGATTTCCCTGGATGTCAGTGGACACCCATCAGAAGGGAATTCCCCTTTTAGATCAAAAAGTTGATCACTCAGTGGACGTCCATGGCTTTCCTTGGCCGTCCTTGGAATGAGCGGGTGAAGGGAATCGAACCCTCGTCGTAAGCTTGGGAAGCTTCTGCTCTGCCATTGAGCTACACCCGCATCGGGATGGGCCGCGTGGTGGGCGAGCCATCGCGGGAGCGCAGATTATAGCGCCTGCCGCCGCAAGCGTGCACGGCCCATGGCAAGCAGGCCCACGGCAAGCGGCGCTTCAAATCTCGCCCCGGCCCAGCACAGCTCAGGCCAAGGCCGTGGGATAAGGAGACACGTCTATGTTCTGCAGCATCGCATAGGACAGCCGCTCGAACATCCTGGCCCGCACCCGGCGGCTGGCCGGGTCTTCCCATAGGTTGCGGGTTTCGTGAGGATCCGCTTCCAGGTCGTACAGCTCGCCCCAGGCTGCCCCGTCGTAGACCGTAAGGCGATGGTTGTCCATGAGCAGCGTGCGGCAGCGGATCCGTGTGTCGAAACCCAGGATCACGCGCTGCCCCTCTTCTTCCAGCATCAGGGCGTCGCGCAGGGCCGTCTTGCGGCCCGTCGCCAGCGGCAGCAGGCTGCTGCCCTGGATGCCGTTGAACGGCGCAACGCCGGCGCGCTCCAGGATGGTGGGTGCGATGTCGATGGTGCTGGCCAGCGCGGCGTCGCTGGCGCTGCCTTGGCCACTGGACGGGTCGGCCCAGATAAAGGGCACGCGCGTCAGCCCCCGATAATGTATGGGCCCCTTCAACAGCAGTTGGTGATCGCCCAGGTAATCGCCATGGTCGCTAGTGAACACGACTACGGTATTGTCCGCCAGGCCATGGTCTTGCAGTGCGCCGAGTATGCGCCCCACCTGGTGATCAATGTTGGAGATCGAGCCGTAGTTCAGTGCGATCGCCTCGCGCGCCTCGCGCTCGTTGCAGGCGAAAATCGCCGGGGTATGCCGGATGGCCGTGCCGGCGTCGCGCTGGTTCCACAGCCACTGCACATGCGGCGGCGCATTGCCTGTGGCATGGAACGAGGCCAGCAGGTCTATGTCTTCAGGGGCATACATATCCCAATACTTGCCGGGCGGCGTGAAGGGATGGTGCGGGTCGGGAAAAGAGCACTGGATGAAGAAGGGCTCGTCCGACTGAGCGTATTCCTGCAGGCGGCGGATCGTCTGCTCGCCGATGTAGGCAGTGGGATAAAGTTCCTCGGGCACGCGGGTGCGCCAGGCCTGGCGTATCTTGGTGAGTTCGTACGACGGGGCGGGCAGCGCCGCCTGCGGCCCGATCAGCGCCTCTATGCCCGGATGCTCGTTGCGCAGCCAATAACGGTAATGGCCATGCACATCGTCGCTGTGGTCGTCCACCAGCCGCGCCTGCTCGAATCCGTAATAGGGATATTCCAGGTCGTAGTCGTCGCGCTGCAGCCAGATCCGGCGCTTTTCCTGGTCATAATTGCCTGCTTCGGGCAGGCGCGCCTCTAGCGCCAGGCGGTCTTCGCTCTTGACGGGCCAACTGGGCGGAATGTCCGTCATGTTCTGCAGGTGCGCCTTGCCGACCAGGGCGGTGCGGTAGCCGGCTTGGCGCAGGGTTTCGACGAAGGTCATGGAGCGCAGCGACAAGGGAATGCCGTTGTGGCGCGCGCCGTGGGCAGACGGATAGCGCCCGGTCAGCATGCTGGCGCGGTTGGGCATGCAGATGGGCGTGGCCACATGCATATTGCCGCAGCGCCAGCCGCGGCTTGCCAGGCGATCCAGGTTGGGGGTCTGTACCTGCTTGTTGCCATAACAGCCCAAGTGATCCGCGCGCTGCTGATCGGTGATGATCAGCAGGAAATTCACTCGATTTCGCATATCAATGGTTTTCGATGCCGGCAACCTGCGCGGCGGACTTCCAGAACGACATGCCCTGGGTGATCAAGGTGCCGAACTGCTGCGGCGTCATGTATGCCGCGTGCATGCCTTGCTGTTCCAGCGTCTGCTGCAGGGTCTTGGACGCCAGCGCCTTCTTCAGGGCGGCGCTCAGCACCTCGATGCGATCGGCCGGGGTGCCGGCCGGCGCCAGCAGGCCCATCCAGGAACTGACCGCATCCTTGGGCGCGACATCCGAAAAATACTGGATGCCCGCCGGCAGGTCATTGAAGTGGCGGTCGTTGGCCACCCCGAGCACCTTGATCTTGCCCGACTTGACGAATGGCAAGGCCGGGGCAATGCCGCCCATCATCAGCGGCACCGTACCCGAAACCAGGTCGACCATGGCCGGGCCCGCGCCCTTGTAGGGAATGTGCCTCACATCCAGGCCCAGGCTATGTTTCAGAAGCTCCATCGCCAGGTTGTGCACCGTTCCCACCCCGGGCGACGCATAGGCGTACTTGCCCGGATTCTTGCGCAGGAGTTCCACGGTTTCTGTCAGGTTGTTGGCGGGAAACGAGGCATTGCCCAGCAGCACCACGACGTTTTCGGCGACGAAGCCGACCGGCGCAAAGCTTTTGACGGCGTCGTAGGGCAGCTTCGGATAGATATAGGTGTTGATGCCGTTGGTGCTGGTCGTGCCGAACAGCAGCGTCTGGCCATCGGGCCGCGCACGGGCGACATAGCTGGCAGCAATGCCGCCGCCGGCCCCGGCCTTGTTCTCGACGATGAAGTTGTAGCCAGTGTCACGCGCCAGTTCCTTGGCCAGCAGGCGGGCGGTGGTGTCCGTGGCGCCGCCGGGCGCAAAGGGCACGACGATGGAGATGGGGCCATTGGGATAAGGCTTCGATGCCACGGCCGGCGCACAGGCGGCGATACCCAGGCCGAACAGGGCCAGTACGGCGAGCGATTTTTTCATACGTGTCTCCTTGCATAGGCGCAATGGCCTTCAACAAGCGACAGTCTGCCCTAAAAGAAAGATAACATATAATGAATTAAATTATGAATTACATAACCATAAAGGAATGATAGAGCGAGCCATGGCGAATCCAGCCCCACGCAGCCCTCGGCCCATACACCTGAAGCAACGGCACATCGACCTGCTGCTTACCCTGGATCGGACGCGCCATTTGGGCCAGGCGGCCGAAGCGCTGCACATGAGCCAGCCGGCCGCATCCAAATCGCTGGCCCAGCTGGAATCCCTGTTCGGCTACGCGCTGTTCGAACGCACGGGCTCGGGCACACAAGCCACCGAGCTGGGCCACGCCGCCATCGCCCACGCCCGCAACATGGACGGCGCGGCCCGCCGCTTCGGCGCGGAACTCGAGGCGCTGCGCCAGCGCGGCCAGCAGCAGCTGCGCATCGGCATCCTGCCTTCGGCCTCCATACACATCACGCCCAGGCTGATCACCGCGCTGCTTTCCAGGGCCGGCAACCTGGAAATCAGCGTGCATGAAGGGCTGCTGCACGACCTGCTGGCCAGCCTGCTCGAGCGCCAGCTGGACTGCGTCATAGGCCGCACTACCAGCCGCATCGATTCCAGCCAGATCGAAGGCAGGTTTCTTTATGAAGACCCGATCGCACTGGTCTGCGGCGTACAGAACCCGCTGGGCGCCCTCCCGACCCCCGCCCTGGCCGAGATCATGGGCTCGATGTGGATACTGCCGGTGCAGAATTCGGTGCTTAGCGACCGCATGGACGAGATGTTCGCCCGGCTGGGCGTCGAGCGGCCGGCCAGGCACATCCAGTCCAATGCCGTCCTGACCAATATCACCCTGATCAACCAATACCCCTGGATCGCCGCGCTGCCGCGAGTCATCGCCGAGCATTTCCAAAAACAAGGCGGCCTCTGCATCCTGCCCATAGACACGCGCATCAATTTCGGGAACGTACAGGTCATGACCCGCAAGGAAAGCTCGGTGTCGCAACCGCTGGCCTTGGCGCTGGCGGCATTGCGGGAATTGTTCCCCGCCACCGAAACGTCGCCGGGCTGACCCACGCCCGCGCAGACCTGGCCGGCAGTCACTACAATTCCGCCTATGAGCACGAACACGCATACCGATATTCCGGCCGCCCCCGGCGGCCCCATTCCCGGGCCCACAGCCACCGATCCAGCAGGCACGGCCCATTCCACGGCCGACTCCACGGCTCCCTCTGGCGCCGACACCGTTCCCAAGCCTGCGCATATCCGCAGCTTCGTCCACCGCCGCAGCCACATCACGCCCGGGCAGAAAGAAGCGCTGGACAGGCTGATGCCGCTGTGGGCCCTGCCCTACCGCACCGTGCCGCTGGATCTGCAACGGACTTTCGGCCGCAACGCGCCGACCATACTGGAGATCGGCTTCGGCATGGGCGAGACCACGGAAGCCATCGCCACCACACGCCCGGGCGACAATTTCCTGGGCGTGGAGGTCTTCAATTCGGGAGTCGGCGCACTGCTCAAGCGCATCGAGGCCTCGGGCCTGCAGAACCTCCGCATCGTGCAGCACGATGCGGTAGAGGTAGTGCGCGACATGCTGGCGCCGCAATCGCTGGCGGGCGTACACATTTACTTCCCCGACCCGTGGCCCAAGGCGCGGCACCACAAGCGGCGCCTGGTGCAGCCGCCATTCGTCGAGCTGCTGGCCAGCCGCCTGGCGCCGGGCGGCTATATCCACTGCGCCACCGATTGGGAAAACTATGCGCAGCAGATGCTGGAGGTGCTGGGCGCCGAGCCCAGCCTGTGCAACACCTGCGAGGGCTATGCGCCGCGCCCGGAATACCGGCCGCAGACCAAGTTCGAAACGCGCGGGCTGCGGCTGGGCCACGGGGTATGGGATCTGATCTTTACACGAAAAAGCTGAACGAACACAGGAAAACAGAGGCGCCATGTACCCCGCCATACAAGCCTACCGCCAGGGCTACCTAAACACCGGCGACGGCCATCAAGTCTATTGGGAGCTTTGCGGCAATCCGCAGGGCAAGGCGGCGGTATTCCTGCATGGCGGCCCGGGCAGCGGCTGCGCGCCGGTACACCGGCGCCTGTTCGACCCGCAGCGCTACAAAGTGCTGCTGTTCGACCAGCGCGGCTGCGGGCGCTCGCGGCCGCATGCCAGCCTGGAGCACAACACCACCTGGCATCTGGTGGCCGACATCGAACGGCTACGCGCGGAAGTGCTGGAAACCGAACAGATCCTGGTGTTTGGCGGATCTTGGGGCTCGACCCTGGCGCTGGCCTATGCGCAAAAGCACCCCGAGCACGTCAGCGAGCTGGTACTGCGCGGCATCTTCGCCTTGCGCCAAAAAGAGATACGCTGGTTCTACCAGGAAGGCGCTTCGTGGCTGTTTCCAGACTTATGGGAACAATACCTGGCGCCGATCCCACCCGAAGAGCGCGACGACCTGGTCACCGCTTACCACAAGCGCCTGACCGGATCCGACCGCGAAGCACAGCTGCGCGCCGCGCATGCCTGGACGCAATGGGAAAGCCGCACGATCACGCTGCGGCCCAGCGCGCGGCATGCGCAGGGCCATGCCGACGACTCCTCGGCGCTGGCTTTCGCCCGCATCGAGAACCACTATTTCGTGAACCGCGGCTTCATGGAAGAAGGCCAGCTGCTGGCCGAGGCACACCGGCTGCACGCCATACCGGGCACCATCATCCAGGGCCGCTACGACGCCTGCACGCCCATGCGCACCGCCTGGGATCTGCATCAGGCCTGGCCGCAGGCCGAATTCCACGTGGTGCCCGACGCCGGGCACGCCTTCGACGAGCCGGGCACCCTGCAGCTGCTGCTGGCGGCCACCGACAAATACGCCGGGTAAAAAGGCCCGGCCTTAATGTGAAAGAAGCCCCTTTCATTCTCGGGGGAGGCGGCGCCCGCCATGACCGTTAGGGCCGGAAGCCCCCGAAGCCGCCCTTGCCCATGCCGCGCATGCCGCCCATGGCACGCATCATCTTGGCCATGCCGCCCTTCTTCATTTGCTTCATCATGCCCTGCATCTGCTCGAACTGGGCCAGCAGGCGATTGACTTCCTGCACCGGCACGCCGGAGCCGGCGGCAATGCGGCGCTTGCGCGAGGCCTTGAGCAGTTCGGGCTTGGCACGCTCGGCCGGGGTCATGGAATTCAGGATGCCTTCCGTGCGGCGCAATTGTTTTTCAGCCTGGCCGCCCTGCAGCTGATTCGCGGCCTGCGCGAACTGGGCCGGCAGCTTTTCCAACAGCGAGCCCATGTCGCCCATTTTCTTGACCTGCTGCAGCTGTTCGCGGAAATCGTTCAGATCGAAGCGATTACCCGACTTGAGCTTGGCCGCCAGCTTCTGCGCCTCGGCAATGTCGACGTTCTTCTGCGCCTGCTCGACCAGCGAGACGATGTCGCCCATGCCCAGCACGCGCTGCGCCATGCGCTCGGGGTGGAAGGGTTCCAGTCCGTCGAGCTTTTCCGATATGCCGACGAACTTCAGCGGCTTGCCGGTAACGTGGCGCACCGACAGGGCCGCGCCGCCGCGCGCATCGCCGTCCAGCTTGGTCAGCACCACGCCCGTCAGGGGCAGCGCGTCGGCGAAGGCCTTGGCCACATTCACCGCGTCCTGGCCCTGCATGGCGTCGACCACGAACAGGGTTTCAACCGGGTCGAGCAGGTCGTACAGGGCGCGGATCTCGCGCATCATGGCCTCGTCCACCCCCAGGCGGCCGGCCGTGTCGACGATCAGCACCTCGTAGTGATGGCGCTTGGCGTGGTCGAGCGCGGCGCGCGCGATGTCCTCGGGCTTTTGCGTGGTGTCGGAAGGCAGGAAATCCACATGCACCTGCGCCGCCACGGTGCGCAGCTGCTCGATGGCCGCCGGGCGATAGACGTCGGCGCTGACCACCAGCACCTTCTTCTTGCCCGTCTTGCGGCCGTGCTGCACATGGCCGCCCTCGCTGAGCCACTTGGCCAGCTTGCCGGTGGTGGTGGTCTTGCCGGCGCCCTGCAGACCGGCCATCAGGATCACGGCGGGCGGCTGGGCGGCCAGGGAAAGCTCGCCGGCCTCGGCGCTCTGGTCGCCGCCCATCAGGGCCGTCAATTCCTTGTGCACCACACCCACCAGGGCCTGGCCCGGGTTGAGGCTGCCCACCACGTCCTGGCCCAGCGCGCGTTCCCTGACCCGGGCAACGAAATCGCGCACCACGGGCAAGGCCACGTCGGCCTCGAGCAGGGCCATGCGCACCTCGCGCAGCATGTCCTGGGTATTGGCTTCGGTCAGGCGCGCCTGGCCACGCATGGTCTTGACGACGCGCGACAGGCGCTGAGTAAGATTGTCTAGCATAAATAAGAATGGTTTCGCTTAAACTAGTCGGTTCCGGGCTGCACCGAACTAAAATACGGTGCAGCGGGGGCATCATGCCCCTGCCGGCCCAACCATATATCAGGGACTATGTCTGCAGGCATTGTATTTCACTTGCTGGCCGCGCTGGCCTACGCCGTGCTGGCCGTTTCTCTTTGGCGACCGCTGACCCGCGACGGCGAACAGCCGCACGCCGGCAAAGTCGGGCGCATCTGCCTGCTCAGCGCCATTATTCTGCATGGCATCGCGCTGCACCAGGCCATCCTCACCGACAACGGCCTGCGCCTAAGCTGGGCCCTGGGCCTGTCGGCGGCAATCTGGGTGGGCATGATCATATTCTGGCTGGAAAGCCTGATCCTGCGCATCGACGGCCTGCTGCTGATCCTGCTGCCGGCGGTCACCCTGGTCACGATCGTGGCGGCCGCCTTCCCGCAGGGCTATGTGGTGGCCCACGCCCACAACGACTGGCTGCGGGTGCACCTGCTGATCGCGCTGACCGCCTACGGCATGATCACCGTCGCCGCCCTGCACGCCGTTCTCATGACCGCGCTCGACCGCCACCTGCACCGCCCAGTCGAACAAGAAGCCAGCCGCGGCATCATCAGCCGCGCCTTCGACTCCATGCCGCCCCTGCTGGTGCAGGAACACCTGCTGTTCCGTCTGATCTGGATAGGCTTCATCGTCCTGACCCTGGCCGTGGGATCCGGCGCCATGGTGTCCATGGCCCTGACCGGCCGCCCCTTCCCCCTGGATCACAAGACCGTCTTCACCCTGCTGTCGTGGGTCACCTTCGGCGGGCTGCTGGTCGGCCGCTACGCGCGCGGCTGGCGCGGCCGCATCGCCCTGCGCTGGACGCTGGTGGGTTTCGTCTTCCTGCTGCTGGCCTACACGGGCAGCCGGTTCGTGCTCGAAGTCATACTGCAGCGGGGTTGAAGTGGGCAAGGTTCTGATCTGGGTACTGCTGATTCTGGGCGGCATGCTGCTGGCGCGCATCATGTCGCAGAACAATGCCCGCCAGCAGTCGCGGCCGCGCCAGGCCCCGCCGCGCCCCATGCCGCCGGTGCAGGCGCCGGAAACCATGGTGCGCTGCGCCCATTGCGGCATCCACCTGCCGCGCTCGGAAGCCGTGCTGGTGCAGGGCAAAACCTGGTGCAGCACCGAGCACGCCAAGCTGGGCGTGCGCAAGTGAATACGCAGCCGCGGGCCGGCACGGTCGAAGTTCCAGTCCGGAGCGCCGATCCGGCTGCCGTTCACCTCCAGCCACGACTTTGGCTACTGCGGCCAAAGCGACAGCCAGAGCAACGGTAATGGCAGCGGCAGGCGATACCCGCCCTCTTGCACTGGATCGCCACGGCTGGCTGCGCCCGGGCCCCGGGGTGCGCCTGGCGCCGTCCCCCAACCAGGACGCCCGGCCGGGCAGCGTCGACCCGTACCTGCTGGTTTTGCACAATATCAGCCTGCCGCCCGGTGTCTTCGGCGGATCCGAAGTCGAGGATCTGTTCCTCAATCGCCTGGACTACGACTCCCACCCCTGGCTGCCGCGCCTGCGCGGGCTGCGAGTCTCGGCGCACTTCTTCGTGCGCCGCGACGGCGGCGTGATCCAGTTCGTTGCCAGCACGCGCCGCGCCTGGCACGCCGGTGTCTCGGCATTCGAGGGGCGCGAGCGCTGCAATGATTTTTCCGTGGGCATAGAGCTGGAAGGCACGGACTTCGAGCCATACGCCGAAGCCCAGTACGCAACCCTGGCCGCGCTGACCAGGGCGCTGCGCACGCGCCACCCGCTGCGCGCGGCATGGGGGCACGAACACATCGCCCTCGGCCGCAAGACCGACCCGGGGCCCTGCTTCGACTGGGCGCGCTACGGCCGGGAGAACGGCTGGCCGCGGCGGCAGATGCCGCCCGGGGCCGGCTGAGGCAGGCGAGCTGGGGAAAAGCAGCTGTAAAGCTGCGCCGGAAAGTCAACGGCGCCCCAGCGCTTATACAGGCCCCGGGGCGCCGTTCAAGGCAGACGTAAAACATCAGCGGCGAGCCCGCGCTGCAGATCGCCGAAGAACCCGCGCCATCCGCCCGCCAATAGCCGCCAGGCCTCGCTGACGGCGGCCTGCGGCCGCCCACCAGCCCTCAAGCGTTGAGTATCAATCGGTTCATCCGCTTCACGAAGCCCGCCGGATCGGCCAGTTGCGCCCCTTCGGCCAGCATGGCCTGATCCAGCAGCAGCTGCGCCCAGTCGCCGAAATCCGCCTCCGGAGCGCCCTGCACCCGCGTCACCAGTGCGTGCTCGGGGTTGATTTCCAGTATTGGCTTGACCTGCGGCGTTTCCTGGCCGGCCGCCTGCAGCATGCGCATCAGATGCGGGCTGAGCTCGTGCTCGTCGACCACCACGCAGGCGGGCGAATCCACCAGGCGCACGGTGACGCGCACGTCCTTCACCTTTTCGCCCAGCGCCGTCTTCAGACGTTCCACCAGCGGCTTGAAGGTCTCGGCCACTTCCGACTGATGCTTCTTTTCTTCCTCGTCGGCCAGCTTGTCCAGATCCAGGCCGCCCTTGGCGATCGACACCAGCTGCTTGCCCTCGAATTCGCGCAGGTGCGACAGCATCCATTCATCGACGCGATCCGACAGCAGCAGCACTTCCAGGCCCTTCTTGCGGAAGATCTCCAGGTGCGGGCTATTGCTGGCCGCCGCGAACGTATCGGCACTGACGTAATAAATCTTGTCCTGGCCTTCCTTCACGCGGCCCACATAGTCGGCCAGCGACACCGTCTGCGCCGAACCCTCGGCCTGCGTCGAGGCAAAACGCAACAGCTTGGCGATGCGGTCTTTGTTGGCATGGTCTTCGCCCACGCCTTCCTTGATCACCAGCCCGAACTGCTTCCAGAATTCCGCATAGTCTTCGGCCTTGTTCTCGGCCAGGTCTTCCAGCAGCGACAGCACACGCTTCGTCGACCCCTCGCGGATCACCTTCACGTCGCGGCTTTCCTGCAGCAGTTCGCGCGACACATTCAGCGGCAGGTCGGCCGAATCGATCACGCCGCGCACGAAGCGCAAATAGGCGGGCAGCAATTGTTCGGCGTCGTCCATGATGAACACGCGCCGCACATACAGCTTGACCCCGCGCCGCGCGTCGCGATCCCACAGATCCATGGGCGCATGCTTCGGAACGTACAACAGCTGCGTGTATTCGCTGCGGCCTTCTACCCGGTTGTGCGTCCAGGCCAAGGGGTCGTCATAGTCGTGCGCGACGTGCTTGTAGAATTCTTTGTACTGCTCGTCGGTGATGTCGGCCTTGGCGCGCGTCCACAGCGCATTGGCCTGGTTCACCGTTTCCCATTCATTCTTCTTGACCTGCTCGGACTTCTCGCTGTCCCACTCTTCCTTCAGCATCTGGATAGGCAGCGAAATATGGTCGGAATAGCGGCGCAGCACCTCGCGCAGCTTCCAGCCATTCAGGAATTCGTCCTCGCCCTCGCGCAGGTACAGCGTGACCGCCGTGCCGCGGTCGGCCTTTTCCACCGGGGTAATCGAAAACTCGCCCTGGCCGTCCGATTCCCACAGAATCGCCTCGGTTTCCGGCAGGCCCGCGCGGCGGCTAAGCACCGATACCTTCTGCGCCACGATGAACGAAGAATAAAAGCCCACCCCGAACTGGCCGATGAGCTGGGCGTCCTTCTGCTGGTCGCCCGTCAGTTGCGAGAAGAATTCCCGCGTGCCCGAGCGCGCGATCGTGCCCAGGTTGGCGATGGCGTCGTCGCGCGACATGCCGATGCCGTTATCGGATATCGTCACGGTACGCAGCTCCTTGTCGTACTCGATCCGGATGCGCAGTTCCGTATCGCCCTGCATCAGCTCGGGCTTGTCGATGGCCTCGAAACGCAGCTTGTCGCAGGCGTCCGACGCATTCGAGACCAGCTCGCGCAGGAAAATTTCCTTGTTGCTGTACAAGGAATGGATCATCAGGTGCAGCAGTTGCTTGACCTCGGCCTGGAAACCCAGCGTTTCGGCGCCGTGCACGGTAGTATCGGAGTCGCTCATAACTTATTGAATCAATGAAAAATTTGTTGACGAGAAACCTTGCTGGCCCGAGCAGCCGGGCCGATTGGAAAAATATATGGAGGCGATAGCCCGAACTTCAAGGGGCGCCATACGGCCCAGCGCCAACGCCGGCATCTGCTGCATGCTGGCCGGCATCCTGACGCTGAGCCTGAGCGACGCCTCGGTCAAAGTCCTGGACGGCCGCTACCCGGCCCTGCAAGTGCTGTTCCTGCGCGCCCTGATCGCCCTGCCCCTGGTCACCGGCCTGGCCTTGGCCCTGGGCGGCCGGCCCGCCCTGCGCACCCGCCAAGCCGGCCTGCACGCCTTGCGCGGCTTCCTGAATGTGATCGGCGCTTGCGCCTTCTACCGCGGCCTGGCCGAGCTGCCCCTGGCCGAAATTACCGCCATCGCCTACGCCGCCCCCGTCTTCGTCGTACTGCTGTCGGCCGCCGTCTACAAAGAACGGCTGGACGCCTGGCGCCTGCTGGCCGTGGCCCTGGGCTTTGCCGGCGTGCTGGTCATCGTACGCCCCGGCAGCGGCGCCTTCCAAGCCGCATCCCTCTACCCGCTCTTCACCGCCCTGACCTACGCCGCCATGATGGTCAGCGCCCGGCGCATCCACCCTTCCCACAGCTTCGCCGCCCTGATGTTCTATTCCGTGCTGCCCCAGGTGCTCTTCAGCGCCCTGCCTCAGCCCTGGATCTGGCACCCGGTCGCCGGCGCCGACTGGCTCGTCATGTTCGCCATCGGCATCTTCAGCAGCGCCGGCATCAGCCTGATTTCCCAGGCCTTCCGCCTGGCTCCCGCCTCGGTCGTCGCGCCCTTCGACTACTCCGGCCTGCTATGGGCCACTTTCTTCGGCTGGCTGGTGTGGAACGAACTGCCGGACGGCGTCAGCTACGCGGGCGCAGCGCTGATCGTGGCCGCGGGCCTGATCGGAGCCTGGAGGAAAAAGAAATAGACGGCCCGGGGCGACAGGCGATTCGAGCCGATAGGCCCGCTTGCGGGCGTCCTCCGTGGGGATCCTAGCCCTGCGCGCCTATGGTTCCTTTGCAATTCTTGGCTTCATTCTTTATGCCTTCTAGGCTAGCCTCGGTACTAACGTCCCGGCCCAGGTTTTGCGGCCGTGCCGCCATATCGCCGGAACCCGCGGCCATCCCGGTTCCTTTCCACCTACGCCCAATAACAGGAGATCAACGCATGAACATCAACAAAGCCGTCATGAAGGCCTACGAATCGAAGCCGTTGAAGGAAATCGCAGATGCCCCGGTATCGGCCTTGCAAGGCGTGTCCGAAGGTGACGCGGAACACCTGAAAGCCGCCTTCAACGTGAAAACCGTCAGAGATCTGGCCAACCTCAAGTTTGTCCATTGGGCGCAAGCTATTACTACGCTGGCCGATACGGAAGAGTAAGAGTAAGGCTGCCTGTAAAAGCCAGCCAGGTCGCCGTCTGCCGCAATGCAGGCGAATTGCGTTGGATCTGCGGCCATCGGACAGGAAAATATGTGGCGCGGAGGTGTCGGGCACAGGGAGGATTACTCTAAGTGCCTGCAGACCACTTGATGCCGGTATGGTGGAAACAGAAAGGGAGACCGGGGCCGATTTGGCGCGAATCGTGCGAGAAATCGGCACATTCGGGAAGCGCGCCCCGGTATCGTATAATTGCGTCTCTCTTCCACGCCCCGGCATTTCCCGCCCGGGTCGATCCCCCTAAGCCCGGGTGGTGAAATTGGTAGACGCAGGGGACTCAAAATCCCCCGCCGCAAGGCGTGCCGGTTCGATTCCGGCCCCGGGCACCAATGCAATTTAACGTCAGATAACGTAAATACCTATCTGATTTAAATCAATGCCTTGGAAAACCCATACTGGATATCCATACAGGCATAAATGCCCCTTCTGCGATAAACTTTGTGCGGTCTCGTCCGCATAAATTACGCAAGGGGTTACGCATGGCATCCATCAGGCCGCACAAGAACGGCTACCGCGTCGAGGTCTGCGTGAGAGGCCAGCGTGATTCTCAGGTGTTGCGCACCCATCGAGAAGCCAAAGCCTGGGGGTCGGCCCGCGAAACCGAGCTGCTCGAACGCGCCGCCAAGACGCCGGCCGAACTGCACACGATCCGCGAAGCCTTCGAGAAATATAGGGACGAGGTATCGTGCCACAAGGAAGGCGCCCGCCACGAGGCGCTGCGCCTGAATGCCTTCGTGCGCGACTTCCCGCGCCTGGCCGCCTTGACGCTTGCCGAGTTCGACACCCCACACCTAGCCGAATGGCGTGATGCCCGCCTGGAAAAGGTGCAACCGGCCAGCGTCAACCGCGACGTCAACCTGATCCGCAACGTCTTCACCAAGGCTCGCAAGGAATGGAAGTGGATGGAGCACAAGCCGTTCGACGGCCTGGACTTGCCGCCAGATGGGCCGCCACGCGACCGCCGCATCCATCCGTGGAAGGAAGTGCGCCCTATTCTGCGCGCCTTGGGGTACGTCTCGGGCCAGGAGCCGCGCACAAAGCAGCAGGAAGTGGCCCTTGCGTGGCTCGTAGGCATGCGCTCCTGCATGCGGGCTGCCGAAATCCTGCGACTGGGCAGCGATACCCTCTCGATGAAAACCGGCGTGGCACGGGTCAAACATAAGATGCAATACGTGACCAAGCGGCCCAGGGTGATCCCGTTGCCACGCCGCGCTCTGCGGCTGCTGCGCGTGGTGCAGCATCGGGAGCAATGCTTCACCGTCGATAGCGCGAGCCTGGACACCCTCTTTCGTCGCGCCCGCGACTCATTGATGATCCAGAACCTGCATTTCCATGACTCGCGCGCCGAAGCGCTGACACGCCTGGCACGCGAAGTGGATGTGCTGACGCTCTCGAAGATCAGCGGCATCCGGGACGTGAAATTGCTGCTCGAAACCTACTACCGGGAGACGCCGGAGCAGATCGCGGCCCGTATCGCTAAACCGGCTGCAGCATCGCGTCGACCTGCTCAATAGGAATGCGCCCGCAGCGGTCGAGCCGCATCTGGCCGGCGCGCACCATCTTGGCCACTGTCTGGCGGCTCAAGCCCAAGATTTCGGCGGCCTGGGTCATCGTGACATGCAGCGGACGCGGGTGCGATTCCACGTAGATCTGGACGGCCCGGCGAGCGATTTGTTCGGCTTCGTTCATTTCGGTTCCTTCTTCGACTCTTCTCTGATGCACTCCGCAATGGCCGCCCCAATACATGGCGAAAACGGATAGCTCTCGGCGATCTGGGCGCAGCGCTCGTATACGGCGCGGAGGGGATCGGGCTTGTTGTCGGGTTTAACTTCGCTCATGTCCGCTCCTTCGCCGCGCGGGCGGCATCGATGGCGGCGCGGAAGCTCGGGTATCGGTCATAAGCAACGCCGCCACCGAATCCGCCGACCCCGTTTTCAAGCCTGGCCACCACCCAATTTCCGTTATCGATCATTGGCAGGCATTCGTTGTCTTCGCGCGCCATCCGATCAAATGCGTCTAACCGCTCCGCATCTGCCTCAAAGTCTTGAATCTGGCTGCCATATCCTGCCGCATCGTCCTGGCGCTTGCGGCATTCGGCGCGGTAGAGGTCATGCCAATGTTTTGCGCTGGCGTAGGGCACCATCTGTTCTGCGCCCTCCCGACCCTGGGCGCAGTCAGGGCACGGTTCGCCGCCTTCGTCCGGCTGGTAGTAGCTCGGCCCACCAATCCAGCCGCTACCGCCGCAGGTCTGGCACGCTGGCCGCGATTTCAAGGCACGGATTGCAGCGGCACAGGTGTCCAGTGTGTTTGTACTCATCACGCCGGCCGAATATGCGCCTCGCCAACTGTAGATGTCCTCGCATTGTCGCGCCGCTTCCTCCAGCGCCACATCGCGAATGGCTTGGGTGTCGAAGTGCCCGTCTGCTGGTGGGGTGGGGGCACCTTCAAGAACGGGCTGTGCGGCCCCGAACGTGCCATCCAAAAAGATAGAACCCTCTTCCGGATAGTCGGCGAACGCACAGTAATAGCCTCTGCCGGAGTGGCCGTCGCCATGCTGAATTGTGGCCTCCGATTCCAACTGTTCGGGGTCTGTGATTCGGTCTGGGGCGACAAAATCCAGCGCATCCAGTAGCTGCGCACCAGAAAGCGTCACCGATGCATCGCGCGGAGGCTGTGCGCCTTGGTGTCGGCCCAAAACATCACTGATAGCCGCAGCAGCGTCACCGGCCCGGAAACTTCCCATGTACGCCCCAGGCTGCCACGCCTTAAAGTACGCCAAGATCTCGCGCAGCATACGATCGTGACCGTCGCTCGGCTCATCCTTCACCGGCTCGGCGACCTGCAAGGATTGTATAGTTTCACGGCAGTGATTCCATCCATCTACGTAACCTACAGTAGCTTCAATACTATCCTTGTATTCCTTGGGAATCTCGTGTGAGTCAGAATGCATTTTCTTAAGTATGTTTAATGGTTTGGCGAATGCTGCACGGGCTTGCCAACTGTCCCATGCTCCTTGTGTACGTAGATCTTGATAATCGTCCCCTCGAACCGTTCGTTGCAGAGGAAATCCCTGATCATCAGCCCATACCTCGAATCCCGCTGGCTCATTACCTGTCAACGATTGGTTGACTACTGGCTCGGCGGGTTGTGGGACAGTATCCTGACTGCGGTCGTGCTCAATTGCCTTATTCGGATCCATCGTGCGCCAGTCGGGCCATGCGCGGCCCTCGTTCTTCGATTGCTTGGCGACAATGGTCTCGATAATCTGCTCGGGAGAAGCGCCGGATCGCCATGCGCCATCGAGGGCGAGGATGATCACGTCGACCCATTCGCGCAAATCCCCGGGGTCAGCCTCAATTTCGCGTAACTCTTTGCGGATATGGTCAACGACTCCGGCGGCGCGAGCGCCAGGGCCAAACGTTCGTTCAGACCATTCACGTTGACGTTGTAGGTGATCCGCGAAGTTGAAAACTACAGCCTCCCCGCGCTGCTGCCGATCAAGTTCGACGGCAGCGCGGGCGAACGCTTCGAGCTTTGCCCGTCCCCACACAATAGGCAAATGATCCGAGAGGTTTGAGTAGTCGCCGCCCGGCAGCGGCGGCAGTTTGATGTCGTCATTCATGTCATTCTGTCCAATAGGTAAGGTCTTCACGCACCGCATCGACAGCCCTGATGCCGTCCTTCCGACAGCCCGATTCAAGAAGCGCGCTAGCGCAATCCAATGCTTGTGCCCAAGGAATTTTGGTAAGCTTTTGGTAAATCAGCGCAGCACGCAATTGCCAGATCATGTCGCGAGCCGTATCTGCATCCGAAGGCATATTGGCCGCCTCATACCCAGCGCGGAACGTCGCATATGGATGTGGTGAGCCTGCATCTTCCCAGGCTTGAACGGTGGGGCAGGTTTCATTGGTCATGATCAAAACCCCGCCTTGAGATCGAGGTCGGGCACGATGACCGAAGGTTTGAAGATGACACGGTAGCGGTATACGTTCGCCGGCGCTGGATCGATTTGCTCGGCAAAATACGTCACGTTATCTGAGAGCCCGAGGAAGTGTTTTTTATATTGACCAGGGCCGACTTTGCATGTAACCGACAATTGCTTAGGTTTGTCGGTATTGCCGAGCGAGCATAGGCCCTCGATAGTGAGGATGTAGCCGCCCGTGATTCCGTTATAAAACACAATACGGCGGTTGATTTCGAAATTATCAGCAGCTTTCGATAGATTGCTGGAGGCCACATCAGCATCATTGCAGCCAGCCAGCAGGGCGGCGGTAATGGCGGCGGTAATGGCGAGCGTTGCCGTGGCGAATACTCGCTTCATGGTCTTTCCTTTACTGTTGTCAGTCATGATTTGTTCCTCTCGGCGAGCATGGCATCAGCCATGGCGTAGGCTTGAGCCGCAACAAAATCACAGCTCCCATTGTTGGCGGGATGCTGATCGTCGGGCCCGTAGCTGGACAGCCAGCCCTGCATGGCCTTAGCCGCGAAGTAATCGCGCACGCTGATACCGAAGCATGTCATTTCCGGTTGGCCATCGCCGTTCAATTCCCATACCGGGAACGCCGGGCCGCCATCACTCTTGGTTGTCATGATTGCTCCTGTTCCAATTCGCGCAATTCCGCCTGCACAATCGCCGATTTCTCACAGCCGACACAAAGTGGGTGGAAGAGATTTCCTTGATTCGGGTTGTGACCGCCCGCCGGAGGTCGACCCTCCCATGACCATGTGAAACCTCGTGCCAACACCTCGGCCTGCAGCCGGTCGATACGCTGTCCGAAAGTCGGATCCACGACACGCCAGCGCTCCAACTCGCCCGGGTGAGAATATGCGCCGCAGCCGCACTCGCCGCTCATGCCGAGCCGCGCAGCAACCGGGTTTTCGGGTATGCCGCTGGCCGCGTTGTATTCGTCACGTTGAGCCTTCGGCCACCAATAGATCGGATTGATCCAGACTTGGGCGCGAACTTTATTGATTTCGCGTCCAGCGTAGCCCATGCGGATGAGGCTTTCGTCATGCCGGATGCCGGTAGCGATCAAGACCTTTGCATTGCGTGGGTGTCCGGCTTTCGCGCGTTTCACCAGCTGGTAGACGCAGCGTTCTTTGAGTCGTTGGTACATCATTCGATGGCCGTCTGGCCCCGGGAAACCGAAGCGCCGGCACAGATCGTCATAGTCCTGGCCGCAATCTTCCAGTGCGCGGATTTCGTTCAGAGACCAGCCGTATTGCTGACATGTGTCCCGAACATATTGGCGGGTCGCCTCGATGCCGATGCCGGTGTTCGCGTGGAACGGTTGACATCCTGGCACATTATTCATCATCCAGTGAGTGATGGCCCGACTATCATTGCCGCCGGAGAAGCCGACATAGATTGCTATCGGCTGATACTGCTCTATCGCGCGGCCCACAATCTCCTCCGGAGACGGCCTATGAAGAGCCATTGCTCTCTCCCTGTTCCTGTGCGAGTGCAGCCCGAAATTCATCACGAAGATCAAGAATGTCGATCATCTCGCCATCGATTTCGACTTCATCCAGGTTCCAGTCCCCGCAGACTTGGGTGAGTTGCTCGGCCTTACGTAATGATTCCCGCAACTGCGCTATCTGCGCTGCCCCTACGTCGAGTTCGTCGAGGATGGCAGGAAGTTGATTGCGAGCCTCCGCCATCAGCGCTGCATCGTCCTCGCTGCATTCATTCATGACGATTGGTTCGTCCTGATTTCCGGCGTCGTCGGGTTCTCCGCCATAGAGAGGAAGATCGCGGAATACATGCCAGCAGCAGCGGCCGGGGCACTCTGTCTTCGTGTGCCACGGCCCGGGCGTCGCCTTGGCCAGCAATTCGCGCAGACGCTTTGTGTCAATGGTCATTTCTCTTGCTCCTGTGCGAGCGCAGCATCCGCCAGATCGAGAATCTCCCGCGCGGTGCGCTTGACGGCATCGATTCGGAATTCATCCGCTTCATTGGCGACTGCCTGAAAAGCGGCGGCTGTCCAGCGCAGTGCTTCCCGCAACCTGTCGCGCTCGGCCACCAGGTTTTGGGCACGCGCATAGAACTGACGCCGCGATAATTCATCGCGCATTGCCATTTCATAGGGCATTTGGATGACGGCGTGAAACATCAAGTCACTCATCACCAATTTCCCTCGGCGGTCTCCGCTTCCCCGAAACAGCACGGCTCGCATAGTCCAGTCGGGTGCACAGTTGGCACTTGTCCGCAGTTCTGGCATGGCGTGTCCCAATCCTTGCCACCATCGACGGGCTGCTTTTTGTCGGGCGGCTGCCTCTGCGCCTCGCGCTTGGCGTGCCTTTGCTTTCTGTATGGGTGGCTCACTGAACTTTCCTCCATTGGCTTTCCCACGCGCTTACCGACTTGCGGGAAACACCGAGGCGTTCGGCAATCTGCCGAGTGGTTAGGCCTTCGGCGCGCAGTTCTTCGATTGCCGCACCGCGTTCGAATACGGACGGCCGGGTAAGAGAAACTCGCGGCTCAATGGCGGCCGGACATGCGGGAAGCGGAAGCGTGCCGGACATTTGCGCGACCATGTGCTCGATCCCGGTCATCACGCGGCCTCGGCTTCTGGAATAGCGTTGGTGCCGTCCTCGCCCTCGTCCTGGGGCGGCTCTTCGGCAATGGGTGGTCGCACCCACTCGTAGGGCTTCTTTTCCAGCTTCAGCCAGAGCGCATTGCGGCAATCCGAGATCGTGGGCCAATCGAATGTCTTGATGCGCTCCCACGACCGGCTGCCGAAGATTTCTTCCAACAAGTCGCCTTTCGTGCGCTTGGCTTCCGCGCTCGAGCCGGGATAGTGCTTGCCGATGATTTCCCCGATTTCATCGAGCGCAATTTCCTTCATGCGTCGTTCTTTCTGCCACTTCGGTTCGCCGTCCTCGGCAAAAAGCTCGGCGTTGTCTCGCGTGGTGTCCACGCCCACATGCTCGCCGCCGAGGTTCAGAAATTCGATGTGAGGCAAGAAATCCTTAAACGTGGGGTTATGGAAGGTCTTTCCATCGATGCGGGTAGAACGGTCTTTCATGATCGTGGCAGTGCGCCAGACGCGAGTGCCGCCGCCCTCGATTAACTCCTGGCTCTTTTCCATCAGGATCAGAATGGAAGGCTCGTAACCGGTCTCTGTTTCGGCGCGCATCTTCACGCCCGTTTTCGTCAATTCCTTTTTGCCCGATTCATTCTCGAAGAAATCGTATTCGTAGCCGGCGCGGCCACACATGATGATGTGGCATCTGCTGTTGACGAACAGGTCAGTGAACTTGCCCCATTCAGCCTTTAGCCACGCCCAATCCTGAAACTCCAGACCACGCTTACGGTTCTTGCGTTTTGCGTACTCTTCGGTGATGTTGCGCCAGAAATGGCTGATGGAGTCGATCAGCAAGACGGAGCCGGCTGACTCGGCCTCGCGCACGGCAGCCAGCAGATCCACAAAGGCACGAGTCTTGGCCGTGAAGAGCTCGATGCTGGCGGCGTCGAATCGCGGTTTGACCCAATCGGAGCCGGTTTCAGTGTCAAGGAACATCACCGGACGGTCACCCTCGGCCAGCTTGCGCTGGCGCATTAGTTCGACTAAGCCGATAGCGATCTCGGTGGCGGTATAGGTCTTGCCGTCGCCGGCGAAACCCATGATGCCAGCCTTCAAGTAGGCTTGGGTATTCGTTGCGCGTTGAAATAAATTGCTCATGATTTCTCCAAATTCCCTAAAGTGCAGCCACGGCCCATAACACTACGACGGCCAGCAGGCACGCCGCATCCCGCCAGTCGAATCTCGCAGCCTCTTGCTTCGGTTCAGGCATGGGCGGCAAGACTCGCTCAACCCCGATCCTGGTCGCAGCAGGATAAACATAGATTTCGGGCGGCAGCCAAGGCTTGCGACGCAGGGCCTCAACGTAGGCGGGGTCGAGGGGCTTATTCATTGACGGCCTCGGCGGGTTCAGCCACCGCAGCGCGAGCCGCCTCTATTCGCGACGCGGCGACCTCGATCAACAGCCGGTACTCGTGCTGGATGCGCTCCTCGTGGACATCGGCGGATTTCGCCAAGAATTGCTCTGGTGTCCCGCGGAAGCATCCTCGCGTGACCTCTAGGGTGTTGTCCTTGGCGTTGTAGACGGTGAGCGTGCCGTTTTCAGAGCCAACCTTGGAGGCCCAAAAAATCAAGCCATCGCCGTACACCCAGGCATCGCCGTACACCCGGGCATCGCCGTACACCCAGGCATCGCCGTACACCCGGGCATTGCCGGACACCCAGGCATCCCCGTACACCCGGGCATCGCCGTACACCCGGGCATCGCCGGACACCCGGGCATCGCCGGACACCCAGGCATCCCCGTACACCCGGGCATCGCCGTACACCCGGGCATCGCCGGACACCCGGGCATCGCCGTACACCCAGGCATCGCCGTACACCCGGGCATCGCCGTACACCCAGGCATCGCCGTACACCCAGGCATCGCCGGACACCTGGGTCAAATTCTCGACGCCCTGGATGTAGCCGCCCAGGTCACCCGGCGTGACGGCTGGCGTCCAGGCTGTTGCAGCAATTGCCACCAGCGCGCGGATGCGCTTGACGACAATGCCGGGAGCAATGGTCTTTTCGTCGCCTTCGACGAACTCGTATTTTTGGGTCATGCTTCTTCTCCAATTGTGGTTTTTGCGAAGTGCCGCGCGGTCTCAACGACCAATGCTTCAATAAGTCCGGATGCCCATACCCACGATTCAGCCTTTGCGTCAGCATCCAGGGGTGATGCGAAAAGCTTGCCCAGCTCGGCCATGGCGTCCTTGCCCTCGATCAACAGAGCAGCAATCTCAGCACCTGTGAGCACCTGGCGCCGCCCTCCGATGAAGATCGGGCAGACGGGAAACCGGCCGGCGAGCGTTTCGATCATCTGCTGGCGTACGGCGTTGTAGCAACGGGTGTATTCGTCGTGATATTCGCCGTCGCGTTGCGCCTGTTGGGCCGGCGTCCAGTCGTCTTCGGCTCCGGTGCGCATGTAGTCGTCGCCGCAGGACTGGATGGGCTGGTGGTCGAGGTAGAAGAGGCTCATGGCTTGGCCCTCGCGTCGTAGTGATCCGCAGCCGCAATCAACTGCTGGCCGAGTTCGCGTGCAATCGACGCACTGACCATCAGCGCGAAAGACCCACTCTGAACGAACACGGCAGCCGGGTAATCCGGCGACTTGCAATCGCTGGTCTTGATGCTGATTTGGTGTGAGTCGTCGTGGATCGTGGCGTGGAAAATGTCCATGTCAGAACCCCACTACCGCGCCGATGATCAGCAGCCATGCCGCAGTGCCGAGAACTACGGCTGCGCCGAGCCACGCACCTTCGGGAATGCGGCTGGAGTCTTTTTGGTAGCCGCCTTGGCCGTCGTATTTGTTTGCGCTCATGACTGTGCGTCCCCAGTAGCGCGGGCGATGGCGGCTTCAATGCGTCCGAGCATGTCGATGGTGTAGCCTGGAAGGCGCCGGATGTCGCTGTAGGCGACGCGCAGAGCGTCGACCAGATCCGGCGCTGCGGCGATCAGACGAGCGTTGGCTACGTCCATTCCGTTACCCGGTTCGATGTGGACATTCGCCAAGACGCGCATGCGGTTTGCCGTTGTGACGATGTGCCAATTTGGATCTGCGCTGGGCGTATCGGCGTAATAAATCCACGGCCCTGGCGTATGCCCTGCGCGCTGCTCTGTGTTTTCCATGCTGTTCTCCCATGCTCCGGCTGGGCCGGTGCCTCTGGCGAGGCGCTATCTCGAGCAACCGAAACAGAAGGGAGGGCATTGACCCTGGGCGCGGCTTCCTGATACAAACTGTGTCAGGGTTCACTTGGGAATCCAAAGAGAGGATCGTTTTGACCCAATTTTTGAATCTCCCTATCCAGCGCGGCCGCGTCAACGGCTGAGCGCCAGCCTGAAGGGAACCTAGAACGCAAACGCCAGGAAGCACCAACCCAAAGCGCAGGTAACCCTGTGGCAGGGAGTGCGCGTGGGTGTGGTTGACGACACGCCCAGGCCCTTACGGATACTGGCGGGCAGGTGCATGGTTGGCACCAATGCAAAGGCGTAAGCGGTGCTTACGTCAGCGCACGGTACGTTTGGAGCCCTGCCGCGTTCGCCCTCTACGGGTATCCGCTCGGATGCCAATGCCCTCGCTTCTGTCTCGGTTGTCAAAGAACGTGCCTCGTGTTGGGTGAGGCGATGAGCGTTACTTTCGCATAAGCTAAATCACAAGTCAAGCATTTGCGAAAATAAGACGCCAAGGGAAATCCCTAACGCAACACTCAGGGGATGTATGATTTGGCAACAAAGAAGGGAGGAGTGATGCTTAAACGACTGGCAACTGTTATCTGGTGGATTGGCACGTTAAGCGGGTCAGCGATTGTCTTGACGCATCTGAATGATCTCGGGATGCTGGAACTCTTTGGAATGCTCGGGGCATTTTGCTATTTGGCCGGGTGCGCGATTTGTTTCGTTCTTGGGGGCTCCTTTTGGAAACCTCCCAAACTATGAGACGCCCTTTCGTCGCGCGCGCAACAAAAAGCCGCCATCAGGCAGCTTAGCAAATATCCATAATGGTGGTTTTATTTTCTAAACAAGGCAACGCAAATAACGAATACAAAAACAACGAGCCATCCAATATATTGCACCAATTTACCCAATTTTTCTCCAAACATATTTATGGAATCGGCTATAGGATCGGGAGCGGCTCCTGAAATTGCATTTTGAATATCCATATCAATTTTTGAGGCGGATTCCGCTAATTGCACAGGATTGTGACGGACAACTATAGATGAGACCTTCCCGTACATAAAAATTGGCTCTGGAAGAATAAACCATTCAATCTTTGCTGACGGAGGGGCGTACCATTCCTCCGCGTATAACTCTGGAATGTATAGGCCAATTTTTAACTCTGAAAGGCTTCGATTTTGAACGGCCGTCTTAAGTATTTTTATTTGATCTTCACCAAGCGAAATTTCTACAAACCATTCGCTATCATTTCCAATTTCCCAATTTGCGGCATTATATCCTAGGATCACCTGACGTATAATTCCATTGGGGGCGTCTTTAAAGATCCATTCATGACGGTCTCCGATTGCGTGTTGGAGTCTTATTGAAATCAGGTCTGCGCGCGATTCATGATCACCAATAATTTCAATGCTTCGATCTTCGAGCTTTGCCTTCCCTTGCAGGGAAATCTGCATTGGATTATCTAAATCCAACTCATCTTCATAGGAGGTAGAAGAAGCACATATTTGAAGTTCCGTCGCCTCGACCCAAAAAGTACGAATTGCGCGTCGCACTTTGCGTTGGCGCCCATTCTGATCAGTCCATTCTATACTTTCTTTAGTTTTAATAATATTGGTAGATTCGTTAGAAGGCTTTTCGCTCATGCCCATATCTCTTCATGTTAATAATGAGCGCGCGAACGCCTAAAAATCTAAACTGCGCCATACTTTTAAAACGCGTCCCAATACTTCGAAATCCATGGTCTGCTTTATATCGAAAGATTCGTAGGCCGCGCGGTTTTCTGAGATTGCTCGAATAATGAGTCCCTGCTCAGTAGGTATTCGTTGCAGTCTTTTCACATAGCCATCATTACCGACTCGAAAGAAGTAGATCGAATCAAACTCTACCGATTTAATGCCGATGTCTACCAATAATGGGTCGCCCGGGTTGAACAGAGGCTGCATGGAATCGCCAAAGCCCGTTACGATGCATAGATTTTTTGCGCTACTGTGCGCACGCACGTTGCGTTCCAGCCATTCGGGACTCACGCGCCAGCTTTGAATGATGCCGGGCTGATCGCGCAGTTCCAGGCCATCTCCCATTGAACCGCCGGTGTCGTATCGATTGATCGTTACGTCGTCATGGACTTTGGGCGCAATGGTCACCACGTTGCTTTTCTGCATGTCTCCTCCCTCTTTTTCTTCTTGATCGAGCCACCCCGTGGGCAACCCGGCTTTCTTCTCAATTTTCCGGGCCGACCGCTCACTCATGTTGCGCAGGTGTGGGCTGTCTTCTGCGGATAGCCATTGGCCGAGCTGCGAAAGGGAAATCCCCGTGGCGTCGGAAAAATTGGATTGCGAGTCAGCATACCTCTCGCGGATCAGGAGGGTCAAATTGCGGCGTCGGGCGCTGATGATGGGTTCCATGATTTAAGTTTAGCGATTGCTAATTTCGCATATGCTTGTTTTTAACTTTAGCTTGTGCGAAAATCGATGCATGCAAGCCCCAAAATTGATCGAACTGATTGACTTTCTCGGCGCCGAACGCGGTCGCAAAACGGCACTCGCTCGCTCGCTCGACATCTCCGAGTCCTACTTGTCGCAGATGCTATCCGGGTTGCGTCCGATGCCTGCCGAACTGTGTCCCCTCGTTGAGCGCTTCACTGGCGGCGCAGTAGATCGCACGAAATGCCGCCCGCTCGATGGTGGCCGCATCTGGCCCGAACTCGCCACCGAACCACAGGAGCCGAGCCATGCCTGATCGATATGAATACGCCGCCCCCGATACCCTCCAAGGCATCGCGAATCGACTCGATCGCATCGAGCGCTTGGCAAGCGCCATCGTTTCCGCACTGGGGATTCCCCCTGTAACCACGGGGAGCCATTCCCATGGGCCAATACCTTGGACGCCCGAAACCCACGCGCACCTCAACTACGGCGGCCCAGAGACGCTGATGCACGCGATTGCGCAAATCAAGCAGGATGTCCAGGGCATAAAGACTTCGGCGCCCGAGCCGTCTCCTCATGTCCATACTTATGACCCTCCCCAATCCGTAAGAGAGATACAGGCACGCCTCACCGCACCTCTACCGATCCCACCGTGGCCTGGGGGCGCCGAAGCGCACAACCCGCTCATCGCGTACTTCCCCTACAGCAGGGGTGATGAAGGCAAGTCATCGACATGAACACGCTCCGCTATACGCAAGGGCGATGCAGTCACGAGTTCGGTGATATAGCCTTGCTGCCCGGCCCAATATCTTTCGGCGCGATCTCGCGTTGCCCCCATCCATTGGCCGCCTTGGGGCGCCTCGAGCAATGTGAAATCCCCATAGTGGCGCATTGCAGTTGGATTAATCATCTCCACTCGATAAAGAATCATATAGCGCCCCATCACTGGAAAGCCGCGCTTTGCAGCGTCATTACCGACGAATGCAAAACAGGACTTCAGGCGCGTCGGAAGTTGTGGATAGGACGTGAGGCGAACCTGCTCGAAAAGCAGTTCTCTGGCAAGCATCATGTACGAATGCGCATCCATGGGGTGAGAGTAGTCGTTCAAAATGCGCCCGAAATTTCCCGGCTCAATGATGCTGTCGGGAGCCAAAGAAACCGATGTGGCGTGATACAGCGGCGAACCTGTCAAGTCCATAAGAATCCCCCCGTCGTAGATGAAGGTGTAGTCGGTACACAAGATTCTACGGCGCGCGGGGATATAGGAGTCACACATGCTTAATTCCCACCGTCTCATCACACTCTACCCGGGCGAGTCCATCACCATCGGCGATACGACCATCAAGGCCGCGCATCCCCCGGGCCAGTTCATCAACCCGGCCCCTACTGCAGCCGATATGGCGCAGCAAATCGATGAGGCGATGAAGCGCGCCAGGATCGACCATGCGCCCGCGCCGCAAATGCCGCAGGAAGTCCCAGGCACTCCGATCAACCCCCGTACCGGCTGGCCAAACAATCTGCCCGTCACATGCAGCATTTCCGGCAGCACGATTTCGATTCCTGGCGATGGGCGCTGCGCCGGACAGGAGTTTCCCACCTTCTCGACGCCATACGCCCATGAATAACAACCCCTGGCGCCCCGATCCGGCGGACCGTCGCATCCCGATCGGCCCAGGCGATGTCTCAGTGCACCACCAGCGCATCCACGTGCTGCCCGCGCTGCGCGTACCAGGCCAACACCGCGAACACACCGGTGATGTGTTCGTCGGTCGCGTCCTCAAAGGTCTGGTACGCCAGGCGCACGGCCTCGCTGAAAAGCTGTTCATGATCCATGGGGCGATTGTCGGCGGGGTGCGGGGCGGCGTCCATGCGTGGTTTCCGAGGTGGATTGCGATGTCGATATTTTTTTCCAGCGCTGTGACAACGACTGACAAAAGGTTTTATCAGTGAATATCTCAGCCGAGAAAACCCAGCTCACGCTGAACTTCGCGCCAGGGTTGACAGAGACGCACCGCAACCTGCGCGATTGCGTGGCCACGAGCATCTATAAGCGTGGACTCTCCACTTGCGCCATTGATCTGAACGAATCGCCCGGCAATTTGAGCAATCAGCTGAGCGACGACAGCCCGCGCAAGTTCGGCATCGACGATCTCGAAACCTACCTGCAAAAATCCAAGGACTACACGCCGATCTATTACTTGGTCGAGAAATTTCTGAACGACAAGTCGATGGAGAGGGAAGCGGCAGGCAATGAGGCACTGCAGGCCATTGCTTCGCTCATGCCGTTGCTCAAGAAAGCGGGGCTCGTAGCATGACCCCCACCACTCGCCACGCCATCCAGTATCTACGACAGGCCCGCGACCTCGTCCAGCAAGCCACCATCGACCGTAAGCGCTTGTCTCAATGGGACGCCCTGGCCAGCCTGGAACCCGGCGTACCGTGCGCGGCGTACGGGATGGCCAAGGACGCATTTCGACACGCGCGGGATCTGCCGATAGCGATTCGGCGGTTGGGAAGCAAGGGGGATGCGTGATGGAACGCCAGGTAATCCCTCTCACCAATCCCCAGGCCCGGGTATTCGCCGCCAAGCTGGCGACGACCGTCCCCGAGGGCTGGGTGGCTCGGTTCACTCCCGCGCCGCGCACCATGGCGCAGAACGCTGGCACGCATGTTCTATACGAAATCATCGCCAATGCCCTGCGCGAAGACGACGCAGCAGGCTGGAAGTGCTACTGCAAATTGCATCACGGCGTGCCGATCCTGCGCGCCGAAGATCCGCAGTTCCGGGAAGCCTACGACTCGGCCATCAAGCCGCTGCCCTATGAACGCAAGCTCATGGTCATGCGCTACTGGCCTGTCACGTCACTGATGGACAAAGACCAGATCGGCCGCTACATCGCCGCCATGCAGGCGGATTTCGAGCCGCGCGGAGTGATGCTGGAATTGAGGGAGGCCGCGTGATGGATGCAATCATCCTCGACCCCTGCTGCGGCGGCCGCTCCTTCTGGTTCGACCAGGCCGACCAGCGCGCTTTATTCGGCGATATCCGTAGCGAAGAACACACGCTGTGCGACGGCCGCGCCTTCAACATCACGCCCGACCTGAACATGGACTTCCGGGCGATGCCGTTCCCGAATGAGTCATTCCGGCTGGTCGTCTTCGATCCGCCGCATTTGCGCCGAGCCGGCAGTGAATCCTGGCTGCGGGCCAAATACGGAATCCTGGGAGACGACTGGCGCGACGATCTGCGCCGCGGCTTTGCCGAATGCTTCCGCGTCCTGAAGCCCGAGGGCATCCTGATCTTCAAGTGGGCGGAAGTCCAGATTCCCGTGTCGCAAATCCTGGCCCTGACGGACTCGAAGCCACTTTTCGGACACAAATACGGCCGGCGCAACGGCACGCATTGGATCGCCTTCATGAGGGAGGCAGCATGACCTCCATCAGCAAATCGGAGCGCCCATGATGCAACGCCACGCCACCCTCCAGCGCAAAACCCCGCTGCGCGCCAAGAAGCCGATGGCGCACACAGGCCGGCGCAAGCACAAGGTCGCCGGACACCACGACCGCAAGCTCTTGGATGCCTGCCGCGGTCAGGACTGCTACTTGAAAGTACCCGGCATCTGTCCGCACATTCCGAATGACCCGACGGTGGTCGATTGCCACGGCAATTGGGCCGATACCGGCAAGGGGATGGGAATCAAGGCAGCAGACCGCTTCAGCGTGCCGGGCTGCGCTCCATGCCACTACTGGCTGGATTTTGGGACGACGGCGACTCGCGCGGAAAAGCGGACGGTGTTCTTTGACGCGCTGGCCCGATGGGAAGAGGTGCGCGATGCCCACGTAATTTCTATCGAGGCTGCGTAATGGATTGGTTTCGTTTATATGCGGAGTTCGCCACGGATCCCAAGGTTCAAATGATGAGCGAGGCATTGCAGCGCCGCTTACTGATGTTGTTTTGCCTGCAATGCAGTAACGGTATTGAAACGTTCCACGAAACAGAAAGAGACTCATCAATAGCGTTCGCACTGCGCATTTCGGAAGATGAATTGGCCGAGACGAAAGCTGTATTTGTCCGGCGCGGATTCATCAATGAGGACTGGACATTGATCAATTGGGAAAGTCGCCAATATGTCTCAGACTCAAGCACAGAGCGGGTTCGCAAGCATCGGCAGGCTAAGAAACAGGCACAAGAAACATGTGAAACGTTACCGGAACGTTCCGGTAACGCCCTAGAACAGATACAGAACAGAACAGATACAGAACAGAAGAAAAACAATAAACCCGCAACGCGTTCCGCGTCGCTGTCTGTTGCTGACCTGAAAACTCAAGACGTTGACGAACAGGTCGCCACGGAATTTCTGGCTATCCGAAAACGAAAACGAAGCCCGCTTACGCCGCTGGCCCTCGATGGCATCTGCCGGGAGGCTGGCCGGGCCGGCATGACGCTGGACGCAGCGCTGCGCAAATGCGTCGAGCGCGGCTGGCAGGGATTCGAGGCCGGATGGGTGAAAAACGAAGGTGCGGGGATGAGCCGGCAAGAAGCGCTTGAGGCGAGAAATCAGGCTGTTGTCAACGAAATGATGAGGACGGCGATATGACCGAATCGGACAAAAAACAGTTCTACACGCTGATGGGCAACGTCTACGCCTTCTATCGCCAGGATACATCGAGCTTCGCCCTGGGCGTGTGGTGGGAGGCTATGAAGTCATTCGACTTCGCCGCCGTGGCTGACGCCCTAAATCGCCATTGCGTGAACCCAGACTCTGGCCAATTCATGCCCAAGCCCGCCGATGTCGTGAAGATGTTGCGGGGCTCTACCCTGGATGGCGCCATGATGGCCTGGTCGAAGGTGGATAAGGCAATCCGGCAGGTTGGTACCTACGCCAGCGTCGCGTTTGATGATCCGGTCATCCACCGGGTACTGCAGGACATGGGCGGCTGGATGGCGCTGGGTTCGAAGGATGAGCGTGAATGGCCGTTCGTCGCGAAGGAGTTCGAAACTCGCTATCGCGGCTACCGCGTGCGCAGCGAGATTCCTGAATACCCCAAGGTGTTGATCGGCATTGCGGAAGCGCAGAACAACCAGAACGGCCTGAAATCGCAGCCGCCAGTGCTGATCGGAAACAGCGAAACCGCAAAGCGCGTGTTGCTGGGCGCCTCAGATAAACCCGCGGTCGGGTTTGAACGGTTGGGCGACGCTGAAATGCTGGCGCTGGCCGCGCCGAGGGCGCAGGCGGCATGACTCCGGGCCACATTCAACTTCTCTGTACCCACGCACCGGCCTATCAAAAAGGCTGCGTGGCCTGCGGCGTCCGGTACATGAAAATGCTCAGAAGCCCGGATGCTCGAGCAAGCCGCAGGCTTCAGGATCAATTCCTGTCGACGCTGCCGGCGCCCCTGAGCGAGCAGATCAAGGAAATATTAAGGGCAGAAAAATGATGCAGATAATCCAATACTTCGAGCGAAACAATTGGGGTCGAGACTTCGCGGTAGGCGATATTCACGGTCATTTCACTCGGTTGCAAAAGGCACTAGATGACGCGGGGTTTGATCCATTGACGGATCGCCTGTTCAGTGTCGGCGATCTCGTTGACCGCGGGCCGGAATGCCAGTCAGTGCTGGAATGGCTTGCCAAGCCCTGGTTTCATCCTGTGCAAGGCAACCATGAAGACATTGCCATTCGCTGCGCTCGGGGAAACCCAATCGACGAGGGCATTTACAGCCGGAATGGCGGCGATTGGTTTATGGCTATGGACTACCGGCATCGGCAGGAATTTGGCGCGGCATTTGAGGCGCTCCCGACTGCGATTGAGGTCGAAACGCGTCAAGGCCTCATCGGAATTGTCCACGCTGACTGTCCCGTTGCAGATTGGAGTGATCTGGAAACGGAATTATTGCTCAATCGTGTCGCTCGGGATCGAGCAATGTGGTCGAGGGGCCGCATTGAATCGGAAGATCGTACTGGCGTTTCTGGAATACGGGCCGTCGTGGTTGGACATACGCCCCTGCGCCGTCCGGCGGTTCTGGGCAATGTTTGGCACATAGACACTGGCGGCTGGCTACCTGACGGCAGTGGTCATTTCACACTTCTGAATTTGGACTCGTTGGAGGCCATCCCGCCGGTGGCGCCGAAACTGCAATGGGAGTCGGCATGATGCGCCTGCCTAAGGCCCAGGAGCGCCTATACGCGCTCGGCCGCCTGAAGCCGGGCCAGATGAACAAAACCGAGCAGGCCTACGCCGCTCACCTATCGGCATTGCAAGCCACCGGCGGCATCCTCTGGCACAAATTCGAGGGCCTGAAGCTGCGCTTGGCCGACAACACGTTCTACACGCCAGATTTCGCCGTCATGAAACCGAACGGCGAAATCGAGCTGCACGAAGTCAAAGGCTTCTGGCAGGACGACGCCCGGGCCAAGATCAAGATCGCGGCCGACATGTACCCATTTCGATTTGTCGCGCTCAAGGTTCGCCCGAAGAAAGACGGCGGCGGTTGGGCCGTCGAGGAGTTTTGACATGCCCAGCACACCGAAAACCGCCCGCATGTACGCAACCCGCCACGTCAAGACGCCCGGCTCCGGCCAGATCGCGCAGCCGCCTTACCATCCAAAGCCGAAGCCCTATCGGCCTTCACCGCATCTGCGGGCTGCGGAGATCGATGCGCTGCCGCGGGCGGTGAGCATGGGGCGCGTTGCCAATGATCGATCCTGACTTCGAGCGGCGGTTGGAAAACTGGGGCGCCTATTACCGGCGCGATGCGGGCGGCGCAGTTTCGAGCCCCACCGCCGAAGTCTGCGAACTGCTCGCGGTCGCGCATGGCCGACAGATCCGCGACGGCTACCGCGAAGTATCGGCCAAGCCAGAAATTGATGAGTCGGACGCGGAAACCATCGAATGGTGCTGGTGCCGCGCTGCCTATCGCATGGATGCGAAACTGCGAGCGCTGCTCAAGGCCCACTATGTGCACGCCAGCGACATGCGCTTCACTTGTCGGGTGCTACAGATCCGGTTTCGGTCGTATGAGCCAATGCGCGCGGATGCGGTGGAGCAATTCCAACGGGTAGTTGCGCTTGCCGAATGCATGGGTGATAATTGCGCCAAGACAATCTGACTACCTGCACGCTGGTGCAGCGACCGAGCCCTTTGGCGGTCGGTTTGCGTCCGATAGAAACGAAGCCCCATGTGAAAACGTGGGGCTTTTGCTTTGGGGCTTGGCTTTTCGGAGTTCCCATGGCTCTCACAACTCAAGATGGTAAAGACTGGTTCCGCGAAGCCGGCCTCAAGAAATCCACGAAATCCAAGGTTTCGCGCCCAGTCCCGCTGCGCCCTCATTCCAAGCATCGCGCCTCGACTCGATCAACGTCCCCCCGCGCCGCGCGCCTGGGAGAGCCCGCATGAGCAAACTATCCACCGCCGCTCGCGAAAAACTTCCCTCTGGCAAATTCGCCGGCCCGGCGCGCAGCTACCCCATTCCCGATAGAAGTCACGCCGCGAATGCCAAAGCCCGAGCCTCGCAGGCGGTCAAGGCCGGACGCATGTCTGAGTCGGAGAAATCCAAGATTGACGCCAAGGCTGACAAGGTGCTAGGCAAGCCCGCGAAGAAATCCGCACCGCTCCCTGGTAAGAAAGTGGGCGAGCGTCTGGCGCAGATGGGGCGATAAATGGCGCGCACAGGCCGCCCCACCCAATACACGGATGCGGTAGGCCAAGCCGTCTGCGAACGCATCGCGCAGGGAGAAGCTGTCCATCAATTCGCTGGGACGGATTGGATGCCGCCGGAGCGGACGATCTATGGATGGCTGGCGGCTCATGAAGACTTTCAGCAGAACTACGCCCGCGCGCGCGAACGGCAAGCCGACAAATTAGCTGCGGAAATCATCGAAATCGCCGACGATGCGAGCGGGGACACCGTCACGCGCACCAATGATGACGGCAGCGAGTATGAAGTCGCCAATCACGAGTGGATAGCCCGGTCGCGGCTCCGCGTGGATGCCCGTAAGTGGGCCGCGTCGAAGCTCGCCCCCAAGAAGTACGGCGACAAGATCGAGGCCACGCATACGGGCGAAGTGGGTCTCACCGTCAAGATCATCAAGTTCGGCGATGCCTGAAATCACCCTTCCCCACAACTGGCAGCCGAGGCCGCATCAGCGCAAGCTGTGGGCCTATCTGGAGTCAGGGGGGCGCTACGCTTACGAAATTGCGCATCGCCGCTGGGGGAAGGATGACGTGGCATTGCGCTGGACAGGCTGTGCTGCATTCGAGCGCCCCGGCAGCTACTGGCACCTGCTGCCCGAAGCTGCCCACGCCCGCAAGGCCATCTGGTCGGCGGTCAATCCTCACACCGGCAAACGCCGTATCGACGAGGCCTTCCCTGTGGCGCTGCGCAAGACGACGCGCGAGCAGGAAATGTTCATCGAGTTCGTGAACGGCGCGACGTGGCAGGTCGGTGGCAGTGATCGATTCAATACCCTGGTGGGCTCCAGCCCGGCCGGCGTGGTGTTCTCGGAGTGGGCGCTCGCGAATCCTGCGGCATGGGCGTACGTACGTCCGATCCTGTTGGAAAACGGCGGCTGGAGCATGTTCATCACCACGCCGCGCGGCCACAACCACGCGGAGAGGATGTACAAGGCAGCGCTGAAAATGCCCGGCGCGCACGCTGAAATCTCGACAGCCACACACACCGGCATTTTCACGCCCGAGCAACTCGAGCAGGAGCGGCTGGCCCTCATTGCCGAGTTCGGCGAGGACTTCGGCAGCGCCATGTTCGAGCAGGAGTATCACTGCTCGTTCGACGCCGCGGTCATGGGCAGCTACTACGGGGCGTGGGTCGCGAAGATCAAAGCCGAGGGTCGCATCTGTCGGGTGCCCGTCGAGCCGGAGCTGCCGGTGCACTTTGCATTCGACTTGGGGCGCACCGACGACACCAGCATCTGGCCGTTCCAAGTGCCCTGGCGCGCGATCCATGTCAACGGATTCCACAGCAGCAACGGCCAAGATGTGGCGTTCTACCTCGACTGGCTGTGGAAGTGGCTCCAGGCTCACGGCGCGAAGCTGGGCAAGCTGTATCTGCCGCACGACGCGAAGGCCAAGACCCTGGCCAGCGGCGGCAAGAGCGTGCAGGAGCAGCTTGTCAATGGCGTCGAAAAGGACGGCCAGCGCATCCCTGGCGTGGGTTGGGATCATGTCGAGATCGTGCCCAGCCTGTCCGTGCAGGACGGCATCCAGGCCGTGCGCGAGATGCTGCCCCGCTGTTGGTTCGACGAAGCATGCGACGTGGATGACGGTGCGGGATTCAGCGGCATGGAGGCCCTGGGTCAATACCGGCGCGAGTGGGACGAGGACAAGAAGGTGTTCCGCGAGCACCCCCTGCATGATTGGTGCTCGAATCCTGCGGATGCGTTCCGCATGCTCGCCGTTTCCCACAAAACCCAGAAGGTCGAGCCGCCCAAGCCCAAACCACGCTGGGAAACGCAACTCACCATTGATGAATTGATCGCCCGGCGCACCGCAAAGCGCCGGGAAATGGAGAACGCATGATGCAGCTCAATGTGGCAACTTACCAGACCGCGGCCGCCATCACCCCCAGCGACACTGCTGTGCAGTCCTACCGCGCCATCTATGTGGGCGGCACAGGAGATCTTACTGTGCGCACGGCCGGCGGCAACGTGGTGACGTTCAAGGCCGTTCCCGTGGGCGCCGTGCTTCCCATCGAGGTGTGGCAGGTGCATTCCATCAACACCACGGCTACCGACTTGGTGGGGCTGGCGTAAGTGGCCGAGTACAACAGCGGCGCCATCAACAGCGTCGATACTCCCGCAGCATTCGGCCAGGGCCAGGATGCGATCGTGCGCCGCTGGATGGTGGAACTGTCGCTTGCCAAAAAGCGGATGAAGCCGTGGCATGATCGCTGCAAGAAGCTCTGGGATCTGTATCACGGCTCATCGGTGGGCCGCAAGAAGAACAGCTACAACTGCCTGTACGCAAACACCGAGATCCTCGCGCCCGCCGTTTACAACTCGCTGCCGCAGCCCGACGTGCGCCGGCGCTTCGGCGATACGGACGCCTTAGGCAAAGCCATTGCCGAGGTCATGAACCGTTCGCTCATGTTCCAACACCAGACCACGGACTTCGATACCGAAATCCGCTACGACGTGTTGGAAATGCTGGTGCTGGGCCGTGGCATTTCGCGCGTGCGCTACGTGCCGGATCTCGTGCAGGTGGGCGACACGGCGCAGACCGGCAAAGAATCCGACGAAACGCAGTGGGATCATGAAGCGCAGGAGGGCGAGCAGAACGAAGAACTGGCTTGGGAGAATGCACCCATTGAGCATGTGGCATGGGACAAGTATCTCTGCGGCCCGGGACGCACGTTCAAGGAAATACCCTGGTGGGCATTCCGACACGACCTCAACCGCGAGGAACTGATACGCCGGTTCGGTAAAGGCATCGGCAATACCATACCGTTGAACGGCGGCCCGGATGACCCTGAACTGCAGCGTGTGACCGATGATCAGACAATGGCGCTCTTCAAGACCGCCGAAATCTGGGAAATCTGGGACAAAGAATCGCGCACGGTGATCTGGGTGTGCCAGCAGTATCCGAAAAACCCCTGCAAAACCGAAGAAGACCCGCTGGAGCTCGACCACTTCTTCCCGCTCCCCGAGCCGCTGCGCGCGCTGGATGATTCCGACACCTTCAACCCCACGGCGCTGTATGACCAATACCGGGAACAGGCCGAAGAGCTCGACCGCATCTCCACGCGCATCAATAAGCTGGTGGACGCCTGTAAGGCGAGGGCGATCTATGACCCGTCGCTGGGCACCCAGATCTCGGAACTCTTCCGGGGTGCGGATAACGACCTGGTACCAGCGGCCGAAAGCGTGCGCCAGCTGTACGAAAACGGGGGCATCGAAAAAGCCATCTGGTTCGCGCCGATTGAGCAGATCGTCGCGGTGGTGAAGACGCTTTACGAGCAGCGCGCGGAATGCAAGCAGGTCATCTTCGAGCTCACCGGCATTGCCGACATCATGCGCGGCGCAACAGATCCAGCGGAAACCTACGGCGCGCAGGCGCTGAAGACCCAATTCGGCATGACGCGCCTGGCGCGCATGCAGCGGGCCGTACAACGCTACATCCGCGACATCATCCGACTGCAGGCCCAGGTGATCTGCAACAAATTCGGACTGGATACGCTCAGGCAGATGACGGCGCTCCCCTTCCCCACGCAAGCGCAGGTCGCCATGCAGCAAGTGCAGTTGATGATGGCAGCCCAGACAGCGCGCGCACAGGGGCAGCAGCCGCCACCCATGCCACCGAAGCCCATTACCTGGGAGGATATCGACGCGGCTCTGAAAAACGACCTGCAGCGCACCTTCAAGGTGGATATCGAGACCGACTCGACGATTGCCGCCATTCAGCAAGAGGATGCGAGCGATCTGGAAACCGTCATTTCCGCCCTGGTGCAGTTGACCAAAGAGGTCGGCCCCCTGGTGCAAATGGGTATTCTGCCCTTCCCTGCCTTCAAGGAAATGATGTTGATGGTGGCGCGCAAGTTCCGCATGGGCAACGCCGTGGAAGACGCCATCGAGACGATGCAGCCGCCGCCCAAGGGTCAACCCCCTCTCCAGCTGCAAGTCGAGCAGTTGCGCCAGCAGGGCAAGCAAGCCGAAATCGCGGCAGAAACACAGGCCGCTGAGCACAAGGCCGCGCTCGATGCGCAGACCGCGCAGGCCGAACAGCAGGCCCAGGCCGCGCAGGCCGCGCAGGAGACCAGCCTCGAAGCCCAACGCAATCAATTGCAGATGGAGCAGGATGCCGCCCTGGAACGCATGCGCGCCGCCAACGAAATGGCACTGGAGCGGTTTAAGGCCGAAATGCAAGCCGCTGTTCAGCAGCAGACCCAGGCCATGCAACAGCAATTCCAGCTGCTCATTGCGGTGCTGAACAACCGTGCCAAGGTCGAAGTGGCTGAGGTGGCCGCTGGCGCCCAACTGGCCGGCACCCAGATCGCCGCTGCGAACGCGGCCAGCGCCGAATCGGAGAACGCATAATGCCCATGTACACAGTCCGCTGCCACGCATGCGGCAAATACGACACCATTTTCCGGCGCATCGCGGAGCGTGACGCCAATCTGCCGCAATGCCATGGGGCCATGCATCGAATCATCGAAGCGCCGACCGTGCAGGCTGATCTGCCCGGCTACCAGTCCCCCATCGACGGCCATTGGGTGGAAGGACGGCGCCAGCGCACCGAGGATCTGCGCCGCAACCATTGCCGTCCCTGGGAAGGTATGGCCGCGGAGAAGCAGGAAGCGCACCGGCGCGCCGCGGAAGCTGACAAAGCCTACGGGGCGGCCGTGGAGTCGGCCATCGTGGACACCTACCGCAATATGAGCCCAGCGAAACAGCGCGCGCTGGAGGGTCTCGCGTCGTGAGGTGCGCCCTCGCCTCGATTTATCCCAACACACCGCCCGCAGAGGCGGTTTTTAACGCCCTGGAGCCCATGAAATGAGTGATATTCCCGACATCGACGAAACGCTGGCCGAAACCTACCGAGAACTGCGCGCCAAGGGCGCCTTTGGCGGTGATTTCGGCGAAGAGCCCCCGACGCCCGCTGAACCGCCGGCGGCTGCTGCGGCGGAAACGCCGGCGCAAACCGATGATGCCAGCGAAGCGGATACGAATGCCGAGAATACGGTCGCCGAGCCGCCTGACGAGGGCGCAGAAGCCAGTGCGGAGAATGGAGAGGAAGACGCAGCCCCGCCAGAATCCGCCTTCCGGCCGCCTTGGAAGAAAGCCGCCCTGGCTGAGTTCGAAAAGCTCTCGCCGGGCGTGCGCGCGGAGATCGAGCGCCGGGAAAACGACTTTCACAAGGGCATCGAGCAGTACAAGGCCGGCGCCGAATCATCGAAGGAATGGGATCGCACGGTGCAGCCCTACCTGGCGACCATCCAGGGCTTTGGCGTGACGCCGCAGCGCGCCGCGCAGGAGCTTTTCAAGGCTGACCACCTGTTGCGCTACTCGCCGATGCCGCAGAAGGTCGGAATGCTCCTGAAAATTGCGGGCGATTACGGTATTGACCTGCCGACGCTCGCCCAGGGCCTCCAGAACATGGCTGGCCAACAGGCCTGGCAGCAACAGAATCCCCCGGATCCGCGCGTGCAGCAACTGCAAACGCAGATCCAGCAAATGCAGCAGCAACAGTTTCAAGCGCAGCAACAAGCCTCGCAAGCCGAGAACTCGGCTATCGACGATGAAATTGCCGCGTTCGCCGCAGACCCTGATCACGAGCATTTCTCGGTTCTACAGCCTGATATGGCCCTGCTTTTGCAGGGTGGTCGCGCCAAAGACCTTGAAAGCGCCTATGAAATGGCAATGCGTGCAAACCCTCAGACGTACCCCATTTGGCTGGCTCAACAGCAGCAGAAAGCGGACGAAGAGCGGCGCAAGAAGGTTCAGAGCGCCAAGAAAGCAGCAGCGAACAATGTGCGACCCAACGGCCGCGCAAGCATTCCTGCCGCACCGGCACACCGAACCATGGAAGAGGACATCGAGGCCACGGCGCGCGAGCTGGGCCTCATCAACTGATATAGGAGCCAACCATGGCATCTCCGGGTCAGTCGAGCCTGTTCACCGCTTTCACCGAACTGGTATCGACCACTTACAGGAACCACCGCAAGACGGTGGCCGACAACACCTCCAAGCACAATGCGCTTTTCCGCCGGCTGACGGAAAAGGGGCGCGTACGCATCGAAGATGGCGGCCTGTCCATCGTCGAGCCCCTGGACTATCAAGCCAACTCGACGTACCAGCGCTACAGCGGCTACGACGTGCTCAACATCAACGCGGTCGATGTGCTGACTGCGGCCGAGTACCCGTGGCGCCAGATCGCGGTCAACGTCGCCGCCTCGGGGCTGGAACTGCGCACCAACGCAGGTGCGCAGCGCATCATCAACTTCACCAAGGCCAAGATCACGAACGCTCAGCGCTCGCTCGCCAACGGCATGTCGGTCGATATCTACTCGGACGGCACCGCGGCGAACCAGATCAACGGCCTGCAGGCGATTGTGGCCGATTCGGGCCAGGGCACCGTGGGCGGCATCAATGCGGCCACCTGGGCCTTCTGGCAGAACCTGGTGCAGTCGGCCGCAGCGCCGATTCAGGGCGGCGGCGCAATCACCCCGAGCGCCACGACCATCGAATCACTGATGCAGCCAACTTGGGTGAAGCTGACCCGCGGCACCGACATGCCTGACATGATCGTCATGTCCGACGATTACTTCGGCATGTACGAAATGTCGCAGACCAGCCTCAAGCGCTATGCGCCCGAGGACAACGGCCAAGGCGGCATGATCTCGATGAAGTACAAGAACGCGGATGTGTTCTTCGATTCGTCGGGCGGCATTCCCGCGGGCCACGCGTACTTCCTGAACACCGACTACCTGGAACTGGTGGCGCACCGTGATGCCAACATGACCATGGAAGACGAGCTACGGTCGGTAAATCAGGATGCCGTGGTCATCCCCATCCTGTGGCAAGGGAACCTGGTTTGCTCGGCCCGGTTCCTCCAAGGCGCCATGCACGCGTAATCGGAGGAAACCATGACTACCGCAGCAACTCAATTCCCGCTGATCGGCTCCCAGCCCATCGGCAATTTCTTCGCGCCCGACAGCACGCAGCGCCAGCCGTTAGGTGCGATTGTCTCGGCCAATGACCCCTATTGGGGCGGCGGCGAGTATATCTACCTGCAGGCGAATGCCACGCTGACTCAAGGCGCGGCCGTCACATGGAATGGCGGCGTGGGGTTCAAGGCCATTGCGCTGCCCGATACGGCCAACCAAGCCGCCGCAGTGGGTTTTGCCATCTACCCGATGGCAAGCGGCCAGTTCGGCTGGTTCAAGATTTCCGGCCAGATCCTGGCCAACTGCACGGCCTCTGTCACCGCAGGTTCGGCTGTCGGCATCACCGCCGCCGGCCAGCTGGGCGCGAGTTCGGCCGGCAAGGAAATCGAAGGCGCCAGCGTCCTAGCTCCTGCCACCACCACCGTCACCAAGGCGAACGCGACCACTCGCGCAGGCTCCAATTTGGTGATCGTATCTGATGCCGACGGCCTCTTCGTGGGCTGCCCGGTATCTGGCACCGGCATCGCGGCTTCCAGCTACATCGGCGCGATCAGCTCGGACGGTCGCACTCTGTCGCTCACGGCTTCGGATCTGACCACGGCGAAAAACGCCACGGCCAGCGGCGCCATCACGCTCACGGGCACCTACAACGACGGTACCACGTACTACAACGTGTTGTACGCAGACCGTCCGACCGCCCAGGGCCGCATTACTTAATTTTCCCTGTCACCTCCAGGGGCCTTTCGCGCCGCATTCCTTTGGGTTTGCGGCGCTTTTTTTGGAGTTACCAGAATGACCGACGAAACCCAAGACGCCGCCCAACAGACCGCCGCAGTCCAGGGGGCAGATACTGCAACGCCAGCGATTGATGCCTCTGCCACGCAGGCCGACGACCCAAACGGCGCTGCCTCGAATGCGGCCGCACCCTCCACCGGCGCACCGACGGCCTCTGCCGAAGCTGCACCCTCTACCGCTGGCGCATCGCCCAGCGACGGAAATTCCGACGATGAATCGCTGACCTTCGAAGAACGGGTGGAAAAACGCTTTGTTGAGCTCGAGCACTTCCTGCTGAAGTTGCCGCGCTCGATCATGCACGCCCTGCATGGCGGCAGCGGTACGCCCGAAGAAGTCGCGCAGCGCGCCACCCAGCACCTGCTGGACAAGAACCAATAACCCGTTCCCTGGAGAATGACATGGCAAACATAGGCATCCAGCAGGCCACGCGCCCGCATGTACGCTTTGAGTCGCGCCCCGAAGAAGACCGGGCTGCCTCCATCGAGGCGGGCCGCAAGATCTACAAAGACGTGGACTGGGTGGTCATCACGCCGGTGGGCGGCCGCGACGTGGTTGAAAACCGCGCCACACTCTGGCTCGCCAATATCCGCGACCGCGCCCAGGTCGGCCAGTACGACGCGGAATGGGTCGAGCACTTTCAGCGCATGTACGACATGTACAAGCAGGGAAAGGAACTGCCCGAGGATGGTACCGCATTACGCATGTGCACCACGCTCTTCACGCCGGCCGAGATCGAAAACTGTCTGTCCGCAGGCATACGCACCCTGGAACAGCTTGCGTCGATTAACGAAGAAGGCATGGGGCGTCTGCACATGATGGGCCGCGCCCTGAAGCTGCGCGCGCAAGAGGCGATCACGCTCGGCGAAGGCCGCGGCGATGCCATGAAGGTCGAAGCCCTCACACTGGAGAATGCCCAGCTCAAGGATAAGGTTGGCGAGTTGACGGAAAAAGTCTCTGCGCTCTCGGAGATCGTCACCGAACTGCAGGCCGAGCGCGCGCTGGAGCCACCCAAGCGCGGCCGACCGGCCAAGAATGAGGCGCTGGCAGCGTAAGGCGAGGCGAGCATGAGCAACTGCCTGTCCATCATCCAAGATGTCTGCCAGCGCGTGGGGCTGCCTGCGCCCAATGCGGCCGCGCAATCCACTGATCCACTCGTTTTGCAGATGGTGGCACTCTCGACCAAAGAGGGCGAATGGCTGTCCAACCAATATGACTGGCAGGCGCTCACGCTCGAGGCGCATTTCCTCACCGTTGCCGATCAGGTGCAGGGGCAGCTTTCCACGATCTGTCCCAACCTGAAAAACATCATCAACGACACGATGTGGAACCGCGATCTGCGCCGGCCGGTCTTCGGGCCGCTGGCGGCGCAGCGCTACCAACAGCTGCAGGCCATGGTGATGCAGGGCCCCTGGAATCAATTCATCATCCAGGGCGACAACATCCTGTTTTTCCCGGTGCCTGTAGCTGGGCAGAACATCTGGTTTCAGTACACCACTTCCAATTGGTGCCAGTCCTCTGGTGGTATTGGTCAGGGCCGATTCAAGGCCGATACGGACATCCTGCTTCTGCGCGAGGACGTGTTCAAGCTCGGCTGTGAATGGCGCTGGAAGAAGGCCAAAGGCCTCGATTACGCCCAGGATTTTGTTGACTACGAAACGATATTGGAAACCGCGAAGGCACGCGACGGCTCGAAAGACGTGATCAACATGGGGGACGTGAAGTACGACATTTATCCCGGCATCCTCGTGCCGTCCGGGAGTTGGCCGGTATGATTCGCCGACCGGTCGCCGCAGTTCGGGCTCAGCAGACAGCGCGAACAGCCATTATCCCCGCACCCGTGGGTGGTTGGAACGCGCGCGATCCGCTGGCGGCCATGGCGCCGGGCGATGCGATCATCCTGAACAACTTTTTTCCGCAGCCGGGCGGGGTGGCGTTGCGCAATGGGTCGCTCACGTGGGCCACGGGCCTGGGTAACCAGGTCAACACCATCATGGGCTACAACCCCGCTGCGGGAATGCCCAAGCTCTTCGCCGCCGCGGGCGGCAGTATTTTCGATGTGACCGCGGGCGGTGCTGTCGGCGCGGCAGACGTGTCGGGATTGTCCAACTCCATCTGGAGCCACCTGAATTTCGCCACCCCAGCAGGCCCGTTTCTGCTTGCGGTGAACGGCCAGGACGGTTACTACATCTACAACGGTTCGGCATGGCAAAGTGTCACAGCAAGCTCATCGCCGATTTCGATTACGGGCGTGGATCCAATCTCGCTGTCAGCAGTTCAGAGCTACGCCAGCAGCGTGTGGTTCACTCAGAAGGATTCGCTAACCGCCTATTATCTGCCCGTGGTAAGCGTCGGGGGTGCTGCGACCGCGTTCCCCATGAATCAGATCTTCCGCCGCGGCGGCCGGCTGGTGGCCATGGGTGTCTGGACTGTGGACGGCGGCTATGGCATGCAGGATTATCTCTGCTTCGCCACGAGCGAAGGCGAGATCGCCATCTATGGGGGCACCGACCCTTCGCAATCGTCCACATGGTCGCTGGTGGGCGTCTATCAGGTGGGCACGCCCATGGGGGCGCGCTGCTTCATGAAGTACGGCGGCGATCTGCTCTATATCGGTAAGGATGGTCTGGGCCCCGTTTCCAGACTGCTTGGGTCTTCTCGCGTGAACACGGAAACGCAGCTCACGTACAAGATTCAGGGCGCGATCTCGCAGGCGACCGCCAGCTACGCCACGAATTTCGGATGGCAGATGATGCTGCATCCGCTGCAAAACCAACTCTTTCTGAACGTGCCGATTGCGCTGGGCCAGCAGCAGCAATATGTGATGAACACAATCACGGGCGGTTGGTGCAACTTCACCGGCTGGCCGGCGAACTGTTGGGAACGCTGGCAAGACCGCCTCTATTTCGGCGCGAATGGAAAGGTAATTCAAGCCTGGACGAATAACCTGGATGACGACGGCGAACAGATCCAAGGGGAGGCGTTGCAGGCGTTCCAGACCTTCGGTAGTGGCCAGCTCAAGCAATTTCTGATGGCCCGACCCATTCTGCAGGGGTCTGGCAATTTCGGCACGCTTCTGGGCGTGAACGTCGATTTCGATACCGGCTCGCCGGTCGGCAATCCATCGTTCACACCATCCACGGCGGGCCTGTGGGATCAAGGCTTCTGGGATCAAGCGCTCTGGGGTGGTCAGTTCGACATCGCCAAGAATTGGCAGCAAGCCAATGCCATGGGCACATGGGGTGCCGCGCATCTGCGCATTTCGGGCCTGGATGCTTCCATCAACTGGACGGCCACGGAATACCTGCTTCGTGATGCGGGGGTTCTGTGAAGCGCATCCTCTGGAACGAGCCGGAACGTGTTGAGCGCTTTGTGCGCGAAAGGCTCGATTGCCGGCCATTCAAGGAATATGCGGCCATCGGCATCGAAGATGACGGCGAACTGATCGGAGGCATCATCTTCGACAGCAAGTGGGGCGCCTCCATTCAGATGCATGTGGCCTCCAACGGCTCGCGCCATTGGATGACGGCTGCGGGGCTGGCCGCATGTTTCGGCTACGCCTTCAATCAGGAAAAAGTAAACATCATCGTCGGCCTCGTGAGGGCCGACAACATCGAGGCACGGCGCTTCGATGAGCATCTCGGATTCAAGCAGTGCGGACAACTCCCGCTGGCCTGTACCGATGGAACGGACTTGATTGTCTACGGCATGCGCAAAAGCGACTGCCGCTATCTCCAAGGTAAATACCATGCGGAACTTATTGCTGAGCTGCGGGATTCCGGATCTTCCGGCCCGCGCCTTCCGACGTAGCCCTCGCGGAGGCGTGTCCACTCTCGAGGGTGGCGGCAAGGGCGGAAGCGCTCCCTCCTACCCCGATCCCTATCAGGTCGCGGATGCGACGACGCAAACCAATCAGGCGAGCGCCGCCTATAACAAGGCGTTGAACCTGAACAACAATACCAACGCGTTCGGGTCGCAGACCACCACACAAACGGGCACCGATCCCAACACGGGCGCGCCGATCTACACCACCTCCAATCTGCCGAACTCGCAGCTCGCGGGGCAGATCAATTCGTTGTTGGGACAGGCCGGCAACAGCGGCGCGATCAACAATCAAGCGATGGGGCTGCTCAACGGCTTGACGGGCACCTACGGCCAGAACAGCCAGAACGCGCAGACCCTATTCAACAACGCCCAGAACCTCCAGGGGGGCCTGCTCGGACTCGGTTCACAATACTCGGGTCTCAATTCCAGTCTCGCTGGCTTAGGCTCGACACTGAGTCCAGAGGCCGCGCAAAATGCCCAGCAGCAAGGCCAGGATGCCGCCTACAAGGCCTCCATGGGATACCTGCAGCCGCAGTTCAACCAGCAGACACAATCCCTCTCCGCACAGCTTGCGAATCAGGGCATACAGGCCGGCTCTCAAGCCTACACGAATGCCACGCAGAACCTGGGCCTCCAGCAGGGCCAGCAGCAACAGGAAGCGCTGAACAATGCGGTTCTGACCGGTTCCCAGATGGGTACGCAGAACCTGCAAAACCAGATTGCCGGCATCAATACCCAAGCGGGTCTGCTGGGGCAGCAGGCCTCGAATCTTGCGGGTCAAGGCGGCTTGTACACGGGCGCCGGCCAGATCAACAGCGGTAGCGCGCTTGGCATCAATGCGGGCAACAGCTCGGCCGCGGGCTTGGCTGGGCTCGCGGGCCAGATGTCGGGGCTCGGCCAAGTGCCCTATTCAGATCTAGGTTATCTGAGCAGTCTCGTGCCAGGATACTCGGGCACCGGCAGTTCCTCGTCATCGCCTGCTGACATCGCGGGCTACACCAACAACGCTTACCAATCGCAGTTGGCCAACTACAACGCGAATGTTCAATCCCAGAATTCCATGATGAATGGGCTTATGGGCTTGGGCGCGGCCGGCATGCTCGCATTCTTATAGGAGAACATGATGGCAGGCTTATTTCAAGCTGGCGTGCTTCCGCAATATGCAGGAACCGCCTACGGCCTGAGCCAGCAGCAAATGCTCGCCCAGGCCCTCATGCGCAACGCCATGCAGGGACAGCAGTTGCCGGCGACGGTGGGCTCTGGCGGCTCGCAGAATTATCAAGTGGCACCGCGCTATTCGCTGGGTGCCGGGCTCGCGCAATTGGGCCAGGGCGCGCTTGCCGGCTCGGCCATGAACAATGTGGCGCAGGGCATGAACAATCTGGGCGCGGCGCAGTGGCAGTACCTCACGGGCGCCAACCCCTACGGCGCCAGCATGGGGGGCTCATCCTCCCCTCTTCAGCAACCCCCAGCAGGTCAACCCGCAAGCGGGACTGCTGGGGGCGCAGGCGTATCCGGTGGCTCCGCAGGTCAATCCGCTGGCGCGGCCGCTGGGATGACGCCGCGGCCGTTTCTGGCTCCCGGTGGCGCAATGAACCCGGGCGGCATGCCTGTGAATCAAGCCGCCATGCAGTATTTGACGCTGGGCCCAGAGGAATACAGCAAAGAGTTCGTCGCGCCCTACTACCAGCCGACCGAAATCGCACGCAACATGCGCGCTGCGGGCATCGATCCTAATTCGGCGCTCGGACGCCAGATTATGCAGCAGCAGGTGGCCAAACAGAATTACATTGCGCCCACGTCGATCCGTGCCAATGGCGGCATGTACAACCCCGCGACCGGCGAAATCACCATGCTTCCCGCCGCGGCGCCCGCTGGATACCAGAGCGTTCGGGATCCACAAACCGGGCAATGGAGCTACCAGCCCGTGCAAGGTGGCGCTGCCGCCGTGGCTGGCGCGGAACAGGCCCACCAGACCGGCAAAACGTTGGGCTCCCCGACGGAGGTGTATTCGCCGAATGCGGACGGCCAGGGGCATCCCGGGATGGTGCGCGTACTCGGCTCGCAGGTGTATGGAGCGCTTGGCGCCCCGACCGCACCGGGAAATCCTACACTCCCCGCGCCGCTACGCAACAACAACCCCGGCGCGCTGATGCCGGGCGGCAAATTAGCACAGTACCCGACGATGGAAGCCGGCCTCGCAGCTTTGGATGGGAATCTACAGTCTTACGGCAAGCAGGGTGTCGACACGCTCTCGGGCATCATCAAAAAATGGGCGCCTCCGAACGAGAACAATACCCAGGCCTATATTCAGGACGTGAGCCAGCGCCTGGGGCTCTCACCGGCCCAGAAAATAGATCTTTCGAGTCCGGCGGTTCGTCAGGCGATCGCCACGGGCATCATGCTGCATGAAAATGGCGCGAACGGTGTGTTTGCGGCGCCGACAGCGCCCACAGCTTCTACCCCCATGGCCGCACCGCCACTGGGCGCGACGCCAGCCGCCAATGCCGCGCAGAGCGCCGCACCCGAGTCGATGCAGAAAGACTATGAAGGCATGCTGGAAGATGGCCCACAGCAGCAACAAGCCATCGACGCGCTCAATACCATGATGCAGTTGGCCAAGCAGAAAGGGCCGCTCATGGTGGGGCCTATCGGGGCCTACGCTGGCAATACGGGCCTGAGCACCAGCGCAGCCGAGTACGACAAACAACGCGCGAACGTCATTGCATTGCTCGGCAAGAGCCTGGGAAGTGGGGGCACAGACGCGGGCCGGGCCAACATCGCCGAGTCGATCCCGGACTACGGCAAGCCCCAGCACGCGATGATCGAGGGGATCCAGACCCAGATCAATCAGCTAACCGCCGGTCTTCTGCGGCGCCAAGTGCTCACGAACGCCTACAACGCAGGCAACTCGACCAACTACACCGCATTGGCCAACGGCTTTGACCAGAACATCAAGCCGTCGATGATGCCCATCTTGAGGATGTCGGGTACGGCGCAGCGCACAGCCGTTCAGGCAGCCCTCAAGGCCAATCCCGCGCTGCGGTCGAGCTTCGAGTGGGCCTACAACCACGGACTGCTGAAATGAGCGGATTCGACGACTACCTGAATACGGCGCCCGCAGCCACGGGCGCGCCCTCTTTCGATGCGTATCTGGGGGCGCCGGCTCAGGCTGCGGCTCCAGTGGGTGCGGCGCCTTCTGCGGGCGCACAACCCGGTTGGCTTGCTTCCTTGGCTGCTGGTCTAGGGCACGGCGTGGGTGAGGGAATTCTTGGGCTCGGGCAAACCGCCGGGGACCTCTTTGGCAAGACAATAAGTCCCGAGGCCGGGCAACTTGTCATGGACACTACCAACACCGGACTCAAGAATTTGAATTCTTGGTACTCGCCCTATCAAAGCGCAAACCCTACTGCCGCCGCAATCGGAAACGTTACAGGCCAAGTTGCCTCGACTGCCCCCCTTGCGTTGGCGGCTCCCGAAATGGGGGCTGCCTCCTTTCTGGGTCGAGCGGGAACGGGTGCGGCTTTGGGAATGGGGTCGGCGGCATTTTCTCCCGTAGATCCATTGCAACCTGGACAAAATTTCACTGACCAGAAGTTGGGCCAGATCGGTACGGGCGCCGCAATTGGCGGCATTGCGGCTCCTCTTGCCGGCATGCTGGGAGATGTAATTCAGGGCGCAGGAGGGCCAGCTCAGCGCGCACTCGCGCAAGCTGGCGTTCCCCTTACTCCAGGCCAGATTCTAGGAGGGAGACTTGCCACCATGGAAAGCAAGGCTACGAGTTTGCCTCTCATCGGCGACATGATTAAAGGGGCTCAGAATCGCTCTGTGCAGGGTTTTAACCGGGCAACCTATGATCAAGTCCTCGCCCCGCTGGGACGCACCTACAGCGGGCCGGTGGGTCAGGATGGCGTCAATGCCGTGCGCCAGACCATTGGGGATGCCTACAATTCGGCACTCTCAAATATGACGTTTCGGGCGAATGATCCGCAATTTAAGACCGACATTCTCCAATTGGGACAAATGGCGGAAGGACTGGGAGCACCCCAGAAGCAAACCTTCTTGAACACAGTGAAAACGCAGATATTCGGCAAACTCAGTCCTCAGGACACCATGGACGGCCCGCAACTACAGGGCGTTCAGTCCGAGCTCGGCAGGCTCGCACGTGGGTACCAAGGCGATCCCTCGTTCGATAATCGCCAGCTCGGCGCAGCGATTGGGGAAGTCAAGAATGCAATCGACCAATCGCTGCCACGCTACAACCCACCGGAAGCCGTCGAAAACCTCTCGAATGCGAATGCGGCTTGGTCCAATTTCACGCGCTTGCGCACAGCCGCCGGATCTCAGGGCGCCATGAATAATGGAGGGGTATTTACGCCGGCTCAACTGCAGAACGCCGTGCGTGCTGGCGACAGATCGGTGGGAAAAGGTGCTACAGCAGCCGGAACGGCTCCGATGCAGAATTGGTCGCAGACTGGCATGGAAGTGTTGGGGCGTGGATATCCCGATTCAGGGACGGCGGGGCGCCTAGGGACGGCTGGCGTGATCGGCGCCATAGCGGGACACCCCGAAATGTTGCTGAACCCAGCGACCTATTTGGCAGCAGCCCCCGCCATGGCTTATACCCCCTATGGACAGAAACTAGCCCAGGCGCTTCTTATGAACCGTCCCGCCAGTGCGCAGGCGTTGGGCGCCGCTGTCAATCGCTTCGCTCCCGCTGTTTCTGCCCTGGGCCTTCCTGCGTTCGCGGGCCTCCCGCAACAGTGACCGAACGGTAGGAATAGATGCCACGATGGCCACTGCAATCATTCGTTGAATATCCATTGAATCTCTCCAACGGCTGCCATGTGTGGCCGTTTTCATTGTAGGAGACTGAAAAATGCCTCGCAACGGCTCCGGACAATATTCTTTGCCTGCTGGCAATCCAGTGGTGACCAATACGGTCATTTCATCCTCAGGATGGGCCAACCCGACGCTTTCTGATTTGGCGGCTGCCATTACCGATTCTATCGCAGCAGACGGCCAGACGGTACCCTCGGCCAACTTGCCCATGGGAAACTACCGGCACACGCAAGTTGCCAACGCGCAAGCGCGTGACGACTATGCGGCCGCCGGCCAGGTGCAGGACGGCGCATTCACGACACTGGCGAACGTTGCCGGAAGCGCTGATGCGATTACCGCGACCGTCGGGCCCCCTATCACCAGTTACGCTACCGGCGCGAAATTTACCTTCACAGCTGCAGCAGCCAATACCACGACGACGCCCACGCTCTCCATCGATGGATTGCCGGCCGAAACCTTGGTGCACGCGGATGGATCTGCGTTGGCAGCGGGAGACATCCTCGCTGACGCCACGGTGGAGGTTTATTTCGACGGCACGAACTTTCGCATACTCGGCATGTATTCGCAGAGTGCCGAATTTGATCGGATAGTGGCGCCGGGTGGTACCGTCACTGGCGACATTTCGATGAGTGGAAATCTCACGATATCGGGAAGCGGCTCATTGACTGACCCCAATGCGCAGTGGCTCGGCAAAGCTGTTGGCGAAGTTTTCCCGCTGATGACCTATCTTACTGGCGTCACGGAACCTCCCACGACTAGCAGTCTATTTCGATTCATCAAGCTCACCGCCAGCGACAGCTACAACGCCGGCGTATTGACCAGCGAGAGCGTCAGTGGCAGCGACCCGACCATTACGGCAACGGCGGTTGTTTCACTTACCGGCAGTCCATTGAACGGCAGAACGGTGCATTTACTGAACACTGAACGGTATTTTCTGCGTCCAGGAACATCGGGGGTCGGGGAGAACAGCGCGAACCTATCTCACTCCCACACTGGCGGCGCCGTTTCGGCAGGAAACCACGCGCACACAGGAACGACGGATTCTGCGGGCAATCACAGCCATACAATCCCCAACACCAACATCGGCCAAGCGGGGGGCGGCTCGCTCATTCTTGGCAGCACGGACGTTAGTTATACAGGCAATGCGGGCGCGCACACGCACACGTTTACGACGGGCGCAGCCGGCACTCACACTCATGACATCACCATCACCAGCTCGGGCGGCTCAGAATCTCGGCCTCGCTATATCGGCGCAACTTACTACATGAGGATCTTATGACCTATTACGCATCCGCTGGTGCCATCAGCACCGATCCCCTCGAGGGTGGCATCGAAATCAGCGAAGACCAGTATCGCCAAGCACTGGCCGCGATGATGGACGGGAAAGCCGTGGCCATCGATGGCGGCTTTCATCTGGTCGAGCCGCCCGCGCCAGCGCCCACACCGGCGCCTCAGCCGTCCACGGTCATGTCCACGCTGGACTATTTCAACCGCTTTACGGACGCCGAGTACGCGGCAGTCAAAAGCGGCCCGATGGCGATTCAGCGTGGCTTGGACATGCTGATTGCGGCGCAGTACATCGATGTGACTGACCCCAGGGTGACCCAGTACCTTGATGCGCTGGTGACTGCGGGCATCATCAACGAAGCGCGCAAGACCGAGCTGCTCGCGCCGCCGGCGTGACGTTACCCGACCGAACCTGACAGCCGCCCTCGAGGCGGTTTTTTATTAAGGAACCCGCAATGAAACTGGACGCGGCAATACTGGATGCCACGGTAACCACGATAGCGAGCCGCACGACTTATGGCGGGGCGGGCGCATCAGCTGTCGGCTGGGCGGCGAATATCGACTGGCTGACCGTTGTCGGCGTGGCCGTGGCGGTGATCGGCTTGGCCGTGAACGTGTATTTCCAGATCCGACGCGACCGGCGCGAGTCCGTACTGAATCAGGCGCGCATCGCGGCGCTGCGGGAAAAGCAATGATCCCGGCCAGTCTGAAGGCGACTCTCCTGCGCCTGATCGCTACAGGAGCGCCTGCCGTTCTCATTGCGGCGGCGCTGATTGGACATTCCGAGGGCACGCGCTACACGCCCTACCGGGATGTGGGCGGGGTGCTCACGGTCTGCGAGGGACACACAGGGCCTGATGTGATCGAGGGCAAGACCTACACGCCGGGCGAGTGCGCAACCCTCAGGAACCGCGATATCGCCGCCGCGGAAGCGGCCGTGGATCGCCTTGTGAAGGTGCCCATCAGCACGACCGAGCGCGCGGCGCTCATCGACTTTGCGTACAACGCGGGCGCGGGCAACCTTGCACGCTCTACGCTGCTGCGCAAACTGAACGCAGGAGACCATGCCGGGGCCTGCGCCGAGTATCGACGCTGGGTGAATGCCGGCGGCCAGGTGCGCGCCGGGCTCGTCAACCGCAGGGAGGCCGAGACATGGCTCTGCTCAATAAATACACCATAGCCACGGCCGCGCTGCTACTCGCCCTGGCCGCCCTATGGGGCTACGGACGCTACCGATACCACGAGGGCGTCACCGACACTCAGACCGCCGCCAAGATCGCCGCAGCGGCCCAATATGCCCAGGACGTGGCTCGCATCAATGCGCAGGCCGCAACCCTGCAAGCCAAGCTCACGGAGTTGGAAAATGCTTCCCCCAAGATCGTCACACAATACCGGGATCGGGTTATCAAGGTTCCTCTGCCTGCTGATTGCCGCATTGATCCTGACCGGCTGCACAACCTGCAGGCTGCCGTCCAAGCCGCCAACGCTGCCCGCTGATCTGGCCGCGCCGTGTCCGCGGGTGCCCGGGTTCGATTCCGAGTCGTGGGATGATCTCGGGCTTGCATATATTGGACTGACGACGCAGTATGCGCAGTGCGCCGCGCGGCATGATGCTGTAGTGGGGGCTTGGCCGAAGTGAGGCTATACTGGACGCTCATCGGCCGCACGTCGTTCGCAAGCATTACGCAAATGGTGCCAAAACCCGCATGGATTCAAGCAATTCGATTCCGGCCCCGGGCACCAACGACTTGTCCCATACAGGTTCAAGTTGCACCAAACTCTCAAGAAAATCATGTGGCTAGAATAGAAACTTAGCCCATGAGGTTCCATCAAGTTTCAGTAAATCCCGACGTTGCGTGCCCCCCCAAGGTGTACCTAGACTGGTCGTACCCAGTTTTCTTTTTGCAGGGGTACACCTATGGGATTCCCGACTGACCTGAAGATCCGCACCCTCTCGTCCGACGCCAAAGAGCAGTTGCTGAATGACGGCGATGGCCTCTACCTGCGCGTGCGCGCATCCAGTAAAAGTTGGCTCTACCGCTACAAGTCCGGTGAGAAGCAGATCAAGATCGGCCTGGGTGCCTATCCCACCGTCACCCTCGCGATGGCGCGCGCACTCACCAAAGAGGCAAACGCGCTACGCGCTCAAAGCATCCACCCACAGGACGCTCGGTGAGAACAGCAAGAGCAAGCCAAGATCGCCAAGATGAATACTTTCGAGCTGATGGCGCGCGCCTGGCTCGAAAGTGCAAGTAAAGATCGCGTCTGGTCTGCCGGCTACAAAAGCAAGGTGACTCGCCACCTGGCGCACGTATCGAAGGAAGAGCTGGGCGCCAGCTACGACCGCGCCACATTCCTGGCTCAGAGCAAGATGATGGTGCAGCAGTGGACGGATTTTCTGGATGAGCTGGAAGCCGGCAAGATGCCCAAGCTTGCGGAAAACGTCCTTTGGCTCAAGCAGGCGTAGAACTGCCTTGGGTTGCAATCCGTAGCCTCATCATCCCAGAAATGGTATATTTACATGAAGCCTTCCACCACAAAGCCGCTCTTCTGGCTTGGCAGCAGCAAGAAAGACCTGCTGGCCCTTCCCGTCGCTGTACGAAAGTTTTTCGGTCATGCACTTGATTTCGCCCAGCGTGGCGAACAGCACGAAGCGGCGAAAGTGCTAAAGGGCTTTGGCAGTGCCGGCGTACTGGAAATTGTTGAAGACGACACCGGCGGCACTTACCGAACCGTCTACACCGTGCGCTTCGCTGAAGCCGTCTTTGTGCTGCATGTCTTCCAGAAGAAAAGTAAGCAGGGGATTGAAACCCCTAAGCGGGACATGGACATCATCCATCAGCGTCTGAAGGCGGCTGCAATCGTTGCGCAGGAGTTGAGAAATGAATAAACGCATCGTTGCGGGTATAGAAGTCGAAGCCAGCACAGGTAATGTGTTTGCCGACCTGGGCCTGCCCGACGCCGAAAAGCTGCAGATCAAATCAGGGCTGACCGTCGAGATTGCCAAGGCCATTCGTGAACGAGGACTCACCCAGGCCGAAGCCGCACAACGTATGGGCCTTACCCAGCCCAAGGTGTCGAGTCTGCTGCGTGGCGAATTCTCGAACTTTTCCGAGCGCAAACTCATGGACTGCCTGAATCGGCTGGGTTATGACATAGAAATCCGCGTGCGGAAAACGCCGGAACCGGTCGGCCACCTGGTGCTGACTCACGCTTGAGGCGCTGACTCGTTTGTGGCCGCAGCAACGCGCCTGACGCACCCGCCGGCAGAGCCAGTTTCTTGCACACAATGTGTCAACGGTCGATAACCACTGCATCAGGCAGGGCGATCACGGATCCGTCGCCAGTACCCCCTCGACACGCCGTTGTGGCGCGCACTCCGCCGGAGGGTCGGAAAAAATTCCAGTGGCGAAGGAAGAGCGGCTCACTCCAGATTTCGAGCAACTACCATCTGCGCTTAAGCTCCAGCATACGTATTGCATTGCAAAGTGCGTCACCGCCTCCGAAGAGATAAACACAAACATCCACGCCCACTTCTCGACAACGCTTGTCATCTGCGGGGAAATCCGAAACGAAAACAACGGCCTGTTCATTAGGGAGACTACTGACTGCTGCCGTGATGGCAAATACATCAAAATCCGGATCATCTGTGCTGCCGTCAATTACTACCACACGCCAACGTTTGCTTGGCCTATAAATTTCTTCAGCACTTGTGGCTATCGACGTGTGATAGCCCGCGTTGAAAACGAAATCGTGCAGGTTTAAATATGCGTCATATTTCCCCTGAGACCGTGTACTCAGGAGCAAAAACACCACATCGAAATCGCTCATAATTTCTTCATCACATCCGCCTAATAACACAGTATTAATGAAAGCCCTTGCCTTCCTCTGTCCACCAAAATCGTACACGCCACATTCCTCGCCATCGACAAATTAGTTATGGCGCAGCGACGATGTGACCCTCTAATGGAATTCCAGGTGCGGGATACTGTTTTTATAAATTTCAGTCATGCCCATTCCAATTCGCACGACGATCGTTCCCCAATCGTTTGGATGCGGCTCGATATGATGCCCGCCCAATCAATGCTACGGGTATGGTTTGGGTTAAAAATTGAGTTACATTCACACCGGCAGAATGACTGTCAACGTAACTATTACCGACTAGATGTTAGAGGCAATTCGTAGTTTAAATAGTGAACAATATCAACGTGTATGTTCTTCAGTGTCAGCCGTTCCCATTTGATTTCATGAAAATTCCCCGCGGGTCTAGGCTGAATTTCATGTGGCGCTCAGATGTGCCTCTCTTCCGTCGCGCCCTCTCGATTATCGGAAAAGCGGCTTAATTTCCTAGGCGAAGCAGTAGCGCTAGCGACGTCCCGCATCGACACCCAGACGGGCGCAACGGCTTTCATACAGACTGAACACGAAAACACCTCAGACAGTGGGCACGACGCTCCGATGTCTTGGATGACAGATCTGTACCGAGACATCCAAGGCGCTCTTATCGAAGCGCAGCGGGAGTGCCGCGTTATGCCATGACCCCGTCTATCTGGAAAATGGCATTGATTTGTGCCTGAAGCGAGTCCTTGCCGAACATGCCTCTGAACAAAGCGCTACCCACCGTAAAACCCCAGGCCTTGGCCTCAATCACGGCCCTAACGCGCTCTTCGCCGTCGATACTACCGGCAGCGATAACCGGAATCCGTGCCGCCTTCCGTACTCGCCGCAGCAGCTCCGCCGGTTCACCCGCGCCAGCAAACCGGTAAGCAAGCAGATCGAGCCCGTGCACACCAGGCATGGACGCAATGCGACGTGCGTCCTCGACGATCTCGTCCATTGTTCCTTCAAGCACTGTCGGGTGCCCCACTGTACGGCCAACAAAAGGAAAATACTGGATAGGAGAACCTTGCAGCATCGCCAATGCCTCCTCCAAGTTACAGCCACCAAGTAAGTAGTCGACATTCATATCAAGCGCCGCTCTAATCGAATCGAGCTCGCCCTCACGATTCGTCGCTACTACTTCGAGCATGGCCTTTCGGCCATCTGCGCGAATGCGTTGGGCCAATTTCTTGAGCGAGCGCACGGGCAAACCAATATCCTTGAAGCCGACATAGAAAACGGAACTATCGCGCAGACCGTCATAGACCTCCAGCGCGTCAGGCACCGTCGCGTCGTTTTCCGTCAGCATCAGGATGAAATGGGAAGACACGTCAAACTCCTTTCGAACAAGGGAGATTGGCCCGGAAGCCAACAAATTGATGAGCGGTTTGAAGCGCAGTCCGAAAGTCAGGCAAGAGCATCGCATCGGGGGGCTCAAGCACGTCAAGTACGTCGGGCCGCATACGGGCATCGGCCAACATGTTTATTTTGCGAACTTCCAGCGACAGGCCGAGCGTCGAGACAGTTCGCGACAATACGCTCGCATCTCCTATGACGAACGAAGGATGCGCTGCGATGAAATCCTCATCGGCAAAAATTTCCGCGATGATTTCCAGGCCAATACCGGCGGCATCGCCCATCGTGATGGCTATTGGGAAAATATCCACGTTAGGACTCTCATGGAAGGCTCGAGACATCAAGGCGTGCTCGCAGCACATGCTTGTCGCCAAATCCCCCAGCCTTGACAATCATCGGAAAGACACGGCCTGCCATACAGACTCCACGAGGGGAACGCCTGGCATGACCACGGGCGCAGGCGATATCGAGCTATGCTCGCGACTGCGGATTCAAGCTACCGACGACAAGCCATGGCGCGCTGCAGCGCCGGGATGGAAAGTTGCGGCGTCGGTTCAGGCCTTGGTAGCATGCGGGCAAGCGCACGTAACAGTCCGGTGGAACCGGCGAACTACACGTCGCGTGAACCCGCGAATAAATCCACCAACTCATCGAGATCACTCCCAACATGAGCGCCTATGACAACGTGGTCGTACTGGCGCAGCAGGATTTTCGCAGGTGCCGCATTCCGCGCGATAGCGACTTCTACGCCTTCTGCGAAAAACACGCTTCCGCTAAGGCCATAGGCAAAGGAGTCAGCTCGTCGACCCGAGCTGACTCCCTTATGGGCTGCCCAAACAAATAGCCCTGAACGAAAGGCACGCCCAGATTTTTTATGGCAGTCCGCTTTTCCTCCGTGTCAATATTCTCGGCCACGAGCTTTCCGCCGCGACCGTCAGTGGCCAGGCGCAGATGGTTAAAGCGCTGTGCGTTGGCCTTACCGGCTAAAACGAGATCGACAGTCCTGCCAGAAACCTTCACGAAATCTGGCTCCAGTTCGTGTATGTGCTTTATTTGGAAATGTCCGTTTTCAACATCGTCAAGTGCCACTCGCGCATTAGCGCGTTTGACGCAATAAATGAAGTTTTTAAGCGTGTCGCTGTCGGTAATCTGAACGGTTTCCGTTAGTTCAAAAATCATCCTATCGACTACATCCACATGTTGATAGAACTCTCCCAGGAGCAATCCCAAGTGACGTTCAACTGTCAAGATCGAGATGTTAACCCCGGCAACTAGATCGGGTTGCAGACGAAGCCGCGCCGCCACCTTGCGGAACATCGCCTTATCTATCAAATGAATAAATCCGAATTCTTCGCCCGCTGCGATAAATTGCCTATGCCGGGTTTCATCTTCACCCGATTCGCGTATTCGAGCCAGCGCCTCCCAGTAAAGGACATTGCCACCGTCTGATTCGACTACCGGCATGTACGCCACTGAAAGTAAATTTTCCATCGAATGGCCTCACCGCATTCAGCGTATATATGACCCAATCTGAATTGACAGAGGTTCAATGAGTGACCTGACCGACCCATCGCAAATGGTACGGAAAACCCTCCTCTTGCTCAGCGACGGCTGACCTCACTGGCATCAAACGGAATCCCTGCCCGTAGACACTGCTCAACTGCAAGCCGTTCTCGGGCTTCAGGGACAACTTCATCCTCAAGCGGTAGATATGTGTGTCCAATGTCTTGGACTCAAACTCCAGAGCACGCCCCCAAATGGCTTTTTCAAGCGCAGTGCGCGGCACAATGCGCCCTATATTGCAGAAAAAGTACAGCCCCAAATCAAACTCGAGGCGCGATAATTTCAAGGGCTTGCCCCGAAGCATGATCGTACGATACGCGGGATCGAACACATAGTCTCCGACCCGAATGAGATCGGCCGAAAGCATTGACTCCGGATAGGCCCGACGCAGCAACGCAGCAACCCGCGCCGCGAACTCCCCGGCACGCACCGGTTTGCTCACGTAGCCGTCCGCACCGACTGTAAACATCTCAGCGACATTGCTCTCATTGAGATCTCTTGCTGTCAGGAGCAAGATTGGTTTTATCCAACCCGCGACGGCTCGAACCCTGGCAACCATCGCCATGTCCATACTGTCGGCGCCAACGTCCAAATCGATAATGAACATGTCGTATTCGGTGACATGGCCTGACTGCAAGAATAGATTTCCCTGCGTCTGGATTGAATATTCGTGCCCCATTGCACTGAGCTGAATGGCCACATGCTCAACCTGCCCATGCTTGCCACTCAACACTGCTATTTTCATGACTTCACCTCTAAACACCGTACATATGGGACGATTGACCCGATGCTCACAACTGCAGCAAAACCGCGTAATCGAAGCCCAATTCCTTGCCGCATAAAAGCATCCCAACTGTCAAGAATCGATAAGAGTGAAAACTCCCAATCGGGAACAGCGGTATCCCGCTATGCGTGACAGCGACGAACAACAAATCACATCGAAAAACTGCGATTACACCGCCGAGGAATAGGCCGCGACACGCCAAAACAACAGGGCATAGCAATATAATGACGTTCAATTAGACGCCGCATTTTTTACGACCGTTTGTTACTCACGAGCCACTACTCTAAACAGAGTGATGCATCGCAACAATCGACAATGCAGCCCCCTCCTATGACCTGACGGAATAGCTTTCTGGCCACTTTCATGAGACTGCAACTTCCTTCTATGCCCGAACTCCATGCCTTTCTCGCGGTCGCAAGCACGGGGAGCTTTTCCAGCGCAGCACAAACGCTATTTGTCACGCAAGGAGGGGTCAGCCGTTGTGTGCAGCGCCTGGAAGACCATTTGGGTGCTCCGCTCTTCATGCGCAACGGCCGAGGCGTGTCGCTGACGCCAACCGGACAACAGTTCTATGAAAAAATTGCACCCGCCATGCAGGCGCTGGCCGATGCGGTCGCTGGCGTCCAAGGCCATGCGGATCCTAGAGGTGTTCTGCGCCTGCGTACCGTGTCCACGCTTTCCTCGCGCTGGCTGGTGCCTCGCCTGCCGCGATTCAATGAACGCCTACCCGGCGTGCGCGTAATCATCCAGCCCAATCTACTGGATGACGATTTTCTGGATAAGGAAGTGGACTGCTGGCTCCACTGGCGTAAATCGGCTAATAGTCCCTGGCCCAGGCATATACGGGCGACGTACATCAGCGGCCACGAGATAGTGCCGATCTGCCATCCCTCCGTACTGGCCGCCATCAAAACGCCGGCAGATCTGCTTCGCTATCCCTTGCTCTACCATGTCGAGGCGCCCGAACTCTGGCTTCAATGGTGCAAGGCCCACGAACTGCCGCCGCCGAAAACGTTGGACTCTCAATTCAACATCATGGCCGTCGCCATCGACGCTGTCGCGAATAATTTGGGCATTGCCTTGTCTCCGAGCTGCCTCGTCCAGCAGGACGTTCAGTCAGGCCGTGTCGCCGTACCACCCAAAATGACCTATCACAGCCGTCGCGGCTACTATTTGTGTACGCCGAAGGCCCGCGACGACGACCCAGTCATCGACGCGTTCCGGGACTGGCTGCTGGAATGCGCCGCCGCCGACTTTCAGGAGAAATAGAAAACTGGATATATCCCGCGCCGCTCTTACAGGCAGCGTCGGGAGATTCTGTTAGTTGAACTGAACGTGGCAGCCAAAACGCCATGCGATCTGCTGGTGAATCGAAAGGCAATGCATGTCGAGACCGGTCGTCGACGCCGGGAAATGATTTTCGGAAGAAGCCTCACTAGGGCCCAGCAAGATTGCAATGCCGCATCTTCGCTGGGCCGTATCGCTGTACTTCTCTTGACCTGGTTATCTCACGTCCGAGCAGAGCGTGGAAGCGGTTCTGGATGCGTACTGCCCCAACCTGTTTCCTATTTTCCAGGTCGCGTTTTCGCAAGTTTCCCCAGAAATTACCGGCACGCCGCCGCGCTCATGACTGCGCGGCAGCCTCGCGTGTGGGCTTGTCGGCGGCCGGGACGCCTGTCGCCGGTTCCTGCTCGGTCATGGAGAGACGATTGCGCAGGTGCAGCAGGAACTCTTGGATCAGCCGATCCCACAGCTCGATCGTCGAACGCAGGTGGCGCTCCGACACGCCGCCTGCGACAACTACATCCATCTCCAGCGCGAGAAACTGCCCGTGGCTCGCGAGCCGTGCGAATCGCTTGCTGCGGTTCCAGTCCGCGACGACCTCCGCCGGAAGGTCGCCCTGTACTTGGAGCACGCACGACAACGTGTAGTCGATGTACGGCTGCGCGCCCGATTTGGTATTTCGCGGCGCTAACTGGGCGGCCGGATTGCCAAAGCGCACCGTGAAGCCAACCCCCTGGCTCGCGCTCATCAATTGCACCAAGCCATTTTGCTCGGTGGCCGTCACGCGATAGCCGGTGGCGCGCAGCACGTCGGCGAGCAGATCGGCGCTGATTGTCTCGATCTGTGCATTTTGAGGCGTGCGCTCGTCGCCGATATTTTTCAAATGGCTGTCCTGCATATCCGTCTTCCTTGTATTCAATGAATCAATCGGTTCGATCCGGGGCGCGTGATCCGCGAGTTGTTATCGAATCTGTATACGCGGCCAGGGGCGAAGAACCTCGCCACCGGATGCGCAGTTGAATGGAGGGCCGACGATTGGTCACTCGATTACCACTTCATGCGGAAGCCGACGGTACCGGCGATGGATCGGCTGGAACCGACATGGTTGAGGCTGGTGCCAACCGTGCCCTGGCCGTAGAGCGAGAACTTGTCCCCCCCCCAGTTGTAGGAGACCCCCGCACCAATCTCTGCCCATAGTCTCTGGGGCCGGCTCGAGAAGTCGACGCTCGCCACATTGACCGTCGAACCCTTTCCGAACTCATAGAGCAGGTTCGCAAGACCATAGATGTGTGTGCGGCTTATGGTTCCGTCGCTGGCGATCCACGAGTTGTTATGGTCGAGCGACACGCCGAGTCGGCCGCGCAAGCTATCACCATTTTTCAAGCTCACAGCGGCATCAAACGGATCTGTGAAGCTGTCGAACTTGACCCGGGAGTAGGTGAGCTGCGCCTGGGGCGTCAGCGTAAAGCCGTCGCCGACACCGAGTTTCTGACCGGCTTCTAAAGAGAATGCATAGCCCGATCCACGATTGCCCTTGGCGATCGTGCGATTGGAGGTCGACGACGAGAGCGTCGAGTCATACCGCGTCACCTGCGCCTGGCTGTCGACATAGAAGCCGTTCGTCCCGTACCAGGTCAGCGTGCCGCCGACACCGTAGCCGTCGGTCGAGATACCGCCGTTACCACTCGGCGAGGTCACGTCGCTCCGGCCGTTGACATAGTGGATCGTCATGCCGCCGATCAGTTTCCCGGCATCGCGCTGCGCAAGCGGAATATCGAGGCCAGCCTGCATGCGGGTCGTGGTGAGGTCATAGCGCGCATTACTGGTCGAAAGACCCGGCTTGAAGCGGCTTTGCGTGCCTTCGACCCGGGCCCAGATACCTTGCCCTTCGATCTGCGGATTACCCGTCGTCGAGGTCTCACCGCCCGCACCGTTGCCCCAGAACCGGTTGCCGACACGCTGTTGCAACGTGGGCAGGCTGTTCATCGCGAGCAATTGCTGCGGATAAGTTTCCAGAACAGGCGCGCTCGGATTGAACTGCTTGCTCGGCCCCCCACCTCCGGCTGCGAGCTCGGAGCGCAAATACCAGTCTCCGTCATTCGGCGTCGAGGTGCCGCCCTGGAACAGACGATAGGCATAGGCACCGGCGACGACCGACGGATCCCCCTTGTAAGTGTAATCGCCAAGAAGCCTGAACTGGCCGTTGGAGGCGCCACCGACCTGGATAAGCTTGATACCTTCACCGGTCTTAAGACCAGGGCCACCGCGGTTGATCACCTTGACCTGGCTAGATCCCGACGTATCGCCATGGATGACCAGGCGATCGGTCGGCGAGTTGTCGTCGCCGAGATAGGTCGAAAACAGCAGGGTGCCGCCATTGCCGACATAGTTACCGGCGATGGTGAGCGTCGTGCTGGCAATGCTGCCCAGTGCCACCGCGCCCGCATTCGACAGGCCGGCGATCTTCTGGTCGTAACCCTGCAGATCGAGGCGAGCGCCGGACAGAACCGACACGGCCGAGGCCGCGCTGAAGGTGTTCGTGGCAGCCGCCGCAAGCGTGCCAGCATTGACCGTCGTCGCGCCACTATAGGTGTTGGCGCCCGAGAGCATCGTCGAGCCAGCACCATTCTGCGCGAGGGTGCCGGTTCCCGAAATTACGCCGCCGAAGGCGACATTATCCGAGCGGTTAAAGACCAGTGCACCGTTATTGGCGACATCGCCGAGGATCGAGCCCGTGGTACCGCCATTGCCAAGCTGCAGCGTGCCGCCCGCGATCTTCGTGCCGCCGGTATAGTCGCTTTCACCAAGCATGGTCAGCGTACCTTTTCCTTCCTTCGCGAAGCTGCCAGCGCCGGTCATGCCCTGCTTGAGCGTCGAGTCGAAGGTCTGGGTGTCGATCGTTCCACCGGGCGCGTTGAGCACGATGTCGCGCTCCCCATCGATGTCGAAGCTGCTGGCGAGACGGAGCGTGCCACCAGCGAACGAAAGTCCGCTGCCGGCCGCGCCGAGGTTACCATCCTTCGAGATCTGCAGCACGCCGCCATTGATCGCTGTGCCACCGGTATAGGTGTTGTCACCATTGAGAACGAGCGTGCCGAGATCGGTTTTCTGGAGCTGGGTCGAGCCCTGCAGCACCGAATCGATCGTCGCCGTGAATCCGGCACCGACGCTGCTGCCATCTCCAACGCGAATGATTGACGTCGCGCCGCCGGCCAGCGTCAACGAATTACCCGTGACCATGTAACCGTCGCTTGCGAACTGCATACCCGCGGCAGACACCTGACCGTTGATGTTGTCGACGGACACTGTTCCAGGCTTGGCCATGAAGACGGCGAACGCCTTGTCCTGCCAGCGTGCGTTGATGGCGCCGGTGTCGTTGGTCCAATTGTCGAGAGTTCCGGTGTTCTGCCAGACCCCGGAGCCGCCATTCACCGCACCATTGTTCTTTGCGCCGGTCGCATCCCAAAAATTCAGGGACATACCGGAAGCATTGGCGAGGTTGACTTGCCCGGCGACCGACGTCTGCACGAATACGGAGCCCGGCGCCGCACCGGCCGGCAGTGTGCCGATATCGAGACCCTTGTTGGTTAGCGTGCCACCGTAGTCCAGCACACGATAGACGCCCGGATCGAACGTCCCTCCCGGAGTCAACGCCACATTGATCGTGCCATCGAGCGTAAGGTCGCCCTTGACCGAGGTGAGGTCGTTCAGCAGGCCACCCGGCACATTGGACTGGCCGAAGCGATAGCCCAGTTCGGAGCCTTGGCTGAGACCAAGCGAACCGTTGATCGTCAGCGTGCCGGGATTTGCGCCCGGAAGTCCAGGCGCCAACTTGCCGCCGTCGGCAATGGTTACGTTGCCACCGATGATGCCCGTACCGCCGATGGTTGCGCCACTCGCGACATTGGTCGCGCCCGCCGCACCACTCTGGTCGCCATTGACGAGCAGCGTGCCTGCCGCAACGGTCGTTGTTCCGTTGTAGGTATTGGTACCGGAGAGCGTCGAGATGCCCGATCCGACCTGCTGCACGGAACCTGTGCCGGAGATGACACCGCCAAAGGAGATATTGTCCGAACGGTTGAACGCGAGCGTGCCGTTATCGACGACGTCGCCCGCGATCGAGCCGGCCGTGCCGCCGTTGCCGAGCTGCAGCGTGCCGGCGGTGATCGTGGTGCCGGCGGTGTAGGTGTTGGCGGCGGTCAGCGTCGTCGTTCCCGAGCCACGCTGCTCGAACTTGCCGGTACCTGAGATGACACCATTGAACGCGATGTCGTCGCTGCGGTTGAACGCAAGCGTCCCGTTGTCAACGACGTTACCGGTGATCGAACCGGATGTGCCGCCATTGCCGATCTGCAGCGTGCCCGCCGAGATCGTCGTGCCACCGGCATAGGTATTGGTGCCGGCAAGCGTCAGCGTGCCCGCACCAGCCTTGGTGAACGCGCCCGCGCCGGTCATGCCTTGCACAAGTGTCGAATTGAACGCCTGGGTGTCGATCGTGCCACCGGGTGCATTGAGCACCACGGCGCGGCCGTTACCAATATCAAAGCTGCTGCCGAGCCGCAGCGTGCCGCCATTGAAGGTCAGCCCGCCCGATGCGGCGCCGAGGCTGCCGTCGTTGGCCACCTGCAGCACGCCGCCATCGATCGCCGTGCCGCCCGTATAGGTGTTGGCAGCGGTGAGAACCAGCGTACCGAAATCGGTCTTGTCGAGCTGGGTCGCGCCCTGCAACACTGAGTCGATCGTCGCGGTGACGCTAGCCCCCGTCGAGGTGCCGTTGCCGACGCGGATGATCGACGACGCGCCGCCAGCCAGCGTTAGAGCGTCGCCTTGGATCAGATAACCGTCGCTGTCGAACTGCATGCCGGAGGCGCTGACCTGGCCGTTGCCATTGTCGACCGTGACCGTACCCGGCTTCGCCTGGAAGATCGCGAAGCCATTCGACGCCCAGGCAGCGTTGATCGCACCAGCGGGATTGGTCCAGTTGTTGAGCGAGCCGGTGTTCTCCCAGGTGCCGGTGCCGCCGTCGACCTTGTTGTTGTTCCGTGCCCCGTCTGCGTCCCAGTAGGTCAACTGAAGACCCTGAGTGTTGACAAGGTTGACCTGGCCGGAGACGGAGGTCTGGACGAAGATCGAGCCCGGTGTGGTGCCTGCCGGCAGCGTGCCGATATCGAGAACATTGTCGGTGAGCGTACCGCCGTAATTAAACACGCGGTAGGTGCCGGGACCAAACGTCCCGCTCGGAGTCAACGACACATTGATCTTGCCGTCAAGGGTCAGATTGCCCTTGACGTCGGTCAGGTCGTTGAAGGCACCGCCAGCAACATCCGCCTGGCCAAAACGGTAGGCAAGCGTCGAGTCCTGGTTAAGGGCCAGCGCGCCGTTGATCGTGAGCGTGCCCGGTGTGGCACCCGGCAGGCCCGGCGCCAGCGTCGCTCCATTGGCGATGGTCACATCGCCGCCGATGGTGCCCGTGCCGCCCAGCGTCGCGCCGCTGGCGACGCTGGTCAGGCCCTTCGCCGCGGTCTGGTCACCGTTGACGAGCAGCGTGCCCGCAGAAACCGTCGTCGCGCCGCCATAGCTGTTGGCGCCGGTCAGCGTGGTCGTGCCCGTGCCGATTTGCTGGAGCGAGCCAGTGCCCGAGACGATGCCGTCGAAGTCGACAGCATCCGAGCGGTTGAAGGCGAGCATGCCATTGTTCGTCACATTGCCGGTGATCGAACCGGACGTGCCGCCGTTGCCGAGTTGCAGCGTGCCAGCGGTGATCGTCGTGCCGCCGGTGTAGGTGTTGGCGGCCGTCAGCATGGTCGTACCCGTGCCGATCTGCTGCAGTGAGCCATTGCCCGAGACGAAGCCGCCAAACTCGGCAGCATCCGACCGGTCGAAGGCGAGCGTGCCGTTGTTGGCGACGTTGCCGATGATCGAACCGGTGGTGCCACCATTGCCGAGCTGCAGCGTGCCCGCCGAGATCGTCGTGTCACCAGTGTAGGTGTTGTCGCCTGCAAGGGTCAGCGTGCCCGTCCCAGCCTTGGTGAACGCGCCGGCGCCAGTCATGCCCTGGCCCAGCACCGAATTGAAGGCCTGGGTGTCGATCGTGCCGCCCGGTGCGTTCAGGGTGATGGCACGGCCCCCATTGATATCGAAGCTGCTCGCCAGCTGCAGCGTGCCGCCATTGAAGGTCAGCCCGCCCGATGCGGCGCCAAGGTTGCCGTCGTTGGCCACCTGCAGCACGCCGCCGTCGATCGCCGTACCACCGGTGTAGGTGTTGGCACCGGTGAGGACCAGCGTACCCGCGTCGGTCTTGTCGAGCTGCGTCGAACCCTGCAGCACCGAGCTGATCGTCGCAGTCATGCCAGTGCCCGCACCCGTGCCGTCGCCGACACGGATGATCGACGACGCACCACCGGCGAGCGTCAGCGCATCGCCACTGATGACATAGCCATCGCTCGCGAACTGCATGCCGGAGGCCGACACATGGCCGTTGCCGTTGTCAACGGTGACCGTCCCCGGCGTCGCTTGGAAGATCGCGAAGGCGTTATCCTGCCAGGGCGCATTCACCGCACCGGTCTCGTTCGCCCAGTTGTCAAGGCTGCCGGTATTCTGCCACTTGCCCGTGCCGCCATCGACGGCGTTGTTGTTCTTGGCGCCCTTCGCATCCCAGTAATTGAGAGTGAGACCCGAGGTGTTGGCGAGGTTGACCTGGCCGGCGACGGACGTCTGGACATAGATCGAGCCCGGCTTCGTGCCTGCCGGCAGCGTGCCGATATCGAGCCCGTTGTTGGTCAGCGTGCCGCCGTAGTTGATCACCCTGTAGATGCCAGGGCCGAAGTTGCCTCCCGGCGTAAGAGCGACATTGATCTTGCCGTCGAGGGTGAGATTACCCTTGACGTTGGTCAGGTCGTTGAGCGCGCCGCCAGGCACGTTGGCCTCGCCGAAGCGATACGCGAGGATCGAGTCCTGGTTAAGCCCCAGCGCGCCGCTAATGGTAAGCGTGCCCGGCGTAGCACCCGGCAGGCCCGGTGCCAGCGTCGCGCCATTGGCGATGGTCACATCGCCGCCGATGGTGCCCGTGCCGCCCAGCGTCGCGCCGCTGGCGACGCTGGTCAGGCCCTTCGCCGCGGCCTGGTCGCCGTTGACGAGCAGCGTGCCGGCCGAGACCGTCGTCGCGCCGCCATAGCTATTGGTGCCGGTCAGCGTCAGGACGCCATCGCCGAGCTTCTGAACTGCGCCCGTCCCCGAGATCACGCCACCGAAGGCGATGTCATCCGAGCGATTGAAGGCCAGCGTGCCGTTATCGGCAACGTCGCCGGCGATCGAACCGGTCGTGCCGCCATTGCCAATCTGCAGCGTGCCCGCCGAGATCGTCGTACCGCCGGTATAGATGTTGGCGCCGGTCAACGTGGTCGTGCCCGTACCCTTCTGCTGGAGCGAGCCAGTGCCCGAGACCACGCCGCCATAGACGACCGCATCCGAGCGGTTGAAAGCCAGAATACCACCGTTGGCGACGTCGCCGAGGATCGAACCGGACGTGCCGCCGTTGCCAAGCTGCAGGGTGCCGGCGGTAATCGTGGTGCCACCGGTGTAGGTGTTGGCACCGGTCAGCGTGGTCGTGCCCGAGCCGATCTGCTGGAGCGAACCATTACCCGAGACGGCGCCGCCAAACTCGGCAGCATCCGAACGGTTGAAAGCCAGAATACCGCTGTTGGCGACATTGCCGACGATCGAACCGCTCGTGCCACCATTGCCGATCTGCAGCGTGCCCGCCGAGATCGTCGTGCCGCCGGCATAGGTGTTCGATCCGGTCAGCGTCAGCGTTCCGCTTCCAGCCTTGGTAAAGGCGCCCGCGCCGGTCATGCCCTGGCCCAGCACCGAATTGAAGGCCTGGGTGTCGATCGTGCCGCCCGGTGCGTTCAGGGTGACGGCGCGGCCGGAGCCCAGATTGAAGCTGTTGCCGAGCTGCAGCGTACCGCCGTTGAAGGTCAGGGCGCCGGCGGCATCGCCGAGATTGTTGTCGGCCGTAACCTGCAGGACGCCTGCGTCGATGAAAGTTCCACCGCTATAGCTATTGATGCCGGAGAGCGTGGTGACGCCGCTGCCGATCTGTCGGACCGCACCGGTACCGGAAATGCTGCCGGCCACCGTGATGTTATTGGAGCGGTTGAGGGCGAGTGTGCCGTTATCGACGACGTTTCCAAAGATCGAACCGGCCGTGCCACCATTGCCGATCTGCAACGTACCGGCTGCGATGTTGGTTCCGCCGGTATAGGTATTGGTGCCAGTCAGCGTCAGCGTGCTGCTTCCGCGCTGCTCGAGCGTACCGCTGCCAGAGATGACACCGCCGAACGCGATGTTGTCAGAACGGTTGAAGGCAAGCGTTCCGTTATCAACCACGTTGCCAAGGATCGAGCCGGATGTCCCGCCGCTGCCAACCTGCAAGGTGCCCGCAGCGATGGTCGTCCCGCCGGTATAGCCATTGGCGGCAGTAAGCGTCAACACGCCGTTGCCTGCCTTGGTAAAGGCGCCTGCGCCGGTCATGCCCTGCACGAGCGTCGAGGTAAAGCCCTGCGTGTCGATCGTGCCACCCGGTGCATTGAGCACCACGGCGCGGCCGTTGCCGATATCAAAGCTGCTGCCCAGCCGCAGCGTGCCGCCATTGAAGGTCAGCCCTCCGTTCGCGGCGCCGAGGTTGCCGTCGTTAGCCACCTGCAGCACGCCGCCATCGATCGCCGTACCACCCGTATAGGTGTTGGCGCCGGTGAGGACCAGCGTACCGAAATCGGTCTTGTCAAGCTGGGTCGCGCCCTGCAGCACCGAGCTGATCGTCGCGGTGACGCCAGCCCCCGTCGAGGTGCCGTTGCCGACGCGGATGATCGACGACGCGCCGCCAGCCAGCGTTAGAGCGTCGCCTTGGACCAGATAACCGTCGCTGTCGAACTGCATGCCGGAGGCAGATACCTGGCCGTTGCCATTGTCGACCGTGACCGTACCCGGCTTCGCCTGGAAGATCGCGAAGCCATTCGACGCCCAGGCAGCGTTGATCGCACCAGTGGGACCGGTCCAGTTGTTGAGCGAGCCGGTGTTTTCCCAGGTGCCGGTGCCGCCGTCGACCTTGTTGTTGTTCCGTGCTCCGTCTGCGTCCCAGTAGGTCAACTGAAGACCCTGAGTGTTGACAAGGTTGACCTGGCCGGAGACGGAGGTCTGGACGAAGATCGAGCCCGGTGTGGTGCCCGCCGGCAGCGTGCCGATGTCGAGAACATTGTCGGTGAGCGTGCCGCCGTAATTGAACACGCGGTAGGTGCCGGGACCGAAGTTGCCTCCCGGCGTAAGAGCGACATTGATCTTGCCATCGAGCGTCAGGTTGCCCTTGACCTCGGTCAGGTCGTTGCGCGCACCGCCGGCAACGTCCGCCTGGCCGAAGCGATAGGCCAGTGTCGAGTCCTGATTGAGTGCCAGCGCCCCGTTGATGGTGAGCGTGCCCGGTGTGGCACCCGGCAGGCCCGGTGCCAGCGTCGCGCCATTGGCGATAGTCACATCGCCGCCGATGATGCCCGTACCGCCCAGCGTCGCACCGCTGGCGACGCTGGTCAGGCCCTTCGCCGCGGTCTGGTCGCCGTTGACGAGCAGCGTGCCGGCCGAGACCTTCGTCGCGCCGCCATAGCTATTGGTGCCGGTCAGCGTCAGGACGCCATCGCCGAGCTTCTGAACTGCGCCCGTCCCCGAGATCACGCCACCGAAGGCGATGTCATCCGAGCGATTGAAGGCCAGCGTGCCGTTATCGGCAACGTCGCCGAGAATCGAGCCGGTCGCACCGCCGTTGCCGAGTTGCAGCGTGCCCGCCGAGATCGTCGTGCCGCCGGTGTAGGTGTTGGCGCCGGTCAGCGTGGTCGTGCCCGTGCCGATCTGCTGCAACGAGCCGTTGCCCGAGACGATGCCTCCAAAGCCGACAGCATCCGACCGGTTGAAGGCGAGCGTGCCATTGTTGGCCACATTACCGAGGATCGAACCGGTGGTGCCGCCGTTGCCGATCTGCAGCGTCCCGGCGGTGATCGTGGTTCCGCCGGTATAAGTGTTGGCGCCGGTCAGCGTGGTCACGCCCGTGCCGATTTGCTGGAGCGAGCCATTGCCCAAGACGATGCCGTCGAAGCCGACAGCATCCGACCGGTTGAAGGCGAGCACACCATTGTTGGTCACATTGCCGACGATCGAACCACTCGTGCCACCGTTGCCGAGTTGCAGCGTGCCAGCGGTGATCGTGGTTCCGCCGGTGTATGTGTTGGTACCGGTCAGCGTGGTCGTGCCCGAGCCGATCTGCTGGAGCGAACCATTGCCCGAGACGGCGCCGCCAAACTCGGCAGCATCCGAACGGTTGAAGGCGAGCACGCCATTGTTGGCGACATTGCCGACGATCGAACCGGTGGTGCCACCATTGCCGATCTGCAGCGTACCGGCCGTGATCGTCGTTCCACCGGTATAGGTGTTGGCGCCGGTCAGCGTCAGCGTACCCGTCCCAGCCTTGGTGAACGCGCCCGTGCCGGTCATGCCCTGCGCGAGCGTCGAGTTGAAGGCCTGGGTATCAATCGTGCCGCCGGGAGCATTGAGCACCACGGCGCGGCCGTTGCCGATATCGAAGCTGCTCGCCAGCCGCAGCGTGCCACCATTGAAGGTCAGCCCGCCCGATGCGGCGCCGAGATTGCCGTCGTTGGCCACCTGCAGCACGCCGCCGTCGATCGCAGTGCCGCCCGTATAGGTGTTGGCGCCGGTGAGGACGAGCGTACCGGCGTCGGTCTTGTCAAGCTGGGTCGAGCCCTGCAGCACCGAGCTGATCGTCGCGGTCATACCGGAACTCGCACCCGTGCCGTCGCCGACACGGACGACCGACGATGCGCCACCACCGAGCGTCAGCGGATCGCCCGTGACGATGTAACCGTCGGTTGCGAACTGCATGCCCGAGGCAGACACCTGCTTGTTGCTGTTGTCGACCGTGACGGTTCCCGGCGTCGCCTGGAACACCGCGAAGGCGTTGTCCTGCCAGGGCGCATTCACCGCACCGGCGTCGTTCGCCCAGTTGTCGAGCCCGCCGGTATTCTGCCAGGTGCCCGTGCCGCCATCGATTGCGTTGTTGTTCTTGGCTCCCTTCGCATCCCAGTAATTCAAGGTGAGACCCTGGGTGTTCGCAAGGTTGACCTGTCCGGCGACGGAGGTCTGGACATAGATCGAGCCCGGTGTGGTGCCTGCCGGCAGCGTGCCGATATCGAGCCCGTTGTTGGTCAGCGTGCCGCCGTAGTTGAACACACGGTAGATGCCGGGGCCGAACGTGCCGCCCGGGGTCAGCGACACATTGATCTTGCCGTCGAGAGTGAGATTGCCCTTGACGTTGGTCAGGTCGTTGAGCGCGCCGCCCGGGACGTTGGCCTGGCCGTAGCGATAGGCGAGGATCGAATCCTGATTGAGCGAAAGCGCGCCGTTGATGGTCAGCGTGCCCGGGGTCGCGCCAGACACGCCCGGCGCCAGCGTCGCGCCATTGGCAACCGTCACATCGCCGCCGATGATGCCGGTACCGCCGAGCGTCGCGCCGCTCAGGACACTGGTTGCGCCCGTCGCTGCGGTCTGGTCACCATTGACCAGCAGCGTGCCGGCCTTGACGGTGGTCGTACCGGTATAGGTGTTGGCGCCGGTGAGCGTGGTCGTGCCCGTACCGCGCTGTTCAACCCGGCCGTTTTCCGAGATGACGCCGCCAAAGCTATAGCTGTCGGAACGATTGAAGGCGAGCGTGCTCCCGAGAGCGCCGGTCATATCGAGCACCTGGACATTGCCGACAATGGAACCACTCGTACCGCCATTGCCGAGTTGGAGAGTGCCGGCGGTGATCAAGGTGCCGTTGGTATAGGTGTTGTTGGCGGTAAGCGTCGTCGTCCCGCCAACCCCGATCTGTTGCACGCTACCGGTGCCCGAGATCAGGCCGTTGAACACATAATTGTCCGAGCGGTTGATTCTGAGAGTGCCAGTGTCACCGGTGATGACATCGCCGACAATCGAACCTGTCGTGCCGCCGTTGCCGAGTGTTATCGCACCGTTCGAGATCAGCGTACCGCCGGTATAGGTGTTGTCCGTCAATAAATTAACGTAGCGTCCCCCTTTCTGCTCCACCTGCCCGGTGCCGGAGATGACGTTATTGACGTTCATGTTGGTCGAGCGATTGAACACGACCTTGCTGTTGTTGATGATCTTGCCGTTTCCGGTGAGACCTCCGGTGGTCGAGCCATTACCGATCTGCAGCGTGCCGGCAGAAACCGTCGTATCGCCGGTGTAGCTTTGGTTGGCCGCGAGGATCGTGGTTCCGATCCCGTTGACCTGTACCGACCCGGCGCCCGAAATGACGCCGCTGAACAGGGCTTCATCGGATCGGTTGAACGCCAGAACACCGGCGTTGGCGACATTTCCGGCAATCATGCCCGACGTGCCGCCATTGCCGAGTTGCAGCGTGCCGGCGGCAATCGTCGTACCGCCTGTATAGGTGCTGTTGCCAGTGAGGATCATGGTGCCGGTGCCGAGCTGCTGCACATTACCAGCGCCCGAGATGACGCCGTCAAGGGTGGCTTTGTCGGAACGGTTGAAGGCGAGCGTGGCGCTGGAGGTCTTGGTGGCGTTGATTGCGACGTCACCGACGATCGAGCCCGACGTCGCACCATCTCCGACCTGCAGGGTGCCCGCCGTGATCGTCGTGCCGCCGGTATAGGTGTTGGCGCCGGAGAGGACGAGCGTCCCCTTTCCGGCCTGCAAGAACTTGCCGGTGCCCGAGACAACGCCGGCGTACGTCGCGGTGTCGCTGCGCTGGAAACCGAATGTGCCGGGGCCTGTAACCGTGACGTCGCCCGCCCACGAGCCAAGGTTGGTGTTGGTGCTGTTGTTGCCGTTGTTGCCAACAAGCAATGTGCCATTGTCGACGGTTGTGCCGCCGGTATGAGTTGCATCGGCGGCGTAGGTGAGGGTTCCCGCGCCAGTCTTTACAACATTACCGGTTCCCCCGATGCTGCTGCTGTTGGTGTAATCGTTGGAGCGGTTGAAGATGAGTGTGCCGTAATTGGCAATGCCGTTATTGATCGCGCCGGTCGTTCCGCCATTGCCGATCTGCAACGTTCCTTGCGCGATCGTCGTACCGCCCGCCGTGAGGCTTCCGGTCAGGGTCAGCATACCCGAGCCAGTTTTGGCAAAGGGGCCCCAGCCGTTAATTCTCTGGGTCATCGTGACGTCGTAGTTTTGGACATCGACTGTCCCGCCGGGGACATTCAACGCAACCTCATGGGTCATGTCGAAACTGTTGGCGAACTGCAGCGTGCCGCCGTTGAAGGTCAGCAATCCGGACGAGGCCCCCAGGCCTGCGTCGCTCGATACGTTGAGGATGCCCCCTGACAACGTCCAGGGCGTGACGGCGGTCGTCTCTCCGGTCAGGGTCCAAAAGCTGCCGTCGGTTTTCTCGAAATTGCCGAAGCCGCGATATTGTGCCGAGGGACCGACCTTAGACGCATCGAATGTGCCATCGACGGATCCGCCGACACCAAGCCAGTCGGTCGCGCCGGCAGTTGCGAGGCCGTTGATCACGTAGCCTGTCCGCAAATCGAGGCGATTGTTGCCGTTCTTGAACTCAACGGCGCTGCCGAGCGAGCCGTCGCCGTTCTTGCCGGCGTTGATCACGGCGAAATTGAGGATGTTGGCGTAACCGAGACCGGTGACCCCGGCACCGCCGGCGCTGGAGGTACGACCAGCGGCGCCGTCGCCGCCGCTAATCGTGCCGTAGTTCACAAGATTACTGACTGCAACATTACTGCCTGTAACCGTCGCGCCCGATCCCCCGCGGCTTCCGCTCGTGGGATCAGGAGCAGTGCTCAGAATAATATATGTGCCGTTAGGACTAACATATTTACTGCCGTCAGGATTAAGTTGATATTCAGCTGTAAATCCACCTCCCGCCAGGCCGCCGCCGCCGGTAATCGTCGCGCCTTGATTATTTTGCAGCTTGGCGCCGCCGGTCAGGATCAAACCGGCCCCCCCTTGACCGCTGCCGCTGCCGCCAACGTTCAGCCCGTCGCCTCCTATGCCGCCGAGCATCGATCCATTATTGATGTGAATGTCGGCGCCGCCATCGAGCGCTGCTCCGGCGCCGCCCGCCCCGCCGAAGAGATTGTCGACGGAGCCGACGGTCGGCCAGTTGAAGACCTTCCCGCCGGTACCGCCGAGCAACGTACCGTTGTTGACGAGCGTTCCCCCGCTCGCCGTGACGCCGTTGCCGCCGGCACCAGCCTGAGCTACCTGGTCCCCGCCCTGGTACTGCATGTCATCATAAGTACCGCCGATGCCACCCTTCATGACGCCGCCGGCGTTATTGACGATGGCGGTGTTCGTGGCGTTGGCGCCAGCGCCGCCCTGCCCTGTGGTGCGAAGTACTCCGGAGGGGAAGGCCTGGTAATCCGTTGACCCGCCGTTGCCTCCGGTAAGCGTACCGCTGTTCGTCAGGGAAGCTGTGCCGCCCACCACCCCCGTCTGGACGAGGCCCGCCCCTCCCTGTTGCGTGCTTTTGGCGGGCGCGGCGTCGCCGCCGATGATATTGCCGTTCCCAACAATGGTGATAGATCCCCCGGCAAAAACAGCCGTGGAATTGCCAGGTGCGGTCGGATCGGTGATCCCGGGGGTGGACAGCGTGAACGAACCCGTATCGATCGTCAGCGGCTTGGTAGCAGCCCCGAAGCCGGTCGTGCTTGTCAGAACGATGTTGTTGGTGAGCGTGATGGTCGACGAGGGGTCGCCATCGGCGTTTGCCGCCGTGATCGCCTGCCGCAGGGTTGCCTCGTCGCTGGCCTGGTAGTTGGCCGCATAGGACGGCGCGGCAAACAAAAGACCGACGCTGGTCGAACAAAGCAAATGGACCGTGAGCGGGAAATTTGCAATGCCAATGGCCGAACGGATACGCCGCACAATGTTCGTGACTGCGAAAGGAGCCTCTAAGCGTGCGGCCGTGTTTGCAATCTTGTCCGACTTGCTTTTGGTTTTCTTCAAATTCATCGACACGGTTATGTACTCGCCCTTAAGTTCTATTCTGTTCGGTCACGCATAGCGCAATCACGTGTGGCCCGAAATCGGACATCTCAAAGACAACTGCAATTTCGGGGCAGGGCCCCGCGTGAACTGCAGCGCTTTAAGCACTCAAGCTCCTACCGGTTGTTGCGCTCATATCGCGCCACCATTTCCGCACGGAGCACCCTCGGCATCGCCACTGCAACAGTGGGTCTATCTCTTTCATCGCCGAGCACAAATACCCCGCGCGCTTAGTCACTCATCCACACAAACAAGTCGGAATGACTGACACGGACTTTTCCCAAGAACAGCGCCCAGCGTGCTGAGCGTATCGAGCTTGTGCTGGAAGACGCGCATGCCATCGCCTAAAAGCGACGGAGCGGTCTGGTGGCGAGCATCGTGAAACTGACGTCGATGGATACCTTGCCGCACGGATTGATCCTGCCAGCACTCAACTCGATGGCGTGACCTGACTCGGGGCAGTCCTCTGCCAAAAGCACTGATGGAAAAAAAGCCCTATTCCGAACGCACAGACAACGGATAGCGCACAGCGTGCAACGCTCGACAAATCAAAAAACGTCGGACATTTCACTTATTCCTGGGGTGAGCTTTTTTGGCCTTCTCACCTTGATCTATTCCTGGCGGCAACACGCCGCCATCGAGCGCGGTCAACGCTGCCCGGAATCCCTCAAGAGAGATGTCGACCGTCACAGACTGTCCGTTCGTCAGGTCGAACTTCGCATGTGCTTGCTTGCCAGCCTTGAATTCCGACTCCAACCGAGTTGCCGGCTGAGGCGAGGCGACACATCCATCTGCTCGACAAAAATCGAATGCCAGCGTCAGGGGAGCCTTGTCTCCCGCCCACAACGCAAACCCCGGCCGCAGAGCGATCCCCACCGGCGCGACTGCTCCCACCTTATGATCGGAGCTACCGACCTTTTTCGAGAAAACCACGGTGACGAGCGGCAACTGACGCCCCTCCTGCTTCGAGGTCGCGAAAATTTGCTGCATAATGGCGCATTCGCTGGTGGCGGTGCCATTTGGCGGCGTGGACTCCTCACAACGATAGAGCCAATCGCCGTAATGCTTCGCAAAAGCCCAAGAATCCGGATGTTTCGAGTTGGAAGCGCCTGCCTCCGCCGCCGTAGATTTCGGAGACGGCGAGGCCGGATGACCGGTTGCGGCTAGCAAGGGTGCCGCAACCGCCAGCACAATGGCCACACATAGCACCGAGACCACACGTCCGACGCCCATCGAGCACAGGTTATTCAGCACGGACGACGCAGCCGAACCGATACCCGCCGTAACCACTGGACTGCCTCCCGGCTTATGCATCACTTTTCTTCCATTCAGTTTGTCGCTGCCAACACAGCAATCACTGAATGCATACTAGATGTAATTCGTAGTTTTAAAAGTGAACAATATCAACGCATTTCTTTACGAAGCAGGACGAGCGCCGACTTTTTCCTCAAGCGGCTCCGCCAGGATGACACGCCAGGCTTGCAGTGGGATGGCGGCAAAAGCGATGTCTGCGAACGCCGCTGCGTCGGCAACCGTCCTAGATCGTTTCCGCGAAGTGCCGCAGCTCGGCCGTCTCCGGCACGCTCAGCCGCGACAGACGCGGTGACGGTATTGGTCGTAGTCGTGTTTGCCAGGCCTAGCCCGACACCGGCCAGCACGCAACCCGGCAGAATCAGCCTGCCCGGTTGTGCGGATACGCTACCGATCTTCATCAGCACAAAGCCCAGGCCAATGGTGGACATTCCCATCGGGATCACGATGCCGGCCTGCCAGCGTAGAGCAAGATGTTCGGCCAGTTGCGTGACGACGGCCTAGCATCCAGCGTGGCCACTATCGAGCAAGGCTCTGGGGGTGAATTGCTCTATCCCAATGTAGCCGACAGCAAAGCCTCCGGCTCGCCACTTACTCTAAGCTGCGCCACGGTTTTTTCCCCGCGTTGATCCAGCGCGAACTGATACCGGTTCGGATAGCGCAAGGCCAGGCGGCGGCACAGGGTGCCTAGGCCGCCGCCGCCGCGCGCCAGGTCGAAGGGCGCACGAAGCTGGCCGACGTTGCTGACCAGGACGAGCAGCTCGTCTTCCTGCATGTGCGCGTCGATGTCGATGACAAAGCTCTCTTGCCTGGCACGCATGCCATGCTTGATGGCGTTTTCCACCAGCCCCTGCAATGTCATGTGCGGCAGCATTTTGTCCAATGCCGCCGGGTCTACCCGGCACCGGCATTCCAGTCGGGTATCGAAGCGTATTGCCATGATGCGCACATAGGTTTCAGCGGCTTCGATTTCTTCTTCAAGCCGGCACAGACCATGGCCACGTTTGTCCAGCGAGTAGCGCAGGTAATCGGACAGGCGGCGCGTCATTTCTTCGGCAGTGGCCGGGCGTTCGGCAATTTCGGCCACTATGGTGTTAAGTGAATTGAACAGAAAATGCGGTTCGATCTGCTGCTGCAGGCGCTCTAGCTCCATCCGCAAGGCTCGCGACTCTGCCCGCATTCTGGAATGCACAGCCGACACGCCGAAATAAATCAGTGACCAGATGGGCAGTACTGCCATGTAATGGAACACGCCCAGCCTGAACTGATGCCGCGGTACGGCTTCGATTACGGAGGGCACCAATAACTGGTGGATGGCATAGCCCGTGCTGGCCAGCAAGGTAGACGCTCCCATGCAAAGCAGGACGACGCATACCACCACCAGCCCTGGCGGGTTGGCCTTGGAGCGGCGACGTTCGTACAGCACTGCGGCAACGCTGGTCAAGCCAAAGCCCAATGGCTCCTGGCAAAGCGTCAGCCATATCGCTGCCTCGACGTTACCGAAAAATGCCATCCGGCCGACGAACCCGAACAGCGCGAACACGATCCAAATAGCGATCTGGGCTCGCCAGAACCCCCAGGTGAGATCTCCCTGGTTGAAGTCCGGAATGACGGAGGCAGGCGTCATGGGTGCTTGTCCAAAAGCGTTATAAGCCGTTCCGGGGAAAACCGGCTCGGTATGAGTAGTGGTTTATTATTGTTTTAAAAATATACAGTTGATAGGTCAAGCTCCGGGGGGAAAGTATGCTAAGTGTACTGATCGTAGATGATGAAGCGCCGGCGCGACATTATCTGCGCAGGTTGCTGGAAGCCACGCCCAGGGTTCGTGTGGTGGCCGAAGCCGCCACCATCGAACAAGCCAGACAATTGGCGTGCGAAACCCGCCCCGACGCCGTTTTCCTGGATGTCATGCTGACCAGCGGTACAGGCTTCGATCTGCTCGATGACCTGGCGCCCGCACAGGCGCCCGCCGTGGTCTTCGTCAGTGCTCACGATAGCCATGCGGCCCAGGCCTTCGACGTCGAAGCCACGGACTACCTGCTCAAGCCCGTCAGCCCGGAAAGGCTGGCGAAGACGGTCTCCAGGCTGATGCCGCGTGCCAATGGCCTGGACTTGCGCACCACGTCGGGCAAGCGTTTTCTTAAGGTTCAAGACCTGACCATCGCTCAAGCGCAAGGCGACTATGTGCGTTTGTGCGGCGCCACGCATGCCAGCGAACTGGTTCACATGACGCTCAAGAGCCTGGCGGCGCAACTGCCTACGCCGCCGTTCTACAGTTTGTCGCGCTCGCTCATTATCAACCTTGATCATATTTCCCATATTTCGCAGCAGCCAAGTGCACAGGTCGAGGTGGTATTTTCCAACGACGTCGATCCGCTGGTGTTGGGCCGCACGGCGTCGCGACGCCTGCGGCGCATTATGGCGGGTGATCATCAGAACGGCACCACTACTTTCAACATGGCGCTGTGACTCTTCATATGGGCGGCAAACTGGCCGTCATATTGCTGGTGGAAATCCACCGCGCCCGTCTTGGTGACTGACAAGCCCGCTCCTATCTTGGTTGCTACATTATCGATGGGCAAAGAAGTCTCGAACGCTTCCGCTTCCGCGCCAGCGCCTTGCAGCCACGCGCTGGACGCCTGGGCCGGACTGTCTATGTCAGCAGATTGGGTACCTTTTAGCGTTCACTGAGCGGGAAAGGTTGGATTTTTCGACGAAACGGCAAATTTCGGCGATGAAAGGGGAAAAGCGGGGTGTGACGGCGTCGATACCCATATTGGGTTTTGTCATGCGCGGTGCGCGTCATCACGGCGAACCACTGTGGGCAGCATCGTGTCGGCATGGCGCCAGTTGATTGCGACCAGGCCAAGAGCCAGGGGAGCTGGACGGCGCTATCTGCACAGAACAGTGTGCCACTTGATTCCACCACCTTTATTTCGGGGCGATGCTCCGATGGTTCGAAGTCCCCGCCCTTGCGCTCCGCCGGGAATTTGCAGCGATTACAGGGCAGCTCCTTAGCGGAGCAAGCCAGAAATAAAGCCAGCTTAGCAAGGCCCGAGCCAGGCATAGCCTCCCCATTCCGGGCCTGAACGCACAGCAGCTCGACAACCAGCCCGGCAAGGATCAAAATAGCGCCTTTCGCGCCGTGTCTACCACCTCCCCGCCCCCCTCCGAACCGCTCCATTCGCTCGAATATTCGGGCGCGGTATTGTTGTGCGTGCTGTGCATGCTCAACCATGTGGTTTTGACCGGCGGGCGGATCGCGGTGTCCCTGGCGGCGCTCAGCATGGGGTTGTCCACCTTCATGGTGGGGCTGCTGATGGCCATGTTCGCCTTCCTGCCCATGCTGCTTTCAGTGCGCGCCGGGCGCCTGATCGACCGCATCGGGGTCGGCCGGCCCCTGCAGGTGGGTACGGCCCTGGTCAGCGTGGGGGCCGTCATGCCCTTCATCTGGCCGGCCCAGGTGACCTTGATGATGGCGGCCGTCGGCATCGGCATCGGCTTCATGTTCTACCAGGTGGCCACCCAGAACTTGCTGGGGCAGGCCGAGCCGGAGGCCCGGCTGCGCAATTTTTCCACCATGGCGCTGATACTGTCGATGTCGGGCTTCGGCGGCCCGCTGCTCGCCGGTCTGTCGATCGATCACCTGGGGCATCGCTATGCCTTCGGGCTGCTGACCTTGGCGCCGCTGCTTTCGGCCGGCGGCCTGTTCCTGTTGTGGCGGCGCCTGCCACGGCCCGCGGTCGAGCCCAAGCGGCCCGCCGTGCCGCCGCGCCTGGCCGACCTGCTGGCCACTCCGGCGCTGCGGCGGGTGCTCATGGCCAATGTGGTGCTGGCCGCCGCCTGGGACACCCATACGTTTCTGGTGCCGATCTTCGGCGTCTCGATCGGGCTGACGGCCACCACGATCGGCCTGGTGCTGGCGGCCTTTGCCGGCGCCACCTTCGTCATCCGCTTGGCGCTGCCGATCATTCAGCGGCGCGTGCGGCCATGGTCGCTGATCGCCTTCGCCATGTTCGGCGCCGGCGCCGCGTACATGCTGTATCCCTGGTTCACGGACGTCGCCATCCTGACCATGATTTCCTTCGGCATGGGGCTGGCGCTCGGCGTCAGCCAGCCCAGCATCCTGGCGCTGCTGCACCAGCATGCGCCGCAGGGCCGCGCCGCCGAGGCGGTCGGCCTGCGCACCGCCATGGTCAATGGCAGCCAGGTCACGCTGCCGCTGGCGGCCGGCGCCGTAGCTGCCGCCGTGGGCGTGGCGCCGATCTTCGGCGCCTGTGCGCTGGCGCTGGCGGCCGGCGGCTGGACAGCCCGCAAGGTTTCCGTCGCCGCCAGAGCCAAGCGCTCCACCCCTCAGGAATGACGCCTCGCGGCCGTCCCCGGCCGAACCGGCCTTCCGGCCAGGCCGATCTGCGGAAAGAATACAGGCATTGCCGAGAGCCGCAGCGCGAACTGCTACGGCCGGGCTCGGCCGCATGCCGGAAGCTGTGCCAGGCCAGCCCTTACGGGCTGGAGCCCCGGACACGGCTTCTCCCGACAAGATGCGGCCGGCTCATAGTTCGGTGTATTTTTTTGCGCTGCCCCTGGCTTTGTCTATCGGATATTTTGCTTCGTTGCGCTCGATTTTTTCCAGGACAATTTTTTGCACGTCGAAGCCGTACGCGTCTGACAGCAGCAGCGCGTAAGCCAGAACATCCGCCAGCTCTTCCTTTACTTTTTCGGGGTTGGCAGCCTCGGGCGCTTTCCACAGGAAGGCTTCCAGCAGCTCGCCGGCCTCGATGCTCAGGGCCACAGCCAGATCTTTGGGGTTGTGAAACTGCTTCCAGTCGCGATCATCGCGAAACTGGCGCAGCCTTTGCATGACTTGATCCATTTCCTCGGCCGACTCTGATTCGACGGGTTGAAGGGATGATAACTTGCCCGAATGCGGGCTGCACTCAACATGGCTTTATTTCCGTGGCGTCAGCCCGCGCTCTCCAAGCAGGGCGCCAGCACCTCGGCCAGCCAATCACTGAACACCCGCACCCGTCTCGACAAATGGCGCCGGTGCGGATACACGAGCTGCACGGGCATCGCCGGCGCCGGCCAGTCGGGCAGCACCTCGACCAATTCGCCGCGTTGCAGATGCTCTCGCACGTCGAAGGCCGGGATCTGGATCAGGCCCGCGCCCGCCAGGCAGCAGGCAATGTATGTTTCGGCGTTATCGACCACGACCCGGGCGCGCATGGCAAGGGTGCGTGCCTGGCCGTCGGCCATCCATTCCCAAGGCGCGACCCGGCCGCCGGCCGGCTGCGCATAGTTGACGGCAAGATGCTGCGGCAGTTCGGCCGGGGTCTGCGGCACGCCGTGGCGATGCAAGTATGCCGGGCTGGCGCAATTGACCAGCCGGATCACACCCAGCGGGCGCGCCACCAGGCTGCTCGCCGGCAGTTCGCCCACCCGCAGGGCGCAGTCGATGCCCTCTTGCACGAGGTCGATGGCACGGTCGCCAGACCCAAGGTCGAGTTCGATGCCGGGATGGCGCTGGAAAAAGCCCGGCAACGCCGGCGCCACCAGTCGCCGGGCAACGCGGCTGGGCATGTCTACGCGCAGGCGTCCCTGCAAGGCGCCGGGTTGCGGCCGGAACTGCTGCTCGAGTTCGTCGCTGTCGGCCACCAGGGCGATGGCGCGTTCCAGCATGGCTTCGCCGTCCTGCGTCAGGCTTACGCGCCGGGTGGTGCGACTGAACAGGCGCGTGCCCAACCGCGCCTCCAGTTGCTGGATCGCCAGCGAAACCGTGGGGCGGGGCACACCAAGCTGGCTGGCAGCCAGGCTGAAACCACCGCAGTGCGCGACGCGCAGGAAGATGCGGAGCTGGTCGATGCGATCCATGGCATAGCTACGCGATTGGTAATGAATTATGGATAGTCTATACGTAAACCATGGCTTTATTCCAGTTCTTCTGCCATATAGGATAAAGAGGCATCTCGTTTCAACAGGAGTTTCGATGTCCACGCACAGTATTCAAGGCAAGGTTGTTCTCATTGCCGGCGGCGCCAAAAACTTGGGCGGGCTGATTGCGCGGGATCTTGCGCAGCAAGGCGCCAAGGCCGTGGCGATCCACTACAACAGCGCCGCGACCAGGCCCGACGCCGAAGCAACCGTAGCCGCCATCAAGGCCGCGGGCGCACAGGCGATCGCACTACAAGCGGATCTGGCTACGGCAGGCGCCGTCGAGAAGCTGTTCGCCGATGCGATTGCGGCGTTCGGCAGGCCGGATATCGCGATCAATACGGTGGGCAAGGTGCTGAAGAAGCCCCTCGTGGAAATCAGCGAAGCGGAATACGACGAGATGGCCGCGGCGAACTCGAAGTCGGCATTCTTCTTCCTTAAAGAGGCCGGCAAACATGTCAAGGACAATGGCAAGGTCGTCACCCTGGTAACGTCTTTGCTGGGGGCCTTCACGCCGTTCTATGCCGCCTATGCGGGAACCAAGGCGCCGGTGGAACACTTCACGCGTGCGGCCGCCAAGGAATTCGGCGCACGCGGTATTTCGGTGACGGCGGTCGGCCCGGGGCCGATGGACACGCCGTTCTTCTACCCGGCCGAAGGCGCCGATGCGGTGGCCTACCACAAGACGGCGGCGGCCTTGTCCGGGTTCAGCAAGACCGGCCTGACCGACATCCAGGACGTGGTGCCCTTCATCCGCCATCTGGTCAGCGACGGCTGGTGGATCACGGGCCAGACCATTCTGATCAACGGCGGCTACACGACCAAGTAAGGCTGCACGGCGCGGAAGAGCTGCCGCCACAGGCCATGCTCATGGCCGGCTTCCGGGCGCCAAGCAGTTACTTCGCCAGCGTATCCGCCCAGTCGGCAATCGCATCGGCCGTCTCGATGGGTTTTTCCGCCGGCAGCGCATGGCTGGCATCGGCGATGACCTTGACGCTTACCCGGTCGCCGAACTGCTGCTTCAGCTCGTCGCGCGAGGACGCCGGACGGAAGGGATCGGCGCCGCCTTGCAGGTCGAGCATGGGCACGGTGCCGCCGGCCCACCAATCGTCCCGGTTAGTCAGTTTCCGGGCTGCCCGCTGGCTTTTGGTGACGGCCGGGTGCCAGCCTTGCAGCCAGGGCGCGGGGTCGCTGCCTTTGGCAAAAAAGGCCAGCCTCAGGCCTTGAAGGCGCTGCTCGCGCGTGGACGCGGGGTCGTTGATCATCGTGATGGCCTCGCTCAGCTCTTTGGGCCACGCCTTGGCCCCGGCCGCGATCAGTACCACGCCGCGCGCAAGCTCGGGATGATCCGAGGCAATGGTGCGAGCGATCCAGTTGCCATAAGCGTGGCCGGCAAGAATGGCCTTGCCGCCTTCGTTCCTGATGACCGCGGCGAAATCGTTCGCGAAGTCGTGGAACGACACCTCTTCCATCGGCCCCTGGCTTGCGCCGATGCCGCGCGGTTCGGGCCTCAGGACGCGGTAGCCGCGTTCGGCAAGTCGTTCGGCCAGTTGGCCGAATTCTTCCGTTCCCCGCCCCGTCGAGGCGATAAGCAGTACCAGCGGCCCCTGGCCTTGCGCGCGATAGCTGATGGTGGCCGCGCCATTGCGCACCGACTTCAGGGCGGGCGCATCGGCCCGGGCCGCGCCGGCACCCAGCATCGCGGCCATACCTATGGCAAGGGCGGATGCGCGAATCAGCGTTTTCATATCAAGTCTCCGTCTGCATTTAATGGGGTCGTGCGAGTCTGCACGCTTCTTTCGCAATATCTGCCAGCCACGCTGGCACGCGAGCCTGTCGCTGCGCATGCCGGATTTCGCGGGCGGCAGCGCCGCTATCCCCATTTGTTGCCGCCGATGCTAGCAGTTCTACTTTTTAATGTCAAAAGGTCAGCTTATTATCCTATTTGATATTCAAGACCCGCCAAAGAAGCGCCAGGCTTGAATTTCGAGACGTATTTCTCTACACCTTTCCTACGCGCCCCCTATGCGCGCACGCGAGCCCGGCGCTACCGTCGTATCGGCCGGCCTGCTTGCTCCACCCGCTTCCAAGACGGCTTCCAGCCCCGCCGGCCCGCGGGCGATGGGTATTATTCGCGTGGTACCATGCCACGGAGCACGGCACTAGCGGGATGTTCATCATGCCGGATCAAGATTCTCGAACACCGTCACAGGGCGTGTGTCAGTTGGGCCGCACCCTGTGCGACCGATGGCGCAGCGCGTGGCGCGAGATTGCGGCGGCAACGATTGCCGCGATTGTCGCCTGGGTGGTTGCGCAGCATTTATTCGATCATCCCCATCCGATATTCGCCGCGGTAATTGCGATCGTCGCCCTCGGGCCGGGCATTCCCAGCCACCGGAAGCAGGCCTGGGGACTGGTTCTCGGGGTGGCGGTAGGCATTCTGGTCGGCGAGGTCGTACGCTTCATTCCCGAGCCGGCCGTGGCCATGGGGGTTGGCGTGTTCGTTTCGATGATGATCGCCACGTCCTTCGGCATGGGGCCGGTGGTGCCTATCCAGGCTGGGGTTTCGCTGCTGCTGGTGCTTACGCTGGGCACGCAGACCGCGGGCTATGTGCGCATGATCGATGTGGTGATAGGCGCCGTAGTCGGGCTGATATGCGGCCGGCTGCTGCTAAGGCCGAAACAATGAAAGGACAGCCTGTGGGCCGTCCTTTTTTTCTTTCCGGCACCGAAGCCGCAGCCGGCACCCATGCCGCCGCCAACGCAACAAGCACCAACGCCAACGCCAACGCCAAAACATCCTGGAGCATTTGATGAAGGTCACACTGGATCTGGACGAGCTGCTGCACAAAGGCGACATCACCCAGGCCGAGCACGACAAGCTGAGCCGGCTCGCAGCGGCAACCACCGGCTCACTGGCCTTCAACTTATTGGTCGGCTTCGGCATTGTCGCGGTTGCCGCTGCGGCGCTGGCCCTGGTTCCCACACCGCTTACCGCCGTAGTGATAGGCGTGTGCCTGCTGCTGGCAGGCATTGCACTGTACCGGGCCCAGCTGGCGCAGTGGCAGTTGCTGGCCAATATCTGCATCTTGATCGGCGCGCTGATGGCCGGGGGCGGCCTGATCGTCGGCGACGACGGCAGCCTGGCCTCTATGTTGACGGTAACCGTGGCTTTTGCGCTCGTTTCGGTGTTTGCCCGAAGCAGTCTCATGGCGGTGCTGGCGACCCTGATGCTGGCGGGGTGCATCGGATCCAGCACCGGCTACTTCCATGCGAGTTATGGCCTGGAGATCCGGAAGCCGATCTACACCATCGTGCTCTTCGCTTTGATTGCGGCGGGCCTGTACCGGCTTGCCCGGGTAATGCCGGCCGCGTACCTGAAGATCAGCGAGGCAGCCATGCGCACCTCGGTGTTCCTGGTCAATTTCGGCTTCTGGGTAGGGTCGCTGTGGGGCGACCATCTGGGCCGCGCTTCCGCGGCGGAACCCACACTGGCCAATGGCTATATCGGCGCGCCGGTCTTCGCGGTGCTGTGGGCCCTGGCGCTGCTGGCCGCCGGCATCTGGGCCTGGCGGCGCAATCGCCGCTGGGTGCTGAACACCGTGGCGGTGTTCGCGGCGATCGATCTTTACACCCAGTGGTTCGAAAACCTGGACGCCGATGCGGGCAGTGTGCTGCTTGCAGGCTTGCTGGCACTGGCGGCGGCTGTGGCGCTAAGCTTCGTCAATACCGCCATGCAGCGGCGCAAAACCAGCCTGGGCGTGTGAAGGCGTAGAGACGGGCCGCCAGCCTTCCGCCCCATATGGGTTGGCGGTCGAAAAGAGAACAAGGCGCAAAGCCCGAGAACTATACAAATAGCATGGCAAGGCGCGGCAACGCCGTTATCTGAGCGCGCTTGCCGTTTCGATCGCAAGCCCGTATCAATTCGCCTTCGCGTCATCCTCTAGCAGAACGCAGCGCTTCGGATCCACCGACAGGAACACTTGCTGTCCTTCGGCCATCTGGTCGAGCGCCGAACGGCGGATGATGAGTTTGCGGCCGCCCCAGTTGACGTGGATTTCGCTCAGGTCGCCCAGGAAGACCGAACGGGCAATGGTAACGGGCCATACGTTGCGCTCGCCCTCGGGGCGCTGGGTGTGCAATTGCAAGTGCACCGTGCGCGCCGACAGCGTAGCCTGCTGGCCCAGCTTGCGCCCGTGGGCATTGCCGTGCACCAGTTCGCCGCCCGCGGTTTCGAGGACGACGTCGTCGCCCGAGGAAAGATCCGCGCGCACCTTGCCGGAGATAAGATTGGATGAACCGACGAAGTCGGCGACGAAGGCCGTGCGCGGGTAGTTGTATATCTCGTAGGGGCTGCCGGACTGTTCGATGCGGCCCTTGTTCATGACCACGATGCAGTCCGACATGGCAAGCGCTTCTTCCAGGTCGTGCGTGACGTAGATGGAGGTTACGCCCAGGCTGTGCTGCAGTTCGCGCAGTTCGATGCGCATGTCGCCGCGCAGCTTGGCGTCGAGGTTCGACAGGGGCTCGTCGAACAGCAGAACCTCGGGGGAAAACGCGCAGGCGCGCGCCAGGGCCACGCGCTGCTGCTGGCCGCCGGAAAGCTGCGAGGCGGGGCGCGATGCAAAGCCTTCCATCTGCACCAGGGCCAGCGCGCGCTTGACGCCGGCCTCGATTTCTTCACGGCTCTTGCGGCGCACCTTGAGGCCATAGGCGACGTTGTCGAACACCGTCATGTGCGGCCAGATGGCATATGACTGAAACACCATGGAAAGCCCGCGATCCTCGGCGGGAACATTCAGGTTCTCGGCCGAGGAATACATGTTGCGATTGCCGATCTTGATGACGCCCCCGGCCGGTTTTTCCAGGCCGGCAATGGCACGCAATGTGGTGGATTTCCCGCAGCCGGAGGGGCCGAGCAGGGTGAATTGCTGGCCCTTGGGCACGGAAAAACTGACGGGCCCGACCGCGGCCACGGCCCCGTAATTGATCCGCAGATCCCGAACCTCGATCGCGGTCTCGGCCGCGGCTCCGTTATTTTGCGCTTGCGCTTGCGTTTGCATTGAGCGTTATCCTTTCAAATCGCGCCGGCGCATCAGCACCGTGAAAATCACTATGACCACGCCGACCACCACGGTCTGGATCAGGGCCATGGCCGCGGTCAATTCGGAGCTGCTGAAATTCCAGGCGTCGACGATGGCCGGTGTCAGGACTTGCGAGTTGGGCCCGACCAGCAGTATCGACGCGCCGAGTTCACGCACAGAACCAATGAACAGCAGCATCCACGCGGCCATGATGCCGGGGCGCAGCAGCGGGATGTTGATGGTACGCAGCCGCTGGAACCAGTTCGCGCCGCACACCTGGCCGCATTCATCCAGGGTTTTGTCCAGCTGCAACAGCACGCTGGATATGGTGCGCACCCCAAGCGGCAGGAACACGGTGACGTAGGCGATCAGCAGCAGCCAGATGGTGCCGTAGACCGGTACGGGTATCACCAGCCATGCCCACATGATGCCGAAGGCGAAGACCAGGCGCGGCACCGCTTGCGGGAACATCGAAATGTATTCCAGGGCGCCGCGGCCCGGCAGCTTGCTGCGATGCAGTAGCCAGGAAATCGTCCCGGTCAGGGCCACGCCTATGGTCGCCGTAAAGACCCCGAGCTCGAGGCTGTTGCGTATGGCAAAGCGCACGGCGTTCTGCGACAGCGCGACCCGGTAGTGCTCGAGCGTGAAGTTCGACCAGCTGGGCAAGGCGGTGGCGAGCTGCTGCAGCGACACATATGCCAGCGTCAGCAGCGGCAGGATGACCGACAGGAAAATATAGGCACCGACCAGCGCCAGATAAACCCAGCGCAAGCCGCCCACATCCACGGGGCGCGGCCGGAAGGCCTTGCCGCTGACGGTGACGTAGCTGCGCCCGGCAATCATGCGACGATAGATGTAGGTCATGAGGAACATGACCGCGAACAGCACCACGCCCATCGCCGCCGCCAGCGGGATACGGGGCGGATACTGGGTCACCATCAGGAAAATGGCCGTGGTCAGAACATAGAACCGGCTCGGCGTACCCAGCACCAGCGCCGCGGAGAACGACCCGAGCATCTCGGCAAAGACATAGATCAGGGCTCCGAGCACGCCGGGCGCGACCAGCGGCAGCGTAACCCGCATCATGGTGTTGAAGCGGCTGGCGCCTATGACCTGCGAGGCCTCTTCGAGGGACGGGTCGATGGACTGCATGACCGCGCTGATCATGACGAAGGCGACGGAGCCCTCGAACAGCGCCATGACCCAGGCAATGCCCATGGCGCTTGTGACGTTGATGATCGCCCCCTCGCCGCCCAGCGCGCGCCACAGTATGTTGATGTAGCCGCTGTGCGGCTCGCCCAGCAGGCCCCAGGCCAGCGCGCCCAGCAGCGGCGTCACGTAATAAGGCACCGCCATGAGCTGCTCGAGCCCACGGCGGAAAGGCACGTTGGTGCGAGTCAGGATATACGCGATGAGAAAGCCCACGACGATGGCGACGATGGTCGCCACCACCGAGACTTCCAGCGTATTCCAGATAATGCTGCCGTAGCTGGGCAGGCGTTCGAAATTCCCCAGGCCGTAGCCGGTACTGCCTTCAACCGTACCGTCTCCCTGCTTCAGGGCGGCCTGAAACAGGAAGAAGATCGGGTACAGAACAAAAACCCCGATCACCGCGACGACGGCGATGCCGGTAATTGCGCTTCTGCGCGATTTGGTCTTGCTGGTCGCCATGCGGTGCGCTCCTGGTCAAAGATCGGGGTCAGGTGGTCTCGATCAGAGCAGACCCAACATCTGATTCCATTCGGAATTGAATTGCTTGCGGCTCGCCAGGAACGCCTTCATGTCCGTCGGAACCAGCAGCTTGAAGTCGTTGAGCTTCAGCCCACCAGGCATGGCCGGCGCGTCTTTGCGGATCGAGCCATAGTACAGATACGGGTTTTCCTGGTAGAAGGTCTGGCCCTTGAGCGACATCAGCCAGTCGGTGAACAGCCGTGCGGCCTGCGGGTGCGGCGCATTGGCGACAATGCCGTTGGCCATGGGCGAAGACGGCAGGCCGTCTTTGGGCGCGACGAACTTGATCGGCGCCTTCTTCTGGTGGGCAAGCTGGTAGCCGGCCCATTCGGCCATGCCGCAGACGGCATCGTCGCCTCGTCCCAGGCGATCGAAGAGCTGCACCCGCGAGTTGACGGCCGTGGGCTTCTGCTTGGCGAACTCTTTCCAGTAGCTGTCGCCGTACAGCTTGCGCAGTTCGTACCATTCGGTGAACTGCATGCCCGAATTGGCCTGCTTGACGCTGAGCTTGCCCTTCCATTTCGGGTCGAGCAGATCTTTCCAGTTGGCCGGCGCTTCTGCTTCCTTGACGCGATCGGTGCAGTAAGCAAGACCGGCAAAACCCATGGCGATCCAGAAGAAGTGCCCGGCGGGATGGCTCAGGTGATCGAGCGAGTAGTATTTTTGCTGCGGCGAATGGTAGTCGTCGTAGCCGCCCTTGTTCTGGAAATCGATGGCGGTGCCCAGATCCGAGAACTGGATGACGTCCGCCTCGTAGCGACGGGCCCCGCGCTCGGCCAGGATCTTGCTGAACAGCGAGCCGTTCTGCAGGCTGACATAACGCGCCGTTATCTTGGGAAAGTCTTTGTGGAACGCCTCGCAGATCGCCGCGGCGGCGGCGCCGCTGTCGTGCGTATAGAAAACCAGGGCGCCTTCTTTTTCGGCGGCCGCGACATCGGCGCCGGTTTCAAAGCCCTGGACGGTCGTGGTCTTGCCGGACTGCGCGTAGGCGCCGCGCGGCGTGATCACGCTTAGAACCGGAAGCGCCGCCAGCGACAGCCCCGCGCGCAGCACATTGCGGCGACTCGGAACCCATACACTGCCCGCGGTACCCCTTGCCTTGCCTTCTTTGCTCATACCTTCCTCCTTGCTGGTTTCCTTACTATGGGTAAGGTCTTACTGCCAGGCTGGAGCCCTGTCGTCGGACGAGGCTCCGGCCTGATGGATCAGACAGATGAAGCTACGCTTGGACTTCAAGGGCGCCGGCGGCAACACCTGCCCGCGCCCCGCGCCACCCCCGGCATCCCGGGGATGATGTTCAGAAAATATCGGGCTCGCCGGCCGTGCGCCCGAAGTCCGTCTGCAGGAAATCGAAATCGCAGCCCTTGTCGGCCTGGGTAATGTGGTTGATGTACATCCAGCCCCAGCCCCGCTCGAAGCGCGGTTGGGGCGGCGTCCAGGCTGCGCGGCGCCGGGCGATTTCCGCGTCGTCGACCAGCATGTCCAGGCGCCTGTTGGCAAGATCCAGGCGCACGATGTCGCCGGTCTTGAGCAGCGCGAGCGGGCCGCCCACATAGCTTTCCGGCGCCACGTGCAGCACGCAGGCGCCATACGAGGTGCCCGACATGCGCGCATCGGAAATCCGCAGCATGTCGCGGTGGCCTTGCTTGATCAGCGCCTTGGGAATGGGCAGCATGCCCCATTCCGGAAAGCCCGGGCCGCCCTGCGGGCCGGCATTGCGCAACACCAGCACGTGATCGGGTGTGACTTCCAGGTTTTCGTCGTCGATCGCCTTTTTCATTTCAGGGTAGCTGTCGAACACCAGCGCCGGGCCTTCATGGTTGTAGAACCTGGGGTCGCAGGCCGCCGGCTTGATCACCGCGCCGTCCGGGCAGAGGTTGCCGCGCAGCACCGCCAGCGAGCCTTCATGGTAGACGGGGTTGGACAGCGGCCGGATCACGTCGTGGTTGTAGACTTCCGCGCCTTCGAGGGTTTCGCCGAGGCTCTTGCCGGACACCGTCGGCGCCGAAGTGTCGAGCCTGTCTTCGATCTGCTTCATCAGTGCCAGCAGGCCGCCGGCATAGTAGAAGTCTTCCATCAGGTAGTCTTTGCCGGAAGGGCGCACGTTGGCGATCAATGGCGTGACGCGGCCGAGCGCGTCGAGGTCGTCGAGTGTCAGGCTGAGACCGGCGCGCCGCGCCATGGCAATCAGGTGCACCACCGCATTGGTCGAACAGCCCAGCGCCATGGCGACGATGGCCGCGTTCTTGACCGAGGCCTGGGTAAGAACTTTGTTCGGCGTCAGGTCTTCGCGCACCATGTCGACGATGCGCCGGCCGCAGTCGGCGGACATGCGCTGGTGGCCCGAATCGACCGCGGGAATGGACGATGCGCCAGGCAGCGTCAGCCCCAGCGCATCGGCGATCGACATCATGGTCGAGGCAGTGCCCATGGTCATGCAGGTGCCGGCCGAGCGCGCGATGCCGCCCTCGACGCCCTGCCACTGCTCGCTGGTGATGTTGCCGGCGCGCCGCTCGTCCCAGTACTTCCAGGCGTCCGAGCCCGAACCGAGGATCTTGCCCGCATAATTGCCGCGCAGCATGGCGCCGGCCGGCAGGTAGATCATGGGCACGCCCGCCGATATTGCCCCCATGACCAGGCCCGGAGTGGTCTTGTCGCAGCCGCCCATCAGCACCACGCCGTCCAGCGGATGCGAGCGGATGACCTCTTCGGTTTCGATGGCCAGCAGGTTGCGATACAGCATGGAGGTCGGCTTGGTGAAGCTTTCGTCCACCGACAGCGCCGGCATTTCGACGGCAAAGCCGCCGGCCTGGAATACCCCGCGCTTGACGTGCTGTATGCGATCGGGAAAGTGCGAGTGGCAGCTGTTGAGTTCGGACCAGGTGCTGAGCACGCCGATGATGGGCTTGTTGCCGAAATCGGCCTCTGAAAAGCCCAGCTGCATCATCCGGGAACGATGCCCGAAGCTGCGCAGATCATCGGGCGCAAACCAGCGAGCGCTTCTGAGTTTTTGTGTCGAATCTTTTGCCATTTGAGTTACCTTCGCGCGCCGCCAAGGAGATTTTAAATTTCCTTAGTATGCGCATACATTGATTAAATTCCAACTAGGGAATTACCCCAATAATATGGATAATTATTTGATTTTATTAGATTAATTTTTAAGAGAAAGCGTAACTAAAAAAGAATGCGCAATCATTTTTGGAAACAAAAAAACCCCGCTGGGGCGTCAGCCCGGCAAGCCCGCGCCCTGCCATGCAACGCCGGCCTGCCGGGCGCGCCGTTCCAGCCGCTCGAGCAGCGCATCGGGAATTTCCAGGCCATGCTCGAGCGCGGCACGCCGCTTGCGCGCCGCGGCATCGCCCGGCACGCGCACCGCATCGACACCGGGCGCCGCCGGCGTGTCCCGGCACAATTGCGTGGTGTAGCTGGATTGGCGCACGAAGGCGTCGAGCCCGGCAAAGGCCTGCGGATCGATGAGCTGAATGAATACGGCCAGGGCCATGTGATCGGGGTGATCGACCCTGCCGAATCCGGCGAGCCCTTGCGTCATGAGGTCGACACCCAGAGCCATCCCGTACCCCTTGTGGCCCTTCAGGCTGCCGCCCAGCGGCAGCAGCGTGCCGCCGCCCTCTAGCACCGCGCGCGGATCGTCAGTCGGCTCGCCCTCGGCCGTCAAGGCCCACTGCTCGGGATAACGCCGCCCTTCGCGGGCCAGCGTCTGGGTAAGCGACGTCGTGGTGATGCTGGAGCTGATGTCTATCATTACCGGGTCGCCATTGGTGGGATAGCCTTCGGCCAATGGGTTGGGCGTGAAGACCGGGCGGATGCCGCCGTAAGGCGCCATGCGCGCGACCGAGGCCGTGGAGCACTTGATTTGTGCGACGTAGCCGCGTTCGGCAGCATCGCGCAGATACACGGCCAGTGCACCGATATGATGCGAGTTGCCGATTGCGAACGTGACCACGCCGTGCCGCTGCAGGCGCTCGTAGCCCAAGGCCAGCGCCTTCCTGACCAGCCAGCCGCCGGGCAGGCGCTGCCCGTCCCAAGTGATGCAGCCGCCGCGGTCATTCACTACCCTGACGTCGCCGCTGCCGCGCATGCGTCCGTTGGCCAGCGCATCGAGGTAGGACTCCAGCAGCGCCACCCCGTGCGTATCGTGGCCGATCAGATCGGCCTCGACCAGCACGTCGCCGACGGTCTGCGCCTTGTCGCGGTCGACACCCGAGGCTTCCAGCAGCGCCACCACGTTATTGAAAAGAACGGCGTGACTGACTCTTGCCATGAATTTTCTCCGTAGGCCGCGCTACAGCTTCACGGGCGTCAGCAGCGGCTTGCCAGCGAAGAATGCGGCCAGATTATCGACCACGAGCTGCGCCATGGCGTCGCGCGTCTCGACCGTGCCCGAGGCGTGATGCGGATACAGCGTGACGTTGGGCAAGGAAACCAGGCTCGGCTCTTGCGTGGGCTCTTGCGCATAGACATCCAGTGCCGCGTGGCCCAGACGCCCGTCGCGCAAGGCCGCGATCATCGCCTCTTGATCCACCACCGAGCCGCGCGCGATGTTGATCAGCAGGCCCTGGGGCCCGAGGGCTTCGATGATCTCGCGGGAAATCAGGCCGCGCGTGCCCGCGCCCCCGGCCACCGTGACCACGAGGTGGTCGACCTCTGCCGCGAGCGTCTTGACGTCGGGCCGATACTGCCAGCTTACGTCTTTGGGGCTGCGGTTCCAGTACAGAATTTCGACACCCATAGCCTGTGCCCGCTGCCCGATGGCGTTACCGATCATGCCCAGCCCGACTATGCCCAGGCGGCTGCCCTTGAGCGAGCGCTGCAGCGGAAACATGCCGTGCTTCACCCAGTCGCCGGAACGCACGTAGGCATCGGCCGCGATCAGTCCGCGGCGGGCGGCCAGCATCAGCATGATGGCCGTGTCGGCCACATCGTCGCGCAGCGCCTGCGAGGTGTTGGTCAGGGCAATGCCGCGCTCGGCCATCAGGCCGGCGTCGAAGGACTCGAAACCGGCCGAGGAACAGGCGACCAGCTCCAGGTTCGGCAGCGCGTCCAGCATCGCCTTGTTCAGCGGCGCATGGCCATTGGTGGCCACCGCCCGGCATTTCGCCCCATGCTCGGCCAGCAGGGCGGCCTTGTCCGCCGCCGTGTCCCAGCGGTGCAGGGTATAGGCCTGTTCCAGCTGCGCCATTGCCTTGGGGCGCTGCTGGTACAGCACCATTACATCGGGTTTGCTCGTCATAATGTCTCCGGGATGTGCCGCAAGGCGCGGCCGGCAAGGCCGCCGCACGGCTGCATTTGCATCGCTGCGCGGCGCGGCCTTGCCGCGCCGCGAGCAGGCATGTGCCTGGTGCCGTCCATCAGGCGAGATCCACGGGCAGCAAGGCTTCGGGAATGTTCTGGTAGCAGACCGGCCGCAGGAAGCGGCGGATCGACAGGGTGCCCACGGACGTGGCTCCGAAATTGGTCGAAGCCGGATACGGGCCGCCGTGCACCATGGCATCGCAGACCTCGACGCCCGTGGGGTAGCCGTTGGCCAGCAGGCGGCCCGCCTTGCGCTCGAGCACGGGCAGCAGCCGGCGGCCGAGATCGGCGTCGCCCGCATCCAGATGCAGCGTGCAGGTCAATTGCCCTTCGATGTTGCGCGCAATCGCCAGCATCTGCTCGGCGTCTTGCGCCGTGACGATCAGGCCCAGCGGGCCGAACACCTCTTCGGCCAGCTCGGCATCGGCCAGCCAGTCTGTTCCCGACACAGTGAACAAATTGGGCGAGGCGCTGCGCTGGCCGCTTTCCGAGACCAGCACCTTGCCAACGCCAGGGCCGCCGGCAATACGGGCGCAGCCTTTTTTATAGGCTTCGGCAATGCCGTCGGTAAGCATGACCTGCGCGCCGACCGGCACAAGCGCCTGCTGCACGGCCTCGGCGAAGGCGCCGGCCTGGTCTTGCATGATTACGGCGATGCCGGGATTGGTGCAGAACTGCCCCGCCCCCATGGTCAGCGAAGCGGCCCAGCCCTTGGCGATTTCGGCGCCGCGGGCCGCAATGGCCGAGGGTAGCAGGAACATCGGGTTGACCGAGCCCAGCTCGCCGAAGAAGGGAATCGGGTCGGGGCGCGCGGCGCACAAGTCGAAGAGCGCGCGGCCGCCGGCCAGCGAGCCGGTGAAGCCGACCGCCTTGATCAAGGGATGCTGCACCAGTGCGTGGCCGACATCGCGGCGGCCGCCCTGCACCAGGCTGAAGACACCCTTGTGCATGCCGCAACGGGCGACCGCGGCGCTGATGGCCTCGGCGACGATCTCGCCCGTCCAGGGGTGGGCGGAATGGCCCTTGACCACCACGGGGCAGCCCGCCGCCAGCGCGGCCGCGGTATCGCCGCCCGCGGTCGAGAAGGCCAGCGGGAAGTTCGACGCGCCGAACACCGCGACCGGGCCGATGGGCCGCTGCATCATGCGGATGTCGGGCCGCGGCGCGGGCTTGCGATCGGGCAGCGCCACGTCGTGGCGGCGATCGAGATACTCGCCATTGCGTATATGCTGGGCGAACAAGCGCAGCTGGCCGATGGTACGGCCGCGCTCGCCTTCGAGCCGGCCGGGAGGCAGGCCGGTTTCGCTGCTGCCGACCTGGGTGATGGCCTCGGCGCGGGCCTCGATCTCGTCGGCAATGGCGTCCAGGAAGGCGGCGCGCTCTGCGCGGCTGGAATAGCCATAAGACAAGAACGCCTCTTCGGCCGCCTTGCAGGCCTGATCCACTAGGGCCACCGTGCCGACGGAAAAATCATGCGGCTCGCCGGAGGCGGGCGCCGAGCGGAATGTGGCGTCCGTCGCGACCCATTCGCCGGCGATGAGATGCTTGCCGTGAGGCTGGAAAGATTTGTCGAGCATTTGAGATTCCTGTTTGCGGCTGTCAGCCGCGACCAATAAACGGCATGGTCGTTGCCATGACCGTCAAAAATGGGATGTTCACATCGAGCGGCAGATTCGCCATGTGATAGACGGACGAGGCGACATGGTCGACGTCCATCATGGCTTCCGCCCGGATCGAGCCGTCTGCCTGCGGTACGCCCTTTTCCTGCTTGGAGGCCAGGTCGGTGCGGGCATTGCCGATGTCGATCTGGCCGCAGGCGATCCCGAAGGGACGGCCATCGAGCCCCAGCGTGCGGGTCATGCCCGTGACCGCGTGCTTGGACGCCGTGTAGGCGATCGAGCCGGGCCGCGGCACGTGGGCCGAGATCGAACCGTTGTTGATGATGCGGCCGCCCTGCGGATCTTGGCGCCGCATGCGTGCGAAAGCCGCGCGGGCGCAATAAAAGACCGCATTGATGTTGACGTCTATGACGGCCTGCCATTGCTCTATACTGACGTCGTCCGGCAGCACCGACTTCAGGCCCCTGCCGGCATTGTTGAACAGCGCATCCAGGCGGCCCCATTGCGCCATTGCCTGGTCGAACGCCGCCTCGACCTGCTGCGGATCGGTTACGTCGCAAGTAAGAACCAGCGCGTTTTCATTGCCGGCCGCAGTCTCGACCAGCGCTTCCGTGCGGCGGCCGATCAGGCCGACGCGCCACCCTTCTTGCAAGAATTTGCGTGCCGTGGCGCGCCCGATTCCGGCCGATGCGCCTGTCACGATAATGGTTTGTCCCGCCACGGGCGTTCTCCTTGGATTGTTAATTAGTATGCGCATTCATTAGAATACACAAAAACCGTCGCTTCTATCAAGAATAAAAACAACTAATTGATAATAAATAGAATTATTTATGTTTTTACATAATTTTGAATATGCATACGCAATCAATTTTATGCCAAAAGAGCGCCAATTCGTGTACGATGCAATACGACGCCGTATAAAGGCGCCTTTGGATATTCGGACTTAGCATCGTCCGGCGCCTGTGCGGCAGGCGGGGCATGGGCTTGCAAGCGGCAAGAGCCTGTCGCCGCCAGTTGCCATGCCTCCACCAACAAAATGAATGGCGATGAACAAGACTTCTAATCTGCGCGAGAGAGCATCGGGCGGCCGTCCCAGCGGGCGGGTCACCATGGCAACGGTCGGCAGATTGGCGGGCGTCAGCCAGGTGACCGTGTCGCGCGCGCTGTCCGACCCTTCGAAGGTATCGCCGGCGACTATGCGCAGAATCCGGGACGCCATCGATATCACCGGTTTCGTTCCGAACGCCGTGGCCGGCGCCCTGGCCTCGCGCCGCTCGAAGCTCATTTCGGCGCTGGTGCCGTCGCTGACGAACACCGTCTACGCATCGATGATGCAGTCCTTCAGCGACCTGATGCGCGACAACGGCTACGAGCTGCTGCTGTCCGAATGCGGCTTCCAGGCCGAAACCGAAGAAAAGCTCATCGCCGCCCATTTGTCGCGCCGGCCCGACGCCTTCTATCTGACCGGCATCCATCACACCACTCGCGCCCGGCAAATGCTGATCGGCGCCGACATCCCGGTCGTGGAAGTGTGGGATCTGACCGATACGCCCATAGATATCTGCGTCGGCTTCGATCACCGCGAAGTCGGCCGGGCCATGGCAGACTTCGCCGCGGACGCCGGCTACAGGCATGCCGCCACGGTCGGCGCCGGCGACGCGCGCGCCCTGCGGCGTCGCGATGCTTTTGCCGACAGGTTTGCCGCAAGAGGCGGCACCTGCGCGGGCGATGTCACCTTCCAGGATTCGGCCAGCGTCGCCCACGGCCGCGAAGGCCTGTCCCGCCTCATCGACGAACACGGCTTCTCGTCCGGCGTGATCGCCTGCAGCTCGGATCTCATGGCGGAAGGCATCCTGATCGAGGCGCAAAAGCGCAGGCTCAGCGTGCCCGACCAGATCGGGGTCTTGGGTTTTGGCGACCAGGATTTCGCCGCCCATCTGGAACCCGCCTTAAGCACGGTGCGGGTCGACCGCCCCGCTCTCGGCACCACCGCCGCCCAGGCGGTGCTCAAGCGCCTGCACGGCAGCAACCCCGAACACTCGCGCGTGGACATCGGCTTCCAATTGATACGCCGCGGCTCGGCCTAGCAAGGCCGCCGCCGCGCACTACGCCGGACGGGCCCGCCCCTGGCTCGGCTCGAACCGATATTGGTAGGCCGCCCCTTCCCGCAGCAGACTCTGGATCTGCTGCGCGGAATACCCCAGCTCCGCCAGAATCTCGGAGGTCTGCTCGCCGATGTGCGGGGCATGGTGCCTGAGCCCCGGCGTGTAGCCCGTCATGGAAACCGGTACATTGATCTGCTTGATGCGCCCTTCGGTGGGATGCAAGGCGGTTTCTACCAGCCCGACATCCAGAATATGCGGATCGTTCAGCAGCGTGTCCATGGTGTGGCAAGGCATGACCGGTATGTCATGTTCCCCCAGGGTGCGCAGCCAATGGGCGGTGTCGCGGCGCGAGATTTCTTCGGCGCGTATTTTGAAGAATTCGGCAATATTGTCGATACGGTTGCGCGCTGAATTGAAACGGCTGTCCCGCTTCAGGTCGGGCCGCTCGAAAGCGTCGAACAAGGCCAGGACTTGCGCATCGGTATTGGTGGTAATGCAGATGTAGCCGTCCTGCGTTTTGACGGGCCGGGCATTGGGGTCGAGCAGGCGCGCATCGCCGCTGCCGGCGATGGGAGGCTCGAAGGTTTCACCATACAGGTGCTCGCTCATGACCAGCGAGGCGAAGCTTTCGAACATGGGAATCTCCAGCTCGACGGCCTGCTTGCTTTGGGCGCGCGCAATAATGGCCACCAGAATGGCATTGGCCACCATCAGCGCCGCGGTACGATCCACAACCACATAAGGTACATAGCGAGGCTCGCCGCCATGCACGGCAAACAGGCTCGCCAGGCCGGTGCCCCCTTGCAGGATGGAATCGTAGGCAGGCCTGTCCGCATAGCGGCCTTTGCTGCCGAAGCCCACGACATTGCAATAAATAAGCTTGTCGTTCTGCCCGCGCAGCTGCTCGAACGCCAGCCCCAGTTTTCTTACGGCTGGTGCACGCATATTGTGTACGAACACATCGGCTTGCGCGGCCAGGCGCAACAAGGCTTCGCGCCCATGGGCGGTTTTCAGGTCGAGCGAAATGCTGCGCTTGTTGCGGTTCATGTGCATGAACTTGCCCGACATGCCGGGGGTGGGCGAACGCCCGGATATCCAGCGGATGATATCGCCCGAGGCCTGTTCCAGCTTTATGACTTCGGCCCCGTAGTCCGCCAGGATTTGCGTGGCGTAGGGCCCGACCACCGCGGAGGTCAGATCGAGGATGCGCAGGCCGGCCAGGGGCAGGTGGCCGTCCCGGTCGAGATTTGCATCCCGACCCTCCGACGCCGCCGCGCCCGCGGCCCGGCGGGCTCTCTTGCTTGCTTCGTCCACCAGGCTGCTTCCCGTGTCAGTCTATATGTATGCCCGCGCTCTCGATCAGCTTGCGGTAGCTGGCCGTTTCCGTCTGTACCAGCCGCGCCAGATCCTGGGGGCTGCCCTCGAGCGCCACATTGCCGCTGGCCTTGAAGCGCTGGAGCAAAACCGGATCCGAGAGCGAGGCGTTGATGGCGTCGTTCAGGCGTTTGACCACCGCCGGGCTGGTGCCGGCCGGGGCGAACACGGCGAACCAATTGCTGGCGTGGAACCCCTGCAGCCCGCTCTGCGCGATCGTCGGCAGCTCGGGCAGTTCGGCTTCGCGCGTTTCTCCGGTGCTGCCGTAAGCCTTGACCTTGCCGGCCTTGATCTGCGGCAGGATGGTCGGCACCGAGTCGAACAGCAATTGGATATTGCCGGCGATCAGGTCGCTGAGTGCGCCGGCGGTTCCTTTGTAGGGAACGTGGGTCAGCCTTATGCCGGCCCGCGCCATGAAATCGGCCGCGACCAGATGGGTGTTCGAGCCGACACCTGCCGAACCGATATTCAGCTTGGACGGATGCGCCTTGGCATAGGCAATCACCTGCGCCAGGGTGGACATCGGCAGCTTCTTGCTTCCCAGCAACACATAGCTGAAGCGCGCAACCGGAGAAACAGGCGCGAAATCATGCTGCGGGTCGTAGCCTATATCTTTCTGTATATAGGGGTTGATGACGAAGGCGGCCGCGCTGCCCAGCAGCAAGGTGTAGCCGTCCGGCTTTTCCCGGGCAAGCTTGCGTGTTGCCAGCACTCCGCCGGCACCGGGCTTGTTTTCCACGATTACGGACTGATGCAGCTTCTGGCTCAGGGTCTGGGCCAGGATCCTGGCGACCAGGTCGCTGCCGCCCCCGGCAGAGAAGCCGACCACCAAGGTAACCGGATGGTCGGGATATTCGGCATGGGCCATGGACATGGCGCCAAAAGCCAGGCATACGCCCAGCATCCTGATGTATCGCTTCATGAGGCTCCTCCCTTGCGTGCATGCGTCGGCCCGAGCGCGGCAATACGGCGCTGCCGAGCCCATCAAGCCAGCCAAACAAGTTTCAATAATCAACTATAAAGTTGTTTTTGTCAACTAATAGACAGGAAGAGAGGCGGGCAGAAGCCGATTTGAAGGAGGAAGTTTTTAGGCCTTGCAGGCGCCACTGCCCGCGCGGCCCCGGGCCAGGGAACCCCTAGCGTTTTCTGCCGCCATGCAGGCTGCCGAACATGACCCTGGCCCGATATAAAAGCTTGTCGAGCATGAAGTCGAGCTGTTCTTTCTCGGCGGGGCTCAGGGCATCGAGCAGATCCTCGTTGCGGCTCAGCGCCAGCGGGAACACTTGGGCGTACAGCGCCTCGCCCTCGGGCGACAACGACAGCTGGATGCCGCGCCCGTCGCGATCATCGGCGCGCCGCGCGATCAGGCCCCTGCGCTCCAGCGAGGCAATCGACCTGCTGGCGCGGCTTTTGTCGATGTTGGCCTCTTTGGCCAGGGCCTTGAGCGACATGGGCTGAAAGGCCGCCAGCAATGCGAGAAACCGCCAATCCTGCTTGTCCAGCCCATAGCGCTCTTTATTGAGGCTTTCGGCAATAGCGCTGGAAAGAAACGCAAGATGATTCAGGCGATATGAGAAAAGCTCTTTGATATGGGCGGGCTGCTTCATAAATGAATATGTAAAAAAGTGGCGGACGGCCGGCGCCCGGTGGACGGCAATGCCGCCCGCGCCGGGACGGCGCCAAGCAATCGAAAACTTTCCCCGACGATTGCCCGTCGTCAACAAAATTGGTTGAATTTGTCAACGGGATAAGATAGCATACCAATATGGTTGCTAAATACAACTATATTTTTTGACAACCGGTCTCCAGCCGGCCTCCGGGCTCGAATCCCGCGCCGGCCTGGCTCCAGACCCTGCCCTCCACGTCATCAACGCATCACGCCATGAAAACACGCGCGACGAGCCTGCTAGGCATAGAACACCCGATCATCCAGGCCGGCATGAGCTGGGCGTCATCGTGCGCGGCGCTGCCCGCCGCCGTATCCAATGCCGGCGGGCTGGGCATGCTGGCCGCGGGCCCCATGCGTGTGGCCGACTTCAGCCAGGCCCTGGATCAACTGCGCCGGATGACCACGATGCCGTATGCCGTGAACCTGCCGCTGTATCGCCCGGAAGCCGCGGCCATGCTGGATATCCTGTACGCGGAACGCGTGCCCGTGATCTTCGCCTCCCAGGGCGGCCCCGCCAAGCACCTGGATCGCTTCCATGCGATCGGCACCAAGTGGATCCACGTCGTCAGTACCGTCGAGCATGCCCGCAAGGCCGTTGCCGCGGGCGTGGACGGCCTGGTCATCGTCGGCGCCGAAGCCGGCGGCCACCCTCCGGCCAATCAGGTCGGCACGCTGGTCATCGTGCGCAAGATCGCCCGTGAATTCGACATCCCCATCATTGCCGGCGGCGGCGCCGCGGACGGCTACGGCATTGCCGCCCTGCTTGCGCTCGGCGCCGATGCCGTGCAACTGGGAACCCGCTTCCTGATGACGGAAGAGGCCGCGGTGCATCCCAACTACAAGCATGCCGCCCTGCGGGCCGAAATCGACGGCACCACGCTGGTCGGGCGCAAGGGCTTGCCGGTGCGCATGATCCACAACGATTTCGCACGCCACATGGAAACCGTGGACGCCGGCCCGTTCGACCAGCAAGCCTATGCGGCGGAATTCAGCAAAAGCACGCTGAAACAGGCCGCGTTGGAAGGCAATGTCGACTGGGGCAAGGTCGAAGTGGGCCAGTCCGCCGGCCTGGTCGACACCATACTTCCGGCGGCCGAGGTCATGCGCACTTTGGTGGCCGAACTCGAACATGCCTGGGCGCGCCTGTATGCCATGCATGGCGGCGCCGAACACAGGCAGGCCGCCGACATCGTCAGTTAGAGCCCGTTCATCCCAAGCGGGCACCCCGCGCCCGCCGCGGCCCGATCAACACTCAGAGAGGTAAACGTAAACGTGTCCACACTACTTACGCAAATACATGGGGCCGTGCTGCAAATCAGCCTGAACCGCCCCGAAAAGCACAACGCCTTGAACACGGATCTGACCCAGCGGCTGCTGGACAGCCTCGAGGTCGCCAAACACGACCCGGAAGTGCGGGCCATCGTCCTGCACGGCAAGGGCAAGTCTTTCTGCGCTGGCGCCGACACCGGGGAATTCAAGTCCTTCGCCCCCGACACGGGCAATGCCGCGGTAGACCGCGCCGACCTCACCACCGCCCTGCACCTGGCATTTTCGCGGACGGCCAAGCCCGTCATCGCCGCCGTGCACGGCAACGCGCTGGGCGGAGGCGCCGGCCTGGCGCTGGCCTGCGACATGGTCGTCATGGCCGAAGACGTCCGCTTCGGCTACCCCGAACTGAAGCACGGCATCGTCGCCGCCGTGGTGCTGGCGAACCTGGTGCGCCAGGCCGGACTGAAACATGCATTCGAGCTGGTATCGATGGCCGAGCCCATAGACGGCCACCGTGCGCTCGCGCTGGGCCTGGCCAACCGGGTATGCCCCGCCGGCGAGGTGCTGGATCAGGCCCTGGCGCTGGCCGGCAAGCTCGCGGCCTGGAGTCCGGCCGCCATGGCCACGACCAAGCGCACGTTCTATCGCGCTGCGGATCTGTCGCTGGAAGCCGCACTGGCCGTAGGCCGCGATGCCAACGTCATGATGCGCGGCTTCGACAAGAAATAGGATGCGGCGATGAGACCTCTGGATGGTATCAAGATACTCGACTTGTCGCGCGTGCTGGCCTGCCCTTTCGCCACCATGATACTGGCCGAACTGGGCGCCCGCGTCATCAAGGTGGAACAACCCGGCAGCGGCGACGAAACGCGCCACTTCGAACCCAAGATTCCGGCCGCCGACGGCAGCGGGCGGGAAGAATCGGCCTACTACTTCGCCTTCAACCGCAGCAAGGAGTCGGTCACCGTCAATCTGCGGCACCCGCGGGGCGGCGAAATCATACGTGAGCTGGCGGCGGGCGCCGATGTGGTGCTGGAAAACTTCCCCACCGGCAGCCTGAAGAAATACAACCTGGACTACGAGTCGATACGGGCGGCCAACCCCGACATCATCTATTTGTCGTGCACGGGCTTTGGCCAGACCGGCCCATACGCGCCCCGCAAGGGATACGACACCATCTTCATGGCCATGGGCGGGCTGATGAGCCTGACCGGGGAAAAAGGCGGCGGCCCGGTCAAGCCCGGGCTGCCCATGGCGGATCTGACCTCGGGGCTATGGATCGCCATCGCAGTCTTGTCCGCCGTGATCGGCAAGCAGGCCGGCCGCGGCGGCTGCCACGTGGACTTCTCCATGTTCGACGGCCAGGTGGGCCTGCTGTCTCTGGCCGCGGCACGCTTTTTCACGCTGGGCGAGGTGCCCGCGCGCATGGGTACCGAACATCCGGGCCGGGTTCCTTCCGCCGCCTTCGAGTGCGCCGACGGGAAATGGCTGCAGATTACCGGCAGCGACCAGCACTGGAAGCCGCTGTGCGAACTGCTGGGCCTGCAAGACTGGGCCGACGATGCCAGCCTGGCGCGCAATGCCGCACGGGTGGCGCGGCGCGAAGAGGTAATGGCCGGCCTGGCGGCCGCCGTGGCGCGCCTCGATCGCAAGACTCTGTGCGAACGCTGCGACGCGGCCGGCGTGCCGGCGGGCCCCATACTCGACATCGACGAAATTTTCGCCGATGCCCAGGTGCGGCATCGGCATATGGTTCAGGGCTTCGACCACCCCACGACGGGGCACTTCAAGGCGCTGGGCCTGCCTTTCAAGTTCACGAACTACCAGAACCCCCGCATGGAACGCCCGCCGCTGCTGGGCGAGCACACGGCGCAGGTGCTGGCTCGGGAACTCGGCCTCGACACCGAAGAGATCCAGGAGCTGGCCGCGGCCGGCGCCATCTGAGCGCCCGAGCCACCGAACCCGCACCTTCATCACCCAAAGCCACATCGCGGCTTATACAACGCAGTTATCGAGCAGACACACACAAGGAGACCAACATGTTCATACGCATTTCACGCCCGGCCAAGGCCTTGTTCGGCGCCACGTTGCTGGCCGCAGGAGCCCTGGCATCCGCCCCCGGGCTGGCGGCCTACCCGACGCAGCCCATCAACTTCGTCAACCCTTACTCGGCGGGCGGGCCCAGCGACATACTCGGCCGCATCGTGTCCCAGAACATGAGCAAGATCCTGGGCCAGCAATTCATCGTGCAGAACAAGCCCGGCGCGGGCGCGGCAATCGGCGCCGCCTACGTCGCCCATGCCTCGCCGGATGGCTACACAATGCTGATCGGCACCGCCGCGGCCCATGCCGTGTCGCCCTTGCTGGAAAAGACGCCCTATGACGGCATCAAGGATTTCAAGTTCGTCGGCATGATCGCCAACATTCCCAACGTGCTTACCGTATACCCCGCCACCGGCATCACCACGGTCAAGCAATTGATACAGGAAAGCAAGGCGCACCCCGACAAATTCAGCTATGCCTCGGCCGGCAACGGCAGCTCGCCGCACCTGACGGGCGAGAATTTCAAGCTGGTGACCGGCGCGAAAATGCTGCACGTTCCTTACAAGGGGGCCGCGCCGGCCACCACCGACATGGTCAGCGGCCTGGTGCAAGTCGGTTTCATGAATCTGCCCGCGGTGCTGCCTTTCGTCAAGTCGGGCAAGCTGCACGCCCTGGCCATCGCGGCAAGCTCGCGCTCGCCCACACTGCCCGATGTGCCGACCTTCGCACAGCTGGGCTACTCCGGCTTCGAAGGCTCCAGCTGGTACAGCCTGGCCGTGCCCGCCAAGACCCCCGATGCCGTCGTCCAAACGCTGTACTCCGCATTGGCCAATACCATGCACGACCCCAAGATACTGAAGCAGCTCGCTGCGCAAGGCATAGAGCCATTCCTGATGGATCCCGCGCAGACCAAGGCCTTCATCATCAAAGACCAGCAGCGCATCAAGGGGCTCTTGAAAGCCGCGCATCTCATAAAGTAGTCATGCAGCGTGGCGCATCGCCCTGTTTCACTTCCCATCATCGAGTCCGTCCATGAGTTATCAAACCCTAAGCCTAGAAGTGGATGCCCAGGGCATCGCCACCCTGACACTGAACCGCCCCGACAGCCGCAATGCCCTGAACGTACAGATGTGCGCAGAGTTCCTGCAAGTGCTCGACGCCGTTGAACAAGACCCGCAGGTGCGGGTCGTACTGGTGCGCGGGGCGGGAACCGCTTTTTGTGCGGGCGCCGACCTGAAAGAACGCAAGACCATGAGTCACGCGGAAATGATGGCGCGCCGCATGGCGGGGCTCACCGCCTACAACGCCATCGAGAAAGTGTCCCGGCCCGTAGTGGCGCTGGTGCACGGCCCGGCCTATGGTTCGGGATGTGAAATCGTCGCCGCGTGCGACTTCGCCTGGGCTACCGAGCAGGCCACTTTCCGCTACCCCGAAGTGGGCTGGGGCACGGTAGGCGCCACGCAGCGCATTCCGCGCATTGCCGGCTTGCGCGTGGCCAAAGAGCTGCTGTTCACCGGCCGCATCTTCACCGCGGCAGAGGCACTCGAATACGGCTTGGTCAATCGCGTCCTGGAGGCGGGCCGGTTCGAATCCGAAGCCCTGGAAATGGCCCGCCACATCGCCCAGGCGCAGCCGCTGACGGTCAGCCTGACCAAGCATTCGCTGAACGCCGGCGTCGAAACCACGCGCGAGGGCGCCATGGCGATAGAACTGCTGGCCATAGAGAAAAACCTGCGGGGCATGGACTGGAAGGCGGCCATTGCCGGCTTCGGCACCACCAAGGAGGCCTGAAATGCTGCCACGCCGCTTGAACCTCGCCCAGGTTCTGGACGATACCGTACAGCGCCATCCCACAAACGAGGCCTTTGTCTGCAATGGCACCCGCGATACCTGGGCCACGCTGGACGACAAAGTCTGGCGCACCGCCGCCGTCCTCTGGAAGCTCGGCATCCGCAAGGGCGATCACGTCGGGATAATGCTGGGTAATTCGATCCAGTGGCTGCAGGCCTTCTTCGCCTGCGCGCGCATCGGCGCGGTAACCGTGCCGGTGAACACCCGCTTCCGGACGGAAGAGCTGCGCTTCTGCCTGTCGCAGGCCGACATCAAGGCACTGGTCATGGCCGACGAATTCCTGGGCATAGACTTCAGCGCCTTGCTGCAGGAGGTAGAGCCCGCGGTTTCGACGCGCCTGCCGGGCGCAAACCTGCCCAGGCTCGAGCACGTGCTGGTGGTACATTCCAGCAGCAAAGAAATACCCGCCGGCGCGCAAGACTTCGCAGCGCTCGTGGCGGCGGCCGCGGCGGCGGATCTGGACGCCGTACGAACCCGGCATACGCCTGCGGCCCCCGACGACATCCTGTTGATTCAATACACCTCGGGCACGACCTCTTTCCCCAAGGGCGTCATGCTGAGCCATGACAATATGCTGTCCAATGCCGCCGCGGTGGCCGAACGCATGGGGGTGCGGCCGGACGACCGCTATTTCAGCATACGGCCGTTTTTCCACGTGGCCGGGACGACCCTGTCGGTACTGGTTTCCTTGACCGCCGGCTGCTGCCTGCTGACCTTGCCGCGCTTCGACGTCGCCGAGACACTGCGCATCCTGGATCAGGAAAAATGCACGCTGACTTCGGGCAACGACACCATATTCCTGATGCTGATGGCCCACGAAACCTTCGACCCCGCCAGGCTGCACCTGCGCGGCGGCTGGGCCGCCGCCGGCCCCGAAGTCATGCAGAAGATCCATGACGTCATGCGCGTTCCCGGCCTGTGCAATGCCTACGGCCTGTCCGAAGCGTCGCCCAACGTCGTGTTCTCGTCCTGGAACGACCCGCTGGCGCTGCGCGTCGCGGGCCTGGCCCTGCCGCATGCCGGAACGCAGGTGCGCGTGGTCGATCCGGAATCCGGCATCGCCCTGCCTCCGGACAATCCTGGCGAAATCCAGGTCAAGGGCTGGAACGTAATGCGCGGCTACTACAACATGCCCGACAACACCGCCAAGACCTTCACGGACGACGGCTGGCTCAAGACCGGCGACCTGGGCGTACTGAACCAGGAAGGGCGCCTGAGAATCGTGGGCCGCCTGAAAGACATGCTGCGCGTCGGCGGCGAGAACGTCGCGCCTTCCGAAGTCGAGGGCCTGCTGCTGACACACGATGCCATAGAGCTGGCCCAGATAGTAGGCGTGCCCGATCCGCGCCTGGGCGAAGTGCCCGCGGCCTTCATCGTGCTCAAGTCCGGCCATCACTGCACCGAAGACGAGCTCATCGCCTGGTGCAAGCCGCGAATCGCCAATTTCAAGGTTCCGCGCTACGTACGGATCGTCGACGACTTCAATGCCATAGGCATGACGGGAAGCTCGAAGGTTCAAAAAAACAAGCTGCGCGCGCACGCCATCACGGTACTGGGGCTGGAAGGCCGCTGAGCCGGCTTCCCCAGGCAGGCCATGGCGCCATGGCCTGCAGCGACGTCCGCCGCGTTTCGCGCAACGGCCGCGCCCCGAACGGGTGTTGCGTACAAGGACAAGATCCCAGCCCGGGGCGGCGCGGAATACTAAACGCGTGCAATCAACAACTCTTCCGCATTGGCGGGCGGCCGGAGGCCGTCGGGCCTTGCCGCGAAATACCGTTGCGTCAGGGCTTGCGCCGATACATGCTCGGCCTTGCCGAAGCCCGCGGCCCTGGCCATTTCCAGGATTTCCGCAGGCTTGAAGAAGCTGACGAACGGTGTGCCGCTCGCCCTTGCGCCCTTCTCGGCCATTTCCAGGGCGGGACGGATTCCGGGGTCGGCGAGCTGCAGCGGCAATAGAAAGGTCATGGCCAGCGTCGTGCCTGGGGCGAATGCCGCCACCTGGCGCAACGCGGCCGCGTTGGCTTCTTTGCTCAGGTACATGCTGACGCCGGTGGAGACCACCACTGCCGGCTTGCCGTCGTCGAAACCCGCGGCCAGCAGCCCGTCGCGCCAGGACTCATTCGCTTCGAAATCGACCGGCACGAAACACAGGCAGTCCGGGATGCCGAAGCCCAGCTCGACCAGGCGCCGGCGCTTCCAGGCCTGCGGCCCCGGCCGGTCGACCTCGAACACCTTGAGGCGCGAGGCGAGTTCCGGCCGGCGCTGGACGAAGCTGTCCAAGCCGGCGCCAAGAATCACATACTGGCTCAAGCCGCGGCCGGCCTGCTCCGCCACCATGTCTTCGATATAGCGGGCGCGAGCCACGATAGAAGCGCGGAACGGCCGGGTGAATTGCGGATCCATATCGCCGCGGCCGCGCCAGTTCGGCTCGGGAGCCAGCAGCTGCAGGCCGACCTCGTCCTCCAGCACATGCGGAGGCGGGTCAATTTGCACGTGCAGGGCGCGCCACAGCGCGACCCGGGCGGCAGTGCTGTCGGGGGCGATGTCTGGGGTATCACTCATACATGCGACTCGCTTGTTGCGGCGATCATGACCTGGGCCGGCTAGCACTCGCGTCTCAACGGCCGTGCGTGCCGCTTGTTTGCCGCTTGTCGACGCGATTCCGGCATGCCCTCATGTTACTACCATGCTCAGTGCAGGCCCTCGCGGTGCCGCGCCCGCCGAAGGGCTCTTCGACATGATCACGGCACCTGGGTTTTCGACAACATTTGAGACAGAGCCCATTCTCGATCGACAATCCTGTCCACCTATTAAAATAGCGCAACACCTATGTCGACATCCGGTGACAATCGGCCCAGGCCCGTACTACCGCCGAGTTCCGCACACACCATGGCCATCATCCCCCTCTTCCCTCTGCAAACAACCTTGTTTCCCGGGAGCCATCTGCCCTTGCGCATCTTCGAGGTGCGCTACCTGGATCTGATCAAGAAATGCATCGCGGACGGCACGCAATTCGGCGTGGTGGCGCTGCTGAGTGGCGGGGAGGTGCGCACGCCGCAAGGCGGCGAAGTGCTGGCGGCTCATGGCACCATGGCCCGCATCGATGCCTGGGAGGCCCCCATGCCGGGCCTTTTGCATGTGAAATGCTCGGGCACGACGCGTTTCGCGCTGTCGGGCAGCACAGTGGGAAAATACGGCCTGTGGCACGGCGAGGCCGCCGAACTGGCCGAGGATTCGCGCGTCCCGATCCCGGCCGCCTTGCAGGCCGCCGCCAATCGGCTCGGCAGCCTGATCACCGAGCTGCAGAAGAATCGCGTGCCGGCCGAGGAAATGCCCATATCGCGCCCGTACCTGCTGGACGAATGCGGCTGGGTGGCCAACCGCTGGGGCGAGCTGCTGCCGCTGCCGGTTGCCGAAAAACAATTATTGCTGGCCATGGACGACCCGGCTGCGCGGCTGGCATGGGTGCACAATTATCTGTCCGCCAAGAATCTGCTTTCCTGAACCTCGCACATTGTGGAGCCCCGATGAAAGACTGGAACCCCGAACTGTATACGCGCTTCGAAGCGCAGCGCACGCGCCCCGCGCAGGAGCTGCTGGCCCGTGTGGCCCTCGAGCACCCGGCGCACGTCGTCGACCTGGGCTGCGGTCCGGGCAATTCCACGGAGTTGCTGGCCGACCGTTTTCCCGGCGCGCGCATAAGCGGCATCGATACGTCCGAGGCGATGCTGCAAAGCGCCCGCAAGCGTCTGCCGGGCTGCACGTTCGATCTGGGCGACATCGCCACATGGCGCCCCGAAACGCCGCCCGACCTGATCTACGCGAATGCATCGCTGCAGTGGGTTCCCGATCACGCAAGCCTGTTTCCCAAGCTGATGTCCAGCGTGGCGCCGGGCGGTGTGCTGGCCGTCCAGATGCCGTCGAATCGCGACGAGCCATCCCACAGCTCGATGCGCGAGGTGGCTGCCAGCGGCCCCTGGGCCACAGCCATAGGCGATGCCGCCGCGGTGCGCATCAAGGTGCAGCCACTGGCCGACTATTACGACATGCTCGCTCCGCTGTCCGAGGAAATCGATGTGTGGTGCTGCATCTATTACCACCAGATGCCCTCGGCCGATGCCATCGTCGAATGGGTGCGCGCCACCGGGCTCAAACCTTTCGTAGAACGCCTGCCGGCCGACCAGCAGGAAGCTTTCATCGATGCCTACCGCCGGCGCATCGACGCGGCCTATCCGCGGCAGGCCGACGGCCTGCGGCTGTTGAAGTTCCCGCGTATTTTCATGGTGGCGCGGCGCAAGCGGTAAAAGCCTGCCAGGCTCACCATCTATAGGCAGCGCCGCGGCGCACGGTTCAACGGCGCATCAGCTCCAGCAGGCGCGCGCCCAGTTCTTCGGCGCGGCCCTGCGAGGCGATATTGGTAAAGCCCAGCATCAGGCCGGCGTGGCCGGCCGGCGCCGTGGCCCAGCTTGCCACGGTATGGCTGTACATGCCGTGCTCGAGCATGCGCGCGACCAGGCGCTGTTCCGCGCGGCGGCTGCCCAAGCGCAGCAGCAGGTGCATGCCGCCGGGCCGCTCGTCGATGTGCGCACGCCCGGCCAGGGCCCGCGCCAGGCCGGCGGCGGTCGCGCTGCGGCGCTCGCCGTATAGTTTTCTCATGCGCTGTATGTGCCGCACGAAATGCCCCTCTTCCATGAACGCGGCGACGATCGCCTGGGTCGTGTGCGGCACGCCTATCGACAGCACCTGGCGGGCCCGCAGGAAATTGTCGACCTGCGCCTCGGGCACCACCAGGTAGGCCAGGCGGATGCCCGGGAACAGCACCTTGCTGAAGGTTCCCGCATAGAGCACGCAGCCGTGGCGATCCAGGCTTGCCAGCGCCGGCAGGGGCCGGCCCAGATAGCGATATTCGCCGTCGTAGTCGTCTTCGACGATCCAGGCCTTGCGCCGCACCGCCCAGTTCAGCAGCGCCAGGCGCCGCGGCAGCGACAAAGACACGCACAAAGGGCTCTGGTGGGCGGGAGTGACCACCGCGGCCCGTGCGCCTGCGGCAATATCCACGGCTCGCTGCACCGCCATGCCCTCGGCGTCGACCGGTACGGGCACTGGCTGCAACTGCAGGCCTTTCAATACCGCCCGGGTCGGCGGATAGCCGGGATCCTCGACCCAGACCGAGTCGCGCGGCCGCAACAGCGTACGCGCGATCCACTGCAGTGTGTCGTGATAGCCCGCCGTGACCAGCACCTGCGCCGGATCGCAGTCGACGCCGCGCGCCATGCGCAAATAGGCCGCGATGGCGCCACGCAGGGCCGGCAAGCCGGCCGGATCGGGAAAGGACATGTCGCACGGCTGCATGGCTCGCGCCTGGCGGGCGCCCAGGCGCGCCCAGATTTTGCGCGGGAAGGCGTCGAGCGCCGGCAGCCCCATCTGGAACGGGCGCATATGCGCAGACTCGAAAAGACTGCCGCCCGTGCCCGCCGCGGCATGGCGCGGCGCAGCGGCCTGCACGGACTCGAGGCGCAAGCCCGGGCTGACCATGGTGCCCGCCTGGCCGCGGCCTTGTATATAGCCTTCGGCCTCGAGCAAGGCATAGGCGGTTTCGACCGTGCCGCGGGCCAGCCCCAGCTCTTTGGCCAGCGCCCGGGTCGACGGGATGCGGCCGCCCGGCTTGAGCGCGCCGTCGGCGATGGCGCCGCGCAAGCGGCCATACAGCTGCCGGTACAAGGGTTCGGCCGCGCCGGTGTCGACCGCCAGCAGTTCATCGATGGAAGAATTCATGGCCCAGCCGAAATGACGATTCTTGGATCTTTGGATTATGACATCACGGCCCTAGGATAGACGCACGAGCCAGCGCAAGACTACCAGTCTCTGCGCCCCCATGCAGCGCACGATGCAGCAAGGCAGATAAAAGGCGCACTGGCCGTGGCTGCTGCGAGAACGCTTGCGCTGAAGCCTGCCGTCAAAATCCAATTCGAGCGATTCCACCCCATGAACCAAGCCCACAGCAACGACAGCCCGCGCGAAGCCGCCGCCATCCGCCACGCGGAAACGGAACAGGAACTACGCGCATGTTTTCCCGTGATGCACGAGCTCAGGCCTCAGCTCACGGACGAAGAAGACCTGCTGCAGCGCATACAGCGCATGCGTGGCCAGGGATACCAGTTGCTGGCCGCCTGGCGGGGCCACAAGCCTCTTGCGCTGGCCGGCTACCGCCTGCAGGAAAACCTGATCTACGGCCGCTTTCTATACGTCGACGACCTGATAGTGACGCAGGCCAGCCGCGGCCAGCGCCTGGGCGCGCAGCTGCTGCAATACCTGCGGGCTCAGGCGCACAAAGCCGGATGCGATGCCTTGGTGCTGGATACAGCCTTGTCCAACGCGCTGGGCCAGCGCTTTTATTTCCGGCAGGGGCTGCTTACAAGGGCGATCCGGTTCAGCGTTCCGGTAGCGGAGACTGCTTGATCCATACGCCGCTACACAAGAAAACATCTGAATAACCGGCCCGCATCTCCTCTGCCTCGTCCGGGCCGGGATTCAACCCATTGACACGCCAGGATTCCCATGTTTACCATACGGTAAATTTACTGTTTGGTAAGTAACTTATCCGACATGCCGAACCAGTCTCGCACTCGCGGCCGGGCCCATACCCTGGCCGCCATCATCGACGCAGCCCGGAAGGAATTCGCCCTGAAGGGCTATGCCGGCGCTCGCATGGAGTCGATCGCCCAGACAGCCGGCATCAACAAGGAACTGATCTACCACTACTTCCGCAGCAAAGAGCACATCTTTCAGGAAGTCCGGGGCCTGCATCGCACCGACGTGCTCACCAACGATGCCCGCCTCGATCCCGCCACCGATCCTTCGGGCGCCACAGATGGCCTATTTGCCTGGCGTTTCGACACCGCCGCCAAACACATGGAGTGGGTCAGGTTCCTGACATGGGAAGCCGCGCAGAGCCAGGACGACAAGGTGCCTGGCGAGCAAGGCCGCCGCGAAGGAATGCAGCGCACCATAGACAGGCTGCGCGAAGCACAGCAGAACGGCCGCATCAGCAATGCGTTCGACCCGCGCCTATTGCAGTTGGCCGTGTTTGCGCTGGCGACCTATCCCCTGGCCTATGGGCAAATAACCCGCATGGTGACCGGCAAATCGCCGTCCGATCCCGCTTTCCAGAAAGAGTGGCACGAGTTTCTCCAAAAACTGGGGGAAAGGGTACTGCCCCCGTCGAAGGTGGAAAAAGCACCCGCCAAATCAACCAGGCCAAGAGCGCGCAAGCGCGCTAATCCTGGCCAATAGCCGCAGCGCGGCAATGGCGCCCCGGCCAGCGGGAGCGCCTGGAGGAGGCAAACATGGCCGGCAAGGTTCTTACCGGGAAAATCGATCCGTCGCGCATCCGGCTGACCGAGATCCCTCATCTGCCCAGCGAGATCATCGAGGGCTTCCGCGAATTGGGAGACGCATCCAGCGCTGTGTCCGATGCCCTGGACTACATCGGAGTGGCCGGGGCGGTGGCAAGCTCCACGCTGATCAGCGTCATACCCGGGGCCACACTGGTGGGCCACGCACTGACGCTGCGCAACATGAAGCGCAACGGCGACATCCACCTCGCAGCCCGCGAGCGCAATTCACAGACGGCGGAAGTGGAGGCGCACAACCTTGCCGGAAAGGACGACGTACTGGTGATCCAGGGCGTGGCGGGCATCTCGAACATGGGGGGCATAGGCGCCCAGATGGGAAAGCGGCAGGGGGAAGTCGGCGCGATCATCGATGGCGGGTTTCGCGACGTGGCCGACATGAGGCGCTTGGGCTACCCCGTCTGGTCCACCGAACGCACGCCACTGACGGGTAAGTGGCGCATCGAAGCCGTCGAGATCAACGGCCCGGTCACGATCTGCGGGATCCGGGTTAACCCCGGCGACCTGGTCGTAGCCGACGACACCGGCGTATGCTTCGTGCCCATCGCGCATGCCGCCGAGGTTCTGGAATACGCTCGCAAAAAGACCGCGGCGGAACAGCGCAAGAGCGAACGAATAGCCGCAGGCGCCAGCATCGTCGAGCTGGCGGGCGGGAAGAGCTGACATGGTCAAGTCCTTCGGCTGGCCCTCCGGAGAGAGAATCATCTGGCTGGTGATCGCCGCGGCCATTCTCTGCATCGTGATCTGGCCGCTTGCAGCCAATATCGACGCAGCCTTTCACCAAGAAGGCCGCTTCGGCCTGGCACCCGAACACAGCCTGGCCGCCATATCCTCAGTCTATCTCGGCAGCGAGTACCTCGGCCTGCTCGGCAAGTCGCTGCGCCTTGCGGCATGGGTGACGCTGCTGTGCACTGCTACGGGCGTGTCGATAGCCGTGCTATTGGCAAGAACAGACTTGCCGGGCAAAGCTGCGCTCGAACTGCTGGTGGTCATGCCGCTGTTCATCAGCCCATTCACCGGCCTGATCGCCTGGGTGGCCCTGGGTTCGGCCAAAACGGGCTTCATCAACACCCTTGCCGCCACCGTGCTTCGATCGGCGGACGTGAATGTGGCGCCCATCGTGGATATCTGGACCTACGGCGGGGCCGTCTGGATCATGTATCTGTTCTTCACGCCCTTCATCTACTTGTTCACCATCGGCAGCCTGAGAACCATGGACGGGACGCTGGAGGAAGCGGCCCGTGTGAACGGCGCCTCTCCGCTAAGAACGATCTTGCGCATCACACTGCCGCTGTCCATGCCCTCCATCCTCATTGCCGCACTGACGGTATTCATCCTGACGACGGAAACCTACACGATTCCCGGGATCATCGGGAGCGTTGCCGACTTCGACGTCCTGGCCTACCGGATCTTCGAGGACGCCACGGGCGCCCCGCTCAGACTCGCGCACGCGGCGGCGGCGGCCACCATGCTGGTCGCCCTGGCGTTCTTCGGCATGCTGCTGCAGCGTCACATCACGCGCAGCGCCTCCCGATTCGTAACCGTGACGGGCAAGGGGCTGCGCACCGAGCCGATGAAGCTGGGCCGCTGGAAGCCGGCAGCCCTTCTTTTGGTCTGGGCCTATATTGTCTGCACGACACTGCTTCCCCTGGCGGCACTGACACTGTCGTCGCTGATGCGGTACAGCTCGGGCGATCTGTTCGGCCAGCCGCTGTCCTGGGCCAACTACTGGCAGTTCTTCAGCGGCGACGATATGCGTCGAGCCCTGGCGAACACGATCCTGCTCGCCTTCGGAGCCGCAGGGATATGCGTGTTCGCGGGCGCCGCCATCAGCTTCATGGACGTGCGCCGGCCCGGCATTGCGACACGCGCAGTTGCAATACTGGCCTCGGTGCCGGTGGCAGTCCCCGGGCTGGTCTTCGGCCTGGGCCTGCTGACCGTGGTACTGAAGTCGCCCCTGTACGGCACAGTATGGGTGCTGCTCATTGCCTATGTGGCCAAGTTCGTCCCGTTCGGCATAATGATGAGCCGCAGCGGCCTGCAGCAGATGCACCCCGATCTCGAGCACGCGGCCCGCATCGCAGGCGCGAATTCCCTGCAGACCATTCGATACATCACGATCCCCTTGCTGCGCTTTACGCTGCTGTCGGCGCTGTTCTGCATCGTCGTGCTGTGCTTCAAGGAACTCTCGGCCTCGGTCATTCTTTACACCAAGAACAGCGAGGTTCTGTCGGTGCTGGCCTGGAATTACATGGGATCGGGAAATTACCAGTTCGCGGCGACCTTGGGCGTCCTGCAATGCATGATCATTATTATTCTCGTCGTCGCCATACGCGCGCTATTCGGAATCAAGCTCGAGCGCGCGATGGGGAAGTCCTGACGGGCAGCCGGGCACAACGGAATCGGAAATGAGCGCCATCAGAATCAACGGACTCGTCAAACGGCACGGAGGCGTCGCGGCGGTTCAAGGCCTCGACCTCGAAGTCGAGCCCGGCGAATTGGTCGTACTGCTGGGCCCGAGCGGATGCGGCAAGACCACCACGCTGCGTTGCCTGGCGGGCCTGGAGGACGCCACGGAAGGAGAGATCCATATCGGAGGAGCCCTCGTTTCCCGCCCGGGATACAAGACACCTCCCGAGAAGCGGTCGATCGGCATGGTTTTCCAGTCGTACGCATTGTGGCCACACATGACCGTGGCGGAAAACCTGGCTTTCGGCCTGCGGCTACGCCGGCTGCCCGCAGCCGAGGTTTCCGAGCGCGTGGAAACCGCGTTGCGCCTGGTTGGCCTGTCCGCGCTCGCTACACGCAACGCCGGCGAGCTTTCGGGCGGGCAGCAACAGCGTGTGGCGCTGGCGCGCGCCATTGTCCTGGAACCGGAAATCCTGCTGTTCGACGAACCGCTGTCGAACCTGGACGCCAAGATGCGGGAGCGCATGAGGCTGGAAATCCGCGAACTGCAAAAGCGTCTCGGAATCACCACGGTATATGTGACTCACGACCAGCAGGAGGCCATGGTCATCGCGGATCGCATCGTGCTGATGAACGCGGGCCGCGTCGAACAAATGGGCGCTCCGCGGCAATTGTACGAACGGCCCGTGACACAGTTCGCGGCCGACTTCATCGGGGTGGCCAACGCACTGGGCGGGGTCGTACACAGCATCGATGGCGCGCGCACGACCGTGGCCGTCGGCAATGCCATGCTGGAGTGCACGACGCAGAACGACTGCCGCCAGGGCGACGCTGTCGACGTCATTATCCGCCCTGAACACGTAAGCGTCATCCCCGAACACGAAGGCACGGCCAACTGCTTGCGGGGCCAGGTGACGGACGTCATTTTTCTCGGGAGCAGCACCGACATCGGCATCGCTTCGGGCATCGGCAGCCTGCGCGCCCAGGTCAGCCCGCCAGGCGTCGAGGTTCCGGGCCAGGAGGTGCGGCTGAAGGTCAATCCAGCCGCCATAGTGCTGCTGCGCCGGGAACCGGCTGTCAACAAGGCATGAACAGGAGTCGCAAGATGGGCATGACTATTTCAGAGAAACTGCTGGCGCAAGCTTCGGGCAGGGATCGGGTGAAGCCAGGCGAGATAGTTTCGCCGATACCGGAACTGGTGATCGTACACGACGGGTATCTCGAGACCGCCTACGAACAGCTGAAGGAGATCGGCTACCGCAGTATTGCCAATCCGGAACGCGTCATGGTCGTCACCGATCACAACGTCATCCAGGTCACGCCCCGGGCAGTCGAGCGCAGCCGGGCGAACCGGCGCATCGCAGCGGAATGGAAGGTCGGCCATTTCTTCGATGTCGGCCGCGGCGGCCATGGCCATATTTTCCCGATGGAAGCCGGCTTCGTGCGACCGGGGATGTTCCTGTTCTCTTATGACATGCACTGCACGAATTTCGGCGCAATAGGGGCCTTCGCGCTAAGGGCCGGCCCCGACATTCCCGTGGTGCTTGCCACCGGAACCCTCTGGACCATCGTGCCGGAAACACTACGCATCGAGCTGGTCGGCAGGTACCGGCCCGGAGTCCACGCCCGCGACCTCGGGTTCCGCCTGTCGTCGGATCTAACGTCGGGCCGCCACGGCGTGGAATTCGATCACCGGGTGGTGGAATTCGGCGGGGAACAGGTAGAGGCCATGCCGGTCGCCGAGCGCATCGCGCTGTGCAATACATTGACCGAGATCGGCGTCAATAACGTCATGTTTCCACCCATGTCGATCGACGGGAAGCGCGTCGCCCGCCCCGTCGCAAGTGATCCGGACGCACACTATGAAAGTCGCCTGACGCTCGATCTGGAACAGCTGGTGCCGCAGGTGGCGCTTCCCGGCGGCCCCGATCGCGCGGCGGACATCGGGGACGCCGCGGGGACGCCGGTAGACCAGGCGTTCCTGGGCTCCTGCGGATCAGGGATGTACGAAGATTTCAAGCTCGCCGCCAAGTTGCTCCGGGGGCGCAAGATCGCCCCAAACGTGCGCTTCTTCGTCGTGCCCGGCACGGTTTCCATCGCCAAGCGGCTGGCCGACGAAGGAATCGCGCAGCAGTTTCTCGATGCCGGCGCGATGTTCCTGCCGGCGGGATGCGGCCCCTGTACCGGAGGCATCGGCGCGCCTCTCGGCCCTGGCGAGGTCTCTATTTCCACGGCAGCGACCAACGGCGTCGGCCGCATGGGCTCAAAGGAAGCCCGCTGCTACTTGGCCAGCCCCATCACTGTGACCGAGTCGGCGATTGCCGGCCACATCGTCGACCCGCGCACAACCGGCAAACCGCACTGAAGGAGTTCGATCATGGGAACATTCGAGGGCTGGAAGACGCGCGGACGATGCCACGTGCTTGGAGACGATATCCCGCACGACGGCGCAGTCATGCCATTCGACCTGGTCACCGCCAAGGTGCGGGATCCGGAATTATTGATCTCCCACCTATTCGAAGCCGTCGACCCCGGCCTGCGCGCCCGGCTGCAACCCGGCGACTTTATTGTGGCGGGGCGCAACTTTCTATGCGGCAAGGCCCACAACCAGGGTCTCATCGCCCTGAAGGCGCTGCAGATACGAATACTTTGCGAGTCCATGCCTTTCAGGTCGTTCCGCGGTGCCATAGGGTTGGCGCTGCCGTGCCTGGTGGGCTGCACGGGAATCACCGGGTTTCTGAAAGACGGGGACGAAATCGAAGCCGATCTCGAAACAGGAGAAGTAATACGCCTCGCCGCGGGCGAGAGCAAGAACTATCCGCCCATCTCGCCGACCGTCAAGGCGATCGTCGAGGAAGGCGGGATGCGAGGCATGTTGGCGAAGTGGCTGGAAGACCACCCCGAACGCCGTCTTCCGGCGTGACGAAGGCTGTGTGAAAGCGACAACAACCTGGAGACAATGATGATGAGTACCCGAAACCTGCTTATCAGTGCAATCCTGCTCTTGTACCCCCTGGCGGCTCCTGCCGCGCAATCCTACCCCGTGGATGACGCCCAGCTTTATGCCAACGCGAAATCGCACGAAGACGGAAAGATCGTATGGTATCTGAATCAACCGCTGGAGCCCCTGCGGCTGGTGGCGAATGAATTCGAAAGGCAGTATCCCGGCATGAAGGTAGAACTGCAGCGGGCCGTGGGAGGACAGCTCCTGCAGAAATTCGTCCGGGAATCGGACGCCAAGCAGAACATCGCAGATCTGGTGCAGATCAGTGACCCGGTAATGATGCGCGATCTGGCGCAAGGCAATTACCTGGCGCACTGGAAGGTACCCACCCATGACCGGATACCCGCTGGCTATCGGATCGGTGATCAGGCTTACTCCGCGATCATTACCGACATGGCGATTCCGTACAACGCCAACAAGCTGACGCCGGAAGAAGTGGCAATTCTGCAGAAGGGCTGGGACGGCGTGCTCGACCCCAGGTTCAAAGGCCGGTTCGCGGTGTCGAGCTCCCGTAGCGGCATAGGCTACGCGGGTTTGAGCATGTTCCTGGATCCGGCGCTGAAAGACCGGTATGGAGAGAAATTCCTGGCCAAAGTCATCCAGCAAAAACCCGCGGTCTACTCGGATGGTGCGATGGCGCTGGATCGCGTGGTCGCCGGCGAACAGGACTTCTTTTTCTGGTTCACCGAGGGGCCTTCTGTAACAAAATGGATGCAGGGCGCCCCGCTGCGCTGGATCGAACCCAGCCCACGTCCCGCTTATCCAAACGCCCTGCAAGGCATTTCGGCGGCAGCGCCGCATCCAAACGGCGCACGATTGTTCCAGGACTGGCTGACCAGCGACGCGGGCGCCAAAGCACTGCAGGACAAATACGGCGTTCGCACTTCACTGGAGGGCGTCCCCGACACGCGCAAGGCGGCCCAGCAGCCCTGGTCCCCCAAGCCCAAGGACTATCACATCGACCTGCAACGCTGGGCAAAAAATTACAGCGCGACGCAGAATCTCTGGGCCAAGATTCTAAAAGAAAATCGCTGAAGCACCCCTGCCCGCCCGACGAACCAGACGGACTTGCCGCCGACCGGAACCGCCGCCCGCGCACACCTTTGAAGGCGGCATGAACCGTCATGGTTCCCGCGGTGCAGTGCCGGCGTGGCAGCCGGCAGCTTTGCCCTATCCCAGCCTCAGCAGCGGATCCTGCCGGTAGTAGCGCGCCAGCAAGCCATACCATTCGGGCAGGTCGCGCGCCAGGGGCGCGGGGCTGACGAAGAAAGCTTCGGAGCTGACGGCGAAGAATTCCGCTACGTCGGTGGCGGCGTAGGGATCCAGCGGCAGCCTGTCATACCAGCGCGAGGCCGCGGCGGACTCCGGATCCACATGGCGCGGGATGTCGGCCTCGACCGCGTCCAGCATGCGCTCGAAGCGATCCAGCGAAGCCTCCAGCACGCGCTGCCATTCGCGTGGCCGGATGTCGCGGTGCGCATGCAGGGCGGGCATGCCATCGGCCTCGCCGCCGTGCAGATCCAGCTTGTGCGCAAATTCGTGTATGACGACGTTGGTCTGGCGCGGCGCGCCGGGCGCGCTGTCTTCCCACGAAAGAATGACGGGGCCGCCGTCCCAGGCTTCGCCGGACGCGGGCTGCAGATATTCGTGCACCACGCCGCTGTCGTCGACCTCGCGGCGCGGGATGATGAAGCCCTCGGGGTACAACACGATCTCGACCCAGCCCTCGTAGAGCACCGGGTCGAGCTCGAGAATGGGCAGAGCCGCCTGGATGGCCACCGACATCCTGATCGCGTCCGTGACCTCGAGGCCGCGCACGCCGGTATAGGTCTTGCTGGCCAGCAGCCACGCGGCGCGACGCCGCAAGGCCTCGTCCTGCTGCGGCGACAGGCCGCGCAGGAACGGCAGCGCCGCTACGGCGGCGCGCCAGTCCGGGTCGGAGATGCGCGCCAGCTCGCGCTCGACCTGCCGCCGGCCGGCGCCGCGGCCGCTCAGCCATCTGAACATATGCCCGATTCCTTGATGAACATCGACGACGCCAGTGCCCGTCAGCGCCCATAGTAGCAAGCGCAGCGGCAGGCACGACGGTCAATGGCCGGGCGCGGAATGATCGGGCGCGGCCCAGAAGGCATCATTCAGCGTATATGTCCGCACCACTTCGGGCGCACCGGGGTTGTCCAGCACGACGCGCAGGGTCTGCGCGCCCCGCGCGGGGGATTCGATGATCCAGGACGCCAGGGTGGCTTCCTTGCGGCCCGTGCGCCACAGGCTGTCGTCGGGCCCGTCGCGGCGGTCGCGGCTGATGGCCACGTAGCTATCCAGGGTGTAGGGCCGCGGCGCATCGTTCAATAGCTGGCTGACGCGCCGGTAGCGCGTCGCGCTGCTGCGGCCGACCTTGATATTGAACTCGGCCAGGGCGCGATCCAGGTAGTAATTGGTGTGGGCGATGGCGCCGCGATCCAGCACCTTGTAGGCGTAGCGGCCGTGCAGGCCGATTTCCGCCACGAGAACCTTGTGGCGATCCGAGACCATCAGGAACATGGCGCGAGACTGCGAAAAGATTTCATCCGCATGCGCGGCGAGTTCGTCCACGCTGCCGTAGTGCGCCAGGATGCGGCTCAGGATGCCGTGCTTGCCGGGCTGCGAGGCGCGCAGCCGGCTGGGGATGCTGCTGGCCGAGGCGGTGACGGCCGACAGGCCTTGCCGATTGACGCCGCTCTTGATGCCGCGCGCGCGGCCATCGATGGCATACAGGCCGAAATACGCAATGCCGTGGTTGGGATGGCGGTATTCCAGCACCTGATGCTGGCCTGGCGCCCAGTCGCGGTTCTTGGAAAGCAGCGTGCCGCCGGCCGCAACCTGCGAGCCGGCAGAGGCCCATAGCGTGCAGGCTCCGGCCGGCATGGCCAGAGCGACGGCCAGGCAGGCCGCGGTGCAATTCAGAAAAAACGAGGTCTTGGGCATGATGAACGGTGCCGAGCAAGAAACGCATGGCGCAGCGTGCGTGCATGCGTGCGGCGGCACGCCTCCAGTTTGCCGCGCCGGCCGTGGGCGCGCAAGACGGCTTCGAAGCCTGCCGCCATCCAGTCGTTTCACTCGATTTCGCAGCCAGGCAGTCAAGCCGGCCGGCAGCCGCCAGCGCTGCCCGCGGCGGCTGTCGAATCTGCTCCGCGCAGGCGCCGCTACGCGCTTGCGGGCCGGGCCGGCTCGGCAGCAGCCTGCCGCGGCTCTATTCCCGGCACGCCACGCCGTATCGCCGCGGAAAACCCCGCGGCGTCGCCCTCGGCCAGCGCTCTATCGGTATAACGGCCGCGGCTGCGGTATTCGGCCACGCTGTCGGCACCCCGCAGCGCGCCCAGGTCGTACAAGTATTCCGGCAAGTAGCCGCAGGCCACCAGGCGATAATCCAACGGCAGGCCAGGCACGATGCGGTTCATCATCTTGAAGATGATGGTGGTGCAGTTGGCGGTGATGGTGTTGTAGAAACGCGGTTTGTCCACCAGCCGGTTGGCCCGGCGCACGTAGGCCAGGAACAGCGACCTCATGGCCTCCGGCGCCATCGGTACCCGGTAGATATAAGAGTCTTCGCCGCGCATATTGGTGCGCACCAGCAGGATGTCGCGCTCGTCGGCGGCGACCACGCTCAATTCGTACTGCCGGAAGAAGCCTCCCAGGGTGGAAAACGCGTCGCCCTTTTTGCGGCGTATCTCTACGGAAAACACGACGTAGCGGTCTTCGCCGAAGCCAAAGGATACCAGCGCATGGGCAATGCCGGGGTGCATCCAATACGACAGGATCAGATCGGTGGACTGCAGCCGCCGCAGGTCGTAGGCGCGGGTTTCCCAGCGCACATCGAAATCGTCGGCGCTGCGCCAGTGGAAATTGCGCACGTTTTCCAGCGTGACCAGGTCGCCGTCGACCGTACCCTGGGTCTGGCAGGCCACATCGGGTATCCAGTCCCGGTCGTTGCTGGGGCGCACCGCGGCCCACCATGCCAGCACCAGCACCACGGCGCCCAGATACAGGCTGGCGCTCAGGGGCCGCGCCGCCGGCCACTGCGGCAGGAAGAACCCGACAAGAAACAAGCAGGCCGCGGCCAGCCACAAGACGAGCAGCGCCCTGCCCACCACCAGACCGCCGGGTTTGCGCACCCAGAGCGCCAGGCCGGCCCACACAGTAAAGGCCAGGGCCAACACGATTTGCAGAATCAGAATCCCCTCCGTATGTGCGTCACCGGGAGCTGCGGCCGTCGGCAGCGTCGCCAAGCCAACTATTCTATATGCAGGACGCGCCCGCACGCAGGACGCCGGGCGCGCCACGGGGTTCCCCAGCCAGGCGGCCCGAACCGGGAAGCCCGGACAAAGGATTCCGAACCCGGCCTGCCGGAACCGGCTTGCGGCTTTTTTTCGGCGCTCCGCGGGTGGTGCTTCAGCATATACCCTACGTCCACGCCGCCGCCGCGCCACGTACAATACGCAAAACTATAAACGCCACGCGCGCGGACTTCGCCCCACAGGCCGGGCCGCAGCAGGCCCTTTCCGTGCATGCGAGCACCATGGCCCTGTTCTCGAAGATCAAGCTGCCTCCCGTCCCCGCGTTCAGGCGCCCCGCGGATCTGGTCTACGCGCTGGGGGAAAAGCCGCCCGCTTTTACCCTGTTCGGGCTGGCCGTACAGCATATGGTCACGGCCCTTACCTGTGTCGTCTACGTGCTGGCCGCCGCCAAGATCGGCGGCCTGTCGGCGGCCAGCACACAGGGGCTGGTGACGGCCACCACGCTGGGCATGGCGCTGGCCACGTTTTTCCAGGCCTGGGGCGGCCGCCTGGGCTCGGGGCTGATGCTGGTAGACATCCCGTCGCCGCTGCTGATCGTGATCGGCGGTTCGATCATCGGGCAATTCGGCATTGCCGGCGCTGCCGCAATGAGCCTGACCAAGGGCCTGGTGTCGCTGGCAGCCAGCGTGGTGGTGCCCAGGCTGCGGGCGATCCTGCCGCCCACTGTGGCCGGCGTGGTGGTGTGCATCGGCGGCCTGTCGCTCGTCGCCCCCGCACTGACGCACATGACGGGACTGCAAAGCGGGGCCATGGACGGCGCCGACATCCTGATAGGCACGGTGACGCTGCTGGTGATCGTGGCCCTGTCCATCTGGGGCAATCGCCGGCTCAAGCTGGCGGCGCTGCTGGCAGGGCTGCTGGCCGGCGTGATACTGGCCGCCGTACTGGGCAAGCTGCACGGCATGGCGCTGCTGAGCAAGTCATCGGTGCTGGCGCTGCCGCAATTACATCTGCCCAACCTGGCGGTGGATCCCGCCGCCCTGGCGGCGGTCGCACTGGTGTCGCTGATGGCGCAACTCGACTCGCTGGGCAGCCTGGTACTGATGCACAAAATGAACGACGCCGACTGGCGCCGCCCCAGCATGCGCCTGGTAAGCCACGGGATACGTGCCAACGGCCTGGGCAATCTGCTGGCTTCCTGCCTGGGCTCGTACCCGACCGGCATGTCGTCGGCCAACCTGGCACTGTGCCACATCAGCCGTTCGACCTCGCGCTGGATCGGCCTGGTGACGGCGCTGCTGCTGGCCGTCAGCGCCTTTCTGCCGCAAGTGGCGCTGGGCCTGACGCTGATCCCGACCTCGGTGGTCGGCGCCATCGAAGTGTACGCCGCCGCCTACCTGGTGGTATCCGGCATCGAGCTGATCGCGTCGCGGGCCCTGGACTCGCGCGGCATCTTCATGATCGGCCTGTCGTTCGTGGCCGGCCTGGGCGTAATGGTATTGCCTCAGCTTGCCGACCAGGCGCCCGCGGCGCTGCATTTCGTGGCGCGCAGCGGCATCATCACCGGCGGGGTCATGGCCATCGTGCTCAACGCGATATTCCGCCTGGGCACTTCGCAGCGGGCCGTGCTGCATATCGACGAGGCCAGCCACAGCGAACGCATGCGCCGCATCGTCGAATTCGTGGAATCCAGCGGCGCACGCTGGAGCGCCAGGCGCGACGTGGTACGCCGCGCCGCGCAGGCCATGCTGGAAGGCGCAGAGGCGCTGGAAGCCGCCGGCGAAGGCCGGCGCCTGGTGCAGGTACAGGGCAGTTTCGACGAATTCAACCTGGACTTCGAACTGCTGTACCAAGGGCCCGCGTTACTGCTGGAACCCTCGGCCGAGCCGAGCCCCGCCGCGCTGCTGGACATGCGGGAAGAAGATTTTCACAATGTATTGGGGCGCGCGCTGTCGGGTGTGTCGCACATGCTGCTCAAGAGACTGGCCGACCGCGTGACCAGCGGCACGCGCGGCCGGCTTTCATACCTGCGCCTGCATCTTAATCACTGACGTTCAGCCCGCGAGCCTGGCCAGAGCCGCGGCGCGATCCGGGACGACATTGAGAATCGACAGAAAGCCGCTGATCTCGAACACCTCGGTTACGTTCGGCTGCAGCCCGCACAGAATCAATTGCCCGGAATTCTGCTTCAGGCGCTTGGCCAGCATCAACACCACCCGCAGGCCTGCGCTGGAGATGTAGTCGAGCTGGGACAGGTCGAGCACACAGCGCCGCTCTTCTTTGCCGATGGCGGCCACCAAGCCGGCCTCGACCTCGGATGCATTGGCGCTGTTGACCTGTCCGGCCACGGACACGACCTGGATCTCGCCGATTTTTTCGCTTGCAAGACTCATAGACAAACCATAGAGGTGGGTGAAGTGATTACCGTATTACCGCATTGTAATTCACTGTAATTAATTATTTCGCATTTAAGCGGCTGAATAATATAATACGCGACAAACCTGCCGTCGGCACAGCTTGCCTTGCGACACGATCGGTGCGCCGGGCCGGCCTGCATCGGCAGCCGCACAACCCGCCTCCAGAGGCGCGTTTGACTGGGTGGCTTCCCCAGCCCACACACTTATGCAGACACTCGCCTCTCTGACGCTGACTCCCGGGCCCGACGCCGTGACCCAGGCGCTGGGCTGGCTCGAGACGGTGGGTGAACAGGCCCGGTGGCCCACGCGCACGACCTTCAAGCTCAGCCTCTGCCTGGACGAGGCGCTAAGCAATATCGTCATGTACGGCTTCAAGCATGCGGCGGGCGATAGCGGCACCGGCGTCATCAGGCTCGCCGTGCACCAAGACGCGCAGCATGTGCTGCTCGACCTCTACGACAATGGCGTGCCGTACGATCCCACCCAGCAAATGCCGCGTGATCTCGACAGCTCTATCGAAGACGCAGAAATCGGCGGCCATGGCCTGCGCCTGATGCGGCATTATCTGCTCGACATCCAATATCAGCATACCGGCGCAGAAAACCATCTGCGCATGACCGCCGCATCCGAAACCGAAGCGGGCCGCGCATGAAAACCCTGCAGCCTGCCGCTCCGCAGCCGCAGGTTCGCAGCCAAGCGGCGCAGCACGGCTGCGTGGCCATTATCAGCCGCCAGGCCATCGCCCACAATGTAGATACAATTCGCCATCGACTCGACCAGGATGGCCAGCGCGACGGCCCGCGCCTGTGGGCCGTGGTCAAGGCCGACGCCTATGGCCACACGCTGGCTCACGTGCTGGGCGGACTGGGTAAGGCCGACGGGCTGGCGGTGCTCGAACTCGAAGAAGCCCATCTGTGCCGCGCCATGGGCTGGCGCAAGCCCATCCTGATCATGCACGCGCGCTACACCGCGGCAGATCTAAGCGATCCGGGCCTTGCGCCGCTGCACGTCGTCGTCGACAACGACGAACAGCTGCGCCACCTGGAAGCGCTGGCACAGCGCCCCGGGCCGCATGCCTGGCTGCGCTACCGGGGCAGCCTGAATCATTCGGGCTTTGCCGCCGCGGCCTACCGCCGCGCCTACGACAGGCTGCACAAGCTGCTGCAGGCGGGCCGACTGTCCGGCCTCGGGCTGCTGCAGCACTATGCGCGCGCCGAAGAAGCCGAACACCTGCGCGAGGAACGCCGAGACTTCGAAGCCGTCTTCGCCGGCCTGCCCGGCCCGCGCTGCACCGAGAATTCGGCGGCTCTGCTGTCCGACCCGGGCTACGCCGGCAGCGGCGACTGGGTGCGCAGCGGCATAGCCCTTTACGGCATCAGCCCGCTGGCCGGCGTCGACGGCCGCGGCCTGGGCCTGCTGCCGGCCATGACGCTCAGCGCGCCCATCCATGATGTACAACTGCTTGCCGCCGGCGACCCGCTGGGCTATGGCGCCACTTTCCGGGCCGCGCACCAGCTGCGCGTGGGGCTGGTGCATTGCGGCTACGCCGACGGCTACCCGCGCAACCTGGTAGCGGCAGGCACGGTGCTGGTGCAGGGGCGCCCGTGCCGCATCATCGGCCGCATCTCTATGGACTCCATCACCATAGATCTCAGCGGCCACCCGCAGGCCAGCCCGGGCACCCCGGCCGTGCTGTGGGGGCCTCCAGATCTGTCGGTGGAAGCCGTGGCGCTAAGCGCCGGAACCATACCTGCACAACTGTGCGTGGGGATCACCGGCCGCGTGCCGCGCCTTGCCGAAGCCGCGGAGGCAAGCGGCGCGGCAGGTTCAGGAAGCCCTTAAGGCCGGGGCGCTGCTAAGCGGTGCAAGCACCAGGAAGGCCAGCGTGGCCACCAGGTACAAGACGCCCGTAAGCGCCAGGCCGCCCGAGATCCCCACCGAGGCGAACAGCGCCCCCACCGCCAAGGGCCCCAGCATCTGCCCGAACTTGTCGGCCGCGCGCATCACGCTGGTGGCGCCGCCCGCCCCGTAGCGCTGCACATGATCCAGCGACAGCATGTAGGCCGTCTGGGCGCCTCCGGCCAGGCAACTGGCCAGGGCCAGCAGCACCACCGCCAGCCCCGCGGCGACCACGCCGCTGGCGAAATACAGGCTCAGCAGGCCGACGCTGCCGATCACCCCGCCGGCGGCGATCCAGTATTTTTTATAGGCGCTGCGGTCGGCCAGCCTGCCCATGTACGGCCCGACGTAGATCACGCAGAAGCCATACAGCATCAGGATGCGGCCGACGGTTGCCGCGCTGGCGTGATATTCCTCCATGTACAAGGGCAGCGCATAAGTGAGCAGCCCAACCTGGGCTATGGAGAACGGCACCACGCAACCCAGCAGCAGCATGCCGAAATCGCGTGTCGCAAGCAGCTCGCGCAGCGCCTTCCAGGAACGTATCACCGGCCCGGCGATCACCTGCGTGGCCTTTTGCGTTCCCGCCACATGGCGATACGGCCACATCAATGTGAAGACACCCAGCGTCGGCAGCGCCAGCAGCACGGCCCCGGCGACGAATACCGCCACCGGCCCGAGCTGCTGCATCAGCATGGCGCCCACCGCGGCACCCGAAAGATGGCCGGCGAACAGCCCGGCGACCACCAGCGCCATGTTGCGGCCGCGATAGGCGGCCGGGCTGCGGATGACGATGAAGCCCTGCAGCCCCATCCAGGTCAGCCCATAGCCCAGCCCCACCAGTCCGCGCGCCACGATGAAAGCGGGCAGCGAACCGGCCAGCGCGCAGGCCAGGTTGCCGGCCACCGACCCCAGCAGGCCGGCCAGCACCGGGAACTGCCAGCCGCGGCGATCGCTCAGGCGGCCGGCCAGCAGGGCAGTCAACAGGCCGCAGGCCATTTCCGCGGCGATGGGCAGCGCCATGAGCAGGGCGCCCTGCCCCGGCGCATCGCCCACCAGGCTGCGCGCGTAGATCGGCAGGAAGCTCAGCGGCAGCGCCATCGCGAACAGGAAGCCGAACATCACCGGGCGCACGATCGCGCCCACATTGGACGGGTCGTCCAGCCCCACCGGCTCGCCTCCCGCACTCGGCGCACGCACCGCGAACGCCCGATCCATCAGCAGGTTCAGCAATAGCAGCAGCTCGATGGCCGCCACCAGCGCCACGGCCGCCACGGTGGCGGCATCCAGCGCACGGGCGCGTATGCCCGCGGCCAGCAGGCGCGGATCGAGCAGCACTTGCAAGGACGCCAATACCGGGCCTTTTCCTTGCGCCTTGAGCGGGAAGCTCAGGGTGTCGTGGGGCTCGGCCGGCGCGGCGCCGGCCAGCGGCATGGCGCCGTGCGCATTGGCACGATTCAGCAGACGCCCCTGCGCATCGACCAGGCGCAGCTCGCCGATGACGGGAAAGGCCGAGGCCAGTCGTGCCATGGGCTGCTCGACGCCGCGCAGGTGGGTGGGCTCGATGCCGTAGCCCAGGACGCGGTCGAGCGAACCCTGCAGGCCCTGGGCCAGCACCTGGGTGTTGTCGCGCGTGACGCGGATCCAGACATCGCGGAAGGTGTGTATGGTATAGGCCGCATAGACCCCCTGGGCCAGCAGCAGCACCAGCAGCGGCACCAGCATGCGGGCCCGGCTCGCCGCCGCGACCTCGTACAGCGGCATCGCATAGCGGAAGGCCAGCCCCAGGACGATCGCGGCGCACAGCGTGGACAGCCCCAGCACCGTCAGATTGTCGATCATCAGGGTGCTCTGGCGCATTTCCTGCGGGTGCACCTGCAAGACCACGGCGCCCTGCAAGCTGCCGTGGTCGCGCAACAGCGGCACGGCCACCCGGATGCCCTGCGCGTCGGCCTGGTGCACGCTGCCCGGGCCCGCCGCGCGGGCATGGCCGTGTTCGTCGGTCAGGTTCGAGCGCAAATCGCGCAGCAGCGCCGCCGTCTGCAAGGGGGTGCCCACCGAAGCCAAAGCCTGCCCATCGGCCAGCACCACGCTGGCGCCGGAAAGATCGGGAATGCGATGCTGCAGGTCGTCGAGCATGGCCGACAGGCCGAAGAACTGCGCCAGGGGCTTGCCCAGCCGCATGCCGTTCTGGATCTGGTCGGAAGTCTGGCGCGCCAGCAGCTGCACGCGATCGGCCGTGTTGTCGATGATCTGGCGGTTCAGCGCCGACAGGCTCAATGCCCCGATCAGTCCCTGGGCCAGCAGCAGCACCAGCATGCAGGCCAACAGTACGTCGCGCAAGGGATGACGGCGGCTCTTCACTTCCGATACAGAACTATTCTTCATAGCAGAGCCACGCCGCTATTGCACGCCGGGCCTTCTCCGGTAGACCAATTCATGCAATATTAATTTACAATCCCAGACAAAAGAACACTCCCGATCATCGGGCCCGCAATTTTCCGGCCGAGCGTCCCACCAATGCGACTGACTTCGCTGCGCAGCAAAATCTTCCTGCTGGTCGGCCTGACGCTGCTGATCAGTGCGGTGGCCGTCATGCTCGTCACCGAACACGATGTGCGCAAAACCGTGGTTGCAAGCGAACGGCTGGCAGTCAAGAACGTCCTGAACCTGCTGTTGCGCGACAGCGACGCCCGCTGGGGCAGCCTGCTCAACGACAAAATCACCACCGTACGGGCCGACCGCAAAGAAATGGTCGAACAGGGCGCCCTGATCCGCTCGGTGCTCGACATGTACGCCGACCAGGTCGTCCGCAAGGAACTCGGCACCGAGCAGGCGCAGCATCTGGCTATACAATGGATAAACCGACTCTTCAAGGGCCGGGATCGCTACAGCTTCGTGTTCAACCACGACCTGACCGTCATCGCCAGCGGCAACCGCAAGCTGCTCGGCGCCAGCCTGGCCGGCATCAAAGACTTCAAGGGCCACCCCATGGCGGCGGCGGCCTACCAGGAAGCGCGCACCAGCGGGCAAAGCTTCGCCATCTACCGCTGGCCGCAGTACAGCAACGGCACCGGCGAACTGCGCTACGCTTATTTCGCCTACTTCCAACCCTGGGACTGGGTCTACGCCATCACCGACAACGCCCGTGGGGTGGTCAAGCAATTCCAGGTGCGGCGCCAGGACATGCAGCGCGCCATAGGCGAAACGCTCGAATCGCTGCGCCTGGCGCAGTCGGGCTTCGCCTTCATCGCCGCCGACGACGGCTCGCTGGTGGTGCCGCTGCCCAAGCCCCAGACCGGCCTGCTGCAAGAGCGCGACACCCATTCAGACAAGACACTGCACGACCTGCTGCGCGCCATCCCGCCCAATGGCGAGATATCGTCTTTCCAGTTCGACAGCAGCGGCCAGGAACCCTGGGAAATCACCGCGGCCTATTTCAAGCCGCTCAAGTGGACGATCGTGGCCGCGGTGCCCAGGCGGGATCTTACCGCCGCCGCCATCCAGTTGCGCAACCGCCTGGCCTGGGTGTTCCTGATCGTGCTGGTGGCTTCGCTGGCGGTTGCCTGGGCCTTGTCCACCCGCATCTCGCGGCCGCTGCGGCAATTGGCCGATTTCGCGCGCAAGCTGCCCGAACAGGATCTGAGCACGGCCGCGCCCATACCCGAACGCATATCCCGGCTGCCCAAAGACCAGCCCGATGAGGTCGGCCGGCTCGCAGCCACCTTCATTTTCATGGATCAGCAGTTGCGCGAGAAGATCGCCCGGCTGGTGCAGGAAACCTCCAGCCGCGAACGCTTCGAAAGCGAACTGAACATCGCCCACAGCATCCAGATGGGGCTGCTGCCCGTGCCGCTGCCCAACGAGGTGCTGCGCAAGGTCGATCTGCATGCCACCATGATTCCCGCCAAGGAAGTCGGCGGCGATCTGTACGACTATTTCGTGCTGCCCGACGGCAGGCTGTGCTTCGCCATCGGCGACGTATCCGACAAAGGGGTGCCCGCGGCCCTGTTCATGGCGGTCACACGCACCCTGATCCGCGCCTCGGCCGAAGACGAGACCGATCCGGCGCTTATCATGGAGCGCGTCAACAACCGCTTGTCCGAAAACAACCCCAACCTGATGTTCGTCACACTGCTGCTGGCCGTGCTCGACCTGGACAGCGGCGAGCTGGCATGGTGCAATGCCGGCCATCTGCCGCCCTGCGTGCTGGACGCCAACGGCTCGCTGCGCATGCTCAAGGGCCGCAGCGGCCCGGCCTGTGGGGTGCAGGAAGACATCCCCTACAAGAGCTTTAACGCCACGCTCGAACCCGGGGAAATCTTCGTGGGCTACACCGACGGCGTCACCGAGGCCTTGAATCCGGACAACAAACTGTATGAAGAGGCGCGCATGGTTCAGCTGCTCACCGACCAGAAGCCGGCCGATGCGCAGGCCGCCACCGCCGCGCTGCTGCACGACATCCGCAACTTCGTCCAAGATGCGGAGCAATCGGACGACATCACCTTGATTGCCGTCAAGAGGTTCACGTCATGATTTCACGCTTTCTGTCCCTGATGCTGCTGGCGGCAAGCCTGTGCGTGTTCCCCGTGGGCCGCGCGGCCACACCGGCGGCGGCAGCGGCGCCATCCGCCCAAGCCCGGGTATTTCCCACCACCCCCACCCTGCGGCCCGACGGCCAGCGCTGGCGCATCGGCTATGTGGAAAGCGGCGATTATGGCGATTACCCGCTGACCCTGGGCGAGATCGTCAAGGGCCTGCAGCACCTGGGCTGGCTCAAGCTCAAGGGCACTATGCCCAAAGAGGCCAGCGGGCACGACCTGTGGCAATGGCTGGCGCAAAACACCGACAGCAAGTATCTGGAATTCGTCGCCGATGCCTGGTGGCAGCCGGGCAATTTCGACGCCAGCAAGCGCGAGCCCATGCGCGAGGCCATCGCGCAGCGCATCAAAGACCGCCACGACATCAACCTGATCATCGCCATGGGCACCTGGGCCGGGCAGGACATGCGCAAGCTCGGGCCGCCGGTGCCTACCATCGTGGCCTCCACCAGCGACCCCGTGGCCTCGGGCATTTCCGACAGCGTCAAGGACAGCGGCCGCGACAATCTGCAGGCGCGCATCGAGCCCGAACGCTATCAGCGCCAGGTCAGGCTGTTCCACGAGATCGTGCCCTTCAAGAAGCTCGGCATCGTCTATGAAAACAGCGAGGCGGGCCGCACCTACGGCGCGGTGGCCGCCGTCGAGCAGGTCAGCCGCGAACTGGGCTTCACCGTGCAGCCCTGCTATGCCCAGTCCAACAGCATCACCACCGAGCAGGCCGTCAGCAACGCCGTGCAGTGCTACAAGAAACTGACCGAAGAGCGCGTGGACGCCGTCTACGTCACCACGCATCGCGGCGTCACGGCCGACTCCATCAAGGAAATCGCCAAGATCCTCGAGCAGGCCAAGGTGCCCAGCTTCTCGATGAACGGCTCCAAAGAAGTCAAAAGCGGCATTTTGCTCAGCCTGGCCCAGGCCGATCTTTCTTACGTGGGCCTGTTCCACGCCGAAAGCATCGCGCGCATCTTCAACGGCGCCAAGCCGCGCCAGCTCAGCCAGGTGTGGATAGACCCGCCGAAGATCGCGCTGAACCTGGCCACCGCGCGCGCCATAGGCTTCGACCCGCCGGTAGACATTCTGCTGGCCGCCGACGAGGTCTACGAAACGGCGCCATAGCGCCCGGCGGCACTACTGCGCCCGCGGCGCTGCCATGGGACTAGGGCGCGGCGGCACACCCCCGATCAGGAATCAGGCCGCGTAGGCCGATGGATGCAGCGCGGCATGGCGCGCCAGCACGGCGCGCAGGCGCTGCGCCGCATCGCCGGGCGCGCGGTTCCAAGTGTCCAGCATCCGATCGGCCGCGCTGCGGCCCGTGTCCAGCACATAGTCGGCATAAGCCAGCCACTGTTTGTCCGCGGCGCCCAGGCCGTCGCGCGCCAGTTCCAGCACTTCGGCGCACAGCGCCCTGACCCGGGCATCGTCCAGGCCGCTGTGCATGGCGGGCTCGCGCAGGGCCGCCAATGCATCCCAGCCCCAGCGCGCCACCAGATCCGTAGCGGCATCGAGCCGGTTCAACAGGCCGCGCTGCAAGGCAATGGGCGCCAGCAGCACGCTGCGCGCCTGCTGCGGCCCCGCGGCACTCATCAGGCACGCATCGGCAAAGCCCGCACCCGGCGCGCGCGCCTCGATATACATCTGGGCGCCGCAAGCCTCGAACAAGGATTCCAGCCCCCCTTCCCGCTCCCAGGCCCGCAGAAGCTCGGCAAGATCGGGGGTGCGCTGCAGGCGATAGCGCAGACGCGCATCCAGGAACTGGCCGATCTGCGAATACTCGAAATGCTCGGCCTGCGGCGCCAGTTGCACGCACTCGCCGGTATCGACGCGCCGTCCCGGCCACTGTTCGGCGCGCAGGAAATCCTGCAGGCAGGGGTCGCCGTCGGGCAGTACGGTTGCCACCGCCTTGTAGTCGTAGGACTGCGCCATCGGCAGGCCGCGCGTCACGGTGCCCGGGCCGAACATCCAATGGAAGAAATCGCCCAGGTCGCGAAACGGACGCCGCGGGCAGGTGCTAAGCATCAGGTCGCCGGGGAAAGTGGCCGGCGCGAATACCCGATGCCACAAGGTCATGCGGTTTTCCTTGAAGCCGGTGGGACGGCCGCCTTCCAGCGGACTGTTGGCAAACAGCGCGATGCTGGCCGGCGCCAGCGCAATCATGGCATTCAGCGCGCGCACCGCCGACTCGGTCGGAATCGAGGTGTTGGCGCCGTTCTGCGCCTTGGCATCTATGCCTTCATTATGGTGCCAGCCGCGGTAGCCGCGCAGTTCGGTGTAAATAGGCCGCGGCACGCAGACCTGCGCATACCAATCCGCATTACGCGGGCAGTCGGGGTGTTCCGATGCATTCAGCACGCAGGCCTCGTCGGCGCGCAGGGCCTCCAGGCTGTCGGCCAGTTCCTGGTGCGCGCACGCCGCCAGCGCGGCCAGCCCGTTCTCGTCGGATACCGGAGCCAGCGCGGTTTCCAGCAGATTGAAACCGTTGTCCAAGCCGCACTCGGCCTGCGCGGTATGCAGCGCCACGCAGCGCTGCTCGAGACAGGCGCGCTCGCAAGCGATGCCGCGCCGCTGCTTGATCGATTCGAGGGCCTCGAAGTAGCGGCGCACCGGCAGGCTGCGCCCGCTGGACTCGTGCACCACCACCATCTCGATTTCCAGCCCCACGCGGCTGCGATAGGGCTGCAGGCCGCTCGCGCCCTCTGCTTCAAGAGGCGGCATCGTTTCCGGCCCAGCCGTGCAAGGTATCGTCCCGAAACAGCGGCGTGCACCAGGAAAAGCCGCCATGGCAATCGACCATTGCCTTGAAGATCTCGGCCAGCCCCTCGTAGTCTTCGCCGCTGACCTCTATGCCCAGCGAGGCCAGCAGCTCCATGGGTGCGGAAACAAAGGCCGTGCGCAGACCGGGCTGCTGCCTGCACATGCGCAAGGCATCTTCCAGGCGCATGCCGCCGGATTGCCGGGCGGCGTCGTTCCAGGCCGAAGGCACCGGGGCGTCCAGGCGGGCGCCGGCATCCGGCACGGGCTGCCGCGCACCGGGCTGGGCGGCCCGCTGCGGCGGCTCGAAGGCAAGATCCAGGGGCGAGGACGCCTCGCCCAGCCTGTCCAGCAGGGATTCGAACTGGCCGATGACGGCGTCCCATTCACCCTGGCGCTGCTGGCGCAGCAGCCGCATGTCGCGGTACAGGGGTGTGGTGGCCGCATCCAGCCCCCAGCGCCAGCTGCAGGGCCGGCTCAGCAAATTCCAGACAGGGACGCCGAGCGCGCCTGCGATATGCGCCGGCGCGCTGTCTATGCTGACCAGCAGGTCGAGCTCGGCGATGGCGCAGGCCAGATCGGCAACGTCGGCTATCTCGCGCAAGGGTTCGATGACGTCGGCCCAGGCATATTCGCGCAGTTCGTCGCCGGCTGAACCCCATTGCAGGCTCACCCATGAAATTTCGGGATGCGCGCGCACCGGGCCCTCGAATAAAGCCAAGGGCACGGATCTGAGTTCGGACGCCGCCCCCGCGGAGCGCGCCGACCAGTTCAGGCCCACGCGCAGCCGGCGCCGTTCCGATCCCCGCGCAGCGGGTGCGGGATCGACTATCTTCAGATAGGGTTGCCCGCCGGTCGGATCCGGATCCAGCGCCCCCATGCGCATCAGCGACACCTGCACCTTGGCGGGCTCGGCGCGCGCCTGCTCGGCACTGACCAGCTCGGCCGGCAGCCCCTGCTGGCGCAACAGCCGATGCAATTCGGGGCGGCATTGCACTCGCACCCGGCCGAATTGCGCGGCGAGCTGCGGGACATAGCGCCACTGCTGGACGATGTCGCCTATGCCCTGGTCGGCCAGGATCAACAAGTCGCGCTCCTGAAGTTCGGGACGTATGGTGAATATCGTGGGCGCATGCTCGTTGTTGCGCCGGGCCAGGGAGCAAGGGCTGTTCACGTCCCACAGCATCGACTCGCGCTCGCCGGTGGACAGCCGCTCGATGTCCACGTCCAAGCACCAGGGCTGCTGCAGCGCAGGCGTCCGTATGCTTACGTGCAGGTCGCCGAGCGCCCAATGAAACGGTGTAATGGCAGGAGTCGGTTTCATGATACGGCGGGGTAAAGGCTGACGCAGGACGGGCGGGCTCGGGCCGGATCGGCCTGGCGCGGCCCCGGGACAGGCGCAAAGCTGCCCGCATAAAGGGCAAAAACACGCCGGCGCGGGTACGCGGGCAAGGGCTCAGTTCTCTTCATCGGCATCGCCAAGTTCCCCCATCAATTGATCCAGTTCGCCTTGAGAAAATTCCATGCCGGTGAAGTCCGAAGGCGTATAGACCGCGGCCGAAGCCGCGGCGCAAGCCTGCTCCAGGCGCTGCACTTGGCCCTGGACGCGTTCGAGCAGGCCGGCGATGGTGGCCTCGCCGTGCCGCGCGGCATGGCGGCACGACAGCCAGAGGCCGGCTTCGTCCTGCCAGCCGTCGAAGGCCAGCAAATGGCGCCGGGCGGCATTTTCCGCCCGCTCACGGCCCGCGCCCAGGCGCAGCAGCGACACGTCGCGGCCGCCGAACTGCCCCAGCTCGCCGACAAAGTTGAAAGACACTTCGGGCTCGATGCGCAATTCGTCATGGCCGCCATAGCGCAGCACGCCGTAAGACATGCCGTGTTCGGGAATTTCCCGCAACCCTTCCTTCAGGGCCAGCAGCCAGTCGTCGAGGCGCTCGGCGTCCACCTCCGGCAGCATCACCGGGTAACGCGTCGTGAACCATCCCACGGTGCGCGACAGATCTATGGCCGCGTCGAAGGGCTGCCGGCCATGGCCTTCCAGATCCAGAACCAGGGGCCCCGCGGCCCATTCGGCCAGCGCCAGGCCGGCGGCGGCCAGCACCGCCTCGTGGGCGCGCAAGCCATACACCGAGGCCATGCCGGCCAGGAACTGCGCGGCCTGTTCTTTGGGTACACACAGGCGCAACTCGTGCACATCGCCTTCACGGTTGGGCCGCGCCGCGTCGTCGACCGGGACACCGGCCGCGCCGGCGGCACGCCGTACCGTGCGCGACCAATAAGGCAGGAAGGCTGCTTCGGCCGCTACCCGCTGCGACAAGGCCTGCGCCCACCATGACCACGAGGTGCCACCGGCGCGCACCGCCGACGGCCCACCGGCCAGCCCGGCCTCCAGGTCGTCGGCCAGCACCGACCACGACACCACATCGGACACGGCATGATGCACGGCCAGCACGATCTGCGTGCCGCGGCCGGCATCCAGCTTCAGCGCGCCCGCCGCCAGCACCCGGCCCGCGGCCAGGTCGATGGTACCCATCAACTCGTCGGCCAGGCGATCCTGCGCATCGGCCAGCCCCGCGCCGTCCAGCGCCGTAGCATCGCGCATGCAAAGCTGCAGGGGCACCGCCGCGCGCACCTGCTGGCAGGCGGGCGAGCCGTCCAGATCGACCGCCGTGCGCAGCGCATCGTGGCGTTCGATCATGGCCTGGACAACGGCCGCCAAGGCCGCAGCATCGACGGCTTGGGGCGTCTGGAACACTGCGCTCAGGCACCAGCGCTTGCGATCGGGCATGGCGGTTTCACGCAGCCAGTGCTGGATGGGGGTCAAGGGCACGGGGCCGGCCAGCGGCTCGGCCCCCGCCACCCCTGCGGCGGCCGGCACCGCCAGGGCGGCCAGCCCGCGCGGCGTGGGCGCCTGGAACACCTGGGTGGGCGTCAGGGCCATGCCGGCGGCGCGTGCGCGGCCGACGATCTGTATGGCCATGATGGAATCGCCGCCCAGGGTGAAGAAGTCATCGTCCGGGCCTATGCCGTCTTGCTGCAGCACCGCGCACCAGATTTCCAGCAGCGCCGCAAGCCGGCCGTCCGCCTCGCCGGCGGTCGTTGCACTCGCAGCGGCCGGCGCCTGCGCGGCACCGCTGCCGGCCGCCGCAGCGGCGGAAACCGCCTCGCCGGGCGCCGCCGACAGCAAGGCCTGGCGATCGATTTTGCCGTTGGGCGTGAGCGGCATGGCGGCGCGCACCATGATGCGCGCCGGCACCATGGCCGCCGGCACCTGCCGCGCCAGCCAGGCCAGCACCGCGGCGGCCTCGGCTTCGCCGGCCGCCACGGCCAGCAAGGAAGGCTCGCGCCCCTCGTGGCGTTCCACCAATACCGCCGCGTCGCGCACCCCCGGGCAGGAACGCAGCAGCTCCGCCAGCCCGGCGGGCTCGATGCGATGGCCGCGGATCTTGACCATGTCGTCGCCACGGCCCAGGAACACGATGGCGCCGTCGGGCCGGCGCCGCCCCAGGTCGCCCGTGCGGTAGCAGCGCAAGCCGCGGGCATCCAGGCCGAAGCGTTCCGCCCCCGCGGCTTCGGGGCGTGTATAGCCGCTGGCCACCGCCGGGCCGGAGATGACGATTTCGCCTTCGGCACCGTCGGCCACCGGCGTACCGTCGGCAGCGACCAGGGTCACGCCGTAGCCGTCCAGCGGCAGGCCTATGGGCACGGCATGCTCGCCCGCGGCGCGCAGCGCCGCCGTGGCTTCGATCATGCAAGCGCCCACCGTGGTCTCGGTCGGGCCGTAGTGATTGAAGACGCGGCACGCGGCGCCCAACCCCCGGATGCGGTCGACCAGCTTCCAGCTGAGCACGTCGCCGCCCAGCAGCAGCGCCTTGCGCGGCAGCAGCGCCGCGGCGCCCGGCGCATCGAGCAGCGCGGCCAGGTGCGCCGGCACAATCTTCATCACATCCACCGGCGCCTGCGCCATCCACTGCTGCAGGGCGGCCGGGTCGCGGGCGGTCTCGGCATCCACCGCGTGCAGCGCACCGCCGCTCCATAAGGCGCCCAGCACCGAGGTATAGCCCAGGTCGGCGGCAAAGGACGACACGATCGCGCAGGACAGAGGCCCGTCCAGGCCCAGGCGGCCGAGCATGGCCTGCACATAGGCGGCCACTGCGCCCTGCGGCACCAGCACGCCCTTGGGGCGCCCGGTGGAACCCGAGGTGTACAGCACATAGGCGATGTCGGCGGGCGCAGCGGCGGCGGGCTGCTGCGAGGCCGCAGCAGCCAAGGCGCCGCCCCGCTCCCAGGCGACGGCGGGCACGCCGGCCAGCGGCGAGGCGGTGCCCGCCTCGACCACCAGCGCCTTGGCGCCGCTGTCTTCCAGCACGTAGGCGTGATGGCTGTCGGGATGATCTTCGTCCAGCGGCACGAAGGCGGCACCCAGGCGCATCGCCGCCAGTATCGCCACCACCGGCCCCAGGCCGCGCGGCAATCGGAAGGCCACGCGGTCGCCAGCGTGCACGCCCGCCTGGGCGAGCCGCGAGGCCAGCGCCTGTGCCATGGCGTCGAGTTCGGCGTAGCCGACCGTACCGTGCGCGTCACGTACGGCAGGCGCCTGCGGCGTTTGCGCGGCATGGCGCGCGACGCGCTGCGCCAGGGTCTCGACGGCGGCGCCGAAACCGGCAGCTGTGCCGGTGATGGGGCTCGAGCCTGTGCTGGCGACGGCGCCCGCGGCTGTACCCACGGCTGTGCCGGAACCGACACCTGCCGCGGCAAGAGGCCCGGGGCCGGCGGCCATGCCACTATGCGTGCCGGCACCGCCGCCAGGCCCCCGGCCCGGCGTTGCCACCAGCGACTCGAGTATGCCGGCGTACATATCCAGCCATTGCTCGACGCGTGCGGCGTCGAACAGCTCGCGGTTGTAATGGGCCTCGATGCACAGCCCGTCGACGCCGGCCGTCATGTTCCAGTTCAGATCCCAGCGTACGGCGCCATGGGCATTGGCATCGACCGCCACATCCAGGCCGGCGAACCGCAGCGGGGCTTCCATTCGATCCAGGTTGAAGGACACTGAAGCCAGCGGCGGGCGCGACGGATCGCGGCGCAGATTCAGGTCTTTCAGCAAGCGCGCATACGGATAGTCGCGATGCGCCATGCCTTGCGCCACGCTGCGCTGCACGGCCGCCAGCAGCGCGGCGTCGGACACGCCCGCACCGGCATCGATGCGCAGCGGCAGCACACCGACGCAATAGCCCAGCAGCGCCGGGGCGCCCAGCTCGGCCTGGCCCGCGGAAAAAATCGCGACCGCCAGATCGTCCTGGCCGGACAGGCGCGCCAGCATGCGTCCGTATGCCGCCAGGCAGACGGCGAACAGCGAGCCGCCTGTGCGGCGCCCGTAGGCCTCGAGCGCCTGCTTCAAGGGCGCCGGCAGGCGCCGCAAGGCGCGCGCTCCGGCGTAGCCCTGCAGGGCCGGGCGCGGCCTGTCGGCCGGCAGGTCGAGCGCCTGCGGCACCGTCGCGTATACCGCGCGCCAATAGGCTGCGGTTTCCGGCAGCTCGGCGCGGGCGCGGGTATGTTCGGCATAGCGGCGATAGGGAACCGGCTCGGGCAGCCCGGCGTTGCGGCCTTCGCGCGCAGCACTGTAGAGCTCGGCCAGTTCCAGCGCCATGGCCTGCATCGACCAGCCGTCGGTGACGAGGTGCGGCATGGCCAGCACCAGGCGGTGCCGGTCGGCGGCCAGGCGCAGCACCCAGGCAGCGACCAGCGGCCCGCGTTCGAGGTCGAAGGGCGCCAGCACGGCCTGGCTCATCCAGGCCTGCAGGGTGGCAGCATCGGCATTTTCGCGATCCAGCACCTGCACGCGCGGCGGCAGATCACGATGCACCACCTGGCTTGCGCCGTCTTCGGGGAAGGTGGTGCGCAACGCTTCGTGGCGCCGCACGACTTCATGCAGCGCGGCCTGCAGCGCGGCCGCATCGAGCGCGCCCTTGAAATCGAGCACCAGCGACTGGTTGTAGGCCGCCGAGGTCTGCGGGCTGAAAGCCGCCAGCAGGCGCAGCGCCTGCTGCCCGGCGGTGGTGGGCAGGAACTCTTCATCGGCCGGGGCCGAGGCCACGCCTTGCTCGACGCCGGAGCCTGCCGGGCCGCTGGCCGCAACCGGTGTGCCGCCCGTCGCCCCATGCATTCCGGCGGCCGCCGTTGCGGACGCAGCGGCAACGGCCTGTGCCGGCAAGGATGCGGGCGCGGAAGCGGGCGCCGCCGCCCCGCCCAGCATACCCGCGGCGCGCATGGCGCGCACCGAGTCGCGCACGGCCCGTTCGACGAGATCGAGGTCGGCGTCGGAATGGGCGGTCGACAGGAAGCAGGTACGGCCCTCCCAGACGTAGACGCCGTGCTGGATCATCTGGTTGTAGAACAGGTCGCTGGCGCCGATGAAGCGGAACAGCGAGGCGAAGTGATGCACCGAAATGCCGGACTGCTCTTGCGCCAGCACGGCGTTCAGGCGCGCCGCGAATTCCGTGGTGCGGAGGTTCAGCGTTTCCTGCAGGCCCGGCCCCGCGGCTTCCAGGTATTCCAGCACCGAACGCGCCGCCGCCATGGCCAGCGGGTTCTTGTTGAAGGTGCCGGCAAAGAAGGTGCGCTCGTCGCGCGGCGCGCCCGGCCCGTCCAGGGGCCAGGCGCCGCCGTCCAGCGCGTCCAGATAGCGGGCCTGCCCGGCCACCACGCCTATGGGCAGGCCGCCGCCGACGATCTTGCCATAGGTGACCAGGTCGGCGCGCACGCCGGCCCAGGCCTGGGCGCCGCCCAGCCCCACGCGGAAGCCCAGCAGCACCTCGTCGAATATCAGCGGCACGCCCAGGGCCTGGGTAATGGCGCGCAGGCGTTGCAGGAATTCGCGCGGCTGCCGGTCGGGCCGCCGGCCCTGCACGGGCTCGACGATCACCGCGGCCAGGCTGGACGCCTCGCGGGCCACGATTTCCAGCGAGCCCTGCTCATCGCCGTAGTCCAGCAGCAGCACGTCGCCCACCATGGCCGGCGGCGTGCCGCCGGCCAGCGGCACCGATGCGCCGCCGGGGCCTACTTGCGCCAGAGTGCCGTCGAAGTGGCCGTGATACGAGCCCTGGAACATGGCGATGCGCTGGCGTCCCGTGGCGTGGCGCGCCAGGCGCAGCGCCGACATCACGGCCTCTGTGCCGCTATTGCAGAATGCCGCGCGCTCATTGCCTGTGAGGCGGCAGATGCGCTGCGCGACGTCTCCGGCCAGGTGCGCCTGCGGGCCTATGAACATGCCGCGCTCGGCAATATGGCGCGCAATGGCCTCGGTGACGAAGGCCGGGCTGTGGCCGAACAACTGCACACCGAAGCCCATCGCGATATCGACGTACTGATTGCCGTCGATGTCGGTAAGATGGCTGCCCGCCGCCTGCGCGCCGACTATGGGATAGAGCATGCCCTTGGTTTCCGGCCGGAAACCGGCTACCGCGCGGCTGTCGGCCAGGTACGGGCCGAACTCCAGCCGCTGGCCGCGCGAGCCCCGGCTGCGTTGTATATAGGCGCGGGAAAAGGATTCGAGCCCGGCCAGGGCCTGCGGCGACATGGCCGGCAGCGCGGCGGCAGGCGCAGGCCGCGTTGCGACCGAGGGGACGGCAGGCGCCGCGGTGGCGCCCGCTGCCTGTGACGTGGAGGCCGGAACGGCGAGCGAGGCCGCCGCGACACCCTGCGGCACAGCGCCGGCCTGGGCCGCCACGGTTGCGGGCGACGGCGCGGCGGACGACGCAACTGCGCTGGAAACGCCGGCCGCCCCATGCGCGACATTGGCGGCCGGCGGCACCGCGGCGCTCGAAGCAGCGCCCGCGGCCTGCGCGCTGGCATCCAGCACATGCTCGGTCAGGCGCAGGGGCGTAGCCAGCGTCTCGAACAGCGCGCGGCGGGGGATGGCAATGGCCCAGCGCCGCTCCAGCGCGGCCACCGCCTCGGTCAATGCCAGGGAATCGACACCCAGCTCGAGGAAGCTGCGATCGGACTGCGCATCGGCTTCGGACAACTGCAGGGCGCGGGCCAGCATGGCGGCGATCTGCTGCCGCGGATCGACGTCGGATTGCGCCCTTGATTGCGGGCTGCCGCCGGCCTGCGCGGCCTGCGTGGCTTGCGCCGCCGTGGCGGCGCCTGCCGCGGAATTGGCTGGTGCCAGGCCCGGCGCAGTGCCCGCGGCGGCGATACCCGTGCCCTCGGACGCGGCGGCGCCGACGCCGCTCCAGTCCAGGGCCGGCAGCCAATGGCGCCGGTCGGCAAAGGGGTAGCCCGGCATATCGATGCGCGTAGCCGGGCCGAATACCGCGTCCCAACGCAAGGGCACGCCGGCCACGTGCAACTGGGCGAGCAAGGTGCCGAGCGTGCGGCGCGCAGGCTGGTTGCGCCGCAAGGTGGCAAGGAATACCGCGCCGCGCCCCTCGAACCCGGGACAGCGGCTGGCCGTTCCCGTGAGCGCGGGCGCAGCCCCTATTTCGATCAGTACCGTGGCTCCCGTGTCGGCCACGGCGGCCATGCCCTGCGCGAAGCGCACCGGCTCGCGGATGTGGCGCACCCAATAGTCGGTAGTGGCGAATGCCGCCTGCGCCGTGCCCGTCAGGTTGGAGACGACCGCGCCGACCGGCGCCGCCAGGCGCACGCCTTGCAGCGCCGTCGCAAAGGCGCCGAGCGCGGGCTGCATCAGTCGCGAATGAAAGGCCTGAGTGGTGCGCAAGCGCTGCGTACCCACGCCCTGCGCGTCGAGCGCGGCGCAGGCGGCCTCGACCGCGGCGGCCGGGCCGGACACCACGCACTCGTCGGGCGCGTTCACGGCCGCCAGGTCTATGTCTGCACGCACATCAGCCGGCAATTGATCCAGCGCCTGCGGGCCCGCGAACACGGCCGCCATGGCACCGCCAGCCGCGGCCGAGGCCATGACACGGCCGCGCTCGACCACCAGGCGCAAAGCGTCGTCCAGCGAGAACACCCCGGCGCGGCATGCCGCCACCCATTCCCCCAGGCTGTGGCCTATGGATACGTCGGGCTCGACACCCCAGGCGGCCAGGCGTTCGGCCAATGCGTATTCCAGCGCGAACAGGGCGGGCTGCGCCAGGCGCGTGTCGGCCAGGTCTTCGGCCGGGCCCTCGTAGAACATCGCCGCCGTCAGCGAGCGGCCGATCAGCGGATCCACCACCTGCGCGCAGCGATCCACGGCGGCGTGGAACACGGGATCTTCTTCGTAGAGATCGCGGCCCATGCCCAGCCACTGGCTGCCCTGCCCGGTATACAGGAAGGCGATGCGCGGCGCCGCCTTGGGGGCGCTGCCGCGGGCGCCGCCCACCGGCGTGCCGCCGGCGGCGATTTCACCCAGCGCCACGGCCATGGCCGGCGCATCGGCAGCGATGGCGGCCGCGCGCACGGCGTGGTGGCTGCGGCCCAGCGCCATGCCGGCCGCCGCCAGGCGCAGGTCTGCGCCGCTTGCTGCGAGCCACTCGGCCAGTGTAGCGGCCAGGCGTTCCAGGCCCTGCTCGTCGGGCGCGGCCAGCGGCAGCACCACCGGGCCGGCAGCATGCGATGCCGCGGCGCCCGTCGTATCCGCTGCACACGCACCGGAAATACCCGAAGTATGCACGGTGGCTGTATCAGCCCCGCCAGGCTTGCGGCTCTCTGCTACGCCGGACATGCCCGATGCATGCGTAGCAACTATATCCAATACCTCGGCCGCTTCCAGTATGAGGTGGGCGTTGGTGCCGCTGAAGCCGAAGCTGCTGACCCCGGCGCGGCGCGCCGCGCCGCCGGGCCAGTCTTGCGCGCGGTCTATGACGCGCAGCGGCAGGCGTTCCCAGGCAATGCGCGGATTGGGGCTGGACTGGTGCAGCGTCGGCGCCAGCGTGCCGGATTCCAGCGCCAGCACCAGCTTGATCAGGCCGGCGATGCCGGCGGCGGCCTCGAGGTGGCCGATATTGGTCTTGACCGCGCCCAGCAGCAAGGGCTGGCTGCGGCCCGTGCCGTAGGATTCGGCCAGGGCCTGGACTTCGATGGGATCGCCCAGCGGCGTGCCGGTTCCGTGGCACTCGACCACCTGGACGTCGTCCGGCCGCAGGCCGGCATCGGCCAGCGCCGCGCGCACCAGCGCCACCTGCGCCGAGGCATTGGGCGCAGTCAGGGAACTGGCGCGGCCGTCGTGGTTGACGGCGCCGCCGCGCACGATGGCGCGGATGCGGTCGCCGTCGCGCTGCGCATCGGCCAGGCGCTTGAGCACCACGAAGCCCGCGCCCTCGCCGCGCACGTAGCCATCGGCGGTCGCGTCGAAAGTGCGGCAGGCATGGCTGGGGCTGAGCATGCCCGCAGCGGCGAAGCCGCGGGTCAGGTCGTCGCCCACCAGCAGGTTCACGCCGCCGGCGATGGCCATGTCGCATTCGCCCCGTTGCAGGCTGCGGCAGGCCTCGTGCACGGCCACCAGCGAGGAGGAGCAGGCGGTGTCCAGGGACAGGGCCGGCCCGGTGATGTCCAGCAGATGGGCCAGGCGTCCGGCCGCCGCGCTGGCCGCGTTGCCGGTGGTAGCCAGGGGCGTGAAGCCCGGCCCGGGCCCATGGAAGCGCAGCTCGTAGTCGTGCGTGCTGATGCCCAGAAACACGCCGGTGGCGCGCGCGCGGCGCTGCGGATCGGCCGCCCCGGCGTCTTCCAGCGCGTGCCAGGCAACCTCCAGCATCAGCCGGTGCTGCGGATCCATGTGCGCCGCTTCGCTGTCGCGCATGCCGAAGAAGGCGGCATCGTAGCGGTCGATGTCCTGGATATAGCCGCCCGGCGGCAGGGCGGCGCCTTCGGGGCGGCCCGCCGGCACCGGCCCGACGGCGTCGCGGCCCTCGGCCAGCAGGCGGCGGAACGCCGCGGCGTCGGGCGCACCGGGGAAGCGGCAGGCCAGGCCCACGATGGCGATCTGCGGTGTCTGCGCCGGCTGCTGCGCCGCACGCAGGCCATCGATGCGCTGCTGCAGGCCGGTGACCAGCCGCGTTACCTGATCCGCGTCGAGGCGGGCGAGCCGGGCGCGCAGCGCGGCGGAATCATCATTGCTCATGCCTCGCCCCGCTCGATGGAACTGAGTATATCGTCGAGGTCGCTTCCCGGCGCCGGCGCTGCGGACGGCGGCGGCACCGATACGGGTGGTGCCGCCGCGGCGCCGCTGCCCGCGACGTGCGCCACCAGGCGCGCAATGGTCGGGTGATCGTAGGCAATCGTCTCGGGCAGTTCGGTGCCTATGTGCTCGCCCAGGGCCAGGGCAAGCTCGGTGGAACCGATGGAATCCAGGCCCATCTCGGCAAAGCCGTGGCCGGCCTCTATGGTTAGAGCGGGCAGATTGAGGCGCTGCGCCAGCCAGCCGGTCAGCCACACGGTCAGCGCCGGGGCCTCGGCGGGGCCGCGGCCGCTCTGGGCCGTGCCGGCCGTGGCATGGGCTTCCGGGGCTTGCGGCCGCGCCCATTGCGCGATCACCGGCAGGCTGCCGTCCAGGTAGGCGCGGCGGTTGGCCAGCCGCTGGATCTTGCCGCTGGAAGTGCGCAGCACCGAGCCCGGCGGCACCAGCACCACGCGCGCCAGCGGCAATTCCAGGTTCTGCCACACCGACTCGACAATGGCATGGAATATGGGTTCGGGCGCATCGCCGCGATGCGAACGCTCGAGTTCCTGCACCAGCACGACTTGCTCGCGCCCGCCGGGCTCGGCGGCGCCGTCCACGGAAAAGGCCGCGCCATTGTCGCGCCGCAGCGCCGCGTGGGAACTCTGGGCGGCGCGCTCGATATCGTGCGGATAGAAATTGGCGCCGCCCAGGATGATCAGGTCTTTGATGCGGCCGGTGACGAAAACCTCGCCGTCCACCAGCGCGCCCAGGTCGCCGGTGCGCAGGAACGGGCCGGCCTCGGGTTCGCCGGCGATGACGGCGCCGAAGGTGTCGACGGTTTCCTGGGGCCGGCGCCAATAGCCGCCGGCGATGGTCGGCCCGCCGACCCAGATCTCGCCGACCCGGTCGGGCGCGCAGCGCCGGCCCGTTTCGGGGTCGACGATGGCCACCGGCACGTCGGGCAGCGCCTTGCCGCTGCCGGGCATGATGCGGCCGTTGGGCGCGCCGGGCTGCAGCACCTGTACGCCGCCCTCGGCCAGTACGTCGACATCGAAGCAGCTGAGCACCGGCGGTTCACCCACCGGGTTGGCCGTGACCGCCAGCGTGCTTTCGGCCAGGCCGTAGGCCGGGCAGAAGGCCTCGCGACGGAAGCCGTGCGGGGCGTAAGCCTCGCAAAACTGATCCATGACGGCAGGGTTGATGGGCTCGGCCGCGTTCATGGTCATGGCCACGCTGCTCAGGTCGAGGCCGGCACGGTCTTCGGACGCGATGCGGCGCACGCACAGATCATAGGCGAAGCTGGGAGCGGCCGAATGCGTGCCGCGATAGCGCGTCAGCGCCGTCAGCCACAACAGCGGCTTCTGCAGGAACGCATTGGGCGCCATCTGCACCGAGGCGCAGCCCGAGTACAGCGGCTGCAGCAGGCCGAAAATCAGGCCCAGGTCGTGGAAAGCCGGCAGCCAGCTCACCATGGCGGACTCGGGCCCCAGCGCCCATACAGCCTGCATGCGGGCCAGATCCTGGATCAGGTTGCCGTGGCCGACCCGCACGCCCTTGGGCAGCGCCGTCGAGCCCGAGGTGTACTGCAGGAAGGCGACATCGTCGGCGGCGATCGCCGCCGGAGCCAGCGATGGTTCGTCGGCCAGATCGTCCACCGGCACCCAGTCGAGCGCACCGAGCTGCTCGCTGGCCTGGCGCCACTCCGCGATGGAGCCCATCTGGTCGGCGCTGGTAAGCGCCACCCGCGCGCCGGAGTCGGAGGCCACGGCCACCAGGCGCTCGATCAGCCGATTGCGGCGCGGCGGGTTGATGGGCGTGGCCAGGCGGCCGCTCCACAGACACCCCATGAAGGCCGACAGAAACTCGGGGCCGGCCTGGAACACCAGCAGCACCGGTTCGCCGGGACGCGTGTCGCGCAGCAGCCGCGCCGCAATGGCTCGGGCGCGGGCCGCCAGCTCGGGGGCACGCCAGCGGCACTGCTCTGCGCCCTGGCTGTCGAGAAAGGTGAACGACCAGCGATCACCTGACGCGGCGGCACGCTGTTCGAGTATGTGCGGTAGAAAAACGGAAGCCGCGGGGACGCTTTCTCGCATCAGGAACGCTCCTAACTGTTTCATACATTCAACACGGCGGCTGCGCCGCAGCCGCGGCGCCATCATGCCCTGCCGGTGCGACGCACGGCCCGGTGCCGTGCGCCTTGCGGATGCCGCGGAGGGTCGCAGCGGCCGCGGCGCAAGCGCCAGTCCGCTTCAGACCGACGGCCCCGCGGCGTCTGCGGTGGCGCGCGGCGCGGCGCCTCGCTGCTTGCTGGCCAGGCGGCGCCCGATCAGTTCCTCGAGCTTGGCATCGAGCCGCCGATCGAGCGTGGCCACGATTTCTTTCTCGAGCTCGGACTGCTCGTCGGCGGTACGGTGCAGATCGGCCACATGGCGCAGATCCTGGCGGCTGAGCGACAGCAGCATGCAGGGCAGGCGCGTGCGGCAGGTGGTGGGGTTCGGCACACCCTCGAGCAGCGCGAATTCGCCGAAGAAGTCGCCGACTTCGAGGATCTCCATGGTCAGCGAAGTGCCGTCGCCCAGCAGTACCGAGCTTTCGACCATGCCGCGGGCCAGGATGTAGAAGCGCCCGGTGGTGGTGCCTTCGACGGTAAGCACGGTATCGGCGGGCACCTCTTCGACGCGCAGCATGTGGCGTATGCCTTCCAGGTCTTCTTGCGGCACGGAGGCGAACAGCGGAATCTTGCGCAGGCGCTCGACGCTGATGTCGACATCCTGGCCCGAACTGTCGATGGAAATGTCGGCCTGTTTTTCCCACATGCCTGCATACACGCCGTGCAGCGCCAGGAGTTCTTCGTGAGTGCCCTGCTCGACCAGCCGGCCTTCGCGGAACACGCAGATCATGTCCATGTCGGGGCAGGAATTGAGCCGGTGCGTCACCGAGAACATCATGCGCTTGGAGCTGATCTTGGCCAGTGTCTCGTTGATGGCCGCCTCTGCCTCGGCGTCCAGCGCGGAAGTGGCCTCATCGAGCAGCAGGATCTGCGGGTCGTGCAGCAGCGCGCGGGCGATGACGATGCGCTGGCGCTGGCCGCCCGACAGCAGCTTGCCGCCCTCGCCCACCTCGGTGTCGTAGCCGTTGGGCAGGGTGGTGATGAAGTCGTGGATCTCGGCGTCGCGCGCGGCCTGCTCGATTTCGGCATCGGTGGCGCCCAGGCGGCCGATGCCGATGTTGTAGCGGATCGAGCCCTCGAACAGCGTGGTGTCCTGGTTGACCACCGCCATCAGCGCACGCAGCGTGCGGTTGTCGACATCGCGTATGTCGGTATTGTTGAGCAGAATCGTGCCCTTCAGGGCATCGTAGTTGCGCGACAGCAGATTGATGACCGTGCTCTTGCCCGATCCCGACGGCCCCACCAGCGCCACGCGGCGCGGTACCTGGGTCTCGAGTGTGATGTCGTCCAGATTCAGCCTTTCGCCCGTATAGCTGAAGGAAACATCCTGGAAAGCCACCCGCGACAGCGGCAGGTCGGGCTCGGCCGCGCGCTCGGCATCCGGCGCGTCGGCCGGACGCGCCAGCAGCGACTCGATGCGCTGCCAGCTGCCCACCGCCTGGATGGCCGTCGGCAGCAGCGAGGCGATGCCGCCGGCCGAGCCGCCTATGGCCAGCAGCAAGCCGATATACGCCACCACCACGCCGCCCGAGACGGTGCCGGTCAGCGACAGGGCGGCGCCCAGGCCGATGATGCCCAGCTGCGCCGCGCTGATGCAGAACACTGTGGCGCGGCTGGTGAGCTCGCCCATCAGGTACTGGCGGTAGCTAGTCTTGTAGATCGTGTCGGCCTGTTCGTTGAACAGGCCGCGCCGATGTTCGCCGATGTCCAGGGTGCGGATCACGGGCAGCAGTTGGGCGGTTTCTTTGATGAAGCCGGCAAACTTGCCGTCCTCGACCTTGCGGTCGTAGGCGGCCTTGACCGCGAAGCGCGCCACTTGGCGCGGCGCCCAGAAGGCGATGGCCAGCAGCGACACAGTGGCCAGTGCCATGCGCCAGTCCAGATCCACCGCGGTGACGATCGAGCCCAGCATCAGGAACACCTTGCCGACGATGCCGGCCACGGAACGCACCACCGCGTTCTCGACGATGAACATATCGGTCGAGAAAATAGAAACGATGTCGCCGCTCTTGAAGCGGTTCAGGGTGCGTGAGGACAGCAGCAGCAGTTTGTCGAACACCTGGCGCCGCACATCGCCCATCGCCCTGGGCCCCAGGGCCGAGACGCTGAAGTCTATGGCCAGCCCGGCCGAGGCGGTGACCAGAAAACCGCCTATCAGGTAGGCCAGCGTGCGCCATATGACGCCGGCATTGTGCGGCGTGATGCCGTCGTCGAACAGTTGATGCAGCCACAGCGGCATGAAGGCGGCATACAGGGTCTGGATCAGGATGCCCACCACCAGCATGGTGGAGTGAAAGCGATAAGGCCGCAGCAGCCCTGCCGTCCAGCGCATGAATGGCAGCACGCCGCGCATCGGCGGCTCATGCGACAGGGTTTCGCTCCATTGCAGCTCTATCATCGCCAAGGACTTGCCGGTGGTATCGAGGCAGACCTGGCCGACGGGCGCGCCGGGCCGCAAGGCGCGGGCGAAATCCTGCAGAGTGGCCGCGCCGTAGGCATCCAGCAGGAAGCGTACGAAAGCGCCGGCGCGCGCCGCGTCGCGCGGCTCGGGAGCATGGACGGCCAGGCGCTGCGTCAGGCCCGAGAGATCGCTGACGTCCTCGATATCGAGCAAGAAATTCTTGGCGTCGAGGTTGTCGCCGACCAGGTACAGCACGCCCACAGCGATCAGGCCCGGCGCCGGCCGCGAGCAGCCCAGCCGTTCGGTCAGCAGATGTTCGACCAGGCTCAGCCCCGGGTCTTTGCCGGGCTGCGAGCGGGCCTCGGCCTGAGCCGCGCCGACCAGGCTTGCAGCCCCCGCCGCGGCGTCGATGCCAAGCAATTCAGACGCCGCCCGCTCGATACGCTGCAGCCGCCGAGCCGGAGAATTGAACCGCCCCCGCAAGAGTTCACACAGTTGCCGTTTCACATCGAACCTCGCTGATGAGGGTTATGCGGGATTGCAATCGAAAGAAAGATGGTCGAGCCGCGTGCCTTGGCGTACTACTCGTAGCGCCTGCGGCCGCGCGCCGGACTCTCTTTCGGTCGCGATCCCATGGGTTGTAGTGTCGGATCCATCGACGTTCAGGCATGCGCCGCCAGCGGCGACTCGCGGCCATGCCCTGCCGATTGAAGAAGAATGCGGGCCGTCGCAGCCGGCTGCGAGGCCCACGGGAAATGCCCCGCGCCCAGCGGCAGGATGCGAAACGGCCCGCGGGTCGTTTGCGCCCACGCCGCCAGCTCGTCCGGCGAAACCGAGGAATCTTGCGTCAATTGCAGGGCATCGACCGGTACGGGCAAAAGATCTTGGTGCGCGTGGCGGTAGGTGTCGCAGGCCTCGAGGTCGGCGCGCAGGGCCACTTGCGCGAGATCGAGCCATTCGAAGTCGTCGCCCGGCGCGCTGCCATAGCGGGCCTCGAGTTCGGCGCGCAGCCTGGACAGCGGCAGCCGATGCAAAGGGGCTTCGGTGCAGCTCAGGCACGGCGAACGGAACCCGGACACGACCAGGCGCTCTGGCGGTACCGAAGCCTGGGCCAGACGCCTTGCCGTCTCGTAGGCCAGCAGGGCGCCGTAGCTGTTGCCGACCAGGATCAGGCGAGTCCGCGCCGGCGCGCCCAGAGCCAGCCATGAGGCCGCCACAGCGTCGGCGGCGGCGGCGCAGCGCCGCGGCGGCACGCCATCGTCGAGGCCGCCGCCGCGCGGCAGCGCCAGCACCGCCACGCCCACATGCCGGGGCAGTTCAGCAGCCAGCCGCACGATGGACAGCGGCGATCCGCCCGCATGCGGAAAAAAGACGAACGACGGCTGCCCGGGTTCCGCAGGCCGCAGATTCAGTATCCACGAGGAGCTCGAAATGCCGGGATCGTGCAAAGGGGCGCCTACCGCTGAAAACATGACGTAAGAGTTGACCAAACAGGTTATTATTAACATGTTGTATCAATTGGGACATATCTTAGCAGTTGACGTAGCATTTTTGTATTTCTATTTATAGTTGCGGCACCTGGCCGCGCACCCGCTGCGGCGCCTTCCGCCTACAGGCATCGCATCGGTTCCGCCAGCGCACCAAAGGATCGGAAATGGAAGATTTCGTCGAACGTTTCGAAGCCGACGGCGCCATATGCCTACGCGGCGCCATAGATGCAAAACAGCTCGAACTGCTGCGGCTCGGAATCGAGCGCAACGTGTCCAGCCCCAGCCCGTTCTTCCGCAACCTGGGCGGCGAAAACGGCGGCTTTCTGTCCGACATGTGGTCGCGCCGCTACATCCCCGAATTCCAGCGATTCTGCATGGAATCGCCCGCGGCCTCGATCGCCGCGCGCGCCATGCGCACCGATCGCGTGCGCCTGGCACAAGACACCTGGTTCATGAAACGCCCCGGCAGCGCCGAGCGTACGCCCTGGCACCACGACACCGTGGTCGACGGGCCCTTTTGCTCGCTGTGGGTGGCGCTGGATCCCACCCCGCGCGCCGCCACGCTGGAATTCGTGCGCGGCTCGCACGCCTGGGGCAAGGCGCTGATGCCCAAGTCGTTCTTCGAAGCGCCTACCGCCGACACACCGGCGGTCGATCGCTTCTACACCGAATTCCACGGCGACCAGTCGCGCCGCGACGCCCAGGAATTCGGCGAAATCCCCGACATCGAGGCCGATCGCAGCGCCTACGACATCATCGGCTGGGACATGCAGCCCGGCGACTGCGTGCTGTTCGACGCGCGCACCATCCATGGCGCTCCGGGCAACAGCTTCGGGCACTGCATGCGCCGTTTCGTCACGCGCTGGGTCACCGACGCTTCGGTCGTGGCGCGCCACGGCCAAGAAATGATCGACGCCCTGGCCGGCGCCGGGCTGGACATCAGCCTACGCATCGGCGGCCCCATACGCGGCGACATGTTCCCCGAATTCGGCCCGTCCGGCATGCGGGCCGCCTAAGCCCCAATGTATATACATCATATATCCATACAGAAGCCTCGGCCTGTCTTGCGGGATACATTTTTTCTTATGGCTGTAACCATCATATAGGTAATATGTCGAATATTGACATCATTTAGAACCGCAGCATAAACTGCGCCTGTGAAGGAGGCCGCGCACGAGACAAACGACACACCTATCGCCCCTCACCTGTAAGTTCCGCAAATCCATTCCCCCCTCCTAGATAACCAAGGAATTCATCATGGCCGATATGTTCTTGACCATCACCCGCGCCAACATCAAGGCAGGCAGCGAAAAAGACGCCCGCGCACTACTCGAAAAATCCCTGCTGCCCAGCGACGGTTCCAAGCCCAGCGATCACGTTCCCGGGCTCATCGGCTTCGGCTTGATGCGCTCCAAGAAAGACCCCTCCATGTTCGGCCTGGCCACCGTCTGGAAAGACGAGGCGTCCTTCGATGCACTGGCCAAGAACCCCAACGCCAAGACCGGCGGCCATTGGGTCGAGAAGTTCATGAACTTCACCAACGGCGACGTCAAGGGCGAAGGCTTCTACATCGAAAGCCTGTAAGCTCGGCGCATAGTTGCGCTCGTGGCCCCGCCTGCACGCAGGCGGGCAGCCGCGACAAAAGTTTGTATACATAACGTAGATACTGTAGTTCTCTCCACCGCAGCTCCCTCCACATGACGGGCCGGGCCGGTTTGCAGGCATGTCGTCCACCACGGCCTCGAACTCGCCACCAGCGTAGCCAGGATCCGGCCTTGACCGTTGCGCCGCAGATTCCGGACACGCTCATGACCTCAGCCCAGTTCCCTTCAGGCCCGGCCATGCCAGGCCGCACTTCCGAGCCGAGCGGCCCCGCGCTGCGCCCCATCGAAGACGCTTATCCGCTTACCCGCATGCAGCAGGCACTGCTGGTGCGCTGCCTCGCCTATCCCGAGCAGCCCTTGTATATGGGGCAGTGGTGGGCCGTGCTCGAAGGCGCCCTGGACACCGCGAATTTCACTGCCGCCTGGCAGGCGGTGGTCGATCGTCATGCGGCGCTGCGCAGCGGCTTTCACTGGGATCTCAAAGACCACCCCTTCCAGGTCGTGCATCGCCAGGCGAAGCTCAAGGTTCTGCAGCAAGACTGGAGCGCCGAAGCCGATTGGCGTGCGCGCCTCGATGCCTTTCTGGCCGAAGACCGCGCACAGGGTTTCGAACTCAAGAAGCCTCCGCTGATGCGCATTGCGCTGTTGCGGCTCGCGCCGCAGCGCCACATCGTGGTCTGGACGCGCCATCACCTGACGGTGGACGGCTGGTCTCTGGGCATCCTCCTGGAAGAAGCTTTCGCGATATACAAGGGGCTATGCCGGAATCAGCCGGCGGCCCTGCCGCCTGCGCCATCGTTCCGCGCCTATGTCGAATGGGAAAAGACTGCCGCCTCGGCGGCGCCGCACTGGGGCGCGCTGCTGGCCGCACACCCCATCGAAGACGGCGCAAGCGGCGAGACCCGCCTTACCCGGGGCGCGTCGAACCCTGACATACAGGCCATCGAACGCCGCGTACCGCAAGCCGACGTGCAGCGCCTCGAAGCGCTGGCCCGCGCCTGCCGGGTAACACTCAATACCTTGATCCAGGGCGCCTGGGCCATGGTTGGCAGCCGCCTCGACGGGCACGACGGCCAGCTTTTCGGCGCGGTCGAAACACTGCGCCCGCCCCAGCTCGACCAAGGCGGCGACAGCCGCCTGGTGGGCATACAAATACGCATCCAGCCGGTGCTGGCGCGCATCGACGACAGGCCGCTGGCAGCCTGGCTCGAAGCCCTGCAGGCCACGGTGGCCGACGCACGCGAAGCCGGAACGCTGGGCATGGACGAACTGCGCGAACTGCTCGGGCTGCCGCGCGACAGCCTGCCTTTCGACAGCCTGGTGGGCTATCAAAACTACCCGCTGGACATCAACGCCGCGCTCGAAGGCAGCGGCCTGGCGCTGGCCGGCAGCGGCGACACCACCCTGCCCGATATGCCGCTGAACCTGATGGTCGAGCGGCACCAGGGCGAACTCAGTCTGCAGCTGATGTTCGATCGCCACCTGCGCGATGCCGCCGATGCCGCCCTGCGGCTCGACATGCTGGCGCACACGCTGGCCAGCCTGCCGGATCACGCCGATACGCCGGTCGCCGCCATCGACGTGCTGCCGCAGCAAATACGCGCCGCACTGCTGGCGGACGCCGCTACGCCGGCGCCGGAACCGGCCGGCCAGCACGGCGTGCTTGGCGCCATACTCCAGCACGCGGCGGCGCAGCCGCACGCCATCGCCGCCACATGGGGCGAACAGCGCCTAAGCTACGCCGAACTCGCGGCCACCGCCGCGGCCGTGGCCCGCCACCTGGCGCAGCGCGGCATCGGCCGCGGATCCCGCGTCGGCGTACTGCTGGAACGCACGCCCCTGGCCATCGCGGCAATCATCGGGATCCTGCACAGCGGCGCGTCTTATGTGCCGCTGGACATGGATTCGCCAGCCGAGCGCAAAGCATATATCGTCGAGCAGGCCGGGCTGGCCGCCGTGCTGGCCGACAGCGAAGGCGGCGAGCTGGCCGGCGCGCCCCTGGTTACCGTGAACGAGATCGTTCGCGGCGAATCGGCTCCAGCTGCGGATCCGGATGCGGCAACGCTGCCGGCCCCGGGCGACGAAGCCTACGTCATTTTTACCTCCGGCTCGACCGGGCGCCCCAAGGGCGTGTCGGTCAGCCATGGCAACCTGGCCTATCACGTCGCGGCGCGTGCCGCGGCTTATGCGGGCCGGCCCAACCAGGTGCTGCTGCTGAGTTTTCCCCTGATCTTCGACGGCTCGGTCACGGGCATCTTCGGCACGCTGGCCATCGGCGGCACGCTGGTGCTGCCCAAGCCCATCGAGGCCACCGACCCCGACCGCCTGGCGGCGCTGATCCGCAGCCAGGGCGTAACCCAGACCATCATGATTCCCTCGCAATGGAGCCTGCTGCTGTCGGCCGGCAACGCCACCGACTTCGCCAGCATGAAAATGGCCGTGGTCGCCGGCGAGGCCTGCCCGCGCGACCTGGTCGAGCGCCACTGTGCGCGGCTGCCCGGCGTCGTGCTCAGCAACGAATACGGCCCCACCGAAACCACGGTCTGGGCCACACTGGAAATCTGCCGCGCCGGCGAGACCGGCCCGGTGGCCATAGGCCGCGCCATCCCCGGTGCCCGCGCCTACGTGGCCGACGGCCGCAACCGGCTGTGCCCTCCGGGGGCGGCGGGCGAGCTGCTGATCGCCGGGCCCGGGGTCGCGCAGGGCTATGTGGGGCGGCCCGACCTTAGCGCCGAGCGCTTTATTGCCAACCCGTTTCATGACGAGCCCGGCTACGGGGTGGTGTACCGAACCGGCGACCGCGTCGTACGCGGCTTCGACGGCCGGCTGCGCTTCCATGGCCGTTCCGACGACCAGGTCAAGATCAGCGGCTACCGTATCGAACTCACCGAAATCGCGGCCTGCCTGCAGGAACTCGCCGGCGTGCGCGAAGCAGTCGCCATAGCCCAGCGCGCCTCCCCGCAAGCGCCGGCACGCATCGTGGCGCACGTGGCGGGCCCCGACCTGCCATCCGAAGAAGCCATACTGCGCCACGCGCAGCGGCTGCTGCCCGCCTACATGGTGCCGCACGGCGTGGTGCTGCACGAGCGCCTGCCGCGTACGGCCGCCGGCAAGGTCGACCGCCAGGCGCTGCCGCAGCCGCGCCTGCGCGAAAGCGTTGCCGAAGCCCCCGAAAGCGGCGCCGAACAAGCCATAGCCCAGATCTGGCAGGCGGTGCTGGGCTGCGGCGCGGTGGGCCGGCACGACGATTTCTTCGCCATAGGCGGCCGCTCGCTGGACGCCATGCAGGTGGTATCGCGCCTGCGGCGCGACCTGAAGCTCGGCGTCGACCTGATAGACCTGTTCGAGGCGCCGCGGCTGGCCGATTTCGCGCGCCGCGTCGGCGGCCGCGAGTCCGGCGAAGCGCCGGCGATCCGCAAGCGGCAGCGGGCGCGGGTCGACCTTTCTACCGTATCGACTCCCGGGCAGGCATCGTGAGCAGCGGCTACGTCGCGGCGGCATCGTTCGCCCAGCGCCAGCTGCGCTATCTGGATCTGCTGCAGCCCGGGGGCATCGAATACGCGGTGCCGCTGGCCATAGAGATCTCCGGCCCGGTGAACCAAGACGCGCTGTGCCGCGCGCTGCAGGCGGTAATCGCCCGCCACGACGTGCTGCGCGCCGCACTGCCCCTGGCCGACGGCGTGCCTGTACTGGCGGTGCGCGACGACCTGCAGATCGATATCCCGCTGCTGCGCGTCGAGGCTCCCGACCGCGCCCAATGGCAGCAGGCGCTGGCCGCGGCCGTAACCGCCCTGGCGGCGCAGCCCTTCGACCTGGATCACGGCCCGCTGTGCGCGGCGCAGCTGCTGTGCCCGTCCCGGCCCGCGGCGGCCGGCTGCAGCCTGGCCCTGCTGGTGGTCATGCACCACGCCGTGGCCGACGGCACGTCCCTGCCGATTTTCCTCGACGACCTGGTGGCCGCCTACGACGCCTGCGTCGGCGGCGCCGAGCCGCGCTGGCCGGAACTACCTCTGCAGTATCCCGATTATGCCGATTGGGAACAGGAACAATACGGCGAGGCCGGCGCCCCCGCGCTGGCCGAGGCCTTGCGCTACTGGCGCGAACAATTGCAGAACGTCCCGCCGCTGCTCGACCTGCCGCTGGATCGGCGCCGCGGCGCGAACCTCGCGCGCGCCCGGGGCGCCACGGCACGCCTGGTGCTGCCCGCCGCAAGCGCAGCGGCCATCGACGACATGGCGCGCCGGCACGGCGCCACGCCCTTCATGGCGTACCTGGCAATATTTTTCGCGGTGCTGCACCGCTGGAGCGGGCTGGACGACCTGGTGGTCACCGTTCCGGTCTCCAAGCGCACACGGCCGGAACTCGCGCGGCTGGTGGGGCTGCTGGTCGACACGCTGCCGCTGCGCCTGGCCTGCACGCCCGACACGGGCTTCGACACGCTGCTGGGCGACGTGCATCGTACCTTCCTGGCCGGCGTGCGCCACCGCGACGCCCCCTTCCAGCGCATCGTCCAGGCCATCGGCATCGAGCGCCGCACCGACGTCGTGCCGCTGATGCAGGTGCTGTTCGGGGCGCTGGAACAGTCCGGCGTAGCGCTGGTCGCCGCCGACGGTACGCGCTTCGCGGCCGTGGACGACCAGGCCGAGCAGGCCGCCAAGTCCGACATTTCCTTCGTGTACCGCCAACAGGCGCAGGGCACCGAGCTCTGGTGCCGCTACGACCCGTCGCTGTTCGACCACGCCAGCATCCAGGGCCTGCTCGCCTGGTTCGCCGCGGCGGCCGGCGCCGTGGCCCTCGCGCCCGCCCTGGCGCTGGGCGACCTGCCGCTGATCGATGCGCGCGCGGGACGCGAACTCATCGCCCGCTACAACGACAATCGCCGGCCCTACCCCGCCGATAGCTCGGTGGCCGAGCTGTTTGCCGAAACCGCGCGCCGCTATCCCGGGCACCCTGCCGTAGACGACGGCGGTACGCCGCTCAGCTACGCCGAGCTGGCGCAGCGCGCCGGGCGCCTGGCCGCGGCGCTCGCCGCGCGAGGCGTGGCGCAAGGCGACGCGGTGGTGCTCATCGTGCCCTTGTCGGCCCGCTATATTTCCCTGGTGCTGGCCATACTGGAACTCGGCGCCACCTACGTGCCGCTCGACCCTTCCCACCCGCACGCCCATCGCGCGCGGCTCGCCGCCGCAGTGGGCGCCCGCGCGGTCATCGTGCAAGACGAAGAAACGGCCGAAGGGTACGGCGCCTCCGCCACACTGCACGCGGCGCGCATCGAGGCCGAGGCGGCCGCACTGCAGGCGCCGCATCCGGCGGCGCGGCCCGCATCCGGTGCCGCCTACGTCATGTTCACCTCCGGGTCGACCGGCGAGCCCAAGGGCGTGGCCGTGCCGCACAAGGCCATCGCGCGCCTGGTGCGCAACACCGATTTCGCCGAGTTCGGCCCGCGCACGCGCGCCGCCGTCTACTCCAACCCCTCGTTCGACGCCTCTACACTGGAACTCTGGGCGCCGCTGCTCAATGGCGGCACCGCCGTCATCGTCGAGCGCCGCGCCATGCTCGAAGTGGCCGAGCTGCGCCGCACCCTGGCCGAGCGCAATATCACCCTGCTGTGGATCACGGCCGGCCTGTTCCACGAGATCGCCGGCATAGACCCGGCCGTCTTCGCCGGGCAGCGGCTGGTATTGACCGGCGGCGACGCCGTCAACCCGGCGGCGGCGCGCGCGGTGACGGCCGCGTGCGCCGGCTCGGGCCTGCGCCTTATGAATGGCTACGGGCCCACCGAGAACACCACCTTCAGCACCACCTTCGACATCGGCGCACTCGACCCCGACGGCCCCACGATACCGATAGGCCGCCCCATCGCCAACAGCACCGCCTATATTCTCGACCGGCGCGGCCAGCCCCTGCCCACCGGGGTGAACGGCGAGATCTACGTGGGCGGCGACGGCGTCGCGCTGGGCTACGTCGGCGACCCGCAGCGCACCGCCGCCGCGTTCCTGCCCGACCCCTATGCCGGCGTCGACGGCGCGCGCATGTACCGAACCGGCGACCACGGCCGCTGGCGGCCCGACGGCACGATACTGTTCGCCGGGCGCACCGACGACCAGGTCAAGGTGCGCGGCTTTCGCATCGAACTCAATGAAATCGCCGCCGCGCTCGGCCGCCACCCGGCGCTGCGCGCGGTGCACGTGGCCGCGCCGCGCCAGGCGGGCAGCGAGCGCAGCATTGTTGCCTATGTCGTGCCGCTAGGCGCCGCCGCGCCCACCCCGGCGGAACTGCGCCAATTCCTCGAACCGCTGCTGCCCGCGCACATGCTGCCGCAAGCCTATGTGGCCACGGAATCCCTGGCGCTGAACCTGAACGGCAAGGTCGACCGCAAGGCGCTGCCGCCCATCGAAGACCGCCACTACGACAGATCCACACAGATCGTGTCGCCGCGCACCGACGAAGAAGCCACGCTGCACGGCATATGGCGCGAGCTGCTGGGCCTGGAATCCGTCAGCGTCACCGATGATTTCTTCCACGTCGGCGGCGACTCCATCCTGGCTATCCGCATGGCGGCGCGCGCCGTCGACGCGGGGCTGCCGCTGACGCCCACCGATGTCTTCCAGCTGCAGTCCATCGAGCGGCTCGCGGCGGCGGCCGGCGCGGCGCGCCAGCCGCGCCCCAGACGCGGCGGCACCGAGCAGGTCTTCGCCGCCGAACTGGTGCCGCAGACCCTACCCGGCCAATCCGGCGCCAGGCCGGCCTATGTGCTGGCCAGCCTGGCGCTGGATCGGCCCGTAAGCATCGCCGAGCTGGCCTTCGCCACCCAATTGCTGGCCGAGCGCCACGAAGCGCTGCGCCTGAGGGCGATCCGCGACAGCGCCTCCAGCCGGCTGGAGGTCATGGCCTATGTAGCGCAGCTGCCCATCCGCACCGTCGAGGCGCCGGGCCTGGACGACACGCAGATCGACGACTGGGTCGCGGCGCACGCCGAACGCATAGGGCGCGGGCTCGACCCGAACAGCGGCGTCATGATCGCCGCCACCCTGGTGGATCGCGGCCCGGCGGACGGCCCGGTGGCGGTGATCGCACTGCATCGCGCCGCCGCCGACGAACACAGCGCGGCCCTGATCCTGGCCGAACTGGACACCGCGCTCAAGTCCGGAAGCGCGGCGCTGGCGGCGCCCGACACCAGTTATGGGCTATGGCTGCAATGGCTGCAAGCCTATGCCGACCGTCAGGCGGCCGACGGCGCACTGGCCGTCCTGGAAAGCCCGGCCATGCGCACGGCCGCCACCCCCGAACTAAGCTCAGCCACCGACTGTGCACGCGCCGCGGCACGCTGCTGGCTCGATGCCGACACCGCGGCGGCGCTCGCCGGCGACGCGCCGCGACGGCTGCGCGCCACCTTGCCCGATCTGCTGGCCGCGGCCCTGGCCGCCGCACTGCCGCAAGCGCCGGGCGGCCCGGCCCGCGTACTCATCGAAGCCCTCAATGGCCGCGGCACCCTGCCGCCGGACGCGCCCGCCAGCGACGGCCTGGTCGGCATGCTCGATGCCCCGCTGCTGATCCTCGCCCCCATCGGCCCGCAGGCCACGCCCCAGCACCTGCGCGCCGTCAAGTCGGCGCGCCAGGCCGTACAGGCGGGCGCCCCGGTCTATGCGGTGCTGGGCCAGACGTTCGACCTGCCCGCCGCTGCGCTGGGCGTGGCCTGGTCCGACGCCACCGCGGCGCACCCCGCGATGCGCCTGCATTCCCTGCCTGCCTTCAGCCCCTCGGTACGCGGCATGCTGCTGGCCCGCGCGCACGGCGGACGCATCACCCTGGAATGGTTCGGCGCCGAGCCCGGCTGCGGGGCCGCCAAGCTGCTGCAACGCGTATCCGCCGAGCTGCAGCGCGCCGCAGCTCTGGCCGCCGCGGACAAGGCCGCGCTCTACACCCCGGCCGACTTTCCTCTGGCCGCGCTGTCCGATGCAGAACTCGAACGCATCGTCGCAGACGGCTCCCACATCCAGGACATCTACCCGCTCTCGCCCATGCAAGAGGCCATGCTGGTTCACACCCTGGCCGCCGAACATTCCGAGATCAATTTCGAACAAAGCTGCGTGCGCATGCGCGGGCCTCTGGATCTCGAAGCGTTCCGCCATGCCTGGGCCACCGTGTTCGAACGGCACGACGTGCTGCGCACCGCCTTCCATTGGCGCGGCCTGGCGCGGCCACTGCAAGTCGTGCACCGCAGCGTGGCGCTGCCCATGCAAGACGAAACCTGGCCAGCCTTCGACGCCGCGCGCCTGGAAGACTTCCTGGCGCGCGACCGCGCCCGGGGCTTCCGCCTCGAAGAGGCGCCGCTGGTGCGCCTGCACGTCATCCGCTGCGCCCCGGACGAAACCTATGTGGTGTCCAGCTTCCACCATCTGCTGGTCGACGGCTGGTGCCTCGGGCGCCTGGAACGCGAAGTGCGCGCCGCCTATGAAACCTACCGCGGCCGCCCGCCCCTGTTCGATGCGCCGGTGCCCTACCGCGCCTATATCGCCTGGCTGGCGCAGGCCGACCAGACGGCCAGCCGGCGCTTCTTTGCGGAACTGCTGGCCGACCTGCCCGCCGAGCGTCGGCTGTATGCGCCGCCGCAGGGGCCGGCCCGCTCGTTCGCCACGGCGCGGCTGGCGCTGGATCGCGGCGCCAGCCGTGCGCTGACGGCGTTCGCGCGGCGGCGCGGCCTGACCCTGGCCGCCACGCTGCATTTCGCTTGGGCGGTTTGGCTGGGCGCGCGTCTGGGCAGCGACGACGTAGTCTTCGGCACCACGGTGTCGGGCCGGCCGGCGGGTATCGCCGGGGTCGAGAACATCGTAGGCCTGTTCATCAACAACCTGCCCGTGCGGCTGGACGTGGCGGCCACGGCCGCCTGCGGTGCGCGGCTTGCCGCCATGCAGTCGCTGCTGGGGCAGCTGCAGGCCCACGCGCACCTGCCGGCCACCGCGGTGGCCGAAGCGGCCGGGCGCGGTGCGCGCGCCAGCGCACTCTTCGACACGCTGGTGGTGGTGGAAAACATCGCATCCGGCACCAGCGCCTGGAGCGGCGCGCAAGGCCTGGTCGCCGAGCCTGTCCATTCCCGCCTCAAGACCGCCTACGACCTGACCTTCATCGCCGTGCCCGGCGATTCGATCGTGCTGTCGCTGGTGCAGCCCGAAGACGGACGCGAACTCGAAGACGGCCACGAGGTACTGCGCGCCGTGGCAGCCATACTGACGGCGCTGCCCGAGGCGGCCGACGGGCGCATCGACACGCTGCCCCGGCCCGAGGCGCGCCCCGCCCCCGCCGCCGGGCCGGCTGCCGAACGCCGCGCGCTGCGCTTCGCGACGCGGCCGCGCAGCACGCTCGAGGCCCGCATCGCGGCGGCGGTCGCCGACCTGGCCTTGCGCGCGTCACCAGGCGCCGAGGCGGCCGACCTGGATACGGACTTCTGGCGGCTTGGTGTCACATCGCTGGAACTGGTGCAACTGGCCGCAAGGCTCGAACAGGCCCTGGAACGCCCGGTGCCGATCTCGCTGCTGCTCGAACACCGCTCGGTGGCAGCCCTGGCGCGGGCCATCGAATCCGGCCAGGCCTGGAACCCGATCGTACCCATGAGCGCTGCCGCGCCGCGCACCGCAGCCGGCGGCGCCGAGCCCCCCGCCCCCTTCGTCTGCGTGCATCCGGTGGCCGGCGACGTCAGCGTCTTCCTCGACCTGGCGCGCGCCATGCCGCCATCCATACCGTTCTGGGCGATCCAGGCGGCCGGCCTCGAAGAGGGCCAGGAACCGCTATCCAGTGTCGAAGCCCTGGCACAAGCCAATCTGCAGGCCCTGCAGGCGCGCGGGCAGCCGCAGCCGCGCTGGATCGGCGGCTATTCCTTCGGCGGCATCGTCGCCTTCGAGATGGCGCGCCAGTTGGCCGCGCAAGGCCGGGCGCCCGAAATGGTGGTGATCATCGACACGCCGGCGCCGCTGGAACGCGCCTCGGTGCTGGATCCCGACGCCGATCGGGCGCATGCCCAATGGCTGGCACGCATGGCCGACGTGCGCGCCCGCTTCCAGGGCCTGGAACCCGTGCTGGAAATGGAAGAGCTGCTGGCCCTGCCGGCCGCCGAGCGCTTCGATCTCGCCGTGCGGCGCCTGCACGCGGCGCGCATCCTGCCGCCCGCGGCCAGCGCGCGCTGGCTGCAGCGCGCCCACCGTACCAGCCTGGTGCAGTATGACGCCTACCTGGCCTATGCGCCGCGGCCCGAGCCCGTGCCCGGCCTGAGGCTGGCGCTGATCCGCGCCAGCACGCCGCTGCATTCCGACCTGGGCGACGCCGAAAACCGCCAGCTGGCATTGGCCGACCTGGGCTGGGGCTGCTTCACCGACACGCCCATACCGGTACATCAAGTGCAGGGCGACCATGTCACCATACTGGGGCCGGACAGCGCAGCCGAGGTCGCGGCGGCGGTGATGCAAGTGCTGCAGGCCGAGCCCAGAAAAACCTGACCTGTCCACGACGAATTTTCCGGATGGCGCCCATTGACGCTCCCTTTGATACTGTCTACACTTCTATCAACAATTCTAAAGACAGGTCTGCTTGCTGAGATGTTCATGGTAGGCGCCCACCCGTCGGGGCAGGGTGTACCAGGCGTAATAGCCCCGCTTTCCCTATAAATTTCAGGAGACCGTTATGGCAGGCGTTGGTACTGACAAGATTTTCGAAAACGACAAGGTAATTGTCTGGAATTTCGTGCTGGAGCCCGGTGCCGAGACACCGATACATACGCACGAGCACGCCTATATGTGGTATTCGATCCAGGGTGCTCCATTGCAGATATTCGACGAAGCCGGCAAAGACTTGGGCACGCTGGAGGTTCCCACGGGCGCCGTGTATTCGCTCAAGCTGGAAGATGGTTTTCTCGAGGTGCTTTCCGACATCGGCAAGGGCGTGCGGGTTCCGGCCACGCACAAGGCGAAGAACACCGGCCCCACACCCTATCGCGAAATCCTCGTGGAATACAAGAACTGACCCGTCACCCGCTGTCAAGAACGTGGCGCCCCAAGCCAGCTGGGGGCGCCATGCCTGCGAAGATTACCTGGCGGCCGGGGGCGCGTCCGAACATGGGCAGCTCTGCTTTGTCTCGAGCGTACCGGGGCGGGTCGTGTGTTCCGGCGGGCGAACGTCCGCCGGAACATGGCAAGTGCTGTGCTCGACAGGCGCGCATGGCCAAACTATGAGACGATGAAATTTTCTGAACGCCGATATGTTGGATCGAATGAATGACATTGTCATAGAAAATGCCGTGGCGCCGCCACGGACCAAAAGAAGCCATACAGTAGGTGAGCTATACAAACGCATCAAAGACATGACCATTTTGTACGACTTCATGCCCGGGGAAAGAATCAACGAAGTCGAGGTATCCAATCGGTTCGGCGTCAGCCGCGCGCCCCTGCGCGAAGCCTTGAACAGGCTGGCCGCGGAAAACCTGCTGCATTTCATTCCCAACAAGGGATATTTCACCAAAAAGCTATCGCGGCAAGAAGTCTTCGATCTCTATCAGTTACGGGAAATCATTGAGCTCGGCGGGCTGAGGCTGACCCTGAAAAAGGCGACGGATGAAGAAATCTCGGATCTGTCCGATTTTTGGGATTCAGTCATGGAACGCACCGATGAACTCGGAGCCAAGGAACTGGTGACGCTCGACGAAGAATTCCATATCAGGCTGATACGCCTTTCAGGGAATGTCGAACTGGTCAGATCGCTGAACGCTGTCAACGAAAGAATACGTTTCGTACGCTGGATCGACCTCAAGAGAGAACAGACCACCTATTCAGAGCACCGCTCTATCGTGGAGTCTCTGGCCAAGCGGGACGCGGAACAGTCCGAGACGCTATTGAGCAAACATATTTCCCGCAGGATGGAGGAAATCACATTGATACTTCGGGAAAGCGTGGCGCAGTTATATGTACGGTAGCCCCCGTTCGCGGGGCTGAAAACCGATGATCCGGACCTAACCGATGATCCGGGCCTACAGGAGATCGAATTGACAGTCGACGCACTTCATTTATACCGATGGATGATTGTCTGCCGTGAGTTCGAGTCGGCGCTGTGTGCCGCGAATCCGCGCTGGTTTTCGACGGAAGGGGAAGAAGCCGTTCTCGTCGGGGCCTTCGCGGCACTGGAAGCCGGCGATATCGGCGCACCGCATTATCGAGGCCCTTTTGTCGCCTACCTCATGCGCGGGGCGGACATGAAGACGCTGGCGTGCCAGGCCTTCGGCAAGGCCGCAGGATACAACAAGGGAAGATCCGTTCCTTTTACCGGCCCCCCCGAGCTGGGCTTCGTGCCCTGGGTGGCGGGCGACCTGGGCTCTTCGCTGGGTATCGCCACAGGTGCAGCCCTGGCTTTGCAGCGTACCGGAAGCGGCGGCAAGGCCTGCATCTGTTCATTCGGCGACGGCACCGCCAATCGGGGAGACTTTCACGAAAATCTGAACATTGCCGGCCTGTGGAAACTACCGATCGTGTACGTCTGCCAGAACAATGGCTGGGCCATTTCCCAGCACGTGCAGTCTTATCTGCCCGCCCCGGTAGTCGAACGTGCCGCAGCCTATGGCATGCCGGGCGTTACGGTCGACGGCAATGACGTGCAAGCCGTCTATGCCGCGGTGGCGGCCGCCCGGCACCGGGCAGCCAAGGGTGAAGGTCCGACCTTGATCGAAGCCATGACATGGCGCAAAGGCGGCCATTGGTCCGGCGACAAAGCGCTCTATAAAGACGCTGCACAAAGAGCCTACGCCGCCCCCGACCCCATCGAGCTGTTGAAAGGCCGCTTGATCCGGGACGCACTTGCATCCGAAGATGCACTGGAAAATATTCGCGGCGAGGCAGCGGAACAGGCCCGCAATGCTGTCGCAGAGGCCCAGACCCGCAGCGACGCAGGGGCAACGGAGCTCGGAGAGCACGAGGTGTTCGCATGAACCAGGACATCAAGCGCGCCGCGTCTGGCGGCATGACCGGCAGCGGGGCGCCCCACAGCCGGGAAAACGTTCGGCTGACGCTGGCCGAAGCCATCATCGAAGCCATTCGCCAAGAAATGCAGGATGATCCGTCGGTCATCTACCTCGGACAGGATGTGGGGGTTTTTGGTGGCGTCATGCAGGGCACCCGAGGGCTGTACGATGAATTCGGCCGGAACCGCGTCCTCGAAACACCCATCTCTGAATCGGCCATGGTGGGTATCGGGCTGGGCGCTGCGCTGTTTGGCATGAAGCCCATCGTGGAAGTCAGCTTCGGCGAGTTCTTGCCGGCGGCCATGAACCAGTTGATCAACCAGGCCCCCAATCTTCACTATATGACCGGCGGGGCCAAGAGCGCGCCGGCCGTCATCAGAACGCGCGCCGGCCATGGGCCCTATGGCGGGCACCCGCAGGACTACTCGGTATGGTTCTGCCACGTTCCCGGCATCAAGGTCGTCATGCCGGCAAACCCATCCGATGCCTATCGGCTGATGCGTGCCGCAATCCGCGACCCGAATCCGGTGCTTTTCGTGGAACCCATGTCCCTGTCCCACGGCCGTCGGGAACAGGTCGATCTCACCGAATCCATAGGCCCGGAAACCATCGGATCGGCACGCATCGCGCACGCGGGCAAAGACCTGACGCTGGTCGCCTACGGCTCCCAATTACCGCTGGTGCAACGCGCGTCCCAGCGAGCCGAGGCCGAGCATGGCGTCAGTGTTGAAATCATTGACCTCCGGAGCCTTGCCCCCTGGGACGTCGCAACGGTCGTGCAGTCGGTACGCCGGACCCGGCGGCTATTGACCGTGCACGAGGCCTGGAAAGGCTTCGGGCACGGCGCCGAAGTCATTGCGCGGGTACTCGAAGAGCTGGGGCCTGATTCAGAAGCCGTCAGAGTCGGGCGCGTTGGAGCGAAGCCGGTACCGATTCCCAGCGGCCCGCTGCGTGGGCTTGCGTTGCCCGACGAGAAGGAAATTCACACGGCCATCATGAATCTCGCCAGGTCGCGCGAAGCTCATATTGCATAGGGATTCCCATGACTGGAGAAACGCTCGCATCCATCCCTGTCGCGCGCCGGATCAAACTCGCCGGCAGCCAGAAAATAGTGGCAGAGCGAATGGTGGAAAGCCTCAGAGTCAATGCCAGTGTCACCGCCATGGCGGAAGCGCCGGCCGGGGCCTTGCTGAAAGCCTGTGCACAGTGGCAATCGTCCGGCTCCAAGGCCGGGCTGACTCACTTGCTGATACACGCATGCGCGCGCTGTCTGGAGCGGCATCCCCGGCTCAACGGCGCGATCTTTGAAGACCAGATCGTCGAGTTCGCCGAAATCAATATCGCGCTGGCGGTGTCCTTGCCGGACGGCGGCTTGCAGTCGGTGGTGATACGCCGCGCCAACGAAAAAGATATCCCCCAGATTACCGAGGAAGCCCAAAGCCTGGTGCAGCGTGCGCGCGACGGCGCATTGAAGCTCGAGCACGTGCGGGGCGGCACGTTTACGCTCAGCAACTACGCAGGCTTGAAACACGTGGTGTGGGCCACTCCCATCATCCCCCCGGGCCAGTCCGGAGTGCTTGGCGTCGGCCGAATCCATCATAGCCTGGCGCCGCAAGCAGGCAAAAATGGCTATACAACGCAAGAAACGTTGCCATTGTCCCTAACTTACGACCACCGGCTCATAAATGGAATGGCGGCGGGTGCATTTCTGGAAGATCTGATAGATATGATGGATACGACGTCTCTGGAGCGCACCAATGGCTAAGCAAGTTCGGATAACTCTCCCAAAATTGTCTGAAGACTTTGAAACCGGGACTTTCGTTGCCTGGCACAAGAAGGTCGGTGACAGGGTTGAACAGGGCGAGATCGTCGCCGAGATCATGACCGACAAAGTCAATCTCGAGATCGAGTCGTCCGCCAGCGGAACAGTTCAAGCGCTTTTGGTCCAGGAGGAAGATTCCGTTCGGGTCGGCCAGGAGCTCGCCATCCTCGAGTGTTGAAATACCGCCTTGTCCGGTCGGTGCACCCTTTCGAATGCAGATCCATGAGCCAGAAATACCTACTCTACTCATAGAAACACCAACAACCGGTTTTTCAAGCCGACGCGGGCTTGGCCAGGCAGCGCCTACAAAACGGTCGCGCAGGCGGGCGCGGGCGTCAGGTACACCGGCTCGCCCACGCCCAGCAGCGTGCCAGCGGCGGGGTTGGCATGATCCACCAGCAGTTCGCCCACACCGGGCACCTCGGCCAGGTATTCCGCAATGCTGCCCAGGAACATCACGCGCCGCACCGTGCCGCGCAGCATGCCGGCCTCACGGCCGACGGCCAGGGCCTCGGGCCGCAGCACCACGGTCACCATCTCGCCTGCCGCCCTTTCGTGGGGCCGCACTTCCAGCGCGGTACCGCTGATGTCGACGTGCGTGGCGTCGATGACGCGTGCCTGCACGAAATTGGCCTTGCCCAGGAAGTCGGCCACGAAGCGGCTGCGCGGCCGCGCGTAGATTTCATCGGGGCGGCCGATTTGCTCGACCGCGCCCGCATTCATGATGACGATCAGGTCGGAAATGCTCATGGCCTCGACTTGGTCGTGCGTGACGTACACGGTGGTGATGCCGACACGCTGCTGCAGCTCGCGGATCTCGACGCGCATCTGCTCGCGCAGCTTGGCGTCCAGGTTGGACAACGGTTCGTCGAACAGAAGCAGGCGCGGCTCCATGACGATGCAGCGAGCCAGCGCCACGCGTTGCTGCTGGCCGCCGGACAACTGCTCGGGCGAGCGCCCCGCCAGGCCGGCAAGCCCCGTGATGTCGAGGGCGCGGCCGACGCGCTCGCGCAGCTGGGCGGCCGGCACGCGGCGCAGCCGCAAGCCGAAGGCCACGTTCTCGAAGACGTTCAGGTGCGGAAAGATGGCGTAGGACTGGAACACCATGGCCGCATCGCGCGCATTGGGCGGATCGTCGTTGACGCGGCGTTCGCCGAAATAAATGTCGCCGCCGGTGGGCTCTTCGAAGCCCGCGATCATGCGCAGCAGCGTAGTCTTGCCGCAGCCCGAAGGGCCCAGCAAGGTGACCAGCTGCCCTTTCTCGACATCGAGGCTGACGCCGCTGACCGCCACGGCGCGCGGCCCCGACGGGTCGCGGCTGGCGAATTCCTTGCGCAGATCGACCAGTCTCAAGTCTTTCAGGGTCATGCCATGCCTCCGTGCGTGCCGGCCGGCGTCAGCCGGCCGACGAGCTTGCCGATCACGCCGATGGCGATCACTACTATTACGATAAGCAGCACACTGAAGGCCGCCGCCACCCCCAGGCGCCCCGAACCCACCTGGCTGAGTATCTGCACTGTCATCAGGTTCCAGTCGGCCGACACCAGGAAGATGGCCGCGCTGATCGCCGTCATGGCCCGCACGAAGGCATACACCAGGCCCGAGAAGAAGGCGGGGGCCACCAGCGGCAGCGTAATCTTGCGAAAGGTCTGCAGGCTGCTGGCCCCCAGGTTGCGGGCGGCCTCTTCGATGGCCGGGTCGATCTGGCGCAGCACGGCCATGCCCGACTGTATGCCCACCGGCATGTAGCGGAATACGAAGGCCAGCACCAGAATCGCCAGGCTGCCGGTCAGGATCAGCGGCGGCCCGTTGAATGCCAGCACATAGCCTATGCCCACCACCGTGCCGGGCACGGCGAAATTCAGGATCGAGCCGAATTCCATCAGGCTCTTGCCGGGAAAGGCGCCGCGCACCACCATGAAGGCGATCAGCATGCCGAGCACGCCGCTGATGGGCGTGGACAGCAGCGCAATGACCAGCGTGTCCTTGACGGCGTCGAAACCCAGCTGGAAGACATAATGGAAGTGCTCCAGGGTGGGCGTGTAGTCGCTGCCCCAGACCCGGGTGAAGGCGCCCACGGCGATCACCGCGTAGAACACTGCAATGGCCAGCGCAAACAGCAGCACCAGCGCGTACAGCAGCCAGAGCGTGCGCGGGCCCAGCAGCCGCGAGGTCGAACGCGAGGGTTTGCCGGTGACCGTAACGTACTGGCGCCGCGAAATGTAGTAGCGCTGGATGGCGAACGCGGTGACGCTGGGAATCAGCAGCACCACGGCCAGCGCGGCCCCCAGCGGCAGGTCGAACGAGCCGGTGATTTCCAGATAGGCCTGGGTGGCCAGCATCGGGAAACGTGCGCCGGCCAGCACCAGCGGGTTGCCGAAATCGGCCAGCGACTCGATGAACACCACCAGGAATGCGCCGGCGATGCCCGGCAGCGACAGCGGCAGCGTGACCCGGCAAAACACCTGCCAGCGGCTTGCCCCCATATTGAACGCGGCGTCCTCCAGTGTGGCATTGATCGACTGCAGCACGCCGCGCAGCGACAAGTAGGCAATGGGTGCGAAGGTGAATATCTGCGACAGCACCACGCCGCGATAGCCGTAGATATCGAAGTCCTGCAGGTGCAGCAGCCGGCGCGTTATCAGGCCGTTGAAGCCGAACAGCAACAGCACCGATACCGCGGTGACAAACGGCGGCGAAATGATGGGCAGCATGGCCGCCAGGTGCAGCGGCTTTTTCAAGGGCACGGCGGCGCGGCCCAGCACGAAGGCCAGCAAATAGCCCAGCACGACGCTGGCCACGCCCACAGTAAGCGCAACTTTCAGGCTGTTGAGCAGCGCGCTGAAGTACAGACGGTGCTGGACGATGCGCTGGTAATGCGCCAGCGTCCAGCCCGTGTCGTCCTGGAAGCTGGTCAGCAGAACCTGCACCAGCGGGTACACGACGAACAACAAAAGCGCGACGAAAACCGCCGCGACCAGTGCGAAGAACACCGGGTCGCGCGCCAGCCTCTTGAGTTGCACCCCCACCTGGGCCATGTATTACTGGCCGGGCCGTTATTGGCCGAGCACGTCCTGCAGCCAGCGATCGACCAGGCGCTTGCGATTCTTGGCCGCGTAGCCCGGGTCGGATTCGACCAGCTTGATCTGGCTCATGGAGGGCACGCCGGCGCCAGCCTTGACGTCGTCGCGCACCGGCATGAAATAAGTCTTGGCATCGACCATGGCCTGCTGCCCCTGCTGCGAGGTGATCCAGTCGATCAGCTTCTTGGCCGCATCCAGGTCTTTGGCCCCCTTGAGGATGGAAACCGCCGCCACTTCGTGGCCCACGCCTTCAGAGGGAAACACCACGTCGACCTTGTAGCCCTGGTCTTTCAATTGCAGGAAGCCGGGCGTGAACTGGATCGCCACGGCGCATTGCCCCAGGCCCAGGTTGGCGCTGGGTGCCGTGCCGCTTTGCGTGTAGGTCTGCACGTTGGCATTGAGCGCCTTCATGTAGGCGAAGGCCTTGTCCTCGCCCATGATCTTGATGAGCGTGAGCACCGCTTCGTACGAGGTGCCCGAGGTCTGCGGCGAGGGCATCTGGATCAGGCCCTTGTAGGCGCTGTTGGTAAGATCGGCCCAGGAATGCGGTACCGGTGCGCCGCGCTTGGCCAGGATATCGGTGCGCACACCGAAAGCCAGCGGGTTGGTGTAGATGGCATACCAATAACCCTTGGGATCTTTGTACTGCGGCGCCACCCCGGCCGCCTTGTCGCTGACGTAGGGTTCGAGCAGATTGCGCTGCTCGGCCACCACGTGGTTTTCCACCGGCGCGCCGAACCAGACGTCGGCCTGCGGCCGCTTCGATTCGGCCTGTATGCGCGACAGCGCAGGCCCGGTGGACAGGAACACCATATTGGCCTTGATGCCGGTGTCCTTGGTGAAAGCGTTGAGGATCTTCTTGGCATTGGCCTCGTCCACGCTGCTGTATACCGTCAGCGTCTGGGCATGGGCCACGCCCGCCATGACAAGGGTAAAAAGTGAAAGTGTAGCCAGGCAGCGTTTCATTTCGTGTTCTCCTGCGCCTTTGCGGGCCGGGCGTGCGGCGCGGCGGGACACCCGTCCGCCGGCTTGTCCGGCGCATGGGCAAAGCCACGCGCCAGACCGCCAACTTAAACCCCGGCGCAAAACGCTGTCAATAGACAAAAGGCGGGAAAAGGCGGCTAGCGCCCGTGCACACTAAAGTAAAGCAAGAGGGAAGCCACGCTGGCGAGCAAACGGTCACGGCACAACGGACACGACACCAGTGTCGTGTCTCAGAAGTGCGTGCCCATAATGAAATCGATGGATTCGTGTGCAGGGCAAGGCGCAAACCGCAGCGATAGCCGTAACTATCGCGAGGATTTGCAACGCTGCCGTGTGCGCGAAGACACGATTTCATGGGTGCGAACTTCTGAGACACGACACTAAAGATCCAGGGCCCAGTTCTGGCCGACCAGATCCTTGCCGAAGGAATGATGGCGCTCTTGCTCGACCAGCTGGAAGCCGGCGGCCTGATAGATGCGGCGCGCCGAAACCAGCACATCGTTGGTCCACAGCACCATGCGCGTGTAGCCCTTGGCGCGCGCAAATGCAATGCATTCGTCCACCAGGCGCCGCCCTATGCCCAGGCCCCGCGCCGAGGGCTCTACATAAAGCAGCCGCAACTTGGCCACCGCATCGGATTCCTTGACCACAAAGATCGAGCCCACCACTTCGCCCTCGCGCTCGGCGACCCAGGCGCGCTCTCGCCTGGGGTCGAACTCTTCCACGAATTTCGCCAGGATCTGCGCCACCAGCGCCTCGAAGGTCTCGTCCCAGCCGTATTCCTGGTTGTACAGCACACCCTGGCGATGCGTGATCCAGCCTATGTCGCCCGATTGCAGGGGGCGCAGCACATAAGGCACGGCGGGCTCGGCGCGGCCGCCCAGCAGGCGCTCGATGGCCTGCATCGATTTCACCAGCCTGTCGCGCCCGGGCGCGTCCAGCGCCTGCAGCATCTGCGAGATTTCATCGTGCGATGCGCGATCCAGCGGCTCGAAGGCCTTGCGGCCGGCGGCAGTCAGGGCAAGCAAAGTCTGCCGCGCGTCTTGCGGCGCCGGCGACCGGGCCAGCAGGCCTCGCGCTTCGAAACGCTTCAGGACCCGGCTGAGATAGCCGGCATCCAGCCCCAGCTCGCGCACCAGATCGCTGGCGCTGAGGCTGTCGCGATGCGCCAGCTCGAACAATATGCGCACTTCGGTGAGCGAATATGCGCTTTTCAGTATGCCCTCGTTCAGCAGGCCTACCAAGCGCGTGTAGAAGCGGCTGAAGCCGCGCACCACGGCAATTTGTTGATCGAGGATCGAGACGGCGGCTGCGGTCATGGCATGGCTCCGGATGGCAAGAGGTACAGACGCGACAATAGTGGCTTGCCGACCATTTAATAGCCATTGTCAAATAATAACTTGCCTTAGTCAAGTATATAGTCATTATGGAAGCCAAAGACGGCGGCAGGCGTAGCGGGCCCCGAACCCGAGCGCGAACCCCGCCTCTTGGCGCAAGGGGCGAGTCATGCCTGATTCACTTCCGCGCCATGGGCGCCCCCGCATAGTGGCCGAGAGCCCCGGGCTCTTCACAAAGTGCATGCTTGATCCGGAAATAGAGCCAAGCCTCGAGCGCACCAGGCCGGAGTAATATGGGCACCACTGTTTGCAATCACGGGAAGCAAGACAATGAGATTTCTGGTTGTAGGGGCTGGAGCATTGGGCGGGTATTTCGGCGGCAGGCTGCTGCAGGCCGGCCGCGACGTCACATTCCTGGTGCGGCCGGCCCGGGCCGCGCTGCTGCGCGAACACGGGCTGCGCATCAAGAGCGTCAAGGGCGACGCCCACATCCCCAATCCTCCCACCGTCTCGGCGCAGGAGCTGAGCCCCGCCTTCGACGTCATCGTGCTCGGCTGCAAGGCCTACGACCTGGACTCGGCCATGGAATCGATCGCGCCGGCCGTGGGGCCGGACACCGCTATCCTGCCCTTGCTCAATGGCATGAAGCACCTGGATAGGCTGGCCGAGCGCTTCGGGCGCGATCACGTACTGGGCGGGCTATGCCTGATCTCTGCCGCGCTCGATGCCGACGGCACTGTGCGGCATTACAACGACAGGCACACTCTGGCCTACGGCGAGCAGGACGGCGCCTCGTCCGAGCGCGTGCGCCGTATCGAAGCGCAATTCGCGGAGGTCAACTTCACGGCCCGCGCCAGTACGCAGATCGTGCAGGAAATGTGGGAAAAGTGGTTGTTCATCGCGACCGCTGCCGGCACCAACTGCCTGATGCGCGGCGCCATCGGCGACATCGTGCAGGCGGGCGGCGTCGAACTGACCATGAGCCTGCTCGACGAATGCGTGGCCGTCGCCCGCGCCAACGGCCACGATCCACGCCCCCAGGCGCTGGAAAGCCCGAGAACCTTGCTGACGTCGCCCACGTCCACCGTAACGGCGTCCATGCTCAAGGACATAGAGCGCGGCGCCCCCACCGAGGCCGAGCACGTTTTCGGCGACCTGCTGCAACGCGCCGGCACGGCCCTGCCCGAGCGATCTTTGCTGCGCCTGGTCTATTTGCACCTCAAGGTCTACGAAGCGCGCCGCCTGCGCGAGGCGGCCGCGGCACATTGACCGCCCAGTTCAGGGATCCGCGCCCCGGAGCGGCGCCGCGCAGCTTGCGTTCGGGGTAGCCGACGCCACACAGCCCCGCCCGGCGCCGCAACACTGCGCAGCCGGTGCCAGGGCCCGTCGCCCCTAATCCGCCCCCACCGCCACGGCCTCGGCTTGCGCCTCGGCCGGGGCGGGTTCCTTGCTCTTTTTCTCGATGCGGCGATCGTTGCTCATCAGCATCAGGCACGGCATAGCCAGCATCGTCAGCCAGAACATCAGCCGGAAGTCGTCCAGGTAGCCGATGAAGGCCGCCTGGCGGTTGAGCACCTCGTTCAAGCCGGCCGCGCCGCTTTGCGTACCCAGGTCGAAGAGGCGCGACAGCCCTTCGGGCATGGCCAGCAGCGAGCCGGCCGTGATGTAGGTGGCCAGCGTGCTGTGCATGGTGGAGGTATTGCGCACCAGCAGTGTCTGCATTACCGAAATGCCTATGCTGCTGCCCACGTTGCGCGACAGGCTGTAGATCGCCGTGCCTTCGGAACGCAGGCGCCGATCCAGCGTCGAGAAAGTCATGGTGGTCAGCGGCACCGAGGTAAAGCCCAGGCCCAGCCCCTGGATGAAGCCGGGCCAGGCCACGTCCCATTCGGTGATCTGCATGGTATAGCAGGACATCTGCCACATCGACAGCGCCGTCAGGCTGAAGCCGAAAGCCAGGATCGCACGGCTGTCGATGCGGCCCACCAGCCGCCCGGCGAACATCATGGCCACCATCGTGCCCAGGCCGCTGGGTGCCGTAACCAGGCCGGTGGTCACCACCGGATAGCCCAGCAAGTCCTGCAGCATCGGCGGCAGCAGCGCCCGGGTGGCGTACAACAGCAGGCCCAGCAGGAAATAAATCGCCAGGCCGGTGACGAAGTTGCGGTCGTGCAGCAGCTGCACCTTGAAGAACGAATCGCCTTCGTCGGTAGCAGTGTGGATGACGAAGAAAGTGAAGGCGATCACCGCACAGACCGCCTCGACGCGGATCTCTATGGAGCCGAACCAGTCGGCCTGCTCGCCGCGATCCAGCAGCATCTGCAACATGCCTATGGCGATGGCCAGCATCGAAAAACCGAACCAGTCGAACTTGCTGAGAATGCGCGCGCCGCTGTCGTGTATGTAGTAATACACCCCGGCCAGGGACAGCACGCCGACCGGCAGGTTGATGAAGAACACCCAACGCCAGGTGAAATTGTCGGTCAGCCAGCCGCCCAGCGTGGGCCCCAGCACGGGGCCGAGCATGACGCCCATGCCCCACACCGCCATTGCCCGCGCGTGGCGCTCGGGCGGATTGATATCCAGCATGACGGCCTGCGACAGCGGCACCAACGCCGCCCCGAACACGCCCTGCAACAGCCGCGCCAGGACTATGGCCAGCAAGTCGACCGACATGCCGCAAAGCACCGAACTGATGGTGAAGCCGGCGATGGAGATCAGGAATATGGTCTTGCGCCCGTAGCGCCCCACCAACCAGCCGGTCACCGGCGTGGCGATGGCCGCGGCGACGATGTAGGACGTCAGCACCCACATGATCTGGTCTTGCGATGCCGACAGGCTGCCCGCCATGTGCGGCAGCGCCACGGCGGCGATCGTGCTGTCCAGCGTCTGCATGATGGTCGCCAGCATGATGGACAGCGTGATCATCAGCCGCCGGGACTCGGGCATGTCCTCCTGCAGGCCGCTCATGGCGCCACCCGGCCGCTCGGCATGGCAGGCAAGGCGCCCAGATAATAACCAGCGTTACTATCTACGCAAAAAAGACCGATTCGGTGCGTTCGGCGCATGAGTATCAATCCAGCTTGTACAGCAGCTTGCGCAGCAGCCGCTCGAGTTCGTTCACTTCTTCCGCCGAAAAGTCTTCCAGGGCCTCGCGCACGTGGTCGCGGCGCACGGGCAGGAAAGCCTCGACGAAGTCGATGCCCTTGCGCGTAAGCTGCAGGAACCACTGCCTGCCGTCGTTGGCATCGGCCTGGCGGTCGACCAGACCGTGCTTCTGCAGCTGGCGTGCCACGCGCGTGCTGTTGGTGCGCGACGAATTCATGAAGACACTGAGTTCCGATGGCCTGAGCCGGCGCTCCGGACTGGCGTAGATCACTACCAGCGACGTCCACTGGGTGGTGTTCAGGCCGTATTCGCGGAAAGGCTCGTCCATGAAATCGTTCAGGCGCTGCGCGACATGCTGGAACAGGCGCACGATGACGGACTCGCGCAGCGCCGCGCGCGACGCCAGGCGCCGCGACAGGCCCTGCATGGCCTGCTCGAAAGACTGGAAAGACGAAGGCTTGTCGGGAGTTTCCATATAGTAACGCACGTTACTATTTTCGCCGACGGAAGTCCAGTGCGCATCGAGCCGTGTGTGCCGCGAAGCGCGCACGGTTCCCCCGTCCGGGCCGGAAGCCGGATCCGGAAACGGCGGCGGCCACACTTCCGGGCGCCCCAGCCCCGGGCGCCGCGATCCGGTAATCGTATATAGTTAGCGCTGCCCCGCGCGGCTGCAGCACCTTCCCTCCACCCCCTGCCCAGAATGAGGAGTACTCGTGAATCTGCCCTCCCCCAGCCATCCGGAATCGCTACCCGGCCTGCGTACCGACATACGCATGCTGGGCAAGATACTCGGCGAAGTCATCCGCGAATGCGAGGGCACGGCGATCTACGACATTATCGAGAAACTGCGCCGCGCGGCCGTCTCGTTCCGGCGCGAAGGCAAGATCCGCGACAGCCGCCTGCTCGAGCGCCAGATCCGCGGGCTGGACGCCAGGCAGGTGAACTCGGTGATCCGTGCCTTCACCTATTTCCTGCATCTGTCCAATATCGCCGAAGACCGCGACCAGAACCGGCGCCAGCGGCATCATGCCCTGAGCGGGCGCGGCCCGCAGCGCGGCAGCCTGGGCCATGCCATCGAATTCCTGCAAGGCAAGGGGGTCAGCAACCGCAAGATCCAGCGCGCGCTGGAACAGGCCTGCGTGACGCCGGTGCTGACCGCGCACCCCACCGAAGTACAGCGCAAGAGCACGCTCGACCTGCACCGCGAGATCGCACTGCAGCTGGCGCGCAACGACAGCCGGCTGTCGCCCGATGAAGAACAATGGCTGCAGCGCCGCCTTGCCGGCCTGGTCTCGACCCTATGGCAGACGCGGCTGCTGCGGCGCCAGAAGCTGACTGTGCTCGACGAGATCGACAATGCCCTGGGCTTCTATCACAGCACCTTCCTGGCTGCCATCCCGCGCCTGTACCAGGATCTGGCCCGGCTGCTGCAGCGCCCGGGGCGCTCGCCGTTCAAGGTGGACGCCAGCCCGCTGCCCGCGTTCCTGCGCATGGGCAGCTGGATAGGCGGCGACCGCGACGGCAACCCGAACGTAAACGCCGCCACCCTGGAACAGGCGCTGCTGCGCCAGGCCACCGTGGCCCTGCAGCACTACCTGCTGGAAGCCAAGGAACTGGGCACCGAGCTGTCGATCTCCGAGACGCTGGAACACGCCAGCCCCGGCCTGCTCGCACTGGCCCAGGCCAGCGAAGACACCTCGCAGCACCGCGCCGACGAACCATACCGGCGCGCCTTCATACATATGTACGCACGGCTCGACGCCACCGCGCTCGAGCTGACCGGCCAGCGCCTGGCGCAGCGGCCGACCTACCCCGCCGCGCCCTATGCCGGCGCGGCCGAATTCCAGGCCGACCTGCAAACCGTCGCCGACTCGCTGGCGCAGCATCACGGCGGGGCGATCGCCATGCTGCGCCTGAATGCGCTGCTGCAGGCCGTCAGCGTGTTCGGCTTCCATTTGGCCACGGTCGACCTGCGCCAAAGCTCCGACGTGCACGAGCGCGTGCTGGCCGAGCTGTTCAAAGCCGCCGGGGTGCGCCGCGGCGATGCGGTAGTAGACTATGCCAGCCTCGACGAAGACGCGCGCATCGAGCTGTTGCGCAGCGAGCTGCGCGAGACCCGGCCCCTGGTGTCGCCATGGATACACTACAGCGCCGAGACCGAAAAAGAACTGGCCATCCTGCGCGCCGCGGCGGCGGCCCGCCGGCGCTACGGTGCCCAGGCAATGGTGCAATCCATCGTCTCCCACACCGAGACACTCAGCGATTTGCTCGAGGTGCTGGTGCTGCAGCAAGAGACCGGGCTGATCGCTCCGGGAGCCGGTGTTCCGGGAGCCGATGCTCCGGGAGCCGATGCTCCGGGAGCCGATTGCGGTTCCTGCGACGGGCTCATGGTGGTGCCCTTGTTCGAAACCATACCCGACCTCGAGCGCGGCCCCGACATCATGGCCGCCTGGCTCGATCTGCCAGAAGTCGCCGAGCGGGTGCAGCGCTGCCAGGGCGGCATCCAGGAAGTCATGCTGGGCTATTCGGACAGCAACAAGGACGGCGGCTACCTGACTTCCACCTGGTCGCTGTATCGCGCCGAAAGGCGCCTGGTCGAGGTCTTCAAGCAGCGCAAGGTGCGCCTGCGCCTGTTCCATGGCCGCGGCGGCTCGGTGGGCCGCGGCGGCGGCTCCAGCTTCGACGCCATCCTGGCCCAGCCGCCCGGCACGGTCGACAACCAGATCCGGCTCACCGAACAGGGCGAAGTCATACAAAGCAAATACAAGGACAGCGAGGTCGGACGCTGGCACCTGGAGCTGCTGGTGGCCGCGACGCTGGAAACCAGCCTCAGCCCGCGGCGCTCGGCCTCGCAGGCCGAAGACGAAAACATGCAGCGCTATGGCGCCGCGGTGGCGCTGATGTCGGACGCGGCGCAACAGGCCTATCGCGACCTGGTCTACCAGACCCCGGGCTTCGCCGATTATTTCTTCGCCTCGACCCCCATACTCGAGATCGCCGGCCTGAACATCGGCTCGCGGCCGGCGGCGCGCAAGCCCAGCCGCCGCATCGAAGACCTGCGCGCCATCCCCTGGGGGTTTTCCTGGGCGCAATGCCGGCTGATGCTCACCGGCTGGTACGGCCTGGGCACCGCCATCCAGACCTATCTGGAACAGGGCGGGCCCGGTTGCCCCGAAAGCCACAGCGCCAGGCTTGCGCAGCTGCGCCGCATGGCGCGCTCGTGGCCGTTCTTTTACACATTGTTGTCAAACGCCGAGATGGTGCTGGCCAAGACCGACCTGGCCATCGCCCGCAGCTATTCCCTGCTGGTGCCCGACAAGAAGCTGCGCAACCGCGTTTTCGGCTGCATCGAACGCGAACACGCGCTGACGCTGGAAATGTTCCGGCTGGTGACCTGCCGCGAGCTGCTGGACGACAACCAGCAGTTGCGGGCCTCGCTGAACGAGCGCTTTGCCTATATCGACCCGCTGAACCACCTGCAGGTCGAGCTGCTGCAGCGCCACCGCAACAGCCGCAGCTCCAGCAAGGGCGCCGACGAAGAAAGCAGCACGCAGCGCGCCATACACATGACCATCAACGGTATCGCGGCGGGGCTGCGCAACTCCGGCTGAGCCGACCTGCCGCAATACCGCCTGCCTGGCGGCCTACTTGGCCTTCAGGCAGGTGCTCATGAAGCTCTTGCGCGCGTCGCCCTTGAGCGACTTGGCCGAGGCCTGCGCATTGCAGGTCTTCATGCGCTGCTGCGAGGAAGACAGCTTCGAATCGGAGCTGGTTTCGCCCTTCAGGCACGACTTCATGAATTCCTTGCGGGCATCGCCCTTTTTGCCCGCGGCATCTTTGTTGCAGGTGGCCATGCGTTCCTGCTGGGCGGTCTTGGGCTTGGACATGGACATGGCGGCGCCGCCCGCCGTGGTGGCGGCAAACACCGGGGCGGCGGCAAAACCGCACAGGGCAGCGCAGACCAATACCGCGCGAGTCGTTTTAAACATGTGTGGCACCTCGTTCAAGTGGGTGTAGGTGCGCATATCTTGCTGTGCGCCCGGCCGCCGCGCAAGCTGCCGAAGCCCCGGCTTGACAATTTTTTTGCAACAGAATTTGAAACGCCTCGTGCTCGCCGGAGACCCCGTCCGGCCGCAGGCTCGGGCCGCCCCATGCCGCATACGGCTAGCGATCAAAACGAGAAGGTTTCCGAAATCAGGCCGCGCAGCCACTGGCTGCCCGGTTCGCGGTGGTTCCTGCTATGCCACAGCTGGCGGATGACGAATTCGGGCAGGCGCACCGGGCACGGCGCGTACACCAGGCCGAAGGGCTTGAGAGTGCGCTCGGCATAGGCCTGCGGCACCACCGCGATCATGTCGGTGCTTTGCAATATATGGCCGACCGCCACGAAATGCGGCACGCTCAGGCGCGGCCCGTCGGCAAGCCCGGCACGCCGCAGCGTCGCATCGACGGTGCCGTGGCCGGTGCCCGCGGCAACAATGGCAACTCGCTCGGCCGCCTTGAATTCCTTCAGGCCGAAATTGCCCGTGGCCAGGCGGTGGCCGCGGCGGAATACGCATACATAGCGCTGGCGGAACAAGCGGCGCTGAAAGAAGCCATGGCGCAAGTCGGGCAAAAAGCCTATGGCCAGGTCGACCTGGCCGCTTTCCATTTCGCTGCGCAGGCTGATGGTGGTGTCGCGCACCGTGCTGACGGACACGCCGGGCGCCAGGCGCGCCAGGCGCTTCATGAGTTCCGGCAGGAAATAGATTTCACCGATGTCGGACATGGCAATCGTGAAATTGCGTGTGCTGGTGGCCGGCTGGAACGCCGCCGGCGCAGTCAGCGACGCGCGCAGCGCGCCCAGCGCCTGCTCTATGGAGCCGGAAAGTTCCTCGGCATAGTGCGTAGGCGCCATGCCCCGCGCAACCCTGACGAAGAGTTCGTCATCCAGGGCCAGGCGCAGGCGGCGCAGCGCATTGCTGACCGCCGATTGCGACAGGCCCAGCGCCTCGCCGGCCCGCGACACGCTGCGCAGCCGGTACAGTTCGTTGAAGACCAGCAAGAGATTGAGATCCAGATCCTTGAGATCCATGCGGGCATATTATCACTGTTGATGATAGTTTTTATTCACGTAGTTCTATTTATAAATATATGGTCTGGGTGCATGATACGCAGAACATATCCAACACCAAGCAGGAGACATTCATGAGCCAGCCTCTCGACGGCCCCTGTACCGAACACCGCTGGAGCGGCGAGGGCACCAGCCGAACCCCGTTCTGGGCCTATACCGACGACAATCTTTACCGCCGCGAACTCGAGCGCTTCTTCTATTCGGGCCACTGGAACTATGTGGGGCTGGAAGCCGAAATCCCGCAACCCGGCGACTTCAAGCGCACCACCATAGGCGAACGCTCGGTCATTCTGGTACGCGCCGAAGACAATGAAATCCATGTCGTCGAAAACGTCTGCGCCCACCGCGGCGTGCAGTTCTGCCGCGAACGCTACGGCAACCGCAAGGACTTCACATGTCCGTACCATCAATGGAACTACGACCTGAAAGGCAATCTGCTGGGCGTGCCGTTTCGCCGCGGCGTCAAGCAGAACGGCAGGATCAACGGCGGCATGCCGGCCGACTTCGATCCCAAAGACCACGGCTTGAACCGGCTCGCCGTGGCCACGCGCAACGGCGTGGTGTTCGCCTCGTTCGACCATGATGTCGAGCCGCTGGAAGACTACCTGGGGCCCGACATCCTGGGATACTTCGACCGCGTCTTCGACGGCCGCAAGCTCACCATCCTGGGCTACAACCGGCAGCGCATTCCGGGCAACTGGAAGCTCATGCAAGAGAACATCAAAGACCCGTATCACCCGGGCCTGCTGCATACCTGGTTCGTGACCTTCGGCCTGTGGCGCGCCGACAACCAGGCGGAATTGAAGATGGACGCGCACTTCCGCCACGCGGCCATGATCTCCACCCGCGGCTCGGGCGGCAAGGGCGCGGTAACAGCAGGCGTGTCCAGCTTCAAGGAACAGATGAGCCTGCACGACGACCGCCTGCTCGACGTAGTGCAGGAACCATGGTGGCGCGGCCCGACTGCGGTCATGCTGACGCTGTTTCCCAGCGTCATCATCCAGCAGCAGGTGAACTCGGTGTCGACCCGCCACATTCAGCCCAGCGGCCCCGATTCCTTCGACTTCGTCTGGACCCACTTCGGCTTCGAGGAAGACTCGGCGGAAATGACACGGCGCCGTCTGCGCCAGTCCAATCTGTTCGGGCCCGGCGGGTTCGTATCGGCCGACGACGGCGAAGTCATCGAATTCTCGCAAGAGGGCTTCCGCCAGAAGCCCGAGCACCGCACCATCGCCGAACTGGGCGGGCGCAGCGTGGAAAACACCGACCACATGGTCACCGAAACCCTGATACGCGGCATGTACGCCTACTGGCGCAAAGTGATGGAGCAGTAAGATGGATTTCGACACCTACTACTCGGTCGTAGCGCTGTATGCCGAATACGCCTCGGCCCTGGACGACCGGCGCTGGAGCGCCTGGCCCGAATTCTTCGTCGACGACTGCATCTATAAAGTGCAGCCGCGCGAAAACTACGACCGCGGCTTTCCCCTGGCCACCCTGTCCTTCGAGAGCAAGGCCATGCTCGAAGACCGCATCTACGGCGCCACCGAAACCATATTCCACGAACCCTACTACCAGCGCCATGTGGTGGGCCTGCCCAAAATCGGCAAGGTCGACGCGCAGCGCATCGAGTCGCAGGCCAATTATTCCGTGTTCCGCACCCGCAGCGACGGCGTGTCCACGGTCTATAACGTGGGCCGCTACATCGACGTCATCCGGCGCGAGGCCCAGGGGCTGAAATTCGAATCGCGACTGTGCATCTTCGATACCGAGATGATCCCCAATTCCCTGATCTACCCCATATAAGCAAGCGCGCCATGAACGAAGACTGGATAGCGGCCATCGCCGCCGCAGAAGTGCCCGAAGACGACGTCACTGCAGTACAGGTGGCGGGCCACGACATCGCTTTCTACAAGACCGAGGGCCAGTACTACGCCACCGACAATATCTGTACCCACGGCCAGGCCAGGCTGTGCGACGGCTTTCTATACGGCCACGAAATCGAATGCCCCTTACACCAGGGCCGCTTCGACATCCGCGACGGCCGGCCGCTGTGCGCGCCGGCAAGCGCGCCCATCAAGGCCTACGCCGTCAAGGTGGAAAACGGCCAGGTGCTGGTGAACCTGTCCTGAGGCCTGGCGCCCCTGCCTGGCCGATCGATTGGCGCGCCCCGTTCGCGCCGCCGCAATAGACAGGCCCGCCGCACAATTCGAGTTAGCCTGGCTGCCCGGCGGGCACGCCCCGTCTGCCCGCCCCGTCTGCCCGGCCCATGTGCCGGGCGGTTCGTGCATGGCGTAGAATTCCTGATTTGGCCGCTGCGGCAGGTACGCAGCTCGAGCTGCACCGCAACGCGGCGGCGGCCGCGCAGCGACAGGAAGGCACACCATTGAGCGACGCCCCGGCCCAAACCACAGACAAGAACTCCCGCTACGCCTCATTGGTACTCGGCATGTCGCTGCCGGCCGACACCGTGCTTTACCTAGTGCTGCCGCTGTATGCCGCACAGTTCGGCCTGACCCTGGCCGAGGCCGGCATACTGCTGGCCGCCAACCGCCTGGTGCGCATCGCCGGCTACAGCACGGTGGCCAGGCTTTACGCCAAGCATGGCGACCGCGCCGCCTGCATGCTGGCCGCGGCCGTCGCATCGGTGTGCGCATTGGGCTATGCCACCTGCTCGGGCTTCTGGGCGCTGCTGGTGTTCCGGCTGCTGTGGGGCCTGTCGTATGCGGCGCTGAATCTCTCCACCCAGTCGCTGGCCACCGCCGAGCTGGCCGGCGCCGCGCGCCGCACGGGCCAATCGCGCGCGCTGATCGCGCTGGGGCCGATGCTGGCGCTGCCGCTGTCCGCGATCTCGGCGGAACACTACAACCCGCACATCTTCTTTCTGCTGCTGGCCGCGGTGGCGCTATGCGCGGTGCCCATCGCGCGGCGCCTGCCCTCCGGCCAGGGCCACATCAAACCCAGGGAACAGCGCTTCAGGCTGCCCGGCGCACTGGACATCTGGTCCTTCGTCGAGGGGCTGGTGCTCGACGGCCTGTTCATCGTCGGCCTGTCGTTCCTGGGCCATAGCATCGCCCCGACGGGAGCCGTGGTCATCGCCGGCCTGTTGCTGGCCCTGCGCTATCTTGCAGAGATCCTGCTCAGCCCCGTGGGCGGCCAGGTCGCCGAAAAATACGGCGCCGAGCGCATGCTGGTCACGCTGTCGGTGACGACGTCGGTGGCCCTGGTAGGGTTCGGTGCCGGCTGGCTGTGGGCCTGCGCCGCGGCGGTAGTGGTGCTGCGCGCGCTGCAGCTGCCGCTGATCGCCCCCATCGTCGCCCAGCGCTACCCCGGCCCGCAGCGCGTTCATGCGCTGGCCACGCGGGCGATCTGGCGCGACATCGGCGCCGGCGTAGGCCCGATGATGGCCGGCGTGCTGCTGCCGGTAACCTCGTCGCTGCTGCTGTATAGCGTCGCCGCGGCATGCCTGGCGACTTCGGCGCTGGCCTGCCGCAGCAGGCAGTGACGCGGCAGGCAGCGACGCGGCGGGTGTGCGCCGCGGCGCCTGCGCTGCCTGACTAAAGATAGATCAATGCCGTTCTTCGCGGTGGCCATGTCCACCGCCGCGGCCATTCCCATGGCCGCCCTCGGGCCGGCGCGCCGCCGGCGGATGGTTCGCGGCCGGCCGTGGCGCAGAAGCCTGCCGTTCCGGGCCTCGATGGGGTGCCTGCATGCCGCCATGCATCGCCGGGCTTTGCGGGCGCGGCTGAGACGGGCGTGATTGAGGCGGGCGCGACTGGGGCGGGCGCGATTGAGGCGGACGCGACTGCGGGGCGGGAGCGCGCGCAGGCCCGGCCGCCGGTGGCGGGCTATGGGGAGCACGCCCCGCGCCGGCGGGATGGCCGGCAGGCGGAGAGCCTCCGGGAGGCCGGCCGCCCGCTGCGGACGGACGCGGCCCGGGAGCCCCGGGAGGGCGCGATCCAGGGCTATGCGGCGCGGAGCCATGGGCCCGCGAATCTTGCGGGCCATGGACTTGCGGGCCGCCGCGACCCGCCGGGCCGTGAACTTGCGGGCCCGGGCCATGACCCGCTGCGGGCGGCCTGCCCGGGGGCATTGCGGGGCCGCGCCCGCCATGGAAGGCCGGCCCGCCCGGCCCATGGCCGTAGCGCTCGCGCAGCGCCGGATTACCATAGCGCGCACCACGCCTGTGCTCGGGGCGATGCACCCAGTTCGGGCTTGCTATGTGCACGTGGTTATAGCGGTTGTAGCGCTGAACATTTATACGCACGACATGGCGATGCCAGTCCATGTGGCCCCAGAGCGCATGCCCGACCATCAGGCCCGCCCCGAACGAAATGAACACGCCCGGCGGCGGCGCATAGCGGGGAGGATGCCAGTAGAAGGGGCGATATGCCGGATAGGGCCAGGCTCCGTATACCACCAGCGGATCGTACACGGGCACATACACCAGCTCCGGCTGCGCCGGAAGAATCTCGATGACCGGGCTGGGGCCGGACACCACCTGTACCGTCTGCTGCGCCGTCGATTGCAGATGGCCCGCGGCCCGAGCTCGCTCGCGCAGCCGCTGCACCGCGCTCATCAAATCTTGCTGCTGCGATAGAAAGACCTCGCCCAGCTGTTGCGTCCAGTCGAGCCGGTCGCTCATCATCTGCAATACGTCCGGAAACGCCGCCAGCGACTGGACGCTGGGATCCCAGGGCGAATTCTGCAGGGCCGACGACAATTGCTGATCGGACATCTGGCGCGGCTGTGTCGAACGCCAGCGCTGGGCTTCGACGACTTCCAGTGGGTATGTGGAAGCCATGAGTACCTGTGACAGCAGCGCATCGGGATATAGCGCGATGGGCGCCACCAGCTGTTCCAATTGCGGCGGACTCAAGAGAGGCGGCGGCGGAGCTTCCTGGGCTCGCAGTGCAGCGAACGGCGCCAGGCAGGCCAGCAAGGCGAACAGGCAAGCCCAGCCGGCGACGGCAACCGTAAATCGATGGCTTGAACCGTGCCGCAGCCGACCGGCTGCCGCGACACCGCGGCCGGCGGCAAAAACGCGCGCACCGTATGCGCTGATCATATTCATTTCCGTACTCCACAATCCCGCGGCCACAGAACGGCCATACGGCGGCGGCATGCCGTGCGACGCTCAAGGCCTGCGGCCGCCGCCCCGGGACTGCGGCACGCAATCCCACTCCACAATAAGACCACACGGGCGGCGCATTGTTCGGGCCGGAAACGGAGCGAAACACATTTACTTTGCCCGGCATTCATGCATAGCCATGGCGCGCCACATCATCAGCGCGAGCAATCACGCGCAAGAAGCGGCGCGCCACTGGCACACCGGCATGCCAACCGGACAACACGCTAGCCGGTGACCTTGCAATCCTTGGCCAGAATATTGTGGGCGATGGCCGCCTGGCCGCTGGCGCCGGGCTGCTGCGTGTCCTGAGTCAGCATACTGCCGTTGGCATGCGAAGTGTCGTCGCGCGTGAACTTTTCCGTGGCCCAGGTATAGCCATTGCCGGTGAAAGTATCGCCGACCATATCGGTCTTGCTGCCCGTATCGCGCGTCAGGTCGATCGCCTGGTTGTTGTAGATCAACTTGGCCGTGACAGGATCCGTACCCTGGAAGGTGTACTGCACATCCAGCGCTTGCTGCCCATGGGTACCGCACTCATAGTGCACCGTTTTCTGCGACAGTTCCTGAGGCTTCATGTCGTGGCCGGTCGAGGCGCAGGCCGCCAGGCCGGCGCATAGCGTAGCCGCGGCGAGACAAGTCAGGGGGCGGGTGATCGTCATCTGTATATCCTTAATGAAATCCAGGCTCGGCGCCTGCTCCTGCAATTTTTATAGCACCCGCCTGCAGCCCCCCATGTAAGCAAACGTGCCGCTCGGCCCCTGCGACCTTGCGCGCCACGGCCATACGGCAGCGCACGCCGTACGGCCCTCGCGGCGTGGAAGCCCTGCGCAACAAAAACGCACAAATACTTCACACGCGGCGTACGCGGCGCTTACAAAGGTAAAGTAATGACACCCGTCGGCGCCACACCTGCGGCCATGCACGTGCTTGCCGGCAAACGCCGCCACAGATCGATACCTTGCAACATGCCGCGCTATCATTACCGAATCACTACCAAGCCGAGCCAGCCGGTTCCAGTATGTTGCTTGCTCTAGAGGCAAGTTCGGGCCAACAGGCAGGCCATCGGCTGTGGTAATCCGCGCCGCCGCATGCGTACCACCTCAAGGACATCCCATCTTGCAGATATACGACAGCAGCACGACGGCGGCCAGGCTTCCGTTCGACGCATTGATACCCGCCCTGGCACGCATGTTCCGCGAGGGCTGCACCGTCCCGCGGCGGCACAATCACGCGCTCGGCACGACATCGGGTACGCAGAACAGCTTATTGATCATGCCAGCCTGGCAGCAAGGAAAGTATCTGGGGATCAAGCACGTCACGATCTTTCCGGGCAACGGTGCGCACGGCCTGCCCGGCCTGCACTCGACCTACACCTTGTTCGACGCCGGCAATGGCGTGCCCCTGGCCATCATCGACGGCGACCGGATCACCACGTGCCGCACGGCGGCAGCATCGGCGCTGGCCGCCTCGTACCTGGCGCGCCGGGATGCACGCACACTGCTGATTGTCGGCGCCGGAAATGTCGCAGCGGTGCTGGCCCCGGCCTACGCGGCGGTACGGGACATCAGCCGCGTTCTGGTCTGGAACCGCTCGCCCTCAAAAGCAGTATCCCTCGCACAGCAGTTGACGCAGCAAGGCTTTGACGCCCATGCCGAGCCCGACCTGCAGGCCGGCGTCGAGCAAGCCGACATCGTGAGCTGCGCGACCCTGTCACAAGAACCGCTGGTGCGGCGCGCATGGATGCGCCCAGGAACCCACCTGGATCTGATCGGCAGCTTCCAGCCCTACATGCGCGAAGCCGACGACGCTTCATTTGCCGACACCGCGGTATTCATAGATACCGAAGAAGCCCTGGACAAGGCCGGCGACCTGCTGTCGCCCATCGCCGCCGGCGTATTCAGCCGCGACCGAGTGCAGGCCACGCTGGAAACGCTATGCCAAGGCCGGCACCCGGGCCGGCGCAGCGATGAAGAAGTCACCGTGTACAAGGCGGTCGGCACGGCTTTGGAAGACCTGGCCGCGGCGATGCTGGTGCATGCGGGGAATCCGGCAGGCGGCCAGGGATGAACCGCAGATCCCGGCAAGGCCGGGCAACAATGGACATACAAACCATCGCTCGGACAAACCATTACTCAGCGGGGAGCCGGTGGCGGCAGGCAAAGCAAACCATGACTGCGCCTCGGCATCTGATCTGGCTCGAAGAACCACGATGCCGGGCGAATAGCTTTTATCTCGCCCCGCCGGAGGGCGGCTCAGACGAGGCCGGCCTGCGTTGCGGTGTCGCCGGGGCATGCCACCAGGGTGTTGACCAGGCGGCCGATGCCTTCAATTTCGGTGACGACCTCGTCGCCCGGCTGCACGTTGACGATGCCGTCGGGCGTGCCAGTAAGGAT
>NZ_NJIH01000005.1 GCF_002209565.1 Candidimonas nitroreducens
GGCGTGCCCACCGCCATGTTCACGCCGCTGTTCGTGATCGCGCGCACCGCGGGCTGGGCCGCGCACATCCTCGAGCAGCGCGCCGACAACAAGATCATCCGCCCCACCGCCAACTACGTGGGCCCGGAAGACCGCAAGTTCGTGCCCATCGAAAAGCGCAAATAATAGGAAACCTGCTCCATGTCCTCGCCTATCTCGAACGTTCGGCCCGCGCCCGACCGGGTGCTGGTCGACATCGTCGACTACGTTCTCGACTACACGATCCAGAGCGATCTGGCCTACGAAACGGCGCGCAACTGCCTGATCGACACCCTGGGCTGCGGCCTGGAGGCGCTGGAATACCCGGCCTGCCGCAAGCTGCTCGGGCCCATCGTGCCGGGCACGGTGGTGCCGCACGGCGCCAAGGTGCCGGGCACCCAATTCCAGCTCGACCCGGTGCAGGCCGCCTTCAACATCGGCGCCATCATCCGCTGGCTCGACTTCAACGACACGTGGCTGGCCGCCGAATGGGGCCACCCGTCGGACAACCTGGGCGGCATCCTGGCCACGGCCGACTGGCTCTCGCGCACCGCGGTGGCCGCGGGCAAGGCGCCGCTGACCATGCGCGAGGTGCTTACCGGCATGATCAAGGCGCACGAGATCCAGGGCTGCATCGCGCTGGAAAACTCCTTCAACAAGGTCGGGCTGGATCACGTGGTGCTGGTCAAGGTGGCCTCGACCGCGGTGGTCTCGCAGATGCTGGGCCTGACGCGTGACGAGACGCTCAACGCCGTGTCGCTGGCCTGGGTCGACGGCCAGAGCCTGCGCACCTATCGCCACGCGCCGAACACCGGCAGCCGCAAGAGCTGGGCGGCGGGCGACGCCACCAGCCGCGCCGTGCGCCTGGCGCTGATGGCGCGCACCGGCGAGATGGGCTACCCTTCTGTGCTGACGGCCAAGACCTGGGGCTTCTACGACGTGCTGTTCAAGGGCCAGCCCTTCACGTTCCAGCGCCCCTACGGCAGCTACGTGATGGAAAACGTGCTGTTCAAGATCTCGTTTCCGGCCGAGTTCCACTCGCAGACCGCGGTGGAATGCGCCATGCAGCTGCACGACCAGCTCCAGGCGGCGGGCAAGTCGGCCGAGGACATCGAGAGAATCACCATCCGCACGCACGAGGCCTGCATCCGCATCATCGACAAGAAGGGGCCGCTGAACAACCCCGCCGACCGCGACCACTGCATCCAGTACATGGTGGCCGTGCCGGTGCTGTTCGGGCGGCTGACCGCGGCCGACTACGAAGACTCGGTGGCGGCCGACCCGCGCATCGACGCGCTGCGCGACAGAATCGTCTGCGTCGAAGACCCGGCCTTCACGCGCGACTACCACGACCCGGACAAGCGCTCGATCGCCAATGCCCTGACCGTGGAGTTCAAGGACGGCAGCAAGCTCGACGAGATCGTCTGCGAATACCCGATCGGCCACAAGCGCCGCCGCGCAGAGGGCATCCCGCTGCTGGAGGCCAAGTTCCGCACCAACCTGGCGCGCCAGTTCCCGGCCCGCCAGCAGCAGCGCATTCTGGAGGCCTCGCTCGACCAGAAGACGCTCGAGGCCATGCCCGTGCATGAGTACGTGGATTTGTACGTCATATAGGCAGCAGAGCTCGTCCGGCCGCCCGTGCGGCCGGCGCGCAGACGCACCCCGCCGTTGTCACAGCGGCGGGGTATTTTTTACCCTTGCCGCCTCCGCAGGCAACAAGTCAGGCGAAGCCCCGGCGCGCGGTTTTCGCCGGTAGCCGCGCTGCGGCGGCCCGGGCCCAACCAGGGTAAGCTATGGCCTGTATCCGCATAGAACCAAGGGACGCCGCGGCGCCCCGATATATCCGAGTATCCGAAGGAAATCCATGACCAGACACTACGACTACATTGCGATCGGCGCGGGCAGCGGCGGCATCGCTTCCGTCAACCGCGCCGCCATGTACGGCCGGAAATGCGCCTTGATCGAACGCGGGGAAATCGGCGGCACCTGCGTCAATGTGGGCTGCGTGCCCAAGAAGGTCATGTGGCATGCTGCGCAGGTGGCGGAAGCGATCCGCGCGTACGGCCCCGACTATGGCTTCGATACCACGGTGAATCGCTTCGATTGGGCGCGGCTGGTGCAAAACCGCAGCGCCTACATCGAGCGCATCCACCAGTCCTACCAGAACGGGCTGGACAAGAACAAGGTGGATCTGATCCCTGGCTTTGCGCGCTTCATCGACGCCCATACCGTCGAGGTCGGCGGCGAGCGCCTGTCGGCCGATCACATCCTGGTCGCCACCGGCTGCCGCCCCACCCGCCCCGACATTCCCGGCGCGGAACACGGCATCGACTCCGACGGCTTCTTCGAGCTGGATGAAATGCCGCGGCGCACCGCGGTGGTGGGCGCAGGCTACATCGCCGTCGAGCTGGCGGGCGTGCTCAACGCGCTGGGCTCGGAGACGCATTTGTTCGTGCGCAAGGACATGCCGCTGCGCCGCTTCGACCCGCTGCTGTCCGAGACCCTGGTCGAGGTCATGCAGGCCGAAGGCCCCGTCCTGCATCGCCGTGCAAGCCCCAAAGCCGTGGTGAAGAACGCCGACGGCAGCCTTACCCTGCAGCTGGCGGACGGCGCCAGCCAGACCGTGGACTGCCTGATCTGGGCCATAGGCCGCGAACCGGACACGTCCGGGCTGGATCTGGCTGCGGCCGGCGTGGCCTTGAACCAGCGCGGCTACATCGGCGTGGACAAATACCAGAACACCAATGTGCCGGGCGTCTACGCGGTCGGCGACATCACCGGCCAGGTCGAGTTGACCCCGGTGGCGGTGGCGGCCGGCCGCCGCTTGTCCGAGCGCCTGTTCAACGGCCGCCTTGACGAGCACCTGGACTACGAGAACATCCCGACCGTGGTGTTCAGCCACCCGCCGATCGGCACGGTCGGGCTCACCGAACCCGAGGCCCGCGCCAAATACGGCGACGCTGAAGTCAAAGTGTACAAATCTTCATTTACCGCCATGTACACGGCGGTAACACAGCACCGCCAGCCGGCGCGCATGAAACTCGTGTGTGTCGGCAAGGAAGAGCGCATCGTCGGCATCCACGGCATCGGCTTCGGCATGGACGAGATGCTGCAAGGCTTTGCCGTGGCGCTGAAAATGGGCGCCACCAAGAAAGACTTCGACGATACCGTGGCGATCCACCCGACCGCCTCCGAGGAATTCGTGACTATGCGGTGACTATGCGCGAAGGCCCGTTGACGCTAACAGTCTAGTCGCGCCAGCGGGCTTTGGTACCCCCAAGGGGCACAGCCAAGCCCGCCCGCATACTGCGGGCGGCCGGGCCCAAGCACACGCAGCAAGGCCGGAAGGGCCGGCCGCTAGTGCGCCTATGTAACCCTAATTGACGATGCGCCAGCTTGCGCCCTTGGCGCCTTCCTCGCGGAAGTTGAGCGTGATGGGGTATTCCTTGCCGCAGCCCTGCACCACCCACTGCTCGCTCCAGGTGCGCGACCCGGCGGTGCCGTTGGGTTTTTTCATGACGTAGGGCTGATAGCGCTCGGGGCTGCTGCAGCCTTCGGAGCGAACCTTGGCGGTCACGCCTATCAGGGCATCGCGGGCCAGTACCTGGTTGGCATAGCTGCCCTTCTCTATCGAGCCAGCGGGGGCGGCAGCCAAGGCCATGCCCGAAAGAGCCAGCGACGCTGCCGCGACGACCAAGCGGGCGGGGGAGTTCTTGCGCATGATATGTACCTCCGTTCGAAAGTATGGCCCGGATGGGAAGGATCTGGCCCGTAAGGGCGGGCAGATCAAGCCCGGCGGGAAGAACCCGGGCCGGGGAGATCCGGCCGGGGCTGGCGCATCCGGAAGCGGCGGTGCGGCGCTCCGCGCCGCCATGACGGCGGATCCTGAAAAGACCCATGAAAAAACAGTATAGTGTCTCCTCTAGGCCGCACAAGGGCCATACATAAGCTTTTACAATGCCTCGCGCCTCGCCACATATTGCTTGCGGCGCGCGTGCCCACGCAGTTTGCACCATGTCCAACGCCCTTTACGCATACCTACTTCCCATCGTCTTCTGGCTGTTCGCCGCTTGCTTCGCGTCCTCGTGCATCTCGGCCCTGACGCTGCTGCTGTTCACGCTGCGCAGAACCAACGAGGCCTTCCAGCATCCCTACCTGAAGCAGCAGCCATTCAAGCGCTACTCCTTTCCCATGCGCCTGTCCATACTCATGGACTATTTCTTCCGCATCTGCTTTCCCCGCAGCCGCTTCTGGCTGGTGGGCCAGGCCAACCAGCTGCTGGCGCATGTCGACCCCGAGCGCATTCCGACCAGCCTCAAGTGGCCCGTGGTCGGGCTGTGGGGCGGCTGCTACGTAGGGCTGGTGGCGATAATCGTGTTGTGGGCGATGCTGCTGATGAAGATGTAATGGGCCTGTAGCGCCGCGCCGCGCACGCCGGCCATACCGCAGCGCAGCACCGCCCGCCGGCCGCGGCACCCGCCACGCCTGTATCCAGGCCACGTCGCATCGGCACCCAGCCACGTCCCCAGGAACACCATGACCCGCAGCATTGCGCACAATACCGCCCGCCACCGCTACGAATATACCGAGGACGGCGCGCTGTGCGTGCTCGACTACGAGCTGCGCGATGCCGGCGCCATCATGGCGATCGTGCATACGGGCGTACCGGCGGCGGTCGGCGGGCGCGGCGTAGCCGCCGATCTTACCCGCGCCGCCCTGGACGACGCCCGCAGCCGCGGCCTGAAGGTACTGCCCCTGTGCAGCTACGCGGCGGCGTGGCTGCGGCGCCACCCCGAATACCAGGATCTGCTGAGCCGGCCATAAGGCACCGGCCGCCGGCCGCGCCCATGGCCGCCATAGCGGCCGCGGCCTGGTGTTGCACGTCCGCATCTTAAGTCTTATATAAGATATAAGACATTTGCCTCATCCCCTTCTTTACTCTTACAATCCCCCTGTTCAGGATCTTCTCAGTCCTTTTCCAACCCTTCTATTCAGGGCACCATCATGCTGGAATCCTACCGCCAACACGCCGCCGAACGCGCGGCGCTGGGCATCCCTCCCCTGGCTCTGTCCGCGCAGCAGACGGCAGACCTCATCGACCTGATCGAAAACCCGCCCGCCGGCGAGGCCGATTTCCTGCTCGACCTGCTGACCCATCGCGTCCCCGCCGGCGTGGACGACGCCGCCAAGGTGAAGGCCTCGTACCTGGCCGCCGTCGCCCTGGGCAAGCGCGCCTGTCCGCTGATCGACCCGCGCAAGGCCACCGAGCTGCTGGGCACCATGCTGGGCGGCTACAACATCGGCCCCCTGATCGAACTGCTGGACAACCCCGAACTCGGGCCCGTGGCCGCCGCAGGCCTGAAGAAGACGCTGCTGATGTTCGACGCCTTCCACGACGTGCAGGAAAAGGCCGAAAAGGGCAACGCCAACGCCAAGGCCGTGCTGCAGAGCTGGGCCGACGCGGAATGGTTCACCAGCCGCCCCGAAGTGCCCGAGAGCCTGATGATCACCGTCTTCAAGGTCAGCGGCGAAACCAATACCGACGATCTGTCGCCGGCGCCCGATGCCTGGAGCCGCCCCGACATTCCGCTGCATGCCCTGGCCATGCTGAAGAACCCGCGGCCCGGCATCGAGCCCCAGGAACCCGGCAAGGTCGGCCCCATCAAATTCATCGAAAGCCTGAAGGAAAAAGGCCATCTCGTGGCCTACGTGGGCGACGTGGTGGGCACGGGCTCGTCGCGCAAGTCGGCCACCAATTCGGTGCTCTGGCATACCGGCAAAGACATCCCCTTCGTGCCCAACAAGCGCTTCGGCGGCGTGTGCCTGGGCGGCAAGATCGCCCCCATTTTCTACAACACCATGGAAGACGACGGCGCCCTGCCGATCGAGCTGGACGTCTCGGGCATGGAAATGGGCGATGTCGTCGAGCTGCGCCCCTATGAAGGCAAGGCCCTGAAGAACGGCAAGGTCATCGCCGAATTCAGCGTCAAGTCCGACGTGCTGTTCGACGAAGTGCGCGCGGGCGGCCGCATCCCGCTGATCATCGGCCGCGGCCTGACCGCCAAGGCGCGCGAGGCGCTGGGCCTGGCGCCCTCGACCCTGTTCCGCCTGCCCGTGAACCCCGCCGACACCGGCAAGGGCTACACCCTGGCGCAGAAGATCGTGGGCCGCGCCTGCGGCCTGCCCGAAGGCAAGGGCATCCGCGCCGGCACTTACTGCGAACCGCGCATGACCTCGGTCGGCAGCCAGGACACCACCGGCCCCATGACCCGCGACGAACTGAAAGACTTGGCCTGCCTGGGCTTCTCGGCCGACCTGGTGATGCAGTCGTTCTGCCATACGGCCGCCTACCCCAAGCCCGTGGACATCAAGACGCACCACGAGCTGCCTGCCTTCATGAGCAACCGCGGCGGCGTGTCCCTGCGCCCGGGCGACGGCATCATCCACTCGTGGCTCAATCGCATGCTGCTGCCCGACACCGTGGGCACCGGCGGCGACTCGCACACGCGCTTCCCCATCGGCATCAGCTTCCCGGCCGGTTCCGGCCTGGTCGCCTTCGCCGCGGCCACCGGCGTCATGCCGCTGGACATGCCCGAATCGGTGCTGGTGCGCTTCAAGGGCACCATGCAGCCCGGCGTCACCCTGCGCGACCTGGTCAACGCCATCCCCCTGTACGCCATCAAGCAGGGCCTGCTCACCGTCGAGAAAAAGGGCAAGAAGAACATCTTCTCGGGCCGCATCCTGGAAATCGAGGGCCTGCCCAACCTCAAGGCCGAACAGGCCTTCGAACTGTCCGACGCCTCGGCCGAACGCTCGGCCGCCGGCTGCACCGTGCGCCTGAACAAAGAGCCCATCATCGAATACATCACCAGCAACGTCACGCTGCTGAAATGGATGATCGCCAACGGCTATGAAGACGAGCGCACCTTGGGCCGGCGCATTAAGGCCATGGAGGCTTGGCTGGCCAACCCGCAGCTGATCGAACCCGACGCCGACGCCGAATACGCCGCCGTCATCGAGATCGACCTGGCCGAGATCCATGAACCCATCATGGCCTGCCCCAACGACCCCGACGACGTCAAGACGCTGTCGGACGTGGCCGGCACGCAGATCGACGAGGTCTTCATCGGCAGCTGCATGACCAATATCGGCCACTTCCGCGCGGCCTCCAAGCTGCTCGAGGGCAAGCGCGACATCCCCGTCAAGCTCTGGGTGGCCCCGCCCACCAAGATGGATCAGAAACAGCTCACCGAGGAAGGCCATTACGGCGTGCTGGGCAGCGCCGGGGCGCGCATGGAGATGCCGGGCTGCTCGCTGTGCATGGGCAACCAGGCGCAGGTGCGCGAAGGCGCCACGGTCGTCTCGACCAGCACGCGCAACTTCCCCAACCGCCTGGGCAAGAACTCCAATGTGTTCCTGGCCTCGGCCGAACTGGCCGCCATCTGCTCGCGCCTGGGCCGCATCCCGACGCGCGAGGAATACATGGCCGACATTGGCGTCATCAACCAGAACGGCGACCAGATCTACCGCTACATGAACTTCGACCAGATCGAAGACTTCCGCGAAGTCGCCGACGCGGTCGGCGTCTGAGGCCCGGCGGGCCGCCCCGCGCGGGCGGGCCGCCGGCCCAGGCCGAAACTTCGTCCATGCCCGAAGGGCGCCCGCCGGCCGGCGGGCGCCCTTCTTCTTTGCGCACGGGCGGCCGCGGAAATTTATCGCCGCCAGCCCCTGCAAAACTGCGGGAAACAAGCCTAAAATGTAGTGGTCGCGATACGTTGGAGACACACGCGCCGGCGGCTCTGCATGCAGGCGCGCGATGCCGGCGGCGCGACGCCCGCAGACAAGCCGCCACGCAATGGCGGCGCGTCCCCCGGTTCCGGCGCGCCGCGCCTTATCCGGCCTCTTTCCGATCGCCTGCCTCTACGGAGCTCCTGCCATGCCGAACAACACGTTCAACAGCCTGCAAAAATTCAAGGTGGGGCGCAAGACGGCCCAATTCCATTCCCTGCCGGCCCTGGGCCGCAGCCTGGGAATCGACATGAAGCACCTGCCCGTATCCCTGCGTATCGTGCTCGAATCGGTGCTGCGCAACTGCGACGGCAGCAAAATCACCGAGCAGCACGTGCGCGAGCTGGCAGGCTGGCAGCCCAATGCCAAGCGCACGGCGGAAATCCCCTTCGTCGTGGCACGCGTGGTGCTGCAGGACTTCACCGGGGTGCCGCTGCTGGCCGACGTCGCCGCCATGCGCTCAGTGGCCGACCGCATGGGCAAAGACCCCAAGCGCATCGAACCCCTGGTGCCGGTCGACCTGGTGGTCGACCACTCCGTCATGATCGACTTCTTCGGCACCCGCAAAGCGCTGGGCCTGAACATGCAGGCCGAATTCCACCGCAACCGCGAGCGCTACCAGTTCCTCAAGTGGGGCATGCAGGCCTTCGACACCTTCGGCGTGGTGCCTCCGGGCGTGGGCATCGTGCACCAGGTCAACCTCGAATACCTGGCGCGCGGCGTGCACTATGACGCCAAGAACAAGCTGTACTACCCCGACACCCTGGTGGGCACCGACAGCCACACCACCATGATCAACGGCATCGGCGTGGTCGGCTGGGGCGTGGGCGGCATCGAGGCCGAGGCCGGTATGCTGGGCCAGCCCGTCTACATCCTGACCCCCGACGTGGTCGGCGTCGAACTCAAGGGCGAGCTGCGCGGCGGCGTCACCGCCACCGACCTGGTGCTCACCATTACCGAAATGCTGCGCAAAGAAAAAGTCGTCGGCAGCTTCGTCGAATTCTGCGGCCCCGGCACCTCCAGCCTGTCGGTCACCGACCGCGCCACCATCGGCAATATGGCGCCCGAATACGGCGCCACCATGGGCTTCTTCCCGGTCGACGACCGCACCATCGAATACTTCAAGGGCACCGGCCGCAGCAACGAAGAAATCGAAGCCCTCAAAGCCTACTTCAAGGCCCAGGAAATGTACGGTATTCCGCGCGCCAGCGACATCACCTACACCAAGCTGCTGACCCTGGATCTGTCCACCGTCACGCCCTCGCTGGCCGGCCCCAAGCGCCCGCAAGACCGCATCGAACTCGGCAAGGTCAAAGACACCTTCGCCGACCTGTATTCGCGCAAGACTGCTGACAACGGCTTCAACCAGCCTGCCGAAAACCTCGGCAAGACCTACACCACCAGCGCCGGCACGGAAATCCACAACGGCGACATCGTCATCGCCGCCATCACCTCCTGCACCAACACGTCCAACCCCAGCGTCATGCTGGCCGCCGGGCTGCTGGCCAAGAAGGCGGTCGAGGCCGGCCTCAAAGTGCCCAAGCGCATCAAGACCTCGCTCGCGCCCGGCTCGCGCGTGGTCACCGAATACCTCACCAAGACCGGCCTGCTGCCCTACCTCGAGAAACTCGGCTTCGACGTCGCCGCCTACGGCTGTACCACCTGCATCGGCAACGCCGGCGACCTCACCCCCGACATGAACCAGGCCATCAACGACGACAACCTGGTCTGCGCCGCCGTGCTCTCGGGCAACCGCAACTTCGAAGCGCGCATCCACCCCAACGTCAAGGCCAACTTCCTGGCCTCGCCGCCGCTGGTCGTGGCCTACGCCCTGGCCGGCACCATGCTGCGCGACCTCATGACCGAACCCGTCGGCAAGGGCAAAAAGGGCGACGTCTGGCTCGGCGACATCTGGCCCAGCAACGCCGAAGTGCAGGCGCTGCTCGGCCAGGCCATGGATCCCGAAGCCTTCCGCGCCAACTACAGCCAGATCAAGGCCAACCCGGGCAAACTCTGGCAGCAAGTGCCCGGCGTACAGGGCAACGTCTACGACTGGCCCGAGTCCACCTATATCGCCGAGCCGCCCTTCTTCACCGACTTCGGCATGCAGCCCACCCCCATGCCCCAGGTGCGCGGCGCCCGCGTGCTGGCCATCTTCGGCGATTCCGTCACCACCGACCACATCTCGCCGGCCGGCTCCATCAAAGAAAGCTCGCCCGCCGGCGTCTGGCTCAAGCAGCACGGCGTGGCCAAGCAAGACTTCAACAGCTACGGCTCGCGCCGCGGCAACCACGAAGTCATGATGCGCGGCACCTTCGCCAACGTGCGCATCAAGAACCTGATGATCCCCGCCAACCCCGACGGCAGCCGCTTCGAAGGCGGCGAAACCCTGCACCAGCCCGACGGCGCGCGCATGTCCATTTACGACGCGGCCATGAAATACGTGGCCGACGGCGTGCCCACGGTGGTCTTCGGCGGCGAAGAATACGGCACCGGCTCGTCGCGCGACTGGGCAGCCAAGGGCACCCAGCTGTTGGGCGTACAAGCCGTCATCGCGCGCAGCTTCGAGCGCATCCACCGCAGCAACCTGGTGGGTATGGGCGTGCTGCCCCTGCAGTTCAAGGGCCAGGACAGCGCCGCCTCGCTCGGCATCACCGGAGAAGAAACCTTCGACATCTCCGGCACCGAGAACGGCATCACGCCCCAGCAGGACGTCACGCTCACCATCCACCGCAAGGACGGCTCCACCCAGGAAGTCTCCATGCTGCTGCGCATCGACACCGCCACCGAAGTCGACTACTACCAGAACGGCGGCATCCTGCCCTACGTGCTGCGCGACCTGCTGGCCGCCTGACCGCAGCCGCAACCCCCGCCGGCAGCGCCGCATCCGCGGCCCTGCCGGCTGGCTGAGCCGGCGCGTCCTCGCCCCGGAAAATCACGCCTCATCTGCCTACGGCCGCCGTCCCTCGGGCCCGCAGCCCGGGACAGCGGGCGGATCCGCGCTGGTATTCCCGGCATAGCGACGGATGCCATCGGCCACGGCTTGTGTTGGCGCCTGGTAGCCATAGCAGTATGGAGGATCGGAAACCTTCCCGGGCTGGTAATCGCGCAGCACCGGCTTGGCAGCGCCCAGGTACAGGTTGTCGCGGACACGCAGGAAAGCCTTGTACCCGCGGGTGTAGTGATAGATGGGCAGGGTTCTTTCGTAATTCTTGCGATCCGACTCGCCATTTTCCAGGGCGCTGCGTGCGGCCGTATGGGGAATGTACTTGCAGTAGCGCCGCTGCACCCCTTCGACAGTAGGGAAGAACGGCGGCTCCTTGCAGGCGCGGTCGATGCGGTTGACGAATATATTGCCCTCCACCAGCGCTCGCGCCTCGAGGCTGAAACTCATGCCATAGAAATCCCAGTTCTCCAGCAGGTTGTTGAACAGATGTGCCGTGCCGAACTGCACACGCGGGTTGCGCTGGACAGTGTCCAGGAAATAGCAATGATGTATCGTCACCCGGGCAGCAGCATCGCGCGCGTAATGCGCATACAGATTCTTCGAGGTGATGTTGTTGATCAACATTACTTTATCGTCGTCATGGAACTTTACCCACGACAGGGTGACGTCGGTCGAGCCGTTTTTGACGTTCACCAGGCGATCGGCAAAACGCGAAAGATCCAGGTGATCCAGCCATACATCGTGCGACCCATTGGCGATATTGACCGCTTGCGAAAAAGTCTTCAGCTGTCCGTCGATAGTAAGGTGGGTGATAATGACGTCATGGCTGCGATAAATTCCCAAGCCATAGTCGAGCAGCGTGATGCGATGGCCGCGCCCATCGATGGTAATACCCGACGGCACGCGAATCTGCGACTGCAGGCGGATAGTCATGTCGGATCCAAACCGTATCCAGGTTGGGCCATGAGCCTGCTCTACCGCTGCGCGCAGCGTGCCCGGCCCCGCGTCGGCGTCCGAGGAAACGACCACTATCTTGCCCCCGAGTCCGCCGGCAGCCTTGCGCCCGTAGCCTTCCCGCAGCCCGAGCAGGCTCGAGACCATCGGGCAGGCGGCGCTCGCACTCGTCTTGCAATCAGGCCCCGCGGCCTGCACCGCTGCGCCAGATGCGGTGGCGGCAAAAGCGAACGCACAAACGGCCAGGCAACGCATAAACCTTGGCATGGACGACATCGTCAACCCTTCTCTGGCGCGCGGACATGGCGCCATATGCCGCCACTCAAGCGCAGGTTTTCGGGAGAGCCGGCAAGATGTTCGCGCAACAGCTGCAGGTATGCCTCCTGCCAGCGCAAGGCATAAGCTTCCACGTTTTCCCCCGGCTGCGCCTCGGGCAGGGCTTGCACCGAGTGAACGACACGGCCGTTTACCCAGCGCGGCGCGTAGAACATCGACGGCAGGCCAAGACGGTGCGCCGCACGCGCGGCAAAGCTGGAATATGTAATTTCCTGGCCCTCGAAGACGATGCGCGGCGCCGCAGGATTCGGCGCGCCGTCGACAGCCAGGCAAACCGCGTAGCCATCGGCCAACGCCCGCAGCATTGCCCTGCCGACCTGCGGATCGCTCTTGTCCGCCGTGGAGATCAGCGCCGATGCATAGCTGGTGCCGGCAATGCTGGGGGTGGACGAGATCCAGCGTGACGGCACTCCCAGCAGTTCCAGCACCATGAGGCCGGCGTACATTGGCCCGACATGCGCCGTCGCGACTACCATGCCGCGGCCATCCTCCAGGAATGGCTGCAAGAACGCCTCCAGTTCGTCCAGGCCATCGAGCACCTCCATGGCTTCTTCTTCCCGGCCCTGGCGGCATTCCAGCCATTCAAGAATAAGCTGGTCGGCCAGGTAGCCCCAGCGGGCGGCACGCTCCCATTGTTCACGATCCACGCCATCCTGGCCACGCCGCAACGACCAAGCCCAGTCCAGGCGGGCCAAGGGGATCGCCGACAAGGTCGAGGCATCATCCACCCGCCCCTCCAGTTCGCGCAGGGCCTGGGCAAACGTGCCGGGCAGACGATCCGCGCGCCCGCGCAGGTAGCGGTCAAACAGCCGGCCGGCCTGGTCGACGCGCCCGGCCTGAACCAGCGCAGCTGCCGCAGAACGCTGCCAGCGCGGACTATCCGGCGCAGCCTCAACCAGCTTGAGCGCCTGATCGGCCGCGTCCGCATGGCGCCCCGCGTAGCGCAACGCGCGAGCATACAGGCTGCGGGCCTGGACGAGTCCGGGCGCCAGTTCGCAGGCCTTGGACAGCGGGGCCAGCGCATCCACGTAGCGCCCCGTGCGCAGCAGCGTTTCTCCTTGCAGGGCATTCAATCGCAGATGTTCCGGCGACAGGCGCACACCCTCGGTGAAATGCAGCTGCGCGCGGGCGGCCTTGTCGGCCACGTAGCCTCGCTCCAGATGCGCCAGGCCCAGATGCATGCGCAACGCGGCACCGTCGAGGCCGGCCGCCAGGGCGGCCTCGCCCGCGTCGATGGCCGCACCGATACGCCGGTCGGCTGCCAGCGCCTGCACAGCGGCGGCAGCCACGCGTTCGTTGGCGAACTGTGTGGCGTCGAAGCCGGCAGCCATCCCGGCCGCCGCCCCGGCCTGGCCGCCGCGCAGCAAGGCCGCCAGCCACAAATGCGCATTCGGCAGATCCGCAGCGGCCAGGCCGGCGGTATCACGGGCCACAGCAGCTGCATCAAGCTCGCGGCTGGCCAGAAGACGCAGCTGGATGCGGGCCCCCTGGAGGTCGGGATCCATCGGCGCGATCGCCGCAGCCTCGTCGGCGCATTCCACAGCTTCGTCCCAGCACTTCAAGCGCCCCAGTACGCTGGCGAGAGTCCTGCGGTCATCGGCGATGTCCCGATAAGCCTGCACCAGGACACGCAACAGCGGCACCGCGCGTGCCAATTCCCCCTTGCGGATGAGAGGCGCGATCGCCAAGCGGCGCATATCCACGCGTCCGCCCGCCTCCTTGACCAAGGCCGCATCAATGCGATCGTCCTGCACGCCGTGGCCAGCACCGCCCACCGCGCCAGCCTGCCGCGCCGCCACCGCTCCATCACCGTCGGCCAGGCGCAGCCGCGCAATAGCGCACAAGAGGCGTGCCGACGCATCTGGCGGCGCGCCAGCACTCCTGGCATCTTTAAAACTGGCCAGCCCCGCCCGCCAGTCCCCGGTGCGGACAAGGCGCCGCATGGTGGTGAACGCATCGCCGCCGGAACCGGCCATCTCAGCCATGCCGGAATTCCCGCAGCAGGCTTTCGGCCAGGCGCAGCATCAGTGCCAGGACAAACCCGGCTGCCAGCGCCTCGAGCAACATGACAAGCAAGCCGGGGCCGGCGGGATGATGCGAAGGGATAGGGCGCGAAATGACACTCAGGTAGCGCTGCAGCTTCATGGTCTCGGTAAACGCCAATTGGTAATTCTGGCGGGCTGCCGAGAGATTTTCGTCGGCGAACGTCTGTGCATTCTTCAACGCCGAATAAGTTTTCAGCTGGCCCGCCTCGGTATCGCCCTTGCCGCTGACTCGCTGGCGCAGGGATTTGATCCGCTTGCGCAGCGCATCCACCTCCAGCTCCGCCGGGCGTAGCATGGGATTCTCCGGGTTGCCGATGGCCTGGATCTTGGCCAGCTTGATCTGAGCAGCGGTCAGCTGTCCCTCAAGCTGGCCGATGACGTTGAGCATCATCCCTGCATAAGCTTCCGGGTCGATATTGGCATGCGCCACCCGCCACTGCGTCAATGCCTCGCGCGCGCTCGAAGACGCCTTCTCGGCCATGGCCACGGACCGCTTGCTGACTTTCAGGGCGTCGACCAGGCCCTTGTGATCCACATTGTTCACGAACTGCTGCGCCAGCTGGATGAGGGCCGCGGAGATCTGCGCGGCATCCCCGGCGGAGTATGCGCTGACCGTCAACACATTGATCTGCTCCATGACGTTGTAGGAAGCCTTCACCATGGATTGATAAGACCGGTAGAGGGAATCTTCAGTGGCATCGGGAGCAAGGTGGTTGAAAGGGTCGATGCCTCCATGCGACAGGAAACGACGCAAGCCTATCTTGAGGTCGAGTTGCTGCATGCAATCCCTGGACATGAGGAAATTGCTCACAGCCCATCCATCCACGAAACCCTGGCCGGCCGCGCCGAGGCCGCCGCCCATCGTCAGCAGGCTGCCGCCGACCCCGGATCCGGCCATGGACTGGCCGTACCCGGACTGGACGGCAAAGCGGCTCTGCGCTTCATAGCGCGGTACGGCGATGAACAGCTTGTATAGTGCGACGAGTACAACCGGCGCCAGCACCACGGCCACGTTGACCCAGCGGCGCCGGCGGCGCCGCTGCAGGGAAATTTCACGCTCGTGACGGCGTTGCTCGATGCCGGGTTCCGTTTCAGGCATCGAACTGCCCTTGCCCAAAGCTGCTGCCGGTGAGGTCTGGTTCAGGATCCGCGGATTCGTTTCGGAATGGTCTGGAGGGAAATTCTCGAATGTGCTGGTCAAGGTCATCTTCAATCCTGAAGCCCCCTCGCTCGTGAATCAGGGCCTTGGTGCAATAATCAGCCATCTGATTGCGGCGATAGGTGGAAAAAATCAAGGTTCGGCCAACGAGCCGCTCTTCGAACAACGCCAGCCAGAGCCGCGTGAAACGGCAGGGTTCGAAAGGCATCGCGCCGTCGATGATGTAGACGTCGAAGGCCGGTGCCAGCGCCAGCGCGAAAGAAAACTCCTGACGCATGTACAAGGGCCAGTCCTCGATGGGCCGGACAAGGTATTCCGGGCTGCTGACGAGGTCACCCACAGTGTCCATGGCCAGCGAGGGATCGATGTCATAAAGCGTGCAGACGAACTCGATCATCCGCAACCCGGAAACCTTGCCGCGCACGAAGCCCTGTCGGCCGATAGGCCAGGACACCCGCCCTTCATGCGCAACGAAGCCACGAAGCGGCGGACGCAGCCCGGCCAGCACGTCGATCAGTGCCCGGTGCAGTTCCGGCGTGCGTGACAGCACGGCATATCGCCCCTGGGCGATATCCAGAGAAGCGTCTGACAGCATGGGACGGCGAGCGCCGAAAACATAGGGGTAGTCGCTGACACTGTTCAGGGAAATCATCGTGCCCTCACATCGGCTGTACGTCACGCCGAACCAGCCGCTCTGCAGCAGCTGCCAGGACGGCCATGAATACCAGGGAGACGAGGAAATAGGCGCGACTCGCGTCCTGCGAGGTATAACTGGCGAAGTAGGCCGACCGCAGCAACTGCATGCCATGCGCGAACGGCGACCAAAGTAGATATTTGCGGTACTGCTCCGGCAGTTGTTCGGAAACGAAAAACACGCTCGAGCACACTTCCACGAAGCGTTCGATGACGGGAGCCAGCCTGAGGTAGAAGCGCCACCTGGTGGCAATTGCACCGAACAGCACCCCCACCGTCGCACCGGCAGCGCCCATCATCACGACGTAGAAGATGAAGCCCGCCCAAGCGACCGGCAAGGTGATCAGATCCAGGGCATGCCCGGCGGAAAGCAGGACGGCATAGACCACGACATAGATCATCAGGTACACGGCCGACTGCGACAAGGCTACGGCCAGCGGCGACACATCCTGCAGGTTCAGCAGGCCACGCGCCGAGACGTAACCGGTGCTGGTGCGGAATATGATCTGGCGGAACATGATCCAAGTAGTGGCGCCCAGCAAGGAAAATGTCGGCACATCCATGCCCAGGATGTAATGGGTTCCCGTCAGGAAATACATCATGGAAATGAGGGAAAGCAGCACTGCCGGGCCAAACAAGGCCCATATCAGCGCAATACGGCTCTCACCCTGGATGAGGTGCAGCTGCAGGACTATCAATGCAGCCAATACGACGAAAGGCGAGCGCCCGGAACGCAGCTGTCCGCCATGCTGGCCCGCATGCAGCCCGTCCAGGCGCATCCGCAGGACGGCCAGATCCGCGGCCTCGGCTCGAGGCAGATCCACGGCCAGCGGCTGATCGCGCCGAGTCGCCTCGCGGCGCGCCTCGCGGGCCTGCTCCACAGCGCGCCGTCGGCGACGTTGCGCCAGCGCATTCAGTTGCTGCCGCCGGGCCTGCTCGAGCCCAGCCGGCTCATAGCCCGCCGCGTACACGTCAAACCCGGAACGAATATCCTCCTCGAGAAGACGTACGATGGTGCGCACCGTGCGCAGGCGGAAATCGCGAACCTCGGACGGCAATCGCGCGTTCCCGCGCTCCAGATCCGCCTGTTCCGCCGCGTAGATGCGGCGACGCTCTGCGGGGTTGGCATCGGGAATGCCGGACAGACGCTGCAGGATTCGCGCCAGGACGCGGCCGGCCAGGGCCTCCTCATCCGCGGGCGAGGAAGCGGCAGCCCCCTCCATCCTGGAAGCCGTGTCGCGCCCGCGCAGCGGTACCCCTTCGCCCACCACGTAATCAGGCACCTTGCTGCGGCTCTTCCAGTTCCGGATCCGATCCTCGATACCCATCCGGCACGCCTATTGCGACAAGGTAGCGGCCGACTGTGCCGTCCCGAGCGTGCCGCTGAATACCGACAACAGCTTGCGCACCTGAGTGAACGGTGCATCCGAAACATAGAGCGCATCGCCATCATGCACCATGAAGTGCCCCGCCAAGGCTATCTGCTGGGGTTTGGTAAAGTCGAAGCGGTAGATGACGGGCCGTTTTCCACCCACCATGTCGCCGGAGCCCTTCAGCAAGAAGACCGCTTGTGGATTGGCCAGCAAATCGTTCAGGCCGTGTGCCTTGCCCAGCGCATCAAGCACGCTGAAATCCGGCCGGGTCAAGGGAACCGTTCCCTGCAGGCCGGCCGCGCCCAGCACCGTCACCCGATTGAGCATGTCATGCACGATGACCAGGTCGCCGGGCCGCAATGCAATGTCCTGTCGCCCGTCGCGATAGATCTCGCTCAAGCGCACCGAGCCACTACGCCCCCCGCGGCGCAGCGTCACGACAAGTTGCTGGGGGGCAGTCTGATTGGGTGCTATCAGTCCGAGCAGCCCGCTCAGGCGCTGCATGGAACCGCTGATGGGATAGGCGCCCGGCTTGCCCACATCCCCCTGCGCCACGACCATCTGCCCACCCGGGTTGGAACGCTGCACACTCGCGTCCGACCCCAGCACCAGTTTGTCCAGCCGCTTCATGATGGCATCGCGCAATTGCGCCGGGGTCAATCCGGCCGCGCGGAAAGACCCCAGGTACGGCAGGGAAATGCGGCCGCTGTAACCAAGCATCTGGTCGCCGAAATCCGTCATCCCGTTCTGCCCGGCTGGGAATACCTCCAGGCCGTCATGCTCCCAGATCACGATGTGTACGCTGTCGCCCGGCTTCAGCCGGTCGTAGTCGACCGGCCGGGCAGACAGAAACTCGGCTGGGAAACCTGCTTTGCGCGACACTTGCGAGGCGCGGGCCAGGGCCGGTGTGGCATCGACCAGGTCGACGGCGCCTTGCTGATCCGCATCCTGCATCTCGCCCAGCATCGGCCCGCTGCGCGGCAAACCACAACCCGACAGGACGAGGCACAGCGCCGCCGCTACGCTAAACCCGATGAGCCGGCACCGGCGCCGACGCAGTAATACCTGGCGGCAAAATCCGCCATTCACAATGGCCCTCATCCTCAAAACCCCGTTGCATGATCAGTAGAAACAGCGGCGGCCCGCACAGCAGCAGGCATGCCGCCCTTGCGGGCCGTCCGTGTCCGGGGCGGCGTCTCGCTGACAGGCACATCGCTCGCGGCACACAGGCCAATGAAGCGCGTCAGCATGGCGGGAACGGAGAACATTTTGCGACTACGCGCCCTGCTCTGCTCCGCCATTCCCCGTCCGGCTTTGACCGTGTCCACGAGTTCCGCAATGCGATCGCAGGCCTGATTCAGGTCGGGGTTCTCCAGCGACTCCAGCAAATACCCGTTGACCCCGTTGACAAAACACTCCCCTGCGCCGCCGGCCGGCGTCGACACGGTTGCCACCCCCAGCAACTGCGCCTCGATCAAGACATTGGGAAGACCTTCGACGCGCGACAACAAGACCTTGACATCCATCTTCGAATACCAGAAGCCTACATGCGACGACAAGCCCACCAGCAAGAGACGATCGGCAATGTCCAGATCCCGAGCCAGCGCCTCGACCTTTTCCACCAGCCGGCCATCGCCGACAATGAAAAAACGTGCGCGGGGGCGCCGCTTCAGGTAGCGCGCCGCCAGGCGCAGCCAGAGCAGCGGGCGCTTCTCCGGCTGCAGCCGGAACACACCGCCGATCGTCTCCTCCGCGTCTGCCGTGCGAGTCTCGAACTCCCGCCACTTGGCCTCGTCCTGCGCCGAACCCTCGGTGCTCAGTTCAGGCACGCCGTTGTAGAGAATGTGGAAGCGCTCCACGGGTATGCCGAGCCATGCAGCATACTCGTTGGCACATGTCTGGCTGTTGGTGACAAACTCTACGCCGGGCACCTCGGACAGGGCCCGGAACAAGATCGGATATTCCGGCCGGTAGCGCTCGCGGCGAACATTGGGCGGCAAGCCGCGAAACACCAGGTGAATCACCGGAACACCCGCCAGCAAGGCCGCCAGCGCACCGAACAGGCAAGTACCGTCCTGCCACAGGCTGATCACGTCGATCTCGCGTTCCCGCAGATAAGGCGCCAGGCGCGTCACCCCGTAATGCACCTGGGGAGGCAGGCATCCCAGCAGGCGCTTCAGGTCTTCGTCATCGATCTGCTGGTGCGATACCGCGACGGGCTTCATCCGGTTGATCTCGGTGACAGGCACCTCGGCTGCGCGCAGATCGGACAGAAAAAAATCGACGCGGCGGCTCCGGTCTTCGGGCGACGCAGCGGAATGTTGCTTGACAAGCACCTCCACTTCACCCGTCGTGCAGGCAGACCGATCCATGCGGGTTCCCGAGATGCGCTTCAAATGCGTCGCCAGGCGAGTGAGCTGGCGCTCCGCGCCGCCTGGCCCGAGGCTGCCGGTGACCAGGGCGATCTTCGCGGCATGACCATCGGGCCGGGCAGGCTGCACTCTCTCGCGGAACTGCATGAGGGCGTGCTTCATGGCGGCAATGCGGATGTCTTCGCCCGAGCGCAGACTGTCAGGATCGTGCCGCCGGAAGAACTCGCATGTCTCCTTTAGCGACGCGGCCAGCGCCGCAGCCTTGCTGTTGGCAGGCAAGGTATGCGCCACGGGCTCGATCGACGCCAGGGCATCGACCAACATGCCGCGCTTGTTCAGCCGCTTGGCAAAGCCTACTCGAGCATCACGTCCGTCGTAGTGCTTGATAAGGTAGCGGAACAGCATGTCCGACTCGCCATGCGCACCGGCATCGCTAAGCAGTTCCGCACGGGCCAGGCAGTCGATCGGGTCATCGAGCCTCTCCGGAAGATACTTGTCGATGAGTGCCATGGCATCTTCGACGTGGCGCTCCTTCACCAGTCGCGAGGCACAATAGCGCACGATACGCAGATCTCCGGGGCAGTCCTGAAGCAGCGTCATCCACTGATCCATCAGGCCATCGCGTTCCCCCGCACGTTCCCTCAAGCGCAGCAGCGCAAACCGTACGGCCGGATCCCGCAAGCATCCCCGCGCAATATCTTCGGCATGCGCAAGCGCTTCCTTGGCCGCCTGTATCCCGGCGGCCTCGGCAAGAACGCGCTCCAACTCGCCAGCCACCAGTGCGGCGTCGGTCTGTTCCGAGGTGCCGCCTTGCGGTTTGGCGCCATCACCCGACGGCGCTTTTCCGACATGCTTCCGGCCAGGCGCTGCGCGGCCACCGCGTTCAAGGCCTGAAGTTTCTGCAGAAAGATCGATTAACTGGCTGTCTCTGTTCTTTGTCATCGCGCAGCGTCACCCGTCCTGTCCACTACGGAGCGCTCGCGCGCCCGTTTCTGGAACGACACGTGCCGTCGCCTTCTTGCGGTTCTCTCTCTCCAGCCACATCGCACACTTTCGAATGTTGCTGTCGATCAAGGCGGTGTTCTCGCTTCTCTCCCGCAGCGCCCCCCAATGCGTCAAAGCCAGGTCGAAGCGGCGCAAACGCATGGCGCCCACCGCGGAAGCTTTCAGACCCACAGGATCCTGCGGCTCGAGGCGCAGGATCATCTGGCCGAGCTCAAACCGGGTCTGCGCGCTTTCCGGTTCAAGCGCGCGCACTCCCCCGTACAACTGCGACAGCACGCGTTTCTTCTCCTGCCGGACGTCATGGTCGGCCGGGCTGACCATTTCGACGCGTTCCAGCAACTGCCACGCCCTGTCGTAATTGCCGTCGGCCAGGTATTGGCGGGCCGCGCGGATCGCGCGTCCCGTGAGCTTGGCAAGCTGCTGGCCGGCCTCTGCACGCATCTCGTCATCAGGGTGTTCGAGCAGGATCTTGTGATAGGCGTCGATGGCCTCCACATATTCGCTGCTACGCAGAGCCACGCGCGCCAGCTGGATGCGAGCAGCCAACGACGCTCCCTCTTCGTCAGCGAGCTTGCGCAGGATGCCCAATGCGCTGGGCGCATCACCCAGCACTTCCGCGACGCGCCAGCGATAATTGTCGAATCCCGGGAAACTCAAGCCCGTGTGCTGTACGAAGTCGGAGATCTGCCCGGCCTTTTCGTAGTGCTTGGATACGAAGGCCGCACGGATTTCCTGGCGCAGACGCTGTTCCAGCGAACGCTTGGCGCGAATCATCCGCACGTCGGTGGGTGCAAGCGTCGAGCTGGCCTGGAGAAGATCGGCAGCATCGAGCAGCTTGCCGTCGTTTAACGCCGCCACCCCGGTGTCATGCCACATGGAGGTCTGGTGCGAGAGCCATGCAAGAATCTGGGGATCGGCGCTGCGCGGCACCGACCGTGCGATGGCCAGCATCGCCGCTGGCGTGGCCAGGCCATGTACCGACGCGTTCTTTACCAGATCGAAGGCTTCCCGCTCATCCAGATCCACGGAATCGGCGCTTTCGATCAAGCTCCGCAGGGCGGCACGGTCACCCAGCTTGACGCGGTCATTCCACAACGCCACGAAACTCGGCCCATGCGATGGCAGCGCCTCGCGCACTTCTTCGGCCCAACGCCGCGCAGCCTCGGTTTCACCATCGGCCAACAACAAGCGCAGCGCCGCCGTAGCCGACTCGGCGGAGTTCCCGCCCAAGCGGAAAAGCTGCTTCCAGTTTTCCAGCGCGGCCTTTCCCTCGCCCAGCTCCTCGGCGGTAACGGCACAAATCCTCAGGATTTCGGGCGTTTCGCTTTCCTCGGCCAGGAGGGCATTGGCGTGATACCGGGCCTCGTCATACCGGCCCAGGCCAAAGTACGCCCGCATCAACAGCGGATCAGGCCTCTCGTCGGCGTCTGCCGTGCCCGCTTTCGATTCGAGGTGGGCGATGACACTTTCATAGTCACCCAGCTCGCACTGCATCCGGGCCAGCAGCAAGCGGTGTTCGGCCTGCTCCGGATGCCGTCGCAGCACATCATGCACGCGACGCGATGCCTCTCTGAGGTCACCGCTGTCCCAGCACGCCTCGATTGCGGGTATGCGCTCACCGGCCGGCAGCGAAGCCGCTACGGGATCGGCAGCCACGGCCTGCGCCGCCGTCATGCCCACGCTCGGTGCAATGTACCGGTCGAACCAATCCGCGCATAAGCGCGACGAAAACGACTCGGTGTAATGCGTGAGATCCAGTCCGCCCTGTTCCATCGCCTGGTCTTGGCCGAACTCGCGCATCAATGCCGTGGGTTCGTAGCAAGGCACGCCCAGCTTCAACGCAGCGGCGGACACAGTTTCAATCAGTGCCTGGCGCTGCGCAATCGGCGCGCCATCGTCGGCAAGCGCATTGACATGCGTGACAAAAACCATCCTGTCCTTGCCGATGAGCTGGGAAATTTCCCCCATGTCTCTCTCGATTTCTTCGTCAGTCTGGCTGCGGCGCTGGATACGCTCAAGCAAAGACTGATCGGCTTCGGGCAAGCTGTTGAAGACCGCAATGCTTTTCAGGAACTCTTTGCGCGCCGCCAGTTTTTCCGGCACCGCCATCGACCAGTAAGTCCGCGTGCGCGCCCGATCGGCAAAGAAGTCGCTGAAGTAGCGTCCCAGGTAATTGATCTGGATCGGCCGCCCGTCAATAGTCAGCAGCTTGCGCGACGAAATTTCCACGAGGTAGAAATCGGCGGGCTGGAACGTTTTGTCGAAGAAGCCGGCGGATGTGTTCTGGCGAAAGGTCAGCCGCCGTATGTCCTCGGGCACATCGGCCTGTCCGAGGATGAAACGCAACTGCTGCAGCACTTCGGCGCTCGTATGTACGAAGCCATAGTTGCGAGTCGATTGCAGTTTCAATGGATAGCGGCGGCTTCCTAAACGAAGCGGCGTGAAGATGCGGCATGTCCCCAACGGGGCAATGGTTGATATGACCATAGGGATCTCTTGTTGATTTTCGAGGTACGGACGGCTGGCCTACAAAGACCAGTGAAAAACGCCAGGCTTCAGGCGAGCGGTGTCGAGCACCGACTTCATATCGCACACCACCGCATCTTCGGCCAGCATCCCGGGCATGGCATCCTCGATGCCGTCGATGATTTCCTGATGAGGGACGGCGAGAACGAGCAGATCCAGATCAGTCAATTCGGCACGATCCACCAGGGTGATGCCATACTCGTGCGCGACCTGGGCCTCATCGGCCATCGGGTCGTGGATTTGCGGGGAAAGCCCGTAACTGGCCAGAGCCTTGTACAAATCCGCCACCTTCGAATTGCGGATGTCGGGCACGTTTTCCTTGAACGTGATGCCCAGGATGCCGACGCGCGTCTTTGGATCCAGGCGATGGCGCGAAGCCAGCAGCTGCACCAGCCTCGAAGCGACGTATTCGGCCATGCCGTCATTGATTCGACGGCCGGCGAGTATCACTTCCGGATGGTAGCCAAGCTCCTGAGCCTTGGTCGTCAGGTAGTAGGGATCGACACCGATGCAATGGCCGCCGACCAGGCCCGGGGAAAAGCGTAGGAAATTCCACTTCGTACCCGCGGCCGCCAGAACCTCGGCGCTGCGTATGCCCACCAGATCGCAGATCTTGGACATCTCGTTCATGAGCGCGATGTTGATGTCGCGCTGGGTGTTCTCGAGCACCTTTGCAGCCTCGGCGACCTTGATCGACGACGCGCGGTGGACGCCAGCGTCGATGATCTGCTCATACACGCCAGCCACGCACTCCAGCGTCTGCGCATCCTGCCCCGAAACGATCTTGACGATATTTTCCAGAGGATGGGCCTTGTCGCCGGGATTGATGCGCTCTGGGCTATAGCCCAATTTGAAATCCACGCCACAGCGCAAGCCCGAGCTTTTTTCCAGTTCCGGGCCACACACCTCTTGCGTCGCACCAGGGTATACGGTCGACTCGAAAACCACTGTGCAGCCGGGTTGCAGTACCGGGCCTATCAACTGGCAGGCACTACGCAACATGGAAAGATCCGGAGTGCATTTTTCGTCAACGGGGGTTGGCACCGCTACAACAATGAAATCGCACCCGGCTATGTCAGCTACAGTGTCGGCGAGCAGCAAGGACGATGCCGAAAGCGCTGCACGCGAAATTTCTCCAGTCCAGTCGTCCCCTTCCCGCAATCGCGCCACGCGCCGGCTGTCGACATCAAACCCCACAACACTGAATCTGCGAGCCAACGCTACGGCTATCGGCAAACCCACATAACCCAAACCACATACAGCAATTCTACGAACAGGCAAACCCCAATCCCCCTGACTCTACAATCAATCGTTAAAGGTCAAACTCTATGGGCAAAACACTAAGCACCATAAGTTAAAGATATGTGACGCCGCCACGCACAAAATACAAAAAAATGAATTAAGAATTTAATTTCTTATCAAAATGAAAAAACACGATGTATCTACGAGGAAACTTTCTGAAACTCAGTGTTCATGCGGGTTTCAGAACGCCTGCCATCTCTCTGGAGCCTACTTTCGAAAAGCACGTCGTCACGTTTTTCTTCAAGCGTCTTCAACATCTCCACCAGGGGGAAAAGCCGCGTGCTCGGCATCCGGGCCGACAAGTTTCGGCAGACACTGCCCAAGCAGGCTCATCGGAAACATTCGCTAGTAAGTTAATCCCGCTTGTTGTAATTACGATTCGCTTTTATTTTTGGGAAACGATGCGGCGGTGTTCTCGTTCGTGGCGGGAAAAATCTTGATGCGCAGATGCTGTTTGACCCATTCGAGAACCGCGCAACGCGTCAGCGTTGGCAATACAGCGCGGCAATGGCCAGGGCGCAGAGACCAAAGATGTCGACCGGGAAAGTGACGTGCATATCGTTGTCGTGGCGCACGGCGATGCGAGGCAAAGGTATGGGACAGTCTTTGTTCGAGTAGCGGACTCGCGAACCTAAGGTACGCGTGTAGAGGCGCATGCCCCCCACCCACGGCAGGAGGGTTAAACTAGAACATTCACCCTAGAATCCGCAGCCCGCCTCCATGCCCCGTACGCCCGACCTCGCCCCCGCCTCGAAGCCGCCCCGCGAAGCCCAGCACCTCATCACGCTGGCGCAGGCGCTTGCGCTATCGGGCAGCCGCCTCGAAGACGCCTACTGGGAAAACCTGCTCGCCAGCCAGGTCGGCAAGCTGCTGCAAAGCAAACGCAACCGCGGCATCGAAACCGCGCTGGATCATCTCGCCGCGCGCGACACGCCTGCCTACGAAATCCTCATCGAACAGGCCGAAACCTCGTCTGAGTCCATCCGCCTCGAAGCCGACGGCGTCGAATACGACGCACTCCTGTTCTCGGCCCCCATCGTCGCCTGGACCCGCTACCGCCTGCCCGACGGCCGCCTGGCCGCCGACCTGAAACAAACCCTGCAGGCCTTGCTGCAGCAGCACATCGTCGCCGCAGACGCGCGCCTGGCCATCCTGCCCGAACTGGTCTGCTTCGACCAAATGCCGCAATCCTTCCAGGAAACCTGGAACTGGACACGCCGGCTCGGCCTGGCCGCCCTGGGCCAGGGCCGCGAAAGCTCGCTGCTCAAGACCCTGCCCGACACTGAAGGCATGCTGGCCGACGCGCGCTTCATCGTTGGCGCCATCGTCGCACCCAAAGGCGCCGCAGTGTTCCGCTGGCAGTCCCAGACCGAGCCGGTTTCGCGCCAGCAATGCCTGGAAAGCTGGGCCGCCGACAGCAGCGCCGCCCTGGGCCCGCTGTTCACGGGCTGCCAGTTCGACTACGTACAGCCCGACGCCTTCTACATCAGCAACCGCGAAGCCGATCGCCGCATCCGGCCCCTGGCCCTGAAGGCCGCCGTGGCCTGGCTCTCGTCGGCGGCCGGCATCGAAGCCGCCGATCTGCGCGCCGTCATCGCCGGCTGCGGCGACACCCAGGTCGAAGAATATCGCATCGGCTTCGGCACCCGCCAAAGCAATGAAGTCGTCTACGGCTGCATCTGGCCCATACTCAGCAAGGACGAGGCCGCCGCCGAATCCGAAGACGGCGGGCGCATCGACATACCCGACGAAATCGCCGCCCAGCTCAAAGAACTCGGCGTATCCGACATACGCCGCCTGCCCGGCCTGTACCCGGCCGAATTCTGCGAAGACTGCGGCGCCCCCTACTTCCCCAACGCCCTGGGTGAAATGATGCACCCGGAAGTTCCCGAAGAGGCCGACCTCGGCCCGGCCCACTTCCACTAAGACTGGGCCGCGCGCGAGCGCGGCCAGGGCCGCCCATCGCCCTACCGCACCATGCCCATCAGCTTCGACATATTCTGCCGCGTCGTCGACAACTACGGCGACATCGGTGTCTGCTGGCGCCTGGCCAGGCAGCTGGCCGACACGCCCGGCGCGGGGCGGCTGCGCCTGTGGGTCGACGACCTGCAAAGCCACGCCCGCATCGAACCGCGCCTGGATCCGGAGCTGGCCGTACAGTCACTGGCGGGCGTGGAAGTCAGGCGCTGGACGGAACCGCTGCCCGACGCCGAACCCCACGACGTCGTGATCGAAGCTTTCGCCTGCGACACTCCGGCCTCGTACGTGGCGCGCATGCGCCAGCACGGCAGCCTGTGGATCAACCTCGAATATCTCAGCGCCGAGCCCTGGGTGGAGCAGTGCCATGCCCTGCCTTCGCTGCAAGCCAACGGCCTGCGCAAGGCTTTCTTTTTCCCCGGCTTCACCCCACGCACCGGCGGCCTGCTGCGCGAGCCCGGCCTGCTGCGCGAGCGCGACCGCTGGCTCGCACAGCCGGAACTGCGCGCCGGCCTGTTGCGCAGCCTGGCGCTGCCGGATGCCACGATACAGGGGCTGCTCGGCGGCTGGCGCCAGGTCTTCCTGTTCTGCTACCCCGAAGCCCCGGCACAGGCCCTGCTGCGGGCACTGGCGCAAGACCCCCGGCCCAGCGTCGTGCTGGCGCCCAGGGGCGTATGCCCCGGGCTGGCACGCCATGCCGCCGCCCAGGTACGGGTGCATGAAATCCCCTTTCTTGCCCAGACCGCGTTCGACCCGCTGCTATGGGGCAGCGACCTGAACTGCGTGCGCGGCGAAGACTCCCTGGTGCGCGCCATCTGGGCCGGCCGGCCGCTGATCTGGCAGCTCTACCGCCAGGAAGACGATGCCCATATGGCCAAGCTCGACGCCTGGTTGCGGCTCGATCCCGTGCCCGCCGAACGCCGCGCGCTGCTGCGGGCCTGGAATACCGGCGCGCCGGGCTTCGAACGAGACTTGGGGCTGGCCCTTGCGCCCGCCGCCTGGCGGCAATGGCACGATCATGCGGCGGCCTGGGCCCGCAGCCTGGAAGCCGCCCCCGACCTGGCCGGTTCTTTGATGGCCTTCTGCATGGAAACCCTGCAAACAGGTTAAAATACTGAGTTTTTCACAGAAACCGCGCTTAGCGCGCAGCCATGGCCGGGCCGACGGCATGGGCTTTGCGCGCGGGCCGCAACGGGCGCGGCACATCAATCCGGAGCATTTTCCAAACATGAAAACCGCACAAGAATTGCGCGTTGGCAACGTGGTAATGGTCGGCAACGACCCCCTGGTCGTACAAAAGGCCGAATACAACAAATCCGGCCGCAACGCGGCGGTGGTCAAGCTCAAGTTCAAGAACCTGCTGACCGGCTCGGGCAGCGAATCCGTCTACAAGGCCGACGAAAAATTCGAGGTCGTGGTGCTCGACCGCAAGGAATGCACCTACTCGTACTTCGCCGACCCGATGTATGTCTTCATGGACGAAGAGTACAACCAGCACGAAGTCGAAGCCGACAGCATGGGCGATGCGCTGAACTACCTGGAAGAAGGCATGCCGGTGGAAGTGGTGTTCTACGACGGCCGCGCCATCTCGGTCGAGCTGCCCACCATCGTGGTGCGCGAAATCACCTACACCGAGCCGGCCGTGCGCGGCGACACCTCGGGCAAGGTGCTCAAGCCCGCCAAGATCAACACCGGCATGGATCTGAACGTGCCGCTGTTCTGCGCAATCGGCGACAAGATCGAAATCGATACGCGCACCGGCGAATACCGCAGCCGCGTGATGTAAGCCTGCCGGGCCGCCCGCCCGGCACAGAAAACCGGCAAGGCGGGCCGCAGACGCAACTCGCCGTGCCGCCCGCCCCGCTTACAGCTGCGCGCTGCGTTCCGGCAGTGCGGCTGCCGCTTCAATTGCCGCAGGCAGCGCTTTACTGCAGCCTGTCGTCGTCGAGGAAGTCGGGTATGGGCATTACCGTAATGCCCTCTTCCGCCAGCGATGCGCGTTCTTGCTGCGTGGCCGTGCCGCGTATCGCCCTTTCCTCGGTTTCGCCCGCATGCATGCGCCGCGCCTCGGCGGCGAAGCGATCCCCGACGTTCTCGGTGCTGCGCACCATCTGGCGCAGCTGGCGCATGATTTCCGCCTGCAGGCGGGCCATCTGGGCGCCCGCCGGCGCCGCCACCGGTACCGCACGCTGCGCGCCCTTGCCGGCCTCGCCTTCGGGCTTCGCGCCCGTGTTGACGCGCGGGGCCGACAATTTCTTGTCGACCTTGTGGCTGCCGCATACCGGACAGCTCAGCAGGCCGCCGGCTTGCTGCGATTCATAATTTTCGAGCGAACCGAACCAGCCCTCGAAGACGTGGCCGGACTCGCACTGGAGATCAAAGACTTTCAGGCTCATGGAAGCAGTATGGGGGCATGGCGCCGGATTGCAATAGCGCCGCGGCCCGATCAGGAATTACTTCCACTATAACCGCGAACGCGACAGGGCAAGGCACGGCACGGCAAGAACAGCTTGCACCTGTCCCTCGATGCGGGTCGCTACCGGTGCGGCTCCGTCCAAACCTGCGTGCACTACAGGCGCGGCACCGCCCGCAGCAGGTTGCGGGTGGCTTCGTGCGCGGGATGCAGCAGCACTTGCGCCGCCTCGCCCTGCTCGACGATGCGTCCGGCGTGCATGACCGCGATCTGGTCGGCCAGGTACTCGACCACCCCGAAATTGTGGGTGATGAACAGATAGGCAATGCCGCGTTCGCGCTGCAGCTCTTGCAGCAGATCCAGGATCTGCGCCTGCACCGATACGTCCAGAGCCGACGTGGGTTCGTCGCAGACCAGTACGCGCGGCTCCACCGCCAGTGCCCGCGCGATGGCCAGCCGCTGCCGCTGGCCGCCCGAAAATTCGTGCGGATAGCGCTGCGCGGCGCCAACCGGCAGGCCGACCCGGTTCAACAATCCGCCGGCGATCGCGGCACGATCGGCTGCGCTCAGGCCGGGCCGCAGCGCCGCCATGCCTTCCTGCAGGATGTCGCCCACCTGCATGCGCGGATCCAGCGAAGCGTAGGGATCCTGGAACACGATCTGCAAGCGCCGCCGCAGGCCTTTCAGGCGCGCGCCGCGCGCATCCAGCAGCGTCTCGCCCACGAGTTCGGCCTGCCCCTGCACCTGGGCCTGGCCGTCCAGCAGGCGCAGCAAGGCCTTGGCCACCGTGGTCTTGCCGCAGCCCGAAGCCCCCAGCAGGGCCAGGGTCTGGCCGGCGCGCAGCTCGAACGAAACGTCTTCGGCCGCCACATGGCCGGGGTCGGCCCGGCGCAGCAGGCCGCCACGCCGCCTGTAGCGCACCCCCAGGCCATGTACGCGCAAGACGACTTCCCGCCCGACGGCCATGCCGGCGCCTGCGGCCGGCGCGGCACTGGCGGCCGGCGTCTGTACCTCTGTCGACCCTGGGGTAGCGGAACGCAGCCGCTCCCGGGCAGCCCCCACGACCGATGCCACTGCATCGGCCTGTACTTCGCCCTGCCCAGTTGCGGCCGGGCGAAGGCCGGGGGTGGCTGAGGCAGGCTCATCCGGCGCCTGCGCACTGAGCCTGCGGCCGCGCTTGGCATAGCTCGGCATGGCGGCAAGCAGTTCGCGCGCATACGGATGCCGCGGATCCGCGAAGAACTGCTGCGCCTCGCGGGCTTCCACGATTTGCCCATGGCGCATCAGGGCCACATAGTGAGCCACGTTCCTGACCACGGCCAGGTCGTGCGTGATCAGCAGCATGGCCATGCCCATCTCGCGCTGCATCTGCGCAAGCAGATCCAGGATCTGCGCCTGCACCGTGACGTCCAGCGCCGTGGTCGGCTCGTCGGCAATCAGCAGCGCCGGCCGCGCGGCCAGCGCCATGGCGATCATGATGCGCTGCTTCTGGCCGCCGGAAAACTGAAAAGGATAGTCGTCCAGGCGGCGCTGCGGCTCGGCGATGCCGACGCGCGCCAGCCAGCGCACCGCCTGTTCGCGCGCCGCCGCACCCCGAACCTCGGTATGCGCGTGCAGCACCTCGAGCAGTTGCCGGCCTATCGTCAGCACCGGATTCAGGCTGGTGGAAGGTTCCTGGAACACCATGCCGATGCGCCCGCCGCGTACAGTGCGCATGCGGGACTCGGGCAGCGCGTTCAGTTCCAGCCCTTCGAGCCAGGCCTGGCCTGCGGCGACGCGGCCTGCTTCGGGCAGCAGGCGCATCAGGGCCAGCGCCGTCATGCTCTTACCGCAGCCCGACTCGCCGACCAGGGCGAAGGTCTGGCCGCGCCGCACACACAGATCCAGCGACCTGACGACTTCGGCCATGCCCGCTGCGCTGTATACCTGCACCGACAGATCGTGCACAGTCAGGACATCCTCCCCGTGGGAGGGCGCGACCGGTTGACCACCCTCCTGTCGCTGCGCGACATCCTCCCCGTGGGAGGACGCGCGCCCTCCGGGCGGCCGCGCGGGCGCGCTCATACCCCATCTCCCGAACGGGCCTGCGCGGCCGCCCGGGCGCGCCGCGCAAAGCGCGGCAGGCGCGGCCGGTAGCTGCGCATGCGCGGATCGAAGGCCTCTTGCACGGCGTCGGCAAACAGATTGGCCGACAGCACCAGCGCCAGCAGGAAAACGAAGGCAGCGGCCAGGTTCCACCAGATCATGGGATCGCGCGACATTTCCAGCCGCGCCGCGTCTATCATGGTACCGAACGAAGGCGTGCTGGGATCCACCCCTATGCCCAGGTACGACAGCACGGCCTCGTACAGCACCAGGCCCGAAAATTCCAGCACCATGGAAATCAGCACGATGTGCATCAGATTGGGCAGCAAGTGGCTGCGCATGATGCGCCAGTGCGACAGGCCGAAAGCACGCGCCGCCTGCACATACTCGAGTTCTCGCAGCTTGAGCGTCTCGGCGCGCACCAGCCGGCACAGCCCCGCCCAGCCGGTCAGCCCCAGTATCAGGCACAGCATGAACAAGCGCAGGTCGGCGCGCATGGCCACGGTCGGGAACAGGCCGGAATTATTGTCGATATACACCTGCATCATCAGCACGCAGGCCGCCACCAGCAGCACGCCGGGGATGGAAGTAAGCGTGGTGTAGACGTACTGGATGACATCGTCCACCCAACCCTTGAAATAGCCCGCCGAGACGCCGAACACCAGCGCCGGCGGCAGCATGGTGATGGTGGTCAGGGTGCCGATCACCAGCGCCGTGCGCACGCTTTTCAGGGACTGCAGCAGCACGTCGTTGCCGCTGCGATCCGTGCCCAGCACGTGATAATCCATGCCCAGCGCCACTGCCATGCACACCAGCAGGCACAGCACGGCAGCCGTCAGCCACATGGCGCGCCAGGGCGGCGCGGGCCGCCCGTCATGCCCGCCCGGACGCCACCACGAAACCCAGGCTGCACGCCAGCCAGCGCCCCCCCGGCGCCACCGGCCCCAGGTCAGGGTCAGAGTCAGGGCCAGCATGAGCGCGCAGGCGGCACCGGCCGCCGCCCCCAGCGCCAGGCGCCGCAGCACGTCGGCGCGGTGATCCGCATCCGCACGCAAGCCGCGGCCGGCGTGCCGCAGCCGCGGGTAGTCGCGCTGCACCCGGCCGCCCACCCATTCGTTCTCTTTGGTGAACTGGCGCAGGGCCAAAGGCGCGGAATAGGTTCTTTCGTGCGCGCCTATGCCGGCGGCCGCCAGCAGCGCATCCAGCGCGGAGCGCGACTCGGGCGCATAGATCGGGCCGGCGGCGCCCGCCTGCTGCGCCAGCCTGGGCCGGTAATGCACCGAATCCAGCAGGCCGACCAGCACGAACAGGCCGAGCACGATGGCCGAACACATGGCGGCGGGGCTGTGCCCCACCCTGGCCCAGGCCGAGCGCAAATGCGCCGAACGCCGCACCCGCAGCGCATACGCCGCCACCGCCAATACCAGGCAGTAGAGGAAGATGTCGGTCCATAGCGGCGCAAACTGGGGCATGGTGATCGCGGCCTAATCGAAACGCACCCTGGGATCGGCCAGGGTATAGGAAATATCGGCCAGGATCAGCCCGACGATATACAGCAGCGAGCCCAGGAACACCATGGCGCGTACGATAGAGAAATCCTGGGCATTGATGGCGTCTATCGTGTAGCTGCCCAGGCCGGGAATGCCGAAGAACGACTCCGAGATCAGGCTGCCCATGAACAGCAGCGGAATCGCCGAGACCGTGCCCGTCAGGATGGGCAGCATGGCATTGCGCAGCACGTGGCGCAGCAGTACCGCGCGTTCAGCCAGCCCTTTGGCGCGCGCGGTGCGCACGTAGTCCTTCCCCAGTTCTTCGAGGAACAGGCTGCGGTAGAAGCGCGACTCGCCGCCCAGCCGCGAGCCGATGCCGACCAGCACCGGCAGCACCAGGAAGCGCAGCCCTTCGCCGCCGTCCAGGAAGCCCGAGTACGGCACCCAGCGCAGGACTTTGGCAAACAGCCACTGCCCCGCGATGATGTAGAACAGGCTGGAAATAGACAACAGCACCACGCAGATCACCACGCCTGAAAAATCCAGCGGCGTGGCCCGGAAATACACCAGCAGCAGCGCGAAACCGATGCACACATACAGGCCCAGCACAAAGGTAGGCAGCGCCAGCTCCAGGCTTGGCCCCATGCGCTCGCGGATCTGGTGGCCTATGTCCTTGCCCTCGTCGGACAGGCCGAAGTCCAGGCGCAGCAGCGGCACCGAGCGCGTGTAGAAGATGGTGTCGGTCCAGCGCGCCGCACCGCTGGCCTGGGCATTGAAGAACAGCGGCTTGTCGTAGTCGTGTTCGGCCTTCCACTTGTCTATGGCGACCTGGCTGACGCGCTGCCCGCCGATGGCCAGGCGCGCCATGTCGTCCGGCGTATTCACGGTGAAGAACAGGGCGAAGGTCAGCAGGTTCACGCCGATCAGCACCAGCACGCCATATGCCAGGCGGCGCAAGATATAGCTCAGCATGGTTCGTCTCCCGGCGCGGCCGCGCCGTCCAGCGCCGTGGCGCGCTCGCGGCGCCGTATCACGCGCCAGGCCGGGTACAGGCCCAGCGCCAGCAATGCCAGCAACAGCCACAGCGGCCACCACACCGGCCGGTTCCAGGCGAACAGGCTTTTTTCCCGCGCGGCCGGATCCAGCCGGTAGTACTGCAGGGCGTCGCGCACCATCTGCGTCGGCTTGGCATTGCCCACCCAGCGCTGATAGGCGCCGCCCGACTTCGGATAGAAGCCGAACATCCACGGCGCGTCGGCCTGCACGATGGCCACCATGCGATGCACGATGCGGTCTTTCTCGGGGCCGTCGTCCAGCAGGCGCATGCGCTCGAACAAGCGGTCGTATTCGGGATTGCTGTAATTGGCGGCATTCTCGCCGCCATGCGAGGCCTTGGCATTGGGGCCATAGAGCAGGAACAGGAAATTCTCGGGATCGGGATAGTCGGCCACCCAGCCCCACATGAACAACTGCACCGTGCCGTGGCGCATCTTGTCCTGGAAGCGGTTGTAGTCGGTGGCCCGCACCTCCAGTCCGACCCCGATCGCCGCGAGCTGGCGCCGCATCCAGTCCAGCGAGGCGCTGGAACCCATGCCGCCGGCCGAATCGTAGTGCAGGATCAGGGGCGCGCCGGTGCGCGCGTCGCGCCCTCCCGGATAGCCGGCCTCGGCCAACAACTGCCTGGCCTCTTCCAGGGGCCGGCGCTGCGGATGCCCGTCGCGCAGCGTGTACACATAAGAATCCAGGCCTTGCGGCGCCGCCTGATAGCCGGGGATGCCCGGCGGCAGCGGGCCGTAGGCCACCTGGCCCTGGCCGTTCTGGAATATGGAGACATACTGTTCCCAGTCGAAGGCGATACTGATGGCCTGGCGCAGCTTGCGGTTCTTCTCTTGCTGCTGCGGCGTGTCGCCGCGCCCCACCACCGGGTCGAGCCAGTTGAAGCCCATGTAATAGATCTGCGCCTCGGTGGACGAAGGCAACTGGATGCCGTGGCTTTCGTACAGCGCGGCCTTGTCGGCGGAATCGGACGCCGCCACGCGCATGGCCACGCCTATGCCGCCACCGTCGAGCTGCGGCACGTCGTAATAGCCCTGCACGAACTTGCCCAGCAGCGGAATACTTTCCTTTTCCATGGAAAAGACGATGCGGTCGATGAACGGCGTGCGCTTGCCGCAGTCGGCCAGCAAGCCCGCCGCGCGATCGGCCGGTTCGCCCTCGCAAGGATAGGGTTCGCCGCGGAAGTTGGGGTTGCGCGACAGCACGTGGCGCCGATTCTGGATCGACTCGGTCAGCATGTAGGGCCCCGTGCCCACCGGCCAGGTATTCAGCGACAAGTTGTGGCGCGCCATGCCCGGCTGCTGGTAGAAACGGTCGGCTTCCCAGGGCACCGGCGCCGTGAAGGTCATGGCCAGCCAGTACTTGAACTGCGGATACTTGCCTATCACCCGTATGCGCAGGGTGTGCGCGTCCAGCGCCTGCACGCCGTCGAAACCGTAGCGGCGCAGATCCAGCCAGGGAACGGGCGCACCGGGCGCGAGCCTGGCGCGCAAGGCACTATCCGCCGCCTTGAGGCGGCCGGCGTATGCCTGCATGCCCACCACGTGCTCGGCCATGATCGCGTAGGCCGGCGACACTACCCGCGGACTGGCCAGGCGCCGGAAGGCGTATACGTAGTCGTCGGCCGTCAGCTCGCGCGTGCCGGTATGCGCGAAGTCGCCGATGGCGAACTTGTGCTCCAGGGCCTGCGGCGCCAGGGGCCAGTAGACATAGTGCCCCGAGGCGTCGCGCGCAAAAGCGGGATGGGGCTGGAACAGGATGCCGGGCTTGATGTGTATGTCGTAGACGCTGGTGGCGACCTCCTGGCCCGGCGCGTCCGGCGGCAGGTGGCGGCCGTTCTTGTCCAGGTAGAACGGCGCGGCCAGCGCCACCGCGGTGCGCGGCTCCAGCTTGTAGGGCCGCGCCAGATAGGCATAGCGGTACAGGGGCTCGTAGATGGAATAGGTAAACGGCGTTTCGTCGGTCGAATACGAGCTGGCCGGATCCAGGTATTTGGGCGAGCGCTGCATGAACGCCGTGTACAGGGTGTTCTGGCGCTCGGCGCCCTGGGCGTAGGGGCTGTTGACCGGCGTACGGCCGCAGGCCGCGAGCAGCGCCAGCAGGCCGGCCGCCACGCCCAGCCGCAGCCCGGGCACTAGCATGCGCCAGCCATTCAGCACTGTTGTTTCTTCCAGCATTGGTAGCGCCACACCCAGGGCCGCTCGGGACGAGGATCGCGCCACAGGCCCAGGCGCTGGCGCCGCGCCTGCTGCTCGAGGGCCGGCAGCTGCGGGTCGCGCATGAACCGGCCGCGCCCTTCCATATTGGCCCAGGCCATGCCCGCCGCCACCTGCTCGCGGTTGGCGCTACGGCCGTCGCCCAGCGGCACATTGCAGACGTCCCTGCCGTACTGGTCGCGCTCGAAGCATTCGAGCCGCAAGGCCTTGCCGGCAACAAGCCCGGCCAGCGCCTTGCGCGAAGCCTGGGCCATGGACTGCCCCGGCCGGTCGCTGCCCTTGGTGACTTCGGGAGCGTCGATGCTGGCCATGCGTATGCGATGCCGGCGCCCGCCGGCCAGCAGCGTGAAGGTGTCGCCGTCGGCCACGTGCACGACCCGGCCCGCCAGCGCGTACCGATCCTGCTGCGCGGGCAACGGCGGCGCAGTCGTACGCGCCAGGGCCACGCCCGGGCCGGCAGCCGCCAGGGCAAGCGCGGCCGCTGCCAGGCGCCAGTTGCGCGGGGCGAGATCGGCGTAACGTATCATGCTCCTCCGGAAGAAATAGACAATGGCACGGTGCCCGGCCGAGCCGGCGGTTCGGCCGGGCTGCGGCAAGCCGCAGCTACGGCGTCCAGGCCCGCTCCAGCAAGCCCTGCTCCGCCACGGCCGGAATTCCCACGCCGAATACCCCCGCCGCCCGGCCGAAGCGCGTGCGCACGAAGATGTCGGCAACGGCCTGCGGCGCATGGCGCCGCAACAGGCCGGCCTGCACCAGCAGAACCAGATCGCGGGCGACGTGCCTGGCGGCCGACTCCAGGCCGCTGCCGCCGGCACGCAGCAATGATATCAAGCCCTGGGCGGCCTCCGTCAGCAGCGGTTCGCCGGCGCTGTCGCGCGCCAGCTCGTCGAGCAGCTTACCCGCGGCTTCGGGGCTGTCTTTCAAGGCGCGCAGCACGTCCAGGCACATGATGTTGCCCGAGCCTTCCCAGATCGAATTGACCGGCGCCTCGCGGTACAGGCGCGGCATCGGCCCGTCTTCGATGTAGCCATTGCCGCCGCAGACCTCCATGCACTCGGCCACGGCCTGCTCGGTGCGCTTGCAGACCCAGAATTTGGCGGCCGGCGTCAGGATGCGCCGATACGCCTGTTGCAGCGGCTCGTCGCCGCCGTCGAAGGCCGCCGCGAGCCGCAGCGCCAGCACCGTGGCGGCCTCGCTTTCGATCGCCAGATCCAGCAGCACGCAGCGCATCAGCTCCTGGTCGGCCAGCGCGCGGCCGAATGCGCGGCGGTGGCGCGCATGGTGTAGGGCCTGCACCAGGGCCTGGCGCAGCAGGGCCGTGCTGCCCAGCACGCAGTCCAGCCGGGTGTATGCCGCCATCTCGATGAGTGTGGCAATGCCGCGCCCTTCCGTGCCCACCAATATGCCCTGTGCATCGCGGAACTCGACCTCGGCGCTGGCATTGGAGCGGTTGCCCAGCTTGTCTTTCAGGCGCTGGATCTCGACGCGGTTCTTGTCGCCGGAGTCCGTCCAGCGCGGCACATAAAAGCACGACAGCGACTCGCCGTGCCGCGCCAGCACCAAGTGCGCGTCGGACGTGGGCGAGGAAAAAAACCACTTGTGGCCGCGCAGCAGATAGCGCTCGCCGCGCCCGGCCGCGGCCACCGGGCTTGCGGTGGTAGCGGTGCCGCGCAGGTCGGAGCCGCCCTGCTTCTCGGTCAGGCCCATGCCGACCATCATGCCGGTCTTTGCGGCCAGCGGCAGATCGCGCTCGTCGTACTGGCGGCTGTACAGCTGGTCTTGCACCTGCCCGAACCAGGGCTCTTTGCGCAGCAGCGGTATCGCCGCGGAGGTCATGGTAATGGGACACAGCGAGCCGGCCTCGGCCTGGCCATGCAGCAGATACGAGGCGGCACGCGCCGCGTGCGCACCCGGGCCCGGCTCGGCCCAGGCGCTGCAGTGCATGCCGTGGGCGAACGCCATGCGCAGGAACTGATGCCAGTGGGGATGGAAATGCACGCGATCGACCCGATAGCCGCGCGCGTCGTAGGACTCCAGTTCCGGGGCATGGCGGTTGGCATCACGCGCCCACTGCCGGGTCTGCATACGCCCCAGGCGCTCGCCGTAATGCGACAGCGCCGCATCGTGGCCCTGCGCCCCGGCCCGCTGCACCGCCGCGCGCAACACCGCGTCGCTGGAATAAAGGTTGTAGTCCCCGAGCTCGGGAACCTGGTTGCTGACTTCGTGCGTCGCTTCGATCATGCTGCTCTCCCGGCCGTCCACGCCCAGGCCCTGGCGCTACAGCCAGCGGTTCTTGCGGAAGCGCCAGTACAGAATCGCGCACGCCGCGGCCGTCAGGCCCATGATCAGCGGATAGCCGAAGGTCCACGACAGCTCGGGCATGTCCTTGAAATTCATGCCGTATACGCCGGCCACTGCGGTCGGCACAGCCAGTATGGCCGCCCAGGACGCGAGCTTCTTGGTGATGTCGGTCTGCTGCGACTGGCCTATCATGATGCTGGCCTCGAAAGCGAAGGCCAGCGCCTCGCGCAGGCTGCTGAGCAGCTCGTCGACGCGCTGCACGCGGTCGGCCACCTCGCCGAAATAACCGCGGCAGTTCTGGTCGATGTTGTTGCTTTCGACACGCGAAAGCCTGCGGCAGATCTCGACCAGCGGCGATATCGCCACGTGGATGCGCAGCAGGTCGCGGCGGTACTGGTAGACGCGCCGCACGTCGCTGTCCTGGAAGCCGCGCAGCAGGAACTTCTTTTCCACCGCTTCGACTCCGGCCTCGATCTTGGCCGAGGCCGCCACATAGCGGTCGGCCAGCAGATCCAGCAGCATCGAGGCCACGTAGTCGCTGCCGCGATCGAGCATTTCGGGAGAGTTCTCCAGCAATTCGCGCAGCTTGGTATGGCTGGCCTGGGCGCTGCGGCGCACCGTCAGCAGGAAGCCCTTGCCGATGATGATCTGCGTCTCGCCGAAAGTCGGGCGCATGGTGTCGACTTCGACCGTGATGGCCACGACCTGGGTCAGGCCGGTATATTCCATGACCTTGGGGCGGCGATGGGTCTCGTTGATTTCTTCTATGGTCTTGCTGGAAAAACCCAGCTGGGCGCCGATCTGTTCGATCAGGGCGGGTTCGGGCGACTTCAGGCCCACCCATATCAAGTTGTGGCCCGGATCGATATGGCGCGCAATCTGGTTGACAGGAATTTCCTGCGGCTTGTGGCCCTTGCGATACAACATGGAAGCGACGACGCTGGGCTCGCCCTGGGCCCCGGCCGCCGGCGAATCAGGTCGAGGGCCGGGCGAAGCGCCCGCCTCGGTCGGGCTGGCTTCGATGGCGGCTGGGTCGCTGGACATGGATCTTGCGCCTCGTGCGTGGTCATGCGTGGTGTATCGGCCCATGATAGCATTTGCCCATACGCAGGCCCGCACCTCTTTACTTTGCCCTCGCTGCCGGAGTCCTTCCCATGTCCGACCGAACCATAGTCATCGTTGCCAGCCTGACCCTGCTGGTGGCAGTAGGGGCCGGCGCCTTCGGCGCCCATGGCCTGAAACGGGTGCTCAGCTCGGACATGCTGGCGATCTGGCATACCGCCGTGCTGTATCAGCTCGTGCACGGCCTGGGCATGCTGGCCATCGCCGCGCTGGGCGCGCGCTTCGGCTCGCCGCTGCTGGGCTCCGCCGCGGCGCTGATGTTCGCCGGCATCGTGCTGTTCAGCGGCAGCCTTTATCTGCTGGCGGCCAGCGGCGTACGCTGGCTCGGCGCCATCACCCCCATAGGCGGCCTGGCCTTCATCCTGGCGTGGGCGCTGGTGGCGCTGGCCGCCTGGCGCGCGGCCTGAATCTGGCCCGAACATACGCGTTGCGCGGCCACGCGGCCGGGCGCCTTCAACCCTTCAGCTTGCCGAACACTGCGTCATTGTCCTGGCCGTACGCGGGCGGCAGCCGGCGCAGGCTGGCGGGGGTGCGCGACAGCTTGATGGGCGAGGCCAAGGCCCGGTAGGCGCCCTGCTCCAGCACCATGCCGCGGTGCCGGGTGTGCGGAAGATCGATCAGCTCGGCCACGTTCAGCACCGGCGCGGCCGGCACTCCGCGCTCGAGCAGAGTCTGCGCGAGTTCCGCGGCGGCATGCCCGCTTAGCAATTGTGTCAATCGCGCCCGCAGCGCCTCGCGGTTCTTCAAGCGATCGGCGTTGCTGCGAAAGCGTTCGTCGGCGGCCAGATCGGGCGCGCCGAGTACGCCGGCCAAGAGCTCGAACTGCCGATTGTTGCCCACCGCCAGGAACAATTCGCCGCTGCGGGTGGGGAACGATTCGTAGGGCGCGATATTGGGATGCGCATTGCCCGTGCGCCGCGGCACCGCGCCGCCCAGGAAATAATTGGCGGCGTGCGGGTGCAACAGCGAAATGGCGCTGTCGAACAGCGTGATGTCCAGGAACTGGCCGCGGCCGCTGCGATGCCGTTCGTTGACGGCCAGCAGTATCGCCAGCGCGGCGTTCAGGCCCGTGACCATGTCCACCACCGGCAGGCCCACGCGAGTGGCCTCGCCGTCGGCCTGTCCGTTGACACTCATCAGCCCGCACATGGCCTGGGCGCAGGCGTCGTAGCCCGGCAGCCCGCCCAGCGGGCCGTCGGCGCCGAAGCCGCTGATGCGGCAATGGATCAGGCGCGGGAATTCCTGCTGCAGCGACTGTGTGCCCAGGCCCCATTTTTCCAGCGTGCCGGGCTTGAAGTTCTCGACCAGCACGTCGGCGTCGGCCAGCATGGCCTTGAGCAGAGCCTGGCCCTGCGGCTGCGAGAGATCCAGCGACAGGCCGTACTTGTTGCGGTTCACGCCCAGGAAATACGAAGCCGTGCCGTCCTGGAACGGAGGCCCCCAGGTTCGGGTTTCGTCGCCCGAGGGCGGCTCGATCTTGTAGACATCCGCACCGTGATCGCCCAGGATCTGGGTGCAATACGGGCCGCCCAGCACGCGCGTCAGGTCTATGACTTTGCAGCCGGCCAGCGCGCCGGGCGCCTGATTGTTCTCTTGCATTGCTACGCCCTCCTGGCGATTGGCGCCTTCAAACGGCCTGAGCCTGTCAGTCCAGCGAGATGTGGGCGCTGTGGATCAGGGCGGCCCACTTGGGCACCTGCGCATCGATGAAACTGGCCAGGCCTTGCGGTGTCTGATCCGAGGCGCGCACGATGCCTTGCGTGGCAAAGGTGCTCTTGACCCCCGGGTCATCCATGGCCTGGATGAACGCCTGGTTCAGCTTCGCCACCACCGGCGCCGGCGTGCCCTTGGGCGCGACAATACCGAAGAACACACTGGAATCGTAGCCCTTGAGCCCTTCCTCGTCGAGCGTGGGCAGGTCGGGCAGCGCTTCCGAACGCTGCGCGCTGGCCAGGCCTATGGCGCGCAGGCTGCCGTTCTTGACATGCGGCAGCGCGGTCAGGATATCGGTGAACGACATGGTCACCTGGCCGCCCAGCAGATCATTGAGCGCCGGGCCCGTGCCCTTGTAGGGTATGTGCAGGATGTCGGTGCCCGCCATCTGGTTGAACAATATGCCCGCCAGGTGCGAAGACGCGCCGTTGCCCGAAGAGGCAAACGTGAGCTTGCCGGGGTTTTTCTTGGCATAGGCGATCAGTTCCTGCAGGTTCTTGGCCGGCACCTTGGGGTTGACGACCAGAATGTTCGGCAGGTGGCCGATGCGGATGATGGGCGCGAAGCTGCTGCGCGGATCGTAGTGCAGGCGCTTGTACAGGCTGACGTTGATCGCCAGCGGCCCCGAGGTGCCGAACAGTATCGTGTAGCCGTCGGGCTTGGACTGCGCCACGTACTCGGAACCGATATTGCCGCCCGCGCCCGCTTTGTTCTCGACGATGACCGCCTGGCCCAGCGGTTTGTTCAGCGCATGCGCCAGCCTGCGGGCCAGTGCGTCGGTCGGGCCGCCCGGCGGGAACGGCACGACCAGGTGTATGGGACGGTCGGGGTAGGTATCGGCCGCGCCGGCGGGCCCGGCCAGCGTGCACAGCGCCGCGGCGGCGAATAGGCTTGCAAAGACTTTTTTCATGATGTCTCCAGGTGGGTTATGAATGTGCTGCGTATGTGTGCTGCGTATGTGTGCTGCGTGAAGGTGTTGCGGGAAATTGAGCGGCGCTGCGGCTTGTCGCAGGCCTAGCGCTACGCGCCCCGTGCCGCCGCCCATGGAAAATATCCGGCGCGGCGCCGTCAGCCACGCGGCTCGAGCAGCGCGGCGCAGTCGGCCACGGGCCCGGCCGCGGCGCAAGGGTCGCGCGGCGCCAGGCGGTGCAGCAGCACCAGGTCGGCCAGGTCGTTGCGCCGCGCCAGCCCCTCGTGCCGCGCCTCGCTGCGCATGGCGGCCAGGGACACCAGGTGGTACAGCGCCGAGGCGGCCTGGCGCGCCAGGTCGCCGCGATCGTCGCGCGCCGCCGACTCGGCCAGGGCGCAGGCCTTGTCCAGGCATTCGGCCTGCAGCGCGGCCAGGCGCGGCGCGCAAGGCAGGCCCTCGGCCAGCAGGCTCTCGACGTGGCGCCGCAGCACGGGCAGGCAATCGTTCTTGCGTATGGCGCGCAACACGTCCAGGGCCACGATATTGCTGGTGCCCTCCCAGATCGAGCCCAGATGCGCATCGCGCACCAGGCGCGGCTCGACCCATTCCTCGATGTAGCCGCAGCCGCCGCGCACCTCCATGCCGTCGCCCGTGACCTTGCGGGCGTCGCGGCAGGCTCGGAACTTGATCAGCGGCGTCAAAATGCGCACCAGCGTACGCGCCTGCGCATCGCCCTGGTCGGCCCGCTGCAGCGCCTGCGCGGTCTGGAACACAAAGGAACGCGCCTGCTCCGCGGGCAGCGTCATCTTCAGCAGCTGGCGCTGCATCAGCGGCATGTCGAGCAGGCGCTTGCCGAAGGCGCGCCGGTTCGCGGCCACGTACATGGCTTCGGTCAAAGCGCGGCGCATCAGGCCGGCGGCGCGCATGCCGTTGGACAGGCGCGAGTTGTTGACCATGTCGGCCATCTGTTGAAAGCCGCGGCCGCGCTCGCCCACCAGCCAGGCCAGCGCCCCTTCCAGACGGATCTCGCCGCTGGCCATCGAGCGCGTGCCCAGCTTGTCCTTCAGGCGCAGGATGCGGTAGTGGTTGTGCCCACCCTCGGGCAGGTCGCGCGGCAGCAGGAACAGCGACACGCCCGCCAGGCCGTCGCGCGCCTCGCTGCGCGCCAGCACCATGGCAAAGCCGGCATCCGGATTCGAGCAGAACCACTTGTCGCCCGACAGGCGCCAGGTGCCGTCGGCCTGTTCCTCGGCGCGCGTCTCGGTGGCGCTGATGTCGGAGCCCGCCGCCTGCTCGGTCATGAACATGGCGCCCTGGCGCAGCGCGTCGAAGTCCAGGGCGGTCACCTGCGGCAGCACGCGCTCGACCAGTTCGGGCGAGCCGAACCTGCGCAGGGTGCGCGCCAGCGAATCGGTCATGCTCACAGGGCAGCACAGGCCGAATTCCGCCTGCACGAACAAATAGGTCAGCGCATACTTGACCAGGGGCGGCATGGGCGCATTCCAGCCCAGCACGCCCGCGCGATGCGACATGGCCGCCAGGCCGAACCGCTCGTAGGCCCAGCGCTCCAGTTCCACGTAGTCGGGATGCTTGTCGATGCGCGACTCGTCCTGGCCGGCGCGGTTGCGCACCGACAGCGTCGGAGGATTCTTGTCGGCGACCGCGGCCAGCTCGTCCAGAGTCGATCCCGCCAGGCGCCCCAGCTCGTCGAAATGCGGCAGCAGGTGCGCATGCAGGTCGGCCGGCAGATAGGCGCGCAGCATGGGCTCGGCATAAGGGTCGGCCCGGAACAGATTGATGCCTCGGGAGTCGGGGATGTTCGGCGTCGCAGCCGCAGTCGCTTGTTGCACCATGATGAGCCCGCCTGTATGAGTCTCGATGTACGGATGACAATGTACGGATGACTCGGATCTTAGGCCCGGGTATTGATATATACAAATACTGTATTTATCATTATCTATACATAACATGTATAGATTGCCGGCATGGACGACCTCGACCCCAGGCTGCTGCGCTACTTCGTGGTGGTGGCCGAAGAACTCAGCTTCAGCCGCGCCGCGCTGCGCCTGCATATTTCGCAGCCGCCGCTCAGCTACGCCATCAAGCAGCTCGAAGACACCCTGGGCGCCAGGCTGCTGGAGCGCACCAGCCGCCGCGTGGAACTGACTGCGGCCGGCCGCGCCTTATACCGCGAGGCCCAGTTCCTGCTGCGCCGGCACGCCGACGTGCGCAAGCTGGTGCAGCGCATCGACGCCGGGCTGCATGGGCAGATCAAGATCGGTTTCGTCGGTTCCATGCTCTATCGGCGCCTGCCCGAGGTGCTCAAGCTGTTCCAGCACCACTACCCCGACATCGAGCACGTGCTGCTGGAACTGAATTCGGCTGAACAGATCGAGCTGGTCGAGCGCGGCGGGCTGGATCTGGGCTTCATACACGCCAACCCGGTGCAGCCGCCGCTGCGCGCGCTGGATCTCGTGTCCGAACCCTTCGCCATCTGCCTGCCGGCCACCCACCCCCTGGCCGCCAAGCGGCGCCTGCGCCTGCAGCAACTGGCTGAGGACGATTTCATTTTCTTTTCGCGCGCATTCTCGCCCTATTACTACGAGACCCTGCTGTCCATGTGCCTGCAGGCGGGCTTCTACCCCAAGGTGAAGAACGAGGCGCGCCACTGGCTCAGCGTCGCATCGCTGGTGTCGCAGGGCCTGGGGGTGTCGATCGTGCCGCAATGCCTGTCGCGCAGCGGCATGGCGGGCCTGCGCTTCCTGCCATTCGACCACGGCCAGCTATCGGTCTGCAGCCTGATCTGGTCGGAGCAGGCCGCCTCGCATATCCACGCCCGGCATATCGAGCTGGTCAGGAATGTGTACGGGCTGGCCGGCGCAGGCGGGCCGGCCGGCTGAAAAACCGCGGCCCGAAATAATCGCCCGAAATAAATCTACCGTGGAGTCAAAACCGTTGCTGAAGCGCTGACGCCATGCTGCAGCGATCACATGGATCTGCAACCGCCGGAAATAGCGTCAGTCCTGGTCGGCGCGGGCGCGCTGCAGCACACGGTCGACAAACACCCCCGCGGCCCCCAGATAGTTCTGCGGCGCCATGAGCTCGGCCAAGCGCTGCGGGCCCAGCACGGCAAGCACCTGCTGGTCTTCGGCCAGCACGTCCTGCAGGTCGCGCCCCTGCTGCAGCGCCAGGCGGCATTTCTGCTCGACCAGGCCGTGCGCCTGCAACCGGCCCATGCTCGCACCCAGCGCCATGGTAACGGCCTCGGCCATGATCAGGCCTTGCGTGGCGCCCAGGTTCTGGCGCATGCGCGCCTCATGGACTTCCAGGCCGCGCACCAGCTCGATGCTGGTGTCCAGCGCACCGGCGGCGAGCAGCGCCAGTTCGGGCAAGGTTTCCCATTCCGCGTGCCAGCCGCCCAGCCCGCGCTCGTGTTCCTGCGGCATGGCCGCCAGCAGTGTGGCGGCCAATTGCGGCGCACGCGCGGCCGCTGCCAGGATCACGGCGCACCCCACCGGATTGCGCTTGTGCGGCATGGTGGACGAACCGCCGCGGCCCTCGCCGGCAGCCTCCGCGACCTCGCCTACGTCCGTCTGGGCAAGCAGCGATACATCGCGCGCCAGCTTGCCCAGCGTACCGGCCAGCGTCCCCAGGAAGGCGCCGGCCCGCGCAATGCGGTCGCGCTGGCCGTGCCAGGGCAGGTCGGGCAGCGTCAGGCCGAGCCGCTCGGCCAGCCTGCCGGCTACGTCGGGGCCCCGCTCGCCCAAAGAGGCGAGCGTGCCGGCGGCGCCGCCGAACTGCAGGCACAGCACTTCCGGCATCAAGCCATGCAGCTGCGCGCGCAGGCGCAGCACGGCGTCCAGCGTGCCGGCCAGCTTCAGCCCGAAGGTTATGGGCAGTGCATGCTGCAGCCAGGTGCGGCCCACCATGACCGTATCGCGATGCCTTTCGGCCTGCTCTGCCAGCACTTGGCGCAAGGCTGCCAATTGCCCGTCGATCTGGCCAAAGGCGGCCTTCAGCTGCAGCATCATGCCGGTATCGATCGCGTCCTGGCTGGTGGCCCCCCAGTGCACGTAGCGCGCCGCCTCGGGATCTGCCTGGCGCACGCGCGCCGTCAGCTGCTTGACCAGGGGGATGGCCAGATTGCCGGCCCGCGCCGCATCGCCGGCGATGCGGGCGGCATCGAAACAGTCGCTGCGGCAGGCCTGCTCGATGGGCGCCACGGCGGCCTGCGGGATCACGCCCGCAGCGGCCTGGGCATGCGCCAGTGCCGCCTCGAAATCGAGCATGCCCTGCAGCGTGGCCGCAGGGCCGAAATGCGCGGCGCAGGCCGACGAACGAAACAGCGGATCGAACAATTCCAATTGAAACTCCGGCGTGGGCGTCGCGTTGCTGCCGCAACCCGCGTTCAGACGTCGAAGAACACGGTTTCGCGCTCGCCCTGCATGGTTATGTCGAAATGATAGACCACGCGCCCGCCCTGCGTATCGCGACGCGCCAGCAGCGTGGCGCGGCGGTCCTCGGGCACCGATTGCAGCAGCGCATCGGTGCCGTTGGCCTGGGCTTCGTCGTCGAAATAAATGCGCGTATACAGATGATTGAGCATGCCGCGCATGGTGAGTATGACATCGATGTGCGGCGCCTCGCCGTCACAGGCGCCGGGCTTGACGGTATGCACCACATAGCGCTGGCGCGCGTCGGTGCCGGTGCCCACGCGACCGAAGCCGGTGAAGCCCGAAGCGGCGATCTGCTCTACCGACTCCACGCGCTGCCCCGCGGCGTCGGCCTGGAACAGTTCCAGCATGGCATCGCCGACCGGCTTGCCGGCGCCGTCCAGCACCTGGCCGGCCAGCACGATGTGTTCGCCGGGCACTTGTTCCTCGGCCAGCACCGCGGTAAAAGCGCTGCGCAGGTCATAGTTGTACTGCTCGGGCGTCAGGCCATAGGCGAAGAAAGGGCCGACGGTCTGCGAGGGGGTTTGTTTCAACGTGGTCATGATGTCAGCGCTCCATCGGGGTGAGGCGCGGGCCGCGCAGCACGATGTCGAATTCATAGCCCAGGGCATAGTCGGACTCGGTGATGTCCATGGAGAAGCTCGACACCAGCCGCTCGCGCGCGCCCTCGGGCACACCCTGGTAGATGGGGTCGTACTGCAGCAGCGGGTCGCCGGGGAAATACATCTGGGTAACCAGGCGCGTGCCGAAGTACTGGCCGAACAGCGAGAAGTGGATGTGGTTGGGCCGCCAGGCGTTGTGGTGATTGCCCCAGGGATAGGCGCCCGGCTTGATCGTCAGGAAACGGTAGCGCCCCTGCGCGTCGGTAAGCGTGCGCCCGGCGCCCAGGAAATTGGGGTCGAGCGGCGCGTCGTGCTGGTCGACCTTGTGCACGTAGCGGCCGGTGGAATTGGCTTGCCAGATCTCCACCAGGGTGTCGGGCACCGGCCGGCCGCCCTCGTCGAGCACGCGGCCGGTGACGATGATGCGCTCGCCCACGGGCTCGCCATTGCGCCGCGCATTGCGGGTCAGGTCGTGATCGAGTTCGCCGATGATCTCGTGGCCGTATACCGGCCCGCGCAGATTGCTTAGGTGCTCGCCCAAAGGCAGCAGCGGCCGGGTCGGGCCGCGCAGCAGCGAGGACTTGTAGCCCGGCTCTATCAGTTTCGGATGCGAATCCCAATCGCGCGGATTCAGCATGGGGCTTGCAGTGGACATGGATGGCTCCCGGTCGATGACGCGCGGGGAATGACGCCGCGCTGACTGACGGACACTATATACTTAACCTTTGGATATATATATTGATAAATATTCAGGCTATACATAACTGTTCATTATGAAATATGATCCGGCCAGCAGCCGCGCCGGCGTGCCTGCGCTGGGCTTCCACATCAAGCTGCGCCACCTGCAATGCCTGCTGGCGGTGGCCCAGCACGGCAGCCTGCGCGGCGCCGCCGACGCGCTGGCCATCACCCAGCCGGCCGTATCCAAAACCATCGCCGAACTGGAAGAACTGCTGGGCGTGCGCCTGTTCGACCGCGGCCGCCACGGCGCGCGCCCCACGGCCCAGGCCAGCCTGTTCCTGCGCCATGCCGGCGCCAGCCTGAACGCGCTGCGCCAGGGCCTGGATCTGCTGGCGCGCGGCACGCAGGCCGACAGCGGCACGATCGCCATCGCGGCGCTGCCCACCGCGGCGCCCGGCCTGGTTCCGGCCGCGCTGCACGCCTTTCGCCGGCAATGGCCGCGCATGGCGGTGCAGATCCACACCGGCCTGAACAACCAGCTGCTGGAAATGCTGCGAGCCCGCAAAGTAGAGCTGATGCTGGGGCGCCTGGCCGACCCGGAGGCCATGACCGGCCTGACGTTCGAACACCTGCTGGCCGCGCCCCTGGCGCTGGTGGCCGGCCCGCGCCACCCGCTGCTGGCGCAGGCCGCCCCGGCGGTCGCCGACCTGGCGCACTTCCCTTTGATCCTGCCGCCGCACGGCACCATCATCCGCCACATGGCCGACAGTTTCCTGCGCGGCCACGGGCTGGATACGCCGGCCAATTGTTCCGAGGTACTGTCGGTATCGCTGGGCCGCGCCCTGGCGCTGGGGCCGGGCGACATGGTCTGGTTCGTGCCGCGCATCGCCGTGCACGCCGACCTGCAGCGGGGCAGCCTGCGGCAGCTGCCCATAGCCATGGAAGGCACCGAAGAGCCGCTCGGCCTGATCCTGCGCAACGACGTCGACCCCGCGCCGGCCGCACGCGCGCTGATCGCCGCGCTGCGTGCGGCAGCCAGGCCGGCGCCCGAAGAGGCGCATGCGGGCCCGCCATAACAACCCGCCGCGGCGGCACGGCCACAATGCGCCGCCGCATGCGCGACGCGCGCCCCCTACGCTCAGGCTACAGGCAGCCGCAGCAAAGCATGCCCCAGGGCCTTGCCCGTCTGATCCAGACGCAACGTGCGGGTGGCTCCGCCTCCCAGGGCGCCGTTCATGACCACGACCAGAGCATGAATGTTGTCCATGGGGTAGCAGGCCACGCTCCCCTGGATCCAGTCGCCGTACAGGGCACGCACCGCCTGCGGCGTGACGCTGCGCAGCAGCAGGGGATAGCTATCCGGCGACTTGGCGATCAGGCCCGCCGTGCAGGTGTCGCCCTTGTCGCCGCAACGGATATAACAAATGTCTGCAAGTATGCGCTGCATTCAGGCCTCCAGCACGGTTACGGTCTGCTTCACATAGTCTCTGGGAATCAGCGTGGGCCACAATGAAATCACCGGCCGGCACTTGATGGGGGCGCCGAAAGAGGTACCCCCCGGCCCCATGATCCAGAGATGGCTGCCGGCGCGCCGCACCTTTTCCGCTTCTTCACGGCTGCGTGTGCGGACTGCGCAGCGCAGGCCGACTTCGTTGAGCGACTCCAGGACTTCTGGCGCGGGCATGGGCGCCGCGGGCCCATGCAAGGTATTCAGGCCCACGAAGTCGAAATGGATCTGATCGGCTTTCAGGCCCATGACTTCGAAGCGCTCGAGCATGGTCTGGCGCGCCTTGACGGCACGTTCGTAGGCATGAGGCCACGGAAAAAATGCCAGGCTCTCCCCTATCCAGCCATCGGAATAGGCCAATATCAGTTTCAATTCGTCGGGTGCCGGCGCGCCCTTCACGCCGCTCACGCGCACCCGATCCGGCCCGGCCTCGGCGAGTGCGAGCGTGGTGAAATCCGGTACGCCGTCGGGCATCAGATATTGTTTCGGGTCGCTGATTTCATAAACGATGTGCTCTTTCACGGTAAAGGCATCGACCCGCCCGCCGGAGCCTTGCACTTTAGAGAGCTCGGCCGTGCCGTCGGGATAGAAGTCGAAATACGGAAAGCCCACGCGGCCCATGCGCGGCATGTCGGCATAGCGGGAAGACATGCCGCCCGTGCAGGCCGACGAGCACTCGACGATGTGCCCCATGACGATGGCGGCCGCCACGCGATCCGCATGCGCCGCGTCGTGCTTCCAGCCATACTCGTGCATGATGGGCCCCACATATATGGCGTTGTCGGAAACGCGGCCGGTGACCACGACATCCGCCTGCGCCTGCAGCGCCTCGACGATACCGGAAGAATCCGTGTAGGCATGGGCCGCGACCAGCCTGCCGCGTATTTCGTCGAACGCGGTGCTGCCGGTTTCCATATTGGCCAGCTCAACCCCGGCGCCACGCATGGCGTCGACCTGATCGAGCAGGTCGTCGCCCTCGACCAGGGCCACGCGGGTTCCCTGCAGGCCCTGGGCCCGGGCCTGCTCGGCGATGCGCTGCGCGGCGGCACGCGGGTTGGCCCCGCCGCCGTTGGATACGAGCCGGGTGCCGCGCGGCTTGGCCAGCGGCAGCAGCTGCGCCATGTACTGCACGAAGTCCGGCACATAGCCTGCGCCGGGATCCTTCATCTTCTGGCGCTGCAACAACGCCATCGTCAACTCGGCCAGAAAGTCGAACCCCATGTAATCGAGCTCTCCGTGCTGCAGCAGCTCGACGGCGGGATCCATGCCGTCGCCCCAAAAGCCCGATCCCGAGCCCAATCTGATTTTCTGCTTCATTCTTCAAAACCCCGCTGAGTGCCGGCCCCCGACGCCGGACGGATATTGGATGTGGATGCGCTCCGGCCTCGAAGAGCCGCGGCCCGCGCACCGCCATTGGTACTCACACGCTGGAAGCGGAATCAGGCGCCGATCCAGCGCGGCTTGCGCTTTTCCGCAAAGGCACGCGGCCCTTCGACCGCATCCTGGCTCGCATATACCCGCTCGTGCAGGGCGCGGGCGCGGGCCAGGCCCTGCTCGCAGCCCAGATCCATGGCTGCCCCCAGGCTTTTTTTGGCGGCCCAGACAGTCAGCGGCGCATTGTCACGGATGCTTCGCGCCAGGGCCAGGGCCCGCTGCCGCACCGCCTCGGGCGTGGCTTCCACATAGTTGATGAAGCCGTACTGATGGAATCTTTCTATGGGATGCATGTCGCCGGTCAGCGCGAGTTCGAGCAGGAAAGGCTGGGGCAGCATCCAGAGCATGGGTACGGCCCACGGAGAGCCGCGCCCCACCTTCGCCTCGGAAATGCCGCCGCTCGTGCCCGCCAGCCCCACGCGGATGTCGCTATTGGCGGCCAGCACCATGCCCCCGGCCGTGAAGTGCCCCGTCATGGCGGCGATGATCGGCTTCTCGACCTCTCGCATGCGCTGGTGAAACGGATCGCGCAGCAGTTGCAGGATGTCGCGGCCCTCTTGAGCCCGGACGCGCGCGGCCTCTTTCAGATCCATGCCTGCGCAGAAGGTGCCGCAATCGGCGGAAGTCAATATGGCCGCGCGTATGCATGGATCGGCGGCGACCTTGTCCCAATAGTCCGACAAGGTGTTGCATACCTGGATCGACAGCGCGTTCCTGCTTTGCGGGCGGTTGATGGTGATGAAGGCGATGCCGTCCTCTATATCCATGAAGACGGGCGGCTTTTGTGCGGTGTCGGAGTGATCCATGTCGATGGCTCGGTATATCGTGAAAATGACGGGCGCCATATGCAATGCCCCGGCAGGGCCTGCGAACGGGCGGGCCCTGCCGGTGTCAGGAAGGCCGCGTCTTCACCAGGCGCAGCGGATCGTAGACGGCCACGACCTCGCCGCGCTGGTTGACGACCGCGTTGCGGGTACGCAGCAAGCCGCGCCCAGGCTTAGAGCTTGCGCGCGCCTCGACGACCTCGCATTCCACATGTATGGTGTCGCCGACGTTGGTAGGCGCCTTGACGCGGAGATTGGCCTCCAGGAATGCCATGCCGGTTCTCTGCATGGTCGATTGCATGAGCAGACCTTCGGCCATGCAGAAAACCAGCGAACCCGGCACCGGCCTTTTGCCCATGAGCGATTCGCGCTGCACGTATTCGGTATTGGTGAACATCTCTTCGACCATACCCGTGGCGCCCACGAAATTGATCAGATCGGCTTCGGTGATGGTGCGCCCCAGCGTACGGAACCGGTAGCCGACGCTGACGTCGTTCCAGTACCAGCCTATACCGACAATGTCGATCGGCGAGTCGGCGGCGGTGGGATTGAGCGCTTCCATGAGACCTCCTTGCATGCGGTTGCGGCGGCCTGCGCCGCGGTGATCAAACGATATGGTCGGCCCGCAGGCCGGCAATGTCTTCTGCGCTCAGCCCCAGGTCGCGCAGCACCCGCTCCGTATGCTGGCCGAGCGCGGGCGGAGCGTTGTGGTGTTCCATGGGCGTCTTGGAATAGCGGATGGGATTGCGGATGCCGGGCACAGACCCGTATACGGGATGCTCCAGGTCGACACGCATGCCGCGCGCCTGCACGTGCGGGTCTTCGAACACCCGCGCTATGGAGTTGATGGGCCCGCAGGGCACGCCGGCCCGTTCCAGCAATGCGACCCACTCGTCGACGGTGCGCTCGGCCATCATGGCGACGAGCCATTCGTTCAGGCTGGCCCGATTGCGCACCCTGTCGCCGATGGTTGCGTAGCGCGGATCGCTGCCCATTTCGGGGCGGCCGGCCGCACAGCAGAATTTGCGGAACTGGGCGTCGTTTCCCACCGCCAGAATGAGATAGCCGTCGCGCGCGCGGTACCGCTGGTAGGGGGCGATATTGGGGTGGCCATTACCCATGCGCACCGGCGCCTGGCCGGTGGCCAAGTAATTGAGCCCCTGATTCACCAGCGTGCCGATCTGGCAGTCGAGCAGGCTGATGTCTATGTGCTGGCCGCCGCCACCTCGGTCGCGGTGGCGCAGGGCGGCGAGAATGGCCACGGTGGCATACATGCCGCTGAACAGGTCGGAAACCGCTACGCCGACGCGCTGCGGGCCGCCCCCAGGCAACTCGTCGCATTCGCCCGTGACACTCATCAGGCCGCTCATGGCCTGAATAAGATAGTCGTAGCCGGCCCGCTCCCGGTACGGCCCGGTCTGGCCGAAACCCGTTACCGAGCAGTAAACCAGATCGGGATTGATCTCGGCCAGCGACTCGTAGTCCAGGCCGTACTTGCGCAGGCCGCCGACCTTGTAATTTTCCACCAGCACGTCGGCCTGCCCGGCAAGTTTGCGTACGAGTGCCTGGCCTTCGGGCCGGGTGAAGTCGATGGTGACCGACTGCTTGCCCCGGTTGCAGCACATGAAATAGGCGGCATCGCCATCTGTGTCGGAACCCGGGGCGCGAAAGAACGGCGGCCCCATGTGCCGGGTGTCGTCACCGGCGCCGGGACGCTCTATCTTGACCACCGACGCGCCCAGATCGGCGAGATTCTGTGTCGCCCATGGGCCGGCAAGAATGCGCGACAGATCCAGAACACGGACATCAGCCAGCAAAGCGGACATGCACTCGCCCCTGCAAAGTATAAAAGCCGCCGGAGGCAGCGGCTTGCTGCGTACGCGGCCAGAAATAAATAGACTATGTAGTCGGTTTTTATTCTTTCACGAAGCCAGATCGCGGTCAAGAAAAATGCACATACTCATTCATTACCCTTTCATAAAGCCATATATAGAGAAAAAATAAATATTGACTATCTTCTGAATAACATTATCATAGAATCATGGCCAGTTGGTCGGTATTTAAAGCCTGCAACAGACAGGCCATGCTGTCGAACCGCGCCTTGCCGCGTGCGGCGCCCCCCTCTACCATCGCCTCCCGGAGACATCACATCATGAAGAAATCTTGCCTATCCATGCAGCGTCTGGCGGCGCTGCTCGTCGGTGGTTTGCTGACCACGCTCGCAACAACCGCGGCGGCGGCGCCCAAAACGAACCTGACCCTGGGCTCCACCAACATGACATCCAGCCATTTCGTCGTGTCCAATGCCATGGCTCAGGCCATCCGCGCCGGCATACCGGGGGCCACGGTCACCCATGTGGAAACGGGCGCCAGCGTCGACAACATCCGGCGCCTGGCACGAGGCGAACTCGACCTGGGCCTGGTCGCCACCGATGCGGGCATACAAGCGGTCTCCGGCACCGGCTTCTTCAAAGGCAAGGCGGTGAACGACCTGGTGGCACTGTATGCCTATGACGTTTCCGTATTGAACATGGCGGTCACGCAAGCTTCCGGGGTCACCAGCCTGGCCGGCCTGAAGGGCAAGCGTTTCAACCCGGGCATACACGGCAGCGGTGCAGAGCAGCTGACGCGCCAGATCTTCAAGACCTTCGACATCGAGCCGCAATGGGTGCCCGGCACCGTGAAAGACGCAGCCGAAGCCATACAAAACCGCCAGATCGTCGGCTATTCGAAATACGGCCCGGGCCACGGCGTGGACGCCACACTGCGCGAACTCATGGTAACCACGCCCATGCGCCTGCTGTCGTTCGACAAGCCGGAACAAGACAAGGTGATGCACGCCGTAAAAGGCGTGGGCTTCACCCAAATCCCCAACGTGATGGAAGGCGCGGGCCCGGTGATGGCCCCGTCCGTGCTCATCGTTTACGCGACGCGCAAATCCCTCATGGACGACGACACGGCCTACGCCATCGCCAAGTCCATCTATGAACACCGGGATCTGCTGATACAGGCATGGCCGCACCTGAAGAATTTCGACTTCAAGCAGCAGTCCCTGGCGGCGGCCAAGCTGGGTATTCCCGTGCATCCCGGCGCCCTGCGGTTCTGGGAGTCCGTCAAATGAATTCGGCCTCCGACGCCTTCGATGAGCACGCCGCCTCCGACGAGGCGGTCGAGCAGGCGCCGGCCCGATATGGCGGTGTACTGGCGATACTGTTCGCGGCCTTCGCTCTGTTCCACATCTATACGTCCTTCATGGGGCCGTTCGAACCCCTGGTGCAACGCGGCCTGTTCATAGGCGGCGCCATGGGGCTGGCGTTCTGGTCGATGGCCGCGAAAGCCGAGGGCAGGGCCAAAACCGCGATACTCCTGGTACTGACGGCCTGCGCGTTCTACATAGGGCTGCACGCCATGATCCACAACCGGTCGTTCATGGACATCATGCACGACCTGACATCGCTCGATAAGGCCGTCGCGATATTGGCCATTCTGCTGCTTCTGGTCTCGACCCAGCGCATACTGGGGTGGGCCTTGCCCGTGCTGACATCGATCGCGCTGCTGTACTACTTCTGGGGCAATCTGGCGATCTCGGGCCTGTGGCAGCCTCCGCGCGTCTCTCAGGAAACCGCGCTCAGCATGCTGTATGCCTCGACCAGCGGCATGTTCGGCTTCATGGCCGATATCGGTACGGGCGTCATCGCCATCTACGTGATCTTCGGGGCGCTGATCATGGCTACGGGGGCCGGCGAGGTGTTCGTGCAGCTTGCAAACCGGGTGGCCGGCCGCGGCAGGGGCGGCGCCGGTAAAGTCACCGTCGTCACCTCGGCGCTGTTCGGCACGGTGTCGGGGTCGGCGGTGGCCAACGTCATGGCGGTCGGGTCGGTCACTATACCCACCATGCGCCGCGCCGGCTACGCCAAGGCCTTCGCGGCGGGCGTCGAGGCCAGCGCCTCGGCCGGCGGGCAGATACTGCCGCCCATCATGGGGGCGGGCGCCTTTCTCATGGCCGAACTGCTCAACATCCCCTATATCCAGGTGGCCAAGACCGCGGCGCTGCCCGCATTCCTGTACTTCGTCCTGATCTTCGTCGGGGTAGACCTCTACGCGCGCAAACACAAGCTGCCCTCGCCGGCCCTGAGCCGGCCGCCCATGCAAATGGACAAAGCCGTGCCGCTGGCCGGCTCCGTCCTGCTGCTGATCGGGCTGCTGGCGGGCAACTACACCCCTACCTACGCCGGCGGGGTGGCAACACTCGCGCTGGCGGCGCTGACGATCGTGTGCCGTCTGGGCTGGGCGTACGCCGGCAGTGGCTCCGGCGCGGCGGTGCAGGCCTGGCATGAAGCATGCCGATGCCTGGCCCAGGGCCTGGTTTCCGGCGGCAAGGGCCTTATCATGATCGCCGTCCTGCTGGGCTGCGCGGGCATGCTCACGTCCATACTGGGGGCATCCGGGCTGGGCGTGAAGGCATCCGGCGAGCTCATCGCCGTTGCCGGCGGCAGCCTGGGAATCGCCTTGGTCATGACGGCAATACTATGCGTACTGCTGGGCATGGACGTACCGACCACTGCATCCTACATCCTGACCGCCTCCGTAGCCGCACCGGTGCTCGCCAAATTCGGCCTGCCGCCGCTCACCGCTCATCTGTTCATCTTCTATTTCGCGATCCTGTCGGCCATCACCCCGCCGGTATGCGCCAGCGTATACGCCGCGGCGACGATTGCACGGGAATCCTTCTGGAAGGTTGCCAGAAACGCAATGATCGTGGCCGGCGGCGTCTATTTCCTGCCATTCATGATGGTCTACCGGCCGGCGCTGCTGCTGCACGGCTCCTTGTTCGACATCGTTTACGCAACCATCATGACGATGGCCGCACTGGTGTGCTTCGCGTCCGCGACGGTAGGTTATTTCATGGCGCCGCTCCGTGTCTGGATGCGCCTCGTCCTGGTCTGCATTGCGGGCCTGTTCTTCATGCCCACCACCGCTTCCGACCTCGGCGCATGTGTCCTGCTGGCAGGCTTTGCCGCGTTGATGAAGGCATGGGTTCGGCGCCGCGCGGCCATCCCCGAACCGCGGGCAGCCATGCCGGAAATATCGAAGGAAAACAGAAATGCTTGATATGCCGTACGGCGAACTGAAACTCGGGCAGCAGCGTGTATCGCACGGCCGCACCATTACCGAAACCGACGTCGTCAACTTTTGCATGCTGACCGGCAATTGGCTGGAACTGCATGCCAACGCGGAATTCGCAAAGAAGACCCTCTACGGCCAAAGGCTGGTTCAGGGCGGCCTGATATTCGTCATCGTCAATGCGCTCCTGGGGTTCGAGCACTCGCTCATCGAAGCCTTCTACGGGGTGGACAAGCTGAGATTCATCAAACCCACGTTCATCAACGACACCCTGTATGCCCATACCGAGATCATCGGCCTGCGCGACAAAGGCGAGCAGCACGGGGTCGCCACCCTGTTGCTGCGCGGCGTGAACCAGCGCGACGAAACCGTACTGAGCTGCGAATTCAGCCTGCTGGTACGGCGCATCCCCCTACAAGACAAGCAAGTCCATACTCTCAGGGAAGCAACATGAATTTCCTCACCCCGGAACAAACCCTCTGGAAAGACCAGGTCGACAAGCTCATGGAAAAAGAGATAGGCCGCGAATACATACGCAAGTGCGATATGGATCGCGCCTATCCCTATGAAGGCTATGCGGCCATCGCGCGACAGGGCTGGCTGCGGCTGCTGATTCCCGAAGCGTATGGCGGCTATGGCGGCAGCATATTCGAATACGCGCTGATGTGCGAATCCACCGCACGCTACGGTTTCGACTTCGCGACGGCCATCATGGTGTCCACCTTCACGGCCATGAACATCGTCAAATACGGAACCGACGAACAAAAAGAAAAATACCTGGAACCGTTCATGCAGGGCGACATCCGTTTCTCGATCTCGATTTCCGAGCCCGGCGCCGGATCCGACGCCGCAAGCACACGGACACGCGCGATGCAGGAAGGCGACGAATACATACTGCGCGGGCAAAAACTATGGTGCAGCGGCGCCGCGGCCAAAAACGTGGTCATTGCCATGCTGGTGCGCACCGATGCCCAGGCGCCCAAGCGTCAAGGTCTTTCGGTGTTTCTGGTGCCGAACGACACTCCCGGCCTGGACATCCGGAAGCTGCCCACCATGGCCCGCCGGGCCACGGGCACGACCGAAATATTCGTGGACGACGTGCGCCTGCCTGCAGCCCAGATGCTCGGAGAGCCCGGCAAAGGCTGGCCGATCATCACCGACCACCTCGAACTGGAACGCATCGCCGTATCGGCAGGCTACGTCGGCAATGCCCAGCAGGCCGTGGACGATGCGCTGAAGTACGCCCAGGAACGCATCCAGTTCGACCGCCCCATCTTCGACTTCCAGGTCATCCGGCACTTGCTGGCCGACATGCAGACCTCGGTGGATGCCGCCCGCCTGCTGGTCTATCGCGCCGCCGAGCTGGCATCCACCGGCAGGCCCTGCACGCGCGAAGTCAGCATGGCCAAGCTGTTCGCCTCGGAAACTTTGCAAACCGTCACACGCAACGGCATGCAGATCTACGGGGGACACGGCATGCTGCCCGAGGCCGATATGGAGCGGTACTTCCGCGAAGGCATGCAGTCCACCATAGGCGGGGGCACATCCCAGATCCAGCGCACCATCATTGCAAAAACCCTTAAAATTTGAGGAAACGCACCATCAGCGCACACGCAGGCATGACACAACAGGGTTCCGGTAAGCGAGGCCGTCCGGCGGTCTACCGCAACAATCGCCGAGACGACATAATCGAAGCGGCGGCACGCCTGTTCGCCGAGGAAGGCTACAACGCGGTGTCGCTGGTCGACATCGCACACTCCGTCGGGCTGTCCAAGACGGCGCTCTACCATTATTTCGACCGCAAGGAAGAAATCCTGGGCACCATCGTGGTGGCCACCGTGCAAAAGCTGAGCGAGCACGTGGATCGTGCCGTGTCCGGCCGCACCGGTGCCAAGCAGCGCCTCATCGCCTTCATGGAGGCGCAGGCGGAATTCTTCGAACAGCACCAGGCTCCATTCCAGATCCTGCTCACCCGCGTGGCCAATCTCCAAGAGCGCCACATGCGGGACGTCGCCATCGAATGGCGCGTCAACTACGAAAACACCATACGCAACATCGTGCGCGATGGCCTGGCCAGCGGCGAATTCCAAGCCCGCGACCCCAGCGCGGTAGTGCGCGCCATCATTTCTTCCGTCTACTGGCTGGCACGCTGGTACCGTCCCAACGGCAAGCAGACCGCCCGGGAAATCGCGCGCGAATACGCGGAAATCTATCTCTACGGCATAGCCCGCTCCGGCACTCCCCCGGCGCCGCCCCCCTGACCACGGGGCCTACACAATATCGCCGCTGCGGGGCATCGCGGCCCTTGTACGCTTATGGAACCGCCGCAGCCGCGCGGGCCGGCCGGCTTTACATCATCGGGAGGATGTAGCCTAATTGAGTTTTCGGGCCCGTCGCGCAACGCCTCCCCGAGGGCCGCGCGGCGGCGCGCCAATCACACAGGAACATAGCGGCATGTCCAGCACTCCGGCCTTCGATATGGTGTTCTTCGGCGGCACGGGCGATCTTGCCCTGCGCAAGCTGCTGCCCGCGCTCTACCAGGCGCACAAGGCGGGCACGCTGCACCCCGACGGCCTCATCCACGCGCTGGGGCGCAAGGCCCTGGGCCTGGAAGGTTATCTGGCAATACTCGACGAACAAGTCCGGCCCAGGCTCGGCGCCGATTTCAACGAGCAGGCCTGGCAGAGCTTCTTGCGGCGCATACGCTTCCAGCGCCTGGAATCGGGCACGGCGGCCGATTACGAACAGCTGGCACAAACGCTGGGCCACGACGAGAGCCGCAACACCGTATGCTACCTGGCCACCGCGCCGCAGCTGTTCACGCAGATCTGCGGACACCTGGCCGCGGTCGGGCTGAACCACGCCGGCGTGCGCATCGTGCTGGAAAAACCGCTGGGCCATGACCTGGAATCCTACGAGGCCATCAACGCCGCCGTGGGCCGCTGCTTCCGCGAAAACCAGATCTACCGCATCGACCACTACCTGGGCAAGGAAGCGGTGCAGAACCTGATGGCGATACGTTTCGGCAATGCCCTGTTCGAGCCGCTATGGCGGCGTGAATGGATAGAAAACGTGCAGATCACCATCGCCGAAGAACTCGGCGTCGAAGAGCGCGGCGAATTCTACGACCGCACCGGCGCCCTGCGCGACATGCTGCAGAACCACTTGCTGCAGCTGCTGTGCATCGTCGCCATGGAGCCGCCGGCCAGTCTCGACGAAGACGCGGTGCGCGGCGAGAAGCTCAAGGTGCTGAAATCCCTCAAGCCCTTTACGGCCGAAGACGTCATCAGCAAGATCGTGCGCGGCCAGTACGGCCGCGGCGCGATCAACGGCCTGCCGGTGCCCGGCTACCGCGAAGAACACAAGGTGGCACCCGACAGCAATACCGAAACTTTCGTGGCGCTGCAGGCCGAGATCGCCAACTGGCGCTGGGCCGGCGTACCCTTCTTTCTGCGCACCGGCAAGCGCATGCAGGAGCGCGTAGCCGAGATCGTCATCAATTTCCGCAACGTGCCCCACGCCGTCTTTCCCAAGCCGCTGGGCCTGCACTCGGGCAACCGGCTGGTGATCCGCCTGCAGCCCAAGGAAAGCATACGCTTGTACTTCCTGGCCAAAGAGCCCGGCGATGCGATGAATCTGCAGTCCGCCTATCTGAACCTGGACTTCCACACCATGTTCAAGGCGCGCTGGGCCGATGCCTACGAGCGCCTGCTGCTGGACGTCATCCGCGGGCGGCTGGCACTGTTCATGCGCCGCGACGAACTGGCGCAGGCCTGGGCCTGGGTCGATCCCATCATCGATTCCTGGGAACAGAACCGCATCGCCCCCCGGCCCTATGCCGCCGGCACCTGGGGGCCGGCGGCCTCCAGCGGGCTGCTGTCGCGCGCCGGCGCCATATGGCACGAAGAAACATGATGAACCTGCATACCTGCGCCGACGAGGCCGCCTGCGTACGCGAACTGAGCACGGCCATCGTCGCGACGCTCGGCGGCGCCATAAGCGCGCAAGGGCGCGCCGGCCTGGCCGTGTCCGGAGGCCGTTCGCCCATCGCCTTGTTCAAAGAGCTGTCGAACGCCGAGCTGGACTGGCCGCGCGTCGACATTACACTAGTGGACGAACGCTTCGTCGCACCGTCCGACCCCGACAGCAACGAAGGGCTGGTGCGCCGCTACCTGCTGCAGGGCCGCGCCGCGCAAGCCCGTTTCACCGGCCTGGTCACAGACCCTGCAAGCATGGCCGCCTGCCTGGAACAGGCCAACCGCCCCGCCGGCCAGCTGACGCTGGCCATACTGGGCATGGGCGAAGACGGCCACACCGCCTCGCTGTTCCCGCACGCGCCGGAACTGCCGCAGGCGCTCGACCCCGCCCAGGCCCTGCGCTATGTAAGCGTCACGCCGCCGGCTGCGCCGCACCAGCGCATCAGCATGACCCTGGCGGCGCTGCTGCGCGCCCGGCACCGCATCCTGTACATAGGGGGCGCCACCAAACGCGCAGTGCTGGAGCAAGCCGCGCCCGCGCGCACCACAAACATGCCGGTAAGCTTCGTGCTGAACCAGCCCGGCGCGCCTATCGATGTCTACTGGCATCCCTAGAGCCGTGTCTCGGACACCTACACCATGACATCTACCGCAGCATCCACCACCGAACTCGAAAACTTCGTGCGCAGCCTGCCCAAGGCAGAGCTGCACCTGCACATCGAGGGCACGCTGGAACCCGAGCTGATCTTCGCGCTTGCCGCCCGCAACGGCGTCGCGCTGCCCTATGCCTCGGTGCAGGCGCTGCGCGCCGCCTATCAATTCACAAACCTGCAGTCTTTCCTGGATCTCTATTACGCCGGCGCCAGCGTACTGCTGGCCGAGCGCGATTTCTACGACATGACCATGGCCTACCTGCGCCGCGCCCAGGCCGACGGCGTGGTGCATGCGGAAATCATGTTCGACCCGCAAACCCATACCGTGCGCGGCGTGCCGATGGAAACCGTGTTCGCCGGCATTGCGCGCGCCCTGCGCGAAATGCGCGACACCACGGGCATGAGCGGCTGCCTGCTGATGAGCTTCCTGCGCCATCTTTCCGAGCAAGACGCCTTCGACACGCTGGACGCCGCACTGCCGCTGCGAGCGCAGTATGCCGACGTGTGGACGGGCATCGGCCTGGATTCGGGCGAACGCGGCAATCCACCGGAAAAATTCCAGCGGGTATACGCACGCTGCCGCGAGCTGGGCTTCCGCCTGGTGGCCCATGCCGGCGAGGAAGGGCCGGCCGCCTATGTGCGCGACGCGCTCGACCTGCTGCACGTGGAGCGCATAGACCACGGCGTGCGCAGCGAAGACGATCCGGCGCTGATCCAGCGGCTGCGCGAACAGCGCATACCGCTGACCGTGTGCCCGCTATCCAATCTGAAGCTCTGTGTTGTAGATTCATTGAATCAACATAACCTTGCGCGCCTGTTGCGCCAGGGTCTGTGCATCACCATCAATTCCGACGACCCGGCCTATTTCGGCGGCTACTTGCTGGAAAACTATCTGGCCAGCGCAAAGGCGCTGAACCTGAGCCGCGAGGAACTGGCCACTCTTGCTGAAAACAGCCTGCACGCCTCGTTCCTGCCGGCCGCACGCAAGCAAGAGCTGGTGCAAAGGCTGCGCGACGGCATGGGGCCTGCTCGCCCGAACAGAGGGGACGAGCCGGCATAGGCCTGGCTTAGATCTGGCTTAGATCTGGCTTAGACCTGGCTTAGATCTGGCATAGGCTTGACATAAGCGCGGCATGGATCTGGCATAGGCCCGGAGCAAATCTGGAACAAACCCTGCATAAACTAAACTGCAGCCTACCCACGGAATCCCGAACGACCATGCCCATGCCTTTGGAATCACTGCGATTGCGCTCCCGCCCGCCACAGCCTCCGGCCCACAAGACGCGCCGCCGGCCGCGCCTGCATGCCTCGCGGCGGGCCGTACTGCTGTTCGCCCTGGCTGGCGCCTGCACCGCCGCGCAGGCCGGCGAGGTCGTCGCCGACAAGCTCGACTCCAAGGTGCTGGGCCGCAACCTGCCCTTCACCGCCTACCTGCCCGACGGCTACTACGATTCCTTCGACACCTTCCCGGTGGTGTACCTGCTGCACGGCTCGGGCGGCGACGAGCACACCTGGGTGCAATTCTTGGGGGCGCGCGAAACCCTGGACGCCCTGATCCGGCGCAAGGAAATCGCGCCCGTCATCGCCATCATGCCGGCCGGCGGCACGAGCTGGTGGATCGATGGCGCGGCCGAGCACATGCAGACGGCGCTGCGCACCGAACTGATACCCTACGTGGAAAAGCGCTACCAGGCTACCCCCGACCGCGGCCACCGCGCCATCGCGGGCATCTCCATGGGCGGTTTCGGCGCATTGAACCTGGTGCTCAGGCATCCCGAACTGTTCTGCGCGGCAGGGCTGCTCAGCCCCGCGGTCTTTCCCGAGCCCGACGCGCAGTCCAGCGCCCGCGGCGCAAGCGGGCAGTTCGCGCGCGACGGCAAATACGACCCAGCGTTGTGGGCCGCACAAAGCTACCCCGCGCTGCTTCCGGCATATAAAGCCAAGGGCCAGCCCGTGGCCGCCTACATTAGCAGCGGCGATCGAGATCGCCAAGTCACTCCGGGCATGAGCGCGAACCTGTTCGAAGCGCTGTACGCCGTGCAGCCCGGCCAGGTACGGCTGCGCGTCGGCGACGGCGCACATGAATGGATGACCTTCCGGGATGCGCTGCCCAAGGCGCTGAAATACATGAACGGTCAGTGCGGCGGCTACAAGCAGCCTTGAACCAGCAGCCTTGAAAGCGATCTGGCCTGTCCGGCGCTTGCCGCAAGCAGCCGGGGCACGGCCTGCCTAGCGGGCCGGGGTTCCACCCTCGCTGCCGGCGTCGCCGCTGCCCTGCCCTCCCGAACCCTTGCCGGCGTCTTGCGCGCCATTATCCGGGCTGGTCGCGGGCGCGCTGCCGGCTGGCGCGGGCACCCCGCCCGGCTCGGCATATTTGCCGCCGGCGCGGAAATTGGCTTCCTGCATCTCGGCGACACAGCGCGAATTGCCGAAGAACACCACCTTGCCATTCCTGGCCACGATCACAGCCGCGGCCGTGTCCGAATAAACGGCCGGGAATTCGTAGCAGGTATAGCCCTGGGGATTGCCCGATTTCTCTTTGGGAGGCTCGCCCATGGCCCGCAGTATGGGCGCCGCGTCCTGCCCCACTTGCACGCCGTTGGGCACACCCTGCAACTTCAGTTGCCGCGCATCGCGCCCCTGCGCCGTATCGGCGGAAGACGAGGCACCGAACATACTGCCCAGCTGCCCATGCGCGACCCCATAGCCCGCACTTGCCGCCGAGCCGCTCAGCAGCGGCGCAGCACATCCGGCCAGCATGGCCGTACCCATCAAGGCAATGGTCAGGGAAAGATTGATTCGTCGCATCTTATTATGGCCATCCATGGGCTGACGACACACCTCGCCGGCCAGGGCAATCTGCCGCTCCAATCGGCGCCGATGCCGGCATCCGCATCCGCATCCGCATCCGCATCCGCATCCGCATCCGCATCCGCATCCGCATCCGCATCCGCATCCG
>NZ_NJIH01000006.1 GCF_002209565.1 Candidimonas nitroreducens
TCATCAATGATAACTGTGTTTGATGGGCGCTTGCTGCCTATCGTTCACGCAGCCGCGCCTGATACAAAAACGCCCCGAGAAACCGGACAGGCGTCCGGCGCTCGGGGCGCGGATTCGGGCCGCGGCGTTTCAGCCGGGCTGCAGCCGGATCAAAGAGCCTTGATCGACTTGGCTTGCGGGCCCTTCTGGCCTTCGGCCACTTCGAACGACACGCGCTGGTTTTCTTCCAGCGACTTGTAGCCCGTGCCGAGAATGTCGGAATGATGCGCGAAGAGATCCTTGCCGCCAGAGTCGGGCTTGATGAAGCCATAACCCTTTTCGCTGTTGAACCATTTGACGATGCCGGTTTCCATTACTGTATATCCTTGATAAATAAGGGAGATGAAAGGCGATATTGCCAGACAAGACTGTCAAGGACTGGAGATCCGAGCAAAAAAGCGGCTTTTCCATCCGCCCGGCCGGACAAACCGGCCAAGCCGAAAACCTTAGGCTGCCGCCTGCACGGCCGGTACAAAACAGGATCACTGTCAGGCCCGGCGCACCTGCGAGTCAAGCTTCGGAAAGCGCTGGATTGAGCAAACTTCGACGCACTTGAAAATCTAGGCGTATATATTAACTCGGGAACATACCACAAGTCCAAACGGCCGCCGGAGGATGGCCAGGGTACAAGGCCCCTGGCCCACCCGGCTCACAAGCGCCGTCGCGGGGCTGTTCTAAAATCCCCCAGCCGGCCCTGCCGCTACGGTCGACGCGTCTTATTTTCCCACCGCCCGCCATGAAAAAACTGCCCCGCCGCTTCTACGACCGCGACACTACGCAAGTCGCGCAGGATCTGCTGGGCAAACTGCTGGTTCGGCGCAGCGACGGCCTCACCCGCGTCGGTCGCATCGTCGAGGTGGAAGCCTACCTCGGGCCGCACGACTTGGCCGCACACACATCCAAGGGCCTGACTGCCCGCACCCGCGCCATGTTCGGGCCGCCCGGCCATGCCTACGTCTACCTGATCTACGGCATGCATCACTGCATGAACGTGGTCACCGAAGCCGACGGCACCGGCGCCGCCGTACTGTTGCGGGCCATCGAACCGGTGCGCAACATCGCCGGCAAGACCAGCGGCCCGGGCCTTCTGTGCAAGGCCATGGGCGTCACCATGCAGGAATACGGGCACGACCTGTGCAGCCGGGATTTCTACATTGCCGAAGACCCCGCCGCCGCGCCGCCGGCCATCGTGGCGCGCCCGCGCGTGGGCGTGGACTACGCCGGGGAATGGGCGGCCAAGCCGCTGCGCTTCTACATAGAAGGCAACCGCTACATATCGAAGAAGTAACGGCGGTGCAGCGGCGGCAATACCGTGCTGCCGGCGGCACCGCCCGGCGCCGGAGCGCCGGGTCGCCCTACAGGGCGATGTTCAACAGCGGCTGATCCAGGCACCAGCGCTCGAGATTCCGCACGAAAATATCCGCGACGCGGCCGTAATTGCCATCCGAATGGCCGGCTGAATGCGGCGACACGATGACATTGTCCAGGCCCCACAGCCGGGAATCGGGGCGCAGCGGCTCGTGCGTGTAGACATCCAGAAAGGCTCCCGCCAGCCGGCGGGATTCAAGCGCTTCGAGCAGCGCCGCCTCGTCCACCACATCGCCGCGCGACACATTGACCAGGTGCGCGGTATCCGGCAGCCGGCGCAGGAAATCCGCATCGATCAAGCCGCGCGTCGTCTCGGTCAATGGGCAGGCCAGGATCACCCAATCGTAAGGCGGCGCCGAGCGCCGCAGTTCATCGTAGGAAATCATGGCGGCAACCGGGTCTTCCGCTCCGCGCCCCGGCGCGACGGCGCTGTGCCGCACCACGGTAATTTCCATGCCCAGCATATGCAGGTAATCCGCCACCTTGCGCCCGATCGCGCCCCAGCCGACGATCACCGCCTTCTGCCCGGCCAGGTCGCGCGGCATCAGCTCGCCCAGCAAAGGCCGCCAGACCTTGTCGCGCTGCGCCTGCTCCAGCAGCCGGAACCTTCGATTCAGCGCCAGCACCGCAGCCAGCACGCTTTGCGCGACCACACCGGCATTGCTGCCCGTGGAAGTGGTGATAGTCATTCCGCGCCGCTTCAGATCTGCATAGAAATGCCTGTCTATGCCCGCCGAATGGGTATGCACCCAGCGCAGGCCCGCCCCGGCGCACAGCATGTCGCTGAACAGCTCCAGGATCGGCAGCACCGTGTGCTTGGTGGATTTGCCGGTAATGTCGCGCGACAAAAAGGCGACGTCGGCCGTATCCAGCACAGCGGCCTCGATACGCTCTCCCTCTGTGTAGGGAACGGCTGCTTCCACATAGCGCGACCAGGCATCGGGATGGCGCGCCTCGAGCAGGCGCAAGGCTTGATGAGAGGCCAGGAGACGAACTTTCTTGTGCTGCATGGGGTGCTTCGCAATCACGGGTAAACCCGCATTTTACAAGAGTAGAGACCAGCGGAACCGATTCCCGCCACAAGCGTTTGGCTCGCACCCGCTCGGACGCATCCGATATTAGGCGGCCCCGGGCAATCACTGATCGCCAAGTCGCCCACTTACCGGGCGCATCCCGTTCCTGGCTCAGGAAGCTGGTTCGAGCCGGTAAATTTCCCAAGCCTATGCAACTCTCTGCACGCCGCACCCGCTGGCGGCTGCCCGCAGTGGGGCGAACTGAGCCCCACCCCCGAGCATGGCGGGCACACCAAGCCTGTTTTTGCCAAGCTCGAACTGTTGAAAACGGATTTTGCCGCACTGAGGGCGGAAGGAGTGATATAAGAATCATGTTTGCCACTTTGGCTCTTGGCTGCCGATATGTTCACTTCCTTCGAAAGACCCGACAACCTTCCCGACGCGATTGCCCAGCAGATCCGCTTGAAAATTCTGGCGGGCGACTTCGAGCAGGGCGCAAAGTTGCCAACGGAGTACGAGTTGTCCGAGATTTTCAAGGTCAGCCGCAATGTCGTCAGGGAGGCTATTGCACGGCTCAAGCTCAACGGCCTGATCGAAACGCGGCGCGGCATCGGCTCGTTCGTATCGCAGAACGCTCGCGCCCGCAGGTTCGAAGTGTTGGCGGAAGACCTGCTAGATATCGGCCAGCTTAGGCAGATATACCAGTTGCGCATCGAGATCGAATCAGGAGCCGCAGCCCTAGCCGCCGAGAATCGAACCGAGACACAATTGCTTGCCCTCGAAGACGCCCTGGTTCGCGCGGACGAGTCAAAAGGGGATTGGGAGCGTGGCGTCGAGGTGGCAATCAAATTCCATCTGGCCGTCACTCAATGTTCGAACAATTTCTATTTCATCCGCCTGATGGAGCACTTGAGCTATGTCATCCACAAGGCGGTTCGCACATTGCGCTACAGCAGCACTGGCACCGAAAGAATAGGCCGTGTCGAATACGAACATCATGCCGTAGTCGATGCGATCCGGCTGCAGGATGCCGAGCAGGCACGGCAGGCCATGCGCATGCATCTGAGCAACGGCATGGCGCGCTACAGCTGTATGCAGGAAAATACCAAGAATAAGTAGGAAACGTTTGTTCGAAGGGCTGATTTAGTCAGCCAGCTTGGCCGTGCGCATGGCCTGCAGCGCCCGTTTCAGGTGCTATTCACCGCTGCTGTTCGAGCCATCTCTGCATCCCCGGTCGTGACGGCCTCATCACCGCCCTTTTTAACGCTAATTGGAATAACACCAGGCGAGCTTAAATCTGGCGAAAGCGACACCACCGCATACTCCCGCCAGATCTGCCTACCGCCAAATACCAAGGGCTATTTCAGCAACGCGTGCGCCATGATTTCCACCAGAGCGCCCTCACCCGCATTAAGGCTCTGCACCGTCGCGCGCACAGGCTTGGCGTGGGGATCGACCCACGCATCCCAGGCTTCATTCATCTCGTTGAAGTCGTTGATATCTTCGAGCCAGATGCTAACGCTGATCAAATGCTGCTTGTCACTGCCCGCTTCCGCCAAGCGGCGTTCGATCTGAGCAAGGATGTCGGCCGTTTGCTCTTTGACACCACCGTTTCTGTCGTTGGCCATCAAGCCCGACAAATATACACACCCCTGGACTACCACCGCTGTGGCAAAGCGACCCTCTGTACCGAGACGTTTTATCATTGAGTTACCCTTTTCCTTCTATAAATAGCTGATTAATTATCGAACCGAGGTCGCGGTCATTATTCGAAGCCTAGGGCTTGGCGCCGGAAGCCCGTATCGTATCGCCCCATTTTTTATCTTCTGCTTGTTCGAACTTCAACGCGTCTTGAGGCGTTCCACCCACGGCTATCGCGCCGACATGCGTCAGCTGCTTTTGCACTTGTGGATCTCGCACGGCTCTGCTGGCTTCTTTCGCAAACTTTTCTATTATTTCGGCGGGTGTGCCGTGAGGCGCAAGAATAAGCACCCAAGAACCCATGTCGAAATCGGTAGAAGTCAGTTCGCTGATGGTGGGTACGTCGGGCAGCCCCTCCCAGCGCGTGTTCGATGTAATTGCCAGGATGCGTATGCGGTTGCTTCCCAGCTGCGATGCAAACGTCGGCAGGCCATCGATGACAAAATCGACATGGCCACCGGCAAGCGCCAGCGCAGCCGGCCCGCCACCGCGGAAGGGAATATGGTTCGCCTTTGCTCCAATCGTCGCCAGAAAGCTTTCGGTAATCAGGTGCCCGGTCGACCCATTGCCCGATGAACCAAAATTCAGCCCCGTTTTACTCTTGCGCAGCTGCTGGATAAATTCCTTGCCGCTGCTTGCACTGAACTTCGAGCTCACCACCAGCATCTGAGGAAATTTCGCAATCTGTACAACCGGGACGAAGTCCTTGACGACGTCGTAAGGAATAGAGTTGAAAAAGTTCGGATTGATGGATATGGTTCCGGGCGATCCCACCAGGAAGGTGTATCCGTCTGGTTTGGCCCGCGCAACGTCCTCTGTGCCGATAATCCCACTAGCGCCGGTGCGATTATCGACGACGAACTGTTGCCCCGTTTGTTGGCTTATCTTAGTCATGACGATTCGCGTCACGACGTCAGCGGCCCCGCCGGGTGCGAAAGGCAGCACCATATGCACAGACTGTTTTGGCCATTCTCGAGCGTTCGCCTTGAAAAGCGTGCACGCCAGAAGCAAAAACAGCAGCAGAAGCTTCTTCTTCATCGTATGCCTCGACTAGATATGTTCGGCCCGCACAACGCTATGGCGGCATAGGCGCAGGTGCGAGAAGTCACTAAAAGTTCGTCGATATGAACTCGCTCGTCGGGAGCCGGCCATTCCGGGTACAGCTTGATATTCCCAGGGCCAAACTGCACCGAGGGAATGCCAGCGGCATGAAGAACATTGCCATCGCCGAAATTACCTATGCGCTCGACGCTGCCCACATTGGCAGGTTTTCCCGTTGCCAGCTCGACGCCATCGGCTATGGCGCTTACCAGCGGGTGGCTGCGCGGCAGTTCGGTAGGATCCATGAAAAATGGATCATCGGGGCCATTTGCGGGAATGGTGATTTCGCAGTCCAGCGTCGGATGATCTTTTTTTAGTTTCTTGATAAGATTTTCGACATCGCGACGCACCGATTCAAGCGTCATTCCGGGCACAGTGCGGATCTGGAATACGAGATCGCACCAGCGACCATAATGATCTTTGTGTATGGCATCGTAGCGGATCATCGGGAAGTCTTGCAGTTCGGGATGGCGCTTGAAAGTCAGCCACCCGCCTTCGGGTACTGGTTCCAGGCTACTGCCTACTGCAGCCATGCATACGGCCTGCTGCTCAACGGGGTTCCAATACGCGTTTCGGGCCTCGTCGGTGAAGCGGAAGAACAGCCCAGGCGATGAGGTGCGGATCTTTACCCTGACAGATCCAACAATGACGGAGCCCACCGTGTTGGCGGCGTGCTCTATATTGATGCAATAGTCGGCGGTCACACCTTTTTTCAACATTGTGCGAGTGCCGGTGCCGCCCAATTTATGGGTTGCGACCGGGCAATAAAGCAAATCGCCCTTAAGCTTGACACCCGACCGGACTATGGCCTGGATAGCAACAAAAGCGGCAGCCATGCCGCCCTTGTCGTCTTGCGCGCCCAGCCCCCATATCCAGCCGTCTTCGAACCGCCCCTCGTTGGGATCCACAGTCCAGCCGGGCATGGTGACGTTGACGTCCATATGCCCGTTGAACATCAAGACGGGGCCTCCGCCAGTTCCACGCAAACGTCCTATGGGCTGCCTCGTCATTTTGGCTTCGGTAGGATGCTCGACTTCCATCATGGTTGTTTCCATGCCGAGCGCTTCCATCTTCTTGAACATGAAATCAGCTATCTCACCCTCGCCGAAATTAGGGCTCGGGATAGCGATCATTCGTCGCGCTAGATCGACGATCTCGCTATCGTGAATTTCTGAGTAAACCTTCTCTACAAGGTCTTTGTTTTCCATCTCTCCACCTCTTTTTACGAAAATGTTGGCGCTATTTACTCCGCCGAAATATTCTTTTTCTCGATCAACGGCTTCCACTCTTTGGCCTGGTTATCCAGGAAAGCGCGCGCATCGCTTGCGGATCCCCCGCCAGGCAGCACGGATAGGCCCTTCAAATGTTCCACGACCGCCGGATCAGAAAGCGCTTTATTGAAAGCAGCATTGAGCCGTTCAATGATCTTTGCCGGCGTACCGCTGGGCGCCACCACCATGGCCCAGGCAGCCACCGAGTATCCGGGCACGCCGGCCTCTTGTATGGTGGGGACGTCGGGCAGGCTGCTTGCGCGTTTTTCAGTACTGACGCCAAGAGCCTTAAGGCGCCCGTTCGCCAGGTAGGGCATCGCTTCAGGGACGCTGACAATCATGTAGTCCACCCGGCCACCAACAATATCCGGCAACGCGGCGGAAGAGCCTTTATATGGCACGTGCAGGACATTGATATTCGCCAGGTCGTTGAATCGCTCTCCCGCCAAGTGCGACGCCGACCCGATACCAGACGATGCCATGGTCAATGATCCAGGTTTGGACTTAGCCAGTGCAATGAATTGCTCGACACGATTGACATTCAGTGCTGGACGAACGACCAGCACATTCGGAACCTCGCCCGCCAGCACAATTGGCGCGAACTCGGAAGGACTCCAGGCTATCTTCTTATAGAGAAACGGGTTGGTCGAGCACCCGAACGTGCACATGAGCAAGGTATATCCGTCAGGCGGTGCCTTGGCGCCCAGCGCAAAGCCGATATTGCCGCCAGCGCCCGGCCTATTTTCAACCAAGACTTGCTGGCCCAGATCCTTAGACACCTTTTCTGCCAAGACACGCCCGATGATATCGGGGGCGCCCCCGGCGGAAAAGGGAACGATCAAGCGTATAGGGGAGGTTGGGTATTCCGATTGAGCCTGTGAAAGCCCCGGGTTAAGCAGCAGCCCAAGTGCCGCCACAGCGCAATACATTATGGCTTTCATCTACTATCTCCTATCTACATCGGAAATATCCGATGAACTAGTTAATCGCGATGGGTGTTTTGATAGCCGGGAATCTGCTTGGAGCCACTCGAGTTGTCGACCACACTGGTGCCGCGGTCTTCAATCTTTATGGCGTGGGCCCGATTCCCTAGTCCTCGAGCTGGCGCGTTGCCGCGAGATCGGGCCGCACGCAAGTCAAGCCTGGTACAGTAAAGCGTTGAAGCGGCTTAGCGGCTCCTGATCCGCAACCTCTTCTGTCTCCTACCTGAAAGTTAATTTTGATTATTTACTTGTTGTTGGACATTCTATATCCTATAAATGAAACGCGTCAATCATTATTCAGCTGGGGGGCGAACTGCCAGGTTCATGCGATTTGTGCCATTGCCGCAGACAGAATCCCCCACTCGGGAAGGAAACGGCAGTCCGAAGCAAGTCTCGTCAAATACGGCTACTTTGCGGCTGATCGCGACTCGTCCAGCCAGCAACCATACAGATACAGCCCCGTGCGCGCCGTTCGCCCGTACCTTCGTGCAAGCCGTCACATGGAACGCAGCCTCGTGCTCGGAACCTCAGCGGCTGCGCCGAAAGCGTTAATGAAGATTAGTGCGCGCATGGCTGGCACAACGAAGGGAAAAGGAGACCGAAGAATGGAACGATCTGAGCTGGAATTCGCCACATCCGAAGCCGTCAGGCTGGCAATTCGCGAAAAGCGCTGGCGCGGCGTGACGAAGCGCCTGGCGCTTGGCTATCACCAGGCCAACGTCACGATCGTCCCCAAGGACTTGGCTTTCGATTTCATGCGCTTCTGTTTCAACAATCCCAAACCCTTACCGTTGCTGGACATATGCGAACCGGGCAATCCCTCGCCTCCGCGTGCTGCGCCTAATGCCGACTTGCGTACGGATGTGGGTGGCTATGTGATACTGCGCAATGGAGAAGTCGTAGAAACGGTTTCGTCGCTGGAAAACCACTGGCGAGACGATCATGTCGCGTTCCTGACCGGCTGCAACCTGTCGCTCGATCGCATCATGCTCGAATCGCGCATTCCTCTACCTCACTTGATCAGCGATAAGGCTTTTCCTGCGCAGTTTCGCTCTTCCATATCTTGCGTGCCGGCAGGCCCCTTTCACGGGCCTCTTGTCGTCAGCCTTCGTCCAGTTGCCGAAGAGTTGGTGGTGCCTCTTGTAGAACTGACCTCTCGGTTTCCACTTAGCCACGGCGGGCCCGTGCACATCGGCGACCCGCGCAAGATAGGTGTCGACGACCTGCAACAAGTGCATTGGGGACGGCCCAACGAAATCTTGCCCGGCCAAATACCCATGTTTTGGGCATGTGGCATTACCGTGCAAGCGGTAGCGCTCGCAGCCAAAATACCGGAAATCATCGTGCACGCGCCGGGCAACATGTTCGTTACCGATCTATTGGTGCGCGAGCTTTCGACAGCGCCTGCCGTTTAGCACAATGGCCATCCGTCCGGAAGGCCATCTTCCACGACATTGCTCGAACCGGGCTCCGGCACACGCTCCGGGCTCGCGCCCCGCCCGGGCCCATCCGATATCCGACACTAGACGGATCGCTATACGACAGCCCAAAAAATATGTGTTATAGTTACGCCTCTTTGGAGCGGCTGTAGCTCAGTTGGATAGAGTACTTGGCTACGAACCAAGGGGTCGTGGGTTCGAATCCTGCCAGCCGCGCCATATTTATCAAGGGCTTACAGTTTTTTGTCTGTAGGCCCTTTTTCTTTGGGGCACTCGAGCCCAATGGCGTACATCCCGAAAAAGACCGAAGCGCAGTGAGGGCAAACGGATCCAGCTGCCGCCACAGCACGCTTGGCCGGCTTTGCCTTGGCGGGAGCAGCCTGCTCGGCGGCTTGCGCAGTGAGGCGTACACTCAAGGTGCGGGTTACTTTCAGGATGGTGCAGCGGGGCCTGGCGCCAGCGCCTTGTACAGGCTTTCTCGCCCTAGCCAGGATGGCTTCCAGCCGAGCACCGAACTTCTTCCAGGCTTCGGTTTTCCCGGCTCGATAATCAGGACGCAAGTAAACCCGGCACACTCCGAGCCCATGCCTTGGTGGACATGTAGTATTTTGTAATAGACCTATCTTTATGGGTGCGGATCGATGATAGTGGCGCCGGGGATATCTTTCCCTTCTAAAACTTAGGACTTACATTGAAAACAGAAATTGGTATTGTGAAGTGGTTCAACAACGACAAGGGCTTCGGCTTTATCATGCCGGAAGCCGGCGGCAAGGATCTCTTCGCACACTTCAGCGAAATTCAAGGCACCGGACATAAAACCCTCGAAGAAAACCAGCGTGTCTCTTTTGTGGCTGGCCAAGGGCAGAAAGGCCCCTGCGCGACGCAGATCACAGTAATCTAGAAATGCTGCTTGCCTAGGCAAGCAGCCATCTGGACAGTGAGCGGAATCCTATGAAGCATGGGGTTCCGCTTTTTTGATTCACCGACGAACGGCTCGCCGGTGCGCCGGTCGAGGTAGTAGGAAAAACCACGGTCGAGCTTCACCCCGTAGCCATTCACGATCTGGCACGATTGGCCGACTCGGCCGTCGGTGTCGATGAAGTCGTAAATCGGCGGGGTAATGGGCTTGTCCGGGGCAATGTCGATCAGCCCATAGCGGCGCACGGGAAATTTCCTGCCGGCTGTTGCGCCGTAGCGGACGCTGCGCACGCGGCCATCCGCGGACAGCCGCTTGCCAACCACCGCGTAGCCGTTCTTGAATGGCTGCGCGTCCGCCCAGATGGCGGCAATGGCCATCTTGCCGCCGGCCGTGTCACGGTAGCCGTAGCGGGCCATACCATAACCGCCGTTGGGGTCGATGACCAGCCAGGGCACCGGCGCCGCAGCGGGCGCCGCCGGCGTAGCGCCGCGGGCGGCGACACCGGCAAGCAACACCAACACGATGCCCGCAGCGAACCCGCACAGTGTCATGGTTCATTCCCGGGTTGCTGGAACTTGGCGTAGATACGGCAGGTCAAGGGCCTCGGTGGTAACGCGGCGTGTCGCACAACAACAGAGGCTTTGCATCCTTGCCATCGCCGTCGAACAATAGCGTGCAGCTGTTGCGCTCGCGGTAGCGCTTGCCATCGTATTGGTAATAGGTGATGTCCTCCTGCCCGCAGCAATCGGCGTTGCGCCGGATCTGCAGAATCGGCAAGCCGTTGTGGAGACCGCCCACAGCGGCAGGCCCGGTGTCGGAGTGGCCGCTCAATAACAGGTGCCAGCGACCATCGGGGGCTTGTCTCAGCAGCCAGAAAGGTTCGTTGCGGGCATAGGTCGCGGCGTACACCAGAACGGCTGGATCCTTGCCCAGCATCATTCGCGAAAACAAAAGGGTATCGTCATGCTCATCTTGCCTGCTTGCGGCGGCATCGGCCACATCCTGCTCGAACGCCGCGTCGGCCTTATGCAGGAAGGCCTCGATGCCGGCCCGTGTTCTGTCGTCCACAGGTGCGTCCGGGCTTTTCGTCTCCTGGCCAGCTTTGCAGCTTCTTGCCGCGTCGGCGATCCTGCCCCGGAAGCGGTGCATGGCCTTGTTCAAGCATGTGTCTGTGGCGCAGGCCTCGAGGGCCTTGTCATAAGCCGGGCGCAGCGCCAGGAACACGTCGGGCAGGCAATGCCCGGCCTGTGCGCCATAGTAGGCAAGTTCGGTGGCGCGAGACAGCGCTTCCAGTTCCCGATTGCCGCAGATCCTGCGCGTGGCGGGGTCGACGCTCCCGGGCACCACTGTCGGATCGCTGCGGAAGCAGCGATCCAAGGCTTGCTCAACCAACGGATCGATTTTTGCAGATCGCGTCCCATAACGAGGAAAAAGCGCGTTGAAACTGGCCAGTATCTTGCCGGCCTTGTCGATGAGGACGGCATCCCCCTCTTTCGTGCGCGCGGTCGTTACGCCATGTTCGAACGGTTCGATGTCGTGGAAAGGCCTGAGCGCATCGACGCGCCTCGCCCCCGGGCCGTAGACATCGGCCACGTCGGGGGTATTCGAAGCCCCGGTGCTTACGCCCCATAAGGCATCGCCCAGGTACACGAAGTCGGCATGGCGGTATTGGACGGGCACGAGCGTGTGGCCGTCGGCATCGATCAGCCCCGCCAGGACTTGGTGCGGCGACCTTGGGGTCGCGTGCCAGATCTTCCAATTCGTGTAGCCGTCGCCTGCTTTTACGGGCGCCGGGGCGTACAGGCTGGTCGGATCCAGGCGCTTGCCCCGCCCATCGAAAAACAGGTAGCTGCCCGGCGTATTCCCCGATTGTGCGAGCTTCAACACGGCCAGCTTGTCGCCGAGAACCTCGACCTGTTCGAAACGAGGCTCGGCCAGCCACTTGCCACTGGCGGCAAGCAGGCCCCAGCCGCTATCCGTTTGCAAGGCCAGCGTATCGCCGGGGCCGGCCCTGGCATTGCGATAATCGGCCTTGAATATGAGGCGGCCGTTGCGGTCGAGCACGCCCCAGCGCACCCCATTGCGCTGGCTGCCAAAGCCCAGATAGTGCCGGTTGATGCGGCCCAGATTCGCGTATTTCATGGGCACGATGATCCTGCCACGGGCATCGATGGCGCCCAACCCCCGGCCATTTGTAACCAGCGCATAACCGGCCTGCGCGGTTTGCGGCATGGCGGGGCCGGCACACACGCCGGCGGGTACGGAAACCGGCCGGCCATTCTTATAAAGATAGCGGCCGCAGTCCGGGGCGCCTTTATCGTAGGCCAGGATGAAGAGGTCGTCGCTGCCGAAGAATATCTCTTCATAGCGGCCCACGGGGATCACGGTCTGCCCCTGCGCGTCGACGACGCCTATGCCCTGTCCCGTGGAGACCGCGATCAGATGGCCCGCGAGCGGCCACACATCCGTGTATTGCTGGGCGGTCATGAACTTCAGCCTCCGGTCGATGAGGCCGAATTTCGAGCCGTCGGTGGAGGCCCGGCCGGGCATGCGCCCGTCGCCCGGGATGAAGCGCTTGAAACGGATGGCCGGCTTACCGTGCATGCCGACGAAGACTGCCCCGCAGCGATGGTCGGAAGCCCCGGGCTCGGGGCTTCCCGGCGGGCAGATCCAGTAATACGGACGTCCTTGCCAGACACCCACACCGCTGCTGCCCTCGCGCCGCAGGATCAGTTTGCCGGCATACGTGTAGATGCTGTCCGTGGGCTTCTGGTTTTGGGTGGGCACTGCCCGCCTTGCGACAAGAAACTTCCCGCCGCCCACGATTTCGAGATCGCTATAGATCGGCGCGAGCACCACCCGCCCCTGCGCATCGATCGCGCCACGCTTGCCGTCGTGCTCGAAGATCGCCACCGGCCCCTCGAACGGATGGATCTTCTGGAACAGCCGGGTCGTCACCAGCCCCCCGCGCTGATTCACCAATGCGCAGTAGTCGTCACACAGAATGTATCGCGGCGGCGAGGGCGCTGTCGGAGCCGGGGCGGCCTTGGCCATGCCGGCAATCAGCAATACGCATAGCAGGCACGCCGGCCCGAAGCGGCCCTTCAACGGCAGGCGAAACATAAGGGGTCGTCGGCGCGGCTCATGCCCCGAATGGTAGCGCAGATCCCCCCGCCGGGATCTAGCGCCGGGCACTCCGTATAATGTCGGGCAAACGCCGCGCCCGACAGCGGCCCATACCAGGAGGCCCCCTTGTTCCCCAATACCACGATCACCTGCATCGAAGACTTTCGGCGCTTGGCGCAATGGCGCGTGCCGCGCATGTTCTACGACTACGCGGACTCAGGCTCATGGACTGAAGGCACTTACCGTTCGAACGAAAGCGACTTCCAGCGCCTGAAGCTGCGGCAGAAGGTGGCGGTGAACATCGCGCAACGTTCCATCCGCACCCGCATGCTGGGCGCGGACGTGGCCATGCCCGTGGCCATTGCGCCCACGGGCCTGACCGGCATGCAGCACGCCGACGGCGAAATCCTGGGCGCGCGGGCGGCCGAGAAGTTCGGCATTCCGTTCACCCTGTCGACCATGAGCATCTGCTCCATCGAGGACATCGCGGCCCATACCCGCCAGCCGTTCTGGTTCCAGCTGTACGTGATGCGCGACCGCGACTTCATCGGGCGCCTGATCGACCGCGCCAAGGCCGCAGGTTGCTCGGCGCTGGTGCTGACGCTCGACCTGCAGGTGCTGGGCCAGCGCCACAAGGACATCAAGAACGGCCTGTCCACGCCTCCCAAGCCGACGCTGGCGAACATCCTGAACCTGATGACTAAGCCGCGCTGGTGCCTGGGCATGCTGGGCACGCAGCGGCGCACCTTCGGCAATATCGTAGGCCATGCCAAGGGTGTGACGGATCTTTCCTCGCTGTCGTCCTGGACGGCAGAGCAGTTCGACCCCGGCCTGAACTGGAACGACCTGGAATGGATCAAAGAGCGCTGGGGCGGCAAGCTGGTGCTCAAGGGCATACTGGACGCCGAAGACGCGCGCCACGCCGTGGACGTGGGCGCCGATGCGCTGATCGTGTCCAACCATGGCGGGCGCCAGCTCGACGGCGCGCCTTCGTCGATTTCCGCCCTGCCCCATATCGTCGAAGCGGCCGGCAAAGACATTGAAGTCTGGATGGACGGCGGCGTACGCTCGGGCCAGGACGTGCTGAAGGCCGTGGCGCTCGGCGCCAAGGGCACCATGATCGGGCGCTCGTTCCTGTATTCGCTGGGCGCCATGGGCGAAGCCGGCGTCACCCGCTGCCTCGAGATCATCGCCAACGAGCTGGACATCACCATGGCGTTTTGCGGCCGCACCGACATCAATGATGTCGATCGCTCGATTCTGCTGAATCCGCAGATCTTCGACAAACCGGGCCAGGCCTGATCCCAGGCTTACGGATTATGACTGCGGCGGCCCGGCGCAAGCGTATGCGACCCGGGGCCCGTTCGCCGGGCTCGTGCGGGCCTATAACTGCCAGGCGGCACGGGCCTGCGAGCCCGTGCGTTTCAGAAGATCAGTCCAGCAGCGCGGCATCCCACGCGCGAATTTCCTGGCGCTGCTCGCCCAAGCCCGCAATACCCAGGCGCACTACATCACCCGGCTTCAGGTAAATAGGCGGCTTCTGCCCAAGGCCGACGCCGGGCGGGGTACCGGTGGAGATCAGGTCTCCGGGGTAGAGCGTGGTGAACTGGCTTATATAGTGGATCAGATAAGCCACGCCAAAAATCATGTTGCACGTGTTGCTGTTCTGGAAGCGCTTACCGTTGACATCCAGCCACATCGACAGGTCTTGCGGGTCAGGCACTTCGTCGGACGTCACCAGCCAGGGGCCGATAGGCCCGAAGGTGTCGCAACCCTTGCCCTTGTCCCAGGTGCCGCCACGCTCGATCTGGTATTCGCGTTCCGACACATCGTTGACCACGCAATAGCCCGCCACGCAAGACAGCGCGTCTTCCAGGGCTATATAGCGCGCCTTGCTGCCTATGACCACGCCGAGCTCGACCTCCCAGTCGGTTTTGACCGATCCCTTGGGTACGACGATGGGGTCGTTCGGCCCCGTCGCCCGCGACCATTTGTTGAACAGCACCGGCTCTGTGGGCATTTCGGCGCCGGACTCGGCTACATGATCGCTGTAATTCAGGCCCACACACAGGAATTTTTCCATGCCTGTATAAGGCGTACCGATGCGGCCCGGTTCAGCCACTAGTGGAAGGCTCTCCACATCCAGCCCGCGCAAGGCTGCCAGGCCCTGCGGCGACAGCGCCGCGGCATCGATGCCGGCCAGCTTGCCGGAAAGATCACGTACCCTTCCCTGAGCATCCAGGCATCCGGGCTTCTCGCGGCCGGCCGGGCCGTATCGTAACAACTTCATGACGTCTCCTCGAGATAAAAATGAAAGCAACCGCTTATCGCGGATCCTGAGCAGCAAATGGCGGCAATCCGCAACTCTTGCCTCAACCCTCAGCCAGCCGCCGCTCTTTGACTTCAGCCAGCTGCTGGTTCATACCATACAGGAAAAGCTGCAGATCGTTCTGCAAGGTCGCAATGTGAAAGCCGGCGCGCAGCATGTCCGCCACCATTTGCGCAGAGCTGCAGGCAATACCGCAGATTTTTCCGGCCGACCTAGTGCGCGCGAGAATATGCATGATTGCTTGTTGAACGGGTTCGCAAGGGGTGGCAAGGGCCGGATGGCCCAGCGCCAGCGCGAGGTCATTCGGGCCGACATAGACGCCCGATATGCCGGGCGTAGATAAAATTTCATCGACGTTTTGCAAGCCTTCCTCAGTTTCCACCATAGGCAGGATCACCATTCTTTCCCAGGCCTTCTCAACGTAATCGCCGCCGAAGGCGATCTTGGCACGATGCGGGCCGAACGAGCGCCGGCCATGCGGGGGGTAATGGCAGAAACTTGCCAGGCGCTGCGCGTCAGCCCGATCGTTGATCATGGGGCAGATAACGCCCTCGAAACCCGCATCGAGCGCCTTCATGACAATACCGGGCTCATTCCAGGGCACGCGACACATCGCGGGAACCCCTCTGCCGTCCACGGCCTGCAAAACTCGCAGCGCATCGGCAAAGTCCTGCACCCCGTGTTGCAGGTCGACAGTTAGCGCGGCAAAGCCGGCCGCTGCCATGGCTTCACCAAGCAGGGCCGAGCCCGAAGAGCACCAACCCATTACCAGGCCACCTGGTTTGCGCGACATTTCAGCTAAGCTCATGTTCATTCCTTTTGGAGTATTGGAGTTGATACCGGATCCCATATTATTCGCCTTGCGCCGCATGCTTGTGTCGTCGCGCAACAGCCTCTTGAACCCGGCGATTCTACCGGCGGCCACGCCAATGCGTACCGACACGTCGAGCATTCTAGAAACCGATAGAGACCTTGTCTAACTCAAAAAAGGACAAAAGCCAGCTAAATATTAGGAAAGCTCGCCAGCCACTGTGTGCTGCGTGGCTGCTTCGCCGCCGCTTACCTGCGGAATCTGTATGGTAAGGTTACGAATACCCTGCGCGGCGACAAGGGTGCGCCTGAATATTCTATTTGCTGCAGGCTGCGGATGGGTTTCTTGCCACGGAAGCATCAGCGGCACAGTCGTGGTAAGCAACCTGGGAAAATTTGCACCATGAAGCACCCCTTCGACTTACAACAGCTGCAATGTTTCGTAGCTGTGGCGGACACACTGCATTTCGGCCTGGCGGCTCAGCGCCTGCACATGACTCAATCCCCCTTGAGCCGGCAGGTCGCATTACTGGAAGACCGGCTCGCGGTCAAACTACTGATCCGCGAAAATCGCGTGGTGTCGCTGACCCCTGCGGGGAAATTCCTGCTGGACGAGGCTCGGGTCATTTTGCATCGAGCCAACGAAATCGCCACGAATACGCAACTGGCTTCGCGCGGGGAACAGGGCACTATTGTCATCGGATTTATTTCAACCGCGGCATATGAGCTGATCCCCAGGCTGGTACAACAGCATCGTGAACGATATCCGGGCGTGAACTTCATCTTCAAGGAGTTGTTGATAGAACAGCAGCTGCACATGTTGAGCGAGGCAGCTTTGGGGGTAGCCCTGGTACGCCCTCCGGTGGATCCAGTCAGATTCGAGTCTCATTTGTTGATGAAGGATCACTGGGCATTGGCAATGCCGGCCGGACATCCATTGAGCACTTTGCCGCGGATCCCACTAAGCCGCCTTGACGGCATCCCGATGATCGCATGGTCACCGAATTCCCGGTATTTCAACCTGATACTCGACCGGCTTTATCAAGCACACGGGGTATCACCACAGAATATCGTCTCCATGTCGCAGATTACGGCCATGTTGGGCATGGTACGTCGCGGCGTGGGGGTGGCGGTGCTGCCCTATGCCGTAGAATCCCATGCCGTAGACGGGATCGTCATCCGCCCACTACAGTTCGCGCGCAAATGGACGCACGAGGCCGCACTACAAACCATACTGGTGTGGCGTCGTGACGAGCCCGACGCAGTTATCCGCCGCTTTGTGGACTCCGTCCCACAGTACTTGGCCACGACATAGCAGCAATACGGGTTCGTGCATCAGGCCGCAGGCCGCCGCAGTTGCCTGGCCTCAGCCAGCTGCCGATTCAGGCCGTACATGAACAGCTGCAAATCGCTTTGCAAAGTGGCGATATGAAAGCCCGCGCTTAGCATGTCTGCCAGCATTTGCGCTGAACCGCAGGCTATGCCGCAAAGTTTGCCCGCCGCCCGAGTTCGCGCAAGAATGTGCATGATCGCCTGCTGAACCGGTTTGCATGGAGTGTCCAGGGCTGGCTGGCCCAGCGCCAGCGCAAGGTCTTTCGGCCCTACGTAGACGCCGGATATACCTGGCGTGGAAAGAATTTCGTCCACATTCTTCAGGCCCGCCGCTGTTTCCACCATGGGCAAAATTACCAGCTCATCCCACGTTCTTTCAACATAGCCGCTACCGAAGGCAATGTTGGCTCGATAAGGGCCGAACGAACGCTGCCCGCGCGGAGGATAGTGGCAGTAGCTTGCCAGTCGCTGCGCCTCAGCGCGATCATTGACCATGGGGCAGATGATGCCCTCGAAACCGGCATCGAGCGCCTTCATGACAATGCTTGGCTCGTTCCACGGAACCCGGCACATTGCGGGAACCCCTCTGCCGTCTATGGCCTGCAAGATGCGCAGCGCGTCGGAAAAATCCTGTGCCCCGTGTTGCAGATCAATAGTGATCGCGGCGAAATCCGCCGCAGCCATAGCTTCGCCAAGCAAGGCAGAGCCCGAAGAGCACCAACCCATCATGAGGCCACCAGGCTTGCGCGACATTTCAGCGAGATGCATGTTCATTCCTACTGGGGTTTTATACCCGCTCCGGCGGCGACTTTGCTCCATAGATTCGCGTCATCACCGATCTGTTTTTTGAATCCCGCGGCTGTGCTGCCGATTGCATCCAGGCCCGAAGCACGCATTTTCTCTTTCATCTGCGGGGTCGACATAACGGCAAGCGACGCTTTTTCCAGCTTTTGAATGACGGCAGCGGGAGTCCCTTTGGGCGCCCACAACCCCTGCCAGGTCTCTATACCGAATCCCGGATAACCCTGCTCGGCCACCGTCGGTACATTGGGAAATTCCGGGGAGCGCTTGCTTCCAAAGACGGCGAGCACCTTTGCATTTCCGGCTTTTACCTGGGCCAGTGCAAGTTTCGGCCCCTCCATCACGGCATGTATGCGCCCACCTATGAGGTCGGCCCACGCTGCAGGAGTGCTTTGGTAGAGGATACGTTGTATCTTCGCGCCAGTTACCTGGTTAAGATGTTCGAATACCAAGGTGGTGGCGCCGGAGGGAGAGCCATAAAACACTTGGCCAGGCTTGCTTTTCGACAACTGCACAAGATCTTTTAATGTATTTCCCGCAATGGCATTAGAGCCCACCAGCACGTTATTGCTGGAAGCAATCAGCGAGACTGGCTCGAAGTCTTTGATCGGATCGGGCTTGAAACCTTTGACCAGCAATGGGGCCGCCACGAAGCCACTGGTCGAGAAAAGCAGCGTGTAGCCGTCGGGGGCCGCACGCGCTACAGATTCGGCACCAATCGACTGGGATCCACCCGGCCTGTTCTGCACGACTATCGGCACATTCAGATACTTGCTCAATTCCTTCGAGAAGAGGCGTGCCGAAGTATCGGCTACACCTCCTGCACCGATAGGAACAAGCATGGTAATGGTGCGAGTCGGATATGAATCCGACGTAACCGCCGCGGCGGCGGGAAGCGTGGCCGCCATTGCCGCCGTAACACAAATAGCCGCGGAGCTGGCGAATAGCCTCAAAGACGGGGTAGTTGTCATGACAGCTGGTCTCCTCTTCGTTCTAACTTGTAGGCGGTCGCGCAAGTGGAAAACTGCACGCCGTTGTGTAGAACATTCTAGAAACCGGCTTTGGCCTTGTCTAACTCAAAAAAGGATAAGAGCGAGCTAAATATTGGGAAGATAACCGCCTCAGGCGACGGCGAACCCACAGGGCCGCCCATGTTCGCAGCGGCGGCACGTATCCGAAAAGTAAAGTTGTGTGCTCCGGCCAAGCCACCCGCAGTGCGCGGCGGCCAAGACTCATAGCGGATCGACATCGGCCGGGGTGAAGCGCCTCCGGCCCGGCTCCGGCCGGGATAGCGGATCCACAGCCCGCAGGGTGCCCAGCGAGCGCTGCGTCAGGCGGTGATACATGGCCGTGCCGCGCGACTTTCCGGCGATGTCGGCGTCGCTCAGCTCGCGCACGACACGGGCCGGCGCGCCGACCACCAGGCTGCGCGGCGGTATGGCCAGGCCGGCCTTGACGAAGGCCATGGCGCCGACGATGCTGTTTTCGCCCACGACCGCGCCGTCCATCACCACGGCGTTCATACCCACCATGGCGTTGCGCCCTATGTGGCAGCCGTGCAGGATGGCGCCGTGGCCGATGTGGCCATCGATGTCGACGATGGTGTCGTCCTGTTCGCCGCCGTGCAGCACGCAGCAGTCCTGGACATTGCCGCCGCGCTCGACGATGATGCGGCCGAAGTCGCCGCGCAGGCTCGCCAGGGGGCCGATATAGGCGCCCGGCCCGATGAGCACGTCGCCGATGAGCACGGCGCTGGGGTGTACATAGGCGGTGGGGTCGACCACCGGGGTGAAGCCATCGATTGCGTAGACTTTCGGCATGGGGATCCTCGGCTGGGCCGGGCGGCCCAAAAAGGCCGCCCGCCGTCTGCGTCTACTATAGCGCCGCCGCGCATGCTAGCTAGAACCCCGTCCGTAGCCTGCCTGCGGCGCCGCTGCCCGTGCCGCCCGTGCCACCCCGGCCGTGCCGATGTCAGCCGGCTGCGGCCTGTCGGCCACGCGGCAGCCATGCCGCGCGCCGAGCCGGCGTCAGTCGAGAGCCTCCCACTTTTCAGCGCTGGCGCCGGCCAGGGCGCGCACGCGCTCTTCGTCCTGGCCGAACTCGGCCGCCGCGCCGGTATAGACGATCTGGCCGTCGTCGAGCACATAGGCGCGGTCGGCGACCTCTACCGCCGCGCGCACATTCTGCTCGATCAGCAGTACCGACATGCCTTCATTGCGGGTAGAGACAATGACGCGGAACACGTCCTGCACGATCAGCGGCGCCAGGCCCTGGGAAGGCTCGTCGAGCACCAGCAGCCTGGGGTTGAGCAGCAAGGCGCGGGCAATCGCCAGCATTTCCTGTTCGCCGCCCGATAGCTGGCGCCCCTTGTTGTGCTTGCGCTCGGCCAGCCGCGGGAACAGCTCGTAGACGCGCGCAATGTTCCAGGGGCCGGGGCGATCCATGGGCACCTTGAGATTTTCCTCGACGCTGAGGTTGGCGAAGATGCGCCGCCCTTCGGGCACGAAGCCCACGCCCAGCATGGCGATGCGGTAGGGCGGCGCCTGGGTCGTGTCCTGGCCGAATATGCGGATGCTGCCCGACTTGGCCGGCGTCAGCCCCACGATGCTGCGCAGCGTGGTGGACTTGCCCGCGCCGTTACGGCCCAGCAGCGTGACGAGCTCGCCCTCTTCCACATAAAGATCCACGCCCTTAAGGATGTGGCTCTTGCCGTAATAAGTATTGAGTCCCTGGACTTCTAGTGCCTTCATGCCGCCTTCCCCAAATAAGCCGTCTGCACCTGCTCGCTGGCGGCGATTTCCTCGGGACTACCCTCGGCCAGCACCCGGCCTTCGGCCAGCACGGTGATGCGGTCGGCAAGATTGAAGATCACCCGCATGTCGTGCTCGATCAGCACGATGGTGAGGCTTTGCGACTGATGCAGCTTGCGGATCAGCCTGGCCATGTTGTAGGTTTCCTGGCTGCCCATGCCGGCGGTGGGTTCGTCCAGCAACAGCAGGCGCGGGCGCAAGGCCAGTGACATCATGATCTCGGTGGCGCGCTGGTCACCGTGTGCGAGCTCGCCCACCATGCGGTCGGCGTGTTCCGCCAGGCCGCCCAGCCCCAGCAATTCCTCGACCCGCTGCTCTACTTGTTCTTGCACCTGCTTCGAGGCGCGCAGCTTCAACCGCAAACCCTGCGCCAGCTCTACGGGTATGCGCAGATTCTCGCGTACGGTGAGTTCGGGAAAGATCTCGGTGATCTGGAAGGTACGCGCCATGCCCATGGCCACGCGCTGGTCGGGCGGCAGCAAGGTGATGTCGCGGCCGTCGAAAAATATGCGCCCCGACGTAGGCCGGAAAAAGCCGCTGATGAGATTGAAGAAAGTGGTCTTGCCGGCCCCGTTGGGGCCTATGACGGCATGCAGGCGCCCCGCGTCCACCGCAAGCGACACGTTGTTGACGGCGACCAGGTTGCCGAAGTGTTGAGATACATTGTCTATCTGCAGCAGGCTCATGCTTATTTCCTCCGCAGAAAACCGAGCACGCCCCGCGGGAAGAACAGGACGATGCACACGAAGAATATGCCGATGAAGAACATCCAGTTCTGGGTGTGGCTGGACACGTAGTCTTGCAGCACGACGAAGATCGCCGCCCCCACCAGCGGCCCCCAGAAAGACCGCATGCCGCCCAGCACGGCCATGATCACGAAGTTGCCCGACAGCGTCCAGTGCAGCGAGCGCGGGTCGGTGAAGTTGCTGAGCAGTGCATACAGTGTGCCGGCTATGCTGACGAAGAAGCACGAAATGACAAAGGCGATCCAGATGTGGCGATCGACCGGAATGCCGAGGAAGCGCGCGCGGCGCTCGTTTTCGCGGATGGCCAGCAGCGTGCGGCCGAAAGGCGAACGCAGCAGCAGCGCCATGGCCCCCACCGCCACGGCGAAGACCACCAGCACCAGGTAGTAATAGGCCTTGTCGTGCGTCATGATGTCGATGCGCGTGAAGCCCAGGTCGATGGGCTGGCGCGTGAAGCCCGTCAGGCCGTCGTCGCCGCCCGTGACGGAATGCCAGCGGAATGCGATGAAATAAAAGATCTGGCCGATGGCGATGGTTACCATGGCGAAGTAGATGCCGCGCAGCTTGACGATCAGCAGGCCCACCAGCGCGGCCGCCGCGGTACCCACGAGGATGCCGACCAGCATGGCGGCGGGCGTGCTGGGCACCAGGTATTTCAGCGCCAGCCCGGCGCCATAAGCGCCCAGCCCGAAATAGGCCGCGTGCCCGAAGGACAGCACGCCGGTGAACCCCAGCAGGAAGTTCACCGACATGGCGGCCAGGCCCATTACCAGAACCCGCGTAGCCAGGTCGGTGTAGCCGCCGACATAGCCCATCCAGTAGGGCATGGTCAGCAGCACGATCCACAGGATCGCCAGGGGAATCAGATTGCGCTTGCCGTTCACAGGGTCATTCCTTCTTCGCCAAACAGGCCGCGCGGCCGAACCAGCAGCACGATGGCCATCATGATGTAGATGATGGCCTCGGACGCCGAGGGAAAGAACACCGTGGTGACGCCGGCCACCACACCGATCAGCAGACCGCCGAAAAGCGTGCCGGTCAGGCTGCCCAGGCCGCCCACGATGATGGCCACGAAGCTGGGCATGATCAGCGCATCGCCGATGGTCGGCTGCAGGCCCAGCAGGCCCGCGGCCAGCACGCCCGCCAAGCCGGCGAAATAGATGCCCAGGCCGAAATTCAGGTTGCGCAACACGCGCACATTAACCCCCAGCACGGATACGGTCTCGAGGTCGAGCGTGCCGGCGCGGATGCGCATGCCCAGCCGCGTGCGGTGCAATACGAAGAACAGCACGATGACTGCCACTGCCACCAGCACCACCATGAATACGCGGTAGCCGGTCAGGAAGAACATGTAGTTGCTGAGCGGCTTGGTGAGCCAGGACGGCAGCTGGAACGGCAGGCCCTGCGCGCCCCAGGTATAGCGGATGGAGTCTTCGAACACATAGGCCAGGCCGAACGTGAGCAGCAGGCTGTAGAGCGGATCGCGCCCGTAGCAGTGGCGGATCAGCAGCCGTTCGACCAGCAGCCCCAGCAGCGCGGTGATGACCGGCGCTACGATCAGCGCCCCCCAGAAGCCGGTATAAGGCATGATCGTGTAGGCGATGTACGCCCCCAGGGCGAGGAAGCCGCCGTGCGAGAAGTTGATGACGCTGGTGAGGTTGATGATGAGCGAAAGGCCCAGCGCCATCAACGCATAGAAGGCGCCGACGATCAGGCCATTGAAGACATTGAACAGTAGCAATTGAGTCACTGCGGGCCCCTGGTTGGCGTGCCGTCGCATGCACGCGCCGCCGCCCCGGCGTCAGGGCCGAGGCGGCGGCGTGGGTGCTGCTCTATGGTATGGCATGCGTTGCGTGGCGTGTACTATTTCGAGTGTGATCGTCGTACAGGACATGCGTGGCGGCGCGCCGCGCCGGCTGCGCGATGCGCCCGGGCACACGCGGCTCAGGTCGGCCAGGTCATCTTGCAGCCCGACTCTTCCACGGTGCCCGCGATGGTCTTGCCGTCGACGATGCGCGTGACGTGGAACAGGTCGTCCGGCACGCTGCCCTTGGGCTGCGCGGTGCCCACGTACAGCGAACCGATGAGCTGATTCTGCCCGGCCCGGTAGAACGGCGCATTGGGCATCAGGCCGACTTCGGGCGGCAGCGTGTAGCCTTGCAGCGCCTTGGCCATCTTGACCGGATCCAGCGACTTGGCGTTGTTGGCCGCCAGGGCGCAAGTCCAGCCGCCGACGAAGCCGAACCAGGTGCGCGAAGTGGGCACGCGGCCGGTCTTTTTCTTGATGGCGTCGACGAATTCCATGACGTGCGGCACCTTGGGCTGGTTCCAGTACCACTCGAACACCCAGTCGCCCAGGCGCGCCTCGGGCGGCAGGGCCTCGAGGGTTTCGAGTTCCTGGTTGGCGCCGGCCAGATGAAAGCGCTTGTCCAGCCCGAACTGCACCGCCTGCTTGAGCGCATTGGTGAGGTCGTTGCCGTTCATCAGGAACACGATGACGTTGGGGTTGGCCGCCTGCGCCTTGATGAGGTAGGAAGAAAAGTCGGTGGTACCCAGCGGGATCATGTCCACGCCCAGGTCGACGCCGCCGTCTTCTTTCAGGTTGGCGTCGTAGCCTTCCTGCAAGGTGTGGCCGAAGGCATAATCGGACGTAAGGAAATACATCTTCTTGCCGTACATCTGCATCAGCGACTTGGCGATGGCGTTGGTCAGCATGCGCGTCGTGTTGCAGACACGGAAGACGTTCCAGTGGCAGGTCTTGCCGGTAACCTGGTCGGTATGGCCGCCGGGCACGACGTGCAGCACGCCCTTCTGGAACGAAACCTCGGCCATGGCCACGCTGAGCGCGGAATTTACGTTGCCCAGCAGGAAATTGACCTTGTCGCGATCGATGAGCTTGCGCGCCTTCTGCACCGAGGTGCCGGCATCGCCGCTGGTGGAGTCCTCCGAGAGCAGAACCGCCTGGCGGCCGAGAATGCCGCCCTTGGCGTTGATTTGCTCTACCGCCAGTTGACACCCTATGAGCTCGTTCTTGCCGGTTTCGGCATAGGTGCCCGTCAGGGGGTTGTCCATGCCCAGCTTGACCGGCTGTTCGCCGCGCGCCTCGATCATGAGAGGCGGTACCAGTTGCGCCACCCCTGCCGCCGCGGCCAGTTGCAAGACTGCACGGCGACTGATGCCGGCCGGCTTGGCGCCGGCAGGCTTCTGCTTTGTCTCTTCCATTTGACACTCCTACGATAGGTGCGGAATGCTTCAACAGCTACAGGGAAAGTTACTGCGGTATGTTCTAAATTGCTTATTAAGGCCGCACACTTTGTTCATGAAAACAAAACCCATACAGCTTTTTTTAATTTGCCCCTAACAGCAGTTTTCTGTCAAGATAAAATTTCTTATAGACCCGGATAGCAAACACTTATGAGCCATTCGCCGCTACCTGCGGGGCCGCGGCGGCCGCCTGCTCGAAAATGCGCACCCATTCGATATAGCGCTGGGCGATGCGGCCCGCCGCTTCTGCGCGCGTGGCGCGGCCCTTGCGCTCGTCGGCCACGGCGTCCCAGAAAGTGGTGCGCCCCACCGCGAAGCCGATGAAGCCCGGAACAGCGGCGGCGGTGCGCAGCCAGGCCATCACCCGCTGCTCGTCGGCGCCGCGCCCCAACACGATGCAGCCCACGCCGCGGCGCCCGCCACGCCGCGCGGTGCCCACCAGCTCTTCGCAATCCGCGCGGCTATCCAAGCCTTCGATTTTCCAGACATCGGGCTCGACATCTTCGTCCTGCAGGGCGCGTATGGCACGGCACATCAGCGCCGGGCGCAGTTCGCGGTCATAGGCATCGCGGTCGCCGCCGCAGCGCTGCAACTGCGCCGCATTGGCCGGCACCAGCAACTCGAACATCAAGCGCTGCCCGGCATCGCGGCAGGCGACCGACAGGCTGCGCAGCCTGTCGGCCTGGCGCCGGTTGAGCTGCTCGTCGTCCTCGGGGTTGTAGCGCACCAGCACTTTGGCGAAGGTCGGTGCGATTGCGGCGATATGCTCCATGAATGCATTGCCGTACTCGAAGAAGAACTCGTCCGATCCGCTTTTTTCAACCGACACCGCGGTGACGCAGCCGCTGGCGCGCGCATCGGCCAGCACCGGTGCGCCGAACTCCTCGTCTACCAGTATGCCGGCGCGATCTATAGATACCCCTTCGCTCAGCGCCTCGCGAAAGCCGTCGTATATCAGGCGCTTGCTGTCAGCCACCTCGGTATGCTGCCGCGCGCTCAAGGGCGGCTGGAAACCGAACATGCCGCTGACATAGGAGTGGCGATGATCGAAGGGCAGCAGGTACAGCGGTTTGTCATATCCGGGATTCATGGTGGAGCTCCTTGATGCAATGCCCCGGCCGCTGTGCGAGCGCTGCGCCGCAGCGCGACACGCGGACGGCGCGTGGACTCAGCGGGGACGCGCGGCCTCTAGCAGTGAGGCACGATCCAGGCCGCGCAGATCCGCAATATTCTCCAGCGCGACATCGGCGGCCGGCACCGCCGCGCCGTCGGACTGCCGCGCATAGTGGCCCTGATCTACCGACACCGTGGTCAGGCGTTCCCCCATGACAGCCTTCATGGCGGCAAGAATGTGCGGCTTGTCGTCGACCATGATGTAGTGCCCGGCCGGCAGCCGCGCCTGGATATCGCCCAGCCGGCGGTCTTTATGCACGTAGATAAGCACACGGCCCGCCACCGCGTTCCAGAGCCCGGCGCGGCGGATCTTGTGGGGCTGGAAGACCACGTCGCCGTCGGAAAGAATGGCTGGAGTGGAGTACGCGTGCACGCGCTCGAGCATGTCGAGCGCGCCAGGGTAAAGCCGCTCGGCAAAGGGATAATCGAGCAGGAACGCCGAGGCATCGAACAGCCGCGGATCGTTATCCACTTCAGGGCGCAGACGCTGCAAGGCGGCCAGATAGTCCGCGTATCCCAGCGACGCGCGCAGCTCTTCGAAGATCTGCCAATAGCGCTCGCACGCCGCCTTGCCGAAGCTGCGCTCGAGCAAGGCCCGCAGGTCGTCTTGCACCCGGTCGTTGTCCAACAGCGTGTTGTCGCAGTCGAACAGGAAAACAATTACATCGCTGGCTTGCATACGGCGGCCCTCGGGTAATGTCGATGCCCCTGAACCTAAGGCAGTGCCTGACCCATTCTACCGCCGCCCCCCGAGCCGATGAGGGCATGGTGTGTAACAAATGCCGAGCTTTTATTTCGGCGCTACCCTCTTCTGGCTCGCAGCCGCCTTTGGTACCAGAGCGTCCACAACAGCATGCCGCCATAGATCGCATAGCTGACGATGGGCGATACGACCAGCACACGCTCGACCGGCCAATACCATGCGAGCCAGCAGCGCAACAGGCATTCCAGCGTAAGCCCCGCCCCCCAGACCAGGGTCATCAGGCGCAGCGCGCCGCGCAAGGCCGGAATCTCGCGCCACAGCATCTCGAATCGTGCCGGGCCTTCGGCCTGTTGCCTGGCCAGCGTGGCCCGGGCCAGATAGAAAGTGAGGGGGCGCTGCAGCGCCAGCGAACCCAGGAAAACCAGGCCGATCAGGCCCGAGACCAGCGACTCGCGTACCAGCAGCATTCTGGGGCTGCCGCCCAGGGCCATCACGGCAATGGACAGCGCTATGCCCAGCAGCACGAAGGCGCTCAGGGCGTCGACGCGGCGGAATCTGGCGAATTCGGCCAGGCTCCATATCAGCGGCGGCACGGCCGACGCATACAGCGCCCCCGTCTGGCCGTAATGCGGCAGCGCGGCCCGGTACGCCAGCCACGGCAACAGCAGATTGACGGCGAATTCGAAAATGAGCTTGGGCTTGAATTTCAATGCATGGCACCCCGGTGCGCCCAGGCGGGAATCGCCGGGCGCCGGCGCAAAATATACGCGCCGGCATCGCGCTCCGCAAGCAAGACGGCCGCGCGATCACCCCGGGACGGCAATTATCGGGAGGCTTCCAGAATGCGGCGCGCCTGCTTGGCATGAGGCTCGTCGATCATTTGGCCATCCAATTGCAGCGCACGCTGGCCGGGGTTTTGCGCAAACGCGGCCAGCACGCGCCTGGCCCATTCGATCTTCTCAGGCGAAAAAGTGAAAGCCTGGTTGATGGCTTCGATCTGGGCCGGGTGTATGGCCATCTTGCCGCTGAAGCCATCGCGGAATGCCGCGAGCGCCTCGCGCCTGACGCGTTCGATGTCTTTCAACGCAACGGTGACGGTATCGATCGCCCGCACCCCCGCCGCGGCGGCACCCAGTACACACAGCGATCGCGCCAGGCGAAACGGGTCGGTGTAGACGCCGCTTTCGCTGTTGTTGATCACGCCCATATCGGCTCCCAGATCTTCGCCGCCCCAGGCCAAGCCCCACAAGCGCGCGGTTACACCGGCATAATCCGCCAAACGAAACAGCGATGCCGCCGTCTCGGTGGCAATGGCCAGAATCCGGGTTTGGCCTATGGCGATGCCCGCAGCGGCTTCCAGAGCGTCGAGATAGCAAGCGACGGGAAAAAGCGAATCGCGGCCGCAGCACTTCGGCAGCACGATTCCGTAGGGCGCATGCGGCACGACGGCCGCCAGATCCTGCAGCAGCAGGCCGCTTTCGGCGGGGTTGACGCGCACCCACAACTGCTGGCTCGAAGCCTTGGAGCGCAGCATCTGGATCACATTGCCGCGCGCCTGATCCTTGCCGTCGGGAGGCACCGAATCTTCCAGATCCAGGATCAGGGCGTGCGCATCGCCATTGCAGGCCTTGGCAAATTTTTCCGGCGAGCTGGCCGGCACGAAGAGCATCGACGCGCTCATGTTCAGGACTCCTGCGGCCGCTTGTGCATGAAGGCCGCCCGCTTGCAAATGCAGATGACTTTGTCGTCCTGGTTCAGGCCTACATGCTCGAACTCCACGATACCGGCATGGGGCCGCGACTTGCTTTCGCGCTTGCTCAATACCGTGGTGCGCACATGGATCGTGTCGCCCGCAAACACCGGCGCGGGAAAGCTGGTTTCGCTCATGCCGAGGTTGGCCACCGTGGTGCGCAGCGTCGTGTCATTGACGGACATGCCGATGACCAGCCCCAGCGTGAACAGGCTATTGACCAGCGGTTTCTTGAATTCCGTTCCGGCGGCAAAATGGGCATCGATGTGCAGCGGCTGCACATTCATCGTCAGCGTGCTGAAAAGCACATTGTCCATTTCGGTGACGGTGCGAGTCCATGGATGATCGAACTGCTGTCCAAGCTCGAATTCTTCGTAATAAAGGCCTGCCATATCTTTGCTCCTGCCGGGTTTATGTTCGCATTTATGAATTATTATACGTACCTGTGAATTTTTTGAAATCTTCCCATGAACAGCGACGTAAAAAGCGCCAAGCGAGTACTAAGCATCTTGCAATTCTTCGCACAAACCAAGACGCCCGCGACATTGACGCAGATTTCCTCGGCGCTGGGCTTTCCGAAATCCAGCTGCCTGGCCTTGCTGGACACATTGGAAGGCGAAGGATATGCACGCCTGGATGCGGGCCGCTATTACCTGACGCGACGCTGGCTGAACGAGGCCCGGATTGTCGCCGAGCATGATCAATTGACGGCTCAGATCCGCCCCGAGCTGGAGCGCTTGCGCGACATGCTGGGCGAGACCCTGATCCTGGGGCAGCGCTCGGGGCGCCGGGTGGTGTACCTGGACGTCGCCGAGCCGGATCGAGTGGTGCGGTTCACCGCCTGGGCCGGGCAGACCAAGCCGCTGCATGCATCGGCATCGGGGCGCGCCCTGCTGGGCGCCTTGGATGTGCCGGAAAGAAAGCAACTGCTGGAAAGCCTGGCGCTGGATCGCTATACCGCCAAAACCCCGACCACACTGGCCGCGGTACGCAAAGAAATCGACCGTGGGCTGCGGCGCGGCTGGCACGTCAACCTCGGCGAACACCAGGCAGATACCTTGTCGATCGCCTGCGCCCTGCGCGTCTATGGAACGCCTTACTGCCTGGTGGTGGGGGCGCCGATGGATCGCGCCCAAAAACGCGCGGAAGAAATCGGCCGGGCGCTCGCCGCGTCCTGCGGGTATCTGGCCGAGCACATCGAAGGCGCAAAGGCGCAGGCGCTACAGGAATAACCTCGATCTTCGACAAGCGGGCGGCACAGGGCCGCGCCCATTTTCCATCCACGCAAGCAGCACCTCGACACTGTCCCTGGGGTAATTCCCAATCGCGCACTATTGCCGCCCAAAGTTCATGGATATAAACTCAAGTTCAAAATCCAGAACAGCTAGCTGAACAAGCAATCTGTGGAATTGGGCGCTCGCAGGCCCGTTTGCCGCGCGGCGCCCCGTCTCTATGGCCCGGCACCCTGGTACGCGGGGCCGTCTCATCAAGGAAAAAAGCACAATGCCGGGCGCAATGGATGGAGTACGGATTCTGGATCTGACCAGCGTAGGCATGGGCCCCATGGCCACCCAGATGCTGGGCGACATGGGCGCCGACGTGATCAAGATCGAATCGGCGGCGGGAGACGTGTTTCGCCACGTGACTCCGCAGCGGCACGCCGGCATGAGCCACGCCTACCTCAACCTGAATCGCAACAAGCGCAGTGTCGTGCTCGACATAAAAAGCCCTGCCGGCCGCGAGCAGCTCGAACGCTTGCTGGCGAGCGCCGATGTGCTCATCTCCAATATGCGCGCGCCGGCCATGCGCCGCCTGGGCCTGGATTACGCATCGCTGCAGGCCCGCTATCCGCGGCTGGTGTACTGCGCCTGCTACGGCTATTCCGAGGCCGGGCCGTATGCGGGCCGTGCCGCGATCGACGACACGATCCAGGCTGCCTCGGGGCTGGCCTGGCTGCAGGGCGGCGCGGGCCAGCAGGCGCCGCGTTACGCCAACTCGGTCATGGCCGACAAGGTCGTGGCCCTGTACGTGGCCAACGCGGTAGCCTGCGCGCTCTATGCCCGCGAGCGCAGCGGCCAGGGCCAGGCTGTGGAAGTGCCGATGTTCGAATGCATGACCGCCTTCATGCTGCCGGAGCATCTGGCCGGCCTGACTTTCGTTCCGCCCGAAGGCGGAGCCGGCTATGCGCGGCTGCTCAATGCCTATCGGCGCCCGTTCCGCACGCTCGACGGCTACCTCAGCGTCGTGCCGTATACCGACACGCAATGGCGCCGCTTCTTCGAGCTGGCCGGCGTGCCCGAAATGGCCGAAGATCCGCGCTACAACACGCTCAACAACCGCAGCCGGCACTTCCCCGAACTGTACGGTTTCGTCGAGGACACACTGCCCTCGCGCAGCACGGCCGCATGGGTGTCCCTGCTTACCGAGGCCGACATCCCCTTCGCGCCCGTCAACTCCATCGCGGATCTGCTCGACGACCCGCAGCTTTGCGCCACGGGGTTCTGGCATAGATCCGAGCATCCCACCGAAGGGGCGCTGATCCAGGCCGGCATCCCCGTGCGCTTCAGCGCCACGCCGGGCTCGATCAGGCGGCACGCGCCCGCCCTGGGAGAACACACGGAAGAAGTGCTGAGCGAGCTCGAGCACGGCCAGGCACAAGGAAATTAACCCCCACTGGAGGAACACATCATGCGCAACATCCTGGGCGGCGCCATGCTGGCGCTGGCGTCCCTGCCGGCAATCGCGGCGGCCACTGCTTACCCCGACCCCGCCAAGCCCATCCAGTTTGTCGTCGGCTTTCCGGCCGGCAGCACTATCGACAATGTATCTCGCCTGCTGCTCGACAATATACGCAAGCGCACCGGGGCGACCATCGTGGTCGAGAACAAGCCCGGGGCGCTGGGCGTGATCGGCCTGGGGCTCGTAGCCCACGCGGCGCCCGACGGCTACACGATGATGCCCAGTTCCAGCGCCACAAATTCCTCTGGCCCCTATCTGTCCAAGGCTTTCCAGCGCTATGACACGGTGGGCGGCTTCACCCACGTCGCGCGCGTCGTGCACTTCGACGTGGCGGTCGTCACCAACGCCGCGAAGCAGTATGCCAGCGCCAAAGCCCTCATCGATGCGGCCAAGGCCAAGCCGGGCGCGCTCAGCAGCGGCTATGGCTCGGGCACCGGACGCGTGGCCGCCGCCGCCTTCAGCCGCGCGGCCGGCATCAATGTGGTGGCCGTGCCCTACAAAGGCCAGCCGGCGGCCATCACCGACCTGCTGGGCGGGCGCATCGATTTCGTAGCGGCCGATCTCGGCTCCGTGCTGTCGCAGATCCACGCCAAAAAGCTGAATGCGGTCGCACTGGTTGCCGCCAAGCGCTCGAGCATCCTGCCCGACGTACCCACCGGCAAGGAGCTGGGCCTGGCCGACCTTAACCTGGTCGGCTGGATCGGCGTCTCAGGCCCGGCGCATCTGCCGCAAGATGTCGTGGCCTGGTGGGCCAGGCAGTTGAAGCTGGCCATGGCCGACCCCGACATCGACAAGCGCTTGCTTGCGATCGGCATGGAGCCGGACGTGCTCGCGGGCCCGGCCCTGCACGACTTCGTCATGTCCCAATACAAGAGCTGGGGCGCAGAAATCAAGCATGCCGGCATCAAGCCGGAATAAGCCGGGAAGAACAGCCCGTCAATAACCGACCGTGTAGCGCTGGCGGCTGTGCGCGGGCTTTTCGACCTCGTCGACCAGGGCGACGGCATAGTCTTCGAACGAAATGCTGCTGCCCTTGTCGTTGACCAGCAACTGATCCTTGCCCAGGCGGAACTTGCCCGTGCGCTCGCCCGGCCCGAACATGGCCGAGGGGCACAGGAACGTCCAGTCCAGCGTCGGCTCTTTGCGCAGCAGATCCAGGAAGACGCCGCCCGCCAGCGCCTCGGCCTTGTAGGCATCGGGGAAATCGGGCGTGCTGTACAGCGCCACCCCCGGAGCGACTTCCAGGCTTCCCGCGCCGCCCACCACCAGATAGCGCTGCGCGCCCGCCGCCTTCACGGCGCCGATCAGCACTTGCGGGTCGCTGGCGGTAAAGTGCACAGCGCTGATGACGATATCGTGGCCCTTGAGCTCGGCAGCCAGCGCGGCCTGGTCGCCGGCATCGACCGCCTTGGGCGTAACGCCCGGCAAGCGGGCGATCTTTTCCGGGTGGCGGGCAAGCGCCGTGACCCGGTGGCCGCGGTCGGACAATTCCTTGAGTATGCGCGAGCCGGCATTGCCGGAAGCGCCGATCAGGGCGATAGTGGACATGGGGAGTTCTCCTTGCAAAGAAAGCGGATTGAAAAACCGGGTTCGAAAATCGAACGCACAGGTAGCGATTTCGAAGCCATAAATTTCAAAAACACACCTGGTATCCGAAAGAAACTATAATCCACCCGTGTGCTGCTGTGAAGAACGCACTTTTACGTCACCTGCTTACCTTCAAGAAACCGGCAATGAATCCGAACCCGTCCATGGCCCCGAACCCCTATTCCCGGCAATGCCCTACGCGCCTGGTTCTGGATCGCATCGCGGATAAATGGACCGTGCTGATCATGGGCCTGCTGCGCCAGCGGCCATGGCGCTTCAACGCCCTGCTGCGCGAAATCGACGGCTTGTCGCAAAAAGTGCTGTCACAGACCTTGAAGCGCATGGAACGCGACGGCCTGGTGCATCGCGAGGCATTCCCCACCGTACCCGTCACGGTCGAGTACTCGCTGTCTGCATTGGGTGAAACACTGGCGGGCTCGGTGAACGTGCTGATCGAATGGTCCGAGACGCATATCAAGGCCGTCGTAGCCGCCCAGCAGGCGTACGACGCCCGGCAGTCCGGGGCCCGGCAATAGAGAGGCGGTATGGCTACAACACTTCGGACAAATCGGCCGCGGCAAACATCGAGATGAATTCTCGGGTGAAGCGCCGCAGCGGCTGGCCGCTGCGCAAGCTTACCTTCGCAACCGACACGGGAAAAATTCCCGATGTATCGATTGCTTTCACCCCGCGATCGCGCTCTGGATCGAACGCCATCTTCAAGACCACCGCGATCCCGAGCCCCGCTGCGACATAGGCCTTGACAGCGCCGGCATCCGACGCCTTGATGACGAACCGCGGCGCAAGCCCATGCCGCTGGAACTCGCGCTTGACGACAAACCCCGAATTGAAGCTTTCGTTGTAGCTGATCAGCGGGTATTTCGCGATTTCCTCGATCGAGACTGATTTGCGCATGGCCAGCGGATGGGCGGCAGGCACGATCAGGCAATAATCCATTGGATAGGCGTCAAACGTGAGCACGCGTGGCGGAATACGCTCTGGCACAGTGCAAACGCCGAAATCGGCGTCGCCGGTGGCAACCGCATTAAGGACATCGGCCGGGCGACCATGGCGGATGTCCAGATCGACCGCAGGATAGGTGCGCACGAACCTTTCAATCGCGGGCAGCAGCGCATAGCGGGCATGCAAGGGGGTCGTGCAGATCCGCAGCGTACCGCTTTGATCGGTCTCCATCTCGCGGGCCAAGGCAGCCAGCGAGGCCTTGTCATGCATCATCCTGCGCGCCAACGCAATCGCCTCCCTCCCGGCCTCGGTAACGCCGACCAGGCGATTGCCCTGGCGCATGAAGATTTCCAGATCCAGCTCTTTCTCGAGGGCCCGGATCATCTTGCTGACCGCGGACTGCGTCAAATGCAAGGCGGCTGCCGCGCGCGAGACGCCCAAGTCGTGATCCGCTACGGCACACAGGCATCTGAGCTGCTGCAGTGTCATCCGATCATGACCTTTTAGTAATCGTATGCACGGATATTGTCACTTGTACTCATAAGCAAGGGATTCTAGCATTGAAGCAATAACTGTCGCGCCCCCTGGACGAATCGCCATCGACAACTCTATTCAAGCAGGATCCCATGCCCGTCATCCAACGCCCCAGCAAACCCGACCTGTATTACGAAGTCGATGATTTCACCGACCCCTGGAAGAACGCTCCCTTCATTCTGTTGCAGCACGGTTTCGGCCGCTCTACCAAATTCTGGTATCGCTGGATACCGTATCTGGCGCGATTCTACAAAGTGGTGCGCGCCGACCTGCGCGGGCTGGGGCGTTCGGGCAAGAACTTCGACCTGGCCGATGATTTGCATGCCAACGCCTATATAGACGACATCGACGCGGTACTCGATGCCGTGGGCGCGCAGGACGCGCACTACTGCGGCGAATCGCTGGGCGGCATCCTGGGCATGCTGTACGCGGCCGAACGGCCGCGGCGCGTACGCACGCTCAACCTCGTCTCGACCCCCATATTCCTGGATCAGGATTTCCAGAACCGCTCTTGCTTCGGCTACCCCAGTTGGGAAGAGGCGCTGCGCGCCATGGGTTCGCTCGGCTATGCGAAAGCCAAGAACCAGGGAGACCGCTTCGCCGCAGACACCGATCCCGGCCTGGCTCAGTGGTTCGCCGAGCAGCAAGGGCAGTCCGACGTAGAAGTCCTGATCGCCATGCACCATATCGCCAAACGGATCACCGCACTGCCGGCGCTGCCGCGGCTGGAGTGTCCGGTGCTGGTGCTGATGCCGTCCGACGGCCCTATCGTCACGCGCGAGCAGGAGGCGCTGTTCCGTGAGCACGTACGCGATCTTGCTGTGGTCAAACTGCCGTCCCGGCACCACAACCTGCACGTTACTCAGGCCGCAGCCTGTGCGGATCTCGTCCTGCATTTCGTCGCTCAGCACGACGGCATCGGTTGCCGCGAATGACATGTGCTGCGCGCCTTTCATACGCCCCGACTTGAATGCGGGCCGGGCCTCGCGGCCCGCCAAGCCCGGCCCGGCTCATGCCCACGCCCACGAAAGGCGGCCGGAACCGCCATGCAGCCCACTCCGATTTTTCCAACCAACCCGCTACCCCATGTCCGGAGCCAAGGAGACATCATGACTGCACCATCCCTCCCCCCGCGTACAAGCGCCGGCCGCCGACGCTTCCTGCACGCCGCCTCCACCCTCGCCCTCGCCGGCGGCATCTCTCCCCTTGCGCGTGCCTCCGGCTACCCCGAGCGGCCGGTGCGCATCATCGTGGCCTGGTCGCCAGGCGGCACGGTCGACTTCGTCGCGCGAACCATGGCCGAGCAATATTCAAAGCTGCTCGACGCCAGCTTCGTCGTCGAGAACAGGCCCGGCGCGGCTGGCGTCATCGGCTTTTCCGCACTGGCCCAGGCACCCGCCAACGGCTATACCTATGTCATCGACAACACGGCGCTGTTCCTGACCATGCCGGCGACTTCGGCCCACCTGCCGTTCAACCCCGACAGGGATTTCATAGCGGTGGCGCCGGTGTTCGAGACACCGGTGGCCCTGGTGGTGTCGGCCTCGCTCAATGTAGCGACGCTGAAAGACTTCATCGCCATGGTCAAGGCCAATCCGGGCAAATTCAACTACGGGTCGGGCGGAGCGGCCAGCACCACGCACCTGCAGGCGGCCATTTTCAACGAAGTCGCCGGCATCGACATTGCCCACGTGCCATACAAGGGGGGCGGGGACGCAATGCGGGCAGTAATGGCCGGCGAGGTGCAAATGCTCATCACCGGCGCCCCCACCATACTTTCCCAGGCATCGAGCGGGCGCATCAAAGTACTCGCCGTGTCGGGGCACAAGCGGCTGGCCGGCCTGCCGCTTGTGCCTACCTTCGCCGAAGCAGGCTTACCCGGGTACACGGTCACCAACCGCTATAGCCTGATCGCACCGTCCAAGCTGCCCAAAGACATCGCTGCCAAAATGGTCGACGCCACACAACGCGTATTGGCCGACCCTGTGGCGCAACGACTCATGGCGTCGCGAGGCGGCGTACCCGTAGAGGCAGGAAGCGTGGATTCCGGAAAACCGGATCTGAACGCCGAGCAGTGGAAGAACATTTTGGGGAAGATGCGAACTGGCGGAGCAAGCTAGGGCGTTCGCGTAAGGCATTCGCGCATGCAATAGTCCTTTACGTGCGTCTCTTCACCCCGCATTCCTGTGCGCGGGGAAAATGAACCGCCGACCGTTACACGCGGCTTTTTAAACGGAAGGCACAGCCTGGCCGCAATGGCCACCAGGCGAATTCTCCGATGCGGCCAAGGGCTCGGCCACCCCTAAACGCAAAATTCCACGTATTGGACTATTTCACTGCAAGCACTGCAATAAGCAGCCAATATCTGCTGCTATCATGAACAGCAACTGGTATTAAGGTTCACATAATGGGCCTAGAGGTGCGATCAGCCTACATCTGCGGCCCATCATAATAGGCACGCCGTCCACCGATGCCAGCAAGCCCCATTTTTTTACTCTATTTCATGTCCAGCCGACGTGGAAATATCGAAGGTTGGGCTATTGCGCTTCATCCGGAAGCAAAGGAGACAAAAATGAAACGGTGCAATAACACGCGAATACCACGTGCACTGCATTTTCTGAAAGGGGTTGCCATTGCATCGGCACTATTTGCAATGCAACAGCCAGCGTCCGCGGCGTCAGCCGATGCCGCGACAGCATGGAAAAACGCGCAAAAACTAATACCCGGAATCAGCAAAGAAACGGTCGATGCCGCCTGCAGTGAAGGGTCGGCAATGATGTATTCGCTGATATTGCGCGGCGAGCAGGAAGGCATTATCGGACACTTCGAGAAGCTCTTCCCATGCATCAAGCTGAAAGTATTCAACGCTTCCGGCGGCGTGCTGTCCCAGCGATTTACCAACGAGATGCGCGCCGGCAACAGCCCCACGGACATCTGGATGAACTCCAGCCCGGTATATGGCTCGCGGCTGGCCAAAGAAGGCTTGCTTCTGAACTGGACTCCCCCCACTGCATCGCTGATAGACGATCTCTGGAAAGACGAAGGTTATTGGTACGCAATCGGCTTGGCGCATATCGGAATAATATGGAACACCGAAGACATCAAGCCAGAACAAAAGAAATGGCTGGAAGGGGTAAAAACCTGGGCAGACGTGCCTAACGGGCCATTCCAGAATAATACCGGGCTGGTCGATATACGAGCGGGCGGAACCACACAGATTTTCTACTACTACAACAAACAGAAATACGGAGTCGATTACTGGAAGAAGCTGGCCACTCTCAAGCCAACCATTTTCAGCGGGGTGAATCCGCTGATCGGAAGGCTGGTAGCCGGTGATTTCGCATATGCGGCCGGCATTACGGCCGATACCGCGGGCGCGACGCAATGGCTGAAAGGCGCTCCGCTTCAATGGAAATTCCCCGAGCCTGGCCTTGCCGTGCCCTACTTCATAGGCATCTCCGCCAAAGCCCCTCATCCGAACGCCGCAAAACTCTTCATGGCGTGGTCACTTTCGACGGATGGGCAGAACTCGTGGGTCAACAGCTCTGGGCTGGCGCCGGCCAGCAGCCACGCCACCGACAACCGGCCTTATGCAAAAAAAGCCTGGTACAAATTGCCGAAAACCCATTACCGCGCCGACTGGCAAAAAATAGCCACAGACTTAAAAGCGGATACACAGACCTTTACGTCGATTTTCGGAAAATAGGCGATGACGGGGATAGCCGTGGGTAAGCGCCGGCACTGGCTGAAAAATCGCGGACGCAGCTACAGTCGGGCTGAATCCGCCCTCTGCGCCGTCCTGCTTGTCATTGTCGGTGCGCTGGTTCTTTTACCTCTCGGCTATCTTTTATATGGGGCGCTTCGGGACTCTCCGCCCCGAACGCCCAATGCCGGCTATACCTGGGCAAATCTCGTCGAAATATACGGCTCATTGCACTTTGCCCAGCCATTTCTCACGACTTTGGCAATCGGCATTTCGGTCGGCATCGGCAGTGCCATACTCGGCGTTTTGCTTGCTTGGATCATTACCCGCCTCGACATTCCACGGCCAGGGCTGTGGGAAAAACTATTGACTCTGCCCATTTATTTCTCTCCGCTGATGCTGGCGCTCGCCTTCACGGCGCTAGGCGCTCCGCGGGTCGGCTTCCTGAACCTCATCTGGAAGACACTAGGAGGAGACGGCTCCGCGGTAAGCGTATACAGTTTCAGCGGCATAGTCTTTGTTCTCTGCGTGCACTATGCCCCCTACGCAATGCTGGTGCTCGCCGCGCCGATGCGATCGATCAGTGCCGAACTCGAAGAAGCGGCACGAGTACTGGGCAGTTCGCGGTGGCATCTCATGCGCACAGTCACCATCCCCATGCTGCGGCCCGCGATTTTTTCGGTGGTATTGATCGTCGGGACGCTTGCTGCCGAAAACTTCGCCGTTCCGACATTACTGGGCAGGCAAAGCAAGATCAGCACCATACCCGGCGAAATTTACTTCTGGCTTACTTATGAGCCAAGCAATCCGAACCTGGCCGCGGCAGCCGGGACGCTGCTGCTGCTGGTTACGATCAGCGGGATTTTCGTATATCGCTACATGACGCGGATGTCGGGGCGGTTCGTGACAATTACAGGAAAACCCAAGCTGATTCCCAGATTGCCGCTAGGAAAATGGCGCAGCGCAATAACCGGGCTCTTGGCATTCTATCTGGCCATCACCACGATACTGCCGATCGCCGCCCTGATATTTGGTTCTTTTATGCCATACATCGGGCAGCATATAGACTTCAACAAGCTCACCCTGCACAACTACCAAGCGGCACTGCAAGGCGAGAATTATTCCGCCATCATCCACAGTCTTTTCCTGGCCGTGGTTTCCGCAACCCTTATCACCCTGCTGGGCTTTCTGGTGAGCTACATCATTCGGCGCACCAGCGTACCGGGTAGAGGCCTGCTTGATTATCTCAGCGCCCTTCCCATCGCCATTCCCGGCATGGTTCTGGGTGTCGGCATGGTGTGGGCATATGTAATCGCTCCTTTCGGGCTGTGGGGATCGATATGGATCCTGCTTATTGCGTACATGGCCCGCTTCATCGTGCATGCAGTCCGCGCCATCAATGCCAGCCTGCTGCAAGTCTCGGGGGAAATGGACGAAGCGGCACGAGTACTGGGCGCGGGAATTTTTCGCCGGCTCAGGCAAATCACCATGCCGCTTACCATGCGCACGCTGCTGTCTTCGTGGGTGCTGGTAGCGATTTTTGTGCTGAACGAACTGAGCGCGACGATTCTCTTGTATTCATCGAAATCAATCACCCTATCGGTACTCACCTGGAATGCGCTCGATATGTACGGAGCAATGCAGGCTTTTGCATTTTCCGTAATACAAGGCTGCATGACTGCAATACTTGTATGGGTGTCATATAGATTATCTGGGAAGGCCACATGGTAAATGTTCCTCAAGTGCGCCTGGACAATATAACGAAGAGTTTCGGGGCCACGCAAATTGTCCGGGGAGTAGATATAGCCATCGACCGCGGAGAAATCATCGCGCTGCTGGGCCCGAGCGGCTGCGGAAAGACCACGCTCTTGCGCTGCATCGCCGGCCTGGAACAGCCGACCGGCGGGGAAATAAGCATCGGCCCGAAAAAGGTATTTTCGTCGAGCGAATTCATCAATGAGCCGCCTGAACAGAGGAAAATCGGCCTGGTATTCCAGTCCTATGCGCTCTGGCCGCACATGACAGTTGCGCAAAACGTCGCGTATGGGCTGCATCTGAAAAAAATCCGGAAATCCGAAGCCGAAGCGAAAGTTCAGAAAATATTATCCACGGTAGGCTTGTCCGGCCTGTCGGATCGATTTCCCTCCACCCTCAGCGGGGGCCAGCAACAACGCGTCGCAGTCGCACGAAGCCTGGTGGTTGAAAATGACGTCATACTGTTCGACGAGCCCCTCAGCAATCTCGACCTCAAGCTGCGGGAAGAGATGCGCTTCGAATTGCGGCAATTGATCAACAGGCTCGGCCTCACCGCCATTTTCGTGACGCACGACCAAAGCGAAGCCATGGTGCTGGCCGACAGAATTTGCCTGATGCACGGCGGCAAGCTTTTACAGACCGGCACACCGCGATCGGTCTACGATGAGCCCGAGACCCGCTTCGCAATGAACTTTCTCGGCGCGGCGAATTTTATCGATTGCAGCTTCGTCGATGACCGGACGATCCGCATTCCTTCGGGCACCATCCTGCAAATTCGGGGCCGCAAGAACCAGGCACCGCTGGTCGGCATACGCCCGGAAAAGATCCGCATCGAGCCCGAAGGCAGCGAATCCCCCAACGCCCTGAAGGGCCGCATCACCGACTCCGTATTTCTGGGAGGAACCACGCTATACAGAGTCGAGGCGGAAGGGCTCGACTTGCAAGTGGCAAGCCCCGATCCCGACCATGTCAAGGGAAGCGGCATCGCCGTCGTGCTACCGCCCCAGTTTCTATTGAGCCTCCAAGAGGGGGCATGAGCATGCGCACAGCCAGCAACACGCGGAGAACATCATGAGCGGTACGCTTATTGCGAGATTGGCCGGCCTGGCCGAGGATTTACGGTTCGACAATCTCTCCTCTTCTACTGTAGGCGCTGCGAAACGGGCGGTACTGGACGGGCTGGGCTGCGCCATCGCAGGCACCGGCTGCCCGCCGGCACGGCTTGCAATGGGCATTCCCGTAGGAGGGGCCGGGCAAGCCACCGTAATCGGCGAAGCGCAGCCATCGACCCTGGAGCGAGCCATTCTTTTGAACGGCATCATGCTCAGATACCTGGACATGATGGACGTCTACTGGGCCAAGGACGTATGTCACCCCGCGGAAAATATAACGGTTGCGTTGGCAGCTGTGGAATCCGCCAAAGGCAGCGGCCGGGCTCTCATCGAAGCAGTAGTAGCCGGCTACGAAGCCCAGATGCGCCTGACGCACCTCTTGTCTCTGCAAGGCATGGGCATGCACCACGTCTCTGCGGCGGGCATCGTCGCCCCAATCGTCATAGGCAGCGCCTGGAGGCTGCGCACCGATGTCGTCGAGCAGGCGGTGGCGCTGTCCGGATGCAAGCAATTCACGCTGCACGCCCTCTCGAAAGGCGGCATCAGCATGGCCAAAGCAATAGGCTACCCGTGGTCAGCCATGCAAAGTGTCCTGGGCGTGCGCCTGGCGGAACAGGGGTTCTCAGGCCCCGTCCATTTTCTGGACTGGCTGACGACCGAAGGCCCGGCCAAGGCCAGCTTCGACGCAGAGGCCTTGCAGCCGAACGCGACACCGCTTATCGAGCGGGTAAGCTTCAAGCAGTTCCCCGTCCAGTTCGAATTGCAAACACCCAATGAAGTGGCGTTGCGCTTGCACGAACAGATACAAGGCCGCCGAATATCCGCCGTCCGGATCGCAGTGCCGCCGATTACGGCCAAGCGCACCGCCGACGCGAACAAGTTCCATCCCAAGAACCGGGAAACTGCCGACCACAGCCTGCCCGTGACAGTTGCGATGACTTTGCTGGACGGCAAGCTCACGGCCGCCCAATTCGAGCACGACCGCTGGGCGCAGGACGACGTCGCCACACTGGCGGGCCGAACCACTGTCAGCGCCGAGGAAGAGCTCGCGCTCAAGTATCCCCAAGGCCGTCCCGCACGCGTCACGGTCGTATTCGAGGACGGGCAGAGCTTGCAGGAATTCCAGGACGTCCCGTACGGTGACGTGGCACGACCGCTGGATGACATTGCCTTGGAAAAAAAGTTTCTGGCCAACGCCGCAAGCGTCGTAGGCGAGCCGCGTGCCCGTGAAATCGCAGACCGGGTCGGCGCACTGGAGAACCTCGCCGATATCACCGAGCTTACCAGGCTGCTGGCCGCCGGCTAAGGGCGAACCTTGCGCTTCGGGTAGGGCGCGGCTGCCGGCCGGCCCAGTGAAGCCTGAAAACGCGTTATTGCAACTTAACTATTGCAACTTAACGTGGGCGCTTTCGATGAGATTGCGTGTATTGGCAATGTCCTGGTGCAGAAATTCGGCAAACTGCTGCTGCGAGCTGGCGACAATCTCGGCGCCCTGGCCCTTTAGCAATTTTTCGTATTTCGGGGTATGGAGCACCTGCACGACAGCTGCGCTCAACTTATCGACGACTGCTTTCGGAGTAGCGGCCGGAGCCATCAAACCGATCCACGACACCTCTTGGTAGCCCTTCAACCCCAATTCATCCAGCGTCGGATATTCGGGCGCAATCGTCGAGCGCTTCAAGCTCGTCACGGCCAGTGCACGCAACTTGCCGGATTTGATATTGCCCATGGCGCTTGGCATAGTGGCGAAGTACATTGTCACTCGGCCGGAGATCAGGTCGGTCATGGACGCCGTCCCTCCCTTGTATGGCACATGCAATATGTCTGTGCCCGTCATGTGCTTGAACAACTCCCCCGCCATATGTGTACTGCTTCCCACCCCGGCGGAGGCAAAGGTCAGCTTGCCCGGCTCTTTCTTCGCCAGGGCGATCAGCTCGCGCACCGAATGGGCAGGAACCTTCGGGTTGACCACCAGAATGTTCGGGATCTGCACCAACACGGAAATAGGTGCGAAATCCTTCTCGATATCGAACGGCAGCCGTTTGAACAAAGACGGGTTAATCGCATTGGAGCGGCTGGCGGCAAATAATGTGTAGCCATCCGGCGGCGATTTGGCAACCAGCTCCGCTGCGATATTCGTGGAACCGCCAGGCTTGTTCTCTACAATGACGCTTTGCTGCAAGACTTCCGACATCCCCTCTGCCACAATGCGCGCCGTCGTATCGACGCCGCCACCCGGGGTGAAGGGCACCAGGATCTTGATGGCTCGATTGGGAAAATCCTGGGCAGGCGAATCCGCCCAGCTCGCAGCCGACATCAGCGATAGCGCCGCGGCTATTGCCACCGCGCCCAAGCGGCGCCTGCGCATCGCAATTCGACGCTGTGCATTGTTCTGGTGAAGCAACTCAGTTTGTTTCATTTTCAGTCTCGCCGAATTAGTAGCGCAGCTTCTCGCCCACCGCCGCCACAAACACCGAACGGCGGGCATCGCGCTGCTGGAAAACGCGCCAGGCGGCGCCTATACGCAGAGCCAAATCCAAGATTCAAGATTCAAGATTCAAGATTCAAGATTCAAGATTCAAGATTCAAGATTCAAGATTCAAGAAAGTTTACGTATCAAGAGTCGGTACGCACAGAGTCCTGGCCGTCCCATTAGTTCATGTTATGGAATTCTCTACACCTGGCTTTAAGCCATCTACGCACGGCCCTCCCCCACGACCATGCCACCCGGGGATTGGCGCTATGCAATCGAACGGCTGCTATTGCAGCTTTCCATGCGAGCCGCGATCGATCACAAAGCCCGCTCAGGCCATACAGGCGAATGCGTGCCCAATGGGACGGCCGGACGCGCCCAACGGCCGGGCGTCTCGGACAACTGGGCCACCGGAGCCAAATGCGTCAGCCGCCCGACCGGCGAATCCGAATCCATTAGATAAGTCTCGAGCTCTTCCATCGGCAGGCTCCCGGGCAGTCCCGCTACTGCGGCCGGATCCAGCAGGCCGTGCTGGCGCAGCCAATGTCCGGTGCCCGCCAACGACACACGCACCAGCCAACTGCCGCCTTCGCGCGCGCGCCGCTCCAGCGCCGTCATCGCGCCATAAGCCATCACATAGCCCGCGATGTAATCCTGTGCGGATACCGGCAGAAAGGCTGGCCGCTGATCGGGGCCGCGCCAAGCCAGGCCATTGGCCGACTGCACCACGGTGTCGTAGCCACGCCGCTGGCGCCACGGGCCGGAGTAACCCCAGGCATTAAGCGTCACGTAGACAATACCAGGCCTTAGTTCAGCCAGATCCCGCGGAGAAAAACCACGCGCGTCCAATGAGCCCGGACGGTACGATTGCGAAAAAATATCAGCGTCACGCACCAGTGCCCGCAGTTGCTCGACGCCATCGGGCTCGCGCAAATCTATATAGGTAGAGAGCTTGCCCAAACCGGTATCAAGGTCGAACAGGCCAGAGTCAGGCAAGCCCTTACGCGAGACGCGCATGACGTCGGCACCATGTTCGGCCAATGTGCGCGCGCACGTCGGCCCCGCCAACACGCGCGTCAAATCCAGCGCGCGAAGCCCCGACAAGGGCCTATCTCCCGGTGGCAGCGGTTCAGCGGGAGCATCGCCGATGCGTTCGATCGTGAACAATGGTTCAAGCGCGACGGCGGCGGCCTGTGGTGTAGCAGTCCATTCGTCCTCGCTGCGTACGAAGGCCGCGCAGCCGTCCGCGGCGGCTATAGCTTCTTCCAGTTCAATTCCATCCCATTGCCGGGTCGCGGCCGCGATGGCGTCCGGATCCGCGGCAACGCGCAACACCCCAAGGCTGCGCTCGCGCAGATTGGAGAAATTGCAATGCAGGTAGATCCAGCGGCCATCGCGCACCGGATAAAAACCCGTGACCTTGTCGGTCGGACGCGGCGGCGTGCTGCCGTCAATCTGCAGATAATGGTTGCTGCGCAACGCAGCGGCAGCAGCGCGAGCCCGTACCGAGATCGACTGCCGGCGACCTGTGCGCAGCGCCCACAGCCGATCGGCGGCAATCGCCGCGGCCGCAATCGACGCCGCCCCAAGCTCTGCAATACGATACCGTGTACCGAACACGGGATCGGCGCCCTCGATGACGGTGCGGGCCGCATCGTTCGCGGGCAAGCCCGCCCATTGCAGCAATTCCAGCAATGCCCGACTCATGTTCGTCTCCTGGCCGGAGCATTGTCCGCATCGTCTTCGGCGCAGCAGGCGCCGGCGGCCAGCTCCGTTCTTGCGGGAAAAGGGTCGCGCGCAATACATAACGCGGCTGAAAATTTTGCCATGATGTCAGTCGTTGTCCAGTTGTAGTAAGTGAGTCAACTCGCCGATGTGCCGTATGCGATCCAGCCCCATGACGACATCCAACACCTCATCGGTTGCGCGCCCTAAACTGGGTTCTGCCAGACGGCGGAATTTCTCGACGACCTTGTTCGTCGTAGGCCGCAACATGTCCATTTGCGGCGCCTCGATCTCGTATGTTTTCCCGCCGCAGACGACGCTCACCACCACTCGCTCCTTGTCCCCGGATGGCGGCAGCAATTCGACCTTGGCCGCCAGCGCCAGCACTTCGGGATCGGTGGTCTTGTGATAGAACGCATGCTCCGCGACGGGCTTGCCAAGCAGCGCGGCCGCCGTGCAAAAACTCGCGCTGGTATGTGCCTGTAGCGGATTGGCATAGGGCGCCACATTCTGGAAGCCGGGATTCTCGAAAGTATCCTTGGGCGCGAGAACGGACACGCGCGTAATCTGCGCCGCATCCAGCTTGTGGCGTTTGACCAGGTCACCGGCCAGGTACATGAGTGTCTGCACGAAAATGCAGACTGGATATTCTTTGTAGATGGTGTCGCTGATAAGAAAGCGTTCACCCAGACCCTGCGTCGCCGCTGCGACATGGTCGACATTGCCGCCAAAGGCCCGGAAAAAACCTGATTTGCCTTCGAAGACGGACGGCGACGCCGTGCCGCCCAAGTACGCCAGGCGCGCGGCGCTGACACCGCTGCGCGCGGCCCAGCCCACGTTGAATTTGACCTCCATCGTACCGGCATGAAAACCCTCGCCGAACCCCGAAGCGAACATTGCTGCATAGCCCAGCGCACTCATCAATGCGGCTTCGCCCAGCTTGAACGCCTTACCCGCAGCGGCAGCGGCGCCAATTGCGCCCGCGACGCCCGTCGCCCGAAACCTCGGCAACATGCCCGGCGCCCCCATATACGCGCGCCCGACCAGTTCATACCCCGCCACGACGCTCACGAGGAAATCCGCTCCGGATGCATCCTGCTCTTCGGCCACAGCCATCGCAGCAGGTACAACCACGGCGGCAGGATGGGATTTTTCCAGGAAATCATCCAGCGAACTGCCATTGATGAGCGTGGCATTGACCAGTGCGGCGTCGATGGCGGGAACACGCGAGCGGCTGCCGATCACGGTTGAACTGCCCGTGTTCCCGCGCACAAACGCAGTGGCAAGCTTGGGCGCGGGTACCGGCAAGCCGCGGGATGTCAATGCGGTAGCGATGGCGTCAAGGACGCGGGTTTTGGCCAGCTCGACGATATCCGGCCGCAAACCGTCTATTGTCGTGCCATGAATGAAGGCCGCGAGTTGATTGCTAACCGTAGACATGAATCAATGCACTCCTGCTATCGCACCAGCCACCCAAGACACACCACTGCAATTGAGGGGCTGGCCCAGACTAAAGAAAACCACAGGCACCAGGCGGATTGCGTAGCCGCATAGTCAGCCCTGCTGAAGGGAAAAAGCCGGCAGGCGCAAGCCGCGGCGATGGGTCTCGGCTTTGTACAGATGGCCGTCATACGTCGTCAGGTAGAACGTGCTCATATCGGGCCCGCCAAAACAGCAGTTGGTCGGCATGTCCACCGGCGACGGGTGCGTTTCGAGCACACGGCCCGCAGGCGTCATGATTTGAATCAAGGGGCCGGGCCCGGCTTTTGACCAACCCGTGCATGCAACGATGTTGCCATCCTCATCGAGACACATGCCGTCTATGCCCCGATGCACATTGCGAGCATCTTCTCCCCACGTAAACAACACCGTATGCACTCCCAGACTGCCATCCGCGAGTATGGGATACGCGCGCAATTCTCTTGCAATGCCGAAGGCAAAGCCGCTTTCCGCCACGTACAGCGTTTTCTCGTCGGCGGACAACAGGATGCCATTGGGCTTGGTCACATCGCTGACCACACGCATGGTGTCATAGCTTCCATCGGGCCGCGGCGTCGCGCACAATACAGAGCAATGATCCAGCTCCTGGCGCGCGCCGGCAGGCAGGTTTGCCGGATTCCAGGGGTCGGTAAACCATATTCTTCCCTGCGAGTCGATGGCGAGATCGTTCGGGGTATTGAGGCGCAGGCCCTCCAGGCGCTCGCTGATCACCACATCGGCCCCATCCGGATCGAAGCGCACGATCGCGCGCCTGCCGGAACTGCAGCCATACAGGCACCCTTGATGATCGACGGCCATTCCATTCGTGTTGCCCGTATTCTCACGCCAGAGCTTGATGTCACCCGTCCCGGGCTGATAAACGTAGATACGGCTACCGCGGATGTTGGTGAATAGCAGTTCATGCCCGGTCCACACCGGGCCTTCGGTCACAAGCGGCCCCGTAGGATGCATCAAAAGCTCAAAATTCCATTCCATCGTTACGCTCCCGCGTTGTCGGGACGTGCAGGGTGAAACGGCGCCAGAAAACCCTGAACGTCCCCAGGCGGCTCGCCACGCTCCAACTGATCGAAGACGGCGGCAGCCGCCTCAGCCTGCACGCCACCGTAGGTGACACAGTCAATGAACTTGTCTTTCAGCTCGGCCCAAGTCAGTGGATTCTTGGGATGCCCAGGCGGCGCATGCACACGTACCTTTGCGTGCCTGCCGTTCATGGCCCATGCTTCCACTTCTACAAAGCCGCGCCCTCCGGGGGTCTGCCGGTCAAAATTCGGATCGTCTCCGCGGCAAGAGGGGTCTTCGTAAGCCTCGATTCGATCCAGCAGCCCGTGGATAGCCGTTCTTCGGACAGCGGCATCGGAAAACGTGTCCAAGCCGAAGCGGCCGTCGAGAATGCCCGCCGCCAGCACATACGGCAGACTGAATTTTGCTTCCAAACCCGTCGCGGGGCGCGGATAGATGGCCCCTTGCATCCCTCCCGGCGGCATGCGGCAAATCAGGCGTTTCAGTGTGGATGCATTCAGGTCGAGCCGCGTGCGTAGATCAAGCACGCCTTGCATGCCACGCTGATTGGCGTTGTAGCAAGCGAATTTTCTCAGGCTGGGGCCCGGGTGAGCGATGGCCCATTGCCGACCCCAGTCCGACAAATCTATGGCGCCTGGCGGCCCAGCCCCATAAGCCTCTATGAATCCGGCCGGGCCTTCCAGCGCGTCGGGCGCAGCAGTCAATCCACAGCGCGCCAACTGCACGGCATCCACCGCCGTCCGTGCCGCCAAACCACTATGCAAAGGCTTGCACATGGTGCCAAAGTTGCGGCACAAAGCCGCGCTCATCGAGGCGGCAATGCCCAAGGCTCGCTGCAGTTCGCCGCGATCACATCCGCATAGCCGGCCCATGGCAGCCACCGCTGCAAACACGCCCAGGGTGCCCGTGGCGTGAAACCCCTGGTTGTAATGCGCCAGCGTCATCAGCCGCCCCATCGTGGCGCCTGTTTCCAGACCCAGCACGTGAGCTTCCTGCAGCTCGCCCCACGTTACCGGCCGAGCCGCGGCACAGACTAGCCCCACCGCCAGGATCAGCACGCTGGGATGCGCGGGCATCACCGAAAAAACGTCATCGAAATCCAGAGCCGCACCGAAGGTACCCTGCACCAATGCCGCCATGGCTGGCGTCGTTTGCCAATCTGTCCCCAACACCTTTACGGATCCATGGGTTCCGGCCAGATACTTTTGCATGGGCGAAAACACTTCGCTGCGCGCACCGCCGACCATCACGCCGATACTGTCCGCAAGAATGCGGGAAGAACGATCCCGCACCTCCGGCGAAAAGGCCGAGGGTGTCGTGCAGACAATCAGTCGAGCGAGCTCCCGAGTCAGATCTATCATGAGCAACCATCAGATAACGACGCGCCGGCCAGCGAGTTTCCGGCCTCAGCCGGTTCCCCTTTTTCACGGCGTTTTCGCTTTGCAAAAAAGCGCCTTGCAATATCGTTCCCGGCCAAACCGCCCTACGGAAACCGCCCTGCTGATTCGATAAACCGCCCCTGCGAACCGGTAATAATCCCTGCGCCCGAACCCTTCAGCAAGGCCTGTACGCCGGCACAAGCGCCGGCTGATGGACAGCACGCCCCAAGCAAAGCCGCTGGGCAGGCCCATATGTAAATTCGGCTTTGAGGATTATGAAAGTTTACGTATCAAAACCGGATACACACAGGTTCCGGCGGCCCTACAAGTTCACGTTATGGGATTTTTTGCGTCGGGCCTTGAATAAGGCCCTGAATAATCTACGTACCGTTGCGCTCGGCTTGCGGGCCGCCCCGCCCGGAGCAGAGCAGTGTGGTTCCGAGCATCAATCGGGGCCGCCAAGATCCATGCTCAACAGCCTGGCTTGGCTCTGGACTGCGGGCAGCACCCGCCTGACCACGTCGTCGGAGTAGCGATACAGAGGAATGACCAGGGATATCACTCCCAGCAAACTGCCCTGCTGCCCAAACACTGGACAGGCGATGGCGGCACTTTCCGGATCACGCTCCTGCATCGTTATCCAGTACCCCTGCTTTCGTATCGCATCGTACGGCTCGCCGGGCAGCCGCTCGTCGAATGCCAGGATCACCCGCCCGGCCGCGCCGCGATCCAAAGGAAACAGCTCTCCTTCACGAACATGAGTGCGCACGGTGCGCTGCGGCTGTACGTGGTGAAGGCAGATGCGCCGATCGCCTTCGCGCACATAAAGGCCGGAGCACTCGTGGGTCTGGGCAGTCAGTTCCCGTAAACGCGGCAGTACGTAGTCGGACAGCTTGAACGATTGCCGATACATTTCTGCCAGCGGCACGACGCTCGGGCCCACCACATAGCGCCCATCCGCCAATCTCTTGACATAGCCCGCAAGCATGAGCGAATCCAATAGGCGCAGGATAGTGCTTTCGTACAAGCCCGTCGCGCTGGCCAGCAGCTTCAGCGTCATGCCTTCGGGCGCCGAATTGAACGCCCGCAGAACCGCCAATGCGCGATTCACCGCGGCGACGCCTTCCGGCCTTTCGGCCGCGCTCTGGGGAAGTTTCGTAGGCATGTTTTTTTCTATCGCCAGGCTATTGACTAAATAATAGAATTTTATTCTAATAAAAATAGAAATTAATTCTATTTTATAAAGACAGCGTATGAGCGCTTGCGGCAGCATGCGCACCACTTGGCCAAGCCCACATCGCGAAAGCCCATGAACACCCACTGCGCAAAGCCCCCGGATTCCCGGCGCAGTTGTATGCCAAGGTTGCGGTCGGGGCGCCGACGGATCTTCCGTCATGGCAGCGCGAGGTTAATTCGGGAATCCGTAAACGCCCACACCCTTCATCCGGGTCTTCGAAACAGCAAACACAAATGCCAGGAAGGCAAACAATGATTAACAAAATCGTGGACAGCCTCGATGACGCCGTCGCGGATATTCATGACGGTGCAACAATAATGGTGAGCGGATTCGGCGGGGCTGGACTTCCGTTCCAGTTAGTCGACGCGCTCGTATGCCGGGGCACGAAGGATCTGACCATCATCAGCAACAATGCCGGCAGCCTGGGATCTGGCCTGAGCAAGCTGGTCTCCGCCGGCCAAGTCCGAAAATTTATCTGTTCCTTTCCGCGCCAACCCGGTTCCAATGCCTTCGACGACCTGTACCGCCAAGGAAAACTGGAACTCGAACTGGTTCCGCAAGGCACTCTGGCCGAACGCATACGCGCGGGCGGCGCCGGCATAGGCGGGTTCTTCACCCCCACGGCGGCCGGAACCGAGCTTGCACAAGGCAAGGAAACCCGCGTCATCGCGGGGGTGGAGCACGTCCTGGAGCATCCCCTGCAAGCCGACTTCGCCTTGATAAAAGGGCACTCGGGTGATCGATGGGGCAATCTCACTTATCGCCGTTCGGGCCGCAATTTCGGGCCGGTAATGGCTACGGCCGCCCGCTGCACGATCGCGCAGGTCTCCCACGTCGTAGGCCTCGGAGAACTGGATCCCGAACACATCATCACGCCGGGCATATATGTTCAGCGCATTGTCCTGGCAACGGGGAACCATCCATGAGCAAAAGCTATACACCACGCAGCGTGCGTGAAGTCGCGCGCCGCGTGATCCGCGACATTCCTGACGGCGCCTGCGTAAACCTCGGCATCGGGCGGCCCATGGAAATCTCGAATCTATTGCCGCCGGACAAGGAAATCATCCTGCAAAGCGAGAACGGCGTGGTGGGCATGGGCCCCCTGGCCGAAGACGATGACGTCGATACGGAGCTGGTCAACGCAGGCAAGCAGTTCGTCACGCTGGTTCGGGGGGGGTCTATCGTGCACCATGCAGATTCCTTCGCCATGATCCGCGGAGGCCATATCGATATCTGCGTGCTCGGTGCGTTCCAGGTGTCCGTCCGCGGAGACCTCGCCAACTGGCGCACGCGGGATCGCGATGCGATTCCCGCGGTAGGCGGGGCCATGGATCTGGCACGAGGCGCCAAGCAGGTCTTCGTGATGATGGAACACACCACGCGCAAGGGCGAATCGAAGCTGGTCGAACAATGCAGCTACCCCTTGACCGGCGCTGGCGTCGTCGATCGAATCTATACCGATCTGGCGACCCTGGCCGTTACGCCGGACGGCCTTGTGGTCATCGACCGCGTCGCAGGCCTGACACACCAAGAGCTGGAAGAAATATCGAAAGTGCGCCTACTGCAATCCTGAAACACCGCGAGGCTGGAACCCAAGAGGGTTTCCCAAATCATGGACGTTTCGGGCCATGCGATATGCCGTGCAGCCTGCTGCTTTGGTGAACAATCATATTCACCTTCGGTCGAGGGAGTGCGGCGGCCCCGTTGCGAGCCGCGGCAAAGGCGGGCGGTTCTCCGCCACACCATCCACGACGACTGTGCCATCTTTCTTTCAAGGAGACAAAAGTGTTCATCAAGCAACGTTTCAACTCGAGGATGCTAGCGCTGCTGGCCACAGGCGCCCTGACTTGCTCTGGCCAAGCTTTTGCACAAGACACGCAGGCCTACCCCGACCACGCCATCCATATGCTGGTTCCCTATACCGCGGGAGGGGCTGCCGACGTACTCGCCCGCGCGCTTTCCGCAGAATTGGCCAAGCGCTGGAAGCAGCCCGTGATAGTAGACAATCGGCCCGGTGCAGATGGAGCCATCGCAGTCGACTATCTCGTGAAGAGCGACCCGGACGGCTACACCATGCTTTACGGGCCGAATGCCATTTACTCAATCTTTCCTCATATCCACAAGAAGGCGAAGACCAATGCCCGCAAGGATCTGATACCCGTTGCGATGGTCGGCCTGAGCCCTCTCGTGCTGGCCGTGCCGGCCGCCTCCCCGATTCACGACATACCGCAGCTTATCGCGTACGCCAAGGCGCACCCCGGCAAGCTCAACTTCGGCACACCGGGCTCATCGTCCCTGCACCGGATGGCCGGTGAACAGTTCGATATGAATGCCGGAGTGAAAATGGTGCAAGTTCCCTACAAAGGAACCTCGCAGGCGGCGGTTGATCTCGCCGGCGGCCAACTCGGCTTGTTGTATGCCGTGCCTCAAAGCGTGACGGCCCTGGTCAAGGCGGGCAAGGCACGTATTCTCGCAGTCACCACCGCCCACAGATTCCCATTGATGAAAGATATACCTTCCGTGGGCGAAACTCTAAAAGGCTGGCCCGAATATGCAACCTTCCAAGGTGTTTTTGTTGCCAAAGGAACGCCCCCGGCAGTCACCAAGAAAATTCAGGACACCGTGAAGGAAATAATGAAAGAGCAATCCTTCAAAGACAAACTCGCTATGCTGGATTTCTCGGCCGACTTCCTCGACAGCCAGAAATTCAAGGCAAAACTCGAGCAAGATTACGCGGCTGTAGGAAATATCGTTACCAAGGTCGGGATCACGGCACAGTGACCTCGAACAAAGCAACACGGTGGACTAATTAGTTAGTAGTTAGTCCACTTCGGCGCAGCTGCCATGAAGACTGTGTCGAGTGCATAGGTGCTTGGCCGGAAAGCCAGGGCCGGACGGCATGCCCGAGGCCGTGAAATCAAAGCGGGCAACCGGGCACTCAAGCATCGGCCTCCGGAGCAAATAAGTACTCGTTGCGCTTCAGCTCGCTTTCCACGGATTTGATCGCGTACTGAAGGAAGGTCACCACCTCGCTGACTCGCACGACGTCGAGGCGCGACTCGATAGTGGAAACGCTGATTGCCGCAATTGGCTCCCGAGCCGTGTTGCGAATACACATGCCCACGGAGCGCACCCCCGGCGCCTCGATCACGTCCGTTACGGTATATCCGAGAGCCTGGCTGCTGTATATGCGTTGTGTCAGCTCTTGCTCGGTGTAGTTCGGATAGCGCTCTTTGATACGCGGTCGATTCGCGTTCCTGATTCTGGTGCATTCATCGGGGCTCAAGGCTGCCAGTATGGCAATATTGCTGGCCCCTACGCCCAAGGGCCGGCGCCGGCCGGGCTCGAGGACAAAGACCTTGACTGGATGCGTCCCCTCTTTTCGGTCGACGCACACCCCGTCGAAGCCCGAGCGCACCGTCAGGAAAATCGTATCGCCGGTCTGTTCCGCCAATGCATTCATGTAGGGCTGGCAGATATCCCGAAGCTTGACGGGCGGTGCAACCGCGACGCCCATCTCGTATGCGCCCAGCCCGAGGAAGTAACGCTTGGTGCTCTGCTGCTGAGACACCAGGCGCTCGGCAATAAGCGCCTGCAGTATGCGATGCACGGTGGATCGCTCGATACCCGATGCGCAACTGATATCGACGAGACGCAGCCCGGTTCGATTGTTTGCCGTCAACAAGCGCAGAAGCTGCGCGACCCGGCGGATCAATTGAGTCCCGGGAGCGACCAGCGCATCAGGCTCACTGGGAGCCGTTTGCAAAATACGATCTGCTATAGGGTTGGAAGTCGGCACAGCGTGCATGATGGGCTCGTATTAAATTGGGGACAAACTCATACCGATTACCTGACTACGATTTTACGGCGTACCCGGCGATAAGCCAGCCGAAATAGTCCACCATTTGGGAAACCCGGTCACTTTGCATCTTGCTGTCTTCACCCGCCCACCGGATTCTGGCAGTCTCGTCTTCACATCGAACGACATGGAAAAAAGCGATATATGCGATTCTTAACCGAACAAGATGTTGCGGCATTGCTACCGCTCGAAGCGGCGATAGACTGCGCGAATCAAGCCTTCCGCGATCACGCTGCAGGCCTGGCCTTCGATGTCCCGAGGGTGCGCACCAAGACTGAGCACGGTAGCCTGCATATCCTTCAGGCGGCATCCACGACGCTCGACGCCATCGGCTTCAAGGCCTATTTTCCCGGCCGGGAACGGCGGGTTTTCCATACGCAATTGATCCAATTGTCGACGGGCATGCCTTTGGCGCTCGTCGAATCCGACGAGCTGGGCATTCGCCGCACGGGGGCGGCCACAGCGGTCGCGACACAAGCACTCGCACGGCCTGACGCAAGTGTTGTCGCCTGCTTTGGCAGCGGGCGCCACGGCCTGACACAACTGCGGGCGGTGTGCGCGGTGCGCCCGATCCGATCGGTTCGGATCCACGGAAGAGATCCGGGGCGGCTGCAGAGATTCGCTGACCAGATTCACGAAACGTTGGCGCTGAGCGTGTCCATCGCGAAGAGCGCGCAAGAGGCTCTCGACGGCGCCGACATCGTCAACATCGTCACGCGGGCAGACACCCCCCTATTCGACGGAGCGCTCCTGAAAAAAGGACAGCACATAAACGCCGTAGGATCCAATGCGCTCAACCGAAGAGAAATCGATTTGCAGGCTGTGCGACGGGCAAACGTTCTGGTGGTCGATTCGGTCGATGTCGCGCGCAACGAATGCGGAGACCTGCTGCCGGCTATCGAGGCCGGCTTGCGGCACTGGCATCAAATCCCCGAATTGGGCCAGGTGCTGATCGGACGGCACCCGGGCCGCACCTCTGCGGACGACATCAGTCTCTTCGAGTCGCAAGGGATGGGAATACTGGATCTTTACGCCGCACACCATGTAGCCGAGGCCGCAGCGCGGCACAAAGCCGGAACCATGCTGCCGATCAAGGGGCACCCGGCGCCAGGCTGATGCGCCTGGCCATCGCACGCCTTCCTGCCGGTCAATGCAGGCAGCGACGCAGCCGCCTCCCCTTGCCCGGCGAGGCGCTATGGCCCGCTGCCGCGGGCCTGAAACGCCCGCCATCCGCCGCTGGCGGGCGCACGCCCGATCAAGCCCCGATCACAGAATCCCGGACATAGACCGTGCCTTCCATGATCCGGCGAGCCGTACGGACATAAGAAACTTCTTCTATGTCGCCATTTGGCGCCAGCCCGATGCGCACCGGGAACACCCCGGTCGGATGGCCGATCCGCACATAGCCATCAGTGGACGGACGTGCCACCGCATGTACGATCGTGCCCGGCATATTTGCAGCCATGGCGGTGCATACCGCGCCCGTCGCCGCGAAGGCCTTGTGCAAGCGCGGCGGCGGCCCACCGACCCGCCGGGCGACGAAGCTGACGTCTGCGGCGGACACGGTCTTCTTGGTCATGAAATCGATGTAGTCCGTGGGCTCCAGAACCGACACCGGGTGCGGCAACCGCGACTCGGGCGCCAAGCCGACATGAGCGGCGGCGGCATTGCGTATGGCCCAGAAGCGGTTGAGGATTTCAGGCGTAAATTCGTCGGGGCTTTCCGTACCGCGGATACCTGCATCGCGGGCATGGAAAAACACCGTAGCCTTGGCCATGTCCACGATGGAAACAGGAATCTTCTTGCCGAATTCCGGGATATACAGCTCGTCGACGACATTGCCGCTGGGCAGCAGCTTGCCGGTACTGGCCCCCTTGGTCGCTGCGAAATCCATCCGGATTTCTCCGGAGGTTCCCGGCACCCCCGCAATGGCGCAATCTCCGTCCACCGCCGGTGCGCCGTCGGCGTCCACCGGCACATAAGACACCAGCAGCTGCTGCGTATTGGTATTGAAAATGCGGACGCGGGTCACGGGATGCACCGGCTCCACCAAGCCTTCTTCGATGGCGAAGACACCGACACCCGCGGACAGGTTCCCGCAATTCGCAGAGTAGGACACATAGGGAAGGTCAATACCCACCTGGCCAAAGGTGTAGTCGACATCGGCGCCCGGACGCGAGCTTTTGTCGATGATGACGATTTTGCTGGTGAGATTATCGGCGCCGCCCAGGCCGTCGATCTGGCGCGGATCGGGGCTGCCCATGGCCGCGAGCAGCACTTTGTCGCGCTCTTTGGGATCGGAAGGCAGATCGCGCTCGTGGAAGTAAATCCCCCTGCTCGTGCCGCCACGAAGAATGACGCAGCGCACACCACGCTGCCGCGACGAACGTCTTTGAAGAGCTGTCATGATAATGTGAGTCCTTGTTGCGGAAATCGAAATACCTGTTCACGTATGCGTTGCGGCTTACCAATCCAGCCGGTAGCGCGCCAACTTGTCCGGGTCGACCTCGGCACCAATGCCGGGAACGTCCTGAACGTGCAACTTGCCTTCGCGTATGTCTATCGGGCAAGCCAGCAGATCGTCTTCCTGCTTCAGCGGCGTAGAAAGATCTGCGGGATATGCAACGCTGCGGAAGGCAGCGGCAAAGTGCCCGCTGGCGACCGCGCCTATGCCGGACACACCTTGCGAGCCGATCCAGCATGGCAGCCCGTACCCCTCGGCCATGTGGACGATGCGCATCGATTCATACATGCCGGTACGGGCAATCTTGATACCCATCACGCCGATAGCTCCGTCCTGCAATTCACGCCGGACGTCGGTGAGCGAAAATACACTGTCGTCGGCCAGGATCGGGACGCTCGTGGCATTCGCGACCTTCTTGCGATAAGCCCCCAAATTGACCGCTACCGGCTCTTCGGCCATGGCCAGGCCGTATTCCGCCATCGCATTGATAGTACGGATAGCCACTTCGGGGGTGTACATCTGGTTTGCGTCGATGAACAGCAAAGCCTGGTTGCCGAGTGCCTCGCGCAGCATGCGCAGCCGCTCGATGTCGCCGCAAGGATCCGCACCAGCCTTGACCTTGAACGCCTGGATTCCATATTGGTCGCGCACTTTGAGGGCTTCCTGCACGAACTCGTCATCATTCGCGAAGTTCAGGCTAAGCATCCAGCTGACATCTACTGGCTTGACGCTGCCGCCGAGCAGGCGCGCGAGGCTGACGCCCAACGCCTGAGCCGCGACATCGTGCAGTGCCGTGTCGAGCGCCGCCTTCGCCGTGGGATTCCATGGGATTGCCGCCATAACCGCCTGGTAGCCTTCGCGATCGATTGCATCGCGGCCTACCAGCATGGGGCCCAGTACATCACGGACGATATGCACGATCGAGCGCTGCGTCTCTCCGTAGATGGTCGGGCGAGCCGGGGCCTCGGCCGTTCCAATCACACCACCGGCGTAGATCCGGATCAGCACGTGATCCTGGGCATCTCGCTTTCCATGGGCTCCCCAGCGGGACGCCTTCTTCAAAGGGATACGGAAGGGGATGGCCTCCACACGCTCGACTTTCACGCCCGGTCTCCTGGATATTCGTTAGCCGCTCGGCACACCCGCATTCCGCAAAACTCGGAAGCTTCGCAAATATGTGCGAACGGGCGCCATGCTGCCGACATGTAGTCTAGCGGAGCCAAGCATCGAATTGATCGTCTGGCCCGCAGGCTTGTTTCACGATATGGGAATCCATCCCAAAGCACGCGAAAACTGGATTCCGTATGCCATTCTCATATCGTGGACTTGCGTGACTGCCGGATCGGACGGTTTTGAGCTTTCCGGGTCTTATGATACCGCCGTAAAGCGTACAACTACTTGCCGATCCATCGACTCGGGAAGGCGGCAACCAAGAGGGAAAAATGACTGGATTAACCGAAGCAATGGCTCACGCCGTGGCCCGGAGGCGCCTCGAAGACTTTCCTGTAGAAACCATAGACAAGGCAAAGAAGGTAATCGTCGACACATTCGCGGTAATTCTCGCCGGTGCCGACAGCGAAGTGGAAGAGCCGCTGATGCGCTATCTGGACATGAGCGGCGCTGACGGCAATGTGCCCATCCTGGGCACGGGGCGCCGCACCAGTGCCGAGCTTGCCGCGCTGATCAACGGCACCTTCGGACACGCGCTCGATTTCGACGATGTGCTCTCCATGATGCCGGCGCACCCCAGCGCCATCATCGTCGCCGCCCTGCTGGCCGACCTTCCCGAACATCCTCTGAGCGGGCGGGAATTTATCGAGGCCTATGTCGTCGGCATAGAAATCGGAGCAAGAATAGCCCAAGGCATCACGGTCGGCCACTACGGCCGGGGCTTCCACGGCACTGGCACGCTCGGCATTTTCTCCGGGCTGGCAGCACTTGCCAAGGCGCGGCGCCTGGACGAAGCGCAGACACGCACGGCATTCGGCATCGCCGCCTCCATGGCCAGCGGGCTGCGCCGCAACTTCGGCACAATGACCAAGCCTCTACACACCGGGCTGGCAGCGCGCAACGCCGTGCAGGCTGTGCGCCTTGCCCTCTGCGGCTTTACCGCAGCACCGGACATTCTGGAAACAAAAGCCGGCTTTTACGCCGCCTACGGGGTAGAGGCATCGGATCCGGCAGTCGCGATCGAAGCCCTGGAAGGCCCCGGAGTCCTGATGGATCCGGGCATTGCCCTGAAGAAATTCGCCTGCTGCTACGCGTCACACCGCGGGATGGACGGGGTGCTCACGCTGCGCGAGCGGCTCGGCTTTACGGCCGATGATGTAGAAAAGCTCGAATGCCGCATGCCGCCGGGCGGCATGCTGGTACTGACCTATCCTGCACCCACGACCGGCCTCGAAGGTAAATTCAGTCTCCAATACTCGTTGGCCGCAGGGCTGCTGGACGGACGCTATACCGTCTGGACGTTCACGGACGAGGCGGTACGCCGCCCCGCAATTGGAGAATTGCTCAAACGCATTTCGGCTTACGAGGACGAATCCTGCCGGGACGACGACCCTCTCTTCGATACACGCAGCTCCGGCGGGCGCGGCTTCGTCGATGTGGAAGTCACCCTACGCAACGGCACTCGCGACGAGGTGCGTATATTCAAAGCTCCCGGCCATCCCTCCCGCGAACTCACGTGGGAGGACATCGAAGCCAAGTTCGACGACTGCGCCGGTCATGCACACATAGAAAAGCCGATGGTAAAGCAGGCGTTTGCGTCTTTGCGTGGCCTGGAAAATTGCGCCAGCGTGGCCACGCTGGTCGACATGCTGCACCAATGAACGAGGCTGCTATGAATCAGAATTCATGTGCATCGCCCTCTTCCGGCGCGCTGGAAGGCATCCTGGTGCTGGAAATCGCCGGGGCCGCGGTTCAATATTGCGGCAAGATGTTCGCCGACCTGGGCGCAGACGTCATTCTGATCGAGCCGCCGGGGGGCGCCTCCACTCGTGAAGCCGCGCCCTTTCTTGAAGGAACGCTCGATGACGACGGGCAGTCCGTTCGCAGCCTGCCCTTTGTGTATCTGAACACAGGGAAAAAGTCGGTAACCCTGGATCTGCAAACCGCCGAGGGGCGTGCGTCCCTGCACCGCCTGGCCGCCCATGCCGACCTGCTGATCGAAGGAGGCCGGCCGGGCGAGCTGGCAGCGGCTGGCTGTAGCTACGAGAGCTTGTCGGCCTCGAATCCGGCCCTCGTCATGACCAGCATCACTCCTTACGGCCAGACGGGGCCTTACAGTTCGCATGAAGCCGAAGACCTGGTATGCATGGCCACCGGCGGGTTCCTGTACCTGGGAGGCTACCCGGATACTCCGCCCATAGGCGCGTACGGCAATCAGGCCTACTTCTGCGGCAGCATGTTCGGCGCGGTGGCAAGCATGCTGGCACTGACACGCGCCGAGGCTACCGGCCAGGGCGATCATGTCGACGTCTCGATTCAGGAATGCATGGTGCTGGCCATGGAAAACGCCGTGCAGTTCTATGAGCTGGAAGGCACACTGCGCCGCCGCACCGCAGGCCTGCAGCGGTTTGCGGGCACAGGCGTGTATGCATGCGCCGACGGCTATATTTACATGATGGCTGGGGGCATTGGCGCCAACCGCTTCTGGGATCGCACCATAGAATGGTTGAAAGAAGAAGGCGTACCGGGTGTAGAACGACTGTACGGAGACGCCTGGTCAAAAACTGCCTATCTGCAGTCTGACGAGGCCAAACGCATATTCATGGAAGTCTTTGGCGAGTGGGCAGGCAAGAAAACAAAAGCCTATCTGTACGCCGCGGCCCAGGATCGCCACGTGCCGGCGGCGGCAATCAACGCCGTGGACGATCTGGTGGCCAGCCCGCAATTGGCAGCGCGCCAATATTTCTCGGAAATAAATCAGCCGGGATGGCCGCGCCCCGCCCTCATTCCGGGCCCCCCGTATCAATTGACGCGCACGCCATGGGCGCTACGCCGGCCTGCCCCGTTCCCCGGGCAGCACAATGACGAAATCTTCAGGGCGCTGAAGAACAGGCCCCAAAGGCGCCACGACAAAGAGGAAATTCAATGACGAGCCAGCTGCCGCTAGCAGGCGTACGGATAACTGATTTCACCTGGATCGGCGCAGGCTCTTATACCACGAAGATCCTGGCCGATGCGGGCGCAGAAGTCATCAAGATCGAGAGCATAGACCGTGTCGATTCGCTGCGCCTGGCCGCTCCGTATAAAGACGGCATCAAGGGGGTGAACCGCAGCGGCTACTTCGCCGACCGCAACTCCAGCAAGCGCAGCATGACGCTGAATATGAAACACCCCCGCGCGCTGGAACTGGTCTCCCGGCTGATCCGGCAAAGCGACATCATCGCGAACAACTTCACACCCGGCGTCATGGATCGCTTCGGCCTTGGCTATGAAGCGGTACGGGCGATGAAGGAAGACATCATCTACCTTGCCATGTCCATGCAAGGCTCGACCGGGCCGCAAAGGCATTATCTGGGCTATGGCGCCACGATGGCAGCGGTGACGGGCATCCAGCATCTTACGGGCCTGCCGGGCAGAGAACCGGCAGGCACCGGCACCAACTATCCCGATCACATCCCCAACCCGTGCCATGCGACGTTCGCAGTACTTGCCGCATTGCGGCATCGACGCCGCACGGGCCAGGGGCAGCGCATCGACATGGCGCAAACCGAGCCTACCGTTGCCCTGCTCGGGCCCGCGGTGCTCGAATACACCGCAAACGGCCACGTTCCCCAGGCGCGAGGGAATCGCCATCCGCAAGCCGCGCCCCATGGGGTGTATCGCTGTGTCGGGGACGATCGCTGGATAGCCATCGCGGTAATGAACGATGCGCAGTGGCGCGGCCTGCGCGACGCACTCGGCAAGCCGGCCTGGATGGGCGATGCCGAACTGGACAGTACCCAGGGCCGGCTGGAACGTGCGGATGAAATTGATGAGCAGCTGAATCAGGAAACCGGGAGATATGTCGTCGAGGCGCTGGTCGACCTGTTGCAGCAGCATGGCGTGCCGGCGGGCCGGGTCAGTACCGCCGCCGACGTCATCGCCGATCCGCAACTACGCCATCGCGGCCATTGGCTGAGCCTCGACCACCCCGAAATGGGGCCTTCTCTGTACAACGCCCAGCCGTTTCGCAATGCCCGAAGCCCTGCGGGACAGGCCAGGCCGGCACCCTTGCTTGGGCAACACACGCGAGAAATATGCAGCACGCTGCTCGGCCTGAATGACGCAGAAATTGCGCGCCTGACGGAAGAAGGCGCGCTACGTTGAGAACAAGGACAAGCCAATGAGCTCAGTCGAGATAACGGTCGAAGACCATATAGCCACTATAGTCCTGAATCGGCCGGAAGCCCTGAACGCGGTGGATCCCGACATGCGGGTTCTTCTGCATTCCGCCTGGGATCGAATACGCCAGGACGACGATATATGGGTGGCCATCGTCACAGGCTCGGGGGATCGTTCCTTTTGTACCGGCTCCGATCTGAAAAAGACCTTGCCGTCCGGCGAGACTGCCGGCCAGCAATTACTGGGCGCCCATGCCAGTGCAGGATCGCTTATTGCCAATCTCAATACAGACAAACCAATGATCGCGGCCGTCAACGGCTACGCCTTGGGCGGCGGCATGGAACTTGCTCTGGCCTGCGATATCCGCATATGCACGGAGAATGCCCAGTTCGCACTGCCCGAGGTCAAGGTCGGCAGCATGCCGGGGGCCGGCGGCTCCGTGCGCCTGCCCCGCTATATCGGACGCTCCGATGCCATGCTGATGCTGCTGACAGGCGCGCGAACCAATGCCGCGGAGGCGCTGCGCATAGGTTTGGTCAGCAAGGTAGTCCCGGCAGATCATCTGCTCGTCGAGGCACGAACTATTGCACAAGCCATCGCCGCCAACGCCCCGCTGTCGGTGCGGGCGGTCAAGCGCATGGTTCGTCAAGGCGAGGATATGCCGCTGTCCCACGCCATCGACGTAGAGCGAACCCTGTTCGCATTGCTCTACAACAGCGATGACCGAATCGAAGGACGCAAAGCCTTCGCCGAAAAGCGCAAGCCGCAGTTCAAAGGCCGGTGATCGAAGCCGGCTGCCGCCAGGCGCAGCCCTCGAGGTGATTGACCGCCTTTCAAGGCAAGGAGTTATCTGCATGGAAAAGCCGAGAGTCGCCATTCTGGACGACTACCAGAACTTGGCGTTGGAGCTGGCTGACTGGAGCCCTGTGCAAAAGCGCTGTGAAGTGGTCGTCTTCGACAAACACCTGTCGGAGGAAGCGGCCGCCGAAGCCCTCGGAACCTTTGATGCCGTCTGCCTCACGCGAGAGCGCATGGCCATTCCAGGCTCGTTGCTGAATCGTTTGCCGCGTTTGAAGTTCATAGCTGTCACCGGCCCCCACAACCGTACACTGGATTTCGAAGCAGCCGACCGGCTGGGCATCACCGTATCCTGCACGCCGCGCCCGGCCCAGGGGCAATTTGCCACGGCGGAACTGGCTTGGGGCCTGATTCTGGGACTGGCGCGGCACATACCCAAAGAAGCGGACAATATGCGCAACGGGGGCTGGCAGCATACCGTGGGCATGGCCCTGGCAGGCCGTACTCTAGGTTTGCTCGGACTGGGCCGGCTGGGCAGCCGCATGGTGCCCATCGCGCACGCGTTCGGCATGGAGGTGATCGCCTGGAGCCAGAACCTGACCGAACAGACCGCACAGGATCTGGGAGCCCGGCGCGTCGAAAAAGAGGATTTGTTCCGGCGCAGTGATTTCATCAGCCTGCATCTCGTGCTCAGTGAACGCAGCCGGCACACCGTAGGCAGCCGGGAACTCGCATGGATGAAACCCGGCGCATTCCTGGTCAACACGGCACGCGGAGCACTGATAGACCGCAAGGCGCTGCTGCAAGCCTTGCAGGAGCGCCGCATCGCCGGCGCGGCGCTGGACACTTTCGAGGTCGAGCCGCTGCCGCCGGACGATGCTTTCCGCGATCTGGACAATGTCATTCTGACACCACATCTGGGGTACACCGTACAAGAACTGCTGGGCCCGTTCTACGCCGCCACGGTACAGAACCTGCAAGCGTGGCTCGACGGATCCCCGCAGCGTCTGCTGACCGCGAGCCATCCCCGGCTAACCGGGCAAGTGACGGTTTAGGGCACTCATCCTTTTTTGTTCAGCCGCCACCGTCCAACAGGGTCGCGGCCCACCTCCGAACACCTCGTCGCACTTCAATACACCTTGCTCAGGGAGGCAAATCATGAATAGGCGATCATTCGTCGCGGCTGCAAGCACCGCTGCACTGTATTCCACATGGCTCGGGCTGGCTCGCGCGGCACAGGCCGGCTTTCCGTCCCGCCCCCTTCACCTGATCGTCCCCCTGGCGCCCGGCGGCGGAACCGACGCGGTATCCCGTCTCGTCGCAATTGAAATGGGCAAGATACTCGGCCAGGCAGTGGTGGTCGAGAACCGCAGCGGCGGCAGCGGCACAATAGGCATGATGGCTGTCGTAAGGGCTGATCCGGACGGTTATACCTTGTTGACAGGCACGCCCTCGCTGTCCATCGACCCTTCGCTTCGACACGACATGAAATTCGATCCATTGAAGGATCTGCAGCCGGTCAGTTTGTTCAGCAAGGTTCCCTACGTTCTCGTTTCAGCCAAGAAGCTGGGCGACATCACCATATCGCAACTGATAGAAAAGGCCAAAGCTGCGCCGAAATCCATTACCGTCGCATCTCCGGGCGTAGGCAGCGGAGGCCACCTGGCGGCGGAGCTTTTTCAGCTCATGGCCGGCGTCGAGTTCACGCACATTCCATACAAGGGATCCGGGCCAGCCATGAACGACCTGCGAGGCGGCCGGGTCGATATCCTGTTCGGCACGACGCCGGCCGTAGCACAGTCGATCCGCGCCGGAAGCCTGCACCCGCTGGGTATTTCCAGCACCCAGCGGTCGCGGATTCTGCCGGAGGTGCCGACCATCGCGGAAAGTGGCGTTCCAGGCTATTCAACGTATTCGTGGTATGGAGCATGGGTGCCGGCACACACCCCGCGCGACGTCATAGAAAAATTGAATGCGGCGATCCGCAAGGCGCTGGAAAGCCCCAAGGTCAAACAAGCGATCGAGCTGGACGGCGGCGAGCCGGAACCTACCACGCCCGAAGCGGCCGGCCGTTTCCTGAAAGCCGAAATAGACAAATGGCACGACGTCATCGCGCGAGCCGGGATCAAGCCGCAGTAGTGCGCTGCGGATGCCGCAATCCCCCGTACCGTCTTTCTACAATTCTGCCGGCACTCCTCAACTGTCCAATGTGAATTTCGGCACTTTGTAGCCGTCGGGATGATTCGCATAAACCAGCCGAACCGGCGCATCGAGCCTGATGCGCCCGAGTTCCGCGTGATCCATGTAGGAAACCATGATGGGCCCCTCTTCCAGCCTTACGGCCACTACGAGATGCGGCGCCGGATATGCCGGCAAATATTGCCGATGAAATACAGTCCAGGACACAATTGACGCCTTACCGGATATAGGCACCCATTCATATTCCATGCTCATGCTGACGGGGCATATCGGCCCCGGCGGATAACGGAATTCACCCGATTCGGGGCAGCGCTGCAATTTCATCTCGCCGGCCTCGATACTTTCCCACATCGGAGCGTCGTAAGGCGAGTACAGACGGGGAGCCTTTCTATTGGTCTTCTCGGTTTCGCTCATCATCATCCCCTAGTTCAGCGTCCATAGATAATGGACATAGCCTTGCCCGCCACATCCGATACATACTGCACATGGCGGCAGTCGGCGACCTGCCGGTCGCCCAGCCCTCCGCGAACCTGGCGCACGGCCTCGATCTGATGGCTCCATCCCTGCATATAGGACTCCGACAAGTGCCCGCCATGAGTGTTGACCGGCAGCTTACCGCCAACGCCAATCCCATTCTCCGCAATAAAGCGGGCCGCCCCCCCCTGCTCGCAGTAGCCGAACCCTTCCAAGGCAAAGAAAATGTGAGGGCTGAAGCTGTCATAGACCAGTAGAGCGTCGATGTCCTTGGGCCCCACGCCTGCAGCCGCGTAGGCCTGCTCGGCGGCGCCGCGCTGAGCGGGCAGGTAAAAGTCGACAAGGCGGGGCCCCAGGCCGGTGGCATTGTGATTCAGATCGCTGCGGCCCAGGCCGTGTATGGTCACTGCTTTCGCGGCATGACATTTACGCGCCCGGCCGGCTTCCATAATGATGAGCGCCACTCCGCCATCATTAATAAGACAGTAGTCATTCATGCGCAGCGGCTCTGCGATGTACTTCACGGCCAGGTAATCGTCCAGCGACAGCGGCTTGTTGCGCATGATGGCATTGGGATTCAAGCTTGCCCACTGGCGCTGGCTTACCGCGACCTGCCCCAGATCCCGGTCGGTCAATCCATGCAATTCCTTGTAGCGCTGGAACATCAAGGCATACAAAGCGCCCTGCGAGGTCAGGCCCCAGGGGCTGTGATAGACGTATGAGAGAAAAGAGCCGCCGCCCATGGCCTGCGGCCCGCCGTATTGGACGGCGGCCGAACGCTGGTCGTTGCCGTATACCAGGGCCACTACCTCCGCCATGCCGGCCTTGATCGCCATGACGGCCTGGAACACCGCCTGTACCGCGTCGGCCTGCCCTCCCCAACGCGGATCAATATTGAGGATCTCGCCCATACGTTCGTATGCCGTGGTGGGGCCCACGATGAGGCCGTCGATGTCGTCGCGTTTCAGCCCCGCGTCGTCCAGTGCCCGCTTGAACGCCAGGGCCGCGTAGCCGCTGGAATCATAGGGCTTTTCGCCGTTGCGTACGCGCCTGTAGTCTTCCACCCAGTCGGTGTGCCCAACACCCACCACGGCGGAAATACCAGAGGTGCTGGTATCCAAAGTCTTCGTCGTCACCTCATGTTTCTCCCATAACATGGACACCTCGCCGGGCTCGATCCCGCGATTCCAACATTATCGGTGAGCCATGGGGGCAACGTACTCTTTATGGAGTCCACAAGGTGAAATTAATCTCACCCGGGGGAGAACTCATCGGCAAAGCGACCCGCATGGCGCTTACGGCCGGCCACGGCCAGTACCGTCCAGGCCGGAAACACCGTGCCAGCCCTATGCATCGCCGCCTCGGCATCCTCGTCCAGACCTCGGCCGCGTCCGGGCTCTGTCACATAGAGGAAGCGTGTCTGCCTAATTCACATGGATGCCGGCCCGCTTGACCAGCTGCGCGTAGCGCTTCTCTTCCGAGGAAAAAAACGCGCTCGCCTGCGCCGGGGTGTCCAATACGAGGAAGTCGTCGCGCTTGTCGAAACCGGCCTTGACCTGGGGATCCGTGAAGCCCTTGACGAAGCCGTCATGCAAGCGCTGCACCTGGTCGGCCGGGATGCCCTTGGGGCCGATGACCGCGAACCAGCCGGCCACGTCGACAGTGGGGAAGCCCTGCTCGATGAAAGTGGGAATGTCGGGCATGGAGCGCACGCGCTGCTTGCCCATGACGCCGATCGCATGCAGCATGCCGTTCTTCAGGTAGCCCTGCACGACGGCCAGCGCGGCCACGCCCATCTCGACCTGGCCGCTGAGTATATCGGCAATCATCGGGCCCGTGCCGCGGTAGGGAATATGCTGCGCCTTCACGTCGGCGCCTTGCAGGAACATTTCCGCGGCCAGCTGAATGATCGTGCCATTGCCGGACGAGCCGTAGCGCAGCGAGCCGGGCTTGGCTCGCAAGTAGGCCTGCAGCTCTTTGGCCGTTCTGACGGACACTTTCTTGGGGTTGACCACGAACACGAAGGGCGACCCGCCGATGACGCTGATGGGCGTGATGTCGGCCAGGCTGTCGTAGGGCAGGTTCTTGAACACGGAAGGATTGACGCAGTGGTTGTTCGATACGACGCCCACCGTCAGGCCATCGGGCTTGGAGCGCACCAGGGCGGCAGTACCGGTAATGCCACCCGCGCCCGGCCGGTTTTCGATAACCACAGGCTGGCCGAACGCGGTACCCAGCGCGTTCTGCGCGGAGCGCACGATGATGTCCACCCCCGAACCGGCGCTTAGCGGCAGAATGACGTGTAGCGGCGCCGAGCTTTGCGCCAGGCTGGTAAAGGGCCGGGCGATCAGCCCTGTCGCCAGGGCGGCGCCCCAGCCAAGGATTTCGCGGCGCCTGGTGGAAATTTTCGTCGTGGCCATGGTGTTTCCTCCGATGTAGTTGTGTAGGTGCTGCACTGTTTCATGCCTGGCCCAGGCCGCCTAATACGGCGGCCGCCCGGCTCAGGATATGGAAGCCTTGATCGCCCCCAGCACTTCTTCGGTATGCTCGCCGATCTTGGGCAGCGGCATGCGTACCCCCGGCCGGCGGCCGCCCAGTGTCAGCGGCAGCAGCACCACGTCTGTGGTGCCGCCGTCTTCGGTCTGCATGGGCGCCAGGCCGCCGCTTTGCTTCAGGTGCGGGTCGTCCACGAGCTGCTCGGGGCGGCTGATGGGCGCGTAGGGCACGCCGCAAGCCTCGAGCTGCGGCGCCAGGGATTCGACGCTTACCTTGCGCAGGATCTCGCCAAGCTCTTGCAACAGTTGCGGCCGCACCGCGACGCGCGCGGCATTGCCGGCGTATTCCGGCCGCGCCAGCAGGTCTTCGCGTTCCAGCAAGCGGCACAGCGTGGCGAACTGCTTGTCGCTGACGGCGCCGATGAACAGCTGCTCGCCGTCGGCCAACGTAAATACATCGTAGACACTCCAGGCGGATACCCGGGAAGGCATGGGCGGCGGCGCTTCGCCCGTCATCAAGTACTGCTGCATGTGCTGCGACACCAGGAACACGCAGTTCTCGAACAAGGCGCTCTGCACCTCCTGCCCGCGGCCGGTGATGTCTCGTTCCCGCAGGGCGGCCAGCACGCCGATGGCGCCGAACATGCCGCCCATGATGTCGTTGACGCTGGTGCCGGCCCGCAGCGGCCGCCCTTCGGGCCCCGTCATGTACGACAGGCCGCCCATCATCTGCACGACTTCGTCCAGCGCCAGACGCTTTTCATACGGCCCGGGCAGGAAGCCCTTGTGCGACACATAGACCAGCTTCGGATAGCGCGCCGCCAGCGCCGCGTAGCCCAGGCCGAGCTTTTCCATCAGCCCGGGCCGGAAATTCTCCAGCACCACATCGCATTGCCCGATCAGCTCGGCCGCGGTGGCCTGGCCCTCTTCGGTCGTGATGTCCAGCACCACGCTTTTCTTGTTGCGATTGAAGCTGCGGAAAAAGCCGATGCCCAGACCCGGCAGCTTGCGAGTCTTGTCGCCGCCCGGCGGCTCGACCTTGATGACCTCGGCCCCCAGATCGGCCAGGATCATACCGCAGGTCGGCCCCATGACCATGTGGGTGAACTCGACCACGCGGATGCCCGCGAGCGGGAGGGTAGTAGATGAACTCATGCGACAGCTTCCTTTTTCAGGCGGCGGATGGGTTGAAGTGCTTGGGCAGGCCCGCCTGCCACAAGCTGCCATGCGTAGGCTCGCCGGCCAGCCAGCCGGCCACCTTGGCGCGCAAGGCCAGCAGTTTGTCTATGTCTATGCCGGTGGCGATGCCCATGGAGGCCAGCATGAAGGCCAGGTCTTCGGAAGACGCGTTGCCGCTGGCGCCCGGCGCATAGGGGCAGCCGCCTATGCCCGCCAGCGAGGCATCGAAACGCCGCACACCCAGCAGCAGGGCGGCATGAATGTTGGCCAGCGCCAGGCCGCGAGTGTCATGGAAATGGCCGCAGCAGAACTTGTCGCCGGCAACACGCAAGGCCTGTTCGAACAGGTTCGCCACCGCGCCGGGATCGGCATAGCCCACGGTATCGGCCAGGCTGACGCGGTCGGCGCCCGCGTCCAGCAAGGCCTGCATCAGGCGCAATACTTCCGACACCCGAACCTCGCCCTGGATCGTGCAGCCAAAGGCCGTACCTACCCCGCCCTCGATCAGCGTTTTCTTGCCCGAGGCGTCGCGCGCGGCGCGGATGCGGCCCACTTCGGCGACGACTTCGTCGGGCGTCTTGCGCAGATTGGCCAGACTGTGGGCGCGGCTGGCCGAAAGCGGCAGGATCATCAGGTCGGCTTCGCCTTCCAGGGCGCGCTCGGCGCCCTTCAGATTGGGAACCAGCACCGAGGCGGACAGGCCGGGCAAGGTCTTGGCATAGGCCAGAACCTCGGGCGTATCCGCCATTTGCGGCAAAAGACGCGCGGGCACGAACGAGCCGACTTCGATCTCGGTCTGGCCCGCGGCCACGGCCTCGCGGATCCATGCACACTTCTGCGCCGTCGACAGCTGGGTTTGTATGCTTTGCAGGCCATCGCGCAAGCCGACTTCACGGATGATCACCTGACTGGGAACGCGGGCCGATAAAGCATTCATCGCGTGACTCTCTTGCTGGGAATATGGCTGGGAAGTTTAGAGTTTCCTCATCAGGTGGTAAATTGATAGTTTTTACGGATTTCGTTTCCTATCAAGAAACCCATAATGCATGACTTCGACCTGACTTCTTTACGGCTGTTCGTCGCTGTCTGCGACCAGCGCAACCTTGCCCGTGCCGGCGAACAGGCGCACCTGGGAGTCTCGGCGGTCAGCAAGCGCATGACGCAGCTGGAAGAGCAGCTGAACGTGCCCTTGCTGCTGCGCCACCGGCGCGGGGTCACCCCCACTCCGGCCGGAGAAATTCTTCTGGAACACGCGCGCGTCATGCTGTCGGGGGCAGACAAAGTCGCGCGCGACATGGCCGCCTACCAGCACGGGGTCAGGGGGCAGGTGCGGATGCTGGCGTCCGTGTCATCCATTACCGAATCCCTGCCCGACGACATCGCGGCCTTTCTGCAGCTGCCCGGGCATGCCCACATCCGGGTGGACATCGAAGAGCGCAACAGCACCGAGCTGCTGCGCGGCATCCGCGAAGGCGAGGGACAGCTGGGAGTCTGCTGGGACGCGACGGACTTCGGCACGCTGCAATCGCTGCCCTATCGCGAAGACCATCTTGGCGTTGCCGTGCATCCCGCGCACCCGCTGGCGCGCTTGAAGCGCTGCCGCTTCGAACAGACCCTGGACAGCGAACATGTAGGCCTGCCCGGCTCTTCCGCGGTGCATACCATGCTGGCGCGCGCAGCGGCAATCATCGGCAAGCCCTTGCACTATCGCGCCGTGGTGTCCACCTTCGATGCGGCGCTGCGCTGCGTGCGCGCCGGGCTGGGCCTGGCCATCGTGCCAGGCGAAATCGCACAATCCTTTGCACGCGACGGCCAGATCAAAGTGATCGCACTGAGCGATGCCTGGGCCAAGCGCCGCTTCAGAATATGCTTTCAGGACGAGGCGTATCTGTCCCCCGCCGCGCGGCTGCTGGCCCGGCACCTGTCGGCGGTGGCAAGCCAGGCCGAACTACAGAGCGCATGATGCGGCATCGAGCCGCGCAACAATAAGGAGCGGTGCGCTGGCGAAACCGCTGGTGAAGTTGAAGAACGCCACCAAAAGTTTTTCTGGCCAATATCACGCATACAGGCCGTGCACTCGCCCGAAAAGCCGGGTCAGGCCATACAGCGCAGCCACGCCAGGGGCAGGCACATTCAGCCGCAACGCGATTTCGTGCACGGCACCGACAATGGCATCGATTTCTATGGCGCGCCCCGCTTCGGCATCCTGCAGCATGGACGTCTTGAACGCGCCCAGCTTCGCCGTTACTACATGGCGGTCTTCTGGCGATTGATCGATATTGCAGCCGATCCTGCCCCCTATCTCGGCAGCCTCCTGCATTATTGTGGTGCAGAACTGCCGCACCAGCGGATCTTCCAGAACCTTGTCTGTCGTAGCCCCCGTGATCGCCGACACCGGGTTCATGGTCAGGTTTCCCCAAAGCTTGTACCAGATGTCCTGGCGTATATCTTGAGAGACCGAAACATCGAATCCGGCCTGCCCAAGCAGCTTGTGCAAGGCCGAGGTACGCTCGCTGGCACCCCTTGCCGGCTCGCCGATGATCAGGCCCTTTCCCATCTTGTGCTCGACCAGTCCGGGCGCACTGGTCGATGCGCTTGCGTGCACCACGCAACCGATGACCTGCGTGTACGGGATGGCCCGTGCAATCACGCCACCCGGGTCGACCGATTCCAGCGCACCGCCGGGAAAATCCTGCAATCCATCGCAAAACCACCACGGTACGCCGTTCATTGCGGGAACCACCACGGTGCTGCCGCCTATCAAAGGTGCCAGAGTCGGAGCCAGGCCGGTCAAGGCCGGCCCTTTTACGGCAATGATGACGACATCCTGTACGCCCAGGGCCGCAGCGTTGTCCGCGGCGCGGGCGGGATATTGCCGCAGCGCGCCGTCGTGACGCACACGCCAGCCATGTTCACGCAAGGCCTGCAAGGTTTTGCCGCGCGCCAAGGCGCAGACATCGGCATTCGTGCCGCCTGCGAGCGATGCTCCGATGAGGCCGCCTATGGCGCCCGCGCCTACGATACAAACTTTCACTGTTTACTCCTGATCTATATATATACGTTATAGATACATACTAGCCCTACCCTTCAGGTCGCAGAGGCGGGCTTGATACAAAGGCATCCCGGCAAAAGACATGTCACGACAAATCGGGCGCATTTTCGTCGAGCCGCCGCGCCTGCGGATGGGCGCCGTCAAGCAAAGCATACCGGAGCCGCTGATGCATTGGGCGGGCATATGAGCACGCGCGACCCAGCGCCTACACCGCATCCGCCCAATTGGCACACGACCTCGATGGCCATATCGACCAGGCCGGTATAGCTCCAAAGCCAGTTTCAATCGGCCGCAGCAAGCCCCGGGCGAGATGTATTCGATGCGCTGCAGCGGCTGATGGAGCAAGAAAACCCGCGGCCGCACAAAGGGGAAAGTGCGGCCGCCAATTGAAGCCGGCAGGACATGCCCCGGATTGCCGCAACACGCCCGCATGAGCTCGATCCCCTACGATGCGGTGCACGCCTTCGGCGCGAGCGGCACGCGCCCATGTGGCATCCGCCGCGGCCAGCGGCGAAACCGCGTGCAGCGACAACTCATTCCATTTCCAAAGCTACCGCGAACACGAAAGCGAAAGCGAAGCGCAGGTCGATTTAAAAATGGGATCAATGCACGAAAGCCAGTCACCGCCAGGCCAATACGATTTCCAAAATTTTGAATTAAAGTATTACAATTCCACCAAGATCATCAGGGCGAGAAGTCTGCGAGCCCCGGTCGTTCACTTCGTCGTACTCCGACCCTGCACGGCTGGTGCGGTTTTTGCAGGCCAGGGTCGCTGCAAGCCTGGGCAGCACAGGCGCGCTTGCAGCGGAATTTCCGTAGCTGGACTAGCGGTAGACGTCAAATAAAAAACAAGGGCTTCTTGGCGACATGCCAAGGATCCGGACAACGAACGGCCAAGGAGAAACGAGCCATGTGGAGACTTTTGCGGATTGCCGCAGGCATCGCGCTGGCCGTGCAGGCCGCGGCGAGCTGGGCGGGAGACGATGCACTGCTGGTGCGCGGCGACTACCTGATGAACGGCGTGGTGGCTTGCGCCAACTGCCACATCGCCCGAAGCGACAAGGGCGCGCCCTTACTCGACAAAGGCCTATCCGGAGGCATGGTGTTCGCGGACGCCGCATTCACAGCGTACGCGCCGAACATCACCCCCGATCCGGAAACCGGCATCGGCAAATGGACCGACGCGCAGATCGGCAAGGCCATCCGCGAGGGCATCCGGCCCGACGGCAGCGTGATCGGGCCGCCCATGCCCATTCATTTTTACAGAAACATCTCGGATAACGACCTCGCCGCGATCATTGCCTACCTGAAGGCCCAGCCGCCCGTGCGGCACGTGGTGCAGAAATCCACCTACCACATCCCGCTGCCGCCCAATTATGGGCCGCCGGTTGCACATGTCGGCACCCCGGCCCCGGCGGACACATTGAATTACGGCCAATACCTGGCCAACATCGGCCACTGCATGGATTGCCACACTCCGCGCGACAGCAAGGGCATGCTGGTCACCGCGCACCTGGGTGCCGGGGGCCAGGTGCTGAAAGGCCCGGGCGGCGACGTCATCACACCCAACCTGACATCCGGCAAAGGCGGGCTCGCAAGCTGGAGCGACGCGCAAATCGAGCGTGCCATCCGCAAAGGAATCGACAAAAACGGCAGGCACCTCGCACCCGTCATGGCGTTCTACTGGTACAACCACATCAACGACTCGGACATGCACGCGCTGATCGCATACCTGCGCGCGCTGAAGCCACAGCCCTTCGGCGGCAAGTAGCAGGGCCGTAGCAAACCGCCATGCCGGAAATGGGGTAAAAGCCGATGGATGCCCGTTTCCTGGAAATAGAGTAAAGCCCCATGGGGTAGAGCCGATGAATATCCCGTTCCGCGGCAATGGGGTAGAGCCTGGGTAGGGCCGGTGGATACCCCGCTCCGCGGCGATGGGTAGGGCCCGAAATAAAAAGCCCCTGAATAAATTCAGGGGCTTTTTTTCTGGCGGAGACGGAGGGATTCGAACCCTCGATACGGGTATAAGCCGTATGCTCCCTTAGCAGGGGAGTACCTTCAACCTCTCGGCCACGTCTCCAAAAGAGTCAGCAATTCTAACATGGAAATATGCTGCGTCCGGCGCGCCGCTGGCCTGCGCACTGAACGACGCGCGGGCCGCGCGCCCGGCAGGCTACGGCGACAGCTAAGCCAGCCTTGGGCTAGAGCAGCGGGCCGGCATGGCAAGGCCATGACTAAGGGTTCGAATCCCTCCGTCTCCGCCACTGCAAGCTCGCTAGGCCGCGCTTTTGTCCTGATCCAGGCCGAATGCCTTGTGCAGGGCGCGCACCGCCAATTCCATGTACTTGTCGCTAAGAACCACCGAGGTCTTGATCTCGCTGGTACTGATCATCTGGATGTTGATGCCCTCTTCCGACAGCGTGCGGAACATGAGGCTGGCCACGCCGACGTGGCTGCGCATGCCTATGCCGACGATCGAGACCTTGCAGACTTTCTCGTCGGCCACGACTTCGGCCGCGCCCACGGCCTGGGCGACGTTGTCCTTGAGCAGTTCCAGCGTGCGGGTGAAGTCGTTGCGGTTGACGGTGAAGGAGAAGTCGGTGGTACCGCGCACCGACTGGTTCTGCACGATCATGTCGACGTCGATGTTGGCCGCGGCAACGGGGCCCAGGATCGAATAAGCCACGCCCGGGGTGTCCGGCACGGCCAGCAGGGTGATCTTGGCTTCGTCGCGGCTGAAGGCTATGCCCGAAACGACTGCGGCTTCCATTTTCTGGTCTTCCTCGAAAGTAATTAAGGTGCCGGAGGTCATTTCTTCCTCGAGCGGCATCAAGGGGTCGGTCAGCGACGAGAGCACGCGCACGGGCACGTGGTATTTGCCGGCGAACTCCACGGAACGGATCTGCAGCACCTTGGAGCCCAGCGAGGCCATTTCCAGCATTTCCTCGAAGGACACCACCGACATGCGGCGGGCCTCGGGCACCACGCGCGGATCGGTGGTGTAGACGCCGTCGACGTCGGTGTAGATCAGGCACTCGTCGGCCTTGAGGGCGGCGGCTACCGCGACCGCGGAAGTGTCCGAGCCGCCGCGGCCCAGGGTGGTGATGTTGCCGTCGTCGTCGATGCCCTGGAAGCCCGTGACGATGACGACCCGGCCCAGATCCAGCTCGGTGCGCAGGCGTGCGTCGTCGATGGACTGGATACGGGCCTTGGTGTAGGCGGAATCGGTGCGCACCGGCACCTGCCAGCCGGTATAGCTGCGTGCCGCCACGCCTTCGGCCATCAGGGCCATGGCCAGCAGCGCGCTGCTGGCCTGCTCGCCGGTGGAGGCCAGCATGTCGAGCTCGCGCCCATCGGGCTGGGGGTTGATTTCCTTGGCCAGGCCAAGCAGGCGGTTGGTCTCGCCCGACATGGCCGAAGGCACCACCACGACCTGGTGGCCAGCCGCATGCCATTTGGCAACACGCCGCGCCACATTGCGGATGCGCTCCACCGAGCCCATCGACGTGCCGCCGTATTTATGAACGATCAGGGACATCTTCTACTCTGTTTGCGATATTTTGCCGGGCCTGCGCCCGCAAAAGGCGTAAGCCCGCCCGGGGCCGCGCGACAGCCAATAAAACTACGATAAATCTGCAGGAATCTGTTATAGGACTGCTACCAGACTGCTGCCGGGGTATCAGGGATACGGCGCGCCGCAGGCCCGTGCGGGCAAAGTTGATTATTTTAGCCGTTTTCGCCGGGCTCGGCCGACGCCAGCATCACCCTGCCCCGTACGCAGCGGATCCAGGCGTCGCCGTGGCGCACGCGCATCTGCCTGTCGTGCCCCAGCGCATGCAGACCGCGCAGCTGGCGCATCCAGTCGCGCAGGCGCCCTTCGGTAGGCATGGGGCAGCCCAGTAAGGCCAGCCAATGGCGCAGCGCCAGGGCCTGGCGCGGCTCGGACAGGCGGCGCCAGGCGACCAGGGAAAAGCTGGCACCGTCCGCCGCAAGATCGAGGCCGGCGAGGTCGGCGGCCGCCACTTCTTCCAGCACCTGGCGCGTTTCGGCGCTGAGCCGGGCGTGGCGCACAAGGTTGGCGCGCCATGCGGGCCAGCGCGCATCCAGCTCGGGCACCAGCCGTTCGCGCACGGCGGCGCGGGTGTAGCGGTCGTCGGCATTGCTGGGATCGAGCACCGGATGCCAGCCGCTGAGCCGGCCGTACTGTTCGGCCTGCGCCAGGATTTCGTCGCGGTCGATGTCGAGCCAGGGCCGCAAATAGCAGATGTCGTCACGCCGGAAGTACGGCGCCATGGCCGCCAGGCCTTGCGGCCCGGTGCCGCGCAGCAGGCGCAGCAGCACGGTTTCGGCCTGGTCGCCGCGATGATGCGCCAGCAAAATGTGGCGCACGCCCGCCTGCCGCGCCAGGGCGGCAAAGGCCTGGTAGCGCGCCTCGCGCGCCGCGGACTCCATGCCGTCGCCGCGCATGACGTCGACCGTCACGCGCAGGCTATGGCAAGGCACGCGCAGGCGCTGCGCCAGGTCGTGGACGTGGTCGCGCCAGCGGTCGGCCGCCGGCTGCAGGCCGTGGTGGACATGGAAGAAATGCAGGGTGACGGCGTGGCGCGCCGCGTACAAGGCGGCATGCAGCGCCAGCATGGCGGAATCGGCACCGCCGCTCAAGCCTACGGCCAGGGATTGCGGCGCCTGCGGCAGGCCGGCGATGCCAGCGGCCAGCGCCTTCAGCAATACGGCCGAGCCCTGGAAGCCCGGCACCGGCCCGGCGGCCGCATCCTCAGGCGCGGGTTTCCTGGAAGCGGCCATAGGACATCAGGCGCTGCAGGCGATGCTCGACGAGCTGCTCGTGCGACAGGCCCGATACCTGGCGCAGGGAATCGGCCAGCGCGCGGCGAAGCTGGCGCGCCATCATGACCGGGTCGCGGTGCGCGCCGCCCACGGGTTCGTTGACGATGCGGTCTATCAGGCCCAGTTCTTTGAGGCGCGGCGCGGTGATGGCCAGGGCCTCGGCGGCCACCGGCGCCTTGTCGGCGCTGCGCCAGAGTATCGAGGCGCAGCCTTCGGGCGAAATGACGGCGTAAGTGGCGTACTGCAGCATCATGACCACGTCGCCCACGGCAATCGCCAGCGCGCCGCCGGAACCGCCCTCGCCGATGATGGTGCTGATGATGGGCACGCGTAGCTCGGCCATGGCGTACAGATTGTGGCCGATGGCCTCGGACTGGCCGCGCTCTTCGGCGCCGATGCCGGGATAGGCGCCCGGGGTGTCGACGAACGTGAACACGGGCAACTGGAATTTTTCCGCCAGGCGCATCAGGCGCAGGGCTTTGCGATAGCCTTCGGGCCGCGGCATGCCGAAGTTGCGCATGGCCCGCTCTTTGGTGTCGCGCCCCTTCTGGTGCCCTATCACCATGCACGCCGTGCCGTTGAAGCGCGCCATGCCGCCGACGATGGACTGGTCGTCGGCATACATGCGGTCGCCGTGCAGCTCGTGGAAATCGGTGAAGATTTCGCGCACGTAGTCGAAGGTATACGGCCGCTGCGGGTGGCGCGCCACCAGGGCAGTCTGCCAGGGCGTGAGCTTGGAATAAATGTTCTTGGCCAGCGTCTGGCTTTTTTGCTGCAGGCGCCCCACTTCCTCTGAAATGTCGACCGCGGAATCGGTCTGGACGAAGCGCAGTTGCTCGATCTTGTTTTCCAGCTCGGCCAGGGGTTGTTCGAATTCGAGGAAAGTATTACGCATATATGCTGTTATCCGGAAAATTGGGTATGCCCCAGGTCAGCGGGTCACGCCCGTATGGCAGCCGCATCAAGGCTGCGCCACAGATACCATGTCGCAACGGTGCGCCAGGGCGCCCAGGCCTGCGCGACTTCGCGCGCTTCGAAGCGGGACACCGGCTCGCCACTGAAGTAGTGTAGCGAAATTGCCTTGAGCAGGCCCACATCGTCCAGCGGCAGCACGTCGGGACGCTGCAGGTTGAAGATCAGGAACATCTCGGCCGTCCAGCGTCCTATGCCGCGAATTGCGCACAATTCGGCGACCACGGCCTCGTCGTCCATGTCGTTCCAGGCGGCCGGGCGTATCTTCTTTTCCGCGAAATGGCGCGCCAGGTCGTGGATGTATTCGGTCTTGCGCTTGGAAAGCCCAGCCTCGCGCAGCAGTTGCGCATCGGTTTGCAGCATGGTGGCCGGCGTGGGCCGGCGGCCGCATTGTTCCAGCACGCGCGCCCAGACCGAATCGGCGGCCTTGACCGAAACCTGCTGGCCGACGATGGCGCGAGCCAGGGTGATGAAGGGCGTGGCCGTGGGCAGCAGCCATTCGGAATTGAGGCCGGGAATCAGTTTGCGCAGTATGCGGTCGCGCTTCATGAGGTGGGCCGAGGCCTCGTCCCAGAACAATGGCTTGTCGGCGTTCACGGCGGCGGATTGGATTGTCATGCCGCGCCCCTCATGCCCTGCGCCACTGGGTCAGGCCGCCGGGCTTGTCCTCGAGCTCGATGCCCGCCGTGCGCAGCTCGGCGCGGATGCGGTCGGCTTCGGCATAGTCGCGCCGCCCCTTGGCCGCGGCGCGGGCCTCGATCAGGGCTTCGATGCTGGCCGCGTCCAGTGCCGGCCCGGTGGCGGCGCCGCGCTGGTAGCGGCTGGGCGACTGCAGGTAGGCCGCCGGATCGGCCTGCAGCAGCCCCAGCACGCCCCCTAAGCCGCGCAGCAGCCCCACGGCCTGATCCGAGCCGCCGCGATTGGCCTCGGCGGCCAGTTCGAACAGCACGGACACCGCGCCGGAGGAATTGAAATCGTCGTCCATGGCCGCGCGGAAGGCCTGAGCCGCGGGATGCTGCCAGTCTATGGGCGCAGCCTCGCGGCTGGCGGGGCCGGCATTGTGCAGCGTCTGGTACAGGCGGTCGAGGGCGTTCTGGGCGTCCAGCAGATTGTCCGGCGTGTAGTTCTGTACGCTGCGGTAATGGTTGCGCACGATGAAAAAGCGCAGCATCTCGGCCTCGCGCAGGTTCACCGGGTAGTCGGCCTGGCCGGCGGCCAGCCCGGCGCCGCCCGCGACCGTGTCGCGTATGGTGCGGAAGTTGCCCAGGGATTTCGACATCTTGTCGGAATCGACCATCAGCGGCCCGCAATGCATCCATATATTGGCCAGTACGCCGCCGAAGGCGCCCTCGGTCTGGGCGATCTCGTTTTCGTGGTGGGGAAACTTCAGGTCGGGGCCGCCGCCGTGGATGTCCAGGGGCAGGCCCAGCAACGCGCGGCTCATGGCCGAGCATTCGATGTGCCAGCCCGGCCGGCCCAGGCCATAGGCCGAGGGCCACTTGGATTCGGGAGGCTCTTCTTCCTTGGCAGACTTCCACAGCACGAAATCCAGCGGATCGCGCTTGCCCGCGGCCACCGCCACCCGCTCGCCGGCGCGCAGGTCGTCGAGCGACTTGCCCGACAGCTTGCCGTAGCCGGGAAATTCCCGCACCGCGTAGTTCACGTCGCCGTCGTCGGCCTGATAGGCCAGCCCCTTGACGCGCAGCCGCTCGATGATGTCGAGCATGTCGGGCACGTAGCGCGTGGCGCGCGGCTCGGCGTCGGGCGGCTGCACCCCCAGCGCACGCTCGTCGGCGTGCATGGCCTGAATGTAGAACTCGGTGACCTCGCCCAGGCGCCGCCCGCTTTCGACGGCGCGGCGGATGATCTTGTCGTCGATATCGGTGATGTTGCGCACATAATCCACCTGGTAGCCGCTGGCCCTCAGCCAGCGCTGCACCACGTCGAAGCTGACCAGCATGCGCGCGTGGCCCAGGTGGCAGAAATCGTAGACCGTCATGCCGCAGACATACATGCGAACCTTCCCCGGCTCGACCGCCTTGAAGGGCTCTTTGGTACGGGAAAGGGTGTTATAAATGTGCAGCATGCGCGCAGCCGGCCTCTGGTATGGATCGCGGCCCGGCCTCGCGGCGCGCCGGCCGCAAGACCGGTAAGCCGCCTCTGGCCGGAACCAAGGCTAAAATGGTGGTCGATAAGTATAGCAAGCGGCCAGAAAACAAGAATCCGGCCCTGGCTGAAACAATTCTCTTGACGATAGGTGCGCAGTCCGTGTTTCTGTTCCGATCAGTGTGCTGTTCCATGAATGATCAGGCAAGTCGGCCCGCGGCCCGGGCGGCACGGCCAGCCTTCCGGCGGCGCAATAACGGCGACGCAGCGCCCACCGGCTCGGTGGCGCGGCAATCAGAACCCTGCGCCGGCGCCCTGCCCGCCCGCTTCGCCGCCGCGGCCCTGCTGGCCGCGGGGCTGGCCGTCTTCGGGCCGGCCCATGCCCAGTCCCCGGCTGCCGGCCTGCAGCCCAATATCGACCTGAATGCCACCCTCTCGGCCCCCGGCCTGGGGGCCACGCAAGACATGGTGCCTTCCAGCGTGCGCACGGTACCGCTGAACATACCCCTCTCGACCACCAGCACCGACCTGTTCAACGAACCGCCCGAGCCCGACGGCGGCTGGCAGGCGCTGGCGCACATACTGCAGGCCCTTACGCCCAGCGTGAATACCGAACTGCCGCTCACGCCCTCGCAGATCACCGACCACATCAACAGCATGCTGAACCAGGGCAAAGCCGTAGAGGCGATGGCAGTGATTCAGAAACGCATCGCCCAGGAGCAGGCCCGAGGCGGCCTGGGCACCGACGTGCAGCTCATGTTCCTGCATGCGCGAGCGCTGGCGGCACTGGACAGGCACCAGGAAGCCATCGCCGTGTACCGCCAGATGACGGAACACTACCCCGAGCTGCCCGAGCCCTGGAACAACCTGGCCGCCGAATACCTGCACCAGGGCAAGCTGGAAATGGCCCGCGATGCCCTGCAGATGGCGCTTACCGCCGACCCCGGCTATGCCACGGCCAACGCCAACCTGGGCCAGGTGCAGCTGATGCTGGCGCAGCAGTCTTTCGATCGCGCGGCCCGGCAGGGCGACGCCGCGGCGCATGCCCGGGCCCAAGAAACCCAGGCCGTCATACAGAAATGATCCCTTCCATCGGCCGGACTCGCCCGACCCCATCCACCCGAGACAGTATCATCATGCGTTTCCTCCGCCACCTGCGCCGCGTCCTGGCATTCCCGGCGCGCCACGCCTTCCTGGCCTGCGCGGCTACCCTCGCTCTGGCCACGGCCGGCACCGCATACGCGGCCCCATCAACTACCCACCAAGGAAAACCCGCAATGAGCACATCCCCCAAAGTCAAGCTGCATACCAATATGGGCGACATCGTCATCGCGCTGGATGCGGAAAAAGCGCCCAAGACGGTCGAGAATTTCCTCTCGTACGTCAACGAAGGGTTCTATGACGGCACGATCTTCCACCGCGTCATCAACAACTTCATGATCCAGGGCGGCGGCTTCGAGCCCGGCATGAAGCAGAAGCCCACCCACGCGCCCATCGACAACGAGGCCAACAACGGCCTGAAGAATGACCGCTACACGGTGGCCATGGCGCGCACCGCCGACCCGCATTCCGCCACAGCGCAATTCTTCATCAATGTGGCCGACAACGACTTCCTGAACTTCACCGCCCCCACGCCCAACGGCTGGGGCTACGCGGTGTTCGGCAAGGTGGTCGAGGGCACCGACGTGGTCGACCATATCAAGGCCGTCAAGACCGGCAACAAAGGCTTTCACCAAGACGTGCCCGTCGAGGACGTGGTGATCGAAAAAGCCAGCGTGGTCGAATAAGCGTCTTCGAACAAAGCTTGGACAAACTCCGGATACCGGGCCGCATCTGGCTGGCCTCGGACATCCACCTGGGGCCGGACGTGCCGGCCACCTGCGCGGCCTTCCTGGATTTCCTGGGCCGGGCGCGCGGCCAGGCCGACGCGCTGCTGCTGTGCGGCGACATCTTCGATGCCTGGATAGGCGACGATCTGGCGGTGCTGGAACCGGCCGCCTGGCTCGCGCCCATACTGCAGCGCCTGCGCGAACTGGCGCAAGACACACCGCTGTGGCTGGGGCGCGGCAACCGCGACTTCCTGATGGGCCGCACACTGGCCGGGCACCTGGGCGCGCGCCTGCTGCCCGACACGGCCCGCCTGGACACCGACTGCGGCGCCGTGCTGCTGTCGCACGGCGACGAATACTGCACCGAAGACCACGCCTACCAGCGCTTCCGGCGCATCGTGCGCAACCCCACGGTGCAGCGCCTGTTCCTGGCGCTGGGCCGGGGCACGCGCCGCGCCATCGCGCGCTGGGCCAGGGCGCGCAGCATGTCGGCCAACCGCAGCAAGCACAGCCGCATCATGGACGTCAGCCCGCAGGCCGTGGCTGCGGCTTATGCACGCAGCGGCGTGGATCTGATGGTGCACGGCCATACGCACCGCCCCGCCGTGCACCGCATCGAGGTCGGCGCCCGCATGCGTACCCGCATCGTGCTGCCCGACTGGGAATGCGACCATGCCCGGCCGCCGCGCGGCGGCTGGCTGGTCATAGACCGCGAGGGGCCCAGGCTGTACGGCCTGTCGGGTGAGCCGATCGCCGGCTGAGCCCGCGCGTCAAGCGCCGAAGGCGAGCCAGGCCCAGACCACCAGCCCCAGGGCGATGCGGTACCAGGCGAATACCCGGTAGGTGTGCCCGGCGACGAAGCGCAGCACGGCCCGCACCACCACCAGCGCGCTGGCGAAGGCGGCGACGAAGCCCACGGCGATGGCCGTGGCCTCGAGTCCCGTCAGGGTCGCCCCATGGCGCAGCAGGTCGTAGGCGCTGGCCGCCAGCATGGTGGGCATGGCCAGGTAAAAGGAAAATTCGGTGGCCGTCGAACGCTGGATGCCGGCCAGCATGCCGCCGATGATGGTGGCGCCCGAGCGCGAGGTGCCGGGCACCATGGCCAGGCATTGGGCGCAGCCCACGGCCAGGGCCTGCTTCCAGGTGATGGTTTCCAGCGTGCGGGCCGTGGCGTGGGCGTCGGCCGCGCTCGTGTCGGCCACGCCGCCGCGCTTGGACAAATGCGGCTTGCGCTCGACCCACAGCATGATCAGGCCGCCCACGATCAGCGTTACCACGAACACGCCCGGATGATGGAACAGCGCCTTGATGTACTTGATCGCCAGCGCGCCCACGACGGCCGCGGGCAGGAAGGCGATGATCAGGTTGCGGGTGAACATCAGCTCGCTGCGCTCGCCGCTGAAGGTGCCGCCGATGAGCCGCGCCAGGCGCGCGCGAAACACCCACATCACCGCCAGAATCGAACCCAGCTGGATCACGACCTCGAAGACCTTGGAGGCGCCCGAGGAAAAGCCGATCCAGTCGCCCACCAGCAGCAGGTGGGCCGTGCTCGAAACCGGAATGAATTCGGTAAAGCCTTCGATCAGGCCCAGGAACAAGGCCTTCAGCAGGTACAGGGTATGCTCGCTCATACAGATTCCGATGCTCGGGTGGGTGTCGGGTCAGGGTTGGAGAAACAAGATAATGAACTGGGCCGGCGGGACGACTGGCGCCGGCTTCCACTATAAGGGGCACCCCTTATAGTGGAAGCCGGCCCTAACGAGGATGGCAGTTGAGGATGACAGTTGCGGCCACCCCCGAGGATGAAAGAGGCTTCTTTCACATTAAGCTGAGCCATCGGCCTGCGCCTCATCATCGGGCTGGCGCCAATGGCGCTGCACCAGGACGCTGGCGATGCGCCGGCCGTCCAGGCGCTGCACCTCGAAGCGGAAGCTGGCGTAGGGCCGCTCCAGCTCGCAGCTGTCGCCGGGCTCGGGCAGGTGGCCGAAGCGCTCGAGCAGGTAGCCGGCCAGGGTCGAATAGCTTTCGTCGTCGTCGACCAGGCCGTCCACGTCCAGCACCTGTTCCAGGTGATGCAGGTCGGCCGCGCCGTCGACGCGCCAGCGGTCGGGCCCGTCGGACGCGATGTCGGGCGCTTCGTCCTCGTCGGGAAATTCGCCGGCGATCGCCTCGAACACGTCGATGGGCGTGACCAGGCCCAGTATCTCGCCGAACTCGTCGGCGACCAGCACCAGTTGCCCGCGCGAGCGCTTCAGGGTTTTCATCAGGCGCAGCACCCCTATGGCTTCGAGCACCACGATGGGTTCGCGCAGCTGCGCCAGACGGATATGGCCGTGCGTGATCAGGTCGGCGATCATCTCTTTGGCGCGCCCGATGCCGACCACCTCGTCGAGCGAGCCGCGGCACACCGGAAAGAAGCTGTGCGGCGTCGTGGCGATCTGCCGGCGCTGGGTTTGCGGGTCGTCGTCCAGGTCTATCCACGACACCTCGGTGCGAGGCGTCATGATGGAATGGATGGAACGCTCCGCCAGGGTCAGCACGCCGCTGACCATATTGCGCTCTTCGGCGTTGAACACCTGTACGGGCGCCTCGGGCTGGGCCGCCCGCGATTCGGGCGCTTCCAGCGGGCGCTTGCCCAGCATGCGCAGCACCCCTTCGGCGGTGCGCTCGCGCAGCGGCCGCCGGGCCTCCTGGCGCCGCAAATTGCGGCGCGCCAGCTGGTTCAGGGCCTCGATCATCACCGAAAAACCGATCGCGGCGTAAATGTAGCCCTTGGGCACCGGGAAGCCGAAGCCCTCGGCCAGCAGCGAGAAGCCGATGGTCAGCAAAAAGCCCAGGCACAGCACCACCACGGTCGGGTGGCGGTTGACGAAATGCGCCAGCGGCTTGGAAGCCATCAGCATGATGCCCATGGCGATGACCACGGCCAGCATCATGATGGCCAGGTGATCCACCATGCCCACGGCAGTTACCACGGCATCGATGGAGAACACCGCGTCCAGCACCACGATCTGGGTGACGATGACCCAGAAGCCGGCGTGCATGCGCTCGCCCGAGGCGTGCGCCGTGGTGCCCTCGATGCGTTCGTGCAGTTCGACGGTACCCTTGGACAACAGGAACAGGCCGCCCAGGATGAGGATCAGGTCGCGCCCCGAGAACGACATGGGCCCCAGGCTGAACAAGGGCGTGGTCAGCCGGATCAGCCACGACATCACCGACAGCAGCACCAGGCGCATGAGCAGCGCCAGCATCAGGCCGGTGACCCGCGCCCGGTCGCGCAGGGCCGGCGGCAGCTTGTCCACCAGTATGGCGATGAACAGCAGGTTGTCGATGCCGAGGACGATTTCCAGTACGACCAGGGTCAGCAGGCCGACCCAGGCGCCCGGACTGAATATCCACTCCATCAGCGTACCCCGCGCCTGGCGCGCCGCCCCGTCATGGGGCCGCCGGCCGCCGCAGGCCGGCCTGCCGAGAGTGGCTGCGCGCGGGCGCCATGCGTGATGAACTCAAGCCCAGGCCTCAAGCCTGCAGGTGCGCAAGCATCTGGGGAAAGATCTTGGGCGAGGCGGCCAGCACATTGCCGCTTTGCATCCAGCCCTGCTCGCCCTCGAAGTCGGCCAGCAGGCCGCCGGCCTCGAGCACCAGCAGGCCGCCCGCGGCCATGTCCCAGGGCTTGAGCCGGGCGCCACAGAAGCCGTCCAGGCGCCCGGCGGCCACGTAGGCCAGATCCAGCACGGTGGAGCCCAAACGGCGCGCGCTGGCGCATTCGGACAGCAGCTTGGCGTAGCGCGAGGCCGGCACGGCTGGCCCGGCCGAGCCCGGCACGTGCGCCCCCACCAGTGCATCGTAATAGCGGGTCTGGCCCGAGACGCGCACCCGGCGGTCGTTCAGGAACGCGCCGCCGCCGCGGCTGGCGGTGAACAATTCGTTGCGAGCCGGATCGTAGACCACGGCCTGGGTGATCTGGCCGCGATGAGCCAGCGCGATCGACACCGCGTACATGGGAAAGCCATGGATGAAATTGGTGGTGCCGTCCAGGGGATCGATGATCCACTGGAACTCGGGGCGTTCGCCGGTACCGGCCGCCGTGGTGTCGCCGGACTCTTCGGCGAGGAAGCCGTGCTCCGGATAGGCGCTGCGCAGCGCCTCTATGATCGCGTCTTCGGCGGCCCGATCCACTTCCGTGACATAATCCTTGGGCCCCTTGCGCGCCACTTGCAGGCGCTCCAGGTCGAGGCTGGCACGGTTGATGATCGAGCCGGCACGGCGCGCCGCCTTGATGGCGGTATTGAGCATCGGGTGCATAAAATTCCGTATTTGTTTATGAAACACAGGCGCCGCAAGGGCATTCGCGGCCCCGGCATCATGCCGCCGCCGCGCACCCGCGCCCGCCTGGACTTGGTATTTTAAATGACTCAGCCATTTTCACGCGTGCGCTTCATCATGGTGCAGCCCAGCCACCCCGGAAACGTCGGCTCGGCGGCCCGCGCGATCAAGACCATGGGCTTCCACGAACTGTGCCTGGTAGCGCCGCGCCTGCCCGACACGACGGCGCAACCCGAGGCCCTGGCGCTGGCCAGCGGCGCCGCCGACGTGCTGGCACAAGCGCAGGTGGTCGCGACCCTGGCCGAGGCCCTGGCACCGGTCACGCTGGCGTTCGCCCTGACCGCAAGGCCCAGGCTCATAGGGCCGCCGGCCTGCGACATCCGCGTGGCGGCCGGCCTGGCGCAAGAACACCTGGCCGGGCATCCGCAAGGCGTGGTGGCGATCGTGCTGGGCACCGAAAGGTCGGGCCTGACCAATGAAGACATTGAACTGTGCCAGCGCATCTGCCACATCCCCGCCAACCCCGAGTACAGCTCGCTGAACGTGGCCCAGGCCCTGCAGCTGGCCGCCTGGGAACTGCGCTATGCCCTGGCCACCGGCGCCGCGCTGCCGCTGCTGCCCAGCACCGCAGGCCATCCGCAAGCGGGCGACGAACCGGCATCCAATGAAAAAGTCCAGGCCTTCCTGACGCACTGGGAACAGGCGCTGGTGGATGTGGGCTTCCTGGATCCGCGGCACCCGAAGAAGCTGGTGCCGCGCATGCGCCATCTGTTCTCGCGCAATGCGCTGTCCAACGACGAGGTCGATATGCTGCGCGGCCTGTGCACGGCGATGATCAAGACTGCCGCGCACAAACCGTAGGGCCTGTCGACCCAAGGGAACACCGACGGGGCTATGCCGCGCCTTATGCGGGCTTGCGATCAAAGAGAACAAGGCGCGCAGCCGCGGAACACTACACATAGTGCGGCAGTGCCGCTATTTCACCGCGCTTGCCGTGTTGATCGGAAATCCGTATCAGGCTGCGGCAATGTCGAGCCCGGTCAGGCGCCGCAACTCTTCGATGCCTACGCCGGCCAGGTCGTCGAGCAGCACCACGCGCCCGCCGCCCAGCTGGAACACCGCCATATCGGTATAGACGCGCGACACGCAGGCCACGCCGGTCAGCGGGTAGGTGCACTTTTCCACCAGCTTGCTTTTCCCGTCGCGGGTCAGCAGCTCCATGAGCACATACACCGACTTGGCGCCGATGGCCAGATCCATGGCGCCGCCCACTGCCGGAATGGCGTCGGGCGCGCCCGTGTGCCAGTTGGCCAGGTCGCCGTTGGTCGCCACCTGGAAGGCGCCGAGCACGCAAACATCGAGATGGCCGCCGCGCATCATGCCGAAAGAATCGGCGTGATGGAAAAAAGCGCCGCCCGGCAGCAGCGTGACGGGCTGCTTGCCGGCATTGATGAGGTCGGGATCTTCCTGGCCGGCGGCCGGCGCCGGGCCCATGCCGATGACGCCGTTCTCGCTGTGCAGCATGATTTCCCGGTCGGCGGGCAGGTAGTTGGCCACCTTGGTCGGCAGGCCTATGCCGAGGTTGACGACGCTGCCCTCGGGGATGTCCTGGGCGACGCGCGCCGCCATTTGTTCACGATTCAAACGATTCACCGCAGCCTCCTACACCGTTACCACGCGTTGTACGAACAGGCCCGGGGTCACGATGGCCTCGGGGTCGAGCCCGCCCAGTTCCACGACCTCGCCGACCTGCACCACGGCGACCTTGGAGGCCGTGGCCATGATGGGCCCGAAGTTGCGCGCGGTCTTGCGGTACACCAGATTGCCCCAGCGGTCGGCGCGCAGCGCCTTGATGAAGGCATAGTCCGCGTGCAAGGGGTATTCGAGAATATAGTCGCGGCCGTTGATGCGGCGGGTTTCCTTGCCCTCGGCGATCAGCGTGCCGAAGCCGGTGGGCGTGTAGAAGGCGCCGATGCCGGCGCCGGCGGCGCGGATGCGCTCGGCCAGGTTGCCCTGCGGCACCAGTTCTAGTTCGATCTTGCCGGAGCGGTACAGGCCATCGAATATTTGCGAATCCACCTGGCGCGGAAACGAGCAGATGATCTTGCGCACCCGCCCGGCCGCCAGCAGCGCCGCCAGCCCGGTCTCGCCGTTGCCGGCATTGTTGTTGACAATGACCAGGTCTTTGGCGCCCTGCTCGAGCAGGCCGTCGATCAATTCCAGGGGCTGGCCGGCCATGCCGAAGCCGCCGACCATGATGGTGGCGCCGTCCGGAATGTCGGCAAGCGCATCTTTGACGCTGGGAAACAGTTTGGAAATCATACTGGCTCGGTTCGCGCGGGGGCCGCCTTGTATAAGTTGAACAATATCGCCGGCCTGCCCCGCCAGGGGCCGGCCGGCGGCCATAGCCGACCGGATCAGTCGACCGTCGCGCCCGAGGCCTTGACCACCTTGGCCCAGGTATCGACTTGCGACTTGATGAATTCGCCGAATTCGGCCGGCGTGGTCTTCACCGGAACGGCGCCCAGATCGGCAAAGCGCTTCTGCACGTCGGGCTTGCTGATCGCCTTTTCAACGGCCGCGTTCAGCGTGTTGACGACATCGGCCGGGGTGCCGGCCGGAGCCAGCAGGCCGAACCAGGACGAAACGTCGAAGGTCGGGAAACCCGATTCCTGCATGGTGGGCAGGTCGGGGGCGGTCTTGGAACGCTCGGCAGTGGTAACCGCCAGGGCGCGCAGCTTGCCGGCCTGCACATGAGGCCATGCGGCAGGCATGTTGTCGAACATCATGTCTACCTGGCCGCCCATCAGGTCGGTTTCGGCCGGGGCGCTGCCCTTGTAGGGCACGTGCAGAATGTCGACGCCGGCCAGCTGCTTGAAGAGCTCGCCCGCCATATGTATGGAGGTGCCGCTGCCGGAAGACGCGAAATTGAGCTTGTCCGGATTGGCCTTGGCATAGGCCACCAGTTCCTTGACGCTGTGCGCCGGCACCTTGGGGTTCACCACCAGGACGTTGGGCACCTTCACGGCCAGCGCGATGGGCGCGAAATCCTTGACCAGGTTGAACTTGATGTTCTTGTACAGCGTCTGGTTGATGGCGCTGGTAACCGCCACCATGTACAGGGTGTAGCCGTCGGGCTTGGCACGAGCCACGAGTTCCGTGCCGATGTTGCTGCCTGCTCCGGGGCGATTCTCGACCACGACCGCCTGGCCCAGTTCCTGGCTGATTTCCTTGCCGACGAGGCGTGCCACCACATCGGTGGTGCCGCCGGCGGAAAAGCCGACTACCAGCCGGATGGCGTGATCGGGATACGCCGCGGCGGCGCCGGTGGAAAAGCCGGCGAGCCCGGCAAGCGCTGCACCCGCGGCCAGCAGCTTGAGGGACTTGAAAACAGGTTTCTGCATGATGTGCTTTCCTCTTTCGTGAGCGTCCATTTTGTGGACAGTTTTATAATGCAGCAGGGATTTTCCGATAGAATCAGCGTTGCTGACAACCGAATGTTCACCCTGCGGACGTTTCTTTGAACAACACGCCAGAACTCACGCCGGACACTGAAAGCGCCGCGGGGCCGCGCACCTTGCGGCGCGGCCTGCAAGTACTGAACACCCTGCGCGAACACGGGCCTGCCGGGCTGAGTGTAACCGCACTGGCGCGCGCCACCGGCCTGCAGCGCCCCACCATCTACCGCCTGCTCGCAGCACTGATCGACAGCGGCCTGGTCGGCAATGTCGGGCACAGCAAGCTTTTCGTCGCCAAGCTGGACGCCCCGCCGGCCCCACCCGCCAGCCAGGATCCACGCATCGAGCCGACGTTGCCCGCCATGCGCCGGCTGGCCCAGGCCACCGGCGACGCCGTGTTCCTGGTGGTGCACGACGGCCACGAGTCGATCAGCCTGTGGCGCGAGATCGGCCCCTACCCGGTGCAGATACTGGCCACCTACGCCGGCAAGCGCCAACCCCTGGGCGTGGGCTCGGGCGGCATGGCGCTGCTGGCCGCGCTGCCCGACCCCGAAGTCGAGCGCATCATCGAATGCAACAGCTCGGAGCTGGAGCTCTACGGCGGCATGACGGCGCGCGAGATGAGGCGGCTGGTGGAAAACACCCGCATGCGGGGTTATTCGGTGGTGGGCAACCACGCGGTGCGCGGCGCACTGGGAGTCGGCTGCGCGCTGCTGGATCGGCGTGGCAAGCCGCTGCTGGCCATCAGCGTCACCGCCATCACCGAACGCATGCCGGCGCAAAGGCAGCGCGAGATCGCCGGCCTGATCCGCACCGAACTGTCCGGACTGGTGCTCAAATAGAGCGCGGCCAACGCCATGCGGCCGGGTTCGCGCAAGCTGCCGCCTTGCGGGCCGCCGACGCATGGCGAGCTGCCCGCCATCCCCCCTGCCGATGCGGGTCGGCGGGCGGCCTGCCCTTATGCCGCCAGCGCGTCGGGCGCGGCGGCTTTCACTTCGCGTACCGGTATGGGCAGGCGCATGCCGGCCTGCTCCAGCACCTTGCGCGCCGCCTGATGCAGATCGAAGTTCAGTTGCCAGAAATTGCTGCTCTCGGCCCACACGCGGATATTGACCATGATCGTGCTGTCGCGGTATTCGTTGACCATGACCTGGGGCTTGGGATCCTGCAGCACCAGCTTGTGGTTTTCCACCAGCTTGAGCAAAGCGCCCATGGCGACGTCCAAGTCGTCGCCATAGCGCACGCCCACCTGAAGATCCAGGCGGCGCGTCGGGTTGCGGCTATAGTTCAGAATGGGGTTGCCCCACACCATGCTGTTGGGCAGCGAAACGTGGATGCCGTCGATCTGCACGATGCGCGTCAGGAACAGCCCCACCTCCTCTACCGTGCCGTCGGCCTTGCCGACCACCGAGATGTATTCGCCGGCGCGTATCGGGCGCAGCGCCAAGAGCATCATGCCCGCCGCGATGTTCTGCAAGGTGTTCTGCAGGGCCAGGCCGATCGCCAGGCCGGCGGCACCCAGCACGGCAATGATGCTGGCCGTCTGCACGCCGAAGCGCGCCAGTATCGCTATCAGCGTGAAGCCGCGAATAGTCCACACCACCAATGAATACATCATCGGTACGATCGTCGGGTCGATGCGCGGCGAACGCCGCGCCGCGCTGCGCACGCCCTTGCCCGCCAACGTGGCGATCGACCAGCCGACGATCAGAATCGCGATCGCAATGACGACGTTGACGGCGAAGCTCTTGACGATGGGCATCCAGTAAGCAAGCTGATTCAGACTGTCCATGGCGGGTTCCTGTACGGGGTTCCAAAACCCGAATAGTACCGGTAGCGGAAGAAGATGTAATTCCATTTCTAAATCAGTCTTGAACGTCAATCGCCAGCGCACGAGAAGCTGGCAAAACGCATGGTTGATCTGGCAATGGAACAACGGCGTGCCGGCCGCAATGACGCAAAGTCGATACAAAGGTAAAGACAATGTAGCGTCGCGATGGCGGGACATCGGGCCGCGCAGCGCGCAACTTATCCACGCCGCCTGTGGAAAAAGCCGCGGATAAGTCGGGGGCTAATGCCGAAAATGCATGTAGATCAATACATTGCGGCCCAAGGCAAAAAATTGCCCACGCCCGGCGCGCCGACTTATCCACGCTTCGTGTGGATAAGCCCGAGGAAAACTGCTTGATTACCTGAAATATCCCTGCAATAACAAACTGCTAGGCATGGCGCTTAAAAAATGCCCGGCGTGGCGGCGGCCGGCCCTGAAGATCAAAAAATGCGCCAGCAGGTGGAAGGCGCCATAAACGGCTGTATCACACCACCCACGCCATGGGCCCGGGCCAGCTCGGCAGTGCGATCCCCGCCGCGAGGGTAGCCCCAAGGCATGGCGGCGACGGGATGAGATATATTGGTTTCTTTTTTCTGGCAACCGCGCGTCATGATTCCGCTATCCGTACTCGACCTCTCCCCCATCGCCGAAGGCGGCGACGCCGCGCAATCCTTCCGCAATTCCCTGGATCTGGCGCGGCATGCGGAGCAATGGGGCTTCAACCGCTATTGGCTGGCCGAACACCACGGCATGCCGGGCATTGCCAGCGCCGCCACCGCGGTGCTGATTTCCCATGTGGCGGCCGGCACGTCCCACATACGCATAGGAGCCGGCGGCGTCATGCTGCCGAATCACTCGCCGCTGGTCATCGCCGAGCAGTTCGGCACGCTGGAATCGCTGTATCCGGGCCGCATCGACCTGGGCCTGGGGCGCGCCCCGGGCTCGAACCAGACCACCGCCCGGGCGCTGCGCCGCAACCTGGCCTCGGATGCCGACGAGTTCCCGCAAGACGTCATGGAACTGATGGACTATTTTTCGGCCGAGCCGCGCCTGCCGGTGCGGGCGGTGCCGGGCACCGGCCTGAACATTCCCTTGTGGATACTGGGTTCCAGCCTGTACGGCGCGCAGCTGGCCGCGGCCTTTGGCCTGCCCTACGCCTTCGCCTCGCACTTCGCGCCCGAGCAGATGATGGCGGCCATCAGTATCTACCGTTCGACCTTCAAGCCCTCTGAGCACCTGAAGGCGCCGTATGTCATGCTGGGCTTCAATGTGTTCGCCGCCGACACCGACGAAGAAGCCCGCGTGCTGGCGAGCTCGGCCCAGCAGTCCTTCGTCAATTCGCGCACCGGCAGACCCTCGCGCCTGCCGCCTCCCATGCCCGACTTCCTCGAACGTATCGGGCCGCAGGGCCGCGCGCTGCTGGAGCAGATCCTGTCGTGCTCGGCGATAGGCGCGCCCGACACCGCCGCCGAGCAGCTGCGCGCCTTCATAGCGCGCACCGGCGCCGATGAAGTCATGATCGCCTCCAATATCTACGATCATCGTGCACGGCTGCATTCGTACGAAATCGTCGCCGGGCTGATCCAGGCCCAGGCCTGAACCTGCCGGGAAAAAAACATGCGCGCGCCCAGGCAACCGCCCCCAGGTGCATCTTCCCGCGGAGCGAATGGCGCGCAGAGGCAAGAGAGTGCGTCAGAGGCTGCGCCCAGGCGGCCATCCAAGCAACGTGCTCTTCTTCCAGGGGAAGATGACTGGCGGCGACGCCATCCGGGCGCGCCCCATATAAAGAACGAAGGCGCCGCCACGCGGCCCGATGCGGCCTGGGCCCCTACGCTGGAAGCGGGCGCATGCCACGTCTGGTCCGTGCCGCTGGAACAGCCTGCACATGTGCAGGCCGCGCTGGCGGCGCACCTGTCCGAGGAAGAAAAACAGCACATGCAGGCGCTGCGCCGGCCGGAACTGCGCAGCCGCTACGCGGTCGCGCACGGCGCGCTGCGCGTGCTGCTGGGGCGCTACCTGGGTGTGGCGCCGCAGCTCTGCCGCTACGCCACAGGGCCGCGCGGCAAGCCCATGCTGGCCGGGGCCTACCCCGCCATGGCCGTTGACGACGCCCCCGCGCCCGGTGCAAGAACGTGCCCAGGCTCCGAATCCACCCTGCATTTCAACATGTCCCACGCCGGCACGCAGGCCTTGATTGCCGTGGCGCGCGGAGTCGAGGTAGGGGTGGATATCGAGCAGCGGCGCGACATGGACGACATGGCCGGCGTCGCGCGCACCATCCTGTCGCACGCCGACCTGGATCTATGGCTTGCACTGCCCGAAGCGCAGCGGGTGCAGGCCTTCTATGCCATCTGGACGCGCAAAGAAGCCGTGTCCAAGGCGGCGGGAACCGGGCTCTACATGGACTTCCCCGGCCTGAGCGTGGAGTTCCGGCCCGGGCGCCCGGCCGCCGTGCGGCGCATCGAGGCCGCCTTCGGCAAGCCCGGCGAGTGGCTGCTGGCCGAGCTGGACTGCGCGCCGGGCTACAGCGCCGCGCTGGCGGCTCGTACACCGGCACTGCGCGTCAGCCGGCATACGGCCCGCATGGGCGAAGACGGCACCGCCGATGTGGATGCCGATGCCGATGCGGCAGCCTCGTCTGATCCGGCTCCACCTGTATAGGCCTGGCCTGGCCGTAGCAAGGCCGCGGTGCACTGGCCGCGGTCGTGCGCGCCATCACGGCCCCGCCTTGCGACGGGCCCGGCCAGCTACACAGCCAGCTACACGGCCGGCTACAAATACGGCTGGATCCAGCCCAGGCCGGCGCGCGTACCGACTGCCGGAAAATATTCACAGCCTATCCAGCCCTCATAACCCAGCTCATCCAGAACCCAGAACACATACGGATACGCCAGCTCGCCCGTACCGGGCTCGTGGCGATCCGGCACCCCGGCTATCTGCAAGTGGCCCACACGGCCCGTGGGCAAATAGTTGCGCAGCTTGCGCGTGACATCGCCTTCGACGATCTGGCAATGAAACAGATCCATCTGCACCTTGACGTTAGGCAGGCCCAGCGCCTGCACCACATCGTGCGCCTGCTGTTGCGTGTTCAAGAAATACCCGGGCATGCCGATGGGGTTGATGGGCTCCAGCATGATGTCCACCCCCGCCTGCGCGGCCAGCAGCGCGGCCGCGTGCACATTCTCGCGGTACTGGCCTTCCAGGGTCGCGCGCGGCACACCGGCCGGCGCCAGGCCCGCCATCAGGTGAATGCGCGGCGTGCCCAGAACCACGGCGTATTCCAGTGCCCGCTCGACCCCGTCCAGACATGCGCGGCTGCGCCCCGGCAGGCAGGCCAGCCCTTTCTCGCCGGCCTTCAGGTCGCCCGCCACGGCGTTGAACAGCACCGATGCAAGCCCCTGGCCGGCCAGACGGCGGGCGATGTCCGCCGCTGGGAAATCATAAGGAAACTGGAACTCCACCGCCTCGAAGCCGTCTTGCGCGGCGGCCTCGAAACGATCCAAAAAATCATATTCGCCGTACATGGTGCTGATATTCGCGGCAAAGCGCAGCATGGATGACTCCCCGGTTGTTGCTGGCCTGCCCTGCGACTGGTTCTTGTTCTATTGCCCCGGCGGCCAAGTCTTGCGGCACACACGCCACAATACCCACCGTTTTTATCACAGCCTCTTGCCGAGTTTGCTACATTCGATATAATTACATTTGAAACTAAATTGCAAACCGAGGCTCGCGTGTCTTCCTTCGAATCCCGCATAGACCAATTCTGCCAGGCCCACCCCGAGGCACCCCGTGAAGACATACTCGCCACCCGCTTGTTGTTTCGCACCACCCAGTTGCTGCGCGCCCACATCGATCGCGCGCTGGCGGCCTACGAGCTGAACATGTCGCAATACCTGGTGCTGAGCCTGCTGTCCACCGACAAGTCCGACCCCAGCTCTCCGTCCGAACTCAGCCATACGCTGGACGCCACCCGCACCCAGATGACGCGCTTTCTCGACAGCCTGCAATCGCGCGGGCTGGTGCGGCGCATCGCCTCGGAACAAGACCGCCGCAGCCTGGAACTGGAACTTACGCCCGCCGGGCGCGAGCTGCTGCGCAAGGCCGTTCCGGCCGTACATAGGGCCTATCGCCAGGCCTGGTCGGTGCTCGACGGCGGCGAACGCGACCAGGCCTCGCGCAATTTGCAGCGCCTGCACGCCAATCTGCAGCAGCTGGAAAAATGAGCCCCCGCGCCGTCCATCAAAGCCTGCGCAATGCCCTGCGCGGCTATCTGAATACCAACCTGCTTACCCATGGCCAGCGCCAATATTGCATCATGGTCACGCTGGCGCTGGCGGTATCGGTGGAATTCCTCGAGAACATCATGTTCGTGTTCTCGGCCGGCCACATCATGGGCGGCATCGACGCCGACCCGCGCGGCTTCGCCCTGGCGCAATCGGCCTACGCCATCGGCAGCATGCTGATGATCGTCAAGCAGCAGTGGCTGGCGCGCCGCTACGGCTACCGGCGCTACCTTGCCGCCTCGCTGCTGGTGTTCAGCCTGGGCACCTGGTATGCCGCGGCCAGCACCAGCCTGAGCATGCTGGTGACCGCCCGCCTGGTACAGGGCGTGGGCGGCGGCGCGCTGTTCACCAGCAGCCGCGTGCTGATTCCGCTGATGTTCGCGCCGGCCGACCGGGGCCGCGCCGTGCGCCTGTTCATGCTGGGCATCTTCGGCGTCTCGGCCATCGGGCCCGCGCTGTCGGCCGAACTCATAGACAACGGCGCATGGCAGCACGTATTCTACGGCGTGCTGCCCCTATCGCTGCTGGCCATGGCGGGTTCCTGGCTGTTCCTGCCCGATGCCGAGCCCAGCGAAAAACCGGGGCGCCCCGCGCTAATACCCCTGCTGTGGTTCGGCGCGGCCATCGCCGCGCTGCAGATCGCCATGAGCGATGCGCGCTTCGACGTCTTCTCGCACCCTGGGCGCCTGCTGGCCATCGCACTTTGCGGCATCGCCATGCTGCTGGGTTTCCTGTGGCACCAGTGGCACCAGGACGCCCCACTGCTCAAGCTACGCGTGCTGCGCAACCCCGTCTACCTGACCGGGCTGCTTTTGTATTTCATGTACTACCTGCTCAGCCACCTGCATGGCTACGTGTTCCCCATCTACGCCGAGCGCGCACTGCAGATACCCCTGACCACCGTGGGCTGGCTCAGCACCATCGGCGGCCTGGTCAGCCTGGTCAGCATCATGGCCTACATACGCTACGCGCCGCGCCTGAAACGCAAGAAGCCATTGATGATCCTGGGCCTGCTGATCATGGCCTATGCCGCCTGGCGGTTCTCGGCCATGCCGCCCGACGCGGGGGTAGAGTCGCTGATCCCCATTCTTGCGCTCAAGGGCCTGTTCGGCGTCATGGTCGTCATCCCCGTGGCGGGCCTCACCTTTCGCGGCCTGGGCGAAGACAACTTCGCCCACGGCTACCAAAGCAAGAACCTGATGCGCCAGATCGCCAGCTCTTTTGCCTCGGCCCTGGGCGCAGTACTGCTGGAAAACCGCCAGTTCAGCGTCCAGGTGAGCCTGGCCGGCGCCGCCGCTCAGGAACCCGCCATTGCCATGCAATGGCTGCACCACATCCAGGACGCGCTGATGGCTCGCGGCATGGACGCTGCGCAAGCCGGCAGCAGCGCGCTGGCGCAGCTGACCGCCCTGCTCGACCGCCAGGCGCTGCTGATAGCCAGCGAAGACATGTTCCGGCTGATCGCCGCACTGGCGATAGGCGGCGCGGTGCTGGTGCTGGCCCAGCGCCGGCTGGCGTAAAACATGCCCCCACGCCGGGCGCTACGCGGCGCTACCGGCAAGAAGGGGCATTTCCGCCCCGGGCCACCACGATAAGCAAAGGGCCGGCGCTCCGATCGGGCGCCGGCCCCGGCGAAATGGCTGCGCGGCAGGCCGCCAGGCGGCCGCTACCGGCGTGGCCTTAATTGTTCTTCTTGACCCACGCCACATAGGCGTCCATCCAGCCCTGCAGGAACTTGCGCGTGTCCACATTGCCGATATCGCCGGCGGCATCGAAAAAGCCCTCTTTCGCCTGCAGGAACACCTCGGGCTGATTCAGCGTCGGCATGTCGAGGTAGGCCGCCACATTGCGCAAATGCTGCTGCGCCAGCGACGTACCGATAGCCCCGATCGAAATCCCCAGTATCCCGGCCGGCTTGCCGGCAAAGGCGCTTTGGCCATAGGGCCGCGAAGCATTGTCGATTGCGTTCTTGAGCACACCCGGGATCGAACGGTTGTATTCCGCCGTAACGAATATCACGCCCTGGGCGTCCTTGATGCGGCCCTTGAAATGCTTGACCGACTCGGCCTGGTTCGCGTCATTGTCCTGGTTGTACAGCGGCAAACCGCCGATATCCAGTTCCTCAAAAGAGAAATCGGCCGGCCCCAGCTTTTCCAGCGCGTGCGCCAGCTTGCGGTTGAACGAATCCTTGCGTAGGCTGCCGACGATAACGGCTATGCGGTATTGGCTCATGGTGGATCCTTTACAAAAGTACAGCACAACAAAATAGCAAAACTGCCCGGATGTTCCCCGCTCTTTTTTACGCTATGTTGCCACAATCGAATGGACTGCGCCCTACCCGGCCTGGCCATCGCACAGAAAAGCGGATATTTCAGGAGCCATAAGATCGGACATCCCTATTTGCCCGCAACGTACACAGTCCGAATCCCGGAAAGGCAAGCGGGCATTTCACGAACTATAAGACTGGACGCTTCTATTTGTTCTAATTTTTCCGGGCAACGGCCGATGATCCATCGCACATGAATTCAAGCGCAAGGATCGGAGTGCGTCCAGGGCTCCGGCCGCAGTACAAAGACTTGAAACGCAAGGAGCCTTCCATGACCCACATCTTCAAGACCATCGACTCCCCTGTCGGCAAACTCACCCTGGTGGCTAGCGGCCCGAAACTGGCCGCCATCCTGTGGGAACACGACAAACCCGGCCGCGTACGCCTGGGGCCCATGCAAGAATCGCCGCAAGAGCCGATACTGCTGGAAGCCGCAAGGCAGCTGCAGGAATACTTCGCCGGCACCAGAACACACTTTGAACTCGAACTGGAATTTGCCGGCACCGAGTTCCAGAAAAACGTCTGGCAGGCGCTGCTGGACATCCCCTACGGCCAGACCCGCAGCTACGCCCAGATCGCCGCGCAGATAGGCCGCCCCAAGGCCGTACGCGCCGTCGGCGCCGCCAACGGCAGGAACCCGCTATCCATCGTCGCCCCTTGCCATCGCGTAATCGGCAAATCAGGCGAACTTACCGGCTACGCCGGCGGCCTGCAGGCCAAGGAACTGTTGCTGGCGCTGGAAAACGGGCCCCGGACGTAGTCGCGATACCAAGGCCAGGCAGGCCGGGGGCGCGATTGCATAAATAGCGCCGCCCGGGGACAAAGGCCGAGGAAGCCTCGGCCCAGGCCGCGACTCAGTCCTTGGGCGCCCGCAACCGAAGCAGCGCGGCCGCGTTCGCGCCGCGAATCTTTATCTTTTCTTCTTCGGTGATCCGCAGTTGATCAATGGCGCCGACAGGGTCGTCGTCACCCATATCATACGGATAATCGGTGCCGAGCACTACATGATCCGGCCCCCATTGTTCCACGAGCGCCTCCAGCTGCCCGCGGTCGAAGGCGATGGTATCGAAGAACATCTTCTTCAGGTATTCGCGCGGAAGCTTGGAGGCATGCCGCCGGCAATCGGGCCTGGCGCAATATGCATGGTCGAAGCGGCCAGGGTAGGCTCCCAGATAGCCGCCGGCGTGAGGTAGGCAGATATTCAGGCCCGGCACCTTGTCGAGCACACCGTCGAAAATCAGATGGGCGACCGCCACCGTCGTATCCAGCGGGTTCCCGATCAGGTTATTCAGATAATGCTTCGATAACCTTGCCCCGTCCGTGTATCCGTTCGGATGCAGGAACATGACCATCTGCGCCTCTTCCATCCGGCGGTAGAGTTTATGGAACTTCTCGGACGCAAGCTCTTCGCCATTGATGTTGGTGGAAAACTGGATCCCCTTGAAGCCAAGCTGTATGCATCGTTCCAGTTCGCCCTGCGAGGCAAGCGGATCTTGCATGGGCAGCGTGCCGACGCCAACAATCCTGCCTGACTCATGAGCGGCCATGTCGGCGATGTTGTCGTTGACGATGCGCGCCAGCTCCGCTCCGAGTTCGGGCTCGGTCCAGTGAAAATACTGGAACGGCGAGGTCGACACCACCTGGATGTCGACCCCCATGTAATCCATGTCCGCCAGCCGCTGCTCGAGGCTGCTCATTTTTGGAGCCGTGATCTTTGCGTGACTGGCGGACACGGCTTTTGTGTCCTGCGACGAGAAGAAGACAAAGGGGTCGTCTTTGGGCCGCGGAGGCGTGCCGGCGAGTTTCGCGGCCTTTTCCGAAACGACGTGGCAGTGCACATCGATGTGAAGCTGGCCCGCGCTTCCGCGCTGTCTCCGGATCGGAGTGATGTCGGTCAGCGCATCCTGGTAAGCAGGATCGGAGGAACCACATTTGAAAAGCATAATGACCTTCGTAAGCTGGAAATGCGAAAAGGTATGACGGGCAGCCCCGCGATGCGGGGCAATACGGGGATTCCCGTCAGAGCGACGCCGTGCCGTCGCCGAGTTTCGCGTCCGGCCGGTTGCGCTTCACGACCGCGTGATGTGTCGCGTCGCTTCCAAGATAGACCCCCCGATCCCACTTGCGCTTGAGCGGGTCGACGACTTTGAGTTCCATGGCGCCGATGCCCTGGATCTGTATCTTCACGGTTTCGCCGTCCTGGATGAATCCCAGGCCTTCGTGATTGGTTCCGCAAGAAATGACGTCGCCCGAATTGAGGGTCATGATCATGCTGGCCATTTCGATCAGCTCGGGCACCGGATGCTCCATGTCGTCCGTACTGTAGTTATGGCGCAATTCGCCGTCGTTCCACAATTGGACATGGAGGTCGTTGGGCTCTTCGATTTCATCCGCCGTCACGATGCAGGGGCCCATCGGCGCGAACGTGTCGAACGACTTGCCGATCCAGCTGGTGCCTATGGTGGTCTTCCACGTCACGCGGCCTTCTCCCCGTGCCGACACGTCGATGGTGCAGGTATAGCCGAAGACAGCCTTGCGCCATTCGGCACGGGAAACACTCTTGACCGGCCCCTTGATCACCACGCCCAGTTCCGCCTCATGCATGAAGGCCCAAGGCTCCGTCGTCTCGGGCAATCGGATCGTGTCGCCGGGCCCGATAACGGCATCCGGATTTTTCAGGAATATGTTCAAGGGCCTGGCCTCGCGCTGCGCATGCTCCCAGTAGTTGCCCATGGCATTGATCAGCTTGCGGGGCCTGGGCAGGGGCGGGTGCAGCTTGATCAATTCCATCGGTAGTCGCGCCGCGCAGCTGGCCAGCGCCTCGATGGCGGGACGCCGCTCTTCGAAGCTGTCGATAAGCGCCTCCATCGTGAGTTGCGGCGTACTGAGTATCTGCACGGCGGGCGAAATGTCGACGACCGAGTCTTCCAGCATGACGCCAGGCTTGACAGGAGCATTACCGCTTCCGGCTGCTATAGAAAACAAAACCAGTTTCATTTTTATTTCGCCTCCATTGACAGAAATAACTTACTTGGCATACAGGTTATATTTCTTGACAAGCGCGCCAAAGGCCAACTTGTCTAAAGCTATGGTCTTGGCAAGCTCCTCCGGCCCGCCGGTGTCCACCTGAGCGCCGATCGAGTCGACCCAATGGCGCATGGGCTCTTCGGCCATGACATCCCGGATCATGCCGCTGAGCGCCTGCAACGATGCAACGGGAATACCGGCACGGGCAAGCATACCTATCCACAGCGAGCCATCCACGCCCGGCATGAACTCGCTTACCGTCGGCACATCGGGGATTTGCTGGATTCTGCGTTTGCCGAACTGGGCAATGATCCTTATTTTGCCAGCCTTCATTAAAGGCAAAGCCTGGTTGAATTCCACGACCGTCATTTGCACCACATTGGACAGAAGCGCTTGCATCGCCGGCATGCCTCCCTTGAACGGAACCTGCAGAATATCCAGGCCCGCGCCATCGGCGAGTTGCGCTATCAGCATTTCCGCGTTGGTTCCCTTGCCGGCATTGCCCGCCGCAAACTTGGACGGATCCTTCTTGACCAAGGCCAGCAGTTCCGGCAACGTTTTTGCCGGAACCGACGAATTGGCAATCAGAACCAGTGTGGATTGCGTGATGCCGGTGACGGGCGCCAGATCGGACAAATTGAAAGGCGCCGGCCTGACGATAAGTGTCGGAACCACCAGTGTCCCGGTGGTCGCCATGAGTACGGTATTGCCGTCGCTCGGGAATTGCAAGACGGTATTGACACCGATGACGCCCATCGCACCCGGCCGATTATCGACGATGACCGCCCTCCCCGACCGCGCGGTGATCCGCTGAGCAATCTTGCGGGCCAGCGTATCGATCGGCCCTCCCGGGCTTGCGGGGACGACGATACGAAGCGGCGCCGTGGCGCCCCCAAACTCCCGCTTCGGCTGCGCACTGGCCGCCAATGCCCACGCCCCTTGCAGGGCCAGCAGCGCGCCACTTGCGACGAAGCGCCTGCGGGCGCCGTCCAACGGCCGTGGGGATACCGCTTCCTCGGCGTCGACTTGGTTACGCTTCGAGATTGACTTAGACTCCATTCGAGCCTCCTGCCCGTGAATGAGAAAACACGCCATGCGTTGCCAGCAACCGGCGGAGAAACTGTGTGGGATAAGTCGGCCCGCGCCCTTCCTGTTCGGGGATCCGCTCGTTACCCGCTTCGACCAACCCATGCGCTCTTCGCTGTGCATACAAAGCGTCATAAATGGGCAGCGCGGCATCGACGATGTCGTCGTCGGAAGAATGCAATAGCTGGAGCCCCTCGCACACCGCGAGCAGGCCTAGCGAAAGCAGGCCGCACTCGTCATCCGGCTGTGGCGATGTCCTGTGCAATGCATAGGCCACACCGGCGTCGATGATCCGACTCAACTCGGCCAGCGTCGGATCGGGCAACTCATATTCCGCGAGAATCTTGGAAAAAGTGGCGCCATGGGCATCGTGCGGCCCGAGCGCCGTCCCCGGGATGGAGAACGGAATAGCGTCGGGTGCGCGTGTATGTTCGCTACCCCATGGAACGAAAGTAAAAGTGGCGGCGGGATCGATAAAACGCTTGATCAGCCATGCGCAGGCCACCCGATCGAAATGCAAAAAATCTCTTGTCACCCATCTCATGATACTTGTCTCTTTTTTATCGAAGAAAATGCCACCGGCGCATGAGTTCCGCCCGAAAACATGGCTACGCGGGGAATCAGCCCGCTTTCAGGCCCAAACGTTTGATTTCGCTTTGCCCCCGCCCGACTTCAGCCTGCACGAACGACTTGTAGGCGGCCGGACTGAGCAACGAGAACTGCGCGCCCAGCTCGGTCAGCTTGCTTTGCATATCGGGACGATTCAAGGCCGTGCCCACCGCCTGGTTGATCTGGGCAACCAGGGCGGGCGGCATCGCAGACGGCCCGAAGAGGCCGACCCAGAGCGATGGCGAGAACTCGTGCAAGCCGGCTTCGGCAAAGGTGGGCACACCGGCAAGCATCTGGCTCCGGTGCTCTCCGGCAACTCCGTATACCTTGAGCTGGCCGGCCCGCTGGTGCGGGCTCGACTGCACGACGGAATCGAAGGCGAGCGCCACTTCTTTCGTCAGCACCGCCTGCAGCGCGGGTGCTGCACCGCGATAGGGCACGTGGACTATATTCAGCCCGGCGATCGACTTAAATTCCTCCATCGCGAGGTGGGCAACGCTGCCGATGCCGGGAGATGCGTACGAATAGCGGCCGGGACTGCGCTTGACAAGTTCAATCAGGCCCGCGATGTCGTTCGCCGGCAGCGATGTCGCGCCGATCAGGCACAGCGGCATCCATGCAACATTGACGATCGGCACCAAATCCCGGAAAGGATCGAAAGTCGGTTTGGAATACAGCATCGGTGCGATCATGCCGCTGTTCGATCCCATCAGCAGGGTCTGCCCATCCGGTTGAGAACGGGCTACCTTCGCGCCTCCGAGCATGCCGGTGGCTCCCGCGAGATTCTCGACGATCACCGGCTTCCGCCAGATTTCCGTCAGGCTCTTCGATAGGAGCCGAGCCAGAATATCGGACGCTCCGCCGGGCGGCACAGGCACAATAATCTTCACAGGCGCGGCAGAAAACGCCCGCGCCATGGCATCGGGCCAGTTCCATGCGAGCAACGCGGCGGCGGACGCAAGAAACCGACGTTTGCCGGTGGAACCGATGGAGTCTTGTCGAGCGGCAAGCCGCCGCCCCGCCGGCGGCTTGCCGCCGGGCTTCATTTCGACGTTCTTAGCCATGAACTGTCTCCTTTTCTATTGCCATTGCTATTACTTGATAGCCATGGGGTTGATCGGGGAGCCGACCGCACGCGTAATGGGCAGGGGCGGCGCAACGAACATGAATTCATAGATGCCGTCCTGCGCGCAGTCCTCGGCCAGGTCTTTCAGGAAGAAGATTTCACCCATGGTGATCCCGATCTTGGGAATCACCACCCAGTGCCAGGGTTGCGTGCAGTCGTCCGTTTCATTCGGGCGAACCTCGCAACCCCAAGTGTCCGTACAAATTGCCGCAATCTCTTTCTGGTGGATCCATTCCGCCGTATCAAAGGAAAGGCCGGGCGCCGAACCACCCGCATAGCCTCCCCATTCCTTTTCCTCCAGGCAGCGTTCCATGTGCCCCGTGCGCACGATTACGAAATCGCCGCGGCGCACCTGTACACCTTGCCATTTAGCCGTGAGGTCGAGATCCTCGATGGTGATCGCCTCGCCATCATCGAGCGACGACCGGCCGAGATATCTCGCCACATCAAGAAGTACGCCGCGGCCGACCATGCGATCCTTGACCTTTTCGATCCCGTTCCTTTGCGCGCCGCCGGCATCCACCAGCCGCGCATCATAGCCGTTCCACATTTTGTCGTCATAGAAGATATGCCCGAGCGCATCCCACTGCGTTCCGCACTGCAGCGGCATAGAAACCGCGTCGTCCGCGAACCGCAATCCCCCCGAATCCTGGTTGCCGACCACCGCATCCGTGCCCGTCGCAAGCATCACGTGGATGGGGTTGTAGCGATTGCCCCAGAGGCCTTTTTGCGGCCCCTCGCGATCGAAATTCAATCCCAGCGAGAAGACCTTGCCCTTGCGGACGAGGCCAGCGGCTCCGATCACTGCCTCAGCCCCAATGAAGTTCAGCGTGCCCATTTCGTCGTCGGGGCCCCATCGGCCCCAATTGCTGCATCGCTCGGCCACCTCGCGCAGATGTGCCATCTTGAACTTGTCTTGGTCAAATCGCTTGGTCATGAGTCTTCCTGGCATAAATATTATTAATTGAGCATTTGCTCATCATATAGAGGTGTGGGAGAATCTGTCAATACAGAATGTTCCTGTTCTCCATCCAGCCTTCCATTTGAATATGCCATCAACCAGTTCGCGATCACGAACACCCTCGTCCAAGCAAACCGAGCCGGTTGCAGCGACGACGATACGCAGGCGGCTACGCCCCGACGAGCGGCAGGCAATGATCCTGGATGGCGCGATCCGGTACTTCGCCGAAGCCGGCTTTCATGGGCAGACACGCGAACTCGCCTCACGCCTGGGCATCACCAATTCGTTGCTGTTCCGCTATTTCCCCACCAAGGACGACTTGGTGGAGCAGGTCTACCAGCAGGTCTATGTCGGCCGCTGGCAAGCCGATTGGGAACACCTGCTGCTCGATGATTCACAAACTCTTCGAAACCGCCTGCGCGGTTTCTACAAGAGCTATCTTTCAGTGATCTACTCGTACGAGTGGGTACGCATCTTCTTCTTTGCGGGTCTGCGCGGCGTCAACATCAAAAGCCGCTACCTGAAACTGCTCGAGGTGCGCGTGATAGAGCCGATCTGCATCGCCATTCGGCGCGAGTACCGCTTGGCGGATCCCGCAACCGTCCCGCTCTCTTCGCTCGAGCGCGATGCGGTGTGGGGATTGCAAGGCCAAGTACTCTACATCTGCGTGCGCCGCTTCGTGTACGACCAGGACATACGTGACCCGGAACAGATCATGGATGCAGCAATCGACGTATTCCTGGCCGGTATCGCCCAAGTGGCGCGAAAGGCGATCAGCCGATCCCAGGCTGCCGCACGCGGTTCCTGAACCCGGGCGTCGCTCAATATCTATCGGCTCAACGCCTAGCCTTCGATCAGATCCGCAGCTACGCCCGGATCGGTCGCCCCAAGGCCATGCACGCCGCTCGCGCCGCCAATGGCGGGGATCCTCTTCCCACCGTGGCACCCTGCCGCCGTGTGGCAGACAAGTCAGGCGCACCTACCGGATACGCTGGCGGGTCGGGATGAAGGACGGAGTAGTTGCTGGGGTTGGAAGGCAATCTCGGCGCTCAATGAAGGATGGGTAGATAGGTACAGGCGCAGAAATTAGATGTCCCTCTAATAAAAAAAGATTAGAATATTCTAAATTAGCAGAATCTAATTTTTTTGGCACATTTCGTCCCACCTAAAGACATGGCACAGAAGAAAAATAAAGACCGGCAGTTCTACATAGAGGGAGCCGCCAAGGCCACTGCGATGCTGCGGGCAGTCGGCAACGAGCACCGCCTACTGGTGCTTTGCCTGCTGATCGAGCATGAAGAATTGACCGTGGGTGAACTACTCGCACAGATCGCCCTCAGCCAATCCGCGCTGTCGCAGCATCTGGCGAAGATGCGCGAAGAAGGACTGGTGACATACCGGCGGGAATCCCAGACCCTGCACTACCGTATCGACAACCCGGACGTCGCCAAACTCGTTGCCACGCTCAAGTCCATCTTCTGCCCATGACCCGCCATCCGGCCGCCCACTTCTTCATTTAGTCAGCCTCGTCCAGGCATATAGCCCTACATTTCCAGATACCGATCAACTATCCCCGGAGCACGAATCCATGTCGCTGAAATCCATTACCCCCGAAGCGGCGCAAGCCCTGCTGGATCAGGGCGCCGTGCTCGTCGACATCCGCGGCGCCGACGAATACGCCCGCGAACGTATCGGCAAGGCCCGCCATATTCCCATGCAGCAGCTGGCCGGCGGCGCCCAGCGACTGGACGGCGCCACGGCCGTCATCTTCCATTGCCGCTCCGGCGCCCGCACGCGCGCCAATGCGCAAGCGCTACAGGCTTGCGCCAAGTGCGATGCCTACATGCTGGAAGGCGGCCTGGACGCATGGAAAAAAGCAGGGCTGCCGCTGGAAATCGACAAGTCCAGGCCACTGGAACTGCAGCGCCAGGTTCAGATCGCCGCCGGTTCAATAGTCTTGCTCGGTGCAATCCTGGGCGCCGTGGCCTCGCCCTGGTTTCACCTGCTATCGGCGTTTGTCGGCGCCGGGCTGGTGTTCGCAGGCATTTCAGGGTTCTGCGGCATGGCGCGCGTGCTGACGAAGATGCCGTGGAATCGAGAGGCCAGGATCGGATAAGCAGGCATCGCACCTCTCGATCTTGCGTCGCAGTCCCGCGTCGCCGTCCCCTTTCAGCCTCAATAGCCAAAAGGGGCTATGGAACGACCGATGGCCGAAGGCGTACGCGCAGCAAGGCCATCAAACGAACCGCCTCAGGCACGTATCAAATCGTCGGTGCGCATCCAGCCGGTAAGGCTCCATCGAGTCGCCCGGCTCGGCAACACCTCATGCGGCATATAACCGCTGACAAAAACCGCCAAACGCCCGCCCAGCGGCGCAAAACGCCCAATCTCGGCATCGATGTTATACGGGTCATACAGGCACAACTCACCCCCATTCGCCTCATCCCAATCGGAATTCAGATAGAACACGATGGAGATTTTTCGATAGTTGGTGCCCCGATGCTGGTCGATATGCTTCTTGTAGCCAGCCCCATCGTCGTAGCGAGCGAAGTGAAACTCGTGCCTGCGCAGCCCCATGTCATAGCTCTTGTTCAGCGCTTCACGCAGCCCTGTCATCCACTCGAAAAACGGATGCTGCGCCAGCGCCGAATCCGGCTCCACCCAGCAAATGGCATCCCCGCGAACCGCCGGCTGGCGCGCATCATTGGCGCCACGCCCGATCTCCCCGCCCGAGAACTCTCCCGCAACCCATAGCCGCTGCGCTTGCTCCAGCAGGCTGGCGTGCCAAGCGCCGGGTACAGCGGTATCCGATACCGCCCAACCCTGTTTGTTCAGCAGATAAAGGATCTCGTCAAAATCGCTCATGGGGTGTCTCGTTGCAGGATTGCTTGCCTATTTGTTGAGCCAGGGATTTTACTTCGGAGGAGAAGGTGCCGGATACTAATGCGTCAGGTGCTTCTCCATGACAACGTTTCAATCATCGGTTTTTCCTCTCAACATTAAATCTGGGGCCAAGCCACTGACGATACATCTCCAGTTCTACTCTAGACACATAATGCCGGGATAGGCTGCTGCACCGACCGCTGATATTGGGACGAGCCCAACAATGCATTCCATTGATCCATCCCTACGCACGTAGGGAACAGTTTGGTGATGCTATGCAGGCTGTTGGCTCTGCCGGTTCATCCCTACGCACGTAGGGAACAGGTCTGACGCGATTTTGCGATGGCTGAAGATGCCGGTTCATCCCTACGCACGTAGGGAACAGGGGCTGTCGGGCGCCAAGACGATGGAGCGCTCGGGTTCATCCCTACGCACGTAGGGAACAGAAAAGGTGGGAAGTTCTCCGCCGCCCTGACCCACGGTTCATCCCTACGCACGTAGGGAACAGTTCTCGAACTGCCAGAATTGTTTTTGTTCTGTCGGTTCATCCCTACGCACGTAGGGAACAGGGCAGCCCCAGCCCGAATCGCTGCAAGCAGCGAGGTTCATCCCTACGCACGTAGGGAACAGGCGTCCGATCTTGATGACCGCCTTGGCACCGTCGGTTCATCCCTACGCACGTAGGGAACAGATAGGGTATGGCGCCATGCTCCATCCACGCCCGCAGGTTCATCCCTACGCACGTAGGGAACAGTGGATATCGGCAAAACCGCCAATCCGCTGACGCGGTTCATCCCTACGCACGTAGGGAACAGGAATGCCGCTGAGGCGTCTGTGGTTCGTTTGGCGGTTCATCCCTACGCACGTAGGGAACAGCTACGGTACGCCGAACATGCTTGTGTCCGGTGCGGTTCATCCCTACGCACGTAGGGAACAGACACCGGCACGAATGTCCGAAGGCATCAACAACGGTTCATCCCTACGCACGTAGGGAACAGCCTCGTGATGATGGCCCGGATGCACATTCTGACGGTTCATCCCTACGCACGTAGGGAACAGACTTAATTTAACCTATTGTTTTTACTATATTAAATAGGCGCTAAAGATTCTACCAATTATTTTGTTAAAGGGCTTCTTTTCTAATCACCCGGTTTCATGGCCATCCAAGGGATGAAACGCGACGAGGCGAAGGCCATCGAAGTCAATAGGCATGCGCCGGCTAGGCCCCAAAGTCTGGAATTCATAGCCAGACTCGTTGTTGCTAGCCCACGCCATTACAACGCTGCCATTTTCATGCCCTTCAGCCAGTTGCTCCCAAACCATCTCGCGCGTCCGTTTGGACACATCTCCGATATATACCCCCGCCCTCACCTCCAGCAGCCAGATGGCAATACGCCCACGCAATCGGGGAGGAACATTTTCCGTCACCACTGTCAGGAAACTCATTACTGTGTCCTATGCCCCGCCTCACCAATAGTTTCTGGATTGGGAATCGCCGGAGGGACTGACTCTATGGGTGCCTCTGGTGGAGAGATGCCTCCCTCCGCCAGGACTTCTTCTATAGTTGGAATTATCTTTTCAAGTATCTTGCTGGTTCTGAATAAATCACGACAAGCCAAACGAACCTCGCGTTCGGGTTCCACAGGAGACTTTGCCGCGACACGAAAGGCTAGCGGAACAACCGTCTCGAACTTGAATAGATCAGCAATGTCGTAAACAAAGGAAAGAGGCTTGCCGGTATGGATAAACCCAATGGCTGGGGCATACCCCGCTGCCAGAATAGCGGCCTCGGAAATACCATAGAGGCATGCGGTTGCAGCGGAGAGGCAACGATTGGGAATATCTGCCGCATCCCATTGATGACGGTCATAATTGCGACTTTGCCATTGGACACCATACTGCCTGGCCAGTTGCTTGTATATTTCACGCACCCTCGCGCCTTCAATCCCGCGAAGCTGTTCCACACTTCTTCTTGCCGGCGCGGGCTCTTGAAATCGGAACTCGTACATCTTGCGTACGACTTTCAGGCGCAAATCGTCGTCCAGAGCCAATTTTGCCTGGTACAAGAGCCGATCTGCCCGCGCTCCACCCGGCTGCCCACTTGCGTATAAGCGTACCCCCGCTTCTCCTACCCAGACCAGCAACGAGCCAACCAACGACGCCAAATGAATGGCCGCATGCGATATCCGAGTGCCAGGCTCCAGCATAATGCAGGCCACCGAGCCTACAGGGATATGCGTACGTATACCGTTCTGGTCTATAACGACAAAGGCGCCATCCTTGATATCGATCTGTCCATATTGAACGAACACCATAGACACGCGATCTTTCATCGGTAGTGGCTTCAATGGAGGCAGCATCAGTAGGGCGCCAAACTCAAGAGACCACAACCAAACGCCTTACCCGGGCCAACTCCCGCACGAACAGCCTGCTGCAACGCAGACCTGTCTGTAACCTGCAAAATGCCATCAAAACATGCTCGGCGCAAACTAATTCGTATTTTCTCTTTTCTGCTATGCTGCACGTCACTACCTGTCACCAATCCTGCCTTAATGACGAAGCCAGCCCGCTCAGCTTGACGACCTAACCAAGCAAGTTGCGCGTCCTCCGTCACCAACCCCCACCGCTTACCCAACCGGGCGACAGTCGGATTAGCCAATAGTCGAAAGCGGAATGTCTTATGATTCGCGCACATCACCTCTAGATCAAACTGTCGGGTCTCGACGCTAGCCCCGCCCGCTAAAGCCTCCTCCACTGCACCCCAGCATCCGGAAGACTCCGACTGAATCAAGACAACGGGTCGGCGGCCGGACAAACCGGGATCCAGCCGCCACAGGAAGCGGTCAATCTTATCCCCTTCCTCGGCAACGAACGCACGGCTCAATGTTCGATGCATATCATATGAATTTCCCAAGTCTCTGCGGACAGCAGATACACTCAAATCAAGCGACAGTCGAGCGAGATACATGTTCACCCCCCTCGAAGTTCAGCAACGGTGGTAGTTCTAACGAATCGTGGCCCGAAACGCCGCATCGCAAAAGGGGCAATCGGCTGATCCAGGCGCACAGAGCCAGCTGCGGCGTCCTCCAGCAAGACCCGCTTATCTTCCGATATCGATGCTCCTGAAACCAGATCAGGCCAGCGGGACAAAGCAGGCTCTAACTCATGACCAACGATGCCATCGGACAAGCAGACCGGCACCGACGGTAGGCACGCTTTGCGCCCCAGGCATAAGGGCCATACGGGACGCAGGCAGGCTGACTGGATGCATTCCAGCAGGGCCGCATCAGCGCCTTGCAAGCCCACCAGAAATACCGCATCAGCCAAGTAAAATCGGGGGCTGACCACTGTACGATCTCGCTGCACTTTACCGTCCGCGGCAATCGCAACTCCCGTCGCCGTTTGAAAGTCACGCATGAGCAGGCCCTCCTGATCCACTCGAACGCCCATTCTGAGAGCCGCTAAGTCATCGATCAACTCATGACGATCACGCCCCAATGCAGCGCACACAAGGCCCAGGACACCCGATTTGGACGGTTCTAGTTGCGTCTCACGCTCATCGAACCGACTGCTCGTCCCCCAAGACTGTAGCGGCCCCTGCAGTCTAAGCAACAAGGTCGCCACGCTCACCCTCCAAAGGATCCGTTGACTAATTCAGACGCCTGTTGCGCTAGCGCCGACACAGAAGAGCACAGCACACCTTTGTCTTCTGGCCAACGCCCAGTGAGGTCAAGCCCCAGCCAGCGATCCTGAGGATCACCATAAGCAGCAGACTGTTTTCCCTCGTACTGCATCAAGGCAGCCACTGACAATGCCGTCAACGAATCGTCATTTCGCCGAGTTGAGATCGGTTTCTGAAAGGCATTAGCTAGGCTCAGGGGTGTACCATGGCGCAAACAAATTCCGACAAATTCCGGGGCATTGTGTGCAGCAAAGCTATTCTGCTTACCCGTAGGGATTGCCCGGACTACCGCTTGTGTATAGGCATGAATCGCTGCCAGCAGCAACTCACGATCCCCTTGAAGATTATTGAGCAGCTTTCCAACATCGAGCACCGCGTAGCGATATAAGGTAGCTGAATTGAATTCCACCTGCCCTATCATTCCTGCACCGGCATCTTCATACGCCACTTCATCCACTGCAGTGAAGTAGTCGAACTCACGCTCCACCTGATGCGTACTAATCGCATGAGCTACTTGGCATGAAGCATCCTGGTTGACTGCGGGCAAGTCGGCCAGCATTCGACCGAACAAGGCCACATCGACCGCTTTGGCGCCATCGAAAATTGCTTTGGCCTGTTTTTGTAGTTCAGCAGGTATGCTAGCTTTGGCATCCTTCTTCGACTTTTTCGCCGCTTCTTTAGCCGGATTGGCATCCGCGGAATCGGCAGCAACGCCTAGCACATCCCAGTGCCTCTCAATCAGCTCGGCCATGGCAGCGATCTCTCCAGCCCCCAAAAACAAGAGGTACTGCGTAGAATCGTCTTTCAGCGTCAAGCCCACAGCCGCCAAAGCAGCTCCGATCCGGACGCTTGCCTCTTGCTCATCACGCCCCACTAGCTTCTCCAGCAATAATTTTTTCAGCCGCTTGGTACGAATCCCCTGATTTTCAGCAGGCAAGAGCTCATTGATACGCACATATTCACGCACCGCTCGCTTCTGACACTGGCTACTTATCCGGGCGCGACGATACCCGCCGAACATGGCATCTTTAGGCGCCCCCGTATCGTCCCGATTGAGGTTAGACGGCGCAAAGTTCTGGATAACGTGAAACTCGAGAAATTGACTCATGGCTGCACTCACCCCTTCGATTGGATTCTGCATCACTGACTGCGCTCCTATGAGAGCTGTCGACTATTCATCAACGGAGACAGCAACTTGATAAAACTGACGTGCCCACTTCTGACGAATGCGGTCAAGCCCATCGGAGCCCGCAAACGGGTTCATCCATATGCAGAGATCATCCGTCAAAGCGGCGTAATCACACCCACCGTTCTCCGCAGCAAGCAGCGTTGTCAGTTGCCGCAAATACTGCCCTACGTTCTCCGACTGAGATCCCAACAGGGCCATCAAGCGGGACTCCACACCATCGGCCGAACCGCCTTGGCCAATTCTTTTATGGGCAAGATGCGCCAAGCTGCGGGCAAACGGCTGATCGCACTGTATGGGGTTCAAGGCATACAACCCGGCCGCCAAGTAATACGCTCGCCGACGGGCATCCCGATAGGGTTGTTCACTTCCCATAAAAGGCTCTACATAGGGAAATGCCCTGGGATAGGTGCCTGGATCAAATGACAGACTACGCCGCAGGGCCGCCATCGCCCCCCTATCACGTGGTCGAACACCCTTACCAGGAACTGTTTCTCCAACGGGCTCGCCATTTAGACGCTGCAAATGACGAACGAAGCTCCGTGCATGCTCACTCATGAACCCTCCCCTGTTGATCCACACCAGGGCTCACAGGCGCAAAGTCCCGAAGCTGCCGCCGGATAGCACTGAAGAAATACGGCGCCTGCCGAGCCTGCTCCCGCAACGCGTTCGGCGTGAAGCCCTGGTTTTTTTGCAAAACATTCCACATATGCTGTCCTGTCTGCCGCAGGGTATTTCCCCAGGTCGTCCGGGCCTCATCTACGAACCCTTCTTGCAACAAACGCAGCACTCTCGGCAGAGAACGCTCCACAGTTGAAAAGAAGCCAGCGGCATATTGCCCTACATCAAAACGCTGACGGGCGACAGCCTGACGTTCACGTGGCTCACCTTTGGGCATGGCATTGCCGATCAAACGTACGGCTACCGACCGTAATGCACCATATAAGGCATCCGCAACCTGCACAAAATCAAGAAAATCCCGGACATCGGCTTCGCTCAGCAGCAATTTCTCAGGCAAGATAATTTGTTCAAGACGCCAACGCAGCAGCTTGGCCTGATCGCTGGCCAAGCCGGCCACCCATACAGGCTGATAGGGGTTACCCATCGGGGCTTCCGCACGCAAGGTTGCGGCATATTCGAGTACGGAGGGTGCCTTACCGCCCTCTGCACCAACCGCCGGAAGTAATGCTGGTAGGTCACGCCACAACGCACGACCCCCAGTAAAGGTCAGGCGAACCAAACCCAGGGCGCCTTTCCGATACGCCGCCATAGGATCAGGTGCTTGGACATCCTCATCTAAAGCCACGCCCGCCCCAAAACGCAGCCAGCGAACCAAGCCATCGGGCTCGCGCAACAAAAGAACCGAGCGGGACACGTGCGTATAGCGATCATTAGGCCCCGTTGCCAATGTTGGGGCTGCGGCCAGGTCTTTGGTGGTAAGTGCGAGCCTTTCCCAGCAAGGAAGATCGTCGATGGCCCGATCCACGGCAGGAGCATGCAAATTCAGACATAAGGTCTGCCATAACATCGGGCCCACGGGAATGACGGCCGCGGTATTGGCCAACGGCCCTGCCTTATCTGAAGAACGAAAAACCTTAACCAGCCCGCCGGGAACAAAAGACTGATATTCCAGCAGCAAATTGACCGCATCTGCAGGGGTAATGGTTGTTGGCATCAGATCGCAGGCATGATCAAACACGATGGGGGTGTTACCGCTGGCGCTGGCTAGATCGATCTGCGTCCACGGCTTTACCTTGTCACGGGTTTCCTCTGCCTGCGACAAAACTGCGACCTGCATGAACGGAAAATCGGGGTCGAAGAGATTGAACCGCGAACGCCATTTTTCTAGATACAAGACAATCGCATCCGCTGGCAGGCCATCCCGATGCCAATTGAAACGATCGCGGACAGTCCAGCGCCCGGATGAACAGCTCAAGGCTCGATGCACGATGGCCAACAACAGCCGTATGACGCCCACCATAGTCGGCGGCCTGGAACAGGCCAAAGCAGCGATGTCTGATTGACGTCGAAACACATCCAACAGGCCAAGGCTGACAACCTCGCCCGAAGTCAACCGCACTGGAATCCAGCGCTGCTCCAAGAGACTGAAGTGATCCAATGCCAAACCTCCCAATGGAAGTACTGCTCGCCATAAGGAACAATACATTCATTATCGACGCTCAATGCTCCTCTGGCAGAAAGACTGTATCACACTTATAAAGCTTAGTTGTTGGGGAAAAAAATTACTAAATTATTCTTGAATTAAAATACATCAAATTATTTCAAAATCGATATGGCTACGTCGATATACTGCGTATACCCTATTTGGGCCCCCTTATTTCATAGGGATGAACCGCTTAGGTGTTGGGAAGTCATCTCACCTACAGCTTGTTCCCCACATTAGTGGGGATGACTAGGACTCAAGTCATATATGAGCCCCAACTTTTCGTCGAAGCACACACGTAGCCCCGAAACAATACAACTCCCTTCGCGCAACAGTAGGGGATACATATCACGCAACCATGGATGTTCCACAAAACAGGCTGGCGCTTCCTGCTCTCGAAAGCTCTCCACCAATTCTCTACGAGATACCTTGATCTGGCGTGCATACAGCATTCGGGCAACGTCGTCACCCAACACCGTGGACGAATCAAAACACTGACCATCCTGGCCAATGCGCCAACCAGCGAGCGTTTCCCACAGTGGAATCAGAGTGACAGACTCGGGGCCAAGTCGAGTTTTTGCTTCGATCCCCCTTCCCTGGCCAGCCTCATGGCCTTGCAAACGATCGGCATAAGCACTGGCTGGATCCTCGCGCGGATCCAGTGCCACATTTTTTGCCAGCTGGCGTTGATACTGAAGCTCGCCGAGATGCTCACCAAGAAGCTTGTCTTCCGCTCGCTCACTGAGTAGGAGATTCCAGTCATCAGGAAGCGACTCTGCCATGTCGTATACCGATTGAACATATCGATCAATGTCCAAGGGCAATTGCAAAACCGGCTGCTCTTTCAAAAACTCCCAAGTTCTCAAAAGAATCAAAGGGTCATAAACATACATCCACTTGGTTTCTTTGAGTTCTGGGAGGCGATCTCGCACCAGACCCGCTACCCGTAAACAGACAAACTCATGCTGTTTAGGCCGGGCGCGAGCATGCCGGTGCAAGCGCCCGGCACGCTGCAACAACAGATCGATCGGCGCCAAGTCGCTGAACATGAAATCAAAGTCCAGATCTAGACTCTGCTCAACAACCTGTGTGGCAACCAACAAGGCCTGCTGTGGGCGCTGGCCATTCACACCAAAAAGATTCAGTACCTGCTGCTCAATCGATACTCGTTGACTGGCAGGGAACCTCGCATGAAACAACATCAAAGTTACTTGGCCGAAACACCTCTCCGACAGTATTTGATATAAGGCTTGGGCACGATCCACTGTATTGACAATGATTGCTCCGCAGCCACCGTCCTGCAGAAGACTCAGACCCTCAACAGCAATCGCTTCCAAATCTTCCGGAACAGACGCCAAATATAAAGAGAAGCTGCGCTGCGCTTCAAACTCGCGGCTCTGGATGCCGCTTTCATCCGCCAGAGTGACACATGGATAACTTCGTACGGGAACTTCCACCTGATTGTTGTCGCACCATGCGGCCAAAAACTCTCGCTTACGCCTAGCTGGCAAAGTAGCGCTCATCAAGATGACTGAGCTTCCCAACTCCCGAAGCCAGCGCAGCAAAGTGACGATCAAATCAGAGGTATACGTGTCATATGCATGAACCTCATCAAAAATAACAACCCGATTTGCCAGCCCCCATAAACGAACGAAATGATGTTTCACCGGTAACGCCGCATATAGTGCCTGATCAACGGTACCGACTCCATACGGCGACAGCAGGGGCCGCCTGCGCTGCCCAAACCACGCAGAGGCTGACAAACTTTCGGCGGCAGAATCATCGACCCCCTGTGTACGTTGTATATCTACCAAACGTAGATGCGCCAAATCGTCATTTAGAAATGCCCCACCGTGTGCCAATTGAACATCTATATGCCGCTCGGCAAAGGCTTCCAGAAATTTCAATGTCCTCTCGAACATGGCGTTGCCTGTTGCCTGGGTCGGCATTGCAACATACACACCACGATGCTGATTTTGTCGTTGTAAGCGTAACGCTGCCAAAAAGGCTAACTCCGTCTTGCCCTCACCCATTGGGGCCTCGATAATCAACAGCGACGAACCGCGCGACTGTTGCAATAACTGATCGCCAACAATCTGAAGCGGTCTTGGTGAAATATTCTTTCGACCCGTTATACGCTCCAGTAAGCGATCAAGCGACTGGTCGTCAGCCAATAACGGCTGAAAATCCGACCAACCTATTTCTTTCAACGCCAGCCGGGCAAGCTCATGCGAATATTGAAAATAGGCACCCAGATCATCTTTACGCTCGCCTAGCGGAAACCATTCTGGGTTGGAGGCAATCCAATCCACGGCACTCGTCAAGCCTGCCAGCCAGTTGATGAAGGCGAATGACAGCGTATCAACACTGGGGTGCCGAACCGGCGCCAGCACTGAAAAGTAGGTATCCAGCAACGACTGTCGGGCTTGCTCCCAAGAAGCGGGTTCGCGGAGCGGTGTACTGCTATTGATCTCTTGCTGTAAAAAATGCCACCCGTGGTGCGCGCTAACAGCCCTCACAGAAGTCGATAACCAACCTCCCGCCAAAGGCCATATTCCGAAGAGCGGCCTCCCAAGCAATGCGGCTGTCGCACACGAATGCCTGTCCACTCGGCACGCAGAGGCCGGAAACTGAAACCCGGCTTGCTCATCTGCACGCATTCCTTGAGGCCATTTGGCCTGGAAACCAGGGATCGCCTTACCAAAATCATGCAAACCGACCATACAAGCCAACCAACGTAGTGCCTCATCAGGCAACATACCCAATTGGCCAGATACCCACAGCATCGTCGAAGGAGGCTCCAAAGCCAAAAGAGATTCAGTGGTCGCTGCAACATCCAGCATATGAGCCAACAAACCATGCCCGCCAGACTCACCGCTCTTCGCCCAAAGCGTGCGAACTTGAGTTGCAAGCTCTGAAAAGTAAAGCATGCGTGGCCTCCTCAATTCGGCATCTTCTAAGAATGAATAATCGCAATATATTTCCATACAAATAGGAGAAGCAACCTCACGCCATCGCATGGCCTACCCAACGGTAGCATCTATACCAACGTCGCCAACGCAGCTCAGGGCGTCGACATCCTGCCTACCGAACCGTACATAAGGTGATCTTTCCGCCATACGGAGAACACGAACATGATGTTCGAAGAAGATGAGGTAGCTTACAGTTCACCTCCGCATACGCGGAGAACACGAGAAATGGCGCACCTTGGCCATGCCAAACGCCGGTTCATCTCCGCATACGCGGAGAACACACGGCGGGAAGTGATCCATGGGCGACCTGGAGCGGTTCATCTCCGCATACGCGGAGAACGCTGATGACCAGTCGGAGAAACACTCCAAACAACCGGTTCATCTCCGCATACGCGGAGAACACCAGGGCCCCAGCTCGAGTTCGCCCGGGGCCGGCGGTTCATCTCCGCATACGCGGAGAACACCGGGGAAACGACTGCATGCCCTTGATGGGGATCGGTTCATCTCCGCATACGCGGAGAACACGATGAGCTCATGACCTACGCCACCGTCCTCGACGGTTCATCTCCGCATACGCGGAGAACACGCCTTAAGCGAATCAATAGTCGGGCCTAACGTCGGTTCATCTCCGCATACGCGGAGAACACCCGGATACCGATCATCGAGATTGAGTGCCATGCGGTTCATCTCCGCATACACGGAGAACACGCTGGCAGCCCTGTCACCCGCTGATCTGCGTGCGGTTCATCTCCGCATACGCGGAGAACACCGTTGGGTGTCATTTTTCCGGCGTCCACGGCGCGGTTCATCTCCGCATACGCGGAGAACACGCAGGGCACTGGGGATTTCAAGACGGATTCAGCGGTTCATCTCCGCATACGCGGAGAACACCGATCGCGGCCGCGGCGATCGGTTCGACCTGCCGGTTCATCTCCGCATACGCGGAGAACACATTCGGCCCCAGGTATCGGAATCCTCATCCGTCGGTTCATCTCCGCATACGCGGAGAACACCACCCCCGCAGACGAGTTAGCTGAACGATGGGCGGTTCATCTCCGCATACGCGGAGAACACACGCATGCTTCATAGCTGAGGATATTGTGGATCGGTTCATCTCCGCATACGCGGAGAACACGCGAACAAGATCACCGACGAATCCTGGTACTACGGTTCATCTCCGCATACGCGGAGAACACCTCTATGGCCGCCGGCTATGCGGGGCTGGACAAGGTTCATCTCCGCATACGCGGAGAACACATCCAACAAGGACACAATCGTGGCAGTAGTATCGGTTCATCTCCGCATACGCGGAGAACACGCCCGGGCCATGCGCCGGCCGTCCGACCTCGGCGGTTCATCTCCGCATACGCGGAGAACACAGGTAGATAGTCACGAACTCCATACCCAGGATCGGTTCATCTCCGCATACGCGGAGAACACGTGGCATACATCCTTCATGCGACGCTCTGGCACGGTTCATCTCCGCATACGCGGAGAACACCAACTGGTGACGATCGATGCGGAATCAAGCGTCGGTTCATCTCCGCATACGCGGAGAACACACATCATGTCATTCCACATTGAAAAACCTCTGTGGTTCATCTCCGCATACGCGGAGAACACGCGGTGAGCTTAGGAAGGGTGATTTCCGAAACCGGTTCATCTCCGCATACGCGGAGAACACACCATCGGAGCGGAAAAGAGAATGGGACGTTCCGGTTCATCTCCGCATACGCGGAGAACACGTATGCTCAGCCGTCCGGAGAAGGTGGGTATCCGGTTCATCTCCGCATACGCGGAGAACACCATAGACATCTGAAAAGAATCACCTGGAAGCACGGTTCATCTCCGCATACGCGGAGAACACACGAGCATGTTCGGCGTACCGTAGATATCAAACGGTTCATCTCCGCATACGCGGAGAACACGTCCTGATGCCAGGTTGCAGCGTCCGGAGTATCGGTTCATCTCCGCATACGCGGAGAACACTCTAAACATAAACCATTGATCTAACTAAAAAAAATAAGCATACAAAATTCTACCGATTTTTTTGTTAAAGAACAGCCGCCTAATGTCACAGGAAAAAAGCCCCTCGGCTTTCCTATGGCACATTCACAATGATATCTTTAGCAAAACGACTAGGCTACTTACAACAACTACCTTGGCACACCGATCCCGCATCGGACAATGATACTGCCTTACCCATACCAATCGGTACACCCTCTATTCGAAAAAGGCCTCCTGCGCCCACCCTCGCCATGAACGATAATACTGTCTGCTTCACCAATTTACACACATAGATTCCCCCGCATGGCCACCCCTGACCTTTCCAACCACACCCCCATGATGCAGCAGTACCTCAAGCTGAAGGCGCAAGCCGGCTCGTACTTGCTGTTCTATCGCATGGGCGATTTCTACGAGATGTTCTACGACGATGCGCAGCGCGGGGCGAAGCTGCTGAATCTGACGCTGACCAAGCGCGGTACGTCCAACGGGGCGCCGATACCGATGGCGGGGGTGCCGGTGCATGCGATGGAGCAATACCTGGCGCGGCTGGTGGCGCTGGGGGAATCGGTGGCGATTTGCGAGCAGATCGGCGACCCGGCGGCGAGCAAGGGGCCGGTGGAGCGCAAGATCGTGCGCATTGTGACGCCGGGCACGCTGACGGACGAGGCGCTGCTGCCGGCCAAGGCCGACCGGATGATCGCCGCGGTGCACGTGGCGCGGCACAACAAGACGCTGCGCGCGGGGCTGGCCTGGATGAATCTGGCTAATGGCGAGTTCAAGGCGACCGAGTGCGCCGCGGATATGCTGGATTCGGAACTGCACCGCGTGGCTCCGGCGGAACTGGTGTGCGGCGAAAGCCAGCGCACGGCCGCGGCGGGCGACGCCGACGGCATGGCGGTCAGCACGATTCCGGATTGGCATTTTGAGCTGGACGGCGCGCGCCAGGCGCTGCAGCAGCATTTCGGCGTAGATACGCTGGACGGCTTCGATCTGGCAGGAATGCCGCTGGCGACCAGCGCGGCGGGGGCGCTGCTGCGTTATGTCAGCCGCACGCAGTCGCAAACGCTGTCGCATGTGCAGTCCATTAGCGCGGATCGCGCCGGAGCGTATGTGGTGCTGGATCCGGTCACGCGCAAGAATCTGGAGCTGACCGAGACGCTGAGCGGCGAGGAAAGTCCGACGCTGTTGTCGACGCTGGATCATTGCGAAACGCCGATGGGCAGCCGATTGCTGCGCCGCTGGCTGCATAATCCGCTGCGCGACAATGCGGCCGTGCTGCAGCGCCAGGAGGCGATCCGTGCGCTGCTGGCGGCCCCGGGCCCCGAGGCGGCGCTGGAAGCCGACCCGCCGTTGGACGCGCTGCGCCGCCAGCTGAATCGCTATCCGGATATCGAACGCATTGCCACGCGGGTGGCGCTGCGCTCGGTGCGCCCGCGCGAGCTGGCCAGCCTGCGCGATGCGCTGGGCGAGCTGCCGGCGCTGGCCGAGACGGTGCGCGATGCCTTCGCGCCCGTGGGCAAGCTGCAGCAGTTTGCGGCACAAATGCAGCTGGCTCCGGCATTGCATGCTCTGCTGCAGCAGGCTATTGCCGCCGAGCCGGCGCTGCTGGTGCGCGACGGCGGGGTAATCGCGCCGGGCTACGACGCGCAGCTCGACGAACTGCGCCAGTTGGCCAGCGACAATGGCGAATTCCTGGTCGAGCTCGAGGCGCGCGAGCGCGCCCGCACGGGCATCGGCAATCTGCGCGTGGAATTCAATCGCGTGCACGGTTTCTATATAGAGGTATCGCGCGGCCAGGCCGATAAGGTGCCGGACGACTATCGTCGGCGCCAGACGCTGAAGAATGCCGAGCGCTACATCACGCCCGAGCTCAAGAGCTGGGAAGACAAGGTGCTGTCGGCCAAGGACCGCAGCCTGGCGCGGGAAAAGGCGCTGTTCGACGAGCTGCTGGATCAGTTGGCTCCCACGGTGCCGGCGCTGTCGCAATGCGCGGCGGCGCTGGCCGAACTGGACGTGCTGGCGGCGCTGGCGGAACACGCGCGGCAGAATGAATGGGCGGCGCCGGAACTGTGCGAGGCCAGCGAGATCGCTATCGAGGCGGGCCGCCATCCTGTGGTGGAGCGCAGCATCGAGCGCTTTACGCCGAACGACTGTGAACTAGGCCCGCAGCGGCGCATGCTGTTGATCACCGGCCCGAACATGGGCGGCAAGTCCACGTATATGCGCCAGGTGGCGCTGATCGTGCTGCTGGCGCGCACGGGCAGTTTCGTGCCCGCCGCCAGCGCGCGCATCGGCCAGATAGATCGCATTTTCACGCGCATCGGCGCGGCCGACGATCTGGCCGGAGGCCGCTCCACCTTCATGATGGAGATGACCGAGGCGGCCGCGATCCTGGCCGCCAGCACGCCGCAGAGCCTGGTGCTGATGGACGAGATCGGGCGCGGCACGTCGACTTACGATGGCCTGGCGCTGGCCTGGTCGATCGCCCATCGGCTACTGACCCACAACCAGGCGCTGACGCTGTTCGCCACGCATTATTTCGAGATCACGCGCCTGCCGGGCGAGGCCCCGTACGCGGCCAATATCCACCTGGCGGCGGCGGAATCGCCCTCGGGCATTGTGTTCCTGCACCAGGTGCAGCCGGGCCCAGCCAGCCGCAGCTACGGAATCCAGGTGGCGCAGCGCGCCGGCATCCCGCCGGCGGTGATACGCCGCGCCAGCCAGGAACTGAGCCGGCTGGAGGCACGCGGCGCCCCCACCCCGCAGCTGGATCTGTTCGCCGCGGCGGCCTCGCAGGAACAGGGCGAGGAATCGTCCGAGGCCGATACGTCGGGGCAGGAACAGCGGGAACCGGCCGCCGATGCGCTCAGGACAGAGCTGACCGCCATCGACCCCGACCAGCTCACGCCGCGTGAAGCGCTGGACGCGCTCTATCGCCTGCGCAATGAGTATCTGTGATTCGGGACATAGAATCCGACATGCTTCCGACACGGCCTGACACACCCCTCGCATGGCCTGACATGGCTCGACAAAATCCTGCGCCTGATCCGATGCCGTCCGCGCGGCCGGCCGCCACGGTGGTGCATAGCGAACGGCGCAATACCGCCGGCGTTCCGCCGCAAATCCGCGAAGCATCTCGTTGCGACATCTCTCACTCATGAACATCAATCGCCCCCTCGCCCTGCTGGGTGGGCTTACGCCGCAAGCCTTCATGCGGCGCTACTGGCAGCGCCGGCCGCTGTTGATCCGGCAGGCCATACCGGGCTTCCACCCGGGGCTGTCGATCGCGGACATACGCGCGCTGGTGCGCCGCGAAGAGGTGGAATCGCGCCTGGTGTGGCAGGACACGGCGGGCTGGCACATGAAGCACGGCCCGTTCGCCCGGCTGCCGGCCATGCGCCGCCCAGGCTGGACGGCGCTGGCGCAAAGCGTGGATCTGCATGACGACGCCACGGCCGAGCTGATGCAGCGCTTCCGCTTCATTGCGGATGCCCGGCTGGACGACGCGATGATCAGCATCGCCTCGGAGGGCGGCGGTGTGGGCCCGCACTTCGACAGCTACGACGTGTTCCTGCTGCAGGCCGAGGGCCGCCGGCGCTGGCGCATTGGCAGCCAGCAGGATCTGGACTTGGTTCCCGGGCTGCCGCTGAAGATATTGCGCGACTTTCGCCCCGAGACGGAATACGTGCTGGAGCCCGGCGATATGCTGTACCTGCCGCCGCACATCGCCCACGAAGGGGTGGCGCTGGACGCGTGCATGACGATATCTGTGGGTTTCCGCGCCCCTACCCTGGCCGTGCTGGCCCGCGGCATGCTGGAGGCGGCGGGGGATCAGATCATGGCCCGCGCAGGCGGCGACGGCGGCCTGTACGGCAACCCGCCGCTGCCCGGGCCGGATCTGGGCGGCCGTTTCCGCGATGCGGGCACGGCCGCAACGACCAGCCCCGCGCGCCTGCCCGACACGCTGCTGCGCGCCGCCTGCGAAGCGGTTCAGTGCGTACGCTTGGACGAGGCGCTGGCGGCCCGCTATCTGGGCATGTGGCTGAGCGAGCCGCCGCAGGCGGCGTACTTCGAACCGCCGGACGAGCCGGTGGAACTCGAGCCCGCCCGGCCCGCCACCGGCCGCCTGGAACTGGACCGCTGCACGCGCCTGCTGTATCGCGGCAGCAACATGTTCATCAATGGCGAGCTGGCGCCGCTGCCAGCCAGCGCGGTGCTGCGGCGCCTGGCCGACGAGCGTCGCCTGCCCCTGACCCCGGCCCGCCTGCGCGCCCTGGGCCCGGAACGGCGCGAAATGCTGAACGAATGGCTGAGCGAAGGCTGGCTGCACTATAGGGATTAGGGCAAGTTTGGCGCAGACGTTTACCGCCTTCCCACAGCGCCCGTTCCGCGCAGTGCTTCGCAGACTGCAAACACCTGAACCGCAAGTGCGCCGAAGCCTATAGCCGCCCAGAAGAGGTCGCATGGCCACAAAAAGGCTACTCCTGGGCGTTTTTATTCATGCTCGCCGCGGCGCCATCGCGGCCGCGTTTCGCGCCTCGGATGACAGGCCCACACGGCCACAGAGCATCCCGGCGGGCCATATACCCCGCGCAGAATAAACTTATACGCGCATAAGGAAATAAGCATCGCATCGTTCGTTTGAACGGCACACCTCCCTAGAATTAGGGCTACCCCTGATTCTCTCTGCGAGCGACCGATGCTAGCGCCTTCTTATCTGCCCGAAGCCAAACACAATCTGATCAACGAATTGCTGGAAGGGCTGGATCCTGGCGCCCTGAGCTGGCTGTCCGGCTACTTCGCCGGCGTGGCTCAGGGGCGGCAGCCCGCGAAGGCGGCCGCCAGCGTGGCAGCGGTGCCCGCAGCGGCCACGGCCAAGCGCCTGACGATTGTGTATGGCAGCCAGACCGGCAATGCCAAGCGGGTAGCCGAAGCCCTGGCGGAACGTACACAGTCCGTAGGGCTGAACACGCGGCTGGTGCGCGCCGACGGCTACAACACGCGCGAGCTGAAAGACGAGCAACTGCTGTATATCGTCATGAGCACGCAAGGCGATGGCGACGCGCCCGACGACTCGCGCGCCTTCACTGAATTCCTGGCAAGCAAGCGCGCCCCCAAGCTGCCGCAACTGAAGTATGCCGTGCTGGGCCTGGGCGACTCCAGCTACCCCATGTTCTGCGGCATGGCGCAGTCCATCGACGCCCGCCTGGCCGAGCTGGGCGCCCAGCGCCTGCAGGAAGTGGGCACCGCCGATCTCGACATCGACACGGTGGCGACACCCTGGCAGGATCACGCCCTGGAGCATGCGCAGAAGGCCCTGAAGCAAGGCGAAGCCACCACGGCCACCGTTACCGCGCTGCGGCCCAAGCCGGCCAGGGTTTCGCGCGATCAGCCGCACCTGGCCGAACTGCTGCTGAACCAGCCCATCACCCACGGCGGCGACAAAGACGTGCGCCACCTGGAAATTTCGCTGGAAGGCAGCAACCTCAGCTACCAGCCCGGCGATGCCCTGGGGATCTGGCCGACGCAGTCCGACAGCCTGGTGCAAGCCGTTGCCGCGGCATTCGGCCTGGATCTGGACGAGACGGTAGAAATCAATGAAGTGCGCCGCCCGCTGCGCGAGTGGCTGGGCAAGTACCGCGAACTCACGGTGCTGACCAAGCCCTTCCTGCTGGCGCATGCCCAGTTCACTGGCAATGCCGAGCTGCAAAAGCGCATCGCCGCCCCCGAAACGCTGCGCGCGCTGCTCGACAACTACCAGTTGCTGGATCTGATCAAGGAATATCCCGCGGCCTGGGAAGCGGCCCCGCTGGTGCAGGCGCTGCGGCCGCTGGCCCCGCGCATGTATTCCATAGCCTCCAGCCAGGCGGAAGTGGGCGCCGAGGTGCATCTGACCCTGGCGCACGTACGCTACGAACGCGACGAAGAAGAACGCTGGGGCTGCGCCTCGCATTTCCTGAGCGACCTGGAAGAAGGCGGCAAGCTGCCGATCTTCATCGAGGAAAATCCACGCTTCCGCCTGCCCGCCGACCCGGCGCGCGACGTCATCATGATCGGGCCGGGCACCGGTGTGGCGCCGTTCCGCGCCTTCGTGCAGGAACGCAGCGCGGCCGGCGCCTCGGGACGCAACTGGCTGTTCTTCGGCAACCCGCACTTCGATTCCGACTTTCTGTACCAGACGGAATGGCAGCGCGCACTCAAGGATGGCGACCTGCACCGGCTGGATCTGGCCTTCTCTCGCGACCAGTCCAAGAAAGTCTATGTGCAGGACAAGCTGCTGGCCGCAGCCAGCGATGTCTACCAATGGCTGCAGAACGGCGCGCATCTTTATGTGTGCGGCGATGCGACACGCATGGCCAAGGACGTGCACGCGGCGCTGCTGCAGGTGGCCGAGACCGAAGGCGGCCTGCAGCCCGAGGCCGCGCGGCAATGGCTCGACGGCCTGGCCGCGGAAGGCCGCTACGCGCGCGACGTGTATTGAACGCCGGCAGGCGCGCAAGCACAGCACAGAGCGTGCCGGCCTTGCGCGCCTCAAGACACACAAGACATAAAGACGTTGAAACATTGCGACGTCAGGACATACACACATGAACGTACGGAACGCATAAGTGTACGGACGCATATCGACTGAATCAGGAACACAATGAGCGGTAATCTTTCCCACCTCGAACACATCAAGGCGGACAGCAATTTTCTGCGCGGCACCATTGCGCAAGGACTCGCAGACCCGGTAACCGGCGCCATCAGTGAAGCCGACACCAAGCTGCTGAAGTTCCACGGCAGCTACCAGCAGGACGACCGCGACGTGCGCGACGAGCGCCGCCGCCGCAAACTCGAGCCGGCCTACGGCTTCATGATCCGCGCCCGGCTGCCGGGCGGTGTGATCAAGCCTGCCCAGTGGCTGGCGCTGGATCGCATCGCCACGGAATTCGCTACCCGCGGCCTGCGCATCACCACCCGCCAGACCTTTCAGTGGCACGGCGTGCAGAAGCGCAATCTGAAGAAATTCATGCAGGGCATCCACGACGCCATGGCCACCACCTTGGCCGCCTGTGGCGACGTCAATCGCCAGGTGGTGAGCTCGGTGAACCCCCTGCTTTCCAGCCAGCACGCCATCGTGCAGGAATGGACGGAAAAGCTGTCCGCGCATTTCCTGCCGCGCACCCGCGCCTATGCGGAAATCTGGCTCGACGGCAAGAAGGTCGAGGACGTGGGCGGCGAGCCCGACGAAGAGCCGATCTACGGCAGCACCTACCTGCCACGCAAGTTCAAGATCGGCATCGCCATCCCGCCCGTCAATGACATCGACGTGTTCGCCCAGGATCTGGGCCTGATCGCCATTATCGAAGACGGCCGGCTGCTGGGCTTCAACATCGCGGCCGGCGGCGGCATGGGCGCCACGCACGGCGACAGCACCACGTATCCGCGCCTGGGCAGCCTGATCGGCTTCATCGAGCCCGAGCGCATCGTCGAAGTCGCCGAGACCATCGTCAAGGTGCAGCGCGATTTCGGCAACCGCAGCGAACGCCAGCACGCGCGCCTGAAGTACACCATCGACAGCCGCGGTGTGCAGTGGTTCAAGGACGAGGTGCAAAGCCGCCTGGGCTACGAGCTGCAGCCCTTGCGGCCGTATCGTTTCGAACACAACGGCGACCGCTACGGCTGGATCGAAGGCGAAGACGGCCGCTGGCATCTGGGCCTGGCGATCGAGGCCGGGCGCCTGCTGGACAACGGCGACTATCGCCCGCAAACCGGCATGCGCGAGCTGGCCAAGATCCACAAGGGCGAATTCCGCCTGACCTGCAACCAGAGCCTGGTCATCGCCGATGTCGCGGCCGAAGACAGGGCGCGCATCGACGAGCTGGCGGCGCAGTACGGGCTGGACGACTACCTGCGCGACAGCGGCATACGCCGCCACGCCATCGCCTGTGTGGCGCTGCCCACCTGCGGGCTGGCCATGGCGGAAAGCGAACGCTACCTGCCGGTGCTGCTGCCCAAGCTGGAAGCCTCGCTGGAACGCCACGGGCTGCGCGACGCGCCGATACTGTTGCGTCTGTCGGGCTGCCCCAATGGCTGTTCGCGGCCCTACCTGGGCGAGATCACCCTGGTCGGGCGCGCGGTGGGCCGTTACGACCTGCGGCTGGCCGCCGACTTCATCGGCCAGCGGCTCAATACCCTGTACCGCGAGAACGTAGCCGAGCCGGAAATTCTGTCCTGCCTCGACGAGCTGTTCGCCGCCTATGCCGCCGGCCGCCAGCCCGACGAGAAATTCGGCGACTTCCTGATTCGCACCGAGGTCATACCCCCCCCCACGCAGAACCTGGTGCCCATCGTGCTGGAAACGATATCGTGAACCTCTTTCCCCTGTTCACGCAGCTGCGCGGCCGGCGCGTGCTGGTGGTGGGTGGCGGTATCGTCGCCCAGCGCAAGGCGCAGAGCCTGGCCGCGGCCGGCGCCGACGTGCTGGTGGGCGCCACGGCTTTTACCGAAGAGCTGGAGAAAATGGCCGCGCACGGCGCAGTACAGCTGCAGCGCGGGCCGTTCGAGCCCGCATGGCTGGACGGCGCATGGCTGGCCATCGCCGCCACGCAGGATCAGGCCGTCAACCGCGCGGTGGCCGGCGCGGCCGAAGCACGCCGCATCTTCGCCAACGTGGTCGACGATGCCGAGCTGTCGAGCTTCCAGGTGCCTTCGGTGGTGGATCGATCGCCGCTGGTAATCGCCATCTCGTCCGGCGGCACCGCCCCGGTACTGGCGCGGCGCGTGCGCGAGCGCCTCGAGACCCTGCTCGATCATTCCCTGGGGCCCTTGGCCACCCTGGCCGGCAAGTATCGCGCCGCGATACGGCGCCAGCGCCCCAGCCTGCGCAGCCGGCGCGAATTCTACGACTGGCTGCTCGACGGCCCGGTGGCAGCCGCACTGCGCAGCCGGCACGCCGCGCAGGCCGAGCACGAGCTGCAGCGGCAGCTGGAACGGCATCAGCCGGCGGTGCCGGGCAAGGTGATACTGGTGGGCGCGGGCCCGGGCGACCCGGGCCTGCTCACACTGAAGGCCCTGCGCGCCTTGAACCAGGCCGACGTGATTCTGCACGACCGACTGGCCAGCGAGGAAGTGCTGGCGCTGGGCCGGCGCGACGCGCTGCGTATTTCGGTGGGCAAGACTCCGGGCGAAGACCACGAGGCCACCCAGCGGCGCATCCACGAAACAATGCTCGAGCACGCCCGTACCGGCGCCTGCGTGGTGCGCCTGAAGGGCGGCGACGCCTTTGTCTTCGGCCGCGGCGGCGAAGAACTGGAATTCCTGCGCGCCCATGGCGTTGCCTACGAGGTGGTGCCCGGCATCACGGCGGCATTGGCCTGCGCGGCCTACGCGGGCATACCGCTGACGCACCGCGACCATGCGCATTCCGTTACCCTGGCGACCGCGCACGCCAGCGCGCGCGGCGACGCCGCGGCCTGGCATGCACCGGCAGGCCGGGGCCAGACACAGGCCTTCTATATGGGCGTAAGCCAGCTGCCCGGGCTGCGCACGCGCCTGCTGCAGCAAGGCCGCAAGGCCGACACCCCCTTCGCCCTGGTCGAAAACGGCACACGCAGCCAACAACGCGTGCTTTGCGGCAAGCTGGACGAATTGGTGGAACTGGCCCAGGCCCATGCCATCCAGGCCCCTGCGCTGCTGCTGGTGGGCGAAGTCGCGGCCATGGCGCCACGGCTGCACTGGTACGGCACCTTGATAGAAGGCAATACCGCGGCACTGGCGCGCGCCGCCTGATTCCATTTCAAATCAATCGCGCACTTTGTGTTTAGAAATGGAATGACACAGGCTTGCAGCACCAACGCAAACGGGCCGGGATTACCCCGGCCCGTTTGCTTGCACGGACTGCGCTTGTGCCGCCTTATTTCATGTGATTGCCCAGCACCGTGACAATGCGCTGCGCGGTCGGGCTGTTGTCGCGCTGGCCGTTCTTGTCGAGCACCGTGACCGTAGACCCGGCCCCTTCCTGCGCCACGTGGATACGGTAGCTGGCGGCCTCGGTAGTGTCCTTGGCGCCGAACATGCGCGTCAGGAAATTGCTTTCCTCGAGCTTGCGGCCGGTGTCCGTATCGAGATAACGGATGAAATAGTCGCCGCTGGAACGGTCGCGGTCGACGACCGAGAAGCCGGCCGCATCGATGGCCACGCCCACCCGGCGCCAGGCGCGATCGAATGATTCGTTGAGCTTGACTTCGGCCTGGCCGGTCGGCGCCTGGGTCACGGTCGGCTGGCTCGGGTCTTTCTCGGCCTGGGCCACCAGGGTACGCGCCTGCTTCACGTCGGTGCCCATGAAAACCATCAGACGAGCCAGCATGGCTGCATTCAGGCCCTGGTCTTCTTTGCCGTACACCCATTTGAAGGCCGCGCCGTCCGCCGTCGGGGTTTCGACCATGTGCTCGTGGCTGATGTAGACCTCGGTCTTGCCGTTGACGCGCTCGATGCGGGTGCGGAAGCGGTCGCGCTCGCCGCTGTCGTAGACCTGGTCGATAATGCTGCCCAACGCGCTGCGGATCCAGCTTTCTGGGATCTTGGCGCGGTTTTCGGCCCAGTCGGTCTGGATCAGGCCGGCCTTCGGATCCTGCGAACGGATGGTGAAGCCTTCGTGGCCCCAGAAATCGACAACCTTGGGATATACGTTCTGGGCGGGCTGGTCGATTTCCAGCCAGCGCAGGTCGCCGTCGCGCATGACCTGCACGCCGTTGGTGGCGGGCAGGATCTTGTCGCTGGGGCCCAGCGCCTTTTGCGCCTCTTGGTTCTGCTGGTACTGGCTATAAGTGGTGGTGCCGGCCGGCGCCTTGTAGTGGGCGTCTTCATTGGCCTGGGTGAGATCGGGCGGGATGCTCAGGGGCTGCCCCGCCACCGTGCTTTTGTAGTTGACGGACTCTTCGTTGCCCACGACCTTCTTGATCTGGGCGCAGCCAGACAAAACCAGCAGGCCGGCGGCCATGGTCATGCCAACGGCGTAGCGTTGTTTCATGCGCATATTCATCATGTTCAGATCAGGCCCACTTCTTTCAAGGAGGTGCGCAGCAGCGCGTGATACTGCTCGCTTAAGGAGGTTAGCGGCAGCCGGTAGCCGAGTTCCGTGAGCCCCATTTCGGCCACGGCCCATTTCACTGGAATGGGGTTGGACTCGACAAACAATACTTGGTTCAAATGCGCCAGCCGCGCATTGAGTTCGCGCGCCTTGGGCACGTCGCCGTTGATGGCCGCCATGCACAGTTCGTGCATCAGGCGCGGCGCCACATTGGCCGTGACCGAAATATTACCGCGCCCGCCCAGCAGCATGAGCGCGGCGGCAGTGGCATCGTCGCCGCTGAACACCTGGAAGTCGGCGGGGGCATCGCGCAGCAGCAGCGCGCCGCGCGCGATATTGCCCGTGGCGTCTTTGATGCCGATGATGCCCGGTACCTGCGCCAGGCGCAGTATGGTTTCGTTGGAGATGTCGGCCGAAGTGCGGCCCGGCACGTTGTACATGATGCAGGGCAGTTCGGTGGCCTCGGCCACCGCACGGAAATGCTGGTACAGCCCTTCCTGGCTGGGCTTGTTGTAGTAAGGCACCACCGACAGGCCCGCCTGCGCGCCCACCGCCTGGGAATGCCGCGCCAGGTGTATGGCCTCGGCCGTGGAGTTGGCGCCGGTGCCGGCAATTACCGGCAGGCGCCCGGCGGCGTGCTCGACCGCAATGCGGATCAGTTCCGCATGCTCGTCCATGTCGACCGTGGGCGACTCGCCCGAGGTGCCCACCACCACCAGCGCGTCGGTGCCCTGCTCAGCATGCCAGTCTATGAGTTTGCGATAGGCATCCAGATCCAGACTGCCGTCCGGGTGCATGGGGGTTACCAGGGCCACCATACTGCCCTGAAAGCGTGGAATTGCCGTATCCGTACTTGCCATGATGGGAACCATCTCCTCGGGCCGCCAGCAGGGGCGCGCACCGTCAAAACACCGTCAAATTGAACCTAACGTGCAAGTTTACCGGATTAGGGCCTGTTCACGCCAAAACTTATAGGAACCAGCGGATGACGGCCTGGCCGAGCGCCAGCAGGGGCTGCAAAAAGGCCCACAAGGCGCCGGTGATCATCAGCAGGATGATGATCAGCATGCCGTAGGGCTCGATGCGGGAATACTGCCAGGCCATGCGGCCGGGCAGCAGGCTGAAGACGATCCGTCCCCCGTCCAGCGGCGGCAGAGGGAATAGATTCAAGGCCATCAGCACCAGATTGATCTGTATGCCGGCTATGGTCATCTGCACCCAGAAGTTGTCCTGTGTAGCGCCGGACTCGGCCAGCAGGCGCAGGCCCAGGGCCCATATGACCGCCATGACCAAGTTCGACGCCGGGCCCGCCAGCGCCACCCACAACATGTCGCGCTTGGGGTTGCGCAGCCGCCCCCAATCGACCGGCACGGGCTTGGCCCAGCCGAACAGCAGCCCGCCACCGCCCAGCAGTTTGGAGCTGAACAACAGCACCAGCGGCACCACGATGGTGCCGATCGGGTCGATGTGGCGCACCGGGTTCACGCTGATGCGCCCGGCCAGATAGGCTGTCGGGTCGCCGAACAAGCGCGCCACGTAGCCGTGCGCGGCCTCGTGCAGCGTAATGCCGAACAGCATGGGCAGAGCGTAAACCGTGATGGTCTGAATGAGAGAGTCCATGAATTCCCGGTGCGCGGCGGCGGCCGATATCGGCGCCGTCGGTATATGAGAAAAATTCGATGAGAAAGTTCAGTCCAGGCCCAGGGCCGCCAGATTCCCCTGCCCGCGGCGCACCACCTGGGGCGCCGCGCCGGTAAGATCGATGACCGTGGTCGGCATGAGCGGGCACGCCCCGCTGTCGATGATCGCCGCCAGCTGGTTGCCGTAGCGCTCTCGGATCTGCTCGGCGTCGTTAAGGGGTTCGTCCTCGCCCTCGGGGATCAGCGTGGTGGACATCAGCGGCGAGCCGGCCTGCTCGATCAGGCCCAGGGTCACCTTGTTGTCGGGCACCCGTATGCCTATGGTCTTGCGCGAGGGGTGCGACACGCGCCGCGGCACTTCGCGCGTGGCTTCGAGGATGAAGGTCCAGGGGCCCGGCGTGGCCAGCTTGAGCAGGCGGTACTGGCGGTTGTCGACCCTGGCGAAATGGCCGATTTCGGCCAGGTCGCGGCATAGCAGGGTCAGGTGGTGGCGGTCGTCCAGCCCGCGCAGGCGCCGCAGCGCATCGGCGGCCGCCTTGTCGTCGAGACGGGCCAGCACGGCATAGCTGGAATCGGTAGGCACCGCCACCAGGCCGCCATCGGCCAGCAACTGACCCGCCTGACGCAACAGGCGCGACTGGGGATTGTCGGGGTGAACTACGAAAAATTGTGCCATGGAACGTATCCTAACATCATTATTGGAGCGTTCCAGTGCTGCGAGGTTCCGCATCGGGTTTGCCCGCAGGCCGCGGCCTTCCGGCCGGATTCCACTATCTCACGTCTATAATAATCAGTTGCAAATCAAATATATCTGACGGGGGACATAAGATTGCGGAGCGCCTCCGGCCGCCCGCAACGCGCTGCGCCTAATGGATCCGCAAACCGCTATCGTCCTGGCCACGATGATGATCCTGGCCAACAGCTGTGCACTTGCCCTGGTGCGACGCCGGCTGCTGGCCGCTGTGCGCCCCGCGGCGGACGCATGGCAGGCCGGGCTGTTGTACCTGGCGGCGGGCTGCCTGACGCTGCTGGCCCATGCCCATCTGCCCACGGTCGTACTGCTGCTGGCATCCAACGCGCTACTGATGTCGGGCCTGGCCTGCTACTGGCGCGCGCTGCGCCGTCTCTACGGCCAAGCGCCGAATGACAAGGCGCTGCTGGTGGCGGTGGGCGTGGCCACGCTGGGCATCCTGGTGTTCAGCGCCTGGCTGCCCAGCCCCAAGACGCGCATCTTCATCTCCACCCTGACCTGGATCTACATCCTGGTAGGCAGCTGCGTCACCCTGAAGCGGCACGCCGGCGAAGACGCGACGGCGGCCCGGCTGGTGCTGATGGCCCTGAGCGCCATCGTGGCCGCCTTCTGCATACTGCGGGCGGTCTACTTCGGCCTGTCGGTTCTGGCCCCCTCCTTCGACGTCACCGACGACACCAACTTCATGAACCGGCTCACGCCACTGGTCACTGTCCTGCTGCCGGTGATCGGCTCATCGATGTTCATGCTGATGTGCCACGATCGCGGGCGCCAGTTGTCCGTCGCGCAGGCCGGCGCCGCCGGCAAGCACGAAGCCGAGACCCTCAGCTACATAGGCCACGATCTGCGCGCGCCGCTGGCAAGCATCGTCGGCTATACGCGCCTGCTGCGCGAGACTGGTACCCCCGAACAAGCCGAGCACCTGCGCGCCATCGAGCGCAGCGCCAGCTATCAATTGACGCTCATAGACGAGATACTGGAATTCGCCACGCACGAACTCAAACCGCTCGACATCCAGCGCGCGCCCGTAGAGCTGGCCGGGCTGCTGGAAGACGTGGCACAGCAGGCCTATGTACTCAGCCTGCAGCATGACAATCGTTTCGAACTGTTGGCGGAAAATGCGCTGCCGGCCCGGGTATCGACCGACACGCGGCGCCTGCAGCAGGTGCTGCTCAACCTGATCTCGAACGCCGCCAAATTCACCCGCGGCGGGCTCATCAGCCTGACGGTAAGAGCCAGCGAAGGCCAGGACGAGGCAACACTGGAATTCACCGTGGCAGACTCCGGGCCCGGCATAGATCCGCAGCTGCAGCCCTCGGTGTTCGAGGCCTTCGTACAGGCCGAGGCGCGGCCCGGCAGCGCCGGGCTGGGCCTGTACATTGCCCGCAGCATCGTCAAGAACCTGGGCGGCGACCTACGGCTGGAGAGCCGGCCCGGCGCCGGCAGCCGCTTCAGCTTCGCACTGCCGGTCAAGCGCTTGTCGCGCGCAAACGTGGCTCCCAATGCCCTGCGCCAGGCGTTCCAGCAGCCCAGCGCGTCGGCCCAGACGGCACGCGCGCGGGACAAGGCCAGCATGCCGCCGCTGGAAGTTCGCGAAGACCTGGCCCGGCTGGCGCGCGCCGGCGGCCTGAGCGATATCGAGGACTGGCTGCAGCGCCATTCGGAAGCGGAATCCGGCCACCAGCACGCGGATTACTACGAGGCGGTGCGTACGGCGCTGCAAAGACTCGACTTCCAACGCATCGAATCCATAGCGCTGGCGGGCATGAATTAGGGCCTGCCCACAGAACATGCTAGAATCACGATCTCTTTGGCGCAGCCCCCGGCAGTCCGGGCATGGCGCACTAGGGCAGTGGTGACCGTAGCTCAGTTGGTAGAGTCCCGGATTGTGATTCCGGTTGTCGTGGGTTCGAGCCCCATCGGTCACCCCAGGAATACACAGCTTTCCATGCACGTGCGGGCTTATGCGCATTCCCGTGCACGGAAACAGAAACAAATATACAAGCATTGAAGCAAAGCCGGCCTTGCGCCGGCTTTATTGTTTCTACGGCCTGCCATGCCGGGCCGCTCCGGCCGGCTTTCCGGCCGCTTTCTATATATACTAGCCGCACTTGCCGCCCTATACCTTGTCGTGGCTGCGCATCTCGGGCGCCGCGACAAGCCGCCGGGCCGCGGCAGGCCGTTGCCGAATCCCGCCACTGCCCATTGACGCGCAGCCATGACCTCGACGCACCTGTATACACTGCACGACCTGATCGTACGGCATTGGCCGCATGTGGTTTTCGTGATCAGCGTGGTATCGGGGGCAGCCGCCGCGATCCACGCGGCCATGAACAAGAGCGACGTGCGGGCCGCCATCGCCTGGGTGGGCGTGATCCTGATGTCGCCGATCTTCGGCCCCCTGCTGTACCTGGTGGCCGGCATCAACCGCGTGCGTCGCGACCGCATATCCCAGCAGCGCGACAGCTCGCTGAAGGACTACACCAACCAGAAGGCCATCCCGGTCGCCGACGTGGCGGAAGACTCCGGCACGCAATTCATGTCGATGCGCACCCTGGGCGACCGGATCAGCGGCTTCCCGCTACTCGACGACAACCACATCCGCATCCTCAACGGCGGCGACGAGGCCTACCCTGCGATGCTGCGGGCCATACGCGCCGCACGCCGCACCATCGGGCTGCAAACATACATCTTCGACGACGACCGCAGCGGCCGTGAATTCGTCGATGCGCTGGCCGAGGCGCACGCCCGCGGCGTGGAAATCCGCGTGCTGATCGACGCGGTGGGCTCCAAATATTCGCGCCCCCCCATCATCCGGCTGCTGCGCAAGAAGGGCATTACCGCTGCCCTGTTCATGACCAACCCCCTGGGCATGAAGATGCCCTACGCCAATTTGCGCAGCCACCGCAAGATCCTGATCGTCGACGGCCGCCACGGCTTCACCGGTGGCATGAACATCCGCGAAGGCTTCGTCTCGGCGCTGGCCGGACGCAACGTGGCCTCGGACACGCACTTCCAGGTCGAGGGCCCGGTGGTGCTGCAGCTGACCTCGGTATTCGCCCACGACTGGGAATTCACCACCCACGAAACGCTGCCTTACGCCGTATGGTGCAGCGACGAATTGAAAAACGTGCCGCAGCCATCGGTGCCGGCGCGCTGCGTACGCTCGGGCCCCGACCGCTTCATCAACAGCACGCACAATATGCTGCTGGGCGCCTTCGCCGTGGCGCAGCGGCACATCCGCATCCAGTCGCCCTACTTCCTGCCCGACCAGATACTGCTGGGCGCCTTGAACACCGCCGCCCGGCGCGGCATACAGGTCGACGTGGTGATACCCGGGCACAACAATCTGCGGCTGGTCGACTACGCCATGACGGCGCAGCTCGACCAGATCATCCGCAACGGCTGCCGAGTATGGCGCGCCAGCGGCAATTTCAACCATTCCAAGCTGATCACCATAGACGGCGGCTGGTCTTACGTCGGCTCGTCGAACATGGATCCGCGCAGCCTGCGCCTGAATTTCGAGCTCGACATCGAGGTCTACAGCCACGAGCTGGCGGCGCAGATCGAACTGATGATAGACAGCGAGATCGAACGCGCCGACCCCTGCTCGCTGGCCGAGCTGGCCGCGCTGCCCTTCCGCAAGCGGCTGCGCAACAAGATCATCTGGCTGGCCAGCCCGTACCTGTAAGCAAGACAGGCGGCCGAGGGCGGCAGCCCGTGTTCAGGCAGGCGTATGATGACAGGGCCGCCGCCCGGCCATGGTTCACCACCGCGCCGCGCATAGATCCTGGAGCCCCGCATGACAGCCGCAACACCACCCGCCCCTGATACACAGCCCACCGACTGGCACGACGAGACCATCGCCCTGCACGGCGATGCGGCGCTGGCCCAAGATGCCGCGGTAGTAGCCCCGATCCATTACAGCGCCACGTTCCGGGCCGACTCGCCGCAAGCCTTCGCCGCCATGGCCAACGCAACGCGCCCCACCGGCCTGTACACCCGCTACGGCAATCCGGTGTACAAGCGCGTCGAGGCCATACTGGCCGAACTCGAAGGCACCGAGACCGCGCTGCTGATGGCCTCGGGCATGGGGGCGATCAGCACCACGGTGCTGGCCCTGGTGTCCAAGGGCGACCACGTCGTCGCCCAGCAGCGCCACTACATGAGCACGACCAAGCTGTTCGAGGAAGTGCTGCCGCGCTTCGGCGTGGAAGTCAGCATCGTCGAACAGACCGACACCGCGGCCATCGCTGCGGCGCTGCGGCCCGAAACGCGCCTGGTCATGCTGGAAACGCCCGCCAACCCGACCCTGTCGCTGACCGACCTGGCGGCCGTGGCCAAGCTGGCGGCGGCACGCGGCATTCTTACCATCGCCGACAATACCTTCGCCTCGCCGCTAAACCAGAAGCCCCACGAGCTGGGTATAGACATTGTCGTGCACAGCGCCACCAAATACTTCGGCGGACACCACGACATCACCGCCGGCGCCGTCTGCTGCTCGGAAGAACACGCCGAGCTGATCTGGAAGATGCACGTCACGCTGGGCGCGGTGCTCTCGCCCATGGACGCCTGGCTGCTGCTGCGCGGGCTGCGCACCCTGCCGCTGCGCATGGAACGCATCAACGCCAATGCACTGGCCCTGGCCGCCTGGCTGGAGCAACAGCCGCAGGTCGAGCGGGTGCACTACCCGGGCCTGCCCAGCCACCCGCAGCATGCGCTGGCGCTGCGGCAGATGAAGGGCTTCGGCGCCGTCATCGCCTTTTCCATCAGGGGCGGCTTCGACGCCACCAGCTCATTCGTCGCCTCGCTGCGGCTGGCCACGCACGCGGTCAGCCTGGGCGGGGTCGAAACCCTGGCGGTGCACACCGCCGCCATGTGGGCCGGCACCATGACCGAGGCGCAGATGCAGGCCGCCGGCATAGAGCCCAATTTCGTGCGCATGTCGGTGGGTGTGGAACATATCGAAGATCTCAAGGCGGACATAGGCCGCGCCCTGCGGGCAACGCAAGCGGCCTGAATCCGTCATCACGACACGGGGGAACAAGCAATGACTGCAAACCAGGGCAAGGCGCCGGCGGCGACCATGAAGGCCGCGTGGTACGAAGGCAGGGGCGCGGCGCGCGATGTGCTGCATGTCGGCGAGCTGCCCAGGCCCGAGCCGGGGCCGGACGAGGTGCTGGTGCACCTGCACGCCAGCGGCCTGAACCCTTCGGACGTCAAGTCGCGCAGCGGCCGGGGCTCGCGCCCCAACACCTATGCGCGGGTCATCCCGCACCAGGACGGTGCCGGCGTCATCGTTTCGGTGGGATCGGAAGTGGACGGCGCCAGAATCGGCCAGCGCGTCTGGATCTACGAGGCGCAGCTCGGCCGCGCCGAGGGCTGCGCCGCCGAATACGTGGCGCTGCCCTCGCGCAACGCCGTGGCACTGCCCGATCACGTCTCGTTCGAAGAAGGCGCCTGCCTGGGCGTGCCCACACTGACCGCGCACTACTGCGTCACGGCCGACGGCCCGGTCGCGGGCAAGCACGTGCTGGTAACCGGCGGCGCCGGCGCGGTCGGCAACTATGCCATCCAGTTCGCCCGGCTGGGCGGCGCCACGGTGTACGCCACAGTGCGCACCGAAGAACAGGCACAGGCGGCCCGGGAGGCCGGCGCGCACCACGTCATCTTCCGTCTCGACCAGGACGTAACCGGGCGTATTGCCGAAATCAGCGGCGTGCTCGATGGGCGCGCCATCGATCGCATCGTCGACGTGGCCTTCGGCGCCAATCTGGAAACCAGCCTGAAGGTGCTCAAGCCCAACGGCGTGATCGCTTCTTATGCCTCCGACCAGGTACCTGCGCCCGCCGTGCCCTTCGGACGGCTGCTGGCGCTGAACGCCACCGTGCGCTACGTGCTGGTGTATGTCATGGATCGCGCCGCCCACGAGCGCGCCATCGCGGCGGTTACCGAGGCCTTGCAGAAGCGCCAGCTGCGCCACCACGTCGCGGCGCGCTACAGCCTGGAGCAGATCGTCCAGGCCCACGAGGCGCAGGAGTCAGGAGCGACCGTCGGCAAGATCATCGTTTTGCCGGAGCCGGGCTCAGTATGATTTGGGCAGGCCCAGCACCTTCTCGGCAATGAAGCACAGGATCAGCTGCGGCGAAATCGGCGCGATGCGCGGCAGCATGGATTCTCGCAAGTAGCGCTCGACGTCGTATTCCTTGGCATAGCCCATGCCGCCATGGGTAAGCACCGCCGTCTCGCAGGCGTGAAAGCCCGCTTCCGCGCACAGGAATTTGGCGGCGTTGGCCTCGGCCCCGCAGGGCCGGCCCTGATCGTACAGCCACGCCGCTTTCTGGTACAGCAGCGTGGCCGCCTCCAGCTCGACCCAGCGCTCGGCCAGAGGATGCTGCACCCCCTGGTTCTTGCCTATGGGGCGGTCGAACACGATGCGCTCGCCCGCATAAGCGGCCGCCTTGCGCAGCGCCGCGCGCCCCAGTCCCACAGCCTCGGCCGCCAGCAGCACGCGCTCGGGGTTCATGCCGTGCAATATGTATTCGAAGCCGCGGCCTTCCTCGCCGATCAAATCGCCAGCCGGGATTTCCAGGCCGTCGATGAACAGCTGGTTCGAGTCCACTGCCTTGCGGCCCAGCTTCTCGATTTCGCGCACCTCTATGCGGCTGCGATCCAGGCCGGTATAGAACAGGCTCAGCCCATGCGTCGGCTTGGCGACTTCTTCCAGGGGCGTGGTGCGCGCCAGCAGCAGGATCTTGTGCGCCACCTGCGCCGTGGAGATCCAGATCTTCTGGCCGTGCACCACATAGCGGTCGCCCTGCTTCACCGCGCGAGTCTTGAGCTTGAGCGTGTTGAGCCCGGTATTGGGCTCGGTGACACCGAAGCAGGCCTTGTTCTGGCCGCTGATGATGGGAGGCAGCCAGCGCGCCTTCTGTTCCGGCGTGCCGTGCACCACCACGGGATGCAGGCCGAAGACGTTCATGTGCACGGCCGAGGCGCCCGACATGCCCGCGCCCGAGGCCGAGATGGTTTCCATCATCAGCGCCGCTTCGGAAATGCCCAGTCCCGCCCCGCCATATTCCACCGGCATGGCAATGCCGAGCCAGCCGGCGCCGGCTACAGCGGCATAGAAATCCTCGGGAAAACCCCCGGCCGCATCCTTCCTGCGCCAGTATTCATCATCGAAGGCGCGGCACACGTCCTCGATGGCGGCGCGGATGGCGAGCTGATCCGATGTCAGGTCAAAGTCCATGGTGTTCATTTCCTGTCTGTAGCGGGCGCGCCGCCGGCGTGCCGCGGCGCCTGTATCGTACCCGCCTGCAGCAGCGCCTCGATCTCGCCGCCGTCATAGCCCAGGCCGGCAAGTATCTCGCGGCTGTGTTCGCCCAGGCGCGGCGGCGGCCGGCGTATGTCATTGCGCCGGCCATCGAAGCGCAGGGGCTGGGCAACCATGCTCAGCGGCTGGCCGTCCTGCGCCGTGCAAGTCTGCAGCATGCCGCATTCGCGGGTATGTGGATGCGCCAGCATTTCGCCCACAGTCTGGATGGGGGCGCAGGGCACGCCCGCGCCACGCAGCAGCTCCAGCCACTCGTCGCGGCTGCGCCGCGCCAGTATCGCCTGCACCGCCTGCAGCACTTCGGCGCGATGCGATACCCGGTCGGCATTGACAGCATAGCGCACATCGGCGGCCAGGGCCGGGGCTTCGGCCACGCGGCAGAACGCCTGCCACAGGGCGTCGTTGGCAATGCCCAGCAGAAAGGGTTTGTCGCTTGCGTCGAAGGCCTGGTAAGGGCACAGCGACTCGTGGGCCGAGCCCCAGCGCTGCGGCTCGGTGCCGCGCTGCCAGTAGCTCTGCGACATGTAGGCCAGAAAGCCCAGCGAGGTATCAAACAGGCAGGCCTCGACCAGCCCGCCCTCGCCGCCGCGCATGCGGCGGATGAGCGCCGACAAGATGCCTATGGCGGCATGCATGCCGGTAGCCTGGTCGATCGGCGAATAGGGGCTGCGCGCAGCGGAGCCGTCGGGCTCGCCGGTGGTGGCCATCATGCCGCTGAAAGCCTGCAGGATCACGTCGTAGCCCTTGGCGTCTTTCATGGGCCCCTGCCGGCCGAAGCCCGAAATGCTGCAGTACACCAAGGCCGGGTTCAGCTCGCGCACGGCCTCGTAATCTATGCCCAGGCGCTGCGCGACGCCCGGCCCGTAGCTTTCCACCACCACGTCCGCGTCGGCGATCAGGCGCCGCACCACTTCGCGTCCGCGCTCGTGCTTGAGATCCAGCGCCAGACTGCGCTTGTTGCGGTTGGCGCTGAGAAAGACGGTGCCCTCGCCATCCCGGAAGGGCGGCCAGCGGCGCGTATCGTCGCCGTTGACGGTCTCCACCTTCACGACCTCGGCACCCATGTCCGCCAGATACTGAGTGCACAGGGGGCCGGCCAGCACTTTGGAAAAATCGACTACTCGTATCCCGTCCAGGGTGTTCATGTGATCGTCGCCTCGCATTTTCCTGTTCGTCTGATTTTAATGGTCTAACCGTTGACTAAAGCGATAATATTAACTATTCTTCTCTACGTCAATGCGGTGCACAGGTGTCGCCCGCATATCCACCGCCATAGGCAGCAAGGAATCCGCGTGAGCATCGACTTCTCTGTAGACGGCCACGGCATTGCCACCATTACCATCAACCGCCCCGAACGGCGCAACGCGCTCGACCGGCAGCACTACGACCTGCTGTCCGACGCCTGGCGCACCGTGCGCGACGACGACGCCATCCGCGTGGCCATTATCACCGGCGCGGGCGACCGGGCCTTCTGCGCCGGCGCCGACATCAAGAGCTTCCTGGCCGACGCGCCGCCGTTGGCGCAGATCGCACGCACCCAGCAATCGCAGTTGCTGAACCGCGGCCTGGAAGTCTGGAAGCCCATCGTGGCCGCCGTCAACGGCTACTGCCTGGGCGGCGGCATGACCCTGCTGCTGGCCACCGACATCCGGGTCTGCACGCAGGACGCGCAATTCGGCCTGTCCGAAGTACGGCGCGGCGCGTTTCCCGCCAACGGCGGCACGCAACGCATCTGCCAGCAACTGCCCCATGCCATCGCCATGGAAATCCTGCTGCTGGGCGACAACTTCGATGCCCAGACCGCCGGGCGCTGGGGCCTGGTCAACCGTGTGGTGCCCCGCGAGCAGCTGCTGGACACGGCGCAGCAATACGCGCTGCGCCTGGCGGCCAATGCACCACTGGCGGTACAGGCAGCCAAAGAACTGGCGATACGCAGCCGCGATGCCGACCTGGCCACCGGCCTGCGCCTGGAACAGCTGTTCCTGCGCCTGCTGCAGGAAAGTGAAGACATACAAGAGGGCTCGCGCGCCTTTACCGAGAAGCGGCCTCCGGCATTCCGGGGAAATTGATACTAAGTATCTACATAAATCAACTGCGCACTCATCAGAAAACACACATCGGCGAGGCAAACAGCATGACCCACCAGGCATTCCGATCCCTGCTATTCGTACCCGGCGATAGCGAACGCAAGCTCGCCAAGGCTGAATCCACGAGCGCCGACGCCCTGGTGCTAGACCTGGAAGACGCCGTCGAGCCCAGCCGGCTGCCGCAGGCGCGGGAGATGGTGCGCCAGTACATGCAGGCGCGGCCCGAACGCCGCCAGGCCCTCTGGGTGCGCATCAATCCGCTGGACTCCGGCCTGGCGCTGGACGACCTCGCAGCGATAGTGCGCGGTGCGCCCGATGGCATCCTGCTGCCCAAGGTGGCGGGGCCCGCGGCCACAGTGGCACTGGCCGGCTATCTCGACGCGCTCGAGGCGCGCGACGGCGTGGCGTGCGGCTCGGTGGGCATCATTCCCGTTGCCACCGAGGTTCCGGATGCGCTCTTCGCCCTGGGCGGCTACAAGCACAGCAGCCCGCGGCTGCAAGGCCTGACCTGGGGCGCGGAAGACCTGGCCTCCGCGCTGGGCGCGGCCACCAACCGCCAGGAAGACGGCGAGTACGACTTCACCTACAGGCTGGCGCGCTCGCTGTGCCTGCTGGGCGCGCATGCCGCGGGGGTGCGCGCCATCGACACCATCTGCGGCAACTTCCGGGACGACGCCGGCCTGCGCAGGGAAGCGGCGCAGGCGCGCAAGGCCGGGTTCTCGGGAAAGATAGCCATCCATCCCGACCAGGTTGCCGCCATCAACGAGGCCTTCACGCCGGACGCAGCCGAACTCGAGTACGCCCGGCGCATCGTGCAGGCCTTCGAGCAGGCCCCGGGCACAGGCACGCTGCAGCTCGACGGCGAAATGCTCGACCGCCCGCACCTGAAGCGGGCCATGCAGATTCTGGCGCAGGCCGGCTCCGCCTCGGGCGGCCCGGCCTGATGCGGCCCTGGCCACGCCCCGCGCCGCGGCCACGCACGAACAGGCTGTTTGCAAACCCGGCAGCACGAACCGTAAAGGCAGCACAACCCCACGCAGCACACGACCCACTATAGCAGCCGTTGCACAGGCTGCAGCCCAAACCGGAGGAGATCCGAAATGAAGAAACCGCTACGCAGGAAATTGCTGGTAATGTCTTGCGCGCTCGCAATGGGCATCGCCGGCACCGCCGCCAGTGCGGCCTATCCCGAGAAAGACATACGCTTCATCACCGCCTTTGCCGCCGGCAGCGCCAGCGACATCGTCGCGCGCCTGATCGCCGAACGCCTGCAGGCCGCGCTGGGCCAGCCTGTGGTGGTCGAAAACAAGGCCGGCGCCTCGGGGCAGATCGCCGCCAACTACGTGGCGAAGTCCGCCCCCGACGGCTACACGATCATGCTGGCGACCAACACCACGCACTCGGCCAACCCCTATCTATTCAAGACACTGCACTACGACCCGATCAAGGACTTCACGCCGATCGCCCAGATCTGCAACTTTCCCTTCGTGCTGGCCGTCAGCGGCAAGCTGCCCGTCAACAATGTCAAAGAGCTGCTGGCATATGGGCGCAAGCACGCCTCGAACCTGAGCTATGCCTACGGCAACAGCACCGGCCAGATATCGGCCGCGGCATTCGACAAGGCCACCGGCCTGCACGCCACGCCAGTGCCCTACAAGAGTTCGCCGCAGGCCATGACCGACGTAATAGGCGGGCGCGCCTCGTTCATGTTCGCCGACCTGGCCTCGGCCGGCAGCTATATCAAGTCGGGCAAGCTGAAGCTGCTGGGCGTCACCACCAGCCAGCGCAGCAGCCTCGCCCCGGCGCTGCCGACCATCGCCAGCGCCATCGGCCAGCCCGGCTTCGACCTGGCGGCCTGGGTGGGCATATTCGGGCCGGCGCACATGCCGCAGCCCGTCGTGCAACGGCTCAGCAGCGAGATCGTCAAGATCGTTTCATCGGCCGACATGCGCGAGCGCCTGAATCATCTCGGCGCCGAGCCGACCCCTGCGCCCGCCGGGCAGTTCGGGCCCTTCGTGGCCCGGCAGCTGGCCGTATGGGGCCAGAAGGTGAAGGAAGCCGGCATCCCGCCCCAATGACGCACAGCGGCCGCCGCCACGGCGGTGGCCACAAACACTGCCTCAGGATTCGTGGCCCGCGCGGGCCACGCGCACATTTTGCCAGCCGCGGGCAACGCCCATCCTTAATGTGAAAGAAGCCTCTTTCACCCTCGGGGGTGGCCGCAACTGCCATCCTCGTTAGGGCGTCTTCAGCATCAGCGCACTGCGCTTGCAGGTAGCCACCAGGGTACCGCGCTGGTTGTAGCCGCGGTGCTCGAACACCACGATGCCTTGGGAAGGCCGCGAACGGCTTTCGCGCAGCGACACCACTTCGCTCTGTACCCTGAGGGTGTCGCCATGGAACACCGGCGCGGGAAAGCGCACCTCGTCCCAACCCAAGTTGGCCACCGTGGTACCCAGGGTGGTGTCGCCCACCGATATGCCCACGATCAGCCCCAGCGTGAAGGCGCTGTTGACGAGGCGCTGCCCGAACTCGGTATGTTCGCGGCAGTATTCCTCGTCCAGGTGCAGTGCGGCCGGATTGTGCGTCAGCGCCGTGAAAAAGACATTGTCCGCCTCGGTAACCGTGCGCCTGATGGCATGGTCGAAAATCTGCCCGACGTGGAACTGCTCGAAATACAGGCCGGCCATTCAAGTCTCCGGGATTGTCTTGTTCCGCTTGGTCTGGTTTCGCGCGCGGTGCGGTGGATCAGAAAGCCACCTGGTCGCCGCCTTTGGTCTGGATCATGGCGCGCGCCTCGGCCGGCGTGGCGATTTCCAGCGAAAGGCGCTCCAGGATCTCGCGGATGATGGCCACCTGCTCGGCGTTGGACTGCGCCAGCCGGCCCTTGCCCGCGTACAGGCTGTCTTCCAGGCCGACGCGGACATTGCCGCCCAGCAGCGCGCTCATGGTGACGAAGGGCAGCTGATGCTTGCCGGCCGCCAGCACCGAGAGATAGTAGTCGTCGCCGAACAGCTTGTCGGCAATGGCGCGCATGTGCAGCAGGTTTTCCTGGTGCGCGCCGATGCCGCCCAGTATGCCGAAGATGCACTGCAGGAAAAATGGCGGCTTGATCAGCCCACGGTCGGCGAAATGCGCGACGTTGTACAAGTGGCCGACGTCGTAGCATTCGAACTCGAAGCGCGTGCCCATGGCCGAGAGTTCCGACACGCCGCGCTCGATCTGCGCGAAAGTGTTCGACAGAATGAAGTCGCGCGTCATTTCCAGGTAGGGCTTTTCCCAGTCGAACTTGAATTTCTCGATGCGCGCGCCCGCGCCCGAGATATTGAAGTTGAACGAACCCATGTTCATCGACGCGACCTCGGGCTGCGCCCACTTGGCCGGCGCCAGGCGTTCGTCCAGCGTCATGCCCAGGCCGCCCCCGGTGGTGATGTTCAGGATGGCATCGGACTGCTCTTTGATGCGCGGCAGGAACTCGGCAAACAGCTTGGGATCTTGCCGCGGCAGGCCGGTCTGCGGGTCGCGCGCATGCAGGTGCAGCATGGAAGCGCCGGCGCGCGCCGCGGCCACCGCGTCCTTGGCGATTTCTTCGGGCGTGATGGGCAGGTACGGCGACATGGAGGGCGTGTGTATGGATCCCGTCACGGCGCAGGTGATGATTACCTTCTTGGCTTGTTTCATCGATGTCTCCGGCTATATGCCGCCGGCCCCGCGAATATACGGAACCGGCTTGCAGCAGTGTACCGGGCACACCGCGACCGCATGCCGGCGCGCCGATGCTGCTTTGCTCTTCAATTTTGTCGCAATTCTCCGGCAAGCTTACCCAAAATGGTCTTTCCAGTCAATGGTCAAACAATTATTAATTTGTATATTTCATGGTAGACTGCATATACATAGAATACATACATATACAAGTTTCCGAACCTTAGTGCCATGAGTTCGCCCCCCCCCGCGTCCGGCACTGCCCGGCTGGACATCATCGAGGTTCCGAAGTCCTGCGACATGCTGGCCAACAAGCTGCGCGAGCAGATTCTGGGCGGAGCGATCGCCGACGGCGCCATGCTGCCCCCCGAACGCGACTTGGTGCAGCAGACCGGGCTGAGCCGCGGCTCGGTCAGGGAAGGCCTGCGCATCCTGGAGGCCGAAGGGCTGATCAAGACGCGTTCCGGGCGCTACGGCGGCTCCACCGTCACGCGCCCTTCCGGCGCCATGGTGTCGAACCAGATCAATCTGTATGCGCGCGTGCGCGGCATCCCTCTGGAATCCATCGTACAGGCGCGCGAAGCGCTGGAACCCTCGCTGGCCCGGCTGGCAGCGCTGAACCACACCGAGGAAGATCTGCAGCGGCTGCGCGAAATTTCACGCCGCATCGAGGCCGCCTACGACGACGTGCCCACCTACCTCGACGAGAACGTGCAATGGCACTGCGCCCTGGCCCAGGCCAGCCACAACGAGCTGCTGCATACGTTCACGGTGTCGATCTCGCAGCTTATCCGCGAAGCCACCGGCATCAAGGACATGGCGCCCACCGAAATACGCAGCACCGTCATCCAGGCCCACGAGCGCATACTGCAGGCCATCGCCGCCCGCGATGCAGACACAGCCGAGCGCCGCATGCAGCGCCACGTTCAGGCCTACGCCAAGCGAGTGCGCGAACTGACCAGCGCCAAGCCGCGCCGCCGCTGAATCCCAAGCCCGGCGCCGTCAGGTCACCATGCGGAAGACCCGCGCCCTGCGCAACAACATCACCGCGGCCAGCGCCGCCGCGAACACGCACGCGGCCGTAAAAGGTATGGCCCACCACGGCGAAACCCCCGCGCTCGGCAAGCCGGTGGCCGACTCGAAACGGCGCAGCACGAAGATGTGCACGCAATACACCCCCAGGGTGCACGCGGAAATCTGCCGCAGCCACCGGGCATAGCGCCGGGCACGCATGCCCAGGCCATACAGCGTATTGAAGGCGCAGGCCGACGCCGCCATCACCAGCGGCGACAGATAGTCGTAGAACAGCGGATCGGGGCCACCGGTCTGGCGCGAGCGCAGATAAGTCGCGGCCATGATGGCCAGCGACAGCAGCGCGAACAGCGCCGCGTTGCACGCCAGGTAGCGGGGCTCGTTGCGTACGTTCCGGTATGCCTCGTGCAGCCAGGCCCCCAGGAACAAGTACCCGCTCAAGCCAAAAAATGCGCCCAGGCTGTAGGTGCCCAGCACGTCGGCATCCACGCCCCAGGCTGCGCGCAGCGTAGGCCAGGCCGACACCAGGGCCCACAAGGCCAGATAAGCCTTCTTTTCAAGCGCCTGCGACGCATGCCAGATCGCGCGCAGAAAAGGTACGAACAAATAAATACCCAGCACCGCGTACAGATACCAGAGGTGGAATACCACCGGCCCGCTCGCCAGATCCGCCAGCCACTGTTGCCACGAGCCGTAATGCCGCCCCTGCCAGTCGTTCCATGCCATGTAGAACAAAGACCAGAACAGCAGCGGCGGCACCACACGCAGGAAGCGCTTCTTGACGAACACAGGCAAGGCCTCGCGCCTGTCCAGCAACAAAGCGCCCGAGATCATCAGGAACACCGGCACACAGGCACGGCACGCCGAATCATAGAAATTGCTGGCCCACCACCTGTCATCGAACACATGGAAGTCCACGGCGGCGACGTGCAGGATCACCACCATGAAACATGCGCAAACCCGCGCAAGATCCAGCGCCGTACTGTCGCGCTTGTCGATCATCGTCCTCCCGAAGCAGAAGTTGAATGAAGAGCGGGCCGCGGCCGGCTGCGCGCCGCCCGGCTCATGACCCAGGAATAACATGCTCAAACCCCGGCAATCGCCTGCAGATATTTCGGCATATTGCGGGAAGTAAACGGCACTGCCGCGCCCCCGCACATCACAGGCGGCGCCCGGCTGGCTCTATGATATTCGGGCGGCGGGCCTGCGATATTCAGGCCACAAGCCTGCGCACGGCAGCAAGCAGGCGGAACCCCGGCCTACCACGGCGCAGGCTCGCATGCATGGCATGAAGCTTACGTACGCAGCCTACGCACGCGCGGCGCACCACATTCTGTTGCTCGACAAGGATACAAAGGCATGACACACATCACCCTGATCACCACGGGCGGCACGATCGCCTCACGCAGTGTCTCGGAAGGCGGCCCCGTCGTGGCCGCCGTGGCCGGACAGGCCTTGCTCGATTCGCTGCATGATCTGCCGGCCGGCCTGGAAGTAGTGGTGGAAGACTTCCGCGCACTCGGCAGCTACGCCCTGGATCTGCCAACCGTGCACAGCCTGGTGGCTCGCATCCGCGCAGCGCTGGCCATACCCGGCTGCGCCGGCGTGGTTGTTACCCACGGCACCGACACGATGGAAGAAACCGCCTTTCTGGCCGACCTGCTGATCGACAGCGACAAGCCCGTGGTGTTCACCGGTGCGCAGCGCCATGCCGGCGAAGCCGATACCGACGGGCCGCGCAATATCGCGGACGCACTCACAGTGGCCGCCGCCGAGCAGGCGCGCGGCCTGGGTGCCATGATCCTGTTCGAAGGCGACGTGCATGCGGCACGCGACGCCAGCAAAACCCATACTTCGCGGGTCGACACTTTCCGTTCGGCCGGCCTGGGCAAGCTGGGCGAAGTGGATCGTGGCGCCTTGCACCTGTATCGCAGGCCGGCGGAACGCCTGGTGCTGGCCGACGCAGGGCTGGAAGAGCGTGTGGAACTCATCAAACTGAGTCTGGGAGCCCGGCCGCACTATCTGGAATGGTGCGCCGCTCACGACATACGCGGAGTGGTGCTGGAAGCCTTCGGGCGCGGCAACGCGCCGCAAGGCTATGCGTCGATAGCAGCCCGGCTGGTCGAGCGCAGCGTGCCGGTGGTCGTTGCGTCGCGCTGCGCCGAGGGCCGCACCGCGGCGATTTACGGGGCTGACAGCGGCGGCGCCACACTCGAACAGGCCGGCGTGATCTTCGCCGGCACGCTCTCTGCCATCAAGGCCCGGCTGATGCTTTGCGCTCTGTTGGGCGCCGGTGCGTCCATGGACGAAATGCGCGCCGCCTTTGCCGCAAAAAGCGCTTGATTCCGGGCCGGCCCACAGCTTCCCGCAGCACAGAAAGCCAACGACACGCCCCTGCCCGGCAACCGCTACGGCTGCCGGGGTATGATCTTCCCAGGAGCGCCTGCGCGAGCGCCAGCGCAATGCAGTGTGATCGATCTTACGGCAGAAAAACCCATCGAACGCACAACGCGCCTTTGCGGACACCCGGAGCTGGCATGGGCGCCTCCGCTCTTGAATAAAAATAAGTGTTGTTGAACCAGGAAGGAAGAGGCTGAAATATGAACATCGCAATAATCGGCACCGGCTTGATAGGCCAGGCATGGGCCATCGTCTTCGCCCGCGGAGGCTGCAATGTCAGGCTATGGGACGGCGATGCCGCCGCCCTGGAACGGGCTTCCGGCCTGATTGCACGCCAGATCGCGCAGCTGCAGGCCGAACACCTGCTGGACGACGCGCCGGCCGCGACCGCGCGCATCACCCGCTGCAGCGAGCTTGCCCAGGCGCTGCAGGGCGCCGACTATGTCCAGGAAAACCTGCCGGAAGTGCTGGACGTCAAGAAAGATATCTTCCGCAAGCTCGACGAACTGGCCGCGCCGCAGACGGTGCTGGCCAGCTCTACGTCCAGTATTCCCGCCTCGGCCTTTACCGAAGACCTGCCCGGCCGCGGGCGCTGTCTGGTGGCGCACCCCGTCAACCCGCCCTATCTGGTGCCGGTGGTGGAACTGTGCGGTGCGCCGTGGACGGACGCGGCGTCCATGGAAAAGGCCCGCTCGGTCATGCAGCAGATCGGGCAGAAACCCGTGACCGTCCACAAAGAGCTGGAAGGCTTCGTGCTCAATCGCCTGCAGGGCGCGCTGCTGCGCGAAGCCTTCAGGCTGGTGCAGAATGGCTATGTCAGCGCCGAAGACCTGGACGCCACGGTAAAGGACGGCCTGGGCCTGCGCTGGTCGTTCATGGGCCCCTTTGAAACCATAGACCTCAACGCTCCGCAGGGCCTGACAGAATATTGCGCGCGCTACGGCGGCATGTTCCGCTCGATCTCCGAGGAACAGATCGACACCGAAGCCTGGAGCCCCGAGCTGATCGCGGAACTCGAACGCCAGCGGCGCGAACTGCTGCCCAGCACCGAGCTGCTGCAGCGCCGGCTGTGGCGCGACCAACGGCTTATGGCGCTATTGCGGCACAAGCGCGAATCGGCGGACGAGGCCTGACCGGACACCGACCGCATATTATCCTCACCGGTTTGGCGCCGCCCGGCAAGGCTGGCGTAAACGCCTTTTATAAAACGCCGTTTATACGTTTATATATACCGCAGCCCGCCGTTCCGGCGCCAGCCTGCAATCCGCTGGGCAGCACAAGGCCGGCGCCCGATCAGTGCTCCAACATGCGCTGCATACGGCCCAGCGCATCCAGCAGGCGCGGGCGCACTTCGGTCAACAGGAATTCGCGGCTGGCCGCGGAGGCCGGAGCGCCACAGGTCATGACCATAATGGGCTGGCCCGGCCCGGGCCTGAAACCCGCCGCGATCGCATTGACGTTCTTCTGCCAATCGCCGAACGAACAGGTGCAGCCCAGGGTTCGATAATCGGTAATGGACTGCTGGATGCCGGCGCGGATCTGCGCCTCGGACCAGGCGTCCAGCTCGCTGAGCCGTTCGATGATTTCCTGGCGCTCGGACTCGCCGGCCAGGGCCAGATAGGCGCGCCCCATGGACGAAGTGACAATGGGAATGCGCGTGCCCACTTCCATGCTTGGCGTCAGGCCCGTCTGGCTGCGGCAGTTTTCTATATACAGCATGGACAGCCGGTCGCGCACGCCCAGCGCCACATAGGCCTGGGCGAAGTCGGCCAGTTCCTGCATCAGGGGGCGCGCCAGTTCGCGCACATCGAGCCTGGCCAACATGCCCACGCCCAGGGACATGGTGGCTATGCCCAGCCGATACCTGCCATCGGCCTGATCCTGCACCAGATACCCCAGCTTGGTCAGCGTATACGTCAGCCGCGAAACCGTGGACTTGGGCAGCTTGCAGCGCCGCGCGATCTCCTGGTTGCCCAGCATCCGGCCACCGGAGCGAAAACACGCCAGCACCTCCAGGCCGCGCGCCAGCGCCGTGACGAAGTGGCGGTCTTCCTTGGTGTTGCCGTGCGAGGAGGTAGGGGCTGTATTCAATTGGGAGTTCCGCTGTAACGTAGGCCGAAAACCCATGTCGGGCCTTGGCCTCTGCCTGGCCTCTGCCTGGCCTCTGCTTGGGCTTGGGCTTGGGCTTGGGCATCAATTATGGCTCAAATTTCTTCTTTATTGTTCTGCATTGCAGAATTTAGTGGCCGAAATACACCATGCCAGAGGCACAAAAGCCGTGCAGCACGCTGATTTCTCATCTCTTTTCCTAAAATAATCCAATATAAATCAATTGATTAAAACAAAAACCAGATCATGAGAAAAAAATCAGCCCCCACCACGGAATAACGCAGTACCTTTTTCTTTGTACTGCAAAGCAGAACATAAATTAAAATAGACCCATTCCACCTACGCCACTTCTCTTACAGGAACATGCCATGATCCGCGATCCCGAAACCCAGACCCTGCTGGAAGACAGCGTACGACGCTTCGTGCGCGAGGCCCTCGTGCCGCTGGAAGAGCAAGTAGCCGAAACCGATCAGATCCCGCAGGAAATCGTGCAGCAGATGAAAGAGCTGGGCCTGTTCGGCCTGTCGCTGCCCGAAGAATACGGCGGCCTGGGCATCACCATGGAAGAAGAGGTGCGCCTGGCCATGGAACTCGGCCAGACCTCGCCCGCCTTCCGCTCGCTGATAGGCACCAACAACGGCATCGGTTCGCAAGGCATCGTCATCGACGGCACGTCCGAGCAAAAGCAGCAATACCTGCCGCGCCTGGCCGCGGGCGAACTGATCGGCTCCTTCGCACTGACCGAGCCCGAGGCCGGCTCGGACGCCGGGTCGCTCAAGACCACGGCCGACAAAGACGGCGACTTCTACGTGCTGAACGGCACCAAGCGCTTCATCACCAATGCGCCGCACGCCGGCATCTTCACCGTCATGGCGCGCACCTCGCGCGAACTCAAGGGCGCCTCGGCCATTTCCGCCTTCATCGTCGAAGCCGGCACGCCCGGCCTGTCGCTGGGCAAGATCGACAAGAAGATGGGCCAGAAAGGCGCCCATACCTGCGACGTGATCTTCGAGAACTGCCGGGTGCCCGCCGCCAACCTCATCGGCGGCAAGGAAGGCGTAGGCTTCAAGACCGCCATGAAGGTCTTGGACAAAGGCCGGCTGCACATCGCCGCCGTGGCCACCGGCGCGGCCAAGCGCATGCTGCGCGACGCCGTCGCCTATGCCAGCCAGCGCAGGCAGTTCGGCCGCGCCATCGCCGAATTCCAGCTGGTGCAAGGCATGCTGGCCGACAGCCGCGCCGAGATCTACGCCGCCGAGTGCATGGTGCTGGACGCCGCACGGCGCCGCGACGCGGGCGAGAATGTGTCCGAGCTGGCCTCTTGCGCCAAATACTTCGCCACCGAAATGTGCTGCCGCGTGGCGGATCGCGCCGTACAAGTGCACGGCGGCGCCGGCTACATCTCGGAATACGGCATCGAACGCTTCTACCGTGACGTGCGCCTGTTCCGCCTATACGAAGGCACCTCGCAGATCCAGCAAATCATCATCGCCAAGCACCTGCTGAAGGAACAGGGCAACTAACACGAAGCGGGGCCAAGGGGCCCTTACGCGCGCGGCGGCGAACCACCCGAACGCGGCTAAAGCGAAGGCCTGGCCACTGTGCCAGGCCTTCGCTGCCTGCATCCATCGGGGAGGACGCAGCCTTCCGCCGGCCCTCGCCCGTACCGGGCCGGTAGATCAATGCGGCCGGACTCCCGCCAATTCGATCACCTTGCCCCACCGATCCGTGTCGGCCTTGATTCTCTGCACCATTTCCTGCCGACTCGAACCTACCGCCACCCAATCTTGTTCGGCGAGCTTTTTCTTCGCCTGAGCAGAATGCAGTATTGACTGTATGTCTCTGGAAAGACGCTCAGCGACAGCCTGGGGCATAGATTGCGGTGCATATACACCTATCCATAGCTCGGCGCTGAAATCCGGCAATTTGGCGGCCTGAGCTATTGAAGGAATGCCTGGAGCCACCGGCGATGGCTGCGCGGAGGTCACGCCAAGCACTTTGACTTTGCCCGCTCGAGCTTGTTCGAGCGCCCCCGACGGCGCCATGAACGCTGCCTGTATCTGGCCGCTCATGACCGCCATGGTCACTTGATGGAAGCCCTGATAAGGAACATGAGTCATGTGTATGCCGACGTCACGGTCGAACAACTCCGTTGTCAGGTGAGATCCAGAGCCCACGCCTACGGAACCATAAGCCAGGGCATCCGGCTTCTGGGCTTTGACATAGCGCAGAAATTCTCCCAGGGATTTCACCGGCAACTTGGGATCCACGATCAACAGTTGAGGGCTTACGGCGGCGACCGACAAAGGCTGCAAATCTTTGGAAACATCGTAGGGCAACGAGCGGTACAGCAGCTTGGACGTAGTCAATGGCCCCTGGGCGGTCACACCTATCGTGTAGCCATCCGTAGAACGGGCAACATTCGCCACAGCAATATTACCTGCAGCGCCCGACTTATTTTCCACTATAACTGGCTGCCCCAGATCGCGGGACAGCGGTTCGGCAAGCAAGCGTGCCACGAAATCCGGCGAAGTGCCCGCCGGATACCCCACAATAACCTTGAGCGGGCGAACCGGCCACTGCTCTCCCTCGGAGCCCGCGGCTCGCACACAGGCCGGCTGTAGGCTCAGAGCCCCAATTAGAGCAATGCCCAGCGCCACAAATTTCTTACGTGCATTGCTCTGCAATTCAATGTTTATATCCATGGATGGTCTCCCTTCTCCTTATCATCAATGCGTCGTGTCAACGTAGGCATAGCCACGGTGCATCAGCCTGTTTCCTCCTACATAATTTGCCGGAGATGCCGAATGCAAGGAAGCACGGTTGTCCCAGAAAACCAGATCGCCAACTTGCCATTTATGGCGGTATACGGATTCAGGCCGGGTAGCATGCTCCACCAGCAACCGAGCCAACTCCTGGCTTTCTACCTCGGTATAGCCACTTATCGTCTTCACTAAAGTGGGGCTGATAAAGTACAGTTGCCGCCCTGTCACGGGATGTGTTTGAACCAGATCATGGACTCGATCCTCCCATTTCGCCCGATCCGCTGGCGACAAAGGCTTGGCCGCGCCCTGGTTTCTAGCCAACAAATAATCATTGTGTTTGTTGAAGTTGTGTGTCACTTGGCGTCCTGCTATGCGCGCTTTGAGATCCGCAGGCAGCGTCTCATAAGCTTTGCTCAAGCTCACAAAGCACGTATCGCCGCCGACTTTCGGCGTCTCGACGCAGTACAGCATTGTCACCCCATCCAAATGATCGTCACTCGCGGTATCGCTATGCCATAGATCCCCATAGCGATCGAGAAAAGCGGCTGGTGTACCGTCCGGATTCTTCACATTGCCAACCCGACCAATCTCGGGCACTCCCGCCACGTGAAATTCCTTACGTTGGGATATTTTCGGAGTGCCAAAACTACGCACGAAAACAGCTTGCTGAATCGGCGTCAGACTTTGGCCGCGAATGACTACGACCGAGTAACGGTAATAAGCCTCCACCAACGCCTTGAAATCCTGCTCGGGTAAAGCACGACTCAGGTCACAGCCTGAAATCTGCACCCCCACGTCAGGATGCAACGATTCGAATGAAATGGGCATGCATGGCTCCTTTGAATGACCGTGGAAGCGAGTTTAATTTGCCTATTTTTAAATGTTAATCTACCAATTAGAGTTAACATCTTTCTCTAAAACAGAATAATTGAGGCGCTATAAGTGGATACGATTACAAACTTCCGCACTTTCATCGAGGTAGCCCAGGCCGGGGGGTTCTCGCGCGCCGCACGCAAATTGGGCCTGGCAACCTCCGTCATCACTAAACGAGTAGAGCAACTCGAATGGCAGACCCGCTGCAAGCTGTTCGAGCGCAGCACAAGAAAACTCGCCCTTACCGAGCACGGGCACCGCTTGCTACCCGTTGCCCAGCGCATCGTCCACGACGTCGACGATGCGCTGATCAACGCACGCGGGCATGCTCAAGCACTGCAGGGCCTCATCCGCATCAAGGTGCCCACGTCTCTGACGATCGTTTGCATGGGCGACATCCTCAGCCAGTTTCAGGAAGATCATCCGAACGTTGACATGGACATCGTAGTAATCGACCGGCCAGTCAACCCGGTTCAGGAAGGCTTCGACATTGCAGTCGGAATGATGCCGGCGTCCTACGACGGCGTTTTTGAATGCGGACTGTGCCCATTGCCGCGTGTTGTGGTGGCTGCACCGGATTACATCCGCTTGCACGGCAGGCCACTACATCCGACGGACTTGACCAAGCACCGATTGTTGAACTTCCAGCCCACAGGCCCCGTATGGACTTTCTCGGGAAAGAATGGGCCCATCGCGGTCGGTATCAACCCACACCTAAGCACCAACGACGGCCACGTACTGCTCAAGGCGGCCATAAAAAGCGGCGGCATCGCGCTTTTGTCTTCTTATATCGTCAGCGCCGCTCTGCGTAAGGGTCAGCTTGTCGAACTCCTCGACGACTTTCCCATTCCTCAATACTGGATCAGAGCATTAGTTCCCGAAAGCCGCTTGCACCTTGGCAGAGTGCAGGCATTACTCTCATACTTGCGTGACGCATTCTCGCCAACAACGCCCTGGGACATAGCCGCCTGAGCCAGCACCGGCGCCCTCGACAAAGGGCTGCACGACGGCATCATGCAGCCATCGGCCCAAGGCCCTCACCCAGCTGTGGAAGTGTCTGTTCCGTCGAATTTCAGGAACTGACTACACATATTTCAATTTGCCTTGCGCAGATTGTTTTCCTTGATGACCCGGCCCCATACTTCGGTGTCCGAATCTATGCGCTTCTGCAAGGCTGCGGCCCCTTCGAATGATGTGTAAGCACCCACGGCCTTGAGCCGGCTTATGACTTTCGGATCCTTCAACACTTCTTGAAGGGTGCCCTGCAGGCGGGACAAGGCCTCGGGAGGCAGCCCTCTTGGCGCGACCAACCCGCCCCAGGAAGCAGTTTTCGCGCTTTCGGCACCCTGCTGCGCCAAGGACTTGACCTGGGGCAGTTGATCGTAGCCGTCGATCGTCACCGCGATGGCGTTCAAAGCACCCGACTTTACCTGGGGCAGCACGGCCACGGAATCCAACAGCGCCAGAGGCACCTGGCCGGCCACGACTGCCGTGACCGCGGGCGCACTGCCCTGGTAGCCAATATGCGTTCCGCGCAGGCCCAGCTCTTTCAAGATCAGCGCCAGGGTCAAGTGGCCGATACTGCCGGTGGCAGGCGAAGTGTAGTTAAGATCCTTCCCGCGGCCGAAGGACGCCAGAGATTTCAGGTCGGTAACGCCCGGCATGGCATGCGAATTGACCACCAGCACCAGGGGAGTCAGGTAGGCCAGCCCGACCGCCTGTATATTTTTTGTCAGATCATAAGGCGGCGACTTCAGCATCAGCGGCGCCAGCAGGCTCGGCCCTGCCAGGGTACCAATCGTATAGCCATCCGGCTTGCTGGACACGATTTGCCGCATGCCTATGCTGCCCGAAGCGCCGGGCTTGTTGACGACCACGAAAGACTGGCCCAGCGCTTGTTCGAAGGCATGGGCAAGCACACGCGATGCCACATCGGTCGGCCCTCCGGGCGGAAACGGCACCACCCATGTCACCGGACGCTCCGGATATTTCGCATTGGCCGGGCCAGCCATGAGAGCCAGCAGGCCCGCAGCGACTACGGCAATGAGCTTGCCGCCATGTTTACCAAGCAACTTCAAGTTTTTCTCCTTAACGAATCGGAAAGATTGCTGCAATCATGAGATAAACGACAGGCCCTCAACGCCCCAGATATCCATCAAGGCTTTGAACCAAGGCCAGCAACTGAGGCACAACCTCCTGCCTCCGGTCTTCAAACACGCCATCGCTTGATGGGACGCCGCAATTGAATATGAAAGTCATGGAGTCGATCTGGCGTTCCAGCACCGTGGCAAAGCCGTAAGAGTCTTTGCGCCACTGCCCCTGATTCGAGCAGCAGCGCGTCTGCTGATACTCGACTTGTGCCGCGGGGAATTGCTGAATGCAAGCCTCGTAGTACGCGGGATCCCGCACCCGCAGCTGGTTAAGCACGCTCTCGCGCTGGCCGGATGGCGCGTGGCACAGCCAGGCCTTGCCCGCTGCCGTACTCAGCATGGGCATCCAGGCCCCGATATCCGGATGGGTTTCCAGAAGCTCATTGGCGCGCGAGGTTTCGACATAGACCATGCGGTAGCGATCCCGCACCACGATGGACACCGCACCATTGACGCGCTCGGCCAGGTCGCGCATCAGGGGGCGCGCCAATTGCCGCAATTGCATATCCGCCAGCATGGGATAGGCCGTCAGCAGCAGCTTCAGGCCGGGCCGGTACTTGGGCGAACCCGGCATGCGCCGCAGAAAACCCAGCTCGACCAAGGTATAGGTAAGACGGGCCACGGTGCTGGGAGACAGGCCGGTGCGCTCGGCAAAGTCTTTATTGCCGAGGAACTTTTCGCCTCGCTGGAAGCAGGCCAGTATTTCGATTCCATTGGCCAGCGTATAGGCATACTGCGGATCGCTGTCTCTTTGCTGGCCGCTCATGACGCCGCCTTGCCCCGAGCCGCCGCGGCACGGCGCCCTCGTTTCGCCAAGCCCGAGCACTCGGCCGCCAATGCGCAGCGCACTTTCTGGATCATGTCTAGCAGCCTGGCGCCATACAGATCGCCCACCGAGCGGCCGCGCAGCAAAGAGGTCTTCACGCCGCAGTTGAAAACAAACAGATCGCCCTCGACCAGTTCCTGCATGGGAGCCGCAACCGCGTGGACATCGGGATACCAGTCGCCGCAGGACACGCTATAGCCGCGCTCGCCGAAATCCCGGCAAGCCTGCTGCAGGGCTTCCTTCAGGAAGGGATACTGTTCCGGGTAGCTTTTTTGTGTCGCCTGCAGCGCGGCATTGCGCGCCTCCTGGCCGGCCTGCGCGTACCAGGCGCGCCCCATCGCCGTCATGGCCACCGGCAGAAACGCCCCGATCTCCGGCCGAAACGCCCGCAAATCATGGCTGCGGATCGTTTCCACATACACCATGCAGCCCGACTCATACAGCCCCATGGAGACCGTCCCCTTGCTTTCCCGGGCAAGCGCCTGCATGAAAGGCCGGGCAAGCTGGCGCAGGCTCAGGCTGGACAGCAATGGATACGCCAGCGCCAGCACTCCCGCGCCCAGGCGATATTGCCTGGTTCTGGGATCATGAATCAACAAGCCCTGCTGGGCGAGCGTGAATGTCAATCGGGAAATCGTGGCCTTGGACAGGCCCGTGAGCTCTACCAGATCCTTATTGGTCAAGGCGGGCGACAGCATGCGAAAACATTGCAGTAATTCCAGCCCGTGCGCCAAGGTGGTCGCAAACGCCGGATTGCGCACAGCCTGCGCGGCAGGCAGGTCTGCCGCGCAGGCCTGCTTATCGTTCAATAAATCGGCATGTCGTTGCGTATTCATCGGGCATCATCGGCGGCGTCTGGATCGATCCGGATACGAGGCTATCAGGACAGCAGTATACGGAAGAAGGCCTCATAAAAATTCAACATATCAAAACCTAAGTAATGAGATACTGAATTTTTGATACTCTCGCAGCCTGAAGACCGGCAACAGTTTTCGCTTGCCCACGCCCTGGATGCAGCATCGGGACAAGCCCGCGGAACAAAGAATGAATCAAGACATCGACACCCTTCGAATCCACCAGCCGAACGTCGACCGGCTGACGCAAAAGGCCTCCGGCCATCAAGTAGCCCGCTGAACCAACCAGACACAGATAATCATGCAAAACCTCCCTCTCGCGGGCGTCCGCATCCTGGACATGGCCACGGTGCTGGCCGCCCCGTTTTCAGCAACACTGTGCGCCGACATGGGCGCAGACGTCGTCAAGCTGGAGCTGCCCGACGGTAACGATACCCTGCGCACACTCGCACCGGTGCACGAAGAACACGCAATCTTCTGGAAAACCGCCAATCGCGGCAAGAAAGGCATATCGCTGGACGTACGGCAAGCCGAAGGCTGCAAGCTATTTCTGGAGCTGATCCAAGGCTTCGACGTCCTGGTGGAAAATTTCCGTACCGGCACGCTCGATCGCTGGGGGCTGGACATCGCCACCCTGCATCGGCACAATCCGCGTCTCATTGTGCTGCGCGTGACAGGCTACGGCCAGACGGGCCCGCTGGCGCGCAAGCCCGGCTTCGCCCGCATCTTCGAAGCCATGAGCGGTTTTGCCCATCTGATCGGCGAAACCGATGGCCCGCCACAACACATGAACTATCCGCTGGGCGATGTGATGACAGGGGTATTCGGCGCCTTCGCCATCACCACCGCACTGATAGGCCGCAATTCGAAACCCGTCGAGGAACAACGCGGCACAGAGATCGACCTTTCAGCCACCGAGGCCATGCTGCGCCTGCTGGACGCCCTGCCCGCGGAATACGCACTGTCCGGAATCCCGCGCAACCGCGCGGGCTCGAGGGCGACCTACACGGCACCTTCAAATGTATATAAGACGTCCGACGGCATCTGGGTTACCGTCGTAAGCTCCGGCAATGCTATCTTCAAACGCCTGACCAGCGCGATGCAGATGCCCGAACTGGCAACCGACCCGCGCTTTTCCAATAACCTTCAGCGCATGGCCAACCTGGAGGTGCTGGACGGCATCATTACAGACTGGTGCGGTGCGCAAACGCTGCAGCAGCTTGCCGAACGGCTCGACAGCATGGACGTTCCCTACACCAAGGTTTACTCCATTGCCGATGTAATGGAAGACGCGCATCTGCAGGAGCGCCAAGCTATTATCGAACTGCAGGATCCCGTGCTGGGCCCTCTTCCAGCCCCGGCGCCGGTGCCCAGGTTCGCCGGCCAGAAAACCCCGACTCCCACCGTCGGCCCGAGCACGGGCCAGCATAATAGCGAAATCTTCGGCAAACTGGGCCTGACGGACGGCGAGATGCAATCGCTGAAATCGCGCGGCGTCATATAGGCAGATCGCTTCAAGCGGGCGACGGCGGCAAGCGCCGCGCCCATCTTCCGCTCGAGACCAAAGATTCGTCTCACGCACCCGCCGGGCTGCAGCCCCCTATCCGTTATTTCTTTTGCACACAGGCTAGATCATGGATGCCAATCACGCTGAACACCCGCCCACGGCGCCCAAGGCGCAGCCCACGGGACACGCCATCGTCGACCGACAAGGCCCGGTCACCATCATCACCCTGCATTACCCCAAGCGGCGCAACGCCCTTTCGATGGCCTTGCGCGCCAGCCTGATCGCGGCTCTGCAAGGCGCGCACGACAGCCCCGACTGCCGCGTGATCATTCTTACGGGCAGCGAGGGGAATTTCTGCTCGGGCGGCGACATCAGCAGCTTCGAAGGGATTACGCCCGCCGGCGGGCGCGCGCGCATGCGGCAGGTGCAGCCCGTCGTACGGCTGATCGCCCAGAGCGAGAAGCCCGTCATCGCCGCCGTAGAAGGCCACGCCGCCGGTGCCGGCATATGCATCGCATCGGACTGCGACATCGTGGTCGCCGCGGACGATGCCAAATTCACCTGCTCATTCAACAAGATCGGGCTTTTCCCCGATCTCGGCGGCCTGTGGTCGATTCCAGCGCGCGTGGGCGTGGGCACGGCGCGCAAGCTGATGCTGACCGGCCGCACCATAGACGGCCAGGCCGCTTATCGCTGCGGCCTGGCCGACGAACTGTGTCCCTCCGGCAAGGCGCTGGAAGTGGCAATCGAGATGGCCCGGGAAATCGCCGCCAGGGCGCCGCTATCGAACGCAATGATCAAATCGGCGCTGCTGCAGTTCCCCCTGGGACTGGAAGAGGTGATGAACATGGAAGCCAACAACCAGGGCCTGCTGTACGCCACCGAAGACTTCCAGGAGGGCAAAAATGCCTTTCTGGAGAAAAGGCCGCCGGAATTCAAGGGGCGGTAGCGCCGGCTATAACGCTCGGCCACGCCGCGCTGGCGTTTTAGTCGCGATGAATGGCTCGGCGGAGGGCTCACCGGTGTATCACGCGCCAACGTCTGGCCACTACAGCATAAGTATAGGTAACTCGTAATTCACGTTTTCTAATATGAGTTTTTTCATTCCCTGAATCAACAGGCGCTTATCATCCACTCTCCACTGAAAATAATAGTCGAGCTTTTGTAATGGCTCCCGATCACGTACGGCCTTCACTATATTTTTTTCCACCAACGGTGCAATCCAGCCTTTCGGGAAATAGCTGATCCCCAATCCTGCGGCGACCAATCCGGCTATGGCCGACATATTGTTGCAGGTCAGTATTTTCAGATCATCCCATTCCGCCGTTTTTTGCCAGCGCTCGAGCACCTGATTCGATCCGGCATTTTTGTGCATGCTGATGACCGGCAACAGCCTGGTGAGCTCCCGAACAGGGCTTTTCGCTGGGCACGGCTGACTGGCTGCAACGATCCAATCAAACTCGACCTGAGCAATCAATTCAGATTGTATGGACGGATGCGAGGATTTTTTTGCAATAAGCGCGAAATCCAGTTCGCCATCGATCAGCTTCTGTTCTAGATCTCTGCCCAATTCGACGTAAGGTTCCAGCGACAATTCGGGATAGTTTTTCTTGACGCTGACGACGAATCGAGGCAGCCACGACGATGCGGCGATTTCGCCCGTACCGAACCTACACCGCCCCTTCACGGCAGTGTCCTTGCCTATGGTAGCGATAATGTCCTCAGAGGCACTGAGCAGCGCTCTGGCTCTGGGCAACAGGTTTTCGCCGGCGGCAGTCAAGACTGACCTGTGGCCGCTGCGATCGAATAACGAGCAGGACAGACTTTCTTCCAGCTCGGTGATCCGCTTGGATAACGACGACTGAGACAGATGCAGCCTAGTGGCGGCAATAGCGAAACTTCCGCAAGTCGCCGCCCAATAAAATGCTTCCAGCTGTTTGAGAGTCATGGACATCGTCAGGCCCTGCATTCATGCATTCCAGGCCAGGCTGGACAGCCCAGGCCGTTCATTCGGTCACCACATGCGAGCCGTGGGCTCAGTGTTTTCATATTAATCCAAAAAAGCGATAGTTTTATATCCAATAAATTCACTTTTAATCAACAACGGATCTACTTACCATGGCAAAGAACGGCCAGTCGGGCACGTACCCGCATGACTGTTGCGCATCCGTTCCATGGCCGCACATTTCGCGCGAATCACAATAGCCCGCCACCCCTATGAGCGGGCCGGCCAGGACAGCATTGGAGGAGACTTATGAAGCGAACCAAATCCCTGCTGGCCCAAGCACTGCTGCTGCTCGTCGGGGTAATGTCTTACCGCGCTGCTGCGGCGGCCGATACCTACCCGAGCAGGCCCATCCACATCGTTGTTCCTTATGCGCCGGGCGGCGGTACCGATGCTATCGCGCGCCTGCTCGCCCATAAAATGAGCACGGCGCTCAACCAATCGGTCATCGTCGAAAACCGGCCGGGGGCTGGAACAGCCATCGGGACGGAAGCCGTCGCGAAAAAGCCCGCCGACGGCTATACCCTGCTACTGGCGCCACCCGCATTTTTAATCAACCCAAGCTTCATCAAGAATTTGCCCTATAACACCGAGAAAGACCTGGTGCCTATTACATCGCTTGCCGCGAGCCCGCTGGTACTGGTTGTCAATCCATCGGTGCCGGCGAAAACACTCGGGGAATTCGTCGAGTACACACGCAAACATCCGGGAAAAGTGAATTACGGCTCTCCAGGCAACGGCAGCTCTCCTCACCTTACCGCCGAAATGCTCAAAGCGGCAGCGGGAATCGACATGCAACACATCCCCTACAAAGGATCCGCGCTGGCTGCCACAGACTTGATCGGCGGACAGATTTCGGTAGTCATAGACGTAATGATGCTTTATCTGCCGCACATCCACGCGGGTAAGGTTCGGGCGTTGGCAGTCACGACGAAAACGCGCTCGCCACTGCTGCCCGACGTTCCGACGGTTGCCGAATCGGGCTATCCAGGTTATGAAGCGGTGGCGTGGTATGGACTGGTAGCCCCCAGCGCCACACCTAAAGAGATCGTACAAAAACTTAATAGCGTGGTGGTGCAGATTTTGCGCACAGACGAAATGAAATCGGCGTTCGAAAAGCAGGGTCTTGATGTTATTTACGACGACACACCCGAGCGCGCAAAAATACGAACCGCACATGAGATTGCCAAGTGGGCCAAAGTAATACGCGACTCGGGGATACATATGGATTAATTGAGCTGATGGCGGGCTCTTCGGCGGCCCTAGGCCATGGGCAGAAACATCGGGCAGCCATGCTTGCGCCATAGCTGCCCGAGAACAATCAGCCATTGTAGAAGCGCCGCCCATTGTTCCGCAGCCACAAGCGCACTAGGTGACGCTTTCGCTCGGGCTCGGGGAAGTCGATAATTTCAGTACGACGATGCCCGCATCGAGTGTTGTCGAGTATCTGAATCTGCCCGGGCTCGAAGAAGAATTTCCGCTCCAGATTCGTTTCATTCATTATGCCCTCGAGCACCGTCAAGGCTTCGCGGGACTCATCGTCCATTTCTACGCCGGCCAAGCGGTAGCCATTGACGACCTGCAGATACGACAGGCGGCACACGAGCCGCTCATCGTTATATTGGAATAGTGGATGGCTAAGCACCTTTGCATCGCCGGGAGCGTGCTCCAGCTGCCGGTTGAACAAATATGGGCGGTGCAGCCGATCCAGCAATTGTGGATGGCGTTCCAGCATTTCGTTGTAAACCGTGTAGAAACTGACGATGCTACTGATGCCACCTGCCATGGCCGGCTTCAGGCACAGCAAGCCAACATAGTCGGGCGGATAAAGGTTATAGCTATTGTCCGTATGAAAATTCTGCTCAGCGGTAGTGACATCGGGCCGCACCCCATTGCCGGGCGGGCGCCCCTGATCCCTGACGTCATAGATCATCTTGCCATCCCAACTCTGGGCAACGGGGCGCGCTACCAACTGCGCCAATATCCAATATATTGCCTTGGATTCTTCCACGGTGTAGTTCTCAACCGGAAGCCGATCGACAATCACAAAGCCACACCCGGCATCCAGCTCTTGCTTGGCTCGTGCCATCGCAGCACGGTTTGCGGGAAGCTCAAAGTCGTCCGGATCCAATAATAGAATCGGCAAGGGATTGGCTCTGAGGGCTTCCAGAAGAGCGTCGATCTCTCGCAGGCATGCCGTGTCCAGCCGAATAACCCCATCTTCGCTACTAAGCGAATCGCCGCTCCAAACTATAGGGCCGGTGAATGGCTTGTCACGTACTGCTGGGGATATGCTCGGGTGCTCTTCCATAATGATCGACTCGCGCACCATATCTCTCTCCTCTTCCCAAGATTCATATCGCTTCGATTACGCCCGCAGCACCTCGCTGTCATGGCATCCGGATACTAGTCTAGTGGAGAGTTTTTATTAATAATAGCGATTAATTTTCAATTATCTTTATCGCTAAAATAGATATTCATAGCTAAAAAGTCTACACGAGCTTATGACCCGCGCTACGCCCACCTTTTCGCCCCCGGATTTACTTACACGCGAGCGGCGGCCCGCAACCGGGCACCTGATGCACGCTTCACCAAATCTGGCGCCAAATACACTTGGCGGCTTGCCGCTTTGCCGGCGTCGCCGGTCGAAACAAGCTCTTTCAGTGGCATGACAATACCCGCTCGACGCTTTGTGCAAGCGAGAGTAGTGCGGCATCTTGGCCGGCGGGGGCAGCAAGCTGCAAGCCAACGGGCAAGGGCACCCCGGGAATAGGCACGGACACCGCGCATTGACCAAAAAGGTTGACCGGCTGGGCGTTGCGCATCGCCCTTCTGTTTAGCGCGGCGATCTCATCCACTGTCGTGAAGTTTGACACAGGGGGAGCAACAAAAGGCACCGTCGGGGCGAGCCAGGCATCCAGCCCCTGCAAGCGTGCCTTTATGACTGTACCGAGCTCACGGTGCCGCTTCAGCATAGCTTGATATTTCACCGCAGACAGATCAACTCCGTGCATGACACGCGCCCAGGCCACTGGGTCAATTTTCTGTTCGTTCTCGAGGAGGCGACGTTTCCCGACCGCCGCCACCAATTCTGCCGGCACGAGTTCGGCAAACACCGTACTGATTTCTCGGGCCTCATCCAGGTCGCAGGCCACACTCTGGGCGCCAGCGTCCTCAAGCTTGCGCACTGCCCAAACACATGCTCGAGCCACGTCATCGTCTAGATCATCGAAAAAATACGTTTTCGGACAACCAAAGCGCAGGCCTTTCAGAGGCCTGGGTGGCGGGACTGTCCGAGCGGCAATCCCCTCGAACACACAAGCCGCATCGCGCGCCGACGCAGCGAAGAATCCAATACTGTCCAAGGTCGGACTCAAAGGGAAAATGCCATCGGCAGGCCACAGGCCCGGGCTTGCCTTATAGCCGAACACGCCGCATAACGCTGCCGGATTACGGACGGAACCACCGGTGTCAGTGCCGACGGTGAAGGCCCCCAATCGGGCAGCCATCGCCACCGCCGAGCCGCTGCTGGAGCCCCCCGGCATGCGCGCAATCCTGGCGTCGCAGGGATTCCACGGGGTTCGGTGCGTAGGGTTATAAAGCCCCAGCGCAAACTCTGTGGTGACGGTCTTGCCCAAGATGACGCACCCCGCCCGCTTGAGCCGCGTGATGAACGAGCCCTCTGGTTCGACCAGGCCGGAAATGTCGACCCGAGAACCTGCGGTGACCGGCGCCCCGGTAACAGTGAACAAGTCCTTGACAGCCACGGGTATTCCCATCAGCGGCCCCAGATCCGTGCCTGCGGCCAGCAATTCGTCCATGGCCCTGGCACAGCGCAATGCCTGCTCGCCCATCACATGGACGAAGCTGCGCAGCTTATCGTCCAAGTCATGGATACGATCGAGGTATGCCTGGGTCACTCCCAGAGCCGTAATTTCGCGCCGGCGCAGTTTTCTTCCGAATTCTTTGATTCCGAGCTGGTCAAACAGGCTGAAAGGCAAACTCACGGCAATTGCTCCCGAGCAATATCGTCATACACCGAGGGCAGGTTCTTACCTTGAATCGCCCCCTGGAATAGCATCTAGCCAACACGCAGATCTACCCACATGGCCCGCCAAAGACCGAAGCCCTTGCACGTACGGCGTCGCCCGAGCCTTGAAGGAAAAGGCGCCCGCTTTCGAGGCTCACCACCATGCATCAAACAGAAAGCCGGAAATTTTCATTCGGAAAGAATTTCTCTAACCTGATGTCAGCGGTACGCGCGTGCCCCTCCATTCCCTCCAGGCGGGAAATTCGTGCGGTCGCCGCAGCGATAGGCCTGGAACCGTCCTTCGACGCGCGCTGCCATGTCACCGTCTTCATGTACTTGTGCACAGACAGGCCCCCCGTGTAACGCGCCGAACCAGAAGTCGGCAGAACATGGTTCGGCCCTGCCGCCTTATCGCCAAAGGCGACGGTTGTTTCCTCACCCAAGAAAAGGGAGCCATAAGAACGGAGCTGCGACAGCCACCAATCCAGATCGGCTGCCTGAACCTGGAGATGCTCTGGAGAATAACGATTCGCTACTTCGACCATCTCGTGGCGGTCACCGCAAAGAATGATTTCGGCATAGTCCCGCCAAGCGGCCCTGGCATTTTTGGCATTCAGCTCGGGAAGTTCCTCGATCAAACTCGGAACCTGTCGAATGACTGCTTCTGCCAAGGCCCGATCGGTCGCCACTAGCCATACCGGAGAGTTGTAGCCGTGTTCGGCTTGCCCCACAAGATCCCAAGCAACCAGGTACGGGTCGGCGGTCTGATCAGCGATGATCAGCAAATCGGTTGGGCCAGCTACCATGTCGATACCCACAGAGCCAAAGAGTATCCGCTTTGCCTCCGCGACATATTGATTCCCCGGCCCCACCAGCATATCGGCCTTAGGGGCTCCAAACATCCCATACGCCATCGCGGCAATTCCCTGTACCCCGCCGAGGTTCAGTATTCTATGCGCACCGCATAAATCCATCGTAAATAGCGTCGCTGGGGCAATGCCTGTTTCATGGCTCGGGGGAGAGCAGGCAGTGATGTGGGAAACCCCGGCAACTGCTGCTGTCGTGATGGTCATCATCGCCGACGCAATATGGCTATAGCGCCCCCCAGGCACATAGCAACCCACGGATCCTACCGGAATCTGCTTCTGCCCGGCCCAAAATCCCGGGCTTACCTCAATCGAGCAGTCCGAAGTCGTTGCTTTCTGCGCTTCTGCAAATCGTCGAATATTGTCGTGTGCAAAGCGAATGTCATCCTGGAGCTGCTGGGGAACAAGCTTCTTTGCATTTTCAATCGCCTCTTGCGAAACGACGATTTCTCCAACCCACTTGTCGAAATCGCGGGCATAGATACGCGCAGCAGCTTCACCTTCGCGTTTCAGGCGGTCAAGCATTTTCTGAACTTCCGAGCGAACCTGTTCCTGGTCGCTTTCTGCCGTTCGGACAGCTTTTTTCAGATATTTAATTGGCACAAAAAACCTCTCAAAGATACAGTTCTGATTTTTTATGCCTTGCCCTTCCACGGCACCAATTTTCGTTCCAGACCGCGCATGATCAAATCGAAAATGTACGCGATTATGGCGATCACAATAATGCCCATGATAACGACCGCAGTCTGGAGAAATTGTGATGCCGAAAGAACCATGTAGCCGATACCCATCTTGGCAGCGACCATCTCTGCGGCAACCAAGGTGGTCCAGCCAAAACCAATACCCACACGCATCGCGGTCAGAATCTCTGGAGTTGCCGCGGGCAAGACGATATGACGCAATATTTGCCAGCGGCTGGCGCCGAAGGAATAAGCGGCGTGGATCTGTTCAATAGCGGCGGAACGCACGCCCGCCCTGGCTCCGAGCACTATAGGTGCAAAAACCGACAGAAAGATCAGAAGGACTTTTGAGGTTTCTCCAATTCCAAACCAGATGATCATCAAAGGCAGATAAGCCAAAGGAGGAATTGGCCGGTAAAACTCGATGAATGGGTCAAAAATCCCCCTAAGAAGGCGGCTGGTTCCCATGCTCAAGCCAAGAGGAATCCCGATCAAGCATGCAAGCAAAAATGCACCGAATACACGGGCCGTCGAGATCACGATATGCAGCCAGAATGGGGTTCCCGTAAACCCGTGGTTCCAGACACTGACAAAGCTATCGATAATCGCCCCTGGTGCCGGCACAAACAGCGGTTTCACCCAATGCTGGGCGGTCACAAGCCACCAGACGAAGAAAAAAACAGCCATCGCCAGCAGGCTCAGCCAGTATGTATCGCCTGAGCCTGGCACACCATAAGTCTCTCCCGGTTTTGTGGGGCGCTGGCGCAATAGTCTTGCATAGTACCGGCGCAATCCGCCAAGCCTGGTTGGTGCCAGCGGTGGTTCTTGGGTGTTCGCGAATTTCATGCCGCCTCCTCATCCGCAAAAATCATTCTCAGGACTTCTTCACGCAACGCAATGAACTGACTGGACGCCTTGACCGAGCGCGCACTTTGCCCGCCGAGGAACATCCGTGAAAAAGGCAAATCAAAAGTATGGGCAATCCGGCCGGGTCGCGGTGACATGACGACTAGTCGGGTACCCATGAACAGCGCCTCTTCGACACTGTGCGTAATGAAAAAAATCGATTTGCGGGTGTCTCTCCAGACTTGAAGGATCAATTCCTGGGCTTTTTCCCGTGTCAGTGCATCCAGGGCCCCCAACGGCTCGTCCATCAACAGCACCTTCGGGTCGCATGCAAGTGCACGCGCGATTCCAACACGCTGCTGCATGCCGCCAGAAAGCGCATAGACCGGAGAGTTTTCAAACCCATTCAAGCCGAGAAGCCCAATGTATTTGTCTCCGATCTCGTAGCGTTCCTTCTTGGCACACCCCTGTAGCATCAATCCGAACGCGACGTTGTCACGTACATTCAACCAAGGTAGAAGAGCATGCTTCTGAAATACGACAGAACGATCCGCCCCCGGCCCTTCGATCTTGGAATCATTGAGCAGCACCTCACCACTCGTAGGTGAGAGGAAACCCGCAATCAAACTCAGGAGTGTCGACTTGCCGCAACCAGACGCCCCTAACGCGACAATGAAGTCGCCGTCATCGATTGTCAGATTTATACGCCGTAAAGCTTCAATTTTTTGACGCCCCTCGATCCCCGGATATACCACCGACGCGTCTTGTATTTTTAGAGCCATCTTGTTTCCTTGCACTGGTTCAAACCGCTCTGGCGCCGTCGTCCGGCACCAGAGCGGTTTGTTTCCGAACGATTGGGATCTACTTCATCGCCTTGTTCAGATATTTGAGATCCACCACGTTGGAATAGTCATCGGATGCATGCGCCAATCGGCCCGCAGACACGAGAAAGTCAGCTGTCTTTTTGATGGTTTGTGGGATGGCTTTGCCAAGCCATTCGGGTGTAGCTTGCTCGGCCAGCGGCAGAAATGTATACCCCTTGATTACCTCGACGACCTGGTCTGGCTGCGCGCCTGTTTCCGCCGCGATCGACTTGACGGGCTGACTGTCGGCCGTCCAGGCGGAAGGCTGCTTCAGATAAGCCTGATTCGCTTCTTCAACCGCACGAATGAATGCCTCCAGGGATTGCGCGTGCGATTCGGCAAATTTCGTGTTGACGACCCACACGTTGAAGGTGGGATACCCCCACTTGGCGACATCGTCGGCGCCAATCAGGCGCTTGCCCGTCTTGAGGATCTCTGTTTGGGCGGGCGGCCAGACGAATGCGGCATCTATCGCCGCTTGCTGCCATGCGGCAACTATCTGGTCGGGTGACATATTCAAGATGGTCAGCTCATTGCTTTGAATTCCCGCATGCTTCAAAGCGCCCATCAATGAAAAGTGTGCGGTCGAACCAACCGGCACTGCAACCCGTTTGCCCTTTAGATCGGCCAGAGACCCAACACCGGAACCATTTCGAACAATCAAGGATTCCGACTTGCCGATGACATAGTCAATCATGAATACTTTCAGATCGACGCCCTGCGTTGCCGCGATCGCGAGCGGGGAAGAGCCCAGCTCCGCAATACTGACATCCCCCGAAGCCATTGCTGCGATGACATCGGTTCCCGACGCGAACTTGCGCCAATCGACATTCCAGCCGGTTGCCTTGCTAAACTTGCCGTCATGAGCAGCCATCTGGGCTGGAACTGGGTCGCCATACGTTGCGATCAAGACCTTTTCAGCCGCCCGTGCCGTTGTGATTGAGGCTATCGACAACAGCAGCGCCCCCATGGAAAAAATAAAATGCTTCCCGATCATTTTTTGCTCCTCCGTGTTTAATTCCCTTCTCGGCCTGATCATTTTTAATAGGCCTCAGGGACGACATTCAACTGGTTATTGACTCAATACAACCCCATCGAAGGGTTATTCAAAACCCGGCTGAGTCCGGGCACTACTGGGCACTACCAACATGCTTCATCGACATAGCGGCCATCGACATTTACTGCGCACAGGTCTCTTCGAGACACCTCAGGATGATATTGCCGATAAGCCGACAATCCGCGATCGAAAAAGTTAAAGGCAGACGCATATCGAAAAGGCTGGCCAATGTGGCGTCTGTATGCGGCAAGGATTGTGGATCGAGATACCTCCAGTTCCTATGGCTGCTGGTAAATCCTTTGGGCCCGGCATCACCGAACCAACTTATCTCCACCCCTTGTTTCGCACACCGGCTCACGAAGGCCCTTGCCTTTTGCGCAGAGATCCCCGGAAACAGAAATTGAATCGAACTGCCCACATAACGCTCCTGGAGCGGTCGATTCGGCAAATAAACACCGGGAATGCCTCGTAGACACGCCTCTACCGTCTGATAACGCTTATTCCAGCGCTCTGTCTTGGATACAAGCTCGGGAATCTGCGCCCTCAGGATTGCCGCACGAACATTGTCCATACGGCCCGAAAAGTTGGGGGTATCAAACTTGGCCCGGGAGAAGAAGCGCGCCTCCGGTGCGGCACCGTGCCGCTCGTAAAGCATATAAGACCCGGACATTAGAATCGCACGCCCCATGAACGCCGGGTCGTCGGACATCAGCAGCCCCCCTTCTCCCGAATTTATGTGCTTATACGTCTGGGTGCTGAAGCACCCGGCAAGTCCAAACGAGCCACTCTTCCGCCCATCCCAAGAAGCCCCCATGGTATGGGCACAATCTTCGATCAATGTCAGATGCAGGCGCCCGGTTAGCTCCATCAGTGCGTCCATATCGGGCATATGGCCACGCATGTAGGAAAGCACCATGAAGCGAGCACCAGACTTGCTGGCCTTCTGCTCAAGATCTACAAGATCAGGAACCAAGTCCATGGTGGTCTCGACGAGCACAACGCGACCACCCGCATTGACGATGGCGCCGGGCACCGGAGCAAGCGTAAAAGCATTGGTCAGCACCGGCTCGTCGGCCCGCAAGCCAGCGGCGCGCAGGGCGATATGCAACGCATAACCTCCCGAACTGCAAGCCAGGGCATAACGGCTGCCTTGATACGCGGCGAATTCCCGCTCGAGAAGAGAGGCCTCCGAGAGCTCGTCCCGCTCGGCGTTATAGCGATGCAGCCGGCCCGAACGCAGCACTTTGACCGCCGCGGCGATCCCTTCCTCGCTGATAGGCTCCTGTTGTGTGAAGCTACCTTTGAAAATATTCAGTCTCATCGGACTTGCCTCCACCCAGACACCCAGGCTACGTGTTAATTGCTGGCCGTCGGCACCACATCGAACGCAGACAGATAACCAAATAACGCTGCCGACCCTCCAGTATGAATAAACACGATTTTCTCGCCTTTCTTGAAATGTCCTTTTCTGACCAGATCGAGCATACCTGCCGCGCCTTTACCGGAATAAACAGGATCCAGGAGAATACCTTCGAGTTGAGCAAACATTTCAATCGCCTCGATAGTGCTGGCGGCAGGAATACCGTAACCCTCACCCACATAATCTGAATTGGCAACCACGTCGGAGCGCTTAACTACACCCGGACAACCCAGCTTTTCTGCGGTCGCGCAGGCCAGTTTATAGACGCTTTCCTCCTGCTTGGGCCGCGGCGCACGCACACCGATCCCCAGCAGTGGAATGTGGACATTCATCGCCTTCAGCCCGGTAATCAGCCCGGCCTGCGTCCCAGCGCTTCCGGTGGCATGCACAATATGATTAATCGTCAGCCTGCGATCATTGGCTTGCGACACCAACTCGAATGCACAATTGACATACCCAAGCGCCCCCGTCGGATTGGATCCGCCCCCGGGGATGATATAGACCTTACGGCCCTGCGCCCTGAATTTCTCGGCAACGGCTTCCATTTCGGCCTGCATATCCAAACCACCAGGCCGCCTTTCTGCAGTAGCCCCGTGCAGATAATCCAGAAAAACATTACCGCTACGGTTGTAGTTGTCATCTTTAGAGCCCGTGCGATCTTCCAGCAATAAATGACAGCCAAACCCCAGTTTTGCCGCGCAAGCCGCTGTCTGACGTGCATGGTTGGATTGAATGGCGCCCTGTGTCATTACGATTTCCGCCCCCAGCGCCTCGGCTTCCGCCATCAGAAACTCGAGCTTGCGGGTCTTGTTACCTCCGGTAGACAAACCGGTGCAGTCGTCGCGCTTGATCCAGATTTCCGGCCCACCCAACTCTTTCGAGAGTCGAGTCAAAGGCTCTAACGGAGTGGGAAGATGTGCTAAGTGAGTTCGAGGGAAACCAGCAAGATTCATTTTTTCTTTCTCCGATTAAAACATGCATATTTTTCATTTTGAATACGAAATCCATGGATTGCAAATGCTTTTTTTTGGGAATAACATGCAGTTTCCGCATATTAATGCCTTAGAGATCAAGAGACCTTATGCGCCTGGAATGGATTGAAGACATCTTGGCAGTCTTGAATGCCGGCTCGCTCAGCGAAGCGGCGAAGATACGCTACCTGACACAGCCGGCCTTCTCCCGGCGCATCAAGTTGATTGAAGACTATATTGGTATTGAACTTCTCGACCGCACACACAAGCCGGCACATTTGTGCAATGCCGTCATCGTCCAACAGCGGCAGCTCGAACATCTGGCGACGAGCATGCGCGACCTGCTCTACAACCTGCGCCACCAGGATCGCTTGCTCAAAAGCCGGATCATCATCGCGAGCCAGCATTCGATCACCGCTTCTACGGGGCCCGTGTTAGTTAAAGAACTTACCGCGGGGCTCGACACACGGGTTCAACTGCTTTCGGCAAATCGCAATGAATGTTTTTCTATGCTTGTTACCAAACAGGCAGATTTCGCGCTCTTTTATCGATTCGACGATGAAGAGCTACCCATGGGCACCGAATTCGTCGAAGAAATAGACTTCGGCGAAGAGCTTTTCGTGCCGGTATTCCAGACAGCCAATCTCAAAGAGCTGAATATGCAATATCGGAACGGCGAACTGCCAATCGTCGTTTATCCACCAGACGTGTTCATGGGCGAAGCCATGCTTCGTGAAATACTTCCCAGCTTGCGCAAAAACCTATTGCTGCAGGAAAAGGCCGAAAGCTCCTTGACACTGGCTGTCATGCAGCTTGCTCTTGCAGGGGTCGGTGTAGCCTGGATACCGCATACCTTGGCAGCCAAGGAAATCACCAACGGCAGCCTGACAGAACTGAGCCATCTGCTCGGCATGGAAAAATTTCGAATTTATGCAATTCGCCTATCCGGAGAAAAATCGGCCGTGGAACAAAAAGCATGGTTCGTCATGCAGGAAATGGCTAAGATTCGGTAGCCTTCCTGCACGTGCCGCTATGCAGCGAGCACAGCACCACTCGCTCGGCGCCCGGGCATGGGCCACCAATACGCACCTGCCGTCAACTGCTGCCTTGTGACTGGCCAAGTGCGCTTCAGGCACTCTTTGGCCTGGCCTATGTCCGGCCCATCGACGCCTGGGGCCCCTTTGTTCGCCTTCACGCTGTCAAACGCAATTGCAATGTGAGCCACTTCGCGCGTCGGCGCGCAAAGTAAATCTGGGCCATTCAGTTAACTTTTAGCGACCGGGACAAGCCCGGCTTTACGTTGCTGTTTCAGGCGGTAGCTATCTCCCTTGATTTGAATGATGTGGGCATAGAGCAGGATGCGGTCGGGCATGGCGACCATCAGAGTGGTGTTGCCATCGAAGGTGGCATCCCATTGCGTGAACGGTAGGATTCTAGTCAGAATCATGGAACCACGCTCATATCGCTTGGCGATGATCTAGAAGAAGTGGCTGGCCCGGCCTCCAGACAGCGGCAGGTAGCCAATCTCATCGATGATCAACAAGCGTGGCCCCAGAATGTTGTGTCATAGAACCGCGTCGTATCGCCTCTGACGCTTGGCGAATTCGAGCTGCAGTATCAAATCGGCCGCAGCAATGAACTTGGTTTTAACACCAGCCTGGGCGGCCACATAGCCCAGCGCGGTGGCCAGATGCGTCTTGCCCACGCCGAAAGGCTCTAGCAGCACGGCGCTCTCGCATCGATTCATGAACCGCAGTGTGGCTAACTCCTCGATCAGCTTCTTGGAGCGCCCACGACAAAGCTGTGACCGCACTCGCCCAGGGCCCTGATGGCTGGGAATCCAGCCATACGAACCCGAGTCTGTCGCGAGCGCGCCTGCCCGGTGTCTCGCTCACGCGCCAGCACGTGCTCCAGATAATCCAGGAAGCTCCAGTCCTTGTTGGCAGCCTCGCCGGCTGCCGCCGCCCAGTAACACTGCATCAGCCCTTCGAGCTTGAACGTCTGGCAGTGCGCGTCGATGCGTCCCTGTTGTAGGTTCATGCGTGCATAAACACCTCGGTCAGCAGTTGCTAATAGGTAATAGGTCGACAGCGGGTACAGCAACGACGCTGCCAAGTTGGGTATTGCCCACTGAGCGAAGGTCGCCGGTTGTGTCGAGATGGCAAACCCACGCAATGGCTGCAAAGCGGCGCACTCTCGCTGCTCGAACAGTACGGCGGCCGCTGCACCCGTGACCAGATGCACACGCTGATTAGCCACCTCACGTAGCCATTTGCCCATTTCGGCGTTGGCCGTGTCCACTTCCAGCACCAGGCTTGACTGCTCGAGCCAGCCGGTGAGCGGCACATAGAAGTTGCCACACAGATAGCAGTGAAACCGCTCCACCTTGCCCATGGTCTGCGCTCGATAGGGTCGACACAACCGAGGTAGAAAACCTCTTTAACAGTCTGAACGTCAGAATGCCCGCTGGCAGCGGCACATACACGATTCTGTAGTGGGAATTTTTTAACGCGCTTCTATATAAATTAATAGCTTGGGCTTCTAACCGTCGAACTCAGGCGCACTACACCACCCCGCACACAGATTTCCGCCTTCATATGCCTGCATGGTGACGGCGGACAACTTTTTTATGCTGTTCGCACAACTACGTATTGGCGACATCGACGTCGGCAAGAATGTAGGCATTGGACAATATTGATCTCCAAAACCTCTTTTCAGGTACGAGGCTGGCAAGTGCACAACGCCCATAATGCTGCTTACGGTACTTCATCTGGATGGGGCGCTGAGTGCAGCTATTGAGCGTCGTGACTCATACGTGATGAATCCAGACGGTCTGCGGATCGCAGGAGGCTGAATAAGCCGCCTCGGTGCCCGGCCCCCTACGGTTCAATCCTCGAATCTTATCGATGCAGAAGGCAATTTCACCTCTATAAGAAGAGGCACCTTCTTGTCCCGAAGTTTGATTAGCTCCACGGCTTCGGCCAGTTCCTGTTTGTCCGTCACGACCTTGGTTTTGAATCCCATGGCGCTTGCGACTAATGCGAACGGAGGGGTTTCGATATTTGAAACGTCCGGATCGCGTCCATCGGCTTCCAACTTTGCGTATTCCGCGCCATATGTTCCGTCGTTGATAATGACCGTGATGACATCCAGTCCCATGGTTCGGATGGTAAACAATTCATTCATGCCGCCCAACATGAAGCCACCGTCGCCCACAACCGCCAACACAGGAACGTCTGGAACGGCCACCGCCGAACCGATCGCAAGACCTATGCCCATGCCAATGGCAGCAAAATTGGCGGGAGAAATAAAGTATTCAGGTTTGCTGGCGTGCAGGTTGCTCCACACAGAACGCACGAACCGGCCAACGTCGGTCACCACGATTTTTTCGGTCAATGCTTCATTCAGCTTGATGGAAGCAAAATCAAGTGTTAGCGCGTCACCACTAACTCGACGAAGATCATCCAGACGTGGTTGGGCAATAACCTGCGTTAAGGCGACGACGTCATGCTCGGTGGCGAAGGCCGAAGGCTCCAATTCCACGTCGTCCAGCCAGCTCATGATCTCCGCCAGAGCCGACGGAATGTGGCCGTTCACGGTGTTGCGGGGTCTCGCAAACCGGTACATCAGTTGATCTTCCACTCCTATCATGACCAACGTCTTGTCATTGACCAAGCTGCCCTTGGCCGTCGTGAAATAATTACAGCTCGCACCGATGGATATTATGCAGTCACTCTTGTTGATGACATCCAGGGCCTCGGCTCTGGCAAGCGTACCCATGACGCCGATATGCCACTTGTGGCCCAGAAAGCTGTCTTTAGCCCGCAGCGTCGTTGCTATGGGAGCCTCAAGACGCTCGGCCAGTTCGCTTACCTGATTCAGCGCATCATTTTTTATGGCCCCGTATCCTACCAGTATCAAAGGTCGTTTTGCATTCGCAATCGCCTCGACGCAGCCCTCCACCGCGCTGTGGGTAGTGACAGTGGCTCTCGTGTTCAGTACGCCCGAAGGCGCCGGCCTGTATTTCGCCCTCATATTCTTCATCAAGTCGTAAGGGAGGAAATTCAGAACGACGGGGCGCCTTTCGCGCGCCGCCTTTTCTATGGCTTCGATGACGGCATCCTGAACCCTATCGGCGTTCACTGGCTCCACATAGCCGAGTTCGCAAGCCAGCGTGACCGCACCATGATTCATTTCCTGCAGGTGTTCCTTAACTGCCGCCGGCGACCCTGCAGTAATAAGTACGACCGGAGTGCTGGATTTCCTGGCCTCTATCAGGGCGCTAATCGTGTTGGCAAACCCAGGGCCGCAGGTGCAAGCCACTACCCCGACCTTATCCGATAGCTGACTGTAGGAAATCGCCATCTGGATCGCGCTGCTTTCATGATATGCCTTGATATAACGCCCTTGGCAGTCATTCACATAATGCTCTATAAAATACATGACAGCGTCGCCAATGACTCCGAATAAAGTATCGACACCCACATCAGAAAGGGTTTTAGCCGCAATAAGGTTCAAATTCATTTCACTCATAAGCTCAATCCTGGTTTTCAAAAAATATATGAAGGAAAGATTCTTTCTTGACTTCTGGCCGTGTTTTCAAAGCCGACAGGCAATCACGAGATTAAGCATATTGCGTGTGAAGGATATTTCATTGTGTGCTAGCCAATGTGACGGTCGCAGCATCCAATTGTTCAACGCGATCATGACTTCGACCGCTGAGCCTTGGGCATTGAAATCGACTTTTCACTGCCGTCATAACGTGTGATCTGCGCACTCAAGCAGATCACCAATTGGCGCAGCAGACCGCTGGTGATTCGCGACGACAACGACCTAGAATATCTGCAGCGACCGTCGAGTGGGCTGCTACACGAGGCATCAAGCTGAAATATATCCAGCCGCACAAGCCGCGGCAAAACACTAGGTCTGTTTTACTCCGACAATCCCGCCCTAAAGGCAGGGTTTCAACCAGCGTTGACACGAATGCCCAAATATGGCTCTTGGTGGAACCCCCCCAAAACAATGATTTGGCATAGCCGCATAATAGCCCTACTTCTGAGTAACCATTAAGAATAGAGGGATTATCACTCTATGTCGTTTAAAGAACTCAGCTACTAGCTTACCTACAGCGCGACCTGACACAACTTCATTTCCGGGCTAAATGTATGCGAGCGACCAAATCCTTGAACATCTGGCCTTCTTGTCGCATACGCTCTCGCAACCCGTCAGTAGTCTCATCAGTCATAATGTAGCCAGACTGGATCATGCGATCTTTAAAACTCTTTTTATTAGCAATTTTACGCGTCGCTTCTGCGAGTTTGTTCACCATGCTGATGGGCATGTTGGCTGGGCCAAGCAGTCCGAACCATGCCGCGTAGGTAAAATCTTTGAATCCAGCCTCTACCATGGTGGGCACCTCAGGAAAGCTTGGGTTCCGCTCCGACGATGTCACCGCCAAGGCTCTCAGCTTACCGCTTTGGACATTGCTCATTGCCGTCGTTGTCAAATCGAACACAAAGGTCAAACGGCCTGCCATGAGATCAGTCAGTGCTGGTGCGTTACCTTTGTATGGCACATGAGTGAACTGTACTCCTGCCATTTCCGCCAGCATTTCTCCCGCGATATGGCTTGCCGACCCGACTCCTGACGAGCCGAACGTAACGCTGCCTGGATTCTTTTTAGCGTACTCGACAATGTCACCCACCGTCTTGTACGGAGACTCGGCATTGACCATCAACACAGACACATAATTAACTAAAGCTGCGATGGGCGTGAAGTCGGACAAAGGGTCAAATGAGACACGTTGGATCGCTGGTGTTAACGTAACCGTCGGGCTTGCCACAAAATACAAAATATGGCCGTCAGGCGCAGCCCCTATTACGGCTTGGGCACCGACTACCCCACTCGCCCCTCCACGATTTTCCACAACAACCGTTTGCCCCAGCTCTTTAGAAAGCTCCTGTGCGAAAATCCTGGCTACAACATCAGCAGAACCACCTGCAGCGTAGCCAACTATTAGCTTTACTGCTTGCGAGGGGAAATCGGAGGCTCCCTGCGCTAAGGCAGGAATAGAACAAAGAATCGCCAGTAACAGCTTCACTGCACCAAATCTCATGATGAACTCCTTATCTATAGTCTTATAATCGCGCCCTGCAGTTTGTTACATAAACTGGCGTATTCATCAGCTAGGGCAGCACCGTTAGGTAGCGCCTAATCCGATAGTTTCATCCAAGACCGCCTCGATCTCTGACCCGGTTATCCGCCTATTGTTGCGAGGTGCATCAAGCAGGCCGATACAGGCCATAATCCGATGCCGCTAAATATTGGGTTGACTGGTTATCTCACATAAGGACACCGTCAACCTGCCATTTATGCCGATACATGAAGCGTTCATCGGCATAGCGTGTAAATAACATCAACAAAAATTCCTAACTTTCTTCTTCGTATAGTCTGCATCCATGACACCCACAGACTTCCATCCTCCCGCATGTTCGACAACACTGGAATTTCGGACGCCCCTTTAGACCAGCGCTTGGGTCTCTAAGCAGCGAAAGGGTGGTTGAATTATGAAATTTAAGCGCATCGATCCGATAGGTGTCGTTCAAATCAAGTTTTAACCGAATCGCCCCTAACGATCAGGCCAACAACGCGCAGCGACTATATGGATCAGTCGGAGCACATACTATCGCATTACAAATGCGTTTCCGACACTTGCCCCAGTGTTAATCCATACCGTTTTGGTCTGCAGGTATTCCCGCACAGCATCAATACCATTTTCCCTACCAAGGCCTGATTCCTTGTATCCACCAAACGGGGATATATAACTAAGCACACGATAAGTATTAATCCATACTGTACCGGCCTTTAATCTTTCAGACATCCGCATCCCCCTAGCAATGTCCTGAGTCCACACGCCCGCCGCCAGGCCAAATCGCACATCGTTGGCGATGTCGAGGGCATCATCTTCATCTTTAAATCGTATGATAGATAATACTGGGCCAAATACTTCTTCCTGCGCGATACGCATAGCGTTGTTCACTTCGCCAAAAATCGTTGGCTCCACGAACCACCCTTTCCCGCATTCGGCTCGTGCCGCAGCCTTCCCACCCAACAATAGCTGTGCACCTTCCTTTATGGCAATATCAATATAATCTAATACTTTTCTATATTGCGGCGGAGTAGTCACAGGGCCTATTTGAGTATCTAAACTCATCGGGTTACCCAACTTCACGGTACGTGCAATCGCGATCAGCTTTGAAACAAAGACATCATAGATTGAATCTTGAACCAATAGCCGTGAGCCGGCAATGCAAGTTTGCCCTGTAGCTGAAAATATCCCTGATATGGCTCCCTGTGCAGCTTGATCCAAGTCGGCATCATCGAACACTATATTGGGCGATTTGCCCCCAAGTTCGAGCGACATATGTTTAAGTTGGGATGCTGCCTGCTGATTGATAACTCGACCGGTGGTATCTGAACCAGTAAATGAGATTTTGCGTACAAGTGGATGGCTGCTAAGTGCCGCGCCGACGTCTTTTCCAAACCCTGTGACGACATTAACCACACCTGGCGGAAAGCCAGCCTGCTCAAACAGCTCCGCGAATTCAAGAGTAGATGCGGAAGTAAATTCGGACGGCTTGAGAACAACAGTACAACCGGCAGCAAGTGCCGGAGCGATTTTCCATGATGCGAGCAAAAGAGGTGAGTTCCACGGGGTGAGCGCTGCAACCACTCCAAGTGGCTCGTGTCGCGTGTAGCTGAAATAACCCTTTTTATCTAGAGGAAGTGTTGCACCCTGTATTTTATCAGCTAAGCCTCCATAGTAATAAAACCACTGAGGCAAATAGGTAAGTTGGCCGTACATTTCGGCGAAAAGCTTGCCGTTGTCACGAACCTCTATCTCTGCAAGCCTCTTCGCGTTTGAGGCAATAAGGTCACCAACCTTATGCAATAGCAGGCCCCGTTCTGAGGGGGACTTAGCAGGCCAAGCCCCCTCCGTAAACGCTGTATGCGCCGCTAGCACAGCTCGGTCAACGTCCTGAGATGTGCCCAACGGAATGTTGGCCCAGGGCTCTCCAGTATATGGGTCGTAAGTATCAAACCATTCGTTGGAACTCGGCTTAACCCACTCTCCATTAATACGTAGATCGTAACGTTTCATATTTTCCTGCCCGATTAAATTGACACATGCCCCACTTCGTCAGGTTCAACTACATAGTGAAATAATAGCTGCCTTATTGCTGTGGGCCTTGAATTCCTGCTTTCTGTATTACGTTGCTCCATCGAGCATGATCGCTGGCGAGAAATTGGGAGAACTGTGCCGGATCGCTGTTTACGGTTAGCGCTCCTAGTGACGATAAGCGCCGTTGCACCTCCGGCTTATGTAAGGCTTTAGCTACTTCTTGATGTAGGAGCTTAACAATGTTCTTCGGCGTTCCTTTAGGCGCGAGAATACCTAACCAGATGGCTGTGCGTTCAAAGCCGGTATAGCCAATCTCCTGCAGAGTCGGGACATTTGGGAAATCTGCCATACGCTCAGAAGTGGCGACAGCAAGTACGCGAACCTGCTTTTGCTGAACTCTGTTTGCAATGCCAATAGTGGGGTAGAACATAAACGATACGCGCCCGGCAATCACCTCGCTTAAACCCGGAGCATTGCCGTTAAACGGGACATGCAACATATCTACGTCCGCACTTTGTGCCAACATTGCCCCGGCGAGATGGCCGGATCCTCCAACTCCCGCTGACGCGAATGTGATATGTCCAGGCTCTTTGCGTGCAACGGAAATCAAATCAGCTACTGATTGATATGGACTGTTGTAGCTGGTGACAATAACCAATGGCAGAGTAACTACACCCGCTATGGGAGCGAAATCCCGCACAGGATCGTATTGAGCTTCTTTAGGATGCAGAACCGGATTCACAACATGCGAAAGCGATGCCATCAAAATGGTATAGCCGTCAGGCTTGGAACGACGTAACTCATTTGTTGCAATTAAAGCGTTTGCGCCTGCCTTGTTTTCAACTACTACCGAAGCGCCGAGACTATTTCCGATCTCTTTAGCCAACATGCGAGCGACAACATCAGCAGTACCGCCAGCCGCATAGCCGACAAACAGCTTGATGGGCCGACTTGCATAGCCTCCCGTGGCGTTCATCGCAGTAGCGCATGGTCCTAGCACAGAAACTCCGAAAATACTGCACATTAGCAGTAAGCGCTTAAACATAATTTTTTCTCATATAAAAATTTATAGAGGAGCCACCCGGACATGCCTTTCAATAAGATGGGGAAGGGGCCATGATCAGAACGAAATGTTGAAATCAGGAGCAAACCTTGGAAACCAGCGACGACTAAGTCGCTCATTAACCTATAGGCTAGCTTAATGTGGCTTGATTCCAGCCTGCTTTATCCATTGGGCCCATTTTTTTACGTCGGTTTTGATGATGTTTTTGAACTGCTCTGGAGATGTAGTTCCGTCAATTTCGAATCCTATTGCAACAAGCTTGCTTTTTATGCCCGGATCAGCCAGCACTTGCTTGATTGAATAGTTGAGCTTGGTAATAATATCGGCTGGAGTGCCGTGAGGAGCCAGAATTCCGTTCCATGAAGTAATAGAAAACCCGGGAAGGGTATCACTAATGGCTGGCAAGCTTGGTAATAGGGAGGTTTTTTTACCAGCAACTGCAAGTGCTTTTATGCTTCCATCCTTAATATGGCTCAATCCTGTTCCATAGTCTATAAAATATAGTTGTGTTTCTCCTGCGATGAGATCAAGCACTGCTTGCGGGCTCGACTTATACGCTACGCTGATTACGTGAATATCCGCCATTTGCATAAAAATAGCGCTCGATATTTGAGATGTCGGAGAGGCATATGCGAAAGATAAGCGATTGGGGTGCTTATTCGCGTAGACTCTTAGATCCTGAATGGATGACACCGGCAATTTGTTGTTCACCACCAAAGCGAAGGGCACCTCTCCAACCATTATTATTGGGTCAAAATCTTTGATTGGATCGTAGCGAACCGTGCTTTTATAGAGAGCCGGATTAATTGCCAAAGCCCCGCTTGTTGACATTAGTATAGTGTACCCATCCGGGGCTGCTCGTGCTCCGTACTCAGTTCCTATCTGTCCTACTGCTCCTGCTTTTGTTTGGACTATCACTGGCTGGCCGAGCTTTTTAGAGAGGCCATCAGCGACAATGCGTGCAACGCTGTCTGTTGCACTGCCAGCAGCAAAAGGCACTATCAAGGTGATAGGTTTTTCGGGGTAGCTGGCATATGCCCGGGCCATGAAGAGACTACAGAGTAAAGCTGCACCGAGGCGCCAGATACTTAGCATTTTATTTCTCCTTTGGTTGAATTTTTGTTAGCCTTTTATAATAAATATTTAAACAATGCCCTACAATTTATTGAACCGCAGTGCCCGTGATAGTGGTGCGATGCATTAGGCGTGGTTGATCAATGCCATAATCAGCAATCGCAAAATGTTGCGTTGAGCAGTTATCCCACATCAACACGTCGCCAACTTGCCACTTATGCCGATACATAAATTTCTCCTGAGTGCAATGGTTGAATAGTTTTTGAAGAAGGCGATTGCTGTCCTCGAGACTCATACCTGCAATACCAGTTGTAAAGCCTTCATTCACATAGAGACACCTGCGGCCAGTATATGGGTGGGTACGGATAACAGGGTGTACAACGGGGGGAACCTCTTGTTTTTGCTTCTCAGTGAGTTGTTGCCGAGACTCGTTTTGCTGGCGTAGTCTTTCATACCGAGCTTCATACCGATGCATTGCTTTCAAGCCCGCAAGTTGGGCTTGCTCATTTGGTAAAAGCGCGTCATATGCAGCGGCTGTACTTACGTAGCAGGTATCGCCATATGTTTTATCGTTACCCGAAAATGGAATACGTTTAGCGTATAGAACTGATCCCTTGCTAGGAACTTCCTTGTAGGACAGGTCAGTATGCCAATATTGCCCTGCATCATTAATCCCAATTTGCTTTCCATCTTCCAGGACGTTAGAGATGACAAGAATTTCGGGGTGATTCGTTAGCAAATACTGTCTCAGAACGTGAACTTCGAGCGACCCAAAGTTTCGACTGAAGCCTATATGTTGCTCTGGCGTCAACGATTGCTTTCGAAACAGAAGCACGCCATGCGTGTTAAATGCATCATTTAGTTCTTCCGCTTGGCGTGGTTCTAATGTTTTTGACAAATCAATTCCAAGCACTTCGGCTCCGACATGCTCAGCTAAGGTTCTTAGTTCGATAGGCATTTTCAACTCTCCCATGCAGTGATGTGATATCGAATTTCTAACTATTTTAGGTATAAGTGTGATAAATTTATATTCAATTTTAATGAACTTGTGATAAGCCTAGCTTATATAGATGCAGATGATTAGTTCCCGAATAGCACAACTTCGAATCAAGCACCTTGCACTTCTCGATATCATTGCGGATCGTGGCTCCTTGAGGGAAGCTGCGAAGGTATTGTGCGTAACACAGCCTGCCGTGACGTCCATGCTTAAAGACATGGAGTCATTGCTTCAGGTCTCGCTGGTCGAGCGAGGGCAACATGGTGCGAAGCTGACGACCGAAGGCGTAATTGCCCGAGATAGACTTACACTGGTGTTAAATGCCTTGCAGGGGCTCGAAGATTGCATCCGAGCACCTAACGTAAAGGAGCATTTACGGGTTGGCGCGCTTTCATTGGCAATGCTAGAAATGCTGCCAGCAATTATTTGTAAAGTACGAGCTCGTAGGCCCGATATTACGATTGAACTTCAGGAAGGGACTGTCGATGGGATTATCGAAGGGGTGATGAATGGGCAGCTCGACTGCGCCATTGGTAGGCTCAGTGATAACTTTCATCAAGAACACTATGATGCGCTTTTCGTCCGGCCTGTATCCATAATGCCGCTTAAGGCTGTTTGCAGCGTGCGCAACCCGATTGCCAGAGAAAGAACTGTAACGTTAAAGCAGCTACGTAATCAGGCTTGGATTCTGTTGCCGAAAGGGACAGCCTCTCGTGAAACTTTCGAAAGAGCTTTCATACAGCAAGGCTTGCAGCCACCGGCCCCGGCTATTGAATCGTTCTCTTGGTTGTCGAACTTTCATTTGGCCGCTTCCTCAGAGTTGGTTACCGTCGCTACGGCCATTGCCGTGGATAGATTTGTCCAATATGGCTTGGTCTCTGCAATTGATATACGGTGGCCAGTAAAATTGCCCCCTATAGTCTTTTTTTGTCGAAAGGAAGCCGTACAATTGGGCACGGTAAAGATATTTCATGAAGAACTGAAGAGAACGTTCACCAACAGCCCCGATGTAAAAGCGATGTAGAGTTTCTCTTTTTAATAAATGCCAAACATAATGATATAAATAATGTCGCATAAATAAGCTAAGCTGACGACAGTTTCCAACCCTGAAGATACCGTTATGGGACAGCTGGAAATTCCTGATCCCGACGTGATGCGAATTGCTATCCCACAGGAGGTTTCCCGCTTTGATGACTCGCACTATAATTATCGATTTCATAGTTCGTTCTTGATCGCCAACGTCCATAGTTGCCAACAGGCCACGGAATTGTTTGGTGAAGACCGGCGCACAGTGCAGCGCTGGGTTAGGCGTTTTGAGCGAGGCGGCTTGGCAGATTGCGGGAGAGTGTACGCCAGTGTCAGCGCCTCTTCACCAAAATGGGTTTTCGGCTTCGCAAGCCCAGGTCGCCCAGCCCGACCCAATCAAGGTCGCGGCTGTTAAAAAAACAGCACCGACTGGCCAAGTACCCAGCATCGAGCTATGGAGCCTGGGCGACTACCATTTCCAGCAACTTCACGCCCGGTGTCGAATGTGGATGCCGCCCGAACTCAAGGATCCAGTTTTGTTGCACACTCCCACCCGTGAGTCAGTGGCCTGCTTAGGCGCGGTCAGCCTCGCCATGAGCAAGTTTGTGCGCTCGCTGTGCCAGACGGTCTGATGCGCTGATGTTCGAAGCCTTCCTCAAAAAATTGCTGCGGCACCGCTCGCACGCCAAACGCATGGTGATTGTGCTGGACAACGCCAGGTACCACAGTGATCTCCCATTTTTAACGATTACGGATTCAGACGATCAGTGCAACATTGCGTCCAACGCTTCAGCTGGGGTCTTGAGCCCCAACGTCTTTCTAGGACGGGAATTTAACTTGATAGCGACTTCGTCGAGATTGCGCTGTGTATAGCTTGCCGAGCCTGTTCTTTTCGAGAAGTACTGGCGTAACAGGCCGTTCGTATTTTCGTTGGTGCCCCGTTGTCAGGGGCAACCCGGATCGCAAAAGTAAATGGCCATATTGGTATCCATACTAAAGCGTCTATGTGCTGACATCTCGACCCCACGATCCCATGTCAGGCTTTTTCTCAGTTGAGCAAACAGCTGGCGCATCTGCTCGGTAAGAGCTCGGGTGACGGTTTCGGCCCGCTTATCCTTGATGTCCTCGCCGATACGCTGCAATAGACAGCCACATCGGCGGATCCTATTCCACAGCTCATAATGGAACTCGATGCAAGGTAGGTTCTCGAGCAACGGCTTGCGCTTGGCTTGCTGTCTCGACTTGGACGGCGCCATCTAGATCAGTAGCTCCCGTCAATCATGGAAAGCAAACCTCTAAAACCCGCATAAACACGGGTTTTATGGCGCGGCAGGAGGGGTTCGAACCCCCGACCTACGGCTTAGAAGGCCGTTGCTCTATCCAACTGAGCTACTGCCGCCTCGCGATGGCGAGTGGGCATTTTACATGGTGTGCGGCACGGTACGAGAATTCCTGCTGACGGCACCCTGCTGACGGCGCTTCGGGGACTCAGGCTGCGAGCCCGTGATGCGGCCGCGCGTCAGGAGCGCAGACCCAACAGCCGTCTTGCCTTGCGCCGCTCTATAGCGCCGCATCATTCCGTCCAGACACCCGCTGTCCGAGGCCCGCGCCCCTCGCGCTGCCGGCCGCCGGTGTATTTGCTTACATCAGGTTGCGCCCCCGCGGCGCGGCAATGCTACAGTTTCGACGGACTCCAGCCGCGCCCGCGGGCGATTGCCCAAGCCAGGGGCGTGGCATTTCGAAGAAAAACGATACATGATGCTTGCGATTTTCAGATCTTTGCTTTTCAGGTTTTCGGCTTCCCAGTTCGGGTTTTCGGCTTCCAGATCCGGGTTTTCGGCTTCCAGATCCGGGTTTTCGGCTTTTGGCCTCAGGCTTTCAGCACCAAGGCCTTCGCCTTCCCAGCCTGCATTCGTACGCCCCGGGCCGTTCCTTTCCGGCCTACTGGCTACGGCCACCCTGCTGGCGGCGGCTACGGCCCATGCCGGGGTGGCCTATCGGCTGGACACCACGCATGCGGTACCGGGTGAAACCCTACGAGTCAGCGCCGTGCTGTTCAACGACACCGGCGACACACTCAGCTGGACGCCGCAGCGCAAGCTGGTGCTGCAATGGCGTGACGACCATGGCGGCGCGGTGCGCAGCCTTGCCTATCTGGACAGCCCGCCGGGGCAGGTCAACATTCCCGTGAACAACTTCGTGAAGGTGCGCTGGCGCGCCGTGGTGCCCAAGGGTTTGAAGGGGCTGCAGGCGGTGAACGTCGAAGGCCAGCCGGTGCTGCTGGCCCTGGATACCAGCCCGCTGGAGAAGAGCCCGGTGGCCGGCACGCCGGCATCGGTGCCGGTGGTGGATGCCGGCGCGGGCACGCTGGCGTCGGCCGAACCCGTGCTGCCCGCCGATGTGGTGCAGGCCGCAGGCGCTTCGCCCAGCGCCGGGCCGCCCGCCGACGGCCAAGGCGCCGCGGCCAGGACGCCGCCCACGCCGTTCGAGAATTTCCGCAACGCCCTGTCGCCCTACGAGCCGATTTATTTCGACGTGGGCACCAAGGGCGGCGCCAAGGCCCGCTTCCAGGTCAGCTTCAAGTACCGTTTGTTCACTCCCGACGATGCGCAGCATCCGTCGTTCAAGAACCATTTCTACTTGGGCTATACGCAGACCTCGCTGTGGGATCTGGCGAGCAATTCCACGCCCTTCATCGACACGACCTATAACCCCAGCCTGTTCTGGCAGAAGGACGCACTTTGGCAGAGCCGCAGCAAGAAGTGGTTTGCCGGGCTGAGCAGCGGCGTGGAGCACAAGTCCAACGGCAAATCGGGTGCGGACTCGCGTTCGCTGAACGACGGCTTCATCGAACCGCAGTTGAATTACCGCCTCGACGGCGGCAGCACCCTGAGCTTCGCGCCGCGCTTCAAGGCCTATTTCGCCACCAACGACAACCCGGACTATGCCGACTACGCCGGCCACGTGGACTGGAAACTGCGCTGGGCCCAGGACAACGGCCTGGTGTTAAGCGCCCTGTACCGCAAGGGCAACGGCAGCCACCAGAGCACCGAGCTGGACGCCGCGTGGCCGCTGCAGCGTACCTTCCTGCACATGAACGGCTATTTGCACCTGCAGTATTTCAATGGCTATGGCGAAACGCTGCTGGGCTACAACCAGCGCACCAGTTCGCAGGTGCGCATCGGGCTGTCGCTGGTGCCTTGATCGCAGCTTGGCCGGCGGCGAATACCCAGGCCCCGGCCAAACCCTCATAGACCCAGCCGAAGCCGCCGTGGCACCGGCCGCGCGCCCTCAGGCCTGATAAAAGCAGGTGATCGGCCTTCGACCGCCAGGCCGCATCAGCGCGGCGCGACCGGGCGCGCCGCGGTGGCGGCGCCACGCATTTCGGTGTCGTAGTCGCAGGCCTGGATCAGGAACTGCCTGAATACGTCCACCAGGCCCTCGGGCTCGCGCTCGCGCGGCCAGAGCATGCCGACGTCCATGGGGGCGACCGGGTCGGCGATGGGAATTGCCACGATCTTCCGGCCCTCCAGCGACCAGGGCCTGTACACCAGGTCGGAAAGAATCGACACGCCGAAGCCATAGGCCACCAGGCCGCGCACCGCCTCCAGCGAACTGGTGCGCATGGCGATTTTCAAGGCCTCGCGGCCCCGCGGCCAATGGGCTGCGGCGGCGGTATCGGCATCGTCCACCGTCAATAATATGTACGGATACTCGGCGATCTGAGCCAGGCTCGCCACCTGATGGCGCGCCAGCGGATGCGCCGCGCCCGCCCATACCCTGCGGCGCGAGCGCACCAGCAAATAATGCCCGTAGCGATCGGGATCGGCGACGTTTGACAGCAGCCCTATGCCCAGGTCTATGGACTGCGCGTCCAGCGCCTGTTCCATGACCGGCCTGTCCATGTCCACCAGGTCGATCTCCACTTGCGGATAGCTGTGCTTGAAGCGGCTGAGCAGGTCGGGCAGGAAATAGCCCAACACTGTATAAGTGGCAGCCACGCGTATGGTGCCGGCCACCGTCTGCGTGCGCAGTGTCGAATGGCGCATGGCGTCGTTGACCGAGTCGACGACGTGGCGTGCATGGTGGAAGAAGATCTGGCCCTCGGCCGTCAGCACCACGCCATGCGGCAGGCGATCGAACAACCGCACCCTGAGCTGGCTTTCAAGGCTTTGCACGGCGCTGGTAATGGCTGATTGCGAAACATGTTCCGACAGCGCCGCCGCCGAAAACTGGCCGGAGGTGGCCGCGGCAATGAAATACCGGAACTGGCGCAGAGTGACTTCGCTCTTCATCTGTTTTTCTAATACCAGATAGAGAAAAATTTGATTTTACGATATCAGCTCCATGGCCAATAATGCCCGCAAATAATGTAAGGGCAGCTCTGAGCAAACCGGCACGGCCGCAGCGACCCGCCATAGGGCGCTGCGAGCCCGGCCCCAATGCCCCGAACGCCCCCCAGGGAAGTCCAGTACACCCCGACAGGAGACGCGCAAATGAACGCCCCACTCGATCCGGCTCTGCAGGCGGCGCTCGCCAAGGCCAGCCTCGACGACAAGTACACGATAGAGCAAGGCCGTGCCTACCTCAGCGGCACGCAGGCGCTGGTGCGCCTGCCCATGCTGCAGAAGCTGCGCGACAAGCGCGCCGGGCTGAATACGGCCGGCTTCATTTCTGGCTACCGCGGCTCGCCCCTGGGCGGGCTGGATCTGGCACTGTGGAAGGCCAAGCAGCATCTGGTGGAAAACGACATCGTGTTCCAGCCCGGGCTGAACGAGGATCTGGCCGCCACCGCGGTATGGGGCACGCAGCAGGTCTCGCTGTATCCCGACGCCACGCGCGACGGGGTGTTCGGCATGTGGTACGGCAAGGGGCCGGGCGTGGATCGTTCCATGGACGTGCTCAAGCACGCCAACTCGGCCGGCACCTCGCGCCATGGCGGCGTGCTGCTGCTGGCCGGCGACGACCACGCCGCCAAGTCTTCGACCGTGGCGCACCAGTCCGAGCACGTATTCCAGGCGGCCGGGCTGCCGGTGCTGTATCCGTCCAATGTGCAGGAATACCTGGACTACGGCCTGCACGGCTGGGCCATGAGCCGCTATTCCAGCCTGTGGGTCGCCATGAAATGCGTGACCGACGTGGTGGAATCCACGGCTTCGGTGGACATAGACCCGGATCGCGCGCAGGTGGTGATTCCGACCGACTTTATTCTGCCGCCCGAGGGCCTGGGCATACGCTGGCCCGACCCGCCGCTGGCGCAGGAAGCCCGGCTCATGAACTACAAGTGGTATGCGGCGCTGGCCTATGTGCGTGCCAACCGGCTCAATCGCATCGTCATCGATGCACCGCGGGCGCGCCTGGGCATCATGACCGCGGGCAAGGCCTACCTGGACACGCGCCAGGCGCTGGCCGACCTGGGCCTGGACGAGCGCACCTGTGCGCAAATCGGCATCCGGCTGCTGAAGGTGGGCTGCGTGTGGCCGCTGAACGCGCAGGACGCGCGCGAGTTCGCCACCGGACTGGAAGAGATCCTGGTGATCGAGGAAAAGCGCCAGATCCTGGAATATGCGCTCAAGGAAGAGCTGTACAACTGGCGCGACGACGTGCGCCCCAAGGTCTATGGCAAGTTCGACGAAAAGGACAATGCCGGCGGCGAATGGTCGGTGCCGCGCGGCAACTGGCTGCTGCCGGCGCAGGGCGAGCTGTCGCCCGCCCTGATCGCCAAGGCCATTGCGCGGCGCCTGGATCGCGCCGCGCTGCCGGACGAGATCCGTGCACGGGTGGCGGCGCGCATGGCCATCATCGAGGCCAAGGAAAACGAGCTGCGCCGCCCGGCGCCCGCCGCCGAACGCAAGCCCTGGTTCTGTTCCGGATGCCCGCACAACACCTCGACGCGCGTGCCCGAAGGTTCGCGCGCCATGGCCGGCATAGGCTGTCACTACATGACCATCTGGATGGATCGCAACACCGAGACCTTCAGCCACATGGGCGGCGAAGGCGCGGCCTGGATCGGCCAGCAGCCTTTCACGCGCGAGAAGCACGTGTTCGTCAACCTGGGCGACGGCACCTACTTCCATTCCGGCATCCTGGCCATACGCGCGGCCGTGGCGGCGCGTTCCAACATCACCTACAAGATTCTGTACAACGACGCCGTGGCCATGACCGGCGGCCAGCCGGTGGACGGCGTGCTGAAGGTTACCGACGTGATCGCGCAAGTGCATGCCGAAGGCGTGGCGCGCATCGTGGTGGTTACCGACGAACCCGAGAAGTACCGCGGTGTGGCGCTGGCCGGCAATGCCCCTGTGTACCACCGCCGCGAACTCGACCGCGTGCAGCGCGAACTGCGCGAGGTCGAAGGCACCACGGTGCTGGTCTACGACCAGACCTGCGCCACCGAGAAGCGCCGCCGGCGCAAGCGCGGCGCCTATCCCGACCCGGCGCGGCGCGCCTTCATCAACGATGCGGTGTGCGAAGGCTGCGGCGACTGCTCCGCCACGTCCAACTGCTTGTCGGTGGAGCCGCTGGAAACGCCGCAAGGCACCAAGCGCAAGATCAACCAGTCTTCCTGCAATAAAGATTTTTCCTGCGTGGACGGCTTCTGTCCCAGCTTCGTCACGGCCGAAGGGGCGCAGCTGCGCAAGCCTGGCGGCCAGACGCAGGCGCACGGCGTGCAAGGCCCGCAAGGCGAGCCCCTGCCCTTGCCCGAACTGCCCGCGCTGCACAAGGCCTACGGCATACTGGTGACAGGCATAGGCGGCACGGGTGTGGTCACCATCGGCGGCCTGCTGGGCATGGCGGCTCACCTGGAAAACAAGGGCGTGACGGTGCTCGACATGGCGGGCCTGGCGCAAAAAGGCGGCGCCGTGCTCAGCCACGTGCAGATCGCCGCCGCGCCGCAGGACATCCACGCCACCCGCATCGCCATGGGCGAGGCCGAGGTTATTCTCGGTTGTGACTCCATTGTATCTACATCAGCCGAAGTGCTGTCCAAGGTGCGCCAGGGCGTCACGCGCGCCGCGATCAATAGCGCCGGCCTGCCCACGGCCGACATCATCCACAATCCCAAATGGCAATATCCGGCCGCCGCCACCGAGCAGGAACTGAAGGCCGCCATCGGCGGCGACTGCGAATTCCTGGACGCCGGCGCGCTGGCGCTGGAGCTGCTGGGCGATGCCATCTACACCAACCCGCTGATGCTGGGCTACGCCTGGCAAAAGGGCTGGATACCGCTCAGCTACGAAAGCCTGCGGCGCGCCATCGAGCTGAACGGCGTTACCGTGGACAAGAACCTGGCGGCCTTCGAATGGGGCCGGGCCGCCGCCCACCGCGGCGCCGCAGCCCTGGCCGCCATGCGTGGCCCGGCCGACCTCGGCCAGACCGATCGTGGCCCGGCCGACCGCGGCTCTGCCGGCCGTGCCCCAGCGGAGCGCGACCCGGCGGATAAAGGCGCACGCATCGTGGCGCTGCCCGAAACGCTGGACGCGCTGATCGAGCGCAAGCGCCTCATGCTGACGGCCTATCAGAACGCCGCCTACGCGGCGCGCTACACGGAAGCCGTGGCACAGGTGCGGCGCCGCGAGACCGGGCTTGCCGGGCAGGCCAGCCTGCCCCTGACGCGCGCGGTGGCCGTCAACCTAGCCAAGCTCATGGCCTACAAAGACGAATACGAGGTCGCCCGCCTGTACACCGAGCCGGCCTTCATGGACAAACTGCGCGCCCAGTTCGAGGGCGAGCCCGGCAAGGACTACACGCTGCGCTTCCATCTGGCGCCACCGCTGCTGGCCCGCAGAGATGCGGCCGGCCATCTGGTGAAGCGGCCCTACGGCCCTTGGATGATGACCGCCTTCCGCCTGCTGGCGCGGCTGAAAGGCCTGCGCGGCACGGCGCTGGACGTGTTCGGCAAGACCGAGGAAAGGCGCCACGAACGGCAACTGGTGCAGGACTACCTGGAGCTGGCCGGCGAGTTCGCGCGCGGCGTCGACGAGCGCAACATCGCGGTCGCCCTGGAGCTGGCGCGCCTGCCGGACGACATACGCGGCTTCGGCCACGTGAAAGAGCGCAACCTGCAGGCGGCGCAGACGCGCCGCGCCGAGCTGCTGCGCCAGTACCGCGAACCCGGCTTGCGCAGCAAGGCGGCATAAGGGCAGAGCGACGCCCGTGCCTGCATGCGGGCCGCCCCGACGTAGGTGGCCCGCATGTGGGCGGCCCGGATGCGCCTGCCCGCATATAGACATTCTTGTTGCTTTGACTTACTATGTTTTACACATTCTGCATGCGTTTTTTTCCGCTATGCGTGACGTGCCTGATTCCTACGACCGCTACGCCGCTGCATTCCTAACAGAGGGATAGCTTCGCGCACACCGACAAGAGGCCCCCTCATCCACACCAAGGAGGCCGGTAATGTCAAACATCCCCGAGCAAAACAAGCACAACAGCACTGCCGATGGCAGCCCTGCGCCGGATCTTTCCCGGCGCCGCCTGATCCAGGCGGCGGGCGCCGCCGGGCTGGCCGCCATCGCCACGCCCTTGTTCCCGTTCGGCAAGGCCTATGCGGCCGAACGCACCCTGAAAATCCTTCAATGGAGCCACTTCGTACCCAGCTACGACAAATGGTTCGACCAGTTCGCCAAAGACTGGGGCGAGAAAAACAGCGTCAAGGTCAGCGTCGACCACATCAGCATCGCCGACCTGGTCACCACCACGTCTTCTGAGATATCCGCCAATTCCGGCCACGACCTGATCGAACTCGGCTCGGAGGCCGCCGCGTTCTCGCCCAGCGTGCTGGACATGGCGGACATCAACCAGGAAGTCGCCAAGGCCTGCGGGCCGGAATTCTATGCGTCCGAACGCGTGTCCTACAGCCCCGTGACCAAGTCCTGGTATGGCTTCTGCCACGGCTGGACCATAGACTGCGGCGACTATCGCCAGTCGCTGTGGGCCAAGGCCGGCAAGCCCTACGGGCCGGATACCTGGAACGATGTGTTGGCCGTCGGCACCGAAATCATGCAGAAACAAGGCATCCCGGTCGGTATCGGCATGTCGCAGGAACTCGATTCCAACATGGTGGCGCGCGCCGTGATGTGGGCCTGGGACACCTATATACAAGACGAATGGGACAACGTCGTGCTGGATCAAGGCGTCTTCAAGCGGCGCGCCGTCGAGGCCGTGAAGTACATGACCGAGCTGTTCCACAAGGCCATGACACCCGAGGTGTTCTCGTGGAACGCCGCCTCTAACAACCAGGCCCTGATCGCCGGCAAGGCCTCGTATATCGTCAATTCCATTTCGGCCTACCGCTCGGCGCAGGACACCAAGCCCGACATCGCCAAAGACGTCTTCTTCACCGGCCCGCTGGCTGGCCCCAACGGCACGCGCTGGGCCAATGTGCACGTGCTCTACAACTACATCATCCCGAAATTCGCCAAGGCCCGCGAAGACACGGCCAAGCAGTTCATCAAGCACCTGGCGGAAAACTACGACCAGGCCATGTACCACAGCAAACTCTACAACTCGCCCAGCTTCTTCGACACGGCCGTGCCCAAGGGGGATCGCGGCTACCCGGCGGTCGCCGGCGCTGCACGCCTGCTGGATCTGAACAATGCCTGGTTCGCCGACGACCCGTTCCGCCTGAAGGGCGAGGCCGAGGGCAAGCTCAAGCCTTTGCTGGGCGCCACCAACTGGACGACCAACCTGGGCCATCCGGGCTATTCGAACCCGGCCGCCGGCGAAGTATTCAATACCTTCGTGCTGCCGAACATGATGGCCAAGGCGGCGCGCGGCAGCCTCAAGCCCGAGGCTGCAGTCGACGACGCCGCGCGCCAGATACGCCGTATCTACGCAAGCTGGCGCAAACGCGGCCTGATCGGCGGCAAGGCCTGATTCCGCCCAGCACGCGGGCCCGGCACTGGTGCCTGGCCCGCGCCCTGCCCGTCCGCCATCCGGCATGCGGGCACCGACATCAGGAGGACTGTCTTGGCGAGCCTGAGCATCAAGGATCTTTGCACCTATTACGACGGCCGCGGCAAAACCGGCCGCGTGAAGGCCGTCGACGGCATCAGCCTGGACGTGCAGGACGGCGAATTCCTGGTGCTGCTGGGCGCCTCGGGTTCGGGTAAATCCACACTTATGCGCACCATCGCCGGGCTGGAACACCCCAGCAGCGGCGAAATCTACATCGACGGGAAGCTCGCCAACGACCTGCCGCCCAAGGCGCGCAATATTTCCATGGTGTTCCAAAGCTACGCGCTGTACCCGCACAAGACGGTCGCGAAGAACATCTCGTTCCCGCTGGAAACCGCCCGCATGCCTGCCGCCGACATCCAGAAAAGAGTCGCCTGGGCCGCCGAACTGTTCGGCATAGGCCACTTGCTGGCACGCAAGCCGCGCGAATTGTCGGGCGGCGAACGCCAGCGCGTTGCGCTGGCCCGCGCCATGGTGCGCTCGCCCAGCCTGTTTCTGATGGACGAGCCGCTGTCGAACCTGGACGCCAAGCTGCGCCACGCCGCAAGGCGCGAGTTCAAGCGGCTGCACGGCGAAACCGGCGTCACCACCATCTATGTCACGCACGACCAGGTAGAGGCCATGGGGCTGGGCCAGCGCGTGGCCGTGATGAACTTCGGCAAGATCCAGCAGATCGGCACGCCGCACGAAATCTACCATGAGCCCGGCAACACCTTCGTGGCCCAGTTCATGGGCTCGCCGCCCATGAACCTGCTGCCCGACGGAGCCAATCTGCTTGGCTTTCACCCCGAGCAATGCTTCCTGGACAGCGCGGCCGGCCCCGCACCGGATGCCTACCCCATCACACTGCACGTCCAGCAGGTGGAAGAGCTGGGCGCCGACGCGCTGGTCTACGGCACGGTCGGCAACGACGCCCGCACGGACGTCATCATCAAGCTGCCGGAACGCGATGCGCACCGCGTCCAGGCCGGACAGGACTGCGGGTTCCATGTGCCCAGGCCACTGCTCAAGCGCTTCGATGCCAAGACCGGCCTGCGCAACGACCACGGGAACACCTGAAATGGCACGCACTGCAGGGCACACCGGACTCGACCAGCAGGGCCGCGACACGCTGCTGGCCATGGGCATGGTGCTGCCGGCGATTCTGTACATCGCCCTGCTGCTGGGCGTGCCCATCGTGCTGGCCTTGTACTACAGCCTGAGCGACGTCACCACCGGCGGCTCGGCCGCGCACTTCGTCGGCCTGGAAAATTTCACGGCGCTGCTGCAAGACCCGGATTTCATCGGCGCGGTGCAAAACACGCTGGTCATCACCATCGCCACGCTGATCGGCACCCTGGTTCTGGCCGTCATCCAGGCCGAGCTGCTGGCTCGCAACTTCCGCGGCAAATGGGTGGTGCGCTTCCTGATATTGCTGCCCTGGACGGCACCGGCCTCGCTCAGCGTCATCGGCTGGCTATGGATGCTGGACTCGACCTTCAGCCCCTACGACTGGCTGCTGCGCCAGCTGGGCCTGCTGGGCCGCCCGGGCGATCTGCTCGGCACGTACTCCAATATGTACTGGCTGGGCCGCGCCGGGCTGGCCACGTTCTCGATCATCCTGGTTAACATCTGGCGCATGCTGCCGCTGGCCACGGTCATCATCCTGGCGGGGCTCAACGGCATGCCGCGCGACATCTACGAACAGGCCCAGATCGACGGCGCCGGCTACTTCCGGCGCCTGTTTCACGTGGTGTTCCCGATCCTGTACCCGGTCTTCGGCGTATCCATCCTGTTCACCTTCGTCTTCACCTTCACCGACATTGTCACCGTCTATATCCTGACCCGGGGCGGGCCGGCCAACAGCACCCAGGTGCTGACGACGCTGGCCTTCTTCACCGGGGTGCAAGGCGGGTCGCTGGGGCAAGGCGCGGCCATCGCCCTGTTCCTGCTGCCCGTGCTGGCCGCGGTGTCCATCGTCATCCTGGCGTTCATACGCCGCCGGGAGATCTGAAATGGCGCGCACCACCAAGCAACTGGGCCTGCGCGGCGGGCTCTACGTGGGCATCTGCCTATTCACGCTGTTCTCGGCCCTGCCGTTCTACGTGATGCTGATCACCACGTTCAAGAGCCAGGCCGACATCTTCTCGCCCGCCAACAATCCGTTCTGGTTCACCGACGCGCCCACGCTGGCCAATATCCAGCTGCTGTTCCTGCACACACAATTCGTGCGCTGGCTCGCCAACACCGCCTTCGTCGGCCTGGCCGTCGTCGTCATCACGCTGCTGCTGTCGATTCCCGCCGCCTACGCGCTGGCGCGCATCGCCGGAGGCTGGGGCGAAACCCTGGGCATCGGCATCTTCCTCAGCTACCTGGTGCCGCCCACGCTGCTGTTCATCCCGTTTTCCAAGGTCATCGCCTTCCTGGGGCTGCAGAACTCGCTGTGGTCACTGGTGCTGGCCTACCCCACCTTCACCATCCCTTTTTGCACCTGGCTGCTGATGGGCTTCTTCAAGGGCATACCCACAGACATCGAAGAACAGGCCATGATAGACGGCCAGGGGCGCCTGGGCGCCTTCATCCATGTAGTGCTGCCGCTGGCCGTGCCGGGCATCCTGACCGTGGTCGTCTTCGCCTTCACGCTGTCGACCAGCGAGTTCATCTACGCCCTGGCCTTCGTCACCAACTCGGCGCAGAAAACCATCAGCATCGCGGTGCCCACCGACCTGATACGCGGCGACGTCTACCACTGGGGGCCGCTGCTGGCCGGCGCACTGATCGCCAGCGCGCCGGTGGCGGTGCTGTATACGTTCTTCATCGACCAGTTGGTGGCGGGGCTGACGGCCGTCGCGAAAGATTGATTCACTCCGCGGCCGAGGTGGCCGCGCGGGGCGGCGAAGGCCGGCTCTACTGACCGAAGTTCCATGCCTCTCTGGCTTGCGGCAGCGCCGACGCCTACACGGCAGCATCCCGGCTAAATTCCCAGATAAGCGCGCAGCACTGCCCCGTTGCGCGCCAGCTCTGCCATGCCGCCCTCGTGGCGCAGCACGCCCTTCTCCAGCACATAGGCGCGGTCTGCGACCCGCTGCGCGAAATGCAGGTTCTGCTCGGACAGCAACACTCCCACTCCGTGTCGCTTGAGTTCCAGCAGCATGGCGGCGATCTGTTCGACGATTACGGGCGCCACGCCTTCGGAAGGCTCGTCCAGCAGCACCAGATAAGGGTTGCCCATCAGGGTGCGCGCGATGGTCAGCATCTGCTGTTCGCCGCCGCTGAGCGTACCGGCCTGGCGCCGCCGCAAACCCGCCAGCACGGGAAACAGCTCATACAGCGCATCGAGGCTCCAGGCGGGCGCGGCGCCGCCGGCGGGCCAGGCACGCGGCGCCTGTCTGCCGGTTTCCAGGTTCTGCTCCACCGTCAGCTCAGTGAAGACGCGGCGGTCTTCGGGCACGTAGCCCAGGCCGCGGCGGGCGATGCGAAACGAGCGACGATCGGCCAGGGGCTGCCCCATGAAACTCACCTCGCCCGAGACCCTGGGCATCAGGCCCATGACGGCCTTCAGGGTGCTGGATTTGCCGGCGCCGTTGCGGCCCATCAGGGCCACGATTTCGCCCCGCCCCACCTGCAGCGCCACGTCGAAGAGTATCTGCGCGGCGCCGTACCAGGCGTTCAGATGCCGGACGTCCAGCAGCGCGGCGGGCCCCGCGGCGCCTTCGGGCGGCCGGGCGGCGCCGACAGGAATACCTTCGCCCTGGCGGGCTACGGTTTGAGCGCCATGGGGCGGCTGGGCAGTGCTCAAGCTCCCCCCTATACCCGACGCGATGGCGGAGGCCTCGAAACTCGCACCGGAACCAAAATACACGCGTCGCACTTCGGGGTGGGCGCGTACTTCGCCTACGCTGCCTTGCGCGATGAGGCGCCCGCGCGCCAGCACGATGATGCGGTCGGCGTAGTCGAACACGACATCCATACTGTGCTCGGTAAATAGCACCGCCATGCCGCGCGCCCGCGCCAGCCCGCGGATCAGCTCGAACAGTGCCTTGCGTTCCTGCGGCGCCATGCCGGCCGCGGGCTCGTCCATCAGCAACAGCGTCGGGTCGCCCGCCAGCGCCATGGCCAGCTCGACGCGCTTGACGTCGCCGTAGGCCAGCTCGCTGCATGGCCGCTGCGCCTGTTCGCGCATGCCGACCTGCCGCAGCAGTTGCAGCGCCTGCGCGTGCTGCTGTGCGCCGGCCTGGCGCCAGAAGCTGTAGACGTGGCGCCGTGCCGCCAGCAGTGCCATCTGCACGTTCTGGCACACGGTCATCGAGCCGAACACGGCCGCGATCTGGAAGGTGCGGCCGACGCCCAGCCGTGCGATGCGGCGCGCCGACAAATCCAGCAATTCACTGCCGCGGAAACGCACGGATCCGCCGCTGGCCCGCAGCTGGCCGCCCACCATATTGAAGGTGGTGGATTTGCCCGCGCCGTTGGGCCCGATCAACGCCAGCATTTCGCCGGCGTACACATCGAAGTCGACGCCGTCCACCGCGACGTTGCCGCCAAAGGCCTTGCGCAGGCCGCGCACGCTGAGCACGCTTGCGCAGGCCGAGGCAGGCTCAGGCGTCCCGCTCTGCACCGTGTCATGGCTGGAGGCCGGCATGTTTTGGCCTGGCGCAAGCTCGCTTAATCCGATGCCCGGGTCGCTTTGGCTGAAGCCCGGATCGCTTAGGCCGGAGGCCGGCGCACCAAGATTCGGAGCAGGCCCGCCGCCAGGGGAAACCGGCGCACCCGGGATAGAAACCGGCCGATTCATTGTGCCCCCTCGGTGGACGCGCTGCGCGCCGAACCGCCGAAAATGCCCGCGAGGCCGCGCGGGAAGGCCATTACCAGCAGCAGGATGGCGGCGCCGAGCCAGGCGTGCCAGTACTGCGTGGCGCCGGCCAGGTAGTCCTGCAGCACCTTGTATGCCGTCGCGCCGGCAATGGGGCCCGCCAGCGCTTGTATGCCGCCTAGCAGCACCATCACCAGGCCGTCCACCGACTTGCCCACGGCGATGATCTCGGGCGAAACACTGCCCTTGGAATAGGCGAACAGCGCCCCCGCCAGGCCCGCGAAGGCACCGGCGATGACAAAGGCCTGCCACTGCACCAGGCGCGCGTTCACCCCCAGTGCCTCGGCGCGCAGGGGGTTGTCGCGCACGGCCCGCAGGCCCTGGCCGAAGGGCGAGTAGACAATGCGCCACAGCACCAGCAGGGCCAGCGCCACCAGCGCCAGCACCAGATAGTAATAGCCGTCGCGCAGCAGCCAGGCGGCAGGCCAGATGCCCAGCAGGCCGTTGGAGCCGCCGGTAACGCCGTCCCATTGATACGCCACCGACCAGACGATCTGCGCGAAGGCCAGCGTCAGCATGGCCAGATAGACGCCCGACAGGCGCACGCAGAACCAGCCGAACACCAGCGCGCCCAGGCCTGCCACCAGCGGAGCGGCGACCAGTGTCGCGGCCATGGGCCAGCCGGCGGCTTTGAGCAGCAGCGCCGCGCCGTATGCCCCCAGGCCGAAGTACGCCGCATGGCCGAACGAGGGCATGCCGCCTGGCCCCATCATGAAGTGCAGGCTGGCCGCAAACAGTATGGACACCAGCACGTCCAGCGCCAGCACCGGTGCATACGGCATGCTGCCTGCCAATAAGGGCAAGGCTGCCAGCAGCACGGCCAGCAGCGGCATCGACCAGAGCAGGCCCCAGCCCGGCGCACGCAAGGGCGGCTCGGGCAGCCCGGTCACGCGCGCCGCCGCCAGCGGCCGGCCCAGCAGGCCCCAGGGGCGCCAGACCAGCACCACGGCCATCACGATGAACTCCATCACCAGCGTCAGCTTGGGGAAGGCGATCGCCACGCCGCCCAGCGTCACGGTGCCCAGCGCGATGCACAGCGACTTGGCCAGGGCGATCACCAATGCGGCCAGGTAGGCACCCGGAATGGAGCCCATGCCGCCCACCACCACCACCACGAAGGCATCGCCGATCACGCTCAGATCCAGCCCCAGGCTGGCCGGCTGGCGTGGTATCTGCAGCGCCCCGCCGAAAGCCGCCAGGAACGAGCCCAGCGCGAACACGCCCGTGAACAGCCAGGCCTGGTTCACGCCCAGCGCTCCCAGCATCTCGCGATCCTGGGTGGCGGCGCGCAGCAGCCCGCCCCAGCGCGTGCGGGTCAGCAGCAGCCACAGGCACAGCAATACCGCCGGCCCGATGAAGATCAGCGCCAGGTCATAGACCGGTAGGTAGCGGTCGTGAATCTTCAGGGCGCCGTTCAGCCCGGGCGCCAGCGGCCCGAGCAGATCGTCCGGCCCCCACAGCCACAGGGCGGCATCGTTGATGATGAGCACCAGGGCGAAGGTGGCCAGCAGCTGGAACATCTCGGGCGCCGCGTAGATGCGCCGCAGAACCAGCATTTCAATGGCGGCCCCCAGCAGCGCCACGGCCGCGGAAGCCAGCAGCAGGCATAGCCAGAATCCGGCCGGCCCGTGGCCCCAATGCTGCAACAAGCTGTAGGCGATATAGATGCCCAGCATGTACAGCGAGCCGTGCGCGAAATTGACGATGCGCGTGACGCCGAAGATCAGCGACAGGCCGGCCGCCACCAGGAACAGCGAAGACGCCTGGGCCAGGCCGTTCAGGAACTGAACCAGGAGGCCTGTCAGGGACATGGGGTCAGGCGCCCGCTCCGCGGCGGCATGGCGCGGCCGCGCTCAACCGGCGCTGGCCGGACGCCACTTCCGGACTTGCTCGTCGCTGGGCTGCAGTTTGGCCCCGTCGACATATTCGATGTCGGTCATGATGCCCTTGCCGTCCTTGACGGCCAGCCGGCCCACGTACTCGCCCATGGTCGACTGGTGATCGATGCCGCGGTATACGATGCGGCCGAAAGGCGTGTCCACCGGCAGGTTCTTGAAGGCTTGCACCAGCGCATCGGTCTGGGTCGAGCCGGCCTTGCGTATGCCGGCCGCCAACGACTGGATGGTGTTGTAGCCCACCACCGAGCCCAGGCGCGGATAGTCCTTGTAGCGCGCCTGATAGGCCTGCAGGAACTTGTCGTGCTCGGGGGTGTGGATGGCATACCACGGGTAGCCCGTGACTACCCAGCCCGTAGGCGTCTCGGCACCCAAGGGGTCGAGGTATTCGGGCTCGCCGGTCAGCATGCTGACCGCGTCCAGGCCCTGGAAGAAATTGCGCTGCGTGCCGGCGCGCACGAACTTCGCCAGATCGCCGGCGAACAGCGCATTGAACAGCGCCTGCGGCTTGGCATCGGCCAGCGCCTGCACCACGTTGCCGGCCTCGATCTTGCCCAGCGGCGCGGCCTGCTCGGCCACGAACTGCACATCGGGCTGAGCCTGCTTGAGCAGACGCTTGAAGGTGGCTGCCGCCGACTGCCCGTATTCATAGTTCGGGTACACCAGCGCCCAGCGCTGCTTGTGCATCTTGACCGCGGCCGGGATCAGCATCGCCACCTGCATATAGGTGGAGCTGCGCAGGCGGTAGGTATAGGGGTTGCCGTCGGCCCAGACGATCTTGTCGGTGAGCGGCTCGCTGGCGAGGAAGAAGGTTTTGTTGTGCCCGGCGAAATCGGCCACCGCCAGCCCGATGTTCGACAAGAAGGTGCCGCACAACACGTCGACCTTGTCGCGCTGCAGCAGCTCTTGCGCGGCGCGCACCGCGTCGCCCGGGTTGGCATTGTCGTCGCGCGTGACGAGCTCGAGCCGCTTGCCGTTGACGCCCCCAGCCGCATTGATCTGCTCGATGGCAAGTTCCATGCCTTTCTTGTAGGGCCCGAGAAACGCCGGCACGGTCTTGTAGCTGTTGAGTTCGCCGATGCGGATCGTGCCCTGGGCCTGGGCCAGCGGCGCCGCGGCAACGGCAGCCAGGGCCAATGCCCCCGTCAGCGTGGCCATACATCCTGTTCGATACATGATGCGCAAATTCCTGTGTGGGGCGGCCCCGTCGGCCGGTTCGGAAATTATACCCAATTTGAGCATAATTACACCGGCCACCTGGAAATAAGCCCGCTCGGCTTCAAGCCCAAGCATCAAATACCGTCTTCACTCACGCTTAAAGCCTTCGACCTGCTCCAATCTCCACACCAGCTAACGCATGGGCGGGCACGCTGTTTAAGCCAGCGGCGAACTCCGCTCTTTGGCACTGCGAAGCTCGCCCACGCCTGCCACCCTATGTCATTCGTATAAAGGGAGTGCCGCCATGCCGGATCTCCGGACTCCCCGCGCATACGCTGTCTTGCCTACGACAAACTCTTCTTCCTCGTCTCTTTCGGGCTGGATATTCACGCTTTGATAGGCCGACCGAATGGACAGCCTAGCCTCTCGAGTAAGCACCGGTACTTGGTCACGCGGCTTTCCTATATCTCTTATCAGGCCACCGTTACCACCGACGCACCACTGGTTGTACTTGATATGCTGCCAGGGATGACCGCCTTTCAGCAAAAGAGGCGTCTGTAGTTGAAAAAATGCGCGATAAGCGGGCTCCAACATCCAATAAATTTTCTCAGCGAAGTCTAGATCCTTGCGTGAAATTGCATCGATATACTCGACAACGTAAGGATGTTGTGGAGATTGCGCGCATTCCGCATTCCACTGCCCGCTCCATTGCACATGACATACCTGGGACAATAAAGGCATCATGTCCAAATGTACCGGCCCAACCAATATTCTTTCCCCAAGGCGCCTAGCACACTCCACAGCCCGCACAAGATTTATAGCTTGTGTCAACTTCACGGCAATCACCGATGGCAGTTCGGCCAACCTATCAAAAACATCGAGAGCTATTCCGCTGGGGTGCAGATGCTTCAAGCGCGGGTTATTCTGCGCATAGAGCACAATCGGCAATGACGTGGACTCGATCAACTCAGCGTACCATTGATACAGCTCATCCGACGACGCAGGGGTCAAATAGCGCGGCACAAGCACGGCATGACTGCAACCGGCACGTGCAGCATGCGCAAGCAATTTTCGATTCGCATCCTGATCCTTTTCCCCGATATACGCACCCACAAAAATTCGACCGCGCGCTTCCTCGCAAGCGATCTCGAGCATACGGACATACTCAGCGAAAGAGCACAATGGTGCAACGCCACTGGTCGACATGAACCCATGCTGAATGGACTGCCGAACATCGTGCCTGATGCCCGCCTCATCCAGGCCGGCGAAATCGGGGGTATGGGAAGGCAGCAGGAGGTTATCGATTCCCCTGTAATACGCACGCGCCCACTGTTTGGCTTCCGACAATTCCATCTTGCTCCATCCAATTCATGATTTTAGGGATTGATATTCCGACCGTACTCTCGCAGTTTTTAATAGGTATTTGTCACTGTCATATCGTGCTTCACGATACTCGCCCAGCGCTGATGTTCCTGCTTAACGATCGCTAGTAATTCAGCGGGTGTCGACGACACTGGCAGGAATCCCGCTGCTTCCAGCTTATTGCGCAAATCTGGGTCGCTCAACGCCGCAACGACCGCAGCGTTGTAACGCTCGACCAACTTATTAGGCAGGTTTTTCGGTGCGAACAGTGCGCCCCAACCGGCGACATCAAACCCAGGATAGGTTTCGGCAATTGCTGGCACATCGGGAAGCTGCTTGGTTCTGGTTTTATCTGCAACTGCCAATATGCGTATGATTTTGGATCGATATAACTCGAGCGCTGCCGCCTGCGCTGACACGGCAATCTGGATATGCCCACCAGCCAGATCAGTGAGCACCTTTGCACTTCCTTTGTATGGAACATGCGTCATACGAATACCTGCCTCGCGCTGTAACAGTTCACACACAAGTTGATGCGGCGTGCCGACCCCAGGAGTTCCATAGCTAAGCTTCCCAGGGTTTGCCCTCGCATAAGCGACTAGCTCTGCCAAAGAGGTAGCAGGAAATTTCTCATTCACCGCAAGCACTAGAGAATTGCGGTAGAGCATCGATATGGGCGCAAAACTCGTAATAGGATCATAGGAGAGCCTGGGTATATAGAACGGCGCCGAGCCATGGCTGGCCGAATTACCAAGTATCAAGGTCGCGCCGTCCGGAGCTTCCCTGCTACCCAATGAGCTTCCAATGGTTCCACTGGCACCGGCGCGATTCTCCACGTATATATTCGTGTGTAATCGGCGGCTGAGCATCGCCGCAATCAAGCGGCCCGCGATATCGCCCCCAGAGCCGGCAGGCCATGGAATGATAAGCCGAACATCCGAAGGCACTGCCTCCGATGCCCAGGACATTGCTGGAAGCGCCGATAATGCAGCCGTCAAAATCAGTCCGCGCCGTCTGGGATTCATATCATCTCCTTTATATTTTTGACGATAAGATAATGGTAGATCACCCTAGCGAAGCAATAGAAACGACAATTTCTTATTGATATTCATAAGGCTTGTTTCTAAATACTAGGGACGGGTGTAAACCGCACGGCACGCCCTGCCCATAAACTCAATGAGGAGACATCCCAAATGAACTTGACTATGCGGCAATTGCGCGCATTCGTAACTCTTTCCGAATGTGGAAACTTCACACTTGCCGCCAAACATATGCACGTCACACAGGCCGGACTCAGTGCCATGATCCGGGAACTGGAGTCGCAGCTCGACAGTCAGCTTTTTCTGCGAACTACGCGCAAGGTGGAAATCACCACTGCCGGTAATGCGTTTCTACCCTACGCAGCGGAAGCCTTGCAACGCCTTAATGACGGGATACAACGTGTGACCTCTGAAAAAGGCCGGCAGTGCCTGTGCATAGGACTGACACCGCTGGTGGCGGCCACGATACTTCCAGCCATCAGCGATAGATTCAAGCAAGCCTGCCCGAACGTCGAGCTGGACGTCATAGATGCAGACAGGGAGCAGTTGCAGAGAATGGTCGAGTCCGAACAACTCGATGTGGCCTATGGGCTTTTCTTCGAGCAGAAATCGGTACTGACGCAGGCCCTGGTATTTTCAGCAGGACTGATATTAATCGCACCCGCAAGCTGTGTTCAGCTCAATAGCAGCGCCGAAGCCAGCTATGAAAGAAACAGGAATTTGGCCTGCCAGCTTCCATTGCTTACGTTGCGCCGCGGTAGCCATTTCGAACGGTTTGTTCAGGCTTTTCTCCAGGAGATCGATTACCCCAAGGTTGTGCGCCATGACTTCCAGCACTTGGCCACATTAATATCCATGGTAGACGCCGGCCGAGGGTGGGCTCTAATTCCGTCGTTCGCGCAACTGGCATGTAAACGATACAAAAACGTGCGAATCATGAGTGTGGGAAAAACCTCCCCTCGATTGGATTTTTTCTGCATTACTCGGCGAGGAACATCCATTCCTGCGGCTTTGCACTCGCTCTCGGAAATCGTCGCCAACGAATGTACGACAGTACGATGAAGGCCCCCCTTCCCAGCCGCTGCGGCGTTTTCCAATGCATGATCCTGCCGCTGCCTACAAAGAGCTGGCCCCGCCCCCAAAAATTCCCACAACACAATCACTAAACTGGAAAACATCCGTTCGGAGCGCCAGGCTACTGCCAACATCGTCGCGATACCAACCAGCCCCTCAGGCAATAGCATTTAAACTTACGACAATTTCACAAGCCTGCGCCTAGGCGCGACGCCACACTGCCACTCTTGTACCAACGATATGCGCACACAGATCTGGATTTTCATCGTTGCGGCCTTCTGCCTGCTGACACTGAGCCGCTGCCTGCTGGCGGCATGGCAGTGGCCGCGCGTACGCCAGGCCGGCGGCCTGCTGCCCATACTCAAGGGTGGCGTGCGCATCGACGCCAACCAGATCGCCGTGTTTGCCGGCATCCCCGCACTGCTCGCCCCTTGGCTGGGGCACTTTCCGTGGGCAGTGGAAATCACCGGCTGGTGGCTGCAGATCGCCTGGTTCCTGCTGGTGCTGCTGGAAGTATCGACCCCACAGTTCATCTATGAATACGACACGCGCCCCAACCGCCTGTACGTGGAATACCTGAAGCATCCGCAGGAAGTGTTCGGCATGCTCTGGAAGGGCTACAAGGCCGTGATCATCGGTGGGGTCATCGTACTGGCGCTGTTCGTATGGGCCGGCCACGGGCTGTTCGGCCGGACGCCGGCCGACGCGCCCATGACGTGGTGGCTGCGGCCGCTGTACAGCCTGGCCGCGGCCGCCATCACCTTCCTGGCGATCCGCGGCACGCTGGGGCACCGCCCCATCAACCCGGCTACGGTCGCCTACTGCGGCGACAGCATGCTCAATACGCTGCCGCTGAACTCGCTGTACAACGTGGCCTACGCGGTCTACAGCATGAAGAACGAGCGCTCGGCCGCCGACGTGTACGGCGGCATGCCGGCCGGGGAAATGCACGACATCGTCAACCGCTGCGCCGGCCTGCTTGCGGGCGCGTACGCGGGTGCGGCTATAGCTACAGCTACGGGCACAGGGACAGGCACAGGTGCAGGTGCAGCTATGTCTATAGGCGAAGGCACGGGCACAGCTACAGCTACCGGCGCAGGGACAGGCACGAGTGCGGCTATGCCTACGGGTACGGGTACGGGTACGGGTACGGGTACGGCACAGAATATCCCTTCGCTGCACCTGCAAGAGCCCAGCGTGCGCCGCGAGCGGCCCCTGAACGTGGTGCTGATCGTGGAAGAAAGCCTGGGCGCCCAATACACCGGCGTGCTGGGCGGCGCAGGCCTGACGCCCGAATTCGACCGGCTCGCCGGCCTGGGCTGGAATTTCACGCAGGCCTACGCCACCGGCACCCGCTCGGTGCGCGGGCTGGAGGCCGTGGTGGCCGGCTTTCCGCCCACGGTCTCGGACGCCGCGCTGCGCCTGCCCGACGCGCAAAGCAATTTCTTCACGCTGGCGCAGGCGCTGCGGCGCCAGGGCTATCGCTCGCGCTTCATCTACGGCGGCGAGGCGCACTTCGACAATATGAAGAGCTTCTTCTTCGGCAATGGCTTCGACGACCTGTACGACCGCGCCACGTTCGAGAACCCGGCCTTCGTCGGCACCTGGGGCGCCAGCGACGAAGACATGTTCGCCCAGCTCGACCGGTTGCTGAGCAATCCGCCGAATCAACCCACATTGACCCTGGCGTTCTCGGTGACCAATCATTCGCCTTGGGAATATCCGCAAGGCCGCATCGAGCCGCTGGGCGAGCCGGCCAGCGTCGAGAACACCGTGCGCTACGCCGACTGGGCGCTGGGCCGTTTCTTCGACAAGGCCATGCGCAGCGACTACTGGAAGGACACTGTGTTCCTGGTGGTGGCCGACCACGATTCGCGGGTCTTCGGCGCGAGCCTGGTGCCGCTGCGGCACTTCCACATCCCGGCCCTGATCCTGGGTGCGGACGTGCCCGCGCGCAGCGACGAGCGGCTCATCAGCCAGATCGACCTGCCCCCCACCCTGCTGTCGCTGGCGGGCATACGCGCCGAGCACCCCATGATCGGGCACGACCTGTGCCGGGCCGAGGCAGGCGGGCGCGCCCTGATGCAGTACAGCGACAACTACGGCTATCTGCGCGACGACAGGCTGCTGGTGCTGGAGCCGCACCGCCCGCCAAGCCAGTATCGCTACACCGCGCCCGAAACCTACGAACCGGCGCAGCTAGACCCCGAACTGGCGCGCGAGGCCCAGGCGCACGTGCTATGGCCGGCCTGGATGTACAAGAACCGGCGCTACACCCTGCCGCCCTCGCGCAGCACTGCCTGAGCCCGGGCCGCCTAAATCGGGGGCTGCCTAAATCTCGGGGCCCCCTGAATCAAGGCCACCTGAGGCTTGCGGGGCGCGAGCCACACCACACCACAGCCCGCGCCAGGAAAATCCACGAACGCATGGCTTGGCCTGCACCGGGCTCTCGGACTTGGATGACTGCCCGGCGCGGCGCCAGCCGCCGCACCATGTAACATATACTTTTCATTTTCATACTCGGAGTTCTGGATGGAGCTGCTGCTGGATCCCACTGCGTGGGTCGGCCTGGCGACATTGGTCGTGCTGGAAATCGTCCTCGGCATCGACAATCTTATTTTCATTGCCATACTGGCCGAACGCCTGCCGCCGGCGCAGCGCGACCGGGCGCGCGTCATCGGCCTGCTGCTGGCCCTGGTCATGCGGCTGGTGCTGCTGTCGGCCATCTCGTGGATTTTCTCGCTGACCCAGCCGCTGCTCGATATCGGCCCGCTTACTTTCGCGGGCCGCGACCTGATACTGATCGCCGGCGGCTTCTTCCTGGTTTTCAAGGGCACCCTCGAAATGCACGAGCGCATCGAGGGCAAGGCACGGCCCGAGGCAAGCGCCACGCGCATGCATTCCAGCTTCTGGGTCATCGTCACCCAGATCGTGGTGCTCGACGCCGTGTTTTCGCTGGATTCGGTCGTCACCGCCGTGGGCATGGTCAGCCGCATCGAAATCATGATGGCGGCGGTGATCATCGCCGTGGGTGCCATGCTGCTGGCGTCCAAGCCGCTGACGCGCCTGGTCACCGCCCATCCGACGGCCATCATCCTGTGCCTGGGCTTCCTGCTGATGATCGGCTTTGCGCTACTGGCCGAAGGCTTCGGCTTCCACGTGCCCAAGGGCTATCTGTACGCCGCCATCATCTTTGCCGTGCTCATCGAGACACTGAACCAGGTGGCGCGCCGCAACCTGATGAAGATCGGCGGACGGCGCCCCCTGCGCGAACGCACCGCCGAAGGGATATTGCGCATGCTGGGCAAGCGGCCGGCGGCCGAGGACGCTCCGCAGGACGGCGAGCCGGCGGCCGACGGTGTGGTCGCCTTCGGCGTGGAAGAGCGCAATATGGTCAGCGGCGTGCTGAAGCTGGCCGACCGCAACGTGCGCTCCATCATGACGCCGCGCACCGACATCAGCTGGATCGACCTGAACGACGACGCCCACACCATCGAAAAAGAGCTCCGGCAGGCGCCGCACGGCTTCTTTCCCGTGTGCCGCGGCACGCTGGACGAGCTAGTGGGCATAGGCCGCGCCAAGGACATGATGAGCGACCTGCTGCTGCACGGCCGCATCCGCGTTCAAGGCCTGCGCCCGCCCATCATCGTGCACGACTCGGTGCCCATGCTGGAACTGATCCACACCCTGAAACGCGCCCGCGGCCAGCTGGTCATCGTCGCCGACGAGTTCGGCGCCATCGAGGGCCTGGTCACGCCCATCGACGTGTTCGAGGCCATTGCCGGCGACTTTCCCGACGAGGACGAAGCACCCGACATCCTGCCCGACGGGCCTGGCCGCTGGAAGGTGGACGGCGCCACCGACCTGCATCAGCTGGAACAGGAATTGAATATCACTGGCCTGGTCGACGATTCGGACGACTACACCACCCTGGCCGGATACCTGCTCAGCCGCTTCGGGCACCTGCCCGAAACCGGCGAGCAATACGCGCAGGCGCAGCCCCACGGCCACATCCGCTTCGAGGTTTTGAGCATGGAAGGCCGGCGCATCGGCCGCGTGCTGATCGAGCGCCACGCCGAAGAGCTGGAAGCGGGCGAAGCCCAGGCGGCATAGAACAGCGGCACTCTTGCCCATGCCGCGAGGGGCTCGGGCTGCTGCCCACCAGGTCACGGCACCATGCGCCATGCCTGCGCGCCATGCCTGCGCGCCGGGCCTGCACGCAACACCCACGCACCATGCCCGCGCCTGATTCCTGCCCTGATTCCCGCCCGTATTCGTTACGGCTTACGCGTCACTGCGTAGCCGCTGCAGCACGGCAATGATTGCCGACACGTCGCCCGCGGGCGCGCTGCCCGCCACGTAGGCATCGGGCCGGATCAGGTAGATATGCCCGGCCTGGTAGCCGGCCGCCGCGCCGGTACCGGAGCCGGCAGTGCCGGCGTTGGCAACACTGGCCCTGGCCGCGATGGCCAGGGCGCCCAAGCCTTCCAGCAGGGCAAGTTCCGCGGTGCCCACCGACAGCACCACGAACTTTCCCGTGGCAAGCAGTTCGTACAGCCGCGCCGCGCCTTGCGTTACGGACGCCAGCGGCAGGTCGGGCGCGCGCTCGCCTGGCGCGGGGTGGCGGGCTGCCCCAGGCATCGCATAGGTCAAGGGGCTGTGCGGATAGTGCAGATCCATTTCGGTCAGCTGATCCACGATGCGCTGCTGTACCGCTGGCAGACGGCTCAGGGCCTCTATGGAGAAATTGCGGATCTGCTGCAGCAGCGGGTTGCGCAAGATCGCGACCTTCGTCATGGCGCCGGCATTGCGCAGCACCTGGTCGCCGATGGCGCTGCGCTCGGGCGAATAACTGTCGAGCAGTGCGGGCGTGGCATGCCCATGCCAGACCATGGCCAGCTTCCAGGCCAGGTTGAAGGCATCCTGCATGCCGGTGTTCATGCCCTGTCCGCCCGCCGGACTGTGCACATGGGCGGCATCGCCGCACAGGAAAACGCGGCCGCGGCGGTAATCCTTGACCTTGCGCTCGTTGATGCGGAAGCGGCTGAGCCATATCTGGTCATGGGCACGCAGGCTGGCCGGAGCCCGGCGATCGAGCAAGGCCTGGATCTCTTCCATAGCTGGAGCCTGCGCCTGCGGCCCCGAAGAGGCCGGCACGTCGGCGATCACGCGGAAACGATTGCCGCGTATGGGTATCAGCACCAGCACGCCGTCCGGCGTCCAGCAGATGGAAAGCTTGTCATGGGCGATGTCGCCGTCGACCAGCACATCGGCCAGCACCCATTCCGAGGGCAGCGTGTCGCCCTCGAATTCCATGGCCAGGCCGTGGCGTACAGTGCTGTGCGCGCCGTCGCAGGCAATGAGGTAGCCGGTGTCGACGGTTTCCTCGTGCCCGTCGGCATGACGCAGCACTGCGGCGACGGCATCGCCGCCATCACTGAACGTGGTCAGCTCGACGCGCCGCTGTACGCCTACGCCTAGCCGGTCGAGCAGTTCTTCCAGCAAGCGCTCGGTGTCGCTTTGCGGAAGCATCAAGGCATAGGCATGGACGCTGTGCGCGATGTCGAGGTGCACCTGCGCCAGCAGCTTGCGCCGGGCAAACAGGCGCGCGCCCGCGGCTTTCATGCCGGCATCGATGAAAGGCTGGGCGCAGCCCCGTATATCGAGCATTTCAAGGGTGCGCGGCCAAAGTACCAACGCCTTCGACTTGTCGGTGCGGGCAGCCGACTTGTCGATGATGCGCACCGGCACGCCGAGCTGCTTCAAGGCCAGGGCCATGGTCAGGCCCACCGGGCCCGCGCCTGAGATCAATACAGGCTCACTCATGATTCGGCAAGCTCCATGAAGGCGGCGCCGCAGACACTGCCGGCGCCAGGGAAGTCGAAACCAGAAGCGGAAACGCAGCACGAACAGGCGGTCAGGCGGGCGCGCCGAACCTGTAACGCACGACTACGAAGGCACATTTATTCCCCTGCACATGATAAAGTCAAACTCATGCTGATCGGGCGAATGCCAAGAAAAATTTTTACATTGCCCTGCACTACGCAAATACCCGAGATGCCCAGGGCCACGGCGCCCATCCTTCTTCCTACCGTTGCACGCTCATGTCGTCCATCCGCACCCTGAAGACCTTTCTCGCCGTAGCGCGCCACGGCACCTTCGCCGCGGCGGGCAAGCAGATCGGGCTGACCCCGGCGGCGGTCGGACTGCAGATCCGTGCCCTGGAAGACGCCCTGAACTGCCAGCTTTTCGATCGCAGCGCCCGCGCCGTCATCCTCAATTCTTCAGGCCGCGCGCTGGTGCCGGAAATCGAAGACATCGTGCGCCACTTCGAGTCGCTGGCGGCACAGACCAGCCTGGACAGCATGTCGGGCACCATCATCATCGGGGCGCTGGTTTCGGTGCTGATGGGAGCCTTCGCCGATGCGCTCTGGACTGTACGCCAGCGCCACGCCAAGCTGGACGTACGCCTGTTTGCGGGCCTGTCCAGCGACTTCACGCTGCGCGTCGAACAGGGCGAACTGGACGCCGCCATCGTCACCCAGTCGCCGTTTCCCCTGTCGGCCAACCTGCTATGGACGCCGCTCTACAGCGAGCCGATGATACTCATCGTGCCGCGCCGGCCGCACTTCGCGCTGCCCTCGTCGCAAGCCATGGATATTCTGGCCGACGCGCCATTCATGCGTTTCGACCGCAACACCTGGACGGGCAACTTGATACAAGACGTGCTGGAGCGCCTGGGCATACAGGTGCGCGACAGCATGGAGCTGAATTCCGTCGAAGCCATTATCGAACTCGTCCGGCACGGCTTCGGCATATCCATCGTGCCCCAGCTGGCGAACGTGGCCTGGCAGGAAGATCGCGAATTGCAGGTCATCCCCCTGCCCACCACAGACATCGAGCGCCACATAGGCCTGCTGGAACGCGCCAGTCACAGCCGCACCGCATTCACGGACGCGATCAAGCTGTACTTCAACCAGGTTTCCGAAAGCGGCTGCGCTCCGGGCATGCAGAGCCCGGCGCCCGTTTGCCCGCCAGTGCGGCATCCGTTTTAATGTGAAAGAAGCCTCTTTCATCCTCGGGGGTGGCCGCAACTGCCATCCTCGTTAGGGTGAGTAGGCCCGCCGAAGAGCGGCGGGATCCTGAAACGCCGGCTCTCAGCCGGCCTTGGCGTATTTCTTTTCCGGCGGCGCCGAAACCTCCCGCAAGGCGTCCAGCAAGGCATGGGACAGATGCGAGCGCGGGTTGTCGCGCGGCATCAGCAGCCCCAGGCGCCGCATGATGGGCGGGTCGCCGAAGGGCAGCACACGGATCGTAGCGGGGAACTCGTTGGCCACGCCGCGGTTCGGCACCACCGACACGCCCAGGCCATTGGCCACCATGGCAACCACGCCTTCGACCGAGTCGATTTCCATGGTCGACTGCACCTCGAGCCCGCGCTTTTCTATTTCGGCGCCGACAATGCGGCCGACGCGCGCCATGCGGTTGAAGCGCACATAAGGGTTGTGCTCGAGCAGCTCCTGATCGGTATCGCCGGTTGCGCTCTTGTGGGCGATCACGACCATGGCCTCTTCGAAAAATTCGTGGAACTGCAGGCTGCCGCGACTGACCTCCGGCTCGGTGACCAGGGCCACGTCGAGCTGGCCATGATAGACCTCCATCTCGAGCTCGTGGGTAAGGCCGCTGGTCAGACGGATCTCGATGCCCTGCCCGCGCTGCTGCAGGCGACGCAGCGCCAGGGGCAGCCAACCCGAAATGGACGTATGCACGGCGCCCAGCTTCAGCACGCCGCCTGCGGCGTCGCGCTTCAGGCTGTCGCTCAGGCTTTCCCAATGCTCGATCAGGTCACGCGCCCGGTCGATCAGGCGCAGCCCGCTGGCGGTAAGCACGGGCGGACGGCGGGTGCGGTCGAACAACACCGTACCCAGCTCTTCTTCGAGCGCACGCATCTGCATGCTGACCGCGGACAGCGACAAGCCGATGACCTTGCCGGCTTCGGCGAAGCTGCCGCGGTCGGCGACCGCGACCAGTGTGTATAGCGTCTTGACGTCCATGGATATCCTGAAAATATGCCCGCCGGCGGCGCCGGGTGCGCCGGCCGGCCGCCCTTACAGGCCGAGCAGCTTGCGGGCATTGTCCCCCATTACCTTGGCGCGGTTCTCGGGCTTCAGGGGCAGTTGCTCGAACCATTCTTTGTAGCCCTGCACCGGGCAGAACGGAAAAGAGCTGGCGTACAGCATGCGGTCGGCCAGAAAGCCGTCGGCCGCCTTGACGTATTCTTCCCAACCCGGCATGCGCGAGAAGTACATGTCGGGCGACAGGTACAGGTTCGTCCGGCGGAAGGCCACGTGCAGGATCTGGTCGACCCAGGGCCAGCCGCCATGCGCGACCACTACCTTCAGCGACGGGAAATCGGCCAGCACGCGGTCGGTGCGTATCGGGTCGGAATAGCCCAGGTCGGGCCCCGCCGTGCCCCCGACCATCATAATGACCGGCACCTGGCGGTCTTCGCAATGGGCGTAAATGGGATACAGGCGGCGGTCGTCCGCATACATGGGCACGGGATACGCCCCCGGCTCGATATTGATCAGCTTGAAGCCTTGTTGCAGGGCTTCGTCTATGGTGGCGCAGGCCTGGCGCCGCGAGGTGGGGTCGATGGACGCGGCGCCGATGAAGCGCGGGCCATAGGTCTGCATGATGTGCAGCACGTCTTCGTTCGAGACACTGCCCAGCATGCCGGCGCGCCGGCCCACCACCACGCCGTATTCGATGTCGGCGCGATCCATCTCGGCCAGCAGCATGTCCATGGACTGCTGCTGGGCGGCCGGCGAGGGCTCGAAGCCGACGGTGCGCGTGAAGCCGTCGCGCCGCTCGCCGGCGTTGTACATCAGTGTGTCGAGAAATCCGCGCAGCGGCGGACGCAGGCGGAAATCGATGATCCCCATGGGTTCCTCTCGTTTTGCGGGGCCGCGGGCCCCTGCGTTCAAGTTGATCGGGCCGGGCGCGCCGCTGGCGGCATACCCGCAGCGCCCGGCACGCAGCCCCGCCCTGCCCGCCGCAACCGTATGCGGGCCGCGGCGGACGGGACGCAAGCGCGGCCCGGCGCTTTTACATCACTATCGCTACATCACTTCTTTCTTGCGATCGTCCGTTTCGCCATAGCGATGCAGCGCGGGCGGCTTCAGGCCGGCATACAGCTTGTCGATGCCGGCATTGATTTCCTCGCCATGCTTCTGGAACAAGGAATTGCCGGCGGCATCGCTTTCGACAATGAAAGGCCCGAAGTCCTTGACGTCGAATATCCACATGGCCTGGGCAATGCCCAGCTCGTCCAGCCAGAACACGTCGCGCACGCCGACGATGCCGCGGCCCAGCAGCGCCCCGGTGCCGTAGCCCACGGTGGTCAGGTAGACCGCGCCATGCGGCACCATGACGCGCGCATAGTCTTCGTGCGGCATGCCGCCCTTGCCGATGACGATGCGGGTGCCGGTCATGTCGAGCCAGCGATCCATCCATTTCGAGAACCGGAAGCTGGCCGTGGCGGTGACCGCCCCGACGTTGTAGCCACCCTTGCCGTCGGGCGCTGCCGCCGGCGAGCAATGGAAGTTGACATTGCTGACGGCTTTAAGATCGCAGGGCGGCGCAATGCCTTCGCCGAGTATCTTGTTGTAGACGCCCTCGCGCGCCGTATACACGGTGCCTGTCATGTAGACGATGGAGCCGATCTCCAGGCGCTTGATGTCTTCATCGCGCGCCGGCAGATCCAGGCGGAAAATTTTCAGATCGTCACTGTCGTTTCGGTCGGCCATTCGACTGTCTCCCTGCGCATGTATGGGGTGAACCACTGAGGGTCACCACGGTATTCGATTCTGCCGTCGGCGTGGATGCGGGCGGTGGCCCGGCGCGACGACAGGCAGAAGGTATGCATGCTGACCGGCATGCCTCCGGTGTGTGTGAAGCCGACTTCGATATGGCAGTCGACCACCATGGACGATCCCACGAAACCCATGGCGCCCATACCTATGGAATTGCCCATTTGCTTGATTTCCATCTCGAGCTCGGCGATGCGCGGGTCGGGATTGCGATCGCCGACCACGCGCAGGCAGGCGGCCTGCTTGCCCAGCTGCATGCAGGTGTCTTTCGAGCCGCCCACGCCGATGCCGACGATGGCCGGCTGACAGGCCAGGCCGCGCTTGCCGAAGGCGATCAGGCCGTCCAGCACGAAGCGCTTGATGCCGTCCAGGCCGTCGCCCGGAAACAGCATGCGGTAATCGGTGCCGAACAGGCCGCCCTTGTGCACGGTGGTGATGTCGATCCAGTCGACGTCGGGCTCGAATGACCATTCGATTTCCGGCGCGTTGATGCCGACATTGTTGTTGTACTCGTTGCGCCACAAGGGATGCACGCGGTTGGGCCGCAGCGGCACATCGTGCGTGGCGCGCGCGGTGGCCGAGCGCAGCGCTCGTTCCACCCCGACGAAACCGGTCTGCACCGCCGCGTCGTTGCCCACCTTGACGTAATAGCGCGGCACGCCGGTATCGGCGCACATGGGCCGCCGGTCTTTGCTGGCGGCATCCCAATTGTCCATCATGGTGTGCAGCACGAAGCAGGCCAGCTTGCCCTGCTCGGTACGGCCCATCTTGCTGATGCCGTCTTTGTAGTCTTCGGGAATATCGATAGCGGCGCGCGACATGATCTCGTATGCCGCCGCCTCGATAGTGTCTATGTCTATGGCCATAAGCCTTCTCCTGATAAGTACTGCGTCCGTCAGGCCGCCGTAGCCGGCTGCGCCGGCGGCGGTGCACCGGCCTCGTCGTCGATCAGCGACTCGCCCGGTTTGACGATATCGAAAGCCACCGGCACCATTTCCAGGTTCAAGCCGGTACCTTGCTGCGTGACCCGCGTATAGCAACTGCTGTCCAGATCGCCAGGCTCGGGGAAATCTTCACGATAATGCGCGCCCCGGCTGTTCTCGCGCGCCTGCGCCGCCGTGGCAATGACCCGGGAGATCGTCACCAGGCTTTCCAGATTCAGCCAGTCGTGCCAGCTGAGGTTGAAATGGCGCGCGCCGTCTTGCACACCCACCTGGCGCAGCGCGTCGTGATGCTGGGCCACTTCCGCCATGCCGGCCTCGATGCTGGCGCCGGTGCGCATCACGCCGACCTGATCCCACATGGTGCGCGACAGGGCCTCGCGCACCGGCAGGCTGGTGCCCGCGGGCCTGGAGAACGGGAATTCGGCGCGCGCAACGCCGGCCTCGATGACGCTTTCATCGGGGTCGCGCAAGGGTGCGCCCTTGCGCACGTAGGCCGCCATGGAATCGCCGGCGATGCCGCCGAACACGGTGGAATTGGCCACGCCATTGCCGCCCAGGCGGTTGGCGCCATGCACGCCGCCGCAGTCTTCGCCCGCCGCGAACAGGCCCGGCGAGGCCGTGGTGCAATCAACATTGAATTCCACGCCCCCCATCAGGTAATGGGCGGTAGGCACCACCTCGACCAGGCCGCCGGCCAGGTCGAAGCCGCAATCGGCGCAGCGCTGCACCATGCCGGGGAAAGTCTTGGCGACTTTCTTCGGGCCCAAATGGCTCATCTGTATGTACACGCCGCCCATGGGGCTGGTGCGCCCGGCACGCATTTCCGCATAGATGCCGCGGCTGACCACGTCGCGCGTGGAGCGCTCGGCGCGCGCGGCATCGTAGTTCGACATGAAGCGTTCATGGTTGCCGTTGAGCAGGTAGCCGCCGGCGCCGCGCAGGCCCTCTTCCAGCACGGTGCCCGTCATGCGGGTGTCGGGGCCGCCCAGCAGGCCGGTGGGATGGAACTGCACCATCTCCATGTCGCGCAGCTGCAGCCCATAGCGCAGCGCCATGGCCAGGCCGTCGCAGGTCTTCTCGCCCGAAGGCGTGTGGTACAGGTACATGGTCGGGCCGGCGCCGGTGGCCAGCAGCACGGCCTTGGCCTGCACGAAGCGATAGCCGCCGCTGCGCATGTCGATGAACAGCACGCCGGAAATGCCCGAGCCGTCGCGCGCCGGCACCAGCTCGATGGCGCGGTGCTCTTCCATGCGCCGCACACCGGCGCCGCGCACCTGTTCCATGAGCCGGTTGATGATCTCGATGCCGGTCAGGTCGGACTTGTGCACCGTGCGGTCGAAGCTCTGGCCGGCGAAGGCCTTCTGGTGCAGCGTGCCGTCGGGATTGCGGTCGAAGAAGCAGCCGATCTCGTTTTCCAGTTCGCAGACGCGCTCGACGGCCCCCACCACCAGGCGCCAGGCCAGATCCTGGCGCGGCAGCCACTTGCCGCCGACGATGGTGTCCATGAAGTGGCGTTCTATGGAATCGCCCTTGGACAAGGCAACGTTGTAGCCGCCCTGCACCATGCGCGTGCAGCCGCTCTTGCCCATCAGGCCCTTGACGGCGACCGTGACTTCCAGGGTCGGGTCGGCCTGCAGCGCGTGCAGCGCGGCGAACAGGCCGGCGCCGCCGGAACCCAGCACCAGAATATCTGTTTTAGTGCGTTCGATTTGCATGTTCAAAATACCCCTATCAGGAACGCCGCGCCCACCACAATGGCCGCGCCGGCGCCCCAACCCACCCAGTTGAGCCGCGCATCGCGAGGCGCGCGCCACGGCAGGAATTCCAGCACCAGTAGCCGCAGGCCGAAGGCCAGGTGCAGCGTCAGCAGCAGCACCAGGCCCCACTCGGCGACCTTGACCACAGGCGTGTCGGTGAGTGCCAGGAAACTGTCCAGGGGCGCCGCGCCTTCCAGCGCCAGCCCCAGCGCCAGGAAATGGAACGGCAGGAAAATCGCCAGCAACAGACCCGACACACGGTGCCCGATGAAGGCCCAATAGGCCTTGTGATTGTGGACGGATTTCATGCCAGCCACCCCCCGACGGCAATCACCGCGCGCAAGCCCAGCACCAGCAGCACTATGCCGAACAGGGTGCACAGCACGCCCGCCAGGCCGCGCGGCAGGCGCGCCCATTCAATAAGAATGTTGCGTAGCCCGATCGGCGCATGCACGGAAACCGCCAGCACGAACAAACCGTAAAAGGCCAGCCAGAACCAGTTGCCCTGGGTGCGGCCGAGGATTTCTCCGGCGGTCAGGCCGCCGCGCACCGCATAAAGAATCACGCCCAGGTGGATCAGGAGGAAAGGGCCCATGAACATCGCCGTCAGGCGCTGCAGGAGAAACAGCTTGTTTTCCATGGCGTCAGTCCCTCCGGAACAATTCCAGCAGCGAGCGCTTCTTCAGGCCGGCGATGCTGCCGGTGGGGCTCAGGCCCACCGGGCAGTGCGTCATGCAGCTGCCCTGCGTATGACAGGAGTTGCAGCCGCCGTCGGCAGTGGCCTGCTTGAGCACGCCGCGAATGTCCGCATGCCGCACGTCGTTGACCAGGCTCCAGGCGCGGTTCAGCGCGGCGGGGCCCAGATAGTCTTTGTTCCATTCCACGACATCGCAGGCGGCATAACAGATGCCGCAATTGATGCACTCGATGGCGGCATCGGCCAGCTTGCGTTCTTTGCTGGCCGGATCGACGGCCACCGGGCGCTCTTTGCGCGTGGTCTTGCCGACGAAGCGGCCGCCCGCCTTCAGCCATTTGTCGAAGAACTCGGTCATGTCGACCACCAGGTCTTTGATGCGTGGCATATTGCGCAGCGGCTCGAGCTGGATCACGCCGTCGCGCTCTACACGGCTGACGTGGGTGCGGCAAGTCCAGCGCGGCTTGCCGTTGACCGTCATGGCGCAGGTGCCGCAGACTCCGACGCGACAGGAAAAACGGTAGGCCAGATCCGGCTCGATGCGGCGCTGGATTTCCGTGACCACGTCGAGCACGGTCTGGTTGTCGCGCCAGGGCACCTCGTAGGTGGCGAAACCTCCCTCGTCGGCGCCGCGCCACACCCTGACCTTCAAGGCCCTGCCCGGCTCGGCGGGCTCCTGCCCCGACGGGGGCGCGAACTCCTGTGTCTTCATTTCATCCTCTCAGATTGGAAACCTATCCATGGCCCGGCCTGTGGCCGCCCCTGCAATGTGCAAGCTAGTGCGGCCCGCTGGGCGTGGCGCCCTGCATCGCATACACCGGCGCCGCCTGGCCGTTCATCTCGACATTGACGCAGGCGGCCAGACCGGCCGACTGCGCCTCGGCCAAAGCCTGCGGCAACTGCGCCGGCGTGCTCACATGGGCGGCGTGCGCCCCCAGGCCGGCCGCCGCCAGGTCGTAGCGCACCGACGGGCTGAGAGTGCAGCCGATCAGCCGTTGCGGCCCGTATTCGCGCATCTGTATGACGTGCTCGGCGTTCCAGCGTGAATCATTGCCCACCACCGCCAGGAAGCGCGCCCCGGCCCGCACGGCAGTCTCGAATTCCGCCAAATGGAAGCCCACCGTGCCGTCGCCCATCAGCGCCACCACCGTGGCCTCGGGGCGGGCGATGCTGGCGGCGATGGCATAGCACAGGCCGCCGCCGATGGCGCCCGAAACACCGTTGATGACCCGGGTGGGCGCGTGGCAGAAGCCCTGCGCCCATTGGCCGAATTCGCCGCCGTCGCAAACCAGAATCGGGTCTTGGGCCGCGTCCAGCACCTGCTGCACGGCGGCGCATATCTCGGTCGGCAAGGCGGGCGCCGTTGCCGCGCCGTCCGGCGCGCCGGCCTGGACACTGCCGGCCTTCAATTCGCGCAAAGCCAGGGCGGCCGACACTTCGTCCAGCCACGCGCTCCGGCCTGCCGGGCGCGTCGCCTGGCATAGCGCGTCCAGGGCCGCATCGGCGTCCGCAACCACGGCCCGCTGCAGGCGTCCGCCCAGCAAGTTCCGGGCGCGCTCGACCAAATGGGCCTCGGGGTCGACGACGATCGCCTGCGCATCAGGGTTCCAGGCCGGTGTGCGGCCGAAGCCCAGGGTGAAATCCAGGGACTTGCCCAGCAGCAGCACCAGATCGGCGCGCGCCAGAGCGGCGGCAAAACCTCCCAGGGCCGGGTCGCGCAGGCCGCGCGGGCTTTCCATGGAGACGACGGGAGCACAGAGAGCCTGGCGGGCCGCATCCAGACGCTGTCCGGCGCGGGTCTCGTTGAGCATGGGGCCGACCAGGATCAACGGACGGCTGGCCTGCGCCAGCCGCGCCGCGATGGCGTCGACATCGGCCTGCGCCGGCTCGACCCGGCGGCGTAGCGGCTTGTCGGCGGCCACGACGTGCTCGGCCGGCACTTGTTCTTGCAGCAGATCGAACGGCAGGGCCACGTGCACGGGGCCGGGACGGCCCGAGAGGGCCACCGTGATCGCGGCGCTGACGTCCTTGTCCAGCTCGGCCGCCAGGCGCGGCCGCAGCGCCGCCTTGACCAGCGGCGCAGTGATCTGCGTCTGCGCCAGTTCCTGGAATGCGCCCGTGCCGTCGGCTGCCAAGGGGGAATCGCCGGACAGCAGCAGTACCGGGCTTTCGGCGCTGCGCGCCGAGAACAGCGGCGACAGGCCATTGGTAAGGCCCGGCGCGGCCGTCAGCAGGGCAACGCCAGGGCCGCCGGTCAATTGCGCCCAAGCATCGGCCATGTGCACCGCCGCCGCCTCGTGGCGTACATGCACGATGCGGATACCGGCGTCGATACAGGCGTTGTAGATCGGCATGATCTGGTTGCCCGACAGGCTGAAGATCGTTTTGACGCCCGCACGCACTAGGGCGTCGGTGACGAGAGAGGCTCCGGAACGAGCTGGCATGCGTGGTGGACTCCGTAAGGCGGCGCTTGGCGTTGCGCCATGAATACCCCTGTGGGCGACATAAAATCAGTATATTTATGGTTTTTATTTGAAGCAAGTTTTTTTTGCTACAGTTTTTTTGATTATATAAAACCGCCACAGCCACCGGCCGCGCACCGCCGCATCAGTCGTGCGCATGAAATCAAAGCCACACGGCAAAACCACACTGCCATAAAGAGTTTCTTGTGCTCAAGGCGAAAAATACTCGCTTTACCTTTAGCTCCGATCGCCGATATTCTGAAAAAAAGTTCCTGCCGGACGCAGCCGCAGCCGCACCGGAGCGGCGCCAAGACCCAAGACATCACGCAACGGAGACATGCATGTCCAAAGCAGCACAAGCCGTCACCTCTTTTTTCTCCACCCTGCTCAAGCGCCGCCATCCGCCCGGCGGCCACAGGCCCCGGGCCGGCACGCGCCCGCTCGCCTGTGCCGCAGTGGCACTGGCCGCCTGTACGGCCGGCGCCTCCGCGCCGGCGGCCAACTGGCCCGACCACCCCGTATATATGGTGGTGCCATTCGTGGCCGGCGGTGCCACGGACAATATCGGACGCGCCCTCGCCATGCGCCTGGGCGCCATCTGGAAGCAAAGCGTGGTGGTCGTCAACAAGCCGGGCGCCGCCGGCATGATAGGCGCCGAGTACGTGGCGCGCGCCGACCCCGACGGCTACACGCTGCTGCTGGCTTCGGGCTCGATGTTCACCGTCAACCCGTATATTTATACGCACATGCCCTACAAGCTGTCCGACTTTGCCCCCATCAGCAATGTCGCCACGGGGCCCATGGTGGTGGCGGTGCGTCCCAGCCTGCCCGTCAAGACGCTGCAGCAGTTGATCGATTACGCCAAACAACACCCGGGCAAGGTCAATTTCGGCTCGGCCGGCGTCGGCAGCCAGGTGCACATGGCCGCCGAGAAGCTGGCCGCGGCGGCCAATCTGAACGTCATGCACGTGCCCTACAAGGGCGAAGCCGCGGCCTACGCCGACCTCATGGCCGGGCATATCGACTTCGTGGTGGGCAATATCGCCGCCCTGGCGCCGCTGGTGGCCAGCGGCCGGATCCGCGCCCTGGCGGTCACCGGCGAACACCGCGCCAAGATGCTGCCCGATGTGCCGACCGTTGCCGAAGCGGGCTACCCGCAAATCCAGGTGCATGGCTGGTTCGGCCTGCTGGCGCCGGCCAAGACGCCGCCGGCACTGGTGCAGGCCATCCAGCGCGACGTCGCCAAGGCACTGGCCAATCCCGATACCGTACGCAACCTCGAGGCCCAGGGCAGCACACCCGCGCCGACCAGTCCGCAACAACTGACACAATTGATCAAAACCGAATCGGTAATGTGGAGCAAGGTCGTCCACGACCGTAAACTAAAGGCCAATTGAGCATGGCCCCATAATTAGGCTGGATACCAAGAAGTAAAACCGGCGTCGCCTACCGCGGCGCCTTTGTCGCTTCTAAAACCAAAGGAGGTTTTCATGCATCAACGCACACGCATCGCCGCACTCGGCACGATCGCTACCCTGGCATTCGCGCTCGCCGGCACCGCAAAGGCCGCGGATCAATACCCCTCGCACCCCATCACCATCGTCATCCCCTTCAGCCCGGGCGGCGACTCCGACCTGGCGGCGCGCAACCTAACCGCGCACGTGTCCAAGTACCTGGGCGCAACCATGGTGCCGCTGAACAAGGCGGGTGCCAACGGCGCCATCGGATCGCAGTTTGCCCATGACGCCGCGCCCGACGGCTACACGCTGCTGCTGGCGCGCGTCGGATCGCAGGCGGTGCTGCCGGCCCTGCAAAAAAGCCTCACCTACCGCTGGAACGACTTCACCTTCCTGGGCCTGCTGGAACTCAACCCCATGGCCTGCGTGGTCAACGCCAAATCCCCCTATCACAAGCTGTCCGACCTGATGGCCGCCATCAAGGCCCACCCCGGCAAGCTGAACTACAGCACCTCGGGGCCGGCCACGGTGCTTAACCTGGCGGCGCAAACGCTGCTCTCGGCGGCCGGCCTGTCCAAAGACGCCGCCACGCAGATCCCCTACAAAGGCGGCGGCGACGCCACCACCGCGGTCATAGCGGGCCAGGTCGACTTCAGTTGCGCCAACCTCACGTCGCTGATCGGCGCGATAAAAGGCAAGCAGGTGCGCGCCCTGGTGACCACCTCGCCGCAGCGCCTGCGCGACCTGCCGGACATCCCCACGGCCCGCGAAGTGCATTACCCGCAGCTCGAGTCGGTCAATGGCTGGAGCGCGCTCTATGGCCCTCCCGGGCTGTCCAAGCAGGTACAGAAGAAATGGGAGCAGACCCTGGCCGAGCTGAGCAAGGACAAAGGCTGGATCCAGGGCGAAGAGCGCCTGGGCTCGGTACCCCACGTGCTGCCAGCCAAAGAAACCCACAAGTACGTCGCCGACCAGTACGCCTTCTACCTGCAACTGGGCAAGAAACTGGGGCTGGAGCTGAAGTAGCGGCCTTCTTCACGTCGATGCCGCGGCGCCCAATGGCGCCGTGGCGTCAAGACGCCTCCATGGGCTGGCCGTAGAAAATAACGAACAAGGCCTGGCAATAGCTGCAGTGAACGAGTCGGCCGCGCGGCATCGCCCGCCACCGGTACGCAGCAGGCCCTTCTCATCCAGACTGCGGCCTTCGCAGTGCCGCCCGATGTCGGCCTCGTCCGTCTCGGCCGTTCCGCGGCTTCACCCGCGACACCACAATGTCATGGAAATGAGAATTATTGTTAATATTGACGGCCGCTTATCAATATCAAATCGGCCACTCGAATAATTTTCCGCTTTCCATTTTTTCGCCGCACTTCCCGTCGCCATGTCCCGCCCCCGCCCTTCCGAACACGGCTGGCTCGCCTATTACCGCGAGCTGATCGGTACTTGGGCCAAGGGCCATTCCTCGCGCCATGACGCCGAAGATGCCGCACACGACGTCGTCGCCAACATGCTGGGCCGGGATCAGACGGCGGTGCTCGACCAGAAGGCCTACCTGTACCGGGCATCGCACAACCGGCTCCTCAATGAAGTGCGGCGGCAGACCCGCCGCGAAATGCTCTGCCTGGAAGACCTGGCCGACGATGACCACCCCCAGGCCGACCCCGAAGCGCCGGCACGCGCGCGCGAGCTGGCGCAGGCGCTGGAGCGCGCCCTGGAACGCCTGCCGCTGAAGAAGCGCCAGGCCTATATCTACCATCGCCTCGAAGGATATACCCAGGCCGAAATTGCCCAAAAAATGGGCGTCGCAATTAATACGGTCGAACGCTACATCATGGATGCCACTCGGGAAATTCGCGAACAGTTACAAATCTTCTGCCCCAAATGATCAGGAATCCAGTCTGCTGCGGTGTCTTTATGATGAAAGGCTACGAATCCGGCCCGTACAGCCGGGCGGCCGCGCACAGGCCAGCTCCTGCAACAAATGAATGCCGGCCCATCCCGGCGATCGCCCGATGACCGCTCCCATTGATCCGGATACGCTGACAGACCCCCGCGATGCGGCCGCCTATTGGTTCGCACGCGAGCGGTCGGGCCGCATGGACGAAGCCGACCGCCGCCGCTTCGACGACTGGCGCCGTGCTCATCCCGAACATGAGCGGGAATACCGGCGGGCACTGGGCATCTGGAACGCCGCACGCCTGATTCCGCCCGAACGGCTGCGCGCGCTGGCGAACGAGCCGGGCAAAGCGGACGCCCCCGCCTTTTCGCGCCGCCGGCTGGCCCTGGGCCTGGGCACGGCCTGTGCCGCCGCAGTGGCGGCGGCGATCATGCTGCCCGGCCCCGGCTCGCCCAGCTATACACAGCAATTCTCTACGGAACACGGCAGGCGCCGCCAGGTCACGCTGCCGGATGGATCCACCGTCGACCTGAACAGCGGCACGTCGCTGGCGGTTCATTACTACGCGGGCCGGCGCGTGATCGAACTGGCCGCGGGCGAAGCGGCTTTCGCCGTCGCCCACGATGCCGACCGCCCCTTTTACGTGCACGCCGCGGACACGGTGGTGCGGGTCACGGGAACCCGCTTCGGCGTGCGGCGCGATGTCGGACTGGTGCGGGTGACGGTCGAATCCGGCTCCGTCGAGGTCAGGCACGGCCCGTGGTGGAACCGTGATACGGTGCGCCTGACAGCCGGACAGACTGTCCAGGCGAATTCGCAAGGGCTTGCCCCGGTGCGCCGCGCCGACGCCGGCGCGCTACTGGCCTGGCGGCAGGGGCGAGTAGTCTTCCGCGACACGCCGCTATCGCAGGCCGTGGCCGAGATCAACCGCTACGCGCCACAGACCATCCAATTGAGCGACGCCTCGGTCGGCCGGGAACGTATTGCCGGCGTATTCAGTACCGACGACACCCAACCCTTCCTCGACCTGCTGCCGGCCATTGCGCCCGTACGCGTCCTGCGCCGGCCGGACGGAACCCCGGTCATCACCCGCCGCTAGATAGCTGCCCGCCATCGCCGGACGTGGACGCGTCCGGCATACACCCCGGGCTTGGCATCGTCTCTCCGCCTTTTTCCTAAATGAAAATACATCTTGTTTCAATTTAGATAGGAAATTTCATCAGGGATCCGGACAGCTGCGGTGTCTGTTCTATGAGAGGGCAGTTTTTGCAAGGAGACTTTCCAGGCAGGGCGCCCTACGCAAAACCTTCGGATTAGGGCGGCGCATTGGCGCCTTGATGAACTATTTGGAAAACCGTCCCGTGGATCGTCGTACTACCTGCAAGCCGGCACGCCGCAGCGCGCTGCCCCCCTCCCCCCCGATCTCGCATGGGTTGAGCGCGGCGGCGATGTCGCTGCTGCTGATCTTTGGCCTGGCACCCCGTCCGGCCCGTGCGCAAGAAACCCCCATGCAGATCAGTATTGCCGCGCAGCCCCTGGCCAACGCGCTGGTGCAGCTCGCCAACAAATATTCATTGGAGCTGGCCTATGCCCCGGGCATCGTGGCGGGGCTGGACGCGCCGGCTGTCGCAGGCAACGTGACCGCCGACCAGGCGCTGCGACAGATGCTCGCAGGCACCGGCATAGAGTTCACGCGCAATGGCAGAAATGTATCGCTGCGCAAAGCGCTGCAGCCTCAAGGAGCAGTGACCTTACCGGAGATACGCGTGAAGGGGCGGCACGACGGCGACACCTATTCGGCCGGCCAGTTGGCCCGATCCGCCAGTCTGGGCGCCCTGGGCAATACCGACATCATGGACGCGCCTTTCAGCGTCGTCAGCTACACCGAGTCGATGATCAATGATGCCCAGGCCCGTACGATCGGCGAAGTTCTGACCAACGACTCCTCGGTTCGTACCACCGGGCAGGCCAACGGCGTTTCCGAGTCGTTCTCGATCCGTGGCTTTCCCATCAACGAGGGCAATATCGGGGACGTGATGTTCGACGGCCTCTATGGCATCGCGCCCAACTACACCAGCTCGGCCATCTACGCGGAACGCGTCGAACTCATCAAGGGGCCCACGGCCCTTCTGAATGGCATCGCACCCAACGGCAGCATCGGCGGCAGCCTGAATATCGTCCCCAAGCGGGCCGCCGACAAGCCGCTTACCCGGCTCACCCTCGACTACGAGTCGAAATCGCAGTTCGGCGCGCTCTTCGACGTCGGCCGCCGCTTCGGTGAAGACCACGCATGGGGCATACGGGTCAACGGCCAATACCAGCAAGGCGACACGGCGCGCGACCACCAGTCGGCAAAGAGCCCCGTCGGTTCGGTGGCGCTGGATTATCGCGGCGACAAGCTGCGCGCCTCGCTGGACTATATCGATCAACGCTTCGACGTGGATGCACCGGTGCGCCAGCCTTCGCTGGCCGCCGGCGCGGCTCTGCCGGCGGCTCCGAACCCCAGCCGCAACCTGGATCAAAGCTGGGAATATTCGCGCATCCACGACCAGGCGGTCTTACTGCGCGGCTCATACGAATTCAACCCGGCATTGACCGCCTACGCGGCGGCCGGCGTCTCGGAGGAAAATCTCGAGGGCTTCTACGGCAACCCCGTCATCACGTCCGGAGCCGGCGACGTGCAGATCCAGCCTGCGCGCATCGGCTTCAAGCTGAAGAAAGAGACGGCGGAAGTCGGCCTGCGCGGCACCTTTTCCACGGGCAGCATCGACCACTCGTGGTCCCTGGCAGCCAACCGCTACCACGACCATTTCGACGTCGGCTTCAGCTTCTCGCCCACGACCTTCAACTCCAATCTTTATTCGCCCGCAAACACGCCCGCCGTCTCGCTCGCGAACCCCGAGCCGGCGCCCTATTCCAGAAGCACGCTCGAAGGTGTGGCGCTGACCGACACCATGTCCTTCCTGCACGACCGGGTGCTGCTCACGGCTGGTGTACGCCACCAGAACGTGCGCTCGGAATCGCCCTCGGCTCACACCGTCTACGACGAGAGCGCGGTAACGCCCATGGCCGGCATTGTGTTCAAGGTGGCCAAGCCCGTCTCGCTCTACGCCAACTACATCCAGGGCCTGGCCATCGGCGACACGGCTCCCACCTCGGCGATCAACGCGGGAGAGGTCTTCGCGCCCTATAAGTCCGAACAGTACGAAGTCGGCGTGAAGTACGAGGGCCAGGGCTGGATGGCCTCTGCCGCGGCCTTCCAGATCAGCAAGCCCAGCGGCCAACTGGACGCCAATGGCTACTACCGCCCCAACGCCGAACAGCGCAACCGGGGCCTGGAACTGAACGCGGTCGGCGCGATCACGCGCGGGCTGCGCACCAACTTCGGGATCACGCTGATCGACCCCGAGCTGACCAAAGGCAGCGCCGCGATCGTCGGCAACGATGCGCCGGGCGTTCCCCACCTGCAGGCCGTCCTGGGCTTGGAGTGGGACGTGCCGGCCCTGTCCGGTTTGACGCTCAGCGGCCGTCTCGTCCATTCGGGGCCACAGTACGCCGACCAGGCCAACACGCAGCGCCTGCCAGCCTGGAACCGGCTCGACCTCGGCGCCAAGTACGCCACTCGGCTGTTCGGCAAGCATGTCGTCTACCGTGCCTCGATCAGCAACGTCACCGACCGGCGCTACTGGTCTTCCGTGACCAGTTGGGGCGGCCTGGCGATCGGCGAACCGCGCACGGTGCGGCTGTCCATGCAGATGGACTTCTAAGGCAGCGCGCCATGCGATCCGGAACGCTGCGGGTGTGGAAACAGATTCACCGCTGGGCCAGCATCGTGTGCACGCTGTTCATGCTGATGCTGTGCGTGACGGGGCTGCCGCTGATCTTCAGTCACGAAATCAACGACTGGACGCTGCCGCAGCGCCCCGCTTTGCACGAGGGAGCCCCGGCCCCCAAGGTCGCGACAATCATCGAACGGGCGACTCGGGCGCGGCCCGGCGAACGCGTCAACTACGCCTATTTCGACGATACGGAACCCATGGTTCTGGTGGCGACGGCGCCGCGGGCCGACTCGCCGCCCGACGACACCTACTACCAGCTCTTCGATTTGCGCGACGGCTTCTACTATGACCGGCCCCAGCCGACCGAAGGCCTGATGTACCTCATTACCAAACTGCACGTCGAGTTGTTCGCCGGCATGAAAGGCATGCTGTTCCTGGGCGCCATGGCCGCCCTGCTGGTAATCGCCATCGTCAGCGGCGTGATGCTGTATGCGCCTTTCATGCGCAACCTGTCCTTCGGCACGGTCAGGACGGCGCGGTCGCGCCGGGCCTACTGGCTGGATCTGCACAACCTGCTCGGCATAGTGACCGCAGTATGGCTGGCCATCGTCGGGCTGACGGGCGCCATCAACACATTGGCCATGCCCATCGAGATGGTCTGGCAGGCGACGGAGCTGTCGCAAATGGCCAAGGCGCCTCCCCAGGCCCCGGACGCGCCGCAGGTGCCCGTCGACACCGTCCTCGCATCCATCGCCACGGCCACCCCCGGAAAGCGCGTACGAACCTTGGCATTTCCGGGCACCCCATTCGCCAGCCGACACCATTTCGGCGTCTACCTCATCGGCAACAGCGCCGTGACCAGCAGGCTGCTGACGCCGGCGTTAGTGGACGGCGGCACGGGAAGGCTGGTCTCGATGCGCGAAATGCCGCTGTACGCAAAGGCGCTGTTCATCTCGCAGCCGCTGCATTTCGGGGACTACGGCGGCATGCCGCTGAAGATCCTGTGGGCCGTGCTGGATCTGATCACCATCGCGGTGCTGGGCAGCGGCCTGTATCTGTGGCTGGGCAAGCCGCGCGGCCGGCGTGGCGCCAAAGCCGAAAAACCGCCGGCCCGCGTCGCTGGGAGCTGATCGCCGCGTTGCGCGAGGCAGGGCCCATGTCGATTTCAGCCCTGGCGAAGTTGCTGGGTCGCGACGACAAGAACGTGCATGGCGATGTGGCAGCCCTCACGGAATGGATGGCCATAGAAAAAGACGAACATGGCCTGATCTACGCGCCATTCTCCGACATCGCGGTGGATGTGCATCTGCCGCAACGGCGGGTGGCCTGAAATTCAGGCTACGGAAGGGAACAAGGGCTTGCAACGGTTACGTTGCAAGCCCTTGATGTTATTGGTCGGGGCGGCGGGATTCGAACTCGCGACCCTCTGCTCCCAAAGCAGATGCGCTACCAGGCTGCGCTACGCCCCGAAAAGAAGCAGCATCATAGCAGATCAAGCAGTGCCGATCCGGCACCGCGCACGAGCCCCGCCGCCAGGTCTTCGGCCCGTCTTCAAGCACCATTCGAAAAAACGGAACAGTTGTTGATCTCTTTCTAAGCCTCGGAACAGTCGCGCAAGTTACGATGCGCCATGAACTATCTGCCAGGAGGCTTGAGGGTGCGCGATCTGCCGGAAAACATCGACGAGCTGTTCACGTCCGAGAGCCTGTGGCAATCGTGGCTGGACGTCGAAGCGGCGCTGGCTCTGGCGCAGGGCGAGCTGGGCATGATACCGGCGCACTGCGCCGCGCGCATCGCCGCACAGTGCCGCCTGGCGGGTTTCGACCTGCCGGCGCTCAAGGCCGACATCGCGCTTACCATGGCACCGGTGCTGTCGCTGACCCACGCGCTGGCCGGGCTGTGCGGGCCCGAGGCGGGCGGCTACGTGCACTGGGGCGCCACCACGCAGAACGTCATGATGACGGGCCGGCTGTTGCAGCTGCGCAAGGCGCACGCGCTACTGCTGCGGCGCCTGGCCCAGGTACTGGAAGCGCTGGGCGACCTGGCCTCGCGCGGCGCAGGCCAGGTAACGGTGGGCCGTACCAACCGCAAGCATGCACTGCCCATCACCTTCGGCTTCAAGGCAGCCACCTGGATCGACGAGATGCTGCGCTGCGTGCAGCGCCTGCGCGAGGTGGAGCCGCGCACCTTCCGCCTGGTATTCGGCGGCGCCATAGGCGCCATGCAATCCTTCGGCGCACAGGGGCCAGCCCTGGCGCGGAACCTGGCCGCCAGGCTCGGGCTGCGCGATTCGCTGGTGCACTCACGCAATACGCTGGACTCCATGAGCGAATACGTGCTGGCGCTGGCGCTATTCGGCATGGCCTGCTCGCGCATCGGCAAAGAGCTCTACATCTTGATGACCGAAGAGATCGACGAGGTCGAGGAAGCCCTGGGGCCAGGGGTGATCGGCAGCAGCACGATGCCGCAAAAGAACAACCCCAAGCACGTGGTCGCCCTGCTGGCCCGCGCGGCGCGCCTGCGAGCCATGGCCGCCCCTGCGCTGGAAGCCGGGCAGCCCAGCCATGAAGGCGACGCCGCCAGCAACCAGCTGATCGCCGAACTCGTCGACCAGTCGGCCATACTGGCCTACGATCTGGCACGGCGACTGGACTGGCTGCTGCGCAATCTGCGCCTGAAGCCGGAAAACATGCTGCGCAACCTGAAGCTTTCGGCCGACGTGGTGGCCTCGGAAAACCTGATGCTGCTACTGGCACAGGGCATGGGGCGCCAGGCCGCGCACGATCTGGTGCACGAGCTGATCGCGCGCCACAAGCAGGCCGGCACTCCCGTGCTGGAGCTGCTGCTGCGCCACCCCGCCGTGGCGGGCCGTTACGACGCCGAGCAGCTGCGGCACGCCCTGGATCCCGCCCACTACACGGGGCTCAGCACTGAAATCGCCCTGGCCGCAACAGACCAGGCGCGGCACGACGCGGCCGCCATCAGGGATGCATTTCCGCAAGCGCCGTGCCCGGCTTGAGTATGCGCAGGTCATTCCTGGCGCCGGTGCGCGCCAGCGCACGCAGGTGCTCGCGCAGACACTTCAGGAACAAATCGGCTAGGGGCGACCTGCCCTGTACCGGATAGATGCAGCCGTAAGTCACCCAGCGTTCGGGCACCAGCGGACGCAGCGCCAGCTCGGCGTCGGGCACCGGGTGCAGGCAGGCCCGGTCTATCAGTGAAATGCCGTTGCCCTCGCGCACCAGTTGCTGCACCAGGATCGTGGAGGTCGATTCGATCGCGATGTGCGGCGTGATGCCGGCCGAGGCGTAGATCTCGTCCAGCCGCCGGCGCCACAGCTGGTTGCCCTGCAAGGTCACCACGGGCTCTTGTGCAAGCTGCGCAGCGGCAATGCTGGATTCGGCCGCCAGCGCATGGTTGCGCGGCAGCAGCACCCCGACACGCGCCTGGAACACCGGCTCGGCATCGAGTTCGACGATCGCATTGGTGACCGGCAGCGAAATCAGCCCCAGGCTGAAGCGCCGGCGCGCCACCTTGTTCTCGATGTCGAAGCGCCCTTCGACATGAATGCGGCACTCGAAGCCCGGATGGGCGCGGCGCATGCGGCTGATCGCCGGCACAGCCAGGCTTGCCCCCAGCGGCGGCGAGGTCACGAAGGTGAATTTTTCCGTGGTGCGGTGCCGTATGTCCGCAGCGATCTGCTGCATTTCATCGATGCCGCCCAGCACCTGCTCGACTTCCTGATAGAACATTTCGCCTTCCAGCGTCAGCACCAGCTTGCGCCGGTTGCGGCTGAACAGCGTAATTTTCAACTCGGCCTCGAGCAGGCCGATGAGCCGGCTGGCGGCCGATTGACTCATGTGCATGCGCTCGGCCGCGGCGGCCAGCGAGCCCTGCAGCACGATGGAACGGAATACGCGCAGCGCTTTGATGTTCATGGACGGTCTCCGCGCCGGCTATCGGGCCGGGCCACCGCTTTGGCCTTGGCCTTGGCTCTGGCTCTGGCTCTGGCTCTGGCTCTGGCTCTGGCTCTGGCTCTGGCTCTGGCTCTGGCTCTGGCTCTGGCTCTGCAATTGTTGCATTTTTTCGAAGGAAATATAGCTTTATTCTAATAAACGCGCATCATGGCGATGATACGATTTCTTCGACTCTTGGGAAAGCACTGATTTTGCTCCCGAACTTCACTATTCCGACAATAAAGGAGACTCGCCATGTCGCTCTCACGCTATAGCAAATTCCTGGCCACAGCCTTTGTATCGACACTCGCCATATCGTTCAGTGGCAGCGCAAGCGCCGGCGCAGATGCAAACCCCCTGCAAACCGTGGAGCCAGGGCAGATCATCTATGCCTTCCGTGCCGACGACAAGCCAGTTTCCTTCATCAAGGACAACAAACCCGCAGGCTTCATGGTCGACCTGACCACCGAAATCGCCAAAAGAATCAAGCTGAAGCCGCAATATGTCGCCACCGATTTCTCCAGCATGGTGCCTTCCGTCAGCGGCCATCGCTACGACTCGGCCGCCTTTGCCGTGCTGGTGACGCCGGCGCGAGAAAAAGTGGTGAACTTCACGACGCCCGTGAATTTTGCGCAGGCGCGACTGGTATCGCTGAAGAAGGCCCCGCTCAACACAGTCAAGAGCGCGGCAGGCAAGACGGTGGCCATTACCGTGGGCAGCGCCCTGATACCGGTACTGCAGAAAATCGAACCGGCCATTACTGTCAGGACGTTCCCGAACATCGCGGCCAGCACCGCGGCGCTCAAGACCGAGCAGGTCAGCGGCCTGTTCACCGGCTTCGAGGCTTCCTCGGGCCTGCTCAAGCGCAACCCCGATTTCATGGCCAGCGAATCCGTCATGAGCGGCAAGGGCGCACTGCCCGTGGCCAAGGACAGGCCGGCATTGCTCAAGGCCATGAATACCGCTTTCGCAGGAATCATTTCCGACGGCACCTACATGAAGCTCTACAGCAAGTGGTACCCCAACGAGGGCGAGCCTGCCGGCATGGCCCAGGAATACCCGAACTTCAAGAAGTAATCCGCGACTTCTCACGATCATCATATAGCGTCTGGGTGGGCTGACCATGCAAGGGCTAAACAATGTACTCGCAACTTTTTTCGACGTACACCTCATCGCCGAAACACTGCCGGACTTGCTGCGTATCGGCTTGCCGAACACCCTGATCCTGTCGGTGATCGGCACGTTCTTTTCCTGCGTCATTGGCCTGTTCTGCTCGTTCGGCCTGATGTCGAAGCGTTTCCTGGTGCGGCTGCCGTTTCGCATCTACGTCGACATCTTCCGCGGCGCGCCGCACATACTGAGCATCTTTCTGATCGGCGCCGGCCTGCCCATGGCGGGCCTGATGGTTTTCGGCCACTGGACATACGGCTACGCCGGCTTGGCCGTGGGGGTGGTGGAAGGCGCCTATATGGCCGAGATCTTCCGCTCCGGGTTCCAGGATGTCGACAAAGGGGTGGTCGAAGCCGCGCGCAGCCTGGGAATCTCGCTGTGGAAGACAACGCGGCTGGTGGTCATCCCCATCGGCATCCGCACAGTGCTGCCGGCGCTTACCGGCCAGTCCATCATCATCATCCGCAGCACCGCGCTGGTATACCTGCTGGGCCTGACCATAGGCCAGCGCGAGCTTTTTTCCATCGGGCACGACGGCACCATCAACAGCGCCAATTTCTCGCCGCTGGTGGCATCGGGCATCGTCTATCTGTTGATCACCATACCCCTGACGTACATCGTGAACGCCTGGGAGAGGCGGCTGCACAACGGCCCCAAGATTCGACTCGGCGCGGCTGAAGGAGGCTAAGGCGCGAATGTCTACTGCCACTGCAAATATAGTTGCCGAAGAACTGCTGCCGGCCGCGCAGGCCGCCGGCCATCCGCAGCCCGCGATCGTTTACTCGCACATCGAGAAAAGCTTCGGGCGCACCATGGTGCTGGAAGACATCAGCCTGAGCGTCGACGCAGCAGAAACCATTTGCCTGCTCGGCCCCTCGGGGTCGGGGAAATCGACGCTCTTGCGCTGCACCAACCTGCTCGAGGTGCCCGATCACGGCCAGATCAGCATCCACGGCCAGGTCATCACCGACCGGGGCGCCGATGTCGACGGCATCAGAACCCGGGTCGGCATGGTGTTCCAGAGATTCAACCTCTTCCCCCACTGCAGCGTCCTGGACAATGTCACCATGGCCTTGCGGGCCGTGCGCAACAAGCGCCGCGACGAGGCCGTGGCCATTGCGCGCGCCAAGCTCGAACTGGTCGGCCTGGATCACCTGCGCGACCGGCGCCCCGCGCAGCTATCGGGCGGCCAGCAGCAGCGCGTGGCCATCGCGCGCGCCCTGGCCATGAGCCCCGAGGTCATGCTGTTCGACGAAGCCACCTCGGCGCTGGATCCGGAACTGGTGGGCGAAGTGCTGGACGTGATGCGCGACCTCGCCAAACAGGGCATGACGATGGTGGTCGTCACGCACCAGATGCGTTTCGCAAGAGAGGTGGCCAGCCGCGTGGTGTTTCTCGATCACGGGCACCTGCTGGAAATCGCGCCGCCCGAAGAGTTCTTCGAAAACCCGCGCAGCGACAGGCTGAAACTGTTCTTGAAGCGAGTGCTGTAGCGGCAGCAAAGGCCCGCGCCGCGTCAGTCCGGCCGCACGTGGGCTTCCTTGATGACTTCCGTCCATTTTTTGATTTCGCTTTGCAGGAACGTACTGAATGCCTGGGGCGTGGTACCGGCAATTTCCAGGCCCTGGTGACGGAAGCTCTCGCGCACCTCGGGCATTTGCAGCACTTTGATAATGTCGTCGTGCATCTGCTGCACGATCGCATGCGGTGTGCCTGCGGGCATCAGGATCCCGGCCCAGTTATCCGCTCCGAACCCGGGTACGGTCTGTGCAATGGGCGGAGTATTGGGCAGCGAGCTCAGGGCGTGATCGCTTGCCACTCCGAGAGCGCGCAGCCTGCCGTTCTCTATGAAAGGCAAGCCCGACACAATGCCGGTAAACATCAGCGAAGTCTCGCCGCTGATCACACTGGTCAGCCCCGCGGCCGAGGTTCTATAGGGCACATGCACCAGCTTGATGCCCGCCAGCATGTTGAGCAGTTCCAATGCGAGATGCGGCGTGGATCCGTTGCCCGAAGAGGCGGCATTGATTTCCCCGGGCTTGCTCTTGGCCAGCCGGATCAGATCCGCCATATTCTTCACCGGCAATTTGGGATTGACTACCAATACATATGGGTTGTATGCGACCAAGCTTACCGGCGCGAAATCCTTGGCGGGATCGTAGGGGACATTCTTGAACAAAGCCCGCGTGGTTGCCAGGTTGCCGTTCGAGGCGGCCAGCATGGTGTAGCCGTCCGGTGCGGCCTTGGCCACCGCACCCGCGCCGATCATGCCCGCCGCGCCGGGCATGTTTTCAACGATGACTTGTTGGTGGGTGACCTTGGATAAATTGACGGCAATAATGCGCGCCATTGTGTCGAGCGAGCCGCCGGCGCCTGTCGGGGCAATCAGCCGGATAGGCTTTTGCATGGGATAGGGTTGCGCGCCGGCCTGCCCGTGCACCAGCACGAATGCCATGACCGCATAAAGCACCTGTCTGTATCGAAAAAGACCCATGATGTCTCCGTATGTTTTATTCGTGTACTAATCACTGGATTCCACAGATTTCATGCTGCGCGAATCAGCGGTCGGGATGCAGCCAGCTCATTTGTTCCCGGTAGCGCCGCTCGAACGCTTCGATCAGGCCCACCCGCTGCAGAGTCAGAGCGATGTCGCTCAAGCCCTCCAGCAGGCAATGCTTGGCGAAACTATCCACGTCGAAGCGATATTTCCGGCCCACGGTATCGGTGATGGCCTGATCGGGAAGATCGATCGAAAGCCGGGCTCCTACTTGCGTGTGCAGCTGCTGGCGCAGATTCGCGGTTGACTCCGCGTCCAGGCGTATGGGAAGAATGCCGTTTTTCAGGCAATTGTTGAAAAACACGTCTCCGAAGCTGACCGCAATAATGGCTCGCACTCCGAAGTCGTAATGCGCGTAGACCGCGCCCAGGCGAGACGAGCCACAGCCGTAATTGTGCGAGGCGACGAAAATCTGCGCCTGCCGATATTCGGGCCGATTCAGGACGAAGTCGGGCCTCGGCTCGTCTTGCGCGCTGAAACGAAGATCATGCAGCAAATACTGGCCGTACGCCCTGCCCTCACGCGGCTTGCGCATAAAACGCGCCGGCAGGATCTGATCCGTATTCACGTCGTCCATGTCGATCGGCGCAGCCACTGCAGTGAGACAACTGAATTTTTCCATTATGTCTCCAGCCATTCGCGTACGTCGGTGAGGCGGCCGGCCAGCGCCGCGGCAGCCGCCATCTCGGGCCCCAGCAAATGAGTACGGCTGCCCGGCCCTTGGCGCCCGCGAAAATTGCGATTCGAGGTAGATGCGCAACGCATGCCCTCGGGCACGCTGTCTCCATTCATACCGACGCACATCGAACAGCTCGCCTCCCCCCAAGTGAAGCCGGCTTCGCGGAAGATGCGATCCAGGCCTTCGGCCTCGGCATTCCGTTTGACCTGCTGCGATCCGGGAGAAACCAGGGCCGGCACGACGGCACGCCTGCCCCGAATCACGCTGGCCGCGGCACGTAGATCTGCCAGGCGGCCATTGGTACAGGAACCGATGAACACCTGGTCTACGGCAATGTCCTGCATGCGCGTGCCGGGACGAAGGCCCATGTACTGCAGCGAGCGCTCCATCGAGTTGCGGCGCTGCTCGTCAGACTCGTCTTGCGGGTCGGGCACGCGAGCTTCGATCGAAACCGCGTCCGCCGGCGTATTGCCCCACGTCACCATGGGGGTGAGGGTGCCTGCGTCCAGCACGTGTTCTTTGTCGAATAGGGCGCCCGGGTCGGTGGGCAGGGTGCGCCAGTAGGCTGTCGCGCGATCCATTTCCTCGCCCTCGCGCGGGCCGTATGGCCGGTTGCGCAGGTACTCGTACGTTTTCTCGTCCGGCCCGATGATGCCCAGCCTGGCACCGGCCTCGACCGACATATTGCAAACCGTCATGCGCTCTTCGATCGACATTGCGCGTATGGCCGGGCCATCGTATTCGACCGCGTGCTGCAGAGCCCCGCTGTGTCCGACCTGGGCGATGATGGCCAGGATTACATCCTTGGCCGACACGCCGCGGGGGCGCGTGCCCTTTACCCATACACGCATCTTGCGCGGCTTGCGTTGCCAAACCGTCTGGGTCGCCAACGCATGCGCCAGCTCGCCGCCGATGCTGAAGGCCAAGGCGCCAACCGCACTCTGCGTCGAAGTATGGGAATCGCCGCACAACACAATAAGACCGGGCTGCGTCATGCCTTGTTCGGGCCCGACCAGATGCTGGATGCCGCGCGCGGGGTGTTCCAGGCCGAAGAGCTCGACGCCGAACTCGCCGGTATTGCGTTCCAGCGTGCGTATCATGTTGCGCCGGTCGTCGCCCATCACGTCCTGCAGACGCGGGCCGCTCGTCGACGCGTAATGGTCGGCGACGCCCTTGACCTGCCCTGGCCGCCGGATGCCTACGCCTTCCTGGCGAAGAATATTGAAAGCATGAATCGAGCCTTCGCTGCACAATAGCCAATCGACATACAGAAGGCTTTGGCCGCCCTCTTCCTCAATGATGGTGTGCGACTGCCAGATCTTTTCGAATAATGTACGGGGCGTATCCATATCAGGATCCCTTGCCGTAGCGCACCGCGCTGATGCCGTATTTTCGTTGCAGCTCGATCATTTCGGGCAGCTTGAGCAGCTCGTGGCGCTCGTCATAGCCAGAGATATTTTTAAGGACTTCTTCAAGCGAGCCCGTGGATTTCAGCTCGCGCAGCACATTCTGCATGGCGGCAATGGCGGCGCGCATGATGAAGTTCGGATAAATGACCAGACGAAAGCCCAAGGCCTCGATTTCGGCTGCGGTAAGAAACGGCGTCTTGCCGCTTCCACCCATGTTGTACAAAGCCGGTACGCCAAAACGCTGCGGCACCTGCGCGAGCTGCTCGACTGTGCGCAGCTCTTCCACGAAGATCACATCGGCGCCGGCTTCGACATAGCGTGCAGCACGCTCTAAGGCGGCGTCATAGCCTTCCACCGAATACGCGTCGGTGCGGGCAATAATCATGAAATCGGAATCATGGCGCGCATCGACCGCCGCCTTGATTTTGTTTTCCATTTCTTCGGCCGGAATCAGCGCCTTGCCGGCAAAGTGCCCGCAGCGCTTGGGCCATTCCTGGTCTTCAATGTGGATCGCGGCAACGCCCGCGCGCTCGTAGGCGCGCACCGTACGCATCACGTTCAAGGGGTTGCCGTAGCCAGTATCGGCGTCGGCGATCAAAGGAATTTCGGCCGCGTCGGCAATACGTTCGGCGTTGTCGACCATTTCCGTCATCGTGAGCAGGCCCACATCCGGCAGGCCGATACGCACGGCTGCCGTGCCGCTACCCGTCATATAAAGGGCCTCATAGCCCTCTTTGGCAACAACCCGCGCGGCCATCGCATCGGCAACGCCGGGTGCCATTGTCAATTTCGAGCGCGCAACAATACTCCGCAACCTGGTGGTAGCTCTTTCCATCTCTCCTCCGTCGGCCCGCGAGCCACCGTGGAGAGGTGGCCTGAGATCTTTTGCCGATTTTAGCGTGGAATATTTCCGTTCAACCACGAAATTCCATCCAATGGAATTAGTTCTAATTAGAACAGAATCAGGCTTCTTTACCCCACCCAACCTCAACCCTTTCCCGTGTCTTTTTGCCGCAGCAGCGATCTTCTGCCACGCTTCCGTCACCCGAGGATGAGAAAAATCGCCGTTCACACCCATGGAGCCGGTGAGATCACTGGTTCCCACGGATATGACATCCACTCCCTCCGTAGCGGCGATCTCTTCGATATTGGCCAAGCCTTCTTCCGACTCGATCATGACCGTCAACATCAGCGGCTTGTTCAACGCAGCACCCAATGGCTCAGCAGGCGGCGCCCCGCCAATATGAATGCTGATATCGCCACGCCAACCGGGACATTGCCGGCTATGCCGGGAACGGAGATGCCACGCGTATAATGAATCGCACAGGTTCGGAAACAAGGACGCGATTCATGACTTTTCGCAAGCCATCCGACACGATGTGGGTCGATGCCGTCACACTGCTTGAACGGGCCGATCGCCTGCATCGGCAATTCTTTCACCTACGCCCCGACCCGGCCTCCGGCCCTGCCTGGGAACCGCCCATCGATGTATTCGAAACCGGCCTGCACCTGCATGTGCAGGTGGCCCTGCCCGGAGTCGACCCCGCGCATGTCAAGGTCGTGATCGACGGCGACGCCCTGCTGGTGGTGGGAGAACGCCCCCTGCCCGCGGCGCCCGGGTCGCGCATCCGGCGCATCGAGATTCCTTACGGCCGCTTCGAGCGGCGCATAGCGCTGCCTGCCGGCCAGTTCGAGATCCGCGAGTCGCAGCTTGCCAACGGCTGCCTGCAGCTGGATCTATTAAGACTGAGCTGACGCAGAAGGGATGAACCGCCATGGACAGTCAAACACCCAAAGCCGAATCCCGCGCCGAATCTCCCAGCCCTCCCGCCGCCGAGGGCGACAAGCCCACGCAGGCCGAAGCCCTGCCATTGCCGGCGGGCGCGCTCATCATCATTCCGGTACGCGGCCTGGTGCTGTTTCCGGGCCTGGCTGCGCCTATTGCGATCGAACACGAGGGCGCCATGCTGGCCGCCCAAGAGGCCGCGCGCGCCGGCCGGCAGGTGGGCATACTGCTGCAGAAAAACACGCAGGCCGAAGCCCCCTCCCCCGCGGATCTGTACCAGATCGGCACGGTAGCCAATATATTGCGCTATGTCACGACGCCTGACGGCACGCACCACATCATCTGCCAGGGCGAACAGCGCTTCCGGGCCGCCGAATTCCTCGAGGGCTATCCCTACTTGGTGGCCCAGGTAGAACGCCACCCCGAACCGCAAGGCAGCGGCCCCGACATCGAGGCCCGCATGCTGCAGCTCAAGGCGCGCGCCGCCGAAATCCTGCAGTTGCTGCCGCAGGCGCCGGCGGAACTGGGCGCCACGCTGCAGAACATCGCCTCGCCCGCCCTGCTGGCCGACTTCGTCGCCGGACTGATGGATCTGAAGCCCGAAGACAAGCAGAAAATACTCGAAACCTTCGATCTGCAGGCGCGCCTGGACAAGGTGCTCGATCAGGTGGTGCACTTTCTGGAAGTGCTGCGCATCAGCCACGACATAGACCAGCGCACCAAAGAACGCTTCGAAGACCGGCAGCGCGAAGTGCTGCTGCGCGAGCAACTCAAGACCATCCAGAACCAGCTCGGCGAAACCGAGGGCAACGGCGCCGAGATTGCCGAGGTCGAGGCGCGCATCGCCAAGGCCGGCATGCCGCCGGATGTGGAAACGCACGCACGCAAGGAACTGAAGCGGCTGCAGCACATGTCTGACGGCTCGGCCGAATACTCCATGCTGCGCACCTACCTGGACTGGCTCACCGAACTGCCGTGGTCGACACAGACCGAAGACAGCATAGACATCGCCCACGCCCGCGCCATTCTGGACGAAGACCACTACGGCCTGGAAAAGATCAAGCGCCGCATCCTGGAATACCTGGCGGTGCGCAAGCTCAACCCCAAGGGCAAAAGCCCCATACTGTGCTTCGTCGGGCCGCCGGGGGTGGGCAAGACCTCGCTGGGCCAGAGCATCGCCCGCGCCACCGGCCGCAAATTCGCCCGCGTCAGCCTGGGCGGGGTACACGACGAGGCCGAGATCCGCGGCCACCGCCGCACATACATAGGTGCGCTGCCCGGCAACATCATCCAGGCCCTGCACAAGGCCGGGGCGCGCAACTGCGTGATGATGCTCGACGAAGTCGACAAGCTGGGTTCGGGCATACAGGGCGACCCGGCCTCGGCGCTGCTGGAAGTGCTCGACCCCGAACAAAATTCGAGTTTCCGCGACAACTACCTGGGCGTGCCCTTCGACCTGTCGCAGGTATTCTTCATCTGCACCGCCAATATGCTCGACACCGTGCCGGGGCCCCTGCGCGACCGCATGGAAATCATTGCCCTCACCGGCTATACCGAACAGGAAAAGCAGCAGATAGCGCGACGCTACCTGGTCGGGCGCCAGCTCGAGGCCAACGGGCTCACGGCGCAGCAGTGCGAGATCACCGACGCCGCGATACAGGCCATTATCCATGGCTACACGCGCGAGGCCGGGGTGCGCAATCTCGAACGCGAAATCGGCAGTGCCTTGCGCCATGCGGCAATGCAAATCGCCGAGGGCTCGGCGCAGCACGTGCGCATCGACGTCGGCGACCTGCAGGCCAGCCTCGGCCCCGAGAAATACGAAAGCGAGCTGGCGATGCGCACCAGCATGCCGGGCGTGGCCACGGGCCTGGCCTGGACGCCGGTGGGCGGCGACATACTGTTCATCGAGGCCAGCCGCACGCCGGGCAATGGCAGGCTGATGCTCACCGGCCAGCTGGGCGATGTCATGAAGGAAAGCGCCCAGGCCGCGCTGACGCTGCTCAAGGCGCACGCCGCCGAATTCCAGGTCGACCAGCAGATGTTCGAGCACAGCGACATACATGTGCACGTGCCGGCCGGCGCAGTACCCAAGGACGGCCCCAGCGCCGGCGTGGCGATGTTCGTGGCGCTGGCCTCCATGGCCCGCAACCAGCCCGTGCGGCACGATTGCGCCATGACAGGCGAGATCAGCCTGCGCGGCCTGGTGCTGCCCGTGGGAGGCATCAAGGAAAAAGTGCTAGCCGCCATGCAGGCCGGCATCAAGACCGTGCTGCTGCCCGCGCGCAACCGCAAAGACCTCGAAGACATCCCCGAGCAGGCGCGCGCGTCGCTGCAATTCGTCTGGCTCGAGAAAGTGGCCGATGCCATTGCCGTCGTGTTCGACCAGACGCCCGGCTGACCGGCGGCACGCGCTGAATCCCCTTCCCATGCGCAGCGCCAGGCGCTGGCGGCGTGGCGCGTGCCCGCAAGACGGCTAGCGCTGACACGCGCGGCGCGCCGTTCAGCTTGTCGCTCGTTTTCTATATTTGGAAACCATAGGTTCAGTATTTATAAAAACCATGCCGGCCGCCGGTTCTAGACTGGGAACCCTGATCAACACACAGGAGACGGACAGCATGCGTATCCCCACGCACAGTATCACGAATGTACTATTTGCCAGCCTGCTGGCCATCGCCGGCGCGGCGCTGCCCGCAGCCGGCCAAGCCGCGGACTACCCGACATCCAGGCCGATCAACATTCTGGTGGGCTTTCCGGCAGGCGGGCCATCCGATCACGCCGCCCGCATCCTGGCCGCCGGCCTGGAGAAAGTCTGGCCCCAGGCCAAGTTCATCGTCATGAACCAGGGCGGCGCCAATGGCACCATTGCCATCAACAATGTGGCGCACGCCGCCCCCGACGGCTATACCTTGCTGCTGGGTACCCAAAGCATGGTCAATATCCAGTACCTGCACAAGAAAGTACCTTACGACACGGCCAAGGATCTGGTGCCTGTCGCGATGCTGCTGAAGATGCCCAACGTGCTGGTGGTCGGCCCGTCGGTCAAGGCCAAGAACTATGCCGAATTCATGCAGCAGGTCAAGGCGGCGCCGGACAAGTACACCGTGTTTTCTTCCGGCATCGGATCCGATCCGCACCTGGCCGCAGAAGAATTCATGGAAAAGACCGGCTATAAAATGCTGCACGTACCCTACAAAGGCGGCGCCGCCGGCCTGATGGATATGCTGGCGGGCCGTGTCGACTGCTCGTTTGCCACGCTGGGCACGGTGCAGGGCCAGTTGCAAAAAGGCAAGGTGCGCGCGTTCGCGGTGGGTAGCGAGAAGCCCTATCCGCTGCTGCCCGGCGTGCCGACCTTCGAGCAACTGGGGGTGAAAGGCTTTGCCCCCTCTGCGTGGTATGGCGTGCTGGCTCCCAAGGGCACGCCGGCCGCGATCGTCGACAAGCTGAACAAGGCCATCACTCAGGCCATGAACTCCAAAGAAGGGGTCGACCAGCTCGCCTCCATGGGCGCGGAACCGACGCGCCTGACGCCCGAGGAATACAACAAGGTCTATCAGCAGGACATCGTCGAAAGCGGCAAGCTGATCAAGGGCCTGGGCATACAGCCAAGCTGATACCCGCAGGCAGGCGGGGCCTGGAAGTCTTGCCCATGCGGCAGACATAGCCCTACAAGCCCCCGCTCCGTCAGAATCTTCCCAGACTGCTTATACTTATGGAATTCATGTACAGCCGGCCGCGCAGCCGCGGCCGTCGCCACGTAATTCCAATGAAAAAACTGGACACCGCCGCGCTCGAGATTTTCGTCGCCGCCGTCGAAGAGCAAAGCCTGTCGAAAGCCGGCGAACGCGAGAACCTCGTCACCTCGGCCATCAGCAAGCGCATCAGCGATCTCGAAAAACATCTCGGCAAGCGCTTGCTGGAACGCCACGGCCGGGGGGTGGAGCCTACCGCCGTAGGCGACATGCTGTACCAGCGCGCCAAGCTCATATTGCGCAACCTGCACCAAACCGAAGAAGCCGTCGCCGCCTATGCCAGCGACGGTACGCCGCGCATCCGCCTGCTGGCCAACCCTTCCACCAGCCTGCAGTTCCTGCCCGGGCCGATCGCCTCGTTTCTCGCGGCGCGGCGCAACACCAGCATAGACCTGCTTGAAAGCCACAGCTACGACATACCGCGCCTGATCGCCTCGGGCGGCGGCGATATCGGCATCTACCACGCCGAACAGCCCGCTACCGGCGTCATTTCGTACCAATACAAGAAAGACCGCGTGGGGCTGGTGGTGCCCAATGGCCATCCGCTCAGCCATTACGATCAGCTCCATTTCGAAGAAGCGCTCGACTATGACCTGCTGGGCTACTTCCCGCGCCACTCGCTGGAACAGTTCCTGTCGTACATAGGCCCCGGCCTGTCCCGGCCGCCCAATGTGAAGCTGCAGGTGTCGAACTTCGAGACCCGCTGCAACATGGTGCGCGAGGGCCTGGGAATTGCGGTGGTGCCGGAACGCATCGCAGCCAATTATCTGGGCCCCATGGGGCTGACGCTGATCAAGCTGCTGGACGACTGGGCCGTACGCCAGTTCTACATCTGCATATCGCCCACATCAGGCGGCAACGGCCACGCGGGGAAGCTGCTGGAACACCTGCTGCACGAAATGCAGGAATAAGCGCGGGATTGGCCTTTCGGCCAGACCCGCGATCCCGTCTTAATGATCATGCCTCGATTCGAGGCTCTGCTCATAGGGCAAACAGGCTCGCGGCTATGCCGCCGGCTGTACGCCCTCCGCGACGCCGCCAGCCTCTTCGCGCCACACTGCCACCGCGTCCACGGCCACCACCGCGTCGCGCTGCACGAACAGCGGATTGATCTCGGCCTCGGCCACGGGCTGGCCGGGCAGGCAGGCCAGGCGGGAAAAAGCCGCCACGGCGTCGGCCAGGGGGCCGAGTTCGGCCTGCGGCAGGCCACGATAGCCGCGCACCAGCTGGATGTGGCGTACCTCGTTGATCATTTCCATGGCTTGCTCGCGGCTTACCGGCGCCAGGCGCAAGGCGTAATCGGGCATCAGCTCGGCGGTCACGCCGCCGGCGCCCAGCAGTACCGTCGGGCCGACCAGCGGGTCGTGGCGATAGCCCAGTATCAGCTCGATCAGGCCCCGCTCCATGGCCTGCACCAGGAAGCCTTCCAGGCGCGCCTGCGGGCAGGCCCGGGCCACGTCCCCGGACATGCTTTCCATCGCCGCGGACAAGGCCTCGGCATCGGCCAGGCCGATACGCACGCCGCCTGCATCGGTCTTGTGCAGGATGTCGCGCGACACCACTTTCACGGCCACGGGATAAGCCACGTCATGCGCCTGCCCCGCCTGCCGCAGCCACTGCGAGCGCGCCATGGGCATGCCCAGGGCACGGAACAGCAGGCCGGCCTCGGCCTCGTTCAGCGGGCCGTGGCGCGGCAGCTCGTCGGGCAGGGACACGGCCGCCTGCGAGCCGCAGGAAATCGGTTCGTCGGGCGACTCGAAGAACGCCGCCAGCGCATCGGCGCAAGATTCGGGCGTACGGAAAGCCGCGATGCCATGGCCCAGCAGGATGGACAGCGACTCGCCGGCCTCGGGAGCGAGGAATGCCGCCAGCGGCCGCCCGGGCGGCTTGGCGCATTCGAGTATGGGGCGTACCGCCAGTTGCGGGTGGAACTGCGCCGACGAGCCCACCACGCTCAATACGGCATCGCACCAGTCGGCCTGCAGCAACTGTTCGAGCAGATCCAGGTACTGCGCGCTGCTGGCGGCCAGGGTCAGGTCGATGACGGGTGTGCTGCGTATGTTCAGGCCGCGGCCGGCCATGTGCGTGACGAATTCCGCGGGCGGCGCCACGGCGGTGAAGCCGCGCAGGCCCAGGTTGTCGACCACTGTTGCGGCCCCGCCGCCGGTGGTGGTGATGACCGCGATGCGCCGCAAGTTCGCGGCCCCGCGCCGGGGCCGTGCGGCGGCATAGGCGCGCGCCAGCGGCGCCAGTTCCAGCAGCGCCTCCAGCACATTGACGCGCATGACGCCATGGGCCGAGAAAAACGCGCCGATGGCCCCGTCGTTGCCCGCCATGGCGCCTGTATGCGATTGCGACAAGGCGTCGCCCTGCTCGGAGCGCCCCAGCTTGTAGGCGATTACCGGCTTGCCGGCCGCGCGCGCACGATCCAGTGCCGTGCCCAGGGTCTGCGCGTCGCGCAAGGTTTCCAGGAACAACAGGATCACCCGGGTATCCGGGTCGTCCACCAGGCTGTCCACCACCTCGCCCACGGAAATATCGCTCTCGTTGCCCACCGACACCGACTTGGCGAAGCCGAAGCCGCGCGCCGCGGCGCGCGACAGCAGCGAACCCATCATGGAGCCGCTCTGCGAGACCAGGCTGATGTCGCCGCGCGGCAGCACGTCCATCTCGAACACTGCATTGACCGACACCACGCCGCCGGTGTGCGCATTGGCGGTACCGATGCTGTTGGGGCCGAGCACGCGCAGGCCGTCGCGGCGCGCCTGCTCGATCAGCTCGCGCTGCGCCTGCGCGCCCTGCTGGCCGATCTCGGCGAAGCCGTCCGAATAGATCGAGGCCACGGGCACGCCCTTGCGAGCACAGTCGGCCAGCACTTGCGGGACGTGCCGGGCTGCCGTCATGACGAAGGCATGGTCGATCGGCTCGGGAATGTCCAGAACGGACGGGTATACGGTCTCGTCGCCGACGCTGCCGCCGCGCGCATTGACCAGGTACACCCGGCCCTGGAAGCCATGCTTGCGCATGAAGCGCATCGGCCTGGCACTGTTCTTGCTGAGATCGGTGGAAGCGCCTATCAGCGCAACAGAGCGCGGCGACAACAAGGCAGCCGATACGTTGGGACTAAGCATGAAACCATCCAATATTGTTTCGATGAGGGTATGTGCGGCTCGGGCAGGAGGCGGGAAGTGCGGCGCGCGGGCGCGCCTGTCAGCCCAGCGCCAATTCGCGCACGGGCAAGCGCTCGAGCGCGCGCACCTGCTCATTGAGGCGCTGCGCAGCCTCGGCCCCCAGCACCGGCGCGACCAGCTCGCGATACTTGGCCTCGAGTTCGGCATCGCTCAAGGGACACTGCGGATCCCCCTTGCGGTATGGGAACAACTGTTCATGCTCGGCGCCCGACGCGGTCTCGATGCGCACGCGCGCCCCGCGGCCGGCGGGAAATGCCGCCGTCAGGGCCGGATCGGCATGCAGCTCGATCTTGGCCATGAGTTCGCGCAGGGCGGCGTCGCCCAAATGATCCGGCCCGAAGGCGTCGAGCCGTACCGAACCGTACAACAGGCCATGCGCCACGACATAGGGCAGGCTGAACTTGGCCTCGAATACCGTGGTCGGCGAGAAATTGCCAGTGACGTCCAGCGCCACCTGATAGGTATCCACACGGATCTTGCGCATGTCGCGCGGCGCCAGGCCATGCTCGTCGCGCACCGCCAGCGCGGCGTCGATGGCGGCGAAAGTATGGCCGCAGCAGGCGTAGTTCTTCTGGGTGATGCGGGTGATGTTGTATTCCGTGCCCAGGCCCTCCAGGGCCCGGCTCCAGTTTGCCCCGTCCGACAGGGCCGCGCCGAAGCCTGCCGCCCCTTCCAGGATGTCGGGCGCCCCGGTGACCCCGGCCCGTGCCGCGAGCCCCGCTCGCACCCCTACTTCGGCCGCGTGGCCCGCGTGCAGCGCCTTGGTCATGGACTCTGACCGGAACGCCTGCTGCAGGCCCGAGGCGAAGGTGGCGGCGGTGGCGATGGCGTGCCCCATGACTGCCGCATCGCCCGGCGCGCACAGCGCCGCCGTGGCGGCCGCGGCTCCCAGGCAGCCCACCGTGCCGGTGGTATGGAAGTAACGGTAATGCGAGGGCTGAACCGCCGCGCCGATGCGCGTGGAGATTTCGTAGCCGGCCACGATGGCCCGCAGCATGTCTTCGCCGCTGGCGTCCAGCTGGTCGGCCACGGCCAGCGCGGCGGAAATCACCGGGCAGCCCGGGTGATAGACGGCGTCCTTGAAAATGTCGTCGAATTCCACCGCGTGCGAAGCACTGCCGTTGATCCAGGCGGCAGTGGCGGCGAAGACCGTGGCGCCACGCCCCGGCAGGCGGGAGCGGCCGCTGCCCAGCTCTTCGGCGCACGACTGCACCAGCTGCAGCGCCGGGGCGACGCGGGTGCCCGGGTACAGGGCCGACAGCCAGTCCAGCACGGCCCGCTTGGCGTGGTGCAGCACCTCTGGCGGCAGCGCCTCGCGGCCCTGCCATGCACCATAACGCGAGATTTCTTCCAGCAGCATGGTTACCCCCTTAAGATTATTGAGCCGGCGGCCGGCGCCCGCTGTAGCGGCATTGCGCAGCCGGCCCTCTGCGGAATGCCGCGTTTGCTCAGCCCGCGAGAGCCGCGCAAAGGGCACCAAACCGCTAAAACCACATGATTCCACGGGCTCGGGCGGGAAAGTTTGAATTATTGCGACACCATCCTTGAAACATAGAGCAAGCTCGTCGCGCGCACCTATGCCATGCGGCCGCGTACCCTTGCTCACACTCCGTAGCGGCCTGGCTTCGTATGGCTCTATATAATGGGCCGCCTGCCGCCGGCGGCGGCTTCCCTGTATTCACAATGGAGAACCAAGCAATGTCCGCAAGCTCGCAAGACGACCTGGGTAAACTGGTGCTGCGCCTGACCGTAGGCATTTTGCTGCTATTCCACGGCATATCCAAGATAGTGCACGGCGTAGGCGGCATAAGCGGCATGGTGGCCGCGCACGGTCTGCCGCATTTCTTCGGCTGGGCCGTCTATCTCGGGGAGGTGCTGGCTCCCATTCTAATGATATTGGGCGTGTATGCGCGCCTGGGAGGCCTGCTTGCGGTCATCAATATGCTGGTGGCCCTGTCCCTGGTGCATTCGGCCCAGCTCTGGCACCTGGCCGGCAACGGCGGCATGCAGCTCGAAACGCAATATTTCTACCTGTTCTGCGGTCTGGCCGTGGCGCTGCTGGGCGCGGGGCGCTACAGCATCGGCGGCAGCGGCGGCAAGTGGAATTAAATCAAGCGCTGCGGCCCTTCCGGCCGTGGCACCCTTAGCCAGGCCGGCGCAACGAACCCGGCCGGGGTCGGCCCCCCGGGCCCAACCACCCGCCGCGGTCTCGGGGCGCAGCCACGGCGACGGCCTTCAGCCGAAGCGCCCGGTGATATAGTCTTCGGTTTCCTTGCGCGCGGGCTTCATGAAGATCTGGTCGGTCAGGCCGAACTCCACAAGTTCGCCCAGGTACATATAGGCCGTGTAGTCCGAGCAGCGCGCCGCCTGCTGCATATTGTGGGTAACGATGACGATGGTGTACTGGTGCTTCAGTTCCTCCACCAGCTGCTCGATGCGCGTGGTGGCGATCGGATCCAGCGCCGAGGTCGGCTCGTCCAGCAGCAGCACCTCGGGCCTGAGCGCAATACCGCGCGCTATGCACAGGCGCTGCTGCTGGCCTCCGGACAAGCCCAGCGCACTGCGCCCCAGCTTGTCCTTCACCTCGTCCCACAAGGCCGCCGCGCGCAGCGCCTGCTCTACGCGGATCGACATATCGGCCTTGGACAGCCGCTCGTGATGGCGGATGCCGTAGGCGACATTCTCGAAAATCGTCATGGGAAACGGCACCGGCTTCTGGAACACCATCCCCACCTTGCTGCGCAGGCGGTTCAGGGAGTAGGACGGATCCAGGATGTCTTCGCCGTCCAGGGCCACCGAGCCGGTGGCGTTGAGCCGCGGATAGATGGCGTAGATGCGGTTGAAGATGCGCAGCAGCGTGGACTTGCCGCAGCCCGAAGGCCCGATGATGGCGGTGACCTTCTTTTCGGGAATGTCCATGTCGATGCCCCGCAGGGCATGGTAGCCGTTGTAGTAGAAGTTCAGGTCGTGCACCGAAATCTTGGTGCGCGTCTCGGCGGCTGCGGCCTTGCCTGCCGCACGGGCGGCGACGTGATCAATCATGATGTACCTTATTGCGCGAAAACAGCAAGCGCGTCGCCAGGCTCAGCAGCAGCACGAACAGCGCAATCAGCAGCGCGCCCGCCCAGGCGATCGCGTGCAGCGAAGGGTTGGGATCGTTGGTGTATTGGTAAATGGCCACCGGCAGGCTGGCCATCTTGTCCAGCGGATGCAATGCCATGAAGTTGTTGCCGAAAGCCGTGAACAGCAGCGGCGCGGTCTCGCCGGCCAGCCGCGCCAGCGCCAGCAGCACGCCGGTGACGATGCCCGAAGCGGCGGCGCGCATCAGCACCTGCACCGTCATTTTCCATTGCGGTATGCCCAGCGACAGCGCGGCCTCGCGCAAGGTGGTCGGCACCAGCTGCAACATTTCGTCAGTGGTGCGCACGATCACCGGCAAGCCGATCAAGGCCAGCGCCACCGCACCCGCCACGCCCGAGAACGAATACGCACCGCCGCTGAGATTCGACATCGGCAGCACCACGATCACGTACACGAACAAGCCCAGCACGATGGACGGTGCCGACAGCAGTATGTCGTTGAGGAAGCGGATCGTCGCGCCCAGCTTCGAGCGATGCGCGTATTCGGCCAGGTAGGTGCCCGCCAGCACGCCTATGGGCGCGCAGATCGCCAGAGCCATCGCGTCCATGATGAGGCTGCCCACTATGGCATTGGCCAGGCCGCCCTGATCGCCATAAGCCGTGATCTTGGTGAACAGCCGCGGGCCGATCGCCCCCAGGCCGTTCTTCAGCGTCACCCACAGGATCCAGGCCAGAAAGGCCAGGCCCAGGGCGGTCGCGCAGCCGCTCAGCAATAGCGCCAGCAAATTGACGCAGCGGCGCCGCAGATAGATCGAGGCGGCCATCAGTTGCCCTCCCGTTTCGACAGTTGCCGCAGCATCAGGCGCGCCACCAGCAGCACCACGAAGGTCACCACGAACAGCAGGAAGCCCAGGGCGATCAGCGCCGAGCGGTGGACACCCACCGCCTCGTTGAATTCGTTGGCGATGCTCGATGAGATCGACGTGCCCGGCATCAGCAGCGAGCTGGTGATGTCGTAGGAATTGCCCAGCACGAAGGTGACCGCCATGGTCTCGCCCAGTGCCCGGCCCAGCCCCAGGAAGATGCCGCCTATCACCGCCGAACGGGTGTAGGGCAGCACGATGTCCCACACCACCTCCCAGGTGGTCGAACCGAGCGCGTAGGACGATTCCTTCAGTCGCGTCGGCACTGTCTGGAACACCTCACGCATGACCGAGCAGATGAAAGGCAGGATCATCACCGCCAGCACGATGCCCGAGGTAAGCAGCCCCAGGCCCAGCGGCGGCCCCTGGAACAGGCCGCCCACCAGCGGCAGGCGCCCCAGCGTGGCGCTGAGCGCCGGCTCGACGCGCGCCATGAACGGCACGAAGACGAACAGGCCCCACATGCCGTAGATGATCGAGGGAATGCTGGCCAGCAGCTCGATGGCCATGGCCACCGGGCTGCGCAGCCAGGCCGGCGCGATTTCGGTCAGGAACAAAGCGATGCCGAAACTCGTGGGCACCGCCAGCACCAGGGCGATCAGCGAGGTCACCAGCGTGCCGAAGACCGGCGCCAGCGCGCCATACTCGTCGGTAACCGGGTTCCATACGCTGCTGGACAGGAAGCGCAGCCCCTGCCCGAACAAGACTTCGCGTCCGCCCCACAGCGTGGACAGCGCGGCTCCCAGCAGCGCCGCCAGCACCAGCAGCGCGCAGCCGCGCAACACCCGCCGGAACAGCGCATCGTGCCGCGCATCGGCGCGCGTACGGTCTTCGTCCCCGCCGGCCGGCAGCCGGGCGCGGGGGTGCCCGTCCAGAGGAGGGGCCAGTGTATCGGCTCTTGCAGCTTGCATACAGTAGTCAGTAGTCGGAAGGGGGCTTGCGGGCATTGCACAAGCCGTGCGATGCCGCGCGCCGAACCGCCATGGCGCCGAAACCGGCCGCTGCTCGTACTACCGCGCAGCGGCCCGTCACCCGGCGGCCCGGATATTGCCTTTACTGCTGGTACTCGGACTTCCAGTAGGCCTCGATCTGCCCGACCAGGCTGGCCGGCAGCGGCACGTAGTCCAGCGAGCGCGCCTGATCCTGACCGTGCTCGTAGGCCCACTTGAAGAAGTCGAGGGCGACCTTGGACTTTTCCTGGTTCTTGGGCTGCTTGTACATGATCACCCAGGATGTCGCGGTAATGGGCCAAGCATCGTCGCCCGGAGCATTGGTCATGAGCAGATTGAAGTTCTTGGCATGCGCCCAGTCGGCCGTGGCCGCGGCGGCCTGGAAGCTGGCAGTCATGGGCTTGACCACCTTGCCGGCGGCGTTCTTCATGACCGCATAGCCGATGTGGTTCTGCAGGGCGTAGGCATACTCGACATAGCCCAGCGAATTGGGCATCTGCTTGATGTAGGCCGACACGCCCTCGTTGCCCTTGCCGCCGATGCCGGCCGGCCAGTTCACCGCGGTGTTCTCGCCGACCTTGGATTTCCACTCGGGGCTGACCTTGGACAGATAATTGGTGAAGTTATAGGTGGTGCCGGAACCGTCCGAACGGTGCACTACCGTGATCTTGGTAGCGGGCAGTTTCAGATCGGGGTTGAGCTTGCGTATGGCCGGGTCGTCCCAGCTGGTGATCTTGCCCAGGTAGATGTCGGCCAGCGTCGGGCCGTCCAACACCATCTTGCCGGCCTCCACGCCCTGCACATTGAAGGCGGGCACGATGCCGCCGATCACATCGGGGAACTGGCCCAGGCCGAACTTGCCGAGCGTGGCCTCGTCCAGAGGCATGTCGGAGGCGCCGAAATCGACCGTGCCGGCCTTGATCTGGGCGATGCCGCCGCCCGAGCCGATAGACTGGTAGTTGACGCGATTGCCCGTTTTTTCGGCGTAGCTGGCCGACCACTTGGAAATCACCGGATACACGAAGCTGGAGCCGGCGCCGGTAATGTCGGTGGCGTGCGCCATTGCGGAGCAACCGAGAGCGATGGCGGCCAGGGCTTGCGTGAATACATATTTGGACATCGGGGATCCTTGATTAGATGGACTGTCGTGCGGGCTTTCCGCCCTGCACAGACGCCATCCTAGACGCCCGATATGACATGCTTGTGACAAGCTTGCGGCCGCAACGCCGCGCCGCGCGCTCAGGGCCCGAGCGTTTTCATCAAGTACTGATGCAGGTTGAATGCCGCGCCACGGCTGCGCGCGCGCACATAATTGCCGTCGGGCTCTTCGCGCCAGGCCAGCTGATTGTCGCGCAGCGAGTAGCGGAAGGCCTCGGTGATCACACGCTTCTTCAGTTGCGCATCGAGCACCGGGAAGGCCACTTCCACGCGCCGGAAGAAATTGCGATCCATCCAGTCGGCCGAGGCCAGGTAGACCTGCTCGGCGCCGTCGGCATGGAAATAAAAGGCGCGGGAATGCTCGAGGAAGCGCCCGATGATCGAACGCACCTGGATGTTTTCCGACAGGCCCGGCACGCCGGCCCGCAGCGCGCAGGCGCCGCGCACGATCAGGTCGATGCCTACGCCCGCCTGGCTGGCCTTGTAGAGCTCGTCGATGACCACGGGCTCGAGCAGCGAGTTCATCTTGGCCATGATGCGCGCCTTCTTGCCCGCCCTGGCGTTGATCGCCTCGGCGCGAATCAGCGCCACGATGGTCTCGTGCAGGGTAAAGGGCGACTGCAGCAGCGTCTTCAGCGGCCGGCGCGCGCCCAGCCCGGTCAGCAGCGAAAACACCTTGTCCATGTCTTCGCAGATTTTAGGGTTGGCGGTAAGCAGCCCGAAATCGGTGTACAGCGTGCTGGTGCGCAGGTGATAGTTGCCGGTGCCCAAGTGCCCATAGCGGCGGATGCGGCCCTGCTCGCGGCGCAGCACCAGCGCCATCTTGGCGTGCGTCTTGTGCGCCACCACACCGTAGCTGACGTGGGCGCCCACGGCTTCGAGCTTGGCCGCCCAGTTGATGTTGGTCTGCTCGTCGAAGCGCGCCATCAGTTCCACCACCACCGTGACTTCCTTGCCGGCCTTGGCCGCGTTCAGCAGCAGCAGCATGAGCTCGGAATCTTCGCCGGTGCGGTAGATGGTCTGCTTGATGGCCACCACGTCAGGGTCGCGCGCGGCCGCCGTCAGGAAGCTGATCACCGGCTGGAACGACTGGTAGGGATGATGCAGCAGGTGGTCGCGCTGCGCGATGATGCCGAACAAGGCCTTGGGGTCGGGCGGCTCGCCCAGTCCATCGAAGGGCGCCGGCACCTTCGGCCGGTATTCCGGAAACAATAGATCGGGGCGCCGCACCGCGCTGCACAGCTGCACCAGGCGCGACAGATTCACCGGCCCGATGACGCGGTAGGTGTCGCGCGCCTCGAGCGAAAATTCACGCTGCAGAAAGCTTTCGAGATCTTCGGGCATCAGATGGTCGATCTCGAGACGTACCGCGGCGCCGAAGTTGCGCTGCGACAGCTCGCCCTGCAGCGCCTGGCGCAGATTGGTGATTTCTTCCTCGTCGACGAACAAGTCGCTGTTGCGCGTGACCCGCCACTGGTGGCAGCCGCGGATCTCCAGGCCCGGGAACAGCTCACCGACGAAGGCGCCGATCAGGGCCGTCAGCAGCACATAGCCGTCGGGGATGCCGGCTATGTCCGGCGGCACGCGGATCAGGCGCGGCAGCGCCCGCGGCGCCTGCACCACGGCAATCGAGGCGCGCCGCCCGAACGCGTCCTGGCCGGACAGCGAGACGATGAAATTCAGGCTTTTGTTGTAGACGCGCGGAAACGGATGCGCCGGATCCAGGCCTATGGGCGTGAGCATGGGCATGACGTCCTGCTCGAAGGTCTGGTGCGCCCAGGCGCGCAAGGCGTCTGTCCAGCCGGCCGGTTCGAGCAGGCCTATGCCCTCGGCCAGGAGACACGGCAGTATTTCGCCCATCAGCAGCAGGTTCTGGCGCTCTACCAACTGGTGCGCGGCACGCTGCACCAGGTCGAAGGCTTCGTTGGGCGTATGGCCGTCGCCGCCCACCAGCGTCGAATTCTGGCGCTGCTGCTCTTTCAGGCTGGAAATACGGATCTCGAAGAATTCGTCGAGATTGGAGCTGACGATGCACACGTAGCGCAGCCGCTCGAGTAGCGGCGTGCCGTCGCTCTCGGCCTGGGCGAGCACCCTATCGTTGAATTTCAGCAGGGACAGTTCGCGGTTCAGCAGGCTTGGTTCGGAAACATCCGGAGACATACAGCTATCCTATACCTCAGTACATTACACCATCTTCGAGGTTTTTCCTTTTACGCCCTATTTTCTTCACTATTGTGACAGTCTAAGAGATTACGCGGCTTCTGCCCACTTTCCGCACACTTCTTGACTCAGGCACGGCTATTTTGCGTGTCGGCAAGCCGACACCGCCCGCGCGGCGGACGCAGATCCTTATAATTGCCGCATTTCCGCCACCGGACTCCGGAAGACATGGATCAATTACTCGCCGCGGTCGACCTCGGCTCGAACAGTTTCCGACTGTCCATAGGCCGGGTCGTACAGCACGAAGGCAGCGCCCAGATCTATGCCGTCGACCGCCTCAAAGAGTCGGTGCGCCTGGCCGCCGGCCTGGGCTCCGACAAGATGCTCGACCAGGACGCCATGGATCGCGCCGTCGCCGTGCTCAAGCGCTTCGGCGAACGCATCGCGGGCTTTCACCCGAACCGCGTGCGCGCCGTGGCCACCAATACTTTCCGCGTGGCGCGCAACGCCGCGCAATTGCTGCCGCGCGCCGAGGCCGCCCTGGGCTTTCCCATCGAGGTCATTTCGGGGCAGGAAGAGGCGCGGCTGATCTTTTCCGGCGTAGCCAACGAACTGCCGCCCTCGCCCAACAAGCGCCTGGTGATCGACATCGGCGGCGGCTCCACCGAAGTGATCATCGGCCGCGGCTACGAGCCGCTGCGCATGGCGTCCTTGTACCTGGGCTGTGTCAGCTATGCGCAGGCCTATTTTCCCGACGGCCGCGTAACGGCCGCGCGCATGGAGCAGGCGCAACTGGCCGCACGCCGCGAGTTCGAGACTATTTCGTGGCCGTACCGCAAGACCGGCTGGCAAGAGGCCTACGGATCTTCGGGCACGGCCAAGGGCCTGTATGCCGTCCTGACCGAGGGCGGCATGTCGAGCAAGGGCATCACGCAGCAAGGGCTGGAAAAGCTGCGCGCCAAGCTGATACGCGACGGCCGCGTGCTGATCGACGAACTGCCCGGGCTCAAGCCGGATCGCGCGCCAGTACTGGCCGCGGGCCTGGCGATCATGCTGGCCGCATTCGACGAACTGCACATCAAGCTGATGCGCACCGGCGACGGCGCGCTGCGCATGGGCGTGCTGTACGACCTGCTGGGCCGCGATTCCGACCAAGACAAGCGCGAACAGACCGTCCATCAATTCATCAAGCGCTACCACATCGACATGCTGCAGGCCAACCGCGTGCGCGGACTGGCCCTGCATTTCTTCGAACAGCTCGACCTACCCGAAGACGAACGCCCCGACCTGGCCCGCGCGCTGGAATGGGCCGCGGAGCTGCACGAAACCGGCCTGTCGATCGCCCACGCCGACTATCACAAGCACAGCGCCTACATCCTCGGGCATGCCGACATGCCGGGCTTCTCGAATGACGGACAGGCCCTGCTGGCGTGGCTGGCGCTGGGCCACCAGGGCAAGCTGAACAAGCTGCGCGCGCACGAATCCACGCGCGCGCAATGGCTGACGCTGCTGTGCCTGCGGCTGGCGGTGCTCTTGTCGCGGCGCCGCGTGGATCTGGAAAAACCGCCCCTGGCCATCGCCGCCGACGCGCGCTGCATACACATACGGGTAAACGGCTCGTGGCTGGCCGAGCATCCCTTGTCGGCCTATACGCTGCGCGGCGAAGTGGCGCAGTGGAACAAGGCCGGATTCGAAATGGCGCTGCAGGAAGCCTGAGAACGATACGGCCGCCGCCAGGGGCTGCGCGCCATGGCAAGGGCCGGCATGAGGCAAAGGGCTGCTTGCGGCAAGGCCGGGCCGCTGCGCCGCGTAGGCAAGCTCAGGCCGCCACGGCCTGCCGGACGTCGAGCCCGAAATGGCGGCGGTAGCGCGCGTCCATGCTGCGCATGTCGAGCAGCACCGGGAAGTCGGCGGTGTTGAAGTCGGGATCCCAGGCCGGCTCGCCGCAAATGGACGCCCCCAGCTTGAGATAGCCCTTGATGAGCGGCGGAATGCGCGCCGGCAGCGCACTGTTCAGGCGTTCGACCGGGTAGCGGCAGCGCGGCGTCACGCGCCGCAGCGCCGGGTCGCCCTGCAGGCGTTCGCGGGCGGCGCGCCAGACTTCGGCGGCCGTCACGCCGTCGTCGCGCAGGCTGACGCTGGCGCAGCCCAGCACATGGCGGGCCCCCACGTCGCGCATCAGGCGGGTAATGCCCGACCACAGCAGCATGATGACCGCGCCGTTGCGATAATCGGCATGGATGCAGGAGCGCCCGACCTCGGCCAGGGAGCCGCGCAGGCGCGCCAGGCCGCCGATGTCGAATTCGGACTCGGAATAATAGCCGCCGGCCTTGCGGGCGTTGGCCGGAGTCAGCATGCGGTAGGTTCCCACCACCCTTCCGGAGGCAATCTCTTTGACCATGAGGTGTTCGCACCAGGCATCGTAGCGGTCGCAATCCAGCCCGTCGACGGAATCGGGAAAGACCGCCGCCATTTCTTCGGTAAAGATGTTGTAGCGCAGCCTCTGGATCGCCTCGAGTTCCTGGCCGGTGCGCGCCAGGCCCATGGCCAGCCCACCCGGGCCGGGCCTGGGCCACGCGGCCCCGCTGGCGGTTTTCTGCGGTAGACGTGCAAGTTCAAGCATAGGAATGACTCCGACAACAATGCACTATTTTGTCCGTCAGATATTACAAGCCATCGACGCTTTACCTTACGCTTTAGCCAGATCCACCGCAACCAGCTGCCGCACGCCACGCTCGGCCAGCGCCGCGTCCTCGGCCTCTACCATGAGGCGCAGCTTGGGCTCGGTGCCCGAAGCGCGGATCAGCACGCGGCCACGGCCGGCCAGTTGGTCTTCGACCGCCGCACGCGCGCGCGCCAGCCCGGCGTGATCTTGCCAGCGCATGCCCGGCGCCAGCGGCACGTTGACCATTTTCTGCGGATACATCTTTAGCTCGGCCACCTGCTCGGCCAGCGTGCGGCCGCTGCGCCGCAGCGCCGTCAGCACCTGCAGCGCCGCGATGATGCCGTCGCCCGTGGTGTGGCAATCCAGGCAGATCAAGTGCCCCGAGCTTTCGCCGCCGTACAGCCAGCCGCGCTCGAGCATGGCCTCCAGCACGTAGCGGTCGCCCACCTTGGCGCGCTCGAAGCTTATGCCCATGTCGCCCATGCGCTTCTCGAAGCCGAAATTGGTCATCAGCGTGCCGACCACGCCTTCGACCCGTTGGCCGTCATCGATGCGGCCGCGCACGATGGCGTAAAGCAGCTCATCGCCGTTGTACAGCCGTCCCGAGCCATCGACCACCTGCAGGCGGTCGGCGTCGCCGTCCAGGGCGATGCCGATGTCGGCGCCGCGGGCCTGCACCTCGGCGGCCAGGGCCTCGGGATGCAGGGCGCCCACGCCCTCGTTGATATTGAAGCCGTCGGGCTGGCAGCCTATGGCGTAGACATCGGCGCCGAGCTCACGAAACACGTGCGGCGCGACGTTGTAGGCGGCGCCGTGCGCCGCATCCACCACGATCTTCATGCCCGACAAGTCGAGCTCATTCGGGAACGTGCTCTTGCAGAATTCGATATAGCGGCCCGCGGCGTCGTCCACGCGCCGGGCCCGGCCCAGCGCCTCGGAGCCGACACAGCCCAAAGGTTCGCTGATGGCGGCCTCGATCTGCTCTTCGATCTCGTCGGGCAGCTTCATGCCCTGGGCCGAGAAAAATTTGATGCCGTTGTCCTGATACGGATTGTGCGAAGCGCTGATGACGATACCCGCAACCAGGCGCAAGGCGCGCGTCAGGTAGGCGATGGCGGGCGTGGGAATAGGCCCGGCCAACAGCACGTCTATGCCGGCGGCGGACAGGCCGGCCTCGAGGGCCGATTCCAGCATGTAGCCGGATATGCGGGTGTCCTTGCCGATCAGCACCGCGGGGCGGCCGCGTTCCGGCGGGCTCAGCCGCGACAGCACGCGCCCGGCCGCATAGCCCAGGCGCAAGGCGAATTCGGCATTGATGGTGGCGCCGCCGACCTCGCCGCGCACGCCGTCGGTGCCGAAATATTTGCGCTGGCTCATGATGACACTCCAAGTTCTACAGCTTTCCAGATTTTGACGGCATCGACCGTGGCCGCCACGTCGTGCACGCGCAGGATCTCGGCGCCGCGGGCCACGGCCGCCAGGGCCGCGGCAATGCTGGCGGCCACCCGTTCGGCGGGCTGGCGGCCGATCACGTGGCCGAGCATGGATTTGCGGGACAGGCCCAGCAACAGGGGGTATTGGCCTATGCGCAGCTCGGCCAGCCGGTTCAGCAGCAGATAGTTCTGCGCCGCGGTCTTGCCGAAGCCGAAGCCGGGGTCGAGCGCGATGCGCTTGGGCTCGATGCCCGCGGCCAGCAACGCATCGAGCCGTTCCTGCAGGAAGCCGCGCACTTCGGCCACCACGTCGCCGTACTGCGGCGCCTGCTGCATGGTGCGCGGCTCGCCCTGCATGTGCATGGCGCACAGGCCGCAGCGCGAGGCGGCCACGGCCTGCAAGGCGCCCGGCTGGCGAAACCCGTAGATGTCGTTGATCATGTCGGCGCCGGCATCCAGCACGCGGCGCATGACCTCGGGCTTGAAAGTGTCCACCGACAGCGGCACGCCCGCGTCGCGCAGCGCTTCCAGCACGGGAAGCAGGCGCCGCAGCTCATTTTCGGCGGACACCGGCTGCGCGCCGGGCCGGGTGGACTCGGCGCCCAGATCGAGCATGTCGGCGCCTTCGGTCACCAGCGCGCGCGCGTGGGCGATGGCGGCGTCCGCCTCCAGGTAGAGCGAACCGTCGGAGAATGAATCGGGGGTCAGGTTGACGATCCCCATGACCAGAGGGCGCTCGAGCCGCAGCTCAAAGCGCCCGCACAGCAAGCTGTTCCCCATCTGGAAGGACGCGTCCTTATACGGGATTGGCCGCCGCGCTGCTGTTGCCGCCCGCCGAGGACAGGCCGGTGGGAGGCGTGGCGCTGTCGGAGGCGTCGGCCGAGGCCTGCGGAACCTTGGGCGGACGGGGCGGCCGGCCGTCCATGATGTCCTGGATCTGGTCGGCGTCGATGGTTTCCCACTCGAGCAAGGCAGCCGCCATGGCTTCCATCTTGTCGCGGTTGTCTTCGATGATCTTGCGCGCCACCGCGTATTGTCCGTCGATGATGCTGCGGATTTCGTGATCAACCTTCTGCATGGTCGCCTCGGACACGTGCGTGGTCTTGGTGACGCTGCGGCCCAGGAAGACCTCGTTCTCGTTTTCGGCGTACACCATGGGGCCGAGCGAATCGGTCATGCCGTAGCGGGTGACGATGTCGCGCGCAATGGCCGTGGCGCGCTCGAAGTCGTTCGAGGCGCCGGTGGTCATCTGGTGCATGAAGACTTCTTCGGCGATGCGGCCGCCGAACAGCACCGCGATGGTGTTGAGCAGGCGCTCTTTATCCATGCTGTAACGATCGCCCTCGGGCAGCTGCATCGTCACGCCCAGCGCGCGGCCGCGCGGAATGATGGTGACCTTGTGCACCGGATCGGTCTTGGGCAGCATGCGCGCCACCAGCGCGTGGCCGGACTCGTGGTAGGCGGTGTTCTTGCGCTCTTCCTCGGGCATGACGATGGAGCGGCGCTCCGCGCCCATGATGATTTTATCTTTGGCCTTTTCGAAGTCGCTCATGTCGACGGTGCGCCCGTTACGGCGCGCCGCGAACAGCGCCGCCTCGTTGACCAGGTTGGCCAGGTCGGCACCCGAGAAGCCGGGTGTGCCGCGCGCCAGCACCATGGCGTCGACATTGGTGGCCAGCGGCACCTTGCGCATATGCACTTTAAGGATCTGCTCGCGCCCGCGTATGTCGGGCAGGTTGACCACCACCTGGCGGTCGAAGCGGCCGGGACGCAACAGCGCCGGGTCGAGCACGTCGGGACGGTTGGTGGCGGCGATGACGATGACGCCCTGCCCCGACTCGAAGCCGTCCATTTCCACCAGCATCTGGTTCAAGGTCTGCTCGCGTTCGTCGTTGCCGCCGCCCAGGCCGGCGCCGCGCTGGCGGCCGACCGCGTCGATTTCATCGATGAAGATGATGCAAGGCGCCTGCTTCTTGGCGTTTTCGAACATGTCGCGCACGCGCGCCGCGCCCACGCCGACGAACATTTCAACGAAGTCGGAACCCGAGATGCTGAAGAACGGCACCTTGGCCTCGCCGGCAATGGCCTTGGCCAGCAGCGTCTTGCCGGTACCGGGCGAGCCCACCATGAGCACGCCGCGCGGAATGCGGCCGCCCAGGCGCTGGAACTTGGTGGGATCGCGCAGGAAATCGACCAGTTCCTGCACGTCTTCCTTGGCCTCATCGCAGCCGGCGACGTCGGCGAAGGTGATGTGGTTGGTGTTTTCGTCGAGCATGCGGGCGCGCGATTTACCGAAGCTGAACGCGCCGCCCTTGCCGCCGCCCTGCATCTGGCGCATGAAGAAGATCCAGACGCCGATCAGCAGCAGCATCGGGAACCAGGAGATGAACAGGCTGGTCAGGAAGGAAGGCTCTTCGCGCGCCTTGCCCGAGACCTGCACGCCGTACTTGACCAGTTCGGGCACCATCCAGAGGTCGCCCGGCGAGGTCAGACTGTAGGGCCTGCCGGCATCGGGCGTGACGTATATGGTATCGCCCTGGATGTCGACCTTGCTGATGCGGCCATCCTTGGCGTCGGTCATGAACTGGGTGTACGTGACCGTGTCGGCCGTGGTGGGGTGGCCGTCGAACTGCTTGAAGACCGTAAACAGCACCAGGGCGATCACCATCCAGATCGCGACCTTGGAAAATGAGTTGTTCAAAGCCAACCTCCTACATATAACTGCGACCCGCCGGGCGCTCTGCGCCCCTGCGGCAACGGGCAAGCGGCACGCAGCCGCACCGGACGGGGACGGCGGCCCGGCACCGCGCCACGAGCGCCACCGCGGCCCCTGGCGCGCAGCGGACACTTTTGCCCATGATCAATGACTCATTCTAACCCGATAGACAAAATCTTGTTCGCCGCACCGGGCTTGAGCCGCTGCCCCACCAGAAAGGTTTCCGCCGACTTGTCGCGCGATGCTTTGGGCTTGCGCTCGACCACCCGTTGGAAATGCTGCTTGAAAGCCTCTACCACTTGTGAAAACCCGCTGCCGTGGAACGCCTTGACCACCAGCGCGCCCTGTGGATCGAGGTGCTGGCAGGCAAATTCCAGCGCCAGTTCGCAAACGTGCTGGATGCGCGCGGAATCCGCCGAGCTCACACCGGACAAGTTGGGGGCCATGTCGGAAATCACAAGGTCGACCTGCTGGCCGCCCAGGCGCCGCTGCAATTCGGCCAGCACTTCGTCCTCACGGAAGTCGCCCTGGATGAACTCGACCCCGGCAATGGGTTCCATGGGCAGCAGATCCAGGGCGACGATGCGCCCGTCCAACTGCCCGCCCGGCCCGACCAGGCGTTCACGCGCCACCTGCGACCAGCTGCCCGGCGCAGCGCCCAGATCCACCACCACATCGCCGCGGCGCATGAGCTTTTCCGTATCGAGGATCTCGATCAGCTTGAAAGCCGCCCGCGCCCGGTAGCCCTTCTGTTGCGCCAATTTGACGTATGGGTCGTTGATATGCTGCTGCACCCACTCTTTCGAGAATTTTTTCTTGGCCATTCCCGTACAATCTCTATATATGGCAAAACTCGACATCACATCCCGGGAGCGCAGCGCCTTGCGCGCGGCTGCCCACCCCTTGCGGCCGGTGGTTCTGATCGGCGACCGCGGCCTGTCGGACTCGGTTCTGAAAGAAATCGACCGCAGCCTGACGGCGCATCAGCTCATCAAGATACGCGCCGGCGGCGAAGACCGCGAGGCGCGCGACGCCATGCTCGAGGCGATCTGCGACGCGCTGTCCTGTGCGCCCGTGCATCACCTGGGCAAGACCCTGATCCTGTACCGGCCCGAACCCGGGGCGCAGGCCGTGCCGGCCCAGGCCGCGCCCGAACCGGCCACACGCGCGCAGCGCAAGCCCTCGCAGCCGCATACGCCCAAGAAGCAGGCGGCCGCAGGGCAAACCCGCACGCGCAGCGCCGAAAAGGCGGAACGCGCCGCCCGCAAGGCGGGGCGCGCCGACACCGCCGCGGCGCCGCCCAAGGCGCGCCGGGCTTCCGCAGCCGCGCAAGCGCCCTCGCACGGCATTCCGCGCCGCCCCGGCAGCGCCTTGTCGCTGCGCGCCGGCGCCCGCCGCGGCCTGAGCCGCAGCGGCCCCAAACGCTGATACGTCCGGCACTGATACGTCCTGCGCCGATACACCTCGCCTGCCGTCCGGCAGGCGTTTTTTTATACAGTGCCCCGCCAGGGCGGATTTCGCCGCCGGCGCGCTATGGCGGCCGCCCACATGACCAGGGCCGGTACGGACGCTTGTGCCCGCACCGGCCCTGGCTTCGCGTCCGGACGCCCGCGCGTCCGGCCGTGCAGCCGTGGATCGGGATTCAGATATAGCTGACCCCCAGCACTTCGTACTCGCGCACACCGGCGGGCGCCTGGACTTCGACGACATCGCCTTCCGCCTTGCCGATGAGCGCGCGAGCCACAGGGCTGGACACCGAGATCTGGTTGGAGCGGATGTCGGCCTCGACATCGCCCACGATCTGGTAGGTGACGCGCTCGCCCGACTCGAGATCTTCGATTTCGACCGTAGCGCCGAAAACCGCCCTGCCCTCGGTGTCCAGTGCCTTGGGATCGATGATCTGGGCATTGGACAGCGTGCCTTCGAGTTCGAGGATACGGCCCTCGATGAAAGCCTGGCGCTCGCGAGCGGCATCGTACTCGGCGTTTTCGGACAGATCGCCCTGGGCGCGGGCCTCGGCTATAGCATTGATGACCTCGGGGCGCTCGACGGTTTTCAAACGATGTAGTTCGGCTTGCAAACGCTCGGCGCCGCGTGCGGTCAAGGGGATCGCAGACATAGCATTCCTGATTCAAAAGTAAAAAGACGCTTCCCACAGAAGCGCCTGGTGAGCTGCATGAGATGGGCAGCGGCATGCGCGGCCCGTTTCGGTATGTGAACGAAGGCTTGGACTTGGCCTGGCGCCTGTTTGCCCGGCTTATGAGCCTGAAGCGAACAGGCCGCCGGGTATGGCGACTAGTTTTCTTTCGTTCAAAATAAATCCCCGGCTCGGTCAGACCCGGGGTTTGAGCCTATTGTCGGCAAAGTTCAAGCAAATTGCAAGCCGCAACAGGGATGATTAGGGTTTTCCCTTATTATATTTAAGTTTTTGAAAAAAAACAAATTTTTTGTCGCTGGGCCACTATTCAGGCACTGGCGAGACACTGGCGGAACCCCGTTGCCGTCTCGCCGGCCGACGCCTCGGGCCGAGCCGGGCCGGGCCGGGCCGGGCCAAGCCACGTCGGGGTACGGCATGCCAATCGAGCGCGGCACGTCAGTCCGGGCCGCGCAGCCTTCCCGACAGGCCGCCGGGCCGAATCGCCATGCCCGGATCAGGAGGCCGCGCGCGCTACGCGGCGTCCCAGGCCCAGCAGCGCGTACAGAATGATGGATCCGAAAGTGGCCGTGCCAATACCGTCGAGCTTGAAGGCGCCGAACTGCAGCGAGAAATTGCCCGCGCCCAGGATCAGGGTGACGGCGGCCACGATCAGATTGCGGTTCTCGCCGAAATCCACCTGATTGACCACCCAGATGCGGGCGCCGGCCACGGCGATCAGGCCGAACACCACCACCGACATGCCGCCCAGCACCGGCGCGGGTATGGTCTGGATCAGCGCGCCGAACTTCGGCGAGAAGCCCAGCAATATGGCGATCAGGCCGGCGATCACGAACACCAGGGTGGAATAAATGCGCGTGACCGTCATGACGCCGATGTTCTCGGCATAAGTGGTGACCCCGGTGCCCCCGACCGAGCCCGAGATCATGGTCGCCACCGCGTCGCCCAGGAAGGCCCGTCCCAGGTAGACGTCGAGGTTGCGGCCGGTCATGGCGCTGACCGCCTTGATGTGGCCCAGGTTCTCGGCCACCAGTATCACCGCCACGGGCGCGATCAGGCCGATGGCGTGGCCGCTGAACACCGGCGCCTCGAAGCGCGGCAGCCCCAGCCATGGGGCGGCGGCGACCGCGGCGAAATCCATGGGCCGGCCCAGCCCCAGCCCGTTGGCGCACACCGCGTACAGCACGCAGGCCAGCAGCAGGCCGATCAGAATCAGCAGGCGCTGCGCCGTGCCGCGCGTATAGACCGCGACACCGCCCACGCACAGCACGGTTACCAGCGCCATCACGGCATCGAAGGTGCTGCCGCCCATCGCGCCCTTGGCGGCAATCGGCGCGAGGTTCAGGCCGATCACGGCGACGATGGAGCCGGTGACCACCGGCGGCATCCAGGCATCGATCCAGCCGGCGGCATCGCCCGCGCGCGAATTGACCCACCAGACCACGCCGCCGATCACGGCGTAGACGGCCCCGCAAACGATGATGGCGCCCAGCGCCACGGGAATATTGGCGTTGTGCCCCGCCCCCGTGTAGCCGGTGACGGCGATCACCCCGCCGATGAAGGCGAAGCTGGAACCCAGGTAGCTGGGCACGCGTCCGCCTACGAACAGGAAGAAGATCAGGGTGCCGATGCCCGACATCAGGATGGCGACATTGGTGTCGAAGCCCATCAGCAGCGGCGCCAGGATGGTGGAGCCGAACATGGCCACCACGTGCTGCGCCCCCATGGCGATGTTCTGCGGCCACGACAGGCACTCGTCGGGCTGAACCACCAGCCCCGTTCCCCCGCCCTGCACCCGGCGCCAGCCGGAAAAATAGCTGTTCGACATGTGTTGTCCTGTTCTTGTTGATGTCTGGCGCCCGGAAAACCGGGCGCAGGCGCAAGTGTACGTTTCGCCCGGGGACGCGGGCAAGGGCTTTGCGGGGCCGGGCCTACGATTGCCGCGGCTTGCGCCCGCGCTGCGCGGCGTAATGATCGTACAGGCGGTCGGGCACCAGGCGCAGCAGGCGCGCCACCCAGGCCATCTGCCAGGGCAGCACAATGTACGAAACCTTGCGGTCTATGGCGCGCACGGCCAGCTCGGCGAAGCGCTCGGCCGGCATGAGGAAGGGCATCTTGTAGGGATTGTGCGCAGTCATGGGCGTGCGGATGAAGCCCGGCGCCAGGGTCACGACGCCCACGCCGCTGCCGTGCAGCTCCACCCGCAGGCTTTCGCAGTAATTGCGCACCGCCGCCTTCGAGGCGCAATACGCACCGGCGCCCGGCAGGCCGCGCACCGCCGCCACGCTGGCGATGCCCACCAGGCGGCCGGAGCCGCGCGCCTTCATGGCCGCAACGAAGGGCTCGAAAGTCGCCACGGTGGCGTTCAAATTGGTGGCGATGATGGCTTCGAAGACCGAGTAGTCTTCGGGCTCTTCGGTCAGGGTGCCGACGCTGATGCCGGCGCTGGCGATGACCACGTCGACCGGCCCGCCCGCAAGAAAATCGGCGGCGGCGGCATGCAGCGCGGCGCGCTCGCGCACGTCGACGGCATAGACGCGGTGGCGCCCCGGCAGCGACTGCGCCAGGGCCTGCAGCGCTTGCTGCCTGCGGCCCAGCAGGCCGAGTTCCGCGCCGCGGCGCGCATACACGGCGGCCAGCGCGGCGCCGATGCCGCTGCTGGCGCCCGTGATGAAGACGCGGCCGGCAGACGGGCCGCGCCCGGCCGCCTCGGCGGCAAAGGCTTCAGCGGCAGCGCCCATGTTCAGCGCCCTGGCCCGGCCCGCCGCAAGGCCGGGCCATAGGAACACAGGAACGAGCCGGCGCCTGCCATTCCGACGGGCCGGCCGGCTAGTGCGCCCGCCGCAGCGAGGCGTGCAGTTCCTGCAGCGGATAGACCTTCAGGCCACCGCCCTGCAGCAGGTACTGCATGCCTTCGACGGCGGCGCTGGCACCGGCGATGGTAGTGAAGAAGGTAACCCGCGATGCCAGCGCATGGGTGCGGATCAGGCGCGAATCGGCAATGGCGTTGCGGCGCTCTTCGACGGTGTTGATGACCAGCGAGATCTCGCCGCTCTTGATCATGTCGACGATGTGCGGACGGCCCTCGGTGACCTTGTTGACCACCTGCACGGGCAGGCCGGCGGCCTCGATCGCCGCGGCGGTGCCGCGCGTAGCCACCACCTTGAAGCCCATTTCCACCAGGCCGCGCGCCACTTTGACCGCACGCGGCTTGTCTTGCGGCTTGACGCTGATGAAGGCCACGCCCGATTCGGGCAGCAGCACGCCGGCGGCAAGCTGCGACTTGACGAAGGCCTCGCCGAAGCTTTCGCCGACGCCCATGACTTCGCCGGTGGACTTCATTTCGGGCCCCAGAATGGTATCGACGCCGGGGAACTTGACGAAGGGGAAGACTGCTTCCTTGACCGCGAAGTACGGCGGGTGCACTTCCGCGCCCAGGCCCTGCTCGGCCAGGGAGCGGCCGGCCATGGCGCGCGCGGCGATCTTGGCCAGTTGCATGCCGGTCGCCTTGGACACGTAGGGCACGGTGCGCGAGGCGCGCGGGTTGACCTCCAGCACGTAGACCTCGCCGTCCTGGATGGCGAACTGCACGTTCATCAGGCCCTTGACCTGCAGGGCGCGGGCCATCAGCGCGGTCTGGCGCTTGATCTCGGCCACGATCTCGGGCGACAGGGAATACGGCGGCAGGCTGCAGGCCGAGTCGCCGGAATGCACGCCGGCCTGCTCGATGTGTTCCATGACGCCGCCGATGAAGACCTGCGCGTCGTCGGCCAGGCAGTCCACGTCGACCTCGGTGGCGTTGTTCAGGAAGCGGTCGAGCAGCACCGGCGAATCGTTGCTGACCTTGACCGCCTCGCGCATGTAGCGCTCGAGGTCTTGCTGCTCGTGCACGATTTCCATGGCGCGCCCGCCCAGCACGTAGCTGGGGCGCACCACCAGCGGGTAGCCGATCTCGGCCGCGTGCGCCAGGGCCTCGCCCTCGGTGCGCGCAGTGCGGTTCAAGGGCTGGCGCAGGCCCAGTTTGTTCAGCAGCTTCTGGAAGCGTTCGCGGTCTTCGGCGACGTCGATGGATTCGGGGCTGGTGCCGATGATGGGCACGCCATTGGCCTCGAGGGCGCGCGCCAGCTTCAGCGGCGTCTGGCCACCGTACTGCACGATCATGCCCACCGGCTTTTCCTTGTGCACGATCTCGAGCACGTCTTCCAGCGTCAGCGGCTCGAAGTACAGGCGGTCGGAAGTGTCGTAGTCGGTGGATACGGTTTCGGGGTTGCAATTGACCATAATGGTCTCGAAACCGTCTTCGCGCAGGGCCAGCGCCGCGTGCACGCAGCAGTAGTCGAATTCGATGCCCTGGCCGATGCGGTTCGGCCCGCCGCCCAGCACGATGATCTTCTTGCGGTCGGTGGGCGCGGCCTCGCATTCCTCTTCATAGGTGGAATACATATAGGCCGTGCGCGTGGGGAATTCCGCGGCGCAGGTGTCGACCCGCTTGTAGACGGGGCGCACGTCGAGCTGGTGGCGCAGCTTGCGCACCTCGGCCTCGGAAGTATCCAGCAGGAAGGCCAGGCGCCGGTCGGAAAAGCCGCGGCGCTTGAGCTGCCAGACCGTGTCGCGGTCGAGGTCGGCCAGCGTCTTCTGTTCCAGGGCCAGTTCGATGTCGACGATTTCCTTGATCTGCGCCAGGAACCACGGATCGATGCGCGTCAGCGCGTGCACTTCTTCAAGGCTGAAGCCCTGTGCGAAGGCATCGCCCACGTACCAGATGCGCTCGGGGCCGGGTTCGCCCAGTTCCACCTGCAGCTTCTCGCGGTCGGTAGTCTTCTGGTTCAGGCCGTCGACGCCGACTTCCAGGCCGCGCAACGCTTTCTGGAAGGATTCCTGGAAGGTGCGGCCGATGGCCATGACTTCGCCCACCGACTTCATTTGCGTGGTCAGGCGCGAGTCGGCCTGCGGGAATTTCTCGAAGGCGAAACGCGGCACCTTGGTGACCACGTAGTCGATGGTGGGCTCGAACGAGGTCGGGGTGGCCCCGCCGGTGATTTCGTTGCGCAGCTCGTCCAGCGTGTAGCCCACGGCCAGCTTGGCCGCCACCTTGGCGATGGGAAAGCCGGTGGCCTTGGAGGCCAGGGCCGAGGAGCGCGACACGCGCGGGTTCATTTCGATGACGATCATGCGCCCGTTCTGCGGATTGACCGCGAACTGCACGTTCGAACCGCCCGTGTCGACGCCGATCTCGCGCAGCACCGCGATCGAGGCGTCGCGCATGATCTGGTATTCCTTGTCGGTCAGCGTCTGCGCCGGCGCCACCGTGATCGAGTCGCCGGTGTGCACGCCCATGGGGTCGAGGTTCTCGATCGAGCAGACGATAATGCAGTTGTCGGCCCGGTCGCGCACCACTTCCATTTCGAATTCTTTCCAGCCCAGCAGCGACTCTTCGATCAGCAGCTCGTTGGTAGGCGAGGCGTCCAGGCCGCGGCGGCAGATGGCCTCGAATTCTTCGGGGTTGTAGGCGATGCCGCCGCCCGTGCCGCCGAGCGTGAAGCTGGGGCGTATCACCACCGGAAACCCGGCACCCGAGATCTGCTCGGCAATGCGCCGCTGCACCTCCCAGGCCTCGTCCATGGTGTGCGCCACGCCGGACTTGGCCGATTCCAGGCCGATCTCGGTCATGGCCAGCTTGAATTTCTGGCGGTCTTCGGCCTTCTCGATGGCGTGCTCATTGGCGCCGATGAGCTCGACGCCGTACTTTTCCAGCACGCCGTGGTGCGCCAGGTCGAGCGCGCAATTCAGCGCGGTCTGGCCGCCCATGGTGGGCAGCAGCGCGTCGGGACGTTCGCGCTCGATGATCTTTTCCAGCGCCTTCCATGTGATGGGCTCGATGTAGGTGACATCGGCCGTCTCCGGGTCGGTCATGATGGTGGCCGGATTGCTGTTGACCAGAATGGTGCGGAAGCCTTCGGCCTTCAGGGCCTTGCAGGCCTGGGCCCCGGAGTAATCGAATTCGCAGGCCTGGCCGATGATGATCGGCCCTGCGCCGATGATGAGTATGCTTTTTATGTCTGTACGCTTGGGCATGATGCGGAAATTTCAGTGCTGGCCGGCCATAAGGCTGATGAACTTGTCGAACAACTCCAGGATGTCGTGCGGGCCCGGGCTGGCCTCGGGGTGGCCCTGGAAACAGAAGGCCGGAGCGTCGCTAAGCTCGAACCCTTGCAGCGTGCCGTCGAACAGCGACACATGAGTGGCCCGGGCATTGGCCGGCAGCGTCGCGGCGTCGACCGCGAAACCGTGGTTCTGGCTGGTGATGAACACACGCTTGCTGGCCAGGTCTTGCACCGGGTGATTGGCGCCGTGGTGGCCGGCCTTCATCTTGACGGTACGCCCGCCCAAGGCCAGGCCCATGATCTGCTGGCCCAGGCAGATGCCGAACAGCGGCACCTTGCGATCCATGGCGACCCGCGCCGTTTCCACTGCGTAGTCGCAGGGTTCGGGGTCGCCCGGCCCGTTCGACAGGAAGATGCCGTCGGGCTTGAGGGCCAGCACCTCGGTCACGGGCGTCTGCGCCGGCACCACGGTAACGCGGCAGCCGCGCTCGGCCAGCAGCCGCAATATATTGAACTTGACGCCGAAATCGTAGGCCACCACGTGGTACTTGCCGCCCTGCTGCTGCGAGTAGCCCTGGCCGAGCGTCCAGGTGCCCTGCTGCCATTCCTGAGGGCTGGTGATGGATACCACCTTGGCCAGATCCTGGCCGGACATGCCCGGAAAGCCGCGCGCCAGTTCGACGGCGCGCTGCGCGTCTTCGGAGCCGGCCAGAATGCAGGCGCCCTGGGCGCCGCCGTCACGCAGTATGCGGGTGAGCTTGCGCGTATCGACGCCGGCTATACCCACCACGCCCTGCGCTTTCAGGTATTCGGACAGTGTCTGGGTGGAGCGGAAGTTCGACACGCGCAGGGAACAGTCGCGCACCACCAGGCCGGCGGCGTGTACGCGCGCCGATTCGACGTCTTCGACGTTGATGCCGGTGTTGCCGATGTGAGGATAGGTCAGGGTAACGATCTGGCCGTTGTAGCTCGGGTCGGTCAGGATTTCCTGGTAACCCGTCATGGCGGTATTGAAGACAACCTCGGCGACGGAATAGCCATCGGCGCCGATAGAGACACCCTTGAAGATGGTACCGTCCGCCAACGCTAGAATTGCAGGAGAAAGCCCCTCGGCCCTCTCTGGGAAAAGTGACGGCAGCAAGATAAACCCCGGTTTCGATTTCAGAAAGTAAACCTTGGGATTATACCTTGAGAGCCGACGCCGGCCTGGCAGGCCCCCTGGCCGAACGATAACCCCGAGCCGCGAAGCGGCCCGCGGCCGACGGTGAAAAGTGCCGCTGCCCATGCGGCAGCAAACGATCACGCCGGGGTCGGCCCGGGTGGGCACGGTTGTATTTATCTGCTGCCCATGCGGCAGCAAACATGGAAATAGTTCGCGGCGGCCGGCTGGACGCAGCCCGCTCCGCGGTTCGCTGCCATAATGGCGGTTCCTCAACTACGCCTTCCGCCCGCCCCATGCCCAGCCAGCTCGACGCCTTGCGCCAGTACACCACGGTCGTCGCCGACACCGGCGACTTCGAGGCCATGCGCGCGCACCGCCCCACCGATGCCACGACCAACCCGTCCCTGATACTGAAGGCCGTCCAGAAGCCCGCCTACCGTCCGCTGCTGGACAAGCTGCTGGCCGGGCACCCCGGCGCCGCCACGGCCGAGCTGGCCGAACGCCTGCTGGTGGCCTTCGGCCTGGAAATCCTCGGCATCGTGCCCGGCCGCGTATCCACCGAAGTCGACGCCCGCCTGAGCTTCGATACCCAGGCCACCATCGAGCGCGCGCGGCGCCTGGTGGCGCGCTACCGCCATGCGGGCATCGACCGCGAACGCATACTGATAAAGATCGCCTCTACCTGGGAAGGCATACAGGCCGCGCGCGTGCTGCAGCGCGAAGGCATACGCTGCAATCTGACCCTGTTGTTTTCGCTGCCGCAGGCCGTGGCCTGCGCCGACGCCGGCGTACAGCTTATTTCGCCCTTCGTGGGCCGCATCTACGACTGGTACAAGAAGGCGGCCGGCGCGCAATGGGACGAGGCCGCCCATGCCGGCGCGCAAGACCCGGGCGTGCAGTCGGTGGCGCGTATCTACAATTACTACAAGGCGCGCGGCATCCAGACCGAGATCATGGGCGCCAGCTTTCGCAACAAGAGCCAGATCTTGGCGCTGGCCGGCTGCGACCTGCTGACCATCAGCCCCGAACTGCTGGGCGAGCTGGCCGCCGCCGACGCCCCGATCGAGCGGCGCCTGGATCCGGCCCACGCCGCACAGGCCGCCGGCGACACCCTGCCCTGCGACGAAATTTCCTTCCGCAGCCTGCTCAACCAGGACGCCATGGCCACCGAGAAGCTGGCCGAAGGCATACGCGTGTTCGTCGCCGACGCCATCAAGCTGGAAGCGCTGATCGATGCAGCGCGACGGCCGGCCTGAAGCCGCGCCGGCAATAATCGGCAGGCCGCCTCACAATTATGAACAAACCCTCCGTTTTACGGGAGGGTTTGTCAGCATTCCGGAGACTGGCGCCCCGCGAGGCGCCAGTCTCGTTTCAGGAAGAGAGCGTGCCGGCCCGGCACGCGGCCTATAGACCCGCGGCCAGGTCAGATCTTCTCGGTTTCCCCCGCCCTGGGCTTCCAGACCAGCAGGCGGCGCTCGATCAGGGCCACCAGGCCGTCGAGCAGCAGTGCGAATATCGTCAGCACCACGATGCCGGCGAATACGGTGTTGACATCCAGCGTGCCTTCGGCCTGCAGGATCAGGTAGCCGACGCCGCTGGCCGAACCCAGGTATTCGCCCACTACCGCGCCCACGAAGGCCAGGCCCACCGAGGTATGCAGGCTGGAGAACACCCAGCTGGTCGCCGAGGGGATGTAGACGTGGCGCAGCAGCTGGCGCTGGCTGGCGCCCAGCATGCGGGCGTTGTCCAGCAGCGTGGTGCTGACTTCGCGCACGCCCTGGTAGACGTTGAAGAACACGATGAAGAACACCAGCGTAACCGCCAGCGCCACCTTGGACCAGATGCCCAGCCCGAACCACATGCCGAAGATTGGTGCCAGGATCACCCGGGGCATGGAGTTGGCCGCGGTGATGTACGGGTCGAGCAGCGCGCTGGCCGAACGCGACAGCCCTAGCCACAGCCCCATGGCCAGGCCCGTGACGGTACCGATCACGAAGGCCAGTACGGTCTCGATGAGCGTCACCCAGAGATGCGGATAGATGTCGCCGTTGCCGATGAACCAGGCCCAGATCACCTTGGCCACCTCGACCGGCTGGCCGAAGAAGAACGCGAAATTGACGTTGCGCGACGCCAGATACCAGCCCACCAGAATCAGCAGCAGCAGCAAGACCTGCCAGAAGCGCAGCATGCGCGGTGTAAGCATTGAGGATTTGGACATGTTATTTACGCCCGCTTCTGTTGGGCATAGCCCTTCAAGACTTCTTCGCGCAGCACGTCCCAGATCGCCTGGTGCAGTTCGACGAACCGCGGATGCGTGCGCACTTCGGCCACGTCTCGCGGACGCGCGATGTCGATCTCGAACTGGCCGATCGGATGGGTGGCCGGGCCCGCCGACAGCACCACCACGCGGTCGCTCATGGCGATGGCTTCGTCAAGGTCGTGAGTGATGAACAGCACCGCCTTGCGCTTGGCCATCCAGAGGTCGAGAACCTCGTTTTCCATGAGCTGGCGCGTCTGGATGTCGAGCGCCGAAAAGGGCTCGTCCATGAGGATGATGTCGGGATCGCGTATCAGCGTCTGCGCCAGCATGGCGCGCTTGCGCATGCCGCCCGACATCTGGTGCGGATAGCGCGACTCGAAGCCGCCCAGCCCCACGCGCTTGAGCCAATGCAGCCCCTGCTCGCGGGCCTCGGCGCGCGGCACGTGGGCGAATTCCAGGCCAGCCACCACGTTGTCCAGCGCATTGCGCCATGGCATGAGCGCCTCGCCCTGAAACATGTAGCCGGCCCGCTCGTTAATGCCCTGCAATGCCTGGCCGAACACCTTGACCTGGCCCGAGGACGGAGCCAGCAGCCCCGCGCCCACGTTCAGCAGCGTCGACTTGCCGCAGCCCGTGGGGCCCACCACCGAGACAAACTCGCCGGGCGCGATGGACAGGGTCGCATCGCGCACCGCCGTATAGCCCTGGCCGCCGTCACGCGCCGCGAAGCGGCACGTGATATCTTCCAGTAACAGCGCGGCTTCAGGCATGGGGGTATTTCTTGTTGGCCTTGATCGCGAACTGGTTGGTCCAGATCTTGGAGATGTCGATCTTGCTTACCGGGAAGTTTGGAATGTAGGCCGCCTGCGCCTTGAGGGCGGTTTCGGGGCCGTCTTTCGCCACCATGCCGTCGGGCGAGATAGCTTCCATATTGCCCTTCAGGGCCAGCTTGTACAGCTCCGCATCGCCCAGCAGGTAAGACTGGGGAACCGTCTTGGCGATGTCGTCCAGCGATGCCGCGTGGATCCATTTGTCGGCGCGCACGATGGCGTTGGCCAGAGCCTGAGCGGTGTTCGGGTTCTTGTCGAGGAAAGATTGCGCGGCGTACAGGCAGCCCGATGGCATATTGCCGCCGAACACCTCGTGGGTGTCCTTGAGCGTGCGGGTGTCGGAAATGATGCGCAGTTCCTTGGCATGCACCAGGGTGCTGATGACCGGATCCACATTGCACATGGCGTCGATCTGGCCGGTGCGCAAGGCGGTAATGGCGCCGGCGCCGGCGCCCACGCCGATGATGGAGACATCGGTGGGTTTCAGGCCGTGCTTGGTCAGGAAGAAGCTGACCATCATGTTGGTGGACGAACCGGGAGCGGTCACGCCGACTTTCTTGCCTTTCAGATCGGCGGGGCTCTTGTAGCCGGCCATGGTCTTGGTGGACACGCCCAATACCATCATGGGCGCCTGGCCCTGCTGCGCGAAGGTGCGGTAGAACTGGCCCTTGGACTGCAGCATGATGGTGTGCTCGAAGGCGCCCGAGACCACGTCGGCGCTGCCGCCCACCACGGCCTGCAGGGCCTTGGAACCGCCGGCGAAGTCGATGACCTGGGCATCGAGCCCTTCGTCCTTGAAGAAGCCGCGGCGCTGCGCGATGGTCAGGGGCAGATAGTAAATGAGCGCCTGGCCGCCCACCGCGATCTTGACATCTTTCTTCTCGATACCCTTGGCGCTGGCCAGGCGGGGGAACACCGTTGCGGCGCCAGCCATGCCGGCAAGCTTGATCAGTTCACGACGGGATAAAGACATACTCGACCTCCTGAGTCGGTTATCTGCTTGTTGGGGACGCGAGTGAGCGTCTGGTCTAGATATCTCAGGCCACAGCGGCCGGGAATGCCCAGCCGCTGCGGCCTGTAAAAGCTTCCCGATAATACCCGAGAACCAGGCCCCGGCTTATCAGGTATTGCACTATGTCGGCGACAAAAACAGGGCTGTCGCTGCGCATGGCGCGAACGCCGGCCTTACCGCCATCCAGGCCGGCGCGCCACGTTCAGCTTGCGTTCATCGCAGCCGCGGTTCAGGTGCTGCGCCGCTCCATCAGCGCCCAGGCGATGGTGCCGGCGTCGACGTACTCGAGTTCGCTGCCGGCGGGCACGCCGCGCGCCAGGCGCGTCACCGCGAGCCCGCGGGCTCGCAGCAGCTCGGACAAATAATGCGCCGTAGTCTCGCCCTCGGCGGTGAAATTGGTGGCCAGGATTACCTCGCGCACCACGCCGTCGCAGGCGCGCGCCAGCAGGCGGTCGAACTGCAGGTCGCCCGGCCCCACGCCTTCCAGCGGCGCCAGGCGACCCATCAGCACGTAGTACAGGCCGCGATAGCCGTGGCTGGACTCGATCATGTTCTGATCGGCCGGGGTTTCCACCACGCACAGCACGGCCTCGTCGCGCTTGGGGTTGCGGCAGGTTGCGCAGACCTCGTCCTCGGTGAAGCCATTGCAGCGGGCGCAGTGGCGTAGGCCATGCACCGCGCCGGCCAGAGCCCGGCTGAGCAGGTCGGCGCCGGCCGGGTCGTGCTGCAGCAGGTGATAGGCCATGCGCCGTGCCGAGCGCGCACCCACGCCCGGCAGGTGGCGCAAGGCTTCGATCAAAGCCCTGAGAGGCTCGGGCTCGGGCAGCAGCTCGTCCATCAGAACGGCAGTTTCATTCCCGGAGGCAGGGGCATGCCGGCCGTGACCGCAGCCATTTTTTCCTGCGATGCGGCCTCGGCCTTGCGCAGCGCATCATTGAAGGCCGCGGCCACCAGATCCTCGAGCATGTCCTTGTCATCGGCCAGCAGGCTGGGGTCGATCGCGACGCGCCGTACGTCGTGGCGGCAGGTCATGGAGACCTTGACCAGGCCGCCGCCCGAGGCGCCTTCGACCACGATATCGGCCAGCGCTTCCTGGGCCTTCTTCATGTTTTCCTGCATTTGCTGGGCTTGCCGCATCAATCCGGCAATCTGGCCTTTCATCATGATGAACTATCCTGTCTGAATAAATAAAAACCGCAACATGGGCGGGAAGCCTCGGGATCCGCCCGCATCAAAAGGGGGAATCCCCTTTTGCGTGTACTTGCTTCAAATTTTCGTGGTGCATTGCACCGCCCGCGGCGCGAGAAACGCTGGCCGATTGGAGCGATGAGGTTTCATTTCAGGCTGCCTTAGGTTCGGAAGCCTCGGCCCGGATGGATCCGGCCACCACCGTCGCCCCGAAATCGTCGATCAGCTCGCGCACCAGCGGGTCAGCCTGCACCGCCTGCTCGGCTTCTTTCTGGCGTGCGGCGCGGCGCGCCTGCTCTACCGCATGCGCGGTGTCCTCGCCGGTTCGGCCGTATTCCACGTCGAGTTCGACCACGGTACCAAAATGCTCGGACAAGACCGTGCGCAGGCGTGATTTACCCGGGCTTTCGGCCAGGGAGCGCACGGCGACCCGCAGCCGCACCCGCTCGCCCTGGGAGCCGAGCCATTCGCTTTGGCGCGCCAGTTCCGCGGCCAGACCGGTCAGCGGCAGCTTCGCCGCCAGCTCGGGCCAGGCCCCCGCAGTCATGTTGGCCAGGCGAGGCAGGTCGGCGCGCGGCGCCGGCTCGGCAAACATCGGGCCGGATCCGCCCATGACTGGCTCGGGCGGCACATCGTCGGGGTCGAAGGCGGCATCGTCGATCTCGGCGTAGCCCGAGGCATCGGCCAGCGGCCCGTCTTCCCAGGCGGGAATATCGTCGCCGTAATCCGGCGGCTCGTCGAAAGCCGTACTGTCCTGCGAGCCGGTATCTTGAATAGCAGTGTCTTGAGCGGCGGTGTCCCGAGCAGCCGTGTCTTGAGCGGCGGTGTCTTGAGCAGAGGCGCCCGAGGCGCGGCCGTCGAGTGCACTATCCGCGTAGTGATCGGTTGGGGCGCCAGCTTCGGCTGCCGCATCGGGCCGATCCGGCGTAGCGCCGGCCGAGCCGGCCACGGCATGCCCGGTGCCATCAGCCCTCTTGCCAGACGGTGTGGCCATTGTTGCACCGGCACCTGGCTCAAGTGCAGCACGCGCGGCAAGTATGGCAGCCACCGCGGGGCTGGGCTGGGGCGCCACCGCGGGCTCGCGCTGGCCATCTTCCGAGGGCATTGCCGGCACCGACTGGGCCGCGGCCGCTTGTCCGGCCGGAACAGCGCCGGCATCAGGCGCAGCCGAGGCCGGGGCTGAACCCGCGGCCGCAGGAGCCGGAGCCGGGGCCGCAGGAGCCGAACCCACAGCGTGCGGCATCGGTGCGCCGGACGGGCCTGCCTGAGTCATAACTGCGGCGCCGACGGCGTCCACCGAGCCAGCCGGCTCGGCATTGCTGCGCTCGACAGGCGCGGCAGAGCCGGCTGGCCCGGCACCGCTGTGCTCGGCCGATACGGGCGCCGCGGCCATGACGGCCTGGCCCGGTGCGGCCGCGCTTTGGGCTGCGGGCGCAGGCAGCGCCGCACGCGCGCCATCTTCAGGCGCGGGCGGCGCCACCGCCAGCATGCGCAGGCAGGCCATGACGAAGCCCGCGTACTCGTCCGGAGCCAGCGCCAGTTCCTGGCGGCTGTGCACGGCGATCGAATAGAAAAGCTGCACCAGATCGGGATGCAGGCGCCCCGCCAGGGCGCGCAAGTCGGCGGCCAGGGGGTCGTCGTCGGGCAGCACGGCGCCGACGCGCTGTTCGATTGCAACGCGCGACAGCAGCACGGCCAGGTCGGCCAGCGCGCCCGAATACGACAGGCCGCGCGCAGCCAGTTCGTCGGCCACGCCCAGCACCTCGCGCGCGCTGGAATCGGCCAGGGCCTGCAGCAGGCGCAGCAAATGGCGCTGGTCTATAGTGCCCAGCATGCCCTGCACCGCCTCGGCGGTGATGCGCCCGGCGCTGTAGGCAATGGCCTGGTCGGTCAGCGACAAGGCATCGCGCATCGAGCCCGCGGCGGCCTGGGCCAGCAGGCGCAGGGCCGGGGTCTCGGATTCTATGCCTTCCTGTTCCAGCACGCCCTGCAAGTGGGCGACGATGGATTCGGCGGCCATCTGCTTGAGATTGAACTGCAGGCAGCGCGACAGCACCGTGACCGGAATCTTCTGCGGATCGGTGGTGGCCAGTATGAACTTGACGTGCGGCGGCGGCTCTTCCAGGGTCTTCAACATGGCGTTGAAGGCATGCCCGGTCAGCATGTGCACTTCGTCGATCATATAGACCTTGAAGCGGCCCACGCTGGGCGCGTACACCGCCTGCTCCAGCAACTGCGTCATTTCTTCGACGCCGCGATTGGAAGCGGCGTCGAGTTCCAGGTAATCGACATAGCGGCCGGCGTCGATCTCGGTGCAGGCCCGGCAGGTGCCGCAAGGGGTCGGCGTAATACCCGTCTCGCAATTCAGGGACTTGGCGAGAATGCGCGACAGCGTGGTCTTGCCCACGCCGCGCGTGCCGGTGAACAGCCATGCATGGTGCAGGCGCTGGGTCGACAGGGCGTGCGTCAGCGCGCGCACCACATGGTCTTGGCCGACCAGAGTGTCGAACGTGCGGGGACGCCATTTGCGCGCCAGTACCAGATATGTCATGCCTGAGGGTCTACCCAAAAACCTGGAGGATAAACGAAAAGTTTACCGGATTCGGCAGGGAGCCGGGACACGCGGGCGCACGGAAAGAAATGGAGCCGGCCTGCCGCCGGTGCCGCCCGCCGCGGCCAGGCGCGCGGGCGCAAGCAAAGAATGAGGAAATGAAAGAGGCGAGCCTTACTTCGGCACTGACCCTGCACGGCTGTGGCTGCTTCGTTCCCGACCTGACCAGGTTCACCGCCGGGCCATGCGAAGGGACCCGCCCATCCGAAGTTTAACAGGACTGGCGCGCCCTGTCCCCGGGCAGGCGCCGCGCGGCACAGGCGCCCTGCGTCAGCACTCTACCCATAGATCGGCCCGCGGGAAATACAGCGCGCCACGCGCCGGCCTGCCGTCCAGCGCCTCGACCTGGCGGCAGTAGCGCTGGATCTGCCCGGCGTAGCGCTCGGCCATGCGGTCAGCGTAGGCGCCCGGGCTTTCGCCCTCTTGCGGGACGCCGGTCTTATAGTCGACCACCAGCCAGCCGCCCTCTTCGGATATGGCCAGGTCGATCACCGATACCCGGCCCGAGACATCCAGCAGCGACCATTCGCGATGCGCACCCGCCGCCTGCAATAGCCAGCGGCCGCGCTCGCTGGCCAGCGTGGCCAGCAGCGTCCCGCTCACCGCGCGGGCAGCCTCGTCCTGATCCGCCTGTGCCACGCCGGCGCGGCTCAACTGGCGGCGGATCACCTCCAGACTGGCCTCGATGCGGGCGGCCGGCCACTGCGCCAGGCCGTCGCGGCCCAGGCGTTCCAGCCAGGCATGGGCCACCGTGCCGGCCAGGGCCTCGTAGCCGGCCTCGGCCGGCCAGACCCAGGCCCCCGAACCTTTACGTACAATGGCCGCAACGGCCGCGAATGCGCCGGCCGGAGAGACACCGGGCGCCCACGCCTCAGCAGCCTCGGAGCCGATGGCCGGGGTGCCAGCCACCGGGGTACCGGCCACCGGGGTGCCGGCCACCCGAGCGCCGACCGACGGGGCGCCGACCGTCTCGAAATCATGCACGGCGCCCAGAGCGACGGGACGCGGCAGCCCCGCATTGCGCAAGCGCAGCAAGCGACGCGGCGGCGCGGCCGCGGCCAGCGGCAATTCGCCTTGCGGCTCCGCCACCCGCGGCGGCAGTTGGGGGATTTCCAGCTGATCCCACAACCGCCCCAGCAGGCTCGTGGCGGGCGGCCTTTTCAGGCCCTCGTCCCCCGGCGTCACGGTGGCGATCAAGTGCAGGCGGTCACGTGCGCGCGTGGCGGCCACGTACAGCAGCCTGTCGGTTTCATGGGAGGCGCGCTTCTTCTCGCGCTCGGCCAGGTAGGCCGACACCGGGTCGGACTGCTCCGATGCCTTGGCGCGTATCGGCCCCAGCAGCAGGCGGCCTTCGCTCTGCTCCAGGCGTATCAGCGGCGCGGTATCGCCGCGCGGCCTGCGGTGCAGGCCCATGAGGATGACCGTACCGAATTCCAGGCCCTTGGACTTGTGTATGGTCATGACGTCGACGGCGCGCCCCGCCTCGTTGGGCGCAGCGTAAAGCCGCTGCAGCTGCCGATCCAGCTCGGCCGGATCCAGCCCGCCATAGGGCGCCAGCGTCTCGATCAGGCGCAGCACGCTTTCGACGTCGGCACGATCGCCGGCCGCCGGGTAGGCGGCCGGGCCGCCCAGCCGGCGCCAGCAATCCTCCAGCCATGCGGCAAAAGGCATGGCCCCCGAACGATTGCCGCCATCGAGCAACACCGCCGCGGCAAGCCGCAGGCGCGCGGCTTCGCCCGGCTCGAGGCCGGACGCCCCCTGCGCATCGCGCCGCCGCCATTGCTCGAGCACGGCAGCCGGGGCGCGGCCGTGCTCGTCTCCGAACAAGGCATGCAGGCTGGCCAGCGTCAAGCCGCACATGGGTGCGCGCAGTACCGACAACCACGCCAGCCGGTCGCCGGGATGCGCCAGCGCACGCGCCAGTTGCACCAGGTCGCTGACCACCTGGCGCGAGGCCAGCGGCACCAGCTCCACCGCGCGGCAGGGAATGCCGGCCTCGCCCAGGCGGCGCACCAGGCTGCCCAGATGCGAGCGGGCACGCACCAGCACGGCCACCGGCGCGGCGCCGTCCGGATCCTGCTCCAGCGCCTCGCGCGCCAGACGCACGGCAATCGCCTCGCTGTCCTCGTCGGGCGGGCCGGAGTCCTCGTCTTCATCACCTTCGTCCGGCGCCGTGCCCGCGCCCTCGGCCGGCATCACGGGATGAAACTGCATGGCCGGGCCGGCCAGGGCCACGTTGAAGGCCACGGAAGGCGTATAAGGAATGGCGCCCATGGCCGCGTCGGGCACGGCCGGGAACATGGGGGCGAACACCCGGTTGACCCAATCCACCACGCCCGCCTGCGAGCGGAAATTGTCGGTCAGGCGCAGCGCTTCGAGCTCGATGCCGCCCAGGCCCTGTTCCTGCACCTTCAGGAACCAGCCCACCTCGGCCTTGCGGAAGCGATAGATGGACTGCATGGGGTCGCCCACCAGGAACAGCGTGCGCCCATCGCCCGGCTCCCAGCCCGAGGTCAGACGCTCGAGCAGGTCGATCTGCGACTGGCTGGTGTCCTGGAATTCGTCGATCAACAAGTGGCGTATGGAGGCGTCGAGCCGCAGCAGCAGCTCGCCCGGATCGTCGGCCTGGCCCAGCGCCCGCAGGGCGCGCTGCGAAATCTCGATGAAATCCACCTCGCCGGCCTGCGCGAAGCGCAGGCTGAGCTGGGCGCAGGCCAGCCACAGCACCGCGATGAGCGCCTGCAAGGTCTCGATCTGCTGAGCGTCGTAGCCCTGGCCCGGCACGAGCCGCACGGCGGCAAGGCGTTCGACCCAGGGCTCGCCTTCATCATGGCTCTGCAGCCACTGCAGGAACGGCTCTTTATGCGCGGATTTGGGCGGGAAGCCCTGATTCTTGTTGACGCTGCGCCGCAGGCCACCGGTGGCGGTGAGCAGCAGGCGGGCAAGCGCCTGCCACCTGGGCAGATCGGGCATGCGCGCCTCGAAGGCCTGGCCGTCCCAGTCTTCGAGCGCGGCCAGGTCGAGCATCCCGCCCTGGGGCGGCGTGGCGTTGCGCGCCGCCTGCACGGCCCAGGGCGCAAGCTGCTGCGCCCAGCCCGCGGGCATGCAGCCGCGCAGGCCGCTCAGGTCTTCCTCGATGGCATCGTCCAGGTGTTCAAGCAGCGTCTGCGCGTCGGCGCCCTGGCCCAGCAAGGGCAGCCACTGGTCGCGATTGCCCAGCATGCCGGCAATGAGGTCTTGCGCCGCCCGCAGGTCGATATCCATGTGCGCCAGGAAGCGCTGCACCGCGTCCTGGTCGTCGGCCAGGGCCAGCGTGGCGCGGGCCGCCGCGGCATAGTGCTCGCGAGCATCGTCGCAGATCGCCGGCATGCCGCCCAGCGCGCTGGACCAGGGCATGCAGCGCACCAGCCAGGCGCAGAACGAATCGATGGTGCGTATGGCCAGGCGCGCCGGATAGCGCAGCAAGTCCCAATGCAGTTCGGCGTCGCGCTGCATGACCCGGTGCGCCAGTTCCCAGCTGCGCAGCTTGTGTTCTTCCCCAGCCTCGGGGCGCGGGCCATCGCCGTCGCGCAGCTTCTTCATGACACGCGCATGCATTTCGCTTGCGGCCTTGCGGGTGAAGGTGATGGCCACCACCTCTTCGGGCCGCTGCACCGTCGCCAGCAGGGCCAGGATGCGGTCGGTCAGCAGCTCGGTCTTGCCCGAGCCGGCCGGCGCCTGAACCACGAAGGAGCGGCGCGGATCGAGAGCAGCGGCGCGCGCCGCCGCATCGCTAGGCGCTCTGGCCGGCATGGCCGGGCTCCTCTTCTTCAAGACGCAGGAAAGGCAGCACGTCGCAATACTGCATATCGTCGCGGCGCAGGAATTCATTGCGGGCGATGCCGCAGGCATACTCTTCGGCCAGTTGCTCCACGGCCGCGCGCCAGCGCCGCAGCAGATCGCCCCATGACAGGCCGGCGCATTCCTGCCAGTCGTGGATACCGCTCAGGCCGGCCAGCCCGATATCGCCATCGCACAAGCCCTTGGCCTCGACCTGGCGCGCGTGCAGGCGCACCAGCGCCAATGCGCCTACCTGCGCACCCTCTTCGCCCACCACGGCCGCGTACAGCGGCAACTGCAGCTCGACGGGCCGGCTGCGCGTCCAGCTGGCCTTGGGATCCAGGCGCCCCGCGCCGGACTTGTAGTCGATGATCACACGGCTGCCATCTTCCAGTTCGTCGACGCGATCCAGGCGCAGCGACAGATCGAGCGCCCCGTGCGACCAATGCTGCGTGTCTTCCCTGCCCAGCACGCGGAAAGGACGGCGCTGCCGCTCCAGCGCCAGCCAGTCCAGCAAAACCTTGCGGGCACGTTCCATCTCCAGGGTGCGCAGCGCCGGGCCATAGGCTTGCAGACAGTCGTCGGCCGCCTGGCGGACAGCCTCGTCGACCAGCGCGGCCAACCCGCCTTCGTCCGCCAGCCGGCACAATGCGGCGTGGCTGCCCAGCGTGCCCCAGGCCACTTCCAGCGCGCGGTGCAGGAAATTGCCGCGCGCATTCAAATCGGCCAGCTCGGCGTAGCCGTCCAGTTGCACGGCGCCCAGGCGGTACTTCACATAGGCCCACAGCGGATTGCGCGACTGGGTGTCCAGCAGTGCGCTGCCGCCGCGCGTGATCTCGCCCGCGGCCAGCCCGGGGCCGCGATCGTCGAGCAGGCTTTCGATATCGGCCGGCGCGGCCTCGGACAGGCACAAGGCTTGATCCTGGGCCGGCAGTTCCGCGATGAAGGGGCTGGGGCGCAGCTCGCGTTCGCCGGCGCGCCGCGCGTGGCTGATGCGCACCCGCGGCGCGCTGCACAGCAGATCCGCATAAAGTTCTGCCGCCCATTGCAGCTCGCGCTCGGGCGTGGCGCGCGGCGCGCCGGCGCTGCGCAGGGCCGCCAATGGGATCAACGGGTTGGGCCGCGGCGCGGCGGGCAGCACCTCGTCGTCCAGGCCCAGCACCCAGACGCCGTCCCAGCGGCCGCCCTCGGCTTCGAGCAGGCCGAGCACGTCGAGTCTTGCGGCCGGATCGCGCTGCGGCTGGAATGCGGTCTCGGCCAGTAATTGCTCCAACAGGTGCAGCGCCGAGCCGAAGCTCTTCGGCCCCAGCGCCGCCGCCAGGCCCGCCAGCCGGTCGCAGGCAGCGTCCAGCGCCTCCATGGTCTGATAGGCGCTGCTGTCCAGGGCATCGTCGCCCGGGAAACCCAAGGCCCGCAATATTTGCCGGAAGTGGCGCATCCAGGTGTCGCAGGCGGCAGTCTCGGGGCACGCCCGGGCGGCCTCCAGCGCCGCGCCCCAGGCCTTTGCCAGCAGCGGCGCATACTGCCCGAGTTCGCTGCCGAACTGCGCCGCGGCCAGCCGCAGGCGCCGGGTACGCCGCCAGCGCGCATCCAGCGCGGCGCGCGCCGGCGACTCGGCTCTGGCCCCGGCGCAGTGCCCCGCCAGCAAGGCCAGCCCAAGCTGCTGCGGGCCGCAGTCCACGCCGCGGGCATAGTCGCCCAGCACATCGAGCCATGCCAGCGCGCTGCGCGCCACGGGCCAGTCGCGCAAGGGCCGGCCCACCGCAATATTGCAAGCCAGCGGCGCCGCCGGATCCTCGGTATCCACCGTACCCTTGGTATCCGCCGTACCCTGGGTATCCGCGGCACCCTTGGCATCCGGTATATCAGGGATATCAGAGGCATCCGAAGCAGCCACGGTGGCCAGCTCGGCATGCAGCACCCGGCGCGCCAGCACCACGTCATCCTGCAAGCGCGGCGAGACAATGGCATAACGCCCCTGCGGATCGCCGCGCATGCAGTCCACGGCCCAGCGGGCGGCCAGGCGCCATTCCGCATCGGGCTCATCGGCCAGCACACGCTCGACATCGGCGGCCTCCGGCCGCCGTTCCCGCAAGCGCAGAACGCTTATGCCCTGCTCGCGCAGAGCGCGCAACAACAGTGCCAGGCGCGGCGGGAATTCGTTGAAGCCGGCCAGCACCAGCGTACGCGCCGGCAGCGCCATGCCGCCATCGAGCACGGCCTGTACGACACGCTCGCAGGACTGGTTCTCGTCTTCGGCGTCCAGGCTTTGGAGCAGTTCGCGGTAGCGCCTGCGCCAGGCGCGGAAGCGCAGGTATTCGGGGGTCTCCAGCCCTTCGGCAACGGAAATGCGCCAGTCGGACACCAGCCAATCGGCCTCGTAAGCCAGGCGCGCCGCCTGGGCCACATCCAGCAAGACGTGCTCGGCCTCGGCGGCCTCTATTACCTGGCGCCACAACTGGCGTGCGCCAAAGGCGTCGAGCACATGGGCCGCACTGCCCGCATCCGCGTCGAAAGCCAGTTGCTCCGCGGCCTGGCGCAGCCACGCACCCAGGGGCACGATGGCGGGCACGGCGATCACCGAGCGCCGCGCATCCAGCCCGCGCGACAGCTCGGCAAGAATGCGGCGCGCCAGCCGGTTGTTCACCGTCAGCACCAATGTTGCGTCGCCGGGCAGCGCGGCCAATGCCTCCAGCGGTATCGGGTCGTATGTGTCGTTCATGGTTTCTTGCATGCTGCGGGTGCCGGCCGGGCGATCGCCGCAAGCCGGCGCGTCGAGCAGCGCGGCGGCCGCCATGCAGCGCTCTTGCCGCCCGCGTTTTGTGCAGGCCACAAATTGGAATAAGCTTGTACCGCAGCCGCGGACGCGCCCGGGCATAGTACGAGGCGCCGGCCCAGGCCTGCCGCAGCCATCCCGCACTGTACACCATGACCACGGAGCAAGACAGTGAGTAAAACCGCCGCGCGCACGCAACCCAAGCGCGCCGCAAATACAAAACCGGCAGTCACAAAACCGGCAGCCGCGCCGGATGCCGTACGCCCCGGCCGCGGCCGGCCCGCCTCCGCGCAGCTCGCGGCCAAGCCTGCCGCCCGGCGGCCAACGAAGCCGACGGCCAAACATTCCGACGCCGCCCCGGCGCCGGTGGAGCTGGCCGGCTCCATTGCGCTGCGCTCGGGCTCCCGCACCTGGGGCAACCAGAAGCGCATGGCGCTCTTGGAAGCCATCGGCGAGGCAGGCTCGATCACCGCGGCGGCCAAGCGCATCGGCCTGAGCTACAAGGCGGCCTGGGACGCGGTCGACGCCATGAACAATCTGGCCGGCGAGCCGCTGGTGCTGCGCAGCACCGGCGGCCAGCGCGGCGGCGGCGCGCAGCTGACCGCGCGCGCCGTCGAACTGCTGCAGGTCTACCAGGCCTTGAATGCCGAACACCAGCGCTTTCTTGCCGCCCTGGCCCAGGCCGGGCGCGACCCCACCCACCACCTGAAATTGATACAGCAAATGATGATACAAACCTCGGCCCGCAATAAACTCGCAGCCACCGTCAGCCGCGTAGTCCAGGGCGCAGTCAATGACGAAGTCGTACTCGACCTGGGTGCAGGCCAGGAAATCACGGCCATCATCACCCGCGAAAGCGCACGCAACCTCGGCCTCGCGCCCGGCAAGCAGGCGCTGGCCTTCATCAAGGCATCTTCCGTCATGGTGGGCCTGCCCGACAGCGATGGCGCGCGCCTGAAGCTGTCGGCCCGCAACCAGCTGCCGGGCCACGTCAGCGAAGTCGTCGCCGGCGCCGTCAACTGCGAAGTGCGCATCGAACTGCCCCAAGAGCGCAGCCTGGCGGCCATCATCACCATGGAAAGCGCCAAGGCGCTGAAGCTGAAGAAAGGCACCGCGGTGCTGGCGGTTTTCAAGGCATCCAGCGTGCTGCTGGGCGTCATGGATTAGGGCCTGTTCACCAGTCTTGAAGGGGTGCGGCCTCCCTGCCTCGGTGCAGGCAAGCCGCACGCAGGGCTCAAGCGGCCGCTTGCACCTGCAGGTCGCCGCGCTCGGCCAACTCGGCGGGATTGACGCTGCCCACGATGGCTCCGGCACGGATCTCGAAGACCTCGTCGGCCAGCTCGGCCACGTCGTCGGGGTCATGCGTGATCAGGATCATGGGGATATCCAGCTGCCGCTGCAGGGCCGCGAGCTCCTGGCGCATCTTGCGCCGCAAGGTCACATCCAGCGCCGAGAAAGGCTCGTCCAGCAGCAGCGCGCGCGGCTCCAGGGCCAGGGCACGCGCCAGGGCAACCCGCTGCTTCTGGCCACCCGAAATTTCGCCCGGGTAGCTGTCGAGTATGGGCTGCAGTTCGAACGCATCGACCCAGCGGCGCGCGGCTTCTGCCAGCCGGCGGCGCCGCGGATTGCTCCATCCCGATCGCAGGCCGAAGCTTATGTTCTGCGACACAGTCAAGTGCGGGAACAGCGCATAGTCCTGGAACAGATACGCCAGGCGGCGCTCGCGCGGCGGCAGGCATATGTCCTGGCCGGAATCGAACAGCACGGCTCCATTCAGGACGATGCGCCCGCGTTCGGGGCGCACCAGGCCGGCGATGGCCTGCAGCGTCATGGTCTTGCCGGCGCCCGAGGGCCCGAACAAGGCAAGCCTGCGCTGCTCGGTGTGGAAGGCCACGTCCAGCCGGAATTCGCGCTGCCCGGACAGCAGGCGATGCTCGATGCGCACGCTCACGCTCATGAGGGCAGCCTGCGGCCGGCGCATGCGGCCTTCATCGCTTCGATCCCCTGCGCCCGTATGCCGGCAAAAAATGCCCCGCCAGCAAGAGCACCACGATGCAGGTGATGGAAGTCACCAGCACCAGGATATTGGCCAGGTCGTCGTTGCCCGCCTGCACCGCCTCGTAGATGGCAATCGACAGCGTCTGCGTACGGCCGGGAATATTGCCGGCGATCATCAGGGTGGCGCCGAATTCCCCCAGCGCCCGCGCGAAAGCCAGCAGCACGCCGGCAAATATGCCGCGCGAGGCCAGCGGCAGCACCACGCGGAAAAAGATCGCCGCCTCGCTCGTGCCCAGGATCCGCGCGGCGTTGCACAGCTGCGGGTCGACCTCTTCGAAGGCCGCGCGCGCCGACTTCAGCACCAGCGGGAATGCCACCACGGTCGCGGCCAGCACTGCGCCCTGCCAGGTGAACACCAGTTCTATGTTCCAGTGCGCCAGCCACACGCCCAGCCAGCCCCTGCGGCCGAACAGCACCAGCAGGTAATAGCCCATGACCGTGGGCGGCAGCACCAGCGGCAGGGTCAGTACGGAATCGACGAAGTTGCACCAGCGCGAGCGCCAGTGCGCCAAGCCGAACGCGGCCGCCGTACCCAGTACGGCGGCAAACAAAGTGGCCCAGCCGGCCACCTTGAGCGACAACAGCAGGGGAACGACCAATCCCGTCATGGCTTAGCGCGGTTTGTGCGTGATGCCGTCTGGCCCGGCGCGTCGCGCAGGGCCGCGGCCTACGAATGGGCGAAGGCCCGCGAAACAGGCCGGGCCATCGGGCCTGGCCGACACCGCACCCATGGAACACGATGCAGCGGGGCGTCCTGCCAGGCTCGCTCGCGACCCAGGCAAACAAGATGCCAGCCGGCAGGATACTACGAACTACACGTGCCGGCCGGGCCGAAGGGCTTTCAGGGCTTCTTGAAGCCATAATGCGCCAAGATCTCCTGGCCTTGCGGCGACAGCACGAACTTGACGAACTCGCCGGCATGCGGGCTCACACCCTTGCGCGCCACCACGGCAATCGGATACAGCACCGGCTTGGGGGCGGGCAGCGCCTGCACCACCTTGACCTTGTCGGGCATGATGGCCGCATCCGTCCCGAACACAAAGCCGGCCTCGACCTCGCCGCGCGCCACATAGTCCAGCGCCTGGCGCACGTTCTGCGCCAGCACCGCCTTGGGCTGCACCGCCTGCCACATGCCCACCTGCTTGAGGGAGGCCTCGGTATAGCGGCCCACCGGCACCGAGGCGGGATTGCCGTAGGTTACGCGCTTGACGTCGGCGCGCTTCAAGTCCTTGACATCGTGCAGGCCCAGCTTGCTGTCGGTCGGCACGATGAGCACCACGCCGTTGCGGGCGAAGTCCTTGCGCGTGGCCGGATCGACCGCCTTTTGCGCCACGGCCTTGTCCATGGCCTTTTCATCGGCCGAGGCGAACACATCGGCCGGTGCGCCATTGACGATCTGCTGCAGCACCACATCGGAAGCGCCGAAGCTGGTCAGTACCTTGGTGCCGGGATGCTTGGCCTCGAACTGCTTGGCCACGTCCTTGAACGCATTGGTCAGGCTGGCGGCGGCCGACACCACGATTTCATCGGCCATGGCGGCAGGCGTACCCACGGCGAATCCGGCGGCGACAACGGCCGCATACATCCATGCTTTCACTCTGTTCTCCTTTGATGTGCCGGCAATTCCATTTCCAAATCAACCGTGCATCGTGTCTGCTTCGTTTTCGCGTTCACGATCGATTCAGAAATGGAATCAGGCGGCGCGATGCCCGCCAACAGTGGCGGATCGGGCAGGCCCACCGGCTGCGCCGGCCTCGCCCTTGTGGCCGCCGTGCGCACCCATCGAAATATATATACCTATATAACGATAGTCAAATCGCCGCAGCGGCGGCTGCATGTGCACCCGCAGTTAACAGCAAGGCCGCAAACATCATGGAGCAGCCGTTGTCCGACGGCGCCCTGTCACTACCCGGACAGTGTGGCGAGCTGGCGTTCCAGCGCCTCATGGGCGCGTTGCGCGGCGCCGGCATCCACACGATCGGCCAATACCTGGCCGATCTGGCGCAACTGGCTGGCGGAGCAGCCGACGTTCATGCTGATGCGCATATGCGCCTGCAATTGCGCCTCGACTCCCGGCAAAACCGACAGCATGCTCAGGGTGGCGAACTCGCGGCTTTGCCAATCGAGGTTGTCGCGCTCGAATATGTCGCCGAACAAGTGGGTCTTGAGGTACTCGTCGATCGCGGGCGCGAAGTCGAGCACCGGCCCCTTGACGGCACCGCCAGACAACTTGGTCTGGTTGGCGGTTCCCGCGGTAAGCAAGGCCGCGCCCGTGGGAATGGGGCGAACCGGAGCCTGGCCGATCGCATCCTGGATGCCGCGCTGCCGGCGCGACTCCAGCACCCTCATCAGCGCTCCGAGAGCATTGAGGCTGCGCGGAAAGCCGGCGTATGCGTAGACCTGCACCAGAATTTCCCGCAAATCGCTGACCGTCAGGCCCGCGTCCAGGGCCTGGCTCAGGGCAGCATCCAATTTGACGATATCGCCCGAGGCTGCATTGGCTGCAACCGGCACAATGGCCTGCTGCCGCAGCGACAGGGAATCCGATTCGGCTGATGTACTAGACATGGTTGATGATTCCTCTGGAAGGCGCGAATTTTCACGATCGCGAGGCGGGTCGCGCCGGCCCGGATTGCCGGCACATTTCGCAGCCTCACGCTACGGATCCCGAGAAGGATCAGGCCTTGGGCGGGCCTGCAAGATATTCCTCGTCGCTGACCTTATCCATCCAGACGACGTTGACGCCGTCGAGGGCCTCCTGGATGGCGATATGCGTCATGGCCGTGGTGGGCGACGCACCGTGCCAGTGCTTGTGTCCGGGCGGACACCAGATCACGTCGCCCGCACGGATCTCGACAATGGGCTCGCCCTCGCATTGCGTCCAGCCGCAACCCGAGGTGACGACCAAAGTCTGGCCCAGAGGATGCGTATGCCAGGCGGAGCGCGCGCCAGGCTCGAAGGTAACGCTGGCGCACGAGACACGGGAGGGGGCGGGCGGGTTATTCAGCGGGTCGATACGAACCTGGCCGGTGAACCATTCGGCGGGGCCTTTGATCGCGGCCTGCGATCCGGCGCGTTTGAGTTCCATGGCAATGCTCCTGAAAAAATGCCCGAATGCCGCGACAACGGCTTGCGGCAAGGGCTTGGTGGAAATATATGGCACATGGGATTAGTTGAGAAGATAGTAAAATTAGTATATTTATGTGCATATAATTCACCAATGCCGAAAGAAAGCCTGAACGATCTGCAGGCGTTCGTGGCCGTGGCCCGCGAGCGCAGCTTCACCCGCGCAGCCGCCCAACTGGGCCTGTCGCGCTCCGCACTGAGCCACGCCATGCTGGCCCTGGAAGCGCGCCTGGGAGTCCGCCTGCTTACGCGCACGACGCGCAGCGTATCCACTACACAGGCCGGTGCCCGGCTGCTGGACGCCGTGGCCCCTAGGCTCGACGAGATCGCGCTGGAACTGGACTCGCTCAGCGCCATGCGAGACAAACCGGCGGGCACGGTGCGCATCACGGCGCACGACCATGCCATCGCCACCATCCTCTGGCCCCGGCTGCAGCCGCTGCTGGGCCAGTATCCCGACATCCAGATCGAGCTCAGCGTCGACTATGCCCTCACCGATATCGCCGCCCACCGCTACGACGCCGGGGTGCGCAGCGGAAACCGCGTCGACAAGGACATGATTGCCGTGCGCATCGGCCCCGACTTCCGCATGGCGGTAGCTGCAACGCCCGGCTATCTGGCAGGCAAACCGCTGCCAAGCACGCCGCACGAGCTGATCCAGCACCGCTGCATCAACCTTCGGCTGCCCACCCATGGCGGCCTGTATGCCTGGGACTTCGAAAAGGACGGGCAGGAAATCAATGTACGGGTGCAAGGGCAGACCGTATTCAACAACACCTTCCTGATGCTGCAGGCGGCCCTGGACGGCATGGGCTTCGCCTATGTGCCGCTAGACCTTCTACAGCCCCACATCGAGCAAGGCCGGCTGGTGCCGGTGTTGAAGAATTGGTGGCCGCTGTTGACGGGCTACCACCTGTACTATGCCAATCGCCGCCAGCTGGCGCCGGCACTGGCGTTGGTCATCGAGACGCTGCGCTGGCGCGAGGGCGGTATCGGCGCGGCGCCCCGCAGCTCCCATACACGCTGACATCCCGCGTCATGGATATAGAATGCTTCCGATGCATATACATCCCTTCTGCCACTCGCTTCGACACGATCCGCCGGCCGTCCGCCCTGCCGCTACGCCATGCATTCCGCCTCCGACTCGATAGACGCCTTCCTGGACGCCGTCTGGCTGGAGGACGGGCTGGCCGAGAACACGCTGGCCGCGTATAGGCGCGACCTGAGCGCTTATGCCCGCTGGCTGCACGACAAGGCGGGCAAGGACATCGACCAGGCCCAGTCTGCAGACATCCAGGACTGGTTCGTGGCGCTGCACCCCAGTTCCAAGGCCAGCACCTCGAACCGGCGGCTGGCGGCGCTGAAGCGCTACTACCTCTGGGCCTTGCGCCAGGGGCGGGTCGCCACCGATCCCTGCCTGACGCTGCATTCCGCCAAGCAGCCGGCACGCTTTCCCAAGACGCTGTCCGAATCCCAGGTCGACGACCTGCTGCAGGCTCCGGACGAGAACACCGAACTCGGGCTGCGCGACCGCGCCATGCTGGAAACCCTGTACGCAACCGGACTGCGTGTCTCGGAGCTGGTCAACCTCGGACTGCTGGACATGAACCCGCAGGAAGGCGTGGTGCGCGTCATCATGGGCAAGGGCGGCAAAGATCGCCTGGTGCCGCTGGGTGCCGAGGCGCTGCATTGGCTCGAACAATACCTGGCCCGCTCGCGCCCCGCCCTGCTCGGGCGCCGCCACTGCGACGCGCTGTTCGTCACCGCCCGCGCCGCTGCCATGACGCGCCAGTCCTTCTGGCTGATCGTCAAGAAATACGCCGCGCAAGCCGACATCCATACGCCGCTGTCGCCGCACGTGCTGCGCCATGCCTTCGCCACGCATCTGCTGAACCACGGCGCCGACCTGCGGGTGGTGCAGATGCTGCTGGGCCATGCGGACATATCCACCACCCAGATCTACACTCACGTCGCGCGCGAACGGCTCAAGGCCCTGCACGCGCGCCATCATCCGCGCGCCTGAGCCATCGATGGATCGATCAGCAATGAGCAGCCACTTATGCATCGGCGATCCATGCATCAGCCATCGGCGAACCGGCCGTCCATGAACCGGCCATCCAAAAACCAAAACCGCATCCTGCAATCCACGCCATGAACAGCAAGACCCGCCACGTATCCGAAACACCCGCCACGCAGATGTTGAAAAAGCATCGCGTCGCCTACGGCGAACACCCCTATGAATACGTCGATCACGGCGGCGCGGCCGAGGCGGCCCGGCAGCTGGGCGTAGCCCTGCATCAGGTCGCCAAGACCTTGATCATGGAAGATGAACACGGCCACCCGCTGGTGGTCGTGATGCATGGCGACTGCGAGGTCTCCACCAAGAATCTGGCGCGCCAGATCGGCGCCAAGAAAGTGGCGCCATGCACGCCCGAGACTGCGCAAAAGAATTCAGGGTACCAGGTGGGAGGCACCTCGCCCTTCGCCACGCGCCGGAAAATGCCGGTATGGGTGGAGGGCAGCCTGCTGGACTACCCGCTGATCTACCTGAACGGCGGACGCCGCGGCTATCTGATCAGCCTGGCGCCCGGCGCATTGGTGGATCTGCTGCAGGCCCGCCCCGTGCAAGCGGCGCTGCCGAAAGCGGGGGCGTGAACGGCACTGCTCATCAATAACGGTAGTAAGGCCGATAGGCCGGATGCACGACCACCACCGGCGGCGCCACCACCGCGGGTGCGGCGACATAACCTCTGCGCGTCGGCACCACCACACAGCCAGCCAACAACGAAAGCAGCGCGGCGGCCATGAGTATTTTTTTCATGATCGTGAACTCCCTGGAGTTGCGGGGCCTGCGGCCCGCGGCCCGATTGCCGCCAACCCTTCCCGCACGAGCCATTGCTCGACGTACCGATCATAAGCGGCCGTACACAGGCTGCGCGCACCCGCATCCGGGCAGTTATTTCGCCGAGTTACGGAACCGCGTCCAGCGCCCCGCGCGCGACATATCGCGTTACCAAGCTGCGGCATCGGCGCCACGCCCGCCACGCGCCAGCGTGTTTTCTTATACTTTTTTAATACATGCAGCCGCTTGTACAGACACATAAGGCCGCATACAAATGCGGCCTTCGAAAACATGCAGCCGTCGAAACCGCCGACGGCTGCACTCCCCGCAACTTCGCGGGCACGGCGCGGCGGCGACTGCGCCGCCGCAACCGCGATCAGACCGTCGGCATCACGAACTCGTTGCCCTTGCTGATGCTTTCCGGCCAGCGCTGCATGACGGACTTCTGGCGCGTATAGAAGCGCACGCCTTCCTCGCCGAATGCATGGGTGTCGCCGAACAGGCTGCGCTTCCAGCCGCCGAAGCCGTGCCAGGCCATGGGCACCGGAATGGGCACATTGATGCCAACCATGCCGACATGGATGCGGCGCGCGAATTCACGCGCGATGTGGCCGTCGCTGGTGAAGCACGACACGCCGTTGGCGAACTCGTGCTTGTTGATGAGTTCGACAGCCTGGCCGAAATCGTCGACGCGCACGCAGGCCAGCACCGGGCCGAAGATTTCTTCGCGGTAGATGCTCATATCGGGCTTGACGCGGTCGAACAGCGTGCCGCCGACATAGAAGCCATCGTCGTGGCCGGGAACCTTGTAGCCGCGGCCGTCCACCTTCAGTTCGGCGCCTTCTTGCACGCCCGCCTCGATGTAGTTCTCGATGCGCTCCTTGGCCTGGCAGGTGACGACCGGGCCCATTTCCGCATCCAGATTCATGCCGTCCTTGATCTTCAGGCTGCGCGCACGCTCTTCGAGCAAGGGGACGATGCGGTCGGCCACGCTGCCCACCAGCACGCCCACGGAAATCGCCATGCAGCGTTCGCCGGCAGAGCCGTAGGCCGCCCCCACCAGCGCATCGACGGCGCGCGACAGGTCGGCATCGGGCATGATCACCATATGGTTCTTGGCGCCGCCCAGCGCCTGCACGCGCTTGCCGAAATGGGCGCAGCGCTCGTGGATGTAGTGGGCAATGGGCGTGGAACCCACGAAGCTGACCGCGGCCACGTCGGGATGCTCGATCAGGGCGTCGACAGCCACCTTGTCGCCTTGCACGACATTAAACACGCCGTCGGGCAGGCCGGCTTGCTTGAGCAGGTCGGCCATGAGCAGCGAGGCGCTGGGGTCGCGTTCGCTGGGCTTGAGGATGAAGGTGTTGCCGGAGGCGATGGCCACCGGGAACATCCAGCAGGGCACCATGCATGGGAAGTTGAACGGCGTGATGCCGGCCACTACGCCCAGCGGCTGGCGCATGGTCCAGTTGTCGATGCCGGTGGCGACCTGGTCGGTATAGCCGCCCTTGAGCAGTTGGGGAATGCCGCAGGCGAACTCGATCACGTCCATGCCGCGCGCCACCTCGCCCTGGGCGTCGGTGAAAACCTTGCCGTGCTCGGCGGTGATCATCGCCGCCAGCGCGTCGGTATGCTGCTGCATCAGCGCAAGAAAGCGGTTGAGAATGCGCGCGCGCCGCACCGGCGGCGTATCGGCCCAGGCCGGCGCGGCCTTGCGCGCCGCCGCCACGGCGGCATCCACGTCTTGCGCCGTGGACATCACCAGATGCCGCGCCACGGCACCGGCGGAAGGGTTGAACACGTCCTGCTTGCGCCCCGAACTGCCGGGTACGCGTACGCCGTTGATGTAGTTGACGACGTCCTGGTCGTCGGTATAGGGCTGGGGAGCACTCATGGCGGGTCTCTGATCCTGTCTGAAGTTGGGCCCGGCGTTGCGGGCCGCGGGTAAAGGCTCCCGCCGGCGAGGCGAATCGATGGCCGGCAAGAGTGGATGCAGCCCAGTATAGGTTTCCCCTGCGGCGCCTTCAATGCCCTAAAACTGGACTCATTGTTCAAAAAAATTGACAATACGCAGGGCAGCGGAGCCCCGCGGCACGGAAACCATCATGAAAGAACACGGCAAGGAACCCCTGTGGTCGCACATCTACTGGCTCAACGCCCTGTCGGAGGCCGGCAGCTATACGGCCGCGGCCCGGCACCTGGGTGTCAGCAAGGCCGCCGTCAGCCTGCGCATCGCCGAACTGGAACAGGCTGCCGGCGTCACCCTGGTCAGCCGCACGACCCGCAGCGTGCGCCTGACCGAGGCGGGGGAATCGCTGGCCAAGCAGACCCGCCATGGCTTCGAATCCATAGAACAGGGGTTCGCCAGCGTGCGCGACCTGGCCGACAGCCCCAGCGGCACCTTGCGCGTGACCGCCCCCATGGCTCTGGGCCGCCAGAAAATCATCCCCACGATCGGCGCCTTCCTGCTGCTGCACCCCGAAGTGCGCATCGAGATCGAGCTTTCCGACCACTTGAGCTCACTTGCCCGCGAGGGCTTCGACCTGGCCATACGCCATACGTCGAACGTGCCCGAAACCCACGTGGCCTGGAAATTGCGCCCGAGCCGCACGCTGCTGGTGGCGGCGCCGGCCTATCTGGCGCGCCACGGCACGCCGCGCCGCCCCGAAGACCTGGGCGGCCACAACTGCCTGTCGTACCTGCGCCCAGGCCTGCCGCCGGTATGGGTGTTCGAGCCTAGCCAGCGCAAGCGCGACAGGCGCAGCGTCCCCATACACGGCAACTTCTGCGCCAACAACAGCGAGGCCCTACGCGAATTGGTGCTGGCCGGCCAGGGGGTGGCGCTGCTGCCCGACTTCAGCGCCGAACAGGACGTGGCCGCCGGGCGCCTGTGCCACCTGCTGCCTGGCTGGAAGCCGGCCAGCGTGTTCGGCGATGCCATTTATGCAATACGCCCCTACAGCGCCTACGTGCCGCGGGCGCTGCGCATGTTCGTAGCGCATTTGAAGGAGGCCATGGCGCAGTCATGAGCCCGCACGCGTACGAGTCGGCAACCCATATCCGTCTATAGCCGCGTGCAGGCCGGATCCGGCCTGCACGCGCACCGCTCCCCGCACGACTCAGCGGCCCGACCAGCGCGCGGCGCGCTTTTCGTTGAATGCGCGCACCCCTTCCCTGCGGTCTTCGGTGCGCACCAACAGATTATGCGCGGCGATATCCAGCGCATAAGCGCCGCGGAACTCCATGCCGCCGCCCTGCTGCACCGTGGTCTTGGCCCAGCGCAGGCTCAGGGGCGCACCCGCGGCGATCTGGCGCGCCAGCTCCAGAGCCCTAGGCAGTGCGCCGCCTGCGGGCGTGACTTCATTTACCACGCCCCAGTCGTGCGCGGTCGAGACCGGCAGCTCAGCCCCGGTATACAGCATCTGCTTGGCGCGCCGCATGCCGGCGGCGCGCGCCAGGTTCTGCAGACCGCCCCCGCCGGGCAGGATGCCCAGCTTGGATTCCGGCAGCGCATAGCGCGCGGTGGCATCGGCGATTATGAAATCGCACATTAGCGCCAGCTCGAACCCGCCGCCAAAAGCGATGCCCTGCGTTGCCGCTATCGTCGGCCAGGGGAATTCGCGCAAGGCCAGCAGCACGTCTTCGATGAGCTGGTGCTGCAAGGCCCAGGCCTCGTCGCTCATGCCATTGCGCTCTTTCAGGTCGCCGCCCGCCGAGAACGCACGCTCTCCTGCCCCGGTAAAGACCAGGCAGCGCACCTCGTCCCGGTAGGCCAGGTCGCGCAGCACGTCCCACAGCTCGTGCCACATCTGCGTGTTCATGGCATTGTGTACTTGCGGGCGTGCCAGGGTCACTATCTGGGTCGCCGCGCATTGCGGGTCGGGAGCGAGGCGGATCGTTTCCATATTGTTTTCCGGCATCATCAGGATCAGGGACTGGCTTGTCGATTTGGATATCGGCACGCTTCAGCGCGCCGCATCGGGCAAGCGCGGCAGAACCCCAGTATATATTTGCACCGGGCCGGCCCTAACGAGGATGGCAGTTGCGGCCACCCCCGAGGATGAAAGAGGCTTCTTTCACATTAAACGCTGCGGTATATGCCGAGGCTATGCGCCACGCCGTCCCAGTACTTGGTCTGCCGGCCGATGAAATCCGCAAAACCGGACGGGCTCTGGGGCGCCACGGCCTCCATGGCCAGCACCGGAAGCTGGGCCTCGACTTCGGGTTCGCGCATTACGGCTGCGAAGTCGGCATTGAGCTGCCGCACCATCGCATCGCTTACCCCCGCCGCCGCCATCAAGCCATACCAGCCCCCGTCCGGCGTGCCCTCGACACCGATACTGCCCAGAGCGGGCACTCCCGGCAGGAACTGGGACGGGTGCGCGCCGGAAATGGCCAGCGCCCGGATCCGGCCGGAACGCACGTGCGGCAGGCTGCTGGGCAAGCCGTCGAACATCAGCTGTATGGTTCCGGAAATAAGATCGGTCATGGCCAGCGAGCTGCCGCGGTACGGCACGTGCACCGCACGCACGCCGGTTGCGCGCATGAAAGTTTCCATGGCCAGATGGCTCGTAGAGCCCACGCCAATGGATCCATAACTGTACTTTCCCGGTGCCCGCTTCATGACCTGGATCAGCTCGTGGATATCGCGCGCCGGAAACGCCGGATGCACCATCAGGCCCACAGCGGTCGTGGACAGCAGAGTGACCGGCTTCAGATCCTTCTGCACGTTGTAGGAAAGATGCTTGTAGATGCTGGGGTTGATGACTATGGGTGAATTCGAAGTCAGCAACAGCGTGTACCCATCGGCGCCGGATTTCAGCACCTCATTCACCGCCAGCGTGCCATTGGCGCCCGCGCGGTTCTCGACGATGACGGGCTGTTTCCAAAGCGCATACAGGCGCTTGCCTATGGCCCGGGCCAGCACGTCCGAGCCTTGTCCGGGAGCAAAAGGCACGATCAGCCGCACGGGCCTGGAAGGGTATGTCCGTGCAGCCGCCCACACCGCTGCCGGCATCGCCAGAGCCGCCGCGCCCCCCATGATGAATGACCGCCTTTTCATGCCTAGCCTCCTGTTGATTGCAATTTTTTGATTATGATATATTGTTATATCAATTTCAAGAGCCGCCCTGGACGACAGCCATGACCAGTAACGATCCCGCCAGCTCGGCGCACATATCCACGGCCAAGCCCGGCGCGAACGAACTGCCCCTGTCTGGCGTACGGATTCTGGCGGTAGAGCAATACGGCGCCGGCCCCTTTGGAACCGGCTATCTGGCCGCACTGGGCGCCGAAATCATAAAAATAGAACAGCCCCAGGAAGGCGGCGACGTGACCCGGCACCTGGGGCCGTATTTCGATCCGCAACTGCCGGACACGGCCCGCAGCCTGTTCTTCCAAAGCCTCAACCTGGGCAAGAAAAGCCTTACGCTGAACCTCGGCAGCCCTCGCGGCAAGTCCATTTTCCGATCGCTGGCCAAGACGGCCAACGGCGTGGTCAGCAATCTGCGCGGCGACGTTCCGCAGCGCCTGGGCCTGACCTACGCACAGCTCGGGCCTGTGCAGCCCGCCATTGTCTGCGGCCACCTGACCGGCTACGGCCGCGACGGGCCGCGCGCCGCGTGGCCGGGCTACGACTATCTGATGCAGGCCGAGGCGGGTTATTTCTCTTTGACCGGAGAGCCCGACTCGGCTCCCGCGCGCATGGGCTTGTCCATGATCGACTACATGACCGGAGTGGTAATGGCTCTGGCCGTGGTCAGCGCCATACTGAAGGCGCGTGACAGCGGCCGCGGCTGCGACGTGGACGTATCCTTGTACGACGTGGCGCTGCACAACCTGAACTACCTGGCCGCCTGGCACCTGAATGCCGGATTCGCGCCGACTCGCCAGGCCCGCTCGGCCCACCCTTCCCTCGTGCCTTGCCAGCTGTACCGCACGCGCGACGGATGGATCTATCTCATGTGCAACAAAGAAAAATTCTGGGCCGCCCTGTGCGACGCAATCGGCCATCCGGGCCTGGCCGACATGCCCGCCTTCCGCAGCTTCAAGGACAGGCTCGAGCATCGTGACGAGCTCACCACGATACTGGACGGCATACTCGGAACGCGCGACACCGGAACATGGATGCAGGCGTTCGCCGGGCGCGTGCCGGCCGCGCCCGTGCATACGGTCGAGCAGGCACTGGGTTCGGAATTCAGCAACAGCGGCGGCCGCATCTCAGAGCTGGCCGCCGGGGATGCGCTCCTGCGCATGCCGCGCAACCCCATACGCGTGTCCGGCACAGGCCCGACCGGCGAAGGCGGCGCCAACGGGCCCGGCGACCCACCGCGGCCGGCTCCTGAAACGACACCGGCCCCGCAGCTCGGGGCAGACACTCGCGCACTGCTGCAGGAAATCGGTATTTCCGACGCCGAGCAGGCTACACTGAAGGCAGACGGAATCATCTAAAAAATATCCAGGCCTTCAGGCCTTGCCCATACCTTATGCCCCTAACGCATGGCGGCCCGCGCTACGCGCTGTTGGCCCAAAACCTCATCGGCAAGATCAAACAGGGGGTGTACCCGGCGGGCAGCCTGCTGCCGACCGAAGCCGAGCTGGGGCGACAGTTCGATGTCAGCCGCATCACGGTAAGGGCCGCGCTCAAGGAACTCGAAACCAAAGGCCTGATCACGCGCCGGGCACGCATCGGTACCCGGGTCAATGCGCCCCGGCCCGCCAGCGTGTTCGTGCAAACCGGCGACACGGTCGAGGAAATGCTGCTCTTCACCAAGGGCATGCCGTTTCGCAAGACTGGCTCGCGCAGCGTAATCGTCAACGCCGAACTGGCCGCCGCGATGCAACTGCCCGAAGGCCAGGAATTCCTCGAGCTGCGCGGCCTGCGCGGCCCCCGCCATCAGCCGATCGCGTACAGCCATCATTACATCCCGGCTTTGCGCGCCCCGCTGGCCAGCGCACTCGACGGCGCGGTCGCCGCCATCGCCGACATCGTCGCTGAAGCCTCGAACCGGCATATCGCAACCATCAGGCAGCAAATCGAACCCGCCAGGCTCAAGGCGACCGAAGCCAGGTTGCTGAACGCCAAACCGCAGCTCACGGCACTGCGCTCCCGGCGCTGGTTCTACGACCAGGACGGCAGCCTGCTGGTCGCAACGCTAAGCATCTTCCCGCAAGGACGCTACGTGTATAGCTCCGTACTACAGCGCAAGACGGAATAATGACGGCTACCTGCCGCCGCTGGCGTGCGCGGCGGCACCACGGCTTCCGTGCTGCGCGGGCGGCACTACCATGGGCCAAGCCGAGCCGGATGGCGCAGCCTGTTCCAGCAAAGGTCATTCCAGACGCCAGAAGCGGCGCGGCCTGACCGTAAACCTCTATCTGCCGGCCGTTATTCGATTCGCCAGGCTGCTTGCAAAGACGGGAGGCGCTTTGAAGCTCCAATCCAAGATATGCCTGCGTTGGCAGATCAGCCACCGCCCGTCATCGGCCCGGCGCAAGCTATCGATGTACCGAAGACCCCTTATAGCCATCTGATCATCGATCTCGGGGGGTGGAACCATAAAGGCGACAGCATATGTCTCAGTTTCCGCGGACTGCCCATCGAGCCGGACGAGATTGAAATTTCCCATGAAGTGCATGGTGATCTGCATCTCGCCCTTCGCAATCCGTTGGAACGTCCGCAGAGAGCCCATGACCGCGTCGATTCCGTGCTCTGGCGGCCGTCCATCATAAAGAACCTGGATATCGTCCGCAAAGCAGGCACGCACCAGCTCTTTGCTGCCGCTGTCGATGCCGCGGAAATAGCGGGCGATTACGTCGTGAATTTCAGCACGATCTGCCAGGGTCTTGATATCCATGCCGCCGCCTTATTGAGTGCTGCCTACTTGCCAAGGCCCGATTTCTTGCTGAAATCTTTCCACTTCTTGGTATCGGCCTGGACGAAATCCTGCAGCGCCGCCGGCGACCCGTTGAAAATCTCGTACCCCTGAGAGTTCATGAATTCGACTGTCTTAGGCATGACAGCAACTTGTCTTACCGCCGAGTTCAATTTTTCAACGACCGCGCCCGGTAAATTCTTCGGCCCGACCAACGCATAATACGTGTACGGATCGACACGCCCAAGCCCGGGAGCCTTGGCTTCCGACAAGGTGGGCACGTTGGGCAATTGCGGTACGCGCTTGGATCCCGTTACCGCCAATGCGCGAACCCGCCCGCTGGTTACCAAAGGCATGGCTCCCTGCACAGGCGAAAGCCCGATTTGCACACTGCCCTCCATAATGGCGGTCATGATCTGGGCATCTGCCTTATAAGGTATGTGAGTCATCTTGATGCCGGCCAGATTCGACAGAAGCTCGGTCTGGAGGTTGCTGGCCGAACCGACTCCCGAAGACCCGTAATTCAACGCCCCGGGCCGTTGCTTCGCGTAGGCAATCAATTCGTCGATATTTTTCGCCGGAAACGATGGGGTACAGACCACCACCCCCGCCGCCGTGCCGACCAGCGCAATAGAGGTGAAATCTTTCAGTGGATCGTAGGGCAGATCGCTACGAACCCCGGGGCCTTGCGACATGGCACTGCCGGAAGCCAGGAACAACGTGTATCCATCCGGGTGAGACCCCATCAATGCGCGTATCGCGACCAGTTGCAAAGCACCCGGACGGTTGTCGACGATGACCGGCTGCTTGAGCACGCCGGCAAGAGCCGTAGCATAGTAGCGCGCTATGGCATCGGTGGATCCGCCGGCGCTGAAGCCGACGAGGAGCCTGATGGGTCTTTCAGGGAATTGAGCCCCAGCCGCAGACAGGGAAACTACAAATACAGCCACGGCCAATATGGCACGGGTGAAGCTGGTCTTGATATGCACGTCTAACCTCCGCAAAAAGTGCCATCGGGCCAACACAATATGGACACGCTGGCGCACAGCTTAGCATGCTCCAATCAAAAATGGAAATAGTTTCATTGATCAAAACTCTTAAAATCACTGGAACCTTTGCCGGCCGCCCACTACCTCTCCAATTCTGCGCACCCGCTCGAAAATGGCCACACATCCGGCCGCGGCGCGGCACAGAATGCCGCCAGTGACCAGAAGGTCATCGGGCCAGCGAAGCAATGTCATCTGCAGCACGCAGCCCGAATACGGTGGATCGGGTCAGGCCTCCGATGTACGCAATCTGATCCCGGCCACCACCTTCAAGTCCGCCGGTTGCGCATCCCGCCGCATACAGCCCCGGTATGGGCCGATTCGCCGTATCGAGCACCCTGCCGAAAGAATCAACGGCGATGCCACCCATGGTGTACGTGATTCCGGCACACAGCTGCACCGCGTGATAGGGCGGGGTTCCAATCGGGTGGGCACGGTAGGCAGCGGTACTGCGCTTCGGCACCAATTCCGTGGCCAGGCCGTCACTCACGGCAGCGTTGTATTGCGCCACGGTCGACTCGAGCTGCGCGGCAGGCATGCCAAGCTGCCCGGCCAGACCATCGAGGCTATCGGCCGTGTATAGCGTCCCCCCCGCGGAAGTCAGTGTGGGATTGGCGGGAATCAGATATTCACGCCCCGGCCCGTTCCATATCGCCGCATCAAAAATCGCCGTCGCGCATAGCGGATCTGGCTGAGCGGCAATCGCATTGGCCATCGTCACGCCGCCAAGCCCCTCGTCCAGGAACCGGCGTGCCGATCTGTCCACCACGATCCCGGCGGCACATACGAAATCCATCATGGGAAAGGGCCAGAGATCGTCGTTGTGCAATGCGTCCCGTGCCAGCACGTGCCCATAGAATCGATCCAGGCCTACGAGTTGCGCGCCGACTTCGCGAGCCATACTCAGACCGTCCCCAAGCCCGGTTTGCGCATTACGCTGCTTGAGCTTTTCCGGCGCCGGACTGATGAACTCGCGCAGCAAATCCAAATTGGAATGGAAGCCGCCGTCACAAATCACCACGGCCTGCGCCCCGACCTGCAATGTTTCCGGCCCGCGCACTGCCTCGAGGCCGACACAAGATGCGCCTTGCATGCCTAGCCGCAGAGCGCGAGTGCCGCGCGCGATCTGCCCGCCGTTCCTCTGAAATTCTCCCGCCAGGGTGCGCAGGAGCACATCCCCTCCCCGCCCCTCCCAGTAGTCGCGGCCGTGTATCCGGATCGGAGGCGCCAAGGTGTGCTTGCGATAGGGTTCGTGTCCGACCTTGATGAATCGAACCCCCTTCTTTTGCAGCCAGCGAGTCGCCTCGGCAATGCCGCCGGCCAAAGCCTCAACCAGATCCGGCCTCGCAGAGCCTTGCGTGCGCTTGTTTATCGCCTGAAGTATGAGCTCGGGGTCATCCATCACATCCTGATGCGCGACGTGGAACGCGCCGCCGGCCATGCGGGTGTTGCATGGATACTTTTCGGCTTCGCCCTGTTCCAGAACAAGCGTCTTGATACCCAATTCCGACAACCGCAATGCGGTGACCATACCGGCAATACCGGCCCCGATCACCACCGCATCCGATTCAAGTCTATTCACGTCTACCCCTCTTCTCATTCATTGCACGCCACGGCACCGGCCGATTCCATTTGCCTCAGCGGACGAGAACCTCGAGCGATGGTAATGCGATCCCCCGGACAGCAGCCGGATTGCATTTTTAATGTCTTGCAAATCGACGTTGAAGATGCCGCGTCCGGGGCCGCAAACCGAGCCTCGACAATCGGCACCCATCACATCAATTTACGGAATTGATTTCAATGATTGAAACATGTTAAAGTCGAGTCGAAACACCCTACCCAACGCCGCCCCAGAGATGGCCTCGCTCGCGGGCCTCTCTCGTCTTGCGCTTGAACTGGCCGGAGCTCGACCCGAACGATGGAAAACGTCAGAGGCATAACCACTTTCATCCGCATCGTCCGCAGCGGGAATTTCAGTACGGCCGCCAGGGGGCTGGGCATAACCCCGCAAGCTGCGAGCATGCACGTAAAGCAGCTGGAGGATTGGGTCGGCGTCAGGCTGTTCAATCGCAGCACCAGACAAGTCAGCCTCACGGAAGAGGGAACCCGCTTCTATCAGACGTGTGTCGCGGCCGTCGATGCGATCGACGACGAAGTAGAAAGAATGCGCGACTCGTCAAAAGAAGTATTCGGAACCGTCAGGGTGGCGGCTCCGGTCGGCATCGGAATACATTTCGTCGCGCCGGCCATCGGGCAGCTTCTGGAAATGCACCCTCGCATATCCATCGACCTGCTGATCCAGAACAGAATCCCTGACGTGGTGGCCGAGGGCATCGACGTCGGGGTTCTTCCACATCCGCTACCCGAAACAACGCTGATTGCCCGCCGTGTGGCCACGTCTCCGTTCGTCCTTTGCGCCTCGCCCGCCTATCTGCAGCGAAACGGCACCCCGCAGACAGTCGAAGAGCTCGCGCGGCACCGCCGCATCGCCCTACGCAGCTGGATCACAAAAACCGTCCGGCCCTGGCGCTTTCGATGCGCCGGCACCATCGTGACCAGCCCCGCCGAGGCCAGCCTGATAACCAACGAGGCCGACAGCCTGATCGAAGCGATGCTGGCCGGCGCCGGAATCGGCCTTATAACCAAGTACCGTGTGGTGCCTTATCTGCGCTCGGGCCGGCTCAAGACGGTGCTCGACGGGCTTGTCGACGGCGAATTGAGCCACTCTATCTATATGCAGCAACGCCGCAAGTTGCCTAGAAAGACCCGAGTCGTAGCGGACTTTCTCTATGACGTGCTAAGCACGCATCCCGACCTGCGCGAACGATAAGCCGGATCGCTCTTCGAGTTGCCCGGCTGGATGCATCCATGCGGTGGGCCGGCAATACTACTTTCCCCGTGCTCACACACGACACGCTCGTATTTGATGAATGATAGTCCTCGCAAAGGCGAGAGTCACGAGCAAGCCAGGTTTAATTACCTACAAGATCAGTTTGTAAGTAGAGGGCGTAGACTGGCCGCAATTTCAATCTTTCGCAAGGGGAACCCAGTTGCGCTTGAACGACAAAGTAGCCATCGTCACCGGATCCGGATCGGGCCTTGGCAAGGCGATAGCGTCACGGTTTGCACTCGAAGGCGCCACAGTCGTCGTGGCGGATCTGAACGAGTCGACGACGGCCGACACTGTACGGGAAATCAAAGACGCCGGCGGCAAGGCATCGGGCTGCAAGGTCGACGTCACGCAGCAGAAGGACGTGGGCCGACTCATGGCCGATGTCGCACATGCGCACGGCCGAGTCGATATTCTGGTCAATAACGCAGGCATAACGCACTATCGCGACTTCTCGAGCACGAGCGGCGCCGACTGGGACGCGGTATTGAATCTCGACCTGAAAGGAGTCTTTTTCTGCGCACAAGCCGCCGCGCCGTACATGCGGCGCCAGCAGCACGGCAAGATCGTCAACATTTCTTCGAGCCTGGGCACCGGCACGACTCCGCACGTCGGCAGCCTCTCGCCCGGGGCGAGCTCGGCCTACGCGTCGGCAAAGGCTGCGGTCATCCAACTGACCAAGACTCTGGCACGCGAACTAGGGCCCAGCGGCGTCAACGTCAACTGCGTCGCCCCGGGGTTCTTTCTTACGCCCCTGACCGGCGCCGTCCGCTCACCCGAAGAGGTAGAAGAACACATCAGGGTCAGAAAAAGCATGGCCGTGCTGAATCGTGCCGGCAAAACCGAAGAGCTGGCACATGCCGTACTGTTCCTGGCGTCCGAAGAAGCGAGCTTCATCACCGGACACACGCTTTATGTCGACGGAGGCCGCACGGATCGAATGTGAACCGATGCCGCAGCCGGAATATCGATGCAGGCACCTCGCCCCGCCCTGTCTTCGGCGCGCCACGCGCAGACGCCGTGCGCTTGCCCGGATCCCCCCACCCCCACCCTCGGAAATCGACAAGGAAATAAACATGCTCTGGATGATTATGTGCACCGACAAGCCCAACCAGGCCGAAAAGCGTGCAGAACTGCTCGCCGCGCACAGGAAGTACCTGGACGGAAAAAACGACATGATTTTCTTTTCCGGCCCGCAGGAAAGCGATGACGGCAGCAGAATGATAGGCAGCCTCTTCATCGTCAGCGCCCCCGCCAAAAAAGGCGCCGAAGACTTCATCTACAACGAGACGTTCTATCAGGCTGGGGTTTTCGCCGACGTCGCCATCCGCCGCGTTCGCAAAGGGCGTTTTTTCCCCGAACGTATCGCCTGAACGGGCAAACCGGGCAAGACACCATGACCGATCATCAACCTCAGTACAAAGCACTGAACTTCATCGTCGAAAAAGGGGACATGCTCCCGCCGATAACGCTGCTTGGCGTGCTGCTTCTGACAGGGCTGATCTGGTGGAGCGGGGCCTCCATCATCGTAGTGCCGGCAGGCATCGCCGTGGCCGCCCTGCTTTACCTGCTGATGCGCAGTTATGTAGAGCTTGTGCGCGTAATCGTCGACATGCTGCTGCCGAAATGAACACCGGCATTCGCCGCCGGCGGCAGTGGCAGCGCATACGAACACCATGACAGGCCGAAGAGCCAAGAGGCCGACGCAGGCCGGCCGGCCAAGGCCCGCATGCTCTCGCAGACGACATATTGGAGACATCCATGCATACGCTCAAACGACGTTCTTTCCTGGCCTGCGCGATAGGCGCTATGCTGCCTTTCCTTGCGGCTCACGCGCAGAACGGCGACGCCGGCTATCCGTCAAAGCCCATTGAGCTCCTGGTCGGATTCGCGCCAGGCGGCTCTACGGACTTCATCGCCAGGCTGCTTGCCCAGAATCTGTCCAAGGCTCTGGGAACACCCGTCATAGTGGCCAATCGGCCCGGAGCCGACGGGCTCATCGCCACGACGACAGTCGCACATGCCAAGCCTAATGGCTACACGCTGCTGGTCACCAGCATGGCGTTGACGACCAACCCTTACCTGTACAACGACAACAAATTCAATCCGACCAAAGATTTCACCCCGATTACGATGCTCATCGACGTTCCCAACGTACTGGTGGTGAACTCGAACGTGCATGCCGAGAACTTGAAGTCTTTCCTCGAGGCGGCACGAAAAAGACCGCGCCCCCTGACCATGGCGACGACCGGGAAGGCCGCCCCAGGGTATCTGGCCACCGAGATCCTCAAGCAGGCCTCGAAAGTTCCATTCGAGATCATTTCCTACAAAGGATCGGGGCCGGCGCTTCTCAACGTCATGGCCGGGCACGTGGATGCCTCCATGCCGACCATCGTCGCTTCCCTCCCCGGTTTGAAGAGCGGCAAACTCCAGGCTCTCGCCGTCACCGGGCTGGAGCGTTCCCCGCTGATTCCGGATGCCCCGACATTCGGCGAGGCGGGCGTCGCAGAACTGCGTACCGGCTCCGGCTGGTACGGACTGGTGGGGCCGGCGGGCATCCCAGCCCCCATCGTCGAGAAGCTGAGCACGGAAGTGCGCAAAATCATGGCTCAGCCCGAAGTGAGAAAAGCCGTGCTTGCCCAGGGTGCCACGCCACATACCACGACGAGCAGTGGAATGCGTGAATTTCTGGATCAGCAATATAGCTACTGGGGGAAGATCATCAAGGAGGCGGGCCTCCAAGCCTCCAGCCAATAACGTATGCTTGACCGACAATTGGTATTTCCAGGGCTGCCATTCCGGGCCCGCTGACGGGCATGTATGCCGTGGGCACGCCGGTGTCACGCAGGGGCCGGGAGCCCCTGCAGCAACTTCCAGACATGCCTATCGGTTGAAATGCCCGATGCAGGGTTTTTTTCCGTGCGGCAATATACAGCCCGGAAGAAACGCGAACTCGAAAGAAACGCGAATCATGACGCCGGCGCCCATCGTGGGCGCCGCTTGCTGATCGGCTACGGCGCCATGAATCCGCCGCCGTTGATATCCATCACCGTTCCGGTGATGAAGCCGGCACGATCCGATGCAAGAAAACTCGCGGCGGCGCCGATTTCTTCGGCTTCGCCGAGGCGGCCCACAGGGAGTTCTCGAAGCGAATAGGCCTTGATGTCGTCGGAGGACAGGTCTGTGAGCGGAGTGCGAATGCGCCCCGGCGCGATCGCATTGCTCGTAATGCCGCTGGCGGCGTATTCGCCTGCGATGGAGCGTGTCAGCCCGATCAGGCCGGCTTTCGAGGCGGCGTAGAAGACACTTCCTTGCTTGGTATACGTGCGTGCGGTGCGTGACGCGATATTGATCACGCGGCCCCAGCCTCGTGCCGCCATGCCGGGCAGCAGCGCCTTGCCAAGTAGAAAAGGCGCAGTCATGTGTAGAGTCAGGGAAAAGTTCCACTGATCAAGAGATGCCTCTTCAAAGGCGTAGGCATGCCCTTCCGGCGTCTTGAGGTGAGTGCCTGCATTATTGACCAGCACATCGCAACCGTTGCCCTTTTCCGCCAGTTCAAGACACAGCGATTGAATCGCTGCCAGATCTGACAGATCCGCGATGAGGGCGCGTGCAGAATGTCCCTGCTCGTGCAACTCGGCTACACGCTGATGGATGGATTGGTTCCGGTCGACCAGAATCAGATCCATGTCGTCTTGCGCAAGGCTGCGGGTGATCGCCCAGCCGATACCCGATGCCGCGCCGGTGACAAGAGCGGTTCTCTTCGTCATTGCGTTTCTTCTATGTTGTGGCATAGCGCTTGTAGCTGTTGCCAGATATGTTTATCAATAGAAATGCCTTCGGCGCCCCGCCGTCTGCGCTCAGCGAGCGCACGTTCGGACGGTAGCCGGATATCGCTTACACCCTCCTGTTTCGGCGTGGCCTTGATACGGGCCAGTGTTTCGCTCAGTTGTCGTCGATAATCTTCGAGCGGAACCAACAGGTCGGGCCGCATGGCTACCAGAAGGTAGCCATAATCCTTGTTCGGGCTTAGGGCGGAGCCGGCCATGACACCTAGCGCCTGCATGGCCAACCCTATGGCAAAGCCTCGATAACCAGCAAAGTTCAGTATGGATCCCTCACGGGCGGACTGGGGGTCGCAGGTTGGATTGCCTATGCGATCTATTGCCACGCCAGGGGGCAGGCTACCGCCCCGCCGCTGGACGAGGGACAGTTCCGAAACCATGTAGGCGGAAGTTCCAAGATCGATCAGCAAGGGGTCTGCCGCAGTGGGGAAACCGAAGGCGATGGGGTTGGTTCCTATGGCCGGCGCAGCTGCCCCGGGCGGCGCGACAATGGAAAAGGACGATACCGCAAGCATGCCGATCAGCCCGGCATCGGCCAATTGCTCGACGAAGTAGGCGCTACGCCCGGTCATCCAGCTGTTGTATACGCCAACCACGGCAAAGCCATGCTGGGCGGCCCGCTTTTTCGCTTCTTCGATAGCGGTATGAAGCGCCAGCATTCCCACAGTGTTGCCGCCATCGATCAAGGCCGATACCGGTGTTTCGTGCTGGATTCTTGGCGCAGTGCGAGGTAGAGCAGCCTTGGGATGGCTTGCCAGGTCGAGTATCTTGGGTAGTCCGGAGTATTCGTAGCCGCACAGCGCGGCGTCCAGAAGCTGATCGGCAATGATCTCCGTTTCGTTGGTGTCGTAACCCAAATGAGGCAGGATCTCGCGCATGGCGCGCCGCGCGCCGTCGGCGGTGAAATCCATACGCTCGGTGCCGGCATCGTCATGAGAATGCATAGGAAGCCTTTGTCGGATGGTGTGGCAATCAGAACCGATGCCGGATCATGATGCTTTTTGTTTCGAGAAACGCGTCAAGCCCCTCGGGGCCCACTTCCCGGCCAATGCCGCTTTGATTGAAACCGCCGACTGGCATGTGCTTCAGGATAGAATGATCCCGATAGCCGTTGACCCATACCATCCCCGCCCGCACCCGGGTTCCAAATGCCATGGCGGTGCCAAGATCCCGCGTCCAGCACCCGGCAACCAGCCCAAAGATAGTATCGTTGGCCAACCGGATGGCTTCTTCGACTCCGTCGAAGGTCAGAATGCAAAGAACGGGCCCGAAGATTTCTTCCTGCGCAATACGCGAGTCGGGGGGTACGTTGTCGAACACAGTGGGTTCAAAGAAGAAGCCCTTGGCCAAATCAGCGCGTTCGGGGCGCTTACCTCCGGCCAGCAGCCGTGCGACCTTCTTGCCTTCTTCCACCAGAGTTTCGACTCGTTCCACTTGCGCTTCGCTGACAAGCGGGCCGCAGACGGTATCCTCGGCAAGAGGGTCTCCCATCTTGGCTGCGCCGATGTGCTCAAGCAGAAGCTCGACGAACTGTTCCTTGATCTTTCTGTCGACCAATACCCGACTGCCAGCTTGGCAAGATTGGCCGGACAAGCGGACAATGCCCTTGGCAACCGAGCTCGCCGCAAGATCCAGAGACGGGGCATCGGCAAAAACGACTTGCGGCGACTTGCCCCCCAGTTCAAGCTTGACGCGCTTGAGGTTTTCCGCGGCGGCACGCATGACGGCCTTCCCGGTGTTGGACGAGCCTGTGAACGTCACCATATCAACGCGAGCACTGCCGGCGATGGCCTGCCCGACAAGTGCCCCGTTGTCCGTTGCACTCGTGACGACGTTGAAGACACCAGGAGGCAGCCCAGCCTCCTGCAGAATTCCAGCAAGCTGCAGGATGGCGCCACAGGATTGGTGGGCCGGCTTCACGACGAGCGTGCAGCCCACCGCCATGCCCGGACAGCTCTTGTGAGTAACGGACAAAGGGGTGTTCCAGGCAGTGAGTGTACCGACCACGCCCACGGGATCCTTGGCAATGATGCCCAACGCATCAGGGTGCTGGCTGTAAATGGCTTCGTCACGGCGGCTAACGAGCAGGGCCGCATAGTACTCAAGGACGTCCGCAGCGCCATTCACTGCCTTGAGCTGCTCGCCCTTTGGCTGGCCGACCTCGCCGGCCATGAGCGTGGACAGGGCGTCGCTACGTTCCCGTATCAAAGAGGCCGCACGCTTCAGTACGGCCCCACGTTCTGCCGCACTCATGCGGGGCCAGGGCCCGGAATCGAAGGCTGCTCTTGCGGCTTCGATGGCCAGCTCGGCATCGCTGGCGTCGGAATCCTGGTAGGTGCCCACGAGAGATTGATCATAGGGGCTATGGCGCTGATACGTTCTGCCGCCAAGTGACTCCATCCATTTTCCGTTGATGAAGTTCTTCCCGATTGGCGTTGGGAGATGTCCGGTTTGATGTGTCATGCCGGACGCCCCCATCGCGAAACCATGAGGCGGATCGGGCTATCGCACGACTGGATACTTGTACCCGCTCGATTTTGGCCGTATGTCATTTGAAATCCTCCAGAATCATATCGGCGCATTTTTCACCGATCATCATGCACGGCACGCTGGTATTGCCGGAAATGATCGTGGGCATGATGGAAGCGTCCGCTACGCGCAGCCCCGCCAATCCGTGAACCCGCAGCCGTTCATCCACCACCGAGAGTTCGTCGCTGCCCATCTTGCATGTCCCTACGACGTGCTGGGTGATGTTCCCGGTGGTGCGAATGAATTCGAGAATATCCGTATCGGTCTGGACCTCGCGGCCTGGAGCCATTTCGTCGGCGATCGTCTCATGCAATGGCGACGCTTCGACAATTTCCCGAGCTTTGCGAACGGCGAGAACAGCCGTTTTCCGGTCGTTTTCAGTGGCAAGAAAGCGGTAATTTATCTTGGGCGCAGCAAAGGGATCGGCCGACCGCAGATGGATCGACCCTGTGCTTTCAGTCCGCTGCACATGTGTATAGATGAAAAACCCTTCAATGTCGGACATTCTGCGACCCTGCCCTTCCTTCAGTTCGATGATGTAGGGGTTGACGATCATCATGATGTCAGGCTGCGAAGCGTCCGGGCGCGAGCGCGCGAACACTCGCAGAGAACCATTTCCTTGAGCGATGAAACCCTTTCTGAACAATACGTACTTCAAGACTTCCAGAGCCAGCCCGAGCCCGCGACCCTTTTTGGCAAGAGAAAGGCCTGGGCGGTTGAGGCGCCACTTCATGATGGCTGCGTAATGATCGCGGAGATTTTCTCCTACCCCTTTCAGCGCATGCTGGGTCGCGATGCCATGCTGAGCCAGGATCTCGGGGTTGCCTATGCCCGAAAGCTCGAGCAGTTTAGGGGAGTTGACGGTGCCGCAGGAAACGATGACTTCATGACTCGCATGGGCTTCCTGCATGAGCCCGTCTTTCAGGAATCGAACACCAGTGCATCGCTTATCCTGCAGAATGAGCGAGGTGGCTTCGGCTCCCTGAACAATGACGAGATTGGGCCGCTTCCGGGCGGGTTTCAAGTATTGCGTAGCCGTACTCTGACGATACCCCCGATGGCTTGTTTGCTGCGCCAGGGCGATACCTTCCTGGGAGGCGCCGCTGTAGTCGGGGTTGCTGGGGATGCCAACAGATTCAGCCGCTTGTATGAATAAATCATAGAAGGGTGACATCTTGGCCATGGTCACGACCCTGATCGGGCCGTCACGGCCTCTGTACGCATCGTCTCCGATATCCGTGTTTTCGATTTTCTTGAAGTACGGCAGGACGTCTTTGTAGCTCCAGCCCGCACAGCCCAGCCCGGCCCATGTGTCGTAATCTATTTTCTGTCCGCGGTTATATATGAGGCCGTTCAAGGCACTGCTGCCGCCGAGCAGCTTGCCACGCGGCACATAGATACGCCGGTTGCCATGGCTTTCATGAGGTTCCGACTCATACCGCCAGTTCGCAACGGGGTTGTCAATAAGCTTGACGACACCTGCAGGAGGCTTGGTCCACAAGTAATCCGCGCCTTTGACCCCCGCTTCCAAGCATAGGACGCGATATTTCCCATTCTCGCTCAAGCGGCTGGCAATGACGCCTCCCGCAGAGCCGGAGCCGATGACGATGAAGTCGTAAGTGTTTTCTTGCATTTTTGTTGGATCCGGCGGTACCGCGAGCTTCGCTCAGCGAAGTTTGAAGTTGATCGAGCGGACTCGGCCGCCCGTGTCGGCAGGCCCGCTAAAGGAGGCTCGGGATAGGCTACCGCGCCGGGTGCGATGAAAGGCCATTGCTTGCCCACTAAGATTTGCGATTGCGTATTGATTCGGGTATGAGTTCGATGCGTGAGTTGCACAGGTGGCCTATCAACCCATTTTCAGCGGTGAACACCCAACGAACCAAAATGGGAGGCTGCCCCGGATAAAGAATATTCCCGTATACCGTGATGCGATTGGCTTGCGCAACGTGGGCGCACGGAAACTCCAGCTCAAGAGTAGGAACCTGGCCGATAAAAGCGGCAATCGCGCCACGCCCGGCATGATGCCGCCCCCTGAAGTCGTCGATTGCGCCTTCCTCAGCGAACAATGAGGCCGCCAGCGAACCATCGCGCGTCTGCAGCGCCTGAAAGTACTGCTCGATGATCCTGCCGCTGAGCATGAAGCATTCTCCTTTATGAGCCTTTTGATGTTGTACTTCGGGAATGTTTGTTTGTTCACTCCGTCGAGTGGCAAGTATAGTTAAAGCCTTTCAGTGAAGTCAAATAAATGAAATTAATTCCAATAAACGGAACTTTAAGAAAGGAAATAATAGCCATTCATGGCCTGATTTTTTTGTTATTTTTGTTCCATTCATTAAAACTGATTCTGAAAAATTGACATAAAAAAATACAGGCCTTAGACTGGCGAGGTCAACGGTTGCGTCCTGGAAATCTTTGAAACTTCATCCCGCTTCGGGATAGCCTGCCTGCTACTCGAACTAACCAGAGGTTCCCTCGAAAGCCGGGCCACGGTGGCCGACATATATACAACTGAGACTAGAGACAGAGAATGGATATTTCCAAAACCCGCCGTGCACTGCTTCTTTCGTCCGCGGGCCTCATGCTTGCGGGCGTCGTTCGTGCCGAGGAATCGTTCCCCTCGCGACCCATCCGCATTCTGATCGGTTTTTCAGTGGGGGGCGGAACCGATACGATCGCCAGGCTGTACGCCGAAAAACTGCAGCAGATTCTCGGGACACCCGTCATCGTCGAGAATAGGCCCGGCGCTTCCCAGTTGCTGGCAATCAGACCGACGATCCATGCCAAACCCGACGGCTACACCTTGTTTTTTGGGGCGGGCAGCTCCTTGGCGAGCGGCCCGGCAGTTCGCAAAGACCTGCACTACAACCCATTAAAGGATTTCAGCCACATTGCCATGGTGGCGACCGCACCCGGGATATTCGCGGTCAATCCGGGGTTGCCCGTGAAAACAATCGACGACCTGATCGCCTACGCTAAAGCCAACCCCGGCAAGCTCAACTATGGCAGCGCGGGGGTCGGCTCTTCAAATCATTTGCAGACGGAATACCTGAAGCACGTGACGGGCACGAACATGGTTCATGTACCGTATAAGTCGGATGCGGAAGTGGTGCGAGAAATTGCCGGCGGAAACGTGCAATTCGGTCTGACGGTGGCGCAGGCGGCCCTACAGATGGCCGTTGCGGGCAAGGTGAAAGCGATTGCCGTGACAGGCTCGAAACGTTTGCCGGAACTGCCAAATGTTCCGAGTCTGGCCGAAGCCAATGCGCCAGGACTCAAAGATATGGACACCTACACTTTCTACGGTCTTGTGGGGCCGGTTGGCATACCCTCCCCCGTCATACAGCGGATCAACGCGGCGGTGAATCAAGTATCGCAAATGCCTGACGTTGCCAAGCTCATGCGTGATTCCATGTTGTTTTATCCGGCAACGGGAACTCCCGTGCAATTCCGTCAGTACCTGGAAAAGGAAGTGGCAAAGTGGAGCGAGCTTAGAAATAGCATCAATCTCCAGATGTAGCGTTGCGCAGGCGGTGGCGCCGGCGTTTGAATTCCGCCCGGCCCATCAATGAATCAGCGAGCAGGGGTGAAAATGGAGCGAAGTCTCCGGCGGGTGATCGTGTGTGGAGGCGGATTGTCGGGGCTAGCCGCCGCCGTGACGGCTGCGCAGGCCGGGGCAAAAGTGGTACTGCTTGAAAAGGCGCCGAGCCTGGGCGGGACGACCGTGCTCTCCAGCGGTAGCGTCTGGACGTTCACCGACTATGAGGCGGTTCGCGAACACATCCCCGACGGCGACCCCGCACTGCAATGGCTGGTCTGCGAGACATTCGACGAATCGCGAGCGTGGCTGGAGAGCCTGGGCGTGAAGTTCAAGGATATCGGGCGCCTGGCAATCCATGGCCATGGCCACTCCATCGTCCCGGACGAAGCGATAGCCATCCTGGCAAGCCGCCTGCTATCGCTAGGAGGGGAAATAGCGTTGCAAACAGCGCTGCACTCCCTGCTGACCCACGCGGGGATAGTGAAAGGCGTCAGGGCGCTGCACGACGGGCGGATGCTTGAAAGACAGGCGGATGCGGTCGTGCTCGCGACAGGCGGTTTTCAGGGCAACCCGGAGCTAATTGGGCGATACATTGTATCTAATCCTGATAATCTGCTCTTGCGCGCCAACCCCTGGAGCATGGGCGATGGGTTTCTAGCAGCCACCGAGATCGGTGCGGCAAGCTCGCCAGGGTTGGATACTTTCTATGGGCATGCGCTTGCAGCACCTCCGGCACGATTGACGTTTTCCCGGTTGAGCGAGGCCACTCAGTTTCAGGGCCCATTGTCCGTCGCACTCAATATGCAAGGGCTTCGGTTCGCGGACGAGTCCGAAGGCATCGGAGAAGAAGTGCTCAATCAGCAGCTAGCGCAGCAACCCGGTGGAAGAGGCGTCTACATTGTTGATGATGAATTGATGGGCCAGCCTCCCCTCGCCCAAGGCCGAGGGCCATTGATACGCGTCATCGTCGACAGGGCCCGAAGCATAGGGGCCGTCGTTGTCGAAGGCCGAACCTTGCGGGAGCTGTGCAAAGGCCTGGCCGAGCACGGTATTCCTGAAACGCGTGCCTTGGCCACGCTGACACAGTTCAACGATGCGATGGAGTCTGGGCGCACAGATGAGCTTGCACCGGCAAGGAAAAGGTTCCGTCGGCCGCTAAGCAAAGGCCCGTTTTATGCTGTCTTCGTCAAAGCAGGCATCACGTTTACCATGGGGGGCCTGGCCATTGACGAGCAGGCGCGCGTGCTTGCTCGTGCAGGCGGCAGCTCGCCTTACGCTCCGGTGCCCATCGAGCGCGCTTATGTCGATGGAAGCACTGCGGCGAGTACATCAGTGGGTGAGCATTACCGCCAGACACCGATTCCCGGTTTGTATGCAGCCGGCTGTGACGTCGGAAACATCAGCCACTCAGCTTATATGGGGGGGCTATCGGCAGCGTTGTGCGTGGGGCGTGTCGCCGGCCGGAACGCTGCGTTGCAGTCGAATTACTCCGGCGCGAAATAGATTATTCCGAGTCGCCGTCGGATGCCGCCACATCGCCGATACCGCCTCCGAACTGCAGGCTGATTTCGGCAGCGGCGTCGATCACCAGCTTGGTGAATGCCTTTTCATGGGCCTGAACGCGTATGGAGGGGCCACCCAAAGAAAGACAATATTTCACCTCTTCATTGACATCCTTGATCGGCGCGGAAATGGCGCTCACGCCAAGCAGCCGTTCGCCGTGCGAAACCGCGTAGCCATGTTGGCGCACGTTTTCAAGATCTTCGAGTACGGCCGTCTGCGTCCGCTTGGTGCCTTTGGCAATGCCAGGCACGAACGTCATGAGTTCCTTCTTCGCCATGAAAGCCAACAGCACCTTGGAGGCGGAGCCCGCCATGAGCGGCACCTGTTCGCCGGGCTGGATGACGCTGCGCAGGGTAGAGGCCGCCGCAACCGACTCTATGCATACACGATTCTTGCCGATGACGGTATGAATCGAGCTGGCCTCTTTGGTCTTCTCCGATAGCTCTGCCATGACGGGCCGCGCAATTTCACGGATTCCGAGCGTACTCTTCACCAACCCGGCCAATCTCAAAAAGCGAAACGACAGACAATACTGCCGATCGTCCAGACGCACCAGATACCCCGCCTTCTCCAGGCTTTGAACAATACGGAATGCGGTGGATTTGGGCAGGTCGATCCGATCTGCCAGTTCCTGCAATGACAAGCTGGTTCGCCGCGGCGTGAAGCTTTCGAATACTGCAAGAATCCGTTGAACTGAGCGCATCATAGTAAGTAGTCTCGCAGATGTTATGCGGCATGTGGGCCGAAGCGACACACCTCTGTTCTTACGAGGCTGGCCGGACTGGCGTCCGCGCGGCGCCGGCTGCCTTAGAGTTTCTAGTAATGAAATACATGCCATTCAAACCCGTGCGAGTATAGCATCGCGCCCGACACCGCCACATAGAAGGGCGAGAGGCAGCTGCGACAGGGCTCGTCGATTCCGGAATCATGCGCACCCTTGTGTAATGGTTGTCCGCCCGCCGTCGACAACTATGTTCGCCCCATTGACGTAAGACGACCATGCACTGGCGAGAAACAAGGCGACCCCAGCAACGTCTTCGGGCGTTCCGGTTCGCCGGGACGGAGTGGCCTTGACCAGATCCGCATCGTTCGGGCGCGCCGCGCCATCGCGAATGCCGCCAGTGGAAATGCAATTGACGCGTATGCCGTATTTGCCGAGATCATGTGCCATGACATGGGTAAGCGGAATCACCCCGCCTTTGCCTGCCGAATACGCCGCCAGCGAGGGATTACCCAGAACCCCGTCGATGGAACCATGATTGATGATTGTGCCGCCCGGCCTGTCCTGCATCAAAGGAAGAAAGCACTGCGAGCAGACAAAAGCGGCCGTCAAATTGCGAGCGATCATCTGATTCCAGGCCTCGAGGGTGGTTGACTCGAAGTTCTGCCTGATTGTCCGCCCAGCCAGATTGAACAGAATATCAACCCGTCGCAGAATTTGCTGACACTTCGGCACAAGCGCCGCGACCTCTGCGGCATTGGAGACATCAGCAAGAAAATGCGGCGCCACGCCATCCAGGCTTGCATGGGGCGCCCAGCCATCGCTGGTGTCATCGATGCACACAACCCTGGCCCCTTCCCGCACGAACAGGTTCGCGGTTGCGCGCCCGATCCCGTACGGGTTGCCGGTAAGAACTGCCGTTTTGCCTTGTAGGAGCATAGGTCTTCAAAAAAACAGGAATGGCGATCTCGCACCCCGCCACGAGATGCCCCGAGTTTTCATCATTTCCCAAAAATTTCTGTGAATGAAACTAATATCGTTGAATGGTTTACTGTATAAACCCCGGCCTGTGCTGTCAAGTGGTCATGGCTATATCGATCGAGGCAGTCTACCCAGGCAGCCTCTTTTCCATGCGCGCCCAAACTGCGTAGCCCTATGCCTATATACAAATATAAGCAGCCCCGTTCTTCCATATAGGCAGCCCCCTCTTTTCCCGTCATTTCACTTCTCATCACCAGAAAATGTTCCATTAATTAAAACTTCTATTGACCAATGAAACTTATCGAGTATGATTTCCCAAAAAGGAGACATCATGCAAAGACGAACTATGCTCGGCGGCCTTGCCAGTGCCGCTTTGGCCACCGCACTGGGTTCGGCAACGAAGCCGGCAAAAGCACAAGCCTCGCACTATCCAAGCCGGGCCATCCGCTGGATAGTGCCCTGGCCGCCCGGCGGCGGGGCGGATCTGATGGCGCGCATCATCAACTCCAAGGCGGGCGAACTGCTCGGCCAGCCGCTGGTGATCGACAACCGCGGCGGCGCGGCGGGCAATATCGGCACTCACATCGGCGCAATGGCGCCGGCCGACGGCTACACCATTACTTTCGGCTACTCGGGCACGCTTGCCATCAACCCCTTCGTATATCCCGACCCGGGATGGAAGCAAAGCGATTTCGATCCGGTGATCTTCCTGTCCCAAGTACCGCTGATGCTGCTGGTCAATGCCAAGCTCCCCGTGAAGAACGTCCGCGAATTCATAGCTCTTTCAAAAACGCGGCAGCTTACTTTCGGCTCTTCCGGCCCGGGCTCGATCAATCACCTGGCAGGCGTGCTGTTCGCATCCATGACTGGCGCGAACCTGCTGCACGTCCCCTACCGCGGCGGCGGCCCCGCAATGACCGCCGTGCTCGGCGGCCAGGTGGACGCGCTGTTCATGGTGCCTGTGGTGGCCGAACCACAGCTCAAAGGAGGCCGGATACGCATACTGGGGGTAAGCAGTGCCAAGCGCAGCAGCACGTCACCCAACATTCCCACCATCGCCGAGTCGGGCGTGCCGGGATATCAAGTGAGCTCGTGGAATGGCGTCCTGACCCCGAAAGGCACACCAGGCGATGCAATCGCCACCCTGAACAAGGCCTTCAACGAGGCAATGGCCGATCCCGCAGTGCGCAAGAAGCTGGTGGAAATGGGATACGAGATCGAAGGAGGCAAGCCGGAACGCTTCACCCAGTGGATCGACAGTGAACTCGCCAAATGGGGGCCCGTCGTGAAACAGGCGAATGTGCACCCCGCATAGGCAATGCCGCACAGACACCTCCGCTTTTTGCATGCACGCCCCCGAAATACCCTGGAAAGCCTGACGAGAGAATTTGAATGAGCCTCATGCCGGCCTCGGAATCCACCACGCCCCGCCCCGCGGCTGCGCACGCCACCCGGATGCTCGAATTCCTCCATGCCTTGGGCGGCCTGAACGATCCGGCGCTCATCGAAAAAGCGCGCTGGTGCCTGCTCGATTCGCTGGGCTGCGGGCTGCTGGGCGCCATGCAGCCGTGGGGCCGCATCGTCGGCAGCGAGGCCATGGCGGAAGCCAGCCAAGGGCCGTGCACCGTCCTGGGGCAGTCCACGACAGTGGCCCCCAGCCAGGCGGCTCTGTGCAACGGCACCGCCATGCACGGCTTCGAATTGGACGATCTGCTTTCCGCCGCCCTGATTCATCCCGGCGCGGTAATCGTACCTGCCGCCCTGGCGACGGCGGAAGCGGTCGACGCCTCCGGGATGCAATTGCTGCGCGGCATAGTCGCCGGCTATGAGGCGACGGAGCGTATCAGCCTTGCCCTGGGCACCGATCCATCGAACCGGGGCTTTCACAAGACCAGCGTGGTCGGGCCGGTGGCGGCCGCGATTGCGGCGGGTGTGATCATGGGACTGGAATTCCGGCAGCTCCAGTGGGCGGTGGGGCTGGCATGCTCCTGTTCCTCCGGCATCAAGAACTTTGCCGCGGGCGGCGGCGCGGGCATGATCAAGCGATTGCATGCGGGGCGCGCAGCCGAGGCGGGAACGAAAATGGCGATCCTGGCGCATCGCGGCTTCACCGCCCCGCTGGGCGCCCTGGACGGCAAATTCGGCCTGCTGCAGGCGTTCAGCGGCGACACGGCCCGCGCGGAACGGCTCGATGAGGGCCTGGGCACGCACTGGGCCTTGACCGACGTGTGGGTCAAGGCCTATCCGATCTGCGGGTGGATACAAGGTGTCGTACAGCTGTTGCTGGCATTGCGGGCGCAACACGGGTTCGACCCGGCCTCGGTCGAACACATCACGGTGGCGACCAGTTCATTCGCCGTGAAGTACAACGGCAACACCGAAATCGAGGACACCATGGACGCCCAGTACAGTATCCCGTATTGTGCGGCGGTCGCATTGACCGGCGACCCCCTGGATCCCAAAGAATACGCTCCGGAACGAATCCGCAGCCCGCAACGCCAGGCGATCTCCCGCAAGGTTGAACTGACGGCCGACCCGCTGGCCGACAAAGTGTATCCGAGGCACTTCTCGTGCCGAGTAAGCCTGAGGCTCACGGACGGCAGAACCATGACGGCGCGCACGCTCGATGCACATGGCACCCCCGAGGATCCCAGCACGCCGCCGGAACGCATCCAGAAATTCTCCAGGCTCGCGCAGCTGTCGACGCTGGACATCGACGCCGCTGCAGTCATCTCGTCGGTGGAAAAGCTCGCGTCCGGCATTTCCTCGCGCGAACTGACCGCCAGCCTGCGGCTCCAGGCCTGACGCGGCGCGCGGGCGGCCCGCCCGGCGGCCAAATAAACCATACACAACACATTCTCACTGGAAACACCACATGAGCGAAACCCTGTTGGACAAAGATACCGAAGACGCAGTCAGGCTGAGCGTGGAAGACGCCCACGCGCTGGGACAATCCGCCCTCGCGCGGCTCGGATACACACAAGAAAACGCGGCAATCGTAGCCACGCACCTGGTCGATGCGTCCATGTGGGGGTACGAATTCGCCGGGCTGCCTCGCATCCTGGTCATCGCCGAAAGGTCCGAATTGAAGCATCCCTGCACACCGGTGTCGATCGTCAAGGAAAGCCCGGTGTCGGCGCTGCTGGACGGCGGCAACAACGTGGGCTACGTTTCGCTCAACCGGGCCGCAGAGATCGTCATAGAGAAGGCCGGCAAATCGGGCGTAGCCGTCGTAGGACTGCGAAACAGCTGGTTTGCCGGCCGCAATGCCTATTACCTGGAAAAAATTGCCCGCGCGGGATATGCGGTCATCTATTTCGGCAGCAGCACACCCACCGTCGTCCCGCCGGGGGCCAAAAAGAAGGCTCTGGGAACGAACCCGCTGGCAATCGCATTGCCCGGGAAAGTCAACCCGTTCATCTTCGACATGGGGACGGCTTCGGTCATGACAGGCGAAATCCTGTTGAAGTCATTTCTGGGAGAAGAATTTCCCGAGATCGTAGGCATAGACAAGGAAGGCACCCCCACGCGGGTCGCGCGCGAGCTGAAAGAAGGAGGCGTCTTTCCGTTCGGCGGATACAAAGGCTTCGGCCTGTCTCTCGCCATTCAGGCGCTGGGCCTGATGGCGGGCTCCCGGATGAGAAATGGCGAGGTCAGCGATTTCGGATATCTATTCGTGGCCTTCGACCCTGGCCTGCTGATGCCAGCCGAGCAATTCACCTCGGAGCTCGAGGAATTACTTGCAAAGATCAAGGGCCTGCCCCGAATGGACGGGGTTTCGGACATCCGGATACCTTCCGAGCGCGGATTCCGGGAACGTGAAATCCGGCGCAGACAAGGTATTCTCGTGAACAAGCATGTCGTGGAACGCCTGCGCCAGATTTGCGAAGCCCACTGATCCACTGTCCGGCCGCGCCCCCCGCTGCCCATGCACGGCGGGGGCAGAACGCCTGCCTAAATCTCGATCATTTCGAAATCGGCTTTGACGGCCGAGCACTCCGGGCAGACCCAGTCTTCGGGAACGTCGGCCCAGCGTGTGCCGGGCGGAATGCCCTCGTCGGGCAGCCCCGCGGCCTCTTCGTAGATAAAACCGCACAATATGCACTGCCACACTTTGAAGGAGGTGTCGGCGGCAGCGGGCGGAGCGGCATTCACGGCGGCGCTCCCGCGTTCCGGATCAATCGTCATTTCTATATCTCACTAAGCTGGCTACGCAAGACGCAGGCGCATCATGCGCCGGCACCCTGCGCCCCTTGAAGCTCGCGCAGATTTCCCTTGCTTGCCGCCACATCGGCCAGCAGGCGGCTGGGGATCCAGCGCTTCCCGTAACGCCGGGCCCAATCGGATATCTGGCGATGCACGCCGGATGCGCCTATGGTGTCGGCCCAGTACATCAGGCCGCCTCTGTGCCGGGGGAAGCCAAAGCCATTGAGCCACATCACATCTATATCGCTGGCACGATATGCTTTGCCGTCTTCCAGGATCTTGCACGCCTCGTTGATGGACGCGAACAAGACACGATGCAGTATCTCTTCGTCGGAGAACGTGCGCTGCTCGATGCCGAATTCCTTCGCAACTGCCGCGACGACCTGTGCAACCACGTCGTCGGGATGCGGGGTGCGGTCGCCTTTTTCGTAGCGGTACCAGCCGGCGCCGGTCTTCTGGCCTTTGCGGCCCATTTCGACGAGCCGGTCGGGTACGTGCAGCTTGCGATACTCGGGGTTGGCGAGCGCCCGCCGCTTGCGCCCCTCGTAGCTGACGTCCAGGCCGGATATGTCGTTGACGGCAAAAGGCCCCATCGGATATCCGAAATCGGTCATGACCTTGTCGATCTGCCGAGGCGTGGCCCCTTCTTCCAGCATGAGCATCATTTCGGTCATCATGGGCGCACGGCTGCGATTGGCAATGAAGCCGTCACAAGATCCCGCAATGGCGCAGACCTTGCCCATGGCACGGCCCATTTTCATCGCACGCTGCAGCGTTGCTACCGCCGTACGTTCGCCGCGCACCACTTCGCACAGCTTCATGACATTCGCAGGTGCGAAGAAGTGCGTGCCCGCGACGTCCCCGGGCCGCCCGGTGGCGCTCGCGATCTGATCGATGTCCAGCGCAGAAGAGTTGGTAAGCAGCAAAGCCCCCGGCTTCATGACGGCATCGAGCTTGCCGAACACCTGGTGCTTGACGTCCATGCGCTCGAACACAGCTTCGATTACCGCGTCGCAGTCGGCGATGTCTTCATAGCCCGGTACGAACTGTATGCGGGCCATACGCTGATCCATGGAATCCTGCGTCAGGCTGCCGCGCTTGACGCGCGCCGCATAGGTATCGCGTATGCGCAGCCTTCCGCGCTCCAGCGCTTCGGGCGAGGATTCCAGCACTTTCACTGGAATGGCGGCATCGGCAAACGCTATCGCGATGCCGCTGCCCATGGTGCCGGCTCCCACGACCGCGGCGGACTCGACCGGCGCCGCGGCGAGGCCCGATTCGATGCCCGGAATCTTCGCCGCCTCGCGCTCGGCAAAGAAAGCATAGCGCAGCGCCTTCGCCTCGGGGGTATTCTCGAGATCCGCAAAGGCCTGCTGTTCTACCTTGAGCCCATCTTCGAAACTTTGCCGAACGGCAGCCTCGACGCATTCGATGGCCCGGGACGGGGCCGGAAGATGCCGGGCCTTGCGTGCGATCGAAGCGCGCATGCTCTCGAACACCGCCGGCTCGCCATCCTGGACAGCCCAGTTCTGCTTGTCCCGCGCCCGCGGCACAGGCCTGACGGCGGCAATGGATCGGGCATAATGAATCGCCGCGGCCCGCAAGTCGGGCTGGTCAGTGACTTGATCCAATATTCCCAGGCGCAAGGCCTCGTCCGCGCCGACATGGCGGCCGGACAAGATAATGTCCATGGCGGCCCGCGGGCCGATCAGCCTGGTCAGGCGCTGCGTGCCTCCGCCGCCGGGCACGAGGCCCAGCGTCACCTCCGGCAGGCCCACCTTCGCACCGGGGGCCGCGATGCGGTAATGACAAGCCAGTGCATGTTCCAGCCCCCCGCCCAGGGCGTACCCGCTGATTGCGGCTACCACAGGCTTGGCGCTGGCGTCCAGTGCCGCTGCGCTGACACTGCTATTTATCGACCGCGTTTTGCCGAATTGGCGTATGTCGGCGCCGGCGATGAAGTTGCGCCCGGCACCGATCAATACAAAAGCCTGAACCGAGGGATCCGCATTGCCGCGCGCCAGGGCTTCGATGATGCTCTCGCGCATGCCCGGGCCCAAGGCGTTTACCGGCGGACTGTCGATGGTGATCACACCCACGCCATCGGCAGGCTCGTACTTGATTCTACTTTTATCGCTCATCTTTCCTACCTTTCTGTTTCTGTATCGTCCGGGCCGCCCTGTACGGGCCATCGAGCCCGCTGCCGCATCCCGGAACCTGCATGTCGAAACCCGGCTGCCTCGTCATAGGCGATTCAGCATGCGCCCGCCGTCCACCAGCATCGAAATGCCAGTGACAAACGCCGCTTCTTCAGAGGCCAGGAACAAAGCGGCATTGGCCACGTCCCAGCCGGTGCCGAGGCGCCCGAGAGGCACCTTGGCGACGCGCTCGGACAACACCTGTTCACGCGTCTGATTCCAGGTGCGCGCGCGCGTATCGACCGCCATGGGGGTGGAAATCAAGCCAGGCAATACACAATTCACGCGTATGCCATAGGGCGCGTTCTGCAAGGCCAGTTGTTCGGTCAGGGCAATGACGGCCGCTTTGGTAGCCTTGTAGGCGGCATACGGATAGCGCCCCACCGCAGCGGCCGAGGAAATGTTGACGATTGCGCCGCTGCGCTGCTCCCGCATGAGCGGCAGCGCATGCTTGCACGCGAATGCGGTGCCGCGCAGATTGATGCGGTAGATGTTGTCGAATGCTTCTGCGCTGACCTCGGTCAGTTCCGCGTCTCCGCCCGCCAGGCTGACCCCCACGTTATTGTGCAGGACGTCCAGCGAACCCCAGCGCTGCCGGGCGTTTTGCATGACAGCCACGAGATCGGCCTCGCAGGTCACATCGGCGGCCTGGGCGCTACAGTCGAAACCCTCTGCACGGATCAGGGCGGCGGTTTCTTCGGCCGACTGCAGGCTGCGATCCACAGCCAGCACGCGTGCACCCTCGCGCGCATAACGCATGGCCGCGGCGCGGCCGTTGCCCACGCCGTCGCCCTGACTCTGGCCAGCGCCCATGACCACTGCTACCTTGCCGTCGAGCCGCCGGGCTGCAGTCCAACCCGGGCCACGCTCATTGCTATTCACCATGTATTCGTCTCGCTTGCCAGAAAAAAAGTCTTGCCGGCGCCACGCCGAGGCAATGTCTTGCGGGCACGCGACGACTGCCGCAGCCCCTCGAGAGGCTCGCATCTTGATGCGCTGCGCAGGGGAATTGCAACATCATGCCCGCAGAAATACTTTGGGTGGCAGATGGATGAATGCTAACATAGGTTTTTATAAATAGCATTAGTTTCAATCATTGAAACAAAAAACCAGATAGAAAACAAGGAGAAAGCGTGCCGAACCCTGCAAGCATATTGATCGCCGGCGACTGCGGCCCGGCCCATGGGCCCGCTGACGGATTCCCCATCCAGGGCTATACCGAGCTGGTGGGCCCTGTTCTGCAACAAGCGGACTTCCGCTTCGTCAACTGCATGCGCACCTACTCAACGCGCGCGGTCTATACGGAACAGGCCCGCCAGGTGAATCAGGACGTGGGGATGTCCGCCATATTCACGAACGGCCTGTTCGATGCCGTAACCATGGCGAACAATCACAGCTATGACAGCGGCCCCGATGCCCTGGTGGACACTCGCGAGCTGCTGCTGTCCAAGGGGGTTCAAGTGACCGGCGCGGGCCGCAATCTGGCCGAAGCGCGCCGCCCGGCCATCGTCGAGCGCACCGGCATCAAAGTGGCATACCTGGGCTATTGCTCGGTGGGGAAACCGGGCAGCGAAGCCGGGCCGGACAAGCCCGGCATTGCCGCCGTTGGCGTGCAGACTTCCTATGACGAACGCGGCCCGCACGAGCCCGTGCGTATTCACACCAAGCCCGAGCCTGCCGATCTGGCAAGGCTGCTGGAAGATATCGCCGCTGCTCGAAAACAAGCGGACGTAGTGGTGCTGGCCTTCCACTCCGGTGTCATCCGCCTGCCTCGGGTCATTTCCGACTACCAAGTCACCGTGGCGCATGCCGCCATCGACGCCGGCGCGGATATCGTCGTGGGCCATGCCCCGCACATCCCGAAAGCCATCGAACTCTACAAAGGGAAACCCATTTTCTACAGCCTGGGCGTGTTTGCCATGACCAAGCCCTTCGCCGCGCCGTCCTGGAGCGAGCCCGCCTGGAGCCACGGCGCCGTGCGCAACCACGCGGATCTGGATCCCGAATACCCCTATATGCCTTACGGCAAAGCCTGCACGCTCGGCCTGCTGGCCAAGGCTGTCGTCACCCGAAACGGCCTCCAGCGCGTATCGTTCCTGCCCATGGCCTTCGACAAAAGCTACCGGCCGGAAGCCCTGAAGCAGTGCGACCCTCGGTTCACGCAAGTGCTGGAATACCTGGAATGGGCATCGGAAGACATGCCGCACCGGTTCATCGTCGAAGACGATGAAGTACGCATAACTTCGTAAACATCGCAGAATCGTCCGGACAACATTCCCGGCACAGTCAATTCAATTTCGAGGAAGGCGATCCACAGGCAGATCCTGCTCGTCGCCTTTCACTTTCTTGGCATTCATCGGGGACAGAGCTCATGGATTTGGGAATAAACGGAAAAGTGGCGCTGATCACTGCATCCAGCGCAGGCCTGGGCAAGAATATTGCTCATGCGCTGGCCGCCGAAGGCGTCAACGTCGTGCTCTTCGCGCGCTCGGCCGACAAGCTGCGGGCCATAGCCGACGACATCGCACAAGCGCATGGCGTCAAGGCGCTGGCCTTCCCCGGCGACATGCTGCGCGCGGATGACGTCGCGGCTCTGGGCGCGAAGATCAAAGCCGACTTCGGCGGCCTGGACATCCTGATACTGAACACGGGCCGGGCGCCCAACCCCCTGCGCGCCACCCTGGACGAAACCGAGGAGGAACGCTGGCATACGGCCTATCGCGGCCAGCTGTGGGGAGCCATACAAGTGGCCAACACCATGATTCCGTTGATCAGCGGGCGCGGCTGGGGCCGCATCGTGGCGATTACATCGGCATCGGTCAAGGCCCCGATGCCCCACCATAGTCTATCCACCGTTTTTCGCGCAGGCATGACGGCATATATCAAGCACCTGGCCAACGAAGTCGGTGCTCTGGGCATAACCGCCAACTGTGTGGCCCCGGCCCTGATCGATACCTCCCACCGCGTCGGCGCGGCCGCCTATACCCCCGAGCAGACGCAGGCGCGCAAGAAAATGACGCCCCTGGGCCGTATGGGTACTCAAGAAGAAGTCACAGGAGTAGCAACCTTCCTCGCCTCGCAGCAGGCCGGATTCATTACAGGCTCGAGCATTTTGGTCGACGGCGGGATGGTGGGGTCGCTGATCTAGCACGCAAGCCCGTCATTCCGTCTTTCCCGCCCCGATCGAGCTCCCGTTTTTGGGCCGGATCCGCTTCCGGCGGACTTAAAAGTTTTAATCATTGGAACTAATATCATTTAATAGAACTTTATGGTAAGATTGCCAAAAATCGCCACGAAGATGCAGTTGGCGGATCGATGCCCGCGGCAGGTTCATCTGCCTCGCAACTCTGATTGAAATGGAGCATTTCCCATGATCTATACACGTAGCGGTACGGATGCGCTTGCCAAGCGCAACATCGTCATCTCCCCCGGCACAGGCCAACAGCACTGGGGTACCGTGTTTTTCGGCCCACGCAGCTCAAAAGCCACTGCGCCCGGCCCGCAAGCGACGATGTCGGAGCTTCAATCCAATGAAGCCATCGTTCCCCATTTCCACGGCGTGACCATGTTCCAGCTGTTCATCGCCGGCTCGGGCACTATCGGAAATCGCGGTCAACAGCTCAAGCCGCTCACAGTCCAGTTCAAAGATCACCATACCGCCTACGGCCCCATTACCGCCGGCCCCCAGGGCCTGGCTTTCGTGGCGCTGCGCATGCATACCGGCAATTCCGAGCCTATATATCTGGACAAGCCTGGCTATCGCGATCACCTCAAGCCCAGCAAGCGCCGCAACCTTACGTCCGAGCAGGTCAGCTTTTCCATTGAACCGGTTATGCAGGCCCGCACGGAAGCCGCCTGGGAATCCTTGCTGGAAGGCGATGACGGCATGTCGGCCCGAATCGTCCGTCTTGGCGCGGGCATGTCCGCAAAAGGCCCCGATCCGTCCATCGCGGGCGGCTATTATGTATTCGTGGGCAATGGCAGCCTGGTGCACGACAACGAAGAACTACCCAAATGGTCCATGGTCGTGGTCGAGAACAGCGAAAGCGGGTTCACGATCCAGGCCGGCGGCCAAGGCCTGGAAGCCCTGGTGCTGCAATATCCGCTCGAGGCCGCTGGCTGAAGGGCCTCAAGGCTCCGGAGCATCCGCCGGGCAGATACCAAGGCATCAAAAAAAAGGGGGAGCCTGGCAGGTTCCCCCTCTTGTTTTGCACACGTTTTGCGCACGCGGCCCGCGGGCACGCCGGCGGCGCCGGATCAGCAGGCAAGCGGCCTAGCCCACGCGCACCATACCCGTCCAATACTGCAACTGCGAGCCCTGGGTGGCCACGTCCACCTTGTGCACGAAGCTCAAACAGCCGTCATCGGCCACGCGGAACACCGACAAGGCCGCCGGAACCGTTTGCAGCTCGCCGCCATCCACCACATTCAAGGCCTTGATACTGGCTGTGACGAGCAAACGCCCGTCCGGGTCGCAGGCGAATGTACGTACATGGAACGAATGCGTCTCGGCATGCTGGGCCAGCCGCGGTTCCCCGGTTTGCGGATCGATTGCGTAAACGGCGATATTGTTCTCGCCCCCGCCGAACACCTGCTCGCCATGATGCTCCACTGTGTGGTCGGCTCGATTTGCCACATAGACGGCACGGCCCGCGGGATGCACATGGATGGGACCGCCGATCTGCCTGGGCCTGACATTTTCAGGATCCGCCAGCGTGTCGCGGGTATAGGCGGGGAGGCTGTCGATCCGGTCGCCATCGGAATACCGGAACATGTACAGCCGGTTCATGCGCTCGTCCGATACGTAGATCCATGGCCGGCCGGGATGAAAGTCCACGTGGCGGGGGCCGAAGCCATAGCCGCCGTCCGGCGCAATCGCCTGGCCGGCGGCCAGCATGCCGTCTTCCATCGGGAAGGTACGCAAGGCGCCAGGGTCTTCCGGCTTTCCGGCCTGCGCCTTGTTGCCTCGGTCTACGATCAGAACAGTGCGCCCCGACGGGAAAACCCTGACTTGATGCGGATAGATGCCGTAGTTCAACCGCGGGCTTTGCACCTGCAGGCCGCCCAATGAGCCATCCGCATCCAGGCGATGCAGGCTCAGGCTGCCGCCATCGTAGTTGTGGGCATTGATCACGTGCCGGCCCGCGGGATCCACGCACATATGCACGGCCCGGCGCGGCAGTTCCGCAGCCGTCCCGCGCCGCCGCAGCGTCCCATCGGCGGCGATGTCCAGCGCCACCACCTGATTGTTGCCGGAAGGTACCCGGGGGCCGCCGTCCGATACTGTGCAATACAGTATGGGCAGGCGCGGATGACGCCATGCGTACTGAACCTTGGCCGGCAGCGTTATGCTCGCCCGCTCGTGCAGCTCGGCCGCGTCCACGTCGACATCGTAGTGGGTGAGCACGGCGCCCACGGCGCTGTACAGCGCCAATTTTGCAGGCATCAGAATCCCCTTCTTTTCTAGCGCCCCGAGGCTTGCGCCGCCGCTACCGGAGTGAACATCGGCACGGCCGTGCCATTGTCCGACTTGTGAAACACCACCTTGACCCGCTGGCCGATGCGGATGGCGTCCAGATCCGTATCGACAATATTCGTCATGACCACGGGGCCTTCGTCCAGGGTCACATAGGCGATGCAATAAGGCGCCGCGGCGCCGCGGCGAGTGATGCTGAAGGTATATATCGTTCCCGTGCCGGCCGTATCGGCCCATTTCACGTCGGAACTCCAGCAAAACGGGCAGATCGCCCTGGGGTAATGGTGCGGTTCTCCGCACGCGCCGCAAATCTTCACCATCAGGCGCCCCTGCGCCGCGGCCTCGAAATACGGCTCATCGCCGGGGTTGATCAAGGGGTCGCTGATCTTGCGCGTCGCGCTTGCTGCATCCATGGCCTATTCCCTTTCAAGAATCAATGTCGCCGCGCCATGGCGATGCCCTATGGCGCCGCCCACGCCCGTGGCCAAAGCAAGCCCGCAGTTCGGAACTTGCACTTGCGGGTGCGCTTCGCCGCGCAGCTGGCGCACGGCCTCGATGACTTTGGTCATGCCGCCCCGGTTGGACGGATGATTATTGCAAAGCCCGCCGCCGTCGGTGTTGAACGGCAGGCTGCCGACGCCGGAAATCAAATTGCCGTCGGCCACGAACCGCCCGCCCTCCCCCTTCCGGCAAAAGCCGAGGTCTTCGAGCTGCAGCAGTACCGTGATAGTGAAGCTGTCATAGATGGAGGCGTACTGGATATCGGCCGGCGTAACGCCCGCCTCTTCGAATGCCCTGGGCCCGGCCCATGCGATGCCGGTATAGCTCAGATCGATTTTCCCGCCCATCTGGTGTTTGCTGGTTTCTGCACCGCCACGAATTTTGACGCGGGGACGGCTCAATGATTTTGCTATTTCAGGACGTGCCACGACAATGGCGCCGCCGCCGTCGCTGACCACGCAGGAGTCCAGCCGGTGCAAAGGGTCTGACACCATGGGGGAATTCAAGACATCTTCGACCGTGACCACTTTCTTCAGCATCGCGTTGGGATTGTGCTGCGCATGATGCGACGCCGCCACCTTGATCCAGGCGAGCTGCTCGCTGGTGGTTCCGAACTCATACATGTGCCGCATGGCGGCCATGGCGTACAGGTTCACCGTTACCGGCCCATACGGCATTTCATAAGGCGAATCGGGAAGGTTGACGCCCCGCACCCGCACCTGGGTACCCGACAGGCCCTCTGAGTTGGGCCTGCCCGCCAGGGTGATCAGCGCGACGTTGCACTTGCCGGCTGCGATGGCCTCGGCCGCATGGGCCACGTGAATCAGATACGAGCAGCCCCCCATATCGGTGGAATCCAGATGCCGCAGCCGGTTCAGGTTCAGGTAGTTCGCCATGGACCAGGGGTTCGCGCCGGGCGCATCGCCGGCACAGAAGTAGCCGTCGATGTCGTCCCGGGTCAGGCCCGCATCCTCGATGGCGCCCTTGGCGACTTCGGCGTGCAACTGTGCGACAGAGTGATTGGGCGCCTTGCGCAAAGGATGCTCGTAGGCGCCGACGATGTAAGCCTTGCCTTTGATGGTCATTGCGGCATATTCCTGTTTGTCTTCAAGGCCATGAAAGGCATGGCATGTGTCCCCGTATCAGTGTTGAACCTTTTCCCGCTGCTATCCCAGCCTTCCCATCGCACAGGCATGCACGATGTCGTGCCCGCTGGCAGCGATTCGATTCTATAGTGATCCATTTTTTTCGTCAATTTTAGAAACTAGTTTCGATAATCGAAATCAATCGAATATCGCGCCTGCATAGCAGGACACCCCCCCCTATAGTGCCAGCCCGCCCGCATTGATCCTGGCGCGTTTTTTTTATCTTTCTTTCGTTTCATTGATCAGAACTAATTTCAAAAATTTGACATGGATCAAGGTATTGGATACAGTTCCGTTTATCAATGCGGCGCACGATGCAGAAGCCCTCGCCACCCGCCCCCATATCCATCACACACAAGCAGCGCGACTTCTTCGAGCCCGGCCTCCGGAAGCGCACAAACCAGGAGTCCTTGAAGCATGAGCAAGTTCAGACAGCTACTCGAGCCCGGCTCGATCGCCGTCGTCGGGGTGTCGGACGAGGCCGCCCGGCCCGGCTCCCAAGCGGTTCGGGCTCTGCTGGCCAACGGCTATCAAGGCAAGATATACCCCGTCAACCCGAAATACCCACAGTTCGAGGGGCTGTCATGCTATCCGTCAGTCACGGCCATTTCTGAAACTGTCGACGTGGTCGTCATAGGCGTTCCAGCCAAGGCCGTGCTTACGGTGCTGGAAGAATGCGCGGCAAAAAAAGTGCCCTTCGCCGTCATCTTGAGCGGCGGTTTCCGGGAAACCGGGGCGGAAGGCATCGAGCGCGAACAGCGCATGCTCCAGATCGCCCGGGAAGGCGGCGTACGGCTGATCGGGCCGAACTGTCTCGGGCTGGTCAACATTCACTCGGATGTCTACGCTGCGTTCGGCAGCATGACCCGGGCGCCCAAGCTGAAGCGCGGCGGCGTATCGCTGCTGACCCAAAGCGGCGGCTTCGGCTACAGCATAGCGCTGGCCTGTGCCCAGGCCGGTATCGGATTCCGCCACGTGATCGCCACCGGCAACGAAAGCGATATCGATACGGTTCAACTCATCGAAGCCCTGCTGGAAGACGACGCAACCGAATGCATCGTCGCCTATATAGAAGGCACCAACGACGGGCGCGCGCTGCTGGATGCGGGCCGCCGCGCATTGGCCGCAGGCAAGCCGATTCTGCTCTGGAAAGGCGGCGTCACCGAACAAGGCGCACGTGCGGCGGCTTCGCACACGGCGAGCATGACGGGCAGCTACGATTTTTACCAGGCGCTTTTCAAACAGACGGGCATCGTCGAGATCGGCGAACTGCACGAAGCCGTCGATTACCTGCGCGCGTTCGCTTCGGCCAAGTATCCACAAGGCCGCGGTGTGGTGATCATGGGCGTATCCGGGGGTTCCGCGATTGTATTTGCCGATGCGGGCGAGCGCGTGGGCATGAAGATGTGCGAGCTCGACGCCGATACCCAGGCCCGCCTGTCGGGTGTCGTGCCCGCCATCGGCGCCGTACACAATCCCATCGACCTGACGGCCGGCTACTTCAACAAGGCAAACCAGGAAAAACTGGAAAAGGCCATACGCGCGGCCCTGGACGACCCCAATGCCGGTGCGCTATGCATCAATCTGGCCACCACAGGGAAATCGGGCAGCATCGCCGCAGCGGAAGTCCTGCGGCGCGTGGCGCCGGACACCGACAAGCCCATTGTGGTGTTCTCGTCTGCGCCGCCGAGCGAAGTCGGGGCAGCGTTGCAGATGCTGGACGAAGCCGGAATACCAGTCTTCCCCTCGCCCGCACGGGCTGCACGCGCCCTGGCCGCGCTGGCCGCCTACCACGAACGCAGGGCAGACATCGCCGCGGAAGCCGGCCGGCAGGCGCAGCAGGCCTCTGCCCAGAATATCGGCGCCGCGCTCGATTCCATCGTGCAATCGCACGGCTCTCTGTCCGAAGCACAATCCAAGGCAATACTCCAAGCCGCCGGAATCCCGGTCACCCGCGACATCTTCGTCACGAGCGGAAATACCGCCGGGCTCGAGAACCTCTCTTTCCCCCTGGTGGCCAAGGTCGTGTCTCCAGACATTCCACATAAAACCGAAGCCGGCGGCGTCAAGGTCGGCATCGCCAACCGGGCGGAACTCGACAGCGCCATTGCGGAAGTTCTGGACAACGCCCGGCGGCACGCCCCGCATGCGCGTATCGACGGCGTTCTGGTGTCCGAAATGGTGCGCAGCGGTTTCGAACTGATTGCCGGCGTCGTCAACGATGAAGTCTTCGGCCCCGTCGTGGTCGTGGGCGCGGGCGGCATTTATGCCGAACTGCTGGGCGACAGTTCATGCAGGCTGGCGCCATTCGGCGTGGACACGGCGCGCCAGATGCTCGACGAGCTGCAGTGCCGCCGCATCCTGGACGGCGTACGTGGGGCAGCCCCGCTGGATGTGGACGCGGCCGCCCGAGCCCTGGCGGCGCTGTCGCACTTCGCATGGGATGCGCGGCATTGCGTCCGGGAAGTCGACATCAACCCGCTTTTCGTCGTCGAGGACGGCGTGCTCGCCGCCGACGCGCTGGTCGTGCCGTCCATGCGCGCCGATCTGCACTAAGCGCAAGGCACATATGTCCGGGCCGGCAGCGGCCCGGGTGCAGGAAATCGCAATGACTCAAACATCGAATGCGCAAGAGACATTTCCGCTCACCTGCGAGCCCATAGGCCGCACGATAGAGGTGCACCGCGACGAAAGCCTGCTGGCCGCCGCGCTGAAGGCGGGAATGGCTTTGCCCCACAGCTGCCGCAACGGCGTATGCGGCACCTGCAAGGCCAGAATCGTGCACGGCGTCGTCGACCGCGGGCAGTATCAGGCAGCCGCCCTATCCGAACGGGAACGGGAACAGGGCTATGCGCTGCTGTGCCAGGCAAAGCCTCGGTCGGCAGTGACGATCGAGTGCAAAGTCATCGCCGCCGCCGCAGGCATACCTGTCCGGAAAATGGTGTCGCGCGTACTGGAACTCGAACGCCTGGCGCCCGATGTCATGCGCATCCGGCTCAAGCTTCCGGCCGGCCACGAACTCAGGTTCCTCCCCGGCCAGTACATCGACATCGTGATGAACCCCAAGATACGGCGCAGCCTGTCGCTGGCCAATGCGCCGCACGGCCAGGGATGGCTCGAGCTGCATTTGCGCAACTACGGCGGCCCCTTCAGCACCCATGTGTTCACGGCCATGAAGGTCAACGACCTGCTGCGTTTCGAAGGGCCGCTGGGCACCTTCTTCGTCCGCGAAGACAGCGACAAGCCCATGATCTTCGTTGGCAGCGGTACCGGCTTCGCCCCCATCAAGGCCATGATCGAAAACGCCCTGCACCGGGGCTGCGAGCGCCCCATGATCCTGTATTGGGGCGGCAGGCGCCCCGCGGATCTGTACTTGAACGGCTTGGCGAATAGCTGGGTCGAGCGAGGCCTGTCTTATGTGCCGGTGGTGTCCGAGGCCCGGCCCGACGACGGGTGGACGGGGCGTACCGGTTTCGTGCACCGCGCAGTGATGGAAGACTTCCCCGATCTGTCCGGCGTCCAGGTCTATGCCTGCGGCGCGCCGGTGGTGGTCGACTCTGCCCGCAGCGAATTCACCACGCAGCGCGGCCTGCCCCCTGAAGAATTCTATGCGGATTCCTTCGTCCCGGGGCCGGCCCCGGCCGCCTGAGAGCCATCGCATGCCGGGACAGGCAGCCCCTCATTCACCCTATGTTTCTTGACGAACCGACCATGGAACTAAACGACGAAACGCTACTTACCGAAATGCATGACGCCAATATGTGGGTGATTTTTAATCGCCCCTCGAAGGCAAACGCGATGACGGTACGCATGATGGAGCGCGCCACGGCTGCCATCGTCCAGGCAGGCCGCGACCCTGAAATCAAGGCCATAGTGCTGACCGGGGCGGGCGAACGCGTCTTCACCGCGGGAGTAGACATACGCGAGAAGCCTGAGGACGGCAACCAGGCTCGCCAGCGCGAGCGGCGCTCGCACGCCTTGGCGGCCTTGCAGGACGCCGTTCTGGATACGCCCAAGCCCATCGTGGCCGCCCTGAATGGCAGCGCGGTGGGCGGCGGCGCCATGCTCGCGCTGCTGGCCGATGCCTGCGTGGCGGTCGAATCCGCCGCTATTTCGCTGCCCGAGATCGACATCGGCATCGCCTCTTTTTCCGGCTCGAACATTCTGGCGGTGGCGGGCGGCCGGGCGCTCGCGCTGGATCTGATCCAGAGCGGCCGGCCGCTGGACGTCGCGGATGCCCGGGCCCGAGGGCTGGTTCGCGCCGTTGTGGCGCGCAGCGAGCTGCCGTCAGCGGCCGATGCGCTGGCCCGATCGCTGGGCGCGAAAGACGCGCACGCCTTCGCCGACAACAAGCGCTGGATCAACCGCGCCATGCAAGCGGCCATCGCCGAAGCACGCGCGGAACATGCAAGACATCGCGCGAAAACAAGCCCTTGAGCCCTTTCGGCTCGAACACCGATAAACCACCAGGATACGCCATGCCCGATCTAGAACTAAGCACCGCCGGCCGCGTGATGATTGCGCGCCTGAACCGCCCCGAGAAAAAAAACGCATTGAGCGAAGACATGCTGGAGGGGCTGCGCGATGCCCTCTATACGGCGAACAATGACCCCCTGATCGGCTGCTTTGTCATCACTGGCGCAGGCAACGCGTTTTGTTCGGGAGGCGACATGGGGCGGCGCGCCGGCGAGCGCGCCCAAGGCGACCCCACGCCGCTGGAAAGGCGCACGCGCCTGCAGACCGTCACTCATCGCGTCGCGCGCGCCGTGGAGGACTTCGAGAAACCGCTGATCGCGGCGGTCAACGGCGCCGCCGTGGGAGCGGGCATGGATCTGTCGCTGATGTGCGATCTGCGCCTGGCCAGCGCCTCGGCCCGCTTCTCGGAAGGATATATCCGCGTGGGCTTGCTGCCCGGAAACGGCGGCTGCTATTTCCTGCCGCGGCTCGTCGGCCCCGCGCGCGCCCTGGAATTGATGTGGATCGGGGATTTCGTTTCAGCGGAAGAAGCCTTGCAGCTGGGCCTGGTCAACCATGTATATGGCGACGGCGAATTCAAGGAGCAATTCATGGCCTTCGCCCAGCGCATTGCCGAAGGGCCGCCGATACAGCTGCGCGACATCAAGAAGCTCATGTATCAGTCGATGCGCACCGACCTGCGCACCAGCCTGGACGCGGTGGCCGGCCACATGGCTGTCGTGCAGTGCACTGAAGACTACCGAGAAGCCATCCAGGCATACAAGGAAAAACGCAAGCCGGTATTCAAGGGCCGGTAAGCCTGTGCGCAACGATGCGCGCACGAACGGAAACACCCTCGACAAGGAAAGCCATGCATACCGAACCGCCCATGAGCTTGTACCCCATCCAACGTTCGCCTGGCGAACTCTATGTACGGGATGAACCATGACCGCGCCGGAACCCATCACATGCGATGTAGTCGTCATCGGCGCGGGCGTTTCCGGGATGATTGCGGCGGTTCGCGTCGCGCAAAGCGGCCTGCGCGCAATCGTGCTCGAACAACTCACGGAAGATCGCTACCTCTGCAACTCCAGGCTCACTGCGGGCGTCTGGCACTGCTGCGCCACCGACATCCTGTCCGATCCCGATGTGCTGTATTCGAAAATCGTCGAGTCCACCGCCGGTACCGCGCGTACGGATCTGGCAAAGGCAGTGGCCCAGGACGGGGCCAGAGTCGTGCGATGGATGCAATCTGTCGGAATCCGCTTCATCAAAGGGCCGTACAGCTATCAAAGTTTCGTACTGTCCCCGCCCTCGGTCACACCGCAAGGATGTGAATGGAGGGGACGCGGCGGAGACTTGATGCTGCGCACCTTCGAGGCCGAACTGCTGCGCCTCGGAGGAACCGTCCTACGGGGCCACAAGGCCCTCCGGCTGGAAAACAAAAGCGGCCTGATTACCGGCGTAAGCGGTGAAACCGCGACAGGGCGGCAATTCACGGCCACGGCCGCAGCGGTCGTCATTGCCGATGGGGGATTCCAGGCCAACGAAGCGCTGATACGACAGGCGATCGCGCCGAAGCCGGAAGGGGTATTCCAGCGCAACGCGGGCACGGGGGTCGGCGACGGCCTGCGCATGGCCCAAGACGTCGGCGCCGGGATCTCCGGCCTCGAAGGGTTTTACGGCCACATACTTTCCCGAGATGTATTCACCAACGACAAGCTCTGGCCGTATCCCTATCTGGACTATATCGCCACCGCCGGCGTCATCGTCGACAAGCACGCCGAACGCTTCATCGACGAAGGCCTGGGCGGCGTCGCGATAGCCAATGCCATTGCGGCATCGCCCGACCCCTTGGACAAAATGCTTATTGCGGATCAGCGCATCTGGACGGAATGCGGGGCGGTTCGCCTGGTGTCGCCCAACCCGTATTTGTCGAAGGCCGGCGCAACAATGCACCGGTCGGACTCCATAGAGGGGCTGGCGCAACAATGCGGCCTCGATCCAGAGCGCCTGCAAGCGCTCGTGCACGAGCACAACTCGGCCGTCAAGGCTCATGCCACGGCGCATCTCGTACCTTCCCGGACTACGGACAAATATACCGCCCACCCCATTGAAACCGCGCCTTTCTATGCGTTCCCCGTCTGCGCAGGCATCACCTACACCATGGGCGGCATATCGATCAACGGCAATGGGCAGGTATTGAACGCTACAGAAGACCAGCACATCCCCGGCCTGTACGCGGTGGGCTGCGCCACGGGCGGGCTGGAGGGCGGCAACAAAGGGGGATACGTAGGAGGGCTCGTCAAATCCGGCGTCACGGCGCTGCGGGCTGCCGAGCACATCATCGAGCACCCGCTGCCACAGTGACAGCGACACACAAACCAGGAACACAGGAGACAACGATGCGAAACGAGAAATTTTCCACCTTGCGTGCCTTGCTGGGCACAACGCTGCTCGCGGCATCCTGCCACGCGATGGCGGCGGGCGGCGGCGCGGCCGAACAGGCCGCGAACTACCCCGACAGACCCATCCGGATCATCGCGCCCTCTTCGGCAGGCGGAGGCATAGACACCCTGGCGCGGCTCATCGGCCCCAAGATCACACAAAGCTGGGGCCAGTCCGTAGTCGTCGAAGATCGTCCCGGCGCCGGCGGAATCATCGGCAGCGCCGCGGTTGCCCAGGCGGCGCCGGACGGCTATACCGTTCTTATCGTGGCAGGCGGCTACACGGTCAATCCATTTTTCTACAAGAAGCTGCCCTACGACACCATGAAGGACTTCGAACGCGTGTCGCTGCTGGCCTGCGCCCCCAACATGCTGGTCGTGAATGCCTCTTTGCCATTGAAATCGGTCAAGGAGCTGGTCGATTATGCCAAGCAACACCCCAATGGCCTGACCTATGCCTCTTCCGGCATCGGCACCACCAGCTATCTTTCCGCCGAATTGTTCAAAAAGATGGCCGGGATCAAAATGATTCACGTGCCATACAAGGGTGCCGGGCTTTCCAACAGGGCGGCAATTGCCGGAGAGGTCAATCTTGTGTTCTCCGCGCCGCATGAAATGATTCCGTATGCCCGATCCGGCCGTGTCCACGCCCTGGCGGTGACATCGGCCAAACGGCTCCCGCTGGTTCCGGACGTTCCGACACTGGCAGAGTCGGGATATCCGGGGTTCGATGTCAATACCTGCTATGGCGTGCTGGTGCCCGCGAAGACGCCCAAAGCCATTGTCGACAAGCTCAGCGCCAAGTTCGTCGAGGTTCTGCACATGCCGGATGTCCGCAAGCAGCTCGAGGGGCTCAGCTTTTCTCTTATCGGCAGCACTCCCGAAGAATTCACCGACTGGGCTGTCAAAGATACGGCACGCTGGCAGAAGGAGCTGCAGGCCATAGGCATCAAACCCGAATAAGAAGACCGGAAGGCAGTACGCTTGCAGCTTGTCCTGCAACACCAGGCCAAGCTGCAAGCCGTCGCATTTCTCGATATCGCGGAACAGAGTAAGATTCCCACGTTCACGTGCAGCCTGGCGCCAGCCGGCACATCGTGCGGCCCGACTCCCGCCTAGTGCGGCACACGGCATGGCAAGGACACATCCACGAGCGGCATCGACGACAACGCATCCGTGTTCGTCCGTGGCGCGCGTCGACTGACAACAGCCAAACCCACACCTGGAATTTTCCTATGAGCGACCCGAGCAAATCCCCCCTGATCATCGATATCCACGGCCACTACACCACCGAGCCGCAGGCGATGCACCAGTTTCGCGACAAGCAACTGGCCGGGCTGGCGGATCCGTCGCGGCGCCCCGCCACCACCGACCTGGGCATTTCCGACGACGCCCTGCGCGAATCCGTGGCCCCGCAGCTCAAGCTGCAGCGCGAACGCGGCGGCGACCTGACGATATTCTCGCCGCGCGCCTCCGGCATGGCGCATCACGTCGGCACGGAAGAGACCGGCAAGCAATGGACTACCTTGTCCAATGACCTGATCCATCGCGTCTGCACACTATTTCCCGACAACTTCGCGCCCGTCGGCCAGCTGCCGCAATACCCGGGCGTGGCGCCCAAGAACTGCATTCCGGAACTCGTGCGCATCGTCGAAGAGCTGGGCTTTGTCGGTGTGAACCTGAACCCCGATCCCACCGGCGGCTACTGGACAGACCCGCCGCTGACCGACCGCTACTGGTATCCCCTGTACGAGAAGCTGGAGGAATTGGAAGTCCCGGCGATGATCCACGTCTCGTCCTCATGCAATCCGGCCTTCCACTACACCGGCGCGCACTACATCAACGGCGACACCACCGCTTTCATGCAGCTGCTGCAGGGCAATTTGTTCAAGGACTTTCCCGACCTGAAATTCGTCATCCCGCACGGCGGTGGCGCGGTGCCTTTCCATTGGGGCCGCTACCGCGGCCTGGCCCAGCAGATGAAGAAGCCGCTGCTGTCCGAATACCTGCTGAAGAACGTATTTTTCGACACCTGCGTCTACCACCTTCCTGGGGTGGAACTGATGGCAAAGGTGATCCCGGTGGAAAACATTCTGTTCGCCTCCGAGATGCTGGGCGCCGTCAAGGGGGTGGATCCCGAGACCGGCCACAACTACGACGACACCAAGCGCTACGTCGACGCGCTGCCCGCGCTCGGCGCGGACGATCGCTACAAAATCTTCGAAGGCAATGCCCGGCGCGTATACCCGCGGCTGGACAAGCGGCTGGCGGCTCGCGGCCGCCCGGGGCGTGGGGCTTAAGGCCCGGGCCTGCTCCCCTTAAGGAGCTGGCGTCTCCAGCAGGAATCGAACCTGCAATCTTCCCTTCTTGCCACTACGATTTTCATCGCCCTTGCGGTTTGTGGTCTGGACTCTATCTTAACCATGCCCGCCGCGGGCGGCGGGCTGCAGGTTGCGCCTGTCGAGTCTCTACACGTTCCTGCCGCAGGCAGGCTTCGCTCGGTATTGCCTCGTTTACACAGGGGGTTCACCGACGTTAAGCGCATTCACGCCGGCCCTTTCGGCGCCGGGTGCCCAATTGTTCAGGAGGGGAAAGTTATATCCATTTAACTATGGAGACGTACCTCGGGACGAAGTATAGCAAGAAGTGGCGCGGCTTCCGGAGCCGCGACAGCGCCAGGTGGACAAGAAAAACCCGGCGGGCGCGAGTGGCGCTGCCGGGCATGGTTGCGGGCGTAGCCCTGCGATGCGCGGCCGGCACGAACACGAAGCCGGGCCCGCGCCTGCACGCTTACTTCATCTCGATATGGCCCTTGGCCACGACGTCGTGGGCCCAGTCGTATTGCTCTTTGATTTCCTTGCCGAATTCGGCCGGGGTATTGCCCGAGGGCTCGGCACCTTGCTTTTGCAGGGCTGCGACGACCTTGGGGTCTTTCAGCGCCTTGGACGCCGCCTTGTACAGCGTGTCGATGATTTCCGGCGGGGTGCCCTTGACCGCCAGCAGGCCGTACCAGGCCGGCTGGTTCAGCTGGGGATAGCCTTCCTCGGCCAGGGTCGGAACGTCTTTCAGCTCGCTGAGGCGCTGCGGCCATGCGATGGCCATGGCGCGCAGCCGTCCGGCCTGGATCTGCGGCATGGACGAGGGCATGTTGTCGAACAGGATCTCGATCTGGCCGCCGACCGCGTCGGTCACCGCCGGGCCCGAGCCCTTGTAGGGCACGTGCACGATCTGCGTGCCGGTGGCCATCTTGAAGGCTTCGCCGAACAGGTGCAGCACGCCGCAAGTGCCCGAGCTGCCGAAGGAATACTTGCCCGGGTTCTTCTTCAGCACGGCCACGAATTCCTTGAAGTTCTTGGCCGGGAATTTCGGGTTGACTTCGATGACGTTGGGCACGTTGGCGAAGTTGGTGACCGGCATGAAGTCGGTCAGGGGCTTATAGGTGAGATCCTTGGGGCGGCAAGCCGGGTTGACGGCCATGGTGGAGACCGTGGCGATCGACAGCGTATAGCCGTCGGGTTTGGCGCGCGCGGCTTCGGTCGCGCCGATGGCGCCGCCCGCTCCGCCCTTGTTCTCGATGACCAGGGGCTGGCCCAGGATCTCGCTCATGCGCTGCGAGACGATGCGCGCAACGATGTCGGTGGAGCCGCCAGGGGCGAAAGGCACAATGACGCGTATGGAGTGGTTGGGGTACCCGGCGGCCTGCGCAGGCAGAGCCAGCACGGAAAAAGACCCGGCAATCAGGGTCAATGCACCCATTTTTTTCAGTGATTTGGCAACCATAAGTACTTCTCCTCTAGGCATATATAATCATCGGGCGCTCGCGCGCCTCGGATTGCAGCGCCCATCGCCGCAAAGGCGCGAGAATAACCATTATTTCCTCTTGCGGCTACGCCGCAATTACCCTAAGACCGTCCGCAGTACTTGCGGACACACGGTTTCATGTCCGTCATTCCCCTTGTATTGCCCGATTTCCTGCTGATAGGCCTGGGCTGGCTGCTGTTTCACAAACTCAAGTTTTCCGCGGAATTCTTCCGGGGCGCCGAGCAGCTAGTGTACTTCGTGCTGTTTCCCGCTCTGCTGTTCCATTCGATTACCCAGACGCCCCTGAGCCTGGGCAGCGCCTCGACGCTGGCCGAGGCCTCGCTGGCGGTAATGGCCTGCGCCATCGCCATGGCCTGGCTGGCCCTGCCGGTGCTGCGCTCCGACCCGGCCGCGCACGCCTCGGTCGTCCAGTGCGGCTTCCGCTTCAATACCTATATAGGCTTGTCGCTGGCGGGCTCGATCGCGGGCGCGGCCGGGCAGACGACCATGGCGGTGCTGGCCGGAATCGCGGTACCCGTCAGCAATATGGCGGCGGTGCATGCGCTGGCGCGCAGCAATGGCGGCAAGGCGCTGCGCGAGATCCTGCGCAACCCCTTCATTATTGCCACCATACTGGGGCTGCTGGTGAATTTGCTGGGCATACCCGTGCCCAAGCCGCTGGCGGTAACGCTGGGCAGGCTGGGTGCCTGCGCCATTGCCATCGGGCTGATGTGCGTCGGCGCCACCTTGTCGCTGTCGGGCGGCAGGAGCCATGCGAAACTGGCGGCCTGGATGATCGCCGTGCGCCTGTTCGCCACCCCGCTGGCGGCGATTTTCATAGGCTGGGCCCTGCATCTGTCGCTGGTCGAGCGCCAGGCACTGTTGCTATTTGGCTCCTTGCCCACGGCGTCTTCGGCCCACGTGCTGGCGGCCCGCATGGGCGGCAACGGCCGGCTGGTGGCGCTGATCATGTCCCTGGGCACCTTGCTGTCGGCCATCACGATCCCGTTCTGGATCATGGTTGGGCCGCATTGACCCACTCTGGCGAGGCATCATGGCAGATAAACAAGAATTGAAATCAATTTTCCTGAAATTGAACGACGAAAGCGATACGATCGCGCTGGCAGAGCAGCTCGCTCCTTTGCTGTGCGGCACCGATCCGCGCCTGCCCGACGCCGTGCCGGGCGGCCGCATCCACCTGCGCGGCGACCTGGGCACCGGCAAAACCAGCTTCGCGCGCGCCTTTCTTCGGGCGGCCGGCATACGGGGAAGAATCAAGAGTCCGAGCTACGCGCTACTTGAAAGCTATAAACTTTCTAACTTATACTTCTATCACCTTGATTTCTATAGATTTAGAGATCCCCGTGAATGGCTGGATGCCGGATTCAGAGAGATTTTGCAGAAAGAAGCTGTGGTTTTGATCGAATGGCCAGAGCAAGCAGGTAACTCCTTACCGCCCCCCGACCTCGAAATCAGCCTCGAGTACGCAGACATCGGCCGCAATGTTCGCCTAGCCGCGCACAGCAACAGAGGACTATCATGGCTGATCACGCTTGCCCCATCCCTGCAGAAATATCTCGCCGAGGACAATCCCGGCGCCGCCTGGTAGCGACCGCCGCCACCCTGCTCACCCTGCCCGTCATTCCGCGCCTGGCGATGGCAGGCACCATCCTGGCCGTGCGCACCTGGCCGGCCGACGAGTACACCCGGGTGACGCTGGAAATGGACACCGAGCTCAAGGCCGAGCACTTCACGCTGGAGCATCCCGACCGTCTGGTGGTCGACATCGACGGACTGAGCATGAACCGCGCCATCAACGACCTGGTTTCGAAGGTGCGGCCGAACGACCCGTACATTTCCTCGGTACGAGTGGCGCAAAACCGGCCGGACGTGGTTCGCCTGGTGTTCGACTTGAAGCAGGCAGTAGCGCCGCAGGTGTTCACCCTGAAGCCGGTGGGCGGCTACAAATACCGGCTGGTGCTGGATCTGTACCCGAAGGTGGCTCAGGATCCGCTGCTGGCCATCCTGGACAACGGCAGCGGCAGCGACAAGGATCCGCTGGCCGAAGTGCTGGAAAACCTGGCGCGCAATTCTCCCGACCAGGCGCCGATACCCTCGGTGCAGGGCCAGGTGCTGCCGCGCAGCGCACGCGTCCAGCCCGAAGAGCCACCGCGCAGCGCCAGCGCCGATCGGCCGCTGCTGGTTGCGCTGGATCCCGGCCATGGCGGCGAGGATCCGGGCGCGACCGGGCGCGCCGGCACGCACGAGAAAGACATCGTGCTGCTGATCGCACGGCGCCTGAAAAAGCTCATCGACGCACAGCCCAATATGCGCGCCTACCTGACGCGCGAGAACGATTATTTCGTGCCGCTGCACGTGCGCGTGCAGAAGTCGCGCCGGGTCAAGGCGGATCTGTTCGTGTCCATCCACGCCGACGCCTGGATCAAGCCCAGCGCCCGGGGCTCGTCGGTGTTTGCCTTGTCGGAACACGGCGCCACCAGTTCCGCCGCACGCTGGATGGCCAAGCGCGAAAACGACGCCGATCTGATCGGCGGGGTGAACCTGGGTTCGCACAACAAGCAGGTGGCGCAGGTGCTGCTGGATCTTTCCACCAGCGCCCAGATCCATGACGCCATGAAGCTGGGTTCCAATGTGCTGCAACAAATAAGCAAGTTCAACCGCCTGCACAGCAGCCGCGTGGAACGCGCCGGCTTTGCGGTGCTCAAGGCGCCCGACATCCCGTCCATTCTGGTCGAGACGGCCTTCATCAGCAATCCGGACGAAGAGCGGCGCCTGCGCAGCCCCGCCTATCAGGACAAGGTCGCCCACGCCATACTGGGCGGCATCAACACCTATTTCGCTTCGAATCCGCCGCTGAATCGCCGCGCCTGACGCCGCCGTGCCGGCCCCGGGCCAGCGCGCAACGGCGATGGCGCCGCCGCGGCGCCTGATGCCGGCGTGGCGCCGGCCCCGCCGGCCAGGCCAAGACCCGCTGGCCAGCGGGCGGCACCCGCCCCCGCCTAAGCGTCCGCCTTCTTGCGCTTGAAGAGCTTCCAGAGGGCTCCCAGCGCCACCGGCACGACGGCCGCGCACACGCCTATCAGCACGATGGTATTGAGGTGCTCTTTGATGATGGGCACGTTGCCGAAGAAGTGCCCGAGCAGAATCAGCCCGCCCACCCACAGCACCGCCCCGGCGATGTTGAACAGCTGGAAGCGCAGGAAATTCATGCTGCCCACGCCGGCCACGAAGGGCGCGAAGGTGCGCACCAGCGGCAGGAAACGCGACAACACGATGGTCTTGCCGCCGTGGCGTTCATAAAATTCGTGCGTCTTGATCAGCGCGTGCCGGTCGAGAAAACGAAAATTGCTGGAAAACACGCGCGGGCCGATGTAGCGGCCGACGATATAGTTGACGGTATTGCCCGCGACAGCGGCCAGGATCAGCAGGGCCGTGAGCAGGCCAGAGTCGATCAGCCCCGAGGCGCCGAAAGCGCCGGCGATGAACAGCAGGGAATCGCCCGGCAGGAAGGGCAGCACCACCAGCCCGGTCTCGCTGAAAATGATCAGGAACAGCACCAGGTAGATCCAGGCCCCGTACTGCGCGACCCAGGCTCCCATGAACTGGTCGATGTGCAGAATCATGCTGAAGATTTCGGGCATGGTGTGAAATACCGGCGGGGAAAATACAGCAATATAGCGTACTCCCGGCCGGCAGGCGGCCGGTTGCGGCCGGCAAGGCTAAAATTGATTCAGTGACGGCCGGCCGGCGGCCCGCCCCCGCGAGTCGGCTGCTCGGGGCCGGGCCTGTATTAGCCCCCCAAGCCCCGCTCCCGGCCACGGAGTCCCGGCCCGCAGCGTCCGTCCGCCGCGCCGCGGGCGCCACCCACATTCACCAAGGAAGCTTCATGCCCGATCGCCGCCCCATCGCTACCCTGCCCGATCTGCTGGTCAGCCAGATTGCCGCGGGCGAGGTGATCGAACGGCCCGCCTCGGTGCTGAAGGAAATCCTGGAAAACGCCATCGACGCGGGCGCCCGGGCCATCGACGTGCGGCTCGAGGGCGGCGGCATACGCAGGGTGGCCGTCGGCGACGACGGCTCGGGCATTCCGCCCGAGGAACTGCCGCTGGCCCTGACGCGCCACGCCACCAGCAAGATCGCCAGCCTGCAAGACCTGGAATCGGTGGCCTCCATGGGGTTTCGCGGCGAGGCGCTGGCCTCCATCGCCTCGGTCGCGCAACTGACGATCACCTCACGCACGGCGCAGTCCGAGCACGCCTGGCAGATCGGGCGCGGCGCGCCAGCGCCCGAGCCGGCCTCGGGGCCGCTGGGCACCACGGTGGACGTGCGCCTGCTGTTCGACGAAGTGCCCGCGCGGCGCAAATTCCTGCGCACCGAGGCCACCGAATACGGGCACTGCGTAGAGATCCTCGGGCGCATCGCGCTGGCCCACCCCCACGTCGCCATGCGCCTGTTCCACAACGACAAGCCGCAGCGCCAATGGCGCGCGGCCGGCATGCAGCAGCGCATCCGCGACGTGCTCGGCGACGAATTCTGCGCGCAGGGGCTGGAAGTGCGGGCCGAACACGGCCTGATCTCGCTGCGCGGCCTCATCACCCGCCCCACCTATGCCCGCGCGCGCGCCGACCAGCAGTATCTTTACGTCAACGGCCGCTACGTGAAAGATCGTACCGTCTCGCACGCGGTGCGCCAGGCCTATAGCGACGTATTGCACGGCGACCGCCAGCCGGCTTATGTGCTGTTCCTGGACATCGCCCCGGCCATGGTCGACGTCAACGTACACCCGGCCAAGCACGAGGTGCGTTTTCGCGACAGCGGCGCCGTGCACGGCTTTGTCGCCCGGGCGCTGGGCGATGCGCTGGCGCTGACCGGCGGCGAACAGCAGGCGGGCGCGGCGCAGCCGGACGGCCTGCCGCAAGGCTTGCCCGTGGACGGCACGACGGCAGGCGGCGCCGGCAGTCCCGCATCCGCCGCTGCGTCTGCGCAAGGCACGGGCGGCGCGGCATGGCCGCCGGCCGCCGGCGCCTCGTACGAAGCCGCCGGGCGCGAGGGCGGCGGCCCACTCCAGGCCGGCCGTCCCTACGCCGGGAGCCCCTACGCCGGGCGCCCCTTGCCCGCCTCATCCTTACGCGGGCAGGCCTACCCCGGGCCGGCCATGCGCCAGGCCGCGCTGGGCCTGCGCGAGGCAACGCCGGCAGGGGCCGCCGGCTGGCAAAGCCTGTACCGGCCACTGGACGAGCCCGCGGTTCCCGCGCCCGCGGGCGTTGCGGGCGCGACCGCGAGCGAGCCGGCCGACCCGGACGAATTCCCGCTCGGCATGGCGCTGGGCCAGCTGCACGGCATCTACATACTGGCCCAGAACCGGTATGGGCTGGTGCTGGTCGACATGCACGCGGCCCACGAGCGCGTGGTCTACGAAAAGCTCAAGCAGGCGATGGATGCCAGCAGCCTGCCGCGCCAGGAACTGCTGGTGCCGGTGGTGTTCAACGCCACCGAGAAGGAAATCGGACTGGCCGAAGAGCATGAGGCCATGCTCGACGAGCTCGGCCTGACCATCCGCGCCGCCGGCCCGGCCGCGCTGGCGGTGCGCACCGTGCCCGCCCTGCTGGCCCAGGGCGACATCGAATCCCTGGCGCGCGAGGTGCTGCGCGACCTGGGCAGCGTGGGCAGCTCGCCGCGCCTTACCGAACAACGCAACGAACTGCTGTCGACCATGGCCTGCCACGGCTCGGTGCGCGCCAACCGCCGCCTGACGCTAGAGGAAATGAACGCGCTGCTGCGCCGCATGGAACAGACCGAACGCGCCGACCAATGCAACCACGGGCGCCCGACTTGGATCCAGTGGCCGCTGGCGGAGCTGGATCGGCTCTTCATGCGCGGCCAATGAAAACACCCATAGTCTGCCTGGCCGGCCCCACCGCGGCGGGCAAGAGCGCCACCACACTGGCCGTGGCGCAGCGCTGGCCGATGGAAATCGTCAACGTGGATTCGGCGGTGATCTACCGCGGCATGGACATCGGCACAGCCAAGCCCACGCCGCAGGAAAGGCGGCAGGTGCCGCAGCACCTGCTGGATATCCGCGATCCCGCCGAAAGCTATTCCGCGGCCGAGTTCCGCGCCGACGCCCTGCGGCTGATCGAGGAAATCCGCGCGCGCGGCCGCGTCCCGCTGCTGTGCGGCGGCACCATGCTGTATTACAAGGCGCTCAGGGAGGGCCTGAGCGATCTGCCGCAGGCCGATGCGGCCGTGCGCGCGGCCATCGACGCGGAAGCCCGGCAGCACGGCTGGCCCGAGCTGCACCGGCGCCTGGCGGTGTTCGACCCCGACACCGCGCGCCGGCTGGCCCCCAACGACAGCCAGCGCCTGCAGCGCGCCATCGAGGTCTATCGCATTACCGGGCGCCCCATGTCGGCGCTGCTGGCGGGCGCCGCATCGCAGCCCGAGGATCCCTACGATTACCACACGATCAGCCTGGAGCCCTCGGATCGCCTGGCGCTGCATGCGCGCATCGCCGCACGCTATCGGCAGATGATCGAGGCCGGCCTGATCGAGGAAGTGCGCGCGCTGCACGGCCGCGGCGACCTGCACCCCGGGCTGCCCTCGATACGCTGCGTAGGCTACCGGCAGATCTGGGACTACCTGGAAGGCGAAACGAACCTGGCAACGGCCATAGAGCGCGCCATTGCGGCCACGCGCCAGCTGGCCAAGCGCCAGTTGACCTGGCTGCGCGCCCAGCCCGAACGGCACGTGATCGACTGCCTGGCGCCCGATGCGCCCGAACGCGTGGTAGCGGCCATCGAACGGATCCTGGGCGCCAACGCGCCACATCCCTGATTCCATTTCTAAATCAATCGTGAACGCGAAAGCGAAGCGCAGACAGTACACCTAGTACGGCAAGCGAAGCTGACCACGAGCCAGAGCGCGAACCCGCCCTTTGGGGCGGGGGCGAGCGAGGCCTGGTTCATTTCGGCGCCGTAGGCGCCCCCGAATAGTGGCGGAGAGTCTCCGGCCGAGAGGCCGGAACTCTTCACAAAGTGCATGGTTGATTTAGAAATGGAATGACGCGGCGCGGCGTCCTGCCAAGCCTATGGATCATAGGGATGCGCCGCAGGGCGCCGCTTTGCCCGGGCTCGCCCGCTACAAGCCATGAACCCACCGATGCCGTGCCCGGCGAGAGCCGCTTGCCGGGCAAAAGCGCCGGGCAAAAGCTATGGCGCCGCTCAGACCACCACGGTCTGGGGCCCGCCGGGCTCGCGCTCGACGATTTCGCCCAGGCGGCTGACCTGCTCGCCCTGGGCGCGCAGCGTGGCCGCTATGGCGTCGGCACGGTCGGCCGGCACCACGATCACCATGCCGATGCCGCAATTGAAGACGCGGTGCATCTCGGCATCGTCCACCCCGCCATTGCGCTGCAGCCAGGAAAACAGCTCGGGCATTTGCCAGGCGTCGCGATGCAGGCGGGCGCACAGCCCGTCGGCCAGGATGCGCGGCACGTTGTCGAGCAGGCCGCCGCCGGTGATGTGGGCCAGGCCCTTGATGTCCGTGCCGTGTTCGGCCAGGGCGTGCAGCACCGGCTTGACGTAGATGCGGGTGGGTTCCATGACCACGTCCAGCAAGGGCTTGCCGCCCAGTTCCTGGGTGGGCTTGGCGTTGGCGTGCTTGAGGATGCGCCGCAGCAGCGAAAAACCGTTGGAATGCGCGCCGCTGGAGGCCAGGCCCAGCACCGCGTCGCCCACGGCGATGGAGGCACCATCTATGATGCGCGACTTTTCCACCGCGCCCACCGCGAAGCCGGCCAGGTCGTACTCGCCTTCGGGGTACATGCCCGGCATTTCGGCCGTTTCGCCGCCGATCAGGGCGCAGCCGGCCAGTTCGCAGCCACGGGCGATGCCGCCCACCACGCGCGCCGCGGTGTCGACCGACAGCTTGCCGCAGGCGAAATAATCCAGGAAGAACAGCGGCTCGGCGCCCTGCACCAGGATGTCGTTGACGCTCATGGCCACCAGGTCGATGCCCACCGTGTCGTGGCGCTGCCAGTCGAAGGCCAGGCGCAGCTTGGTGCCGACGCCGTCGGTGCCGGACACCAGCACCGGCTCGTGCATCTGCCGCGGCACCTCGAACAGCGCCCCGAAGCCGCCGATGCCGGCCATTACACCGGCCCGCATGGTGCGCGCCGCCAGGGGCTTGATGCGGTCGACCAGCGCCTCGCCCGCGTCGATGTCGACCCCCGCGTCGCGGTACGTCAGGGAAGCTGTCTTTTTGTTCGTCATGAGAAAAGCCGTGGGATGTGCAAGAATTGCGTGTTGAGCGAAATCGCGACGCAGCCGGCGGGCCGCCTGCCGCCGGTAAACAGCGCCGCACAGACAGAGCCACATAGCCGAATGGCCAAAGGAAGCAATTTTACGATGTTTGCGACATGCCGGCCCAGCCGCCGCCGGGCGGGCGCCCCCCGATGAGCCGCCAGCTCATACTGGATCTGCTGCCGCCGCCCCGGCCCACCCTGGAAAACTTCATCGCCGCCGGGAATGGCGCCGCGCTGCAGGCTCTGCGCGAGCTGCAGCCGGGCCGCGCGGTCTATCTGTGGGGCCCGCCCGGCGCGGGGCGCACGCACTTGCTGCGCGCCCTGGGCGAAGCCCCCGACTGCCTGTATATCGGTGCCACGGACGACCCCGCGCCGCTGAACGAACTGGCCACGGGCGACGCCGCGCCGCCGCGGCTGGTGGCGGTGGACGACGTCGGCAGCCTCGGGCCCGCCGGGCAGGCGGCGGTCTTCGCGCTGTACAATCGCTGGCGCGCCGCTGCACACACTCCGCAGGCCTACGCCATGCTGGTGGCCGGCGAGCGGGCGCCCATGGCCATGCCGCTGCGCGAAGACCTGCGTACACGCCTGGGCTGGGATCTCAGCTTCCGCCTGGAATTGCTGTCCGACGACGAGCGTGCGGCGGCGCTAGCCAGCCGCGCGGCAGAGCGCGGGCTGCAGCTTTCGGCCGAAGTGCTGAACTGGGTATTGACCCACTACGCGCGCGACATGGGTAAACTGACGGCGTTGCTCGACGCGCTCGACCGCTATTCCATGGAAAAACAGCGCGCCATCACGCTGCCCCTGCTGCGCGAACTGCTGGCCGGCACCGCCGGCACAGTGTCCACGCACCCGGACACACCACTCTGACACATCTACATGCTTGCAGAAACAATAAAAAACTTCGTCAGCCGGCTCTTCGCCGCTCCCGCAAAAGGGCCGCTGCGCCTGCCGCGCGACAAACACGGCATCGATCGCCGCAACGTCTCGCGGCACGCCATCAAGGTCTGCGAAGTGCTGCACCAGCATGGGTACGCCGCCTACATCGTCGGCGGCGCGGTGCGCGACCTGATCGTCGGCCTGCAGCCCAAAGACTTCGACGTGGCCACCAACGCCACGCCGGAACAGATCCGGCCGCTGTTCCGCCGCGCGCGCATCATAGGACGGCGCTTCCAGCTGGTACATGTGGTGTTCGGCCAGGAAATCATCGAGACCTCGACATTCCGCGCGCCCTCCAGCGCCGGCCAGGAAACCGACGAATACGGCCGCATCCTGCGCGACAACACCTTCGGCACGCACGAAGAAGATGCCGTGCGGCGCGACTTCACCGTCAATGCGTTGTACTACGACCCCATCAAGGAAGAAGTCATAGACTTCCACAACGGCGTCAGCGACCTGCGCAAGCGCATCGTGCGCATGATCGGCGACCCCGAAACACGCTACCGCGAAGACCCGGTGCGCATGCTGCGCGCGGTGCGCTTCGCCGCCAAGCTCAACGCCACCATAGACCCGGCCACCAAAGAACCCATACGCAAGCTGGCCTCGCTGATCGAGAACGTGCCCGCCTCGCGCCTGTTCGACGAGATGCTCAAGCTGCTGACCTGCGGCCACGCCATGGACTGCCTGCGCATGCTGCGCACGGCCGGCCTGCATCAGGGCCTGCTGCCCCTGATCGACCTGATCTTCGAAGAGTCGGGCGGCGAACAGTTCGTGGAACTGGCGCTGGAACGCACCGACGCCCGGGTGCGGGCGGCCAAGACAGTGAGCCCGAGCTTCCTGTTCGCCGCGCTGCTCTGGAAGCTGGTGGACAAGCGCTGGCAGCAGACCATGGCCGCGGGCGAACACTCGCTGCAGGCGCTGACCCAGGCGGCCGACTCGGTCATGGAAGAGCAGACCCGCAAGCTCGCCATTCAGCGGCGCTACCAGTCCGATATGCGCGAGATCTGGTTCATGCAGCCGCGCTTCGAACGCGCCAGCGGCAAGGCCGTCTGGCGCATGCTCGACCAGCCGCGTTTCCGCGCGGCGGTCGACTTCCTGCAGCTGCGCGCCGAGGCGCACGAAGTCGACAGCGTGCAGGCCCAGTGGTGGATGGATCTGGCCAATGCCGACGATGGGCAGCGGGCCGAAATGATAGAAGCCCACATGCAGCAAAGCCGGCAGCAGCGCGGCTCGAACGGGCCGGCGCGGCGGCGCCGCCGCCCGCGGCGCAAACCGGGCCAGGAAGAAGGCGGCGCAGCAAACCCGGCCCAGGGCTAGCCGCATGACGCAGGCGTACATCGGGCTGGGGGCCAATCTGGGCGACGCCGGTGCGACACTACGCCACGCCGCGGCCGACATCGCACGCATTCCGGGCGTAAGCGACCTGCGCCTGTCACCCTTCTACCGCAGCGCGCCGGTCGACTCCGGCGGCCCCGACTACGTCAATGCCGTGGCGGCGCTGCGCACCTCGCTGGCGGCCCGGCAACTGCTGCGCGAACTGCAGCGCATCGAGCTGCAATACGGGCGCACCCGCCCCTACCGCAACGCCCCCCGCACACTGGACCTGGATCTGCTGCTGTATGGCAATGAACGTATCGCGGCGCCCGACCTGATCGTGCCGCATCCCCGCATGCACGAGCGTGCATTCGTGCTGGCGCCGCTGGCCGACCTGGAGCCGGGCCTGCGGCTGGCACAGGGCGCCTTGTCCGAGTTGCTGCGGCAATGCGCAAGCCAGGCCATTGAACGCCTGGATTAGGCGACACGGTTCACGCAGCAAAGGGGCGGCACCCTTTTACGTAAGCGGATGCCAAGGCGCGGCCGCACTCAAGGGCAGCCGACGCACGCCAACCGCCGGCTCGCGCCTTTTGCCATTCAGCTCTTGTCGGCTTTCAATATGTAGACGTCGTTCTCGGGTATTACGACGGTGACCTCGCCTATGGGGAACTCCTGGGCGCTCTCTACCAATATTTTTTGCCCGTACACATCCACGCGATACTCGTAGTGGTCGCCGACATAGGCGATTTCATCGAGACGACCGGGCACCCTGTTGGCAACGGTACCGGGCGCCGCGGCGACGCCATCGCGGGGATGGAGTTCCAGCTTCTCGGCACGAATGCCGATGCGGACTTCGCCGTCGGCCGGCATTTCTTTGCCGGACGACACGCCAAAGCGCAGATTTTCCCCCACCTGCAGCACATGCAGGTCGGGCCGTTTGTCGACGACGCGCGCCGAAAAGAAGTTGCAGTGGCCGATGAAGTCGGCCACCCGCTCGGATACCGGATGCTCGTAGATGCGCTTGGGAGTATCGACCTGCAACATGTTGCCGGTACTCATGACGGCGATGCGGTCGCTTAGCGACAGGGCCTCGGCCTGGTCGTGGGTGACGTAAATGGTCGTGACGCCGACCTCTTTCTGCAGCTTCTTCAGCCATATGCGCGCGCTGTCGCGCAGCTTGGCATCCAGATTCGACAGCGGCTCGTCCAACAGCAGCAAAGACGGCGAATACACCAGGGCGCGAGCCAGCGCCACACGCTGCTGCTGGCCGCCCGACAACTGGTGCGGATAGCGCTCGCGCTGCTCGAGCAGACCGACTTGTTCGAGCACGGAATCGATCAGGTTCGACTGCTTGGCCTTGCTGACCTTGCGCAGCTGCAGCGGCAGCGCGATGTTTTCCGCGACCGACATATGCGGCCACAGCGCGTATGACTGGAACACCATGCCCAGGTTGCGCTCTTCGGGCTGCAGGAATTTCCCCGTGGCGCCGTCGCAATACACCGTATTGCCTACACGGATGATGCCGCTGTCGGGCTTTTCGAGCCCCGCTATGCACGACAGCATGGTCGTCTTGCCGCAACCGCTGGGCCCCAGCAGGGTGAAGAACTCGCCCTCGGCCACCGTGAAGCGGATGTCGCGCAGCGCCTCGTATTTGCCAAACCTTTTGCTGACGCCGTCTATCACCAGTTCATTCATTCGCGTTCACCTTAAGGACTTTCTTCGCAACCACCACGAACAACACGCAAATCAGGATCTGCACCAGGGACAGCGCCGCCACCGGGCCGGTATTGCCGTTCAGCCACATCTGCAGCATGGTCGTGCCGATGACCTGGTTGTCGGCGGATCCCAGGAAGATGGCCGGCGTAAATTCCTTGACCATCTGCACGAACAACAGCACGAAGGAAGCATACAGCCCGGGCACCAGCATGCGCAGCAGCACCCGCCGGAAGGTGAGCCACCAGTCGGCGCCTATGGTGCGGGCCGCGGCGTCGAGTTCGGTGCCGATCTGCATGACAATGGGCGCGATGGCGCCGAAAGCCATGGGAAATGCCCGGATGCCGAAGGCGATCATCAGGCCGATCAGGGTGCCGTTCAGCACCCGCATGCCAGGCACCAGGGCAAACATCCAGAAGAACCCCAGGCCCAGGATGATGCCCGGCACCACCTGCGGAGCCAGGGCGACGAATTCCAGCGGCCCGGCCAGCACGAAGCGCGAACGCTTGGTGATGAGCACGACCAGGGTGGCAAGCAAGGTGGTTACCACGCCGCCGATCAGGGCAATGACGATGCTGTACCAGATGGAGTCCACATACTGCTGAACCGCAAATACCGTCTGGAAATTGCTTAGCGTCAACACCTTGTACGGGGCGATCAAAGGCGTAAGCACCTGCGTGAAGGCGCGTACCACCAGCCCCAGCATGGGCAGTATCGGGCCCAGCAGCAGGTACAGGGCCACAAAAGCGAAACCCACCCAGCGAATGGCGCCGAGATTCAGTGTGCTGCGGCGCGCCGCCTTGCCCCTGACGCTGATGAAGCGCTTGCCGTTCTTGAGAGCCAGATACTGGATGACCACCAGCACCGCCATTACGCACAGCACCAGCACCGATGCGGCGCCCAGCAGGCCGATATCCGGATGCGGATCCAGCAGGCCCTTGGTGTAGATGAAGCTGGCGAAGAGTTCTATGTTGACCGGGCCGCCGTACAACAGCGGGATACTCAGGGTTTCGAGCGAAACACTGAATATCAAGAGCGCGGCATACAGCACCGGGGGCCGGATCATGGGCAAGACCACCCGCCGCAACACCGTCCAGGGCCCGGCGCCGCAAGTGCGCGCGGCGCTTTCCAGCGACGAGTCCAGTTGATGCATCGCCCCCGAGCAGTACAAGTAGCCGATGGGTACCAGGGCCACCGATTCGGTTACGGCCATGCCCATCAGCGTGTACAGGTTCCAGGGAGTGGTGCCGATCAAGGACTGGACGAAGATCGTGGCATACCCCGCCGGGCCATAGATGTAGACCCAGCTGAACGCCAGCACCAGCGGAGAAATATAGGTGGGCAGCAGCAGGCACGCATCCATCGCGCCCCTTAAAGGGACACGGGTGCGCACGATCACCACCGATGAAATAACCGCGATCACCAGGGCGATCACGGTGGTTGCCACGGCGAACGCAAAGCTGTTGAACGCCACTTGCCAGAACCCGGCCTCTTCAAACAGCCGCACGTAGTTCTGCAAGGTGAAATGCTGGCCGGCCTCATAGAGCGGCCGGTCGATGAAAGACTGATAAATAATGGGGAATATCGCGCCGATGACCAAAAAGACGACGACGATGAAAACCACACTCTGGATCCAGAACCCTTTGCCCCTGCCCAGAAAACGCCGATACGATATTCGGCCGTACGTTCCACCGGGCGCGCTATTTGCAATCGTGTCAGTCACGCTGGCTCCCCATCGCTATCCTCATACATGGCCGGCCCGGCGCAAGCTGCGCGGCCCGCAGCGGGCACCCATGGCGCCTCGCTGCGGGCCGCCGGCTTACGTATCGCCTGCGGCAAAATGGCCGGACTCCGGTGCCGCCATTACTTCAGATAACTCTTCCACTTCTGGGTAAGCTTCTGCGCGTCTTCCTTGGACACATCGTCGTAGCCGATGATGACCAGGTTCTTCTTGCCCAGCTTGGACTCGATGGACTCGTACGTGCGCGGCGCGGCCTTGGCGGGCAGGCCCGTGCGATATGGCGTGAAGCCGCCGTCGTACACGGCGATCTGCCCGTCCTGCGACAGAATGTAGTCCAGCATCAGCTTGGCGGTGTTGGCTTGCGGCGCCGTCTTGGGTATGCCCATGCCGCGCAGGAACATCGGCGTGCCGTCCGAGATATAGCTCCAGCCCAGCAGGCCCGAACTCTTCTCGGCGTGGGGAATGATCACCGTGCTCGACACGAAATAGCCGACCAGGTCTTCGCCGGTCTGCAGCTTGTTCACCATGGGGCCCGACGAGCGCTCGGGCCGGGTCATCGACAGCAGCTTGCCCAAGGTGTCCCAGCCGTGCTCCGGATTGGCCTTCAGCCAGCTGTAGAAAATCGCGAAACCGAAGCTGACGGCGATGTCGTAAGTGGTGATCTTGCCCTGGAAGCGCTTGGGATCTTTAGTGACCAGCTCGAGCAGCTGGCCTATGCCTTGCGGCCGGTCTTTCTCGGACAGCAGCGCCGTGTTGTACCCCATCAGGATGGGGTCGGCCGAAAAGGTATACAGGTTCGGCATGGGCTCGGCAAAATCGGGCAGGTGGGCCACCTCGGGCGACTTGTAGTCGAGCAGCACCTGCTTCTTGGCCATGCGCACCCAGCTCGTCGGGTCGCCGGACACCATCAGGCTGGCGGGCGAAGTGCCGGTCGCGGCTTCGCTGTAGTAGCGCTCGAAGACCTCGGCGCTGCTCAGGTTATTGGACTTGATGGTTTTGACCCAGGGGTATTTTTTCTGGAAACCCTTGAGTATGGGCGCCCAGTTGTAGGTGTCCATATTGGAATAAATAGTCAGGCCCGATTCTTTTTTCGAGGCCTCGACGATGGAATGGTAGTCGGACGGGTAATAAGACGGCAACGCGTCGTCGCTGCCTTTTGCCAGCACCAGGCCCGGGAACGGCAGTGTCGCTCCGGCAATCAGCGCGCTGCGCAGGAAGTCGCGCCGGCCGGTGCGCACGGCCATGCTGGAATTGGTTTTGTTTTTGCTAGGGGAATCCACTTTTGTCTCCTGTAAAGGTCTAACAACAAGGTTCTAAGGGCGATCTCGGCCGCAATACACGGACTGGCGCCTGCTATGGATTGCGTGGCGCCAGCCGACATACTGCGCGGCGCGCGCCCACGCGGCCGGAGCGCATCGGTGATGCGCGGCCAGCCGGATCCGGCACAAAAAAAGCCCTTGACATAGCCAAGAGCCAGGATTGTTGCGTGTCGGATGCCACTACGTCTTTCGAGGCGATACATGCCAAAGTGCCGCGCAAAACAGCCGCCGCCGGGAAAACCGAGAGACGCACAGGTGTTCCGGTAGTGGCGATATGGCTGCGCGATTTCATTGACTAGGCCTCACGTCGTGTTGTGGCCTAATCATAAACCCATTTTCGTGCCAGCTCTCTTATTTGCTCCAATGTTTATACGGCTCCGCCGCCGCGCAGATCGGGGCGGCGCAGGCGCCGCGGCCCCGCGGGCCGAAGGCCTAGTGGAAAACCCCAGCTCCGGCCCTGCGTCAAACGGCCGCGGCCGCCCGCAGGTCGGCAACAGCCTGCTCGCCGTAGCCCAGCTCGGCCAGGATCGCCCCGGTGTGCTGGCCCAGCGCGGGAATGGGATCCATGCGCGCCGAAGCCGCATCCGGCACACCCGGCGGCAACAGCGCGGGGATAGTGCCGGCCGGGGTACCGACCTCGACCCAGCGCTCCCGCGCCGCCAGTTGCGGATGGCTCCAGACTTCGGCCATGCCGTTCATGCGCGCATTGGCGATCTTGGCGGCATCCAGGCGGGCCACGACCTGTTCGAGCGTAAGGCCCGCAAACACCTCCAGGATCAGCGCGCGCAACTCGCCGCGCGCCTGCGAACGGCGCGAGTTCGAGGAAAAACGCGGGTCGGCCGCAAGTTCCGGACGCTGCAGCACCTGCTGGCAGAAAACCTGCCACTCCCTTTCGTTCTGCAGGCCGAGTATCACCGTGCCGCCATCGCCGGTGCCGAACGGGCCGTAGGGATAGATGGTGGCGTGCGCCGCGCCGCTGCGCGCCGGCGGGGGCGCCCCATCGAAGCTGTAATACATCGGATAGGACATCCACTCGGCCATGCTTTCGAGCATGGACACGTCGATACGCCGGCCCTGCCCGGTCTTGCCGCGCTGGATCAGGGCGGCCAGGATATTGCTGTAGGCATACATGCCGGCGGCAATGTCGGCGATGGAGCAGCCCGCCTTGGAGGGCTCGTCGGCCGTGCCGGTCACCGACAGGAAGCCCGATTCGCTCTGGATGAGCAGGTCGTAGGCCTTCTTGTCGCGATACGGGCCGTCTGCGCCATAGCCGGATATGTCGCAGACGATCAGGCCCGGATGGCGCTCGTGCAAGGCATCGAAGGACAAGCCCAGGCGCGCGGCGGCGCCGGGGGCCAGGTTCTGCACCAGCACGTCGGCCTTGTCCAGCAAGCGCAGCATCACCTCGGCGGCCGCGTCGTGCTTGAGATCCAGCGTCAGGCTTTCCTTGGAACGGTTGACCCAGACGAAGTGCGACGACAGGCCGCGCACGCGCTCGTCGTAGTCGCGCGCGAAGTCGCCGCTGCCGGGCCGCTCGATCTTGATGACGCGCGCGCCCAGATCGGCCAGCTGGCGGGTGCAGAAAGGCGCGGCGATCGCCTGTTCCAGGGTGACGACGGTGATGTCCTGCAAGGGCAGCATGGGTTCCCCTTTCAAAAAGAGCGCGGCAGTCCCAGCACGTGCTGGGCGATGTACGACAGTATCAGATTGGTGGAGATCGGCGCCACCTGGTAGAGGCGCGTCTCGCGGAATTTGCGTTCGACATCGTACTCGCAGGCAAAGCCGAAGCCGCCGTGGAACTGCAGGCAGGCATTGGCCGCTTCCCACGAGGCGTCGGCGGCCAGCATCTTGGCCATATTGGCCTGCGCCCCGCAGGGCTCGTGCGCGTCAAAGCGCGCGCAGGCGTCGAAGCGCATGAGGCTGGCGGCCTCGACATTGACGTAGGCGCGCGCGATGGGAAACTGCACCCCCTGGTTCTGGCCTATGGGGCGCCCGAACACGATGCGCTCATTGGCGTATTTGGTGACGCGGTCGACGAACCAATGGCCGTCGCCTATGCATTCTGCGGCGATCAGCGTGCGCTCGGCGTTGAGCCCGTCGAGGATGTAGCCAAAGCCCCTGCCCTCTTCGCCGATCAGGTTTTCTTCAGGGATTTCCAGGTTCTCGAAGAACAGCTCGTTGGTCTCGTGGTTGACCATATTGGGGATGGGACGCACAGTGAGCCCTTTGCCCACCGCCTCGCGCAGGTCGACCAGGAAGATCGACATGCCCTCGGACTTCCTGCGCACCTGATCCAGCGGCGTAGTGCGCGCCAGCAATATCATCAAGTCGGAATGCTGCACGCGCGAGATCCAGACCTTCTGGCCGTTGACCACGTAGCGGCCGTCTTTCTTGACGGCCACGGTCTTGATGCGCGTGGTGTCGGTACCGGTGGTGGGCTCGGTCACCCCCATGGACTGCAGGCGCAGTTCGCCGCTGGCGATGCGCGGCAGCCACTGTTTCTTCTGCGCCTCGGAGCCATGCCGCAGCAGCGTGCCCATGTTGTACATCTGGCCGTGGCAGGCGCCCGAATTGCCGCCGGCGCGGTTGATCTCTTCCATGATGATCGAGGCCTCGGTCAGGCCCAGGCCCGAGCCGCCATATTCCTGCGGAATCAGCGCAGCCAGCCAGCCGGCGCGCGTCAGCGCATCGACGAATTCGGCGGGATAGCCGCGCCGCGCATCGACCTCGCGGAAATATTCATCGGGAAACTCGGCGCACAGGTCGCGCACCGCATCGCGGATGTCCTGGTACTTTTCAGCAGGATTCGGCATTCGGGATCCTCGTGGCGTCCAGGGCCGATTCACCCTGAAAGAGCGGCCCTTTCAGGGTGAATCGGCCCCAAGCCAAAATTGCATGGGTTTAGGGAAAACAGGGGCGGGTCGCCGGCTTATGCGCAGGAACGGATGGCTCGAGTGCCGCGGGTTGCCGCCGAACAGCGCCCCGCTTGCTCGGCAAACGGGGCATCAGCGCTATAGATTGATCGATTCCGGCCCCACGCGCAATTCCGATTTCTTTAAGCGCGGCTTAGCGCCGGCTTAGGACTCGCCCATACCGAAAGCAAAAGCGGCCACGCTTTCAATGGCCGGTTCAGCCCCGCGGCAGTGCCGCAGCGGGCGGCTCGGCGGCCGCATCGCGCACCAGCTGGGCCACCAGTTCCTGCGCGAAGGCCGGCAGCCTGTCCACGGACTGCACACAGATGTGCAGCCTGCGCAGCGCCCAATCGTCGGTCAGGGGAATCAGCTGCAGCGGCATGACCCGCTGGTAGCGGCGCGCCGCCGACTCGGGCACCACGCCTATGCCTACCTGCGCGGCGATCAAGCGGCAGGAGGTCTCGAAATTGCCGACCTCGACCCGCACCCGCAGCAGGCGCCCGCTGTCCTCGGCCGCCTTGAGCAGGAAGGAATGGATGGCGCTGGACTCGAACAGGCAGACGTGGTCGTAGTCCAGCGTATCGGCGAAAGCATGCGTCTTGGCGCGCGCCAGCGGATGCGCCGCATGGGTCACCAGTATCAGGCGGTCGCTGCGATAGGGCAGGAACTCCAGGCCCGCGCCGCCGCTGTCCTGCGCCGTGATGCCGATATCGGCCGCCCCCTCGGCCACCGCCTTGACCACCTGGTAGCTAAGGCGCTCGCGCAGCTCTATATTGACGTCGGGATGGTCGACCAGGTAGTGTTCGAGCGCCGCGGGCACGAATTCGTTCATGGCCGTGGTATTGGCGCAGATGCGCACCAGGCCCTTGACCCCCGCGGCGTATTCCTGCAGATCGCCGCGCAAGTGTTCCAGCTGGCGCAGCACGATGCGGGCGTGGCGCACGAAGGCCTCGCCCGAGGGCGTAAGGGTCACGCCCTGGCTGCTGCGGTACAACAGCGCCGTGCCCAGGCTGTTTTCGAGGTTCTTGACGCGATTGCTGGCCGCAGGCAGCGACAGAAAGCTGTATTCGGCACCCTTGGTCAGGCTCATGGCACTGGCCACATTGACCATGAGCTGCATATCGGTCAGATCGAAACGCATCGGCATCCGCGCCCACCTCCTTTGGAAAATTTAAGCCGCACTTAAGCAATGGGGAATAGGCAAACCGGCGGCTTGCGTGCATAGTCTACCGTTGACTCGGGACATTGACACCCATATCCCGTGTCCGCGCCCGCAAACCCATACCTGCCCGAAGCCATGAACCATCCCAGCGCCGAACTTGCCCGCTTTGTCTCCGAACTCCAGTTCGCATCCATACCGCAGCCGGTACTGCGCCGCGCGGAAGACCTGCTGCTGGACTGCCTGGCGTCCGTGCTGGCCGGGTCGCACAGCCGCCCGGTGCGGGCCATAGCCGGCTACGCGCGCGCCATGGGCCCGGCCGACGGGCCGGCGCAGGACATAGTGGCGCGGCGCGGCACCAGCCCGCTGTTCGCCGCCATGGCCAACGCCGCCTCGGCCCACATGGTGGAACAAGACGACGTGCACAACGGCGCGGTCTTCCATCCGGCAGCGGTGGTGTTTCCGCCGGCGGTCGCCATCGCGCAGGCGCTGGGCCGCAGCGGCCGCGACCTGCTGGTGGCTGCGGTCGCGGGCTACGAGGCGGGCATCCGCATCGGCGAATTCCTCGGGCGCTCGCACTACACCATTTTCCACACCACCGGCACGGCCGGCACGCTGGCCGCAGCCGCCGCCACCGGGCGCCTGCTCGGCCTGGACGCCGCGCAGATGCTGCATGCCCTCGGCTCGGCGGGCACCCAGGCCGCAGGCTTGTGGGAATTTCTGCGCGACGGCGCCGATTCCAAACAGCTGCATACCGCCAAGGCCGCGGCCGACGGCATGACGGCGGCATGGCTGGCGCGCGACGGCTTCACCGGCGCCTCGCGCATACTGGAGGGCCCGCAGGGCATGGCCGCGGGCATGTCGAGCGACGCCGATCCCGCGCGCCTCACCGACGGCCTGGGCACACGCTGGGCGCTGCTGGAAACCTCATTCAAGTACCACGCCTCGTGCCGCCACACCCATCCGGCGGCCGACGCCCTGCTGGCACTGGTGCAAGAGCACGATCTGGGCGTCGAAGACATCAAATCGGTGGTCGCGTACGTGCACCAGGGCGCCATCGACGTGCTCGGCCCCGTGGTCGACCCGGTCAGCGTGCACCAGTCCAAGTTCTGCATGGGCGTAGTGCTGGGCCTGATCGCGCGGCACCGCCGCGCCGGCCTGCCCGAATTCGATGCGGCGCTGTCCGACCCGGCCATTGCCGATTTCCGCGGGCGCGTCAGCATGCGCCTGGATCCCGAGGTGGACGCCGCCTACCCGCGCCGCTGGATCGGTAAAGTCAGCGTGCGCACCCGCGACGGCCGCACGCTCGAATCGCGTGTCGACACCCCCAAAGGCGATCCGGAAAACACCCTGAGCCGTGCCGAGATCGAAGACAAGGCCCTGCGCCTGGGCTGCTATCAGGGCGCGGCCACGCCCGACGAGGTGGCGCGGCTCATCGCCCAGGTCTGGGGCCTGGCGGAGAACGAGCGGGTGGGCTGGTTTCTGTAGCGCAGACGCGCGCGGCACACGGCGGCACATAGCGGCGCGCAGTGGGTGCGCCGCTGGCGGCCACGCCGGGCAGGATGCGCGGCGGGCAGCTGCACCTGCCCGCCGGCGCCCCGCGTCAATCCGCGCGTTCGAGTATTTTCCTGGCGCGCGCAATGACAGGCGCGTCGACCATCTTGCCCTCGAACTTGAAGGCCGACGAACCGCTGGCCTCGGCGTGCTCCACCACGCGCCGCGCCCAGTCCAGCTCTTCGGGCGCGGGCGCATAGGCCTGGTGCACCACCGCGACCTGCGCCGGATGTATGCACAGCATGCCCGCAAAACCCATGTCGCAGGCGCGCCGCGCCACGGCCGCCAGGCCCTGGGTATCGGAAAAATCGGGGTACACCGTGTCCAGCGGCGCATTCAGGCCGTGCAGGCGGCTGAGCAGCAGCACCTGCATGCGCACATGATCCAGCACCACCGAGGCCGCCTCGGTATCGACCGCCACGCCCAGATCCAGCATCAGATCCAGCGCGCCGTAGCTCAGCCGCTCGACGCCCGGCACGGCGGCCAGCGCATCCAGCGCAAGCACGCCTTTGGCGCTTTCCACTACCGGAAACAAGGGTTTGCCGGCGGCGGCTGCAAGCTTCACCTGCTCCGCGGACTCGGCCTTGGGCAATATCACAGTCGTCACATTGGGCAGATCGCGGCAGGCGGCGATGTCGTCGGCAAACCATGCCGTGGCGGCGTCGTTGACACGCACCATGAACGAGGCCTCGGGATGCTCGCGGGCATAGTGCTGCATATTGGCGCGCGCCGCGTCCTTGGCTTCGCGCTCGACCGCGTCTTCGAGATCCACGATGACCGCGTCGGCCCCGGCGGCCAGGGCCTTGGCAAAGCGCTCGGGGCGCGTCGCCGGAACGAACAGCGCCGTACGCAGGCGCCTGGCGGTATTGCTCATAGCTTTATCGTCCTTGTGTAGATCATTTATCTGTCGGCCATTGCTGCAACGACCCCTTCTAGCATAACCATTTCATTGCAGCCCGGGGCTATGCCGCCCCCGCCAGGCCCATGCCGGCCATTGCCGCGCCGATCAGCGCGGCTCCGCATATTCGACGCGCGCCTGATGCGCCAGCATGCCGTCCTGTTCGGCCCACAGCGAGGCGGCGCCGTCGCCATCGAGGCGGCCGGCCACCCGAAAAGGGTGCGGCGCGATCAACGGGCGCAGCCCGCGGTACGAAAATGCAGCCACCGGATGCCGCGGATGAGCATGCACGAAGGCCCGCGCCATCAGGGTGGCGATGAGCGGCCCGTGCACCACCAGGCCCGGATACCCCTCGGACTGCCTGACGTACGGATCGTCGTAATGAATGCGATGGCCATTGAACGTTACAGCCGAATAGCGGAACAACATCACCGAAGTGGGCGTGACGGTCTCGAACCAGCCGGCCTCGGGCGCCGCCTGCGTGCCCTCGAGCTTGGGCGGCGCGGGCTCGCGATAGACCACGTCCTGCTCTTCGTCCACACACAGCCGGCCGCCCTGCAGGTATTCGTGGCGCACTGTGACGAACAGCAATTTGCCGGTGCGCCCTGTTTTTTCGACCACCTCGGTAATGGTCGACTTGCGCTCGGCCGGCACGCCGATGCGCAAAGGCTCCAGGAATTTCAGGCGCCCGCCCGCCCACATGCGGTTGCGCTTGGCAGCCGGCGGCATGAAGCCGCCGCGCCGCGCGTGGCCGTCTTCGCCCAGCATGTCGTAGGGCAGGGCCGAAACGAAGAAAGCCCAGTGCCACAGCAGCGGCAAGGGATCGCCGGGGCCTGGCGCCGGCTCGTCCAGCGCCAGGGCGACGCGCTGCGCGTGCCCGGCATCGAGATTGTCGGGGCAGGATTCGCTGCGGCCCTTCCAGGTAGTGGGATCAAAGTCTGTCATTTGCGGTGCGCGGCTCGGGCCGCCTCATGGGAACCCCCACACAATGCCTGTGGTGCGGGCTGCTGGCAATTTGCATTTTTGCAAGACGGCCTTGGCCGGCGGCAAACACCGGCGCGTGCCAGGCACATACGGGCTTGCGATCAACAAGAGAACAAGGCACGAGGCTGGAGAACGGCACAGGGTGCGGCAAGGCGCGGCAACTCCGTTATCTCGCAGCAACGCCGTTATTATCTTATTGATCGCGAATCCGTGTCAGGCCTTCACCAGCGATATGGTGGCAATACGCTCCTTCCATTCGCGCGGGCCGGTCTGGTGCACCGAGGTGCCGCGCGCATCGACCGCCACCGTCACCGGCATGTCCTTGACGTCGAACTCGTAGATCGCCTCCATGCCCAGGTCGGCGAAGCCCACCACCTTGGCGCCGCGTATGGCTTTGGACACCAGGTAAGCCGAGCCGCCCACCGCCATCAGGTAGGCCGACTGATGATTGCGGATCGACTCGATGGCCACCGGCCCGCGCTCGGCCTTGCCGATCATGGCGATCAGGCCGGTGCGGGCCAGCATCATGTCGGTGAACTTGTCCATGCGGGTGGACGTGGTCGGGCCGGCGGGGCCCACCACCTCGTCGCGCACCGGGTCGACCGGGCCGACGTAATAAATGACGCGGTTCTGGAAATCCACCGGCAGGGGCTCGCCGCGCTCCAGCATTTCCTGGATGCGCTTGTGCGCCGCGTCGCGGCCAGTAAGCATCTTGCCCGACAGCAGCAGCGTCTGGCCGGGCTTCCAGCTGGCGACCTGCTCTTTGGTCAGGGTGTTCAGGTCGACTTGCAGCGACTTGTTGTAGTCGGGCGCCCAGTGCACGTCGGGCCAGTCGGACAATTGCGGCGGCGTGAGCTGCGCCGGGCCGGAACCGTCCAGCTCGAAATGCACGTGGCGCGTGGCCGCGCAATTCGGGATCATGGCCACCGGCTTGGAGGCGGCGTGGGTCGGGAAGGTCTTGATCTTGACATCCAGCACCGTGGTCAGCCCGCCCAGCCCCTGCGCGCCTATGCCCAGGGCATTGACCTTCTCGTACAGCGCGATGCGCAGCTCTTCCAGCTTGTTCTGGGGGCCGCGCTGCAGCAGCTCGTACATGTCGATGTCGTCCATCAGCGACTGCTTGGCCATCAGCATGGCCTTTTCCGCGGTGCCGCCCACGCCTATGCCCAGCATGCCGGGCGGGCACCAGCCCGCGCCCATCTGCGGCACGGTCTTGAGCACCCAGTCGATCAGCGAATCGCTGGGGTTGAGCATCGCGAACTTGGACTTGTTCTCGGAACCGCCGCCCTTGGCGGCCACCTGCACGTCGACCCGGTCGCCGGCGACCAGCTCGACGTTGACAATACAGGGCGTGTTGTCGCGCGTGTTGCGGCGCGCGAACAGCGGGTCGTCCAGAATCGAGGCGCGCAGCGGATTGTCGGGATTGGTGTAGCCCTGGCGCACGCCCTCGTCGCAAAGTTCCTGCAGGCTGCGCTGGGTGTCGAAGCGCACGTTCATGCCGACCTTGAGGAAGACATTGACCACGCCGGTGTCCTGGCAGATGGGCCTGTGCCCCTCGGCGCACATGCGCGAGTTGGTCAGGATCTGGGCGATGGCGTCTTTGGCTGCGGGGCTCTGCTCGCGTTCGTAGGCGCGCGCCAGGTGCCGGATATAGTCGGCCGGATGATAAAAGCTGATGAACTGTACCGCGTCCGCAATGGACTGGATCAGATCGTTTTCTCTGATGGTGGTAGTCATGAAGAAGAGAACCAGGAGGGAGGAAACTGAAGACGAAGCGCCGGCATGAAGAGCCGGCGCGGCCCGGCGCAGCTGCGCCGCGGTTCGGCGCCTGCGCACGGCGCTACGCAGCGCCGGCCGCGGCGGGCCGGCCTGCGCCCGGCTATTTGCCCTGCCAGACGGGCTTGCGTTTTTCGGCAAAGGCCAGAGCGCCTTCCTTGGCGTCGGCCGAAGCGAAGATGTGGGCCACGCGCGGGCGCTGCAGATCGAACATGTCGGCCTGGCGCCAGTCTTTCGACTCGGTGACGATGCGCTTGGCGGTACGCACCGCCAGGGGGCCGTTCTCGACAATGACGCGCGCCAGGGCCAAGGCCCCTTCCAGCGCCTGGCCGGGCTCGACCAGGCGATTCACCAGGCCGTGTTCGTAGGCGCGCTGCGCCGGCAGCATCTCGCCGGTGAGTATGACTTCCATGGCAATGTGATGAGGAATGCGCTGCGGCAGGCGCAGCATGCCGCCCGCCCCCGCCACCAGCCCGCGCTTGACTTCGGGCAGGCCGAAATTGGCATTGCTGGCGGCCACGATCAGGTCGCTGGCCAGGGCCAGCTCGCAGCCCCCGGCCAGGGCATAGCCTTCCACCGCGGCAATCAGCGGCTTGGCCGGCGGCCGCTCGCACAGGCCGCCGAAGCCGCGCCCTTCTATCAGCGGGCGCTGGCCGGTGGCGGCGAATGCCTTCAGATCCATGCCGGCCGAGAACGTGTTGCCGGCGCCGGTGAGTATGCCCAGGACGATGTCGGGATCGGCATCGAGCCGATCGAGAGCGGCGGCCAGCTCGACGGCGGTCTCGTAGTTGATGGCGTTGCGGGCCTCGGGCCGGTTGATGGTGATCACCAGCATCCGGTCTTCGGCTTGCACCTTGACCAAATCAGACATGTACTGTTCCCCTAGAAGACGGGCGCTTATACGCGCAGACATTGAATTCGTCGACAGCCGCTATCATACGACCAATCACCACCGCGGCGAATCCGCGCGGCCCCGGCCGGCCGCCGCGCCGGCGAGAGCATGCGGCCCGCAGCACGCGCCCAGCGCATCGCCAGGCGCGGAAGCAGTTAAAATCAAGGACTTTTGCAGTCAACTTTTACGGCCCCGCCGACGGCTTTCCGACTCATGCTCTCTTTCCAGCAAATCATCCTGACCCTGCAGCAATATTGGGACAAACAGGGCTGCGCGCTGCTGCAGCCCTACGACATGGAGGTCGGAGCAGGCACCTCGCACACCGCGACCTTCCTGCGCTCGATCGGGCCCGAACCGTGGCGGGCGGCCTATGTGCAGCCGTCGCGGCGCCCCAAGGACGGCCGCTACGGCGACAACCCCAACCGGCTGCAGCACTATTATCAATACCAGGTCGTGCTCAAGCCGGCCCCGCCTGAAATCCTCGATCTGTATATCGGCTCGCTGCGGGCGCTGGGCATCGACCCGACGCAGCACGACATCCGCTTCGTCGAAGACGACTGGGAAAACCCCACGCTGGGCGCCTGGGGCCTGGGCTGGGAGGTCTGGCTCAACGGTATGGAGGTCACGCAGTTCACCTACTTCCAGCAAGTCGGCGGCCTGGACTGCCTGCCCACCACCGGCGAGATCACCTATGGCCTGGAACGCCTCGCCATGTACCTGCAGAACGTCGAAAGCGTCTACGACCTGGTCTGGACCGAAGGCGCCGGCGGCCAGCGCGTGCTGTACCGCGACGTCTTCCACCAGAACGAGGTCGAGCAGTCGGCCTACAATTTCGAGCACGCCTCGACCTCGATGCTGTTCGCGCACTTCGGCGACTATGAAGCCGAGGCCAAGCGCCTGATCGAAGTGCCGCTCGCCCTGCCCGCCTACGAGGCCACGCTCAAGGCCGCGCACACCTTCAATATGCTCGACGCCCGCGGCGCCATCAGCGTGACCGAGCGCGCCGCCTATATCGGCCGCATCCGCAACCTGTCGCGCGCGGTGGCCCAGGCTTACTACGATTCACGCGAGAAACTAGGTTTTCCCATGCTAGGCAATCATCAAAATCTGGAGGTCGCATGATAAGCGCCTCCGCCCGGCCGCCCGAAGGAGGCGCTTCCTCCCATGGGGAGGATGTCGCGCAGCGACAGGAGGACACACCCATAAGCTCCGATTCCTCGTCCACACGGCCGCTACTGCTCGAGCTGTTCACCGAAGAACTGCCGCCCAAGGCGCTGCAGGCGCTGGGCCAGGCCTTTGCCGCCGCGGTGCAGGCGGTGCTCGAGAAGCAGCGCCTGCTGGCCGCGGGCTGCGGGCTGCGGGCCTACGCCACGCCGCGCCGCCTGGCGGTGTGCCTGGACGCCGTGCTGGGCCGCGCGCCGCAACAGCCATACACCGAAAAGCTCATGCCGGCCAAGGTCGGCCTGGACGCCGCCGGCGCCATGACGCCGGCGCTGGTGAAAAAACTCGCCGCCAAGGGCCTGGGCCACCTGGGCGCAGCCGACCTGATCCGCGAATCTGATGGCAAGCAAGACTATCTGTACGCTCGCGGCGTGGCCGAGGGGGCGACGCTGCAGGCCGGACTGCAAGAGGCGCTGGACGCCGCCATCGCCGGGCTGCCCATACCCAAGGTCATGCGCTATCAACTGGCCGACGGTGTCACCAGCGTGAAATTCGTGCGCCCGGCGCACCGCCTGGTGGCGCTCTGGGGGCCCGACGTGGTGCCGGTGCACGCCCTGGGCCTGGAAGCCGGGCGCGAAACGCAGGGCCACCGCTACATGTCGGCCGGCGTCATCGCCATCGACTCGCCGCAGTCCTACGAGCGCCAGCTACAGGACGAAGGCAAAGTCATCGCCTCGTTCGAGGCGCGGCGCGCCGCGATCGCCGCGCAGCTGCGGCAGCATGAAGCCGCGCTCGGCGCCACGGTGGGCACCGATCCCGAGGTCGACGCGCTGCTCGACGAGGTCACGGCGCTGGTCGAGCACCCCACCGTCTACGTCGGCGAATTCGATCCGCAGTTCCTGGCCGTGCCACAGGAATGCCTGATCCTGACCATGCGCCTGAACCAGAAGTACTTCCCGCTGTTCGAACCCGGCACGGGGCGGCTTACGCACCGCTTCCTGATCGTCAGCAACATGCAGCTCGACGATCCGCACAACATCGTCGAAGGCAACCAGCGGGTCGTGCGCCCGCGCCTGGCCGACGCACAATTCTTTTTCGACACCGACCGCAAGGTGCCGCTGTCCTCGCGCGTGCAATCGCTGGGGCAGATCGTCTACCACAACAAGCTGGGCACCCAGCTCGAACGCGTCGAGCGTGTACGCCGCATTGCGCGCTACATCGCCGAACAGCTCGACGCCGACGCGCAGCTGGCCGACCGCTGCGCCCTGCTGGCCAAGGCCGACCTGGGCACCAGCATGGTGGCCGAATTCCCTGAACTGCAAGGCATCATGGGCGCCTATTACGCGGCCGCCGATGGCGAGCCTGCGGAACTGGTTCAAGCCCTGAAGGGGCAGTACCGCATCCGCCTGGATGCCCCGGTCGACGTATCCAGCCTGGCCGCCGCCATCCTGTTCATGGCTGAACGCACCGAGACACTGATGGGCATCTGGGGCATAGGCCTGGTACCCACCGGCGAGCGCGACCCGTACGGCCTGCGCCGCGCCGCGCTGGGCCTGATCAGCGCCTACGAACAGCTCGACGCCGGCGGCCATTTGTCGGCCAGCCATGCCGCGCGCCTGGCCTTGCCCGAGCTGCTGGCCTACACGGCCTCCACCTTCGACACCCATCCCATCGCGGCCGGCACCGCCGACGAAGTCCAGCACTTCATCTACGAGCGCTACCGCAACCAGCTGGCCAATGACTACGACCGCAACGTGGTCGACGCCGTACTGGCCGTCGAGCCGCCGCTGCACCAGGTGCTGGCACGCGTGCAGGCCTGCGCCGGCTTCGCCCTGCGTCCCGAGGCGGAAAGCCTGGCGGCCGCCAACAAGCGCATCACCAACCTGCTGAAGAAGGCCGAGGGCGAGATCGGCAAAGTCGATACGGCGCGCCTGGCCGAGCCGGCCGAACAGGCGCTGGCCCAGACCATCGCACGCCTCGAACCCGAAGCCCAGGCGCAGTTCGTGCGCGGCGATTTCGCCGCCAGCCTGGCCACGCTGGCGCAAGCGCGCGACGCGGTCGATGCCTTCTTCACCGACATCATGGTCATGGCCGAAGACCCGGCCGTGCGCGCCAACCGCCTGGCCTTGCTGGCCGGCCTGCACGGTGTCATGAACCAGGTCGCCGACATTTCAAGGCTGGCACAGTGAAGCTCGCCATACTCGACCGCGACGGCGTGATCAATCACGACAGCGAGCACTACATCAAGAGCCCCGAAGAGTGGCTTGCGCTGCCCGGCAGCCTGGAGGCCATTGCGCGCCTGTCGCGCGCCGGCTGGCGCGTGGTGGTGGCCAGCAACCAGTCGGGGCTGGCGCGCGGCCTGTTCACCATGGAAACGCTGAACGCCATCCACGCCAAGATGCGCAAGGAAGCGGCCGCCGCCGGCGGCAGCATCGACGCGGTCTTCGTCTGCCCGCATGGGCCGGACGAAGGCTGTGGCTGCCGCAAGCCCGAGCCCGGGCTGTTCCTCGACATAGGGCGGCGCTACGACACCGATCTGCGCGACGTGCCGGTTGCCGGCGACTCGCTGCGCGACCTGCAGGCCGCCAGCGCGGCGGGCTGCTCGCCCTGGCTGGTGCTTACCGGCAACGGCCGCAAGACCTGGGACAAGGGCGACCTGCCGGCCGGCACGCAAGTGGTGGAAGATCTCGCCACCGCGGTCGACGCCTGGCTGCAAGAGACCTGAAGACATGGCCGCGCTGCGCTCCGCGATCTACCTGCTGTTCCTGATAATCACCGTCATCCCGTATGCGTTCGCCTGCATGCTGTGGGCGCCGCTGCCCCTGCACTGGCGCTTCCGCCTGACGGCGGGCTGGCCCAGGCTGGCAATCTGGGGCGCCAAGGCCATCGTCGGCATACGCTGGCGCATCAAGGGCATCGAGAACCTGCCCGACGGCCCCGCCATACTGCTGTCCAAGCACCAGTCGGCCTGGGAAACCCTGTTCCTGCCGGCCCATATGCCGCGCGACGTGTGCTTCGTCTACAAAAAAGAACTGCATCGCGTGCCCTTCTTCGGCTGGGGGCTGGCGCTGCTGCGCATGATCCCCATCGACCGCAGCAAGGGCCGCGACGCCTTTGAACAAATCGTGCGCCTGGGGCGCGAACGGCTGGATCAGGGCCGCTGGCCGGTGCTGTTTCCCGAAGGCACCCGGGTCGCGCCCGGCAAGACCGGGCGCTACAAACTGGGCGGCGCCATGCTGGCGGTGCGCACCGGCGCGGGCGTCATCCCCATCGCGCACAACGCCGGCGAATGCTGGCCGCGCAACGCATTCATCAAGAAGCCGGGTTTGATTACACTATCGATCGGTCCCATGATCGCCAGCGAAGGGCTAAGCGCCGAGACGCTCAACGGCAAAGTCCGGGACTGGATCGAAAGTGAAATGCGTCAACTCAACCCCGAACGCTATGAACGAGAGTAGGCAGCTCGATCTGTTCATCGACGCCCCGCCCCCCACCCCGCCGGCGCCGCGGCCGCCGCTGCGCAACACGCCGCGCCCGGCGCGCGGCGACACGACGGTGCCAACACTGCGCCCGCAATCGCTGGCGGCCGGCATGCGTTGGCGCGAGGTGCGCGCCAGCACCCAGCTCATAGGCTTCGTGCTCAAGCGCTCGCGGCGCAAGAGCATAGGGCTGACCATCAACGACGACGGCCTGCTGGTCACCGCGCCGAACTGGGTGACGCTGGCGCAGATAGACGAGGTCGTGGTCGAGAAATCCAACTGGATCCTCGACAAGCTCAGCGCCTGGTACGACCGCCGGGCCCAATTGGCCATGGCCGATACGCACTGGCAGGACGGCGGCGCAGTGCCCTACATGGGGCGGCGCATCGTGCTGCGGCTGGGCGGCGCCCACGACCACACGCACCTGCAGGGCGTGGAGTTCGAACCCAGCGACGGCGACGTGCTGAACCTGGCGCTGCCGCGCGACGCCGATCACGGCCGCATCCGCGATGCCGCCTATGCCTGGCTGCAGCAGCAGGCCCGCACCTGGTTCGAGCAGCGCCTGCGGTACTTCCTGGATGCCCAGGGGCTGCAGCTGCGGCGCTGGCGGCTGTCGTCGGCGGCCACGCGCTGGGGGTCTTGCAACAGCGACGGCAACATCATGCTGAACTGGCGCCTGATCCATTTCGAACGCGATATCATCGACTACGTGGTGGCCCACGAAATCGCGCACTTGCGCGAAATGAACCACAGCAAGGATTTCTGGCGCGAGGTGGGAAGGATCCTGCCAGGCTTCGAGCGTGCGCGCGATGCCTTGCGACAGCACGACCCGGCCACGCTGCCGCTGATTTGATGCGGCATGGCGTGCCGCTACCGGGTGGCCCCGACGGGCCAAGGCCACGGCCCGCGCCCATCACGGACAACACGCAAACCAAGGAGTAATCGATGCGTCTTCTACACACCATGCTGCGGGTCGGCGACCTGGATCGTTCGCTGGCTTTCTACACCGAGGTCCTGGGCATGCGGCTGCTGCGCCGCAAGGATTATCCAGACGGCAAGTTCACGCTGGCCTTCGTCGGCTACCAGGACGAGTCGGAGGGTGCGGTGATCGAGCTGACCCACAATTGGGATACGGCTTCGTATGATCTGGGCAATGGCTATGGCCACATTGCGCTGGAAGTGCCGGATGCTTACAAGGCCTGTGCCGAGATCAAGTCGCGCGGCGGCAAGGTAACGCGCGAGGCCGGCCCCATGAAGCACGGCACGACTGTCATCGCGTTCGTGGAAGATCCGGACGGCTATAAGATCGAGCTGATCCAGCACTGATTTTGTGTGCTTGAGGCGCCGCGGTTGTCGCGGCAGGTCAATTTTGTGTTCTTTTGCCGCAGGACAGCCTCAGCGGTTTAAGAACCACACCCGGTGGGCCAAGAGTTCACTCAGCGGCCGAAGGATTCGGTGTATTGCGGCGATGGTGGTATTGCGACGATGGATGGTTCTTTAACCGCCGGGGCTGCCCTGCGGAGTTCCGATGCTCGGCAGACTCGCCTGCGCTTCGGACTCCTCCGGGGTCCCCGGCTCGCAGCCCAGCATCCTGATCGGTTGTTATCCCGTTTCTAAACCAAGTTTGGTTTAGAAACGGATTAAAACCCCTCGCATGCCGCAGCGCGAGCTGAGGACCCCGGAGGAGTCCGAAGCGCAGCCCGAGTTTGGGCGAGCATCGGAACTCCGCAGGGCAGCCTCAGCGGGTTAAGAACTACACCCAGCAGCCCAAGAACTCACTCAGCGCTCAAAGGACTCAATGTATTGCGGCGATGGTGGTATTGCGACGACAATTGGTTCTTGAGGCGCCGGGGCCGCCCCGCGGCTTAAGTACGACAACCAACACCGTCATCACTCTTGCGCATCGCCCTCCGATCGGGCAAACGCCCCTGCAGCAAAATCATCGACCTCGATCGCCTGCGCCGTAGCCTCTTCGGCTTGCTGCAGCAATTGCGCCTGCTCGTCGTTGATGGCGCCCTTGGCGTGAGCCTCGTGCCAATCATGCACACCCGAGCGGTGCACCAGGTCGCGTAGCGGCTGCGACTCCACCGCCAAGCGGAAGGCACGCTCCAGCGTCTGTACGCTCTTGGCCTCGAGCCTTTCCCACACACCGCCGACCAGGCGGTTGCGCGTCTCGGAAGGTTCCAGCAGTGCTTGCGCGCAGGCGGCGGTGTTCCGATCCTGCGGCGGCTTGGCCCGGGCGATCGGCGGCAGCACCACGACCCGCAACAGCAGCGCCAGCCAGCGCAGCGGGAAATTGCGCAGCACCGCATCCAGGCGCCGCTCGATGATGGCGCAGCCATTGTCGACGCACCACTGCACCAGGGGCAGATCGGCCTCGTGCCGGCCCTCGTCCTGCCAGCGCTTGAGCACGGCCGACAGCAGGTACAGCTCGGCCAGCACATCGCCGAGCCGGGCCGACAACATTTCCCTGCGCTTGAGCGAACCGCCCAGCGTGAACAGCGCCGCTTCGGATACCAGCGCAAAGGCCGAGGCGTAGCGCGCCAGGCGCCGGTAATGGCCCGCGGCCGCTCCCGCATCGCGCGGCGCGCGGGCGATGCGGCCGCCCGTCCATGCCTGGCCCAGCGCCCTGAAGAGATTCCTGGCGCTGTGCGCGGCATGGTTCCAGATGACGGCGTCGAAGGCGCGCTGCCCGGCGTCCTGGTCGCTGTCGGCGAGCGCCGAGATTTCCTGCATGAGATAGGGATGGGAGCGGATCGCGCCCTGCCCGAATACGATCAGGTTGCGGGTCAGGATGTTGGCGCCCTCGACCGTGATGGCCACCGGCACGGCACGGTACAGTCCGCCCAGATAATTGCGCGGCCCGTCGATGACCGCCTTGCCGGCGTGCACGTCCATGGCCGCGTCGACCGACTCGCGCATGCGTTCGGTGGCGTGCAGTTTCATGATGGCCGAGATGACCGCGGGCTTGCGGCCCATGTCCAGCCCGGCGCAGGTCAGGCGGCGCGCGGCCTCTACCAGATAGGCATTGCCCGCCAGGCGGCCGAGTTTTTCCTGCACGCCTTCGAACTTGCCCACCGGGATGCCGAACTGCGTGCGCACCCTGGCGTAAGCCCCCGAGGTATGGGCGGCGAAGGTGCATGCCGCCGCCGACAGCGACGGCAAAGAGATGCCGCGCCCCGCGGCCAGGGCGCTCATCAGCATCTGCCAGCCGTGCCCGGCCTTGGCCGGCCCGCCTATGAGCGCGTCCAGCGGCACGAAGACGTCGTGCCCTTCGTTGGGGCCGTTCTGGAAGGCCTGCATGGCCGGCAGGTGGCGCCGGCCGATGCGCACGCCGGGCAGGTGCGTGGGCACCAAGGCGACGGATATGCCGATCTCGGCGGGCCCGCCCAGCAAGCCCTCGGGGTCGGACAGCTTGAAGGCCAGGCCCAGTACCGTAGCCACCGGACTGAGCGTGATGTAGCGCTTGCGCCAGTTCAGCAGTATTCCTAATGTATCTACGCCGTCGAGCTCGCGGCGGCACACCACGCCGGTGTCCACCATGGAGGCGGCGTCCGAGCCCGCGGCCGGGCTGGTCAGGCCGAAGCACGGGATTTCTTCCCCCCGCGCCAGGCGCGGCAGCCAGTAGTCGCGCTGCTCTTGCGTGCCGAATTGCAGCAGCAGCTCGCCCGGCCCCAGGGAATTGGGCACCATGACCGTGACCGCGGCGGTGACCGAGCGCAGGGAAATGCGCCGCACCACTTCGGAATGGGCATACGCAGAAAAACCCAGGCCGCCGTATTGGCGCGGGATGATCATGCCGAAGAAGCCCTTGTGCTTGAGGAATTCCCATACTTGCGGCGGCAGGTCGTAGTCGCGCCACGATATGGCCCAGTCGTCGAGCATGCCACACAATTGCGCCACCGGGCCGTCGAGAAAGGCCTGCTCGCCTTCGGCAAGCCGGGCGGGCGCGACATCCAGCAGGGATTGCCAGTCGGGCTGGCCGGAGAACAGTTCAGCATCCCACCATACGTCGCCCGCGTCGATGGCTTCGCGCTCGGTGGGCGACAGGCTGGGCATGGCCGCGCGGGCCTTGCGGTACAAGGGTTCGGTAATCCAGCGCTTGCGCCAGGCTCTCCAGTCCATGATTCCCCTTTTTGTCCGGCACCGGCCGGTTCGTGTGCGCGCACCCGCCGGCGCGGCCCGCGGCGATTCGCCGCGAACTCGCTGACAAGCCGGCGATTGGATCCGGTGCAAATTCGCCCATCCATTATCGCCCATGGGCGTGCCGGGCAACAATCCGCCGGCCGGGCCGCGGCCCTGCGCGACCCAAGCGCCCGCGTGCCCGACGGGCCGGACTCTGCGACAATCTGGCTTTACCCGCAAGACGGCGTACGCCCGGTTCGACTCATGCTCAACCCCCTCTGGTTCGGATTTTTCCTGCTTGCCTGCGCATCGGGGCTGTACCACTGGCTGTTCCTGCACGATCCCCAGGTGTTTTCGCGGCTGGTGCTGAGCCTGTTCGACATGGCCAAGCTGTCGGTCGATCTGATGATTTTGCTGTTCGGCACGCTGACGCTGTGGCTGGGCTTCCTGCGCATCGCCGAACTGGCGGGGCTGATAGACCGCCTGGCGCGGCTGCTGGCGCCGCTGTTCGCGCGCCTGATGCCCGAGGTACCGCGCGGCCACCCCGCGCTGGGGCTGATCACCCTGAACTTCGCCGCCAATGCGCTGGGCCTGGACAACGCCGCCACGCCCATAGGCCTGCGCGCCATGCGCGAACTGCAGACGCTCAACCCCACGCCCGATACCGCGACCAACGCGCAGATATTGTTTTTGGTGCTGAACTCGTCCTCGCTCACGCTGCTGCCCGTAACGATCTTCATGTACCGCGCGCAACAGGGCGCGGCCGACCCCACGCTGGTGTTCCTGCCCATACTGCTGGCCACCTCGGCCTCGTCGCTGGCCGGCCTGCTGGCGGTGGCTTTCATGCAGCGGCTGCGGCTGCGCGACCCGGTGGTGCTGGCGTGGCTGGGCGCGCTGGTGCTGGGGCTGGGCAGCTTCATGGGCCTGCTCTACACGCTGTCGGCGCAAGCGGTCGAGGCACTGTCATCGCTGCTGGGCAATCTGACGATGTTCGGCATCATCATGCTGTTCCTGCTGGCGGGCGCGCGCCGCAAGGTGCCGCTGTACGACGCCTTTGTCGAAGGGGCCAAGCAGGGCTTCGCCATTTCGCGGGATTTGCTGCCGTACCTGGTGGCGATGCTGTGCGCGGTAGGCGTGCTGCGCGCCTCGGGGGCGCTGGATGCGGCGCTCGACCTGATACGCTGGGCAGTGCATGCGGGGGGGTTCGACACGCGCTTCGTGGACGCGCTGCCCACGGCGCTGGTTAAGCCGTTCTCGGGCAGCGCGGCGCGGGCGATGCTGATCGAAACGATGCAGCATTACGGTGTGGACAGCTTCCCGGCGCTGCTGGCAGCGACGGTGCAGGGCAGCACCGAGACCACGTTCTACGTACTGGCGGTGTATTTCGGCGCGGTGGGGATACAACGGGCGCGGCATGCGGTGGGTTGCGCGGTGCTGGCCGATGTGGCGGGGGTGCTGGCGTCGATTGCAGTCAGCTATTGGTTCTTCGGCTGATGCAGCCTTGCAGGTGTGATCGAGGCAGCGTGCGTGTCGTGTTTACTTGGCAGTGATTTGGTGTTCATTTTGTGTTCTTGAGACGCCAGGGCTGCCCTGCGGAGTTCCGATGCTCGGCAGACTCGCCTGCGCTTCGGACTCCTCCGGGGTCCCCGGCTCGCAGCCAGGCATCCTGGACGGTTGTTATCCTATTTCTAAACCAAAACGGTTGTTGTCCCGTTTCTAAACCGAACTCTGTTTAGAAACGGATTAAACCCGTCACATGCCGCAGCGTGAGCTGAGAACCCCGGAGGAGTCCGAAGCGCAGCCCGAGTTTGGGCGAGCATCGGAACTCCGCAGGGCAGCCTCAGCGGATTAAGAACTACACACAGCAGCTCAAGAATTCCACCCAGCGACCAAAGGATTCCGTATATTGAAGGCGATGATTATTTCTTGAGGCGCCGGGGCAGCCCCGGCGGCTAAAGAAAACAATATCAGCCCCGCAGCACCCCATCGGCATATAACTGATCGGCCAGCGCAATGAATTGCGCCACCGACAATTCCTCGGCGCGGGCGGTGTCGGGGATGCCCAGGGCGTCCCAGTCCAGGCCCTTGGCCCAGTCGCCCAGCGCGCGGCGCAGCATCTTGCGGCGCTGCGCGAAGGCCTTGGCCACGACGCTCTCGAAGGCCGCCTGGCTGGACGGCTGCGGGCGCGACGAACCCAGGGGCTTCATGCGCACCACAGAAGACTGCACGCGCGGCGGCGGGTCGAAGGCCTCGGGCGGCACGTCGAACAGCTTGAACATGGCGTAGCGCGACTGCAGCATTACCGACAGGCGCCCGTAGTCGCCGGAACCGGGCAACGCGACCATGCGATCCACGACCTCTTTCTGCAGCATGAAATGCTGGTCGCGCACCACATCGGCGAACAGCGACAAATGGAACAGCAGCGGGCTGGAGATGTTGTAGGGCAGATTGCCGACGATGCGCAGGCCCTCGCCCAGCGCGGCGAAATCCACTTGCAAGGCGTCGGCCTGCACCACCCGCAGGCGTTCTTCGGGGTATTCGCGCCGCAGCCGCTCGCCCAGGTCGCGATCGATTTCCACCACGGTCAGGTACGGCAGGGCCTGCAGCAGCGGGCGCGTGAGCGCCGACAGGCCCGGGCCGATCTCGACCATGGCGTCGCCCGGACGCGGGGCGATGGCCCGCACGATGGATTCGACCACCGCCTCATCGACCAGGAAATGCTGGCCGAAGCGCTTGCGCGCCTGGTGCCCGGACACGCCGCGCTCAGCCGGGGCGCCGGCTCGATTCCGGATCGAGCCTGTTGTCGATATAGGCCTTGCCGCGCAGTTGGCTGAGCCATGCTTCGTACGCGGGTTCTTCGCGGCGCTGGAACAGGATCTGGCGCGCCCGGATGCGCTTGTATTCCTGGGACATGTCTTTGGTGCGGCGGCCCTCGACCTCGATCAGATGCCAGCCGAAGGGCGAGCGCACCGGCTGGCTGACCTGGCCCGGCTGCAAGGCGTTCATGGCTTGTTCGAAGGCCGGCACGGTTTCGCCCGGGCTGAGCCAGCCCAGATCGCCGCCTTGAGGCGCGGTGGCGTCCTGCGAATACAGCCGTGCCAGATCGGCGAATTTCTCGCCGCTTTCGATGCGCTGGCGCAGGCGTTCCAGCAAGGCCTGCGCCTGGGAGTCGGACATCACCTTGGTGACCTTGATGAGGATATGGCGCGCATGCGTCTGGGTCACCATCATGGGCCCCTGCGGCATGGCCTGCGGCTGCGTCGGGCCCAGGCCCGCGGCAGGCTCGGGCGCCGCGGGAGCCGCGGCCGGCGCCGGCCGCTGCCCGGTGGGGCCGCGCGTCAGCACCTTCAGTATGTGAAAGCCGTTGCCGCTCTGGATGATGCCGCTGATCTGGCCGACCTGCAGCCCCTTGGTCGCATTGATGAACAGATCCGGCCAGCCGCCCACCGGCCGCACGCCCAATACCCCGCCATGCATGGCCTGGGCATCGTCGGACGAAGCCGCCGCGACGCTGGCGAAATCGGCGCCGGAGCGCAGCTTGGCGAGCACGGACTCGGCCTTGCGGCGCAGTTCCGCGACTCGCTCGGTCGACGCCCCTTCCGGCACCGCCACCAGTATTTCGGCCAGGCCGAGCACGCGCGGCCCGCTTTGCGCGGGCGGCGGCGGAGCGGGCCGGGGCTGAGCCGGCGCGGCGGCGGGCGCCGCAGGCTGGCTCGGCTGGGCGGGCTGATTGCCCTGATTCTGCAAATAGGAATCGACGTCGGCATCCGACACGACGATTTTCGTGTCGACCTCGCGCTGCCGCAATTTGTCGGTCAGGATTTCCTGGCGCAGAGTCAGCAAGTACTGATCCCAGGGAACGCCGGTCTTGGGCACTTCCTGCTGCAGGCGCTCGACGCTGATGTGGTTGCGCTTGGCCACCGTCTCGACGGCCGCCTGCAGGTCGGCATCGGTTGCCGCGATGCCCAGCGTGCGGGCTTCCTGGCGCAACAGCTCATCGGTGATCATGCGTTGCAGCACCTGGTGCTGCAAGGTCTTATAGTCGGGCACGGCGATCTTCTCCGCCTTGAGCTGCGCGGCGACTATCTTTACCTGCACGTCGACCTGGCCCAAGGTGATCACGTGCTTGTTCACCACCGCCGCGATGCCATCGACGAATTGTTCCGACTGCGGAGCCTGTTGCGCGGACTTGGCTGGCGCCGGCGCATGATGCGCGGCCGGCTTGCGCGCAGCCTGCGCAGGGCCGCAAGCCAGCGCCCCGAGCACCGGTACCCATAGCGCCGCGAGCCAGCGCTTCGTATCCGGACTATGCATTATTCATACCTCTCGAAGGTAGTTTTTGGTGGGGTGGGCGTCGTAATCGGCTCGTAGCCGGTGATGGTCTTGCTCAGCAGGCTCATGGGGTCGGTGCCCAGCGAACCCAGGCCGGACAGCTCCAGCTGGAAGAACAGGGCCGTGTTGGCCTCCTGGGCCGACACGGCGTAGCGCTGGAACACCACCCGCGCCGCCCAGCAGCAGTCGCCCTTGTATTCCAGACCCACCACCGCCTGGGTGGTGCGCTTGTCCTGCAGCGAATAGTCCCAGCGCCCCAGCCCATAGATTTTACTAGTGATGGGCCACTGGCCCGACAGGGTGAAACGCTCGGGGCTGCTGTAGTCGACATTGTTGTAGACAATGTCGGGATTGCTTACCGTCGCCGGGTAGCGCTGATAGCGATACGAAGCCGACAGGATCGCCAGCCGCTTGGGCTGCCACCTGAAGCCCGCCGACATTTCATCGCGCTCTCTGGAGTAGGGGCTGAACTGCGCGTCGAAGCGCGTGCTCAGGGTATCGGTCAGCGCGGCGCCGGCGCCCACCAGGAAATCGGACTTGGTGTTGGTGCGCGGGGCTTCGCCGGGCAGCGTAACCTGCTGATCCTCGAAATAGATGCGCTGCGCCGCCTGCAGGGTCAAGCGTTCGAAGCCGGTTTTCTCGTCCAGCCAGCGCGAAGTCAGCCCCAGGGTGATCTGATTGGCGTTGGCGATGCGATCCCAGCCTCCGCTGTACAGGTTCTCGCTGAAAGCCTGCGAGAAATTGAAAGAGGCCAGCGCGGTGTCGAAGACGGGCAGCTGCGACTGGTCGCGATACGGAATGCGCAGATAATAGATGCGCGGCTCCAGCGTCTGGATCGAGTCGTGGCCGAACAGGCTGGTATTGCGCTCGAAGGTCATGCCGGCGTCCAGGGACATGATCGGCAAGATCCGCGACTGGGTGCGCGGGTAGTTGGCCAGACCGTACCAGTCGGTGTTGTACTGGCTCATGTGCAGGCCGACCTTGGGCGTCAGGTACCAGCCCGCGTGCACGATGGGATAAGACAGCGTGGTGTACGACGTGAAGCGCGTGCCGTCCGGCACCACATGATTGCCGTAGATCTGGCGGCCGTTGTAGTAGGCGCTGCCGAAGGCGGCAATATCGCCCGAGTACACGGGCGAACGGAACTTCGTCACGTAATTGTCCGACTGCACGTCGAAGCCGCCCCAGCCGTAGCGCGCGCCTCGCACGTGCAGTTCCGGCAGCTTGTCGTAAGGCGGCAGGGTGTAGCTGGCGGTGGAGTCCTGCAAGGTCTGGTAGGTGTAGGTCTGCAGGTAGGCGCTCCAGTACTTCAGGCCGCTCCAGTTTACTTGCGCGACACTGGGCACCGTATTGGTAATGGCGTCGTTCAGGCCGAAAGAAGTGAAATCGCGGAAGTAATTGTCGTCCGACACGCGGCGCAGATCGTACATGGCGCTGAAGCCGCCGCCCAGGTTCTGGCTGTGCTTGGCGATGTACATCCAGCGCGGATTGCCGGTGTCCTGATCCTTGGGCAAATAGGCGCCGCTCAGCGAACCGTTGTAGCTGTCGCCCAGGTAGCGGAATTCACCACCCATTTCCAGGCCGCGCTTGCTCATGTACTTGGGAATCAGCGTCGCGTCGTAGTTCGGCGCAAGATTGAAGTAATAAGGCAGCGAGAATTGCAGGCCGCTATTGCTGGTGGTGCCGTAGGTCGGCAGCAAAAAGCCCGATTTGCGCTCTTTCTTGATGGGAAAGGTCAAATAGGGGGACGCAAGTATGGGCACGCTCTTGAAGTACAGCACGCCGTTGTGCGCCACGCCCTCGTTGGCGTCGAAATCCAGGTCGACCTTGGAAGACTCTATGTACCAGGACGGATCGGGGCACGGGCAGCCGGTGTAGACGGCCTGGTTCAGGCGCATCTTGCTGCGGCTCAGGATGTCGGCGCGCTCTGCGCTGCCCGAGCCGCCGTTGGCCCCCAGCCAGAAGTTCGGGTCATTCACCTGCCCCGTGCTGCTGTTGACGTTGTAGTCCAGCTCGGGGCCCGTGACGATGCTGGCATCGCGCATGATCAGGCCATGCCCGACCACGTGCACCTGGCCGGTGTTGCGCTGATAGTCGATGCGGTCGCCCTTGACCACGGAATCGATGCGGCGCACCTCGGCCGCGCCGCTCAGCGTAACCTTGCCGTCCGGGTCGGACTCGACCTTGTCGCCCACCAGGAACACCGACATCTGGTCTTCGTTCAGTTTCGTGTGCAGCTGCAGATTGGGCGAGACGGCCAGCCCGGGCAGCGTGGCGGCCTGGCTGCCCCCGGCCGCGGGCGGTTCGGCCCGCGCCGCCGGCAGGGCCGCCAGGGCCACAAATAGCATCCACCAAACCCAACGCACGAGCCTTACGTCTCCAAGAATGAACCGACACCTGCCGCGGCCCCGGCACCGCCCGCAACGCTCGGCGACCCGGTATTATAGAGAACAACGCAGCCCAGGGAAGCTCCGAGGCGGCCGGGCCGGCTGCCGCCTCCCGCAGGGCGCATTTTCATGGAGTAACTTTGAATTCCAGTCCCGACCCGCGGCTTGCCGCCGTACAGAACTGGCTGAGGCAGGTCGCCCCGGCCCACGGCCTGGACGCCGACAGCCTTGCGCCGGCCTCCAGCGACGCGAGCTTTCGCCGCTACTTCCGCGTCCACGGCCAGGACGGCCGCACGGCCATCGTCATGGATGCGCCGCCCGAACACGAAGACTGCCGCCCCTTCCTGCACGTGGACGGCCTGCTGCGGGACGCCGGCCTGAATGTGCCCAACATCTTAGCGCAAGATCTGCGGCTGGGCCTGCTGTTGCTGTCCGACTTAGGTGAAAAAACATATTACCAAGCCATCCAGGAAGGCCTGGACGACGCGCGCCTGCAGGCGCTGTATCGGCAGGCCCTGGCCGCGCTCGTCAGTATGCAGCGGGCGGCCACCACCGGCCTGCCCTCCTACGATCCGCAGCGCCTGGCCCAGGAACTGGCCATTTTCCCCGAATGGTATGCGACCAGGCACTGCGGCGCCGAACTCGGCCCGCAAGACCAGGATATCCTGCAACAAGCCTTTGCCGCGCTGATCGCCGACAATGTCCGCCAGCCCACCGTGCTGGTGCACCGCGACTTCCATTCGCCCAACCTGATGCTGTGCGAGACGCCGCGCCACGGCGCCAACCCCGGCATCATCGACTTCCAGGACGCCCTGGCCGGCCCGCTCACCTACGACCTCGCCTCGCTGGTCATGGACGCGCGCACCACCTGGGAAGAACCGCAGCAGCTCGACTGGGCGATCCGCTACTGGGAAGCCGCACGCGCCGCCGGCATCGGCATTGCCGCCGACTTCGCCGACTTCCACCGCGCCTACGAATGGATGAGCCTGCAGCGCAACCTGCGCATACTCGGCGTCTTCGCCCGCCTGGCCTACCGCGACGGCAAGCGCCACTATCTGCAGCACATGGCTCGCGTCAACGCCTACGTGCGCCAGGTCGCCTCGCGCTACAGCGTCTTCTTCCCCCTGCTGCGCCTGCTCGACCGCATCGATGACCGCCAGGTCACCAGCGGATACACCTTCTGATGCGCGCCATGATTCTCGCCGCCGGCCGGGGCGAGCGCATGCGGCCCCTGACTGACACCCTGCCCAAGCCGTTGCTGTCGGCGGCAGGCAAGCCCCTGATCGTCTGGCACATCGAACGCCTGGTGCGCGCCGGCATACGCGAGATCATCATCAACCATGCCTGGCTCGGTCGGCTTATCGAAGAACGCCTGGGCGACGGCCGGCGCTACGGGGCTAGTATCTCGTATTCCGCGGAAAGGCAGGCCCTGGAGACTGCCGGGGGCATCGCCCAAGCCCTGGAATTCTTCCGCGGCGAGCCCTTTCTGGTCGTCAACGGCGATATCTGGTGCGAGTGGGATCCGGCCGAAGCCTTGGGCCGGCAAACCGAACTGGCCGCGGCAGGCCTGCAGGCCTGGCTGCTGCTGGTGCCCAATCCGCCCCACCATCCGGGGGGCGACTTCGAGCTGCAGGCCGACGGCATGCTGCGCGACCCCGCCACAGACACGCCGCAAGCCGCCGCCAGTCGGGACGCCGGCGCTGCCGACATGGGCGGCGCCGGCTCGCATACGGCGGCCGATGCGCATCCCGGCGCCCGAACTGCGCGCGGTGCGGCGGCCGCCAGCGGATCCGACACGCGGCGGTATACCTATTCCGGCATCGGCGTTTATCATCCGGCGCTCTTTTCCGGCCTGGAAAAAGACCGGCCGGCACCGCTCGCCCCGCTGCTGCGCCAGGCCATGCGGGCCGGGCAGGTGGCGGGCCGGGTATACGAGGGCACCTGGATCGACGTCGGCACGCCGCAGCGGCTACGCGAAATAGACTGCCTGCTGGGCGCGCGCGCCGGAACCGCGAGCGCGGCAGCAAGCCCCAAGGCCTGTTGACACGGCAAAAAGCGCCATACCGGCAAGCATATGGGCTCCGGGCCAAGCCGCGCGACCGGCCGCTTCGGGCAGCGAGCCCGCAAGCAAGCATGGCGCCCCTGCCCCACCAGGGTGGATATCACAAGCCAGCAACGCTACACTGACGGGGTCGCCGCCGCGGCCCGGATGTATCAAAATCCGGAAAAACGCAAGCAAAACCATCTGTCACCGCTTGCGCATCAAATTCCAGACTAAGCTTTAAAAATTTTTTCGGCTCCCCCTGTCCGCCGGAAGGGCATGCCGCAAGCCATACAGGATATCTCTACAATGCCCGGTTTTGGTTCCTCCAAGCGCCCCGCCTTCAAACCCACCGCCTACGGCAGCACGCGCCGCACGCGCCGTGTGCCGCGCTGGCTGGTACTGCTGCTGACGGGCGTCGTGCTAGGCGCCGGAGGCCTGCTGTTCCTGCAGAAGAACTACGGGCCGCCACGGCTTACGGTAGAGCAGTCCGAACAGCTGCACAACGACCTGAACAACAGCAACCTGGACAAGCAGCGCCTGCAGTCGCAACTGAACCAGGCCACGCGCGACCTGAGCGCCGCCCGCAGCAAGATCGGCAGCCTGACGACCCAGGTGCAGCAGGCCCAGGCCCAAGTGGCCAAGACCGCCAGCGACCTGCAGCTGTTCGTCAATGCCATGCCGCCCGGCCCGCGCGGCACGTCGCCGGGCATACGCTCGGCCGCCTTCGAGAACAATGCCGGCAATCTGGACTATCAGATCCTCATCATGCAAGATCCGGCAAAAAAGATCGCCACCTACCAGGGCACCCTGGAACTGGTCGTCGCCGGCAATTACACCAGCGGCAAACACGCCAATATCACTCTGCCCATCGGCGACACCAGCCTGCAGCAATACGTGTTCGTGCGCGGCAGCGTGCAGTTGCCCGACGGCTTCAGCGCCCGCCAGGTAACCATACGCCTGACCGATGGCAACAAGCGCCTGAGCGCGACCCGCACCCTGCGCGTATCGCGCTGACGAGCCAGAGCACCGGGGCGCTGCGACAGCAATGGTGCTGCGCGCACGCCCCCGCTTCAATTTGACAGCCCGGGCCCGATTGCGCATAATTTCGCTCTTTCGCCGGTTGTTTTCGTCCATACGGGTCGTTAGCTCAGTTGGTAGAGCACCGGACTTTTAATCCGATGGTCGCGCGTTCGAGTCGCGCACGACCCACCAAAAACCGCCAGCGAAATCAAGCATCCAGCCCACCTGCCCGGTGGGCTTTTTGCTTTGCAGCCCAATGTTCAAAGAGGCTTTCCGCCTACCCGATGGCCCCTACGCCCATGAGCCGCGCTGGCCACGCTGCTGCTGTTCGCCAATACGGAGCAACCTATAATGCCAGTCTTATCAATTCCCCGGGTGAAAGGCGCATGAGGCGGCTTGCGCAATTATCCAGACTCATGGCGCCTGGGCTGGCAGCAATGCTGCTTGCCGGGTGCGGCGGCTGCGACATCATGGATCCGTCGGCCTCTGACTCGCTGGCGTGCATGCCGGCGCTGGCGGCGGCGATCGTGGCGCTGCCGGTGCGCCCCTTGATGGATGCCCACGAACAGCAAGAATTCAAATCCCGGCGTCCGGTCTGGCATCTGGCCGCCGCACAAAAATTCGGCGAGCTCGAATTGCCTGCCGGCACCACCGTCTACCTGTATCTCAATGCCCCCGAAGATCGTACTCGTGTCACACAGGAAAGCATGGACGAGATCCAGCTTCCCGCCAGCGGCATGACATGGCGCGGAACAAAACTGTACGGACATATGCTGCGCGCCGAATACGAGCAAACATACTGGCTGGTTCGGCTGACGGAGAATCAGCCGGTGCAGGGCTGGCCTTGCGCGCGGGGCGCCGCTACGCTGTGGAACGATGGCAATTTGCGCGGCTGCCGGCTTGCCACCGACCATCGCGTAAGCGGCAAGCTCGAGACGGAGCCCGGCGCGACCGTACACACCCTGCAGGCGGGCAGCGAAATACTGGTCTTCGCGGACGCGCTGAAATACACCACCGACGGTGGCCGGCAACAACGGCTGGAGCACTGGTCGCACGATCCGCAGCCATAACGCCGATACGCAGTTGTCCCCAGCTTCTGTGGACAAGCCTTGGGATAGTCCGCGAACATTGCGAAAAAACGCTGCAAGAACAAGCCTCTGCAGCCAGCGGTCAAGAACGGCTCAGGGCCGCGGCATCGGACGCTGCGGCCGCGTCCGGCGGCACAGCGCCGGAAGCCGTAAGCCATGCAAGCGCCGCCGCGCAAGGCTGCTCCACCTTCAAGGAAAGCAAGCCATCGGCACGCGTGCGGCCGAGATTGAGAGCCGCGATGGGCAGCCCGTCCTGCGCCGCGGCCTTGATGTAGCGGTAGCCCGAATACACCATCAACGACGAGCCGACCACCAGCACCGCGTCGGCCTGCCGCAGGCCCGCCAGGGTGGCCTCGACACGTGTGCGCGGCACGTTCTCGCCGAAGAACACCACATCGGGCTTCACGATGCCGCCGCAGCGCGGGCACGGCGGCACGGCGTAACTGGAAAAATCCAGGCCTTCGAGTTCGGCGTCGCCGTCGGGCGCGTCGGCGGCCTCGAGGTTGCACCATTGCGGGTTGAGGTCTTCAAGTTCGCGCTGCAGCTCGCCGCGCGGCCGCAACAGGCCGCATTCCATGCAGCGCACCCGATCCAGCCTGCCGTGCAGATCGATGACATGCAGGCTGCCGGCGGCCTGGTGCAGCCCATCGACGTTCTGCGTGGCCAGCAGCGCCACGCGCCCGCGCCGCTCCAGTTCGGCCAGGCCGAAGTGCGCCGCATTGGGCCGCGCCGCGCTGAAGCGGCGCCACCCCACCATGCTGCGCGCCCAGTAGCGTGCGCGGCGCAAGGGGTAGTCCATGAAGGAGCGGAAATCCATCGGCGGCGGACGCTTCCACAATCCGCCGGCATCGCGATAATCGGGAATGCCGGAATCGGTGCTGCAGCCCGCGCCGGTCAGCGCGAACAATTTTTCGTACTTATCGACAAAAGCTTTCAGGTCGGAGAGCTCAGCCACTTGCGCAGGCTCCCCGACTGGAAACCGAAGAAACTGAAGAAACTGAAGAAACCGCAAGCGAGGCGGGCACGCGCAGGCTGCGGCATGCCGCGAACATGCCATGCAGCCCTGGGCATGTCGAAAGCTCCGTGCCTACCCGACGCGCCAGCGGCGCCTTGCTTGTCGCCGGGTGCGGCACGCTATCCGCCCAGCCCGCAGTTGGGCACTTCGACGTCCACCGCGCCGGCCTGGGTGATGTTGCTGTCCGGCGGCACGTCGTGCGTGAGCCAGACATTGCCGCCGATGGTAGAGCCGCGCCCGATGGTGATGCGGCCCAGGATGGTGGCCCCTGCATACACCACCACGTCGTCTTCCAGGATCGGGTGGCGCGGCAGGCCCTTCTTGAGCTCGCCGTTCTCGCCCGGCGGGAAGCGTTTGGCGCCCAGCGTCACCATCTGGTAGAGGCGCACCCGGTCGCCGATGATGGCAGTTTCGCCGACCACCACGCCGGTGCCGTGGTCGATGAAGAAGCTGCGCCCGATGGTGGCGCCCGGGTGGATGTCGATGCCGGTGTCGGCATGGGCAATCTCGGCCACCATGCGTGCCAGCAGCGGCAGGCCCAGCGCGTACAGCTCGTGGGCCAGGCGATGGTACAGCACCGCGATCACGCCGGGGTAGCACAGCAGCACCTCGTCGACGCTGCGCGCGGCCGGGTCGCCCTGGTAGGCTGCGGTCACGTCCAGATCCAGTACCTGGCGCACCGACGGCAGTTTCGCGCCGAACTGGCGCACGATTTCCACCGCCTGGCGCTCGACTTCGGCAGCCGGCAGGGGCTCTGCGCGATGCCGGTAGCGCAGTTCCAGGCAGACCTGGTGCAGCAGCGCGTCGAGCGCCGTGCCCACTGTCTGCCCGACGTAAAAATCTTCGACCTCTTCACGCAGGTCTATGGGCCCCAGGCGCATGGGAAACATCGCGCCCGACAGGCTCTTGATGATTTCGCGCAGGCTTTCCTGCGAAGGGAATTCGCGTCCTCCCGGATGGCGGTTCAGGCGCCCGCGCGGCTCGCGCCACTGCTGGCGCGCCTTGCGCAGATCCGAAACGATGGCATCCAGATTCCAGTTGGCGGTTGCCGAATTGATGGTACCGTTCATCGAGTGCTCCGGGGCGCGGCGCCGCGCACCCCCAGGGTTCAAGGTAGGAAGCCCGTGCCCTGTGCGGGCGGCCTGGCGATGCTGCAAGACAGGGATGGCACGGAAACAAACATTCTAACGCCCAGCATTGATTTCAGTTGGCCACAAGGCGGTAATATGGACGAGCCGCGCCGCGACCATTTCCGACCCGCACCGAGTAGGCCCGCCCATGCCCCACCCTAGCGCCTTGCGCCTGCACATCGTTTCCGACCTGCACCTGAGCGTATCCGGCCTGCAACTACCGCAGACCGGCGCCGACGTGGTGGTGCTGGCCGGCGACATAGCCCGCCCGCAGCAGGCCGTGCAGTGGGCCCTGGGCCTGGGCCGGCCAGTAATCTATGTCACCGGCAACCACGAATACTACGGCGGGTCGATCAGCGGCACGCAGCAGGAACTGAAAGACCTGTGCCGCGGCACGCCTATACACGTGCTGGAAAATGAAGCGCTGGTACTCGGCGGGGTGCGCTTCCTGGGCGCCACGCTGTGGACCGACTTCATGCTGTACGGCGCGCAGGTGCGCGAGCGGGCGCACCGCGAGGCGCTGACGATGCTGCGCGACTTCAGCCGCATCCGCTGCGGCGGCGATGCCCAACGCCTGTTCACGCCAGGCGATGCAGAACAACTGTTCCAACGATCGCGCGACTGGCTGGCGCAACAGCTGGAGCGGGGCACGGGGCAGCCGACCGTGGTGATCACTCATCACGCGCCCGCGCCGGGCAGCGTCCACCCCCGTTACGCACAGTCGCCGCTGAATACCTGTTTCGTGTCCGACCTGAGCAATCTCATGGACGCGGATCGCGTGGCCCTGTGGATACACGGCCACACCCACGACAGCTTCGATTACCGGGTGCGCGGCACGCGGGTGGTGTGCAACCCGCGCGGCTATGCCCGCGACGGCGTGAACGAGAACGCCCTGTTCGATCCGGGGCTGGTCATAGGCATCGAACGGCCCGCGGATGCCTGAGAGCACACATGGGCCACAGGGCGCCGGCGCCGCGCCTAGCGGGCCCGCGAAATGCGCACCTCGGCACCGCGGCGCTTGACCTCCAGCCCTTCGGAGGGCAGGATCCGCAGGCCTTCCAGGCCCTTGATGTAGCTGGAACCCTGCATCTGCATGACGCGTATCTTGTTGCGCATGACCACCGGGCTGTGCTCGGGCATGCCGAACATCCAGACCTCGTCCAGGATGCGGGCGGAATTGAACTCGCCGGTGTGCTGCGCCGTGGGGCCCAGGCACAGCATGTGGCCTTCGCGGCCGAATATCGGCAGGGTGTCCAGGCCGGCCTCGACCGTCCAGGTGGTGCCGCCCTCGTAGCGCCAGCCGGTGTTCAAGTCCCACCACGCATCGCCGCGCGGCAGATAGACCTTGACCTCGTTGCCCGGCTGCAGCACCGGGGCGACCAGCAGCGCCGGCCCCAGCAGATACTGGGTGTCCCAGGCGTGCGCCAAGGGGTCGCCGGGGAAGGACAGCGCCATGGAGCGCTGCACCGGCAGGCCGGTGCGCACGGCATCTTCGACGATGCCCAGCACGTACGGCACGAGGCGGTAGCGCCACTGCAGCCAATGCCGCACCAGCTCGCGCGTGGCGTCGTCGAAATCGCCCGGCAGCAGCCCCGGCGCGCCCTGGAAGGCGAAATTGGCCGAGAACACGTTCATGGCAAGCCAGCGCACATACAGTTCCGGCGTCATGCCGGCAGTGGCATGATGCGCCGAACCCAGGCCATGCAGTTGTACGGGAACGCCGCTGGCGCCCAGCGACAACGCCGTGCGCAGCGTGTGTTCGAGGCCGGCCCAGTCGTTCGTGACACGCGGCCCGGACTGCCACGGGAAGCGCTGCACCGACGGAAACAGGTCGTTGCTGAAGATGACGCCTTCCTGCGGAGTCTTGTGGCCGGCCACCGCATCGAACAGGGCGCGGCGCGCCAGCAACGGATAAAGCGTACGCAGCGCGGCGCCGGCCTCGCCGCTGCGGGCCGTGATGCCGTCGGGAATGTCGTACTGGGCGTCGCACACCGGGGCGCCCAGGCCTTCATCGACCCATTGCCGCTGGCGTTCCGACCACAGCTTGTAGACGTCTTTGTGGGTCAGATCGAGCAGGCCGAAGGGCTTGCCGCCGCTATATTCATTGCCCGCACAGCGATGGGCTTCGCCGCTGGCATCTTCGATCAGCAGCCAGCCGCGGTCTTCCCATTCCTGGAACAGCAGCGTGTCGGCCAGCACCCCCGGGAAAGTGGGCGCAGCCAGTTGCAGATTGAGAGCCTGCAGGCCCGAGACCAGCGCGCGCGGGTCGGCGACCCGATGCGCATCCCATTCGTAAACGGGCTTGTCCGCCTGGAAGCCGCAAAGCGCCGGCGCGGCCAGCCTGACGGCATCCAGCGCCCAGCCTTCGGCGCGGAATTGCCCGGCAGTCTTGCCCAGCTCTTCGAGCGACTGCTGCGGCCCCTGCTCGAGCCACACACCCATGGGCCACAGGCCGGGCTGCCCGGCACGGCCGGTAAGCGCCGAATACTGGTTGAATATCTCGGTGGGTTCGCCGACGAACAAGAACACATCGAACACCCGGTCATGGACGCAGACCGAGTAGTAATCGGGATGCTCATGAGCCAGGTCGTGCTCGACACGCCCTACGGCATTCACATACAGGCCCCAGCCGCGCGGGCTCCAGGCCAGCGGCAGCACGCGCATCTCGGGTAGATCCGACACCAGGTACTGGCCGCGGCGATCCAGGTCGCCCGCGGTCTCGCCCAGCCCGCACAGCGCTTCGTCGCAGTCCAGTTCCAGGCTTAGCTGCCACACGCAGGCATCGCCTTCGGCCTCGCGCGCCAGCGTGGCCTCGGCCTCGCTGCGAAGCACACAGTGTTCGCCCTTGTAAAGGGCGAACTGCATCGGCGACGAGGATATCTGCAACGCGACATCGCCCTGTTCCAGCCGCCAGCCCTGTCCGCCCTCGTGCACGATGGAGCTGACTGCCAGCTCGCCCACGGCCTCGGGCCGGGCAAGCAGCATTTCGGCGGCCGGCGCCCGCCCCTTGCCCGCGGGCCGCTCTTCCAGGGTGGTGCCGGCGCCGCAGCGCAGGCGATACACCCCGGGCGCATGCGCCTCGATCTGCAGCTGCAGGTCGTCCACGACGAAATCGGCGCGATTCGCTTTCGCGGTAAGGAATTTCAAGGAAGTAAGCGGCATTACATGAGCAAGGTTGGACTTGGGCGGCACAGTGCAATCCTCGGGCTCCAGCCCCTGGCGCATCAAAAAGTGCTATTTTGACGGATTTACGCTATAAAATAAAATCGCGCTTCGCCATGCGGGACGGAACGGATTGCAGCCGGCCCCATCGGATGCGGTGAAAACCCCGACGACGGGCCTGGTTCGCGCGGTTCAGCAAGCCCCGCCCCGGCAAATCCATTTCAGCAAACGGCAACGGCTCGCAGCAGTTCCCGCTCCACCGGTACCGGCTCGCCGTCCAGGCTGGCCGCCACGACATCGCCGGCCAGGGCCGACCAGGTCAGCCCCCGAGACCCGTACGCGCAGGCCAGCCAGAGCCCGGGCAAGGCCGCCACAGGGCCAATCAAGGGCATGCGCCCCGCCGCCACCGCCCGCCATCCTCCCCAGGCCGCCGCCGGATGTCGCAGGCCGGCCAGCTCTTCGCCAGGCACGTGCAGCAGGGCGCCAAGCTTGTCCCGTATCTCGCGACTGCCCTCGGCACTAGTGGCGCAGGAAGTGGCGTTCGGCACATAGGTGCTGCCGGCCACGTTGATCCCCTCGACCGCCGGCAGGCAATATCCGTTGCCGGCCAGGATCACCCGCGGCGCCAGCCCCGCCGGCAAGGCGTAGTAGTCCAACTGCCCGGCCACGGCGTGCATGGCGCGCGGCCGCAGCAGCGGCTGCGCCTCGGGCAGGTGCCCCAATAGCGCCGGAACACCCATGGCGTTGGCCAGAACGGCCACGGGAGCCCGAGCCAGCTCCCGCCCCGCCTGATCCCTTGCCAGCCAGCCTCCGCCAGGCATGGGTTCCAGGCGGCTCACGGCGACCGGCAGGCGCCGTACCGCGGCATGGCCGAGCAAGGCCTCGATCAGCAGCGGCGGACGCAGCAATTGCCCATCGTGAAAAAACACGCCGCCTCGCGGCAGCGCCACGCCGCTGCGCCGCGAGGCCTCGGGCGCGTCCAGCCATTCGACCCAATCCCTGGGGAAATCCAGACGTGCCAGGGACGAACGGCGCGTTTCCGCATGGGCAGCGTCGGCACAAGGTTCAAAGGTTCCGCAGCGCAGGGGGCGGGCTTCTTGCGGCAAGCCCTGCCAACGCTGCAGCGCGCGCGCCGCACCGGCGCGCGAGAGCCTGGCGCGCGGATCATCGTCGCGGGAAATCAGCGGGGTCAGGGCGGCCGCGACATGCCCCCGGTGGCTGGCGCCCGGGCCGGCCGCGAACGCCGGGTCGCACACAGTGACCTCGTGCCCGCGCAGCGCCAGCGCCTGCGCCATGCCCGCTCCGGCCAGGCCGCCGCCAACCACCAGCACCGGCACGCCCCGCCACAGCGGCGGGCGATCCAGGCATAGCGTGGGCCGCAGGCTTGCGGTCATCATTTCGCGCTTGCGCCCGAAACCGGGCTCGCGGGCAAGCAGAAAGCCCGCCGCAGCCAGGTCGCGGCGCACGCTGCCGGCGCAGCACCAGCTCGCCGCGGTGGCACCCGGGTTGGCCATGCGCACCATCTGGCCGAACAGCCGAGGAGTCCACATTTCGGGATTCTTGCTTGGCGCGAAGCCATCCAGGAAATAGGCGTCGACCCGCGCCTCGATCTGGCGCGCCAGTTTTTCGATCTTGCCGAAGGCCAGCGTCAGGGTAACGGCCCCGCCCTCGAACTCCAGCCGGTGCAGGCCCGGCAGCAGCGGGGGCCAGGCGCCGATCAGCTGCCGCGCCAGGGCCCGCACCGAGGCCGGCAGGCGCGGCAGCAGCGCGCGCTCGAGGTCGGCGCGGGTGAACGGATGGGCCTCGAAAGACACCACATGCAGGCGAGCCGGGCGCCGGGCGTCTTCATGCCAGGCGCGCCACAAGGCCAGGAAATTCTGGCCCAGCCCGAAACCCGTCTCGCATACCGTGAAAGCCTCGAGACCGCGCCAGCGCTGCGGCAGCCGGTTGCCGCGCAGGAACACGTGCTCGGCCTGCGCCAGCGCCCCCATTTCGGCGTGATACACGTCGCCGTAGCGTTCGCTGACCGGCGTGCCGGCCTCGTCGTACGCCAGGACAGCCGGCACCAGGGGTTCGAAGGACATGCCACTCGCCTTTGCGGTAAAGCCCGCATCATAATCCTGCGGCCTCCCGCAGCCCTCCGGCTGGCGACGCCGGCTGTAATGTTGCGTACACTACGGTTGCGCACAATACTTTACTTGGGCGTTATTCCGGACTGATTCCAAACTTCCCCATCCGTATGCCTCACAACCAGATCAATCTCAGTGCCTGCCTCGATGCCGCCGTCACCGCCGCCCATGCCGCGGCCGCGGTGCTGCAGGCCTATGCCCACGACCGCAGCGAGCTGATCATCGACAAAAAAGCCCGCAACGACCTGGTCTCGCAAGCCGACCGCGAAGCGGAACAGGCCATCATCGGCCTGCTCAGCGAACGCACGCCGGAATTCGGCATCGTCGCCGAAGAATCCGGAGGCAGCGCGGCGGGCCTGGCCTCTTGGTATATAGACCCCCTGGACGGCACCACCAATTTCCTGCACGGCATCCCCCACTACGCCGTATCGGTGGCCCTGGTGGCGCACGCGGGAACGGCGGTCGAAGAAGCGCCGCTGCAGCGCGACGTGCCGGTGATCGGCGTGGTCTACGATCCGAACCGGGAAGAAATTTTCACCGCCATGCACCAGGTGGGCGCGTGGCTCAACGATCGGCGCATCTCGTGCTCGCAGACCCGCCAGTTGTCGGAATCGGTGCTGGCCACCGGCCTGCCGTTCCGCGATTTTTCCTTTGCCGACTCGTACATGGCGACCCTGCAGGACGCCATCCGCGGCTCGCGCGGGGTGCGCCGCTTCGGGGCGGCGGCGCTGGATCTGGCCTGGACGGCCTGCGGCCGCTACGACGGCTATTGGGAAATGGGCCTGGCGCCCTGGGACGTGGCGGCCGGCACCGCCATCGTGCGCGAGGCCGGCGGCGTGGCCGAAGACATGCATCACGAAGACCCATGGCCGATCAAGGGCTACGTGTACGCCGGCAACCCCCATACGGCCGTGGCGCTGGACGCCATGATCCAGCCGCACCTCAAGCGCGGCGCCTGATGCGGATACGCGCTCAAAAATAAGGGCGGGGTTCAGGCTGCGGCGGGCGGCGGCGCCTCGTCGCGCAGCGCGCGCCGCAGTATCTTGCCCACATTGCTCTTGGGCAGCTCGTTGCGGAATTCGATCTGGTGCGGACGCTTGTAGCCCGTCAGGCGGGCGGCGCACCAGTCGCGCAGCTGCTGCTCGGTCAGGCCCGGGTTGCGGCGCACCACGAACAGCTTGACCGCCTCGCCGCTGCGCGCGTCGGGCACGCCCACCGCGGCGCACTCCAGCACGTCGGGGTGGGCCGCCGCGACCTCCTCGACTTCGTTCGGATACACATTGAATCCGGACACCAGAATCATGTCCTTCTTGCGGTCAACGATGCGAAAACGCCCCTGCTCGTTCATGATGCCGATGTCGCCGGTCTTGAAGTAGCCGTCGGCGGTGAACGACCTGGCGGTGTCCTCGGGGCGGCGCCAATAGCCCTTCATCAATTGCGGCCCGCGGATCACCAGCTCGCCGCGCTCGCCCACGGCCACCGGCTGATCGTGTTCGTCGATCAGCCGCACCTCGGTGGAAGGCAGGGGAAAGCCGATATCGCCCGAATAGCCTTCGGCGTTGGTGGGGTTGACCAGCGCCACGGGCGAGGTCTCGGTAAGCCCGTAGCCCTCGATGATGGGTTTGCCGGTGATGTCCTGCCATTTGTCGGCCACAGCTTTCTGCACCGCCGCGCCGCCGCCCAGGCACAGCCGCAGCGCCGAGAAATCCAGGGCAGCGAATTCGGCCTTGCCGGCCAGGCCGTTGAACAAGGTGTTGACGGCTGGGAAGATATGCGCCGGGCTGCGCCGCCAGGCGCCGATGACGCTGCGCAGGTCGCGCGGGTTGACGACCAGCACGCAGCACATGCCCGCATGCACGGCGAACAGGCCGCAAACCGTCATGGCGAAAACGTGGTACAGCGGCAGAGCCGCCAGCATGGTCAGCTGCGGCCCGGACAAATCGCCCAGCGCCGGACGGGCCACGGCCTGCATTTGCAGCACATTGGCCACCAGGTTGCGGTGCGTCAGCATGGCGCCCTTGGGGGTGCCGGTAGTGCCGCCGGTGTACTGCAGCACGGCCACGTCGTCCAGGGACGGGCGCGGCCGCTGCGCCGGCATGGGCGGCGCCTGCCGTAGCAGGCCGCGCAAGCGCAGCGCGCCCGGCAGACTATAGGCCGGCACCTGCCGCTTGACGTAGCGCACGGCCAGGTCGATGAGCCTGCCGCGCAGCCCCAGCAGGTCGCCCACCGACACCAGCACCACCCCTGCGGGCCGCGCCTCGGCCGGCACCTGCTGCAGCGTGGCGGCGAAATTTTCCAGTATGAAGATCAGGCTGGCCTCGCTGTCGCGCAGCTGGTATTCCAGTTCGCGTGCGCTGTACAAAGGGTTGACGTTGACCACCACCATGCCGGCGCGCAGCGTGCCCAGCAATAGCGCCATATAAGGCAGCACATTGGGCATCATCAGCGCGACGCGGCTGCCTGGCGCCAGCCCGCGGGCGAGCAGCCACGCGGCCACCGCATCGGCCTGGCGATCCAGCTCGGCATAGCTCAGGCCGCCGCCCATCAGCGCCAGCGCGCGGCGCTGGGCATGTTTGCGGCAGGCGCGATCCAGCAGATCGGCCAGCGAAGCGTAGTCCCCTATATCGACCTGCGCCGGCACCCCCTGCGGATAGTGCGCGAGCCAAGGTTTATCCGGATTTTCCATGCGTGTGCTCCCGACTTGTTCAGAGCTTCCCGAGGGCGTACAGTTTCATCGACACTACTATAAATTATGGGGCAGCCATCATGAAGCTCGTCGAATCCATCGTCGCCTGGCAAGAAGAAATCACCGCGATTCGGCGCGACCTGCACGCCCACCCCGAGCTGGCCTACGAAGAAGTGCGCACCGCAGACGTGGTAGCCGAGCAACTCCAGTCCTGGGGCATCGAAACCCATCGCGGCCTGGGCGTTACCGGCGTGGTCGGAACCATACACGGAAAATCCCGCAACGGCCATGCCCTGGGTCTGCGCGCCGACATGGACGCCCTGCCCATGCAGGAACTCAACACCTTCCCGCACGCCAGCAGCAACCCCGGCAAGATGCACGCCTGCGGCCACGATGGCCATACCGCCATGCTGCTGGCCGCGGCCCGCTACCTGGCGCAGCGCCGCGACTTCGACGGCACCGTGCACGTCATTTTCCAGCCGGCCGAAGAAGGCTTCAGCGGGGCGCGCAAAATGATCGAAGACGGCCTGTTCCGGCTCTTTCCCATGCAGGCGGTGTTCGGCATGCACAATTGGCCCGGCATGCCGGTGGGCAGCTTCGGCGTGCTGCCCGGCCCCATGATGGGCTCCAGCAACACCTTCCAGGTCGAACTCGAGGGCAAGGGCGCGCACGCCGCCATGCCGCACCTGGGCACCGACCCGGTCATGGCCGCCGTGCAGCTCGCCCAGTCGTTCCAAACCATCATCACCCGCGACCTCGACCCGCTCGACCCCGCCGTGCTCAGCATCACCCAGATCCACGCCGGCTCGGCCGACAACGTCATCCCCAACAGCGCCACCATGCGCGGCACGGTGCGCACCTTCTCCGACCAGGCGCTCGACCTCATCGAACAGCGCATGTCCGAAGTGGCGCAGCTGGGCGGCCAGGCCATGAACTGCAAAATCGCCTTCACTTTCAACCGCAAATACCCCGCCACCGTCAACCACCCCGAAGAAACCGCCTTCAGCGCCGAAGTCCTGAAATCCATCGTCGGCGAGCAGAACGTATTGCAAGACATCCGTCCGTCCATGGGCTCCGAAGACTTCGCCTTCATGCTCAAAGAAAAACCCGGCTGCTACGTCTGGATCGGCAACGGCAGCGGCGACCACCGCGACGCCGGCCACGGCCTGGGCCCCTGCATGCTGCACAACGGCAGCTACGACTTCAACGACGAACTGATCCCCCTGGGGGCCACCTACTGGGTGGAACTGGCCCGGCGCTGGCTGGCCGCGGCCGCCGCGCGCTGAAAGCCCGAACCGCCGCTGCGCCACAGCGCTGTGGCAGCGCCACGATCTGGCGCCCCCACAGCGCGGCCCACACGCCACCGCGACCTCGCACTCTGTGCGCTCCGCGGCCCTGCGGCCAGCGGCCCTGCAGCCAACTGCGCCTAGCCTGGCGCCCATTTGCCCACCAGTGCGGCTCCCCTTTTAGTATGAACAGGCCCTAGCGCAAGCCGCCATACCCCCGGCAGGCGCTGCTCGGGCCACAGCAGCGCAGGCACGGCCACATCCTCTGTAACATTCTGGCCGTAACATCCTTGCCGTAAAATAGCGTCGCCAACAGGCAGCCTTTCCACCGGCCCCGCGCAGGGTCGCCGCCGCGAGCTTACCGGAGCAGTCGTCTTGAGCAACGCCACTTCCACGCCCCTCCCCCCTCCCGAGCGCCACGCGGTACTGCGCGTCATGCCCATGCCCGCAGACGCCAACGTGCACGGCGACGTATTCGGCGGCTGGATCATGGCGCAGATCGACATCGCCGGCTCCATCCCCGCCGCACGGCGTGCCGGCGGCCGCGTGGCGACCGTGGCCGTCACCGCACTTACCTTCAAACAACCCGTCTTCGTCGGTGATTTGCTCAGCTTCTACGCTGAAATCATCAAAATCGGCCGCACCTCCATCACCATAGAGGTCGAAGTCTACGCAGAACGGCAAGGGCTCGAAGCCCAGGTCGTCAAAGTCACCGAAGCTACGCTCATCTACGTGGCCACCGACGCGCAGCGCCACAGCCGCCCCCTGCCCGCGGCCTGAGCAGGAAGCGTAGATGCCGGAAGTTTCCGCCAACGCCGAGCCCATACCCATCACCATTCCCCGCAGGCTCGATCCAGAAGACGCGCAGCTTGCGCTGCAAAAACTGCAGGTTCTGTTCAAGCGCGAAGAGGTGGTGGAGGCACTGGCCGACAAGGCCGAGGACGACGAGCGCGCCAACCTGCTCGACGGCGCACTGCAGCGCCAGCTGGAAAACGAGATCCGCGAAGTCATCCAGGGCCTGCATCCGGCCGACATCGCATTCATCCTCGAATCCCTGCCGGTCGAGCCGCGCCAGCTCGTGTGGCGCCTGGTCGGCCCCGACCAGGCCGCCGACGTACTGCTGGAAGTCGACGACTGGGCAAGGGAATCGCTCATCGAATCCATGGATCGCCAGGATCTGGTGGCCGCCACCGGCACCATGGATGCCGACGAGATCGCCGACCTGGTGCCCGACCTGCCGCCCGACGTGGTGGCCGAAGTCCAGAAAGGCCTGACCGAAGAAGAACGCGCCCAGCTCATCGCCGCCATGGGCTACCCCGAAGGCAGCGTAGGCGCCATCATGGACTTCGACATGGTGCGGGTGCGCGAGGACGTGTCCCTGGAAGTCGTGCTGCGCTACCTGCGGCGGCTGCACGAACTGCCCGACCACACCGACCAGATCTTCGTCGTCGACCGCCAGGATCGCCTGCAAGGCGTACTGCCCCTGACCACACTGCTGGTCAGCGAGCCCGACAGCGACGTGTCGGAAGTCATGAACACCGACTACCTGACCCTCGGCCCGCTCGACGAAGACACCGAAGCCGCCAGCGGCTTCGAACGCTACGACCTGGTGTCCGCCCCCGTCATCGACGACCAGGGCCGGCTCATCGGCCGCGTCACCATCGACGAAGTCGTCGACGTGATCCAGGAAGACTCGCAAGAACAAGCCCTGTCGCGCGCCGGCCTGCAGGAAGAAGACATCTTCGCCCCCGTCATCAGCGCCCTGCGCAACCGCGCCCCCTGGCTGCTGGTCAACCTGTGCACCGCCTCCACCGCCTCATTCATCGCCTCGCGCTTCGAAGACACCGTCAGCCACATCGTCATCCTGGCATTCCTCATGTCCATCGTCGCCGGCATCGGCGGCAACTCGGGCAACCAGACCATGACCATGATCATCCGCGCCCTGGCCGTGGGCCGCGTCACCGGCTCCAACATCTGGCAGCTCATCAAGCGCGAACTGTCCGTCACCTTCATGGTCGGCGCCTGCGGCAGCATCGTCACCGGCGCCTTCGCCTGGGTCATCTCCGGCTCGGCCGCCATCGCCGCCGTCATGATGGCCGCCATGATAGGCAATATGCTCATCGGCGCCGCCCTGGGCGTACTCATCCCTCTGCTGCGCGACCGCTTCGGCAAAGACCCCGCAGTCGGCTCATCGGTGCTCCTCACCTTCGCCACCGACTCGCTGGGCTTCTTCATCTTCCTGGGCCTGGCCACAGTCTTCCTGCTGTAGCAGCGCCCAAACCGGCGCCAGCCCCCGGCCCGCCCCAAACCCGAGCCCCCAACAGATACCCACACTCTCCACCCGTCTACGAAACCAGCGGAGAGCACGGGGTGCCTCCTGGAGGTGAGTGGGTCATCGAACCGTAAGGAGGTACCCCGTGCTAGGCCGCGCCTAAAGAACCAAGCCAGGCGACGACCACCACAGCGTCCCATTCCAGGCCGCGCCAGAAGAACCAATCCACACGACAAACCAAGCCTCACACCCCCCGCCCGCCTACGAAACCAGCGGAGAGCATGGGGTACCTCCTGGAGGTGAGTGGGTCATCGAACCGGAAGGAGGTACCCCATGCTAGGCCGCGCCTAAAGAACCAGGCAGAGCGACGACCACCACAGCACCCCGCTCCAGGCCGCGTCTAAAGAACCAACCCCCACGACGAATCGATATCCATGCCAGCAAAAAACGGTGGCATTTCTGCTACCATATCACCATGAGGATTGTCATCGACACCAACGTTTTTGTCGGAGCCTGCATGGGTATCGGCGCCTCTCGCAAGGTCGTCGAAGCATGCCTGCAAGAGCGTTGCATCCCGTTGATGGGTGCCGCTCTTCTTGCGGAATACGAAGACGTCCTGAACCGCACAGCGCTGTTCCGGAATTGCCGCCTGAACCCTCGAGAAAGAGCAGAACTGCTGGACATCCTCTTGTCCTATAGCGAATGGACGCGGGTGTACTACCTGTGGCGCCCCAACCTGCCCGACGAAGCAGACAATCACCTGGTCGAGCTGGCCGTAGCCGGCGCTGCACAATACATAGTAACGCGCAACCTGCGCGACCTCCGTGCGATGGAACTGCAGTTCCCTGGGCTCAAACCCGTTAGGCCGGAAGATTTTTTGAAGGAGCTCTGACATGACAGCCCTTACCGTACGACTTCCTGACGAAAAACACCGCCGCCTGAAGGCACTGGCAGAAAGCCGGGGCACACCATTGAACCGCCTCATCGACGAAATGACCACACTAATGCTGGCCGAGTTCGACGCGGAAACCCGGTTCAAAGTCCGCGCCGCGCAGGGCGCGAGAAACGCCGCCCGCGGAATGGATCTATTGAAAAAAGCAGCCAGCCGAGACTGACAGCTAGGGCGCTCCGCCACAGGCTCGACAATCCCCACATCCGTCTACGAAACGAGCGGAAAGCATGGGGCACCTCCTGGAGGTGAGTGGGGTATCGAACCGGAAGGAGGTACCCCGTGCTAGGCCGCGTCTAAAGAACCGAATCGGGCGACGAAAACCCTCACCTAGCAAAAAGGCCCCAAAACCCGGCGACGCCCCAAAAGACACCAACACCATCCACCCGCCTACGAAACCAGCGGAGAGCATGGGGTGCCTCCTGGAGGTGAGTGGGGTATCGAACCGGAAGGAGGTACCCCATGCTAGGCCGCGTCTAAAGAACCGAATCGGCGACGAACACCCCCCCACCAAGCAAAGAGGCCTCCGCGCCGCCAAGCGCGAAGGCCTCTTCCATCTGCAAACAGAAATCAAGCTGCCGCCATCAGCTCAACTTCCCATGGCAGTGCTTGTACTTCTTGCCGCTGCCGCAAGGGCAAGGATCATTACGCCCCACCTTCGGTACCGCATTCACGAACGGCACCCCGCGAGCCGCGGCGGCCTCGTCCAGCCCCGGATCCGCCCCGCTCAATGCCGCGTCATAGTCCGAATGATGATAAGTCACATTCTCCAGCTGCGTCGGCGGCTCCTCGGCCTCGACCTGCTCCGGCGACTGGATCTTCACCGTCATCAGCACCTTGATCACCTCATCGCGGATGCGCTCCAGCATCGCCGAGAACAGCTCGAACGCCTCCAGCTTGTAAGCCTGCTTCGGATCCTGCTGCGCATAACCGCGCAGATGAATCCCCTGGCGCAAATGATCCAACGAAGACAAATGCCCGCGCCAGTGCGTATCTATCGCCTGCAGCAGCATCGAGCGCTCGAACGGTGCCCAGTTCTCGCGCCCCACCAGCTCGACCTTCGCCTCGTACAGGCCGCGCGCCTTCGCCAGCACCCGCTCCAGCAGATCCTCATCGGTCAGGTTCGGCTCTTTGTCCAGCATCTCGACCAGCGGCATCTCGACCTGCCAGTCGGCCTCCAGCACCACCTGCAGCCCCGGCACATCCCACTGCTCTTCCATACTTTGCTCGGGTATGTAAGAGCGGAACTGCTGCGTCACCGCCGCGTCGCGCAAATTATGAATGACCTCGCTGATGTCATCCGACTCCAGCACCTCGTTGCGCTGCCCGTACAGCACCTTGCGCTGCTCATTGGCGACGTCGTCATATTCCAGCAGCTGCTTGCGGATATCGAAGTTGCGCGCCTCGACCTTGCGCTGCGCCGACTCGATCGAGCGCGACACCATGCGCGCCTCGATCGGCTCGCCCTCGGGCAGGCGCAGCTTTTCCATAATCGCCCGCACCCGGTCGCCGGCGAAAATCCGCATCAGCGAATCGTCGAGCGACAGATAAAAGCGCGAAGAACCCGGGTCGCCCTGGCGTCCGGCGCGGCCGCGCAACTGGTTGTCGATGCGCCGCGACTCGTGGCGCTCCGTGCCTATGATGCGCAAGCCCCCGGCCTGCTTGACGCGCTCGTTGTCGGGCGCCCACTGGGCCTTGATGGAGTCGACGCGCGCGGCCTTTTCCGTATCGCTGAGCGCGGCATCGGCACGCACCAGGTCGACCTGCTTGTCGACGCTGCCGCCCAGCACGATGTCGGTGCCGCGGCCGGCCATATTGGTGGCGATGGTAATGCGCCCAGGCTTGCCGGCCTCGGCCACGATCTCGGCCTCGCGCGCGTGCTGCTTGGCGTTGAGCACCTCGTGCGGCAGCTTCGCCTGCGCAAGCAGGCCCGACAGCAGCTCGGAGCTTTCGATGCTGGTGGTACCCACCAGCACCGGCTGCCCGCGTTCCTGGCAATCGCGGATATCGGCCAGAATGGCCTGGTATTTTTCCTTGTCGGTCTTGAATACCTGGTCGTTCTGATCCTTGCGGATCATGGGCCGGTTGGTCGGGATGATGACGGTTTCCAGGCTATAGATTTCCTGGAACTCGTAGGCTTCCGTGTCGGCGGTACCGGTCATGCCGCCGAGCTTGTCGTACATGCGGAAGTAGTTCTGGAACGTGATCGAGGCCAGGGTCTGGTTCTCGTTCTGGATCTTGACGCCTTCCTTGGCCTCGACCGCCTGGTGCAGGCCGTCGGACCAACGGCGCCCCACCATCAGGCGCCCGGTGAATTCGTCGACAATCACCACTTCGTCGTTCTGCACCACGTACTGTTGGTCGCGGAAATACAGATTGTGGGCGCGCAGCGCCACGTTCAGGTGGTGTATCAGCGTGATGTTGCGCGGGTCGTACAGCGACTCGCCCTCGGGCAGTATCCCCAGGCGCGCCAGGATCTGCTCGGACTTCTCGTGGCCAGCCTCGGACAAATACACTTGCTGCCCTTTCTCGTCGACCCAGAAGTCGCCCTCGGGCTCGGGTTCCTGCGGCTTGGGCTCGGAGGCCATGCGCGTGAGCAGCGGCGGCACGGCATTCATGCGCACGTACAGCTCGGTATTGTCTTCGGCCTGGCCGGAAATGATCAGCGGAGTGCGGGCCTCGTCGATGAGAATGGAGTCGACTTCGTCGACGATCGCATACGACAGCGGCCGCTGGCGCCGGTCTTCCGCGCGGTATTCCATATTGTCGCGCAGGTAGTCGAAGCCGTACTCGTTATTGGTGCCGTAGGTGATGTCGGCCTGGTAGGCCGCGCGCTTTTCTTCATTTTCCTGCTGCGGCACCACCACGCCCACCGTCATGCCCAGGAAGTTGTAGAGGCGCGCCATCCACTCGGCATCGCGCCGGGCCAGGTAGTCGTTGACCGTAACCACGTGCACGCCGCGCCCGGCCAGCGCGTTCAAGTACACCGGCAGCGTGGCCATCAGGGTCTTGCCCTCGCCGGTACGCATTTCGGCGATCTTGCCGCCGTGCAGCGCTATACCGCCCAGCATCTGCACATCGAAGTGGCGCATGCCGAACACCCGCTTGCTGGCCTCGCGCACCACCGCGAAAGCTTCCGGCAGCAGGTCGTCGAGCGAGGCGCCGGACTGGATGCGTTCGCGGAATTCTGTAGTCTTGGCGGCCAACTGCTCGTTGCTCAGGTCGGCCAGGGACGGTTCGAGCGCATTGATGCGCGCCACCTGCTTGCGATATTGCTTGAGTAAGCGGTCGTTACGGCTGCCTATCAGTTTCTTTAACAGTGGAACCATTCTCGTGTCGTCGCTGCCGGGCCGCGCGCCTGCGCGCATAGCCCGAAGCTGTCTGTTGATGTTGGCGAAAACGCCCCCGGCAAAATTCAGCTACCCGCGGGCAAACAAGACAGTTTAACGCACCTCGGTGGCCCCGGCTCCGGCATGCGTCGCGGCCGCCGCGACCAGGTGCCCCGAAACCCCTGGCTTGGCCAGGAACAGCCGCGGATCCAGGGGCGTGCCCGCCATGCGCACCTCGAAATGCAGATGCGGGCCGGTAGAGCGGCCGCTGGTGCCTACCTGGGCAATTACCTGCCCCTTTTCCACCAGGTCGCCCACCTTGACGTCCAGCGCAGAGGCATGGGCATAGCGCGTGACCAGGCCATTGCCGTGGTCGATTTCCACCATATTGCCGTAGCCCGCCTCGCGCCCGGCCTTGGTGACCACCCCGCCGGAGGCCGCGTAAATGGCGGCGCCGCGCGGCGCCACGAGATCCATCCCTTCGTGCAGCGAACGGCGGTGGGTCACGGGGTTGACACGCCAGCCGAAGGGCGAGCTCAGGCGCGTATAGTCCACCGGCGTCAGGTCGGGCAGGCGCGCCTCGATGCCGGCGCGCCGCGTGAAGGCCAGATCCAGCAGCGCCAGGCGCTCGCCCTGTTCGGTCATGCGCTGCTGCAGCCGATCCAGGGCAAGCCCGAGGCTTACGCCCGAATCCGGCTGCGGCCGCGCGCCGGCGATGTCGTCCATGGGCGGCGCCGCGGTATCGATGCCGGCATTGATCTCGGGATCGGTATAGGCAATGTCGGCTTGCTTGGCGATGCGTCGGCTAAGCGCCGTCATGGTGATGAGCCGGGCCTGCAGCTCGCCCACCTTGCCGGCCAGCAGCGCCAGGGTGTCGCGCATATGGGCCGAGTCGCGCACCAACCGGGCGTCCATCGCCTGGGCCTGGAAGGCATCGGCGGCATGCGCGGGCGTATGCGCATACGACTGGATCCAGGCCCCGGCCAGGGCCGAAGCCACCAGCGCAGTGGCCATGGCCAGCGAGCGCAGCAGCCGGGACGGCTGGCTGCTCGCCAGCCCGGAATTGGAAGCGCCGGCCTGGCCGTGCATAATGGTGGATGACACTGTAGCAATACCTCAGTAAATCTATAAATGCATACCACGCCCAGCCAGCGCCAAGCGCGCAAAAAAACTGCCCCCGACGCCGATCTTTCGGCGATAGGGTGGCTGGGCAGTGACCAGCACACCGCCGGCGTATTGACAACCGCCCGCATGCTGCTGGCCATCGAACAGGCGGCCGGCGCCATACTTCCGCCCGCGTTGCGGCAGGTATGCCGGGTGGCCCGCATAGACAGACAGCAGGTCACGCTGGCGGTTCCCGGCGCGGCCCATGCCGCCAAGCTTCGGCAACTGGCTCCACGGATCGCGCAGCGCCTGTCCGAGAGTGGATGGAACCTTAACCAGGTGCAGGTTCGGGTTCAAGCGGGTTTGCCGCACATCGGGACAAATCCGCCAAGGGCCAAAAATGTCGAGCCCCTGGGCGCGCAGGCCCTGGACGCCTTCGAAGCCTTGCATGCTTCGCTGCGGCCGGGGCCCTTGGCCGATGCCGTCGGCCGGCTGCTGGCCCACCACAAGCCCTGACCCCAACCCCGGAGTCCGGCCGCAAAATGCCGAGGTGGCCGCGGCCCCGTGGCCTGCAGCGGCCCTCGGCCGCCCGGCCGCGGCCTCGTACGAGCCGCAAGGCGATATTTCAGAGGGCGGAACAACAAGCTGTACCCCGGGTGCAGTCCCCCCCGGAGCTTGCCACGTTCACCGCCGCCCGGACATGCGCACCCGGCTCAGGCCAGCTTCCACTCGGTCGTGAAGGCGCGCGGCGCGGTAGCGGTGGATTCGTAGGTGATCGGCTCCCAGGCGTCGCGATGCGCCAACAGCGCGCGCGCGAGCCGGTTGTTCAGGCTATGGCCCGACTTGCAGGCCACGTAGCGCCCCACCAGCGGCTTGCCGATCAGATACAGGTCACCGATGGCATCCAGGATCTTGTGCTTGACGAACTCGTCGTCATAGCGCAAGCCGTCGGAATTGAGCACGCGGTATTCGTCCATGACGATCGCGTTGTCCAGGCTGCCGCCGCGCGCCAGGCCCGCGGCACGCAGCGCCTCGACCTCGCTGACGAAACCGAAGGTACGGGCCCGCGCGATGGTCTTGGTGTAGGAATCTTTGGCGAAATCGACCTCGGCGAAGTTGGCCGTGGAGTCGATGGCCGGGTGATGGAAATCGATGGCGAACGACAGGGCGAAACCGTCGTAGGGTTCGAGGCGCGCCCATTTCAGGTCGCTGCCTTCGCCCTCGCGCACCTCGATGGGCTTGAGCACGCGGATGAAGCGCTTGGCCGCGGGCTGCTCTTGCAGGCCGGCCGAGCGCAACAAATACACAAAAGTGCCGGCGCTGCCATCCATGATGGGCACTTCTTCGGCCGTGAGGTCGACGTGCAGATTGTCGATGCCCAGGCCGGCGAGCGCCGACATGAGGTGCTCGACCGTGGACACGCGCACATTGCCCTGCTGCAGCACGGACGCCATGCGGGTATCGCCCACTTCGTCGGCACGGGCAGGGAAATCAACGACCTCGGGCAGGTCTACACGGTGGAACACAATACCGGTATTGGGCTCGGCCGGTCGCAGCGTGAGTTCGACTCGGCGGCCGGAATGCAGCCCCACCCCCTTGGTACTGATGGGTTTCTGGATGGTGCGTTGGCGTAACATGATGATCGGTCAGTAAGTTTGCGGCTTCGACTTGGCGTAGCGGCGGATGGAAGCATTGTAACAAGAATGGATTTCAAGCCGCGTAATAGTTGTAAGGCCCAGATACCGCCACGGGCCGAGGCCAACGCTGCCGGCATGGCGCGGCGGCGCACGCCCCCGGGGACATAGGGTTGTGCGCCGCCGACGGCCGCGGGCTACCAGCAAGGTATTCCGGCGCTGCGAGAGGATCCCGCAGCGCCCGGACTACCGTCCGCGCGGCTCCATGTGAGGTTCGTTCCGGTTACAGAAATGTGCCGGTACTGCCCCTCAATCGGCCTGCTTGCGCAGGAAGGCCGGAATGTCGAAGTGATCCATGCCGGCGGTCTCCAGCGCCCGCACCTGGGCCGAAGCCTGGCTGCGCGGGTTGCGGATCACGGCGGGCACGTCCGAATTGGCAAAGCCGCCCATCAGAGGCATGTTGTCGGTGCCGGTACGATATGCCTCGTTGGTGGCCACCAGCTGCGGACGGCTGGCCATGGCTTCGTGACGGCCCAGGCCGGTCGCCACCACGGTCACGCGCAGGTTCTCGCCCATGGACTCGTCGTAGGCCGTGCCGAAGATGACGGTGGCGTCTTCGGCGGCATAGCTGCGGATGGTGTCCATGATTTCGCGCGTCTCGCGCATCTTGAGGCTGCCGCGGCTGGCGGTGATGTTGACCAGCATGCCACGCGCACCGTGCAGATCCACGCCCTCGAGCAGTGGGCACGCAATGGCGCGCTCGGCGGCCACGCGGGCCCGGTCGGCACCGGCGGCGATCGAGGTGCCCATCATGGCCTGGCCCTGCTCGCCCATGATCGTCTTGACGTCCTCGAAGTCGACGTTGATGTTGCCCTCGACATTGATGATCTCGGCGATCCCGGCGCAGGCGCTGTGCAGCACGTCGTCGGCGGACTTGAAGCAGTCCTCTTGCGTGGCGTCGTCGTCCATCAGCTCGTACAGGTTTTCATTGAGCACTACGATCAGCGAGTGCACGTGCTTGGACAGTTCGGCGATGCCCTCTTCGGCCATCTTCAGGCGCTTGGTGCCTTCGAAGGAGAAGGGCTTGGTGACCACGCCGACGGTGAGTATGCCCAGCTCCTTGGCCACTTCGGCCACCACGGGGCCCGCGCCGGTGCCGGTGCCGCCGCCCATGCCGGCGGTGATGAACACCATATTGGCGCCATTGAGCGCGGCACGGATTTCCTCACGCGCGGTCTCGGCCGCGGCACGGCCCTGTTCGGGCTTGGCGCCGGCGCCCAGGCCGGTGCGGCCCAGGCGGATCTGCACCGGGGCCTCGGTAGTGACCAGCGCCTGAGCGTCGGTATTGGCGCACACGAACTCCACTCCGTTCACGCCGGAACGGATCATGTGGGCCACGGCGTTGCCGCCGGCGCCGCCGACACCTACGACTTTGATCACGGTGCCGTTGGCATTGCTGTCGAGCATTTCGAAATTCATCATGACTGACTCCCTCACATTTCCTGAAAACGATTAAAGCGTTGATTTCCCCAAGTACTGCCTGTACTGCCGGGAATCGCTTCAAAGAAGATGCCAGCCGTGCTCGCACCAGATTTGAAACGCCTCCCGCGTGGCCGATCCGCCTGCTTCATGAGCCAACGCACCAGACACTGGACGGGATCCGAAAGCCACCCGCCCCAAAGAACCCCCGGAACCGGCCCGGCACACGGCGCCGCAAAAAGCTGCGACGACCTTGCTCCGCACAGATTCCCGGCGTCCTAATTCATGAACCACTCCTTCATCCTGGACAACAGAGTCTTGAAACTCCCTTTTTGTTGCGCGACCTTGCGGCCGCGGGCGCGCTGCACACGGGCCTCGGACAACAGGCCCATCACAGTGGAAAAACGCGGATTGCGCATTACGTCGGCCAGGCTGCCCTCGTAGTCGGGCACGGCCACCCGCACCGGCTTGAGGAACACGTCCTCGGCCAATTCGACGATGCCCGGCATCAGCGCCGTGCCGCCGGTGAGCACCACGCCGGAGGCCAGCAGGTCTTCATAGCCGGACTCGCGCACGATCTGCTGCACGAAGGTGAATAGCTCTTCGATGCGCGGCTCGATCACGGCGCCCAGCGCCTGGCGCTTGACCTGGCGGTTGGGCCGGTCGCCCAGCCCGGGCACTTCCACATATTCTTCGGCGCTGGCCAGCACCTGCTTGGCGATGCCGAAGCGCAGCTTGATCTCTTCGGCATCCGGCGTGGGCGTGCGCAGCATCGCCGCGATGTCGCTGGTGATCTGGTCGCCGGCGATGGGCACCACCGCGGTGTGGCGGATCGCCCCGCCGGTATAGATGGCGATGTCGGTGGTGCCGCCGCCGATGTCGACCAGCACCACGCCCAGCTCTTTCTCGTCGGCGGTCAGGCACGCCAGGCTCGAGGCCAGCGGCTGCAGGATCAAGTCCTGCACCTCCAGGCCGCAGCGGCGCACGCACTTGACGATGTTCTGCGCCGCGCTGACCGCTCCGGTGACGATGTGCACGCGCACTTCCAGGCGCAGGCCGCTCATGCCTATGGGCTCGCGGATGTCTTCCTGCGAGTCGACGATGAACTCCTGCGTCAGCACGTGCAGCACCTGCTGGTCGGTGGGGATGTTCACCGCCTTGGCGGTCTCGATCACGCGCGCGACATCGGTGGCGGTGACTTCCTTGTCCTTGACCGCCACCATGCCGCTGGAATTGAAGCTGGTGATGTGGCTGCCGGCGATCCCCGTGTACACCTCGCGGATCTTGCAGTCGGCCATCAGCTCGGCCTCTTCCAGCGCGCGCTGGATGGAATTCACGGTCGACTCGATATTGACCACCACGCCCTTGCGCATGCCCTGGGACTCGTGCTGGCCCAGGCCGAGCACTTCGAAACGTCCTTCCGGCAGTATTTCGGCCACTACGGCCACCACCTTGCTGGTGCCTATATCGAGTGCAACGATCAGATCCTTGATGTCACGGGTCATGGTTTTTCTATTTGCTAGGAGTATGGGAAACAGGGGCCAACATAATGGCGAAGCCGTTGGAATAACGTAAATCGGCACTGCGCACGGTACGCCCGTCGAGCCGCCGCAGCAGCGCCGGCCAGGCGCGGACAAAGCGCTCGATGCGGGCGGCGAAAGGCAGCGCCCCGGAACGTCCGTGAGGGTCGGCCACGTCGGCGGCCGGGTCGCGGCCCAGATTCATCCGCAAGCCGTTGGACAGATCCACGTCCCAGGCATAGCGCGGGCTGAGGTTGATCCGGGTGACGCGCAGATTCAGCGGCGCAAGCCAGCGCGCCAGTTCCGCGTAGCGCTGCACCACCAGGCGCTCGGACAGATCGGGGCCATAAAAATGCGGCAACTGGGCATCGTCGGGCAGCTCACCCTGGTTGGCGCTGAATGCCTCGCCCCAGGTATTAATGAGCTGGTTTTCGTTCCACAATGCCAAGGGCTGCTGCTCTTCGATTTTGACCCGCAAGGCATCGGGCCAGACGCGCCGGATCTGCACGTGGCGCACCCAGGGCACGGTTTCGAGCAGCTTGCGCGTGTCGTTCAAATTAACAGTGAAGAAATTCCCCACCAGCCTGCCCGCTATTGTCGCCCGGACGCTGGCGGCAGAGACGTAATTCAATGTATCGGCCTGCATCGGTTCTATCTCGATGCGATCGATCGTGAAATAAGGACGCTGCACGACCCAGGCCAACACGCCCGCGATCATTGCCGCCACGGCCAGTACGGCCAGCGAATTGGCAATGAAGTTGGTCAGGCGGGCGTCGTTGAACACGCTTACACCTCCGCCTTGCGATGTACCGTGGAAACGCTCATGCCAGCTCCCCCACTTGCGCGGGCACGCGGCTGATGGAGCCGGCGCCCATGACGACCACCACGTCGCCGTCGCGCACGAAGCCCAGAATGGCTTGTGGCAGCTCGGCGACGTCTTCCACGAACAGCGGCTCGACCTTGCCCGCCACGCGGATAGCCCGCGCCAGCGCGCGGCCGTCGGCCGCCACCAGCGGCGCCTCGCCGGCCGCGTAGACCTCGGTCAGCAGCACGGCGTCGGCCGAGCCGAGCACGCGCACGAAGTCCTCGAAGCAATCGCGCGTGCGGGTGTAGCGGTGCGGCTGGAAAGCCAGCACGATGCGGCGCTGCGGCCAGGCGCCGCGCGCCGCCGCCAGGGTCGCGGCCATCTCCACCGGATGATGGCCGTAGTCGTCGATCAGGGTGAAGGCGCCGCCGCCCGCAGCGGCCGGCACCGGAAATTCGCCCACCTGGGTGAAGCGCCGGCCGACGCCGTTGAAGGCGGCCAGCGCCTGCGCGATGGCCGCGTCGGGCACGCCCAGCTCGGTGGCCACGGCAATCGCCGCCAGCGAATTGAGTACGTTGTGCACGCCGGGCAGGTTCAGCGTAATGGGCAGCTCCGGCAGCATCCCTGCGGGGCCGCGGCGCTGCACCGTGAAGCGCATGCGTGTGGCCTCGGCCTGCACGCCCACCGCCCGCACCTGTGCCTCGGCGTTCAGGCCGTAGGTCGTGACGGGCCGCGACACGAAGGGAATGATCTCGCGCACATTGGCGTCGTCGCTGCACAGCACCGCGCTGCCGTAGAAAGGCAGTTTGTGCGTGAACTCTATGAAGGCACTCTTGAGCCGCGCCACGTCATGGCCGTAGGTGTCCATGTGATCGGCGTCGATATTGGTCACGATCGCCATCACCGGCAACAGGTTCAGGAAGGAAGCGTCCGACTCGTCGGCCTCGACCACGATGAACTCGCCCTGCCCCAGGCGCGCGTTGGCGCCGGCCGAATTCAGCCGCCCGCCGATGACGAAGGTCGGATCCAGGCCGCCGCCGGCCAGCACGCTGGCCACCAGGCTGGTGGTCGTGGTCTTGCCGTGCGTGCCGGCCACGGCGATGCCGCGCTTCAGGCGCATCAGCTCGGTAAGCATCAGGGCGCGCGGCACCACCGGAATGTGCGCAGCGCGCGCCGCCAGCACCTCGGGGTTGTCGGCCTTGACCGCCGTGGAGGTGACGATCGCCCCTACGCCCTGTATGTTCCGCGCGTCGTGGCCGATGGAGATGCGCGCCCCCAGGCCGGCCAGGCGGCGCGTCACGGCGGACTCCTGGATGTCCGAACCGCTGATGGCATAGCCCAGGTTGAGCATCACCTCGGCGATGCCGCTCATGCCCGACCCGCCTATACCGACGAAATGGATGCTCTGTATCCGGTGCTTCATGCCGGCCTCCTCAATACCTGCTCGCAAGCATCGGCTATCTGTTGTGTCGCGCTGAGGCACGCGTGCTCGTGAGCATGCTCGGCCACCGCGGCCAGTTCCGCACGGCTGCGCTCGCGCAGCCATTGCGCCAGCCATGCGGCCGACAAGCCGGCCTGCGCCTGCAGCCACGCGCCGTGGCAATCGCTCAGGTAGCGCGCATTGGCCGTCTGGTGATCGTCGATGGCGTGCGGCAGCGGCACGAACAGCGCCGCCACGCCTACCGCCGCCACCTCGGCCACCGTCATGGCGCCGGCGCGGCAGATCAGCAGGTCGGCCCGCGCCAGGGCCGCCGCCATGTCGTCGATGAAGGCATGGCACTCGGCCCGTACGCCGGCACGCGCGTAGGTTTCGCGCAGCACCGCCAGGTGCTGTTCGCCGGCCTGGTGCACGACCTCGGGCCGCTCGCTTTCGGCCAGCATGCCCAAGGCCTGCGGCACGATCTCGTTGAGCACCCGGGCACCCAGGCTGCCGCCCACCACCAGCAGGCGCAGCGGCCCGCTGCGCCCCGCATAGCGCTGCTGCGCGGGAGGCACTTGCGCCAGGCTGGCACGTACCGGGTTGCCGACCATGATGGCGCCCGGCAGGGCGCCTGGGAATCCCACCAGCACCTTGCTGGCGAGCCGCGCCAGCCAGCGGTTGGCGGTGCCCGCCACGGCGTTTTGCTCATGCACCACCAGGGGCACGCGGCGCAAAGCCGCCACCAGGCCGCCCGGGAAGGCCACATAGCCGCCCATGCCCAGAACCACGTCGGGCCGGGCCCGGCGCAGGCACGCGGCCGCCTGCCAGCAGGCGCGCAACAGCGTGAACGGCAGCTTCAGCAGCGCCGCCGGCCCCTTGCCGCGTACTCCGCCGAAACGCAGCGGCAGCAGCTCGAAACCCTGGGGCGGCACCAGCCGCCCTTCCATGCGGCCGGGGTGTCCCAGCCAGAACACCCGCCAGCCGCGCGCACGCATCTCGTGAGCCACCGCCAGGCCGGGCATGATGTGCCCGCCGGTGCCGCCGGCCATGATGAGTACGGTGTGCTGCGCTGTGCTCATGTGCGCTTACCCCGCATCAGATTGCGATTCTCGAAATCCACCCGCAGCAGCAGGGCAATCGCGCACAGGTTCATCACAATGCCCGAGCCGCCGTAGCTCACCATGGGCAGCGTCAGGCCCTTGGTGGGCAGCAGGCCCACGCACACGCCGATATTGATGAAGGTCTGCACCCCGAACCACAGGGCAACCCCTTGCGCCACCAGCCCGTTGAAGATGCGTTCCATGGCAATCGCCTGACGGCCGATGTCGAAACCGCGCCAGATCAGGAAGGCGAAGACCGCGATCAGGCACACCAGGCCGACAAAACCCAGCTCCTCGCCGATCACGGCAACGATGAAGTCGGTATGCGCTTCGGGCAGGTAGTGCAGCTTCTCGATGCTGGCGCCCAGGCCCACGCCGAACCATTCGCCGCGGCCCAGGGCGATCAATGAATGCGACAGCTGATAGGCGCTGCCGTAGGCATTGTCGGGATTCCACGGATCCAGATAGGCGAACAGCCGCTCGCGCCGCCACGGGGACAGCCAGATCAGCATCAGGAAGCTGCCCATCATAATGGCCAACAGCGCCGAAAACAGCTTGCCGTTGATGCCGCCGATGAAAAGTATGCCCACGGCGATGGCCACGATGACCATGAAAGCGCCCAGATCCGGTTCCAGCAGCACCACCATGCCGACCGCGGCCAGGGCGCAGGACATGGGCAGGAAGCCGCGCACGAAATTGTGCATGTGCTGCTGCTTGCGCACCGTGTAATCGGCCGCATACAACAGAATGGTGATCTTCATCAGCTCGGATGGCTGGAAGTTCAGCGGCCCCAGCGGCAGCCAGCGGCGTGCGCCATTGACCTCGCGGCCTATGCCGGGCACCAGCACCACCAGCAGGAACACCAGGCTCACCAGCATCAGCGGCATGGCGTACTTCTGCCAGACGCTCATGGGTATGCTCAGCACCACGGCCGAGCACAGCAGGCCGACGCAGATGAACGCGCCGTGGCGCACCACGAAATAGAAGCGGCCATAGCTTTCATAGCGCGGCCCGTCGGCCAGCCCGATCGAGGCCGAATACACCATCAGCAGGCCGAACAGCAGCAGCGCCGCGGCCGGAATGATGATCCATACGTCGAAGCTGGCCATGCGGGTGCGGCCGGGCCGCACGGCGTTGACGCTGGAGGTAAGATCCGCGAATACGCTCATTCCATCTCCCCTTCATCCAGCGCCAGTTCCTGCACGGCGGCCACGAAGGCCTGGGCGCGGTGGGCGTAGTTGCGGAACATGTCCATGCTGGCGCAGGCCGGCGACAGCAGCACCACGTCGCCGGGCTGCGCCAGTTCGAAACCGCGCCGCACCGCCTGCTCCAGGGTGTCGGCCCGCTCGGCCGACACGCCGGCCGGCTCCAGCGCCTGGGCGATGGCGGGGCCGTCGCGGCCGATCAGCACCACGGCCCTGGCATGCTGCGCCGCGGCGCGCGCCAGCGGCGCGAAATCCTGGCCCTTGCCCAGGCCGCCGGCGATCAGCACCACCTTGCGGCCCAGGCCTTCCAGGCCGGCCACGGTGGCGCCCACGTTGGTGCCCTTGCTGTCTTCGACGAAATCGACGCCGGCGATACTGCGCACGAACTCGACCCGATGCGGCTCGCCGCGATAATCGCGCAGCGCCGGCAGCACATCGGCCCAGCGCAGCCCGGCGGCACGCGCCAGCGCCAGCGCCGCCAGCGCATTCAGCACATTGTGCAGGCCCCGCACCCGCAGGGCGTCGGCCGGCATCAGCCGCGTCAGGCGGCCCGGGTGGCGCGGCAGCGGAATCTGCGCCTGCCCGCGGCGCCGCTTGGGCGCGGCCGGCAGGTCGAAATCCAGCAATTCGGCAACCGCCAGCCAGCGCACGTCATGGCTGGCATCCAGGCCCAGGTCGCCGTCCAGCTCGGGCACGCCGCGGCCGAAAGTACGTACCGAAGCGGCCGCCGGATCGTCCACCATGACGACCACCAGCGGGTCGTCGCGGTTGATGACGGCAACACGCGCCATCTTCAGCAGGCGCGCCTTGGCGGCCTGGTATGCCTGCATCGAGCCGTGCCAGTCCAGGTGATCCTGCGTCACATTCAAGACCGCGGCGGCATCGGCGCGCAGGCTGCGGGTGGATTCGATCTGGAAGCTGGACAGCTCCAGCACCCAGGCATCGGGCAGTTCGCCACTGGCCAGCGCATCGCGCAGGGCCGCCAGGGCGGCCGGGCTGATGTTGCCGGCCGCGCGGGCGCGCAGGCCGGCGGCCTGGCACATCTGCCGCGTCATGGCGGTGACCGTGGTCTTGCCATTGGTGCCGGTAACCGCCAGCACCTTGGGCTGGTAGCCCTGCTCGGCCATGTCATTCAAGGCCCGCGCGAACAGTTCGATTTCCCCGATCACCTCGATGCCGCGCTGCGCGGCCTGCGCCAGGAATGACCGCACCGGTTCCTGCAGCGGCGACAGCCCCGGGCTGATGACGACGCTGCGCACGCCGTCCAGCGCGGCGGCATCCAGCGCCGATTCGCCGTAGCGGCAATCGGCCCCCGGAGCGCCGGCCGCCGGAATGCCGGCCGCCGGGTCGCCGGCCGCCACGCCCTGCAATTGCTCTTGCAGGGCCGCCCAGCCGGGCGGCTGTTCGCGGGTGTCGACCAGGCGCAGACGCGCGCCACGGTCGGCGCACCACAGCGCCGCGGCCGCGCCGGTCTCCCCCAGTCCCAGAATCAGAACCAGCGGATTGTCGGCCAGCGAGGGGAAAGTGAAATTCGTGTTCATCGCAACTTGAGTGTGGCCAGGCCCAGCAGCACCAGCATCATGGTGATGATCCAGAAACGCACCACCACCTGGGTTTCTTTCCAGCCGCCCACCTCGAAATGATGGTGCAGCGGCGCCATGCGCAGGATCCTGCGTCCCGTGCCGTAGCGCTTCTTGGTGTATTTGAAATAAGTGACCTGCAGCATCACCGACAGCGTCTCGGCGACGAACACGCCGCCCATGATGAACAGTACGATTTCCTGGCGCACGATCACCGCGATGGTGCCCAGCGCGCCACCCAGGGCCAGCGCCCCCACGTCGCCCATGAACACCTGGGCCGGATAGGCATTGAACCAGAGGAATGCGAGGCCGGCTCCGGCAATGGCGGCGCACAGCACCATCAGCTCAGACGCGCCCGGAATGTACGGAAACAGCAGATACTTGGAATAATCGACCCGCCCCACCACGTAGGCGAAGATGCCCAGCGCGCTGCCCACCATCACGGTGGGCATGATGGCCAGGCCGTCCAGGCCGTCGGTCAGATTGACGGCATTGCTGGTGCCCACGATCACGAACCAGGTCAGGGCGGCGAAGCCGAACACGCCCAGCGGGTAGCTGACACTCTTGAAGAACGGCACGATCAGGTCGGCGCGCGTGGGCAGCGGCATGGTGAAGCCGCTCATGATCCAGTCGCGGAACAGCGGCCACAGATCGGCGTTGGCGGGAGCGGCCACGGCGAAGGTGAGATAGGTCGCGGCGATCACGCCGATCAGTGCCTGCCAGAAAAATTTCCTGCGCGAGGACATGCCTTCGGGGTCGTGGTTGACGACTTTCTTGTAGTCATCGGCCCAGCCTATCCAGCCGAAGCCGAAAGTCACCAGCAGCACCACCCAGACGAAGCGGTTGGTCCAATCGGCCCACAGCAGCGTGCTGACGGCGATGGAAATCAGGATCAGCGCGCCGCCCATGGTCGGAGTGCCATTTTTCTGCAGATGGGACTGCGGCCCATAACTGCGTACGGCCTGGCCGATCTTCAGCTCGGTCAGCTTGCGAATGACCGCCGGGCCGGCCACCAGGCCGATGAACAGCGCCGTGCCGCAGGCCAGCACGGCCCGGAAGGTGATGTATTCGAAGACGCCGAAGGCGCGTATGTGCTCGTCGGACAGCCAGCGGGCGATTTCAAGTAGCATGGCGCGCCTCTTGTTCTTTTGTGCCGGCCTGTTGCCGCAAGGCCTGCACGACCCGCTCCATGCGGGTGCTGCGCGAGCCTTTGACCAGAATATGGGCCGGCGGGCTGGCGCGCAGGCCGGCCACCAGGGCGTCGATGGAATCGTAGGCCTGCGCTCCGGCGCCAAAGGCCTCGGCCGAGTTGCGGGCCGCGGGCCCGTAAGTCAACAACTGGTCGATGCCGCGCTCGCGGGCATAAGCCCCCACCTCGGCATGCATGGCTGGCCCGTCGGCCCCGACTTCCGCCATGTCGCCCAGCACCAGCATGCGGCGCCCGGGCAATTGCGCCAGCACGTCTATGGCGGCACGCACCGAGTCGGGATTGGCATTGTAGGTATCGTCGATGAGCTGCAGGCCGCCGGCCAGGGCGCTGGGCTGCATGCGGCCGGCCACCGGATTGAACTGCTCCAGCCCCTGCACCACGGCATCCAGCGGAGCGCCGGCCGCGCAGGCGCAGGCCGCCGCGGCCAGCGCGTTGCGCAAATTGTGCTGGCCGGGGGCATGCAGCGTCAGCGGCCGCACGCCGGCCGATACGTGCAATTGGCAGCGGGTGCCCTGCGACTCGGCGCGTATGTCGTCGGCATACACATTGAAGCCCGGATCGAAACCGAACAGCCGCAGCTCGCGCGCGCCGGCCAGGCGGCGCCAGGTGCCGGTGTAGGCATCGTCGCCCGGAAACACCGCCACGCCGTCATCGGGCAAAGCCTGCAGCACCGCGCCGTTCTCGAGCGCCACGGCCTCGACGCTGTGCATGAACTCCTGGTGCTCGCGCTGCGCATTGTTGACCAGGGCCACCGTGGGGCGCGCCATCCCGGCCAGCATGGCGATCTCTCCGGGGTGATTCATGCCCAGCTCGAAGACCGCAGCGCGGTGCGAGGCGCGCAGGCGCAACAGCGTAAGCGGCACCCCTATGTCGTTGTTTAGATTGCCGGACGTGGCCAGCGCATCGTCGCGCAGCCAGGCGCGCAGGATGGAGGCCACCATTTCCTTGGTGGTGGTCTTGCCGTTGCTGCCGGTCACCGCAATGACCGGCAGGCGGAACCGGCGGCGCCACGCCGTGCCGATGCGCGCCAGCGCCGCGCGCGTGTCGCCCAGCTCGAACTGGTGCAGGGCCACCGCGGGATCGCGCCGCGCCACCACGGCCGCGCAGGCCCCCGCCTGGCGCGCCCGTTCCAGATACTCGTGGCCATCGAAGGACTCGCCCTTCAAGGCGATGAACAGTTCACCGGGCCGCAGGCTGCGGGTGTCGGTGGACACCGGCAGGCCATGCCCCCAGCTCAGCGCATAGCGAACCCACTCGCGGTCGTCGAAAGGGGTGCGCAGGCCGGCGGTTTCTTGATAGGTTTCGTGCCCCTTGCCGGCCACCAGCACCACGTCGCCAGGCTGCGCCGACCATACCGCATCCAGAATCGCCAGGGCGCGATCCAGCTCGACCGCGGGCGTGCCGTGCATGCCGGCCACGACCTGCGCGGCAATGTCGCGCGGATCTTCGCCGCGCGGGTTGTCGCTGGTGACCACCACGGCATCGGCCAGCCGGCCGGCAATCTCGCCCATCAACGGGCGCTTGCCGCTGTCTCGCCCGCCGCCGCAGCCGAACACGCACACCAGCCGTCCGCCGCGCGACTGCGCCACTTGGCGCAGGGCCGCCAGGGCCCGCTGCAGCGCGTCGGGGGTATGGGCATAGTCCACCACGACCATGGGCATGGCCGCCGCGCCCTCGCCCGGCACGCCGGGCTCGACGATCTGCAGGCGTCCCGGCACCGACCGCAGTGCGGCCAGCGCCCGCGCGATCCGGGCCAGCGTCCAGCCCAGCTCGCGTAACACCCCCGCGACCAGCAGCAGATTGGACACATTGTGCTCGCCCACCAGCCGGGTAACGATCTGCGCCGTGCCCTGCGCGGTGGCCAGGTTGAAAATCAGCCCGTAAGTGCCGGCCTGGATGTCCAGGGCCTGCAAGCCCGCGCCCGGCTCGCCCTCGAGCGTATAGCCCACGCGCCGGGCCGCCGCTGCCTTCTCGAACAGCAGCCGGCCGGCCTCGTCGTCCAGATTGACGACCGCCGCACGCAGCCCCGGCCAGTCGAACAGCGCGAACTTGGCCGCCTGGTAGCGCTCGAAGCTGCCGTGATAATCCAGGTGGTCGCGAGTCAGGTTGGTGAAGCCGGCGACCTCGATGCGGATCTGTTCCAGCCGCCCCTGCTCCAGGCCGATGGAGGACGCCTCGAGCGCCGCGGCCGTGCCGCCGGCAGCGCGGATGGCCGCCAGACTGCGATGCATGGTCAGCACGTCGGGCGTAGTCAGTGCGCCGCCGAGATTGCTGCCATCGGGCAGCGTCACGCCCAGCGTCCCGACCGTCCCGCAGGGCACGCCTTCTTGATTCAGGGCCGCGGCGAGCCATTGCACCGTCGAAGTCTTGCCATTGGTGCCGGTCACCGCCAGTACCGACATATGGCTGGAGGGCTCGCCATACCAGACATGCGCTACTGCGCCCAGCAGGCCGCGCAGGCCTTCGACCTGCAGCAGCGGCACGGCGGCCGACACTTGGCCGGCCTCGGCCACCACGGCCGCAGCCCCGCGCGATTGCGCGTCTTCTATATACAGGCGCCCGTCGCCCGCCAGTCCCGGGCAGGCGAAGAACACATCGCCGACGCCAACCTGGCGCGAGTCCAGGCATAGATGGGCGCTGCTATTGACGTTGCCGCGCAGCCAATCGATGATCTGTTGCGCGTTCATCAGCGCCTCCCTTCGCGGCCGTTGACCGCGACCAGAGAGTCGGCCAAAGGCGCATCGGGCTTTACGCCCAGCCGCCGCAAAGTACTGCCCATGACGCTGGAAAATACCGGGCCGGACACCACGGCGCCGTAGTAGCCGCCGACATGCGGCTCATCGATGGATACCGCGACCACCACGCGAGGGTCGGATACGGGGCCGAAGCCTACGTACGACCCGCGGTACTGCGTCCTGCTGTAGTGGCCGTTGACGATCTGGCGCGCCGTGCCGCTCTTGCCGGCCACGCGATAGCCCGGAACCTTGATCTTGGCGCCCTCGGGCCCGGCGGCCGCCTCGAGCATGGCGCGGATCAGGCCGGCTATGCGCGGCGAGAAGATCTGTACGCTGGCGGCGTTGCCCTTGCGCTTGAGCAGGGTAAGCGACACCATGTCGCCGTTGCGGGCGAATACCGTGTAGGCATGGGCGATCTGCAGCAGCGACACCGACAGGCCATAGCCGTAGGCCATGGTGGCGCGCTCGATGGGCCGCCAGCGTTTCCAGGGCCGCAGGCGGCCCGAGGCCACCCCCGGGAAATTGGCCTGCGGCGGCCGCCCGAAGCCCAGATTGGTGAAGTTGTCCCACATTTCCTGCGAGGTCAGCAGCTCGGAGATCATCGTCATGCCGATATTGCTCGAGCGGCGCAGGATACCGGCCACATTCAGATAGCCATTGCTGCTGACATCGGTGATGGTCGCGCCCTGGTAGCGATAATGGCCATTGCCGGTGTTGAACATCGTCGAGGTGGTGATGCGGCCGAGCTGCAGGGCCAGCGCCGCGGTGAACGGCTTCATGATGGAGCCCGGCTCGAACGTATCGGTGATGACACGGTTGCGCAGCGCCGAGCCCTTGCGGTCTTCGCGATTGTTCGGATCGTAGCTGGGCAGGTTGGCCAGCGCCAGAATTTCGCCGGTATGCACGTCGACGATGATGCCGGCAGCCGACTTGGCCTGGTGGTCTTCCATGGCCTTCTTCAGCGCCGTATGCAGGTCGAACTGCAGCCCGGAGTCGATCGACAGGCTCAGATCCTGGCCGTCGACCGGGGGCACCACCGCGCGAACGTCCTCTACCACGCGGCCCAGGCGATCCTTGATCACGCGGCGGCTGCCGGGCTTGCCCTGCAGCTCGGAATTGAAGGCCAGCTCGACACCCTCGATGCCCTGATCCTCGATATTGGTGAAGCCGACGATATGGGCCGCCACATCTCCTTCCGGATAGTAGCGCCGCATTTCACCCTGCTGATGGAAGCCCGGCACCTTGAGGCGCTTGACTTGTTCGGCCACGTCCAGCGGCACCTGGCGCTTGATGTAGACGAAATTCTTGTCTTCGTCGGTAATGCGGCTCTGGATGTTCTGCACCGACATGCCCAGCAGCTTGCCGAGCGCCGCGAGCTGCTGCGGTGTGGCGTCCTTGGCATCGTCGGGTATGGCCCAGATGGCGCGCGCCGGCACGCTGGAGGCCAGCACCACCGAGCCGCTGCGGTCGAATATCTTGCCGCGCGTCGCCGGCAATACCAGGGTGCGCTCGTAGCGGCGCTCGCCCTGCTGTTGCAGGAACTCGGTGGACAAGCCCTGCAGATACAGCGCCTTTATCACCAGCGCCACGAAACTCAGCAGCAGCAGCATCAGCACCAGCTTGGAGCGCCACAGCGGCATCTGCGCGTTCAGCACCGGGCTGGCATGGAAACGCACTCGTTTCATTGATGCCCTCCGGCCCGGGGTTTGCGCGCAGCGGCGCCGGAAGAAGCTTGGGCCGCGCTAGACCGGGTCGCGCCAGACCGGGCCGCGCCGGGCCGGGCCGGACGGCGGCCGGCCGCCTGCGGCTTGGGCGCCTGAACGGCGGGCGGCACGGCGACATCCGGATCGCCCGGCTTGAGGCCTTCCGCTATATAGATGATGGAGCCCGGAGTCACGTTGACCATCTTCAGATCACTGCGGGCAATGCCGTCGATACGGGCATTGCGCACCAGCTCGGCGCGCTCCAGCTGCAGGCGGCGCCAATCCGTATCCAGCTCGTGCGCCTTGTCCGACAAACGATCCGATTGAATGAAAAGCCGGCGCGACTGAAAGCGCGCCGTGACCAGTGAAATCGCCGATGACATCAGCAGCACCGAAACGATGGCGATGAGGCGTCCCATTATGTCCGCCCTCCGCGCCGGCGCCGCGGCGCCGCGCCTGGCGGTGTGCCGACGAACGAAGCCGCCCCACCAGGCGGCAAGGGCTCGTCCGTACGCTCGGCCACCCGCAGCACCGCGGAACGCGCCCGCGCGTTGCCGGCCACTTCATCGGGCTCGGCCTGCACCTTGCCCAGCGACCTCAGGATCGGCTGCGGCATGTCCTTCTCGAGAATCGGCAGGCGCGCCTGAGCAGCCGCCGGACGCGCCGCCGCGGCGATGCACTGCTTGACCATGCGATCCTCGAGAGAATGGAAACTGATCACCGCCAGCCGCCCCTTGGGTGCCAGTAGCCCTAGAACTGCCGCGAGGGCGAGCGCCAGCTCTTCGAGTTCCCTATTGAGGTGAATCCGTAGAGCCTGAAAGGTACGAGTGGCCGGGTGCTGGCCCTTCTCGCGCGTGCGGACAACGCCGGCGACGAGCTCGGCGAGGTCGAGCGTGGTGCGCAGCGGCCGGGATTCGCGGCGAGCTGCAATCGCCTTTGCAATCTGGAAAGCAAACCGTTCTTCGCCATAATGAGCTATGACCTCCCGTATTTCATCAACACCGGCCTCGGCCAGCCACTGCGCAGCGGTCGGGCCGCTGCTCGTATCCATCCGCATGTCCAGCGGGCCTTCACGCATGAAGGAAAACCCGCGGGCCGCGTCATCTATCTGCGGGGACGACACCCCCAGATCCAACATCACACCGTCGACCTGATCCACGCCCAGGCCCTGAAGCCGCTCGCACATGCCGGCAAACCCCGCATGCACCACCTCGACGCGCGCATCCTCGGCCTGCAGCGCGCAGGCCTGGGCGATCGCCTCGGGGTCTTTATCAAAGACCACCAGCCGGGCATCCTCGGCCAGATGGCTGAGCAGCAAGCGGCTGTGCCCGCCCCTGCCGAAGGTGCCGTCCACGAACACGCCGCTGCGCCGCGCCAATGCCGCGCCGGGGCCACCGCCGCGCAGCGCTTTGGCGCTGAACTGCGGATCCACCAGGGCGCTGACCGTAGGCTCGAGCAGCACGGACCGATGCGTGAACACCATGGCCCGTTTCAGAAAGAGAATTGATCCAGTGCTTCAGACATGCCTTTGGCGAGGTCTTCCGCCTCTCGGCGTGCCCACTCGGCGGCATCCCATACTTCGAAATGGCTCCCCATTCCCAAGAGCATGATTTCGCGAGTCAAGCCGGCGGCCGTACGCAGTTCGGGGGCGATCAGAATGCGCCCCGCGGCGTCCAGATCCACGTCCTGCGCATTGCCCAGCAGCAAACGCTGCAAGGGGCGGGCGGACATGGGAAACGCTGCGATCTGCTCGCGCTTCTTTTCCCACACAGGGCGCGGGTACAGAAGCAAGCAGCCGTCGGGATGGCGAGTCAGGGTCAACCGGCCTTCGACCTGCGAAGCGAGCGCGTCACGATGCCGGGTCGGGATCGAGATCCGCCCCTTGGCATCCAATGTGAGTGCGCTGCTACCCTGAAACACCACTTTTACTCCACTTTTTTACACTGTTTCCTACTTTTCCCCACTCTACGGGAAGCCGTGCAGGAGGTCAAGCGCCGTTTCTTGTTTTTTTCAATAACGACAAGCACTTAGCGACTATTCGCCATATTTGTAGAAAGGGAATTCCTTAGATAAATCAAGAAATTGCATACCTATCTAGAAGTCGTTCATTAAGATCGGAAGGCCGTCGCCACCTCTCTCTTTTGCAATTGCTAACACTCGAGCCGGGTCGGCGGCTCGGACGCATCGGCGCGGCCCAGGGCATAGAAAAAACCCTGAGAGACAGTCCGTTGCCGGATCGGATTTTTCACGCGCGGCGTGGAACGGGACAGACAATTCGTTGTCCGACCGGGTTCTTCCGGCGCGGCCTAGAACGGGGCACCTCCTTCCGGTTCGATGACTCGCTCACCTCCAGGAGGTACCCCGTTCTCTCTGCTGTTTTGTAGACGGATGGGGGCTTGGGGTCTCGATACGTTGAACGCCGGTTTCTTAATGTGTGGTGTCGAACGAGGTGTTTTTCCGGAGTTTGGCGACATGCCCTCCGGGCAGCCGCGTTCATGCCCGGCCTGCGACCGGGCTCTTCCTATACAATGCCGGTGCGGGACAGGTCGGGCAATCGCGGTGCCGTACGCGGCATCGAGGAAGGTCCGGACTCCATAGAGCAGGATAGCGGCTAACGGCCGCCCGGCGAGCAGCGGCCATGGCCGCCGCGGGCCGAGGAACAGGGCCACAGAGACGAGTCTGCGGCGCGGGCATGCCCATGGCGTGCACCGACACGGCCACTTCCGTGTCGCGCGACCCGGCAACGGGCCGCGGCGCTGCAGGGTGAAACGCGGCAACCTCTATCCGGAGCAACATCAAATAGGCATGCGCGGGCCTTGCGCCCAGAGAGCGGCTCGCTCCAGCATGCGGGTAGATGGCTAGAGCGCGGCAGCAATGCCGAGCCCAGAGGAATGATTGCCCGCCGGGTTCGCCCGGCGTACAGAATCCGGCCTACAGACCTGTCCCGTTTTCTCGCCAAGACTCCCCCCAACCGAAACACCACATGGCCGCAAGCACCCTGATCTCCCTCACCGACGCGCAGCTCGCCTACGGGCACCATCCGCTGCTGGATCACGCCGAACTGGCGATACAGGCCGGCGAACGCATCGGCCTGATAGGCCGCAATGGCGCCGGCAAGTCTTCGCTGCTGAAGGTGCTCGACGGGCGCGTCCTGCCCGACGACGGCGAGATCATGCGCCTGGGCGGCCTGAAGATCGCCACAGTGGAACAGGAGCCCGAGCTCGACGACAGCCTCAGCGTACTGGACACCTTGTGCGGCGACATCAACGCATCCGAAGACTGGCAGCGGCCGGCGCGCGCCCAGGCGCTCATCGAACAACTGGGCCTGGACGCCGCGGCGCCGGTCGCCGGCCTGTCGGGCGGCACGCGCAAACGCGTGGCGCTGGCGCGCGCGCTGGCCGACGAGCCCGATCTGCTGCTGCTCGACGAACCCACCAACCACCTGGACTTCGACGGCATCGCCTGGCTCGAGGCCCTGCTGCTGCAGGCCCGCTGCAGCGCCGTGATCATCACCCACGACCGGCGCTTCCTGGATGTGGTGGCCACCCGCATCGTCGAGCTCGACCGCGGCAAGCTGCTCAGCTTTCCGGGCAATTTCTCGGCCTGGCAGCAGCGCAAGGCCGAATGGCTGGAAGCCGAAAGACAGCAGAACGCCCGCTTCGACAAGGTGCTGGCGCAGGAAGAGGTCTGGATCCGCAAGGGCATCGAGGCACGCCGCACCCGCAACGAAGGCCGCGTGCGGCGCCTGGAACAATTGCGCCGCGACCGGGCGCAGCGGCGCGAGCGCTCGGGCAACGTCAGCCTGGCGCTGGCCGAGGGACGGCGTTCCGGCAAGCTGGTGGCCGAACTCAGTCACGTCAACCACGGCTACGGCCCGCGCGTGCTGGTGCGCGACCTGTCCACCAGCATCATGCGCCAGGATCGCATCGGCCTGATCGGCCCCAACGGCGTGGGCAAGACCACGCTGCTGAAGATCATGCTGGGCCTGCTTGCGCCCGACTCCGGCACGGTGCGGCTGGGCACCAACCTGAACATCGGCTATTTCGACCAGATGCGCTCGCAGCTCGACGAAAACGCCACGCTGGCCGACACCATCAACCCAGGCAGTGAATGGATAGAAATAGGCGGCCAGCGCAAGCACGTCATGAGCTACCTGGAAGACTTCCTGTTTCCGCCGGCCCGCGCCCAGTCGCCGGTCAGCAGCCTGTCGGGCGGCGAGCGCGCCCGGCTGGTGCTGGCGCGGCTGTTCGCCCGGCCCACCAATGTGCTGGTCATGGACGAACCCACCAATGACCTCGACATCGAAACCCTGGAGCTGCTCGAAGAGCTGCTGCAGGACTACAAGGGCACCGTGCTGCTGGTCAGCCACGACCGCAGCTTCCTGAACAACGTCGTCACCCAGACCCTGGCCGCAGAGGGCGACGGCGTCTGGCGCGAATACGTCGGCGGCTACGACGAATGGCAGGCTCAGCGGCCCGCGCCCGCGGCGCCGGCCCTCAAGGCAGCCAAGCCCGCCACCGATCGCGCCGAGCAATCGCCGCCGCACCCGGCGCCGGAAGCCGCCCGCGGCAAGCCGGCCAAGTCGGGCCGCATCAGCACCTGGGAACTGCGCGAACTGGAAGAGCTGCCCGAAGCCATCGCGCGCATCGAAGCGCGCCAGGCCGAACTCAACGAAAGGCTGGCCGACGGCAGCCTGTACCGCGATGCGCCCGCCGAAGTCGCGCAAATACAGGAACAGCTGCGCCAGATGGAACAGGAAATGGAAGGCCTGTTCGCCCGCTGGGAATTACTCGAGGAAAAACGCGGCGGCTGACACGAGCCCGCGGCTCCAAAGAGTACGAGGCGCGCTGCCGCGGACAGTGCATATAAATAACAAATAACGCGGACAATGCATATCAACAAGCACGTCGAGGCGCCGCAAAGCCGCTATCTTTTATCGAGTGCGTATCCATATGAAGGACGATGTTGCGGCGCCTTCGCGCCGGGCCGGCGCGGCCCCCGTGCCCCGCTTCTTCAGGCCGCGGCCGCGACCGTCCAACCCAGTGCTTCCCCGGCGGCCAAGGGTACGACCGACGCATCGCCCATGGGCAGCTCGGCCGGTATCTCGTAGCGGCCGCGGCGCAGCGTCAGCGTGCCGCGATTGGCCGGCAGGCCATAGAACGCCGGCCCGTTCAGGCTGGCAAAGGCTTCCAGCCTGTCCAGGCGACCCGCCGTGTCGAAGGCCGTGGCGTACAGCTCCATGGCGTGCAGGGCGGTGTAGCAGCCGGCGCAGCCACAGGCGTTCTCTTTCAGCCCCTTGGGGTGCGGCGCGCTGTCGGTGCCCAGAAAGAAGCGCGGGCTGCCGCCCGTGGCCGCCTCGACCAGCGCCCGCCGATGCGTCTCGCGCTTGAGCACGGGCAGGCAATACCAGTGCGGCCGGACGCCGCCCTGGAACAGGGCATTGCGGTTGTATAGCAGATGATGCGCGGTGATGGTGGCGGCGATGGGCCCCTCGGCCTGCTGCACGTACTGCACGCCCTGGTGCGTGGTGATGTGCTCGAACACCACTTTCAGCGCCGGGAACGCCTGGCGCAGCGGAATCATGACACGGTCGATGAATACCGCCTCGCGGTCGAACAGATCGACCTCGGGGTCGGTGACCTCGCCATGCACCAGCAGCGGCATGCCATGGCGCTGCATGGCCTCCAGGGCCGGGCGGCAGCGCCCCAGCAGATCGGTGACGCCGGCATCGGAATTGGTGGTCGCGCCGGCCGGATACAGCTTCACCGCATACACCGCGCCCGACTCGCTGGCCCGCGTGATTTCTTCGGCCGCGGTATTGTCGGTAAGGTACAGCGTCATCAGCGGCGTGAACGCCTGCGGCGCAATACCCGACTGGCGCAGCGCCGCCGTGATGCGGTCGCGGTAGGCCAGCGCCTGAGCCGTGGTGGTGACCGGCGGCTTCAGGTTGGGCATGATGATGGCGCGCGCGAACTGCCGAACCGTGTCGGGCAGCACGCTGGCCAGCACGGCGCCGTCGCGCAGGTGCAAATGCCAGTCATCGGGACGGGTGATGGTCAGGGTATCGGCGGCGCCGGCTTGCTGGGTCATAGGAAGATAAAAGACTCGTGCGGGTTTGCAATCAAGAAGAGAACAGAACAAGGCGTGAAGCCGCGGACAGTACGAATAGTACGGCAAGGCGAAGCAGCGCAGTTGTCTTCTTGATTGCAGGCCCGGTCAGTATAAATATCGAAGGAACCGCCGCGGCCGCGCCTATGCCTCCGTGTCGTAACTAGGCTCTTTCATGGCGCCGCCAAAGGCATGCTGCGCTCGACGATGCGGCAGAACATGGCGCTGCCCGCGGGGATCACGGCATCGTTGAAATCGAAGCTGGCGCTGTGCAGCACGCAGCCGTGCTCGGCGCCGCCCTGGCCCAGGCGGAAATAGGCGCCGGGGCGCTCCTGCAGCATGAAAGAAAAATCTTCCGAACCCATGGAAGGCACCAGGTCGGGCACCACGTTCTCGGCGCCGAAAAGCTCGGTGGCGATCTCGGCCACGAAGGCCGCGTGCTCGGGCGTATTGACCGTGGCCGGGAAAAGTTTGTGGTACTTCATTTCGATGCGCGCGCCGAAGGCCTGCGCCAGGCCGTCCACCAGTTCCTGCATGCGCGTGATCACGCGCTCCTGCACCGCGGGGCTGAAGGTACGCACCGTGCCCACCAGATCGGCGTCGCGCGGGATGACGTTCATGGCCTGCAGATTGCCGGCCTGAACCGCGGCCACCGTGACCACCGCCGCATCCGGCGCAGATATGTTGCGCGAGACTATGGTCTGCAGCGCGGTGATGAGCTGCGCCGCGATCACCACCGGGTCATTGGTCTGGTAGGCATGCGCGCCGTGGCCGCCGCGCCCTTCTATATGGATCTCGAAATGATCGGCGGCCGCCATCATGGGGCCGGCGCGCACGCCTATGACCCCGGCGGGCAGGCCCGGCCAGTTGTGCAGGCCGTAGATGGCATCGCACGGGAAGCGTGTGAACAAGCCGTCATCGAGCATCGCCCGCGCGCCGCCCAGGCCTTCTTCGGCGGGCTGGAAGATCAGCACCAGCCGGCCGTCGAAATTGCGGGTCTCGGCCAGATAGCGCGCAGCACCCAGCAGCACCGTGGTGTGGCCGTCGTGGCCGCAGGCATGCATCACCCCCTGCCGGGTCGATGTATAGGGATGCTGGCCCTGCTCTTGGATGGGCAGCGCATCCATGTCGGCGCGCAGCCCTATGCAGCGCCCCGAGGTGTTGCGCCGGCCTTCCAGCACGCCGACCAGGCCCGTGCCGCCGATGCCGCGATGCACTTCATAGCCCAGGGCCGTCAAAGACCGCGCGACCAGATCCGACGTACGGTTTTCCTGGAAACCCAGCTCGGGATGCGCGTGTATGTCCTGGCGCAGCGCGCTGAGTTCGTCATGGAACAGCGCGATCGACTCGATTATGCTCTTCGCGTACATGCGAGGTGCTCCCAAAACACGATGATCCGGCATGCCTGCCGGGGCCGTACGTCCAGCGCCGCCGCGTGCGGGCGGCCGCGCGGCGGCCATCGGCATTGTAGTCCCTGGCAGGCGCCGCGCGTATCGGCGCGGGCCCATGCGGACACGGCGCCAGCCCGCGGCGCAACGCGCCGAAATCTGCTTGACAGACGCGGGCTCAGCGGCGGTAATATTGGGCTGCAAAGCATTGGGCTGCACAGCCCTCTCCCCTCCCTTCCTGCCGCAAGCGGCAGCACCCGGGCCTTATAGATTTCCTGTACAAAATCAATACCACACCAAGGAGACACTGCAATGGCAGATCAAGATCCGAGCGTCGGCAACCGCCGTAAATTCATCATCACCGCCGGCGTGGCCGGCGGCGCGGTCGTGCTGGGCAGCTCATTTTCGCGCCGGGCATTCGCCGCCGGCGCGCCGCCCGCCATCAACCTGGGCCAGATCGCCCCCATGACCGGAGCCGCTGCCGAGTTCGGCACCTACTACCGCGATGCCGTGCAGCTGGCCGTAGACCAGATCAACAAGGCGGCCACGCAGGTGTTCGGCGGCCCGATCATCGCCAAGCACATCACCGTCGACACCAGCACGCTGCCCACGGTGGGCGTACAGGCCGCGCGCCAAATGGTCGACACCAGCAAGACCCCGGCCATCATCGGCGGCTGGTCCAGCGGCGTCACGGTGGCCATCGCCACGTCGGTCACCATACCTTCGGGCGTGCTGCAGGTCGCCAACGGCGCCACCTCGCCGCTCATCACGGTGCTGCCGGCCGACGCCAAGGCTGACCTGCTGTTCCGCACCACCGCCTCCGACGCCCTTCAGGGCGTGGTGGCCGCCCAGCTGGTCAATGGCGAGCTGCAAAAGGGCTACAAGTTCAGCAAGGTCTCCACCATCTATATCAACAACCCCTACGGCCAGGGCCTGTCGAACTCGTTTGCCGCGTCGTTCGAAAAACGCGGCGGCAAGGTGCTGGCGCAAGTGCCGCACCCCGAACAGGTGCAGCCCACCTACAAGTCGCAACTGGCGGCCGCCCTGAAAGACAAGCCCGAACTGCTGCTGTGCGTCAGCTACCCCTCGCACACCGCGGTGTTCCTGAAAGAATCGCGCGACATCTTCAATTTCACCAACTGGCAATTCACCGACGGCAATGCCTCGCTCGACGTCGTCAAGGCGCTGGGCGAGCAAAGCGTCGACGGCAAGCTGGGCACGGCGCCGGGCGAAGACACCAATACCGCCGCCTATAAAGATTTCGCCAAGAACTTCATGTCGGGCTTCAAGTACGACCACATCCCGCCCTTCACCGCCTCTACCTACGACGCGGGCATGACCATCGGCCTGGCGCTGGCCAAGGTCATCGCCAACGGCGCAACCGACGCCTCCAAGATCACCGGCACGGCCCTGCGCGACCAGTTGCGCGTGGTGTCCAATCCTCCGGGCGAATCCATCGAGGGCGGCAGCGACGAGCGCGTGCTGGAAATGCTCAAGATGATCAAGGCCGGCAAGAAAATCAACTACACCGGCGCCGCCGGCCCCTGCGACTTCGACAAGAACGGCGACGTGATCACGCCGATCAACATCTGGAAGTTCTCCAAGGGCCAGGTGGAAACCGTCGAGACCCGTCCCGCCGCATCGATCCCCAAGATCTAAGGCAACGGCTTTCCAGGCCCTGGCGGTCGCGAGTGCCCCGGCACCCGCAACCGCCAGCAAGCCATGGGAACCACACAAGAGGCCGCGCAGCCGGCCCTGCATACATAACAGCAAGCCCGCGCACCTTCCGGTGCGCGGGCTTCTTTTCAAGCTGCGGCCGGCGCCGCCGGGCTTCCTACTTCAGGAAGCGCGACACCACTTTCTGCTCTTTCAATATGCCTTCCGGGCGATACAGCACGATCAGGGCCAGCAGTATGCCCACCAGCATCCAGCGCAGGAAGGCGGTGCGCGAGGCAATCTGCGGCAGCACGCCGGACAGCGAAGTCTGCAGCACGTCGGTCAGGTAGCCGGTGCCGCTCCATACCCCCCAGATCACGAAGGCCCCGAGCACGGCGCCGCGGTTGTTGCCGCTGCCGCCCAGCATCAGCATGACCCACACCAGGAAGGTGGCGAACAGCGGCTCGAAGTGCGAGTAGTCGATCGTGACCATGTACGAGGCATAGAGCGCGCCGCCCACGCCCATGACGACGGCGCCCAGCACGAAGGACTGCACCCGCAGCGAGGTGACGTTCTTGCCGTTCATGGCCGCCGAGGCTTCGTCGTCGCGCACGGCGCGCAGCGCGCGGCCCCAGGGCGAGCGCACCGCGGTTTCCAGCACCAGGTATACGACCGCCAGCACGATGACCGTCAGGGCCAGGAACAGGAACCCATAATCGCGCGGCTGCAGCGGCGAGAGCAGCGACGCCACCGAAGCGGGCAGCCAGCTGCAGGCGGGATGCTCGAACACGCAGGACAGGGGCTGGGGTATGCCGCTAAGCGGCTGCGGCCCATTGGCCAGCCAGCGCTCGTTCTGAAAGATCAGGCGGATGATCTCGGCGATGCCGAGGGTGGCAATGGCCAGGAAATCGGTGCGCAGGCGCAGCACTGGCAGCGCGACCAGCAGGCCGACGATGCCCGAGATGACGCCGGCGGCCACCAGGCCGACCAGGAACGGCGCCTGCAGGCCGAAGGCCTGGTGCGCATACTGCGCCATCAGCCCGCTGGGCGGCGCGGTAATGAACAAGGCGCTGGTGAACGCGCCCACCGCGAAGAAACCGGCCACGCCGAAATCCAGGTGGCCGTTGTAGCCCCACTGCGAATTCAGACCCAGGCTGAGAATGGCATAAATCGATGCCATGATGGAAAACGACACCAGGTAGTCGACCGCGCCGGGGATCAGGGCCATCAGCGCGTAGCCGGCCACCAGCCCGATGACGATGGCGGCGGGTATGCGTGCGGCCCAGCGCAGGCGCAGCAGGGCAAGCGCCAGCAGCCCCAGGGGCACGGCCAGGAAGATAGCCTTCAGGACGGAAGCCGGATCCATGGATTGCTCCTTGTATGCTTGGGGTAGGCGCTCATTTGCTGGCGAACAGCCCTTGCGGGCGCACCACCAGCGCCAGCACCATCAGCGCGAACGCGACCGCGGGCCCGTAGGCCGGGCTCATGAAGGCCGAGGTCACCTGCATCGCCACGCCTATTACGATAGAGCCGACCAGGGCGCCGAAGGCGTCGCCCACTGTGCCCAGGATCACCGCGGCGAACATCGGCAGCAGCAAGGTGAAGCCCATGTCGGGCCGCAGTTGCGAAGCCAGCCCGTACATCACGCCGCAGGCGGCGGCCAGGCCGCCGCCTATGCCCCAGGTCCAGGATATGACGCGCTCGGTGTCGATGCCGCGGATCTGCGCCAGGTCGGGGTTGTCGGCCGTGGCGCGCATGGCCTTGCCCATGCGCGTGCGGCCCAGCAGCAGGTACACCAGCACCACCAGCACCAGCGCCAGCGCCAACACGAAGATCTGGTCGGCCTGCACGCGTATGCCCAGCGGCAGGTGCAGCGCGGGATTGGCCCGGCCCACGTAGAAGAAATGGAAGTCCGAGCCCCACAGCATGTAGATGACGCTGCGCAGGAAAAACGCCATGCCCAGGGAAGCCATGGCGAACAGCACCATGGGCGCCTTGGTGCGGCGCAGGCGCCGGTACAGGACGCGATCGAACAATATCGCCGCCAGCGCCGTGACCGGAATCGAGATCAGCAGCGCGATGAACATTTCCCAGCCGAAGGAAAAGCGCCAGATGGGCGCGCTTTGCGGCATCACCTGCACGACGGCGTAGGCTACGAAGGCGCCCAGCGTCACCAGGTCGCCATGCGCGAAATTGGGAAACTTCAGTACGCCATAGCACAGCGTCAGCCCCACGCCGCCCAGGGCGATTATGCCGCCGAGCATCACGCCCCATACGGTCAGGTACAGCAGTTGGTCCAGGCCGGTGCCGTAAACCAGCCCCAGCAGCCACATGATGGCCAGAATCAGCACCAGGCCCACGCCCATGGCGCTGCGGGTCTGCAGCATCGCGGCCAGCCGGCCGCCGTGAGTGCCGGCCGGCACCACTTCCAGAGGTGCCGCGGGATCCAGGGTTTTCTCCATAAGCTTGTTCAACCTCCCAGGTAGAGGCGTCCGACGTTCGGATCGTCCAGCAATTCCTTGCCCGTGCCCTCGTGGCGATTCTCGCCATTGGCCAGCACGTAGCCGCGATGGGCCATCTGCAAAGACTGCCGGGCGTTCTGCTCGACCATCATGATGGCGATGCCGCTTTCATTGATGCGCGCCACGCGCTCGAAGATTTCGTCGACCAGCTTGGGCGACAGGGCCGCGGTGGGTTCGTCCAGCAGCAGCAGGCGCGGCTCGAGCATGAGCGCGCTGCCCATGGCCACGAGCTGGCGCTCGCCGCCCGACATCTTGCCCACCGCCTGCCGGCGCCGCTCCCGCAGGCGCGGGAACATATCGTAGATGCGCTGCTTGCTGGCTTCCAGCTCGCCCTTGGGCAGGGTGAAGGCGCCCATTTCCAGGTTTTCTTCCACCGACAGCGCAGTGAACACGTTGGCGACCTGCGGCACGAAGCACATGCCCAGCTTGACGATCTGGTGCGGCACCTTCCGGGAAATATCTTCGCCGCCGAAGTCGATCGAGCCCTCGCGCGGGTGCAGCAGGCCGAACACCGTTTTCATCAGCGTGGACTTGCCGGCGCCGTTGGGGCCGATGATGCAGACGATTTCACGTTCCGCCACCGTCATGGAAACGTGGCGCAGGATTTCTGTGTCGCCGTAGCCGCAGCTTATTCCATCAACCTTCAGCAGCGGCATATTGCCCCCCCAGGTAGGCCTCGAGCACGCTCTGGTTATTGCGCACTTCGTCGGGCGAGCCTTCGACCAGCTTGCGCCCTTCGCTCATGACGATTACCGGGTCGCACAGGCTCATGACCATGTTCATGTCGTGCTCGATCAGCAGGAATGTAATGCCGCGCTCGCGCGACAGGTATTCGATATTGGAGGTGAGCCGCTTGAGCAGCGTGCGGTTGACACCCGCCGCCGGCTCGTCGAGCAGCACCAGTTCGGGGCCCGTCATGAGCGTGCGCCCCAGTTCCAGCAGCTTTTTCTGGCCGCCCGACAGATTGCCCGCGTACTCGTCGCGCACGTGGGTCAGTTCCAGGTAGCCCAGCACCTCGAGCGCCTTGTCGCGGTTCTGCTCTTCCTGGCGGCGCACCTCGGCGCCATGAAACCAGGCATTCCAGATGTTCTCGCCCTTTTGCCGCATGGGAACCAGCATCAGGTTCTCGAGCACGCTCATGGTGCCGTGTTCACGCGGGATCTGGAAAGTGCGGCACAGGCCGCTGGCGAAGATCTGGTCGGGCCGCAGCCCCGTGATGTCCTGGCCGCGGTAACGGATGGTACCCGAGTCCGGCGTGATGAAGCCCGTGATGTTGTTGAACATCGTGGTCTTGCCCGCGCCATTGGGGCCGATCAGCCCGGTGATCGTGCCGCGCCGCACGTCGAAGCTGCAGTGATCGACCGCATGCAGGCCGCCAAAGGCCTTGACGACGTCGCGCACCTCGAGCAGGACTTCGCCGCCCCTGGCAGTGCCGCTGGGGCCGGCATCCTGGCTTGCCGCGGCTGTCTCGGATGTTGTAGGTGTTGTTTGTATTGCCATGGTCAGCGGCTTGTCTCCTGACTCTGCAGCTTGTAGCTGGCTGCAATCCTTTGCGTCGACACCAGGCGCGTGTCGCGGGCCGGATTCGTCGCAAGATGCTACAGCGCACCGATAGTAGCATAGACATTGTGGCGCTACCGTCATTGTTTTCCCCAGCTCGGCCGGGTTTCCGCCGGCCCGCCTGGGCTACGAAATTCGCCCTCAAGATGCCGCGTACGGAGCCGAAATCCGCAATAAAACCGCCGATAACTCGGCATTTCGACGGTTGGAGTGCTGCTTGACGGCCGTGCGCCGGAATCCGACGCCGGTGCTGCCTTGCCGCGCGGCGCAACACGGCAACCGCCACCCCGCCGTGCCGCATCTGCGCCTTGCCCGGGCAGCGCTTCGATACAAAATCAAGCACATGGATCACGCCGGCCCCATACACCCGCAAAACCTCGCCCAGGCGCGGCCAACCGAGTCCGGCGCGAGCCCGGTTTTTTTTGGAAAATTTGTGTATAAAGCACTTTGTCTTTCTGGGCGACTCACGGTATGCTCAGGAAAATCTTTTTTTCACCCATTCCGAGGAGCACCACCCTATGGCAACAAAAGCCGCAGCCCGCACCCCCAATGCCGCGTTCATGAAGCCGCTCACTCCCAGCGCTACCCTGGCCGCGATCATCGGGCCGGAAGCCGTGCCCCGCACCGAAGTTACCAAGAAGATCTGGGACTACATCAAGAAACACGATCTGCAAGACCCCAAGAACCGCCGCAACATCAATGCCGACGACAAGCTGCGCCCCTTGTTCGGCAAAGAACAAGTGTCCATGTTCGAACTGACCAAGCTGGTCAGCGCGCACCTCAAGTAAGGCAGGCCTGGCTACCAGGCCGCGCCGGCGCCACTGCCGCCACTTGCCCATATAGGCGCGCACACTACGCAGCCAGGACGGCGCAGCCGGTGCGGTGCCTAGCCCGCAGCGGCATGGCAGCGCCAAATACAAAGGGCCGCCCTTGCGGCGGCCCAGCATCTACAGCCTCCCGCCTTCCGGCAGCGAGGCTTTATTTTTTCGTGCCGCGGCATGCTAATGCGCGGCACACATGTTTGTATTTTTATGTGACGGCAAAGCCCGCATGCCACGATGCAGGCCAGGTGTACTCCTTGCTTTACACTTCGCCGTCGGGCGGCTGCCCGGCAAATAGCGCCAGCCAGCCCTTGATCAGGCGATACAGCACCCATACCAGCGCCACCGCCCCGGTCAGCCAGCCAATGAAAATAAGCGTGGCCAAGGCGCTGAGCACCAGCCACAACAGCCCCCACCAGAAGGTCTTGAGCACCCAGTCGAAATGCGGTGCATACACGGTACCGGCGGCATCGCCGCGCTTCAGGTACGCCAGCACGATCGAGGCAACGGTGGCCAGGGCCAAAAAGCCGGCGCTGATCAGCCCCAGCGCGAACAGCCCATAAATGACATGGGTAACGGCCCGCATGCTCGGGCCCTGCGGATCCTCGGTAGGGACGACCTCGGTCATTGAAATCTCCAGTCAGGCGCGATTGTTTCCATGGACTGGCTATTGTAGCGTTTGTCACGCTTCGAGACCCGTGGCGCAGCGCCGGCCAGGCGGAAGCGCGGCAAGCTGAAGCGCGGCGTCTGCCGCGCGCAAGGCTTCCGGTCAATAACTCAGCGTACAACGCGCCCTCAAGGTTTCAAGCACGGTATCGACGAATTCGGACTCCGCGGCAGCGCGGCTCTTGCCCTTCATGTTCACTTGGTAGAAATCGACCGGCACGACGGGGTTCTCCATCAGTGCGGCATCGAGGTTCATCCGATCCAGCGCCGAGACGGTGAACGAGGGCAGGACGGTGCTGCCGAATCCCGCCTCGACCATGCTCAGGATAGTAGGGATGTTGTTATGCACCAGGCGATCCGCATCGATGGGGGCGATAGGCGCCAAATGCGCGTCGACCAGTTCCTGCACCGAATTGTCGGCGGGCAGCCCGATCAGCGGAGTCTCGGCGAGAGCCTCCCAACTGAGCCGCCGCACGGTCTTCCTGCGCCGCCGAGGCGTTGCGCCCGCCGCTTTCGACAGGCAGACCATTGCGCACTGGAAAATGACGCGGCGGTGCAGATTTCCGGCGGGCTTCAAGAATATGCCGAACCCGAGATCCGCAGCTCCCGATTCGATCAGCGACTGGATCTGCCAGCGCTCCACGTCGATGATGCGCACGGTGACATCGGGATGCCTCTGCCTGAAGCGCATGCAGGCCTCGGGCATCAGGGTCGCGGCGATGAACGGCGTGGCCGCGACGGAAAGCGTCTGTGCCGCCTTGGTGGATAGCTGGCTGATCGATGCGGCGGCCTCTTCGAGCGAGGCAACCGCAACGCCTGCGACGGCGACCAGCTGCCGGCCGGCCGCGGTCAGCGTAACCCGGCGCGTGGTGCGGTCGAACAAGCGGCCGCCGAACTGCTTTTCCAGCTCCTGGATCATCAGGCTCAGCCCTTGCTGGGTGATAAGCAGGTTTTCCGCAGCCCGCGTAAAGCTCCTGAGCCTGGCGACCGCCAGGAATGCCTTGAGCTGGCGCACCGACACATTCATTAGGAATCCATGTTAATTCATTTAATAAACATGTTTTACATGAACTGAGGCCGCATTGTCTAATGAATCGGTTGCAATCTAGCGAGTCCGGAGTTGTTATGGGTGGGATGGAAAAAAAGGCCGAGCACGTCGTCATCGTCGGCGCAGGCCTGGGAGGGCTGACGGCAGCGTTGGCGCTGCTGCGGCAGGGTTTTCGGGTCACGGTTCTGGAACAGGCGCCGGCACTGGGCGAAGTGGGCGCCGGTGTGCAGCTCAGCGCCAACGCCACGCGCGTCCTCAGCCTGATCGGCCTGGACGAAGTCGTAGCCGCAAGCGGCGCCCAACCCACCGACAAAGAGATCAGGCTATGGAGCACCGGCCAGACCTGGCAGCTTTTCGATCTGGGCGCCGCGTCGGTGCAACGCTACGGACATACCTATGCCATGTTCCATCGGGCCGATTTGCACAAGGCCCTTGAAAACGCCCTCAGGAGCCTGGCGCCGGGCGCCATCCGGCTCAACTGCCGCTGCGAGTCGGTGGACTTGTCGGGCCCCCGGCCCAGCGTGCTGCTGTCCAATGGCGAACGCGTCGCTGGGGATCTGATCGTGGGCGCCGATGGCGTGCATTCCCGAGTGCGCCGCGCGATCGTGGGCGCGGATCAGCCCGTGTTTTCCGGCATGCACGCCTGGCGCGGGGTCATTCCCACGAACCGCCTGCCCGGGCATTTGCGCAAGCCCGCCGGCGTCAATTGGGTGGGGCCGGGACGGCATGTCATCCATTACCCCTTGCGCCGCTGCGAGCTGACGAACTTCGTGGGTATTGTCGAAGGCAGCAACTGGGAGGTCGAATCCTGGACGCAGCAAGGTTCCCTGGATGCCTGCCTCGGCGACTTCAAGGGCTGGCACGAAGACGTGCAGACAATGATCCGCGCGGTCGATGTCCACTTCAAGTGGGCGTTGATGGTGCGCGAGCCTATCGAGCGCTGGTCTTCGGGATGTGTGACGCTGCTTGGCGACGCGGCGCACCCCACCCTGCCGTTCCTGGCCCAGGGCGCCGCCATGGCGCTCGAGGACGGCTACGTGCTTGCGCGCGCCTTGGCGGCCCACAGCGGCGACGTGCCCGCGGCCCTGTCGGCATACGAGTCCGCGCGGGTAGAGCGCACCGCCAAGGTCGTCCGCGGCTCCAATGGCAATGCGGCGCGGTTCCACAACCCGAAGCTGGCCAACGCGCAGGGCGCGGCGCAATACATCGAAGATCAATGGGCCCCCGACAAGGTGCGGGAGCGCTACGAATGGCTGTTCGAATACAAAGTGGACGAAGTTCCGGTTTAAGCAGCACGCATACCCGATTCGATATCAACAGGAGACAGCAATGCGTATTTCACAAACATGGGCAGCCGTGGGCGCAATCCTGGCCGCGGCTTCTTGTCACGTCGCCTGCGCGGCCCCGGATTTTCCGAGCCACCCGGTCACCATTGTCGTGCCTTATGCGCCGGGCGGCCCGACCGACACGGCCGGCCGCATTCTGGCAACCGGGCTGCAGGAAGAAACCGGCGGCAATTTCATTGTCGAGAACGCGCCCGGGGCGGGCGCCACGCTGGGCTCCGGCAAAGTGGCGCGCGCCAAGCCGGACGGCTACACCATCCTCTGGGGCGGCACCAGCACGCACGCCATCGCGCCGCATTTGCGTTCCAACCTGCCCTACGACCCCTTCAAATCCTTCGAATCCGTCGCGATGGTGGGCTCGCAGCCCTACCTCGTCATGGTCAGGGCCGACTCGCCCTTCAAGACTATCGCCGACCTGATCAAGGCGGGCAAGGCCAAACCCGGCTCGCTCAACTATTCGTCCCCGGGCACGGGCAGCGCGCCCCACCTTGCCACCGAGCTGTTCCTGCACGAGACGGGGATAAGCGCCCGCCACATCCCGTATAAAGGCGGGGCTCCGGCGATGATGGCCGTGCTGTCCGGCGACGTGGATTTCTATCTGGACACACCCACTTTACCCAAGGCACAGGCCGCGGTGGGCAAGGCGCGCCTGCTCGCCACGTCGAATCCGGTGCGCCTGAAAGACCTGCCCGACGTGCCCACGCTCAAAGAAAGCGGGTACGACAAGCTCGACATGAAAACCTGGTTCGGGCTGTTCGTGCCTGCCGGCACGCCCAAGAACGTCGTGGATTGGCTGAACCAGAAAGTCAATGCCGTGCTGCACAAGCCCGCGGTGGTCAAACAGCTCGTGGCGGCCGGCTTCAAGGTCGAGCCGATGTCAGTTCAGGTATTCGACGCTTATGTCCATAGCGAATACACACGCTGGGGCAAGATCATCAAAGACGCCAACGTCAGCATCCAATAGGCCTCGCCCACGCCTGCTGCTTGCCAAGCGCTACGTAAAACCTCCAGGCCACTTCAACGGCGGGGCGCAGCATTGCCGCTCCCGCCCGTTGCGCAGACCGAGTTTTCCATGACACAAGCTACCGCTACATCCGGCGCGTCCGCCGGCTCATCCGAATTCACTGTGCGTGACGCCGTCTACGCATTGATGCGCGAATTCGGCACAAACAAGATCTTCGGCAATCCGGGCTCGACCGAGCTGCCCATGTTCCGCCACTTCCCCGACGACTTCGAGTACGTGCTGGGCCTGCAGGAGGCTACGGTGGTGGGTATGGCCGATGGCTATGCGCAGGCCACGGGCAATGCCTCGTTCGTCAATCTTCATGCGGCCGCCGGCGTCGGCAACGCCATGGGCAATCTCTACTCGGCGTTCAAGAACCAGACCCCCATGGTCGTCATCGCCGGGCAGCAGTCGCGCTCGATCCTGCCCTTTGACCCGTATCTGGGCTCCAGCCAGGCCACCGAACTGCCCAAGCCTTACGTCAAATACAGCATTCAGCCGGCCCGCGCCGCAGACGTCCCGCTGGCGGTGGCCCGGGCGTACTACACCGCCATGCAGGCACCGCGCGGCCCGGTTCTGGTATCGGTGCCGGTCGACGACTGGGATCGTCCCGCGCAGCCTCTGGCCGTACGCGCGGTAAGCACCCGGGTGGCGCCCGACCCCGATGCCCTGCGGGTGATTGCGGACGCCCTGAACGCCGCGCAGCGCCCCGCCTTTGTCGTCGGCGCCTCGGTGGATCGCGACGATGCGTGGCCGCAGATGCTGCGGCTGACCGAGAGCCATTCGGCCGCCGTCTACGTGGCGCCGTTCGCCGCGCGTTGCAGCTTTCCCGAAGACCATCCGCTGTTCAGGGGCTTTCTGCCGGCCTCGCGCGAGCGCATCGTCGCTCAACTGGCGGCGCACGACTTCATCCTGGTGATCGGTGCGCCCGCCTTCATCTACCATACCGAAGGGCAAGGGCCGTTCATTCCCCCTAGTGCCCGGTTGTACCAGCTGACCGAGGATCCGGACACAGCCAGCTGGGCCCCGGTGGGAACCGCCGCCGTCGGCAGCATCCGGCTGGCGCTGTGTGGCTTGCAAGAGCAGGCAAGCCCGGCCGCGCGCAAGCCGCCGCCCGCGCTTGCCGCCGTTGCACCAGTGCCGGCCACCCGGCCCATGAGCGCCGCCTACGTCCTGCAGACGATTGCGCAGGTGCGTGCGCCGGACGATATCATCGTGGAAGAGGCTCCCTCGTCGCGTATTGCAATGCATTCCCACCTGCCCATAGTGCGGCCGCAGACTTTCTACACCATGGCCAGCGGCGGTCTGGGCTACGGCATGCCCGCGGCGGTAGGCGTGGCCATGGGCAGGCCGGACAAACGGGTGATCTGCGTGGTGGGCGACGGCTCTGCCTTGTATTCCCCCCAGGCCTTGTGGTCGGCAGCCCGGCAAAACCTCGACATCACTTTCATCGTCATCAACAATGCCGGCTACGCCGCCATGAAGCGCTTCGCGGGCGTCTTCGGCTTTCCCGCCGACGAACCCATACAGGGCATCAAGCTGCCCGGCCTCGATTTCATGGCGCTGGCCCACGCCCATGGCTGCCCCGCCGTTCAGGTGGCGTCGCCCGATGATCTGGCAGGCGTGATTCGGCAGGGGCTGGATACCAGGGGCCCGATGCTGATCGAAGCAATCGTCGAATCGGGCGTATAGGCATACCCGGCGCGAGCGCTTCGGCTGGGTATTTGCATTCTTCCAATGCGCCGCATCATACGCATCCGCAATCAAAAATATAAGAATTCATGTAAGGATTCTTACCTCTTTGAAAACGGATTGATATCAGGCACGCACCACGAAAATTCAGCGCACATCTGCGCCGACCCTGTTCCCGGGCAATAAGGCCGGCGCTGACTCAAGGACACTGCATGGACGTAAAACTTCGCATCGGAGCCGAGCTACGTGTTAGCGTCGATGTAATACTGACCCACCCCGTCGGAGTAAATCTGACCCACCTGGGCAATGATGGTGGCTTTTTGGCCACCGACAATGTTGACTCAGGAGCAAGCAGTGGAGATCAAG
>NZ_NJIH01000007.1 GCF_002209565.1 Candidimonas nitroreducens
TGTAGAGTATGGGTGCTTTGGGCGGCGCCTTGTAGGGCGGCTGGCTGGCAGCCTCGCCCAGTTGTTCCAGGGTCTGGCGGTAGTTCAGCAGGGCGCCCACCACGGTGCGGGGCTGCCCGCCCGCGGCTGCGGCCGCAAGGGCGGCATAGTCCAGGCCGGCGCTCATGGCTGGCCTTCCTGCTGGGCCGCGGCCCTGGCTTTCAAGTAGTCTCGGTAATTGTTGTGCTTGTAGTTCAGCACCGGGTCGGCTTCGTCGATCTGCAGGCTCAGGCCCAGCGGCCGCGCGGCCATGATGGGCGCGGTGGCCTCGCGCAGCGCGGCGAAGACGCGCTCGCCCAGCTGCGTCTTGGTCTGGAGATCGCGCCCGTGGCCGATCTTGAGGGTAAGATGGACAAAGGCGTTGTCGGGGTGGCCGTCGACGATCAAGTAGTCGTCGATGCAGATCCCACGGGTGCGGGCGCCCGCCAGGGGGAAGACGCTGCCGTCGCCGATGGCGGCGTCCTGGATGGTCTTCATCAGTTTGCGAACCTCGAGCTGCGGGCGCAGGTTCGAGGAATATTCGATCCAGATATGGGGCATTCTTTCCTCCTTCCATAATCTTCCAAACGTATCTCTATATGCCATGCCCATCACGGCAAAGGCACGGCCTACTGCTTCTGGACACCGGCCTGCCGGATCACACCCTGCCAGCGCTGCGACTCGCTGCGCATGTAGTGGCCGAACTCGTCCGGCGAGTCCCCCGTCGGCTCCACTCCGACTTTTTCAAAGCGCTGGCGTAGCTCGGGCCCACTAAGCGCCTTGTTGACTGCGGCGTTCAATTTGTCAATGATGCTCGACGGTGTGCCTTTGGGCGCCACCAACCCATACCAGCCCACAACGTCAAAACCCGGGTAACCCTGTTCGGCCACTGTGGGCACCTTGGGCAGCAGCGAATACTTCTTGCCGCTAGTAACGGCCAAAGCCTTGAGCTTTCCGTTTTTTATATAGGGCAGTACCGACACCGGGCTGGCGACCATGACTTCGACACGCCCCGCCAGCACATCGCTCAATGCCTCGCCCGAGCCTTTGTACGGAATGTTGATCATGTTTATCCCTGCCGTGGACTTCAAGAGTTCTCCGGCCAGAAATGCCGCGCTTGCGCCCGTGGCGTAATTCAAGTGCGTAGGACTCGATTTGGCAAGAGCAACCAATTCATGCAAGGTGTTCGCCTTCAGCGAAAGATTGGCCACCACCACGTAGGGTTGGTTGGATACCAGGGAAATAGGCTGGAAATCCTCTGCCGTGTATCGTGCGCTTTTGTATAGCCAGGGATTCATGGCAACCGTAGCCTCGATAGCCAGCAGCAGAGTCTGCCCGTCTGATGCTGCCTGCTTGCCGGCTATGGTGCCGATGATGCCATTGGCACCGGGCTTGTTGTCGATGATGATGGCCTTTCCAAGTTCGGTGGCAAGTTCCCGGCCCAGTATCCGGGAAACAATGTCGGTACCGCCCCCAGGGGCGAAAGGCACTATCAGGCGTACAGGGCCAGTGGGATATGCAGCTTGCGCACCAAACGCCACCAGCATTCCGGCGACGACATACAGCAGCCCCTGCAACCTTGCTTTCCAAGAGCTCATGATCATGGCTAATTCCTCCTCGGGGTCGTACGAAGTCAACGAGATTGGGCGAACAATGCGTCGATCCGAGCTTCGTACGAGTGGTAATCCAGAAATTTGTAGAGCTCCTCGCGCGGCTGCATGATGTCAAGCACTTCTTTCTGCGTGCCTTGATGCCGGATTGCCTCATATACCTTCAGTGCCGCCGCATTCATGGCCCTGGCCGCAGACAGCGGATACAGCGCGGCGGCCACCCCCGCCTCGGCCAGCTGCTGCACGGTGAAATTGGGCGTCTTGGAAAACTCGGTGATATTGGCCAGTAACGAATACGGCCGCTGCAAGTGGTTTGCAAACGCCCGGTATTCGTCCAATGTCGTGCAGGCCTCAGCGAAGATCATGTCCGCCCCCGCTTCCATGTAGGCCCCGGCGCGATCCAAGGCACCCTCCAGCCCCTCTATCGCCAATGCGTCGGTGCGGGCAATGATGACGAACTGCGGATCGGTGCGCGCGTCGACGGCGGCCTTGATGCGATCCACCATTTCTTCCTTGCCCACGACTTCCTTGCCCGGGCGGTGGCCACAACGCTTGAGCTGAACCTGATCTTCCATATGAAGCGCGGCAGCACCGTCTTTGATCAACCCTTTCATCATGCGGGCAATGGTGAACGCTCCACCAAAGCCTGTGTCCACATCCACCAGCACTGGCAAGTCGCAGGCGTCCGTCACCCTGCGCAGATCAGTCAGCACGTCCGTCAGATTGGTGATCCCCAAGTCGGGTAGCCCATACGAGTAATTGGCAACGCCGGCCCCGGCTAGATAAATTGCCCGATAGCCCAGAGTCTTGGCCATCATCGCCGTGTATGGATTCAATGTGCCCACGATCTGCAGCGGAGCTTCTTCGGTAAGGGCAGTGCGAAAACGAGCGCCAGGTGTGGCGTAGGAAGGCGAAGCGCTACTCATTGCATTCTCCATTTATATTCCATAATATGAATTAAAATTTATCGCAAAAAACCCGATAAGCGTGAAATTTCGACAACAATACGCTTTGGATAGCTTTTTCATCAAGTAATCTTGTGCTTTTTATTTTCACAATATGGAGTATCCATGCAGGGTGCGCAAAGTCTGGAACGAGCCATACTCATTCTTCGTGTAGTTGGCCATCACAATCGCAACGGCGTGCGGCTCACAGACGTGGCGGTCGCCACATCACTGCCGCAACCGACCGCACATAGAATCCTGAGCAGCCTCGCCGCCAAGGGGCTGGTGGCTCAAGACAAAGAGAGCAAGCGGTACTTCCTAGGCTCGGTACTGGCCGAATTCGGCATTACCGCGGCTGAACGATATGACTTCATCGATCTGTGCAAGCCCTCGATGGGCCGCCTGGCCAGCGAAAGCGCAGACACCGCTTTCGTTTCCAAGCGCAGCGACATGGATCTCATTTGCCTGGACAGGCGGCTGGGAACCTTTCCCTCCAAGGCTTTTGTACTGGATGTGGGAGTGCGAAGGCCTTTGGGCGTGGGGGCAAGCGGGCTGGCCCTGCTGCTGGGCCTGCCGCTGGACGAGGCGCGTTGCGTGCTGCAGGCCAACGCCAAACTGATCGGCCTGCTGCAGATGCAGGATATCGACGCGGCGCTTGCCGACCTGGCCCGCTTTTCCCTACAAGGCTATGCCTTGCACGACAGGCGGGACACCGATGTACGCTCGATGGCAGTGCCCATCCGCGATGGATACGGGGTGCCTTTTGCGTGCTTCAGCATTTCGGCCTCTACGGCCAGAATGCCCGCACAGCGCATCCCGAGCATTGTGACGCTACTCAAGCGCGAGGCAGCCTGGGTACAGTCGCTGATCAAGGCCGGCCAAGCGCCGGAAGTCATTTTCTGAACTACTGCCGGAGCACTGCACACATGAACAGAGCTTCGGCACGGAGCGAGCGTACCCCACTACCTTAGCAGCCCTCGATTTCCGTTTCGTCGACACCCCACGCGGCGCCCTTCCAACAATGGCGCAGCAAATCGCACCGCGCAGCCCGGCGGCAGACGAGCCGCAGAGAGCTGGAACGGTCAAAAAACGCAGCGCCGCCGCGGGCTGGCACGCGGCTTACGCGGCGGCACGCCGCACATTCAGCCAGCCCTTGAGCGACGCGATCACCATCGGAATAGCGCCGAAGACAATGAATATGATGTCGCCCGGCAGCCGCAGCCATTCGATCAGGTGCTGGCGCGGGGAGCTTACATAGGCCAGGCTGCGCGCGTGCCAATAGCCGTGCTGCACCACATCCCAGGTCTGCAGCACACCGCTGGGAAACAGGCTCATCACCACCATCAGCGCCAGGCCTATGTTGGCGCCCCAGAAGCCGACCTTGATGTATTTCTCGATGCCGCGCCACTGCGCGTCATTGGATGTCTGGCGCAGCACGAACACCATCAAGGCAAGCGCCAGCATGCCGAACACACCCATCATCGAGGCATGGCCATGGTTGGGCGTCAGCTGGGTGCCGACCTCGTAGTAGCTGACGATGGGCAGATTGATCAGGAAGCCGAACATCCCGGCGCCCGCGAAGTTCCAGAATCCCACGGCCATCAGGTAATAGAACGTCCATTTGTGCGGCACCGTGCGCGGCCTGCCGTTGGCGTCCGGTTGCCCGCGCGTGGTATGGACAAAGTCCCAGGCATCCAGCGTCAGCAGCGTCAGCGGCACCACTTCCAGCACCGAGAACAACGCCGACATGGCCATGTTGAACTGGGTGTGGCCGACGAAATACCAATGATGGCCGGTGCCGATCAGGCCGCCCAGGAAATACAGGATCGCGTCCAGGTAAATGACTCTGAGCGCCACATTGCGATTGGCAATGCCCATCTGATAGAACATCAGGGCCACTACCGTAGTGGCGAAAAATTCGAAGAAACCTTCTACCCAGAGATGGATGATCCAGAAGCGCCAGGTCTCGACCACGGTGTAATTGGTATGCGCGCCGAAGAACAGTGCCGGCAAATAAAACACCGGGATGGCGACGGCCGCCCACAAGAACATTCGCACGATCGGGCGGGCCGCCACATTGGGCACCCTGGCGGGCCGGCACATATTGAACAGCAGTACGAACCAGGCCACCAGCCCAAGCACCAGCAGAATCTGCCAGAACCGGCCGATTTCCAAATATTCCCAGCCCTGGTCGCCCAGCCAGAACCAGGCATCGCCCAGCAAATTGGACATGCCGGCCCATTCGCCCAGCAGGCTCAGGCCGATCACGGCCACGAACGCGGCGAACAAGATGTGCGCCCAGATCGCGAAGCCGCGCGGCTCATCGGTGCGCAAAGACCTGCCCAGGAACAGGGCGGCGGCGACGTAGGCCGTCGCAATCCAGAATATCGCGCTTTGCAGATGCCAGGTGCGCATCAAGTTGCTGGGGAATATGTTCTCGAGCTGAAAACCGTAGAAGCTGCCCGGATCGGCGCGGTAATGGGCAGTTGCGCCACCCACCAGGGTCTGCATCAGGAACAACAGCGCCACGACCACAAAAAACTTGACCAGCGCGCGCTGCCCGGGGCTGGCCTCGCCGGGCACGATATCGGCGCGCGGATAATTCCCGCGCGACACCCAGCCCAGATAATCGAACTTGCCGAACATCAGCAGCACGGCGGCGATACCGGCCAGCAACACCAGCAGACTGAGCGCGCTCCATAGCAGCGCGCCCGGGATCGGCGTATTGCCAACGCTCGGATCATAGGGAAAGTTGTTGGTATAGGAATAGCCGTAGCCGGGGCGATTCGCCACCGAGGCCCAAGCCGCCCAGGCGACAAAGGCACTGAACTGGCGCAACTCGGACGGATCGCCGATCAGGCCGGGCTTGAGGCCGCCATTGGCTTCGGGATGCTTGAAGTAATCCGTCCAATACGCGATTTGCTGATTCCAGGCCTGCGACTCCGCGGGCGTCAATGGCAGCACACCGGTAGCGGGATCATAGTGGTTGGCTTTCAGCGCGACCGCAACCTGGGCCTGTATCGCGGCCTGTTGCGCCGGATCGAGCTTTGCAAACGCCTCGCCATATTGATGCTGAGCCATCGCTGCGGCGGCGTCTTTGCCCATCTGGTGCAAGGCCTCGGCGGAATAATCGGGCCCCAAGTAGGCGCCATGCCCCCATACCGACCCATTGTCCATCAAGCCGTACTTGAGAAACACGCCCTGCCCGGCACGAATGTCATCACCGGTGAACAAGGTCGTGCCATGGGCGTCGACCACCTTCTGGGGTATCGGCGGCGCATCGCGATACCCCAACGCAGTGATCGCGATCAGGATCACCAGGCCGAACAACATCACGCCCAGGATCGAACGCACCCACCAGCGGGAAAGCTCGGATTCCTCGTTTTCAGTGATCGGAAGCGTAGCAGCCATGGCAATCCCCTTCTTTCTTGTCAAGTAAATGCGGCACGCAGATCGCGGAGTATTTCACCGATTAGATGAAATATACGCTGGGCGTGCCGAAGGGGCCGTACTAACTGAGTGCTTAGTGAGGGTTTTGGTGGAAAACCAACATGCCCGGCGGGCGCCGACGCTGGCGCCGCCCACCCGCACCCGGGATGCCTCAACGCATCACGAATGGATTACCCGCGACCGCGCCGCTGTTGATCCACACCGATTTGGTCTGCAGATACTCGCGGATCGCATCGATGCCGTTCTCGCGCCCCAGCCCCGAATCCTTGTAGCCGCCGAACGGCGCCATGAAGCTCACCGCCCGATACGTATTGACCCATACCGTGCCGGCCTGCAGGCGTTCGGACATACGGATCGCTCGGCCAATGTCGCGAGTCCAGACGGCCGCGGCCAGGCCGAACCGCACATCGTTGGCGATGCGCAACGCGTCGGCTTCGTCCTTGAAGCGGATGATCGACAGCACGGGCCCGAACACTTCTTCCTGCGCAATGCGCATGTCGTTGCGTACACCGGTGAATATGGTCGGCTGCACGAACCAGCCCTGGCCGCATTCGGCACCTTCGCCTTTGGCGCCGCCCAGCACGGCAGTAGCGCCCTCGGCACGGGCGATATCGATATAGTCCAGTACCTTCTTGTATTGCGGCGGCGTGGTGACCGGGCCGACCTGCGTGTCGGGACTCATCGGGTCGCCCATGCGCGCCGTACGGGCAACCGCCAGCAGCCGCTCGACAAAGGCATCGTGGATGCCCTCTTGCACCAGCAGCCGCGACCCGGCAATGCAGGTCTGGCCGGTGGCCGCGAAAATGCCCGAAATGGCCCCGTAGACCGCCTGCTCGATATCGGCGTCGTCGAACACCACGTTGGGCGACTTGCCGCCCAATTCCATGGACGCGTGCTTGAGCAGGCGGCCGGCCTGCTCGTTGATGCGCCGGCCCGTGGCATCGGAGCCCGTGAAACTGACCTTGGATACCAGCGGATGCTCGACCAGCGGCGAGCCCACCTCGGCGCCGAAACCGGTCACGACGTTGAACACGCCCGGCGGAAACCCCGCTTCCTCGAACAGTTCGGCGAACTCCAGCGTCGAAGCCGAAGTGAATTCCGAGGGCTTGGCCACCACCGTGCATCCGGCCGCCAACGCCGGCGCCAGCTTCCAGGCCAACAACAGCAAGGGGGAATTCCAGGGCGTGATGGCCGCCACCACGCCCACGGGCTCGTGGCGCGTGTAGGCGAAGTAGCCTTGCTTGTCCAAGGGCAGCGTGGCGCCCTGCACCTTGTCGGCCAGCCCGCCGTAATAATAGAACCACTGCGGGACGTAGTTCAGCTGCCCGTGCATTTCGGCGATCAACTTGCCGTTGTCGCGCACCTCGGTTTCGGCCAGCCGCTTCGCATCGCGCGCGATCAGGTCGCCCAGCTTGCGCATCAAGGCGCCGCGCTGGGTGGCGGTCATTTGCGCCCAGGGCCCCTGCGTCAGGGCCTGGTGCGCGGCCTGCACGGCGCGGTCGACGTCGCGCGCGTCACAGCGCGGAATCTCGGCCCAAGTCGCGCCCGTGTAGGGATTTTGCGTCTCGAACCAGGCACCGCCTTGCGGCTCGCACGCCTGGCCTGCAATACGAAGTTGGTAGCGTTTCACTTTCATGGTCTCCCACATAGGTATCCGGGCGCGGCGGCTCGCCTTGCCTCGCTTGTGCAGCTGATGGCCCGAGCGCTGCGCCTAAAAAGGCCGCAGCCCCAACGCCGCCCTGAACCGATTCTTTATATACGGCCCGTCGCGCGGCGGCAAGGTGCGCGGCGGCTCGTCGGCCTCGATGAACACCTGCGCAAAAACCACCCCCGCACGTGCCTCGATGCGCTGCCGGATCTCGGCACTGCCGTCCAGGCTGTGCGCGGCAAAGGCATCGGCAATGCCGAAACCCCTGGCTACCGCCACGAGATCAGTGCCCAGGCTGGAATGGCTGCGCTGCATGCCGGTTTCACCGAAATGGCCGTTGTCCAGCACGACTATCGTCAGGTTCTTCGGCTGCTTGGCGGCCACGGTCGCCAGGCTGCCTATGCCCATCAGTTGCTCGCCATCGCCGGTCAGCACTACCACCGGCTTGTCGCGCTGCGCCAGAGCCAGGCCCAGCCCGAGCGGCACCGCGCCGCCCATGGCGCCCCACAAATAATAGTTGCGGTCGCGGTCGCCCGCCGCAAAAGCATCGTACGCGGCGGAACCCAGGCCGGTCACGACCAGCGCATCGGGCAGATCCCGCAGCAGGCGGCTGACGAACTCACGGCGGCTGACGCGCGCCGGCTGTTGTATGGCTGAATTCATTAGTTGCGCTCCCATTTCTTGCGTCCGATCAGATTCTGGCCCAGCAGCACCGCGACCCGGTCGCCGGCCTGGAATGCCGCGTCGAACCCGGCACTGACGATCTCCTCGGCTTCGTCGGCATGCGTCACGCGCAGCACGTGGATGCCCATGAGTTCCAGCGCGGCCTGTGTCGCCCTGCCCATGGGAGCCTGCCAGTGATTGAACTCGGCATATTCGCCGCGCATGGTCACCAAGGTAAAAAACGGGACATCCGCGGCCTGCAGCAGCGAAAACATATTGACGCAATTGCCCACGCCGCTGCTTTGCATGAGCAATGCGGCGCGCTGCCCGCCGAGCCAGGCGCCGCAGGCTAGCGCCACACCCTCTTCCTCGGTGGTCAGGACAATGTCTTCGATTTCAGGGTCGGCGATGGCGCTGCGGATAACGTGCGAGTGGCCCGCGTCGGGCACATAGGCGATCTGCTTCGTGCCGCCCTCTTTCAGGACACGGAAGATGGCTTGTTGCCATAGCGGCGCACCCGTATCGGGTGGCGGGACTGAGGTAGCGTGTGTCATGGTCGATTTGAGTCTTTCAGAAATACGCCAGAGTCGGCGCGGGTGATTTGCCTAATGGAATTCTATATTTAGATAGAATTTCTTCTGAAATAGAAATTTTTGATGGAATAATTACTTTTCCTGATCGAGGCAGCCGGGGTGGATTTTCGACAACTGAAGGCCTTTCTCACGGTGGCCGAGACAGGCAACGTGACCCGTGCGGCGCAGCTGCTCAACATCGTACAGCCCGCGGTATCGCGCCAGATACGCCTGCTGGAAGAAGATCTCGGCACCCAGCTGTTCGAACGCGGGCGACACGGCATGGCCCTGACCGAAGCCGGCAAGGCGCTGGTGGAATATGGCCAACGCGCCATGCTGGAGCTCGAACGGGCACGCACTGTGCTGAAAAGCTCTGAAACCCGCATCAGCGGCCTGGTCACGGTCGGGCTGCTTCCCAGCACCAGTGACATTCTGGCAAGCGCGCTGGTAACCGCCGTAGCACAACAGCATCCCGGCATACGCGTGCGAATCGCGATGGGCTACGCGGGCACCCTGCTGCGCTGGCTGGAAGCCGGCGAAGTGGATACCGCCCTTCTGTACCAGGCGGAACGATCGAGCGAGATCCAGACCACGCCGCTCATCCAGGAGCCGCTCTGGGTGGTCGGCCCGCGAGACAGCGGCTTCAAGCGCAACAAACCGGTACCGCTGTCCAAGCTCGTCGGCCGAAAATTCATTCTTCCCAGCGCGCCCCACGGCATCCGCACACTGGTCGAACACGCCTGTCGGGCAGCGGACGTATCGCTGGATCTGTCCGCGGAAACCAACGCGCTGAGCGTCCAGCGCAGCCTGGTGCTGGGCGGCCATGGCCTGACGATTCTCCCTCCCATCGCGGTAGCGGAAGATCTCGCCCAGGGCCGGCTGTCCGGTGCACCCATAACGGATCCGGACATCACGCGAACCATAGTGCTAGCCCTGCCGTCGAACCGCTCGACCGGCCGGCACATTCGCAGCGTCGTGGATATTCTCGAGCAGGAAATGCAGCGTGGAGTCCGGTCTGGATTATGGCCGGAGAGCCGCTGGTTGGCGGGGTGAATTCCGGTAACACCGGCAAACCGGCCTCGGCAAAGTCCGGTGCCCCAACATATGCCCATAATGAGCTATCATACTATAGATATCAATTTAGATTTCTTTATTGTTAACTATATATTATGCTATAGCCTCGCCTCGGGGCACAGGCTCCGGCACCTATCGCCACTACTGGAGGAATTCCTCATGACTATCAAGTTTTTCGGCCTGCTCACACACGAACATTCGAGCGAAACCATTCCCAAGCAGCCCGGCGGGCCCGTCATGGACATCGACTATATGGTCAAGCAGGCTCAAGCGCACGAGGCAGCGGGCTTCGACCGCATTCTGGTCGCGCATCACTCGTCCAATCCGGACGGCATCCTATTGGCATCACATCTTGCGCAAAAAACCGAAAAACTCAAATTCATGATCGCCCACAGACCGGGTTTTATCGCGCCTGCCTATGCTGCGCGCATGTGGGCCACCTTCGACAATCTTTACCCCGGCCGTGCGGGAATACACGTAATCTCGGGTGGCAACGACGCAGAACAGCGCTCGGACGGCGATTTCCTCGACCACGATGCCCGCTACACTCGCACCGACGAATGGCTGGAAGTATTTCGCAAGACACTCACCGCCCCCACTCCCTTTGACCATGAGGGCAGTTTTTTCCGCTACAGCAAGGCCTATTCGAGGATTAAGGCGCTGCAACAGCCCTACCCACCCGTCTTCTTCGGCGGCGCATCGGACGCCGCCGTGGCCATCGGAGCCAAACACGCCGATATATGGGCTTTGTATGGAGAACCCTTGGACGACACTCGTCAAATGATTTCCCGCATTCGCAACGCCGCGACACTCGCGGGGCGTGACCCGGCATCGATCAATTTCGTTGTTTCATTCCGCCCCGTCGTCGGCGACACCGAGGCCGACGCGTGGCGCAAGGCCGACCAGATCATCGAGCGCATCAAGGAACTCAGGGGCGAGGCCTTCGGAACGACTAAAGGCGCAAAGCCGGACGCAGTAAGTTCGCAGCGCCTGCGCGATATCGCGGCGCAAGGGAAAGTCCGTGACAAACGCCTGTGGACCGAAGTTGCGGCAGCAGTAGGAGGTGGATCCAGCACCACCGGGCTCGTCGGAACGCCCGAGCAGATTGCCGACTCTCTGCGCGACTATCACAAGTTAGGCATATCGAACTTTCTCATCAGAGGATTCGATCCCGCCGCCGACATACAAGAATTCGGCCAAGGCCTAATACCCGCAGTGCACGAATTGCTCTCCCGGGACGAAAAGGCCGCGGTGGGTGCCTGAAAGCCGGGTTCTATCAAGAGCCGTGCTGTCACAACACGGCTCGACCCACAACGACTCAACTCTGTTGAATATTGCCTTTGTCGATTACTTCGGCCCATTTTTTGGACTCTTTTCTCAGGAACTCCGCAAATTCCTTCGCATCGATAGGCATCGGAATCACGCCACGCGCGGCGAGGTAATCGTTGATCTCTTTTTCTTTGAGTAATTCCAGAACGGCATTTTGGATTTTCGATACGACTTCCGGTGGAGTTCCGGCAGGCGCCAACAAACCATTCCACTCATAAGTTTCGTAGCCTGGCACTCCGCTCTCAGAGACCGTCGGCACATCCGGCAGCAGCGGCGAGCGCTTGGCTGAGGTCACGGCAATAGCACGGATTTTGTTCGACGTCACCAGCGTGTAATTGGCAGTCATGCCTGCCACACACCAGTCGATTTGGTTCCCCATGAGCGCGACCACCGAGTTGGTGCCGCTTTTGTATGGCACATGCAGCATGTCGAGGTTCAGCCCTTGGCGCAGCAATTCTGCCGACAGGCGCTGTACTGTCCCTCCTCCACCCGATCCGTATGTCAGCTTGCCAGGATGTGCCTTTGCGTCGGCCACCAATTCGCCTATCGTTTTGATCGGGGAATCGGGAGGTACGAGCACCATCTGCGGAGCACGCAACACACCCACGATCGGCTCAAAGTCGTCGGGGCGAAAAGGCACCTTGAACAGATGCGGGTTTATGGAAAACGGCGTGGCATCGTACAACAGCGTATATCCGTCGGCCGGCGCCTTGGCCACATAACCTTCGCCAATTATGCCGCTCGCGCCGGGACGGTTCTCGACGACGAAGTTGCCCCCAAGCTTTTTTTCTAGCGCTTGAGCCACCTTACGGGCGATCGGATCTGCGCCTCCCCCAGGGTTATAGGGCACTACGATGGTCACTGGGCGATCCGGGTAACGTGCGAAAGCAGCTACCGATATCAGGGAAAAGGCCAGAGCAAGGAAACGGATCAATTGTCTCATTTATAGTCCATTTGATTGGGTCGCAGATTTTGCGGTCAGATTAGTTATCTAAATTGTTTACTTTATGTCAGCCCATATTAACATACTACAGTCTTATATTGATAACTGAATAGTATACAATATTGTAATTTAAAACCCAATGCACAGCTCTGTCGCTTCCAGGGAGCAATTAATGCCAAAGATACCCGACCGGCCCCGCACCGCCCTCCACGAGCTGTCCACGCAGGCAGGGCTCGGCACCGCTCTCCTAGACGGCGTTTCGCTGACCGGGGATGACCCCATTCTGCCGCTGGCATATCGAGTCGCCGCGCCGGGTGCCGCAGCCATCGCAGCCTGCGCCGCGATGGCCGCACGCCTGCTGAAGTTTCGCACCGGCGTGTCTCAAGAGATCCACGTCGACGTGCGGGCGGCGATGGCCGCCCTGCGCAGCTCACGCTACCTGTGCATCGACGGCCTGCACCGCAAAGACGGGACTCACCCTGTCACCGGCTTCTATCAGTTGAAAGACAAGAGGTGGATTTACCTACACTCGAATTTTTTCAATATTCGCGCCCGCAATCTATCCGTGCTGAGATGCGACCCTTCACCCGACTCTATCGCCCGTGCCGTATCCCTATGGAACGGAGAAGCACTGGAAGATGCAATCAACGCTGCGGGAGGCTGCGCATGCATGGTTCGCAGTGAGGCCGAATGGAGCGCCCATCCGCAGAAGCCGGCGGCAGCTTCCACTCCGCTCGTCGAGATCGTGAAGATAGGCGAAGCACCCGCCGAGCCGCTCCCTGCAGGAGGCCGCCCACTAAGCGGAGTTCGGGTACTAGACCTCACACGTGTACTGGCCGGCCCCACTTGCGGCAAGACGCTCGCCGAACACGGCGCCGACGTGCTCAGGGTCAACCGCGAGGATCTAGCATCTTCCGGAGGCTCCGACTTCGACACTGGCCTGGGAAAACTCGCAACGTTCCTGGACTTCCGCGACAGGGGCCAGGCATACAAACTGAGGCAACTCATTGCTCAAGGCGATATATTCAGTCAGGCCTACCGGCCGGGAGCCCTGCAGAGCCACGGCCTTGCGCCGCAAGACCTAGCCGAAATCCGCCCGGGTATTGTCTATGTCAGCCTGAATGCCTGGAGTACGGCAGGCCCCTGGCGGGATCGGCGCGGCTACGACACCATCGTGCAATCCGCCAATGGCATGGCATGGCGCGGCCAAGATGCCAAACCTGCATTCCTGCCGGTATCGGCGCAGGACTACATATCTGGCTATCTGATGGCTTTCGGCGCCATGGTCGCGCTGGAGCGCCGATCCACCGTGGGGGGAAGCTGGCTGGTGCGCGTGTCCTTGGCCCGCACGGGCCAATGGATCAGAGACCAAGGCCTCATGGAACCGGGCGAGTGGCGCGACGTTCCCGCCGAGTTCCCGCCATCCGAGCTCTCCACATTCCTAATGGAGTCAGACTCGCCAGTTGGCAGGCTGCGCCATCTAGCGCCGGTAGCACAAATGTCGCTTACGCAAGGGCACTGGTGCAGGCCCGCGGTGCCGCTGGGCAGCCATCCGGCGCAGTGGCCGCCACGGCAGTAGGCTAGGTGTCAAATGCACCAGTACAACTGGCTGGGATTATCAACTAGGATTTTTTGCCGGATCTGATCATCCGGCGCCCACAACGACAGCTGCTCGACGAGCGCCGCGCCATCCGGCTTTTGCCCTACTGCGCCGGTATGCGGCCAATCGGTTCCCCACAGCATGCGATCCGGCGCCTGACTCACAAGTTCAATTGCCATTTCATTCACATCGGCGTAATTGGGGTAGCCCGCCTTCGATTGTATATAGACCGCCGATAACTTCACATAGGCGTTCCCAGTGTCCAGCAGGCGACGTATGACATCCATGGTGGCGCTGCGTTCACCTTCCGGTTGCGGCGCATACCCGAAATGATCGATAACCACGGGTGCAGCGAGCTGCTTGAGCACATCTTCCCAATCCACAAGCACTTCCTTGTTGCGCTCACCCACCATTTGTACATGCCAGCCACGGTCTGCGGCGCGGCAAGCCATCTTGCGAAGTTCGTCGGGAGTTACCCCTTTTCCCTTCATGAAGTAGTAACGCAACCCGCGCACGCCCGCCTCATGCAGCGCATCAAGCTCGCCGTCGCTGATTTCCGGATCAACAATCGCAACACCTCTCGCCACATCCGTTCCCAAGCGGCCCAGCGCGTCGAGCAACGCCCCGTTATCTGTCCCATAGCTGGAAGGCGCCACGATGACGCTGCGACTGATTCCAAGCCGCTTCTTGAACAGAAGATAGTCCTCTACTTCGGCTCGGGCGACCATTGTTCCACTTTTTTTTGGAAATGCAGGCGAAAAAAGATGGTGATGGCAGTCGGTCGCCCCCAGGGGCAGCGGCGTCTTTGGTGGTCGACTGCCTGAAGAATTTGGGGCCTGCAACGTCTGCCCATGCACAAGGTTTTTATTTGAACTCATGGCTTTCCTGGAAGGTGACGGGAGGTTCGGACGCAACCAACATGGTTCAAGTCGGCCGCCTGTTAAATATAACATTATTGATCACTATATAGTTGACAATTTTTAACGACACGAACACAATGACGGCGAACGAATTTCTCAAGGGGCTACGATGGCAACCGGATTTAAAGTACTGAAACGAAAAAATGCAGTCTCGAGCGAGCTGGTGAGACGTTTTGCGCGCCTACCGGTGGCAAACGTAAGCGATAGCATGTGGCGACTGACCGCTGGTGGTGCGCGCTTGCGCCCTTTGCACGCAGGCGGTACGCTTGCCGGCGCCGCAATAACGGTAAAGAGTTGCCCCGGCGATAATCTAATGGCGCATATGGCCCTGAATATCGCAGGCGAAGGTGACGTGATCGTCATCGACGCGGGAGGCGATCTCACCAATGCCATCATCGGCGAACGAATGATTGCCTACTGTGTCGCCAAGAAATTTGCCGGCATCGTGGTCAACGGGGCGATTCGTGATTTGGGTTGGGTGAAGAATCAGCACTTTCCCGTTTACGCGGCCGGCATCACTCATCGCGGCCCATACAAGAACGGGCCGGGAGAGATCAACGTCCCCGTTGCCATCGACGGCATGGTCATCGAGCCGGGCGACCTGATATTAGGTGATGACGACGGGTTGCTTTGTGTGCCGCTAGGCCAAGCCGAACAAGTGTATAAGCTAGCACTGAAAAAATACGAAGAAGAATCCAGTACCTTCGACCAGATCGGCAAAAGCGACAATCAAGAAGCCAAGTACCGCAAACTACTGCTCGAGCTGGGCTGTGAATTCGAGGAATAACGCGGCGCCTTATTCGTCCGCGTCGTCTTCGGCTGGGTAGTGTTCACGAGATTCCAACGCCAACTTCAACGTGCGCACCGCATCATCATGATAGCGGCGCGCCGCCTTCACAGCCTTGGCTGGTTCGTTGGCGATAATGCAATCCACCATCTCTTCGAGATCTTTATAGATGGACTCGGCCCTGCCCGGCATCATGATCGAATGATACCAAAGTCGTACCAATTGAGTATTCAGGTTGCGGACGACCTTCGCAGCGGTTTCATTCCCCGAAATGCGCCAGATTTCTTCTCGTACCCGACGCCCTATGGCTCCCACGCCCATAGGATCGCCTTTCGATAAAGCAACGCGCACCTTGGCCAACTGCGCCTTGAGTATCGGGCCATCGTCCTCTTGGGCCTTTTCGGCTGCCTGGCGAACCAACAGGGTTTCCACCACGCCGCGCACTTCGAAAATTTCGACCGCCTCTTGGGCGCTAACCAAGCGGACACGAGCGCCGCGAAACGCGGTACTAACAACCAACCCGTCTTGCTCCAGCCGCGCCAATGCGTTACGGATATTGGCACGATTCGTTTTGAATTTCTCTGCGTAATCCGCTTCAACGATGCGCTCGTTGGGCATTATCTTGCCACTGAGAATCAAGTTCTTAAGTAACGTATACTCAGACGGCGCAGCTTTACCTGCCGCCTCGCTCTCTTTTTTTGGCATTTTATGAAATCTGAATTGTGAACAACTCAGTATACAGGAATTTATAAACCCGGAGCCTTTCCTGCAACTGGTGGAGGAACGTAGGTCGGAGACGTGGCCGCCAGGCTCCCGGCCAGATTCACCTCATAAGCGCTGTCTTCGACAAATAGGGCGGGTACCAACAAGCGATTTTCCTGAGTCACGATATGCTCTCGGGCTGGAGGCCAAACACCAGGCTTCCACGACTGATTCCGAATGCGCTCCCGATTACGCAGGCCTGGACACCCCCACAAGTGGATAACTCGATCGGACTTCCCGGTAGCGCTCACCCAACATCCTGCAAGCGGGCCATGTTTGATTCTATCGGGTAGCCCCTTTTCCCATGCCTGCAAGACTGCTTTCATCGTCCCCTGCCGAACTGTATCGATCGCAAGTTCGTACATAGACCAGCGGGCCTGGGCTTCCATCTCTTTCATGAACGGCGCCGGTTGCAGCAATTCGACTTCTTGCGAGACAAGGATATCCGCCGCTTGCGGCGGCCAGATATTCCCTGCCCCCAAATCAGACAGCGACTGCTGCCGCCGTGACATATCCTCGAAGCTCCAGATATGCACCACCTGGTTCAACGAGCCGAAGCCGGAATACGCCGTATCGTCATCCGAGGTCCAGCAACCAGCGAGGCGACCATACTTCCGGCGGGCTGCCACGGCGTCGGCCAACCGCTCAAGATACTGATAGCAGGTACCCGGGCGCAGTGTGTCCACCACGAGTTCGTAAAGCATCTTCCGTCTCCTTGTTGAAAGCGATGCCATGCCCAAATCTGAACGCCTTACTTGTTCAGCCAGACGTCCTCAAAGCGATAGGTGTTGTAAATACTATTCGTCGCACGCACTGCGTTCTTGACATACGGGTATTGGCATACGCCCAGATAACTGGTGAACAACGCAGGTCTGGCAGCCTGCTGCGCGATACGACGATCAATGGCATGAACCAGTTCCAAACGCTTTTCCTGATCCGCGATCTGTGACTGCTGCTCGATCATCTCCTGTGTCTTGGAGTCGCAGTAATTACTGTAATTGCGAGAAGATTTGCAGGACAGCTGCTCGAACAGGATCACGTCTGGATTATCAATGGCAGGTGCCGCCGACCAGAGGGTGAACTGATAGCCTGCCCTTCGAGTCACTCGTTGCCCCCAGACGCTGATGTCGACCGCATCGAGCGTCACGTCGATGAATATCTTGCGGAGCTGATCCGCCAACAAGGTCGCTGGCGTCACGTGTGCGGGCCGGTTGACGACCATCAACTTAAGCTGCTTATGGTGCTCAGAGCTATACCCCATCTGCTCCATCAGCTTCCTTGCCGCCTCTCGATTCTTTTCTACGTCCGGATCGAACCCTGGCAAACCTTTCATTTCTTCGGTCGTCAGCCCCCATGATCCTGCCGGCGGCGGCATGAAAATACCCGTCGCGACGGCATGACCCTGCGTCATGACTTGAGCCAACGCTTTACGATCGATCGCCAACATGATCGCGCGACGCAAACGGTCATCCTTCAGCGCGACTTCGTTGGGGTTGTAGATCAGCTCTCCCAAAGTGAACAACGCCGCCAAATCGCAAAGAGCATCCGGCTGCTGGGCCTTGATGTTCTTCTCGCCGTCCAGGCTAACATCCGCCCAGGTCATGTCCAATTGCCCAGAAACAAAAGCCAAGGTGCGCGTGCCCTCGTTGGGGATTACACGATACTCGATCGCATCCAGATACGGCTTGCCCTTCTTGAAATAGTCCGGGTTGCGCACCAGCTTCACTTCGCGATTGCGGCGATACTCAACCAACTTGAATGGGCCGGTTCCGATAGGATGCGTACGCATCGTTTGGCCATCCACATGGCACGGATACACAGGCGAGAAGCCCGATGCCAGGAACGAAAGCAAGGAGGGCTGCGGGTGATCAAGAACGAAGCTGACTTCGTAATCGCCATGAGTCACCACATCTTTCAGATTCTCGTACCAAGACTTGCGGGGATTCTTGCGCCATCCGCCATCACGCACGCCGCGAATGGTATCCCAAGTGCATTTGACGTCTGCGCTAGTAAACGGCACGCCGTCGTGCCACTTGACTCCGTGCGCGAGTTCGAATGTCAGCACCTTGCCGTCATCGCTCCATTTCCAGTGCTCGGCCAGATCCGGCTTGATATTGCTGGGCAGGCTTTTTTTAGCGAGCTGGTCGAACACCACCAAGTTATTGAAGATGGGCATGAACGGCACCAGCGTCGACGACGTGGTTTCTTCCGCAACCGAAGCTGAGGGCGGATTGTCGCGCAATGGCGCATGCAAAGTTCCCCCGCGCTTTTGCGCCATCGAAGATGAGCAAATCGCAATGCCGAAAATAGCTGTCAGCAGCACTGGCATCAGCAGGGATTTCCCGTGTGTCATTTCGTGTCTCCTTTCCTTGTTAATTACCGCGCCTGAATCGCCTTTCTGAGCGATGAAAGGCTGCCACCATCTTTCAGTTTTCCCGGAAGAGGGTGGCCGACGATGCGCTCGGCCAGGCGAGCTGCTTCGATTAATCGGTCTAGATCGAGCCCGGTCTGATGGCCCATTTCTTCACACATGAAAGCGAAATCCTCGGTGCATAGATTCCCCGCCGCCCCTTTATGCGCCGCGAACGGGCATCCCCCGAGGCCGCCAATCGATGTATCGAACTCCCTGACACCCATATCGATGCCGGCGAACGCGTTGGCCATTGCCATTCCCCGCGTATCATGCAGGTGCAGCGAAACCTCGATGCCGGAATATGTGTTGTAGATGGCATCCAGGCTCCGGCGAATCTTGTCGGGGGTAGCCCATGCCATGGTGTCGGACAAGCCGATCCGCTCGATCTTGCATCCGTATTCCGCGGCGAACTCGTGCACCGACTCGATCACACCCATCAAAGCATCGAGCCCGATATCACCCTGGAAATTGCAGCCGAAGGCAGCGCTGACATTGCCGCTGTTGGCTGGCGCAACGCCGAATTTCCCAGCAATGTCGATCATTTCGCGTTTGCGCCGTTTGCGCATCGCGGGCGTGGCATTTTCGTTACGGGCAAGGAAAGCCTCGGAAGCGCACACACTGAACCCGATTCCCTCTATGGACAGCCGCCCGGTGGCTATCGCTCGCTCCAGGCCCCTCGGATTCATGTAGAGCGCCGTGTACTTGACTCCCGGCCTCATCTTGACCCCCGCTACGACCGCTTCCGCGTCCGACATGCTGGGCACTTTCTTCGGATTGACGAACGAGGCAATCTGGATTTCCTGCAGGCCCGCCTCGGTCAAGGCATCGATCAATTCGATCTTGTCAGCCGTGGGAATAGACGCACTCTCGATTTGAAAACCCTCGCGAGGGCCATCCTCGTTGATACGGATCGAATGTACTTGCCTACTCATTGTGAGCTCATCATTGATAAGAGAAATCGGATCTATCCATCTTTTTGCCGGTATGGAGCACGCCTTTTTCTTCTAACGATGCGATTTCATCCTCGTCGAGTTCTGCCCATGCGACAACCTCCCGGTTATGCTCCCCGATCTTCGGCGCTGGCCTGAAAAATTGAGACGGAGATCCGGATAACCTATTGGGGAATCCATACATGGGGACATATCCCATTTCCTCATCCGGCAGTTCCACAACGGTTTCGGCCTCCTGAAAATGGGGATCTTCCATAATCTGAGCAACGGTATAGACCGGAGCACCACTGATTTCTTTTTCTTCAAAAAACCGAACCGCCTCTTCCTGTGTCAGTTGACCCAGGTAGTCCTGTACCCAGCCCTTGATTTCGGGGCCGTGATTGTTGCGGCCACGCACGCCGGCATATTCCGGGTTCTTGTTGTATTCGCCCTTTCCTATAGCTTCCAGCATGCGCTGCGGCATCGGCTCCATCGAAGCGGTGTACGTGACGTATTTATGGTCACGTGTCATGTATAGATTCTGGTTGGCATTGCGAACCTTGAGCTTCCCGGTAACGCGATAGTTCGCCGCTTGTGCGCCTAACGCGATGAACAGAGGGTTGAATAGCGGTTGGTCTATGATCTGGCCGCGCCCACCATTGACCTCTACCTCGCGCACCGCGGCCAAGACAGCCAAAGCGCCGCAATAGCCCGCACAGGTATCCGCCAACGGCCCAGGTGGCAGGATAGGCGGGCCATCGGCGAATCCCGTCGCTTCAGCCATGCCACACATGCCTTCCACCAACGTGCCGAATCCAGGACGTTTCGCGTAAGGGCCGGTCTGGCCGAACCCGGTGATTCGCGCAATTACCAAACGCGGATTGATCTCATGCAGAAGCGCCGGCGCAAGCCCCATTTTTTCCAGCGTACCCGCCCTGAAGTTCTCAACCAGAACGTCCGCCTTGGCAACCAAGCGCTTCAACAAGTTCATGCCCTCGGATTGGCGTAGGTCCAGGCCTATGCTCTTTTTGTTCCTGGCCAGCGACTTCCAGTCGGTCGAAATTCCGCCTTTAACCCAAGCGCGCAGGCTGTCCCCGCGTGGCGGCTCGACCTTCACCACTTCGGCTCCCAAGTCGGCCAGCATGAGAGTGAGCGTATTGCCCGACACCAAGCGGCTAAGGTCGATGACACGGATCCCTTCCAACGGGCCCGTCAATTGAGGCTGAAATTCTTTCTTTTTGATAGACATCTGAGTATTTTCAAAGTGGGTTCTTCAATAGTTCCAATAGCTGCGCTTCACGAGCGGAAACGGCTGCGGCCAGCTCCAAGGTGCCCCTTGCCGCGTCGACTACCGGCTTGTCCACCATCTTCCCTTTGAATGAAAATGCTCCTCGCCCCGCACCAAATTCGATATCGGCTTCGGCGACGATCTGGCGCGCCTCCTCGATCTCCTCGGGAGTCGGAGCATATTCTTCGTTAAGGATCCTGACTTGGTTCGGGTGTATGGCGCCGCCGCCGCGAAAGCCGAATTTCTTCGATGCTCGAATAACCTTGCGCATACCCTCGAGGTCGGTGTAATTGGCGATGGAGCCAAGATAGCCGCCACTGTCCAATCCGGCGGCCTTGGCCGCATAGAAGATGACCTGCTTGGGGTATAACAGCGTTTCCGGGCTCGCCTCGAAACCACACGCAGCAGCGATGTCCAGGCTTCCAAGCCCAATACCTACCAGCCTCGGATCTGCCGCAGCAATCTCACTCGCACGCTGCAAGGCTTGTGGTGTCTCGAGCGAAGCCGTCAAGGTAATCCCTCCGACGGGCAAGCCGCGCTCGTACTCCAACTTCCCGATATATTCGGACACCAGGCGCACATGGCCCGCACTGTCGACCTTCGCGATGCCGATACTGTCGATACCCGGAATCACTGCGGCCTGCAGATCCTGCACCAACATGTCCAATTGGCGGTTGACACGCACCTTGATCCAGGCGCCTCCCCGGGACACCATGGGAACCACCCCAGGCAGTTTCAAGCGGGCAGCGCCCTTGGCATTGAGCGCGACTCCGTCCTCGAGATCGAGCGTGATGCTATCGGCCCCACGCAGATGCGCCTTGGCCAGAAACCTATCGTTGCTAAGCGGCACGATCAAGGACGATCGAGAAAGACGTAGCGGCCGAGCTGGGTTGATCATATTCATTTCACTCAACACTGAAGCTACTGTGCAAGCGCCGAAACCGGCATCTTGAAGCCAAGTCGCCGCGACACCATATCCGCCGCGGCCCGTAACGCGCGGGGAATATTGCCGTCCCAGGCGGGATCGATTTCGTCAGATTTGCCCGACACCGTGAGCACGAAGGCGATCATTCCCGACACATCAAATATCGGGGCGGAAAAAGCGTTGATTGCAACCTTGTGAATGGGTGACTGCTTCGCCAGGGCGGCACGGCCGATGCCTCGTCGTTTTACTTCAGCGATCACCGCATCGAGCTCATCCCTGGCGACCAATCCCTGCCGGATCTCGGCATCAAGAATGTCGCCACATATTTCACGTGGCAGGAATGCCGCAAAGACCTGCCCCGTGGCCGACTGCGTCGAGGTCAGCACGACACCGGTGCGCAAGTTGGCGCTGACCGGCTTCGCCGACGGCTCCCAGCGGATAATAGTCGGGCCCCTGTTTCCCCACACCGCAAGCGATACGGTGTGTCCCAATTCCAGGGCGATTTCCGGCAGCGCGGCACAACCTACGCGCACCGCCTCAATGTGCGCGACATTCGCGGCACCGAGCTCAGGGGAGATCTGCCCCAGGTCGTGCGCGTATGCCACCATGTACTTTCCCGAGCCGAACGCCAGCGGCTTGCGGCCCGTCTTGTGGAAATTTTCAACCTGACCGATATAAACGACATGGTCTCCGCCCGGAACGGTCTGAAGCTTTTTACATTCCAGATAGGCGGCACACCCGTCGATAACGGGAACATCGCCTATGCCGGATTTGACGGCGACCCCCTCGAATTTCCGATCACCGCTCTTGGCGAATCGGTTCGATACTTCGATCTGTTCCGAAGACAAAATATTCACGACGAATCGATCCGAATCGCGGAAGGCGGCGTGGCTCGTCGAAGTAGTCGATTGGCTCCACAACACCAGCGGCGGATCCAGCGACACTGAGCTAAAAGAGTTGGCCGTCACTCCATACTTTCGGCCTTGCCCATCTACCGCGGTAACCACAGTCACCCCAGTAACGAAAGTGCCCAGCACGTCACGCAACGCGCGCGGATCAATGGCTGCTCGGTCGCTCATGATTCGCCCTTCAGCCCTGAAACTTCTTGTGCCAGGGACTCGGCAGCCCCGGCACCCTGACACGCAGCGTATAGACCGAGGTCAGCGCACAAATGTAGAGCGTCTTGAGATCGTCGCCACCGAACGTAAAATTGACAGGCCGCTCGGTGCACTTGATGATCCCCACCCTTTCGCCCTCGGGCGTGAAGACCCAGATGCCGCCGGGCCCCGTGCAATAGACACGGCCCAATGCATCGACCTTCACTCCGTCCGGAACCCCCTCAGCTTGGTCGAACGTCATATCACCGATGATACGGCGCCCGGTGATGTTGCCTTGCGCATCAAAAGCGATTACATGCAAATACTTCATGAACCGGGTATTGGCAACATAAAGGTGGCGCTCATCGGGCGAATAGGCGAGCCCGTTCGGGTATTCGCAGTTGGCCACGAGATGAATCGAACCATCCGGCGCCAAACGCCAGATCGCGGCGTCCAGCTCCCTCTCCTTCACATCGACGCGCTTATCTGGGTCTGTGAACAACAAGCTTCCGTCGGATCGGCAGATGACGTCGTTCGGGCGATTCAATTTCTTTCCGTCAATATTGTCGACGAGGATCTCGGCTTTGTCCGTCTGAGGATCCCAGCGGGTCAGGCGCCGGGCCAGGCCTTCACACTGGACGATGCGGCCCTGCAGATCGAAAGTGGTGCCGTTTCCATTCGTCGTCTGTCGCACCAACTCGGGTGTCCCGCCTGGCTTGATGCGGTAGAGCTTGTCGTCGCGGACATCCGCAAAGTAGAAATAGCCTCTGGGATCCCATAAAGGCCCTTCCGTGAATACATACCCTGTGGCGATTCGCTGCGGATGGGCGGATTCCAAAAGATCATTGGCGTACATTTGCTATTTCCTGTCTGCCTGGCTATCGGAAGCCATAAAGTTCTGAGGGGTTCTGAACCAGGATGCGGTTCAGCGTGGATTCGTCGGACACCCATTCGGCCAGCATGTCGATGAGCACCGCATCGTTGGGCATGGTGCGATCCCACATGTTGGTATGCGGCCAGTCGCTTCCCCATACCAGCCGCTCGGGCGCATGGGCAATAAGGGATCTTGCTACGGGGATCACGCTTGGATAAGGCGGCTCTTCGTTCGTGATCCGCATGGGCCCAGAGATCTTGACCCAGAACCTGCCCGTATCCAACAGGCGCAAAAGCGCCTTATGCAGTGGTGACTCCAGCCCAGCATGCGCGGATGAATGCGCAAAATGATCCAGCACCACGGTGTGATCCAGGCGCTCCAGAAAATCGGCGTGATCGAGCAACTGGTCTGGCTTGGAATAGAACTGGACATGCCACCCGAAATTCGAGATTCGCGCCAATAACTCTGGCGTCAAGTCATCGATGTTGCGCGAGAAAATGCGGATTCCCTTCACGCCCAGCTTGTCGAGCCTGGCCAGATCCTTGTCCGTGACACCTCTGGGTAAGCGCACAATGCCGCGCAAGCGATCCGGATGTGCAGCTAAAGTGTCGGCTAGGTGTTCGAACGTCTGGCCGTAGCCGCCGCCGCTCACGAGCACCGCACGGCTCAAACCCAGCGTATCTTGCACTTTGAAATACATGTCTGCGGTCGCGTCCCCAGAGACATAAGAAGCATCCGGCGCAAACGCGTATTTGGAAATCGGCCCGAACATATGGAGATGACAGTCGACCGATCCTTGCGGCAGCTTGAGCCTGGGCGTACGGGGGTGCCAATCGGGAGGAGGAGTTAATTTCGGCACGCTCGGGCTCCTAGAGATCAATGACACCGACATTGTCTTTGACGACAAGCTTCGTACCGAGGCCCTCCGAAAGTTTCCTCATTCGCTCCAGGATAACGGCGCCGGCTTGAGGATCTGCCAGATACGGCCGACCGTCCGTCTTCATATGGTGACCCGATCCCACGGGACGCGTGACTTCCCCTCGGACAGCGGGGTTTCGGCCTAGATTGACCGGATACAAACGGATCTGCTTGACCCTGTGACCTTCCATCTGTACGCGAAACAGGACACTTCCCCACCACAATGTATCCACCAGACCGGGATGCAAAGGCTCGGAGGCCGGATTGTGCTTTGGCAATTGATCGGGATCGTGCCCCCAGGATTCATAACTGTCGGCGGGGACACGATCGTTGAATTCGGACTGCGCAAAGAAATTTCCCAATCCGTAGAAAATTGGCTTTCCCTTGTAGATTTCAATGCCCAGCGTGCGGTGCCAGCCGTGCCCGATATACATATCGGCGCCCGCATCGATGCAGGCTTTGGCAAACTCAACCGCGTACGCCGGAGGAGTGTCGCCGCGCGCGCCCTCCGACGTGGCGGTATGGTGCGACACAAGTACCATGTCTGCCATGGCGGACGCCTCCTGCACGGATCTTAGATTCGCTTCGAGATCCTTCACATGGCATTTGCTAAATATCTTGAACTCTGGCCCCTCGGTAAAAACCGGTACCGATCGATTCGACGCCAATTCGGGAAACTGCAAGCGGATTTCGCCCTCGACAGCATCGAATCGTCGGTAATCGATATGCAGTTTCTCGACAATCCGGCGCAACTGTGCGGCCGCTTCGCCATCTACTTGGTGATTCAGGTGCACACGCAGGGGATTCATGCCGGGCCGCCCCTTCATGGTCGCCTTGGGCATGCCGGCCCACTCGTTGTTCTTGTTGCCGGTGCCGACCGAAATCAGTGCAGCACGCCCGCGCCGGGTTTCGCGATATCCCGGCTTGCGCGCCTCTTCCAGGTCGCGGCCTGTTCCGGCGTGCGCAATTCCAACACGCTTGCAGTGCCCGATTGTGGACAAAATGCCGTCCGGCCCCCAATCAAAGCTGTGATTGTGCGCCAGAGACATCATATCGACACCCGCCCACTTGAAATCATCCGCAACCTGGCCATCGGCGATCATGAAACTAGCCACCCAATCATTGCGCGAAGGGAAGTTGATCTCTTCGGGATCCCCGAAATTCATTTCGAGGTGCGCCATGGTCAGATCCGCCTCACGCATTAGTTCCACGATCTGCAGAAACTCTGGATCTTCGCACTGCGAAAACGGACGAGAGGCCATACACTCGCCGGCCAGCACGATATCCCAGGAATTCGATGCCATGTTCCACCGCTCCTATTTGTTGGTTGGAAGTTCTGTTGACGGGGTGTAGTACTCAGGCCAGCGCTTGAACACCACGGGACTGGTTGAGGCATACATGTGACAGGTATTCAGGTTACGAGGCGGTTCGGTGCCCATTTGCCCCCCTCGCCTCTTATTACGGGCACCATTCGTAGATTGATACGCAACGGCAGCGACTCGGCTCAATAGTTCCCACTGATGCGTACAGCCATAGACTCCGCCGACCAAACGGGCTAGATCCTTGGTCCATCCTCGCGCAATGCGCCGACCCTTCAGAAGGGCGAACCTGTCGCTCATTGCGCCGCAATCCCCATACGGCCCTGCCGCCGTATAGGCATACGACTCTTGTATGACCATATCCAGATCTATGGTCAACCGCAGCCTCATGTCGTGAGCAGGATCACCGGCTGGGAGATCTCGCTCGCCGGCGCGCTGCGGCCAGAAGTGTGTCTTGCGATCGGTGAGCCGGCCTTCGATGTCCCATAGGCCATCGTCGCGTTCATAGCCGCAGCATTCGATGGTACGGATGTGCATGAGCCGACGCGGGTAATTTGCCGGCGGCAATCCAACACTCATGCACCCCCCTTAGCTCTTTATTTAGAAAACTTAATAGACATCTATATTGTTAACTATTTTTCAGGATGCGTCAATATCAGGCGCATCATTTCGCAGCCTTTCAACGCAAATGGCAAGCCGCGAAATGGCCGTTGTCGATCTCACGCAACACGGGCTGTTCTACTTTGCAGCGGCCGAAGGCGTACCGGCACCTATCATGGAAATGGCATCCCGCCGGTGGGTTGATGGGACTTGGCAGTTCGCCCTTCAGCAGCACCCTCTCTCGCATGGCGGCAGGATTCGGAACGGGCACCGACATCAGCAGCGCCTCGGTGTATGGATGCAGCGGTTTGGAAAACAAATCGTGCTTATCGGCGTATTCGACGATGCGCCCCAGATACATCACTGCTATGCGATGGCTGATGTGGGCAACCACCGCCAGATCATGAGCAATGAACAGATAGGAAATCTTCTGTTCTCGCTGGATGTCCATCAGAAGATTGATGACCTGCGCCTGAATAGAGACGTCGAGCGCCGACACCGGCTCGTCAGCAACAATCAACCGAGGTCGCGAAGCCAGGGCACGTGCAATGCCAATGCGCTGGCGTTGGCCTCCGGAGAATTGATGCGGATAGTTGCTCATCTGGGAAGCCCGTAGCCCGACCCGCTGGAAAAGCTCTTCGACCCGCTCTTTGCGCTCTTGCGCGTTTCCCATGCCATGCACGACCAGAGGTTCCGCCACCAGGTCTCCGGCCACCAGCCTAGGATCGAGCGATGCAAATGGGTCTTGGAAGACGATTTGCAATTGGCGCCGATACGGCTGCATTTCCGTTCTGCTTAGAGGGGCGATGTCCGTGCCGTCGATATTGATTTGCCCGGAAGTGGGCTCGACCAGCCGCATGACCGTTCGCGCAACCGTCGACTTGCCACAACCGCTTTCGCCAACCAGCCCAAGAGTCTGGCCTTCGGGCACCGTGAAACTGACGCCGTCGACGGCGTGGACGTAGTCGTGCTTGCGGGAAAAGAGACCGCCTCCGATACGATATTTCTTGACCAGGTCAACAACTTCCAGAACAGGAACGCCGGCTTTTTCATCTGGCCTCATTACGCTCGATGTATCCACACTTTTCTCCATAGAGTTTCTCTGAATGCCAGCACGCCACATAGTGGCTCTGCGACTTTTCCTCGAACGGCGGGTACTTCTGCCGGCAAATGTCGGTCGCGTGCGCACAGCGCGGGGCGAATGTGCAACCATCCGGCAGGTCAATGAGCGCCGGCACGATGCCCGGAATTTCTTGCAGCCTGCCGTTCTCCTGGCCGGTCGTAGCCAGATCCAGGCGCGGGACTGCATTGATCAGTCCGCGGGTATACGGATGTAAGGGCCTTTCAAAAATCTCAGCGACCGGGGCTTCCTCGATTTTTTTCCCCGCATACATAACGATTACGTGCTGGGCATTCTCGGCTACGACTCCCAGGTCATGTGTGATGAGTACAATTGCCGTACCGAACTGCTCTTGGAGCTCTTTCATCAGGGCTAGAACCTGAGCCTGGATCGTCACATCCAACGCGGTCGTTGGCTCGTCTGCGAGCAACACCTTGGGATTGCACGCAAGCGCCATGGCAGTCATGACTCGTTGACGCATTCCTCCAGAAAGCTGGTGCGGGTATTCACGGGCTCGGCGCTCGGCCTCTGGAATACGCACTAATTTCAACATTTCAACAGCCTTCTGCAGCGCCGCGCGCTTGGAAATAGGCTGGTGCAAGACGATCGCCTCGGCTATCTGATCTCCCACAGTAATGACAGGATTGAGCGAGGTCATGGGCTCCTGGAAAATCATAGATACCTCATTGCCGCGCACCTGCCGCATTTCCTCTTCCGACAAGCCCAGAAGATCTTTGCCGTCCAGCGTAATCGTTCCCCCAACCGTACGGCCGGGAGGAGATTGCACCAAGCGCATGACCGACAGTGCCGTCATACTTTTCCCACATCCCGACTCGCCCACGATGGCAAGCGTTTCGCCAGCGTGCACCTGGAAGGAAACCCCATCCACGGCCTTGACCAAGCCATTGCGCGTGAAAAAGTAGGTCTGCAGCCCATCTACCCTCAACACCGGCTCAGCCGGCGTACCCGTCACGGGATTCGTTACCGTGGCTATGAATGAATCTCGTTTCATTGCTCCTCCTTCGGGATTCTTCAATTGCCGCGCCGGCGCGGATCAAGCATGTCTCGCAGCGCATCGCCGAGCAGATTCGAGCCAAATACGGCCAGGCTGATGAAAACCCCTGGGTATATCAGCAGCCACGGTGCCGTCCCGATATACTCCGCTGCCGAGGTCGACAGCATCTTGCCCCACGATGGGTAAGGCTCAGGAATGCCCAGCCCGAGAAAAGACAGCGAGGCCTCTATCAGTATCGCCCCGCCAAGATTGGCCGTTGTCAGCACGATCAATGGCGCCAGGGTATTGGGCAGCACGTGCCGGATGGCAATACGCCATTCACGCATCCCCGCCGCCCGCGAAGCCTCGATGAATGGCAGCTCACGCAACGCCAAGGTATTGGCGCGTATGACGCGCCCCATGACTGGCGTCTTGGTAATGGCAATCGCCAGAATCGTATTGAATACCGAAGGCCCTAGGACAGCGGCCATCGCCATCGCCAGGATGAGGCTGGGAATGGCTTGTAATATCTCGGACAACCGCTGCAGGATCAGATCAATCGTTCCTCCCGTGAAGCCGCCGGTCAAGCCAATGACGATGCCGAACAAGGTTCCCAGCAAAGTGGCACTCACGCCTACGCCAATCGATATCCGCGCCCCCAGGATAATGCGGCTCAGAACGTCTCTACCCAGATTATCCGAACCGAACCAATGTTCCAGCGATGGCTTACCCAACGATAGTGCCGGATGTGTGGCAAGCGGGTCGTAGGGCATCAGAACATTGGCGAATATAGCAAGGAAGATCAGAACCGCCATGATCAAGGCCCCAAGCGCACCCAACGGATACTGCTTCACAAGGAATATATATCGGCTCATACGGCCACGGACATTCGCTCCGGCCCGGGTAAGTTCGGCCTCGTAATTGATTGTGGGTTCCATGGTCACCTCGCTATCAGTACTTGATCCGCGGATCGAGCGTCGCATAGCTCAGATCCACGATGAAATTGGCCAGTACAGCGGCGAAGGCAATTAGCAGCACCAAACTCTGGACGACCGGATAATCGCGCTGGTTTATTGAGTCGACCAGAAAGCGGCAAACGCCGGGAACATTGAAAACAGTTTCCGTGACGACCAATCCACCAATCAAATGCGCCGCCTCGAGCCCGACCACGGTGAGCACGGGCAGAAAAGCATTTTTCAAAGCATGGCGCAGATTAATGACAAGTGCCGACGCGCCTTTCGCCTTCGCCGTGCGAATGTAGTCCTGGCTTAGGATTTCCAGCATCGAAGAACGGGTCAAGCGCAAGATCAGCGCCGAGCTGCGGAAGCCGACGACCAGTGCGGGTAAAGACAGAATGGCCAACTCCTGCATCAGCGTATGTTGGCCCATGGGATATATCGGAATGAATCCGAAGGTATAGACGAAAAACATCAAGGCAAGCAGGCCGATCCAGAATGATGGCAGCGACAGCCCGCTGATACTGATGACTCTCAAAATATTGTCCGTGGCGGAATCTTGCTTGACCGCGCTTAAAACGCCCAGCGGCACGCCGAGTATGGTGGCGAAGAAAATGGCCATACCTGCCAGTTTCAGCGTTACAGGCAGCCGGGACAGAATCTCTCCCCTGGCAGGCCTTTCCGAAATGAATGAATAGCCGAAATTGCCGTGCAACACGCCACCGATCCAACTTGCGTACTGCTCAGGCAGCGGTTTGTCCAGCCCGAGTTCCTTCGTGATGGCCGCTCTCTGCGAATCGTCCACATATCCTGCGGAATCGAACAACACGTCGACGATATCCCCCGGGATCATCCGCATCATCGAGAAAATAAGGATCGATACGCCTACCAGCGTCAGGATCATTAGGCCGGTGCGCTTGATGATGTATGTAGCCACTTGTCATCTCCTTGGAATTTTGCTCTGGCAGGCTCACAGGCCCACACTCGACCCGGCAGCATGCGCCCGGAGCGCATCGACGACCCCCGCGGCCACTTCAATGCCATTCAGTTCGGCGGCAGCACGAGCTCTCGCGCTACGCTCTCCGGGCAGCCTGATGTCGCCCATGCCGGCTTGTCGTGGCGCGTCCTTGACGGACTGCAGCCATTGGGACAAAGCACTACGATAAGCATCTATACTTCCTGAAAGATCCGGACGCACGGCTATCATCAGTGCGCCAGGGCCGCCTTGGTGTGGAAGCTCTTGCGTGCTGCACATCAAACCCAGGGCATGAATGGCCAGAGACAGCGCAAAACCCTTATGGCCTCCGAACGGCAACAGCAGTCCATCGGCAGCAGCGCCGGGATCCGTCGTGGGGGCTCCGTAGCGATCCAAGGCCACACCCTCAGGCAGTTGGATTCCGAGCCGCCTCCGATACCGAACCTCGGTCATCATGAACGCCGACGTACCCATATCAATAAGCAAGGGCTCCGTTTCAGTAGGAAATGCGAACGCGATCGGATTAGTTCCCAGCACCGGAGCCCGACCTCCGGGCGCAGCAACGACCGGGCTGGAAGCAACGGTGTGAATGCCGACGTAGCCGGCCTTGGAGAGCATTTCCACGTAATACGCGCTACGGCCGCTCATCCAGGTGTTGCACACACCGACCATCGCCATCCCGTGTATCTCGGCCCGCTCAGCTGCGCTCTGTGCCGCCTGATGCAACACGTACATGCCGTTGTGGTTTCCGCCGTCCAGCAGGCAGACAGGCCCGGTTCGGTTGCTCCACGTCATAGCTTGGCGCGGCTGCGCGAAGCGCGGGCTCTCGATCAGATTGAGCAATTTCGGCAGGCCTGAATAGCCATAGCCGCACATGGCTGCATCCACGACATGGTCGGCAATGATGTCCGCTTCTTCTTCGTCCAGCCCTACGCGTCTGAGCGCCTCGACTCCGAGGGCCTTCGCATCCTGCATCGACATACGTACGGTGGAACTACTGGAATATTCCATTGAACTCAGCCACAAGTCGTGAACTTCGCACCTTAACCTGGTGTTCTCGCGGCCGTCAATAATGGTTAACACTATTGTTATTTATTTGATTTGCTAGAACCACCATCAGCACCATGCCACGTTTTCACAGCTTCTATCAACTTGATTATCAAATAGTAAACCAAATCGTTGACACAAAAAACGATTGACTCCTAGAATGGCGTCGACAAGCGTAGCCGCGCTGAATAGACAACACATCTATAGGAGGAAGTGAAATGCGAAGTATTTTTCTGACAACTGCCCGCGGCTTAGGGCTGGCAGTGGCACTTTGCGGAACTCAGACAACGCACGCGCAGAAAGACGGCGGAACGCTGCATCTGGTGGGGATGAACCCGCCCAGCGCGTCCATTCACGAAGAATATACGGTGGACGTGCAAAGAGCCTTCATGCCTGTGTTCAATAATCTCGTGCTTTTCGACCAATCCGCCCCCCATCACACCGCCAAAACGATCAAGCCCGACCTGGCAGAGAGCTGGTCTTGGGATCCCACCCATACTATTCTGACCTTCAAGCTGCATCCGGGGGTGAAATGGCACGATGGCCAAGCCTTCACCGCCAACGATGTCAAATGTACCTGGGATACCCTACGAGGAGCGCGCAATGCGGGCTGGCGTTCCAATCCACGCGGAGGCTGGTATAGCAACCTGAAAGACGTCACGGTCGACAATGACCTGCAGGTCAGCTTCCATCTGGCCCACCCCCAGCCCTCCTTGTTGTTGTATCTGGCAAGCGGGCTTAGCCCGGTATATCCCTGCCATGTAAGCGCGCAGAAAATGCGCACGCTGCCTGTAGGGACAGGGCCGTTCAAGGTGGTTTCCTTCGACCGAGGGCAAAGCGTGACCCTCGTCAAGAATCCTCACTACTTCAAGAAAGGCTTGCCTCATCTCGATGGAGCCACGGTTCGGCTAGTAGCGGGCGGATCCAGCATTAACCAGGAGCTTGGCTTTACCTCGGGCCTGTTCGACCATGTCATTCTGCCCCCGGAGCGCGTCAAAGAGGTGCAGAAAAACAATCCGACGGCCTCCTGCGAGGTTATTCATTCTTCCACACAGCTCGTGCTGGTGATGAACTTGGCAAAGGCGCCGTTCGATGACGTGAACATTAGACGCGCATTCGCCTATGCAATCGATCGCAGCGCATTCGTGAAGATCGGCAATGGCGCGTTCGAGGCGGGCGAACTATTCAGCCCCAACTCAGAATGGGGCCGACCAATGTCGGCGCTGACATCGTTCCCCGGGTACAACCCAGATGTCGCAGCCAATATCGAGAAAGCCCGAGCCTTGATGCGCCAAGCCGGCTATGGCCCCGAAAAACCGTTGTCCATACATCTTATTACTCGCAATTCGAGTTCTTATATACCGCCTACCACGCTGCTGGCGGATCAACTCAGCAAGATCTATGTCAAAGCCGATATACAGCTACTCGAATCCAAAGTCTGGTATGCAACGCGTTCGCGTAAAGACTTTCAGGTAGCGGTCGACGTAGCCGGTACTGCCGTCGACGATCCCGATGATTACCTCTCGCGGCTAACCTGCGGCTCGCCCCTGAATGCCTCCAACTACTGCGATAAAAAAGTGGGCGAGCTGATGCAGGCACAGTCTCGAGAACTGGACGAAGCCAAACGCAAGGAACTGGTCACCAAGATCTCCGACATTCTGATGCAGGACGCGGTTCGCCCCACGCTCTACCACAAGGGCATGGGCTTTTGCACAAAATCCTATGTCAAGGGACTGACCATCGCGGATAATGGCGGGCACTTCAACAGCTGGCGTCTGGAAGATGTTCAGCTAGACAAATCGGCCAAATAGGCCCACAAGGCCGGATGCGCGCGCAGCAGACGCATGCGCATCCCGGCCCAGTGCTTTTTGTCACGCCGCCCAATACAATGCGGTCGGGTTATCGACGAGGATCCGTTCGCGGGCCGTATGATCGGGAGCCCACCGGGCCAGCATATCGAACAATTCCGCTCCGTCCGGCCGTGTGCCTCGAACCGTGGTATGCGGCCAGTCTGTGCCCCACAACATTCGCTGCGGGGCCGCAGCGATGAGTTCCTGGGCGACAGGATCCAAATCGACATAGGCTGTTGCGCCATCCGAAACCGTATATACCCCTGACAGCTTGAGATAGGTGTGCCCCCGGTCGAGCAGGCGCTTGACCGCGTCCGCTCCTGGCGGCCGCATGCTGAGCGGCCGAGCCAGATGAGCGAAGTGGCAAAGAACGATCTTGCATGGCAGCGCCATCAAAACAGCCTCGGCATCCATGAGCTGCCGTTCACGAACGACGAATTCCAGGTGCCACCCTCTTGACGCCAGCCTGTATGCATAAGCACGAATATCGTCGACGTCGGGAGGGTTGTCGCGAGCCAGATATAGGCGCGCCCCTCGCACCCCCGCGGAGTTCATACGATCGAGCTCGGCTTCCGGAGTCTGCAGCGTAATGTGGGCAACACCACGCGCCGTGTCGCCGAGTTGCTCGAGAGCGTCCAGCATCGCCCGATTGTCACCACCGTAGCTGGATGGATAAACCAATACGGTACGGGACACGCCCAACCGACGCCGCAGCCTCAGCAAGGCCGCGACATCAGACTCCGGCCCGTCGCGGCCTGCAACACGCGGGAAGCGCCGGTCGAAGATGTGCACGTGGCAGTCGGTGGCCCCAGCCGGCGCCGCTGTCTTTGGAGGCTCGCTACCGCTGGAGTACGGAGCGCAAACGCTTTCACCCTTACTCATCACGGCCGCTTGTCTAACCAAACGTCTTCAAGGCGCGAATTGTTATACACGCTGTTGTATGCGCGAACCACATTCTTCACATATGGATAACGGCAGGCGCCCAAGTAGCCAGTGTAGACCACAGGGCGCACCGCTTGCTTGACGATGCGCCGGTCGATCTCGTGAACGAGCTGTGCGCGCTTTTTCACGTCGGCCATTCTTGATTGCTCTTCGATCATAGCCTGGGTTTTCGCATCGCAATAATCGCCGAAGTTGCCCGGAGACTTGCAGCCGAAGTCCTGGAAAAGCACCGAATCGGGGTCATCCACGGCCGGGGCGGCGGACAACATGTTGAACTGATATCCACTGCGCTGTGCGAGCCGTTGACGTTCCACGCTTATATCGACCGGATCGAGTTTCGTATCGATATAAATGGATCGGAGCTGATCCGCAAGCAAGGTTGCGGGTGTCACGTGCGTCGGGCGATTCACCACCATCAGCGTTGCCGATAGGTGGTGATCGGGGCCGTAGCCCGCCTGCGCCATAAGTTTGCGCGCCTGTTCTCGATTGGCTGCGACATCGGGCCCATAGCCGGGGAGATCCTTGACCTGATCGGGGGACAGGCCCCAGGACGCCGCAGGTTTCGGCAGCATGATGCCGGTAGCCACCACCTTGCCGCTCGCCATGAGCGAATTGAAGGCCTGGCGGTCTATCGCCAGCGCTATCGCACGCCGTATTCGCTCGTCGCTCATCGTGGCGTCCTTGGGGTTGTACAACACCTCTCCCAAGATGGGCTGGGGCCCCAAGTCGCAAATCGCCTCCGGTTGGCGGGCCTTGATGCCTTTCGCGCCATCGACGTCGAGTTCCGCCCACGTCAGATCCACCTCGCCGGATACGAAAGCCAGGTTTCGAGTCCCTTGATTGGAGATGACCCGGTACTCGATCGCGTCGAGATACGGTTTGCCTTTTTTGAAATAATCCGGATTGCGCACCAGCCGGATCACCTGATTGCGGCGATACTCTGCAAGTTTGAATGGCCCCGTTCCGATGGGATGAGTGCGCATGGTCGGGCCATCCACATGGCATGGATAGACCGGAGAATATCCGGACGCCAGCAATACCAGGAAAGACGGCTGCGGGCGCTTGAGATGGAACGAAACCTCGAGATCGCCGTTCGTCGTGATCATGTCAAGATTCTGATACCAATTCCCCCGTGGATTCTTGCGCCAGCCTCCGTTGCGCTTTCCCCTCAAGGTATCCCAGGTGCATTGGACATCGGCGCTCGTAAAAGGCTTTCCGTCGTGCCACTTTACGCCCGGATGCAATTTGAAGGTAAGCGTCTTCTGATCCTCCGACCACCGCCAGGAGTCGGCCAGATCCGGCTTGATATTGGTTATTTCGTTGACATGCGACGATTGATCGAACAGAACCAGATTGTTAAACACCGGCATGAACGGAATAACCGTCGATGAAGTGCCCTCTTCTTGTATGGAGGCACTCGGAGGATTGTCCCTGACGACTGTACGCAAAGTTCCACCCATTTTTTGCGCGAATACTGTTCCTGTACCCATCAGCACAAGGAAACTGCAGGCTGCTACTTTCCAGATCGACTTCATTTCCCTTCCCTTTGTCATTGTCTCTACTATGATTATGAAATTAGGAATCTATTTAGTCAACTATTTAGTATACAATTAAAAGGATGAAGTACATCCAAATTGTGCCTTTCCTATTCCGAGGAGACATCTTTTGAGCACCACCAAAGCTTCGCAACACGCCGCCGGCGAAACGACACCTTACTCGGCCGGCACCAACCGCCCCAGCACGGAGCTCCCACCCGGCGCCACCGATTGCCACCATCATATTTTTGACCCGCGCTTTCCTCGGGCCAACGGACGGACAGGGGTCTGGGCGACTGTCGCAGACTATCGCAAGCTGCAGCACCGACTGGGGCTAAGCAGGTCTGTCGTCGTATGCCCCGGAAGCTATGGCTTCGACAACAGCGCGCTGCTCGACGCGCTGGCGCAAATGGGCTCACAGGCGCGCGGCGTGGCCGCGATAGAGATTTCGACGCCTGACCAAACCCTCGCATCCCTCAACCAGGCTGGCGTCCGCGGGATCAGGCTATACCTGGACGGTGCAAACCGCCGTAGTCCAGCGCAAATCCAGGAATTCGCCGCTCGCATCGCGCCCTGGAAATGGCATATTCAGATACTCCCGGATGTTTCCAACGGTGCGCTGGAAGACTGTGCCGCGACACTTGACCGGCTGAATTGCCCGATAGTGCTCGATCATTTGTCTTACATTCCGCAACCCGAAGGCTTGGCCCATCCCCGCTATCAAGTCGTAAGGCGGTTGCTGGACAATGGGCGCACCTGGATCAAATTATCCGGCGTCTACATCACTTCCAAAGTTGGGTATCCGGACTATCGTGACATCGACGCTCTTGCCACAGAACTCGCAACGCTCTACCCGGATCGCGTCCTGTGGGGCACGGACTGGCCCCATACACTGACCCCCGAGGTCAAACCCAATGGCGCCGAACTCGTCGACCAGTTGGCCCGCTGGGCGCCGGACGATGCCGCTCGACAAAAGATCCTGGTCGAAAACCCGAACGAAGTTTATGGGTGGAATATTGACAACATAGCATAATATAGTTAACAATTAAGTTAACTATATTAATATCCGCACTCAAGGCGAGAGGCCATGCACTTCAACATCCGTAGACTAAACCCGGCGATCGGCGCCGAAATCACCAACTGCGACTTGCGCGAGCCACTGAGCGCGGACACGGCCAGCGCCATATATCAGGCATGGCTCGATTCTAACGGCCTGCTAGTGGTTCGCGACCAGCATCTCGAGCCCCAACACCAAGTAGCTTTCGCCAGCATCTTCGGCGAACTGAGCGGCCCCGAAAGGAAAGTAGGCGGGGCCTGGAGCGAAATGCGGAATACGCATGCTCTGCCGGAATTCCCACAAATCACGCGCATGTCGAACAAGAAGGACGAACAGGGCCGGCCACTCGGCCGTGTGGACGCGGGAACCTTCTGGCACACGGATCTGGCCACCCGCCAGATTCCGGGCAAGGCCTCATGCTTGTATGCGATCGAGATTCCGCCTTATGGCGGAGACACGATGTTCGCCTCAATGATCGCCGCCTATGACGCCCTGTCGCCGCTGTTCCAAGAGCGATTGGAGGGGCTCGAGGCCGTCCATACCCTGGCGAAAGTATACGGAAACCAAATGACCGGGGGCATGATGGGCGAAGAAAACGAAGTCAAGCACAACTCGGCCATCCATCCGGTCATACGCCAGCATCCCGATACGGGCCGCAAGTCCATTTTCGTGGATCGAGGGTTCACGACCCAGATCGAAGGCCTCAACAAAGCTGAGAGCGACGCACTGCTCGAGTTCCTGTTCGAGCACAGCACCCAGCCCCAGTTCATTTATCGGCATCAATGGCGCACCAACGATTTGTTGATCTGGGACAATCGATGCACGATCCACTATGCGGTATCTGACTACAAGGGCATCGGTTGGCGCTATATGCATCGCTGCACAATCCGCGGCAACGCCGATATCCCTACAACTTAACGGAGTCAGCAAGGATGGAGACTTGGACGTCTGCGCAAATGGCATCGATAGACAAGATGCTGAACCCCTCGTCCATCGTGGTCGTCGGAGCGACGCCACGCATGCAATACGGGGGAAAATTCTTTACACGAGTCTTGAGCTATAAAGACCGCATTCAGTCGTTTGCGGTCAACCCCAATTACGACGATATTTTCGGAGAACGCTGCTACCACACCGTGGCAGACCTGCCGATCACACCCGACCTCGCGGTGGTCATTGTTCCCTACCACGCCGTGTTGGCCACGCTCAAGGAATGTCACGCCAAGGGAATCCGGGCCGCCATCGTCATTTCGGCCGGGTTCTCTGAACGTGGAGACAACGACCGCAAAGCGCTGCAAGACGAATTGACTCGCTATGCACGTGAATCCGGCATCCGCATCAGCGGGCCGAATTGCCTTGGTTTGGCAAACATACGCGATGACCTGTGGCTGACCTCCTCGAGCCGCATCAAGTCCGGCATTCCCGGCAATGTCGGCGTCATCTGCCAAAGCGGCGCATCGCTCTTCGGGCCCATCCTTAGCCGCGCGCACGAACAAGGCATAGGCATGAGCTACGCCGTGTCTACCGGCAACGAAGCCGATCTCGACTTTTCGGATTTTGCCCGCTACATGATCGACGACCCCAATACGCGCGTCATCGCCGGATTTATCGAGGGATTCAAGGACGGCAGAAAATTCCTGGAAGTTGCCAAGCTTGCCGCGGATCGCGGCAAGCCGATTGTTCTTATAAAAATAGGCCGCTCGGCGCAAGGCAGCCGAGCAGCCGGCAGCCATACCGCGGCAATGACGGGGGCCGATGAGCTCTATGACGCCGTCTGCCGCCAATATGGGATTCTCCGCCTGGAAAGCTATGATGAGCTGCTCGAGATTGCCAATTTCCTTGCCAAGTATAGCGATATGAAAACGGCCGGTGTCGGCCTCGTGTCGAATTCGGGAGGCGTCATATCGTTTACCGCAGATATGTTGGGCAAGCATGGGATCTCGCTGCCCCCACTCAGCGATCAGGGCCGCGAGCGCATCGCCCAATTGCTCAAGGGGTTCGGCGCGGCCGCCAACCCCGCAGACATTACCGGAAAAGCAAGTGGGGAAGACTTTGGAGAGATCCTAGGCTATATGCTCGACGAGCCCGAAATCGGCACTATGATTGTTGCTTGCGCCGGAGGCAATCGCCAGATCGAACAGATAATAGAAGCCAACCAGGCTCGCAACAAACCAGTCGCCTATCTATGGACCGGCAGCCGCCATCAAGACACAGGGCTACCCATGCTGAAAGCCGCGGGAATCCCGGTGTTCTACAACCCTGCGACCTTGGCCAAGGGGTTGCGCCATTTGGCCGACCTATCCAACCGGCGGGAAAAAGGTCTCGCCACCTCGGATGGCGCCAAGGCCATCGGCCTCGGCGCAGACCAGCGCAAAGCCGTCGAGACTGCCTGCAATGAAGGTGCCCGCCAACTCTCGGAAGCACGCAGCAAGAGCCTGTTGCAAGCCTGGGATATTCCCATCACAGAAGAGCAGGTGGCGACGTCATCCGAGCAGGCAGCAGCCATCGCTGCCCGCGTCGGGTATCCCGTGGTTTTGAAAATCGCATCGGCCGATATTCCGCACAAGACAGAAATAGGTGGTGTGCAGCTGGATCTATGCAACAAAGAGCAGGTCGTCCAGGCCTACGATCGCATACAGGCAAACGCCCAAAAGCATGCCCCCGCCGCCAAGATCGACGGCGTGCTGGTTCAACGCATGCTGGACAATTCGATTGAAGTCATTGCCGGTATTTCCTACGATGAGCAACTGGGCCCCACTCTGCTTGTTGGCGCAGGTGGAATTCATACCGAGCTGTACAGAGACGTCACACTGCGCGCCTGCCCCGTGACGCCTGCGCAGGCCTTGGATATGCTGCAGGAGTTGAAGATCTATCGCCTGCTGCAAGGTTTCCGGAATGTCGTCCCCGGCGATATCCAAGCGTTGATCGACTCCATCGTAAAGCTTTCACATATGGCGGTACAGCTGGAGGGGGTAATCTCCGAGGTTGATCTCAATCCCATTCTCGTCCAACCGCAGGGTCAGGGCGCGATCGTGGCCGATGCGCTAATCACATTGAAAACCGTGGAGGAGGCCCAGATGTGCGCATAAGCATTCCACATGTAGACAGAGAGCCTTCGCTTCTCGCATCCGGATTACGGAATTTTGAAAATTACCACCGCATGCCTACCTTGGCTCAGGGCCGCTGCCATGACGTGATTGGGCTCCCACCCTAACGGGGATGGCAGTTGCGGCCACCCCCGAGGATGAAAGAGGCTTCTTTCACATTAAACAACGGTAAAGTCGCGCGAACTACTCGAACTTGCCCAGCGTGAGCTTCAGGCCGGAGGTCTTGGTGGCGATGATCATGGGTTGCTGATCGCCGACATCGTCGTAGGCAAAGCCATAAGCCAGGCCGTTGGCGCTGTACTGGTGGAAATGCTGTGCCCAGACATTGCAGGCGACCCCGGCCGGGTAGTTGGCGCTAATGGGCGGCGTGTAGTTAGGCCCGGCGTCGATATTCAGCTCGGCCGTGGTGCCGCTGAGGACGCCGCGGTTGAACGCGGCAAGAATGGCCTTGCCGGTGTTTCTCAAGTCGCTTAGCAGGTCGCCGGTCTGCGGCACGCCGACGCCTGTCATCGTGCCGTCGCAGTCCAGCACATTCTTGGTTGTGATGTCATTGAAAGTGAACTGCGGCCCGCCGGTTTTCATTTTGTCTTTATAAAAGACCATGGTCTTGGTGCCGGCCTGGGCCTCCCCGTAATATGTTTTTTGCAGCGCATTGGAAGAGCATGTGACGGCCAGCCAGTCGCTGCGGTGATCCAGCACACCACTGATCACCGCATCCAGATAGGTGCTGGTCTGGATGGCCGGGGATTTGGAAGGGGCCAGCGCACGCAATTTGCTGCCGGTATTGGCGGCCGGCGGATAGGCATCGCCATCCACCCCGACAGTAGGCACTTGCACCGAGGTATTGAAGGGCTCGCCCAGCAGGGCCAGATCGGCAAGGATCTCGGATCTTTTCTTGTTGTACAGGCCTTGCGGGCTGCCCTGGACATTTTCACCTGCGGCAACCGCAGAGATCGGGAATCCGTACTGATCGACCTGCGTCGTGTTGATGTACAGCAGGCCGTCCACATCGTAAGAGAACTCCAGCCAATCATAAAAGCACAGCGCCCCTATGCCGCCGGCCGCAACGACCGGAGTCGTATAGCCATCGACCTTTCCTGCGGCGGACAAATCGCCGCCGACCCTGGGAGTGAATGGCAGCAAGGGCTTGCCTACCGAAATCCAGATGCGCCCGCTGAACGCGGCCGGGCCTTTGCCGAAGCCCGGGATATTGGTGCCGTTGAAACTGGTCAGGTCGGCCACTTCAGTGACGCCCGAACGGTTCAGCGAAATACCATAATTGGCCCACGGGCTCGGATAATTCTGGGTATAGGTGGCGCCGGACAGGCCTGTTTGGAATTTTGACGAATCGGTGATCGTGTTGTCGCTGGTCGACATTTCGACGGGGCGGTTCGTCGTCTGGTCGTAACGATAGAAAACCTGCCCCGGCGTTTTGACCAGGCCGGTAATGTAGGCGTAGACGGGAATATTGGCGGGGATTCCGGTGGCGGTCTCGCTGGCGTCGATCAGCAGTTTGTTGGTTCCGCTTAGGCCATCGCCGCTGGCAGGAGCTTGCCCGGGCTGGGACGTGAGGCCGCCACTGGATTTGCCATCGTCATCGCCGGAACCGTCGCAGCCACCGAGAATACCGATCAACCCCGCCGCGCCCAGGCCCTTGAAAACAACGCGTCGCTTCCAGTTGAAACCTGCCATGATGCTTCCCCTGATATGCACCACCCACGCCTGGCCGCAGACGGCCTAGACAATGAAACAACTGAACCCATGCACGACCCGCGACCTGCGATTCTAGTGTCGAGTTCGAGACGCGGATAAATGCTTAAAGTTTCGAATATTATTTAATTGTTATATTGTATTGCAACAGGCATATGGAGTCGAGCGCCTTGATTTATATACGGATGCGCCCGCACCGAACGCTTGGGGGCCAAAGGACTCGAACCCCGTACCTCCATCGCCTGCATGGGCCTCCGGGATGCACAGAGTAGGTGCTATCATGGAAACTGCCATCCATGCCGAATGGGTAGGAAAAACGACCTGCGTGCCGCGTACCGCGGCGGCACCGAACCGGCTGGCTGATGGGCGTTTCGAAGCCGTGCTGGAAACCGCCGGCACCAGGTAACACCTGTTCCCGACCTATCGTACCGACATGGAGCTGATCAAACGCGGCGGGCATCGCATCCCGCCACTGAACCCGCTGCGGTTCTTCGAAGTCGTCGCCCGCACCCAGAACCTGACGCTGGCAGCGCAGGAACTGTGCGTAACGCAATCGGCCGTCAGCCGGCAGATCGCCGTGCTCGAAGCCTATCTGGGGGTCGAGCTGTTCCGCCGCGGCCGCCACGGCGTCAGCCTGACACCGATCGGCAAGGCCTATGCCGAGCAGGTCATCCCTTCCTTCCACAATATTTCCGCCGCCACGGCCAGGCTTCTGGCCAGTTCGCACGGCGGCATGCTGCGGGTGCGCACCTACACTACCTTCGCGTCACAATGGCTAATCCCGCGACTGCCAGACTTCCGGAGCCTGCACCCCGATATCGATGTCGACATCGTGACCGGCATGCGCGACGTCGACTTCGAGCGCGACGCGGTCGACCTGGCGATCCAGGCTGGCGTCGGCGACTGGACGAGTGCCCGGCACGATATGCTCTTCTACGATCGCATCGATCCGGTATGCTCGCCAGCCTATCTCAATACCCATGCCCAGGGCGGCGATGACTTGCCTGCGCTGTTGCGCGGCCGCTTGCTGTACTCGCGCTACAGCCACTCGCACTCCGATTGGGAGGCATGGCTGGATCGCAATGCGATGACAGCCGGCACCTCGGCCTCCGAATGGACTGGCTTCAGCATTTCAATGCTGGCATGGCAATCGGCAGCGGCGGGGCTCGGTGTAGCGATGGGCCAGATCGCAATGCTGAACGAGGAATTCAAGCTGGGCAATCTGCTACGCCCATTCAACAAACCGGTACGCCGCGACCATGCCTATTACCTGCTACGACCCAAGCAGCGCACCGACTTGACCAAGGTCAAGGTCTTCCGCGAATGGCTGTTGAAGTGCGCGGCGCAAACCCGCGCAGACCTCGACGCCGCCGACTAAACCGGCGGCGGCCGCTCATGAAGCAAGCGCGGGAATAATCTTCCGCTCCATCAGCACCGTCAACCAATGCTTCACGCACTCTTCTGTGTCGTAGACTTGCGTGAAGCCCGCCTGCTTGATCTTGACCGTGCTGACAAACACCGGCGCGGGCGGCGTTTGCAATCCGTACCCGAACCGCGCATCGGCGGAGTAATGCGACTCGCCCAGCAACTGTGCCATGCTCATCGGCCGCAGGCCGTGTTCCTGCACGAGCCGCGCCCAGAGATCCGCCCGGCTGGGCAAGTATTCCGCAAGGCTCAAGGGCTGATCCGGCCCCGGTTCGACACGCAGGAACTCCGCCAGCCTCGGCCACAGGTCGTGCCAGCTGAAGGCTTCGCCGTTGGTCAGGTTGTAATGCTCGCCCCAGGCCTTGGGGTTGTCCGCGGCCCAGACGGCCGCGTTGGCGATCAGTCGGGTATCCACCGCTTCGCGCGGGAATGAAATGTGGCCGGGATAATGGAACGCCCGGCCTTCCGCGCGACACAAGGCGGCATAAATGCCGATGATGGGCACCGTGTTCATGGCGACGCCCACGTTCGGCCCCAACACAAGCGTGGGGCGGAAAATCGTCCAGCCGAAGCCGATTTGCGCGGACTTTTCCCGGATGTAGTCTTCCTGGAACCAGTACGAATTCGGATGGTCGTCACGGGGATAGCGCTCTCGCGCGGGAACAGGGATAGGATGCAGATGCAGGCCGTAGGCCTTGGTGCCCTGCAGCAGGGTGACGTGCTGCAGGCGGGCTGCCTGGGCCAGCGGCTCCATCACGTTCCGGATCATGGCCAAATTGGTAGACATTTGTTCCGGATCCTGCCAGCCGGCGATCAAGCCGGGCTTTTCATAGACCGCGGCATAGACCACATGCGTTACCTGGGACTGGGTTTCCAAGGCACTGCGGCACGCCTCGGCATTCTGCAAATCCAAGGGCAAGTGCGTGTACGGCCTGCTGCTGAAGACTTCCGGGCGCCGCCGGGAAACAGCGATGACATCCCAGCCAGCGTCCAGGAAGGCATCGACGGCGGCCGCGCCGACCAGGCCGCTGGCGCCCGTGACAAGAACGGTACGTGGCATCTCTGGTTCCCCCAGGGTCAAAGTTTGATCTTGCCGGCCTCAATCACCTTGCGCCATTTGGCCTGCTCGGCGCGCTGGTAGTCCGCCAGCGCCTGCGGCGTGCTGCCGATCGTCACCGCGCCCAAGTCACTCAGGCGCTTTTTCACTTCAGGCGTCTTGAGCGTCTTGTTGATCTCGGCCGACAGCTTCTGCACGATGTCCGGCGGCGTGCCGGCCGGCGCGTACATGCCATACCACGACGAAGCCTCGAAATCGGTACCCAGAGATTCGGCGATGGTCGGCACGTTGGGATAGTCGGGCAGGCGCTTGGACGTAGCCACCGCCAGCATGCGCAGATTGCCCGACTTTATTTGTGGCGCGGTGCTGAGCAGAGCGTCGAACATGACCTGCACTTCGCCCGCCACCAGGCCGACCAGGGCGGGGCCCGAGCCCCTGTAGGCGACGTGGGTCATGGTCGTGCCCGTGCTGGCCTTGAAATATTCGGCGATCAGGTGCGACGATCCCCCCGTGCCGGACGAGGCGTAGTTCACGCTGCCCGGATGCGCCTTCAGATACGACACCAGCGCCGGCACGCTGTCCACCGGCAGCACCTTCGGGTTCACTACCGCCACCATCGGAATCGTCAGTACGAGCGACAAGGGTACGAAGTCCTTGTTCGGATCGTAGGGCACCTTCTCGTACAGCAGCGGGTTGATGGCCATCGCCAGGCTGGACATCATCACCGTGTAGCCATCGGCCGGGCTCTTGGCCGTGTGAAGGGCACCGATGAAGCCGTTGCCGCCGCCCTTGTTCTCGACGATTACCGGAGTCTTCAGCGATTCGCCCAGCCCGTGCGCAATCACCCGCGCAGCAATGTCGGTGGGGCCGCCGGCGGCGTATGGCACGATCAAGTGGATCGGCTTGGACGGCCAGGCGTCAGCGGCATGGGCCGCGGGAACAACGGCGACGGCGAGCATCAAGGCAGCCCTCCGCAGCGTGGTATACAGGGATTTATTCATGTCAGATCTCCTTTCAGATGCGCGCAGCGTTCTGGTACGCCAGCTTCAGGCCCGGCCGCGGCCAATCGGCCTCCAGCAGCGTGCCCGTCCACGAACCGGTGAGATAGGCCTTGCGCATGCCGTCGCCACCGAAGCAGATATTGGTTACGTGCGTGTCGGCCTCGATGGGAATGAATTCTTCCAGGCCGCCTTCGGGGCGGCAGACCGAGATACCGCCGTGATGCAGGGTGCCGACGCAGATATTGCCGTTGGCTTCCACCGCCAGTGAATCGAAGCGAGCGAACACTGGCGAGATATGGATCAGTCGGCTGCCGTGCGGCGACTGGTTGCTGGCCGTCACCGGATCGGCCAGTTGCCCCGGGCCTTTCAGGCGCCAGGCCCAGACCCGCGCATTGTCGGTTTCCGCCACATACAGCGTATTGCCGTCCGGCGACAGGCCGATGCCATTGGGCTTAGCGATCGGGAAGATGATTTCCTGGACGGACGAGCCATCGGCCTTGGCGTAGCAGACGCTGCCGTGATCCAGGTCGCGCGCGCGCGATTTGCCAAGGTCGGTGAAGTAAAAACCGCCGTGACGGTCGAACACCAGGTCGTTGGGGCCGCGGATGGGCTGGGAGCCGACGTGGGTGTACAGCTCTTCCACCTTGCCGGTCTCGATGTCGACACGCTCGATGCGCCCGTGGGTGTAGTCGCCGGCCTGCCCGGCGGTCACCATGATGCCATCGGGACGCTTGCGGAAATGCAGGCCGCCGTTGTTGCAGACATAGCATTTGCCGTCAGGCCCGATGGCCGCCCCGTTCGGGCCGCCGCCAAGCTCGGCCACGATATGCTTGCGGCCGTCAGGCCAGACGCGCGTCAGCGTGCGGCGGCGGATCTCGACCAGCAGCACACTGCCGTCGGGCAAGCAAACCGGCCCTTCCGGGAACTGCAAATCATCGGCAATGATGCGGGTTTTCATGTCGTCTCCTGTTGTGGATCTGGAAAATTCCGGGCCGCTCAGGCCCCAGCTGCGCGCCTGGCGATCAAGGCGTCGACCGCCATGCCACCCGACGCGCGGGCGATGAAAGGGTTGATTTCCACGCTTTCCAGCGTATCGCCGCAATCCACGGCGAAAGCGGACAACGCCGCCAAGGCCTGGGCGATGGCCTCGAGGTCGACTGCCGCGCCGCCGCGGACGCCCTGCAGCAGCGGCAAGGCGCGTACTTCGCGAATCATTTGCCGGGCATCGTCCAGTGTCAGGGGCGCCGGGCGGAAAGTGACGTCCTTCAGCACTTCCACAAACACACCACCCAGGCCGAACATGGCAATCGGCCCAAACACCGGATCGCGCGTCACGCCCAGAACGACCTCGACCCCATCCTGCAGCATCGGTGACAACAGCACGCCGTCGATGCGCGCGCCGGGACAGCGCGCGGGTATGCGATCCATCATCGAGTCCCAGGCCTGGCGCACCGCAGCCTCGTCGGCGAGACGCAATTGCACGCCGCCCACGTCGCTCTTGTGCGCGATGTCGGGCGAGAGGATTTTCATTACCAATGGATAGCCGAGTTGCTCGGCCGCCCGCGCCGCTTCCTCGGCCGTGTGAGCGACCGCCTGCGGCACGAAGGGGATGCCGTAGGCGGCAAGTGCCTCGGCCGCCTCATATTCGGTCATGGGGCCGGCCGCCGGCAACGCGGGGGCCTGGCGGCCCTGGTGTCGCGCCGCCGGCACCGCGGCTGCATAGCCGGCAGCCAGCTTGGCCATTGCACCGATAACGCGCGTGGCCCGGCCCGGATCGTCGAACACCATAATGCCGTGCGCTTCGAGCTCTTCGGCCACCGACGGCAACACGCGCGAGCAGAACGCCACCACCTGTCCAGGATTTTCCTTGCGCAAGGCGAACAGCTCATGCTTGATTTTGCCGAACTCCGCTTCGCTCTGGCCCAGATTGGCATTGAAGCTCACGATGCTGTCCATGCCCTGGCAGGTGAACAACAAGCGCATGATGCGGTTAAACAGTGTGCGGTCGCCCAGTGTCTGGGCGGTAGTATCGACCGGGTTGGCTGCGCTGGCGAACGGCACTACGGACTTGATGTCGCGCTGCACCGATTCGGGCAAGGCCGGCAATGTCAGCCCGCACTGCGCCGCGGCATCGGCCACGATCACACCCACCCCGCCCGACGGCGTGATCACTCCAACGCGGTTGCTGGCGGGCAGCGCCGACACCGAGCAAGCATAGGCGGCGTCCGCCATTTCTTCGAGCGAGGCCACGCGCAGCGCGTTGCATTGCTCGAACACTGCGTCATAAACGGCATCAGCGCCGGCCAGCAAGCCGGTGTGCGAAGCTGCGGCGCGCGCGCCCTGCTCCGAAGCCCCCACCTTGAGTACGATGACCGGTTTGCGCTGGTTCCGCGCGGCCAGCAGTGCGCGGCGCAAGCGCTGGCCGTCGCTGCAGCCCTCTATATACGCCATGATGACGCGGGTGTCAGGATCGTGGGCCAGCCAGGCAATGCTGTCGGCAACGTCCAGCCCTGCCTCGTTGCCGGTGGCGATGAAATGGCTGAAACGCACGCCACGGTCGCCCGCCAGCCCATACAGGTACGAGCCGATGGCGCCGCTCTGGGTAACGATCGCCACGTCGCCGGCCGGCAGCACGCGATGCTCGAGGGCGCTCATGAAAGTCGAGAACATGGCCCGCCGGGCGTTGAAGACGCCGATGCAATTGGGGCCAACCAGTGTCACGCCGGCCTCCATGCAGCGCGCCGCGATACGTTCTTGGGTCTGGCGGCCCGCCTCGTCGATCTCGCCGAAGCCCGAGCTCAGAACCACGATGGAGCGGGCCCGCTGCGCAATGGCTTCGTCCACGACGGCCTCCACCTGCGGGCCGGCGACAGCGACGATGATCTGATCCACCGGCTCACCGACGGCCGCCAGCGACGCATGGGCGGGCAGGCCCTGAACCTCCGTTTGGCGTGGATTGATCGGGAACAGCCTGCCGGCATAGCCATTGGCCAGCATGTACGCAATCGGGCGGCCGCCTATCTTGCGCGGGTCGCTGGAAGCTCCCACGACTGCGATCGAGCCGGCATGCAGCAAGGCATCCAGGGTACGGGTATCGGACGGCGAAGCATCCGAGGGCTTTGAGGTTTCAGTCATGACTCAGTCCTTGGGCAGGTGCAACGCACGCACGGCCAGCAGATTACGCTGCACCTGCGAGGTTCCGCCGAAGATGGTGACGGGACGCGTGATCATATACAGCCATTCCAGATCATGCGTCAGGCCGAGTTCGGGAGCGACATCGGCGATACCGCCACACTGGCCCGCCAAGTCCATCGTGGATTCAACAATGCGCTGCAACAGCTCGGCATTGAACAGCTTGAGCATGGAAAAATCTTCTTCCGCGACCTTGCCGTGCACCGCCGCCCGGCACACTTGCTCGTACAGCGCCGCGGAGTCGTCGACATCGCAAATGTAGCGGTCGGCCATCTCGCAGTAGCGCTCGGTCTGCGCCATACCCATGGCCTCGGCAGTCTGCCGCAGCACCTTGAGCGCGTAACGGATGAGTTCGGGCGAACCATGGCTCCAGCGTTCGAAGCCCAGCAGGGCCTTGCCCACCGTCCAGCCCTGGCCGATCTCACCTACTACATTGGCCAGCGGCACCACCACCTCGTCGAAGAACACTTCGCACAAGTGCTCTTCGCCGGCCAGCGTGCGGATCGGCCGGATGCGGATGCCGGGCGTCGAAAGCGGCACCAGCACGAAGGTGATGCCTTCCTGCTTGCGCGTGCCGCCACCGGTGCGCACCAGCATGTACATCATGTTGGCGTCGGTCGCCAGCGTAGTCCAGATCTTCTGACCGTTGATGACCAAGCAGTCGCCTTCGATGCGGCCGGACGTCTTCAGGCCGGCCAGATCCGAGCCCGCGTTCGGCTCGGAATAGCCCTGGCACCAGACATCTTCGCAAGCCAGAATGCGCGGCAGGTAGTGCTCGCGTTGCGCCTGGCTGCCGTAGCGCAGCAGGATGGGCGCCACCATGCGCAGCCCATGATCCAGCGGGCGGGCCACGCCGTAGCGATCCAGCTCTTCCTGGTAGATCAGCTGCCGCGGCAGCGGCAGGCCCAATCCTCCTGCCTCGACCGGCAGGCCGGGTGCCCGCCAGCCGTCGCGAAACTGCGCGCGCAACCAGGTACGTGCTTCTTCGCCGGTTAATTTTTCCAGCGGATTGCGCATCTCGGACGGGTAGTTGGCGGCAATCCAGGAGCGCCACTCGGCGCGGAAGCCGTCGTCGTCCATAGCGCGCCGGTCGATCGAGGCCATCATGCATTCTCCTGTGCGAGATCCGCCAATTGGCGGTATTGCCTGCGATGCTGCGAACCGCCGCCGAGATAAGCGGCCAGGCGCAGCGCGCCTTTCAGGTAGAGTCCGATCGACGCCTCGGCGGCGAAGCCGATCGCGCCATGGGCCTGGACGCCGAAACGGCCGGCCGAAATTCCCGTATCAGAGGCACGCGCCTTGGCCGCCGCGATCGCTCGCCGGGCATCTATCGTGCCGGGCGCGGCTTCGCAACGATCCATCGCCGCCCGGCACGCCGCACGCGTCAGCGCCTGCTGTATGCCGATATCCACCGCCAGGTGCTGCAGGCTCTGGAAACTGCCGATATGGCGGCCAAACTGGACGCGTGTGCGCATGTATTCCAGCGTCAGCTCGAAACCCGCCGCCGCCATGCCGCAGAGCTGCAGGGCTGTTGCGAGCATGGCTTCGTCGCGCGCCAGTTCCAGCGCCTCGGTCACCACGGAGCCGTGTGCCAGCAGCGCCTGCGCCGGCACGCAGGCCTGCTCGAGCTTGACCAGCGCCACGGTGCCGCCGTCGCTGCCAAGACGTTCGGTGATCTCCAGCCCCGCGCTGCCGGCGGGCAGCAGGAACAAAGCCGCCTCGCCGTCCAGGCGCGCGCTGACCAGCAGCGCGTCGGCCCAGCCACCGGCCACCACGCCATACTTGCTGCCGTTCAGCACATAGCCACCGCCGGCCCGGGCCGCCACCGTCAGGAGCGGCTCGGCATCGAGCCGCTGCGGCGCTTCTTGCCAGGCCACGGCGATGACGCGCCCGCCATCGACCAGCGCACCGGTTATTTCCTGCCAGCGCCCGTTGCCCAGATGCGCGGCCAGAACCGCCGGAATCAGCGAGCATGCCACCAGCGGCTCGGGCACCGCACGGCGGCCGAAAGCATTCGCCAGAATGCCGACATGGCGCACTTGCAGGCCACTGCCACCCAACGTTTCCGGCAAACGCAACGCCAACCACCCCTGCTGCGCAATCGACCTCCAAAAGCCGCGATCGTAGGCGTTGCGGCCAAGATAGACGTTACGCAGGCGTTCGTCCCGGAATTCACTCGACAGGAAATCCTCGGCCGAATTCTCGAGCAGAACTTCTATTTCATCTCGTTCAGTCATATAAAAATATTCCGTGGGTCATACAGTGGCGGTGCCACCCAGAATCACCGTGCTCTGGCTCGCCAGCACCCCGCCGTTGCCATGCGCCAGCGCCACTTCGCAGTTAGCCACTTGGCGCTCGCCGCATTCGCCGCGGATCTGGCGTGCCGCCTCGATCAGCAGGAACAGGCCGTACATGCCAGGGTGTCCGTACGACAGGCCGCCGCCGTTGGTATTGGTAGGCAGCGTGCCGCCCGGCCGCAATTTACCGTCGGCGACGAAAAAGCCTCCTTCCCCCTTGCCGCAGAAACCCAGATCTTCCAGGAACAGCAGTGTGGTGATCGTGAAGGCGTCGTAGATCTCCCGTACGTCGACGTCGGCCGGCTTCAGACCCGCCATTGCATAGGCGGCCGCGCCAGACTCGCGTGCGGCGGTAACGGTCAGGTCGGGCATGTTGGAGATTGTCTGGTGCGCCTGAGATTCGCCGCAACCCAGGACATAGACCGGTGGCTTGCGCAAATGGCGGGCGCGGGCCGCCGAGGTCACTACCACGGCGCCTCCGCCGTCGGTGACCAGGCAACAATCACGCACCGACAAGGGATAGCTGACCATACGCGAACCGAGCACCTGCTCGGCCGTCAATGGTTCTTTTTCCCAGGCCGCCGGGTTGAGCAGCGCCCATAGGCGCGCCGCCACGGCCACCTCGGCAAGGTGCTCGCGCCGGGTTCCGTACAGGTGCATGTGCCGCGACGCGGCCAGCGCATAGGCGCTTGACGGCAGGAAGGGCTTGTACGGCGACTCGTAGGGATTGAAATCGCGCACTACGGCACCGGTGCGGCCGGCGGTGCGCAGCGTGCTGCCGTAGGCGATGACGGCCACTTCACACAAACCAGCCTCGATCGCGGCCTGGGCATGCGCCAGGTGGGTCATGAAGGAAGAGCCGCCCAAATATGTGGAATCGCCGTAATTCGGCCGTATGCCGAGATATTCGGTCAACGCCAGCGTCGGCATGCGGCTTTGCGTGGCCGCGCTGAATAAGGCGTCGACGTCGCTCGTCTTCAGGCCGCAGTCGTCCAGTGCGCGCACGACGGCCTGTGCCATCAGGTCGAGCGGCGACAAGCCCTCGGCGACCTTTCCCAGATCCGATTCGGCCACTCCCACTATGGCGCAGCTACCCCGCTTCAAGCCTTTCATACCGCCCCCGCGACAACGAGATCGAACACAACCAGCGGTGCTTCATCGCCCGCGCCCGGCACGATACGGGCGCACACCGGCGCACCGATCGCCACTTGATCGGCGGCCACGCCTTCGACGCGCGACATCATGCGGAAACCCTCATCGAGGTCGACCAGCGTGACGTTGTAGGGATCCCCGGAGCGCGGATACACCTCCGTGGTCGCATAAACGCGGCCGCGGCCGGCGCTGACTCGCCATTCGAGCCGGGTCGAACCCGTAAACGGACACGCCACGCGGGGAAAGAACACAGCCTTCTGCGCCTCCGGGCTGAACTGGTAAGCCAGCTCGCCGCGGCGCAGATGCTCGTGATAGATCTGCAGCGGGGATTGGGTAATGGTTACTTGCATGCTTTCAGCTTCCTCTGTTCATCATTCCGGAACGATGCCGGCCTGCATGGTGATCCCGGCCCATTTCCGCCTTTCCTTTTCAACGAAATCCCGCGTCCCGTCCAGGGTATAGGGGCGGAAATCCACCCCCGCCGCCTTCAACGTGGCCTGCGCGGCCGGCGACATGAAAGCCGCGTTGGTGGCGCGGTTGATCTGCTCCAGCGCTTCGCGCGACGCACCATGGGCGGTAACCAGCACGTTCCACAGCGAAGCCTCGAAGCCGGGCAGGCCCGCCTCGTCCGCCGTGGGGACTCCCGGCAGCAGCACCGAGCGCCGTGCGCTGGTCACTGCCAACGCCTTGATCATCCCCGCATCGACCGTCTTGGCCGAAAGCGGCACCGACAACAGCGCCATGTCGAGCTGGCCTCCCAGCAGATCATTCATGATCGCCGCATGGCCCTGGTACGGCACCGCCGAAATCTTGACGCCGGCCACCGAACACAGGTATTGCAAAGTCAGGTGGCTGGGCGAGCCGCGCGACGGCGTTCCGCAGAACATGGGCTTCTCGCTGGCCTTGGCGGCGTCGATCAGGCCCTTCAAATCCTTGAACGGGGCATCAGACCGCGTCACGATCAGGTTGCCGAACTCGCCCAGGTGTGCAATGGCGTCGAGGTCGCGGCCGATCACGTAGGGCATCCGCTTCTGTGTCAGCGCCAGGGTTACGCTGGTGCCGATGCCGCTGATGCCCATGACAGAGACCGGCTCGCCCCGGGCCACGATCTGGATGCCGATCAGGCCGCTCGCGCCTCCATGGTTTTCCGGCACTACGGTGCGCCCGAGCTGCTCGCCGGCACTGGAAGCGAACAGGCGGCCAATGATGTCGGTGCCGCCACCGGCGGGATACGGAATAATCAGGCGGATCACTTTATTCGCACCCGCGGCCCACGCCCGGCCGCCGAGGGCGGCGTAGCCCGCGGCGGACGCCGCCCTCGTCAGAAAGCGCCGGCGGCCGGATGCCTGGGCGCTGCCTGCCCCGCGGCGCAGGGCGTCCTGCAAACTTTCGTGTTCTCGCATGCTTATCATCCGGATATGCCCCGTCATTGAGCCTTGATGCCCGCTTCGGCGATCACACGCCGCCACAATTGGTAGTCGTGCTCGACACGCTGGCCCAGCGCCTGCGGCGTGCTGGGCACGGCCTTCATGCCCAGCATGGCGTATTTCTCGGCGACCTCCGGCTCGGCCAGAATGGCGTTGATTTCCCGATTGAGCCGATCGACGATCGCGGCCGGCGTCCCCGCAGGCGCGAACAGGCCCATAAAGCCAATCACCTCGTAGCCCGGCAGAGTCTTGAAGATCGGCGGCACGTCCGGCAGCAGCTCCTCGGGCCGCAGACCCGAAGTGCCCAGTGCGCGAAGCTGTCCCGACCTCACGAAGGAAATCACCTCCGACGGCGTAGCGAACATCCAGTCGACGTGGCCGGCCACCACGTCCGATATCCCACGGCTGTTGCCCTTGTATGGCACATGCGTAAAGTGCAGCCCCGCCATGCGGGCCAGCAACTCGCTGCCCAAGTGATTGCTGGATCCGACACCCGATGAGGCATAGCTCAACCCACCGGGCTGCTTACGCGCGAACTCAATGAAGTCTTTCAGCGTCTTGACGGGCAGGCGCGGGTTGACCACCAGGATGTTGGCGTACTCGGCCAGCAGCGAGATGGGCGCGAAATCCTTCTTCGGATCGTAGGGCACCTTGAGCTGGATATTGGGTGTCACGGTGTGCGAGGCGGTGTTGCCCAGCCCGATCGTATAGCCGTCGGCCGGTGACTTGGCCAGGCGCTCCGTACCGATCATGGCACCGGCGCCGCCGAAATTCTCCACTACCACCGGCTGGCCCAGCCGAGCCTGCAGTTGGCCGGCAACGATGCGGCTGAGGGTGTCAGTAGAGCCACCGACGTCATAGGGAACGATGTACTTGATCGAATGTTCGGGCCAGCCTTGAGCGTAGGCACCCGCCATCACCGCGCATGCAGCCATGGCTGCAAATAGCCTTTTCATGATTGTCTCCATGTGTGCGGTGCCGCCCCCTGGCAGGTCACCCGTTTAATCCGGAACCGCTATGCCTGAGTAATGCCGTCCCGGCGTATAACCGCGCGACCATTGTCCAGGACCGTCGCATCGCGCCCCGGCACGCATGCCCGGAAAGCCACGACATCCCTTGCCTCGAACCAGAAATCCACTTGCAGGGTCTCGCCGGGATAGACCACCGATGAAAACCGGGCGTCGAATGCCAGCAGGCGCGACGGGTCGCCGTCAAGCACCAACAACAGCAAGGCACGCGCCGCGATGCCATAGGTGCACAATCCATGCAGAATGGGCCGCGGAAAACCCGCACGCTGCGCGCACGCGGGGTCGGCGTGCAGAGGATTCCGATCCACATTGAGCCGGTACAGCAAGGCCGCATCGGGCCGTATCGCGGCCATCGCGCTCCGGTCGGGCGCACGCGCCGGCAGCGCATGCGGCTGCGGGCTGATACCGAACGACTCGCAGCCGCCGTCGGCGCGGCAAAACGTGGTGTGCACGATGGTGACGACCGGCTCGCCTGTGGCGACATCAGAGAGCACGCGCTCGACGTGGACAAGCGCGCCCTTGCCCTCACCCTTGTCCTGCACGCCGGCCACGTGCGCATGCGCTACCAACTCGCCTTCCGGCGCCAACGGCCGATGGAAGATCATGCGCTGCTCGCCATGAACCACCTTGGCCATGGTGACGCCGAAACACGGGTCACGCAGCCACGCACCCAGGTGGCACAACACCGCCGCCATCGAGGGAACAGCCCTCAAGCCCTTTTCGTAGACGAAGGGGAGCTGCGCAGGATCCGTCGCATCGATGCCGAAACCGACGCTCAACGCGTACAACATCGTGTCGCGATCGGTGTAGCGCTGGCTGACAGGGGCAAAACGCCAGTCGCGCAACGACGCTGTATTCAATGGCATGGCGTGTCGCGCTCAGATGGCGTCCCAGCTGAATACATCGCGCGTGCGCTCCAGCGGAGTGAAACTCTTGCGCAGCGCCGGCTCCAGCATTTCCGAGAGGGACTCCAGGGTCCAGCCGCCGGCCCGATGCAGCGTACGGATCGGCCGAGGCTGGCTGTACAGATAGACTTCATTGCCACGCGCGCCAAAGACCTGGCCGCTCACTTCGCGCGCGGCGTCGGAGCACAGATACCCGACCAGCGGCGCCACTTGATCCGCGCGCGTGGTGCGGCGCCGTTTTTCCAGATAACGCTCCTGCTCTTCCGGGGACAGGCCCGGAACGCTTTCTATCATGCGGCTGAACGCGTGAGGCGCGATGCAGTTGGAACGGACGCCGAAACGGCCCATGTCCATCGAAATCGAGCGCGACAGCGCGACGATTCCGAGCTTTGCGGAGGCGTAATTGGCCTGGCCGATAGAGCCGATCAGGCCGGCTGACGAGGTCATCAGCACAAAGGCGCCGCTGCCTTGCTTGCGGAAATGCGGCGCAGCGGCGCGGCTGACGTTGAAGGCGCCGTACAGGTGAACTTTCATCACCGAATCGAAATCCTCCGGCGTCATCTTGTGGAAGATTGTGTCGCGCAGGATGCCCGCGCTGTGAACGACCGCATCGAGGCGGCCGAAATGCGACACGGCCCGATCGATCATGGCAGCGGTGCTTTCCCAATCCGCAACGCTGCCCACGTCGGCTAGCGCGGCGCCGCCTGCCGCCGTAATCTCGTCGGCCACTTGCACTGCGCGCGAATCAGCGGCGGGCTTGCCATCGAGTGTCACGCCGAGATCGTTGACCACGACCTTGGCACCTTGGCGGGCCAAGGCCAGTGAAATTTCCTTGCCGAGCCCACCACCCGCGCCAGTGACTACGATGACCTTGCCCTCGAGCGCCTTACCGTCCATGCAAACCTCCTCAATGAGGTACGCAGTGTAGGGCGAGTCCTGCAAGGCTGAATACTTCGAATTCGACAATCAGGTATTGGAAAAAATCATGAGAGAAGGCATTCACCCTCGGGAAAATCGGCAGCCAGCCGAGGGGCGGCCACCAGCGCCATAATGGGGCGGGCGGCGGAACGCGGCGTACCCACGCTCGGTCACCCTCACGCAGTTGCGCTTCGCTGCATTCGCTGTGATCCATTTATGGCGGGACTTGCACCCGCAGGAGCCCGCCCATGCTGGGCGCACATAGCAAAAAGCCAGATCAGCTAAGTTACTGATCTGGCTTTGGAATTCGACCACATAAGTGGTCGGGGCGAGAGGATTCGAACCTCCGGCTCCTGCGTCCCGAACGCAGTACTCTACCAGGCTGAGCTACGCCCCGACTTGATGCTGCGGTGGTTTGCCGGGCCACTTGTCCGCAATCCTGGCGAATGCGAACCGAACCTGCGCCCGTCGGTAGAATCGACGAGCCCGCGAATGTCGCGGGAGCCGTATTTTAGCAAAACGCGGCGCACCGCGCCTTGCCCTGCCGTTAGCGATCCCGCTCGACCGCGAAAGAGCAGAATTCTAGCAAAGAATCGCCATAAGCGGAAACGGGGAAGGCTTGCAGGGCCGCGCGGGCCAGTTCGGATTCGGCGCGGGCCGCCTGGCGGGTGTAGTCCAGCGCATCGGTGTCATGGATGGCGCGGGCCACGGCCTGGAAGTCGGCTTCACCGGTCTGGATCGCCGTTTTTATAAGATCGCGCTGGCTCGGCGTGCCGACTTCCATGACGCGGATCAGCGGCAATGTCGGCTTGCCCTCGCGCAGGTCGTCGCCGACGTTCTTGCCCAAAGACTCGACGTCGCCGCTGTAGTCCAGCACATCATCGATCAGCTGGAAGGCCGTGCCGACATGGCGTCCATAAGCGGCGGCGGCGTCGACCTGGCTGGGCGTGCCCGCGGCAATGACCGCCCCTACCTGGGCCGAGGCCTCGAACAGCTTCGCGGTCTTGTAGCGCACCACCTGCAGGTAGCGGTCGAGCGACACGTCGGGATCGTGCACGTTCATCAGCTGCAACACCTCGCCTTCGGCGATGACGGTGGTGGCTTGCGAGAAAATCGACATGACCCGCATGGTGCCGGCCTCGACCATCATCTCGAACGAGCGCGAATACAGGTAGTCGCCCACCAGCACGCTGGCCGCGTTGCCGAATACGGCATTGGCGGTGCTGCGGCCGCGCCGCAGGTCGGACTCGTCGACCACGTCGTCGTGCAGCAGGGTCGCGGTATGGATGAATTCCACCACCGCGGCCAGCAGGTGGTGGTGAGAGCCCTGGTAGCCCAGTGCCTTGGCCGCCAGCAACAGCAGGGCCGGGCGCATGCGCTTGCCGCCGGCGCCCACGATATAGTCGCCGATGGTGCGGATCATGACCACATCGGAATTCAAGCGCGCGCGGATGACCGCGTCGACGGCTTTCATATCGTTTGCAATGGGAGCAATCAGCTCGGCGAGATTCAAATTCTTGTCCGGATGTATAAGTCTGCAAAGCAAGACAAGGATTATACGTGTTCGCTGCTGCGGCGCGTGGGTGCGGCCTGCGGGACATGGCCTCCCACAGGGCCCTGCCCAAGGGAGGCTGCCGCGCGACGGCCGGGGAATACGCAGGCGGATCGCGTAGGCCGGGCCGCGCAGGCCAGCCTACGTGGCCCGGCCTACGCGGCCCGGCCTACGCGGCTCGACGGATTTGTTAAGCTAGCTGTTTTCGACGCTGCAAGCCCCACCCGCAGGCCCGGTATCCGGGGCCGGGCGCACGGACGCACGGCCCGACGGCAAGACCGGCGGCGCCCGCATGCCGCCGGCGCTGCAGCCGCCCCTCTCTGGAGAATTTTTCGTGAGTGCCACGGATCTGAGCACCTTGATTGAACGCGCCGAACGAGTGCTGGCGCAGCTGGAGGCATGGCTGCCTCCGGCCCCGCCGGCAACCGACTGGACGGCGCACGCCTACCGCTGGCGCAAGCGCGGCAACCGCGGCTGGCTCGACGCGGTACGCAACATCATGCCGATCCACAAGGACGACCTGCAGCACATCGAGCGCCAGAAAGGCATCATCGACCGCAACACGCGCCATTTCCTGCAGAAGAAGCCGGCCAACAACGTATTGATGACGGGCGCACGCGGCACCGGCAAAAGCTCGCTGGTCAAGGCCATGCTGGATGCCTACGGCGACCAGGGCCTGCGGCTCATCGAGGTCGACAAGAGCGACATGGGCGACCTGGGCGATATCGTGGACATGGTGGCGCAGCGCCCGGAACGCTACATCATTTTCTGCGACGACCTGTCCTTCGAAGAGGGCGAGGCCGGCTACAAGGCGCTGAAGTCGCTGCTGGACGGCTCGATCAGCGCCTCGGGCGAGAACGTGCTGATCTACGCCACGTCGAACCGGCGCCACCTGATGCCCGAATACATGAGCGAGAACCTGGACGCCAAGCACCAGGCCGACGGCGAGATCCATCCGGGCGAAACGGTGGAGGAAAAGATTTCGCTGTCCGAGCGTTTCGGCCTGTGGCTGTCGTTCTATCCGTTCAAGCAGGACGATTATCTGGACATTGTGAACTACTGGCTCAAGGAACTGGGCTGCACGCAGCCCGACATCGAGGCCTCGCGCACCGAGGCGCTGCAGTGGGCGCTGGAGCGCGGCTCGCGCTCGGGCCGGGTGGCGCGCCAGTTCGCCCGCGACTGGTCGGCACGGCATGTCTGAAGAAAATTCGGGCAAGCCGCCCCAGCCCGATACGCCCGCCAAGCCCTTGATCCACGTAGCGGCGGGCATGATCCTGCGCGCCGACGGGGCGCTGCTGCTGGCCGAGCGCCCCGCCGACAAGCCCTGGCCGGGCTGGTGGGAGCTGCCCGGCGGCAAGATCGAGCCGGGCGAGACCGTGCTGCAGGCGCTGGCGCGCGAGCTGGACGAAGAGCTGGGCATCCAGGTCACCCAGGCCACACCATGGGTCACCCACGTGCACGAGTACCCCAAGAACATCGTCAGCCTGGCCTTCTGCCGCGTCACGGGCTGGAACGGCACGCCCACCGGGCGCGAAGGCCAGACGCTGGCCTGGGTCGATCCGCATGCGCCCATCACTGTCGGCAAGCTGCTGCCGGCCACCGAGCCGCCGCTGCGCTGGCTGCGCCTGCCCGATCGCTACCTGATCACCGCCATAGGCGGGCCGGCACAACTCGCCGGCTATCTCGCGCGGCTGGACACGGCACTGCGGCGCGGCATCAGGCTAGTGCAGTTCCGCGAACCGGCGTGGCAGCAACAAGGCGATGAGCAAGGCCTGGCGGCGGCCTTCCAGGAAGTGCTGCGGCACTGCCACGAACATGGCGCCCGCTGCCTGGTGAACAGCGTGCACCCGCAAGACTGGTGGGATCAGGCCGACGGCGTGCATCTGCGCGCCGCCGACGCGACGAAGCTCGCCGCGCGGCCCGGCGGGCTATTGGGCATGTCAGCCCACGACGCGGCCGACCTGGCGCTGGCGCGCGAGCTGGGGGCCGATTTCGCGGTGCTCGGCCACGTGCTGGACACGCCCTCGCACCCCGGCGAGCCGGGCATGGGCTGGGAACGCTATGCCGGGCTGGCCGGCGGCGCCGGCCTGCCGGTGCTGGCCATAGGCGGCCAGTCGGAAGCCACGCTGGACGAGGCGCGCCGCCATGGCGCGCACGGCATAGCCGGCATCCGTCATTTGCTGGCGGGTTGAAGCACGGCGGGAACCGGCTGGCCTGCGGCAGGGGCGGCTTGGCCCGCAACCGAAGCGGGCTGACCCGCAGTGGAGGCCGGCTGGCCCTCGGCCGGCGGGGCCTGCCAGCCGCCGCCCAGGGCCGCGGTCAGCTGCACGCTGGCCACCAGGCGCTGGGCCTGCAGCGACAGCGCGGCCCTTTCGGTGCTAAGCGCGGTGGTTTCCACCTGCGCCACGCTCAGGTAGTCGATCAGGCCCGCGGCATACTGGTTCTCGGTCAGCCGCAGCGAATTACGCGAGGCGGCCAGCGCGCGATCCTGGGTCTGCTGTTCGCGCGCCATGACGCGCAGCTGCACCAGATAGTTCTCGACTTCCTGTAGTGCGCCCAGGACGGTGGATCGATAGGCGGCCGCCTGCGCATCGTAGGCGGCGCGCGCCTGCTCGATATTGGCCTGGCGCGCACCACCGTCGAACAGGGTCATGGCCAGCGCCGGCCCCAGCGACCAGAAGCGCGTCGGCGCGGCCAGCCAGAAGGCCCAGCGGCCGGAGCTCAGGCCGCCCTCGGCGCTCAGGGTCAGGTCGGGGAACCAGGCGGCCTCGGCCACCCCGATCTGGGCATTGGCTTCGGCGGTGCGCCGCTCGGCGGCGGCCACATCGGGGCGGCGCTCGAGCAATTGGGAGGGCAGGCCCACGGGGATTTCCGGCAGCTTGCCTATGCCGGAGCTTGCCGCCAGCGCGAAGGCCGACGGCGGCTGGCCGGTAAGCACCGCCAGGGCATGCTCGTACTGCGCCCGCTGCCATTCCAGGGCCAGCGCGTCGGTGTGGGCGTTCTCGAGCTGGGCGCGGGCCGATTCCACGTCGGCCTGGCCCGCAACCCCGGACTGATAGCGATTCTGGGTAATGTCGAGCGAACGCTGATAGGCTTGCAGCGTCTTCGCATACAGCCGCTGCTCGGCGTCCAGCGCGCGCAGGTTGAAATAGGTCTGCGCCAGCGTCGACTCGAGACTGAGGCGGGTCGAGGCCATGTCGGCGGCGCTGGCCTGGGCACCGGCGCGGCTGGACTCGACCGAGCGCCGCACCTTGCCCCACAGATCGGGTTCCCAGCTGACGCTGCCAGTCAGCGAGGACTGGGTGCCATGGCTGGAGGCGGAGTCCGAGCCGCCGCTGCTGCCCGAGTGGCTGGCCGACACATTGGCGCCGACGGTGGGGAAGAAGCCCGCGCGCGCCGCCTTGAGCAGCGCCTGGGCCTGGCGATACTGCGCCTCGGCCTGGGCCAGGTCGGCGTTGTGCACCAGCAGCGCCTGCATCAGCCCGTCGAGCACGGGGTCTTGATAGTCGCGCCACCAGTCGGCGCGCAGCGCCGTGTCGGCCGGCTGCGCCGGCTTCCAGCCCTGTGCTTCTTTATAGGCATTGCCCAGGGGCACATCGGGACGATGGTAGTCAGGCCCCACCGCGCAGGCGCTTAGCGCCAGCGCCAGCGCGGCCGGCAGTGCACATCGTAAGAATTGTCTTGGCAACATCAGCATGTTCATGGGTTTGCAGCTCCGCGCTTGCGCCTCGCCCACAGGCGGAAGCGATCGAGGTACAGATAGACCACAGGAGTCGTGTACAGAGTAAGAATCTGGCTCAGAAACAGCCCGCCCACGATGGTCAGCCCCAGCGGGCGGCGCAGCTCGACCCCGGCGCCGGAAGCCAGCACCAGCGGCAGCGCGCCGAACAGCGCAGAAACCGTAGTCATCATGATCGGGCGAAACCGCACCAGGCAAGCCTGGTAGATGGCGTCGCGCGAGGACAGATTGTCTTCGCGCTCAGCCTGCAGCGCGAAGTCGACCATCATAATAGCGTTCTTCTTGACGATGCCAATCAGCAGGAACACGCCGATCAGGGCGATCAGCGTGAATTGCTCGCCCAGCAGCATCAGGGCCAGCAAGGCGCCTATGCCCGCGGACGGCAGCGTGGAAAGAATGGTCAGGGGGTGCACATAGCTTTCATACAGTATGCCGAGCACTATGTACATGGTGACCAGCGCAGCCAGGATCAGCCAGGGCTGCTGCGCCAAGGACTGCTGCAGGGCCTGGGCATTGCCCTGGAAGCCCGCCTGGATCTCGCGCGTGGGCAGGCCGGTGCGCGCCACGGCGCGCTCGATAGCCTGCAAGGCCTGTTCCAGCGACACGCCGGGCGCCAAGCTGAAGGACACCGTGTCGGCGGCGAACAGGCCCTGGTGCTGCACCGACAGCGGCGCGTTGCCGACCTCGAAGTGGGCGAAGGCGGACAGCGGCACGCGCTGGCCGCTGGACGTTACCACCTGCACCAGGCGCAGCGATTCGGGATCCTTCGCATAGCGCTGATCCACGCCCATGACCACATGGTACTGGTTCAGCCGCCCGTAGATCACCGAGATCTGCCGCTGGCTGAAGGAGTCGTTCAGCGTCGAGGCGATCAGGCCCATGTCCACGCCGAGCCGGGTCGCGGCGGTGCGATCGATCACCAGATTGACCTGCGTGCCCTTGTCCTGCACGTCGGTGTCGACGTCGACCAGTTCGGGCAGCCCGACCATGGCCTGCTGCACCTTGGGCAGCCAGGTCTTGAGCAGCGCCAGGTCGCTGGCCATCAGCGTGTAGTCGTACGAGGCGGTGCTGCTCTCGCGCCCGCCCATGCGTATGTCCTGTTGCGGCACCAGCGTCAGGCGCGCCCCGGGCTCGTTCTGGAATTTGCTGCGCAGCCGGTTGGCCACGTCCAGCGCGCTGACCTTGCGTTCGGACACCGGCTTGAGCTGGATCAGCAGGAAACTGGAATTGCTGCCGCCACGCCCGCCGGCAAAGCCGGTGACACTCTCGATGGCCGGATCCTGCAGCAGGATTTTGCGAAAACCTTCCAGCTTGGGCATCATGGCAGTGAACGAGGTGCCCTGGTCGGCCCGGAAAAAACCCATCAGCTGGCCGGTGTCCTGCTGCGGGAAGAAACCCTTGGGCACGACCTTGTACAGATAGACGTTCAGGCCCACGGTAATGGCCAGCAGCAGCAGCATGAAGCGCCCGTGCGCCAGCGACCACGACAGCGAGCGCTTGTACCCTTCCCACAGCGCCGCCCCCAGGCTCTGGAAACGGCGCGCCAGCCAGCCCGGCGGGCGTGGCTCGCGTTCCTGGCGGCGCAGGATGCGCGCGCACATCATGGGCGTCAGGGTCAGCGACACGAACAGCGACACCATGATGGAAGCCGACAGCGTCACCGCAAATTCGCGGAACAGCCGCCCGACCATGCCGCTCATCAGCAGTATGGGTATGAACACCGCCACCAGCGAAACGCTCATGGCCAGCACGGTGAAACCGACTTCGCGCAGGCCGCGGATCGCCGCGCGCAGCGGCGGCACACCGCGCTCCATGTGGCGGATGATGTTCTCCAGTACCACAATGGCGTCGTCGACCACGAAGCCCGCCGCCACGATCAGCGCCATCAGCGAGATCGTATTGAGCGTGAAATTGAACAGCAGCATCAGGCTGAAGGTGGTGATCAGCGACACCGGCACCACCACGCTGGGTATCAGCGCCGCCCGCGCATTGCGCAGGAACAGCAGCACTACCAGCACCACCAGCACCACGGCGATCACCAGGGTCAGCTCGGCCTCGTGCAGCGAGGCGCGGATGCTGGGGGTGCGGTCTTGCGCCACGGTCAGCGTGACGGCGGCCGGCAGCATCGCCTGGAAGCGCGGCAGTTCGGCGCGTATCGCATCCACGGTGGCGATGATGTTGGCGTCGGCCTGGCGCCGCACGATCAGCAGAATGGCCTTGCGATCGTTGAAGAAGCCCGCGTTGAAGATGTCTTCGACCGAATCGCTGACCGTGGCTACGTCCTTCAGGCGTATGGGCGCGCCGTTGCGCCAGCCCACGATCAGCGGCCGGTATTGCGCCGACGTGTTCATCTGGTCGCCGGGGCTGATCTGCCAGTGATAGCGGCCGTTCTCGACCATGCCCGTGGGACGCACCACGTTGGCGTTGACCAGCGCCGTGCGCACCGTGTCCAGCGCCAGGCCGGCGGCATTCAGGGCCTGCGGATCCAGGTCTATGCGTATCGCCGGCAGCGAGCTGCCGCCGACGTCGACCTCGCCCACGCCCTGCACCTGGGCGAGCTTCTGCGCCAGTACGGTGGAGGCCAGGTCGTAGAGCTTGCCCTGCTCGACCGTGGGCGAAGTCAGCGCCAGCACCATGATGGGCGCCGAAGCCGGATTGACCTTGTGATAAGTGGGATTGCTGCGCAGGCTCGAGGGCAGCAGGGTGCGCGCCGCGTTGATGGCGGCCTGCACGTCGCGCGCCGCGCTGTTGATGTCGCGGCTCAGGTCGAACTGCAGCGAGATGCGCGTCGAGCCCTCGCTGCTGCGGGAATTCATGTCGGTGACGCCGGCGATCGAACCCAGGGCCTGCTCCAGCGGCGTGGCGACGCTGGAGGCCATGGTTTCGGGGCTGGCCCCGGGCATGCTGGCCGACACCGAGATCATCGGGTAGTCGACCTGCGGCAGCGGCGACACCGGCAGCAGGCCGAAGGCCAGCGCCCCCGTCAGCACCAGCGCCATGCTCAGCAGCGTGGTCGCCACCGGCCGCATGATGAACAGTGCCAGGAACCTCATGGCCGCGCCTCGCGCCGGATCATCGCAGTGCCTCGCGCCGAATCATGGCAGCGCCTCGCCCTGGGCTTCCTCGGTGGCGGGTTCAGAGCGCAGGCGGCGGCCCAGGCGGTCGAACCACAGGTAGATCACCGGTACGGTGAACAGCGTCAGCAGCTGGCTGCACAGCAGGCCGCCCACCATCACCAGCCCCAGCGGCTGGCGCAATTCAGAGCCGGCGCCGGTGGCCAGCATCAGGGGGATGGCACTGAACAGCGCCGCCAGCGTGGTCATGAGTATGGGCCGGAAGCGCAGCCGGGCGGCCTCTTGTATGGCCTGGCGCGGCGGCAGCCCGCGGTGATGCTCGGCATCCAGCGCGAAGTCGACCATCATGATGGCGTTCTTCTTGACGATGCCGATCAGCAAAATAATGCCGATAATGCCTATCATGTCGAGCTCGGTATGGCTGATCAGCAGCGCCAGCAGCGCGCCGATCGCCGCCGAGGGCAACGTCGACAGAATCGTGACCGGGTGCACGTAGCTTTCGTACAGAATGCCCAGCACGATGTACATGGCCACCACCGCGGCCAGCAGCAACCACAGCGTACTGGACAGCGAAGCCTGGAACGCCGCCGCCGCCCCCTGGAAACGGGTCTCGATGGAATTCGGCATGGCCAGCCCGGCCTCGGCCTGCTGGATGGCATCGACCGCATCGGACAGCGCCACGCCGCGCGGCAGGTTGAAGGACACCGTGACGGCCGGGAACTGATCCAGGCGCTCGACCGACAAATGGGTGTTGGACTGCACCAGCCGCGCCAGGCTGGTCAGCGGCACGGGCGGATTGCCCGAGGTCGTGGGCACATAGATGCGCGACAGAGAAGTCGGGTCTTGGCGGAATTGCGGGGCCACTTCCAGCACCACGCGGTATTGCGCCGACTGCGTGAAAATGGTGGAAACCAGGCGCTGCCCGAAGGCGTCGTACAGGGCCTCGTCGATCGCCGACACGGTAACGCCCAGGCGCGCCGCCGCATCGCGGTCTATGACCAGCGTGGTCTGCAGGCCGCCGTTCTGCAGGTCGTCGGCCACGTCTTCCAGCTGCGGCAGGCCCTGCAGCTTGCTGACCACCTTGGGCACCCACTCGCTGAGCACCGCGCCGTCGGGGTCGGACAGCGTCATCTGATATTGCGTGCGGCTGACGCGGTCGTCGATGGTCAGATCCTGCACGGGCTGCATGTAGACCCTGATGCCGGGCACGCGCGCCAGCGTCTGGTTCAGGCGCCGTATGACTTCGGCGGCATTGTCGCTGCGCTCGCTGGTGGGCTTGAGCGCGATCTGCATGCGGCCGGTGTTGAGCGTGGAATTAGTGCCGTCTATGCCTATGAAGGACGTGACCGCGGCCACCGCAGGATCCTGCATGATCAGATCGACCGCCTGCTGCTGGCGCGCGCCCATGGCTTTGAAAGATATGGTCTGCGCCGACTGGCTGATCGCCTGGATCATGCCGGTGTCCTGCTGCGGGAAGAAGCCCTTGGGCACCACCAGGTACAGCAGCCCGGTGACCGCCAGCGTGGCCACCGCCACCAGCAGTGTAATGCGCTGGTGCGACAGCACGAAGGACAGGCCGCGGTCATAGGCTTCGATCAGCCTGTCGATATATGCGCCGGCCTTCTGCTGGAAGCGGCTGAATTTCATCTCGGATTCGGGCTTGAGCAGGCGCGCGCACATCATGGGCGTGAGCGTCAGCGAGATCAGCAGCGAGATCATGATGGCCACCGCGAGCGTGATGGCGAACTCGCGGAACAGCCGGCCGATGACGTCGGCCATGAACAACAGCGGGATCAGCACCGCGATCAGCGACAGCGTCAGCGACACCAGCGTGAAGCCGATCTGCTGCGCGCCCTTCAATGCCGCCTTCAGGGCGGTTTCGCCGGCCTCGATGTGGCGCGCGATGTTCTCGATCATGACGATCGCGTCGTCGACCACGAAGCCGGTGGCGATCGTCAGCGCCATCAGCGTCAGGTTGTTGATGCTGAAGCCGGCCAGGTACATGATGCCGAAGGTGCCCACCAGCGACAAGGGCACGACCACGCTGGGCACGAAAGTGGCCGTCCAGCTGCGCAGGAACACATAGGTCACCAGCACCACCAGCACGATGGCCAATATCATTTCGAACAGCACGTGGTTGACCGAATCGCGTATGGTCTGGGTGCGGTCGGTGGCCACCGACACATTCACGCCGGCGGGCAGCGCCTGCTTGAGCGTGGGCAGCAGGGCCTTGACGTGATCCACTACCTGGATCACGTTGGCGCCGGGCTGGCGCTGGATGTTCAGCAGCACCGCCGGCGTCTTGCCTATCCAGGCGGCCTGGCGGATGTCCTCGGCGTCTTGCTTCGCGGTGGCCACGTCGCGCAGACGCAGCGGCGCGCCGTTCTGATAGGACACGATCAGGTTGTCGTAGTCCTGCACCGACTGCAGCTGGTCATTGGCATTGATGGTGGTGGAACGCTGCGGCCCGTCGAGATTGCCCTTGGGCTGGTTGGTGGAGGCATTGGTAATGGCGGTGCGTATGTCGGTGAGCGTCAGGTTGTGCGCCGCCAGCGCCTGCGGATTGACCTGCACTCGCACCGCCGGCCGCTGCCCGCCCGCGACGCTGACCAGGCCCACGCCCGATATCTGCGACAGTTTCTGCGCCATGCGGATGTCGATCAGGTCGCGCACCTGGTACAGCGGCATGGTGGGCGAGGTGATGGCCAGGCTCATGACCGGCGTGTCGGCCGGATTCACCTTGTTGTAGGTGGGCGGCGTGGGCAGGTCGTTGGGCAGCAGGTTCGAAGCCGCGTTGATGGCGGCCTGGACTTCCTGTTCCGCCACGTCCAGCGGCAGCCCCAGATCGAACTGCAGGGTGATCATGGACGAGCCGCCGGAACTGGTGGAAGTCATTTGCGACAGCCCGGGCATCTGGCCGAACTGGCGCTCCAGCGGCGAAGTGACCAGGGCCGTCATTACGTCCGGGCTGGCCCCCGGGTACAGGGTCACCACCTGGATGGTCGGGTAATCGACCTCGGGCAGCGCCGACACCGGCAGCAGCCTGTAGGCCAGCAGGCCGGCGATGAGTACGGCGCACATGGTCAGCGTGGTGGCGACCGGCCGCAGGATGAAAAGGCGCGATAGGTTCACTGCGACAACCCGCCCGCGCTAGTGGCGCCGCCCACGCTTGGCGGACGGATTCGGCTTCTGGTGCATGTCGGCCATGGTGGGAGCAGACTGGGTGCCGGTCATGACCTCGACCTTGGAGCCCTCGCCGAGGCGATCCAGGCCTTCGGTGACGACCTGCTGGCCGACGGTCAGGCCCGACTTGACGGCGACATTGGCGCCGTCCTGGGTACCGGTGGCGACCTGCTGCACATGCACCGTGTTGTCGGGCTTGAGCACGTACACGAAGGTGCCGATCGAGCCCTGCTGGACGGCCAGCGTAGGGATGACCACGGCCTGGTCGTCGCTGCTGACCAGCAGCCGCACATTGACGAACTGATTGGGGAACAGGGTGTCGTCCGCATTATCGAAGCGGGCCTTGAACTTGACCGTGCCGGTGGCGACGTCGATCTGGTTGTCCACCGACATCAGTTCGCCGGCGGCGAGCTTGGTGGTGTCGTCGCGGTCGTAGAGGGTGACCGACAGCTTGCGGCCCTGACGCATCTGGGCCAGCACCTCGGGCAGCTGTGTCTGGGGCAGCGTGAAGACCACGGCAATGGGCTGCGTCTGGGTGATGACCACCAGCCCCGGCGCCGAAGACGCCGTGATCAGGTTGCCCTGATCGACCTGGCGCAGGCCCAGGCGCCCGGGGATGGGCGCGGTGATGCGGGTGAAGTCGAGCTGCAGCTTGGCATTGTCGACGGCGGCCTGGTCACTGGCCTGCGTACCCAGATACTGTTGAACCAGCGCGGCCTGGGTATCGACTTGCTGTTTGGCGATGGAATTCTGCTTGTATAGCTGCTGATAGCGCTGCAGGTCGCGGCGCGCGTTCTGCAACTGCGCCTGATCCTGTTTTTGCTGGCCGATGGCCTGGTCGAGCTGGGCCTGGAAGGTACGCGGGTCGATCTGCGCCAGAAGCTCGCCCTGCTTCACCTTCTGTCCATCGGTGAAATAGATTTTCTGCAGTTCCCCCGACACGCGGCTCATGACCGTGACGGTGTTGAAAGCCGTGACCGTGCCGATGGCGTTGAGCACGAAATTGATGCGCCCGGTATGCACCTGGGCAACCCGCACGGGAATGGCGGCGGACATGCCGGGGCCGAAGCGGCCCGCGGGATTCTTGCCCTGGCGGCCCAAAGCCCAGTAGGCGCCGGCCAGCACGATCAGAACAAGGACGGCAAGCCAGACCCAGGCTCGGGTACGTGACGATCGGGCGGCCTCGGGGCGAGGTTCCGGCATGCGTAGGCTCCATCAGGAAATACGAAAACGCGTGTATTTTCGCTGATTTCCCGCACCGCCGACTGTAAAGATTGGAAATCTGTAATTGACCGCAACACTTACCGGCGGGCGGTTCGCCCCGTCGCCGCGGACGGATTCGCGCTCGAAATGACAATTGCGCCGCCCGTATTTCCGTATCGTCCGCCCTGCATACGGCTGCGCGCCGTGTGCGCCGGATGCGCTCGCCCGCGGCGGCGAGACCGTATCGACGGATCCGTATCAGACGTTGCAGCGGGCCAGCTTGAACGGGATGTCGCGCGTGACGGCCTGGGGCTTGAGGTCGTAGTCGGGGCTGGCAAAGCGCACCCAGATCACATATTTGTTGGCGCTCATTTCGGGGAACACGCCCAAGGCCGGGTCGACCCAGGCACGCAGCAGCTGGAAGGTCTTGCCGCCGAGCATTTCCTGGTAGGCGCCCTGGCGCGCCTCGACGTCGACCACGTCTCCGGCATCGCGCAGCAGGCGCAAGCTTAGGGACAGGCTGCGAAACAGCGGCATGAAGGGGTTGATCCATTGCTGCAGGTCGCGCATGCGGTCGTCGTACGGCTTGAGCTGCCAGGCGAAGTACGAAGGCATGTCGACCTGCGAAGAGCCGCCCGGCACCGCCACCCTGCCGCGCAGGCTGGCCAGCCACTCGTTGTCGCGCAGCACCTGCCCGATGCGGCCCTGCGCACCCAGATCGCCGCTGACCGCCTGGATTTCGCCGAGCATGTTTTCCAGGGCTTCCGGGTTGACTCCGGGATGCTGACGCAAGGCGGCCAGCGTGACGCGCTGGCGCTCGAGGTCTTGCAGGATGGAGCCGCGCAAATCGGTGCGGTCGCAGATATCGAGCACGTCGAACAGCGTGGCGACGGCCACCTGCTGATAGCGCGGGTCTTCGCCCTCGGCAAAGAAAAACAGCCGGTTGAACAGGTGCTCGACCCGCAGGAGAGCCCTGACTCGTTCATTGCAAGGATATTCGTATAAGACCACGCGAATCTGTACCTTACTCAAACAGCCGGCATCACGGGAAGCATGGGGCGGAAGAATCGTCGGCGGCATGCGCCGCTGCGACCGGTTTCATCGCCGGGGCCGGGCCTTGCAGAACAGCGGCCGCACAAGCGCAATGACGATGAAAACAACACTCGCAAGCGTTCAAACCGCAATTCGACAGCTTCTGCCGCACGGGCCCCCAGGCCGGCTAACCCCGTTGTTGCGCCCAAAGACACCAGCGCTCGTGCACCACGCGGGCACGCCGAGCCAAGTCTTCGAGCGTTGTCTGCGCATCGTTCAGCACCACATCATCTGCGAGTGCCAGTCTCTCCTCACGCGAAGCTTGCACTGACATGATACGCGCAATAGTGTCCGCCGTCAGCCCGCTGCGGGCCTGCACGCGAGCCACTTGCGTGGCCGGATCGCAGTCGACCACGCAGATGCGGTCGACGCGCCCGCGCCAGCGGCCCGACTCGACCAACAGCGGTACAACCAGCACAAGATAACATCCCCGGGCCTGCTGCGCGCGCTCTTGTGTAACGGCTCCTATCAAGGGATGAACAATCGCTTCGAGACGACCGCGCGCGCCCGGGTCGGAAAACGCCAGCTCGCGCATCCGGGCGCGATCGAGCGAACCATCGGCGGCGACCATGTCCGCGCCGAAAGCCGCGCGTATGGGCGCCATGGCGCGCCCGCCCGGAGCGGTGAGCTGGTGGGCGATCTCATCGGTATCGACGATGGCCGCCCCCCACTCGCGAAAAAACTCGGCGACGCGGCTCTTGCCAGAGCCGATGCCGCCGGTCAGTCCAATTTTGTACATGCTGTACCGGGCCGATTCATGCAAAGCCCCAATGTACCTCAGGACCGAGCAGCAAGGCGACGGCGCCGGCGCCCGCCAGGAAGGGGCCGAAGGGATAGCTGGCCTGCCCGCGAAAATCGCGCCGCCACAGGCATGCCCAGGCCAGGCCAGCCACGCAGGCCGCCAGCAGCAGGCCCGGCAGCGGGCCCGGCCCGAGCCAGGCGCCCAGTGCGGCGAGCAGCTTCAGGTCGCCGCGCCCCATGCCTACGCGCCCGCAGCACCGGGCATAGACCCACGCCAGCAGCCACGGCAGGCCATAGCCGCAGACCGCCCCGGCCACGGCATCGTGCAGCGGCACCGGGCCCACGTCGCCGCCCGCCCAGGCTCGCAACAAGCCCAGCCAAAGCAAAGGCCCGGTCAAGGCGTCGGGCAGCAGGCCCAGAGCCGCATCGACCAGTGACAGGGCCAGCAGCAAGGCCAGGGCGCACAGTACAGCGGCCGCATAAGGGCCAGGCCCGTGGCGGCAGGCGAGCATCGCGGCAAGCGCCCCGAGCCCCAGCGCCGCTGCCGCGAGGTGCCGCCCCGATGCCTTGGGCGGCGGCGCGCCGGCTTCAGCGCAGAACCAAACGATGCTGCGCCGTGCGAGCGCCACGGCGGCGCAAGCGGCCGCCGCTCCGCAGACACAGCCCAGGAGCAGGGCCGGCACGGCGCAGGCGGCTACCGCGCCGTGCAAGGTGCGCCCCCAAGCCTATGATTAATGCGTAGAATGCTCATAGCTTCGTCTCGACCGATTCCACGGAACCCTTTTCATGTCCGCACAAGCAATCTACACAAGGCGCGCCGGCCGTAATGCCTGCGGCGCCGTGCTGCTGGCCGTGCTGCTGGCCGGCTGTGCCTCGCAGCGGCCCCCCGGCTACTATGACAACGCCCGCGACAACACGCAGCACGATGCCATGGCGCAAGCCCAAGGCCCGGGCCTTACGCAATCGCAATCACCCTCGCAGCTGCACCTGGGCTTCGGCCCGAACCAGAAAAAGCCCGACACACAAGCGGAAGCCGCCGCCACGGCCCAGCAGCCCGATTTCGTGCGCCCGCTGGCCGAGCCCAAGACCTTCCTGGGCACCATACCTTGCCTGGTCAATGGCAATGCCTGCTCGGCCAATCGGGTGACCCTGACCCTGGCCCCCAGCGGCCAATGGCGCTTGCGCACCCTGGTGCTGGACGGCCCCGACGCACGACGCAGCACTGCGCAGCAAGGCTGCTGGCAAGTGATAGGTAGTACGCCGCTGCGCATATTGCTGCAACTGGACAAGGGCGGCACCAAGGCCAGCCTGACGTTCATCAACGACAACCTGCTGCGCGTCGACAGCCTCGACAACATCAAGCCCAACCTTGAATACCGCCTGACGCGGCAAGCCGACATAGACGGCATCGACGAGCTGAACAAGGCGCCGCACCCGAGCTGCAGCCGCTGAACGCACGCGCAACGCCGCCGCAAGGCGCCGGGCCGGGGATACCCCGCGCCGCCCGGACAACAGGGACAGCACCTCGGGGCGCTTGCGGCGGCCCGTCAGAACCCAAGAATCTTTGTGGATCTTGGGTTTGCAGAGCCATGGCCGCCCACGCAGTTACGCCGCCGACAGCACGCAGCGCGCCAGTTCGACCGCGTTGCGCACCTGCATTTTCTGGAAGATGCGGGCGCGATGCGCCTCGATGGTGCGCTGGGAGACCCCCAGTTCCGCAGCGATGATCTTGTTGGGTTTGCCCAGCGCCACGTATTCCATGACATCGCGTTCGCGCGGCGTCAGTACGGCAAACCGGGGATCTTGGCTTGGGTCTGGGTCGGGGTCGGGGCTCATGCGGGTCTCCTGTCTGTGGGGGTACAGGAATTCTGTCACGACGCCCCGCCAAAGTCGCCTGTCAATTCTTACAGAAAACTGAAGAAATATCCGGCCGCCCGCGCCACTGCGCCGTCATCCGCGGCGCCTGCGGCGCGCAACGGGCAGATGCGGCGCGCCGCGCCGCGAAGGAACACGGCGGCGACAGCCCGCATAGCGAGGTCAGATCTCTAGGTTGTCGATCAGGCGCGTGTTGCCCAGCTTGGCGGCGGCCAGCACCACCAGGGGTTCGCCGGCCTGCATCTCTTCGCGGGTGGGCGGATAGAGATCGCGGCGGCGCCGCAGCGCGACGTAGTCCACCTTCCAGCCGTGCCCGGCCAGTGCCGCAACGGCCCGGTCTTCGAGAGCCTGCCGGTCGAAGTGGCCGGCCAAGACCTGGTCGCGCAGCTCGTGCAGCACCGCATACAGGAACGGCGCCTCGTTGCGCTCCGCGGGCTGCAGGTAGACGTTGCGCGAAGACAAGGCCAGCCCGTCGGTGTCGCGCACGGTCTCGTGCGCCAGAACCTCGACTGGCAGCTGGAACTGCCGGCACATATTGCGCACTATCATGAGCTGCTGATAGTCTTTCTTGCCGAACACTGCCACCCGCGGCTGCACACAGGAAAACAGCTTCATGACCACGGTGCTGACGCCGGTGAAGAAACCCGGCCGGAAATGGCCTTCGAGTATGTCGCCCAGGTCGTTGGGAGGCTGCACCGTGTAGCTTTGCGGCTCGGGGTACATCTCGCGCTCGTCGGGCGCGAACAGCACATAGACGTCGCGCTCGCGTTCGAGCTTCTCGATGTCGGCGGCCAGGGTGCGCGGATAGCGGTCGAAATCTTCGTTGGGGCCGAACTGCAGGCGATTGACGAAAATACTGGCGACCACCGGGTCGCCGTGCTGGCGCGCCAGCTTCATCAAGGACAAGTGCGCCTTGTGCAGATTGCCCATGGTAGGCACGAACGCCACGCGCAACTGGCCGCGCAGCTGATCCCGCAGTTCTTCAATCGTATGCACTACCTTCAAGGGGTTCTCCGTCCTGGGTGGGGGTGAGCGGCTTTACGCCTGGGCGCTGGTATAGGAAAGGCGCACGTAGATGGGGGCGTAGGGCTCGGCCTGGGTGATGTCCAGCAGCGATTCGCGCGCCAGTTCCAGCAGCGCCAGGAAGTGTACGACAATGACGGCCGCCGCATCGCCCTGCGAGGCCCGCTCCATGAACAATTCGGTGAATTCCATGAAGCGCACGTCGCTCAGGCGGCGCAGTATCTGGCTCATGTGGTCGCGCACCGACAGCTGTTCGCGGGTGACCTGGTGGCGTGCATTCAGGCGCGCGCGGCGCATGATGTCGGCCCAGGCGCGGCGCAGGTCTTCGGCATCGACTTCGGGCAGCATGCGCTCGACGCGCAAATCCATCAGCGCGTGGCTGCGCTGGAAATCGCGTCCGGCGCGCGGCAGCGCGTCCAGCTTCTGCGCGGCCAGCTTCATCTGCTCGTATTCGAGCAGCCGGCGCACCAGCTCGGCGCGCGGGTCGTCGGGCTCTTCGCCGGTGTCGGTCTTTTTCAGCGGCAGCAGCATGCGCGACTTGATCTCGATGAGCAGCGCGGCCATCAGCAGGTATTCGGCGGCCAGTTCCAGGTTCTGGCTGCGGATCTGCTCGACGTACGAGAGATATTGCCGCGTGACCTCGGCCATGGGAATGTCGAGGACATTGAAGTTCTGCTTGCGGATCAGGTACAGCAGCAAATCCAGCGGGCCCTCGAAGGCTTCGAGGAAGATCTCGAGCGCATCGGGCGGAATGTACAGGTCTTGCGGCATGGCGAACAGCGGCTCGCCATACAGGCGGGCCAGCGCCACGCTGTCCACGACGTCGGGTGTACTATCCACCGCTGGTTCTACCAAGGCGTCGATCTCGCCGGCCGCAATCGGGGCCTGGGGGCTCGGCGGCATGGATCAATCGGTCTGGTACACGTACGGTTGCTGCGGCACGCGCGCCGCCCGGAAGCCGTCCTGGAGTTCCGGGTCGAGCTGCTTGTCCCACAGCTTCGCCCGGCCCTCGCGCTGGCGCAGCTCGGTATCGGGATGACGCTTCTTGTAGTCGGTCAGAAATTGCGTGATTTCCGAGGTGTAATTCTTGGCCATGATGCTCACGAGGTGTAACGGTCGAGTTTCAAGTTTACTTCAGACAAACAAAGTTAGAATGCGGTAATGGATTCCAGCACAAGCCCTGAACCCGCCCCAACCTATTCAGAACGCGAACGTAGAGCCATCCGCATGATCCCCTTCATAGTGGGATGTGCGCTGTTCATGCAAATGCTGGACTCCACCGTGGTGGCCACCGCGCTGCCGGTGATGGCGGACTCGCTGAAATCCACCCCGGTGAAAATGAACGTGGCGATCACCAGCTATCTGCTGGCCACCGCCGTGTTCGTGCCCATTAGCGGCTGGGCGGCCGACCGCTTTGGCGGCAAGCGCGTGTTCATCGCGGCTATTTTACTGTTTACGCTCAGTTCGGTGGGCTGTGCCATGTCGCACAATCTGACCGAGCTGGTCATGGCCCGGGTGGTGCAGGGCATGGCAGGCGCCATGATGGTGCCGGTCGGGCGCATCATCCTGCTGCGCAAGGTGCCCAAGACGGAATTGCTCAAGGCCATGTCGTTCCTGTCGCTGCCGGCGCTGCTGGGCCCGGTGATAGGGCCGCCGCTGGGCGGATTCCTGGTGACCTACGCCTCGTGGCACTGGATATTCCTGATCAACGTGCCCGTGGGTGCCCTGGGCATCGCGCTGGTGCTGCGCTACGTGCGCGAAGACTACCCGGTGGCCAAGCCGCGCCTGGACTGGCTGGGCTTCATACTCAGCGGCATCTGCCTGGCGGCCCTGGTATCGGGCTTCGAGGCCATAGGCCACAGCTCGCTGCCTGTGGAACACCTGCTTCTGCTGGTGGGCGCCGGCCTGGCCTGCGGCATCTTGTACGTCTGGCACGCCCGCCATGCCGAATACCCCATCATCGACCTCAGCCTGCTGCGCACGCCCACCTTCGCCATCGCCACGCTGGGCGGCAACCTGTGCCGCTTCGCGGTGGGCGCCACGCCCTTCCTGCTGGCGCTGCTGCTGCAGGTGGGCTTCGGCCTGACACCCTTCTCCGCCGGCCTGATCACCTTTACCAGCGCGGCCGGGGCGATGCTCATGAAGCTGGTGGCCACCCCCATCATCCAGCGCTTCGGCTTCAAGCGGGTACTGATCTTCGATGCGATCGTCGCCGGCCTCTTCGTCGCCATGTGCGGCCTGTTCCGCGCCGACACGCCGGTGTGGATCATGGTCGTCATCCTGCTGATCGGCGGCTTCTTCCGCTCGCTGCTGTTCACCGCGGTCAACACCCTGACCTACGCCGACATCAGCTCGGAATACATGAGCCGCGCCAGCAGTTTCTCGGCCATGGCCCAGCAGCTGGGCATCAGCCTGGGGGTAGGCTTTGCCGCGGTAACCCTGAACCTCAGCATGCTGGCGCGTGGCGCCGAGCATCTGGGCCTGCCCGATCTGGTGCTGGGCTTCGCCACGATCGGCCTACTGACCGCGCTGTCCACCGTGTCGTTCCGCCGCCTCGCCCCCGAAGCCGGCAACCACCTGCACCAGAACAAGAAGGTATCCCCGCGCCGCTGGCCGCGGCGCCGGCGCACGGCATAACGGCCCGGCCCCGACAAGGCAGCGGTGTTGTCGAGCTGCTTTTGCAGCCCGAGGTGTGGCCACAAAAAAGCCTGTCCATCAAGGCGCAAAGCGCAGCCGTGGCGGTGCCACGGCGAGCATGAGCAACGCCGAAGGGCGGGCTTTTTTGTGGCCGCCCTTCGGGCTGATGGGCAAATAGGCGCCATGCGTCGTTGTAGGCCCGTTGCGTGGAGCGGCCTCGCCCGCGCCTAGCCCGGCGCCCATTTGCCCACCAGTGCGGCTCCCTTTTAGTGTGAACAGGCTCTAACGAGGATGGCAGTTGCGGCCACCCCCGAGGATGGAAGAGGCTTCTTTCACATTAATCCAGCAGCATCACCAGCTTGCAATCGGGCCGGGTCGCCAGCCGGAAGGTGATCTGGCGATAGCCGGCTATGCCGCCAGAGCTGTGGCGGAACTGGCGCAGGCCTCCCTCGCGCTCGACCACCGTCTGGCGCGTCCACCAATGCGTGAACACCGGGCTGGCCTGGCGCAGCTCGTCCACCAGCGCACGCACGTCGGGCTCGTCGGCGTGCGCGCCGGCATCGGCCCGGAATTCGGCCACGACCCTGCGCGCACGCTGCTCCCAGTCGACCACCAGGTCGCGCGCGGCGGGATCCTGGAAAATGTAGCGCAGCAGATTGGGCCGCGCGTCGCGATCGGGCCAGCCTTCGAACAACTGCAGCAAGGGCTCGTTGCGCGCCAGCACGTTCCAGCAGCGATCCAGGATATAGGCCGGCGCCACGATGCTGTGCACGCAATCGGCCAGGTCGGCCGGCAGCTCGGCCTCGGGCTCACGGCCATGCTCGGGGTCGGCGCACTCGGCCAGCTCGAACAGGTACTGGCGCTCGGCGCGCACCAGCTGCAGCACCGTGGCCAGGCGCGCCCATACCGCCGGCGAAGCGGCAATGTCGCGGCCCTGCTCGAGCCAGGTGTACCAGGTGACGCTGATGCCGCACAGCTGCGCCACCTCTTCGCGCCGCAGCCCCGGGGTGCGGCGCCGCATGCCCGCCGGCAGGCCCACCGAGGCCGGCGTCACTCGCGCCCGCACACTGCGCAGGAATTCCCCGAGCGCACGGCGCCGGGTGGAACCCGCCTGGCTGTCGGTGTCGGCCATGTCGGTGGCCATGCGGTACCCCTTTTAGTGTGGGCAGGCCCTAGCGCAGCACGCTCGCCAGGGTGCGGCGCACGTCTTCTTCCGTGCGGCCGCTGCGCCGGATGTAATCCTGCAGCTGATCGGGGCCTATATTACCCACGTTGAAGTACTGCGAACGCGGGTGGCTGAGATAGAAGCCCGAAACGCTGGATGCCGGGTACATGGCGTAGCTGTCGGTCAGCGTCATGGAGATGTCGTCGCATTCCAGGTACTTGAACAGCTCTTTCTTGACGATGTGTTCCGGGCAGGCCGGGTAGCCGGGAGCGGGCCGTATGCCCTGGTATTTCTCGGCGATGATGGCCTCGTTGTCGAGACTCTCGTCGGCGGCGTAGCCCCACAGGTCGCGGCGCACCCGGGCGTGCAGGCATTCGGCGAAGCCCTCGGCCAGGCGGTCGGCGATGGCCTTGAGCATGATGCTGGAATAATCGTCGTTGGCGGCCAGGAAGGCTTCGTCGTGCTTCTCGATGCCCAGGCCGCCCGTAACCGCGAACAGGCCGATGTAGTCGGTGACGCCGGAGTCGCGCGGCGCGATGTAATCGGCCAGGCACTTGTTGTCCACGCCCTCGCGCTTGGCCGTCTGCTGGCGAAGATTGCGCCAGGTGAACAGCACCTCGGAACGCGATTCGTCGCGGTATACCTCGATGTCTTCGTCATTGACCGTGTTGGCCGGATAGAACGCCACCACGCCATTGGCGGTGAGCCAGCGCCCGTCGATGATGCGCTTGAGCATGGCCTGGCCTTCTTCGAACACCTTGACGGCCTGCTCGCCCACTACCGGATCCTTGAGTACGGCGGGATACTGCCCGAACAGGCTCCAGGTCTGGAAGAACGGCGTCCAGTCCAGGAAGTGCACGATCTCGGACAAATCGTAGTTCTTGAAGGCGCGGCGGCCGATGAATTTCGGGCGCGGCGGCATATAGGTCGACCAGTCTATGGCGGGCCGGTCGGCGCGCGCCTGTTCCAGGCTGACCAGCGGCGTGGCCTTGCGGTTGGCGTGGCGGGTGCGCACGGTTTCGTATTCGGCCGCCACCTCGGCCACATAGGCCTCGGCCTGGTCGGACATCAGATTGGTGGCCACGCCCACCGAACGGCTGGCATCGGGCACGTAGATGACCGGGCCCTCGTAATTGGGTGCGATCTTCACCGCCGTATGCACCCGGCTGGTGGTGGCCCCGCCCACCAGCAGCGGCAGCTTGCGGCTGCGGAAATATTCGTCGCGCTGCATTTCCGAGGCGACGTAGGCCATTTCTTCCAGGCTGGGAGTGATCAGCCCCGACAGGCCGACCATGTCGCAGTTTTCTTCCTTGGCCTTGGCCAGGATGGTGGCACAGGGCACCATCACGCCCATGTTGATGACTTCGAAGTTATTGCATTGCAGAACCACGGTGACGATGTTCTTGCCGATGTCGTGCACGTCGCCCTTGACCGTGGCGATGACGATCTTGCCCTTGGAGCGCACGTCGCCGCCGGCCGCGGCGATCTGGCGCTTTTCTTCTTCGATGAAGGGGATCAGGTGCGCCACGGCCTGCTTCATCACGCGCGCCGACTTGACCACCTGCGGCAGGAACATCTTGCCGGCGCCGAACAGGTCGCCCACCACATTCATGCCGTCCATGAGCGGCCCTTCGATGACTTCGATGGGCCGGCCGCCCCTCGCGTCGATCTTCTGGCGCACTTCTTCGGTGTCCTCGACGATGAAGGTGGTGATGCCATGCACCAGCGCGTGCGACAGCCGGCCTTCCACCGGCTGCTCGCGCCAGCGCAGGTCTTCTTCCTTGCGCGCTCCCTCGCCCTTGAAGGTCTCGGCCAGCTCGACCAGCCTTTCGGTGGAGCTGCGCTCGTCGTCCGGGCCGCTGCGGCCGCGCGGCTCGGCGCGATCCAGCACCACGTCTTCCACGAAGTCCAGCAGCTTCTTGTCGATGTCTTCGTACACGCCGAGCTGGCCGGCATTGACGATGCCCATCGTCATGCCCTCGCGGATCGCGTAGTACAGGAACACCGTGTGGATGGCCTCGCGCATCAGCTCGTTGCCGCGGAACGAGAAGCTGACGTTGGACACGCCCCCCGACACGCGCGCGTGCGGCAGGTTGTGGGTGATCCAGCGCGTGGCCTCGATGAAGTCCACCGCGTAATGGTTGTGCTCTTCGATGCCGGTGGCAATGGCGAACACATTGGGATCGAAAATGATGTCTTCGGGCGGGAAGCCCACCTCGTCGACCAGCAGCCGGTAGGCACGGGCGCAGATTTCCTTGCGCCGCTCGAGGCTGTCGGCCTGGCCCTGCTCGTCGAAGGCCATGACCACTGTCGCGGCGCCGTACTTGCGGCACAGCCGGGCCTGGTGCAGGAAGGGCTCTATCCCTTCCTTCATCGAGATGGAATTGACCACCGCCTTGCCCTGCACGCAGCGCAGGCCCTGCTCGATGACCGTCCACTTGGAACTGTCTATCATGATGGGCACGCGCGCAATGTCCGGCTCGGAGGCCAGCATGTTCAGGAAGCGCCGCATGCACACGGCCGAGTCCAGCATGGCCTCGTCCATATTCACGTCGATGATCTGCGCGCCGTTCTCGACCTGCTGGCGCGCCACGGCCAGGGCCTCGTCGTATTTGCCCTCGCGGATCAGGCGCAGGAACATCTTGCTGCCGGTGACGTTGGTGCGCTCGCCGACGTTGACGAACAGGCTGTCCTCGTCGATGTTCAGCGCCTCGAGCCCGGACAAGCGCGTCTTGACGGGGATCTCGGGCACCTGGCGCACCGGCAGGCCGCCCACCTTGCGGGCGATCTCGCGAATGTGCTCGGGCGTGGTGCCGCAGCAGCCGCCGGCCACGTTCACCAGCCCGGCCTGGGCGAATTCCTGCAGCAATCCGGACGTGTCGTCGGGGCTTTCGTCGAAGCCCGTGTCGGACATGGGATTGGGCAGGCCGGCGTTGGGGTAGACACAGATATAGGTGTCGCAGATCTTGGACAGTTCGGCGATGTACGGACGCATCAGCGCCGCACCCAGGGCGCAGTTCAAGCCCACCGTAATGGGCCGCGCATGGCGCACCGAATTCCAGAAGGCCTCTACCGTCTGGCCGGAAAGAATCCGGCCCGAGGCGTCGGTAACCGTGCCGGAGATCATCACCGGCAGGCGCACGCCGCGTTCATCGAAGACGGTCTCGATGGCGAAGATGGCCGCCTTGGCGTTGAGCGTGTCGAAGATGGTTTCTATGAGCAGCAGATCGACCCCGCCGTCGATCAGGCCGTTGAGCTGCTCGGTATAGGCATCGCGCAGCTCTTCGAAAGTAACGTTGCGCGCGCCCGGGTCATTGACGTCGGGCGAGATGGAGGCGGTCTTGGGCTGGGGCCCCAGCGCGCCGGCCACGAAGCGCGGCTTGTCCGGCGTGCTGTATTCGTCACAGGCGGCGCGCGCCAGCTTGGCCGAGGCCAGGTTCAGTTCGTAGCCGATGTCGGCCAGCCCATAATCGCTTTGCGCGACGGCGGTCGCGCCGAAAGTATTGGTTTCGATGACGTCGGCGCCGGCCTCGAGGTATTGCTTGTGGATTTCCAGGACGATCTCGGGCCGCACCAGGGACAGCAGCTCGTTGTCGCCCTTCAGATCTTTGGGGTGCTGCGCGAAACGCTCGCCGCGGAACGCCTCTTCGCCCAGCTTGTACTGCTGGATCATGGTGCCCATGGCGCCGTCCAGGATCAGGATGCGCGAACCCAGCAGGCGCGCGAATTCGCCGCCGCGAGTATAGGAAGAGACCGGATAAGGCAAGGAAGGATAGGACACGTCGTACCTGGAACGTTACGGAAAACCGGGTTGGGCCGAACGGCGGCGCCATGGCGTACGCCGCGGGCCGCGCCGCAAGGCGCCCGCCGTAGCACATGAGCCGGGGGTCGGTACCCTATTGTAGCCACTTCCCACCTATGAACCGCGGCCCGGGGGCCCGCCCGCCCCGCAAGGGGCGCGGCCCTGGCAGGCAAAGGGGCTCCAGGCCAGGCGTGGCGCAAATCCCCCGTGGCCGCCTCACGCCACGAGCCCACTGCGACGCGCGGCACCCGTTTGCCCGCCATGTAAAATCCCGTTTCTGAAAGAGGTGCTTTCAGCGCGTACTCCACAAGATTCCCCGTCCGCCGCGGACGGGAAACGCGCTGCGAAAGTCAAATGGGAAACAGGATGCGCCGGCCACTGCCGGCCCGCACCAACTGTGCTGCCCCCGCAACGGTAGTCATGCCCAGGCATGCCAGCCCGACACCGGCCTCGATCACACCGGGTTCATGCCCGCCCACCGCCGGCGCGGGGCATGATGCATTCTATTAATGGCGTGCGGGGACGCGCGCCGTGACCAGGCCTCACAATGAAAACCTCTGCTACGCGGTGCTCGCTCGCCGTACTCGCCTGTTTCGGCCCGCTGGCCGCCAGCGCCCAGACATCCTCCGACGCGACTTCCCAGGTACCCCAGCTCGACCAGATCGTGGTCACCGCCAGCCGCTCGGCGCAGCTGGAAAATAATGTGCTGGGAGACGTGAGCGTCATCGACCACCAGACGCTGCAGCAGGCCGGCCAGGACAGCCTGGCCGATATTCTCGGGCGCCAGCACGGCATCGAATTTTCCAGCAACGGCGGCCCGCAGACGACAACCAGCGTGTTCATGCGCGGCGCCAATGCCAACCAGACCCTGGTGCTGCTGGATGGCGTGCCGATCAACGGCGCCACCAGCGGACTGAGCGCGCTGAATGCCATTCCGCCGGCCAGCATCGACCACGTCGAGATCGTGCGCGGCTCGGCCAGCAGCCTGTATGGCGCGGACGCCATCGGCGGCGTGATCAACATCATCACCAGGCCGGATACCGACCAGCCCTTCTCGGCCTACGCCAATGCGGGCGTGGGCACCTATGCCACCAGCAAATACAGCGCCGGCATGTCGGGCAAGGCCGACGGCTGGACCTACAGCCTGGGCAGTTCGTATGCGCAAAGCGGCGGCTACAACGCCACCAACGACAAAGAGCCGTATGGCTACAACCCGGACACCGACAGCTACTACTCGCGCAACATCAACGGCTCGCTGGCCTATGAATGGCGGCCGGGGCAGAAAATCGCCGTGCAGATGTACAGCAGCCGCATCAACGGCGGCATCGACTACGATCGCTACAACCCCTACAACGAGCGCAGCATCCAGACCCTGGACTTGTACAGCCTGAGCAGCGAGAACCAGATCACCTCGCGCTGGAAGAGCACCCTGCGCTATACCTACACGCTGGACAAGAACCGCACGATCGCCGCCACCAGCGACACCACCTTCCGCACCCGCCAGAACCAGTACAGCTGGCAGAACGAACTGCAGCTCGCTCCCCACCAGAAGCTGGTGCTGGCCTACGAGCACCTGGATCAGTCAGTGGCGGGGGACATTCCCACCTATGTGGGCTTCAGCCCCGGGCCCATCGTCGACTATGACCAGACGCGGCGCCACAACGACGCCTTCACCGGGGTCTATACCGGCCAGTTCGGCCGCCACCACCTGCAGGCCAGCCTGCGCAACGACCATGACTCGCAGTTCGGCAACGCCGCCACCTGGGGCCTGAGCTACGGCTACGACCTGGTTCCGGGGCTGCGCGCCTATGCCGCGGCCAATACGGGCTTCAAGACCCCGACCTTCAACGACCTGTATTACCCCGGCTATTCGAACCCCGACCTGAAGCCGGAAAAATCGCGCAACGTGGAGCTGGGACTGCGCTACACGGGCGAAACCACCCGCCTTGGCGCCGTGGTCTACCAGAACAAGGTGCGCGACCTGATCAACTACGACACGGTCACGTACCTGCCCAACAATATCGGCCACGCCACCTTGCGCGGCGCCACGCTGACGGCCGAGCAGCGCCTGGGCAACACCACGCTGCGCGCCAGCGCCGACTTCCAGGATCCACGCGACGACGATACCGGCAATCAGCTCGATCGCCGCGCACGCCAGATCTACCGGGCCAGTGTCGAGCAGCGCCTAGGCACATGGAAGCTGGGCGGCGAATACACGTATGTGGGCGAGCGCTACGACCAGTCCCACACAGTCACCCTGGGCGGGTACAGTCTGGTCAACCTGACCGCGGCCTACGATTTCAATCGCCACTTCGGCGTACAGGTGCGCTGGAACAACGTGCTGGACAAGACCTATGCCCAGGCCTACGGGTACAACACGCCCGGATCGAATGTCTTCGTCAACCTGTCCTGGCGCATGTAGCGCGCGCGCATCGCGGGGCGGGGCCGGTGCTGCGGCCGCCGCGGCCGCTGCTCCCGCGCGCCGTGGGCAGAGCGCCGGGCCGATACGCCAGCTGCAGGGGCTCGTGGCGGCCCTGGCGCTGGGGGCGGCTGCCTGGGCGCCTGCGGCGGCCTGTCGCGCCACTGCCACTGCCACTGCCACCGCCACTGTCACTGCTACCTCCACAGCTACCACCATTGCCGGCGCATCTTGCGCCACGGTGCCCAAAGAAGCCGCTTGCGCCCGCCCCGCCGCTGCTTCCGGCGACCCCGCCCACTCCGCCGCTGCCGCCATCGCCGCGCAGGATCAAGGCCGCCAGCCTGCCACTCGAGTGGTCACACTGGCGCCGAGCCTGACGGAACTGGCCTATGCGGCGGGCGGCGGCAGCCGCCTGGTGGGTACCGTCACCAGCAGCGACTATCCGCTCGCGGCGCGGCGCCTGCCGCGGGTCGGCGACGGGATCAACATCAGCCTGGAGCGCCTGTTGTCCCTGAGGCCCGACCTGGTGCTGGCCTGGCAGCCCTCCGCGGCCACGCGCGCGCTGGCGCCCGCGCTCGGCGCCCTGCATATCCCCCTGGAATATATGGCGCCGCGCAGCCTGGACGACATCGCCCGCGACGTGTCGCGCGTGGGCAGGCTGCTGGGCACCGCGCCCCAGGCCGACGCGGCAGCCGCGGCGCTGGCAGGGCGCATTGCCCGCCTGCGCGCGCAATACGGCACGCGGCGCACGATCCGGGTGTTCATCGAGATCGGCACCGACCCTCTGTACACCATAGGGCGCGATGCGCTGCTGAACGACGCCTTGCGCACCTGCGGCGGCGTCAACATCTATGCCCAGTCCGCCCTGGCCGCCCCGCAGGTCGTTGCGGAAAGCGTGCTGCTGGCGCGCCCCGAGGCGATCATCACCGCCGCGGGTGGGCGCCGCCGGCAGGCACGCCAGGCCTACTGGTCGGCGCTGCGCTTGCCGGCCGCGCAAGCCGGCCGCGTCTATGCCATAGACCCGGACGCGCTGTTCCGGCCCGGCCCGCGCCTGATCCAGGCCACGGCAGACCTGTGCCGCGACCTGGATCAGGTACGCGCCGGGCAGCCGGCCACGCCCGCACGATCCGCGCCAGAGCCGGTTCCAGACCGGGCGCCGCGCCGCCACCCCTGAGCCGCAGCCAGGGCTGCAAGCGCCAGGCCGCATACCCCGCGCCGTAGCCCCGGCCGGGAGGCCGTAAAATCACGCGATGCAATCATCACGGTCGTGAATCCGGAATACACAGCATGATCCCCAATACGCTTACCATCGCCGGCGTCGATCCTTCGGGCGGCGCCGGAATACTGGCCGACGTGAAGACCATGAGCGCGTTGGGCGCCTATGGCATGGCCGTCATCGCCGCCCTCACGGCCCAGAATACGCAAGCGGTCACCGGCATCTCGCCGGTGCCGCCCGATTTCGTCGCGCAGCAGATCGACACCCTGTTCGCCGACGTGCGCGTGGACGCGGTCAAGATCGGCATGCTGGGCCAGCAGGCAGTGACCCGCCGCGTGGCCGAGCGCATGGCGCACTGGCGCCCGGCGCACCTGGTGCTGGATCCGGTAATGGTCGCCAAGAGCGGCGACCATCTGCTGGAGCGCAGCGCCGTGCGCGAGCTGCGCGACAGCCTGCTGCCCCTGGCCACCGTGGTCACGCCCAACCTGCCCGAGGCCGGCGTGCTGCTGGAGTGCAGCCCGGCCCAGAATCTGAAGGAAATGCGCCGCATGGCGGAGCGGCTGCGCCGCCTGTTGAGCGACGACGGCCAGCGCTGGGTATTCCTCAAGGGCGGCCATCTGCCGGGCAACGACACGGTGGACGTGCTGCACGACGGCGACCGCCTGATCGAACTGCCCGGGCGGCGCATCGACACGCCCAATACCCACGGCACCGGCTGCACCCTGTCGGCCGCGCTGGCCGCCCTGCTGCCGCAAAGCGCCGACGTGCCCGAGGCGGCGCGCCGCGCCAAGGCCTACCTGGAAGCGGCGATCGCCGCGTCCGGCACGCTGCAAGTGGGTTCCGGGCACGGGCCGGTACAACATTTCCACCAGTGGTGGCGGCCGGCCGCCTGAGGCGTGCAGGCTTCCGGGGCAAAAATTGCAACGAATCAGTACAATACCCTATTGTTTTCAGCACCCAGCCAGCCATGAACATAAGCTCCCCTCCCGAGATCGAACACGCCCGCTTCAATATGGTCGAGCAGCAGATACGGCCGTGGGACGTGCTCGACGAACGTGTGCTGCAGGCACTGTTCTCGGTGCCGCGCGAGCGCTACGTGCCGCCCGCCATGCAGGCCCTGGCCTTCTCCGACCTGGAAATCCCGCTGGAGGTCAATTCGGTCAACACGCGCGAAACCATGCTCAGCCCCAAGGTCGAGGCGCGCCTGGCCCAGGAATTGCAGCTCAAGCCCAGCGACTGCGTGCTGGAAATCGGCACGGGCTCGGGCTACCAGGCGGCGCTGCTGGGCCAGCTGGCCCAGCAGATCACCAGCATCGAGATCAACAGCCGCCTGTCGGCGTTCGCGCAGCAGAACCTGCAGCGCAACCACGTCAGCAATGTCAAGGTGGAAACGGGTGACGCCCACGCCGGCTGGGGCACCACCGAATACGACGCAATCCTGGTCACCGGCTCGGTGCCGACCGTGCCCGACGCCCTCAAGTATCAGCTGCGCATCGGCGGGCGCATGGTGGTGGTAGTGGGCCAGCAGCCCGTCATGACGGCCTGCCGCATCACCCGCACCAGCGCCGCCAGCTTCGACACCACCTGCCTGTTCGACACCGTCATCAAGCCCCTGCGCGGCGTCTCGGTCTCGAAGTTCAAGTTCTAGGCTGCAGTCCTCGGGAAAGCTGGCCGTGCGGCGCAATGCCGCCTGCCCGCAACAGGGCCGGCTTCATGCCTTCAGGCGGGTGAACTGGCTGCGAGGCAGCAAACGCCTGAAATCCGCGTCGAAACTGACCACATGCTCACCCTGGTGAATGGCCGCAGCGGCCAGCCAGGCGTCCGGCACAGCGTTGGCAGAAAGATTCTTTTCCGTGCACAGTTGACGCAGGCACGCCCATTCTCCGCCCAGTTCGGCCTGCTCCACGCCAGGAGCCTCCAATAGCGCGTCCATGAATTGCAGTGCCTCGGACATGGGCGTAGGTTGCACAAATATCTTCGGATGCGTCACCAGCCTGAGGAAGCTTGCTATCACCATGGGCTGCAGACTCAATGGCATTCCCCGGCCGGCATCGGCAACGGCCTGCTCCAGCCACAAGCGCGCGGGCGCATGATGAGGATGGTCGCTGCGCGACGCGGCAACCAGGATATTGACGTCAGGAGTCACGATCAGCCGCGTCCAGCAGCGCTTTGTTGCTCAGGCCGTCGAGCCCCGGCATCAGGCCGCCTTTGCCCTGGTGGATCGGCAGGCGCACGGGCCTGGCCGGCAGCCGCCGCCTGCGCAGACGCAACTGCAGCCCTTCCTCGATCAGGCGAGTCAGTGTAGTGCGCTGTTGCGCGGCCAGCGCCTTGGCCTCGGTGAGCAAAGAGTCATTCAGGTCGAGAGTGGTTTTCATGATCGGCCATATGGATACAGATTTCTGTATTCATATTAGGCCTACAGCTCTTCAGGTGCAAGCGGACATTTCACGAGCTATAAAACCGGCCATTTCTATTTGCTCCCGACAGCGGACATTCTTGTCCAAAGGGCGTGCCCTGCGAGGGCGCCCCTCTGGGGACGAACAGGCCTAGCCGCGGATCTTGCGCACCAGCGCGGTGGTGGAGCGCTCGTATTCGAAGGGTATGGCCACCGCGCGGCCGCCCCAGCTTTGCACGCTGGCCGTCTCGGGCAGGCTCTGCATGTCGTAGTCGCCGCCCTTGACGATGACGTCGGGCCGCAGCTGTTCGATCAGGGCCTGGGGCGTGTCTTCGTCGAAGCTGGTCACCACGGTCACGCAAGCCAGCGCCGCCAGCAGCGCGGCGCGATCCGGCAGGCTGTTCAGCGGGCGCTCGGGGCCCTTGCCCAGGCGCCGGGCCGATGCGTCGGTATTGACCGCCACCACCAGCGTGGCGCCCAGCTGCGCGGCGGCGTCCAGGTAGGTGGCATGGCCGCGATGCAGGATGTCGAAGACGCCATTGGTGAAGATCAGCGGCCGCGGCAGGCTGCCGTTGCGCACCGCGGCCACGCAGGCCTCGCGGCTAAGCACTTTGGATTCGAAACGCGCCGGCATGGTGTGGGGATACTTATGTCTCGGAATGAAAAACGGCAGGAGGCAAACGCCCGGGTATCGATGCGGAACACGGGCCGGGCCCGCGCCTGGGGCCTGCCTCAGGCCAGCGCCGGCGCTTCGCGCAGCAGGCTCTTGCGATAGCGGTTCAGATCCTGCACGGTATCGAAGGTGCTGTCCATCAGCAACGACAGATTGTGCAGTATGCGCGAACTGACCTTGTTTTCCCACACGTTGTCGAAGCAGATCTGGTTGTCCAGCCAGTTCTCGAGCCAGCCCGGCGTGGGCAGCCGGCACTGCACGGTGTCATCGGGATACAGGCTCTTGTTGACGTGCAGATTGGTCGGATGCAGCGCCTGGGGAGTGCGGTGCGCCGAGGCCATCAGCACGCCGATCTTGGAAAAAGCCAGCCGCGCCTGCCGCGCCCAATCGCTGCCGCGGCTTACCAGCGCACGCTTCATGTAGCGCAGGTAGGCACCCGCGTGGCGCGCCTCGTCCTGCGAAATAATGCGGTAGATGGCCTTGATGACGGGCTCGGTATGCCATTCCGAGGCGCGCCGGTACCAATGATTCAGCCGTACCTCGCCGCAGAAGTGCAGCATCAGGGTTTCCAGCGCCGGCGCCGGGTCGAAGTCGAAGCGCACCTTGTGCAATTCTTCTTCGGAAGGCACCAGTTCGGGGCGGAAGCGCCGCAGGTATTCGATCAGAGCCAGGGAATGCTTCTGTTCCTCGAAGAACCAGATCGACATGAAGGCGCAGAAATCGCTGTCGCCGCGGTTGTCGCGCAGGAACATTTCGGTGGCGGGCAGCGCCGCCCATTCCGTAATGGCATTCATCTTGATGGTGTAGGCCTGCTCGTCCGACAGCTTGGCGGCGTCGAAATCGTCCCAGGGAATATCGGTGTCCATATTCCAGCGCACCGCTTCCATCGATTTGAACAATTCAGGATATAGCATGGGATCCCCCCTTTAATTCAGCCGTGGCGGCCCGCCGGCCCGGCGTACTGCAGTTGTCGTTCCATCGGACGGCGCTGCATCGGGCCGCTACCGTCGGGCGGGCGCCCCGCTGGGCAGCGCTGCGTCGGCCGGCGCTCCCGGCGCCTCGATTAGAACCGAGTTATTGGTCAATATGATGTCCGCCCATACCGCAAGAGGGCTTATTTATACAGATTCACAGGCGAAAAGACGGCCGTGCCGTCCCCTCCGCCCTGCGGCTTGCAGCTTCCGCGGCTTCCTTCCATGGCTGCGCGGCCCGGCCCCGGACAAGCCCGCCCCTGAGCCGCAAGCGTGCATCAGTGGCGTGTCAGTGCCCAGATGGCCACCCCCACCGCCGCGGCCAGCACCGCCGCCAGCGTGGTCAGCAGGCGATTGGTGTGTTCCTGAGCGCGCCGCATGCGCTGCAGCTCGTCGTGCATCTGCGGCTCTATATAGGGACGCATCAAATTGGCATGCACCAGGCGCGGCAGCTGCGGCAGCATCTGCACCCATTGCCCCGCCTCTTGCTCGACGCGCTGGCGCAGACCCGACAAGCCGACCCGCTGGCGCATCCATTTTTCCAGATAGGGCTTGGCGGTCTTCCAGAGATCGAGGTCGGGGTCGAGATCGCGCCCCATGCCCTCGACGTTCAGCAGCGTCTTCTGCAACAGCACCAGCTGCGGCTGGATCTCGACGTTGAAACGGCGCGAGGTCTGGAACAGCCGCAATAATACCTGCCCGAGCGATATTTCGGCCAGCGGCCGGTCGAAATAAGGTTCGCAGACCGCCCGCACCGCCCCCTCGAGCTCTTCCTCGCGGGTCTGCGGCGGCACCCAGCCCGACTCGATGTGCAGCTGCGCCACACGCCGGTAGTCGCGCCGGAAGAAGGCCAGGAAATTCTGCGCCAGATAGTTCTTGTCGAACTCGGACAACGAGCCGACGATGCCGAAATCCAGGGCAATATAGCGTCCGAGCGTCTCGGGCTGATCCGACACATAAATATTGCCCGGATGCATGTCGGCATGGAAGAAGCCGTCGGTGAAGACCTGCATGAAGAAGATCTCTACGCCGGTGCGCGCCAGCAGACGGATATCGACACCGGCCGCATGCAGGCGATCCATCTGGCTGACCGGTATGCCGTACATGCGCTCCATGGTGAAGACCGTAGTGGCGCAATATTCCCAGATGACCTCGGGCACCATCAGCAGGTTCTCGCGCCCCGTGCCCGGCCCGAAATTGCGCCGCAGCTGGCTGCAGTTGGACGCCTCGCGGATCAGGTCGAGCTCGTCGTGCAGGTATTTGTCGAATTCGGCCACCACCTCGCGCGGCTTGAGGCGTCGGCCGTCGGGCACCAGGCGCTCGACCAGCCCCGCCAGCGCGCGCAGCAGCGTCAGATCTTTCTCGATTACAGCCAGCATGCCCGGGCGCAGCACCTTGACCGCCACCTTGCGGCCATCGTGCAGCTCGGCGAAATGCACCTGGGCGATAGAGGCCGAGGCCACCGGATCGGTCTCGAAATGCGCGAACAACACATGCGGCGAAGCCCCCAGCGCCGCCTCTATGCTGGCTGCGGCCTGCTCGGAAGGAAACGGCGGCACCTTGTCCTGCAGGCGCGCCAGCTCGGTGGCCACGTCGTGCGGAATCAGGTCGCGGCGGGTGGACAGCACCTGGCCGAACTTGACGAAGATAGGCCCGAGGGATTCCAGCGCCAGGCGCAGGCGCACGCCGCGCGGCGTGCGCGGCGGCCGGCCGAAGCGCACGATGCGCAACAGCCCGTGAGCCAGCGGATGCTTGATGCTGGAGAGCAGCAGCTCGTCGAGCCGATAACGCAGCCCCACGAAGATGATGCGTACCAGGCGCAACAGCGTCAGCATGGCCTAGAGCCTGTCTGTGCTAAAAGAAGTGCCGCACTGGCGGGCACGCGACTCGAGCCCGGCGGCACGCCGTTCCAGCCCGTCGAGCGTGGCCTGCATGCGCGCCAGGTCATCGCGCCATTGCTCGTATTCGGGGCGCCCGAGCAGGCTGCGGCTTTCTTCGGTCAGATATTCGCCCACATTGCCGGCCAGGCGCTCGCCGGCCCGGCGCACGCCACGACGCAATATGCGCGCGCCGCCCAGCAGGCGCAGCGCGGCCACGTCGCCCACCAGGTTCGCCAGCTCGGCTTCGACGTCCCAGCGCAGGTCGCGCGCCAGCTCGGAAACCAGCTGCGCCAGCCCGGCATCGCCCTGCACATGCAGCAGCGCCGCGATCTCGTCGGGCTGGCCGCTGCGCAGGGCCGCGGCCAGCCGCCCCAGGCGATCCGCCGCAACGGTAAGCGTGACGTCCGGCACGACAGCCGGATCGGACGCCGTCACATAGCCATCGGCCTGTATCGACAGGCTTGCCGCATAGCGGCCCGCGATAAAGCGCACCGTCTTGCCGGAGTGGCGAGCCAGGCGATCCCGCGCCCATTCTTCGCGCCGCAGCAACTGCTTGAGCGCACGCGCAGCGACCACGGCGGGGGCCAGAAATGAGGGAATCGGGAACATACGGAACTGGCCGCGAACGCGGCGGAAGTATTCGGAAATAAATGGGCGAAGCTTAGAGTTTAACGGTTTTGCGGCGCAAGAGGGCGCGGGCCTGCGTGCGCAAACAGGGCCCCGCATCGGCGGAGCAAGCACCCGAGGGCGGCCGCGCAAAAAAACCCGGACGCAAGCCCGGGTTTGGAAAAGCCCCAGGAGAGAACGATCCTGGAGCGTGCTCAATCGATATGCCTTAGCTGGCGTATTCCAGGGGAATTTGCTGGATGCCGGCCAGCAGCCAGCCGCTTTCGCCGCCCTTGTACAGGTTCCAGACCTCTTCGAAGCGGAATGCCTCGGCGTCGGTCGACTCGCGCAGCATGCCCGAGTAGCGCACGCTGGCCAGATGGCCGCCGGACACAGACTCGATACCGAGCAGTTCGGCGTTGAGCAGCACCACTTCGGTGCTGGTGGTGCCGCTGCGCGCCAGGATCTGCGGCTTGAGTTCGGCGACCAGGTCGTCGGTGAGGTACTCGCGCAGCTTGTTGACGTCGCCGCTGTCCCAGATGGCCTGGATTTCTATGAAGCGCGCCTTGGCCTGGCTGAGGAATGCCGCGGTGTCGAAGTCGCCGGGTATGAACCAGCTGGAATCGGCCGGCGCCGACGGTGCCGAAGCGCCCGCGCCAGTGCCGGCCGCGGCGGCCGGCGCCGCGGCTTGGCGCTGCAGCGTAGAAGAAGGAGGAGGAGCCGAGCCCGCGGCGCCCTGCCTGGACAGCGTGGCGGCCGGCTGCATGCCGCGCAGGCGGCGCACGATATACATGATGCCGAACAGCACGATGCCGATGAGCACCAGGCTGGAAATCATTTCAAGAAAGGCGCCGGACAGCCCCAGGTGCGACAGCAGCGCGGCAATGCCCAGGCCCGCGGCTATGCCGGCGATGGGGCCCAGCCAGCGCGACATGCCGCTTTTTGCGGCTGCGCCGGCTGCGGCGCCGGTAGCGCCCGCCGCTGCGGGCGCGGCCGCCCTGGGCGTGGTCGTGCTGGCCGCCGGAGGCGTGACGGCCTGGCGCTTCTGGGTGATGTTGGCCGACTGGCGGCCAAAGCTGCTGCCGCCGCCCATGCGGCGGGCCTCGGCCTCGGAAGAGACGGAAAGCATTGCCAACGCCGATACGATCAGCATAGCGAAGGCAAATAGCCTGGAAATCCGGAGGGACATGAAAATGCTCCTGTGGCGCCGGGTTGGCCGGCTAGAGTATTGATACGCTTGCGGCAAAGCATAGCATAAAACTTACATTAAGCTGAACAATCAAAAAGGCCCCGGCCTCGCGGCCGTAGCTTCTCTGCCACTATTCTCTGCCACTAGTACTTATTACGGAGAAGCCGGGGGCTGTTACCGAGGAGTCGGGGGACTATTACTGAGAAGTCGAGGACGCCTATGGCGGGGTGCCTCTGGCGCCGAGTCGAGCCAAGGCTGCGCCGGCTCCGCCTCAAAAACGGCGCCCGTAGCCTAGTGCCGGTCAGCCCAGGTTGACACCCTCGTGCAGGGCCACCAGGCCGGCCGCAAGATTGAAGTAGCGTACCTGCGACAGGCCAGCGGTCTCGAGCATGCCGGCCAGGGTGGCCTGATCGGGATGCATGCGTATGGATTCGGCCAGATAGCGGTAGCTGGCCTCGTCGCCGGCCACCTTTTTGCCCAGCCACGGCAGGATATTGAAGGAATACCAGTCGTAGGCCGGTGCCAGGGGCTTGGCGATGCGCGAGAATTCCAGCACCAGCAGCTTGCCGCCGGGCCTGAGCACGCGGCGCATCTCGGCCAGGGCCTGTTCTTTGTGGGTCATGTTGCGCAGGCCGAAGGCCACGCTGACGCGGTCGAAGTACCCCGTGGGGAACGGCAGCCGTTCGGCGTCGCAGACCGCCACGGGCACCAGCAGGCCGCGGTCGAGCAGGCGGTCGCGCCCCACGCGCAGCATCGAATCGTTGATGTCGGTGAGCCACACCTCGCCGCTGGGGCCGGCGCGCTTGGCGAAGGCCCGGGCCAGGTCGCCGGTGCCGCCGGCGATGTCCAGCACTTTCATGCCGGGGCGCACGTCGGCGCGGCCTATGGTGAAGGCCTTCCAGAGCCGGTGCATGCCGCCGGACATGAGGTCGTTCATGAGATCGTAGCGGCTGGCCACGGAATGGAAAACCTGCGCCACCTTGGCCGCCTTGTCGGCTTCCCTGACGGTTTCGTAACCGAAATGGGTGGTCGTCTCGGGCGGCGTTTGCGCGGGGTCTGGGCGGGTGTTCGACATACCGGTTATGGTAACTCATCCGTAACGCATCAATGTTCACAAACCTGCAACATTGGCGTCATATGATGGCGCTCGTCGTAAGCGAGGCAAGCGCGGCTTGCTATATTATTTCAGGTGCCATGAATTCCACGATACTGGTCGTAGAAGACGAACCCGCCATCCAGGAGCTGATCGCCGTGAACCTGGGCTTCGCGGGCCACAAGGTTCTGCGCGCGCTCGACGCCGAGCAGGCGCAAACACTGATACAGGCGGAACTGCCCGACCTGATCCTGCTGGACTGGATGCTGCCGGGCGCCTCGGGCATCGCCCTGGCTCGCAAACTGCGCGGCGACGAACGCACCCGCGCGGTGCCCATCATCATGCTGACCGCCAAGGGCGCGGAACAGGACAAGCTCGAAGGCCTGGAAGCCGGCGCCGACGACTACATCACCAAACCCTTCTCGCCCAAAGAGCTGCTGGCGCGCATCAAGGCGGTGCTGCGCCGGCGCGCGCCGCAGCTCACCGACGACGTGGTGCGCCTGGGCACGCTGTCGCTGGATCCGGCCACGCACCGCGTCATGGGCGGCGACCGGGTGCTGGCCATCGGCCCCACCGAATTCCGCCTGCTGCATTTCTTCATGACGCACACTGAACGTGTGTTCTCGCGCGGCCAGCTGCTGGATCAGGTCTGGGGCGACCACGTCTTCGTCGAGGAGCGCACGGTCGACGTGCACATCCGGCGCCTGCGCAAGGCCCTGGAGCCCAGCGGCCACGACCGCCATATCGAGACCGTGCGCGGCACGGGCTACCGCTGCACCGTGTATGGCGCCGCCCCCGAATAAACCCGTGCACCGGCACCTCGCGGCCGGCGAGCTGGCCAGGCGCTGGTGGCCGGTGGCCGCCTGGGCGGCGTTCAGCTGTGCCGTGGGCGCCTGGGCCCGGCCGCTGCTGGGCTGGCAGGTGTTTGGCTGCGGCCTGCTGCTGGCGGCGCTGGCCGGCGGCCTGCGCCTGGCGCGGGTGGCCCGCTGGGCGCAAAATACCGAGGCCCCCCTGCCCGTGTCCATAGGCCCCTGGGACGACGCGCTTGCGCCGGTCTATCGCAAGCTGCGCAAGAACGCGCTCGAGGCCAACCACATGCAGCAACAGCTCGATCAGCTCATGCTGGCCGCGCAGGCCCTGCCCGACGGCGCCATTGCGCTGAACGACGCCATGCAGCTCATCTGGAGCAACCGCACCGCCTGCGAGCACCTGGGCCTGGATCCCGAACGGGACAAGAATGCCAGCATTTTCCATATACTGCGCTCGCCCGATTTTGCCGCCTATGCCCGGCAGGAAAGCTGGCCTACCCCGCTGCTGCTGCACCACCAGAGCGGCGGCCACGACAAGGCGCTGCAGGTACAGATGGCGCCCTACGGGGTGGGCCAGTTCCTGGTCGTGACCCGCGACGTGACCCAGGTCGAGAAGCTCGAGACCACGCGCAAGGACTTCGTGGCCAATGTGTCTCACGAACTGCGTACGCCGCTGACCGTGCTGTCCGGCTTCCTGGAAACCCTGCGCGAAATGCCCGAAGGCGCGATCAGCGACGAGCAGGAAGCCCATTATCTGCAGCTCATGTACGAGCAGGCGCGGCGCATGGAGGCCATCGTCAGCGATCTGCTGACGCTCTCCACGCTGGAGTCTTCACCGGCCGCGGAAGGCACGCCGGTGCGGGTCGCCCTGCTGGTGCACAACGCGCTGCAGCAGGCCAAGGCGCTGTCCAACGGCGAACACGTCTTCGTCGAGAAGGTCGACGACGGCTTGGGCTTGCGCGGCACGGAAACCGAGCTGGCCTCGGCCATTTCCAATCTGTTGACCAACGCCGTGCGCTACACGCCCAAGGGCGGCACCATTACCGCCAGCTGGTACGCCACCGAGGACGGCCGCGCCTGCTACAGCGTGCAGGACACCGGCATAGGCATCGCGCAGGAAGACATTCCGCGCTTGACGGAACGTTTCTATCGCGTGGATCGGGGCCGCTCGCGCGGCACCGGCGGCACCGGCCTGGGCCTGGCTATTACCAAGCACGTCGCCATGCGGCACCAGGCGGAGTTCTCGATCCGCAGCCGCCACGGCGAGGGCAGCCTGTTCTCGCTGCACTTCCCCGCCGCGCGCGTGCTGCGCCGGCTGCCCGAGACGGCCGCGTAGCGCTCGGCAAACATGCTAAAACTGCAGTATGCGCCCGCGGCGCGGGCGGCCCGCCCCGGCAGCCCAGGTTCCGCCGGCGCGGACAATGCGTGACCATTCCACACTGCGCCCAATTGCGCCAGGAGCGAATCGAAATGGCCTCGGCCAGCCTATCCGACACGCCGCCGCGGGACTGGAAGATCGTTCCGCAGGGAGACCGCTGCCTGATACTGCGGTTCGGCTCCGGCATCGACCCGGCCGTCAGCCGGCGCTGCATCGCCGCCGCCGCGGCGCTGCGCGCGGCAGGGCTGGAAGGGGTGCGCGACATCGTGCCCACCTACAACAGCGTGGCGGTGCATCATCACCCCGGCGCCGACGCACGGCAGGCCCGGGCTCTGGAGCGGGCAATCGACCAGCGGCTGCAGCAGGTTTTCGGCGGCGGATTCGAGCCGCCCGCGGCCAGGCAGGTAGACATCGCGGTCTGCTACGGCGGCGCATACGGCCCCGACCTGCCGCAGGTGGCCGAGCATTGCGGCCTGAACGAGGCCGAGGTCGTGCGCCTGCACAGCGCCGCCACGGTACAAGTGCTGATGCTGGGCTTTGCCGCCGGCGCACCGTATCTGGGCCTGATCGACCCGCGCCTGGACATTCCGCGGCGCAGCTCGCCCCGCGTTTCGCTGCCGGCGGGCTCGGTGGCCATCGCCAACCGGCAGACCATGATCTATCCCGAATCCTCGCCGGGCGGCTGGCACATCATAGGCGCCAGCAGCGTCACGCTGTTCGACCCGCACGCCGAGCCGCCCACGCTGCTGGCACCCGGCGACAGCGTGCGCTTCGTGCCGGTGTCGGAACAGGAATTCCTTGCGGCCCAGGAGCGGCGGCGATGAACAGCATGGTGTCCCCCGCCCGCCCTCGCCTTCGCGTCCGCCTACTCTGCTACGCCCGGTCGTGCCTGCGCACCCGGCCCATGCCAATCTTCCACGGCCGCTCCGAGAACACGCGCCGCGGCAAGCCGAGGGCCGCCTCATGTCCCTGACCGTGCTCGCCCCGGGGCTGCTTTCGAGCTTCCAGGATCTGGGCCGCTACGGCCAGCAGCACCTGGGCGTGCCGGTGGGCGGCGCCATGGACGAGCGCGCCCACCGGCTCGCCAATCTGCTGGCCGGCAACACCGAAAGCGAAGCCACACTGGAAATCACCCTGCTCGGCCCGCGGTTGCGCATCGACGCGCCCTGCTGCCTGGCGGTGTGCGGCGCCGATCTGCAGGCAACGCTGGACGGACGCCCCGTACCCGTCAACCGCCCCATCATCGCGCGCAGCGGCGAGGTGCTGAAATTCGGCGCCCGCAAATCGGGCGCGCGCGCCTATCTGGCGGTGCACGGCGGTTTCGCGCTGGAGCCCGTGCTGGGCAGCTGCAGCACCAATCTGCGCGGACGCTATGGCGGCTATCAAGGCCGCGCCCTGGCAGTGGGCGACATCGTTCGCCTGAACCGCGGCCTGGCGGGAGCGGCGCTGGATGAGCTGGCCCAGGAACTCTGGAACCTGCGCATCTACCTGCCGGCCAGCCTGGGGGCCCCCGCCCGGCCGCGGCTGCGCGCGCTGCGCGGCGAGCACGCCCAGCTGTTCAAGGCCGCAGCCCTGCGCAATCTTTACTCGGCGCCCTACCGCATCAGCCCGCAGTCCGAGCGCATGGGGTATCGGCTGCAGGGCCCGAAGCTCGAGCTGCAGCGGCCGCAACAATTGCTCTCCGAGGCCACCTGCTTCGGCACGGTGCAGGTGCCTGCCGAGGGACAGCCCATCGTACTCATGGCCGATCGGCAGACCACCGGCGGCTATCCCAAGATCGCCCATGTGGCCAGTGTCGATCTGCCGCAGCTCGCCCAATGCCTGCCGGGCGACAGTGTGGGCTTCGAGGAAATCGACATAGCCGCCGCGCAGCGCCTGGACGCGCAGCGCGTAGCGGCCTTCGCGCGCCTGAGCCAGGCGCTGGCGCCGCTGCGCGCATTGCTGGAATCCGCCCATGGCGGTGCCGCAGCCGATGCAAGAGCCCCTGCCGCAGCCGATGCCGGAACTGGAGGCGCTGGCGGCAACGCCGGCGCCACTGAGCCTTCCAGCACGGAAGCAGGCCCAGACCATGTATAGAACTAGAGCAAGCTTGGCTCAAGTGTTTACCGGGTTTTCGTGGCGCTTGCCTGATGCAATGCTTCGAAGCATGTAAGTACCTGAACTGAAAATGCCCTAGCATGTATAAAGCTAGCAAGTGAGGCCCGTATGAACAAACTCGACTTGAATTGCGACATGGGTGAAAGCTATGGCGCGTGGAAGATGGGCGACGATCTCGCCGTACTGCCCTACGTGAGTTCGGCCAACATCGCCTGTGGCTTTCACGGCGGCGACCCCGCCACCATGCGCAAGACCGTGGCCGCCGCCATCGAACACGGCGTGGCCGTGGGCGCCCACCCCAGCCTGCCCGATCTGCTGGGCTTCGGGCGCCGTGAAATCCGCCTGAGCCCGCAGGAAGCCTACGACTGCGTGGTGGTACAGATCGGCGCGCTGGCGGCCGTGGCGGCCAGCCAGGGCGGCACGCTGCATCACGTCAAGGCGCACGGCGCGCTCTACAACATGGCGGCGCGCGACGCGGCCCTGGCCGACGCCATATGCCGCGCGATGCGCGACGTGAACCCCGAACTGATCGTCTACGGCCTGGCCGGCAGCGAACTGATCCGCGCCGGCGAAGCCCTGGGCCTGCGCGTGGCGCAAGAAGTGTTCGGCGACCGCAGCTATGAATCCGACGGCAGCCTGACCCCGCGCTCGCTGCCCGGCGCCATGATCGAAGACGCCGACGCCTCGCTGCGCCAAGTGCTGTCCATGGTGCAGCGCGGCCGCGTGGCCACACGCCAGGGCACCGAAGTCGAAGTACGCGCCGACACCCTGTGCCTGCACGGCGACCAGCCGGGCGCGGCGCAGTTCGCGAAAAAGATCCGGGCCGATCTGGAAGCCAAGGGGGTGGTTATCGCCACGGTGTAGGCCGCGGCGCCGCGCGCGGCGCGAACTCGCCCCGAGGATCGCCGGCAGGCTGCAAGCCGGGCCACCAGCGCCTGCAGCCGATTGCACCGCGCGGGCGGCATGGCAATAGAGCAAAAACCCTACACCAGCACCCGCTCTATGCCACCGGCGTTGGCATCGCGCACATACGATTCCATCCAGGTTTCACCCAGGATGTGGCGCGCCATTTCTATGACGATGTAGTCGGCATCCATGCCGGTGTCGCCCTGATAGCGGATCAGGCCCTGCAGGCACGACGGGCAGGACGTGAGGATCTTGACCTCGCCGCTGAAGCCGTCAGCGCGCACCGCGGCCTGGTTCTTCGCCAGTTCTTCCTGCTTGCGGAAACGCACCTGGGTGGAAATGTCGGGGCGGCTGACCGCCAGCGTGCCGGATTCGCCGCAGCAGCGGTCGGCCTTGATGGTGGCGTCGCCCACCAGCGACTTGACGGTCTTCATGGGATCCTGCAGCTTCATGGGCGTGTGGCAGGGGTCGTGGTACATGTAGCGCACCCCCTGTATGCCCTCGAGCCGCTGGTCTTTTTCCAGCAGGTATTCGTGGATGTCGATCAGGCGGCAGCCCGGGAAGATCTTGTCGAATTCGTAGCTGGACAATTGGTCGTAGCAGGTGCCGCAACTGACCACCACCGTCTTGATGTCGAGATAATTCAGCGTGTTCGCCATGCGGTGGAACAGCACGCGATTGTCGGTGATCATCTTCTCGGCTTTGTCGTACATGCCGTTGCCGCGCTGCGGGTAGCCGCAGCACAGGTAGCCCGGCGGCAGCACGGTCTGCACGCCCACGTGCCAGAGCATGGCCTGCGTGGCCAGCCCGACCTGCGAGAACAGGCGCTCGGAGCCGCAGCCCGGGAAGTAGAACACCGCCTCGGTTTCTGGCGTGGTGGAAGCCGGGTTGCGGATGATGGGCACGTAGGCCGGATCTTCGATGTCGAGCAGCTTGCGCGCGGTCTGCTTGGGTAGGCCGCCCGGCATCTTCTTGTTGACGAAGTGGATCACCTGCTCGCGCACCGGCGCCTTGCCCACCGTGGCCGGCGGCTTCTGGGTCTGCTTGCGCGAGGCCGCCGCCAGGACGTCGTGGGCGACGCGCTGCGCCTTGTAGCCCACTTCTATCATGGCCTTGCGCGTGGCCTTGATGACGCGCGGATCCTTGGCATTGAGGAAGAACATCGACGCCGCGGTGCCGGGGTTGAAGGACTTCTTGCCCATGCGGCGCAGCAGCGCGCGCATGTCCATGGACACGTCGCCGAAGTCGATGTCGACCGGACAGGGGTTGTAGCACTTGTGGCAGACCGTGCAGTGGTCGGCAACGTCTTCGAATTCTTCCCAATGCTTGAGGCTGACGCCGCGGCGCGTCTGCTCTTCGTACAGGAAGGCTTCGATCAGCAGCGAGGTGGCCAGGATCTTGTTGCGCGGCGAGTACAGCAGGTTGGCGCGCGGCACGTGGGTGGCGCACACCGGCTTGCATTTGCCGCAGCGCAGGCAGTCCTTGATGGCGTGGGAGATCGCGCCGATCTCGCTTTGCTGCATGATCAGCGATTCGTAGCCCATGAGGTTGAAGCTGGGCGTCCAGGCGTGGGTCAGATCGGCGCCCGGCATGAGCTTACCGCCGTTGAAGCGGCCGGCCGGGTCGATGCGCCGCTTGTAGTCCTGGAAGGGCTGCAGCTCGTCCTGGGTGAGGAATTCGTACTTGGTCAGGCCGATGCCGTGCTCGCCCGAGATGACGCCGTCGAGGTCGCGGGCGATCTGCATGATGCGCGCCACCGTCTCGGTGGCCTCGCGCAGCATTTCGTAGTTGTCGGAGTTGACCGGGATATTGGTATGCACGTTGCCGTCGCCGGCATGCATGTGCAGCGCGACGAACACGCGCCCCTTGAGCACGCGGTCGTGGATGGCCTGGATCTCGGCCAGCACCGCGGCGCAGTCGGCCCCCGAAAACAGGCTCTCCATGGGCGCGCGCACCTCGGCCTTCCAGGACACGCGTATGGTGCGATCTTGCACCACGTCGAACACCCGCGCCTGCGGCTGTCTGGCCACGCGCTCGCGCAAGGCCTCGTCCAGCGCCTCGAGCCCCAAGTCGCGCAGCGTGGGCAACGCCTGCTGCAGCGGCATGTCAAGGTTGTCCAGCAGCCAGTTCCAGCGCGCGCGGGCGGCGCGCAGCACGGCCACGGCCTCGCGGGTGCGCTCGGCCAGCACCTCGGCGCGCGTGTGCTCGGCGTCTTCGATGTCTTCGGTCTTGCCCACGGGCAGTTCGCCGCCCAGAAATTCCTCGAGCCGGTCGAGCAGGCGCAGCTTGTTGTGCGTGGACAGCTCTATATTGATGCGCTCGATCGCGTCGGTGTATTCGCCCATGCGATTGAGCGGAATGACCACGTCTTCGTTGATCTTGAAGGCGTTGGTGTGGCGCGCGATGGCGGCGGTGCGCGAGCGGTCGAGCCAGAATTTCTTGCGCGCCTCGGCGCTGACGGCCACGAAGCCCTCGCCATGGCGCGTATTGGCCAGGCGCACCACCTCGCTGGCGGCCACGGCCACGGCATCGGGGTCGTCGCCCACGATGTCGCCGAACAGCACCATCTTCGGAAAACCGCCACGCTTGCTCTTGGTGGCGTAGCCGACCGCGCGCAGGTAGCGCTCGTCCAGGTGCTCGAGGCCGGCAAGAATGGCGCCGCGCGCCCGGCCTTCGCCGTCCAGGTAGGTTTTGATCTCGACGATCGACGGAATGGCGTCGCGCGCCTGGCCGAAGAATTCCAGGCAGACGGTGCGCGTGTGCGCCGGCATGCGATGCAGCACCCAGCGCGCCGAGGTGATCAGGCCGTCGCAGCCTTCTTTCTGCACGCCCGGCAGGCCGGCCAGGAATTTGTCGGTCACGTCCTTGCCCAGGCCCGCCTTGCGGAAGCGCGAGCCGTCGATGGCCAGCACCTCGCTGCGCAGCAGGCGCGCGCCCGGAGCATGGCTGCCGTCGAACCACTTGAGCTCGAAGCGCGCCTGCGCCACGTCGTGGATCTTGCCCATGTTGTGTTCGAGCCGCGTGACCTCGAGCCAGTTGCCTTCCGGGTCGACCATGCGCCACCAGGCCAGGTTGTCCAGCGCCGTGCCCCACAGCACCGCCTTCTTGCCGCCGGCGTTCATGGCGACGTTGCCGCCCACACAGGAGGCATCGGCCGAGGTCGGGTCGACCGCGAATACGAAGCCCGCCGCTTCCGCGGCTTCGGCCACGCGCCGGGTGACTACGCCGGCACCAGTGAGCACCGTGGCCACGGGCTCGTCCACGCCCGGCAGGCTGCCGGACTCGACCGCGCCCAGCGCATCGAGTTTTTCGGTGTTGATGACCACCGAGCGCCAGGTCAGCGGAATGGCGCCGCCCGTGTAGCCAGTGCCGCCGCCGCGCGGGATGATGGTCATGTCCAGTTCGATACAGGCGCGCACCAGCGGCGCCATCTCGGCCTCGGAGTCGGGCGTCAGCACCACGAAGGGGTATTCCACGCGCCAATCGGTGGCGTCGGTAACGTGCGAGACGCGCGACAGCGCGTCGAACTTGATGTTGTCGCGCGCCGTGGCGCGCCCCAGGCGGCGCATGACCCGCTTGCGTAGTTCGCGGGTCTGCTCGAACTCGCCGGCGAAGGCGCCGACCGCACCGCGCGCGGCCTGCAGCAGATGCGCCACCTTGTCGTCGCGCGCCGGGTCGGACAAGTCGCGGCGCCGGTCGATCTCGGCCAGGCGGTGGTTCATGGCGTCGACCAGCAAGCGCAGGCGCTTGGGGTTGTCCAGCAGGTCGTCCTGCAGATAGGGGTTGCGGCGCACCACCCAGATGTCGCCCAGCACCTCGAACAACATGCGGGCCGAGCGCCCGGTGCGCCGTTCGCCGCGCAGGTCGGAAAGCCATTGCCAGGAGTCCGCGCCCAGCAGCCTCGAGACGATTTCGCGGTCGGAGAAAGAGGTGTAGTTGTAGGGGATTTCGCGTAGTCGCGTGGCGGCGACGGGGGCCTGGGCGGCAAGCAGCTGACTGGCTAGGGGCGCATTCATGGCGTAGTGAAAAGAGGGAAAGCCATTAAAGAAACAGTGTAATACGAGTTTGCCATTGGCAAGGACGGCGCATGGGAGGCGCCGGCGCCTCCCGCTTCATGCGGGCGGGAAGAACCACAGCAGTCCGGCGGTTACCAGCGCATAGCGCAGGAACTTGCCCACCGCCATGTACAACACGCAGCGCCAGAAAGGCAGGCGCAGCCAGCCTGCCACCGCGCACAGCAGGTCGCCCACGGCCGGCAGCCACGAGAACAGCAAGATGGAAGGCCCGAACCGATGCGACCAGCGGCTGATGTGCGCATGCCAGCGCCCGCCGGCCAGCGCGGCGGGCTCGGCAGGGCCCCCGGGCGCGTGGCCATGCTTCTGGCGCCAATGCTCGTAGGCGCGTTCCGCGCCCTCGCCCATGAAATAAGTGATTATCCCGCCCAGGGTGTTGCCGAGCGCGGCCACGCTGATGGCAAGCCAGTACATATCGGGCGCCAGCTTGACGTAGCCGAACACCGCCGGCTCGGAACCCAGCGGCAGCAGCGTCGCCGAGAGCAGGCTGACGACGAAGATGGCCGTCAGCCCCACCTTGGGCAGGGCCAGCGTGGCCAGCAGCCACTGCAGGGGGGATTCGAGCAAGTATTCCATGGAGCGCTAGTTTAGCCGCAGCCGCTTGCCCCCAGGGGCCAGCCCTTACGCCGTTCGCGCGGGCCTGTTCTTGCCGATGCCCGCCAGGCCCGGGCAGACAGGCGCCTGCCGCTTACGGGGCGGGCTGCAAGAGTCCCGGGGCAGCGCTGTGGTAATCTGTTCGATCGGTTTTTCCGCGGGCCGCCGGCGTTCGGCGCTTGCCGATTGCATCGCCGGCCGCCCGCCTTCCCGACTATCTTTCCACATCGGCTCACTACCCTACCCCGCACCGTTCTTTCCGCCCGCATCATGCCCACCGACTACATCAAGCGCATCCTCACCTCCAAAGTCTACGACGTTGCCGTCGAATCCCCGCTGGAACTGGCTCCCCAGCTTTCGGCGCGTATCGGCAACAAGGTGTACCTGAAGCGCGAAGATACCCAGGCGGTGTTCAGTTTCAAGCTGCGCGGCGCGTACAACAAGATGGCGCACCTGAGCCCGGCCGAACTCAAGCGCGGCGTCATCGCCGCCTCGGCCGGCAATCACGCCCAGGGGGTCGCGCTGTCGGCGCGGCGCCTGGGCTGCCGCGCCGTCATCGTCATGCCCACCACCACCCCGCAAGTGAAGATCGCCGCCGTGCGCGGCTTCGGCGGCGAGGTGGTGCTGGCCGGCGACAGCTTCTCGGACGCCTATCTGCATGCCAAAGAGCTGGAAAAGAAGGAAAAGCTCACCTTCGTGCACCCCTTCGACGATCCGGACGTGATCGCCGGCCAGGGCACGGTAGGCATGGAGATCCTGCGCCAGCACTCCGGCCCGATCGACGCCATCTTCGTCGCCATAGGCGGAGGCGGCCTGATCTCGGGCGTGGCCGCCTATATCAAGCAGCTGCGGCCCGAGATCCAGATCATCGGCGTGCAGACCACGGATTCCGACGCCATGATGCGCAGTGTCAAGGCGGGGCGCCGCATCGAGCTGCCCGACGTGGGCCTGTTCTCGGACGGCACGGCGGTCAAGCTGGTGGGCGCCGAGACGTTCCGCCTGACCCGCAAGTACGTGGACGACTTCATAGCGGTGGACACCGACGCCATCTGCGCCGGCATCAAGGACGTCTTCCAGGACACCCGCAGCGTGCTGGAGCCGGCCGGCGCCCTGGCCCTGGCCGGCGCCAAGCGCTATGCCGCCCAGAACAAGTGGAAGAACAAGACCCTGGTGGCCATCACCTGCGGCGCCAACATGAACTTCGACCGGCTGCGCTTCGTGGCCGAACGCGCCGAAGTGGGCGAAGCGCGCGAAGCCATCTTCGCTGTCACCCTGCCCGAGAAGCGCGGCAGCTTCCGCGGCCTGTGCGAGGCGGTGGGCAAACGCCGCAGCGTCACGGAATTCAACTACCGCATCTCCGATTCAGAGCGCGCCCACGTCTTCGTCGGCCTGCAGATCTCATCCCTGGAAGAAGCCGACAAGATTGCCGCGGGCTTTCGCCGCAAGGGTTTTCCCACGCTCGACCTGACCCACGACGAAATGGCCAAGGCGCACCTGCGCTACATGGTGGGCGGGCGCTCGACCCTGGCCGACAACGAAGTGCTGTACCGCTTCGAATTCCCGGAACGGCCCGGCGCGCTGATGCGCTTCCTGAACGCCATGAATCCGGACTGGAACATCAGCCTGTTCCACTACCGCAACCAGGGCGACGACTACGGCCGCATCCTGGTCGGCATCCAGGTGCCGCCGGCCGACAAGGCGCACTTCAAGAACTTCCTGGAAACCGTGGGCTACCCGTACTGGAACGAAACGGAAAACCCGGCCTACCGGCTGTTCCTGTAGGACTACGCGAGCCCTGCAGCGCTGCCACACCAGTCCGAGGTGAATGAGGCTGGACACGGCACAGTCCCCTGCGGACTGTGCCCTGACTGGCGAATCCGAGCGGTATGCAGGCCGCCGCCTCAGGCGGCGCCCGGCTCCGGCACCCGTTCACCCTTGGGCTCGCCCTCGTTGAAGCGGCATACGGTGTATAGCGGCAGGCCGGTGGCCTTGACGGCCTGGGCGCCGCCCAATTCGGGCAGCTCGATGATGGCGGCGGCCTCGACCACGTTGGCGCCCAGGCGCTGCAGCAGCTTGGCGGCGGCCAGCATGGTGCCGCCGGTGGCGATCAGGTCGTCGATCAGCAGCACGCGCTGGCCCGGCCGTACAGCATCGGTATGCATCTCGACCGCGGCATTGCCGTATTCCAGCGTGTATTCCTCGGCCACCGTGCGAAACGGCAGCTTGCCCTTCTTGCGCACCGGCACGAAACCCAGGTTCAGCTCGTAGGCCAGCACCGAGCCCAGGATGAAGCCGCGCGCATCGACGCCGGCCACCAGATCCAGCCGCTGGCCGATATAGCGATAGACGAACAGGTCGATCAGCACCCGGAAAGAGCGCGGGTTCTGCAATACGGGGGTGATGTCGCGGAACGTGACGCCTGGCTTGGGCCAGTCCGGCACGCTGCGGATCGCTGCGCATATATAGCTGGCGGGATCGGTATTCATGACTAGTGGGCAGGCCTGGGGGGATGCCGCGGCGCGCGCGGGCGGGGGAAGACGACAAGCTCGACTATAACCTCCGCCGCGTACGTCTGGCGAATCGGGGGAGTATCCAACCGGGGAATAGTCAATTCGCCGGCCCCGCCGCCGTGAGCCGCCGTGAGCCGCCTGCCGCCAGCGTCAGCCGCTGCATCGTGCGGAATCTCTCAACATTCTGTCCACGGGCGCCTCGGGCCTGCGCCATCCGGACGAGGCATCCTGCTCAGCAGGAATGCAGGCGCCCACCCTCGAGGCGCAGGACGCGATCGACGGCGCCGGCGGGCAGGCGCGCATGCGTAGCCAATACCACCGTCCTGCCGGCGGCCGCCCGCCCCAGATCGCCGAAGAAAGCCTGCTGAGCCTGCTCGTCCAGGCCGGCAGTGGGCTCGTCCAGCAGCCACACAGCGGCCGGCGCGAGTATGGCCCGCGCCAGGCACAGGCGCCGCGCCTGCCCTACGGACAGCAGCCGGCCCGCCTCGCCCACCCAGGTATCCAGGCCATGATCGAGCGAGCGTACGAAATCTGCCAGCCGCGCCTGCTGCAGCGCCTGCCAAAGCCGCGCCTCATCGGCCTGCGGGTCGCCCAGCAGCAGATTGCTGCGCAGCGTGCCCATGAATACCGGACTGTGCTGCGACAGCAGCGTGCAGCGGGCATGCAGCTCGCGCTGCGCCGCCAGGCGTATGGGCACGCCGCCATAACTGATTGCACCCGCGGAGGGATCATGGATGCGCATCAGCAGCGCCAGCAGCGTGGACTTGCCGCAGCCGCTTTCGCCCACGATGCCGACGCGCTCGCCGGGCCCGACCCGCAAGTCCAGGCCGGCCAGCACCGGGCGCGCCGCGCCCGGATAGGAATATTCCAGGCCGGAAGCCTGCAGCGCGCCGTGCGGCGGCAGCGCGCGCACTTCGGGTTCATCCGCCACGGCGGGCGGTTCGTGCAATAGCGCGCTTACCCTTGCACCCGCGGCGGCGGCCGTTCCCAGCCGCGCGGCGCCACGCATCAAGGGCCCCAGCACCTCGAACAGGGCCAGCAGGCCCAGCACCAGGCCGGCCCATACCGCGCCGTCCAGCGCCCCGGCGCGAAACGCATCCAGGCCCAGCCACAGCAGGCCGGCCAGGCAGCCGCCCATAATGAGCTGCTGCGCGAACTGCCCGGCCGAGCCGGCCGCGGCCACAGAATCGCGGGCGTTTGCCAGGCTGCGCACCGCGTCGCCGAAGCGCGCGTCCGCCCTCGGCTCGGCGGCGAAGGCCGCCAGATCCGCATGCGCCTGCACCGCCTCGTGCACGAAGGCGCGCGCGGCGGACGCGGCCTCTTGCGCACGCCGGCCCGACGCGCCGGCCGCGCGTGCCAGGCAATAAGGAACGACGCAGGCTGCCACCAGCATGGCCGCCAGCACCAGCCAGCCCGCCGGCGGCAGCCACGCCCCCGTGATCAGGCTGAACCCACCGCCCAGCGCCAGCGCCGTCAGGGCCGGAACGATCACCAGCAGATACAGGGTGTCCAGCGCATCGATGTCGCCGGCCAGGCGGGCCACCAGATCGCCGTCGCGGTAGCCGGCCAACTGGGCCGGGCTCAGGCGCATGATGGCGCCGAACACGGCGGTGCGCATGTCGGCCAGCAGATCGAGCGTGGCGCCGTGCCCCGTGACGCGCTCGGCATAGCGCAGCGCGATGCGCGCCATGGCCAGGCCGCGCACCAGCGCCGAAGGCGCAAACAGGTCGAACGCCAGCTTGGCGCCGGCGAGGAATGCCGCGGTGAGGAACCAGCCGGCCACCGACAGCAGCCCCACGCCCGCGGCCACGGTGCAGCAGGCCAGCAGCAGCGCGGCCAGCAGGCTGCGGCGGCGCCGCGCCAGCCAGGGCAGCATCAAGGCCAGCAAGCCGGGGATGCCCGGGGCAGGCCGGCTAGGGCAATTTTGGCTTAAATGTTTACGGACTTTCCGCGGCACTTTTCCAAGAAGCAATACCTCGAAGGGTGTAAAGGCCCGAACCAAAAACGCTCTAGCCCGGCACGCCCCGGCGGCGGCTGCACGAGGCTGGGCTTGGGCCTGGGCCTGGGCTTGAGCTTGGGCCTGGGCTTGGGCTTGGGCAGCACCGCCATGGAGATCCGTGCCCGCGGCGGGTGCGGCGGGCTCGGAGCATGGGTTCAATGCCTCGCCGGTCATGCCTGGCCACCGCCCTGCGGCAAAACCAGCGAGCCATCCAGCCGGGCCGAGACCTCGGGGTCGTGGGTGGCGACGATCAGCGTGCGCCCGGCGGCGAACCGCAGCACATTGTCCATTACCCGATCGCGGCTGTGCGGGTCGAGGCTGGCGGTGGGCTCGTCCAGCAATATCAGGCCGGGCCGCGTCAGGAACAGGCGCGCCAGCGCGAGCCGCTGCAACTGGCCGCCCGACAGCCCGTAGCCCTGCAGGCCCAGTTGTGTATCCATGCCCTGCGGCAACGCGCGCACGAACTCGCCGGCGCAGGCCGCATCCAGCGCGCCCAGCAAGTCTTCGGCCGTAGCCGCGGGATCGGCCACGCGCAGGTTGTCGGCCACACTGCCCGGCAGCACGAAGGGCCGCTGGCCGATCAAAGTCACGGCCCGGCGCAGTTCGTCAGCCGGCCATATGTCCAGCCCGCGGCCATCCAGGAGTATCGCGCCCGTATCCAGCGGACGCAGGCCCGCCAGGGCCTCCAGCAGCGTAGTCTTGCCCGCGCCACTATGGCCCATCAGCGCCAGGCTGGCCCCGGGCGCCAAAGACCAGGACAGGTCGCACAGCACCGGCTGCGCGCGGCCCGGCACCTGCAGGCACGCGCCGCGCACCTCGACGGCCAGTGGCCGTGGCGCCGCTTGCTCGTTCCCGCTCGGCGATTCCGCACTGGAGCCGCCCGCGGCATACGGAGCGCCCGTTGTGCCGGCGGCAGCTCGCAGTGAGGCCCCGGTGGATAATGCTTCTGGCTGGAATGCCTCGGGCCGCGGCGCCTGTTCGCACGTGACGCGCGCCGCTTCGTGCTCGGGCAAGGACTGAGCAGCGCTGGCAGCGGGCCCGGCCGCCGGCGCCCGCCGCCGGCGCGGATCGGGCAGCGCCCCGAACACGGCGGCCAGGCAGTCCACGGCGGCCCGCGCCGCGGCGCGGTCGTGGTAATTGGCGGCAAATTGGCGCAAGGGGTTGTAGATCTCGGGCGCCATCAACAGGCAGAACAGGCCCAGCGGCAGGCCCAGTGCCTCACTGCGCAGGTGCAGATAGCCCAGATAACCCAGGCCGACATACAGCGCCACCCCGGCCACCCCCAGCGCGGCGAAGAACTCCAGCACGGCCGAAGACAGGAAGGCAATGCGCAGTACCGCCATGGTCTTGCGGCTGAGGTCGGCGCTGGCCGCGCCCACCGCGGCGGTCTCGGACTCGGCCCGGCCCAGCAGTTTCAGGGTCTGGGCGCCGCGCACCCGGTCGGCAAAAAAGCCCGACAAGCGCGCCATGGCGAGCTGGTGGCGGCGGCTGGCGGCCTCGGCGCCCCAGCCCACCAGCGCCATGAACACGGGGATCAGCGGCGCGCTCAGCAGTGCGATGAGCGCCACGATCCAGTCCACCGGCAGCAGCACCAGGCCGAAGGCCAGCGGCAGGAAGACGGCGGCGATCGCCCCCGGCAGATAGCGCGAGAAATAGCCGTCGAGCGCTTCGACCTGCTCGATCACCAGACTGGACAACTCGCCCGACGCCTTCTGGCGCGTCCATTGCGGCCCGCGCGACAGCATCGCGGCAAACAGCTTGCGGCGCAGCCAGGACTTGATGGTTTCGGCGGCGCGGCTGGCGGCGCGCTCGCCCGACCAGGCTATGGCCGCGCGCAGCGCAACCATGCCGCCGATGGCCGCGATCCAGGGCCCGGCGGCCGCCGGGCCGGAGCCGGCCACGGAACCTCCCAGCACCCGCGCCAGCCACCAGGCCTGCGGCAGCAGCAGCAAGCCGGCGAGCAGGGGCGCGGCCACGGCCCAGGCCATGGCTGCACGCGGCAGCCGCGCCAGGGCCGCCAGCCAGCGCGCCGCCGGGCGCGCGCCCGCCGCGGCCTGCGTGCCGCCGTCCGGTTCCGCCATCACACCGCCCCTGCGCTTACCCGGCGCGATCGGTGAATGCGCCCGGATTGCGCGGATTATGGGACTCGCCCTCGCGCAGCTCGAACCACATCGCGTTCAGGATGGAAAAAAAGCAGGCCAGTCCGAGGCCGAGTATCCACGAGAAATACCACATGGCGGTGTCCTTATGTCCTTAAGCTTTCCTGCAAGAATCCGGGCCGAAGCGCCGATCGGTTCGCTCGATATCGCCTTCGCCCGGTTCGGTATCGACGCCGTCCGTTCGGCACCGGCATTGTTCAATAGGCATGCGGCGCGTCACCCAGCGCGGCCTGCGTGACCTTGCCGCGCATCACCCGGTACACCCAGGCGGTGTACAGCGACACGATGGGCAGCAGCACACCCGTCACCAGCAACATGATCCACAGCGTCATGCGGCTGGACGAAGCATCCCAGACGGTCAGGCTGGCATTGGGCGTCAGCAGCGAGGGCATCAGGAACGGAAACATCGAGAAGCCGACGGTCAGCACGATGCCCGCCACGCTCAGCGCCGAGGAGATGAAGGCCAGCGCCGCGCTGCGCGCGGCCAGCAGCAGCGCGGCCAGCAGCGCGCCGCCCAGGCCCAGCGCCGGGGCTATCCACATGGCCGGCCAGCGCGCATAGTTGTGCATCCAGGCTCCGGCAACAACGGCCACGGTCTTGGACAGCGGATTCGACAACTGATCGGGGTCGATCGCGCTGGTGACGGTATAGCCCGGCAGGCCGTGCGCCACCCACCAGCCGCCCAGCGCGAACAGCACCAGGCTGGCCAGCGCGAAGCAGATGCCTACGCTGCGGGCGCGGGCCGCCACGGCGGCATCGGTCTTCCACAGCAGCAGGGCGCTGCCGTGCATGGCCAGCATGCATACGCTCAGCAGCCCGCACAGCAGCGGAAACGGCGTGAACAGGCCGAAGAAATTGCCTTCGTACAGCGGGCGCATGGTCTGCGCGTCGAAGCCGAAAGGCACGCCGACGATCAGATTGCCCACCGCCACGCCGAACACCAGCGCGGCCACCAGGCCCGAGCCGCACAGCACCGCGTCCCAGGCCGAGCGCCAGCGCGGCGCCTCGAGCTTGCTGCGGTACTTGAAGCCCACCGGCCGCAGGATCAGGGCGATCAGCAGCAGCATCATGGCCAGGTAGAAGCCCGAGAAGGCCGAGGCGTAGACCAGCGGCCAGGCGGCGAACGCCGCACCGCCGCCGGTGATCAGCCACACCTGGTTGCCCTCCCAGACCGGGCCCACCACATTGATGACCACGCGGCGCTCCATGTCGCTGCGCGCCACCAGCGGCAGCACCGTGGCCACGCCCAGATCGAAGCCGTCCATGACGGCGAAGCCCACCAGCAGCGCGCCCAGCAGCGCCCACCACACCACGCGCAGGGTCGAATAATCGAGCGGAATGAGTTGTTCCATGATGACTCTCCTTTCCTGGCCGCGGCGCTATTCGGCAGCCTGGGGCCGGTGCACGTCGAAAGAGGTGCCGATCAAGGGCGGCTCGGGGTGCCGGGCGCCCGTCTCGCCTTCGGGGCCGCTGCGTATGGCGTGCAGCATCACCTTGGCGCCCACCACGGCCAGCACCGTGTACAGCACCAGGAATATGCCCAGGCTGGTGGCCAGGTCGGCCACCGACAGCCCGGACGCCGCATAGTAGGTGGGCAGCACACCCTCTATCACCCAGGGCTGGCGGCCGAATTCGGCGACGAACCAGCCGCACTCGATCGCGATCCAGGGCAGCGGCAGGCTCCACAGGGCGATCTTCAGGAAGCGCGGGTATTTGCGCAGGCGGCCCGTCGAGGCCAGCCAGAAGGCCGTGGCGAAGAACAAGATGAAATAAAAGCCCAGGCCCACCATGACACGGAAGGTCCAGAACAAGGGCGCCACCTGCGGCACCGTGTCGGCCGCCGCGCGCGCGATGTCCTGCCCGGTGGCCTTGCTGATGTCGGATACGTAGCGCTTGAGCAGCAGGCCGTAGCCCAGGTCGCGCCAATTGGCGTCGAACACCTTGCGCGCCGCCTGGTCGGCGGGATCGGCGCGCACCTTCTGCAAGGCCTCGTAGGCGACGATGCCGTCGCGCACGCGGACTTCGGCACGCTTGACCAGCTCGTCTATGCCCAGCAGCGGCGTGGTCAGCGAGCGCGTGCCTATGATGCCCATGACGTACGGGATGCGGATGTCGAGGTAATTGCGCTGCTTGGCCTGGTCTGGGATGGCGAACAAATTGAAGCTAGCCGGCGCCGGCTCGGTGTGCCACATGGCCTCCATGGCCGCGATCTTCATCTTCTGGTGCTCGGTGGTCAGGTAGCCGCTTTCGTCGCCCAGCACCACCACCGACAGGGCCGAAGCCAGGCCGAAACTGGCCGCGACCACCATCGAGCGCTTGGCCAGATCCACGTGCCGCCCGCGCAGTATGTACCAGGCGCTGATCCCCATGATGAAGATGGCCCCCATGACGTAGCCGGCGCTGACGGTGTGCACGAATTTCGCCTGGGCCACCGGGTTGAAGATGACCGCACCGAAATCGGTCATTTCCATGCGCATGGTGAGCGGATTGAAGACCGCGCCCACCGGGTTCTGCATCCAGCCATTGGCGATAAGTATCCACAGCGCCGACAGATTGGTGCCCAGGGCCACCAGCCAGGTCACGGCCAGGTGGCCGACCTTGGACAGGCGATCCCAGCCGAAGAAGAACAGGCCGACGAAGGTGGCTTCCAGGAAGAAGGCCATCAGGCCCTCGATGGCCAGCGGCGCGCCGAAGATGTCGCCCACATAGTGGCTGTAATAGGCCCAGTTCATGCCGAACTGGAATTCCATCACCACGCCCGTGGCCACGCCCAAGGCGAAGTTGATGCCGAACAGCGTGCCCCAGAACTGGGTCATGCGGCGCCATATGTCGCGCCCGCTCATGACGTAGACGCTTTCCATGATGGCCAGCAGGAACGACAGGCCCAGGGTCAGCGGTACGAACAGGAAGTGATACATGACCGTGGCCGCGAACTGGAAGCGCGACAGGTCGACGACGTCTAGATTTGGCATGGCGATGCTCCGGCGCGGCTCATTTGCGCAATTTCCCGGCGAAACCCAGGACCTTCTGGACTTTGCTGCCCAGGCGCATCAGGCTTTCGAGCGTCTCGGGCGGCAGGCGCTGCACCTCGTCGAACCAAGCCGTGCTCAGTTCGATGAGTTCCAGCATTTCGGTGATGCGCTGCTGGGCATAGGCCTCGTCGGCATTGGACGGCTGCTCGAGCAGCAGGCCGCGCAGCAGCGTAAGAGTGGGGTCGATCTCGCGCTTGCGCTTTTCTTCGACCAGCACGCGGAAGATTTCCCAGACATCTTTGAGCGATTCGAAGTATTCACGCCGGTCGCCGATCTGGTGCACCATGTGCACCAGCCGCCAGGACTGCAGTTCGTGGATGCCGACGCTGACATTGGAGCGCGAGAAACCCAGGGTTTCCGAGATCTCGTCGGCATTGAGCGGGCGCGGCGACAGGAACACCAGCGCGTAGATCTGGCCGACCGTGCGGTTCACGCCCCAGCGGCTGCCCATTTCTCCGAAATGCAGGACAAAGCGTTCGGCTTGAGGTCCGAGTATCATTTTTCTAATTTCGGTAATTTCTGAAATCACAATAATTTCAGAATATACTCCAGGGCATAGCCGGCCGCAAGCGCGGCCCGGTGCAAGACGGGGAAACGGCGCCACACCGTGGCGCCATGCCTGCGAGCGCCGCTACGTTTAAAATCCATCCATGAACGACATACAGGCTCCGGCCGACATCCTCGCCTCGGCGCACCGTACGCTGGGCATCGAAATCGCGGCGCTGCAGGCGCTCGACCAGCGCCTCGACGGCGACTTCGGCCGCGCCGTGACGCTGATCATGCAATGCGCCGGCCGCGTGGTGGTCACAGGGCTGGGCAAATCGGGCCATATCGCCCGCAAGATCGCCGCCACGCTGGCTTCCACCGGCACTCCGGCCCTGTTCATGCACGGCGCCGAAGCCGTGCACGGCGACCTGGGCATGCTCACCGCGCAAGACCTGGTGCTGGCGCTGTCGCACTCGGGGGCGGGGCAGGAACTGCTGACCATACTTTCGGTGGCCAAGCGCATGGGTGTGCCCATCATCGCCATGACCGGCAACCCGCAATCGGAGCTGGCGCGCAACGCCGATCTGCACCTGAACACCCACGTCACGCAAGAGGCCTGCCCGCTGAACCTGGCGCCCACGGCCAGCACCACGGCCATGCTGGCCCTGGGCGATGCCGTCGCGGTGGCATGCCTGGAGGCGCGCGGCTTCAGCGCCGAAGACTTCGCGCTGTCGCATCCGGGCGGCACCCTGGGCCGGCGCCTGCTTACCCGGGTGCGCGACATCATGCGCCAGGGCGCGGCGCTGCCCGTGGTGGCGGCCGGCACCTCGATCACCGACGCCCTCACGGAAATGTCCGCCAAGGGCATGGGCATGGCCATAGTCGTCGACGCGCAGCGCCACCCGGTGGGCATATTCACCGATGGCGACCTGCGCCGGCTGATCGAGCGCCACGGCGACATCCGGCCCCTGACGGTGGAAAACGGCATGAGTGCGCACCCGCGCAGCGTGGGGCCGGCCACCCTGGCCATCGAAGCGGCCACGCTGATGGACGCCGGGCGCCTGAACCAAATGCTCGTAATCGACCGCGACGGGCTATTATTGGGTGCCCTGCACATGCACGACCTGCTCGCCGCCAAGGTCATCTAGATCCACCAGCCATGAACATGCCCAACGTCCCCCACCCCGCCGAAGCCCTGGTACTGGCCAAAGTCGCGCCGGCCGTCATCGAGCGCGCGCGCCACATCCGCCTGATGGCCTTCGACGTCGACGGCGTGCTGACCGACGGCCGCCTCTGGTACGGCGAGCAGGGCGAAGCCCTGAAGTGCTTTCACGTGCTCGACGGCCACGGCCTGTCGCTGCTGCGTGAAAGCGGCGTATACATTGCCCTGATCACCGGCCGGCGCGGCCCCATACTGCCGCGCCGCGCGGCCGAGCTGGGCATCGCCACCGTGCTGCAGGGCGAACGCGACAAGGCCGCGGCGCTGGCGCGCCTGGCCCAGGAACAAGGCTGCCCCATGGAGCAGGTCGGCTTCATGGGCGACGACATCATCGACCTTGCCGCCATGCAGCGCGCCGGCCTGGCCGTCAGCGTGCCGCAGGCGCCCAGCTACGTGGCCCAGGCCGCGCACTGGGTGACCACGCGCGACGGCGGCGCGGGCGCGGTGCGCGAGTGCTGCGACCTGATCCTGGCCGCGCAGGGGCGCCTGCGCACTTTTCTCGGCGCACGCCCCGCCAGCGTGGCCGGCGCCGCGGTGCAATAGGCGGCCATGAAAGACCGCATTCCCGCCGTCATCGCCGTAGCCCTGCTGGTGGCTCTTGTACTGGGCACGTGGTGGGCGGCCGACTATGCGCAGCGATCCATACCCATAGATCCGCCGCGGCGCATCAGCCACGACCCGGATTCCTGGGCCGATCAGTTCATCATGGTGCGCACCGACCCAGCGGGCATCGCCATCAACCGCCTCGAGGGCGTGCACATGGATCACTACCCGGACGACGATTCCTACAAGGTCACCACCGCCCGGGCCATCGGCCAACAGCCCGGCTCGCCCATCACCGTCGGCACCTCCAAGATCGCCATCATGGACAAAGACGGTTCGCGCATCGTCATGCAGGGCGACGCCCATCTGCACCGGCTGCCCGACCAGGATCACGCGCCGCTCGACGTAACCAGCCAGAAGCTCACCCTGCTGCCCGACAAAGACGTGGCCTACACCGACCTGCCGGCGCTGGTGGTGAACGGCAATTCCACCATGAACGGCAAGGGCATGCGTTACGATAACAAGACTCGCGTCCTGCAGGTATTTTCGTCCACCGACGTCAAGATTTCGGCCCAGGACGTGCAGAATCAACAGCAATCCAACGCCAAAAAGAAAAAACCATGAATCTCGAATCCTGCACCACGCTCGCCCTGCATACGGCGGCCGCGATGCTGTTGGGCGCGGCCCTGGCCTGCGCCCCTGCCCTTGCCGCGCCTGCCGGCAGCGGCACCCGGCCGGCCCCGGCAAGCACCGGCGCCGGCAAACACGCTACGCCGGCACAGCCCGCCGCGGCCGGCTCGCAAGCCGGCTCCCGAGGCGCCTCGCAGTCGGGCAAGAAACCGGCCGAGCAGCCCGACACGGTAGTGCTGTCCGATACCCTGAACTACAACGACGCCAAGAAAGAAAGCGTGTTCACCGGCAGCGTCGTGATGACGCGCGGTCTCATGACCTTGCGCGCCGACAAGCTCGCCCTGCACCAGGACGCAGAAGGGTTCCAGTACGGCACCGCCACCGTGGGCCCGGGCAAGCTGGTGTTCGTGCGCCAGGAAAACCCCGAGAAATTCGAAGTCATAGAGGCCCGCGGCCTGCGCGCCGAATACGACGGCAAGACCGAGGAATTCGAGATGATAGGCAAGGCCGTCGTCACGCGCTTCATCTGTGGCAAGCCGTTCGACACGATCAGCGGCGAACGGGTCAAATACAACCAGAAGACCGACATCTACCAAGCCTACGGCGGCCCGAATTCCGCGGCCGCGGGCGGACGCGTGCGCTCGGTCGCGCAGCCTGGCGCCAAGGCCGACGCCGCCGTGGCGGAATGCAGCAAGAAATCCGCGCAGGGCACCGGGCGCGCCACCGGGAAACAATAAGCTTCATGTCATCGCCCCCCAACGCCGCAACTCCGCCCAACAGCCCCCCGCTGCGCACCCTGCGCGCCACCGGCCTGCGCAAGACCTACGGCAAGCGCACCGTGGTGCAGGACGTCTCGCTTTCGGTCGACAGCGGTGAAGTCGTCGGCCTGCTCGGGCCCAACGGCGCCGGCAAGACCACCAGCTTCTACATGATCGTGGGCATCGTGCCCGCCGACGCCGGCCGCATCGAGATCGACGGTACGCCGATCACCGGCCTGCCCATGCACCGCCGCGCCCGCATGGGCCTGTCCTATCTGCCGCAGGACGCCTCGGTGTTCCGGCGCCTGACCGTCGAAGAAAACATCCGCGCCGTGCTCGAGCTGCAGCTCGACGACTACGGACGGCCGATCTCGTCGGCGCGCATCGGCGAGAATCTCGAATCGCTCATCGACGAACTGCAGATCTCGCACATCCGCAACAACACGGCGATCTCGCTGTCGGGCGGGGAGCGGCGCCGGGTGGAAATCGCGCGGGCGCTGGCCACGCACCCGCGCTTCATCCTGCTGGACGAGCCCTTCGCCGGCGTGGATCCGATCGCCGTCATAGAAATCCAGCGCATCGTGCATTTCCTGAAAAGCCGCAACATCGGCGTGCTGATCACCGACCACAACGTGCGCGAAACCCTGGGCATCTGCGACCGCGCCTACATCATCAGCGAAGGCAAGGTGCTCACCAAGGGGCACCCCAGCGAAATCATCGACAACGAAGCCGTGCGCAAGGTGTACCTCGGCAAGAATTTCAAGATGTAGCAGCACCCCGCCCATCGTCCTTCGAGGGCTCCCTCATCGTTTTCCCCAAGCCCCTGTACCGGCCCCTGCCGCGGCCGCCGCAGGGGGCTTGATTTAGTTTGCACAAGCTATACACTGGACTGGTCATAACCACCGGCAAGGAGGCCGTACATCCGATACATCCGCGCCTAGCGCGCAACTGTGTGATTTTTTCTAGGAGAGCACAATATGAACCTGAGCATCAGTGGTCGTCATCTCGAAGTCACTCCCGCCATACGCGAGTACGTCTTGAACAAGATGGCGAGAGTTTCTCGACACTTTGATCATGTCATCGACACCCAGGTCATGCTCTCGGTAGAGCGCTTGAAGCATACCGCCGAAGTTACGATGCGGCTGCGCGGCAAAGACATCCACTGCGCCGCCGACGACGACAATCTCTACGCCGCCATCGATCTCCTGGCCGACAAAATCGACCGCCAGGTCATCAAGTACAAAGACAAGGCCCAGGATCATGCCCACGACCCTGTCAAGCGGCTGGAAGCGTCCGCCGGCTAAGCTTTCATAAATAGCGCCAAACTCCGTGATTGCGGGCCATCCGGCCCGCAAAGTCTTTCGTTCTTCTCCCAGCCAGAAACCATAGTCATAAGCCCATATAATGGGCCGTATGAACCTATTGTCCCGCATCCTGCCACCGCAAAACGTGGTGCTCGATCTGCCCGCCACCAGCAAGAAAAGGGCTTTCGAGCAAGCCGGCCTGCTCTTCGAAAACAACCAGGGCATAGCCCGTACTTCGGTGTTCCATAGCCTGATCGCCCGCGAAAGGCTGGGCTCGACCGCACTGGGCCATCATATTGCGGTGCCGCACGGCCGTATCAAGGGCCTGAAAGAACCCTGCGCCGCCTTCATCAGGCTGGCCGATCCGGTACGCTTCGACGCCAGCGACGGCCGCATGGCCAGCCTGCTGTTTTTCGTGCTGGTGCCCGAAACCGCCACGCAGCTGCACCTGGACTTGCTGGCCGAAATCGCCCGGCTCGTGTCCAGCCCTGCTCTGCGCCAGACGCTGGCCACGGAAACCGATGTCGCCGCCATCCACGCCCTGCTTTCCACCGACCCGCCCACGGGCGGCGCGCCGGCCTGACGCCCCGAACCGGCCCCGATATCAAATGCTCACCATCCAAGAACTCGTCAGCGACAATGCCGACAAAATCCCCTTCACCTGGATCGCCGGGCTGGGCGCGGCGCACCGCCTGATCCCCGACGTCGGCATGTCCGGGGCCGACCTGGTGGGCCACCTGAACCTGATCCACCCCTCGCGCATACAGGTGTTCGGCCGCGAAGAGCTGTCCTATTACACGCGCTTCGAGCCCAAGCGGCGCGTGCACCATCTGGAAGACCTGGTCGCCGGCGGCGTGCCGGCCATGCTGATCGCCGGCGACCAGCCGGTGCCGGACGACCTGCGCGAGTTCTGCAATCTGCAGCAGATCCCGCTGCTGGGCACGCCCATCGAGGCGGCGCAGCTCATAGATCTGCTGCGCATCTACCTGGGCAAGCGGCTCGCTCCCAAGACCACGGTGCACGGCGTGTTCATGGACGTGCTGGGCCTGGGCGTGCTGATCACCGGCGAATCCGGCCTGGGCAAGAGCGAACTGGCGCTGGAACTGATCTCGCGCGGCCACGGCCTGGTGGCCGACGACGCGGTAGAGCTGTCGCGCACCGCGCCGAACATGATCGAAGGCACCTGCCCGTCGCTGCTGCAGAACCTGCTGGAGGTGCGCGGCCTGGGCCTGCTGGACATACGCACGATATTCGGCGAAACCTCGGTGCGGCGCAAAATGAAGCTCAAGCTGGTGGTGCAGCTGATGCGCTCCAGCGCCGACGCCTTCGAGCGCCTGCCCGTGCAGGATCAAACCCAGGACATCCTGGGCATCCCCATACGCCGCGTCATGCTGCAGGTTGCGGCCGGCCGCAATCTGGCCGTACTGGTCGAGGCCGCGGTGCGCAACACCATCCTGACGCTGCGCGGCATCGACACCATGGGAGAATTCATAGAGCGCCAGGCGCTGGCGATCATGGAAAACAGCCGCAAAGAGTAATGCCTGGGCGGGCCGCGCACCTACACCTGGAATTCATCTGACATGTTTCGCGTCGTACTTATCACGGGTATTTCCGGCTCCGGCAAATCGGTCGCCCTGCGGCTGCTCGAAGACGCCGGCTATACCTGTGTCGACAACCTGCCGGTGCGCTTCCTGCACGAATTCATCGCCAGCACGCGCGAAGACTCCCTGGAGCGCGTGGCCGTCGCCATAGACGTGCGCTCGCCGGGCGAGCTGGCCGAGCTGCCGGGCGTCATCAACGACCTGCGCGCCGGCGGCACGGCCTTTCGCGTCATTTTCCTGGACGCCAGCGACCATACCCTGCAGCAGCGCTACTCGGAATCGCGCCGCCGCCATCCTCTTACCGACAAGCTGCAGCGCGGCGGCAAGACGCCCTCGCTGCAAGACTGCATAGACACCGAACGCGAACTGCTGGCCCCGCTGCGCGAGCAGGAACACGTCATCGACACGTCCGACCTGACCCCGGGCCAGCTGCGCGCCTGGGTGCGCGACCTGGTGCAGGCCGACCGCGCGCCGGTGGTGCTGACATTCGAGTCTTTTGCCTACAAGCGCGGGGTGCCGGGCGACGCCGACCTGGTGTTCGACGTGCGCTGCCTGCCCAACCCGCACTACGACCGCGCCCTGCGCCCCCTTACCGGGCGCGACGAAGCTGTGGCAAAATGGCTTGGCCAGTTCGGCAGCGTCGAGACCATGATCGAGGACATCTCGGGCTTCATACGGCGCTGGCTGCCTCTGTACATGCAGGATACCCGCAACTACCTGACGGTGGCCATCGGCTGCACCGGCGGGCAGCACCGTTCGGTCTATGTCGTAGAGCAGCTTGCCAGGCGCTTCGCCGATCACTCGCCGCTGCTGGTTCGGCATCGCGCCCAGCCTCCCGCTTAGGGTCTGTCCACAGGAGCCGCATAGCCATGAAAAATCAGGCTGAACCTATTCTGGATCCAGGGCCTGTTCACACTAAAAGGGGTGCCTCTTTTAGCGTGAACAGGCCCTGAAAGAAGTGCCCAGCGCCACATCGGGAGCCATGACCGTACTGCGTTCGCTTGCCGCCATCCTGACTCTGACCTGCCTGGCCGTTCTGGCGGGCTGCTCTACCACGCACACGCGCGGCGGCGGCTACTACAAGAACGACGGCCCCGGCGGCTACGCTCTCGACCTCAGCAAAATCCCCGACGCCGTGCCGCGCATCGAAACCCCGTCGACGGCGGCCAGCAAGCCCTATTCGGTGTTCGGCAAACGCTACGTGCCGATGGGCTCGAGCCAGCCGTTCCGCCAAGTCGGCACCGCCTCGTGGTATGGCAAGATGTTCCATGGCGCCAAGACCTCTACCGGCGAAACCTACAATATGTACGCCATGACGGCGGCGCACCCCACTTTGCCGATTCCCAGCTATGCCCGCGTCACGCGCGTCGGCACGGGCCAGTCGGTAATCGTGCGCGTCAACGACCGCGGCCCCTTCCATAGCGGGCGCATCATGGACTTGTCCTATGTGGCGGCGGCCAAGCTGGGCATTATCGGGCCGGGCAGCGGCAAGGTCATCGTCGACGCCATCACCAATACCGACATCGCGCGCGGCAATACCCATCTATCGGACATCGCAGCGGCAACCGGCGGCCGGGTACAGCCCCCGCCGCAGGCCGAGCCGGCCGCCGAGCCGGTAGTGGCCAAGGCCGTACAGGAACCCACGCCGAACGTCATGCTGGCACTGGATCAGCCGTCCGCGGCCGCCGACAGCCCGCAGCAGGCACCCGCCCCCGCCGCCACGAGCGACCCCGCGCCCCGCCCGCAAACCGCCGCCGCGGCCTACCGAAGGCCCGACTCCGGCCCCGCGCCGGCCGCCGACGCCGACGGCATCTACCTGCAGTTCGGGGCCTTCAGCGGCGCCGAAAACGCCGACCGCCTGGCACAAAAGATCAACACACGGATCGCCGGCACCGAAGGACACAACGCCCACGTCGAGCCAGGGGGCAATCTATACCGGGTTCAGTTGGGCCCTTACCCTGACCGCGGCACGGCGGTCAATGCGGCCTGGCGCATCCGGCAGAGCACCGGCATGGCCTCGACGCTGGTGACGCCCGACGTCGCCCTGCGCTGATGCGGCCTCAGGCTTGCGCCGGCCGGCGCGCCAGTGCGCGCGCATAAAGCTCATCACGCGGCAGGCCGGTCAGCTTGGAGGCGATCCGCGCCGCGTCCCGCACGCTCAGCGACTCCAGCAGGGTGTCGAGCAGCTCGGCGGTGCGGGCGTCGTCCGCCCCGGCAGCAGCCGGCTCCGCGCCCTGGTGCACGATCAGCACGAATTCCCCCTGGCTGCGGTGCGCGTCGGCCGCCAGCCAGGCTTCTATCTGCTCCAGAGGCAGCGTGACGATCTCTTCGAAGCGTTTGGTCAGTTCGCGCGCCAGCGTCAGCCGGCGCCCGGCCCCGCATACCGCCAGCAGATCGGCCACTGCCTGCGCCAGCCGATGCGGCGACTCGAACATCACCACCGGCGCCGGCACGGCGCACCATTGCGCCAGCCACTTGCGCCGCGACGCCTGGCGCGGCGGCATGAAGCCGGCAAAAACAAAGGCGGGGTTCTCGTCCGAGGTGGCGCCGCTGGCCATCAGCGCGGTGATCACGGCACTGGCCCCGGGCAGCGCCACAACCCGGTAGCCGGCCTCGCGCACGGTGCGCACGATGCGTGCGCCTGGGTCGCTGACGCCCGGCGCGCCGGCGTCGGACACCAGAGCGACACGCTGGCCCTCGGCCAGGCGCTGAACGATGGCCTGCGCGGCCTCGGCCTCATTGTGCCGGTGCGCCGCCATGAGCGGAGTGTCGACCCCCCAGGCCTGCAGCAGCGTGCGGCTGGCGCGCGTGTCTTCGGCGGCGATCACGTCGCAGCGCCGCAGCGCCTGCCAGGCACGCAGGCTCAGGTCGCCGAGATTGCCTATGGGCGTGGCCACCACGTATAGCGTGGCTTGCGGCCAGGCCTGCGCCCCGACGCGTTCGATGAGATCATTCCATGACGCCGGGGGCTCTGCAAAACGGGAGGCATCGTTCATACTCAAACCTGGATCTTGTTGCTCGTTATTCGGGATGCACCGGGCAGGCCACGGGGCCGCGACGGAGGCCGCGCAGCCTGCCCGCTACGCAAGGGGCCGACGCATGCAGGGTGAAGATTCCGCCATCCTACTCGAACTGGCACGCATTGCTCAGCGTGATGCCATACGCCGCCGCAAGCGCAGGCTGGCCGCCGCGGCCCGCCCGCAAAAACCGCGGCGCGCGGCGCCGTCGCGCATGCCGACCCAAGCCCAGCAAAACGGACTACAGGCCGAATCCCAGGCACGGCGCTGGCTGGAAAGATCCGGCCTGCGCATCCTGGCGCGCAACCTGCGCTGCGGCGTGGGCGAAATCGACCTGGTCGGGCTGGACGGAGCGGTGCTGGTGTTCATCGAAGTGCGACACAGGCGCTCGACGCAGTACGGCGGTGCGGCAGCCAGTGTAAACCGTCAAAAGCAGCAGCGTCTGATGCGGGCCGCGCAATACTTTCTGCCGCGGCTGAGCCGCCGCTATTTCGACTGCAATATCCCTGCCTGCCGGTTCGACGTCGTGGCCTTGGAGCCGTCGGGGCTGCGCTGGTACAAGCATGCCTTCGGCTCGGACTGAAGCGCTGCGCGGCGCCGGCCGATTCGGGCTTGCCGGCGACTGCTTCGGCATCAAGAACTTTTAATCACAATTGTGGTTGTCAATATTACCAACGTGATTGAATAACATTATTCAATCACGAATGTGAATACCTTTGCCGAGCGCATGCGCCACGCCCGCAAGCTGCGCCACCTCACTCAAGCCGAGGTGGCGATTGCTTGCGGCTTGTCGCAAGGGGCCATCGCCAACTACGAAAGCGGCAATCGCGCCGCGCCCAAGGATATATTCGGTCTGGCCGAAGCCTTGAAGGTCAATGCATTCTGGCTGCGGCACGGCAAAGGCGAAATGGATCCCGTCCCCCTCAGCGAGCCCCTGGTGGACGAGCCCGGGCCCAAAGGATCCACACACACGTGGCCGTTCGAGCGCATTCCGCCGCAATCCTACTGGAATCTTTCGGTGCACGACCGCCAGCTCGTCGAAAGCACCGTCCTGAGCCTCATCACCTCGCTGTCCGGCGGCCAATGATCGCGCAAAAGGCAAGGCAACCGGGCCCCGATCGGGCTCAGGACAGCACGACTTTGCTGCTTTCCCGGACAAGCAGCTCGCACGGCACCAGCGTGCGGCTGGCGACAGGCTCGGGCTCGGGGCTCGCGGCAAGCAAGCGCAGCACGGTGCGGGCCGCCTGCTGCCCGATTTCATAGCGGCCCGGCCGCAACGTGGTCAAGGCCGGCTTGAGACTGGCGGCAATCCCGGCACCGCCGAAACCCGCAATCGCACAGTCCGCCGGCAGGCGAACCCCGCAATCGGCAGCGTGCAATATGGCCCCCGCGGCCATATAGTCATTAGTGAAGATGATGGCCTGTGGGCGCGTATCGCGCGGCCCCGCCTTCAAGGCGGCGATCTCGCGCGCGCCGGCCTCGTAGTCATCGCTTGCATCGGCCCTGCGCACGTCCGGGGCCAGGCCGGCCGCCGCCATGGCTCGGGCGTACCCCTCGGCGCGCTGGGTCGCGCGAAAATCTTCTTCGGCAAAAGGCAGCACGAAGCGCACTCGTTTGGCGCCCTGCTCCAGAAAGTGCCTGGCCAATTCGGTTCCGGCCTCTGCATGAGGAAAGCCGACCTGGTGGAAGGGCCGGCCATCCACAAAGCCCCATGCCTCGACGATGGGAATATTCAACGCGCCCAACATGGCTTCGGCGGCAGGGGTATGGTCGTCGCGCGTCAGTATCAGCGCACTGGGATGCCAGCCCACGAACGCGCGGATCGCATCCTCTTCCAAAGACCGGGAATAGCGTGCATTGGCCAACAGCAGCTGCAGGCCGGAGGCCTGCAGCTCATCGGTCATGCCTTTGACCAGGTCGGCGAATGTCGCGCTGGCAATGTTCTGCATGACCGCGCACACCACGCGCCCGCGCCCCGAAGCCAGGCCGCCGGCCACCTGGCTCGGTACATAGCCTATGCGCTCGATGATCTCGCGCAGGCGCTCGCGCACGGCCTCGGACACTTTTTCCGGGCTGTTGAAGTAGCGCGAGACCGTGATGGACGAAACCCCGGCAAGTGCGGCCACGTCGCGGATGGTTCGCGTGCCTGCCTTGCGGCGCGAGGCGCGCCGGCTGCTGGGCTGGTTCATGGTTTTCACCTATGGTTCCGTGACGGATAAGAACTTTACACTCTATCCGATGTTAGCGGTAACATAAATATAAGAAAACATGCCGCGGAAATACGCCGGAAAGCCTGGCAGGCAATGCCACCCACCTGTCGAGTGGCAGCGGCTTTGCGGGAGACAGGGCCCACTTTGAATAGGAGACAAACTCAATGAACCGCCGACAAATGTTGTTCCGCTGCCTTACCAGCCTTGCGGTCTGCGCCATGCTGGACGTACCGCAGGCCGCCGTGGCGCAAGCTTCCGGCGCCTACCCCAGCCGGCCCATCACGCTGGTGGTGCCCTATCCGCCGGGGGGTGCGGCCGACCAGTTCGCGCGCTCATTGGGCCACGCGCTGGGCGAGCGCCTGGGCCAGTCGGTGGTGGTCGAGAACCGCCCGGGGGCAAACGGCAATATCGGCTCCGCCTACGTGGCGCGGCGCCAGGCGGCCGACGGCTATACGCTGCTGCTGGGCTCGGCCAGTACGCTGACGATCAACCCCAATCTGTATGCCGACATAGGCTACGATCCGGTCAAGGACTTGCAGCCGATCACCCTTACCCACCAGATGCCCAACGTACTGGTGGTCAGCTCGAAGACCCCGTACAAGCGGGTGGCCGACGTCGTCCGCGCGGCCAAGGCAAACCCTGGCCACATCGCCTTCGGCTCGGCCGGCTACGGCAACACCATGCACCTGGCCGGCGTCCTGTTCCAGAGGCAGGCTGGCATCAAGCTGGTGCACGTGCCGTACAAGGGAGGCGCGCCGGCGCTCATGGACGTGCTGGCCGGCACTATTCCGATGATGTTCAACAACCTGCCGGCGCTGGTGCCGCTGAAAGACAGCGACAAGGTACGCCTGCTGGCCGTGGCCGACACCAAGCGCTCGCCCGTGCTGCCCAAGGTTCCGACCTTCGCCGAAGAAGGCCTGCCGGGCGTGGTGTCCGTCGTGTGGAACGGCATACTGGTGCGGCGCGGCACGCCACAAGCCATCGTCGACCGCCTCAACTGGGAAATGGGCAGCATCCTCAAATCACCCGCGTTCCGCCAGCCGCTGGAGGCGCAAGGATACGAAGTCCTGTCGTCCACCCCCGGCGAGTTCGAAGCCCTGATCAAGAAGGACCTGGCGAACATGCACAAGCTCACCAAAGAAGCGGGCATGAAGATAAATTGAGCCCGGCTCGGCGGGCAAGGCGTGGCCCACGCAGGCACCAGCCGGGCCAGGCTGCGCCAAGACGGGCGCTGCCTACAGCCTAGAGCGAGTTTGGCTCAAGTGTTTACCGGGTTTTCGTGGCGCTTGTCTAATGCAATTGCTTCGAAGCATGTAAATACCTGAACTGGAAATGCTCTAGCCTGGCCTGGCGTGGCTTTGGCCGGAATGGGCCAGGCCGCGGCGCCGTTCAGCGCCCGACGAAGCGCGCCGGCCGCTTTTCCTTGAAGGACGCGACGCCCTCCTGGAAATCGGCCGTCTGCCGGATCTGCGGCTGGATCAGCGCCTCCATTTCAAGGAACTGGTCGAGGCTGGGCGACAGCGAGAACTGGAACATTTTCTTGGCCATGGCCAGCGCATAGGTCGGCTGCGCCGCCATGGCCTCGGCGAGTTCCAGCGCCTCGCGCTCGAGCGCATCGTCGGGAACCACACGCGTCACCAGATCCAGCGCGGCAGCCTCTTGCGCCGAGAAGAAGCGTGTGCTGAACACCAGCTCGCGCGCCCGCGCCATGCCGATGGCGCGCGACAGAAAGAACACCGCGCCCGAATCGGGAGCCAGCCCGCGCCGCGCGAAAATACACGAAAACTTCGCGGTCTCGGAAGCCACCACCAGATCGCATGCCAACATCATGCTCAGGCCTATCCCGACCGCGATGCCGCGCACCGCGGCAATCACCGGCTTCTCGATGTTGTAAAGATTGCGGATCAGGACATGCGCGTTCTGCTGCAGTTGCATGCGCGAGTCCTTTACGTCGCGCGGCGCCATTTTCGAGACATCGGCACCGGCGCAAAAACTGTCGCCAGCGCCGGTCAACAGCACCGCCCGCACCTCGTCGTCGACATGCGCGCGCAGGAATGCCTCGGCCAATTGCGCGCGCATGTCGCCGGCCAGCGCATTCTTGCGCTCCGGGCGATTGATCAGTATGTGCGCGACCGCGCCTACGCGCTTGAATTCGATTTCCGCCATGTTTGTTTACTCCGCCTTCGCCACCGCTGCGTCTTCGTGCCGTGAACCGGCCGCTGCGGGCGCAGCCGCCACCACCAGCGCATCGACGGCGCACACGCCGCCGCCGCGCTCGAACAGCATGACCGGATTGAGATCGATTTCGGCGATCTGCCGCGGATACGCCGCCGCCAGTTCGGACACCGCCACCAAGAAGCGCGCCAGCGCGTCGAGGTCGGCCGGCGCCTGGCCGCGCGCACCGCGCAGGATATCGACGCCCTGCAGGCGCTCGATCATGGCGTGGGCGCCCGCCAGATCCAGCGGCGCCAGCGCAAACACCACATCGCGCAGCACTTCGACGTAAATGCCGCCGAAGCCCAGCATCACCATCGGGCCGAAATCGGCATCGTTGACCACGCCGACCACCATCTCGCGGCCTTGTGTCATCATGCGCTGCACCTGGATGCCTTCGATGCGCGCCTGCGGCGCGTGGCGTCGTACGTTCTGCATGATGCGGTCGTAGGCCGCGGCTACCTGGGCCTCGTCGGCCAGCCCGAGCGCCACGCCACCGGCTTCGGTCTTGTGCGGGACATCGGGCGACACGATTTTCAGCGCCACGGGAAAGCCGATGCGCGCGGCCGCCGCGCGGGCCTCTTGCGGCGTGGCCACCACCGCCTCTTCGGCCATCGACACGCCATAGGCGGACAGCAGCGCACGGGTCTGCGCCGGATCCAGCGAGCCGGCCGCGGCATCCAGGGCAATACGCGGAGCAGCCGCCGCGTCCCTTGCGGCGCTACCGGACGCTGCGCCCGCTCGCCGCCAGCGTTCGACGAATTCGCGGTGTTCGCAAAGGCGGCGCATCGCATACGCGAAGTCGCCCAGCTGCATGTGCAGGCCGCCGATCTCGCTGAGCAGCTGCATGCCCTCGGCGGCCGGCTCGCCCGGCGAATGGAACACCAGCGGCCGGCGTCTGGCCTGCAGCATGGGCGCGAGGCGCTCGGCCACATCGCGCACCCGGTTCGAGGTGACCATCGAGACGATGATCAGCCCGATGTCGATGCCATCGGCGGCCGACACCAGCTCCAGGATATTCATCAGGGTCTGGCCGCCGTCCTCGACCACGCGCGCGGTCACGTCCACCGGGTTTTCCGAGGAGCCGTAGTCGGGCACGATGGTGGCGAGCTGCTGCTTGAAGGCCGGTTCCAGCGGCGGCACCTCGAGCCCTTCGGCCTCGCAGATGTCGGCGGCCCAGCCGCCCGCGCCGCCCGAGGTGGTAATGATGCCGACTTTGCGTCCGGCCGGCTCCATGCCTGCGCTGACCGCCGCGGCCAGCGCCAGCATCTGTTCAGGACGATCGGCGCGCAGCAGGCCGTATCGTTCGAATGCCGCATCGTAGGCGGTGTCGGCCCCGGTAAGGTGCGCGGTATGCGAGACCGCGGCGCGCTGGCCGGCGCCCGAACGGCCGATTTTCGCCACGAGCAGCACGATGCCGGCAGCCAGTGCGCGCTGGGCCACGCCGGCAAGCCGTTCGGGATTGCGGAAGCCCTCGACGAACAGCATGATCGCGCGCGAAGTGCCCAGCGTGATCAGATAATCGACCACCTCGAGCAGCTCCACGTCGGCTTCGTTGCCGGTCGAGACCAGGTGGCGTATGGGGATGTGCAAGGCGCGCGCCCGGCTGTACAGGGCATAGGCGCTGGCTCCCGACTGCGAGACAATGCTGACGCCGTGGCGCCGCTCTACCGTGCCGGGCGCCGGCAGGGGCACGACTTCCAGGGTCGGGCTGAAGGTCGCCACCACGCGCGCATCCGCGTCCAGGTAGCCTTCGGCATTGGGCCCCAGAATACGGATGCCGCTGCGGGCGGCGAACGCGGCGACGTGATCCTGCAGCCGCTCGCCGACCGGCGCGTGGCCGCCGGCGCTGAAGATCGCCGCCGCCTTGACGCCGCGCCGCGCACATTGTTCGAGCACGTCCATGACCTGATCGGCCGCCACCGCGATCAGGGCCAGATCCACCGGCTCGGGCAGCGCATCGACACTCGGGTAGGCGGCCAGGCCCTGGATCTGCTTGCTGCTGGGATTGACCGGATAAACCTTGCCGCTGTAGCCGCCGTCGAGCAGCAGCTTCAGCAGACGCCCGCGGATCTTGTTGGTGTCCTGCGAGGCGCCGACCAGCGCGACTGCGCGCGGGGCGAATAGGGAAGACAGACTTTCCACCTTGACTTGCTCCTGTGCTGATACCGGCTCGCCACCGCCTGGCGCGGCCATGTCCGCGGCCCTCATGGGGCCAATCGGGCACGCCATTGCGCGCGCGCCTCTTCGTATTCGATTGCCAGTCGATCCACCAGTTGCGCGGTGCGCGGCACGTCGCCGATCGCCCCTACGCCCTGGCCCGCGCCCCAGATGTCGCGCCAGCGCTTCTGCCGGTCGCCGCGGGCGCGCACCGCGGCCGCATCGACGACCGGCAGATTGCGCGGGTCGAGGCCGGCCGCGACGATGCTGGCCGCCAGATAATTGGCCGGGATACCCGAGAAATGCGGCGTGTAGACCACGTCGGCCGCACGCGACTCGACCAGCATCTGCTTGTATGCCGGCACGGCCGACGACTCTTCGGTGGCAATGAAGCGGGTGCCCATGTAGACCAGATCGGCGCCCATCACCTGCGCCGCGAGTATCGAGCGGCCGTCGCCGATGGCCCCGGCCAGCACCAGCGGGCCGTCGAACCTGCGCCGCACCTCGCCAAGCAGGGCAAACGGGCTCAGCGCCCCCGCGTGGCCGCCGGCCCCCGCACACACCAGGATCAAGCCGTCGACACCGGCCGCCAGGGCGCGCTCGGCATGCCGCAGCGAAGTGACGTCGTGGAACACCAGCCCGCCGTAGCCATGCACCGCCCGCACCACTTCGGTCGGCGCCCCCAGGCTGCTGATGACCAGCGGCACGCGGTGGCGCACGCAGCTGGCCAGGTCGTCCGCGAGCCGCTGGTTTTCCGCTTTCACCACGAGGTTGACCGCGTACGCCGAGGTGCCGGCATAGGCGGCCCCTGCAGCGGCGGCACGCGCACGATGCGCCGCCAGGCCGTCCTCGATGCGCGCCAGCCACTCGTCGAACACCGGCTGCGGCCGCGCATTGAGCGCCGGCACCGCGCCCAGCACCCCGCTGGCGCATTGGGCGACCACCGTCTCGGGATTGGACACCAGGAACATCGGCGAGCAGATCACCGGCAGGCGCAGGGAGCCGAGCAAGGAGGCCACCGCCTCGGATTGCGGACGGTCAAGAACGGGTGGAGATACTTGGTTCACTGCGCTTTCGCCTTGCCCATTACCTTGGCCATGAAGGGCGTCAGGGTCTGGAGCTGCTTGGTGACCTTGGCTTGCATTTCTTGCGGCGAGCCGCCCAGAATTACATAACCATTGTCCAGCAAATACTTCTTGTTGTCCTGCAGGGCGTGGGCAATGGCCTGGTTCAGCTTTTCCACCACGGCGGCGGGCGTGCCGGCCGGTGCGGCGATACCCGTCCAGGTATCAGCGTCGTAGTCGGACAGGCCCAGCACTTCGCCGACGGTCGGCACGTCCGGGATCAACGGCAGGCGCTTCGGACTGCCGATCGCCAGGATGCGCACCTTGCCGGACTTGACGTTCGGCAAGGCCGAACCGACATACCCGAACATCATCGATACGCGCCCCGCCAGGAAGTCGACCAGAGCCGGGCCGGCGCCCTTGTACGGGACATGCAGAATATCGACCTTGGCAGCCTGCTTGAACATCTCGCCGGACTGGTTCAGCGAAGTGCCGACGCCGGCAGAGCCGTAACTCAGCTTGCCCGGATGCGCCTTCGCGTACGCGATCAATTCCTGCACGTTCTTGAACGGCGAATTGGCGAGCACGGTAAGCACCAGCGGCGCGCCGTTGGTCAGGCCGACGAAGGTAAAGCTCTTGACGGGATCGTAAGGCAGGTGCGGATAGATGGCCGGGTTGATCACGTGCACGCCGGCAGTCGTATAGAGAATCGTGTAGCCGTCCGGCTCCGCCTGGGCCACCGTCTCGGCGCCGATGATCGCGCCGGCACCGCCGCGGTTGGTGACCACGATGGGCTGCTTCAGGTACTTGGCCATCGAGTCCGCCATCAGACGCGCCACGGTATCGGTCGCGCCGCCCGGCGGGAACGGCACCACCAGACGGATCGAGTGGCTGGGATAACCGTCGGCATGGGCCGGTATGACGGCGCCCAAACCGAACGCCGACATGGCGATCAACAAGCCGCAGGCGCGGCGTAGAATCGAGAGCATCAAGTTCGTCTCCTTGAGAAATTCGGCCCGTGGGCACTTGCTGTGTGTTGTCTGCCGGCCTCGCCGCACGACGCGGCCGATGGCATATCGATCTTAGGCGGCGGCCGGCGGCCAGGCTTGACGAAGCGGCAAAGGATCGTTCTGCTTACGCCAATGCCCGCATCGGCTATAGATTGCAATTGCCGCGCAGCAGCGCCCGCGCCACCATGCGCCGTTGAATCTCGCCGGTGCCGTCGGGAATGCGCATCTGCCGCGCCAGGCGATAGCCCTCTTCCAGCCGCAGTGCATTGGACAGGCCAACCGCGCCATGCACCTGGATGCTGCGATCCATGACCCGGTTCAGCATTTCGGTGGCAAACGCCTTCACCATCGAGGTTTCGGCAATTGCCCGCTCGCCCTGCGCGATGCGCCAGGCGCAGTTCTGCACCATATTCTTGGCGGCGTAGATATCGATGGCGCTGTCGGCCAGCAACTGCTGCACGGCCTGGTGCTCGCCTATCGGCTTGCCGAAAGTGCGCCGCACCTTTGCATAATCGACCGCCAGATCCAGCGCCCAGCGCGCCATCCCGACGCAGCTGGCCGCCATGCTGAGCCGCCCCGCATGGACACCGGACAACGCTTTCGACAGCCCTTCGCCGACCGGCCCGAGCCGGTGATCGTCGGCCACGCGCACCTGATCAAGCACGACCACGCCGATTTCCGCACCCAGGTGCCCCATGGTCGGGATCACCGAGCTTACGGTGAAGCCCGGGTCGGAGGTATCGACGAAAAACCCGGTGATGCCGCCCTTGCGCTGCTGTGCCAATTCGGGATCGGTGACGGCGAACACCATCGCATAGTCGGCATACGGGGCATTGGTGATCCATTGCTTGGTGCCGCTGATCACCCAGCCGTCGCCGCTGCGTTCCGCGCGCGTCTTGATCGCGAAGGCATCCGAGCCGGCGTCGGGTTCGCTCAGGCAGAAGCACAAGGTTTTCTCGCCCGAGGCGATGCCCTCCTGGTAATGCGCGAACACCTCGGGATCCAGATGCCGCAGCACCGGCGACAGACCGTTGGTGAAAGGCGAAGGCAGCACCACCGTCTGTATCAGCTTGCGCGCCGGCCCATAGCGATGGTTCAGTTGTTCCTGCACGTGCACATTGGCCAGCACGCCCAGGCCCAGCCCACCCAGCTCTTCGGCCGCGAACGCGCCGTAGAAGCCCAGTTCCGCCGAGCGCATGCGCACCTTGCGGCGCAGTTCCCGCACTTCGGGAACGAAGCGGCCGTCCTCCTGGTACAAATTGCGTTCATTCTCGAACAGGGCGCGGTTGGCCTGCTCCAGCGGCACCACTTCCTGGTCGATGAAGCGCAGCAGGCCATCGGCGAACAGCACCGTATCCGAATCGATCTCGAAATCCATGTAATTCTTTCCCTTCTTTCCCTGCAGCCTACAGCGTATCGGCGGTGCCCAGAATGGTGGTCGACTGGCTCGACAGCGTGCCGCCGTTGCCATGCACCAGCGCGGTGGCCGCGCCCGCCACCTGGCGTTCGCCGCAAGCCCCGCGCAGCTGCCGCACCGCTTCGACCGTGATGAACGCCCCATACATGCCGGGATGCACGCAAGACAGGCCGCCGCCATTGGTATTGACCGGCAGGCTGCCGCCCGGCGCGATGGCGCCGCTTTCGACGTAGCGGCCGGCCTCGCCCTTCGGGCAGAAACCCAGGTCTTCGAGGAACAGCAGCGTGTTGATCGTGAAGGCGTCGTACAGCTCGAGCACATCCATCTGCTGCGGCCCCAGCCCGGCCATCCGGTAGGCGCGCTGCCCCGAATCGACCGCCGCCGTGACGGTAAGATCCGGCATGGACGAGATCTGCTTGTTCCACATTGCCGTGCCGCTGCCGAGCACGTATACGGGCGGCTGCGGCAGGTCGCGGGCGCGATCGGCGCGCACCATGACATAGGCCGCCGCGCCGTCGCTCACCAGGCAGCTGTCGCGCACCGTCAGCGGGTCGGACACCATGCGGGAATTCAATACGTCTTCGATGCTCAAGGGCCCGCGCGCATAGGCTTCCGGGTTGAGCTGCGCCCACTTCCGCGCCGCCACCGCGACGTGCGCGAGCTGCGTGCGGGTGGTGCCGTACTGATGCATGTGCCGCGACGCGGCCAGCGCATACGAGGTCAGCGGCGGCAGCGGTTCGTAGGGATCTTCGTAGGGTTGCGGCTCGAGCTGGCGCCGCGCCTTCTTGATCGCGGCGCGGTTGATGGTCGCAGTGCGCTGGGTGCTGCCATAGCACACCAGCACCGCATCGCACTGGCCCGAGGCCAGCGCCAGCATCGACGGCAGGATGTGGGCAACGAAACTCGAGCCGCCGATCATGGTGCTGTCCATGAAGCGCGGCCGCAGCCCCAGGTATTCGACCACCGACAGGCCCCACATCGCCGAGGAGCTGCTGGCGGTCGCCAGCCCGTCGATCTGCTGCATCGTCAGGCCGGCGTCGGCAACCGCCTTCTGGCTGGCCTGTGCAAGGATTTCCATTTCGGTGAAGCCGGATGCGTCGCCGCAGCCGGCCTGCCCGACCCCGACGATGGCGACCGCGCCGCGCAAATCATGCAATGAGGTCACGCTGCATCTCCTTGGGGATTGAACACCACCATCGACCCGTCGGCCGCGTCGACGATGCGGGCCACCACCCGCATTCCGATCTGGACTTGATCCGGGGCGATACCGTCGATGCGGCTCATCATGCGTACGCCCTCGTCCAGATCCACCAGCGCGACGTTGTAGTCGCCGCCGTCCTCGGGCTTTTTGCGCACCACGCTCGAGGCGTAGACGGTGCCGCCGCCCTGGGCCGGCACCCAGCCGGGCTCGGACGCACCGCAGTGCGGGCACAAGGCTCGCGGATAAAACACATGGCGCGCGCAATGCTCGCAGCGCTGGATCATGAACTTCCCTTCGCGCAGGAACGCGAAATACGCGCGCTGCACGCCCCCTTCGCCGCCCGCCTGAGCGGCACTGCCTTGAGTCGATTTCATGCTGGTTTCCTTCAGGATCGGCGCAGCCGGATGCGCCCGTTGTCCAGTACCTTGACCGCGCGGCTCCTGACCCAGGCGCGGAACGACACCACGTCGCCGTCGCGCCACACCTCGACGCTGATGGTTTCGCCCGGGAAAAGCGGCGCCGAAAAACGCACATCGAGCGCCTCTACGCGGGCGGGATCCTCGCGCAGCGCCTTGAGCGCCGCGGCCGCCGCGATGCCGAAGGTGCACAGGCCGTGCAGGATCGGCCGCTCGAAGCCAGCCTTGGCGGCCACGTCGGGATCGACATGCAGCGGGTTGAAGTCGGCATTCAGGCGGTACCAGAGCGCGGTTTGCGGCAAGGTTGGCCAGTCGATCTCGTGATCGGCGGGCCGTTCGGGTATGGAATGCGGCTGGCGCACCGGCCCGCTCGGGCCGCCGAAGCCGCCGTTGGCGCGGCAGAACGAAGTGGCGCTAAGGGTGACGACCGGAGCGCCGGTATCGGCGTCGAAAATCTGCCTCTCGGTATAGACCAGCGCGCCGCGGCCTTCCCCCTTGTCGATCACGTCGACAATGCGGGTGCGGCCGCGCAGGCGCGCCTCGGGCGGCAGCGGCTGGTGCAGGATCACGCCCTGCTCGCCATGCAGCACCCGGTTGCGCACGATGCCGGTCGCGGGATCGGCATTCCACGGCCCCGGATGGCACAACACCACGGGGAAGGTCGGCAGCACGCGCAGATCTTTCTCGTAGACGAAGCGCAGCTCGTCGCGGTCGACCGGATCCGCACCCAGGCCCAGGCTCAATGCATAAAGCATGGCGTCCTTGGCGGTGTAGTGCTGGTATACGTCTTCGAACGGCCACTGCAGCAGGCGCTCCCGGTCGATACGCGGGGCATCCATGCTCAGATCGCCTCCCAGCCGAACACGTCGCGCGTGCGCTCCAGCGGCGTGAGCGAGCTTTTCCAGGCCGCCGGCAACTGCGCGGCGAGCGACTCGGGCGTCCAGCCGTCGCCCCGATGCAGGGTGCGGATCGGGCGCGGCTGGCTGTACAGGTAGACCTCATTGCCGCGCGCGCCGAAGATCTGGCCGCTGACGCCGGCCGCGGCATCGCTGGCCAGGAACACCGCCAGCGGCGCGATCTGGTCGGCGCGCGTTTGTTTGCGGCGCTTCTCGAGATTGGCGGCCTTTTCTTCGGGCGACGCCCCCGGCACCGATTCGATCATGCGGCTGAAGGCATGCGGTGCGATGCAGTTCGAGCGCACCCCGAAACGGCTCATGTCCATGGCCAAAGAGCGCGACAGGCCCGCAATGCCCAGCTTCGCGGCGGCGTAATTGGCCTGGCCGATGCTGCCGATCAGGCCGCTGGTCGACACCATGTGTACATAGCTGCCGCTGCCTTGCGCGCGGAAATGCGGAGCCGCGGCGCGGCTCATGTGGAAGGCGCCGTATAGATGCACCTTCAGCACCGCGTCCCATTCGGCCGGCTCCATTTTGTGGAAAATCGCGTCGCGCAGGATGCCGGCGCTGTTGACCACGATATCGATGCGGCCGAAGGTGTCGACCGCGCTTTGCACGATGCGCTGTGCGGCGTCCCAGTCGGCCACGCTGTCGTAGCTGGCCGCCGCCTGCCCGCCCGCGGCGTGGATGTCGTCGACGGCCTGCTGCGCCGGCGAGGCGTCCGCCCCCTGGCCGTCCAGCGCTGCGCCGATGTCATTGACGATTACCGCGGCCCCTTCGGCGGCCATCCCCAGAGCAATCTCCCGGCCGATGCCGCGCCCGGCCCCGGTGACTACCGCTACCTTCCCTGCCAGCATATTTGTCCCATTCGCCATGTCTAGTCCTGTTAGCGTCGATGATTCGTAGCACTAACAATACCGTCACGCCGATCCGCGAGAGTTGAACAAATGGAAAAGGTGCTTTCGCGAAGGCCTGCGCCGGTCGGGCGCCCGCTGCGCCGCGCCGCCGGATATCCCGCCGTCGGAAAAAACAAACGGGCCGAGCTGAACCGGCCCTGAAAGCTGGACGATGATCCAAGCTTTGAAGCCAGCCCAGCACAGCCCGCCTGCTGCTGCGTGGTAAAGCGCCGTTATTGCTTCACGGCATACAGGTAAAGCTCGACGCGGCGGTTCAGGGCGCGGCCGGCGGTAGTATTGTTGTCGCCAATGGGATTGGCCGAGCCGCGGCCTTCCAGCGCAAGCCTGGTCGGCGCCACGCCACGCTGGCTCAGGTAGTCGGTGACGGCACGGGCGCGGTTGACCGACAGGGTCTGGTTCAGGGAAGCCGAGCCGGTGCTGTCGGTGTAGCCGACGGACTTGGCCCGCAATTCAGGATGCTCGGACAGCGCATGCGCCACGCTGTCCAGCACCGGCAGCAGGGCAGGCTTGAGCACGTACTTGCCGGTATCGAAGGACACATTGCTGGGTATGTTGACCTTGAGCGTGCCGTCCGGCATTTCGGTCACGTCTATGCCCAGCTTCTGCGCACCCGACTGCTGCACTTCTTTCTTGACGCCGGCCCAGTTGTAGCCGACGATGCCGCCGGCCACGGCGCCGACACCCGCCCCGATCAGCGCAGCGCTGCTGCTATTGCCTATCAGCGCGCCGAGTCCGGCGCCCAACGCCGCCCCGGCTCCCGCTCCCACGGCGGTCTTGCCGCCCTGGCTCATGTTGTTCATATTGGCGCAACCCGCCATCAGAGCCACGGCTCCGATACATGCCGCCACTCGGCTGACGCGGTTGACCCGCACTGATAGTTCCATGTTTTTCTCCTTGTGATTGCCGCCTCGGCGGCACGGTCTCCATGCATCGGGCGGTACCCCCGGCACCGCACCGGACATCGCCCCGCGCCGCAATGGCAGATACCCCCGACGCATGGCCGTCCGGGGCAAACAGGGCGCCTCGTCCCACAGTATGCTAGCAGAGCTGCCTCCGGGCAAAATGTTATTTTTTGTTCAGGCAGGGCTTCGGCTGCCGGAAGCCCCATCTTGGGCAGCGGCGCCCGTGCCTTGCCGCACCCGCAAACAAAACCGCCGGCTCGGGCTTACCCGAGGCCGGCGGGGCAGGAACGTACCCGGCAAAGCCGGGCGGCGCGGCCGCAAGCGGCCCGGCGGGCATCAGAAGATCTTGGCGCCCGACACCTTGACGATTTCCTTGTACTTGGCCAGGTCATGCTTGACCAGCTCGGCAAAGGCCTCCGGCGTGGTCGGCTTGGCATCCGAGCCCATGGTCAGCAGCATCTTGCGCACGGCAGGGTCTTCCAGCGCCTTGGAATAGGCCTTGTTGAGGCGGTCGATGACGGGCTTGGGCGTGCCGCCGGTGGCGAAAACGCCGAACCAGGTGCCCAGGTCGAAGTCCTTGACACCCTCTTCTTCCATGGTGGGCAGCTTGGGATAGATGGACGAACGCTGCGCGGTGGTTACCGCCAGGGCGAGCACCTTGCCCTCTTTGATCAGGCCGGAGGCCGAGGCCAGGTTGTCGAACATGAAATTGGCCTGGTTGGCCAGCAGGGCCAGCTTGGCGGGCGAAGCGCCCTGATACGGCACGTGCACCGTGTCGATGCCGGCGCGCTTGTTCAGCAGCGCCCCAGCCAGATGGCCGGCGCTACCGTTGCCGCCCGACGCGAAGTTCAGCTGGCCCGGATGCGCCTTGGCGTAGGCGATCAGGTCTTGCACCGACTTGATGCTATGGGCCGCGGCGAATTCTTTGTTGACGATCAGCACATTGGGCACCGAAGCGACCAGGGTGACGGGCGCGAAGCTCTTGACCGGGTCGAAGGGCAGCTTGGAATAGAGCCAGGGGTTGATGGCATTGATCGCCACCGCGCCCATGACCAGGGTATAGCCGTCGGGCTTGGCCTTGGCCGCAATGGCGGCGCCGATATTGCCGCCTGCGCCCGGCTTGTTCTCGACGACCACCGTCTGGCCGAGTTCGGGCTGCACCTTCTGGGCCAGCAGGCGCGCGACCGTGTCCAGCGGGCCGCCGGGCGAATACGGGACGATGAACTGCAAAGAGTGGGTGGGGAAGTCGGCGGCCTGCGCGGCGGGCGCGGCCAGGGCCAGCGCGGTGGCCGCCAGCATGGCGCCGGCGGCCACCGACGTGGACCAGGATTTTATTCTCGACAGCATTGATTTATCCTCATAGAAAAAAGCTAGGATCCGTTCACACCAATAGAAATAATGGCGTAAACAGAGGCGCAATTCGCAGCAGGCAAATACTAATCCCTCTTGACGGCTGTTTCCTACTATTTTTTACATTTTGGCGCCCAGACCGCCAGCGCCCGGCCGCCGCAGCCTTGCGCACGCCAGGGTGCAGCCTCCTCGGCCCGCGTGCAGCGCAGCGGGAAAATCCGCAAGGCACGAGCCATACCCGCCGCAGTACAGGCCGGCCCCGGGCAGGAACGGAGGCGGCAGAGCCTCAGTGCAATATCTGGCTCAGGAACAGGCGCGTACGCTCATGCTGCGGGTGGTCGAAAAACGCATCGGGAGTGTTCTGCTCCACGATCTCGCCTCGATCCATGAAGATCACCCTGTCGGCCACCTGGCGCGCGAAGCCCATTTCGTGTGTCACGCACAGCATGGTCATGCCGGACTCCTCGGCCAGACCGATCATGACGTCCAGCACTTCTTTGACCATTTCCGGATCCAGGGCCGAAGTGGGCTCGTCGAACAGCATGATCTTGGGCTGCATGCACAGCGAGCGCGCGATCGCCACGCGCTGCTGCTGGCCGCCCGAGAGCTGGCCCGGATACTTGGAGGCCTGGTCGGGAATGCGCACGCGCGCCAGGTATTGCATGGCGGTGGCCTCGGCCTGCGCCCTGGTCTGCTTCAACACCCACATAGGCCCCAGCGTCAGGTTTTCCAGCACGGTAAGGTGCGGAAACAGGTTGAAGTGCTGGAACACCATGCCGACGTCGCGCCGTATGCGCTCGATCTGCCGCAGGTCGTTGGTGAGCTCTATGCCCTCGACCACGATGCGGCCCTGCTGGTGTTCTTCGAGCCGGTTGATGCAGCGTATCAGCGTCGACTTGCCGGAACCCGAGGGGCCGCAGATCACGATGCGCTCGCCGCGCGCGACCTCCAGGTCTATGCCGCGCAGCACCTGGAACTGCCCGTACCATTTGCCGACCTGCTGCATGCTGATGATGGAATCGGGAGCGGGCATCAGGGGTGTCTCCAACTATATCTGTACATGGTGTTCAGCGCCGCTGCGCGCCTTGATGGGCAGGCCTTTTCATGGTCATGCGACACCTCTTTCAGCGTGAATAGATCCTCGCTTCCAGCGAGCGGCTGTAGCGTGAAATCGAAAAACAGAAGATGAAATAAATAGCGGCGATGAACAGGTAGGCCTCGATGCTGAAGCCGCGCCACTGCGGATCGGCCAGCGCCGCCTTGGCCGACTGGGTCAGGTCGAAGATACCGATCACCACGACCAGGGAAGTGTCCTTGAACAGCGAAATGAAGATACTTACCAGCGGCGGGATGACGATGCGCAAGGCCTGCGGCAGAATGATCTTGCGCATCGTCTGCCAGTAGCTCAGGCCTATGGACTCGGCGCCTTCGTACTGGCCGCGGGGCACGGCCTGCAGGCCGCCGCGCACGGTCTCGGCGATGTAGGCGGCGGCGAACATGATGATGGCGATCTGCGCGCGCAGCAGCTTGTCGATGTCCACGCCCTCGGGCAGGAACAGCGGCAGCATTACCGAGGACATGAACAGCAGGCTGATCAGCGGCACGCCGCGTATCAGCTCGATGTACACCACGCACAGCGCCTTGACCGCGGGCATGCGCGAGCGCCTGCCCAGCGCCAGCAGCAGCCCCAGCGGAAACGCGAAGGCGATGCCGAAAGTGGACAGGATCATGGTCAGCGGCAGGCCGCCCCAGCGGCTGTCCTCGACCGACGTCAGGCCCAGCACCCCGCCCCACATCAACACCGCCACCGCGGCCAGCGCAGCGACCCAGGCCAGGGCCAGCGCCGGGTGCCAGAAGCGCCGCACGGCGCTGCATATGATGACCGCCAGCAGCACGATGGCGGCCACCAGCGGCCGCCACTGCTCGTCGTAGGGATAGACGCCGAACAATATGAGCCGGTAGTCGTGGGCGATGAAGGCCCAGCAGGCCCCGCCGGCCGCGCGGCACTGCTGCGGCGTGCTGGCGCTGAAATCGGCGCGCAGCCAGGCCCATTGCACCAGCGGCGGCAGCAGCATCAGCAGCAGCCACGCCAGCAGCACGGTCAGCAGCACGTTCAAGGGCGTGGCGAACAGCCGGGCGCGGCACCAGCCCAGGATGCCCAATCGCGGCCGCGGCGGCGGCATGTCCGAGGCCTGCCCGGCGGCGCCCGCCACGTCAGCGCTCCACCAGCGCAATGCGCCGGTTGTACCAGTTCATGAACAGCGCGATCGACAGGCTGACGGTCAGATACGCGGCCATGATGATGAGTATGCCTTCTATGGCCTGGCCGGTCTGGTTCAGCGTGGTGTTGACTACCGAGACCAGATCCGGATAACCGATGGCCACGGCCAGGGAACTGTTCTTGGTCAGATTCAGGTACTGGCTGGTCATGGGCGGCACGATCACGCGCAGCGCCTGCGGCAGCACCACCAGGCGCAGTATGCGCCGCCGCGGCAGCCCCAGCGCGCCCGCCGCTTCCCATTGGCCGCGATCTACCGCCTGTATGCCCGAGCGCACCACTTCGGCCGTGAAGGCCGAGGTATAGATGACCAGGCCGGCCAGCAGCGCCGCGAACTCGGGTGTCAGCGTCAGGCCGCCGGTAAAATTGAAGCCCTTCAGGTAAGGCATGTCCAGCGCCAGGGGCGCGCCGCCCGCCCACCAGCCCAGCAGCGGCAGCAGCACCACCAGCGCCAGCGCGGCGCGCCCCAGCGGAAAGACGCGGCCCGTGGCCTCGTGGTGGCGCCGCGCCCAATGGCCCAGCAAGGCGACGCCTACGATGGCCAGCGCCAGGCCCGCGGCCATCCAGTCCAGCGCGTCGCCGCGCAGCGCGGGCAGCTTCAGCCCGCGGTTGGACAAGAACACGCCGGGCAGCGGATGCAGCGCCTGGCGCGGCCCGGGCAGATTCTCGGTAATCACCGCATACCAGAAGAACAGCTGCAGCAGCAGCGGCACATTGCGCACGATCTCTACATAGGTGCCCGCCAGGCGCGACACCAGCCAGTTGTTCGACAGGCGCGCCACGCCCAATACGGTGCCCAGCAGCGTTGCCGCCACGATGCCCACGACCGAGACGCGCAGCGTGTTCAGCAGCCCCACCCAGATCGCGCGGCCATAGGTATCGGTGGGAGAATAGGGAATGACGCTTTCGCCGATGGCGAAGCCCGCTTCGCGATGCAGGAAGTCGAAGCCCGTGGTGATATTGCGCGCCGCCAGATTGTGCAGCGTATTGGATACCAGGTACCATGCGGCGGCGCCGACCGCGGCCAGGATCAGTACCTGGTAGACCAGCGCGCGCAGGGCCGGATCGCCCCAGGACAGGCGCAGGCGGGCATTGGACGTTTGCAGCTTTTCAATTTTCATGGGCCAGGGCCCGGGCTTCCTGTGGCGGCCGGTACGGATTCATCGAGACGGCGGCTGCGATTGCGTGGCAACAAGCACGGCGCAAGAGCAGGCGCCGCGCCCATTGCAAGCACCCGCATGGGCGCGCGGCGTTTTGCATATTCTAAGGGCTAATGGTTACTATTAGGATGCCCTGCCCGAAGGGCCTGTTCACACTAGACCATGATCGAATTTCAACACGTATTCAAATCATATGGCCGCGGCAGGAACATTCTTGCGGACATCAACTTCCGCATCGAGCCCGGGGAATTCGTGTTCGTGTCGGGCCCTTCGGGCGCCGGCAAGTCCACCCTGCTCAAGCTCATAGGCGGGCTCGAGCCCTCCAGCCGCGGTGCGGTACACGTCAACGGCCATCGCCTCGACAAGATGTCGGCGCGGGCCCGCCCCTACCTGCGCCGCGCCGTGGGCATCATTTTGCAGGACACGCACCTGCTCTACGACCGCAGCGCCATGAACAACGTGCTGCTGCCGTTGACCGTGGCCGGCCAGGAACGCCGCCAGGCGCAGACCCGGGCCCGGGCAGCCATGGAAAAGGTCGGGCTGTCGGGTAAAGAAGACCTCAACCCCATAGAAATGTCGGGCGGCGAACAGCAGCGGCTGGCGATCGCCAGGGCCATCGTCAACCGCCCCGCCATCCTCGTCGTCGACGAGCCCACCGCCAACCTCGACCAGGACAGCGCGCGCCGCATCATGGAAGTATTCCGCGATTTCAACCGCGTCGGCGTCACCACGCTGATCGCCTCGCACGACCGGGCCCTGATGGCCTCGTACGCCACGCGCACCCTGCGCATCGATCACCAGGGCCGCTTCTTCGACACCCCCGGGGTGCAGCTGTGAACCGCTGGGCCCGGCATCACCGCTACGCGCTGGTCGTGGCATTGCGACGCCTGTCGGCGCACCCCTTCTCGTCGCTGGCCAATGTGCTGGTCATCGCGCTGACGCTGGCGCTGCCGATACTGGGCGCCTCGATCCTGATCTCGGCACAGCCGGTCGCCCGCCAGGTGTCGGTCACGCCGGAAGTCACGGTATACCTGAAGCCGGATGCTCCGGCCGGCGCCGGCAAGCAGGTGCTGGGCCGCATACAGGAACAGTTCCACGACAGCATACACGCGGCGCGGCTGGTGCCGCGCGACCAGGCGCTGCGCACGCTCAAGGCCAACCCCACCTGGGCCGACGCGCTGGCGGCGCTGCCCGGCAATCCCCTGCCCGACGCCGTCGTGGTCACCCTGGACAATGGCCCCGACATGGCGCAGCGCGCGAGCCAGCTGGCGCAGCAATGGGGCGGCTGGCCGCAGGTGGATGCAGTACATCTCGACAGCGAGTGGGTGCAACGGCTGGAAGCGCTGCTGCGCTTCGGCCACATCGGCCTGGGGCTGCTGGCCATAGGCGTGGCGCTGGTGGTGCTGGCCACAGTATTCAACACGGTGCGCATGCAGGCCCTGACCCAGCGCGAGGAAATCGCCGTGGCGCGCCTGGTGGGCGCTACCGAATCCTTCGTGCGCCGCCCTTTCCTGTACCTGGGGGCCCTGACGGGCATCGTCGCCAGCCTGCTCGCGGTGCTGTTCTCGGCGCTGGCGCTCATCCCCCTGAACAACGCCCTGGCCCACCTGGCCCGCAGCTACGGCGCCAGCTTCGCGCTGCGCCTGCCTGATACGCCCAGCCTGGGCCTGGCCATCGTCGTGGTGGCCATACTCGGCGCACTGTCGGCACGCTGGTCGGTCACCCGCAGCACGCGCTTCTGATGTCGTCCACAGACGCGGCGCCCGCCGCCGGCTTTGCCGAGACCGTCGTGCGCTGGCAACGGGCCAGCGGCCGCCATGGCCTGCCCTGGCAGGGCACACGCGATCCCTACCGCATCTGGCTGTCGGAAATCATGCTGCAGCAGACCCAGGTCGCCACCGTGGTGGACTACTACCTGCGCTTCCTCGCCCGCTTTCCCGACCTGCGCACGCTGGCCGCGGCCTCGCAGGACGAAGTCATGCCCTACTGGGCCGGACTGGGCTACTACGCCCGCGCACGCAACCTGCACCGCTGCGCGCGCGAGATCTGCGAGCGCCTGGGCGGCGCATTCCCGCGCCGCGCCGAGGACATCGCGCAACTGCCCGGCATAGGCCGTTCCACCGCGGCGGCCATCGCCGCCTTCGCGTATGGCGAGCGCGCCCCCATCATGGACGGCAACGTCAAGCGCGTTTTCACCCGCTACTTCGGGATCTACGGCAACCCGGCCGCGCGCGCGGTGGAACTGCAACTGTGGGACACCGCACAGGCCATGCTCGACGCGGCGGACGCCAGCCTGGACATGGGCGCCTACACACAGGGGCTGATGGACCTGGGCGCAGGCTGCTGCACGCGCGGCAAGCCGGCCTGTACGCTATGCCCGCTGGCCGGCGGCTGCTACGCCCGCATCAATGCCAAGCAACATGAATTGCCCGCGCCCAAGCCGCGCAAGCAGGCTGAAGAAAGGCAGTGCGCGATGCTGATCCTGGAGCAGGACGGCTGCGTGCTGCTGGAACAGCGGCCATCTTCGGGCATCTGGGGCGGCCTGTGGTGCCTGCCTCAATACGACGACGCCCAGGCCATGCGTGCGGCCTGCCGCAGCCAGGGAACCGACCCCGGCCCGGCACAGCGCATGGCGGCGCTGTCGCATACGTTCACGCACTTCAAGCTGCACATCGAGCCCTGGCTGCTGCGCGGCGCAGCGCCGCGGCTGCGGCAGCCTGCGCCGGGGCAGGCCTGGACACCCGTGGCGGCACTGGCCGACACGGCGCTGCCGGCCCCCGTCAGGAAGCTGCTGTGCGGCCTGTATCCGACCGACGGCCTGCTGTAGACGGTCGGCGGCCTGCTGTAGACGTATCAGGGCCTGTTCACACTAAAAGGGGAGCCGCTTTTAGTGTGAACAGGCCCTACTCCGATTCGGGCCGATAGCGGTTGATGCTCATCAAGATGCCGCAGGCAATGCCCAGCGTGCTAAGCGCCGTGCCGCCATAGCTCATGAAAGGCAGCGGCACACCCACCACGGGCAGAATGCCGCTTACCATGCCGATGTTCACGAACACATAAACAAAGAACATCATGGCCATGGAGCCGGCCATCAGGCGCCCGAACTGGGTGCGGGCCTTGAGTGCGATCGACAGCCCGCGCGCGATCAGCAGCGTGTACAACGCCAGCAGCATGATGCCGCCATACAGGCCGAATTCCTCGGCGTACACCGCGAAGATGAAATCGGTGGTGCGCTCGGGGATGAAGTCGAGATGCGACTGCGTGCCCTGCATATAGCCCTTGCCGTACACGCCGCCCGAGCCGACCGCGATCATCGACTGTATGGTGTGAAAACCCTTGCCCAGCGGATCGGAGCTGGGATCCAGCAAGGTGCACACCCGGTGTTTCTGGTATTCATGCAGCACCACCCAGTCGACGCCGGGCTGGCAGATCGTGGGCTCGTAGTACACCAGCGACCCGAGCGCCACTGCTCCCAGCAGCACCAGGGGAATCAATAGCTTGAAGGACAGCCCGCCAAAGTACATGACGCAGAAGCCGGCCGCGAACACCAGCATCGCGGTTCCCAGATCGGGCTGCTTGGCGATCAGGCCGAACGGGATGGCCAGCAGTACGCCGGCGACGACGAAGTCCAGTATGCGCAGCTTGCCCTGGTGTTCATGGAAGTACCAGGCCAGCATCAGCGGCACGGCAATCTTCATCATTTCCGAGGGCTGGATGCGGCCGAAGCCCAGGTTCAGCCAGCGCGTCGCGCCCTTGCTGGTCTCGCCGGCGAACTCCACCCCGAGCAGCAGGGCGACACCCAGAATATAGAAAGGCACGGCAAGCTTCATCAGCTTGGGCGGCGACAACAGGGCCGCCGCCCACATCGCGAAGAACGCGATCATGAAATTGCGCAACTGGTCGGAGAAGCGCAGGTCGGTGCCCCCCACCGCCGAATGCATGATCGTCATGCCCAGCAGCATCAACAGCACCAGTATGGCCAGCAAGGGCCAGTCGAATACGGTCAATGCCTTGACGATTGCGTCGACGATACGTTTCATTGCCGCTCCGGTTCACGGTGTTCGCCCAGGGCCGCGGCCGGCGCGGCCACGCCGTGCGGACGCAGCGGCGCCAGGGGATCCTTGTCGTCCTGCTCGTCCTCGGGCTGGTCTTCGGGCGGCACGACGGCGTCGGGCGACTCTTCCGAGACGCCGGCATCGGACTGGGGTGCGGCGGCCGCGCGAGTCTCGGTCACCGCCTCGCGCACCTTGGGAGGCAGATTGTCGACCAGGTCGACGGGCATGGCGACCCGGTTTTCGTTTTCCGTGCGATCGGGCGACAGCCAGTAGTCGAATACCTGGCGCGCGATCGGCGCGGCCACGGTAGCTCCCCAGCCGCCGTTCTCGACGATCAGCGCCAAGGCAATGCGCGGATCGTCGGCCGGCGCATACGCCATGAACAGCGCATGGTCGCGCAGCCGCTCCGGCACATTCTTGTTGTGATAGCGGCCGCGCAGGCTGTACACCTGGGCCGTGCCGGTCTTGCCCGCCGCCTGGTAGGGCGCGCCGACGAAGGCCTTGCGTGCGGTGCCGCGGCGCACCACGTCGACCAGCGCGTCCTTGACCACCTTGAGGTTCTCGGGCTTCAGGGGGATGGTGTATGAAGGCTTGGTGACCGTGCGCTTGACGTGGCCCGTCATGGGGTTTTCGACCAGGCTCACCAGGTGCGGCTTCATGTACACGCCGTCGTTGGCCAGCACGGCGGTGGCCTGCGCCAGCTGCAGCAGGGTGAACGAGTTGTAGCCCTGGCCCACCGCCACCGAGATGCTTTCGCCCGTGTACCAGTGCTGCTGCGAAGGCTTCTTGTAGGCGTGGCGCTTCCAGGCGGTGGAAGGCAGCACGCCGCGCCGTTCGCCGTCCAGGTCGATGCCGGTAAGCTGGCCGAAGCCGAACTGCTTGGTGAAGTCATGCAGCGCGTCCACGCCGAGTTCCGGCCCCAGGGAAAAGAAATACGTATCGGAAGACACCACCAGGGCGTGATGCATGTCGGTGGGGCCATAGGCGGCGCCGCCGGCGTTGCGGTATTTCTGCCCCGCGAACTCGAAATAGCCGGGGTCGGGAATGCGTTCGGTGGCGCTGCGCTTGTGCAGCTGCAGCGCGGCCAGCGCCACGAAAGGCTTGTAGGTCGAACCGATCGGATAGGTGCCGTACAGGGGCCGGTTGATCAGGGGGTGATCGGGCGAATCGTTCAGCTTGCGCCAGTTTTCCACGTCGATGCCGTCGACGAAAAGATTAGGGTCGAACGAGGGCGAGGAGACAAAGGCCAATACATCGCCCGTCTTGGGGTCGATGGCCACCAGCGCCCCGCGCTTGCCCTCGAAAAGTTTCTCGGCCACTTTCTGCAGGCCTATGTCCAGCGACAGCACCAGATTGGCCCCGGGCACCGGATCGACCCGGCGCAGCACCCGCACCGGACGCCCGGTGGCCGTGACCTCGACCTCTTCGATGCCCGTATGCCCGTGCAGCGCGTCCTCCCAGGTTTTTTCTATGCCCTTCTTGCCGATCACGTTGGTGCCGCGGTAGTTGCCGGCGCGGCCCTCGTCTTCCAGTTTGGCCTCGTCGGACTCGGAAATGCGGCCGACGAAACCCAGCACGTGAGCGGCGGTCTCGTGCTGCGGATATTCGCGCACCCAGCGGGCGCGCAGCTCCACCCCGGGGAACTCATAGGCATGGGCCGCGAACCACGAGGCCTCGGTGTCGTTCAGGTTGTTGCGCAACAGCACGTGGGCGTAGCGGCCGTTCTGGGCAAGGCGCTGATGAAAGCGCCTGCGATCCAGGGGCGTCAGGGTCACCAGGCGCGACAAGGCATCGAGCATCTTGTTCATGTGCTCGACCCGGGCGGGAACCACCTCGAGCGTGTAGTCGCGGTAGTTGCGCGCCAGCACCACGCCGTTGCGATCGACGATTTCACCGCGCCGCGGCGGAATGGGCACCACCGCGATGCGGTTCTGGTCGGCGCGCTCGGCCAGGCCTTCGTAGCGGTCGACCTGCAGGTACCAGAGACGCGCCAGCAGGCCGCCGAAGCACAGCAGCGCAAAGGCCCCGGCGACCCAGATGCGCAGCACGATGCGCCGTTTCTGGCGGTGCGATGTTTTCTTGAATTCGAACATAAAGACCGGGGCCAGCGAGCCCTAAACCGCGCCGCGGTGGTCGGTTTCATCCAGACGGCGCTGCGGCATGTGCAGCAGGATGTCGGCCACCGGCCACAGCACCGCCGTGAACAGCGCCGACCACAACCACTGCCAGCCGCCCCATTCGCCTGCCAGCCAGGCGTGGATCAGGTGCGTGGCCATGGCCGAAAACACGAATACAGGCAGCAGGTGAATGGCCTGTATCACCGCGCCGAAGCGATGCAGCCGGCGCGCCAGGGCCACGGCGCCATAGGCCACCAGTGTATACGCCAGCGCTTTCTCGCCCAGCAGGCCGGCGTCCTGCACGTCCATGGACAGGCCGAAGATGAAGGCGGTGAACATGGAAACCCGCTGCGGCTCGTTGAGGCACCAAAAAGCAATGACCAGCAGCAATATGTCGGGCGCGGCCAGCCAGTCGCGCCAGGGCAGAAACGAAATCAGCCACGCCAGCAGCACCGTACTCCACACGAACAACGGATGCGCCGGCTGCCTGAACGGCGAAGCATCTATGGGCTGCAGGGCGCTCAGGGGCGAGGCGCCGCTCGGCCGGCGCGTGGATTCACTGTGCGGGCTGCGAACCATGGGCTTGAGCCTCCGGGTCGGATGTGGGCGACGGCATGCGCGAAACGTCCACGCGCAGCACCAGGAAATGCCGATAGCGTTCCGGATGCGACAAGGGCGTGGCCAGCGCGCGGGCAAAGCCCGTGGCCGAATCGCGTTCGACCTTTTCTATCTTCGCCACCGACAGGCCGGCCGGGAACAGCCCGCCTATGCCGCTGGTGACCAGCGTATCGCCGGCATGGATGTCGGCGTTGGCCGTCAGGTAGCGCACCTCGACCCGGCCCGAGACGTTGCCGCCGAAGGCGATCAGGCGCAAGCCGTTGCGCAGCACCTGCACCGGTATGGACACGGTGTCGTCGGTCAGCAGCGCAGCCTCGGACGTAAAGGGCGTGACCCGGACGATCTGGCCGACCACGCCGCCCTCGTCGATGACCGGCATGCCGGCGCGTATGCCGTCGGAAGTGCCCTTGTTGAAGATCAGGTGATGGACGAACGCATTCGGCGGTTCGTACATGACCTCTACCGCCACCGAAGGCTGCGAGACCGTGTCGGCCACCTTGAGCAGGCGCCGCAACTGTTCGTTCTCGGCCGAAAGCTGGGCCGCGTGCGTCGCGATCTGCGCAAGCTCTATGCGCTGCTTCTGCAGGGCTTCTTTTTCGGCGCGGGCCACCGTGGCCGCATCCATCCAGTTATTGAAATTCTCGACCAGGTCGCGCGGCGCCAGCACCAGCCGCTGGAACGGGTACAACACCACGGAGATCGCCTGCCGGGCCGGATCGAGCACGCGCCAGCGGGCATCGACCACCAGCAGCGACAGGGACAGGATGACCAGCACGACCAGCCGGAATTCGGCAGTCGGTCCGTGCCTGAACAGCCTGATCGTCCGATTTTCTTGCATGACAGTTGTATTCGCGCCTCAACCCGCTCGGCTTACGCTGAGGAGTCCGAACTGGAACAGAATCGGAACCTGTACATGCTACCGGAACGTTTTGTTCAGACTTCAGAGTACAGGTTCGAGGGGCTGTTTACACCAAATGGAATGAGGATTATTCCATTTTTAATGAAAACGCCTTAATCGTAAATGAACACCGTACCCAGGCGTTCGAGATGTTCGAGCGCCTCGCCACATCCCCGCACCACGCAGGTGAGCGGGTCTTCGGCCACTACCACCGGCAGGCCGGTTTCTTCCTGCAGCAGGCGGTCGAGGTCGCGCAGCAGCGCGCCGCCGCCGGTCAGTGAAATACCTTTGTCGGTAATGTCGGCGCCGAGTTCCGGCGGAGTCTGCTCGAGCGCGGTCTTGACCGCCGACACGATCTGGTTCAGCGGGTCGGTGAGCGACTCGAGGATCTCGTTGGAAGACACCGTGAAGCCGCGCGGCACGCCCTCGGACAAGTTGCGGCCCTTGACCTCGATTTCGCGGATCTCGGAACCCGGAAAGGCCGAGCCCACTTCTTTCTTGATCAGTTCGGCCGTGGGCTCGCCGATCAGCATGCCGTAGTTGCGGCGGATGTAGTTGATGATGGCTTCGTCGAACTTGTCGCCGCCGACGCGCACCGAGCCTTTGTACACCATGCCGCCCAGCGAGATGATGGCAACCTCGGTGGTGCCGCCGCCGATATCGACCACCATCGAGCCGCTGGCGTCGGACACCGCCAGGCCCGCGCCGATGGCCGCCGCCATGGGCTCTTCGATGAGGAAGACCTGGCTGGCGCCGGCGCCCAGCGCCGATTCGCGGATGGCGCGGCGTTCGACCTGTGTGGAACCGCAAGGCACGCAGACGATGATGCGCGGGCTGGGCGCAAACATGCTGCGCGGATGCACCATGCGGATGAACTGCTTGAGCATCTGCTCGGTAACGGTGAAGTCGGCGATGACGCCGTCTTTCATGGGGCGGATGGCCTCGATGTTGCCGGGCACCCGGCCCAGCATCTGCTTGGCTTCCTGGCCTACCGCCTGGATGATTTTCTTGCCGTTGGCACTGCCGTCGTGGCGTATGGCCACCACGGAGGGCTCGTCCAGCACAATTCCCTTGCCCCGGACATAAATCAGCGTGTTGGCGGTGCCGAGGTCGATCGCCATATCGCTGGAAAAATAACTACGTAGGAATCCGAACATGGACACTCAGCCAAGTCTAAATTTGAAGATGAGCCCGCTGTCGACGCCGCGATGCACGGCACGCAAGGGCAGCCCAGAAACACGACGCAGCACGAGGCCGCACGGCGGCAAGCAGCCTGGCGCAGACGATTTCCATCGGATTCGTGCGCCCCGGCGCCACAAGCCCGGGTAGGCAAAAAAGACGGGGAAAACGAATCGCCGCAGCACACCGGCAACCAGCAAAACTTTTGCCGCAAAGACCACTGGGGATTAAACCGATAATGATAACTTATAATTTGGCTTTGTTAAGCCCGCGGAGAGCCCGTTAAGCTTTGTAACAGGCTCCTTTGGGCCAGGCTCCGCAAGCCCCTTCCCGGCCATCTCCCGGCCGGGCTCGCCGCTTGCTCCGACACCGGAATTCCCATGGCCATCGACCACCAAGACGTCGCGCGCATCGCGCAGCTGGCGCGCCTCGAACTCACGCCCGACGCGGCGCAACGCGCGCTGTCCGAACTGAACGGCATCTTCGCCCTGATCCAGCAGCTGCAGGCCGTCGACACGCAAGGCATCGAGCCCATGGCTCACCCCTTGTCGGCGCACCAGGAAATCGCGCTGCGGCTGCGCAGCGACGCCGCTGCGCCCACGCACACACTGGAACAGCGCCAGGAACTCATGTCGAACTCGCCCGCCGCATCCGAAGGCCTGTTCCTGGTACCGACCGTCATCGAGTAACACATGTCCGACACTTCCGCCCTGCACACCCGCTACGACAGTATCGAAGCCCTGCGCGCGGCCTTGCGCGCCAAGGAAGTCAGCGCCCTGGAACTGGCCGACAGCGCGCTGTCGGCTGCCCAGGCCAGTTCCCTGAACGCCTTCCTGCACATTGACCCCGAACTGACGCGCGCCCAGGCCCGTGCAGCCGACGCGGCATTGGCCGCCGGCAATGCCGGGCCGCTGGCGGGCATACCCATCGCGCACAAAGATGTCTTCGTCACGCGTGGCTGGCGCACCACCGCGGCCAGCCGCATGCTCGAGCACTACACCAGTCCCTTCGACGCCACCGTGGTGCAGCGGCTGGCGCAGGCCGGCGCCGTTTCCCTGGGCAAGCTGAACTGCGACGAATTCGCCATGGGCTCGGGCAACGAGAATTCGGCCTACGGGCCGGTGCGCAATCCCTGGGATCCCGGCTGCGTGCCCGGCGGCTCTTCGGGCGGCTCGGCCGCGGCGGTTGCCGCAGGCCTAGCCGCGGCCGCCACCGGCACCGACACGGGCGGCTCGGTGCGCCAGCCCGCCGCGCTGTGCGGCGTCAGCGGCATCAAGCCCACCTACGGCACCGTGTCGCGCTTCGGCATGGTGGCCTTCGGCTCCAGCCTGGATCAGGCCGGCCCCATCGCCCGCCATGCCCGCGACCTGCTGGAATTGCTCGACGTCATCAGCGGCTTCGACCCGCGCGATTCCACCAGCCTCGAACATTGCGACGGCGCGCCCAACCAGCCGGGCCGCGTACGCGCCGGCTTCGATGCGGCCCGCGCCGCGCAGGCCGCCGCCGGCGCCAAGCCGCTGCAAGGCCTGCGCATAGGGGTGCCGACGGAGTTTTTCAATGCCGGGCTGGCCGACGATGTGGCCCGCGCCATCGAGGCGGCGCTGCAGCACTTCGAATCGCTGGGCGCCGCCCGCGTGGCCGTCTCGCTGCCGCGCACCAGTTTGTCGATTCCGGCGTACTACGTCATCGCTCCGGCCGAGGCTTCCAGCAACCTGTCGCGCTACGACGGGGTGCGCTACGGCCACCGCGCCGCGCAATACCGCGACCTGGCCGAAATGGTCAGCCGTTCGCGCAGCGAGGGCTTCGGCCCCGAAGTCCTGCGCCGCATCATGGTCGGCACCTATGTGCTGTCGCACGGCTACTACGACGCCTACTACCTGCAGGCGCAAAAGGTGCGGCGCATGATCGTCGACGACTTCCAGCAGGCCTACGCGCAGCATTGCGACGTGATCATGGGGCCGGTCACGCCCGCCGTGGCCAAGCCCCTGGGCGTCAACCGCGACGACCCCACGGCCGACTGGCTGGCCGACGTGTACACGCTGGGCGTCAGCCTGGCGGGCCTGCCGGCGATGTCCGTGCCCTGCGGCTTCGGCGGCCCGCAAGGCCGGCTGCCGGTCGGACTGCAGATCATCGGCGACTACTTCAGCGAAGGCCGGCTGCTGGCAATCGCCGACTGCTACCAGCAGACCACCGACTGGCATCAACGCAAACCGGAAGCGCAATGATGGAATGGGAAATCGTCATCGGGCTGGAAACGCATACGCAGCTTTCCACCGCATCGAAAATATTCTCGGGCAGCAGCACGCGTTTCGGCGCGCCGCCCAATACCCAGGCCAATGAGGTCGACATGGCGCTGCCCGGCAGCCTGCCGGTCATGAACCACGACGCGGTGGATCGCGCGATCCGCCTCGGCCTGGCGATAGGCGCAAAAATCGCGCCGCGCTCGATATTCGCCCGCAAGAATTATTTCTACCCCGACCTGCCCAAGAACTACCAGATCAGCCAGTACGAGATCCCGGTGGTGCAGGGCGGCACGCTGAGCTTTTTCGTGGGCGAGCAGGAAAAAACCATCAACATCACCCGCGCCCACCTCGAAGAGGACGCCGGCAAGCTGCTGCACCAGGGCTACACGGGCCCGCACGGCGAATCGTCCAGCGGCGTGGATCTGAACCGCGCCGGCACGCCGCTGCTGGAAATCGTCTCGGAACCCGAAATGCGCTCGGCCGCCGAAGCCGTAGCCTATGCCCGCACACTGCACGGCCTGGTGATGTGGCTGGGCATCTGCGACGGCAACATGCAGGAAGGCTCGTTCCGGGTCGATGCCAATGTTTCGGTGCGCCCCAAGGGCCAGGCGGAATTCGGCACGCGCAGCGAAATCAAGAACCTGAATTCCTTCCGCTTCCTCGAGCGCGCCATCCAGTACGAGGTGCGGCGCCAGATCGAGCTCATCGAGGACGGCGGCACGGTGCGCCAGGAAACACGCCTGTACGACTCCGAGCGCGACGAAACCCGCAGCATGCGCAGCAAGGAAGATGCGCACGATTACCGCTATTTCCCCGACCCCGATCTGCCGCCGCTGGTCATAGGCGCCGACTGGATCGAACAAGTGCGCGCGGCCATGCCGGAACTGCCGGCGCACATGCGCGCGCGTTTCGAAAAAGATTTCGGCCTGAGCGGCTACGACGCCGCCCAATTGACGATGGATCGCGCCACCGCGTCCTACTTCGAAGCAGCCGCCGGCGGCCTGCCCGCGGGTCAGGCCAAGCTGGCCGCCAACTGGATCATGGGCGAAGTGGCCGCGGCCCTGCACCGCGACGAAATCGGCGTGGCCGACTGCCCGGTGGCACCGGCGCGGCTGGCGACGCTGATCGGCCGCATCATCGACGGCACGATCTCGAACAAGATCGCCCGCGAGGTGTTTGCCGCCATGTGGGCCGGCGAGCAGCAGGGCGACCCCGACGCCATCATCGAGGCTCGGGGCCTGCGCCAGATCAGCGACAGCGGTGCGATCGGCGCGATGATAGACGAGGTGCTGGCGGCCCACCCCGCCGTGGTCGAGGAATACCGCGCCGGCAAGCAGAAGGCCTTCAATTCACTGGTCGGCCAGATCATGAAGGCGGCCAAGGGCAAGGCCAACCCGCAGCAGGTCAACGAGCTGCTGAAGCAGAAGCTGGGCTGAGGAATTGCCTGAATTGCCCGCGCATTACCCGAAAGCCCGGCCCGCTTTCGACCAAAGAGCCCCGGCACCCTTACCCTGGTCATAGGGTAGGCGCGAACCGGCGCCCGGCCCGCGATGCGGGCGGGCGCCGCCACGTGGCCGGCCATGGCCCGTGCACCTGTTGCCCCGCCTCGAGCACGCGCCGACACGGCGCATGCTTCGGAAAGCAGGGAGCCTTCTTCCGCCGCTACCCGCCGAAGCGGAAGCTCGACGCCGTGATGGCGCCAAAGGCGTTGTCTTCGTGATACACACAGGTGGCCGGCTCTTCGCCGGCCGCGACGGCGGCCACCATCAGGGGGATCAGGTGGTCTTCGCGCGGATGCGCCATGCGCGCCGAGGGCGCCTGCTGCCAGTCCAGCAAACGCTCGGCGCGCTGCGCCGGCGGGCCGTTCACCACCACATCCTGCAGCCAGGCGTCGAAGCGCGCCGAAGGCACGCGGCCCGGCTCGCCCAGGCCGCGCAGGTTGTGATAGCTCAGGCCGCTGCCCAGGATCAGCACGCCCTCGTCGCGCAGCGGCGCCAGGGCGCGGCCCAGCGCGATATGCCGCGCCGGGTCGTAGCCGGCGTCGATGGACAGCTGCACCATGGGCACATCGGCCTTGGGGTACATTACCGCCATGGGGACGAAGGCGCCGTGATCGAAGCCGCGCTGGGCATCCAGACCGTTTTCCAGCCCCGCCTGGTTCAGCAATTGCTGCACGCGTGCGGCCAGTGCCGGAGAGCCCGGCGCCGGATACTGGATCTGGTAGGTATGCGCCGGAAAGCCGTAATAGTCGTACAGCATGGGCGGCCGCGGGTTGGACTGGATGCCGAAGCCGCCACGGACTTCCCAGTGCGCCGAGACCATCAGCACGGCGCTGGGCGTGGCCGGCAGCTGGGCCGGCAATTCACGCAGCGACGCCGCCAAGCGCGCATAGCCCTGCTGCGCCTCGGGCATGTACGGCCAGGGGCCGCCGCCATGCGAAATGAAATAAACCGGCATGTTCATTTGAATACTCCCGCCTAGGCCTTCCTGCGCGCGGCGTCCAGGCTCCATGCCCCGCCGCCGGCCGCAGCCAGGAACAGGAATATGAAGCAGTACAGCACCGCGGCCTCGCCGCCATTGAGTATGGGCAGCAAGGCATGGCCGCCGCCGCCGACGTGGCCCATGAAATAAGCGAAGGCCATTTCACCGGAAGCGATGAAGGCGGCAATCCGCGTGAACAGGCCCAGAATCAGCAATATGCCGGCCACCACTTCGATGACGCCAGCCAGGCCCATCAAGGAAAACAGCTGCAGATTGTCGAAATAGGCCACGTGCGGCACATGGAACAGCTTCGAGCAGCCGTGCAGCAGGAATACGTAGCCGGCGACGATGCGCAGCAGCGCCTGCGCGCGAGCGGCCCAAAGTTGGCAATTAGCGTCGGATGTCATGGAACTTCCTCCTGAAGGGGGGAGAGAAATGCAAGCGGGCACCATGCCCGGCTCGCCCAGGCAGGCTTCCGGCCGATTCCGGAACCTGGCACAGGTACAGGCAACACCGGACAAGCGGCCCGACAGCCAGGCCCGCGACAAGGCACGCCAGGCTCCAGGCCACTTGTTCCGTACTTTCTATGAAGTAAAGTTTATTGAAATCCTACCAAGAAATATATACATCAATTATTATCGATTCATTTCCTTACAAGAAATGATCGCTACAGCATGGACACACTGCTCAGCCTCAAAGTCTTCTGCGAAATCGCCGCCGGCGGCAGTTTCGTGTCGGCCGCCCGGCGCCTGGCGCTGTCGGCGCCCATGGCCAGCAAACATGTAGCGCATCTGGAAAAATACCTGGGCGTGCGGCTGCTGAACCGCAGCAGCCGGCGCGTCAGCCTGACCGAGGCCGGCGCGCTGTATTACGAGCAGTGCAGGGCCGCGCTGGAAACGCTGTCGCTGGCCGAAGTGGCCATAGGCCGCAGCGTCGAGGCGCCCCAGGGCGTGCTGCGCATCACCGCGCCGGTGTGGTTCGCCCATCCACGCGTGGTGCGGGTCATGGCCGCCTACAAACAGCGCTATCCGGGGGTCGTGCCCGACCTGCACTTCTCCAACCGCAAGGCCGATCTGGCGGCCGAGGGCTATGACCTGGCCCTGCGCGTCACGCGCGACCCTTCCGCACACCTGATCGTGCGGCGCATCTGCCGGGTGCCCTTCTACCTGGTCGCCGCCCCCGCCTACCTGGCGCCGCACGGGGTTCCGGCCGCGCCGGCCGACTTGGCCGCCTACGGCGGCATCCTGCCCAATTACCTGCCGGCCGAAGGCTTCGAGCTCGACGGCCCCAAAGGCAAGGCGCTGATCCGCCTGGCGCCGCTGATGCGCTCGGACGACACCACCTTCTCGTACCAGGCGGTGCGGGCCGGCGCCGGCATCGGCTTCCTGCCCTCGTGGCTGGTCGACGCGGATCTGCGCAGCGGCGCGCTGCTGCGCGTGCTGCCGCAATACAGCCAGGCGCCGCAGGAACTGTACGCCACTTACATCAGCCGCCAGTACCTGACGCCCAAGGTGCGCAGCTTCATCGACTTCCTGGCCGAGCCCGAATGCCGCGCCATGCTCGAGGACAGCGCGACCGGCTAGACCCCGGCCCAGCGCCGCGCAGCGATGGCGCGTTCACGGCCATGGCAGGCATCCAGGCCCGCCGCGGCGCGTCGATGGCGCCCGCCTCCGCCGGGCTTGCGCCGGGAAGGGCCGGAATCCTCCATAATGACGCTTTTGTCTCTTTTGTCTCTTTTGTTTTACCGCTTTTGTCCGAAGACGCGACTCCACCTGCCTCCACTACCGACACACCATGACAGACTCCGCCCAGAACCGCAATGAATTCGTCCGCTACTCCCTGCAGCAAGGGGTGCTGCGCTTCGGGCAGTTCAAGGTCAAGTCGGGGCGCCTGAGCCCGTATTTCTTCAATGCAGGCCTGTTCAACACCGGCCTGTCGATGGGACGCCTGGCCGCCTTCTATGCCCAGGCGCTGGTGGACTCGGGCCTGGAATTCGACATGCTGTTCGGGCCGGCCTACAAGGGCATACCGCTGGCGGCGGCGACCGCCATCGCGCTGGCCAATCATCCCGCCCGCGCCGGCCGCGACGTGCCCTACGCCTACAACCGCAAAGAGGCCAAGGATCACGGCGAAGGTGGCTCTCTGGTGGGTGCGCCGCTGGCCGGCCGCGTGGTGATCATCGACGACGTCATCACCGCCGGCACCTCGGTGCGCGAGTCGGTCGACATCATCCGCCATGCGGGGGCCCAGCCCGCTGCCGTACTGATCGCCCTGGATCGCATGGAGCGCGCCGGCGCCGACGACGCCCTGTCGGCCCATTCGGCCGTGCAGGACGTAAGCGCCACCTACAACATGCCGGTGGTCAGCATCGCCTCGCTTGCCGACATCATGGCCGTGCTGGAAGGCGACCCGCAACTGGCCAAGCACCGCGGCGCGGTTGCCGCCTACCGCGACCGATACGGCGTATGAACGCAGCCGTCCAGCCCGGCGCGAAGCACGCGGCCTCTTCGAGAGCACGCGCCTCACGGCGGCAGTAGGGCCTGCCGCGCCCGAGCCCACGGATGCGGCCCGACCTCGCCCACACCTACAACATAGACAAGGAACCAGCACCATGCGCATCGTCTCGCTCAATGTCAACGGCATCCGCTCGGCCTTCCGCAAAGGCCTGCCCACCTGGCTCGCGGCCCAAGGCGCGGATGTAGTGTGCCTGCAGGAAATCAAGATCCACGCCGACGACCTCAGCGACGAGCTGTTGCATCCAGCAGGCTACACGGGCCACTTCAACCACGCGCAGAAAAAAGGCTACAGCGGCGTCGGGCTGTACATGGCCCAGCCGGCCGAGACGCTCGTCGACGGCATGCAGAACCAGGAATTCGACGGCGAGGGCCGCATCATCCGCGCCGACTGGAAAGACGTAAGTGTAATCAGCGCCTACCTGCCCTCCGGATCCAGCGGCGACGAACGCCAGCAGGCCAAATACCGCTTCCTGGATCATTTCGCCCCCTGGCTCGACGGCCTCATGCAGGAACACCGCAAGTCGGGCCGCGAATTCATCGTCTGCGGCGACTGGAACATCGCCCACCAGGAAATCGACCTGAAGAACTGGAAGGGCAATATGAAGAACAGCGGCTTCCTGCCCGAAGAACGCGCCTGGCTCAGCAAGGTGCTGGGCGACATGGGCTGGGTCGACGTCTACCGCAAGCTGCACCCCGACACCACCGGCGAGGCCTACACCTGGTGGAGCAACCGCGGCCAGGCCTGGGCCAAGAATGTCGGGTGGCGCATCGACTACCACGTCGCCACCCCAGGCATCGCCGCCCGCGCAAGCGCCGCGTCCATCTACAAGGACGAGCGCTTCAGCGACCACGCGCCCCTGACCATCGACTACGACGCGGCGCTGTGAATGCGCCGACGCCCGTGCAAACTCGTATGAAAAGGAGCCTGTCATGCGAGAGCTGCCCCCCATCCACCCCGGGGGAAATCGCGCACGGGAAGCGCGCAACAAGTGCCGATACCGACCCGCGCCCGCGCCCGCGCCGCTATCTTGGCTTGTCCCACGGCTACTGGCTGCGCGGCCAGGCCCGCTACGACACCGGGCGGGCCCAATCCGCCATGGCCGGCGTGCCGGCGCGCATTCGCCGGTGCGACGCAACGGCGGCCTAGTGTCGTACCCGGCCCATGGATCAGCCAGACAGAAGATTATGGAACCCGAAGATCCCACAGCGTAACAGTGCAAAAGCGCTAGCCCGCTCAATAAGAACAAGTGGATCCCGGGTCAAGAGGCGCCCCGCCAAGGGTGGCCGGTAGCCTGTTCCAGTATGATGGATCTTGCGATTCATTTTCGACGCATTTTCTACTATGGCCGGGCCTGCCGGCTACACGAGCTTTGTCATGCAGAATCCCACCCTTTCGCCCACCGCCCTGATCGACAGCGATCATCCCGACGTGCAGGCTTTTGCGCGCCGCCATCTGCGCGACAACACCAAGGACACCGCGGTGGCGCTGTACTACGCGGTGCGCGACGGTTTCCGCTACGACCCCTACCGCCTCGACCTGTCGCCGGCCGGCATGCGCGCCAGCTCGGTGCTGGCGCAGGGCTATGGCTGGTGCGTGCCCAAGGCCGCGCTGCTGGCCGCAGCATGCCGGGCCGCCGGCATACCGGCCCGGGTCGGCTATGCCGACGTGCGCAACCACATGAGCACCGAGCGCATGCGCCGGACCATGGACGGCGATGTCTTCATCTGGCACGGCTACACCGACATCCAGCTCGACGGCGCCTGGCGCAAGGCCACGCCGGCCTTCAACATCGAACTGTGCGAGCGCTTCGGCCTGCTGCCGCTGGAATTCGACGGTACACAGGATTCCATCTACCACCCCTACGACCGGGCCGGCAACCGGCACATGGAATACATCCGGCAACGCGGCGCCTTCGACGACATGCCCCTGGAACAGATCGCCGCCGACTTCCGTCGCACCTACCCCAGGTGGCTGGAACAGGCCTCGCCCCTGCGCGGCGCCGACTTCATGAACGACGTGGCGCGGGAAGGCCCGCCAGACTAATCTGGCTAGTATCCTGCCGCAAAAATAAATTCGACAATACCAATTGAGCGCTGCCCGCAATACGCTGCATCATGCCACGAAGGACGTAACAGACGAGACATTTGACTTTCCGCATATATCCATGGCAGGGCAAGCGTAGGGCTTCGCCATCGAGTCAGCTATCAATATCACAAACAATGCGTTGCAATTGCGCGGATCTTCCGGCTACGGAAGAGTCTTCCCCACAGAAGGACAGGCATGGAATTCCCGCATGTTTACCATCACTGGCGGCACCGCACGGATTTTGCGCACGCAAATTGCGCCACTAGTGCGGGGACTGAAGCTTCCATAGACGCGCGACGGCTATTCGTGACGAAACAAAGCTGGATAAAAGAAATATGCCGCATCCACAAGGCAGTTCGAAGCACTCTCCCCCTTACCGAACACCTACCTCTGACCGGCGAACTCGAGCTCGGCTTTCTGGAAAAACACCGCATCAGACTACTTTGCTAAATCCATCAGTGCGCGGATATCCGCTTCGGTTCGTATCGGACGGGCGTTGAATCGCGTCAACAACGGATGGGCCATCGCCAGCGGTACGACAGCCTCCACTTGTTGTGCAGTGATGTGCAAGTCCCCTAAGGTTGTCGGCAGGTTTAGCTTCTTAAGCAGTTCATATATCGCGTCCGACAGGCGCCTCTCTCTCACCCCGATCACCTCCTGGATGTCGCGATGGCGCGGTACACCTATCTCTTCGAACCATTTCGCCTGAGCCAACATCAACACAGCAGCGGTTTCACTGTGCCCCACACCCGCGTAGGGAGCGAGGACATGAGTCATGTAATGGCTGAATCCATGTAGCGGTGCCATGGTCATCTGCCCCATTCCCGTATACCAGGTGGCCATCTGGCAATTAGCAATGGGTTCCACATCATCCGGCGAGTCAACCATACATGGCAGGTTTTCGAAATAAAGTCGTATCGCCTCCAAAGAAATCAGATCAACGAACGGATGAGGATGAATTGACACATAAGAATTAATCGCGTGATCCAGACCACGGATCGCCGTCGAATATAACAGTCGCGCCGGCGTCAATTTCAGCAATGCTGGATCATAGATGATGGCCTGAGGAGTACCCATGTTCGCACGCAATCTAGCCTTCTGGCGCGTGGATTCATCCACCGGCGTCCCCCCAGGCGTCCATTCCGCCGCAGCCAGCGTAGTAGGAACAGCGATATGTCTGATCGCAGGCGCCGATTTCGCCGGGTTAATTCCTTCCATGCCATCGGAAGACACAATCCATTGAAAACGCAACAATTCCTCTTTGGTATAGGCGTCTTCGGAAATGCAAAGCTGGATGAATTTCGCAAAATCTATTACCGAGCCACCGCCGACGGAAATAATGACATCGGCACGAAGATCCTGCAGATTACGGGCACACGCCAGAACATTGCCAATCGGCGAATGCTCTCCAACTTCGTCCGTCATTCCGACGAACCGTTCTCCGATCGCACGCCGTAGCTTTACCACAGCATCGGTCTTCCGATTCAGAGTCTTGGAGCTGATGATGAATACACGCTGGTAGCCGTAGCGATCGAGCAGATCTGCAACAACATCGGTCATCGGCCGATTGCGAACGACCCGCTCAACACCTGGCGGCATCAGAAACTGCATCATTTCCATATTTCCCCCTGCTCGATGACCCACGGCCCTTGGCACCGCACGTGACAACATGCCGCCATTAGATCGCCGAAACCGTTGGAGGCCGCAGAAACCTTTCTCCTCGATCCCCCTTGACGTGAAACTCCAGTTCGCGGGTAAGCATAGAGATTTCCGCAAGAGTATCCAATCGTCCAATCAATGATCGCACTCTATCGATACGATCCTGATTCATGACCCAACTGGAGCAATCGAAGAATTTTCGGTGTCGGATCTGCTCAGTAAATGGATTGTTCACCGTGCCGACTGGATCCGCACACTCACCTGCGAAAGTGCGGCCGTCTTTTAATCTAATTTCTACCGTGTGCGGCCTAGTCCGGGGCGGATCGCCATCATCAAATGGCTTGCCGAAGCTGATCATTTGCGTCAAACTCAACAAAGCTCGAATCTGTGGTCGATCGACAGAGCCAGGTACGAAGTCCTTGAGCGTCACGCCTTTGGTGTATAGAGCTACTGCAACCGCGTACTGTAGCGAAAAACGGCCTTGCAGCTCATCCCGCGGCGCGTCGTACATCAGATTCTGAGTATTGACGTCAGAGACGCGTGCCACCACAGCAGCAACCTCATCGGCTTCAAATTGCTCTTTCTTCTGAAGATCTAGAACTATGTCTAGCACTCGGCTATTGGATCCGCAACACGGGTAGCGCTTGAAAAGTAGCCCAGGCGATTCTATGCCGGTCTGATCCGAAGTGAGAAAATGCGCGGCAGCCTTCCAATCAGCCGGATGGTCAGGATGGCAAAACAGCTCCGAAAAGCCTAGCTTGCCTTCCATTACTCCCGCACTGCCGTATAAGCCGGCCCGGGCCAACTCTATTGACTGGACGGCACTCTGCGCAGCCAAACCCGCATGTAGAGGTTTCATCGGGGTGCCAAACTGCACCTTGGTTCCACCCGCCATACTTACAGCGATTGCCATAGCTTGCGCAATCTCATCCTCGCTACAATCGAGCATGCGCGCGCCGGCAGCAGCAGCCCCGATACAGCCTAATGTCGAGGTGGTGTGCCAACCGCGTAGGTAATGGCCTGGCATGATCGCTTTTGCTATCACCGAACACAAATGGATACCTACAACGAAAGCATCAACCATGTCTTTGCCAGCACACTTATGAGCATCGCCAAGTGCGAGCAATGTTGAAGCAAGAACGGCCCCAGCGTGATTGGATGCACCGATAAGCACATCATCGAAATCTAACGCATGCGCTGCCGTACCATTGGCAAGTGCGGCCAGATGAGGACTGGTACGTCCACCTCCGAGTATCAACGCAGCCCCAACAGAACCGGAAGAAGCGCTAGCCCGCACTTGAGCAGCAGCCAAGTCGCCAGCCCCAGCAATCATGCATGCGACCGCATCCTCTATCGCCGCCTTAGCGAGACTAGAAGCGGCAGAATTATCATTGTGGTAGGCGGCTGACCACCCTGCCATTTCACGAAGAATTGTCATAGATTTATTGCGGTTTGAGGTGGTACTTAGCAGCTATACCGCCGTAGTGTTTGTCGTCGTCGCGGATCCGCTGAGCAAATTCCTGCGGGGAGCTCGGAATGAGGCTCAAACCCAAATTCTCCATCGACTTGACAGTCTCGGGCGATTTGAGGAATTTGATCATCGCAGCATTAACTTTGTGAATAATAGGCTCCGGCGTTCCAACTGGTGCGAGTACACCGTACCAGCCAAACGTCGGAAAATTCTTGTACGTCTCAGTAATTGACGGAACATTTGGCAACACGGCAATCCGCTGAGCGGAAGTTACGGCTAGAGCACGCACCTTGCCTGTTTGCAAGCTGTTCAGTGCGGACAAACTAGTGTCGATTTCGAAAGAAACTCGGCCAGCCACCAAGTCTAGAGCAGCCGCGCCACCACCTTTATAGGGGACATGCAGGGCTTTTATGCCTGAGAGCTCCTCAAAAACCAGTCCATACAGGAATTGGCTGGATCCGATTCCCGTCGAAGAGAACGACAAGTTGCTTCCCGGCTTGCGACCCAAGGCAATGAATTCCTGCAGCGTGTGTGCGGGGATCGAGTTGTTGACGAGCAGTACGCTCGGCGCCAGAGCCGCCGTAGAGATAGGCGCAAACGAGGTCTCGGCGTTGTAGCTTAACCCCTTGTAAAAATACTTTGCATTCACCACACTGGCGCCCGTACCCATAAGCAGGGTATACCCATCATTCTTTGAATGCGCGACATAGCTAACACCGATAGTCCCGCCAGCGCCTGGTCGATTCTCCGGTATGACTGAAACACCCAATTCTTTCGACAGCCCCTGTGCAATGATTCTGCCAATCGTATCCGTACTACCGCCCGCACTGAACGGCAGGATGAGCCGAATGGGGCGATCGGGAAACGTCTCGGCGATTGCCGTCTGCATTGTCATGACACCAAGCATGAGCGCGGCAGCGCCCGCTAAAGCGGGCCAGCCTTTATCTATGTTGTAAATGTCCACTTATCTCGTCCTCCACTTTTCTGTGTATGCAGACTCATTCTAGAGAGACGATGGATTCAAGGCCATCGAGTTCTGGCAAAGAACTCATTTGTAAATCGTAAACGGCTCGAGGCTAACGCTTTCCATGTGGCAGGAGCTGAGCGGCAAAGACTGAATTTCGTAATGAGGCTGAGGGCCTGCCCATCCTACAAGAGAAGCCCCCGGCCGCTCCCTTGATTTTTATTATTACCTCGCAACTTACGAAACGATTTCCAGGGGCTAGGATGATTAAAAGGCACGAAGCACGCGAATGCCAGCCAGTGCTTCACAGTCGACGTATTCAAGAAAAATCGCACACCCTTCGCGCCTACAAAGGTCATAATCTTGTCAAGACGGGTGTATCCCGAGTTCCTGTAGTATCTTCCGATCCTTCTCGTAGGTGCGCTTCACGATTTTTTCGGAGTCCCCCACCGACGTTGTGACCGGGACGATGTACATCGAAGCAAATTTGTCCTTGACCTCACGAGCCTGCAGAATTCGAGCAACCTCGGCCTGGAACTTATTCACAATCGCATCAGGCGTTTTTTCCGGCGCGAAGAACGCGAGCCAGGCAGCGGATTGATAGTTGGGTGGGCTGGGTTCCGACGGGAACGCGCCGAGCCCACTAAGAACGGCACCACTTGGGGGCGAGGTCAGCGCACGAATTCGACCCGACTTCAACTGAGGGATAACTAACGCGGCGGGGGAAAATGTCAACTGCACCTGATTGCTGACCACTGCGGTAAACGCAGGGCTGACTCCGAGATAGGGAATGTGTGTAAGTTTGATTCCAGACTCACGGGAAAAATACTCCGCGTGAATCTGCGAGGAACTGCCTACGCCAGAAGATGAGTAGTTGAGCTTGCCGGGCCTGCTTTTAGCATACGCAATCAGTTCGTCAACCGTTTTTACCGGGAGGCTCGGATTGACGATAAGCATGTTAGGCACCCATCCGAACAACATAATTGTTCGCAGGTCACGCAGGGGGTCATAAGGCAAGTTTTTGATGAGTTGCGGCCCAATGGTGTGGCTACTCGGTGTTCCAAGCAAGATTGTGTAGCCATCCGGGGCAGATTTCGCCACATAGTTTTCGGCAATCGCACCGGTAGCGCCAGGCCGGTTCTCGACCACTACCGGCTGACCCCAGTCTTCAGTTATCTTCTGAGCAATAAGTCGAGCTGGTAGATCGGCGCCCCCGCCCGGAGAGAACGGAACGATTATCTTGATCGGTTGTTTCGGATATTGAACAGCCTGCGCCGTAGCAGTTAGGCCACAGGCAGCGATAACCAGGCATGCAATCGAGACTGCGTGTTTCATTGTTGTCTCCTTTTTGACGACACTTGATTCCAGGGCATTTGAGCTTCGGCTTCACGCCGCCGCAGCCGAAATCCGTAGCTTTCCGGCAATACCGAAAATGGATCTGATAATCCCAGCGACTTGGCGGCGTGGCTGGCCCAATGCGGGTTCCACATCAATTCGCGCGCCAGTGCGATGAGATCAGCACTTTGCGCTCGCAGGATATCCTCCGCCTGAAGGGCGTCGGTGATAAGCCCTACAGCCATTGTCGCAACACTACAGCGATGCTTCACTTCACGTGCATAATCGACATGGTAGCCCGGTACGCGTGGCACGATTGGCATATCTGTGGATCCGCTTACTCCTCCGGAGGAGCAGTCGATGACATCGACTCCTCGAATTTTCAATTCGTGGGCCAGGGCAACGGTATCTTCAATATTCCAGACCCCCCCTTTCCCGTCGACTGCCGACACCCGGAAAAATAGTGGCAATTCGAGCGGCCATGCCTCACGAACAACTTCAGTAACTTCGAGTGCAAAACGCATCCGCCCATACAGATCTCCTCCATAGGCGTCTGTTCTATGATTCGTGATTGGCGAAAGGAACTCATGGATCAGGTAACCATGCGCACCATGAATCTCGAGAACCTGAAATCCGGCATCCACAGAACGCAATGTCGCCTCACGCCATCGCTTCAGGTTGGCCGCGATATTGTCGCGATCCATCTCTCTGATCTTTGGCCACGGCTTGGCTCCACGCGGCACACTCGGCCCAATTACTGTCCACGGCGGGCATTCGGATGTCGTATTCTCCGGCGTGAGCGCTTCCCAATTCCGCAATGCACCGTGGCACGAGCCGCGAAATCCAGAATGCCCAAGCTGGATCCCTGGTGTTGCTCCATGTTCTTTCAAGAAATCATTAATCCGACGATATGCCCTGACATGCCGATCCGCCCATAAACCGGCGCAATCGTATGTCTTGCGACCAGCAGGTTCAATGGCCGTTTCTTCTCCGAATACTAGCCCCGCCCCCCCAATGGCAAACTTGCCCAAATGCACCAGATGCCAATCGGTTGGCGCTCCGTCGACGGACATGTACTGGCACATCGGCGATACAACAACTCTGTTCCTCAGCTCGACCGACCGCAGCTTCAACGGGCTGAACAAACGGGGAGATTTTTCCTCCGACATTGATGTCTCCAGACGTTCCACCTTTTCAATTGGCCCAAGCACTCATGCATGTCCTTCCGTCAGCAAAACGGGAGGACAGCCGCAGACCGCCGCCGTCCAAATCCGCATGCATTATCAAACTGTCACCGAGCGTAGCAGGCGCATGGCCCCGATAATCAAATTGGCACAACGGCCTGCCCGTCAGCGCTTCGGCGAATCCGGCCAGCAAAGTAGCATTCAATGGGCCATGGATGACCTGGCTCGAATATCCTTCTTCGTTGCGACAATAATCGCCGTCGTAGTGAATGCGATGGCCATTAAACGTCAATGCCGAGTATCGAAAAAGCATTACAGAATCAAACTGCACCGATCGTTGATAGTTTCCCTCTCGAAGGGGCTTCGCAGTTGATGCGAACTGACGGATCGGCCCTGCATTCCGGTAGACAATATCGTGCTCCTCCCGAATGTAAAGCTCGTTGCACACCGAAACGCGGTGTTCCACGGTTACAAAAATCAAATCGCCAGCTCGACCTGTCTTGTGACATACGTCGAGAATTCTAGATTCTTTGCGCGCCGTAGAGCCGAACGGTAAGGGGCGTAGGAAATTTACACGACCACCCGCCCACATGCGGTTCCGAAGAGGAACGGGAGGGAGAAAGCCACCTCGGGAAGCATGGCCATCCGGCCCCAGTTCCGCTGCGGGCGCGCCTTCGAGAAAATAAAGCCAATGCCAAAGCGGCGGTAATACACCGGCACACGTGATTTTTTCTGTATCAACGTTGACAGTCGCGGCCATTAGTAACGCTTGCCGCAACCCAATGACGTCTTCGTCAGCGACCTGCCTGCCAATCCAACGTTGAAGATGCGCTATGTCCATTTTAGCCACGGTCGATGGGGCCCTAAAAGGCTACAGAAACTCTTCGCGTATCGCGGCGCTATGCTGGCCTAGATCAGGCACAGCATCGAATTCGAACTGATCCCATTCCGCGCGTACTGGCGGGGCGATGAGTTCGATTGAACGTAATCCCGCTTGCATCGGCCACGTTCTGAGCGCTGGATGCTCTGCGAACTCCGCCACCGTACGAACCCGCCCATAAGCTGTTCCCGCCTGTTCAAGAAGGGCGAGAACATGCTCGGTAGCCAAGAGCAGAAAGCGGCTTGCAATCATTAGATCTAGCGCCTCGCGGTTCTTGACACGGGCGTTGTTTGAACTAAAACGGGCATCTGAAGCCACCCCGACATCACCTAGGAATGTACCGCAGAAGGAGCGCCACTCTCGCTCATTCTGTATGCTTATCACGAGATCATGCCCGTCTCTCGTCTTGAAAGCTCCGTATGGAGCAATGGACGGATGTTTAAGACCTTGGCGTGTCGGGGCACTTGAACTGTAGACATGATGCAAATATGGAATAGTCATCCAATCAGCCGCCGCGTCGAACAGGGACACTGAAATCCCTGTCCCTTTACCCGTGCTTGAACGCAGGGCCAGCGCTGACAACACACCGATTATTGCGTTCATGCCAGCCCCAATGTCGCAGATGGAAACACCGATGCGGCCACAGGCTTCAGGAGCCCCACTGATTCCCGCTAGGCCGCTTTCGCATTGAACCAGCAGATCGTATGCCTTAAGTCTGCTTACCTCACCGTCAGAGCCATACCCGCTAATGTCACACGTAATCAGCCTCGGGTATTTTTCTCTTAATGATTTACTGCCGAATCCCGCACGTGTCAGAGCGTCCGGTGCCAAATTTTGTATGAAAATATCAGCCTTTCCGAGGATACGTCGCAACAACTCAGCATCTTCGTCTTTCTTGAAATCCAGAACTAGAGATTCCTTTCCTCGATTAGTCCACAAAAAATAGGAAGACATCCCGTGGACGGCGCCATCGTATCCCCGCGCAAAATCACCTTCTGCGCGCTCCACTTTGATGACACGGGCCCCCATCTCGGCTAACCTCCCGCTGCACAAAGGCGCTGCCAGAGCTTGTTCAATGGAGACGACCAACAGGCCAGCCAAGGGTTTTGGTGTAGGTGTCGATTGAATATCGTGATGCATTGCACCCGCCAGAGAAGCTAATTACACGCTCGATCGTGAGGCCGCAAAAAATAAGCATTTCATTGTATGTTGCCCAGCGAAGATCGAATATTGGCCATTCGCAACGCCGGCTTTTGCTTTTGGCAAAAGCCTTAAACTCTGTGGAGACAGCAGCGCCATGCCGACTGGATACTCTACAACGGGCTAGTACAATCTACGATAATCTAATGTTAGAACAGCGTTGCATGCTCTACAGCATGTGATGCGAGGCAGCATGAATAGAGAACTCCCGCATTTAAATATCCGACGGTATGACTTCACGGACTTGGCGGTGTTTTTATCTGTCGTAGAGTCTGGAACGGTAACGCTTGGTGCCCGCCGCTGCCATCTGTCCCCGACGGCGGTGAGCTTGCGTATAAAACGATTGGAAGAAGATGTAGGCGCCGCACTACTGACGCGGGATCATCGCGGCGTTTATCCGACTGCAGCAGGGTCGGTACTAGTCGAGCATGCTCGTTTATGCGTTGCACAAATCGAGCAGATGCACACAGACATGCTTCCGTTTTCGCAAGGTCTTACTGGCCACGTCATACTCTTTGCCAACACAAACGCAATTAACTCATACCTCCCTGACGACCTGGCCATATTTTTTGAACGCTTCCCGAACGTCCGGATTGCTTTGGAGGAGAGAACCAGTCACGAAATCGTCAGCGCCGTCGCGCAAGGCCGTGCTGACGTGGGGGTTGTCGCCATGCACACAATGCATCCGGATCTGGAATTTTTACCTTACCGTGAAGATGAACTTGTCGTCCTGGTGCCGTCTCAGCACGATCTGAGCAGGCGTGAGCGTATTGAATTCGCCGAATGCATTGGCTGCCCCTTTATCAGCCTGCAATCGGGTGCAGCCTTACATACCTTTCTTACTGAACACTCCCAGCGGCTCGGAAGGTCTCTCGACATACGAATCCAAGTCACCAGCTACGGTGCAATTACGCGTTTGGTTTCATCTGGCGCGGGAATCGGGATCATCGCCAAGTCGGCACTGATTGGGACGGAACGAGGCGTCGCGGTTCTGCAACTCGATGAGCTGTGGGCCAAGCGCGATCTTCGTGTATGCGTCAAACGAGAACCAAGCCACAACAACATCTATCGAGATCGCTTGGTATCAACGTTACGCCGCTCCGAGACCCGAGACTCAACTCCGATGAGATGACCAACTCGGACATCAGACAGACTGTCCCAGACCAAGTTCCGGCGCGCACCGAGCCGCAACGAACCAAGACCACGGCGCGCCATTTACGTAGAGCACAACGCCAGCCATCAGATATCCTCGCCGAGCATATTCAACTTATCAAGTGAAAAGTATTGCTGCTAGATTCCCTTCTCCACCATGTCCAGCAGCCGCTCGGCGATGGCATTTCTTTGCGCGGCCGTGACATTGCGCAAGGGGCCGTCGGCCACCAGCAGCGCCAGTCCATGAACCGCCGACCAGGCCAGGTATTCGGCCCCCGGGCGGCGCGCAGCGGGTAGCGCCCCGCAAGCCGACAGCTCATCCAGGGCCGAACTCAGCAGTTGAAAGGGATTCATGCCGCTGCGCCCGGCCTTGGCCGGATCGGTATCGCCCTCTACTTCTTCGGGGCCGGAAAACGCCGTGTGGAACAGGCCCGGCTCGGCGCGCGCGAATTTCAGATAGCCCTGTCCGACCGCGCGCAGCCGCGCGCGCGCCGCCTCGACTGCCGGCAGGCCGGCGGGAATCCGGGCAATCTCGCGCTCCATGGCGACGGCCAGCTCGGCCAAGGCAGCCGCACGGACGGCCTGGAACAGATCTTCGCGGCTGGCAAAATGCCGATAGGCCGCATTGGGCACCACCCCCGCGCGGCGCGTCGCCTCGCGCAGCACCACGGCATCGGGCCCAGCGGCCCGCGCCAGAGCAATGCCCGCATCGAGCAGCGCGCGCCTCAAGTCTCCGTGACGATAGGTGCCGCGTGGCGGCGGCGGTTCCGCGGTTTTTTTTCTGCCTGGCATCCGGACTCCGGCTAGCAAGTGCACGATTGATTTAGCAGTGGAATGAATTCCGTATGGCCCGGGCCATCGCTGGCATCGGGCCAATGTGTACGCCGTCCATTATATGTGCTACATTTTCATCAAACTTAGTGTACAGCGTACACATATGTGCGGCGCAAGCGCTGCTTGCGATAGCCGGCACACAGATACGCGGTTCTCATACATGCCCCCGCACAAGGATGGATCTGCCATGAGCTCTTTGTTTGCGTTCCTGCATTTCATCGCCGCATTCGCCCTGGTGGGCGCGCTGACGGCGCAGCTGGTACTGCTGAGCCAGGAGATTTCCCCGCCCGTCGTGCGCCGCTTGCGGGTCGCCGACGCGGTCTATGGCGCCGCGGCGACACTGGTCGCGGCGGCGGGACTGCTGCGGGTGTTCTATTTCGAGAAGGGTGCCGCCTATTATTTCTTCAACGCGGCATTCCTGGCAAAGCTGGCCCTGTTCCTGCTGGTCGGGCTGCTATCCATCTACCCCACACTCAAGTTCCTGGCCTGGCACCGCGCCGTCAAGGCGGGCGCCGCGCCGCGGGTCGAAGCGAAGACACAGGCCGCGCTGCGCGCCACCTTGCGGCTGGAATTGGCGGGGGTGGCGCTGCTGATACTGTGCGCCTCATTGATGGCGCACGGCGTCGGCAGCCTGGGATGAATGCCGCCGCATTTGAACGCCGCCACGCGTTCCTTCGGCCATTCCCGCAGCGCTATTTAGCGCATTTCGGCAAGCGCAAGCAAGCAAAAAAAGCTAGAAAGGCGAGCCGGGATCGAAGCCCGGGGCGCGCCGTTCGCGCAGCGAGGCGATGCCCTCGCGCACATCGGGCCCGGCAAAGCCCATGAATTCCAGCGCCAGCGAGGTGTCGAAACTGGGACCCGCCATGCGCAGCCAGTTGTTCAGCGCATATTTGGTCCAGCGTATGGCGCTCTGCGAGCCTTGCGCCAGACGCCCGGCCACTTCAAAGGCCTTGGGCAGCAAGTCGGCCTCGTCCACCGTCAGCGACACCAGGCCGATACGCTCGGCCTCTTCGCCCGAGACAGCCTCGCACAGCAGCAGGTAATACTTGGCCCTGGCCATGCCGCACAACAAAGGCCAGATGATCGCGGCATGGTCGCCCGCGGCCACCCCGAGCCGGGTATGGCCGTCGATGATGCGCGCATTGCGGGCGGCGATCGATACATCGGCCAACAGTCCGGCCACCAGCCCGGCGCCGACCGCGGGGCCGTGCATGGCCGAGACCACCGGCTTGGAGCAGTTGATCACGCCGTAGACCAGGTCGCGCGCCTCGCGCCAAACGCGCGTGCGCACATTGAAGTCATCGGCCATGTCCTGCACCAGGCCGAGGTCGCCGCCGGCGGAAAAACCCTTGCCCTCGCCGCGGATGATCGCCACGCGGGTCTCGGGGTCGCGGTCGATGTCGGCCCAGATGGTCGACAGTTCGCGATGCATATTGTGATCGGCGGTGGACAGCTTCTTGTTGGCGCTTTGGGAAGCGCCCATGACAATCTCGAGCACGCCGTGCTCGTGGCGCGCCAGCGTCAGCGACTTGTAGTGTTGGTAGGGTGCGGGATTGCTCATGCAAACTCCTTGTGCCAGATTTTCTCGCGATCGCGCCAGTGGCTCTCGCAGAAGGACTTTATGGGTCTTGCCTCTGGGCGTCTTGGGGAATGAAGAAACAAAACGAATCGGGCGCGGGCGCTGAAGCCTTGCCCGCCGCGCCTTTAAAGGCGCGGCGGGTGTAACACATGAGCCCCAAACGCCCTAGCTCCGGCTCCGGCTCCGAACGCCAGCTTAGCCCGGCCCTTCCAGCGCGCGGATCTCGGCGCGGCGCCACCACAGCAGCAGCAGCCCGGGCAAGGCGATCAGCACGGTCGCCATGAAAAACGTCGGCCAGCCCAGGTGCTCGACCAGCGGCGGCGTAAGCGGGCCCGCCAAATAGGTGCGGCCCACTGCCGACAAGGCCGACAGCAGCGCGAACTGGGTCGCAGAGAATTCGTGCTTGCACAGCGCCATCAGCAGCGCCACGAAGGCCGCCGTGCCCAGGCCGCCGCAAAGGTTTTCCACCGCCACCACCAGCGCCATGGAATACAGATGCGGCGGCGTGACCGCCAGCACCCAGTAGCCGAAATTCGACACCGCCTGCAATATGCCGAACAGCATCAGCGACCGGTACAGGCCCATGCGCGCCATGAGGGAGCCGCCCAGCAAGGCGCCCACGATGGTGGCGGCCAGCCCGAACACCTTGTTGACGGTACCCACCTCGGACACGCTGAAGCCGGCGCCGCGCAGCAGGAAAGTGGTGGACAGCGCCCCGGCGAAGGCATCGCCCAGCTTGTACAGCACGATCAGCAGCAGCACGGTCATGGCGCCGCGGCGCGAAAAGAATTCCGCCAGCGGCTCGATCACCGCCAAGCCCAGGTTGCGCGGGGGCCGGCCCGGCGATTCGGGTTCGGGGGAGATCAGCGTGACGAACGCGCACAAGGCCATCAGCAGGCCCATCGCGAAGTAAGTGTGGCCCCAGCCCAGCCATTTATCCGCCAGGATCAGCGCCAGGCCGCCGGAGACAATCATGGCGATGCGATAGCCCAGCACCTTGACGGCGGCGCCGGCCGCCATTTCGGGCTTGCGCAGCACGTCGGTGCTGTAGGCGTCGAAGGCGATGTCCTGGGTGGCGGACAGGAATGCCACCCCCACCGCTAAAGCCGCCAGCGCGCCCAGATGGCCCGCCGGCGAGAACAGCCCCATGGCGGCGATGGCCAGCGCCAGCAGTATCTGCATCAGGAAGATCCAGCCGCGGCGCCGCCCCAGAAAAGGCGGCGCGTAGCGGTCGACGAAAGGCGCCCACAGGAATTTGAGCGTGTAGGCCGAGCCGATCAGCGTCAGGAAACCGATGTCCTGCAGCGACACCTTGGACACCGTCGCCCAGGCCTGCAGTGTGCCGCTGGTCAGCGCCAGGGGCAGTCCGCTCGCAAACCCCAGCACCAGCAGCGGCACGACGCGGGGGCTGGTATAGACGTTGGACGCGCTGACGATGTTCTCCCGGATAGGTATGTAGGTATCAGCCTGCGGCGCGCGGCGATTCGAACCGGTACACCGCAAGCGTGCTGCGCCAGCTGGCCAGGAATTTCACCTCGCGGTTCACGTTGAAGGTGGCCAGGTCGGTGATGCGCAGCCCGAGCGAGCGGGCCAGGCCTTCGAAGTCGCGCAGGGTGCACAAATGGATGTTGGGGGTGTCGTACCACTGGTAGGGCATTTCGCCCGTGACCGGCATGCGGCCGGACAGGATCGACCAGCCGTGCGGCCAGTATCCGAAATTGGGGAAGGACACTACGCCCGAGCGCGCCACACGCGCCATCTCGCGCAGTATGTGCTCGGTGTGGCGCATGGACTGCAGGGTCTGGGACAGCACCACCGTATCGAACTGCTGGTCGCCGAACAGCGCCAGCCCGTTCTCGAGGTTCTGCTGGATGACCGACACGCCGCGGCGCACCGAGGCGATGACGTGCTCGTCGTCGAGCTCGACGCCCGCGCCCACCACCGATTTGTGGTCGCGCAGGTAGGCCAGCAGCCCGCCGTCGCCGCAGCCCAGATCCAGCACCCGGCTTTGCGGCTTTATCCAGCTGGCGATGCGCACCAGATCCGGGCGCAGCGCACCCGTGCGTGTCGTGGATTTCTTGCTGCCGGGCCGGCCCGGAGGAGCCGCTGCCGTAGAACGATTGTCGGGGCGGGATGAGGCATCCTGCTTGTCGCTACGCAGCGTCATGCCAGCACTCCGTGGGTACGGCGGCGTTCGGAAAGCCCGAGCTTATACGCGATGCGATCGTAATAGCCCTGCACCACCGCGTGATAGCGCGGATCTTCCAGCAGGAAGGCGTCGTGGCCGTGCGGCGCGTCGATCTCGGCATAGGTCACCGGCCGGTTGTTCTTGAGCAGCGCCTGCACGATCTCGTGCGAGCGCTCGGGCGGGAAGCGCCAGTCGGTGCTGAAGGAGACCAGCAGGAAATCGGCCTGGACTTGCGCCAGGGCGCGGGCCAGGTCGCCGCCCGCCTGGCGCGCCGGGTCGAAATAGTCCAGCGCGCGCGTGATCAGCAGATAGGTGTTGGCGTCGAAATAGTCCGAAAACTTCTCGCCCTGGTAGCGCAAATAGGACTCGACCTCGAACTCGACGTCGTAGCCGTAATGGAAGTCGCCATCTTCGGCCGGCGCGCGCTGGGTGCGGCCGAACTTTGCCGCCATGACGTCGTCGGACAGGTAGGTGATGTGGCCCAGCATGCGCGCCAGGGCCAGCCCGCGCCGCGGCACCGTATTGTGGGCCAGGTAATCGCCGCCATGAAAATCCGGATCGGAAATAATCGAGCGGCGCGCCACTTCATTGAAGCCGATGTTCTGCGCCGACAGGCGCGGCGTGCTGGCGATCACGATGCAGTGTCCGACGCGGGCGGGATAGGTGATGGCCCAACTCAATGCTTGCATGCCGCCCAGCGACCCGCCCATCACGGCGGCGAATCTCTCGATGCCGAAATGATCGGCCAGCCGCACCTGGGCGTGCACCCAGTCTTCTATGGTGAGCACCGGAAAGGACGAGCCCCAGGGCTGGCCCGTATCGGGACGGATGCTGGCCGGCCCGGTGGAGCCGAAGCAGGAACCGATATTGTTGACCCCGATCACGAAAAACCTGTCGGTATCCAGCGCCTTGCCCGGGCCGACCATGTTGTCCCACCAGCCGACATCTTTGGGGTTTTCGCGCGACATGCCGGCCACGTGGTGGGAAGCATTGAGCGCGTGGCACACCAGCACGGCGTTGTTGCGTGCCTCGTTCAGTTCCCCATAAGTTTCCACCGCCAGCTCGTACGAAGGCAGCACCTGGCCGCTGACCAGCGTGAGCGGGTCGTCGAAGGAAATATAAGTGGGGGAAACGTACCCGACGGAACCGGGCGGGACGCCGCCCTGTGCGGCGGCTACGGGAACTTGCGCGACGTCGGTCGCGACTGCAGCAGTAATGACGGCCATACGGACCTCTTTAGCTGGATTTATGAGGCGCCCGCAAGCGGATCAGGCAAATCGGCGCCGAATCGAATGCTCATTTTATCACCATCCACCCAGGCCGCCACACGCTTTTGTCCCTCTGCGTTTTACCCGGCCGATAAAACTTGATACATTAATTTAAAAGTTGTAGTGATAACAAGAGCCTATTTATAACAATAGTGATAATAAGAGCTTCTGCACGGGAGTACGTTAGTATGAATCCTCTAACCGACAGAGAACTCGACTGCCTGAGCTGGGCCGCGATCGGCAAGACCAGCTGGGAAATAGGCGCGATTCTGGGAATTGCCGAACGTACCGCCAATTTCCACATCCACAATGCCTGCCGCAAATTGCAGGTGCACGGGCGCCAGGCGGCCATCACCGCGGCCCTGCAGGCCGGCTGGCTCACCGTCGAGCCAGCGCCCGAAAAAACTCATCCGCCTCATGCTGCGGATACGAGGACGCAGCAGCGGTTACAAGGCCCTCTACCAGGCCATCGGGCAGCAGCCAAAGCCTAGCCTCCATGCGGGCCGCCCCTTTGGGCGACCGGCCGCTGATGGCAAAACGCTGGCCGAACTCGGGCAGTTGCGCGGGGGGCGCGACGTCCAGATTGCGGTACAGGGAAGACAGCACGGCCCGGCCGAAGGCGGCCTGCGCCGCGGCATCATCGCGCAGTGCGTCCGGCCAGGGCGCATAGCCCACGGCAAACACGGTATCGTCCACCCGCGCAGTGGTCAGAAAAAACTCGACCTTGCCGTCTTCATAGGGCAGCACGCGCCGATGGGTTTCGGGCTTGTCGGGAAACGCCGCGACGACGGCGCCGGCGGCGACCGGAGCCTCGCGCCAGTTATAGCGCGGCGAACAGGCCGCCAGAACGGCCAGAGCGGCCAGCATTGCGGCCACCGCCGCGTAGCGCCTCAACACGTAACTTCTCCCCCGAGCGGCATTCATACCAGGCGTCAGTGTACCGCCGAGCCACGCGAGCGGAAGCAGGCTGGAAGCGGGTCGCCGCTAGCGCCGCAAAAAACCGTAAACGCCCGTAAAATCGCAGGCTGACATCAAAGAGACCTACGCGATGACCTCTGCTTCCACCCGCCTCGCCGCGCTGCGCCAGACCCCGCAATTGCTCGAAGGCATGCTGCGCGGCATAGAAAAAGAAGGCCTGCGCGTCGACGGCGAAGGAAACCTGGCGCGCACCCCGCACCCAGCCGTGCTGGGCTCGGCGCTGACCAATCCGCGCATCACCACCGATTATTCCGAATCCCTGCTGGAACTGATTACCGGCACGCACCACACGGTCGAGGGCCTGCTGGGCGAGCTGCTCGATACGCACCGCTATGTGGCCCGCAACCTGGACGCCGAGCTGATCTGGAACCAGTCCATGCCGGCGCACCTGCCCGACGCGGCGGACATACCCATCGCCTGGTACGGCACCTCGAACACCGGCATGCTCAAGCACGTGTACCGGCGCGGCCTGGCCGAACGCTACGGCAAGCCCATGCAGTGCATAGCGGGGGTGCATTACAACTTCTCGCTGCCCGACCAGGCCTGGGATCTGCTGGAAGCCACCGGCGGCACCCCCGGGCGCGGCTCGGCCATGCGCGGCGGCACTATCGAGCAACTGCGCTCGCGCGGCTACATGGCGGCGATCCGCAATTTCACACGCTATTCGTGGCTGCCCATGTACCTGTTCGGCGCCTCGCCGGCAGTGTCCACGCGTTTTCTGCACGGCGCCAGCCATCCCCTGGAGCAGATGGACGCCGACACGCTGTATCTGCCCCACGCCACCAGTCTGCGCATGAGCGACCTGGGCTACCAGAACAAGGCCCAGTCGGAACTGCAGCTGTGCTACAACGACATCGAGACCTTCGTGGCCCGCATGTACAAGGCGGTCACCCTGCCCTGGCCGGCCTACCAGGCCATCGGCACGCATCGCGACGGCCAGTGGATCCAGCTCAATACCAATGTGCTGCAGATCGAGAACGAATACTATTCCAGCATCCGCCCCAAGCGCGCCACCGGGCGCTGCGAACGCCCCGTCACCGCCCTGGCCGAACGCGGCGTGCAATACATAGAGGTGCGCTGCATGGACATCGATCCGTACAGCCCCGTCGGCATCTCGGACGAGGCCAGCCGCTTCCTGGACGCCTTCCTGCTGTTCTGCACGTTCGAGCCCAGCCCGCACTTCTCGGGCACCGGCAGTTGCAGCAACAGCCGCGACAATTTCTCGCGCGTGGTCAAAGAGGGACGCAAGCCCGGCCTGCAGCTGGCGCGCCCCGACGGCCATCCCGACACGGGCAAGGCGGTAGCCCTGCGGGATTGGGGCGCCGAGCTGCTGGATCGCATCGCACCCTACGCCGAGACGCTGGATGCGGTGTACGGCGGCGAACGATACCGCCAGGCCCTGAGGGCCCAGCACCCCAAGCTCGCCGACAGCGAGCAGACCCCCTCGGCGCGCCTGCTGCGCGAACTGCGCGAGAGCCGCGCCACGCTGCATGAATACACGCTGCAGCTAAGCCGCACGCATTGCGAGGCGCTGCGCGACGGCGAGCTGGATCCGGCCAGCCAGCGCGAGCTCGCCGAGCTGGCGGCAAGCTCGCTGCGGGAACAGGCCGCCATCGAAAACAGCGACAGCGAAAGCTTCGACGACTACGTGGCCCGCTACCAGGCCGCGCTCAGGCCGCCACGGCAATCTTGACGCGGGCTGGGCCAGGAGCGTGCACAACTCCCTTCCGCGACACCGGCAATATCGGTAATTTGCCAATTTGCCGCCAGCAACTGAAGGGCACATGAATCGGGAGGCCGTATGAATTTCTCTTCGAGCTGGGTGGTGTACGCGCTGGGTTCCGCGTTATTCGCCGCCCTGACCGCCGTATTCGGCAAACTGGGGGTCATGGGGCTGAACTCGAACCTGGCCACCTTCATCCGCACCCTGGTCATTCTGGCCGTCATCGCGGGCATACTGTCGCTGCGCCACGAATGGCAAAAACCTTCCGGCATCGCGGCATCGAGCTGGCTGTTCCTGATCCTGTCCGGCATCGCCACGGGCTTGTCCTGGCTGTGCTATTACCGGGCGCTGCAACTGGGGCCGGTGTCGAAGGTGGCACCCGTGGACAAGCTCAGCGTGGCCATTGCCATCGTCCTGGGGCTGCTGTTCCTGGGAGAACAACTGAGCTGGCCGCTAGCGCTGGGCGGGCTGCTGATAGTGGCCGGCTCGATCGTCATCATCGCGTTCTGAACGACACGGCCTGCGCGCAGGCCCGCCACGGCGTCCCAGAACAAGCACCCAGCGCCGCCCGCCATATTGCAACCAGATGTATGTAGTGTGGCAGACTGAAAATCCCCAGCACCCCCGGCCAGGCACAGATTCGACGCATTTTGTATCGTCGTGAAACCCAGTTGCCGGCGCAACCCCGCCTGCGCAGGCGGATCGTCCTTTTCGTGGCTGCACGCGGCCCGGCCCAAAAACCGCCCGGCAGGCGGCTCGCCGCCCCTGCTTGCACTTACATGCACTTATGGATAATAAGTCTGTAGGGTTTTCATGCAAATTCTATCAAAACTGGCATAACATATTGTTTCATCTACAATAGCTTGAAAAGTATCGAAAATACAATAAAAGGAAAGTAACATTCCCCAGATACTTCCCAAGCCGAGATCCATTTACCGCCAATAACTCTAATCCTGGAGGGGGGACAGGCAGATTGTCGACAGATCTTCAACTCGATCCCGACCTGGGCACGCAGCCCATCAGCGAGGCATCCCCCGCAGGGGAAGACCCGCGCGAAAACGACACGTACGCTGCCGCCCAGTCCCAGATCGACCGCCTCACGGACATTCATGCCCAAGGTGGCGTCGACTGGGGAATTGTTGCAGCGTCGTCGCAGCAAATCCTGGGACGGGAAGGCAAAGATCTCACGGCTGCCGTATGGCTAACGCTGGCCGGCCTGCATCTGCAGGGTACGACCGGGCTCGCGGCCGGCGTCCACATACTGAACGACCTGATACACACCTACTGGGACACCATGTTCCCGCCCCCGGCGCGCCTGCGCGGCCGCCGCAACCAGATCCAGTGGCTGCTCGATCAGCTGAATGAGCGCCTGCAAGGCGAATTCGACGCCGTGCCGCCCGAGACGCACGGCGCGCTGCTGACCGACTGGGACGCGCTGGATGAATTCTGGCAGTCCAAAGACACCGATCCGCCCGCCATCTTCGGCTTGCGCCGGCTGCTCGCGTCCTTGCCGGTGCTTGCCACAGCAGAACCCACGCCCGCCCCGCCGGCGACTGCCGCAGAGGCCGCGCCTCAGGCCGGCGCCGCAAGCGCCACGCCAGCCGCTGCACCGCCTGCACAAACCGCCACGGCACCGGCGCCACTGGCGGCCACCGTCGCGCCGGCCTCGGGCGCCGATCCCACAGACGCGATAGACGCCGCGCTCACCGGCATGCAGCCGCTCATCGACTGGTGCCTGGAACAAAACCCGGCCCTGCCTCTGCTGTTCCGCCTGAACCGCATCTGCGCCTGGGCCTCGATCAGCGCCGCCCCTCCTGCCACCGGCATCGCCACGCTGCTGCCGGCGCCGCCCGACCAGCTGGTCACGGGCCTGGCCCAGGTCATGCAAGGCACGGAACCGCAGGCCATCGTGCATTTCGTCGAAGCCCGCCTGATCGGCCAACGCTACTGGCTGGATCTGAACCGCATCTGCCATGCCGCACTGACACGCATGGGCGCGCAAGACGCGGCGGCGGTCGTGGCCTTCGAGACCGCGAGCTTCCTTGCCCGCCTGCCGCAGCTGGCGACGCTCACATTCAACGACGGCCGCCCCTTCGCCGACGCCGAGACCCGCGCCTGGCTGGATTCCCTGGCCGCGTCCGCGGGGCCGGGCAGCCAGGGCGGCGCCGACCCCATCGACACGCTGGCGGGCACGGCCAATGCCGCGGCGGCGGCGGGCCAGCTCGACGCCGCACTGGCTTCCCTGCAGGCCGCGACCGGGCAAACCGCCAGCGCACGCGATGCCTTCCGCCTCAAGCTGGCCCAATGCAGCCTGCTTTACAGCTACGACACCAGCGGCGCGGTACGCACCCTGCTCGCGCCTCTGATCCAAGAACTCGACGTCTACCGCCTGTCTCTGTGGGAACCGGGCCTGGCCCGGCAGGCCCTGGAACTGGCGGCGGCCGTCGAACAGCGCTACGGCACCGATCCCGGCGAGACATCCGCGCCGATGCTGGCGCGCCTGGCCGGTCTGGACTGCCACGCCGCATGGCGGTTGTCGCAGACCTCCCCGACTTCCTAAACCAAGGAGAACACAACATGGCTAACGATGGATCTGTTGCCCCGAAGGAACGCGTGAACATCGTCTACCGGCCGTCCACAGGAGACGCCAAGGAAGACGTAGAACTTCCCCTCAAACAACTGGTACTGGGCGATTTCACGCTCAAGGAATCCAGCGTGCCGGTCGACGAGCGCAAGCCCATACAGGTCGACAAGGACAACTTCAACGACGTGCTCAAGGGGCAGGGCCTGGATCTGACCATGGCGGTTCCCAACCGCCTGGCCGAAGGCGAAACCGACGAGTCCATGGCGGTCAAGCTGGAATTCAAGAACATCCGCGACTTCGAACCCGACGCCATCGTCGAGCAGGTGCCCGAACTCAAGCAATTGATCGAACTGCGCGACGCGCTGAAAGCCCTGAAGGGGCCGCTGGGCAACCTGCCCGCGTTTCGCAAGAAGTTGCAGGAACTGATACGCGACGAAGGGGCGCGCGAGCGGCTGCTGGCCGAACTCGGCACCCAGGAAGCACCGGACAACACGCCGAAGGAGTAACACCTCATGAGCCAGGAATCCCCCTCAACCCAGGCCTCGGAAGGCGCCCCGGCCGAACAGGCCGGCGCATCGCTGATCGACCAGCTGATCGAAACCACGCACGTCAAGCGCGGCGACGAAGCCTATTCCATGACCCGCCAGGGCCTGGAAGCCTTCGTCGCTGAATTGCTGGAACCCAGCCGCGCCGAAGAAAAGGTCAGCCAGAGCCTGATCGACGACATGATCGCCGGGCTCGACCGCAAGCTGTGCCGGCAGGTCGACGCCATCATGCACCAGCCCGACTTCCAGAAATTGGAATCGGCGTGGCGCTCCCTGAAGTTCCTCGTCGACCGCACCGACTTCCGCGAGAACAACAAGATCGAGATCCTCAACGTCTCCAAGGCCGACTTGCTGGCCGACTTCGAAGACGCGCCGGACATCACGCGCTCGGGCCTGTACAAGGCGGTATATACCGCCGAATACGGCCAGTTCGGCGGCCAGCCTTTCGGCACCATGATAGGCAACTACGACTTCGGCCCCGGCGGCCAGGACATCAAGCTGCTGCAGTCCATCGCCAGCGTGGCGGCCATGTCGCACACGCCCTTCATCGCCTCGGCCGGGCCGCAGTTCTTCGGGCTGGAATCCTATTCCGGGCTGCCCAACCTGAAAGACCTGGCGGCGGTATTCGAAGGCCCGCAGTTCATTAAATGGAATGCCTTCCGGCAAAACGAAGACTCGCGCTTCGTGGGCCTGACCCTGCCGCACTTCCTGCTGCGCGTGCCGTACGGCGAAGACACGGTGCCCACCAAGAAATTCCGCTACAACGAAGACGTCTCCGAAGGCAACCAGAACTTCCTGTGGGGCAATGCCTCGCTGGCCTTCGCCAGCCGCCTGGCGGACAGCTTCGCGCAGTACCGCTGGTGCGCCAATATCATCGGCCCGCAGGGCGGCGGCACGGTCGGCGACCTGCCCGTCTACAACTATCAGGCCATGGGCGAGACCCAGGTCAAGATCCCGACCGAGGTGCTGATCTCCGAGCGGCGCGAATACGAGCTGGCCGAACAGGGCTTCATCGCCCTGACCATGCGCAAGAACACCGACAACGCGGCGTTCTTCTCGGCCAATTCGTGCCAGAAGCCCAAGTTCTACGGCAACAGCAAAGAAGGCAAGGAAGCCGAGCTCAACTACAAGCTGGGCACGCAGCTTCCCTACATCTTCGTCGTCAGCCGGCTGGCGCATTACATCAAGGTCATCCAGCGCGAGAACATCGGCACCTGGAAGGAACGCACCGACCTCGAAACCGAGCTCAACAACTGGATCCGCCAATACGTGGCCGACATGGACAATCCGTCCTCCGGCGTGCGCAGCCGCCGGCCGCTGCGCCAGGCCGAGATCACGGTGTCCGACGTCGAAGGCGATCCCGGCTGGTACCGGGTCGGCATGAAGGTGCGCCCCCACTTCAAGTACATGGGTGCGTCGTTCACGCTGTCCCTGGTCGGCAAACTCGACAAAGGCTGATTTCCCACCCCTTCAGGCAGGTCATCGCCTGAGCATATTCCGCAACTCGACTGCAAGGAGCAATAAAAATGGCAATGCCGTGCTATCTCACCCTCACCGGTGCCAACCAAGGAAAAATCGAAGGCTCGTGCCAGGTGTCGGGGCATCAAGGAAAGATTCTGGTTCAGGCCATCGAGCATCGCATCGAACTGCCCAAGAGCCCGCAAACCGGCCTGCCCACCGGCAAGCGCCAGCACTTGGGCATCACGCTTACCAAAGAGGTCGACAAATCATCGCCGAAAATCTACCAGGCGCTGTGCTCGGGCGAGCAAATGACGGACGTGCTGCTCGAGTTCTACCGCATCAGCCCGAAAGGCACTGAAGAAAAGTACTACACCATAGAGCTCAAGAACGCAGTCTTCGTCTCCAACCGGCTCTGGGTGCCCAACTGCCTGCTGCCCGAGAACAAGCAGTTGGGCCACATGGAAGACGTGGGCCTGACCTACGAGAAAATCGTATGGACTTGGGTGCCTGACGGCATCGAAGCCGAAGACTCGTGGCTTGCGCCCAAGTAATGCGGCCAGAGCCGCCGTCCGGCGTCTAGTGCCCGTTTGCCCGCCCCATAAGCCAACCGAACAGGACACTAGCCGGCCGCGGCTCGCCCGCCCATCGGCACCCGACTCGTGCAAGAGCAACGCCTCCTGGAACGCATCGCCAGCTTCAGCGCCGGCGGGGGGCGCTCGCACATGACGCGGGCGGAAATCCTGATCGACTCCATCATCGAGCACCTGCGGCGCATCCTCAACACGCGCCAGGGCAGCGTACCCATCGATCTCGATTTCGGCGTACCCGATTTCACCAACCTGGCCGGATCGTTCAGTTCCGGCACCACCCGCGAGATCGTCGACGACATCACCCGCATGGTTCAACGCTACGAACCCCGCCTGAAGAATCCCCTGGTGGAAGTCACCGAAACCCACGAAGGCGTATTGACGCTGGCCTTCTCGCTCAGCGGCCTGGTCGAGATCGACAACATGGACATTCCCATACGGCTGGCCACGCACGTGCTGCCCAACGGCCAAGTTTCCCTGCGGAGGCCATGACACCGTGCTGAACCGCTACTACGAACAGGAACTCGGCCATCTGCGCGGCCTGGCCACCGAATTCGCGGCGCTCAACCCGACGCTTGCCCCGCTGCTGGGCGCCAATACCGCCAGCGACCCCGACGTCGAACGGCTGCTGGAGGGCGTGGCCTTCCTGACCGGCCTGATGCGCCACCGCCTCGACGACGACTTCCCCGAATTCATCCAGGCGCTGGCGCAACTGCTGTTTCCCCACGCCCTGCGCCCGCTGCCGTGCATGACCATCATGCAATACGAGCCGCGCACCGCGATGGAAGGCCCGGTACACATTCCCGCGGGCGTGGAATTCGCTTCCGTGCCCGTAGACGGACGCACCACGCTGTTCCGCGCGTCCTTTCCGGTGACGGTCGAACCGCTGGAGCTGCTGTCGGCCAGCTGGGAAGGCGGCAGCGGCACGGCGCGTACGCTGCGCCTGCAATTCCGCTTCCAGGGCGTAGCCCCCGAAGACTGGCAAGGCGATCGGCTGCGGCTGTTCCTGGGCGACGGCCAGGCCGACGCCGCGCGCCTGTTCCTGCTGCTGCTGCGCCATGTGCGCGAAATACGCGTCGGTTCCGCCGGCGGCCCCATCACCGTGCTGCCGCCCTCGGCGGTCGAGCCGGCCGGGCTGCGCCCCGACCTCGAACTGTTGCCCTGGCCGCAGGGCTCGCACCCCGCCTGGCGTGTGTTCTACGAATACTTCGCCATGCCGGAAAAAATGCTGTTCCTGGACATTGCCGGGCTGTCGCGCTGGGCCAACCGCGGAAATCTCAACACGTTCTCGGTGCAGTTCATCTTCAACAGCGTGCCCGACTGGGCTCCGGCGCTGGGCGGTTCGAGCTTCGTGCTCAATGCCACGCCGGCGGTCAATCTTTTCACTCAAGACGCGCACCCGATCCGCGTCGACCATCGCCAGCCCGAATACCGCATCCACCCCAGCGACCGCAGCGACGGCTTCACCGGCATTTTCTCGGTGGACAAGGTGCGCGCGCGCCTGCCCGACGGCAGCGATCGCGACTGCCTGCCGTTTTCCGCCTTCACCCAGGGCGACGACCTCTCGTACAACCTGCGCATCCACCCGTCGGCGCTGACCAACAGCTACGACCACTACCTGAGCCTGCCGTACGCCAGCAAGACCACGCCGCCCGAAATGACCTTGTCCGTGCGCGTCACCTGCACGCACCGCAACCTTCCGGAAAGCCTGCGCCTGGGCGACATCAGCGAGCCTACCGACAATTCGCCGCCGCGCATGGCTTTCCGCAATATCCAGAGCGTCACGGCGCACTGCCCGCCGGTGGTCGACAACGCCTTGCTGTGGCGCGTGCTGTCGCACCTCAACGCCAACCACCTGGCGCTGGCCAAAGAAGGCCGGCTGCGCGACCTGATGGCGCTGTACGTGCCTTCGCGGCAGTCGGACGCCTACCGCCACGCCGCGGCTCAGCGCAGCATCGACGCCATCAAAGACGTCCAGGTTCAGACCACGCGGCGCATCGTGCGCGGCATGCCGGTCGAAGGCAACGAGGTGCGCATCGAGTGCCTGGGCGACCATTTCCCGGGGCCGGGCAGCCTGTTCCTGTTCGGTACGGTCATCGACGAATTCCTCGCCGGAACCACGGCGATCAACACCTTCAGCGCCCTGACGCTGGTAGACACCATCAACGGAGAAACCCTGACATGGCCCGCGAAGATCGGCCGGGCTCGCCTGTTGTAGGCGGTGCAAGCACCGACACGCTGCTCAAGGACAGCGCACGCTACGCCTTTTTCCAGGCGCTGCGCCTGATCCGCCTGCATACGCCCCACGGCGAACTGCGGCACAAGGTGCGCGTGCGGCCCGCGCTGACCCTGTCATTCCCCGAAAACGACATCGAGTCCATCTCGGCCGACACAAGCGGGCACTTCCGCATCACGGCCAATTTCTTCGGCCTGTACGGCGTCACCTCGCCGCTACCCACGTTCTACACCGAAGACCTGATCGAAGAACAGCTGCAGGGCGAGTCGGCGATGCGCGACTTTCTCGACATCCTGCACGCCAGCCTATATCCGCTGCTGTTTCGCGCCTGGGAAAAAAACCGCCTGTGGCTGGCCATCGGCGAGCGCCACGACACCGGCCGGCTGGATCAGCTGCTGGCCCTGGTGGGGCTGTCGGGCTGCCTGCAGACACACGGGGACGACGCGCGCACCCTGCTGGCCCATGCGGGCAACTTCAATCAATTTCCGCGCTCGGCGCTGGGCCTGCAGGGCCTGGTTTCGGGCCTGCTGGACGGCGCTCCGGTCGATGTCGAGCCCTGCACCGCCGAGCTCGTTTCCATCCCCCGGGAAGCCCGCTGCCTGCTCGGCGAGCAGGCCTGCCGCCTGGGCGAAGACGCGCTGCTGGGCCAGCAAGTGGCCGAGCGGGCCGGCAGCCTGACGCTGCACATCCGGCCCCTGTCGCTGGAGCAGTTCCGCGCCCTGCTGCCCAGCTCGCCGCTGCACGAACGCCTGGCGCGCTGCATCGCCCTGTACCTGCGCACGCCGCTGCGCTGCCGCCTGGGCCTGCACATATCGCCCGAGCTGCGCGGCGGCACCCGCCTGGGCCTGGGCGTAACCGGCAGGCACCTGGGCTGGGACACCTGGCTGCCCGACGACGCCGCGCACCAGTGGCCTCGCTACGACGAGATCTTTCTGCCCATAGACACGCATACGTCAAGATTCCACGAAGGAGCACCGCAATGATGCTGGTAGAACTGAAGCCGCTCTTCGGCCGCCTGAACCCGGCCTGCACCGCCGCGCTGGAAGGCGCGGCGGGCCTGACGCTGGCACGCAGCCACTATGAAATCAGCATCGAACACATGCTGCATCGCATGCTCGAAGACACCGGCTGCGACGTGCACAAGATCCTGGCGCGCTTCGAGATCGATCCGCTGCGCCTGGCCGCCCAGCTCGACGACACATTGGGCAACCTGAAAAACGGCAACCCGGGCCGGCCGGTGTTCTCCGGGCTGCTGACCGAATGGGTGCAGGAATCCTGGCTGCTGGCCTCGATCACCCTGGGCGAGGCGCGCATCCGCACCGGCGCCATGATGCTGGCCCTGGTCGCGCGGCTGAGCTACTACGGCGCCGGCACGCGCTACGCCGAAACCCTGCGCGCCATTTCGCGCGAAACGCTGGCGGCCGAATTCGACCAGATCGTCGACGGATCTTCCGAAGCCGCGACTCGCCTGGCGTCTGGCGCCGCCACGGCCCCTGGCGGCGCGCCGGCCGGCAAGCCCGGCGCGGGCGAGGCGGCCATCTCGCGCTTCTGCGAAGACTTCACCGCCAAGGCGCAAGCGGGGAAAATCGACCCGGTGTTCGGGCGCGATGCCGAAATCCGCCAGATGATCGACATCCTGGCGCGGCGCCGCAAGAACAACCCCATCTGCGTCGGCGAGCCGGGCGTCGGCAAGACGGCGGTGGTCGAGGGGCTGGCGCTGCGCATCGTCAACGGCGACGTGCCCGACTTCCTGCGCGACACCCGTCTGCTGGGCCTGGATCTGGGCCTGCTGGAAGCGGGCGCCAGCGTCAAGGGTGAATTCGAGAACCGGCTGCGCGGCGTCATCGACGAGATCAAGGGCTCGGTCAAGCCCATCATTCTGTTCATCGACGAAGCCCACATGCTGATCGGCGCGGGCGGCCAGTCGGGCGGCTCGGACGCCGCCAACCTGCTCAAGCCGGCCCTGGCGCGCGGCGAGCTGCGCACGGTGGCGGCGACCACCTGGGCGGAATACAAGAAATACTTCGAGAAAGACCCGGCGCTGGCGCGCCGCTTCCAGCTGGTCAAACTCGATGAGCCCGACGTGGCGACCACGGTGCAGATCCTGCGCGGCCTGAAGGACATCTACGAAACCGCCCACGGCGTCACCGTGCGCGACGACGCCATCGTTGCTGCGGCCGAGCTGTCGGATCGCTACATCACCGGCCGTCTGCTGCCCGACAAGGCGGTCGACCTGCTCGACACCGCCGCCGCCCGGGTGCGCATCGGCCTGGGCATCAAGCCCGCCGAACTCGAGCGGCTGGAGCGCCATCTGGCGGGCCTGGATCGCGAGCGCAGCGCACTCGAGCGCGACACGCGCTACGGCGGCGACCACAGCGAACGCCTGGCGGAACTGGCCAGCGACTATGCTTCCACCGATGCGCAGCGCCAGGAACTGGAAGCACACTGGGCGACCGAGAAGGCAGCGGCCGAACACGTGCTGGCGCTGCGCCGCCGCCTCGGCGAACTCGAGGCCGTCCAGGCAGGCCAGGTGGATGCGGGCGAGGGCCCGGCCGAACCCGGCAGCTCCGGGGCAGATCCGGCCGCAGCGCCCGCCTCTGCTGCCGCCGCTGCCGAAACCCCGGATGCACCGCCCGCAGCGCCCCCTCCTGACACCGCGACATCCGCCAGCGGCGGCTCCGATGCCACAGCCGCTGCCGCCGAGCCTGCCCAAGGCGCCACGGATGCCGACCCGGCCGCGCAGATCGCCCAGGTGCGCGAAGAACTCGACGCCGCCAGGCGCGAGCTGGCCGCGCTGCAGGGCGACAACCCCACGGTGTTCATAGAAACCGACCCCGATGCCGTGGCCAAGGTGGTTTCCGACTGGACCGGCGTGCCGCTGGGCAAGATGCAGCGCGACGCCGTGGGCGGCATTCTGTCGCTGGCCACGCACATCAAGGAACGCATCCGCGGCCAGGATCACGCCGTCGAGCAGATCGCCGCCACACTCAAGGCGGCGCAGTCGGGCTTGCGCGACCCGCAGCAGCCCATGGGCGTATTCCTGCTGGTGGGCCCGTCCGGCGTGGGTAAGACGGAAACCGCACTGGCCGTGGCCGACCAGCTGTTCGGCGGCGACCAGGCGCTGGTGGCCATCAACATGAGCGAATTCCAGGAAAAACACACCGTCAGCCGCCTGGTGGGCTCGCCTCCGGGCTATGTGGGCTATGGCGAGGGCGGCGTGCTGACCGAGGCGGTGCGCAAGCGCCCATACAGCGTGGTGCTGCTCGACGAGGTCGAGAAGGCCCACCTCGACGTGGTCAACATCTTCTACCAGGTATTCGACAAGGGCACGCTGGCCGACGGCGAAGGCCGTGTCATCGATTTCAGCAATACCGTCGTGTTCCTGACCAGCAACCTGGCCACCGACGAGATCACCCGGCTGGCGCGCGACGGGCGCCCCGAGCCCGACGCGCTGGTGCAAGCCATACACCCGGTGCTGGCCAAGCACTTCAAGCCGGCGCTGCTGGCGCGCATGAACGTGGTGCCTTATTACACGCTGCCGCCGTCCGAGCTGGCCGGCATCGTACGCCTGAAACTGGATCGCCTCACCCAGCGCCTGGCCGCGGCCAACCGCATTGCCCTGGAATTCGACCCGGCCGTGGCCGACACCATTGCGGCGCGCTGCACCGAGGTGGACAGCGGTGCGCGCAACATCGACTTCATTCTGCGCAAGAGCCTGACGCCGCGCCTGTCCGACGCGGTGCTGGGCGCCATGGCCGACGGCCGCAACGTAACCGCCCTGCAGGTCGCCCCGGGCGACGCCGACGACTGGCGCATCAGCTTGACAGAGGGGTAATCGAGCCATGGCAGAACACAATACCCGCTTCGACTGCGACGCCCTGCAGAAACTGCTTACACGCAAGCACACCACGACGGTCACGCACTGGCGCGGGCGCGAGGCCGTCTCGCAGCCGTACCGCTTCGAAATCACGCTGGCGGTTCCGCATGACGAGCTGGATCCCCAGCACCCCGAGCTGCCGATCGAATTACTGCTGGATCAGGCCGCCACGCTGCGCACCAGGAAGCCCGACGGCCAGGACATGTGCTGGCATGGCGTGATTACCGAAGCCGCCCAGGCGGGCAGCGGCGAAGTGCACGACTACTACACATTCGTGCTGGAGCCGCGCCTGGCACGGTTGCGCTACTGGCAATGGTCCGACGTCTACGTGGGCAAAACCCTGAGCGAGATCATCAAGCAGATCATCAACGAGGCCGGCCTGGCCAAGGAATATTCCCCCAACAACGCCTACGACTACTGGATCAAGGCCATCGTCCCGCCCAAAACCAAAAAGGAATTCGTCTGCCAATTTGAAGAGAGCTGCCTCGACTTCCTGATGCGCCTGCTGGAGCACTACGGCGTGTATTTCTGGTTCGAACAAGACCAGGATCAGGAGGCCATCGTCTTTGCCGACAACGTCGACCAGCAACCGCAAAACATCATCGAGGCGGTGTACTACCCCAAGGGGGAAATCGATCCCGATGCCCGTGAAATCGCGCTGGTGCGCATGGATCGCCAGATCCGTGCGCACCCGAAGAGCGTCACCCTGCATGCCTCGCCAGTCTACGGCAACACCACGCGGAAACTCGTCCATACTGAAGACTCGCCCATGCCGGCCGACGCTGTGGGGCCCTGGCACAGCTACGAAGACCATTTCGAAATAGTGGATGCCACGAATGCGGCTCCCCAGGATACGGTCACGGCCAAGAAGCTGGCGACCTGGCGCGCGCAGGAACAGCTATGCGACAGCCTGCACATGAACGGCGAGGCCCGCACGCCCGGCCTGGCGCCGGGGCATTTCCTCGCAAGCCACCTCTACCGGCGCGGGGCCAGGGCTTCCGACTATTATGTAGTGCAGATCGAGCACGAAGGCTACAACCCGCGGCGGCACGCGTCCAGAAGCGACGAGCCTCCGTACCGCGGCCGCTTCGTTGCCGTGCCCCGCTGGCAGGATCCCGCCGAGAAGAAGACCCCCCTGCAGTACCGGCCGCCACGGGTCACGCCGGTGCCACGCATTGCGCGCATGGTCAACGGTTTCGTGGACATCGGCGATGAAAAAAAGCCCATGCGCTACGCCCAGATGGATGAGCTGGGGCGCTACAAGGTGCGATTCTGCTTCCCGCGCAAGCTCTACACGGGCACCAACAACTCGGCGTGGCTGCGCATGGCCACACCGTATGCGGGCGGGGCTTCCAGCACCGACCTGAAGCTGAAGCCCGCCGGCCAGCATTTCCCGTTGCGCGAAGGCACCGAGGTGCTGATCTCGTTCATCAACGGCGATCCCGACCGCCCCGTGATCGTGGCCGCCCTGCCCAATAGCGAGGCCCCCAGCGTCGTCACGTCGAAAAACGCCTCCGAGCATCTGTTGCAGACGCCGTCCGGCAATGTCCTGGCGCTGCGCGACAACCTCCTCCGCCCCCCCGCCGCGAACCCGGAAAGCAAGTCGACCCTCCCTTTCAATAAGGATGTTCCGCAACTCGACGCCAGCAACCCTTCGATCCGCCTGTACTCGCCCACCGCCAATTCGTACCTCACCTTGGGCGCGACGAAAAAGGAGGAGAACAACGGTTTCGAACTCAAGACCGATGGACGCGGCGAGATCGTTGCCCAAGGCAGCATGCTGGTCGAAGTGCCCGGGCACCTGCGCTTAGCCGCCGGCGGAGGATCCCTTCTGAACAATTTTCTGAGTTCCAGGGTTCAGGGCATGCCGCCGGGAATGTCCCTGGCCACCAGCGGCGGCATGGTCATGGAACACTTCCTGGGCGCGAAGTTCGAATTCGTAGAGGCAATCAAGTTCTCGCATTTCTTCGGCGCGAAGGTCGACCTGTCGGAGGCGCTTTCCTTCACCTCCAATATCGCCGCCGGCTTCAAGTTCGAGGCGACCAAAATCAAGGTGCTGGGAAACAGCAAAGAAGTTGCCTACAAGGATCACACCATGCTGTTCGGCAAGGCAACATATGAGGGAACGTCCTGGGATCTCTCCTGCGTCAACCGGAGCGAGTTGCTGACGACATCGAAAACGAAAGCTCTCGGCAGCATCAGCGTGGACTCAGATAGCAAAGTCTCGCTGCAAGGCGGCACCAGCAATATGGAACTGACCCTGGGCCGGGCAACGCTGTCCGGTGACCAAACTTCGGTCAAAGCAACAACCGACACAAAAGTCACGGGCAATGTCAGTGCCACGCTTTCATCCGGACGCTCGAAAGTCGAAGCTTCGGCAATCGACGGCGTGTGGATTGACAGCCCGGTGGAGATCGACATCACTTCCCGAGTAGACATTAGCATCGACGCCCCGCAGGTCTATATAAAGGGCAAACGCGTAAATATCGCCTGACCATCACCATGCACATACTCAAACCCGACGACGTGCTGCTGACCAAGGGCTACCAGTCCCGCGGGGGCCAGGCCTCGCTGACGCTTACCGTCGGCTATGTCTGCGAAGCGGACGGAACGTTCGTCGCCGAGCAAGACGCGCTGGCCTGGCTGCTGCCGCAATTCCCCGACGAGCCCTTCGACACGGGGCTGAAACGCCTCCGCGGCACCTACGCGGTGGCGGGCAGCGCCTGCGCGCCCGGCGGAGCGGCGGTCGCGGGTCTGACGGTCAGCGTACGGGTCGGGCCGCTGCAAAAGCAAGTGCTGGTACAGGGCGAGCGCCGCTGGAGCCGCAACGCGCTGGGATGGCAGCCTACGCCGGCGCAGCCTTTCGCCACCATGCCCATAGACTTGGAGCACGCCTACGGGGCGCGAGGCTGGGCATCCAACCCCTACGGGCGCGGGCATCTGGGCGACGGCACCAAGCCCGAAGGCTTGCCGCTGCCCAATGTCGAAGACCCGCACGCGCCCATGCTGTCGCCCACCGACGTGCCGCCGGTGGCGACGCTGGGGCCGCTGCCGCAGTACAGCCCCGAACGCACCCGCTGGCTGGGCGCTTTCGACGGCGCCTGGCAAGGCCGGCGCGCACCCTGGCTGCCCGACGACACCGACCCGCGCTGGTTCGACTGCGTACCGCAGGATCAATGCACGGAAAGCTACTGGCGCGGCGACGAGCCCTGGTTCGTCGCCAATATGCACCCGGATCGCCCCGAGCAGTCGGGCCACCTGCCGGGGTTGCGCCCGCGCCTGCTGGTGCGCACCTGGTCCGAGCCCGAGAACCGCCGCGAACTGCCGCTGGATCTGGACACGGTCTGGCTGTTTCCCAACCAGTCGCGCGTCGCGGTGCTGTACCGGGCGGAAATGGCGGTGCGCTTCGAAGATGCCAGCGACGTCCTCGGCGCGGCGATATTCACCGAACACCTCGCCGATCCGCCGCGCGATGCCGCCTATTACGCCGAGGCCTGGCGCCGCGGCCTGGAACGGCCCGCCAGGCCGGCCGAGCCGGCCGCCGCACCGGACGAAGCCGCCGCCACGGCCCGGGCGGCCGCCCAGGCCCAGGCCATCGATGCGCAGCGCGCCAAGATTCTTGCAAGCTTCAACGCTGCACAGAAAGCCATCCTGGATGAAGCCGCGCCGACACTGCAGGCCGTGGGCCAGGAAAGCCGGCTGCGCGCCGCCTTCCCTCCGCTTGCGGCGCTGCCGGCGGCGGCACCGGCCGCCAGCGCCGCCGCTCCCGCCAGCGCGGCCGCCATCCGCCAGAAAATCGATGCGGCCTTCAAGGCCATGGAAGCCTCGATGCAGAAAGAGCTGGCGCCCGCCGGCATCGATTTGAACGCGATGCGCGCCAGGGTCAAGCCGCAAGCCGAGCCAGAGATCGACCCGCTGGCCATATTGCAGGCCCTGCCCATCGACCCCGCCAAGAAGGCCGTGCACGTCGAGCGGCTCAAGGCGCTCATGGCCGACATGGACAAGGTGAAACAGGAAGTCGAAGCCTTGCAGTCCAAGGCAAAGGCAATAGATGCCGCCGCCGGCCAGGCGCCCGGCACAAGCGTCCGGCCCGCGCTGACGCGCGAGGAGCTGGTGGCGCGCCATCAGGCGAAGCTGTCCGCCGCCGGCGTCGAACTCGCCGGCCTGGCCCTTTGCGGGCTAGACTTGAGCGGCATCGACCTGTCGGGGGCCTATATACACGATTGCGACCTGCGCAAGACCGTGCTGGCCCGGGCCGTGCTGAACGATGCGCAAATCGAGAACTGCGAGCTGGACACGGCCAATCTGGAACAGAGCCGCCTGGCGCGGGCGCAACTGACGGGCTGCCGCATGGCCGGCGCACGGCTGGCGGGCGCCCAGGCGGCGCAGGCGCGCCTGGAAAAATGCGATCTGAGCGGCGCCACGCTGGCCGGCGGCCAGTGGCCTGGTACCAGCGCGCAGGACTGCGGCTTCGAGGGCGCTGATCTCACCGGGCTGCAGGCTCCCCAGGCGGCCTTCGATGCCTGCCGCATGGCGCGTGCCGACGCCACAGGGGCCGTGCTGGACTGGGCCTATTTCGACCGCTGCACCCTGGAGGCCGCACGCTTCGACCAGGCCTCGCTGGGCAGCGCCAGCCTGTCCGCCTGCCGCGCGGCGGGCGCCAGCTTCACCAAGGGCCGTCTGCAGAACCTGCGCACCATGGACGATACCGTGCTGCAGGGCGCGCACTTCGACGGCGCCGACATGAGCCGCGCCAGCCTGCAGAACACCGGGCTGCAGCAGTGCTCGCTGCGCGAAACCCGCCTGGATCATGCCCTGGTGCTGGAATGCGACCTGAGCAGCAGCGACGCCTGGCACATGGTGGCGCGGCGCGCCAGCTTCACCGGCAGCCGCATCGCCGGCGCCACCTGGCGCGGCGCCAACCTGATGCAGGCCGGCTTCGACCGCGCCACACTGGAAAACCTGGATCTCAGCGGCAGCAACCTGCACGCCGCCTCGACGCGCACGGCCACGGCGCAAGGCATCATACTGGACAAGGCGCTGCTGACCCGCTGCCGCCTGATCGAGGAGCACGGGGCATGAAAGCACATCCGTCCGGCCGCCTGAAGTACGCGCTCCCCCCTTCGATGAAACTGCCGCGCGGCGACAAGAAGGCGCGCCCATGACCGTACTCACCGTCGATATGCTGCGCCAGGCGCACGAACAAGGCCAAGCCCTGCAGGGCACGCTGGCCGGCGGCGACTATCGCGGCGCCGACCTTGCCGGGTACCGTTTCGAACGGCTCGACGCGCGCGGCGCACGCTTCGACGGCGCCAATCTGTCGCAAACCTCCTGGCACGGCTGCAGGCTGGATGCCGCCCACTACGAGGCGTGCGTGCTGGATCAGGCGAACTTCGAGGCCTGCCTGGGCAGTGCCGTCTCGTTCGCAGCGGCACGGCTGGCCTATGCCACGTTCCAGGACTGCCAATGGCGCGACGCCGTCTTCGACAAGGCCGACCTGACCCGCCTTGCTGCCAGCAACAGCGGCTTTGCCGGCTGCCGGCTCAACAGCGCCGTCCTCAAAGAAGCTCAACTCGATCAGTGCGACCTGAGCGGCCTGGATCTGCACGGCGTGGCTTGGGAAAAAGTACTGCTGACCGGCTGCATACTGAACCAGGCGAATCTTGCCGGGGCGGCCCTGACGCTGTGTACGTTCAGCCATACGCAGGCGCGCGGCATCGACTTCAGCGGCGCGCGCGCACCCAGCACACTGTTCCGCCATAGCGTACTGGAAAGCGCCCGCTTCCAGAATGCCGACCTGCAAGGCGCCGCCTTCGACGCGGCCCGGCTGGATCACGCCGACTTCTCGCAGGCCAAGCTGAACATGTCGAGCTTCGTCGAAGCCCAGTCCGTGGCGCTGAATTTCTCGCGTGCGCAACTGGTGGACGCGGATCTCAGTCACCTCAGCGCGGCGCACGCCGACTTTTCCGGCGCCGATCTGACCGGCGCCCGCCTGCACGCCGTCGAGCTGCCGGATGCCCTGTGGCGCGACGCCATTCTGACCAATACCCGCAACACCGATCCCGTCTTGCACGAGGCCGAGTTGTGGCGACCTCCTATTTGAATATCATGACGAACTCCGCGATGTCCACTGTCCTGTCCACGAACACCACCGACCGCGCCGCCGCTTACGACGACTCCGCGCGCCGCATCCCCGCGGCCGGCACGCAGCCGGCCGGCCCGGCACTGCGCCACGTACGGCTGACCGTGCGCGACGGTACGCGCTACGGCGTCGGCAGCGGCGCCGAGCGGGCCTGGCTGACGACGGCGGCGGGCTGCCTGCTGCAGCCGGCCGTGGGCGACCTGGTGCTGGCCTCTATAGAAGAAGGCCGAGGCTACATCCTGACGGTGCTGGAGCGCGCCAAACCGGACGATGCCGCCGAAATCTCGCTGCCCGGCGATCTGCATCTGCACCTGCCCGCCGGCCATCTGGAAGTCACTGCGGCGCAAGGCGCAAGGCTGGATGCCGGCCCGCGGCTGGAGACCCGCGCCGCGCAATGGCAGGGCGATTTCGACGGCGCCCGCCTGCAGTGCCGCGCGCTGCTGCTGTCCGGGCACGCGCTGCAGGCCCACTGGCACAGCCGCACCGAAGCCTGCAGCGGCACCTGGTTCGTGGCGGCGCAACGCGGCGAAACCCATCTGGGCAGCGGCCTGCGCCGCGTCGCCGGTCACGACGAAATCACCGCCCAGTCGCTGCGGCAACTGGTCGAACGCGATTGGCGCCTGCAGGCTGCCAGCGCCGACCTGCAAGCCCAGCGCCGCGTCGCGCTGCGCAGCGACTCCGTCCAATTGGGCTGAGCCGGCCATGAAACAAGGAGACCGCACATGATGATGTTGAACACCGCTATGGGCGTGGCGACAGCCTCGGTTCCCGACGTCTGCCAGACGCCGGCCGGCCCCAGCCTTGTGCCAATACCCTATCCCAATATCGGCCAGACCACCCTGGCCACGGGCATGGTGACGAATGTACTGCTGGGTGCCATGCCGGCCCTGAACCTGGGCTCCAAGATTCCCCTGTCCAACGGCGACCAGGCCGGCGTCGGCATGGGCGTGACCAGCGGACAGATCATGGGCGAGATCGCCTTCACCTCGGGCAGCATGATGGTCATGGTGGGCGGCAAACCGGCGGTGCGCATGGGCGACCCGACCACGCAAAATGCCCGCAATACCATGGGCATGGCCATGTCCCCGGGACAGCAGATCATCGTCGACGCAAACGGATGAAAAATCGATGAAGGAACCGTGCCATGAGGCCTAAGCTATTTCCGCTGCGCATTGTCACCGCCCTGCTGCTGGCAGGCCCGCTGCTGGCCGGCTGCAGCTCCAGCTGGCTGGGAGGCTCATCCAAGGACGACGCGCTGAAAGACCTGAAGTGGTCTTACGCCGCCGACGGCGTGCAGATCGCCGTGCGCGCCGACCCGCAGCTGAATCGCTCGGACGGCCAGCCCCACACGCTGGCCCTGACCGTGATACAGCTTGCCGACCCCAGCGCCTTCACGCCCTATACCAAAGATCCGGCCAAGCTGGCCCAGCTGCTGCTGGCCAACAGCGCTCCTACCGGCGTGCTGTCGCTGCAGCGTTTTTTCATTGCTCCCAACGCGCAGCAGACATTGGTCCTGCCGCGCGCCGAAAACGCCAAATACGTGGGGCTGGCCACCGGCTACTACCATCTGGATCCGCCGCGCGACACACGGCTTTACCGCATAGGCGTGGACGTGGACTCGTCGGGCTTCCTGGTCAAGAACCACAGCGCCGCGCCCGCGCCCATGAAGATCGACCTGATCCTGGGCGCCGACAGCATCCTGGATGCGCCCGACACCCGCCCGCCCGAGGTGCCCCCCACCCAGCCCAAGGCCGGCGTGGTATCGAGCCCGCCGGCCCCATCGGACAAGGCTTCGTCCAAAGACGGCAAGTCCGACAAACAAGACAGCTCCTCGAAACCCTGAACCCGCAGAACGAGCCCCACAGCCCACAGAACATGAGACCATCAGAACCGGACACCTTCATGAACCAGGCCTACGCATGAGCAAGCAACACAATCAACCCCTGTTCTGGCACCAGGGACTGTTCCTGCAGCCCCACCACTTCCAGTATCACGACGCCTGGATCGCGCAGACCCAGGCACGCCTGCTGCACCTGACCTCACCCTGGGCCTGGGGCCTGGGGGCACTGAAAATCGACGAGGGCGCGCTGGCCGCGCGCCAGCTGGTCGTCGAAGAAGTCGCCATGCGCTGGCGCGACGGCACGCTGACCGAATTTCCCGGCAACGCCCTGATCGAATCCCTGCACTTCGAGCTGGCCGACTTCGCCAGCGGTGCGCGCACGGTGTACTTGGGTCTGCGGCGCATGGAAGCGGAACAGGCCAACGTACAGACCTACGAAAGTCTGGACAATGCCCAGCAGGCCGAAGTACGGCTGGTGGTGCCGGCCGACCCCGAGATCGTGCCCGACCGCTACACCGCGGGCCCGGAAGGCCGCATCACCCTGATGACCTACGTGCTGCGCCTGTTCTGGGACAACGAGCTGGAAAATCTCGGCTCGTACGAACTGATCCCGCTGGCGCGCCTGGAACAGGACGGCGACGTCATCCGGCTCAGCCCTCATTTCATGCCGCCCTGCCTGAACATCGCCGCCTCGTCGGCGCTGCAGCAGATGCTGCACGAACTGCGCGACGACCTCATCGGCCGCGCGCGCCAGCTGGAAATCTTCAAGCAGCCCATGCACAACCGGGCCGGCGACGAAGGCCAGCTCGGCCCCATGCTGGCGCTGTCCATGCTGAACCGCTACGGGCCGGCCATCGACTGCATGCTGGACACCCCGCAGATTCATCCGCGCGCGCTCTACGACCTGTTGCGCCAGTTCGCCGGCGAGCTCAGCACCTTCTCGGAATACTGCAATCTGCTGGGCGAGACGCGCGACGGCCAGCAGCTCATCCTGCCCTATCGCCACAGAGACGCCGGCCCGGTTTTCAAGGGCCTGATCGACGTAGTGCGGCGCCTGCTCAACGAAGTTACCGTCGGCCCTGAAATGCTGGTGCACTTCGAGCAGGACGCCGCCTCGCCCGATATGTTCCGCGCCGACATGGCCGCCGACTTCTTCGGCTCGCGCCACCGCTACTATCTGATGGCGCGCTCGGCCGCCGACCCGGTGGAGCTTGCCGACAAACTGGGCGTGGACGCCAAGCTGGGCGTGCCCGACCAGATGGAGATGCTGATCACCCGCTCGCTGCCCGGCATCGAATTGCTGCCCCTCAAGACCCTGCCGCTGGGCCTGCCACGGCGCAGCGGCGCGGTATATTTCCGGCTGGAAAGCCTGTCGGAAGCCTGGGACGCGGTGGTGCGCGCGGGCAGCCTGGCGCTGTTCTTGCCCGACGCGCCCAACGAGCTGCGCCTGGAACTGATCGTTATCAAAGGATGAAACTAGCATGCGCCTGACGGATTTCTGGGTACCCGCCATGGAGGAAATTCGAGCCATCCTGGCCGAACCCGGCCAGAACGCCCCGGCGGCGGCCGATCGCATGCGGGAAGTGCTGGATCGGGCTCATAAACAAGCCCTCGACCAGGGCGTGGACGCCGAGGCGGCGCAGTCGTCACTGTTCGCCGTCGTGGCCTGGGCCGATGAGCTGGCCATGACGCGCGACTGGGCCGGCGCCTCGGCCTGGCGCCAGGCGCCGTTGCAGCGGCACTACTTTTCGACCACGCGCGCCGGCAACGAATTCTTTTCCCGGCTGGAGGCCCTGCCCGAGGAAGACATGGACGTGCGCGAAGTCTATGCCCTGGCAATGCTGGCCGGATTCCACGGCCGCTACACCTACCGCCCCGAGGAAGAACTAAGCGAATACCGGCACGAACTGCTGCAGCGGGTCGCGCAGGAACGCTCGATGGCGCCGCTGATGCCCGAAGAACCGCTGTTTCCGGACACCGGCCTGACGGCCCGCCTCGAAGCGCGCGTGGAAAGCAGGAACAGCCCGTCGTGGGCCGCTTTCATGATTGTCGTCATTCCCTTGCTATGCCTGTTGGCACTGTACGTGGTTCTGGACGCCAGCGTGTCGCATATGGTGACCCGCGCGCTGGCATCTCTATCCTAGTGCTGTAGAACCGCCTCCGATTTCGACTTTGGCCATAACGCAACAATGCTCAAAAAACTACTGGTGTTCCTGCTCTGGCTGATCGGCCTCATCGCACTGGCGATGGGTTGCTGGATAGCAGGCGTCTACCTGGCCTGGCCCGCCTGGCGCTGGCTGCTGCTGTTCGTCGGTATTCTGGTCGCCGCCTGGCTGATCGTGCTGCTGCGCCGCCGCTGGATCGCCTGGCGGCTGCGCCGCCGGCTGGCACAGCCTACCGCGGGTACGGCCCGCATCAGCATGGCACAGGTCGACCGCGACTGGCGCGCCGGCGTGCGCGTGCTGCAGCGTTCGCGCCTGTCGCGCTTCGGTTCGCCGCTATACGTGCTGCCCTGGTTCATCGCGCTGGGCCATGACGACGCCGCCAAGAGCGGCCTGCTGCGCCGCGCAGCGGGCGGCGACCCGGTGCATGGGCGCGGCGATGCGCCGGTGCTGCGCTGGTGGCTGCTGCGCAATGGGGTGATCCTCGACCCCGCGGAAAGCACCGGCCCCGACGACGCGCCGATCAACTCGCAATACTGGCACCGGCTGATGCACTGGATGCTGCGCACCCGCCGGCGCGAACCCCTCAACGGCCTGATCATCACCCTGGACACCGCGTGGCTGATGCAGGGCAGCGACATCGACCTGGCCGACGCCGGCCGCCATCTACGCCAGCGCCTCGATCAGCTCACGCGCGTCTACAACGTGCGCCTGCCCGTATATGTGGTGCTGACGCGCTGCGAAGAATTTCCCGGTTTTCGCGCCTGGGGCGAATCGCTCGATCCCAACGTGCGTGACCAGCCCGTAGGCTACGCGACCCCCGGCGCCAAGGAAAGCGCCGACAAATTCATAGTCCATGCCTTCCAGAGCATCGCGCGCCGCATGCTGGATCTGCGTATTCTGCAGGGCCTGCATGGGCAGTCCGACGAAACCGCCTTCAGCCTGCCCGAGCGCCTGCCGCAATTGGCCGTACGCCTGGACAAGCTCATGTGCCCGGCATTCCTGGCCACCCCCTACACGGAAACCCCGATCCTGGGCGGCCTGTTCCTGACGGCCAGCCCCGGCGGCGCAGATACCGCCGCGGCCGGATGGTTCACCCCCGAGCTGTTCGACCGCTTGCTGCCGGCACGGCGCAATGCCTGGCAGCCGATCGAGCGCTGGCGCCAATGGCACCGTATCCTGCGCCACGCCCTCACCGCCGGCTGGCTGGCGCTGTGCGCCATCGCTGCCGCCCTCGTGATCGAGGGCTACCACGTTGCCGACCAACAATTGCAACCGGTCGCATGGCCGACACCCGACGCCTACGCGGGCGGGCTGTCGACCGACCTGATCGCCCTGCGCGAATCGCGCGACAGCATCCAGACGTTCCAGTCCCGGCGCAGTTGGAAAACACGCTGGCTGCCTTTCCAGGCCCAGGTGGATCTTACCGAAGACAAGCTCAAGGGCAACTACATCCACTATTACCGCAGCGAAGTCACGCAGGCGCAGATCGACCCCCTGCTCACTTCCAGCCTGCCCTCCATCAAGCAGCAGGACGACGGCGAGCTGTTGGCCGCCTGGGCGCAGACGCTGGTACGCCGCATCAACCTGATCGACGCCGCACTGGCCCACAAAGACCTTTCCAAGCTGCCGCCCCCCGGCGCGGAACTGCTACCCATATTCAAAAGCGCCGGCAAAACGTCTCTGAGCTTAATGGATCTGCGCCTGATCGGCGACCTGTACCGCCACTACCTGCAGTGGCAGCCCAACACTAACGTCATCCAGGAAGAGCGCGGCACGCTGCGCCAGACGCTGCAGAGCCTGAATCTGCCCGAACGCCCCATCTCGTGGGTCTATTCCTGGGTAGCGCTGCAAGGCTATCTGGCGCCGGTGCGCATGAGCGATTACTGGCCCCTGATCAGCACCGGCGGCCAGCCCGAAGTTCCCGCCGCCCTGACGCTGCCGGGCGAGCGCGCCGTCACCGACTTCCTGAAACAGGTCGGCACCGCCACCGCGCGCCCCGAGCTTTGGGCGCAACGCCGCGCCGCCTTCGAGCAGGCCTACGAGCGGGCGGCGCTGAAAAGCTGGCATGCATTCACCGTGGCGTTCCCCTACGCCGTCGCCAGCCTGCCCGATGCCACCGCGCGGCGTACCGTGCTGACGGCGCTGATGGGGCAGAACGGCCCCTACCGCCGGCTGATGCACGATCTGGCCGAGCTGGGCCGGCGCATCGCCGACCCGCAGCGCCCGGCATGGCTACAGCTGGCCATGCGCCTGGACAATCTTTCACAGCTCGCCGACAGCCAGAAGCTCACCGGCCTCGCGGGCGCCATGCAAAGCGCCGACGTGGCCAACAAGATCGGCACGGACGTGCTGAAAAAACTGGGCAGCGGCGCCTCGCTGGCCAAGAGCCTGAGCTACGTGGGCGGCGACAACGCCGTAATGGCCGACCTGGACGCCTATCGCAAGGGCGTGCAGGAAACCATCCCTCCGCTGCTGCAGGGCCAGGGCAGCGCCGTCGAGGCCGCGGGCAAAATATGGGCGTTCGGCCACGATCCCGCCGTCAAGGGCGTACCCTTGATCGCCGCGCGCGATGCCTTCCAGGCGCTGCGCCGCGAGATCGGTGGTGCCGCCGAAGGCACCACCGATCCCATCTGGAAGCTGCAGCAGGGCCCGCTCGACTACGCACTGGATTATGCCGGCCGCTCGGCGGCCTGCGGCTTGCAAAGCGACTGGGAAAGTTCAGTGCTCAACAGCGTGCAGGGGGTGACGGATCCGGTGCTGGTCAAGCAGATGCTGTACGGCGAGCGCGGCCAGGTCAGCACCTTCATGGCCGGCCCCGTCAAGAACTTCATCGACCGCGGCGCCGTGCGCTATGAGCCCCGCACGGTGCAAGGCCATGCGATCGCCCTGAACGGCCAGTTCTACGCCTTCGCCAACCAGACGCAGCTGCAGCAGGTGGGCATGCTGGTCGACCAGCGCCGCAGCACCACGGCCCAGTCCGAGATTGCCGCACTGACACAGCAAGACACGGCGCTGGAGCAGCAGATCGCCAAGCTGCAGACCACTTCAGCCAGTGTCAAGCTGAGCACGGTTCCGGCGCAGGTCAACCCGGATGCCCGCGTCCTGCCCGAAAGCGTCACGCTTAGCACGCAGTGCGCAGCCAAGACCCTGACCCTGGAGAACCTCAACTTCCCCAACAGCGCCGTCTTCCCCTGGTCGCAGGCGACCTGCGGCGACACGGTGCTGACCATACGCATCGGCGGCATGGAGCTGGTCAAGCAATGGAGCGGTGCGCAAGCGTTCATAGAATTCCTGCGCACCTACGCCAGCGGACAGCACCGCTACACGCCGCTCGATTTCCCCGACCAGGCCAGCGCGCTGGCGGCAGCCGGCGTGCGCTATATCACGCTGATCTATCGGCAGCAGGGCCAGGCCCCGCTGCTCGACGCGTACAAGCAGGCCGACACGCTGGCCGTGCAGCTGCAGGCCAACAAAGACCGCATCGCCAGCCTCAATCCATCTGCCGGCGTCGGAGTGGCTCCGCCGCCCCCCGCCGCCTATGTGCCCAAGCAGATCATCTCGGCCTGCATGGGGCCGGTTGCCAGCGGCCAGGTTCTGCAGCCCGAAGAGCCGCCGCAACCGGCGGTACGGAATACGCCGTCCCAAACCGCCGCCGCGGCAGCCGTGGCCTCCGGCGCCAGGCCCGCGGCCACGTCGCGCGCCAAGCCCAAAAGCGCCGCCGCTGCGTCGGCCGCAAGGCCGCGGCAGGCCAGCCGGCGGGCCGCGCCGGCCGAAAGCGGCAAATGGAGCTATTCCATACAGGTAGGCGTGTTCCGCGATGCCGAAGAGGTGCGCAGCCGGCTGACAGAAAAAGGCTACAAGGTGGTCGAGGAACCCTTCCCCATGGGCGACAAGCAGTACACCAGCGTGCTGCTGCGCGGCTACCCCACGCGCGAGGACGCCGCGGCGGCCGCCGAGGAAATCGGCAAGCTGCTGAACCTGAAGCCTATCGTCATCCGGCGCTGGGCCTCGTGATGCGCTCAAATGTGTCGGGACGTGTCATCGCATTGACCGGGCCCGAGCGGCGGGAGTAAATTTTTCGGGAGACTGCGAGCCCGCGGTGGGCATCCCGCCCGCCGGCGCCCCGGTGCAAACAGGAGTCCCCATGTCCAGAACCATCACGCTGGAGGTCAATGGCTCCAGTCATGAAGTCACGGCCGGCCCCGACGGCATGCTGCTCTATGCCTTGCGCAACGAGCTGAAGCTGCACGGCCCCAAGTTCGGTTGCGGTCTGGCGCAGTGCGGCGCCTGTACCGTCATTATGGACGGCACGGCCATACGTTCCTGTGTCACGCCGCTGGCCGCGGCCCAGGGCCATAAGATCACCACGCTGGAAGGCCTGGGCAGCATCGAGCATCCGCACCCGCTGCAGCAGGCATTCATCGACGAGCAGGCAGTGCAGTGCGGCTATTGCATCAACGGCATGATCATGTCGGCCAAGGCGCTGCTCGACCGCAATCCCCATGCCGGGCGCGACGACATCAAGCAGGCCCTGAACGGCAATCTGTGCCGCTGCGGCACGCACATGCGCATCATGCGCGCCATCGAGCGCGTAGCGCAACCAGGAGCCGGCAAATGACTACGCAGACCGTCATCCCTGAAGCCGCCCGCACTCGTACGGAAGCGGCTCTCGGCGCTCGCGCCGCCGCGGAATTCGCTGACGCACCCGCTTCAGCGGGGCGCCGCGGCTTCATGAAAGCCGCCGGCGGGCTGTTCATCGCCTTCAGCCTGCCGTCCATGGCCGCGGCGGCGGCCGCCACACCGCAAGCGGCTGCGTCCGGCATCGGGCCTGTTGCACCGCCCGACGCCGGCAGGCTCTATGCCTGGCTGGCCGTGCATCCCGATAATACCGCCACCCTGTATACCGGCAAGGTCGACGTGGGCACCGGTATCGAAACCGCGCTGGCGCAGATCGCGGCCGAGGAACTCGACTTTCCGCTGGAACGCCTGCACGTGCTCATGGGCACCACCTCGCACACCGTCGACCAGGGCCCGTCCTACGGCAGCCGCACCGTGCGCTATGCCGGCCCGCAAATCCGCCATGCGGCAGCGGCCGGCCGCAAAGCCCTGCTGGAGCTTGCCGCGGCCCATTTCGGCGCCCAGCCCGAGCACCTGACCGTGCACGACGGCATCGTTTCGGTGCAAGGCCAGGCCGGCAAATCCATCAGCTACGGAGCGTTGGTCGCCGGCAAACGGCTCGACATGGACATCGGCGCCAGCGGCAAGACCTTCGACATGAAAGTGGCGCCGAATGCCGTCCTCAAGGATCCCTCCACCTACACCGTGGTCGGGCGCCCCATGGCGCGCAAGGACATCCCGGCCAAGGTAACGGGTGCATTCACCTACATCCAGGATGTGCGGGTCGAGGGCATGCTGCATGGCCGCGTCGTGCGGCCCTACGGAGTCGGCGCACAGCTGCTCGAAGTGGACGAAAGCGGCCTGAAGGACATCCCGGGCTTCGTGCAGGTCGTGCGCCGCGGCAACTTCCTCGGCGTAGTCGCCGAAACCGAAGAGGCCGCGATCCACGCCGCCGACAAGCTGGGCTCGCGGCTGCACGCCGCCGGGCCGGCCGCCGCGCAGGCCAAGTGGTCGGACTGGCACGATCTGCCGCAGCAACAACGCATCTGGGACACGCTGCGCAAGACCCAGGGCGGCGACATCCAGGTCGCCACCCGCGGCTCGGTCGACGCGGCGCTGGGCTCCGCGGCGAAGAAGCTCAAGGCCACTTACGAGACCCCATTCCAGATGCACGGCTCCATCGGCCCGTCCTGCGCGATCGCCGACGTCGGCAAAGATCGCGCCATCCTCTGGGCCGGCACGCAAATGCCGCACCAGGCGCGGCGCGACATGGCGAAACTGCTCGACATGCCGCTCGAGCGCATCGAACTGCGCTGGCACGAAGCGTCCGGTTCCTATGGCCGCAACGGCCTGGAGCACGTCATCGCCGACGCCGCACTCATGTCGCAGGCCGTCGGGCGCCCGGTGCGCGTGCAGTGGATGCGCTGGGACGAGCACGGCTGGGAGCCCAAAGGGCCGCCCATCGTCCAGGACATGGAAGGCGCGGTGAACGACAAGGGCGAGGTGGTAGCCTGGCGCCACCGCATGTGGATACCCACGACCGGCGACACCCACCTGATCGCGGCCGAGCTGGCCAAGACCGCAGAAATCGGCGCCACCGGCCGCGGCCGCCCGGCAATCCGCTACGCATACACCTTCGGCAACGCCGACGTCACCTGTCACGGCGAAGGTCGGGTCGCGCTGCTTACCGCCTGGCTGCGCTCGCCCGCGCAATTCGAAACCACCTACGCGATGGAGGCCTTCATCGACGAACTGGCCGCAGCAGCCGGCCGCGACCCGCTGGAACTGCGCCTGGCCTATTTGCAAGACCCGCGCGCCATAGGCGTGCTGCGCGCGGCTGCGCAGGCCTACGGCTGGCAGAAGCGTGCGTCGCCCACCCAAGCGCAAGGCCAGGGCGGCACCGCCCGGGGCCGCGGCATCGCCTGGGTCAACCGCGACGACTCCTATGTGGCCACCATTGCCGACGTCTCTGTGGATCGCGGCAGCGGCCGCATCCGCGTCGAGCGCGTGGTCGTGGCGCACGACTGCGGCCTGGTGGTCAACCCCGACGGCCTGAAGAACCAGATAGAAGGCAACATCATCCAGTCCATCAGCCGCACCCTGCACGAAGAAGTCACTTTCGACCGCGCGCGGGTCACCAGCCTGGACTGGCAGGGCTACCCCATTTTGCGCTTCGAAGAGATTCCCGACCGCATCGACATCGTGCTGGTGAACAACCGGCCCGGCTACCCGTCGCACGGCGGCGGCGAACCGTCCACCTGTCCCACCGCGGCCGTAATCAGCAACGCCGTGTTCGACGCCACGGGCGTGCGTCTGCGGCGCACGCCCTTCCGGCCCGAACGCGTCAAGGCCGCCATGGGATAGGCTCCAGCAATGCATCAGGTAATCGGCACTAACCCTGCCACTCACGGCACCACATAAAGCAGCGGGTCGTGAGCGGCTCATATGGATTCGCAATCAAAAAATAACGGCATTGCTCCGTGTTGCCCTTACTATTATGGGCGCAGAGCAAGTCCTTTACTTGAGCGGAATATTGGCTTCCTTCACCTTCTTGCCCCACAGATCGAGCTGCTGCTTCATGAATGCCTTGAACTGATCGGGGGTGCCACCGCCTTTTTCCGCCCCTAGGTCGGCGAGAGTTTTGACAACGTTGGGCCTAGAGAGCATCTTGTTGATCCCGCTATTAACCTTGGCCACGATACCCTCCGGAACCCCTGCCGGCCCGCTTACGCCGACCCAAGTAATCATATCGAAATGCTTTAATCCCGAGGCCTCTTCCATCGTCGGCAGGTTAGGGAGCAGCGTGCTGCGAGAGGTAGAGGCGATAGCCAGCGGCCGTAGGCCGCCCGATTGGATGAACGGTTTGCTGGAACTGACGTCAGTGAACATGAAGCTTTCATGGCCCCCCTGCACGTCCGTCATCGCCTGCGGGCTACTTTTGTAAGGCACGGCAATGAATTTGACGCCTAGCGCTTTGGCCAGGAGTTCGCCGCCAACTTGGCCAGGCCCATTGCTATATGCATAGCTGATTTTGCCTGCATTTTGCTTTGCATAAGCCATGAACTCCTTGAGGTTCTTTGCGGGCAACTTGGCATTAATCGTCAACATATAGGGTAGCGTGCAAAGCAAGCCCATAGGCGAGAAATCGGCGATCGGGTCGAAAGGCAGCTTCTTGTACAGATGAGGATTGATGGACTGAATCGTCCCCGAACTGAGTAACAAGGTATAGCCGTCCGGTTTGGATCGCGCCACGTATTCTGTGCCGATTAAGCCATCCGCACCCGGCTTATTCTCGACAATGAATGGCTTCTTGAATTGCTGCTGCAAGTCGTTCGCTATCATGCGCGCCATAATGTCGCTAGCGGTGCCCGCACCAAATGAAACGATGAGGTGAACGGGCCTGTCAGGCCAGTCCTGGGCACTTGCCGGCATGCTCCAGCTGGCGAGTGCGAAGATGGCCGGAAGCAGGCACAGCGCTCTGGCAGTGCGACGCACGAAGTCGAGAATATAAATCATGGGAATGCCTCCTTTTGTGGTTGACTTTGCTGCTGATCGACGGGTAATAGTTCCCTCAGCCAAGGACGTACGTCGGCCATTGCGACGAACCCTAGGCCTAGACCGAATTGCCGATCCGCCTCCGCCCGGGACAGGCCTGGGCGCCCAGCACGCAGGCAGTCGATCCATTTTTCTCTTTGCTGGATCCTGGTCATGGGATCCTGGGACGAGCCAGGCGAGGCAGTAATTCGGCGGGCTGACGACCCGCCACCAGGCCAGAAGACCTCAACGTCGACGGGCGCGCACCCGATGTCGTCTCCAGCGTCGCCTGCCGTACCGACCTCCAGCACCGTCACGTCGTGTAGTCTGTCTTGCACGTCGGATCGCAGGACAGCACTGTCTTTGAAACTGGAAAGACCAATGCTGCCATCCAGCAGGCCGGCAGCAACCACATACGGCGCACTGAATTTTCCGGCTAGGCCCGTGGTCGGATAAGGGTGGATCAACGCCTCCAACGAACCGGCAGGCAGGCGCACCTCGGCCCGCCGCCAGGTTGGAGCTTGGAGCCCCGCATCACTTTGTATCTCCAAGACGGCCTCGATAGTTTTGTGCAGCAAATAGCAGCAGGGATAGCGCTTGGCCTCGAAACCGGGCTCCATGATGGCAAACGGCTTCCCAAGAGCCAGTTGCTCTGGCCAACGATCCGTAGTTCCCCCGGAAAAGGCATGTATAAAACCGCCTTCCTCGAAGGGGCCCGGGCTAGCGCCCAGCCCCGCAAGCGCCATTTGCGCCGCACGCAGGCCGCTGGCGGCAGCAAGCCCGACATGCAACGGTTTGACCGGACTGCCGAAGTTCTTTTTCAAACCTCCGGACATGCTGGCCGCAATGCCTAGCGCGGCAGCACATTGCCTTGGGCTTAGCGCCAATGCGGCACATACTGCTGCCGCAGCACCTAGCGCTCCTAGCGTTGATGTGGGGTGAAAACCCAACTGGTAGTGCCGAAAGCCGAGAGCCTGCCCCGTACGTACCATCACCTCTGTACCCACGCAATAGGCATTCAGAAAGCTTGTGCCAGTAATAGGCTGCGTTGCAAGAGCCGAAGTGCAGAAAGCGAGTAAGGCAGAAATTATCGGTGCGCTGGGGTGGCACACGCACAACATGCTGACATCGTCGTAGTCGAGCACATGACTGGCGAACCCCAGCAGCAGCGCCGTGTCGGGGCCACTATATAGAGCGCTGCGGCAGCTGACCGGGCTGACGTCGATCGATTGAGCCAGAAGGCGAAAGTCTGCATCGGCGCTTCCGGCAATGGTGACCGCCAGCGTATCCAGCAAGCCTGCGATGGAAGCCTGTTCCATCGCCTGTGGAAAATTGGCTCGGGGCTGAACCGCAAACTCCGCGAGGCGGGAAACTACGTCGGCCAATTGGTCGTCCTCCTGTCCTGGTCAATGAATAGCCGTTTGTTCTACAAGCCGAACAGCTCTGCCTTGAGCAGAGTGTTGTGCAACAAGCGAACCAGGCCGACATCAACCATTAGGCCATTGTGCGAAAAGGCACCAACACCCAGATGCTCCTGTTCGTGAAAGGCTGCGGTGACTTCGCGCGCAAAAGCAACCTCCTCCTTCGCCGGCGAGAATTCCTCAAGCGCAATGCCAATCTGGTCTGGGTGCAGCGCCCATTTGCCATCGAAGCCCATCAGCGCGGCTTCTCGTGCCTGGCGCCGGTAGCCGTCGTGGTTCTTCAGGTCGACAAAAGGGCCATCAATGGCCTGCAGGCCGTTTGCCCGGCAGGCCACGACAAGCTTGAAGCGCGCGTAGTGCCACAGGTCTCCGGCATAGTCTGGATGGCCGTTTATGGCGCGCCGGTCGATGCGCTGCGATGCGGAATAATCACCCACGCCGAGCACCGCGGCCTCCAGCCTGTCGCTGGACGCGCAGATATCGTCGACATTCAGAAGGCCGGATACTTCTTCGATGAGGATTTCGATTCCTATGCGCCGCTTCAGGCCGGCCGAAGCTTCCAGCATGCCCAGCAGCCTGTCGACGAACCGGATGTCGGCCGCCTTCATGATCTTGGGAACCATCAACGTATCTATTTCGTTGCCTGCCTGCGAGACCAGATCGATCACGTCACGAAGAAAGTATGGCGACGCAAGATCATTTACACGCACGCAGCGGACTTTTCCCGCCCAATCGAGGTCATGCAGCGCCGTGACCACCATCTTGCGGGCTTTGTCTTTTGCGTTGGGCGCGACCGCGTCTTCCAGATCCAGGAACACATGATCAGCGGCACTTGCTGCCGCCTTGGCCATCATGCGCTCATTGCTTCCCGGAACGGCTAGTTGCACACGGCGCGGACGCTCTTTTACTGGGCTCATGAAGAAATCTCCTTCGTTTATTGTTTCGGGGACGGTTCCGTTGGACTGATGGCTCAGGACTGCTGCGCCCGCACTCGCGCCAGCACTTCGTCGGTATGCTCGCCCAGTTGCGCTGCGCCATGCGCGATGCGGCCAGGGGTGCGCGATAGCTTGAGCGGGATTCCCACAATTTCCAACGGCTGGTTCAATCCAGGGTGTGCCACGCACGGCAGCATTTCACGGGCACGGAAGTGTGGATCGTTGAATATGTCGCGTGCGTCATAGACTGGGCCGAAGGGGATCTTCCCGCCCAGCAATTCAATGAGTTCGGCCTTGGTATGTCGTACGGTGAATCCAGTCACTGCGGCGGTAATGTCCTCGCGCCGAGCAAACCGTTTTTCGCCGTTGTCGATAGCAGGGTCGTCGCGCAGGTCGAAGCGGTTCATCAATTCGCATAGAGTGCGCCATTGATGCTGTGCCACACAGCCTATCGCTACGATTCCGTCTCTTGCGGGAAACAGGCCAAACGGCGCGAACATCGGATGATGGCTGCCGTCGGGCGAGCAAACGGCCCCCGCATAAGAATATTGATGAACGATCCGCTCGCACAGAGCCAACATCGTATCTACCATGGCGACATCGATATATTGGCCCTTACCACTGCTGTGCCTTTCGTTGACAGCAGCCAAAATGCCGAAGGCGGCGAGAATGCCGGGCATGATATCGCCCACGCCCGGACCAACCTTGACGACGGAATCCTTGTCTTGGCCGGTGATGCCAATGAGGCCGCCCATGGCCTGGGCGACAATGTCGAATGCGGGCCAATTGGCGTAAGGGCTCGCGCCGCTACCTCCGTGGCCATCACCGAAACCCCGTACCGACGCATAGATAAGCCGGGGATTGACGGTAGACAGGGCATCGTAGCCCACACCCAGACGATCCATGACGCCTTCGCGGAAATTCTCTACCACGATATCCGCCTGACATGCCAGTGCCAGAAAATCATTCCGGCCCGCCTTATCCTTTAAGTCCAGCACCACGCTTTTCTTGTTGCGATTGACGCTTTGGTAATAGCCGCCGTGTGATCGCAAGCTGTCTTCCGGGTGGAATGGGCCGAACTGGCGAGTCGAGTCGCCGCCAGGCGGCTCGATCTTTAGAACCTCGGCCCCGTGATCAGCCAGCATCTGGCTACAGAACGGCCCCGCCAGCATTTGTGTCAGATCGAGCACCACCAAGCCCCGCAGGCTACCGAATGCATCTTCCATGGTATCAACCGGCCTTGCGCCTGATCAGCGCCGTGCGCTCTGCTTCGCAGACGATCTGGTCTCGCTGATTTAGGCCCCAGTGCCGGAAACGCACAATACCGGCGTCGGTTCGGCCCGGAGCTGCACTGGCCTCTATGACCTCGCTGAAAGCCGTCAGCGTGTCGCCATGGAAGACAGGAGACTGCAGGCGTAGCTTGTCTAGAAACATTTCGGCGAGAGCATTTTCGGCAGTATCCTGGCTGGCCAACCCAATTACAACCGAGACCGTGATTCCACCAAATACTAGCCGCTGCCCGAACGCCGTACCGACCATAGATTCATGATTGAAGTGGGCTTGGGCCGAATTCATAGTCAGATGGGTGAGCAGCACATTGTCCATTTCGGTGATAGTGCGGCCGCGGGCGTGGGCAAAGCGCCGCCCCGCAGTGAAATCCTCGAAGAACAAGGCTCCGACTTTTTGCGGTACGGGCTCCGCGGGCCGTGCAGCGGGTGTCTTGGCAGGTTCAGGGGTGGTGGCTGGATTCATCGCGCTTTTCCCAGGAGATGGTCGGAAATGATCCGCTGTTGAATTTCGGAAGTCCCTTCGAAGATTTTGGTGAGCCGGGCGTCGCGCCAATATCTTTCAACGGCGAAATGTGTGGTATAGCCGGCGCCACCGTGGATCTGCAGGGCATCGCTGGTAACGGATTCGCTGACTTCGGCCGCGTAATACTTGACCATGGCGGCCTCTTTGTCGCAGCGCACGCCACTATCGATCTTTTCGCATACGGAATACAGCAACTGACGAGCGGCTTCGATACGCGTGGCCATGGTAGCGATACGAAAACGCAGCGACTGGAATTCGCCGATGGGGTGGCCGAATTGCACGCGCTGTTTGGCGTAGGTAATGGCGTCTTCCAGTGCCCCGCGCGCCAATCCGATGGATCGGGCGGCAGTGTGTGCCCGAGCGGTTTCCAGCCCATGAGAGACGTAGTAGAAAGCTTTGCTCAATTCGCCGATCAGGGATTCGGGGCCAACGTAGAAGTTGTCAAAAGCCAACTCCCATGTCTTCCACCCGTAGTAACCGATCTTGGGTATCGGGCTACCTTGAACCCCCGGCGGAAGCTCTCCTCTTGGTTTTTCGACCAGAAATGCCGACAGCCCGTGGTGACGTTTTTCGACGGCACTCAATGGCGTGGTTCGCGCAATGATGACGATGTAATCGGCACCATCGGCAAAGGTACACCAGCATTTCGCGCCGGTGATGCGCCAGCCCTGCCCATCGGGCACGGCTCGTGTAGTCAAGCTGGCTACGTCGGATCCCGCATTGGGCTCCGACATGGCCAATGCGCCAAGAAACTCGCCGCGCGCCATACGCGGCAGCCAGTGCTGTTTCTGCTCTTCGGTCATGCCCTGAGCCACCATGAGTCCGAGGTTGCGGATGATACTGCCCGCACTCATCCACGCGCGGGACAATTCTTCGGTAATCAGGCAGTATTCCGAGCAACCCAGCCCCAGCCCGCCATAGGCCTCCGGAATCAATATGCCGAAATAGCCCAGTTGCGCCATCTGATCGCGCAGCGAAATGGGAATGTCTTCCCGTAGCGGATCCAGCTTGTTAGCGATTGGAAGGACGACTTCAAGGGAAAAATCGCGCGCGGCCTGCTGTATTTGCAGACGCTCGTCGGTCATGAAACTCATGCCGCCACCTCCGCTCGTGCGCGAACCATGTTGGTTCGCATGAAGGTGAGCACGCGCCCCGATTCGGGATCAAACCCTTCGGTAAACCAAGTGACTATACCGAATCCCGGGTTTTTCGCAGACGGACGCTTGCCTTGAACGGTGCTGCGCGCACGCAGCGTGGCGCCCGGATAGACAGGGCGCTCAAATGACAGATTGTCGACCCCGAGAAAAGCGCCGCCGTTTTCGCTGAGATCTTCGACAGTCAGTCCGAATACGGTGGCAAAGACGAGGTACGGCTGGATGGGCATGTCTGGATGTCCAACCGCCTTCGCCGCCAGTCTATCGACATACAGGGGGTTCATTTGCACCGTCAGTGCACTATAGAGCTGGTTGTCTGCTGCCAGCAGGGTACGACCTCTGGCGTGTTCGAAGACCCGGCCAGGGGTGAAGTCTTCGAAATAGTGGCCTTTGCCGGCCACGGGAAACTGCTTGATCTCGTCCGATGTCATCACGTCGTGTCCTACGAAACAGAATGGAATATGTCGCGCTTAAGCAGCTCTTCATCATAATTATTCGGATTTATAAAAATATTATTCGAATAAATTAAAAAGGTCAATGCCATGTCTTGAGAGCACGCAACAAACTTGGAATGGCATAGACAGTGCTTTCGCCTGCGCACTGATAGAAACCTCAGGAGCAGCGGCTTGCTATCGGGGGCTTGCTTGTGAGGGCTACCCTTGGGAGGTAGAATGAACTCGTTCTTATTGTTCTCTCCAGCCCCAGTAGTGCCACTAATGACGCAGCAACGCCTTTCCAGGCAGAAGGCGCCTCGCCATACCGATATCCACCACACACTCACCTGCGAATTGGCCGCGGGCCTTTTCCCTGTGGGCGGACGGTTTCCCAGCGAAGGTGAATTGCAGCAGCGATTCGGGGTAGGGCGCCACACCGTTCGCGAGGCGCTCAAGAGGCTCGCCGATCAAGGCTACATTGACCGGCGCACGAAGAGCGGCACGATCGTACTGGCAACCCAAGCATCGGAACGTTATGTGCAGTCGATCGGTACCATCGAGAACTTGCTGAATTTCGGCGTCGACACTGAATTGCGCTTGCGCAGCTTTGGCTTTATACGCCTGAGGGATCCCGATCTATGCAAGCTCTTGGAGCTTCCGACCGACGAGCGGTGGCTCAGGGTTTCAGGAATTCGGGTTCAGCGCGAAATAGCAGCCCCCCTATGCTATTCCGAGTACTACTTACCTCCGGCATTCGCCATCGATCGTGACGTACTGAAACATCTAGAAGGGCCTATCTTTGCCGCCGTATTGAAACAGTACAGCTTGCAGCTGGATCACGTCGACCAAGAAATCGGAGCAATTGCACTCACCACGGCTGCTGGGGCTTTGCTCCATGCTCCGGCGGGCTCTCCCGGCCTTACTCAAGTCAGGCGCTACTTCGAAAGTAGCGGTAGCTTGATCCAGACAGCACTGAACCTGTATCCTGCCGGACGCTACTACATCCGGAGCCGCATAGAGCGATGGGACTGACCTGCGGCTTCAGCAGCACCTCAGCCGGCCTCAAGCCGCAGGCATGGCGCCGAACCGGCCGCTGTTGAAATCGTTGATCGCCTGCACGATTTCCTGCTGGCTGTTCATGACGAACGGGCCGTAGCCGACGACGGGCTCGTCGATCGGCTCGCCGCTAAGCAGCAGCACCACGGCATCGCCGTTGGCCTCGATCGACACCTCGCTGCCGGCGCGATCCAGCACCACCAGTTGCGACTCGCGAGCGATGGCGTCGCCGTTGACCTGTACCGTGCCGTGCAGCACGACCAGCGCCGTGACCCAGCCGTCCGGCAGCGCCAGCGCGGCCGTGCCGCCCGCGGCCAGCCGCAAGTCCCACACATGCATGGGCGTATGCGTGTGCGCCGGCCCCGCAAGGCCGCCGTACTCGCCGGCGATGACGCGCACCGACCCGGCACCATCGGGCAGGGCCGCCACAGGGATGTCGCCGTCCACAATGGACTGGTAGCCTGGCGCCGACATCTTGTCGCGCGCCGGCAGGTTCACCCAGAGCTGCACCATCTCCAGCTCGCCGCCGCTGCGGGCAAAGGCCGCGGAATGGAATTCCTCGTGCAATATGCCCGACGCCGCCGTCATCCACTGCACGTCGCCCGGGCCGATCACGCCGCCCTGTCCGGTGGAATCGCGGTGCGCCACCTCGCCCTTGTAGACGATGGTGACGGTTTCGAAACCACGATGCGGGTGCTCGCCCACGCCACGGGGCCGCGCGGAAGGCTGGAACTCGGCCGGCCCCGCATAGTCCAGCAACAGGAACGGGCTGAGCTGCTTGCCCAGGCCGTCGTACGAAAACAGCGAACGCACCGGAAAGCCGTCGCCCACCCAGTGGGGGCGCGGCGCGTCACGGACATCAAGAACCTTCTTCATGCATTTCTCCCGCCTAGGCGGGCCCGAGGCGCCGTTTGTCCGGTCTGTAAACCGGGCAAACGGCGCTCGCAGCCCGCGTGGATCATGCTGTAAATATAGGGGCAATGCCCCAGTTCCGGTAGCCCCGGAAATCCAGTTTCAGCGTTCCATGGGTAGAACAATCCAGGGCGCGAAAAACACGAAAATCGATGAATTCCAGCTATGCAATTCGCACTCCGATTCATCGATGACCCCTAGAGCCCGGACTACGCATAGCATTCGGCAAACTGCGCCGCATGGCCTGCGGCGCATCCCCGACATCCATCACCAAGGAAACCCTCCATGTCCGAGCGCCCCACCGCCACCTTCCGCAAGATGATTTCCGAACCAGGCTGCGTCATCCAGCCATCGATCTTCAGCCCGCTGTGCGCGCGGATAGCCGAGTCCGCCGGGCTCGAAGCCATAGGCCTGGGCGGCTACGCCATGGGGGCGCATACGGCGATCTCCGAGCCCCTGATGTCGCTGGAAGAAATTGCGCAGATCGTGCGCGGCGTACGCCAGGTCTCGTCGCTGCCGATCATGGTGGACGGCGGCGCGGGGTTCGGCGACCCAATGCACGTCATGCGCACGGTACGGGTGCTGGAGCAGGCCGGCGCCTCGTCGATCCATCTGGAAGACCAATACTTTCCCAAGCGGGCACGCTACCACATGGGTGTCGAAGAGGTCGTGCCGATGGAAGAAATGGTGCAAAAAATCCATGCCGCCACCGAGGCCCGCAATGACGGCGATTTCGTCATCGTAGCCCGAACCGATGCCATGCGCACGCATGGCTACGCCGAAGGCGTGAAACGCTGCAATGCCTACGTCGAGGCCGGCGCCGACATGATTATGATCTTCCCGGACAGCGACGCAGATACCGAAAACGCAAGGCGCGACATTCCAGGCGCCCCTCTCATCTACGTGAACAGCACCGGCAATAAATTCAATCGCGGCGTATACAGCCGCCAGCAGTTGGACGACTGGGGCTACAAAATCCTGTATGACGCCATCAGCACCGTCAATGTGGTGGCACGCGCGCTCTTCGCGTACTACGGGCACCTGAGCCGCACGGGCGAGCACGGCCTGGACAATGCCGAAATGGTCGAGATCCGCGCCAACGTAGAGCGCACCATCGGGCTGGACGCGCTGTACAAGCTTGAACAGGCGACGCTAGGCGAGATCAAGATGTTCAAGTAGCGGAGAATACTTCCCATATATATAGATATAGCCGCCATATAGCCGCCGAGCGCGTCAGATACGGGCGGCTGTTGCTACAGATGCGAACCTAAGCCAGCGACATCTGGTGTGCGAAAGACAATAATCGGGCTTCCGCCAGCGGCCGGCCGATCACTTGGGCACCGACCGGCATGCCGTTGGCATCCACGCCAATAGGCATGGTCAATACTGGCAGGCCAAGATAGCTGAAGGGTCGCGTCAAACGGGTGATTTCAGTCACCACATTGAACACGCTGCCCTGTTTTTCCATGTCGGCATCGACCCGCAATGGCACGGGAACAGGAATGGTCGGGCACAAAAGAATATCGGCATTCGACATCGGCCCCGCCAAAAACTCCAGAAGCACGCGGGCCCGAACCATCGTCGCCTCAAGGTAACGCACAGCGGGCATATGCAGGCCCGGCTCTGTGCGCGAGTAGACGGCCTGAGAATAGGCATCGGGATCGGCCCGCATCCACTGGCTGTGCAGTGTGGCCGCTTCAACCTTGGAAATAAGGTCACCCATCGCGTAGCAGGCTGACAACTGCGGAAAGCCGGTTTCCCGCACTGTGCCAAAAAGGCGTTCGACACGCTCGACGAAGGCACAAAAGATGGAGGAAATTTCAGGAGAACATGCATCCTTGCCCGCAAGTCCCAGCACCGCGACACGGCTATGTTCAGCGGCAACATCCAACAAAGCGGGGTATTGCGGCACGGCCGCATCCAGTGAGGACGGATCTTCCGGGTCTAGCCCTGCCACCGCCTGCAATACAAGCGCGCAGTCCTCGGCCGTGCGCGCCAAAGGGCCTACGCAGTCCAGCGAAAACGCCCGAGGAAAGCAGCCGCTACGCGAGATTCGTCCATAGGTAGGCTTCAAACCGAACAAACCATGTACGGACGCGGGTAGGCGTATAGATCCGCCCGTATCACTGCCCAAGGACGCAAAAACTGCGCCAGACGCCACCGCCGCCCCCGAACCACTGGAGGAACCACCCGATATCCGGCGAGGCTCCAGGGCGTTGCAGCAGTCGCCAAAAATGGGATTCTGCCCTGTTGGGCCGGCCACCATTTCGTTCATGTTCAAAACGCCCACGGTAATCGCCCCTGCGGCATTCAACAAATGAATGGCACGGGCATCGAGGGCTGCGGGAATCGCAGGGCGGGCTCGAGATCCGATAGTGGCCGCATGGCCGTGGATTTCAAAGCAATCCTTATGCGCCAAAGGAATGCCGTGCAGGGCTCCGCGGCTCTGTCCACGCGCACGTTCCGCGTCGGCGGCCCGAGCCTGAGTCATTGCTTTTTCTGCCCATATATCGATGAAAGCATTCAGGCTAGGCTGGCATTCCGTAGCGCGAGCAATGGCTTTAGCCGTCAATTGCTCGGAGGTAACTTCGCCATCGGCAATCATTTTTGCCGCCTGCGACAGCGTCATATGCCCATTCATCGGCGCCTTTCTGACGACAAGGGGCTCTTGCACATCGCGGGGCAAAGCCGCATCGCCTCTATCTCGCTCATGCAGCAGCGTGCGCTGATAATCAGCCGGTTGGCTGTAGGGGCTGAGGCTGCCGGCATTGGCCCGAACCGCAGAGTTGAGGCGCTCCAGTTCGGCGGCGAGCATCGCGGGATCCGTACGAGACGGAACATCATGCAGGTGAGTCGTGCTTGTCGTCAGATACCTGGTAATGGTTCGCCTCACGGCGTCCTGTCCCTCTCGAACATCTGCGTCGGACGTTTGGGTCATGCTTGCTCCATCAATGCCGGGGCCTTGATTCCCGGCCTGCTACCCTTATTTCGCTCTAAGACAAGGCCTTACCGCCTGGAATTCCATCCAAGTACTGGACAACGTCGGCACTGGACACGACATCGGCAAACTGCCTGTCCATGTCAAACAATGATATGGCGTGGGAAATTGGAATTCGATCGAACACGCCTTCCCGCACGACAATCGTACGAAAATTATGGGATGACGCATCAAAGACGGTTGCCCGCACACAATTGCTGGTCGAGCCACCCACAATGATGAGGGTGTCGATCCCTCGCTCGACCAGATAGCCCAGCAAGGGCGTGCCATGGAACGCGCTAGGTTTCTTCTTGACAAAAACAATATCACTGGAGCCCGCTTCCAGATCAGGCAGAAGTTCAGCCCCCTTGCTGCCTGCCAAGCACCAGTTTTCTGTATCAAGCAAATCGCGTTTGCGGCGATATACACCCATGTCTTTTCCGCTCGGATCAAGTTCGAACGCAGCAAAAAAACATGGCACTTTCCGAGCTCTTGCTGCACGCAAGACTCGCTGTATATGCGGAATGGCCGCAAAGCCAGCCTCGCCGCTGTTCGAGGGCCAATCCATAAGAGCATCGGCCTCGCCGATCATGAACTTTTGAACATCAATAACGACCACCGCCGGCCTGGAACCAAACCCCATCCGGCGCCCGAACTTGGCGCGCCGGATGACAGCGAGATCGGCGTCCGACAAGTACACATCCCACGGATTCATGAGTCTCCCTTCATTGAGCACTACGTGCCCGCATAGCTGTGTCGAAGAGCCCGTGCCTTCTATCAATCAACGCCCGCTCATTTGCCAGCGATATTGATGCCGCTACGCTGGGCAGTCTGGGTAAATATTTTCACATCCTGCTTGAGCTGCGCCATGAACTCGGTTCGGCTGGCAGGAGAAGACTTGGCCCCCAGGGCGGACAGAAATTTTTTGAACTCGGGAAGTGCGACGATGCGGCTTACTTCCTTATTCATCTTGTCCAGGATCGGATCAGGCGTGCCACTCGGCGCAAACAGCCCCCACCAGACGGTCTCTTCATAGTCCAGGCCTGTAGCCTCACGCACCGTAGGCACGGAAGCAAACTCCGGCTCGCGCGCGCGGCCCGTAAATGCCAGCTTCGGCAGCGTAGCCGCCGGCGTGCCCGTAATCGAAGCTAGTGTGGTGATTATGAAATCCAGTCTTCCCGCAACCAAATCTATCTGGGCCGGCCCTATGCCCTTATAGCCAACCGGCTGCATTTTGATGCCCGCCAGAGAACTGAAAAGTTCGGTCAGCAAATGGCCACTGTCGCCAATTCCCGTCGTTCCATAGTTGATCTTGCCGGGATGGGCTTTGGCGTACTTTATGAAGTCGGGCAAGGTCTTGGCGGGGAATCCATTGCGCGTCAGCATCACAAACGGCGCATCGGCGACCCGTGCTACGGCATCAAAGTCCTTCAAGGTGTCATATGGTGGATTCTGCGTAGCGGCGCTGGTAGCCAGCGTTGCCGACACGAACAAGTAGGTATAGCCGTCCGGGGCCGAATGAGCGACCACAGCCGACCCCACCACCCCTGCGGCACCGCCCTTGTTCTCCACCAAGACGCTCTGCCCGAGCGCCACCGATAATTCATGAGCCAGGCGGCGGGCAATAACATCATTACTCCCTCCTGCAGCAAACGGCACCACAATGCGAATAGGCCTATCCGGCCAACTTCCTGCAGCACTCGCATTTACCGGCAATACGAAAAACAAGTACGAAATTATTGCGGCAAGCACGAGTAACACCCTGTGCATGCTTTTACCCGTACGGCCCGCCACACGTCTATTTATCATCGTTCGCTCCTCCATACCCAAGTACTGTTGGCGCCAACACGCACTAGATGGCATTTCGACCGTTCTCAGCAGCGAAATATCAAATCCGATTCCACAGCCATGTCAGCTCAGATAGCTAATATATATAGCGATGTAATTATATCTATGCAAGTTACCGAAATCAAGGCACTGTTAGCCAGCCAAATTACCTGCCTGCTTCGAGCCACCATCACAGAAAGCCTCAGGCACGCACAAGGCCGCTGCAGCATCACTCACGATGCCCGATATACGCCATGTTTCCAGCAATTTTCCCTTCGGACTGCAAAGTTGCGGAGCCGCTTGCCTGTAGCCAAAAACCTGGAATGCCTGTCAAATCGATCCGTGCAGTTTGTTATATTTCTTATTTTTTGATTTTTTGATATAATAACATCACTATAATTAAAGCCAAACACCACTCAACGAAGGAATTGATAACCGCTCAGGCAGCCGAGCCCGATGGCACGGCACGCAGAATCGCGAAGTTTTACCGACGCGCTTACAAGCCACGAAAAATCGCCTCTGCTTCGCCCTTGATGAGGGCGGCAGTGTGGCGTTTGATCGGATCCCTGGACACGTCCCTGCAGGTGACCAGCACAATGCGCCGTTCGGCACGAATAGGCGCGTGCGGCAGCTCCTGCAGCATGCCGGCAAAACGGCCGGCCTGCAGGCTGAGCCGCGATGTAAAAGCGAGTAATTGGGACGTACCCACCAGCCCCGGCGCAGCAAGCACCGAGTTAACCTCGATGCGGCAAGAAGGCTGGGGCAGGCCCTGGGCTAAAAAGAGGTCGTTCAGATGCCGGCGCACCTGAGACCGCTCGTCCGGCAGCACCCAATCATAATCGCACAAGTCAGCATGTCGAACCTGCGGGACGACCAACAGCGGATGGTCGGCCGCGCACGCCACGACGAGCGAGTCGTCCAGCAAGTGAGTGACCACCGCATCGCCGACCGGCGTGTCCGGCGCGGGCACCACGGCCATATCGATCTCGCCGGCGGCAATGTCGACGCAAAGCTGGCGGCTTTCGCGTATACGTAGATCCAGCACCAGCCCTGGAGCATCCCGGCGCGAGGCAGCCGCGATGCGTGGGAACAAAGACTCGGCCACGAGCGGCGATGCGCCGAGCCTGACGCGAGCCGCCTCGCCCCGGGCCTCGCGCTGTACGTCCCGGATAGTCTGCTGCAGGCTGGAATCGACGATGCGCGCCCGGGCGAGCAACAACTTGCCCGCCGCCGTCAACCGAAGGCGGCGGCCGTCCGGAGCAAACAGCTTGCCGTCGATTTCGCTTTCCAGGCGCCTGATGCTTTTCGTGATGGCCGGCTGCGTCAGCCGCAGGCTTTCGGCCGCCAGGCCGAGATGGCCGTACTCGGCGGCGGCACGAAAGTAGCGCAGGTCGCGAATGTCCATCGCAATGCGATTCAATCCACCATGCGCGCGGCGGTATTTTCCTTGAGGCGCTCGTCATGGATCGAGGGCATCTCGGTAAACGGCTTACGGTGCAAGGACCACAAGCGCATGTCTTCGTCGGTATGGAATACCTGCCGCGGCGGCATGGGATCCCAGTCCTTGGCGCGTATCCAGATGCGCATCAGATGCCGGCGCCGCTCGAGTTCCGGGTAGTCTTCGTAATCGGTGCGGCCATGTACCATGCTGCGATTGTTCAAGAACTGGATGTCCCCGTCCTTGAAGCCCATGTCCAGGAAGTGCTCGGGCATTGCGGCGACCTTGCGTACGCGATACAAGGCATCGGATTCCTCTTGCGTGTAGGGGCGCTGGCCGCTCTTCTCGCACAAACGCGCGTACCCCGTGGGCAGGTAGCACACGACGCGGCCATTCTGTTCGGTGAAGAACGGCACCCTGTCTTCGCTGTAGGTGCGGGTCGCATGGCGCCCGTCCTCGTCGGCCCGTTTCAGCCACAGCCCATCGCATAGAATGCGGAAATATTCCGGATAGTGCTCGGCCATATAGTTGTGCACCGCCAGCGCGCTGGAGATGCGGCTGGCGCCGCCGGTCTTGGCCGTGCGCAGACACATCAAGCCGATGATGTCGCAGGAGTCCGTGTGCATCAATTGCCCGCCCCCTTTGCGATAGCCCCGCGACTTAGGCTCGAGGTCGCTGACGTCCATCACGTGGCCCATCATGTCGCCGAGATACGATTGGGTCATCGGCCGGCCCATATAGGAAGACAGGCCGAAGTAGACCAGCGCCATCTCGTCGTCGCTGTAGCGCGCACGCGGCAGCCCGCGCAGCATCAGGAAGCCCGCCCCGTCCTGCAGGCGATGCGGCAGCCCGCGCATCAGCGCACCGACCTTGTCCAAGGGGAAGTTATCCGGCGTGATATCCGGGAAGTCGACCTTGCCCAGCGACTTCAAGTGTTTCAACGCCGCATCGATTTCCTCGACCTCTGCGGGCGACAGCACGTGCAGGCCGTGTTCCTGCCAATCGATATCGGGCCCCTTCCATACCGCCGGCCCTTGCAACTGAGTTCCAAGCAACGCCATTTATCTCTCCTTGTTTGCGCAGACCACGTTTCCGGCCTGCAAAGCCTTGAATGCGTCCTGGCCGACGATAGGCGCCAGGATTTCCTCGTTATGTTCCCCGATGTGGGGCGCGCGATATCTGAAGGTTCCCGGGTCGCGGGCAAAACGTGGCGTGATGTTGTGCATGAGCTGCTGCTTCTGGCTTTCCGGCAGGCGCACGAACACTTCCCGTTCCCGCACGTACTCGTCTTCGATCAAGTCGCTCGCGTCATAAACGGGCCCGGCGGTCACGCCCTCGCGATCGAACAGCGCCAACGCCTCGGCGAAACGCTGTTTGGCGAACCACTCGGCCACCAGCCCGTCGATGTACTCGACATGCCGCAGCCGGCCCCGTGCAGTGCTGTATTCGGGATTCTCGATGATGTCGCTGTGGCCTATCAGCGTGAAGAAGCGCCTGGCCATGGTCTCTGTCGAGGTGGAAAGGCAGATCCACTTGCCGTCCGCCGTCTTGTATACATTGCGCGGCGCCGTCGTGTTCGAGCGGCTGCCGGTGCGGGCCTTGAGCTTGCCGGTCAGCTCATAGGCGCCGACCTGCGGCCCGAGCACCGATACCGTGGGCTCGAACAGCGACAGATCGATGATTTCCCCGCCCTTGCCGTTGACCCGCATGTTCCACAAGGCGGTCATGGTTGCGCCGAAGCCGTACAGGCCGCTGACCATGTCCCCCAGGAAAATGGGGGGCAGCACCGGCTCGCGGTCGCTGAAACCGTTGATGGCCGCAAAGCCGGTATAGCCTTCCACGAGCGTGCCAAAACCCGGCTTGGTTCTGTACGGGCCGGACTGCCCCCATCCCGTGATCCGCACAATGACGATGTTGGGGTTGATGGCATGGATGACATCCGGCGCCAGCCCCATGTTTTCGAGCGTGCCGGAACGAAACGACTCGACGAACACGTCGACCGTCGGCAGCACTTTCTTCAGCAGCGGAAGCGCTTCGGGGTGGCGGAAATCCAGGCTCACACTGCGCTTGTTGCGGCAATACGTGTTCCACCACGTGTCGTAGCCGTCACTGCGGAAGTTGCGCAGCGAGTCGCCGCCGGGCGGCTCGACCTTGATTACGTCTGCGCCGAAATCGGCCAATTGCAGTGTCAACACATTGCCCGCCACCAGGCGCGAGAGATCCAGCACCCGGATGCCGGCCAGCGGGCCCTTGGCGCCCGCCTCGAACTGGACATGAGGAAAGTCTTTCATTTTATTCAGTGCAGCCTTAATTGATATAATGATATCATGCTTTTATAAAACAAAACCATTACAGAAGCCCAGCAGCATGGCGATATTGGTTAACATTCTCACAAGTCATAAAAAACCATGGAGATCCGGGAAAGTCTCATGAGAACCAATGCCCCGAAATACGTGCTCGTCGCCGACCTGCTGGCCAAGGAAATCTCCAGCGGCTATCCGGAAGTAGGCACGCTGCTGCCCAAGGAAAGCGATTTGATCGCGCGTTTCAAGGTCAGCCGCACGACCATACGCGAGGCCCTCAAGCGCTTGAGCGCGCTGAAGCTGATCGAAACCATCCATGGCGTCGGGACGCGCGTCATTGCGCGCCAGCAGAGCCAGAGCTTCATGCTGACATCCCGCTCTATTTCCGAGCTCGTGTCGTACGGCGCCGGCGCGACCCGATTCCGGGTGCTGCGCCGCGAATCACTGACGCTGCGCCCCGAAGACACGCCCGTATTCAAAATGCCGGCGGGCAGCGCCGCACTGCGCCTGATGGGGCAGCGCACCAGCAAGGCGGATCCCGAACAGATCATCGCCATCTGCCGTATTTACGTGCGCAAGCCCTACCTGACTGCGGTGGCCCACGACCGCGAAATGGATGAGGCCGTCTATACGCAGATCAGCCGGGCCTTCGACATGGAAATCCAGAAAATCGAGCAGGAGATCCAGGCAGTATTCGTGTCTCCCGAAGAGGCGCAGCTTCTGCGCGCCACGCCGTACAGTCCGGCCCTGCAAGTGGTTCGCCGCTACTTCTTCGAAGACGAAGTGCCGTTCGAAGTCACGGTGAACACCTACCCCGGACACAACTTCACCTACAAAATGACACTGAATCGAGTCGCCGATACCCCGGCTCTATAGCCGGAACAGTGTTCTGGCGCTCTGTTTTCATTTCTTCTTGAAATAGTGATATCTCGATGATAGGATCTCACCTTGTGGCCGAAAAAGATCTTTTCCGGCTGCCACTAAAGTGAGATCAGGAGAAGAAATGAAACCTTTTTGGAGGCTGGCCGCGACCGCGGCATGCAGTCTTGGCCTGGCCGGCATAGCGCAAGCCAAGGTCGACATCCCCAACGTGATACGGATCATCGTGCCGTTTTCCCCAGGGGCAAGCAACGACACCTTTGGCCGTGCGATTGCTAAAAAACTGACGGAGGAAACAGGCAAGACCTTCATCGTCGAGAACAAACCGGGCGCGGGCGGCACGATCGGCACGAACGAAGTCGCCAAGAGCAAGGGCGACGGCGCAACGCTGCTTTTCAGCTCGTCCTCGGTGGTTACCAATACCGTGGGGCGCAAGCTCAATTACAACTTGCTGAAAGACCTGTCGCCGATTTCCGTCGTATCCAAGGGCGCGATGGTGCTGGTCGCGTCCAAGGCGTCTGGGCTGAAATCCCTGGAAGACCTGAAGCAGGCGCTGAGCTCGGGCAAGCACATGACCTACGGCACCCCCGGTCTGGGCTCGATTGCGCATCTGGCCTCGGAATTGCTGATGGCGCGCTCGGGCGGCAAGTTCCAGAACATACCGTACAAGGGCGTTTCCAACGCCATCATCGACATGGTAGGCGGACGCGTGGACTTCATGATCTCCACGCCCGCGTCGATTCTGGGGCAAATGAAGTCCGGCGACGTCACGACGCTGGGCGTGACAAGCGCCAAGCCTTCGCCCTTCCTGCCCAACGTGCAGCCGGTCGCCGATATATACCCCGGCTACACGGTCGATGTCTGGTGGGCTTTCTTCGCCCCCTCGGGAACCCCGAAAGAGCTGCTCGACTTCTATAACAAGAGCATCAACAAGGCCATATCGAGCAAAGACATGGCCGCCATGTTTGCGCGCGAATCCACCCAGGCCATGCACATGACGGCCGCGGAATCGCGAACCTTCATCGATGCCGAATACAAGAAATGGCACGATCTGGCCAAAGAGCGCCACATCAAGCTCGACTGACGTGCCGTAGCATTAAAGAGGCGAGCCCGCGTGAACGGGCTCGCCGAAGCGCTTTTCGTCGAAGAGCCGCCAGGCCGCGCACCGGCCTGGGCGAGTTCAGCTCATGTGGCAGGTCTTGCCCATATTGCTCTGGATGATCTGCTGGTCGGCCGCGTCGGTCTTGCCGTCGTGGTTGAAGTCGTACCAGCTCGACTGGCCGCCATTGAGCTGGCTCAGCTCTTTCCAGTTGTCCAGATCCTTCTGATCGACCACGCCGTCATGATTGCCATCGCCCGGGCAATTCACGGTGTCGTAGTTCCAGTTATAGTCGGCCACGGCATCGTGCTGATCCATTTGGGACTTGAGTTGGGAGTAGGCCTGCTGCTGCTCGGGGCTGAGCGATGACGTATCCAGCGGCGGCGCGGTAATCGCGGTCAGCTGGCTGCCTTCCTTGTCCAGGGCGGGATTGGGGGTGGCGGTATCGATCTTGTAGAACTCGTCCTCGACCCCGTAGGCGGTCTTGCTGTAGCCGTAGGCGGTGGGATCAGCCGCCGTGCCCATGGCCGGGTCGCACTGGTTGCGCGTCTGGCGCACCAGCTTGTAGGTGCCGTCGGTGACCGCCTTGGTTGCGGTGGGCAGGAAGGTGGTGTCTTCGCCCTTGGTCAGGCGGTACGCCTGGGCCTGGCAGCAGTTGTGATAGCCCGTTGCCGGAATGCCGCTGGTTTCACTGGACAGGTTGTCGCCATACCAGATGCCGCCCTGGGTCAGGCACACGCCTTTCTGCGGGAACAGCGTGGTGCAGACATTGTTGGCCGCCGGTATCACGCAAGGGGACTCGCTGGCGGACGCATCGGTGGCCCGCAAATTGGTGCCCATCTCGGTGAAATTGGTAGTGCGGATGCTGGCCTGGCTGGGGTTGGTCAGGTAGGCCAGCATGGGCTGGGCGTCGATGGGCTGGCTGGCCGGGATGGCGGCGTCCAGGTTGGCGCCGGCAATGTCGGCGAACAGACGATACAGATCGACCGAGCCCACCATGGACGGCACCTCGCGCCCGGGCGAAGCAACCATGGGGCCGGCCGCCAGCAGCGGCACCCACACACCGGTCTGGTACGGGGTGGCCTTGGCGCGCGTGGGGTCGAACCGCCCCGGCGCAGTGAACTTGACACTGTCTACATAGGTGCCGTTGTCGCCTATGACCACGACCACGGTATTGGTCTTTTCGGGGTGGTAATCGAGCGAGCCGTCGGCCTTGTACTGGGCAAGATTCAGGCCCACCAGCAGATCGCCGATTTTCTTGTCCAGGGCCTCGATCATCAAGTTGGTGATGAGGTGGCTGTCGACGACATCGGTAAGCTGCGTGACCACCGGTGTGTTTTCCGAGTCGGCCCGGGTCGAACACACCAGATTGTCGTTGCGCCCCGGCGTGTCGTCTGCGATCAGCGATACGGGCGGCACCTGCAGCGGCGCGTGGATGGCCGAATAGCCCACCGTCAGCATCCAGGGCTTGTCGCTGGGCTGCTGCTTGGCCCAGTCGAGAGCGCGGTCGGTCTCGAGGATGGAGCGGTAGCCGCGCGAAGAGGGATCGGAGGCCGGCATCACGTAGCCGTTGCCCTTTTCCGTGCTTTTTACCCACCTGCCGGTGTAGTAGCCGTTCTGTGCCGTGAAGTCGATGTAACTGGGCACTGTGGACTTGCACGATTGGCCCGGATCCAGGATGCCGCCGCGTTCCATGCAGCTGCGGCCCGGGGTGGTGACATCGCCGCCTATCGAAAGCTGCGAGCAGCTGCCATCAGCCAGATAGCAGGCGCCGGAATCGGCGCCATTGGCCGCGTCGATGTGCTTGGTGGGGATGAAGCCGCACTTGTACGGGCCGCTGTCGACGTCGGCGCCTTTGGTCGTCAGGCCGGCGCGAGTATCGATGTTGTAGGGAGCGCCGTCGAGGAAGCCGTCGAAGTAATCGAAGCCCAGCTTCCACATGCTGTCGTAGCCGTAGGGCAGATTGAACGCGTTGTTCAGGTCGGATCCGGTCAGGTGCATCTTGCCGATCAGAGCGCTGGTATAGCCCACCGTATGCAACAGCTTGGGCAGCGTCAACACATAGGGCGAGGTCGACGAGTTGGCCAGGTCGGTCGCCACGATCGCATTCTGTATATTGTCTTGGGACGGATAGCGCCCAGTGAAGAACGTGGCCCGCGAGGGCGTGCAATCGGGCATGGCCCATGCATTGCGGAACTGCACGCCAGCATGGGCAATGGCGTTCAAGTTGGGGGTTCTGGCTGGATCGACGCCGCCATAGCCATAGGACGTCATCTGATCCACGCCCAGATCATCGAGCACGATGAAAAGAATATTCGGCTTGGCCGACGCGACCTTGTCGCTGCCGGAGTCGGAATCGGAGCATGAAGTCAGCAAAGCGGCCGTCGCCGCCAAAGCCACCACGGACGCAGGCCGAAATAGTCTCTTGATCATAGTTACACCCCTTCCCTGTTCTTTTTAGGTAGAGTAACAATATGTTCTATTCGTGACAAGCTCATAATCGGTGCTAGCTAAATCATCGATTAGTTACATTAATCGGACCATTCTCTTACAGACCAATGGCGAATCGCGCGTTCATAAATACTTAACACGCCTTAAGCGGTCACCTACTAGCGCGAAACACTCCGGCACCCTATGCTGTACCGAATCAACTAAAGAAATAATGGGGGATCGAGGTGAGGATCTGGCAATTCCGTTGACGCGGCCGCAACGCTCCGGGCCATAGTGGCGGCCCGCGGCCGGTTCTGCCGCCAGCAGCCGGCCGGCTGCCATGGCTAGTCGGGCATGGGTGGCCAGCCATATTGCGCGAGCGCCGAGCAGTGGCGGTTCCCCATGGGTTGGGGGAACCGCTTACTCTTGCTCTATTGCGCAAGCTTCAACGGCAAGACCTTTCCGGGGGGGCCCGATCGCCCCGCCATGATCATCGCCCGCATGTCTTCCCCCGAGGCCGCCACATGCCTGCCATTGCTGCCGGCAGTTGAACAACAAGCCGATTTCGGCAACCCTGAGGAGTCAAGCCATGCAAAAAAGTAAGCATTCAAACAAGATACATCTGGCCGGCGTCGCCAAAGCGGCCGGACGCCTAGCCACCGCCGCGCTGGCCATCGCTTGCCTGGCGGTACCGGCATCGGCGGCCGACGCGCCGGCCAACTATCCCAACAAGCCGGTGAAGGTGGTCGTGGCCTTCTCGCCGGGCGGCACCACAGACATCCTGACCCGGCTGGTGACCGAACACATGAGCCGCGAGTTCGGCCAGCCCTTCGTGGTGGAAAACAAGCCCGGAGCCGGCGGCAATATCGGCACAGGGTATGTGGTCAACTCCAAGCCCGACGGCTATACGCTGATCGTGGACTCCGTAGGCCCCATTGCCATCAACCCTACGCTGAACAAATTGTCCTATAACCCGCTAACCGACCTCATCGCCGTCGCCGAAGTCGCGGACGTGCCCAATGTGCTGGTGGTCGCCCCGCAGCACCTGAAGGTCAAGGACATCCACGAGCTGGTGAAGAATATCGAAGCCCACCCCGGCGAATACAACTTCAGTTCCACAGGAGTGGGCACATCCTCGCATTTGTCCGGCTACCTGATGGGCAAGCTCCGCAACCTGAAGATCACGCACGTGCCTTACAAAGGCGCAGAAGCGCTCAATGACTTGCTGGCAGGCCGCGTACAGTTCATGTTCGCCACCATCCCCTCCGTCCATTCGCTGATCGAATCCGGCCGGCTCAAGCCCCTGGCCGTCAGCAGCCCGCACCGTTCACGCTCGATGCCCGATGTACCCACCATGGACGAGGCCGGCTTCAAGGGCTTCCGCGCGGGGTCATGGTTCGGCATGTTCGCGCCCAAGGGTACGCCGCCGGCCATCATAAAGAAACTGCACGACAGCGTGAACCGCATCGTTCAGATTCCTGAAGTATCGAAGATAATGGTGCAACAAGGTGCGGATCCCGTGCCGGGCAGCTCCGAGCAGTTCAAAAATTTCGTGCAAGAAGAGCACGACCGCTGGAAGATCTTGCTGATAGAATCAGGCGCGGCCAAGCCATAGCCATAGGCCTTATGCCGACACCCGTTCTTGCCGCGGGCCGGGCGGCGAATCACTCGCAGGAAGCCCGGCTTGCGGCGGCCGGGCCCGTCTAAATCAAGGCGGTTGCACGGATGAACCATACCCGAATCGGCGTTTTCTTATCGATCCTCGCGCTGCAGTTCTGCTGCGCGGGCGCAATCGCAGGCGATGCGGCCGAGATCCGAACCCGCTTGCAGCAATGGGCGGACAGCTTCAACAACCGTGACACGGCCGCCGCCTGCGACCTGTTTTCGAAATCACTGGTTTCCGACGTTCAGGGCCAAGGCGAAGCGAACTACGAAACCCGCTGCGCAATCATCCGCAAAGCGCTCGGCGACAAGCGGCGGCGTTTCCACTACGACCTCCGCATCAAAGAAATCATGGCCGACAAGACAATGGCCGTCGTCCGGCTCGAATGGATCCTGAAGATTTCTCCCGGCGACGCGACCAGTACCGAATCCGGCCTCGATATCTTCAGGAAAGAAAGCGACGGGCAGTGGCGCATCATCCGGTACATGGCTTATAGCCGCGACTGAACCGGTGAATTCACAATTTGCAACCTTCTTCACCCAGTCAAAGAGCAAAGGCTGCTGGAGGGCCCTCGACGGCAAAGGCCATGAAACCATCGTCACGCGCACCACTCACGTTCCGGGAACACGCCCCCGGTTGCATCGCCATGACTACGGCGGCGCGACATGCGCGCTGGACGGCAAAATGACCTTGTATCGGGAAGGTGCGGCACCCAAGCACGCCGCAACGCACGAGTGCTATTACATGCCGGCCAACAATGTAATGGCCGGCGTCGATGCGGGAACCGTAAACGCGGCAATGCTGGATATTTTTCAGGTGCCCGAGGGATAGCCGGTCTGGAATGTCGTTGAAGAAAACGGCAAAGCGCCAAAAGGCCAATTCGACGGGCACGAGCATTAGGCAGCCCCAGTCTCTGGGCAAGTAGCCCAGTCAGCAGATTACTCCGATACGCAGCTGGTGATTGAAGCTATAGACATTCTCACCCGCAATAACCTGCTCGTCACCGAGGGAACAGCGTCATTCACCCTAATCCGGCACTTGATCAGCAACAAGCAATCCCATGCTCGGATGATGCAGCTACGTGGCATGTAAACCCAGATATGCACAAAGCTCAAGAAAGCAGCTCGCTCTTCCACTCTTCAATAAAGCTGGTGGATACCATTCCCGTCTTGAAGGCTTCGTGAGATACCGTTTTCATCAGAAAGTCAATATTGGTCTGTACGCCTTCGATCTCGATCTGTGCCAATACTTCGAGCATACGACGCAGTGCGGAGGGTCGATCCGCGCCATGACATATGATCTTCCCGATCATGGGGTCATAAAAGTGGGTGACTCTATCTCCTTCGCGCACTCCACATTCAAGCCGGAAGGTCTCATTCGTAGTGGGAAAGCGTAGTTTCTCCAATATGCCCGTGGATGGCAGGAAATTCTTGGATGGCCGTTCAGCATACAACCGACACTCTATGGAATGCCCACTTGTCTGTATATCAATTTGGTTGACAACAGCAAGCGGCTGCTGCGCTGCAAGTTGCAATTGCATGGCGACCAGATCCACGCCTGCAACCATCTCGGTAACAGGGTGTTCGACCTGTATGCGCGTGTTCATCTCCAGGAAGAAGAATTCAAAGGTACGTGCATCCACGACAAATTCAACCGTACCCGCACCTCGATAACGCTCTTGCCGACATAGGGACAGCGCAGCCTGCAGCATACGCTCACGAACATCGATGGGTATTCCTGGCGCCGGACTTTCCTCTATTATCTTTTGAAACCGTCGCTGTATGGAACAGTCGCGCTCATGCAAGTGGATGGCACGACCATCCCCAAACCCGAAGACTTGAACCTCTACATGCCTTGCTGGGGAAACATAACGCTCCAAGTACACTGTACCGTCTCCAAACGACCTTTCCGCCATTTGCTGCGTGGCCTTCACCACGGCTAGTAGATCCTCCTGCCGGTCGACGCGCCGCATGCCTATTCCACCACCTCCCGCGGCGGCTTTTACAAGCAGCGGGAATCCGACACTTGCGGCCGCACCTATGATGTGATCAGTGTCGCCCACAGCAAAGCGAGTACTGCCAGGCAACACAGGTACGCCGGCCGCTTCGGCCAATAAGCGCGCCCGTTCTTTATCCCCCATTGAACAGATGGAGTCAGGGGTCGGGCCAATCCAGACAATACCCGCGCGCTCAACCTGCCGAGCGAATTCGGCGTTCTCGGCTAGGAAGCCGTATCCGGGGTGTATCCCGTCGGCGCCACTGCGGCGTGCAGCCTCCAGAATATGATCGACCCTCAGATAGCTTTCCGTTGCGCTTTTCCCTTGGAGCGCATAAGCCTCGTCTGCTTCCACAACATGTTTAGAATCGGCATCTACCTCCGAATACACGGCGACCGTCTGAATGCCAAGACGACGGCAGCTTCGAATGATGCGACAGGCGATCTCCCCTCGGTTGGCGATCAATACTTTTTTCATTGTTTTCCAATCAAGAATTGATGACGGCGATAACCTGCATCTCGCTCACTTCATCACCCTCTTTGACCCTGAGCTCGGTAATCTGGCCAGCGGTAGTCGCAGCCACCGGAATTTCCATCTTCATAGACTCGACCACAATGACCGTGTCTCCTTCAGCTACCTGGCTACCCACCGGTTTCTCGACCTTCCAGACACGCCCGGTGATATCGCACAACAATTCCTCTCTACTCATCGCCCATCTCCTCGGAAACAATAAACATCCGCCACATTCATAACTATGGAGCTACACCACGGCCACCAGCATCGGAACCGGGTCTTGCATACCAGCCATCACCCCCTGTGCGGGCTTCGGGTCGCGAGTACTTCCCAGGCATCAGCGACCCAATCGCACAGTATGGCGCGCGTCTCGCGCGGGTCGACGATATCGAGAATGCGAAATGCCTCTGCTGTACGAAACGGCGAGCCAAGGTTCAAGAACCGTTGTTCTATTTCCTCGCGCTTAGCCAGCGGGTCAGGTGCAGACTCGATTTCGGTGCGATAAGCGGCCGACACGCCACCCTCTATCGGGATCGATCCCCAGCGAGCTGAAGGCCACGCAATACGGTGGTTCAATTGGGGGAAGTATTTTGGGGCATGCATCCCACCAGCCATTCCATAGCAACGGCGCATGATCACGGAAAACCAGGGTACCCGGCTTTTTTCCACGGTCGTCAATACACGCACGGCAGCCAGCAAGGTTCCGCGGGCCTCAGCGTCAGGCCCCGTCTCATTTCCCGGTTGATCGACGAAATTGATGACCGGCAGCCCGAATATCTTGCAGAGATTGATATGCCGCTCAGATTTATACGCCGACACCGTCGTCATCGCTCCACCCGCAACTCGAGGATCACTGCAGAGTATCCCGACCGGATAGCCATCGATCCGCGCCAGCGCCGTGATCACGGAGCCGCCATGCCACCGCCCAATCTCAAAGATGGAGTCCTGATCACAAATCGCGGCCAGAATTTTGCGGGGATCGTATATTTTCCGGCGATCATGGGGAATCGCATCGGCCAACCAGTCCTCCACCCGCTCCGGCGGGTCTCCGGTTTCGACACGCGCGGGCCGCTGGTTGACATTGCGGGGCAAATAACTGAGAAATCGGCGGGCTTGCGCAAAGGCATCCATTTCGTCGACCGCCTCATTGTGGACTAGACCGCTTCTACGATGAACCTTGTATCCACCCAGATCGTTCTTCTCGATATTGATTCCATATGCCTGCTTGACGACTGGAGGCCCAGCAGCAAACACCTGGGACTGATCGCGCACCATGACGGAAAAATGCGAGAGCAGAACCTTCATGGCCCCCAACCCGGCACATGATCCAAGCGCAATGCCCACCACCGGCACATGATCCAACAGACTCACCGCGGGCCAGGTCGGATATCCTGGAATCTTGCTGCCGCCCTGCTGCTCCAGCAACTTGACACTTCCCCCGGCGCTGTCAACCAATCGCACTAATGGTGCGGACAAAGTCATCGCCAAATTTTCCGCATAGATCCATTTTTCAGAAATCGTGGATTCCGACGATCCGCCGCGAAGCGTGTAATCGTCCGCGGCTACGACTACTTTCCGCCCCTCTATTTTGCCTACGCCAAATAACGCGTTTACGGGTTTCATATCCATGAAGCGCCCGTTGCTGTCGTAGACACCCTTTCCGGCAATCCTCCCCATCTCCCGGAAGCTGCCCGGATCGACGAGCACATTCATGCGTTCGCGAGCATTCAGACGACCCTTTTCCTTGTGCCTGCGCAGTGCCTCTTCTCCGCCCATTGCGGCCGCCAATACGCGACGCCTGTGCAATTCTTCGAACTCTGACTTCCACTGCTCGCCGTGATACTCAAACTCCATGATGCATTCCCCACTGTGTTCGAAAATTTGGCACCGCGCCTCACGCGTTGGCCTTGACAACCCCTGCCTCGATCAAATCATCGATCGCATCTCCATCGAGGCCCAGCTCCTTCTGCAATACAGCCCGAGTGTCGCTGCCGAGTTCGGGGCCAGTGAAGCGTATCGCCCCAGGAGTCCTGGATAAGCGCGGCACGACTCCTATTTGGGTCGTATCCCCAAGCTCGGAATGAGGCACGGATTCAAGCATGCCGCGGGCCCGATAATGGGGGTCTTCGAATATGTCGGCAATCGTGTATACGCGGGATGACGGGACGGCCGCGCTCTCCAGCATTTCAGCAAGATCGAGCACGTCATAGCCGCGAGTCCATGTAGAGATGATCTGATCCAAAGCCAGCATGTTGGCTTTTTCGCCGCGCAACCGGATAGTTGCGAATCGCGGATCCCGCACAAGCTCGGGCTGCCCCATCGCTTTTAATAGACGCTCGAAGGTCGCGTTACTGTTGGCTGCGATGAGAATGTAGTTGTCGTCGCGGGTCGGATATAAGCTATTGGGGGCCATCGATGGCAAATTCGGCCCCTGACGAGTAGGCACTTTTCCGAGCTTCTGATAAGCCGGCACCAACGGCTCGAGCTGGGTAAATGCGGTTTCATAAAGAGCGACGTCCACAACCTGACCGAGGCCGGTCGCATCGCGGCTACGCAACGCTCCGAGCGCTCCGAACGCGGCATATACCGAAGTCAGATAGTCGGTAGTGGCAAGGGCAACTCTGGCCGGCGGCCTGTCGGGGTCTCCGGTCATGTGCCTCACACCAGCCAGCGCTTCGCAAATAGCACCATAGCCGGGCCGTTTGGCATAAGGCCCATCTTGCCCAAAGCCGCTGATTCGTACATAGATGACGCCCGGATTCACTGCCGACATCTGCTCATACCCCAGCCCGAGGCGTTCGAGCACTCCAGGACGATTGTTCTCCAGGACGATATCGGCCTTCGACATCAGCGCGAACGCCAGTTGCTGCCCCCTTGAAGACTTCAGATCTATGGAGACTGATCGTTTGTTGCGCAGTACGGAGGCGGCATAGAGCGAGATGTCTCCGACATGGCTTCCAAGTTGGCGCACCGAGTCTCCTTCGAGAGGCTCGATCTTGATTACATCCGCACCAAAATCACCGAGCAGGCGGCCACAGGCCGGGCCAGCCACCGTGTTGCAGATCTCAATCACCTGGACTCCGCTCAGCGGCAATTTCCGCTCGAGCTGGTGTGTGTTCTTAACTCCTACTTCTCTCATGCATTCCTCCAGCTGTGACGCACCGATTGCCACACAGATCAATTATATTTTTTAACAATGATTTTGTTAACAATAACACAGTCGACTTATGGAATCAATGCATTTCAAGAGCGACAAGCCTGAAACGCAAGGGCTCCGCGCAGATGCGTGACCCACGAGCGAGCCGTTCTCCAGGCGACGCGAAGGCCCCTAGGGATAAGCACGACTGCCAAACAGGGAGGAATGGGGTTCGAGGCCACGGAAATAGGCCAACGAAACAGCCGGCGCAAAGGAAGCGGAGTCGCTCCGTCCACGCGCCGCAAGCACGGCGGCGCTACGCACAGGCGTGCGGAGCGCGCCGGCGGCTTAAAGATGCTTTCTTATTGCCCGCGACAAGCGCTGGTCATTGCAGGCCAGCCGGCTACGAGAGCCGGAACCTTAGCTCTTTCCGGAATCATCGAGCGCAGAAACCATGGCCTGCCACGCCTCTTTCATACGCAATTGGGACAACTTCTCCGCAAGATCAGCATCGCCAGTTTTAGCGGCTTCGTACCCCTGTTTCCACAGTAGAAACGAGCGCTTTCTTCTCTCTTGGGAGCGCAGCCCGAGCTTTGAATAGCGCAGTGTTTGCAGCGATAAGGAAGTGACAATGTTCGCCAAACGTTTACTTTGCGTCAGCATCGCGGAATTCAGAGACGCGCGGAACACCGTTTCCGCATAACGGGTGGCATCTTCGAGAGTATCGCCCAACATATGCTCGAGCTGCTCTATGGTGCGTTCCAGAAGGTTCAGGTATTCCGCACTATGAGAAGCAACATTCTTGCGCGCGACCATCGACAAAAGGCTTGCCCGGATCTCGTATATTTCGGCTAGCTCTGTCGAGTTCAAGCTGGTCACGGTTGCCCCACGACGAGGGTGCAGCTCGACAAGTCCTTCCCGCTCAAGAATGCGCAATGCCTCGCGAATGGGGCCTCTGCTCACCTGGTAGCGCTCGGCAAGCTCTTGCTCGGGAAGCGGTGTGCCGTCCTCGATAGCGCCCGCGATGATGCGATCTCCGATTTGCGCCGCTATTTGCTCAGAAAGCGTCAATGTAAGAAGCTGCCGCCCCGAAAACAGACGGGCTTCAACCGCCCCTTCCATATCCAGCAGCGCCAAGCCAGAAGATTCATTCATGTCTTGCACCTGCCTTTGAACGCACTCTACTGTTTATCAACCCAATTCAGGTTAACAAGCAGATTGTAGCTTATCTATATGCTCGGCTCACCCTTCACGTATAAAACCGCTTACCGGAACGAACCATGTTCTCCAGCAATGCCGCAGGCTTCCAATATTGGTCGCCATGCACTACCTGATATTTCAGCAGCGCCTCGTAAACGACCGGCAGCCCGATCTGATCGGCATAAAACAGCGGCCCCCCCAGAAATGCAGGAAAGCCATAGCCCTTCAGCCATACCACGTCGATATCTCCGGGGCGATCTACGATCCCCTCTTCGAGCAACTTGGCGCCCTCGTTTATCATCGGGTAGAGGCACCGCTCGAGGATCTCCACATCTGAAATTTGCCGTCGCTCAATGTTTCTTTTTTTTGAGTGATTGACGATAAGCGCTTCAATCTCCGGATCGACAGAGCGATGACGATCCGCATCGTAGCGATAGAAGCCTGCCCCCGTTTTCTGTCCGAACCGGCCCAATGCATGGATCTGATCCAAAATATCGCACGCCCGCTCGCGCGATGTCAGGTTTGCAAGGCGAGATTGGCGGTTTAGCCAACCGACATCGACGCCCGCCAAATCACTCATAGCAAACGGCCCCATCGGAAAGCCGAAGTCATAGAGCACCTTATCGATCTGCTGTGGAGTCGCCCCCTCTTCCAGCATGAAGTAGCTTTCACGTGTCCGCTTCGCAAGCATTCGATTACCCACAAAACCGTCGCATACCCGAACCATTACCGGGGTCTTGCCGATTAGCTTCCCAATTTTCATGGCGGTTGCACATACCTGGGGCAGCGTCCTGGCGCCGCGCACATTCTCGAGCAGAGGCATGACATTGGCGGGGCTGAAAAAGTGCATGCCCAGCACATACTCTGGGCGCGCGGTGGCGTCAGCAATCAGATCGATGTTCAGGTACGACGTGTTCGACGCAAGGATTGCCCCGGGCTTGCATATTTGATCCAGCATGCGAAAAACCTTTTGCTTCACCTCTAGTTCTTCGAAAACGGCCTCAATTACAAGATCTGCCTGGGCGAGTTGATCGTTCGACACCGACGGCCGGATCAATGCCACCCGCTTGTCCATTTCGGCTTGAGACAAGCCACCGCGAGCCATGGTTCGAGCATAGTTCTTGCGTACCAATGCCATGCCGCGCTCTAAGTTGTCAGCGTTTGCCTCGACCAGCATGACGGGAACCCCTGCATTGGCGAAACACATGGCAATGCCCGTGCCCATCGTCCCCGCACCAACCACGCCGACCAAATCGATCGGCAGAGTCCCGATCGCCGTCTTTGCCCGCATATCGGGAATTTTCGCGGCCGCGCGCTCCGAAAGAAATGCATGGCGTTGCGCCTTGGACTGGGGCGAAGCCGCAAGCTCCAGAAACATGGCACGCTCGCGTTCCAGGCCTTTCTTGAAAGGCAGTTCGGTCGCAGCCCGAACAGCCGCAATACAACGCAACGGGGCGATATATCCTCTACGCTTGCGTTCGACTGTCTCGACATATGCCTCGAAGACACTCTGATCCGAGGGCTCGCAATCCAACATGCTCACCCTGCGCACCGGCTTGCCCGAGGCGACAATGCCCCGGGCAAAATCCAGCGCGTGGGCCTCAAGGCCGCCTGGTGCCAGCTCGTCGACAAGGCCAAGTACCAGCGCCCTCTGGGCGGAAACCACGGTTCCCTCCACGATCATCTCCAGCGCGGCTGACACACCTATAAGTCTCGGCAGCCTCTGCGTCCCTCCCGCCCCGGGCAACAACCCCAGCTTGACCTCCGGAAGCCCCATCACGGCATCCGGGGATGCAATACGAAAATGGCAACCCAAAGCCACCTCCAGCCCGCCACCCAAGGCCGTTCCTTGTATGGCAGCGATGACCGGCTTTGACGAGCGTTCAATTACATCGATTACGTCCAGCAGCAATGGCTGCCGCGGCGGCTCTCCAAATTCGCGGATATCCGCACCGGCACTGAAGCCGCGCTCTCCGCCAATCAGCACCATTGCCTTGATCCGCGTGTCCTGCTCTCCGCGGCATATCGCCGCCGCCAACCCGCTACGTACCGCTTGCGAGAGCGCATTGACTGGAGGATTTTCAATTTTGATCAGCGCGATTTCTCCACGCGCGTCGAACGAGACTGATTCGGCCATTCCGGCCTCCTGGAATCAACTGGATCTATCAAAAGACGCGTGCAGGGGGTGATGCGCACATACCCCCGCACACGCCTGTGCGGCGCATGATGAATAAAGCACCTAAAGGGTCATGCCCGTACCGAAAATTGCCGTGGCCTGGCTGGAAAGAGGGCCGCCATTTCCATGCGCCAGCCCGACTTCGGCACCAGACACCTGGCGCTGACCGGCTGTTCCGCGCAACTGCCTTACGGTTTCTATGATGGTAAATACGCCGTACATGCCTGGATGATTGCAAGAGAGGCCACCGCCATTGGTATTGACCGCCAGTACGCCTCCCGGAGCCAACGCGCCATTCTCCACGAACCGCCCCCCTTCCCCTTTGGGACAAAATCCCAAGTCCTCTAAAAACAGTATGGGGTTTATGGTGAATGCATCGTACAGCTGCAGAACATCGATATCCTTCGCCGACAAGCCCGCCATCTCATAGGCCCTGTGCCCGGACTCGACTGCGGCAGTCACCGTCAGGTCGGGCATCGACGATATCTGCCGATGAGACGTAGCCACGCCCGCCCCCAGTAGGTACACGGGCTTATTTGGGAAATCCCTAGCTTTATCGCTGCGTACCAGTATTACTGCGCCCCCGCCATCCGTGACCAGGCAGCAATCCCGCACAGAAAGTGGATCGGAAACGAGTCGCGACGACAGTACATCCTCTATGGTCAAAGCTTGTCGCTCGTACGCTGCTTCGTTCAACTGCGCCCATTTTCGCGCTGCGACCGCAACCTCAGCCAATTGGCGGCGCGTCGTCCCATATTCATGCATATGCCTGGCTGCCGCCAACGCATATCCGCCGATAGGGTTTCGCGGTTGATAAGGCTCTTCCCAAATCTGGGGCTCCGACAGCGTGGCCAGCTTTCCACCCGCAGACAACTGATTAGATCCATAGCATATGCAGGCGACAGAACACAGGCCCGCGTCCAAAGCAGCCATTGCGGGAATCAGATGCTCTACGAACGACGAACCGCCAATGTTGGTGCCATCCATATAAGCAGGGTGGATTCCGAGGTATTCGGCAGCGGACAGCGCAGGCATGAACTGCGACAGTGTCGCCGCGAAGAGACCATCAATTTCCGACACCGAGATACCGGCATCCGACGCGGCGGCCAGCACGGCTTGGGCCAATTGATCCAACGAGCTGAATCCCGGGCTATTCCAGCCAGCCGTCGTCCCAATCCCTACGACAGCAGCCTTGCCTCGCAACGAATGCGCCATTACATGTTGCTCCTGGTGTCGTTATCCGATAGTGCGACCGCCTGCCTGAAAACAACCACCGGCTCGCCACCCTGTTCCACAATATCTGCACGAACTCGCATCCCGATGCGAACTTCTGCAGGGTCGATATCTTCGACCCGACTCATCATCCTGCCGCCTTCGTCCAGATCGATGAGGGCTAAGTTGTAATTTCCTCCGCGCTCTGGCTTGCGATGGACAACTGTCGTGGAATAAACAGTGCCAGTGCCCGATGCCTCTATCCACTCCAGGGTAGACTTGCCGGAATACGGCGAAATCACACGGGGATAAAAGACACCATTTCCTGTCACCGAGCAGCGCTGGATCATAAAATGCCCACGTCGGAGCATGTGCTTGAAATAAGCTGCAGGAGCCATCGTGTGCTCATCCTCACCCATTACTAATACCTCCTTCCATTCGTTCACCAAGGCTTTTAGAAGCCATATAAGACGGTGGGATTGTCAACTAGCAATTTTCTGCGCAGGCCTTCCTCCGGCACCCATTCGCATATCAGCCGTAATAATTCTGCATAGGCGGGGATAGGCCCCGCGTGATTCACATGCGGCCAATCGGAACCCCAAAGCATTCGGTCAGGGCTCTCTTTCATCAACAATTGCGCCATGTCCCGAACATCGGCATAAGGCAGCTGGCGCTCGCCGGAGCATCGCATAGGCGCAGACAATTTCACCCAAGTCGTTCCCTTGGCAGCCATGCGCAAGAGACACTGGAATGGAGCGCTTTGTACTCCCAGTGCGGCGGGGATCCGCCCCATATGGTCAATAACCAGCTGGCAGGGCAAGTCCGCCACAAGTCCGTCCAGGTCGAGTATCTGCAGGTCTTCCACCTGTATTTGCAGGTGCCAGCCCAGCTCGGCAATGCGAGCAATCAGTCGGCTGTCAAACCCCTCCACTCGCTTTCCCACGTACGAATACCTAACACCCCGTACACCAAGAGCATCCCATTGTTCCAACTCGGCGTCAGTGGGTATACCAACCGGCTCAGTAATGATTCCACGCAGCCTGCTCGGATATTGCCTCAGTGCGTCGAACGTGCGCCGATTATCGGGGCTGCTGACTGCCGCGTTGACCACGACCGCCTTCGAGATACCTGCCGCATCTTGAAGAGCAAATAAATCTTCCGGGCAGGCATCGGGAATTTCATACCGTGGAGTTTCAGGAGGAGGATACTTTGCGAGCGGCCCATAAAAGTGAATATGCGTATCGCAAGCGCCGTCCGGCACGGCAACGCCGACGACTTCCATTTGGCTAGCAATCATCTACACCACCCATCGTACGCGCCACAATCGTGCTCCCTTGCCTTCTCCCGCGTTATTGATCAAGAGTGATCCCCTCTTCCTTAATAATTTTCTTATATAGAGAAGACTCTCTTTGAACAGATGCTTTGAACTTTCGAGCGTCCAAATACCCCTGAGGTATCCGCATAGTTTTCAATATCTGCTCGAATTTGGCCGTATGAGTAGCCTTGTCGCAGCTTTGCGTCAGCCGCTCGATGATGGCAGCAGGCGTTCCTTTGGGGGCAATCATGCCTCCCCAACCTGCAGACTCGACGTCATAGCCCTGTTCTTTGAACGTAGGCACATCCGGCAACAATGGACTACGTTTGGCTTCCAATATGCCTAAAGCACGCAGCCGGCTTTCTAGCGGGCCAAAGCTTTGTATGCCCGCCACCCATGCAGTGATCTGCCCCGAGGCGGCCAGAACCGAGGCATCTCCATCACCTTTAGTGGGAATATGCTGCCACTTGAAGCCGGCACTGTCTGCAAACGCGATGGCAGCCAGATGGGGTATTGAACCCACACCCGTAGACGCTATCGTGAGTTTCCCCGGATTCTTCTTCGCAGCCGCGACGAAATCCTTCAACGATTTATACGGGGAGTCTTTCTTGACGACAAACACCTGCGGGGTGACGTGCGTTCGGCAGATGTACTCGAACGAATCTTCGTTATATCTCAGTGTCGGACGAAGATGCGGCTGACTCGTCAGAGGGCCCACCGTTGTAAAACCGATGGTATAGCCATCCGGCTTGGCTCGTGCCACATCAGCCGTGCCCAAGGTGCCTCCTGCGCCAGGCTTATTGAGAATTATGACCTCGGCTCCCAGGTCGGCACGCATTTGCTCGACGACCAGGCGGGCAATAGGATCCACACTCCCTCCGGGCGGGAACGGCACGATTGCGGTTATGGGGCGGTCAGGATAGGCGGCATGAGCTGCACATGCTGACATGAACCCGACGGCAATTACGTAGCTTCTTATATGTTTGCTAACGAACATATCTTGTCTTCTCCATGGCCATTCGAGGCATCCAAAAAGCCGAACAGTAGTTATTAGAAAACGAGCAGCTTGTTTATTGGTATCAATCACTTTGTTTACAATCTTATAGTAAGCATACTAGGCGTAGGCGATAGTGCTGTCAACTATTAATTGAGCGAAAGACTGGGAAACTGCTGTGTCATTCCGACCGGCAACGAATCATCAATCAGCAGGATCGAGCAAGAGATGGGCGCAGTCCAAACCCGAGCAGCAAGGCTGCGGCCACCCGCAATCGAACTCATCCGGGCGTGGCGCAAGATCCGCCACTAGCCGCATTGCTGGCTAGATACTCGATACAAAAGGAAGAGGGAAAAATGAAAACTTCGGGCACACCCCGTACCGCATGCGGCATTCGAATCAGCGATGCCGAACTTCAACTCTTTCAGGCCGGGTGGCGTAGGTAGAAGCCCGCCAGGGAGGCAGGCAATTGTCGCGAGATCAGCAACAGATCTGGCGCGCCCGACAGGAATCGAACCTGTATCAAGAGCTTCGGAGACTCCCATTCTATCCATTGAACTACGGGCGCAAGGGTCGCTATTGTAGCGTGTTTGCGAAAATCGCACGGGCCGCGCGGGCCGGCAAGTGCACAGCCGCCGCGCAGGCCCGGCCACCGCGGGCGTTGCGCGGGTAATCTGCACTGTAACGGCAGTCCCGGTATAATCGCAGCTTTGGGTGGTGAACAAGCACTTCGAGACGGTGCTGGCCTTCCGTCTTCAAACCTTGGCAAAGAATACTCGGGCGCAATAAAAAGCCCAGGAATCACGTATACGCAGGATTCATCATGAACAACACAGAAGAGCACGTCGACGCACACGCAGGGGAAAGCGAGGGCCTCATCAAGACCCCCAAACAGCTTCTCATCACCGTTATCCTGTCATTCCTGATCCCCATTTCCGTGCTCGTCATGCTGGCCCACCTGGTGTCCGCCGGCGTGCAAACCGGCGCCGGCTCCGACGCCCTTCAGCCCAAGGCCATCGAGGCTCGCATCAAGCCCGTAGCCAGCCTGGATCTGGTCGATGCCAACGCGCCCAAGGTGTACAAGACCGGGCAGCAAGTGTTCGAATCCACCTGTACCGCCTGCCATACGGCCGGCGTGGCCGGAGCCCCCAAGATCGGTGACCACGGGGCCTGGGCGCCGTTCATCAAGACCGGCTACGAAGAAATGGTCAAGAATGCCATCCACGGCATCAAGGCCATGCCTCCCAAGGGCGGCAACCCCTCGCTCAGCGACTATGAAATGGCGCGCGCCGTAGCCTACATGGCCAACAAGTCCGGCGCCTCGTTCAAGGAGCCGCCTCCGCCGGCTTCGAACAAGCCCGCGGCTGCTCCGGCCGTGGCCGCCGCAGCCCCGGCCGCCGCTCCGGCTCCTGCACCCGCCCAGGCCGCCCCAGCGGCTGCCCCTGCTGCTGCGGCCCAGCCGGCCCCAGCCGCGGCACCTGCAGCCCCCGCGGCGCAGAAGGTCGATCTTGCCGAAGGCGAAAAGCTCTACAAGTCGGTGTGCTTCGCCTGCCATGCGGCTGGCGTCATGGGCGCCCCCAAGTTCGGCGACAAGGCATCCTGGGAGCCGTTCATCAAGACCGGCATCGACACCATGGTGAAGAACGCCATACACGGTGTCGGCCCCATGCCTCCCCGCGGCGGCTCGCAGGCCACCGATGCGCAAATGCGCGATGCCGTTTCGTATATGGTTGAAAACGCCAAGTAACCCCCAGCTTTCAACTGCGCGGCGAAATCGAAACCGCGCGGCTGAAACGCGACAAAGAGCCGACATGCAGATGCATGTCGGCTCTTTGTTTTCAATGGCAGCGTTTATTCTGCCACTGCCGCTACCACTGCCGAAGTCGGCACCGCCGCCACTGATTCATACAGGCCTGCGATCAAGGCGGCGAGCGCGTCGAGAAAACAAGGTGCAGAGCCGTAGCAGTACAAATAAGCACGAGTACGGCAACGCTGTTATCTCGAGGCGGCTGCCGTTTGGCTGCCATTTGGATCGCAAAGCCGTATCAGCCGGCCGCCCGGCAGACCGGCTCGGCACGCAGCGACAAACCCAGCTGCACCCGGCGCTGCAGCCAAAGGCTGGCGCGATAGCGGTCGTCGCCGGTCACGTGATACATATTGCGCAGGATCTCAAGCACTTGCGCGGCCCCCAGGGCATCGCCCATGGACAGCGGGCCGCCACGCGGATACCCCAGGCCCAGGGACACGGCCAGGTCTATGTCCTGCGGGGTTGCGATGGCCTGCTGGGCGATGTCGGCCGCCACGTTGATGATGGTCGCGACTATGCGTTGTGCAACGAAACCGGCGGAATCATCGATGACCGAGACAGGGGTGCCGTCCGACGCCAGCAGCGCATGGGCCGCGTCGCGCCATTGCGGTTCGGTGACGGGCGAGCACATGAGCACGCGGCGCTTGCCCTGCTCCAGGCCGAAGAAGGTATCCAGCGCCACAGCCCGGGCGCCATCGAGCTGATGGGCGGCGATCACGGTAGAAGTGTCTTCGCCATAGGGCGTTACCACGATCAGGGCGTCGGCCGGCGGATGATCACTGGCCACCACCGAGGCGCCCAGGTCTTTGAACAGCGCGGCGGCGCGCTTGTGCCCCAGGGAATGGTAGGGCGCGAGCCACACCTTCAGGCCGGGCTTGGCCGCGGGCACCGGCGGGTCGGCGGGAACCTGCTTCTTTCCTTCCGGATAAGTGTAGAAGCCCTCGCCCACTTTGCGGCCCACCAGCTTGCCGGCCAGGCGCACCGCGGTGATCGGCGAAGGACGGAAGCGCGGCTCGTCGTAGAACTGGCGGTAGATCGACTCCATTACCGGATGCGAGACGTCCAGCGCGGTCAGATCCAGCAGCTCGAACGGCCCCATGCGGAAGCCCGCCTGGTCGCGCATGATTTCGTCGACCCGGTGGAAGGGCGCGACGGCTTCCTGCGCCACGCGCAACCCTTCGATGTTCATGCCGCGCCCGGCGTGGTTGACGATGAAGCCCGGCATGTCCTTGGCGCGCACCGGCGTGTGCCCCATGGTGCGTGCCAGCTCCATCAGCGCGTCGCCCACGGCGGGCTCGGTGCGCAGGCCGTCAATGATCTCGACCACCTTCATCAGCGGCACCGGGTTGAAGAAGTGGTAGCCCGCCACGCGCCCCGGCCTGACGCAGGCCGCGGCTATCGCGGTGATGGACAGTGACGAGGTGTTGGAAACCAGTATGCAGTTCTCGGAAACTATAGTCTCGAGCTTCTGGAACAGCTCGCGCTTGATGTCGAGGCGTTCGACGACGGCCTCGATGACCAGATCCGCGGCGCTCATGGCCCGCAGGTCGGCGCAAGGGTGCACATGCTGCAGCGCCGCGGCGGCCGCATCGGCGCTGATCTTGCCCTTGGCCACCAGCTTGTTCCAGACCTGCTGCAGGCTGTCGCGCGCCGCGGCCACGGCATCCTGGCTCAGATCGTATAGCAGCACGTCCAGGCCGGCCTGCGCGGCGATCTGGGCGATGCCCCGGCCCATGGCGCCTGCGCCAACGATGCCTATGGTTTGTATGCTTTTCATGGGTATTTCCTCCAGACACCCCGTCCGCAAGCGGCACGGGCTCTATTGATGATAAACGGTTCGAGCCGCGTAGGCCGGGCCGCGCAGGTCGCGCCGCGTAGGCCGGGCCGCATAGGCCGAATTAAGCAGACCAGGCCGGGCAAGCGGGCCGGGCGGCGGCTCGACAGCCTGCGCGCCCCGCCCGGGCCCTATAATGCGGGCCGCCTCGGATGCGACGCAGTCCCCCGCCGAGCGGCCGGCGCCTCAGCCCGTGAATTCACGGATTTCCTCGTCCGACATGCCCAGCCGTTCGCGCAGCACCTGCGCGGTGTGCTCGCCGAGCAGGGGCGCGGCATGACGGTAGCTGACCGGGCTGCCCGACAGGCGTATCGGGCTGGCGCCGACCGGCGCCTGGCCGGCGCTGGCGTGCGGCAGCGACATTTGCATGCCGCGCGCCTGCACCTGCGGGTCTTGATACACCTGGTCTATGGTGTTGATGGGGCCGCCGGGCACGCCGGCGCGTTCCAGTTCGGCCAGCCAATGGTCGCGGGCCCGCGTCTTCATGACTTCGACCAGGATGGGAATGAGCTGATCGCGATTGACCACTCGGCCCGGATTGGTGCGGAAGCGCTCGTCCTGTGCCAGCTCGGGGCGTTCGATCACCTTGCAATAAGCGCGGAACTGCGAATCGTTGCCCACCGCCACGATCAGGTGGCCGTCGCTGACGGCGAACACCTGGTACGGAACCAGGTTCTGGTGGGCGTTGCCGGCACGGCGCGGCGCCTTGCCGGAGGTCATGAAATTCAGGTTCTGGTTCGCCAGCATGGCGACCTGGCAGTCCAGCAGGGCCATGTCGATGTGCTGGCCCAGCCCGCTGCGGCCGCGTTCGTGCAAGGCCGCCAGGATCGCCACCGTGGAATACATGCCGGTCATCAGGTCGGCCACCGCCACGCCGGCCTTCTGCGGGCCGCCCCCGGGCAGGTCGTCGCGCTCGCCGGTGATGCTCATCAGGCCGCCCATGCCCTGCATCAGGAAGTCGTAGCCGGGGCGGCTGGCATAGGGGCCGGTCTGGCCGAAGCCGGTGATCGAGCAATAGATCAGCGCCGGGTTGAGCTCTTTGAGACTGTCGTAGTCCAGGCCGTATTTGCGCAGGCCGCCCACCTTGAAATTCTCGACCAGGATATCGCTTTGGCGCACCAGCGCACGCACCAGGTCGGCGCCCCGCTGGCTGGCGATGTCGACGGCCACCGACAGCTTGTTGCGATTGGCCGAGGCATAGTAGGCCGCCTCGGTCGTGTCCTGCCCTTGCTGATCCTTGACGTACGGAGGCCCCCAGGCGCGGGTGTCGTCGCCTGTGCCGGGGCGCTCTATTTTGATGACCTCGGCGCCGAGATCGGCAAGGTTCTGGGTACACCAGGGGCCGGCAAGCACGCGGCTGAGATCGAGGACACGGATGTCGGTCAGTGGAGCGGGACGCAAAGACATAATGGGCAGTTTTGGGGTTCTTGGATCCGGATGAGGGATGACGATGACGGGAAAGAGCTATTGTGCCCCAAGTTGCGGCCCGGGATCCAAAGCCGCCGCCCATGCCGCGGACGGACGCCGGCGCCGGCCGGCCGAATGCGGCTACCATAGCGCTGACGCCGGCCCAGGATACAAGCCCAAAACAGGCCCGATACAAGACCCGATACAGGCCCACGATACCGGCCCAAGATACAGGAGATACCGCCCCATGCCCCACCCCCTGGTCGAACAGCTCTACCGCGACCTCACGCTGCCCGTCATCGCGGCACCAATGTTCATCGTCTCGGGCCCCGAACTGGTGGTCGCGCAATGCGCCAGCGGCATCGTCGGCTCGATGCCGGCGCTCAATGCGCGGCCGCAAAGCCTGCTGGCGCAATGGCTGGAACAGATAGACTCGGGCTTGGCCGGGCTGCGCAAGGCCAGACCGCAATGCCCGCCCGCCCCCTACGCCATCAACCACATCATTCATCAATCCAACGACCGCCTGCAGGACGACCTTGCCGTGTGCGCGGAACACAGGGTGCCCATCATTATTACCAGCCTGCGGGCCCCCGGCGAGGTGGTCGAGAAGGTTCACGCCTGGGGCGGCCGAGTCTTCCACGACGTCACCACCCTGCGCCACGCGCGCAAGGCCCTGGAAGCCGGCGTCGACGGCCTGATACTGGTGTGCTCGGGCGCCGGCGGCCACGCCGGCACCCTCAGCCCCTTCGCTCTGCTGGGCGAGGTGCGCAAGATCTTCGACGGCCCGATTGCCCTGTCGGGTGCCATTTCACGCGGCCAGGACATACTCGCCGCGCGCGCCATGGGCGCCGACTTCGCCTATGTGGGTACGCGCTTCATCGCCAGCACCGAGGCGCGTGCCCAGGAAGCCTACAAGAACATGCTGGTGCAGTCGCAGGCCAGCGACATCCTGTACACGCCGTTTTTCACCGGCATACCCGGCAACTACCTAAAGCCCAGCATCAGCGCCGCCGGGCTGGACCCCGACAATCTGCCGGCCCCGCAGCCCACCGCCACCAACTTCGGCAGCACGCGCAGCAAGCCCTGGAAAGACATCTGGGGCGCGGGCCAAGGGGTCGGCAACATAGACAGCATCGAAGACGTCGCGCACATCGTCGCCACCTTGCGGCAAGAATACCTGCAGGGCTGCGCAGCGCTGCACGACGGCTTTGCCCAACCCGGAATTGCATGAACATGAACATGATCAAGACTACGCACTCCGACAAACGCTACGAGGTCCTGATCGACCGGCCGCAGCAACGCAACGCCATCAATGCGGCCATGTACACGGAAATGAAGGCGGCGCTGCTGGCCGCGGCCGCCGACCCGGAATGCCGGGCCGTCATCCTCAGCGGGGCCGGGGGCCACTTCACGGCCGGCAACGACTTGAAAGACTTCCAGGCGCCGCGCGACGAAAACGACAGCCCGGCGCTGGCCTTTCTGCGCACCCTGGCCGACCTGGATATACCAGTGATCGCCGCGGTCGAAGGCCAGGCGGTCGGCATCGGGGTAACCTTGCTGCAGCATTGCGATTTCGTCTATGCCAGCGAGACGGCGCGCCTGCGCATGCCCTTCGTGGCCCTGGGCCTATGCCCGGAGGGCGGCTCCAGTCTGCTCATGGCGCAGATTGCCGGGTCGCGCAACGCGGCGCGCTGGCTGCTGGCGGCAGAGCCCTTCGACGCCAGGCAGGCCTGTGAGGCCGGGCTGGTCACGGCAGTATCCGCGGCCGGCCAGGCCCTGGCCGACGCCCGGGCCCAGGCCGACACCTTGGCCAAGCTGCCCGTGGCCGCCCTCAGGCTGACCAAGCACATGCTGAAACAGGCACAGCGCGAGCCGCTGGCGCGCGCCTTCGACAATGAGCGGGACAATTTCCGGGCCAGGCTGCAGTCGGCCGAGGCACAGGATGCGTTCCGGCGCTTTTTTGCGCGGGAAAAGGGCTAGCGCGTTTTTGGTTCAGATGTTTACACCCGCCGCGCCTTTAAAGGCGCGGCATCAGGTGTGCCGTGAAAACTCGGTAAACATTTGCACCGAAGTTGCTCTAGCCCGCTGAAACACTGAAATTGGCCGCGACTTGCCGCGGGCTTCATCTGTCTGCTTATGTTCCAGCGTTCCTATGTTCCGCCGCTCCTATGTTCCGGCGAGCTCGGATCCTTGTCCCGTTATTGAATTGCGCACTGCAGCAAATCTGCATCCCGAAATGATCCCATAGGCAAGAGCCCTGGCCGAGGTCTGGGCCGGGGCTCTTGCGCAGGAAAGAGTGGACGTTCTGCAACACCCTGAGGCACATTAGGGAAAACCCTTGCTTTTATCCTAGGGTTTACCCTATAATTCATACATCAACACAACAGCCTTACTTAGGTGAACAGCATGTCCAGCATAACCTACTACGAATACACCCGTTTGAGCGATTCCATCGAGCGCACTGTTACGCGCAACGCGCTGAGCTGCGGCGAGTCGGTTTCGATTGCGACAGCCCTCAAGTCCGCTTTCTCCGCCATCAAGCGCGGCCTGGTGGGTTTTGCCGAATTCTGCTCCGACGTCGGCGCCACGATGGCCGAAGCCCGCGCCCGCGGCATGTACTACGGCGGTACCCGCTGGTAATCGGCCAAGCAGGGCAGGTAGGCTGGCAAGCAATTTGCTTGTCGGCACAAACTGCCCCGCACTGCCAACTGCCGGCGCAAGCACGGCGCGAAACGAATTCGCGATCAAAAAACAACTACGCAAAGCAACACCGTTGTCTTTTTGATCGCGAATTCGCATAAAACGCCCGGGTGCTCAGCCCGGGCGTTTTAGCAAGGCCTTCAGCATGCTCAGGCGCTGCTTCGGGCTCAGGGCCTGGGTGGCGGGATCTTCTTCGATCTTCGCCTCGCCCAGGCCCATTTCTTCGATGAACCGCGACGGCTCGCGCACCACGTCTTCGCGCGCGCGGCGCCGCTTGCGACACCAGCTCAGGTGCAGGCTGCGCTGCGCCCGCGTAATGCCCACATACATCAGGCGCCGCTCTTCCTGGATGCGCTGCTCCAGCGATTCGGCGGCCTTGGCCGGATCCCCGTATTCTTCATCGCGCCCCATGTGGGGCAGCAGGCCCTCTTCCACCCCGGCCAGATAGACGTGCGGAAACTCCAGGCCCTTGGAAGCGTGCAGGGTCGACAGCTTGACCGCATCGGGCTCTTCGTCCTCGCCGCGCTCGAGCATGGTCACCAGCGCCACGTGCTGCACCAGATCCAGCAGATTCAGCCCATCTTCCTCGGCTTTGCGCTTGAGCCATCCCACCAGTTCCAGCACATTCTGCCAACGCGTCTGCGCCGGCCGCTCTTCCAGGGTGTCATATAGATAGCGCTCGTACTGGATGGCACCGAGCAGATCGTCGAGGATGGCGCCCGCCGGTTCGGAGGATTTTGCCTCCCCGGCTGCGCGCCCGCGCCCGGCGCGCCACTGCATGCGCCGGATGAATTCGCCAAATACCTGCAGCGGCTCGAGCTGCCTGGGCGCCAGGCCCTGGGCCAGCCCGATCTCGGGAATTGCCGCGAACAGCGAAACCTGGCGTACGGCCGCGAACTCCCCCAGAACCTGCAGGGTCGTCTGGCCGATGCCGCGGCGCGGCGTGGTGACGGCGCGGATGAATGCCGGGTCGTCGTCGTCATTGGCGATCAGGCGCAGATACGCCAGAATGTCCCGCACCTCGGCCTTGTCGAAGAAGCTCTGGCCGCCGGAAATCGTATAGGGTATGCGCAGATTGCGCAGGGCCTGCTCTAGGATGCGGGCCTGGTGGTTGCTGCGATACAGCACCGCAAAGTCGCGCCACTCGGCACGGCGCTCGAAGCGCGCCGCCGACAGGCGCACGGCAATCGATTCCGCCTCGGCCTCTTCGCTGTCCATGGGCGTCACCTGTATGGGCTCGCCCGCCCCCAGATCCGACCACAGCTTCTTGCCGAAGATATTCGGGTTGTGGCCGATGACCTGGTTGGCCGCCGCCAGGATGCGCTGCACCGAACGGTAATTCTGTTCCAGCTTGATGATGCGCAGGCCCGGATAGTCTTCAGTGAGTTTGGCCAGGTTCTCGACCGTGGCGCCACGCCAGGCATAGATGGCCTGGTCGTCGTCGCCCACCGCGGTGAACATGGCGCGCCGGCCGGTCAGTAGCTGCACCAGACGGTACTGGCAAAGATTGGTGTCCTGGTATTCGTCCACCAGCAAGTATTGCACGCGCGCCTGCCAGCGTTCGCGCACCTCTGGGTTCTGTTCCAGCAGGCGTGCCGGCAGGCGTATCAAGTCGTCGAAATCCACCGACTGGTACGCCGCCAGCGTGGCATCGTAGCTGCGATACAGCCGGGCGGCCTCGACTTCCCCCGGCGTGGCGGCCGCGCGCTCGGCGGCGTCGGGATCCATCAGGGCGTTTTTCCACAGCGAGATCGTCTGCTGCACCGTGCGCAGCCGCCCTTTGTCGGTAGTGGCGAGCATTTCCTGGATGATGCCCAGCGCGTCGTTGGCATCCAGTATGGAAAACCCCGATTTCAGGCCGGCGTGGCGGGCCTCTTCGCGTAAAAACCGCACGCCCAGCGAATGGAAGGTGCTGACCGTCAGGCCCTTGGCCAGGCTGGAATCGACCAGCGTCTTGACACGCTCGCTCATTTCGCGCGCGGCCTTGTTGGTGAAGGTCAGCGCCACCACATGGCGGCCCATATAGCCGCATTCACGCAGCAGATAGGCGATTTTCTGGGTAATGACCCGCGTCTTGCCGCTGCCGGCCCCCGCTAGCACCAGGCAGGGGCCGTCCAGGTAAAGAACGGCTTCGCGCTGCGTGGGATTCAAACCGGGGGCTAGGGTATGGCCAGGGGACATCATGAAAAAAGCGGATCGGGTGCGGCGGCGCCATGCCGCCAAGCGGACGAGAACAATCAAAAACAAATACAGCAGACATGATACGCGGACGGCACTTCAGATCTCGAGCGGATCGACTTCAAGTTGATAGCGCACGCGTAAACCGTCGGCCGCATCGGGCAGGCGCGGCATCCAGCGGGCCAGGCTGGCCTGCAGGCTGGGACGGTGGCGGCTTTCGACGAGCAACTGGGCACGCTCGATATTGGCCACCCGCACCACCCGCAGGGGAATGGGGTCGTACAGGGACAGCGCGGCGCCGCACTCTGCGGCCAGCTCTTGCAGCAAGGTGCGGGCCCGGCCCAGGAATTCCAGCGCCACGGCCAGTTCCCGCGCCTCGGCCGTGAGCAAGGCCTGGTAGGCATAGGGCGGCAGGCCGATGGATTCCCGTTCGGCCAGGCTGTACTGCGCGAAGCCCGTGTAATCGTGCCGCAGCAAGGCCTGGTACACAGCTTGTTCGGGGTAGTCGGTCTGGACGATGACTTCGCCGCCGCGCACATGGCGCCCCGCCCTGCCCGCCACCTGCATGAGCTGGGCGAACAGGCGTTCGGGCGCGCGGAAGTCGTGCGCGAAAAGCATGGCATCGGCGTTCAGAACCCCGACCAGTCCCAAATTGGTGAAATCGTGCCCCTTGGCCACCATTTGCGTGCCCACCAGGATGTCGACCTGGCCGGCATGCACCTGGGCGAACAATTGCGCCGCGCTGCCTTTGCGGCGCGTGCTGTCGGCATCGATGCGGGCAATGCGCGCCTGCGGGAAGAATTCGGCCAGGTGTTCCTCGACCCTTTGGGTGCCGCGCCCCATCGGGCGCAGATCCTGGTCGCCGCAGTCGGGGCAGGCGGCAGGCACCGGAGCCTGGTAGCCGCAATGATGGCAATGCAGGCGCTGGCGGTGCCCCGCCCCCATGCGGCCGGCGGCGCGGTGCAGCACGGTGTAGGCGCTGCACCGCGGGCACTGGCTGACCCAGCCGCAGGACGCGCAGCTGAGCACGGGCGCATAGCCGCGGCGATTAAGGAATATGAGGCTTTGCTCGCCGCGTTCGAGCCGCGCGCCCAAGGCCTCGAGCAACTGTGGGGAAAAGCCCTGCTGCAGCGCCAAGCGCCGGGTGTCGACCAGGCGGATCGCGGGCAGTTCCACTTGGCGGGCGCGCTGCGACAGGGTCAGCTTCAGATAGTGGCCGCGCTCGGCGTGATACCAGGACTCCAGCGACGGCGTGGCCGAGCCCAGCACCACCGGGATCCCCCTGTCGCGGCCCAGCCAGACGGCCAGATCGCGGGCCGAATAACGCAGGCCGTCTTGCTGCTTGTAAGAGGCATCGTGCTCTTCGTCGACGATGATCAGCCCCAGCCTGGGCAAGGGAGTAAAGATGGACAGGCGCGTGCCAAGCAGCACCTGTGCCTGGCCGCGCTGGGCGGCAAGCCAGGCGCGCAGGCGTTCGCCCTCGGCCAGGCCGCTGTGCAGCACCGCCAAGGCGGCCGGGGCGTCGGGCCAGCCCAGGCGCGACCGCAAGGATTGTTCCAGCTGCGGGGTAAGGTTGATCTCGGGCACCAGGAACAGCACCTGGCCGCCGCGTTGCAGCACCGGCTGGGCGGCGTGCAGGTAGACCTCGGTCTTGCCGCTGCCCGTGACGCCATGCAGCAACACGGTGCGATGCCCTTGTATGGCGGTAATGGCGTGTACCGCCTCGGCCTGCTGGGCGTTCAGGCCCGGGGCCGGCTCTGCGGCGACCGCGTGCGGCGCCGCCGGCCGGCGCTTGTCGCTGCGCTGCACCGGGCCACCCGCCGACCGTGGCCCCTGGTATGCCGACACCTTGCGCAGGCTGGCCGGCAGCGCCGGCAGCATGACTTCACCCAGGGGACGCTGGTAGTACTGGGCGGCAAAGCCGGCCAGCGCCAGCCAATCGGCAGGCAGCGGCGGCAAATCGTCCAGCACCTGTTCCACGGCCTTGATCGAAGCCTCGGCCAGCGCCGGCACAGCCGGTGTTTCCACCACAACCCCGACCATGCGGCGCCGCCCGAAAGGCACGATGACGCGGGTTCCCACAGCAACGGGACAATCGCTGCGGTAATCGAACAGGCCGGGCAAGGGCACGTCGAGCGCCACGCGCAGCCACGACACAGCGGACGTGCCTTGCACGGCGAGGGGCTCTGTGGACGGGGCCGCAGGCTGGGCAGGCGTGCCCTCGCCCGGAACAAGAGCCGCATTGGAGCCAGGCACGCCGGCCCCCTTGGGATCAGGAGCCGGCGTAATCACGACACCGGCCCGATGCTGAACAATATTTAAAGTACTTTCTTAAAAGAAGCCCCGTACGCCCCACGCACAGCCGCTTTCCACAATTCATACACGCCTTGTGGATAACTTTGGGGAAAATTTGAAGAAGAACTCTGGGAAAGTCAATCCGCACTGGCATGAGGCTATTGTAAGAAACATTAAATTTGATATTTTTCTTTTAAATATCAATATATTATGAATTTCATTAAGATAGTAACTGAGCTTCTGGCATATCTTGTGCATAGCAATACGCCTATGTGCACAACTTGCATCTCGCCCTATAAAAACAAGCGCTTAGCGGGGTTTTTTATGCCACGCCATGCAAAGCGGCGCTATAGCCACGCACTTCATCGACCAGGGTTGCGACGGCCTCTGGGGAGGTATGGCGCGAGATGCCATGGCCCAGGTTGAATACGTGGCCGCCGGCCCCTACGGGGCCGAAATCGTCCAGTACGCGGCGCGCCTGCTGGCGTATGGCGGGCTCGCCGCCGAACAGCGCCATGGGGTCGAGATTGCCCTGCAGGGCAACCCGGTCGGCAGTGCGGCGGCGTGCCTGGGCCAGATTGACCGTCCAGTCGAGCCCCACGGCGTCGCAGCCGCAAGCGGCGATTTGTTCGAGCCACGCGCCGCCGCCCTTGGTGAATACGATGACCGGTACCCGCCGGCCATCGCGCTCGCGCACCAGCCCTTCGAGCACCTGGCGCGTATAGGCCAGCGAAAATTCCTGGAACAAGCCGTCGGCCAGCACACCGCCCCAGCTGTCGAAGAGCATCAGTGCCTGGGCGCCGGCCTCGGACTGGCGGTTGAGGTATTCGACAGTGGCGCGGGCATTGATGTCGAGCACGCGATGCAGCAGTTGCGGGCTGCTGTACATCATGCCCTTGACCAGGCGGTAATCGTCGGAACCCTGGCCTTCTACCATGTAGCAGGCGATGGTCCAGGGGCTGCCGGCAAAGCCGATAAGGGGCACTTTGCCGTCGAGTTCGCGGCGGATCAGGGCAACCGCGTCAAAAACATAGCGTAGTTCCGCCATGTCGGGCACGGCTAGGCGGGCGACGTCGGCGGCGCTGCGCAGCGGGCTGGAAAACCGCGGCCCTTCGCCGGGCAGGAATTGCAAGCCCAGGCCCATGGCGTGGGGTACGGTGAGGATGTCGGAAAAGAGTATTGCGGCATCCAGCGGGTAGCGCAGCAGCGGCTGCAGCGTGACCTCGCAGGCAAGCTCTGGGTTCTGTGCCATGGCCATGAACGAGCCTGCGCGCGCGCGGGTCTGGTTGTATTCGGGCAGATAGCGCCCCGCCTGGCGCATCAGCCACAACGGGGTATAGGGCACGGATTCGCGCAGCAGTGCGCGCAGCAGCACATCGTTTTTGAGCGGGGGGAAGGACGGCACGGTTTTCCTTGTTCGAATGCAGGCCTGATTTTACCCGCCCGGACTACCCGCTGCCGGCCCCGGCCCGCCACGGCGCGGATGGCCGCCCTGCGGTTCAGGGCGATAAGGAGCGGCATCGATCTGGTGCTTGCGCATTAGCGCCCAGAAGGCGCGCCGGTGCTTCTGGGCCGCACGTGCGGCCATGGCGATGTTGCCGGAATGCTTGTCCAGGGCCGCGCTGATGTAGGCGCGCTCGAAGCGTTCCACCACCTTGCTTTTGGCGGCGCGGAACGATTCGCGGCTGGTGGCGCTGCGCGTGGCGCTGGCGATGGCGTAGGCTTCGAGTTCGTGGCCGCTGCGTTCCAGGATGTTGGCGCACAGCGCCTGTTCCAGCGCGGCGTCGCCGCCGGCGCCCGGCGGGGCATGTGCATAAGCGGCCGGGTCTTGCGGCCCCGGCGAACACAGCGGCGATACCAGAGCCGCCGCGCGCTGGGGGTAGCGGCGGTCGTCGAGCAGGCGCTCGATGCGCACCCGCAATTCTTCGATGCAGAAGGGGTCGCGTGCGAAATCGGCCACACCCAAGGCGTACAGATCGTTCAGGGCTGCGGCCTTGAGCTGGCGCACCAGGCTCAGCAGCGGCGTGGCGAGCATGCCGCGTGCCGAAGACAAGGCCGTACGCACCCAGGCAAGATTGCATTCTGACACCGGCAGCAAGCAGGCATCGTAGCGGCGCAGTTGTATTGCCGCGGCGGCGAGGAAAGCGCAGGAATCGGCCAGCGCGGGGTCGCCGCCGGTTTCGAACAACTGTATGTGCAGGCGCCCGCCCGCATGGCTGCCCAGCCAGGGGCGCACCCAGGGGCCGCAGCCCGGCGTGGCCACCAACACGCAATCCAGACGTTCTCTCATGGCCGCCCCCTTTTGCCGACGTACGGACGCTTGTTCATGTCTGTCTCCTTCTGCTGGATGAATAGGCAGGACAAGAATAGTCAGGAAGCCGCCGTGCGGATATCCGGAATTGTCGGAAGTCGGTAAGTACCTACATCAATCGCGGGCATCCGGCCGGGAATTGCCCGAGGCGACCGGCTGTCCGGCGCGCCGCAGCGACCCGATATCACTCTGTATTAGTCGCCAATCAAAGCCAAAACCAGGGTTTTCCCCAGAGACGTTCGGCAACTCCTTGGAACAAGGGCACTGTCTGCTACCATGTTCAAGTTCAAGTACGCAGTCTGCGCCGCTACCCCTACACTCGCGCACTCCGATGCCCGACATGCCCAGCCCCGCATCCCCGGCCCCCCCGACCTCGCTGCAAGTGGATCTGGCGCGGCGCATCGCGCAGCTTATCTATACGCGCGACATACAGGCCGGCGACCACCTGTCCGAAGAGCCGCTGGCACGGCAGTTCCAGGTGTCCCGCACGCCCATCCGCGGCGCCCTGCGGCTACTGGCCGACAAGGGCCTCATCACTTATCACCCGAACCGCGGCTATCGTGTCAATGCACTGCCGGCAAATGCGCCGCGTCCGCGCATCGAAAGCCAGGAGCCGACCCCCGACGAGCTCTACCGCCGCCTGCTCGACGACCATGTGGCCCGGCAGTTGCCCGGCCCCCTGATCGAGCGCGAACTCGGACAGCGCTATGGGGTTACGCGCAGCACGATCACCAAATCCCTGCTGCGCATGTCGGCCGACGGCCTCATTGAAAAACGCAAGGGCTACGGCTGGCAATTCGTACCCTCGCTGGAAAGCCCGTATGCGCTGGCCGAAAGCTACCGCTTCCGCATAGCGGTTGAATGCGCCGGCCTGCTCGAACCCGAATTCCGTACCGACGACGCCGAACTCGAGCGCATGCGCACGGCCCACGAACAGTTACTGACGCGACCCGGCGCGGCCATCTCGGCCACCGACTTCTTCGCCCTGAATACCGCGTTCCACGAAATGCTGGCGCGCTTTTCGGGCAACCGCTTCATCCTGCAGGCAATCCAGCAGCAGAACCAGTTGCGGCGCCTGGAAGAGCACGCCGCCTTCTATCGCGATGCACGCTTCGTCGCCTCCAGCCAGGAACACCTGCAGATCATCGCCGCCCTGAAGGCCGGCGATCGGGACTGGGCGGCCCAGTTGCTGCGACACCACCTGAAAACCTCGCTGCAGGCCTCTTGACGCACACCGGCTCCCGCGACCGGTACTCCGGCCCGGGCGCCGCGGCTGTATTGCCCACCCAGCCTGCCCACATAGCGGCCGCCGCCACGCAGCCGCCCATGGCCGGCCGTCGCCCGGCCTGCCCTTACACCCAGCCTCGCCACGAGCGCCCTGTGCAAGACCAGGCCTGTAGTCCCTGAATGTTAGTGCCGGTGTGTTAGCGCCGGTGTGTTAGCGCCGATGTAATGCTGACCAGGTCAGGCCTCAACCTGCGTTGACACCCGAGGCCGGAATAAGAGACCAATAGGTGGCTATGGGGAGCAGTGGGGGATCAATGGCCTTATTGTATTTTTTATTTTATTAGTACAAAATATTAGCAACAATCATCATCGGAGCGGCGCCGACCCGCCGCCCACACCCACATCATGTCCGCCCAGCCGCCCGCCCCGCTCGATCCCGAAGCCTACTGGATGCCGTTCACGGCCAACCGCCGCTACAAACGCGACCCGGTGCTGTTCGATGCGGCCGAGGGCATGTATTACCAGCGGCCCGACGGCGGCAAGGTGCTGGACGGCATCGCCGGCCTGTGGTGCGTCAATGCCGGCCACCGCCGGCCCGAAATCGTCCAGGCCATTGCGCACTGCGCGCACCAGCTGGACTATGCCCCTTCATTCCAGATGGGGCATCCCCTGGCCTTCCAGTTCGCCGAGGCGCTGTGCGCCCAGGCTCCCGGCGACCTGTCCCGGGTGTTCTTCTCGAATTCGGGCTCCGAAGCCGTGGACACCGCGCTGAAGATCGCGCTCGGCTACCACAAGGCACGCGGCCAGGGCCAGCGGGTGCGGCTGATCGGCCGGGAACGCTCGTACCACGGCGTGGGTTTCGGCGGGCTGTCCGTATCCGGCATAGGCGGGCACCGCAAGAACTTCGGCAACCTGCTGCCCTACGTCGATTACCTGCCGCACACCTACGACCGTTCGCAAATGGCCTACACGCACGGCCAGCCGGCCTGGGGCGCGCACCTGGCCGACGAACTCGAACGCATAGTCGCGCTGCACGATGCCTCGACCATAGCCGCCGTGATCGTCGAGCCGGTGGCCGGCTCCACCGGCGTGCTGGTTCCGCCCCAGGGCTACCTGCAGCGCCTGCGGGAAATCTGTGACAAACACGGAATCCTGCTGATTTTCGACGAGGTGATCTGCGCCTTCGGGCGGCTGGGGGCAGCCTATGCCTCCGAGCGCTTCGGCGTACAGCCGGACATCCTCACCTGCGCCAAGGGCCTGACCAACGGCGCCATTCCCATGGGTGCCACACTGGTGCGCGAGGCCGTCTACCAGGCCTATATGGACGCCCCCGAGGGCGCCATAGAGTTTTCGCACGGCTACACCTATTCCGGCCATCCGGTAGCCTGCGCCGCCGGCCTGGCGACCCTGGCCATCCACCAGCGCGAAGGCCTGGCGCAGCGCGCCCGCGAGCTGGAACCCTATTGGGAAGACGCCGCGCACGCGCTGCGCGGCCTGCCCGGGGTGGTGGACATCCGCAATATCGGCTTGCTGGCGGCGGTAGAACTAGAGCCGCTGCCGGGCCAGGCCGGCAAGCGCGGCTACGCCGTGCACCAGGCTTGCCTGGCAAAGGGTAGCTTGATCCGCTCGTCGGGCGACGCCATGCTGCTGTCGCCGCCACTGGTAGTCGACAAGCCGCAGATCGACCAGTTGTTTTCCACACTGGCAGAGGTACTGCAGGGTGCGTAAGCATAAGGCGCGAAGCCGATGCCGATGAAGCCGCCACACGACGGACGCGAAGCTTTGGGCCGGGAGGTCGGGGCCCAGGCCGCGACCCGCGACCCGCGACCCGCGACCCGCGACCACGCGCAGTATGCACGACGCTGGCCCGTGGAAGCCGATGCCGCTGACGATAAGCGACAAGCGGCAGGCGGCAGGCGGCAGGCGGCAGGCGGCAGGCGGCAGGCGGCAGGCGGCAGGCATCATAAAAAAACACAGGCTCCCGGCACAGGCGCCTGTGTTTTTTACAGCTTGTCCATCCAGAACCAGGGACGCGGGAACCGGCCCGCCGCCCCCGGCGCCGTCTTCAGTGCGAGGTACGTCCCTGACGCAGCTTGCGCGCGGCCGCGGCCTGCGCGGCCAGCATCGCCAGCTCGGCTTCGACCACCGCGATATCGGCCTTGTCCTTGGTGTTGCGCAAGGTCTCTTCGGCGCGGCTGCGCGCTTCCAGGGCCTTGGCCTCGTCGAGGTCGGCCGCACGGATGGCGGTATCGGACAGCACCGTGACCGCGCCCGGCTGCACTTCCAGAATGCCGCCGGCCACGAAGATGTTTTCCTCGCCCTTGTCGTCGGCGAGCACGATCTTCACGGTGCCATGAGTGATGCGCGAAATGAGCGGGGCGTGCCCAGGCAGAATGCCCAGTTCGCCCGACTCGCCAGGCAGAACCACGAATTTCGCTTCACCATTGAAAATCGTGCGTTCCGCGCTGACCACGTCGACATGCAGGTTGGCCATATATCGTCCTTATTGCATCTTCTTGGCTTTCTCGAAAGCCTCGTCGATCGAACCCACCATGTAGAAGGCCTGCTCGGGCAGCGCGTCGCACTCGCCCTCGACGATCATCTTGAAGCCGCGCAGGGTTTCGGCCAGCGGTACGAACTTGCCGGGCGAGCCGGTGAACACTTCGGCCACGTGGAAGGGCTGCGACAGGAAGCGCTGAATCTTGCGGGCGCGGGCCACGGCCTGCTTGTCTTCCGGCGACAGTTCGTCCATGCCCAGAATCGCGATGATGTCGCGCAATTCTTTGTAGCGCTGCAGGGTCTGCTGCACGCCGCGGGCAATCGCGTAGTGCTCTTCGCCCACAACCTGCGGGTCGAGCTGGCGGCTGGTGGAATCCAGCGGATCGACGGCAGGGTAGATACCCAGCGCCGCGATGTCGCGCGACAGCACCACGGTGGAGTCCAGGTGCAGGAAGGTAGTGGCCGGCGACGGGTCGGTCAAGTCGTCGGCGGGCACGTACACGGCCTGGATCGAGGTAATGGAACCGGTCTTGGTAGAGGTGATGCGCTCTTGCAGCTTGCCCATTTCCTCGGCCAGCGTGGGCTGGTAGCCCACCGCCGACGGCATGCGGCCCAGCAGGGCGGACACTTCGGTACCGGCCAGCGTGTAGCGGTAGATATTGTCGACGAAGAACAGGATGTCGCGGCCTTCGTCGCGGAACTTCTCGGCCATCGTCAGGCCCGACAGCGCCACGCGCAGACGGTTGCCCGGGGGCTCGTTCATCTGGCCGAACACCATCGCCACTTTAGATTCGGACAGATTGTCCAGCTTGATGACCCCGGCTTCGGCCATTTCATGGTAGAAGTCGTTGCCTTCGCGAGTACGCTCGCCCACGCCGGCGAACACCGACAGGCCGCTGTGCTGCTTGGCGATGTTGTTGATGAGTTCGAGCATGTTCACGGTCTTGCCCACGCCGGCGCCGCCGAACAGGCCTACCTTGCCGCCCTTGGCGAAAGGGCAGACCAAATCGATGACCTTGATGCCGGTTTCGAGCAGTTCCACGGAAGGCGACAGCTCGTCGAAGCGCGGCGCATCTTGGTGGATGGAGCGGACTTCCGAAGTTTCGATCGGGCCGACGTCGTCGATGGGGCGGCCCAGCACGTCCATGATGCGGCCCAGGGTGCCCTGGCCGACCGGCACCGAGATCGGCGCGCCGGTATCGCTAACGGCCATGCCGCGGCGCAGGCCGTCGGACGAGCCCATGGCAATGGTACGCACCACGCCGTCGCCAAGCTGCTGCTGCACTTCGAAGGTCAGGCCCTTCTCGGCGAACTCGGAGGTGTCGTCCGCCAGTTTCAGGGCGGCGTAGATCTTGGGCATGCTGTCGCGGGGGAATTGAATGTCCACCACGGCGCCGATGCACTGAACGATGGTTCCGTTACTCATGTTTAGTCCTTGCTAAATATCTTTGACGGGATGCCTGCTGTTCGAAACTCAAACCGCGGCAGCGCCCCCCACGATTTCCGAAATTTCTTTGGTGATGGCCGCCTGGCGCGTCTTGTTGTAGACCAGCTGCAGATCGCCGATGACCTTCTTGGCATTGTCCGACGCGGCCTTCATGGCCACCATCCGGGCCGATTGCTCGGAGGCCATGTTCTCTGCGACCGCCTGGTAGACCAGGCCTTCCACGTAGCGCATCAGCAATTCGTCGATGACGGTGCGGGCGTCCGGCTCGTAGAGGTAGTCCCAGCCATGGCTGGACTGCACCACGTTCTGGGTGTCTTCGCTGGTCACGCCTTCGGTCTGGAAGGGATCCAGGCCGTGCGGCAGGGGCAGCAGGCGGATGAAGCTGGGATCCTGCTTCATGGTGTTGATGAAGCGATTGGTGGCCAGGTAGACCGCATCGATCTTGCCATTGATGAAATCGTCGAGCTGCACCTTGACCGCGCCGATCAGGCGTTCCAGGTTGGGCGTATCGCCCAGCTGGACTTCCTGGGACACCAGGTTGACGCCGATGCGGCTGAGCGTGCCCAGGGCCTTGTTGCCCAGCGCGGTGACCTGCACCTTGGCTCCCTTTTCCTGGAACTCGCGGACGCGGGCCAGCACCAGCCGCATGACGTTGGTGTTCAAGCCACCGCACAGGCCCTTGTCGGTGGAGACGACCACGATGCCCACGGCCCGCAGGCTACCCGGGTCGACCGTGTAGGGGTGGTGGTAGTCGGGGTTGGCCTGCATCAGGTGGGTGGCGATCTCGCGGATCTTGGTGGCATAGGGACGGCCGGCGCGCATCCTGTCCTGCGCCTTGCGCATCTTGGATGCCGCCACCATTTCCATGGCTTTGGTGATCTTGCGCGTGTTCTGCACGCTCTTGATCTTGGTTCGGATTTCCTTGATTCCGGGCATCGAATGTTCCTGTCGGGACGTTGCTGCAGGCCTGCCGGCCCGCTACGCGCTGGAGGGAGCGGCGGCGCCAGCCTGCCGCCTCGCCCCCGCCATCAAGCTTTAGAAAGCACCGTGCTTCTTGAATTCCTGAAGGGCGGAAACCAGTTCGGTCTCGTCGTCCTTGGACAATTCTTTGGTGTCTTCGATGCGCTTGATCATGGCTTCATTGTGCGCCTTGAGGTGATCCTTCAGCGCCTTCTCGAAGGCCAGTACTTGCTCGACCGACACGTCGTCGAGGTAGCCGTTGTTCACCGTGAACAGCGTGACCGCCAGTTCCCAGACCTGCTGCGGCTGGTACTGGGGCTGCTTGAGCAGTTCTACCACGCGCTTGCCGCGTTCCAGCTGGCGGCGAGTGGCATCGTCGAGGTCGGAGGCAAACTGGGCGAAGGCCGCCAGTTCGCGATACTGGGCCAAGTCGGTACGAATACCGCCGGACAGCTTCTTGATGACCTTGGTCTGGGCGGCACCACCCACGCGCGAAACCGAGATACCGGCGTTGATGGCCGGACGCACGCCCGCGTTGAACAGGTCGGTTTCCAGGAAGATCTGGCCGTCGGTGATCGAGATCACGTTGGTCGGCACGAAGGCCGACACGTCGCCCGCCTGGGTTTCGATGATGGGCAGCGCGGTCAGCGAGCCGGTCTTGCCCTTGACTTCGCCGTTGGTGAATTTTTCAACGTAGTGTTCGTTGACGCGCGCGGCGCGCTCGAGCAGACGCGAGTGCAGGTAGAACACGTCGCCGGGGTAGGCTTCGCGGCCAGGCGGGCGGCGCAGCAGCAGCGACACCTGGCGATAGGCCCAGGCCTGCTTGGTCAGGTCGTCATAGATGATGAGCGCGTCTTCGCCGCGATCGCGGAAATATTCGCCCATGGTGCAGCCGGCGTAGGCCGACAGGTACTGCATGGCGGCCGACTCGGAAGCGGCAGCGGCCACGACGATGGTGTATTCCAGCGCGCCGTATTCTTCCAGCTTGCGCACCACGTTATTGATGGTGGAAGCCTTCTGGCCGATGGCGACGTACACGCAGGTGACGCCCTTGCCCTTCTGGCTGATGATGGTGTCGACGGCCACCGCGGTCTTGCCGGTCTGGCGGTCGCCGATGATCAGCTCGCGCTGGCCGCGGCCGATAGGCACCATGGAATCGATGGCCTTGATACCGGTTTGCAGCGGCTGCGTCACCGACTGGCGCGCGATCACGCCCGGGGCGACCTTTTCGATGATGTCGGTGGCCTTGGCGTTGATCGGGCCCTTGCCGTCGATGGGGTTGCCCAGCGCATCGACCACGCGGCCGCGCAGTTCGGGGCCGACCGGCACTTCCAGAATGCGCCCGGTGGTCTTGACCGAATCGCCTTCCGAAACCCCGGTGTAGTCACCCAGGATCACGGCGCCGACCGAGTCGCGCTCGAGGTTCAGGGCGAGGCCGTAGACATTGTTGGGGAATTCGAGCATTTCGCCCTGCATCACATCGGACAGGCCGTGGACGCGGGTGATACCGTCGGTCACGGACACGACCGTGCCTTGCGTGCGTACGTCGGTGGATGCGCCCAGACCTTCGATGCGGCTCTTGAGCAGTTCGCTGATCTCTGACGGGTTGAGTTGCATGTTGAGACTCCTGGAATCCTGTTATGCGGCGCGCTTCAAGCGGCCAGCGTATCGCGCATGCGGGCCAACTGGGCCTGCACGGAGGTATCGAGCACCTGGTCGCCGACAACGACGCGCACACCGCCGATCAGGGATGCGTCCACGGTTACGACAGGTTTGAGTTTGAGGCCGAATTTCTTCTCGAGGCCGGCGACGATTTCCTGCGTCTGCGCGTCGCTGAGTGCAAAGGCGCTGGTGATTTGCGCCACTGCGGTTCCGTCGTGGCGGTTCTTCAGCGCCTCGAACTGCTCGGCGATCTGCGGCAGCAGCAGCAGGCGGCCGTTGGCCACGAGCAGCTCGATGAAATTGCGGGCATACGCCGACAGCGGCGTCTTGATCAGCGCTTCGAACAGTTCGACGCGCTGCGGGCCGTCGAGGCGCGGATCCGTCATGGCCTCGCGCACGCTGTCCAGACCCGCCACCTGGGCGAGTTCGGCCAGCAGATCCGACCAGGACGCCAAACTGGCCTGCTCGTCGCTGGCAGCTTCGAACAAGGCGTCGGCGTAGGGCCTGGCGATAGTCGATAATTCAGCCATGGCTCGCCCTGATCAGAGTTGTGCCTTGAGCTGGTCGAGCAGCTCGGCATGGACTTGCGGATTGACTTCGCGCCTGAGGATCTGCTCGGCGCCCTTGACGGCCAGCGTAGCGACCTCGCCACGCAGGCTGTCGCGCGCACGCTGCACTTCCTGGGCGGCGTCCTGCTTGGCCTGGGCGATGATGCGGGCCTTTTCGGCCTCGCCTTCGCGGCGCGCCTGTTCGATCAGCACGGCGGCCTGCTTCTCGGCTTCTACCATGCGCGCATGGTTCTCGGACTTGGCCGATGCTTCGATCAGACTGATGCGCGCCTGGGCCTGGGCCAGATCGGCCTTGCCCTTTTCAGCCGCGGACAAGCCATCGGCAATCTTTTGGCGACGATCGTCCATAGCCTTCGTCAGGGGCGGCCAGATGAATTTCATCGTGAACCAGCCCAGAACGAAAAACACGAGCATCTGGAAAAATAGAGTCGCGTTTAAATTCACGGTCGTTTCCCTTAAATACTACGATTGTTCAACGTAAACACCAGCGCGAGCCTGGTGCGCAGACCGTCGCATACTCATGCCTAGCCAAGTACAACAAACGGCGCTCGCCCGCAGCGGCTGCGGGCAACGATCCATTACCCGACGAACGGGTTGGAGAACGCAAACAACATAGCAATACCAACGCCGATCAGGAAGGCCGCGTCGATCAGGCCGGCCAGCAGGAACATCTTGGTTTGCAGCACATTCATCAACTCGGGCTGGCGAGCCGAAGCTTCCAGGTACTTGCCACCCATCAGGCCGATACCGATACATGCGCCGATAGCGCCCAGACCAATGATAAGACCGCAAGCCAGAGCAACGAAAGCAACGTTGGTCATAACAACTCCTTGGTTAAAAACCTGTAATCAAAAAGTCAAAGAAAAAAACGACGTCCCGGAAGACGAAACCCGCTTCCGGCCGGCCATGGCGGCCAGCCGGAAAACCATCAATGGCCTTCGTGGGCCTGGCCCACGTACACCAGAGTCAGCATCATGAAAATGAAAGCCTGCAACAGGATGATCAGGATGTGGAAGATCGCCCACACCGAACCGGCAATAACATGCCCGATGCCCATGCCCAGGCTCATGGCGTTGAAACCCGTCCAGGCGCCGCCCAGCAGGGCGATCAGCATGAAGATGAGTTCGCCGGCGAACATGTTGCCGAACAACCGCATGCCCAGCGAAAAGAACTTGGCCAGGTACTCGATGACGTTCAGCAGGAAGTTGAACGGAATCAGCACCACGCCCAGAATGCCGTGCGCATGGAAGGGCGCAGTGAACAGTTCCTTGACGAAGCCCACCGGATGCTTGATCTTGATGCCGTAGTAGAACATCAGTATCAGCACGCCCAGCGACATGCCCAGCGGCACGTTCAGGTCGGCAGTCGGCAGGATGCGGTGGTAATACAGCACATCGCCGTGATGCGCGCCCAGGCCTGTCATGCGGAAAATCCAGCCCATCAGGTCGACCGGCACCAGGTCGAGCGTGTTCATGAGCGTGATCCAGAGGAAAACGGTCAGCGCCAGCGGCGACATGAAGCGGCGCGACACCGCACTGGGGACGATGCTTTTGGCTTCTTCGTCGACCATGCCGGCGAGCATTTCGACGGCCACCTGGAAGCGCCCCGGCACGCCGGAGGTGGCGCTACGAGCGGCACGCCACAGGAAGTACACCACGACCAAGCCGGTAAGGATCGCCCAGAACAAAGAGTCGTAGTTGACGACGCTGAAATCGGCGATGGCCTTCTGGTTGCCGCCGATATTGCTCAAGTGAACCAAGTGGTGCTGAATGTATTCGGACTGGGGCGAAATTTCACTGGCAGCCATCTGTACCCTTACTTTCTGTTAGCCTGTAGTTATACCTGTGAGCACGAGGCTCGAAATTCTGTTTCCCGGCGCCGCTAGGGCCGGCGCCACACGAACAACAGCATGTAGCCCTTCAATACGCAGACCAGCCCCGCAAGCAGCGCCGGCCAGACCAGCCAGCCGCGGCCCCAGTGGGCCGCCACAGCCAGCAGAACCAGGGTGGCGCCCAGCTTGAACGCCTCTCCCAGGAAAAACGTCAGCGGGCTGGCATTGCCGGGCCCATACAGGCCCAACAGCAAGCGCGCGGCGAACAGGGCGTTGGGGGCAAAGTACGCCCCCGCGCCGATCAGGGCAGACCACCCTGCGGCCGGCCCGGCTACTGCCCAGCACACCGCCACAGCCAGCAGCCCCATAATCGCCTGAGCCAGCAAAGTCCGCACTACCCCGCGCCCGGCCCCGATTACCAGGGCGGTACGTTCGACTTCAGTTAGCTCGGATTTGGCCTCTGCTTCGGCTACCGGGAGCGACCGCTTCCCTTCTAGCCCGAAAGCCGGATGCAAACCCGCGCTTTCACTGTGGCCGGATGTGCCTGGCCTAGATTCCGTATCTGATCCCGCTATGGCTCGCGCCCTCGCATCTCTGTCGGGCCCGCCGGTCAGCGGTTCCGTTCTCCCTGGCCGGGCACCTTGCTTCTTGCCTGAACTTTCGCCTGCACTTTCGCCGTTCACACCCACCGCGCGCCCGGCCAACTGGCCGCCGCCTGCGGGTGAGCCCGCCTAATACTTCCCGCTACCCTTTTCCGCTGTTGCGTTCGCTCGCCGTTGCCAGCGCCGTACTTCTGTTGCTGCTGTTGCAATACTTCCGCTACGCCGCTTCTGCTGTACCGTTGTGCTGCGTTGCTATTACATCCGCCGCTGTTGCCCGCTGTTGCGTCAACACACCATCGCGGTTTTCACTAGCTGGCCTCACAAGCCGATTTCACAAGCAAAGCGCTCTTGGATGCATCAATCTGTATCCATCGCGTCAAACTATAAGAGTATAGCGTGGATTTAAAACGCTAAGCAACTTGTCAGCCAGCATCCGGCGAAACGCCGCAGGGCGGATTGGCATATAAACAACGGCGGCCCGCCCGCGCCCGCGAGAACACCCGCACGCCGCCCATAGGGAAGCAGTGCTTCGGAAAACAACCCATGCGGCCGCGCCAGCTGCGCTATGCGGGAATCAGCGGTGCTTGAAGTCCGGCTTGCGCTTTTCCGTGAAGGCGGACATGCCTTCCTTCTGGTCTTCCGTGGCGAACAGCGCGTGGAAGTTGCGCCGCTCGAACAGCAGCCCTTCGTTCAAGCCTGACTCGTAGGCGCGGCTCACGCACTCCTTGGCCATCAACACGGAAGGCAGCGACATCGAAGCAATGATCGTGGCCGCCTCGATGGCCTCGTCCAGTACGCGCTCGACCGGCACCACGCGCGAGACCAGGCCGCTGCGTTCGGCCTCGGCCGCATCCATCATGCGGCCGGTCAGCACCAGATCCATGGCCTTGGCCTTGCCCACCGCGCGCGGCAGGCGCTGTGTGCCGCCATAGCCGGGGATCACGCCGAGCTTGATTTCCGGCTGGCCGAAACGTGCATTTTCGGCCGCGATGATGAAGTCGCAAAGCATGGCCAGCTCGCAGCCGCCGCCCAGCGCGTAGCCGGCCACCGCGGCAATGACGGGCTTGCGTATGCGCTTGAGCGCTTCCCAGTTGTGGCCCAGAAAGTCCTGGGTATAGACGTCCTGGAAAGTCCAGCCCTTCATGGCGGCGATGTCGGCCCCCGCGGCAAAGGCCTTTTCACTGCCCGTGAGAACCATGGCGCCGATAGCGTCGTCGGCATCGAAGGCCTGCATGGCCGCTGCCAGCTCGTCGATGACCTCGTTGCTCAGTGCATTCAGAACCTTGGGGCGATCCAGCGTCAGCAGGCCCACGCGGCCGCGCGTCTCGATTTTTACCAGGGGTGCGTTCATGTCGTCTCCTGCACGGGTAAGGGTAAGATATTGCGATGAAAAAAGAATCGATACTTTACAGCCTGGGCATGCACGACCCCGCGGGACACCGCTATACCGTGCGGCTGGAAATCCTGCATCCCGACCCCAAGGGGCAGACTCTGAGCCTGCCCGCCTGGATTCCTGGCAGTTATCTTATTCGAGATTTCTCGCGCCAGGTCGAAACATTGCGCGCCACCAGAGGCCGGATCACGAATGACGGAGCCGTGAATGGCTGGGCCGCAAATGGCCGGGCCGCGAATGGCCAGAGCGCAGGCGCCGGAGGCCGGCGCGGCCGTCAGTTGGCGGTGCGCAAGGTCGGCAACCACAGCTGGCGCTGCGAACCCTGCCGCGGGCCGCTGGTGGTCGAATACACCGTCTATGCCTGGGATCTTTCCGTGCGCGGTGCGCACTTCGATCAGTCGCATGCATTCTTCAACGGCGCCAGCCTGTTCCTCGCCGTCGAAGGCCAGGCCGATCAGCCCTGCCTGCTGCGTATCGAGCCCCCTGCGCAGCGCCGCGACTGGAAGGTATACACCAGCCTGCCCGCTGCCGACGGCCATCCCGAAGCCGCCCGGCGCCACGGTTTCGGCATGTACCGCGCCCCCGACTACGACGCGCTCATCGACCACCCGGTCGAGATCGGCACCCCGCAAGTAGTGCGCTTCCGGGCGCACGGCGCCGAACACGAACTGGTATTCAGCGGTGCCGCGCCGAACCTCGATCTGGCGCGCATCGCGCGCGACGCACAGAAGATCTGCGCCGCACAGATCGCCCTGTTCGAGCCGTCCAGCAAGCGCGCCCCGTTCCTCGACTCGTCCGACCACTACGTATTCATGACGCAGGTCACCGCCGACGGCTACGGCGGCCTGGAGCACCGCGCCTCGACCGCACTCATGGCCGCGCGGCGCGACCTGCCCACCATCGGCAGCGAGCCCGGCGCAAGCTACCAGACCTTCCTCGGCCTGCTCAGCCACGAATATTTCCACACCTGGAACGTCAAGCGCATCAAGCCGGCCGCCTTCGCGCCCTACGATCTCAGCCGCGAGAACCATACCCGGCTGCTGTGGGTGTTCGAAGGCTTCACGTCCTACTACGATGACCTGATGCTGCTGCGCTCGGGCGTCATAGGCCGCAACGATTACCTGCGCATGCTGGCCAAGACCATCAGCGCCGTGCACCGCGGCAGCGGCCGCCACAAACAGTCGGTGGCGGAAAGCTCGTACGACGCCTGGACGCGCTACTACAAGCAGGACGAGAACTCGCCCAATGCGCTGGTCAGCTACTACACCAAGGGTTCGCTGGTGGCGCTGGGGCTGGATCTGCTGATCCGCCGCGAGACCGCCGGCGCGCATACGCTGGACGACGTCATGCGCCTGCTCTGGGAACGCTACGGCCGCGACTTCTACCGCAGCGGCGCCGGACGCGGGCTGCCGGAAAACGCCATGCTCAGGCTGGTGCGCGAGGCCACCGGTGTAAACGTGGCCGACTTCATCGAACGCTGTGTGGAAGGCCGCGAAGACGTACCGCTGCAACAGTTGCTGCCGCAACAGGGTATTGCCATGGCCTGGAAAGCGCCCTCGGACACGCCCACGCTGGACATCCGCACCCGCAGCCAGAACGGCCAGACGCAGATCGCCACGGTCTACGAAAACGGCGCGGCCCACGCCGCCGGGCTTTCCGCCGGCGACCTGCTGGTGGCGATCGGCGGCCTGCGGGTGGGGGAACCCGCCACACTCGATGCGCTGCTATGCGCCTACCGGCCGGGCGACAGCGTGCAAATGCATGTGTTTCGCGGCGACGAACTGCGCGCCTATACGGCCGTTTTGCGGGCGCCCGCGCCTACGGAATGCGAGCTGAGCTTTGCGCAGGCAGATCCGCGGCCAGAGCACTGACGACCCGTGGCCTCATAAGCCGGGCAAGGAAGAAAGGCCGCTTTCCTGGCCTAGTCGCTGCGCGATGACGCCGCCCGCACCCAGCGGGCCGGCGATTTATCGAAACGAGAACTTCCCGCCAGCCAGAATCATGATCACAAAGAAAATGACCAGTTGAATCCACCAACTGCGGGGGTAGGACTTTCGCAACCAAACACCCATTCCAATGAGAATCGCGAGGGTGATGACACCGACGAAGATCAAGTGAACGAGGTGTGGGGTGTCCATGAGGCCTCCGGGCCAACAGATGAAGAACCCCATTCTACCCAAGGGCGCCCGGCGTGCTCGATGCGCGCCTGTATGGCCTTGGCGGCCGTCACGCCGTCGGCCAAGGCCGTGACCACGCAAGGGTGCTGACGCTGCGTCACCTCGCCTATCGCGTAGACGCCGTCACAGCTGGTCTGCGCGGTAGCGGCATCGCTGGCGACGAAGCCGGCGGGGGTGCGGCGCAGATCCAGCCCTTCGGTGAAATCCACGCAAGGCTCCCAGCCATAGAACACCAGCAGCATGTCGTAGACCCGGCCGTCGACCGATAGCGAGGCCGGATCCACTGTGTAGGGGCCCACGGCAAGCTGCGATGGCGCCAGGCGGCGCACGAATTGCTGTTGGGCACGCACGCTGCGGGCATGCACGCGCACGCTCGCCGCCCCGCGCTCGGCCACGTATAGGGCGTTTTCGAAAGCATTGTCGCCGCCGCCCAGCACGGCCACGCGCAGGCCGCGGAAATCCTGCGCCACGATGTGCTCGCCCGGGCCCGTCAGGATGCGGCCCGCGGGAGCCAGTTCGGCCCTGGCCAGGCCACGCGCCCGCACGCCCGAGGCCAGCACCACATGGCGGCAGGACAACAGCGTCGAGTCTGCGCCACAGGCCACCTTGAAAGCCGCCCCGCCCTGCCAGACCTGTTCTCCTGCCGGCTCTCCTGGCTGCTGTCCCGTCTGTTGTCCTGCTTCCCGCCCTGCTTCCTGCCCAGCCCGCGGCCCTGTTTCCCGCCGTATGCTATGCACGCGGCAGGACAAGCGCAGCGGCACCCCGGCCAGCTCCAGGCTGCGCGCCAGATTGTCGGCCACCTGCGCCCCGCTTACGCCCGGCAGGCTGGCATTCCAGTCTTCGGGAAAAGGGTTGCGCCGGCACAGGCCGCCCACTTCGGCGGCCGCGTCCAGCAGCACGGGGGCCAGCCCCAGGCGTGCCAGCCACACGGCGCATGACACCCCCGCGGGGCCCGCCCCGACGATGGCCGCATCGTATACCTTGTTCTGCTCAATGTTCTGCTCAAGCATTGCGCGTTATGGTTTCCGTATTCAATCAAGGGAATTGTAGCCAGCCTGGAGACGAGCACTACAATCCACACACCAGCACTAGGAAACCTCCATGCCTACCCGCCGCATTTTCTTCAACCGGCTCGCCCTGGATTCGCGCATCGGCATCCTCGAGCACGAACTGCGAGCCACCCAGCCCCTGCACGTGGATGCAGAGTTCGACGTCGAGGTCACGCAGCAGGTGCACGACCAGCGCATCAGCACCGTGCTCGACTATCGCCTGCTGCGCAATGCCATCGTCGAAGAATGCACGCAACGGCACGTCAACCTGCTCGAGACCCTGATCGAACAGGTCGCGGATCGCCTGATGCGCGAGTTCCCCGATGTGCGCCGGGTTAAAATCCGCATCAGCAAGCCCCTGGCCTTTTCCGACTGCGAAGCCGTAGGCATCGAAATCGAACGCAGCCGCTAGTTACGCAGTCGCTAGTTATTATGCAAGCCCCAGCTCCTACTTCCGCCGTACTCGGCCCCGACGAACTGCGCCGCCGCGCCCACAAGCAGCGTGTCGACGCCAACAAGCTTTCCAAGCGCCTGATGCGCGAAACCGGCCGCGCCATCAACGACTTCAATATGATCGAAGACGGCGACAAGGTCATGGTGTGCCTGTCGGGCGGCAAGGATTCCTACAGCCTGCTGGACATCCTCCTGACACTGAAGAGTCGTGCGCCCATCAAGTTCGACATCATCGCCGTCAATCTCGACCAGAAGCAGCCGGGCTTTCCCGAACACGTACTGCCCGATTACCTGACGGCCCTGGGTGTGCCCTTCCACATTGAAACGCAGGACACCTATTCAGTGGTGACCCGCGTCATTCCGGAAGGCAAGACCATGTGCTCGCTGTGCTCGCGCCTGCGCCGCGGCATCCTGTACCGCGTCGCCTCCGAGCTGGGTGCCACCAAGATCGCGCTGGGCCATCACCGCGACGACATCCTGGGCACTTTCTTCCTGAACCTGTTCTACGGCGGGCGCATGAAGGCCATGCCGCCCAAGCTCGTGTCCGACGACGGCAAGCACGTCGTCATCCGGCCGCTGGCCTACATACCCGAACAGGATCTGATCGCCTACGCGCAGCTCAAGCAGTTCCCCATCATCCCTTGCAATCTGTGCGGCTCGCAGGAAAACCTCAAGCGCAAGGAAGTCACCCGCATGGTGGCCGAATGGGATCGCAAGTTCCCTGGACGCTCGTGGAACGTATTCGGCGCCCTATCGCGCGTGGTGCCCACGCACCTGATGGACAGGCAGTTGATCGACTTTGCCGGCCTGCAAGCCTCGGGGGTGGCCGATGCCAACGGCGACACCGCCTTCGACCAGGAAGCCTACCCCGACCTGCCGGCAAGCTGGCAGGCGCAAGAACACGATGGGCTCGCATCTGATGGCGATGCCGCTGCTGCCAGCCAAGCAGCAGCGGCCGAAGACAGCGGCACGCGCCCGCGGCGCGTGGTGATGATGACCGATCTGCGCTAGGGCTTGGGGCCCGTACACAGAGCCTGTTACCCCAATACCGGCTTGCGATCAAAAAGAGCACAAGGCGCGAAGCCGGAGAACAATACGAAAAGTACGGCAACGCCCTTATTTTTTGATCGCGAATCCGTATAAAAGAAATGCTGCCGCAAAGCCTTCCCGCCTGACAGCACCGGAGCCACGGTGTTACCCTGTAGCTGAAGCCACCGCGCCGGGGCCTGCGGCCCCTACCGGCATGCCGGTGCGCGCGACCCATCGCCGCTCATCAAAGCGGCGCCGCAACCCGGCCGCCCGAGCCGGCGGCCACGACAAGCCGAGCCAAGCATGTTCCGCCGCCAAACCCCAATCAGGAGGAAGAATTAGTGATCGTAGACATGACTCAAAACCATGACACGAGCACCCCGTCCACATATCTACAGCACTGCACAATAGCAATAATTCTGGCGCTGCTAGCCGCCCTCGCGTGGGCGGCCCCTTCGGCGCGCGCCAGCCCCGCCGGCTACTCCCCGGCGCAAGCGGCCGCGGCACAGGCGGCAAGCGCGCCGGATGCGGCACCGGCGCCCGCGCCGCAAGACGTCGCCCCCTCATATGCCGCCCTGGCCGACCTGCTGGCAAACAGCCAGACCCGCGCGCAGATCATCGAACAGCTGCGCACCCTGGCCGCCGGGCATGGGCAGGCCGCAGCGCATGCCGGCCGCAGCCCGGCTTCGAACCACGCATCGGCCCAGGCGTCGAGCCAGACACCAGACCAGGCCGCGCACCAGGCACCAGCCTCTGGCCCGGCAGGCCGGACGGCAAGCCCGGCCGCGGGCACGCCGCCACAGGCCGCCCAGACATCGCGGGCCGGCCGCGCGGACGGATCGGGCGCCGGCACCACCGCACAGAAACTGGCCACCGGCATCGAACGATTCACGGACGAGCTGGCCGGCAATCTCGCGGGCACCGCGGCCGCGGCCCGAGCATTGCTCAGCGGCCACGCCGACTTCAGCAGCCTGAACAAATGGCTGCCGGCCCTGAACCTCCTGGCCGCCGCCATCATCGCCACCCTGATCGCCTATCTGATCCTGCGCATCGCGGCGGGGCGCGGCTTTGCGCGCCTGGACGCCTGGATACTGAGCGCCGAACAGCCCGCGGCGCAAGCCGCAGCTGCGACAGCGGCGGCAAGCGCAGCGACCGCCGCTGCTGCGCCCGCCACTCCGGGGCCTGCGGCATCGCCGACACAAGCCGCGCGACAGGCCGGCCAGGCTCCGGATGCGGCCGGCCAGCCCGGCAGACGCAGCGCAGGCGGCGCCCCTTCCGGCCGCCTGCGGCGCTTCGCCGCGCTGGCTCCCGGCCGCAAGCTGCTGGGCGTGCTCGCAGCACTGGTCATAGACCTGGCCGCCACGCTGCTGGCGGCCCTGGCCGCCTACGTCGCCGTGCTGGCGCTGGCCGGCTCCGCGCCCGGGCTGTCGCTGTTCGCGGTGCAGTTCCTGACTGCCTTCGTGCTGGTGGAAAGCGTCAAGGCACTGTCGCGCGGCGTCTTCGCCACCCGCTATCCCAAGCTGCGGCTGCTGCCGCTGTCCTCGCCCACCGCCGGCTACTGGAACCGCTGGCTCGCGGTGCTGATCTCGCTGACCGGCTATGGCCTGCTGCTGGTGGTGCCGGTGGCCGACGCCCTGTTCCCGAGCGCAGTGGGCCGCCTGCTGGGCCTGCTTATCATGCTGTTCGTCTATGTGCACGCCATGCGGGTCATCTGGAAAAACCGCCGCGCGGTCCGGGCCGGCCTGATGCAGCAGGCGGAACAGTCCAGTGCCGCGGTGTTCGGCACCCTGACCCGGGTGCTGGCGCGCACCTGGCACTACATTGCACTGGCCTACTTCACGACCCTGTTCGTCGTCAGCCAGATCCACCAACAAGAGGCGCTGGCCTTCATGACGCGAGCCACCGTGCAGTCGCTGGCCGCCATACTGCTGGGCCTGCTGGCCTCGGTCATCCTGTCCTCGCTGCTGGCGCGCCGCATACGCCTGCCCGACGAATGGCGCCGCACCCTGCCCCTGCTGGAAGACCGGATCAATGCCTACGTACCGGCCCTGCTCAAGACGCTGCGGCTGCTGATCCTGCTGCTGGCGACGCTGGTGGTGCTGGACGCGTGGCATGCGTTCAACCTGGTGGCCTGGGTCGAGTCGGAGTCCGGCCACGCCGCGATCGCCATGCTGCTGCACGTAGGCATCATTCTGGTGCTGGCCGCCCTGGCATGGACTATTCTCGCCAGCATCATCGAGCACCGGCTGGGTGCCTCGGGCGGCCGCCGCCCGAGCGAACGCGAAAAGACCCTGCTGATGCTGTTCCGCAATGCCGCCGCCGTGATCATCGCCACCATGACGCTGCTGATCGTGCTGTCGCAGATCGGCATCAACATCGGGCCGCTGATCGCCGGCGCCGGCGTGGCGGGGCTGGCCATAGGGTTCGGCGCGCAGAAGCTGGTGCAGGACGTCATCACCGGCGTCTTCATCCAGCTGGAAAACGGCATGAATCAGAACGACGTGGTCGAACTGTGCGGCCTGTTCGGCACCGTGGAGAAGATCACCATACGCTCGGTGGTGATACGCACGCTGGACGGCGGCTACCACCTGATCCCCTTCTCGACCATAGACCGTCTCACCAACCACACGCGCGACTACGGCTATCACTACGGCGAATACAACATCGCGCACCGCGAAAGCGTGGACGAAGCCATCAAGCAGCTGGAGAACGCCTTCCGCGACCTGATGCAAGATCCGGTGCTGGCGCCGGAAATACTGGGGGACATCGACATCCCCGGCGTCACCGGACTGACCGAGAAGGGCTTCACCATCCGCGTGCTGATCAAGACCACGCCGGGCAACCAATGGGCGGTGCAGCGCGGCTTCAATCGCCGGGTCAAGCAGTATTTCGACGCGGCCGGCATCGAAATGCCCTACCCGCAAACCGTGGTGCATTTTGGCCGCGACAAGCGCGGCTATGCCTCGCCGGCCGATGTGCGTGTAGTGGATTCGCTGCGCGAAGTCGCCGGCATCGTGCCCGCGCCGGGGCAGACACCGGCGGCGTAGGGTGAACACGAACCGCCGCAGGATGGGGCAAGCGGCCCGCTGAATGACGGTCTGGGTGACAGCCCGGAAGCGGCCGGTACGGGCATCAGCGCCGCGGCCGCGATAATGCCGGCGCGGGGCCCGTCAGCCGCCCGGGCCCTGCATGCCTTCCCAGTGCGGGCCGGGCACGGCGATGTCGAACAGCTCCAGCACCCTGGCGACGGTGTGGTCGACCATCTCGTCCAGCGTCTTGGGGTGATGGTAGAAGGCCGGCAGCGGCGGGAAGATGATGCCGCCCATTTCCGTAACCGCCGTCATATTGCGCAAGTGCGCCAGGTTCAGCGGCGTCTCGCGCACCATCAGCACCAGGCGCCGGCGCTCTTTCAGGGTGACGTCGGCGGCGCGCGTGATCAGGTTGTCCGACAGGCCGTGGGCCACCGCGGCCAGCGTGCGCATCGAGCAGGGCACGATGACCATGCCGGCCGTGGCGAAGCCGCCGCTGGCCAGCGCCGAGCCGACGTCGCGAAAACTATAGACGTGATCGGCCAGCGCGTGCAGGTCGGCCCGCCCCAGCCCCAGCTCGTACTTGATGTTCAATACGCCCGACGGGGAAATCACCAGATGCGATTCGACCTCGGGCAAGCCGCGCAGCGCTTGCAGCATGCGCTGCGCATAGATGACGCCCGTAGCCCCCGTGACGCCGATTACCAGCCGACGGCGCGCGGTCATGGGCAGCGGCCGCCCGCCAGGGCCACGCTACCGGCCGCCATGGCCTCAGGCAAGCGCGCCGACCTCTTTGAGCGTGGTGAGCAGTTCACCGTTTTCGCTCATTTCGGCCAGGATGTCGGAGCCGCCGATGAACTGGCCGCCCACGTACAGCTGCGGGATGGTCGGCCAGTTGGAATATTCCTTGATGCCCTGGCGCACCTCGTCGTCTTCCAGCACATTGACGGTCACCAGCTTGGTGACGCCGGCGGCCTTCAGGATCTGGATGGCGCGGCCCGAAAAGCCGCACTGCGGGAACTGCGCCGTCCCCTTCATGAACAGCACGACCGGGTTCTCGGTCACGGTATTACGGATGAACTCTTGCACGTCGCTCATGATGCTCTCGCTTGCTGGTAAGTGAATTTCCACTGAAATACGGTATGGCGTTTCAGCCGGCTGGCCCGGCCCCGCCCTGAACGGCGAAGCCTGCACCAGCCCTATGGTCAATTGATTATAGAGCCGCCGGACACCCGCTCGATGCCGGCCAGATCCTTGCGGCTGGCAATCCGCCCGAAGCCGGCCGCAGCCAGCAGGCCGCGCACCGCCTGCGCCTGATCCCAGCCGTGCTCCATCCATAGCTGTCCGCCCGGCGCCAGGCGTTCCGGCGCGCCGGCCGCGATGGCGGCCAGCGCCCGCAGGCCGTCGGCTCCGTCGGTCAACGCCGCTTGCGGCTCGTAGCGCAAATCCCCTTGCGCCAGATGCGCGTCATGGCGCGCAATATAGGGGGGATTCGAGACGATGAGGTCAAAAACCCTGCCGGCAGCCAGGGCTTGGTACCAGTCGCCGGAACAGAACTCGACCCGCGCCCCCAGGCGCTGCGCATTGCCGGCGGCCACTTCCAGCGCGGCCGCGCTGGCATCGGTGGCCACCACCTGCGCGCCCGGGCAGGCCAGCGCGACGGACACGGCGATGGAGCCGCTGCCCGTGCCCAGATCAAGCACACGCGGCGCTTCACTGCCGCCCAGCGCCTCGATCGCGACTTCCACCAGTAGCTCGGTGTCGGGGCGCGGGATCAGCACCGAGGGGGTAATCGTGAATTCGTGGCCCATGAACTCGCGCCGCCCCAGCAAATAGGCCATGGGCCGCCCGTTGCGGCGCTGCTGCGCCAGATCCAAGTAGCGCGCCACCGCCTGCGGCGCCAGGGGCTCGTCGTCATGGGCGATCAGCCAGGCGCGCGGCACTTGCAGCACGTGCTCGAGCAGCATGCGGACTTCCAGCCCCGGCAGGCCGCTGACGGCCATCAGCGCCCTGACGGTCTGCTTCATTCCTCGCCCAGGGCCGCAAGCTGCTCGGCCTGGTGCTCGGCCAGCAGCGCGCCGGTCAGCTCGTCCAGGTCGCCGTCCATGATCTGCTGCAGCTTGTACAGCGTCAGGTTGATGCGGTGATCGGTCACCCGCCCCTGCGGGAAATTGTAGGTGCGGATGCGCTCGGAACGGTCGCCCGAACCCACCAGGCTCTTGCGCTGCGCCGCCTCTTTATTGTGCTGCTCGCGCTGCTGCTTGTCCTTCAGGCGCGCCGCCAGCACCTGCATGGCCTTGTCCTTGTTGCGGTGCTGCGAGCGGTCGTCCTGGCATTCCACCACCAGGCCGGTGGGCAGGTGCGTGATACGCACCGCCGAATCGGTCTTGTTGATGTGCTGGCCGCCCGCGCCGCTGGCGCGGAACGTGTCGATGCGCAAGTCCGAGGGGTTGATCACGATGTCGGTCTGTTCATCGGCCTCGGGCAGCACCGCCACCGTGCAGGCCGAAGTGTGGACGCGGCCCTGCGCCTCGGTCTCGGGCACGCGCTGCACCCGGTGCGCGCCCGACTCGAACTTCAGCCGCCCATATACCCCGTCGCCCTCGATGCGCGCAATCACTTCCTTGTAGCCGCCCAGTTCCGAGCCGCTTTCGGACAGCAGCTCGACCCGCCAGCGCTGCCGCTCGGCATAGCGCATGTACATGCGCAGCAGGTCGCCCGAGAACAAGGCGCTTTCATCGCCGCCCGTACCGGCGCGGATTTCCAGGAACACACTGCGGCTGTCGTCCGGGTCGCGCGGCAGCAACAACACCTTGAGCTGCTCGTCCATGTTTTCCAGCCGCTCTTTGCCGATACGCAGCTCTTCTTCGCCCAGCGCCTTCATTTCCGGATCGCCCAGCATTTCCTGCGCCGCCTGCACGTCGCCCTCGACACCGACATAAGCATTGAAGGCCTGCACCACCGGATCCAGCTCGGCGCGCTCGCGCGACAGCTTGCGAAAGCGTTCCATATCTCCGGCGATGTCCGGCTCAGCCAGCATGGCATCGACTTCGACCAGGCGGCGGGCAAGCTGCTCCAACCGGTTGCGCACGGAACTTTTCATAGCATCGGGAAAGACAAAGAGAGGGGAAACAAGACTAGGCGAAACCTACAGGAATGCCGGCAACCGGGCGACCGGCGCCGACGGCGCGGTGAGCGCAGCTAACGCCGGTTCTGGGCGTTGGGCAGCAGGCGCGGCAGCAAGGCCAGCAACTGCTCGCGCTCGGCGCCCTGGCTTTGATTGAGCGTGGCCAGCGGGCCGTGCAGATACTTCTGGGTGAGGCCATGGGCCAGCTGCTCGAGCACCTGCTCGGCCGACTCGCCGCGCGCCAGCATGCGGCGGGCTCGTTCCAGTTCCGCCAAGCGCACCTGGTCGGCGGCCTGGTGCAGATCGACGATGGCCGGCACAATCTCGCGATTGTGCAGCCAGTGCATGAAATTCTGCACCCGGGTCTCGATGATGGCCTCGGCCTGCACCACCGCCGCGCGGCGCGCGTCGGTGCCGCTTTGCACCATGCGGCCCAGGTCGTCGACCGTATACAGATAGACATCGCCCAGGCGCCCCACTTCGGTCTCGATATCGCGCGGCACGGCCAGGTCGACCATCACCATGGGGCGGTGGCGGCGCAGGCGCGTAGCCCTTTCCACCATCCCCAGGCCGAGGATGGGCAAGGAGCTTGCCGTACAGGATACGATGACGTCGAATTCCGCCAGGCGCTCGGGCAAATCCGACAACTTCATGGTCTTGGCCATGAAGCGCGAGGCCAACTGCTCGCCCCGTTCCAGCGTGCGATTGGCCACCATCAGCTGCTTGGGGGTCAGCGCCGCGAAGTGCGTGGCACAAAGCTCGATCATCTCGCCCGCGCCTATGAACAGCACATTGGCCTGAGACAAGTCGCCGAACACGCGCTCGGCCAGGCGCACCGCGGCGGCAGCCATGGACACCGAATGCGCGCCGATCGCCGTCTGCGAGCGGACTTCCTTGGCCACCGAGAACGTACGCTGGAACAACTGGTGCAGCAAGGTGCCCAGCGCGCCCGCTTCATTGGCGGCGCGCACGGCCTCTTTCATCTGGCCCAATATCTGCGGCTCGCCCAGCACCATGGAGTCCAGCCCGCTGGCGACCCGGAACGCATGGCGCACGGCCTCGTTCTGCTGATATTGATACAGGTGCGGACGCAGACTGCCGGCCTCAAGCCGGTTGAAATCCGCCATCCAGGCGGGCAACTGCTCGGACACCTGCGGCTCGGCCGCACAGTAGATCTCGGTGCGATTACAGGTGGAAAGTATCGCCGCTTCCTTGACCGCCGGCCCGAAAGCCGAGCGCAGCCCGTCGAGCGCCGGCCGAAGCACCTCGAGCGGCATGGACACGCGCTCGCGCACCGACACCGGGGCGGAGACGTGATTCAAACCGAAAGTCAGGACGTCGACGGACATGGATTTCACAAGATGGGGGTGCCCCACCACAAGAAGCGATACGGGCAAGGCGCTTGGTGAGCCTGGCCCAGACAACCCTGGATTATAAACCTATGGAAACATTGTGGAGATTTTGGTAGTCAGGCGCCTGGGGCGGCGGCCGGCCTCTCCTTCCAAGCCCGGTGGTACGGCTTTCGCCATCGCATCGGTATGGCCCTTACTTCCTGGCCAAAAGGTCGTAGGCCAGCGCACCAGCGCAGGCTATGAGCCCCACCCCGCTTCCCGGTAGCGGGCACTTACTATATTCCGCCAAACCCTTGGCCTGGAGACCTGTACACAACCCCTCGGAGAGCGCCGCCAGGCACACAAGATTAATATAGGGACGGGCTCGCGAACAGCAAGGGCCATGATTTTCGTGTATGATTTCGCCTTTCTCTGGCCTGGTAGCTCAGTTGGTAGAGCAGCGGATTGAAAATCCGCGTGTCGGTGGTTCGATTCCGCCCCAGGCCACCAGTAAAATCAAACACTTAGGCCAACTCTTCGGAGTTGGCCTTTTTGTTTGGCTCTTCCCCATTTTCGGGGGATGAGGGCATGTGGCTGACGCAACGACAGATGGCGGCGCTGTTTGATACATCGTCCGACAACATCAGCCTGCACCTGAAGAACGTCTACGCCGAGGCGGAATTGGAGGAAGCAGCAACTACCGAGGATTTCTCGGTCGTTCAGGAGGAAGACGCACGCCGCGTGAGACGGCGGCTGAAGCACTATAACCTGGACGCCATTATCTCAGTGGGCTACCGGGTCAGTTCGGCGCGTGCCACGCAGTTTCGCCAATGGGCCACCCGCACCCCCAAGCAGCATCTGGTCGATGGCTACACGCTCAATCAGCGGCGCCTGCAAGAACGCGGCGTAGAGTTTGGACAGGCCGTCGAGCTGCTGTCGCGCACACTGGCCAATCGGGACTTGATCGCCCACGACGGCCAGGCCGTGCTGAGCGTGATTCAAGACTACGCCCGCAGTTGGAGCCTGCTCGCCCAGGCTATGACGAACAAAGCCTGGGCGAGCAGCATGCCCGTCAATCCGCGATGCAGGCGCTGGCGCTGGATGACGTGCTGGCGGCCATCGCACAGTTGAAGGCCGAACTCGTCGCCAAGGGAGAAGCCACGGAACTTTTAGGCCAAGTGCGCGGTTTGCTAGCCGCATGCAAAAAGCGTAGGATTTAATCCTACACTTTCCGAAAGAGAGCCACCATGCGCTCGACTCAACAATTCAGCATTACCTTGCCGAACGAAATGGCCGATGTGGTCAAGGCCAAGGTTGCCGCTGGCGAGTACGCCACCGAAAGCGAGGTCATCCGCGACGGCTTGCGCACGCTCCTGGCCCGCGATCGCGCCGTGGAAGCCTGGCTGCGCGAGCAGGTCGTCCCGGCGGCCCAGGCACTGAAAGACGCGCCCGAGCGTGCGCTGTCAGCCGATCAGGTGCTCGAGCACTTGGCCGCGAAGCGCCGCAGCCGCGCGAGCAAGACGGAGTGAGCTATGCCGTGCGGTTTGCGCCGCAAGCGCTGGCGCAGCTCGACGCCATCGAAACGTACATTGCGCACGCCGGCTCGCCGCGTACGGCCGCCCGCTACGTCGATGCCATCGTCGCCTATTGCGAGAGCCTGACGACGTTTCCGCAACGCGGCATCCCGCGCGACGATCTTCTGCCGGGGCTGCGCATCACGAATTATCGGCACAATGCCGTGATTGCCTTCATGATAGAGCCCGATATCGAAGCCGTGTCGATCATCGGCGTGTTCTATGGCGGACAGGATTACGAGTCCGTCCTGCCGGACTTGTCCGGCGAATAACCGTCTTTCGCCGCGCGGCGGCGCATATTGGGCCGCGTCCAGGCAGACGCAGCCCTGTCGTTGCCCGGCCTCCCTGGCTATATCCGGCTTCTTGTAGCCCGCCACGCGGTTCGCGAGTGTGAGACAGCAGCAGCCAGAAATACCCGAGTTCAAGAATCCTGCAATTGACGTATCGTCGCCATCGGCAGGAACAACCGCTGGGTATTGTTCGGAAAATCAATAAACCCGTATTTGCGATAGAACTTGGCGGCAGCAGCGTCTTTTGCATCCACGACCATAGCGTGTACCGCCATCACTTGTGTTGCAAGCAACGTGCGATACATCGCATCCATGAGCAGGAACTCGCCCAAGCCAGATCCCTGGGCATCATGATCGACGGCCAAGCGACCGAGCAGAACAGCCGGAACAGGATAGCGCGGCAATTTCCTGGCCTGCTCCACAGGCATTTCATCCCGCTGAAAGCTGGTCGCGCTCAGGCTGTAATAGCCGCAGATTGTTGTGGTTTCCGGCCGCACGGCTACAAAGACACGAGCGACATCACGCTTGATGTCCTGTGAGGCATGTTCTCGAAGGTAGCGGTCAAGTTCAGCAGCACCACAGGAGAAAGCGGTGCGATCATGTATCTTGCTATCAAGCGCCAAGACCTGCCATGATGATGGCATGACCGTCATTCACTCGCCTTTTGATACTTGGCAAACGCTTTACGTAACGCGGCATTGGGTGCGGGGGGACTGCTCAAAGCGTCATAAAACACCTTCCAATCTGCCGCTGACAGCGCAACGGCTTCGTTCTCGCGAATAACCTTTTCGGCTTCGGCCAAAGCCGTCGTCAGCACGAACTGACTCACCGTCTTATGACGGTAGTGCGCCGCGCGTTGAAGCACGGCCTTGGCCTCGGCGTTCAGGCGTACCTGAAGCCGATCATCTTTTGCTTCTACCGTGCTGGACATGGCAAACCTCCCGGAATAGATAGATTATTGTACTTCCAAATGGAGTACAATTAAAGATATGCTCTAGTCGTTGACACTCAGGTGCTACAGGCTCAGTATTTACATCTATCGGAGCTGTTACCTAAACTGTTCCCTCGGATTTCGTCATTTCTGAAAAGGTTCTTTATTCATGCTGGTTTACGCCCGCTTTGGGATCGTGTCCCAGGTAAAATCAGATACTTAGGCCAGCTTCTCGAAGTTGGCTTTTTGATATTCTGGGCTGTGCAGGCTAGAACCCCACCCAGCACAACGGCAAAAGGAACACGAGACCATGAAAGCTATTTATATCGAGCAATTCGGCGGGCCCGAAGTCGTCCAGTTCGGAGATCTGCCAGATCCAGCGCCTGGCCCCGGCCAGGTGCTCGTCGAGGTTCACGCGGCCAGTGTCAATGGAGCCGACTGGAAAGTGTGTGCCGGCACCTACGCTAGTCGAGGCAACCAATTCACGTTTCCTGTAATCATCGGTCGCGACTTCTCGGGCGTGGTCGGCGCAGTCGGAACTGGCGTCGACGATCTCAAAGTCGGCGACGAAGTCTTTGGCGTGCTCGAGGCGGGGCGCAATGGGACTTACGCAGAAAAGATCGTTGTTGGCGCAGCAATTATTGCCAAAAAGCCGGCAGGACTGTCTCACGTCAATGCCGCGGCCCTGGCTCTCATTGGCCTGACCGCAACAGCGGCAATCGAAAATTGCTTGAAGCTCCAGTCTGGCGAAACCATCCTTATCCAGGGTGGTGCGGGCGGCGTTGCCAGCATTGCCATCCAGATCGCAAAGCACCTGGGCGCTCGTGTCATCACTACGGCGAGCGGGCCGAACCAGCCCTATCTGCGCTCGCTGGGTGCAGATCAGGTCATCGACTACACCACTACTGACTTCACCACTGTCGTCAGCGGCTGCGATGCGGTGCTCGACACTGTGGGCGGCGACGTTGCTTTGCGTTCATTCAAGGTGCTCAAGCCGGGCGGACGCGCAGCCTTCATCGCTTCCGGGGCGCAGGCCCCCACGCCCGAACGCAGCGACGTGACATCGCTACGCCCCGCGGCCACTCGGGCGCGCGCTCCCCTGGAGCGCATTATGGAGCTGCATAAAGCCGGTGCCATCGCCGTACCCCCTATTAAAGAATATGCACTGTCCGACGCCGTCGAAGCCATTCGGATCAGCGCGGCGCGCCACCTTCAGGGCAAGCTGGTGATCAAAGTTCGCGACTGAGATCGGCACTCCCCCCTCGACAGGCGTTCACGAGAAGCGCGCAGAGGGCCACCGGCGACATTACGCCATAAGCGATAAGCCTGATCGGGGGAAGCGCCGCTTCGATGTGACGGCTTGCTGGCGTTCCGTAATCCGACAAGGGGGGATAGGCATGCGGCCCAGAATCGACATCAACCTCGGTATTCAAGACGGGCCCGTAACGGTCGAGATAGATCAGCAGCCTACGCGCCCAGCGTAAACCCATTGATGCCCCTCCATGCTCTTCGTATACACAGAGGAGCTCGGACACACAGGTCATCTCCCCGTCCACGGGCGTCAACGGAGCGCAAGAATCGTCCCTTCGCTCGGCCTCAATGCCAAACGAGCAGTAACGAGCTTTCTGGTTTTTAGAATGCCACTCGATCAGTGGCTCTCACTAAACACTCACGAACGCGTGAAATAATGAATGCCGCTGCCCCCCATTCATGATGTAGAGCCGAACTTCGCAACTCCTCATCCCTATGTTGCGCCGAGCTTCAGGACGGCGAGGATCTTGCGGTACCGCTCGATGTCCTCCGCGATGAACTTCGCCGAGCCCGCCTGCGACAGTGTCAAGGGCACAGCCCCATCCGCAGCGATGGTTCGCGCGACGCTGGAGTCTTTCAGGACTGCCTGCACTTCGGTGTGCATGCGCTGCACGGCTGCGCGCGGCATGCTTTTCGGCGCGAACACCGCTTGCCAGATCTCCACGTGCAGTTCGGGATACTGCTTCGACAATAGCGGCGCCTCGGCAATGCCCGGTGGCAAGTAGTCGCCCATGACCCCCAGCAGCCGCAGAGTTCCCTGGCGAAGCGACGGCACGGCGCCAGGCGTGCCGATCATGGCGAAGTCGATCTGGTTGGCAAGCAGCGCCGTGGTGATCTGGCTAGCGCCCTTGTATGGGATATGCAATGCCTTGATACCTAAGGTCTTGACCAGCAGCGCAGAGCCGAGATGGGTCACTGAGCCCACCCCAGTCGACCCGTAGTTCAGGCCGTCCGGCTTGGCCTTGGACAATTCGATGAGCTGCTCCAAGGTGCGAATGCGGCCGGAGCCCGGCACGACCAGCAGCAGGGGCGACTTGGTGATCATCGAGACGGCCACCAAGTCGCCCTCGATGCTGTAATTCAAGCCTTTGTACAGGGACGCGCTAATGGCAATGGAATTGGTCGTGAATAGCCACTTGGAATTGCTGTTGTCGTGGGCAACCAGCGCTGCCCCGATGTTCCCACCGGCGCCCGAGCGGTTGTCGACGATCACGGACGTGCCCAGCTTCAACCCCACCGTCTGCCCAAGGGCGCGCGCCAGCATGTCCGTGCCGCCGCCGGGCGTGTAGGGAACCACGAAAGTCTGGGGGCCCTGGGGCCAGTTGGCTGCGCGCGCGGGCATCACCCCGGCGAGCGTCAGCCCGGCCAGGGCCGTCATCATGTTGCGCCTGTTTCGATGCATGGGTTGTCTCCCCGTTGTTGCCATCACTGTTTGGGCGTGTGGCTAATGGATGTGATGAATCTGCCGAACTCGGCGTTACGGTCGCCCCGCGAAAACAGCGGCCCTTCCCGGCGCAGGCGTTGCGCCGAAACCGCCGCGTGCCACCACGGCCTCCGCGCCCCCGTGCTGGTCGACGAGCGCCTGCTGATCCTCCTTGGCGCGCCTGTCGGTGGCAACCGGATCGCAGATATCGAACAATGTGTCGGTGAGCGCCTTGCGAATGGCGGCGCATCCGGCATCGTCCGCCAAGTCCATCAGTTCCTCCGGGTCGGTCGCCAAGTCGAACAATTGGGACGGCGCATCGGCGTACCAGACCAGCTTCCACGTACCTTGCCGGATCATGAACGCAGCGCTGCGGGAACCGGCAGCGTGGTATTCGCTGAGGATTACGCGGGAGTCGTCTTTCGGCGCGTTCGCGATCCGCAGTAGCGACTTACCGCGCCACTGCGGATCCGGCGTCATTCCCAGCCAATCGGTCAAAGTTGGCGCAATGTCCAGGTGAGACACCGGTGTGGCGACAGTATCCCCGCCGGTTCGTTCGGGTGCGCGTATGATCAGCGGCACCGCCACCGATTCCTCGTACATCACCGACTTGCCCCACAGGCCCCGCGAACCGACGTTGTCACCGTGGTCGCTCGTGTATATCACCAGGGTTTCGCCACCGATTCCGGCTTCGTCCAGCGCGCCCAGGACTTGTCCGATCTGATGGTCGACGAAAGTACAGAGCCCCATGTAGGATGCGATCGCGATGCAGCGCTGGTCGTCGTCCTTGAAGTAATCGTCGAAGCGGAAGCAATCCCGCAGGGCGGCCACCCAAGGGTGCCGCGGCCACTCCTCGGGCTTGTGCAACTTCGGCAGAGCGACCTTGGCCGGGTCATAAAGCCGGTAGAACTCGGGGGGACAAATCAGTGGGAAATGCGGGGCGACAAACGAAACAAACAGTACCCAGGACTCGTCGGCATGCTTCCCTATCCAGTCGCAGGCTGCTGCCGCGATCGACCGGTCATAGGCGTTGTAATCACTTTCGCCCGGGCCGATGTCGGTCGCGAGCGCCCGGCTTTTGTGGCGGACGGGCAGCGGATCGCGGACGCAACCCAGTACATCGCCGACACCGTTCACCAAGTGCATTGGCAGTATCTGTTCGGTGAACCCGGTGTCGTCGCGCTCGTTCTTGTAGTGCAGCTTGCCGATGGAATAGGAGCTCAGGCCTCGGGCCGACAGCAGATGCCCCCAGCTCGGCATTCGGCCGTCATAGCCGAAAGCGTTGTCCCAGCAGGCCGTTTCGTGCACATAACGGCCCGTGGCAAACGCAGCGCGTGCCGGCACACAGATAGGCGAATTGCAATACGCGGCGGAGAACAGGGTACCCTGGCTGGCCAAGCGATCCAGGTTGGGCGTGTGTATGTTCGGGTTGCCCTGGCATCCGAGCATCTTAGTCGAGTGCTCGTCGGCCATTAGGATCAGTATGCGTCGATTTTCCATCGTGCAACTCGCTCTATGAAAAGTGAGGGACATTGGGAAGAACCCGATGCGGATTCATGATTAACCGGGGATCCAGGGCTTGCTTGATGGCCCGCATCATCCCAATCTCGGCCGCAGCTTTATAAGCTGACATCCAGCCCAGTTTCAGGCTGCCTATCCCGTGCTCGGCCGAGAACGTGCTGCCGGCTCGATGGGCCGACTCGTAGACACCATCCCGGATGTCGTCTTCGCGCTGCTGCAGATATGCGCGCGAGTCGAGCCCGGCCGGAGCATGCACGTTATAGTGCAAGTTACCGTCGCCGGGATGGCCGAATTTGGAAATGCGCACGCCGGGAGCGCATTGCGCCAGCCAAGCATCCGTGCGCTCGACGAATCCAGGAATGACCGAAATCGGCAAAGCGATATCGTGGGAGATCACCTACCCCTCCTGGGACGGTTTCAATTTGCCCATCTTATCAACAGGAACTGTCGCCAGTGATAACCAGACGGCTCGCGTCGATTCCGATTGGTTATAGGGCGAAAACCTAGGAGTGGAGCGAGTGTTCCAGCAGGATTTCGATCAGGCGATGTGCCAAGGGTGAGAGATAGGCGCCCTTACGATGAGCGATTCCGACCTGTCGTATCCAGACAGCCTGCTCCAGCGGCACGCTCGTCAATCCTCGGCCTGCCTCAGATCGCACTAGGCGCAGGCTCAGCACCGTCAGCAAATCCGTGTTCCGCACCAGGTTCAGCCGGTGCCCAATCGACGCGCTCCACTCGATGACGACATTGACCGGCGGCAAGCCCAGTTCGGCCACGCGCTCATCCAATCGCCTACGCGCTACCACACTGCGCCCGGGCAATATCCAACGCTCGGCGGCAATATCCCTGAAACTCAGGTTCGGCCTGCTCAGAATCGGGTGTCCCGCACGCAACCCCACGCACATTTCGTCAGGAAACAACGGTATTTGCTCCATCTCGGCATGCGCTCTATCCTCAAGGCCCGCGATGCAGAGATCGAGGTCGCCACGCCGCAACATATCGAACAAGGCATCGTTCAGGTGTGTGTGCACCTCCAAGCGTGCGCCGGGGCGCTGCGCGATAAGATCCGCACAGGCGGGGGAAAACAGCTCGTCCGCGAATTGCGGCGCCACGCCTACCCTGAGCTTGCCTGCCTGCCCTACCCGGATATCGTTCGCCTCGCGTACGACATCATCCATCGCGAGCGCTATGAGATGCACTCGTTCGAGAAACGACGCTCCCACGCGCGTCAGCGTCATGCCTTTTGCGGAACGTTCGAATAAAGGAAGACCCAGATCCTGTTCCAGCCGCTGGATGCCCTTCGTCAAAGCCGGCTGGGTAACACCCAGCCGATGCGCTGCACGTCCGACACTTGATTCGTCGGCGACGGCGAGAAAGTAGCGCAAGTTCTCGAGGCGCATGGTCGCTCTCGTTTAGTTGTGAAGTGTCAAGAGATTGTATCCACCTAGGTTGTGTGGTGCTCTAATTTCTATAGACACTCTGATAGGCCGACAATCTGCCTATCGAGGATACAGAGATGAAAATACGGCGGAAATTCGACGCGGCCTTCAAGCAGGAAGTCGTGGGCAGACAGCGATTCCGCCGGACTCGCCGAGCGCTCGACCGTTAAAAAGAGCAGCGGCGCCCGGTGGAATTCAGAGATAAGATGGCGTATGGTCGGTCGACAACTTCAAGCCATTCCGTGGCTGCTTAGGAGACAGCAATGAAAGTGCAAGGGCAATGTCACTGCGGCGCAATTCGCTACGAAGCAGAGGTTCAACCCGGCTCGATGCGGATTTGCCACTGCCTCGACTGCCAGATTATGTCGGGTTCGGCGTTCCGCACGAACATCACTGCGCCGGCCGAAACGTTCCGTTTGCTGCAAGGCAAGCCGCGCCACTATGCGAAGACTGCCGACAGCGGCGCGCAGCGAGTAACTGGCTTTTGCGAGGAGTGCGGCACACAGCTCTATGCGACCGACCCCGGCACGCCGAAGCGTTATTCGCTGCGGGTCGGCACTCTGGCGCAGCGCGACCAGGTGGGCCGTCCACAGGCGCAAATCTGGACGCGCCGCCGTGTTGGCTGGATGCCGCCGCTCGACGGCGTTGGAGAAACCGAAGGGCAACCGTAGCCTTCTTTCCTGGCTCGTCCTTCTTTCCAGGCTTTTATTGCCTGGAGTTGCACCGTTCCCGTGTGGCGCAAGGCCCGCACTCGCCGCACCGTTTTGACAAGCTCATCCCGTCTCAGGCCTCCGTCAGTCGTTCGCCTTCAGCCCGGCTGCTTTGACCACGGCCGACCATTTCTTGATCTCGCTGGGCACGAAGTCTTGCAGGCTTGCAGGAGTGGAGTCGTCGACAACCTCTACGCCCAAGCGATCGAGTTTCTTGCGAATGGCCGGATCCTTGGCAACGCGATTGATCTCGGTATTCAGTCGCTGCACAATCGCGGGAGGTGTACCGCGCGGGGCGAAAAACATATTCCATGTGTACGCCTCGAACCCGGGCAAGCCGCTCTCGGAGACGGTCGGAAGCTCCGGCAGCGCATGAGCGCGCTGCAAAGTGGCTGTCGCGATGCCTCGCACCGTACCGGCGCGTATATGTCCGGCAGCGCCTCCCACACCCTCGCAAAGAGCACTGATGTGTCCGCCGAGGAGATCCGTGAACGCTGGGCCAGTGCCCCGGTAAGGCACGTGCGTGAAGTCGGTAATTCCGGCGCGATATTTGAACAGTTCGAAACACATGTGGCTGATCCCACCGTAGCCGGACGACCCGAACCGATACTTCCCTGGGTGTTCCTTAAGTTCCTTGATCAGAGTCTTGACGTTCGTCGCTGGCAAGACTTTCGGATTCACGACGATGACCATTGGAACTTTGACCGCCAAAGCCACAGGAGCAAAATCGCGCACGGCATCATAGGAGAGCTTGCGACCCAATGCGGGATGCAGGGCGTGAGTGCTGATGACGCCAAGCAGCAACGTATAGCCGTCCGCTGGAGCCTTCGCGACGATCTCTGTGCCAATGATGCCGGAAGCGCCCGCGCGATTGTCCACGATGACCGGGGTTCCTAGGTATTCCGAAAGTTTGCTTGCGTAGATGCGGCCGACTTCATCCGTCGGCCCACCTGCCGCATAGGCGATCACCAGGCGTATCGGCCTGTCGGGATAAGTGTCTTTCCCGTACGCCTGCGAGAAGGTGAGCGCGAGCAGCGCCGCCGCGATGAATGTTCGCATGATTTAGTCTCCTCCGATGTTGTTTGCCTACCTGTAAGATCTCTTATCCGCTGGCCGTCTCCGCGCCCCCGTCGAAACAGCCAGCCTCGATGCATAAGTTGCTTGTCTGGGCGGCGGTCAGTTTGAGGGAGAAAAGCGGACGCCACCCGCCCTGCCGCATATCGTGCGAGAGGACAAACCGGTACCTATTGGGAAGAACGCCTTGCCCACTCGTTTTGAGGCAAGCGCCGGATCCCTCGAAATACCTTTTGAGAGCACGTCTGCCCCAGAAGTGGTTGCCCTCCCTGCATGCGACAAGGCTCTTGACATCGCCATTCCTCTTCCGGCCGTCAATGACATCGGCGGGCTGCTTCTCACCGCAGAATAGCGATGCGTTGTGCTTGCCCAGGCTGTTCAGCATCATGGCCGCCATTTCCGCCTGAAGGCCTACACGATACGTCACAAATTCATATGGGCATTTCTTCAAAATAGCCTCTTGAATATTGTTCGCATTGCGCACTATATGTACGTTGTGCGAACAGTATATCTGGGCTATACCAGGGCGTCAACGGACGCGATGATATAATGCGCGCCATGCGCACAACGGATGAACAAGCGGTCGGCGAGTCGTGGATACGGGATCACGTGCAGTCGCTTGAGCGGGGCCTGGCAGTGATCTGTTGCTTGGGAACCAGCAAAGAAATGACCCTGACCCAAGTCGCGGAAGCAACCGCGATCACTCGTGCGGCCGCTCGGAGATTTCTTCTCACTCTGGAGCGTCTGGGCTATGTGGGCCGGACTGATCGAGGTTATCGTCTGCTGCCGCGAACCTTAGAGCTTGGGTACGCCTATCTCTCGTCTCAGGAACTGCCTCAGATTGCTCAGCCCTATCTCCAGCAGCTTGCATCGGAACTGGACGAATCCTGCGGCGTGTCTGTGCTTGATCAGGACGCCATCCTGTACATTGCACGCGTCACGGTGAGCCGCCTGGTTGGCGCCAATCTGCGCGCAGGCTCGACACTCCCCGCATACTGCACGGCGGCGGGACGCATTCTATTGGCAGCGTTGGGCCCGTCGGAACTCGCAAACTACTTGAAGCGCGCAAAGCTGGAGCCACGCGCACCACACACCATCACGGATCCAAAGGTGCTCGCGGGTGAGATCGAGGTCGCGCGCACGCAAGGCTGGTACTTGATCGACCAGGAAATCGAGCACGGGATACGCTCCGTGGCCATGCCGATTCGTGACACATCGGGCAAGACCATCGCCGCGGTGAATGTCAGCTCATACTCGACGCGCGTCAGCCTCACACAGCTCCACCGCAAATTCCTACCTCGTATCCGGCAAACGGTGGAAAAGATCGAGGCAGAGCTACACAGCCACCGCTGAGCCGCCCAGCCCGCCGGCCTACTCGCCTGCGATAGCTGGATAACATACGGCCTCGAACCAAACCACTACCCCCTTTGGCTGTTTAACCGACTGCCGCCGGCCAGCATGGCGGAGAACTGCGCCGTGCCGCTCCCTTGAAATATGCCAGCGCCGCCCAAGCACACGCAGCCTTGAGTCGATAAGAATTATCCGCTGCCCGACATACCCACGCGCCCCAACGTTAATAAGAACCGGCAAGTGGCAAGGCGAGTATTACGGGTGAACTTGCACTATTCGGGCAACGGTCAACCCAGACCTCACCCCATGACGCAGATCATAGCCAAATCGCGTTCTAGTGATTGAACGCGGCCACGAATCTTACCCAACCTATTTCTTCCGCCGCTTCTCTCGTCACTAGCCGCACTTGCTCTCGAATAGAAAGTGAGCGCTGGGGTTTTACTTGACACCACGTCTTGGGGAATTGTACATTATGTACGCATTGCGAATATATTGTGCGCTATGCGATCATATAGAAAAATATTAAGGAGATTTCAAGTGGCCTCGGCAACGTGCACAACCACAGTGGGTCGTCGGCAGTGACTGACATAAACTCTACGATTCCTTTGGCTGATCCGATCCAGACATCGGATATGGACAGCGCCGCGAGGCACCCCAGCCTGCCGCTGGCGGGGGTACGGGTGATTGATTTCACCCATCACGCCGCAGGCCCGATGTGCACGATGCTGCTTGGCGATTACGGTGCCGAGGTGATTAAGATCGAGCCGCCGGGCGGCGAGGCATTTCGCAGTTCCGGCACAGTGCGAGTACAAGGAGAGCATGTCGGCTTCCTTGCCTTGAATCGCAACAAGAAAAGTGTAGAGCTGAACTTGAAGTCGGAGGCCGGCCAGCGAGCAGCGCGGGATTTGATCCGCGACGCACATGTCGTTGTTGAGAACTTCCGGCCAGGAAAAATGGCGCGAATCGGCTTGGACTACCACAGCCTGCTCGCAGTGAATCCTCGCTTGATCTATTGCTCGCTATCGGCATTTGGGGCCACCGGGCCATATAGCCATAAACAAGGGCTGGACGTCGTGCTGCAGGCGATGTCAGGCTTGATGAGCATTACCGGAGAGCCCGACGGTGGGCCTCTACCGGCGGGGGCACCGATCGCGGATATCACGTCCGGCATTTTTGGGGCATTGGGGGTAGTGCTCGCTGTGCTTGAACAACGTCGCAGCGGCGAGCCTCAGCACGTCGAGATTGCGATGTTCGAATGCATGATTTCAATGCTGAATCTACGCTATCAACAGATGTTCGCCGAAAAAAGGGCGTTGAGCCGGATCGGGGCAAGCCATCCGCAGGCATCACCCTGGGACGTTTATCAGGCAGCCGACGGGCAATTTGTCATCGCCGCGACACGCGACGAGTATTGGTATCGGATGTGCGAAGGGCTGGGCATAGGCGAATACGCGCGCGACCCTCGGTTCGTCAATATCAAAAGCAGGGTCGCCAATCGTGCTCAGGTTAATGCTTTGCTCAATGATCTATTCAAGACACGTCCAAGGCAGTATTGGCTGGAACTGCTGGATGAGGCGCAGGTGCCGAACGGGCCAGTGAACAATCTGCAAGAAGTACTTAACGACGAGCAGGCCAAGCACAATGGCACATTTATCAGTATGCAGCACCCAATTTCAGGAGAAATTGAAACGATCGCACCACCGATACGCATTAATGGCCGCGCGGCCCCTCACCTCGGGCCACCGGCCCTGGGAAATAGCACCGCGGCGATTTTGCGCGAATTGAATCTGGCGATTGCCGATTTTCCTTCCTCGGATAATCGGCAAGGAGAGTTGGAATGAGCTTAAACGCAGCATCGCAGCCATCATCCCAGAATATGCGGCATTCCGGCGCTCCCGTGGACAAACGCTTACCATTGGCCGGCACTACCATTATCGATCTCACACACGTCATTGCCGGCCCATTCGCCTCAATGACGCTGGCCGACCTGGGCGCTACGGTGCTGAAAATAGAGAATCCCGGCCGCGGAGATACAGCGCGAGGCACGCCGCCGCATGACGAAGGCATCAGTCATTTTTTCGCGGCGGTGAATCGAAATAAATACAGTGTTGCGCTAAATCTGAAAAACCCGCAGGGTAAGGCATTGCTGGAAACCCTAGTAAAGCAAGCCGATGTTGTACTACATAATTTCAGGCCAGGCGTTATGGAAGGCCTAGGCCTTGGATACGATGACCTGCTTAAACTAAATCCACAATTGATATATTGTGCAATCAGCGGGTTCGGCCAAGAAGGCCCATTGCGTGATAGGCCGGCGTTTGACAGTGTCATTCAAGCCATGTCGGGGCTTATGTCTCTGACCGGCACACAAGACGGGCCGCCCATGCGCGCCGGGCTTTCAGTGGGTGATTATATTCCCGGGCTTTACGCTGCGATGGCCGTCATCGTCGCCTTGCGAGATCGAGACCGCAACGGCAAGGGGCAATTCATCGATGTGAGCAATTTCGATTGCCTGTTCAACATCATGGGCTATTACATTCCGTACTACGAGCTGGTGGGCAAAGTGCCGGTACGTACTGGCGGCGCCCATCCTACGGTTGTACCGATGGGAGGATTCCCCACCTCGGACGGCTATCTCGTAGTGGCCGCGTTCAACCAGGGCTTTTGGCGTAATTTGTGCCGCGCACTGGGGCACGCGGAATGGATCGATGATCCACGCTATGCCACTCTTTCGACTCGAGCGGCGCACAGTGAAGTGCTGTCACGAGACCTCGCCGCAGTAATGGCTACCCGTACGACGGCCGAGTGGGAAGCGATTTTCGCGGAGCATGATGTGCCTTGTGGGCCGGTTCTCAACGTGGCGGATCTGGTCAACCACCCTCAGGTCGAGCACCGACAGCTGGTCGGTAAGCTGGGCGTGGGCAAATTGCGTGCGCCAATGCGGCCGATCAAGTATCAACACTTCGAGCAAAGTGTGCGGCTCGCACCGCCGCACTTGGGCGAGGATACCGTCGCAATTCTGAGCCGATTCAATTGCGTGGATCCAGATAAGCAGGCCGAACAGTTGGCGGCGTGGGCTGCGACTGGTGTGATTCAAGATCCCACGTTGCCCATGCCAGCCAAACCGGGGAAATAGAATTCCCGGCGTTTCATCCCAGGAGCGCTGTTCACTATAACAAAGACAAGAGGTTTCCATGACATACGCATCGGTCGGGTTGCCTCAACATGCCGCCTTGGGCATGGTCGGCAGCCGCCTCGCCACGGGGCATGGAGGCATCGGGATTCATGCAGCGTATTCGTATACTAAATATAGCTATAGGCAAATAAAACCATGTCTAGAAAAAAATACCCGTTTGATTACATCAAGTACGAAGTAGACCGCGAGGCGAAAATTGCTACCGTAACGTTGAGTAATCCCGGCAAGAAAAACGCCACCCCGTTCTGGGGAGAAGAACAGTTATTGGATACGATTGATGCTTGGGAGAAAGATGACGACGTAAAAGTCGTTTTGATTCGGGGTGAGGGCGATAATTTTTGCTCGGGCCACGATTTAAATGGCTATTTCGACGGCTTTGGCGTCCGGTCAAAAACCAAAGACCGGCTCGCCAATCGTCATCAGTTGATGCTGGAGCGTGATTTAAGACAAGTGTGGAGACGGCTCTTTTTTTCATTGAAGCCGACAATTGCCGAAGTCCGTGGCCACTGCATAGAGCTTGGCAATGCGCTGCAGGCTTGTTGCGATATTACCATTGCAGCCGACGACGCAAATATCGGAAATCTTGGCCAAGTGGCGGGGATTTCAGGAATAACGATAATCCGCCTTTACGCTCACTTGATTGGCTACAAGCGAACCAGAGAAATGATGACGACCGGCCGCACTTGGAGCGGCCGCGAAGCGTCATTGATCGGCTTGATTAACCGGGCAGTCCCGAGCGAAGAATTGGCCGAGGCTGCCATGGCGGAAGCGCGGAGAATTGCGATTCTGCCGATCGACGGGATTGTCATGGGTAAGGCCTATACCCATATGGTTTGGGAATCGATGGGCATGGGACAGGCATTCACTGAGAGTTATTTTGGCCACGCATTTGGTCTCAAGCTGAAATTTGAAGATGGCGAATTCGCCTTTTTCAAGGAGGTGCGTGAGCATGGCGCTGGAGAGGCAGTCAAAAAGCGCCGCGCTCATTATGAGCCGCTTGGCGGGTTTGGCCCAAGGGCTGAAGCCCGTATTGTTCCTAGCCGGGAAAAACCTGAGTGAGCGATTACCATATGCTTTCGGATGACGATTGCTCATCTATCGAGGCGCGCGTACGCCGCGCCGTCATCGCCGATCGTCAGCCAGGCTTACATCTGCTGGGCCATTTTCTGGATTTCCAGTACGAGCGGCGCCACAACCGTGCATGCATTGCTATCCAGCAAGGGCCGCACTGCACCGACGAGAACGGTGAAATCGATGCGATTAGTTTTGGGGTTTTTGTAGACATCGCACTTGCCACTTCTGTTCGCTCGCTGTTGAAGCATTATGGGCGGCTCGCGACGTCCAATATCTATCTTCAACTGAGCGGGATCCCTCTCACCGGCAAACTGACGGCCACATCGAACTTCGTTGGCTTATCTCAGAATCTCGCCGCTAAGCGTGGGAGCGTCCAAATTTCTATCGAAGGCGCCGACGGCTGCGTTGGCCTAGCCATAGCAAGCTTCGTGCTGCTTTCATCTGCGGCGACAACGAAATCCGTACGGCCGGCACTGGGCAAACCCGATGGTGCGATGCCGAAAGACCACAGCCGGCAAGAACTATTGGTGCTTGATCGCGCTGAGCATGCAATTTCCGAGGCGCGGGCAAAAGAGCGCCCGTTTTGCCGGGCGTTCTGGGGAGTGACACCACGGCCAACGCCGGAAGGTGCTGCCATGACCGTGGAAAATGACTATCTTGTCGCCAACAAAGTCGGCCATCTGCAAGGAGGCTTCCAGTTAGGGGCGGCTTCTGCATGTGCGGCGGCTGCGCTCGGTTCTGAATGGCTCCATACGGGATCGCATGCATCATACATGCGGCCGGGAGTAGAACCGGCCGTTAATGTGGCGTCCACTATAGTGTATAAGGGCAACACTAGCGCCGTCGTGCTGACGAAGATTACGGAATCCGAGTCTCGTTTGATTTTTCAAGCAACGTCAACACATGCGTTGCGCGCGAGCCTGGATAGCGCACAATAAATCGACACTGTGTTAACCAATTTTTAGCTCGAAAAGAACTCATCAGCGTCTCCCCAACTGGGAGCAATTGCTTACAAGAATTCGGGCCTCATAGGTGGACAGCATTTGCTCTGGCTTCTATGATATGTGTACGGTGTACACAAAATAGGCAATCCAGGCCATTCCCGACCCAAGGAGACATGAACATGCCCACCGGAACCGTCCAACTCCATCGCGTCCTGCGCACCACGCCCGAGAAGGTCTACCGCGCCTTCGTGCACGGCGCGGCCCTGGCCAAGTGGCTGCCGCCCTATGGCTTCATTTGCCACGTGCATCAGTTCGATGCCCGCGTCGGCGGCGGCTTCCGGATGTCGTTCGAGAATTTCTCGACCGGCCACAGCCATTCATTCCGAGGCGAATACCTGAAGCTGGTGCCCGACGAACGCATCGAGTACGTCGACACATTCGACGACCCCAAGCTGCCGGGCGAGATGAAGGTAGTGGTGAAGCTGCGTGCCGTTTCATGCGGGACGGAGGTCAGCATCCAGCAGGCCGGCATTCCCGAAATCATTCCTACCGAGGCATGCTACCTCGGCTGGCAGGAATCGCTGGCGCAGCTTGCCCATCTGGTCGAGCCCCAGATTGCGGAATAACCAGGTTCACGTGCGCTAGGCCGAAGCGCTGGAATTGGTCGAATTGGGCCGGGGCGGCGCACCCGGCGCTTGGCTAGCCGAACGCGCTTTCAGATTCCAGGAGACACACCCCATGAATCACCCCTATCGCTGGGTCATCGTCGCGGCCGGCGGTCTGCTGGGCTGCGTCGCCATGGGTGCGATGTTCTCGCTGCCCATCTTCCTGCGGCCGATGTCACACGACACGGGCTGGTCGGTCGCGGGCATCTCCGCCGCGATGACCTTCGGCTTTCTCTCCATGGGAGCCGCCAGCCTGGCGTGGGGCAGTCTGTCCGACCGCTACGGCTCGCGTCCGGTTGTGCTGGTCGGGTCGGTGGTACTGGCGGCGAGCCTGGCGCTGGCCAGCCGCGCGACGTCGCTGGCCGAGTTCCAGCTTGTCTTTGGCCTGCTGGTCGGTACCGCGACGGCCGCGGTCTTTGCGCCGATGATGGCCTGCGTCACCGGCTGGTTCGATACGCAGCGGGGGCTGGCCGTGTCGCTGGTGTCGGCGGGCATGGGCATGGCGCCGATGACCATGGCTCCGCTCGCCGCCTGGCTGGTCACCGCTTACGGCTGGCGCAGCGCGATGCTGGCCGTCGCCGGCATTGCGGCGGCTCTGATGATCCCCGCCGCGCTGCTGGTGCGCCGGCCTCCGACACCGGACGACGGCACGCAGGCCGGTATGGCGGCCGGCGAGCGGCCGGCGGACATGACCGTGGCCGAAGCGGTGCGCTCACGGCAGTTCATCCTTTTGATGCTGGCGAACTTCTTCTGCTGCGCCACGCACTCGGGCCCGATCTTCCACACGGTAAGCTACGCGGTGACCTGCGGCATTCCGATGATCGCGGCAGTAACGATCTACAGCGTCGAGGGGCTGGCCGGTATGTTCGGCCGCATCGGCTTCGGCCTGGCGGGCGACCGGTTCGGCGCGCAGCGCGTCCTCGTCATCGGCCTGCTGGCACAGGCTTTCGCGGTGCTGGCCTATGCATCCGTCAACCGACTCGCCGGCTTCTATGTCGTCGCGACGGCGGTCGGTTTCATCTATGCCGGCACGATGCCGCTGTATGCCGTGATCGTCCGCGAGAATTTCCCGTTGAAGATGATGGGCACGGTCATCGGCGCATTGGCAATGGCCGGCAGCCTGGGCATGTCCACGGGGCCGCTGCTCGGCGGCCTGATCTACGACCGCCTGGACAGCTATACGCTGATGTATGTGGGCTCGTGGGGCATGGGGCTGGCGGCGATGCTGATCCTGATGGCTTTTCGACCGTTTCCCAGAACAAGGGCAGAAGCAGTGCAAGTGGGCTAGGCTGGCACGCGGCGCATGGGGCCAGGGTATGATTGGCGTGACTACATTGCACTTTGCTCAATGGCTTGCATAAGGAATCGGCGGCTTCGCGGCGCCGGTTTTTTCGCCGAAGGCGCCGCACATGGCCGCAGAACCGCTGGTACCTGATCCTTTACCGCCCAAACTTCCCGACGTGCTCACGGGCGGCCTTTCGGTTGTGTTCTGCGGGCTGAATCCGGGATTGTCTGCCGTGGTGTCCGGGCACCACTTCACAAACAAAAGCAATCGCTTCTGGAAAGCGATACACCTCGCCGGCTTTACTGCCGAGCTCATCGAGCCCACCAATGATCGACGCATATTGCAGTACGGCTGCGGCTTGACCGTCGTGGTGGATCGGCCCACGATTCGGGCCGATGAGGTGTCCAGGCAGGAATTCCAGGCATCTCATGGAACGCTCCATCGGAAAATAGAGCTGTTCGCCCCCGCATATATCGCCTTCCTGGGCAAGGCGGCTTATTCGGCCATCTCGGGCCGGCGGGACATTGCGTGGGGGTTGCAGCCCGAGCGATTCGCGGGCGCCGTCGCCTGGGTTCTGCCGAACCCCAGCGGGCTCAATCGGGCGTTCCGCCTCGACGACCTCGTCCAGGCCTACCGTGAACTCCGGTTGGCAGCGTTCTGACCGCACGGGCCTTGCCGCTCGACGAAGCTAGACGAATATTGCTCGCGGATCGCGGCGCCCGCAAGCGGCGGGATCGGTTACGGGATCGGCCACGGGAACCAGCGGTCGGATCCGTACCGGACGCACGTTCCTGAAATAAGCGCGGCGCGGCGCAGGTTCCAGGCTAGAATATTTAACAATTAATAACAACGAGACATATTATGGCCATAGTCCAGATCAGTGCGGGCTCGCAGCGCTCTGTGGCACTCGACGACAAAGGCGCGGCTTGGGGGTGGGGAGCCTTCAAAACCGCCTATCCCAGCTTGCAAGACGCGCTTCCATCAGCCTTGTGTTCTACGGACAAGAGCGAAGTCGGGCACCGGCGCTATGCCCAGCCTTATGCGCAGATGCTCAACCCCGGCACACCCTTTCACCTGATCGCCGACGGCAGCACTCACATATTGGGGGCTTGCGATAGCGGAGCCTTGCTGGCCTGCCGGCCAGTAATTGCACCGGACCATGGCGCCGCCCACCAGGCGGTCGAGGCAATGCCCCACGGGATACGGCAATTGGCCACCATGCAGACCGTCAGCCTGGCCGTGCTGAAGAACGGCGCCGTATGGTCCTGGGGTTTCAATCATCTGGGCCAGCTTGGCCGACCGGCGCTGCCGGCTCAGAACTCTGCGGCGGTACTGGACGGCCTGCCCGCCATTGACCGCCTGGCCTGTGGCTCGGCGCACGCTTTGGCCCTGGATCAGTCGGGCGGCGTCTGGAGCTGGGGCGCCAATCAGGCCGGCCAGTTGGGACATGGCAATCTCAAATCTTCCAGCCAGCCGGCCAAGGTAGTGCTGCCTGAGCCCGTCACCGACATCGCTGCGGGCGATACGCACAGCATGGCCCTGGATGCGGCCGGCCAGCTATGGGCCTGGGGCGCGAACAATCATGGCCAGACGGGCAGCGACGAAGGCGCTTATTTCATTCGCCCCGTCAGGATCCACACCGATTTCCCCGTGCGCCAGATCGACGGCGGCCTGTTTTATACGGCGGCGCTATCCGAGCAAGGCGAAGTCTTTGCCTGGGGTTGGAATGGGCTGGGACAGATCGGCTTGCGGCAGCCGCATTCGTCGCCGCAGGCCTTGCGGATTGCCGGCCTGCCGCCGGTCACCCGCTTGGCCGCCGGGGCAGGCCATGTACTGGCCTGTGACGGCGCAACGGTTTTTGCCTGGGGCGACAACCGTAGCGCCGCCTGCGGGCGGGCCTCCCAGGATCCGGTGATCCTGAGTCCGAATCCCATCCATCTGGCCTGAGGGCATAAACATGAATACGAGCGATCGCCAGCGCGCCGGCCAGCCGTCGGCAGCTGCAACCGACCCGGCGGATCCCAAACGCCGCAATGTCCTGCGCTGGTCGCTGGGCCTGTCCGCCGGACTGATACTGCCGCCCCTGGCGGGCTGCGACAGCAGCGGCGGCGACGCGCAGGCCACGGCGGACACCTTGCCCGAAGCCTCCCGCATCTATGCCCGCAAAGGCCTCATCGATATAGACCTGGTGGCCGCGTATGCCAGCAAAAGCGTCCCGTTCGCGGCGGGCGCGCAAGATGCCTATCCGGGCCAATCCCGATCGATAAGCGCCGATCTGCGCAGCTATAACGGCGGCCTGTTGGCCCCTACGCTATGCCTGAACGCGGGCGATACCTTGCGCATCCTGCTGAAAAACAGGCTGCCTGGAAATGACGCCAAGTACTCCTCGCTAAGCTATCTCAATTACCAGAACAGCACCAATCTGCATTTTCATGGCCTGCACGTGGACCCCAAGGAAATCCGTCCCGGAGTCTACGGCGACTATATGGTGGATAGTGCCGATGCAGGGGTGAAGCCCGGGGCCGACCGCCAGCATGAAATCAATTTGCCGGCCGACCACACCAACGGCATTTACTGGTACCACCCGCATCTGCATGGGTCTACGACTACGCAGGTGCTCAATGGCATGTTCGGCGCCATTCTGGTTTCTACGCCACGCAACGATTTCGATTTATCTGGCGACATCCGCGAAAGAGTCATCTTCGTGCATCGCCTGAATCTTACCGACCAAGGACGCAGCGACAATCTGTACGAATACGCAGACAACAATAACAGCGGCTTTGTGCTGAATGGGGCTTACCAGCCCACCATAGTCATGCGCCCGGGCGAAATCCAGAATTGGCACTTCCTCAATTCGGACGTCTTCTACCCCTTCAGCCCCGTGCTGGACGAACACACCCTGTGGTATTACGCCCGCGACGGCAATGTCTTTGCCCGCAAGTACCAAGCCATCAACGCCGACACGGTCGCGCAAACAGACGGCCGCCTGTGGCCGGGCAGTGTCATGTACCCGGGCAATCGAGATTCAATGCTGGTGCAGGCCAGCAAAACCCCCGGCACTTATTACTTGCGCGCCGCCAAGGCACCGTCGGGCATGAGCCAGGAAATCGTGGCGCGCGTTGTCGTCGAGGGCGCACCGGTCGAGATGGACCTGCCCAGCCCGCACCGGCTGCCTCTGTATAACAGCCATCTGCCCATCACCGATGCCGAGCTGGCCCAAAATGGCGGCAAAACCCGGGCGGTCATTCTGGCCATACTGGACAAGGACAGCCCACTGCTTGTGCAGCCCATCCCTGCGGGCGAAGAATGGTTTGTGCCGGAAACCGACAACGCTTCTCTGGCCAATTCTGTATTTTCCACCGGCAACCAGGGAACCAGGCTTGCACCGTTCCAGTCTGCATTGGCCGCCACGCAAACCGTGGCGCTCAATGCCGTCGAAGAGTGGACTCTGTATAACCTGAACGGCTACCCACATCCGTTCCATATCCACGTCAACGACTGTTATGTCATCAAGGTCAACGGCGAAGACATCGAACCTTACTGGGCCGATACCATTCCATTGCCGCCCAACGGCAGCCCCGAAAAACCCACCTCCGTCACCTTCCGCACCCGCTATACCGACTTCACCGGCAAGTTCGTCTGGCACTGCCATGCCCTGGATCACGAAGACATGGGCATGATGGAACTGGTCGAGGTGGTTGCCTGAGGCCGGCTCTGCTCCGTCGCCGGTGCGGCCTCCAGCACAACCGGCCCAGTGCACCCACAGGGCGCTAGTTCGAAACGCGCTCGATTTTCCCGCAAGCGATGGGCAGCGTCACGGCGGCGGGAATGGGGCCCAGGGACTTGACGGTGGAAGGCAGTTTCGTGTCGGCAGGCACGCCGTGGATGAAAATTACCCGCTTGTCCAGGTTCAGGCCCTGGCCCTTGAAGGCCTTGGCGAATGCCGCAGACAGCTCTTTCACGGATACGGTCTGATGGTAGTGGTAGCTGCCGTCGGCGGCCGCCTTGGGATAATGGCCATGAGCCACGTCCATCGCCGCAGGCATGGTATCGAAGGGCACCATGGTGGTTCCGGCCGCCGGTTCGGTTTCGATCAGATCCACAATGTGGTCGCCGTTGGTGTCGGCCCCCAGCGTCGGGCAGGTGGCCGCGGCATCGGTGGTGAACCCGTGGAAGTGCTGCCAGTGCACAATATTGCCCGGCGCATTCTTGACGCGGATGTCGATGGTGAGCCGATCGCCGTGTATGTCGAAGCGCGCCTCGCCCGTGGTGTCCGATAGCGCCACCTGGCTATTCATGGGCACAAGATGCGCCACGTAATGCTCCGCCGGTGCCGCGGCCAGGCTGGCAGTCGAACATGCCAGAGCGCCCGCCACCAGGCTTGCCGCCGCCAGAAGACTTGAGCTTGCTTTCATTTTCAATCTCCTTAAAGGGCGCCGCGTCCCTTGCGTGGCGTCTGCGCAAGCATCTTAGCGTCATCATGCGCGCAACAGCGGATAAACCGCGTTGGGATGCGGGGGAATCAGTTACTGCCAGGCTTCGCAAAATCTTCTCGGCATATGAAAAATACGAAAGTTCATGCCCTGGTGTGCTGCTCCAGCCAAGCCGCCAACGCAATCAATTTACTGTCTTGCCCCTTGGCCGCCACAAGCTGAACCCCTATCGGTAGCTTCTCATTCCGGGGCTTTATCGGAAAAGACAGAGCCGGATTATGGGTCAGATTGAATGCGGGGGTGTAAGGGTTCCACGACATCCAGTCATCGTCAGGCCAACCAACTGGCGTGTTATGCCCCGCTTCGAAAGCAACAATGGGTAAGGTTGGAAGCATGAGCACGTCAATGTCGTCAAAGACTTTGTTCAACTCCCCCGCCAAGACATCTCGAGCTTGATTCATACCCATCAACGCGGTGACATCAATATCACGCGCCGGTTCGACGAAAGTGAGCAGATCAGGATCCAGCTTCCCCCTGGCGTGCTCGGGAACAGCCTGAACCGCCGCAAGGCATCCTAGCCGATAAAAACGAGCAGCTACCTGAGTAGCCTGCCGAATGTCGAAGTCGACCGTCCGAGTGTCAAAGCCACCGCTCGCTAATATATCCAGCGTTTCCCGCATGCCTTGCTTGACCGCCGCACAACTGTCCTCCCAACGATGATTCGCAAGCAGGCCGACACGCAAGCTTCCGGAACCAGGGATGGTGTCGAAGATCGATTCCCTAAGGCCAACTGATGACCAATCCGCTGATTCTGGGCCACTGACTACACGCATTACGTCCGTCAATTCGGCGACACTCGCAGCAATCGGGCCAGCATGGACAACATTGAAAAATGCACTGGGTTGTGGCACAAGCGGAATCAGCCCGTATGTCGGCTTCAGAGCGAGCGTACCCGTGAAAGCCGCAGGGATACGCACAGACCCGCCAGCGTCGCTCCCGATGGAAGCACGAACGACTCCCGCAGCAACAGCAGCCGAGCAACCGCCACTGCTGCCACCTGGAGTGAGGGCTGGATCCAGAGGGTTACGCGTAATGCCATAACCTGGGCTATCTGTCACGCCCTTCCAGTTAAACTCCGGCGCCCGTGTCTTTGCAAAAAGAACTGCACCCGCGGCAAGCAGCCGGCCAACAAAAACTGCGTCTTTGTCAGCAAGTTCCGTGGTTGTGACTAAGGAGCCGCGCCGAGTCGGCCACCCTTTGACCGCAGCGAATTCCTTAACCGTGAAAGGCATGCCATCTAGGGGGCTCAATGGGCTGCCATTCCGCCAACGATCTTCCGAAGCTCTAGCCAGGTTTAAAGCCTTATTTCGATCGATGAATGCAAAGGCGTTAAGGCTTGCACCTACTTGCTCCGCATGGAGCAATGCAGATTCAATCACAGCAACTGGTGAAACCCGGCCCCTTCGGTATGCTTCACGCAAGGCTTCGTAGGATTGTTGATGGAGCATCAATGCACCTCGTTAGTACTCGTTCCAAGATAGATTTCGGTCAGCCGCGGATCATTGGCAAGCTCGTCTCCTGCGCCGTCTTTGACGATTTTCCCGATCTCGATCAAATAGGCGTGATCAGCTGCCCGCAGCGCCAGACGAGCATTCTGCTCCACCAGCACGATCGTCAAACCTTCCTGCCTCTTATGTTGGACAATGACGTCCATGATCTGTTGGACAACTAGAGGTGCCAAGCCAATAGAAGGTTCGTCCAGAAGCAGAACCCTGGGGCGTGCGATCAGGGCGCGACCTATCGCAACCATTTGCTGCTGCCCACCAGAAAGTGTTCCGGCCAATTGGAGTTTTCTTTCCTCGAGAATAGGAAACAGGGAATAGATCCGCTTCACTTCTTCCGCAAAATTCAACTGCCGCCGGTTGGCATAGGTGCCCAGTTCCAGGTTGTCCTGCACCGTCATTGAGTTGAACAGCGATCGCTTCTCGGGAACCAAATACATTCCGCGACGGACGCGCTCTTCGACGGGTGATCGCCCCAGAGGTATTCCATGGAGCGATATCGATCCGGCATCAGCCAGCAGACCTCCCATGATGGCACGAAGCAATGTAGTTTTGCCTGCACCGTTTGCCCCAATCAAAGAGACCAAATCTCCTTCTTTCACGCTGAAAGAAACATCATTAATTGCACGGACGTGCCCATAGGAAACGGAGAGCCCCTCAACTTCGAGCATGGTCATATCTCAGATCCCAGGTAAGCATTGATCACGTCCGGGTTCTTCTGTACTTCTACAGGAGTTCCTTGTGCCAGCAGGTTCCCAAAGTTCAAAACGAACAGATGATCGGCACATCCCATAACAAGCTCCATGTCATGTTCGACGATGAGTACTGTCATGCCATCTTCATCTCGCAAGGATTTCAATAAATTCGATAATCGCTCTTTTTCCGCCACGCGCAGGCCCGCTGCCGGCTCATCCAGCAGCAGCATGGAGGGGCGCGCCATCAGCGCTCGGGCAACTTCTACCAAGCGCTGACTGCCCAGCGGCAATTCGGACACCTTTTTGCCGGCAACGTCCAGCAAGCCGACCCGGGCCAAGGCCAATTTCGCCTCCTTCGCGAGTTGGGCTTCTTCCGACTTGTCCAGACCCAATGCCGAACTGAATAGACCGGACCGGCCATTGATATAGCCACCTATCATGACGTTCTGCAGAACGTCCATATCCTGAACGAGTTGAACATGCTGAAAAGTGCGCGAGATTCCTTTGCGCACGACGTCGGGGAAATGCTTGGGCAAAGCTTGCCCATTGAGACTCACCTCGCCGCCACTGGCCTTGAGCACCTGGGTCAGAACATTGAACAGTGTTGATTTTCCCGCCCCGTTCGGACCGATCAGTCCCACAATGGAGCGGCTGGGAACAGACATGTTGACATCGGACAAGGCCGTCAGACCTCCGAACTTCATGGTCACGTTTCGAACCACTAAAGTAGCTGGCGGGCGGACAGCCCCAATAGGCCTTTGACTGTGATTGGAACCATCGTTTGGCCTCGTCAGCCCAGGCCGTGAAGACCCCTCCCGAAAAAGCAATCCATTGGGCCACTTGAGCAAAATTACTATGAGCCCGGCACCGAACACCATAGTTTCCACTTGCCCAGGAAGATGCAGCAGAGTGGCAATGACATATTGCGCGGCCAAATCAACACCCGTAAATATCATGCACCCGAGAACCGCACCCAGCGGGCCTGCCGTGCCTCCCAGAACAGCCATAATCAGCAAGTTGATCGATGCCTCTAGAGAAAAGGCAGAAGGACTCAGGAATTGCATATAGCAGCCATACAAGGCCCCTGCGAGACCACCCAGGGCGGCGGATAATACGAAGATTTGGGTACGAATGGTCGACACGTTCACACCGAATGCGCTAGCCATGATGTGATTGTTCTTGAACGCTCGGGCAACCCGCCCGATCCGCCCTTGATAGATGCGGCGATAGCCAATTACCAGCAGAGCAATCACGACCCAGATCGTTAAAGCCGTTTCGCGTGTATTGAAGCCGTGGCCGAATAGAGTTATGGGCTGTACCCCGCTCAATCCCGATGCGCCACCTGTCAAGTCCATTGCACCGACAAAGCAGACAGAAATCGCTATGCCGTACGCCAGTGTCGCCAGGGGCAAATAATGCCCTTTCAATTGCAGGGTCAATTTAGCCAAGATATAACCGACCAAAGCACAAGCCAGTGTTGCGCAAGCGATAGCAAGGAAAACCGGCACGCCGGCCCTCATCGTAAGCAAAGCGGAAACATAGGCGCCGAGGCCTAGAAAGGCGGCATGCCCCAGCGATACCTGGCCCGTCGCCATCAGGAACGCCAGACCAATAACCACAATGGCATTTACGCCCAACACAGCAACCAACCCAACGTAATAGGTCGATGCAAAGATGATTAACAGCAGAATAAGCGCCCCGATAGAGGCGTAAAGGGTTTTTTCCTGATTCATCGATTGAGCGCCTTCTTGGCAAAGATAAGAAATTCAATTTTCATCAAGATCAGCACCGTGGCTGGCATTGCGCCAGAGCAGAATCGGAATGACCAATGCAAAGACCCAGGCATCCCGGAAAGCGCTGCTAAAGAAGGCCGAAAACGATTCAAAGACACCAACCAGGAAAACACCTACAAGAGAAAGCGGATATGTGATCAACCCACCCATGACAGCGCCGACAAAGCCCTTGAGCCCGACAATAAATCCCATTTCGTAATTGGCCGTGACCAATGGGGCAAGCAGCATGCCGCTAAGAGCAGACATGCACGCGGCAATGAAATAGCTGAGACGGCCGACTGTACCGACGGGAATTCCACAGTACTGCGCACCATCTCTGTTCACTGATGCTGCCTTCAATGCCTTTCCATACAAGGAATATCGGAAGAACACGAACAATGCGACTGTCATGATCACCGCAGCGAGAAAAATAAAGACGGACTGCATGGCAATATCGATACCCAGCGCATTGATATGAGCCGGGCTGATGGGATTGACGGTCATTGGATCTGCTCCCCAGAGCAACAAACCCAGCGGATGCAGAATCAAGGTAACCCCGACACTACATGTCAACAGGACTACAGGCGGACTTCCCGGGTTCGGCTCGACGGTCAATTGGTAAATGATTGGCCCCATTGCAGAAACCAGCATCAGCGCAGCAAACATCTGCAATGCCATGGAAGAGGAATGAGCGGCAGATATAAGCAAGCCCCAGAGCATCGCGCCCGCCAAGACATATTTGATCAGCGGCCTAATCGGACTGCGCTTATAAGAAACTGCACGCGCCATGTCGATTGCCATGCATATCACGCCGGTACCGAAAACGACATGAACCAGCGGCGTCAATGTTCCTTGGGCAAAGCTGGCGAAGGCCAGCGCACCGAAAGTCAGGTAGTCGCCTTGGGCTATGTTGACCACTCGGGTAGTGGTATATACCAAGACCAGAGATAGGGCGACCAAGGCATAGATAGCCCCGTTTGTGAGGCCATCCACACCAAGGAAAATGGCAATCGACGAATCCATACCCGCTCCGCGCTTTATTTCTCGAGAGGCACGAACTGCCCGCCTTTGACCTGGGCCAGCAGCAAAGTGCGTTTGTCCAGCCCCACGTGATCCGTCGGCGAGTAGTTGAAGATCCCCACAGAGCCCGCATATTCATGCGTCTGTTCCAGCTCATCGCGCAAGTCTTTACGAACCTGGGCGAGGCTCCCCTCCTTCTTGCCGGAGGCGACGTAACGCTTCATTGCATTGACTGCCAGGCCGATGGCATCGTAGCCTTGGGACGCGAACATCTCGGCTTTACCTTGTCCATACTTGGCGTTATAAGCCGCGACAAAGTCCCCAATTGACTTTTTCAATGGATTGTTGGGGGCGAGGAACTTGTACAAGGTAATAGGCGTCACCCCGACGATTGCGCCTTCCACGGCCGATTTTCCTATCGTAATGAATGCATTCGTCGCCGACCCCGCCCCATGGTATATCGGGCCTTTATATCCAACTCGCTTGAGAGCTGCCTGCACCAGCGACGCCGACGGGGGTATAGCGTGGATATAGACTGCATCGGGCTTGGACTGCAGGACTTTCAGTGCCTGGGGTATGAAGTTGGTGTCGGCACGCCCGAACCGTTCGATATCGACGATCTTCACGCCCTTTTTTTGTGAAAACGCCTTCATTTCCATCAAGCCGCCTTCACCATAAGCATCGTCGAGCCCCATGAAAGCCAAGGTTTTGACGCCGTGTGCAGCCATGTAGTCAAGAGTATGGTTGATCATCAAACGATCGGTGATCGGTGTCTTGAAGGTATAAGTCTTTTCCGCAATGGGCTCCACGACGTCGGCCGAAGAAGCCATCGAGAGAGTCGGTGTTCTCTCCACTTCAGAAACCTTGCTGACGGCCATCGACGATGGCGTAGTCGTGCAGCAGATTACGAAGTCGGCTTTATCTTCTTGAATTGCCTTCCGGACAAGCGTGACCGACCTGGTCGGATCCGACGCATCATCGTATTGGACAAATCTAACTCTGAAGGGCAAGCCCTTCTGCGCGGCGAGTTGCTGCTCGTAAAGCGCAATCGCAGCATTGGCGGGCGTGCCTATGGTCGATGCAGCACCAGTAGCCGCTGTGACAATACCGATCGTGAATACCGGCTCGTCCTGCGCATAGACGCTTGTTGTCCCAAGCAGCAAAAGGGAGCCGACAAGAATTTTTGAAAACTGCATAGTGCCTCCATGTGCGAAACGGTTTGTTATGTAGCACAGGCCCCACTGGAGTCTGCCGGCGAATTATGTTCAACATGCAACAGAGCCTCTGTATCTCGTGATACGGGACGAGCTTATTTGCGGGTTTTCCCTGCCCAGATGCCTATAGAAATTTTTCTGACTGATGTATCTCTCGATACATGAACTTGGCCAAGGCTGCCTATAAAGTTCAATGCATTACATTCCGCACAGACAATACCGACATGAACACCCTCCCTATCAGCTCACAGAAATTCCGTTCTCTAATGGGGCGGTTCATCACCGGCGTGACCGTGATTGCGGCTCCCAACGCTGAATCACCTATAGAGGTGGTAGCCATGACGGCCAGCTCATTGACATCGGTAAGTTTGAATCCTTTGTTATTGCTCTTTTGCGTACGCAACGAGAGTTCTTTCTTGCCGCATTTGAAACGCTCCAGAAAATTCTCGGTGAACATCCTGGCGTCTCATCAAGACTCCATATCCCGGTACTACGGGGGCAGCGTTTCCAAAGGGTATCAAGGAGAGTGGGTTTTCAATAGCGGCTCCGTACCCATGCTGGCTGACGCCAATGCCAGCCTCATCTGCAAGATCTTCCATATGCAGGAATTTGGCGATCACCATGTGGTCATCGGCCAAGTTACCGAAATGGCTGCCGCCGAACCGCCAGCCCCCGCATTGATCTATGCCGCCGGGCAGTATATGGGCGTTGATCTTGCATGCCATGCGTGATCATGAAGGCCCGTTCCGCCTACAAAATACATGAGGAAATCCATGCAAGAGAATGCAATGCACATTCCAACGCCAGAAAGCCTGATCAAACAGGCCAGAGACTTGATCCCTCTTCTGAAGGAAGCGGGCCCGAAGCATGATCAAGAAAAGCGAGTTTCAGATGATGTTGCCGCCAGGCTTAGAAAGGCCGGATTCTTTCGCATCTGCCAGTCCGTGGAAAACGGTGGTTATGGCATGCGGCCTTCTGTTCTATGGCGCGTGTCGCGTGAGATCGGGCGCGGCGACAGCGCTACAGCGTGGCTTTTGAGCCTAACAGGGCTACATCCTTGGATGGCAGAGATGTTCCCTGTTCGAGCTCAGGATGAGGTCTTTGCCGGAGGCAAGGATGCGGTTGTGCTTGCGTTGACAGGGAACGTCGGCCGTGGTGTGCAAGCTCGGCTAGACGGCAACCACTACATTCTCGACGGGAAATGGGCTTACGCCTCGGGAGTGGATGTGGGAGACTGGGCTTCCATCCTGGCCGAAGTGCCAACTGCTGAAGGTGATAAAGAACTACGCCTTCTGCTTGTTCCGATCAGCAGTTTCCGCATCGATCACGACAGTTGGAACGTATTCGGCATGAAGGGAACTGGGAGTAAAGACGTCTATCTTACTAATGAGCGCGTTCCCGGTTATCGCACGGCGAAGTGGATCGACATACAAAACAACCAGGCTCCTGGCCTCGAAAGGCAAAAAGGGCCAATGTTTCGAATTCCACACACCAGTTTGTTCGTGATGTCGGTCACAGCAGCCATTACTGCAGTCGCCACTGGGTTGCTGGACGTCTATATCGAAACCGTCAAGCAACGCAGGCCGGCCGGAATCAATACCCCCCAGGTCGAGGATCGATTCTCATTAGCCGAATTAGGTAAGGCTGCCGCCAAGATAGAAGGAGCATTCAACCTACTGATCCACGACGTCGACGAAATGTGGGATCACGCTGCGGCAGGCCTATCGTTCACTCCGGGACTTCGAACCCGCTACCGTACTGATGGCGCGCTCATCTGCGACATTGCACTACATGCAGCAGATGATCTGGTCAGGAACCTGGGAGGCAGCATCATGCCGATTGGCCCTCTGGAGCGATATTTCCGGGAACTACACAGCATGGCTTCGCACTTCTTAATGCAAATCACGCCGTCGGCTGAACTATACGGCCGCACGCTATTGGATATTCCGCTTCCAGCCAACGCACGAATCTAACATCCCCCTTTTACCTCACTACCATAAGGAAGTTTCTCATGAGCAAAATCGAACGTCTTCGTCTTCCGGAAAACGATGCCATTTTCGGCAGCAACAAAATCTTTGACCTTTTCCAATACTCGCCCGCAGTGAGCGCGAACGGCTTGGTGTTCATCGCCGGGCAAATAGGCCTTCGCGCAGACGGCACCATTCCCGACGACCCCAAGGAACAGATCGATGTGGCTTTCAAGCGGATCGAAGCTGTTCTGAACCATCTCGGCCTGGACTTCACGGATGTCATAGAGCTCGTCTCGTATCACGTCAATGTAGGCTCGAGCCTGGCTGACTTTCGTGCAGTAAAAGAAAAATATATCCGCTCCGACTTTCCGGCATGGACCATTCTCGGTATCGCAGCCCTGGCTCGTCCGGAACTTATCGTAGAGATCAAAGTGGTTGCGGCTACTCGCAAGGCCTAAGGCTTTCGGCTTGCCGAAACAAGCACAGCAATCGTTTCATGTCGGAATAAATCATGAACAAGCAAGTGAAAATAGACGGATTCGCCTTTGTCGAATTCGTATCGCCGCAGCCCACTGAGCTGATTGAATTATTCGAGCATATCGGATTTCACCTTAAAGGCAAATCACCGCATGGCATGTTTCTGATGACGCAAGGAGAGGCCTCTTTTATTGTCAATGGCAATCCGAACGCATTTCTGGAGCAGCACGGAGCATCCGTGCGTGCCATTGGAATTCGAGTTGACAATGCCGAGCTGGCACTCGAGCAAGCCATGTCGGGCGGCGCCAAGAAAGCGCTCTCAGATGGTGAAGGAGCTTTCGCAGTCGATACGCCGGCGATCCTGGGCATAGGCAACAGCCTCGTGTACTTTATCGACACCAATTTCCTGGAGAATTTTTCACTTCCTGTTGAAGCGAGAAATGCGCCCGAAGGCGACGCAAGCATCATAGCTATAGATCATACGTCGAACATCGTCCATCCAGAGAACCTGGACAGATGGGCAGATTTTTACCGAGACACGTTTAGCTTCGAAGAAAAACAGTATCTTGAAGTCAAAGGGCATATGTCCGGAATGCGTGCTCGCTCGATGGTAAGCCCGTGCGGCCGTGTATCTATTCCAGTTGCGGCCGCAGCACACGATCAGCCCGGGGTGCTCAACCAAAATGATGAATTCATTCGTGACTATGGCGGCGAAGGTATTCAGCACATCGCATTGTCGACCTCTGACATTGAAGACACAATTCGAAAGCTCGGTGCCGCAGGCATCGAATTTATGCCAGCGCCGCCACAGAATTACTACGACGGAGTTGACGCTCGTCTTCCAGGGCATGATGTCGATATCAAGCGATTAGCCGAAAACGGCATATTGATCGACGGCAAAGGGCCTGGAAAGATCTTGCTGCAACGCTTCACAAAGCGCCAAATCGGCCCTGTTTTCTTCGAAATCATTGAACGCCGCGGTGAAGATGGGTTCGGCGAGGGGAATTTCAAAGCCTTATTTGAATCCCAGGAGAAAGACCAGCTACGGCGCGGCACACTCAGTTGATAGATGAGCGGGAATGTCTACAACAGGGGCAGATCCCGCCCAGATGCCGCCATCGAGCCAAGACTGTGGCCGGCCCCATACGGGGCTATACAGCTGTCTAGCGGCTAGAACCAAGCACAGCCACAACTTCGATCTCTACTTTCAAGCCGGGCCGAGCCAGATGCGCGACACCCACAGTAGAACGAGCCGGCGGTTTTTCTGGAAACACGCGGCGGAACACTACATTCATGGCCTGGAAGTCGGCTTCCATATCGGTCATGAACACCGTGGCCTTGGCGATATCAGCCATTACGCCTCCCGCGGCCTCGATAACGGATTCTATATTCCGAAAGGCCTGCTCGGTTTGTTCCGTGACGTCACCGGAAAATACACGCGTCACCGGATCAGACCCAGTGTGGCCCGAGACAAACAGCAATGAATCTATCTTGATGGCCGGGGAATATGGTCGATGCGACAGCAGGCCGGTAGGTGGAATAATGACTTCGCGTGTCATGTCGTTGGACTCATTCAACATAGGAGGGAATAGCGTGAATGGCAGGATCAGCAAGCGGCTGCATGCGCCCGCCTCGAATATCGTGGACAGTCATCGACTCTTCGAACCAACGCCGCGGTGGCGGCGCACCCCATAGACTTTGACGACGCAGGTCGTCGAGCTCCCAGCGCATGGGTGGCTGATCGCGGTCGATAGTAAGATAGTCACCGGTATAGAGTTCGAAGCGATTGCCATCTGGATCGCGCACGTAGACGAACAGCGCATTCGAGATGCCGTGCCGTGCGGGGCCGCGCTCGATATTATTCGCATAGCCCGCGCTACCCAAAGCATCGCAGGCTCTGATCACGCCCATGGGCTCCATTAACGAAAACCCAGCATGGTGTACAGACGGCCCCCTGCCCGTCATCACCGCGATGTCATGGACGGTGGACTTGCGGTACAACCAACTCGCCCAGACACGATCATCAGGCGCCCGCGCGGCGGTGTACTCCGCACAATAAAAGCCCAGTTCTCGCGTGTACCAGTCGAACCCCGCCTGTGCATCTGGCATCAGCACGTTGAGGTGATCCAGCCGTGTGGGACAGCCGTGGCGATGCAAGTGATATTGCTGCAGCAACCAGGGCGCAGGCTCCATCTGCGAGTAGTACTCGACTGGAAAGCCGAAGGGATCCTGCACGCGCAAAGCACGGCCCTGGCCACGCTCTTCGCCAGGCTGCATCCAGCGTATGGGCAGGCCGAGTGATTCAAACCTATGTGCCAAGCGATTCAGGTCTTCCTCACAAGACACCCGAAAGCTGAAGTGGCCTATGCCCGGCGCCTTGTCGCGCGTGAGCACCACGCTATGGTGCTCACGGTCTTCAATAGCACGCAGATAAACATGGTCAGCATCTCGCTCAGTCTCGAACAAACCAATGACGTCTACGTAAAAATCGCGTGAACGCTCTAGATCAGTGACCAGATATTCGATATGGCCAAGCCTCAGTATGCTGAAATCAGGCTGGCCCGGTTGGTAAGCAGGTAGAGAGCCCGGCATATATTTTCCCCTCGAAGGCCTTGTCCCGGCTCAGTTGCGATGGGAAGATTCTGAACAAGCCCCAGGCATATGTCTGTATCAGTAGATACATAGCCTTTCGTCCGGGCGCTCTCTGGCGAAAATCTTTTTTTCGCGCTTGCATTTACCGCCCGGATCATTGCAAGAATCAAGAATTTTTGCTCTTGACCCAGAAGTAGCGCCCTTTGGTCATTACCACCCCTTCAGACTTCAATTTCGTAATGGTTCTCGTAACGGTTACTCGGCTGGTACCAGTTAGAGCGGCAATGAGTTCATGAGTTAGCGGGATGTGGATGCGAGTGCCCTCAGCATCCTTCGCTCCATACAAATTGGCCAGTCGGTTCAATAGCTCGACAATGCGAAGATCTGACTTTGGCATCGCCAGGAACTGAATGCGCAGACCGAGCACACATTGCTTCATGGCCGCAACTTCCATGAGCGCTGTGGCAAATTCTATATGTTCAGGGAAAGATTTCTTGATGACTGAATAGTCGAACTTGATAAGAGTGCAAGGCTCAAGTGTGGAGGCCGTTGACATCCTTGGCATGTTTGCCAGCGCAGAGCCTTCTCCAAACAATGATCTAGGCCCCATCAACTCCAGGATAAACTCTGAGCCATCCTCTTGAAGTATCTCAACCTGCACTCGCCCTCTGACAACGAAAAAGAATGTGGATCCCTGTTCTGTCTGACGATAAATGGTTGTGTGTGCGGGAACCTGGATACAGTGGCCGAGATGTTCGGCCGCCAAAAAAACTTCAGCAGCGTGCTCATCCATGTGCCATGTTTCTGTTGAGGTTCCGGTGCGAATATCCATACGGGAACTCGAAGACTGGTAGATCAGAGAATCGAATCCACCTTTTAAAAATCAAAACTCGCAGCTTGTAGTTTAAAGTACATTTAAAAGAAGTGGCTAACAGGCCGGCCTGGGCTCGTACGTCGAACCAGCACTATCGGCAGGCAACCGGCACGCTGTCGTAGCCGACGGGAAAGGCCGGAGAAACACTAACGACTAACGAGAAATTCCAGCACCCGGGACACTCCGACGCACAACGGTGGCAGCCAGACCCATGCCCGTGAGAGGCGGATCCCAATCCAGGTGACGTCAACTACACCCGCCCCACCTCAATAAGTAGCCCGCCCGCCGGAAAGATCAAATACCGCGCCGGTGCTGAAGGCGCATTCCTCGGAAGCGAGCCAAGCGATCAGCGATGCCGCTTCATCGACTTGCAGGAAACGGCCCATGGGGATTTTGGAAAGCATGAAGTCGATATGCTTCTGGGTCATGGAGTCGAAGAGTTCCGTCTTGGCCGCCGCGGGGGTGACGGCGTTGACCAGCACGCCTTTGGTGGCGAGTTCCTTGCCCAGCGATTTTGTCAGCCCGATCAGCCCTGCTTTCGACGCGCTGTAGTGCGAGGCATTGGGATTGCCCTCCTTTCCGGCAATCGAGGCGATATTGATGATCCGCCCATAACCCTGTTCCAGCATGCTGGGCACGACCGCATGGCAAGTAAGAAAGGGTGCCACCAGGTTCACGTCTATTACGCGCCGCCAGGTTTGCGGATCAAGCTCCCAGGTAACGCCATTTCCGCCTGTGATTCCGGCGTTGTTGACGAGAATATCGATGTGGCCGCCATGAGCAGCCAATGTCTTATTTACCGCCGTTTCCACGGCGCGCTCGTCGGTCAGTTCCACCACATGCGTACTTATAGAGCCGAATTGCGACAGCTCGTCAGCGGCCTGCGACAGACGCGGCGCGTCCAGATCCCACAGAGCGACGGCAGCGCCCGAGCGCAGCATGCGCAGCGCCACCGCATACCCGATACCCCTTGCCCCACCGGTAATGACTGCAGTACGGCCTGCTAAATCAACTTGGTTCATCTTTGCTTCCTTATTGCTTTGCGCACAGTGTGATGTTAGCATGCGCACATTATGAATACCACCCTGTCGGCGCGCGAGCGCGCCTACCACGACATCAAGAACGCCATATTGCATGGGGATTTCTCGGCCGGGCAGATGCTGTCGCTGCGAGAGCTGTCAGAACGCTTCGACTGTCCTATCGCGGCGGTGCGGGACGCGGTAATCCGGCTCGAGTGCGACCGCCTGCTGCGAGTGCATCCGCAGCGCGGCATCCAGGTCATCGAGGTCGATCTGGATTTCGTGCGCGAGGCCTATCAGTTGCGCCTGATGATCGAAATGGAAGGTGTGCGACGCATCATCGACAAAGTCGACGTGGCTGCCCTCGAAGAACTGGAGCGCCGCACCAGCGAGGCCCTCGACGAACTGGCCGGCAACCCGGATGCCGCCGCCCTGGAACGCGCGGCGCAAATCGACTGGGCAATGCATCAGACCATAGTGGACGGCATGCGCAGCAAGCTGGTTAGCGACATCTACCGGCAGAACCGCGAGCGGCAGCGTCTTATCGGCCGCGCGTACGCGTTCCATCCCGCCAACCACGCGCATGCCGCGCTATCCGAACACCTGCCCATCCTCGCCGCGCTGAAGGCGCGCGACCGCGAACGGACGGTGCAGCTGCTTGAAGCGCACATCACCTCGGCCATGCGCCGGCAGATTGGCATTTGAACTAAATCGTCGCACAAGCGATTTTCTATAACAGGAGACACCATGAACCATATCGATACGTGGCGCCGCGGCGTCGTCATGGCGCGAGCCCTGGGGGTCGCAATTCTATGCTGGGGCGCTGCGGCGGGCGCCCAAACCTACCCTGCCAAGACGATCCACCTGATCGTCCCCTTCGCTGCCGGGGGAACCGCGGATCTCGCGGCACGGGTAGTTTCCAAACGCATGTCGCAGGATCTCGGACAGGCGATCGTGATCGAGAACAAGCCGGGCGCCGGCGGCACGCTGGGCACGGCAATCGCGGCCAGAGAGCCCGCAGACGGCTATACCATCACACTGGGAAGCGTCAGCACGCACGCCACGAGCGTCAGTCTCTACAAGAACCTGCCATACAACCCGCAGCGCGACTTCGCCCCGATCGGCATGGTCGCGGCGGTGCCGAATGTCTTGGTCGTCAATGCCAAGCTGGGCATAAAAAGCGTTGCCGACCTAGTGGCCCGGGCCAAGGCGCAGCCGGGCGCCCTGAACTTCGGCTCGATAGGCAACGGCACCAGCCAGCATCTGGGCGGCGAGCTGTTCAAGATGGTTACCGGCACCAAACTCTCTCATGTCCCATACAAGCAGAATTCGCAACTGACGGGAGACTTGATCGCCGGCCGGATCCAAATGGTCATCGACAACCTTCCCAACGTGCAAGCCCACATCAAGGCAGGAACGCTCACCGCGCTGGCAGTTACCACGGAAAAACGCGCGCCTTCGCTGCCGAACGTACCGACCATGGTGGAACTGGGCTACCCCGACTTCCTCATCTCGAGCTGGATCGCACTGTATGCGCCAGCGGGCACTCCTCCCGATCGCGTGGCGCGGCTCTACAAAGCGCTGCAAGTGGCGTTGGAAACGCCGGACGTGCGCAAGCGCCTCAACGATGCCGGCATGCAAGTGCAGACGCTCGACGGCAAGCAACTAAGCAAATTCATGGCCAGCGAAATCAAGCGCTGGGCTCGTGTGGTGCAAGCCTCTGGCGCCCATATCGATTGAGCCGCGCCCTAGTGTCGTGTCTCAGAAGTTCGCACCCATGAAATCGCGTCTTCACGCGCAGGGCGGCGTTGCAAATCCTCGCGATAGTTACGCTCCACGCAACGAGTCTGCAACGACGCATGGCGCCCATTTGCCCACCAGTGCGGCCCCCCTTTTAGTGTGAACAGGCCCTAATCCACAACTTTCCATTTCCAAATCAGGAGACCCTTGCTTTGCGCAACGATTTTCATGGCATTTACCCGATGCTCTATACATTCTATGACGACCATGGTGGGCTCGATCACGATGCCTTCGTCCGCCAGATCGAAGCCTGCATCGCCTCGGGGGTGCACGGCATAGCACTGCTCGGCATAGTCGGCGAATACAACAAGCTTGATATTCGCGAGAAGATGAAGATCGTGGAATGGGCGCTGGAGACGGTAGCCGGCCGGGTGCCGGTCGCTGTCACCGTGAGCGAACCAAGCGAATACGGCCAGAGGGAATTCGCCCGCGCCGCATCGCAGCTGCGGCCCGACTGGCTCATTCTGCAGCCGCCGGCGATCCGCAATGTGCCCGAACGGGAATTCGTGCGCTTGTTCGGAGCCGTCGCCGACCGTGTAGACCTTCCCATCGCGATCCAGAACAACCCGGTAAACCTGGACGTGGTATTGTCGGCCTCCGCATTGCTCGAACTGCATCGCAATCACCCGAACATCTGCCTGCTCAAGGGCGAAGGCCCGATCTTGTACGTACGCCGCCTGATCGAGGACACGCAGGGTGTCTTCAAGGTGTTCAATGGCCGCGGCGGCCTGGAATTGCCGGCAAGCACGCTGGCAGGCTGCGTGGGCCTGATCCCCGCGCCGGAGCTTGCCGACGTGCTCGCTCGCAGTTGGGACTTGATGATCAGCGGCGATGGGGGGCTGATCCGGGACGGCGAACGCCTGCATGCCGACATCCTGCCGCTACTTACCTACCTCATGGCCAATCCCGAACACATGCTGTGCTACGGCCGCGACTTGTTCGCCAGGCGCGCAGGCATAACCACAGTAAACCCCCGCCACCCCTGCGTAACGCCGCATGAATTCGGCATGCGCATCCTCGAGCGTTTGTCGGCAGGCCTGACACCGCTACCCGCGTAAAATGAGCCTCCTAGCCATCCTGTTGATCGCCGCCATCGGGTCTCTGATCGGCGCGGTCGGACTAGGCGGATTCATGATGGTTCCGGTATTGATGCTGCTTGAAAATACCACCGTGCGTCAAAGCGTAATCATCGCGACAGTCGCCTTCCTGGCCTCCGGGTTCGCGTCGCTGGCCGTACGGCCGCAGCACCCCGGCGGTGCCCAGGCACGCCGAAGTTTCCTGCTGGCCGCAGCCCCCGGCGCGATCGGCGGAGCACTCGCGGTACACGCGGCGAGAGAGGGGCTTCTTACCCTTTTTATCAGCTTGGGCTTCATCGTGGTTGGCTTAGGCGAATGGTACGGAAGGCCGCGGGCGGGGCTCGTGCGCGACATAGGGCGCGGAACGGCCGCTACTGGCGGCCTCATCACGGGTTTTGCCTCCGCTCTCACGGGAACCTCGGGCCCGATGGTGGCCATGCCCATGCTGGCCTGGGCCGGTTTGCAGTTGCCGGAACGTGTGGCGCTGGCGCAGGTCGCGCAGATACCGGTCGCGTTGGGCGCAACGCTGGCTTTCGTCAGTTTCGGTGAAGTGCCCTGGACGCTTACCGCCATCAGCAGCGCCGCATTGTGCTGCGGCCTGGTGGGAGGCATGTTATTGGCTCGCCGCATCAAGGCCGGCCGCCTACGGCGCCTGGCCGCCATTCTGATGTGGTGTGCGGCCGCCGTCATGATGTCGAAAATACAATGGTAAACGGCTTTCCTGCGCGCCATGACATGGCGTTTCGAATTCGGGACGTGCGCGGCGTACGCATGCGGGCACCGGGCCCAGACTACTGGCGAGGCTTCCTGAAACAGGCGGCTGACGCACAAGCCACCGGCCGGTTCCAATTCTCGCCCCCCTGGCGAACCGTCTATGCCAAAGAGGTCGAGTCGGCGCTGGTGCGAGTGCAGCTGGCCGACGGAACGGTCGGCTGGGGCGAAGCCACCTGCCCGATCGCCCCCGAAGTAATTTGTACCCTCGTCAATGGCTTCATTTCCGAAGTGGCACGACACCAGCCATTTGCCGCGCCCGACACTCTGGTCGACATGCTCTATGACGCGCAGCGGTGCCGCGGCTATCTTGCCGGGCACTACCAGGACGCCGTAGCGGCATTGGACATCGCACTGCACGATGCGCTGGCGCGGCGCGCCGGATGTCCGGTAAACGAACTGTTCGCAGCCAAGGCCAGAGCCTCGCAACCTTGCTATCTTTCGGGCGCCCGCGCGCCCACCCGTGAAGAGCGCATCGAACTGCTTCATAGATGGTCGGCCGAAGCGACCACAGCCGTAAAGATTTTCCTGCGCGGCTCGCTCGACGCCGATCTCGAGGAATTTACCGCCCTCCAGGACGCAGTTCCGTCGATCTCGTGGTGGGCGGGGGACGCTCTGTGGACATTCCACGAGCCCGCGGTTGCCGTACGCGCACGGCACAGCTTCGGCCAGCTCGCCGCGAAATGGCTCGAATGCCCGATGCTGCCTGAAGATCTGGCCGGGCATATGGCGCTGCGGGAAGCCCCGGGAGCCCCGATCGCGCTGGGAGAACACTTTCGAACCGCGCTGCAGGCGGCCCCTTGGCTGGACTCGGGCGCGGTTCAGATACTCCAGCCGGACATCGGACGCACCGGCTTCGTGATGGGGCGCCGCATGCTGGAGCATGCTTCGGGACGCCATATCGCCGTCACCCCGCACATGGGCGGAGCGCTCGATGTCATGCAGGCGGCCACCCTGCATTTTGCGGCATCCATCGCCGCATCCGACCTGCCCTGCGAGTACCAGGCCGGCCTTGCCGGCCGCATACCCACGGCTTTGCGTTCGGACTGGACGCTCGGACACGACGGCCTCCTCATTCCCGAAACACCCGGCCTGGGCGTGCACGTGGACGAGGACGCAATTCAAGAATTCATCGTTTCCTAGCGTCCCGAATCGTTCCATGGGCCCGTCACCCGGCCACGCCCTCGCAGGCCTGGCTCCTGGCGAATGGGCCCTGGCTTCCGTCAATACTTGAGCCCGGTGTCGCAAAGCACCGTGGCCACGGTTGCATCGGCCGGCAGGCGGCCGGACTGCAGCAATTTGACCGCGGCGCACACATTGGCCGCGGCCGAATAGCCCACGTACAGGCCCTCCTGCACCGCCAGCTTGCGCCGCCACTGCTGGACTTCTTCGTCGGTGACCGCCAGGCTGGCGTCCATGAGAGACGGATCCCAATGAGGGGGAATGGCGCCATAGCTGGTTCCCTGGATCAGGTGGCGCGCCTTGGTAACGGGGGCGCCCGCCAGCGCCTGGCAGCCCTCGGGCTCGACCGCCGCGCAGAGCGTGTCCGGCCTGGCGGCCTTCAGCGCCCGCGCCACGCCCATGAACGTGCAGCCCGTTCCTACCGCCGCAACCCAGCCTTGCGGCGCAGCGCCAAGCTGCTCCAGTATTTCCCGGCCCGTGCCCTGCTCGTGGGCCGTGATGCACTCGACGGCGTGAAACTGGTTGACATAGAAGCCACCGCGCTCGGCGGCAAGGTCTTGCGCCATTTGCGCGGCGGCTTCGACGTCGGCCCCGGTTACCTGGCCGGGCGCACCATCCACTTGATCCACCAGGATGACCTCCGCGCCCAGGCCTTCGAGCATGCGCGCGCGGGCCGGGCTGTTGCCCGCCGACATCGTGACCAGCAAGGGATGGCCAAGCGCCGCGCACGCAACCGCCAGGCCCGCGCCCATGTTTCCGCTGGTCATTTCAACCACCGGCATACCCGCCTGCAGCCTGCCATCCGCGCGGGCCGCCAGCAGAATGGCTTTCGCCGCACGGTCTTTCACGCTGCCCCCCGGCTGCAAGAATTCGGCCTTGGCCACGACCCGGCCAGAGCCGCTGTATACGCGGCCCAGCGTGATCAAGGGGGTATGGCCGATCAAATCGATGGAAGAAGAAGCAAGCATTTGAGTTCCGGGGAAGTTCTGCGAGGGTGACTGTTTCGAGGCCATTTTAGGAAACTGAAGCGATCTACGGCTCTTTGGCTCTTTGGCCCATCGCACGGGACGACGAGGCCTGCCGGGCCCGATGCAGGGGTCAAAGCCCCGGAACCATCATGCCTCAGGCCGTTTGACTCGGGGCCGTGGTTTGGCCCGGCGCTGCGACCGGGGCTTGGGCTCGACGCCTATGCGCGGGTCACGGGCCAGCACAAGCTCTGTCACCCGGCGGGCGACGGCCTCGAATTCTTCATCGCCCTGCGGGATATAAAGCCACTTTCCCAGTACGGAATGCGGCCGCAGGCCCGGCATCTCATCCATGAACGCGGCATGGTGTTCTTGCGAGGTGCAAACCAGCAGGCCATCCCACGGTTCGTCGCGATCGGCGGCGACCACGCAAAGCAAACCGTCGACGTAGGCGGCATCGCAGCCGAACATCTTGCGGCTTGCATAAGCTGCATCGCGCTCCAGGGGCTCGAAGATCCACAGAAGCGAGTTGAGGCGGGACGAGGCCTGCTTCTTGGCGCGAGCGTACGGGTTGAGTGGGTCAGGCATGGGCAATGAATTCAGGGTCGATCGTGATTCGGCGAGGAACGGCGGACTTGGCTTGTGTCAGCAGCTTGTCGGCGGCGGCATCCCTCGAGCTATTCTGGCCCGATGGCACGGCAAGGTCAAAGCCGCAGGGCACTGGCTCGATGTGGCACGGCGCTGGCTTGACGGCACCTCGGATCGGGCCAGGCCTAAACCTAGGGCCAATATCTAGGGTCAACACTAAATATGAAATATAATGCTTGATTATTTATATGAATAATAATATCGTTTCGTAAAAAGCATAATATTGCATTAATCATGAATCGTCGGCGCAGCCATACCTCCGCGCCCAATCAATACTTGCAAGGCAAAGGCCATATGACTGAACTACTTGCCAATTACGTCAACGGAAGCTGGCACACGGGTAAGGGCCAGGGCAGTACGCTGCGGGATCCGGTACTGGGTACGGAACTGGTGCGCGTGGACGCTACCGGCGTCGATCTGCCCGCCGCATTCACCTATGCCCGCGACGTGGGCGGCGCGGCTCTGCGCGCCCTGACTTACGCGCAGCGCGCCAAGCTGCTTGCCGATGTCGTCAATGTGCTGCAAGCCAATCGCGCCGCGTACTACGAAATCTCCACGGCCAACTCGGGCACGGTGAAAAACGACACGGCCGTGGACGTCGACGGCGCCATCTATACCGTAGGCCAATACGCGAAATGGGGCGCGGCACTCGGCGATGTGCGCCATCTGGCCGACGGCGCCGCGGTGTCGCTGGCCAAGGATGGCGTATTCCAGTCGCAACACGTGCAAGTATCCACGCGCGGCGTGGCGCTGTTCATCAATGCGTTCAACTTTCCATCGTGGGGCCTATGGGAAAAGGCGGCGCCGGCACTGCTGTCGGGGGTTCCCGTCATCGCCAAACCCGCCACGGCCACGGCCTGGCTGACCCAGCGCATGGTCAAGGACGTGATCGATGCCGGCGTGCTGCCGGCGGGCGCGCTGTCCGTCATCTGCGGCAACTCGGCCGGCTTGATGGATCAATTGCAGCCCATGGACGCGGTGTCGTTCACGGGTTCGGCGGCAACCGCGGCGGTGATTCGCGCCAGCGCCGCCGTCACGCGCCATTCGGTGCGCGCCAATATCGAGGCCGACAGCATCAACAGCGCGTTGCTGATGCCCGGCTATGCGGCAGACAGCGAAGCCGCGAGCCTGCTGGTGCGCGAAGCGGTGCGCGAAATGACCGTCAAGTCGGGCCAGAAATGCACGGCCATCCGCCGCATCCTGGTGCCGCAGGAGCTTTACGACGACGTGGCCCAGGCCATAGGCGCGTCGCTGGCCAAGGTCACCGTAGGCAACCCGCGCAACGAAGGCGTGCGCATGGGCTCGCTGGTCAGCCGCGAACAATACGAAAATGTACGGCAAGGCGTCGCCCGGCTGCAGCAGGCGGCGCAAATCCTGTACGACGGCCGGGCACAGGCGCTGGTCGATGCCGATGGCGCGGTCGCCGCCTGCGCCCGGCCAGTGCTGTTCGGAGCCAAAGACGCCGACGCCGCGGCGCTGGTGCATGACGTAGAGGTCTTCGGCCCCGTGGCCACGCTGCTGCCCTATCGCGACCTGGCCCACGGCCTGGCGCTCGCGCATCGCGGCCAGGGCTCGCTGGTCACCTCGCTTTATGGCGACGACGCCCAGGCTTTGGCCGGCGCGGCGCTGGATCTGGCCGCCAGCCATGGGCGGGTGCACGTCATCAGCCCGGCCGTGGCCAAGGCCCATACCGGCCACGGCAACGTCATGCCGCAATCGCAGCACGGCGGGCCCGGGCGCGCCGGCGGCGGCAGCGAGCTGGGCGGGTTGCGGGCACTGGACTTCTACCACCGCCGCGCGGCCATCCAGGCAGCGCCCGAAGTGATTCAAGGCCTCTAGCCGGCAGGCGCTCAACCCAGCTCGAACGAGGTAATGCCGAACGTGCGCCCCATATCGGGCAGAGCCGGCGTGCCCTTGTACATGCGCGCAGTCTCGAACATGGGCGCCATGCCAAGGCTGCACGCCAACTGCACGGCAGCGGCGTTGGTTTCCGGCACATCGAGAAACACCGGGCTGCCGGCCGGAACGCGGGCCACCAGGGCCTGCAGCACGGTCTGCGCCTGTTCGGCCCGGTCGGCAAACAGGGGGCCGATCTTGTAGCCCGACAGGCATGGGCGGATGACGCCATAGGCGGCGAGCCGATCGCCGCCCATCATTCCCAGCGCGTGATGCCCGGGCGCATGCAGCCAGGCCTGCAGAAACGTATCGCGCCCCGCGGGGAAGAACGGCCGATCATAGTCCCGCACCTGGGCTGCTGCGAGACCGCGCAAATCCACCAACCCGGAATGCTCCGCGGCATCGGGAGAGCCGTGAGGCGCCGAGCCGGCCGTCGCGTAGCGGATGTTGCGATGTTCCAGCACAAAGCCCGAACGGCGGTAATTGCCCTGCTGGGCCAGCACGCCATCCAGGCCGACAGCCCGCTGGCCCAGGCGTTCCAGCCCGGCCTGCCACAGCGCCCAGCCGTAGCCCTTGCCGCGATGCTCGGGAGCCACGATATACAGCCCCAGGAATCCGTAGTCCGACCCATAGCGCACGACCGAAATGGAAGCGATGGGCACGCCGTCGAGCAGGCCTACCAGAAAACCCTGCGGGTCGGCCGCGTAAAAACAATGGGCATCGTGCAGCCCGGGATTCCAGCCTTCGCGCGCGGCCCATTGCAGCGCGGTATCGAGCTCGCCGCGAAGCATGGTGCGGACTTGGTAATTATTTTCAGCGTCCATGGACGAACCTTGTTCTTTGCCGACACGGGCAGAATACTATGCACCGCCATGGCGTGGCGCACAACAGGCCGCGAGCACGGCTGGTTTCGGTTCACGGGAAAACCAACAGGCTCAGACAACTTTGAGGCGGGGCTCAGCCGCCCTGATTTCCGCTCCATCCCCCCGATTCCGCCCCGTATCGGCGCGCCGAATCGCGGGCCGCGCGGCGTCGGCGCCCGACGACGATACCTCTGGTAACGGTGAATCCGTACCAGATGAACTGGTATTTTCTTCGCTTCCGCGCGCACGCCACGCCTCCTATAGTGCATTCAACACATACGGAGGCCTGATGCGATCCATTCTCTTGTGGCTGCTGGGCGTACCCATACCCATCATCATCCTGCTCGCCTTGTTCTGGCACTGATCTGCCGGCCATATGTGCTTCCGTTTCCAGATCAATTTAGAAACGGAATGAGACGCGAGCGCGCACGATCCACTCGCCGCCATGCGTCGCGACAAGCCGTGCAGTCACGCGACGCGAGTCCAGACTCAAGGAGCTGTCATGCAGACCCAGAATACCCAGACTTCGACACGCTATCCCGATGCCCCCACGACCGCCGCGGCCTCGACGCGTTCGGCCGTATCCTGGGGCGCGGTCATCGCCGGCGCAGTTATCGCGGCCGCGGTGTCGGCCATGCTGCTCGCCGGCGGCACCGGGCTCGGCTTTCTTTCCATGTCCCCCTGGCGCCACGAAGGCATCTCGGAATCGGCCCTCGCCGCCGGCTCCATCATTTGGCTGCTGGTCACTCAGATCATTGCATATGGAATCGCCGGCTATGTAGCGGGCAGGCTGCGTACGCGGTGGATCGACGCGGCAACCGACGAAATCTATTTTCGCGACACCGCGCATGGCTTTCTCGTCTGGGCACTGAGCGCCGTGGTCGGCCTGGCCTTGCTGGGATCCACGGTGGCATCGGTCGTTTCGGGCACGGCCAAGGCCGGCGCCACGGCCGGGGCGGACGCCGCCACGGCGCTTGCCAGCCAGCTCCCGCAAGCAGGAGTGCGCACGTCCGCGCTGGACTACTACACCGATGTGCTGCTGCGGCCCAATGATCCATCCCGGATGGCCAATGACGGCGACGCGCGCCAACAGGTTTCCATGATTCTGGCGCATGGTGGAACACAGGGCCAAGTGTCGCAACAGGATCGCCCCTATCTGGTCAAGCTGATCGCGCAGCGTACCGGCATGGATCAGGCCGCCGCCGAGCAGCGGCTCGCGCAAGTCAGCGACCAGGCCCGGCAGACCGCCCAACAAGCCGAACAAAAGACGCGCGCGGCGGCAGACGCCGCCCGCAAGGCCGCGGCATCCTTCTCATTGTGGGCGTTCGCCTCGCTGTTGCTCGGCGCCTTTGTCGCCAGCCTGGCCGCGACCGTGGGCGGACGGGCGCGGGACAGATGAAAACGTCGCCTAGTGCGATGCCGAAGCGGCATTGCCACCCGTGCGCGGGAGTCCGGCACGCCGGCGGTGTGGCACCACGCGGCGCAAGAGCCGGCCTATAGTTTCCCGCCGCCGAGACGAGCTTGGAAGCAATGCGCTTAGGCGATTTCCGCGCTGGGGTGAATGCGCTTGACGCGGTGCATCGTGTTTTTGTCGGTGTGATGCATGACTTCGCCCGTAGCGGCGAGCTTCAGGATCAGATCCGACTCGTGGGTGAACGTGCCGTCTTCGTTGAAAGTGAACGTGCTGGTAAAACCCTGCAGTTCGGCGCGGCGCAGCAGATACTTGTTCTGCAAGATGCCATAACAGGGGTCGCCCGGGTCGGCCTTGAAATGGATTACCTTGTCGCGCGGCTGACAGGTGGAGCCGGCCTGGATCGCAATGCCGCGGCCGAACACCACGGTACGTATCACCTGATTCTCGGCCTTGTCCCATAGCAGGAAGCCCACTTCGTCATGGAAGGGGATCATCGCCTCTTCGCCGTGGCGCCATGCCACCATCGAGTATTTGAGACCTTCCAGCTTCTGCTGGCCATTCTCTTGTTTGGGGATGGGCGTGAACGAGGCCTTTTCGAAGTATGTGGTCTGGCCGGTAATGTCGTCGTCGTTGTGGTAGGACAGGTCGATACCGGCGTTGCCTTCCCAATCGCCGACCAGCGGGGTCAGAGGGCCGAGCCGCTGAGGCCCGAGAATTTCAGACATGGCTTTTCTCCTTGCTATAGGTAACAGGAGCTGTCACGGTAACGCTCTGTAATTGAAACAGCCAATTTATTCTGTTTATCGCCGCGATTGCCTTAAGGCTATCGCGCGGGCCGCAGGCTTGCCGCCATTCGGCGGGCCAGGCCGCGGGAATCAGCGGCGTGCGGGGCGAGACGCCGGCATGGGGCCGCGTTCCTTGAGATGGCGGAACGTAATACGACCCTTCGTCAGATCGTAGGGGGAAAGCTCCAGCGACACGTCGTCACCGGCCAGGATGCGGATATGGTGCTTGCGCATTTTGCCGCCCGTATAGGCGATCAGTTCATGGCCATTTTGCAGCGTCACGCGAAAACGCGAATCGGGCAGGACTTCGTCGACGACGCCACGCATTTCAATAAGCTCTTCTTTAGCCAAATGAATTACTCCTGAATGATGAAAGCCAAACATGGAACTGCCGCGGCGCTTGAAGCATGCCCGCATATGGCCGGGATCCCGGCCCAGGCAAAGCGCCCGGCCTCGCGGAAAGGAGGGCGTACTCGGCTGAATGGCCTGGACGGTGCGCCAGGCGCCTGCGACAGGTGAACTCTGTCCAGCGGCTGGTTCGCAGAGACATGCGCTGCGAACGAGGGGCAGCCAGAAAATGCGGCCTGCCAAGGCCGTCGAAAGATCTGGCGTAGGAGGGAGAACAACACTAGAACCAGGAAGGCAGCCTATAAAAACCCGCCTTGCTGGCAACGTATTACTATAACACTATTAATGCATACCTGGCTATGCATTAAATGCATGACACCCGATGTGCGTCCGATATACGCAACGGGCAGGCATCTAGCGCGGCTGCCGCAAGCCCGCAAGCGCCGCCGCGGCGATGGATTGCGCGTCGATGCCGAAATGGCGGCGCAGCTCGGCCCGCGTGTCGCTGCGCCCGAAGCCGTCCGTGCCCAGCGTGATGTAGCGCCGCCCTTGCGGCACATAGGCGCGGATGGATTCGGGCACGGCATGAACATAGTCGGTAGCGGCGACGATGGGGCCGGCGCATTGTTCCAGCAAGCGCGTGATGTGGGGCGCATCGGCGGCCTCGGCGCCGTGCAGCAAGGCCTGCGCGCCGCGCCGCCCTTCGCGCGCCAGCTCGCTCCAGCTCGTAATGCTCAGGACATCGCTGGCAATACCCTGCCGCGCCAGCGCCTGCGCGGCCTTGAGCACCTCGGGAAGAATGGCGCCGGAGCCCAGCAGCGTCACGCGCGGGGCCGGCGCCCCGGGCGCGGCGGCTTTGCCGTCGCCGGGCACCGCGGCCTCTACCGCCTCGGCGTCGAAGCTCGCGTGGCGATAGCCGCCACGCAGGATCTGGTCGGCGGCGCCCTCGGCCAGAGCCGGCTGCGCGTAGTTTTCGTTCATGACCGTGATGTAGTAGAAAACATCCTGCTGTTCGTCCATCATTTCGCGCATGCCGCGATCGACGATCACCGCCAGCTCGCAGGCGTAGGCGGGGTCGTAGGCGCGGCAATTGGGTATGGTCGCCGCATACAGATGGCTGCTGCCGTCCTGGTGCTGCAGGCCCTCGCCCGCCAGGGTGCTGCGCCCCGAGGTGGCGCCGACCAGAAAGCCGCGCGGCCGCTGATCCGCCGCCGCCCAGATCAGGTCGCCGACGCGCTGGAAGCCGAACATGGAGTAGTAGATATAGAACGGCAGCATGGCCAGCCCGTGCACGCTGTAGCTGGTGGCGGCGGCCACCCAGCTGGAAATCGCGCCCGCCTCGCTGATGCCCTCTTCCAGAATCTGCCCGTCGCGCGCCTCGCGGTAGCTGAGTATCGAGCCGATGTCTTCGGGTTCGTAGCGCTGACCGACACTGGAATAGATGCCCACCTGCTTGAACAGGTTGGCCATGCCGAAGGTACGCGCCTCGTCGGCGACAATGGGCACGATGCGCGGCCCCAGCGCCGCGTCCTTCAGCAGGCCGCCCAGCATGCGCACGAAGGCCATGGTCGTGGACATGGGTCGGCCGTCGGACTCGAGCGCGAAGCGCGCATAGCCGTAGATATCGGGGATGCCCACGCGGCCGGCGTCGGTGCGGCGCGCCGGCAGGTAGCCGCCGAGTTCCTGGCGGCGCGCCTGCAGGTAGCGCATTTCCGGGCTGTCTTCGGCAGGCTTGTAGAAGTCCAGGCGCCGCACCTGTTCGTCGTCCAGCGGCAGGCCGAAGCGGTCGCGAAAGGCCAGCAGGTCGTGCTCGTCGAATTTCTTGTGCGAATGGGTCGTCATGCGCCCCTGGCCGGCGCTGCCCATGCCATAGCCTTTCTTGGTATGCGCCAGGATGACCGTGGGCTGGCCGCGGTGGCGCTGCGCGGCCGCATAAGCGGCATGGATCTTCACCAGATCGTGGCCGCCGCGCCGCAACTGGTCGATTTGCGCATCGGTCAGGCCCTGCACCAGGCGCGCCAGTGCCTCGTCGCGGCCGAAGAAATTCTCGCGGTTGTAGCGCCCGTCGTTGGCCGCGAAGGTCTGCATCTGGCCGTCGACGGTTTCCGACAGCGCCCGCACCAGCGCGCCGCCCAGATCCCGGGCGAACAGCCCGTCCCAGTCGCTGCCCCACAATACCTTGATGACATTCCAGCCGGCGCCGCGGAACAGCTTCTCGAGCTCGCCGATGACCTGGCCATTGCCGCGCACCGGCCCGTCCAGGCGCTGCAGGTTGCAGTTCACCACCCAGACGAGGTTGTCCAGGCCCTCGCGCGCCGCCAGCGTCAATGCGCTCATGGATTCCGGCTCGTCCATCTCGCCGTCGCCGAACACGCCCCAGACCTTGCGGCCGGAGCAGTCCAGCAAATTGCGATGCGTCAGGTAGCGCATGAAGCGCGCCTGGTAGATGGAACTGATGGGCCCGATGCCCATGGAGCCGGTCGGGAACTGCCAGAAGTCCGGCATGAGATAGGGATGGGGATAGCTGGACAGGCCTCGCGCGCCCTCTCTGGGCCCGCGCAACTCCTGCCGGTAGTGGGCCAGATCCGCCTGTTCCAGGCGCCCCTCGAGAAAAGCACGAGCGTAGACGCCGGGCGCGCTGTGGGGCTGGAATAAAACGAGATCGCCGCGCCCCGCGCCGGCGGCATCCGACGCCCGGAAGAAATGATTGAAACCCACCTCGAACAGATCCGCCGCGCTGGCATAGCTGGCGATGTGGCCGCCCAGTTCGCCGTAGGCTGCGTTGGCGCGCATGACCATGGCCACCGCGTTCCAACGCATGATGGCGGCCAGCCGCTGCTCCAGATCCAGGTCGCCCGGAAAATCGGGCTCGTCTTCGGCGGCGATCGTATTGACGCACGCAGTCTCGCCGCCGGGAGTCCAGGCCAGGCGCGCATCGTGGGCCATGCGATGCAGCTCTTGCAGGATGAAGACCCCGCGCGCCGGGCCCCAGGAGGCGAGCAGCGCCTCGAAGGCCTCGCGCCATTCAACGGTTTCTTCGGGATCGATATCCAGGGCGGCCTGGTCGCGGCCGGACAGGTTCATGAGCATGGCAGGGTCACCGGGAAGAGAGACACAATGGGCTTGCCGCGCACTGCCGGAGGCACCCGGGGAGCTGGTACCCCCGGCCCTGCCGAGGCAGCCGCCCCGGTCGGGCGGCCGCACGGCCTCCGGCGCGGAGCGGGGCCGGACTCACGACAAGCCCCAGCGACGCTCCCTGATGCGCGTAGCGTTTATTTTGCGCGCGCCGCAGGCATATTTGGCTCTGAAATGATTGGCAAACTACGGCTTATGCAGCATAAAATACTGCAAACAATCCAATTCAAAGAATATGAAGCTGGACACTATCGATTTGAGGATACTGGACGAACTGCAGCGCGATGCCTCGCTGAGCAATGTCGAGCTTGCCCGCCGCATCCACCTGTCTGCATCGCCGTGCCTGGCGCGGGTCAAGGCCCTGGAGGCCGCGGGCATCATCACGCGCTACGTGGCGTTGGCCGACGCGGCCGCACTGGGGCTGGGGCTGAACGTCTTCATCTCCATCAGCCTGAAGTCGCAGGACAGGCAGGCGCTGGCCGATTTCGAGCGGCGCATCGCCGAACACGACGAGGTCATGGAGTGCTATCTGATGACCGGCAACGAAGACTATCTGATACGCGTTGCCGTAGTGGACATCGCCGCGCTCGAGCACTTCATTCTGGAACACCTGACGTCCATTCCGGGCATCGACAAGATCCGCTCCAGCTTCGCGCTGAAGCAGGTGTCGTACAAGACAGCGCTGCCATTGAGGAAATGAGCGCAGCTTACCGGACGTCCGCCTGGCCGATATGTGTGCTGGAGTCGGGCGCAGCAAGCGCCAGTTCCCGTAATTCCGGCTGCGGCATCGTGGCCAGGAATTCACAGGCCTTGGCCCAGAAGGCGGCAGTCGCGGTCTCGGGCACGCGCCGCATCCATTGCACCGCCAAGTCCACGTGGCCGCGCGCCGCCAGCAGGCGGGCGTAGTTGAACTGGCCGCGGAAATCGCCGCCCTCGGCCGCACGGCGATAGTAATCGAATGCCGCGTTCGGGTCGGCCTCGACTTCCCAGCCGTCCTCGTAAAAACCGCCAAGCATGTTCAGGGACTTTATGTGCCCGGCGTCGGCCGCCTGGCGGAACCACTGCAAGGCCTGGGCGCGGTCGGTTTTCACGCCGCGCCCCAGCGCCAGCGAGGTGGCGTAGTTGTACATGCCCCAGTCCAGGCCGCGCTCGGCGGCGCGGCGAAACCAATACGTCGCCAGCATCATGTCGTGCGCGATGCCCCAGGCGTTCTCGTAGCAGCGCCCCAGCAGATTCATGGCCGGTACATGGTCGGCATCGGCGGCCTTGCGCAGCCACTGCACCGCCTCGGCGGGGTCGCGCGGCGTACCCTTGCCCTGCAGCAGCCATAGCCCGTAATGAAACTGCGCCTCGGCCACGCCATGCTCGGCCGCGGTCGACAGCCAGGGCAACGCCTCGTGCGCGGGGCCAGCCAGGATGCGGGCGAAATCCTCGGCGCTGGCCTGGTTGAATTGGCGTGTACTGATGCTTTCCATGGATGTGAATAAATGTTCTGCTTGCGTAAGCGTTTGCCCGCAGGCGCAAGAGGTTCCGGCCGGATACCCGGCCGGCCGCCGCGAAACCCGGCGCGGGCTGGCACCAACCGCCGCGGCCCGAAGCGGGCCAGGGCGGTATCGCGTATACGGCAAACGGCCCGCCATCGCACGATGGCGAGCCCCTGCCCGGCGCCCGCCTTTTACGGCAGGCCGGGCAGTGCCAGGAGCCTGATCAATACGACAGGCTGACGTTCAGGATCGCCGAACGCCCCGGGGCGATGCTGGCGTAGTGCGCCGCATAGGCCTTGTCGTAGTAGGTCTTGTTGAAGATGTTGAACACGTTGAGCTGCACGGCGACGCGCTTGTTGAAGCGGTATCCGGCCATGGCGTCGAAGCGCCAGTACGACGGAATGTAGTTGGTATTGGCCGCGTTGCCGTATTGCTTGTCGACGTAGTAGGCCCCGGCGCCCAGCGTCAGCTTGGGCATGACCTTGTAGGTGCTCCAGAGGCTGAAACTGTTTTCGGGCGTGTTGGGGAAACGGTTGCCCTCGTCGGTGGCCACGCCGTCGTCCTTGATCTTGCTGCGCAAGTAGGTATAGCCGCCGTAGACATTCCACTTCGGCGTAATGGCCCCGGACACGCCCAGCTCCAGGCCGTCCACGTGCTTCTTGCCCGCCATCGCATAATCGCCGTCCGGCAGGGTGATGCGCGCATTCTCGGTCTCGGTGCGGAACACCGCGGCGGTCAGGCTCACGCTTTTGTTCAGCACATCCCATTTGGTGCCGATCTCATACGTACGGTTCTTTTCCGGCGCCATGTCGGCGGCGTTCACGCCCACGCCGCCGCGGCCCGGAACCAGGCCCTGGCTTTCACTGCCTTCGCCCAAGGTGGCGTTGGCGGGCGTGGAAGAGGTTGCGTACGAGACGTAGAACGCGCCGTTGTCCACCGGCTTGTAGACCAGCCCCAACTGGTAGTTCCAGAGCGTGTCGTGGCGGCGCACGACCGTCGAGCCATTGGCCGGGGTGTTGGTGTACTCGGTGGAATAGTCGTCCAGCCTCAGGCCCAGGCCAGCCTGCCAGTGCTTGTTGAACTCGAGCGTATCGAAGGCGTAGATCGACTTGGTGGTGGCCTCGGCCTTGCTTTCAGCCCCCGCCGGGCCGCCGTTTAGCGTGTTGCGCCACGGGTCGTTGGGATTGGGGTTGTACAGGCTGGTGCAGTTGTACGCGGAGGCCGCGCCAATGCCGGCGTTGCATATGGATCCGGAGCCGCGATTGACGTTCAGGGAGTCCTTGTTGCTCTTCTCTTGCGAGATTTCGACCCCGAGGTTGAAGCTGTGCTTGAGCGTGCCGGTATTGAACTTGCCATACAGCTCGGTCTGGTTGGCCAGGGACGTGACGTCGCTGTCGCGGGTATTGGCGCGGCGCCAGACCTTGCCATTGAGCACATTGCCCTGGCTGTCGTCGGGCTGCGTCCAGACGTAGCGCTGCGAGGAATAGGTGTAGCGGCTGGTGTTGCGCAGCGTCAGGTTGTCGGCAAAGTCGTGCTCGACGCGCACGGTGGCCATGTCGCTGTCGGTGCGGCGATAGTCGCTGCTCAGGCCGTAGAAGTTGTTGCGGTCGACGTCGGCCGGGCCGGTTTTGGTAATGCCCATGTAGCTGCCGTCGGCCTTGACCTTGCTGCTGGGATAGGCATACGGGATGCCGCTGTCGGGAAGATCGTCGGCCTGCAAGTGATAGTAGCTGAGCGTGACACGCGTAGGCGTGTGCATGCCGAAGGTGATGGTGGGCGCCACGCCCCAGCGGTTGTTGTGCACGGCATCGCGGCCGGCCACGTCGGCGTCATGGTACATGGCGTTCAAGCGGAAGGCTGTAGTGTCGGACAGCTTCCAGTTGCTGTCGATCGTGCCGCGATAGTAGTTGTCGGTACCCAGGCCCAGATTGACGTCGGTAAAGTCGCGGCTCTTGGCGGTCTTGCTGACGAGGTTGATGCTGCCGCCCGCGCCGCCGCGCCCGCCGTAGGCGCCGTCCGAACCCTTGACGACCTCGACCTGCTCGAGGTTGAAGACTTCGCGCGAAGTCGAACCTATGTCGCGCATGCCGTCGATATAAGTGCTGGACTGCGCATCGTAGCCGCGGATGAAGGGCCGGTCGCCCAGCGGGTTACCGCCTTCGCCCGCGCCAAAGGTAATACCCGGCGAATTGCGCAGCACGTCGGTCAGGGACGAGGCCGCCTGATCCTGGATGACTTCCTGCGGAATGACTTGCACCGACTTGGGGGTGTCGAGCAGGGGCGCGGTGAACTTCTCCGACGCGGACTGCTTGACGTCATAGCCTTGCGGCATGTTCCCCTGCACCTGCACCGGCGCCAGCTGCGAGACGCTGTCGGTGCCGGTGGATTGCGCCATGGCCGCGAACGAGGTCATGAACAGGGCCGGCGTGGCCAGCGCCGTGGCTAGGCTGCCGGCCCCATAGGCGCGCAGTGAGGAAGATGGGTGTATCTGATCGGACATTCGGCTTGCTCCCGTTGTTTGCGTAATAAAGTTTCCCCGCGGCCCCGCGTCGATGCGCAAGGCCGTCCGCACGTCTCCAAAGCAAAGAGACGCGCCGTATGCTGTTCACTGCGGCGGGTCGATTCCGGCCATGGTGCGCGGCGCGCCGGCCGTATCCGGGCGCCCGGCGGCCCGGGGGCCGCCCTCGCACACCTTTGCCGAAGAGCCTGTCCGGGCCCGGGCCCGGACAGGCGTCACAACTGCGCCCATTTGCGCAGCAGGTTGTGGTAGACGCCGGTCAGCTCTTCCAGCGATCCGTGTTCGGGCACATCGCGCAGCAGGCGCTGGATGGCAACGTCGAGCTGCAGCAGCAAGGCGCGTTCGCTGTCTTCGCGCACCAGGCTCTGGATCCAGAAGAACGAGCTGACGCGCGCGCCGCGGGTGACCGGATTGACCTTGTGCAGGCTGGTGCCCGGATACAGTACGGCGCTGCCGGCGCGCAACTTGATTTCCCGGGTGCCGTAGGTGTCGAGCACCACCAGCTCGCCACCGTCGTAGTCGCCGGGCTCGGACAGGAACAGCGTCATGGAAAGATCGGTGCGCACGCGACCGGGCGCCCCCTTGATGGGACGGACGGCATTGTCGATGTGGTAGCCGAAGGATTCTCCACCCTCGTAGCAATTGAACAGCGGCGGGAAGATTTTCTCGGGCAGCGCCGCGGACATGAAGATATTGTTCGAGCTCAGGCGCTCTATGATGCGCGCCCCCAGCTCGCGCGCCAGCGGGTGGTCTTCCGGCAGCTGCCGATTGTGCTTGACCAGGGCCGAGCGATGGCCCGCCGTGACCCGGCCGTCGACCCAGCCGGCCTGTTCGAGCTGGCCGCGCATGGCCTGTGCTTCTTGCGCACTGAAGACTTCGGGTATTTCCACGAGCACGGCTACGATCCCAGGGCCGGTTGACGCAGAATGGAGAACTGCACTGGCGGGCAACCGGCCCTAGTGCGAAGGATTGGCCAGGATCGCGGCAAACCGGCAGGCATACGGCGCACCATGCCGCCGCAAATACCACGCACGCCCACGACCGAACGCGCAGCGCGTTCGCGGGCTGGATCGAACACCATCATTTCCCTTTTTTTGGCTTCTTAAATATATATGACAATGATAACCATTATCATCAATATTTTCAACACTATGTAAGGAAAATTTCAAGAAGGCCTGGGCACGCCCTCTGGGCGCCGCGCCTATCAGGTATGCTTGAGCCTGATATTGCCTGTTCACGCATACAAATCCGCCAACCAGTGAAAAGAGACATCCCGGCCTGGATCGCTCCCGTCGCGGCGATTCTGGTACTGCAGACCGCGGCCTCGTTCCTGTCGCGCCTCATCCCCATCGTCTCGCCTTCGTTGATACAGGATTTCGGCTGGAACAACGGCTGGGTCGGCTATCTCGCCGCCATCAATACCGCGGGTTCGCTGTTCTTCCTGATGGTGGGCACCGGCTTCATACACCGCATCGGCAACATCCGCAGCGTGCAATGGGGCGTACTCATGGGCACCATCAGCATGGCGCTGTTTTTTTCGCCGATAGTGGCGCTGGCGGCGGTGGCCAGCTTCATCATCGGCGCGGGCTACGGGGTGTCCAGCCCCGCCGGCAGCGAGATCCTGCAACGCTACAGCCCCCCATCCATCCGCAACCTGGTGTTCTCGATCAAGCAGGCCGGCGTGCCGCTGGGCGGCGTGATCGCCGGGCTGACAATACCGCTGCTGGCGGAATCGGCCGGATGGCGCGTCGCGCTGCTGGCTGCCGCCCTGCTGGCGTTCGGCATGGTGGCCCTGACCTGGCGGCTCGGCCGCGACGTAGATACCCCTGCGAGGTCGGCTCAGTCCTGGCTCGGCGCGCTGTCGCTACACAATATCCTGACCCCGATCCGCGCGCTGCGCGAAGGGCACGATACGCGCAGGCTGGCGGCGGTAGGCGGGCTGCTTTCGGCCACGCAAAGCTGCTGGTTTACTTTCACCGTGGCCTATCTGGTCGACCGGCTCGACTTTACGCTTAGCATGGCCGGCTTGGTGTTTGCCATCATGCAGGCCGCCGGCGTGGCCGGCCGCATTGTATTCGGCTGGCTGGCCGACCGCATCGGCTCCGCGCGCGTGGCCTTGTCGCTGACCTCCGTCGGGTCGGCCGCCACCACGGCGCTGCTGGCTCTGAGCACCCAGGCCTGGCCGCTATGGGTGCTGAGCCTGCTGGCGGCGGGCGCGGGCGCCACGGCGGCGGGCTGGAACGGGGTACAGATCGCCGAGATGGCGCGCCGCGCGCCGCCGGACAAAGTCAGCGAAGCCGCGGCCGGCTCTACCTTGCATGTCTACCTGGCCAACACCGTGGCGCCCGCCGTCTTCGCGGCATACGTGTCGGCCACGGGGCAGTATGAAGAAGCATTCATGGCCGCCGCGGTCTGCAGCCTGGGCGCACTGGCCTTGCTGGCACGGATCCGGCCGCACTGAAATGAATGCAGTCCACAGGGGCTGTGCCGTGCGCTGGCTCATCCACGCGGTGCGGCCCAGAAACGCAGACCCACGGCTACAGGCACGGCCAGCGCCGCCCACGCCATCCAGTGCCAGGCACCCGTGCCCAACAAAGCGGCCAGCAGGCCGAACAGGGTCAGGACGGCAATCAGCAATGGGGCGCCCCAGACACGCAGGAAAGCGGTACGCATTGTCGTATTCATGTGAATTCGGCCCGAGTCATGAGGCCCTGGCCGGCAGCGAGGCCACGAGAGAGGCCTGGCGAGCCAAGGCTGCGATGCGTGCGTCGGTGGCGCGGCGCCGCGCAAACCAAAGATACAGGCCGCTGCCAAGCACGACGACGGTAAGCAGATCCAGCAAGGCCCAGATTATTTTCAGCGGCATGCCGCCATAATCGCCGAAGTGCAGCGGTCGCGACAATTCAAGCGCGGAGAGATACCAGGGCGGGCTCGCCACCGCGGTCAGCTGGCCGGTGCCGGCATCGACCAGGGCGGCGGTGAACAGGTGCGAGCGCAGCGGCGTCGACCCCTTGGCCCAGACAATGTAGTGATGCGGCACGCCGAACGGGTTGCCCGGAAAGGACAAGCTGACGAAGCTTTGCCCGGGCAATGCGCGCATCGCGGCTTCGCGCGCCTCCTGCGCCGAGGTGAGCACGGCGGGCGGCTCGGCATGCTTGTAGGCCGCCAGCAGTTGGGCGACGTCGGTTTTCTGCCAGTAGGTGAACATGGGCGTCGACAGCTCGTTGATGACGCCCGTCACGCCCACCACAAGCCCCCAGCCCAGCGTGACCGCCCCCAGCAGATTATGCAGATCCAGCCATTTCAAGCGCCGCGAACGGCCGGCACGCACCGTGCCGAAGGCCAGTTTCTTCATGAAAGGGCCATACAGCATCACGCCGGACACGATGGCGATGACGAACAACAGGCCCATGAAGCCCAGGAACAGCTCGCCCGGCAAACCCGCATACAGATCCATGTGCAGGGCCAGCATGATGCCCATGAAGGTATAGCGTTCGCCCGGCGGGCCGTCATTGAGCAGCTCGCCGGTATGCGCGTCGAACTTCAGCGTATGGCTGTCGGTGGTGGCCGTGGCGAACGAAGGCGCCATGCCCACCAGCACCTGCGGCTGTTCGTCATCGGCGAACACGAAAGTGATCACCTGCCCCGGATACAGCGCGTGGGCCTTGGCCACCATGGGATCGACACTTGCCGTGGGCGCATCGGCCGGCGCCACGGCATAGGGCTTGCCATTGTCGAGCCATTGGTCGATCTCGTCATGAAACACCAGAGGCAGGCCGGTGACACAGATCACCAGTAGAAACACCGTGCATACCAGGCTGCTCCATTTGTGCAGCCAATACCAGGTTTTCAGTGTAGTGGCGGCGGTCACGGGCAACCCCGGCAGGCTGCCACTGGCCTTAAAACAGGCTCAGACGCGGCGTGGATCTCTTGCGACGCCATTTTTTCCCTGGAATAGAAAGATATTGATTATCGTTTTCATTCTAATTTGAGGGAAAACCTGGTGTCAAACCCGACGTAGATCCGGCGTAGGCCCACGAGCCGCCACGGCGGCGCAAACGTCGGCGGGCGCCCCGATTCCGCCCACGGCTCTCAGAGGGGTGTATGAAAACTCGGCGACATAAAGCGGTCGTGCCGCATCCCCTGCAGGGGATGCGGCACGACCGGTGGCCGGCCGCGGCTTCGAGTCCGGCCGAACTTGGCCCGGACGGGCCTTCAGTTCAGCGAGTTGACCGGTGCGCCGCCGGCCCAGGCGGCAATGGCCTGGACAGCGCTGCGGTAGAAGGCCTGGAAGTTCTCGGCACTGACGTAGCCCAGGTGCGGGGTGAGCAGCACATTGTCCAGGCTGCGCAGCCTGTCGTCGGCGGGCAGGGGTTCGTCGGGAAAGACATCCAGGCCCGCGCCGCCGATGCGCTTCTGGCGCAACACATCGTACAGGGCGTCCATGTCTACCAGGCCGGCGCGCGAGGTGTTCACGAAGCATGCGTCCGGCTTCATCGACCGCAGCAGCTCGGCGCTGGCCAGCCCGCGCGTGCTGTCGGACAGAATCAGGTGCATGCTGATCACATCGGACTGCGCGAACAAGGTTTCTTTGTCTACGCGGCGCGCGCCGCCCGCGGCGGCCCGCTCGTCGGTAAGGTGCGGGCTGTAGGCCAGGATTTCCATCCCGAAAGCCTTGCCCACCGCCGCCGCGGCCTGGCCCAGCTTGCCCAGGCCGACGATGCCCAGGGTCTTGCCGGCAAGTATGCGCGGCATCTGCGTCTGCCACGCCCCCGCATGCATCGCGCGGTCTTCGGCCGCGAGGTTCTTGAACAGCCCCAGAATATGGGCCCAGGCCAGTTCCGCGGTGGCGTGCGCCGCCAGCTTGCTGCCTGGCGCGCCGCACACCAGCACGCCCTGCGCGGCGCAAGCCTGCATGTCGATGCCGCGGTTGCGCATGCCGGTCGTTATCAGCAGCCGCAGGTCGGGCAGGCGCCGCAGCAAGTCTGCCGGAAACGGCGTGCGCTCGCGCATGGCGACGATGACGTCGAAGCCGGCCAGCGCCGCCGCGCGTTGATCGGGGGCGGCGGGCAGCGGCTCGTGGAATAAGGTGATTGCGGCGTCCGCCCCCAGAGAGTCCCAGTCGGCCGCCTGGCGGGCGGTACGCAGGTAGTCGTCAAGTATCGCTATTTTCATCAGAGGGCTCCATGGTGGGTTGCGAAACGCCGCGTCAGCGCCATGCGCAGGCAGCCTTCGGCGCAAGGCGCAGTGTATACCCGAAGCCGGCGCGACCGGCAGCGCGGCGGCGCTAGACCAGGGTGAGGGTCACGTTGATATTGCCGCGGGTGGCGTTGGAATACGGGCAGACGATGTGCGCCCTGTCGACCAGTACCTGGGCCTGGTCGCGGGGCAGGCCGGGCAGCGAGATGCGCAGCTCGACCTCGATGCCGAAGCCCGTAGGGATCGGCCCGATGCCGACGATGCCGTTGACCGATACGTCGGCCGGAATGCTGAGCTTGTCGCGCTGGGCCACGAATTTCATGGCGCCCAGAAAGCAAGCCGAATAGCCTACGGCGAACAGTTGTTCCGGATTGGTGCCCTTGCCGCCGGCTCCGCCCAATTCACTCGGGGTGGCGAGTGTGACGTCGAGGACGCCGTCGGACGTGACGCCGCGGCCGTCGCGGCCTCCCGTCGCGGTGGCATTGGCGCGATACAGTACTTTTTCTACTGGCATGAGAGTGCTCCTTCAAAGGATCGAAACCGCGGCCAGGGCCTGCGCCAGCGGCGTGGGAAACCGGCATGGCCGGCTCAGGACGAGCCTTCCAATATAAAGAATCCGCTCGCGCCTGGAGCGAATAACAACATCGCAAGACGGGCAATTGCGCGGGTACCCGGGGCGCGGCTTGCGCAGCCCTGCAGGCAATAACGCCGCATGGCGGCGCGCCCGGCTGTCACTTCAGCCCGCGGGGCCGGCCCGCCGCCTTCATTCAAGCCCTTATTTCAGGCTGGCAAGCTTTTGCTGCAGCTCTCTGAGCGGCAAGGCGCCACTCACGCGAGTGCCGTCAGAGAATATGATGGCCGGAGTGCCCTGCACCATGAGCTTCCTGCCCAGGGCCAGCACCTGCTCGACGGGCGTATCGCACTGGGCGCTGGGCGGCTTCTTGCCGTCGACCATCCACGACTTCCAGACCGCGGCCGGATCCTTCGCGCACCAGACGTCGCGGGCCTTGACCACCGAGTCGGGCGTCAGGATGGGAAACAGGAAGGTGTAGACGGTGACATTGTCCACGCTTTCGAGCGTATGGTGCAGGCGCTTGCAGAACCCGCAATTGGGGTCTTCGAAGACCGCCATCTTGCGCGCGCCATTGCCGCGCACCTGCTTGACGGCCAGGTTCAGCGGCAGCGTGTCGAACGCCACTTCCGACAGCTTGGCCAGCCGCGCGGAAGTCAGGTCGGTGCGCGACTGGGCGTCGATGAGCGAGCCCTGCAGCAGATAGTCGACCTTGGCGTCGGTATAGACCAGGTTGGCGCCGATCTGCACCTCGTACAAGCCCGGGAAAGGGGTAGCGGCGACGGCAGTGGCCTGGATCTCGGGATAGCGTTGCTCGAACCTTTTCTTGATGGCGTCGAGTTGGCCCTGGCCCTGCGAGCCTGGCATCGACTCGGCGTTGCCGTCCGAGGGCGGGCTGGACATGGCAAGCCGCCCCGGCTCGGCCTGCGCCGACGAGGAAGCCTGATCCGACGAGGAAACCTGCGCCGACGGGGCAGGCTGCGCCGCGGAGCCTGGCTCGGCCGCTGCGCCAGCGGCCGCGGCCACGGAAGCAGCCGGAGCCGAAGCGGCGGCGCCCTGTAGCGAAGCGGCCGCGTCCTGTGCCGAAGCGGCGGCCTCCTGTGCGCAGGCCTGGCCGGCAAGTATCAAACCGGCACACGACCATGCCGCCAGCCCCGCCATGAAACGCTTGTTCATAAAACCTCACTCCTGACTTCTGGCCGCCGCCCCCGCATCGAGCCTGCGGGGCGGCTTGTGTATTTATATCAATGATCCGAAGCGCCCGCGATCAAGAACCGCTTGACCAAAGGCGCGCTGTCAACCAAGCGCATGCCGGCGTTGCGCGCCCAAGCCCACGGGGACGAGGTCGCGGCAAAGAGGCTGTGCAGCCCGTCGGTGGCCAGCCGCATGGCCAGCACCGGCTCGGCGCGCATGCGGCGATAGCGCTGCAAAACCCGTAGATCGCCGACGCCGCGGTAAGACTCTTTTTCTTCCAGCACCTGCAATAGCGCGCGCACATCGCCCAAGCCCAGGTTCAGGCCCTGGCCGGCCAGCGGATGCACGCGATGCGCCGCATCGCCCACCAGCGCCACGCCAGGCGCAATCATAGCGCTGTGCTCCATGAACAAAGGAAAGCCGAGCAGCGCACTGCGCACCCGCAGGCGCCCCAGGCGTGCGGCGCTGGCAGCCTGCAGCCGGGCTTCCAGTGCCGCGGCGCGCTGCGCCTGCGGCAGCTCTTGCAGGCTTTGCGCAAGCGCCGACGGCATCGACCATACCATGGAAACCTGGTGTCCGTCGGCGGTATCGGGCAAGGGCAGCAGCGCCAGCACGCCATCAGCGTTGAACCACTGCATGGCCATGTGCTGGTGCGGGTATTCGGCGTCGAGATGGGCCACCAGGCCGACGTCGCCGTAGGGCTTGCCCGCTTTGTGGATGCCTGCGGCTTCGCGCAAGGCGGAAGCCGCGCCGTCTGCCCCCACGAACAAGTCGGCGGCCAGCGCGCGCCCCGCGGTGGTGGCGAGCACGCCGCCCTGCAGGCCCTGCAGGGTATCGTCATGCCAGCTTATGCCATATACGCGCACCGCCTGCTGCAGCGCGCGCTCGAGTTCGCTGGACTCGACGATCCAGGCCAGCGTGGGCTGCGCGGCCTGCCAGGCATGCAGGGTTACCTGGCCGTCGGCGTCGCCATGCACTTCCATGGTTTCGACCGGCGTCACGCGGCCGGCATCGAGCATGGGCCAGACCCCGAGGCGTTCCAGGAACTGCTGGCTGGCCGGCGAAATGGCATAGACGCGCGGACAATACTCGTCGCGCGCCGCCGCCGGCACGGGGCGCTGCGGCCCCAGCAGCGAGACGCCGAACCCGGACTTGGCCAGGCCGAGCGCCGCGGCCAAACCCACGATGCCGCTGCCGCATACGATTATGGTTTCGCGCTTCATCTTGCCGTAGGGGCTCCGGCCTGCTTGGGCCACAGCAGCCACATTTCTCCGCGTTGCTTCATGCGGCCGGCGCGCGCGCCGGCCTCGTCACCGAAACCCCAATAATAGTCCGCCCGGCCCGCGCCGCGGATCGCGGCGCCGGTGTCCTGGGCAAACACCAGGCGATCCAGCTTCTGGGCCGTGCCCGGGTAGGTAGTGGCCAGCATGACCGGCGTACCCAGCGGCACGAAACTGGCGTCCACCGCAATGGCCCGGCCGCCGATCAGCGGCAGGCCATAAGAGCCGCGCGGCCCGAGCTGCGGGTCATGGATGGCCTCTTCGCGAAAGAACACCATGGCCGGGTCGGCGTTGAGCATTTCCTGCACGCGCTGCGGATGCTGGCGCGCCCAGGCCTTGATATTCTGCATCGACGCCTGGGCCAGCGTCAGCTGTCCATGATCGGCCAGCCACTTGCCGATAGAGGCATAGGGCCGGCCGTTGTGATCCGCGTAGGCCAGGCGTATGGTCTGGCCGGAAGGCAGCAAGGCGCGGCCCGAACCCTGCACGGTCAGGAAGAAAGCCTCGACGGGGTCGTCGACCCAGACGATGACCGGCGGCTGCTTGGGCGAGGCGGCGATCTGCGCCCGGGTGTCGTAGGGCACGACGCGCTTGCCCACCAGCTTGCCGCGCACACGCTTGCCGGCCAGCTCGGGATAAACGGCGCCCAGGTCTATGGTAAGCAGGTCGTCGGGCGGCGCGTACAGCGGCCACTGGTAGCGGCCGCCGCGCGTGCGCGAGGCATGCACCAGGGGCTCGTAATAGCCCGTAACAGTGTTGGCCGCGGGCCGGCCGGCGGCATCCAGCAGGCGCCAGGGACGCAGCTGGCTCTCTAGAAAACGGCGCACCGCGCCGCTGTCGGCCGTGCCCGGCTGCAGGCCCGAATTCGCCGCGGCCGCACAGACCGGCTGCCAGGCGCGCGGCGTGGCGCGGGCGGGCAGGCTGAGCGAGCCCGATACCGGGCGCATCAAGCCCTTGCAATTATTGATGAAGGCTTTCCAGACATCGGCCAGATTATCGTCATGCCAGCCGGGTACGGCCGACCAGGCCACCGCCTGGAAACGCCCCGCCAGCGGACGCGGCGTGGTCGCCGGCAGTGCGGACAGATCGGGCACCCGCAAGGGCTGCTCGGCCAGGCCTGGCTGGGCGCCGGCCGGCGACTGCGGGGTTTCTTCGACCGGCACGGTGCTACAAGCCGCAAGTACGGCAAGCAATACGCTGGACAGCAGAACTCTTTTCATGGATGAGGCATGCAAGGGGAAAGATGAAACGAGCGGCCGCACATCGAGACCAGAACCCGCTGCGGAACGGCGGCGGCTCAGTGCAGGGTGCGCGGCATGGCCAGGACGAACTCGCCGATCGGCACCTCGAACGGCACGCCGTTCTCGCCCACGCAGTGATACTCGCCGCGCATCGTGCCTATGGGAGTAGGCAGCGGGCAGCCGCTGGTGTATTCGAAGCTTTCGCCCGGAGCCAGCAAGGGCTGCTGGCCCACTACCCCCAGGCCGCGCACTTCTTGCACGTTCTGCCGGCCATCGGTGATGATCCAGTGGCGGCTGATGACCTGCGCGGCGTGTTCGCCCTGATTGGTGATGCGCACCGTGTAGGCGAACACGTACTGCTGTTCGTCGGGCTCGGATTGATCCGGCAGGTATTGAGGCGTCACAGTGACGGTCAGATCGTAAGGTTTCACGAACAGCTTCCGAAAGTAGAGATCAGATCGGGTCGGCCCCGCCAAGCCCGGCATCGCCGCACGTAGCCACGCCGGGCGTCGCTACGCCGGGCGTCGCCACGCTACCCACTACAATAGACATGTTCCGCACGCATTCCCGCCTTGCCAGCCCCAGCCAGTTTACGCCCATGACCGCAACCACCACACGCATCGCCCCCAGCATCCTGGCGGCCGACTTCGCCCGTCTGGGCGAGGAAGTCCGCAACGTCGTCGCCGCCGGCGCCGACTGGATACATTTCGATGTGATGGACAACCATTTCGTTCCCAACCTGAGCATCGGCCCGGCCGTATGCGCGGCGCTGCGCCCGCACACCACCGCACCCATAGACGTGCACCTGATGGTGGAGCCGGTCGACGACATTATCCCGCAATTCGCCGAGGCGGGCGCCGACATCATCACCTTCCACCCCGAGGCCACGCGCCACCCCGACCGCAGCCTGGCGCTGATCCGCGACCACGGCTGCAAGGCCGGCCTGGTATTCAGCCCGGCCACCTCGCTGGACTGGATGGATTATGTCATGGACAAGCTGGATGTGGTGCTGGTGATGTCGGTCAACCCCGGCTTCGGCGGGCAGCGCTTCATTCCTTCGGCGCTGACCAAGCTCGCACACGCCCGGCGCCGCATCGATGCCTGGCAACAAGATGGCGGCCAGCCTATCGCGCTGGAAATCGACGGCGGCGTGAAAATCGACAATATCGCCTCCATCCGCGCCGCCGGCGCCGACACCTTCGTGGCCGGTTCGGCCATTTTCGGCCACCCCGACTACGCCAGCATCATCGCCGCCATGCGCGCCGAAATACTGAAGGCAGAGTCCCTTACAACATAAAGAACATAAAGCGCCCCCGTCCAGGCCCCGCCGGACAGGCCAAGCAAGCAGTTGCCGCAACTGGCGCGCCGACCCTGCGCCGCAAGCCCCCAACCGCCTCGCAATCCCTTACGAACCAAGATCGCCATGCCTTTTGCCGCCGCCTTGCTGGATCTGGATGGAACCCTGCTGAACACGATTCCCGACCTGGCCGATGCCTCCAATGCCATGCTGGCCGAGCTGGGCCTGGAAGAGCTGCCGCAAGAACAGGTCGCGACCTATGTCGGCAAGGGCACGCCGCATCTGGTGGCCCGCTTGCTGCAAGAAAGAGATACCGAGGCCGGCCGGGCCGACCCGCAGGCGCGGTTCCAGCAGGCGCTGGCCGCGTTCCTGCGCCATTACCACGCATGCAACGGCCGCCGGGCCGTCCTGTATCCCGGCGTGGTGGAAGGCTTGCAGGCCATGCGCGCGCAAGGCATGAAACTGGCCATCGTCACCAACAAGCCCACCGAGTTCACCCCGCCCCTGCTGCGCATGAAGGGGCTGGATGCGTATTTCGACCACGTCGTGTGCGGCGATACTTGCGCAGAAAAAAAGCCACACCCGATGCCGCTGCTGCATGCCTGCGAGCTGCTGGGCGTGCAAACCGCACAGGCCCTGGCCATCGGCGATTCGCTCAATGACGCTCAGGCGGCGCGCGCCGCGGGCGTGCACGTGCTGGCCGTACCGTATGGCTACAACGAAGGCGCAAGTGTGCACGATCTGGATGTGGATGCTATAGTGTCGTCCATCGAAGACGCGGCCCGCTGGGCCGGCGAGCACTGACAGCGCCCAGGCGCAACAGGCCGCCCGCAGCAGTCAATCCATACCGCTACACAAGCCCGGCACGCCCGACAAAGAAAGACCTGCATTCCATGCCCGCAAGCACGACTTATTACTCCGTTCCCGGCGCCTATTGGCGCTGGTGGCGTTCGTGCACCGGGCGGCGGTAACCCTTTTCCGGCCAGCGAGACTGCGTACTCCTGAGCCGACAGCAACACCTGACGATACCCAGCCCGGAACCTTCATAGGCCGGGCTTTTTTGTTTCTGTCCGGCCTTGTGCCAACAACAAACCCACGCAGCCCCAAACGAGAACCCCATGACAGAAATCGAATTCCAAGCCCTTGCCGCACAAGGCTACAACCGCATCCCCCTGATCGCGGAGACCTACGCCGACCTGGACACCCCGCTGGCCATTTACCTGAAGCTCGCCCACTCGGGGCCCGAAGGCGGACGCAACACCTGCTTGCTGGAATCGGTGGTGGGCGGCGAACGCTTCGGGCGCTATTCCTTCATCGGCCTGCCCGCCAAAACCGTCATCCGTTCCACGGGCGACCAGACCGAAGTGCTGCACGAAGGCAAGGTCGTGGAAACCCATAGCGGCGACCCGCTGGCCTTCATCGAAAGCTACCAGCAGCGCTTCAAGGTGGCGATCCGGCCCGGCATGCCGCGCTTCGCCGGCGGGCTGGCCGGCTACTTCGGCTACGACACGGTGCGCCACATGGAACCGCGCCTGGGGCCGGCCGTCAAGCCGTTTCCCGCCGGCCAGGAAGGCGGCACGCCCGACATCATGCTGCTGCACGTCGACGAACTGGCCATCGTCGACAACCTGGCCGGGCGCACCTACCTCATCGTCTACGCCGACCCGCGCCAGCCCGAGAGCTATGCGCGAGCCAAGCGGCGCCTGAAAGACCTGCGCGAAAAGCTGCGCACCCCGGTCGTCATCCCCTACGCCTATGCCAGCATGCAGACCGAAGCGCGGCGCGACTTCAAGAAAGAAGACTACATTGCCGCGGTGCTACGGGCCAAGGAATACATCGCCGCCGGCGACCTGATGCAGGTGCAGGTCGGCCAGGTCATCGCCAAGCCCTACCGCGACTCGCCGCTGTCGCTGTACCGCTCGCTGCGCTCGCTGAACCCCTCGCCCTATATGTACTACTGGAATTTCGACAACTTCCACGTGGTGGGCTCCTCGCCCGAGATCCTGGTGCGCCAGGACGTGGTGGAAAAAGACGGCGAGCGGCAGTCCGAGATCACCATCCGGCCCCTGGCCGGCACCCGCAAGCGCGGCGCCACGCCCGAAGAAGACGCGCGCCTGGCCGAAGAGCTGATGGCCGACCCGAAAGAACGCGCCGAGCACGTCATGCTGATCGACCTGGCGCGCAACGACGTGGGCCGCGTGGCCCGCACCGGCACGGTCGAGGTCACCGACACCATGGTGATCGAACGCTATTCACACGTGATGCACCTGGTGTCCAACGTCAGCGGCACGCTCAATGCAGACATGAGCAATATGGACGTGCTGCGTGCCGCCTTCCCCGCCGGCACGCTCACGGGCGCGCCCAAGGTGCGCGCCATGGAAATCATCGACGAACTGGAACCGGTGCGCCGCGGCATCTACGGCGGCGCCGCCGGCTACCTGAGCTACGGCGGCGAGATGGACGTGGCCATCGCCATACGCACCGGCATCATCAAGGACGGCATGCTGTACGTGCAGGCCGCAGCCGGCATCGTCGCCGATTCCGACCCCGAAAAGGAATGGCTGGAAACCGAGGCCAAGGCCCGCGCCGTGCTGCGTGCCGCCGAGCAGGTGCAGTTCGGGCTGGACGAGCCTATCTGAGCTTCCTCGTCATGCGCTGCCGGGCCTGCCGCCGCCGCGGCAGCCCGGTCTGCGCCGATGCGACGCGGCGGCCCCCACCATAAAGAAAGCTTATGATCTTCTTATAAAATACGATTTGCCACTTATTACCGCCCCTGTTGATAATCCCCACAGGCTCGGGCGGCGCATCGGCGTCCATCGCACGGGCCGCAACCGGATGGAACGATGAAAATCTACGTACTGGATGCCTTCCAGGAGGCAGGGATCGAACTGGCGCGGCAACACGCCGAAGTGATGTGCTGGCCGGATCCCCGAATCAAGAACTGGCCCGAGGACGCCGACGCGGTGATGGTGCGCATGACGCCCATCACCGCCGAGCAGCTGGCCCGGGCCAAGCACGTCAAGCTGATCTGCAAGCAAGGGGTGGGGTACGACACCATAGACATCGAGGCGGCCAAGCGCCACGGCATCGCCGTCAGCCGCACCCCGGGGGTCAACAGCGACGCCGTGGCCGAGATGGCCATGGCGCTGGCGCTGGCCGTCACGCGCCGCGTGGCGCGCTTCGACCGCATGCTGCGGGCCGGCGAGGAAATCGTACGGCCGCGCCACCTGGGCGTCGAAATGACGGACAAGACGGTGGGCATCGTCGGCATGGGCAATATCGGTACGGCGGCGATGCGCAAGTGGGTCGGCGCCTTCAACGCCCGCATCATCGCCTACGACCCCTATGTGCCCGCCGACCGCTGGGCCGATACCCCGCACGTGCGCGCCTCCAGCCTGCGCGAAGTGCTGACCCAGGCCGACCTGCTGACGCTGCACGTGCCGCTTACCGACGAAACCCGCCACATGATAGGCCGCGACGAACTGGCGCTGATGAAAAGCGACGCCGTGCTCGTCAACGCCTCGCGCGGCGGCATCGTCGACGAACAGGCTTTGTTCGATTCGCTGTCGGCCGGCCATTTGTTCGGCGCCGGCCTGGACGTGTTCGAGGTCGAGCCGCCGCCGCCCGACCACCCGCTGCTGTCCCTGCCCAACGTGGTCGCCACCCCCCACGCCGCCGGCGGCACGTCCGACACGCAGGTGCGCAGCTCACTGCGGGTCGCCACCCAGGTTCTGGATGCGCTGGCCGGCAAGGAAATCGTCAACCGGGTAGCATGAGGAAAGCAAAAAATGCCTAGATCAGCACAAGACATCCTGCGCAACAACGTACGCGACAAGCTCGACCGCGGCGGAGTCGTCGCATCCATCACCGTGCGCCTGACGCGCGGCATAGAAATCGCGCGCATCGCCAAGACGGCCGGCTTCGACACGCTGTACATCGACATGGAGCACAACAGCTTCTCGATGGACACCACGGGGCAGATCTGCATGGCGGCGCTGGCGCTGGACATCGCCCCGTTCGTGCGCGTGCCGGCCAATACGCCCGAGTGGATCTCGCGGGTACTGGACGCGGGCGCCCTGGGCGTGATCGCGCCCCACGTCGGCTCGGCCGAGGAAGCGCGCGCCGTGGTCGCGGCCGCCAAATTCGCGCCGCTGGGCGAGCGCTCTGCGGCGGGCGGGCTGCCGCAGCTCGAATACCGCGCCTTTCCGGCATCGGAATCCTACCCTGTCATGAACCGCGCCACCATGGTCATCGTGCAGTTCGAGACCGTGGCGGCGCTGGAACGAGCCGAAGAGATCCTGGCCGTGGACGGCGTCGACATGGTGATGATAGGCACCAACGACTTGACCGCCGACATGGGCATTGCCGGCCAGTATGATCATCCGCGAGTACGCGAGGCCTACCAGCGCAGCATCGATATCTGCCGGCGCCTTGGCAAGCATTGCGGGGTGGGCGGCCTGTCGTCGCGGCCCGACCTGGTCGCCGAATTCGTCAAAATGGGCGCACGCTACGTGTCCACGGGCACGGACGCGGCGTTCCTGCTGCAGGCCTGCACCGCCAAGGCGAAACAAGTGCTCGATCTCGAACCTTGAAAGCCGCCATGCCCGCTTCCACCCACACCGCACCCCATAGCCTGCTGGGCGTCACGCACCAGGCCGTCGACTTCGATGTCCCCGCGCTGGCCTGCGACTGCCACACGCATGTCTTCGGCCCCGCGCACCTCTACCCCTACGCCGCCAAGCGCAGATACACCCCGGCCGAGGCCCCGCTGACCGACCTGCAGGCACTGCACCGGCACCTGGGTATCGGGCGGGTGGTCATCGTGCAGCCCAGCCCCTACGGCACCGACAACTCCGTTACGCTCGACGCCCTGCGCCAGTTGCAAGGCCGCGGCCGTGCGGTGGCGGTCATCGACGAGCACACCGGCGACGACGAACTGGCGCGCATGCACGAGGCCGGCGTGCGCGGCATACGCCTGAACCTGGAAACCGAGGGCATCAGCGATCCGGCCTACGCGCGGCGCCAATTGCAATGGGCGGCCCGACGGGTCGGGCCGCTGGGCTGGCACGTGCAGATATTCACCAACCCCGCCGTGCTGGCGGCGGCGGCGGACACCATCGCGGGCTTGGGCGTCGCGGTAGTGGTCGACCACTTCGGGCGAACCTCGATGGATGCCGGCAGCGGCCGGCCCGGCCTGCAGGCGCTGCTCGAACTGCTGCGTTCGGGCGCGGCCTGGGTGAAGCTGTCGGCCCCCTACCGCCTGCCTGGCGGCCCCGACAGCCCGCAAGTCAGCGAACTCGCCCGCGCACTGATCGAAGCCAATCCGGATCACATGCTGTGGGGCAGCGACTGGCCGCATCCCGGCGGCGCACGCAACGGCCCGGTGGACGCCATCGAGCCTTTCCAGTCCATCGACGACGGTCATGCGCTCAATCGCTTCGCCGCATGGGTGCCGGATCGCGCCTTGCGCGAAAAAATACTGGTTCACAACCCGGCGCGCCTGTACGACTACCGTTGAACCAAGCAGCGCGTAGCGCGGCAGGCAGCCATGACGGAGACAACAATGGATGAATGCATCAGGATCCCGCGCAGGCAATTCAACCTTGCCCTGGCTGGCACGCTGGGGCTGGCGCTGCCCCTGGGCGCCAGGGCGCAGCAGAAAATCCCCGACAGGCCCATCATGCTGACGGTGCCTTTCGCCCCCGGCGGCAGCAACGACATCATGGGGCGCGCCATCGCCGAGCGCCTGTCGACGCGCTTCGGCCATAACGTAGTGGTGGAAAACCGGCCCGGCGCCGGCAGCGTGGTGGGCGCCGAGCACGTCGCCAGGTCGCGGCCCGACGGCACCAACCTGCTGCTGATATCGGCCGCCTTCACCATGACGCCGGCCGTCACCGCGCTTAGCTACGACCCGCTCAAATCCTTCGTGCCCGTGGCCATGCTGGCCATGGGGCCCAGCGTGATCGCCGTCACCTCGAGCTTTCCGGCCAATACGGTGCAAGAGCTGATCGACTATTCCCACAAGCACCCGGGCAAGGTGTTCTTCGGTTCGGCGGGGGTGGCCAGCTTCCAGCATTTCGCCATCGAGCTGTTCAAGATGAAATCCGGCGCCGACTTGACCGTCGTACAGTACAAGGGCGGCGGGCCCGCCCTGCTCGACCTGGTGGCCGGCAATGTGCAGGTGTCGCTGGGCAGCCTGATACAGATGCGGCCCTTCCTGGAGTCCGGCAAGATCAAGCTGCTGGCCATCGCCGGCCCCAAGCGCGTCGCCTTCCTGCCCAAGATACCCACGCTGAAAGAAGCCGGCATCGACATCGACATGCGCAACTGGTGGGCGCTGCTGGCGCCCACCGGCACACCGGACAGCATCGTCCAGCAGTTCCACGACGAGGTCAATGTCGTGCTCAAGAACCCCAAGGTCGAACAGCGCTTCGCCGCGGAAGGCGCCGACACCATGCCCATGAGCCGCGAACAGTTGGCCGCCTTCCTCAAGGAGCAGCTGGCGAAATGGGCCGAAGTCGCCGCCAAGACCGGCATCAAGAAGAACTGATGCCGGCGGCCGGCGCCTCGCCGGCCTGTCGCTACGCGCCTATTGCTTCTGGATGTGGGCGGACTGCATCACGGCCCCCCACTTCTTGATGTCCTCGAGCTGGCGCGCCCGCAGCTCTTCGGGCGTGCTGTGGCGGGCGACCATGCCCAGCTTCAGGAAGCGCGACTTCACCTCGGGCATGGCGAGCACCACTGCCAATTCACGGTTGACGCGATCCACCGCGGCGCGCGGCGTACCGGCCTTGGCCGCCAGGCCGTTCCACGCCGTTACTACGTAGTCGTCCAGGCCGCTGCGGGAAATGGGCGGTACCCCGGGCAGGCCCGGAAAGGGCTCGCTGCCGGTAATGCCTATGGCACGCAGTACGCCGGCGCCGATCTGGGAAATCACCGGTGCTATGGTTTCCACCATGACTTGCGCATCACCCGCGCGCACCGCCCTGACCACATCGCCCGAGGTGTGGAAAGGCACGGTCACGGCGGAAATGCCGGCCATGGACTTGAACAGTTCCGCCGCAAAGAATTGCGCGCTGCCGACCTGCACCGTGCCGATGGTGAGCTTGCCCGGATTCTGGCGCGCATAGGCAATGACGTCTTTCACGGTCTTGAAAGGGGAATCGGCCTTCACGGCGAACACATAATCGAAATCGGCGGCCAGCGACACCATCTGGAAATCCTTGACGGCGTCGAAAGGCAGCGACTTGAACAGCACGGGCGTGATGCCGAAATTTCCCGTTGCCGCGAGAATGAAGGTATAGCCGTCGGCGGGCGCCTGCAGCACCGCCTGCGAGGCGATGATGCCGCCCGCCCCCGGCTTGTTCTGCACCACGATGGACTGCCCGAGGCGTTCGGCCAGCTTGGGCGCGATGATGCGCCAGCTGATGTCCGCGGTGCCGCCCGGCGCGTAGCCGATGACGAGGCTGATGGGGCGTGTGGGATAGGCCTGCTTGGCCTGGGCCTGGGCGCGGCCCGCAAGCAGCGTTGCAAGGGCCGTGCCCTGCAGTATCTGGCGTCGATTCATGAGGAGTCTCCGGGGCTGCCGGCCGCCGGGCCGGCATTTGCCATATTTACTTTATGCTGATGTGTGCCTGCTGAACCACGCGGGCCCATTTCCGGTATTCGGATTCAATATATTTGTCGAGATCTGCAGCGCTGCCGGCCTGCACCGTCACCCCCTGGTTCTGCAGGGTGCTACGCAGCTTCGGGTCGCTTAGCGCGCGGCCGATGGCGTGGTTCAGCGTCTGCACCACCGCGGGCGGCGTGCCCTTGGGCGCCACGACGGCAAACCAGGTACCGGCCTCGAATCCGGCTATGCCCGACTCGGCGACGGTCGGGATGTCGGGCGCGGTCGGCACGCGCGCCGCGCTGGACACGGCCAGCGCGCGCAGCCTGCCGCTGCGCACCAGCGGCAAAGACACGGGCAGGTTCGAGAACATGAGGGAAATCTGGTTGCCGATGGTATCGGTCAGGGCCGGCTGCTCGCCCTTGTAGGGCACGTGGGTCATGCGTATGCCGGCGTCCAGCGCCAGCAAGGCCATGGCCATGTGCGGCGTGGTGCCCACGCCGCCGGAGCCGTAATTGATCTTGCCCGGCTCTTTCTTGGCAAGCGCCACCAGATCGCGCACCGTCTTGGCGGGAAACCCCGGGTTGGCCACCAGCAGCAGCGGCGAGCTGCCGACCTTGCTGATGCCGGCGTAGGCCTTGAGCGGATCCAGGCCGGCGTCGGGATGCAGCAAGGGCGCCACGGCCAGTGTGGTCTGTGTGCCCATGAGCAGCGTGTAGCCGTCCGGCGCCGCATCGGCCACGTACTTGCCGCCTATGAGCCCGCCCGCGCCGGTACGGTTCTCGACCACCACCGACTGCTTCAATTCTTTGGCCAGCCCGGACGCCAGTACGCGCGCGACGTTGTCGACGCCGCCTCCTGCGGAAAACGGGACGACGAGATTGATCTGGCGGGCCGGCCACGTGGCCGCCACGGCACTGGTGGCGGTGGTGGCGGCCAGGGCCGCGGCAAACAGGGCCCCGGCAAACGGAATAAATCGCATGGCATGTCTCCTTTTATTGTCTAGATCAATCGGCCGGCTCTGTCGGCCGCCCGTGATGCGTTACTGCCGCGCCGACGCGGCGCAAGCTGTGCTGCGGGCCCTATGCCGGCCTGCGCGGATCGGCCTATGCGTGCCACCCTGCGCGGCCCTCCCCTGTCGATACCGGCGATGCGGGCCGCTCGGGCATGCGCCGCATCAGCCCAGCACGAAAGGCACCGCGGCCTGCTCGCACAGCGAGCGGATCTTCGCAGCAAGGGTAGCGGGTATGGGAATGCCCTCGCGCATACGGCGCTGGCGCGTCTCGTTTTCAGGGTCGCCCGGCACCAGCACCGGCTGCTCGGGGTCGGCCGGCGGCGAGGCGTGCAGGGTGTCGATGACCACATCGAGGTCGGCCTGGAACTCGCCTTCGTCGCGGAAGACGCCGGGATCGATGGCGCAGAAGAAGTGCCCGAGATTGTCCGGATCGTGGGGCTGCTGCGTGCGCACGCGCACCGGCGAAAAAGACGCACCCGAAAGCGTTCCCGCCAGAATATGCACCATCATGGCCAGGCCGTAGCCCTTGTGGCTGGACATCGCCGCCGTGCCGCCCAGCGGCGTGAGGCCGCCGCCTATGTCCTTGGGCCTTTCGTACAGGATGTTCATGGCACGGCTGGCATCGGTGACCAGCTCGGCGTGCTCGTCCACGACCCAGCCTTCGGGCAGCGGCTTGCCGCGCAGTTCGTAGACTTTGACTTTGTTCGAGGCCGCGCTGCTGGTCGCCATGTCGAGGCAGAATGCCGGATTGCGGCCCGCCGGCGCCGAGAACGCAATGGGGTTGGTGCCCAGCACCGGCATGCGGCCGCGGGTCGGAACCGTGTTGATGGTGCGCGTGGCGCTGGTGCACAGGCCCAGCAGGCCCGCGGCGCTGGCCATGCGGGCGTAATAGCCCGCAGCGCCGAAATGGTGCGAATTGCGCACCACCACGACGCCTACGCCGATATTGCGCGCGCACTGCATGGCCAGCTCCATGCCCATGTGCGCCGCCACGTGGCCCAGGCCGGCATCGGCGTCGATGAGCGCGGTTGCCGCGTTTTGCCGCAGCACACGGGGACGGGCGTGCAGATTCAATTTGCCCAGGCGTCGCGACCGGTCGTAATCCATCAGCATGGAAATGCCGTGCGAATCGACGCCCGACAAATCGGTATCCGTCATGATCTGCGCCGTGGTCTTGAGCAGGGCTTCGTCCATGCCCCAAGCGCGCAGCAGCGTCTCGATCTGCTCGCGCACCCGCTCGGCCGAGACGAGCGTTTCAGGTACTGCCGAAGGGGCATTCATGGCTGCCCCGCCTCGGTCAGATCGATCAGGGTCGACTCGTCGAGGCTGTCGCCGAAGCAGGCCTCGATCGCCGCCTTGCGCGACATCAGGTAGCGGGTCTGCCCCTCGTGCTGCGTCATGGGCAGGTCGTGGCCGGGCACCACCACGCTGTCGGGCTTGCGCCGCCAATACGACCAGATGCGCTCGATGGAGGCCGCGGTCACCGATTGGTCGTAGCTCATGTCGGCATGCCGCGAGACCAGTTCGGCGCGCGTCTTGGCGGCATCGCCAGTGAATATGACGTCGCGCTGCGCGTCCTGCAGCACGAAGATCAAGTGGCCCGGCGTATGGCCGGGCGCCACGTGCGCAGTAAGGTGGGGCAGCGCTTCTTCGCCATCGGCCAGCCTGTGCAGGCGCGGCCACGACGACAGTTCGCGCATGTACAGTTCCGGCACCGGCGTCTCGCCCCAGGGCTGCTCCAGCGACCAGTCGAGCTCATGCGCCCCTATGCCTATGCGGGCCTGCGGGAACAAAGTCCAGTTGATGGAATGATCGTGATGCGAATGCGTCAGCAGCAGATCGGTGACGTCCGCCGGCGCCAGGCCGCGCCGGCGCAGTTCTTCGCGCAGCAGCCGGCGCATGCCCATGGGCCCGGTGTCGATCAGCGCCACACGGCCATGACCGCGCAGCAGCGCGATCGTGCTCCAGCCCAGGCCCCCGTGGCATACGCCCTTACCCGGAAAGCCAATTACCAATAATTCGAGCTCATAGCCCGCAATATTCATCATTGTCCATTTCCTCTCAGATAGCCATGGTGACGGATGACAATATAATTTTCCAATCAATATTTATGCAAAAGACATAAGGTTTCCTTATTATGCTTACGATGCGCCACATTGAAGTCTTTCACGCCATCATGCAGACCGGTTCGGTCACTGGCGCGGCACGGATGCTGAATATCTCGCAGCCCGCAGTCAGCTCGGTTCTGAAGCACTGCGAGGCCCGCGCGCGCATGAAGCTGTTCACACGCGCAGGCGGCCGGCTGCAACCCACGCCCGAAGCCATCGCCCTGTTTCCCGATGTCAGCGCTTTGTACGGCCGGCTGGACGCCATGGACAGGCTCATGCAGGATCTTGCCGGCGGCCGGCTCGGCACGCTTTCATTGGCTGCATCGTTTCCCGTGGCCAATGGCTACCTTGCCAAGGCGGTCGCCACCTTCCTGGAGAAACGCCCCGGCGTGCGCGTGGTGCTGCAGTCGCTGACCTCGCCGCAAGTCGTCGACCGGGTCGTCAGCCGCGAAGTAGAACTCGGCATTGCCTACGAACCCGTGGTGAACGCCCAGGTCGAAACCGAGGTACTGATTCGATCAAGCATCGCCTGCGTAATGCGGGACGATCATCCCTTGGCCGGCAACAAAGAAATCAATGTGCGCGACCTGGCGGATCACTCCATCATCACCTATCTGCCACAGGCAATGCTGCGCAGCCACGTCGATCGGATCCTCAGCCAGGCGGGTATCGTACCGAACGTCGCCGTACAGGTCAGCCTTTCACTGACGGGCATTGCCCTGGCGTATTACGGAACGGGCATCGCGCTGGTAGAGCCGTTCCTGCTGGCCTCCATCCCGCTGCCGGGCCTGGTCGCCCGGCCGCTGCGCCCGCGCGTAGATCTCGAAACCCTGCTGGTTCGGGCCCGCGCCGCGCCGCGCTCCGAGATCATGGAGCAGTTCGTGGCCTTATTGCGCCAGCAAGTGCACGAGGTACTGCGGCAGGGCCAGCCCGATCTGCTGCCCAATGTCCATTCCATTGCTAAATCAGCCATGAAAGCGCAAGCGAGGCGCAGACCATGAACCCGCACCTGCCGCCCCTGAATCCCTTGCGGGTTTTCGAATGCGTTGCCCGCCACCGCAGCTTCACCGCCGCGGCCCGCGAGCTGCACATCACGCAAGGTGCCGTCAGCCACCAGATACGCGCACTGGAAAACTGGCTGGGTATCAAGCTGTTCGAAAGGCAAGGCGGCCAGCTGCGGCTCAGCAACGGCGCGGCCGGATATGCCAGGGCGCTGGGCAGCGCATTTTCGGGCATCGTCACGGCGACGCAGGAATTCACGTCCATAGGTTCGCAGCAGGTGCTGGAAGTGCGCGGCCACACCACTTTCTTCACCCACTGGCTGATCCCCCTGCTGCCCGATTTCCAGAGGGCGCATCCGAACATCAAGGTGCGCCTGGCCGCCAACGTGGAATGGATGGCCTTCGAGCATGACCAGGCCGGCGTGGGCATCCGGTATGGCGACGGAGACTGGGAGGGCCTGCACAGCAACCTGCTGTTCAGCGATGAGCTGACGCCGGTAATGGCCCCCAGCCTGGCGCGCCGCCTGCCCCAGCCTTGCACCCTGAAGGGACTGCTGGCGCTGCCGCTGCTGCACTCGAACCGGCGCCCCGGCCACTGGGCCGACTGGATCGAGGCAGCGCACGGCAAGCGCGCTTTTTCGAGCAGCGACATGTACTGCGAAGACCTGAGCATCATCTACGAATGCGCCATACAGGGCCTGGGGGTGGCGCTCGGCCAATTGCGCTACCTGAAGCAGGAGTTTGCGCAAGGCAAGCTGGTGTCGCCATACCCCTTCGTACTGCGCCGGCCGCGCGGCTACCATCTGGTATGCCCGGCATCGCAGGCCGAAGAGCCCCGGATCGCCTGCTTCAGGCAGTGGCTGCTGGCCCAGGTCTGACGGCGCCGCGCAGGCACGGCCAAGCCCGCCTATTTCCCGTGGATGCCGGCGGCGATGCGCTGATATTTCTGGAGATACGCTTGCAGGTAGCTGCGAAACGCCTGCGGAGAGGCGCTGGCCTTGGCCTCGATACCCTGCTGCGCCAGGCGCTCGCGAACCTGGGGCTGGTTCAGCACGGCGGCGATGGCATCGTGCAACTTGGCGACGATGGGTTCAGGCGTGCCGGCGGGCGCCATAATGGCATTGAAGGTTTCGTCCTCGAAGCCCGGCAGGCCGGCCTCGTCCAGGGTAGGAACGTCAGGCAGCATGCTGGAGCGCGTCTTGGTGGTGACGGCCAGGGCCTGCAGCCTGTGGGTCTTTACATTGGGCCCCGAGGTGCTCACCTGGTCGAACATGCCGTCCAGCCGGCCGCTCATCACGTCGAGCAGCGCCTGGCTGTTGCCCTTGTAATAGACATGCAGGAACTTGACCTTGGCCTGGGCGCCGAACAGTTCGGCGGCAATGTATCCGGTAGAGCCCAGCCCCGACGAACCCACGGTGGCGGAGCCCGCGCGCTTGCGGGCAAACTCTATGAACTCCCGTACCGTATGCTCTGGCCTGCCCGGAGGCGTTACCAGCACCATGGGTATGCTGCAGGTCTGGGTCACCGGAGCAAAGTCTTTCAGCGCGTCGTAGCCCGCGCCCGGAAGAAATTCGGGAACCGAGACAAAGGTATTGGCCACTGCAAGCAGCGTGTAGCCGTCCGGCTTCGACTTGGCCACGTAGCGCGTGCCGATCGCGCCCGAAGCGCCGGCCTTGTTCTCGACGATTACCGGCTGCCCCAGCTTGCCTTCGAGGCCTTTGGCGACAATGCGCGCCAGCATGTCCACGGTTCCGCCGGCGGCAACCGGCACCACGATAGTAATGGGGTGATCCGGATAGGCGGCGAGGGCGGGAGCCGCCCCCATCATGGACATGACTATCACAGCTGCCGCCCGCAGAGATTTGCGCATGGTGAATTTCCTCGATAAGAGTCAATAAAAACATGACCGAACGGACGGCCAGGCTTCCTGCTTCGTGATGAAGTCCATTACCGCAGCCCGCTGCGCGCATACGCCCCGGACATATACGCCGGGACACTAATGCACGCCGGGACGCTAGCTGTCGTAGGGGGCATATGGGCCGGGCTCCGCCTTCAGCAGGCGCAGCAGGGCGTGCCATTCCAGCTCTCCGTAGGGACGGCGGGTACCGGGTTGATAAAGATGGGCCGAGCGCTGCAGCGTCGATTCATCGGGAAGATTCAGGCCATCCAGGCCGCCCGCCATCGCGTCGACCTGGGCGCGGCAGGCCAATTCCAGCTGGTACATGAGGTTGAAGGCCTGTGGCACCGAGGCGCCGCATACCAGCAGCCCGTGATTGCGCAGGATCATGGCATTGTGCGGCCCGAGGTCGGCTACCAGCCGCTCTTGCTCGGACTTTTCGATGGCGGGGCCCTCGAACGCGTGATAGGCAAGGTGGCCGTGGAACCGGGATGCGGTCTGCGTCAGGGGCAGCAGGCCGCAACGCATGGCCGAGACCGCCATGCCGGCCCGGGTGTGCGTATGGATCACACACCCCACATCGGGCCGCGCGCGGTGGATGCAGCCGTGGATGACGTAGCCCGACTTGTTGATGCCGTACGCGGTATCGGGCTTGCGATGCACATTGCCGTCCAGATCCAGCTCGACCAGGCTGGATGCCGTGATTTCCCGATACAGCAAACCATACAGATTGATCAGCAGGCGCTCGTGCCCGCCGGGAATCCGGGTAGTGATGTGGTTGTAGATCAGGTCGGTCATGCCGTAGCGATCCATCAGGCGATAGCACGCCGCCAGCCTGCAGCGCTCTTGCCATTCTTCTTGCGCCACCAGCGCTTTCAGCGACGGGAAGTCCGTCGAATATTGCGGATCAGCCATACTGCCGCCCCATATAAAAATTAGGAAAGATAATATCCAAGCACGCCAGCATCCAAGCATGCCGGATCGCCCAAACACGCCCGGCGCCGGCCAAACAAGGAAGTGCAGTGTGAGCTTTAGCTATTTATTGTAAAAAGCAGGAGCGGACATGGCCATCGAAATATTCTTAGTATTCCATTAGTAAAAGTAATACATTAGAAGAAAAAACTGCACGCATGCTATAGCGCTTGGCGACCGACCTCCCCGAAAATCGCTCGGTTCAGCTCGCACTGTTCCGGCAGGAAACGGAACTCGCACATAGTGTCATCGGGCAAGAGCTCGCGCCGAGGCCGATGCCGATGCCGATGCCGATGCCGGCAAGGTGCGCAGTGCGCCGCAGTTGTACAGCGCTTCTTCGCAGGCTACAGGCCGGGCAGGTTGAACCAGCGCTGCAGCAAGTGGACGTGCAGAATGCGCTCCAGCCCGATGAGCTAGCGGCAATTGCCGGCCGTTGGGTAGCGGGCCGAATCGACGCCACAAGACGTGACCACGGCATCAGTGCCTGCATCCCGGCCAGGAATGCATCTCGTCGCACGGGCTTACGGTGCCAGTCGAACCTGCTGTGATCCGCCACGGCTGCCAAGGTTCTCTGCCTCTTACCGCGATCCTGCGCGTGACACCGCTTATCTGCAAGACGAAGCTCCACGGTGAGGACTCGATCAGCGAATCCCTTAGCTCAGCCCCAGCTCGACTGACGAATGGCCGTTGCCATTCGTTGACTCAACTGAATGAAAGAGCCGCACAGAGTGGAGCTGATTTTCGCCGCCAGAATACATGAACCACCCTCAGGCAGCCCCGCGTTGGCCCACATCTGCCCTGCCCGGATGAGCAGTTTTGAGCTGTACCAACACGGCCTTAATCAGCGTCAAACATCATTCAAACAGGTACAAGCAGCTGTGTATTGACAGGTAGTGTTTGTAAAACTACTATGAAGTACTTTTATTGAAGCTATAGCATAAAAATTACGAGACGCCCTTGAAGATCGAGCGAATTGAAGTGTTCGGAGTCGCGGTTCCACTGATCGGCGAATATGCCACCTCATATCAGAGCGAATCCAGCCAGAAAAGTGTTGTGATCCGGATCACGGATCATGAAGGCCGAATCGGCCTGGGTAATGTCGACCCGGTCGCAGGATATTCTGTTGATTCGATAGAAGACACGCTGAGAGCGTTGCGATCGCGCTTTGCGCCCCTAGTCATCGGCATGGATTCTTCCAATATCCATCTACTGCTCCAGAAAATGGAAGCGGAAGTACCGGGCTACCTAGATGCTAAAGCCGCCATTGAAATGGCTTGCGTTGATCTGGCTGCACGCTCACTCGGCCTGCCGGTTCATACCTATCTCGGCGGAGCCGTCAAAGACCAACTACTCTTCAATGCATGGGTAGGCATTCTTCCGCCGGACGAAGCCGCCAGCGAAACCGCCGAGTGGCAGCGCCGCGGCTTCCGCTCTGCCAAGGTCAAAGTAGGTGGCGGCATTGAAGCCGACCGTGACCGGATCAGTGCAATCAGGCAGGCTGTCGGATCTGATTTTCAGTTGCGCATCGACGCCAACGCGGGGTATGACGCCGACACATCGATCCGGCTCGTACGAATGCTGGAGCCATTCAACCTGCAGTTATTCGAGCAGCCGGTGCCTGCCGACGATCTGGCAGGGATGAAACGCGTACGCTGCGAGTCGGGAGGAATCCCGATCATGGCTGATGAATCCGTACTCGATCACGCCAGCCTGATACGTCTGATCCAAGCGGAAGCGGCGGACATTGTCAAAGTGAAGGTAATGAAGCAGGGAGGCCTCTACAAAACGCGCTCGATGATTGCTACCGCTGAAGCCGCCGGCTTGCGTTGCGTCCTTGGCCATGGCTTCGGGCTCGGTATTAACACGATGGCTGAAATCATGTTGGCCGCGACCTCGAGCAATGTGATGGATGGCATCGAGTGCGTCGGCCCCCTGAAAACTGCGGACGACATTGTGGTCGCAAAGTTGGACTTGAATTCAGGCAGCCTGCCTCTACCGTCAGGGCCTGGATTGGGGGTAACGCTGGATGACGACAAGCTTGCCCGTTATCAGATGACGCCACCACTTTAACCACCAGGCTGCGCGTTCATACTTTCTAACACGTTCAATTCAAGGGGGGGGAACAAACATGATCAATGTAATACCATCTGGCAAAGCACTGTGTGCCGATGTCGAAGGCGTAGACCTTTCCGAGCCGATGGACGGGAATACCCTGAAGTTGATCATCGATGCATGGTCGCAACATTTGGTTTTGCGCTTCCGTGACCAGAAGCTGTCCGACCAAGCCCTCGAGCGTTTCTCTGCACGACTAGGCAAACTGGATGCGGCTCCCATGTATACCGCCGGCACGCGAGTAGACGTCGATAGTGATTTCGTAACGGTGATCTCTAACGTCAAAATCGATGGCAAGCCGATCGGCGACCTTGGCGACGGCGAGTCGCTCTGGCATACCGACATGTCGTACAACGAGGTGCCGCCAATGGCCAGTGCACTGTATGCACTAGAGATACCCGCGACCGGAGGCAATACTGGCTTCAGTAATATGTATCTTGCCTACGAAACCCTGCCCGATAGACTGAAGCACCGGATTGCGAGCATGCAGTGCAAGCACGATGCCAGTAGGAACAGCACTGGTGGCCGGCGTGGCGACTATCCAGATGTCACAAACCCGAAGGACGCGCCCGGAGCAGTCCATCCGATCGTCCGCACGCACCCAACCACCGGACGCAACGCTCTATTCCTGGGCCGCAGGTTGAACGCCTATGTAATGGGGCTTAGCCTGGAGGACAGCGAGGCGTTACTTGATGATCTGTGGGATCACGCAACGAAGCCGGAACTGACCTGGCACCAAGAATGGAAGGTCGGCGACCTAGTTCTTTGGGACAATCGCTGCGTGATGCACCGACGCGATGCGTTTAACGGCGGCGAACGTCGGATTATGCATCGAACGCAAATTGCCGGCGACAAACCTGTATACGTTCCTTAAGCAGCGGGAGCACATATCGCTTAATACATCAACAACCATCAACAGGAAACAGGAGACAAAATGGCACGAGAGAAAATTATTGCCTTCGCACGCCGCGGCCTTGTAGTCGGCGGAATGTTGGCTTGCGTGACGGGTGCAGTATCGGCTCAGGAAAAATATCCGTCACGCCCCGTCGAAGTCATCGTACCCTGGGGAGCCGGCGGCGGATCGGATCAGACGGCGCGGATGATCGCCAAATACCTCGAAGCTGACCTGAAAGCTTCGTTCCCGGTGGTCAACGTGCCCGGTGCCTCTGGGGTTACAGGCGTCCAGAAGTTGCTGCTCAATCCCGCAGATGGCTATTCGCTAGGCGTCAGTGGTGACTACTACGCGATTCTCGGCAGTCCGAAGGCCAAGTGGAAATTGAGCGACTTCATCCCAATTGCCGTCGTGATCAATCAGGCAGGCGCCATCTTCGTGGCTAATGACAGCCGATTCAAAACCTGGGCCGATGTCGAAAAAGAGGCTCGTGCCAAGCCGAACTCGCTCAAGATTGCGATGGCGGGATATGGAATCATTGACGAGATTCATACCAACTATCTTCTGGCCAAAGGTGTCAAACTGAATGTCGTGCCGTACAACAATCCCAGCGAACGCTATGTATCGATCTTGGGAAAGCATGTGGATCTGTTGTACGAGCAAGCGGGAGACCTGAAGTCGTACCTAAACAACCATCAAATGCGCCCGCTCCTGTCTGTGACAGCTCAGCGCTTCCCCTTGTACCCGGATGTGCCAACCACGGTCGAGAATGGCTACAACATTACGGTGCCCCAGGTTCGCTGGGTCTACATGAAGGCCGGCACTCCTCCATCACGGGTGAAGGTCATTGCCGACTCTCTGGAACGAATGTCCCATACGCCGGAGTTCAAAGCCTATCTCGCTTCCGAGTATGCGGATCCCGCCAGCTTCGTGCCTCTGTCCAAGGCGCGAGACTTCCTCCAGCAGATGATAGACTCGGTACGTAGGGAGGCTTCAGAGGCTGGACAGAAAACCGCCAAATAGCTAGACGTATAAAACCATATTGGGCTACGGTATGCGGAACTCAAAGATCAGCGGAGTGCTGCCCTATTTGATCGTTTTATTGGCGGCAATTTTTTTCTACTACAAGACGACGCAATTCGATTTCGAAGCGCCCGATGGGCGTCTCGGGCCAGACGCCTGGCCGAGGATCGTACTTGGCCTACTGGCACTGGTCTGCGTCTATGAAATCGTCAGGCGAGTTTTCTTTAATGCCGCGAAAACGCTCCAAAGCGATACACCACATTCCACGGAAGCAACACCATCGTATGACTCGTTGACGTCTGACGAAGAGGACGAACCCTCCTATCCCTGGCTGCTTTCCCTCGGCATCGCAATGACTATCGGCTATGTCGCTTTGCTGGAAACACTTGGGTTCTTCCTGTGCACGGCGCTCTATCTGGCCGGGTTCATTGTACTGGGAGGGTATCGTCGCATAGGGGTAACTCTTGCGGTCAGCCTGCTCGGCAGCTTCGTATTCATGTTTATTTTCATGAAAGTCGTCTACGTGTCATTACCGCTGGGCACCGGGCCCTTTTCATACGTATCGCTCCTGTTGATTCGGCTGATGGGGATCCATTGAGATGAAATCGCCCCTCCCTAGTTCCATACCCACCTACCCTTTAACAAGAGAAAAGCCCGTCTCGACCAGACGACGCGGAATTCACGACAGCTGCCACTCCAGACTCAAATATCGCGCACAGCGTGAAGGACGATAGATATGGTCGACATACTTCAACAGTTTGGCGGCGGCATTCTTGCCTGTTTTCAGCTGGCTAATTTTCTAGCATTGGTGGTGGGTCTGGTGATGGGCATGTTGGTCGCCGTTCTGCCTGGCCTGACCGCGGTGATGGGCATCGTGCTCGCGTTGCCGTTCACTTTCAGCATGCCTATCACGCCAGCGATCATCTTGCTATCGGCCATGTACATTTCCGGAACCTACGGCGGCGCCTTCACCTCGATCCTGTTCCGGATTCCTGGCGAGCCCCTCGATGTACCGCTGCTCTGGGATGGCTTCCAGATGGCGCGCAAAGGGGAGCCAGCCAAAGCGCTGGGCTGGACGATGTTCGCCGCACTCGTGGGAGGCGTCATTTCGGTCATTCTGGCCGTGCTGATGGCACCGCAGTTCGCCAGCTTCGGATTGAAATTCGATTCACCGGAGTATTTCGCCATACTGCTGTTTGCGCTGACCACTGTGGTGGCTTTGGGTGGAACCTCGATGGTAAACGCCCTCATCAGTCTGTTTCTCGGCTTGGTGGTGGCCACAGTAGGCGTCGATGTTGTCTATGGCGCGGATCGCTTCACTTTCGGCGTTCCCATGCTTTCAGATGGTGTCGAGTACCTCACCGTGATGGTCGGCGCTTACGGCTTGGGAGAAGTCCTCACTCGCCTGGAGAGGCGCTTCAAAGCCGCGCAACTCGCCAAAAGCGGTACGGTTGCGACACGGTTCCCATCATTGCCGGAGGTATGGCAGATGCGAGCGACTTTTGCTCGCAGTTCTGCCATTGGATTGGCTCTGGGCACTATTCCAGGTGCTGGCGCGACTATCGCATCCTTCGTCTCCTACGGCACTGAAGCGCAGTATTGCAAGCGACGGAAGATTCTCGGCTCCGGGATTGCCGAAGGTATCGTCGCCCCCCAGACAGCCTCAACTGCCACGGTAGCTGCGGCGATGGTGCCATTGCTGACCCTAGGCATTCCCGGCAGCGGTGCAACCGCCGTGATTCTCGGAGCGTTCCTTTTGCAGGGAATACAGCCCGGCCCCCAAGTTTTCATCAAGGATTCCACGCTCGTGTTCACGATCTTTGGATCGCTGCTTTTGGGCATCATCGGCATGTGTCTGCTCGGCTACTTCGCAATCAAGGCGCTGATCCGAGTCTTGTATCTACCTGAGGCAATCACATCGGCCTTCGTTATTATTTTCTGTTTTATCGGCGCCTTCTCGGCGCGTAACAACATTACCGACCTATGGATGATCGTCGTGTTCGGCATCGTCGGATATCTGTTCGAGCGCTTCAAGTTTCCCATTGCGCCAATGGTGCTGGGGTGCATCCTCGGGCCGCAGACCGAAAACGCATTCATGATCAGCATGATCAGCTATCAGGGAGATTGGACTGTCTACTTCACCCGGCCGATAGCGGGAACCATCATGGCATTGAGCGTGATCGCGTTAGCCTACCCCCTGTTGCGCCATATCTCTCAGCGACGCACGAGTGCACGATGGGGGGAGAAATCGGCGTACTAGGATCTGCCGCCTCAGGAGCGGGATGCGTTGCAGATCGGACGCATTCAGTCAGTCAATGCCCGGAAACTGTAGCCGACGGGCAGTTAACGGCAGGAATACCTGCTGATAGAAGCTAGGCATTTTGCGATAGGTATAGCTGAAGATTTCCCAGTGCATGCCAATACTTCCAAGTGCCTGGCCGATGGCGGTGCAGGCATCATGAGGAAGTTGGCCGCAGGAGATAGTGTGCGTGACGTGGAGAGTTGGGGCGTTGAAGCGTTCGCTTAGCATTTGTGTGAGCGGCATACTAATGTGTGCAAGCGGCTCTTTGAGCAATGTACCGAACTTGTGTTCCGGCAAATAGACCTCGCTGAAGGTCTGAAATTCCAAGTTGACACTGATCAGGCGGGAAATGCAGACAAACCGGTGTTCACCCGCCAAGAATGCACTCCATGGCCCGGTAGCCTTGGTGCTCTTGATACTCAGCACTCGCCCATAGACTGGCAGCAGGTGCTCACCGTCTTCATCGAGGAAGCGAAAATTGTGGATCTCATTTGCATTGACCGGCAGCCCTGCAACGAAACTGCCCTGACCATGGCGGCGAACGATGATGCCGTGCTCTACCAGAGCCTGCAGTGCGCGCTGCACCGTCCCCAGACTCATGGGCAGGACATCGACCATCACTGCTTCAGACGGCAGGCGCTCACCTGGTTTCCAGACGCCGGACTCTATCGCCTCCAGGAAAGCGTTGTACAAGGCAATGTACTTGGGTACCGATTGGTCGCGGCCGAGCGGAGGAGCTCGGAATTGCTCCGCCATTTGTTTCAAGCGAAGATCCGCCTTTTCGCCATGTCGGCCGCGGCGGATGGCAGGATGGGCCTTACTGGCGACTGTCTGAGGCATTGACTGAAATTATAGTGTGCTATTAACCAACATTATAGTACTTAGCCGACCACTATTTAGTGTAGTGACACGGGGGGTTCATGAAAGCAGTCCAGATCAACAGGTACGGCGGCACCGATGCTCTTTGCGTTGTCGACCGGGATATTCCCGCCGCGGGGCCGGGCGAAGTGCTCGTCAAGGTCGCGTATGCGGGAGTGAACTTCACGGATATCTATCGGCGCCAGGGGGACTATGCGCGGTCGGATACCTATCTCACCAAACTCCCGCTGGTTCTCGGTATCGAAGGCGGGGGCAGGATCGACAGCATCGGGGAAGGGGTCACGGGCCTGGTACCCGGTGATCGAGTCGTCTTTTTTGTGCCCAACGGTGCCTATGCCGAATACGCGGTGGCGAATGCCAGCAGGGTAGCCCGCGTGCCCGATGACATCGACTTGGATAGTGCCGTGGCTTTGATGATCCAGGGGCTGACCGCACACTACTTGACGCATTCTGCATATGACCTGAAGACGGGAGACCAGTGCCTGGTGCATGCCGGTGCAGGAGGCGTCGGCCAATTGCTCGTACAGATCGCCAAGCTGAAAGGTGCGCAGGTTCTGACGACAGCCGGCAGCGATGCCAAGTTAGACATCGTGCGTCGGCTGGGCGCCGATCTGGCCATTCCGTACCGCCAGACAGACTTCCGTGAGGCGGTGATGCAAGCCACTGCGGGACGCGGAGTCGACGTTGTCTATGACTCGGTTGGCAAGGACACCTTGCGCGGCTCCCTACGGTCGCTGCGTACGCGCGGTCTCTGTGTACTGTTCGGCCATTCATCAGGGATAGTCGACTCGATTGCGCCGATGGAACTGGCCGAAGCAGGGTCGGTATTCCTGACGCGGCCTCACATGGAGCACTATGTAGCGACGCAGGAAGAGTTCCAAGGGCGGATGAGAGACCTTTTCACCTGGCTCGCCACAGGCCAACTGAAAGTTCCGATGGATCGAAAACTGCCGCTGCAATGTGTTGCGCAAGCCCATGATCTGCTTGAAGCGCGTGCAACTGCCGGAAAATTGCTGTTGAGCTGCGACTGAGCTAAGAAATGTCTGCACTGTTCAATCTGAGGCGTACACTGCTGGACAGTGAAGAATTTAGTGCTCAACCGCGTCGGTCAAGCGGTGACAAAATCGAAGCCAGGATCACTTGCTCGTGTCGAAGTAGCCCAGCCCAACGGTTTGAGGCTTCGATCGGGGATAGAACACCCTTGATGCTGATGCAGCATTCTTATTTTCATAGTCGATCGAGCAACGGCGGGCAATCATGCCAGTGACGCTCACGCTGCCATCTTTATGAGTGGCGACGATCAGCGCAAAACCGTCCCGCTATGGCCTGATATGTCATCGGTTCCCAAAGCCCGGAGCCATAACCCCAGTTGCTCGGAACCACGAATTTGCCGAGAAAATTCGGCCATGCAGTATCAGGCCTGGATCCTGATGGCATGGGTAAGTCTGTCGTTTCTAAAAGTAGACGTTCCCTGGTACGGCCGTGGTAAAATTCTTCGAACTAACATGGAAACTCAGTTCGGAAGGCCTCGGACTGGTTCTTACTTTTTAATTCAATACTTTGGTCTGTCCATGACCCGTACCGCTTCGACCAACATCGCTCTGTGGTGGCGCTTCCAATAGGAAGCGGCATGTCGTTTGCGGTTTCAACCGCACCTTGCCGCCGTACCGGCAGGCAAGGTTTCAAGAAGGCTTCCCCGGCACGGCGGCTCCAAGATTTGAGGAGATTGCCCGATGCCCTTAGCACACCAGTCCCATCTTCGAGTTGACACTCTGCGCGCCGCGTTGTTGCGGAGCGTGAGTCTGGTCGACTTGTCTCCGCACTTGACCCCGCGATACGAACTCAGACGTTTCATCGGCATGCCTCGGTGGCGCGGCTTTCGGCCCCTCCCAAAACCCGTTGCAGCCCTGTGCCGCCCCCCTGTCCGCACTTCGCCCACCGCGATCGACTATCGATGTGTGTAATGAAGCGTGTAATGACGAGCGTGCCCAATGAAATCGACCAATAAAATCAAGGATTTACAAGAATGAAACTTCTGATGCTCGACAACTACGATTCCTTCACCTACAACCTGGTTCAGTATTTCGGCGAGCTGGGCGAGACCGTGAAGGTGGTGCGCAATGACCAAGCCACGGTGGCCGAACTGGCCGCCCTGCAGCCCGACCGCATCTGCATCTCGCCCGGCCCCTGCTCGCCGGCCGAGGCCGGCGTCTCGGTGGAACTGATTCGCCACATGGCCGGCAAGGTGCCGATACTGGGGGTCTGCCTGGGCCACCAGGCCATAGGCGCGGCCTACGGCGGCGAGATCGTGCGGGCCAAGGAAATCATGCACGGCAAGACCTCGCCCATCACGCACCGCGGCACGGACGTCTTCGCCGGCCTGCCTTCGCCCTATACGGTGACCCGCTACCACTCGCTGGCCATCGCGCGCGACGGCCTGCCCGAGTGCCTGGAGATCACCGCCGAAACCGCCGACGGCGAGATCATGGGGGTGCGTCACAAGACCCTGCCCGTCTATGGGGTACAGTTTCATCCGGAGTCCATACTGAGCGAGCATGGCCACGCCCTGCTGCGCAACTTCCTTACGCTATGAACGAGAACAAGACCATGACCATCACTGCCGCCGAAGCCCTGACTCGCTGTATCGAGCACCGCGAAATTTTCCACGACGAAATGCTGCACCTGATGCGCACACTGATGCGCGGCGAGATGTCGCCGCAGATCGCCAGCGCGCTGCTGATGGGCCTGCGGGTCAAGAAAGAAACCGTGGGCGAGATTACCGCCGCGGCCCAGGTCATGCGCGAATTCGCGCTGCCCGTAGCAACGCCCTACCCCGACCAGCTGCTGGACATGTGCGGCACCGGCGGCGACGGCTCGCACACCTTCAATATTTCCACCGCGGCGATGTTCGTGGCCGCCGCCGCGGGCGTCAAGATCGCCAAGCACGGCAACCGCAGCGCCTCGTCGTCCTCGGGCAGCGCCGACGTACTGGAGGCGCTGGGCGCCGGCGTCATGCTCAGTCCCGAGCAGGTGGCCGAGAGCATAGAGCGCACCGGCATCGGTTTCATGTTCGCGCCGGCCCACCACGGCGCCATGAAGAATGTGGCGGCGGTGCGCAAGGAACTGGCGGTGCGCACGATCTTCAATATTCTGGGGCCGCTGACCAACCCCGCCAACGCCGCCAACCAGCTCATGGGCGTGTTCCACGCCGACCTGGTGGGCATACAGGTGCGGGTGCTGCAGCGCCTGGGATCCAAGCACGTGCTGATCGTACACGGCAAGGACGGCATGGACGAAGCCTCGCTGGGCGCCTCCACGCTGGTGGGCGAACTGAAGGACGGCCAGGTGCGCGAATACGAGATCCATCCCGAGGACTTCGGCATGTCGATGGTGTCGAACCGCTCGATCAAAGTCGCCAACCGCGAAGACTCGGCGCAGATGCTGCTGGAAGCGCTGAACAACGTGCCGGGCACCGCCCGTGATATCGTAGGCCTGAACGCCGGCCTGGCCATTTATGCGGGCAATAAGGCCGAGTCGATCCAGGACGGCCTGAAGCAGGCTTTCGAGCTTATCGCCAACGGGGCGGGCCGGGCCAAGCTGCAGGAGTTCTGCACGTATACACGGAAGATCGCCGCATGAACGACATTCTTGCCAGAATACTGGAAACCAAGCGGATCGAAGTCGCCACTGCGCGCCAGATGCGCAGCGAGGCCGATCTGCTGCGCGAGGCCAAGAGCCGCAAGGATTTGCGCGGCTTCGGCCGCGCCATCGAAGAAAAAATCGCCCAAGGCAAGCCCGGCGTCATCGCCGAGATCAAGAAGGCCTCGCCGTCCAAGGGCGTGATCCGCGAGCATTTCGTGCCGGCCGAGATCGCCACGTCGTATGCCGCCCACGGCGCGGCCTGCCTGTCGGTGCTGACCGACGTGCAGTTCTTCCAGGGCTCTTACGACTACCTGCGCCAGGCGCGCGCGGCCTGCGCGCTGCCGGTGCTGCGCAAAGACTTCATCATCGACCCCTACCAGATCGTGCACGCCCGGGCGCTGGGGGCCGACTGCATCCTGCTGATCGTCGCCGCCCTCAGCCCGGCCGATTTGCGCGAGTTCGAGGAAGTGGCCATCGAATTGGGCATGGACGTGCTGGCCGAGGTGCACGACCGCGCCGAGCTCGACACGGCGCTGACGCTGCGCACGCCGCTGCTGGGGGTCAACAACCGCAATCTGCGCAATTTCGAGACCTCTGTGCACAATACCCTGGAGCTGCTGCCGGCCATACCGGAAGGCAAGCGCGTGGTCACTGAAAGCGGCATACTCGCCCGCGCCGACGTGGCTCTGATGCGCGAGCACAAGGTGGATGCCTTCCTGGTCGGCGAGGCCTTCATGCGCGCCCCCGAGCCCGGTGTCGCCCTGCAGGAGCTGTTCGGCACCTAGTACCTCGCGTCCCGTTGCTTGCGCTGTATGCGGGACGGTATATAGGCTAAATTGCATGCAGGCCAAATGCAGGCCAAACCAAGCGGACACTGACCATAGACCAGGACACCGGCCATGACGCAACACGACGACTGCCCCTTGTGCCACCCCACCGGCGAGCGCGTGCTCTGGCACAACGGGCGGCTGCGCGTCATCGCGGTCGACGATGCCGGCTATCCCGGCTATACGCGGGTGATATGGAATGACCACGCCGCCGAAATGACCGACCTCACACCGCAGGAGCGCGAGGCGTTCATGGCGGTTGTGTGGCAGGTGGAACAAGCGCAGCGCCAGTGCCTGCAGCCCGACAAGATCAACCTGGCCCAGTTCGGCAATATGGTGCCGCACCTGCACTGGCACGCCATTCCGCGCTGGCGCGAAGACAGCCATTTCCCGCAGGCCATATGGGCTGCGCCTCCCGAACGCACGCCGCAGCAGGCCCAGGCCTGGGAGGCGCGCAAGGCGCACTTGCTGCAACAACTTCCCGACTACTACACCCGGCTCGCGGCGGCACTGGCGCCCGAGCCCCAGGCAGACCCCATGGCTCCCGCGCCCGACGAACCGAACACCCTGAACGGCCCGCTGCTGACCCATTTGCAAAACCTCGACGAGGTCTGGAAGGAAACGCTGCGCGAGCCCGAGCCCAAGAACGCCTTGCGCAATCTGGCGGCGTTCCTGAAGACGCGGCTGGCCGAAGGGGCGGAAATCTACCCCCGCTACCCGTTCCGCGCACTAAGCTACGCCGCCCCCGATTCGGTGCGAGTCGTCATACTCGGGCAGGATCCCTATCACGGCCCGGGCCAGGCGCAAGGCCTGTGCTTTTCCGTGCCCGACGATTTCCCCGCGCCGCCCAGCCTGCAGAACATCTTCAAGGAACTGGCGCTCGAATACCCCGACCCGGACGGCGCCGCCGCGGGCCGGCCGCAGCGCGGCGCCGTGCGGCCGCCCGGCAATCTGGGCCACGACCTGACGCCCTGGGCCGAACAGGGCGTGCTGCTGCTGAACACCGTGCTCACGGTCGAGTCGGGCCAGCCGGCCTCGCACGCCAAGCAGGGCTGGGAAGCGGTTACCGACGCGCTGATCCAGCGGGTCGCCCGCAGCCCCCAGCCCAAGGTCTTCATGCTGTGGGGCTCGCATGCCCAGGCCAAGCGGCAGCTGCTGCCCGCCGACGGCGAGCACCTGGTACTGCTGGCCAACCACCCGTCGCCGCTGTCGGCGCTGCGCCCGCCGCGCCCCTTCATCGGCTGCAATCACTTCAGGCTGGCCAACGAATGGCTGTCCGCACAGGGCGCGCAGACCATAGACTGGACGGGCATGGGCTGCGACGAATCGGCCGCCGACGGCGGATAAGCCCCGGCGCCGGGCGCCGTGCAACAGCGCGGCAACCCGGCAAAGACCCCGCCGCAACCCCTGTTTCGCCCGAGAACGCCGCCATGACACTCGCAACTCTGGACACGCCCGCCGCCCTGATCGACCAGGCCAGGATGGAACGCAACATCGCACGCATGCAGCAGCGCATGAACGCATTGGGCGTGAACCTGCGCCCACACGTCAAGACGGCCAAGTGCATCGAGGTGGCGCGCGCCCAGACCGCCGCGGGAGCAAGCGGCATCACGGTCTCTACTTTGAAAGAGGCCGAGGAATTCTTCCGCGCCGGCTACACCGACATACTCTACGCCGTCGGCATGGCGCCGTCCAAACTGATGCGCGCCCTGGCGCTGCGCAGCCAGGGCTGCGCCTTGAAACTGGTGGTGGACAATGCCGATGCGGCGCACGCCGTGGCGCAGTTCGAACATGCCCACAAGGCGGGCTTCGAGGTACTGATCGAGGTGGACACCGACGGCCATCGCGCCGGCATCCGCCCGCAGCAGGACGCCCTGCTGGCAGTCGGCCGGCTGCTGCACGAGCACGGCGTGAAACTGGCCGGGGTTATGACGCATGCCGGCGCGAGCTACGAACTGCACAGCCCCGAGGCCCTGGCCGCCATGGCGGAGCAGGAACGCGCCGGCTGTGTGCTGGCCGCGCAGCGCCTGCGCGCCGCCGGCCTGCCCTGCGGCATCGTCAGCGTGGGCTCCACGCCCACCGCGCTCGCCGCCCGCAAGCTGGACGGCGTCACCGAAGTGCGCGCCGGGGTCTATGTGTTCTTCGACCTGGTCATGCACAACGTGGGAGCCTGCGCGCTGGATGAGATCGCGCTCAGCGTCCTGGCCACCGTCATCGGCCATCAGCAGGAAAAAGGCTGGGTGCTCGTGGACGCGGGCTGGATGGCCATGAGCCGCGACCGCGGCACTGCGGGCCAGCAGCACGACTATGGCTACGGCCTGCCCTGCACACTGGACGGCACGCCCCTGGACGGCTGGATCATGAGTGGCGCGAACCAGGAGCACGGCATCTTGTCGCGCGCGCCCGGCGCCGCGGCGCCTGCCGAAGCCGAAGACCTGCGCGCCCGTTTTCCCATCGGCACCCGGCTGCGCATATTGCCCAACCACGCCTGCGCGACGGGCGCCCAGTTCCCCGAATATTTTGCCGTGTCGGAAACCGGCGCCACCGCCGCCTGGAAGCGTTTCTACGGGTGGTAAGCAGCGCCAGCCGGCGGCCGCCGCCACGGCCCGTACCGTCTCGCCACAACAACAACGCGGCGCCACGGACAAGATAAATGCACCGCGTGGGCATGCCACGCTTTCCTTCCGCCCCCGTTTCCGCCTATAATTTGCGCACTGCAACATCATCGCGTCGACATTTTTTTACAGCCCATGGGCTGTGTCTCAGCAGTTGACTGACTCGTCAGCACCCATGTCGAACGCCATCGCTCCCTGACCCCCAAGCCTTTCGCCGTCTTCTACACCTCTTGTAGACGCAGCATGCCAGGTTGATTAGGTCGGCACGATGCTCCCTTGATCAACCGGCGCCGGCATACATACCCCCGAGCGTCCGGCCATGCGCCGCGTCAGCGGCAAAGGAATACGCATGTCATTCGAAGCCCTGGGCCTCGCGCCCGGACTTTTGTCCGCCCTTGCCAAAGCCGGGTTCGACGAACCCACCTCCGTACAAGCCGCCGCCATTCCGCGGGCCCTCGCCGGGCATGACCTGATGGTCTCGTCGCAGACCGGCAGCGGCAAGACCGCCGCTTTCATGCTGCCGGCCCTGCAGCGCATCGCCGGGCGGCCCGCCAACAAAGGCAGCGGCGTGCAGGTGCTGGTGCTTACGCCCACCCGCGAGCTGGCCATGCAGGTCAGCGACGCCACGCGCCAGTATGGCGCACAATTGAAAGACCTGCGCATCGCCACGGTGGTCGGCGGCATGCCTTATGGTGCGCAGATCAAGGCGCTGTCGCGCCGCGTCGACGTGCTGGTGGCCACACCCGGACGCCTCATCGACCACCTGCAGGCCCGCCGCGTGAATCTTTCGACGGTGCACACCCTGGTGCTGGACGAGGCCGACCGCATGCTGGACATGGGCTTCATCGAAGATATCGAAAGCATCATCGAGCGCCTGCCCCAGGAGCGCCAGACGCTGCTGTTCTCGGCCACACTGGACGGCACGGTCGCGCGCCTGGCGGCGAAGATGATGAACGAGCCGCAGCGCATCGAGATCTCCAGCCCCAAGCAGCGCCACGACAGCATCACCCAGAGCCTGCTGTATGCCGACGACAGCAGCCACAAGATGCGCCTGCTCGACCACCTGCTGCGCGACGCCAACATGGAACAAGCCATCGTCTTCACGTCGACCAAGCGCGGCGCCGACGAGCTGGCCGACCGCCTGGCCGACCAGGGCTTTGCCGCGGCCGCCCTGCACGGCGACATGAACCAGCGCCAGCGCACCCGCACGCTGGGCATGCTGCAGAAAGGCCGGCTGCGCATCCTGGTGGCCACCGACGTGGCCGCCCGCGGCATCGACGTGCAGGGCATCAGCCACGCCGTGAATTTCGACCTGCCCATGCAGGCCGAAGACTATGTGCACCGCATCGGCCGTACCGGCCGCGCCGGCCGCAGCGGCCTGGCCTATACCCTGGCCACCCAATCGGAACGCCACAAAATACGCCGCATCGAGCACTTCATCGGCCAGCCCATACCCTCACAGGTGATTCCGGGGCTGGAGCCCAAGAAGGCCGCGCCGCGGCCCACTTACACCGAGCGCAAGGGCTCGGGCCGGAAATTCGCCGGCCGCGGCGGCTATGGCGACCGCGAAGCGCGTCCGGCACGCGGCTACGACAAGGGCCGGCGCGCGGACGGCGAAGACTTCCGCACGCCGACGCCCGGCTTCCGGCCGGATCGCCAGCCCGGCGCACAGCACGCCGGCCGCAACGAACGCGACGCGAATCCCTGGCACGGTGCCAGCCGCGGCGCGCGCGAGGAAAACCCCTGGCACGGATCGGGCCGCAACGCATACGAAGGGAATCCCCGCCAGGCGGCGGCCCGGCCGGAGCGCGAAGCCAAGCCTTGGCATGGGGCACGTGAAGACCGCCCCTGGCGCGACACGCCCCGCCACGCCGAAAGCCGCGGCGAAAAGCCGGCCTTCCGCGAACGGAATGGCGAGGGCTACGCCCGCGACCGCGCCGCGCGCCCGGCATTCGGCGACCGCCCCGCCCGTACGGCTCCCGACCACGGCCGGCACGCCGACGCCGCTGGCCGCCCGGGGCGCAAGCCCGCCGGCCCGCGCCCCGCTTTCGGCAAGAAACCAGGGTACAAGCCTGCGGCACGCCGCAGCCACGCCTGATCCACTGCCACGGCGCCCGGTGCGGCCACACGCCGGGAGCCGAGCCCGGATGCCGGGCCGGCTCATGAAGTTGAAATCGGATCACACGGCATAAGCGGGCAGCAGGGGCCGCATAGCGCCGCCGGCGGCGCCACTTTCGTCCCCGGCGACGCAACACGATAAAATCGAAGGGCCGCGCCGTTGCGCGGCCCTTGCCCTTTCATGGGCCGCAAGCGGGCATCGCCCCCGCGCCGCGGCCGCCCCGTCCAGCATCCATGAAACTCCTTGCCCGCAAGCCGCTGCTGCTCGCCGCCCTGCTTTCCATTCCACTATGGATCGCGCTGGGCAATTTCATTGTGGCTGTCTGTGTGGCGCTGCTGCTGTCCTTTCTGATCGCCATGTGCCACGCGCTGTATGTGCTGCGCCGTGCGCCCCGCGCCACACGTACCACCGATGAAGACTGAAATCCGCCCCACGGCCCCCAGCGGCCTGCCCGCCCTGGATGCCGACTCGCTGGGCCACCAACAGGCCATGCAACAGTCCCTGCTGCAGCACATCGAACAGGCACCGCTGGGGTTCCTGCCCTTCGACGAGTGGATGCGGCTGGCGCTATACGAGCCCGGCCTGGGCTATTACGCGGCCGGGAACACCAAGTTCGGCTCCGACCTGCCCACCGGCGACTTCGCCACCGCCCCTGAGCTCACGCCGCTGTTCGGCCACACCCTGGCCATGCAGGCGGCCGAGATCCTGCGCGATTGCGGCTCGAACCGCATCCTGGAATTCGGCGCCGGCAGCGGCGCCCTGGCCGCCTCGGTAATCGAGGCGCTGGACGCGCAGGGCCTGGAAGTCGAATACCGGATACTCGAAGTCTCGGCCGAACTGCGCCAGCGCCAGGAACAAAAGCTGGCCCGCTACGGCGATCGGGTGCAGTGGCTGCAAGCGCTGCCCGCAAGTTTCGAAGGCTGCGTGCTGGCCAACGAGGTACTGGACGCCATGCCGGTCAGCCTGTTCCACTGGGACGCCGACAGCGGCCTGCATGAAATCGGGGTGGGCGTCAGCGCGCTGGCCGGCCATGGCGAGGCCATGACGCAAGAGCAAGCGCTGGCCTGCGCCGGTCGGGCCGCACGCGTCGGCCCTGCCGCAGAAGGCATAAGTGACGCCCCTTTCGTCTACCTGGAACGGCCGGCAAGCGCCGAACTGCGCGCCATCGTGGCGCAGCGCATGCCGCCGCTGGAAGGCTATCGATCCGAAATCAACCTGCAGGCCGAAGCCTGGGTCAGGCAGATGGGGCAATGGCTGCGGCGCGGCGCGGCGCTGCTCATAGACTATGGTTTCCCGCGGCACGAGTACTACCACCCGCAACGCGCCGGCGGCACCCTGATGTGCCACTTCCGCCACCACGCGCACGCCGAGCCGCTGATCCTGGCAGGCCTGCAGGACATCACCGCGCACGTGGATTTCACCGCCATGGCCGACGCCGCGCTGGAGGGCGGGCTGGACGTGCTGGGCTACACCTCGCAGTCGCGCTTCCTGCTCAACGCCGGGCTGCCGCAGGCGCTTGCCGCGCTGGACAGCCTCGACGCCGCGAGCCGCGCCCGCGCGCTGGGCCCGGTGCAGAGGCTGATCTCGGAAACGGAAATGGGCGAACTGTTCAAGGTGCTGGCCGTGGGCCGCGGACTGGAACGCCCCTTGTCCGGCTTCGCCACGGGCGACCGCCGCCACAGGCTCTAGCCTTCAAGCTGAAATTCCGGGCTGTTCCGCAGCGGGCATACAGGTGCAAACCGGCGCCACTGCTGGCGATTTCCCGAGTGTAGCGAGTGTTGTTTGCTTCATTGCAGTCACCAGGCAAGGCCGGCACGGCCGGCGGCCCGCGAGCGAGCCGCCTTCAGATTCAGGACTCGATTTCCTCGACAACCTGCTGCTGCCGCTCAAGGGCCTCCTTCGTCACCCGCGCGGCATTACGGATGTGTATGTTGCATGCCCGCTTGGCTAGTGCCTCGTCATTGGCGCAAATGGCGTCGTGGATGGCCCGCAGCTCCTTTAGCGTGTTCGGCAGGCGATTGGGTTCGGATAGCGAAGCGCCTCGCAACAATTGAATGCGGCTATGCAGTGACGTAAGAAAGTCGCTCAGGAGCGGGTTGTTGCAGCCCGCCAGGATGGCTTCGTAGAAACGGTTCTTTGAAGTGTGCACGAGCTTGGAATCCTCGGTTTTGCACGCTTCCTCGAAATTTGCGAAAGCGACATGCAATGCCTGGCGCTGCGCGTCGGACGCGCTGCGCACAAAACCTGCAACCGCCGTCCCTTCCAGCGCCAGCCGGATTTCATAGATGTTGTGGGCGTCCTCGATTGTGATGCGGGCGACTTCGAGTCCGCGTGGCTCCACCGGCCGGATCAGGCCTTCGGCTTCGAGATTGCGCAAAACCTCGCGCAGCAGCGGGCGGCTGATTTGCAAGGTTTCGCACAGTTCTCGCTCAACCAGGCGCTGGCCTGGTTTGAAATGACCCTGGGCAATGGCCTCGTGCAATATGCCATAGACCTGTTGGCGCAATGGCGCCACGACTCTTACAACGGATTTGGGAGCTTTCAAGGGAGTGTTCTCAGTAGTGGGTAATATTCGCATGTTTGTCTGACAAACTGTTTGCAATTCGAACTCACATAACTTATGATGCCGGCACAGAGTAAAGGATTTGTGACTGTTGTTCAAGGCGTTCGAACCGGCAGGGTGCCGGGCTGAGCGCAGGCAATTGCGGGATGCGCCGCCCGACGAATCACCAGCGGCTGACATCCGTACAGCGGGCTGCGAGCCGTTGCTCTGGTGGTTGTACTGCTGACCTATGGATGAGAGGGGGCTGGCGCCCACTCCGGTTTCCGCAAGCATTCCCGACACGAGCCGTTGTGCCCTGCTGTCGTTCCAACCGGGATTCGCTCTCCGGGCGGACTGTCTGCTTACGCGCGGCCGCAACCATCATCGATAGCGGCACCAAGAAGCAAACGGCGTTTTAGTAAAGGCGGAATCCCTGAAACAACTACCCGAGATAACTACCTGAGGAGGGCAAAATGAATGAATTTACGTCGTTCGAATTGAGCAGGCGGCGCCTGATTTTGAGCATGCTGGCGGGTGGCGCAACGGCCGCGCTGCCGAGTATTGCAAATTCGGCAACCGATTTTCCCAAGAGTCCGGTGAAGCTCGTCGTGCCGTTCCCGCCCGGGGGCGGAACCGACACGCTCGCGCGCCTTGTCGCCGACGAGCTCAGCAAACAGATGGGGCATGGCGTCATCGTCGAGAACAAGGGCGGCGCGGGCGGCATAATCGGTGCCAAAGAGGTGATGCGCGCAGCCCCTGACGGCTACACGATCCTGCTGACGGCAACAGGTCAGGTCATAGACCCCATCATCCACCGTACGCCGTCTTACGACATTCTCAAGGACTTCACCCCCATCTGCCATATCGGCTACGTTCCGCAGCTGGTGCTAGTGAAATCCGATTTCCCTGCGCATACCTTCCAGGAATTCGTGGCGCTGGCGAAAAAGCGGCCAAAAGAATTGTCGTGGGCGACATCCGGGTTCGGCACGGCGGGGCATTTCGCCGAGGAGCTGATCAATCTTTCCAGCGGCATCGATATGCAGATCGTGGCCTATCGCGGGGGCGGCCCCGCTCTCACCGACCTGGTCGGCGGCCACGTCAATGCGATGGTCGAGCCGCTCCCTTCGTCGATTCCGCACGTAAAGTCGGGCCGCCTCAAGGCTCTTGCAGTCACCAGCCAGAACCGGGCGTCGGCGCTTCCCGACGTACCCACCGTGGCGGAAAGCGGAATTCCGAACTTCGAAATGCCTTCCTGGTATGGGATCTGGGGGCCCGCCAAACTGCCCCCCGACGTTACGCAAAAAATCTATCAAGGCGTGAAGAGGTCTCTGGAAGCGCCCAAGCTCAAGAACAAGCTTCAGAACCTGTCCTTCGTCGTGGTGGCCGGCTCGCCGTCCGAGTTTGACGGTTTCATCAGAAGCGAGTTCAAGAAGTATTCGCAGATCGCCAAGAGCACCGGCATCATGATCGACTAGCTGTTCCGAGGATCGGTGGGCACATCGACTCGCAGGGAATCGGCGGAGACTCGTGGTCTACCAACACAGGCCCGCCGCCGATGGCCCTGCGAACGGCAATGAACTTCCCCTGCTTTCGAGGCGAGAGCCATCTTTACATGTTGTGTTTTGGAAAAAAGGAATACCGATACCATGAGTGAAACAGTTGGCAGAACCTATGGGGACGTGATTATCGATTCGATGTGGCGTGGAGGCGTTGACGCCCTGTTCTTCACCTCCGGATCCGACATCATGTTTTACCAGGAGGCAGTGGCCCGGCAAAACGCAGAACAAGAATCCGGGATCAAGCTCTACACGATGACCCACGAGATCGTCAGCCTGAACGCCGCGATGGGCTATTCGGCCGTAAGCGGCAGGCCGGTTGCGACCGCGGCCCATGTGGCCGTGGGAACCTTGAACTACGGCTCGGCCATACACGGCGCGTCGCGCAGCAGGCTGCCCATCATCATTACGGCGGGCATCCCGCCGACGGCAACACCAGGCACGATCGATGGCTGCATAGACGCCGCAAATTTCTACACGCAGCAGGTTCCCGATCAGAACGGCATCGTACGCCAATACATGAAATGGGAGCACGTGCTCGCCTACCAGGACAACCCGGGAACCGTCTTTGGCAGGGGCATCCAGATCGCCATGACGGAACCCCGCGGGCCGGTGTATGTCAGCCTGCCGCGCGAGATCCAGATGGCGGCCAAGCGCGAGCCGAGCTATGCAAGCAGCAGCCAGCTGGGCGTACCGCTGGTATCCGAGCCCAGTGACGACGCCATGAATACGGTGATCGACCGTTGTCTCAACGCGCAGCGGCCGGTCATTGTCGTGGGCCTGGGCGGCCGGGACGAAGAGAGCGTGGCGGAGCTCGAGCGTTTTGCGGATTATTTCGGCATTCCCGTCCTCGACGGCCGGCTGTTCAGCTATCAATGCCTGGATTTCGATCATCCGCTGTACCGGCGCAAGGGGGACATGAGCAATGCCGATCTGGTGTTCGTTCTGGAAAGCGACATACCCTGGCTGCCCGGCGCCCCGACTTCGCCTTCCAGTGATGCGTCGATCATCGTCATCGATCATGATCCGCTGATCAGCCATGTTCCGATGGTCGACTTCCCGGCGTCCATGCGCCTGGTGACGGATACGAAGCACTTCGTGCGCAAGGCCCTGCGCATGGCCGAGGCGCGACTGACAGCCCCCGAAACCGCGGCTCTGAAGCAGAGACGGGAAAAGGCGGTCATCGATGTGTCGGCGCATCGCAAGAGCGTATTCGACGAAGCCAGCGCGCGTTTCCGAACGGACGTGATCGACCCGGTATGGGCCTCCCTGATTGTCGCTTCGGTCATCCCGGACGATGCGGTGGTCTTCGACGACACCATCGACTCCGCACCGGTGCGCCGCTTCCTCAAGGTTTCCGGCCCAGCGCAATATTTCCATCGGCCCAGCAGCTCGGGGGGCTGGGGAATCGGCGCGGCACTGGGCGCGAAACTGGCGTTGCCCGACCGCACGGTCGTGATGATTTCAGGCGACGGCTTCTACATGTTCGGCGTGCCCACATGCGCGCTGTGGGCGGCCCGGCTCTATAAGGCGCCGTTCCTGTCCATCGTGTTCCAGAACGACAGCTACAACACGGGAACGGAGCACACGGCAAAGCACTATCCCAATGGGTATGCGGAGGCGGCGGGATTCCCCGGCGGGTATCTGGATAGCCCGGTCGACTTTGCGGTGGAAGCAACGGCATCGGGCGCCTACGGAGAGAACGTCACCGAGGCCGAAATGCTGGAACCCGCCCTCAGGCGCGGCCTCGAAGCGGTCAAAAATGGCCGGTGCGCAGTCATCTCGATCAAGGTTCCGAAACTCCTGCAGCTCCCGCCCCGCGCATGAGCCCAGGCCCCAAGCCTCAGCGCGAGTCCGGCGAACCCCGAAAGCATGTGGGCAGCAGATTGATTGGAGAGAAACCTATGTCGACCGATGGATGTGCCCAGGTGTTCCTGGCAGAGGCGATCAAGAAGGCCGGCATCACGCACTTGTTCGGTGTTCCGGCGGCCTTCACGAAGGCGCTCAATCTGGCGGACGACAGCGGAGTGTGCGTGATTTCCGCACACTCCGAAGCGGCAGCGGCATGCATGGCCGACGGCTATGCACGCGCCGCGCGCGCCATTGGCCTTTGCTATGCGCAGAACGTCGGCGGCGCCGGCCTTGCCAGCGGATTGCGGGATGCCTTTCTGGTTGGCTCGCCGGTCATAGCCCTGACCGGCGGCGGCGACGGGGCAACGGCATATAAGTTCGCCTATCAGGATTCCGACGATATGCGCATGTTCGACGCCGTCACGAAACTCAACATATCAGTGCGCCGGGTAGAGCGGTTTCCCGATTTGCTGCGTCTCGCCGCCCGAACGGCAACCTCCGGAGCCCCCGGCCCCGTGCATGTGGAGGTAGAAGGCGCGGCCGGCCAGTTGCTCGATCAGCATCTTCCGGCTGAATTCTGGGATCTTTCGGCGATCGCCGACCATAGCGCCCCCTGCCATCGCACTCCAGGAGAAGCCGACGCCGTCAGCCGCGCGGTCGATCTGGTGGCCGGTGCGCAACGCCCCATCCTGATCGCGGGCGGCGGCGCGCGCGTCTCGGACGCCGGCCCGGCGCTGCTGGAATTCGCCCGCGCTTTCGGCGCACCGATCGTGACATCCATGAACGCGAAAGGGATCATCGACGAACGTGATCCGCTGGCCTGCGGCGTCGTGGGTTCTTATTCGCGGGATTCCGCCAACCGCGCGGTGCTCGATGCCGATGTGGTGATCTTCGCCGGCAGCCGGGCCGGCGGGCACGTCACCAATCGCTGGAGCCTCCCCGCGCCCTCGGCCAAGATCATCCAGATAGACATCGATGCCCAAGTGATGGGAAGAAACTTCCCCACGGCGGTTTCCATCGTGGGCGACGTGAAGACCGTGCTTCACCAGATGCTCTGTGCGTACAAGGAATCCGGCCGGCCCCCGCGGCCCGCGCACGCCGACTGGCTGCGCGTCGCAGCAGCTTACGCCGAAGCCTCGCGGCGGAAGATCGAAACGAGCGGGAGGACGCATCGCACGCCGATACGGCCCGAGCAATTATGCACGGAACTGAATGCAAGCCTCTCCGACGATTGCCTCCTGGTCGCGGATACGGGTCATGCCGGGTGGTGGACGGCAAGCTTGATGGATCTCAAGCCGAGCCAGTCCTACCTGCGGGCGGCCGGGACGCTCGGCTGGAGCCTGCCCGCCGCCATTGGCGCTCAATGCGCATTTCCGGCCAGAAAGGTCGTCTGTTTCATTGGGGATGGTGGATTCTTCTATTACCTGAGCGAACTGGAAACCGCCGTCAGGTACGAACTTCCGGTCGTGTTCGTGGTGAACAACAATTCCGGCTTCGCACAAGAAGATGCGCTATTTCACGGCGGATCCGGCCGGCCGCAAGAGGATCCAGGGCGCAGGTTCCTGGAGTTTGCCGCAACCGACATTTCGGGCCTGGCCCGATCCTTCGGATGCGCGGGCTATTGCGTCGAAAGACCCCAGGATCTAAGAGAGATCCTGCAAGAGGCACTGCATTGCGGCAGGCCCGCGGTGGTGGAGGTGCTGACCGATCGTTCGGCAGTGCCGGCCGCGGCAGTGGGATGGCCCGCCCCCAACGGGCGGCAGAGGCCAAGCTGATTCTTTATTTAATGCGCCAGTAGTCTGGCAACACAGTCTGCTTCAGCCCGACCGGCTGCGGCGGTAATCTCAAAAATCAAGGAATGAAGATGGCGGAACTCAAACGCATTGACACCAACGGCCGAATGAGCAAAGTGGTGATTCACGGCAATACGGTATTTCTGGCCGGCATTACGGCCCAGGATTGCAGCCAGGACATCGCCGGCCAGACTCGCGAGGTGCTCGGCCACATAGAAGGCTATCTGACACGGGCGGGCACCGACAAGGATCACGTGATCTCGGCACAGGTCTGGCTCAAGGACATCAGCCGGGATTACGCGGGGATGAACGAGGTCTGGGATACCTGGTTCAAGCCTGGAACCGCGCCGGCACGCGCAACGTGTCAGGCCAGCCTGGCGGGCAGCGATCGCCTGGTGGAAATCATCATGGTTGCCATGATCCCCTGAATCCACTTGGACAGCCGCAGCGCTAGGCCTGTCGTTCTCCCGACGGCACGCCGCCGGCCAGCGCCTCCAGCCGCGCTGCCCGCACCGCGGCCTGGATCCGCCGGGCATCCGCGCCGCAGGCCTTGGCGATGCGCCCGGCATCGACCGCCTGCACCGCGGCCAGGCGTGCATGCCAGGCCGCAACGTCGATCGCCTCGATGCAGGCGGCGGCATCCAGCAGATCGAGGAAGCGCTGCGGCTTGCGTAGCGCGTCGCAGCGTTCCATGAGCGCGAGCCAGGACTGTGGATCCGCAGCCTGTGCCGCGCCGCCGGCCGCATCCAGAACCACGGGCAGCAGGCGCGCGCAATCCACGCAATGCGCCGGCGCCTTGACGTGGCGCGCCAGCTCGGCCGGCTGGGGCGAACGATGCAGCAGCAGCGCGAAACGCGAGGCCAGCGGCAGGCCGGCGCGCGCCGCGGCATCGATGGCGCGCGCCACCTCGTCGTCGAAGACCAGGCCGGGCAGCACCCGCGGCAAGGCCGCCGCCGCCTCCAGCACCTCGAACATGCGCGAAGGGCGGCGCGTGGCAAGCCCTTTGGCCATTTCTTTCCAGACCCGCTCGGGCACCAGGGCGTCGACCTCGCCGTCGCGCACCAGCCTGCGTGCCAGTTCCATAGTCTCGGGCGCCACCGTGAAATCGCCGAAGCGCGCCGCAAAACGCGCCAGGCGCAGCAGGCGCACCGGATCCTCGACAAAGGCACCGCCCACGTGCCGCAGCACCTTGGCGCGCAGATCGGCCTGGCCGTCCAACGGGTCGACCAGGCGGCCGTCGGCGGCACGGGCAATGGCATTGACCGTCAGGTCGCGCCGCCGCAGGTCTTCATCGAGCGTGACGTCGCGGCCGGCGTGAAACACGAAGCCCTTGTAGCCGCGCCCCGACTTGCGCTCGGTGCGCGCCAGCGCATATTCCTCTTTGCTGTCCGGGTGCAGGAACACTGGGAAATCGCCGCCGACGGGGATGAAGCCGCGCGCCGCCATTTCTTCGGGCGTGGAGCCCACCACGACCCAGTCGCGGTCGCCCGCCGGCAGGCCCAGCAAGGCATCGCGCACCGCACCGCCCACGATGTAGACGTCCAGGCCGGCCGTGTGCCGATCGGCCGGGGCCGATGGGCCGCCCTCCTGCCGCTGCGCGGCGTCCTCCCCGTGGGAGGGCGCGCTCATTGACGCCCCCACTCGCCGCAGCACGGCATGAGGGAGCAAGACGGCTTCACGTTCAAGGCCCCGAACATCTACGGCATGCCTACCTTGGCACTGGGCTCGGGCGAGACGACGCCGAGCCGCGCCTTGAGCGACTGGGGCTGGCCGGTGAACATGGTGGCGTAGTACGTGGCGTTGGACATTACGTGCTTGACGTAGAGGCGCGTCTCGGTGAATGGAATGGTCTCGGCGAAGATGGCCCCTTCCACCGGCCCCGACAGCTTGGAACGCCACTGCACCGGACGCCCCGGCCCGGCGTTGTAGCCGGCGGTGGCCAGCAGCTGCGAGCCGTCGAGCCTCTGCAGCACCATGCTCAGGTAATTGGTGCCCAGAATGGTGTTGGTATCGAAGTCGTTGACCGACGCGGGCGAGAAGTTGTCCATGCCGATCTTGCGCGCCACCCAGCGCGCGGTGGCGGGCATCAGCTGCATCAGCCCCGATGCGCCGACCGCCGAGCGCGCATCGGTGATGAAGCGCGATTCCTGGCGTATGAGGCCGTAGACCCAGGCCGGATCGAGGTCGATCTGGCGTGCCTTGGCGGCCACTCGGCCCTCGAACGGCGCGATGAAGCGCTGCTTGAAGTCGATTTCGTGCGTGGTCTTGAGCGAGGTGTTGATGACCCGGTCGAAGATCTGCTCGTGCCGCGCCAGTTCCGCGGCGGCCAGCAGCTGGCGGTCGCTCATGCCGCGCAGGCTGAAGTTCCATTCGGCCACGGCCTCGGGCCGCCAGCCCAGGCGGAACAGCCGCAGCCCCCTGCGCAGCCCCACGTCGGCGCGCGCCTGCGCCAGCTCGGCGGCCGTGACCGGCGGCGGTTCGGGCGGAATGGAGATCGGGCGGCCCAGCTCCTCGTTGGCCAGCTGGCCGTAGAAATCCAGCACCCCGGCGATCGACTGGTAGCGCGCCGTGGCGCCGGCACGATCGCCACGGGCGGCCAGAGCGCGCCCATACCAATACGTCCAGACCGGTTCGGCGCGCTGGCTGGCGGACATCTTGTCGATGGCCTTGCGCACGCGGTTCCAGTCTATGCGCGCCTGGCGCAGTTCGGAGCGCACCTCCCAGGCGTGATTGTTGTCGGTCATGCGGGCATCGCCCGAGCGCCGATACCAGCGCACCGCGGAGCTGTCCACATCCAGCGCGGCCATCAAGCCGAACTGGCCCCAGACCCACTGCAGGTCGGCAGCGGGCACGGCATGCGCCCAGTGCTGCTCGACATAAGCCGCGGCGGCGTCACGGTCGCTGGCGCGCGCCAGGCGCCCCAGAGCCAGCGTCACCAGTTCAGTCTGAGCCCGCGAACGGGGCGCGGGCTGCTTGGACAGCCAGCGCTTGGGATTCTGCATCAGGGCATGATAGGCAGACATCCCGGCAGGCTGGAACAATTGATCGGCCAGCCGCTGGGCATCGCCCTTGCGGTTGAGCTCGATCGCGTCGCGCAGCATGGGTTCGAGCTGCGGCCAGCCAAGAACATTGGACGCCACCAGCAGATTCAACAGCGACCAGCACTCGCGCCCGGACGCGAACACCGCCAGGGCCTCGCTGGCCGACACCGGCTTGCCACCGACCGCCTTGGCCTGCAGGCGTGCGCACTCGACCTGGGCTCCGCCGGTCTTGACCGGGCCGATGCGCTCGACCATGGCGTAATCGCCCTTGCGCGCCGCGGCCACGATCCAGTTGGCCTTGAGCTGATCAATGAGATAGGGATCGCGGCTGTTGGCCAGGAAATGCTGGATGGCCGCCGCCGGTATGGCGGCGTTGGGATCCTTGAGCTGTTGGCGCAGGTACCAATAAGTGGGGTAGTCGCCCACCAGCGCATCGCCCTGGGCCGCCGGCATGAGCGTAGCGAGCTGATCCCATTGGCGATGCTGCAGCGCCTGGCGCGCATCGAGCAGCGCCTGCTGCACGCCGGGCGCAGGCTGCAGCTGCAGCGGCACATAGGGCGGATCGGCGGCGGGCGCCGCCGGGGCCTCGGCCTGCACCGTGGCCGCCGCGGCGGTGCCGGCAGGCAGCTTGGCGCCGGCGCAGCCGGCCAGGCCCACGGACAAGGCGAGCCACCAGCTTTTGCGTGAAAGCTTGCGCAGGGCGACGTGGGAAAGGTTCAGGGTTTTCTGGTACCGTTGCGATTGCCTGGATAACATCTGCTCGAACCCCGATCTCGCTACATGAACAACAGCCCACAGGATACCGCAGTCGCTCTGCGGACGCGACTCAAACAGCTGCGCAGCGCCATGGATCCCGAGGCGCGCGAACGCGGCGGCCTGCTGATACGCGGCCGCCTCTACACATGGCTGGCGACGACACGCGCACGCCTGCTCGAAGCCGGCCGCCCGGCGCCGCGGCGCATCGCGGCCTTCTGGTCGCTGCAGGAAGAGCCCGAGCTGCAGCCCCTGCTGCATCAATGGGCCGCAAACGAAGAATTGACGCTGTCGCTGCCGGTGGTGGCGCGCCCCGACGCACCGCTGGAGTTCCGCCCCTGGACACCCGACACGCCCATGCGGGAAGGCGCGTACGGGATACTGGAGCCGCAGGCGGAACCGGCGGAGCCTCCCGATCTGATCCTGGTGCCGACGCTGGGCTATACCCGCCAGGGCGACCGGGTCGGCTACGGCAAAGGTTACTACGACCGCACGCTGGCGGCCCTGAAAGCCGCGGGCCATGCCTATACCAGCATAGGTGTGGCCTGGGCCTGTGGCGATCTGTCGGGCCAGGCTTATACGCCGGCCGCGCACGACATGCGGCTCGACGCGATACTTACCGACAAGGGCTGGCCGGTGCCCGCCCCGGTGCTGTAGACGGGCCAGACGCAAAGTACGCCGCGCCTCTCGGGTAGGCTAAGGAAAGAGTTCCCGCAGCCAGCCACCGACCATGGCCGCGATGGCCTGATTATTGCGATCCATAATCAGCATGTGGCTGTTGCCGCCGACGCCGTGGTCGGGCAAGCTCAGCCAATCGGCCCGCACTCCCTGGGCCTGCAGCCGCTGCTTGTACCGCAATGCCGCATCGCGGTAGCGCACCCACGTCGGGTTGTCGTCGATGCGATCTCCCCACACGAACAAATGCGGGGCGCCGCCGGCACCGGGCTCGCCGGCGGGCGCGGCGGCAGGCTCAACCGCAACCACGGCGCGAACCAGATCGGGATGGCGCCTGGCACACTCGAGCGCGAATGACCCGCCCTGACTGTGCCCTATCACCACACAGGGGCCGATTTTTTCCAGCAGTTCCGCATACGCCCGCAGCGCAAATTCATCCGTACCCGCCCAGCGAGGGACGAACTGCCTGCCAAATTGCTCGAGGCTTTCGACTGGGAATTGCTGCCCCGGATACGCGCGAGCCCGCAGCGATTCGGGCGTCAGCGGATCCGGATAGCTGCCGCCAGGGCCAAAGCGGAAATGGTGCCAGACCGCCTCCAGAGAGCGATGCTCGGGCGGGCTGGACAGGAATTGCGGATAAGGCGGAAACGAGGCCCGGCCCCTCTCGAATGCATCAGAGACGACGACGTCGCATCCGTCGCGCAGAAAATAATCGAGCCACCCTGCGCCACCTTCAGGGGTATCTTCCCAGCAAGCCCCCGACAGCCCGCCGCCGTGCCACAACAGCACGGGTAAAGCGAACCGGGCATCGGACTGCAGGTACTCCTTGGCATAGAGCTGCCCGACCATGTGGTCGCCGTTCATGTCGATGGCGACAGGGGCGTCGCCCGGCACCCGCGACCTGGGCCGGGCATCGAAGCCAGTGATACGCCGCCGCCGCCCACCGACGTGGAAACCGCGTATCCGTTTCAGAACAATATCGTTGTCGGGCATAAACATCCATTTTGCAGCGTTTGCCGCCAAGCTGCGCCCCGGCCGCACGTGCATTCCTCAATTTCATCATGCGCCCGGATCGCTGGAACACGGCGCTCGCAAAGCTATCGATTCATGGCGATTTTCGCCTCATAAGCAAGCCCCTGCACATTCACATCATTGCTGTCGTGGTTGGTGCGCGGGCCGAACCAGCCTATCAGCACCACAATGACCAGCATATTGGCGGTAATGAAGACGAATACGCCCAGCGGGCCATACAGGCCCAACAGCCAAGCCACGATAAAGCTGCAGAAAATCCCCGCGAACCGGCTCCAGCAGTAGACGAAGCCGACCGCCTGGCCACGCACGACACTAGGGAAAACCTCAGCCTGATAGGTGTGATAGCAAGACGACATCCAGCCGTTATTCAACGTCAACAAGAACCCGAGCAGCATGACCACGGCGGCAGAGCTGGCCGCGCCGAAGAGGCAACCCAGCACCGCGCACATGGCGCAAGTCAGGCAAACCTGCCATTTGCGTTCCATGCGGTCGGCAACCAGCATCGACAACAGCGGCGCCAAAGGCGCGGCCAAGGCCATGATGACGCTATATTCCAATGACTTGGTGACCGTCATGCCCTTGGCAACGAGCAAAGTGGGAACCCACGAAGCGAATCCATAATAGCCGACCGTCACGCAAACGTTGAATATGCACATGACAATCAGCAGCCCGCGCAGCGGCGCAGACCACATCAGCCGCCACCTCGCAGAAAACGACAGCTCGGGGGACGGCGCACCCACCGGGCCATTCTGGACGTCGAGGCTTGCCGGCGCGCCCGCCCGCGAGGCGGCGGCAACCCCCGCCGAACGCTCAATTTCAGCCATGGTCTGTTCGGCCTCGCCATGCCGCCCCACCTTTTCCAGCCATATGGGCGATTCGGGCATCCAGCGGCGTACGAACCACACTATCAACGCACCCAGGCTGCCGATAATGGTGACGATCCGCCAGCCGTCAAGGCCCAGAATCGTGTGCGGAACCAGGATCCAGGACAAGACGGCCACGACCGGCACCGCCGTGAAGCAGATTGCCTGAGTCAATCCGAATGCGCGCCCGCGCTTGCTAGCCGGGACGAATTCCGACACATAGGTATCGATGACGACTTGCTCGAGCCCAACCCCCACCATTGCGAGAAAACGCCAGAAGACCACCCATTCAGGCGTGGTCTGCAGTGCCATGATGAACGTACACGCGCTATATATGAGCAAGCTCCAGTAAAAGACGGCACGCCGTCCGAACCGGTCGGCCAGCCCGCCCAGAAGCCCGGCTCCTACGAACATTCCGGCAAAAAGCGCAGCCACGAAGGCGGCAATGCCGTGAATATCGAAAAAAGACTCTGTATGCAGAACGAAAATGTGCGAGCGAATCAGCGAAGGCGCGATATACGCCGTCAAAAACATGTCGTAGAACTCGAAACACCCTCCCAGTGCGATGGTCGCAATCAATTTCCCTATGAAGCCACGGGCGGGAAGCATGGCAATCCGGGCGGCAATAAGTGCCGCCGGCCGATTAGAAGCCGTCATGGTGGGCCATCCTAGCTTGTCGTAAATTAATTTAAGTGTGTACACTTTTCATCTTATTCTCAATTTTTCCTAATAATTATTAGAGTAAATACCAATAGTGTCGACAAATTAGGGAAAATCACGCATCGAGGAAGATCCATGAACAGGCCGCTGCGTTGCGCGGCAAGCCTACCGCCCATGCTGTTCAATACAATGCAGCCAATAACGGAAAACAGAGGAACCGCTCAGTGCCCAAACAGCCTCGGGTAGCCACGGCACCAATCGTCGGTGACATCGTTGAAAAGATCGGGCTCGAAATCATCGAAGGCCGCCTGTCGTCGGGCAGCGATCTGAACTCCGTGGCGCTGGCAAAACGGTTTGGAACCAGCCGAACTCCCATCCGGGAAGCCTTGATGCAGCTCGCGGAAAAAGGGCTGGTCAGTATCGAGCCGCGCCGGCGCCCGCAAGTCGCCAGGCTTTCCGTCAAGGCCATACGCGAGCTTTATGGCATACGGCGGGCGCTGCATGCGTATTTGTCGCAGGCAATCGTGCAACATGCCTCGGACGAGGAATTGCGAGAACTCGACGCCTGCGCCCACCGGCTGGCAGAAGAAACCCGCCGTCTCGACGATCTACATAGGGTTATTGTCGAGACGGAAAAATACATGGCCGCGGAACTGGCGCTCTGCGGGAACGACTTGCTGATCGACGTCTTTGACGCGCTGGCGTGGCGCATCCAGAGGATGCGGCGTTTCAGTGCTGTGGACATCGATCTCTTACGCAGGCTTTCAACCGATCGCTGCCGCGTCACCCAGGCCTATCGCGAACGCAACGCCGTGCTGGCAGCCGCTTTGAATGATTCCATGCTTGCCGCCGTAGCCCAGCTTGCCGAAGCCAATTTCAATGCAAGTATGGCAAAGCACGGCTCTGTATAGCCAGCGCTCCGGGCCTCGATTCGACCAAAAGCATTACTCGAGGCCCAGCAAGCCCAGGCCCCGGCAGCGCAGAGCCCGTTTCACCGTATGCCGGGGCGGAGGATCGCTCAATGGCTTGCCGCAGGCTCCAGGCGCAGCTGCCGGTTGATCTCCATCGTTACTTCGGCGTTGTTCAGGGTGTAGAAATGCAGCCCCGGCGCGCCCTCGTCCAGCAGGCGCTGGCACATCTGCACGCCGACGTCCACGCCGAAGGCCCGGATGGAGGCGCGGTCGTCGCCGAAATCGGCCAGGCGCAGGCGGATCCAGCGCGGCACCTCGGCGCCGCACATGTTCGAGAAGCGCAGCAGCTGCGAATGATTGGTGATGGGCATGACGCCCGGCACGATCGGCACGTTGACGCCCTTGGCCTGGGCGCGTGCGACGAAGTCGAAATAGGCGTCGACGTTGAAGAAGTATTGCGTGATCGCGCCGTCGGCCCCGGCCTGCACCTTGGCGGCGAAGTGATCCAGGTCTTGCTCGGTCGACTGGGCCTGCGGATGCATTTCCGGGTAGGCGGCCACTTCGATGTGGAACCAGTCGCCGCTGTGCTCGCGGATGAAGCGCACCAGGTCGCTGGCATAGCGCAGCTCGCCGGCATCGCCGCCCATGCCCGAAGGCATGTCGCCGCGCAGGGCCACGATGCGGCGCACGCCCGAGGCCTTGTAGGCATCGAGGATCTCGGCCAGCACCGCGCGGCTCGAGCCTATGCACGACAGGTGCGGCGCGGCATCGCAACCCAGGTTCTGCATCATGCGCACGGTGTCGGCCGTGCCCGAACGAGTGGAACCGCCCGCGCCGAACGTGACGCTGACGTAGCTGGGCTGCAGCGCCAGCAGCTGCTTGGCCGAGCGCACCAGCTTTTCCTGGGCCGCGATGTCGCGCGGCGGGAAGAATTCCAGGCTTACCGACTGGGTCGGATTCATCTATAGATCAACCTTGAAAACAGGCCTGAGACCACGCTGTACACGAACGCGCCCAGCAGCGCCCACCAGAAGCCGCTTACCTGGAAGCCCTTCAGTATGGAGCCGGCGAACCAGAACACCAGCGCATTGAGCACCAGCAGGAACAGCCCCAGCGTGACGATGGTAATGGGCAGGGTCAGCAGTATCAGCACGGGCTTGACCAGGGTATTGAGCAGGCCCAGCACCAGCGCGGCGATCAGCGCCGAGCCGAAGGACGAGACATTGATGCCGGGCAGGATGTAGGCCACGATCAGCAGCGCCACCGCATTCAGGATCCAGACCAGGATGATTTCCATATCCATACTCCTTGTGATGGCGGGCATGCCGCCGTAGGTGAGACGCGGCGCGCGAGGTGCGCGCCAGGGTTACTGCCGGGGCGCCGGCGCAGCCCGGCAAGGCCGCACAAGCGCCATCAGGCTCGGTGCACCAGCGGCGCCGGGCACCGAATCAATAACGGTAGTGATCGGGCTTGTAGGGGCCGGTCACCGGCACATTAATATACTCGGCCTGCTCGCTGCTGAGCTCGGTCAGGTGCACGCCCAGCTTCTTCAGGTGCAGGCGCGCCACCTTCTCGTCGAGGTGCTTGGGCAGCACATATACCTTGCCGGACTCGTAGGCTTCGCCGCGCGTGTACAGTTCGATCTGGGCGATGGTCTGGTTGGTGAACGAAGCCGACATCACGAACGAGGGGTGGCCGGTGGCGCAGCCCAGGTTCACCAGGCGGCCCTTGGCCAGCAGGATGATGCGGCGGCCAGACGGGAAGATCACGTGGTCGACCTGGGGCTTGATTTCTTCCCACTGCAGGTCTTCGATCGAGGCCACGTCGATCTCGTTGTCGAAGTGGCCGATATTGCAGACGATGGCCTGGTCTTTCATGCGCTCCATGTGCTGGCGGCCGATGACATGGTAATTGCCGGTGGCGGTGACGAAGATGTCGGCCTGGGCCGCCGCTTCTTCCATGGTGACGACGCGATAGCCTTCCATGGACGCCTGCAGGGCGCAGATCGGGTCGATCTCGGTCACCCACACCTGGGCGCGCAGCGCCGCCAGGGCCTGGGCGCAGCCCTTGCCCACGTCGCCGAAGCCGCAGACCACGGCGATCTTGCCCGCCACCATGACGTCGGTGGCGCGCTTGATGCCGTCGACCAGCGATTCGCGGCAGCCGTACAGATTGTCGAACTTGGACTTGGTGACCGAGTCGTTGACGTTGATGGCGGGGAAGGCCAGCTCGCCCTTGCGCGACATCTGGTACAGGCGGTGCACGCCGGTGGTGGTTTCTTCGGTGACGCCCTTGATCTGCGCCAGGCGCGCGGAATACCACTTGGGATCGGCAGCCAGCTTCTGGCGGATGGCGGCGAACAGCACGCGCTCTTCCTCGCTGCCCGGGTTGTCGAGCAGCGCCAGATTGGCCTCGGCGCGGGCGCCCATGTGCAGCAGCAGCGTGGCGTCGCCGCCGTCATCCAGGATCATGTTGGCATGCTGACCGGCGGGCCATTCGAAAATGCGGTGCGTGTACTGCCAGTAGTCTTCCAGGCTTTCGCCCTTGACGGCAAACACGGGCGTGCCGCCGGCGGCGATGGCCGCGGCCGCGTGATCCTGGGTGGAAAAGATATTGCACGAAGCCCAGCGCACCTCGGCACCCAATGCCTTCAAGGTTTCGATCAGCACGGCCGTCTGGATGGTCATGTGCAGGCTGCCGGCAATGCGCGCGCCCTTCAGGGGCTGGCTGGCGGCATATTCTTCGCGCGTGGCCATCAGGCCCGGCATTTCGGTTTCGGCAATGGCGATTTCACGGCGGCCCCAGCCGGCCAGGCCGATGTCGGCGACGACGTAATCGGAAAGTGCAGTTTCAGCGACAGTGTTCATGGTGATTTCCAGTAAACCCTGCGCGCCGGAGAATGGGAACGTATCGTGGCTCACCGTTCCGCCGGCCCGGCAGGAAATGATGAGCGCCGTTCAATCGAGAAACGCTTCCTGAGCCTAGCGGGTGGGCGGGCCATAGCGGCCGGCGCGCTACCCGTCGCAGCGCTCCTCAGGAAAACGGTGATTGTAACGCAGTCGGTGCGGCCCTAGCCGCGGCGCGGGTAGCCTTGCGCGCGGATGCGCACCCACACGGCGCGCTTTTCCTCATCGGACAGGAAGACCCAGTTGGCGACTTCCATGGCGGTGCGTCCGCAGCCGCGGCAGACCTCGTCGTACAGCGTGGAGCACACCGCGATGCAGGGCGAGTCGCTGGGCGCGAGACTGTGCGCATCGTCGCCGTGGCGGCCGCCGGCGTCGCAGCCCCGGGTATCGCGGTCGTCGCTCATGCGCCCGTGCTCCGCCCACGCACACGGCGCCCCCGAGGGGGCCGCGTGCACGGGGTGCAGGCACCGCGCATCATACCGCCAGCTTGATCGCCTGGCGCAGCGCCTGGGCCTTGTCGGTGGCTTCCCAGCTGAACTCGGGCTCGGAGCGGCCGAAGTGGCCGTAGGCGGCGGTCTTGGCGTAGATGGGGCGCAGCAGGTCGAGCATTTCGATGATGCCGCGCGGACGCAGGTCGAAGTGCTCGCGCACCAGACGGGCGATTTGCTCGTCGGGGATGATGCCCGTGCCTTCGGTGTAGACCGTGATGTTGATGGGCTCGGCCACGCCGATGGCATAGCTGACCTGCACCTGGCACTGGCGCGCCAGCCCGGCCGCCACCACGTTCTTGGCCACGTAGCGCGCGGCGTAGGCGGCCGAACGGTCGACCTTGGAGGGGTCTTTGCCCGAGAACGCGCCGCCGCCGTGCGGGCAGGCGCCGCCGTAGGTGTCGACGATGATCTTGCGGCCGGTCAGGCCGCAATCGCCCTGCGGGCCGCCGATCACGAACACGCCGGTGGGGTTCACCAGGTATTTGGTCTGGGCCGTGAGCAGGCCGTCGGGGAAGCTGGGCTTGATGATCTCTTCGATCACGGCTTCCTTGATGGTTTCCTGCGAGACGTCGGGTGCATGCTGCGTGGACAGCACCACGGTGTCGACCTCGGCGGGCTTGCCGTTGACGTAGCGGAAGGTAACCTGCGACTTGGCGTCGGGCCGCAGCCAGGGCAGGCGGCCGTCTTTGCGCAGCTCGCTCTGGCGCTGCACCAGGCGGTGCGCGTACCAGATGGGAGCGGGCATCAGGTCTGGGGTTTCGTCGCAGGCGTAGCCGAACATCAGGCCCTGGTCGCCGGCGCCCTGGTTGAGCAGTTCTTCGGGGCTGCGGTCGACGCCCTGGGCGATGTCGGGCGACTGCTTGTCGTAGGCCACCAGCACCGCGCAGCCCTTGTAGTCGATGCCGAAATCGGTGTTGTCGTAGCCGATGCGCTTGATGGTCTCGCGCGCCACCTGGATGTAGTCGACGTTGGCGGTGGTGGTGATTTCACCGGCAAGCACGACCAGGCCGGTGTTGCACAGCGTTTCGGCGGCAACCCGGGCTTTCGGGTCTTGTTCGAAGATGGCGTCGAGGATGGAATCGGAGATCTGGTCGGCGACCTTGTCGGGATGGCCTTCGGAAACCGATTCGGAAGTGAAGAGGAAATCTGTATTTGCCACGTCTATGCGTTCCTGTGGAAGGCTGCAGGACAGCCCTGAGGTTGAACGGAATGCGTTGCACCTCGGATAGCGTATAGCATGGGAAACGGGGCGCGACGCTTTAGCGGTATTTATACCGCAGCGGCACGCCGCCACGGCCATCGCCCCGCAAGTTGTCGGTTAACTCGGCGATCCATGCCATTTTAAGCGAAAATACGGCTCGACGTATCTTTCCATTGATTTCAAAAGGGTTATTGCCGTTACATGCTGCTGTTTGCGCTACGCCTGCTGGCTGCCCTGCCGCTACCCGTGCTGCACTGCCTGGGCCGCCTGGCGGGCCGGCTGGTCTACGCCATGCCGGGCCGCTATCGCCGCCGGCTGCGGGCCAACGCCGCGCAGGCGGGCTACCCGCAGCCGGCCTTCGCGCGCCGCGCGGCGGCCGAGACCGGCGCCATGATCATGGAAATGCCCAAGGTCTGGCTGCGCCCGCGGCAATGCGCGCAGCGCATCGTCGCCGACGACGCGGTGGTGCAGGCCGCCGTGGCCGAGGGCCGCGGTGTGCTGTACCTGACCCCGCACCTGGGCTGCTTCGAGATCACCGCGCGCCACGTCATGCGCTACGGCCCGATCACGGTCATGTTCCGTCCGCCGCGCGCCGCCTTCCTGGCCCCGGCCATGGAGGCCGTGCGCAATCTGTCGGGCCTGCGCGCCGTGCCCGCCACCATGCAGGGGGTGCGCGAGTTCGTGCGCGCCCTGCGCCGCGGCGAATCGGTGGGCCTGCTGCCCGACCAGGCGCCGGGCAGCGGCGAGGGCGTCTGGGCACCGTTTTTCGGCAGGCCCGCCTACACCATGACGCTGGCCGGCAAGCTCGCCACGCAGACCGGCGTGCCAGTGATACTGGGCGCAGCAGAGCGCCTGCCGCGCGGCCGCGGCTGGCGCATCCACTGCCTGCGCCTGCCCGAGCCGCTGCCGGCCGACGCGGCGGCGCAGGCGGCGCTGTTGAATCACCACATGGAGGCCCTGATCCGGCGCTTTCCGCAGCAATACCTGTGGAGCTACAACCGCTACAAGGTGCCCAAGGGCGCGCCGCCTCCCCCCGAACCGGAATCACAAGAAGCATGAGTTCGATCAAGCTGCGCCTGCTGCGGGCGGTCTTTACCCATTTCGGCCACTGCGGCACCGCCAGCCGGCTGCGCTGGGGCCGCGCCCTGGGCTGGCTGGCCCCGCGCCTGCTGAAGTCGCGCGCGCACGTCGTGCGCACCAATCTGCGGCTGTGCTTTCCCGAACACAGCGAGGACGAGCGCGAGGCCTGGCTGCGGCGGCACTTCCGGCTGCTGGCGCAATCCGTAGTCGACCGCGGCCTGCTGTGGTTCGGCAGCGTCGAAGACATCACCGCCGCCATCGACATCCGCGGACTGGAACACCTGGAACGCCTGCTGGCCGCCAAGCGGCCCATCCTGATGCTGGCGCCGCACTTCATCGCCCTGGACGCGGCCGCCACGCGCCTGACGGAATTCCTCGAACGCGCGGCCACGCTGTACACACCGCAAAGCGACCCGGACGTGGATCGCATAGTGCGCGACGGCCGGGCCCGCTTCAACGACGTACGGCTGCTCAGCCGCCGCGACGGCGTGCGCGGCCTGATCCGCCAGTTGCGCCAGGGCGTGCCCATCTATTACCTGCCCGACATGGACTTCGGCCGCCAGGGCGCGATATTCGTGCCCTTCTTCGGCATACCCGCCGCCACCATACCGGCCACCGCCCAGATCGCCCGCGCCTGGGACGCCGCGGTGGTGCCCATCGTCAGCCGGCTGGACGAAGCCAGCGGGCGCTACAGCGTGGACGTGCTGGCGCCGCTGGACGACTTCCCGGGCGACGACGACCCGCAGCAGGCCACGCGGCGCATCAACGAGCTGCTGGAGCAATGGGTGCGGAGCGATCCCGCGCAGTATTACTGGGTGCACCGGCGCTTCAAGACCCGGCCGCAGCAAAGCGACAAGAAATTCTATTGACTTGCGAATTGCCGCGCCGGCGGCGCCAGCCACCTTGCAGCAGCCTGTGCCGCAGCGGGCCACAGGGGGCTATGGGGCTCCGAATTAAGCGATAATCGCGGACATGATCTGGAATTTCACGAAAATGCAGGGCGCCGGCAACGACTTCGTCGTACTCGACGGCGTGCGCCAGCACATCGAAATGACGCCCGAACGCGCCCGCGCGCTGGGCGACCGCCATTTCGGCATAGGCGCCGACCAGATCCTGCTGGTCGAGGCCCCCAGCCACCCCGAAGCCGATTTCCGCTACCGCATCTTCAATTGCGACGGCAGCGAGGTCGAGCACTGCGGCAACGGCGCGCGCTGCTTCGTGCGCTTCGTGCACGAGCAGCGGCTGTCCGGACGCAATCCCCTGAGGGCCGAGATCGCCACCGGCCTGCTGGTGCTCGACCAGGGCGCAGACGGCGAGGTGCGGGTGGACATGGGCCAGACCCGCTTCGAACCCGAGGCGCTGCCCTTCGACACGCAAGGCCTGGCTTCGCGCCCCTGCCACGACGACACGCTGTGGACGCTGCCCCTGGCCGACGGATCCAGCCCCGAGCTTTCCCTGGTCGCCATCTCCAATCCGCACGCGGTGCAGGTGGTCGACGACGTCGACGCCGCGCCGGTGGCCACGCAGGGCCCGCTGATCGAATCCCATCCGCGCTTCGCGCAGCGCGTCAACGCCGGCTACATGCAGGTGCTGAACCGCAACGAGATCAGGCTGCGCGTCTATGAGCGCGGCGCCGGCGAGACGCTGGCCTGCGGCACCGGCGCCTGCGCCGCGGTGGCCGCCGGCATCCGCCGCGGCCTGCTCGACAGCCCGGTACGGATCCATGCCCGCGGCGGCCTGCTGACCGTGGCCTGGGACGGCCGGCACCTGCGCATGCAGGGCCCTGCCGTCACCGTATTCCAGGGCCAAGTCGACATCGACGCCCTGACCGCCTCATTCAACTCCAAGGAGCCCGCCCAACCATGAACACCGACAGCATTTCCGCGGCAGATATCGCCCTGTTCCTGCAAGAGAACCCCGATTTCCTGCAGGAACATGCCGATGTGTTCGCCGGCCTGCGCGTGCCCCACCCCCACGAGGCGCGCGCCATTTCGCTGGGCGAGCGGCAGATCCTGACCTTGCGCAACAAGGCCAAAGACCTGGAATGGAGGCTGTCCACCCTGGTGCACAACGCGGCGGCCAACGAAAAAATCAGCAAGTCGCTGCACGCCTGGTGCGCACGCATGCTGGCCGAGCGCGACGCGGCGCTGCTGCCCAGCCATGTGGTGCAGAGCCTGGGCAGCCTGTTCGAACTGCCCGGCATCGCCCTGCGCCTGTGGGACGTGCCCGGCCTGGGCGAAGGCGACTACACCCAAGGGGTCGACAATCTGGTCAAAGATTTCGCCGCCGCACTGGCCCAGCCCTATTGCGGCCCGCTGCGCGGCCAGCAGGTGGCATCCTGGCTGGCTGCGCCACCCGCCTCGCTGGCCATCGTGGCGCTGCGCGCGCCCGGGTCGCAGACGCCCTTCGGACTGCTGGTGCTGGGCTCGGACGACGCCCACCGCTTCACCGAGGACATGGGCACGGCCTTCCTGGATACGCTCGGCGAACTGGCCGGCGCGGCGCTTAGCCGCCTGCGCGCCGCGGCCTGACATATGCCGTCCTGCCTGGTGCACCGTTTGCGTACTGTTCGGCCCATATTCCAGCATAGGGGTCGAGCACGGCAGAAGGGCTGACCAAGCACGACACCGACCCAGGCACCCGACAAGACGCCAACCCAGACACCAGCCCAAGCGCCCGCCAGAGCCAGCCGCCATGCCGCAAACCCGCCCGCACTCCGCCAAGACGCCAGCGCGCGGCGACGCCGCGGCGCTGCCCGCTTCCATGGAACAATGGCTGCAGCACCTGCAGGCCAACCGCCGCTATTCCGCCCATACGGTCGCGGGCTACCGCCGCGACCTGCGCCTGCTGCTGGACTGCCAGCCCGCCACCCCCCTGGAACGCATGGGCGAAAGCCACATCCGCAGCTCGATCGCCAGGCTGCACGCACAGGGACTGAAACCGCGCAGCCTGGCGCGCGCGCTGGCGGCCTGGCGCGGCTTCTATCAATGGTGGGCGCCGCAGGCCGGCCTGGGCGGCAACCCGGCCGCAGGCGTGCGCGCACCCAAAATTGCTCGCAGCCTGCCCAAGGCCCTGTCGGTCGAACAGGCCCAGGTGCTGCTGGATCATCCCGGCCTGCCCGCCGCCGACACCCCAGTGCAATGCCGCGACCAGGCCATGTTCGAAATCCTTTATTCCAGCGGCCTGCGCCTGGCCGAGCTGGTCGGCCTGGACTGGCGCTATACGCGCGAAGGCGGCTACGAGTCACAGAGCTGGATCCAGCTCGACGAAAAAGAGGCCGTGGTCAAGGGCAAGGGCGGCAAGACCCGCAGCGTGCCGCTGGGCGGCAAGGCGGTCGTTGCAATACGCCGCTGGCTGGAAGTGCGCGCGCAACTGGCGCAGGCTGAGGGCGCGTCCAGCGCCGACGCCGCGGCGCTGTTCGTGGGCACGCGCGGCCGGCGCATTGCGCCGCGGGTGGTGCAGCTGCAGCTCGACAAGCTCGCTCTGCGGGCCGGGCTGCCGGTGCACGTGCATCCGCACATACTGCGCCACAGCTTCGCCAGCCACATGCTGCAATCGGCGCAAGACCTGCGCGCCGTGCAGGACATGCTGGGGCACGCGAACATTTCCACGACGCAGATCTATACCCGCCTGGACTACCAGCACCTGGCCAAGGTGTACGACCAGGCGCACCCGCGCGCCACGCGCAAGCGCTGAAGGCGCCGCGCCGCCCTTTCCGAGCGCGAATCCGTATCAATGCTGCTTCGGATCCAGGGCGTAGATCAGCTTGCCGGCATTCCATTCGAACATGCCGAGATAGGTGCCGGCGGGCTGATCCGGCGCGGCCAGCGCGTCCGAATACAGCTCGCCGCCCATCTTGGCGCCGGTTTCCCGCGCGATCTGCTGGATCAGCTTCGGGTTGGTGACGTTCTCGAGAAACACCGCGGGCACGTGCTGCTTCTTGATCTGGTCTATGAGCCTGGCCATTTCCTTGGCTGAGGGTTCGGCCTCGTTGGAAATACCGGTGGCCGCAATGAACTGCACGCCGTAGGCCAGCCCGAAATAGCCGAAGGCGTCGTGCGAGGTCACGACCTTGCGCCGCGCCTCGGGAATCGCGGCCAGCGCCTGCTTGAGCTTGGCATCCAGCGCCTTGATCTGGGCGATGTACATATTGGCGTGCGACTGATAGTCGGCCGCGTGCGCGGGGTCGGCCTTGATCAGGCCGGCGGTGATGTTCTGCACGTATATCAGGCCATTGCTCAGGCTTTGCCAAGCGTGCGGGTCGATATCGGTCGGCGCCCGCTGCCGTTCGTGGCCGTGCCTGGCATGGCGCTCTTCGGCCCGCTCCAGGGCCTGCTCGCCGGCGCTCAGGCGGCGCGGCGTGATGCCGCGCGTGGCTACCACTTCAAGACCCTTGAACCCCGAGGCCTGCACCAGGCGCGGCATCCAGGTTTCGAATCCCAGGCCGTTGACCACCAGCAGCTGCGCGTGGGCCAGGGCCTTGGAATCCTTGGGGCTGGGCTCGAAATCGTGCACGTCGCCGTTGGGCCCGACGATGGTCGTAAGGGCGATATGATCGCCGCCGATCTGCTGCACCATGTCGCCCAGCACGGAAAAGCTGGCCACGACCCGCAGCGGCGCGCCGCCCGGCGCGGGGTCGGCAGCCGCTGCCGGCACCGCGGCCGACAAGAGCATGGCCCCTGCCAGCACCGCCAGCATGCGGCCGCTGCGGCCGCGCACATCCGCGCACATGTCCCCTACCCATTTCCTCAACATAGACTTCTCCGTGCTGTGCAGGCGAGCCGCCCGATCAAAGATTCCACTCGAACACATAAGCGTATTGGTAATCAGGAGTATCAAGGCTGTGTGAAATATATATGCCAGTGTCAATAATATGTACATAGGCCATATGGGCTGCTGCGGCCGGCACGCGCGCCATCATGCGCATGACGGGCGCCTCAGCCCACGATCTCGGCCAGGCGCCGGCGCCGCGCGCGCGCCTGGCGTGCCGCCTGCAGCAGCCCGCCGTACGGGCCCAGCGCCACCGACAGGAAATAGACCGCGCCGGCCGACAGGATAATAGCCGGAGAAGCGGGCACGTCCGCGTGGTACGAAATCAGCAAGCCGAAAAACGAAGCGGCGCTGCCGATCAGGCCGGCCAAAACCATCTGGCGGCCGGCGCTGCGCGCCCAGAAACGCGCGGCCGTGGCCGGCAGCATCATGATGCCCACCACCATCAGGGTGCCCAGCACCTGGAACCCCGCCACCAGCGTCAGCACCAGCAATACCAGGAACACCATGTGGCTGAGCGAACCCGCACCGCGCTGCGCGCGCAGAAAGCCCGGATCCAGGCACTCTACGACCAGCGGCCGGAAAATCACCGCCATGACCAGCAGCGTGACGCTGCTGGTGGCCGTCACCAGCAGCAGCGAGGCGTCGTCCAGCCCCAGCACGGTACCGAACAACACATGGATCAGATCCATATTGGAGCCGCGCAGCGATACCAGCAGCACGCCCAGGCCCAGCGACACCAGGTAAAAGGCCGCGAAGCTGGCGTCTTCGCGCAAGGGGGTCAGGCGCGCCACGGCGCCGGCCAGCAGGGCCACCACCAGCCCGGTCACCAGGCCGCCGATGGTCATGGCGCTGAGCGACAGCCCGGCGGTAAGAAAGCCCACCGCCACGCCCGGCAAAATGGCATGGGCCATGGCGTCGCCCATCAGGCTCATGCGCCGCAGCACCAGGAACACGCCCAGCGGGCCCGCGGCAAAGGCCAGGGCGAAAGAACCGGCCAGCGCCCTGCCCATGAAGCCATAGTGCAGGAACGGCTCGATCAGCAGGTGGTAGAGCCAGCTCACCGGTAGTCTCCCGCGCACAGGTGCCGCGCCAAGTGCAGGTTTTCGGGCGTGAGAACCTCGGCCGTAGGCCCCCAGGCCACGGCCTGGCCGGCCATCAGCAGCGTCCGGGGGAACATTTCGCGCACCATGTCGAGATCGTGCAGTACGGCGATCACGGTGCGGCCCTCTTGGTGCCAGCGGCGCAGCAGGGCCATCAGATCCTCGGTGGTGGCGCGGTCGACGGCGGCGAAGGGTTCGTCCAGCAGCAGGGTATGGGCGTCCTGCAGCAGCAGGCGGGCGAACAGGGCGCGCTGCAGCTGGCCGCCGGACAGGGTGCCGACGATGCGCGCAGCGAAGTCGGCCAGGCCCACGGTATCGAGGGCCTGCCAGACCCGTTCGCGCTCGGCGGCGCCGAAGCCCTTCCAGGCGCCGACACGGCGCCAGGCGCCCATGGCCACCAGGTCGAAGGTGCTGATGGGAAAGCTGCGATCCAGTTCACCCGACTGCGGCAGGCATGCCATGTCGCGGCCCGGGTCGCCGGCCAGGCGGATTTCGCCGCGCAGCGGGTTGAGCACTCCCATGATGCCCTTGAGCAGGGTCGATTTGCCCGCGCCATTGGGGCCGACGATGGCGGTAAGCGTGCCGCGCCCGAAGGCGCCGCTGACGTCGCGCACGGCCACGCGGTCGCGCCAGCCTAGGCTGACCTGATCCAGTTCGATGGCCGCCGCGTCCATGGTTTCAGAATGCCAGCCAGCCCATCGCCCAGCCGGTCAGCGCCCACATGGCGACAACCACCAGCGCTACGCGCGCCACGCGCGCGCCGCAGGACGCAAGCAGCGTGGATCCGGAGCGTTTGCGGGCCGGACGATCGGGTACGGTGGGGTGCGGCATGGGGTGTAGCGGCGCGGGTGAGGTTTGGTTATGGCAGGCCGTTATGTTATAACATAACCATTCTAACATTAGCTTGAAAGGACGGAATCCGGCCGGCCGCGCCAGGGCCGCAAGCATTCAACGCCATGTCCCACGAACCATTGCCGCCCTTTGCAGTCGCGCAGCAGCTCGACACGGCCGAAACGCTGTGCCTGCAGCGCGGCAAGCGCCTGACGCCGATCCGCCGCAAGGTACTGGAGATCTTGTTGCGCAGGCAGCGCAGCCTGAAGGCCTACGAACTGCTGGACGAAATCCGCCGCGAGCAGGCCGGGGCCGCGCCGCCCACGGTCTACCGCGCGCTGGATTTCCTGGTCGAGGAAGGGCTGATCCACAGGCTGGACGCCGTCAATGCCTGGGCGGCCTGCCTGGACGCGGCGGGCGAGCCGCACGATCTGCTAGTGGTTTGCACGCGCTGCGGCGCGGTGGCGGAACTCAGCGACCCGGAACTCAGCCGAGAATTGGCGCGCAGGGTGGCCGGGGCGGGTTTCGTGCTGGCCGGGCACGAGACCGAGCTGCAGGCGCTGTGCGGCAACTGCAGCGGCCAGCAGCACCCGCTGGCGCACCGCCATCCGCACTGAATACTGCGTGCCCGCGGGCCTGTTGCCCGCGCCTACGGACACAGTCGGCCATATGTCGGGCACAATCGGCCATATACCGGAATAATGTAAGCAATTCCAGTTGTGTTTGCTCTAAAACGCGTGCTGTGCTGTAATCGCACGTTGAATTTTTTCTTTCGCGGTGCAAAATCGTAGCGCCACTGCCCGAGCGTCTTCTCTTTTGACCCGCGACCAGCGAGGCCCATAATGCAAGCCGCTACAGTCGTAGACAAGATGGTGCCGGTCACAGTACTTACCGGTTTTCTCGGCGCAGGCAAGACTACCCTGCTCAAACGTATCCTGAACGAGGAGCACGGCCAGCGCATTGCCGTGATCGAAAATGAGTTCGGGCCCGAGAATATCGACCATGAACTGCTGGTGCAGGAACGCGAAGAGCAGATCGTCGAGCTGAGCAACGGTTGTGTGTGCTGCACGATACGCGGCGATTTGATGCGTGCGCTGCTTGACCTGCGCGCCAAGCGCGAGGCCGGCGCGCTGTCTTTCGAGCGCGTGGTGATCGAAACCACGGGCATGGCGAACCCGGGCCCGGTCTGCCAGACTTTTTTCATGGACGACGAGATCGCCGAGTACTATCGGCTGGACGCCGTCATTACGGTGGTCGACGCCAAGCACGGCATGGAAACGCTCGACCGCCAGGAAGAAGCGCAGAAGCAGGTGGGCTTTGCAGATCGCATCCTGGTTTCGAAGAAAGACCTGGTGAACGAGGCCGATTATCAGGCACTGCGTTCGCGCCTGGTGCACATGAATCCGCGCGCACCGATCACGCCGGTGCATTTCGGCGAGGCCGACATCAAGAATCTGCTGGATGTCAGCGGCTTCAATCTGAATACGATTCTGGACATCGACCCGGAATTCCTGGCGGCCGAGCACCCGGATGCGGCGCACGACCACGAGCACCATCATGGCCACGACCATGATCATGGGCATGGCCATGAACACGAGCACGAGCACGAGCACGATGAAGAGTGCGGCGAGCATTGCGGGCATGCGCATCATGATCATCATCATGCGCACCACGACGACAGCATAGGTGCGTTCGTGTTCCGTTCGAACAAGGCGTTCGATCCGGAGCGCCTCGAGGAATTCCTCAGCGGCATTGTGCAGGTCTATGGGCCCGACCTGCTGCGCTACAAGGGCGTGCTGTACCTGAAAGGGATCAATCGGCGTATGCTGTTCCAGGGTGTGCACATGATGATGGGCGCGGAACCGGGCAAGCCGTGGATGTCGAACGAGAAACCCAATACCAAGATGGTATTTATTGGCAAGAAGCTCCCCGAGGAGATTTTCACCCGGGGCTTGGAACAATGCCTGGCGGCGTGACCATTTTTACGCGGAGACTGCAGCAAAGGGTCGCGAGAGCCAAAGCACTATTAGATAGATAAAAGGGGTACATCATGGCAAGCAAATCTGCAGCCACAGCCGTCCACCATTCCATCATGACGGAAGAGGAACTGTTGGCGATGCCCGAGTCCGACTACATGAATGAGGCGCAGCTGGCGTTTTTCCGCGACCGCCTGAAGCAGTTGGAGCAAGACATCATCAATAATGCCGGCGCGACTACGGAGAATCTGCGTGAAACCCAGTTCGTGCCGGATCCCGCTGATCGCGCCACCATCGAGGAAGAGCATGCGCTGGAGCTGCGCACGCGCGACCGCGAGCGCAAGTTGTTGAAGAAGGTGCAGCAGTCGATTGCCCGCATCGATACGGGCGAATACGGGTGGTGCGAGGAAACTGGCGAGCCCATCGGGCTGCCGCGCCTGCTGGCGCGGCCGACGGCGACGCTGTCGCTGGAGGCGCAGGAACGGCGCGAGATGCGGCAGAAGCTGTACGGGGATTGATTGCCTGGTTGGTTTCTTGCGGCTCTTTCTTTCTGAATGGTCTTTCCCCAGGGCTGCGGTCTTGGGGTCTCTGGGCGTAGGGGTTGTTGCTTTAGGACTCGTGCTTTGGGTTCTTGACCCGCGCCGCGGGCGGCAGGGCCACGCCGGCTCGCTCGCCCGGTGCCGGCTGCGCCGGCACTGCCCTTGACCTCCGGACGTTTTGGGGGCGGTCAGCAAACTCGCAACGCGGCCAGTCCCCCGGACTGGCCGCACCCTTGTTGCTCGAACAGTGCTTCCCTTGCCTCCCCCAAAACGCCCTACGGTGGCGGCGGGCTCGGACGAGCCGGCGTGGCCCTGCCGCCCGCGGCGCTAGATGGTGGCGTGGTTAGGGAAGGTGCCGGTGGTGCCTGTTCGTGGATTCCGAAGCGCCTTGCGGTGGTGCTGGTGGGCTCGGGCGAAGCCGCCTGGTGCTGCCTGGCGCTGCCGCTTGCGGCGCTGAACGCTGGCGTGGTTACGGAAGCTGCCGGTAATACCTGCCCGCGGCTTTTTGAAGTGAGTGGCTGTAGCGGCGGTGGGCTTGGACGGGCCGACCTGGCCCTGGCGCCCACGGCACTGGATGGTGGCCTGGGTGGGTTTGCTCCTTCTTTCTCTTGTATTCCGCCTGCGGAAATTCGCGTGGCCCCTTGAATTCGGGGCAAGCGCCCCCATGTAGTCCTTTCACAGGAAGGATTCCATGGAACAATTTCACGCCACCACCATTATTTGCGTGCGCCGCGGCAACGAGGTTGCCCTGGGGGGCGACGGCCAGGTTACGCTGGGCAATATTGTCGTCAAGGGCACTGCGCGCAAGATCCGCAAGCTCTATCATGACAAGGTGCTCGCGGGCTTCGCGGGCGCCACGGCCGATGCCTTCACGCTGCAGGAACGCTTCGAGGCCAAGCTGGAAAAGCACCAGGGGCACTTGATGCGCGCGGCGGTCGAACTGACGCGCGACTGGCGCACCGACCGGGTGCTGCGGCGGCTGGAGGCCATGCTGATCGTGGCCGACCACGAACACACTCTGGTACTGACCGGCAACGGCGATGTGCTGGAGCCCGAGCACGGCATGGCAGCCATAGGCTCGGGCGGGGCCTACGCGCAGTCAGCCGCGCTGGCGCTGCTGCAGAACACGGAAATGGCCCCAGCCGACATCGTCAAGAAGTCTCTGGAGATCGCCGGCGATCTGTGTATCTACACCAACCAGAACCACACCATCGAAACTCTTTGAAGCGCTGAACTCTTCAACGCGCCGAAATACACAGGTTCCGCACCATGTCTGCAACTACCATGACTCCCGGGGAAATCGTCTCCGAACTCGACAAGAACATCGTCGGGCAGAACCGCGCCAAGCGCTCTGTGGCGGTGGCGCTGCGCAACCGCTGGCGCCGCCAGCAGGTGCCCGAGCCGCTGCGCCACGAGATTCTGCCCAAGAACATCCTGATGATCGGGCCCACGGGCGTGGGCAAGACCGAGATCGCGCGGCGGCTGGCGCGGCTGGCGAATGCGCCGTTCATCAAGATCGAGGCCACCAAGTTCACGGAAGTGGGCTATGTGGGCCGCGATGTGGACACCATCATCCGCGATCTGGTGGAAATTTCCATCAAGCAGACCCGCGACGTCGAGATGCGCCGGGTGCGCACGCAGGCCGAGGACGCGGCCGAAGACCGTATCCTGGACGTGCTGGTGTCGCCGGCGCGCGATGCCCAGGGCCAGCCGCAGCGCGAAGAAAACAATGCGCGCCAGACTTTCCGCAAGCGGCTGCGCGAGGGCAAGCTGGACGCGATGGAAATCGAGATCGAGGTCGCCCAGATGGCGCCGCAGATGGAGATCATGGCGCCTCCGGGCATGGAAGAAATGACCGAGCAGCTCAAGGGCATGTTCGCCGGGCTGGGCCGCGACAAGAAGAAGGCCCGCAAGATGTCGGTGAAGGAAGCGTTCAAGCTGCTGGTCGAGGAAGAGGCCTCGCGTCGTATCAATGAAGAAGACTTGCGCACCACTGCCGTGACGAATGCCGAACAGAATGGCATTGTGTTCCTGGACGAGATCGACAAGATCGCCACGCGCCAGGAACACGGCGGCGGCGATGTGTCGCGCCAGGGCGTGCAGCGCGACTTGCTGCCGCTGGTCGAAGGCACCACGGTCAGCACCAAGTACGGTGTGGTGCGCACCGACCATATTCTTTTCATTGCCTCGGGCGCGTTCCATCTGTCGCGGCCGTCCGACCTGATACCCGAGCTGCAGGGGCGCTTTCCGATTCGCGTGGAGCTGGATTCGCTGTCGGCGGAAGATTTCGTGCGCATCCTGTGCGAGACCGATTCTTCGCTGACCAAACAGTACAGCGCGCTGCTCGCCACCGAGGGCGTCATGCTGGACTTCACCGACGAGGGTGTGAAGCGCCTGGCCGAGCTGGCCTTCGAGGTCAATGAGCGCACCGAGAATATCGGCGCGCGGCGCCTGTATACGGTAATGGAAAAGCTGCTGGAAGACTTGTCCTTCGACGCCACCGCCAGCAGTGGGCAGACGGTGACCATAGACGCGGAATACGTCAACCGCCAGCTCGAGGAAGCGGCTGCGAGCCAGGATCTGGCACGCTATGTGTTGTAGCCGTTCGTAACTGAGCTGCGGCAAGCCGCAGGCCCACCGCAGATTCTCGGCCTGCGCCGTCGTCCGCCTCTTTGCGAGCAACTACGCGAAGCCGGCTGGCAGATGCGGGCGGGATGCCCCGCAGATGGCTATGCTGTATTCTTTCAGGATACAAGAAAGGTACAAGGGCAATTGACAATCGCAGTGCGCCGGCCAGGCCGGCGCCACGGGATTCTGATATGAACACATCCAATCAGGCATGGATGGGCGTGCTGGCCGCCGTTCTGGCCGCTGCGCCGGCCGTCCACGCGGCAACGGCGCCGGCCCAAGAAGCATCGGGCTCGGGCGAGGTGCGGCGCATCGATGCCGCGGCGGGCAAGATCACGATCAAGCAGGGCGCGATTTCCGACCTGCAGCTGCCGGCCATGACACTGGTGTACCACATCGACCCTGCGCTGCTGAAAAACATCCGCCCTGGCGACAAGGTCAGCTTCACTGCCACGCGCAAGGGTGGACAGTATGTGGTCACGCGCATCAGTAAATAGCGGGAGCGACGACAGGTGGATACGCAAGGCTACGAACTTAGACAAGCACACGCACAAGATGCGGCGCAGATTCATGCGCTGATGCGGGAGATGGCCGAGTTCGAGAACCTGACCGATATCTTCCACGCCACCGAAACCAGCCTCCGCCAGAACCTGTTCGGCGCACAGCCCGCGGCGCATACCCTGGTGGCGCACCCCGAGGGCCAGCCCGGCCACATCGTCGCCTATGTGCTGTGGTTCCACAATTATTCAAGCTTCCTCGACAAGCGCGGGCTGTACCTGGAAGACATCTATGTGCAGGCCGCGCACCGCGGCCGCGGCATAGGACGCATGGTGCTGCGGCACCTGGCGCGCCTGGCTCTGGAGCTGGACTGCGGCCGCTTCGAATGGAGCGTGCTGGACTGGAACCGCAATGCCATCGATTTCTATGAAAGCCATGGCGCCAGTGTGCTGCCCGACTGGCGCATCGTGCGCCTGACCGGCGAGCCGCTGCGGCGGCTGGCCGAATCCCCGCAGCGCTAATGGCCGTCGCGAGGGTTTGCAATGCTGTACGGGCAGTACATGCACCGAACTTGAGCCCACAGATCAACCAGACAGGACACCAACCATGGCCAACCGGCTTTCGGTGATCGCCACCCGCGCCGGCGATTCGGGTAACACCAGCCTGGGCGACGGCAGCCGCGTAGGCAAGGATGCGCCACGCATCGCCGCGCTGGGCGAGGTCGACGAGCTGAACAGCGCCATCGGGCTATGGCGCACCGAAGCCCTGCCGCCGGCCGTGGACACCCTGCTTGGCCGCATCCAGAACGACTTGTTCGACCTGGGCGCGGAACTGTGTATTCCCGGGCACGAGGTGCTGCAGGCCCGGCACGTGCAGGCGCTGGACGAGGCGCTGGCCCGCTACAACGGCAAGCTGCCGCCCCTGCGCGAATTCATCCTGCCCGGCGGCTCGCGTGCCGCGGCGCTGGCCCACATGGCGCGCAGCATCTGCCGGCGCGCCGAGCGCGCGGTCGTTGCCCTGGGCCGCGCCGAGCCGGTACGCGACGCTCCAAGGCAATACCTGAATCGCCTCTCCGACCTGTGCTTCGTACTGGCACGCACCCTGAACCGGGAGCAAGGCGGCGCAGACGTGCTCTGGCAGCGTGAACAGCCACCCGATACGGCCTAATATAACCACCAAGACAAATCCAACCTGGGCTGCAAGCCCGTAACCGCAAGGAATGACATGGCACGCCTGCCCTACGCCGACCTTACCCACCCCGACGCAAAACCCCTGGTAGACCAGATCGTCGCCGAACGCGGCAGCGTGCTGCATCTGTACCAGATGCTGCTGCACAGCCCCGAAATCGCCCGCGGCTGGCTGGGCTACCTGACCGCCATCCGCCAGCGCAGCTCGCTGCCCGGCGCCCTGCGCGAAATGGTGATCATGCGCGTCGCCGTGCTCAATGGCGCCCCCTACGAAGCGGATCAGCACGGCCCCATCGCCCTGAAAGAAGGCATGACTCAGGCCCAGCTCGACGCCCTCGACAACTGGAACGAATCGTCCCTGTTCAGCGACCGGGAACGCGCGGTACTGGCCTACACCGACGCCATGACGCGCCAAATACAAGTTCCCGCCGAGGTGGCCGGCGCCGTCAAATCGTATTTCGACGCCAAGCAAATGGTGGAACTCACCGCCACCATCGGCGCCTACAACATGGTGTCCCGCTTCCTGGAAGCCCTGGACATCCACTCGGACGACAAGCGCTGATCCTGCTCAAGCCGGGACAGCCTCGTCCCGGCTCGAGCACTTTCAGTTCAGGCCTTTACACCTTTCGAGGCACTGCTCCAGACAAGTATCACGGAAAATCCATAAACATTTGAGCTCTAACGTCGCGGGTGGCAGAGCCAGGCAGCTTCGCCCAAGCCCACCAGCACCGCAAGGCGCTTCGGAGGCCACGAACAGGCACCACCAGCACCTTCCCTAACCGCGCCACCATCTAGCGTCGCGGGCGGCAGGGCCAGGCCGGCTCGTCCGAGCCCGCCGCCACCGTAGGGCGTTTTGGGGGAGGCAAGGGAAGCACTGTTTGTTGTGGTCAAGTTTTAGTAGACAGTTTAAAGCGAGTTTTTTGGGCTTCTACTTGCTCATAGGCGTCGGGGGCTAAGTACCCCAATGTGGAATGTATGCGAACGGGGTTATAAAACA
>NZ_NJIH01000008.1 GCF_002209565.1 Candidimonas nitroreducens
ATGGCGCCGCCCATGCCCTGTATGACGCGGAACACGACCAGCTGCGGCAGCGAGTTGGCCAGGCCGCACAGGGCCGAGCCCACGGAGAACAGGCCGATGGCCGTACAGAATACGCTGCGTGCGCCGTAGCGGTCGGCGCACCAGCCGCTGGCCGGCAGGAACACCGCCAGGCTCAGCAGATAAGAGGTAATGGCCAGGTTCAGGTGCAGCGCCTGAACCTCCAGCGAGCTGGCGATCGACGGCAGGGCCGTCGCCATGATCGAGGTGTCGAGATTCTGCAGGAATAGGGGGCAGGCAACCGTAATGGGAATGAGGCGCGTGCGATTGCTCATGGGAGATGGGTAGGACGCTTATGGAAAGATGCCTGCCTTGGCCAGCTCGGCTTGGATGGATAGTACGGCGTCTTCCAGGCAGCGTACGGCCATTTCCTGGCGGGCCTTGCTCATGCGCGATGCCATTGCCGAGATGCTCAGGCCGGCGGCCGGCACGCCGTCCGGATACCGCAGCGCCACGCCGACCGATAGAACGAGAGGAAGTTCGAATGCCTTGTTCAGCGCATAGCCGCGCCGCCGGGTCGCGTTTACGTTGGCTCGCAGCATGGCTTCCGTAAAGCCCGGATTGCGTTTACGGGTGCGTTCCACATTGATGCGGGCCAGGCGGGCGATCTCGTCGTCGGACATGGCGCTGAGCAGGGCCATGCCGCTCGCGCCCGCATTCAGGGGCCGATGCAGGCCGACGTCGATCAAATGAACTTGAATGGGATAGGAGCCTTCCGCGCGCGCGACGCAGACGCCATCGAAACCCGAGCGCACCGTCATGAAAACGGTATCGCCGGTATGTTCCGCCAGGGACTTCATATAGGGGTACACGATGTCGCGCAGCGCGAGCTTGGGCGCCGCCGCCAGCCCCAGTTCGTAAATGAACGGGCCCAGGAAATAACGCTTGGTCTGCTTGTCCTGCCGCACCGCCTGCTCTGCCAGCAAGCCCTGCAGAATGCGGTGCGCCGTCGGCCGTTCCAGCCCGGCGCGGGCGTACAAGTCTACGAGGCGTATGCCCTGGCTGTTATGTTTGGTAATGATGCGCAGCAGCGCGAATGCGCGCTGCAGGGTTTGTGTGCCGGCCGCGGATATGTCTTTTCGAGATTCGGGTCGGACGGAATTCATTTGCCCCCTTTGGCAAGCCGGCATTCGATGTTGCGGAATACATGAGTTGCCGCACTATGCGTATCATCGTTGGATCCGTGCCGGAACTCAACAAAGTTATCTCACTATTTGGACTTTGTTTGGGCACAGCTGCCTGCAGGCTTATTAGAATCCTTCGAGTCGAGCTAATCGTGGGAGAGCAATCATGGCAATCGTGGTGTCGTACGACGAGGCGATACTGAGCCGCAAGCAGCGCATACGGGATGACGGCAACTGGACGGCCCGGGTGGATTACCTCGTCTCGCCCCCCGACGCTCCGGAACGCCCGCAGGCCTTTATTTCCGAGCAGGGCCCCGGCAGGCACCTGCCTACGCATTTTCACTATACCGACCAGTTCCAGGTGTTCATCCGCGGCGGCGGCACCAACGGCCATCATCCCATCTCGCCGTATCAAGTCCACTTCGCCCGCAAGCATACGCCCTATGGGCCGCTGAACGCCGACCAAGACACGGGCTGCTGGTTTTTTACGCTGCGCCCGAGGCGCGATCCGGGGGCGCAATATCTGTCCGAAAACCGCGAGAAGCTCGAAAGCATTCCGAATAGGATGCCGTGGCAGATCAGCGCCGACGTGCGCTTCCCTGCGGATTCGATTGCCGCGTCGAGTGCGCAAATCGAGGGGGTGGACGACGAGCGCGGGCTGGCCGGTACGGCCATATCGCTGCGGTCGAACGCCAGCACCCTCGCGCCGTCCGCGCAGAACAGCGATGGGCAGTACATTGTCGTGCTCGAAGGCAGCATTGTCTACGGCGGCAAAGAATTCGACAGCAAGACCCTGGTTTACGTCGCCCCCGGCGAGGCGCCGTTCGAGCTGGTCTCCGGAGCAAAAGGGATGCAGGCGGTTGCCCTGAATTTCCCGCGGGCGGCAAGCTGCTCCGCGAACCCGCCGGCGCAGCGGAGCCCGGCTGCGCAAGAGGCTGGCGACGAGGCCGATCGCGAGTTCAATGTATGGGCGTGCGTATTGTGTTCTTTCGTCTACGACGAGGCCGAGGGCCTGCCGTCAGAGGGTATTGCGCCGGGCACCCGCTGGGAAGATGTGCCCGAAGAGTGGTGCTGTCCGGACTGTTCGGCAAAGAAATCCGATTTCGAGATGGTAAAGATCTAGTCCGCATCGCGACGCGGCGCGCGATGCGGCGTGGGCTCGCCATGCATGGCGAGCCGCTGCAATAGCCAGCCCGGAAGCGGCTCGCGCCGTCTCGCCGGCGGTTCGATGCGGCCGGGCGATTCCGATCGAATTTGAATGTATCCATTGCGCGGCGCGGGCCGCGCAATGCTTTTATGGCCCTCATGTCTTGGTTGACGAAGGCCTGCCGGACGCGCCGCACTGGCGCCTGTTCCGGGTTATCTCACTATTTGGACTTTATTTCGGCACACCGGTTTGCGTGCTCATTAGAATTCTGCAAAACCAAATGAATGCGGGAGATGACACGTGCGGGAAGGCGATCGATCCGAGCTGCTGACGATATTGCGGGATGGCGTGCAATTGCTGGTGTTCAATCGCCCCGAGCGACGCAACGCATTCAATATGGGCTTGTACGAGAAGCTGCGCGCGGCCCTGCTCGAGGCGGCGGCTTCCCCGCATGTGGGATCCGTCGTGCTGACAGGTGCCGGAGGCGCATTCAGCGCGGGCGGCGACGTCGCGCGCATGGCGGGCAGCACCATGGAGCCGCTGCCGCCGCGCACCGATCGTGCACTGGCCTTGCGCCGGCGCACCCAGATCGCGGAACTGCTGCATACCATGGACAAGCCCACCATCGCCATGATACGCGGGCCGGCGGTAGGCGCGGGCCTTTCCATCGCCTTGGCCTGCGACATGCGTTTCGCCGACACCTCGGCGCGGCTGTGCACCGGCTTTCTGAATGTCGGGCTTTCCGGCGATTATGGCGGCCACTGGTTTCTGCCGCGGCTGGTGGGCATGGCGAAGGCGCGTGAGCTGTACCTGAACTCGCCGATGCTGGATGCGGGCGCCGCGCTGGATCTGGGTCTGGTCAATCAGGTCATGGAGCCCGAGGCGCTGGAGGACACCGTCATGGGCATGGCGCGCCGCCTGGCGGCTGGCCCGCGCACGGCCATCGCCTACATGAAGCGCAACCTGAACGACGGCCTGCGCGTGTCGCTGGAAGAAATGCTGGACATCGAGGCGCGCCGCCACGTGCGCTGTACCGAGACGGCCGATCACAAAGAGGCGACGCGTGCCTATGTCGAAAAGCGGGGCTCGTGTTTTCTGGGTGAGCCGGAAGATCTGGCGGAAGACTGAACTGCGCATCGGGCAGGGATTATCGCAAGCGCTCCCGTGGGGCCGCGGCTTTTGCAAAAGGACGGAGAATGAATATGAAGTTGTGTCAGGACAGAGTCGTCATCGTGACGGGAGCCGCGCGCGGCATCGGAAGGCAGTACGCACTGGATCTGGCCGCGCATGGCGCGCGCGTCGTCGTCAACGACCTGGGTAGCACGCGCGACGGCATGGGCCAGGATCTGTCCGCGGCGCAGGCTGTGGTCGATGAAATCCGTGCCGCGGGCGGCACGGCCATCGCCAATGGCGACGATGTCGGTAATTGGGACGGCGCGCGCAGCCTGATCCAGGCGACGATCGACAATTTCGGCGGCTTGCACGGCGTGGTGAACAACGCCGGCATCCTGCGCGACCGCATGCTGGCCAATATGGAAGAGGGCGAATGGGACGCCGTGATCCATGTGCACTTGAAAGGCACTTTTGCACCGATGCATCACGCGGCGGCTTATTGGCGGGTCTTGCAGAAAGAGACGGGACAGCCGGTCGAAGCGCGGGTCATCAATACTACTTCCTCTTCGGGCCTGTACGGCAACGTCGGGCAGACGAACTACGGTGCGGCCAAGGCCGGCATTGCCGCGCTGACCATCATCGCAGCGCGCGAGCTCAAGCGCTACGGCGTGACGGTGAACGCCATCTGCCCGCACGCCCAGACCCGCATGACCGAGGGCCTGCGTGAGCGGACTCCCGAGGAAATCGAGGCACGGCATCCGCGCTGGATCTCGCCCGTGGTCGTCTGGCTGGCGAGCCGGCACAGCGGCGCGGTGACGGGCCGGGTATTTGAGGTGGGGGGCGGCATCCTGTCCGCCATGGAAGGGTGGCACCGGGGGCCTTGCGCCAGCCCGGTGGACGATCCCGAGCGCATCGGCCCGATTCTTGAAGATCTGGCGAGCCGTGCCAGGCGCAACGCCGATATGAAGGGCAACGACCTGGATTGAGCCGGAGACAAGCATGATTGAAGTCGATACGCACGAAGACATGCAGCAATATGTGGGCAAAGAGCTCGGCTCCAGCGACTGGCTGCTGATCGACCAGGCCCGCATCGACGCTTTTGCCGCGGTCTCGGGCGACTACAACTGGATCCATGTCGACACCGACCGCGCCAGCCGCGAACTGCCGGGCGGCAAGACCATCGCCCACGGGCTGCTGACCTTGTCCCTGCTGGCGTTTCTGGGCAGGGACACCTACAAGGTGCGCAAGCGCAAGCGCGCGGTGAACTACGGATCGAACCGCGTGCGCTTTACGCATCCGGTTCCTTGCGGCTCGCGCATCCGGCTGCATCGCGCCCTGGCCGCTTACGAGGCGGTGCAGGGCGGCGCACGCCTGACCTTCGACAACCGCATCGAAATCGAGGGCGTGGCGCGTCCGGCCATGTTGGCCGAAACGATCTCCATTGTTTATTCGTCGGAGGAATGATGAGCGCAGCAGCAATGTCGCCCTACGGAACCTACCTGGACTATCTGAAGCAGGGAAAGCTGGCTTATCAATTCAGCCCGGATGCCGGCAGGCCGGTATTTTTCCCGCGCGTGGTGTGCCCGTATACCGGCTCCAGGCGCCTGGAGTGGCGTGTCAGCAAAGGCCTGGGCACGGTGTATAGCGCCTCCACAGTATTTCCGCGCAAAGGCGAGCCCTACAACGTCTCGCTGGTGGACTGCGATGAAGGGTTTCGCCTGATGAGCCGTGTCGAGGGCTTGCCGGCCGAAGATGTATGCATAGGCATGCGGGTACGATTTGCCGTTCATGTCCCGCCCGGCGGCGATGACGAAGACTGCTACCCCGTGTTCGTGCCGGCCTCCTCCCCTACTGATGGAGGCCGCGCGTGAGCATTTCTGTCGAACGGGGCGCAACCGCGATCGTCGGTGCGGCCGAATCCGAGCTGGGCCAGGTGGCTGCGGGCTACGGCCCCATTGACCTGATGGCGCAAGGCGTCGTGCGGGCGCTGGACGACTGCGGGCTGGGCTTGCGCGATGTCGACGGCATTTTCTGCGCCACCACCCAGGCGCGCCTGGCGGGCCTGGCGCTGGCCGAATACCTGGGCCTGCCGGAAGCCTATATCGACTCCACCTCGACCGGCGGATCGTCTTTCCTGGGGCATGTGCTCAAGGCGCAGTACGCGATCGCCTCGGGAGCCTGCGAAGTGGCGGTGGTGGCTTATGGCAGCACGCAGCGCTCGTTGGGCCGCAAGAACACCAGCGCGTCCGAGCGCAACCCCTACGAATCGCCGTTTCGGCCGTTCCTGCCGCCCACTGCGTATGCCCTGGCGGCGGCGCGGCATATGTACCAGTTCGGCACTACCCGGGAACAGCTTGCGCAGGTTGCGGTCGCCGCCCGCCGCTGGGCGCTGCTCAATCCGAAGGCTTGGGAAAAAACGCCGCTGACGGTGGAAGAAGTGTTGTCTTCGAGGATGGTCAGCTACCCCTTGACCGTGCGCGATTGCTGCCTGGTAACGGACGGTGGCGGCGCGCTGGTGCTGACGTCGGCGGCCCGCGCCAGGAACTTGAAGAAGCCGCCCGTCCACGTGTTGGGCGCCGCGCACGTGACGACGCATCTGAGCATATCGAATATGCCCGATCTTACCGTGACCGGCGCGCGCCGATCCGGCGAGCTGGCATACGCCCGTGCGGGCATCGGGCCGCGCGACGTCGATGTGGTCGAGCTGTATGACGCCTTCACGATCAACACGGTGTTGTTTCTCGAGGATCTGGGGTTTTGCGCCAAGGGCGAAGGCGGCGAATTTGTCGCCGGCGGCGCCATCGCGCCAGGAGGTTCGCTGCCGGTCAATACCAACGGCGGGGGGCTGTCATATTGCCATCCCGGCATGTACGGCATCTTCCTGTTGGTAGAGGCAGTACGGCAACTGCGCGGCGAATGCGGTGCGCGCCAGGCGCAAGACGCCGATATCGCCCTGGTGCACGGCAACGGCGGCGTCCTGTCGTCGCAGTCCACCATCGTGCTTGGAACCGCGGGCACCGTATGACGCAATGCGCCGTGGGGCGGCGCGCCCGATTCAAACAGCAATAAATATAGGAAGGAATTATGGATTTCAGGTTGACCGAGCAACAGCGCATGTTCGCCAAGTCTGTCGAAGACTTCGCACGTCGCGAGCTGGCCGAAGGAGCCCTGCAAAGGGCGCACACGCCGGAATTCCCGCACGCGCTGGCCGAGAAGTTCGCCGCGGCGGGCTTGTTGGGCATTTCGATCCCCGAAGAAGATGGCGGCATCGGCGGCACGCTGATGGATGCCGTGCTGGCCATCGAGGGGGTGGCGCGCTTCTGCCCGCGCAGCGCAGACCTCGTCCAAGAGGGCAACTTCGGCGCGATACGCGTGCTGGCCCGGTTCTCCAGCAAAGACCAGAAAGAGCGCTATCTGGCGCCGATTCTGGCCGGCAAGGAAATCGTCGCCGTCGCCATGACGGAACCGGATGCCGGTTCGGCCGTAACCGACCTCAGGACGACGGCGACGCCGGATGGCGCGGGCTTTCGCATCAACGGATCCAAGGTGTTTCCCAATCCGCATGCGGATACCTATCTGGTCTATGTACGCTTCGGCCCCGGCGTCGGGGGTATCGGATCCGTGCTGCTGCGGCGCACCGCGCCCGGGTTTTCCATCGGCAAAGTGTCCACCTTCATGTCGGGGGCGAACTGGGCACCCTTGTTTTTCGACAATGTCTATGTGCCGCCTGAAGACGTGCTGCTGCCGGCGGGTGGGTTCAAGAAGCAGATCAGCGGCTTCAACGTCGAGCGCATCGGCAATGCCGCGCGCTCGCTGGCCTATGGCCAGTATTGCTTCGACCTGGCGCGCGAGTACGTCGCGACGCGGCGCCAGTTCGGCCGGCCGCTGTGTGAGTTCCAGGGGCTGCAGTGGAAGTTCGCCGAGATGAAAGTCAAGCTGGAAGCCTCCCGCATGTTGCTGTACAGGGCGGCGAGCAATGCCGACGACGGTTTCCCGTCGGGCGACGAAACCTCTCTTGCCAAGCTGCTGTGCAATCAATCCGGCTTCGAGGTCGCCAACGAGGCCATGCAGGCCATGGGCGGCATGGGATACACGCAGGAGACCCTGGTGGAGTACTGCGTGCGCCGCAGCCGCGGCTGGATGATCGCCGGCGGCTCCGTCGAGATGATGAAAAATCGCCTGGCCGAGTCCATTTTCGAGCGCCGCTTCCCGCAGCGGCCGCCACGCCAGGATGCCGGCGCGGCGTCGTCCTGAATCGGGAGAACACGGTGTACGAGCATAGTGGTAATTCGCTGGATAACGACCGCGCCCTGGCGCAGGCTTTCCTGCGGCCTCGCGGCGTAGCGCTGATCGGCGCTTCGGGCGATCCGAAGAAAATCACCTCGCGGCCACAACGCTTCCTGCGCGCCGCGGGCTACGCGGGCCGGGTCGTGCCCGTCAATCCGGGCCGCGACGAGGTGCTGGGCGAGCAAGCCTATCGGCGCCTGGTCGATGCGCCCGGCGAGATCGATCACGCATTCATCATGGTGGCCGCGCCAGAAGTGCCGGACGCCATAAGGCAATGTGCCGAGAAGGGGGTCAGGGTGGCCACCATCTTCAGCGCGGGCTTTGCAGAGCTGGGCGACGCGGGCATGGTATTGCAGCAGGAGGTGCTGGGCATCGCGCGCGACCATGGGGTACGCATCCTCGGGCCGAACTGCCTGGGCCTGGTCAACGTGCAGGGCCACATTCCATTGACGGCGAATGCGGTCGTCGAGCAGGAAACGCTGGTTCCGGGCTTCCTGAGCGTGGTGTCGCAAAGCGGCAGCATGCTGGGAACGCTGCTGTCGCGCGCCCAGTCGCGCGGCCTGGGTTTTTCCAAGCTGGTCTCGGTCGGCAATGAATGCGATCTGGCCGTCGGCGACATCGCCAATATGCTTGTCGACGACCCGGATACCGGCGTCATTCTGCTCTTCCTCGAGACGTTCAGAGACGCGGATCGCCTGGCGCGCGCGGCGCGGCGCGCGCATGACGCGGGCAAGCCCATCATCGCCTACAAACTGGGCCGCTCGACGGTCGGCCGCACTATAGCCAATAGCCATACCGGCGCCATTGTCGGCGCCGACGACGTCGCCAATGCCTATTTCCGCGACCACGGCATTATCCGCGTCGAGACGATGGAGGGCTTGATCGAGGCGCCGCAATTGGTATTGGGGCACCGGCCGCCGCGCACCAGGCGGGTAGGCGTGATCAGCGGCACCGGCGGCGTTGCCGCCATGGTGGTCGACCGTCTCGGTGTGCTGGGCACTGAAGTCGCGGGGCCGCCGCAGGACATGCGCGAGCGGCTCAGCGCCAGGGGAATCGAGATATCGTCCGCACCGCTGACCGATATCCCCATGGGCGGCAGCGAAGGAGGGCGCTATTCGGCCATTTTGTCCGAGTTGCTGGCATCGGATCATTGCGATGCGGTGGTATCGGTCATTGGTTCCAGTGCCAGAACCAATCCGCAAGTCATCGTGGATCGCGTATTGAATGCAGCGCCGCGCGACCGCAAGCCGCTCGCGGTATTCCTGGGGCCGAAGGCGGAGCCGGGACTTGCCATGCTACAGCAGAACGGCGTTGCCGGATTCAATACCCCCGAGTCTTGCGCCGACGCCGTGCACGCGTACCTGGAGTGGCGTGCCCCGGCCATCCATCCGTCGCAATCGCTGCCTGCGGCGGCCGCTGCCCTTGCCGCGGAACTCGGGGCCGGCAGCAAGCACGAGCAGCAGGCCGCGCGCCTGTTCTCGGCGGCCGGCGTCCCCATGGCGCCCAATTGCGTGCTGCGCGATGCCGCGCAGCGCCCGCCCTTCGATGGCCCTTATGCGGTCAAGCTGCTGTCGGGCGATATTCCGCACAAGACCGATGCGGGCATGGTGCGCCTGGGCGTCCGGGACGAGGATGTCCGTGAGGTCGTGGGCGACATGCTGGAACGCGCTGCGCGGGATTTCCCGGCGGCCCGCGTGGAGGGCGTGCTGGTGCAGCCCATGGTAAGCGGGCTGGCCGAGGTCATTGTCGGCTATCGGCGCGATCCCGAGGTCGGCCCCGTCGTCATGCTCGCCATGGGGGGCGTTACCGCCGAGCTGACCAAAAGCCGGTCGGTGCGGATAGCACCCGTCAGTGTAGGCGACGCGATGGGCATGATCGACGAAATTCCGGAGCTGGCCGTATTGAGGGGCTATCGCAATCTGCCTGCGGGCGACTGCGAGGCGCTGGCTCGCGCCATTGCGGCGATGTCGTCGTTGGCGGAAATCACAGCCCCCGTCGTAGAAGACGCGGAAGCCAATCCGCTTATCGTAAAGGAGAAAGGAAATGGAGTTCTGGCAGTCGATAGTCTCGTTACCCTGGCGCTTCCCCCAGCCAAGCAATAGGCCGATTACCGCGACATCTTCGCTGGCTCGGCACGGCATGCGTCGCCGGCCCAGGCGGCCCTTGGGAATGATGGTGGCCGCGGTGGCGTCCGTGGCGTGTTTGGCGGCCGCGTGCGCGTCCGCGGCGCCGGCGGAATCGGCGGCCGATTACCCCAGCAGGCCCATCCGCCTGATTTCGCCTTTCGCGCCGGGCGGCGGCACGGATACCGTAGCGCGCCTGCTCGCGCAGCATCTGACCCGTATTCTGGGCCAGTCCATCGTTGTTGAAAACAAGCCGGGCGCGGAAGGCGCCATCGGCACCGCGTACGTGGCCCGCGCCGTGCCCGATGGCTACACGCTGCTGCTGGGCAATTTCGGGACGTTCGCCGTTCTGCCCTTCCTGCAGAAGGTGCCGTACGACCCGATCAAGGATTTCGTCGGCGTCAGCCAGACCACGGCCTCTTCGACCATTCTGGTTGCGTCGAAGAAGCTGCCGGTGAAGTCGGTCAAAGAGCTGATCGAGCTTGCCCATAAAGAGCCGGGCAAGCTCAATTACGCCGCCAGCTCTTCATCGCCCATGATTGTGATGGAGCTGTTCAAGCAAATGACGCACACCAACATGGTGTGGATTCCGTACAAGGGCACGGGCCCTTCATTGAAGGCGATGCTGTCGGGTGAGGTGGATGTGATGTTCGGCGGAGCCTTGAACACCATTCCGGTCGTTCAGCAAGGCCGCTTGAAGGCGCTGGGCATGGCCGGCGGACATCGGGTTCCGGTGCTTCCCGACGTGCCCACCGTAGCGGAGGCCGGTGTCCCGGGCTTCGAGGCCGAGACGTGGAACGGCGTGATGGCTCCCGCCGGAACGCCGGATGCAATCGTAAGCAAGCTCAGCAAGGCGATAGCGCAGGCCATGAACGAACCGGATGTACGGAAGGCGGTATTGGCGGACGGCGCCGAGCCGCGCACCAGCACACCCGAGAAATTTGCCGCGTTCATCCGCGCCGAATGCTCCCGTTGGAGCAAGGTCGTGGAAGCGGCGCATCTGAATCCCAATAAATAGAAGAGTGCAATGACGATCCCTCGTTCGGGCGCCGCGTGCGGCGCTGCCAGCGGATTGGCGCCGTTCATATCGGCCGTTGATGGATCGTCGGAGACATGCTCGTTCATCGTAAAGGAGAAAGGAAATGGAATTCTGGCGGTCGATAATCTCATCAGTCCGGCGCGTCGCGCGGCGTGAAAACAACTTGATGGCCGCGGCATCCTGCCCGCCGCTGCATGGCGGGCGCGGGCCGTGCGTCGGGATGAAGGTGGCCGTGGCGGTGTTCGCGGCGTGCCTGACGGCCATGTGCGCGTCCGCGGCACCGGCGGAGTCGGTGGCCGATTACCCCAGCAGGCCCATCCGCCTGATTTCGCCTTTCCCGCCAGGGGGCGGCGTGGATACGGTCGCGCGCCTGCTGGCGCCGCATTTGGCCGATATCCTGGGTCAGCCCATCGTAGTCGAGAACAAGCCCGGCGCAGAAGGCGCCATCGGCATGGCATATGCAGCCCGGGCCAAGCCGGACGGCTATACGCTGATATTGGGCAATTTCGGGACGTTTGCCGTTCTGCCCTTCCTGCAGAAGGTGCCTTACGATCCGATCAAGGATTTCGTCGGCGTCAGCCAGACCACGGCTTCTGCGACCATCATGGTCGCGTCGAAGAAGCTGAAGGTGAAATCGGTCAAAGAGCTGATCGACCTTGCCCACAAGAAGCCGGGCAAACTCAATTACGCGACCAGCTCTTCATCGCCCATGATTGTGATGGAACTGTTCAAGCAGATGACGCATACCAATATCGTATGGATTCCGTACAGAGGCACGGCGGCGTCATTGACGGCGTTGGTTGCGGGCGAGGCCGACGTAATGTTTGGCAGCGCCATGAGCACCGTTCCGTTCGTCAAGCAAGGGCGCCTGGTCGCGTTGGGCATGGCGGGCAGCAGCCGGGTTCCGGCGCTTCCCAACGTGCCGACCGTGGCGCAGGCAGGCGTGCCGGGCTTCGACGCCGAGTCGTGGAACGGCGTGATGGCTCCCGCCGGAACGCCGGATGCCATCGTGAGCAAGCTCAGCAAGGCAATAGCGCAGGCCATGCATGAACCCGATGTGCTCAAGGCCGTGCTCGCCGACGGCGCCGAGGCTCACACCAGCACGCCCGAGAAATTCACGGCATTCATTCACGCCGAATGCGATCGTTGGAGCAAAGTCGTAGAGACTGCGCACCTGAACCGGAACAGATAGAGGAATGCAATGATGGCTCAATCTGCAGGCGCTTTGGACGGCGCCAGCATCAGGCTGGCGGAATTCATATCCGCCGCTCGCTACGATGCCTTGCCCGACCACGTCGTTCACGCAGTCAAGCGCGCCCTGCTGGACTATGTGTCCTGCGCCGTTGCCGGATCCGCGATGCCGGTATCGAAAGCGCTGATGGCGTATTTCCAGGAAGAAGACGCGTCCAGGCATGCGGCGGTCGTCGGCAGCGCCATACGTCTGTCCGCGCCCAATGCCGCCATGGTGAACGGCGCCAACACCCATGGGCTGGATTTCGACGATGGCTATACGCAAGGTTCCGCGCACCCGGCGGGTGCCGTTTTCCCCGCGGTCTTGGCCATGGCAGAGAGGCATGGCGCATCGCCGCGCGATATCGTTGTCGCGGCCGCGGTCGGCTATGACGTCATGCTGCGTATCGCGGCGACAGTGCATCCGTCCACCGCGCGGCGTGGGTATCACAACACGGCCATTGCCGGGGTCTTCGGCGCCGCCGCCGGCGCGGCGAGCATCCTGGGGCTGAATGCCGCACAGGCGCTCGACGCGCTGGGCCTGGCCGGAAGTTTTGCCGGCGGCATCCGCGAGTACCTGGCAGAGGGTGCCGAGATCAAGCGCCTGCATCCCGGCAAGGCGGCGCGCGACGGCATAGTCTGCGCAGAACTGGCAAAAAGAGGCATCAGCGGCCCATCGCGCGTACTGGAGGGCAGCCTGGGTTTCTTCAATGTCATCGGCAATGGCGACATACGGCCGGATCGCCTGCTCGGCGACCTGGGGGCTGCCTACGCGGTCGCGGATATCTATTTCAAGCCGTATCCCTGCTGCCGCCACTATCATGCCGCCATCGACGGCATCCGCCAGTTGCGCGCCGAGCATGCCTTTGCGGCGGCCGATGTCGAGCGCGTCGATATCGGCCTGTATTCCGTCGGCGCCATGGGACACGACCACAGGCACTGCGACACGCTGCTGGAAGCGCAGATGAGCGCGCCGTGCGCCGCCGCCATGGCCATCCTGGACGGCGACGTGGCCGCACCCATGTTCATGCCCGACAAGCTGGCACGGCCAGAGCTCGCGACGCTGATGTTGCGCATCCATACCAACGTCGACGACGAATGCGAGCGGATATATCCCCGCATACGATCGGGCGCGGCGACCGTCGTGCTGCGCGACCAGCGCTCGTTGTCGATCCGGGTGCTCGAGCCCAAGGGGGAAAGCGCCAATCCGATGACCGACGCCGACCTGGAGCACAAGTTCCTCGCCAATTGCCAGCCTTTGGTGGGCCCGGCGCGAGCCCGACAACTGCTCGATCTGGTGTGGAACTTTGATTCGGCTGCCGACGCGGCGCCGCTGTACCACTGGTAGCGGCTTGGCGGCGCCGAAAATGGCTAAAGGAGGCCATGCAATGGAACATATGCGTATTTGTCGTGGGAAAGCGGCCCGGCTGAAACTTCGTGCGCGGGCGGTTTCGTCACAACGGCCACATTCAGCCCTCTAGCCTCAGGACAACCCCTTGAAGATGGCGCTGGCTCCGCCTGCCAGCAGTATCACCCACACCACTTTTTTCACGCCTTGCGACGAGACCTTGTCGTGCAGGAAGTTGCCCAGCACGAAGCCGGCCAGGGCCACGGGCAGCGCTAGCACGGCCAGAAAATATACCGACGGGTTGGACAGCAGGCCGGCCACTGCGAACATGCACAGGCGTATCAGGGCGGTGGTGCCTATCAGCACCCCCAGGGTAGAGCGCAGCGCGCGCTTGTCGTCGATGCGCCCGGCCATGTAGATGGTGTAGAGCGGGCCGCCGGTGCCGAACAAGGTGGTGAAGACCCCGCCGCCCAGCCCCAGCGGCAGTGCGAGCCGGGGGGATATGTGCGCGGCCTTGCGCTTGACGACGTTGTTCCACAGGAATACCGCCACGACGAACAGGCCCAGCAGCAGGAACAGCGGCTTGGCGGGTGCGCGCACCAGCAGCAGCAAGCCCACCAGCGAGCCGGCCAGCATGCCGGGCAGTATGCGCTTGAGTTCGGTGGTGTCTACATGGCGCCGCTCGCGCAGGTTCAGCACGGTGCACAGCACCAGGTCGATCAGCAGCATCAGGCAGACCACGGTGTGCAGCGGCAGCACCTGTATCAGAAACGGTACGCTGGTAATCGATGAGCCGAAGCCGGCCAGGCCGAAGATGCAGTAGGCCAGCAGGATGGCGCCGCCGGCGAAGGCGAGGTGGCCCGCGGCCGGCAGCAGGTGCAACTGGTGCTGCAAGGCCTCTATCATGATCCGCCGCTGGCTTCGCTTGCCGCGCCGGCCAGTTCCCGCAGCTGCTCGAGCAGCTTGTCGGGCACTTCTATGCCGTCGTGCGCGGCGCGATCGCGCAGACTGCGGCGCCGATCGCCGGGCAGGCGCACGTGCTCGTCCTGCAGCATGGCGCCCAGCAGGGTTTCGATGCGTTCGTAGTAGGTGTCGGAGCCGGCCAGGGCGCCCGGATCCACGGCCAGGAAGAATTGGCCCAGGCGCGGCTGGTTGCCTTCTGCGGTGAAGAAGGAATCGGCTTCGAAGCCGAATGCGGCGCCGCTGAGCGAGCAGGCCAGCAGCTCGACCATCAGCGCCAGCATGGCGCCCTTGACGCCGCCCATGGCCAGCATGCTGCCCGCCAAGGCTTCTTTGGCGTCGGTGGTGGACTGGCCGTTGCGATCCACGGCCCAGCCCTCGGGGATGGGCTTGCCCTCGCGGGCGGCGACCATGATCTTGCCGCGCGCCGCTTCGCTTAAGGCCAGGTCTATGACCACGGGCCCGGCTGCGCGGCGCGGAAAGACCGCGGCGATGGGGTTGGTGCCGAACAGCGGGGTCTTGCCGCCCCAGGCGGGCATGGCGGCCGGCGAATTGCCGAAGGCCAGGCCGACCATGCCGGCGGCGGCCACCGGCTCGAGGTGGATGGCCGCGGCGCCGAAATGATTGCTGTTGGTTACGGCCGCGCAGGCCACGCCGTATTCGCGAGCGCGCTCGACGATGCTGTGCACGGCCAGTTCGCAGGCTTCGAAGGCCATGCCGTATTGGGCGTCGATCAGGCAGGCGCCGCCGCGAGCCTGGGTGATGCGCGGGGTGGCGTCGCGGCGGGTGCGGCCGTTGCGCAGGAATGTGGCGTATTGCGGTACGCGCGATACGCCGTGCGAGGCCAGCCCCTGGGCGTCGGCGGCGACCAGGGCGCGCGCCGCGGCCTGAGCGGCCCTGGCGCTGGCGCCTGCGGCCTGCAGCCCTTGCGCGGCCAGCGCGGCCAGTTCCTCTTGCGGAATCAATGCCATGGAAATAGGCTCCTTCGAAATAAGTTTGCTGCGGGATCGGGTCAGGCGGATGCCTTCATGAATTCCATGACGCGCTCGGCGATCAGGCTGCTGACCCGCACATTGGATTCGGCGGTGACCCCGGCGACGTGAGGCGTCAGCAACAAGTTGGGCGCGTCGGCCAGGGGGCCACCGCCGGGCAGCGGCTCCTGGGCATAGACGTCGATGGCCGCGCCCCCCAGGCGTCCGGCCTTGAGGGCCTCGCCCAGGGCGGCCTCGTCGACGATGCCGCCGCGCGAAGTGTTGATGAGGATGGCGTTGCGGCGCATGCGCGACAGGGCTTCGCGGCCGATCAGGCCGCGCGTCTGTTCGGTAAGCGGCACGTGCAGGGAAACCACGTCGGCCTGCGCCAGGACTTCGTCCAGGCGCGCCGGATGTACCGCCGCCTGGCCCCAGACGGCGGCGTCCGGCGCGAGCATCGGGTCGTGGGCCACGACCTGCATGCCCAGGGCCTGCGCCAGCCCGGCGGTAAGCCGGCCGATGCCGCCGAAGCCCACCAGGCCCAGGCATTTGCCGGAAATCTCGCGGCCCTGCGACAGTGCCGCGCGCGGCCAGTCGCCGGCGCCGGTCGCGGCACTGCCGGCCCAGTAGCCGCGCAGCAGCACCATGGCCGTGCCTATTACGTATTCGGCCACGGCCTGGGCGTTGGCGCCCGTGGCCGGAATGACCTCGATGCCGCGCTGCGCGCAGGCCGCGACGTCGATGTTGTCCAGCCCGACCCCCAGGCGGCCCACCACGCGCAGCGCCGGCGCCGCCTGCAGCAAGGCCTGGTCGACGCGGCTGCGGTTGCGCACGATCAGGGCGTCGGCCTGCGCCAGCGCGGCCAGCAGCGCCGGCCGGTCGTCCACCAGGCCAGGGTCGTAGATGGTGTCGAAGGCCTGCGCCAGCTTGCCTACCGCGGCTTCGTCCATGAATTCCGAAATGATGAGCTTCATTGTGTTTCTCCGGCGGTGTGCCGCCATGGTGTGCCCGTTGATCGATGAGCGCCCCGTCGGGGCGCCAGGGCAGTGCGTTGCTCGGCCGCCTGTACCGGAGCGCCGCGGGGCCGGGGGCCTACAGGGCTCATTCCTGCATGCCCCATTTGCGGATCGTGCGTTGCTCGATAAGGCGGAAGATGAAATGTTCGACGAACAGGCCAATCAGGATCACCGTCAGCAGGCCCGCGAACACGCTGGGTATGTCCAGCTCGTTCTTGTTTTCGTAGATGAACCAGCCCAGGCCGCCGCTGCCCGAGCTGACGCCGAACACCAGTTCGGCGGCGATCAGGGTGCGCCAGGCGAAGGCCCAGCCTATCTTCAGGCCCGACAGAATCGCGGGAAATGCCGCCGGGATCAGTATGGCGAACACGTAGCGAAAGCCCGACAGGCCATAGTTGCGCCCGACCATGCGCAGCGTTGCGCTGACCGACTGGAAGCCCGCCAGGGTGTTCAGCGCCACGGCCCAGAGCACCGAATGGATCAGCACGAAGACCAGGCTGCCCGTGCCCAGCCCGAACCATAGCAGCGCCAGCGGCAGCAGCGCGATGGCGGGCAGTGGGTTGAACATGGAGGTGATGGTTTCCAGGAAATCGCGCCCCAGGCGCGTACTGATGGCCAGGATGGTCAGCAGGGCGGCCAGTGCCAGGCCGGCCGCGTAGCCGATGAGCAGGACGTGGATCGAGAACCAGGCTTTCTGGATCAGGCCGCCGCTTACGATGGCGACGAAGAAGGCCTTGACCGTGGCCGAGAAGGTGGGAAACAGCAGCTCGTTGTGGACGGCGCGTGCGTAGACTTCCCAGATGATGGCGAGCACCACCAGGATGAAGATCTTGCGCACGGCATTGTTGTCGCAGATTTTCTCCCAGGTGGTCAGGGGTTTCTCGACCACGCCGAAGTCGCTGCTGACTTCACGCGGATGGAATATTTCCGGTCGTTGGTTCGCTGCGGCCGCGGCCTGCTGCGTGGACATTGCGGAATCAGGCATGGTTGGCCTCCTCGGTCTCGACGGGTTCGGAGAACAGGATGGAATTGATGCGTTCCGACAGCAGCACGCCGTTGGCGTCGCGGGTATCGGCGCCGCTGCTGTTGAGTTCTGCCGTGACCTGGCCGGGGTGCGGCGACAGCAGCAGGATGCGCGTGCCTATTTTTACGGCCTCTTCGATGGAGTGCGTGACGAACAGCAAGGTGAAGCGCGTATCTTGGCCCAGCAGCAGCAGCTCGTCCTGCATCTTGCGCCGGGTCAGGGCGTCCAGGGCCGCGTAGGGCTCGTCCATCAGCAGGATGTCGGGTTCCATGGCCATGCCGCGGGCGATGGCCACGCGCTGCTTCATGCCGCCCGAAAGCTGGTGCGGGTAGTGGTCAGCGAAGGCCGCGAGCTTGACCAGCTCTATGTACTGCATGGCCTTTTCTTCGGCTGCCCGGCCCTTGAGCTTGCCCGAGGCCAGCAGCGGGAACATGACGTTCTGCTTCACGGTTTTCCAGGGCGGCAGCTGGTCAAATTCCTGGAACACCATCATGCGATCCGGGCCCGGCCCGCCGACGGTCTTGCCCTTGAGCCGGATCTGGCCTTCGGTGGGCGTCAGGTAGCCGCCCACCGCTTTGAGCAAGGTCGATTTGCCACAGCCCGATGGCCCCAGCAGCACGAAGCGGTCGGCCTGGTACACATTGAAGTCGACCCGGTACGTGGCCGTGATCAGGTGTTCTTTGGTTTTGTATTGCAGGGTGACCCCGTCCACTTCCAGCAGGGGCCGCGACGTGTCGCTCATGTTTGTCTCCTGTACGGGAATCGGCCTGTGCTGTTGTTGTCTGGCCGGATATGTCGTGGCGGCGCGGAGAGCGGCGCTTTCTTAGTGTCGCATGGCGAGTGGCACCTGGATAGTGCCGCTTCGTCGGCGCCGCGGCAAGCGATGTCCCGCACGGCATGTGTGCGGCCTTGCCTGGCGACCGTCATGTGCGGCGGGCCAGCGGTATCCGGAAGGGATATGCGTGGCCGGGCGCACAGGCGGCCGCAGCTGGCGGGCTGCACCGGCTGCGAGGGGAACCGGCCAACTGGCCGGCCGTGACTGCGCCGATGCAATCCCAACGATGCCGCTTGCCGCGCAGCCCGCTTATGCGCTTTCGTACAGCCGCGTCATGACGAATTCGCGGTGGCCCAGCGCCTCGGCGGAGGTGAGCCGGCCGTTGGCGGTGGCCAGCATGACGTCCAGCAGCTTGTCGCCGGCTTCGTCCAGGTTCATTTCGCGCTGCAGCAGCGGCGAGCAGTCGAAGTCGATGTGCTCGCTCATGGTGCGCACGGTGCGCGGGTTGGCGCTGAGCTTGATGACCGGCAGGATGGGGTTGCCGATGATGTTGCCCTGGCCGGTGGGGAAGAAGTGCACCACGTAGCCCGAGGCCGCGCACAGCGTGACCATCTCGGCTGCCGCCGAGGACGAGTCCATGAACCACAGGCCCGGATGGGTGGGCGCTTCGGCCTTGTCGAGCACGCCGTCGACCGTGCATTTCTTGCCGATCTTCTGGATGTTGCCCATGGCCTTTTCTTCGATGGTCGTGAGGCCGCCTTCGATATTGCCCTTGGTGGGCTGCGAGTCGGACAGGTCGGAGGTCTTGTGGCGTTCGATGACTTCCTGGTAGCGGTCGAACATGGCCATGAACTGCGCGCGCACCTCGTCGTTGGCGCAGCGCGCGGCCACGATGCTCTCGCCGCCGGTGATTTCCGTGGTTTCGCCAAAGACCAGTGTGGCGCCCAGGCCGTGCAGTTTGTCGAACGCATTGCCCACCGACGGGTTGGAGCCGCAGCCCGAGGTGGTGTCGCTTTCGCCGCACTTGGTGGAGACCCACAACTCGTTGATGTGGCAGACTTCGCGCTGTTTTTCGGAGGCCCACTGCACGTATTCTTTGGCCACTTTCGAGGCCTTCATGATGGTCTCGTGGTCGCCGTGGCGCTCGATGCCAAAGCCGGTGACCGGCTTGCCGGTGGCGGCGATGCCTTCGACCACTTTCTGCGTCCAGCCGTCCTCGATGCCGATGACCACTACTGCGGCGACGTTCGGGTTGGAGCCCGCGCCGATCAGCGTGCGGAAGTGCAGTTCGAGGTCGGCGCCGAACTGCAGGCGGCCGTAGGGGTGCTGGATGGCCATCGTGCCCTTGATGTTGTTCGCCACGGCTTCACAGGCGGCATTGGACAGGTCGTCCAGCGGCATGATGATGACGTGGTTGCGTACGCCGACGCGGCCGTTTTCGCGGCGATAGCCCAGGAATGTGGTGTTCTGATTGATCATGATCGGTCCATGTAGGGGGACATTGATGAATGGAGTGGCGGGTATCCGTTGGCGCTGCAGTCCATGCGGGCGCGCTGCCGCGGATGGCCGGGTACGCCCTGCGGGGCGGCGCCCGTGCTACCAGCGCTTGGTCTTGATGTTGTGCACGTGGGCGTGCTCGCCGGTCTTGATCGGCGCCACCACTTTGCCGATGTCCACGCCGTACTTGATGACGGTGTCGCCCACGGCCATGTCGGTGAGGGCGATTTTGTGGCCGATGGGGATGTCTTGTTTGGCCTTGACCGTGATCGTGCGGTCGTCGTCCATGATCCAGGCGTTGAGGTCGTCGCCGGCCTTGACGCCTTCGACGACGGCGACGGCCACCATGTCCTTGGCGTCGTGCAATACGAGATGAATCATTCCAGGCTCCTTTCCTAGGTATTGATTGCGTTCGTTGTCAGGGTTGCGGTTTCGGATCATCTTAGATATGAATTTGGGCAAAGTCAACTAGATGACCTATATCTTTTGTTTGATTTGGAGGGGCGGGAAGAAGGGGGGCGGGCGGCATGAAGGACACGCCGCCGGCGGCTGTGCGGTATGCGCGGCGTAGCGCCGGGTGATAGTGGCAAAGTATGGGAAGTGCGGCAGGCTGCCGGGCGTGGCGTGGCGTGGCGTGGCGTGGCATGGCTTGGTGTCACGCAAGGTGCGGGCGGGGGCTGTGTTCGTCGCAGGGCCTGGTTTTTTAGGCGCGGCCTAGAACGGGGTACCTCCCTCCGGTTCGATGACCCACTCACCTCCGGGAGGCACCCCGTTCTCTCCGCTCGTTTTGTAGACGGTTTGTGGTGGTCGAGTAATTCCGGAGATTCCGACGGGAGGTCGGATGGAGTTTGTGGTGGTCAAGTTGTAGTGGTCAAGTAATTGCAGACACCCCGATAGGTGGTTGGGTGAAGTTTTGTAACTCGTAATCTGCAGGCGTCAGGTAGCCGGGGCCGGAGTGCAGTCGGCTTCTGCTATAGAAGCCTACGATGTAGTGGGCGATGTCTCGTTGTGGAGGCCCGGAGAGTCGGGGGCCGCGGGTCGGGGGGGCTCGGTTCGTCGGGCGTTATGCCTGGAACAGCGCGGAGCCTTGTTCCAGGCCGTGATCCAGTTCGTCCATTTGCAGCAGTAGCTGGCGGCAGAGCCAGTGCGGGCCTTCCAGGTCGGGCGGAAGCTGGCCGGGGGCGGCTGCCTGGACTGCGGGCTGCTGCGGGGGGCCGGCGGGTAGCTGGCTCAGGTCGCCGGCCCGTAGGGCGCGGGCGGTAAGCAGGGCTGCCCTGCGCAGTTCGTGGATGTCGCCGCGAATCTGCTGCAGGGGCATGGCGGCCGGCGCTTCTGGGAGGCGGGCGGCTATTGCGTGATGTATGCGCAGGGGCGGGGCGGGCGGTGTGCAGGCGCCCGATACCAGCATTTCCAGGCCGCTGAGCACGGCGCGGTGGCGCGCTTGTATGGCTTCCAGCGTTGCCACGGGCACGCCGGTTTCCTTGGCGACCGAGGGCATGAGCGAGCGCAGTTCGATCAGGCGCTTGCTCAGTTCGGCTTGGCGCCGCAGCTGTTCCTGCGGGCCCAGCGGCGTGTCGGTCAGCATGCGCCGGCAGATCCGGGCCACGCCGCGCATATTGTTCGCCAGGCCGTGGCGCCAGGAGTAGGTGGCGTAAAACGGCAGCACGAAGGAAAAGACCAGGGCCAGGGTGATGCCTATGATCACGTCGGCGGTGCGCCACAGCGCGTCCTGCATGGAGGCTTCGCCGTGGCCGGCGACGATGAACAGGGTGATGGCGGTAAGCAGCGCGATATAGCCGCCGCGGCCTATGGCGTGGTAGCCGCAGATGCCGGCGATTATCGCCAGCAGCAGGTAGTTGAGCGCGGCCGAGCCGATCAGCGTGTATTGCGCGATCAGCGCCAGGCCCAGCAGCGCGCCGATGAGCGTGCCCAGGCTGCGGTCGAAGGCCTTCTTGCGGATATTGCCCTGGTGCTGCAGGCCGCCTATGACCACCAGCAGCGAGACCGTTGCCCACAGGCCGTGCGGGATGTCGATGCCGGTGGTCAGGGCGATGGAGGCCAGCACCGCCAGCGTCACGCGCAGGCTGTGCAGCAGCCGGGCGTGGCGATAGCGGTGCGCGGGCGAGGCGAGCCAGCCCGGCAGCGCGGCGAGCGCGCCGAGATGGCGCCGCAGCTTATGCAGGATCCGCATGGCGCGTGGCTGGTGCGTGCGGGACGTGGGCTGCGGTCATCGCGGCACTTGTCCGCGATGCCTGCCTTCTGCTGTGATGCCGCGCCATGACGGCTCTTCCCGCCGGCGCGGCGCTGTTTATTGCGGCACCCATTTGCCGGCCAGCCTGGCATATTCACCGCCGGCCTTGCTCAAGTGCAGCCACTGATCCACGTAAAGCTTGAAGCGCATGTCGCCCGAAGGCAGCAGGTAGCCCATTTCGGCGTATTGCAGCGGTTTGTCGGGGTTGACCGGGCACAGCTTGGGGTTGAGGCGGCTCTGCACCTTGGCCTCGGCCGCCTCGGTCACGAAAACGTCGGCCCGCCCTTCGGCCACTTCCTTGAAAATGCCGATGTTGTTCTCGTGGGTGATGATGTGCGCTTTGTTCAGGTGGGTTTTGGCGAAGGTTTCGTTGCTGCCGCCGGGGTTGACGATGACGCGCACGTCGGGCTTGTCGATGTCGGCGATGGTCTGGAATTTCTTGACGTTGGTGCACAGTGTGATCGGGGTCTTGCCGTTGATCATGTACGGCGCGCTGAAATAGGCCCGCTGCTGCCGCGCCAGGGACACTGAGATGCCGCCGGCGCCGATGTCGCACTTGCCCGAGGTAAAGTCGTCCATCAGCTTGGCCCAGGTGGTCTTGACGAACTGCGCCTCGGCTCCCAGAGATTTGGCCAGGGACTGCATGAGGTCGACGTCCAGCCCCTCGAAGGAACCGTCGGGGTTGCGGAAGCTGAAGGGTTTGTAGTCGCCCGGGCTGCAGACCCGCAATGTGTGGCTTTGCATGACCTGGGCCAGAGTGTCGGGCCCGGCCTGGGCCGCCTGGGCGCCGGCGGCAGTGTATGCCAGCAGTAGCATGGCTGCGAGGTGTTTCATGGCTCTTTCCCTATGTGGGCCGGGGCGTGGCGCCGCCCCTTGTGCGGTGCGGACACTCCGCCGCGTCGGGAAGAAGCTTCACGGGCGGGGGCAGGGGTGCGCGCCACGGTATTTTTGTGGGATTGCGCATGCGCCGCAATGCGTGATTACGCGCAGCGCCCGGACGGCATGAGCTTGCGCGCGGCGGGCAGCGGCCGGGGATGCGGAAATTGGGAAGCCGGGAATTTCCGAAGGGCAGGATTCGAAGTAAAGAGTAAAGGGGGCTTTGAGAATAAATATAGAGCTATATAGCTATTGACCTATGAATTTTCAATTGATATAGTGGAAGCACATCATGGCAAAGAAGCCGAGCATGCAAACCGACAAGCTGGCGGATTCACCCGCCGAAGCCATTTCCCGCTATTTTTACCGGCTCTCGCCGCTGGGGTTGAGCAAGCACGCGCAGTTGCGCGAATCCATCATCCACGCCGTCGACGACGGCGAACTCCAGTATCAAGACAAGCTTCCGCCCGAAAAAGCCTTGGGAGACATGCTCAACATCAGCCTGGGAACCACCCAGAAAGCGCTGGGCACCCTGGCTGCCGAAGGCTACCTGGTTCGCAAGCACGGCATTGGTACCTTCGTGGGCGAGCCGCGGCGCTCCGTGCAGAAGTCCTGGCATTACCGCTTCACCGATCCGGCCAGCGGCGAGCACCTGCCGGTGTTCGCGCATCTGCTGGGCCGCTCGGTTGTCGGCGACGGCCCGTGGGCGAAGGCGCTGGGCGCCGATGCGCGGGGCTATGTCCGCATAGACCGCAGCCTGTCGATCGACGGCCGCTTCAAGTGCGTCAGCGAACTCTACCTGCCGGCCTCGCTGTTTTCCGGCATTCTCGAAATGCCGGCCGACCGGCTGGAAGACGTCAACCTGAAGCACATTCTCGAAACGGAGTTCGGCTATCCCACCCTCGAGGCCAAGGGCGGTGCAAGGCTGGTCAGGCCCGATGCGCGCATCGCCGCCCTGATGGAGCTGGGTTCCGACGCCTGGGTGCTGAAGATCAACATCCTCGGCAAGACTCGCGCGCAGCAGCCGATTTCCTACCAGAAAATGTTTGTCCCGCCTTCCGAGTGCGAGCTGGACATGGATTTCATAGGCGCTTCCTGACGGGCTGGCTTCCCGTTAGGCCGGCCGCGGGCCGCTCGCATAGCGTGCAAAGATACAAAGGAGTCGCAGGATGGGGCATTCGAAATATGCAGCGCACCTGATGGGCACGGCCTCGGTCGATCCGACCGGGGAGTTCGAGGCGGGCAGCTTTCATTCCTTCGACCTGGTGTATACCGCCGGCTATTTCGGCATCGACGATACCGGCTCGCTCAAGATCGTGCATCGCTTCGCCAGCGACATGGGCCGCCCGCAATTCAGCGACCCCAAGGGCTGGAACTACACGACGGTGCGGGCCAGCAACGGCGCCGTCCTGGAAGTGGAATACGACGGCAAGCGCAATATACGCCCCTGGGACAAGACCTTGTTCATCAGGGTGGTGCGCGGCTTCCTGCGCGAAGGCGACCAAATCATCGTGCGCTTCGGCGACACCAGCCAGGGCTCGCCCGGCATGCGCGTGCAGACTTTCGTGGAGCCCACCTTCGAGTTCAAGGTGCTGGTCGATGCCTTCGCCACCTATCAGTACACCGAAATCGAGCATTCGCCCACGATCTCGGTGGTGGCCGGGCCGCCGGTCGCCTACAAGGCCGTGCTGCCTACGCTGCTGCGCCCGGGCGAAGCCTTCCGTTTTGGGTTCAAGGGCGAAGACAAATGGGGCAATCCCAGCCACCGGGTGGCGGGCGTTTTCGAGACGCGCAGCAGCCTGGCGGTGGACGGCCTGCCGGCCAGCTTCACCATGGCCGAGGGCGAGCACGCGCGGGTCTTCGAGGGTCTGAAGGCGGCCGCCGAAGGCGACCTGGAAATCCAGATACTGCAGCAGGGCCGCGTGGTGGCGCGCTCCAACCCCTGCCGCATACGCAATGTGCCGCTGCGCCATTTCTGGGCCGACCTGCACGGGCAGTCCGAAGAAACCATAGGCACCAACTCGGCGCGCGACCTGCTGGTCTTCGCGCGCGACCGGGCTTTCCTGGACGCCATGAGCCACCAGGGCAACGATTTCCAGATCACCACCGAATTCTGGCACGAACTCAACCGGCTGTGCGCCGAGTTCAACCGCGACCATGAATTCATCATCTTTCCGGGCTTCGAGTGGTCGGGCAACACCGGGCTGGGGGGCGACCGCAACGTGCTGTATCTGCACGAAGGCCGGCCGATCCACCGCTCTTCGCATGCGCTGGTCGAGGACATGTCCGACCTGGACAGCGACGCCAACAGCGCCGACCAGCTTTTCGAAGCGCTGCGCGGCGAGGACGTAGTGGTGCTGGCGCACATCGGCGGCCGCTACGCCGACATCAGCATGTCGCACGACGCACAGCTCGAGCGTTCCGTAGAGATCCACTCCGATTGGGGCACCTTCGAGTGGCTGCTGGCCGACGCCTTCGAGCAGGGCTACCGCGTGGGCATCGTGGCCAACAGCGACGGCCACAAAGGGCGCCATGGCGCGAGCCATCCTGGCGCCTCGATGTTCGGCGCCTACGGCGGCCTGACCTGTCTGGTCGCCGCTGAACTGACCCGTGAATCGCTTGCCGAATCCTTGCGCCAGCGCCGCCATTACGCCACCACCGGCTGCCGCGCCTATCTGCAGGCCCACGCCGTCTTCGACCATGACGCGGCGCTGTATTCCGACGACCCCAATCTGGGATCGCCGGTGACGACTTCCGCGGTGCGGCGGGCCGACATGGGCGCGGTGCTCGAGTACGACGGCGACTACGTCACGCTGGAATTCGAGCTGGCCACCCAGGGCCCCATAGAAAACATCGAGGTGCGCAACCGCATGGACGTCGTCGAAGTGCTGCGCCCCTATGCCGAGCCCGACCTGGGCCGGCGCATCCGCATCATATGGGAAGGATCCGAATACCGGGGCCGGGGGCGCCAAACCATATGGGACGGCAGCGCGACCCTGGACGGCAATGCCTTCGAAGATCCGCAGCCCATCAACTTCTGGAACCTGGACAAGCGCCTGGTGCAGCCCGCGCCCGATCGCCTCGAATGGAAGTCGTTGACGACCGGCGGCTTCTCCGGCATCGACGTGCGCCTGGAGCAGGCCGACTCGGGCACGTTGCAGATCGATACTGCCTTGATACGCCAGACGATACCGGTGGCCTCGATAGGGCTGGAGCCCCTGGCGTTCGAGAACGGCGGCATACAGAGGCGCCTGCAGGTCTTCCGCCTGCCCGATGACAACCCTTGCCGGATCATGCGGCACAGCGTGCGGGTGCCGCTGCACCGCAACGGCGACAACGCGATCTATCTGAGAGCGACGACCGAGGACGGCTTCTTCATTTATTCCAGCCCGGTCTATGTCGTGCGCAAATAGGCGGTACCAGGCCGCGCACGGCGTGCCCGGCTGATTGCAACAAGCATAAGAAGAAGCAGTACAGGAACCTTGCCGCGACTAATCGGGGCCGGGTGGATCTGTGTCAAGAAGACAAGGAGACAAGCAATGAAAAAGTATCTCGCGCTGGCGGGTGTGGCCTTGGGTTTGCTGTGCACCGGGGCACAGGCCGATACGTGGCCGGGCAAGCAGCCGGTATCGATGATCGTGGGCTTTTCCCCCGGCGGCTCGACCGACATCGTCGCCCGGCTGGTGGCGGATCGCCTCAGCAAGAAGCTGGACGATACCTTCGTGGTAGAGAATCGCCCGGGCGCCAACGGCGATCTGGCCGCCGTGGCCGTGAAGAAGGCCAGGCCCAATGGCTATACGCTGCTGGTGGCGCCAGACGCCATTGTCACATCGCCGGCGGTGCGCACGACGGGATACGATCCGGTCGCCGACTTCGAGCCCATCGCGATGCTTTCGCGAGGCCCGCTGGTACTGGTTCTGAACCCCAACACTCAGGCGAGCAGCGTGGCCCAGCTCGTCGGCTTGCTGAAATCCCACCCCGGCAAGTATTCCTTCGGTTCGTCGGGGGTGGGCAACAACCAGCATTTTGCCGGCGAAAAATTCAAGGCCATGACGGGCGTGTCCATCACCCACATTCCATACAAGGGAGGCGGCCAGGCCATAGCCGATCTGGTGGCGGGGCAGATACCCATGGCGTTTCTTGGAACCGGGCCGGTGATGCCGCAATTGCGGGCGGGGAAATTGAAGGTGCTGGCGGTCACGACCATCAAGCGCTTTCCGGGCCTGCCCGAGGTGCCCACTTTGGACGAGTCCGGCTTGAAGGGCTTCGACATGTCGCAATGGATCGCGCTCATGGCGCCCAAGGGTACGCCCCCCGAAGTGATCAGGAAGCTGAACGCGGCTCTGGACGGGGTGCTGGCGGATGCCACGATCAAAGAGCGCTTCCTGGAGTCTGGCATGGAAACCCAGCACATGAGCCCCGCCGAGGTCACTGCCCAGATCAAGAAAGACCTGGCCGCATACCGCCATCTGGCCGACACACTGCATATGCGGACGGAGTAGGCGCAGGCTTTTGCCCGCTTTGCGCCGCGCCGCCGCGGCGATCGTAGGGGCGGGCGCGCCGGCGGCAAGCGCAGTCGGGCGGCGGGCTTGCGCGGCTATGGCGGGTATAAGATATAAGGGATGGAATCAAGCAGGCCCGGGGCCCGGAAGCGCGCCGCGGGCCGCGCAATACGCAGCGGAGCGCGGCCCGGCATGCGTTGGCCGGCGCCTTTGGCCGCCAGGGAATCAATCGCCATGCATCCACCTTTTCTCGACCATGTACAGGCGCAGCTGCAGCAGCTGCGCGACGACGGCTTCTACAAGCCCGAGCGCGTCATCGATGGGCCGCAAGCGGCCCAGGTAACGCTGGCCGACGGCACGCGGCTGCTGAATTTCTGCGCCAACAACTACCTGGGCCTGGCCGACGATGCGCGGCTCGTCGAGGCGGCCCGGCAGGGCCAGGAAAGCGCCGGCTACGGGCTGGCCTCGGTGCGCTTCATCTGCGGCACGCAAACCGGGCACAAGCGCCTGGAGCGCGAACTGGCCGACTTTCTCGGCATGGGCGACGCCATCCTGTATTCGAGCTGCTTCGATGCCAACGGCGGCCTGTTCGAGGCGCTGCTGGACGAGCGCGACGCGATCGTCAGCGACGCCCTGAACCACGCCAGCATCATCGACGGCGTCAGGTTGTGCAAGGCGCAGCGCTATCGCTATGCCAACAACGATATGGCCGACCTCGAGGCGCAACTGCGGGCGGCCGACGCCGCGGGTGCCCGCTACAAGCTGATCGCCACCGACGGCGTGTTCTCGATGGACGGCATCGTCGCCGACCTGAAGTCCATCTGCGACCTGGCCGACAAGTACGATGCCCTGGTCATGGTGGACGATTCCCACGCCGTGGGCTTCATGGGCGAGCACGGCTGCGGCACGCCGGAACACTGCGGCGTGCAGGGCCGCGTGCATATTCTTACCGGCACGCTGGGCAAGGCGCTGGGCGGGGCCTCGGGCGGCTACGTGGCCGCGCATGCTTCAGTGGTCGAGCTGCTGCGCCAGCGTTCGCGGCCGTACCTGTTTTCCAATACGCTGGCGCCGGGCATCGTGGCAGCCTCGCTGCGGGTGCTGGAACTGCTGCGCGGCGCCGAAGGCGCGGGCCTGCGCCGCCGGCTGCATGCCAACGGCCGGCGCTTCCGCCAGGCCATGCAGCAGCTCGGCTTCGATCTGGTGCCGGGCAGCCACCCCATCGTGCCGGTCATGTTCGGCGACGCCCGCAAGGCGGCCGGCATGGCCGAGGAACTGCTGCGCGAGGGCGTGTACGTGACCGCCTTTTCGTATCCCGTGGTGCCGCGCGGGCGGGCGCGCATCCGCACCCAGATGAGCGCCGCCCACACCGACGAGCAGATCGACCGGGCGGTGGCGGCCTTCGGGCGCGCCGGCCGCAGGCTCGGTGTGCTCGGCACTGGTTCCTGACCATGGGCTCGGGCGATGCCTGGGCCAAGCAGCGCCGCCCGTGGTCTGAATGGTGGCGCCGCGGTTCCGTCCGGAAGGCCGGCTTCTTCAATTTTCTCTCCAGGAGCGCGACATGCGGGCTCTGGCAAAACTGCAGGCGGGCGTCGGTTTGACGCTTACTCAGGTCGACCGCCCGGCGGTTGGCCACAACGACGTGCTGATCCGCATACGCAAGACGGCGATCTGCGGCACCGATGTGCACATCTGGAAATGGGACGAATGGGCCAGCCGCACCATCCCGGTGCCCATGCACGTGGGCCACGAATACGTGGGCGAGATCGTCGAAATCGGCCAGGAGGTAAGCGGCTTCGCCATCGGCGACCGGGTCTCGGGCGAAGGCCACATCACCTGCGGATACTGCCGCAACTGCCGCGCCGGCCGGCGCCACCTGTGCCGCAACACGCGCGGCGTGGGCGTGGATCGACCGGGCGCCTTCGCCGAATACCTGGCGCTGCCCGCCGTCAACGCCTTCAAGATTCCCGACGACGTGTCCGACGATCTGGCGGCGATTTTCGACCCTTACGGCAACGCCACGCACACCGCGCTGGCCTTCGACCTGGTGGGCGAGGACGTGCTCATTACCGGCGCCGGCCCCATAGGCGCCATGGCGGCGGCCATTGCCCGCCACGTCGGGGCGCGCAATGTGGTGATCACCGACGTGAACGATTACCGGCTGGATCTGGCCCGGCGGCTGGGCGCAACCCGCGCGGTCAACGTCACGCGCGAATCGCTGCCCGACGTCATGCGCGAACTGCGCATGGCCGAAGGCTTCGACGTGGGGCTCGAGATGTCCGGCGTGCCCAGCGCCTTCGTTTCGATGCTCGAGCAGATGAACCATGGAGGACGCATCGCCATGCTGGGCATTCCGCCGGCGGGCTTCGGCATAGATTGGACCAAGGTGATCTTCAAGGGCCTGGAGATCAAGGGCATTTATGGGCGCGAGATGTTCGAGACCTGGTACAAGATGGTGGCCATGCTGCAAAGCGGCCTGGACCTCTCGCCCATCATTACCCATCATTACGCGGCCGACGATTATCGGGCCGGCTTCGAGGCCATGCTGTCGGGGCAGAGCGGCAAGGTGATCCTCGACTGGACGCCGCGGGAGTCCGCATCGGGCCGGGGGCCCGGGGCCGCGCGGGCTTCGGCGCCGGTGCCCGGTTCCTCGCCGGCAGCGGGCCCCGGCACGGCCAGCCGGGCGCGGGCGCAGACATAGCCGTGGCCGTCTTGCATCATCGGGACGGCTCGATTGCGCCGCTGCCCATGCGCGGCGGCGTGGCGCCCAGCCGCGTATTCCTGCCCCCGGGGCCGTGGGCCGGCCTGCTGGAATTCATGCTGCGGCGCTTCCCCTATGTAGCGCCGGAGGTGCTGCGCGCGCGCCTGGAGCGCGGCGAGATCGTCGATGGCGCCGGGGTGCCGCAGGCGGCCGACGCGCCGTATATTCCGGGGCGCTGGCTGTGGTACTACCGGGAAGTGCCCGACGAGGAGCCGCTGCCGTTCGAGCTGCCCATACTGTATCGCGACGAGCGCCTGCTGGTGGTGGACAAGCCGCATTTCATGGCCAGCACGCCCGGCGGCCGCTACCTGCGCGAGACGGCGCTGTCGCGCTTGCGCGCCGCGCTGGACATGCCGCAGCTCAGCCCGCTGCACCGCCTGGATCGCGATACCGCCGGCGTGATGCTGTTCTGCGCCGACCCGGCCAGCCGCGGCCGCTACCAGACGCTGTTCCAGTCCCGCTTGGTGCTGAAGGAATACGAGGCCATCGCCCCGCTGCGCGCAGGGCTCGAGCTGCCCTGCGTGCGCCGCAGCCGCATCCAGCGGATACCCGAGCGCTTCGACATGCGCGAGGTGCCCGGCGAGCCCAATAGCGAAACCCGCATCGAACTGGTCGAGCGGCACGGTGCGCTGGGGCGCTACCGCCTGCGTCCCGCCTCGGGCCGCAAGCATCAGCTGCGCGTGCACATGAGCGCGCTGGGCATACCTATCTGCAACGACCCCTGCTATCCGGCGCCGCGCGCCCATCCGCCGTACGACGATTATTCCCGGCCGCTGCTGTTGCTGGCCCGTGCCATAGAATTCGTCGATCCGTACAGCGCCCGCACGCGCCGCTACGAGACGCGCCGCCGGCTCGACTTGTCGGGGCCAGGATCGGCCGCGTAAGCCGCCTTGCGCATGCCGCGCCCATGCATGGGCGCAGCATGCCGTCAGAGCCGTCCGGGCTCTTTCTTGATCTGATCGTAAAGAACCTTGGCCGTAGGTGACAAAGGGTGGTTCTTGCGGCGCAACAGCCTCAAGGTGCGGGAGACTTCGGGCTCGATCAGCGGGATGCCGCGCAGCGTCGAATGCCTTTTGCGCGGCAATGCCAGCCGGGGTACGGCGGCCACCCCAAGGCCGGCCTCTTGGATGTCTCGGACAGCGTCGTGCCCAAGCCGGTACTGGTGATCCCGGGCGGAGGCGGCTCGTCCATCTGCTCGCGCTACTTCACGCCGCAGCGCTGCCACCGCGCCACGCAGTGACTGGCGCCATAGGCGTGGCCGCCAGCCTCGTCCTGCCGGACACCGTGTCATCGGCGTTTCGCGGCGATGCCGCCTTTTCCCGCGGTGTCGTGTCGGTGCTCCATCCGGCGGGGCGCATCGGGATATCGATCGAACTTTGCAGCCGTGGCGGCAGGCCGGGAGTCGCCAGGGCGGGCGTGGTGCGCACCGCCAGAAAAATCATGCAGGGAACGGTGTGCGTACCGGCCGCCTGCCCGGCAAGCCGCTCCGGAAGCGGTGGAAGATGAAGCCCGCCATGGGGCGCCGCCGGCCTTGATTTGTACGTCTTTGCCCGCGGCGCCCCGGGTTTTTCAGGGATACAGCCCGCGCACTTCGCGAGCCTCCAGGATGCGCGAGCAGGCCACGATGTAGGCGGCGGTGCGCATGCTGACGCCGTGTTCGCGGGCCACCGCGGAAATCGAGGTGTAGGCCGCGCGCATCATGGCTTCCAGCCTGTGGTTGATTTCGGTTTCAGTCCAGAAGAAGCTGGAGAAGTCCTGCACCCATTCGAAATAGCTGACCGTGACGCCGCCGGCATTGGCGACGACGTCGGGCACGATGATCGTGCCCTTGGAGGCCAGAATGTCGTCGGCCTCGGGCGTGGTGGGGCCGTTGGCGCCTTCCACCACGATGGCTGCGCGGATCAGGTCGGCGTTGTGGCGGGTGATCTGGCCTTCGAGTGCGGCCGGGATCAGGATCTCGGTTTCCAGCCCCCAGAATTCTTCGGCCGTGAGGCTTTCGCTGTCGGGGGCGCCGGCCACTCCGCCGTTCTTTTCGACGTGGTCGAGCAGGGCCAGCACGTTCAGCCCCTTGGCGTTGTGTACGCAGCCGGTATGGTCTTGCACGGCAATGACATGGGCGCCGAGCTGGTAGAACAGGCGCGCCGCCGTGCCGCCCACGTTGCCGAAGCCTTGCACGATCACGCGCGCGCCCTGCAGGGTGACGCCGCGTTCGCGCGCCGCTTCGCAGCCCACGACGAAAACGCCGCGGCCGGTGGCTTCGACCCGCCCCAGGCTGCCGCCCAGCGAGACCGGCTTGCCGGTGACGACGCCGGTGGCGGTAGCCCCTTCGTTCATGGAATAGGTGTCCATCATCCAGGCCATGGTCTGGGCGTTGGTGTTGACGTCGGGCGCCGGGATGTCTTTGTTGGGGCCGATGATGATGCCGATCTCGCTGGTGTAGCGGCGCGTGATTTTTTCCAGCTCGGCTGTCGAGAACTTGCGTGGATCGATGCGGATGCCGCCTTTGGCGCCGCCGAAGGGCAGGTTGACCGCCGCATTCTTGACCGACATCCAGGCGGCCAGCGCCATGACCTCGGACAGTGTGACGTCTTGGTGGAAGCGCACGCCGCCCTTGCCGGGGCCGCGCGATATGTTGTGCTGCACGCGGTAGCCCTCGAAGTGGGCCACCGTGCCGTCGTCCAGCTCTACCGGCACATCGACGATCATGGCGCGTTTGGGGCGTTTGAGCGTTTCGACCCATTTGCCCAGGCGCCCCAGATAGGGCGCGACCCTGTCCACTTGTTCGAGATAGATGCCCCAGGGCCCGAGGTTGGCGGGATCCAGGTAGGAAGGAAGGGCATGCGGCATGGGTGTGGACATTTGAGCGGCCTTTGCTTGGGAGGGGAGGGGGATGACTTTATAAGCTGGGCGTATCGGCGGTGTTTAAAGCGCGAGCGGCGTGGATCGGCGGCTGTTGCGCGGTCGGGAGCAGGCGCGGCTATCACGCCGTTGGCGCCTGGGATTGCGGCCGGAACAGCCGGGCTGCAAGGGTAATTATATTGCTGCTATATTAATACGTCCCTATTTTGTTAATATATTAATTAAATAGGGACGTATTAAATAGGCATGATGCGGCCCCATGTGTTGCGGCGATACCCCGCCGATACCCATGGGCGCCAGGGCCGCCGGCCCCTGATGGCCCATGCGCGCAATCCAGCGGCGCGCCAGTCCGGCATATCCGCAAAGAGGCGGCCGCAACAGAAATCGGAACGGGGCCTCTCACCTGCGCGCTATGAGCTTATGTGCGGCGGGATTAATGTCCCGCACCCATAAACAGCTAACGAATAATTCGTTCCTTTGTGTGTGCGCAGCGCCCACACTTGAGTTCCCCCAATTCCGCCCCGAAGCCGGCAAGCCCGCGGCCTCGGGGCCAGGCACCAGACACTCGTGAGCATTACAGCAATCCCGAACCCGGTTCCGGCTCCGGCCCGATCCGGCACCGCGCATTCCGGCCCGGAACAGCCCCATCTGGCGCAGCCGCTGGCCGCGCTTTGGGCCGCGCTGGTGGAACGCGTGGCGGCAATAGGTGCGAGCCACTCGGACGCAGTCTTTGCTTCCTCGCTGGCGGCCGAGGACATGCTGCTGCTGCATGCCATCGCCTGCGCGCACGCACCCATCGAAGTCTTCACCCTGGACACCGGGCGCCTGCACGCCGAGACGCTCGGCATGGTCGACGTGATCGCCCAGCGCTACGGCATCCAGGTGCGCCGCGTACGGCCCGACGCGGCCGCCGTGCGCGAGCACGTGCGGCAGCATGGCGAATACGCTTTCTATGAAAGCCTGGAGCTGCGCAAGGCCTGTTGCGGCATACGCAAGGTCGAGCCGCTGCGCCGCGCCCTGGCGGGGCGCTCGGCCTGGCTTACCGGCCAGCGGCGCGAACAGTCGACGACACGCGCCGAGCTGCCGGAATCCGAATTCGACACAGTGTTCGGCCTGCAAAAGTACAACCCGCTGGCGGCCTGGACGCAACAGCAGCTCTGGGACGCCATACGCGGCCTGGACATCCCCTACAACCCGCTGCACGACCAGGGCTATCCGTCCATAGGCTGCGAACCCTGTACGCGCGCGGTGCGGCCGGGCGAGGATGTGCGCGCCGGACGCTGGTGGTGGGAACAGCGCGACTCGCGGGAATGCGGGCTGCACGCCGGCAATCTGGCGCCGGCCGGCGCCCCGGGCGCGGCCGCGGCGCCCGAAGTGCAGGCAACTGGGCTAACGGACGCGGCCGGCGGCGCCGCGTCCGGGCCGGCGGCAGCGGCCGCCTCACACAAGGCCGCCACGCAGCATCAAGGTATTTGATAAAGGAAACGAAACATGGGCGATATCTCTTCGCGTACACACCTGGACTGGCTGGAGTCGGAAGCCATATATATATTGCGCGAGGTCGCCGCCGAGTGCGAGCGCCCGGTGCTGCTGTTTTCGGGCGGCAAGGATTCGGTGGTACTGCTGCGCCTGGCCGAGAAGGCCTTCCGCCCCGCGGCCTTTCCGTTTCCGCTGATGCATATCGACACCGGCCACAATTTCGACGAGGTCATAGCGTTCCGCGACCGGCGCGTGGCCGAGCTGGGCGAGCGCCTGATCGTGCGCAGTGTAGAAGATTCCATTGCGCGCGGCAGCGTGGTGCTGCGCCGCGAGACCGATTCGCGCAACGCCGCGCAGGCCACCACGCTGCTCGAGGCTATAGAGGAATTCGGCTTCGACGCCTGCATAGGCGGCGCGCGGCGCGACGAAGAAAAGGCCCGCGCCAAAGAGCGCGTGTTCTCGTTCCGCGACGAGTTCGGACAGTGGGATCCGAAGGCGCAGCGCCCCGAACTCTGGAACCTGTTCAATACCAAGGTTCACAAGGGCGAGAACATGCGCGTCTTCCCGATTTCCAACTGGACCGAGCTGGACGTCTGGCAGTACATCCGGCGTGAAGGCCTGAGCCTGCCCTCTATTTATTACTCGCACGAGCGCCGGGTGGTCGAACGCAACGGCATGCTGGTGCCGGTGACGCGGCTCACGCCGCCCAAGCCGGGCGAGGCGGTGCAAACGCGCAGCGTGCGCTTCCGCACGGTGGGTGACATCTCGTGCACCTGCCCGGTGGCCTCGACCGCGGCCAGTCCCGAGGCCATCATTGCCGAGACCGCCATCACCACCATTACCGAGCGCGGCGCCACGCGCATGGACGACCAGACCTCCGAGGCATCGATGGAGCGTCGCAAGAAACTGGGGTACTTCTAATGAATGCAGTGAATGAATCCTGGCTGTCCGCCGCCGACTCCGGTGTGCTGCGCCTGATCACCGCGGGCTCGGTCGACGACGGCAAGTCCACCCTGATCGGCCGCCTGCTGTACGACAGCAAGGGCGTGTTCGCCGATCAGCTGGCTGCCATCTCGCGCTCGAAGTACAAGCGCGCCGCCGCCAGCGAGATCGACCTGTCGCTGCTGACCGACGGCCTGGAGGCCGAGCGCGAGCAGGGCATTACCATCGATGTGGCCTATCGCTACTTCGCCACGCCGCTGCGCAAGTTCATTGTTGCCGATGCGCCCGGCCACGAGCAGTACACGCGCAATATGGTGACCGGCGCTTCCACCGCCGAAGTGGCGGTGATCCTGATCGACGCCAGCCGGGTGCGCGACGGCAAGCTGCTGCCGCAGACCAAGCGCCACAGCGCGCTGGCCCATTTGCTGGGCCTGCGCCACATCGTGGTGGCGGTCAACAAGATGGATCTGGTCGGCTGGGATCCGCAGGTGTTCGAACGCATCCGCGCCGCCTATGCCGAATTGGCAGCCAAGCTCGGCATTGCCCACTTCCACATCGTGCCTATGTCGGCGCTGGAGGGCGGCAACGTGGTGCGCCGCTCCGAGCATACGCCGTGGTACGACGGCCTGCCGCTATTGGCGCTGCTGGAAAACCTGCCGCTGGGCGGCCCGTTGCCGCGGGCCGAGGCGCGCTTCTTCGTGCAGTGGGTCATACGCCACGACGGGCATGCGGTGGATGACTTCCGCGGCTACGCCGGCAGGCTGGCCGCCGGCACCTTGGCGGTGGGCGACGCAATCAAGGTGCTGCCGGCCGGCGCCACCGCCCGCGTGGCGCGGCTGGTGCAGTTCGATCGCGACGTCGACGCGGTGCATGCCGGCGACAGCGTGGCCGTGGTGCTGGATCGCGACATCGATGTGTCGCGCGGCGACCTGATCGTGGCGCAGGATGCGCCGCTGCGAGTGGCGCGCGAGTTCGAGGCCGAGCTTTGCTGGCTGGATCAGCGGGCCCTGAGTCCGGTGCGCCAGTACTGGCTGAAGCAGGGCACGCGCCTGACCCAGGCGCGCATCAAGGCCGTGCATACGCGGCGCGACATCCAGGAACTGCAGGATGTCGGCGCGGGCGGCGCCCTGGCCATGAACGACATAGGCCGGGTCACCGTGACCACGCGTGAAGCGCTGGCGCTGGATCCTTACGACGAGCAGGCGGCCACCGGGGCCTTCATCCTGATCGACGCCGCCACCCACCAGACCGCCGCCGCGGGCATGGTGCGCTGAAACGGGGCGCCCCGCGCAGCGCGGGGCTCAGGCCACTTCGTGCTTGATCTGCTGATGTCGGCGCTCCATTTCCTGGCGCAGCTCGCGGCGTAGTTGCGCCGCCTTGTAGCGCGTCTTTTCTTCCTCGGTGGCGGGCGTGAGCGGGGGCACCTCTACCGGGGTGCCCTGGTCGTCGACCGCAATCATCGTGAAATAACAGCTGTTGGTGTGGCGCACCAGCTTGCGCCGTATGTCTTCGGTCACGACCTTGATGCCGATCTCCATGGAGGTGCGGCCGGTGTAGTTCACCGAGGCGTGGAAGGTGACCAGTTCGCCCACGTGTATGGGCTGGCGGAACATCACCTGGTCGACCGACAGGGTCACCACATAGGTGCCCGCATAGCGGCTGGCACAGGCGTAGGCCACCAGATCCAGGTGCTTGAGTATGGAGCCGCCGTGCACATTGCCCGAGAAATTGGCCATGTCCGGCGTCATCAGTATGGTCATGGAAATCTGGTGCGAGGCGTCGTTCATGGCGGGGGGATCCGTGGAGGGCGAGAAAGGGCGGGCGCCGCGCGCGGATAGCATCCGCCGGCGGCCCCGGCCCGGAGGTTTCCGGGCGAGACCCTTACTGTAAAGAAGTAAAGCAAAAAGAAGAAGTACAGTAGAGGCGCCCAATGAAAAATTAGTGTGCAATGACCACAGACCTGCCGATACCTGATTCCATGGAAAGCCGCCTGGCGGCGATACGCACCCGTATGGCGGCGGCCTGCGCCCGTGCCGGACGCGCATCCGCCGAGGTGGCGCTGCTGCCGGTCAGCAAGACTTTCGGCGTCGAGGCCGTGCGCCAGGCCATGGCCCTGGGCCTGCGGCGTTTCGGCGAGAACAAGACTCAGGAAATCCGCCAGAAGGCGGCGCAGTTCGAGGCCGACGGGCCGCAATGGGTGATGATCGGCCACCTGCAGACCAACAAGGCGCGCGATGCGGCGCGGCTGGCCGCTGAAGTGCAGTCGCTCGATCGGCTGGATCTTGCGCGCGAGCTGGATCTGCGCCTGCAGAAAGAAGGCCGGGCGCTGGACGTGCTGGTACAGGTCAAGACCTCGCCCGAGCCCAGCAAGTTCGGGCTGGATCCGGCCGCGCTGCCGGCCTTCCTGCGCGAGCTCGCCGCTTTCCACAGCCTGCGTCCGCGCGGCTTGATGACCCTGGCCGTGCAGTCCGACGACCCGCAGGCGGTGCGCGAGTGTTTCTGCTGCCTGCGGATGTGGCGCGGGCGCCTGCGCGAAGACGGCTTCCTGGGCCTGGAGCGCCTGTCCATGGGCATGAGCGGCGACTTTGAACTGGCCATCGAGGAAGGCTCGACCGAAGTGCGCATCGGTTCGGCGATCTTCGGCGCGCGCAGCTACCCGGCGCGCCTACCCGGGGGCGCGTAGCAGCCGGGAACCAGCCCGCCCCGCCCGTTGCGGCGCAATGCCACGGCGGGCATGCTTCTGCTAGAATTTTTTACCGGCCTTGCCGCTGCCAGGAATAGCGCGGCGGGCCGGGCGGCGTGGGCATCTACCATGCATCGAAACAAGAAAACATAACCAGGAGCAACGATGCGATATTTCCAAAAATTCATGCTGGCCGCTGCGCTGCCCGCGGTGTGCGCGGCCATGCCGCTGGCGGCGCAGGCCGCCGGCCCGATCACCGCCGGCTCCATCACCAACAGCCCGCCGATGATCTCTTATGCCTCGGACGGCACCACGCTGCAGGGCGTCATCGTCGACCTGGCGGCGGCCATGAGCAAGCAGATGGGCCGCCAGATCGTCTTCAAGGCCATGCCCTTCAGCGGCCTGCTGCCGGCCATGCAGGCCAAGCGCATCGACATCTCCTTCACGCTCATGAACGACACGCCCAAGCGCGAAGAGCTGGTGGACTTCGTCGACTTCTTCAACCTGGGCACCATGCTGCTGATCAAGAAAGGCAACCCGCAGCATGTGCAAAGCCTGGAAACCATGTGCGGCATGACCGTGTCCACGGTGCAAGGCTCGACGCAGGTGACGCTGGTCAACGAAGTCAACGCCAAGTGCAGCGCCGCCGGCAAGCCGGCCATCAAGAACATGCAGTACGCCCAGCCGTCGGACGCCCGCCTGCAGGTGCAGACCGGCCGGGTGGCGGCCTTCCTGGGCAATTCGCCGGTCATGGTCTACCTGGCCAAGACGGCCGACAACGGCAAGCTGTTCGACGTGGTGGCCGGCCATGTGTACCAGCCGGTGCCGCTGGGCATCAGCGTGGCCAAGGACAACACCGCCTTGCGCGACCAGCTGCAAAAGGCCCTGAACGCCCTGATTGCCGACGGCAGCTACCTCAAGATCCTGCAAAAGTACGGGGTGGCGGACGGGGCGCTGAAGTCCGCCGCGATCAACGGCGGCAAGAACCTCAAGCTGTGAACATCAGGCCTAGTGCAAGCCCGGCCCGCAGGGGCGGGGCCGCACGGCACCCGGGCTCACGCCGCGCCGGGCCGGCCGCATGACGCGCATCGTTCCGCTGCGGCGCCCGTGGCTCTGGACGGGCAGCGCGGTGGTGGGCGTGCTGCTGGCGCTGCTGGCCGTGTCCATATTCCGCAACCCGAACATCCAGCATCCGGTCATCGCCCAGTACCAGTTCGCGCCGGCCATCATGGCGGGGCTGCGCACCACGGTGGTGCTGGCGGTGCTGGCCGAGATCATCGGCCTGGCGCTGGGCACGGTGCTGGCGCTGATGCGCCTGTCGTCCAGCCCGGTGCTGCGCCTGAGCAGCGGCTTCTACACCTGGCTGGTGCGCGGCACCCCGCTGCTGGTGCAGATATTGCTGTGGGGCAACCTGGCACTGCTGTTCCAGCACATCGGCCCGTTCGACACCAATACCCTCATGACGCCCTTCGTCGCCTCGGTGGTGGCCCTGGGCCTGAACGAGGCCGCCTACATGGCCGAGATCATGCGGGCCGGGCTGCTGGCGGTGGATCGCGGCCAGTACGAGGCATCGCAGGCGCTGGGCATGCGCCGCACGCTGGCCATGCGCCGCATCATCCTGCCGCAGGCCCTGCGCGTCATCATCCCGCCGGCGGGCAACCAGTTCATTTCGCTGCTCAAGGCCACTTCGCTGGTCTCGGTCATCGCCGGCGGCGACCTGCTGACTGCCGCCGAGAACATCTCTTCGGCCAATCTGCACACCATAGAACTGATGCTGGTGGCCACTTTCTGGTACCTGGTGCTGACCACGATCACCAGCATCGGCCAGTATTTCATGGAACGGCGCCTGGCGCGCGGGACGGGGCCGCATGGCACACGCTGACGCGCCCGCAAGCGCAGACCTGTTCGCCGCGAGCCGCGAAGCCGCCGCGGGCCGGCCCGCGCAACAGCCCATGGTGCGCGCCGTCGACGTGCACAAGCGCTACGGGCGCGACGAGGTGCTCAAGGGCATCAGCCTGGAAGTCGCCGCCGGCGAAGTGCTGTGCCTGATCGGCCCCTCGGGCTCGGGCAAGAGCACCTTCCTGCGCTGCATCAACCACCTGGAAAAAATCGACGGTGGCCGGCTCTGGGTCGATGGCGAACTGATGGGCTACCGGGCGCGCGGCGACTGCCTGTACGAGCTGGGCGAACGCGAGGTGTGCCGCCAGCGCTCGGCCATCGGCATGGTGTTCCAGCGCTTCAATCTGTTCCCGCACATGACGGTGCTGGAAAACATCATCGAGGCGCCGCTGCGCGTCAAGGGCGAGAGCCGGGCCGCGGCGATCCAGCACGCGCAGGCGCTGCTGCAGCGGGTGGGCCTGCTGGCCAAGGCCGGCGCCTATCCCGCCCACCTGTCGGGCGGCCAGCAGCAGCGGGTCGCCATCGCCCGGGCGCTGGCCATGCGGCCGCGCCTCATGCTGTTCGACGAACCCACCTCGGCGCTCGACCCCGAGCTCGTCGACGAGGTGCTGGCGGTGATGCGCGGCCTGGCCGAAGACGGCATGACGATGGTAGTCGTAACCCACGAAATGGCCTTCGCACGCGACGTGGGCGATACCATTGCATTCATGGACGGCGGCGTCATCGTCGAATCGGGCCCGCCCGGCCAGGTGCTGCTGCGGCCGCGCCACGAGCGTACCCGGGCCTTTCTGTCGCGCGTCATCGCCGGCGATGCGCAGGCGCAGGGCGCGTCGGGTGCAAGGCAGGATGATGGTATTTCCTAATGCCGGGAACTGCAGGCTTCCGGCATAATTGGCGCTGATCTGCATAACATTGTTACGTAATTCATAACAACGTGCGCTTAAAAGCCGCGATACAAGTCGAATAATTTGAACCCGCTCCGCTCCTGTACCACGGCAAAGGCGCCGTACCGGGCGGGTCAGCCTCCAGGAGTTTTCCCATGTCCAGATTGTTGAAAGGGCTCGTGGCCGTGTCGGCCCTGAGCGTTGCCGGCCTCGCCTCGGCCGCGTCCTGGCCGAGTGCGCCGGTGCACTGGGTCATCCCCTATGCTGCCGGCGGCGGCTCCGACGTCATCGGCCGCATGGTGGCGGCCGAACTGCAGAAGAAGCTCGGCGTCAGCATCATCGTCGAGAACAAGCCGGGCGCCAGCACCATCATCGGCGCCACCTATGTCGAAAAATCCAAGCCCGACGGCTATACCGTGGGCACGGCCGATTCCGGCACCCTGGCCTACAATCCCTCGCTTTATTCCCACCTGCAGTACGATCCGGCCAAGTTCACCTACATAGGCGGGCTGGCGCGCTTCCCGCTGATGCTGGCCGTCAACGACAAGTCGCCCTTCAAAACGCTGGCCGACGTGCTGGCAGCCGCGCGCAAGTCGCCCGGCAAGCTCACCTCCGCTTCGGCCGGCAATGGTTCGCCGCACCACCTGGCGCTGGAAATGTTCAACCAGCGCGCCGGCGTGAAGATCGTCAACGTGCCCTACAAGGGCGCGGCCCCGGCCATGACCGACCTGCTGGGCGGCCAGGTCGACATGGCCTTCGTGGATTCGGCCTCGGCCTATGCCAATATCAAGGCCGGCAAGATCCGCGTGCTGGCCACGGCCACGCCGCAGCGCATCGCTTTGCTGCCCGACGTGCCGACCATGGCCGAGGCGGGCGTCAAGAACTTCAATGCCTACGCCTGGCAGGGCCTGGTGGGCCCGGCGAACATGCCGGCCGACGCGGTCGGCAAGCTCAGCGCCGACCTCGAGGCCGCACTCAAGAGCCCGCAGCTCGACGGCAAGATCCGCGCCATCGGCGTAGAGCCCATGCCCATGACGCAGGCGGAATTCAAGAAGTATTCCGACGAGCAGGAAGCCGAGTGGGCCAAGGTCATCAAGACCGCGGGCATCAAGCTCGATTGACGCCTTCTTCTTGTTGGTACGCAGGGCCCGGCGCAGCCGGGCCTCGTGCTTTGTGCGCCGCCATTGCACCTGCAAGCTGCGCCACGACGGTGCGTGCCGCGATGGTGACCGCCGCGGCGGCGAGCCTCGGCAGCGCGGCTGCAGCCGCGTTGGCCCGTGGCAGTCTTTTCCAAAATGTAGATGAGTCTGAACATTCCAGGATACGCGGCGTTCGGGCGGCGTTGGAGTCGGCGATTCCGGCCACCGCGATTGCGGTAATATCGGCCTGAAGCTTCACTCCAGGGATTCTCATAGGGGATGTTCATGCGTTACGCCAAATATGCGGCCGCCGCGCTGCTGATGTATTCCGTGACCCAGCTGGCCTGCGCCGGTACGCTGGACGTGGTCAAGAAGCGCGGCTACGTGCAGTGCGGCGTGACCACGGGTTTTGCCGGCTTCTCGGCACCCGACTCCAAGGGCGAGTGGAAGGGCCTGGACGTGGACATGTGCCGCGCCGTGGCCGCGGCCACGCTGGGCGATGCGTCCAAGTTCAAGGCGGTGCCGTTGAATTCGCAGCAGCGCTTCACCGCCCTGCAGTCCGGCGAGATCGACCTGCTGGCGCGCAACACCACCGTCACGCAGCAGCGCGACACGGCGCTGGGCGCGATCCACGCCGGCATCAACTACTACGACGGCCAGGGCTTCCTGGTGCCCAAGTCGCTCAATGTCAAAAGCGCCAAGGAACTCGACGGCGCCACGGTCTGCATGCAGACCGGCACGTCCAACGAGAACACCATGGCCGACTGGGCGCGCGCCAACGGCATCCACTACAAGCCGGTGGTCATCGAGCAGTTCAACGAGGTCGTCAACGCCTTCGCGGCGGGCCGCTGCGACGTCTTCACCACCGATGCCTCGGGCCTGGCTTCGATACGCATCTCCAAGCTCAGCAAGCCCGACGACTATATGGTGCTGCCGGAGATCATCTCCAAAGAGCCGCTCGGGCCCTACGTGCGCCAGGGCGACGACAACTGGCTGAACATCGTGCAGTGGTCGCTGTACGCCATGATCGACGCCGAAGAGCTGGGGCTCACCTCCAAGAACGTCGACCAGAACCTGGACAGCAAGAACCCCGACGTGCGGCGCCTGCTGGGCGTGACCCCTGGCGCGGGCAAGAACATGGGCGTCGACGAGAAGTGGGCCTACAACATCATCAAGCAGGTCGGCAATTACGGCGAAAGCTTCGAGCGCAACGTCGGCATGGGCAGCCCGCTCAAGCTGCAGCGCGGTCTGAACGCGCTGTGGACCAAGGGCGGCCTGATGTATTCCCCGCCGCTGAACTGATCGCCAGCCGCGGGCACGGGCTTTACTTTCCGAAGGCGGCCCGGCGCCCGCTAGCGGCGCCGGTACACCTGGGCGATGCGGGCGAAGGCGGCCCGCAGTTCGCGGGTGCCGGCCTGGAACACCACCGGCCGGCCGCTGCGGCTGAAGCAGATCAGCCGCTTCGAGGTCAGCATGGGTATATAGCGCACGAACAGGATGTCGTCCCACGCAATGCGGCGCGGCCGTATCCAGCTTTGTTCGATGCCGTCCTGCGTGATGCGCGTTTCGGACATCAGCATGAAGCGCGCCACGATCAGCAGCGCCAGGAAGCACACCAGCACCACCACCGCGGCCACGGGGCTGACGTCGTGCCTGTGCGGGCCGGTGGCGACCAGGGTGATCTGCATGCCGACAAGTATCAGCACGGCCCAGGCCATGATCTTGATCAGGGTCGGCCAGGCAGTGCCGCGCAGCGGCAAGGGGCCGATCTCGCCCAGCAGGGCGGCGTGTTCTGCGGCATCGGGGCCATAGGCGCCCGGCTCGACGGCCGCCTGGCCGCCCGGCGCGTCTGCACCGGACGGGCCGGCCTGCCCGACAGCCTTGTGCGGCTCCGGGGGCTTCGTCTGTGCGGCGCCGGTATCGGCCGCGCCGCGCGTGGCCGCTTTGTTTTCTTGCGGATTGCTGCCCATGTATCAGGCCGCCCTGCGGGCCGCCAGCGCATTGCCGGCGCGGCTCGAGGTCTTGCGGCCGATGCGGGAGGAAATCCACATGCCGATATCGACCACCTCGTTCAGATCCACGCCGGTGTTCACGCCCAGGCCGTCCATCATGTACAGCACGTCTTCGGTGGCGACATTGCCGGTGGCGCCCTTGGCATAGGGGCAGCCGCCCAGGCCCGCCACGGATGTGTGGAAGATGCTGATGCCCGCCTCCATGGCCGCCAGGATATTGGCCAGCGACTGGCCATAGGTGTCGTGGAAGTGGCCCGAAACACGTGACGGATCGACCACCTTGGTGACCGCGTCCATGACCTGGCGCACGCGCGTGGCGGTGCCCACGCCTATGGTGTCGGCGACGTCGATCTCGTCGCAGCCCAGCGCCAGCAGGCGCCGGGCCACGTCGACCACGGACTCGATCGGCACCTCGCCCTGGTAGGGGCAGCCCAGCGCGCAGCTGATGCTGCCGCGCAGGCGCACGCCGGCCTGCTTGGCCGCCGCCGCCACGGGCTCGAAGCGCGCGATGGATTCGGCGATCGTACAGTTGATGTTGCGCTGCGAAAAGGCCTCGCTGGCCGCGCCGAATATCACCACCTCGTCGGCTTTGGCGGCGAGGGCGCCTTCGAAGCCGCGCAGGTTCGGGGTCAGCACCGAATAAATGGTGCCCGGCCGGCGCCGTATGCCTTGCATGACTTCGGCGCCGTCGGCCATTTGCGGCACCCATTTGGGCGAGACGAACGAGGCCGCCTCGATATTGGGGAAACCCGCTGCCGACAGGCGATCCACGAGTTCGACCTTGATGCCGGTGGCAATGAAGTCTTTTTCGTTCTGCAGGCCGTCGCGCGGCGAAACCTCGACGATCTTGACTTTGGCTGGTAAAGACATGTTGGTCTTCCTGGTGATTTACATGGCCCTGGCATGGGCCGGGAAGGTTCGGGGCAAGTGAACCCCGCTGCGGCGCCCCTTCGGCGGGTGCATCAGACTCGGGCCACTCGTGCGAATTTCTGTGGGCTCGCCGGGGCCGGATTTCAATGGTGTGGCCGGCAGCCTGCGGGCCGCCGCGCCCGGTCGAGCTTCAATCATAAGCTTTTTGGCGGCGCTGGTAGCGGCCGTCGTCCAGCCTGGCCACCGCATCGTCCAGTTCCAGCGCGAGCAGGGCGGCGTGCAGTTCGGCCACCTGCAGCTGCGTACGGCGCTGCAGCGTGTCGACGTCCACCGGATCGTGGCCCATGGCATCCAGCACGCGCCGCTGTCCGGTGTCGTGGGGGGCATGCGGCGCACGATCCAAAGCGACGGCCGCCCCGAGCCTGCCGGGGCGGGCCGGCGGGCTCGGGGCCGTTGCGGCGGATGGGCCGGACACGGCGACGGGGCTCGCTTGGGCCGGGCCGCTCCGCGGCGCGAGCTCTTCGAGAATGTCGGCGGCGGACTCCACCAGCTTGGCCCCCTGGCGAATCAGCGCATGGCAGCCGCGCGACAGCGGCGAGTGGATGGAGCCGGGTATGGCGAACACCTCGCGGCCGATTTCCGTGGCCAGGCGGGCGGTGATCAGCGAGCCGCTCTGACGCGCGGCTTCCACCACCAGTACGCCGCGCGCCAGGCCGGCGACGATGCGGTTGCGCCGCGGGAACTGGTGGGGCAGGGCCGGGCAGCCCAGCGGCAGTTCCGAAACCAGGGCGCCGTGCTGGGCGATTTCGTGGGCCAGCTGGTGATTGCGAGCCGGGTAGACGATGTCTATACCGGTGCCCAACACGGCGACGGTACTGCCGCCCTCGGGCCCGGCGAGCAGGGCGCCGCGGTGGCTGGCCGCGTCTATGCCCATGGCCAGGCCGCTGGCGATGCACCAGCCCTGTCCGGCCAAGTGGCGGGCGAAGGCCTGGGCGTTGTCGATGCCGCCGGCGCTGGCGTTGCGCGCGCCCACCATGGCGAGGGTGGGGGCCGACAATAGTTCCGGCCTGCCGTTCACGTACAGCAGCAGCGGCGGGTCGTGGGTGTCGAGCAGCGCCTTGGGATAGGCGGGGTCGGCCAGCGTCAGCAAGTGGTGCTGCGGGTGCTGCAGCCATTCCAGCGCGCGCGCCGCCTGTTCCTGCGCGGCGTCGGACATGGGCGCGCCCAGGCTCTGCGCCAATTCCAGGGGCAGCAGCCGTGCCAGGGCGGCCGGGCGCGAGGCATAGATGTGCTGGGGCAGGCCCAGAGCCTGCAGCAGTTGGCGCGCCTGTACGGGGCCGAGTCCGGGCTCGGCCGACAGGCGCACCCAGGCGGAGATTTCTTCGGGAGGCAGATGCAGCGGCATGGCGCGAGTGTGACACAGGATGCCGCGCCGGTGCAGCGGGTAGTGATCGGGATAGCCTGCCCCGCGGGAGGCGGCGCACGCCAAGCGGGCCTCGATGGGGCGGCCCCGTGTCTTCGGGCAGCATCCGCGGGGCATCGCCTGTAGCGCACAGGCCTTTGTTTTATTATAGAGTTTTGATATATGGCATGGGCGGGCGCGGCGCGCGCGCCGTGGCACGGAACCGCCGGTGTTACCGGCTGCGCCTAGGGCCTGGTCGAGCGGGCCGGCCTCGCGGCCCGAACCGCCGCCGAACATACTGGACGTACTCATACACATGGCTTTGCTTCCCATACTCCGTTACCCCGATCCGCGCTTGCGTAAAATCGCCAAGCCGGTGGAAGTCGTCGACGACCGCATCCGCAAGCTGGTGCGCGACATGGCCGAGACCATGTACGAAGCGCCGGGCATAGGCCTGGCGGCCACGCAGGTAGACGTGCATGAACGGGTGGTGGTCATCGATATCTCCGACGAATGCAACGACCTGCTGGTGCTGATCAACCCCGAGATCACCTGGAAGAGCGAAGAACAAGAAGTTTCCAAGGAAGGCTGCCTGTCGGTGCCCGATGTCTACGACGAGGTGCGCCGCTCGGCCAGCATCCATGTGCGCGCGCTGAACGAGCAGGGCGAACCCTTCGAGTTCGACGCCGACGGCATGCTGGCGGTCTGCGTGCAGCACGAACTCGACCATCTGCTGGGCAAGGTATTCGTCGAGTACCTGTCGCCGCTGAAGCAGAACCGCATCCGCACCAAGATCCGCAAACAGGAACGCCAGGAAGCCCACCGCATGTAGCGGCCGCGGTTCGCCAGTGTCCGGGCTGCCGGCCCTAACGGTCATGGCGGGCGCCGCCTCCCCCGAGAATGAAAGGGGCTTCTTTCACATTAAAAAGGGCTGCCGCACCGGCAGGCAAATGGGCGCCGGCTGAGTTGCGGGCCGTGCCGCGCGGCCGCGCCCGCGGCGCACGGCACGGGGCGCATCGCGGCGCGCCCGCGTCCCGTCGCCATGGGGCGCTTGCTATCATGCGGTTTTGAATCCGCAGCCCTTTCCATCATGCGACTTGTCTTTGCCGGAACCCCGGAATTCGCGCGCCTGGCGCTGGACGCCCTGATTGCGCACGGCCACGAGATCGGCCTGGTGTTGACCCAGCCTGACCGGCCCTCGGGGCGCGGCATGAAGCTCGTGCCCGGGCCGGTCAAGCAAGCGGCAGTGGCGGCGGGCATACCGGTGCTGCAGCCGCGCAGCCTGCGCCTGGACGGCAAGTATCCGGAAGAGGCGGGCGCCGCGCGCCGGGCCCTGGAAAGCTGCGTGCCCGAGGCAATGGTGGTGGCCGCCTACGGACTGATCCTGCCGCAATGGGTGCTGGACTTGCCGCGCCGCGGCTGCCTGAACATCCACGCCAGCCTGCTGCCGCGCTGGCGCGGCGCGGCGCCGATCCAGCGGGCCATAGAGGCCGGCGACGCGCGCAGCGGCGTGACCATCATGCAGATGGATGCCGGCCTGGACACCGGCGCCATGCTGCTGCGCCGGGAAATCCCCATCACGCCGCAGCACAATGCCGCGCGCCTGCACGACGAACTGGCGGCGCTGGGCGCACAGGCCATCGTCCAGGCGCTGGACAGTCTGCTAGCCGGCGACATCGAGCCGCAGCCCCAGCCGGCCGAGGGCGTAACCTACGCCGCCAAGCTGGACAAGGCCGAGGCGCCGCTGGACTTCTCGCGCTCAGCTCAGGAACTGGAGCGGCGCATCCGGGCCTTCGACCCGGTGCCCGGCGCTACTGCGCGCCTGCCGGGGCTGGCCGAGCCGGTCAAGGTCTGGCTGGCCGAGGCCCTGCCGGGCCCCGCCGCGCGCGCCCCCGGCGAAGTCGAAGCCGCCGGCCCGCAGGGCATAGACATGGCGACTGCCGATGGGGTGCTGCGCTTGCGCGTGCTGCAGAAAGCCGGCGGCAAACGCCAGCCGGTCGAGGTGTTCGTGCGCGGCTGGCAGTGGCGCGCCGATACTCGGGCCTGACGCAGCAGGGGCGACTCATGCAGCAGGGGCGACCCATGCAGCAAGGGCGGCTCATGCGGCAAGGGGCTCATGAATGGCCTTGCGGTATTGCGGCCTTACGTTACGTGTTTTAGGCGCCTAGCGCAAAGCCGTGGGTGAGCGCGGGCGCCGTCAGGTGCGGCAGCAGCAATACCGCCGGCACCGCTTCGATGGGGCGCAATATCAGACGGCCTGCGCGTACAGATCGTATTCGTCGCTGTCGGTGACGCGGGTGCGCAGCATGTCGCCGGGCTGCAGCGGGCGCTCGCTCTGCACGTAGACATTGCCGTCGATCTCGGGCGCGTCGGCGCTGGATCGGCCTATGGCCCCGTCGGCGTCGACCTCGTCGATCAGCACATCGATCTCGCGCCCCACCTTCTGCGCCAGGCGCCCGGTGGAAATGGCCTGCTGGTGCGCCATGAAACGGTCCCAGCGTTCCTGCTTGAGTTCGTCGGGCACGGCATCCGGCAGCTCATTGGCGGCCGCGCCCTGCACCGGCGAATACTGGAAGCAGCCGACGCGGTCGAGCTGGGCCTCGGACATCCAATCCAGCAGGTACTGGAAGTCTTCCTCGGTCTCGCCGGGAAAGCCGACGATGAAGGTCGAGCGCAGGGTGAGTTCGGGACAGGCCTGGCGCCATTGCTTGATGCGCGCCAGCGTGCGGTCTTCGAAGGCGGGGCGCTTCATGGCCTTGAGGATGCGCGGGCTGGCGTGCTGGAAGGGGATGTCCAGGTAGGGCAGGATGCGGCCCTCGGCCATCAGCGGTATGACCTCGTCGACGTGCGGGTAGGGGTAGACGTAATGCAGCCGCGTCCAGACGCCGAAGCCGGCCAGCGCCTGGCACAGCTCGGTAAGCCGGGTCTTGACCGGCCGGCCGTTCCAGAAGCCGCTGCGGAACTTGACGTCGACGCCGTAGGCGCTGGTGTCCTGCGAGATCACCAGCAGCTCTTTGACGCCGGCCTTGACCAGGCGCTCGGCCTCGCCCAGCACGTCGCCCACCGGGCGGCTGACCAGCCGGCCGCGCATCGACGGGATGATACAGAAGCTGCAATGGTGGTTGCAGCCTTCGGAAATCTTCAGGTAGGCGTAGTGGCGCGGGGTCAGCTTGATGCCTTGCGGCGGCACCAGATCCACATAGGGGTCGTGCTCCAGGTTGGGCGGCGCGGCCTCGTGCACCGCCCGCACCACTTGCTCGTACTGCTGCGGCCCGGTAACGGCCAGCACCGCCGGATGCACGTCGCGGATCGCCGATTCTTCCACGCCCATGCAGCCGGTAACGATGACCCGGCCGTTCTCGGCGATGGCCTCGCCGATGGCATCGAGCGATTCGGCCTTGGCGCTGTCGATGAAGCCGCAGGTGTTGACCACCACCACGTCGGCGTCGTCGTAGTCCGGCGTGATGGCATAGCCTTCGGTGCGCAGCTGAGTCAATATGCGTTCGGAATCGACCAGCGCCTTGGGACAGCCCAGGCTGACGAAACCGACTTTGGGGGAATTCATGGGTAAGGCCTCTGGAATGCCCGGGCCCGCGGCAAGGCCGCGTAAGGGCAGGAAAAGGCTGTAATTTTAACGGTTGCGGCGGCCCCTTGGAAAACGGGGCGGCGCGGGTCGTCCTGCCGCGCTCGCGATCCATGGATCAGGAGCGTCCCGGTAAAGCGAGAGCGCGGCAGGATGCTGGGCGCGTCCAGGCGCGTCCGCGCGGCAATTGATGATACAGTCCGTACCAGATTCTCTTCGCCGCCATGCCTACCTCCGCATCCGCAACCCCTGGTTCTTCCGGCCCCGCCCTGTCCGATCTCATGCTGGCCGCCGCGCACAATGTGCGCGCGGTGCTGTCGGGGCGCTCGCTGTCGGACAGCCTGGCGCAGACGCCGGCCGGGCTGCGGCCCGGGGCGCAGGCCATTTCATTTCACGCCATGCGCCGCCTGGGCCTGGCCTTTGAACTGCGCGCAGCCCTGGTGCGCCGGGTTCCGCCCAACCCCCTGTTCGATGCCTTGCTGCTGGTCAGCCTGACGCTGCTGGATGCCGCCTGCGCCGCGGCGGCAAGCACAGCGCCTGCAAGCTCGGACGCAGTTACAGGCGCAACCGCAGGCGCAGCCTCAGGCGCAACTACAGGCGCAACCGCAGACGCAACCGCGGCTGCAGCCACGGCCCCAACCGCCGCGGCGGTTGCCGCAGACGCGGCCGGACAGGACGCCTTGCGGCGCGGCGTGCCGGTGTACGCGGTGCATACGGTGGTGGATCAGGCCGTGCGCGCCGCCGCCTCGCAGAGCCGGCTCGCGCCCTACAAAGGCCTGCTCAACGGCGTGCTGCGCAATTTCCTGCGCGGCCGCGACGAGCTGCTGCAGCAGGCGCTGCGCAGCCCGCGCGGGCGCTGGAACCATCCCGGATGGTGGGTGAAACTGCTGCGGCGCGCCTATCCCGAAGACTGGCAGGCCTTGCTCGGGGCGGCCGACGAGCCCGGCCCCATGACCCTGCGTGTCAATGTACGCCGCAGCACGCCGGCCGAGCTGCTGGCCCGCCTGCGGGATGCCGGCATCGAGGCGCGGCTGCTGGGCGCCGCCGGCATCGTCCTGGCGCGGCCCTGCCCGGTGCAGCAGATTCCCGGTTTCGAGCAGGGGCTGTGGTCGGTGCAGGACGCCGCGGCGCAGCAGGCTGCCGCCCTGTTGGCGCCAACTGCCGGCATGCGCGTGCTGGACGCCTGCGCGGCGCCGGGCGGCAAGACCGCGCACCTGCTGGAGTCGGCCGATATCGAGCTGCAGGCCCTGGACGCCGACGCCGGACGGCTGGAGCGCGTGGCGCAGAACTTGCGGCGCCTGGGCCTGGACGGCCCGCACGTGGCGCTGCGCTGCGCCGATGCAGCCGATGTGGATCAGTGGTGGGACGGCCGTCCCTACGATGCGGTGCTGGCCGACGTACCCTGCACCGCATCGGGCATCGTGCGCCGCCACCCCGACATCCGCTGGCTGCGCCGCGAGGCCGACGTGGCCCGTACGGCCGCCCTGCAGCGCCGCATCGCCGACGCCCTGTGGCGCACGGTCAAGCCGGGCGGGCGCCTGCTGTACGCCACCTGCTCGATCTTCCCCCAGGAAGGCAGCCTGCAGGCCGGGCAATTCGCGCAGCGCCACCCCGATGCCCTGCGCCTGCCCGCGCCGGGCCAACTGCTGCCTCTGCCCGGGCAAGGCGCGGCCAGCCTGTATGATGGCTTTTATTACGCCTTGTTTGCCAAGAAACCCTGAGTCGTCAAAAATAATGAACCCGGGAAGCTCTGAACAAATGCTTGTGTATTGCCGGCCGTGGTTCTTGCGGGATCCATGGCTCGGGCCATTTGCTCGGGGGCTTCTGCGGGGCTTTAGCCTTGCGGCTTCCCAAGAAGCTCCCCAAGAACCGACATAAGTGATGATAGTGCGCATGCTGTGTCTGCTGCTGGTGTGCCTGGGCCTGTGTGTCCAGGCCGACACCGCGTGGGCGCAGGATCCGGCGCAGGTTACCCGGGTCGAACCTGCGGTGCGCGACGGCGAGCTGTACATCGATGCCGACATCGACTTCGACGTCAGCAGCGAATTGCGCGACGCCGCCCAGAAAGGCGTGCCCATTTATTTCACCGCCGATCTCGAGATCGTTGCGCGGCGCTGGTGGTGGTTCGACCGCACGGTGGTCAACAAGCAGCTGACTTGGCGCGTGCTCTACAACGCGCTGACCCGCCAGTGGCGCGTGGGCACCGGCGACCTGTCCCTGCCGGAGGCTTCACTGAACGATTCGCTGTCGGTGGTTCGGCACATACGCGGCTGGGCCGTGGCCAGCCTGAAAGACCTCGAGCCCGGCCGCACCTACTACGGCAAGCTGCGCCTGCGCCTTGACACGTCGCGCCTGGCGCGCCCCTTCCAGATCAATGCGCTCAACAGCAGCGCTTGGTCTATGACCACACCATGGAAAGATTTCACCTTTTCCGTCTCCGCCGCAGATCCCTCCTGACCTGGGGGTTGAGGCTGGCGCTGGTCGTTGCTGCGGTCAGTGCCCTGGCTCTGCTCGCGATGCTGGTCTGGTCCACGGGCAATGCCTCGCGCTATGCCCAGCAGTACGACACGCTGCTGGTGCTTAATGGCGTGTTCGCGGTCGCCCTGATCTTCTGGGTGCTGGTGCTGACCGCCAGGCTGCTGCGCCAGATCCGGCGCCGTCAGTTCGGCGCGCGCCTGACTTCGCGGATGGCCTTGTCCTTCGCCCTGATCGGCGTGCTGCCGGGCGCGCTGATCTATGTGCTGTCGGTGCAGTTCATGTCGCGTTCCATCGAGTCCTGGTTCAATGTGCGTGTCGACACGGCTCTGGAAGCCGGGCTGAACCTGGGGCGCGCGGCACTCGATTCCCAGATCAGCGATCTTAGTTCGCGTGCGCACGACATCGCGGCCAAGCTGGCCAATTCCAGCGATTCGGACATGGCGCTGGCCATCACCCCGCTGCGCGAGGCCAGTGGCGTGGCCGAGGCCATGGTCTTCACCGGCAGCGGCCGGCTGGTGGCTTTTTCTTCGGCCGCCTATGGCCAGATGTTGCCGGACATGCCGCCGACCAGCGTCATAAACCAGCTGCGGGTGTCGCGCGGCTATGCGGCCGCCGAAACCTACGACCGCAAGAGCGGCGGCCTGGGCGCGGACGGCGAAAGCTCGGGCCTGCGTCTGCGCATCGTGATCCCCATCAATTCGATGGATCGCTTTTCCTATACGCTGGGCGTGGCGCCCGATACGCGCTGGCTGCAGGTGCTGCAGCCGGTGCCGGATCAGATCGCGCACAACGCCAACCAGGTGCAGCAGGGCTTCCGCGACTACCAGGAACTGGCCCTGTCGCGCCTGGGCCTGCGCAAGCTGTACGGCATCACCCTGACCCTGGCGCTGATCCTGGCCGTGTTCGCCGCGGTGGTGGCGGCGCTGGCCTTGTCGCGCCGCCTGGTGCGCCCGCTATTGACGCTGGCCGCGGGCACGCAGGCGGTCGGCGTGGGCGATTACCGGCCCTTGCCCGAGCCTCCCGAAAAAGACGAGGTCGGGCAGCTTACGCGGTCTTTCAATGCCATGACGCGCCAGCTCGACGAGGCGCGCCACATGGTCGAGAGCAACCGCCAGCAGCTGGAACGCTCCAAGGTGTACCTGGAATCGGTGCTAAGCAACCTGTCCTCGGGCGTGCTGGTGTTCGACGAAGCCTTTCGCGTCACCATGTTCAACAACGGCGCGCAGGCCATCCTGCGCGTCGATCTGCGCTCGGTCAAGGGCCGGCCGCTGGAAACCGTGGAAGGGGCGTTCGAACTGTCGCAGCAGATCCGCCAGGCCTTTGCCGCCCACGCCGCCGTGGGCTCGGAACGGCAGTACTGGCAGCAGCAGTTCGAGCTGGAGATCGAGGCGGCCACCGACAACGAGCAGAAGAAACATGTGGTTACTCTGCTGGCGCGCGGCACGCATCTCAGCGTGGACGGACGCAACAACGGCTACCTGGTGGTGTTCGACGACATCAGCGAAGTCATCTCCGCCAATCGCACCGTGGCCTGGGGCGAAGTGGCGCGCCGCCTGGCTCACGAGATCAAGAATCCGCTTACGCCCATACAGCTGTCGGCCGAGCGTCTGGCGATGAAGCTGGCCGACCGCCTGAACGAGACCGATGCCGCCATGCTCATGCGTTCGACCAACACCATCGTCAATCAGGTGGCGTCGTTGAAGCAGATGGTGGACGATTTCCGCGAATACGCGCGCACACCGCCGGCGCAGATGCAGGCCATCGACATCAACGAACTGATTGCCGAAGTGCTGACGCTGTACGGCTGGGATCCGGCCGGCGGTGCTGCCGGCCGCGAAGAGCGGCGCGGGCCGGCCATCGAAGCCGATTTCGATGCGCAGGTGCCGGCTATCGAAGGCGACCCCATGCAGCTGCGCCAGGTCATGCACAATCTGCTGGCCAATGCGCGTGACGCGGCCAGCCAGGAACAGCCCCTGTCCGCGGCTCGCATCCAGGTGCAGACGCGCTATACGCGCTCGGGCGGCGATGAGGGCGAGCAGCACCGGGCGGTGCGCCTGACGGTCAGCGACAACGGCCCGGGCTTCGCGTCGCAGGTGCTGCCGCGCGTCTTCGAGCCTTATGTCACGACCAAGTCGACGGGCACCGGGCTGGGGCTGGCGATCGTCAAGAAAATCGTTGAAGAGCACGGCGGGCGCATCGACATTTCCAATCGCCGTGAAGGCGGAGCGCGCATCTCGATCCTGCTGACGCGCCTGGCCGCGCATCCAGGAGATGCGCCGACGTGATGCGCCGGCTTCCAGGCCCATGCCCCCCGCGCCCGTGCCCTCTATGGACTCGGCGGCGCAAGGGAACGATAATGCGGGGAAAAGATAAGTGAGGTTGTATGGCCAGAATCCTGGTTGTTGATGACGAAATAGGCATACGCGAGCTGTTGTCCGAAATCCTTTACGACGAAGGACACACTGTCGAGCTCGCCGAAAATGCCGCGCAGGCTCGCGCCGCGCGGCTGCGCGCACGCCCCGATCTCGTCCTGCTCGACATCTGGATGCCCGACACCGACGGCGTCAGCCTGCTCAAAGAATGGGGTTCGCAAGGCCTGCTCGACATGCCTGTCATCATGATGAGCGGCCATGCCACCGTAGATACGGCGGTCGAGGCCACGCGCATCGGCGCGGTCGACTTCCTCGAAAAACCCATCACCCTGCAGAAGCTGCTGAAGTCGATCGCCGCCGGCCTGGCCCGGCCGGTGCTTTCGCCGGGCATGGCGGCGGCCGCGCGCCTGCCCGAGCGCCGCCCCGAAGCCGGCCAGCCGCTGGTCACCACGCCGGCGCCCATAGCGGCCGAACCGCAACCCAAGGAAAGCGGCAGCTCGCTGTTGGGCAGCATCGCGCTCGACCAGCCTTTGCGCGATGCGCGCGACGAATTCGAACGCATTTACTTCGAATACCATCTGGGCCGCGAGAATCACAGCATGACGCGCGTGTCGGAAAAAACCGGCCTCGAGCGCACCCACCTTTATCGCAAGCTCAAGCAGCTCGGCATCGATTCTTCGCGCAAGAAAAGCAGCTGACCCCGGCCGCTTGCGCGCGCCTGCCTGCGCACCTATTTGCGCGACTCATCGCGCTGCCTGTGCCATTGCGCGGCGTGCTGCTGCGGTGTGTATCAGGGCTGCGGCGGGCTGGGCTTGCGCTTGCGCACGATGGCCGCCACCGACACGCGGGTCTCGCCGGGCACGCTGCGGTCGATTGCGCCGCGCCAGGCGTGGCCGTAGGCGATTTCCAGGCTCAGGTGTATGGTGCCGTCTTGGTGGCGCTGCTTTTCCAGCGCCTCGCAAAGGCGGTCGCGCCAGTTGCGCGAGGCCAGTCCGGGCTTGCGCCCCAACGCGGGGTTGCCGCCCAGGGCGCGCAAGTCGGCCAGCAGCTTGTCGGCGTTGCGGTAGGTCAGCGTGAGGATTTCCTGATCCATGACCGGGTCGGCGAAACCGTGTTCGATCAGCAGATCGCCGAAATCGTGCATGTCGACGAAGCTCGGCGTAACGGTATCCAGGCCCGCGCTTTGCAGCGCTTCGCGCACCTCGCGCAGCGAGCCCGGGCCCAGGCACGAGAACATCGCCAGGCCGCCCGTCTTGAGCGTGCGCCGCCATTCCGCCAGCACGCGGTGCGGCTGCGGGTGCCAGTGCAGGGCCATGTTCGACCAGACCAGATCCAGGCTTTCGGGCGGCAGGCCGCTGTCGGCCAGGTCGGCTCGTATGAAGCGCAAGGCGCGGGTGGGCTTGTTGCGCAGCTTCTGCCACAGGCTGGGCTTGGCCGCGTACCTTTCATTGGCCACCTGCAGCAGCGCGGCGCAGGCGTCCAGGCCGGTGTAGTCCATCTCGGGGTAGCGCGAGCGCAGGGGTTCCAGCGCATGGGCGGCGCCGCAGCCTGCATCCAGCACGGCGCTGGGCTGGATGCGTATGTAGCTCAGGCGCTGCAGCATGCGCTGCGCCACTTCACCGTACAGGAACTGCGCATCGTCCAGCGGGCTGCGGCGCGAGAATTGCTGTATGACGTGGGCGGTGTTCAGCGGCAGGGTGGGGGGCTGTGACATAGTTGCGCGCAAGGGCTGGTGGCTCTGGAAGATTCGTGCTCAGATACGGCATGAGCTCGGGCGAGTAGCGAGCCGGCATGCAGATTCTATTATGGCGTATCCCTTTGCGGCGCGCGAATCGGCGCCCGCTGCTTCCTTGCGTTCCCCTGTCGGCCATGGCTGCGCGCCGTGGGCCTGGCGGCTGCGTCGCGCCTGGGACGACCTGTTGCGTCGGGTGCCTTGCGACTGCCCGCTGTGCGGTGGCGCGGCGGCCGGCCATCTGCTGTGCGGCGCGTGCCGTGACGAGGTTTCGGCCAGCCGTGCCGCCGCCGCGCATTGCCCGGTGTGTGCCCTGCCGTTGCGTCTGCGCGGGCAGCCATGCCCGGACTGCGCCTTGCTGCGCCCGGCTTTCGACCGCGTCATTGCCGCCTTCGATTACGCTACGCCCGGCGACCAGCTCATACGCCACATGAAGAGCCGGCGCCGTCATGCGCACGCCCGCACCCTGGCGGGGCTGCTGGCCGACGCCGTGCTGGCGGCGGAGCCGCCGCTGCCGCGGCATACAATCATGGTTCCCGTGCCCGCCAGCCTGGGCGCTTTGAAGCGGCGCGGCTTCAACCCGGCGGCCGAGGTCGCGCGCGCCCTGGCGCGGCGCCTGCCTTACGCGCTGCGGCCCGAGCTGCTGCGCCGTACCCGCGAAGGGCGCCGCCAGGCGCGGTTGCCGCGCGAGCAGCGGCTAAGCAGCGTCGAGCACCTGTATACCTGCCCGGTGCCGGTGCCCGGCGCGTCCATCGCAGTCGTCGACGACGTGCTGACCACCGGCAGTACGCTGGACAGCATCGCCCGCGCCTTCAAGGCGGCCGGCGCCGCCTCGGTAACCGGGCTGGTGGTGGCGCGCACGCCGTATACGGATTCGCGGCCGAAAAGATAACGGCGCTGCTTCGCCTTGCCGTACCATTCGTGGTGTTCCGAGGCTTGGCGTCATGCTCTCTTCTGAGACTTTGCATTATCTCTTCTGAGACTTTGCGCCTCGCTCTCTCAACACACGTGCCGTTATGGCCGCGAATCCGTATTACGGCGGGGGCTGTTCAGTTCAGAGGCATTGCGGTATATGCATGCGCTTGTCGCCACGTTGGCGTAACCTCGGTTCGCCGGCGCCATGGGGCGATATGGTCAACTAAACAGGAAGCTATGTTTCACATTGTTCTGGTCGAACCCGAAATCCCGCCCAATACGGGCAATGTCATACGGCTGGCCGCCAATGCCGGCGCCTGGCTGCACCTGGTGCGGCCGCTGGGCTTCGAACTGGAAGACAGCAAGCTGCGGCGCGCGGGCCTGGATTATCACGAGTGGGTGGATGTACAGGTGCATGACAACTTGCAGCAGGCGCTGCAGGCCACGGGGGCGGGGGCGCAGCGGTGCTATGCGATGACGACTCGCGCCAGTACGCTGTTGGGCGCGGCGCGATTCCAGCCCGGCGATGTGTTCGTGTTCGGTCGCGAAACCGCCGGCCTGTCGGCGGCGCAGCTGGAGTTGTTCGCGCCGCCGCAGCGCCTGCGTTTGCCGATGCGGCCCAATCAGCGCAGCCTGAATCTGTCCAATGCGGTAGCCGTTACGGTTTACGAGGCCTGGCGGCAGGCGGGGTATGAGGGGAGTGTTTGACGCGATGCGGTCGGGGCGATGTCTGGTTGCCGTAACTGCGTTATGGCGGCGGGGCGCGTGTCGTAGAGTTCTTAACCCGCTGAGGCTGCCCTGCGTGTCAAGAACCAGCCACCGTCGCAATACCACCATCGCCGCAATACATCATCGGGCTCTTTGACCGCTGAGTGGATTCTTGGGCTGCTGGGTGTGGTTCTTAAGCCGCTGAGGCTGCCCTGCGGAGTTCCGATGCTCGCCCAAACTCGGGCTGTGCTTCGGACTCCTCCGGGGTCCTCAGCTTGCACAGTGGCACGCGACGGGTTTAATCCGTTTCTAAACCAAGGCTGGTTTAGAAACAGGGTAACAACCGTGCAGGATGTTGGGCTGCAAGCCGGGGACCCCGGAGGAGTCCGAAGCGCAGGCGAGTCTGCCGAGCATCGGAACTCCGCAGGGCAGCCCCGGCGTGTCAAGAACCAGCCACCATCGCAATACCGCCATCGCCGCAATACATCGGGCTCTTTGACCGCTGAGTGAATTCTTGGGCTGCTGGGTGTGGTTCTTAATCCGCTGAGGCTGCCCTGCGGAGTTCCGATGCTCGCCCAACCTCGGGCTGTGCTTCGGACTCCTCCGGGGTTCTCAGCTCACACCGCGGCATGCGACGGGTTTTAATCCGTTTCTAAAACCAAGCTTGGTTTAGAAACGGGATAACAACCGTACAGGATGTTGGGCTGCGAGCCGGGGATCCCGGAGGAGTCCGAAGCGCAGGCGAGTCTGCCGAGCATCGGAACTCCGCAGGGCAGCCCCGGCGGTTAAAACCAACCACCGTCGCAATACTAACCATTGCTGCAATATATCGAGCCCTTCGGCCGCAGAGCGAATCCTTTGGCTGTTGGGTGTAGCTCTTAACCCGTTGAGGCTGCCCGGCGGGTTAAGAACTACACGAGCCGAACGTAGAACGTAGCCTAGTCCAGAGACAGATGCAGCCGGTCGATCACGGCGCCCCAACGCGCCTTGTCCTTGTTCATCAGGTCAGTGAGCTGGTCAGGCGAAGACGGTGCGGCCGAGAAATAGAGGGCCGCCATCTTCTGCTTCACGCTGGGGTCGGCGAGGATCTGCGTGATGGCCTGGTTGAGGCGGTCGACGATGTCTTCGGGCGTACCGCCGGGGGCGAACATCGCGTCCCAGGATATCGCCTCGAAGCCGGGGTAGCCCTGGCTCGCCATAGTGGGGATGCCCGGCAGCAGTTCGCTGGGCTGCAGGCTGGTGATCGCCAGCGCCCGCACCTTGCCGGCGCTGATCTGCGGCACCGCCAGGCCGGGCACCATGAAGCTGGCCTGGATGTCGCCGGTGATGATGGCCGACACCACCTGCGGGAAGCCGCTGTAGGGGATCTGCTGCATCGAGATGCCCGCCTGGTGTTCCAGCATCGCCATCGACAGATGCGAGGAACTGCCCGGCCCGACGGTACCGTAGTTCAGGGTGTTGGGCTTGGCCTTGGCCATGGCCACGAAATCCTGCACGCTCTTGGCGGGCGAATCGGCCGGCACGATCAGCACGTTCGGGCTGGTGCCCACCAGTGTAATGGGCGCCAGGTCGGTGGTCGGGTCGTAGCCCAGCGTCTTCTTGTACAGCGTCGGCGCCGTGACCATCGGGCCGTTGATCGTCAGCAGGATCGTGTAGCCGTCGGGCTTGGCCTTGCTGGCGTAGCGCGTGCCGATATTGCCGCCGGCGCCGGGTTTGTTCTCGACGATGACGGGCTGCTCCAGTGCCTTGGACAGCGGATCGGCGATCAGGCGCGCCAGCGTGTCGGGCGAGGAGCCCGGCGGGAACGGCACTACCATCTGGATGGGGTGGTCGGGCCACGGCGAGGCCGTGGCCGCGGGGGCGAGGCATAGTGCCGCGGCGCTGGCGGCGAGGCATAGCATGGTCTTGTGCGCGGCCCTGCGGGACGGCATGAACTTGGACATGAAAAATCCCTTCGATGTAGGCATGGAGGAAGATGTCAGGACAGTGTCGTCTCGGCCCGGGCTTCGCGGGCCAGCAAGTTCGAGACGGCCTGTTCGGGGGAAATACCGTCGAATAATACTGCGCACACAGCCTCTGTGATAGGTAGATCGACGTTGTGACGCCGGCCCAGCTCCAGGGCGGCGCGGGCGCAGCGCACCCCTTCGGTGGTCATGCCCTTGGCCAGCACCTGCTGCAGGGTGGCGCCCTGGCCGATCGCCAGGCCCGCCTGGCGGTTGCGCGACAGCGCCCCCGTGGCGGTCAGCACCAGGTCGCCCAGGCCGGTCAGGCCCGCGAAAGTGTCCGCGTGGCCGCCGAGCGCGACGCCCAGGCGCTGCATTTCGGCCAGGCCGCGCGTGACCAGCGCCGCGCGGGCGTTGGTGCCTAGGCCCAGGCCGTCGGCGATGCCGCAGGCGATGGCCATCACGTTCTTCAGGGCGCCGCCCACCTCGACCCCGATCACGTCGGTGCTGGTGTAGATGCGCGCGTGGCCGCCGTGCAGGCTGGCCGTGACCGCGGCGGCCACTTCCGGGCGGGTGCCGGCGACGGTCAGGGCCACGGGCAGCCCGCGCGCGACTTCAAGGGCAAAAGACGGGCCGGAAAGCACGCCCAGGCCGGGAGTGGAGGCGGCATTCAGGCCGGCCGCAGCCAGGGCCTCGTGGACGATTTCGTGCGGCAGTTTGCCGGTGTCCTGTTGGAAGCCCTTGCAAGTCCAGACCAGGGACACGGGGGCGGCGTCCTTGCCGCGTGCCGCCAGTTGCGGCGCCAGGCGGGCGCACATGTCGGCCAGGCCGGCTACGGGTACGCCTAGTAGCAGCAGGCCGCCCGCCGGCCCACAGGCGTGGCGCGTGGCGGCGTCGAAATCGTCGCCGATCGCGAGTTGCGGCGGCAGGTCGATGTCGGGCAGGTATTTGTCGTTGCGGCCGGTGGCGCGCATGCGCTGCGCCAGTCCGGCGTCGCGCGCCCACAGCAGGGTGTCGGCACGGGCGCTGGACAGGGCGGCGAGTGCCGTGCCCCAGATGCCGGCGCCCAGTACCGCGACGCGCCCTCCGGGCGGCCGCGCGGGCGTAAAGGAGGAACGGCCCTCCTGCCGCTGTGCGGCATCCTCCCCGTGGGAGGGAGCACGCCCTCCGGGCGGCCGCGCGGGCGCAAAGGATGAACGGCCCTCCTGCCGCTGCGCGGCATCCTCCCCGTGGGAGGGAGTACGCCCTCCGGACGGCCGCGCGGGCGTACTCATTGCCCCGTGCGCCTTACTGCCGGGTGACGCCGGGTGGCAGGACGATGCCGGAGTCGTTCTTGTTTTGTTCGGCGGCCAGTTGTTCGAGGCGCTGTTCGTACAGGGCCTGGAAGTTGACTTCGGCCAGGTGCAGCGGGGGCAGGGAGGTGCGGTTGATGAGGTCGGCGACGTTGGCGCGCAGGTAGGGGTAGAGCATGGTCGGGCAGACGATGCCCAGCAGCGGATCGAGCTGTTCGGCCGGGATGTTCGAGGCTTCGAAGATGCCCGCCTGCGTGGCTTCGATCAGGTACAGCACCTTGTCCGAGATGCGCGTGGTAACGGTCGAGGTGACGCTGCATTCATAGACCGTATCGGCCAACTGCTGGCCGCTGACATTGATGGACACCTCGACGCTGGGGGCTTCCTGCTCCAGGAAGATTTGCGGCGCGTTGGGCATTTCCAGCGATACGTCCTTCACATAGGTACGCTGCAGGCTGAAGCTGGGATCCTGGGATTCTTGCTGGGTGTTGGTGTCTTGGTCGGCCATGGGATGGGTTTCCTGGTTGTAAGAGTGTGTCGGATAGGGCCTTGATCACCCTAGAAGAGAAATCGGTAAAAGAGGGTTGCTCTTTTCGCCAGCCCGGGCAGGCCACAGCTCATTGAAGCGCTGGGGCTCCAGCGGGCTAGTTCTGCAGCAGCGGCTCCAGGCCGTGGGCGCGATCGAGCGCCGACAGATCATCGTAGCCGCCGATGTGGCGGTCGTCGATATAGATCTGCGGCACCGTACGCCGCCCGGTACGTTCCATCATGACGGCGCGCTGGGACGGATCCTGGTCGATGCGTATTTTGTGGATTTCGGTGACCCCGCGCTTCTTGAGCAGCATTTCGGCGCGGGCGCAGTAGGGGCAAACCCCGGTGCAGTACATGGTGACGTTGGCCATAAGTCTTGCGCTAGGTAGCGGTATCTGAAATTTATATATGTAGATATGGGGGCTGAATGGCCGCTGACAAGGCCGGCGGGCGAGGGCGCCAGCGGGGGCGGGAAAGATACGCCGGGCTTGGGGTTCAGGCCTTCTTGCCCAGCGGCAGGCCGCCTTGAGTCCAGCCGCGCAGGCCGCCTTCGAGGCTTACGGCTTCCAGGCCCTGCTTGCGCAGCGCCGCCACGGCCCTGGCCGATTCCCGCCCCTGGTCGCAGACCAGGATCACGGGCTTGTTCTTGGGCAGCGCGGCGGCCTTGGCGGCGAGTTCGGCCGCGGGGATGTTGCGCGCCTGGGCGATGCTGCCGGCCTTGTACTGCTCGGGCGTACGCACGTCGACGAATATCGCCTGGCGCTGGTTGGCCAGCTGTATGGCTTCCTGTACGCTTACCGCGTTGCCGCTGCGTCCCTTGGTCAGCGTGGGCCACAGCAGCATGCCGCCGGAAACCAGGGCGATGATGACGATGTACAGGTTGTTTTGGCTTAAAAGAAAATCCACGATTTGTCCTGAATTGGCTCCTGGAATAAGAGCTGAATCAGACAATTATAAAATGGAGAAAACAATTCATTTTTCGGGCCATTCTGACCATGCACAAACTCGTACTCATGCGCCACGGCGAAAGCCAGTGGAATCTGGAAAACCGCTTCACCGGCTGGACTGACGTCGACCTCACCGAAACCGGCCGGCAGCAGGCCTGGCAGGCCGGCGAACTGCTCAAGAGCCAGGGTTTCGAGTTCGACCTGGCCTATTCGTCCGTGCTCAAGCGGGCGATACGCACCCTCTGGATCGCGCTGGACGCGCTGGGCGCCATGTACACCCCCATCGGCCTGAGCTGGCGCCTGAATGAGCGCCACTACGGGGCGCTGCAGGGGCTGAACAAGGCCGAGACGGCGGCCAAGTTCGGCGACGAGCAAGTGCTGATCTGGCGCCGCGCCTATGCCATCGCCCCCGATCCGCTGGCCCTGGACGACCCGCGCCACCCGAGCCACGACCGCCGCTACGCCAAGATCGCGGCCGACAAGCTGCCCGCCACCGAATGTCTGAAAGACACCGTGGCGCGCGTCATTCCGTTCTGGAACGAGTCGATCGCGCCGGCCATACGTGCCGGGCGGCGCGTGCTGGTGGCCGCCCACGGCAACAGCCTGCGCGCGCTCATCAAGCACCTGGACGGTATTTCCGACGACGACATCGTGCACCTGAACATCCCCACCGGGCAGCCGCTGGTCTACGAGCTGGACGACGAGCTGCGCCCCATTCGCCACTATTATCTGGGCGATCCCGACGAGATCGCGGCCGCCGTGGCCGCCGTGGCGGCCCAGGGCAAGGCCGCCAAGTAGGACGAAAACAGGAAACCTCCCGGATGCGCGCTTCCCCATGACCGGAACGGCAAAGCTGCGGCGCCTGGCGGGTTGCGCCGCCCTGATTGCGGGCGCGTGGGCGGGCGTTGCCGCGGCCGCCGATTCGTCGGCGGTGCTGGCTGCCCGCCAGGAACAGGCGCGCAAGCAGCGTTCCGAGTTGCGCGTGCGCATCCAGAAGCTGCAGAAAGACATCGACCAGCAGGAAGCATCGCGGCACGAGGCCGCCGATGCGCTGCAGGCCTCCGAATCGGCCATTTCGTCGATCGACCGGCGGCTGGTCGAGCTGGCCGACCAGAAGCACGCCGCCGAGGACGACCTGGCGCGCATCGCCACCGATACCGCTGCGCGCCGCAAAGAATTAGCCGCGCGCCAGGCCGAACTGGCCGCACAGCTGCGCTCCGAGTACGCCAGCGGCCTGTCTCCCTGGACCGCCTTGCTGTCCGGCAACGACCCCCAGGCCATAGGCCGCGAGCTGGGCTATCTGGGCTATGTGTCCAAGGCGCGGGCTGATACCTTGCGGGCCATACGCCGCGTGTTGCAGGAACTCGAGAGCCTGCGGGCCCGTGCCGAGGCGCGCCGCAAGGAATTGCTGGAGGTGGCGCAGCAGACCGAGCAGCAGAAAGAAGAACTCGAGCGCCAGAAGGCCGAGCACCAGAAAGTGCTGGCCAGCATCGACGCCCAGCTCAAGCAGCAGCGCGGCCAAGCGCACACGCTGGAACACAACGACCAGCGCATGGGCCGCCTGATCGAGGGGCTGGATCAGGCCATCGCCCAGCAGCGCGAGGCCGAGCGCAAGGAACGCGAGCGGCGCAAGGCCGAAGCCGAGCGCAAGGCGCGCGAGGCGCTCGAGGCTCGCCGGCGCCAGGCCGAGCAGGCCGCCCGCCAGGCGGCGCAGGCTCGCAAGGAAGCTCAGGCCCGGCAGGAAGCGCAGGCGCAGCAGCAGGCCCAGGAACAGGCCCAGGAACAGGCGCGCCAGGCGCGCGAGCAGGTCGAGGCGGCCCGCGCCCAGGCCCGCCAGGCCGAGGCGCAGAAGGCCGAGGCCGAAAAAGCCCGGCAGGCGCAGCAGCAGGCCGCGCCAGCTGCCCCGCAGGCGGCGCCGAGCCTGCCGCCGCCGGGCGGCTTCAGCGGGCTGAAGCACGGCCTGCCCTATCCCGTGCACGGCGAGGTGCAGGGCCGCTTCGGCATGAGCCGGCCCGACGGCGGCCTGTGGCGCGGCATCGTGCTGCGCACCGCGGCGGGCACCGCAGTGCATGCCGTAGCGCCGGGCCGCGTGGTCTATGCCAGCTGGCTCAGGGGCTTCGGCAACATTCTCATCATCGACCATGGCGATAAATACCTTAGCATCTACGGTTACAACCAGAGCCTGCTCAAGCAGGTGGGCGACGTCGTCCGCGCGGGGGAAACCATTGCCACGGTAGGGGCCACCGGCGGCCAAGTGGAGCCCGGTCTATACTTCGAAATCCGGCACGCGGGCGTGCCGGTGAATCCCCTGCTTTGGCTGGGGCATTAATTTCGGTACTATGTACGCTTGTGTCCACGCGCCCGGCGAGGCCTGTTGCGGCGGCGGGACATGGCCGGCCCGGTGCGGCCGGCCGTGAAAAGAGTCTATTTGGGAATATGCATGGGCGCTCGCAGGTTTCGCAGTTTCGGTTTGGTGGCTTTGGGTGTGGCCGGGGGTATCCTGATCAGCCTGGGCATTTCTGCCGCCGCGCAGCGCGGCAGTCCATTGCCGCTCAAAGAGCTGCAGCAGTTCGCCAATGTGTTTTCGGCGATCAAGAGCAGCTACATTGAACCCATGTCCGACAAGACCCTGATCGACGACGCGATCAAGGGCCTGTTCACGGATCTCGATCCGCATTCAGCGTATCTCGACCCCGAGGCCTTCAAGGAAATGGAGGCCATCACTCAGGGCGGCTTCGGCGGCCTGGGCATAGAAATCGGCAGCGAAGACGGCATGCCCAAGGTCATCGCGCCCATCGAGGACACGCCGGCCGCGCGCGCCGGAATCCTGACCGGCGACCTCATCACCGAGATCGACGGCAAACCCACCAAGGGCATGACGCTGAACGACGCCATCAAGCTGATGCGCGGCGAACCCAATACGTCCATCGTCCTGACCATCAAGCGCGCGGGCCAGGCCAAGCCGCTCAAGGTCAAGATCGTGCGCGCCATCATCAAGGTGCGCAGCGTGCGCAGCAAGATGCTGCCCGGCGACATCGCCTTCGTGCGCATCTCGCAATTCCAGGAAACCACTGTGCCCGACCTGGTCAAGCAGTTGCGCACGCTGGGCGGCAAGCATGCGCCCAAGGCCGTGGTGCTCGATCTGCGCAACGACCCGGGCGGCCTGCTCGAAAGCGCCATAGGCGTGGCCTCGACCTTCCTCAAGCCCGGCCAATTGGTGGTTTCCACCAAAGGGCGCGTGCCTTCGTCGAACCACCAGTACTACGTGACCCAGTCCGATGGCGTTTCCACGGTGCCGGGCTGGACCAAGACCGTACCCATGGTGGTGCTGGTCAACGTCGGCTCGGCCTCGGCCTCCGAGATCGTCTCCGGCGCCCTGCAAGACCACAAGCGCGGCAAGATCATGGGCAACCGCACCTTCGGCAAGGGCTCGGTGCAAAGCGTGCTGCCGCTTAGCGAAGACACCGGCATCAAGCTGACCACGGCGCGCTATTACACGCCCAGCGGCCGCTCCATCCAGGTCACCGGCGTCGAACCCGACATCGTCGTGGACGACACGCCGCAGGGCAATCTGTTCCGCCTGCCGCGCGAGGTCGATCTCAAGCACCACTTGCTCAACAGCGCGGTCACCGACGAAAGCACCGACGAAGAAAAGGCCAGTACCAGCAAGCCCAAGGTCGAGCCCAAGATGTTCGAGTTCGGCGGCAGCGACGACTTCCAGCTGCGCCAGGCGGTCAACTTCCTCGAAGGCCGCAAGGTGCACAAGATAGAGCCGGGCCTGATCCTGGCTTCATCCAAGAAAGATGCCAAGGCCAAGCCCGCTGCTGGTGGCTCCAGCAAGACCGAACCGGCTGAAAAAAAAAGTGAAGTGAAACCGCAAGAACCGGGCTCGGCCGACCGGCCCGCGCCCGGTGCGCTGCCCCAGCCGGCCCCGGGCCAGAAGATCGAGCGCTTCCGCATCACTCCGCATGGGCTGATCGAGCTGCACTAGGGCCTGTTCACACTAAAAGGAGAGCCGCATGGCCACAAAAAAGCTCGTCCATCAAGGCGCGAAGCGCAGCCGTGGTGGTGCCACGGCGAGCATGAGCAACGCCGAGGGGCGGGCTTTTTTGTGGCCACCCTTCGGGCTGGTGGGCAAATGGGCGCCATGCGTCGTTACAGGCTCGTTGCGTGGAGCGGCCACGCGGCCTCGCCCAGTGCCTAGCCTGGCGCCCATTTGCCCACCAGTGCGACTCCCCTTTTAGTGTGAGCAGGCCCTATGAACGATGCGCAGCTGTTGCGCTATGCGCGCCACATTCTGCTCGACGAAGTGGGCATCGAGGGCCAGCAGCGCCTGCTCGAAGCGCGCGTACTCATCGTGGGTGCCGGCGGGCTGGGTTCGCCCGCGGCCTCTTATCTTGCGGCGTCCGGGGTCGGCCACATCATCCTGGCCGACGATGACGAGGTCGAGCTCAGCAATCTGCAGCGGCAGCTGCTGCACACCACCGCGCGCCTGGGCTGGCCCAAGGCAGAATCGGGCCGGCACATGCTGGCCGAAATCAATCCCGAGGTGCAGGTGCGGGCCGAGGTGGCCAGGCTCGATGCGGCCCGTCTCGAGCAGATCGTGCCCGCCGTCGACCTGGTGCTGGACTGCACCGACAATTTCGCCACCCGCCACGCCCTGAACCGCGCCTGCGTCGCGCACCGCAAGCCGCTGGTCTCGGGGGCGGCCATCCGCTACGCCGGGCAGGTCAGCGTCTACGACCTGCGCAGCGACGCCTCGCCCTGCTATCACTGCCTGTTTCCCGAAAACGAAGGGGCGCGCGAGATCAGCTGTGCCACCACCGGAGTGCTGGCGCCGCTGGTCGGCATCATAGGCAGCACCCAGGCCGCCGAGGCCATCAAAGTGCTGACCGGTGTGGGCGAGCCGCTGGTGGGGCGCCTGCTGTGCCTGGATGCGCTGTCGATGCGCTGGCACGAAATCGCCTACCAGCGCGATCCGGGCTGCGCAGTCTGCGGTCATCGCTGACGCGGCTTTGCTGGCCCTGGCGGCGACCGCATTGCCGGACTGTTCAGGACATCCGCAGGCCCATCAGCGCCAGCTCTTCGGCGTGGCGCGCCGTGGGCAGAGCCTGCCAGCTGGTCTGCGCGTAGCGCAGCCAGCGCCCGCTTACCCAGTGCATCAGCAGCCCGCCGGCCAGTTGCGGGTCGGCGGCCAGCGCCAGCGCAGGGTGGGCCACGAGGGCGCTGGCCGCAAGCTCGTCCTGGATGGCGGCTATCAGCCCGCCGAGCCGAACTTGCAGCTGCCAGTCTTCGGTCACCAGGGCATCGCCGGTGAGCACGCGCGTTTGGCCCGGATGGCGTTCGGCGAACAGCAGCAGTGCGTGCACCTGGCGGCCGAGCCGGCGCGCGCCGTCGGCCTCGGTGGCGGCGATGTGCTGCAAGTCTTCGAACAACTGGGCCTCGATGGAATCCAGCAGCGCCATGTAGATGGCTGCCTTGCCCGAATAGTGCCGGTACAGTGCGGCTTCCGATACCCCCAGCCTGTCGGCCAGGGCCGCGGTCGTGATGCGCGCCGCATGCGGCTGCGCCAGCATCGCGGCCAGGGTTTCCAGGATTAGGGTCTTGCGTGTGCCGGAGCGCGGATTCATGAATTGCTCTTCATCATCAGCCGCCGCGCCCGGCCGTCCGGGCACGCCGGGCTCGCATGTGCCACGCCATATTGCAGTCTCCCATTTCTTCTGATGTTGTGATGGCCTGTATGGTACGCCGCCGCGCAGCGCCGGGTCAGCGGCGCAGCGGCCGGCGGCCGAGCAGCAGTTCGCTGACAGAGTTTACGCGCAGTCCCACGTGCTGGCCGCGGCCGCTGTGCTTGCCGGAAAACGGGGTGCCCGGGTGATAGACGTGCACGGTGCGCATGCCGGCCTGCCTGGCGCTGCGCAGATTGCCCAGCGTATCTTCCACCAGCACGGCGCGGGCGGCGGGCACGCGCAGCCGCGCCAGCACCTGGCGCATCAGCGCAAGCGATGGCTTGGGGCGCACGCGCCCCTGCAGGCGCATGTGGTTGATGGCCCATACCCTGTCGAACTGGCGCAGGATGCCCAGCGCGCCCAGCACCGTGCGGGCATAGGGCAGCGGCGCGTTGGTCAGGACGATCTTGCGCCCGGGCAGGCGCGCCAACCTGCGCGCCAGGCCCGATTCGCCATGTACCAGCGGGGCGATCTCGAAGCTGTGGCTCAGTTCCAGGAAGGCGTCGATGTCCACGCCGTGGTGGCGCTCCATGCCTATGGCGGTGGCGCCGTAGCGTTTCCAGTAGCGGGTGCGCAGCAGGGTGGCGGCCTCGCGATCCAGATTCAGCGACTGCATGACAGCTTCGGTCATGCTGCGGTCGATGGCGGCGAAGATGGCCTTTGATGCGTCGTGCAGGGTGTTGTCCAGGTCGAACAGCCAGACCGTGCCGCGTGCCGCCCTGCGGCCGCCGCGGACGATGCCGCGGCGCGTGTGCGCGATGTCGGTTCGCACGCTGAAAGAGGGGCCGCGGTCAGTGCGAGCTGATCATGGTTCCCACCCCGCGATCGGTGAGGATTTCCAGCAGCAGGCAGTGCGGCACCCGGCCGTCGACCACGTGCACGGAATTGACGCCGTTGCGCGCGGCATCCAGCGCCGACGAGATCTTCGGCAGCATGCCGCCGGAAATCGTGCCGTCCTGGAACAGTTCGTCGATGGTCTGCGCCGACAGGCTGCGCAGCAGCTGGCCGTTCTTGTCGAGCACGCCCGGAGTGTTGGTCATCATGATGAGCTTTTCCGCGCCCAGCACCTCGGCCATCTTGCCGGCCACCACGTCGGCGTTGATGTTGTAGGCCATGCCGTCCTCGCCGTAGCCGATGGACGAGATGACGGGAATGAACTGGTCGTCTTGCAGCGCCTTCACCACGGCCGGCTCGACGCGCATGATGTCGCCCACGTAGCCGATGTCCAGCCACTGCCCGGGGTTGTCCTGGTCGGCCAGCAGTTTCTTGCGCGCCTGGATCAGGCAGCCGTCCTTGCCGGTCAGGCCCACGGCCTTGCCGCCGGCCTCGTTGATCATCATCACGATGTCCTGCTGCACCTGGCCGCCCAGCACCCACTCGACCACTTCCATGGTCTCGGCATCGGTGACGCGCATGCCCTGCACGAAATTGCCTTCCTTGCCGATGCGCTTGAGCGCGCTGTTGATCTGCGGGCCGCCGCCGTGCACCACGACCGGATTCAGGCCCACCAGCTTGAGCAGCACCACATCGTGGGCGAAGCTGCGCTGCAGCAGCTCTTCGGTCATGGCATTGCCACCGTACTTGATGACTACGGTCTTGCCATGGAAGCGGCGGATATAGGGCAGCGCCTCGGACAGCACATCGGCCTTGACCTTGGAGGCGAGCGCGGCGGTATCGGATGGATTATTCATGGGCGGCAAACAAGAGTTGGCAGGTATGAATGGGTCGGTGGTGGCCCGACACCGGCGTGGAAATGAAAAGCCCGAGAATCCGCGTGGCGGTCTCGGGCGAAGACGGCCATGGCGCCAGGGTCAGCTGGCCAGCGCCTTTTCGACAGTGTGCATGAACGCGACCTTGTCGTAGTTGCCCAGGTAGCGCTTGATGATATGGCCCTGCTTGTCGATCAGGAAGGCCGTGGGCGTGAGCCGGATGTCGCCGAAGGCCTTGGCGATGCGCCCTTGCGCATCGATGGCCACGGGGAAGGGCAGCTTGCGCGTTTCGGCGTAGTTCTTGACGTAGTTGGGCGGGTCGTACTGCATGGCGACCGCGATCGCCTCGAAGCCCTTGGGAGCCAGGGCGTCGTAGGTCTTGATCATGTCGGGCATCTGCTGGATGCAGGTGGCGCAGTCGGTGGCCCAGAACTTCACCAGCACCACCTTGCCGCGCAGGTCTTGCGGCGTGATCTTCTGGCCGGTGAGCGACACGTAGGTGACGTCGGGAGCGGCGGCCCGGGCCGAGCCCGAGAACTGCCAGAGCGCGACGCCCGCCAGGGCGACGACGGCGATCAGACTGAGCAGGACTTTTTTCATTGCACTGGCATGGCTTGGGCGTCGCCGGAAGAGGCGGCGGGCGCCGGGGTTGTGGGGGTGGTGCCGCTGGCCCCATTGTCCTGGATCGGAGCGGGAGTTTGCCGCTGCTGCAGGCTTTCGGGCGTGACGATTTCGAACAATTTTACTACTTTATTCACGCCGCTTACCCCCGAGGCCACCTTGGCGGCGCGCTCGGCTTCGGCGGTGGTGACCTTGCCCATGAGGTACACCACGCCGCGTTCGGTGGTGACGCTGATGGTGCGGGTCGGCACGCCCTTGGTGTCGATGAGCGAGGCCGTGACCTTGGAGGTCAGCCAGGTGTCGTTGGTGCGCACGCTGAGAGGCGTGACGTCGCCCACGCGCAGTTCGTTGAAGACGCGCCTGACCTTGGGAATCTGGCCCGCGCGTTCGCCGATCTGCTGCTTCATTTGTTCGGAGGGCACGTCGCCCACCAGCAGCAGCCAGCCGGCATACGAGCTGGTATTGATGCGGCCCTTGTCGCCCACGATGGCGCCGAGGTCGTTGGCGGCCTTGATTTGTATGGTCTTGTCGTCGACCTGTTCGCCGGCGGTGCGGCGGTCGCTGGCGACCGTGGCGGTGGTGGCGGCAGCACCGCCCACCACGGCTACCCCGCAGCCCGCCAGCGAGCACAGGCTGGCTGCGGCCAGGCCGGCCAGCAGCAAGGAACGGGCACGTTTCGCGGTGGTGGCCGATAGCGTGATGGTAGGCAGCATCAGAGGGTGTCTCCCAGGAGCAAGGCGTCGATACCGTCGCATATCGCGTGCAGCAGCAGGATGTGGACTTCCTGGATGCGCATGGTGCGGTCGTGCGGAACGCATAAGTGGACATCGGTTTCGTACAGCAGGGCGCCGAGCTGGCCGCCGCCCTTGCCGGTAAGCGCGATGACCGGCATCTCGCGCTCGTGCGCGGCCTCGACGGCGCGCACGATGCTGGGCGAGTTGCCGCTGGTGGAGATGGCCACCAGGATGTCGCCGGGCTGGCCGAGCGCATTCACCTGGCGCTCGAAGACCGGTTCGTAGCCGTAGTCGTTGGCGACCGCGGTGAGTATGGAGGTATCGGTGTTCAGGGCCACGCCGGCCAGCGGCAGGCGGTCGCGCTCGAAGCGGCCCACCAGTTCGGCGATGAAGTGTTGCGCATCGGCGGCCGAGCCGCCATTGCCGCAGGCCAGGATCTTGCCGTTATTGCTGAGCGATCCGAACAGCAGGTCGACGGCGATCGCCAGCGGCGCCGCGAGTTCCCGGGCGGCCTTGAAAGTGTCGAGGGCGTCGTCGAAGTGCGAGCTCATGCGGGATGTCATGTCCATGGCGGGTATTATCTCATGATCGATCACGGATCTTGCTGATGCCGGGCCGCATCCTGTCAGAGGACGTAACGCGATCGAGGCGCCCGTCTCGAAGCTTCGAGCGCCGCGGCGCCGATAGGTTCCCCGTGCTGTGCGGCAAGGGCCTGCGGCCGCTGATCCGGAGCAGGGCGGGGCGGGCGCGCAAGCCGGTGCGCGGCGCCCGCCGCGGCGCGTTTCAGGCGTAGCGGCTGACCGCCAGATCGTCGCTGCGGATGGCCGTGGGCCTGCCCGAAACAATGTCGGCAATCAGTTGGCCGCTGCCGCAGGACATGGTCCAGCCCAGCGTGCCGTGCCCCGTGTTCAGGTACAGGCGGCGTATGCCGGTGGCGCCGATGATGGGCGTGCTGTCCGGCGTCTTGGGCCGCAGGCCCGTCCAGAACGACACGCTGCCGGCCTGATAGCCCTCGGGGAAAAGATCGCGCAGCACCATTTCCAGCGTGCGCTCGCGCCGCGGGTCGAGCGATTTGTCGTAGCCCACGATCTCGGCCATGCCGCCGACGCGGATGCGCTGGTCGAAGCGCGTGATGGCGATCTTGTAGGTTTCGTCCAGCAGGGTGGATACGGGGGCGGCGTCGTCGCGGGCCACCGGCACGGTGATGGAATAGCCCTTGAGCGGATAGACCGGCAGCTGCACCAGGCCGCGCAGCAGCGGCGTGGAGTACGAGCCCAGTGCCACCACATAGGCATCGGCCTGCAGGAGCTGGCCGGCGCAGCGCACCCCGGTGATTTCGCCGCCCGCGCTTTCCAGCCGGTCGACCGTGACGCCATAGCGGAACTGCACACCCAGCGCGCGGGCCAGGGCCTCGAGCCGGCCGGTGAAGAGCCGGCAGTCGCCGGTTTCGTCATCGGGCAGGCGCAGACCGCCGACCAGCTTGTGCAGGCTGGCGGCCAGTGCCGGCTCGATGTTCGGCAGTTCTTGCCGGCTTAGCAGTTCATAGCGTATGCCGGCTTCTTCGAGCACGCGGATGTCGCGTGCCGCGGCATCGAGCTGCTTCCGGGTGCGGAACACCTGCAGGGTGCCTTGCCGGCGGCCTTCGTATTCGATGCCCGTGCGGGCGCGCAATTGCGCCAGGCATTCCCGGCTGTGTTCCGAGATGCGCAGCAGCCGCTCTTTGTTGACGGCGTAGCGCGCCGCGGTGCAGTTGCGCCACATCTGGTACATCCAGCGCAGCTGGAACAGTGTGCCGTCGGGGCGGATAGTGAGCGGCGGATGCTTGGCGAACATCCATTTCAGGGCCTTGAACGGCACCCCCGGCGCGGCCCAGGGCGAGGAATAACCGAAAGAAACCTGGCCGGCGTTGCCGAAACTGGTTTCGCAAGCCGGGCCGGGCTCGCGCTCCAGCACGGTAACCTCGTGGCCCTGCTCGGCCAGATAGTATGCGCTGCTTACGCCGATGACTCCGGCGCCGAGGATGATGATTTTCATGGTCCGCGAGTCGGAAAACTATGTGTTTTCATTATATTAAGGCAAAATGTGCAGTGTTTTTTAATGAAAAAAGCAGATTTCCAGGCTTATTTTCTGCTCATCAAAAAATGGGGACATTGCCATGAGGGTACAGCGCCAGCCGGTGCACACGCTGGACAAGCTGGATCGGCACATACTCGACCTGTTGCAGCGCGACGGCCGCATGTCCATGACCGACCTGGCCGAGGCGGTGGGGCTGACGGTCACGCCCTGCACCGAAAGGGTCAAGCGGCTCGAGCGCGACGGCGTCATCACCGGCTATCACGCGCGTGTCGCGCCCGCGGCGCTGGACGCGGGGCTGCTGGTGTTCGTGGAAATATCCTTGTCCAGCAAGTCGGATCGCAGTTTCGACGATTTCCGCCGCGAGATCCTGTGCATACCGCAAGTACAGGAATGCCATCTGGTGTCGGGCGACTTCGATTACCTGGTCAAGGCGCGCATCCGCGAGATCGGCCAGTACCGCAGCCTGCTGGGCGACATCCTGCTGCGCCTGCCGGGAGTGACGCAGACCAAAAGCTGCATTGTCATGGAAGAGGTCAAAGAAACTCTGTTCGTGCCGGCGCAGAAATGAAAAACCGGCCTTGTGGGCCGGTCGGGGCGGGTCCGGCTGTGCGCCGGCCCGCTTACCCGGAAGTGCTGGGCGCAAACCGGGGAGAAGCCGCAAAGCAGCCCGGCCTTTGAAACGGCGGCACTGCCGCGCCGCGTAGTCATTCAAAGGCCGGCAAACATCAGAACGCTACTTGGGGCAGTTGGCCGGCAGACGCCAGCTTGGTGTACTCGGCCTCGACTTCGGCGCGGGTCACGTGGCTGGGTGCGGACGAGGCAACGGCCAGCGGATAGTCGGCGAATTCACCGCTTTCGATCTGGCCGGCAGCCTCGGCGGCAGCCAGCTCCGACTGCACTTGGGCGCGGTTCGTGGTGCTGGCTTGCTGGACGGCGACCGGGTAGTCGGCGAATTCGCCGGTCTGGATCTGGCCGGCAGCCTGGGCGGCGACCAGTTCGGCCTGTACTTGCGCGCGGGTCTTGGGGGCGTCGTTCACGGATGCTGCCTGCGCTGCGCCGGCAATCAGGGTAGCGGAAATCATCAGGGCACTTGCGAGGGCTTTCATATCAAACTCCATCTATCTACATCAAGAATTCAGCGGCTTCTTGTCTTGCCGTGCCTGTCCGCGTGGATCAGGCTGTTTTCGATGGAGTCAGTGTGTGCTTTTTTAGGCCTAGTAAAAACCCTAGTTCGTGACAAACATATTTCCGTTAATGGAATAATAATAGGGGTATAATGCGCTGAAAATAAAAACTATAAGCAATTTTGGAAAAATCTATGGAACCCTCCCTCGACGACATCGCCCTATTCGTGGAAGTGGCCAGGCGCAAGAATTTCAGCCGTGCCGCCGAGGCGCTGGACATGCCGGTGTCGACGCTGTCGCGGCGCATCAGCGAACTCGAGCGCCGCCTGGGGGTGCGCCTGCTCAATCGCAGCACCCGCAAGATCGAACTCACCGAGGCGGGCGGGGTGTATTTCGAGCGCTGCCAGAACGTCGTGGCCGAAGCGCGCATCGCCCACGAACAATTGCTGGAAGTCGCTCAACAGCCCAAGGGGCGCCTGCGCATATCCATGCCGGTCAGCTTTTCGCTGAGCTTCATGCCGGTCATATTCCGCGATTTTTGCGAAAAATACCCCGACATCGAATGCGACATCGACCTCAACACCCACGAGGTCGACCTGCTGGCCGACGCCTTCGACCTGGTGCTGCGCTTCGGCGTGCAGCCCGATTCGGGCGTGATATCGCGCCGCATCGCCGATATGGCGATGGGCCTGTATGCATCGTCGGAATACCTGGCCAGCCACGGCAGCCCGGTGCTGCCGGCAGAGCTGCCGCGCCACCAATGCCTGCGCACGCACGGCAACCGCCGCAGCTCGACCTGGGTTCTGGCGTCCGGCAAGCAGACCGAGGAAGTCACGGTGTCGGGCCGGCTGTCCATCAACAATATGGGCATGCTGCAGCGCCTGGCGGTGCAGGGCGTAGGCATTGCTCCGCTGCCCATCTATTGTCCCATCGAGGCGGACGGCGGCGAGCTCCTGCAAAGAGTGCTGCCCGATTGGCAACTGCGGCCCATGCCGCTGATGGCGTTGTTCCCTTCGCGGCTGATGCCCGCCAAGGTGCGTGTCTTCATCGAGTTCCTGCAGGAACGGCTCGCCAGCCTGCCGGCGCGCGAGCATTTCGTGCCCCGGGAACTGGCGCACGGCGCCGGCGCGAGGCTGGATGGCCAGCGGCTGCACGCCTGATACGAATTCGCGATCAAAACGACAACAGCGTTGCCGTACTACTTGTACTGCCTGCGGCTTCGCGCCTTGTTCTCTCAACGCGGTTGCCGTTTTGATCGCGAATTCGCATGAGGCGTGCGCCGTAGCGGCAGGGATGCGCCCGCCGCTACGAGGCGGCCTTGCGGGCCGACGCGGACGGCCGCGCAAATACCATGTTGTCGCGGTGCATCAGCTCTTCGTCGGACATGCTGCCCAGTATCTTGGGAATGCGGCTGCTGGGCTGGCGCAGGATGCGGCGCGTGTCGTTGGCTGAATAATTGATCAGGCCGCGGCCGCATTCGACGCCGTGCTGGTCGACGCAGGCCACCACGTCGCCGCGTTCGAACTCGCCTTCTACCTCGACCACGCCGATCGGCAGCAGGCTCTTGTGCTCTTGCGTAATGGCGCGCACCGCGCCCGGATCGAGCGTGACGCGGCCGCGCAGGCGCAGGTGGTTGGCCAGCCAGCGCTTGCGCGCCGAGCGCACCGGCAGCTGGGCGCGCAATTCGCTGCCTATCTGTTCGCCGCCCGCCAGGCGCAGCAGCACGTCGGGCTCGCGCCCCGAGGCGATCACCGTATGGCCGCCGCTGTTGGCCGCGCGCTTGGCGGCCAGCACCTTGGTGATCATGCCGCCGGTGCCGATGCCGCTGCCGGCGCCGCCGGCCATGGCTTCCAGCGCCGGGTCGCCGGCCTGCGCCACGTCGATGAAGCGGGCATCCGGATGCTTGCGCGGATCGGCGCTGTACAGGCCGCGCTGGTCGGTAAGAATGACCAGCGCGTCGGCTTCGATAAGATTGGTGACCAGCGCGCCCAGGGTGTCGTTGTCGCCCAGGCGGATCTCGTCGGTGACCACGGTGTCGTTCTCGTTGACGATGGGCACCACGCCCAGCCCCAGCAGGGTGTAAAGCGTGCTGCGCGCATTCAGGTAGCGGTGCCGGTCGGCCAGGTCTTCGTGCGTCAGCAGGATTTGCGCGGTGCGTATGTCGTGCTTGGCGAAGGCCGCCTCGTAGGCCTGAGCCAGGCCCATCTGCCCGACTGCGGCTGCCGCCTGCAGCTCGTTCATAGTTTGCGGGCGCCGCGCCCAGCCCAGCCGCGCCATGCCTTCGGCAATCGCGCCGCTGGATACCAGCACCACCTGGCGCCCCTGGGCATGCAGCGCCGCGATCTGCTGGGCCCACTGCCCGACCGCCGCCAGATCTATGCCCTTGCCTTCGTTGGTGACGAGCGTGGAGCCGACCTTGGCGACCAGGCGCTTGGCCTTGGCGACAACGGAGACAGGGGCGGTAGAGGTGGGCATGGGTGTCTGCGGCGCTGGAAGCCTGGCGGTTGTGTAACGGGAACTGCGGTGACGGGAACTGCGGGAAACTATGGGATTGCCGGGGCGGCGCCGCCATGGGCGCCGTACCTTCAGTTGTCGGTGGACGGGGGCGCGCGCCCGGGGTCGCGCTGCCCGGCGTCGGCATCGTCGCCGGGCCCGGGCCCGGGGCCGCGGGCCGCATCGAAGCGCGGGTCTTCGGGGACATAGGTGCCGTCGGCCTGATCCTGGGCGCGCTGGGCCTGCTGGCGTTGTTCGTCGAGCCAGTCCTGCAGGCGCCACACCAGTTCGCGGGTGCCGGTGCCGTCGAGTGCCGAAATGCCGAATACCGGCCCGTTCCAGTCGAGCGCCTGGCACAGGCGGCGCGTGACGTCTTCGGGGTCGGCCACCATGTCCAGCTTGTTCAGCACCAGCCAGCGCGGTTTGGCGTAAAGCTCGGCGTCGTACAGGCGCAGTTCCTCGACAATGGCGCGGGCGTCGGCGGCGGCCTGTTCGACCGGATCGCAATCGGGGTCAGGCGTCGAGACGTCGACCAGGTGCAGCAGTACGCGCGTGCGCGACAAGTGGCGCAGGAACAGATGGCCCAGCCCGGCGCCTTCGGAGGCGCCTTCGATCAGGCCGGGAATGTCGGCCACCACGAAGCTGCGCGAGGCCGAGGTGCGCACCACGCCCAGATTGGGATGCAGCGTAGTGAAAGGGTAGTCGGCGATCTTGGGCCGGGCGTTGGAAATTTTGCTGATCAGCGTGGACTTGCCGGCATTGGGCAGGCCCAGCAGGCCGACGTCGGCCAGCACCTTGAGTTCCAGCCGCAGGCGGCGCTGTTCGCCTTCGCGCCCCGGCGTCCACTGGCGCGGCGCGCGGTTGACGCTGGACTTGAAATGGATGTTGCCCATGCCGCCGGCGCCGCCGGCGGCCAGCGTGACGCGCTCGCCGTGGCGGTTCAGGTCGAACAGCTGCTCGCCGCTGTCGGCGTCGTGGATCACGGTGCCCACCGGCACGCGCAGCGTGATGTCGGGCGCCGCCGCGCCGTACTGGTCGGAGCCCCTGCCGTTCTCGCCGTTGCGGGCGCGGTGCAGGCGGGCGTAGCGGAAATCGATGAGCGTGTTGATGTTGCGGTCGGCGATGGCGTATATGCTGCCGCCGCGCCCGCCGTCGCCGCCGTCCGGGCCGCCCTTGGGGATGAATTTCTCGCGGCGAAAACTCGCCACGCCATTGCCGCCCTTGCCGGCAATGACTTCGATGGTGGCTTCGTCGACAAATTTCATAGTGGTGTAATAAGTGTGCGAGCCATATTGTATGCCGGCTTGCAGATGGGTAAGCGAGACGCCGTTCAGCGGCTTCCCCGGGTGCGCACAATTATGTCGTACAGCAGGCGCGCCACGGTGCCGAGTTCCCGGTTGCGGCGGTGAATCAGCCCGAGGGTGCGGCTGATCACAGGTTTTTTCAAGGGGACGCTGACCAGAGCCGTATGCCCGACCGGGGGCATGGCCAATCGGGGCACTACCCCTACGCCCAGCCCGGCTTCCACCATGCTTACTAGCGCAGGCACGTGCTTTACCTCGCAAAACCAGCGTGGCCGTTCGGTGCTTTGGGCGAGCGCCTGGTCGATCAGGAAGCGGTTGCCGCTGCCGTGAGCCAGGCTGATGTATTCATGGGCCATCAGGTCGCGCCAGGCGACTTCGCGACGCCCGGCCAGCGGGTGGTCGGCACAGACGGCCAGTACGAACGGCTCTTCCAGCAGGGGATGGAATTCAATGTCGGAATCGTGGGTGCCGATATAGGTCAGTCCGAAGTCGGCGTCCCCGCTTGCCACCGCCGTCAGCGCCACTGACGACGATTCGTCGATGATGCGTATCCGGATGCGCGGGTATTGACTATGGAATTCGCGTATCACCGCCGGTAGAAAGTACGCCACGGCCGATGGCACGCAGGCGATGGTGACCGTTCCCGACATGCGCTCGGCTACGTCTTGTATGCCGATGAGCGCGTTTTCCAGCTCGTTGAGCACATTGCGTGCGCGCGGCACGAACCCGCGCCCCACAGTGGTGAGCTCGATCCTGCGTGTGGTGCGGGAGAACAGTTTGACTCCCAGTGCCTGCTCCAGCTTGTCGGTACGGCGCGACAGCGCCGACTGGGACAGGTGCAGGGCTTCGGACGCAGCACGAAAACTCCCGAGATCGGCAACCGCCAGAAAGGCGCGTAAATCGCCCAAATCGAAATTCATGCGTTTTAATCAAAAATAGATCTAATTTTTGCATTTTACACTGCATTAGGGCTTACGTATCATCGCAGCCAGATGAAATATACAGACATGATCCGGACTAAAAGAGGAGGTGGATAAATGAGTTTCCTGCAACGATTCCTGCGGCGTTCCACTGCATTGGCGGCCATCGCGACCAGCACGTTCGTTCTGGCTTTCGGCTCGCCCATGGCAGCGGCGGCCGAGTGGTCGCCCGAGAGGCCCGTGCACCTGCTGGTGCCTTATGGGCCAGGCGGCAGTTCGGATGTGATTGCACGTGCGATAGCGGCCGAGATGTCGCGTACCCTGGGGCAGCCGGTAGTCGTCATCAATAAGGGCGGCGGCCAGGGCATCATCGCAACGCAGGAGGCAGCTCGGGCGGAGCCTGACGGCTACACCCTGTTGCTGGGCCATGTGGGTACGCTGGCGGTCAACCCGGCCATGATGCGTAATCTTCCCTATGACCCGCAGCGCGATTTCGCGCCGATCGTTCTATTGGCCAAGGTTCCGATGATCTTCGCGGTGGGCAAGAAGGTGCCGGCCCACGACTTGTCGTCGTTCGTCGCCTTGGCCAAATCCAAACCCGGCGTACTGAACTATGGGTCGGCCGGCAATGGCAGCGCCGGCCATCTGGCATTCGAAATGCTCAAGACCGCCACGGGCATCGACGTCGTGCACGTACCTTACAAGGGCACCGGCGCACAGATCACCGATCTGCTGGCCGGCAATATCGACGCGGCCTCGGCCGGTACGCCTGGCCTGTTGCCGCACGCGCAGGCGGGAAGCATCCGCATTATCGCGGTGGGCTCCGCGCATCGCCTGGCGGCCCTCCCCGATGTGCCCACCGTCGCCGAGCAAGGCTATCCCGGCTTTGAAAGTTCTCAGTGGTTCGGCCTGATGGCCCCGCGAGGCACGCCGCCGCAAATCATTGCCCGGCTGGAAAAGGATGCATTGGCGGCCTTGAACTCGCAGTCGGTCAGCGAACGTCTCAAGCACGATTCGAGCGAGCCGATGGGATGGGGGCCTGAAAAATTCGCCGCTTTCATTCAATCCGAGCGCGTGCGCTGGGGTGAAGTCGTGCGACAGGCCAAGCTCGGCGCGCAGTGAATCGGCTTTCTGATCAATAGGGTAGGTATGAACACGACTTTGAATCGCGCTCGCACGTTTGGCGAGGCTGAATTGCTGGACTTGGGCAAAAGGGCTTTTGTCGGCCTGGGCTTGCCCGAGGAGCACGCCGGCGACGTTGCGCGCGTACTGGTACAAGCCGACTTGTTCGGCATAAACACGCATGGCTTGAGCCGTATCGAGTCATACGGCGAGCGTTTGCTGGTGGCCGGCATACAGGCGCACGCCAGCGTTACGGTGCGACACCCTGCGCCCGCCATACGGCTGGTGGACGGCGGCAATGGCATAGGCCCGCTTGTCGGCATGAGTGCCCTGCGTGCAGCCATGGATGCGGCCCGGGAGTGCGGCGTGGGCGTAGCCTTTGCCAGGCAGAGCAATCATTTCGGGCCCGTTTCGCCCTATGCGTATTTCGCGGCGCAGCGCGGCTTTGCCAGCATCATAGGCAGCAACGCCACCACCACGATCGCTCCGTGGGGCGGCAGCGACGCGCGGCTGGGCAACAGTCCCTTGGGTTTTGGCGTACCGAATCCAGGCGGCCAGCCCTTCCTGCTGGACATGGCCATGAGCGTAGTGGCGCGTGCCAAGATCCGTAACGCGCTCAAGTGTGGCGAGGCGATTCCGGACACCTGGGCTACTGACAGCAAGGGACGGCCGACCACGGATGCCGCCGCGGCGCTAGGCGGGTTCTTGCTGCCCGTCGGCGGGCACAAAGGCTATGGGCTTGCCCTGATGGTCGACCTGTTTGCCGGCCTCTTGTCCAATGCGGCGTATCTGACCCATGTGAAGTCGTGGGTGGATGCGCCGGATCAGGCGCAGGATCTGGGGCATTTCTTCGTTCTGATCGATACGGCTCGGCTGGGGTCGGCCGCATGGCTGGCCGAGCGCATGACCGACTTCGCGGCCATTCTGCACGACAGCCCGGCCGCGGATCCGTCCCGCCCCGTCATCGTGCCCGGAGAAATCGAGTTGGCCAAGATGGCGCGCCAGCAGCGCGAAGGCATCGAGGTCGATCCGGCAGTCTTGGCCTTGTTGCAGCGGTATGCCGCCCAGGCGCAAGCATAAAGCATCCCATTGAAAAAGCAGTACGACGCACACCATTATCCAGAGAGGAGTACAGCCATGAAACGTATCTGCGCATTAGTTGTTGCATGCTTGCTGGCGTCCGCGGGCCGGATTGCGCTGGCGGGCACATATCCCGATCGGCCCATACGCGTAATAGTCCCTTATTTAGCCGGAGGCAATGCCGACATCACCGCGCGCGTCATCGCGCAGAAAATGTCGATCAGCATGAAAGTGCCGGTGGTCGTCGAAAACAAGCCTGGCGCCAATGGCATGATAGGCACCGACTACGTAGTCAAGGCCGCCCCCGATGGCTACACCCTGCTACTCGATGCCAGCGGCCCATTGGTCGTAAATCCATCGCTGTACAAATCGGTTCCCTATGATCCTCTGACCGACCTGGCTCCCGTCAGCCAAATCACCAGCTATCAGTATGCGCTGGTCGTGCGCCATGGCTCGCCCATTCATAGCGTTGATGAATTGGTGGCCCAGGCCCGCGCCAAGCCCGGCGAGTTGACCTATGGATCGGCGGGAGTCGGATCTGGCGGCCACCTGGCGGGCGCGCTGCTGGGTGTAATGACACATACTCAATTGACACATGTGCCCTACAAGGGCAATGCGCAGGCTTTGACCGATACCTTGAGTGGCCAGCTGTCATTCGACTTTGACACTATTGCGACTTCGGCGCCGCACATCGCTGCCGGACGCCTGCGTGCTTTTGCCGTGTCGGGCCCTCAGCGCAGCAGTGCGCTGCCGAACCTGCCCACCATGGACGAACTGGGCTACAAGGGGTTCAATGTCACCCAATTCCAGGGCTTGCTGGCTCCGGCGCGGACACCGCCCGACATCATTGCGCGGCTGCACAAAGAGGTGGTCGAGGCGGCCCGTCAGCCGGATGTGGTAAAAAAACTGGCCGACGAGGGCGGCAACGAGATCGTGGCCGGCACCCCCGAGGCATTCGCCGCCCTGTTGCGCAGCGATCTTGCGCGTTTCCGCACTTTGCTGCGGCAGGCCAACGTCAATCTGGAGTAGGTGCGTGCTGAAGACGGATGTGTTGATTCAAGGCTACCCCGGACGCGCCATCTGCCACGGCGGCCTGGGCTGGAGCACTACCACCCTGCTGCGCGGAGAGGGCTCCAATATTCTGGTCGACGTGGGCGCCTTCGGGGTGCGGCATCTGCTAAGGCAACAGCTGCGCGACCTGCAGGTCGAGCCCGCCGATGTCACGGATGTCGTGCTTACCCATGCCCATTACGATCATGCGGTCAATTTCACGCTTTTTCCAAATGCGGTGATATGGATAGGCGGCCGCGAACTGGCATGGGCGGCTGCGCAGCCGGCGGGTTTCAACCCTCTGCCAGAGCTGTATGTGCGTGAATTGGATGTGTCGCCGCGCGTACGGCGAGTGGCCGATGGCCAGGAGTTCCTGCCTGGTTTCACGGCCATAGCCGCGCCTGGCCATACCCCGGGCCATTTGCTGTTTTATGTGACGGCCACTGAAAAGCCGGTACTATTTACCGGGGATGCGGCGAAGAATCGCGCAGAGCTATTGTCCGGAATGGTGAACGACACTTATGATGCTCAGGCCAGCCGCGCCAGCCTGGATCTGATCTGGCAATGGTGGCGCCGGGAGCCCGACACCCTGTTGGTGCCGGGGCACGATGTTTGCATGCGCCTGGACGCCGCTGGGCAGCCCGTTTACGTCGCCGAACGCAAGGCTGCCATGAACGCCTGGTTTGGCGAAACCCTGGAACCTGCGGTCATCGATCTGTGTTGTGCGGGCCAGACCGCGCGCTACAGTGCCTGACCGCATATCTGGATCTCAATATGACGCTCGATTCCAAGATTATTAATGCTTTCACGCCCACCGGCCGCCTGCGCGCCTCCATCAACGTGGGCAATCCCATCCTTGCCCGCCGTGATCCGGCCTCTGGCGCGCCCATGGGCGTGTCTATCGATCTGGCGCATGCCTTCGCCGAGCGGCTGGGCGCCGAGCTGGATCTGGTCGTCTGGGACAGTGCCGGCAAGTCCGTCGAAGCGGTGACGGCCGAACAGGCCGACATCGGCTTTTTTGCCATCGACCCCGTGCGCGGCAAGGGCATCACTTTCACCGACGCCTACGTGCTGATCGAAGGCGCTTACCTGGTTCGCCAGGCCTCGCCCTTGCATGATCTGGAGGCCGTCGACCGCGACGGTATCCGCGTCACCGTCGGCAAGGGTAGTGCGTACGACCTGTATCTGACACGTGAACTCAAGCATGCGAGCATCGTGCGTGCGCCTACCTCGCCTGCCGTGGTGGATACGTTCCTGTCCGAAAACGTAGATGTCGCGGCCGGCGTAAAACAGCAATTGGAAGCCGATATGGCCCGTGTCCCCGGCTTGCGCATGCTGCCCGGCAGCTTCATGGTCATCCGGCAGGCCATGGGCTGCCCCAAAAGCCGAGGCGCCGAGGCCGCGGCGGCGCTGGGCGCCTTCGTTGAGGAAATGAAAGCCAGCGGCTTCGTGGCGGACGCCCTGCGGCGTCATGGCATTCAGGGCGCCGCGGTGGCCCCTGCTTCGGGTGCGTAAGCGCTAAGCGGGCCCATCGCAAGGTCTTGACCGGCCTGCGTAGCCTGTGTGCGGCCGGGCCGGGGGCGCAAGAGCCCGCTGGCCGCTCTGCAAAAAAACAGAATCCGTGCGCGGAAAACAGAATCCCCACGCCGCATGTTGCGGCGTGGGGATTCTGTAGGCAATTCCGTGCGGCCTTTGTGTCGGCCCAGGGCACGCGGCTGCCGGCCGCGTGCCGCGTCGCGCCTATTCGGCGGCGACCACCGAGACCGTATGCTTGTTCAGCGCGCCCTTGACCGCGAACTGCACCGTGCCGTCGACCAGCGAGTACAGGGTGTGATCCTTGCCCATGCCGACGTTGGTGCCGGCGTGGAAGCGCGTGCCGCGCTGGCGCACGATGATCGAGCCGGCGGGAATCAGCTGGCCGCCGTATGCCTTGACGCCGAGTCGCTTCGATTCCGAGTCGCGTCCGTTGCGGGTCGAGCCGCCGCCTTTTTTCTGTGCCATGTTTAGCTCCTGCTATGCAATACCGGTGCTTCGATCTTAGGCCGTGACGGCTTCGATGCGAATTTCGGTGTAGTTCTGACGATGGCCCTGGTGCTTCTGGTAATGCTTGCGACGGCGCATCTTGAAGATCTTGACCTTGTCGTGCCGGCCTTGCGCAAGAACCGTTGCCTTGACCGAGGCCCCATCGACCAAAGGCGTACCAATCTTGAGTTGGTCGCCTTCGCCTACCGAGAGAACCTGATCCAGCGTGATTTCTTGCCCGATGTCTGCCGGTATCTGTTCTACCTTGAGTTTTTGGCCGGCGGCAACACGATACTGCTTGCCTCCGGTTTTTATGACCGCATACATTTGGGGTATACCTCAAAAAATTACCTTGGCAAAATGCCAAGCTCGCTACTATAGCGTGAATTTGTTTTTGAAGTCAAATAGTTGCGGGCGCCCCGCGCCGCGTGCACGGGCGCCGCGGGGCGGGGTTCCCGGCGCTCGGCCCCGGCGATCGAGGGCATTCCGTCTGCCCAGGCCTGAGTGGCAACGCCAGCATGGGCCGCACCCGTAGGGCGCGGGCTGAGCCGCCCCAGGCTCAGGATCGGTAGTCGGCGTTGATGCTGACGTATTCGTGCGAGAAGTCGCAGGTGTAGACGGTGTCGGCCACATTGCCGCGGCCCAGGGCGATGCGCACCACGATTTCGGGTTCTTTCATGACCCGCTGGCCGTCTTCTTCCCGGTAGTCGGGGTGGCGGCCGCCCTGGCTGGCCACCAGTACGTCGCCCAGCCAGAGGCGGATGCCGTCCACGTCCAGGTCGGCTATGCCGGCATAGCCGATGGCGGCCAGGATGCGGCCCAGGTTCGGGTCGGAGGCATAGAAGGCGGTCTTGACCAGCGGCGACTGGGCCACCGAGTACGCCACCTTGAGCGCTTCTTCGGTGCTGGCGGCTTCTTCGACGCGTATGGTCATGAACTTGGTGGCGCCTTCGGCGTCGCGCACGATTTTTTGCGCCAGCTCGGCCGCGGCCGATTCCAGGGCCGCGTACAGGGCGGCATAGCGCGGGTCGTTTTCGGATTCGATGCGCAGGCCCGAGCGCCCGGTGGCCATGATGATGAAGGAGTCGTTGGTCGAGGTGTCGCCGTCGACCGTGATGCGGTTGAACGAACGGTCGGCGATCGCGCCGGCGGCGCGGCGCAGCAGCGCGGTGTCGATGCCGGCGTCGGTGGCCAGGTAGCCCAGCATCGTCGCCATATTGGGCCGGATCATGCCGGCGCCCTTGCTGATGCCGGTGATGGTGACGGTGGTGCCGTCCAGTTCCAGCCTGCGCGAGACGATCTTGGGCTGGGTGTCGGTGGTCATGATGCTGTGGGCGGCAGCGTACCAGTTGCCCGGCGCCAAGTTGGCCACTGCCTGCGGCAGCGCGGCGGTAAGGCGCTGCACCGGCAGGGGTTCCAGAATGACGCCGGTGGAAAAGGGCAGCACTTGCTGCGCTTCGATGCCCAGCAGGCCGGCCAGCGCGGCGCAGGTTTCCTGCGCGGCGGCCAGGCCCGGCGCGCCGGTGCCGGCGTTGGCGTTGCCGGTGTTGATCACCAGGGCGCGCACGCCGCGGCCGGCGGCCAGGTGGCTTTCGCAAACTTGCACCGGCGCGGCGCGGAAGCGGTTGCGGGTGAATACGCCCGCCACCGAGGCGCCTTCGGCCAGGCGGAATACTGTCAGGTCGCGCCGTCCGGCCTTGCGTATGCCTGCTTCGGCAATGCCGATCTCCACGCCGGCGACGGGGAAGATCTCGGATTCGGAGGGGATGTGCAGATTGACGGCCATGACGCTGTGCTCGACGGTGGGTTGTGTGTGGGGGTTTGGTTCAGGGTTTGGCGTTGCGGCGCGGCTGGTTGAGCAGCTTCAGTTCGCCCAGCGCCTCGTACAGGGCGTCGCGGCTTTTCTCGGACAGCCCGCCCAGCATTTCGCGTATCCATTGCTCGTGCGACTGGGCCATCTTGCGGAACACACGCTTGCCGCGCGCGGTGAGGCGGATCAGCGAGCTGCGCCTGTCGGTCGCCACCTTGATGCGCTCGACCATGCCTTCTTTCTCGAGCTGGTCGGTGATGCCGGTGATGTTGCCGTTGGTGACCATCATGTGGCGCGACAGCTCGCTCATTTTCATGCCGGCCGGTTCGCGCAGCAGTTGCGCCATGAGGTCGAAGCGCGGCAGGGTGGTTTCGTATTCGACGCGCAGCCGGCTGCGGATCTCGCCCTCGATCAGGTTGCAGCAGGTCAGCAGCCGCAGCCAGAGGCGCAGATCGTGGTGGTCTTCCGGCACAGTCCGGCTTTCCAGGTCGGGCATGTGCTGCTCGGCGCTTGCTTGGATATCGCTCATGGTCAGGGCCGGCTCACGCTAAAAAGAGTGCCGCAATGGCGCCACGGCCGCGGCCGCCGGCGCGCCGTGCAGCACGTCATTATGAAAACAGCTTGAATTGTAAAGGCAAACACTTTTTAATCCTAAACCACAAGCCCTGAGCCGCGAACCATACAAAACCGCTGTAAAGCCCGCTCGGCTTTCCATCGGCCGGGTGGTTTGTCCGCCAACAACACAAGCACGCTTTCCGAGGGATGCTCCTGCCATGTTCGAGAAATTCTTTTCCGCCTCGTATGCCGAAGCCCGGCAGTCATTCCTGGCCGCCGCGCACACCCGTGGCTACACCGTGCGCAGCGAGGTCAACCCCGTCGGCCCGGGCGTGGACGGTGAAGCGCTGGCCATAGACACTGCCTACGCCGGGCCGGACGACGCCCGCGCGCTGCTGATGCTCAGTTCGGGCACGCACGGGGCCGAAGGCTATTGCGGCTCGGGCTGCCAGATTGCCCTGATGCACGACGAGCCGCTGCTGCACAAGGCCGCCGCGGCCGGCATAGGCATACTGCTGGTGCATGCCCTGAACCCCTACGGCTTTTCCTACGGCCATCGCACCAACGAAGACAATATCGACCTGAACCGCAATTTCTGCGATTACACCAAGCCCCTGCCGGTAAACGCCCACTACGCCGATCTGCATCCGCTGCTGCTGCCCGAGGCGTGGCCGCCGGGCCCGGACAACGAGGCGGCCATCCAGGACTTCATCCGCACGCGCGGCGAGCGCGCCTACGGCGAGGCCGTGATGAAAGGCCAACACACGCACGCCGACGGCCTGTTCTACGGCGGCGTGGCGCCGTCCTGGAGCAATCTCGTGCTGCGCCGGATCTGCCGCGAATACGGCAGCGGCCGCGAGCGTGTGGCCTGGATCGACTATCACACCGGCCTGGGGCCCTACGGCCACGCCGAGAAAATCTTCGTGCAGCCGCCGGGCGCTGACTACGAGCGGGCGCTGCAGTGGTGGGGCCGCGACTTGGTGCCCATCTTCGGCGCCGAGTCCAGCACGGTGGACATTGCCGGTACGCTGGTGCAGGCCATGCTGGAAGAGTGCGGCGATGTGCCGCAGCGCACTTTCCTGGCCCTGGAATACGGCACGCGGCCGCTGCCGGAAGTGTTCATGGCGCTGCGCAGCGACCGCTGGCTGGAAAGCCATCCGCAGGCCGACCCCGAACTGCGCCGGCAATTGAAGGCGGTGCACCGGGATACCTTCTACCCCAACCACGACGACTGGCGCGGCGCCGTCATAGGCCAGTCGCGCGCCACGCTGCTGCAGACGCTGAACGGCCTGGCCGGCTAAGTCCGCGGCCCTCGGCCGCGCCGCCGCGCTCGATGCACGGAAGGGAGGCGGCCCCGATGGCCCGAAGCCCGGGCTGCCGGAGCGGGGTGACGGCGGCAGGGCGGCCGATCCCGATCATGATCGCAAATACCACTTGCCAGCTTCGTTTGTTAGCGATATAGTTTAAACCTAAAGTATTTTGACGGACGGCCCGGCATGGCGTCCGCCGCCTGCCGGTTCCTGGATGCCGGCGCCGCGCCCGGAGATCATCGACATGAAAGTCTTGTGCATAGGTGGAGGCCCCGCGGGCCTGTATTTCGGTCTGCTGATGAAGCTGGGGGATCCGAGCCGCGATGTCACCGTGGTCGAGCGCAACCGCCCCTATGACACTTTCGGCTGGGGCGTAGTGTTCTCCGATGCCACGCTCGATAATCTGCGCCAGGCCGACCCCGTGTCGGCCGAAGAGATCAGCGCCGCCTTCAACCACTGGGACGACATCGAAATCAATTACCGCGGCCGCAGCGTGCGCAGCGGCGGCCACGGCTTCATCGGCATCGGCCGCAAGAAGCTGCTGAACATCCTGCAGGCCCGCTGCGAACAACTGGGCGTGAAGCTGGTATTCGAAACCGATGTCACCGACGACCAGGCCCTGGCCGAGCAATACCAGGCCGACCTGGTAATCGCCTCCGACGGCCTGAACAGCCGCGTACGCACGCGCTACGCCGATACCTTCAAGCCCGACATCGACACGCGCCAGTGCCGCTTCGTCTGGCTCGGCACGCGCAAGACCTTCGACGCCTTCACCTTCGCTTTCGTGCAGACCGAGCACGGCTGGTTCCAGGCCCACGCCTACCAGTTCGAGCCTGGCATGTCGACCTTCATCGTCGAAACCCTGGATTCCACCTGGAAGGCCGCCGGGCTGGACACCATGAGCCAGGAAGACGGCATCGCTTATTGCGAGCAGTTGTTCGCCCCCTGGCTGGACGGTAATCCGCTGGTTTCCAACGCCACGCACCTGCGCGGCTCGGCCATCTGGATCCGCTTCCCGCGGGTCATCTGCAACACCTGGGTGCACCGCCAGGCGCTGCCCGGAGGGCGCACGGTACCCGTGGTGCTGATGGGCGACGCGGCGCATACCGCGCATTTCTCCATCGGCTCGGGCACCAAGCTGGCGCTGGAAGACGCCATCGAACTCGACCGCTCCATCCGCGCCCATCCCAGCGACCTGGAAGCCGCCCTACATCACTATGAAGAGGTGCGCAGCGTCGAAGTGCTGAAGATCCAGAACGCGGCGCGCAACTCCACCGAGTGGTTCGAGAATGTCGAGCGCTATGCTGCCCTCGAGCCCGAGCAGTTCGCCTATTCGCTGCTGACCCGCTCGCAGCGCATTTCGCACGAAAACCTGCGGCTGCGCGATGCGGGCTGGCTGGAAGGCTACGAGCGTTGGATGGCCGGCAAGGCCGGCGTCGATACGCACGACCAGGCGGTGCCGCCCATGCATCTGCCCTATACCGTGCGCGGCGTAACCCTGAAGAACCGCGTAATGGTCTCGCCCATGGCCATGTATTCCAGCGTGGACGGCGTGCCGGGCGACTTCCACCTGGTGCACCTGGGCGCGCGCGCCATGGGCGGCGCCGGCCTGGTCATGGTCGAAATGACCTGCGTCTCGCCCGAGGCGCGCATCACCCCGGGCTGCCCCGGCATGTGGAACGACGAACAAATGCACGCCTTCAAGCGCATCGTCGATTTCGTGCACGGCAACAGCAGCGCCCGCATCGGCATGCAGCTGGGCCACGCCGGGCGCAAGGGATCCACGCGCGTCAGCTGGGAAGGCACCGACCTGCCCTTGTCCGAAGGCAACTGGCCGCTGGTATCGGCCTCGTCCATACCCTATATAGAAGGCGTGTCGCAGGTGCCGCAGGCAATGACGCGCGCACAAATGGACGAGGTGCGCGACCAGTTCGTGGCCGCGGCGCGGCGCGCCCACGAGGCCGGCTTCGATTGGCTCGAGCTGCACTGCGCCCACGGCTACCTGCTGTCCAGCTTCATCTCGCCCCTGACCAACCAGCGCGGCGACGAATACGGCGGCTCGCTGGAAAACCGCCTGCGCTATCCGCTGGAAGTCTTCCACGCGGTGCGCGCGGCCTGGCCCGAAGACCTGCCCATGTCGGTGCGCATCTCGGCCCACGACTGGGTCGAGGGCGGCATCACGGCCGACGACGCCATCGAGATCGCCCGCCGCTTCAAGCAGGCCGGCGCCGATCTGGTCGACTGCTCGTCGGGCCAGGTCAGCAAGGCCGAACAACCGGTCTACGGGCGCATGTATCAAACGCCGTTCGCCGACCGTGTGCGCAACGAGGCCGGCGTGGCCACGATTGCCGTGGGCGCCATCTTCGAAGCCGACCACGTCAACAGCATCATCGCTTCGGGCCGCGCCGACCTGTGCGCCCTGGCCCGCCCGCACCTGGCCGACGCGGCCTGGACGCTGCGCGAATCGGCACGCATCGGCTATACCGACGTGGCGTGGCCCAAGCAATACTTCCCGGCCAAGCGCCAGCTCGAGACCAATTTCGAGCGCGCCGCGGCCTATGCCCAGCAGGTGGGCAAATGAGCGTGGCTGCTGACGCCGCTTCCGGCGCGGGTGCCGCGCCGCGTCGCGATGGCGGGCCGGCCGGCCTGGCCCTGCAGGGGCGCCACGCGCTGGTCACCGGCGCGTCGCGCGGCATAGGGTATGAAGTCGCGCGTGCGCTGCTGGCGCAGGGCGCGCGCGTGACCTTGCTAGGTCGCTCGCAGCACTCCCTGCAGCAGGCCGCGGCGGCCTTGGCGGAACTCGGCGAGGTGTATGCCGCCAGCGCCGACGTGGCACGCCGGCAAGATGTAGACGCCGCGTTCGCCTCGGCCGCGCAGCACTTCGGCCCCGTGGACATCCTGGTCAACAATGCCGGCCAGGCGGTCAGCCAGCGTTTCGACCGCCTCAGCGAAGAGCAGTGGCAGCAGATGCTGGCCGTCAATCTCACCGGCACCTTCCATTGCATGCAGGCGGCGCTGCCCGGCATGCTGCAGCGACAGTGGGGGCGCATCGTCAACGTGGCCAGTACGGCCGGCCTGGTCGGCTATGCCTATGTCAGCGCTTACTGTGCGGCCAAGCATGCGGTGGTGGGTCTGACGCGCTCGGTCGCGCTGGAAGCCGCCGGCAAGGGCGTGACCGTGAATGCAGTCTGTCCGGGCTATACCGAAACCGACATCGTGCGCGAGGCTGTCTCCAACATCAGCGACAAGACCGGCATGAGTCCCGAGCAGGCGCGCGCCAAGCTGGCCGAGCGCAATCCGCAAGGCCGGCTGGTGCAGCCCGAAGAGGTGGCCTGCGCGGTGCAGTGGCTGTGCCTGCCGCAGGCCGGCGCAGTCAATGGGCAGTCCATCCCCGTCGACGGGGGCGAAGTCATGTCCGGCTAGGCGCGGCCGGCCAGGCGCGGCCGGCTAGGCACGCGCAGCTTGCCGCCGACGGCCCTGCGGCAGCCGGCGCCGGAATCGCGCGGTAGCCAGGCGGTATTCGGCAACAAGATCATCGGCGCCGGGTTCCCAGCGAACCGGCCCATAACGCACAGGAGTCCACACATGGAACAAGTCGTACACACCATGGCGCATCACAAGCGGCCGTATGCCGGCTATGAAGCCCGCAATTTTCTCTGGGAAGTGTCGGCCGACGCCAAGGTCGCCACCATCACCCTGAACCGCCCCGAGCGCAAGAACCCGCTTACCTTCGATTCCTATGCGGAACTGCGCGACCTGTTTCGTGGGCTGGTCTATGCCACCGACATCAAGACCGTCGTGGTCACCGGGGCCGGCGGCAACTTCTGCTCGGGCGGCGACGTGCACGAGATCATCGGGCCGCTGACCCGCATGAGCATGCCCGAGCTGCTCGACTTCACCCGCATGACGGGCGACCTGGTCAAGGCCATGCGGCTGTGCCCGCAGCCTATCGTGTCTGCCGTCGACGGCATCTGCGCCGGCGCCGGCGCCATGGTGGCGCTGGCGTCCGACATGCGCCTGGGTACCCCGCAGGCGCGCACGGCTTTCCTCTTCACGCGCGTGGGCCTGGCCGGCGCCGACATGGGCGCCTGCACGCTGCTGCCGCGCATGATAGGGCAGGGCCGCGCCTCGGAGCTGCTGTACACCGGCCGCGCCATGAGCGCCGACGAAGGGCTGGCCTGGGGCTTCTTCAACAGCCTGCACGACGGCGGCGCGGTGCTGGGCGCGGCGCAGGAACTGGCGCGGCGCCTGGCCGACGGCCCCACCTTCGCGCATGGCGTCACCAAGAAGCTGCTGCTGCAGGAATGGTCCATGAGCGTCGAGGAGGCTATCGAGGCCGAGGCCGAGGCGCAGGCCATCTGCATGCAGACCAAGGACTTCCGCCGCGCCTACGAGGCCTTCGTGGCCAAGCAGAAACCCGCTTTCCAGGGCGATTGAAATGAGCATCGACGACAGCTGGCTGCAATGGCCATTCTTCGACGCGCGCCACCACGAGCTGGCGCACGAGCTGCGGGCCTGGTGCGCCGGCACCCTGGCCGCGGTCGACCACCATGACACCGACGCGGCCTGCCGCGATCTGGTGGCGCGGCTGGGCGCGGCCGGCTGGCTGCGGGTGGCCGTGCCGCTGGGCCCCGAAGGCAGCTGGGGCGGCCGCTGGCCGGCCATCGATTCGCGCGCCCTGTGTATCATGCGCGAGACCCTGGCCAGCCACGACGGCCTGGCCGATTTCGCCTTCGCCATGCAGGGCCTAGGCAGCGGCGCCATTTCCATCGCCGGCAGCGACGCGCTGCGCCTGGCGTACCTGCCCAAGGTCGCCAGCGGCGAGGCAATCGCGGCATTCGCGTTGTCGGAACCCGAGGCGGGTTCTGACGTGGCGGCCATGAGCTGCGCCGCGCGCCGGGACGGCGACAGCTATGTGCTGGACGGCAGCAAGACCTGGATCTCCAACGGCGGCATTGCCGATTTCTATTGCGTGTTCGCGCGCACCGGCGAGGCGCCCGGGGCGCGCGGCATCAGCGCCTTCGTGGTCGACGCCGGCACGCCGGGCCTGTCCATTTCCGAGCGCATCGACGTCATCGCGCCGCATCCGCTGGCCACGCTGCGCTTCGAGAACTGCCGGGTGCCGCTCACGCATCGCCTTGGCGAGCCGGGCCAGGGCTTCAAGATCGCCATGATGACGCTGGATATCTTCCGCGCTTCGGTCGCGGCCGCGGCGCTGGGCTTTGCCCGCCGTGCCCTGGCCGAAGGGCTGGCGCGGGCACGTTCGCGCCGCATGTTCGGCCAGACCCTGGGCGACCTGCAGCTGACCCAGGCGGCGCTGGGCGAGATGGCCACCGAAATCGACGCGGCGGCGCTGCTTACGTACCGCGCGGCCTGGCTGCGCGACGTCAAGGGCGTGCGCACCACGCGCGAGGCGGCGATGGCCAAGATGGCGGCCACCGAATCGGCCCAGCGGGTCATAGACCGGGCGCTGCAGATGTACGGCGGCGCGGGCGTGGTCAGCGGTGCGCCGGTCGAAAAGCTGTACCGCGAGATCCGCGCGCTGCGCATCTATGAAGGTGCGACCGAAGTGCAGAAGCTGATCATCGCGCGCGAGCTGCTTAAAGAGGCCGCCGCCGGCTGAGGCCGGCGGGCGGGAATAAGCAAGAGTTGCCGCTCTTGCCGTGCGGCGGGCCCATATGCACAGGCCCTGGCCCGCGGGCATCGGGGTGGCTGGACAGTCAAGGAGATGAACATGGAAGTATCGGCCCATAAAGACACATTTGCCCGCGACCACCTGCCGCCGCTGGAGGAATGGCCCGAGCTGCTGCTGGAAGGCAACCCGGATGTGGCGTATGCGGCGCGGCTGAACTGCGCGGTGGAGCTGGTCGATGCCATCGTGGCGCGCGGCCAGGGCGAGCGCGCGGCGCTGCACTGGCGCGAGGGCGGCGAGAAGCGCAGCATGAGCTATCTGCAGCTGATGGAACTGACCAACCGCATCGCGCACGTGCTGGCCGAAGACATGGGGCTGGTGCCCGGCAATCGCGTGCTGCTGCGCGGCCCGAACAACGTGATGATGGCAGCCTCGTGGCTGGCGGCGGTCAAGGCGGGGCTGGTGACGGTTCCCACCATGCCGCTGCTGCGTTCTTCCGAGCTCAAGCCGATTATCCAGAAGGCGCAGATACAGGCGGTGCTGTGCGACGCGCGGCTGGCCGACGAGGTCGAGCGCTGCCTGGATGCGCGCCACGCCGACTTCTGCCCCGAACTGAAGCAGGTGCGCTATTTCAATGAAAACGGCGAGGAAAGCCTGGACACGCTGGCCGCGGCCAAGCCGGCCCGTTTCCAGGCCTGCGATACGGCGATCGACGATGTGTGCCTGATCGCCTTCACCAGCGGCACCACCGGCAAGCCCAAGGGCTGCATGCACTTCCACCGTGACGTGCTGGCGATGTGCGACACGTTTTCCAGGCATGTGCTGCGCACCAATGCCGACGACGTGGTCTGCGGCACGCCGCCGCTGGCCTTCACTTTCGGGCTGGGCGGCCTGCTGTGCTTCCCCTTGCGCGAGGGCGGCTCGGTGGTGCTGACCGAACGCCTCACCCCCGATGAGCTGCTGGCCACGGTGCAGGAATTCGGCGTGACCATGAGCTTCACGGCGCCCACGTTCTATCGTCAGATGGCGGCGCTGGCGCCCAAATACGACTTGTCGACCCTGAAGAAGACGGTGTCGGCCGGCGAGGCCCTGCCGGAAGCCACGCGCCGGTTGTGGAAGGATGCGACCGGGCTCGAGATGATAGACGGCATCGGCGGCACCGAGATGATCCACGTCTATGTGTCCAGCGCCGGCGACGAGGTGCGCCACGGCGCGATCGGCAAGGTAGTGCCGGGCTATGTGGCGCAAATCGTCGACGCCGATTTCAACCCCGTGCCCAGCGGCACGGTGGGCCGCCTGGCGGTCAAGGGGCCGACGGGCTGCCGCTACCTGGACGACGAGCGCCAGCGCGTCTTCGTGCAGCATGGCTGGAACCTGCCGGGCGACACCTTCACCATGGACGACGATGGGTATTTCTATTACCAGGCGCGCAACGACGACATGATCATTTCCGCCGGCTACAACATTGCCGGCCCCGAGGTGGAAGATGCGCTGCTGCGCCACGAGGCGGTGGCCGAGTGCGGGGTGGTGGCCATGCCCGACCCCGAGCGCGGCAATATCGTGGCCGCCTATGTGGTGCTCAAGCCCGGCCACGCGGCGGGCGAGGCCATGGTCAAGACCCTGCAGGAACACGTCAAGTCCGTGATCGCCCCCTACAAGTATCCGCGCCACGTCGAGTTCGTGGACACCTTGCCGCGCACCGAGACCGGCAAGCTGCAACGCTTCGTGCTGCGCAAGAAGGCATGACGAGTGCACCGTCAGAAAGATAACGGCGTTGCTTCGCCTTGCCTTGCCGTACTGCTTGTACTGCCTGTGGCTTAGGGCACGTTCTCTCTTTGACAGCAGGCCCTAACGATGATGGCAGTTGCGGCCACCCCCAAGGATGAAAGAGGCTTCTTTCACATTAAGCCGCCGAAATCAAGATTCAAGAGGAATATGGAATGAAGATATTGCAACCCCCCGACTGGCTGGAGCCGCGCGGCTATGCCAATGGCGTCATGACGGAATTCGCGGCCGGCAGCCGGCTGTTGTTCGTGGGCGGCCAGATCGGCTGGAATGGCCAGCAGCAGTTCGAGACCGATGATTTCGCCGAACAGGCCGGGCAGGCGCTGCGCAATATTGTGGCGGTGCTCGAGCAGGGGGGCGCGGGGCCCGAGCACATCACCCGCATGACCTGGTATGTGTGCGATAAAAAAGAATACGTCGGCGCCTTGCGCGAGGTGGGGCGCCACTATCGCGACGTGATCGGCCGCCACTATCCGGCCATGACCGCGGTTGAGGTCGCGGAACTGGTCGAAGACCGCGCCCGGGTCGAGATCGAGGTTACCGCGGTGGTGCCGCCGGCGGGGTGAGTTGAGTACTTGAGCCGCCGGGGCTGCCCTGCGGAGTTCCGATGCTCGGCAGACTCGCCTGCGCTTCGGACTCCTCCGGGGTTCCCGGCTCACGACGCGGCTTGCGGTGGGTTGTTACAATTTCGCGAAAGCATGCTCGGCCGCGGCCAGGGTGGACTGGAATGACGGCGCCGCCTTGCCGCACGGCCCGCTCAGAACTCCATGCTGGCCGACAGCATGAAGATGCGCGGACTGCCGAGGTATATCCAGCTGCCCGAGCCGCTGGCCCAGTAGTCGCGCCCGAACAGGTTCTCGATGCCGGCCCGCAGGGTCAGCGGCCGGCCCATGGCCGTGGTCTTGTAGCGCGCGCCCACGTCCCAGCGTGTCCAGCCGGGTATGCGGGCCGAATTCTGGGCATCCAGGTATTGCGGGCTGGTCGAGATCATGCGGGCGGTCAGGGTCAGGCCGGGCACCGCTTGCAGATCGTATTCGCCGCCAAGGTTGAGCTGCCAGCGCGGCACGTTCGGCGCCTGCCTGCCGTCGTTCACGCCGTCGGCCGTGTGGGCGAGTGTGGCTTGGGTATACGCCACGCCGCCCAGCAGGCGCAAGCCGTGCGCGACCTCGCCGAAAACGTTCAGCTCCACCCCGCGATTGCGCTGTTCGCCGTTCATCTGGTAGGTGTAGGTGCCGTCGCCGTTGGAAACGGCCAGGCCGCTGGGCTTCTGGATCTGGAACAGGGCGAGTGTGGTGGCGTAGCGCCCGAAATCATACTTGGCGCCTACCTCGTATTGCTTAGTCTTGATGGGCGAGAATACCTGCCCGGCATTGGTGGTGCCGATGGGTGCCGTGTCGCCCTGGCTGAGCCCTTCTATGTAATTGCCGTAAAGCGACAGATCGTCTCTTGGCTTGAATACGAAGGCCAGCATGGGTGTGACGGCGCTTTCGTCGTAGGTGGTGTCGCCCGCTCCGGTGCTGGTGTCGTACGTGATGTACTTCACTCTTTGGTGGCGTGCGCCCAGCGTGATGGAAAAACGGTCGTCGGGCAGTGAAATTGTGTCCGAGAATGCCAGTGACGGCAGTTTCACGGTATCCGTCTTGGGCGGGCTCGACGAGAACCCCGCGGTCGAGGGGCGTGGTACCGACACCTGGTCGTATATATTGGTGTTGAAGCTGGCGAAGCCGTAGTAGTCGACCGTGTAGCCGTGATCCTGCTGCAGATAGGCGGCATTCAAATTTATCTGATGCTTGAGCGGCCCGGTCTGGAACGAACCGCGCACGCCGCCTTGCACGCTGCGGTAGTTCCAGAAATCGGGCCAGTAATACACCGTCGCCTCCGCATTGCCCTGCAGGTCGGTCACGTACTGATCGGTGGACAAGTAGCGGAAACGATTGTTGCTGCCTCCGGCCGCGCCATAGACCGTCCAGTCGGGGCTGATGTCGTATTCCAGCTTGCCCAGCACGTAGTCGCTGCGGGTCTTGGAGTATTCCCAGTCCTGCGCTACGCGCCGGCTGGCATCGGGCGGCCGGGGCACGCCGATGCCGTCGGCGATGCCGAAGCCGCCCGCGCCGTTCGGCGCCTGGTTGTTCAAGGTCTGGTGGCCCACGTCCAGAGACGCCCGCAGGCGGGCGCCGCGGTAGTCCAGGCCGAGCGTGGCCGCGCCCAGCTCCACGGACTGCCCGTCGGTGGCGGTGCCGCCATTGCTGTATATGCCGTTGAAGCGTATGCCCCATTGGCCGTCGTCGCCGTAGCGCCGGCCCATGTCCAGGTGCGTGCCGAGCTGGCCGCGCGACTGGTAGAAGGCCGTCACGCGGGTCAGGGGCTGGTCGTCGGCCCGCTTGGGCACGATATTGATTGCGCCGCCCGTCGTGCCATTGGGAGCCATGCCGTTGAGCAGCGCATTGGGGCCTTTCAGCACTTCGATGCGTTCGGCCGTGCCGGCGGGGAATGTGCGGCTCGGCGCCACGCCGGCCACGCCGTCGAACAGCACGGCGTTTTGCGTGGAGTAGCCCCGTATCATGAACGAGTCGCCGGCTCCGGCCGCGTTGGTCAGGCCATAGGAAATGGTGCGCACGGAAGGGTCGTTGGCAAGCACGTCGGCGATCGACACGGCCTGCTGGTTCTCCACCAGCGCAGAGGTGTAGCTGGTGACATTGAAGGGCGTGTCCATGATGCTTTTGTTGCCCAGCATGCCCAGGTGGCCGCCGCGTGCGACCTGGCCGCCGGCATAGGCGGGCGGCAGTGCGTCGGGCAGGCCGGTGCTGCCCTTGACGAGTACCGGCGCCAGCACGCTCACGCCCGTGCTGCCCGTGCCGGCCGCCCGGCGCAGCGAGTAGGTGCCGTTGGATTGCCGCACGGCCTCCAGGCCGGTGCCGGCCAGCAGCGCCTGGATGGCGGCCGTAGTGGTATAGGTACCGCTCAGGCCTGGGCTGCTGCGGCCTTGCACGAGTTCGGAAGAGCCTGCCAGCAGCACGCCCGAGGCGCCGGCGAATTGGGCCATTACGGTACCCAGCGGGCCGGACGGAATGTCATAGTGCCTGGCGGCCTGCGCCGCCACGGTTTGCGCTGCCGCGCCGCCTTGCGCCCAGGCCGCGGCGCTGCAGCCCATGGCCAGCGCCGCGCCGCCCGCCAGCGCCAGATGCGCCCGCAGGCTCAGTGCCGCGGGGCGTGGGCCGGGCCTGCGGGCTTTTGGATAGGGTATGTCGGCCCGGTTGGCGGCAAGTGCGGCACGGCGTGTCATGGTCTGGTTCTTCCTCGGCATGGGTGGATCAGTGCAAGAGGGCCATCCTGTCGAACGAACCGGGCCTGTGGCTGCGGGCGCACCCGGCGCGCGCGGCTTGCGCCGGGCGCCGTATAGGCTTGGGGGCCCGCCGCCGTGGGCGCGTCGTCGATGGGAAGGCTTCTCATTGGTTTGATCGAACGAGAGGCCGAAAAGCGGAACCGGATTTTCGCGGCGATGTAAAAATTATGGCGGCCCGGGCCGGTCGGAAAGGCCTGCTGCCCGTATGCCGGCCCGGGGAATAGCCGGCCGGGCCGGAGCCGGCGCGCCTTCAGAGCGTGGCGCCGGCGCCGTGCGCGGCGGGCCGCGCCTCGATGGTGCTCCACCAGGGCAGGGGATGGCGCACGCGGATCGGCAGGATGGCGGCGAGCATGGCCAGAGCCCGGTCGGTGTCCTGCAATGGGAAGCTGCCGTACACGCGCAGCCTGGCCACTGCTGGCGCCACGCCCAGGTGACCGTGGCGGTAGCGGGCCAGTTCGGCTGCCACCTCGCTCAAGGGCATGTCTTGCGCGATAAGCATGCCGTGGATCCAGGAGGCTCCCGCCGCGTCCGCGGGGCCGGCGGCCCGGACGGTATGCCGGTCGAAACGGGCCTGCTGGCCGGCCTGCAGCACGAGCCGGCCGTCGCTGGCCATGGTGCGCACCTCGACGGCGCCTTCGTAGACGGCGACGGCGGTCTGTTCGCTTTCGAGGCGCACGTTGAAGCGCGTGCCCAGCGCCCTCAGGCGGCCCTGGGGAGTATCCACCACGAAGGGCCGCGCATCCGCTGCCGTCTCGATGAAGATGTCGCCGGCCACCAGGCGCAGGCGGCGCAGGTCGGCCCGGTAGTCCTGGTCGAGGGCGCTGGCCGAGGCTAGCCACACGCGGGTGCCGTCCGGCAGCGCCAGCTGTCGGGTCTCGCCTGTGCCGGTGCGGTAATCGGCTGTCCAGGCCATGGTCATCGCGGGCAGCGGCGTGTGGCGCCAGAGAGCCCAGCCCAGCAGGCCGCTGCCGCCCAGTGCGGCCGCGCCCAGCAGCAACTGGCGGCGGCGGACGAGCTGTGCGCGTGCGGTTTGCAGCACTGCGGCGGCCGCCTGCGGATCGGCGCTGGCGCGTATGGGAGCGAAGCGCCGGCTGACGCGCTCGACGTATGCCCAGGCGCTGCGCTGGGCCGCGCCGGCCTGCAGCCAGGACTGCCAGGCGTGGCGGTCGGCCTCGGTGGCCTCGCCGGAACGCAGCAGCGCAAACCACTCGGCGGCCTCTTCCATGGCCTGGTGCAACGCGGCATCTTGCGAGGTCTGCATGGGTAGGCTGGGGGCGGGCACGGTAGCTGACCGGCGGCGGTTCAGGGCCGCTGCGGTGCCGCGGCCGGCATCGCCGGCAGGCAGGCCTGGCCGTCGGCCGAGCGCTCTTCCATCCGGGCGCACAGCAGCATGGCCCGGGCCACGTACTTGCGCACCATGCGCGTGGAAACACCCAGCTCGGCGGCCACCTCTTTGTCGGTCATGTCGCAGCCGACCGCCAGGACGAAAGCCTGCGCAGCCTTGGCGGGCAGGCCACCCAGCATGGCATCGATTTCCTGCAGCGCCTGCAGCACGATGGCCTGGTGTTCGGCCGAGGGGGCGAAAGATTCGGGCTGTGCCGCCAGGGCTTCCAGCCACGCTTGTTCGATCTGGCGGCGGCGCCACAGGTCGACGCACAGGCCATTGGCCATGGCGCGCAGGTACAGGCGCGCCTGTGGCCGGCTGTCGAAGCGCCGCGGCGCAGCCAGCAGGCGCACGAAGGCGTCCTGCGCCAGGTCGGCGGCGTCGCCCGCATTGCCCAGGCGCCGGCGCAGCCATCCCTGCAGCCAGGCGTGATGGTCGCAGTAAAGGGTTTCGACCGTAGGCGGAAGGGAGTAGTCGGATGCGTTCACGGGCCGGCCGCGGGCCGTGCGGCGGCTGGCGCACACGGCGGGGGAATCAAATGAAAGTTAGATAGTAAATGAGAATTACTAACAATTATCCACGAACACGAGCCCTTATGCAACGCGACTTGCCAGTCGTGTCGGAGCAAATAGAAGTGTCTGGTTTTATAGCTCGTGAAGTTTCCGCTTGCTTGCGCGGTGGAAGTCGCGGAACTGGCCGAGGATCGGGCTCGGGGCGAGATCGAGGTTACCGCGGTGGTGCCGCCGAGGGAGTGAGTTGGGTTCTTGAGCCGCGTCGACGGCGGCCCGGGCGAGGCGGCTAAGTTCGCCCGGCCCCGGCTGCGCCGGGGCTGCCCTTGCCTCCGGGTGTTTTGGGGCGGTCGGCAAACTCGCGCGGCGGCCAGTCCCCCGGACTGGCCGCAAGCATCGCGCTCAGACAGTGCCTCCCTTGCACCCCCAAAACGCCCGGAGGCCGCGGCGGGCTCTCAAATCGCCGCCCCGCCCGAGCCGCCGCCGGCGCTCGCGTTGAGGTCGGTGGTACGCGTCCGCAGTGGCTGCTTGCGGAGGCATTTGTGGTGCTCCGGGGTAGATGCTTTGGTCGCCGTCGGTCGCGGTTCCGGGATGCCAGTCGCGGCGGGTGTGGGGGCTTGGCCCCCACGTTTTTATAGTTCCTACAGCTTGGCGAAAGCCTGCTCGGCCGCGTCCAGGGTGGCCTGGATGACGGCGTCGTCGTGTGTTGCCGACACGAAACCGGCTTCGAAGGCCGAGGGCGCGAAGTGCACGCCCTTGATCAGCATGGCGTGGAAGAACTTCTTGAAGCGCTCCACGTTGCAGGCCGAGACCTCAGCGAGGCTGGTGGGCACCTGTTCGCTGAAGTAAATGCCGAACATGCCGCCGATGTGATCGGCGCTGAAGGGTACGCCGGCGGCGCGGGCGCGCTCGGCCAGGCCCTGGGCCAGCTTGGCCGTCTGCGCCGACAGGTGCTCGTAGAAGCCGGGGGCCGACAGCAGGCGCAGCGTGGCCAGGCCCGCCGCCACGGCCACGGGGTTGCCCGAGAGCGTGCCGGCCTGGTAGACGCCGCCCAGCGGCGCGATGTGCTCCATGATGTCGGCGCGGCCGCCGAAGGCGCCCACCGGCATGCCGCCGCCTATCACCTTGGCCAGCGTGGTCAGGTCGGGCCGGATGCCGGTCAGGCCCTGCACGCCTTGCGGGCCGACGCGAAAGCCGGTCATTACTTCGTCGAATATCAGCAGCGCGCCGTACTGCGTGCACAGCTCGCGCAGGCCTTCGAGAAAGCCTGGCGCCGGCTTGACCAGGTTCATATTGCCGGCCACCGGCTCGACGATGATGCAGGCGATGTCCTTGCCTTCCTCTTCGAAGGCGGCGCGCACCTGGTCGAGCTTGTTGTATTCCAGCACCAGGGTGTGCTGGATGAATTCGGGCGGCACGCCGGCTGAGGTGGGCGTGCCGAAGGTCAGCAGGCCCGAGCCGGCCTTGACCAGCAGGCTGTCGGCGTGGCCGTGGTAGCAGCCTTCGAACTTGACGATCTTGGGCCGGCCCGTGACGCCGCGCGCCAGGCGGATGGCGGTCATGGTGGCCTCGGTGCCGGAGCTGACCAGGCGCAGCTTGTCTATGGACGGGATGCGCGCGGCGATGGTCTCGGCGATTTCGATCTCGGCCTCGGTGGGCGCGCCGAAGGACAGGCCGCCGACGGCGGCTTCCTGCACCGCGCGCACGACTTCCGGGTGCGCGTGGCCCAGGATGGCCGGGCCCCACGAGCCGATATAGTCGATGTAGCGGGTGTCGTCGGCGTCCCACATGTAGGGGCCCTGGGCGCGCTTGATGAAGCGTGGCGCTCCGCCCACCGAGCGGAAGGCGCGCACCGGGGAATTGACGCCGCCCGGGATGGTCTGGCAGGCTCGTTCGAACAGTTCGGGATTGCGGGACATGATGTGGCTCTTAGTGGCGATGTTGGGTTGTATGCGCTTGTGCAGCGATTCGGTGCTGCGGTGATTCGGCTTGCAGCCATGCGGCGCGGGCTGCGCGGGCAAGATTCAGGCGGATCGGGCGTAGAGGATACGCGCACATTGCTGTATAGGCCCGCATGGGTTTGCCGCGCCCTCAGCCGTGCGCGTGGCGGCGGTGGCCGATGTCGAACAGCTCGCGGCCGCGCGCCGCGGCGCCGCGGATGCTGCCGGCCGCGAACAGCCCGCTGATCAGGGCGATGCTGTCGGCGCCTGCGGCGATGACGGGTGCGGCATTGGCCGGATCCAGGCCGCCGATGGCCACCACGGCGGCCCGGGTGGCGCCGCCGGCCGCCTCGGCCAGCGCGCGCCCGCGCCGGATGTCGTCCAGGGTGGCGCGCACCGCCTGCGGCTTGATTCTGGAAGGATAGACCGCGCCGAAGGCGATGTAGTCGGCGCCGGCCTCCAGGGCCTGGCGCGCCAGGGCGGGCTCGTTGTAGCAGGAGCAGCCTATGATGGCCTGCGGGCCGAGAGCCAGGCGGGCCTGGCGCGCGCTGCCGTCCTCGCGCCCCAGGTGCACGCCGTCGGCGCCGGTCTCGGCGGCCAGGCGCCAGTCGTCGTTGACGATGAAGACGACTTTCAGTTTGGCGCACAGGGCGCGCAGGGCGCGAACCTGGAACCGCCTGGCACGCGCGTCGCCGGTCTTGCGGCGCCACTGCAGCGCGGTCATGCCGCCGGCCGCCGCGGCTCTTACCGCGGCCAACAGGCGCTGCGTGTCGTCCCATTCGGGGGTGACCCCGTACAGGCCGCGCGGGAATCGCAGCCGCGCCGTCATGCCAGGCTCCGGCGGATCAGGCGCTGTCCCATGCCGGGCTGGAACGAGGCTGCCGACAGTGCGGCCGCCTGTTCGATGGCGGCGGCAACGGCGTCGGCTACGCCCAGGCCGCGGGCCAGCTGGTTGGTGACGGCACAGGCCAGCGGCCCGTCGGCGTCGTGCACGCGGGCGGCGGGCGCGGCCCAGGGCCAGCTATGGGTTTCGTTGCGCTGGCCTTGCAGCAGGTATGCGGACAGCCCCGGGCGCATGGGCGTGGCCGTGCTCAGCACCCATTTCGCCCCGTACTGCAGCAGGGCCTGTGCCGCCGACCCGCCTTCGACTTCGGGCAGCAGGCCTTCGGCCTGCCACTGCAGCAACAATTGGTTGTCGACGATGGCGATGTCGGTCTGGGGCAGCAGCAGCTCGAAGGTGGCGCCCAGGGCTTCTTCGGGGTCGCTGTCTTCCAGCACGGCGGCGCCGGGCATGGCGCCCAGGTGCAGCACCAGGGGCACCTTGCTGTAGTCGGCGGCGATCTGGGCCACCACGCTGGCCGTTTCGGCGGTATACAGCGGCCCGATCTTGATGGCCTGCACGGCCATGTCTTCGAGCAGGCAGCGGGCCTGGTCGTCGATGGTTTCGGGGGCCACGACTTGAATGTCTTCGACGCTGGCCGTGTCCTGCACGTGCAGGGCCGTCAGGGTGCCCAGCGCGTGGCAGCCCAGGGCGGCGCAAGTAACCGCATCGGCAGGCAGGCTACCCGCCCCGCTGGGGTCGAAAGGGCCGAAAATAAGGACTAATGGGGGCTTGGTTTCTGGCACGGAGTAACAGGTTGCAGAAATGGGCGGAAATCTTTGGTTATGATCGCAGAAATTGCGGTGTGGATCCGGGCGGCTTGTCGAACGGCTCCGCGCCCCCATTCTAATCTAACGAGTCGGGTGTACCGCGCGCCATTGCGCCGGGCCCGTAGCCTTCAACGAGTAACATAACATGCGAACCTGGATGTGTTTGATTTGCGGCTGGATCTATGACGAAGAGGCCGGCCTGCCCGAAGAGGGCATTGCCCCCGGCACGCTTTGGGAAGACGTGCCGCCGAACTGGGTCTGCCCGGAATGCGGCGCGCGCAAGGAAGATTTCGAACTGATCGAAGTCTGAGCGGTGCGCGGTGTTCCGCCTTGCCGGGATTTTGAACTGATAGCGGTTTGCAAGATCCAATAACTGGAAATGGGCTGAAAGTGCAGGTAAAAAGGTAAAGGCAGGCAAAAACCAGGAGAAAGGCCATGGAAACCTCCGCCAAGCAGTCCCACAGCGGCAGCAGTGCCGACCTGTCGCGCCAGTTCCTGGTCGCCATGCCGGGCATGGTTCATGGCAACCTGGCCGATACGGTGATCTATGTGTGCGAACACACCGAGCAGGGCGCGCTGGGCCTGGTCATCAACCGGCCCACTGACCTTACCGTCGGCAGCCTGCTCGAGCGCATCGACCTCGATCTGGCGCTGGAAATCGGCCCGGTCAAAGATTCGCCGGTGTTCTTTGGCGGCCCGGTGCAAACCGACCGCGGCTTCGTGCTGCACGCGCCCGCCGGCGACTATGGCTCCAGCATACGCCTGGGCGAAATGGCGCTGACCACCTCGCGCGACGTGCTGCAGGATGTCGCACAGGGGCACGGCCCCGAGCATTTGCTGGTCACCCTGGGTTACGCCGGCTGGGGCGCCGGCCAACTGGAAAGTGAAATGGCGCAGAATGCCTGGCTGAACGTGCGGGCCGACGAAAGCATTCTGTTCGACACGGCGCCCGAGAACCGCTACGAAGCCGCCATGCGCTTGCTGGGCATAGATCCCATCATGCTGGCCGGCGGCGCCGGCCATGATTGACGAGACTCTGCTGGCCTTCGACTATGGTATCCGCAAGATCGGCGTCGCCATCGGCAACACCCTGACGCGCCAGGCCCGGCCGCTGGAAATCCTGGCGCCGGTCACGCGCGAACAGCGCTTCGCCGCCATCGGCCGCCTGCTGCAGGAATGGCGGCCCGACCGGGTGGTCGTAGGGCTGCCCTACACTGCCGACGGCGGCGAGCAATACGCCACTTCGCGCTGCCGCCGCTTTGCCAACCAGCTGCATGGCCGCTACGGCGTGGCGGTCGAACTGGTCGACGAACGCGGCTCCAGTGTCGAGGCGCAGGCCATCCTGGGCACCCACGAACCCGACGACGCGGTGGCGGCGGCCGTCATCCTGCAGCGCTATCTCGACGCGCTGGGCACCTGATACGGCTTTGCGATCGGAACGGCACGCGCATTGAGCGCACAAGCCGCAAAGCCGCAGAACAATACGAATGCTGCGGCAAGGCGAAGCAACACCCTTATCTCTTATCTTTTTGATCGCGAGTCCGTATGGTGCGTCGCGGCCCGTGCGGGGCGGGCCGGCGCCGATATTGCGATATCGAATATCATGGCGCGACATCGTTTTCGACTTTTGATGAGGGATCGGCTTGAGAGTTCTGCTGTTCGCGTTGCGCGCGCCCTGTGTCGCCGTCTGGATCGTACTGGGCCTGCTCACCGAGGTCTGCGTGTTTCCCCTGCTGTCCCTGTCGGCCCGCGGCGCCGTGAGCCGCACCTGGTCGCGCGTCCTGATGTGTCTGTGCGGCGTGCGCATACGGGTGTGCGGAGCCCCGGTACAGGGCGCGCCGGTGCTATGGGTGGCCAATCACGTCTCGTGGGTCGACATCTTCGTGCTCAACAGCGTGCGCTGCACCGCCTTCGTCGCCAAGAGCGATATCCGCCGCTGGCCGGTGCTGGGCTGGCTGGTGGCCGGGGCGGGCACGGTATTCATAGAGCGCGGCCAGCGCCAGGCGATCCGCGCCGTGGGCCGGCAGATGGCCGAGCGCTTCCGCCGCGGCGAGGTGGTAGGGCTGTTTCCCGAGGGCACGACCTCGCCGGGCTTCGACGTTGCGCCGTTCCATTCCAGCCTGTTCGAGGCCGCCATCCAGGCCGGCGTCGACGTGCAGCCGGTGGCGCTGCGCTTTCTGCACCGTGGCCGGCGCAGCGATCTCGCGTCCTTCGTGGGTGAGCAGAACCTGATCCAGAACCTGTGGTGCCTGCTGGGCGCCACCGGCGTGGAGGTCGAGGCGGATTTTCTTGCGCCGCTGCGCAACGAGGATTGCCGGGCGCGCGGGCGCGCCAGTACGGCCGCGCAGGTGCACCGCGCGATACGCGCGGCGGTTGTGGCCGAAGAGCCGGCGCAGGCCTGATTCGACTGCCAAATCATTCGTGCACTTTGTCGGCCTTGCTTGCCGTACCGGGTGTACTGTCTGCGCTTGGCTTTCGCGTTCGCGATTGATTTGGAAATGGAATGGCTCTGGGCCGGTAGTCAGTCGCTGGCGGGCTTTAGGTATTGCGTGCAGGGCACCTGCACCAGGCGCCGGTCGCGCAGCCGCAGCGCGCTGAGCTTGCCGCCCCAGACGCAGCCGGTATCCAGGCAGATGGCATCCGGGCGCAGCAGCAGCCCCAGCGCCGACCAGTGGCCGAACACCACGGTGTCTTCGGCCGCGATGGCGCGGCCGGGTACATCGAACCAGGGCATCAGGCCCGCCTCGCTGCTCGGCGGCCCCTTGTGCGGTAGTTCGATGTGGCCCTGCGCATCGCACATGCGCATGCGCGTCAGCGCATTGATGATGATGCGCATGCGCTTGCCGCCGTGATAGCTGTCCTTCCATTGCACGGGCCGATTGCCGTACATTTTTGCCAGGTGTTCCTGCCAGCCCGGGCCGCGCAGCGCCTGCTCGACTTCGGCCGCCAGGGCCAGAGTCTGGGGCACGTCCCAGCAGGGCAGCACGCCGGCGTGCACCAGCAGGTGGCGATGTTCGTAGTGGGCCAGCGGCCGATGCCGCAGCCAGTCGATCAGTTCCTGGGAGTCGGGTGCGTCCAGCACATCCTGCAGCGTGTCGGACTTGCCCGGCGGGCGGATGCCGGCGGCCACGGCCAGCAAGTGCAGGTCGTGGTTGCCCAGCACGGCCACGGCGCGGTCGCCCATCTGCTTGACGCGCCGCAGGGCGCCCAGCGAATCGGGGCCGCGATTGACGAGGTCGCCGGCGAACCAGTAGCGGGCCGCGGGGTCGCCGGCGATTTCGGGCTGTTCCAGCAGTTGTCCCAGCGGGGTGCAGCAGCCCTGCAGGTCGCCGATGATCCAGATGTCGCCCGAATCGCCAGCCGCGCCACCCGCCGCTTGCGGCGCGGCATGGTCTGCGCCGGGGAACGCATGTTCTTCGGGCTGCTGGCCCGGCACGCCGCTCATGCCGGTCTCTTGCTCCAGGGCCAGCGCAGCTCGGCATAGCGGCGCACCTGGTGCTGGTTTTCCATGAAGATCAGGGTGCCCAGGGCCAGGCTCAGGACGACGATATTGGGCACCAGGGCCGTGACCCATGGCGCCCATTTGCTGAGCATGCCGACATTCAGGGCAAGCTGGTTGAGCATGAAGAAGCCCACGCCCAGCAGAATGCCGACGAAGACCTTGCTGCCCACGCCGCCGCGGCGCGTCTGCATGAAGCCGATGGGCGCGGCGATGGTGATCATGACCAGCAGGGTGAAGGGGTAGGCGATCTTGCGCCACAGCGCCACCACTTGCCTTTCGGTCTGCAGCTTGTTGGCTTTCAGGTACTTGATGTAGTCGAGCAGATCCAGAATCGACATGCGTTCGGGTGTCAGGATGCGCGCGATCAGCCGTTCGGGGGTAAGCGTGGTTCTGAATGAGGCCTCGGGCACCGTCTTGAGGTGCACCAGCGGCTGCGTGGGCTGCACCGCGTCGGCCAGTGCGCGGCGCGCGGCGGGATCGATGACCGACTCGGTGACGTCGTTCAGCACCAGCCGGCCGTCGCTGAAGTGGCCTTCCTTGGCCTGCATGAATGAGCTGAGTTCCTGGCCCTTGCGGAACTGGTACAGCGTGACGCCGGCCACGCCGCCGCTGGCCAGCAGGCGCGAGATATTGATGACGCGGGTGCCGTCGTCGGGCAGTGGCTCTTTGAACCAGTAGCCGCTGCTGAGCCGGCCGCCTTCGGCCCTGCCCAGCAGCGTCAGGTTGGCCTCGCTGGACTTGATTTCGGCCGCTGGCGTGACCACCTCGGACAGCACGAAGGCGCCCACCACCAGCGGAATGGTGATGATCCAGAGCATGGCCAGCATCTTCATGCCGCTGACCCCCGAGACCCGCAGGATCACCAGCTCGTTGCGCTGCGCCAGCCCGGCCAGCGCCAGCACCGCGCCGATCAGCAGGCCTATGGGCAGCAGATCGTAGAGGCGGGTGGGCAGGGCCAGGGCCTGCAGATAGAACAGGCTGAGCAGCGTGAATTTGGGGCCTATATTGTCCAGATCGTCGATCAGTGCGAAGAAAGTGAACAGGCCCACCAGGGCGATCAGCACGACGGCGCTGGAGCGATATATCTCGCTGGCTAGGTAACGGCGGGCAGTGCGCATCGTAGCGGCTATGATTCCTGTGTTGCGGTGGAGCGGGTGTCGCGATACCCGCAAGCTTAACAAAACCCGGCCGCCGGCGGCGCAGGCGCAGACAGGATGATCCCGCCTGCGCGCGGCCGGCCCGGGCGCTCATCGCGAGGGGCGCCTGCCATTGCGCGGGCCCGGTGGGTCGGCCATCCCTGCGGATCTCGGCCTTCAGGGGCTGCCGGGTATGTCGACCAGGTGCATGCGCCGCTGCACGATCCGGGCGTGGCGCCTGAGGTAGGCGGTGTCGCGGTGGCGGTCGTAGTAGTCGGGGTTGGGCAGCATCGAGGCCAGCCTGGCCGCCTGGTAGCTGTTGAGCATCCTGGCGCCGACGTGATAGTAGTGGCGCGCCGCGGCCTCGGCGCCGAAGACATTGGTGCCCCACTGCGCCAGGTTCAGGTACAGCTCGAGTATGCGCCGCTTGCTCATGACCAGTTCCAGCATATAGGCCAGCGCCAGTTCCTGCGCCTTGCGCAGGTACGAGCGCGAGTCGGACAGGAACAGGTTCTTGGCCAGCTGCTGCGTGATGGTCGAGCCGCCGCGCCGCCGGTGCGTGCCCCTTTCCTCTTGCTTGAGGTTATAGGCCCAGGCCTGGCGGATGGCGCTCCATTCGACGCCGTCGTGGCCAGTGAAATTCGAATCTTCCGAGGCGATCACCGCGCGCTTGAGCGTGGTGCTGATCTGCGCGTAAGGCACCCACCGATGCTGCAGGCTGGCATGCGGGTCGGTGGCGCGCAGCTGCTGCAAGGTGGCGGCCATGAACGCGCTGCTGCCCGGGTTCTGGTACTTGTACCAGACGATCATGGCGAACAGGCCCAGTTCATACAGCAGCAGCGCGCATACGCCGATCGCCAGCAGCGATCTGAATATGCCGCGCCGCCCGGGCTTGCGCCTGCCCATGGGTGTCAGGGCCTGTTCATGCCGACGCGGCGGCGCGATGCAGTTCCTGGCGCAGCGCCGCCAGGGTGGCGTCCACGCCGGGCTCCGCGCCGTGCCAGATGGCGAAGCTGGCCGCCGCCTGGCCGACCAGCATGCCCAGGCCGTCGGCCAGCAGCGCCGCGCCCTGGCCGCGCGCCTGCTGCAGGAAGGCGGTGGGCAGGGCGCCGTACATCATGTCGTAGGCCAGCGCGCCGGGGGCGTACAGCCCGTCGGGCAGCGCCAGGCCGGCGGCGCCCAGGCTGCTGGACGTGGCGTTGATGACCGCGTCCCACTGCCCGTCGCGCGCGTCCAGGGCGCCGAGTGCGCCGGCCGACAGCGTGGCGGCGTGCCGCGGCAGCTCGCGCGCCATGTGGGTGCACAGTTCGGTGGCGCGCAGCGGGTTGCGGTTGGCCACGTGCAGCCGCGCGCAGCCGGCTTCGAGCAGCGGCGCCAGCACGCCGCGCGCCGCGCCGCCGGCGCCCAGCAGCAGCACGCGGCGCTGGCGCAGTTCGACGCCCAGGCGGCGGATGTCGCCGACCAGGCCTACCCCGTCGGTGTTGCAGCCGTGCAGCTGCCCGTCTTCCATCCACAAAGTGTTGACGGCGCCCGCCAGCCGGGCGCGCGCGCTGAGGTGGTTTTCGGCCAGGCGCCAGGCGGCTTCCTTGAACGGCACGGTCACGTTCAAGCCGCGGCCGCCCTGCGCGAAGAAGCCTCGCACCGTGTCGGCGAAGCTGTCTTCGGCGGCCTGGATGCGTTCATATTCCAGCGCGATGCCGGTCTGCGCGGCGAAGTGCCGGTGTATGAAGGGCGAGCGGCTGTGACCGACGGGGTTGCCGATGACGGCATAGCGCTGTATCTGTGCGGGTGGGGTAGCGGTGGCGTTCACGGAGTCTGGGTGGTGTCGAGTCGGTCGTTAATGAAGTGCCAGGTGCGGGTGATGGCCAGCACGTCGGTGTGCGCCGCGACTGCCGGCGGCAGCGGCGCGAACGGCGCAGCCAGCTGCACGATGCGCCGCGCGGCCAGATTCAGTTCGGCGTGTTCCGAGGGCCGGTCGATTTCCACGCGGGCCAGCTCGCCGTCTTTTTTAATATATACCGTCAGTTGCAAGTCGCCGTGGATGCCGCCGGCCGGCCCCTGCGGGTAGTGCTCGGTGCCCAGCAGCTCGATCTTCTTGCGCCACGCCTCGACATATTGCGCGTAGTCGGCTTCGGCCGCCGAAGGCCCGGTGTAGCGCTCGCGCGGCCGCGCATTGTAGCGTTCGATGCGCGCCTCCAGGGCGCCGATGCGGGAGTTCAGCATCAGGTTCTGCTGGTAGCGCTCGTCGTTGCCGGGGTCGTCCGACTGCTCGAACAGGTCGGGGCTCTTGCGCGCTTGCGGCGTCTTGAGCCGCGCCTGCAGCTGCGTGTAAAGCTCGCGCTGCTCGGCCTCGAGTTCGGCCTGGCGCTTGCGCAGCGCCTGCAGCACGATCTCGTTGGCCGATTCATCGGTATTGCGCGGCAGTGGCGTGGCCGCGTGCCCCGCATCGGCATTGCCGCCGCCGTCCAGCGCGTGCTGCGCCAGCAGGCGCGGGCGCAGCGGGGCGGCGTCGCTGCGCGCGTTGATCAGCGCCACCTGCATGCGGTTCGGCGGCACGGGCGCGGCGGGCGCCGCCGCCAGGCGCAGGGCAAGCAGCGCCAGGTGCGCGCAGAGCGACACCGCCAGCCCCGCGTACAGGTAGCGGCGCCGCTCCCAGAGCCGCGGGTAGCGAAGCAGTATGCCGGGGTCGGCGGCCCTTGGCGGTCTCGCGGCAGTAGCCATGGCTCCCCTTTTAGTGTGAACAGGCCCTGGTGCGAACGGCCCGGGACACGACGCTAGGCCGCGGCGGGGGCCAGTTCCAGGTAGCGGCAGTCCAGTTCCAGCGCCAGCTCGTCGCAGCCCATGATTTCCAGGGTGACGATCTGGCCGCGCTCCAGTTCCGGCAGGCCGGCCACGCGCGTGACGAAGGGCGCGCAGGCCAGCCGCACCAGATCGTCGCGCAGCACCGCGGCCTGCACCCGGCGCAGGCCCTGCTGCTGCAGCCAGCGCAGGCACCAGTAGCGCTCCATGGCATTCTGGAATTCGTTCCAGGTCGCGTATTGCGAGTCGAAGGCGCCGATGATGGCCAGCAGGTCGGCGTCGCGCGGCTTGAACGGCGCCACCAGGCGCGCCGACACGCCGTGTTCGGCGGCGGCCAGGATCTGCCATTGGTTGACCAGGTCGACGTAGCGGCGCAGCGGCGAGGTGGACCAGGCATACTGCGGCACCCCTATGGCCTCATGCGGCAGCGCCTGGGTCGACATGCGCACGCGCCCGGCCTGCTGCGAACGGTAGATGCCGGGCACGCCATGTTGCGCCAGCAGTCCGCCCCACAGATTGTTGGCCAGTATCATGTACTCGGCCACCAGCCTGTCCAGCGGCGCGTTGCGCCGGCGCGGCACGAGCTGCACCGGCGTGTCGGGGTCGGTGGGCGGCCCGTCCAGGCGGAAGCTGTACTCGACGCGGTTGTTGTTCTCGGGCTTGCCGCGCACTGCGTCGCGGCGCGCCGACAGCGCCAGGGCCAGGCGCCACAAGGGGCGCAGCCATTGCGCATGCGGCAGCGCGGCGTCGGGGTCGTCCAGGGCCGCTTCGGTAATGGCACCGTCCAGTTCGTCGTGGCGCAGGTTCTGCGCCACCTGGATGCGCTCGATGCGGGTTTCGTGCTGCAGCACTTCGCCGTCGGACAGCCGCGCGGTAACGTACAGCGACAGGGCCGGCCGCGGGCTGCCGGCGTCCAGCGAATAGCGGGCGATCAGCGCGTCGGGCAGCATGGTGATTTTTTCACCGGGAAAATACACCGTGGACATGCGTTCGCGCGCAATATTGTCCAGCTCGCCGCCGCGCAGGATCGCCAGGCCGGGCGCGGCTATGTGTATGCCCACCTGCACCGTGTCGGCGTCGATCTGGCGCACCGACAGCGCGTCGTCGATTTCGCTGGTGCTGGAATCGTCGACGGAATAGGCCTCGACCTCGGCCAGGGGCAGTTCGTCGCCCGCCGCTGGAATTTCCACAGCGGGAAAGCCCGTGCCCTTGGGAAAGTTGCTGGCCAGGAAGCGCTGGCGGTGCAGCGCGAGCGCATGCGGCCACGCGCCCAGGCGCAGCAGCAGGCGTTCGGGCGTGCTGTGAGTCTGCTCGACGGCGGCGTCGAACGCCTTCCATTGCATGCTGTTCTTGTCGGGCCGCACCAGCAGCGACTGCGCCACCTCGGCGATCGCTTCGGGCAGCTTGCCTTGCACCATCTGCTGCGTCCATTCCTGCTGCTGTTCGGCCTGCTTGCGCTTTTTCTCGATGGCGGCCAGCGCCGCGGCCAGGATGTCCGGGGGCGCCGGCCGGTAGCGGCCCTTGCCGCGGCGATGGAAATAGGCCGGGGCGTCGTTCAGGGCGAAGATCACGGCGGCCTTCTCGACCGCATCGGGTGGCCTGCCATAGTAGTCTTGCGCAAATGTGGCGGCCTCGAATTCTTCCTGGGGCGCGCATTCCCACAAGAAGTCGACTTCCATCTTCGCCGCCTGTTCGCGCGCCTGCGCCAGCAGTTGCGCGGGCGCCGGCTGTTCGAACTGGAACAGCACCGTCGCCGCCTTGATCTTGCTGCGCTTGCCGGATTCGGATTCGACCTGCAGGCTGGACTCGCCCTGCGAGAAGATCTTCTCGGCCTTGAAATTTCCGCTTTCTTCGTAGAGTACGTACATAGTGTCTTGTGCAAGGCATGCCGCCAGGCATGCCGGGGTGTGTCGAGGGGGCTTAGGGCCTGTTCACACTAAAAGGAGCCCCCTTAGTGTGAACAGACCCTAGCGGCCCGGCGCGGGCCTATCCAGCGCAAAGTCCAGCACTTCGGGCAGCCATTGCCCGAAATCGGACAGGCCGTGGTCGCTGCCCTGTATCACGCGGCCCTTGCAGCCCGCATACCAGTCCGTCATTTCATGCCAGTCCAGCACTTCGTCGCCGGTGGCGGCCAGCAGAAAATAGCGCTGCGGCTGGGCCGGCCGGCCCACCGCCATGTCGGCCAGCTCGTCCACGTATTCGGGCAGGAAAGTGAACGGCTCGTCGGAGTGATACAGCGTGTGCGTGCCCACCTGGGTGGCCAGGTCGCGGGCAGCATACACCACCGGGTTGAGCAGCGCCGCGCGGCAACCCCATTGCTCGGCCAGGCAGCCGGCATAATAGCCGCCCAGCGAAGAGCCGATCAGCGTCAGGCCGGTGGCCGTATCCAGGCCGCGCTCGGCCTGCGCCCGGGCGACGATATGGCGCGCCAGGTCGAGCGCATGGCGGGGGCTGGGCGGCAGTTGCGGGCAGACCCATTGCTGCGCCAGGCCGCGCGCCTGCATGGCCTGCGCGAGCAGTTGCGCCTTGGCCGACGCGGGAGAAGATCTGAAGCCGTGCAGATAAAGAATCATGGGGCGCCTCGTGCCAGTATTCGTACGGATTTGTTATCGAAAAGAGAACAAGGCGCGAAGCCGGAGAGCAATACAAGCAGTACGGCAAGGCGAGGCAAGGCCATTATCTTTTCGATGGCGAATCCGTATCAGAGCCGATCCAGCAGCTTTTGGTGTATGCCGCCGAAGCCGCCGTTGCTCATGACCAGCACCGAGTCGCCGGGCCGGGCGGCGGCGCCGATCGCTGCGATCATTGTATCCAGATCGTCATAAGAAGAGGCGCGCGCGCCCAGGGGCGCCAGCACCTGGGCCGGATCCCAGCCCAGCGCATGCTTGCCCTGTTTCGCCCCGAAGCAGAACACCAGGTCGGCCTCGCGCAGCGCCTCGGGCAGGCGGGCGGCCATGGTGCCCAGCTTCATGGTGTTCGAGCGCGGCTCCAGCACCGCCAGGATGCGGGCGTCGCCGACCTTGCGGCGCAGCCCCGCCAGGGTGGTGGCGATGGCGGTGGGGTGGTGGGCGAAGTCGTCGAACACGGCGATGCCGCGCACCGTGCCGCGCAACTCCATACGGCGCTTCACCCCGCCGAAGCGCGACAGCGCCTGCAGCCCCTGTTGCGCGGACACGCCGGCGCATTCGGCGGCCGCCAGCGCGGCCAGCGCGTTCATGCGGTTGTGTTCCCCGGTCAGGCTCCATTGCACGCTGCCCACGGGTGCGCCGTCGCGCAGCACCTCGAAGTGTTCTTCGCGGCGCTGCGGCGCGGGCAGCTCGCGCGCCTGCCAGCGCCCCTGGCCGCCGAAACGCACCACCGGCGTCCAGCAGCCGCGCGCCAGTACCCTATCCAGCGCGGCCGAGTCGTCGGGGCGGATGATGCAGCCGCCGGCGGGCACGGTGCGCACCAGGTGGTGGAACTGGGTCTCGATGGACTGCAGGTCGGGAAAGATGTCGGCGTGGTCGTATTCCAGGTTGTTCAGCACCACGGTGCGGGCGCGGTAGTGGATGAATTTGGAGCGCTTGTCGAAGAAGGCGGTATCGTATTCGTCGGCTTCGATCACGAACAGCGGCTGTTGCGGCTGGTAGCGCGCCGAGACGCCCAGGTCGGCGGCGATGCCGCCGATCAGGAAGCCCGGGTTCAGGCCCGCGTACTCCAGTATCCAGGCCAGCATGGAGCTGGTGGTGGTCTTGCCGTGCGTGCCGGCCACCGCCAGCACATGGCGGCCTTGCAGCACGTGCTCGCCCAGCCATTGCGGGCCCGAGGTATAGGGCAGCCCCTGCTCCAGAATGGCTTCCATCAGCGGGTTGCCGCGCGTGACGACGTTGCCGACCACGAACAGGTCGGGTTTCAGGCCGATCTGTTCTGCGCCGAAGCCTTCGATGAGCTGTATGTCCTGTTCCTGCAACTGGGTGCTCATGGGGGGATAGACGCCGGCGTCGCAGCCGGTGACGGTATGGCCCGCGGCGCGCGCCACCAGCGCCAGCCCGCCCATGAACGTGCCGCAGATCCCCAGAATGTGTAGGTGCATGAATGTCCTCCAGGCGCGTATTGTAAGTGGGTAAACATATGGGGATGCGGGCGGCGCCGGAATCTCCGCCGGGAAAGCTGCGGCGGCACTCCGGCCGCGCCGCGCCGGTGTATGATGAAAAAATCATGAAATCCGTCTTCCAACCGAACTCCGGGCCCGGCGCCTCGCGGCGCGGCTTCCTGGGCCGTGGCGCCGCCCTGGCGCTGGCCGCGGCTCTGGCGCCGGTCGTGGCCCGTGCCGACGACTTCGGCCCGGCGCCGCTGTTGTCACAGAGCTTTCCCGATCCGCAAGGCGCGCAGGTGCCCCTGTCGCGCTGGGCCGGCCGGCCCGTGGTGGCCAACTTCTGGGCCACCTGGTGCCCGCCCTGCGTCAAAGAAATGCCTGAACTCGACGCCTTGCACAAGAAGTATCCCGCGGTGCAGTTCCTGGGGCTGGGCGTGGATACTGCGGCCAATATCCGCGCTTTTACGCATAAGGTGCACGTTTCTTACCCCTTGCTGGTTGCCGGGCACGACGGTATACAATTGATGCGCGACTTGGGCAACCAGGCGGGCGGCCTGCCATTTACCGTGGTGTTCGATGCCAAAGGGCGCCAGATCGACCGCGTGCTCGGGCAGATCAAGCCCGCGCAGCTGGAACGGGTCATACGGGGCCTGGCCGCGTAATAGCCGGCTGCCGCTCGCGGCAAGCGTTCAGGGTGAAGCGGCCCGGCTCGGCAGGCACCAAGACGGCCGTCTCGTAGATGCGTAGCGGCCGCGTGGCCGGATCCCACACCTCTCAATATCAATAGCGACTGCCCGCACCGATTGTGAATTATCTATATTTAATAGACAAATGGCGCTTTTTAGCGTAAAAAGCGAACTTTCGGACACGGATACATATTATGGCGCAGCATATCCTGGTTCTGCACGGACCGAACCTGAACCTGCTCGGCACGCGCGAGCCTCAGGTTTACGGCCGGCAGAGCCTCGATGACATCAATGCCGGCCTGCTGCGCGTGGCCGAACAGGCGCAGGCGCGCTGCAGCGTGTTCCAAAGCAACCACGAGGGCGCGTTGGTCGATCGTATCCAGACAGCCGCCGGCGAGGGCGTCGATTTCATCGTCATCAACGCGGCGGCCTATACGCATACCAGCGTGGCCTTGCGCGACGCCCTGGCGGCGGTGGCCATACCGTTCGTGGAGGTGCATCTTTCCAATGTGCACAGGCGTGAATCTTTTCGTCACCATTCTTATTTATCCGATACCGCGCAAGGGGTGATTGCGGGGCTCGGGCCATACGGGTACGAGGCGGCCTTGCGCTATGCCTTGGCTCATTAGGGCCTGTTTACACTAAAAGAACAGGCTCCTAGGCGGCGGTTTTTCATCAACATCATCAGTCCAGTGCCGCGGGCGCCGGACATCGTCACGGGACGTATTTATGGACCTCAGAAAACTGAAAACCCTGATCGACCTGGTCGCCGAATCGGGTATTGCCGAGCTCGAGATCACCGAGGGCGAAGGCAAGGTAAGAATCGTCAAATTCTCGCAGACGACCGCCCCTGTGCCGCTGCAGGCCGCTGCCGCCGCCGCGCCCGCGACGGCGCCCGAGGCTGCGGCGGCCCCCGCTGCGGTGGCGCCGCCCGCCGCGCCCGAGGGCCACGTGGTCAAATCGCCCATGGTGGGTACTTTCTATCGCTCGCCCAATCCGGGCTCTTCGGCCTTCGTCGAACTCGGCCAGGCCGTCAAAGAAGGCGAGCCGCTGTGCATCATCGAGGCCATGAAGCTGCTCAACGAGATCGAAGCCGACAAGTCCGGCGTCATCAAAGAGATCCTGGTCGAGAACGGCGAGCCCGTCGAATACGGCCAACCCCTGTTTGTCATCGGCTGAGTCCACCAATGTTTGGAAAAATCCTTATTGCCAATCGCGGCGAAATCGCCTTGCGCATACAGCGGGCCTGCCGCGAGATGGGCATCAAGACGGTGGTCGTGTATTCCGAGGTCGACCGCGAAGCCAAGTACGTGCGCCTGGCCGACGAATCGGTGTGCATCGGCCCCGCCGCGGCGCGCGACAGCTACCTGAACATGCCGCGCCTGATCTCGGCGGCCGAAGTCACCGACGCCGAGGCCATCCACCCCGGCTACGGCTTCCTGTCCGAGAATGCCGATTTTGCTGAGCGCGTCGAGAAAAGCGGCTTCGTCTTCATTGGCCCGACGCCGGCCTCGATCCGCGTCATGGGCGACAAGGTCAGCGCCAAGCAGGCCATGATCGAAGCGGGGGTGCCAGTGGTGCCCGGCTCGTCCGGCGCGCTGCCCGACGACCCTGAAGAAATCCTGCGCACCGGCCGCGAAGTCGGCTATCCGGTCATCATCAAGGCGGCCGGCGGCGGCGGCGGGCGCGGCATGCGGGTGGTCTACACCGAGGCGGCCCTGCTCAACGCGGTGACGCTGACGCGCTCCGAGGCGGGAGCGGCCTTCAACAACCCCGAAGTCTATATGGAGAAGTTCCTCGAGAACCCGCGCCATATAGAAATACAGGTGCTGGCCGATGGCGGGCGCAACGCGGTGTGGCTGGGCGAGCGCGACTGCTCGATGCAGCGGCGCCACCAGAAGGTCATCGAAGAAGCTCCGGCGCCCGGCATTGCGCGTCGCCTGATCGAACGCATCGGCGAACGCTGCACCGAGGCGTGCCGCAAGATCGGCTACCGCGGCGCCGGCACCTTCGAGTTCCTGTTTGAGGACGGCGAGTTCTATTTCATCGAGATGAACACCCGCATACAAGTGGAGCACACGGTCACCGAGATGATCACCGGCGTCGACCTGGTGCGCCAGCAGATACTGATCGCGGCCGGCGAAAAGTTCACCCTGCGCCAGCGCGACGTCCAGATACGCGGCCATGCGATCGAATGCCGCATCAATGCCGAAGACCCGTTCAAGTTCACGCCCAGCCCCGGGCGCATCACCAATTGGCATACGCCGGGCGGCCCAGGCGTGCGCATGGATTCCCACGTGTTCAGCGGCTATGTGGTGCCGCCCAATTACGATTCCATGATCGCCAAGCTGGTCACGCATGGCGATACGCGCGAGCAAGCGCTGGCGCGCATGGACATCGCGCTGTCGGAAATGGCGGTCGAGGGCATCCAGACCAACATCCCGCTGCACCGGGAACTGATGCAGGACGCGCGCTTCAGGGAAGGCGGCACCAGCATCCATTATCTCGAGCACAAACTGGCGCAGCGCCCCTGAGCGCGGCGCCCGGCCTGGGCGTGCCGCCAGGCAATCGATAGCGGCGCAGTGTTTCGGCGCCTGATTGCATATCGGCATGCACCCTGGCCACTGTTTTTCCGACGGAACTTTTATGCGTGAACTCGTCCTGAATTGTCTGCAGTCCGAGGCCGAGGCGCTGTCGGACGCCTTGCTGGAAGCGGGCGTGCTCTCGGTTTGCGTCGAGGACGCCGATACCGACACCGAGGCCGAACGCCCGCTGTTCGGCGAGCCCGGGCTGGAGCCCGAGGTGCAGGCCTGGCAGCGCAATCGCATCGTGGCGCTCTTGCCCGACGGCGCCGACCCCGCGCAGATCATGGCCCAGGCCGCCGCCGACTGCGGTGCGCGCATCGATGCGGCCTGGACGCTGCGCGAAGTGCCCGACGCCGACTGGGTACGCCTGACTCAATCGCAGTTCGGGCCCATACAGGTGGGCCAGCGTATCTGGATCGTACCCAGCTGGCACCGCGACGATCCGCGGATCCCCGCGCAAGCCCGACGCCCGGCCGAGAGCGGCGACAGCGGGGCGGTGCGCCTCGAACTCGACCCCGGGCTGGCATTCGGCACCGGCAGCCATCCCACCACGCACTTGTGCCTGGAATGGCTGGCCGAGCATGTGGCCGGCGGCGAGTCGCTGCTGGATTATGGCTGCGGCTCGGGCATTCTGGCGATAGCCGCGCGCATGCTCGGCACGGGCCGCACATGGGCAGTCGACATCGACGAACAGGCGGTGCAGGCGACCCGCGACAACGCGCGCAGCAACGGCGTCGAGCTGCAGGCCATGCTGCCTGATGAGCTGCCCGCCGGACAGTCGCGGCTGGTGGTCGCCAATATATTGTCCAGTCCGCTCAAGCTGCTGGCGCCCATGCTCGCCGGCCGCGTCGAGCCCGGCGGCGATCTGGTGCTTTCCGGGGTTCTGGAGCGCCAGGCCGAGGAAGTGGCGCAGGCTTACGCGCCGTGGCTTCGCATGACGGTCTGGCGCGCGCGCGACGGCTGGGTATGCCTGCACGGGCAGCGGCCCCGACTCTAGACGATAATTGTGCCCATGGAACTGAGTACGCAATGTCCCCGCTGCGGAACGGTGTTCCCGGCCACCCTCGAGCAGCTGCAGCTGCGCAAGGGCTATATCCGCTGCATTAACTGCGCCCATATCTTCGACGGCTACGAGTCCGTGGTGTCGGGTGATCCGGCTGCGGGTGCTGCGGCGCCCGCGCCCGCTTCGACAGTGGCCAGGCCGGCCGCGCCGCCGCGCGCGGAGCCGCCCGAACCCGCGACAGAGCCGGTACATTCATGGACGACCATGCGGCCCGCGGTACCGGCACCGGCACAGGCACCGTCCCCGACGCCGACAGCTCCGGCAGCCGCCGCAACTGCGTCCGCCGCTGCGCCGCAGCCCGGGCAGCCTATTCCCAGCGTGTTGCGCCAGCGCACGGGCTCGCGCGGCGATGGCGCTGCGTGGCGCAAGCCCGAGTCCGCTCCAGACCAGAGCTTCAGCCTGCATATTCCCGACGAAGACGATTTCGCCGAGGGCCCGCGCTTCACGCTGTCGTCGGCGCGCCTGCCGGCGCGCCAGCGCTCTGAACCCTCGTTGGACGGCGGCCCGGACGCAGGCGCCGCGGACACGGATGCCGGGCAACAGGACGGCGGCGCGCTGGACGGGCCCGCCGCCGCGCGCGCCGCGGTGTATGCCGAGCCCGGCCGCGCGCAGGAATCCCGTTCCACCATTTACGTGGAGCCGCGCCGCGGCGACGCGGACGAGCCGCTGCCCGAGTTCCTTGAAACCCGTGGCCGGCGCTGGCGCAGCGCGCTGCGGATGTTCTGGGGCGTGTTGACGCTGCTCGCGCTGGTCGTGCTGCTGGCCCAGTTCGTGTACGTTTATCGCGGCCAGATTGCCGACCATTCCCCCGAACTGCGGCCCATGCTGCAGCGGGCCTGCGTCGCCCTCAAGTGCGAAGTGCCGTATGCACGCCGCATTCTGCTTATTTCCATTACCAACTCGTCGCTGCGTTCCGTGCCCGCCGGCGGGACGTCTGCCGGCGGTAAAAGCGCGGCCGGCAACAACGACAGCAGCCGCATGCTGCTGCAGCTGACCTTGCGCAACGACGACGAGCGGGCGCAGGAATGGCCCACCTTGACCCTGGATCTGGTCGATTTTTCCGGGTCGGTGGTGTCCAAGAAGAACCTGGCTCCCGAAAATTATCTGCCTGCCGAGCTGCGCGGCGCGCCTTTCGCCCCGCACAGCGAAGTGGCGCTGGCCGTGCCCCTGACCGTCACGGGCTACCACGTCAACGGCTATCAGCTCGGCAAGTTCTTCCCCTGAGCTTTTTCCACCGATTTTCCCGAACTTCCAAAGGATGAGGATGTCTGAACAGGTACTGGTTTGCGGTTCGATCGCCTTCGACACTATTGCGGTGTTCGAGGGGCATTTCAAAGATCATATCTTGCCCGACAACATACAGTCTCTGAGCGTGTCTTTCCTGGTGCCTGCCATGCGCAAGGAGTATGGCGGCTGCGCCGGCAACATCGCCTACAACCTGAGCCTGCTGGGCGGCCATCCGGTGCCGGTCGGCAGCGTCGGCGCCGATGCCGCCGACTACCTGGCGCACATGCGTGAACTGGGCATAGACACCCGGCTGGTACGCGTCGTTCCCGATATGTACACGCCGCAGTGCTTCATCACCACCGACCTGGACAACAACCAGATCACCGCCTTTCACCCCGGCGCCATGGCGCGTTCGGCCGACAATGACCTGGGGCAGGCCGAGGCGGCCTGGGCCATCGTCGCGCCCGACGCCAAAGAGGGCATGTTCGCCCATGCACGCCGGCTCAAGGGCCGCGGCATTCCCTTCATCTTCGATCTGGGTCAGGCCATGCCGCTGTTTACCGGCGCGGACATCGAAGAGATGCTGGGCTTGGCCGATATTCTCGCCGTCAACGATTACGAGGCGAGTGTGGTCGAGCAGCGTACCGGCCGCGGCATGCGGGACATCGCGAGCGGCCTGCGCGCCGCAGTGGTGACGCGCGGGGCCGAAGGCGCCACTCTGTATGCGGACGGCGAGCAAGTGGATATCGCGCCGGTGCGGGCCGAGCGGGTGGTGGATCCCACCGGTTGCGGCGATGCCCACCGCGCCGGCCTGCTGTATGGCCTGACGCAGCAGTGGCAGCTGGCCGATGCCTGCCGCTTGGCGAACGTCATGGGGGCTTTTAAAATTGCCTCACAGGGGCCGCAGAACCATCGACCCAGCCGCGAAGAAATCGGCGCCGTACTGCGGCGCCACTATGGCCTGGATCTGTAAACACGGGTTTCGACATCTTGCCTTGTATGTCTTTGCCGCCCTCGCCCGCGATTCTGTATTGCGGCCGAACCGCCGCGTCACGCGGGCGGCTTGTCAGGAGTTTTCCATGAATCCGCTACATTCTTCGCGCAAGATGCGCACCCCCCGGCTGCTGGTACTGGGCGCGACGCTGGCCGCGGCCTCGCTGCTGGCCGGCTGCGCCAACGACTCGGCCTCCGGTTCCGTATACACCTACGACCAAGCACAGCGCGAACAGGTCGTACGCACCGGCACGGTGCAGTCCGTGCGGCAGGTGGTCATCGAACAGCGCGGCACTTCGGGCGTCGGCGCGGTTGCCGGCGGCGTGCTCGGCGGCGCGGTGGGCAGCACCATAGGGCGCGGCGGCGGCAATTTGCTGGCGACGGTGGGTGGCGCCATCGCCGGCGGCTTGCTCGGCAATGCCGTCGAGAATCAGGCCGGCCGCACTCCGGGGCTGGAGATCACGGTGCGCCTGGACAATGGCGAAACGCGCGTCATTGCGCAGGCGGCCGACACGCCTATCGCGGTGGGGCAGCGCGTGCGCCTGATCAGCGGCGGCGGCCCGACGCGCGTCGTGCCCATGTAATTTGCGGCGGCCGGGCGTCTGCCCGGCCGTTGCGACTTTGCCGTGCCTGTTTCCTTATGCGAGTTTGCGATTACAAAGAGAACAAGGCGCGAAGCCGCGAGCAGTACAAGTAGTACGGCAAGGCGAAGCAACGCTGTTATCTCGACGCGGTTGCCGCTTTGATCGCGAATTCGTGTTATTCCATTGCTAAATCGATCGTGAACGCGAAAGCGAAGCGCAGACAGTACACCTGGTACGGCCAGCGAAGCTGACAAAGTGCACGGTTGATTTAGAAATGGAATCAGACGCCGAATACGCTGAAGCTTAAATGCTGCAGCAGCATCATGCCCAGCTGTGCCAGCACCAGCAGCACCAGCGGCGAGAAATCCAGGCCGCCGGTATTGGGCAGGGCCCTGCGGATCGGATCCAGCAGCGGCGCGGTCAGCGTATGCAGCACCGGCATGACGGGCGCCAGCGGATTCACCCAGGAAAGAATCGCCTGTATCAGTGTCAGCCACAGCACCAGGTTCAAGGCCCATTTCAGCACGGTGAAGACGCTTGCCAGCAGCGCCGGCACGAGCGAGGCCGGAGGCGGCAGCGCGCCGGTCAGCAGCAGCCAGCTCAGCAGTAGAAACACAAGCGCCGTCAGCCAACTGGCCAGCAGGCTGGGCCAGTCTATGCGGCCGCTGGGCCGCACAACTTTGCGCAAGGGCTGCACCAGCCAGTCGGTGATGCGCAGCACAGCCTGCGAGTATGGGTTGAAGGGATGCAAGCGGATCGCGTACATCCAGGCGCGGACGATCAGCGCGATCCCGAACAGGGTGCACGCGATGTTGAGGATGAAATGTAGAGCGTCGCCGAACATAATGGGCTGGTCAGGGATATAGCGGTTGCCCATTGTCGCATGAAAAAACTGCCCGGCATGGCGGGCAGTTCAGTTGGCTGCGAGGCCTGCGCCCTTGCTGCTGGCACGGGCCTCGGAAGCTTCAGGCCGCGCAGCCGATACGTGCGCGGCGCGGCCTAGAGGCGGTCGATCAAGGACGACTGCCGGTGGGGAAGGGCCAAGCGGCAACCGGGTTGACGACCTTCTTGACGGCCGGCGCGGCGGTGGTCGCTTTAGTGGCCTTGGCGGCAGCCTTTACGCTGGGCTTTTTGGCTGCGGCTTTCTTGGCGGGAGCCTTCTTGGCCGCGGCTTTTTTAGCCGGCGCTTTTTTTGCGGGAGCCTTTTTGGCTGCGGCCTTCTTGGCCGGCGCCTTCTTCGCCGCTACTTTTTTTACGGCTTTCTTGGCTGCGGCTTTTTTTGCCGGGGCCTTTTTGGCTGCGGCTTTCTTGGCCGGCGCTTTCTTCGCTGCAACCTTCTTTACGGCTTTCTTGGCTGCGGCTTTTTTAGCGGGTGCCGCCTTCTTGGCCGCTACTTTCTTCACGGCTTTCTTGGCTGCGACCTTCTTGACTGCGACTTTCTTCACTGCCGCCTTCTTTGCTGCTACTTTCTTGACGGCTTTCTTTGCGGGTGCGGCTTTCTTTACAGCTTTCTTGGCTGCCGCTTTCTTGGCGGCCTTTTTGGCAGTTGCCATAGTGAAGCTCCTTGGGATCGAGTGATTTGGCACATTCACCCATTTGATATGGCCCCCACGAAAAGGGTGCGACCCATCTCAAATGGCGCAAGCGTACAAAGCACCCTGTGCTTCGTACGCCTAAAGTCTAACGTATGCGTCACTCAATACCAAGCTTTATTGACAAGAACGGAAAGAAGTGATTCCGAATCCGCGGCGTTTTCAGCGGCCTGAAAAATCATCGCGGCAATCACCACTTCATTCGGCAGCTTGCGAAATCGCTGCATCCCGCGCTTTTGCTTCTTCTTTGAACGATGCCGAGAATGACTGCGCGCGCGCGTCTCTATGCGCGTCGCCTGTTGTTTTTATCACACCATCAAAGACAGCGGATGACGGTTCGTCGTGTCGTTGCGCGGCGCGTCGTTGATGTTCATGTTCGTCCATGTCATGCCCCGCTGCATGCAAGGTGCGCCGCTTGCGCCGTTCGCGCGCTGGCGCCGGCAGTACAATCGAACGCTGCTTATTTCTACACAGCGCTGCGCGCGGCACGATGGATCACTCACACAAGCCAGTCAAACAGCTCCGCGTCTTCACTGTCATCGCCATGGCACTGCTGATGATGGCGATCGATTCGACCATCGTGGCCACGGCGCTGAGAGCCATCCAGCATGGGCTGCAAGCGTCCGTCAATCTGGCGGGCTGGACTATCACCGCTTATTCATTCGGCTTCGTGCTGATGCTGCCCATCAGCGGCAAACTGAGCGAGCGTTTCGGGCGCCGGCGGGTCTTCATCGGTTCGACCGTGGCCTTTACCATGGCCTCGCTGGGCTGCGGGCTGGCCGACAACATCTACCTGCTGATTGTCCTGAGGGTGCTGCAGGCTGCGGGCGGCGCGGGCTTCACGCCATCGGCAACCGGCATCATCGTCGATCATTTCGGCAGTTCGAGAGACCGCTACGTCAGCCTGTTCGGCAGCATCTTCCCGGTGGGTGCCATGATCGGCCCGATCTTCGGCGGCTTCTTCGTCACCTGGCTGTCCTGGCGCGACGTGTTCTACGTCAATGTGCCCATAGGCCTGCTGATCTTGTTTTTGGCGTGGCGCTACCTGCCGCATGACCGCCCGCGCGGCAACAAGCGGCGGCGGAAAATGGATCTGCCGGGCATCGTGCTGCTGGGCGGCGGCCTGCTCGCCGGCATGCTGTCGATCAGCGCTCTGGGCGAATTGCGATCCGGCGCCGGTTGGGCCTGGTCGATGGCGTTGTTGCTGCTGGCGTGTCTGGCTTTCCTGACGTTCTTTCGGCACATCCAGCGGGCACAGGCGCCGTTCATTGTTCCCCGCCTGATATATGGAGAAGGCTTCGGTGCCGTCAATCTCGTCAACATGATTTTTACCGGCTCGATCGTAGGCGCCATGGCCCTGGTGCCGCTGTACGCGGTCAATCGCTACGGCATCAGCGCGGTCGGTTCGGGGTCGCTGCTGACCGCCCAGGGTGCGGCCGCCATGATTTGCTCGCTGCTCGCGGTGATGCTGCTGCGTCGCAGCGGCTATCGCCTGCCGCTGTATGTAGGCAGCGTGCTGTCGGTGGCGGGCCTGTTGCTGCTCGCGCTGCCGCCGCAGTGGGGCATTTCGCCTTATGCGTGGCTGGCCTTCGCCGCCTTCCTGGTGGGGGCGGGCAACGGCAGCATCAACCCGGCCACGCGCAACGCCGGCCTGCAGCTCGCGCCCGAGTCGTCTGCCATGCTGGCCGCCTTGCGCACCCTGTCGCTGCAAATCGGCTCGATCGTCACGGTGTCGATCGTCACCGCGATTCTGGTCGGCAACGAGCACCAGGGCCTGGTTCAGGCCTGGGTCTATGCTTTCCTGGCGCTGCTGCGGATTGTGGCGCTGCCATTGATCCGCTCGGTGCCCGAGCAACGGGGCGCATGGTAGTGGCGGGGCCGGCGCGCCCCGGTGCCCGGCGGTTCGGGCGCCTGTACGTATCAAGAATTTTCCACTCTCGCAATACACATTTCACGGTGTACGGTTCCGACTCATGATCATCGACAGCGCTGGCCGTGCCGGCTTTCACCACGGCTTGCGGCAACCCGATCAGGTATTGACGATACGCTTGGGCTACTGCCCCGCCGCTGTCGATTGGGCGGCGTTCGACGCCTGGCTGTCCGAGAAGCTGGCCATGCCCGTGCAGGCCCACGCCGCGGGCACAGTCTTCGAGCACGAAGCGGCTCGGGTAATGTGGCGCATATTGCAGATTGCGGCGGGCTTGCAGCGCGCCGCACGCATTCCCGTGTTCGAACCGGGCCGGATCCTGTCCTGCCGCGCCGACGAGCGCGAGGCGGGGGTGTGGCTGTGCACGGTTGCGGTGCCGCGCATAGATTTTCTGGCGGCGCAGTCCACGCGCCTGGCCTACGACTGGGCCACTTCGCTGGTGCTCGAGCTGGCCATGGCCGCCGATCGGCCCGACCGGCCGGAAGGGCTGTACCGCCAGTTGGAAGAGCAGGTATTGCAGCCATTGCGGGCCAGCCTGCCGGCGGGAAAGTCCATCATTCATATGCTAGGCACCGCCCAGGAATGCGGCGTTCCCTGGCGCTATCTGGGCGACTGCGTTTTCCAGCTGGGCTGGGGCCGGCGCGCCTTGCGCATACGCAACAGCAAGGTGGAAACGGATTCCTTGCTGGGCGCCGAAGCCGCGCAGCACAAGTTCGTTGCCGCGCAATGGATGCGCCAGGCCGGGCTGCCGGTGCCCGACCACTATCTGGTCGTGGACGAGAACGGCGCGCTGCAGGCGGCGCAGAACCTGGGCGGGCTGATGGTAGTAAAGCCCGTCGACCGCGACCGGGGCGAGGGCGTGACGGTCGACGTCGATTCTCCCGAGGCGGCGCGCGAGGCCTTTCGCCTGGCGGCGGGGTTTTCCAAGCAAGTACTGGTCGAACGCGCCGTGGCCGGCGTTTGCCATCGCCTGCTGGTGGTGCGCGGACGGGTGCTGTACACCGTGAAGCGTATGCCTATTGCCGTCCAGGGCGACGGCCGCATGACCGTGGCCGAGTGCGTACAGGCCGCCAACGACAGGCAGAAAGCCATGCCGGTCTGGAACCGGCCTCCCGCCTACCCGCTGGACGATCCGGCCAGGGTCGCGCTGAGCCGTGCCGGCCTGACGCCGGACAGCGTGTTGGGCGCCGGCCTGTGGGCTCCGCTGCGGCGTATTGAATCGACCCAATGGGGCGGGCTCGACGTGGATTATTCAAAGACCTTGCACGCCGACAACGTGGCCATAGCGGTCAGGGCCGCGGCACTTTTCGGGCTGGGCATCGCCGGCGTCGATATTATTTCCACCGACATCACGCGTCCCTGGCACGAGAACGGCGCCGCCATCAACGAAGTCAACCTGGCGCCTCTGCTCGGCGCCAGTCAGAGTTCGCTGGGCACCCTGCACGAGCTGATGCAGCGCTTGATGGACGGCGACGGCCGCATCCCCGTCGGCGTGGTGGTGGGGGCGCAGGGCGCGGCGATCCGGGCGCGCGCCTTGCAGCGGCAGTGGGCGGCCCAGGGTCATGCCTGCTACGTTACCAGCCACGCGGAAACGCTGGGGCCCGGCGGCGTCCCGATGCCGCTGGCCATACAGGGCTTGTACGCGCGCTGCATTGCGCTGCTGGCCGACAAGGCGGTCGGCGCACTGATTCTGGTGGCGCAGACCGATGAGCTGCTTGGCACCGGTTTGCCCGTAGACCGGTTCAACCTGGCCGAACGGGTCGTGGGCGAGCTCGTGGCCACGAGCCATGGCGGCGCAACGCCTCGTGACAGCACCGACAGGCTGGCCGGTTTGCTGGGCTGCACGGCCTGAGCAGCCGGCGCGGCACCGTCTTCAGGCGCGGGCCTTGGCTGCGCGTGTCCTCGGCCACGCCGCGGCGCGCATCCCTGCCGCGCAGATCCGGCTAGACCTCTTGCGCACAAGAAGCTGCAGAGGCGGCATGAATACGCCTTCGGCATGAAAAAAAGATTACCCCAATAAATGTAAACGTTGTCCGGCTTGCCGGCGGCTCTTTATAAACCGGGGTTCCGACGGCGCCAAGGCACGGTATGCTTTGTAGGTCAATAAATGATGCTCCGTGCAAAACAGGAGATTCATTGGGGACGTTTTATGGATCATCCAGACCCCCTTGATATTGCAAAAGCCCAGCCTGAAACGCGCGACGCTTCGGCGTGGCGAAGCCGCCCTACGGCCAGCGCGAGCAGCCCTCGGGCCGAACGTCTGATTCATGCACTGCGGACGCCGGCATGCTGTTTCGGCCCGGACGGCGAGGTCGGCAGTATCAACGACGCGTGGCTGGCTTACGCGGGTGTTTCCATAGAAAGCCAGGGCCCGCTGCAATGGATAGAGCTGATCCACGCCGAGCACCGCTACGACGCGCTGTCCCGACTGCGGGCCGCCGGCGCCGATTCGGATCACGAAGTATTGGAGTGCCGGCTGGCGGATCATCGCGGCAATGGGCGATGGTTCCGCGTCGATCTGCATAGAGCCGGCGAGGGCTGGCTTTGCACATGCGCGGATATCCACGAGCTCAAGTCCCGAGAGCGTGAGCTGAAGAGCAGGGCATCGATGCAGGCCGACATGCTCAATGTCAGCCTCGACTGCATCAAATTGATTGCCCCGAACGGCAACCTGCTGCACATGAATCGCGCCGGCTGCCGTGCGCTGAGGGTCGATGAAAACTCGGAATTCGGCATGCCCTGGCTGCTGTTGCTGCCCGAAGATGTGCGGCGCGACGGAAGCGTGGCGCTCGAGTCGGCCAGAAAGGGCGTTTTCAGCCGGTTTTCGGGGCACAGCGTAATCCCCGGGCATGAGCCGCAGTATTGGGACAATATGCTGACCCCCATACTTGATGCGGAAGGGAAAGCTACGGCCATTCTGTGTGTTTCAAGAGAGGTCACGCGCGAGCGCATGGCTCTCGAAGCGCTGCGCCTGAATGAAGAGCGTCTGGCGATCGCGGCCCGGGTCGGCGGCCTGGGCGTGTGGGACTACGACATAGTCCACGACGCGCTGCAGTGCGACGAGAACTGGTATCGGATCATGGGGCGCGATCCGGGCGAGCCCATAGTCTCCATCGAACAGTATCGGCCGTTGATACACCCCGAGGATGTCGACAGGGCGACCGAGGTCGTGAAGACCGTGGAAGAGCTGATGTCTACGGGCCTGGATTATGGGATCGAATATCGTATCTTGCGGCCTGACGGTGAGATCCGCTGGATCCGGTCGGTGGCGTATCTGCAGCATGAAGACGGAGCCGCCAAGCGTGCTATCGGCTTTGTGCTCGACATTACGGATGCGCGGCGCAATGAAGCCAGCCTGCGGGACGAGAAGCGGCTGCTGGAAGACGAGCGGGCCTCGTTCCGGCGCCAGAGCCTGGAAGATGCGCTTACGGGCATACCCAACCGGAGATACCTGAATGAAGAGCTGGAGCGGATCTGCGGCGGCAGCGGGCGGGGCGCGATGAGGGTCTGCATAGTCTTGGTCGACGTCGACCACTTCAAGCTCTACAACGATATGTACGGGCATCACGAGGGCGACAGGGCGCTGCGCCTCGTCGCGTCCGCGCTGAAGAATTCCTGCCGCAGGTCGGACGTGGTCGCACGCTATGGCGGCGAAGAATTCATGATCATCGGCCGCCATATCACGAACCCGGTTCCGCTGCTGGACAGCATGGCATCCGCGGTTCGCCGACTCAAAATTCCCCACAACGGCTCGCCGGCGAAGCAGCTTTCGATAAGCTGCGGCTGCGTGGTGTTCGACGCCGAACAGAGCGGGCTGTCCGTTGCTGCGCTGATCGAGCAAAGCGATGGCGCGCTGTACGAGGCAAAGTCGCAAGGAAGGAATCGCTACATCATTCGCAAGCTCGGCGCTTGAGCCCGTGGGGCGGGGCGGCCCCGGAAGCTTGCCTGGCCCCGGCCGGTATCGCTGGCCGGCACGAGACTCGTCGGGCAACGCGGCGCCACGGTGCTTCGGATCGCAAGCACGCTTCTGTCACGAAATCGGTCAAAATAATAATATCCGTATGGTTTCGGCCGGACGATGCAATGCATGACCGGGCGCGTGCCTGCTGCGGGCATGGGGCGGCGGCAGCCGCGTCGCCTGCGGCCTTCGTGCCCGGGCTATGCCCCTGTCCCGATTCGTCTCGAGGCGGGGGATACGCCTTGCGCGGAACTTGCTTGAAACTTATTTCCCTGGGAGGGCAGAATCAGTGGCATTTATAGCAAATGCGGAAAGCATCGCACGCGAGGCGATGCGTCAGGTCAACCCGGCTCTGGCCGACAAATACGCCTTGCTTGTCAAGTTTCTTGCGGATCACCCAGATGCCGCGTCCGCCACGCGAAGCGCATCGGCGCCGCTGGGCACGGCGGAATATGTGCGCAGGCGGGCTGCGGCATTTGCGCAGTCCCGGGCTCCCAAGCCTCCCAAGCCGCCAAAGACTGTGCCGGACGAAATGGTGTCCGTGATACTCGTCGCCTCTTTCGGCATTGCGCAAGGCGATGTCGAGCGCGTCAAGCGTGAGCACCTGCTCTCGATGGGGGCGGAGAATCTGGTCGGAGAACTTCTGGAACGCTACCTCGCTTCGGTGATGGAACCGAGGGGGTGGGTCTGGTGCTCCGGCGCGATGGTGAAGGCCGTCGACTTCATCAAGGCCCCCGGCGCTCCCGGGGCCGACTGGCAGCTACTTCAAGTGAAGAACCGGGACAACTCGGAGAACTCGTCCTCGAGCGCGATCCGAATCGGCACGAGCATCAAGAAGTGGCACAGGACGTTCTCGAAGAAGCCTGGATCGAATTGGGCCGGGTTCCCCGACGCCGCGCTTCGTCGGGATCTGTCCGAAGACGGGTTCAAAGAGTTCGTGCGCGGCTATCTCGAAGATCTGCGCTAGTCGCGGCGGGTCGCCGCCCTCAAGCCGCCTCCATGTCTGCGGCGAACCCCAAAGATATCTGCCGCGTCTTCGCCTTGGCTGTTGCGGCCTGCCGCGCCTTCCTTTTCGATTTTCGTTTGCTCGTGCCCGGATCCGGGTCGAGCCCCATGACGGCCCTCGTTCTGGCCTCCCAGGAAATTTCGTCCGTTCCCTTGTAGCGGCTGAACGGGTATTCCGCCGGAGGCCTCTTGCCCTTGCCCGCGATGTGCGCGAGGATGGCTCTACCAACAGCCTCGCCGAGACCGACAGGCACGGCATTGCCGATCTGCTTGTATCTGTCGGCGATGGAGCCGCAGAAAACCCAATCGTCGGGAAATTGCTGGATGCGCGCGTATTCCTGAACCGACAGAGGCCGGTTCTCTTCGGGATGGCAGATATCCGTGGCGGGCATGGTCGGAGACGTGACCAGCGTACACGAGGGCTTGTTCCAATCGAGCCTGCGCAGGAAGCCGGTCTTGCCGCCCCCCGCGTCCAGAGAGCCTCCGAGCGCCGCGCGATGGAGCTTCTTGGGCAAGTGCTTCCAATATTGGCCGGGGCCCAGCAGCCGATAGAAGCGCAGGCGCGCCTCGGGAAATTCCTCGTGGTCGCCGGCTGCAGGATCGAGCCCCTCAAGCGCGTCGCGCAGCGTCCGCCATTTCGGCAGGTCGAAAGACTCGTTCTGCGAATGCGTTGGAACTAAGTGGGGCAGCTTCTGGCCGTCGCGAGAGCACAGCATGATGACGCGTTCGCGCGACTGCGGAACGCCGAAGTTCGCCGCGTTGTACAGGTTGAATGAGACCCCGTAGCCGCCCGCGCGAAGCAGCCCCAGAATATGCATGAGCGCGCCGCCCGGCCGTTCTTCGGGATCGGGCACCCAGTCGGGGCCGCGTTCGGCATGCGGCGTGTGAACCATTGGCGCGGAAAGCAGCCCGCGGACGTTCTCGATGACGGCGAAACGCGGCCGCATTTCGAGTATCAGATTCACGTAGCGCAGGATCGCGTTGCCGCGCTCGTCATGGAAGCCCCTGCGGGCCCCCGCGGTCGAGAAGGCTTGGCAAGGTGGCCCCCCGACCATGACGTCGATCTCGTCGTCGGGCCGCAGGCCGGCGTATTCCCGGATCTGCCGCGCATCGTACTTCCAGATGTCGCCTATCATTCCGATGTCGGGCCTATTGGCCGTTATCGTTCGACGGCACGTCTTGTCGATCTCGCATGCGAGCAGGAAGTGCATGCCCGCCTTCTCGAGGCCGAGATCGAGGCCCATCGCGCCGGAGAAAAATGAAAGCGCCTTGAGTTTCGGGATCTTGCCTGGGGCTCTGCGCCGGTCTTCCGGCGGATTGGCCGCGCCGTCGCGCAGGTAGATTTGAACGGCGGCTTCGGTCGTGAGCCATTGCTTGCCGGCTTGCCGGCCTTCCAGGGCTCCGCAGCGCAACAGGGCGCGCACGCGCTGCTCCGATACCCCGATTTTTTCAGCGGCTTCCTTGGTCGTCAGAACTTCGGGTATGTGGCCCATTTCGCTATCGAAACACAAACAATACCCGCGTAATTTAGCATGACGCCGATTCCGCCCGAGGCGCCCCCGAGGCGCGGGGTTCTTGGCGGCTGCGGGCCGCCCGTTCACGCCATTGCTGCGTGGCTGGTCACGATGCCCGCCTGCTGCTGCGCCGCGTGCGCGCCAGCGCGGGGTCTTTCCCGAAAAACTCCAGCACGCCGGCTGCCACCTGCTCTCTGTCGTTGTCCACGCAGATCATGTGATAGCTGTTGTTCACCAGCAGCAGCTGCGATCCGGGGATTTCGCGTGCCAGGAAATGCGCCGATTTCGGGCTGGTCAATTCGTCTTCCATTGCGTGGGCGATGAACGTCGGGCACGTGATACCGCCAAGCCCCCGCATGACGCGGGCGCGCAAACGGTCGACCTGGCGCACGCACGCCAGGGGCACCCAGGGGTAGTGGAAGTTGTCGCCGCGTGCGAACTTCGCCTTGACGATGCTGCGCACCAGATCGCTCTTGATGCCGAACGGGTCTTCTTCCTGCACCCGCATTCTTTCGGCAACTCCGGGCACCAGGTAGAGGGCGTGCCGCAGGCCCCGGTACCAAGGCGCGCTCCAGCCGTCCAGGAAAATGGGCGCCGCCAGGGTGACCAGCCGGCCCTGGGCATGGCCTTCGGTTTTGCACAGCTCCAGCGCCAGCAGCGCCCCCATGCACATGCCCAGCACGTGCAGGGTCTGGTATTGGGGCAGCAGTTCGCGGTAGCGCAGTGCCACCGCCTCCAGCCAGTCCTCCATGCGCACGCCGACCAAGTCTTGCGGCTGCGTGCCATGGCCGGGCAGCGTCAGACCGTGAGTCTCGATGCCCGCTGCGGCCAGCACCTTGTGCAGCAGCCCCAGGTCGAACTCGGTGCCACCCAGGCCGTGTATGAGCAAAGCCCCTGTTTCGGCCGCCATCAGTCCACCGAACCCGTGTCCCGGGCTTGCCAGGTGCCCGCCACAATGATGGCCTGTTCAGTTTCGTCCCGGGCGGCGGCGCCGCTGTCGAGAATCTTCAGCCAGCGTCCCTGCGCGTCCGCAAGACGGAACGACAATACATCGATGTTCTCGCTTCCCTGGCCCGAGCGCTCGGCCCAGCGAGCCCGCAGGGCGGACGCGTCGTCGGGGTGCGCGCGCGCGACCACATCCTCGAGCGTAGCCAGCCCCGCGACCTGAAGATCCTGGGCCAATGCCGCATCGCCGGCCCATTCGAACTTGCCCGAATTCACGTCGAACTGGTATATCAATTGCTGGCTGGCGGACAATGCCAGCTCCAGGCGCTCGTGCCAGTTGGCCACGGATTCGAGCCTTCTTTCCCGTTCGCCGCGCAGGGCGTTGGCCAACAGCACCAATAAGGCGGCAACCGCCAGATAGGCTTGGGCGTGCAGCAGGGAATCGCCCGCCGGTATGCCCGATGACCCGAACGGGCCGTCGCCCTGGGCGCTTTGGTACAGCGCCATGAGGGCCAGGGTGAACACCGCTATGCTGCCGCCGCGCGGGCCCCACACCAGCGCGGCCAGCACGGCGAAGACCAGCGGCAGATAAGTCAGCTGGAAGCTCAGCGCGGCCGAGAATTGCTGAGCGATGCGGCCGTCGAAGATCAGGAAGGTCGAAACCACGAGAGCGGCATAGGCCAGTCCGCCCACCCGCAGATCGCGCGCCGAAGGGCCGCCCGAGCGGCGCGCGCGGAAGTTCGCCCAACTGGTCAGCACGGGCGTCACGATCAAGGTGCCCGCCACATTGGCTGCGCCCCACACCATCAGTATGGGCCACGCCGGCAGGCTCTTCGAGTACATCAGCCAGCCTCCGCCCAGCGCGGCGCTCAGCGCCGCACCCGCCAAGGCGCCGGCGACCAGCGCACCTATGAAACCCAGCCCTTGCGTACGCGGCGACAGGGCCCGGATGACCCACGCCGCCAGAAGAAACGATAGCGGCCCCGATATGGACAGAACCAGGGCGGTGGCCACATGGTCGCCCCACAACAGGCCCAGCACTAATTGGGCAAGAAACAGCGCCCCGGCCAGCGCCGGCCAGTGGCGCCGCTCGGCCAGGATCAGAGCCGCCACGGCAATGCCCGCCGGCAGCCAGACGTAGGATGCCCGGCCGGCGGGGTCGTCGAGCAGCAGCGAGAAATAGCCGAAAACGAGATACAGCAGGGCCCAGAGCGCAATTGAGTACTTGGTCGGCATACGCATTCTTCATCCGAGAGTCCGGGCGTCTCGGCCGTGGCAGGAGCCCGTAAAAAACCGTAGCTTATAGGTCTTCGGCGCAGTGGGCCACCCCCGAGGAGGCGGCCCAGGCTGGCATTCGGGGCTCTTAATTGACAGCCTATACATGAAGTGGCGCTCGAAGTATTTAATAATCAGGCGGTTACGCCGTTGCCGTGATGATGGGCGGATAGCCTGGCAGCCAGCGCAATAGGCGGATTATGAGGGCCGGGCTACCCGCCTTGGCGGCGCGGGTGCCTGGCTGGTGGCCTGCATGGCTCCCGACTGCGTTAGATAAATTCTTTGATGCGGATGCAATTTCGTATAATATATAAATAGAAACAATTCTTATTTGCGTTATTAGAATCGGATGCTATAAAAATACGACTGGCCGATTCCTCACGCACATCGACATTGGGATAAATAAACATGCATGCGTACCCCCGCTTTGCGCATAGCCGCGGCGCGAAGCGTTGTTCTGTTCGCCCCAGCGCGCTTGTATTGGCCGTTCATGCCGCGTGCGCCTGCGCGGCGTTGCCGCTGGCGAGCGCCCAAGCGCAAACTGTATCGGCGGTGACCACCATGCCCGCCGTGACCGTGCGGGGCATGGCAGAGTCCGCGGCGCAAACGCCCTATGAGGGCGGGCAAGTCAACGAGGGCGGCGGCCTGGGCATATTGGGCGATTCCGATTTCATGGATACGCCGTTCAACCTGAACAGCTACACCTCGCAATTGATCGAGGACAAGCAGGCGCGCACCCTGGCCGATCTGGTGTCTGTCGATCCCTCGGTGCGCATGGGCAGCGGGCGCACCAACATCAACGAAGACTTCACCATACGCGGCTTGAGTTTCAGCAGCCAGGATGTCGCTTTCAACGGTCTGTACGGTGTGTTGCCTTACTACCGCGTCCCGATGGAAATCGCCCAAAGCGTGGAAATCCTGAAGGGCCCTTCGGCCGTGCTCAACGGCATGGCGCCGGGCGGCAATGTGGCGGGGGCCATCAACATCGTGCCCAAGCGCGCCACCGATGCGCCAATATCACGCGTGACCGCCAGCTATTGGTCGAATTCGCAATTCGGTACGCACGTCGATGTGGGGCGCCGTTTCGGTGAAGACGGCCAGTTCGGCATACGTATCAATGGGGCCTATCGCGATGGCGGCACGGCGATCGACGATCAAAAAGACCAAGAGGGGCTGTTGTCCGTCGCGCTGGATTACCGTGGCGAGCGCACGCGGGCATCGCTGGACGTCCTGCGCGTATCGCAGCGGATCGACAACGAGGTACGCCAGTTCCAGATCAGCCCCGTGCTGGACAGTCTGCCCAGCGCGCCGTCGGACACCAGCCTGAACTATCCCGGCTATGGCCGCGTCATCATGCACGACACGTCGGTCGTAGGGCGCATCGAGCACGACATCACCGACAACATCACGGTGCATGCGGCCCTGGGCAATCGCAGGCACAAAATGGATGCGGTTGCCGGCAACGCCACCTTGACGGGCATGAATGGCGACTATGTATCGACCCCGGCCTGGCAGATATTCAAGCCCGAGACCACCAGTTTTGAAACCGGCGTGACCGCGAAATTTGCGACCGGCGCCGTCGATCACAAAGTCGTTGCCAGCTTCTCGCGCATGACCAACGACGCCGACATCGGTTTTGTGTTTCCCTGGGGCTATGCGTCCATTCCCAACAACCTGTACACGCCGATTGCGCCGCCCAGCGACTATCACAATACAGACGGGATAGCGAACCCGGTGGGCAAATACACCGAGGCGACGCTGACCAGCTATGCGCTGGCCGACACGCTGTCTTTCATGCAAGACAGCGTGCAGTTGACCCTGGGTGCGCGCCATCAGTCGGTAAAGCAGCAGAACTACGTCTACTTTCCCACGCCCACCAATGCGCCGGACGGCCCTGGGTATAGTGAATCTGCCATTACGCCGGTAGTGGGCCTGGTGGTCAAGCCCATCAGGAATCTGTCGCTTTACGCCAATTACATCGAGGGCCTGTCCCAAGGCGCGTCGGCTGCACCGCCGACGGTGACCTCGGCGGCGTCGCTGCCGCCGATGAAAACCAAACAGTTCGAAGTCGGCGCCAAGTACGACTGGGGCAACCTTGCCACTACGGTCAGCCTCTACCAGATCAAGCGGCCCAGCGCCACGGTATTCAATAATTCGCTGACGCAAAACGGCATGCAGGTGAACCGCGGCCTGGAAATCAACGCTTTCGGCGAAGTGGCGAAAGACGTGCGCATACTGGGCGGCGTGGCTTTCATGCGCGGCAAGCTCGATGAAATGGCCGGCGGCGTCAACGAAGGCAATGACGCCGTGGGCGTGCCGCATATGCAGGCTTCGCTGGGCGCGGATTGGGACAATGTGTTCACCCCGGGCTTGGGCTTGAACGCGCGGGTGGTCTATACGGGCTCGCAATACGCCGATCAGGGCAATAAGTACAAGCTGCCCTCGGTCACTACTTTCGATGTCGGCGCGCGCTACAAGACCAAGGTGGCCGGCAAAGACCTGACGCTGCGCCTGAATGTCGAGAACCTGTTCGACAAGTCTTATTGGGCGACTTCGAGCTCGGCCAGCAACGTGTCCGACGGCTATCTGTACCTTGGTTCGGGCCGCATCGTAATGTTGTCGGCAACGGTGGATTTCTAAGACCATGCATCTGCGTACCTGGATATTCATCCACAAGTGGACTAGCCTGGTCAGCACGATCTTCTTGCTGGTGCTGTGCCTGACCGGGCTGCCGCTGGTCTTCCACGAAGAGATCGAGCAGCTTTCGGGCGTGGTCGAGGCGCCGTCCATGCCGGCGGGCACACCCAATGCCAGCCTAGACAAGATCGTCCAAAGCGCATTGGCGGCGCAGCCCAAGAAAGTGGTGCGCTACATGTTCTGGGACGAGGAAGAACACCCGCACATCACCATGGTTTCCATGGCCAGCAAGGTTGACGCGCCGCCGGACGAGTTCTGGACGGTGGCCATCGATTCGCGTACTGCGCAAGTGCTGGATCAGCCCAATGACCAGGGTTTCATGGCGGTCATGCTCCAGCTGCACAAAGACCTGTACGCCGGCTTGCCCGGGCAGCTGTTTCTGGGCCTTATGGGCCTGCTGCTGGTAATTGCTATCATTTCCGGCGTGGTGGTTTACAAGCCTTTCATGCGCAAGCAGGATTTCGGCACGATACGCAGGCAGAAGGGGCGCGGCATCAAATGGCTGGATCTGCATAATTTGCTGGGTATCGTCACGGTCGTGTGGCTGACGGTCGTGGGCGCAACAGGCATTATCAATACGCTGGATCCGATAGTGCTGGCTGTTTGGCAGGGCGACCAATTGGCCGACATGGTCAAGCCCTATAAAAACGCACCGCCCATGAAAGACAATGGCTCGGTGCAGGCCGCGTTCGTCACGGCGACAAAAACCGCCCCCGACATGACCGTGCGCCTGATCGCCTTTCCGGGCACGGCGTTTGCCGACCCGCATCACTATACGGCCTTCATGAAAGGCAGTACCCCGCTGACGGCCCGCTTGCTGCGCCCGGTACTGGTGGATGCGCAAACCGGCGCATTGACCGACACGCGGGAAATGCCCTGGTACGTGAAGTCGCTGTTCGTATCGCAACCGCTGCATTTCGGCGACTATGGCGGCCTGCCGCTGAAAATAGTCTGGGCGCTGCTCGACATTCTCGCCATCATCGTCCTGGGCAGTGGCGTATACCTGTGGGCCAAGAAATACATGCGCCACCGCGAAGCCCAAGGCATCCTGGCCGAGGCCGAGACTGAAGAAGCGCAAAGGGCAGTAGCGGCCGGGGAAAGAACGGAGGTGCAGACGCAATGAAAGTCTGGTTCTGGCCGCTTGTGGTTGGCCTGCTGAGCGCCATCGGATTGCTGTCCGGCCTTCTATACGACGGCCTTGGTGATGCGGTTTCTTGGCTGGCGCTGCTGGTTCCCGTGGCGCTGTCCGTATGGCATGGCTGGCTGCGTAAAAATGCTGCGGACGATCGCCGAGCTTGAGGCGCAGGCAGGCGCAAAGCCCGCGGCCATCGACCTGAAGGTCATCGATCATCTGGACGGGCATGCGTGCCGCTGGTTGCGTGCATCGCCTTTGGCGTTTGCCGCGTTCAGCGATGCGCAGCGCATCGACGTGACCATTGCCGGCGCCGGGCCCGGTTTTGCAACTGCGTTGGATGAAAAACAGCTTCTATTGCCGCGCGCCGTGCTAGACGAGCCCGAGCAGGCGAGACAAGGGCGGGGCGTAGGCCTGTTGTTCCTTGTTCCTGGCATAGGCGAAACCCTGCGCATAAATGGCAGCGTGGCGAATGTGGACGGCGAGACCCTGGTCGTCGCCGTGCAGGAATGCTATTTGCATTGCGCCAAGGCTTTGCTGCGCTCCGATTTCTGGCAGCCCGCGCAGCCGGCAATAAATGGCGTCGGCGATTTTCTGCGATCGAGCCGTTTCATGGCTTTGGCCACTGCCGATACCGCGCTGAATACCGACCTCAGTCCCAAGGGCGACCCGGCCGGCCTGCTGGCCCAGCCTTGCGAGGGCGGCATTCGTTTTGCGGATCGCCCGGGAAATCGCCGCACGGACAGCCTGCGCAATATGCTGCAGAGGCCCCACGCGTCGGCATTGTTGATTGTGCCCGGGCACACCCAGGTTGCCCACGTGCAAGGCATGGTCAGCATCAGCGCCGACCCGCGGCTAAGGCAGCCTTTCACTGTACGCGACAAGACCCCCAAACTCGTGACCAGTATTGCTTCGCCATCCATTGCTCTGCGCCCGAGCAGTGCCTTGGCGCGCGCTAAGCCTTGGACGGCGGTCGCGCCTCCTGCGGATATCGACCCGGCAGCCATCTTCGCCGCGCACGTAAAGCTGCACAAGGCGCGCGGGCTGGGCGCTATGGTCGCCAGGGGGTTGGTCTCCATTCCCAGCCTGATGCGTAAAAGCCTGGACGTCGACTACAAACGGAATTTGTATTGACGAGCCACGCCGCCGTGCTGCGCCGTCGAGCCCGTTTGCCTCACCAAGGCGTTGCTGGTTTGAATATCTGGAATACTTAAGGGGCTTTCGTCGAGGAAAGCCATCCACTGTCTTCTTCCCGATCGAACATCAGCCGTGCGGCCTCTCTGGCGGCGTGCACGTGATCCCGGGCTGCCGCCTTCGCACCCGCCTCGTCCTGTTTCTCGACGGCTACATACACCGCAGTCATCTCGCTCAGGCTTTGATGCACGCGCCCCGGTAATTCCATGCTTTTGCCGCGCAGCCAAGTAATGCGGGCATCCAGCCCGTGGATAAGGTCTCCCATGATGCGCTGGCGGCTGGCTTCGATCAGGGCGTTGTAAAAGGTTGTGGTTGCGCTGATCTCGAATGACTGATCGCCGGCCGTGACCGCTCGGCCAAAGTCTGCCAGGGCAACGTCCATGGTTCGCAATTCGTCTGCAGTGCGGTGGCGGGCTGCCAGGGCGGCGACTTCGCCTTCGAGGAGTGCCCGGGTTTCGTATATCTGCTGCGCTTCTTCCCAATCCATTGTTGCTACCGAGGGCCCTCGGTTGGGCGTGACGATGACCAGACGTTCGGCGGCGAGAATACCGATAGCTTCCCGAAATGAATTGCGGCTGACGCCCATGCGCTCGCACAACACGGATTCGACGAGACGCTCTCCGGGAGAGAAATAGCCTGTCGTGATCGCATGGCGCAGCTTGCGCAGCGTTTCGTGTTGTACAGACCGAGGGGAGATTCGGAGATCCATAAGCTTGTTTGTGAGAAGCCGCGGCAAAAAGACAGGCAGCCGCGAGAAACGAAGCGCATTACCTAGGCAGAAGCTGCGGAAGGGGCGGCGGTAAAGCGTAAAGCTGGAGCCGCCATTATACGGGTAAACGTTAATATCGTTCAATTGTTCAACAATCCTACAATGAATGTGCGACTAACAATGCAATTACCAAGTTGGAGCTTGCGAGGCTGTACATGCATATTGAGATCAAGAAGTGGTTTGTCCAGGTGGAGTCCAGCCCCGCCACAGAGAATGACGGTGGTGCGGATCTACACAAGGTGGCAATTGCCGCCATCGTAAAAAATCCGTTCGGCTGTGGGGCCCAGCAGGATCTCTCCGCAGGAATTCGGGCCAGCGCTGACGTAGGGGCAGAGATGGCCGAACGCCTCGCCCGGTATATGGATCCCGCCTCTGTGCAGAGCTATGGCAAGGCCGGCCTGGTGGGAGTCGCCGGCGAGCAGGAGCATGCCAATGCGCTGCTCACGACTACCTTTGCGACCCCCTTGCGTGACGCGTTGCATGGTGCGCTGGCGTGGATCCCTTCGGTTACCAAGGTGGGCGGCCCCGCCTGCAGTATTGACGTGCCGCTGGCGCATAAAAATGCTCTGTATGTGCGTTCTCATTACGACGCAATGACGGTTAACTTGGCCGATGCCCCTCGTCCCGACGAGATCGTTTTGATCTTTGCCGTAGCCAACAGGGGCCGTATCTCGGCTCGCGTCGGAGGCTTGCGGGCAGAGGACGTGGTGGGCGCGGACGGCCTGCATTAGAAAGCCGCAACCGCCACATGCTTCATTGGTTTTTCCGGGCACCAGCGGATGCCTCTTCCGAAAGCTAATCCTACAGGAATAGATGTCATGGCAAATCTTCTGAAGGCTATATCTTCATTGTCTCTATCAGTTGTGTTTTGCGGGGCGGCGCTTGCGGCGGATTACCCTACGCACCCGGTCACAATCGTAGTAAGCACGTCGCCGGGGGGCGGTGCGGATACAACGATGCGGCTGCTGGCCCCCAGGCTTGCTCAACACCTGGGGCAGAGCGTCATCGTCGAGAACAAACCCGGGGCTTCGGGCATGATTGCCGGTGGCTACGTGGCCAGGTCGGCGCCCGACGGCTACACCTTGCTCATGGATATCACGACATTCGCCGTCAATCCGGCCCTGCACAAGAAAATGCAATATCGGCCGTTGAAAGACCTGACGCCAATTACAGAGATCGTGCGCTCGGCCAACGTGCTGGTGGTGAATCCAAAAGTGCCCGTCAAGACCCTCGGTGAATTCATCAAATACGCCAAGCAGCAGGATGGCCGCCTGTCTTATGCGTCTTCCGGTATCGGGTCGTCGCAACACCTGGCGATGGAAATGTTCAAGCACGAAGTGCACATTCAGTTGACTCACGTTCCCTACAAAGGGGGTGGCCCCGCCATGTCCGACCTTCTTGCCGGCCATGTTCAATCCTACTTCGCATTCATTCCCACGGCGGCCGACCATATCAAGCAAGGGCGCCTGCGTCCCCTGGCCACCACCGGGGAACAGAGATCCGCATTGCTGCCCGACGTTCCGACAATCGCCGAGTCGGGTTTCCCGGGCTTCCAAAGTTATGATTGGAACGGTCTCTTTGCACCCGCCGGTACGCCTCCTGCCGTCGTCGAACGGATAAGTCACGCGGTGAAAGCCGTGCTGGAAGAACCACAGATTCAAGCCCGATTGAAAGACCTTGGGCTGGAGCTGGTAGGCAGCACTCCAGCCGATTTCCGAAGCTTCTTGGTGGAACAGATCAAGCAGTCGAAGGATACGGTGAAGAAGTCGAACATCACGCTTGAATGAGTATTGTCTTTCTCCTGCTTGCCCGATGGAATGTCCTCCCATGAACCATATTCCCGCTGATGATACGTCGGAGTTCCGCAATGAATCCGATTACAACCTGAAGCGCCGCCACCCCGAGCGCACCGCCCTCTATGACGAGTATGCGCAGCGCAGCGAAACCATGCGCAACAACATTGCATGGTCGAGCTTCGCCTATGACACGCCCGACCGTTGTGTGCTCGACTGGTTCCCTGCGGAGCACTCCGTCGGGGCACCGCTGATGATATTCGTCCATGGCGGTTATTGGCGGGGGGGCGACAAACGCGTATTCAGCTTTCTGGCGGAAGGGTTCAGGGCTGAAGGGGTGTCAATGGCAATGGTGGGTTATGAACTTGCTCCATCGGTGTCCATTGAAACGATAGGCATCCAGGTACGACGTGCAATTCGCCATGTGATGCAGAAACAGCGAGAGCTTGGGTTTGATTCCAGCCGAGTTACTCTGTCGGGGCATTCTGCCGGGGCGCACCTGGTGGCGATGGCCAGCGCCTACCCGGATGAACTCGGCGTCGACGGCTCGGCCTTGAGGGTGGTCGGCATGAGTGGCGTTTATGACCTGACCCCCGTCCTGGAATCCAGCCTGCGGCAAGAGATCGGGCTGACTCCCGCAGAAGCCGCGTCGCAAAGCCTTCCCAACGGCCGGCTAATGAAGGCGAGTGAATATTTGCTGCTCGTCGGCGAACGGGAAACGCCCGCGTTCATAGATCAGAGCCGGACGTTTCATCGCGCTTTGGTAGAGCGCGGCGTGCCGAGCGAATTGCAGATCGTGCCCGGGTGCATGCATTTTGATATCTTCAAACCACTGGCTGACCGAAACGACCCGGTTCATCGGCGCGTGCTGGAGACTGTCACTCGACGTTGAAACCAAAGAGGCGGTTCAGTGGATGCAAACCGGCTTGGCGGTTCTGGGGGCGGGCCGGAAGCCGGGAGCCAGTAGGGCGCGTTCTACGACGCGTGCCAGAAAAAAGGTATAGCTAAGGAGGCGAAGCTCGAGTCCCGCTGTCTCAAGCTGGAGAAATCAGGGCGTCAAAACCCCAACGCGATGGCGATGCCGGCGGCCAGTACGCCCATGGCCAAAACCCCCGCGACCAGCACGGCCAGGTCGGCCCGCCGAAACGAGCGGGCCACCATGGCCAGGGACGGCAGGCTGACCGGCGGAAGCGTCATGAGCAATGCCGCGGCCGGGCCGGCGGCCACGCCCAGCGACAGCATGGCCTGGACGATGGGCACCTCGCCGGCGGTAGGGATGACGAACAGTGTGCCCGCTACGGCGGCGCCAAGAATCCACAAGACGCTGTTGTCGACGCTGACGCCGATCATGGGAAACAACCAGGCGCGCGCAGCGCCGAGCACCAGCACGAGGATCAGGTATTCAGGCAACAAGCGCAGCGTCATGCCGGCGAAAGCACGAGCCCAGCGCCGCAGGATGGACGCGGGATCCATGCCTGGCCTGGCGCCTTGTGACTGTTCGCCGGGTTCGGCTGGCACATCCACGGTTGTGTGGTTCCCCTGGTTCATGCGGTTAAGCACCCAGCCCAGGCCGATCACCATCACCAGCCCTAGCGCCAGGCGCAGCCCTACCCATTTCCATCCGAGTACGAAGCCCATGAACACCAGGGTGGCCGGGTTGAGCATGGTGTTGCCCAGCCAGTAGGCCGCCGTGCTGCCGGGGGCTGCCTGGCATTTGCGCAATCCATTTATCACCGGAGCGGAACAGCACGTGCACATCATGCTGGGGATGGATAGCAGGCTGCCTGTCATGACACTGCCCATACCCAGGCCACCCAGCCAGCGCTTGATCCAGTGCCCAGGCAGCAAGGCCTGCAGCGCGGAACCCAGAAGCAGACCGAGCAGCAGGGCTTTCCATATTGCCAGGCCATAGGTCACCGCATAATCGAGCGCCGCCTGCAGGGAAGGGGCGGGCACGGTGCCGTTGGCGCCGGTCAGAATCGAAGAGCCGATGGAGTGGGTATCGGCGGCCACGAAGGCGCGGCTGTAATACGGCGACCACTTCACATAGAACAGGCCGGCCAGCGCAATGAGTATGAAAATGGCGATTCCCCAGGTGGGATGCGAGGAACGGCGAGAAGATGGATGGTGATTCACTATGGTGTTCGGTTTGTATGCTTGGGATAAGGCAGCATTTGCTGTTACCCGCAGTTTATTTCAGATTGTCCGGGGGAATGATATGCCAGGACATCCGGGCATGGGCACAAGTTGAGCTTCTGACGCAGTAATCTATCGCCCTCGATTTCCTCTAAGATGCTGCCTGGCGAGTTTGCCGCTGGCAGACCGCAACACCGGACTCATCATGAAAAAAACCGATCTCGAAAAGCAGAAAGCCCTGAAACTCATGGGCAAGCTCAACGCTGCCGTGCCGCCGGGCCGCTATGCCGGCGCCGCTCCCGCTGTGGATCGCCGCGAACAGCGCCGCCTGGATCAAGCTGCCGGCCTGGTCTCCTTCCCCGTCAAACTGCGCCAGCCATTGATTTCGGCCCTGAACGACAGGGCGCAGGCAGACGGCATCAGCGTCAACGAGCTGGTGAACGCGCTGCTGGCCGAGGCGCTGAAGGCCTAGCCCATGAATATATGGGTCGATGCCGATGCCTGTCCCGCCGTCATCAAGGACATTCTGTATCGGGCAGCGCAGCGATCGCAGCGGCCGCTCACTCTGGTGGCCAATCAGATGCTGCGCACGCCGCCATCTCCTTTGATCCGCGCCGTCCAGGTGCCGCGAGGATTCGATGTGGCGGACGACTATATCGTCGAGCACACAGTCGCCGGCGATCTGGTCATCACCGCAGACATTCCTCTTGCGAGCGAGGTTCTGCGCAAAGGGGCGCTGGCGCTCAGCCCGCGCGGCGAGCGCTACACCGCCGACAGCATAAGCGAGCGCCTGTCGGTGCGAGACATGATGGAAGAATTGCGCAGCGCCGGCGTCGACACCGGTGGGCCGCCGGCTTTCAGCCAAGCGGACAGGCGCGCATTTGCCAACGCCTTGGATCAGCTGTTGCAGAAGGCGCTACGTAAAGACAACGCCGGTCGCGTTTGATTTCGGCGTGCTGCCCGGCTCAGTTTGCCTGGTGATTCAACAACCAGTGGCGCGTGAGCCGGCACGGCGCACACCGTCAGACCGTGATCAGCCTCTGCTCCCCGGGTTTCATTACCGAGACCTGCAGCGAGGGTGCCACGTGCGAGGCGGCCTGGCGGTATTGCTCACCCGCCTCGACACCGAGCACCAGCCCGTTGTGCGCATAATGCACAGGGATAGCGTGGGAAACCCCAACCCAGGCACTGGCCTGCGCCGCGTCTGGCGGCCCCATCGTGAAAGGCCCGCCGCCCACACACACAACGCCCAGGTCAGGCTTATAGCGTTCACCGATCAAGCGCATGTCGCCGAAAAGGTCGGTGTCTCCGCTCAGGTACACACGGACACCACCGATGTCGAGTATGAAGCCGGCCGCCGGATAGCAGCACAGGTTGGAGTGCAGTGCGGGGATCAGGTGCGCCACCATCTCGCCATGCCGCGACACCCCCCCGAAGTTCATCCCCGCTCCGCCGTTCACCACGATTTTCGAGGGCTCCAGGCCCGCCTTGCGAAACTTCGGCACCAGGCCTAGGTCGGAGCGCATCATGTCGCTCTGCCCGGTAGTCTTGACCGGCAGCCCGGCGTCGCTCAGCGCCTTGAGCATCTCGAAGTAATCGCCCATGTGGTCGCCATGGTCGTGAGTAAGCAGCACAAAGACCGCATCGGGCTTCTTGCTTGCGACATAGGTGGCGAATCCTTTGGCGCTGGCGTATTCCGGCGGCTTTTTCACGCCGAAACGTTCCCAGCCTGCGTTGTTCCAGATCCACGCGTCGCCATACGCAATCTGCTTATAGTCAGGCGTGGCGATTTCCGTGACGCCACCGCCCAGCCAGCGCACCAGCAGCTTGCCACCAGTGCGCGCGCGGGCCGCCGTCATCCTGTGGTCATCTTTCTGCGCCGCAGAGGCGGTGCTTGCGAGCGCGATCGCTCCACCCAAGGAGAAGCCTCCGCGAACGAAATCCCTACGTCGGCGGCCGCCGTCATCCAATTCCTGTTCCTTCGGTGTGGTCTGCGAATCCATGTCGTCTCCTTGGACTAGTGGCCGGACATTTTGCACGATCTGCGCCCCCGCAGGATCCGGCCGAGGCCTCCCGCGCAGCTTGATCGTCACCGAAGTTGCTCGGGGAGCAACACCCCGATGGCGCGAATTACTATAGCGCCGGAGGGCCTCGATTGGAAGAAAAATGCGTAATCAATAAAAAGCCGCCAGAAATCCTTCTGGCGGCTTTAATTGCAGCAGCGCTTTTGAATGAGAGTTACTTTCAAGGCCACCTGTTGATGAGTGCAGAGTCGCTTAATAGGGGGGCCAGTGGACGGCCGTCTTTCTCTTTCCGATATGGGCTGCAGCCTGCACCGGGCCATACAGGTTCGTCAATACCGATACCGCGGTCACTCGCACAACTGGATGAGCCGTGCCCGCCAAATATCCAATGTCTTGATTCGCATATGCGATAGCCATGGCTGCGGCTACTTGCCGACTGACCTTCACTGGAAGCCATTCCAAAGTGTCGATTTTGCGAGCTGGGACACGCTTTTCGTCGCCATCGATCTCTGTGCTCGGGTTGCCTTTACCGATATTCCTTACCGATATGGGACAATGCTACCTTTCAGTTTATTCATCAACTTAACAGGGCTCGCCAATACCAGTGCGTCCTGAACTCAATGACAAAGTGAAGCCATGGCAAACATCGCATCCTTACTCAAGACGGAAATCACTCGTATCGCGCGCAAGGAAGTCCGTGCAGAACTTGAAAGCCTGAAAAAGGCCAACTCACACCATCGAGCCCTCATCGCCGAATTGCGACGTGAGATTGCTGCGCTTCAAAAGCAGCTACGACAGGTAGGCCGTGAACGCATTGCTGTTGTCAATGAAACGAAAGCATTGAATCGAAAGTATCGGTTCAGTGCGACACGTCTGGCGGCACATAGAGCAAAGTTTGGCCTGTCCGCCGCAGATTATGGGAAACTGGCTGGGGTAAGCGGTAACACGATCTATCTATGGGAGCGTGGAAAAAGCCGGCCCAAACCCGAGCAGGTGCAACAGCTTGGCATGCTCAAGAGCCTGAGTCGCAAAGCCGCTCTGGCACAGCTTGAAAAGATCAATGCGTAACCACTGCTTTACGCCAAGTGCCATTGCTCGCCTTGCTCACTGGCTGTGGTGAGGCAGCTTTGGTTCTCGACTGGTAATTAATGTTCGAGCACAAGAATAATGCCAATTGGTCTTTTGTGCCGTATCAAATCTTTCAAAGGTAAAGCCGGGCGGCGCATTGGGCGGATGGGTGGAGTTGATGAAGACCTTTTTGCGGGCGCTGAGCTTCTTGGTGATCTCGAAAAACAATGGCTGATAGTCCTTTCCGCCCAAAAAGACAATATCCTCATCGTCATCGGGTAGCATGCAAAAATCCGCATACTGATCCGTTTTAAGCCTGCGCGCATGCGGTTTCACATTCTTGGCGCTGCTAAACGTTATGTCATAGTCGGGGATAAGGAAGTCTGCTGGAACCAATCAGAGGTGGAGCCGGGAATTCGGACAGTCGGATAAGTGGCGCGCTCCGGGCCTGAGCCGTCGATAATGCCGGTAAAGGAACCCAAGAAATGACCAAGAGAACAAGACGGACGCACTCAGCGGCGTTCAAGGCGAAGGTGGCCTTGGCCGCGGTCAAGGGGGATCGGACACTGGCCGAATTGGCGCAGCAGTTCGATGTGCACCCGAACCAGATCACGGAGTGGAAACGGCAGTTGCAGGAGCGTGCGACCGATGTGTTTGGTTCGGCAGGCACGGCCGCGAGCGAGCCGCCGGTGGACTTGAAGGTGCTGCACGCGAAGATCGGCCAGTTGACGCTGGAGAATGATTTTTTAGAGGGCGCGCTCACCAAGGCGGGATGGCTGAGCGCAAAGCGATGATAGACCGTACGCATACCTTGCCGGTGTCGCGTCAGGCCCAACGACTGGGGATGGCCCGATCGAGTGTGTCTTACCGGGCACAGCCCGTAAGCGACACGGATTTGCGGCTGATGCGCTGCATCGACGAGTGGCATCTGGAGTTCCCGTTTGCCGGGGCGCGGATGCTGACTCGCTTGCCGCGCCGGGATGGTCACGAGGTGGGCCGCTGGCATGTGGGCACGCTGATGAGGCGCGTGGGCGTGAAGGCCTTGTATTGCAAGCCGAATACGAGCCGGCGCAACACCCAGCACAAGGTCTGGCCGTATCTGTTGCGTGGCATGAGAATCGAGCGGGCCAACCAGGTGTGGGCATTGGACACGACCTATATCCCGATGGCGCGCGGCTTTGTGTATCTGACGGCGGTCGTGGACTGGGCCAGTCGCAAGATCCTGGCTCAGCGAGTGGCGATCACGCTGGAGGCCCTGCAGGCGGTCGAGGCGCTTGAGGAAGCGTTTGCCCGATATGGGCAACCGGACATCGTTAACACCGATCAAGGCAGTCAATTCACCGCCACGGCCTTCACCGAGGCGGTGCTCGACCGCGGTATCCGGCTGTCCATGGATGGTAAGGGGAGTTGGCGCGACAACGTGTTTGTTGAGCGCGTCTGGCGCAGCATCAAGTACGAAGAGGTTTATTTGAAAGCCTACGAGTCGGTCAGCCAGGCCCGCCAGCCCATCGGCGCGTACATTGAGCTCTATAACCAGAGACGGCCCCATTCGAGTCTGGCGGATCAGACTCCAGATGAGGCATACTTCGCGACGCTGCCTGCGATCAAATCGGCAGCATAGTAGCCTGGGGCGTTCCACTTATAAATATCAGAGCCCTGTCCGAACAAGCGGCGCCACCTCTGCCGTTGACGCGAGCGAGAAGCGTCAAGTAGCACTGCTATCTGTACGTAGCGAGTTTCACCGTCGTTTGAAGATTAGTCGTGGTTGCGATGGGCCAAAAACGAAAGGCGTTGAATTAGGGCTTCAACTGGGTTCGCACCAGCTCCGCAAAATAGCGTGCTCCGATTGATAGAATCTCGTCATTAAAATCGTATTGGCCATTGTGCAGAGGTACGCCGCCGGGAGTGCCGGAGGCACCGTTACCGATAAATGCGAAGGCACCCGGCACGACTCGCAAGAACGCGCCGAAGTCCTCGGAGATCATCATGGGAGCAACGTTTCCGTCCACGTTGCTGGGGCCAACCACTCGTTGAGCAGCCTGGATGGCCACCAGCGTGCACTCGGGCCAATTCACCGTTGGGACGAATTCGTGGGTGTACTCCACTTCGCAAGTTGCACCATGTGCCGAGGCAATGCCTGTGCACAGTTCCCGTATACGCCGCTCCAGCAGAGCCTGCACCTCGGGCGAGTAGCTGCGCGTATCGCCTTTGATTTCTACATGGGTAGGGATGGAGTTACGTATGCCATCTGAATGGATCTCCGTGCAGGAAACAACTGCAGAATCCGAAGGGTCAACCGAACGGCCAATGATCGTCTGCAGCGCCAGAATAATCTCAGCAGCGATCACCAACGGGTCGACCGCCATCTGTGGGCGCGCTGCGTGGCCGCCACGCCCATGAATGCGGATGACAAAATTATCTTCGCTGGCCATGATGCCACCGGCTCGGGTGGCGATGTGGCCCACGGGCATCCCCGGGATATTATGCACGCCATAAATCTCATCAACCGGAAAATGTTCGAACAATCCATCGCGGATCATGGCGTTGGCACCGCAGCCATGTTCCTCGGCAGGTTGGAAGATGAGACGCACGGTGCCATTAAAGTCTCGGCTACGTGAAAGTAGCAGAGCCGCGCCAAGCACCATCGCCATGTGGCCATCGTGTCCGCAGCCATGCATGCAACCAGATTTTCGGGAGACGTGCGGGCGATTTGTGGCGGTCTCAGTCATCGCCAGTGCATCCATATCAGCCCGCACACCGATAACACCTGTCCCCTCCCCAACGGTGAGGCTCGCAACCAGACCTGTTCCGCCTATGCCGCAGTGCACATCAAATCCAAGCCCTTTCACTACTTTTGCTACGAAGGCAGCGGTATGTACTTCCTGGAAGCCTACTTCAGGGTGCTGGTGCAGGGCGTGTCGCCAGCCGAGCATTTCCTGCTCCAATGCCTCATCTTTCACCATGCTGATCTCCATTCATAGCGGTATCCAGCAGTTCAGCGCGATACGAGATATGATGATAAACCACTAGTCCGTCATTCTCTGAGATTCTGCAAGTTCTTTGAATTTAAGAAAGCTGTCCTTCAAACGATCAGTGAATTCTGCAGCAGAGTATGAAGTGGGTTCCATACCCGCATTATTGATTTGTTTCTTGATATCAGGCTCTTGCAAGGCCTGAGTTATTTCCTTATTCAGTTTTTCTACCATCTGGTCAGGCAATCCTGCTGGCCCTATCAGCCCGATCCATGTAGACATGTCATAGCCGGATAGACCGGACTCGTCTAATGTAGGCACATTGGGGAGTAAGGGCGAACGCTTTATAGACGTTACAGCTAATGGTTTGATCTTATGAGTCTGCACATATTGCATCAGGGGGCCCGTTCCAAGGAATCCCAGCGGAACTTGGTTGGATAGAAGATCGGTGATCGCGGCTCCTCCCCCTCTATAGGGCACATGAACGAGCGTTAGCCCAGTCATAGCATTAAATTTCTCTCCTGCAAAGTGTTGGCTATTTCCCACGCCCGAGGTCGCATAAGAATATTTTTCTGGATCATTTCGAGCGAGGGAAATTAATTCAGAGACCGAATTTGCTTTCACGCTAGGATTGGCGGCTAACAGAAAGGGGCCGGTAGCAAGCATTGCAATCGGGGTGAAATCTTTGATCGGATCGTATCTCGTCTTGCGAATGGCAGGGGACGCGGTAATGCTATCTGTTGTGACCATTAAGTTATATCCGTCTGGTGTACTATTCACCAGTTCTGATGCGGCAATGTCCCCATTTGCGCCTGATTTATTCTCTACAACAAAAGCTACTCCTAATTTTTTGGATAGACTGGCAGCTAAAACCCGCGCCACTATGTCTGTAGATCCGCCTGGTGCATATCCTACGATTAACGTTACTGATCTTGTTGGCCATTCTGCAGAATGTGCTGGTAGGCCCATAAAGGCACTAATAATTGCAGAGATAAATAGCTTTTTCACGATGTCTCTCCTTCCTGTTAAATCAGGCAATCTCATATTCAGAATATATATTGGTAGATTTTTTGGCCGATGAGCTGAGATGATGTAAAGTTTTTTGTATGGCTAGTCAACTTGCCCTGGTGGAATATTTGGATGCTTTTGAAACGAAGCTTGCATGGCCTCAATCATTTTCCTTATCGGGCCAAGCACCCACATATTATGTATCGATACATTCACTTGCTCTTTGGGGTCACGCTTTAGATTGAACAGATAAGGAGACTCTAGCTTGCCTCTCATGTCATTTACTTCTGGTTGCCAAAACATATGGTATTTCCAGTCTCGCCACTTGACTGCGTACATCTCATTTTTTAGGAAGAAGCAAAATCCTTCTCGGCTAGATTTATCAGCGCCTTTAAAAAATTCGGTTTGATTGACACCATCTATCGGACGGTCTGTAGGAACGGAGGCGCCTGCAATGCCAGCCAGAGTAGTAAATAAGTCGGTAACATGGACAATTTCATTACTGACCCGGCCGGCATCTATCTTGTCGGGCCATCGGATTATAAATGGAACGCGTAGGCTGCCTTCCATCGCCGTGTGGTAAGTGCCGCTCCATGGTCCAGCCGTGCCCCTCCATGGTTCGCGAAACTCAGGCCCATTATCACTACAAAAAATCAAGATAGTGTCATTTGCAATTCCTAGCTCGTCTACGCAATCAATAATCTGTCCTACACGGTAGTCCATCTCCATCATGCTGTCACCAAAATCACCTGCGGCGCTTCTCCCAGAAAAATTTTTATGCGGTAGCGTCGGGAAATGCAAATGAATCATAGGCAAGTAAAGAAAAAAAGGCTGGCCCGCACGAGAATTTCGGATTAGAAACTCGATCGACTTTCCAACGATTTCCTCGTCGATCAGACGTCGGGCTTCCGAGTCGTATGCCTTAACATTTACAGAAGGTTGTCCTGCTATACCTTCCATCAGATAAGGAGTGTCTACAACATCAGGGTCAAAGCCTCTCGTCGTAGTAAACTCACTCTCATCAGTAGTTCGTGGCACGCCGTACCACTCGTCAAATCCTCTGTCGGAAGGAAATCGTCCAGGAATGTCACCTAAATGCCATTTCCCAAAAAGTGCTGTGGCATAGCCTTCAGAAGATAGTAGCTGTGGTAATGTTATTTCCCAGCGAGTTAGGCCATGAGGGAATCCGGCCGGAACAGATTGAAGACAGCCTGTACGAATGGGATGTCTTCCCGACATTAGGGCTGACCTCGTCGGTATACAGTCACTCTCAACATTGTAGTTAAGCAAACGTAGGCCTTGTTTGGCTAAGCCATCAATTCTTGGTGTTGGTGCGCCGAGTAACGAACCGCCGCCATAACAGCCAAGTTCCCCCCAACCCAAATTGTCGGCCATTATAAAGATGATATTCGGCTTATTCATGAGTGAGCTGAGCTCATATAATAGAATGGAAAAAATTATAATTCTATTATTTCGCCAAATACATTCCAAACAGGAACTGTTTAATAACTAAATGTTATGTATCTTCATCCGCGAGACCTTGAATACTTTCTAGTCATAGTTAGCCATGGCCGGCTATCTTCTGCCGCAGCAGAACTTGGCGTCACACAACCAGCACTCTCTAAAGTAATCAATCGCCTTGAAATGGAAACTGGGTTACTCTTGTTTGAAAGGGGAATTCATGGTGTTAGGTTGACAGGTGTGGGGCAAGAGTTCAAGCAGTCTGTACTCGATCTTCAGACCCAGCATCATTATAGTGTTTCACTTATCAACGAATTAAAAGCAAAACAGGCCGGGATTCTCCGAGTTGGGACAACCAGTGTTTCGCGTGAAGCTTTGGTTGTAAAGACATTAAGTATTTTGATGGCTCGGCGGCCTGCCATGAGGGTGAGGCTAGTTAGTGGCCAATCGGATTGGTTATGCTCAGAAATCGAAGAAGGGCGGTTGGATTTAGCCGTCGTACCGAGTTATCCTGGTTTGCCATTTAATTGTGAACAACAAATTCTTGGTAAAGACCAAATGCTGCCGGTTGTTCGCCAGTTTCACCCTTTAGCTAGAAACTCATCTTTAAAGATTCAAGACTTGGAAAAAATGCCATGGGCTTTAGGGGCACCAAATACTGCAGCTCGAAGAACTATTATTTCCATTTATAAGGCGCATGGGATGAGTGGCCCTCCCGTAAGCCTTGAGATGACTTACGTCACAGAATCCCTGTTAAGTCTAATTGCCTCTACGGACGTGATTGGTTTGATCCCTCAAAACTTATTTCGACGGCCCGTGGCAGATATGCTGTATGTCTTGCCTGTGAAGGAACTGCATATTGATCGGTTGACTGTGCTGCTTAGCCGAAACGGCGCTCAATGGACTCCGCTAATGGAGTCTTTTCAGCAGCTATTAAAGATTGGCTCAACAACGTAAATCCAATCGAGCCGTTTTATTTTTGTGCTGCATCTCATAGAATCGAAGAATGCGCAATTAAAAGGCCGCCAGAATTACCTGACGGCCTTGAGAAAGCTACGATCTATAAGTGAGGATTTCTCTCAAAGTAACCTGTTGGTGTATACAGAATCACTTAGTGCTGCGTCTGACACCTACTGACGGACACAGCAACAGGTGGTTTTGAGTATGCTGTGTTTTCAATAGCTTAGCAAGCTACTACAGCATCAGGTGACTCACAAAATCACAGCAACAGGTGGTTCTGCCCACCTCCTAAACACAGCAACAGGTGGCTTTACCCTTTCCCTGTTGGTAGAGTCACCTGTTGCTGTGTTTGCAACATCATCCGGTGATTCTGGGTGGTTTGAATTGGCAGGAACGACGGGCTGGATGGAAAAGGTGTTTGTCGGTTATTCGGTTTTTGAGGGCTTCCCATCGGGCATATCATCTAGCGGTTTTCACCCATCTATCGGGCGTATCCATTTGCAGCGCGACTGAGATGAGCTTGGCAAATTATTCCTAAATAGGTATATTTAGACGGATGAGAGAATTACTCTGGATCTCGTCTGCCAAGAAAGACCTAAAAGCCATGCCGGACGAAGTGCAGCACACCTTTGGCTATGCGCTGCACTTGGCCCAGGCTGGGAAGAAGCACCGGCAGGCGAAGTCTATGCAGGGGTTCGGCTCGGCGGGGGTTCTTGAAATCGTCGAGGATGCGCAAGGCGGCACGTACCGAGCCGTCTATGCGCTCAAGATCGGCGATGCAATCTATGTCCTGCATTGCTTTCAGAAGAAGTCCACGCACGGAATCTCAACCCCGAAGCCGGATATGGACTTGATCCGGGATAGGATGAAGGCAGCGCAAGAGCACGCGCAAGGCCACGGAGCAAAGAAATGATCAAGATTGAAAAAAGCAGCGGCAACGTCTATGCCGACCTGGGCATGCCAGACGCCGAGGCGATGCACCGCAAAGCACTGCTTGCCGCGAAGATTGATGAAACCATCAAGGCCAGGAAGTGGAGCCAGCAGCGCGCGGCCGAGGTGCTGGGCATCACCCAGCCCAAGCTGTCCATGATGTTGCGCGGGCAGTTCCATGGCATCAGCGAAACCAAGATGCTGGACTGCCTGGCCCGCTTGGGCTGGGACGTGACTATCGTTATTGGCCCCGTCCGGCGCAGGACCACGGTCGGCCATGTGGAAGTGGAATTTGCCTAGCGGTGGAGCAAGGTCGCTTCGCAGAGCCGGTCTCCTGATCGGATTCCTCATCCGCTTGCTTCCTGGCTCCGGTTCTGGGGCCAAAATCCCCTTCAATGTGCATTTAAAGGCCGCCAGTATTTTTTGGCGGCCTGGAAACAACAGCGATTCACAAATGAGAACCACTCTCCAAGTCACCTGTTGCTGTGAACAGAGTCACTTGATGCTGTGTCTCACAACACCTACTCCCAGCTAAGCGCTCCCCCCGTTTGATACTCAATCACTCGGGTCTCGAAGAAGTTCCGTTCTTTCTTTAGATCGATCATCTCGGCCATCCACGGGAACGGATTTTCCTCCTGCGCAAACAGCGGCTCGAGACCAATTTGCTGGCATCTGCGGTTGGCGATGAAGCGCAGGTAGGACTTGAACATCGAGGCGTTCAGGCCCAGTACGCCGCGCGGCATGGTGTCTTCGGCGTAGGCGTATTCCAGGTCTACGGCCTTACGGAACAGTTCGCGGATTTCTTCGCGGAATTCGCTCGTCCACAGGTGCGGGTTCTCGAGCTTGATCGTGTTGATCAGGTCGATGCCGAAATTGCAGTGCATGGACTCGTCGCGCAGTATGTACATGTACTGCTCGGCGGCGCCGGTCATCTTGTTCTGCCGGCCCAGCGCCAGGATCTGCGTGAAGCCGACATAGAAGAACAGGCCTTCCATCAGGCACGCGAAAACGATCAGGGACTTCAGCAGTTTTTGGTCGGCTTCGGGGGTGCCGGTCTTGAAGTCGGGGTCGGCGATGGCGTTGATGAAGGGGATGAGGAATTCGTCTTTGGCGCGTATCGAGGGGATCTCGTTATAGGCGTTGAAGATTTCGGATTCGTCCAGATCCAGGCTTTCGACGATGTACTGGTAGGCGTGGGTGTGGATGGCCTCTTCGAAGGCCTGGCGCAGCAGGAACTGGCGGCATTCGGGCGCGGTGATGTGGCGGTAGGTGCCCAGCACGATGTTGTTGGCCGCCAGCGAGTCGGCCGTTACGAAGAAGCCCAGGTTGCGCTTGACGATGCGGCGTTCGTCTTCGGTCAGCCCGGTGGGGTTCTTCCACAAGGAGATGTCGCGCGACATGTTGATTTCTTGCGGCATCCAGTGGTTGGCGCAGCCGGCCAGGTATTTTTCCCAGGCCCACTTGTACTTGAACGGCACGAGCTGGTTGACGTCGGTGCTGCCGTTGATGATGCGCTTGTCGGCCGCGCGCACGCGGCTGGCGGGCTTGGCGGGGGCCGCCGCGGCAGCGGCGCCCGGCTTGGCGATGGCATTGTCGGTGCCGGCGACGGCGGGTCTGACGGGCGCGGCCGCCGGGGCTGCCGCAGGCGCCTGTGCGGGCGCCGCGGCCGGGGTTGTTACGTCTTCTTCCCAATTCAACATGATGTGTTTCCTGTACTGTTGGAGCCCTGCTCAATGCAGGGCGCCGGTCTGAATCATTGGCAGGCTTCGCATTCTTCGAAGCCTTCGTCGCCCGGGCGCAAGGTGCACACCGTGCCGACGATCTCGGCCTCGGGCAGCGCGGCAGCCTGGGCCGCTGCGGCGGCGGACTGGCCGGAACCCGACGACACGGCGTTCAGCTCGCCGCCGCGGCCGGTGGATTTTTCGGCGTTGGTGGCGCTGTTGGAACGCAGGTAGTAGGTGGTCTTCAGGCCGCGCACCCAGGCGAGCTTGTAGGTTTCGTCGAGCTTCTTGCCGGACACGCCGGTCATGAAGATGTTCAGCGATTGCGACTGGTCGATCCATTTCTGGCGGCGCGCGCCGCATTCGATGACCCAGCGCGGGTGGATCTCGAAGGCGGTGGCATAGAGCTCGCGCAGGTCGTCGGGCACGCGGTCGATGCGCGCCAGGCTGCCGTCGAAGTACTTCAGGTCGGCGACCATGACTTCGTCCCACAGGTTGCGCTCTTTCAGGTCGCGCACCAGATAGTCGTTGACCACCGTGAATTCGCCCGACAGGTTCGACTTGACGTACAAGTTGCGGTAGTTGGGTTCGATGCACGGCGAGACGCCGATGATGTTGGCGATGGTGGCTGTGGGCGCGATGGCGATGCAGTTGGAGTTGCGCATGCCGTGCTGGTGGATGTGGCTGCGCAGGCTGTCCCAGTCGAGCGTGCTGCTGTCGTCGATTTCGACGTGGCCGCCGCGTTCTTCACGCAGCAGGGCCAGGGTGTCTTGCGGCAGGATGCCGCGATCCCACAGCGAGCCCTTGAAGCTGGAGTACGAGCCGCGCTCGGCCGCCAGCTTGCTGGAGGCCCAGTAGGCGTAGTAGCACACGGCTTCGCTGGAGCGGTCGGAGAATTCCACCGCGGCGTCGGAAGCGAAGGGCACGCGCATTTTGTGCAGGCAGTCCTGGAAGCCCATGATGCCCAGGCCGACGGGGCGGTGGCGGGCGTTGGAATTGCGCGCCTTGGGTACGGCGTAATAGTTGATGTCGATGACGTTGTCCAGCATGCGCATGGCGATGTCGATGGTGCGCTGGAGCTTGTCGTGGTCGAGCTCGTAGCCGCCGGCGTCGTTCTGGCGCAGGTGGGCCGTCAGGTTGACCGAACCCAGGTTGCAGACCGCGATTTCGGTGTCGCTGGTGTTGAGCGTGATTTCCGTGCACAGGTTCGAGCCGTGCACCACGCCCACGTGCTGCTGCGGCGAGCGGATGTTGCAAGGGTCTTTGAAGGTGAGCCAGGGGTGGCCGGTTTCGAACAGCATCGACAGCATCTTGCGCCACAGCGAGACGGCGGGAACTTTCTTGTACAGCTTCAGTTCGCCGCGCGCGATCTTGTCTTCATAGCCGAGGTAGGCTTGTTCGAAGGCGCGGCCGTACTTGTCGTGCAGGTCGGGGGCGTCGGACGGCGACAGCAGCGTCCATTCGCCATTTTCCATGACCCGCTTCATGAACAGGTCGGGGATCCAGTTGGCGGTGTTCATGTCGTGCGTGCGGCGCCGCTCGTCGCCGGTGTTCTTGCGCAGCTCGAGGAATTCTTCGATGTCGAGGTGCCAGGTTTCCAGGTAGGCGCAGACGGCGCCCTTGCGCTTGCCGCCCTGGTTGACTGCGACGGCCGTGTCGTTGACCACTTTCAGGAAGGGCACGACGCCCTGGCTTTCGCCGTTGGTGCCCTTGATGTGGCTGCGTAGCGCCCGCACCGGCGTCCAGTCGTTGCCCAGGCCGCCGGCGTATTTGGCCAGCAGGGCGTTTTCCTTGATGGCGTCGTAGATGCCTTCCAGGTCGTCGGAGACCGTGGTCAGGTAGCACGACGACAGCTGCGAGTGCACGGTGCCGGAATTGAACAGCGTCGGCGTCGAGCTCATGAAGTCGAAGGACGACAGGATTTCGTAGAACTCGATGGCGCGCGCTTCGCGGTCGATTTCGTTGAGCGCCAGGCCCATGGCCACGCGCATGAAGAACACCTGGGGAAGTTCGATGCGGCGCCCGTGCACGTGCAGGAAGTAGCGGTCGTACAGGGTTTGCAGGCCCAGGTAGTTGAACTGGTGGTCGCGCTCGGCCTTCAGGGCCTGGCTCAGGCGCGGCAGGTCGTATTGGCGCAGCTTGGGGTCGAGCAGTTCGTTCTCGATGCCGATCTTGATGAAGCGCGGGAAGTATTCGGCGTAGCGCGTGGCCATGTCGGACTGCGAGACTTCTTCGCCCAGCACTTCTTTGCGGATGGTGTGCAGCAGCAGGCCGGCCGTGACCTGGCTGTAGGCGGGTTCTTTCTCGACCAGGGCGCGGGCCGACAGGATGGCCGACTTGAAGACTTCGTCGACGGGAATGCCGTCGTACAGGTTCTTGACCGTTTCTTTGAGGATGGCGTCGGTGTCGACTAGGTGCGACAGATTGCTGCCGGCCTCGTCGATGATGTTGCGCAGATGGGCCAGATCCAGCGGCCGGGTGGTGCCGTTGTCGGTGACGTTCAGCGTGCTTTGCTGCGCCGGGGCCTGGGCCTGGCCGCTGCGGGCGCGTTCTTGCGAGCGCTTTTCACGGTACAGCACGTAGGCGCGGGCCACGTCGTGCTCGCCGGAGCGCATCAGGGCCAGCTCGACCTGATCCTGGATTTCTTCTATGTGGAAGGTGCCGCCGCTGGGACGGTTGCGCACCAGCGCGCCGACCGCCTGGGCGGTGAGCTTTTCGACCAGTTCGCGAACCCGCGCCGAAGCGGCGCCCTGGCCACCGTTGACCGCCAGAAAGGCCTTGGTCATGGCTATGGCGATTTTGCCGGGTTCGAACCCCACCACGGCGCCGTTGCGCCGGATGATGTGGAAGTTGTGCCATTGCCCCACGTTGGCGGTGCCCTGGTCGGCCGGGGCGGGTACGGGGGAAGGCGCAGCTTCGGGCCGTGATTCGGCAATTTGAGTGGTCTGCATGGATGCTCCTGAGATGATGCAGCAGCCCGCCGCGCAGGGCGGGCCCAGAAGGGGTTCTTGGTGTGGGCGGCGGATGAAAAAGACCGCTATCCGGTACTTCAGAAAGTGGATTAAGTCTTACGATGAAACCACTATATATAGTGGTGTTTTGATCTTCTAACACTAATTGTAGTGGCGTCCGCGCGCGTAGGCAAGCGCAAAAAACACTTGATTTTTACCGATTTCGGGAGACGGAAACCCCGGGTGCGCAGGCCTTGCCGCGCCAAGGCCCGTACTGTCTGGCTTGCACCGTTTCCGGCGCGGATCCGGATGCGTGCGCGTGGCTGATGCAAAAATTTGTTAACGCTGGTTTCAGAGCCTGCCGGCCCGGGGCGCGTCCGCCCTGTGTCGCCATAGGGGTCTGGCCGCGGCGCTGGTTCCGGCCGGAGCCAGCGCCTTTCTTCTAATTATTGATCGCCTGGGCTATGGGCTATTGACTGCCCCGGCAGATGGCCCCGGCTATTCGGCTATTGAGTGCACGGTCGGGCCGCCCCGGCGGGCGGCCCTGCAGGTTGGCCCCGCGGATGGCTCTACGCCTTATTGCGCAGGGATCTGGGCGGTCTTGACCCAGCCCTTCCAGCGCTGCACGTCCGCCTTCACGAAGGCCTGGAAGGGCGCCACGTCCATGCTTTCGGGCTGCAGCCCCAGCTTGGCGTATTTCTCGCGGGTGGCGGGGTCGGCGATGGCCTGCTTCATGTATTGGTTCATCTTCGCCACGATGTCCGCGGGTGTGCCCTTGGGCGCCGACAGCCCCAGCCATCCTTCGACGACGAAGCCCGGATAGGCACTGTTGGTGGTGGCCACGCCCGGCCAGGCCGGGTTGGGCTTGGCGCCGGTGACGGCAATGGGCTTGAGGTTGCCGCCCTGGATCTGCCCCATGGCGGTCAGGTAGTCGACAAAGGCGAACTGGATCAGGCCGCCGCGCAGGTCGGTGAGTATTTGCGTGATGTTCTTGTAGGCGGCGCCTTCGATGCGGATGTGGGCATAGTGCTTGAGCAGTTCCGGCGGCACGCGCGAGGACGAGCTGTAGTAGCCGAAGAAAACCTTGCCCGGCTTGCTGCGGGCTGTGTCGACCAGCTGCGCCAGCGTGCCGATGGGGTTGGAGGGCGCGACCACGGCGACGGTGCCGAACTTGCCCAGCATGCCCACGTCGACGAAGTCCTGCGCGGCGTTGTAGGGCAGTTTCTTGTACAGGAACTGGTTGGCCGACTGGGTCGAGTTGGTCGACAGCAGGAAGGTATAGCCGTCGGCCGCCGCCTGCTTGACCGCGGTGGTGCCGATGATGCCGCCGGCCCCGGGTTTGTCCTCGACCACCACATTGGCGCCGTATTTCGCGGTCAGGAAGTGCGCCAGCGTGCGGGCCGACAGGTCGGCGGCGCCGCCCGGCGCCGAAGGCACGACGATGGTGATGGCCTTGGACGGCCAAGTGGCTGCGGCGGATCCGGCCGCGGGCAGGCACAGGCCTGCGGCGGCCAGTACGGCGGCGGCATGGCGGGCGAGGAATGTGATTTGCATGTCTACTCCTTGGGGCGCGGGATGAGTCCGCGTATTGGTCTATGAATACAGATTGGTCGGGCGTATGAAACTTGCTGCGGGAAGTCAGTATGGGCGCTCGGCCGCCAGTACCAGCTTGCGATACCACTCGAGTATTTCTGCGGCGCTTGCGGCCCAGTTGTCCGAGTACATCATGCAGTGCGGCTGGCCTTGCAGCACGGCGTGCTGCAGGCCGAGGAAGCCCGCGAGGGCGCGATCCTGGCCTGTGGGATGCCGGTCGGAGGTGTCCAGCTGCGCTTCGAGGCAGACGCCGGGGCAGCGCCATGCCGCGGGATCCACGGGCACCCGCAACAGGTAGCGGTCGTTCAGGATCGCCGGGCTTTCGGGCGTGAGCCGCTCGGCGATGGGCGTGACGTCGCGCTCGTCTTGCACGGCCAGGAATCGCTCGCGGATCTCTGCCGCTTGCGGTGGCGCCTTCAGGCGGCTTTCCGGCACCGCCGGCAGCGCGTGGGCGCCAGGCAGGTTGCCCGGCGGCGAAGGCGCCAGAAGAATCACGGCGTGCGCGGCGCCGCGGCTGGCGGCCAGCATGACCGGCAGGGCGCCCATGCTGTGTCCTACCAGCACCACGGGGCGGGCGAGCGCGCGGCAGGCCTGCTGCAGGTGCTGGCCCAAGGTTGCGATGTCCAGGCCCGGCGTGGTGTTTCCTTGCGCCAGGCTGCCGTGTCCCGGCAGATCTATGGCGAAACAAGAGACGCCGCGGCGGGCGTAGAAGTCCAGGTAATTGCTGTAGCACCAGGCGCCGTGGTAGGCGCCGGCCACGAACAGCAGCGCCGGCGCCGGGGCCGCGGCGTCGTGCCCGACAAACAGGCGGCAGCCCGCCGCGTCCCTGTGCGGCAGCCGGTCGATGAGGCTGAAGTCGTAGCGCGGCTGCAACGGCTGGCGGCTGGACGAACGGGGCCGGGGCGGGGTGGCGGTGCAAACATTCATGTCTGGCATCTTAGGGCCCAGTTCTAAATAAGAAAAATCAATTTAATATATTTATAGATAAGTTTTCCAAATCATAAGGGGCGGCGTGACATTCTCCATCAATCAATACCGCTATTTCATCTGGGTCGCCGAAAGCGGCAGTTTCCGCGCCGCCGCCGTGCGCGCCTGCCGTTCCCAGCCCGCGGTGTCGCTGGCCATCAAGGACATGGAAGAGCGCCTCGGCCAGCCCTTGTTCGAACGCGGCACGCCGGTGGTGCCGACCCCGTTCGGACAGTCGTGCCTGGAAGTGGCGCGGCGCCTGGTCGAGCACGCCGATTCCGTGGCCACTACGCTGGCCAGCCTGGCACGCAGCAAGGGGGGCTTTCTGGGCATCGCCAGTGTGTCGACCTTTGCCACGCACTGGATGCCGCAACTGGTGCAGATGTATCGGCAGAGCTATCCCGAAATCATGCTCAACGTCTACGACGACAATTCCGAAGGCGTGGAGCGCATGATCCTGCGCGGCCAGGTGGAGCTGGGCGTGTGCAGCGTGGTCAGCAATGACCCGCGCCTGCACTTCACGCCGCTGTTCGAGGACGAGTTCGGCCTGGTGTGCCATCGCAGCCACCCGCTGGCGCACCGGCCGTGGCTCAGCTGGCACGAAATCGCGGATCTGCCGCACATAGGCACCGTGGCGCATCGCCAGCTGGAGTCGCACAAGGCCGCGGCGTTCCTGCTGGATCGGCCCTTTTATGTGTCGCACATGATGTCCTTGCTGGCGATGCTTTCGCGCAATATGGGTGTGACGGTGCTGGCCCGGCTCGGCGTGCCGCCGGATCGCGACGACCTGGCTTTCGTGCCGCTGCGGCGCCCCAGCATACGGCGCTGCCTGGGTGTCATGAAGGCGGCCGATTCGTCGCTGTCGCCGGCCGCGCGGCTCATGGAAGAGCTGTTGCTGAAGGAAGTGCTGGCGCCTGGGCCGCAGCCCTGAAGGGGCATGGCGCGCATCGCGCCAGCTGGCTGTCCCGCGGCCTGCAAGCCTTGCGCGAGAGCCCGATGCCACCTGCCGCCGAAGCGGCTGCTGCCGCCCGCTGTTGTGCCTGTTACCAGTGCAGGTAGAACATAGCCTTGGCGAGGAACACGATGCCCACCATGTGCAGGAACACGCTGTAGTGGATGCGCCGGAAGTGCCGCGAGCGCAGCCGGCCCTTGGCGCCCAGCGTGACGGCGGTGATGAAGTGGCCCAGCACGCTCAGGGCCAGGACGATCTTTATCGTCAGCAGGGTGCCGAAGCTGCTGGCAAAGGGATGTGCCAGTACGTCGCGGTGCTGCCATGCCATGGCCACGCCGGCGCCGTACAGCACCAGCAGCACGAAGGGCATGAAACGCCGGGCACGCCGGCCTATGGCCGTTTCCACCTGCTTCATGGCCTCGGCGGGCACATGCTTGCGTATGCCTTCGAGCATCAGCACTTCGAAGAACACCGTGCCTACGAAGATGAATGCGGCAAACAGGTGCAGGGTGACCAGTATGGAATAACTCATGCTGCGCTCGTATGCATTTTGCTTACGTCCTTTTCTATTTCTCCGGTGCCGGCCCCGCGACCAGCGACCTGCGATCCGGCCCATCTTGGCACCCGCCGCTGCCCTTGTCATTGATGCAGATCAAGCGGCCGCCGCAACCCGCCGCGCCTGGCAGGCCCGGGCTTCTGCTACGATACCCGATACCCGCCGTGCTTGTTTCCGGAGTCCCCTGGCGATGATTTCCGCAAGTAAAACCCGTATTGCCGTCCTGTGCGCCAGCGCATCGCTGGCATTGCTGGCGGGCTGTGCCACGCGGCATGCCGTGCAGCCGGCGCCGGCCAAAAAGGCCGAAACCGTCCAATGCCGCGCCGCGCCGCAAGGCGACGCGCTGGTCGGCAACTGGCTGAGCGTGGGCCGCCAGAAAGGCATCACCGGCCAGCTGCGCACCTTGATCGAGCTGCGGCCGGACGGCACCATGGCTTATGCCGAGCAGCTGCTGCGCGGCAAGCGCCCGCCGCAGGGCTTGGAAGAATCCGGCTGCTGGCATCGCGAAGGGCAGACCCTGGTGCTGCGCACCACGAAATCCAATGGCTCGGCCGTGGATCTGCACGATCCCATTTACGTCAATCGCTATGCCATCGTGTCGCAGTCCGGCAAGGCTCTTGCACTGCGCGGCCGCGACGGCGAACTCAAGTCGCGGCGCATGCCGCCCGGCTACCGGCTGCCATATTGAATCGAGGCGGTGATGTCGACGGCATCGATATAGATGGTGCGGCGGCTGCGGGTTGCGGATGCGCGCATGCGGACACTCATACTCATACGCGGGCGCGCGCATGCAGGCGTGCGCATGTGGCCGAATCCCCGCGGGCCGGCCTCGAATTCCATACTTTTTGCCGTGCCTGCCCGGAGCCATTCCCCGCGCCTTTCCTGTCTATCGCCTTAATGAGAATCATTTGCCTTAATGTTCGCGCTGTGACATCATAAGCGCCTTGCGCGCTCTATGCATTTGATTCACTGCGGGATTATATCTACGGCATGCTCGTTCCGTTTCTTATTATGCTTCGCGAAGGCATCGAAGCAGCCTTGATCGTGGGCATCGTGGCCGGCTATCTGAAGCAGACCGGACGCGGCCAGTGGCTTGGTGTCGTTTGGCTCGGCATATTGCTGGCGGCCGGGCTGTCGCTGTTCGTCGGAGCCGCGCTGCAGTTCGCCAGCGCCGAATTCCCTCAGAAGCTGCAAGAGCTGTTCGAAGCCCTGGTCGGCTTTGTCGCCGTGTGCGTGCTGACTTCCATGGTGTTCTGGATGCGCAAGGCGGCCCGTTCGATCGCCTCCGAATTGCGAGCCTCGGTGGATGCCGCCCTGGCCCAGCCGGGGCACAAGGCCTATGGCCTGATCGCCATGATCTTTTTCGCGGTTGCCCGCGAGGGGCTGGAGTCGGTGTTCTTTCTGCTGGCCACGTTCCAGCAAAGCGAAGGCCTGGCCGCACCGCTCGGGGCGCTGCTTGGGCTGGTCTGCGCGGTAATCATCGGCTACGGCATCTATGTCGGCGGCGTGCGGCTGAATTTGCGGCGCTTTTTCCGCTGGACCGGCGTGTTCATTCTGGTCGTGGCGGCGGGTATTCTGGCCAGCTCGATCCGTGCGCTGCATGAGGCTGGCCTCTGGAATCACTTCCAGAGCGTGGTGGTCGACCTGAGTGGCATCCTGCCCGTGGGCAGTGCCGTCGGCACGCTCTTTTCGGGCATATTCGGCTACCAGGACACGCCTACCGTCAGCGAAGTGTGCGCCTACGGCGTATTCCTCGTCGTTACCTTGTATCTGTTCTTGCGTCCGGCACGGGTTCCCGCCGTGGCGGCGGAGTATTCGCGGTCATGAATCACCCCCCCAATCCGGCCGCTGCGGCCCCTTCGAGACGCGGCCTGCGCCTGGCGCTGCTGTTTTCCGTGCTGTTCGTGCTGGCCGGCTTCGTGCTGTTCTATGTGGCGACGCGCTATGCCCAGCGCAACCACGCCAATGAAGACCAAGTGGTGTCCGTAGAGGTCGGCGCGCGCGCCTGCACTCCCGAGAACTTGACGGTGCCTGCCGGCAAGACGGTGTTTCGCATCAAGAACACCTCGGATCGGGCGGTGGAATGGGAGATCCTCGACGGCGTGATGGTGGTCGAAGAGCGCGAGAACATCGTGCCCGGCTTCACCCAGACGCTGACGGCCAATCTGGCCCCCGGCGACTACGCCATCACCTGCGGCCTGCTCAGCAATCCCCGCGGGCGCCTGCACGTGACGCCGACCGAAGCTTCGGAGGCGAGCCGCAAGGCCGCACCCTCGCTGACCGATTTCATCGGCCCGCTGTCGGAATACCGTGTCTATGTGGGCACGCAGTCGGCCGCGCTGGCGCAAGCCGCCCGCAAGCTGGCCGCCGCCATCGACGCAGGCGATCCGGCCCAGGCGCGCGCCGCCTACCTGGCCGCGCACCAGGTCTATGCCCGCATCGGCCCGGTGGCTGGTCTGTTCGCCGATCTCGATCATCGCCTGGACGCCAGCGCCATTTATTTCGACAAGCGCGAGGCCGATCCCGCCTTCAGCGGATTCCGCCGCATCGAATACGGCCTGTACGCGCAAGGCCAGCTGCAGCCCCTGGTGCCGGTGGCGCAGGCGCTGGCGGCCGACGTGGACACTTTGTCCGGACGTATCGACGCGCTCTCGCTGCAGCCGGCGCAATTGGCCACGCTGGCAGCGCGGCGGCTCGAGCAGGTGGCCTCGGCGCTGGACGCCAAGCCGGAACCCTACGCCCAGGACGAAGTAGCGCTGGCCGCCGCGACCCTGGACGGTGCGCACGAGATCTATCGGCTGCTCCAGCCCTTGCTGAAGAACCAGGCCGCGCTCGAGAAGTCGGTCTCGGATGGTTTCGCGGGCGCGGCCGGTACCCTGGCTCCTTTGCATGATGCCGCCGGATACGCCAGCGACACGCGCGTCGACCCCGCCGTGCGCGCCACGCTGGCCAAACAGCTGCACGCGCTGTCGGCCGATCTCAAACGCATCAACCCGGCTCTCGGACTCTGATCCGCACGGGCTGGCACCCATGAGCCGCCAAGCGGCCCGGCCGGCGTGGCCCGGGCCGGCCGCTGCGGCGCTCGGGCGTGCCGCGGCCCTTATGGCCTTATGGTTTGGAACCATGAATTCTGGAGAAATCCATGACACGACATACTGCTGATACTGATACTCAAGAAACGCTCGGCTCGCCCAAACGCCGCCGCCTGCTGGCCGGTGCGGGGGCGTTGGGCGGGGCGCTGGCCGCCGACCTGGCGCGTGCGGCGCCGGCTTCTATGGCGGCGCAGCCGGCCCCCAAGAATGCCGGCGAGGGTGCCATGGTCACCGATGCGCCCACCACGGGCGCCAGCCTGCAGGATCGGCACCCCTTCTATGGCGTGCGCCAGCAGGGGATCACCACGCCGCGGCCGGCCTCCGGCATGGTGGCGTCCTTCGACGTGCTGGCCAGCGACCGCGCCGGGCTCGAGCGCCTGTTCCGTACGCTGACCGAGCGCATTGCCTTCCTGACGCAGGGCGGGCCGGTGCCGCGCATCGACCCGAATTATCCGCCGCCCGACTCGGGCATTCTGGGGCCGGTGATTACGCCGGACGCGCTGACCGTCACAGTGTCGGTGGGCGAGTCGCTGTTCGACGAACGCTTCGGCCTTGCCGCCCACAGGCCGCGCCACCTGGCGCGCATGACCAGCTTCCCCAACGATGCGCTGATCGAGCGCATGTGCCACGGCGACCTGGTGCTGCAGTTCTGTGCGCATACGCCAGATACGAACATCCACGCCTTGCGCGATATCGTTAAGAACACGCCTGACCTGCTGATGCTGCGCTGGAAGCAGGAAGGCACGGTGCCGACGGTGCGCGCCGTGGCCGGCCAGCGTCCCGGCAGCGCGCGCAACCTGCTGGGCTTTCACGACGGCACGGCCAATCCTGATTCGCGCGACGCCGGGCTGATGGATCGTATGGTCTGGGTCGGGCCGGAAGACGGCGAGCCCGCCTGGGCCACGCACGGCAGCTACCAGGCCGTGCGCATCATCCGCATGTTCGTCGAGCGCTGGGATCGCACGCCGCTGCAGGAGCAGGAATCCATCTTCGGGCGCCGCAAGGCGAGCGGCGCGCCGATGGACGGCAAGCATGAATTCGACGTGCCGGACTACAGTCAAGACCCGAAGGGCAAGACCACGCCGCTGGATTCGCATATCCGGCTGGCCGACGACCGTACGCCGGAATCGCGCCGCCATCTGATTCTGCGCCGGCCGTTCAATTATTCGAATGGCGTGGCCAAGAATGGCCAGATGGACATGGGGCTGCTGTTCATCGTGTACCAGGCCAATCTCGCCGAGGGCTTCATCGCGGTGCAGAGCAAGCTCGACGGCGAGCCGCTGGAGGAATACATCAAGCCGGTCGGCGGCGGCTATTTCTTCGTCTTACCGGGGGTGCAGCGGGAAGGCGAATTTCTGGGGCAGACACTGCTGCAGGCTTGAGCGCAGCTGTCGGGGTTTATTTCATAATCAAGGAGAAGCGAGTAATGAGCATAAGAATGGGCCTGGCGGCCTTGTGGGCATTTGCATCCCTATGCGCGGCGACGGCCGCGGGCGCGGCGGTCTCGCCGCTGGATCTGGTCAAGCCGGTCGCGGACTACAAGGTATACGTGTCGAAGCAGGTCGGCCAGCTGGTCACGCAGACGCAGGCCTTCACGGATGCCGTCAAGGCGGGTCAACTGGACAAGGCCAAGGAACTATACGCGCCGACGCGCATGCACTACGAGGCCATCGAGCCTATTGCCGAGCTCTTCAGCGACCTGGACAGCTCGATCGACTCGCGTGCCGACGACCATGAAAAAGGCGAGAACGACCCGTCGTTCATCGGCTTTCACCGCATCGAGTACGGCCTGTACGCCAAGAACAGCACGGCGGGCCTGGCGCCCATTGCCGACAAACTGATGCACGACGTGCTCGAACTGCAAAGCCGCATCAAGACGCTGGTCTTCCCGCCCTCGAAGGTAGTGGGCGGCGCCGCGGCGCTGATGGAAGAAGTGGCCGCCACCAAGATCTCGGGCGAAGAAGACCGCTACAGCCACACCGACCTGTGGGACTTCAAGGGCAATGTGGATGGCGCTCAGGAAATCGTGCGGCTGTTCGGGCCCCTGATCCGCAAGCAGGATCCGGCCTTCGCCGACAAGATCGCGAAGAATTTCGCCACCGTCGAGGGCATACTTGCCAAGTACAAGACGCCGCAGGGCGGCTATGAAACCTACGACAAGCTGTCTTCCGCAGACCGCAAGGCGCTGGTCGGCCCGGTGCAGACGCTGGCCGAAGACCTGTCGCGGCTGCGCGGGCTGTTCGGCCTGAAATAGCGGGCCGTCCATCGCGCAAGGCGCGCCCCCTTGGGTGCGCACCTTCCATCCGCCAATCGGGGCGGGCAAGTGCCGGGCTTGGGCCCGCAGTACTTGCCCGCCTTGGTTTTTATATCCCGGCCAGGCGCTGCAGCACGGTTTCGCGCCCGATCAGCGCCAGCACGGCGTCCACCGAAGGTGTCTGCTTGCGGCCGGTGACGGCTACGCGCAGCGGGATGCCCAGCTTGGGCATCTTGATGCCGCGCGCCTCCAGCACTTCGTGCACCACGCCGGATATCGCCTCGGTGTTCCAGTCGGGCAGCGCCGCCGCGCGCTGCGCGAAGTCGTGCAGCACAGCGCGTCCCGCCTCGTCCAGGTGCTGGGCGCGCAATGCCTCGTCGGCCGGCTGGTACGGGCCGCAGAACAGCATGGCGGCCTGCGCCAGCTGGTTCAGCGTTTCGGCGCGCTCTTTGAGTAGGGCCATTGCAGCCGGCAGATCCACCGCCGCCGGATCGCCGCCCAGGGCGGCAATGCGCGGGGCGACGCGCGCGGCCAGTTCCGCGTCGGGCATTTGCCGGATGTAGTGGGCATTGACCCAGTTCAGCTTCTTGGGATCCCACTGCGCCGCCGATTTGCTCAGGTGCCGTGTGTCGAACCACTGCACCAGCTGCTCGCGGCTGAACAGTTCGTCGTTGCCATGGCTCCAGCCCAGCCGGGCCAGGTAGTTCATCATGGCCTCGGGCAGGTAGCCCTCGCGGTCGTATTCCATGACGTTGACCGCGCCGTGGCGCTTGGAAAGCTTTTCGCCGTCGGGCCCGAGTATCATGGGCACATGGCCGTATTGCGGAAGCTCGGCCCCCAGCGCGCGTAAAATATTGATTTGCCGCGGCGTATTGTTGACGTGATCGTCGCCGCGCAGTACGTGGGTGATGCGCATGTCCCAGTCGTCTACCACGACGCAGAAATTGTAGGTCGGCGTGCCGTCGGGCCGGGCAATGATCAGGTCGTCCAGTTCGGTGTTGTCGAAGCTGATCGGGCCCTTGATCAGGTCGTTCCAGCCGGTAGCGCCGTCTTGCGGGTTCTTGAAGCGTACGACAGGCTTGCGGCCTTCGGGTATGGGCGGCAGCACCTTGCCGGGTTCGGGGCGCCATGTGCCGTCATAGCGCGGCTTGGCGCCGCGCGCACGGGCCCGTTCGCGCATGGCCTCGACTTCTTCTGGGCTGCTGTAGCAGTAGTAGGCGGTGCCGGCGGCAAGCATCTGCGCGATCACTTCGCGGTAGCGATCCATGCGCTGCATCTGGTAGTAGGGGCCCTCGTCGGGCCGCATGTCCAGCCACTGCATGCTGTCCAGAATCGCCTGCACGGCCTCCGGGGTAGAGCGTTCCAGGTCGGTGTCTTCAATGCGCAGCACGAACACGCCCTGGTTGTGGCGGGCGTAAGCCCACGAGAACAGTGCGGTGCGGGCGCCGCCCAGATGCAGGTAGCCGGTGGGCGAGGGCGCGAAGCGCGTGCGGACGACGGGTGTGTGTTCAGCAGTCATGGTGTTATGGTGGTTCGGCCGTGCGGCCGCGGCGTAGACGCGGTGCGACGGCATCGTAGGCAAAACAGTATTTTAGTGTGAACGCGCCGACTGCCCGGCACCGGCCCGGCTGGCGGCGCGATGAATGCAAATCAGGAATCCGGATAAAGTATGTTGCGACATCGTCTGGCGGCCCTGTTCGAGCCGCAATCCTTGCTGGTGCTAAGCGACCGGCACCTGCCCATGGAGGGCGCCGAGAGCGCCGCCCAGCCGGGCGCCCCGGGCGGGCGGCCTGCCGCCGGCCTGTGGGACGGACGCAGCAGTTTCGTGATGGCGCCCGCCGAAGGGCCGATCGTGCTCAGCGAGGCCGACATGGCCTTCGCCTGGGGCGGCCGCGCCGATCTCGCGCTGGTGTGCGTTGCGCCCGCGCGCCTGCCCGAGGCGCTGCAGGCCGTGCGCGCGGTGCGCCCGCATTGCGTGATCCTGCTGTCGCAAGAGCAGTCCTCGGCCGATCGCATGCAGGACATGGCCTACTGCCGCGCATGGGGGCGCATCAACGACTGCCTGGTGCTCGGCCCCAATTCCTTCGGTGTGCAGCGCCCGCACCTGGGCCTCAATCTTACGCACCAGGCCGCGCCCGCCCGGGCGGGCCGCGTGGCATTGGTCACACAGTCGCGGTCGATCACCGCCGCGGTGCTGGACTGGGCCGAGGATGTCAATCTCGGCTTCTCGGCCGTGGTCTCGGTGGGTGACGAGGCCGTCGTCGATATTCCCCAGGTGCTGGAATACCTGTCCATGGACACCCACACCGACAGTATCGCGCTGTATGTCGAAGACGTCGCCACGGCGCGCGCCTTCGCTAGCGCGCTGCGCGCCGCCGCCAGCGTCAAGCCCGTGGTGGTGCTGCGGGCCGGACGCGCCGCCGATCCGCAGCACGACGCGGTTTTCAACGCGCTGCTGCGGCGCGGCGGCGCGGTGCGCGTAAGTTATTTCGTGCAGCTGTTCTCGGCACTCAAGGTGCTGGGCTATGCCCGGCGCCCGCGCGGACGCCGCATCGCCCTGCTGGCCAACGGCAGCGGGGCGCCGCTTCTGGCCCTGGATGTCATGGGGCCAGCGGCCGCGGTGCTGCGCGCCGAGTTTTCCCAGACCACGCTCAAGGCCCTGCGCGACCTGCTCGAGCCGGGCGCCGAAGTTCGCAACCCGGTGGTCACCCATGACTGCCTCGATCCCGCCCGCGTCGCGCGGATTCTCGGCCTGCTGGTCGACGACCCGGGGGTCGACGGGGTGCTGGTGCTGCTGGCCCCCGACCCCCTGAGCGACGTGGCGGCGGTGGCGCGGCAACTGGCCGCCCTGGCCCCGCAGGCGCGCAAGCCCATCATCACCTGCTTCATGGGCGATGCCAGCATGCGCAGCCTGCGCCACCTGCTCGACGATGTGGGCACCCCAGCCTTCCGCACACCCGAGACGGCGGCGCACGCCTTCGGCATCCTGGCTGCCCACCATTACAACCAGGTGCTGGCGCAGCAGATCCTGCCGCCCGAGCCCCTGGAGCGTCCGCCGCGCGTGGACGAGGCACGCGCCATCCTGCGTGCCGCACGCGCCGCGGGCCGCACGCAGCTCAGCGCCGCGGAGTGCCAGCAGGTGCTCGATTGCTTCTTCATACCAATACACTGCAGCGGCCAGGCCGGCGACCCGGCGCTTGCGGCCGAAGTCGGCGCGCCCATGGCGGTGCGTGTGAAGCGCGACGCGCAGATCGGGCCCTACGTCCAGTTCGGCGCGGGCGACGGCAGCCTGGATCGGAGCCACGACCGGGCCATCGAGCTGCCTCCTTTCAACAGCTTCCTGGCGCGCCAGCTGGTCGAGCGCAGCGCGCTCTGGCGCCGCGTCCTGTCGCGCCAGATGAGCCCGGCGGCTTTCGAACGGCTGCGCGAGGCGCTGGAGCACATCTCCACGCTGGTGACCCTGCTCGACGACGTGGAAACGCTGTGCATCGAGCCCTTGTATGCGGGCTCTACCCACCTCGAGGCGGGCGCCATAGCGTTGCAGCTCACGGCCCGTGCCGAGCCGCAGTTGCCCGAGCAGTCGGGCTACCGGCACATGGCCATCCATCCCTATCCGGCGCGCCTGGTGCAGTATCGGGAATTCGCCGATGGCCAGCCCTGGACGCTGCGGCCGATACGGCCCGAAGACGCCGAGCCCTTGCAGAACTTCGTGCGCGGCCTGTCCGACGAGTCGCGCTACATGCGCTTCGTCTCGATGCTGCGCGAGCTGACCCCGCGCATGCTCGAGCGCTATACGCGCATCGACTACGACAAGGAACTGGCACTGGTGGCCACGGTGCAGGTGCCCAATCCTCAGCATCGCGGGCATCCGCGCGAGGAGATCATCGGTTTCGCCCACTACCTGCGCAACGCCGACGGGCGCGGCGCCGAGTATGCGCTGGTCATCGCCGATGCCTGGCAGCGCCGCGGTTTGGGCATGAGCCTGATGCAGACGCTGATCGAGGCCGCCCGTTCCCAGGGCCTGACCTATATAGACGGCCTGGTGCTGGCCTCCAACCACGCCATGCTGAGCCTGATGACGCGCCTGGGCCTGCGCAACGACGGCGACCCCGAAGACCCCACCATGCGCCGTGTCTGGCTGGATCTGGGCGAGGGCGCGCAGTAATGTGTTGTGCCCACACGGGCCGTGGGCCGGCTTGCCGCTGCAATGCCTCTTGTGTAGCAGCGGGGTGGATTCGGGCGCCGCTGCCCCGCGTCAGGCCAGCACTTGCCTCAGGTAGGCGCCGATGTCGGTGATTTCTTCCGGGCATACCGAGTGCGGCATGGGGTAGGTTTTCCAGCTCACGTCGAAGCCGGCCTCGGCCAGTATGCGCTGCGAGGCCTGGCCGTGGGCGAACTGCACCACAGGGTCGAAGACGCCGTGCGCCATGAAAATCGGCGTATTCAAGTTGGCCTGGCTGTGTTCCGCCGCGAAGCTGTCGGCCAGCGGCAGGTAGCCGGACAGCGCGATCATGCCGGCCAGCTTTTGTTCCAGGCGCGTGCCGGTGTGCAGCGTCATGGCGCAGCCCTGGGAAAAACCGGCCAGCACGATGTGGTCGGTGGCAATGCCGCGCTGGTTCTCGCGCGCGATCAGGGCGCGCACCGCCGCCTCGGATTCGCGTATGCCGCCGGCGTCTTCGCGGGCGCCGCTGGCGAGCAGTGTTATGTCGTACCAGGCGCGCATGGCCATGCCGTTGTTCAGTGTTACCGGGCGCACCGGCGCGTGCGGAAAGACGAAGCGCACGGCGGGTGTCGCCGCCAGGCGCAGTTCCGGAACGATGGGGGCGAAGTCGTGGCCGTCGGCGCCCAGGCCGTGCAGCCAGATCACAGCGTGGCTCGGGTTGGGGGCGGTTTCGATTTCCAGGCAGTCCAATAGCGGGGCGTTCATGCGGTTTCCTGTGTGGATATGCGATCTCGGGGGGTCGGGAAGCTGCGGCGGGGGCGCGCGCGGCGGGCCCGGCGGCGTGGGCCGCGCGTGGCCGCGGATCAGCCTGCGGTGTCGGAGTGCTGCGGGATGGGCTCGTCGCCTTGCGCGTCGACCAGGCTCTTCAGGGCCTGGAACAGGGCACGGTAGTGCTTGCGTTGCGTTTCCTGCCCGGGGCCCAAGGCGGCGTTGTTCTGGGCTTCCTTGCGGCCCGAGCGGATCAGGGTGCGCAGCTGTTGCACATCGGCGCCGGGGTATTCGTCCAGCAGCTTGGTCAGGGCCTGGTCGTCGCGCAGCAGCAGCTCGCGCAGGTTTTCCAGGCGGTGCATGGCGGCGGTCTGTTCGCGCGAGCCGTTTTCCCAGGCATCCAGCTGGCTGCGGATGGCTTCGGCGTCGGCGGCGCGCATCAGCTTGCCGACGTAGTGCACCTGGCGGCGCCGGCCTTCGCGGCCCGGGGTGCGCTGCGCCTCGCGGATCGCGTCGTACAGTTTTTCTTCCAGCGGCAGCGCGCGCAGCCGTTCGGTGGAAAGTTCCACCAGGCGCTTGCCGAGATCCAGCAAGGCATGCATCTCGCGCTTGACCTGCGACTTGCTGGGGCGCTCGGCGCCGGTTTCTGTGGGTTCCGTAGGGAGATTGGGCATGGTGGGGGCGAAAACATTCTTCTTTAATTGGCTATGATAACCGCCTGACCCGAAAGAGCAGGATTGAAAGAGCTGCAATGACCCAACATTCACATTCATATGCCCGTCTGCCGATAGCGGAAAACCAGGCGCGTTTCCGCGAACTGGTAGAACAGGCCTTGCGGCACGCCCGCAGCGTGGGCGCCTCTGACGCGGCGGCCGAAGTCTCGGAAAGCAGCGGCCTGGCGGTATCGGTGCGCAATGACGACATCGAGACCGTCGAGCAGACCCGCGACCGGTCGCTGGACGTCACGGTATTCGCCGGCCAGCGGCGGGGCTCGGCCTCGACCTCCGATTTTTCTTCCAAGGCGGTGCAGGAAACGGTAGAGGCCGCCTGGCACATTGCGCGCTATACCGCCGCCGACCCGGCCGCGGGCCTGCCCGAGGCCGATCTGCTGGCGCACGACTACCCCGACCTGCACCTGCATCATCCTTGGGACGTCTCTACGCAGCAGGCGGCCGAGCTGGCCTTGCGGGCCGAACGCGCCGCGCGCGCCACCAGCCGCCTCATCACCAATACCGAGGGCGCCTCGGCCAGCGCCTACGAAGGCCATTTCGTGCTGGGCAATTCGCGCGGCTTCATGGGCGGCTACCCCTATTCGCGCCACGGCCTGTCGGTGGCGCCCATCGCCGGGCGCGGTGCGCGCATGCAGCGCGACTATTGGTACAGCTCGGAACGCGATCCGGCGAATCTGGCGGATCCGGCCGCGCTGGGCCGCTACGCGGCGCAGCGCACATTGTCGCGGCTGTCGGCGCGGCGCATCGCCACGGGCCGCTACCCGGTGCTGTTCGAGGCGCCGCTGGCCGTCGGCCTGCTGGGCGCACTGGTGCAGGCCACCAGCGGCGGCGCGTTGTACCGCAAGACCAGCTTCCTGGTCGATTCCCTGGGCAAGCCGGTAATGGCCAAGCACCTCGACGTGGCGGAAGACCCTTATGTAGACGGCGCCATGGGTAGCTCGCCGTTCGACGACGAGGGCGTGCGCACGCATGCGCGCCAGGTCGTGGCCGGTGGCGTGCTGCAGGGCTATTTCCTGTCCAGCTACACTGCCCGCAAGCTGGGCATGCGCACCACCGGCAATGCCGGCGGCTCGCACAACCTGGCGCTGTCCTCGCGCCTGACGCGCCCGGGCGACGACCTGCCGGCCATGCTGCGCAAAATGGGCCGCGGCCTGCTGGTCACCGAACTCATCGGCCAGGGCGTGAACTACGTCACCGGTGACTATTCGCGCGGCGCCTTCGGCTACTGGGTCGAGAACGGTGAAATCCAGCACGCCGTGCAGGAAATAACCATTGCCGGCAACCTGGCCGACATGCTCAAGCAGATCGCCGCCGTCGGCGCCGACACCATCATCCGCGGTTCCAAGACCACGGGCTCCATACTTATCGAGCAGATGTCGATTGCGGGGACTTAGGCCAGAGCTAGTTTCACTTCGGGTGTGCCGGGGCGGTGCCGTGAGCCAACTCGCTGGCCCAGTCCATGAGGTGGCGTGCCGCGAGTTCCGCCGCGGGCGAATGGGAATTACTGGTTCTTAGCAGGCCGATATCGTCGGCCGTGCCGGGTAGCGTCAGGGGCAACTGCCGGAGCTGGCCGCTTTCGACGAATGGTCTCAGGTGGCTCGCAAGCCCGACATAGAGCAACTGCAGCCTGCACACAAGCGCGACGCTGACAGGGAGCGAACGCGTGTTGACCCGCGCCAGCTTTGGCGTCAGGGCGTGTTGCTCGCACCACTGTATGAAGGCAGTGTGTGGCGGAGAGCTTCTGGGCGGCAATAGCCAGGTCGCGCCGGCGCAATCGCGCAGGCCGAGCTTGCGCCGAGCGGCCAGGGGATGGCCGCTGCCGCAGTACACGCCCAGCCGATCCGGCCGCAAGGAAACAAATACATATCCTTCGGGGACATCGATGGATGCCCGGCACAGCAGCAGGTCTGCTCCATCCTCGCTGCACAGCACCGGAATCTGGGCGGCGTCGATCTCACGGTATTCGACCCATAGATCGGGGTGTGCGGCGCACAGCGCCGACAAGGCCGGTGCCGCGATGACACTGCTCGCTGCGGCGATTCCGGCGATCCGAACCAAGCCATTTGCTCCTTGTTCCACGTTAGCCGCATCGCGCGCCAGATCTTCGAGCGACGCGAGTACGCGCCGCACGGCGGGCATTAATTGGGCGCCCGCGCGCGTCAGGCGGATGCCGCGCGCGTGCCGATCGAACAATGTGACGTTCAGCAGTGCTTCCAGCCGCGTCAGTGCCTGCGTGGCAGAGGGTTGGCTCATGCCTAGAGCCAGTGCCGCCTTCTGGATGGTGCCTAGCTCCGCCATGCGCGCTGCGAGCTGCAGATGCCGGGGCCTGGCATAGTGCAGCAGCCGCCGCGTCAGCGCGGCGGAAGAGTCGATATGGGCGGTAGACATATGTTGGCCGGCATTATGTATGTTTGTTTGCCTCTATACGCTTGTTTGGCTAGGCAAACAGGTAAGTGAAGTGGAGCCCAAGATATTGGCAATACCTATAGCTTAGACGTATTTATGCGTTGCCGCCTAGACGTCGGGCGCAGAGAATCTAGGGACTTCTTATTCGCCCGTCTTCCTGGAGTTCTCATGCGCCTTGCTGCCAGCTGCCAAGCTTTGCTTTGCTCTCCTATTCGCCTGCTGCACTTGGCAGTCCTGCTGTGTGTACTGGCAATTGCACCCGCCGCGGCCTATGCCCAGACGTATCCCGACAGGCCGATACGGCTGGTTGTTCCCTATCCCGCCGGTGGTGCGACGGATTTCGGGGCGCGTGTGGTGGCCAAATATCTGAGCCAGTCGCTTGGGCAGTCGGTAGTGGTGGAAAACGTCAGCGGCGCTTCCGGTGCCATTGCCGCGCAAAAGGTGATACATGCTGCCGCCGACGGCTACACGCTGCTGGCCGGCACGATCAACGAAGTGGTGCTGGTGCCCATCGTCAACGCGTCCGTAAGCTATAAATACCAGGATCTGACACCTGTCGGCGAAATTGGCACGACATCTTTCGTCCTCATGGCCAACCCGAAGGTGGCGGCCAGCCAGATCGATGAACTGCTCGCCTTGTTGCGCAAGAACCCGGGCAAGATCAATGTCGGAATTCCGGGTGTGGGAACGCTGCAGCACATTGCAGTAGCGATGCTCGCGAATCAGGCCAGGGTCGATTGGACGGTGGTGCCGTACAAAGGAGCGGCTCCCCTCAACACGGATCTGCTCGGCGGCCAGGTCGACCTGGGCGTGATGACCTTGCCTTCGGCGATCCAATACATCCGGGATGGCAAGCTGAAGTCCTTGGGGCTGATGAGCCTGCAGCGCGACGAGGATGTCAAGAATTTACCGACCATTAACGAAGGGCGCGAGATCAAGGGTTTTACGACGGACGCCTGGCTGGGGCTGCTGGCTCCGGCAAAAACCCCGGCGCCCATTGTGCAGAAGATCAATGCGGCGCTCGATAAAGTGCTTGAAATGCCGGAAGTGCGCAAGAGCCTGGTCACTGCCGGCTTTCGTCCGGTAGCGGGCACATCCGCCCAGTTTGGCCAATTGCTTGCGCGCGACGATGCCCGCTATCGCCAGGTAGTCGCTTCGGTCAAGCTGGTTCATTGACGCCTCGTAAAGCGTGGGCGCGAGATGATCTGCCTTTCTGACGACCCGGCGGCCACTCCGGCCGGCCAGACACTGCGCGAGGTTTTTGCCGCGCGGGCCAGCATTGTTCACATCATGGCGGTCGAGGCGGCGCTGGCCAGGGTGCAGGCGCGGCATTGCCTGATCCCGGCTGCCGCGGCCGCAGACATCAGCGCCAAGGCATCGCTGGCTTTTTTCCCCACGGCAGAGTGGTCGCGGCAGCGTGCCCGCGTGGGGCATCCCTTGGTGGCCATTCTCGAGGCTTGGATGACGCGGCTGGAGCCCGGCAGCCGAGAGTGGCTGCACTATGGCGCCACCACCGCCGATCTGTTCAACACGGTGTTGATTCTGCAGCTGCAGCAAGCCGGCACCCGGCTGCTCGAGCAGATGCACGATGTCGGGCTGCGCCTGGCCGAGATGGCCGGTGCGTATCGTGCGACGCCCATGGTCGCCCGTACGCTGGGCCGACATGCGCAACCCATCACTTTCGGTATGAAGGTCGGCGTCTGGCTCGCAGAGCACGGCCGCAGCATCGAGCGGCTGCAGGCTTGGCTGGCGCGCTATCGCACTGGCATCCTGAGTGGCGCCGTTGGCACCTATGCCGCCTTTGGCGACCAGGGCCCCTCCATCGAGCGCGAAGTAATGGCGGAGCTTGGGCTCGACGCGCCGGAAGCCGTGGACTGGAAGGGCAGCCGCGACCGCTATGCCGAGTTCGGTTGTGCCGTGGCATTGGCGGCTCGCACTTGCGGCCACATAGGCCAGGAAATCTTTCTGCTGAGTGGCGACGACTTGGACGAGGTGCGCGAAACCAATGGCGCCGTTGGCTCGTCGACCATGCCGCACAAGGCCAACCCGTCGCTATGTATCGAGGTGGTGTCGCGCTCGCGCGAGGTCAGCGCCCGTTTGCTGCCGCTGCTGGAGTGGATCCTGGTTGTCTACGAGCGCGACTCCGCACAGCACGGCGACGTGCTGCGTGATCTTTGCGTGGGGATGGCCGATCTGCTTGCCTGCCTGCGGCAATTGCTCGATACCCTGGTCGTGCTGCCGCAGAACATGGCTGCCAACTTGCAACGCAGCCGGGGCATGATCCTGTCCGAGGCCATCACCTTTGCGCTGGCCGAGCATATCGGCAAACATAGCGCCCACATAGCGATGCGGCAGTTGGTGGCTGTTGCGCGCCAACGCAATTGTTCATTGCAGGAAGCGGCGCGCGACAGCGAGGAATTCAAGACCCTATTTGCCGAGCGGCCAGAGCTGCTGGAGGTTGCGCACTACATTGGCCGCGCACCCGACATAGCCGATGCGGCGGTTGCCGCTGCGTCGCTACGAGCCATGCCCGGGGCTTTCAAGCCGCTGGGCAAAGCTTAGGCTTCGGGCTTACACCCCCAGATAGGCTTGCAGCACGCGTGGGTGATTCAGCAATTCCTTGCCCGAGCCGGACAGGGCCAGGCTGCCGTTTTCCAGCACGTAGCCGCGCTGCGCGATCTTCAGGGCCTGGCGCACGTTTTGTTCGACCAGGAACAGGGTCAGGCCGTCGGCGTTGATGGAACGCAGGGCGCGGAAGATTTCCTGCACGACGATGGGGGCCAGCCCCATGGAGGGTTCGTCCAGCAGCAGCAGGCGGGGCTTGGCCATGAGCGCGCGGCCGATGGCCAGCATTTGCTGTTCGCCGCCCGACAGGTTGCCGGCCACGCCGTCCAGGCGTTCTTTGAGGCGGGGAAACAGCGCGAAGACGTAGTCGAAGTCCTTGGATGCCGCGCTGCCGCCGAGGCGGTAGGCGCCCAGTTCGAGGTTCTCGCGCACCGTCATGGTGGTCAGGATGGCGCGGCCTTCGGGCACTTGCACGATGCCGCGCGCCACGATCTGGTGCGGCGCCAGCCGCGTGATGTCTTCACCATTGAAGATCACCGAGCCGGCGAGTTTGGGCAGCAGGCCCGACAGCGCCAGCAGGGTGGTGGACTTGCCGGCGCCGTTGGCGCCCACCAGCGCAGTGATGCCGCCTGGTTCGAGCGTCAGGTCGATGCCGCGCACCGCCTCGATGTGGCCGTAGTGCACGGTCAGGCCGCGCACTTCCAGCGCGGCTGCCGCCGACGCATTTCCGGCGGGCCGCGGCGCGCCATTCTGCCCGACGGAGGATGTGCGGGTCTCGGGCGACTGCGTGGGCGCGCTCATGCCTGTACCCCTGGCGTTGCGCCTTCTTCTTCATCATCGCGGCCCAGGTAGGCTTCGATGACTTCTTCGTTGTTGCGGATGGCGTCGGGCTGGCCGTAGGCGATGATCTTGCCGAAATTCAGCACGGCGATCTGGTCGCACAGGCCCATGACGAAATGCATATCGTGTTCGATCATCAGGATGGTGTAGCCGCGCGCGCGTATGGCCTGGATCTCGTGCATGAGTTCGGCGCGTTCGCCGGTGTTCATGCCGGCCACGGGCTCGTCCAGCAGCAGCAGCTTGGGCTCGGTGGCCAGGGCGCGCGCCAGTTCCAGGCGGCGTTGTTCGCCGTAGGAAAGATTGTCTGCCAGGTCGTGGGCCTTGTGATCCAGCTTCATCCAGCCCAGCAGTTCCATGGCGCGTTCGCGCGCGCGGGCCTCTTGGCGGCGGTACGCCGGCAGCCCGAACAGCAGCGACGGCACGCCGTATTGCATGTGCCGGTAGGCGCCCACCACCACGTTCTGCAGCAGCGTCATTTCCTTGAACAGGCGGATGTTCTGGAAGGTGCGCGCGATGCCCAGGCGGGTGATGCGATGCGGCTTCAGGCCGAGCAGGCCGTGGCCGTCGAACGAGACGCGCCCGCCGTTGGGCGTGAGCAGGCCGGTGATGATATTGAAGACGGTGGTCTTGCCGGCGCCGTTGGGGCCGATCAGGCCGAAGATCGAGCCCTGCGGCACATTGATATTGACGTCGTGCAGGACGTGCAGGCCGCCGAAGTGCATCGAGATATTCGAGAGTTCAAGCACGGCGCTTGCCCCCCTTGTGCAGCCATTGCGCGTAGCGGCTGGGATCCCAGATGCCGCGGGGCAGGAACAGCACGATTAGTACCAGGATCAGGCCGTTGGCGACCAGGCGGAAGCTGTCGAAGCCGCGCAGCACTTCGGGCAGCAGGGTGATGATGCTGCTGCCCAGTATGGGCCCCAGCAGGCCGCCTATGCCGCCCAGTATGGTCATGGTAAGGATTTCGACGGCGCGCTCGAAGCCGTATTCGTTGGGGCCGATGAAGAATGTGAGATGGGCGTTCAGCGCGCCCGCCAGGCCGGCCACGGCGGCCCCCAGCACGAAGGCCAGCATTTTGTTGGCGCGTACGTTCACGCCCATCAGGCTGGCGGCGGTCTCGTCGCCGCGTATGGCGTCGAAGGCGCGGCCGATCTTGGATGCGCGCAGGCGCCACAGCACCAGCAGCACGATGACCACCGACAGCAGCACGTGCCACCATTGCGTCAGTTGCGGGATGCCGTTCAGGCCCAGCGCGCCGCCGGTAATGGATTCGGTGTTCAGGACGATGACCCGCACGACTTCGCCGAAGGCCAGCGTGGCCATGGCCAGGTAGACGCCGGACAAGCGTATGGTCGGCAGGCCGATGATGGCTGCCATGATCGCCGGGGCCACCATGCCGGCGGCCAGGGAAACCGAGAAAGGCGCCCCGTAGTTCATGGTAAGTATGGCCGCCGCGTAGGCGCCTATGCCCATGAAGGCCGCGTTGGCGATGGACAGCATGCCGCACACCAGTGTCAGCCAGATCGACAGGGCCAGCAGGGCATTGGTGCCCAGGGACATGACCACATTGCCATAGATGGCCCAGAAAGTTGCCAGACTGCTCATGTCGTCATGCCTTGCGCTGCACTACTTTGCCGAACAGCCCTTGCGGGCGCAGCAGCAGAACCAGGAACAGCAGGCCGAAGGCCACCGCGTCGCGCGTGGTGGAGCCGATATAGGCCACCGACAGGACTTCGGAGAAACCCAGGAACAAGCCGCCTATCATGGCGCCGGGGATGTTGCCCAGGCCGCCCAGAATGACCACGGCGATGCCTTTGCGCAATATGGGTTCGCCCATCAGCGGATAGAGTGCGTTGGAGTACAGGCCGATCAGCACGCCGGCGATGCCGCCCAGGCCGCCGGCCACGAAAGAAGTGGTAAGGAACAGGCGTTCGACGTCTATGCCCAGCAGCCAGGCGGCCTTGGGCGATTCGGCGACGGCGCGCAGCGCCCGCCCGAAGCGGGTGCGGCGCATGACATACATCAGCACCGCCATCAGGGCGAACGAAAGGAAGATGATGCCGATTTCGACCACGGTCATGTGCATGCCGGCAATTACCAGTGTCTGGTCGGGTACTGTGCCCTGCGGAAAGCGCAGGTTGTTGGCGCCGAATATGCCCTGTGCCCCGTTGGTGAGGATGATGCCTATGCCTATGGTGGCGATCATGGGGATAAGGTGCGGGGCGCCGCGGTGCCGCAAGGGGCGCAGCACCAGCAGGTCGATGAGCGCGCCGATCAGGCCGGCGGCGACGAAGGAGACGATCAGCCCGGCCCACAGGGGCAGGCCGAGGGTGGAGATGGCGTACAGCGCTGCATAGGCGCCGGCCATGAAGACCGCGCCATGCGACAGGTTGATGATGCCGAGAACGCCGAAAACCAGCGTGAAGCCCAGGGCAAACAAGGCGTATACACACCCTAGTGACAGGGCATTGATGAATTGCTGTTCCAGCATGCAGGTTTCCGTAGCGGCGGCGTTCTCGGCGCCGGGCGCCTATTGCTTATTTCTCGATGATGTACTTGCCGTCATGCGTCATGCTGATGATGGCAGTCTGCTTGGCGTCGTAGCCAGCCGGCTTGCCCGCCCGGTTCTTGGCCTGGGTGAACTCGAACGCGCCGGTGGCACCCGTCCATTTGACGTTGGGCAGCGCATCGCGCAGCGCCGTCCGGTCGGCGGCCAGGTTGCCCGTGAGCTTGACCTTTTTCAGGGCCTGCGCCGCAATGTGCATGGCGTCGTAGGACTGCGCCGAGAACTGGTCGGGGGCCGTATTGTACTTGGCTTTGTAGGCGGCCACGAACTTGGTGTTTTCAGGCGTGTTGTTGTCGATGGACCAGGGGCTGCCCACCCACAGGTCGTTGGACGCGGCGCCCGGAGCCAGGTCGAAGATCTTGACCGAGTTCATGCCGTTGCCGCCGATGAAGGGCAGCTTGATGCCGAGCTGGCGGGCCTGCACCATGATGGGGCCGCCTTCGGCCAGCAGCGCCGACAGGACGATGGCATCGGGGTGGGTGCTCTGGATCTTGGTGAGCTGGGCCTTGAAGTCGACGTCGCCCTTGGCGAAAGTTTCCGTGGCGGTGACCGGAACCTTCAGGTCGGCCAGCGCCTTCTTGAAGTTGTCGTAGCCGCTCTTGGTGAAGACGTCGTCGTTGCCGTACAGCACCGCGACCTTCTTGATGCCGAGCTTGCGCTGCGCGGTGCTGATGGTAACCGGCAGCACGTCGGCTTCGGTCACGGAGTTGCGGAACACATAGTTGCCGATGGAAGTGATGCCGTCGGCGGTGTTGGACGTGCCGAAGGCCACGGTCTTGGCGGCCTGGGCGATCGGGTCGGCGGCCTGGGCCGAGTTCGACAGCGTGGGGCCGAAGATCATCAGGACTTTGTCTTGGAAGATCAGTTTCTTGAAGACGTTGATGGCTTCTTCTTTCTTGCCCTGTTCGTCTTCGACGACGAGCTTGATTTTGTTGCCGTTGATGCCGCCGGCTGCGTTGATCTCGGAGGCTGCCAGCTCGAAGCCGTTCTTGATGGAGTGGCCGTACTGGGCGGCGCCGCCGGAAAGCGCTTCGGCCATGCCGATGGTGATGTCGGCGGCCTGGGCCACGGAAAGGCTGCCTGCGGCGATGAGCGACGCCAGGAGGATCTTGCGAGTGCTGTGCATGGTGAATGCCCTTGTATTGGTATTCAGTTTGAAATACGCGGGAATGGGTGTATCCCGGCATTCCTGCGCTGCCCGGGCCCCCTCGGGCCAGGCAAGGATCGGATTATCACGCAATTCGTAGCGGATTGAAACCCGTGGAAAACGATAATTTGGCGGTGTTTTCAATCTTTAAGCTGCAAAATCCCGATAAGTGGTGGGGTGTATGCGCTATCTGGAAGATGTCCGGCTCTGCGGTTCGGAGGCGCGCCGGGCGGATCCGGGACGAAAGCCACGTGCCCGTTTGCTTGCAGCCGCTTGAAAAATCAAGAGATTATGCTATGATGGTGGGCTTTCTAGCGGAATTTGTGCCTATGTGCCACGGGCCCATGGGTTCTTGGAAAGAGTCGCGTACGGGCGGAACACAACGCCTAGATGGGGCTTTCCAGCTGCGAGAAAACCAGTGCGTGCCTGTATTCATATGGCGGGCGCGCGTTTCGAACATTCATCAGGAACCATCATGAAGACCTTTGTGGCCAAGCCGCATGAAGTCCAGCGTGACTGGTACGTGATTGACGCCAAGGGCAAAGTCCTCGGTCGTGTGGCCAGCGAAGTCGCACGCCGTCTGCGCGGCAAGCACAAACCGGAATTCACGCCCCACGTCGACACCGGCGATTACATCGTCATTGTCAACGCTGCCGAAATCATCGTTACCGGCAACAAGTCGCACGACAAGAAATACTATCGTCACTCGACCTATCCGGGCGGTATCACGGAAACCAACTTCGAGAAGATGCAGCAGCGCTTCCCCGGTCGCGCAATCCAGAAGGCGGTCAAGGGCATGCTGCCCAAGGGCCCGCTCGGTTACGCCATGATCAAGAAGCTCAAGGTTTATGCCGGCGCCGAGCATCCGCATACGGCTCAGCAGCCCAAACCGCTGGAATTCTAAGGATAGCTCATGATCGGTAACTGGAATTACGGAACCGGCCGCCGCAAGACTTCGGTGGCTCGCGTGTTCCTCAAGAAAGGGTCGGGCCGCATCGTTGTCAACGGCAAGCCCGTCGACGAATACTTTGCCCGCGAGACCGGCCGCATGGTGGTGCGCCAGCCGCTGGAACTCACCGGCCACCTCGAGTCGTTCGACTTTCAAGTCAACGTGCATGGCGGCGGCGAAAGCGGCCAGGCCGGCGCGGTGCGCCACGGCATCACCCGTGCGCTGATCGACTACGACGCGACGCTCAAGCCTTCGCTGTCGCAGGCCGGTCTGGTCACGCGCGACGCCCGCGAAGTCGAACGTAAGAAAGTCGGTCTGCACAAGGCCCGACGCCGCAAACAGTTCAGCAAACGCTAAGCTGTGCGGTGCGAGGCCCTGCGTCTCGCAAGAATGCAAAAACCCCGGCTTTGCGCCGGGGTTTTTGCTTTTCGGTTTGCTATCCCTGGGCGGCGACGCAACGGTGCAACAGGGCAAGGACGCCGCGGGGCTTCGGAGTTTCAGGATTCCCGACTTGGGCGTTGCCGATTTGTCTGCCGCGTCCTGCGCAAGCCGCGGGCTTGTTGCATAATCAAGTATGGGCCCGCGGCTCCGCGGCCCGGGGCATATTCAGCGTATATCGTATTTTTCTGGGTGAAACATCATGACGGCGGCATCTCCTCGGATCAAGGCAGGCATAGTGGGCGGCACGGGCTATACGGGCGTGGAACTGCTGCGCCTGTTGTCCCAGCACCCGAACGTGGAGCTCACCGCCATCACCTCGCGCAAGGAAGACGGCATGCCGGTGGCCGACATGTTCCCCAACCTGCGCGGCCGCGTCGATCTGCGCTTCCAGACCCCCGACAGCGCCGCACTGGATCAGTGCGACGTGGTGTTCTTCGCCACCCCCCACGGCGTGGCCATGAGCCAGGCGCGCGAGCTGCTGGGCCATGGCGTGCGGCTCATCGACCTGGCGGCCGATTTCCGCCTGCGTGACACCCAGGTCTTCGAGAAGTGGTACAAAATGCCGCATTCCTGCCCCGACATCCTCGAAGAATCGGTCTATGGCCTGGTCGAGATCAATCGCGAGCGCATCGCGGGCGCTCGGGTCATCGGCAACCCCGGCTGCTACCCGACCACGGTCATACTGGGCCTGACGCCCCTGATCGAGGGCGGCAAGCACCTGGTCGACACCACCCACATTATTGCGGACTGCAAGTCCGGCACGTCGGGGGCGGGGCGCAAGGCCGAGGTCGGCACCCTTTATTCCGAAGCGGGCGACAACTTCAAGGCCTATGGCGTGGCCGGACATCGCCACCACCCCGAAATCCTCGAGCAGCTCAAGCACATCGCCGGCGAGGCGCTGGGGGTGACCTTCGTGCCGCACCTGGTGCCCATGATCCGCGGCATGTTCTCCACCATCTATGCGCGCATCCTGCCCGAGGCCCTGGACACCGATTTCCAGGCCCTGTTCGAGCAGCGCTATGCCGGCGAGGCCTTCATCGACGTCATGCCCGCGGGCAGCCTGCCCGAAACGCGCTCGGTGCGGGCCTCGAACCACCTGCGCATTGCCGTGCACCGCCCGGGCGGCGGCGACCAGCTGGTCGTGCTGGTGATCCAGGACAACCTGGTCAAAGGCGCGTCGGGCCAGGCCGTGCAGAACATGAACCTGATGTTCGGGCTGCCCGAATCCACCGGCTTGGATCACGTGGCCGTGCTGCCCTGATGGCCGCGCAGGCGGGGAACTCCCCGGCTGCGGGCCGGTCTGTGCATCCATGACGCAAGACACCAAGCCCGCCCCGATCCGCCCCGCAACCACGGGGCGGTACGCACGGGCGGCCGTGGCGGCCCTGGCCGTAGGCCTGGTCGGCGGCGTATTGGCCGGGCGCCTTTGGGGGCGGCACGAGGCCGGCCGCGATTACGTCCACCTGCAGGCCCAATACCAGCAGAGCGTGGCGCGCGGCGCCCAGGATCTGGCGGCGCTGCATGCCAAGGTCGATCTGCTGCAGGGCCAGCTCGCGGTCGAAAAAAGCACCCGCAGCGGCCTGGAGTCCAGCCTGCTGCAGGCCCAGGACGAACTGTCCCGGGCACGCGACCGCCTGGCGTTCTACGACCAATTGCTGCCGCCCGGCCCCAAGGGCAGTATCGGCATCCGCGCCTTCGAGGTGCGGGCCCAGGGGCCGGTGCTGCACTACCGTGTGCTGCTGATGCGCAACGCCGCAAGCGATGCGCCTTTCAAGGGCACGATGCAGTTCGTGGCCACGGGGCTCAAGCAGGGCAAAACGGTTAAAATAACCCTGGAGCCGGCCCAGGCCGCCGGCGGGCAGGGCGCGCAGCCTGGTGCGCTTGCCCTTGAGTTCGATCAATTCCAGCGCAGCCAGGGCTTGTTGAGCCTGCCCGATGGCTTTATTCCGCGTGCCGTCACGCTCGATATCTACGAGGGCAAGACGCTGCGGGCATCCGGCAGCGCCGATGTGCCGCTGGCCGACAGCCCCTGACCGCGCTGTTGAACACCACAAGTTTTGCGCAAGCAAGTCGCTTGCACTGGAGTAGTGCCACATGAATACCGCGACTGAAACCGTCGATCTGCAAGCCCCGCCTTCGCCCATACTCTTCACCGATGCGGCGGCGGCCAAGGTCAAGGATCTGCTGGCCGAGGAAGGCAACCCCGAACTGAAACTGCGCGTGTTCGTGCAGGGCGGCGGCTGTTCCGGCTTCCAGTATGGCTTCACGTTCGATGAAACCATCAACGACGACGACACCACCGTCGACAAGGGCGGGGTACAGCTGCTCATCGACCCCATGAGCTTCCAGTACCTGGTGGGCGCCGAGATTGACTACAAAGACGACCTGGAAGGCGCGCAGTTCGTCATCCGCAACCCCAATGCCGCCTCTACTTGCGGCTGCGGTTCTTCGTTCTCGGCCTGAACCGGGGGCTCAAGCGGGCGCGTACCGCGGCCGGCCGGCGGGGCGCCCTGCAATAGGGTAGAGGGGTGTCAGCCGGCTTCAGGCCGGGTAGCGGCAGCCCAGCACGCTGCGGTGCCGCGCCCCGGTAACCGTAGGCAGCCCGGCGGGCTTGCGCAGTTCATGCGCCTGCGCCAGCCACGCAAAGGCCAGCGCCTCGACCAGCTGCACCGGCACGTCCATGCGCGTCGTGGGGTATACGGGGCGGCGCAGTTCCTGTTCAAGGTCGTGCATCAGCGCGCGGTTCAGCGCGCCGCCTCCGCATACCAGCACTTCCTGTGTCGCCGGGGCGTACCGGTTGATGGCCCCGGCCACGGTGCGCGCCGTGAGGCTTTGCAGCGTGGCCTGCACATCGTTGTCGGCCAGCGCGGAAAAGGGCGCGAGCCGCTTGGCCAGCCAGGCGTAGTTGAACAAGTCGCGCCCAGTGGATTTCGGCGGGGGCGCATCGAACCACGGTTCGCTGCGCAGCAGGGCGTCGAGCAAGCCGGGGTCGGCGCGGCCGCTGGCGCCCCAGCGCCCGCCGGCATCGTAATCCTTGCCAGTGCGATCCTTGCACCACAGATCCAGCAGCACATTGGCCGGCCCTGTATCGAAGCCGCGCACGGGTTCGCCGGGGTGCAGCAGGGTCACGTTGGCGATGCCGCCCAGGTTCAGCACGGCGCGCGGCACCTCGGCGCTGAACACGGCTTCGTGGAAAGCCGGCACCAGGGGTGCGCCCTGGCCGCCGGCGGCCACGTCGCGGGCGCGGAAGTCGGCAATCACGTCGATGCCGGTCAGCTCGGCCAGCAGCGCCGGCGCATTGATCTGCAGGCTGTAGCCCGCGGCCGGGTCGTGCCTGACGGTCTGGCCATGCGCGCCGATGGCGCGCACCCTGGCCGCCGTGACGCCGCTTTGCTTGAGCAATTCCTGTACGGCCGCTGCATACAGCCTGGCCAGCTGATTGCCGGCATTGGCGGCACGCACCAATTCGTTGGGGCCGCTCAGGTTCAGCGCCAGGAATTCCTGGCGCAGGCGTTCGGGCATGGGCAGCGACACGTGCGCCCGGATCTGTGGACGGCATGCTTCGGCCAGATTGGCCAGCACGCCGTCCACGCCGTCGGTGCTGGTGCCCGACATCAACCCTATGTATAAGACTTCCTGGCTCATGGCCGACTCCGTGTCCGGGGGTTCATGGCTTGCGGCAAGCCGAACACTGGCACTGGCACGCTAGGGCCTCCTAGCGGCTGGCCACCTGAATGTCGTGGCGCTGCAGCTCGGCCAGCATGCGGATGTGCTGGCGGTAGAGCGCAACCTTGTGTTCGAAGGCTGCCAGCTGGCGGCCTTCGAGGGCGCGCGCGATGGGCAGCTTGACGGACAACGGGTCGACCGGACGGCCGTCGACGCGGAACTCGTAGTGCAGGTGCGGGCCCGTGGCCCATCCGGTGGCGCCCACGTAGCCGATCAATTGGCCTTGCTGCACCTTGGCGCCGCGCTTCAGGCCCGCAGCAAAGCGGCTTTGATGAGCATAAAGCGTGGAGTAATGCTTGCCGTGGCGGATGATGATGACGTTGCCGTAGCCGTTTTGCCGGCCTATGAATTCCACCGTGCCATCCGAGGTGGAGTGTATGGGCGTGCCCTTGGGGGCGGCGTAATCCACGCCCTCGTGTTTGGCCCATTTGCGGTGCAGCGGATGCAGCCGCCGGCCGAAGGTGGAGCTGATGCGCGTGAACTGCAGCGCGGTACGCAGGAAGGCGCCCTTCAGGCTGCGGCCGTCGAATCCATAATAGGCGCCGTGGCCGCTCTGGTCGGCGAACCACACGGCTTCGTAGGGATGGCCTCGATTGATGAATTCCAGCGCCAGTACGCGCCCGCTGCCCACCTCGGCACCATTGTGCGTATACGACTGGTAGATGACGCGGAAGCGGTCGCCGTCGCGCAGGTCTTTGATGAAATCTATTTTGCTGCCCAGGATGTCGGTCATCTGCTGGGTAATGTCGTCGGGGATGCCGGCGGCGTCCGTGGCCGCATACAGCGAGCTGTCGATGGTGCCCTCGGCCATGCGCACCTGCAGTGTTGCCGGCTCGTTGGACTCGTGGGCGATGAAGCCGCCGTGTCCGTCGGGCTCGACGTTGAGCCACTTGGCGACATAATGCTGGCCTGCGCTGGCGCCGGGGGTGTGGTTATAGCGCAGCCAAACCAGGTGTCCGTCGCGGTCTACCGCGGCCTGCATGCTGCGCCCGGGCATGAGCATGTGGACGGAGTGGGCGTTCTTGTCGTAGGTCAGGAACTTTTGCAGCCCGGGTTCTTGTATGTGCAGGCGCTGCAGCAGGGCCGCCAGCGTGTCGCCGGTGTGGATCTGGGTTTCGTTGACGAAAGGCTGGTCGAACTTGGCGGCGGGCGCGGGAAAGGGTTCGGGCAGTGCCAGTGTGCGGCGCACGGCATGCACCAGCGGCATGGTGCCGTCGTCGCTGCCGGGCTTGACGATGGCCAGTGCGGCGGCCGCGACGAACAGCCCGAGCGTAAGAGCCACGAAACCGTTACGGATGTACAGGAAGCTGGAGTGATGGGCGGGATGAGTCCCCGCGGAGGGATGAGATAGCGTCCCTTTTTTGAACATAAAGTAAAGCCTAGGTGATGTGGTGGAAACTTGCGCGTCCGGGTTTCCCCGGAAGCTGGCGCCGGTCTGCGGCCTGGCAGCAAGCGCTCTGATAATATCCTGCCTGGAAGCCGCGGCGCGGCAAGCCCAGATGCAGCGATTCCATTAGCACGCTATCCTAACGTAATATGCTTGAAATTTCGAGCATTTTTTCCAATTCCTGTTTACGGTTCCTCATGTCGTCCCCCGAATCCCCGCTCACCCCGGAAGTCCAAGCCGATCTGCGCATCGCCAAAAGAGGCTGCGACGAATTGCTGGTCGAAGCCGAGTTCGCCCGCAAGCTGGCCCGCAGCCGCGCCACCGGCGTACCCTTGCGCATCAAGCTGGGTCTGGATCCGACGGCGCCCGACATCCACCTGGGCCACACAGTGGTGCTCAACAAAATGCGCCAGCTGCAAGATCTCGGCCATACCGTCATCTTCCTCATCGGCGACTTCACCTCCATGATCGGCGACCCCAGCGGGCGCAACGTCACGCGCCCGCCGCTGACGGCCGAGCAGATCCAGGAAAATGCCAAGACCTATTACGCGCAGGCCAGCCTGGTGCTGGACGCCGCGCGCACCGAAATCCGCTACAACTCTGAATGGAGCGATCCGCTGGGTGCGCGCGGCATGATCCAGCTCGCCTCGCGCTACACCGTGGCGCGCATGATGGAGCGCGAAGACTTCACGCGCCGCTACAAAGGCGGCATACCTATTTCCGTGCACGAATTCCTGTATCCCCTGATGCAGGGCTACGACTCGGTCGCGCTCAAGGCCGACCTGGAACTCGGCGGCACCGATCAGAAGTTCAATCTGCTGGTGGGCCGCGAGCTGCAGAAGGAATACGGCCAGGAGCCGCAGTGCGTGCTGACCATGCCGCTGCTCGAGGGCACCGACGGCGTGGACAAGATGTCCAAGTCCAAGGGCAACTATATCGGCATCTCCGAGAGCCCTTCGTCCATGTTCGGCAAGCTCATGTCGATCTCGGACACGCTGATGTGGCGCTATTACGAACTGCTGTCGTTCCGCTCGCTCGACGAGATCGAGCTGCTGCAGAAACAAATAAAAGAGGGACGCAACCCGCGCGATGCTAAAGTTATGTTGGCGCAGGAAATCGTCGCCCGCTTCCATACGCAGAAGGCGGCGCAGGATGCGCTGGCCGATTTCGAAGCGCGCTTCCGCGACGGCGCCATCCCGGAAGACATGCCCGAGGTCAGCCTCGGTGCGGCGCCGCTGGGCATACTCAAGGTGCTGCGCGAAGCCGGGCTGGTGGCCTCAGGCTCTGAAGCGCAGCGCAACGTCGAGCAGGGCGGCGTGCGCGTCGACGGCGACCGCATCGAGGACAAGGCGCTGATGCTGCCGGCCGGCACCTACGTGGTGCAGGTGGGCAAGCGCAAGTTCGCCAGGGTTACATTGATGTGAGCCCGTGCCTTATTGATCCGATCATCTCAGGAGGGAACCCATGAAGCTCAACAGTGCATCGTTTACCGACCAGCAGAGCATCCCGCAGAGGTATGCCTTCGGCAAGATCGACGAGGCATCCCACATAGCCCTGTCTGATAATGTCAACCCGCAGCTTACGTGGTCGGAACCACCCAACGGGGCGCAGTCGTACGCCTTGATCTGCCACGATCCCGACGTGCCCACCAAGCCCGACGACGTCAACCAGGAAGGGCGTGAAGTGCCGGCCGACCTGCCGCGCGCCGACTTCTACCATTGGGTCATGGTCGATATACCGCCATCGGTCACGGAAATCGCCGAGGGCGCTTATTCCAGCGGCATCACCCCGCGCGGCAAAGGCGGCGCGGTCGGCGCCAACGGCGCGCGCCAGGGCATCAACGACTATACCTCGTGGTTCGCCGCCGACCGCGACATGAGCGGCGATTACTTCGGCTATGACGGCCCGTGCCCGCCCTGGAACGACGCCTTGCTGCATCATTATGTATTCACCGTATACGCGCTGGACGTTGCCAGCCTGGGCCTGGAAGGCAGCTTCAGCGGCGGCCAGGCGCTCAAGGCGATGCAGGGCCACGTGCTGGCGCAGGCCACGCTGACCGGCACCTATACGCTGAACCCGCGCCTGGCCGGCGCCGGCAAATAGCCCGAATCGGCCTGCTCTGGGCCATCGCGGCCTCGGGCCATACCCTGGGCCATAGGGGTCTCGCGTAGTCGCGAGGCCCTTTTTATATCCGCCATGTGTGCGCGTTCATAGCTCGGCCACGGGTAGCTGCGCGCCATGCCGGCCATGGCCGGACGGGGTGCGGCGCGGATGGCGGCCCGTGCCCTGGCCTGTTTGCATGAATATTCCGCAAATTGGCATGAAACCTTCACAGTTTGGCCGGAGTTATGGGCCGAAAAGCTGCCATTTGTGGCGAATTCGAGGCGCTTGCCTGTGGCCGGCTTGCGGTTCGCGCTAAAATTCTTCTCTTTGCTTTCCGCCATACCGCCAATCTAGGATGCCACATGTTTGACCGCTCACTTACCCTCGATAAAGTCGATGCTGATGTCTGGGCCGCGATTCAGAAAGAAAATGTCCGCCAGGAACAGCACATCGAGCTGATCGCCTCGGAAAACTACACCAGCCCGGCCGTGATGCAGGCGCAGGGCTCGCAGCTGACCAACAAATATGCCGAAGGCTATCCCGGCAAGCGCTATTACGGCGGCTGCGAATACGTGGACATCGTCGAGCAGCTGGCCATCGACCGCCTCAAGCAGCTGTTCGGCGCCGAGGCCGCCAATGTGCAGCCCAATTCGGGCTCGCAGGCCAACCAGGGCGTGTACATGGCGGTGCTGAAGCCCGGCGACACGGTGCTGGGCATGAGCCTGGCAGAGGGCGGCCACCTGACCCACGGCTCCCCGGTCAATGCCTCGGGCAAGCTGTACCACTTCATCTCCTACGGGCTGAACGCCCAGGAAGAACTCGACTACGACCAGCTCGAGCAGCTCACCAAAGAGCACAAGCCCAAGCTCATCGTGGGCGGCGCTTCGGCCTACGCGCTGCGCATCGACTTCGAGCGCATGGCGCGCATCGCCCACGACAACGGCGCGCTGCTGATGATAGACATCGCCCACTACGCGGGCCTGGTGGCCGGCGGCGCCTACCCCAACCCCGTGCCGCATGCCGACTTCGTCACCTCCACCACCCACAAGTCGCTGCGCGGCCCGCGCGGCGGCGTCATCATGATGAAGGCCGAATTCGAAAAGGCGATCAATTCCGCCATTTTCCCCGGCATCCAGGGTGGCCCGCTGATGCACGTGATCGCCGCCAAGGCCGTGGCCTTCAAAGAGGCGCTGGCCCCGGAATTCAAGGAATACGCCGCGCAGGTGGCCAAGAACGCCGACGTGCTGGCGCGCACCCTGGTCAAGCGCGGGCTGCGCATCGTCTCGGGCCGCACCGAAAGCCACGTCATGCTGGTCGACCTGCGCGCCAAGGGCATTACCGGCAAGGCCGCCGAGGCGGCGCTGGGCCAGGCTCACATCACGGTCAACAAGAACGCCATCCCCAACGACCCCGAAAAGCCCTTCGTCACCAGCGGCATCCGCCTGGGCACCCCGGCCATGACCACGCGCGGCTTCAAGGAAGCCGAGGCCGAACTCACCGGCAACCTGATCGCCGATGTGCTGGACAAGCCGCAAGACGAGGCGTCGATCGCCGCCGTGCGCGCACGCGTGCACGAGCTGACCTCGCGTCTACCCGTCTATCGCTGATGCGCTGAATGGTATATCTTTTGCGATGTACCATTGACCACAGGACAGGCCCGGCATGCCCGGGCCTGCTTGCACCATGAAATGCCCGTTCTGCGGTAGCCTCGAGACCCAGGTCATCGACTCGCGCGTCTCGGAAGAAGGCGACACCATACGCCGGCGCCGGCGCTGCACCGCCTGTGACCGCCGCTTCACCACCTACGAGCGTGCCGAGCTGGCAATGCCGGCCGTGGTCAAGCGCAACGGCACGCGCAGCGAGTTCGACGGCGAGAAACTGCGCGACAGCCTGCGCCTGGCGCTGCGCAAGCGCCCCATCAGCACCGAGGCGGTCGATGCCGCCGTCGCCCGCATCGAAGAACGTATTCTTACCAGCGGCCGGCGCGAGATCACATCCAGGCATATCGGCGATCTGGTCATGGCCGAACTCAAGAAGCTGGATCAAGTCGCCTACGTGCGCTTCGCCTCGGTCTACAAAAGCTTCGAAGACATAGGCGAATTCGTCAAGGCCATCGACGAAATGAAGGTGCCGGGCAAGCCATGAGCGCGTCCGCCCGGCCGCCCGAAGTCTCAGCCGATTCCAACGACGCGCACTGGATGCGCCGGGCCATCGGCCTGGCCGAGAGCGTGCTGTACCTGACGGCGCCCAATCCCCGCGTCGGCTGCGTCATCGTGCGCGACGGACAGGTGCTGGGCGAGGGCGCCACCCAGGCCGTGGGCGGCCCGCATGCCGAAGTCATGGCGCTGCGCGACATGCAGGCCCGTGGGCACAGCGCCGCCGGCGCCACGGTTTATGTCACGCTGGAACCCTGCAGCCACCATGGCCGCACGCCTCCCTGCGTCGACGCCCTGATCGCCGCGCGCCCGGCGCGCGTGGTGGTCGCCATGACCGACCCTAATCCCCTCGTCGGTGGCAAGGGGCTGGCCCGCTTGCGGGCGGCCGGCATCCCGGTCAGCGCCGCGGTATGCGCCGAAGCAGCCCTGGCGCTCAACCCCGGCTTTGTCGCGCGCATGACCCGCCGCACGCCCTGGCTGTGGCTCAAGCTGGCCGCTTCCATGGACGGCCGCAGTGCCTTGCACAATGGCGCCTCGCAATGGATCACCGGCCCCGCCGCGCGCGCCGACGGCCATCATTGGCGGGCACGCAGCTGCGTGGTTCTGACTGGCTCGGGCACCGTGCGCATCGACAATCCGCAGATGAATGTGCGCCACGTTCCGACACCGCGCCAGCCCATCCGGGCCATCGTCGACACCCGCCTGGAAACTCCCGAAGACGCCCGCATCCTCGATGGCGGGCCGGTATGGATCTTCACCTGCCATGACGACGCGGCCAAGGCCCGGCGCCTGGAAGCGCGCAACGCCCGCGTCATCGTCCTGCCCTCGGTGCCGAGCCGGCCCGAGGCGCCCAACGGCAACTTGCGTGTCGACCTGGCCGCCATGCTGCGCTGGATGGGCGAACACGACGTCAACGAAGTCCACGCCGAGCCCGGATCCAAGCTCAGCGGCGCGCTGCTGCAATCGGGCTGCGTCGACGAATTGCTGCTGTACATGGCGCCCGTGCTGCTGGGCGATGCCCAGCCCATGGCACGGCTGCCTGCCCTGCAAAACCTGGACGATGCCCGGCGCTTCGAGTTCTTCGAGGCCACGCCTCTGGCGCCCGACCTGCGCATCCGCGCGCGCGTGACGCAGAACTGGCGCGAGCTGCTGCGCTGCGTGCAGCCCCCCGCCGGCCCAGGCGTCTAGCGGCGCGGCGTCATTTCCCATTCGTGTCATTTCCCATTCATAAGTGCCGCCGCGCAAACATCGTTGCACATGCCGCACAGGCTATCGCACCCATCAGCGCGCGGCGATTATGCGTAGTGGCATTGAGGTCGCCAGAGATCATCAAACTCGTCACTGTGCGCAGCGACCATGGACGCGGCGACTCGCCTGAGCCCGGCTGTGCCCGCCCACCCGCGCACAGTGATTAGGGCGCTGCGGCAATGCTATATTTTGCCCTGGGCAGCAAGGTTTTTAGGCCATTGGTATTTCGCCGCTGCGCGATGCCGGGCCGGTATCAGTAGCGGGCCGCGCACTGCGTTCCCGGCCACACAGGATGACGAATATGTTTACAGGTATCGTGGCCGCCGTCGGCCTCATCGAGAAGGTCGAGCCGCTGCGCGCGGACAGGGCGGATGCCGGGGTGCGCCTGCGCATCAGGGCACCGGAACTGCCCCTGGAACATAGCCGGCTGGGCGACTCCATCGCCATCCAGGGGGCCTGCATGACCGTGGTCGATTTGCGCGAAGACGGCTTCGAAGTCGACGTTTCACGCGAAAGCCTGAACCGCACCGTGGGCCTGGACGCACCCGGCGAGGTCAACCTCGAGCATGCCCTGAAGCTGGGCGACGCCCTGGGCGGGCATCTGGTGTCCGGCCACGTCGACGGCCTGGGCGCCGTCACGCATTTCAAACCCGTGGGCGAATCCTGGGATCTGCGCATCGACGTGCCGGCCCAGCTGGCCAAATATCTGGCCTACAAGGGCTCGATTACCGTCAACGGCGTGAGCCTGACCGTGAACCAGGTCGACGACCATGCCCGCGGCTGCGAAATCCGCATCAACCTGATTCCGCACACGGTGCAGGTCACCACCCTCAAGCACCTGAAGCCCGGCAGCGCCGTCAACCTGGAAATCGACATGATCGCCCGCTACGTCGAGCGGATGATGGCAACCACGGCCATCCCGGCCTGAGCCGCACCCCGCCGAGGCCTGGGGCCTGGATAAGGGCGGATTCTGTTAGAATAGCGGACTTCGCGCGTTTTCCCGGAAAATGCGCAGGCAAGGACAGGTGGCCGAGTGGTTGAAGGCGCACGCCTGGAAAGCGTGTATACGTGAATAGCGTATCGGGGGTTCGAATCCCCCCTTGTCCGCCAGGAATTAGTCTACAGCAGTCTACTACCGTATAAAAAGCCCGCATGGTTATTGGCCTTGCGGGCTTTTTTACCATCATAGAACGGTATTTTTGACGGTATATGGAAATACCGTCACGCGAGATACCATCATGAAGCTATCGGATATAGCCGCCCGACAGGCCAAGCCGAAGGAAAAACGGCTGCACCAAGGCTATCGAGAAGCGTAGAACCCTGAACATCGCCGAGCGCTAGTTGCAGAAATGCAGTCAGGTCATGCGCTACGCCGTGGCCAACGACTTTGCCGAGCGGCCGACAATGATGCTTGTATCTGAAGCCGAGAGCCAAGATGATGCAGGCCTGGGGCGACTACCTGGGAGCGCTGCGGATAAGTAACGTAGTGTCCATGCGCGGGGCCTGTGCGCGACTACTTTCGATGGCTTCAGGTGAAGAAGAGGCTGTCCGTTGATGGTTTTGTAACGTATAATACACAAAAATGTACCAGGCAATCGAGTACCTCAATTCCGAAGGGAAAGGCCCCTACAGGGAATGGCTGCTTGCATTGGTTGATCGGCGGGCCCGTGCGCGCATCCTGACGCGCATCAACCGCATGGAGGCGGGCAACTTCGGCGACTGCAAGCCCTTGGCCTCCGGCGTGTGGGAATTGCGCATCGACTGGGGGCCCGGCTACCGCGTGTATTACGCTCAGGCCGGACGGCGCCTCATTCTGTTGCTGGCCGGGGGCGACAAGCGCAAGCAGCAAGCCGATATCGACGCAGCCATTTCTTACTGGAAAGACTGGCAAGACCGGGAAAAATCATCATGACCACACACCGTACCCCAACAAGCCGCCCCCATGACGAGACGGTCATCGACATGCTGCGCGACGATCCCGAATTTGTGGACGAGTACTTGGCAGCGGCTTTGGATGAAATCGATCAGCCCGGCGGGCAGGCCGCGCTATTGGCTGCCTTGCGTCATGTGGCCGAGGCCCAGGGTATGGCCAATGTGGCCCAGAAAGCGGGTATTCCACGCGAAAGCCTGTACCGCGCCTTGTCTTCCAAGGGCAACCCCACCATCAAAACCTTGCTGGCCGTGATCAACGGCGCAGGCCTGCACTTGGCCGTGACCCGCGCTGAACATTCTCCAGCTTGACCTCTTACGCTAACACCGAGCCCGACGGGGCGAAAAGCCGGAACGCCTATCGGCCCGGTGCTGGCACCTATTTAGATGAGCGGCGTAGATGGGCGGCGCACAGATGAGCGTATGAAATTCATATCTCTGGGTGAATTGGTGGGAGTGGGCGTCGAGATAAAAAGGCGGAAATTCACACCTCCGCCACAATCAGCGCAGGACGCGAAAATTAGGGAAATCGATGCATTTTCTGAGGTGGCGTCACTGAGGTGGCGTCAGTTATACATCCAGCCATTCACAATGCACGAGCCCTTGCCAGGAATTTCCATCATTGCTGAACGATAGCGAACCGAACCTGCCCTGCATCGTGCAAGCACGAGACTGCGGCGGGTTTTTCTTTGCCTGTTTGGGGCTTCATCGATCTCGGCATGGGTATGTCGCCGGCCAGTGGCAATAGCGCTCATAATGCACAGTATTGCCGTCGGTGTCGACGGCGCGGGTGTGTTGGACGGAACCAAGAGCGATGATCAGGCAGGATGACACAGGCGTTGAGGCCCTGCGGCATGGGGAATACAAGATTCCCGGCGGCAAGCTGGTGGTGGTAGACCTGCGTGTGGCGCAGGGCCGGCTGCGGGACGTGCAATTGTCGGGTGACTTTTTTCTCGAGCCCCCGGAAGTCCTGGATGCGATCAATGCGGCGCTGGTCGGCCTGCCGAGCGATGCAGGCGCGACGGCGCTGGAAGCGGCGGTGCGGGCCGCGCTGGGGCCGGATGTCGTCATGTACGGCATCACGGTCGAGGGTATTGCGGTGGTCGTGCAAAGGGCGCTGGCATGAGCGGCGAGACGAAACGCAGCGAATGGGCCGACCACGATTGGCAGCTGATCCACGACGCGCCGCAAATGCCTTTGCAGCATATGGCCTTGGATCAGGTACTGCTGGAGGAGGTGGCGGCGGGGCGGCGCGCGCCTACCCTGCGCATCTGGGAGTGGGCCGCGCCCGCGGTGGTGATCGGGATCTTCCAGTCGCTCAGGAACGAGGTCGACGCCGCTGCTGCCGGCCAGCTCGGCATACAGGTCGTGCGCCGCATCAGCGGCGGGGGTGCGATGTTCATCGAGCCCGGCAATACCATCACTTATTCAATCTACGCGCCCGAGTCGCTGGTGGCGGGCATGAGTTTTCGCGATGCCTACGCCTATATGGATGCGTTCGTGCTGGAGGCGCTGGGCGAGCTGGGCATCAAGGCCTGGTATCAACCCCTGAACGACATCACCTCGGAGGGCGGCAAGATCGGTGGTGCCGCGCAGGCGCGCCGGGGCGGCGCCGTGCTGCATCATGTGACCATGGCCTATGACATCGATGCAGTGAAGATGCTGCAGGTCTTGCGCATAGGACGCGAAAAATTGTCCGACAAGGGTATCCAGTCAGTGGCCAAGCGGGTCGATCCGCTGCACAGCCAGACTGGCCTGCCGCGCGAGACAATCATAAGCCGCATGGTAGATACCTTTCGCCGCCGCAATGGCTTGAGCCCCAGCGCCTTGTCTCCGACCGAATTGGCGGCGGCCGAGCGCCTGATCGGGGAAAAATTCGGCACCGAAGCCTGGCTGGCCAAGGTGCCTTAAGAGGGAGTGAGGGCGCCTGCCGGCGTCCAGAGGGCTTGATTGATCCCTGCCGACGCTTGGTGAGCCTGGCGGGCGCCGCACGCTGGCGCGTTCACCATCGATATGGGGGGGTCATATGGCGCCTGCCCCGCCCCGCCTGGGATCTGAAGCGGGCTATCTGGCCGGAAGCCCGGTGCCTGCCCGCGGCTGGCGAGGGCACGATGCCGATATCGCGGTCATTCCAGGCTATTGCCAGCACTAGCGCCATCAGCATGGCACCGGCTGCATACAGAACGAATGGGATCAAATCGCTGGTCATGGCTCACCCTTTTGGTTTGCGGCTGTCCGGCCATCCGCTGCTCCGTTCGGCTGGTCAACGATCAGCAAATACAGAACTTGGGATACCGGCCAGCGTCTGAATCGATAAGCGTTCGACGTGTGGATTCAATGGGCCGCCGCTTGCTGCATTTCGGCATTTCGGCATTGCTGCATTGTGGCAGCGACGCGGCGGCCCATGCACTCACTGCCCGTAGCGGCTCTTCGCGTCCGCGATGTACAGCAGAGCGGCCGCGGCCAGCGGCTTCACGATGTATGGGTTCTTGGGATGCATTTCTTGCTCCTGGAATAACGATCGTAGTAGCCGCGAGAGCGGACGCCCGCGCCCGCACCTCTCGCGCGGGTCGTCAGCGCTTGTCGAGCGCGTCGCGCACTTCGTCTTTGGCTTCCCCGACTTTGCGCTGCACTTTGCCCACGGCCTTCTCGGCCTTGCCGCGTGCTTCGGTATCGTGATTGCCGGTGGCCTTGCCGACGGTTTCCTTGACGGAGCCTTTTATTTCTTTGGCCGTGCCCTTGATGCGATCGCTGTCCATGTTGCACTCCTGGTGAGTTGAGACGCGTGATCCGCCGCAACCGGAGCTTGGCGGCCGATGGGTTCGGGGCCGCTGCCTCGGTTCGGGGATGTGTCAACTGTACGGATGAGTGCCACGGCGCGGAAGGCTGTGCCGCACTAGATGCACTAGTATTTTTTGACGTTTCTTTTTGTTGGGTGTGTTACGTAATGTGCGCCGGCCTTCGGCCGCGGGCTGTGGCCCATGGTTACGCGTCGCGCTTCTTGGTGCGTGTGGGCGGAAGATCCCAGCCATGCCCGGTGATGCCGCGTTCGCGGGCCCAGACGATGGCCGCGCCGCGCCGGTGCACGTCGAGCTTGGTGTAGAGCATGGACACGTGGTTGCGCACGGTATTGCGCGACAAGTGCAGGAAGTCGGCGATTTCCTGGTCGTCCATGCCTTCGCACATCAGCCCCAGCACTTCGCGCTCGCGCGCGGTCAACTCTTCGAGTTCGGCGGTATTGACGGGCTTGGCGGGAGGTCGGCGGATCTGCGCCAGTTTTTCGATGATACTGCGGCTGAACCAGGAGGTGTCCTGCATGACGGCCTCTATGGCCGAAATCAATTCGCCTTCGGAACGCTTGCGTTCGGTGATGTCCTGAAAAACGCTCAGCACACAGGGCCGGTCATGGATGTTCACGGCTTCGGCCGAGGCCAGGCAGTCGAGCATGGCGCCATCTTTGGTGTTCAACTGGATCTCGTGGCTGCGGATGCTGCCTGTTTGTTCCAATAGCGCCTGCATGCGGCGGTGAGCCTGCGGGTTGGCCCAGATCGGCAGTTCCTCGCTGGGCCGGCCTACCAAGTCCTGCGCTGCGTATCCGGTCGTCTGGGTGAACGCGTCGTTGACTTCCATGAACTCGAAGCCGTCCAGCGAACCCAGCGCCATGGGCACGGGAGCGAGCCGGAAGGCCTTCGAGAAACGTTCTTCGGTCTGGCGCAGGCTGTCTTCGACCTTCTTGCGCGGCTCCAGGTCGATGAAGGTGAACAGCATGCAGGCCTCTTCGCCCACGTCTATGGGTTGGCCGGCGACGACGACGAACTTGTTGGCGCCGCCCGGCAGCCTGATGGTGGCCTCGGTCTGCCCGATGGTGGTGCCGGCGTTCAGAGAGGCGATGGCCTGATCCCTGTCGGCGGTGTTTTCCAGTACGTCGAGTTCATAGGTCGAACGGCCCAGTACATCGTCGCGGGTGTATCCCGTCATCTCCAGGAAACCTTGATTCACTTTCACATAGCGCAGGTCGGCCAGCCGGCAGATCAGTGCGGGAGCGGGGTTGGCGCTGAAGGTTAGTTCGAAGCGCTCTTCGGCGTCGAAGCGCTGCGTGGCGTCCTTCATGACCAGCACCAGCGATTCGGGTTCGCCGCCGGCATTGCGCAGTATCAGGCTGCGCACCTGATGCACGCGATGAAATTCGGGGTCGTTGCGGGGCTCGACCTCCACGACCACGTCGCTGAATTCTTCCTGCGCAAGCACGCGGGCCATGGGATATTGACGCGGGCGCAGAGGGTGGCGATTGCGATAGCGCAGCGCATAGCGCTTGCGGTAGGCCGCGACGTCGGCGCCCAGGTCGGCGAGTTCTGCGGCCCCATGCATTTCGAGGGCAGTCTCGTTCGCCCAGACGATCGAGCCGTCCGGTTCCAGCAGCAGCACGCCTTCGCTCAATCCGGCAATGATTTGCTGCAGGTGGCGTCTATCGGTCTTGGGTACCGGAGTCGAATCGTCCATATGGTAACTGCCTCGTAAGTGCCGCCGCTGATCCCGGCTCTCGTTCGGCGGCGTGTATCGGCGAGCCTGTGAGGGGCGGTGGGCTTGCGCACCTTAGCAAGTATGAATCGGACAAGCCCTGTCCCCTTGCAAAAACACTATACAGAATGATGTGGATCAATCTGGCGGCCCGGGCCCCGGCTGCGTACTCTGATAGCGCCCCCATACCCTGAGCGGGCGGTTTTCTCAGGGGGCGCGGATGTAGGTTGCGCGGCTGTGTGAGGGCATTTATCGGCTCAGGAGATTGGTATGGTTTCGATACACAATTACGGCGTGCGCCACCGTTATGGATCGCCGGATCGGGAGGGTGGCTCCGAGCCCGCGCGCGGCGCGGAGCTCTCCGATGGCCCGGATCATTGGTCCAGCGACGACCCGGATGAGAGCGACCGACCCACGCGCGAGCCCGGCGGCAGGAATAAGAGCGGCGGCCGAAAAAAGATCTTCCCCGGTTTGAGGGGCGGCCGCAAGCTGGAGTGACCTCGAGCCTGTGCGCGAACCCGGTTCGATGAGGCGGGATCGGGCAAGAACCCGTTTCATTTCGCCCCATATGCAGCCCCGAACGGGAGCCCAAGGGCCCCGGCCCTCGAGCCGGGGCTTGGCATTGATGCATTCCGGCAGCCGTGGCGCCCCGATGCCCATTTCGGGGGTTGTGGGCGCCTGCTGCTTATGGCTCGACAGGGATCGTTTGCTTGATGACTTGCTTATTGATTGTGTTTGAATTGAGAGTTAAAACGTTTACATTTATAAAAAACACAGTCATCAAGGAGTGAGGCATGAATTCGTTCCCGCGTGCGCCGGGCGCCTGCCCGGCATTGGCCTTGTCTTTATCTACGGCTCGGGCCGTTCATTCGGCAAGCGCCGCCTGCTCTTGAAGCGGGCCGCAAGGCCCTCGGCCGGCATTCCGGCTGGAGCCGCTGAGCCCCGTGCGACGGCGCGCAGCGCTTCTTGCGCCAGCGGCGCGGCGGGGGGCGAGGACAGGGCGCGGCTCCCGTACATGGCCGCGGATGCGCAATAATACGGAATCTCGAATCCCTGCAGGCAGCTGCCATTCATGAGCATCAGAGACGTCGCCGAGCAAGTGGGAGTCTCGATCGCCACGGTTTCCCGTGCGTTCAACGCGCCCGACCAGGTTGCGCCCGAAACCCGCCGGCGCGTGATGCAGGCCGCTACGCAACTCGGATACGTGCCCAATTCCAGCGCCCAGACGTTGCGCCGCCAGTTCAGCAAGGTGCTGGGCGTGGTGCTGCCCACGCTGCTCAACCCGGTGTTCGCCGAATGCCTGGACGGCATCGCGCAAATGGCCGCGGCCAACGGCTATTCCATCGTGCCGATGACCACGGACTACCAGCTGGCCGGCGAAGAGGCCGCGGTCAACCGGCTGCTGGCCTACAGTGTGGACGGCATGATCCTGGTGGTGTCCAACCCCCAGACCTCGCAAGAGCTGGTAAAACTGCAGGCGCGCAGCCTGCCCTATGTGCTGCTGTACAACCGTCATGCCGATCACCCTTGTGTATCGGTCGATTGCGAGGGAGCCATGGGGCAGCTGATACACCGGCTGGCCGGCATGGGGCACAGCCGCATTGCCATGGTCAGTGGCCAGCTTGCCGCCTCCGACCGCTCGCAGCAGCGTTATCGGGGGTATGTCACGGGCATGCGGGAATGCGGGCTCGACGCCTACGATCTCGTGGAAGTGCCGTTCATGGATGCCGTGGTGTCGCGGCTGGCGCAGTTCCTGGGCGCGGCAAGGCGTCCCAGCGCTCTGGTGTGCTCCAATGACCTGCTGGCCATACGCTGCCTGCGCGCCGCGCACGTGGCGGGGCTGGAAGTGCCGCGCGACCTGACGGTGGTGGGTTTCGATGGCATAGAGCTGGGGCGCGATCTCACCCCGGTGCTCAGCACTATCGCGCAGCCGAATCGCGAGATAGGGCGCCGCGGCGTGCAGCTGATCGTGCAGGCGCTGGGCAAGGGCCGCGCGCTCGACCCGGCGGCCAGCCTGACGCTATCGCATGAGTTTCACGAGGGCGAATCGTGTGCCCCCGCCGCGAGCTGAGCCTCGCGGCATGCGAGCCCGCCGCGCAAGAGCCGCAGGCCCGGCCCCGGGCTTGGCCTTACGATAGCTGGTGCTGATCGCTGCGGCTTGGGCGTCGCCTGGACGCTGCGTCCATCCGAATCAAGCCCGTCGATTAGCCAGACAAGACGCTAGCGGTGCCAATTGCCGTTGTCACCGGGGTTGTGGCCGCAACCGCCCGGGGGACAGTTGTAGTGGCCGCGGTCGTTGTCGTGATGGTAGTCGTGATCGTAGCCGTGGCCCCTGTGCCCGTCGACTATGCAGCCGGACAGCGCCAGTGCGGAAAGCGCGAGTATGAATATTCTGATCATGGATTTCCTTTGCAGATTGTGTTGTAGTGATTGCCGAGGGCGGCGCGAACCAGGGGTGCGTGTCGCCTGTGGATACATTGTCCGCTCGGGCTTCAGGCCCTGTCCACGATGGAAATCATTTGATGCCAGGGCGTACGCGGCTGTGATAATTGCATAGCGGCTGTAACGTGCGGGCGCGGTGCGTCACTGCGATCCGGTGGCGTAGCGGCTGTGGCGCGAGTCTTGGATGATGGTGGGCCGCATGTCCTCGAGCCGCGGCGGCGCGGGGCCGGCATCGGTGTTCTTGCAGGCGTACGCGGCGACGCTGTCGAGGCTGCCCCAGGAAACAATGTCCTGGCGCAGCGGCTGGCTGAACGCGTAATGCTTCAGCGACCGGCCCCGTCCATCGCCGGAAGCGTAATAGCTGACGTTCAGCACCCATGCGTAGCGGTTGGCGCAATCGATGCGGTAGCCGGTAATGGTCGAGCGGTAATGCAGCCGTGCATCGAAGGCGGCGGCGAGCGGCTGCGGGAATTCGGCCAGCACCGCGATGTCCGTGGTGGCATCGCCGCCGGGCCGCAGCGAGCCGGAGTCGACCAGATAGCGGGTGCTGCCGGGTACGGTCAGCGGCACCCACGACGGCGCGCAGAACGCGTTCGCCGCGAAGCAGAGTCCGGCAATAGGCAGCAATCTGATCACGGAAGTCGAGCCAGCGATGGAAGGCAGGTGCTTATTCTAGTCGCAAATCCGTATCAATATGTGTCTTTCTGGGGGCGCATATAGGCCGCATATCCTTTGGCCCGCAATTCGCAGGCCGGACAGGTGCCGCAGCCGTAGCCCCAGGGGTGGCGCTTGCTGCGTTCGCCCAGGTAGCAGGTATGGGTGCTTTCTTTCACCAGTTCGACCAGGGCCGGGCCGCCGATCTGTTCGGCCAGCCGCCAGGTCGCGGCTTTGTCCAGCCACATCAGCGGGGTTTCCACTACCAGCGGCCTGTCCATGCCCAGGCTGAGCGATACCTGCAAGGACTTCAGGGTGTTGTCGCGGCAGTCGGGGTAGCCGGAATAATCGGTTTCGCACATGCCGCCCACCAGCACAGACAGGCCGCGCCGATAGGCCAGCGCCGCTGCAAAGGTGAAGAACAGCAGATTGCGGCCCGGCACAAAGGTGTTGGGCAGGCCGTTGCGCTCGAACTCGATGCGCGCGTCGCTGGTCAGTGCGGTGTCGCTGAGGCGGCCCAGCACACCTAGATCCAGCATGTGATCTTCGCCCAGGCGCTCAGCCCAGTCGGGGCGCGCGGCACACAGGGCTTCGCGCACGGTCTTGCGGCATTCGAGCTCGACGGCGTGACGCTGGCCATAATCGAAGCCTATGGTCTCGACGCGCGCATAGCGTTGCAGCGCCCAGGTCAGGCAGGTGGTGGAGTCCTGGCCCCCCGAGAAAAGTACGAGTGCTTGGTTGTGCATGGTGGTGGTTGAGTACGTGTGGTTGCGGTGGTGCGGCGGCGGGGCCGGAGTCAGGGGCTCGCCGACGCCAGTTCGAAGCTGAACGCGGCGCCATTGCCGGTGTCCGGTTCGAGGCGGATGTCGCTGCCATGCAGTTGCAGGATGCGGCGCACGATCAGCAGGCCGAGCCCGCCGCCCTCGTGGTTGCCGCGGCTGAAGGCCGAGGGCCTTTCGAACAGTGTTTCGCGCAATTCCGCGGGGATGCCGGGGCCTTCGTCGCTGACTTGCACGCGCACGCCGGCGCCGCGGTTCTGCAGCGCCACGCGAACGGTGCCGGGCGCTGGACTGTGGCGGATTGCGTTGTCCAGCAGATTGGTCAGCACGCGCTCGATCATGCCCAGGTCGGCGCTTACCGGCGGCAGGGCGCGCGGCACGTCGGCATGCAGGCGCAGCCCGCGCGCCTCGGCGGCCAGCTCGAATTTCTGGAATACGTCCTGCACCAGGTCGGCCAGTGAGAAGTTTTCTTTCTCGGCCCGCACCAGGCCCGATTCCAGGCGCGCCAGCTCGAACAGTTCTTGTGCCAGCCGGCCTACCTTGCGGCTTTGGCCCAGGGCGATCTCGAGATAGCGGCGGCGTTCGGCGACATCGAGCGTATCGGCCTTCAGCAGCAGGGTCTCGAGATAGCCGTGCAGCGAGGTGAGCGGCGTGCGCAGATCGTGCGAAATGTTCGCCACGATTTCGCGGCGTTGCTGATCCTGCCGGCTGAGCTCGGCCCACTGGTCGCTGATGCGCTGCGCCATCTGGCCGAACGCCTGGCGCAGCACCAGGATCTCGTCGCGTTCGCCGCCGTTCGGGCGCGGCGCCGGGGGCAGCACCGCGGCGGCATCGCCGCTGTCGAAGTCGCGTACCGCGGCGGTCAGCTTGCGCAGCGGCCGGGTGATGAGGCGGAAGGCCGTCAAGCCGGCGATCAGGCCCAGCAGCGCCACCAGCGCGATCGACCAGAGGATGGTGTGCAGGGTGGAATTGGCGTTCAGGTCGGCGGCCAGGGCGTCGCGGTTCTCGCCCATCAGCACCACATAGATGTAGCCGTGATCGCGGCCATCGATATATAGCGGGGCGGCGCTGAACACCTTGCGTCCGTGCAGGCTGCGCGGGTCGTCGCCCAGCACCGGCAGCGGCGCGCCCGCCAGCAGCTGGCGGATGGGGGCGATGTCGACGCTGTCGCGCTTCAGGTGCCCGGGCGGCGCGTCGTTGCCCATGATGCGGCCCTGCGGGCCGAGCAAGTAGACTTCGACGCTGGGGTTGACCGCCATCAACTGCGAGAACAGCCGGCGCACGGCCTGCGGCCGCAGGCCGTCCTTGTCCATCAATTGGCTGCTACCGGCGATCTGGCGCGCCAGATCCAGCGATACACGCTGCACGATCTCTTGTTCGTGCCGGGTGCTGCCGGCGATCTGCAGCCACGCCGATGCGCCGCAGCAGGCCAGCAGCAGCACGGCGAACACCGCCGACAGGCGCTGGCTCAGCGTCAGGCGATTCAAGGCCTTGCCCCCGAAGACACGCCTGGGCCGGCGGCTGCCGGCGCCGCGGCGAATTTGTAGCCGCGGCCCCATACCGTGAGGATGCGCCGCGGGTCGGCCGGGTCGGCCTCGATCTTGTTGCGCAGCCGGTGTATGTGGGTGTTGACCGTGTGTTCGTAGCCGTCGTGCATATAGCCCCAGACCTGGTTCAACAGGTCGAGGCGCGAATATACCTGGTCGGGATGGCGTGCGAAGAAGTACAACAGGTCGAATTCGCGTGGCGTCAAGTCTATGGGCTGGCCTTGCAGGCTGGCGACGCGGGCCAGCGGATCGATGCGCAGGCCGTCGAGTTCCAGCGTGCCGGCGTCGGCGCGCAGGTCGCGCGCCATCGCATCGCTGCGCCGCAGCAGCGCCTTGACGCGGGCCACCAGCTCCAGCATGGAAAATGGCTTGGCGAGATAGTCGTCGGCGCCCAGTTCCAGCCCCAGAATGCGATGCACCTCGCTCGCTCGCGCGCTGGTGATGATGATGGGCGTATAGCGAGCCATGGCGCGGGCGCGCTTGCAGAGTTCCAGGCCGTCCATGCCGGGCAGCATCAGATCCAGCACCAGCGCGTCCCAGCTGCCCGTTTCCAGCAGCTGCAGGCCCGCCGTGCCATCGGCCGCGTGCACGACGTCATAGCCTTCGTCGCCCAGATGCAGGCAGAGCAGCTCGGCAATGTGGCGGTCGTCTTCCACCACGAGTATGTGTTTGCTGGCGTCCATGGAATTAGGTCGAAGGCAGGGGCGTTGTTTCCGGGGCGGCATGCGGATGGCTGCGTGCCCCGCGTCTCGCGGTTCCATTATGCGCATATCCGGCTTCGGTAATTATCACAATTTATTTAACTCTCCGTGAGGATTTCGGGAACAGGGGCGAGGAATAATGCAGTCGTCGCCCTTCGGGGACTCTGCGGGCGCCACCATCTCGGAAATGGAGCAAGAGTTTGTCCACTACTACATCCCCAGGAGGGACGCATCATGAAGAAAATCGCCATTCCAGCCCTGGCCGCCACCATTCTGGCCTTGGGCGCCATGACGGCCGCCGTCGCCGCCGACGGCATGCACAAAGACTCCATGTCGAAATCGGGCATGATGAGCCACGACATGTCCAAGGGCGGCATGTCCAAGAAAGGCATGTCCAAAACGGACATGTCCAAGAGCGGTATGGAGAAAGGATCGATGGGCAGGGACGCCATGGGCAAGGGCACGATGTCGAAGAACTCCATGAACAAGAATGCCACGGGCGGCGAAGGCATGAGCAAGAGTGGCATGAGCAAGAACGGCATGAGCAAATAGGAGCTCGGGCGTTAAAATGGCGCAGCCCCGGCCCGGCAGGGTTCCGGGGCTTTTGTCTTTTTATTCCACATACGCTTTTTCCTGCTCATGTCGAAATACCTGGTTGCGGCACTATATAAATTCGTCCGGCTCGAGGACTACGCCGCGCTGCGGGCTCCCCTGCTGGAATATTGCGAGGCTCGCGGCGTCAGGGGCACCTTGCTGCTGGCCGCGGAAGGCGTCAACGGCACCATAGCCGGGCCGCAGGCCGGCGTGCGCGCCGTGCTCGCGCATCTGCGCGCCGACCCGCGCATGGCCGATCTGTCCCACAAAGAGTCCTGGGCCGCGGAAATGCCGTTCTACCGCATGAAGGTCAAGCTCAAGCGCGAGATCGTCACCATGGGCGTGCCGGACATCGAACCCGAGTCCATGGCGGGAACCTATGTCGAGCCGCAGGACTGGAACCGGCTGGTCGATGATCCGCAGGTGGTGGTGGTGGACGTGCGCAACGATTACGAGGTGTCGATAGGCTCATTTGCCGGCGCGGTGAACCCGCATACCGCGAGCTTCTCGGAATTCCCCGACTGGGTGCGGCGCCAGTCGCAGCCCGGCGGCGTGCTCAGCGGCAAGTCGCGGGTGGCCATGTTCTGCACCGGCGGCATACGCTGCGAGAAATCCACCGCCTATCTGCGCACGCAGGGCTTCGACGAGGTCTACCATCTGCAAGGCGGCATACTCCAGTACCTGGAAGACATGCCGTCCGAGGACAGCCGCTGGCGGGGTGAATGTTTTGTCTTCGACGAGCGCGTGTCGGTGGTGCACGGCCTGGCGCAGGGCAGCTATGGCCTGTGCCGCGCCTGCCGCCAGCCTGTCAGCGAGCAGGACAGGCTTTCCGAATTCTATGTCGAGGGCGTCAGCTGCCCTCGCTGCCACGACAAGCACGACGATGCCCGCAAAGAGCGATTCGCCGAGAGGCAGAAGCAAGTCGGCCTGGCGCGCGGCCGCGGCGCCAGGCACGTGGGCGTGCCGCCTGCGCACACTGCGAGCCCGGCGCCCGGTCGGCAGGATTGATACATATCCGTTCGCCGGCGATGGCGAACCCGGGCAGTACGGGCACTGGCGCGGCGGCCCGCCGCGCTTGCCTTATTCCATGCCCGGCGTAACGGTGGAAAAGCCCGCGTCCACGTGGGTGATTTCGCCCGTGATGCCTGCCGCCAGATCCGACAGCAGGAAGGCGGCGACATTGCCCACGTCTTCGATGGTGACGTTGCGGCGTAGCGGGGCGTGAGCCTCGACGAACTTCAGGATGGACGAAAAGTCCTTGATGCCGCTGGCCGCCAGGGTCTTGATGGGGCCGGCGGAAATTGCGTTGGCGCGTATGCCCAGCGGGCCGAGCGCGCTGGCTAGGTAGCGCACGCTGGCTTCCAGCGAAGCCTTGGCCAGGCCCATGGTGTTGTAGTTGGGCACGACTTTCTCGGAGCCCAGGTAGGTCAGGGTCAGCACCGAGCCGTTGCGGCCCTTGAGCAGGGGCAGCGCGGCCTTGGCCAGCGCCGGGAAGCTGTAGGCCGAGATGTCGTGGGCGACGCGGAAACCTTCGCGCGACAGGCCTTCGAGAAAGTCGCCGGCGATCGCCTCGCGCGGCGCAAAGCCGATGGAGTGCACCAGGCCGTCCAGGCCGTCCCAGCTGGACTGCAGCGCGCTGAAGGTGGCTTCGATCTGGGCGTCGTCGGCCACGTCGCAGGGCAGCACGATATTGCTGCCGAATTCGCCGGCGAATTCGCTGACGCGATCCTTGAAGCGGTCGCCTACGTAGGTGAAGGCCAGCTGCGCGCCTTGCTGGTGGCAGGCGCGCGCGATGCCGTAGGCGATCGAGCGATTGGAAAGCACGCCCGTGACCAGGATGCGCTTGCCGTTCAGGAAACCCATGGTGTGATCCTTGTTGTGTAGTGGTTCAGTCGACGCGAGGCCCGCGGCGCACGGGCCGGGCGGGCCCGTGCCGGGCGCTTGGCGCCGCACACCCGGCTTGGCCGGCTTATGCCCGCATTGCTTGCTGCGTCAGCCCCGCACGCCCGTGCCCGGCACCCGCAGCCGCTTGCCGATCGCCAGCGCACCACCCTTCAGGTTGTTGAGGCGGCGCAATTCCTGCACGCTGGTGTTGTAGCGCCTGGCCAGCGAATACAGGGTGTCGCCATGGCGTACCGTGTGCGTGCGGACATTGACCCTATGGCGCCGGATCACGATGTCGTTGTGCCTGCCGTGCGTCACGCGTACCGAGCTTTCTTTTTCGGCTGGAACTTCCAGCGACGCGAGTTGTATGCTGCCGCCGCCGGCGTCGTTGCCCGGCTTGGAGACCAGCAGTACCCGGGCCACCCTGGTGCTGCGGCCGCTGATCCCGTTGGCCGCCTGCAGCTGGGCCACGCTCATGCCGTGGCGCTTGGCGATGGTGGCGTACGATTCGCCCCGGTGAGCCTTGTAGGTCTGCCATGAGCTCAGGCGCCCCTTGTAGGCTTCCAGGTTGGCATTGAAGATATCCACGCGGTTCACCGGCAGCAGCAGGGTGGGGTGGTGTTCGCCCAGGATAATGGGGCGGTTGAACGAGGCGTTGAGCGCCTTGAAGTCGTCGACCGACATTTCCGCCAGCTTGGCGGCCACGGCGATGTCCATGTCGCGCGACTTTTGTACCGTGGTGAAGTAGGGCGTGTTGCTGATTTCGGGCAGCACGATGCCGTACTTCTGCGGGTTGGCGATGATGTTCTTGATGGCCTGCAGCTTAGGTACGTAGTTGCGCGTTTCGTCGGGCATATTGATGGAGCTGTAGTCGACGAAGTCGCCATTGCTGGCGGTTTTGCTCATGGCCCTTTGTACCGAGCCTTCTCCCCAGTTGTACGAGGCCAGGGCCAGGTACCAGTCGCCCTGCAGCTGGTACAGGTAGCTGAGGTAGTCCAGCGCGGCGTTGGTCGAGGCCACCGGGTCGCGGCGTTCGTCGCGCCACCAGGTTTGCTGCAGGTTGTAGTGCAGCCCGGTGCTGGGAATGAACTGCCACAGCCCCGAGGCGTGGGCGCGCGAATAGGCGGTGGGATCGTAGGCGCTTTCCACGAAGGGCAGCAGGGCAAGTTCCGTGGGCAGGCCGCGACGGTTGATTTCCTGGACTACGTAATACAGATACTTGCTGGCGCGCGCGCTCATGCGCTCTATGGACTCGGGGTGCGAGGCGTAGTAGTCCGTCCAGTACTGGGTCAGGTCGTTGTTCAGATTGGGGATGGCGAAGCCGCGGCGGATGCGATCCCAGATATCTTTGGGCGGATGGGTCAGGTCGACGGTGCGCGATGTCTCGGCGGCGGAGTAACTATGCTTTTGCCAAGCGTATTGGTGCGTATTGTTGGCGGCACAGCCGGCCAGTGCGGCTGTGACTAGCAGTATGAATAGTCGCAGGAATTTCATCGGCGATTCATTTAAAGTGATCCTTCCATGCACGCAAACCCGTGAAAACCGCTATAGCCGAGTCCAGCCGCGTGCCGGAGTGGATCCGGGCGGCCTTGGCCACGCTTTCCTGCTGACTGCGTAAAAAAGGGTTGTAGTCCTGCTCGGCGCCTATGGTCGTGGGCAGGGTGGGCAGGCCTTGCGCACGCAGGCCTTGCGCTGCTTCCCACCATAGTTGCAGAGCGACGTTACCGGGTTCGACTTGAAGTGCCCAGCGCAAATTTGCTAGAGTGTACTCGTGAGCACAGCAAACAAGTGTATCCAGCGGTAAAGCCCTAAGTTTACCCAGAGAATCATACATTTGTGCGGGGGTACCCTCAAATAATCGCCCGCAGCCCCCCGAAAAAAGCGTATCGCCGCAGAAAACCAAGGGTTTTCCCTGGTTCATGCGGCCAAAATACGCGATATGGCCCGCGGTATGGCCGGGTATGTCCAGCACTTCCAAGCGCAGATCCAGGTTTTCCAGGAAAATAGTATCGCCTTGCGCCAGCCTGCGATCGCAGACCGGCAGTTGTTCCCGGGCCGGGCCGTAGACCGTGGCGCCGCTGCGGGCGGCCAGCGCCCGGGCGCCGCCGACGTGGTCGCCGTGGTGGTGGGTAAGCAGGATGGCGTCCAGCGTCAGCCCGTGCTGGTCGAGCAGCTGCTCTATCGGGCCGGCCTCGCCCGGGTCGACCACGGCGGCGTGCTTGCCGCGGTAGGCCATCCATATATAGTTGTCGGATAGTGCCGGGACGGGAACAAGTTGTGTCTGGCCCGGCGTAGGGGCGGGTATTGTATGTGCCATAGTCAGGGAGACGCGGGTCTTTGGATCAGTCCATTATTGTAGAGCTGGCCGAGTGGCTGGGGTCGCCGGCCGGCCAATATGTGCAGGCCTGGGAACAGCGCCAGGTCGACGCCATGGTTGCCAACGTGTTTGGCTATCACGCGGTACAGATCGGCCTGCCCGAATGGGATCTGCTGCAGTCGAACCGCGTGCCCTACAAGGCTTATACGCATGTCCTGCAAGACGCGGCATTGGCGGCGCGGCCCATGGCGCTGCTGGCCGACCCCGAGAACCTGCCCTTCGAGAGCCAGAGCCTGGATCTGCTGGTGCTGCCGCACGTGCTGGAATGTTCCAGCAATCCCCACCAGATCCTGCGCGAAGCCGAACGGGTGCTGATGCCCGAAGGCCGCGTGGTGATTTCCGGCTTCAATCCCTGGAGCCTGTGGGGCGCACGCGAGCGCGTGCCGGGGCTGGAACCTCTGATGCCCGTGGCCACTCATTTGCAGGTATCGCTGCCGCGCCTGAAAGACTGGTTCAAACTGCTGGCCTTCGAGGTCGACCGCGGCCGCTTCGGCTGCTATGCCCCGCCTTGCCAGACCGACAAATGGCTGAAGCGCTGGTCGTTCATGGAAGCCGCCGGCGACCGCTGGTGGCCGGTGTGCGGCGCCGTTTACGTGGTGTCGGCGGTCAAGCGGGTGGCGGCCATGCGGCTGGTGGGCCCGGCCTGGAAGCGCAAGAAGAAGCGCGTGCGGCGCGAGGCAGTGGTCACCAGCCGCCATTCGGATTGCTGATCGCCGTGCCGTGCGCCGCGGCGTTTGCCGCACTGCCGTTTGCCGCATTGCCCACAGCATTGTGCGCCGCGCCGGCGGCGGCTTGCTGTGCGGTATAGTGCCAGCCCGAAGCGCGTCCGATCAGGGCGCGTGGGCGGCCGGCGGCCGCCGCAATACGTGACATGTCGTAATACGCAAAACGCAAGCAATGACGAATAATGCGAATGAAGGGCAAGTAGACATCTGGACGGACGGTGCCTGCAAGGGCAACCCCGGGCCGGGCGGCTGGGGGGTGCTGCTGCGCCAGGGCAGGCACGAGAAGACCCTGTACGGGGGCGAGCCGCAGACCACCAATAACCGCATGGAACTGCTGGCGGTGATCCAGGCGCTCAAGGCGCTCAAGCGCCGCTGCACCGTCGTGGTGCATACCGATTCGCAATACGTGCAGAAGGGCATGACCGAATGGCTGCCTGGCTGGAAGCGGCGCGGCTGGCTTACAGCCGACAAGAAGCCGGTGAAGAACGCCGACTTGTGGCAGGAACTGGAAGCCCTGGTACGCGAGCACAGCCTGAGCTGGCAATGGGTGCGGGGCCACGCCGGCGACCCGGGCAACGAACGCGCCGATCAACTGGCCAACCAGGGCGCGGCGCAGTTCGGCGGCCAGCGACGCTAAAATCATTTTTTGGAATATAAGGATTTCCCATGCGCCAGATCGTCCTGGATACCGAAACCACCGGCCTCGATCCTTTGCAAGGCCACCGGGTCATCGAGGTCGCCTGCGTCGAGATGATCAACCGCAGCCTGACGGGCAATCATCTGCATCTGTACATCAACCCCGATCGCGACAGCGACCCCGAGGCCTTGCAGATCCACGGCCTGACCACCGAATTCCTGTCGGGCCACCCGCGCTTTGCCGAAGTGGCCGACCAGATCGCCGAGTACGTCAAAGACGCCGAGATCATCATCCACAACGCCCCATTCGACCGCAAATTCCTCAACGCTGAATTTGCCAAGATAAAGCGGCCCCCGTTCGACGATTTGTGCGGCAGCATTACCGATTCACTGCTCTACGCCCGCGAACTGCATCCGGGCAAGCGCAACTCGCTCGACGCCTTGTGCGAGCGCTACGGTATTTCCAACGCTCACCGCACCCTGCACGGCGCCTTGCTCGATTCGGAATTGCTGGCCGAGGTGTGGCTGGCCATGACCCGTGGCCAGGATGCCCTGCTGATGGATTTCGAGCAGACCGGCAGCACGCCGGGGGTGCAGGGTGTGCGTACCGAGAAATTCGACGCTTCCAGCCTGCCCGTCATCCGGGCCAGTGCCGAGGAACTGACCGAACATGAGGCCTACCTGGACGCCCTGGACAAGGCGGCCGGCAAACCCTGCGTCTGGCGTGCCGAGGCTTCGGCCTGAGGCTTCGATCCGAGGCCTCAGGCCGCACAGCTTGTGTTGTGGGAACGAGGCTCGTAAGACGACGTTTGCCGCAGAAGGGCGACGATCGCGTACACATTCGGGCACCTGAATTAGATGCTATAATTTTTTGCTTCCCAAAGGCCAGGGCGTCTAAACAAGACGCCCAATCCACGGCCAAAGGGGCGGTTAGCTCAGTGGTAGAGCACTGCCTTCACACGGCAGGGGTCACTGGTTCGAACCCAGTACCGCCCACCAAACTAAAGCCTGTGCATAACTAAGTAGACGAGCAAGATCGCTGCCAGGCCTAGATCCGATACCATGGCGGCAATCTCGGCGCGGCTTGATGCCTTGTTTTTGACGTGCTGGATGCCGGCCAGGCCGAAGAAAATGCAGCCTCCCAGGGCAAGGGCGGGCACCCACGCAGGGTAATAGAGGCTTGCGATTGCCGGCACGCCCAGCGCAAGATTGCCAAAGCCGATTTCCAGAACGAGCTTGTTCGCCGCTGGGTCGTTGATTTCAAATATGCCTTTTGCGGTAAACCCAGGCCGTATCAGCTGGTGGATGGCGGCGCTCGCAAGGCGCCATCCGACGCCCCAGAACACAAACCATTTGCCGAGCGCGTCGACTAAACCCGCGTGGCCGCCGGCCACGTCGTGGATGATCGACACGATGGGCAATACGATCATAAGCAGGACGATTGCGATAAGCTGCATGGGAGTCCCCTTGGTATTCCGGGTGTATAGGCGTAGTCAATTATGCATGGTGAACGCCCGGGCAGTGCCACTCGATCAGAGAAAGACAGGCCGTAGTCGGCGAAGAACCGGATTGCCTGCCGGCATGTAGCGGTTCATGATGGGCATTCTTCACGATGGCGGCGTTCCGCCTGGGGGGCTAGCATGGGGTCGGACAATGTAGCTGCAAGCAATGTCATGGAGGTGGGTCAATTGAGGATCCGATACCTCGTCGACGGTTCGCACAAGGGTGAAATGGGGGTATTCGAGCTGACTGTACCGGCCGGAGCGCATGTTCCACCGCCGCACAGCCACACGCGCAACGAAGAATGTGTCTACGGTCTGGCGGGCACGCTCCGGTATTCCGTCGACGGCATTGTTCGGGATCTGGCGCCGGGCGATTGCATGTTCAGTCCACGCGGAGCCGTCCATAGTTTCAGCAACCCGCACCAGGACACCGCCCGGGCGCTCATTGTAATTTCGCCGGATATTGGCGCTCAGTATTTCCGAGATGTCGGTGCCATCATCAACGCCGGCGGAGCGCCAGACTTGGGCAAACTGATAACGGTCATGTCCCGATACGGACTGGTTCCCGTCCCCGCTGCGCCCGTCAAGTGAAGGGTCTCCGTCCTGTGATGCTTTTGTGACGAGCGAATAAAAAATTTCTCTCTGGTACGGCGACCAGGCTCCGCTACAGGAGCGGCTCTTCACGATGGTCACGCTACGGTAAGGCGGCGCTGGTCAAGTGTCGACCACAAAGAATTCCGAGTCGCGCGCCGTGGCTCTCTACGGGCATGTGCCCAAACATTAGAAATAATAATCATTATTGTTTTCATGCGGGCGTTGTATGGGAATTCGTACGGATTCGCGACCGGGTAGCCGTGCGTCGCGGCGCCGGTTCCACCACGGCGCAGATTCCACAACTTTTGGTATTTAATTTTTATCAAATCGTTGTAAATACATATCACATATAGTAAAAATAGCCGGCATCGCTTTTCGATGCTGCATTGCTGCATTGCTGCATTGCGGCATAAGGCCCGGCGCGCGTGGAAACAAGACGACGCAGAGTCTTGCTTGCCGGGCCGGCAAGCAATGAATCGGCAACGCCGCATGCAAGGCCACAAGACTACAGGCAAATCATTGCCGCTGATTGGAACAGGGGGATCATGCAACTTCTACGAAACAGGCTAGCCCTGGCAATATCGCTTGCCTTGGTCAGCCATGCCGCGCAGGCGCTGGAAAATCGTCCGGTCTACGGCCACGGCGACCAGCCCACCTTTCTGGCCCGCTTCATGGACGTGGGCGACGGCCCGGTCATGGGCGAGGAGGGCGAAATACTGCACTCCACCTGGAACCTGAACTCGCTGCAAAAGGACAAGATCACGGAAGCCTTGAAGCGCTGGGCCGAAATCATCCAGCCCACGCCCGGCCAGCTACCGGCGATCATCAACATCGGCACGGTCGAGGACGAGAATGCCTATGGCAACAGTGCGCCCGTGCCCGAGGGGCAGACCAGCCTGACTCAGTTGCAGCGCGTGTTGTTCGGCATGACGAGTCCCTCTCTGACTTTCGGCTCGCACGGGCAATTCGTCATGGGGCGAATGACCTGGGACAATCTGCCGTCATACGTGCCTTCGCAATTGCCGCGTGCATACATCGGCGTCGACCTGACCGCCGTGGCATTCCACGAGCTGGCGCACGGCCTGGGCATACTAGGAGCCGCTTCCGATAAGTACGGGCGGGGCTCGAACACGCCATACTTCGGCAATGTCCTGGATTCCTGGGGCCAGCATCTGCGCGATGACAACGGCAACCCCGCCAGGCCCGGGCAGTCCATTTATTGTTCGGACTGCAACAACCCCTACACCGCCGACAGCTTCGACGTCGGCAAGGATCAGGGCTATTTCACCGGCGCACACGTGCAGGAAGTGCTGGCCGGCGCCATGCCCGGCGTGCCGGTGCGCATACACGGAGAGCGGGGCGGCATCGACGACAACTACATGGGTCATATCGAGCTCAAGAACAGCCTCATGAGCCACCAGAGTTATCGCAACTACACGCAATTCATGGAAGCCGAGTTGGCGGCGATGCAGGATCTGGGCTACGACATAGACCGGCGCAATTTCTTCGGCTATTCCGTCTACGGCAGCGGCCTGCAGCTGGTCAACAACAACGGCTACTTCCTGCGCAACGCCGCCGGCACCGCCTACATTCCCGGTCAATACAACACCGCCACCCTGGGGCTGGGCCTGCACATCTACGGCAGCAACGACACCGTCTACCAACAGGCCGATCTGCTTACCCAGGGGCCGGGCGGCGCGGGCGTGCGCGTGGACGGCGCCGGCAACACCCTGGTGGTGCAGCCAGGTACCCGCGTCTACGCCGACGGCCTGAACGGGCGCGGCCTGATGTTCGCCTATGGCAAGAACCACAATCTGGTGCTGCGCGGCGATGTGCAGGCCATGGGCGATATGGGCATAGGCGCCAGTTTCGATTTCGGCAACAACGCGCTGGGCAACGAGTCCGACTATCGGGGCTCATACATCTACGTGGAGGACGGCGTGCGCCGGGCGCCCCTGCCCGAGTTGAGCGGTGCGCTGGTCGACAACTTCGACCTGACCGGCCGCGTGGCGGGCCGCGCCGCGGCCATTTATATATCCGGCAATGCGCTGGTGAACAACATCAACGTCATGCGCGGCGCCCGCATAGAGGGCAATATCTACTCTGCCTACAACCAGCGGGACAGCAGTGGCGAGCCACGCCTGACCTTCATCAACTTCGGCTTGCAGCCCGACAGCCAGGGCCGCGCCACGGGCCGGGCCGACCCGGGCTTTGCCATGCGCTACGACGGCGACATCCAGGGCATCGATAACCTGGTCGTGGCCGCCAAGGGCGGGCGCACGTCGCTCAACGGCACTCAGGAACTCTACGGCGTGGTGGTGGGTTCGGGCGCTACTCTGGGCGGCAACAGTACCTATACGCTGAATGCCGACGGAGGTTTCGTCAATTACGGCACGGTCAGCCCCGGCAATTCCATCGGCACCATCACCATCAATGGCGATTACGAGCAGGCTGCCGGCGGCGAGCTGCTGATGGAAGTCGACAACCACGGCGCGCACGACACCCTGGCCGTCAGCGGCACGGCCGAGCTGGCCGGTACGCTGACCCTGGCACCCGTTGCCGACTGGTATGCAAGCGGCACCACGCTGGATCTGAGCCTGGCGGAGCTGGTGCCGGCCGGCGCCACCACCGGGGCATTCTCGTCGGTGAACAGCTTACTTGCGTCGCCGACCTTGCTGTCCTCGGCAAGCATGCTGGCGGGCGACAGCTACCGGCTGGGCATCACGCGCCAGAACAACGCCTACAGCCAGTACGCGCTGAACGACAATGCGCGCCGGGCTGGCCGCGCGCTGGATGCCGTTGCGGGCTATGCGCGCCGCGACATTCAGCCGCTGTACCAGGCGCTGGACTTTTCGGCGCCCGATGGCAGCACCATCGCCGGCGCCCTGGATCAGCTTACGCCCGAGGCCTATAGCGCCATGGCAGCCGGCTCGCTGGATCGCGAACGCCAGATCGCCGGTCAGATCGGCGCCCGTATCCTGGGCTCCCGGCGCGGCACGACGGCCGGCGACGAATGGCGCGGCTTTGCCACGCCGTTCGGCGGCGGCGCCAGCCAGGACGCGCACGGCACGCTGATAGGCCGCGATGCCTCGATCTATGGGCTTACTTTCGGCGCGGAAAAGCTCGACAGCCGGCACCCGGCCTGGTCGTGGGGCGTGTACGGCGCCGTCAGCGGCCAGTCCGTCGACGTCAACGACGGTTACAACGCCTCGGGCCGCAGCACCGCTTTCAATCTGGGCCTGCAGGCCGCTTACGCGCCGGATCCCGCCGCCGGCCCCTATGCGTTTGGCCTGGGTCAAGTGGGCATTGAAGATGCTCACTACACCCGGCGCCTGTCCATCGATGGCTACACGGCCAAGAACCAGGCCGACTGGACATCCCTGACCGGCACTTTGATGGCTGGCGGCGGCTACCGCTGGGCTTTGAGCCAGGCGCTCAGTGCCGGCCCCTTGGCCACCTTGGGTTATACGCGGCTGAACCGCCCGAGCCTGACCGAGTCGGGCAGCGACGCCACTCGCCTGCAGCTCTCGTCCGTCCACTTCGACTCACTCAGGTCGAGCGTTGGTGTAGACGCCACGCTGAACCTGGCTCGGCCCGGCGGTGCACAGCTGGCCGCCAGGCTGCAGGTCACCTGGGATCACGAGTTGCTGGACAACGACTACGTGCAGCAGGCTGCCTTCGCCGGCTATCCCCAGGCTCCTTTCACCAGCCGCAACAAGCTGGTGGGCCGTGACGCCCTGGGCCTGGCCGCCGGCTTGTCCTATGAGGTCGGCAAGAAGTTCACGGTGGGCGCCAATGTGTCGAGCCAGCTGTTCCGTTCGGGCTACCAGTCGGTCGCGGGCAGCCTTACGTTCGCGCGGCGGTTCTAGCACCTGGCCGCGCATCGCAGCATGCCGCCCTTGCTGCCGTGCGGCGTGGTTCGTGCCGGCAAAGCGGCGGCCTTGCAGCGCGCGGCCCGGCTTAGTGCAGCGCGAAATCCACACGCGTGGCCGGGCCTCCGTCTTTGTCGTCGCCGGCATCCGTTTTGGGCGCCACGATGAACACCCGGCTGGCCAGGTTCGGTGCACTGGCCGTGATCTGTTCGTACACGGCTTGGGCGCGAGCCTGCGCCAGGGCATTCAGCGCCTGCTTGCCCAGCGGGGCGGCGGCCAGCAGCATGGACTTCATCTGCTCGGGCGGCAGTGATTTGGCGAAGCCGATGGCGTTGCGCGGCTTGTTCTTGATCTTGGTGTCGCTGTAGACCTTTTTCAGATACTTGGCGCGATCGGCATCGGTCAGGGTGATCTTGCCCGGGTTGGGCTTCTTGCCGAAGCCGGCGGTGTCCTTGGCCTTGGCGCGGCGCAGTTGCTGATCCAGCCAGGCTTGGCGCAGGCCGCTCTCGTCGGCTTTCGGGTCGGCCCGGCCGATGACGTCCATCTTCAGCGCGGGGCGGTCGTCCAGAGCCTTGACGAGGGTGGCGATGCTGGATTCGTCTTTGTCGTCGAGCGCCGCGCTGCCCGGCTCGAACTCGATATACGACAGGTCTTCGCCGCCGCCGAAGGCCGAGGCCAGCAGCTTGAAGGGCGCGGTCACCGCCTTGGTCAGTGTGTTGATGATCACCTTCAGGATGATGCCGCCCACCGAGAACTGCGGATCGTCCAGCGAGCCGGAGACGGGCAGATTGATGTCGATATTGCCGCTGGAATCCTTCAACAGGGCGACGGCCAGCAGCACCGGCAGCTTGAGCGCGTCGGGGCTGTTGGACTGCTTGCCGAAGGTGAGCTGGTTGAGCTGCACCCGGTTGCTGGCCTGCAGGGCGCGGTTCTTGATCTGATAGTGTAAGTCGACCGACAGCTTGCCGCGCTGTATGGCATAGCCCACGTACTTGGACGAATAGGTGGTGAAGCGGGGCAGATCCACGCCCTTGGCAGTCGCTTTCAGATTCAGCGCCAGATAGCGCGCGAAGGGCTGTACGGTACCCGAAACGGAGAACGGAGCCGTGCCGTACACGCGGCCCGCGACCTTGACCTGCGCGGGAGTCGGCTTGGACGAGGACACGGCTGTGAGCGTGCCGTCGATGGACGACAGTTCGGCGCGGTAGTTGGGCCGTACGAAATGGTCGTTGAACAGCATGCGGCCGCGTTTGAGCGTGACGCTGTGGATGGAAATGTCGGGCCCGCCGCCATGCTGCGCGGCGGCCTTGCTTGCTGCGGACTTGTGGCGGCGGGTCTGTGTGTCTTGTGTGATGGAGCCGCCGGCCTTGCCCTTTTCGACCATGACGTCCATGACGTTCAGGCGCGCCTTGTCGTTCAGCAGTATGTTGCCGTAGAAGTCGTCGAGCACGATGTCGCCCAGCCCCAGTCCGAGCTTGCTGCCGGCCATCGAGACGTGCATGTTTTTCAGGCTCAGCTGCTTCCACGAGAGAAATTTGGCCTTGTTGACGCGATCCAGCAGGTCGAGATGATTGACCTGAAACGCGCCGCGCCAGTCCGCCTGCATGGGCTTGCCGCCTTGCGCCGGCGCGAATTCGGCGTTGCCCTTCGCCCCCAGGGACACGCTGCGTATGGTGGCGTTCAGGCTCGACGCGATATACGGCGCCAGGGAGGCTGCATCGAAATTGGCCAGATCCACCGAGGTCTTCAGCGACAACGGCTGCGTTGTCAGCGAGCCCTTGAGCGCCAGGGTGCCGTGTTTTTGAATGCCGTCGGCCTTCAGGGTGAAGCCGGTGGGCTTGGCGTCCAGGGCCAGGCGATCGGCCTGCAGTTCCAGCGAGCCGATGGACAGGCCCACCGCGGGCTTGACGGACTCGTCGCGCGCGGCAAGTTTCTGCAGGCCCAGCTTCACGTCGCGGGCTTCGACGTGCGATGCCGCCACGTCGACCTTGCCCGCGATGCTCAGCCGGCCGTCCTGCAGGGCGATGGGCGCGAAATGGCGCAAAGCTGCCGCGAACGGCATTAGCGCCAGATTGTTCAGCTGGATCTGGGCATGGGCTGAAAGAGGCTGCAGTATGACCGGAGCCTCGGCGCGCAGCGAGCTGCCGTCGTGGCTGTTGTCGATGCCGACTTGCACCTGCATGGGCTGATTCGCGGCCTGCGGCAGGGCGATGTGTGCGACCTCGACGCGCAGGCCGTCTACGGGATAGTCCACACCCAGCGGCTCGTCGCGCACATGCGCCTGCCCGCCATCGAGCTTGAAGGTGTCGACCGTGACCTTCCAGTCGGGGGGCGTGGCGCCGGCTGGCGCGGGACGGGCCGGGGCCGACGGCGGTTTGCTGCCGGCGGTGCCCGCTGCGGCGGGCTTGCTCGCGTTCGTGGTGGAGTCGGCAGACACGGGGCCCGAAGCCGAGGCCGCGGATGCTGTGGAGGATGCTGCCGTGGCGGGATCTGCTGAAGGGCGGTTTGCCGCGGCGGGGTCTGCGGCGGCTGTTGGTGGAGAGCCGGCGGCTGCGGCGGCGGGGCGTGGGGCAGCGCCGGGCTTGGGCTTGGCGCCCGCGGCGGCTGGCGTATGGCCGCCCAGCTTGGCGAAGCCCTGCGCCACGCGCTGCCAATTCAGTTGCTTGGCGTCGCGGTGTACTTCCACTTGCGGCTTCTTCAAGGTTACCGTGCCCACCGACAGCGTGTGCGCGCCGAGGTCGGCCGCGATGTTTTCCGCATCCAGGCTGTCCCAGGCCAGCAGCGGCGCCCCCGAGGCCTCGGCCACGTCGAGCTTGCGCAGGCCCAGGCTGCCTTGTATGCGGATGCGCGGCGCGGCGCCCGCGGGCTGTTCGAACACCACCTGCAGCTTCGAGTCGAGCAGGGCGCTCTTGACTTTGACGGGCAGCGGCATGGGCCAGAAGTCGGCCCATTTGTCGAGCGCCAAGCCGTGTAGCGTCACATCCAGCGTGGACGCCGGCACGGTGTCGAACGGCCGCGCCGTGCCCGTCAGGTCGAAGGGGCTGCCGTTGATGCGCATGTGCACCGCGGGCAGCACGTCGATATGAGTGGCGTAGCCGAACGAGGAAATAAAGGGAATGCCGAGCGAGAGATCGTCGACTTCCTGGTGATGGCCGGTAACGCGATCGTCGAGGCTGACGGAGCCGTTGGCCAGCGTCAGGTTGTTCAGGGAGAAGCGGGGCGGCTTGTCCGAGGCCTGTTCAGGCTTTTCGGGCTGATCGGCCGACATCCGGGCCAGCCGGTCGACGATATCGGAAAAATTGAAATGCGTCGCATCCGTGCGCACCATGGCCAGGCGAGGCCGCTCGATGTGCAGGCGGTCGATCACCGGCGCGAACATGACGAGCGAACGCCACGCCACGCGCACATCGATCTCGCCGATCTGCAGCAGCGGCGCCGTTGCGGCTTGTTTCGGGGAAGAGGCTGCTTGTGCGGACGATGGTTCGGACTGTGTGGCGGACTGTTCGTGCGGTGTAGCGGACGATACCGCCCCCCTGGGGGCGGGCGCGGGTTGTGCTGAAGACGATTGTGGCTGCTTGGCAGACTGTACAGAGGAAGTTGCGGGCTGTGTGGATGTGGTGGAAGACGCTGGCTGTGCGGAAGACGCTTGGGGCTGCCTGATGGAAATGTCCTGCGCGCGCAGCGCCAGCGTGAACGGGTTGAAGTGGATTTCGCCCACATCGACCTGGCGGCCCAGCAGCTCGGCCACATTATGGGTGAGCAGCTTGTGCGTCAGCTTCGGTACCCCCCAGGCCGCCAGGCCGGCCAGGATGAGCAGCGCAAGCACGATGCCCGCAACTATCTTCACCAAGCGCCGGCTGAATTTCAGAACTGGCATCCGCAACTGCATCGCACGCATTCCCCTCTGGCTGGTTGTGCCACGCGCTCGTCCCGCAGGCATCGGCACCCCGCGCGTGGTTCGGCCAATTATCCCCCGATGGCTTGCAGATCGTCCACGGAAGAGCGGGGATATTTACTATTGCTGTATTGTTAGGGTGTAACTGTTTTTATCAAGAAGGCGTCGATGGCTTACAGTCCCGTCGTTCCGCGGCCTGTGTTTTTACGGCAGGTGAAAGTGCCCTGATTGGTAGGCCCGGGCTCGCTCAAGGCTCCGTCATGACGACCATGATTTCTGCGGCATGGCGGTCGGTAGATAAATAGATGTGTCCAATGCCGCTGTCGAAATATGCATACTGCCCGGACTTCAGCGCAAGGATTTCCCCGGTTTCGAAATGCAGCTCCACGGCTCCCGACAGCACTGTGATGAATTCCTGGCCGGAGTGCCGTATATAGTCATCGAATTGTTCGCGCCGCTGAGCGGCTATGCGCCCAAACATGGGCGTCATGCGTCGATCGGGGAAATTGCCGGCCAGTAGGCGGTAATCGTAGTTGCCGGTGTCATAGCTGGGCGCACCAGCGAAATCGCCGTGGATGAATGGTGTGCCGGGCGTTGCCGGTACCGGCGCGCGGGGCTCGAGGCCCGCGCCGATGAACAAATGCCCGATGTCCACGCCCAGCGCGTGGGACACGGCGACGAATTTCTCGTAGCTGATGGACACCTGGCCCAATTCCATCTTGGACAGGGTCGACAGCGCGACGCCGGAGGCCGCAGACAGGGACTTCAAGGTGATCTTGCGTTGTTTGCGCAAGGCGCGCAGGCGCTGGCCCATGCGAATGCGATCCGTCAACTCGCCAGGCTGGGCCTGTTTAGCGGGCATCGGTCACTCCTGAAATGAGTAAGAGTGCATATATTAAGCATCAAGAATCGGTACGCCGGGTAGCGCCGTGAGCCCGCCGGAGCGTATGCGGCGGCCCTAGGGATTACCCGAGCATAGGCAGATTTTGCCTGTCTGCATATTGACGGATATTTTCCCATAATTGAGAATTCTCATTAATGAGAATTTAACTTGGCGATACGACGCGCCACTCCATGGAGGAGGCTATCTTGCAGGATCAGACGCATTGCGACATTGCGATTGTCGGCGCGGGGATTGCCGGCGCTTCGCTGGCCGCCAAGCTTGCCAATGACGCGGGTGTAGTGCTGCTGGAGCGCGAGGCGCAGCCTGGCTACCATGCCACGGGCCGTTCCGCGGCGATGTTCATGGAGACCTACGGAACGGTGCAGATTCAGGCGCTGACTCGTGCCAGCCGGGCCTTCTACGAGAACCCGCCGGACGGGTTCTGCGCTACCCCCTTGATGAATGCGCGCGGTTGCATGTACATCGCGGGGCGGCATCAGCGCGCATTGTTGCAGCAGCGGTACGAGGCGGCCATTGCCCTGTCTCCGAACGTTGAACTGTACGGCGCGGACGATGCGGTCGGGCAAGTCCCCTGCCTGCGGCCGCAGGCAGTTGCCGCGGGCGCGCTGTTCGAGCCTTTTGCGCGCGATCTCGACGTGCATGCGATACATCAGGGGTTTCTGCGCCAGGCTCGCGCGGATGGAGCGCATCTGCGCTGCAACGCCGAACTGGTGGGGGCGCGGCGTGACGGAAATGGGTGGCGGCTGGACTTCGCCGATGCGTCGGTTCTGCACGCTAGAGTTTTGGTCAATGCAGCGGGAGCCTGGGCCGATGAAGTTGCCGCCTTGTGCGGTGCGGCCCGTGTTGGGTTGCAGCCCTGCCGCCGGACGGCTTTCACGTTCGCCGGGCCGGCGGACATGGAATTCAGCGGCTGGCCGGCGGTCGTCGGCCTCGACGAGAGTTTTTATTTCAAACCCGATGCCGGCCAGCTGCTAGGGTCGCCGGCCAATGCCGATCCGGTCGCTCCACAAGATGTCGTTGCCGAAGAGCTGGACGTTGCCACGGGCATTTATCACATCGAGCAGGCAACGACCTTGTCGATACGCCGCCCGCGCCATACCTGGGCGGGCCTGCGCTCGTTCGTGCGTGATGGCGATCTGGTAGTGGGCTGGGATCAGGCCTGCCCGGAATTTTTCTGGCTGGCGGCGCAAGGCGGCTACGGCATTCAGTCGGCGCCCGGTGTGGCCGCCATGGCGGCCGCGCTGCTGCTGCGCAAGCCTGTCCCTGACGAAATCTTGCGGCAGGGCGTCTGCCCCGATGCCATGAGCCCGCAACGCTTGAGGTAAGCCTGCAGAAGGTTGGGCGCGGCGGCGAGCCGCAGGCCGGGGCAAGCCCCGACACACGATATATACGGAGATATGGAGGACAATATGCGCATAGTTTTCAGGAAGACCCTCGCGGCGTCATGTGCCGCTCTCGGCGTGGCCCTTGCCGGCATTGCGAGCGCAGCGCCGTGGCCGAACCGGCCGGTGCAGCTGGTGGTTCCCTATCCGCCGGGCGGCGCGGGGGACATCATCAGCCGCCTGCTGGCAAAAAAACTGGGCGAAAAGCTGCACCAGTCCATCATCGTCGAGAACAAGGCCGGCGCCGGTACCATCGTCGGCGCCCAGGCGGTCGCCAGGGCCAAGCCGGACGGATACACGCTGTTGATCAGTTCGGGCACGACTTTCACGATGAATCCCGCGGTGTATGCCAAGCTGCCGTATGATCCAGTCAAAGATTTCCAGCCGCTCGGCTTTGTCGCCCGGGCCGGCCTCGTCGTGGTGGCCAACAAGCAGTCTCCCTTTACCAGCTTGGCCAGCCTGGTGAACGCCGCCCGTGCACATCCGGGCCAGATATCGTTTGGCTCGTTCGGCGTCGGCACCGTGTCGCAGTTTGCCGCGGAAATGTTCATGGATGCCAGCAAGATACGAATGACACATATCCCGTACAAGGGCAGTGGCCCGGCCATGAACGATTTGCTCGGTGGGCAGGTTCCGGTGTTGTTCGACACCATTGTGTCGTCCATGCCGCAGATCAAGGCGGGCAAGATACGCGCACTGGCCGTGACCACGGCGCATCGCTCGGCGTTCCTGCCGGAGGTGCCGACCATTGCTGAAAGCGGCTATCCGGGGTTCAACATCGATACCTGGATTGCGCTGTTCGGGCCTCGCGGCCTGCCCGCCGAGGTGTCTAATACGCTGACCAAGGCCCTGGCGGCTATCGCGGCAGACCCGGAAACGCAAAAGCAGTTCAAGGCCAGCGGCTTCGAGCCGGCCGACGGTGGCCCGCAGGCGGTGGCCGATACGATCGCGAGCGAAACCCCGCGCTTCATGGAAATTGCCAAACGGGCTCACATCCGGACTCAATGACCGGCTGTGTGCCGGCCGCGGGGCTGCCGCCATATCGGGCCTGTGATGCAGCCAGGCATCGTATGGGTCACAATAGACTAAGCGGCCGGATCGGGCCATATATATAGGCAGGGTGCTGTTCATGATCGACGATACATTACTGGCGCTTTCCGCGGTCGAGCTGCGGCGGCGCATCGGTGCCCGGGAAATTTCTCCGGTTGAGCTGCTGCAGGCCTGCATCGACCGCATCGAGCAGGTCAATCCCGCCGTCAATGCGATTACCGCGAGCTGCTCCGAGCGAGCGCGCCAAGAGGCGAGGGCAGCCGAGTCGGCGGTGCGGCGAGGAGAGCCTTTGGGGGCCTTGCACGGCCTGCCGCTGGGCGTCAAAGACCTGGAGGACACGGGGGGCCTGCTCACGACGTACGGGTCGCCCGGCTATCGCAATCATGTGCCGCTGAGCGACAACCTGCTGGTTGCGCGCTTGCGGGCCGCGGGCGCCATCGTCGTCGGCAAGACCAATATCCCCGAGATGGGCGCCGGAGCCAATTCGCGTAATCCGGTGTGGGGCGCGACGGGCAATCCGTTCAATCCACAGCTGAATGCCGGTGGCTCATCGGGGGGATCGGCGGCGGCGCTGGCCTGCGATATGTTGCCCTTGTGCACAGGCTCGGACACGGGCGGTTCGCTGCGCATACCGGCCGCGTTGTGCGGCGTGGTGGGCTTCAGGCCTTCGCCGGGCCTGGTTCCGGTCGAGCGGCGCCAGCTGGGCTGGACGCCGATCTCGGTCGTTGGCCCTATGGGGCGCAGCGTGGCGGATGCCTGCCTGCAGCTATCCGCCACGGTGGCGGTCGATGACTGCGATCCGTTGTCGTACGAACGGGACGGGCAGCAGTTCACGCAACTGCGCCCCGTCGATCTGGCGGGGCTGCGTGTCGCCTATACCGAAGATTTCGGCATTTGCCTGGTCGACGAAGAAATACGCCAGGCCTTTCGCAGCAAGATCGCGGCCATGCGCCACCTGTTCGCCCGTTGCGATGAAGTGCGCATCGAGGCCGGGGATGCGGATCGCTGCTTCGACATCGTGCGTGCTGAAAGCTTTGTCGCCGCTTTCCGCGAGGCCTACGAGCGCGATGCCGGGGCCCTGGGCCCCAATGTGCGTGCCAACTATGAGATCGGGGCCAATATGACCCTCGCGGATCGCGCCTGGGCCCATCTAGAGCAGACGCGCATATTCCGCAAGTTCCAGCAGCTATATCGCGACTATGACCTGGTGCTGGCGCCCGTGACGCCGGTATCGCCGTTCCCATGGGCCCGCTTGTATGCCGAAGAGGTTCAAGGGCGCAAGACGCGCAATTACTACCACTGGCTCGGCCTGACCTATGTGGTAACACTGATGACCAATCCGGCGTTGGCCTTGCCCTGCGGCACGGATCCCCATGGCATGCCTTTCGGCCTGCAGGTCATCGGCCCGCATCGCGGCGACCGGCGCCTGCTCGAGTGCGGCCTGGCGCTGGAGCAGGCCTTCGCTCATGTCGAAGTACTGCGCCGCCCACGCCCCGATCTGGCGGCCCTGGCCCACCCTGTGCCGGAGTTGCGAGCCATGGCGACGCATCCCCCGCGCGCCGACTTGTGTGACCGCGCCCTCGATGATGAAGAGGCCAGGGCATTGGCGGCACTGGTACGCCCAGACGGTACCGTAGCGGCTTGTTGAACAGCCCGCCGGGCTTCACTCGTCCATTCCAGGCCACCATGAATACACGCCAGCTGCAGCGCATGACACGTCCTCCCATTACCCAGGGGACGGTGCTGGCCATCCACGATGCGCTGGAGGGCCGGCGCCATGGCATCGCCATGCTGCTGCCCTTCGTCGGGCCGGCGGTGGTGGTGTCCATTGCCTATATGGATCCGGGCAATTTCGCGACCAATATCCAGGCGGGCGCGCGCTATGGCTATGGGCTGCTGTGGGTGGTGCTGCTGGCCAATCTGGTGGCGATGCTGTTCCAGGCCCTGTCGGCCAAGCTGGGGATCGTCACCGGTCGCAACCTGGCGCAGCTGTGCCGCGATCATCTGCCGGGGCCGCTGGTGCTGGTGATGTGGGTCGTCTGCGAGCTGGCCGCGATGGCCACCGACCTGGCCGAATTCATAGGCGGCGCGCTCGGGCTGGCGCTGCTGTTCCATCTGCCGCTGCTGGTGGGGATGTTCCTGACGGCGCTGATCACCTATTTTCTGCTGCTGTCCGACAAGTTCGGCTTTCGGCCCATGGAGCTGACCATAGGCGCCCTGGTGGGGCTGATCGCCGTGTGCTATTTGATCGAGCTGGTGATCGCGCCCGTGCAGTGGCCCCAGGCGCTGGGCGGCTTGGTCACGCCGCGCCTGCCCGACCGGCAGGCGCTGACGATAGCGGTGGGCATCATCGGTGCAACCCTCATGCCGCACGCCTTATTCCTGCATTCCGGCCTGACCCAGGGGCGTGTGCCGCCGCGCAACGAAGCCGAGCGCAGGAAGCTGCTGAAGTTCTCGAACCTGGAGGTGGTGATCGCCTTGTCGGTGGCCGGGCTCATCAATCTGTCGATGGTGGTCATGGCCGCCAGCGCTTTTCATGCGGGCCACCAGGGCGTGGCGGAAATCGAGACGGCTTATCGCACGCTGACGCCCGTGCTGGGCTCGGCCGCCGCTGGCATCTTCCTGATATCGCTGCTGGCCTCGGGCGTTTCCAGTTCCGTGGTGGGCACCATGGCCGGCCAGCTCGTGATGCAGGGTTTCGTGGGCTTCCAGATTCCGATGTGGGTGCGGCGCCTGGTGACCATGGTGCCCAGCTTCGTCGTCATCGCCCTGGGCGCGAGCCCGACGCGGGCCTTGATCTTGAGCCAGGTCGGGCTGAGCCTTGCCCTGCCCGTGCCCATGCTGGCGCTGCTGTGGTTTACCTGCCATCGCAGGATCATGGGCGCATATCGCAATTCGCTGCCGGTCATCGTACTGGCGGTGCTGGCCGCGCTGGTCGTACTCGGGCTGAATGTAGTGCTGGTGCTGCAGGCCGCGGGCGTGCATGTGCTGACGCCGTAAGCGGCGCCCCGCGGGCTGTGCGGCCCGCCTGCGCGGGTTTAACGGTCATGGTGGGCGCCGCCTCCCCCGAGGATGAAAGAGGCTTCTTTCACACTAAAGGGAATTGCGCTCCATGCGGTAGACCAGGGTATCCAGATGATCCAGGCCGCGGGCCGCGAACTTCGGCTCTTTGTCGAGTATGGCGCGGCGATCCAGCACTTGTACGTCCCAGCCGCCGGCCTCGGCATAGTGCACGCGTACCTCGCCTTCCAGTACGGCAAAGGGTGGGCCGTCCATTTGTTCTTGCGTGTATTCCAGGGTCAGCAAGAGGCCGCGGCAGCCCTTGGCCAACTGGCCGTACACGTGCCGCACATAGCGCTGGCGCAGCTCGGGTGTCAGGGCGATCAGCGCGGCCCGATCGTAGAAGCCGGTGCATTGCGACAGGGTCGCGGCGTCCAGGTCGAAAATGTCGCCGCACAGGTATTCGATATTGCCCGCGACGTAGTGGCGGCCCATGGAAGATTCACGCACTTCGGGCTGCAGCTTCTGATCGGCGAAGAATTGTTCCACGGCCAGCGGCGAAAGTTCCACCGCCAGCACCTCGTGGCCTTGCGCGGCCAGCCAGGCCACGTCCAGGGATTTGCCGGCCAGCGGCACCAGGACGCGGCTGGCCGCGGGCAGCGACAGGCCGCTCCAGTATTTCTGCAGCAGCGGCGTGACCCGGCTTTGATGGAATCCGGTTTGTCCTTCGTGCCAGCGTTGCAGCCAGAAATCAGCGTCCATGTTCGTCCTTGTGCTCTTGTCTCTTGGGATGTTCGGGGCCGGCCTTGCAGGCCCGATGCCTGTAATGGATCCGGCCGCTTGCGCTGCCGCGCCACCTGCTGCGGCGCACGGCGCGGCTTCGATGGCCGGGCGAGTTCTGCAGGCCTTGCCAGCATGCCTGAATGGTATTCTACCGCCGCACCCTGCGACGGCCTTGGGCCCCGCGCTATCCGGCCGCGGGCGAATCGGGGCCGTCAGGCCCGAAGCCCGTTTTCTTCGGCCCTTCACCCCTTCCGGAGCTTGTCCTATGCCGATCCTGGATTTCAAACAAGTCGATGTGTTTTCCGACACGCCCCTGAAGGGCAACCCGCTGGCTGTGGTCATCGGCGCGGACGAGCTGGATGAGGCCCGCATGGCGGCTTTCGCCAATTGGACGAACCTGAGCGAAACGACCTTTCTGTTGCGGCCCACTGTGGCGGGCGCCGACTACCGTGTACGTATCTACACGCCGCGCGGCGAGCTGCCGTTCGCCGGCCACCCCACGCTCGGCTCCTGTCACGTATGGCTGGCCGCGGGCGGGCGTCCGCAGGGGCAGGAGGTGGTGCAGGAATGCGCGGCGGGGCTGATCCGCCTGCGCCGCGATGGCCGGCGGCTGGCTTTTGCGGCGCCCCCTCTGCTGCGCAGCGGCACCCCCGATGCCGGCCTGCTCGAGCGCGTTGCCGCGGGCTTGCGGATCGACCGCGCCGCTATCCGCGACGCGCAGTGGGTCGACAATGGGCCGGGATGGCTGGCGGTGCTGCTGGGCGGCCGCGCCGAAGTGCTGGCGCTGCGGCCCGACATGGCTGCGCTGGGCGATTTGAAGGTAGGGGTGGTTGCGCCCTGGGATGCGGCGCGCGACGGCGACGCCGCGAGCTTCGAAGTGCGCGCCTTCGTGCCCGGCCTGGGCGTGCCGGAAGACCCGGTGACCGGTAGCCTGAATGCCGGCCTGGCGCTGTGGCTGATAGGCAGCGGCCGGGCGCCCGACGCCTATGTGGCGTCGCAGGGCACCGCCTTGGGCCGTGCCGGCCGGGTACATGTACAGCGCCTGGGCGACGATATCTGGATAGGCGGGGAAACCGCCGTGTGCATAGAGGGGCGGGTCAGCCTTTAGCCCGCAGCCTGAACCTTGCGGTGGTTGCGCATATTGGGCAGCAGGAAGGCGGTTACGCCCAGCAGTGGCAGGAAGGCGCAGACGTGAAATACGAATTCGATGCTGGTGGCGTCGGCCAGGGTGCCCAGCACCGCGGCGCCGATGCCCGCCATGCCGAAGGCCAGGCCGAAGAACAGCCCCGAGATGGTGCCGGTCTTGCCCGGCACCAGTTCCTGGGCATAGACCAGGATGGCCGAGAAGGCCGAGGCGATCACCGAGCCGATGATGAACGCCAGCACGATGGTCCAGAACAGGTTGACGTATGGCAGCGCCAGCGCGAAGGGCGCGGCGCCCAGGATCGAGCCCCAGATGACGCGCTTGCGGCCGATGCGGTCGCCCACCGGGCCGCCCACCACGGTGCCCACAGCCACCGAAAACAGGAATACGAACAGGCAGTACTGCGCGTTTTGTATGGAAACGCCGAAGTGGTGGATCAGGTAGAAGGTGAAGTAGCTGTTCAGCCCCGCCGTATAGAAGTATTTGGAAAATATCAGTACCAGCAGCACTATCAGGGCGCGCTTGACCTCGCGGCGGGTCAGGCCGGTTTCGACCTTGCCGAGGCTTTTCTTGCCGCGGGCGCTGGTCAGGTGGAACTTGTACCAGCGGCTGACGCGATACAGAATGGCCATGGCCAGCAGCGCGGCCAGCGAGAACCACGCCACGCTGGGCTGGCCGTGGGGCACGATCAGCAGGGCGGCCAGCAGGGGGCCCAGCGAAGAGCCCAGGTTGCCGCCCACCTGGAAGATGGATTGCGCCAGCCCGTGCTGGCCGGCCGAGGCCATGCGGGCGACGCGCGACGATTCGGGGTGGAACACTGACGAGCCCATGCCGATCAGGGCCGCGGCCAGCACCACGCTGGGGAAGTTCCAGGCCTGCGAAAGCAGCAGCAGCCCCATGAAGGTGAAGCCCATGGCGATCGGCAGCGAGAGCGGCTGCGGCTTCTTGTCGGTGAACCGGCCGATCAGCGGCTGCAGCAGCGAGGACGAGAACTGGAATGCCAGGGTGATGACGCCCACCTGCGCGAAGCTGAGATCGAAGTTGCCCTTGAGCACCGGGTACAGCGCCAGCAGCACCGACTGCATCATGTCGTTGAGCAGGTGCGTGACGCTGATGGCTCCGAGGACGCCGAAGGCGACGCCCGTGTTCTTGGCGGCGGCCGTGTCGGTCGGGGCCGCCGCGGCCGGCGTGGCCGGCAGGCTGGAGGCCGTGGCTTGGTTCATGTCTGAAATTCCGTCGAGAAGGGGAGGTGCGCCGGTAACCCTGGTGGCCGCGCCATGCAGGCCACGATGAAGCCTCTAATATAGACAAGCCGGGTTTGACTGTCTTTATAATATAAGACAAACAACATTGAATTTCAGCCAGGCCATGATCCGAGCCATCGATCTGCTGGAAGACGCCGACCGCGATGTGATCGCGCTGGAGTCCTTTTATCTGGATCGGCAGACGGTCGAGGCGCATTCCCACAGGCGCATACAGCTGCTGTACGGTACCACCGGCACCATGCAGCTCGAGACCCGCTTCGGCGCCTGGGTGGTGCCGCCCGGCTTCGCCGTCTGGATCCCGTCGCGGGTGGCGCATCGGCTGAGCATGATCAATGTCGTCACCCACAGCCTGTATTTCCGCGACTCGGCACTGTCCGAGCCGCCGCAGCGCTGCCAGGTCATCGCCGTGCCGCCCCTGCTGCGGGAACTGATACGCGAGGCCGTCAAGGTGCCGCTGCTCTACGAGCCGGAGTCGCGCGACGGCTTGCTGATGGAAATGCTGCTGCGCGAGGCGGGCATCCAGCCGGTGGTGCCGCTGCATTTGCCCATGCCGCGCGAAGGGGTGCTCGCGGCGCTGTGCCAGGCCTTCTACAAGGCGCCCAACCAGGCGGTGGCGCCAGCCGACTGGGCGCGCCAGTTGAATGTCAGCGAGCGCACGTTCTACCGGCGCTTCCTGGCCGCGACCGGCATGACCTTCATCGCCTGGCGCCAGCAGGCCTGTGTCTTCGCGGCAATGGCGCGCCTGGCCGCCGGCGAAAGCGTCACCCGCATCGCCCTGGATCTGGGCTACGACAGCCCGTCGTCGTTTTCGACCATGTTCCGCAAGTCGATGGGTTTTCCGCCCAGCCAGTACGTGAAGACGGCATAGCAGATGTATATACGGTGTTAAATCCGCACTCGATGCCGGGATAACCCTTACCCGCGGCATGGGCGTGGCAGCACGAGCGCCAGTCTTGCGGCACAATCGTCTCTTTGATGTTCGTCTGGACGATTCATGACCCGCATAGTTCTGTTCGAAAACATACACCCCAGCGCCAAAGAGGTTTTCAATGGCGCCGGCCTGGATGACGTGGTTACACACGCTTCGTCGCTGCCGCCCGATGCCCTGCGCGAGGCCCTGGCCACTGCGCATGCCGTGGGCATCCGTTCCCGCACGCATCTGGACGCGACGCTGCTGGCCGGCGCGCCCGATCTGCGGGTGATCGGCTGCTTCTGCATCGGCACCAACCAGGTCGACCTGGATGCCGCCATGCTGCGCGGCGTGCCGGTGTTCAACGCGCCGTTTTCCAACACGCGCTCGGTGGCCGAGATGGTGCTGGCCGAGGCCATACTGCTGATGCGCCGCATTCCCGAGAAGAACGCCCGCGTGCACCGCGGCCACTGGGACAAGACCGCCAGCGGCGCCTTCGAGGCGCGCGGCAAGACCCTGGGCGTGGTGGGCTACGGCAATATCGGTTCGCAGGTGGGCACGCTGGCCGAGACCTGCGGCATGCGGGTCGTGTTCTACGATGTCGAGGCCAAGCTGCCGCTGGGCAACGCGCGCGCCATGCCCTCGCTCGAGGCGCTGCTGGGGCAGTCCGACGTGGTTACCCTGCATGTGCCCGGCGGCAAGGGCACGAAAAACATCATCGACGCGGCGGCACTGGCCGCCATGAAGCCCGGCGCCATACTTATCAATGCGTCGCGCGGCACCGTGGTCGACATCGAGGCGCTGCACGAGTCGCTGGCCGCCAAGCACCTTTCCGGCGCGGCGCTGGACGTCTTCCCCACCGAGCCCAAGAGCGTCGACGAACCGCTGGCCAGCCCCCTGATCGGCATGGACAACGTGATCCTGACGCCGCACATCGGCGGCAGCACCCAGGAATCGCAAGAGAACATCGGCCGCGAGGTGGCGGAAAAGCTGGTGCGCTTCCTGCAGGGCGGCGCGACCAAGGGGGCCGTGAATTTCCCCGAGATTCCCTATCAGGATCCGGTCGGTTCCGCCCGCATCCTGCACGTGCATCGCAACTCGCCCGGCGCGCTCGGCACGCTCAGCAGCCTGATGGCCGAACAGGGCCTGAACATCCTCAGCCAGAACCTGCAGACCCGCGGCCAGATAGGCTATGTGGTGTCCGATGTCGAGGGCAAGGTCGACGATACCGTGCTGGCAGCCTTGCGCGCGCACCCCATCACCGTGCGCTGCGACCTGGTTCCCTGAGGCGCTGCGCCGGCAGCCCGCCGGCGGCCATGTGCCGCACGAGGCGGGCCGAATCTATTCTGGGGAACCTTCCGCCCGGGCGTTGGACAAACAAGCCCGCGGGAGTACACTTGCGGGGCTTCGGCGCCGGCCGGCAAGGCTCGGCGCCGTTGTTCTTGTCGCTGCAGCGAGGCACAGGCTTGCGCCCGGTGCCTCAGTAGGCGCCGTGTCGTCCGCGCCGATTCACGCAGCGCCAGAGCCGCAGGCAGGGCCGCGCACCGTCCAGCGCAGCCACCTCCGGCGCCCCCTCCCGCCGCTGCGGCACTATTCGTCGACAGACCCTAGTGTCCCGCTCTTCCTGTAAACACAGACAGAATAGATTTGACCGCATGAAGAAACTGATACTGAATCTATGCGTGGCCCTGGGCTGCGCGGGCGCGGCGTCGGCGTGGGCCGGCGTGGCCGCGCCTCCACCGCCTGCGCTCACGGCCAAGGCCTGGCTGCTGCTGGACGCCGAAAGCGGCCAGGTCATCGCCGAACAGAATGCCGACGAGCGCATCGAGCCCGCCTCGCTGACCAAGATCATGACGGCTTACCTGGTGTTCCAGGCCATCGCGCATCACCGGCTCGACAAGCAGCAGATCGTCACGGTTTCGCAGCGCGCCTGGAAAATAGCGCCGGGCAGCTCGAAGATGTTTCTCAAGCCGGGCGACAGGGTCAGCATCGATCAATTGCTCGACGGCCTGCTGGTACAGTCCGGCAATGACGCCGCCGTAGCGCTGGCCGAGGCAGTTTCGGGCAGTGTCGAGACCTTCGTCGCACTCATGAACCAGACCGCGCAGTCCATGGGCCTGACCGGCACGCACTTCGCCAACCCCAATGGCCTGCCCAACCCCGGCACGTATTCCGATGCGCGCGACCTCGCCACCCTGTCGCGCCACCTGATCCAGGATTTTCCGGTTCTATACAAGGGCTACGACACCAAGCGCGAATTCACCTACGACCATATCAAGCAGAGCAACCGCAATCGCCTGCTGTGGCTGGATCCGAGCGTCGACGGCCTGAAGACCGGCCACACCGAAAGCGCGGGCTACTGCCTGATCGCCTCTGCGCTGCGGCCCGAGGGCTCGGTGCAGCGCCGCCTGATCTCGGTCGTGCTGGGCACCCCGTCGAACAAGGCGCGCACCCAGGAAAGCCTGACCCTGCTGAACTGGGGCTTCCAGAATTTCGAGACCGTAAGGCTCTACAGCAAAGACCAGGTAGTGGCCACCCCGCGCGTCTGGAAGGGCCAACGCAAAGAGGTCAAGGTCGGTTTCGACCATGACATCTATATGACCTTGCCGCGCGCGGCGCGCATCGAGGGCGTGCCCACCGTCACCACCAGCGGCCCGCTGATCGCGCCCATCGCCGATCACGCGCCCGTGGCGACACTGCACGCCACCATAGATGGCAAGGCCTTGAGCCTGCCCTTGATCGCCCTGGACGGTGTAGCGCCGGCCGGCCTGCTGGGCCGCACCTGGGATTCGGTGGCGCTATGGGTGGCGCAGATGCGCGGCTGATTGCCGCAGGGCGGGCGGCCGCACGCTTGCAGCCGTGGCGCTGCGCAAGCGTACCTGCGGCGCGGTATGGCCAGCCCTAGAGCGTGCTTGCCGTGCCTAGAATGGCGGTGGACTGGCTCGATAGCGTGCCGCCGTTGCCATGCACGACAGCCACCTCGGCACCGGGAACCTGCCGGTCGCCGCAGCTTGCGCGCAATTGCCTGACGGCCTCTATCATTATGAAGATCCCGTACATGCCGGGATGTACGCATGAGAGCCCGCCGCCATTGGTGTTCACCGGCAGGCGTCCCCCCGGGGCGATCGCGCCGCCGCTGACGAAGTCGCCGCCTTCTCCTTTTTTGCAAAAACCCAGGTCTTCCAGAAAAAGCAGGGTGTTGATCGTAAAGGCGTCATACAACTCGACCACGTCGATGTCCGCGGGAGTCAGCCCGGCCATGGCGTATGCGTGGCGACCCGATTGTCGTGCCGCCGTGACGGTAAGGTCGTCCATAGACGAAATCTGGCGATTCCATACCGCCGTGGAACTGCCCAATACGTACACGGGCTTCTGGGCGCAAGATTTTGCCCTGTCGGCCCTTACCAGAACGTATGCCCCCGCCCCGTCGTTGACCAGGCAGCAGTCGCGTATGGTCAAAGGGTCGGACACCATGCGCGCGGATAGAACCGCGTCGATGCTGAGCGGGTCGCGCATCAGCGCTTCGGGGTTCAATTGCGCCCATCTGCGCGCGGCTACGGCGACTTCTGCCAAGTGTTCGCGGCGCGTGCCGTATTGGTACATATGCCTGGCTGCCGCAAGCGCGTAAGAGCTGATCGGGTTCAGCGGAGCATAAGGGTGCTCATAGGGCTGCGGATCCAGCTTGAGCCGGATTTTCCCGATTTCGGCGCGGCTCAGAGCCGATGTGCGCTGCGTGCTGCCGTAGCAGACCAGCACCGCATTGCATTGCCTGGCTTCGAGCGCCTGGAGGGCGGGCATGACATGGGCCACGAAGCTGGAGCCACCGAGCATCGTGCTGTCGATGAACGTGGGCCGTATTCCCAAGTGTTCGATCACCGGCATGGCCCACATCGGGGCGGAAACACTGGCGGTTGCAATGCCGTCGATCTCCTGCATGCCCATGCCTGCATCGGCGACCGCGCGTTGCGCCGCCAACACCAGGATTTCCATTTCCGAGAATCCGCTGGCCTGTCCAATGCCCGCCTGGCCTACTCCGACAATGGCGGCGGCTCCTCTGAGGCGCTTATCGATCATGGGCGGCCCCGATGGGGAGTGAATACGAGCAGTTTGCCGTTTTCATCGTCGATTACCCGAACCTCGACCCGCATGCCGATGGCGACTTGTTCAGGTGGCACGGTCTCGACGCGGCTCATGATGCGCGGGCCTTCTTCCAGGTCGACGAGCGCAACGTTGTAATCGCCGCCGTCTTCGGACTTGCGGCGGATCACGGTGCTCGAATACACCGTTCCGAGCCCCGAGGGCGAAAACCACTCCAGCTGTGCGCAGCCGCAGTGGGGGCACAGCATGCGGGGGTAGAAGATGCTGCGCCGGCAGGCGCTGCAGCGTTGGATCACGAATTTGCCCTGCTCCAGCTGCTGGCGGAAGTGGCAATCGGCTCCGGCAGGTGCCGGTTCGGTGTCTGGCATGATCATCGGCCCGTTTTCATGAATTCATTGGAGGCGTTTTCGCGCCCCGGGCATCACGGTGTCTTGATGCCGGATATGCCATGGCTGATCGCAACGATGTTGCGCTCCAGCGCTTTTACCTGGAACTGCACGGTTTCGGGGCCGGTACGCCACATCTCGCATCTCAGGGTCTCGCCGGGAAACACCGCCGCGGAGAATCGCGCATGTATATATGCCAGACGTTGCGGGTCGTACCCGCAATAGCTTCGAAGAACGGCATGTGCGGCCAGGCCATAGGTGTACAGGCCGTGCAGAATAGGTTGCCGGTATCCGGCCTGGCTGGCCACATCCGGATCCGCGTGTAGCGGATTGCGGTCGGCGTTCAGCCGGTACAGCAGGGCTGCCTGGGTGGGCACCGATAGTGTCCAGGCCGTCTCGGGGTTGTCCGGCGGAACGGGGGGTAGAGGTTCCGCCGCCCGGTCGCTCTCGCCAAAACCGCCATCGGCCCGGCAAAAAATGGTTTTCTCGGACGTCGCCAGCAAGGTATCGCCGGGTGTGCCGTAGAGCCTGCTCTCGACGACAATCAAGGCTCCCTTGTCCGCCCCCTTGTCCACGACCCGGGAAACGCGGCTGCGGCCGATTACTTTGCCGGCCCCGGGAACCGGGTTATGCAATGTCAGGCGCTGCTCTCCGTGTACGACCTTGACCCAGGTAACGCCCGCCTTGGGATCGCTCAGCCAGAAGCCGGGGTGTCCCAGCACCACGGGCATGGTCGGGAATACCTGCAGCTGTTTTTCGTAGACGAAACGCAGCTGCTGCCGGTCGAGGGGGGCATTGCCCAGGCCCAGGCTCAGTGCATAGAGGATGGTGTCTTTTTCGGTGTACTCGTGTGCGACGTCGGCGAATTGCCAGCCCTTGATGGTCTTGTAGTTCAGCGACATGCCGGCGGCCTCAAATCGGTTCCCAATCGATCACTTCGGGGGATCGTTCGAGCTTGAAAAAGTGGTGCCTCAGTGCCGGTGCGGCAATAGCGGCGATGGACGCCGGAGTCCATCCCGGAGCCATGTGTACCGAGCGCAGCGGCCGGGGCTGGCTGAAAAGAATGATTTCGTTGGCGCGAACCCCGAAAATCTGGCCCGTGACTTCATGTGCCGCCTCGCTGCCCAGGTACACCACCATGGGAGCCACCTTGTCGGATTCCATTTTTTGCAGGCTCTGCACGCGTGCCTTTTCCTCAGCGGTATCGGAAGGGATGGAGCTGGTCATCCGGCTCCAGGCGAAGGGGGCGATGCAGTTTGACCGGACATTGAAGCGGGCCATGTCCAGGGCGATGGATTTGGATAAGGCGACTATGCCCAGTTTCGCGGCTGAATAATTGGCCTGCCCGAAATTCCCGATCAACCCGGAAGTGGATGTCATATGCACGAAGGCCCCCGAGTTCTGCCTGCGGAAATGGGTGGCCGCGGCGCGGCTGACATGGAATGTGCCGTTCAAATGGACATCTATGACTTGCGCCCATTCTTCGCCGCTCATTTTGTGGAACAGGCGGTCGCGCAGGTTTCCGGCATTGTTGACGACGATGTCTATGCGGCCGAAATGATCCAGCGCCGCTTGGATGATGCGGCCTGCGCCTTCGGGCGATGCGACACTATCGGTATTGGCGGCCGCGACGCCGCCATGCTGCACGATCTCGGCGACGACGCTTTGGGCGGGCCGGGTGTCGCCGCCCACTCCGGCAAGCGACACGCCTATGTCGTTGACGATGACTTTCGCGCCTTCGGCGGCCAGCGCCAACGCCGCGCTGCGGCCTATGCCGCCGCCGGATCCCGTGACCACGGCTACTTTTCCCGCCACCATTCCCGTCATTATTGAAAACCCCCGCGCTGTTTCGCTGGTGCAAGCTTACGATTGCAGAGCGCCAAAACTTAAAACCCGTTTTGCTATGCGAATCCTCTTTTTGGCGACGAAATTTATACTGACGGCTGCCTCTTCACTTTTCAGTGAGTACTTGCGCCATGAAGCTGTCGGGCATCAGAGTCATAGATCTTTCGATGTTTCTTCCCGGCCCTTATCTGACGATGATGATGGCTGATCAGGGCGCGGAAGTCATAAAGATAGAGCCTCACAACGGTGGCGACCCCAGCCGGGGAATTGGCCCGGCGCAAGGCAAATACACGGATTTCTTCAGCAACGCCAATCGTGGCAAGAAAAGCCTGCGTTTGAACCTGAAGCAGGCGCCGGGGCGGGAGATTCTGCTGCGCCTGGCGCAATCGTCGGATGTGCTGCTGGAGGCATTCCGCCCGGGAGTGGCCGAACGGCTGGGCATAGGCTATGAAGCCGTCAGATCCCGGGCGCCGGGGCTGGTTTATTGTTCCCTTTCCGCGTTCGGGCAGACGGGCGCCTATCGCGACAAACCCGCGCATGATCTCGCGGTACACGCCTTGGCGGGCTTGGGCAGCCTGAATCTGGGCCGTGACGGGTATCCCGCGATGCCGTCGGTGCCGGTCTCCGATATCGCTGCGGCCCTGATGGCACTGTCCGGGATATTGATGGCGCTGCTGCGCCGCCACCAGACGCAACTTGGCGACTATCTGGACATAGCCATGTACGACGCGCTGCTTGCCTGCTGCGCCAGCTTCATGGGCCGCGCCTACATGCGGGAGGAGCCTCCCGCGCCGCAGCAGGATCGCATCTGGGGCGGAGTGGCCTTCTACAGCATGTACCAGACCAGGGACGGAGAGTGGATAGCCTTGGCGGGTGCCGAGAAAAAATTTGTCGATAATTTCCTGGCCAAGGCGGGCCGGCCCGATCTGGGCAAGTATGCCGCCTTGCAAGCAAAAGAGCAGCAGCCTCTCAAGGACTGGCTGCAGGGCTTTTTCAGGCAAAAAGACCTGGCGCAGTGGCTCGAATGGCTGGATGGCATGGATGTCTGCTACGCGCCCCTGCGTTCCTTGAGCGCGGCGCTGGCCGACGCCCACACACGGGATCGTCAGATGATTCTGCAAAACAATGCCGGCGACCGGCAGCTCGGCGTGCCTCTCAAGTTTGCCGCAGAACCGGCGCAGCCCGATCTCGAGCCCCCGGCCTTGGGCGCCCACTCAGTGGAAATCCTCTCCGGCCTGGGGTATTCCGAGGCGGAAATCGAACAATTGCATTCCGACGGCGTTGTTTGACGCGGGCGGCTCCTGCCGCTTTTGGTCAACATGGCGAAACCTTATGTCGTGCGCATTGCCCGGACTGATAAGCTCGATGTCGGCCCAGTCCCGACCGGCGACGGCAGCACCAGATGAGGTTATCGAATATGGCGCACGCACTGAAAACGCAAACGGCTTTGTCGGAACAAACTGCCTCCACCTTGTCGCAGACCTTGGCGCGGCACGTTTCGGCCACCGCATTCGACGCGCTTCCGGCGCAAGCCGTGGCGGCCGCCAAGCGCCTGATACTGGATACCATGGCGGTAGCCTGGGCGGGTTCGGACGCGACCGGCATCGAGGCGGTGAAAAATACTCTGGCCTCCAGCGGGCAGCCTTCAGGCGGCCCTGCTTGTACGCTTTGGGGCACGGGCGAGACGGCGCCGATGCAGGAAGCCGCCTTCCTCAACAGCGCCGCGGCGGCGGCGCTGGATTTCGACTCGCTGCATCTGGAAGCCTTGGTGCATTCCCAAGTCGTGACGCTGCCCGCCTTGTGGGCGCTGGCCGAGCATTTTCATTTGAGCGGCAAGCAGCTGCTGACCGCCCTGGTGCTGGCCGACGATATCAACTGTCGCCTCGGATTGTCCGCCCAGGGGCATGACGGCTGGTTCTTCACTTCCATCTTCGGCGTGTTCGGCGCCGCGTCGGCCAGTGCGAAACTGCTGGGCCTGGGTGAGGCCGGAATTGCTCATGCCTTGGGCGCTGCCCTGTTCCAGGTCAGTGGCACGCAGCAATCGATGCAGGAAAAAAGCCTGACCAAGCGTTTCATGGCTGCCTTTGCGGCGAAGGGCGGCTTGTTTTGCGCGCTGCTGGCCCGTGCCGGCGTGACCGCGCCAGCCATGCCGTTCGAGGGAAAGTTCGGGCTTTTCACGCTTTACCAGCAATGTGATCCGGCCGTCCTGCTTGATGGCCTGGGGGCGCGCTACGAGAATTCCCGTATTACCATCAAGAAGTACCCGAGCTGCGGATGTTCGCACGCCTTGACCGAGGCGGCACTGCTGCTGGTCGAGCGGCATGACATACGGCCGGCAGACGTCGCCGTCATAAGGGTACGGATTTCCGAATTCATGAATCGCATGGTGGGCGGCGAATTCGATCCGCAGCGCAATGGGGCCCAGGTTACCGGGCAGTTCAGTGCGCAATATGCGGTGGCTTGCGTGCTGTTTCGGCGGCGCTTTGCGCTGGAAGACATACAGCCCGCCAACGTGACGGAGCAAGATGTCGCCGCCTGCGCGCGATCGGTACGCGTGGAAATCGACCCGGACAATACGGGGCAGATCGCCCCGGCGGAAGTAATCTTTGAAATGCGATCGGGCCGCAGGCTGAGTGAAAAGGTGGAATTCTTTCCCGGCGGCACCAGCGGCCAGATCGCGCAAAGCACGCTGCACGACAAGGTGTACGACTGCATGCGGCAGGGTATACAACCATGGAGCCGCGACAGGATCGGGCGATTCATCGACCGCGTGCAAGGGCTGGAAGCCGTGTGTGACATGGCCGACTTGTTCAAGGATTTGTAGACTGTGGATCTCAAGGCGGGGGAATAGACTGTGGATCAGGAATTCAACGGCAAAGTCGTATGGATAGTGGGGGCCTCCGGTGCCATCGGGGCCGAAATCGCCCAGAGCCTGAATGCCGCGGGCGCCGTTACGGTCATTTCGGGCCGTTCGCACGAAAAGCTGCAGGCCCTGGCTTCGAAGCTGGGTAGCGGGCACCACGGCGACGATACCGTGCCTTTGGATGTCGCCAGTGCCACCCAGGTGAATGCCGCGGCGCGTGGAGTTGCCGCCCGCCACGGGCGCATCGACGCATTGGTCAATTCGACGTCGCTGTCGCTGTTCGGCGATTTTCTGGCTCTGGATGACGGCGTATGGAATGACGTCCTCGAAGTAAAGCTGATGGGCTATATAAGATCATGCCGCGCCGTCATCCCCTACATGATCGAGCAGGGCGCCGGCAATATCGTCAATATTTCCGGCCGTAGCGCGCGCCAGCCGATTTCCATCCATTTGCCGGGCGGCTGTGCCAATGCCGCGGTCAATCTGCTGAGCAAAGGGCTGGCCGATCAGTATTATGAAAATAACCTGCGAGTCAATGTCGTGGCTCCGGGGCCGATAGAGTCGGATCGCTTCGCCCGTATCCAATCGACCCACGAGCAAACGACGAAGCGGGCCGACGCCCGTCCGGTGCTTTCCCGCCGCATGGGCCTGCCTTCAGATGTTGCGCAGGCCGTGCTGTGGCTGTTGTCGGATCGTTCGCGCCACCTGACTGGAACAGTGATGCCGGTCGATGGCGGCAGCACCGTCTGCCTATGATCACCCGGGCGACGAAGCGCGCCGCCTTGCGCGGAACCGGGCTGGTGGCCGGAGTTGCGCGCGGAATTGCGCGAACCTGCCGCGATGCCGTAAGCGTGGCCCGCATCGATCCCGAAACAGGCGTCTTGCACGAACCCGGCCACGCACTTGATGGCTGCTGTCTGGCCGGCGGAATACTGGTGTTTCCAGCGGGCAAGGGTAGTAGCGGCGGCTCATACATACTCATGAGTCTTGCGGCGAAGAAAATCGGCCCCATCGCCATCGTCATGGATGTTGCCGACGCAGTCGTCGTCGCGGGCGCGGTGCTCGCGGGCATACCGCTCGTGACGGGTTTGGGCGCCGAGGCCCTGGGCTGCATAAATGAGGGGGATCGGCTCCTGGTCGACGGCGGAACCGGCCTGGTGCGCTTCCTATGAACCTGACGGATGCACAGCAAGCCATGCTCGACGGTGGCCAGGGTGCCGCGGTTCGGCAGGCGATGCAGATCCTTCGTGCCGTCGGCCTGGCCAAGCAGGCTCCATACTGCATTCCCGTGCGCTCCGCGCATGTCGGCCTGTCGGTGACGTCGCTGCGGGACGTCGGAGTGCGATGGCTGGAGTCCCTGGCCGACGATGGAGCCAGGGTTTGCGTTCCGACGACCACCAATGTGTTGTCGATCGATCGCGAGGCCGTAGGCGCCAGCCCGCGGGGCGATGCCGAGCTGCAGCAGCGCGCCTTGCATGCTCTGGCCCGCATGGGAGCGGCTACGACCTGTTCGTGCAATCCGTTTTCACAGGGGTATTTGCCGGCGCGGGGCGAGTCCGTGGCCTGGAGCGAATCGGCGACTGCTCCTTTTGTCAATGGTGTGCTGGGCGCCCGAACCAATCGGGAAGGCGCCACTGCGCTGGCGTCCGCCTTGACGGGAATAACACCCTGCTACGGCATGCATCAAACCGCCGAACGGCGCGGGACGGCCGTATTCCGGGTGACAGCCGCATTGGCCGGGCTGGATGGCTTTCACCTTCTAGGCGCCGTGGTCGCGCGCCGGTGCGCAGACAGAATTCCCGTGCTTGTCGGGCTGCCGAGTTCAATAGCCCAAGACGATCTATACGGGTTCTGTGCCGCGTTTGCGACATATTCTTCGCTCTCCATGTTTCATATGGTTGGCGTCACTCCCGAAGCGCCTACGCTGCGGGCCGCGTTGGGGGGCGGTGCCGACGCCGGCCGGCCGCGCGGGCGTATCGAAACCACGCAGGATCCGCAACGCATTCAAGCCGATACGATGGACATCGGCGATCGCGATCTCGAAGCCCAGCGCAAGGCCATCGATGGTCTCGGTGGCCTGCCGGCCGACGTGGCGGTCGTCGGCTGCCCCCATGTATCGCTTGCGCAGCTGCGGGAAATCGCCCTGTTGATGCACGGGCGCGCCGTAAGCCGGGACAAGACTTTCTTCGTACATACGAATGTCGTCGTCAGAGCCGAGGCCGCGAGGCTCGGGTTATTGGAAAAGCTGGTGCAGGCAGGGGTCAAGGTAACTTGCGACACGTGTGTCTACACCTCTTTGGACACGCTTTCCCGCCACAGCCGCTTATTGACGAATTCCTCGAAAATGGCCTTCCTGATGTCAAGCCGTGGCTTGTCGACCGCGCTGGCAAGTACTGCCGACTGCGTTCGGGCCATGACTTGAGTGATCCCGCCCGCTTAGGGCCCGCTTGTCTAAGAAGGGGCCGCACTGGCCCTAATCCACGGTCACGCCGGTTTCCTTTACCACCGTTGCCCAGCGAGAGATTTCACTGGACAGGAATTCCCGCGTCTCCTTGCGCCCCTTCCAAGCCGAATTGGCGCCAATCTCTTGGAGTTTTTTCTGCACCTCGGGTTTTGCGAATATTTTCTTGACCTCGCTGTTCAACATATTTGTGATTTCGGCAGGAGTGTCTTTGGGCGCAACCAGCACGAACCAGGGCGCCGCCACCAGGTTCTTCAACCCCAGCTCCTTGAGCGTCGGCGTGTTCGGCAGTTCCGGGTTCCTTGACTCGGAGGCAACCGCCAAGGCCCGCAATTTATTCGCGCGGATCTGCGATATGACGGCCGGCATGTTGTCGAAATCGATGTCGACGTGGCCGCCGAGCAAGTCCAGAACGGCCGGGCCGCTGCCTTTGTAGGGAATCATGTTCAGCTTCGTCCCCGTGTCCAGTTGAAACAGCGCGGTGAGCAGGTGGTGCATGGATCCGACCGCAGGCAAGGCCGCCCTGACGCTGCCGGGCTTTTGCTTGGCGATGCGTATCAAGTCTTTGATGGAGCGCGCCGGGAAATTGGGATTGGCGGTCACGACCACGGTCACGTCTATCAGCGTGGCTATGGCGGAAAAATCGCGCATTACGTCGTAATGGATTTTGTTTTTGTATAGCGCCAGTGAGGTGGCCATGGGCCCCGACGATGCCGCCAGCAAGGTATAGCCATCGGGCTTGGCCTTGGCGACCAGCTCCGTGCCGATGATGCCGCCGGCTCCGCCGCGATTCTCGACGATGAAGGGTTGCCGCAGGTCGGCTTGCAGATACTGCGCCAACAGGCGGCCGACGATGTCGTTGGTGCCTCCTGGAGGAAAGGGCACCACGATCGTCACGGGCCTGGCCGGATAGCCTGTGGAGGTGTTCGGGGAGACGGTCTTCGCCTGCACTTGGACGGCGCTGGATAGGCCCAGCACCAACGCAGCAAATTGCATGGAAATTTTCATTGCTTTCCTTTGGTTCGGTTTGCTGTTTGTAAATGCTTCGGGTTTCAGAAGTATGGACGTATCCGGTGGGGGGGTTATAGCTTGTCTTGATATGCGAAACAGCATGGCTGGAGGCTATTTCCCGAGCCTTATGCTGTGCATGGCAACAATTGGCGTGTGGCGACGCATTGATTCCGGCACACCCGGTCATACCCAGTCTAAAAGGAACAAATCCATGGCTTTAGATTTCAGCTTTACCCCCGAGCAGGAAGAGTTTCGTGCGTTCGTGGCCGATCTGGCGCGCCGTGAGATTTTGCCTCATGCGCGCGAGTGTGACGAGAAGGAGGAAATGCCCTGGCACGCCATAAAAAAGATGGCCGAGGCCGGGCTGTTCGGGATCATTGCCCCCAAGAGCCTGGGGGGCCAGGAACTCGATTACATACACCTGGGAATTGCGATAGAAGAGATCGGCCGGGTCGATACCAGCTGCTCCATGATTTGCTCCATACAGAACTCGATGCCCAATCTGGTTCCCGGCTGGGGCGACGACATACGGCGCGAAGTGATCCGGGGCGAGAAGCTGCTGTCCATCGCCACCTCTGAAAGAGACGCGGGTTCCGATGTGTCGAATATGGAAACCGAGGCGCGCGTCGAGGGTGACGAGTACGTGATAAATGGCCAGAAGATCCACGTCAGCCTGATGCCCGGAGCCGGCTATATGGGGGTGACGGCAAAAGTTACCGGGGCGGACGGCTCCCAGCGCATCAACTTCCTGCGCGTGCCGTCCGACCTGCCCGGGATAAGTACCGAGATCATGCCGGAAATGGGTGCGCGGGCCCATCAACTTGCCATTGTCAATTTCAAGAATGTGCGCATTCCGGTCACGGATGTGCTTGGCGGGAAAGGGCAGGGCAAAGCGGCGCTCTACGCCCGTTGGAATGTGACCCGCTGTCTGAGTGCGCTCAATGCCTTGGGAACCGCGCAACAGGTGCTGGATGAAACCATCGATTTTGTCAAGCGCAAGAAGGTGTATGGCCGCCCCATCGGAATGTTCCAGGCGGTCAGCTTCCCCTTGGTGGAGCACTACACCCGCATAGAAAGCTGCCGCCTCATGGCATACAAGGGCTTGTGGATGAACACCCAGGGCCAGAACGCGGCGCGGGTGGCGGGCATGGCTAAATGGAGCGGTATTACCTCGTCGGTGCAGGCCGTCTATGACTGCTTGCAGATGTATGGAGCATCGGGGTATCTGAAAGAGCTGGACATCGAGCGCCGCTATCGCGATGTGATCGCCCTGACGTTTACCGGCGGCACGATCAACGTCATGAAAATCACCGTCATCCGTGAATTGCTGGGCAAGGAATTCATGGGCGTCTCGGGTGGTGAAGGTTGAGCCAGGGCGCGAGATGGGTATGAAAAACATTGTTCCGGATGACTTGAATGTTCTGCGCGAGAGCGGCGGCCAGTGGGCTCTGTTCGACGTGCGCGAACCGGCAGAGGCAGACGCGGGCCATATCCTGGGCGCATGCACACTGCCGCGGAGAATGATCGAGCTGCGCATCGGCGATCTCGTGGCCGACCGAGATACGCCGATCGTCCTGTATGACGATGGCGCGAGCGGCCGGGCCCTGTACGCGGGCCGAACCCTGGAAAGCCTGGGCTACCGCGACCTCCGTATCCTGGCCGGAGGGACGGCATCGTGGCTCGAATCGGGCAGGCGGTTGATGACGGGATCGAATGTGCCCGGCAAGCTGTTCGGCGAGCGCGTACACGAGGCGAAACAGGTTCCCTACATATCGCCCGGGACGTTGAAGGCCTGGCAGGAGGAAGGGAAGGATCACATCGTGTGCGATATACGCACGCCCAGTGAATACGAGGAGGCTCGCGTACCGGGGGCATACGGCGCGTTCGGTGTGGACTTGGCCCTGCTGGCCGACGACTTGAAAAAGCAGAACCGGCCGGTCGTGGTTCATTGCGCCGGCCGTACGCGCAGCATTATCGCTTGTCAGTCTTTACGGGAGCTGGGCCTGCCGGAGGTCTACGCGCTCGAGAACGGAACCATGGGCTGGCGGCTGGCCGGATTCGAGCTTGAAAAGGGGCCGGCTCGCGGCGTCATGTCGCCCACGCAGCAAAGCCGGGCGTCGGGGCGGGAGCTGGCCTCTGCAAAGGCCGCGCTTGCAGGTGCTGGGGTGGTCGAGGCGGCCCAGCTTGCGCAATGGCTGGCAGCGCGTGCCGCAAAGAAAATGAACCTCTACATGTATGACGTGCGCCAGGTCGATGAGTACGTAAGTGGGCATATTCCGGGAGCGATTGCCTTGCCGGGAGGCCTCGCGATCCAGCGGGCGGACGACTTCATGCCGATCCGCCAGGCACCGGTGGTTTTCGTGGACGATGGTGGCGGGCGCGCTTATCTGACGGCATTCTGGTTTCGGGAGATGGGGTGGCGGAACGTCCATGTGCTGCTCGACGGCACGGCCGGATGGGCAGCCGCGGGGCAGCCGCTTGAAGCGGGGCGGGTGCGCTCGGCGCCGCTCGGGTTCGAGCAAGCGTGCGCTCAGGCCAGCAAAATCAGCCCCGAAGCCTTGGCGGAGCTGAGCCCGCAGCCGCTGGTCGTGCACGTCGATACCAGCCGGTCATATGAGGAAGCCAGAGTTCCCGGCTCTATATGGATCCCCTACGGCTGGCTCGAAGGCCGGATACAGAAGCACGCCGCCTCTTTGGATGCCCCGGTGGTGTTGGTGTGCCGCAGCGGAACTCATTCCATGTATGCCGCCGCCAATTTGAAGCGCCTGGGGTATCGGGCTGTTCAAGCGCTCGAAGGAGGCACCGACGCCTGGCGGCGGCATCATCGGGCGGAACAGGGCTGGCCGGCCGATGTGGCCCGCGAACGGGATCTGGTCGTTCCTCCTTATCACTCCAGCCTGGCGGACATGGATCAATACCTGAAATGGGAAGTACGCCTGAGCGCTGCGATTGCAGATGCGATTGCGGCCGGATCAGCATAGTGAAATCGCGAGGCGCCGTTTCACTATGTTGTCTTGAATTCGGGTTTGCGTTGATAGGATATCTCTACATCGCGTAATTCAGAGTATCAGCTTCATCAACGCTCCATGTCATCGGGAATATTATGAGTTTCGAGCTAACCCCCCGCCAAAAGAATGTGTATGACTCTGTTGGAGAGCTCAGCAGAACGATATTCAAAGCAAATGCCGCCAAGCACGACCTGGATGCCGACACCCCGCGTGAGAATCTGCGCGCTTTGTTCGATGCGGGACTGAATGGCCTGACCATTTCCGAGCGTATGGGTGGAATGGGTAGCGGGACTGCGGGCAAGGATCCGCTGCTTTATCTGCTTGCCATCGAGCAAACCGCCCGGGGCGATCTTTCCACTGCCCAGTGCTTTCACATCCATTGCCACGGAGCGCACTATGTCGACCAGGTGGGCAACGACGAGCAGAGAGAGCGTGTGCTCAAGCCGGTTCTGGAGCGCGGCAGCCTGCTCAATGCCACGGGCAGCGAGCCTGGCCGCACCTCGCGCGGGCTGTACAAATTGGTGACCGCCGCCGAAAGAACGGATGGGGGCTATATCGTCAACGGCCTGAAGAATTATGCGACCCTGGGCGCGGATGTGGACTACAACCTGATTTTTGCAGGGGTAGCCAATGAGTCGCCGGAGAACGGGCATCTCGGTATCTTGGTGCCCAAGGACGCAGCGGGGTTTTCGGTGGTTCCGGGATCCTGGAATCCGATCGGGATGCGTGGCGCGCATAGTCCGTCCCTGAAGCTGGAAAACTGCTTCGTGGAAGACCGGAACGTCGTCGGAGAACTGGGCATTTATCCCAGGCAGCGCTGGCAGGCGCGTTTCCACTTGAGCTTTGCCGCCCAGTACCTGGGAGCGACAGAAGGGATTTTCGATCTTTTGTGCGAATACTTGCCCAAGCGCGGCACGGCCAGTGATTCTTATGCCCAGCTGCGCATGGGTGAGATACGCATCGGAATCGATTCTGTGCGCTGGCTCATTTATCGGGCGGCCTGGATGTGGACTCAGAGCGATCGCGAAGCCGCCGAACTGTTTTCCATGTGCGCCAAGCATCGCGCGATTGAAAACGCCGTCATTGTCATGGACAAAGCGGCGCAGATTATAGGATCCAGCGCGTTCTGGGCGGATTCGCCCATGTCGCGGATGTTTCGAGATCTGCGTATCCACACCCTGCACGAAAATCTGGACAAAACGGCCGCCACCCTGGGCAAATACTATCTCGGGCAGCCTTTCGACACCACGGCGCGTTTGTAAGTCATGTCAACAGGCCCTAGCGAGCGTGTATGGAATCCCGCGAGTTTCGAAACGCATTGGCTCGTTACCCGACAGGAGTGACGGTGGTGGTGACACGCGATGGCGATGGCAGGCTGGTCGGTCTGACGGCCAATTCTGTCATGCCCATTACGACCAGCCCGGCAAGACTGGCGTGGAGCCTGGGCGCCGGGTCGCGCAGCCGGGCCGCATTCGAGCATGCCACGTATTTTGCGGTGAACGTGCTGAGCGAAGCCCAGGTCGATATCGCGCGGCAGCTGGCGGCGCCGCTGCCGGATCGCTTCATGGGTTTGTCCTACAGCGAGAGCGGTTGCGGCAGGCTGCCCAAGTTCGATGGCTGCGTGGCTTGGTATGGCTGCCGGCGTTCGGACGTACTTGAGTTGGGCGACCACATCATGTTCATCGGCGATGTCGTTGAGTGCGACGAGCAGGAAGGCACCCCGCTATTGTTTTTTGCCGGGCGCTTCGCGCAACTGCTCGATTAAATCTTTGATGGAACCACTATGCTATCTGCTTCCGACTCGTTTTCCACAGAGATCATAAGTGCCGGCGGCGGGGATTCCAAGAGCGGTTTCTGGAACCCCGCGCGCGAGACCATGCCGGTTGATCGCATGCGCGAACTGCAGCTCGCCAAATTGCGCAAGCAGCTGCGGTATGTGTCGGCCCGATCCCTGTTCTATCAAGACAAGTTCCGCGAGGCTGGCTGCGATCCGCAGGATATTGCCACGATCGAAGACCTGGCCCGTTTGCCTTTCACGACCAAAACGGAGCTGCGGGACAGCCAGGAAGCAAGCCCTCCTTTTGGGCGGCATGTGGCTGCGCCGATGTCGGATATCGTGCGTGTCACGGCCACGTCCGGCACGACGGGGAAGTCCGTCTTCCAGGGTTATACCGCCCAGGATGCACAGCATCGCACGGAAAGCGTCGCGCGCGTCTTGTGGGGTTTTGGCGTGCGGCCCGGAGACCGCGTGGTCAACGGGTTTGCGCTTAGCATGTTCAATGCCGGCGTACCCTTGTGCGCGGCCGTCGAGCATCTGGGCGCCGTGAGTATTCCCGCCGGGGCGGAACGCCGCGTCGAGGGCATGCTGAAACTGATGCAGCAATTGAAGGCCACGGTGTGGGTCGGCACCCCTTCGTTCGCCGCGGCGCTGGTGGAAAAATGCGAAGAGGTGCTGGGAATCCCTCCGGCCCGACTGGGCCTGCGCATTGTTTGCGGAGGCGGTGAGTCGGGGTTCGAGCAGCCCGCATTTCAGCAGCGCATGGAACAGGCATGGGGCACGCCGCATGTGTACGACTGGGCCTCGACGTCGGACGCGCACCCCAATATATTCGCCCACTGCGAGCATCGCAACGGCAAACATCACATGACGCCCGACTTTGCCCTGGTGGAGCTGATAGACCCCGAGACGGGCAAGATCATTGAAATGCGGGACGGCGCCCAGGGTGAATATATATTCAGCCACCTGGATCGCCAAGCCTGCCCTTTGCTGCGTTATCGAACCGGCGACGTGATCAGGGTGCAGACCTCGGAATGCTCATGCGGCCGCACCGGATTCCGTATGGACATAGTCGGGCGCAGCGACGACATGTTGATCGTGCGCGGCGTGAATATCTTTCCGTCCGCGGTGCAGCACGTGATCGGTACTTTCGCGTCTAGCGGTATCGGGCCGTTCCAGATCGTACTGTCCGAGCCCGGGCCCAAGGTCGCGCCTCCATTGCGTTTGCGTGTAGAAAGCCCGCCTGAAGCCACCCATTTGAAGGCAGCCATCGAGCGGGCCATCCGCGAAGAGCTCCGGGTAAGCAGCGATGTCGAGTTTGTCGCAAGCGGGGCGTTGGGGCGTACTGAGACCAAGTCTCGTCTAATAGTCCTGGAGCGGGCATGAATACTATTGCAAATCGGCCCACCTTCGAGCGGCACCAGAATTATTTCGCTTGCGGACTCGTGGTGGTCGGAAGGCCGGCGGAAGATGGGCGTGTCTTGTCGGTGATGGCGAGTTCCTTTAATTCAGTATCACTGTCGCCGCGGCTGGTGATGTGGTGCGTATGGAAGGGCGACAGCGCGGTAGCGCCACTGGCCGTCGGAGCCAGCTGCGGCCTGAGTGTGCTGGCCGCCGATCATCGCGGCTTATGGCCTCAGTGCCGGCAGGCGGGCGCGGCGCATGGGTTCAAGTGGCGGCGCGGCGGTACTTTGGATGTGCCCCTGGTGGATGGGGCGGCGGCGTGTTTCGAGGTGGCCGTCACCCTGCACATCGATCAGGGAGACCACGATCTCTACGTCGGAGAAGTTGCTTCTTTCGCCTATTTGGCCAGCTGCGACGGCTTGCTGAGCTATCTCGACAGGCTGCGCGTCCCCTGCCTGCAGGAGCAGGCCGCGGGGTGAGCCGGCTGTTTGGCCCATGGCGATCATCCGCTGCATCGCGATCTCAGCACCCCTTCTATTGTGCGCACCATCTTCACCAGCTTGGGCCCGATGTCCTGTTCGAGCTGGTTGGGCTGAAGCGCATAAATCGGCACGGCGCAGTTGAAGGCAATGATCTCGTTGTCCACCGCAGTCGTGAGGCAGGAGCCGACCGAATGGGCGTCCGGCAGGATGTCGCTGTGCCGCATGCAGAAATGGTGTGTTTTGTACCTTTCGATGGATCGGTATGTTTCGGCTTCGTATTTGGCCCAGAGATCCGGCGTCTTGACTTTCATTTCGTTGATGAGCGCCTGGCGCTCGGCGTCGGCCAGCGTCGCAATATAGGCGCGGCCCATGGATCCCATCAGTATCGGGAAGCTCTGGCCCACGTCGGGCTTGACGCGCAAGACGTTGCTCGAGCGCGCCGATTCGATATAGACCATGTTCAGCCGATCCCGGATGCCGATGGAAACCCATCCATTGGCATAGTTGGCCAACTCCCGCATGTAGGGGCGGGCTATCTGCCGGATGTTCAGGTTGGCCAGTAGCGGGTAGCCGATCGACAGCACGGCCGAGCCGAGCCGGTATTTGCCGGAAGTCCGATCGTGCTTCAGATAGCCCAGCGATGTCAGCGTGTAGGTGAGTCTCGAGACCGTGGGCTTGGGCAGGCCGCTGCGAATCGAAAGATCCTTGTTGCCCAGCTCGGGACTGAACGGGCTGAAGCAGCGCAGCAGATCCAGCCCTCTGGCCAGGGTCGTAGCGAATTGCCGGTCGCCTTCATGCAACTGCGGCTCGTCCGCCCAGTACGCATAGGGGGCCGGGTCTTTTACGGCTTTCATCTCCATTTTTATGTCTCCATCGAGGATCGGCGGGCACTCGGTGTTTCGATAGTTTGAATAGCGTACAGCGGGGGTATGCGCCTGCGAAATTTCTATTTCGCGTAGCGAGCCAATATCCGGCCGTGCGCCATGGCGGCTCTTATGCTTGATCGCCGCGGCCATTTCCGCCGCGGATCTTTGCAGACGGGATGTTTGTTCACTGATGCAGGCCTTTTCGCCACTTCGACGACGGCGGAAAGAGCTCGCGATAATAGGAGACAATTATGCGAATATCCGGTGTAGTAAGGGCCTTTGCCATGGCTGCCTTGATCTGTGTGGGCATGGGCGCGCGGGCCGAGACCTATCCCGACAGGCCGATCAAGCTGCTGGTGGCATTTTCGGCTGGCGGCACCTCCGACACGATTGCACGCATGCTTGCGGATCGCCTGGGCAAGGTGCTCGGGCAACCGGTCATCGTGGAAAATCACACAGGCGCCAATGGTATCGTGGGCACGGAAATAGGGCTCCGATCCGCCCCCGACGGTTACACAATTATGCTGCTTCCATCGGGGCATGCCATCAACAGCACTTTGAATCCGGCGGCGACCTACGATCCGATCAAGGACTTCACGATGATCAGCCTGATCGGAACGGTTCCCATGGTGGTTACCGCCAGCCCGGCGCTGGGCGTGAAAAATATTGCCGGGTTGATAGCAAAGGCCAAGCATACGACGAAGAAAATAGACTTCGGATCGGGAGGGGTCGGCGCATCGAACCATCTGGCCGTGGAATTGTTCGCGACCATGACGGGAATCAAGACATTCAACCATATTCCCTACCGGGGCGATACACCTGGAATCACCGATCTATTGGGCGGTCACGTTTCTTTCATATTTCTGAACGTTCCCGCGGCCCTGCCCTTGGTGCGCAGCGGGAAGCTGATGGCGCTGGCCGTCACCAGCGAAAAGCGGCTGCCGTTGTTGCCGAATGTACCGACGGTGGAGGAAACCGTGCCGGGGTATGTCGCCGGATCCTGGCACATTATTATCGGGCCCAAGGGTATCCCAGCGGATCGGGTGCAGGTGCTGAGCCAGGCCATCATCAAGATCGTGCACACGCCGGAATTCGCGAAACGGCTACAGGATCTGGGCATCACCCCCGTGGGGAGCACGCCCGCCGAGCTGAAGACGTTCTTGAAGAGCGAAGTCAAGAAATGGGCCAAGGTGATCCACGATGCCCACGTCAAGCTTTGAACGGTATGTCAGTCGTGATGGGTAGCCGCGGCGGCGGGCCGAGCCAGTTTCAAAGGCTGCTCCGTCGTTAAAGGGCGCGCCGGCATCTGCTCGTCGCTGGGCAGGATGTCCGCCAGGGTATAGCTGTCCAGGTGATCCAGGAACTGGTGCAGTGCGCCCTCGAAAATGGCCGTCAGACGGCAATACCCGCGCAGTGTGCAGGTGTTGTGCGAACCGAAGCATTCCACCAGCTCCAGGTCGTGCTCGGTATCGCGCAGCACCGCGCCGAGGCCGATTTGCGCGGGCTCCATGGCCAGCCGCATGCCGCCGTGCTTGCCGCGCACCGTGTGGATCCAGCCCCGCAGGCCGAGCCGGTGGGTGATCTTCATGAGGTGCGGTTCCGAGATGCCGTGGGCCTGGGCGATTTCGGCGATGGTGCACAGCCGCTCGGGGTGCTGCCCCAGGTACATGAGCAGCCGCATGGCGTAGTCGGTATGGGTGGTCAGGCGCAAGGGAAGAGCTCCTTGTCCGGCGCTTGCCGCATGAGTCGCTGCCCTGCGCGGCCCGGGCTGGCCGCGGGTCTCACGGCCTGGGCTCCTGCGCCGAACCGCGCACCATGGTGACGGGCGCCTGCCCGCGCGGCGCCTGGGGCGGCGGCGCGGCGTCGGGCCGCGGCCGTATCAGCATGGGCACGAAGCGCCACAGGTACAGGGCCAGGCAGGCGATCCAGCAGGCGGCCGCAGCGTGCAGCAGCGCCTGGCTGACCGAGGCGGGCCACAGCGCCGCCAGGCGCAGCACCACCGCGGCGATCATCAGGCCGTAGCTCCAGGTCATGCTGCGATCCACCCGTAAAGGCCGGCCCAGGTGGCCGAGCGCGGTGCGCGTGATCATGCCGATGATGAGTACGGAGAACCCGCCCATGGCGATGACGTGCACGTACGTGGCCGGCCGGGCCAGCGGGCCGGATTCCAGCCCGCCCAGGTAGGCGGCGGCTGCCAGCAGCCCCAGGCTCAGGGCGGTATAACCCAGGTACAGAATCCACAGCAGCGGATTGGCGCGCACCGCCAGGGGACGCCAGGCCCACACCTGGAACAAGCCGATCAGGCCCGCCGCCGCCAGAGCCGCGGCCGCAGCAAGCGGCAGGCCGGCCAGTGCGGCCGCGATGGCCAGCACGCCCAGCACCATCTGCGCGTGGCCGCTGCGCGTAAGCATGGGGATTTTCAGCCCGGTTACGGCGCGCATGGCGAAAAACGGAATGACGCGGCGGGCGATCAGCAGCGCGATCACGGCCATGCATAGCAGCCCCAGGTCGAAGCGCTGGATCAGGGCCGCGTAGTCGCCGCGCAGAGCCGCCTGCAGGTAGAGCAGGTTGGCCGCGCCCAGGCCCAGAATCAGCCAGGGTATGCCGTAGTTGCGCCGGCTGTGCGCCTTGTGCATGACGCGCAGCAGAGCCAGTGCGGCGCCCAGGAAGAATGCCGATTCGCAGGCGGCAGCCAGCCAGAAGCCGCCCGTGCCGCCGAACAGATAGGCCAGGCGGGCCGCCAGCCACAGCAGGCAGAGCACGCCCAGGCCCGTGCCGTGCAGCGGATTGATGCCCGTCCAGTTGGCGCTGGCCGTCAGCAGGAAGGCCACGGCGATGGTGGCGATGAAGCCCCACAGCATTTCGTGCGCATGCCAGGCGACGCCGGACAGCGGCGCGCCTATGAGGGCCGGGGTGAAGATCCATATGGCCACGGCGATGACGGCCCAGGCGGTGCCGGCAATGTACAGCGGACGGAACCCCAGCGACAGAAAGGCGTGCAGGCTGGGACGCGGCCGCGAAGGGGCCGGCTCTTCGATGGCCAACAATTCAGGCATGGACGATCTCGGTAGGCGCCCGGTCGGGGTGATTGTTCAGCTGATAGCCGAACCAGAGGCTGCGGGCGATGCGCTGCGCGAACTCGTCGGCGCGTTCGGCAAAAGGACGGTTGGGCAGGGCCGCGGTGGTCTGGTGGAACAGCGCCAGCCACTGCCCGAACATCGGCGCCTGCAGGCCGGGCAGTGCAATGTGGGTGGGCATGGGGGCGCCGCGATAAGTGCCCGAGCCCAGCAGCAGCGACGACCAGAAACTGCACATCTTTGCCAGATGGGTGCCCCAGTCGTCGACGTGGGTATCGAAGATGGGGCCGAGCACCGGATCGGCGCGCACCTTGTCGTAAAAGCCATAGACCAGGGTAGCGATTTCTTCTTCAGTACAGAGGTCGGCAGTTGCCATGCGGGGTGCTCCGGTGTGTGCGCAGGGGAGGGCGCCGCCGGCTGTTCCGGCTGCGCGTTAAAGATATATTTAATATGAATCTTATATCCCGGCAGCCAGCCGCGTCAATCGGCGTGCCGGCGTGTGTTGCGCGCACACCGCGGCGCCGCCCGACATGCTATAAAGGCCGGGATCGCACCGCGGGGAGGGCTTGTGCCGCCGCCATTGCATATATATGGCGGGTCGCCGCGTGCCTGCGCCGTCCTTTTTCCGCCGCCCGCTACGTCCCAAAATCCTGTCCAAGAATATGCCGCAGCTTTCGTCGATTTCCTGCGTGGTTCCCTGCCTCAACGAAGAAGCCAACCTGAATGTGTTGCTGCCTTCGCTGTTCGCGGTGCTGGAAAGCCTGGGCTGCCCGTTCGAGATCATCGTCGTGGACGACGGCAGCACCGACGGCACGCCGCTGGCCATGGCGCGCTGGGCGCAACAGCATCCGCAACTGGTGTATTTGCAGTTGTCGCGCAACTTCGGCAAAGAGGCCGCGCTGAGCGCGGGCCTGGACGCCTCGCGCGGCCAGGTGGTGGTATGCATGGACGCCGACCTGCAGCACCCGCCGTCGCTGATCCCCACCATGCTCGAGCGCTGGCGGCAGGGTGTGGAAATGGTCTATGCGGTGCGCGCCACGCGCAGCGACGAATCGGTTTTCAAGCGCCTGGGCACCAAGCTGTTCTACCAGATGATGCGCACCTCGGGCGGACTGAAGGTGCCTGAGAACGCGGGCGATTTCCGCTTGATGGATCGCGTCGTGGTAGATGCGCTGGCCCTGCTGCCCGAGCGCAACCGCTTCATGAAGGGTTTGTTCGCCTGGGTGGGTTTCCGTTCCGAGCCGCTGTATTATTCGCCGCCGGAGCGCCTGCACGGCACCAGCCGCTTCAAGCCCTTGAAGCTGTTCCGTTTCGCCATCGACGGCATTACGGCTTTCACGACCTGGCCGCTGCGCCTGCTGAGCGTATCTGGCGCTACTTTGTCTATACTTTCTTTTATCTACGGGCTGTATATCGTCGTCAACCACATCCTGTACGGCGATCCGGTGCAAGGCTGGACTACGTTGATTACCGTGGTGCTGTTCTTTGCCGGCGTCAATCTGCTTTCCATCGGCGTTCTGGGCGAGTACGTGGCCCGCATCTTTGGCGAGGTCAAGAGCCGTCCGGTGTACCTGAGCCGCAAGCGCCTGGGGCTGGGGCTGGATGCGGATCCGGCCGCGCAGCTCGGTACGATGCATGCCGGTGCCCGGCTGCCGGCCGAAGACGAAGGGCGGGCCTGAGCGTGGGCGAGCCGCAAAGGGATTGCCGGCCATGAAGAATCTGATGCAACGCTATACCGCCTTGCTCGCCAAGGTGCTGGGGCTGCGCTCGGCCTGCTTGTGCGCCCTGGGCACGTTCGTGTGGCTGGCGGCTACGACCTGGACGCGCCCGCTCCTCATCCCCGACGAAGGCCGTTATGTGGGTGTGGCATGGGAAATGCTCAAGCGGGGCGAGTGGTCGGTGCCGCGCCTGGACGGGCTGCCGTTCTTCCACAAGCCACCGCTGTTCTATTGGATTACGGCTGCATCGCTAAAGCTGTTCGGCGCCAATGCGTGGGCGGCGCGCATGAGTTCGGTGCTGGCCGCGGCCCTGATTGTCGGCTTGGCATTCTGGTTCCTGCGCAAGTACGCGAGCCAGCGCCTGGCCGCCCTGGCCGCCGTCGTACTGGCCACCCAGCCCTTCCTGTTCGGCGGCGGGCAGTACGCCAATCTCGACATGACGGTGGCGGCGATGATCACCGCCACGGTGGTGCTGGCGGCCGATGCCGCATTCCGCATCGAGGCGGGCCGCGCTTACCGCGGCATGCTGACGCTGGCTTATGCCGCGGCAGGCCTGGGCTTTCTCGCCAAGGGCCTGATAGGCATAGTGCTGCCGGGTGCGATCATCGTCTTCTGGCTGCTGGGACGCAGGCGCGTCGATGTCCTGCTGCGCATGTTCTATGTGCCGGCCATAGCGGTGTTCCTGCTGGTGTCGCTGCCTTGGATGATTGCCATGCAGTGGCGTTATTCGGGCTTTTTCGACTATTACATCGTTTACCAGCATTTCAAGCGTTTCCTGGAGTCGGGCTTCAACAACCCCTATCCGTTCTGGTTCTACGTGCCCGTGCTGCTGGTGTTGAGCCTGCCCTGGTCCATACAGGTGTGGCGCGCGGCGCGCCCCGCCTACTGGCGCAACCCCGAGCGCGCCGCGCTGCGCGGCCTGATGCTGTCGTGGTTGCTGGTGGTGCTGATCTTCTTTTCCATACCCAGCTCCAAGCTGGTGGGGTACATTCTGCCGCTGCTCGTGCCCTTCGCATTTTTCCTGAGCGAGCCTTTCGAGCTGCGCATGCGCGCCGGCGAGAGCAAGGCGCTGGCCACGTTCTCGATCTATACCCTGGTGTCGATCGGCCTGTGCCTGGTGGCCGTGCTGGCCCTGGTGGTGGCGCCGCAGCCCAGCTCCAAGCCGCTGGCGCTGGCCATGCGCGCCCAGTTCCAGCCGGGCGACCAGGTGGTCATGCTGGGCCGCTATCGCTACGACCTGGACTTCTATCTGCGCGCGGGGCGGCCGGCCTATGTGGTGTCGGACTGGGACGATCCATCGATCAAGACCGAGGACAACTGGCGCAAGGAACTCTACGATGCCGGCCAGTTCGAGCCGGATGCGGCGGCGCGCACGCTGGTGCGACCGGCCGCGCTGGTGCAGCAGCTGTGCAGCGCGCGCACCCACGTGATCTGGCTGGTGGGCGACCGCAACAGCTTCCACGACTTTCCGTTCGTGGCGGCCATGACCCCTTATGCCGCCGACCGCAAGCTGCGCGTCTGGCGCGTTGAGCCGGGGCCGGCGCTCAGGTTCTGTGACGGAACGCCCAGAAGCGCCCCAGAATGAAGGTGCCCGCGGCAATGCCTATTAAAATCAGCGCCAGCAGTACGTCGTAGCGTATGGTCGTGGCGTGCAGCAGGTAGGCATAGGCCAGCTCGTTGACGCAGAAGCCCAGCGCCGACACCAGGAAGAAGCGGCCGGCGGCCCGCAGCAATGGCGCGCGCTGGTGGCGGAACGTATAGCGATAGTGGCCCGCGAACGATACGCAGAATGCGATGAGCCAGCCCACCACATTGGCTACCAGCGGCGGGTAGCCCGCCAGGCGTACGGCCAGCACTGCCACCAGCCAGTGCGTGGCGGCGGCGGCGCAGCCCACGGCAACAAAGCAGCCCAGTTGCCGGATGAGTTTACGCATGGGGTGATTTCCAGAGGCTAGACGGTGTGATAGAAGTGGCAAAAAAAAGCATTGTGATCTGCGCCGACGATTTTGGCATGAATCCGGGTGTCAACGAGGCGGTGCTGCGCTTGGCCGACCTGGGCCGCCTTAGCGCCACCAGTTGCATGAGCGGCGCGCCGCACTTCCGCGCCGATGCGGCGGCGCTGGCCGCGTCGGGGCTGCAGACCGGGCTGCACCTGAATTTTACCGAAGCGCTGGGCGATGCCCACGGCCTGTACCTGCCGCTGTCGCGGCTCATTGCCCTGGCCTATCTGCGCCGGCTCGACCAGGCCGTGCTGCGCGCCCAGGTCGCGCGGCAGCTCGACGATTTCGAGGACGCCATGGGCCGCGCGCCTGATTTCGTCGACGGCCACCAGCATGTGCACCAGCTGCCGCAGCTGCGCAGCGTATTGCTGGCCGAACTGGAACGGCGCTATGCGCCCGGGAGATCCAAGACTGGGCGCTCCTATGCAGGGCGTTCCTATGCCGAGAGCCCCGATATTGAGAACCCCTATACTGGGCGTCCCTGGCTGCGCTATACCGCCATGCGGCGCGGCGGCGCCGGGCCGCTTGCCCTGGTGTTCAAGGCCGGCGTCATAGAGCTGCTGGGTGCGCATCGGTTTGCGCGCATGGCACGCCGCTTGGGCTACAGGCTGAACCCGGGTTTCCTGGGCGTATACGGATTCCAGGGGGGCGAGCCCGCCTACCGCACGCTGCTGCGGCACTGGCTGAAGCACGCGCACGATGCCGACCTGCTCATGTGCCATCCGGCGGCCCGCGCCTGCGAGGGCGACGGCCTGGGTGCGCAGCGCACGGCGGAATTCCGGGTGCTGGCGAGTGACGAAATGCCGGGCTGGCTGGCTGCCGCCGGCCTGGAACTGCGCTAGGGCAATTTAGGCTCAAATGCTTAGAGGTTTTCCGCGGTACTTGTCTGTAGCAATGCCTCGAGGGGTGTAATTCCATTTCCAAATTAACCGTGCACTTTGTCAGCTTCGCTTGCCGTACTAGGTGTACTGTCTGCGCTTCGCTTTCGCGTTCACGATTGATTTGGAAATGGAATAAGGGCCTGATCTGACAGTGCCCGAGGGCCTGTCGAGGCTGAAAGAGGTGCTCCTTTTAGCCGTCAACAGGACTTAGCGTCAACGGAACCTAGCGGCGGCTTGCCGTGGGCAGCGTGGCATCGCCTTCGCCCAGGGCGCGCTGCATCAGCACGACATCTATCCACTGGTTGAACTTGAAGCCGATGGACGGTTGTGTGCCTACGTGCTTGAAGCCCAGGCTGCGGTGCAGGGCGATGGAGGCGGAGTTGTTGGTGCCGCCTATGACGGCGATCATCTGCCGCCAGGGGCCTTGCTCGCAGCGCGCCAGCAAGGCCGACAGCAAGGCCTTGCCCAGGCCCATGCCGGCGCGGCCGTCGGCCAGGTAGATGGAGTCTTCTATCGTGTGGCGGTAGGCCACCCGCGGCCGGTAGGCCGACGCGTAGCAGTAGCCGGCGATCTCGCCTCCCAGCGCCGCCACCAGGTAGGGCAGACCCTGCTGCAGCACGTGTTCGCGGCGCGCCCGCATCTCGTGCAGCGCGGGCGGCACTTCCTCGAAAGTGGCCGAGCTGCGCAGCACGTGCTGCGCGTATATGGCTTGCACCGCAGCCATGTCCTCGGTGCCGGCGTCGCGGATGCGCAGGCCGGCCAGGGGCTCGGAACCGTGCGGGGCTGTCTGCTTGATGGCGCCGGGAATCATGTTGTTTTCGGGGCGGGGCTTGGGGGTACGATTTGGGGTTACGATTAGGCTCCAAAGTATAGATCGCTCCAAGGAGAAAAACATGTCTGTGCCTGTCAACGCCTTGACGGATTCCTTCGCGGTGGCACCGCAGCTTGCGCCCGAGGATATGGCGGCCGTGGCGGCCGCGGGGTTCAAGAGCGTCATCATCAATCGCCCCGATCACGAGGGCGGCCCCGATCAGCCGCTGGCTGCCGACGTGATGGCTGCGGCGGCCCAGGCGGGCCTGAAAGTCGAATACCAACCCGTGGTAAGCGGCGCCATGACGGCCGCCGACGTAGAGCGTTTCGCCGAGCTGCTCAAGGCCTTGCCGGCGCCGGTGTTGGCCTATTGCCGCACCGGCACCCGCTGCGCCAATTTGTATCGCGCCGCCACGGGTGCCTGAGCCCGGGCTGCAATTCCCCGGCGTCGTGTCGGCGGGTTGCGCTCGGCGCACGGGCGCCGACGTGGCTTGCGGGCGGCGCGGGCGCCGAATTTGCCAAGAGTTACCCAGAAGGGGTGCCGGATCCTGTAACCTAGAGTAGCGCAAACCCTAGGCGCGGCAGCTTTATTTTTTTACAATTTATGGTTTAGCATAGGAGAAATCAAACTTGGAGTCAGATGCCATGTTCAAGAAGATATTGATTCCCACCGATGGTTCCGCCCTGTCGGCACAGGCCGCGAACAAGGGCGTATGCTTCGCGCGCCAGATCGGCGCGGAAGTCGTGGCTCTGTACGTCACGCAGCCTTTTGCGGCGACGGTGGGCTTCGACGGCATGGCTGCCGCCTATGCCATTACCGACGAAGACTACGAAAAGACCGCTACCGAGCAGGCCCAGAAGTACCTCAAGTCGGTACTCGACCGCGCCGCGACGGCGGGGGTCAAGGCTTCCGGCAAGGCCGTGTCGAATTTCAACGTGGCCGATGGTCTGGTGCAGGCCGCCGAAGACGAGAAGTGCGATCTCATCTTCATAGGCAGCCATGGCCGCAGCGGCCTGTCGCGCCTGTTGCTGGGCAGCGTCACGGTCAAGGTTCTGGGCCTGGCCAAGACCGCGGTGCTGGTGTATCGGGTCAAGGAATCCGAATAGGGCCGGCGCCAGCCGGCGGCGCCTGCAGATGGCGCCGGCAAGGGGTTACGTTTTATAGGCGTAGCTGCATCACCGGCATACAGCGCGACAAAACAGCGCGCCGGGCACAACTCGGCTGAACAACCCAGCTAGACAACCCAGCTAGACAACCCAGCAAAAACGCCGGAAATCATCCGGCGTTTTTGCTGGGCGCTCGAGGCGCGACCCGTACAGGGACGCCGGTTTGTCTTGTTCTTCCCAAGAACAGCTCTTCCCAGCACAAAGGCGCCTCCTAGGAAAAACTTTTCCCAGGACAAAAATGCTTCCCAAGACAAAAGCCTGTCCGAGGTGAAAGCCTGCCGGGGGGTGAAAGCCTGCCCGAGGAAAAAGCCTGCCCAAGGGAAAAGCGCTACCCAAGATAAAAAAAGCGCCCCCCTCCCAGGGGGCGCAGCAGTCCGGCAGGCCGGAGTCCGGCCAACACGGAGGCTTCTTCCAGTACGGATGCTTATTTGAACAATGCAGCGGCCTTGAGCAGTGTCTGGTAGATGCCGATGACCAGCGGGATGCCGACGTACAGCCAGAAGACGATCAGCAGCAGCGGAGAGGTCGGCTTGCTCTGTTGGGTCAGGTCGTTCATGCGAAGTCTCCGTTTATTTGGTGGCCATGGCCGGTTGAATATCCATGGCCAGCTCTTCGCTGCTCATGTGGTGGTGCGATGCGACGGGGCGTACAAAGAAGTTGCAGATGAAGCCTATGATCAGCAATACCGCCATGATGTGCATGGTGTCGGTATAGGCCTGCGATGCCGGCACGCCGTGCGCCACCTGGTATTGGCGTATGTAGTTCACCAGCACGGGGCCGAAGATGCCGCCCGCCGCCCACGCGGTCAGCAGCCGGCCGTGTATGCCGCCCACGTAGCGCGTTCCGAACAAGTCGGCGAGGTAGGCTGGCACCGTCGAGAAGCCGCCGCCGTACATCGAGATGATGATCACGTAGAACAGCACGAACAGCGCCACATTGCCCGCCGCGCCCATGCCCGGCACCAGGAAGTACAGCACCGCGCCCAGCGCCAGGAATATGTAGTAGGTGTTCTTGCGCCCGACGTAGTCCGAGGCCGACGACCAGAAGAAGCGCCCCAGCATGTTGAACAGCGACAGCAGGCCGACGAAGCCGGCCGCGGCGGCGGGCGTGACCGCACCCTTGAAACTTTCCTGGATCATCACCGAGGCCTGGCCGATCACGCCGATGCCGCCCGTGACGTTCAGGCACAGCGCCCACCACACCAGCCAGAATTGCGGCGTCTTCAGGGCCTGGTCGATGTGCACGTGGTTCTTGGTGATCATGGCGTTTTGCGTGGCCGGCGGCGTCCAGCCTTCGGGCTTCCAGCCGGGCGCGGGAATGCGGATCGCGAAGGCGCCGATGTTCATCGAAATGAAATAGACCACGCCCAGGAAGATGAAGGTCTGCGCCACCCCGACCGACGTCGCGGTATGGAAGTGGTTCATGAGTGCGACCGAGAGCGGCGAGGCGATGAAGGCGCCGCCGCCGAAGCCCATGATGGCCATGCCGGTGGCCATGCCGCGCTTGTCCGGGAACCACTTGATCAGCGTGGATACCGGCGACACGTAGCCTATGCCCAGCCCTATGCCGCCTATGATGCCGTAGCCTAGATATACCAGCCATAGCTGGTGCAGTGATATGCCTATGGCGCCGATCAGGAAGCCGCCGCCGAAGCAGCAGGCCGCGGTGAACATGGCCTTGCGCGGGCCCACATCTTCCAGCCATTTGCCGGCGAAGGCCGCCGACAGGCCCAGGAAGGTGATGGCCAGGCTGAAGATCCAGCCCAGCGAGGCCAGCGACCAGTCGCCGGGAGCCGATTTGGTAATGCCGAGGAGCTGGGTCATCGGCTTGTTGAAGACGGAAAATGCGTAGGCCTGTCCGATGCAAAGATGCACGGCCAGGGCGGCGGGCGGAATCATCCAGCGGTTGAATCCGGGGCGGGCAGTAATGCGTTCCTTGCTGAAAAATCCATGTTCTGATGGGCTGAGCACGCTCATATTGTCTGTCTCCTTGTGGCTAGCTTTGCGGTATCGTGGAGCACCGGGTGGTCAATAACAATAAGGCAATAGGTAGTCATAGCTAATAGTTATAAGACGAGTGGGGCAGTTGGAACTTGGGTTTGAGCCTCCCGGATGGTTGGTTTGAAGCAAAGGGGCAGGGTACGGAGTGCGGCGGGTATCAGGCGGCAGCCTTGGGCCGCAGCCGCTCGCGATCCTGGTTGATGGCTTGCAGCACGATGGCCGACAGCCCTACGTCGGGCGCGCGGCCGTCGGGGTGCTGGTCGAGGAAGTCGAGCAAGTCGGTGCGCATGCGCGGCTCCCAGAATTTCTGGATATGGTTGGCGATGCCTTCGAGGCCCTCGGCGCGGTCGGGCATCGCCTCGAAAAAGTCGCCGATGCTGTTGGCCATGCGGATCAAGTGATTCAGATTCATCTGGACGGATCTCCCTCGCGGTTGAGGTATTCGGGATGGCTGTAGACGGTGAATTGCCGGCCACGGGTGAAGCCGGCCAGCATGACATTGAGTTCTTCCGCGGTGCGCGTGGCGTAGGACGTGGCGGCGGATACGGCCGCCAGCACCGAGATGCCGGCGGCGGCGGATTTTTCCACCATTTCGAAGCTGGCCCGGCTGGACACCACCGCAATGCCATCAGCCGTTTCCACAGCATTGCGCAGCAGGTGTCCGATGAGCTTGTCCAGGGCGTTGTGCCGTCCGACGTCTTCGCGCACCAGCATGATCTTGCCCGCGGCATCGGCCCAGCCCGCGGCATGCGTGGCGCCGGTGGCGGCATGCAGGGCCTGCATGCCGCGCAGCTCGGCCACCGCGGTGACGACCGCCGAGGCCGCGACCCGAGTGCCGCGCGGCGCCAGCGGCGGCAGGTCGCGCCGCACTTCGTCCAGGCTTTCGATGCCGCACAGCCCGCAGCCGCTGCGCCCGGCCAGGCTGCGGCGCCGGCGCTTGAGCTGGTCGAGGCAGGCGCTGGCGATCTGCATCTGCAGCACCAGGCCGTTGCCGCGCTCGACCAGTTCCACGTCGCGCATGTCATGCGGCCCGCGGATGATGCCCTCGGTGTACGAAAAACCGTAGGCCAGGTCTTCCAGATCGCAGGGCGAGGCCAGCAGCGTGGCGTGGCTGATGCCGTTGTATTCGAGCGCGACAGCGGTTTCTTCGGCCAGCAGATCGGCTTCGCGCTGCGTGCCGCGCTGCGCGTCGACACGCAGCACCAGGTGCGATCGGCAGGCTCCCTGCCCGCCGGCGAGCAGCGGGTCGGGTTCCTGCATGGCGATGTCCGGTGGCTTCATGTGCGTTGCCGCGGGTTCGCGGGCGACGGGCTTAGTGGGCAACGCTGGCTTTGTCCGGCGTCTTGGGCGCGTCGGCGGCATCGTCGTCGGCACACTTGCGCTGGCGCAGCAGTTTTTCCTGGACTTCGCTGAAGCGCGACCACTTCGCCTGCCATTCGGACGGCTGCGTGACGCGCCGCGCCTGTACCGCCGTGACCTTGTATTCGGGGCAGCCGGTGGCCCAGTCGACACTGTCGGTGGTGACCACGTTGGCGCCCGATTCGGGGAAGTGGAAGGTGGTGTAGAGCACGCCCGGCTGCACGCGTTCGGTGACATCGGCGCGCAGCACGGTTTCGCCGGCACGGCTTTGCACCGCCACCCAGTCGCCCGCCTCGATGCCGCGGTCTTCCGCGTCGTGCGGGTGGATCTCGAGCAGGTCTTCGCTGTGCCAGGCCACGTTCGGGGTACGGCGCGTTTGTGCGCCCACGTTGTATTGGGACAGGATGCGGCCGGTGGTCAGCAGCAGCGGGAACTTGCGCGTGCTGCGTTCTTCGCTGGGCACGTACTTGGTGATCATGAAGCGGCCCTTGCCGCGCACGAATTCACCCACGTGCATGATGGGTGTACCTTCCGGCGCTTCGGCGTTGCAGGGCCACTGCACGCTGCCGCCCAGTTCCTCGATGCGCGCGAAGGACACGCCCGAGAAGGTCGGCGTCAGCCGCGCGATCTCGTCCATGATTTCGCTGGCGTGCGTGTAGTTCATGGGATAGCCCAGCGCGTTCGAGAGCAGGCAGGTGATTTCCCAGTCGGCATAGCCGCTTTTGGGTTCCATGATCTGCCGCACCCGCGAGATGCGCCGCTCGGCATTGGTGAAGGTGCCGTCTTTTTCCATGAAGGACGAGCCGGGCAGGAACACGTGGGCGTACTTGGCGGTCTCGTTCAGGAACATGTCCTGCATGATGATGCATTCCATGCTGGCCAGCGCCTGCGCCACGTGCTGCGTGTCGGGGTCGGACTGCACCACGTCCTCGCCCTGGCAGTACAGGCCCTTGAAGCTGCCGTCGATGGCGGCGTCGAACATGTTCGGCAGGCGCAGGCCTGGTTCGGGCTGCAGCGTGACGCCCCAGTCGAGCTCGAATTCGTGGCGCACCTTGTCGTCGGAAATGTGGCGGTAGCCCGGCAGCTCGTGCGGGAAGGAACCCATGTCGCAGGAGCCCTGCACATTGTTCTGGCCGCGCATCGGATTCACGCCGACCCCTTCGCGACCCATATTGCCGGTGGCCATGGCTAGGTTGGCGATGGCCATGACCGCCGTCGACCCCTGGCTGTGCTCGGTGACGCCCAGACCGTAGAAGAAGGCGCCGTTGCCGCCGGTGGCATAGAGCCGCGCCGCGCCGCGCACGTCGGCCGCGGGTACGCCAGTGACTTTTTCAAGCTCTTCCGGAGAGTTCTCGGGCAGCGAGACGAAGTCGCGCCATTGTTCGAAGGCCTTGGCCTCGCAGCGGGCCGCCACGAATGCTTCGTCGATCAGGCCTTCAGTGGCGACGACGTGCGACAGCGCATTGAGGATGGCCACGTTGGTGCCGGGCAGTGCCGGCAGGTGGTAGGCAGCCTTGACGTGGGGCGCGTCGACCAGTTCGATGCGGCGCGGGTCGATGACGATCAGTTTGGCGCCCTGGCGCAGGCGGCGCTTGAGCCGCGACGCGAATACCGGGTGCGCGGCGCTGGGGTTGGCGCCGATGATGATGGCGACGTCGGTGTGCATCACCGAGTCGAAGGTTTGCGTGCCGGCCGATTCGCCTAGGGTGGTCTTCAGGCCATAGCCGGTGGGCGAGTGGCAGACGCGCGCGCAGGTATCGACGTTGTTGGTGCCGAAGCCGGCGCGCACCATCTTCTGCACCAGCCAGGTTTCTTCGTTGGTGCAGCGCGAAGAGGTAATGCCGCCGACCGAGTCGCGTCCGTACTTGGCCTGGATGCGCTTGATTTCCGAGGCCGCGTAGGCGATGGCTTCTTCCCAGCTGACCTCGCGCCAGGGCTCGCTGATGCTGGCGCGGATCATGGGCGTGGTGATGCGGTCTTTGTGCGTGGCGTAGCCCCAGGCGAAGCGCCCCTTGACGCAAGAGTGGCCGCGATTGGCCTTGCCGTCCTTCCAGGGCACCATGCGCACCACTTCCTGGCCTTTCATTTCGGCCTTGAAGGCGCAGCCCACGCCGCAATAGGCGCAGGTGGTGATGACGGAATGTTCGGCCTGGCCCATGTCGATGACGGATTTTTCCGTCAGCGACGAGGTCGGACAGGCCTGTACGCAGGCGCCGCAGGACACGCAGTCGCTGGCCAGGAAGGAGTCGTTCTGGCCGGCCACGATGCGCGAGGCGAAGCCGCGGCCGTCGACGGTCAGTGCGAAGGTGCCCTGGGTTTCGTCGCAGGCGCGCACGCAGCGGTTGCAGACGATGCACTTGGACGGGTCGTAGCTGAAATAGGGGTTGGAGGCGTCGGTTGTGTCGTTCAGGTGGTTGGCGCCTTCATAGCCGTAGCGCACATTGCGCAGCCCCACCACGCCGGCCATGTCCTGCAGTTCGCAGTCGCCATTGGCGGGGCAGGTCAGGCAGTCCAGCGGATGGTCGGATATATACAGTTCCATGACGCCGCGGCGCAATTCGTGCAGCTTGGGCGTTTCGGTGTAGACCACCATGCCGGCTTCCACCGGCGTGGTGCACGAGGCCGGGTAGCCGCGCCGCCCCTTGATTTCCACCAGGCACAGGCGGCAGGAGCCGAAGGCCTCGAGGCTGTCGGTGGCGCACAGCTTCGGGATGTTGATGCCGGTTTCGGCCGCGGCGCGCATGATGGACGTGCCGGCGGGAACTTCGACTTCCTGGCCGTCTATGGTCAGGCGCACCAGCTCGGTGCTGATGGCGGCAGGGGTGCCGAAATCCCGGTCGCGTTTGACTACGGTTTCTAGCATGGCGGGCTCCAGGTTCAGGCGGCTTTGCGGGCGGCAGTGCCGGGAGAAGGCAGGCCGAAGTCTTCGGGGAAATGTTCCAGTGCCGACAGCACGGGGTAGGGCGTCATGCCGCCCAGCGCACAGAGCGAACCGCCCAGCATCGTGTCGCACAGGTCGCGCAGCAGCTCTACCTGCTGTTCGCGCTGTTCGTTGCGGATGATGCGCTCGACCACTTCGGCGCCGCGCACGGCGCCGACCCTACAGGGTGTGCATTTGCCGCAGGATTCGATGGCGCAGAATTCCATGGCGTAGCGGGCCATGTGCGCCATGTCGACGGTGTCGTCGAAGGCCACCAGGCCGCCGTGGCCCAGCATGGCCGAGATGCCGATATAGGCTTCGTAGTCCAGCGGCGTGTCCCATTGCGATTCGGGCAGGTAGGCGCCCAGCGGGCCGCCTACCTGCACCGCGCGCAGCGGGCGCCCCGAGGCGCTGCCGCCGCCGTAGTCGTACAGCAGTTCGCGCAGGCTCAGGCCGAAGGCTTTTTCGACCAGGCCGCCGTGCTTGATGTTGCCCGCCAGCTGGAAGGGCAGGGTGCCGCGCGAACGGCCCATGCCGTAGTCGCGGTAGAACGCCGCGCCGCGCGCCAGGATGATGGGCACCGAGGCCAGCGAGATCACGTTGTTGATGACCGTGGGCTTGCCGAACAGACCCTTGACGGCGGGCAGCGGCGGCTTGGCGCGCACCACGGCGCGCTTGCCTTCCAGGCTTTCGAGCAAAGAGGTTTCTTCGCCGCAGATATAGGCGCCGGCGGCCTTGCGCACTTCAAGGTCGAAGGCGCGGCCGCTGCCCTGGATGTCGAGCCCGAGCCAGCCATCGGCGCGGGCCGCCGCGATGGCCTGCTGCAGGGTGGCGATGGCGTAGGGGTATTCGGAGCGGACGTAGATATAGCCGTAGGTGGCGCCGGTGGCCAGCCCGGCGATGGCCATGCCTTCGATCAGCGCGTAGGGGTCGCCTTCCATGAGCATGCGGTCGGAGAACGTGCCCGAGTCGCCTTCGTCGGCGTTGCAGACAATGTACTTCTGCGGCGCCTCGGTGGCGAGCACCGTTTTCCATTTGATGCCGGTGGGAAAGGCCGCGCCGCCGCGGCCGCGCAGGCCGGATTGCACGACTTCTTCGACGATGGCCGCCGGCTGCATGCCCAGGGCACGCTCGAGCCCCGCCAAGCCGCCGTGGGCGCGGTAGTCGGCGACGCTGACAGGGTCGGTGATGCCGACACGCGCGAAGGTCAGGCGCTCTTGTTTCTGCAGGTAGGGGATTGCTTCGGTCAGGCCATGAGCCAGCGGATGCGGCTTGCCTTCGAGCCAGCCGGCCTCGAACAGCTTGCCCACATCGCCGGCGGCCACCGGCCCATAGGCGCAGCGCCCGGCCGGCGTTTCGACTTCCACCAGCGGCTCCAGCCAGAGCAGGCCGCGCGAACCGTTGCGCACGATCTGCACGTCGGCGCCGCGCGCCGCGGCCTCGCGGGCGATGGCCTCGACCACGGCGTCGGCGCCCACCGCCAGGGCGGCGCTGTCGCGCGGCACAAAAATACGCACAGGGGTATTCATAGCTGCACCCCCTTTTCCTGGAGCAGCGCGTCGAGTTTGTCGGCGGTCATGCGCGCATGGGGGCGGCCGTCGATCATCACCGAAGGCGACTGGGCGCACAGGCCCAGGCAATAGACCGGCTCGAGCGTGACGCGGCCGTCGGCGGTGGTGGCGTGGAAGTCACAGCCCAGGCTGTGGCGCGCGTGTTCGGCCAGGCGTTCGCCGCCCATGGCCTGACAGGCCTCGGCACGACAGATCTCGAGCACGACCTTGCCGGCGGGTTTGTCGCGCAGATGGGCGTAGAAGCTGATGACGCCATGGATTTCGGCGCGCGAGAGCTGCATGGCTTCGGCCAGCACGGGTACCGCCGAGGGCGGTATGTAGCCCAGCATTTCCTGGACGGCATGCAGCACCGGCAGCAGATTGCCCTGCTGGCCCTCGTAGCGCTGCAGTGCCTGCAGCGCGACCCGCCGTACGGTGTCTTCGGGCGGCGCCGCCATGGAATGGTCAGGTGAGGTGTGCATGGCCTTGTCCTCCGTAGGGTGATGCCGGGCGGGCTGCAAAAAACCCACTTATTATGTTATTAATTACATATTAAAACTGCGCTTTTGCGCTAATCCTACTCTGACCGTGTGCTTTTTCAATAGGAAATAAATGACATATAAATTCAAGGCACGGCTGAGTTCGGAGTGGCTGCTGGAGAAGCCCACGGGGGAAATTCTGGCTCTGGGCGAGGTGCTGCGGCTGCTTGCCGCCATCGATGCCGTGGGCCATATCGCCGGTGCCTGCAAGGCCTGCGGGCTGTCCTATCGTCATGCCTGGGGCATCTTGCGCAATGCCGAACAGGAGTTCGGCGCCGAGCTGCTCGAGACCCGCCGGCGCCAGGGCACGCGCCTGACCTTGTTCGGCCAGCGCCTGCTGTGGGCCAATCGGCGCGTCGACGCGCGCCTCATGCCCACGCTCGAAAGCATGGCTTCGGAACTGGAAGAAGAATTGGGGCGCCTGTATCCCGAAAGCCAGCCGCATCTGCGGCTGCACGCCAGCCACGGCTTCGCGGTCGAGGGTTTGATGCGCCTGGCCAATGGCATGCACATGTCGCCGCTGGAACTGCGCTACCGCACGGCCATCGAGGCCTTGGCCTCGCTCGATCGGCGCGAATGCGATCTGGCGGGCTTCCAGTTGCCGGTGGGCGACTTCGAACTGCCCATCCTGCAGCGCTACAGCCAGTGGCTGGATCCCTCCAGGCATTGTCTGATTCATTTGGCCGTACGCAATACCGGCTTGTTTGTGCAGCCCGACAATCCGAAGCGCATACGCGGCGTTGCCGACCTGCTCAATCCGGAGGTGCGTTTCGTCAATCGACAGATCGGCTCCAGCACACGCTATCTGGTGGGCCTGATGCTGGCGCGGCTGGGCATCGAGTCGTCGCAGATCCAGGGCTACGACAGCAGCGAATTCACGCACATGGCCATAGCCGCGCATATCGCCAGCGGCATGGCCGACGCCGGTATCGGCGTCGAGACCGCAGCCTGGCGCTGCGGCCTGGCGTTCATCCCGCTGGTCAAAGAACGCTACTTCTTTGCGGTGCATCGCGACAGCCTGGGCACGCCGGCCATGGAGCGCCTGCTGAGCCTGATGTGCGGCTTGCAATACCAGAACTATGTCGCCGAGCTGGTGGGCTACGATGCGACGCTGATGGGCCAAGTGCAGACCCTGGAAGAGGCCTTGGGCGAATCCTGGCAGGCTCTGAAAAAGCCCGCTACAAGTGGTTTATGATAGTCGCATGAGCAAAGTTGTGTTCCTTGCCAAACAAGCTGCGCCCGCGCCGCGCACGGCCGACGCGCGGCCGGGGGAAGCCTTGCTCGATACGCGGCATCGGCCTTTGCGCGACCTGCGCATTTCAGTTACCGACCGCTGCAATTTCCGTTGCACTTACTGCATGCCGCGCGAGATTTTCGACGGCAACTACAGCTTCATGCCGCATGCGGCGCTGCTTACCTTCGAAGAAATCGCCCGCGTGGCGCGCATCGGCGTCGATCTGGGCGTGCGCAAGATCCGCCTGACGGGCGGCGAGCCGCTGGTGCGCAAGAATCTCGAAATCCTGGTCGCCATGTTGGCTCCCCTGCGTACGCCCGAGGGGCAGCCTGTCGACATCACGCTTACCACCAACGGCACGCTGCTGGCCAAGAAGGCGCAGGCCCTCAAAGATGCCGGCCTCAGCCGGGTCACGGTCAGTCTCGATGCGCTCGACGACGAAATGTTCGAACGCATGAGCGACAGCCAGGTTAGCGTCAAGACCATATTGCGCGGCATCGACGAGGCGGCGCGAGTGGGGCTGGCGCCGGTCAAGATCAATATGGTGGTGCGCAAGGGCGTGAACCACGGGCAGGTGGTGCCCATGGCGCGCCATTTCCGCCATTCCGGGCATGTGCTGCGTTTCATCGAATTCATGGACGTAGGCGCCACCAACGGCTGGAACATGAAAGAGGTCATGACCGGCGCCGAGATCCTGCACGCCATAGGCGCCGAGTTCCCCATCGAGCCCGTGGCCAGCAGCTATCGCGGCGAGGTGGCGGGGCGCTGGCGCTATGTCGACGGCGCCGGCGAGATCGGCGTCATCACTAGCGTGTCGCAGCCCTTCTGTGGCGACTGTACCCGCTTGCGGCTTTCGCCCGAAGGCAAGCTGTTCCTGTGCCTGTTTGCCTCGCAAGGCCACGACCTGCGTGCGCTGTTGCGCGGTGGCGCCACCGACGAGCAGCTCGCGCAGCGCATCGCAGCCATCTGGCATGGGCGCGACGACCGCTATTCCGAGCTGCGCGGCAGTGCCGGCGCGCAGCACAAGAAAATCGAAATGAGCTACATCGGCGGATGAGGCCGCATGCTGCCACCAGCGGCCTGGTGCTGGCCGGCGGTATGGCGAGCCGCATGCGTGCGCCCGGCGCTGCGCCCGTGGACAAGGGGCTGGTGGAGCTGGCCGGGGCGCCCTTGATCGAGCATGCCTGCCGCTATCTGCGGCCCAGGGTCGAGGCGCTCTGGATCAGCGCCAACCGCAATGCGTCCGATTACGCGCGCTATGGCACGGTGCTGGCCGACGACCCCGAATTCGGCCCGCAGCCCGGCCCTTTGGCCGGCGTGGCGGGGGCGCTGGCGCGTATCCGAACGCCCTGGCTGCTGGTGCTGCCGGTAGACGTGCCGCTGCTGCCGCCGGACTTGGCGCAGCGCCTGTCCGATGCCGTGTCGGCTACGCCGCCGCGTGCAGGGGGATCGGGCGCTGTAGATCGGCCCGCCGCGGATTCGGCCGCCACAGAGTCTCCGGCTGCAGAATCGCCCGCCGCAGAATCGTGGACTGCAGGTTTGCCTGTCGCGGCATCGCCCGCCGCGCGGCTCGCCTATGCGCGCTGTGGCGGCCCGCAGCCGCTGTGCATGCTGCTGCACCGGGATCTGCTCGACGGCCTGCGCGCATTCCTGCGCAGCGGCGGGCGCAAAGTGCAGCAGTGGCAGGCTGGCCAGGGAGCCATCGCCGTCGATTTTCCCGAACAGGAAGGGATGTTCCTCAACATCAATACGCCGGAGGATCTATGCAGAGCCGAACGCCTGCTCATGGCCCGCAGCGTCTAGCCCGGGCAATGCTGCTGGCTGCGGCCATGGCGGCAGCCGCTGCCACGGCGGCGGCCAGGGCCGAGGGCGCCGCGTCCGCGGCCGCGGCGAACGGCATCGACATGCCGCCGCTGGGCGCGTTGCGCGCGGCCACGTGCGTCACTTGCCATGGCGCGGCGCGGCCAGTGTCCGGCTCGCAGATCCCGCGCCTGGCGGGCATGCCGGCGCAGCGCATCGAGCAGGCCATGCGCGACTATGCGGCGCAGGCCGCGACCGGCGATCTGATGGGCCAGATCGCCCGCGGCTACGATGCGCAAACGGTGGCACTGATCGCGCAGTGGTACGCCGGACTGGCGCCGGAGGCGCCATGAAGCGGCGTAATTTCCTACGCGGCGCCTGCGCCGCATTGGCCGCGCCCGGTCTGGCTCGCGCGGCCGCGGACGATGGACACGTGCTGGTGGTCGGCGGCGGCTATGGCGGCGCCACGGCCGCGCGCTATCTGCGCAGATGGAGCGGCGGCCGCCTGAAGGTTACGCTGGTTGAGCCGCATGCCGAGTTCGCCTCGGCGCCCATGTCCAATCTGGTACTGGCCGGCGCCTGGAGCATGGCCGACATCACCTTGTCCTACGCGGCGCTGCAGGCGCACGACGGCGTGCGCATCGTACGCGACCGGGTGCGGCATATCGATGCGCCGGCGCGCCGTGTGCGGCTCGAGGGCGGCGCCACCATCAGCTACGACCGCATGGTGCTGGCGCCGGGCATAGACTTCATGTGGGATCAGATACCCGGCATGGCCGAGGCGCGCGCCCGCGAGCGCTTCCTGCATGCCTGGCGCGGCGGCGCGCAGGTGGCGGCGCTGCGCGCCCAGCTGCAGGCCATGCCGGACGGAGGGCGCTTCATCATCGCCATCCCCGAGGCGCCGTACCGCTGCCCGCCCGCGCCCTACGAGCGGGCCTGCCTGGCCGCCGCTTATTTCAAGCGGCACAAGCCGCGCGCCAAGGTGCATGTCTTCGATGCCAACGCCGACGTCACGTCCGAACGCGAGCAGTTCAAGCGCGCCTGGCGCGAGCTTTACCCCGGCATGATCGAGTACACACCCGAGTTCAAGGCGGTGGATGTGGACGTGGCCGACAATGCCGTGATCTTCGAGTTCGGCGAACACGAGGCGGCCGACGTGGTCAACTTGATTCCACCCATGCGGGCCGGCGACGTGGCGGTGGATGCGGGGCTGGCTACCGCCAACGGCCGCTGGTGCGAGGTGGATTTCCTGAGCTTCGAGTCGAAGGCGGCGCCGGGTGTGCACGTGCTGGGCGATGCCATACAAATCGCGCCCGTCATGCCCAAGTCGGGACATATGGCGAGCCAGCATGGCAAGACCTGCGCGGCGGCCATTATTGCTTTGCAGGCCGGGCGGCCCGTAGACAGCCAGCCGATGTATGCCAATACCTGCTTCAGCTTTTTGTCGCCCGAGCTGGCCATGCATGTGGCCACCGTGCATCGCTACGATGCGCAGGAGCGCACCATGCTCACCGTGCCGGGCGCCGGCGGCGTGTCGCGCGAACCCAGCGCGCGCGAGGCGCGAGATGGCGCGAGCTGGGCCCGCGCCATCTGGGCCGATATGCTGTCCTGAGGCGCGGGCGCAGTGCGCCGCCGCATGCCACGAGCGGCTCGTGTGCCGGCGGCGGGCCTGTGTCGATGCGAGGCGGGCCCGTGCGGATGGATGTCAGTGGGCCGGCTGCGTGCGCAAAGCCGCGGCCGCCCCACGCCGGCCGGCCCTTTGGCCTTTACTGTATTGCCAGCAGCGCCTGCCGGATCGTGTCGAAGATTTCGGCGATCTGGCCTTCTTCGATGATCAGCGGCGGCGAAATGGCCAGGGTGTCGCCGGTATAGCGCACCATCACACCCTTGTCGAAGCAGTGGCGGAAAGCCTCGGAGGCGCGGGCGCCCGGGGCGCCTTCGCGCGGCTGCAGCTCGATGCCGGCGACCAGGCCGAGGTTGCGCACGTCGACCACGTGGGGCGCGTCTTCCAGCTGGTGGGCGGCCTGCTCGAAAGCCGCGGACAGGTCGGCGGCGCGCTTGAAGAGCTGTTCGCGCTTGTAGATGTCGAGCGTGGCCAGGATCGCCGCGGTGGCCAGCGGGTGGCCCGAATAGGTATAGCCGTGGAAGAATTCGATGCCGCTGGCGGTGGCGTCGACGATGGTGTCGTGGATCGCGCGCTTGACGGCGACCGCGCCGGCCGGCACGGCGGCATTGCTGATGCCCTTGGCCATGGTGATGATGTCCGGCGTCACCGAGAGGCGTGCAGCGGCCGTGGGGGCGCCCAGCCGCCCGTAGGCGCAGATGACTTCGTCGAAGATCAGCAGAATGCCGTATTTTTCGGTAATGGCGCGCAGCCGTTCCAGGTAGCCCTTGGGAGGAATCAGCACGCCGGTCGAGCCGGCCATGGGCTCGACGATGACGGCGGCAATGGTCGAGGCGTCGTGCAGCGCGACCAGGCGCTCGAGTTCGTCGGCCAGGTGCGCGCCCCATTCCGGCTGGCCGCGCGAATTCGCGTTGTGTGCCAGGTCGTGGGTGTGGGGCAGGTGATCCACACTGGGCAGCAGGGCGCCCGAGAAGGCTTTGCGGTTGGGGGAAATGCCGCCCACCGATATGCCGCCGAAGCCCACGCCGTGATAGCCGCGTTCGCGCCCGATGAGCCGGGTGCGCTGCCCCTCGCCGCGCGCGCGGTGGTAGGCCAGCGCGATCTTCAGTGCGGTGTCGACGGATTCGGAGCCCGAATTGGTGAAGAAGATGCGATCCAGGCCGGCCGGCATGATCTCGGCCACGGCGCTGGCGGCGCGAAACGAGTCGGGGTGGCCGATCTGGAAGCTGGGCGCATAGTCCAGCTCGGCTGCCTGGCGTGCGATGGCCTGGACGATTTCCTCGCGCCCGTGGCCGGCGTTCACGCACCACAGGCCCGAGGTACCGTCCAGAATGCGGCGCCCGTCGTGCGAGGTGTAGTACATGCCCTTGGCCTGGGTCAGCAGGCGGGGCTGTCCCTTGAACTGGCGGTTTGCCGTGAACGGCATCCACATATGCGACATATCGGGAAGGGTGGCTGGACTGCTCATGGTGGTTCTCTGCTGGGTCTCTGTGATTGATGGGTGGCGTTTGGTGCCTGGCGTTTGGCGTAGGCTTGTGCCTGGCGAAATGAGGCGGACGGCGCATCGGCGCAAGCCCGAAGCTGTAGGCTGCAAGCCCGACGCCGCACGCCCGAGGCCGCAAGCCAGAAGCCGCAAGCCAGAAGCCGCAAGCCAGAAGCCGCAAGCCAGAAGCCGGCCGGCCCGGCTCGCGCTCACGACCGCGCTCAGCTCGATATTCTCCTCAGCCCCGCCGGGCATTGAAATATACAGTAATCCGATATTTTTATAACTGTATTGGTAGAATTGTGAAAACTGTATAGGCCTGTGCCCATGAACCCGCCCATGAACCCGCCCATGAGCCCCATGACTCCCATGATGTTCTTCCAGCCGATACGCGGCGGCGGCGCGCCGACGCTGGTGGATCAGGTTGCGCAGGCGCTGCAATCCGCCATGGAAAGCCAGCTGCTGCGCCCCGGCATGGCATTGCCTTCGGTGCGGCAGTTCGCGCGCAACCACGGTCTGAGCACCTACACCGTGGCTGCCGCCTATGGCAGGCTGGCGGCGCAGGGCTGGCTCGCGGCACGGCCGGGCTCGGCCTATCGCGTGGTGCCACGGGCTGCTGCGCGTGCGGCGGTGCGCGCCGCGCCCTGGCGCCCGCCGAAAATGGGCGAATCGTGGCTGTTGGCCGATGTCTTTGCCGATCATTCCATCCCGATCAAGTCTGGCTGCGGCTGGCTGCCGTCCGAATGGCTCAACGAGGCCGGCCTGCAGCAGTCGCTGCGCCAGCTGGCGCGGGTGCCGGCGGCGCAGATCGCGGGCTACGGGCATCCCTACGGCTATGCGCCGCTGCGCGAGCACATGCTGGGGGTGCTGGCCGAGCGCGGCGTGGCCGCGCAGCCGGCCCAGATCGTGCTGACCCAGGGCGCCACCCAGGCGCTGGATATCGTCATCCGCACGCTGTTTCGCGCCGGCGATACCGTGTTGGTGGAGCTGCCCTGCTATGCGAACCTGCTGCCCTGCCTGCACCTGGCCGGCCTGCAGATTCTGGGCGTGCCGCGCACGGCCGACGGCCTGTGCGTCGAGACCCTGCAGCGGCTGGCGGCGTCCCATCCGGTCAAGGGCCTGTTCGTCAATACGGTGCTGCACAACCCGACCGGCACCAGCTTGAGCATGGCCAATGCCTTCCAAGTGCTGCAGGTGGCCGAGCGCCATGGTTTCTGGGTGATCGAAGACGACGTCTCGCGTGACTTGCTGCCGGGCATAGGGCCCATGCTGCTGGCGCTGGCGGGCACGCGGCGGGTGGTGCACGTATCCGGCTTTTCCAAGAGCATCACGCCTTCGGTGCGCGTGGGCTATATCGTTGCGGCGGACGAACTGGCCGCCGCGTTCGTGCGCACGCGCATGGCCATGTCGCTGACGCCGGCCGAAATGCTGGAGCGCACGGTCTATCAGGTGCTGCGCCAGGGGCGCCATCAGGCGCATCTGGCGCGCGTGCGCGACCGCCTGGGCGAGGCGCACGAAACGCTGTGCGGGCTGATGGACGAGCATGGCTTCGAGGTATACGCGCGGCCGGGCGCCGGGCTGTTCCTGTGGGCGCGCCCGGCGGGAGCCTGGCGTGAACGGGGTGCGGCGCGGCTGGCCGAGACTGCGCTGCGCGACGGCATCTGGCTTGCGCCCGGAGGCTATTTCGACCCTACGGGCGCCGATGCCGGCTGGCTGCGCTTCAATGTGGCCTATTCGCTCGACCCGCTGCTATGGAAGTTCATGCGCCGCGTGGGGGCGGCTTGACTCTACGGGGCGCTACGGGTTTGCAATCTGCAATCACAAGGGCACAAGGGCACAAGGGCACAAGGCGCGCAGCCGCAGGCCGTACCAGTCATACGGCAAGGCGCGGCAACGCAGTTCTCTTTCGATTGCCAGTCCGCGTCAGGGGGCCGGTCGCCGGTAGGTCACGAAGTCGTAGGCATAGCCGTTTTCGGGCTGCTGCGCGAGGCGTTCGGTTTCCTGCCATTGGCCGGGCTCGAGCGGCGGGAAATGGGCATCGCCCTCGACTTCGGCGTGCACTTCCGTGGCCACGATCTCGTCGGCCAGCGGCAGCGCCAGCTTGTAGATCTGCGCCCCGCCGATGATGCTGACGCTGTCTTCGTCCTGGCAGCCGCGCAGGGCCTCGGCAAGCGAACCGTAGACACTGGCGCCCGCCGCGGCGAACTGCGGCTGGCGGCTGATGACGATGTTGCGCCGCCCCGGTAGCGGCCGGCCCAGCGATTCCCAGGTCTTGCGCCCCATGATGATGGGGTGGCCCAGCGTGGCCTTCTTGAAATGCGCGAGGTCGCCCGGCAGGCGCCACGGCAGGGCGTTGTCGCGCCCTATGGTGCGGTTGTCGGAATAGGCGACGACGAGTTTGACGTGTGGGCTGGTCATGAAAGAATTTTTTTACGGGTTTGCCATCAAGGCGATAACTGCCTTGCTTCGCCTTGTCGTACTACGCGTACCGCCTGCGGCTTCGCGCCTTGTTATCGCCGGCAAGCCCGTGGTTCATACCGCGACGGGCGCCTTGATGTGCGGATGCGCCTGGTAGTCCAGCACTTCGAAGTCCGCGTATTCGTAGTCGAAGATCGAGGCGGGCTTGCGGCGGATGTGCAGCCGCGGGTAAGGGTAGGGTGCGCGCGAGAGCTGCAGCTGGGCCTGCTCGAAGTGATTGCTGTAGAGGTGGCAGTCGCCGCCTGTCCAGACGAAATCGCCCGGCTGCAGGTCGCATTGCTGCGCCACCATGTGCGTGAGCAGCGCATAGCTGGCGATATTGAAGGGCACGCCCAGGAAGATGTCGGCGCTGCGCTGGTACAGCTGGCACGACAGGCGCCCGCCCGCCACGTAGAACTGGAAGAAGGCGTGGCAGGGCGGCAGCGCCATGTGCGGGATGTCGCTGACGTTCCAGGCCGAGACGATGAGGCGGCGCGAATCGGGGTTCTGGCGGATCTGCTCGATGACCTGGCTGATCTGGTCGATGTGGCCGCCGTCGGGCGTGGGCCACGAGCGCCACTGCACGCCATAGACCGGGCCCAGCTCGCCCTGCGCGTCGGCCCACTCGTCCCAGATGCTGACGCCGCGTTCCTGCAGCCAGCGCACGTTCGAGTTGCCGCTTAAAAACCACAGCAGTTCGATGAAGATGCTTTTGGTGTGCAGCTTTTTGGTGGTGACCAGCGGAAAGCCCTGCGCCAGGTCGAAGCGCATCTGGTGGCCGAACACCGAGCGGGTGCCGGTGCCGGTGCGGTCGGTCTTGGCCTGGCCATGTTCATAGACATGGCGCATGAAGTCTTCGTATTGGTGCATGGGGTCTTTCAGCCTTCCACGACCGTGGTCGAGCAGGTGATCTCGGCGGTCTTGGCCAGCATCGCCGAGGCCGAGCAGTACTTTTCGTGCGACAGCTGCACGGCGCGCTCTACCGCGGCCTGCGGCAGATTCTTGCCCGTGATGGTGAAGGCGAAATGGATCTTGGTGTACACCTTGGGATCGGTTTCGGCGCGCTCGCCGCTGAGCTTGACCTGGCAGCCCTTGACCGCGTGGCGGCCGCGCTTGAGGATCAGCACGACGTCGTAGGCGGTGCAGCCGCCGGTGGCCGCCAGCAGCATTTCCATGGGGCGCGGCGCCAGGTTGTGGCCGCCGCCGTCGGGCGCGCCGTCCATGGCTGCGATGTGGCCGCTGCCTGTCTTGGCCACGAACAGCATGCCCTCGGGGCCGCCCCAGTCTACCGTGCATTCCATTTGCGATTCACCTTTTTGTCGATACGGCCGGCCTTCGTCGCGCGGCGGCGATAAATATCCGGATTATGCATGTGGGCATGGTTCCACAGCCGCGCCGGCCGAATTACACTTACGGCGACCCATTTTAAAGCACTGGCCGGCACACGCATCCGGCGCAAAAGTTCTATTGAGTCCGCGCGGGAGGGCGCATCGGCTAGGCGCATATGCCTGTGCACTGCCTGAACCACGCTCCCCCTACCGCGCGCACTCGTTGCGCAAGACGTTTTCCGCCGTGCCCAATTCGGAGTTGTATGCCATGGATACGGTCACTACACTGCTGCTCGCCTTCATCATTTCCGTCACCGGCCTGTTCATTTTCATCTGGTCGCTGCGCAAGAATCTGTTCGACGCCGATCCGGCGGCCGCGCGCGTCATCTTTTCCGAAGGCGAGGTCGGCCGGGTCGAAGAGCCCGCGCTCACGGCGCAGCAGCTGGCCAGCCTGCAAGACACCGTCGGCGAGCACCGGCTGCCGGATGATCCGGAACGGGCCGCGCGGCTGCATAAAGAACTGGAAGAGCGGCTGCAGGCCGACCGCTCCACCTCGCTGGTGTCCTTCGTTTTTCTGTCCTGTGCCATTGTCTGGCTGATTATTGCCTCGAGCGCCGGTCTGATCAGCTCGATCAAGCTGCATCAGCCCGATTTCCTCACCAGCCAGGCCTGGCTCACTTTCGGCCGCCTGCGCACCATGCACTTGAACGCCGTGGCCTACGGCTGGTGCCCGATGGCGGCCTTCGGCGTGGCCATCTGGACCATTCCGCGCCTGCTCAAGACCGAGCTGGTGGGCGGCCGCTTCGCGCTGCTGGGCTGCATGCTCTGGAATGCCGGCCTTATCGCGGGCCTGGGCAGCATTGCCGCCGGCTTCAATTCCGGTCTGGAGTGGCTGGAAATCCCCTGGCAGATCAGCATCCTGCTGGTGGCCGGCGGCGCGCTGATCGGCCTGCCCCTGGTCTATACGCTGCAGAACCGGCGCGTCAAACACTTGTATGTGTCGGTGTGGTACATGGGGGCGGCGCTGTTCTGGTTCCCGGTGCTGTACCTGGTGGCCAAGATCCCCGGGCTGCACTTCGGCATGGAAGAGGCCACCATGAACTGGTGGTTCGGGCACAATGTGCTCGGGCTCTACTACACCCCCATCGCGCTGGCCACCATTTATTATTTCCTGCCCAAGATTATCGGCCGCCCGATCCAGTCGTACAACCTGTCGCTGCTGGGCTTCTGGGCGCTGGCCTTCTTCTACGGGCAGGTGGGCGGGCACCACCTGATCGGCAGCGCCGTACCGGGCTGGCTGATCACGCTGTCCATCGTCCAGAGCATCATGATGATCGTGCCGGTCATCGCCTTCTCGGTCAACCAGCACCTGACGATGCGCGGCCATTTCAAGACGCTGATCTATTCGCCGACGCTGCGCTTCATCGTACTGGGCGGCATGATGTACACGCTCAGTTCGCTGCAGGGCTCGTTCGAGGCGCTGCGCAGCATCAACACCGTTACCCATTTCACGCACTTCACCGTGGCCCATGCGCACCTGGGCCTGTATGCCTTCTTCACCCTGGTCATGTTCGGTGCCATGTATTTCGTCATGCCCCGCGTCATGTCCTGGGAATGGCCCTACCCCAAGCTGATCGCGCTGCATTTCTGGCTGGTGGTGATCGGTTTCGGCATTTATTTCGTCGGCCTGACCATAGGCGGCGTCTTGCAGGGCCTGGACATGCTCGACCCTTCCAAGCCCTTCATGGATTCGGTGCGCGTCACCATTCCCTATCTCGAGGCGCGCAGCGTGGGCGGGGGCATCATGACCCTGGGCCACCTGGTGTTCGCATTCCACTTCATCGCGATGGCTCTGCGTAACGGGCCGGCGCGTATCGGGCCCGCGCTGTTCCACAGGCGCGCCGCCGCTGCTACCCAAGGAGCCTAACCATGGAAAGCGAAGTCAAGCTGCTCAGCGGCGCCATGGTAACCCTGGCGCTGGCCACCGCGACGCTGGTGATCATGCCTTTCATGCAATTGTCCGACGTCAAGCCGTCGCCGGGCCTGAAGCCCTATACCTCGGCCGAACTGCGCGGCCGCGAGGTGTACATCGCCAACGGCTGCCTGTACTGCCATTCGCAGCAGCCGCGCAGCCAGGCGCAGACGCCGGCCGACTTCAAGCGCGGCTGGGGCCGCGCGCCGGTGGCCGGCGATTACTACTACGACGCGCCGCCCTTGCTGGGCACCATGCGCACCGGCCCCGACCTGTTCAACATCGGTGCGCGCCAGCCCAGCGCCGACTGGAACCTGGGCCACCTGTACGAGCCGCGCGCCTACACCCCGGGAAGCATCATGCCCGCCTATCCCTTCCTGTTCGAGGTCAAGGACAAGGCCGATCCGGGCGACCGCGTGGTGAATCTGCCGCCCGGCTATGCGCCGCCGGGCCAGGTCGTGGTGGCCAAGCCCGAGGCGGTCGATCTGGTCACGTACCTGCTGTCGCTCGACCATACCTATCCGGTCAAGAACGAGCTGACGAAGGACAAATAGTCGTCCGGCGGAATCGATGGGGCAGGGCCCCGCAGGACAAGGAGAAGCACAGTGGCTGAACATGATACCGACGCGCAAGAGCGCGAAATGCCGGAGCCTTCGGAAGGCAGCCGGCCCATACCCTGGGCGGTCATCGCGGTAGTGGCCGTGGTCTTTCTGTCGGCGGTGGGCTACCTTTGGGTAACCCCGCAAAGCAGCGACCCCAGCCTGGGCGACCATCGTGTCGCCGCCGACTTTGCGGTGGCCAAGGCCGCCGGCGGCAAGGCCGACGGCGCGCAGATCTATGCCTCGCAGTGCGTGGCCTGCCACCAGGCCACCGGTGCCGGCCTGCCCGGCGTGTTCCCGCCGCTGGCCGGCTCGGAATGGGTCGAGGGCAAGCCCGAAGTCATGGCGCGCATCGTGCTGCACGGTGTCACCGGCACGCTGACTGTCAAGGGCGCGAAATACAATGGGCAGATGCCTACATTCAAAGACAAGCTCAGCGATGCAGAAATCGCCGCGGTGCTCACGCACGTGCGCACCAGCTTCGGCAACCACGCCGCGCCGGTGGATGCCGCACTGGTCAAGAAAGAACGCGACGAGACCAAGGCCCACGACAAGCCCTGGAACGGCGATGCCGAGCTGGACGCCATGCGCTAGGGCCGTGGCTTCGCGGCAGGGGTATGGCGCTGGCTGCGCCCGCGCCCGCTGCCGCGGACGCACCGCAATGGCGTCTGCCGCCGCTCGTCCCCGGCTGCAGGCTCGCGGATGAGGCTCGCCGTCTCGCTGCTGCTGGTGTGTCTGCTGGGCCTGGGCGCCATTTATGCGCAGACGGACGGCTTTACGGTCGTCACTGCCGAGTCCGCCCGCCGGCTGTCGGTAGAGCATCACCCGCGCCCCATACCCGACGCCGGCCTGGTGCTGGAGTCCGGCGCCTCGGCGCCGCTGCTGCAATGGCTGCAGAGCGACGGGCGCATCGCCATCGTCGACTTCATCTACACGCGCTGCATTTCCATCTGCGCGGCCCTGGGTTCCGAATTCCAGCAGTTGCAGGCGGCGCTGCGCAGCCGCGGCCTGGGCGATCGCGTGCGCCTGCTGAGCATCAGCTTCGATCCCGCCGATAGCGCCGACGACCTGGCCCGCTATGCCCGCGGGCTGCATGCCGATCCGCAACTATGGCAGTTTGCCGGCGCGGCCGATGCGCGCCAGCGGCGCGCCCTGCTCGATACCTTCGGGATCGTGGTGGTGCCGGCCCCGCTGGGGCAGTTCGTGCACAATGCCGCCCTGCACGTGGTCACGGCCGACGGCCGGCTGGCGCGCGTGGTCGACTACGACGATCCCGACCAGGCCCTGCAGGCCGCTGTCGCGCTGGCCGGCCGCGCCGGGCCCGCCTGCCCCACCGGGGGCCGGGCCGCCTGGCTGTCGGGCGCCGGACGTGCTGCTGCTGCACATTCGGGCGAGCCGGCCGCCGCTGCGGCGGGAGCGCCGCGCAGCCAGGAGGGCGGCCAATGAAGCGCCTCCGGGCCGGCGGCCACGCGGCGTGGCGGCGCCCCGCGCTAGCCGGCGCAATACTGCTGCTGGCCGCGCTGGCATTCCTGCGGCCGCTGACTTCATCCATGGCCTTGCACATGTTCGTGCATATTCCTCTGATACTGTGCGCGGGGCTGTGCGCGGGCCAGGCGCTGGTCGCCGCCGCGCTGGCGCACCCGGATGGCCGCCTGAACGGCCTGCTGCGGCGCTGGGGCCGCTGGGACGACCTGGGCGTGCCGGGCCTGCTTCTGGCCAGCCTGGCCGGCGCCTATTGGATGATCCCCAAGGCCCTGGATCAGGCCCAGGCATACGGCTGGGCCCAGGCCATGAAGTTTTTTGTGCTATTTGTATTAGGAGTGATACTGCTTGACTCGCTCAGAAGGGCCAATATGGTGGTCAAGCTGTTTTTTCTCGGCGGCTTCTGCTGGATGGCGGCGGTAGTGGGGCTGTTGTACCAGAACGACACGACGCGGCTGTGCAATTTTTATCTGGCCGGCGACCAGGTAGTGGCGGGGCGCGGCCTGGTGCTGCTGTCGATACTGCTGCCCCTGGCGTGTTTGCTGCGCTACCGGAAGCGGCTGTTCAACGGCCCGGGCGAAGAAGGGCAGTCCTGAGCGAGTGGGTACTGATAGCAAGCAAGGATGGAACGAATATGAGTAGCAATCCGCAAACCCCGGCGCCTGTGGTGGCGCCCCTGTCGCGCCGCAGCGGCCTGTTGGACGCGGTGCTGGCGGAATGCGGGCGCGCCCTGCAGGTGCTGGGGGGCACCGCGCAGGCGGCCAGGCCCAATCCGGCGGCGGGAGATGCCGCACAGGACGATGCCGCGCTGTCGGCGGCCGAGCGCAAGCACGCCGCGGGCCTGATGCGCGTCAACCACGTCGGCGAGGTCTGCGCCCAGGCCCTGTACCGCGGCCAGGCGGTATTCTGCCGCGACGAGCAGGCCCGCGCGGTACTGCGCCGCGCGGCCGCCGAAGAGGTCGACCACCTGGCATGGTGCCGCCAGCGGCTGGATGAACTGCAGAGCCGCCCGAGCTGGCTCAACCCCTTGTGGTATGCGGGCTCTTTTTCGCTCGGGCTGGCGGCCGGCTACGCGGGCAAAGAGAGGAACCTGGGCTTCATGGCCGAAACCGAGGCCCAGGTCGAGCAGCATCTGCAGGGGCATCTGGACGTGCTTCCCTTGGGTGATGCGCGTTCGCGCGGCATTGTCGAGCAGATGCGTCAGGACGAGGCGCAGCATCGCGCCACGGCTCAGGATCATGGCGGCCGGCCGCTGCCGCTGCCGGTGCGGCTGGGCATGCGGGCCATGTCCAAGATCATGACCACCACCGCTTACCGGGTGTGAAGGCCCGCGCTCTTGCGCCGGCCGGTGGCCGTTCATTGCGTGCGGGCCGCCGGCTTCGGCCTGGCAATGGACGGGGCGTTGGCTAGGGCTGAAGCAAAGGGCCAGGGCAAAGGGCCAGGGCAAAGGGTTTATTTGTAATAAATTGTTCTTCGGCTCAGGCCTGTCTTGGCGCATAAGCCACGACATGATGGAAAAAAGCAACACAATGCGCGAATATTGATTTTTTCCCCGATCGATCTTGCATCGCACAAAAAAACGCTATACACTTTAGTTATCGGATGTCGAAACGCGATTGTAGAGGAAAACCCGAGAGGGAAAACCCCAAGCGCGCGGTCTCAAGCAAGTAGCAGTGCTTTCGTAGCCCGACATGCCACGGTTGTCTCCTCCACCCTCCTCCTTTGGTGGATTTAGCCCGAGATCGCAAGATCTCGGGCTTTTTTTTAATTTTTTTTCGGCTCGGCTGCCTGGGCACCTGAAATCCCGATGCCGCCGGAGCGGGACAATTGCCACAGCGGCCCCATTTTTTTGTTGCATTTTTTCCGAGGGGTCTTCGCGGCGTGTTACAAATACGTCCGATAATATGAAGTTCTCTACCGTGCAGGGGGGGTTGTGGCCTCGCATCAAACCTGGGATACAGTAAGCTGGCTATATATCTGTATCGTGGCATTCACCATCGGCGGCCTGATCGTGGCATCAGAGCGCTGGCACGGTGCTTACACCGGCGATTCCGATCTGCACAAGCCGCAGGCCTCGCACGCGCGCTCGACGCCGCGGGTGGGCGGCCTGGCGGTGCTGGCCGGCAGTCTGGCCGGCTTGCTGGTGCTGGGCCCGAAGAACATGACGCTCACCTGGCTGTGGCCGGTGCTGTTCGTGGCGGCGCTGCCGGTGTTCGTGGCTGGCCTGCTGGAAGACATCACCAAGGACATCGGCTCGGGCAAGCGCCTGCTGGCGGCCTTTATTTCCGCGGCCATCGCCTGGTGGCTGCTGGGCGGGGTCTCGCGCGTGGGCTTGTGGCCCATAGACTGGATCCTGGGCTTCTGGCCGATTTCCCTGGTCTTCACCATGGTGGCGGTGGGCGGCTGTACGCACGCCTTGAATATCGTCGACGGCATGAACGGGCTGGCCGGCATGGTGGCCACGCTCATGGCTTTGTCGCTGGGGCTGGTGGCCTTGCAGGTGCAGGACATTCCCATCTTCCTGATCGCCGCGGCGCTGGCCTCGGCGACCCTGGGCTTCCTGGTCTGGAATTTCCCTTTCGGCCGCGTCTTCCTGGGCGACGGCGGCGCTTATTTCCTGGGCTTCATGCTGGCCGAGCTGGCGGTGCAACTGGTGGTGCGCAATCCCAGCGTGTCGCCGTTTTACGCGCTGGCGGTGCTGTTCTACCCGGTCTTCGAGACCCTGTTCTCGATCTGGCGGCGGCGCTTCAAGCGCGGCACGCCGGTCGACCAGCCCGATGCGCTGCATCTGCATCAACTGGTGTTCCGCCGGCTGGTGCGCGTCACCTTCAGCCGCGACAGCCGTCACGCGGTGCCGGCGCTGTGCAACGCCATGACCTCGCCCTATTTGTGGGTGTTGACGCTGATCGGCCTGGTGCCGGCCACCATCTGGTGGGACAACGCCTGGGCGCTGTGCGCCAGCCTGCTGGTCTTTTCGCTGGTTTACATCTGGCTGTATTCCAGGCTGGTGTCGTGGCGCCGTCCGGCGTGGCTGCTGCTGCCCTCGCTGGGTCGCGAACACCACAAACGCGACAAGTAGCAAGGGTGCCGCATGGGTATGGACAGCGCCGCCGTGGGTGGCCGGCGCGTTTAAAACGAATAACAGATGCATAGATAATTCCGGTTTTGCATGCCGGCCCCCTTGCATCGAACCTTTCATTAAACTGTAGGGTAGGGGCCGATGCCGGCGGGCAATACTTCTTTTTCGACGCAATGCGTGGGAGATCCAAGTTGCAAATTCAAGATGTGAACCTTGCGGTGGTTGGGCTGGGCTACGTGGGCCTGCCCCTGGCAGTCGAGTTCGGCAAGAAGCGGCCGGTACTGGGCTTTGACATCAATGCGCGCCGTATCGCCGAACTGCGCGAAGGGCGTGATCACACGCTCGAGGTCGATGGCGCCGAGCTGGCGCAGGCCAAGCACCTGAGCTTTACCGACGACGCCGGGCAACTGGCCCGCGCCAATGTATTCATCGTCACCGTGCCCACGCCCATAGACGAGTACAAGCAGCCCGACCTGACGCCGCTGGTGCGCGCCAGCGAGACCATAGGCAAGGTGCTCAAGCGCGGCGACGTGGTCGTCTACGAGTCCACGGTGTACCCCGGCGCCACCGAAGAGGTGTGCGTGCCGGTGCTGGAACGCATGTCGGGCCTGCGCTACAACCAGGACTTTTACGCCGGCTACAGTCCTGAGCGCATCAATCCGGGCGACAAGTCGCACCGCGTCTCGACCATCAAGAAAGTCACCTCGGGCTCGACGCCCGAAACCGCCGAGCTGGTCGACGCGCTGTATCGCGAGATCATCGTCGCCGGCACTCACAAGGCCAGTTCGATACGTGTGGCCGAAGCCGCCAAGGTCATCGAGAACACGCAGCGCGACGTCAATATCGCGCTGGTCAACGAGCTGGCGCTGATCTTCAACAAGATGGGCATCGACACCCAGGCGGTGCTCGAGGCGGCCGGCACCAAATGGAATTTCCTGCCGTTCCGGCCCGGGCTGGTGGGCGGCCACTGCATAGGCGTCGATCCCTACTACCTGACGCACAAGGCCCAGGCCATCGGTTATCACCCCGAGATCATCCTGGCCGGCCGGCGCCTGAACGATTCCATGGGCGGCTATGTGGTGTCGCAGCTGGTCAAGGCCATGACCAAGCGGCGCATCCAGGTGCAGGGTTCGCGCGTGCTGGTCATGGGCCTGACGTTCAAAGAGAACTGCCCCGACCTGCGCAACACGCGCGTGGTCGACATCGTGCGCGAGCTGGGCGAGTACAACATCGAGGTCGATGTCTACGACCCCTGGGTCGAGGCGGCCGAGGCGCAGCACGAATACGGCATCACTCCGGTGGCGCAGCCGGCGCAGGGCGCCTACGACGGCATCATCCTGGCGGTGGCGCACCGGCAGTTCACCGATATGGGCGCGGATGCAATGCGCGCGCTGGGCCGGCCCGAACACGTGCTGTACGACTTGAAGTATGTGTTTCCCGCCGACCAGTCCGATCTGCGCCTGTAGCGGCCAGCCGCAAATACGAAATGCCCGCTGCGGGGCGGGCGGACGAACTTCATCGAAGGTTGATTGCAATGAGTACCCATTACCAGGAATTGATGGCCAGCCTGCGTACCAAGCCGCGCACGTGGCTGGTGACAGGCTGCGCCGGCTTCATCGGCTCGAACATCCTCGAAACCCTGCTGACGCTGGATCAGAATGTGGTGGGCCTGGACAACTTCGCCACCGGCCACCAGTACAACCTGGACGAAGTGCGCCAGACCGTGTCCGCCGAACAATGGGCGCGCTTTACCTTCCATGAAGGCGACATACGCGACCTCGATGCCTGCCGCAAGGCGACGGCCGGAGTCGACTTCGTGCTGCACCAGGCGGCGCTGGGCTCCGTGCCGCGATCGCTGTCCGACCCCATCACCACCAATGACGTGAACGTCGGCGGCTTCTTGAACATGCTGGTGGCGGCGCGCGATGCCAAAGTGCAGGCCTTCGTCTATGCGGCCTCCAGTTCCACCTATGGCGATCACCCCGACCTGCCCAAGGTCGAAGACCGCATCGGCCGCCCCTTGTCGCCGTACGCCATCACCAAGTATGTCAACGAACTGTACGCCGACGTGTTCGCGCGCGCCTACGATTTCGGCAGCATAGGCCTGCGCTACTTCAACGTGTTCGGCAAGCGCCAGGATCCCAACGGCGCCTATGCAGCGGTCATTCCCAAGTGGGTGGCGGCCATGATCCGCGGCGAAGACGTGGTGGTCAACGGCGACGGCGAGACCAGCCGCGACTTCTGCTTCGTCGAGAATGCGGTGCAGGCCAATCTGCTGGCCGCGCTGGCGCAGCCCGAGGGCGTCAATCAGGTCTACAACGTGGCCTACAACGCGCGCACCAGCCTGAACGAGCTGTTCGAATATCTCGCCCGCGCGCTGGCCAACAACGGCATCGTCTACGACAAGCAGCCGGTGCACGCCGATTTCCGCGCCGGCGACGTGCGTCATTCCCAGGCCGACATCAGCAAGGCGCGGCGGTTGCTGGGATACGACCCTCTGCACGACATCGTGCAGGGGCTGGAGGTGGCCATGCCTTGGTACACGCAATTCCTGCGTTAATTCTTGAATACGTTCATACGACGATTATCGAACCTGCACTCCGACCATCGGCGCATCGCCCAGGGGGCGGCGCGAGTCGCCTTCTTCCTGCTGCTGGGAAAGTTCGCCGGCGCGCTCAAGGAAATGGCGGTGGCGTACCGCTATGGCGTCAGCAGCGTAGTGGACGCCTACCAGTTCACCATGACTATGGCGAACTGGCTGCCGGTCACGCTGGTGGGCGTGCTGTCGGTGGTGTTGATTCCGGTACTGGTACGCATACGCTACCAGGATCCGGTCGCGCGCGCGCGCTTCCTGCGCGAGCTGCAGGCCTGGGTGCTGGTGCTGGGCGCGGCGCTGGCGCTGTTGATCTACATGGCATGGCCCTGGGTGCTGAGCATCGCGGGCAAGGGGTTGTCGCCCGAGGTTCGCGGCATGAGCTCGCAGCTCATTCTGGCCTTCGCGCCCGCGGCGCTGCTGACCGTGATGACCGGCGTCAGCGCCGCGCGGCTGCGTGCGCACGAGCGCCACATCAACACTTTGCTCGACAGTGTGCCGGCGCTGCTGATCCTGCTGTGCATCCTGGCATGGCCGGTGCGCGATGTACGGCCTCTGCTGTGGGGCACGCTGCTGGGCTATCTGCTGCAGTCGGCCTGGCAATTGTGGCTGGCCAGAAAGGCCGACGGCATGTGGGGGCGGCCCTTGTTCACGCTGCGCTCGCCGCACTGGCCCGACCTGGCCACGGCGGCCGGTGTGATGCTGGTGGGGCAGGTGGCCATGAGCTTCGTCGGGCCCATCGACCAGTACACCGCGGCCAATCTGGGGGCCAATGCCAACGCCACCCTGGGTTATGCCAGCCGCCTGCTGTCGCTGGTGCTGGGCATAGGCGCCGCCTCGGTGGGGCGCGCGGCGCTGCCGGTGCTGTCGGACATCCAGGGCCGCGGCGACCCGGTGCGCGCACGGGCCACCGCATTGAAGTGGTCGTGCCTGATGGTGCTGGCCGGCGCCGTGGTGTGCCTGGTCGGCTGGCTGCTGGCGCCGTGGGGCGTGGCGCTGCTGTTCCAGCGCGGCGCCTTCACTGCGCAGAATACCGTCGCGGTGTCTCAGGTGCTGCGCTGGGGCCTGCTGCAGCTGCCCTTTTATTTCGGCGTGCTGATGCTGGTGCAGCTGCTGGCGAGCCAGAACCGCTATCGCGTCATGGCGGCCATCGCGGTGGCCAACTTCGCATTGAAGGCGGTCATGAACCTGGTGCTGGCGCCGCGCATGGGTGTCGAAGGCATCATGCTCGCCACCAGCATCATGTATGTGCTTTCCTATACGTGTTATGTCGTGGCTGCCTGGGTTCTGTCGCCGGACGCGGCGCAGGGCCGGCCATGAACCGGCCGTAAGCCGGCCCTGCGGGCATTTTTAACAGATTCATTGCGGATACCAATTTTGAAGCCAGCGGTTCGTACGCCTCATTTGATGATAGTGATCCATTCCCTGAACGGGGGTGGGGCCGAGCGCGTGGCGGTCGATCTGGGCGCTTACTGGGTCGAGCGCGGCTACCAGGTCACGCTGGTGACGCAGTCCGATGCCGCCACGGATGCCTATGCGCTGCATCCCGCGGTGCGCCGTGTGGCGCTGGGCACGGCCGGCGACAGCGGCGGCGGCCTGCGCGGCATGCTGGCCAATCTGCGCCGCGTGCTGGCGCTGCGCCGCCTGATACGCCGCAGCCGACCCACCGTGGTGCTGGGCATGATGACCACGGCCTCGGTGCTGGCCGTGCTGGCGGCGCGCCGCCAGCCCTGCCGGGTCATCGCCACCGAGCACACGCATCCGCCTTCGCAAGAGCTCAGCCCCATGTGGCTGCGGCTGCGGCGCCGCACCTACCCGCGCGCCGCGCAGGTGGTGGCGCTTACCAAGGGTACGGCGCAGTGGCTGGAGCAGCATGTGCCGGGCTGTTCCGTGACGGTAATTCCCAATGCCGTGCGCTGGCCGCTGGAGCCCGGCGAGCCGGTGCTGGAACCGCCCGACCGCCGCGGCCGGCGGCGCCTGCTGGCGGTCGGGCGGCTGCATCCGCACAAGGGCTTCGACCTGTTGATACAGGCATTCCAGATGGTGGCCGATCATGTGCGCGACTGGGATCTCGTCATCCTGGGCGAGGGCGGCAGCCGTGGCGAGCTGCAGCGGTGCATCGACGAGGCCGGCCTGCAGGATCGCATCAGCATGCCGGGCCGGGTGGGCAATATCGGCCAATGGTACGAGCAGTCCGACCTGTATGTGCTGAGCTCGCGCGTCGAGGGTTTGTCCAACACGCTGATCGAGTCCATGGCCTGTGGGCTGCCGGCGGTGGCCTTCGATTGCGACACGGGGCCCAGGGAAATCGTGCGCAACGGCATAGACGGGGTGCTGGTGCGCCCGGTCGAAGATGCCGAGGCCTTGGCCGCGCATCTGTACGGGCTGATGACGAATCACGAACGGCGCGCGGCCCTGGGCCGGCGCGCCGTCGACGTGCGCGACCGGTTCTCCATGGTTCGGGTCATGGCATTATGGCACCATGTATTTGAGCCCGCGCAGGGGCGGGAATAACGGACTGGCTATGTGTGGAATCATTGGCGTGTGGGGCCCCATGATCAACAAGCAGGCCGAGCTGGAGCGCGGCTGCTGCAGAATGCGCGAGCGCGGCCCCGACAGCACGGGCTATTGGCATGACACGGAAGCCGGCCTGGCGCTGGGCCACGTGCGCCTGGCCATACTCGATCTGTCCGAGGCTGGCCACCAGCCCATGGTGTCGCACTGCGGGCGCTACGTGCTGGTGCTCAACGGCGAGATCTACAACCACCTGGAACTGCGGGCCGAACTGGAAGGCCGCGGCCAGGCGCCGGACTGGCGCGGGCATTCCGACACCGAGACCATACTGGCCTGTTTGGCGGCCTGGGGCGTCGAAGAAACGCTGTATCGGGCCACCGGCATGTTCGCCATGGGTCTGTGGGATAGGCAAGACCGCAGCCTGTCGCTGATGCGCGACCGCATGGGCGAGAAACCCTTGTACATGGGCTTCGCCGGCCAGAGCTTCGTGTTCGGTTCGCAGCTCAAGGCGCTGAGCGCCATGCCGGGCTTCTCGCACGAGATCGACCGGCGCGCGCTGTCGCTGCTGGTGCGCCATAACTACATACCGGCGCCCTGGAGCATTTACCGCGGCATGCGCAAGCTCGCGCCGGGTTCATGGGTGCGCCTGACCCGCGAACATTGCCTGCGCCGCGAGTTTCCTCCGGTGCGCGCATACTGGTCGGCGCAGACCGTGGCGCAACAGGCCCGCGAGCAAGAGCTGGATTTCGAGACCGAAGGGCAGGCCGTGGATGCGCTGGAATCCGTGCTGGGCGCGTCGGTGCAGCGCCAGATGCTGGCCGACGTGGGCCTGGGCGCATTCCTGTCGGGCGGTATCGATTCCTCGGTGGTCGTGGCGCTGATGCGCGCGCGCGGCTCGGGGCAGGTCAATACGTATTCCATCGGCTTCGAAGAGCCCGGCTACAACGAAGCGGAGCACGCCAAGGCCGTGGCGGCGCATTTGGGCACTGCGCACACCGAGCTGTACGTCAGCGCGGCCGACGCCCTGGCCACGGTGCCCGATCTGGCCGCCGTCTACGACGAGCCCTTCGCCGATTCGTCGCAGATCCCCACGCTGCTGGTATCGCGCATGGCGCGCCAGCATGTCACGGTGGCCCTGTCGGGCGATGGCGGCGACGAACTGTTCGGCGGCTATGCGCGCTACTTCCGCGCCCAGCGCTGGTGGCACAGGCGCGAGTCGCTGCCGGCGCTGTTGCGCCGGCCTCTGTCCGAACTGGGCCGCCTGGGGGCCGCGCTGCTGCCGGCCGGGCAACTGCACGACCAGGCGCTCAAGGCGGTGGCGCTGGCCGGCGCGCCGCACGCCGGGCAGTTCTACCGCCAGTTCGTGTCGTACTGGAAGGATCCGCGGCAGGTGGTGCGCGGCGCCTACGTGCCCGATACCGCCTTCGACCGGCAGATGGGCGAAGGCAATTTCTTCGAATACATGATGCTGCTCGATGCCCTCACCTACTTGCCGGACGACATCCTGGTCAAGGTCGATCGCGCCGCCATGTCGGTCAGCCTGGAAACCCGCGTGCCGATGCTGGATCACCACGTGTTCGAGTTCGCCCAGCGCCTGCCGCTGCACTACAAGGTGCGCGATGGCAGAGGCAAATGGCTGCTGCGCCAGCTGCTGTATCGCCATGTTCCGGCGCATCTGGTCGATCGGCCCAAGAAAGGTTTTTCGGTGCCGCTGGGGACATGGCTGCGCGGGCCGCTGAAGGACTGGGGGGCGTCGCTGCTGGAGCCTTCGCGCTTGCTGCGCGAAGGCCTGTTCGAGCCCGGCGCGGTGCAGCGCAAGTGGCGCGAGCACCAGTCGGGCGTGCGCAACTGGAGCCAGCACCTGTGGAGCATCCTGATGACGCAGGCATGGCTCGACTCTAAAACAGGCACGGCGGCGCGGGTGCGATGAAAATCGTCTTCCTGGTCAGCTCCATGCATGCCGGCGGGGCCGAGCGCGTCGCGGCCACGCTGGCCAGCGCCTGGGCGCAGCGCGGCGAAGAGGTGACGCTGGTACCCACTTATACCGGCAGGGGCACGTGCTTTTATCCGCTGTCCCCGCAGGTCGAGCTGCTATGGCTGGCGGATCGCTGCGGCGGCGGCCCCCGGGCACTGGCCGGTGCACGCAAGCTCGCCGCCTTGCGCAGCCTGCTGCGCGAACGCCGGCCCGATGTCATCGTCTCGTTCCTGACCAACGTCAACGTGGTGGCGCTGCTGGCCTCGCGCGGGTTGGGCATACCCATCATCGTCTGCGAGCGCACCAATCCGGCGGCCAGCGACAGCGCCGGCCGGCTGCTGCGCCTGCTGCGCCGCTACACCTACCCCTGGGCCGATCTGGTGACGGTGCAGGCGCAGGCCAGTCTGCGGCCTTTTGCCCGTATGGTGCCCGGCATGCGCCGCCTGGAACAGGTGCCCAATCCCATGCCCGCCGAGCTGTACGATGCGCGCCTGGCCGCCTGCGTTCCGGATGTGGACGGGCGGCGGCGCCTGGCCGCCATGGGCAGGCTGGTGCCCGCCAAGCAATTCGACGTGTTGATACAGGCCTTCGCCGGGCTGGCCGAGCGCCATGCCGACTGGGATCTGGTGATCTGGGGCGAAGGGCCGATGCGCGCGCAGCTGCTGCGCCAGATCGGGCAGGCCGGGCTGGCCGGCCGCATATCGCTGCCGGGCCGTACCGCCGAACCCTGGCGGGAACTGGCGCAGTCGCATGCTTTCGCCCTGACGTCGCGGGTCGAGGGCTTTCCCAATGCGCTGCTCGAGGCCATGGCCCTGGGCCTGCCGTGCCTGGCCGTGGATTGCCCCAGCGGCCCGCGCGAGATGACGCGCGACGGCGAGGACGGCCTGCTGGTGCCCCTGGACGACGCCGCGGCCTTGGCCGCGGGCCTGGATCAACTGCTGGGCGACGCGGCCCTGCGCCAGCGCCTCGCCGCCTCTGCGGCGGTATCGGTGCGCCGGCGCTACAGCCTCGAGGCCGTGCTGGCCCGCTGGGATCAGCTCATCGCCACCGCCCGCGGTACGCGGGTCGAAGGGGTGGTAAGCGGCCTGGGCGCACCGGGCCTTGGCCAGGATGCCGCATGGCCGCAGGGCAGCCTGCCGCCACACCAGCTGCCTGCATACGGCACAGCGCCGGACAGCAAGTTGCCAGGTAGCGATGCCGCAGACAGCAATGCACCGGCCGGCACGCCGCCGGACGGCGCTCCTCCGGATGGCGTACCCCTGGATAGCGCACCGCCAATAAGCGCGCCGTTGCCGCCACGGGAAGCCGGCCCTGCGGGCGCCCGCGGCCGTCCATTCACCGTGGCTCACATCATTTCGGGGCTGGGCCAGGGCGGGGCGGAAACCGTGCTGTACCGGCTGGTGACGGCGCCCACGCAGAGCGGGCGTCACGTCGTCGTCTCCATGATCGGCGACGGCGTGTTCGGCCCGCGCCTGCGCGAGGCGGGCATCGAGCTGCATACGCTGGACATGCCCGCCGGACGGCTCACGCCGGGCGGCTTGTGGCGCCTGTACAAACTGCTGCGCGGGCTGGCTCCCGACGTGGTGCAGACATGGATGTATCACGCCGACCTGATTGGGGGCGTGGCGGCGCGCCTGGCCGGAATACGCGCGGTGTCCTGGGGCATACGCAATTCGGGCGTCAATTTGCAGATGGGCAGCGGCTCGGCACGTCTGGTGGCGCGGATCTGCTCATGGCTTTCGGGCCCGGTGCCGGGTGTCATCGTGGCGTGCGCGCGCAGCGCGGCACTGCAGCACCAGGCCTGGGGCTATCGTGCGGAACGCTTGCGGGTGATTCCGAACGGCTACGATCTGTCGCGCTGGCGTCCGCGGCCCGAGGCGCGCGCGGCCTTGCGCAAGGCCTGGAACGCCGCGCCCACGGACGTGCTGATAGGCAGCGTGGCGCGCTGGAACCCGCTCAAGGATCACGCCAACCTGCTGCAGGCCTTCGCCCTGAGCCTGCGCATGCGTCCCGGCCTGCGCTGCGTGCTGGTGGGCGCGGGCATGGACGAGGGCAATACCGAACTCATGGGCATGCTGGATCGCCTGGCGATCCGCGATCGGGTGCTGCTGCTGGGCCAGCGCACCGACGTGCCGCAGATCATGAATGCGCTCGACGTGCACGTGCTGTCCAGCCGCGCGGAAGGTTTTCCCAACGTAGTGGCCGAGGCAATGGCGGTGGGCCTGGCCTGCGTGGTGACGGATGTGGGCGACGCCGCGCAGATCGTGGGTGCCGAGGGCTGGGTGGCGCCGCCGGGTGATGCGCTGGCCTTGTCGGGAGCGCTGAACGAGGCGTTGGCATTGCTGGGAACCGAGGCCATGGCGCAAAGGCTCGAGCGAGGGCGCCAGCGCGTGCATGCCGAATACGGCCTGGACGCCATGGTGGCAGCTTATGCCGCGCTGTGGCGGCGGCTGGCGGCGGATCGCCCCAGGCGCGGGGCCGCGCCGCCCCGGGCGCAGCCGCAGGTGCTGCCGCGCCTGCTGATCGCCGTCAACAATCCGGCCTTCTTCCTGTCGCACCGGCTGCCGATAGCGCTGGGCGCGCTGCGCGCGGGCTACGAGGTGCACGTGGCGACGATGGACGGCCCCAGCGTTGCGCGCATCCGCGAACTCGGCCTGTACCACCATGTCATCCCCATGACGCGCAGCGGCGCCAATCCGCTGGGCGAGCTGCGCACCCTGTGGGCCCTGTGGCGCCTGTTCCGCCGCTTGCGCCCCGACCTGGTGCACGCCGTCACGATCAAGCCGGTGCTGTATGGCGGCATGGCCGCCAGGCTGGCGCGCGTGCCGGCCTTCGTGGCCGCCATCTCGGGGCTGGGCTATGTCTTCGCGGCGCCGCCGAGCCGCTACGATCTGTTGCGTGGCGCGGCCTGCTTCATGTATCGCCTGGCGCTGCGGCACCCGAACAGCCGGGTCATTTTCCAGAACGACAGCGACCGCGAGATGCTGGCCCGCATCGGCGCCATTGTGCCGCAGCAAGTGCTGATGATCCGCGGCTCGGGCGTGGATCTCGACGCGTTCCCGGCCGTGCCCGAACCCGATGGGCCGCCGGTGGCCATCATGGCGGCACGGCTGCTGGCCGACAAGGGCGTGCGGGAATTCGTGCAGGCGGCGCGGCTGTCGGCGGGCCATGTCAGCGGCCTGCGCTGGCAGCTGGTGGGCAGCCCCGATCCGGGCAATCCGGCCACCATCACCGATGCCGAGCTGCAGCAATGGAGCCGCGAGGCGACGGTTCAGTGCCTGGGGCAGCGCAGCGATATTGCCGCGCTGTATGCGGCGGCGCATATCGTCGTGCTGCCATCCTACCGTGAAGGTCTGCCCAAATCGCTGGTCGAGGCCGCCGCCTGCGGACGCGCGGTCGTCACGACCGACGTGCCCGGCTGCCGCGATGCGATCGAGCCCGATGTCACCGGCCTGCTGGTGCCGGTGCGCGATGCCGCGGCGCTAGCCGCCGCGGTGCAGCGCCTGGCCGGCGACGACGCGTTGCGCCGCCGTTTCGGCGCGGCGGGGCGCGGCCTGGCCGAGCGCGAGTTCGATGTGCGGCATGTGGTGCGGGCGCATTTGAATGCCTACGACGCCTTGTTGGGGCGGCATACTCAGCCAGAGCAAGGCGCCGATTGAATGCCTGTGGCGGCCGCCACGCTTGGCCCTGGGCCGCTATTTTTTGTGCGAGCCTGCTGCGGGCGCGCCTCATAGCAATCCGCTTTCAAAGAGATAAGAATCCCCTGCACGAATTCTTATATTTTTGATTGCAGATGCGTATCAGAAGGGCAGCTGTGCCTGCGGCGCCAGCGCCAGCAGCGCCTGCCGGAACTCGCCCTGTATGCGTCGCAGCGCCGCCTCGCTGTCACCTTCGAAGCGCAAGACCACGACCGGCGTGGTGTTGGATGCGCGCGCCAGGCCGAAGCCGTCCGCGTATTCGGCGCGCACGCCGTCTATGGTCACGAGCTCGCGGGCCGTGGCGAATGCCGCCGAACCCTGCAGGCGGGCAACCAGCTTTTGCGGTTCGCCTTCCTGCATTTCCAGTTTCAGCTCGGGCGTGGAAATGCCTTGGGGCAGGGCCTCGAGTTCCGCGGACGGGTGGTCGCCGCGCGACAGGATCTCCAGCAGGCGCGCGCCGGTATACAGTCCGTCGTCGAAACCGTACCAGCGCTCCTTGAAGAAAATGTGGCCGCTCATTTCGCCGGCCAGCGGCGCGCCGGTCTCGGCCAGCTTGGCCTTCATGAGCGAATGGCCGGTGCGCCACATCAGCGGCCGGCCGCCCGCCGCGGCGATTTCCGCGGCCACGTGGCGGCTGCATTTCACGTCGAAGATAATGGTGCTGCCCGGCGCGCGCCGCAGTATGTCCCGCGCGTACAGTATCAGCTGGCGGTCGGGCCAGATAATCTGGCCGGATCGGGTCACCACGCCGAGCCGGTCGGCGTCGCCGTCGAAGGCCAGCCCCAGCTCGCAGTCGCTGCCGCGCACGTGCGCGATCAGGTCGGCCAGATTGGCTGGCTCGGCCGGGTCGGGATGGTGATTGGGGAAATTGCCGTCGACCTCGCAGTACAGCTCGTCCACCTCGCAGCCCAGGGCCTGGAACAGCCTGGCCGCGGCCACGCCGCCCACGCCGTTGCCGCAGTCGATGGCAATTTTCATGGGGCGCGCCAGTTTCACGTCGCCGGCGATGCGGGCGATATAGGTGTCGATGAGCTCGGGCAGGCGCGATTCGGCGGTGCTGGCCACCGTCGCGCCGCTAGCGTCGGCAATGCCGCCAGTGCTGGCTGTATCGGCTTCGACTGCACCGGCGGAGCCTGGGCCGTCTGTGGCGGCGTCGGGCGCGCCAGCCGCATTGCCCGCGGCGTCCGCCACGCCTGTCGCGGCCCGCGGCGCGCCGGGCTCCATCATGGCCTGCCGCAGTTCCTGGATCTGTGCGCCGTGCAAGGTCTGGCCGCCCAGCATCATCTTGAAGCCGTTGTATTGCGGCGGATTGTGGCTGCCGGTAACGGCCACGCCCGAGCCGCCAGCCAGCGTGCAGGCGGCGAAATAAACCAGCGGGGTGGGCACCAGCCCGGCGTCCAGCGGGCTCGCGCCGGCCGCGGCCAGGCCGGCGCGCAGCGCGCGGGCCAGCTCGGGACTGCTCAGGCGGCCGTCATGGCCCACGGCCACCGTTGCCAGGCCCTGCGCGGCGGCGCGCCGGCCCAGCGCATGCCCCAGGCCATATGCGAAGGCGGCATTGATCTGCCCAGGCACGATGCCGCGGATATCGTAGGCCTTGAAGACTTCGGGGGCGGGTTGCTGCTGATCCATTGTTTTCCTGGTGAGCGTGGGCCGGTGCCTGCCTGGTCGCGCAAGCCTTGATATAGCCGGGTATTGTACGAAGTGTATGGAGGACGCCGGCGCGGCGCCCGGGGGAAGAACAAGACAACAGGGTGTGACAGGGGCTGGGGCCGCCCCATGGTGGCTAAAATAACTATCCGTTTGAATAATCGCGCAAGCCAGGAGAGCCCGCATGCCGGCAGTGGACGAGTTGAAGCGTATCGTGGGAGAGCCCCACGTTCTGCAAGGAGAACAGGCCGAGCCTTATCAGGTCGACTGGCGCAACCGCTATGCCGGCCGGGCGCTGGCGGTCGTGCGCCCCGGCAGCACGCAAGAGGTTGCGGAAGTCGTGCAATGGTGTGTCGCGCAGCGTGTGCCCATCGTGCCGCAGGGCGGCAACACCAGCCTGTGCGGCGCGGCCACGCCCGACGGCTCGGGCTCGGCGATCATTCTGTCGCTGGCGCGCATGAACCGCGTGCGCGGCATCGACACCGACAATGACACCATGGTCGTAGAGGCGGGCTGCGTGCTGCAGGCCGCCCAGCAGGCGGCGCGCGAGGCCGGCCGGCTTTTCCCACTGAGCCTGGCGGCCGAAGGTAGCTGCACCGTGGGCGGCAATCTGGGCACCAATGCCGGCGGCACGCAGGTGCTGCGCTATGGCAATACGCGCGAGCTGGTGCTGGGGCTCGAAGTGGTTACGGCCGAGGGCGAAATCTGGCACGGGCTGCGCGGGCTGCGCAAGGACAACACGGGCTACGATCTGCGCGACCTGTATGTGGGCAGCGAAGGCACGCTGGGCGTCATCACGGCGGCCACGTTCAAGCTGTACCCGCAGCCGGTGGCGCAATGCACGGCCTTGCTGGGCCTGGCCTCGGTGCGCGACGCGGTGGCGCTGCTGTCGCTGGCGCGCCAGGGCTTCGGCGCCAGCCTGACCGGTTTCGAACTGATCGGCGGCAACTGCCTGCATGGAGTGGTGCAATGCTATCCCCAGCAGCGCATTCCTTTCGAGGGGCCGTCCGCGCAGCTGCCCTGGTATGCCTTGCTGGAGCTGTCCGACAGCGAAAGCGCAGAGCACGCGCGTGCGCGCTTCGAGGCCGTGGTGGGCGAGGCCCTGGAAGCCGGCCTGGTCAGCGACGCCGTGATCGCCGAAAGCATGGCCCAAAGCCAGGCGCTGTGGCATTTGCGCGAAAGCATTCCGCTGGCGGAAAAGGCCTTCGGCAAGAATGTGAAGAATGACGTGTCGGTGCCGGTGTCGCGCATGGCGGATTTCGTCGAGACCACCAATGCCGCGCTGCAGGCCCGCTTCCCCGGGGTGGAGCACATCATCTTCGGCCACCTGGGCGACGGCAATCTGCATTACAACGTGGCGCGCGGCCAGGCGTACACCGAGCAGGCGCTGCTCGGCCTGCAGGAAGATATCTACGCAGTGGTCTATGAAAGCATACGCCAGCACGGCGGCTCGATCAGCGCCGAGCACGGCGTAGGACAGCTCAAGCGCGACGTGCTGCCGCTGTACAAGGATCCGGTGGAACTGGCGCTGATGAAGCGCATCAAGCAGGCCCTGGATCCCTTGGGTTTGATGAATCCAGGCAAGGTGCTGCAAGGGTGACGGCTGCGCCCGTCTACGGAGTTATCCGGGCCGGGCGCAGATCTGCAGTGTATCAACGCGTAAGCCCTCTCAGGGCCTGGCAGGCAGCACCATGCCCGCGCATTCGCCGAGGGTGATGGCCGGGTAGCCGGCCTTCTCGCAGCGCGCACGCAGTATGACTTCGTCACCGTCTTGCAGGAACAGGCGCTGTTCGCCCCAGGTGAGTTCGATGGGCTTCTTGCCGCCCTGGTTGATTTCCAGCATGGAACCTTCCTGGCCGGCGGCCGGCCCCGACAGCGTGCCCGTGCCCAGCATATCGCCGGGCTGCAGGTTGCAGCCGTTGACGGTGTGGTGGGCCACGACCTGCGCCACGCTCCAGTAGGCTTCCTTGAAATTGCTGCGCGACAGTACCGCGGGTTCGGCCTTGGCCGCGCGGCTTTTTTCGGTGGACAGCAGCACTTCCAGGCCGATGTCGAAGGCGCCGGCAGCGGCGTTCTCGGCGTCGGACAGGTACGGCAGCGGCTGCGGATCGGAAGCCGCACGGGTGGTGGCCGTGCGGAAGGGGGCCAGGGCCTCGAGCGTGACGACCCAGGGCGAGATCGTGGAGGCGAAGTTCTTCGACAGGAAGGGCCCCAGCGGCTGGTATTCCCAGGCCTGGATGTCGCGCGCCGACCAATCGTTCAGGATGCACAGGCCGAACACGTGCGATTCGGCTTGCCCGACGGGTACCCGCTGGCCCTGGGGGTTGCCCTGGCCGATGAAGATGCCCAGCTCGAGTTCATAGTCCAGGCGCTGGCAGGGGCCGAAGTTGGGCGCGGCGCCTTCGGCGGCGGGGCGCGTCTGGCCTACCGGGCGGGGAAAGCGCTGGCCCGAGACGCCGATGCTGGAGGCGCGCCCGTGGTAGCCGATGGGCACCCACTTGTAGTTGGGCAGCAGCGGGTTGTCGGGGCGGAATTGTTTGCCCACCGAGGTGGCGTGGTGCAGCGAGATATAGAAGTCGGTGTAGTCGCCGATGTGCGCGGGTACGCTCATTTCGGCGTCGCTCTGCGCGACCAGCAGCGGTACCAGCAGCGGTTGCAGGGACGACTCGGCGCGCAGGGCGCGCGACAGGGCCAGGCGTAGCGCCGACCAATGGGCCTGGCCGAGCGCCATCAGGGCATTGAGGCTGTCGCCGGTGCAGGCGGCCAGCGCTTCGGCCGCGGCGCCTGAGAATGGTCGGGCCTCGGCCAGCGCGGCCAGATCCAGGATCTGGCTGCCGATGGCCACGCCGGGGCGGAACGCTTCGGCGCTGTCGAGGCGGCGGAACACCCCGTAGGGCAGGTTCTGAATGGGAAAGCCATTGCCTGCGGCGTTGGCCGATTCGACCCAGCTGCGTAGTTGGGGATCGTGGGTTTCGTTCAGGTAAGTCATGGATTGCGATCCTGGTTCTTGGGTGAATTAAGCCGGCGTTACGGATGCTCGGGGTGGAAGTGCTTCTGCAGCCCTTGCCAGGCCTGGTAGTAGTCGGCTTGCAGAGTGGGCGCGGCCAGGGCCTGGGCGCTGGGGCGTATGACGCGCCGGGTCTCGAACATGAACGCCATGGTATCGCGAATATAGTGCGGCTTGCCGGTGTCGGCGGTGCTGGCCTTGGCGAAGGTCTCGGCGTCGGGGCCGTGCGGCGTCATGCAGTTGTGCAGGCTGGCGCCGCCGGGCAGGAAGCCTTCGGCCTTGGCATCGTAGACGCCTTCGATCAGGCCCATGAATTCGCTGGCGATGTTGCGATGGAACCAGGGCGGGCGGAAGGTGTCTTCCATGACCAGCGTGCGCGGCGGGAAGATGGCGAAATCCATATTGGCCGTGCCCGGGGTGTCCGACGGCGAGGTCAGCACCGTGAAGATGCACGGATCGGGATGGTCGAAGCTGATCGAGCCGATGGTGTTGAAACGGCGCAGGTCGTACTTGTAGGGCGCATGCGTGCCGTGCCAGGCGACTACGTCCAGCGGCGAATGGTTGATGCTGGCGCGCCACAGGCCGCCGTTGAACTTGGCGTACAGGGTGTAGTCGTCGTCGAGATCTTCGTACCAGGCCACTGGGGTCTGGAAGTCGCGCGCATTGGCCAGGCCGTTGGAGCCTATGGGGCCGAGTTCGGGCAGGCGCATGGGGGCGCCGAAGTTCTCGAGCAGATAGCCGCGGGCCTCGGCGTCGAGCAGTTCGACACGCAGGCGTACGCCGCGCGGAATGACGGCGATCTCGCAGGGCTCGAGGTCGATCAGGCCCAGCTCGGTGGCCAGCCGCAGGCGGCCCTGCTGCGGCACGATCATCATTTCGCCGTCGGCGTTGTAGAAGAAGCTGCCCTGCATGGAGTGGTTGGCCGCATACAGGTGTATGCCTATGCCGGCCTGGTCGTCGGCGTTGCCGTTGCCCGCCCAGGTGTGCACGCCGTGAATGAAGTCGGTGGCGTCGGTGGGCATGGGCAGGGGGTTCCAGCGCAGCTGGTTGGGGGTGCACGGCCCCTTGCCGAAATCGTTGTGCCAGTGGGCGATGTCGCCGGCCGGTTCGAAGGGCTGCTGCACGGCCGCGGGGCGTATGCGGTACAGCCACGAGCGGCGGTTGTCGGCGCGCGGGGCGGTAAAGGCCGTGCCGGACAACTGTTCGGCATACAGGCCGTAGGGGCACTGTTGCGGGGAATTGCGGCCTTGCGGCAGGGCGCTGGGCAGGGCCTCGGTCGCGTGGCTGTTGCCGAAGCCGGTTTGGTACTGAAGTGTGCTCATGAGTACGACTCCTGTGAGGGTCAGTTTGCGGGCCGGGCTATGTCGCGCGCCTTTTCCAGGGCTACGCGCAATACATCCCGGTCGCCTATGTGGTTGGCCAGCAGCAGCACCAGCGCCGCGTTCAGCTCGTGGCTCTGGGCCGTGTCCAGATCCCGGTGCGCTTCGATGAGGTCTTCGTAGAAATCGTCCGGAGAGACGATATTGCTGTGGGTGTTCAGGGTATTCATGCCGGAGTGTCCTCGAGGTGGCCGCTGGCGCGGCGCAGCGCGGCGCGGATGGCCGGTTCGTGGCAGGCGCGCCAGCGCGCGGCGATGTGCTGGTCGGGGCGTATCAGGTAAGTGGTGTGCTCGCGCGCGTCGTAGCGCCGCGCCAGCACGCCCTGCGCGTCGACGACCGTGTGCAGCCCGCTGCGCGCGGCCTGGCCGGCGCAGGCCGGCGCGGCCACCAGGATGACCTGTATGCCCAGCGGATCGCGGCGCAGTTCGTCCAGCTGCTGCAGGGTGGCCTGCGGCGGCAGGCCGGAACGGCAGAATATGACTACCGTGTAGCGGCCGTCCAGGCACGACAGCCACCAGGCATCGCGGCCCTCTACCTGCACGGGCGCGTCGGGCGCCACCACGCCCAGCGGCAGCAAATGGGTGAAGCGCTCGGTGTCGGGTGTGTTCAGCGGCGTGTCGGTATAGGCCGTGGCGGTGGACAGGCGGCCGCTGTTGACCAGCGCGCGCGCGAATTCATAGTGCTTGGCCAGCTTCAGCACGGTGTTGCGGAACAGCAGGCTGATCTCGCTCTTGGGCGTGATGAAATCGGTGGAGTGCGTGGAATGGCGGATGTTCTCGTCGGCGGCCAGTTCGCGCTCGGCGGCATAGCTGTCGATCAGTGCCTCGGGCGCCAGGCCGCGGGTGACCAGGTGCAGCTTCCAGGCGAGGTTGTCGGCGTCCTGTACGCCGCTGTTGGCGCCGCGCGCGCCGAAGGGCGAGACGCGGTGCGCCGAATCGCCGGCAAACAGCACGCGGCCGTGCCGGAAATGATCCATGCGTTCGCAGGCAAAGGTGTAGATGCTGACCCATTCCAGCTCGAAGGCGGTGTCTTTGCCCAGCAGGGCGCGGATGCGCGGCAGCACGTTTTCGGGCTTGACCTCTTCGACCGGGTCGGCGTTCCAGCCCAGCTGGAAGTCGATGCGCCAGATGTTGTCCGGCTGGCGGTGCAGCAGCACCGATTGATTGGGATGGAAGGGCGGGTCGAACCAGAACCAGCGTTCGGTGGGAAATTCGGCCTGCATGCGCACGTCGGCGATCAGGAAGCGGTCGCGGAAGATGCGGCCGTGGGCTTCCTGGCCCAGCATCTTGCGCAGCGGCGAGCGCGAGCCGTCGCAGGCCACCAGCCAGTCGGCCGTGAGCGTGTAGGGGCCGTCGGGCGTCTCGACCGTGAGCAGCACGCCATCGGCGCGGTTCTCGACGCCGACCGCCTTGTGCTTCCAGCGCAGTTCTATGCCGGGATGCGCCGCGGCCTGTTCGCACAGAAAGCCTTCGCAATAGTATTGCTGCAGGTTGATGAAGGCGGGGCGCCGGTGGCCCGGCTCGGGCAGCAGGTCGAAACGCCATACCTCTTCGCCCTTGAAGAACACCTTGCCGACGTTCCAGGACACGCCCTTGTCGACCATTTTCTGGCCGACGCCGAGGCGATCCCAGACATCCAGGGTGCGCTTGGCGAAACAGATGGCGCGCGAGCCGGTCGACAGGCGATAGTCGTCGTCGAGCACCACTACTTTGCTGCCGCGCTGCGCTAGATCCAGCGCCAGGCTCAGGCCCACCGGGCCCGCGCCCACGACCACTATGGGGTGGTGGCCGGCGGCGTCGGACGGTTGCGGCCGGTATTCGAATTCCAGGGCCTGGTAATCGGTGTCTCCCACGCCAGTTCTCCTCGTGTCATCGCCGGCGCGCCCGTAGCCGCGCCGGTCGGGTCACTGCATTCAGTTGCCTTCGAGCTGCTTCCACATTTCCAGGTCGCGTTCTGCGGTCCAGATGCGCGGATCGTCGTAGCCCGTGGCCTCGTCGTAGGCGCGCGACACGTCGAAAGGCATGCAGTGGTCGAAGATGACCCATTCGGCGTAGCGCGGCTTCATGAAGTCGTAGGTTTCGCGGTAGATGGTCTTCAGGTCTTTGCCTTCGGCCACGCCGTTGTTGACACTGGCGTACAGGTCGGTGATGAAGGCGCGGGTGCCGGCCAGGCCCTTGCGCACTTCGGCGGCCGACTGCAGCGACGGGCCGCGGCCGGGCACCATTTTCTCGGCGTTGAATTCGGCCAGGGTGTCCAGCGTGTGCGGCCATTCGCGGAAGTAGCAGTCGCCGGCATAGGGGGTGGACTGGTATTCGACCAGGTCGCCGGCGAACAGGATTTTTTGCTCGGGCAGCCAGGCTATGGTGTCGCCCTTGGTGTGGCCGCGGCCCACTTGCAGGATCTGCACTTCGAGGTTGCCGAGGTTGACGGTCATTTCGCCGTCGAAGGTGATGGTGGGCCAGGTCAGGCCGGGAGGAATCGATTCGACGTTGCGGAACAGGCGCGGGAAGCGGCCGATTTCGCTGGCCTTGTCTTGTTCGCCGCGTTCGACAATGAGGTCGTAGGTGTCGCGGCTGGCGAGGATTTCCTGCGCCTTGTAGGCCGCCGCGCCGAACACGCGCACGGCATGGTAGTGCGACAGCAGTATGTATTTGATGGGCTTGTCGGTGACTTCGCGGATGCGGTCGATGACCCCCTGGGCCATGACCGGCGTGGCCTGGGTGTCTATCACCATGACGGCGTCGTCGCCGATGATGACGCCGGTGTTGGGGTCGCCTTCGGCGGTATAGGCATAGGCGTTGTCCGACAGCTTGTCGAAGGATACGACCTTGTCTTCCAGGTCGGCGTGGGAAGCGAATTGTTTGCTCATGGGGCGGTCTCCAGTGGTTTGAGGAAGTATAGGTTGATATTCGTTTTTATGCAATGCATTTGTTATAGACGAATTTAACTCATGCCGATCCGATCCGATCCGATCCGAGCCGAGCCGAGCCGAGCCGAGCCGAGCCGGGCGGGGCGGGGCGGGACCGACCCTGGCCGGGTAGGCTCCGCCGGACAGACCCCGCCGGGTAGACCCCTCCGGGCAGGCCCGGCCAGGTAGGCCCGGCCGGGCCGGACTCAGCCGCCCGGGCCTGATTCAGTTGCGCTGGCAGGACGGACAGTAATAAGTAGCCCGCTGGCCCTGGACGATGCGGCGGATCGGGGTGCCGCAGACTCGGCACGGCTGGCCGTCGCGTTCATACACCGCGGCATGCAGCGTGAAATAGGCGCCCGGCTCGCCGCTGGCGTCCACATAGTCGCGCAGCGTGCTGCCGCCCGATTCCAGCGCGTCGCTGAGGGTCTGGCGGATGGCGTCGAGCAGCCGCGCGCAGCGTGCCGGCGACAGCCGGCCGGCGCGCGTGCGCGGATGGATGCGAGCCCGGAACAGGGCTTCCGAAGCATAAATATTGCCGACGCCCACCACCACCTGGCCGGCCAGCAGCGCCTGTTTGATGGACAGCGTCTTGCCGCGCAGGCCGGCGTGCAGTTTTTGCGCGGTGAAGCCGGGGTCGAAGGGTTCCATGCCGAGCCGCGCCAGCAGCGGGTGCGCCTCGAGCGGGCCGTCGGCGGCCGCATGCCACAGCACGGCGCCGAAACGGCGCGGATCGTGCAACAGGAAGCGCGCGCCATTGTCGAACAGCCATTCGGCGTGGTCATGCTTGCGCCGCGGTTCATCGGGCGCCACGCGGCGCAAGGATCCGGACATGCCCAGGTGCACGATCTGCGTGCCGTGTTCGAATCGAATAAGCAAGTATTTGCCGCGGCGTCCGCACTCCAGTACCGCCTTGCCGCCGATCAAATCCGGCAGGCCGGCGGGAATCGGCCAGCGCATGCGCGCTTCGTGCACGATGAAGCGGGTCAGTATCCGGCCCGGCATGACCGTCGCAATTCCGCGACGGGTAGTTTCGACTTCTGGCAGTTCGGGCATGAGGGGGTGCTAAGATCTGTCAATTCCAGTGTGTGATTTTGCCATTTTGCGCTATGGTTGCGGGCGGGAAAGGCAATGGCTTTGCTTATATCCAGTTAATGAAACTTCCGACTTCCTTGCCCTGGCTCGTTGCGGCCATGCTGTGCCTGCTGTGTTCTGTTCCGAGTCATGCCCGTCAGCCTGCGGTGGCGCCGGCGCAGACCGAGCAGATACACCTGCGCGAGGGCAGCCTGCCCGATGTCACGCTTACGGCCGACATCATGTACCGCATCCTCAGCGCCGAGATAGCCGCGCAGCGCGGCCAGTACGACTTGGCCAGCCGCACTCTGCTGGATCTTTCCAAAGACACGCTGGATCCACGCCTGGCCAAGCGCGCCTTCCAGTTGTCGATGGCCGGCCACGACTTGCCGCGCGCCTTGGCGGCCGCAAAGCAATGGGCGCTGCTGGCCCCCAACGATGCCGAGGCGGTGGCCGCTTCGCTGGCCCTGGCGGCGTCCAACGGCCAGACCGCCGGCCTTGCCACGGCGCTGTGGAACCGCATCGACAAGGCCACCGACAAAGACCGCGCCATTGCCCAGGCCGCGGCCATCGTCGGCAAGATGACCGACAAGAAGGTGGCGCTCGAGGTGCTGGATCAGGCCTTGCACGAACCCGTGCGCTCCCTGCCCATCGCTCATCTGGCCCTGGCCGACGCGGCCTGGGCCGCGGGCGACGCCGATCGCGCGCTGGCCGAGGCGCGCGAGGCGCAGGAGCTGGATCCCGATTCCGAACAGGCGGCGCAGCGCGTGCTGGAATACGGCCTGAAGGTCGACCCCGGCGAGGCCATCAATACGGCGCGGCTGTTTGCCGTCCAGCATCCCGACGCGCGCAAGCTGCAGCTGCTGCTGGTGTCGCGCCTGGCCGACCGCAAGGATTTCGATTCCGCGCTGGAGCTCATCCAGCAGATGCGCGCCCGCGCGCCCGAGGACTTCGACCTGCAGTACACCGAGGCCGAGGTCGATTTCCGCGCCGGACGCTACGATCGCGCGCAGGCTCTGCTCGATGACTACATCAGCGTGCAGACCCAGCGCCGCCAGTCCATCAACGACAATGCCACCAATGCCGCGTCGGACGCTTCCGACGCGCGCCTGCTGCTGGTGCAGATCGCCGAGAAGCGCGGCCGCTTGAAAGACGCGATCCAGCAGCTCGGGCAGATCGAAGACCCCACCCTGAAGTTCCAGGCGCGCGTCCACATGGCGGTGCTGCAGGCGCGCATGGGCGACCTGGCGGCGGCCCGCAAGACCATTGCGGCGGTGCATCCGCAAGACAACCACGAACGCACCGTGCTGGCGCTGACGCTGTCTTCCATCTATCGCAATGCGGGGCGTACCGAACTGGCCACCGAGGTGCTGGTGCAGGCCGACAAGGCCATGCCCGACACCTCCGAGATTTTGTACGATCTGGGCATGCTCTACGAGCGCCAGGGCAAGTTCGATCAGTTCGAAAAGCTGATGCGGCGCGTGATCGATCTCGACCCCGACAACGCCAACGCCTATAACTCGCTGGGCTATACCTACGCCGACCAGAACACCCATCTGGACGAGGCCCAGGATCTGCTCGAGCGCGCCCTGCAGCTCGAGCCGGAAAACCCGTTCATTCTGGACAGCGTGGGCTGGTATCTGTACCGCACCGGCGACAATAAGGCCGCGCTCGACTACCTGCGCCAGTCGTATGCGCTGCTGCCTGCGGCCGACGTCGCCGCCCACCTGGGCGAAGTCCTGTGGAAGCTCAAGCGCCACAGCGAGGCGCGCAAGATCTGGAGCGCCGGCTTCAAGAAAGACCCCAAGAACGACACCTTGCTCAAGACCCTCAAGCGCTTCAATGTGAAGCTGTAATCCGGGAGTGCCATGCTGGGTATTTCATTTCTACGCTATCGCGCCTGGCTGGTTTGCGGCCTGGCGTGCCTGCTGGCGGCCTGCGCCACCCCGCAGCGCATTGCCGGCGGCACGGCGCATGCCTTCGACCGGGTGGGCCGCTTCGCGCTCAGCGCCACCGGTTATGGCGCCCCGGCACAGGCGGTGCAGGGCGGCTTCGCCTGGAACGACGACGGGCGCACGCTGCGGCTGGATCTGTCCAATCCGCTCGGCAATATCCTGGCGCGCGTCGAGGTACGCCCCGGCGTGTCGGTTCTGACGCGCGCGGACGGTACGCAGCAGCGCGCCGCCGATCCCGACGGGCTGGTCGAGCAGGTGCTGGGCAGCGCCATCCCGGTGGCCGGTTTGCGCGACTGGCTGCGGGGCAGTACCGGCAGCCGGCCGGTGGACGGCCTGCGCAAGGACGAGGCCGGCCACATCGGCGGTTTCGAGCAGAACGGCTGGCATGTCGAGCTGTCCAATTACGATACGCAAGGGCCCCGCCTGCTGCGGCTGACGCGCGATGCCGCGGGCCGGCACATCAGCGTGCGGCTGGTCGTGGACGGCGCTTAGCTTGCGCTTGCATGCGTGGGCTCGCGGCCGTGCTTGCTGCGCGCCGCGCCAGGCCATGGAATTCTGGATGACATGAGGCTATACGACGTTCCGGCTCCGGCCAAGCTGAACCTGTTCCTGCACGTGACCGGCAGGCGCGCCGACGGCTATCACCTGCTGCAGACCGTGTTCCGCTTCATCGGCCTGTGCGACACGCTGGACTACGAGCGCCGCGGCGACGGCCGCATCGAATGCGAGAACGGCATTGCGGGACTGAACCCGGATGACGATCTGGTGGTGCGCGCCGCCCGTGCCCTGCAGCGTGCCACCGGCACTTCTTACGGCGCGCAGATCCGCTGCCGCAAGCAGATTCCCGCCGGCGGCGGCCTGGGCGGCGGCTCTAGCGATGCCGCCAGTACGCTTATCGCGCTGAACCGCCTGTGGCAGACCGGGCTGAGCCGCGCCGAACTCATGGCGCTGGCCCTGCCTCTGGGGGCGGACGTGCCGGTGTTCGTGAACGGTTGCAGCGCCTTCGCACAAGGGGTGGGCGAGGAACTCGAAGCCGTGGATCTGCCCGAGCGCGCCTACGTGGTCATACAGCCCTGTCAGGCGGTGCCCACTGCTGGGGTGTTTGCCGCCCCTGAATTGACAAGAAATACACCCTCTGTCAAAATGGCGGTCTTTTCCGAATGGCAACAGACTGGCGCCAAAGGCAATATGCTTTTTGGCCGCAACGATCTGGAACCGGTGGTTTGCGGCAGATACCCCCGCGTGCGCGAGCTGGCCTCGTGGCTGCGGCAAGCAGGGTTGAATGCCAGGATGACCGGGTCGGGTTCCTGCTTCTTCGTAGAGTTTGTAACGATGAATCAGGCGCAGTTTTGCCAAGAAGAAATAGCCGGTAAAATTATTCGTGCGGGCGCCGGCAGGCCGTTATTGGCTGAAAATGCCTGGGCATGCCCGGGTTTGCATGATCATCCGCTGCGACACTGGATACAAGGTTAATTGGGGAATCGCCAAGCTGGTTAAGGCACTGGATTTTGATTCCAGCATGCGAAGGTTCGAATCCTTCTTCCCCAGCCACTTTTCTTGGCCTCACGGCCGCGAAGGGCTAGCAAAAAGCTGTTGAGTCGGCCTCGTTCGGGGTGCTGGTCAACGGCTTTGTCGTTTAAGGCCCCCCGCAATTTCTACCATCGATCATGGCAAACGACAGATTCATGATTTTTACGGGCACCGCCAATCCCCGGCTGGCGGTTGATGTCGTCAATCATCTCGACATGTCTTTGGGCAAGATGGCCGTCGGCCGCTTCTCCGATGGCGAAGTCATGGTGGAAATCAACGAGAACGTGCGCGGCAAAGACGTTTTCGTGCTGCAGCCCACCTGCGCGCCCACCAACGACAATCTCATGGAAATCATGGTCATGGTCGACGCGCTGCGGCGCGCCTCGGCCGGGCGCATCACCGCCGCCATGCCGTATTTCGGCTACGCGCGGCAAGACCGCCGGCCGCGTTCGGCCCGTGTGGCGATCTCGGCCAAGGTGGTGGCCAACATGCTGCAGGTAGTGGGCGTAGACCGCGTCATGACCATGGATCTGCACGCCGACCAGATCCAGGGCTTCTTCGACATACCCGTCGACAACATCTACGCCGGCCCCATACTGCTGGGCGACATCTGGCGCCGCAGCTATAAAGACTTGGTTGTGGTCTCGCCCGACATCGGCGGCGTGGTGCGCGCCCGTGCGCTGGCCAAGCAGCTCGAAGCCGACCTGGCCATCATCGACAAGCGCCGCCCGCGCGCCAATGTGTCCGAGGTCATGAACATCATCGGCGAGGTCGACGGCCGCACCTGTATCATCATGGACGACATGGTCGATACCGCCGGCACGCTGTGCAAGGCCGCACAGGCCCTGAAAGACCGTGGCGCGGTTTCGGTCTATGCCTATTGCACGCACCCGGTGCTTTCCGGCGCGGCGGTGCAGCGCATCGTCGAATCGGGCCTCGACGAACTGGTGGTGACCGACACCATTCCCTTGTCCGACGCGGCGCGCGACTGCGGTAAAATCCGCCAGCTTTCGTGCGCATCGCTGCTGGGCGAAACCATATTGCGCATCTCGAACGCCGAATCGGTCAGCTCCCTGTTCGTAGATTGAATTCCGTGCCTTGCCCGCTGGTCGCGGTGGGCAAGGCCGTTGTGCGCTGCGCATTTCGCGCTGCGTTTTTTTAACTGGGCACTACAAGCCCATTGCTTTTTTCGGAGTACTTCATGAAATTCAACGCCACAGAGCGTAGCGTACAGGGTACGAGTGCGAGCCGCCGCCTGCGCCGCGCCGGCCGTGTCCCCGCCATCGTGTACGGCGGCACTGCCCAGCCCCTCAGCGTCGAGCTCGACCACAACGAGATCTACCATGCCCTGCGCAAGGAATCGTTCCACGCCTCGATCCTGACCATGGACTTGGGCAGCAAGAGCGAGCAGGTGCTGCTGCGCTCGGTGCAATGGCACCCCTACAAACAGCAAGTGCTGCATGTGGACTTCCAGCGCATCGACGCCAGCCAGGCGCTGCACACCAAGGTGCCCCTGCACTTCGTCAATGCGGATCAATCGCCCGCCGTCAAGCTCAGCGGCGCCATCGTCACGCACCTGCTGACCGAGCTGGAAGTCACCTGCCTGCCGTCCAACCTGCCGCAGTACATCGAGGTCGATCTCGGCAACATGCTGGGCGGCTCGATCCTGCACCTGTCCGACATCACCCTGCCTGTGGGCGTGACCTACGTGCCGCACGGCGCCGATGCCAACCCGGCCCTGGCCGCGGCGCACGTCAAGGCCGGCTCGGATGCGGGCGATGAGACCGCTACCGGCGAAGCCGCAGCCGACAAGCCCGCGGAATAAGTCCGGGCGCGGAGGTCGAGCCGCGTAGGCCGGGCTGTGTAGCCTGGCTTGCGCACCGGCGCCTCCGCGGTTCGCTGCGGCCCAGTTTCCTGCTGCTTTGTCTTGCATTGCGCCTGGAACAGGGCACCGCGGCGCGGCCGCCCCGCGCAATTCAGCCCCCGCACGGCTTTGCCGTCGGGGGCTTTGCTTATCGCTTCCCGCTTCCGCTTCACCGCTTCATTGCCACCGGGCATGGCGGCCGCGCCGCCATGCCCCAGGCATTACAATCGCGTCCATGTCCGCTGCTCCTATACGATTGATTATCGGCCTGGGCAATCCCGGCCCGGAATACGAAGTCACCCGCCACAATGCGGGCTTCTGGCTCGCCGACCATCTCGCCGACGATCTCAAGACCTCGTTCACGACCGAAAAAGCCTTTTTCGCGCAGGTGGCCAAGGCGCGCGTCGACGGCGAGGCCGTAATACTGGCCAAGCCCACTACCTTCATGAACCGTTCAGGCCAGGCGGCGGGCGCGCTGCTGCGCTTCTACAAGCTGGCGCCCGAACAAGTGCTGGTGCTGCACGATGAACTCGACCTGCTGCCCGGCCAGGTCAAGCTCAAGAAGGGCGGAGGCCACGCCGGCCACAACGGCCTGCGCGACATACAGTCCGCCTTCGGCAGCCCCGACTTCTGGCGACTGCGCATAGGCGTGGGCCATCCGCGCAGCCTGGGCCTGGCGCAGCAGGTGGTGGCCTTCGTGCTCAATGCGCCGCGCCGTGAAGAGCTCAAGGAAATCGAAGGCGTCATCGACCGCTGCCGCGCCATCGCGCCCGATCTGCTGCGCGGCGAATTCCCGCGCGCCATCAACCAGCTGCACGAGGCCAATCGTGCCTGACATGGGCCGGCATGGGGTGTGCACCGCGCTGCGCGCCGATGCGCCTCGCGTTGGCCCGCGCCGTGTTGGTCAGCCCCGTGGCCGCTGGTATCGTGGCCCGGTTGCGGCTTCCGAGTCCGTCATGCGATCTCTCTTCTGCCCCGCGCTTGCAATCAATGCGCTGCCGCGCAGCGGGCCGGCCGCACTGCGTGCCGCACCTCCCAGCCGCGGCTGCGGCCATATACCCCGCGGGCGGGTATGAGCCGGCCCTCTGCAGGCAGCACGCAACGCGGCCGGCGTTGGCGCGACGAATTCCGCGATTTCATCGGATTCATCCGGCAGCCCGCCTTCGGGCCACGCCTGCCTGGCAGACGGCTGGGCGACGGCTGGTGGGAGGACTGGTTCCCCGTCGTGCCATGGAAGCGCCTGCTGCAATGGGCCGGCTTCCTGTGGTGCATCAACCTGTTCTTCCTGGGCCCTATTGCCGTGGCCGCCGCCGGCCTGGGCGGCGCCGCCCATAGGCTGGACATCGCCCACATCCCTTGGCTGCAGGCCCTGATCTGGGCGCCGCTGGTCGAGGAACTGGTCTTCCGCTACGGCCTGCGCCACTCCGCGCAGGCGCGCTGGCAGGTGCCTGCGGCCGTCGTCGCCATGCTCTACGGGCCCCAGTTCTGGACGATGTGGCTGGTCGCCGTCATCTTGCTGCTGTGCTGGCTGCCGTACCTGCGCGGCCCTGCGGGCAGGGCCGCGGCCGGTGCGCCAGCAGACACGCCCGCGCAGCCTGGCACCAAGGCGGGCCCGCTGGCAAAACTGTTGCGTCGCGCGCGTGAGCCCATGTCCTGGCGCAACAGGCTGCGCTACCGGCGCGGCTTTCCCTGGGTCTTCCACCTGGCCATGCTGGCCTTCGCCGCCGTGCATCTGCACAATTTCTCCATGCCGCATACCCCGTACTGGCTGATGCCGCTGCTGGTGCTGCCGCAATGGATGACCGGCCTGGTGCTGGGCTGGATCCGCACACGCCGCGGCATAGGCGCCTCCATGTTGCTGCACGGCCTGTTCAACAGCGGCCCGCTGCTGATGGTGTGGATCCTGCTGCATTCACCTGCCGGGCGGATCGTCACTTGAAGCAGCAGAGACGGTCGCATCAACCTATATCTGTAAGCGACTGGGTTGTTCGGTTGGGGGCCTGTCGGCAATCCAATACACGCCAGACCCGAATTTCCGTGTCTTCCATGCGATAGTAGATGGCATACGGAAAGCGGTTCGACAGGGCTCTGAAATAGCCGAAAAATCTTTGATGGATGCCCGCATAAAGAAGCAAGCATCTATGTCGGAAAACAGTGAATCCAGGAAGTATTCCCCCAAACCTTCCTGTTGTTTTTCATAGAATCGGCGTCCTGCGTCGAGGTCTTCGATCGCCAACGACAGGATGCGGATTCTCACGATTGGGCGCGTCGGCGAAGTAAGCTCTTGGCTTCGGCCCAATCCATCATTTGGGCTGAGCCTTTCGCCTGTTCAACCTCCGCGTGGCGCAGCGCATCATCGTGCCAAGCGGATGGGGGAAGCTCGGCCGCATCAGCAGTGAGATCGCGCCACAAGGCCTCCATCATCCGGAGCTTTTCAGCGCGCGAGAGTTTTTCGAGGGCAAACATGATAGGCAAGCCCTTCCTTCGGGCGCCATGGAGCGCCCCCCTTCTGCATTTTAGCGATTCGCTATAGATCGTCTACCTGCCGCTTTGGCGTAGCGGGTTAAAATCGTCCTTTCCGTAGGCAAAACATGGCCAAAATCCTTCAGGACGGCTGGTTTTGCTGCCAACATACCCGACCCGGGCTGTTCTTCCCATCTCTTGGGTCGAGCACTGGCCCGTGCGTCTAGTGCATTCAGTCTAGTGCATTCATATACATAGGATCTCCATGGCTCTGCAATGCGGCATCGTCGGCCTGCCGAACGTCGGCAAATCGACTCTTTTCAACGCCCTCACCAAGGCCGGCATCGCCGCCGAAAACTATCCCTTCTGCACCATCGAGCCCAATGTCGGCGTGGTAGAAGTGCCCGACGCGCGCCTTGCGGCCCTGGCTGAGATCGTCAAACCCGAGCGCATCATGCCCGCCGTGGTCGAGTTCGTCGACATCGCCGGCCTGGTGGCCGGGGCCTCCAAGGGCGAGGGCCTGGGCAACCAGTTCCTGGCCAACATCCGCGAGACCGACGCCATCGTGCACGTAGTGCGCTGCTTCGAAGACGAGAACGTGGTGCACGTGGCCGGACGCATCGACCCGATCTCCGACATCGAGGTCATCAACACCGAACTGGCCCTGGCCGACCTGGCCTCGGCCGAGAAGGCCCTGAACCGCCACCAGAAGACCGCGCGCGCCGGCGACAAGGAAGCCATCAAGATGGTCGCCGTGCTCGAGCGAGTGATGCCGGTGCTCAACGAGGCGCGCCCGATCCGTTCACTGGATCTGGACGAAGACTCCATGGCGCTGCTCAAGCCGCTGTGCTTCATCACCGCCAAGCCCGCCATGTACGTGGCCAACGTCGCCGAGCACGGCTTCACCGACAACCCGCACCTGCAGGCCGTGCAGAAATACGCCGAGGCCGAGAACGCCCCGGTGGTGGCCATCTGCGCCGCCGTCGAAGCCGAGATCGCCGACCTCGACGACGAAGACAAGCAGATCTTCCTGGCCGACATGGGCATGGAAGAGCCGGGCCTGAATCGCGTCATCCGCGCCGGCTTCCGCCTGCTGGGCCTGCAGACCTACTTCACCGCCGGCGTCAAGGAAGTGCGTGCCTGGACCATACACGTCGGCGACACCGCCCCCAAGGCTGCCGGCGTCATCCACACCGACTTCGAACGCGGCTTCATCCGCGCCCAGACCATCGCCTATGACGACTACATCGCCGGCAAGGGCGAGCAGGGCGCCAAAGAGGCCGGCAAGATGCGCGCCGAAGGCAAGGAGTACGTGGTCAAGGACGGGGACGTGATGAATTTTTTGTTTAACGTGTGATCAACGTCTGACGATTTTTGCCGGGCCTCGGTGGCGCTCAGTAGCGCTTGGTGGACAGATTGACCCGTTTTAAATCAATGGGCTGCATAAACAATACGGTCTGCTGAGCGTTCCTATTGTTCATCAAGGTCCAGAAAATTCGGGGGTCGCGTTGGGGGTACTCGTGTTCAACCGTGGGGGTACTTTTCCCCGCAGTGGAGTCCAACGATGCCCGAGAATCTACTCACCGACCTCAAGGTCAGGTCGGCCAAACCGACTGATCGAGACTGGAAACTTTCAGACGGCGGGGGCTTGTTCCTGCTGGTCAAGCCCGCCGGCGGCAAGCTCTGGCGGTGGAACCGGGTGTTGCAGAACGAATGGACAGAGCGGCCTTTTCCTTTTCTGGATAGGGCCGTTGTCCCTTGAGAGCCGTTCCCTTGCCATTTGCCTTTGCCCAATGCTGAGCGCTAGGAATGGGGTAAACAACGGGGTAAGTGGGGTAATTTTGACTTTATTGCCCCTTTTTGAAATTCATTCGCTCATTTCCTTCCTGGACGGCCATGCCAGCCCCTCACGACCGGTCCAGTTCAGGAAATGGGGTAGTCAAACACCGGTAATGAGGCATTTCTAGAGACATTGCCCCATTTAATGGCTATGATTACCCCATTTAGACAGCCTGGGCTTACATTTCCATGCACTCGCTCACACCCGAGTACCTTACCGCGCTTCGCTTCGATGGCACTCAGGCCGCCACGTTGCGCACACTGGGCGAGTACCAGGGTAAGCAGCAGCTCTACGCTGCACAGTCGCCCGAAGCCCTCAAGGGCCTGCGCCAGATCGCGGTGGTGGAGTCCACTGAGTCGTCCAACCGGCTGGAAGGTGTTGTCGTAGCGCCTTCGCGGCTGAAGTCTCTGGTCATCCGCAACGCAACACCAAAGAGCCGTTCCGAACAGGAGATCGCCGGCTACCGTGATGCCCTGGCGCTGATCCACGAGTCCGCCACGCACATGCACTTCAGCGAGGGTGTTGTGCTGCAATTACATACCCTACTGTACCGCTATATGCCGCAGGCGGGCGGACGCTGGAAGGCCACCAATAACGACATCATCGAGCGTCACCCGGATGGCACTTCGCGTCTGCGTTTCCAGCCGGTGGCTTCGCATCTTACGCCGATGGCCATGGCTGATCTGACAGGGCGCTACGCCACTGCACTGGACCAGCACCTGGCCGACCCCCTGGTGCTAGCACCGCTGGCGATGCTGGACTTCCTGTGCATCCATCCGTTTCCCGACGGCAACGGTCGCATGTCCCGCTTGCTGACCTTGCTGCTGCTCTACCACTTCGACTATGCCGTGGGTCGCTACATCAGCTTGGAACGCATCTTCGAGGACACCAAGGAAGGCTATTACGAGACGCTGGAAGCCAGTTCGCAGGGCTGGCACCAGGGGCAGCACGACGTTAAGCCCTGGCTCGACTACTTCTGGGGTGCCTTGCTGCGGGCCTACCGTGAGTTCGAGGAGCGTGTCGGCACCATCGAGCGTGGCCGTGGCAGTAAAGGCGACCGGGTGCGTGCGGAAGTCCTGGGACGCACTCTGCCGTTTTCGATTTCCGAAATCGAAGAAGCCTGTCCAGGCGTGAGCCGGGACATGGTGCGATTGGTGCTGCGGGCGATGAAATCAGAGGGGTTGATAGAGTCAACAGGTAAAGGAAGAGGGGCGAAATGGACCAAACAAGGGTAAGGGGATCATGATGGAATTGATCGGCAACATCAGCCGCTTGCTGGGTGATGACTTCAAGCAAACCTTCCGACCAGGGACACGGGTAAGGAACGCTGCCTCAAGCTCTGAATCTCCTCGAAAAAATCTAGATATCAGGGGACTAAAAAAGTGAGTGATCAGTTCTTCGCCCAACCCATTCTGAATTCGCCGTATGAGTATCCGGCCAGGCATTGGGAACTGGACACCAGCGGTCAGCCGACCCAAGAAATCATCTCCAGCCGCCGCCGCGCCGACTTCATCACACCGATCCCCAAACCGCGCAAGAAGAGAGGTGAACACGAGCAGGCGGGTCTGTTGTTTGATGAAGGCAAGGGCCTGTCCACTGCTAAGCAGGCTTATGACCACACCGCCATCATCAATGCTGTCCGGCAGGAAGTGGATGCCTGGCGTAAGCTACCCCCGTCGCAGTGGCGCGTCACCCCCGAAACAGCCCGTTTACTAGAACATTGGCGTAACCACAAGTTCATAGGTGTGCGCCCGTTCTTCTGCCAAGTCGAAGCGGCCGAGACCGCCATCTGGCTGACCGAGGTCGCTCCTCAGCTTGGCAAGAACGGCGAACGCTTCCTTGATCACCTGAAAAAGGCCAGCGACGATGCCAATCCCGGCTTGATGCGTCTGGCGCTGAAGCTAGCCACCGGTGCAGGTAAGACCACGGTCATGGCCATGCTCATTGCGTGGCAGACGGTCAATGCCGTGCGGCATCCGCAGAGCAAGAAATTCACCCGTGGTTTCCTGCTGGTTGCACCTGGCCTGACCATCAAGGATCGTTTGCGTGTGCTGTTGCCCAATGACGCAGACAGCTACTACGCCAGCCGCGAGATCGTGCCGCGCGACATGCTGTCCGATTTGGGCAAGGCCAAAATCGTCATCACCAACTACCACGCTTTCAAGCTGCGCGAGCGCATGGGGTTGTCCAAGGGAGGCCGCCGTTTGCTGCAAGGCCGTACTGGCAGCGGGCTGGACACGCTGGAAACCGAGGGCCAGATGCTCCAGCGGGTCATACCGGAATTGATGGGGCTGAAAAATATCCTAGCCATCAACGATGAGGCCCACCACTGCTACCGCGAAAAACCCGCATCCGACGACGACTATGTCGACGACAAGGGTAACCCTCTGACTGGCGATGACCTCAAGGCTGCCAAGGAACACGTCAAGGACGAGAACGAAGCAGCACGGCTGTGGATTTCTGGCCTGGAAGCAGTCAACCGCAAGCTGGGCCTGCAGCAGGTGATCGACCTCTCGGCCACGCCGTTTTTTTTGGCTGGGTCCGGCTATGTGGAGGGCACCCTTTTTCCTTGGACGATGAGCGACTTTTCGCTGATGGACGCCATCGAATGTGGCATCGTCAAATTGCCGCGAGTGCCGGTGGCCGACAACATCCCCGGCGCGGAAATGCCCATCTACCGCGAACTCTGGAAGCACATCGGCAAGAAGATGCCGAAGAAGGGGCGCGGCAAGAACGCCCAGCTCGATCCGTTGGCCATTCCGGTGGAATTGCAGACCGCGCTGGAAGCCCTGTACGGGCACTATCTCAAAACCTACGACGCGTGGAAGCAGGCTGGCATCAATGTTCCGCCATGCTTCATCGTGGTGTGCAACAACACTGCAACTTCCAAGCTGGTGTTCGATTACATCTCCGGTTTCGAACGCACGAATGAAGATGGCTCCGTCATGCCAGTGGAGGGGCGTCTGCAACTGTTCCGCAACTTCGACGAGCACGGCAACCCGTTGGCGCGCCCGAAAACCTTGCTGATCGACAGCGAGCAACTCGAATCTGGCGAGGCGCTGGACGATAACTTCCGGGGCATGGCCGCGGACGAGATCGAACGCTTCAAACGCGAGATCATCGAACGCACCGGTGATCGCCGCCAGGCTGAGAACCTGAGTGACAGCGAACTGCTGCGCGAGGTGATGAACACCGTTGGCAAGCAGGGTCGCCTGGGTGAGCAAATCCGCTGTGTGGTGTCGGTGTCCATGCTCACAGAAGGCTGGGATGCCAATACCGTTACCCACATCCTCGGTGTGCGTGCATTCGGCACCCAACTGCTGTGCGAACAGGTGATTGGGCGTGCACTGCGTCGCCAGTCCTATGAATTGAACGAGCAAGGCCTTTTCGACGTGGAGTACGCCGACGTATTCGGTATCCCCTTCGACTTCACAGCCAAGCCTGTCGTCGTCACGCCGCCCAAGCCCCGCGAAACAGTCACAGTCAAGGCACTCCGCCCGGAGCGCGACCATCTGGAAATCCGGTTCCCGCGCGTGCAGGGCTATCGCGTCGAGCTGCCAGAAGAACAACTCGAAGCCGAATTCAATGACGATCACCACCTCAGCCTGACGCCTGACATGGTCGGCGCAACCAAGACCCATAACGCTGGCATCATTGGCGAGGCGGTGGAACTGGATATCAAGCATCTGGGAGACGTGCGCCAGTCCACTCTGCTGATGGAGTTGACCAAGCACCTGTTGTTCGGGCATTGGCGCGATCAAGGCCAGGATGCACCGATTGCCTTGTTCGGTCAGCTCAAACGCATCGTGCGCCAATGGCTAGACGAATGCCTGGAATGCAAGGGTGGTACCTACCCGGCGCAGTTGATGTACCGCGAACTGGCGGACATGGCCTGCCAGCGCATCACCAAGGGCATTACCGCGAAGGAACTGGAGAAAGGCCGGCAGGTCAAGGCCATTCTTGACCCGTTCAACCAGACCGGCAGCACCGCGCATGTGCGCTTCAACACCTCCCGCCCGGGCAGCGAACGCTGGGAAACCCTCGGGGTGGAAAACCAGCCAAAGAACCAGGTCAACTGGGTCATTCTGGACAGCGGCTGGGAAGGCGAATTCTGCCGAGTCGCCGAGTCGCATCCTAAGGTACTGGCCTACACCAAGAACCACAACCTTGGCCTGGAAGTACCTTACCGCTTCGGCTCAGCCAACCGTATCTACATCCCGGACTTCATCGTGCAAGTGGACGACGGTGGCGGCAAGAACGCCCCGTTGAACCTGATCGTCGAGATCAAGGGCTACCGGCGCGAGGACGCGAAGGAAAAGAAGTCCACCATGGACACCCACTGGATTCCCGGCGTGAATCACCTCGGTACGCATGGCCGCTGGGCCTTCGCCGAGTTCGGCGATGTGTACGAAATGCAGGACGACTTCGCCAAGGAGGTCGAGGCAAAGTTCAACCAAATGATTGAAGCGGCTGCGCCGGGAAACAAGGAACACTGAAATGGCAACCAAGAAAACCCAGAAGCCCGGCAAGAGCATCGAACAGATCACGCATACCGAGGCCAAACGCAAGAACATCCCGACGGTGGAGCACCAGTCGGTGATGCAGCAGCATGAGCAGGCGCCGGTGCAGGTGGCCTACCCGCGTGCCAACCGGCAATGGCTGGAGGAGCTATGCGCCCTGCACGACGCGGGCAAGGCATCCTCGGAGTTCCGGCAGCGGCTCAACCGTGACCTGGACCCGCAACTGATCTGGCGCGGCAAGGACCAGCAGGACTGGTCCGACCTCGTGGTCAATGCGGCACCGCTATACATCCAGGAGAAGGTCAAACCCAAGGCGTTGATCGACGACCTGCGCCGCCAGACTGAAGCCCGACGCGAGGCCGCCGCGCCGAAACAGGACACGCTGGACCTGTTCGGCGACTTCAACGGCCTGCCCGAAGGTGCGGATCGTACCGAGTTCTACCAGCACGAAGGCCACTGGCAGAACCGTATGATCCTGGGTGATTCCTTGCAGGTTATGGCCTCCCTTGCCGAGCGCGAGGCCTTGCGCGGCAAGGTGCAGTGCATTTACTTCGATCCGCCGTATGGCATCAAATTCAACAGCAATTTTCAGTGGAGCACCACAGACAAGGCGGGAACTACATCGGATTCATCCGACAAGATCAGCCGCGAACCTGAGCAAGTTAAGGCATTTCGTGATACGTGGCGCGACGGTATTCATTCATATTTAACATATTTGCGAGACAGGCTTACCGTAGCTCGGGAGCTACTAACCGAGTCGGGATCAGTTTTCGTTCAAATTAGTGACGAGAATGTTCATCGAGTGCGCACGCTACTCGATGAGGTCTTTGGCGAAGACAATTTCATTGCGCTCATTCCGTTTCGCAAGAAGACTATGCCCTTTGGAGCCACATTCTTGGAGCAAATGGATGATTTTTTGCTCTGGTATGGAAAGAACCGATCTCATACCAAATACCGAACGCTGTTTACTGAAAAAGACATACGCGGAGATCAAGACTGGACTTGGTTTTTAGACGGCGCAGGAATATCGCAAAAGATGTCTACCGAACAACATCGAACCCACTTTGGTTTGCCTGTTGGGGCCAAAGTTTTTCGGTTGAAGTCACTAGAACCGTCTGGAAATATGGAAAGCGGAAAGTTCGCGTATCAGTTTCAAGGAGTCAAGTACGACTGCCCCAAAAACGGATACGGAACGACACCTGCTGGGATGCGGGTACTTGAAGCCTTGAATCGCCTTCAAGTCAAAGGACAATTGCTGAACTATCGATTGTTCTTAGATGATTATCCGGTGTCTGCTTTAACGAGTCCGTGGCAAGACACGGTTGGTGCTGACGATAAAAGATACGTTGTTCAGACCAATACTCTGGTTGTGCAAAGATGCTTTCTCATGACCACTGATCCCGGCGATCTCGTTCTCGACCCAACTTGCGGCAGCGGCACCGCCGCCTACGTCGCCGAACAATGGGGCCGTCGCTGGATCACGATTGATACCAGCCGCGTCGCTCTGGCACTCGCCCGCGCCCGCATCATGGGCGCACGCTACCCATTCTACCTGCTCGCTGATTCCCACGAAGGCCAGTTGAAAGAAGCCGAAATCACCCACAGCGCGCCATCCATCCAGCCGACCTACGGCAATATCGCCCACGGCTTCGTCTACGAGCGCGTGCCGCACATCACCCTAAAATCCATCGCCAACAACACCGAAATCGACGTCATCTGGGACAAATTCCAGACCGTGCTGAAGCCGCTGCGCGAAGCCTTGAACAAGACTCTGGGCAAGCAGTGGCAGGAATGGGAAATCTCGCGCGATGCCGACGCTAAATGGAGCGAGGCCGCGAAAAAGCTGCACGCCGGCTGGTGGCAGCAGCGCATCGCCCGCCAAAAGGAAATCGACGCCTCCATCGCCGCTAAGGCCGAGTTCGAGTACCTCTACGACAAACCTTACGAGGACAGGAAGAAGGTGCGCGTGGCCGGCCCCTTCACCGTGGAATCGCTGTCGCCGCACCGCGTGCTGGGCGTGGACGAGGAAGACAACCTGATCGACCACGTGGCCGAGACCCAGGCCGAATACGGCCAGGACTTCGCCAGCCTGATCCTGGCCAACCTGCGCACCGCTGGCGTGCAGCAGGCGCACAAAGCTGACAAGATCGAATTCACCGCGCTGGAGCCGTGGCCGGGCGACTTGATCTGCGCCGAAGGCCGCTACCTGGAAAACGGGCAGATAAAGCGGGCCGGCATCCTGGTTGGCCCGGAATTCGGCACCGTCACCCGCGCTGACCTGGTCGATGCTGCCCGGGAAGCCGGCGATGCCAACTTCGATGTGCTCATCGCCTGCGCTTTCAACTACGACGCACCGGCCACCGAATTCAGCAAGCTGGGCCGTATCAACGTACTCAAGGCGCGTATGAACGCCGACCTGCACATGGCCGAAGACCTGAAGAACACCGGCAAGGGCAACCTCTTCGTGATCTTCGGCGAGCCGGATGTGGATGTGCTGGATACGCAAGGCCGCAGCATCCGCAAATACGACGGCAAGCGTGACGTCATCAAGGTGCCAGCCGACGGGCAACTGGTGGTCAAGATCAACGGAGTGGATGTGTTCCACCCTAGCACCGGCGAAGTGCGCAGCGACGGCGCAGACGGCATTGCCTGCTGGTTCTTGGACACCGACTACAACGAAGAATCCTTCTTCGTCCGCCATGCCTACTTCCTCGGTGCGAATGACCCATACAAGGCACTGAAGACCACCCTCAAGGCCGAAATCGACCCCGACGCTTGGGCAACGCTCAACAACGACACCTCGCGTCCGTTCCCGAAGCCCAGCACCGGGCGGTTTGCGGTGAAGGTCATCAATCACCTCGGGGATGAGGTGATGAAGGTTTTCAAAATACTTTGACTACATAGGAGGCGCCATGGCAACCGGCGAATGGAAAATCAAACAAATCTCCGTCACAAGCTTACATCTGGATCCGAAGAATCCCCGATTGGGTGTTGCTTCGCGCGGCGCATCACCGCGAGAGTTGATACAACTTCTCTTCACACACGACAAAGCGATTGATGTTGCTCAAAGCATTGCTTTGCGCGGCTTCTTCCCGAACGAGCCACTTCTAGCCATTCGCGAAGACAACAAATTTATTGTCGTTGAAGGAAACAGGCGACTTGCTGCGCTCAAAGCACTTCGCGAGCCAAGCTTGCTGGACGGTGCAATCGAAAGGCAAGTTGAGCGTTTGGCTAGGCGCATCGGCAACATGGATTCGATCGTCAAGGTTCCCGTCATCATCGCTCCCAATCGCAGATCTACTGATCGCCAAATCGCCGGCAAGCATGTTGGAACACCCGTCTTGCCTTGGCAATCTGAGAATCGGGCGAGCTTCATCCTCGAAAAGATTGCAGAGGGATATGATAATCAAGAGCTTCTCGATGAGCTTGGATTCTCGGCCGCGGACATCCAGGCTGCACGGCAGACCAAGGCCATAGCTGACATTGCACGGGCGTTGGAGCTTCCAGAGGAGATTGCTGCCAAGTTGAATCATCCAAGGACGAAGATATTCACAACATTGGAACGTATCTTCGAATCGACTGTTGGACGAGGTTATCTCCATGTGGAGCCAGATCCTGACCATGGCATCAGAGGTGTGACATCGAAACAGGAGTTTTTGAAAGGCTTCAAGAAACTGGTCACAGATGTCGCAGCCGGACGCGAATCATCCCGGACGCTGAATAACAATGAAGATATTAAGCGATATTTTGAATCGTGGAATGCTGAAGATCGTCCAAAGAAAAAGAAGGATGGGTTCACCCCGAGTGATTTGGTGAGTGGAACCTCTTCAGCTGTAACGCCCAAGCCACCGAAAAAACCTGAAGAGAAGCCGAAACAAGCTAGCATTCATGCCTCCATTCTTCCGAAATCACTGAAAGTCAGTTTTGGCAACGAAAGACTGATCGATATCAGATCAGAGTTGGTTCGATTGAAGCGAGCAGACTTCCCAAATGCCGGTGCGGTTTTGTTGCGTGTATTCTTCGAGCTTGCGGTTACGCACTATCTTGAGCGCACAGGTGCCCTTGATCGGATTACACAAGAACTCAAGGAGAAGGGTAAACTTCAGTTTGACACCCCACAAATGAAGCAGTTGATTCCCGAGATTACAAAAATTGCAAAAGCAAAACTGGATAGAAATGATGCCTCCAAGGTGGAGAAGGCCATCAAGTACGATTCTTCCGCTCCATTTACGCTTAGCGATTTGCATGCATTTGTTCACCAAAATTCGGAGTTGCCTGGTGAGCGTGATATCTTGCAATTCTGGCTCCGAACAGAGCCACTTTTTCGGCTAATGCTGGAAAAAGATGAAACTCTTGAGGTCAAAAAATGAGAACAAGCAGCCCGCTTCGATATCCTGGCGGAAAATCTGCAATGGCCGATCTGCTACGACGGATCAGGAACCTAAATCAGCTTGGTGAATTCGACTTGGCTGAACCATTTGCTGGTGGAGCTGGTGCGTCTTTATCTCTTCTCTTTCAAGAAGAGGTTCCTTGCATTCACCTGAATGACGCAGATCCTGCAATATTCGACTTTTGGTGGACGTTAAAGAATCGGCCTGCGCCATTTTTAAGCATGATCGACACTATCAACGTAGATATGCAAGAGTGGGTGCGACAACGATCTATATATAAAAAGAAGAGTCCCCCATCTCGACTTCAGAGAGGTTTTTCCGCGTTTTATCTTAATAGATGCAATCGCTCGGGAATCATAATGAATGGCGGCCCAATTGGCGGCATCAATCAAACCGGAAAATGGAAGATAGATGCGAGATTTAACAGAAACGATCTCCGGCGTAGATGCGAGAGGATTTCAGAATACAAGGATCGAATCCTCATTACTGGCGATGATGGATTGAATTTTATAAAATCCGTCAATCGAAAGAAAACCCTTTTGTTTATAGATCCGCCATATTTCGTCAAAGGTAGTCTTCTTTATCTTAATTTGCTAAATCCGGAATATCACGAAGAATTGGCTGAAGAGTTGAAGGCTTCATCTGATTTAAAGTGGGTCGTTACGTATGACGATTGCCCGGAAATACGCCGACTCTATGAGGGGTGGGCGAATGTTCGTGAGTTTTCGCTACGATACGCAGCTGCTGAACGAAGGCGGGGGAAGGAAATATTGATAACACCAAAGGGTATGATTCTCCCAGACTCTCAAGAGAGCTTGGCAATACAGTGGTAATAACTGATTAATAGAAATGCAATTTCGCATCGCTGACACTTTCACCACTAGTCTGGCTCGCCTGACCGGCGATGAACAAAAGGCCGCAAAGACCACTGCCTTCGATTTGCAGATGGATCCTGCCGGCAACGGCATGAGCTTCCACAAGCTTGACAGAGCCAAAGATCCGAACTTCTGGTCGGTGCGTGTCAGCCGCGATATTCGCCTGATCGTCCACAAGACCGCTGGCAGTCTGCTGCTCTGCTATGTCGATCACCACGACAAGGCCTATCAATGGGCCGAGCGGCGCAAGCTGGAAGTGCACCCGACCACCGGTGCAGCGCAGCTTGTCGAGGTCCGCGAGCGTGTCGAGGAAATTCTCGTTCCGAAATACGTCGAAGACAACAGACCGGTCGCGCAGCCGAAGCCCAAGCTGTTCGCAAAATATGGCGACGCCCAGCTGCTGGCCTATGGCGTGCCGCAGGAGTGGCTGGCCGACGTGAAGGCTGCCGACGAGGATTCGCTACTGGAACTGGCCGACCACCTGCCTGGTGAGGCGGCCGAAGCCCTACTTGAACTGGCGACAGGCGGCACGCCGGCGTTGCCGGAAGTGGCTGCCAAGGGGGCAGATCCATTCCAGCACCCGGACGCGCAGCGCCGCTTCCGCATCATGTCCGATATGGACGAACTGGCCCGCGCCCTGGAATACCCGTGGGACAAGTGGACGGTGTTCCTCCATCCAGCGCAGCGTCAGTTGGTTGAACGTCATTACAACGGCGCGGCGCGTGTGTCTGGCTCGGCGGGCACGGGCAAGACCGTGGTTGCTTTGCACCGGGCTGTGCATCTGGCGCATCAGGACGAAGATGCGCGCGTTCTACTTTCCACGTTTTCGGACACGTTGGCCAATGCCTTGCGCGGCAATCTGTATCGGCTGATCTGGAACACGCCCAAGCTCGGCGAACGTATCGACGTGGCCGCCATGGATGCTCTTGGCATCCGCTTGTATGCGGCGGAATTCGGCAAACCGGTATTTGCCAGCCGTGATGCAATTTCCACGCTGCTGAAGGCGGCTGCCACGCAGGTCGAAGGCCTGAAAGCCAACGCTGCGTTTGTGCTGTCCGAATGGGAAGACGTGGTAGACACTTGGCAAGTGGAAAGCTGGGAGGCATACCGCGACGCCAAGCGGCTGGGCCGCAAGACGCGCCTGCCGGAGGCTCAGCGCGCCTTGTATTGGCAGGTGTTCGCCAAGGTGAAGGAGCAATTGAAGCAGGCCGGCAAGATCACTGCGGCCGAGATGTTCGCCAAGCTAGCGGAGGCAATGCCCAAGCGCAAGCATCCGGTATTCGACTACATCGTGGTGGATGAGGCGCAGGACATCGGTGTGCAGCAATTGCGCTTTCTTGCGGCGATCGCCGGCAACCGCGCCAATGCCCTGTTCTTTGCCGGCGATCTTGGTCAGCGCATCTTCCAGACTCCGTTCTCGTGGAAATCTCTTGGTGTGGATGTGCGTGGCCGTTCGCGCACGCTCAATATCAACTACCGCACCTCGCACCAGATTCGCTCGCAGGCCGACCGGCTTCTCGGCCCCGAGGTCTCCGATGTGGACGGAAATGTCGAAAGCCGCAAGGGCACGATTTCTGTATTCAACGGGCCGGAGCCGACCATTTGCAGCTACGCCGATGCCGAGGCGGAAAGCCAGGCCATCGGCGTATGGTTGCAGCAATGCAGTGCCAGCGGTGTGCTGCCGCATGAAATCGGCGTATTCGTTCGATCCGACAGCGAACTGTCACGCGCACAGGCGGCAGTTAAGGCCGCAGGCTTGCAGGGGCGTGTGCTCGGCAAGGACATGGCGACGGAAGAGGGCTTCGTCAGTATCACCACCATGCACTTGGCCAAGGGCATGGAATTCCGTGTGGTTGCGGTAATGGCCTGCGACGATGAAATCATCCCTTCACAGGTGCGCATCGACACTGCTGCTGACGAGGCCGAGCTGACTGAAATCTACAACACCGAACGCCAGTTGCTGTACGTGGCTTGCACCCGTGCCCGCGACCAATTGCATGTTTCAGCAGTGAAACCTGAGTCGGAATTTCTGGAGGACTTACTGCAGAAGTAGCTCCACGCGCTTAGGATGCTCTAGGTGGTGGTGGTGTGCATTGACTGTGTCGCCCCAGGTGCTTGCGCAGCGTGCGACCTTAGCTTCCCAGATAGACCGCCGTCACCTTCACCCGCTCGTGCCCAAGTTCACGACTGATACGTTGCCGGACTTGTTGGTCGGCCAGGCGTCGTGATAGGTTGAGTTGAGCCGCGCTAGGTCCACCTGCGGCCGGTGACTTCCACCCTGTCAGTATTTCATACCGCATCTGTGCATACCGATGGCGCAGCCCATGCATATTGCTCAGACCCGCCGCCTTGCACTGCCCATCGTAGACGTGCCGTTGCTGGATGTAGGTCTTGTTTGCCGGGATCAATGATCCCAGGCCTGCCAGGCGATGGACCTCATCCAGTACCGCACGCTGTTCCGGCGTCGTGATTGGCACCGTCCGATCACGACCACCTTTTGCCCACGATCCCTTGATGGCGATATGGTCGCCACGGTCGGCATACCGGGGTTGGAACTTGATGGACTCTTCCCGCCGCAAACCGAAAGCCGCCTGCAAACGCAGGCTCATACGAACTTGAGGATCGGTGACTACAAGACGAAAGTGATGTGAACGTGGACGAGTCCTCCTCACTGGAGGTGGTCGCGCATAAACCGAGCCTTCACGGCCATCGCCGTCCGCCAGTATGATGGCGAGATTGAAAAGATTCCTGGCTCGCCGTTGGAGCCGAGCCTTTTTTCTCCTCGTGCTTGCCCTAATTGCTACCATTTTGGTAGCATATTAAAGTGCGTTATGCACATAATCGCTCTTTCCACTTTACGGGTGTTCTGGGGCGTCTACCCCGATGCTGAAACGCCGCTACGGTCGTGGCACGCACTGGCGAGCCGGGCAGTCTGGAAGACCCCGTCAGATATCAAAACCGCCTATGGGAACGCCAGCTTTACTGGAAACAACCGGGTAGTGTTTAACATCAAGGGAAATGACTACCGCTTGGTGACGGCGGTACGCTATGACAAGGGGCTGATGTACATCCGTTTTGTCGGAACACATAGTCAGTACGACAAGATCGACGTGGAAACCATTTGAAGAAGGCCGCCATGGAACTCAAGCTGATTCGCACGAAAAAGGACTACTGGGCGGCGTTGGCTGAGGCCGAGCGCTTGTGGGATGCTCCCGCCAAATCGCCTGCCGCCGATCGGCTGGACGTGCTGGTCATGTTGATCGAGCAATACGAACGCGAACACTTTCCGATTTCCGATCCCGACCCCGTCGACTTCCTGGGGCACGTTATGGAAGTGCGCGGCTTGACCCGCAAGGACTTGGAACCTTACCTCGGGCCGCGAGGCCGGGTGTCGGACATCTTGAATCGTACCCGCCCGCTGACGCTGGGCATGATCCGCAAACTGGCCGAGGGGCTGAGATTGCCCGCGGAGGTGCTGATTCGCCCCTACCGTTTACGCCGGCCCGCCGAGGAATCGGCTGCCGCGTGAGGCCGGGGAAGGCGCTGCCATACCCCGGCGGAAAGTCGGGCCCTGCTCGACCCCGGAAACCGGCCGTCTTCGGGGCAGGTCAGGAGCATGGCGGCTACAGGCCCGCTACTTCCGATCAGGCGGCCTGCTGTATCACGGCATCCTGCAGCAAGCCACGCGCCCGCTGGTTGGACTTGTAGATGTTGTCGCGCACGGGCGCCACGCCGCTTTGCACGCTGTGCACCCATTCCTGGGTGGACATGACTGCGGCGAAGCGCGACTGCAGCACGACGCTGAATACCCGATGGATTTCTTCCGCGCTGGCTGTGCCGGCCTGGTTGCGGTACGGTATCGCCCCCGATGCATCGAGCAGGAACTCTACCGCCGTCCCGTTGTGCAATGCATGGTTGATGGTGGAGGCATCGCAGTTGTGCGTCATGTAGCCGACTACGGTCAGTGTATCGATGCCGCGATTTTGCAGCCACTGCGCCAGATCGGTTTCGGGGTAGGCGCTGGGCAGTGTTTTGCGCAGGTAGTGGTCGTGCGGGCGTGTCGCCACAACGGGGTGCAGCTGCCAGCCTTCGCTATCGATGGCGAACAGCGGCGAGCTGGCCGGTGAGGTCTGCTGCACGACAATCACCGGTATGTTCGCCGCGTGCGCAGTGTCCATGGCGGTTCCGATATTGGCCACGGTCTGCTGCGGGTCTGGATATTCGATCGGCAGGTTGCCGGTGAAATATTCGTTCTGTACATCGATGACGATCAGGGCTCGCTTCGGGGCGGCGTTGGCGGTCATGGCGAAACTCCTCGAGATTGCAGATTGCATGGGATCGGGCATCGCGTGAGCCCGTGGACGCTATCTTCGCGCCGGGCTATGATTTGCGGAAGTGGCCTGAATACCATTTATCGACAGAATTGGGCCAAATCAGAGAGCTGCCATGCAAACCCTGGAAATTGCCGTTCTGGCCTTCAATGGCATCAGTCCGTTTCATCTTTCCGTGCCTTGCGTGGTGTTCGAAGACCGTGCCGGGGCGGGCCTGCCTTCATACCGGCTGCGAATTTGCGCGGGTGAGGCAGCGGCCGAAGGCAGCCTGCGAACCACGGCCGGGTTCGCCGTGCAGACGAATCTGACGCTGGAAGATGCTGCCGGCGCAGATGTCCTGATCGTGCCGTCGTGGCGCGATGCGCGAGAGCGCCCGCCAGCAGCCATGGTGCAAGCCGTGCGCGATGCCTACGATCGGGGCGCCACGGTGGTCGGGCTGTGCCTGGGCGCGTTCGTACTGGCGGAAGCCGGCGTGCTAGACGGCCGCGAGGCGGCTACGCACTGGAGCTCGGTCCAGGTGTTTTTGCAGCGCTATCCGCGCGTCAAACTGGTGCCCGACGTGCTGTATGTGGATGCCGATGAGGGCCGCCTGGTGACCTCCGCCGGTACGGCGGCCGGGCTGGACTGCTGCCTGCACCTGGTGCGCCGCTGGCACGGCGCCGAGGCGGCCAATCGCGTTGCGCGGCGCCTGGTGGTGGCACCGCACCGGCAGGGCGGGCAGGCGCAATACATCGAGCAGCCCTTGCACGACGCGCCGGGCGGCGATCGGCTATCCGATCTGCTGAACTGGGTGGCGGCCAATTTGGGCGAGCCGCACACGCTAGATTCCCTGGCCAGCCGTGCCGCCATGAGCCGCCGCAACTTTACGCGGCGCTTCCGGGAATTGACCGGCACGACGGTCGGGCAATGGTTGCTGGGGCAGCGCCTGGCTTATGCGCAGCGCTTGCTGGAGACGACGCGACAGCCTGTGGATGTTGTCGCGCAACGGGCGGGCTTCGGCAGTGCGGTGTCGCTGCGCGAGCATTTCAGCCAGGCCTATCACACGTCGCCCAGCGCTTATCGTTCGGTGTTTGCTCAAGCCTGAGCCGGCGCGTCCCTGATACGGGCTGGCGAACAAAACGGCGAGCGCCTTCGGCCATGCATCAACGCGCCTTGCGCACCGCCCTTATCTTGCCGCTGGCGCCGCCGCCGCAGAAGTAGCGGTCGGCGCCGCCGCCTTCCAGGCCAGACACGCCTGTGCCCGCCGGCATTTCGACCGTTTGCAGGACTTGGCCCGTTGCCGGGTCGATCTGTCTCAGGTCGCTCGTGTCGTTTTCCCACGTTCCGTGCCAGAGCTCGCCGTCGACCCAGGTGACACCGGTGACGATGCGCTGGGATTCGATGGTGCGCAGGATGGCGCCCGTGTCGGGATCGATCTGATGGATCTTGCGGGCGCGATGCTGGCCGACCCAAAGCGTGCCTTCCGCCCAGGCTAGCCCGGAATCGCCGCCTTGGCCCGGCGCCGGGATGGTGGCGAGCAGATGGCCGGTCTGCGGGTCGATCTTGTGGATGCGGTCGCCTGCGATCTGGAAGAGGTGCTTGCCGTCGAACGCGGTTCCCGCGGTGCCGGCGACGTCGATCGAGCGCCCGAGTTCACCCGTTTCAGGGTCGAGCGCATTGAGTCTGTCGCCCGAGGCGAACCACACCTGCCGGCCGTCGTAGGTGACGCCGTGGACGGGGCCGCCTCCGGGAAAGGGGCCGTATTCGCGGATGATTTCGGCTCGGGAGTGTTTCATGGCTTGGTTCCTGGTGAATTGCGGCTCGAAGATGTTGCATGCTCCAGGTTCGGGGAAGATTGCCGTCTCGAGCGTGCTTCATGGGGATAGTCTAGCCCCCGGGCGCAGCGCCGGGGAGTAACAAGACTGTCGGGAATCCAGGCACCGACGGAACCGTCCAGCGCTGGGCCCGGCCGCGTCCGAAGGGTTGCGCCTTGCCGGCCGCCGCAAGCTGCTCGAGCGCGCGCTGCACAGTGCGCGGGCTTGTGCCCAGGGCGATCGCCAGGGCCGAACTCGACCATGCCTCGCCGTCGGCGAGCAGGGCCAGCACCGCTGCGTTGCGTTCGTCGACGGGGGGCGCGAGTACGACCACCTCTGTCTGACGGTGCGGCGCCAGCACAAAGCCACGCCTGGTCGCGCATACTCCAGCAAGGCCGCGCAGCTCTGCACGCAGGCGCCCGATTTCGACGCGCAGCCTGGCTCGATGCGACTCGTCGGGACGTTTCGCGCGGAAGGCGCGCGTGAGGATCTGGTCTCTTGGCGCATCGCCGGGCCACGCCTCGGCCAGGCTGCGAACCAGAGAGAACAGGACGGGGCGCGTGGCCAGCAGGACGGTCGTACGGCGGTCGCATACGGCGTTGCGGCAGGCGTCGATGACCAGGGCGCCCGAATCGAGCAGCGCCTCGACTTCTTCGAGCAGTACGAGGCGTTCCGCGCCGCGCGCGATCGTGCGTGCCGCGGGCGTGCTCAGGACGCGAGCCGCAAGTTCGACTTCGGCACTCAGCGCGGGAATGTCCGCCTGCCGCGCGGCCTGAGCGGCCCGGGCGAAGGCGGCGTGCGCCTCGCCCGTCTTGATGCGGCGTATGGCGGCCCCGGCGAGCGTCAGCTCGTAGGCGGCTCGCGTTGCGGGCGCGAGCGGCGAGGGGTCGAGCCCGCGGAGCAGGCGTTCGGCTTCGTCCAGCCGGCCCACCAGCAGCAGGCGGCGGGCGGCAAGATTGCGCGCATGGGCGGCATTCGCCGCGTCGCCATGCGTCTCGAGCGTCGACCATGCCGCATACAGCGCTTCTTCGGGCCAGCCCAGATCGCGCGAGACGAGAGCGATCTCGGCCGCGGCGACGACGCAACGCGCGCGAGCCACGGCTTGCTTTGGGCCGAAGCCGCGCGCCGCGCTCTTGAGCAGCGCCTTGGCACGCTCGAGCTCGCCGAGCTGCGCCATGGCGATGCCGCGCAGTGCCAGCGCCGGCGGGTCGTCGCGCAGGGCGACGTGCTTGAGCGCGCCAAGAAGGTCACCCGCGGCCAGGGCCCGCGCCGCGGCGTCGATCAGCCGGTCCATAGGAATCCCGTCGCATTTGTCACTCCCACGGTTTCGTGGCCTGGCATTAGAGTGTATCTCACGGCCGGCGGCAGACGGCGTAGTCCACAGCGGCCAGGTTTTCGAGCGGCCCGGCTGTCGGGAAGCCATCGAAGCCAGTGACATCAATGCAGCCAATGCCGCCTATCGATAGGCAAAGCAAGGAGTTCATACGATGAGAACGTCTAAAGTTGACACCAGCACCGGCACCAGCACCAACACCAGGAGCAGCTCCCCGGCAAGCACCGAAGGCCATCGCATCGTCTCCAGGGACGAGTGGATAGTCGAGCGCAAGGCGCTGCTGGCGCGCGAAAAGGAACTGACGCATTTGCGCGACCGGCTCGCTGCCGAGCGCCGGACCCTACCCTGGGTACGTGTCGAGAAGAATTATGTTTTCGATACGCCCGACGGTGGCCGCACGCTCGCCGACCTGTTCGACGGACGCCGGCAGTTGCTTGTCCAGCACTTCATGTACGCCCCGGGCTGGGAGCAGGGCTGCCCGAGCTGCTCCTTCATGGCCGACCACAGCGACGGCATGAACGCCCATCTGGCGCATCGCGACGTGACGCTGGTGGCTGTCTCGCGGGCGACGCTGCCGGAAATCGAGCGCTTTCGCCGGCGCATGGGCTGGCGGTTCAAGTGGGTATCGTCATATGGCAGCGACTTCAATTACGATTTCGGGGTCAGTTTTACGCGCGAGCAAGTCGCCCAGGCCCCCATCGACTACAACTACGGCCTATGGCCTCATGCATACGAGGAATGGCCCGGTATCAGCGTTTTCTTCAGGAACGGCGCGAACGAGGTATTCCACACCTACTCGACCTATGGCCGCGGCGTGGAGGTGATGATGGGCACCTACAACATGCTCGATCTCATGCCCAAGGGCCGCGACGAGAGTAACGTGGAATACAAGATGGAATGGGTGCGCCACCATGACCGCTATGAGGCGCAACCGGTCGCCAGGGCGCAGACGCCCGGCTCGACCGGCTCGGTCGACGTGTTATTCGACGCCCTGAAGTATGGGTGCTGCCATTGACGCCGTGGCGGCCGGTCACTGCGCGAAGTACAGCTCCAGCGCGTTCGCGCCGTAAACCTGGCGGCGCCGGGCCTCGTCGGGGATCACCTGCGCCAGCCAGTCTATGGCGCGGCGGTAGTCGGTGTTGTTCTCGCCGCCCACGAAGGGGCAGTCGCTGGCCCACACCATCTTGTCGTAGCCGACCTGGCGGCATAGTTCGCGCGCGCATTCCAGGGCGTAGTCCCCCAGGCGATAGGCGCCGGAGAGCTTGACCCAGGTGCGGCCCCGTTCGACCGAGCGCACCATGGCCTTGAAGCCTTCGCTGTTCACGCCCAGCGCCGGATCGGGCCTGCCGATGTGGTCGATGACGATTTTCACGCCCGAGCGTTCCAGGTAGGGCAGCACCAGCGGCAGGCGCGGCCCGTCCAGATGCAGGTGTACATGCCAGTCCAGGTCGACCAGGCGGCGCAGGAATTTACGGTAGTCCCAGCTGTCCAGGTCGGGCAGCTGAGGCATGCTGATGAAGGGCAGGCGCACGCCGACGATCCCGTCGCGATTCATCTGATCCAGTACTACGCGTTCGATGGAAGGCTCGGCGATGATGGTGCCGCGCAGCCGCGGATTGCCGCGCAGTGAATCGATGACGTAGTCGTTGTAGTCGCCCCAGGGGCTGGCGGCGGCGATGACGGCGTACAGCACGCCGTGCCGATCCATCACATCGAGCAGCTGCTCTACCGTGAAGCTGTAGGTCGGGCTGTGGCGCGGGTTGGGTATCAGCGGCATGTCCTGCTTGAAGACATGTACGTGGGTATCCACCAGCAGCCCGGTTTGTGGATGTGTGATCGTGGTCATGCAAAGCCTCTGGTTCAGGGAAGTGACATTCCGGTTCGACGTTCGGGCAGTCCGGGCCTGGTGCCCGGGACGGCGTATGCGCCCGCGCGGCGTTGCGGCCGGCGCCGGCCCCGCGGCGCCCGGGCCCCATGTTTATTGCAGGCTCGGTATGCCCGCCTGCTTGATGACGGCAGCCCATTTCTCGGTGTCGCTGTGCAGTCTGGCGCCGATTTGCGCCGGCGTGCTGCCGCCGGCTTCGGTGCCCAGCTGGCTGAAGCGTTGTTGTACTTCGGGCATGCGCAGTACTTCATTCAGTTGGTGGTTCAGAACCTTGACGGCCTCGGGCGGGGTGCCCGACGGCGCGAAGATGGCGTTCCAGCCGGTGACCTCGTAATGGATGCCGCTTTCCTGTACCGTGGGCACCTTGGGCAGCCACGACGACCGGTGCTTGCCGGTGGCGGCGATAGGCACGATCTTGCCGGCGTCGATGTAGCCTTTGACCGCGGCATAAGACTCGAAGGCCACGTCCACGTCGCCGCGGATCAGGCCGGATATGACGTCCGCGCTGGTCTTGAAAGGCACCACGGTGGCATTCAGTTTGATGGTCGACTTGAACAGCTGCGCCGACAGGTTCTGGGTGCTGCCGGGGTTGATGGTGCCCAGAACCAGCTGGCGTTTCTTGGATTGCGCCAGCACGTCGGCCAGAGAGTGCAGGGGGCCATGGGCCTTGGTCAGCAGAATCAGGTCGAAATAGGCCATGGTCGAGACGGGCACGAAGTCTTTGGCCGGATCGTAGGGCAGCTTGAACAGCGACCTGCTGATCGCCGTGCCGTTCGAGAATACGATGACGGTGTAGCCGTCGTGGGGCGCCTTCAGCGCGGCCGTGGCGGCCAGCACGCCGCCGGCGCCGGGGCGGTTCTCGATGACGGTCCGGTCGCCGAACTTGTCGCTCAGCTTCTGCGCCACCAGGCGCGTGGAGATGTCCGCCAGGCCCCCGGGGCCGAATGGGACGATGATGTGTATGGGCTGCTCGGGGTAGCCGGCGGCGCGGGCCGGGACGGCGGCAGCTGCGGTGGCCAGCGCAAGTACGAACGCGAGCGCCGCGGCGGGCGCGAGCCGGCCGCCGCCTTTCCGAGCGGCTTGCGGCAGGGCCCGCAACAGGGTGGTGATCATGTCGGTCTCCTGGTTGTGCATGGCGCGCCGGCCGATTGCTGCAGGTGCATGGCGCCGCGCTGATGGGTGTATTCCCATTGCAGTCTAGGGTCGTCCGCGCCATGGCACAAATGAATTGTTTGGCACGATTTATTCGCGCCATGCATCGCGGCGCGGCGCGCTATGATGCCTGTAGTACGGCTCACGGAATTCCCGGCATGGCAAACATACCTTGTGTCCTGATGCGCGGAGGCACCTCGAAGGGGGCCTATTTTCTGCGCGACGATCTACCGCGCGACCCGGCCCTGCGCGACCGCGTGCTGCTGCGCGTGATGGGTTCGCCCGACCCGCGCCAGATCGACGGCCTGGGCGGCGCCGATCCCCTGACCAGCAAGGTTGCCATCGTCGGGCCGTCCGAGCGTGCCGACGCCGACGTCGACTACTTGTTCGCCCAGGTCGTGGTGGACGAGGCGCGGGTCGATTATGGACAGAACTGCGGCAATATCCTTGCTGGGGTAGGGCCCTTCGCCATCGAGCGCGGGCTGGTTCGGGCCAGTGGCGAGCGCACCCGCGTGGCCATCCATATGGTGAATACCGGGCAGATCGCCATCGCCGAGGTCAGTACGCCGGACGGCGAAGTCTGCTATGAAGGCGATGCGCGCATCGACGGTGTGCCGGGCACTGCCGCCGCCGTGCCCATAGAGTTCCGCGATACGGCAGGGTCGACCTGCGGTGCGCTGCTGCCCACCGGGCGGGTGCTGGACGAGATCGATGGCGTGCCGCTTACCTGCATCGACAACGGCATGCCGGTGGTGTTGATGCGGGCGGCCGACTTCGGCATTTCGGGCTACGAAAGCCGCGTGCAGCTCGAGGCCGATCGGGCCCTGGCCGCGCGCATCGAGGCCATCCGCCTGAAGGTCGGGCCGCTCATGAATCTGGGCGACGTCAGCCAGCGCACGGTGCCGAAGATGTGCCTGGTCGCGCCGCCCGGCAATGGCGGGGCGGTGTGCACGCGCAGCTGGATCCCGCATCGCGTGCACGCTTCGATCGGGGTGCTGGGCGCGGTCAGCGTGGCCAGCGCCGTGGTGCTGCCAGGGTCGGTGGCGCAGGGCGTGGCGGTGGTTCCCCCGGGCCTGCGGCAGCGTCTTGCCATAGAGCATCCCAGCGGGGAATTCAGCGTAGAGCTGACGCGGGACAGCGCCGATACGCCGGCCGAAGATGCCCGGGCCGCGCTGTTGCGCACCGCAAGACTGATCATGGACGGCCGCGTACGTGTGCCCGCTACGGTCTGGGCGCCGGCAGAGTCAGGCTCCTGAGGCCGGCAGCCCGGCGCGCAATTCCTCGACCACCAGCTCGCGCAGAGCCTGCGCCGGCCCCGACAGCGTTGCGCCGCGGCGCATCAGTACCGCCAGCTTGCGAGTGACCGCTGGCTCGTGCAGGGGCCTGATCGCCAGGCCTTCGGTCTCGGTGACCGATAAGCAAGGCACTACCGTCAGGCCCAGGCCTTCCCGTACGAAATTCAGCGCCAGCGCCGTATGCTGGGCTTCGTAGAGCCAGCGCAGCCGCAGGCGGCGCTCGCCCAGCGCGTCGTCGATGGTGGCGCTGTTGCCCGCGGGCAGGCTGATGCGCACCAGTACTTCATCGCTCAATTGATCCCAGCGCACGCTGCGCAGCCGTGCCAGGCGGTGCCCGGCGGGGCACACCAGCACGAAGGGTTCTTGCGCGAACTGCTCGACGTTCAGGCCATGGCGGTTGGGCGCCGCGACGGAAATACCGAAATCCGCGGTGCCGGCCTGCACCAGTTCGGCGATTTCCTGGATGGAATTGTCGAATACGCGCACGGCGATTTCAGGGTGCATCTGGCCAAAGCGCCGCAGCGCCGGCGCGACGCGGTGCGAGGCCAGCGTCGGCAGGCAGCCGAAGGCCAGCCATTGCGGCGCATTGCGGCTGTGCTGGCGCAGCGTGTCGTAGGACAGCTCGAACTCGCGCATGGCCGCGCGTACGCGCGGCAGCAGCGCCCGGCCGGCGTCGGTCAGCGTCACGTCCCGGGTGGTGCGCGCCAGCAGCGTCACTCCCAGACTGTCTTCCAGTTTGCGGATACGGTGGCTGACAGCGGTCTGCGACAGGTTCAGATGCGCGGCCGCCTGCTGGAAGCCGCCTTGTTCGGCTATGGCCAGGAATGCCTGCATGCCCAGGAAGTCGATCTGCACGGGGCTCTCCGTCAGATTGTGACGATTGTTGCAATCTTAACTGATCCCGGCTTTGCGCTTCGGCGCCGGATGCCGCATGGATCGGGGCGCTCCGCGGGCGGCCCCGGCCCTGGACAGGCGCGTTGCCTGGTTCCAGAAGTTTTTTGTGCAAAATAATATGAGTGATTCGCCGGGGTGTCGGCGGTGGCGGTATTCTCGAAAGTGTTTCCTTGAATTCGAAATCCGCAGCCAATGCGGTGCGATCGAGTCGTGCGCAACAGGAAAAGCCTCCTATACCGTTATGCGGCCTTGTTGCTGCTGGGCGTGTGTCCGTTGGCCCATGCAGGCCAGTTCGGCCTGCAGTTGGCCGGCGCGGCGGCCGACAGGCACGACATCCAGAAGCTCGACCTGGGGCTGGTGTGGGATCCGGGGCTGAATTGGTGGGATACCGGCGACTGGCACTTTTCACTGGTGGGCGAGGTCCATTTGGCGTATTGGCATACCCATGGCGCCCATCCTGCCATTTACGAGGCCGGCGTAGCGCCCATGCTGCGTTTCATCAAGGACACGGGCAGCGTCAGGCCTTATGTCGAGCTGGGCGCGGGCCTGCGCGTGCTGTCGCACGCCCGCGTCTCGGATGCCTACACGCTTTCCAGTGCGTTCCAGTTCACCGAGATCATCGGTGTCGGCGCCCAGTTCGGCCGCCGCCAGCAATACCAGGTGGGCTTGCGTTACCAGCACATATCGAATGCCGACATCAAGCAGCCGAATCCGGGCATTGATTTCACCCAGCTGTATGTGCAGTACAACTTCTGAGCGCGGTGCCCGACACGGCCGGCGCTGCGGGTCAGAGCCGGCCCGTTGCGCTGCCGCCGGGCGCCAGCCGCGCGGCGTCCACCGCCTCGCGCAGGCAGGCCTTGAACAGTTCGACGGCGGGGCCGTGAGTGTGGCCGGGGCGGTGGAAAAAGCCGATGTCGCCGAACACGTCCAGGCCTGCGACGGGCAGCACGCACAGCATGCCCGATTCGACGAAGGGGGTGGCGATCGTGCGGGGCATGAAGGCGCACGTCTCGGAATCGGCCAGCAGTGTCAGGTTGGTCAGCACCGACATGGATTCGATCAGATTTTCGGGGGTGGATAGCCCCGAGTTTTCGAACAGGCGGTCTGCCGTGCGGCGCAGCGAAGAATCGGTGGTGGGCAGGATCCACGGGCATGTTCCCAGATCCGACAGACGCAAGCTGCGGCGCCGGGCCATGGGGTGCTTGCAGCCGGCCACCACGCACAGCTCGTCGCGGTACAAGACTTCGGGGGCGACCATTTGCGCCGTGGAGCGCCAGGCCGGATCGTCGGGGATGCGGCCCACCACCAGATCCAGGTCGCCGGTGGCCAGTATGGGCAGCAGTTGATCCATCTGGCCCACGCGCAGGGTGACGATCACGCGCGGGGCGCGGGCCTTGAGCAGCGCAATGGCGCGCGGCAGCAGCGAGGACGAGGCCGCGATCAGCGTGCCGACCAGCACGTGGCCCAGGACGCCTGTCTTGTAGGCATTCAGTTCCTCGGTCATGGTGCGCAGTTCGGCCAGCAGCGTCTTGGCGCGGCGGCCGATGAGTTCGCCGAATTCGGTGGGCGCCACACCGCGGTTGCTGCGCACCAGCAGCGGCTCTCCGAACCAGGCTTCGAGTTCCAGTATGACTTTGCTGACGGCCGGCTGGGTCAAGTTCAGTGTTTGCGCCGCGTGCAGTATGGAGCGGCTCTGCATGACTTGCTCCAGCACCAGCAGCTGCGAAAAGCGCAGCTTGCGGGCCAGGGCGGTGCGGTTCAGCAGCAGAGGATCCATATCGGGCGGGGGTGTGCGGGACGGCCCGAGCCCGACAACAGGCCCGGGAGTGTCTAGTTCCTGCACAAGCATATCCCGATTCGCGGCGCCGGTGTCTTCCATTTCCCAATCAACCGTGTGTTTGGTTCGCCGCGCTTGCCGTACCGGGAGTGCTGTCCGCGCTTGGCGTGCGCGTTAACGGCTGGCGTGGAAACGGAATATGGACGGCTGCGGCGTCGGCGGCCTACAGATCGGCCAGGCCGAAGAAGGCCTGCGCATTCGTGGCGTTGATGCGGGCCCGGTCGGCGTCTTCCAGCCACGGGTTCTCGGCCACGAGCCGTCCGATCTGCTGCTCGCCCAGGGGGAAGGGGTAGTCCGAGCCGAGCATGACGTGCTCCGGCCCCATTACTTCCACCAGCAGCCGCAGCGCCTTGGCGTCGAACACCGCGCTGTCGACGTAGAAGCGGTCGACATAGGAAGACGGCGGATTGGGGCAGTCTTTGCGTACGATGTCGCGGCATTGCCAGGCATTGTCCACGCGGCCCAGCAGGAAAGCGAAGCTGCCGCCGCCGTGCGCGAAGCATAGTTTCAGCGAGCGGGGGATGCGCTCGAACGCGCCCGACAGTATCAGCGACAGGATGCCGAGCTGCGTTTCGGCGGGCATCGACACCAGCCAGGGCAGCATCCACTTCTTCATGCGGCCGTCGGTCATCATGTCCCATGGGTGCGCCAGCACCGGGATGTTGTCATTGGCGCAATGCGTCAGGAACTGCACCAGGTGCTCGTCGTCCATGTCGCGCGGGCCCAGGTGGTTGCCGATCTGCACGCCGACGTGGCCGCATGCGCGGGCGCGCGAGGCTTCGCGGCAGGCCAGATCCAGGTCTTGCAGCGGCACCTGGGCCAGGGCTTTCAGGCGCCTGGGGTTGGCGGCGCAGTGCTCGAGCGCCAGGTCGTTCATGCGCGCGGCCCAGGGTGCGGCGCGGTCGGCCGCGAAGGCATAGCCGAACATAATCGGCGTGGCGCAGATGATCTGCACGTCCAGCCCTTGTTTATCCATTTCTTCCAGCCGCAGCGCCGGATCCCACAGGGCGCGATAGACGGGGCGAAACGGCTTGTCGCCCTTCATGATCTGGCCGGTTTCGCCGTCGCCGTCGACCACCAGCCAAGGCGCCTGGGCCGCATCCAGCGCGGCCGCCTCGGCCTGGGTGATGCGGGGGAAAAAGTGTGCGTGCATGTCGATTTTTTTCATGGGTGCCGAGTCTTGGTGTGTGGGCGCCGCTTGCGGCCTGGGGCCGGGCGGCGCGGGAACCCGTGCGGCTGCGTGCCGCCGGTGCGTGCTGGTCGACTAGTCGATGTGCGCTTGCGCCGATATGCGTTTAGCCACCCTTGCCGGGATGCAGCCTGCCGCAATTCGGGCAGCGGCGTTTTTCTTCGGATGAATAGAAGGCGTTGAACAGCGGCGGCAGATCGGTCACGATGCTTTGCAGCTGGGTCTCGACGCGATGCACCAGGTGGCCGCAGCCGTCGTCGCCCTCGCAATACCATTCGAAGCCGTCGATGTCGCCCTCGGGCCGCTGGCGCTCGATGACCAGACAGGCGCTGTCGGCCTCGGGCCGCTGCGGCGAATGGCGCACGTGCGGCGGCAGCAGGAAGATGTCGCCCTCGCGCAGTTCGACGCGCTCGCGCTTGCCGTCCAGCCACAGGTACAGGAAGGCGTTGCCGCGCATCTGGTAGAAGAATTCCTCGTAGGGGTCGTCGTGATAGTCGGTGCGGTGGTTCGGGCCGCCCACGACGGTGACGATGAAGTCGCTGTCCTTCCAGACCTGCTGGTTGCCGACCGGCGGCTTGAGCAGGTGCGCGTGTTCGTCGATCCAGCGCGGGAAGTTGAACGGTTTTCCATAAGCCAGCATGGTCGTCCTCCGTGATGTCCTGGTTCAAATGGTTTGTACTGTGTTCGTGCCGTTGCCTCAGCGCGGCAGATAGGCCACCGCCTTGATTTCGATCAGCAGCTGCGGATGCGGCAGCTGATGCACGGCCACTGTGGTGCGGGTGGGGCCCTCGGTGGAAAAGAATTCGCCGTAGACTTCGTTGTAGCCGCCGAAATCGTTCATGCTCACGAGGAAGGCGGAAACTTCCACCAGGTGCTCCAGCCCGGCGCCTTCGCTGGCGAGTATGTCGCGTATGTTCTCGATGACCGCACGGGTCTGCTCGCGGATGTCCAGCTTGGTGGTGCCCATGGCGTCGACCTGCGCGCCGGCTATGGAATTGTCGGGCCGGCGCGCGCTGGTGCCCGACACGAACAGGAAGTCGCCGGCGCGCTTGATGTGGGGGAACTTGCCGCGGGGAGTGGCCTTGCCGGGAACCACGCGGGCTTGGGTGGAGTGGGTCATGGGTATGTCCTGAATGTTTTCGGGGCGGAGAGCCGCCTGGATACGCGGAAAGAATCAGTTATTAGTGTAGACGGGCCCGGGTGCGTCTTATTTCATTTCTAAATCGGCCATGCTCTTGCCGGCTTTGCTTGCCGTACAGGGCGGCGGGCCCGGGCGCTTCAAACCTTGATGCAGATATTGCTGATTTCGGAATAGAAGTCCAGCGAGTAGCGCCCGCCTTCGCGGCCCAGGCCCGAAAGCTTGGCGCCGCCGAAGGGCGTGCGCAGGTCGCGCGTGAACCAGGTGTTGACCCAGACGATGCCGGTCTCGAACTGCGCGGCCACGCGATGCGCGCGCGACAGATTGGTGGTCCATACGCAGCCGGCCAGCCCGTAGGCGCTGTCGTTGACGCGCGCCACGGCTTCGTCTTCGGTGTCGAAGGGCGACACATGGCACACGGGCCCGAAGATTTCTTCGCGCATGCAGCGCGCATTGTCGGACAGGCCGGTGATGATGGTGGGCTGCACATAGGCGCCCTGGTCGCGTTCGTCGCCGAAGCTGGGCACGCCGCCGCCGCAAACTACGGTGGCGCCTTCCTCGCGCGCCAGCGCGTAGTAGGACAGCACTTTGTCGCGATGGGTGTGCGACACCAGCGGGCCCATGTCCACGCCCGGCGCGTCCGGGTAGTCGACGCGCAGCTGCTCGCAGCCGGCGGCCAGCGCCGCCACGAAGCGCTCGAAGATGGGCCGCTCTACATAGACGCGCTCCGAGCACAGGCACACCTGGCCCGAATTGGTGAAGCTGGAGCGCAGCACGCCGGCCACGGCGGCGTCGAAGTCGGCGTCGGCGAAGACCACGGCGGCGTTCTTGCCGCCCAGCTCGAAGGACACCTCTTTCACGCCTTCGGCCGCAGCCTTCATGATGGTGCTGCCGGTGCGCGACTCGCCGGTGAAGGTGATGGCATCGATGTGCGGGCTGGTGGATAGGAACTGGCCGGCGGAATCCGGGCCGAAGCCGTGCACCAGGTTGAAGGCTCCGGCGGGCAGGCCCGCGGCCTCGATGACTTCGGCCAGCAGCGTGGCCGAAGACGGGGTTTCTTCCGAAGGCTTGGCCACTACGCAGTTGCCCATCGCCAGCGCCGGCGCCACTTTCCAGGTCAGCAGCAGCAGCGGCAGATTCCAGGGCGAGATGACGCCCACCACGCCCAGCGGCTTGCGGGCGACGTAGTTCAGCACCTTGGATCCGTCGGCCGCCGTGCCCTCGAACATTTCGCTGCCGGCGGTGGCGATCAGGTCGGCGAAGCTGCGGAAGTTGGCAATGCCGCGCGCCACGTCGAGGCTGCGGGCCTGGTGCACCGGGCGGCCGGTATCGGCCACCTCGGCGGCGACGAAGTCGTCGAAGCGCTGTTCGATGCCGTCGGCGATGCGGCGCAGGGCGGCGGCGCGCAGGGCGGCGCTTTGGCGTCCCCATTCGCCGCGACTGGCGCGGCGCGCCGCCTGGATGGCCGCGTCCACCGTCTGCCGGTCGGCTTCGCAGACGCGGCTGACGATGCGGCCGTTGACCGGATTGATATTGTCGAAGCTGCGGCCGGTTTCGACCCAGGCGCCGTCTACGAAACAGCGCAGCAGGGGCACGGCCTGTCCGGCGGCTGCGGTGTGGGTGGCGGAAGATGAAATGGCGGCCATGGCAGGCTCCGTCTTGGATGGTGGAGTGTGGGGGCCTGTTGACGCTGAAACGGGTACCGCAGTGGCAGGGCTACAGGCTCTGGAGCCAGTTTATGCAGATTCGTCTATAAAAAATAGTGAAATTCAGTATTCTGGATATTCTTGTTAGGAATACTAAATAAAGCAGCCCGGTCACGCGCGGGTGTGTAGGCGGATGAACGCGGGCGCGTTCGGCGCGAGAAAAAGGGGTGGGCCGAAGCCCACCCCTTGGGTGTAGAGTGCGAGGCGCGCGGCCCGCGCTGCGCAGCTCGGAATGTATCGCCCGCCGCGCAGCGCTGTCCGTCGCGCTACTCGATGGCCTTGACCATGTCCTCGAGCACCTTCTTGGCGTCGCCGAAGACCATCATGGTCTTGTCCATGTAGAACAGCTCGTTGTCCAGCCCCGCATAGCCCGCGGCCATGGAGCGCTTGTTGACGATGACCGTGCGCGCCTTGTAGGCCTCCAGGATCGGCATGCCGGCGATCGGCGACTTGGGGTCGTTCTTGGCGGCCGGGTTGACCACGTCGTTGGCGCCCAGCACCAGCACCACGTCGGTCTGGCCGAATTCGCCGTTGATGTCCTCCATCTCGAACACCTGGTCGTAGGGCACTTCGGCCTCGGCCAGCAGCACGTTCATGTGGCCCGGCATGCGGCCCGCCACGGGATGGATGGCATATTTCACCGTCACGCCCTGTTCGCCGAGCTTTTCGGCCAGTTCCTTCAAGGCATGCTGGGCGCGCGCCACCGCCAGCCCGTAGCCCGGCACGATGGTCACGGTCTCGGCATTGCTCATGAGGAAGGCCGCGTCGTCGGGGCTGCCCGACTTGACGCTGCGCTGCGCCTGCGCGCCGCCTTGCGCCGCCGCGCCCGGCTCGGCGCCGAAGCCGCCCAGTATCACGTTGAAGAACGACCGGTTCATCGCCTTGCACATGATGTAGGACAGAATCGCCCCCGAGGAGCCCACCAGTGAGCCGGCGATGATCAGCATCGGGTTGTCCAGCGAGAAGCCAATGCCCGCCGCCGCCCACCCCGAGTAGCTGTTGAGCATCGACACCACCACCGGCATGTCGGCCCCGCCGATCGGGATGATGATCAGCACCCCCAGCACGAAGGCGATCAGCACCATGATGATGTAGGGCAGCCACAGCTGCGTGCCCATGAACCACAGGCCGCAGGCGACCATCAGCACCGCCAGCACCAGGTTGAGCATGTGCTGGCCCGGGAACACCACCGGCGCACCCTGGAACAGGCGGAACTTGTACTTGCCCGCCAGCTTGCCGAAGGCGATGACCGAGCCCGAGAACGTGATGGCGCCCACGAAGGTGCCGATGAACAGTTCCAGCCGGTTGCCGGTCGGGATGGGCTGGCCGGGCGCGGCGATGTTGAAGGCGTGCGGCTCGGCCACCACCGCCACCGCGATCGCCACGGCCGCCAGGCCTATCATGCTGTGCATGAAGGCCACCAGCTCGGGCATCTTGGTCATTTCGACGCGGCGCGCCATGACCGTGCCGACGCTGCCGCCGATCAGCAGGCCCAGCAGCACCCAGCCCAGCCCCAGGCCGGAGTTCGTCGATAGGCCGATGATCAGCGCGGCGGTAGTCAGCACAGCAATGGCCATGCCCACCATGCCGAAGGCGTTGCCGCGCCGCGAAGTCGTGGGATGCGACAGGCCCTTCAGGGCCTGGATGAAGCAGATCGAGGCCACCAGGTAAAGCAGCGTGACCAGGTTGGCGGAAATCATGGCTTGCCTCCCGCGGGCTTCTTGTCTTTCTTCTTGAACATTTCCAGCATGCGCTTGGTGACCAGGAAGCCGCCGAACACGTTCACGGCGGCCAGCGCCACGGCGAACACGCCCATGAAGCGCGCCAGGCCGCCGTCGGTCAGCGCCGCGGCCAGCATGGCGCCGACGATGATGATGGCCGAGATGGCGTTGGTGACGGCCATGAGCGGCGTGTGCAGGGCCGGGGTGACGTTCCACACCACGTGGTAGCCGACATAAACGGCCAGCACGAAGATGATGATGTTGATCAGGGTAGGATTGACCGCTTCCATCAGGCGCTCCGGAGTACCTTGCCGTCGGCGCAGACCATGCAGGCTTTGACGATTTCGTCGTCCTGCTGGATGGCCAGCGCGCCGTCGGCGTTGGTGATGAGTTTGAGGAAATCGAGCAGGTTGCGCGCATACAGCGCCGAGGCGTCGGTGGGCACCAGCGCCGGCAGGTTGCTGTAGCCGATGAGGCTGACGCCGTGCTTTTGCACGATGCGGTCTTTTTCCGATAGCGGGCAGTTGCCGCCGCGCTCGACCGCCAGGTCGACGATGACCGAGCCGGGCTTCATGGCGCGCACGGTTTCTTCGGCGATGAGCACCGGCGCAGGGCGCCCCGGGATCAGCGCGGTGCTGATGACGATGTCGGCCTGCGCGCAGCGCTGCGAAACCAGCGCCGCCTGGCGCGCCATCCAGGCCGCCGGCATGGGCCGCGCGTAGCCGCCGACGCCTTGGGCGATCTCGCGCTCTTCGTCGGTCTCGAAGGGTACGTCGATGAACTTGGCGCCCAGCGATTCGATCTGTTCTTTGGCGGCGGGGCGCACGTCGGAGGCCTCGACCATGGCGCCCAGGCGCTTGGCGGTGGCAATGGCCTGCAGGCCCGCCACGCCGGCGCCCAGCACCACCACACGGGCCGCCTTGAGCGTGCCGGCCGCGGTCATCATCATGGGAAACAGCCGCCCGTACTGGTTGGCCGCCAGCAGCACCGCCTTGTAGCCGGCCAGGTTGGCCTGCGAGGACAGCACGTCCAGGCTTTGCGCGCGCGTGATGCGCGGCGCGGCCTCGAGCGCGAAGGCGGTCAGGCCGGCCTCGGCCAGCGCCGCCAGGCCCGCCTGGTCGTAGGGGTCGAGCATGCCGGCCAGCACCGCGCCGCGCTGCATGCGGGCGCGTTCCTCGGCATTGGGCGCGCGCACCTTGAGCACGAGCTCGGTGCCCAGCGCCTGGGCGGCGTCGCCCAACGTGGCGCCGGCCTGCGCGTAGGCCTCGTCTTCATAATGCGCCGCCGCGCCGGCGCCACACTCGACGATGACCGTGTGCTTGGCCGCGGCGTACTTCTTGACCGTTTCGGGCGTGGCCGCCACCCGCGTTTCCCCCGCTAGCGTTTCGCGCGGAATTCCTATCTGCATCGAGACTCTCCTTGTCCCCGGAAGGCTTTTTTGTCGGGCCTACTATACATGAACTGATTGGTGTGAGCAGGCCCTAACCATTGTTTGCAAAATTGCAGCTGCATATCGCTTGCGCCAGCCATAAACTTGAACTCTTTCATCTAGGGAGACGGTCATGGGACTTCTGGATTCGGTACTTTCAGCCGTGGAAGGCGGCGACGGCCAGGGAGGCCAGGGCGGCCAGGCAGCGCTGCTGCAGGCGGTGGTGGCGCAGGTGAATAATTACCCGGGAGGCTTGCCGGGGCTTATCGGCAAGCTGCGCGAAGGCGGCCTGGCCGAAGCCGTGGAATCCTGGGTCAGCGTCGGCAGCAACCAGGCGGTTTCGGGTGAGCAGCTGCAGTCGGCGCTGGGCGACGATGCCATCGACAACATCGCCCAAAGCGCCGGCCAGGATCGCAGCACGGTGCTTGCCGGGCTGGGCCAGCTGCTGCCGCATGTGGTGGATCACGCCACCCCCGACGGCAACGTGAATTCCGGCGGCCTGGACACTTCGGCGCTGCTGGGTTCGCTTTCCAGCCTGTTCGGCGGCCGCGTGTAGCTAGCTGCGGGAGGCATCGAGCGCCTGGCCCAGATCGGCCAGCAGATCATCGATGTGCTCCAGCCCGATGGACAAGCGGATCATGTCCGCGCTGACTCCGGCGCGGGCCAGCTCTTCGGGGTTCAACTGGCGGTGGGTGGTCGAGGCCGGGTGGCAGGCAAGCGACTTCGCATCGCCGATATTGACCAGGCGCAGTATCAGCTGCAGGGCGTCGATGAAGCGCGCGCCGGCCTCGGCGCCGCCTTTGATGCCGAAAGACAGAATGCTGGCCGGCTTGCCGCCCATGTAGCGCTGCGCCAGCGCGTGCTCGGGGTGATCGGCCAGGCCGGCGTAGCTGACCCATGAAACCTGGTCGTGGCCGGCCAGGAACGAGGCCACCGCCTGCGCGTTCTGCGTATGGCGCTCCATGCGCAGGGACAGCGTCTCGATGCCCTGCAAGACCAGAAAAGCATTGAACGGCGACAGCGCCGCCCCGGTATTGCGCAGCGGAACCACGCGGCAGCGGCCGATGAAGGCTGCCGGCCCGAAGGCTTCCGTATACACCACCCCGTGATAGGACGGATCCGGCTCGTTGAGCATGGGGAAGCGCGCCTTGTGCTCGGCCCAGGGAAATTTGCCCGAGTCGACGACGGCGCCGGCGATGGTCGTGCCGTGGCCGCCCATGTACTTGGTGAGCGCGTGCACCACGATGTCGGCGCCGTGTTCGAAGGGCCGGCACAGGGCCGGCGAGGCCACCGTGTTGTCGACGATGAGCGGCACGCCATGGCGGTGCGCGGCATCCGCCACGGCGCGGATGTCGACGATATTGCCCGCCGGATTGCCTATGGACTCGCAGAATACCGCCTTGGTGTTGGCGTCGATCAGGGCTTCCAGCGCGGCTACGTCGTTGTGCGGCGCGAACCTTACCTCGATGCCCTGACGCGGGTAGGTGTGGGCGAACAAGTTGTAGGTGCCCCCATACAGCTTGCTGACCGATACGATATTGTCGCCAGCCTGTGCTATGGTCTGTATGGCGTAGTTGACGGCGGCCATGCCCGAAGCCACCGCCAGCGCGGCCACGCCGCCTTCCAGCGCCGCCACGCGTTCTTCTAGCACGGCGTTGGTGGGGTTCATGATGCGGGTGTAGATATTGCCCGGAACCTTCAGGTCGAACAGGTCGGCGCCGTGCTGGGTGCTGTCGAAGGCGTACGAGGTCGTCTGGTAGATGGGGACGGCAACCGATTTGGTGGTAGGGTCGGGCTGATAGCCGGCATGGATGGCTAGCGTTTCGAATTTCATGGGCGCACTCCTGGGCTGGGTTCGGGGCCGAATGGTGAAAAGTTTCAATCGTACCGGCACACGGCCTTTGGCAACAGGCTTTTATTTGGTATGTATATATAGCTTTTCGCTATAAAAACGCTGTAGAAAAACACCAATGGAAATTTAGTCGGGCTGGATGGCGGCCGTGGCGAGCCCGGCGGCCGGCCTGATATATTTGCACGGCACTTGGGTTAGCATTCCACGTGCTGCACGAACTGGATAATATTTTGGAAGGGTGACCCCCGGGTTCTCGAGGCTGGCAATGAAATTTTGGTTCAAACGCGTACTCGTCGGTTTGGTCGTGGTGGTCATCGTCGCCCTGGTCGGCCTTGCGATCTTCCTGCTCACGTTTGATCCCAATGCCTACAAGAGCAAGCTCGAAGAGATCGTCTACAACCGCTATCACCGCAGCCTGGTCGTCAAGGGCGACATCGAGCTGTCGCTGTTTCCGCGTATCGGCCTGTCGCTGCAGGACGTCTCGCTGTCCGACCGGGAAAGCAGCGACACCTTCGCCTCCGTCGACAGCGCCCGCTTCGCCGTGGCGATCTGGCCGCTGATGTTCAACCGCCTGGTCGTCGACCATGTGGCGGTCAGCGGCTTCAAGGCCTGGGTGGTGCGCAACGCCGCCGGCGAATTCAACTTCCGCGACCTGCTCGACAATTCGGTGCCGGGCATCGAGCCGCCGGCTTCTCCGCCGCCGAGCACGCCGGCCAGCCATGCCTCCAAGCTGCCGGCGCTGCTGCGCAACCACGAGGCGGCGCGCACCGACTTCCAGATCGACATCGCCGGGCTCGACTTGAAGAACGGCGAAATCCATTACCGCGACTACATGACCGGCGCGCGCGCCAGGGTCGAAAAGCTCACCGTGAATACGGGCCGCGTTACTTTCGACCAGCCGTTCGACGTGGCGCTGCAAGGCAAGCTGATCGGCGCCTACCCCAAGGCCCAGGCCGACATCGAGGGCCAGGCGGTGGTGCGCTTCAACCCGCTGGAGCGCACCTATTCGGCACAGAAGATCAATGTGCAGGTGGCCGGCACGGTAGGCGACCTGCAGGCCAAGAGTGCCAGCCTGCGCGGCAACCTGGCCTACAGCGACTACACCGAAACCCTGACCGCGTCCAGTCTTGCCCTGACCGTGCAGGGCAGCGGGCAGGGCAGTACGCCTGTCAAGAACCTGGACATCAGCCTGTCGGTGCCGCAGCTCAAGGCCGACCGCAGCCAGTCCGAGCTCAAGCTCGAGAAACTGGCATTGCGGGCCAAGGGCAATCTGCCCGACCAAAGCTTCGATGTCGCGGTCGATGCTCCCAGCCTGTCGATTTCTCCCGAGTCGGCCAAGGGCGACGCGGTTTCCGGCACCGTCAAGCTGACCGGCCAGAAGACGCTGGGCCTGGCTCTGGGCATCAGCGGCTTGGGCGGCAACGCCCAGCACCTGACGCTCAAAGAACTGAAGATCGAAGGCGGCCTGAAGCATGGCCAGCGGCTGGTGCAATTCAATCTGTCTTCGCCGGCGGTCTGGAACAGCATCAGGCAGCGTGGCGAACTCTCGGCCATGAAGGGCGACGTCAAGATCCAGGCGCCGGCGCTGCCCGGCGGCAGCTTCGAGTTCCCCATGATAGGCAGCCTGCACGCCGACCTGGTGAAAGATCAGCTCAATAGTGAAATCAACGCCGTGCTCAGCGGCAGCAAGCTGGATTTCAAGGTGCAGGCCACGCGGCTTGCCGATCCCAAGGTGGTGTTCGACCTGAGCGCGGACAGTCTGGACTTCAACAAGCTCTTCCCGCCCGCCCAGCCCAAGCCGGCCGCCAAGCCTCAGGACAAGGCGCAGGCCGCCGACCAGGACAAATCCAAGGACAAGGCGCAGGCCGCGCCTGCGCAGCCCGCGGCCAAGGCTGCCGCCGCGGCGGCAGCGGCGCCCCAGCCCATCGATCTTTCCTTTCTGCAGCCGCTGGACGTAACCGGCACCGTCAAGGTGGGCGACCTGCGCGTGCGCGGCCTGCGCGCCAAGCAATTCGACGCTGGCCTGCGTGTGGCCGGCGGCAAGCTTGCGGTGGCGCCCCTGTCAGCTTCTTTGTATGGCGGCACCCTGAAAGGCACGCTGTCTGCCGATGCCGGCAACACCCTGGCGGCGAACCTGGCGCTGAACAAAGTGTCCTTGCTCGACCTGCTGCAGGGCCTGGGCACCGAAGGCCGCTTTGCCGGCCAGGCGAATGTGTCGCTGGACGTGCATTCCCAAGGCACCACCAGCGCGGCGCTGGTGGCCGGGCTGGACGGCACCGTACATGCCAATGTGCAGAATGGCGCGATCATCGGCATCAATATCGACCAGACGCTCAACGAGATCAGCGCCGCGGTGCACAATATGTTCAGCGGCCAGGTGCCCGACGTGCAGGCCAAGTTCGACCCGTCGCGCCGTACGAACTTCGCCAACCTGGACGCCGCCGTGCTGTTTGCGCAAGGCGAAGGCACGGTCAAGAAATTCAACCTGACCGGCTCCACCATCAAGACCACCATAGGCAGCCCCGCGTCCATAGACCTGGTCAACCGGCAAATGGACTGTACCGTCGACGTGCATGTGCTGCACACCTTGTCCCAGACCGTAGGCAACTTGACCGATTTCATGGGTGTGGCCGTGCCGATACGCGTGTCGGGGCCTTTCGATGCGCTCAATTATCAAGTGCAATGGAAGGACATCGGCAGCGCCGCGGTGCGGCGGGCCTTGCAGGGCGGGCTGCTCGACATGCTGGCCAACAAGGTTGGCAAGGGCTTGCTGCCGGCCCAGGACAAGCTGCCCGCTCCTGCGGCGCCATCGTCGGACATCAACCCGGTAAAAAGTATCGGTAATGCATTGAAAGGACTCTTAGGCCAATGACCCAAGCTAGTGGCAGCCCGGCCGCCGAACCGGCGAGCACCTTGTACTTTCCCGTGGAGTCGTGCGCCGGCATCGCCGGCTCCGACGCGGCCGCCTACGACAGGCGCTGGTTCGTGACCGATGCCGAGGGCCGCTGGCTGTCGCGCGGCAGGCAGCCTGGCCTGGAGCAGGTCGAGGTCACGCTGCGCTACGGCTACCTGGTGCTGCGCGCTCCCGGCATGTTGCGCATGGACATTCCGCTGGATGTCATCGAAGACGACGACAGCGTGCGCCGCCAGGCTTACGTCGGCAGCCAGCAGATCGATGCGGTAGACGAGGGCGACCTGGCCGCGGCCTGGATGTCGAATTTCCTGGGGGTGCCGGCGCGCCTGTACAAGGTGCACCCCGAGGCGCCGGCGGTAGCCTGGGAAGAGGCCTGAGCTAAAAAAATGGCCGTTCGTTGAACGAGGCGGCCCGTCAACGAGGCAGCCCGTTTCCGGTATCGTGGATTGCGCGGTCTTGCAAAGGCGCCGAACCCCTTGCGGTGTTGCTGGTACTCGTAATTCCATTTCCAAATCAATCGTGCACTTTGTCAGCTGCGCTTGCCGTACCAGGTGTACTGACTGCGCTTCGCTTTCGCGTTCACGATTGATTTAGCGATGGAATACGGCAGCCGGCGGCCGCCGGGATCAGCGATCCGATGTGGCGTCTTCGGCGGCTGCGTTGCTGGGCGCAGGGGCTTGATCCGAACCCGGGGCCTGCTCCAGGCCGGCCAGCGCGCGATAGCGGGCCATGAGTACGCTTTCTCCCTCGGTATGGTCGGGGTCGATCTCTATGCATTCCACCGGACAGACCACCTGGCATTGCGGTTCGCCGAAATGGCCGACGCATTCCGTGCAGCGGCTGGGGTCGATTTCGTAGATTTCGGGCCCCATCGTGATCGCCTGGTTCGGGCATTGCGGCTCGCACACGTCGCAGTTGATGCATTCGTCGGTGATGCGCAAAGCCATGATCTGTCGGGTTCCTGCCTGGGGGTGCTGCGTTCAGTGTAGTACGAACGGCAATACGGCGCGAGGCGCGGCCCCGCGCCGGAGCCCGGCACTATCGCCCGTCGCGCCGCGGGTGGCGGCTTATTGCGGTTCCTGGCCCTGCTCGGCGCGCAGTTGCTTGGCCTTGCTGTGCAGCCAGCGCTCTACCGAGGGGAAGACGAACTTGCTGACGTCGCCGCCCAGTATGGCGATCTCGCGCACGATGGTGCCCGAGATGAACTGGTATTGATCCGAAGGGGTCATGAACAGCGTTTCGACCTCGGGCAGCAGATGGCGGTTCATGCCGGCCATCTGGAATTCGTATTCGAAGTCAGAGACCGCGCGCAGCCCGCGCACGATGACGCGGCCGTTCTGTTCGCGCACGAAATCCTTCAGCAGGCCGGCAAAGCTGCGGACTTCGACGTTGGGGTAGTGGCCCAGCACTTCTTCGGCGATTTCGACGCGCTCTTCCACGGTGAAGTAGGGCCGCTTGGCCTGGCTGTGCGCCACGCCGACCACGACGTGGTCGAACAGGCCGGCGGCGCGGCGCACCAAGTCTTCATGGCCGCGTGTCAGGGGATCGAAGGTTCCGGGGTAGACGGCAGTGATCATCGTATTCCGAGTATTTATTTGCTTATTTCCTGGCTATTCCTGATTATTGACTGTTTTTTGCGTTGCAGCAAATCCGGAAAAACCCAATAAATGAAAATAAACCTGGCCGGCGCGGCCCTGGCGCAGCAGCTCGAAGGGAGCAGGCACCTCCAGCTTGGCCTCCGACTCGACATAAAGCAAGCCGCCGGGGTTGATCAGGGGCGGCAGCCTGGGCCACAGCCAGGCCAGCCAGTCGTGCCCGAAGGGGGGATCCAGCAGCACCAGATCGAAGGGCGCGGCGCCCAGGCGCTCGATGACGGTGCGCGCGTCGCCCGCATGGATGCGCACGCGATCGGTGTGCAAGCGGTTGCGCAGCGCGCGCAGCGCCGCCGCCGCTTCGGGATTGGACTCGACCATCTGCACGTGCGCGGCGCCGCGCGAGGCCGCCTCGAAACCCAGGGCGCCGCTGCCGGCGAACAGATCCAGCACGCGCTTGTCGGAAAAGTCGTGCTCCCAGAAGTGCTGCAGCCAGTTGTACAGGGTCTCGCGCACCCGGTCGGGGGTCGGACGCAGGCCGGCGGCGGCCACGACGGGGATGGGCGTGCGTCGGTAATCACCGCCTACAATACGGATAGTGTGCTTGCTCATGAAGGGGTCGGAAATCCCGTGCGGGGCATGACGAATTGCAATCCGGAATAGTGTAAAGCCTATGTTCAGCATCTTTAAGCGCAAGCGGCCGCAAGAGCCCGTTGTGCCCGGGCCCGACCCGGACACCCCGGCGCCGCCCGAGCCGCTCGAGCCCGAGCCGTCCGACGCCGCGCCGGCCGAGGCGGAGGGCGCCCACGGCAGGGGCGAGCCCGAGGCGGCTGCGTCGGCTGGCGCGGCTGTTGCGGCGCCTATGCCCGATGAGCCCGCCGCGGCCGCTCGATCGCCGGCGGCAGCCGAAGCGCCGGCGGCGCGCGCCTTCGTACCCGATCTGTCCGATACGCCGGCGGTAGCGGCCCCCATCCAGGCCGAGGCCGAGCCTGATGTGCCCGTCGTGCCCGAAGTGCCGGTCATGGGTGCGCTGGCGGTGGCACCCGAACCCGAGCCCGCGGCCGCCGAGTCCGCCCAGCCGGCGCCGGCGGCTGCTGCGAAAAAATCATGGCTTTCGCGCCTGAAGCAGGGGCTGTCGCGCACCGGCCAGAGCATCGGCGGCCTGTTCGTCGGCGTCAAGGTCGACGAATCCCTGTTCGAGGAACTGGAATCGGCCTTGATCATGGCCGATGCCGGCGTCGAGGCCACCGGCCAGCTGATCACCGCCCTGCGCGCCCGCGTGCGCAAAGAGCGCATCGAAGATGCCGCGCAGGTCAAGGCGGCACTGCGGGACATCCTGGCCGAGCACCTGGCGCCGCTGGAAAAGCCGTTTCCGCTGGGCAGCGTGCAGCCGCTGGTGGTGATGATCGCCGGGGTCAACGGCGCCGGCAAGACCACTTCCATCGGCAAGCTGGCCAACACTTTCCAGCGCCAGGGGGCGAGCGTGCTGCTGGCCGCGGGCGATACTTTCCGTGCCGCCGCGCGCGAGCAACTGGTCGAATGGGGTGCGCGCAACAACGTCACCGTCATCGCGCAAGATGGCGGCGACCCGGCCGCCGTGGCCTTCGACGCCGTGAACGCCGGCCGCGCCAGGCAGGCCGGGGTGGTCATGATAGATACCGCCGGGCGCCTGCCGACACAGCTGCACCTGATGGAAGAGCTGAAGAAGATCCGGCGCGTGGTCGGCAAGGCGGATCTGGCCGCGCCGCACGAAGTGCTGCTGGTGCTGGACGGCAACACGGGCCAGAACGCTATCGCCCAGATCCGCGCCTTTGACGCCGCCATCGGCCTGACCGGCCTGGTCGTGACCAAGCTGGACGGCACCGCCAAGGGCGGCACCCTGGCGGCCGTGGCCGCCGGCAGCCAGGGCGTACGGCCCGTCCCGGTGTACTGGATAGGCGTGGGCGAAGGGCTGGACGACCTGCAGCCCTTCGTGGCGCGCGAGTTCGCCGCGGCGCTGGTGGCGTAAAGCCTTGCTGGCTGCATAAGCCTTGTTTGCCGCCCGCGCTTACCGCCCGCGCTTGCCGGCAGGGCGGTGGCAGGACGGTGGGAGGGCGGCGGCAAAGCACAGGCAACCAGGCTGTCCGAGGCGACTCGTCGGCGGCTATCGGCGGCTGTCGGCGCGCGGGGCGGCTTGCCACGCGATTATTCAGTGCTTTAGCCGTCCGGCCGCGGCCAGCGCCGCGAAGGCTTCCTGGGCCGCCTCTTTTTGCTGATGCTGCATGGCGCGCAGCCAGCCCACCGCGAACCAGACCTGGGGGCGCGCCTTGGCCAGGCCGCGATAATGGCGCTCGGCCACGTACAGATCGTTCAGTTCGCCCAGTGTCTCCTGCACCGCGCTCAGCGCGGCCAGTATGCGCCGCTGCGCGGGCTTGTCCAGGTAGGGGGCGGCAAAGGCCAGGCCATAGCGCAGACGCTTGGCTTTCTTGCGCACGGCGTGCTGCGCGGCGGGGGTCAGCGTGGCGAAGGCCTGGCCCGGTTCGACGAGCTGGCGCAGCCACTTGTCGAGCCGGCGCGCCAGGGCCGCGCCCGCCTCGGGCGGCGGCTCGATGCTTGCGCGAGCCGTACCGGCATCGCCTGCCGGCGCCGCTTGTCGGCGGGCTTTGCCTGTGTCCATCGGGGCGCCGGCGGGCTCTGCGGGCTCCGCGGCCTCTGTCGTGGCGGGCACTTCCCGCGCCATCAAATCCAGCAGCAGGGCCTGGAATTCGGGGCTCGCGGCCAGTGCGGCCGCCGCATCGGGTTCGAGCCTGCGTGTGCCGCCCGGCGCCCGATCCGCGGGCATGCCCGCCAGCCTCAGGCGCGGCGCGATTTCGCGCTGCACGATTTGCGCGTCGCGGGTGGCGCCCAGGGCCAGGAAGCCGCGGCGCAAGGCGCTCTCGAGCCGGGGGGCAGGCGGCTGCATCCAGCCCGCAAACAGCTTGTGGCAGGAGCGCAGCCGGCGTATGCCCACGCGCAGCTGATGCACATATTCGGCGCGCAAGCCCGGCGCCGCCGGGCCCGTGTCCACGCCCGCGGCGTATGTGGCGTTGCGCACGATCTGATCCAGGCACTCGGCCACACAGGCGCGCGCCGCCTGTTGCAGATCCATGCCGGCGTCGAGCCTGGGCTGCTCGGCCTTGCGGGCCGGCGCCAGGGTCGCGCAAGCCTGTTCCGCCGTGCCCGGCCCTTGCTGCCGGCCCGCTTGTCGGGCGTCGTTGGCGGCAGCGGCCGCACGCGCCAGGAGGTCGCCGCGCTCGGCCTTGCTGCGCATGTCCAGAACCAGCCCATGGCGCCGCGTCCAGGCCTTGCCCAGGGCGAACACCGCATCCATGGTGCCGGCGCATAGCTCGAATTCGATCTCGCTGATGGGCAGCTCGTGCCCGGCGGCGCCGACCACGCCGCGATCATAGGCCAGCTCGACCAGGCTGCCGCGGCTGCGCAGGCGCAGCAGCAGGCGTTCCACGTAAGTTTCGTAGCGCAGCCCCAGGGGCTCGCGCAGATTCGCGAACAGCTTGCACAAGCGCCGCTCCTGGTACAGGGCCAGGTCGGGCGTGGGCTCGTCGCGCGGATGGCTCAGTTCGATGCGGCTCAGGGCATCGCCGCCCGGCATCTTCAGGGTCTGAATCCACTGGCCGTCTTCCAGACGTACGCGCAAGGCCACGCGCGCCCGCGCCAGCTCGCGCCCGGGCGTGTCGAAGTACAGCGCCCGCAGCACCTGCGTGCGGGCGCCGCGGGCCTGCAGCTCCTGTTCCACAGCGGCTTGTGCCGCGGTCGGCACGTGCAGTTTGAGTTCCCTTTCCAGCATGTCCGGCCTCGCAGAGTTTTACGTCGCGCCCGCTGTGCGGCGCGCGTGATGAGCGCGCGGCCCGTTACGCATCAGCCTGCGCTGCCGGCCTGGCGCGCCGACGTGGCGACGGCTTTGTCGGCACGGAAGCCCAGTTGCATGGAAATCGTGTTGGCGCACGCTTTCAGGGCGAGGGCGATGGGGCTGTCCCAAGCCGCATCAAACAGCGTGCTGGGCCCCAGGCAGGTCAGCACCAGCGCCACGCCGCCGGTATGGTCGAACACCGGCACCGACAGCGCGTCGATGCCGGGCAGGGGGTTGCCCAAGGCGCGCGCCATGCCGTGGCGCCGCACCTCGTCGAGCAGCTCGTCGAAGGCATGGTCGCTGAGCTGGCGCTGTCCTATGCTGGTGACCACGGCCTGGTCGCCTGCTTCGCGCTCTATGTAGTGGCGGCTGACCTGCGGCGGCAGCCAGGCCGCGAAGACGTGGCCGGTGGCGGTGTGCAGCATTGACATGACTGTGCCCTTGCGCATATTCACGTGCACCGGGTAGCTGGCTTCGCAGATGTAGATCATGGTGGGGCCGTGCGAGCCCAGCACGGCGATGGCCAGGGTGTGGCCGATCTGGTTCGCCAACTGGTGCACGTGGGGCAGGGCGACGCGCACCGGATCCAGGCGCTGCAGGCTGACCAGCCCCATCTGCAGGGCGAAGGGCCCCAGCTCGTACTGGCCGCTGGCGGCGTCTTGCTGCACCAGGCCGACCCGCACGAAGCTGACCAAGTACGGATGCGCCTTGGCCGAAGTCATGCCGGCGCGGCCAGCAAGGTCGCGCAGCGTGAGCGGCACCCCGGCATCGACCAGCGCGGCCAGCAGCGGAAAGCCGGTTTCTACCGATTGGATGCTGCGGCGCCCGTCGTGGGCGCCGGAAACTGACGGTTTTTCTTCCATGGAAACGCAGGTCGTAAAAGGCACGCCCATATTACTAGGGTTTTGTGACAGGATAGGGGCGGGGCCGCCCGGTCGGGCCACCACAGCCGCAGCGCGCAAATTGTCCGCAACGCGCCTCGCGGCGGCGGGCGCCGGGGCCGCCACGGGTTAAAATGCCTCGCAACCCCATACAAGCCACCATCATGAGCGATACGCGCGAACCCGCCGCCGGCCCAGAGCCGCATTCCCAAGACATTGCCTCCGTACCCGAGATCATTGCCGAGCTGCGCGCCGGCCGCCTGGTCATCCTGGTCGACGAGGAAGACCGCGAGAACGAGGGCGACCTGGTGCTGGCCGCCGAATACGTCACACCGGCCGCCATCAATTTCATGGTCACGCACGCCCGCGGGCTGGTCTGCCTGACGCTGACCGAAGAGCGCTGCCGCCAGTTGCAGCTGCCGCTCATGGCCAGCCGCAACGGCACGCGCTACGGAACCAATTTCACGGTCTCGATCGAGGCCGCCCAGGGGGTCGAGACCGGCATCTCGGCCGCCGACCGGGCGCGCACCATCCAGGCGGCGGTGGCGCGCGATGCCAAGCCTGAAGACATCGTGCAGCCGGGCCACATCTTCCCGGTGCAGGCGGTGCGCGGCGGCGTGCTGGTGCGGGCCGGGCACACCGAGGCCGGCTGCGACCTGACCGCGCTGGCCGGGCTGGCGCCGGCCGCAGTAATTTGCGAGATCCTCAAGCCCGACGGCACCATGGCGCGCCTGCCCGACCTGAAGCTGTTCGCGCGCGAACACGGCTTGAAAATCGGCACTATCGCCGATCTCATCCAGTACCGCAGCGAGCACGAATCCATGGTCGAGCGCGTCGCCGAGCGCGAGCTGCAGACGCCGTGGGGCCGCTTCCGGGCCGTCGCCTACCGCGACCTGGCGGCCGGTGAACCGCACCTGGCGCTGGTGCACGGCACCATCCAGCCCGAACTCGAAACGCTGGTGCGCGTGCACGAGCCCACCAGCGTGCTCGATGTGCTGTCCAGCGGCGAAACCAGCCACAGCTGGAGCGTGTCCAACGCGCTCGCGGCTATTTCGGCCGCGCCTTCCGGGGTTCTGGTATTGCTCGATTGCCAAGGCTCGGCCGAACTGGTGTTCAGCCAGTTCGCGGCCTGGAACCAGGCTGGCGAGGCGCCGCAGAGCGCCGACGCGCGCTTCGACCTGCGCACCTACGGCATAGGCGCGCAGATCCTGCGCGACCTGAACGTCAGCCGGGCGCGGCTGCTGGCGCGCCCGCGAAAAATGCCCAGCATGGCGGGCTTCTCGCTTGCCATCACGGGTTACGATAGTGAACCGCTCAATCATGAGCCGCTCAACCCACCCCCACAGGAGTGCCCGCAATGAATCCATACAACGTGACACCCGATATGAACGGCGAGGGCCTGCATCTGGGCATCGTGCGCGCCCGCTTCAATGAAGAAATCGGCGTGGCCGAGCTCGAGGCCTGCCTCGCCGAGCTTGCCGAGCTCGGGGTCGATGAGCGCGACGTCATGGTCGTGTCCGTGCCCGGCGCGCTCGAGCTGGGCGTCACCCTGGCGCAGATGGCCGAAACCTTCGAATTCGACGCCCTGATCGCGCTGGGCGCGGTCATCCGCGGCGAAACCTATCATTTCGAGATCGTCAGCAACGAAAGCGCCGCGGCCATCAGCCGCGTCTCCCTGGAAACCGGCATCCCGGTGGCCAACGGCGTGCTGACCACCGACACCGATGAGCAGGCGCAGGTGCGCGCCGCGGACAAGGGCCGCGATTGCGCCCGCGCCGCCGTCGAAATGGCCAATTTGATCGCCGCGCTCGAGCCCGAGACCGACGACGATGAAGACGACGACGAGGACGAAGATTTTGACGAACAAGAATAAGCCGCAGGGCGCCGCGGGCGCGCGGCCGGCCGGGCGCAGCGCGCGCCGCCGGGCGCGCGAGTTCGCCCTGCAGGGCATCTATGCCTGGCTGCTGCGCGGCGAAGATGGCCTGCAGGAAGCCGGCGCCATCGACGCCCATATCCGCGACGACGAAGAATTCCAAGAGGCCGACGCGGCCTGGTTCAAGACGCTGCTGCACGGCGTCATGCGCGAGGCCGGCGGCCTGCGCGAACGCTTCATGCCCTATGTAGACCGGCCACTCGAAGAGCTTTCGCCCATCGAGCACGGCATCCTGCTCATCGGCAGCTACGAGCTGGTCAACCACATCGAAGTCCCGTACAAAGTCGCCATCAACGAGGCCGTGGAACTGGCCAAGTCCTATGGCGGCACCGACGGCTTCAAGTTCGTCAACGGCGTGCTCGACAAGATGGCGGCCGACGTGCGCGCCACCGAGGTACAGGCAGCGGCGGCGCGGCGCTAGGTTTTGCCGCGCCCCGGCATGCATGCCTGCCGCGGCAAGCCCGCAATCGCATGGGGCCGCGCCATGGGCATCGCAAGGCCGGCCGCGGGCTACACGAGGTGGCTTTGACCAACGAATTCGATCTCATCGCACGCTATTTTTCCCGCCCCGCGCCCACCACTTACCTCGGGGTGGGTGACGATTGCGCCCTGATGCCGTCCGTGCCCGGCATGCAACTGGCTACCAGTACCGACCTGCTCATCGAAGGGCGGCATTTCTTTTCCGGCGCCGAGCCGCGCTCGCTCGGCCACAAGGCCCTGGCCGTCAACCTTTCCGACCTGGCCGCCATGGGCGCCACGCCCGCCGCCTGCCTGCTGGGCCTGTCCCTGCCCGAGTTGCGGCCCGACTGGCTCGAAGCCTTCGCCGACGGCTTCTATGCGCTGGCCGATGCCGCCGGCTGCCCGCTGGTCGGGGGCGACACCACGCGCAGCCCGGCCGGTATCGTCGTCAGCGTGACCGTGCTGGGCCATGTGCCGGCCGGCAAGGCGCTGCGCCGCGACGCAGCGCGCCAGGGCGACGACATCTGGGTCTCGGGCAGCCTGGGCGCCGCGGACATTGCCCTGCGCCTGCTGACCGGCGAGCTGCCGCCCGACCCGGCGCTGCTGGCCGCTACCCGTGCCGCCCTCGAACACCCCGAACCGCCGCTGGCGCTGGGCGCCGCCCTGGCCGGCGTGGCGCACGCCGCCCTCGATATTTCGGATGGACTGCTGCAGGATCTGGGCCATATACTGCAGGCCAGCGCTTGCGGCGCACAGCTCGAATACCCGGCCTTGCCGGTGGCCGCTGCGCTGGCCGCACTGCCGGCAGCGCAGCAGCTGCGGGCGGTGCTGGGCGGGGGCGATGTCTACCAGTTGTGCTTTACCGCCGCTGCGGCCCGGCGCGAGCAGATTCTGGCGCTGGCACGCAGTTGCGGCACGCGGGTGTCGCGCGTGGGCCGTATTACCGCACGGCAAGACGGTCTGCAGGTTCTGGACGCCGCCGGCCGGCCCTTGGATGCGCTGCCTTCGGGATTCGACCATTTCAGCTGAGCCATCATCGCCGGCGCCAATACTTCAGAGCCACTATCCGAGCCTTTATTCGAGCCCTTACACTACACGCTACATGCACGACACGAAGCAGCCTCCCATGCCCACATCCACGCCGGAAGCGGCCGCCGCGCCCACACTCGAACCCTCGTTTGGCTGGCTCTGGCATGCGCCGGCACGCGTGGTCGCATTCGGCTTCGGCAGCGGCCTGCTGCGGCCCGCGCCGGGCACCTGGGGCACGCTGGCGGCGTGGGTGCTGTGGGTATTGATACTGAGCCGGCTGTCCGACACGGCGATCGCTGCGGTGCTGGTGCTGGCCTTTGCCTATGGCTGCTGGTGCTGCCACAGGGTCGGCAAGGAACTGGGCTCCCCGGATCATTCCGGCATGGTCTGGGACGAGTTCACGGCCTTCTGGCTGGTGCTGTGGCTGACCCCGGGCAATTGGGAGGCGCAGCTTACCGCTTTCATTCTTTTCCGCGCCTTCGACATCGTCAAGCCCGCGCCCATCAGCTTTTTCGACCGGCACTTCAAGAACGGCTTCGGCGTGATGTGGGACGACATCATCGCCGCGGCCTACGCGCTGTTGGTAATGGCCATCCTGGTCAGACTGGAGTTGTTGCTATGAGCACGAATGAAACGGCAGGGCTGGTGCGCGATCTGGGCAAGCTGCTGGCCGAGCACGGCTGGATGCTGGCCTGCGCCGAGTCCTGCACCGGCGGCCTGCTGAGCGCCAGCCTGACCGACCAGGCCGGCTCCAGTGTCTGGTTCGAACGGGGCTTCGTCACCTACAGCAATGCCGCCAAGATGCAGCATCTGCGGGTCAGCGCCGACACGCTGGAACGCTTCGGCGCCGTCAGCGAGGAAACCGCCATGGAAATGGCCGCCGGCGTGCTGGCGGAGGTGCGCGACGCCCAGTTCGCCATATCCACCACCGGCATCGCCGGGCCGGGCGGCGCAACCCCCGGCAAGCCCGTGGGCATGGTGTGCTTCGGCTTTGCCCAGCGGGCCGCCGCCGGCATCGTCACGCGCGCCTCGGTAAAGATCTTCGAAGGCGATCGCGGCCAGGTACGGCGCGCAGCGGTCGACTACGCGCTACACACTGCGCTGGAATTCATCGCGCAGCATTGATGGCGTCGCGCGTGGCCGCGGCCGCGGCCGCGGCGGCCTGGCGCCAGTCTTCGCCATTGCCGGCGTAAAGTATGGCGCGCGAAGAATTGATCATCATCCCCCGGCCGCGGCTGTCGCGCCCGGCCTGAACCGTGGCGGGAATATCGCCGCCTTGCGCGCCTACGCCCGGCACCAGCAGCGGCATGTCGCCCACACGCCGCCTGACGCGCGCGATTTCCTCGGGAAATGTGGCGCCCACCACCAGGGCGCATTGACCGTTGGTGTTCCAGCGTTCCGCCGCCAGGCCCGCCACATGCAGGTACAGCGGCGTGCCGTCGGCCGACTCGATGAACTGCAGATCCGAGCCGCCCGGGTTCGAGGTGCGGCACAGGATGATGACGCCGCGATCCTGCCACTCCAGATAGGGTTGTAGCGTATCGAAGCCCATATAGGGGTTGACCGTGACGGCATCGGCGTCATAGCGCTCGAAGGCCTCGCGGGCATATTGTTCGGCCGTGGGGCCTATGTCGCCGCGCTTGGCGTCGAGTACGATGGGCAGGCCCGGGTAGGCGGCGCGTACATAGCGGCACAGCGCCTCGAGCTGGTCTTCGGCGCGCTGCGCCGAGAAATACGCGATCTGCGGCTTGATGCCGCAGGCATACTGCGCCGTGGCATCCACGATGGCCTTGCAGAACTCGTAGACCGCATCGCCGCGGCCCTGCAGCTCGGCGGGCATGCGTTTCGGATTCGGATCCAGCCCCACCATCAGCAGGGAATTCGTGTCGCTCCAGGACTGGTCGAGTTTGGCGATGAAGCTCATAGGTTCTTGAAAATTCATGAAAGTCAGAAAAAACGCAGATACAGGCAGGCCAGCCAGACTGCGGCGCCGAACAGCAGGGCCAGCAGCACCGCGGCGCTGCCCAGATCCTTGGCGCGGCCGATTAGCGGGTGGTGCTCCAGCGTTACCGCATCGGCCACCGCTTCCAGAGCCGAATTCAGCAGCTCCACGATCAGCACGAAGACCACGACGCCAATCAGCAACAGTACCTGCAGCGCGTCGCGCCCCACCCAGAACGCCGCCGGCACCAATACCACCGCCAGCAGCAGTTCCTGGCGAAACGCCGCCTCGTGGCGAAACGCGGCCTTCAGGCCTTTGGCCGAATAGCTCAGCGCGTTGAACAGGCGGCCGAAGCCGCCGTGGCTTTTATAGGGAGAATTTGTGCTCATGCTTCCGTGAGTCCATTTTCAAATCAAGCATGTACTTGTTTGGAATCGGCTTCGCTTGCCGTGCTCGGCGTACTGCCTGCACTTCGCTTTCGCGTACACAGTTGATTTAGAAACGGAATAAGCTGGCTGCGGGCCTGATGCCCCGCCACGGCTTTTTAATTTTCTACGTCTTGCGGCATGGTAACCCATGCCGGGCGGCAGAAAAAATGCCCCCACGCTGCGCCTTCGGCTTGCTGTCCACCTCGCGGCTTTGCATGCCGCTCGGATTCGCCAGGCATGGCATAGTCCGCAGGGACTGTGCCATGTCCGGGCTCATCCACCTCGCGGCCTGCATGCCGCTCGGATTCGCCAGGCACGGCACAGTCCGCAGGGACTGTGCCATGTCCGGGCTCGCCCACCTCGCGGCCTGCATGCCGCTCGGATTCGCCAGGCATGGCACAGTCCGCAGGGACTGTGCCATGTCCGGGCTC
>NZ_NJIH01000009.1 GCF_002209565.1 Candidimonas nitroreducens
GCGTACAGGTGGCGCGGCTCGACGCCGTACAGGCGCGCGGCCACCAGGTTCTGGGCGGTGGCGCGTATGGCGCGGCCCAGCCGCGAGCGCAGCAGGAAGTACCACATGCCCACGGTCAGCACCATGGCCACGCCGAAGGCGGCCAGGCGCACCACCGGGATGGTCAGCGGGCCCAGCGCGAAGTTGTTGCCGGCGTAGCTGGGGTTGATCGTGCGGAAGTCCGCCGAGAAGACCAGTTGGGCCAGGTAGGTCAGCACCACTTCCAGCCCGAAGGTGATGAGCAGCGTGTTGAACATGGGCGCGCGCGCGATCAGGTTCAACAGGCCGCGCTGCACGCCGTAGCCGACGACGAACATGATGCAGGCCGTGATCGGCAGGCCCAGGAACGGGTCGATGTGCAGGTAGGTGAACAGGTGCCAGGAGATGTAGGCCCCCAGCATGATGAAAGCCCCGTGGGCCAGATTGACGATGTTCAACACACCCCATACCAGGGCCAGGCCTAGCGCCATGATGGCGTACAACCCCCCCTGCAGGATGCCGTTGACCAGGATCTGCAGCAGTAAATCCACGCTGGCTCCTATTTATTTTATGGATATCAAATAATAAGTTTGCCGGATCGGGCGTTGTGCGCCCGACCCGGCTTGGGAGTTGCGGTTTATAACGATGCGGTTCAGCGGCCCGACCAGGCGGGCATCGGGTACTTGGGCTGGGTCAGGAAGCTCGTGCCGTTGAATACCGCCTTGAGTTCGCCGCCCTGCACCTGCACCACGGTCTGATCCAGGCTGATCTGGCCCGTCTTGCCGAAGGCGATCTTGCCGTACAGGCTCTCGAAATCGCTGGCCGCGATGGCGTCACGCACCTTCTTCGGGTCGAGCGAGTTGGCTTTTTCGACCGCCTTGACCAGGGTTTCGACGTCGGCTGCGCCCGAGGCCGCGTGGTAGTCGGGCTCATAGCCATACTTGGCCTTGTAGGCGCTGGCGAATTGCGCCGCGTCGCCGAACCATTGATCCTTGAGCTTGTCGCTGGGCAGCCAGGCAGTCATGCCGAAGGCATAGTCGGCATCTTTGCCCAGGGCCTTGCGGAAGTCTTCGCTGGGCACGCCCACCGTGAACGAGTACAGCTTGGGGGCTACGCCCAGGCTCTTGGCCTGGCGCACGAAATTCAGGATTTCCGTCTCGTGGCCGGCCACCAGCACGGCGTCGACCTTCTTCGACTTGATCTGCGACAGCAGCGAGTTGAAATTGCTGGCGTTGGTGCTGTAGCGCTCGTCCATGACGGTGTCCACGCCGGCCTTCTTGAGCGCCGGGCGCGTGCCCTTGGCCACCGACACGTCGAAAGCATCGTCGGCATACAGCAGCGCCACCGACTTGGGTTCGGGCTTGAGCTGCTTGAACATGGCGATGGTGCTGCCGAAGTAGTCGCTGGCGGGGGCCAGCGTACCGAATATGTACTTGAAGTTGCGCGCGAAGATCTGGTCGGACGCGCCGCCGCCCTGAACCATCGGCACTTGATATTTTTCCGAAACTGCCGAATCGGCCAGCGCGAAGTTGCTGGCGAAGGGCCCGAGCAGCAGATTGATCTTGTCTTTGGACACCAATTGGGTGTACTGGCGCACGCTCAGATTGACGTCGGACTGATTGTCGTAGATTTTCAGGGCCAGTTTGTAGGTCTTGCCGTCGACCTTGACGCCGCCTTTCTCGTTGATCTTGTCGATGGCGATTTGGTAGGCATCTTTGTAATAGCGGCCGGTATTGGCGCTGGAGCCGGTCAGCTGCACCGAGGCGCCGAGCACGATTTCATTGCCCGCGGCATTGGCGACAGACATGCCCAGAGACAGGCTGATGGCCGTCAGGGCGTAGGGAAGGACACGCATGGAGCGCATGGATACAGGAAACATTGTGAGTAACCTCCTTTAAGACGTCCCCCATTTTCCCGAAATCGCTTGACGGGAAACTGAATTTCCTTACAGCTTGTCAGTTTTATTTGCTTACAAAAGTGGATTGCGGTTCCGTAGGGGGGTGATATGCCTGACCATGGGGGCTCAATGGCTTGATTTAAAAGAAGGTTTTCTTGGGAAGAAGGGTTGATTAGGATTTTCCCCAAGAGCGGCGGAGCCAAGCCGATTTTCGGCATCCGCGCGTCCGGCCGACCCTCGGTTGCCGGCGCTGGAGCACCGCTACTGCCGGTTCGTAACAGGTTTATTGCTCCAGCCGGCAGGACAAATGGACTCGTGAAGAAATCGCAGAGCCATCATCTTCCATGAATTGGCTAGCAGGGGTGGGATGGGACTGCCGAACGAATCCTTCCATGGGTTCGACCGTTGATCAGGCCGTTCGAAGGTAAATTGGCCGGTAGTTAATACATATGCTGTACGAGAGCTAAGGGTTCGATGAAAGCCGGCATATCGTCTGATCCGGGCGCTGTCGTTTGACCCTTGTTGCCTTGTTTTCTTCGCATAGGAAATCAGCGCTTAAGTCGACTTAACTAATGACGAACCCCGATCGCAAGGAGGTTGCTAGACTCCTCAATATCGCCTGAAGGAGATTGTAATGAAGCAAAGGATTGCCTTGGTAACGGGGGCGAATGGAGCGATTGGAACCGCTGTTTGCGCCCGGCTCAAGGAAGAGGGCTCATGCATCATTGGCGCCGATATTAAAGCCCCGGTTTTAGCAGGCAGCATTCTCGACGACTACTATCAGTTGGACGTATGCAGTATCGGGTCAATTTGTTCTTTGTTTGACGCGGTGGAATCCAGGTATTCTCGAATCGACACCTTGGTTAATGTGGCCGGTGTTGGTTCCACTGGCAGCGCATCGGATTTGACGGAAGCCGAGTGGGATCGGGTTCTGAATACGAACCTCAAAGGCACATTTTTCTCGTGTCAGTCGGCTATTCCTCTGATGCGGAGACAGAAGAACGGTTGCATAGTCAATATTGGTTCTGTCATTGGTAAGAACGGTGGAAATGCCCGGCCTTGGCGTGATGCTTCCGAATTGGCTGGTGCCTCCAATGTTGTATACGCTGCGGCGAAGGCCGGAGTTCATATCCTCACGGTGTCCCTTGCAAAGGAGCTAGCGAGCTGGGGAATAAGGGTCAATGCGGTCGCACCTGGCCCCGTCGAGACGCCGATGACAGCAGTGTTTCCGGAGGTATTAAAAACACAAATTCCCGTTGGGCGTATGGGGAGGGCTGATGATGTCGCTCGGGCAGTGTGTTTCCTTGCCGATCCCGCAAACAGTTTTATTACTGGGGAAATCTTAGACGTCAATGGCGGCTTGTTCTGTGATTGATTTAAACGCTAAGGAAGGAGGCATTTATGAAAAAAATCTGGTATCAATCTTTGACGAGGACGGATCGTTGGCAAGGCTACAACGTTGAGCTTAGGAAGATGCTCGATGCTGCAAAGCAAGCCGATACGGAGATCGAAATCCACTGCATTGAAAAGAGGGGAGGGATTGGTGATCAGTTTCATTACCTTGAATCGATCGAGGCTCAGGAGGTTCTGGAAAATGTACAAAGGGCCGAGGGCGAGGGCTTCGACGCCTTTGTCATCGGCAATATCGGTGATCCTGGGCTCAGGGAAGCGCGCGAACTAGCGACCATCCCGGTATTGGGTCTGTGCGAGACTTCAACGCACTTGGCATCGATGATGGGGCGTAACTTTGCGTTGGTTACGGGCAATGAGAAGCATGCGACTCGGATCGTCGATAACGTGAGACGTTATGGCCTTGGGATGAATATCCACAGCGTTCGATCCATGTCGGTGGAGCGCCTTGTGGATTTGGAAGACGGCTTTGGCAACGTTGAGGCGCGCGAAGCTCTGGTGAGCGAATTCCTTCGTGCCGGAGAACAGGCAGCGGACGAAGGGGCGGAAGTCGTCATACCGTCCATTGGGGTATTGATGGTCTTACTGGCCTCTCAGGGAATCAATGCTCTCAGGAACTCCACAGTACCGGTACTCAATGGTTCGTTGGCATTGATAAAAATCGCCGAGGCCGTCATCGATATTCGCCATGCAATGGGCGGGCTATGGACGAGTCGCCGCGCACTTTATGCACAGCCGCCTGCCGACCAGATCGACGAGCTTCGTTCAGCATATGGACAAGTTTTCAATTCCGTTAAGTTTAGGAGGCCGGCATGAGCGCTTTTTATATATCACGTCGCGCAATACTGAAAAGTTCGGCTGCCTTGGCCGCAATTGCGGTGGCCCGGGCTGCTTATTCCAAAGATGAATACCCTGCCCGGCTAGTGAAAGTAGTGGTTCCATACGGCCCTGGTGGGGCCGTGGACTCGATTGCGCGCCAGATCTCTGCTTTGATGGCGCGCGACCTAGGACAGTCGATAATCGTGGAAAACCGCGCAGGTGCCGGAAGCAATATTGGGTCAATTGCAGTAGCGCGGTCTCGGCCTGATGGTTACACCCTGTTGATGGCTTCCCCTGCCAATGTGACCAATCCATTTCTCTACCCACGCTCCGAATATGCCCCCTTGAAAGATTTCGCGCCCATCGGCTTGGCAGCTCAGGTGCCTACTGTGTTTGTCGCTGCTCCGGGTGCGGCGACGGGTAATACCGTTGCGGAGGTGATCGCGCATGCAAAAGAGCCGGGGGCTCCGCCAATTTTTGCCCATGGCGGTGTTGGTTCCTCGGAACATCTGGCAACTGAGCTTTTTCGTCTAAGCGCGAAAGTGAATATCACGGAAGTGCCCTATAAAGGAGGCGCAGCTGCATTTCCCGACCTGATAGGCGGCCGCGTGCAGTACATGTTTACAAATTTGCTTGGCATCTTGCCGCTCGTTAGAGGAAAAAGGGTCAAGGTACTTGCTGTGCTCGATAATCAGCGTGCTGCGTTGATTCCCGATGTGCCTACGATGCCGGAGTCCGGCTTGCCGAATGTTCTGATGTCCGTTTGGTATGGGATGATGGCGCCGGCAGGAACAGGGCGGCCCATCATAGAGCGCCTTGCTCATGCGATGCATATATCGCTGGAAGATGCTGAGCTGCGAGAAAAGCTGGAGAGCTCAGGAGCAAGAATCGTTGACAAAGATCCCGCGGCATTCGCGGCCTTTTTGAAAGAAGAGTCGGCTCGCTGGGGCTCGCTTATCAAAAGGGCGAAGATTACGCTCAATTAGTCACATGGCATGTATGTTCAAGGATCACGCGGATGAGTTCACCTCGCAACATTGCTTTATTGCTTATTGATTTTCAGAACGATATGGTTCATCCGGCAGGAAAGATCGGTGCGAACGGACTCGCGGCCTGCGTAAGTGCTCGTGACATCCTTTCTCGAACACGGTCGGTAGCGGACGTTTTCCGAAATTATGGCCTGCCGGTGATCTTCGTTCGATTGGCTTTTCAGGCAGAATATGTTGACTCTTTATCCGTCGCACCTCGAATTGCGAAGCTCAAGGCTGCTGGCGCGGCGCTGATAGATACCTGGGGAGCGGCAATCCATGAGGATCTTCAACCTCGGGCTGGTGATCTTGTGTTTAACAAGCAGTGCGTCAATCCGTTCTTCAATACTCCGTTGCTATCGTGGTTGGGGCGTCACAACATTAGAGAGTTGGCAATTGCGGGGGTCGCGACAAATCTTGCGGTGGAAAGCGCAGTTCGCTATGCTGACGATGCGGGGATCGCACCAATCGTTCTAGAGGATTGTTGCGCTAGCGTCAACGACGAAATGCATCAGCTTTCCGTGACCAGGATCCTACCGATCTTCGGTTCCGTTGAGAGTAGTGAAAAGTGTATAGATCGCCTGTCGAAAATGGGCACTACCCAGGTATAGGTGCGGGTTTGCTATGGATCAACTGTCTGAACGAGTGCTCGCAGGGCTGCCGCGTTTCGATTTTGTTGATCTGCGATTGCTATGTTTTGTAGCGCAGAGCGGCAGCCTGACTCTCGCGGCAGAGCAAGCCTGCTTATCATTGCCCGCCGCTAGCATGAGAATCAAGCAACTCGAAAACAGCTTGGGTCTGACCTTACTACATCGCCGGACACGAGGGACAACTCTTACCTCGGCGGGTAGAACTTTTATTGAACATGCGCGCACGGTTTTACGCGCCGCCGGAGAAATGTCGGAGTCGATGGCTCAGCTTGCCGGCGGGCAGCGCGGGAGGGTGGTGGTTTGGGCGAATACGACAGCCTTTCGAGATTTTATTCCCCGAGAACTGCCCGACTTCCTCGTCGAGCATCCCGACGTTGATATTGAGCTGCGCGAGCATACCAGCCCCGAGATTGTCAATGCGCTTCGTGATGCTGTAGTGGATGTGGGTATCCTCTCCAGCTCGTTCGATACGACGGGGCTACGCAGCATCCCGTATAGGCTTGATGAGATCGTGATTTGCGTCGGCCTGACGCATGCGCTTTCGTCGATGCGGTCAATTACGTTCGCTGATTGTTTGCACTACGACTTTGTCGGGCTTAGCGCAACCAACCCGCTCCAGTCCTTTGTTTTGTCGAATGCGGTAAACGCTGGACATGCTATGCGATTGCGCGTTGAGGTCGCTAGCTTTGACGACCTCGCCAGCCTGGTGAAGGCGGGGATCGGTATTGCAATTTTTCCGCTTTCTATTGCGAAGTCTCTCGGCGGAGTAGTTCGAATTCTGCCGTTGAATGACGCGTGGGCAGTTCAAGAGCTGAAGATCTGCTGGAGCGAAAAGCATGAAATTTCCGCAGCGGCCTTTGAATTGATCAATCATCTTAATGAGAGGTCTCTCAGTACGGAAAACCCTATTCCCGAGGGTGCTGGCGAGCGACTGCCGTACTTCAACGAGCGTTCTTAAGAAAATAAATGCTTCCAGGAGCACATGGTTCCAGCCATGGGCTTGCAGCAGATCTTCATCTCAGATCCCGATGGAGTGATCGTCGAACTGAATGTCTATTATTGATGCCGGGCGTCAGCGTTCGAACGGCCTGGCTTCACCTTCCTCCGAGAAGAATAGGTTCGGTTTTAAGAAGAAGCTGATGTTCAAACAGCCATTTGGCGATCTGGCGATGTGGCGGCTGCCTGCGGGGCGTGCCGCATACATGCCTGGGAAAATCTCGCCCTCGTGATCCTCCAGGCTGCCCTCCAGTATGAATGTCTGCTCGAGTTCCGCGTGCTCGTGATATGGCAACTCGGCGCCCGGCGCCCATTTGAAGAGGCCTGTGAAGAGCCCAGTTGCCTTGTCTTCGTAGAGAAGCTTGAACTCGACGCCGGGAAAGCGGGTGGCCCGCCATGGTAGGTCTTGGCTTGCTATGACGGTTGATGCGAGATCCAGCCGCATGGGGTAGCGGTCTTGTACGGCAGGAAAAGGCTTCTTGCTCATGGTCGTCCTTGCTCTGGTCGGTGCCTGCCCCGTCTCGACGCAATGTCGAGACGGGGCGTTGTGACGTGCGAATCAATCAAGGTAAGGGATATGAGCCTGTGCTTTGATTGCCCGGAACTTGTCCAAATCTGCCCGCAGCCGCTTGGAGAACTGATCGGGGCCGAGATACAGTGGCGTCAATCCTAGACCGAGTAGATAGCGCTGCCACTGTGGACTTGCGCTTGCCTTGTGGATGATGCCCGTCAGCTTTTCAATCACGGCTTGTGGTGTTCCAGGCGCGCCAAACAGCCCGAACCATCCTGTGACTACATAGTCCGGTAGCCCGCTCTGACGTAAAGTCGGCACGTCTGGTGTACCTGGAAAGCGCTCGGTATTGCTTGTTGCGAGCAGCCGAACGCGCGGATCGTTGCGGACAGGAACAACTGCGGGGTCGATCAGGATCTGCAGATTTCCGGACATGAAGTCGTTGAGGGCACCCATGCTTCCTTTCGAGTCATAAGGGATATGCTGGATGGAGATTCCAGCCTGCATGGCGAACAGTTCACTGGCGAAATGACCGAAGGATCCGATGCCGGGCGAGCCGTAGTTCAGCTGTCCGGGGTGGGCACGCGCATATGCGATCAACTCCTTGACGCTGTGCACGGGAAGTTTGGCATTGACTGCGAGAAATTCGTCAGCTTCACTGACCATTGCAATTGGAGCGAAGTCCTTTATTGGGTCGTAGGGCGGCTTGTTGCGCATGATGGCGGCGATCACTTGCGGCGCTAGATTGCTGACCAGGAACGTGTACCCATTGTTCTTTAGGCGTACGAACGCCGACGTACCGAGTACACCGCCGACACCACCTTTGTTTTCGACAACCACGGGCTGTTTCGTTGCTTCGGAAATTGACTTGGCGATAAGGCGGGCGACCAGATCGGTCGTGCCGCCGGCGCCATATGGTGCGATGATCGTGATTGGGCGAGAAGGCCAGGCCTCGCCTGCGGGTTCGGCGCCGGCAAGTGTCGTGCCCAGCAGCGCGGTGCAAGACAGGATGGCCGTAGCAGCCATGTGATACAGGTTCATAACGTTGTCTCCATGGTTGGCTGTTTGTCCGGCCGAATTGGCTATATGCGGGCGCACGTTTCCCCCGGCTAGCTGGCGGGGTGAGCCGGATTTCTGTGGGTATATGGCGGTTCCTGCAGTCAGGAATCAAGCCTTGGTAATGATGGGGCGTTCTTCCACGAAGAATGTGGTTGCAGCCCCCAGAAAGTTCTGGCAATCCGCGATTGCGCGCTGTCTTTCCGGAGTCGTGGAGTTCATCGCGGTTTCCATGCTGTCGTACCAGATCTCGGTCAAGCCGTCTGGCATAGGCGGGCCGGCAGGCACGTCACCGCGCGCTACTGCGTCGCGCACCAGAAACTGCCGGTATCGGAGAATGCCGTTCGCTTGCTGAACCAGGGGGGCGTGTATCTCCAGCCAATGCCTTTCGAATTCTTCACGCGTCATTCCGGGACGACGCATTACCAACGACATTCTCTTGATCATGATCGATCTCCTTGTTTGATTTCCCGATTCCTGACAGGGGGACGTAGGGTGGGGCATGCAGGGGCCGTTGCGCCGGGCACCAGCCCCGACTCGTCCAGTTCGCGCCACAGATCCTCATGTATCGGGTGCCGGAGCCAGTGCGCGGCGGAGTTGAGTTCCTCGCCGTTTCGGAAACCCGCCACAATTGAGGTGACGGCAGGGTGTAAAAGCGGAAATTGCAGGGCTGCCGCCTGCAGGGGTATTTGGTGGCGTGTGCACACCGCCTGGATGCCGTTGACTCGCGCCTGGATCTCGGTGCTGGCCGGGCCATACTGAAACACTGCGCCCGCCGTAGTGCCGGTGGCCAAGATGCCTGAATTGAAGGGCCCAGCCATCATTACGCCTACGTCGCGTTCCATGCATTCAACGAACAAGCGATCTCGGGCCGACAGATCCAGCAGGGTATAGCGCCCGGCGATCATGACATAGTCGAAGTCCCCGGCCCGCAGAAAGTCCACAGCGGTTTCGCAATCGTTCATTCCCAGACCGATGGCCCGGATGACACCCTCTGTTCTCAACCGCTCCAGTGCCCGGTATGCGCCGTCCATCGCCAAGCGGAACACGGTTCCGACTCGCGTTCCCTGCCATTTCACGCTGACGTCATGAATCATGACGAAATCTATGCGATCTGTACCGAGCCGCTGCATCGAATCTTCGAGCGATCGTAGCGCGCCATCGAATGAATAATCGAATTCAATATCGAAAGGCATGGCGTCGGCAAACTTCGATGGAGGGCTGCCTGGGCGGCGGGGGCGCAGAAGCCGCCCCACTTTGGTGGACAATAGCCAATCTGTACGTTCCCGCGCGCGTAATCCCAAGCCCAGTCTATGCTCGGCAAGACCATGGCCATACTGTGGCGCTGTGTCGAAATGACGAATGCCAGCTTCCCATGCAGTATCCAGCGCCTGCATGGCGTCTTGCGCCGGTGTGCTGCGCATGGAGCCACCCAGGGGGCCGGTACCAAATCCGAGGATGGGCAAGGTCAGGCCGCGTCTGCCGAACGTTCGCCTTTCGTTAAACTCGAACCCCATCTGGGTTTTCTCCTTTGTCCTGACCGCAGCCCGGTCGAACAGGCCGCCGCGTTGCGATGATCCGAAAGTTACAGCAGGCCTGCATCCTCAACAAGGACGATCCCATCGCTTTTTTTGCAAAAGCCATTGTTGGATCTGCAAAGGAGCGGTGGAGTCGAGTTGTCTAAAATCTCCGAAAGTCAAGCACACGGCTATGTTGGAGACCAGAGGATGACAGCGGATAAACACGCATTGATATTGGGTGTGTCGGGAATTGTGGGGCGCGCGCTCGCCACACACCTGGTCCAGCAATCTGACTGGCTTGCCGTCGGCGTGTCGCGGCGCGAGCCTGTGTTGGATGCTCGCGTTCGATTCGTGCAGCTGGACTTGCTGGATCGTGCCGCGTGCGAGAAAACATTGAGCGGGCTGGTTGAGACAACCCACGTTTTCTATTCCGCTTTCGTTCAATACGAAAATCTGGTGGCGGAAATCGAACCCAACCTGGCGATGGTTCGCAATGCAGTCGAAGTGTTGGATGCTTGCTGCCCGAATCTGGCTCATATCATGCTGACGCAAGGTAGCAAGTGGTATGGGAATCATCTAGGGCCTTACCCAACTCCCGCACGGGAGGATCAACTGCGTCATCCCTTTCCACATTTCTATTTCGAGCAACAAGCTTGGTTGAGTGAGTTCCAACATGGCAAGAGGTGGTGCTGGAGTGCGGTGCGCCCCCATGGGGTGTGGGGGTTCGCGGAGGGTGGACAGATCAATATGATGCTGGCCATAGCGCTCTATGCGTCGATACTTAAACACATGGGCCAGCCGCTGCATTATCCCGGCAAGCCCGGCGCGTTCAAAGCCATCTATCAATGCACCGAGGCTTCTTATCTGGCCAAGGGGATGGCGTGGGCGGCTACGTCCGGCGTGTTGGTGAACGAGCCGCTCAATTTCACTAATGGGGACTACATACGGTGGTGCGATGCGTGGCCTCACGTCGCGGCGTGGTTCGACATGCCAGTTGGCAAGGTACTGACGTTCGACGTGGAAACTTTCATGCAGGATAAAGAGCCCGTGTGGGCGGACATTCGGAAAAAATTTGATCTAAAGCCTTATCGCATGCAAGACTTGACGCTATGGAGATCGGTGGCCACCAATATGTTCAATGCGGACTGGGATCAGATGTCCTCGATGGCCAAGGCTCGCAATCTTGGCTGGAGTGGCGTGAATGACACGTACGACATGATTTGGCGTCAGTTCGACCTGCTTGCGAACGACAGGATCATTCCGGATTACCACGGCTTTTCAGATGGAACCGTGCGTGAACCGAGGATAATCTCCGCATGACTGAAGAGGCGAGATATGTCGTCATAGCGGAATTTATTCCCCGGCCGGGTCGCGCGCAGGCGTTCATCGAGCTGATTTTGCGCCAAGCCAGTGCGTCGCTGCGTGAGGAGCCGGGATGCCTGGTTTTCGATGTGTGCGTGGACGACGGGACTCCGCGCACCGTGCTTTTGTACGAGGCCTATCAAGATGCGGCAGCGTATGTGGCTCACCGAGCCAACCCTCGTCATCCCGTCTTCTTGCGTGAGGCTCGCCGGTTGGTCGAATTGTTCGACGGTCAGATTTTTCGCTCGCGGCGCGTTCTGTGCAGGATATTTACTTCGGGAGGGCGGTTGCGCTGATTGTTGAATCGATATCGATCAAGGAAAGCTTTTCCGCCACAAAGTCGATAAAGGCGCGCGTGCGTGGCAGCAGTTGACGTCGATCCGGATAGACAGCGAAGATGGCTGTGGGCATTTCGCTGGAGCTCGCTTCATATTCGGGCAAAACGATGCGCAGCGTGCCATCGCGCACCGCATCCATGACCATCCATAGAGGTTGAAGAATGATTCCTATCCCGGCGAGCGCCGCGGCTCTTAAGGCATGGCCGTTGTTCGTGGAAAGTGAGCCAGTAACCAGCACGTCGACAACGTCGTCCGCTACCCGAAAACGTCAGATATTGCGCGCCGTGTGGAACTTATAGGTCAAACAGTTGTGTAGCGTCAGATCGCCTGGACATGCTGGCATGCCGTGTTCGTGAATGTATTCAGGGCTCGCGCACAGCACCCGCTTGTTCGGGGCAATGCGTTTTGCGATCAGGCTCGAGTCACGTAGCTTCCCGATGCGGATTGCGACGTCGATCTCATTCGTTGAGAAAACTGCAATTTGATCATCCAGCATCAGATCCACCCGGATCTTCGGATGGCGCTCGAAGAATTCCGCGAGCAGGGGTGCGATATGACGTTGGCCCAAGTCGATCGGTGCTCCCACGCGCAGCAGACCCGCGGGCTCGCCGGCGCAATCGGCGAGTGCTTCCCGCGCTTGCCGAAAGTCATTGACGATACGTTGGGCGTACGTAAGATAGACTTGGCCCGCATCGGTGAGGGTGACTCGATGTATGTTTCGATAGCGGTTGAAAAGTCTCACGCCCAGATCGTTTTCCAGCGCCGCGATATGCCGGGATACCGCTGACGGTGTCATCCCGAGCTGGCGTCCCGCTTCAGAAAAATTTCCGCTTTCCGCGATCCTATGAAAGAGCCTAAGCGCCGCAAGGGTGTCCATAGAGAGTCACGCGATGGCGATGGAAAACGCGCATCGCAACATTCCCGACCATAAGGCCTGCATTATATGCACGTGCGTGGGCTCTTTGACATTTCCAACGATTAATTGGTTATAGGAATGCTGGGGTTTCGTGAGGTGTGCGGGCTTCCCGTACCGACTTCGCCCAGGCCTTGGAGGGCCGTGCTCGTGCCTGGCCCCAAGAACGGACCGATCTACGCACCACGGATTCGGGTATTCCATGAATTTCTAATAATGTGTTTCAAGACGATTGACTATAGTTAATAAGAATGATTATCATTAGCACAACTATTGTTGATCAAGGAGTGCACATGTCGGGCTTAGTCAGTGCGGTGGTGGTCGGGGCCGACCGCCTGGGCAATATTCCCGAGCTGCTTAGGGGGCACAATATCGCCATCAGTCATCACATCAGCGGCCGTGATCCGGCTCATCAGAAGAAAACCCTGCAGCTGCCCTCGGGCACCGATCTGCTGATATTGCTGACCGATTTCCTCGGCCACAACGTCATGAAGACCTTCCGTGCGGCCGCGCAGCGCTCGGGCATCCGCGTGCTGGCGTGTCGGCGCTCGGTCTGCAGCATGAAGCAGGCGCTGACGCAATGCGGCTATTGTGAAGCCTGCCCGGCGCAGCGGGCAGGGGCCGCGCGGGCAATGGGTTATGCGCCCATGGCGCAGCGCGCCTAGTTGCAGCCTCGGTACAGGCCGACAAATAAAATCGGCGGCGCCCACTAGCGGGTGCCGCCGATTTATTGTTTGCGTGTAGTGCCGCCTGCTGCTTCAGGCCGCGTGCTTCAGCGCCGCTTGTGGGCCGGCTTCCTGGCCACGACGTGCGAGCTCTTGGCGTGAGCCGCATGCGTGGTGTGCGTGCTGGCGACGTGCCTGGCGCGTGGGGCGGCGCTATGTTTGGCATGCGAGACGGAACGTGCCGTATGCGTATGCGTAGTGCTGCGCGGTTCGGCGCGAATCGCGGGCTTGCTGTCGTCGATGCCGCCGGCATATGCCACCAGGCGGCGACCGCCGGTATAGTGCTTTTTCCAGTAGGTGCCGTTCATGTCTTCGATGCGCACCACCGAGCCGCGGTGCGGCGCATGCACGAACTTGTGATTGCCCAGATAGATGCCGACGTGTGAATAGCGGCGGCCCAGGGTATTGAAGAAGACCAGGTCGCCCTTGCGCAGTTCGTCGCGGGGCACGAACTCGCCTTCACGGGCGAGGCCGGCGGCGCTGCGGGGCAGCTTCAGACCCAGCGATTTTTCGGCGGCGTAGCCCACCAGCCCGCTGCAGTCGAAGCCGGTATTGGGCGTGTCGCCGCCGTAGCGATACCTGATGCCGAGGAAATTCAGTGCGGTCGAGGCGAAGGCCTTGGAGGCGCCGGGCGTGGCCACGGACTGCGGTGAAGAATGGGACGATGTCGCAAAGAGGATGTCTTTGGTGTCTTCGTCGAGGTCGTCGCTGTCTTCGTCGTTGATGTAGGCGCCCAGTGGGTCGGCCTGGGTGCGCGAGAGGTAGTTGTCGCGCAATTCGTGCGTGCTGGAGAGTTGCGCGTATTGGTTTTTGGCGTTGTTGGTGGCGCAGCCCGCCAGGGCCAGAGTGGCGGCCAGAACCAGGTATTTGCCGGCGCGCCAGAGATTTTGGGGATTAGAGCATAGGGACGATAGTAGGGCGGGGCGTCGATGGGGCGGCATAGTCGGTCGTTCGTTGAGCCACGCCGCGTCCCCCCGTTCTACAACGTCGTTATCATCGATATGCGAGCATCGGAACCCAGGGCCGGGCGTACATTTGCGGCAGTAATTTTGTAGTAAGCTGACCGAGTTTAACTAATATTAACCATCAGGTAAAGCGAGGTTTCCCCCGATCCGGGCTGCACGCAGGACTGCGCGTGCGGACTGGTTCGTGGAGAGCCGTGCTTGCTTATACCCGAGAGCAGACAACAGGCCCGTGCCCGCCGCGGGCCCAAGGATTCGAACCAAGGAGACCGATCATGCAGAAGATCCGCGCATTTCATCGCCAGTCCATCGAGCATCGCGAGGAATTCTGGCGGCGCGAGGCGCAGCGCATCCATTGGCACGAACCTTTTACCGAAGTGCTGGATTATTCCCGCCCGCCGTTTGCCCGCTGGTACGTGGGCGGGCGCACCAACCTTTGCTACAACGCCGTGGATCGCTGGGCGCAGATCGACCCCGACCTGCCGGCGCTGATCTGGGTTTCCACCGAAGTCGACAAAGAGGCCGTCTATTCCCGCGCCGACCTGGCGCGCGAGGTCAACGCGGTGGCGGCCATGCTGCGTGGCCTGGGCGTGGGCAAGGGCGACCGGGTGCTTATCTACCTGCCCATGATCGCCGAGGCCGCGTTCGTGATGCTGGCCTGCGTACGCATAGGCGCGATTCATTCGGTGGTGTTCGGCGGCTTTGCCTCGCACAATCTGGCGCAGCGTATCGACGATGCGCAGCCCAAGCTGGTGGTGTCGGCTGACGCGGGCTCGCGCTCGGGCAAGGCCGTGGCCTACAAGCCGCTGCTCGATCAGGCGCTGGCGTCCTGCGCGCATCCGCCTGCCAAGGTGCTGCTGGTCGACCGCGGCCTGGTGCCCTTCGATGCCGTGGCGGGCCGCGATGTGGATTACGCGACGCTGCGCGCGCGCCACGACGGGGCGCAAGAGCCCGTGGAGTGGCTGGAGTCTTCCGAGCCCAGCTATGTGCTTTACACCTCGGGCACCACCGGCAACCCCAAGGGTGTGCAGCGCGACACCGGCGGCTATGCCGTGGCGCTGGCGGCTTCGATGGACTATGTGTTCGGCGGCAAGCCGGGCGACGTCTACATGAGCACCAGCGACATCGGCTGGGTGGTCGGCCATTCCTATATCGTGTATGGGCCGCTGCTCAATGGCCAGGCCACTGTCATGTACGAGGGCCTGCCCACGCGGCCCGACGGCGCCATACTCTGGAAGCTGGTCGAGAAATACCGCATCAACGCCGTGTTCTCGGCGCCCACGGCCATCCGGGTGCTGAAGAAGCTCGACCCGGGCCTGTTGAAGCGGCACGATCTGTCCAGCCTGCAGGCGCTTTACCTGGCCGGCGAGCCGCTGGACGACACCACCGCCAACTGGATCTCCGAAGGCCTGGGCAAGCCCATCATCGACAATTATTGGCAGACCGAGACGGGCTGGCCCATTTTGTCGGCCCAGCCGGGGGTGGAAGACGTACCGACCAAATTCGGCAGCCCTTCGTTCCCGGTCTACGGCTTCGACGTGCGTGTGGTCAGCGAAACCACCGGCGAAGATCTCGGGCCGGGGCAGAAGGGCGTGGTGGCCGTGCAGCCGCCGCTGCCGCCGGGGGCCATGAGCACCATCTGGGGCGACGACGAGCGGTTCGTGCGCACTTATTTCACTTCGTTCCCCGGGCGCATGCTGTATTCCACCTTCGACTGGGGTCTGTACGACCAGGACGGCTACTGGTTCATCCTGGGGCGCACTGACGACGTGATCAATGTGGCCGGGCACCGCCTGGGCACGCGCGAGATCGAGGAATCGCTCAACAGCCATCCGGCGGTGGCCGAGTCGGCCGTGGTGGGCGTGGCCGACACGCTCAAGGGCCAGGTGGCGGTGGGCTTCGCGGTGCTGAAAGATCCGGCCGCGCTGGGCGATGCGCAGCGCGCGCTGGAACTCGAAAACGACATCAAGCGGGTCATCGAGCAGCGCATAGGCGCGGTGGCGCGCCCGGCCCGCGTCCGCTTCGTCGGCGCGCTGCCCAAGACTCGCTCCGGCAAGGTGCTGCGCCGGGCAATTGTGGCATTATGCGAGGGGCGCGATCCGGGTGATCTGACCACCATAGAAGACCCCGGTGCGCTGGAACAGATCAAAGAATCAATCAAGGACAACGCTGCATGAACTCCAAACCCGTATTGAACGCCGCCGACGTCAGAACCATTATCGACGCCGCCGAAAAGCATGCCCGCGAACACGGTTGGGCCGTTACCATCGCCGTGGTCGACGACGGTGGCCATTTGCTGGGCCTGTCGCGCCTCGACAATGCCGCGCCGGTGTCGGCGCACATCGCGCCGGCCAAGGCGCGCAGCGCCGCGCTGGGGCGGCGCGAGTCCAAAGGCTACGAAGACATCATCAATAATGGCCGTTATTCGTTCCTGTCGGTGCCCCTGCTGGACGGCATGATGGAAGGCGGCGTGCCCGTAATGGTGCAGGGCCAGGTCGCGGGGGCGGTCGGCGTCTCGGGCGTCAAATCCAGCGAAGACGCCGAGACGGCGCGCGCCGGCATCGCCGCCCTGGGCCTATGAGCGACACGCTGCCGCACGTGCCGCCAGACGGCACGGCGGATCAGGCCCGCGGCACGGCGGGCTTTCGCGACACGCTCAATCCGGGCGTGGCGCGGCGCGAGGTCTGGGCCTGGGCCATGTACGACTTCGCCAATTCCGGCTATACCACCGTGGTGCTCACCACGGTGTTCAGCACGTATTTCGTGGGCGTGGTGGCCGCCGGCAAGCCCTGGGGCACGCTGGCCTTCACCAGTGCGCTGTCGTTTTCGTACCTGCTGATCATGCTGACCATGCCCACGCTGGGCGCGCGCGCCGACGCCCGCGCGGGCAAACGGCGGCTGCTGTTCTCGAGCACGGTGGGCTGCGTGGCCTGCACCCTGCTGCTGGCCCTGGTCGGGCCGGGCGACGTGGTGCTGGGCATGGTGATGCTGGCCGCGTCCAATTACTGTTATTGCATCGGCGAATCGGTGGTGGCGGCGTTTCTGCCCGAAATTGCCCGGCCCAAGGCGCTCGGGCGCGTGTCCGGCTGGGGCTGGAGCTTCGGCTACTGCGGCGGCATGCTCAGCCTGGGCCTGAGCCTGGCGCTGGTGTCGTGGTCTACGGCACAGGGCGAGCCCGCCAGCCTGTACGTGCCCAGGGTGATGGTGCTGACGGCGGTCATCTTCGCGGTGGCTGCGGTGCCTTCGTTCGTGTTCCTGCGCGAGCGCGCGGTGGCCACGCATCGGCCGCTGGAAGGCCTGCTGGGCCGGCTGCTGGCCGCCTGGCGCGATACCGGCAGCCACTTCCGCGACTTCCGCATGCTGCTGTTCTGCGGCGCCTGCTACCAGGCGGGGATCACCGTGGTCATCACGCTGTCGGCGGTCTATGCCACCCAGGCCATGGGTTTCACCATGGCGCAGACCATGCTGCTGGTGTTCGTGGTGAACATCGCCGCGGCGGCCGGCGCCTTCCTGTTCGGCCACGTGCAGGATCGCATCGGCCACAAGCGGGCCTTGGCGCTGACCCTGTGCGGCTGGATACTGATGGTGCTGATCGCCTATCTGGCGGTCGAGCTGTGGGTGTTTTGGATCGCGGCCACGCTGGCCGGCCTGTGCATGGGCACCAGCCAGAGCGCCGGGCGCGCCATGGCCGGGGCCTTCGCGCCCCAGCACCGCCTGGCCGAATTCTATTCGCTGTGGACCTTCGCCATTCAGCTGTCGGCCGTGATCGGGCCGCTCTGCTATGGGCTGGTCACCTGGCTGACCGGCGGCAACCAGCGCACGGCGCTGCTGTGCACCGGCCTGTTCTTCGTCGCCGGGCTGCTGGTGCTGTTGCGCGTCGATTTTGCCCGGGGCGTGCGTCAGCGCGATACTATGTCTGAGTTTGTCAGTGTTCAGTAAGGCTGATCGGTTAGGGTAGGGTCATCCCCCGATGCTGGCCGAGCCTGAAAGGAGTCCTTCATGTCTGCAGAAATCGAAATTGAATCCGTACTGGTAGAGAACCGCGTATTCCCGCCCTTTGAAAACCTGGTGAAGCACGCCAATATTTCCGGCATGGACGCTTATCGGGCTTTGTGCGACGAGGCCGATCGGGATCCCGAGGCATTCTGGGCCCGGCTCGGACGCGAGAACCTGGTATGGGCCAAGCCCTTCACGCAGGCGCTGGACGAGTCGCAGGCGCCGTTCTTCCACTGGTATGCCGACGGCGAGATGAATGTGTCGGCAAACTGCCTGGATCGCCACCTGAATACTCCGGTCGCCGACAAGACCGCCATCATCTTCGAGTCCGACGACGGCAAGGTCGAGCACGTCACGTACAAGCAGCTGCACGCGCGCGTCTGCGAATTCGCCAATGGCATCAAGGCGCTGGGCTACAAGGCCGGGCAGCGCGCGGTCATCTACATGCCCATGTCGATCGAGGCGGTGGTCGCCATGCAGGCCTGCGCGCGGCTGGGCATCATCCACTCGGTGGTGTTCGGCGGCTTTTCCTCCAAAAGCCTGCACGAGCGCATCGTCGACGTCGAGGCGGTGCTGGTCATCACGGCCGACGAGCAGGTGCGCGGCGGCAAGAAGATCCCGCTCAAGCCCGCCGTGGACGAGGCCATCGGTTTCGGCGGCTGCGAGTCGGTCAGCAAAGTCATCGTGTATCGCCGCACCGGCACTCCGGTCAGCTGGGCGGAAGGCCGCGACCTCTGGATGCACGAGGTCTGCGCCGGCCAGGCGCAGACCTGCGAGCCCGTGGCGCTCAGCGGCGAGCATCCGCTGTTCATTCTGTACACCTCGGGTTCCACCGGCAAGCCCAAGGGCGTGCAGCATTCCACCGCCGGCTATCTGCTGTGGTCGCTGATGACCATGAAATGGACCTTCGACGCCAAGGACGACGACGTCTATTGGTGCACGGCAGACGTGGGCTGGGTCACCGGCCATACCTACATTACCTATGGGCCGCTGGCCGCGGGCCTGACCCAGGTGGTGTTCGAAGGCGTGCCCACGTACCCCGACGCCGGCCGTTTCTGGGACATGATCCAGCGCCACAAGGTCACGGTGTTCTACACCGCGCCCACGGCCATCCGCTCGCTGATCAAGCTGGCCGAGTCCACGCCTGCCGTGCATCCGCGCGAATACGATCTGCGCAGCCTGCGCATACTCGGTTCGGTGGGCGAGCCCATCAACCCCGAGGCCTGGATGTGGTACTACAAGCAGGTGGGGGGCGAGCGCTGCCCGGTGCTGGACACCTGGTGGCAGACCGAGACCGGCGCGCACATGATCACGCCGCTGCCGGGGGCCACGCCGCTCAAGCCGGGTTCGTGCACGCTGCCGCTGCCCGGCATTGCGGCGGCGGTGGTGGATGAAACCGGCGAAGAGGTCGAGCGCGGCAAGGGCGGTTTCCTGGTGATCAAGCGCCCCTGGCCGTCGATGGTGCGCACCATCTGGGGCGACCCGGAACGCTTCAAGAAAAGCTACTTCCCGCCCGAACTCAAGGGCTGGTATCTGGCCGGCGACGGCGCGCAGCGCGACAGCGACGGGTATTTCTGGATCATGGGCCGCATCGACGACGTGCTGAACGTGTCCGGGCATCGGCTGGGCACGATGGAGGTCGAGTCGGTGCTGGTGGCCCACGAGCTGGTGGCCGAGGCGGCCGTGGTCGGCCGCCCCGACGAAACCACGGGCGAGGCGCTGGTGGCCTTCGTGGTGCTCAAGCGGCCGCTGCCGCAAGGCGACGAGGCCGTGGCCATCGCCAAGCAGCTGCGCGACTGGGTGGGCAAGGAAATCGGCCCCATCGCCAAGCCCAAGGACATCCGCTTCGGCGAAAACCTGCCCAAGACGCGCTCGGGCAAGATCATGCGGCGCTTGCTGCGTGTAGTGGCCAAGGGCGAGGAAATCACCCAGGACGTCTCCACGCTTGAAAACCCGGCGATCCTGCAGCAGTTGTCGCAATCCGTGTAGCAAGGGTCTCGGTACAAGCTCATGCAGCGGCCCGCCTCAGGCGGGCCGCTGCCGTTTTCAGTGTTTCAGTGAACTAGGGGATTTTGTTGGGATCGGACTCGCCGGATCACTCGGCCTTTGTGCTGATGGGGATCACCGTGCTGCTGTGGGGATTCAGCTGGGTGGTGATGAAGCAGTTGTCGCACCTGATCGGCCCCTTCGACCTGGTGGCTTCGCGCTACGCGATAGGGTTTCTGGCCCTGCTGGCCATGCTGCTGGTGTCGCGCCAGCCCTTGCGCTGCCCGCCGTTCTGGCTGACGGTGGGCACGGCCTTGTTCCAGACCACCGCCTTCCAGTGCCTGGCGCAGTTTGCGCTGGTGGCTGGGGGGGCGGGCCACGTGGTGATGCTGTCCTACACCATGCCTTTTTGGGTGCTGTTGTTTGCCTGGGCCTTGCTGGGCGAACGGCCCGCACCCGCGCACATGGTGGGCTTCGTGCTGGCCGCGCTGGGCCTGGTTTGCGTGATCGCGCCGTGGCGCGGCCTGGGCGGGATGCTCAGCTCGCTGCTGGCCCTGGCCGGTGGTGCGAGCTGGGGCGTAGGCGTGGTGCTGACCAAGCGCCTGTTCCTGCGCCATAAGGTCAACGTCATGACGCTGACGGCCTGGCAGATGCTGCTGGGCGCGCTGTTCACGCTGCCCCTGGCCCTGTGGATGCCGCAGATGGCGCCGCACTGGGGCGCGCAGCTGGTGCTGGGCCTGCTGTACATGGGGGTGCTGGCCTCGGCGGTGGGCTGGGGCTTGTGGATGATGGTGGTGCGGCGCGTCAGCGCCACCGTCGCCGGCATGTCGGCGCTGGGCGTGCCGGTGCTGACCATCATCCTGGCCTGGCTGCTGCTGAACGAGCACCCGACGTGGCTGGACATCAGCGGGGCCGCGCTGATGATGGCGGGGCTGGTGGTGGTGACGCTGGCGCCGGCGCGTGGTAGGCGGCCGGCGCGCTGAAAGACGCGCCAGCGCCCTACATGCCGTTGTAGACCGGCCCTTCGCCGCCTTGCGGGGCGACCCAGACGATATTCTGCGTGGGATCCTTGATGTCGCAGGTCTTGCAGTGCACGCAGTTCTGCGCGTTGATCTGCAGGCGGTCTTCGCCGGTTTCGGTCTTGACGAATTCGTATACCCCCGCCGGGCAGTAGCGCGCCTCGGGGCCGCCGTAGCGGGCCAGATTCACCGCCACCGGCACGCTGGGGTCTTTAAGTGTGAGGTGGATGGGCTCGTTCTCGTCGTGGTTGGTGTTCGAGATGAAGACCGAGCTGAGGCGGTCGAAGGTGAGCTTGCCGTCGGGCTTGGGGTAGTCGATGCGGGCGCATTCGGCCGCCGGCTTCAGGTTGGCGTAGTCGGGCTTGCGGCGATGCAGCGTCCAGGGCATGCGGCCCTTGAGCAGCCATTGCTCGATGCCGGTCATGAGCGTGCCCATGGTGCGGCCCTTCTTGAACCATTGCTTGAAGTTGCGCGCCTTGTTCAGTTCCGGGTACAGCCAGGATCGCTCGAACGCGGCCGGGTAGGCCAGCAGCTCGTCCTGGCTGCGGCCGGCCTGCAGGGCCTCGAAGGCGGCTTCGGCGGCCAGTGCGCCGGTCTTGATGGCGGCGTGGCTGCCCTTGATGCGCGAGGCATTCAGGAAGCCGGCCTCGCAGCCCACCATGACGCCGCCGGGGAAACAGAGCTTGGGCAGCGACAGCAGGCCGCCGGCGGTCAGGGCGCGCGCGCCGTAGGCGATGCGTTTGCCGCCCTCGAAGGTCGGGCGGATGGCCGGGTGCGTCTTGTAGCGCTGGAATTCTTCGAACGGGGAAAGCCAGGGGTTGGCGTAGTCCAGTCCGACCACCAGGCCCACCGCCACCAGATTGTCGTTCAGGTGGTACAGGAACGAGCCGCCGTAGGTGTCGGCGTCCAGCGGCCAGCCGGCGGTGTGCACCACCAGCCCGGGCTGCGAGCGTGCCGGATCGACTTCCCAGAGTTCTTTGATGCCGATCGCATAGCTTTGCGGGTCGCGCCCGGCGTCCAGCTTGTAGCGCTCGATGAGCTGGCGGCCCAGCTGGCCGCGCGCGCCTTCGGCGAAGATGGTATAGCTGGCGTGCAATTCCATGCCGGGCTGGTAGCTGGCGGTGTGCGAGCCGTCGCGCGCCACGCCCATGTCGCCGGTGGCCACGCCGCGCACGGCGCCCGACTCGGTGTAGAGGATTTCGGTGGCGGCAAAGCCCGGGAAGACTTCCACGCCCAGGGCCTCGGCCTGTTCGCCCAGCCAGCGGGTGAAGTCGCCCAGCCGCACGATGTAGTTGCCATGGTTGCGGAAGCACTGCGGCAGTAGCCAGCCGGGCGTGGCACGTGCGCCTTTGCGCGTCAGGAACAGGAATTTGTCTTCCGTGACCGCAGTGTTCAGCGGCGCGCCTTTTTCCTTCCAGTCGGGGATGAGCTCGGTCAGTGCCTGCGGATCCATGACGGCGCCGGACAGGATGTGGGCCCCGATCTCACCGCCTTTTTCCAGTACACAGACGCTGGTTTCCCGGCCCTGTTCGGCCGCCAGCTGCTTCAGGCGTATTGCCGCGGACAGGCCGGCGGGCCCCCCGCCGACGATCACCACGTCGTATTCCATCGATTCGCGCTCGGCCATTTGTCGCAATCTCCCTTTGTTCCGTATGCGTTGGTATGGTGTGTATATCGCGGCACGCGGGGCCGCGGCGCGCCGCGGCCTGCCCGGGCGAACCTGTTTGGGGCAATTGTATTGCACTCCGGCTTGTGGCTTCGCCGCTGCCAGCGTCCGGTTGCGGCCCCGGCTGCGATGGCGGGCCATGATGGCCAGCCGTTATACTTGACTACGGGCGCCGCCATGCGCCGCTGCGCAAAGCAATTCTGGAGGCAAGGTCATTCATGCAGGCTGCAGATTCTTCGGGCGCACCGCGTGTGGGCGCTACATTCCGCCACGCGGTGCCTTTGCGCTGGGGTGACCAGGACGCGCTGAATCACGTCAACAACACGCTGTATTTCCGCTATCTGGAAGAGACCCGCATCAGGCTGTTCGAGCAGGCCGGCATCGTGCTGCCTTCGGCCCGCGTGATGGTGCTGGCGCATGCCTCGCTGGATTTCCTCAAGCCCATGCTGTATCCGGCCACGGCGGTGGTGGTCATGCAATTGACGCGGGTCGGCCGCTCGAGCATAGAATTCGACGTACTGATAGAGTGCGAGCATGAGCCGGGCGTGGCCTACGCCAAGGGCCGCGAAGTCTTGGTAGGCACCGATGCGGCCAGCGGTCGCTCGCTGCCGTGGTCCGAGCAAGAGCTGGCCGCGCTGGCCCGCAGCCTGGTCTGAACATGCGCGCCGGCCTGGGTTTGCGGCGCAGCGCGCGGCGCATGGCGGGTCGGCCCCGGTTTGCGGGCGCCGCGCGCTGCGCGGGCCTGCGCGGCTCGGCCTACGCGGCCCGGCTTGTGCGGCCCAGAATGATGCGCAAGGCTGGCGTACGGGCCGGCACAAGAATTTCAAGGTGAGTACTTTTTATTTTCAAAAAGGATCAAGGTAATGGAAAAAGTCTATGCAAGTGCCGCAGAAGCACTCAAAGGCGTAGTTGCCGATGGCCAGACCATTGCGGTAGGAGGCTTCGGCCTTTGCGGCATTCCCGAGGCGCTGATCGCGGCCCTGCGGGATTCCGGGGTGCACGGCCTGACCTGCATCAGCAATAACGCGGGCGTCGACGGCTTCGGCCTGGGCCAGTTGCTCAACACCCGCCAGGTCAAGAAGATGATTGCCTCGTACGTGGGCGAGAACAAGGAATTCGAACGCCAGTACCTGGCCGGCGAACTCGAACTGGAATTCACGCCGCAGGGCACGCTGGCCGAGAAGCTGCGCGCCGGCGGCGCCGGCATTCCGGCCTTCTTCACGCGCACCGGCGTGGGCACAGTGGTGGCCGACGGCAAGGAAATCCGCGAGTTCGACGGCGAAAAGTACGTCATGGAGCGCTCGCTGGTGCCCGACGTGTCGCTGGTCAAGGCCTACATGGCCGACCGCAGCGGCAACCTGGTGTTCCGCAAGACCGCGCGCAACTTCAATCCGAACGTGGCCATGGCGGGCAAGATCACCGTCGTCGAGGTCGAGAAGCTGGTGGACATCGGCGCCATCGATCCCGATGCCGTGCACCTGCCCGGCATCTACGTGCAGCGGATCGTGGTCAACGCCCACCCCGAGAAACGTATCGAACAACGCACCGTGCGCAACGCCTAAGGAGAACAAACCATGGCATGGACTCGTGATGAAATGGCGGCGCGCGCCGCACGCGAATTGCAGGACGGCTTCTACGTCAACCTGGGCATAGGCCTGCCCACGCTGGTGGCCAACCATGTGCCTCCTGGCGTCGAGGTATGGCTGCAGTCCGAAAACGGCCTGCTGGGCATCGGGCCTTTCCCCACCGAAGACGAAATCGACGCCGACCTGATCAACGCCGGCAAGCAGACCGTCACCACGCTGCCGGGCTCGTCGATCTTCGCCTCGGCCGACTCGTTCGCCATGATACGTGGCGGCAAGATCAACCTGGCCATACTCGGCGCCATGCAAGTGTCGCAAAAGGGCGACCTGGCCAACTGGATGATCCCGGGCAAGATGATCAAGGGCATGGGCGGCGCCATGGATCTGGTGGCCGGCGTGGGCAAGGTGGTCGTGCTCATGGAGCACGTGGCGCGCAAGAAGGACGGCACCGAAGACCTGAAGCTGCTGCCCGAATGCACGCTGCCCTTGACCGGCGTGGGCGTGGTCGACCTGATCATTACCGACCTGGGGGTCATGGAAGTCACCCCCGACGGCCTGAAGCTCAAGGAACTGGCGCCCGGCGTCACCGTGGACGAGGTGCAGGCCAAGACGGGGGCCAAGCTGGACGTCTCGGCGGTCGCCTAGGGAAAGTTTGGCTCAAGTGTTTACTGAGTTTTCCCGGCGCTTGTCTGATGCAATGCTGCGAAGAGTGTAAATACCTGAACTGAAAACGCTCTAGTGCGGCTCACCCCGAAAGGGGTGCCGCGCTGGCGGGGCCGGGTGGTTCCGCGGCTGCGCCTGCTGGGCGCCGGCACCCATGCGGTAGCGCCGCGGCGCGTTGTATCATGACCGTGCCCCCCTTTGTGGGGGGCGCGGTTTTTTTCAAGGAATATTTATCGTGGCCAGTTCCGTACACGCCGACCGCATCGCCGCCTTGCGCGTGGCGATGGCGGCGCAACGGGCCGATGCGTGCATCGTGCCCTCGTCCGACCCGCATTCGTCCGAGTACCTGCCCGAGCACTGGCAGGCGCGCAGCTGGCTCAGCGGCTTCGGCGGCTCGGCCGGCACGCTGGTCGTGACGGCAAAGTTCGCCGGCCTGTGGACCGACAGCCGCTACTGGGAACAGGCCGAGCACGACCTGGCCGGCACCGGCATACAGACCATGCGCGCCGGCGCCGAAGGCGTGCCCAGCTTCATCGACTGGCTGGCCGCGCAGCTGCCTTCGGGCAGCAAGGTGGCCGCCGACGGGCAGGTGCTCAGCCTGCGGGCCTACGGGCAGTGGCAGGCGGCGCTGGGCCAGCACGGCATCGCGCTGGACACGAACACCGATCTGGCCGGCTCGGTCTGGGCCGGCCGCCCCGGGCTGCCGCAGCGGCCCGTCTACGAGCACCTGCCGCCGTATGCCTGCCGCACGCGCGCCGAGAATCTGCGCGCGGTACGCGCGGCGCTGGCCGAGCAGGGGGCGGACTGGCACTGGATCTCGTCGCTGGACGACATCGCGTGGCTGCTCAATCTGCGCGGCAGCGACGTGTCGTACAACCCCGTGTTCGTCGCGCACGCGCTGGTGGGGCGCGACAGCGCCTGCCTGTACGTCGGGCCGGGCAAGATCGATGCTGAGCTATGCGCGGTGCTGCGGCGCGACGGCGTGGACGTGCAGCCCTACGATGCGGCGGGCACGGCCCTGGCCGGGCTGGCGCAGGGGCAGAAGCTGCTGGTCGACCCGGCACGCACCACGGTGGGCGTGCTGGCGGCGGCCGCCTATGTCGACCGCGTCGAGGCGGTCAACCCCTCGCACCTGCTGAAGTCGCGCAAGACCGACGCCGAGCTGGCGCACGTGCGCGAATCCATGGAGCAGGACGGCGCCGCCCTGTGCGAGTTCTTCGCCTGGTTCGAGGCCGCGCGCGCCAGCGGCGAGACCATTACCGAACTGACGGTGGACGAGCGCATCTGCGCGGCGCGGGCGCGCCAGCGCGATTTCGTCTGCCCGAGCTTCGGCACCATCGCGGCCTACAACGCCAACGGCGCGATGCCGCACTACAGCGCCACCGAACAGTCGCATGCCGAGATCCGCGGCGATGGCCTGCTGCTGATCGATTCGGGCGGGCAGTACCAGGGCGGCACTACCGACATCACCCGGGTGCTGGCGGTGGGCCAGCCCTCGCCAGAGCAGCGGCGCGACTACACGGTGGTGCTCAAGGGCATGATCGCGCTGTCGCGCGCGGTGTTTCCGCGCGGCACGCCGGGGCCCATGCTGGACGCCATCGCGCGGCTGCCGATCTGGCAGGCGGGTGTGGAATACGGGCATGGCACGGGCCACGGCGTAGGCTATTTCCTGAACGTGCACGAAGGGCCCCAGGCGATTTCCTACCGCACGCCGGTCAACCCCTACATGGGCATGGAGCCGGGCATGATCACCTCGAACGAGCCGGGCCTGTACCGGCCCGGCCGCTGGGGCATACGCATCGAGAACCTGGTGGCCAACCGCCCCGCGGCACGCACCGAGTTCGGCGAGTTCCTGCGCTTCGAAACCCTGACGCTGTGCCCCATAGACCGGCGCTGCATCGAGCGCGACATGCTGGAGGCGGGCGAAATCGCTTGGCTGGACGCCTATCACGCCGAGGTGCGCGAGCGCCTGCTGCCGCGCGTGCAAGGGGCGGCGCGCCAGTGGCTCGAGGACTGGACCCGGCCGCTCTAAGGCCCTGCGCGGGCGGTGCCACCCGCAGCGCGGGCCTTGGTGCGGCCTGCTGTTTTGAACGGGGCGGGGCAGGCCGCCAGGGGGGCGCAGCGGCTGCATGAGGGCCGGGCGTCCCGGCTATAATCCAAATTTCCTGCTGATGTCCGGCGGCCCCGGACACGAATCACAATGACCAAATACGTATTTGTAACCGGCGGCGTGGTGTCTTCTTTGGGGAAAGGCATCGCCGCCGCGTCTCTTGCCGCCATTCTCGAATCCCGCGGTTTGCGGGTCACCCTCCTGAAGCTGGATCCCTACATCAACGTCGATCCGGGCACCATGAGCCCGTTCCAGCACGGCGAGGTGTTCGTCACCGAAGACGGCGCCGAAACCGATCTCGACCTGGGCCACTACGAGCGCTTCATTTCGTCGCGCATGCGCAAGGTCAACAATTTCACCACCGGGCAGATCTACGAGTCGGTGCTGCGCAAAGAGCGCCGCGGCGACTATCTGGGCAAGACGGTGCAGGTGATCCCGCACATCACCAACGAGATCCAGGATTTCGTCGCGCGCGGCGCCAAGTCGGCCTGGGAAGGCAACACCGATGTGGCCATCGTGGAAATCGGCGGCACGGTGGGCGACATCGAATCGCTGCCTTTCCTGGAAGCAGCCAGGCAAATGAGCCTGCGGCTGGGCCGCAACAACGCCGCGTTCGTGCACTTGACGCTGGTGCCCTTTATTGCCTCGGCGGGCGAGCTCAAGACCAAGCCCACGCAGCACTCGGTGCAAAAGCTGCGCGAGATCGGCATTTATCCGAACGCGCTGCTGTGCCGCGCCGACCGTCCGATTCCCGACGAAGAGCGCGCCAAGATCTCGCTGTTCTCCAACGTGCCGCTGGACGCGGTCATTTCGGTGTGGGACGCCGATTCCATCTACAAGATCCCGGCCATGCTGCACAAGCAGGGGCTGGACAACCTGGTCTGCGACGCGCTGGCGCTGACGCCGCCGCCGGCCGACCTCACTATGTGGGACAGGCTGGTCGATGCGCTGGAACACCCTGAACACGAAGTACGCATCGGCATGGTGGGCAAGTATGTCGACCTGACCGAGTCCTACAAATCGCTGACCGAAGCGCTGGTGCACGCGGGCATACATACGCGCTCGCGGGTGGTGGTGGAATACCTGGACTCCGAATCGATCGAAGAGCAGGGCACCGACTGTCTGGAACACCTGGACGCGATACTGGTGCCGGGCGGCTTCGGCAAGCGCGGCACCGAAGGCAAGATCGCCGCGATCCGCTATGCGCGCGAGCACGGCGTGCCGTACCTGGGCATCTGTCTGGGCATGCAGCTTGCGGTCATCGAGTTCGCGCGCGACGTGGCGAAGCTGGGCGGGGCCAACAGCACCGAATTCGATCCCGCCACGCCGCATCCGGTGGTGGCGCTGATCGCGGAATGGCAGGATCGCGAAGGGCAGGTCGAGAAGCGCGATGCGAATTCGGATCTGGGCGGCACCATGCGCAAGGGCGCGCAGCGCTGCCCGGTCAAGCCGGGCACGCGCGCCTACGAGATCTACGGCAGCGAGGTCAATGAACGCCATCGCCACCGCTACGAAGTGAACAATGTGTACGTGCCGCGCCTGGAAGAGGCGGGCATGGTGATCAGCGCGCGCACGCCCACCGAGAATCTGCCCGAGATGATGGAGCTGCCCAGCCATCCGTGGTTCATGGGGGTGCAGTTCCACCCCGAATTCACCTCGACGCCGCGTGACGGCCATCCGCTGTTCTCCAGCTACATCCGCGCCGCCATCGCCCACCAGGCGCAGCGCGCGCAAAAGGCCGAGGCGGCCTGAGGGCCGCGCGCCTGCCCGGCGCGCAGGCGCCGCGGCCCGGGCCGGCCGCGCCGGCGCTTGCCGGGCGGCATCCACGACGAGGTATATCTATGAGACTGTGCAACTTCGAGGCGGGCCTGAACCAGCCGTTCTTCCTGATCGCCGGGCCTTGTGTGGTGGAGTCGCGCCAGATGGCCTTCGACACGGCCGGCCGCCTGCAGGAAATCACCAAGCGGCTGGGTATTCCGTTCATCTACAAGAGTTCTTTCGACAAGGCCAACCGCAGCTCGGATCGCTCGTATCGCGGCCCGGGCATGGGCGCGGGCCTGCAGATCCTGGCCGATGTGCGGGCGCAGCTGGGCGTGCCGGTGCTGACCGACGTGCACGAGATCGGGCAGGTATCGGAGGTGGCGGCCGCGGTCGACGTGCTGCAGACGCCGGCATTCCTGTGCCGGCAGACCGATTTCATTCATGCCTGCGCGGCGAGCCTGAAGCCGGTGAACATCAAGAAGGGGCAGTTCCTGGCGCCGCACGATATGCTGCAGGTGGTGGCGAAGGCGCGCAATGCCGCGATCGAGGCCGGCGGCGACGGCGGCAACATCATGGTGTGCGAGCGCGGCGCTTCGTTCGGCTACAACAATCTGGTGTCGGACATGCGCTCGCTGGCAATCATGCGCGAGACGGCTTGCCCGGTGGTGTTCGATGCGACGCATTCGGTGCAGCTGCCGGGCGGGCAGGGCACGTCGTCAGGCGGGCAGCGCGAGTTCGTGCCGGTGCTGGCCCGGGCGGCGGTGGCGGTGGGGGTGGCCGGGTTGTTCATGGAAACGCACCCGAATCCGTCCAAGGCGCTGTCGGACGGCCCGAATGCGGTACCCTTGCATCATATGGACGCGCTGCTGCGCTCGCTGCAAGAAATCGACGCCAGTGTGAAGCGGCACGGTTTTATCGAGGATGATTTCGAGTGATGGCCAGGTGCGCCGGCATTGCGTCTATGTGCTTGGCGCCGGGTTTCATTGGGAAGGTTTTCGCTTGATGGCCGCGCCTTGCGTTTGCGGGGGCTTTCGGGGCGCCGCGAAGCAGAAGATTGTGTGACTGGGAGATAGTTGTGACTGCGTATTTGATTGCCAATGTGGATGTGACCAAGCCGGAAAAGTACGAGGAGTACAAGCGTTTTTCGTCGCTGGCGATGCGCGCGGCGGACGCGAAGGTGCTGGTGCGCGGCGGCAAGACTTTGGGGCTGGAGGGCGAGACGCCGACTCGCACGGTGGTGCTGGAATTCAATTCGCTGGCCGCGGCCAAGGCTTTCTACAATTCGTGGCAGTATCGCCGCGCGCGCAATGTGCGGGAGGGCGCGGCGGTGATGACGATGTATGTGGTGGAAGGGGCCTGACGGCTGGGCTTGCCGGTTTAGTGCCGGGCGTTGGTTGCCTGATCTTTATCTTTGTGTCTTTCTGGGCCTGGCTTCTTTCTTGATCTTGTTTATTGCTCGCGCCGTGGACTGTCTGAGTGGGGTGGCTGCGTCGGTATCCGGCTCTTGACCCGCGCCGTGGGCGGCCCGGGCGGGGCAGCTCCATCGGCTCGGCCCCGGCCCTGCGGCCCGGGGCTACCGGCGGTCGAGGCCCGTTTCGGGGCGAGCGCGAAACTCGGGCGGCGGTCAGCCCCCCAGGCTGACCGCAAGCGTCGCCCTCAAACAGTCGCGCTCTTGCATCCCCGAAACGAACCTCGTCCGCCGCGGCCTCAAAGTCGCTCGCCCCACCCGGGCCGCCCACGACGCTTGACGGTGGCGTGGTCTGCGGGCTGGGGGCGGTGGGCTTCTGTCGGGCTACCCTTGTGAATTTCCGAAGCTTGCTACAGCGGTAGTGGGCTAAAATTTTTTCATATGACTGATCAACTCAAAAAGTATTTGTTTCCCGACCACAGCGTGCGGGTGCAGGCCGCGCGGCTGGACGAGGCGTGGCGGGCCGGGCTGGCGCATCAATCGTATCCGGCTTGCCTGCAGCAATTGCTGGGCGAGCTGGCGGCGGCTTCGGTGCTGCTGGCGTCCAACATCAAGTTCCAGGGCTCGCTGGTACTGCAACTGCAGGGCGACGGGCCGGTGGCGCTGATCGTGGTGGAATGCAGCGCGGATCTTTCCATCCGCGCCACCGCGACCTTGCGCGAGGGCCGCGAGGTGCCCGCCGACGGCACGCTGCAAAGCCTGCTCAATGCCAATGGCCAGGGCCGGTTCGTCGTGGTGCTGGATCCGGGCCGCGAGCGGCCCCAGGCGCAGCCCTACCAGGGTGTGGTGCCGCTCGACGGCGACACGGTGGCCGAGGTGCTGGAGCTTTACATGCGCAATTCCGAGCAACTGGATACGCGCCTGTGGCTGGCCGCCGACGCGCAGCGCTGCGCGGGGCTGCTGGTGCAGCGCATGCCCGGGCAGGAAGGTGCACAGAGCGAGGCGCTGGACAGCACCTGGGAACGTGCCTGCCACCTGGCGGCCACGGTGCGGGCCGATGAGCTGCTGGATCTGGACACCGACACGCTGATCCACCGCCTGTTCTGGGACGAGTCGCTGGCCGTACTCGAGCCGCGCGGCATACGCTGGCATTGTCCATGCACGCGCGAACGCGTGGCCGATATGCTGCGCATGCTGGGCCGGGCGGAAGTCGAAAGCGTACTGGCCGAGCGCGGCCAGGTCGACGTGGCCTGCAATTTTTGCGGCAAGCCTTATCACTTCGATGCCGTGGATTGCGCAAGCCTGTTCAGGCCGGCGCTGGATACTCCGGCCGAGGACAGCAAGTCGCTGCATTGACGTGCGGCTTGATGTCGCCGGGCGCTGGCTGTTGTTAGCTTGGTGCGGTGTGCCGCCTGTGGCAGGCCGCTCTTCGCCGAGCGTTCCCCCCAATACTCCGGGTGCGCCAGAAGTTCGCTGCTTACAGCTAGTGGGTCCCCGCTGCCTGCCTCGGGCCGGCCGCCCATAGCCGCGCGTGCGGGGCTGGGCCTTGTGTGCGGCCGCCTATCCAAGCACTATCCACAATCGACTTGGCGGCGGCTTGCGGGCACACTGGCCGCATGCCAGCCGCCATTTCCCTCCATCGCTTGCGGTGGCCGCGGTTCCCGTCTCGTCCTTGCATAGATCCTAGCGCCTGCACAGGTTCGTATGCACGGTGCTGTGGCGCCTTAGCTTCGTCTCCCTGGCACGGTCGTGCCATGGCTTCGTGTGCCTCGCGTCGGCGCTTCATGCGTAGGCGCCAGCGCGGCGCCAGCCTAATCGAATTTTCTTTGGTGGCGGTGCCCATCCTGCTTGCCGGGCTGGGCTGTGTCGAGGTGGCGCGCTGGTTCCAGGTGCGGCAGTTCGCCGATGTGGCGCTGCTGCAGGCCGCGCGCGCGGGCATTACCGGGCATGCGCGCCCGCAAGCTATCGCGGCGGCCTTCGAACAAGCGCTGCTGCCCTTGTATGTTGCGGGTTCGGGGGCTTCCGCCGACAGCCGCATGCGCGCCGAGTTCTCGCGGCGCAGCGCCGCGCTGGGCGACGCACCATGGCGCATCGAGGTGCTCAATCCCACGAAGGCGGCTTTTGCCGATTATGCCGATCCCGGGCTTGCCGTAGCCCGCGAAACCGGGCTGGCGGCCATCAATAACGACTATCAGGCCGAGCAGCACCAGCGCAATCTTGGCCTGGGGCGGCCGCTGGGGCCGGCTTCGGGCCTGACCATATACCAGGCCAATGTGCTGGCCTTGCGCCTTACTTTCCCGTATCGCCCTTTAGTGCCCGGCGTGGCCGCTCTGCTGCGCCAGCTGGGCGATCCCGCGGGTTCGTATGCGGCGCGAGCCATGGCCCTGGGCGGCTACCTGCCCATGGTGCGCGAACTGCGCCTAGGCATGCAGTCGCACCCGGTCGACTGGCCCAAGGGGCTGGGGGGCAAGATTGTGGCGCAACAGGTGGATGAAGGGGCTGCGCCCACCGGTCTCAGCATGGCTGCCTGCCATGGCCTATGGTGTCTGGGGCCGACTGGTGCCGGTGGTCTGGCCGAAGGTGCGCAGCCGGAACTTTCCGCCTGGCCCGAACCGCCGCCGCAAGATGGCGGTGCTGTAGCGCCGGGCGGCGCGCCACAGGGCGGCAGCTCGCCCCCCGATCCCGAGGCACCCGGCTACACGATCGAGCCAGCTGATCCTGCCTGCGGCGTCACACTATGCTGTGTGTCCGGCTGAACAAGGCCTGTGCGGGCAAAAAAATATCGTGGGAAAAATTCCTTCGGTATCCACATATGCTCTGGCCGAAATATGTAGTTGAGTCCATATGTATTTAAGGGCATAATTTAATTCCATGCATTGGTCGGTGCTTTTCCATGACGCCTTCGATTCCGAGTTTCAGGAACTTGCGGAGAGCCTGCAGGACGAATTGCTGGCGCATGCCAGATTGCTGAGCGAATTTGGCCCGAACCTGGGCCGGCCAACCGTCGATAGCCTGAAAGGCTCCAGGCATGTCAACTTGAAGGAGCTACGATTTAGCTGGGAAGGCGGCGTCTGGCGCATCGCCTTCGCCTTTGATCCCGACCGGCAGGCGATTCTTCTGGTGGGTGGCGACAAGGGCGGCGCTGGCCAAAGACGGTTCTACAAACGGTTGATTGCCGTTGCCGACCAGCGGCTGGATGAACACTTGGCCACACTCGCCGCAGAGAAGGCAAAGGAGCACAAGCGTGGGAAAAAAACTTGATGACATGATGGCAGCCTTGCCTGCCAAGCGCCGCGCCAGGATTGAACGGCGCGCGCAGGAACTCGCCTCGTTGAAAGACTTGCGGCAAGCCGTTGAAAGAACCCAGGTTGACCTGGCTGAAGCCCTGGGCGTCGGGCAAGATACGATTTCTCGCCTCGAGCAGCGCAGTGATATGCTGCTTTCCACCTTGCGGCGCTATGTGGAAGGTATGGGCGGCAAACTTGAACTGGTGGTGCAGTTTCCCGATCGGCCACCCGTGATCATTGGCCATCTGGCCGCAGAAAAGCCGCTGCCGCGCACATCGACCCGTGGACGGCGGGCATCACGGCCTTCTCATGCCACCATGTAGGTGGGCTGCTTTCCGGGAGCCGCTTCGGACTGTTGCTTGGACAAGGAACAGCGCTCCCGCGCTGGCAAGCAGGAAGATGCCGAGCCCGCGTACATTCAGAGACGGCATTAGCGGGTAATGGCTGCTTTTGCCGCTATTCAATTGCCTCTTTGCTGTTCGGGCGAGGCGAGATGCGGGGTTTGTACCGACGGCGCTTTTTCGTTGGGGGACAGGATCTGGACGAAGATTTCGCCTTCTTTGATCATGCCCAGTTCGCCGCGGGCGCGTTCTTCGATGGCCTGGGTGCCGGATTTCAGGTCTTGCACTTCGGCCTGCAGCGCGTTGTTGCGCGCGGTCAGCGCGTCGTTGGTGTCGTTCTGGCTGGCCAGCTGCTTCTGCAATTCGTGAACCCGCTGCCAGCCGCCCTTGCCCCACCAGAGCGGGTACTGGATGATAAGTGTCAGCAGCAGCAGGGCCAGGAACAGCAGTCGCATGTCAGTTCAGGCGGGCTATTTGTTTACCGCAGATTGTAGAACGCTTCGCGCCCTGGGTAGGTGGCGACTTCGGCGAGTTCTTCCTCGATGCGCAGCAGCTGGTTGTATTTTGCCATGCGATCCGAGCGCGACAGCGAGCCGGTCTTGATCTGCATGGCGTTGGTGGCCACGGCGATGTCGGCGATGGTGGAGTCTTCGGTTTCGCCGGAACGGTGCGAGATGACGGCGGTATAGCCGGCCCGCTTGGCCATTTCGATGGCGGCGAAGGTTTCGGTCAGGGTGCCGATCTGGTTGATCTTGATCAGTATCGAGTTGGCGATGCCTTGCTCTATGCCCTGCTTGAGTATCTTGGTGTTGGTGACGAAGATGTCGTCGCCCACCAGTTGCACCTTGCGGCCCAGCTGCTCGGTAAGGATCTTCCAGCCGTCCCAGTCGTTTTCGGCCATGCCGTCTTCGATCGAGATGATGGGGTATTTGTCGCACCAGGTGCTGAGCAGGTTGGCGAATTCCTGCGAGCTGAGGCTGATGCCGCCTTCGCCGGCCAGGTGGTAGCGGCCGTCGCGATAGAATTCCGAGCTGGCGCAGTCCAGGCCCAGGGCGATTTGCGAGCCGGCTTCGTAGCCGGCTTCGCCGATGGCCTGCAGGATGAGCTGGATGGCCGCTTCGTGGTTGGCCACGTTGGGTGCGAAGCCGCCTTCGTCGCCGACCGCGGTGGACATGCCCTGGCTCGAGATCAGCTTCTTGAGCGCGTGGAAGACTTCGGCGCCCATGCGCAGCGCTTCGCGGAAGTTGGGCGCGCCCAGGGGCAGGATCATGAATTCCTGCATGTCCAGCGTGTTGTTGGCGTGGGCGCCGCCGTTGATGACGTTCATCATGGGTACCGGCATCTGCATGGGGCCGCTGCCGCCCAGGTAGCGGTACAGCGGCAGGCCGGATTCGTCGGCCGCGGCGCGCGCCACGGCCATGCTGGCCGCGAGGATGGCGTTGGCGCCGAGGCGTTCTTTGGAGTCGGTGCCGTCCAGGTCGATGAGGGTGCGGTCGACGAAGGTTTGTTCCTGGGCGTCCAGGCCCATGAGGGCTTCGGATATCTCGGTATTGAGGTTTTCGACGGCGCGCAGCACTCCCTTGCCGCCGTAGCGCGTCTTGTCGCCGTCGCGCAGCTCGATGGCTTCGCGCGTGCCGGTGGATGCGCCCGACGGCACGGCTGCCCGGCCCATGGATCCGGATTCGAGCAATACATCGCACTCCACGGTCGGGTTGCCGCGCGAATCCAGAATTTCGCGCCCGATGATATCTACGATTGCACTCATATGAGACTGTCCTGCCTGAATTGTGAGGGACTACGCGGCCCGCGCCAGGAGGCCCGGCCGGAAAATCGCTTGAAAGACCCGATTGTACCTGTGCTGGCTGGCGCGGTGCGGGATCGCGGCGGCAGGCTGTATTATTTTGTATATGGGCGCGGCGCCGGCTGCGTTCAGTCTGGGTTGGCGCGTGGCGCCTCGTGGCGCATGCGGGCCTCGACCCGATCCAGCATGCCGCCCAGCTGCTGTAGTTCTTCGGCCGTCAGGTCGGCCAGCAGACGCTGTATGAAGGCGGTGCGTCGCGGCATGGTCTGCCTGACGAGTTCCGTGCCCGCGGGTGTCAGCCAGACATTGGTCAGGCGGTTGTCCTGCGGGTCGCTGCGGCGCTGCACCCAGCCCAACTGCTCGATGGCCTTCAACTGGCGGGTAAGCGCCGCGGGATCCATGCGCAAGGCGTCGGCCAGCTTTTTCTGCGACATGGCGCCGCGCTGGTGCAGCAGTAGCAGCACGCGCCAGCGCGGCATGGGCTGGCCGATGCTGGCGTCGAAGGCGGCCAGCATGGCCCGGTAGGTACGGCCCAGTTTCTGCATGACGAGAATCTGGGGAAATTCCTCTTCGCTTGCCGGCGGGTGGCCGGGCATGGCCGGTTGTGGGTCGCTATGCGTCCGGAGCGAGGCAAGAGCCGGCTCTTCGACAGGCCGGGCGGCCCCGCCTGCTTGTCGGCCCTCTTGCTGCGCGGCCTCGTCCCCGGAGAAGGACGGGGCACGCTCTTCGGACGCTCGCGCAGACATGTGTTTCATTCCCCCACCGGTGCGCTGGGCTTGACGCCGCGCGACAGGCGTACGGGGGGCACGCGGCGCACCCAGATGAAGGCGATGATGGCTACGAGCAGGGCGAGCGCCACGCCGGAGTGCACCGCGCCGACCAGCGACTGGCGGGCGGCCTCGAGCAAGGCGGCACCATTCATGCCGGCGTGCTGCATCTGCTGCAGGAAGTCGTGCTGCACCGACAAATTGACCAGCACTTGCGGATCTTCGAGAGTCTTGAACCACGCGGCCGCCTGGCTGCCCGAGGCGGCCGCGCGCACGCCGCCTATGTAATAGTGCGTAACCAGCGTGCCGACGATGGCGGTGCCGAGCATGCCGCCTATCATGCGTACCGATTGCAGCAGCGCCGTGGCGATGCCCAGGTGCGAGCGGCCGGCGGTCTCTTGCGCGAACACGGTGAGGTTGGGCATGACGAAGCCCAGGCCCAGACCGCCCATGATCATGTACAGCACCATCAGCCAGATGGCTGTGTCCTGATGCATGAACACGATGCCCAGGCAGGACAGGATCATGAGCAGCAAGCCGGCATACAGCATGTAGTTCGGGCTTGGAATGCGGGTCACGAGGCGCGCGTTGGTGATGCTGCCCACGGTAATGCACACCACCAGCGGGGTGATGAGCAGGCCGGCGTCTTGCGGGTTGAGGCCGAAGCCGCCCTGCAGCAGCAGCGGCACGTAGAACAGAATGGCGAACATGACGAAGCCGACCAGCAGCGACAGCATGAACAGGGCCGCCAGGCTGCGGTTGCGGAACATTTCGAAGGGCAGCAGTGGTTCGGGGCAGCGCTTTTCCCACCAGATCAGGGCAAGCACCGTGACGACACTGAACAAGCACAGCAGCAGCATCGGGGCGCCCAGGCCATGGGCCGGCAGCAGTTCGACGAACAGCTGCAGGCTGCCCAGCCCTAGGGCCACCAGCAGCGCGCCGGGCCAGTCCAGCCGTATCTTGCCGGCCTGCATCTGGCGGATCAGCGGCAGGTGGCGCCAGACGAACCACAGGCTGAGCGAGCCGATGGGCACGTTGACGAAAAACACCGAGCGCCAGCCTGCGTACTGAGTAAGAAAGCCGCCCAGCGAAGGGCCGACCGCGTTGGCGATGCCGAAGGCGGCGCTTAGCAGCACCTGCCAGCGCAGGCGCACGTGCGAGTCGGGGAACAGATCGGGAATACAGGCGAAGGCCGTGCCCACCAGCATGCCGCCGCCCACGCCCTGCAGGGCGCGGGCCAGCACCAGCTGGAACATGCTCTGCGACATACCGCACAGCACCGAGGCGCCGGTAAAGACGATGATGGAGGCGATGACGAATTTGCGCCGACCGTAGTAGTCGCCCAGGCGGCCGAAGATGGGCACGGTGATGACCGAGGTCAGCAGATAGGAGGTTGCCACCCAGGCATAGAGCTCGAAACCGTTGAGTTCGGCCACGATGGTGGGCAGGGCGGTGCCTACGACGGTCTGATCCACCGCCACCATCATGGTGACAAAACACAATCCCAGCATGGCCAGCAGCGACTGTCGTACCGACAATACGCGCCCACTGGTGGTCATGCCTGGTGCTGCAACGGGAGCCATGGAGATGCCCTGAACAGGGTAATGATTGATAAGTCAACGATTCTAGCGCCGCGGGCCTGCAAATACAAGGGATAACCCTAGGTGTGCGGCGATACAACAAAGATTTCTCGAGGGCGGGCCTGTGCGGCGGCGGCCGGTGTTCGGCTCGGGACGGGCCGATTGCAGGCCCGGCCAGAAAGGGTTCGGCGAGGCCTGTTTTGGGGGCGCTGGCAAAATGCAGGGAGCATGTGGCCAGGCGCCGCGCAGGCGGCGTCGGCGGGCGGAACTGCCCTGTCTGCCGAAGGAGGGGTGCTTTTTCGGAGGGAGGCGCCCTTTTTGGAAGGTGCCCTTTTTGTTACAGCCGCTTCAGGCCACTGCGGTACTGGCGGCCGCGTTCCTGGTAGTGATGGGTGTTTTTGTGCATGCCCTCGATTTCTTCGGGGGAAAGCTGGCGCGCCACCTTGCCGATGCCGATGACCAGGGAATTGTCGGGTATGTGGCGGCCTTCGGGCACCAGGGCGCCGGCGCCGATGAGGCAGTTGCGGCCGATGACGGCGTTGTTCAGGATGATGGCCTGCATGCCGACCAGGGAGCCCGCGCCGACGGTACAGCCGTGCAGCATGGCTTGATGGCCGACCGTGACGTTTTCGGCGATGGTCAGGGGCACGCCCTCGTCCACGTGCAGCACGCTGCCTTCCTGCACATTGCTGCCCGTGCCTATGGTGATGGGCGCGTTGTCGCCGCGAATGCTGACGTTCGACCAGATGCTGACGCCCGCCGCCAGGCGCACGTCGCCGATGATGTCGGCGCTTTCAAAGATGAAAGTGTCTGGATCGATGCTGGGCTTGAGGTTCTGGAATTGGTAGATCGCCATGCGGATATCCGGTGGAAGAGGGGCGGCGGACTCGCCGCGGCCCCGGGGCCGTGGCGGGGAGCCTGCTTGCCTGCCGCCGGGCTCGGTAGGCCCTGGGGCTCGATTGTAGCGCGGCCCGAGGCGGCCGCCGCGCCGGCGCGTTATGGTGGTGTCAGGTGGGCACGGCTACCGTGCGGCGCCGTATTTTGCCCGCGGCGGTCAGGGGCAGGGCCTCGGTGAATTCGATTTCGCCGGGCGACAGCGCAGCGGAAAGATGCTGCCCGACGTGCTCTTTCAAGGCTGCCGCCAGAGCCGCCAGGTCGTCGTCGAGCTTGGCGAGGCGGCGCTGCACGTAGGCCTTGATGGCCACCGGCCGGTCGGCCGCGGCCGACGGCACCACGATGACATCGGCCACGGCCGGATGGGACAGCAGGCATTCTTCGATCTCGGCGGGGCCGACGCGCCGGCCCGAGCTTTTGAAGACTTCGGACGCGCGCCCCACGTACCAGTAGTAGCCGTCTTCGTCGACCTTGGCGAGGTCGCCGCTGAGGTGCCAGTCGCCGCTGCGGCGGGCTTCGGTGGCGGCATCATCGCGCCAGTAGCCCAGGAACAGCGCGGGGTCGGGGTACCCCTGGATGTCGTCGGTGTGCAGCGCGATCTGGCCGATTTGCCCGGCCGGGCAGGGCCGGCCCTGGGAGTCCAGTACCGTGACGCGGTGGCCGGGATAAGGCCGGCCCATGCTGCCCGGGCGTGAAGGCCATTTCGTGCGGCTGGCGCCGATGACGCAGGGCATGGCCGCCTGGCCGTATATTTCGTTGGGGGCGACCCCCAAAGACTGCACGCACCAGTCGTACAGCACGGCGCCCAGGCTCTCGCCGGTGCTTGCGAGGGCGCGCAGCGCGAGCTTGAAACGCTGGCGCGGCTCGTTACCTTCGGCGCGCAGCGCCTTGATGGCGCGCGGCGGCAGCAGCAGGCTGGTGATCTGGTAGCGTTCCAGAATTTCGAGCGTGCGCCGGGCTGACAGGTGTCCCGGCGTGGCGACGATGGCATGGCCGAAATAAAGCGTAGGCAGCACGGCCGCGAACAGGGCGTCGCCCCAGGCCCAGTCGGCGCCGGTCCAAAATATGTCGCCTTTCTGGGGAAACCAGTCTTGCGAGGCGACGAAGCCGGGCAGGCTGCCGATCAGTGCGGCGTGCGCGACCAGCGCGCCGCGCGGGTTGTCGTCGTCGGAATACAGCAGCAAGGCGGGCGCGTCCGCGCGCGTGGCGGCTGCCTTGAATTGGGCGGGCTGGCGGGCCAGCAGCGTGCGCCAGGCGATGATGCTGTCGTGCTGGAACCCCAGCCCTATGACCTGAGTCAGGGCGGCGCATTGCGGCTGGGCTCCCAGCAGCTCTGGGCCGGCGCTTTCGTCGATGATGGCGATGCGGGCCTCAGCGTTGCGCAGGCGCGTGACCAGCGCCTGGGTGTCGTAGCGTACCGAGAGGGGAACGGCGATCGCGCCGATGCTGAGTATGGCCATGCAGGCGGCAGCGGCCTCGGGCCGCTGCGCCATGCAGACGGCGATGCGGTCGCCGGCGCCGGCGCCCATGCGGGTCAGGCCGTTGGCCAGCCGGTTGGCGGTTTCGGACAGCCGCGCGTAAGTCCAGACTTCGCGCTGGCCGAGTTCGTTTTCGTAGTAGACCGCGATGCGCCGGCCTTCGTGGGGATTTTCAGCCCAGCGATGGGCGCACGCCTGGGCGATGTTGAATTGAGTGGGGACAAACCATTGATAGGACGAGTACAGCTCCGAGTATTGGTCGTTCATTGTGGTCGGTGCGGGCGTCGCGACAGGAAACAAACTACCCTCAAGCATGAACGACTAGCGAGTTATGCGCAATCCCCCCTCTGATCAAAGCCGATCACACTAGGGTTTCTACGGGTTCCCGATTCGTATCTTCAATGTTTATCAGGCGCGTACCGAGCAGGCGATCGTGCAGGAATTGCCTGTCATTGTCGATCCAGGTCCAGAGGAAGATGGTAAAGGGGGCGACGACGATGAACAGGTCGACGGAGCCATATCCGGTGGCGTGCGAGGCGGCGCGCACGATCATGGCGGCCACCAGCGGCAGCGGCCAGATCAGGATATAGCGCAGCAGCAGGCGCGACGGCCGGGGCGTGCGTCCGTCGCGGTCGACCAGGCGGATATTCCAGGTCTTCATGGGCAGGGTCTGGCCGCGTTTGCGCCAGCACAATATGAAATAGGCCCCTATGGCCACGAACAGCAGTACCTGGCGCGCATGGCGCAAGGTCATGCCGCTGCGGCTCTGGGTCAGCGTGTCGAACAGGTAGCTGGCAAGAAAGACGACGCCGAACAGCAGCACGGCTTCATACATCATGCATGCAAAGCGGCGCCAGCGGGTGGGCGTGGGCAGGGTGGCCAGCACCGTGTGGGGAAGCTCGGGCCGGGCGCTGTTTTTCCTGGATTTTTTCATGGGCGCCATTATCTCGCAATTTACCGCCCCGGAAGGCGGGCCCGTGGATGCCCGCCGGCCTTGGCTCTTTGCGGCCTGGGCGTCGCCAGGGCTTGCCGCGCATGCTGTCCGCGGCGGCTGTGCCGGGCGCCGGCTAGTTTCACGGCATGGGCAGCAAAAAAACAAAAGCCGCCTGGAACGGCGGCTTGAGATGCCCGGTGCAGCTGGTTTTATTGCGTCGCAGCAGCGCCGGGTGCGGGCTTGATCAGTGAGCCGACTTCATCTGGGCATGACCATGGCCGTGGCTGAACAAACCGGTGACTTTGCTCGCCAGGTTCTTCAGGGCGACGGTGGGACGGAAGCGGAATTGCTCTTCGATAGCCTGAAGCATCAGTTGGCGTTCGAGTTCGTCGGTCAGGCGGATGTTTTGGTGCAGGTCTTTCATGGCAGTGCTCTTTAAGTTGAACGTTTCGTTCAGGGTTAACCCTATTATAGGGGTTAACCCGTATGAAAAGCAAGCCGAATTGCTGCGATGCCGTAAAAATGTTGCGTCACGGCAAATAGAAGGAAATACACGGCCGTCTCTTGGTCGAAGACTATGGAAGACCGATTTTGGCCATGGCGATGGCGCCGCTAGTGTCTTTGCAGCCATTCTTTAAGGACACTGTCCCACCCGCGCTTGCCAGCCGGGCCCGCCGGCCTTGAAGCCGTCCAAGGTCTCGCCGCGCGGCTTCAGCGCCGGTAGCTGGCCTGCACCATCTCGAAGCTGAAGAGCCGGCAGTCCAGCGCGCCGTTGTGCAGGGGGTGGCGGCGCAGCGGCTTGAGGCGCAGGCGGCGCGGCAGGTCGAGGTCGCTGGTGATGACGTTGACCGACCAGCCGCTGTAGTGCCGCTTGAGGTTTTCGGCCCAGGCTGGCCAGAGATCTTCGCCGTCGCCGGCCATGCGTTCGCCGTAGGGCGGGTTGGTGACCAGCCAGCCTGCTTCCGCGGGCGGCGTCACTTGGCGGGCGTCGCCGATTTCCAGGCGCAGGGATTGCGGCGTGAGCCAGGCGCGCTCGAGGTTGAGGCGGGCGGCGTCGATGGCGGCCGGGTCGAGGTCGTAGCCGATCAGCGGCGTGTCCAGGCGCGGCGCAATGTGGCTGCGGGCTTCTTCCTTGATGTCGCGCCAGCGTCGCGCGTCGTGGTTGCGCAGGCGCTCGAAGCCGAAGGGGCGCCAGATGCCGGGCGGCACGCCCAGGGCGATCCAGGCGGCCTCGATGAGTATGGTGCCGCTGCCGCAGAACGGATCCACGAGCGGCAGGGCCGGATCCCAGCCCGACAGCGCCAGCAGGCCGGCCGCCAGGTTCTCGCGCAGCGGCGCCTCGCCCTTGTCCAGGCGCCAGCCGCGCTTGAACAGCGATTCGCCCGAGGTGTCCAGGTACAGCGTACCGGTATCTTCGGTCAGGAACAGGTGCACGCGCGCATCGGGCCGCACGGTGTCGATGTCGGGCCGCGCGCCTTCGCGTTCGCGCAGGCGGTCGCAGATGCCGTCCTTGGCCCGCAGGTTGCAGAACTGCAGGCTTTTCATGGGGCTGTGGATGGCCGAGGTGTCGACCCGCAGCGTCTGCTCGGCGCCGAACCAGTCTTCCCAGGGGGTATCCAGGGCCAGCTCGTAGATGTCGTCTTCGCGATGTACCGGCCGCTGCGCGACTTGCACCAGCACGCGGGTGGCCAGGCGCGAGTACAGGTTGGCGCGCTGCACGCCATTCCAGTCGGCCTCGAAGCTGCAGCCGGCGCGCGACGCCGCCACGGCGTCGAAACCCAGTGCCTGCAGCTCGGCGGCCAGGGCGGCTTCCAGCCCGTGGGGGCAGGGCGCGAAGACCGGAAAGATCCGCGCCGGCGCGATGCGTCGCGGCCGGCGGCTGATGCGCGGCGCGGCGGCCGTTTCGGGCATTTCGGCGGCCGGCGCTTCGGGTGCTGGGGCAATGCCTCTGTCGCGGCTGTGGCCGAAGCTGCGGCGGCCTGTGTCGCCGTCCCGGCTGGATGGGCGCGGGCTGGCGCTTGCGCCCCGGTCGCCGCCGGGGCCGTTGCGAGCCGCATTCGAGTTTCGGGAGCGGCCGGGGGAATGGCGCGCCGCGCCGGCGTCCTCGCCGGGATGGCGGCTTTGCCGCGCGCTGGCGGCTTTCCCGCCGCGCTCGGTGGCATACCGAGTGGCGGCCTTGCCGTCATCGCGGCCGGGCCGCGCGCCGGTCGTGGTTTCGCGAGCCGGCGCGGTTCCCGCAGCGGCGCCGCGCTTGCGAGCCGGCGCAGGATCGCGGCGCGGCGTGGTGGTGCCGGCGTCGGCCTGGGCCCCCGCGCTGTTCTTGCCGCGGGCGATTTCCATCTGCGCGACCTGGCGCGCGCGTGCGCCGCTGCGCTTGCGCCGTTCGGCGCTATCGGCGGCAGGGGACGCAGCGGCCGCCGCGGCCTTTTTGATCGTCAGGGTCTTGCGAGGCTTGCTAGGGGTGTCGGTCATGGTGGCCGGGAATCAGAAGGGGCGGACTACGACCAGGATCAGGATGATCAGCAGCAGCAGCACGGGTATTTCATTGAACCAGCGGTAGAACTTGTGCCCGCGGGTGTTGCGGCCGGCGGCAAAGGTGCGCAGCATGCGCCCGCAGGCCAGGTGGTAAATGACCAGCAGCAGCACGAACAGCAGCTTGGCATGCATCCAGCCGCTGCTGCGGCCTATGCCGTAGCCGAGGAACAGCCACAGGCCGAAGGCCACAGCCAGCACGGCCAGCGGCGTGATGAAGCGGTACAGGCGCCGCGCCATGCCGAGCAGGCAGTCGGTGGTGGCGGCGTCGTGCGCCTGGGCCAGGTTGACGTAGATGCGCGGCAGGTAGAACAGGCCGGCGAACCACGAGATTACGAACAAGATATGGAAGGTCTTGACCCAGAGCATCCAGTGCCTCACGGATTGGCAATCGAAGCGATAGCCGCGTTGCTGCGCCTTGCCGAATTGTACCGTCTGCGGCCGTGCACCTTGTTCGTGTTCTGGGTGCGATTGCCGGCCTGTATCAACTCTGGCCGCGCAGCTGGCCGTCGCCGGTCAACACCCACTTGAGCGTGGTCAGGCCTTCCAGGCCGACCGGGCCGCGGGCGTGCAGGCGGTTGGTGGAAATGCCGATTTCCGCGCCCAGGCCGTATTCGTAGCCGTCGGCGAAGCAGGTGGGCAGATTGACGTAGACCGAGCTGGAATCCACTTCGCGCTGGAAGCGCGTGGCCGCGGCCAGGTCTTCGGTGACGATGGAGTCGGTGTGGCCCGAACCCCAGCGGGCGATGTGATCCATGGCTTCGTCGAGGCTGTCGACGATGCGGATCGCCAGTATGGGTTCCAGGTATTCGGTGCCCCAGTCGGCTTCGGTGGCGGGTTTGGCCTGCGGCACCAGGGCAAGGGTGCGCGGACAGCCGCGCAGTTCCACGCCGGCCTCGGTCATGCTATGGGCCAGCCCGGGCAGCACGCGTTCGGCGATGCCTTGGTGCACCAGCAAGGTTTCCATGGCGCCGCAGATGCCGTAGCGGTAGGTCTTGGCATTGACGGCGATGTCGTGGGCGCGCTGCGGGTCGGCGGCTGCGTCGATGTAGACGTGGCAGTTGCCGTCCAGGTGCTTGATGAGCGGCACCTTGGCTTCGGCGGCCAGGCGCTCGATCAGCCCCTTGCCGCCGCGCGGCACGATGACGTCGATGTATTCGGTCATGGTGGCGAGCTGGCCCACCGCCGCGCGGTCGGTGGTGCCCACCACCTGCACCGCGTGGGGCGGCAGGCCGGCGTCTTCCAGGCCGGCGCGAATGACTTCGCCCAGCGCCATATTGGAATGAATGGCCTCGCTGCCGCCGCGCAGGATCGTCGCGTTGCCCGATTTCAGGCAGAGCGCGGCGGCGTCGATGGTGACGTTGGGCCGCGATTCGTAGATGATGCCGATGACGCCCAGAGGCACGCGCATCTGCCCCACCCGCATGCCGTTGGGGCGGATGGTGGAGGCAGTGGTGCTGCCTATGGGGTCGGGCATGTCGGCGATTTGCAGCAGCCCGGCCGTCATGGTTTGCAGCGCCTTGTCGGACAGCGCCAGGCGGTCGACCATGGCGGGCGCCAGGCCGTTGCGGCGCGCGGCTTCCAGATCCAGCGCGTTGCGCTCTTGCAGCTGCGCGCGGCCGTCTTGCAGGCGCTGCGCCATGGCGCGCAGCGCCTGAGCCTTGGCCTTGCCGGTGGCGCGCAGCATGAGGCGCGATGCGGCGCGCGCCTGGCGGCCCAGTTGGGTCATGTCGGTGGCCGCGGCGCCGGCGGCCTCGCGTTCGATGGTGTTGCTGGTGCTGGTCATGGATGCTGGGCCCGGGCCGTGGCCGGCCCCGGGCGGGTAGGAAATCGAGCCCGCGCGCGGCGGGAGTACAAGAGAATTATCCCAGCTTTCGGGGCTTTCACAAAAACGGCCGGTGCTCTGACCAGTGCTCTGGGTGGTGGCGGCACCGTATCAGGCGCAAGCTGCGGCGTTTGCCCATTGCGGGCGGGGAAGGGCACCGGGCCGCGTCGCCGGCCAGGCCCTCATGGGGCGCAGGGCTATCCGCGTCCCGCCGCGGGCCGGACGGCGGCTACCCGCAGCGCCAGGCGCCCCATCTCTTCCCAGGGGTCGTCGAGGCGGCCCGGCACTTTCAAGCCCTTGATGAGCCGGTCGACCTCGTGGGCGTGCTGCACGGCTGCAGGCCAGGCGCCAGGCGGTACGCGCGCCAGGGCCTGGCGCGCCAGGCGTTCATGGTTGCCGAACACCCGGCCCTTGCGCATTTCGCCGCCCAGGTCGCGGCCCTGCGCGCGGGCCTCGGCCAGGCGCGCCAGTACGCGGATCTCGTCGCCCACGGCCCACAGTACCAGGGGCAGGGCGGTGCCTTCGGCGCGCAGCCCAGCCAGCATGGAAAGGGTTCTGGCCGGCTGTCCGGCCAGCATCGCGTCGCGCAGGCCGAAGACGTCGTAGCGCGCCACGTTGAGCACGGCACGCTCGACGTCGGCGGCCTCGATCCGGCCTTCCGGGTAAAGCAGGGCCAGTTTCTGGATTTCCTGGAAGGCGGCAAGCAGATTGCCTTCGACCTTGTCGGCCATCCATTCCAGTACCTGCGCGTCCACTTCCTGGTTCTGCTGCGCCAGCCGCTGGCGTATCCAGCCCGGCAGCTGGGCGCGCTCGACGCTGGCCAGCTCCAGCGTGGTGGCGTGTTGCCACAGCGCGCCGGCCCACTTGCCGCTGCGGGTGGCCTTGTCCAGGCGCGGCAGACTGACCAGCATCAGCGTGTCGCCGTCCCATTGGCCGCTGCCGGCCATTTCGGCCAGCCGCTGCAGTGTCTCGCCGCCGCTCTTGCCCGGCTTGCCGCCCGGCAGCTTCAGCTCGACCAGGCGCCGGTCGCCGAACAGCGAAACGTTGCGGGTGGCGGCCAGTACCGCGCTCCAGTCGCTGTTGGCGTCCATGACCATGCTGCTGCGCTGGGTGTAGCCCTGCGCGATGGCGGCGGCGCGCAGGCCGTCCATGGTTTCGGTGACCAGCAGCGGCTCGTCGCCCGACACGACATACAAGGGATCCAGGGCCTTGCGTCCCTGCCGCAGGCTGGCGATCAGGCTGTCCGGATCGGCCGGGCGTCCCATGCGGCCCTACATTCCCATGCTGGGTTCGACGCGCGGCGTGACCCAGGGAACCGGAGCGGGGGCAATCTCGGCGCCGCCGGGAGCCGCCTGGGAATCTTCCGCGGGCGGCTCTTGCTGCGCCTTGCGGGCGGCCTCGATCACGTCGGGCGAGCTCAGGCGCCGCACGATGCGATCCACCAGGCTCTTTTGCATTTCCAGGAACAGCGTGGCGATTTCGCCCTGCTTGGCCTGCACCTGGTTGGGGTCGTAGGGCAGATCCTGGCTGGAGGTCAGGGTGGTGGGCGGCAGCAGTACGTGGCCCTTGGCGTCCATCAGCTCGAATACGAAGGACAGGTTCAGTTCGTATTCTTCGACCAGGCCCTGGGTGTTGAGCGACAGTTCGCGCAGCGACTGGTTGTTGGCGATCTGGATCAGCCTTACCTGGGCGTCGCCGATCTGGTCGACGAAACGCAAGTTGGGCGAGCTGGCCCGCAGGGCGCGGCGCAGGCGCGCGCCGAAATCGGAATTTTCCGTGATGTTGGTGTAGACCGTGTCGAAGGGCAGCGGCACCGGCCCGCGCAGCCTGAAGCCGCAGGCCGTCAGCAGTGCGCACAGCGCGGCGCAGGCCAGGCCGCGCGCCCAAAGGCGCGCCGCGGGAAAGTATGCCGCCGCGATGGCGGCCCGAGCCTTGCGCATGCCTGTGTTCACCCTGTGCTTACCCCACTATATTGACCAGCTTGCCCGGCACCACGATGATGCGCTTGACCGGGCGTCCTTCCAGGAAACGCGTCACCGCGTCGTGTGCCGCGGCCTGTTGCTCGATTTCAGCCTTGGCGGACGTGCTGGCCACGGTCAGCGAACCGCGCAGCTTGCCGTTGACCTGCAGCATCAGCTCGATTTCGTCGGCCACCAGCGCCGCCTCGTCGACCGCGGGCCAGGGGGCGTCGAGCAGGTCGCCCAGAGCGGTGGCGTAGCCCAGATCCTGCCACAGCTGCCAGGTGATGTGCGGCACCACTGGATACAGCACGCGCAGCAGGACGCCGACGCATTCGGCCAGCGCCGCCGCGGCGGCCGGGCTGTCGTCCAGAACCGCGGACTCGATGGCATTGAGCATTTTCATGCTGGTCGACACCACCGTGTTGTACTGCATGCGCTGGTAGTCGTAGTCGGCCTGCTTGAGCAGCGTATGGATGTCGCGCCGCAGGGTCTTGGCCGCACCCGCCGCCTGCGCCGCCGTGGCGCTGCCGCCCAGCCCCGCCTGCACGGCCTCGCGGCGTGCCAGGCAGAAAGCCCACACTTTGCGCAGATAGCGGTTGGCGCCTTCGACGCCCGAGTCCGACCATTCCAGGGTCTGTTCGGGCGGGCTGGCGAACATCACGAACAGGCGCGCGGTGTCGGCGCCCAGGCTGTCTATGAGCGATTGCGGGTCGACGCCGTTGTTCTTGGACTTCGACATGGTGCCTATGCCGCCGTATTGCACCGCCGAGCCATCGGCGCGCAGGCGCGCGCCGACGATGGCGCCCTTGGCATCGACGATGTTCTCGACCTGCTCGGGCCAGAAGTATTCCACGCCGCCTTGCGCGTTCTTGCGCGAATAAATGTGGTTCAGCACCATGCCCTGGCACAGCAGGCGGGTGAAGGGTTCGTCGAAGTTCACCAGCCCCAGGTCGCGCATGACGCGCGTCCAGAAGCGCGCGTACAGCAGGTGCAGCACGGCGTGCTCGATGCCGCCGATGTATTGATCCATGGGCATCCAGTAGTCGTTGCGCGCATCGACCATGGCCGTGTCGTTGCCGGGCGACGTATAGCGCATGAAATACCAGGACGAGTCGACGAAGGTGTCCATGGTGTCGGTCTCGCGCCGCGCCGCCTTGCCGCAGCGCGGGCACGAGCAGGCCAGGAAGGCCTCGCTGCGCGCCAGCGGATTGCCGCTGCCGTCGGGGATCAAGTCTTCGGGCAAGAGCACCGGCAAGTCTTGTTCGGGCACCGGCACCGGCCCGCAGTCCGGGCAGTGGATGATGGGGATCGGCGTGCCCCAGTAGCGCTGGCGCGAGATGCCCCAGTCGCGCAGGCGCCAGGTAGTCTGTTTTTCGCCCAGGCCCTGCGCCGCCAGGTCGGCGGCCACCGCGTCCACCGCCTGGGCGGTGCTCAGGCCGTCGTACTTGCCGGAATTGACGGTACGGCCGCGCTGCTTGTCGGCGTACCATTCCTGCCAGGCGGTGGTGTCGTAGGCCTGGCCTTCGACGTCTATGACCTGCTGGATGGGCAGGCCGTACTTCAGGGCGAAGGCGAAATCGCGCTCGTCGTGGCCGGGCACGCCCATGACGGCGCCGTCGCCGTAGCTCATGAGCACGTAGTTGCCGACCCAGACCTGCACCGCCGCGCCGGTCAGCGGATGCGTGACCGACAACCCGGTGGGCATGCCTTCTTTTTCGCGCGTGGCGAGTTCGGCCTCGGTGGTGCCGCCTTGCTTGCAGGCCTCGATGAAGGCCGCCAGGGCAGGGTTGCCGGCGGCGGCATGCGCCGCCAGCGGGTGTTCGGGCGCCACCGCGCAGAAGGTCACGCCCATGATGGTGTCGGCGCGGGTGGTGAATACATACATGCGGCCGTCCTGGATCAGGGCGCCCGCGTCGTCGCGGATGTCGTGCGTGAAGGCGAAGCGCACGCCCTCGCTCTTGCCGATCCAGTTTTCCTGCATGACGCGCACGCGCTCGGGCCAGCCGGGCAGGCCGTCGTGCACTTGCTCGAGCAGTTCCTGGGCGTAGTCGGTGATGCGCAGGTAATAGCCGGGGATCTCGCGCTTTTCTACCGGCGCGCCGGAGCGCCAGCCGCGGCCGTCTATGACTTGCTCGTTGGCCAGCACGGTCTGGTCGACGGGATCCCAGTTGACGGTCTGCGTCTTGCGGTAGGCGATGCCTTTTTCCAGCATCTTCAGGAACAGCCACTGGTTCCATTTGTAGTACTTGGGGTCGCAGGCGCACATCTCGCGCGACCAGTCGATGGCCAGGCCCATGGCCTGCATCTGCTTCTTCATGTACGCGATGTTGTCGTACGTCCATTTTGCAGGCGGCACGCCGGACTTCATGGCCGCGTTCTCGGCCGGCATGCCGAAGGCGTCCCAGCCCATGGGCATGAGCACGTTGTAGCCGCGCATGCGCAGCTGGCGCGCCATCATGTCGTTGATGGTGTAGTTGCGCACGTGCCCCATGTGCAGCTTGCCGCTGGGGTAGGGCAGCATCGAGCAGGCGTAGAACTTGGGCTTGGGGGTGCCGTCGGGCGCGGTGGCGGTTTCGACCACGCGGTAGACATCGCGCGCCTGCCAGTTCTCGTGGGCGGCGGCTTCGACGGCGGAAGGGTTGTAGCGTTCCTGCATGGAATTCGGATCTGTGTGGGGATGGTGGCGCGGCATGCATCATGCGCGCCTTGCGGTTGCAAGCCCTGCATTATAGGGCGGTGCGCGGGGGCGGGTCGAATGGCGGCTGCCAGGCGTGAAGGCTGGCATGCCAGGCGCGGTTTTTTCGTCGTCCGGTCGTTTCGTCGCCTGGCCTGGTTCTTGAGGCGCGGCCTAGCACGGGGTACCTCCTTCCGGTTCGATACCCCACTCACCTCCAGGAGGTACCCCATGCTCTCCGCTCGGATCGTAGACGGGTGTGGGAAGCGAGCTACGCCTGCTCGCCGAAGTTGCCGCGATACCTGGCGCCAAGCCTGCGTGCAGCCCATTTTTCAGCGCGTGAGCGGGTGCTGTGTGAAGGTGGGCCAGCCGCAGAAAACAAAACCCCGCGGGCTTGCCGCGGGGTTTTCGGGGAATGCATCCGTGCCTTGCGGCACGGCGGTAAACCAGCTTACTTCAGCTTGGTTTCCTTGTATTCGACGTGCTTGCGCGCCACCGGGTCGAACTTCTTGATCAGCATCTTTTCAGGCATGTTGCGCTTGTTCTTGCTGGTCGTGTAGAAGTGGCCGGTGCCGGCCGTGGATTCGAGTTTGATCTTTTCGCGGATGCCTTTTGCCATGATCTGCTCCTGTGAGAGTTTAGGCCGTTAGGCCAGTTCGCCGCGGGCGCGCAGGTCGGCCAGCACGGAATCGATGCCGTTCTTGTCTATGGTGCGCAGAGCCTTGGCGCTGACGCGCAGGCGCACCCAGCGGTTTTCGCTCTCGACCCAGAAGCGGCGCGATTGCAGGTTGGGAAGAAAGCGACGCTTGGTCTTGTTGTTGGCGTGCGAAACGTTGTTGCCCGTCATCGGGCCTTTACCGGTAACTTGGCATACACGTGCCATGATCATACCCCTTGATATTAATTGGCCTGATGCCATCGCCCTGAACCCGGGCCGGTACGACGCTTTGCAGTCAGTCTTGCCGCAATCGCCCGCCAGGCTCTGTCGGCTTACCCATAAATTGCAAACCTAAGCCGCAATCATGCGGCTGGCCCCCAATTTGGGCGCGCCCGTAAAGCCCATTAATATACTGTGAAATCGCAGTTTTAGCAAACTTATTAAGTGAATATATCCAGTTAATAACTTAAGTTCGCTTTCGTGCCCACCCGCTGTCGTACTCGGTGGCCATGCACCATGCATTGAGCTTCGATGACGTGGGCATTGCCGGTGTTCGGCGATGGCCTGCGCTTAGGCCTGCCTTTTGCCGTCGCGCAGGGCGATGCGGCCGAACAGCCACGACAGGCAGGCGCACAGCGCCAGCATGCCGGTCAGCGGCAGCGGCGTGGCCGATTGCCAGGCGCTGACCGCCATGCCCGAGGCGGCGCCGCACAGCATCTGCAGGGTGCCCAGCAGGGCCGAGGCCACGCCCAGCCGGCCACCCTGGTCGGCCAGTGCCAGGGCCGCGGCGTTCGGGCTGACGAAGCCCTGGCTGGCCATGAAGCCGATCAGGCACAGCATCAGCAGGCTGAGCGTCATGCCGCCGGCCAGGGTGATGGCCAGCCCGGCCAGGGTGGCGCAGGCCAGGGTGATCTGGGCGATTTTCAACAGCCTTTCGGGGGTATGGCGGTTCAGCAGGCGCGCGCTGAACTGCGAGGCGATGATCAGCGCCGCGGCGTTGACGCCGAACAGCAGGCCGAAATAGCGCGGATCGACGTGGTAGATCTCGATGAATACGCGCGCCGAGCCCGATATGTAGGCGAACAGGCCGGCCGAGCCGAAGCCGCCCGCCAGGGTGTAGCACATGAAGCGCTTGTGGGTCAGCAGCGCGGCGTAGTTGCGGGCGATGATGCCCGGGCGCAGGGCGACGGCCTTGCCGGGCGGCAGGCTTTCGCGCATGCTCCAGATTACGCCGCCCAGCAGCAGGAGGCCGCCGCCGGCCATGATGGCGAACAGGCCGCGCCAGCTGCCCAGCAGCAGCACCTGGCCGCCCAGCAGCGGGGCCAGGATGGGGGTGGCGCCCATCACCAGTATCAGCACGGAGAGCGCCTTGGCCGCGTCGCGGGTTTCGAAATTGTCGCGGATGACAGCGCGCGGGATCACCATGCCGCAGGCGCCGCCGAAGGCCTGCACGATGCGCCACAGGGTCAGGTGCTCGATGTTGTCGGTCAGGCCGCAGGCGATGGAGGCGCCGATGAACAGCAGCAGCCCGATGATCAGCGGCGGCTTGCGGCCGTAGCGGTCGGCGAAAGGCCCGTAGACCAGCTGTGCCAGCGCCAGGCCCAGCAGGTAGCTGGCGACGGTGCGCTCGACCTTGCCTTCCGTGGTGTGCAGGCCGTGCACGATGGACGGAAAGGCGGGCAGGTACATGTCGATCGCCAGCGGGCCCAGGGCGGTGAGCAGCCCCATCAGTATCAGCCAGGGCGGGAAGTTGCGTGTCTTGGTGACGGAAGGCATGTATTGAAAGCAGAAGGCGGTCGATTGCGCGGGTGCGGCAATATCCGCGCGGTGTCATCGCGCCGCAGGCCCAGGGCCGTGGCTGGCGGATCGGATGCTTGCCCGGCCGCCTGGGCTGGCAGATGGAGCAGCGCATCTTAGCATGGGCGTTTGCGTAGTTTTTTCCAGATCGAATATCATTTTCCGGTTTCGTCCGTACGGGAAATAGGAGATTGATTGTGAATTCGGTTTTGTCCGCTGTCGAAAACAAGCTTGCGGCTTTGCCGCTCCCTGTCGAGTTGACCATGCCCGATGGAACGCGGGTGGGGGCGGCCAACGCGCGCATCCGCATCACCGCCAAGGACAAGAGCGCGCTGGCGCACCTGGCTGCAGGACAGGTGGGCGTGCTGGGCGAAGACTATGTGCAGGGCAAGCTCGACATCGAGGGCTCGATGCGCGACGTGATGGCCATGGCGGCCGCTATCCTGCCCGGTTCGCCGGTGGATGCGGCGCGCGGCGGCCGGCTTACCGGCCTGGTGCAGCGCCTGTTGTCCGTGTGGCACCACTCCATCGAGCGCGACGCGCGCCAGATCCAGTTCCACTACGACTTGTCGGACGACTTCTACGCCTTGTGGCTGGATCCGCGCCGCGTCTATTCCTGCGCCTACTTCCGCGAGCCCGACATGACGGTTGCGCAGGCGCAAGAGGCCAAGCTGGATCACATCTGCCGCAAGCTGCGCCTGCATGAGGGCGAGCGTTTCCTGGATGTGGGGGCGGGCTGGGGCGGCCTGCTGCTGTGGGCCGCCGAGAATTACGGCGTGGACGCCACCGGCATCACGCTGTCCAAGAACCAGCATGCGCACGTCAACCGCCTGATTCAGGAAAAAGGGCTGGGCGGACGGGTGCGCATGGAATTGCTGGACTATCGCAAGCTGGACGAGTCCCGGCCGTACGACAAGATCGCGTCGGTGGGCATGTTCGAGCACGTCGGCCGCGCCCAGCTGCAGGGCTATTTCGCCAAGCTGCGGCGCCTGCTGCGCCCGGGCGGCCTGGTCATGAACCACGGCATTACGGCCGGCGGACTGCGCAATTCCGAGCTGGGCTCGGGCATGGGCGAGTTCATCGAAAAATACATCTTCCCGGGCGGCGAGCTGACGCACATCAGCAATGTGCTGGCCACGCTTACCGATGGCGGCCTGGAAGGGCTGGACATCGAAAACCTGCGTCCGCACTACGCCCGCACCTTGTGGGCCTGGAGCGATGCGCTGGAAGCCTGCCTGCCGCAGGCGCGCGCCATACTTGGCGGCGACCAGGGCGAGCGCTCGCTGCGCGCCTATCGCGTCTACCTGGCCGGCTGCGCCATGGGTTTCGAGCACGGCTGGATCGCCCTGCACCAGGTGCTGGCCCAGCCCATGGCCGCGGGACGCAGCGACGAGCTGGACTATCCCGCCGACCTGAGCTACCCGTGGCGGCGCGACTACATCTACCAGCGCTAGCCGAAGCCGCCCGCGGCGCCGGCGGTGTCTGATTTTGTCACTGTCGCTAATTTCGCGTAAAATGCCGGCTACTACGCGGTTTTGTTTCAATCCGGGATCATGGGTTTGCACCCTCGTCCCTGCCAGCAACTACGTGGCGCGCCGGCGGTGCGCCACGCATGTTTCTTACAGTGCTTCACGCCGCAGGCCCGCCGCAAGGCACCAGGGCCTGTAGCCGGGCGGCCCGCCCGGCGAATTTCCGGCTTCGAGGCGCTCATACCGGTCTGTATCGGCGGTTCCGCCCGTCTTCCGCACACCCCTTAACCCTGGCGCATGCCGGCCGCGCGGCCTTGCGTCCATGCAACTTAAGGAGGCTGCCATGTCTTTGCTCGTGAGTCGTTCACGTAGTGCGTCGCCCGACGCCGTCACGCGATCCGCCCGGATCGTTTCCACCCTGGTGCTCGCCCTTGCCGCCCTCGGCGCGGGCCTGGCCCCGAACCCCGCCCGCGCCGCCGCAGCGGCGCAGTGCGAACTGCAGCGCCCCATGCGCTTCGGCGGCATGAACTGGGAATCGAACCTGGTGCTGGTCGAAGTCGAGCGCTTCATCGCCGAAAAGGGCTACGGCTGCGACACCGAGGTGCTGCCCACCGAGACGCTGCCCGCGCTGGCGGCGCTGCAGCGCGGCGACCTGGATGTCAATACCGAGGTATGGCTCAATAGTGTGGCCGAGCCCTGGGCCAAGGCCCTGGCCACCGGCAAGGTCAAGCGCGTGGGCGATATCTACATGGGCGGCGAAGCCTGGTTCATTCCGCGCTATACCGCCGAACGGCTGCCGGGCCTGAAGAAGGCGGCCGACCTGCCCAAGTACAAAGACAAATTCGAAGACCCCGAAGAGCCCGACAAGGGGCGGTTCTACGGCTGCCCCGCGGGCTGGGGCTGCGAGGTCGTCAGCGGCAATCTTTTCAAGGCGCTGAAGCTGGGCGACACCTACACGCTGTTCTCGCCGGGCACCGGCGCCACCCAGAAGGCGGCGCTGATGTCGGCCTACAAGCGCAAGGAAAACATCGTCTTCTACTACTGGTATCCGACGCCGCTGGTCGGCGCCCTGGATCTGGTCAAGCTGGAACTGCCGCCGTACGACAAGGCGCGCCAGCAGTGCCTGACCGATCCGCACTGCGCCGATCCCAAGCCCTCGGACTATCCCGGCAATCCGGTGTTCACGGCCGTGTCCACGGCTTTCGCCGGCCAGGCGCCGCAGCTGACCGCCTTCCTGTCCAAGGTGGCGGTGCCGCTGCCCGTCATGAACACGATGCTGGCCCGCATGGCCGACAGCGACATCGAGCCGGAAGACGTGGCTCGCTGGTTCCTGAAGAACCAGGCGGCGGTGTGGACCCAGTGGGTGCCCGCCGACGTATCGGCGCGCGTCCAGGCCGCCCTCTGACGCACTGGCGTCATCGCACAGACCGCGGCCCCGGACGCCGTCCGGGGCGCCGCGTATCAACAGGAGGGCCATATGTTCCCGGAATTTATTTCGGCGCGCGCGATTCGCGCGCCCATCGACGCTTTCGTCGGTAATCTCGTCAACGACTATGCACAAGAGCTGCGCGCCCTGACCCGGCCGCTGCTGCACGTGCTGGTGTGGATGGATCACACCCTGCGCCACGCCCCGTGGTGGTCGGTAGTGCTGGTGGTCGTGGCGCTGGCCTGGGCGGCGAGCCGCAAGCCGGCATTCAGCCTGCTAATGGGCCTGCTGTTGTGCCTGATCGGCGCAATCGGCCTGTGGGACGCCGCCATGCAGACCCTGTCGCTGATGATAGTTGCGGTCGTGCTGTCGGTGCTGATCGGCGTGCCGCTGGGCATACTCATGGCTCGCTGCAAATGGCTGCGCAGCCTGATGCTGCCGATGCTGGACGTGATGCAGACCATGCCCAGCTTCGTGTATTTGATCCCGGTGGTGATGTTGTTCAACCTGGGCAAGATCGCCGCCTTGTTCGCCACCATCATCTACGCCGTGCCACCGGTAATACGCCTGACCGACCTCGGCATACGCATGGTCGACGCCGAAGTGCTGGAGGCCTCGCGCGCCTTCGGCGCCGGCCGGCTGCAGCAATTGTTCGGCGTGCAGCTGCCCCTGGCCATGCCCAACATCATGGCGGGCATCAACCAGACCACCATGATGGCGCTGGCCATGGTGGTGATTGCCTCGATGATAGGCGTGCGCGGCCTGGGCTACGAGGTCTTGCAGGGCATCAACCGCCTGGAGGTGGGGCGCGGGCTGCTGGCCGGCCTGGGCATCGTGATCCTGGCGATCATTTTCGACCGCATCACCCAGGCCTTCGGCCGCGGCAGAGGGCGGGGGGGGCAGGCATGAGCAAGATCGAGATCCGCAACGTCTACAAGATTTTCGGCCCGCAGCCGCAGCGCTGGCTCGATGCGGTACGCGCTTCCTCCCAAGGGGAAGAGGGCGCGCCGGGGCAGACGGGCACGCCTCTGTCCAAGAAAGAGCTGCTGGCGCGCAGCGGCCACACGCTGGGCCTGCGCGACATCAGCCTGTCGATCGAGGCGGGCAGCATCTACGTCATCATGGGCCTTTCGGGCTCGGGCAAATCGACCCTGATCCGCCATTTCAACCGCTTGATCGAACCGAGCGCCGGCTGCATCGAAGTCGACGGCGTCGACGTCACCTCGCTGGGGCGCGGCGAGCTGGAACGATTCCGCCAGAACAAGATGAGCATGGTGTTCCAGCGCTTCGGCCTGTTCCCGCACCGCACGGTGCTGGACAATGCCGGCTACGGGCTGAAGGTGCGCGGCGTGGCCCGCGCCGAGCGCCGCGAGCGCGCCATGCACTGGCTGCGCCAGGTAGGGCTGGCCGGTTTCGAACACCAGTACCCGCACCAGCTTTCGGGCGGCATGCAGCAGCGCGTGGGCCTGGCGCGGGCGCTGGCCACCGATGCCGAGATCCTGCTGATGGACGAGGCCTTCTCCGCCCTGGATCCCCTGATCCGGCGCGAGATGCAGGATCAGCTTCTGCAGTTGCAGGCGCAGTTGAACAAGACCATTGTGTTTATCACCCACGACCTGGACGAAGCCTTGCGGCTGGGCAACCGCATCGCGATTCTGAAGGACGGCGAACTGATCCAGGAAGGCACGCCCGAAGACATCCTGCTCAGTCCGGCCAATGATTATGTGCAGTCGTTCCTGCAGGACGTGAATCGCAGCAAGGTGTTGAACGCCGCGCATGCGTGCCGGGTGCCGGCCCTGACGCTGACCATGCGCACGCGTCCGGCGCATGCCGTGGAACGGCTGGCGGCGGCGGGCCTGGATTATGCCGCGGTGCTCGACGGCAAGCGCCTGGCCGGCGTGCTCGACAGGCCGCAGGCCGAGCGGGCGCTGCGCGAGGGCGTGCGCGACATCTCGCGCCATCTGGGCGACATGGCCTCGGTACCGGCCAGCGCCGGGCTGGACGAAGTGCTGGCGCGCCTGTTGCGCAGCACCGAGCCGCTGGCGGTCACCGGTGAAGACGATGAGTTCCTGGGCCTGATGTCGCGCAGCAAGGTGGTGGAACTGGTGGCGCCCGTCATCGACGGCGAGGCGGGCCCTGCGCAAGCCGGCGCTGCCGGCCAGCCGGAGCAGCAGGCCGCGGCCGCTGATGCGGCGCTACCCTGACGCTGCGGCTCGAGCGGACGCGCCGGCACGGGGGCGGGCGCGCCGCGCCCAGACCCGCACCACATGCCAGTACCAGCCGTGCAGCAGCGCGGCCGACAGGCCCAGGCCGGCCAGCGCCATCAGCCACAAGGTGGCGGCACCCGGCGGTGCGCCGGGCGCCAGCACCCGCAACAGGGGCTGCAGGGTGCCGGCGCCCGGCCCATAGCCCAGCCACCAGCCGCCCAGCAGGCCGATGCCGGTCAGCGCCACGGCTTGCAGCAGCATCGGCACCAGCGCCACTTTGTAGGCGCGCAGCAGGTACGAGCCTATGCATTGCGCGGCGTCGCACAGATGGAAGAAGGGGATGATGCGCAGCAGCGTGGCGGCGACGGCGGCCACCTGCAGGTCGTCGGTATAGGCTTCCAGGATCCAGGGACGGCCCAGGATCAGGATCGCCGCGGTGGCCAGCGCGCCCACCGCCACCACCGCCATGCCCGCCAGCCCCATGGCGCGGGCGCGCTGCAGATCTTGCGCGCCTATGGCCTGGGCGGTGAGCGAGGCCGAGGCGACGCCGACGGCCATGGGCATCATGTAGCACAGCGCGGCCAGGTTGGCGGCGATCTGGTGGCCGCCGGACACGTACATGCCTTCGCGCGCCACCAGCAGCGCCATGAAGCTGAAGGCGCAGACTTCCACCAGGTACGAGCCGCCCATGGGCAGGCCCAGGCGCAGCAGTTCCTTCTGCACGCTCCAGTTGGGCCTTTCCAGGCGCGGCCGCAGGCGCGTGTAGTAGGGATCGCGGCGCAGCACCCACAGGCCGGCGCCCAGGCACAGCCAGCCGACCACCGCGGTCGACAGGCCGGCGCCGGCCGCGCCCAGGGCCGGCACGCCCAGGCCGCCGAAGATGAATATCCAGTTGAAAACGAACTTGAAGACGATGCTTGCCAGATTGATCGTCATCACGGTCTTGGGGCGTGATACGGCCGCGCCCAGCGCGTAAATGGTGCGGAATACCAGGGTCGCCGGCAGTGCCACGATCAGTGCCCGTAAATACCAGGCCACGCCGTTGCGCACCGCCGGCTCGACCTGGCCGGACAGTGCCAGCCACAAGTCCGGAAACAGCATGCAGGCCCCGCCCAGTACCGATAGCGCCAGCGCCAGCCAAACGCCCTGGCCCCAGGTGCGGCCCACCTCGGACAGGCGGCCGGCCCCGTATTGCTGGGCGAGTATGGGAATCAGCGCATGCACTACGCCCATCAGCCCCACGAAGATCGTGATGTAGATGGAGGCCGACAGCGACATGGCCTGCAGGTCGGCGGCGCTGGCATGGCCGGCCATGGTGGTGTCCAGCACGCCGAAGGCGATGCCGGCCCACGAGCTGACCAGCACCGGCCAGGCCTGGCGCAGTGTTTCGGCCACATGGGAGCCGAAGCCCGTGGGTTTGCGGGTAGCGGTCGTGCGCTTCATGAGTCGCGAGTAGGGCGGCTTGGGGTGGGGGCTTATTTCTTCTTGGGGTGGGGGCCTATTTCTTGTCCGTCAGGCGCAACAGGCGGAAGGCTTCGTGGCGGTCGGCGCCGCGCTTGCCCTGCCACAGTACCTGGGCGGCCCCGGTCTCGGTGGCGCCGGAAAAGCCCGAGGCGCCTTCCGCCAGAGCCTGCGGCGTGGTCTGCTGCAGGATCAGAGGGCAGTGCGGGTCGTAGCTGAAATTGATGTCGTTGAACACCAGGAACGAGGCGCGCTGCCCCAGCCCGAGGCTGAGCGCGCGCACGCATTCATGCGGCTGCTTGTAGTCGCGCAGCGCCTGCGCCAGTTGCGCGGACACGTCGCGATAGCTGCGCACGTAGTCCAGGGCCGGCATCCACAGGGTCGCCAGCAGCAGCCAGGTGGTGATCAGGCCGCCGGCCGACAGCACCGTGCCGCGCCACAGCGCCCGGGGCTTGCTGTGCAGCCGCCAGCGCACCAGGCCGATCCAGGTGGCCGTGCCGGCCAGCGCGATGAGCACGGCGGCGATGGACACGTGGGCCTCGTAGCCGGTGGTCTGGCGCGCGATATTGTGCGCGATCTGGCGCGGCCATCCGGTTTGCAGCGCGATCCAGCCCAGCCACACGGTGGCGGCCGTCAGCGAAAAGCACATCACCGCGAACCAGTCCAGCGAGTTGACGACCCCGCGGCGCAGGGTCGGCAGCGAAAAGGCCGCCAGTACGGCCACCGGTACCGCCATCAGGCTGTACTCGGGCTCGAAGACGTCGGCCAGGAAAAACATGAAGATCAGCGGGCAGGCGGCGAACACCAGCGGCACCCAGATGTGCGGCGCCGTGAGCCACGAACGCCAGCGCCAGATGGCCAGCAGCGCGAAGGGCCAGGTGGGCCACAGGAACCAGGGCAGGTCGCGCACGATGCTGAGCGCCGTTTCGTAGTGCGGCCAGGCGAAGGATTGCAGGTTCCACAGCCACCAGTTCTGCATCCAGTAGTCGCCGATCTCGTTGGCCGGGATCCACCACAGCAGCACCAGCGCCACGCATATGGCCACGCTGACGATGAGCCAGTGCTTGACGTGCCACAGCGGACTGCGCGGCAGGAAGGCCAGGGGCACGGCCAGCATTACCGGCAGCCCGCCTATCCAGGCCCGGGTCAGGAATACCGCGGCCAGCGCCACGCCCAGCATGATGGAGCCCGACAGCGGCCGGTCCAGCATGCGCGCAACAGAGTAGAAGGCCAGGGCCTGGAAGGCGATCAGCGCCGGCACCTCGGAGGTTTCGTGCATGCGCCACAGGATGCCGACGGTGGCGACGATGAGCAGCAGGGCGGCATCGGCGATCATGCGGCCGTAGTCGCGTACGGTGGGTTCGCCGCCAAAGGGCAGCGCCAGCGGCTGCGGTTCGGGGCGCCGGCCCAGCAGGTAGGTGCCGTACCAGACCGAGCCCGTGACCAGGCCGAACCACAGCAGGTTCGGCAGCCGCGAGGCGATCATGGCAGCGTTCAGCGACGAGGTGAAATGTTCGAAGAAAGGCTGGAACAGCCAGATGCTGAAGCCGCCCACCCAGGTGATCAGCGGCCCGTCCTGGGCGTGCGCCAGAGTGCCCACCTGCGGCAGCAGCCAGGCGTGGGCCGGCCCGTGCAGCGCGGTAAGCATGGTGGCCAGCCCCACCACGTCGTCGGTTTTCCAGGGGTCGCGGAAGAACAGCCCGGAAAATATATACACGACCCCCAGGATCAGCAGCAGGATCCGCGGCAGTTTGGTGGTGGCTGTCGCCATCAGGCGGGCCGGGGTGGAGCGGGAGTCGTTGGGCGGCACAGAGGATGGCGCAGGGCTACGGGTAATGGCTTATCTTAAATTAAAAAGGCAGCCGCAAGGCTGCCTTTTTCCCAGAGAGGGCGTAAGCGGGTGTTGCGCGCTTACCGATGTGCTATTTGGTTATGGGCATAGACCAAACAGACATCAGGCCTTCTTGGTGGTGCCGGCGGTGCGGGCGAAACGGGCACGGAATTTTTCCACGCGACCGGTCTCGACGATGCGCGTTTGCGCGCCGGTGTAGAACGGGTGCGATTCGGACGTGACGTCGCACTTGAACAGCGGATAGGTCTTGCCGTCGATTTCCACGGTTTCGCGGCTGTTCAGCGTCGAGCGCGAGATGAACTTGTTGCCGGTCTGCTGATCCAGAAACACCACATCGCGGTATTCGGGGTGGATGCCTTCTTTCATGTCGATTTCCTGTGTTCCCGGGTTTGGGGGCTTAAGCCCTCCCGGCGTCTTTGCGTACGGGTCGCCAGCCGGCAAGGCGCTTTGAAGGCCTCTTCTTTGAAGGCCTCTGAAGACTCTTCCCTCTATAGCCTACGCCGACAACGTATCCAAAATTAAGCTCGCTATTCTAGCATGTCGCCTAAAGGGCGCGCAAGATCGCGCGTACCGGGCTGGCATCGGCCTCGACCAGCGCCAGGGGCAGGGCGATGAGTTCGTAGTCGCCCTGCGGCACGGCGTCCAGCACCAGGTTCTCGAGCACGCGCAGGCCGTGCCGGGCTATGGCCTGGTGGCTGTCCAGCGACTTGCTGGGAGCCGGGTCTATGCTGGGGGTGTCGATGCCGATCAGCATGACGCCGGCCGCGGCCAGGTATTCCACGGCAGCGGGGTCGTAGGCGGCGAAGTCGTCCGTCCAGGCGTCGACCGCTGCGCGCTGGCAGGTGCGCAGCAGAATGCGCGGCGGCGCGTCCTGCAGGTGGGGCCGCAAGTCTTCGATGCCGACCAGCGGGCCGCCGTGCAGCACGTGGATCACCCGGCAGGGCCCAAGGAAAGGCTCGAGTCCGAGCGCGCCGGCGGTGGCGCCGTCGGGGTCGTAGTGCAGCGGCGCGTCGGCGTGTGCGCCGATATGCGGCGAAAGCGTGATTTCGCTGACGTTGACCGGGCAGCCCGGGCCTATGGCCCAGCGCCACTGCTGGCGATAGGGGGTGTCGCCGGGGAATACCGGAGAGCGGGCCGATACCGGCGGGGAGATGTCCCAGATCTTCTTCATGGCGCACATATGGGTATGTAGGTGAAATGCAGGGGGGGCGCAGGCATTGGTGTGCGAGGCTCGGGGGGCGCGAGCCGGGCGGGCCTGCTGCGGCCGCGCTGGCCTGGCCGGCCCTGCCCGCAATGCGCCCCTGCAACGGGCCTGCAACGCGCCCGGCGCGTACGAAATGGCTGGTTCCGCGTAGGCAGTCAAAGCTTATACCATTTCGTATGGAGGGGCTCGGTGGGTGTTGCGGCCGCCGGTGGTTTTCGGGGTGGCTTTCCGGCGAACCGTTGCGCGGCGGGCGCCACCTTATACTTGGCCGCGCTCGGCCAGCGATATCGCCATGTCGCCGGCCACGATCAGGTGGTCGAGCAGGCGGATGTCGACCAGGGCCAGGGCCTGCTTCAGGTGCCGGGTAAGCGCAAGATCCGCGGTGCTGGGCTCGGCCACGCCGGACGGGTGGTTGTGCGCCAGGATCAGCGCGGCCGCGTGATGCCGCAGGGCGGCCTTGACGATTTCGCGCGGATATACCGAGGCCTGGCTAAGCGTGCCGCGCGCGATGTCTTCGCCGGCGATGAGCCGGTACTGGGTGTCCAGGTACAAAGCCATGCAGTGTTCCACCCGCCGCGGCGCCAGGACGCTGAGGCAGTAGCTCTTGACCCGCTGCGGCTGGTCGAGTGCGTGGCCGCTGCGCAGTTCTTCTTCCAGGGCGCGCCGGTTCAGTTCGCTGATGGCCAGCAGTTCGCAGGTCTTGGCCGCGCCCAGGCCGTCGATGGCAAGCAGGGCGCGGGCTTCGGCCGAGAGCAGGCCGCGCAGGCCGCCGAAGCGTTCGATGAGGCGGTGCCCCAGGGCCACGGCGCCGCAGCCGCGCGTGCCGGTGCGCAGCACGATGGCCAGCAGTTCGGGCGAGGTAAGGACGCCGGCGCCGTGGGCCAGCAGGCGCTCGCGCGGGCGTTCGGGATCGGCAGGGCGGGAGTTTGATGCCATGGGTGCGTGCTCCGGGAGGCCGGCCCTGTGCGCCCGGGGCTTGCCGCCGCTAACATTCTGCGGCAAGACCCTTGGCGATATGTGCCCAGCCCTATGCGATGAAATGCCGTGCTCTAAAATAGAGGCTGCAATGACCCTCTACGGTGACAGATTTTGACTTCCCTGGCCGATTCCGTGAACGCTTTTGTCCGCCCCGATTCCTACCTGACCCTGCACTACCGCATCGTGCTCAATTCCGGCCCGGCCGCGGGCTCGGTGTTTGCCGACACCTTCGACGGCCGGCCCGCCACCCTGCAAATGGGCGCAGGGCAGTGGGCGCCGGGCATGGAAGAGGCCTTGCTGGGGCGTGAAGACGGTACGCAGTTCAGCATCGAGCTGCCGGCGGCGCAAGCCTATGGCGAACGCAACCCCGATCTGCTGCAGCGGGTCAGCCTCGACCTGCTGGCGCAGTACACTGAGCCCGGCGTGCAATTCCAGCCCGGCGACATGGTGGAATTCTCGGCGCCCAACGGCGGGCGCTACTCGGGGGTCATGAAAGAACAGGGCGACACCTGGGCGCTGTTCGACTTCAACCACCCGCTGGCCGGCACCGACCTGCGGGTCGACGTATCGCTGCTGGGAGTGCTGTGATGACGGACAAGAACCAGGCTGCGAATCCGTCGGCACCGCAGGCGCCGCGCCAGATAGAAGTGGTGCTGGCCCAGCCTCGCGGCTTCTGCGCCGGGGTGGATCGCGCCATCGACATCGTCGAGCGCGCGCTGGAACTGCATGGCGCGCCGATCTACGTGCGCCACGAAATCGTGCACAACCGCTACGTAGTGGAAGACCTGCGCTCCCGGGGGGCAGTGTTCATCGACGAGCTCGACCAGGCGCCGGCCGGCGCCATTGTGGTGTTTTCCGCCCACGGCGTGTCGCGGGCGCTGCGCGCCGACGCCGAGCGCCGCGGGCTGCGGGTGTTCGACGCCACCTGCCCGCTGGTCACCAAGGTGCACGTGGAAGTCGCCCGCATGCGCGCCGCCGGGCGCGAGATCATCATGATCGGCCACCGCGGCCATCCGGAGGTCGAGGGTACGCTGGGGCAGGCCGACGGCGGCATGTACCTGGTGGAAACAGTGCAGGACGTAGCCAATCTGCAGGTACGCGACCCGGCCAACCTGGCCTTCGTCACGCAGACCACGCTGTCTGTGGACGACGCCGCCAAGGTGGCCGATGCGCTGCGCACGCGCTTTCCCGGCATCATGGAGCCCAAGAAAAGCGACATTTGCTATGCCACGCAGAATCGCCAGGACGCGGTCAAGATCATGGCGCCCGATTGCGACCTGGTGCTGGTGGTGGGCAGCCCCAACAGCTCGAATTCGAACCGCTTGCGCGAGGTGGCCGAACGCAAGGGCGCGGCCGCCTATCTGGTGGATGACCCCGACATGATCCAGCCGGCCTGGCTGGAATCGGCGCGGCGCGTGGGCGTGACCGCCGGCGCTTCGGCGCCCGAGGTGCTGGTGCAGCAGGTGATCGGCCGGCTCAAGGAACTGGGCGCCGTGTCGGTGCGCGCGCTGCCCGGCGTCGAAGAGAACGTGGCGTTCCCGCTGCCGCGGGAACTGTCGCGCAAGCTGTAGGAGGGTCGAGCCGCGTAGGTCGAGCCGCATAGGTCGGGCCGCATAGGTCGGGCCGCGACACCTCCGGAGCGAGCAAGCCGCCACTGCCACGGCCGGCTCGGACGAGGCCAGAATTGAAATGATCGAATTCGATCAGGAACGAGGGGTATACCGATCATGAAGCTCTACAGTTATTTCCGCAGTTCGGCCGCCTACCGCGTGCGCATCGCCCTGAACCTGAAGGGGCTGCCCTATGAAACAGTGCCGGTGCATCTGCTGCGCCAAGGGGGCGAGCAGCTGCTGCCCGAGTACCGGCGCCTCAACCCCACCGCGCTGGTGCCGACCCTGGTCGACGGCGACCTGGCCCTGGGCCAGTCCATGGCCATACTCGAATACCTGGAAGAAACCTATCCGCAGCCGGCGCTGCTGCCGGCGGACGCCGCCGGGCGGGCGCGGGTGCGGGCCATCGCCCAGACCATCGCCTGCGACATCCATCCCCTGGACAACCTGCGCGTGCTGAAATACCTGAAGCACGAAATGAAGGTATCGGAAGAAAGCAAGAACGCCTGGTACAGGCACTGGGTGGAAGTGGGCCTGGCGGCGGTCGAAGGCATGTTGGCGCAGCACCCCGCCACGGGCGAGTTCTGCCACGGCGGCCAGCCCAGTTTTGCCGACCTGTGCCTGGTGCCCCAGGTGGCCAATGCGCGCCGTTTCGAGTGCGACCTGGGCGCCATGCCGACGATAGTGCGCATCGACGCCCGCTGCCAGGAGCTGGACGCCTTCCGCCAGGCAGCCCCGGCCAAGCAGCCCGACGCTGAATAAACAGGGCGCTGCCGTCACTTGGCCGCAGGCCGCCGGCTGTTGTGCAGCCCCGGCGCGGGCCGCCTGCCCCGCCTACCCGCCGCCCATGCCGCCGCCGAGGTGGCACGCGCTGCGGCATCTGGCCGTACTTTGCCTTTGTGACTTCATACCAATCCGCTTTCAAAGAGATAAGAATCCCTGGTATGAATCCTTATATTTTTGATTGCAGATGCGTATCAGGCCGCTGCGCCGGGCCCGCGGCGCTGCAGCCATCTGCGGATGTAGTCGAAGCGGTCGAAGCCCCAGAAGGGCTCGTCGTCGATGAAAATGAATGGCGCGCCGAACACCCCGCGCGCGGTGGCGGCTTCGATGCCCGACTTCAGCGCCGCCTTGATGTCGTCCTGCTGCATGCCCTGTGCGACCGCGCCGGCGTCCAGCCCGGCTTGCTGAGCCGCCGCCAGCACGACTTCGGGCTGGCTGATGTCCTGGCCCGCGGCGAAGTAGGCGTGGAATACCGCGTGCGCGAAGTCGCGCGCCTTGGCCGCGCCGTGTTGCGCGTCGATCCAGAGCATGGCGCGCGCGGCGCCTATCGTGGCCACGGGAAACTTCTGCGGGTGCACGTAGGGGATGTCGAACAGCGCCGCGGTGCGGGCGAAGTCGTGCAGCGCGTAGCGGCCCTTGATGGGTACGTCGACCAGCGGAACCACGCCTATCTGCTTGAACACCGGCCCCAGCAGGATGGGGTGCCAGCGCACCGCGCGGCCGAGTTCGGCACCCAGCGCGTCGACGCGGGTGCTGGCGCAGTAGGAATACGGAGAGGAAAAGTCGAAATAGAAGTCTATGGGGCTGTTCATGGTGGCCTGCGCGGGTCTGCCTGGCAATCGATACAGTCTGTAAACAGTTTATCCTGATTTGCCGCGGCCTTTCGCGACGCTTTCTTTGTATGATGCATATCCATATCCAGCGCGGTGCGTGGCCGCGCCCCGCGGCCGTGGGCCATGGCCGGAAAAAAGCGGAACACAGATGAAAAAAAGCGCAGTAGTCCTGGGAGTAGTGGTTGCCGTGGGCGTGGTCTATACGGCGGGTTCGTGGTATGTGGGCAAAAGGGCGCAGCAGGTCGTGGAACGGGCCGTGCAGCAGGCCAACGAACGCGCCGCCGGCGTGCTCGGGCCCGGCGCCGCGAACGGCACGCTCAAGGTCGTGGTCAACGACTACCAGCGCCATGTGTTCTCGTCCGACGTGCTGCTGTCCATCGAATTCAAGGGCCCCGACGGCAAGGCGGCCGATTTCACCTTGCACGATCACCTGGATCATGGGCCTTTCCCGTGGTCGGCCCTGCGCGCCGGACGCTACGCGCCATTGCTGGCTTACAGCCAGTCGCAACTGATCCCGACGGCCGCCACGCAGCCCTGGTTCGATGCGCTCAAGGGCGAGTCGCCGGTCACGGCGCAGACCCGCGTGCAGTTCTCGGGCTTGATCCAGTCGCGTTGGAACTTCAAGCCGCTGCAGTACAAGAATGCCGACGGCGATGTGCAGTTCGGCGGCGGCTTCATGAGCGTGGACGCCGACGGCGACGGCAAGAACGGCAAGTTCAGCGGCAAGTTCCCGTCGCTGACCCTGGTGTATCCGGATACTGGCGAACGCATTGCCGTACAGGGGGTCGAGCTGCACAGCACCACCAGCTCGCCCGCGGCGGATGCCTCGCAGATCAAGAGCGAAGGGCAGCTGCAGAGCCTGGATCTGACGCCGCAGCAAGGGGCCGCGGCCATACACGTGCAGAAGCTGGGCTTCCATTTCGACAGCAACCAGAAGGGCAGCCTGCTGGATGCCACGCTGCGCTATGACCTGGGCCGTATCGGCGTGGGCGATGCCGACCTGGGTTCGGTCACGATCGGATCGGGCGCCACGCACCTCGATACCAAGGCCTTGGCGGCCTTGGCCAGCGAATACGATGCGCTGCGGGCCAAGCATGGCGACGACCTGGGTTCGTCCATGAGCGACGCAGAGGCCGACGCCTTGCGCCAGAAGGCGCTGGGGCTGCTCGACAGCCAGCCGATGCTGGCGCTGGATCCCATGGTCTGGAAGAACGACAAGGGCCAGAGTTCATTTGCGCTGAAGCTGAACCTTGCCGCGCCGCAAGGCGATGCCTCCGCAGCGGGCATGGCCGGCTTTCAGTCCCTGCTGCCGCAGGTGCTGCAGCAGATCGATTTCAATCTGTCGATATCGCGCCCGATGTTCATCGAAGCCGCGGCACAGCTGGCCAAGTCGTCCGGGCAGCCCGCCACGCCGCTGCTGGGCACCATGCTGTTCGACCAGTATGCCGGCAGGCTGGAGGCGCAGGGGCTGGTGCAGAAGCAGGGCGATACCGTAACGGCCGCCATCCGCTACAGCAAGGGCCGCGTCGAGGTCAATGGCAAGGACATGAGCGTCGACGATTTCGTGCAAAAGGCATTGGCATCGGCCATGTAACGCAAGGCCCGCGCCGGCACCGTGCGAAGGCCGCGCGGGCTGCTGCGCGCGGCCTGTAGCCCGTGGCTCGTGGTGGGTGAGCTGCATGTGCCCCCGCATATGGGCCGGCGCCCTGCGGGCGAGCGCACCGTGCGGCAATGCACCTTCATGGGTGCATTTCTACATTGTCGAAATGCCGGTGATACAAGTAGACGAAGCCGGCCTGGAACGCGGCGCCGATGAGGAAAGGCAGTCCCAGGAAGCCCGCCTGGAACAGCATGCCGGCGAATACCGGGCCTATGGAACGAGGAATCTGCAGCGACACATTGGCCACGCTGGCCGCCAGCCCGCGCCGGCTCGGCCGCACCAGGCCCGCGCTCAGGGCGTTGCGCGCTCCCGCCGTGCCGCGGTTGCACAAGTTGCGCAGGGTGTAGAGCGTGGCGGCGATGCCGAAGGTCGGCGCAAACGGCAGCGCCACGAACAACACCAGGCCGACCAGGCGCATCAGCACCACGGTGCGCACGATGCCCAGCCTGGCGGTCAGCCGTCCGGCCAGCAGCGAAGACAGCCCGGCCAGCAGGAAGCCCAGCGCCATCATCGGGCCTATCAGTCCGGGCCCCTGGTCGTAGCGGATGGCGAACCAGTATGACATCAGCGGGCCGGTGAGCCCGACGCCCATGCCGTTGACGGCGTTGACCAGGCCCAGGCGCAGCAGCAGCCCGTTTTCGCGACGCCGCAGCGCGGCCTCGTCGGCTGCTTGCGTCCCGGGCGGCGCGGCCTGTGCGGGGCTGCTTGCGGCGGCTCGCTGCGCCGGCGCGCCAGTGCGGCGCCCGGCCCCGGCCTCGGAGTCCGGCGCGCGCGCCAGCAGCGCCAGGCAGACGAGCGAGCCCAGCAGGGCAATGCCGAATAGTGGGCGGAAGGCCAGCGCGCCCGGCAGCCAGCCGCCCAGATGGGCCGGCAGGGCGGCCAGCAGCGCGCCCAGGGCCATGCCGGCGAAGCCGCTGGCGGCGTTCAGGCTGTAGACCCGGCCGCGGCGATCCGCCGGCACACCTTGCGCGAGCCACGCCTGTTCGACCGGGGCGAAAGGCCCCGCCGAGCCATTGCCGCCGCGGCCGAAACCGCCCACTATCGCCGCGGGCGCCAGCAGCCAGGGGCTGGCGCTGCAGCAGCCCACCAGGGCCGCCAGGGCCTGGGCCGCCTCGAACCACATCAGGAACTGGCGCCGCCCGATCCGGTCGCTAAGCGGCCCGACCAGCATGGTGAGCGTGGCGCCCACCAGCAGCGTGACGGCAAGAATGAGGCTGATCTGCACGGCCGTCCATTGCAGCCGGTGCAGGTATAGCGAGAAGTCCACCACCAGCGCGCCCTGTCCGATGCTGCGCGCCAGGCGGGCGGCTATAAGCATGTGCGCCGGCCCCGCGGCGGAAACTTGCTCCCGGGGGGCGGCGGTTTGCTTGGGCAGTGGCATGATGGGCTCTTATACCACGAGCCCGCCGCGGCCCGGCTGGGGTCTACGCTTGGCCCAGGTCGAGCGCCCCGGTCAGATCGCCCGGCCCGGCCTGTCCGCGGGACGCGAAGGCGCGGTCGCGCGCGGCGACGCCGTCCAGCGGCTCCAGGTCGTGCACCCGGCTGATCAAGCGCAGGATCGAGTTGGTGTCGTACAGGTTGTGATCCACGTGGCCCTTTTTGGCCAGCGGGGAAATGACCAGCGCCGGGATGCGCGAGCCCGGCCCCCAGCGATCGCCCATCGGCGGGCTGACGTGATCCCACCAGCCGCCGTTCTCGTCGTGGGTGACGATGATCACCGTCTGGCGCCATTGCGGGCCGTTGCGGATGTGCTCGACGATGTGCGAGATGTGCCGGTCGCCGGAAGCCACGTCGGCATAGCCGGCGTGCATGTTCAGGCTGCTTTGCGGCTTGTAGAAGGCGACGGCCGGCAGGCGGCCGGCGTCCACGTCGGCCAGGAAGCGGTTGGTGCCCGGGTCGTCGCCCATGCCGCCGTCGCGCAGGTGGCGGCGGCGCGCCTCGGTGCCGGGTGCGTAGTTGGCGAAATAATTGAAGGGCTGGTGGTGGTATTGGAAGTCGGGCACCGGCCCGCTGCCTTCGTGATCCAGCGCATACTGCCAGGCGCCGCTATACCAGGCCCAGTCCACGCCCTTGGCGCTGAGGCGGTCGCCTATGGTGGCGTAGTGCTGCGGCGGCAGCACCTTGATGCTGTCCGGGTCGGCCAGGGCCGGATCGCCGCCCGGGGCGGGCCGGACGTGGCTGGGCTGGTAGGGCGCGGCCATGGTGTTCACGGCATAGCCGTCGGCGGTCAGGGCGCCGTCCTTGAAGAAGCGCGGCGGCCCGTCCAGGGCCGAGGCGGGCGAGCTGGCCGCCAGCTTCAGGCGGGTGCCGGCGGGGTCGTCGCCTTCCACGACCGACAGCAGCTTCGAGGCCGGGCCGTGCAGCGCCTGCGGCCAGTAGGGCGCCTGGGCCGAAATCAGGAAAATGTGGTTGAGCCACGAGCCGCCGAAGGCGCTCATGAAGAAGTTGTCGCACAGCGTGTATTGGCGGGCGATGCTCCAGAGCCGCAGGTCTTGCGCGGTGTCGGCATAGTAGCCCATGACCAGGGCGCCGGAGTTGGCCCAGGCGACGAACTGGTTGTTGCGGCCGGCGTTGATCTGCATCTGGTTCTGGTAGTAGCGGTGCCACAGGTCGCGGGTGATGACGTCGAGCGGCAGGGGCGTGCCCTGGGCGTCCTTGATCGGGAACGGCCGGTTGGCCAGCCCGTCGATCTGCGCCTGGGTGATTTCATAGGTCTTGTCGCCGATGTTCTGCACACGCGGCACCAGGCCGCCCCAGATCCGGGGCAGTTGCGGCAGCGGCGTGCGGCCGTCGCGATCCAGCTGCGTATAGTGTTCGGGCATTGCCTCGGACAATGGGTGCAGCACCCCGGGGAAGTTGCCGTACAGGTTGTTGAAGCTGCGGTTCTCGGCGTAGATCACCACGATGTTGCGCACCTGCGAGCGCAGGGCGCGGGTCAGCTGCGCCTGCGGATCGTTGTCGGCCGCCAGCGCCAGGGCGTCGCGCCCGCCCAGCGCCAGGCCCGCGCCGGCAGCGGCCATGCCGCCCAGCAGGCGCCGCCGGCCGGGGCTGTCGGGTCGGCTGGGGTCGTAGTCGTCTTCATCGTGATTCATGGGGTAGCCTCCTTGTGCCCGCTGCGGGCGTATCGGCCCGGTTGGCCTGTGCGCAGCCTGTCTGCGCCCGGGGTGCCCCGGCTCAACGAGCTGCGTAGCTTCTCGTTGCGCAAGTATGTACCCAAAGCATGTAATTGTGATGAAGGCCGGACAAGGAATATATGCGATGCCCGGCTATCGCCAGGGATGCGCAGCGCGTCAGGCGCCTGGCCCGGCGCTGTTTTTCCGTTCATCCAGCCTGCGCCATTTGCGGCGCCGGGCGCGGATGCGTATTGCCGACATCCGGGCCGTGCGCCACCACGATACGCTGCGCGGCGAGGTCAGCAGGCTCATGGCGCGGGAATAATCCAGGATCAGGCCCGGCGTCCAGGCCATGGTGGTGGCCCGCCTGCGCACCTGCGCCGCGACCCAGAGTTCCGGTGTGGCCAGCACCCGCAGGAAGGCGCGCCAGCCCGACTCCGGCCCGTACGCTCGGCCGAGCGCGCCGTCGATGGAGGCTTCCAAGGCCTGCGCCACGGTGCTGGAGCAATTGCGGTGGGTGAGGTTGTAGATGTTGTTGCGCCGGCTTTGCTCCCAGTGCTGGCGCAGCTTGTCGGGGTCGTAATTGCGGATCTGCACGCGCACGGTGGAAGGGCACCATTCGCTGGCTTCGCCGGGATAGTCGACCAGGAAGCGGCCCGGCACGTCGTTCTCGGCCGTGGCCCGCAGCGCCTTGCGCATGTCGTCCGGAGAGCGGTCTATCTCGACGCCGGGATACAGGCTGATATAGATGCCTTCGGGCGATTCCAGCGCCGCGTGGCCGGTGGAAATCACGCCGTTGACGTCGACGGCGGCGATGTAGCGGTCGACGATGGGCTGGCGCTGCGTCGGCGCCTTGGACGAGCCGGTCGGCGTCCAGACGTGCACGATCAGGGCAGGGTGTTTGTCTTCATCCGCGGCGGGGGGCTCTTGGTCGGCTCGAGCTTGTGCCGCCGGCGATCCGGCCGGCCGTTGCGCAGTCTCGGCCGCAGCGGCTGCAGCCGGGGCTGCAGTCGTTGACGTAGTAGCGGTAGTTGTAGCAGCAGTTGTACCGGCAGTCGTCGTTGCGCTTGTCGCCATGGCCGCGGCCGCGGCGCCCGTGCCGGCGTCCGGTATCTGCCTGGGCAGGGCCGGGTTGGCCGGCAGGGTGTGGGCGCGCACCGCCAGCACGGCCATGTGCAGGCCGCCGAATATCAGGAACAGGCCGACGAAGTACGGCACCGTGCCGGCGTAATGGGTCGGATAGGGCTGGTAGAAGAAAATGGCGATCAGGATTTCGCAGACTGCTTCGGCCATGCCCAGGCGCCAGCGCGGGTAGCGCACCACGTGCGCGGCGATCGCCTGCAGTATTCCGTCGATGAGGAACAGGGTGCCGAAGATCATCGACAGCACGAAATTGCCCTGCGGGTGGCGCGCCATCACGATTATCGAGGTAAGCACCACGGCCGCGCCCTTGACGTAGCGCAGCACCCGGTGCCCGCCTACGCCGCTGTGCGCGGACACCAGCGTGGCCAGCCCTTCCAGCAGCAGCAGGAAGGCGAATACGCCCAAGGGAAAGTACAGGACGCCGTCAAGCGCGTCCACGAAGATGGCGGCACCGGCCACTGCCCATACGGCTCCTACGGCCAGCAGGCCCAGCCAGCGCTTGCGCAGATAATCGACACCCAGCAGCAGCAGTACCAGCCGTACCATGATCCTTCATTGTCCTTGCGATTTGCCGCCGCGCGGCTTCGCATTGATTCTATCAAAGGCATTTACGGACACGGCACGCTCTCGATCGCACTGACGTTCGTTGCTGGCCTATGAATCTACCGCAAATTCAGACGCTCAGTGGATCGTGCCTGGAATCGGCTCCTTGGTGGTGTGGAAAATTCGCTTTAAAAGTAAAAAAGCACAAAAATACACATCGATGAGGTGAGCCAGCATTCTCGATTGTGCCGGCCATCGTGAAGGGTCTGAGCCAATTTGACATATAGAGGGTATAAGTGTGATTTTATAAGGGTTTACCCGATATTTGTATGGGGCCATAAGGCTCAATCTTCATGAAATAGCATAGTTTTGAGCGCAGCCACAGCTGATGCCAGAAGCCAAATGCGAGATTTCTATATATTGTTTAAATGTGTTTATGTGCTATTATGGGTAGTATGTAATGCCATAATAGATCTTCGAACATGCCATCATCGCCTGCTCCGAGAAATGTGCTTTTTGTTGTGCTGGATCATTGGCGAGCTGATGCGCTCGGGGCAATGGCCGGCTCGCTGGCAAAGACACCACATCTGGATGCGCTTGCTGCCGATGCGTTGGTGTTTCAGCGGCACTTCGGGCAATGTGCGCCATGCGCTCCTGCGCGCGCCTCATTGCTGACGGGCATGTATCAGCATAATCATGGCGTCAAGCGCAACGGCACACCACTAGCCGCAGAATTCACCAACATCGCCGTGGAGATGTCCAACGCGGGCTATGTGCCTGCGCTTTTCGGCTATACCGACACGACGCTTGATCCGCGCGGCCTGGGAGCTAATAACCCGGCGATGCATTCTTATGAAAGTGTGCTGCCCGGGTTTTTCCCCGAGCTCCTCTTGACGGATGTTCCCTCGCCTTGGCTGGCATACCTGGAAGAGCAGGGTTACGCTTTTGGCACGGATGTGCAAGCAGCCTACAGGCCCGCCACCCGGATGCCAGGTGAAGGCCCTACGCGGGCTGCCGCGCAGTTCAAGGCCGAGCACAGTATTTCGGCATTTTTGACGGATGCGCTCCTGCGGTTTATTTCGGTAAGGCGCGAGCAGTCCTGGTTTGCGCACGCAGCATACATCAAGCCGCACCCGCCGTTCATTGCGAGCGCGCCCTACAACGAGATGTACAACCCGGCCGACATGGCCAAACCCCTGCGCAAGGCAACGGCAGAGCAAGAGGCGGCGAGCCATCCCTTGATTGACACATGCCTGCGGCGCACTCGGGCGGCACACTATTGGCGCGATGGCGAAGGGCTGGTCAAAGATATGTCGGACTCGGATCTCGCCCAGTTGCGGGCCACGTACTATGGCATGGTGACCGAGGTGGATGCGCAACTGGGGCGCCTTATCGCCAAGCTCAAAGAGTGGGGGCTGTACGACCATACTCTTGTTGTGGTGACCTCCGACCATGGTGAGCAGCTTGGCGATCATTGGCTACTGGGTAAAGAGTGCCCCTTCGAGCAGTCGTACCACATTCCATTAATCGTACGCGATCCCGCAAACGCAGCCGACGCCACTCGCGGAACACAGATACGGCAGTTCACCGAAGCGGTCGACATCATGCCGACCATTCTCGATTGGGTCGGGGCGGCCGTGCCGCGCCAATGCGATGGCCATACGCTACTCGGTTTTTTACGTGGACGCACGGACTCGAACTGGCGTGATGCCGCTCATTGGGAGTACGACTACCGCGATACCTGGGTTCCCGGGGCTGAAACGATGCTGGGTTTGCCCATGGACCGCTGCGGGGTTGTCGCGCTGCGCCTGCAAAACTTTCTTTATATCCATTTTTCGGCACTGCCACCGCTGCTTTACGACCTGCGATCCGACCCCGGATGCCTCGATAACGTAGCCGCCGACAGCAGTTATGCCCGTGTCATGCTTGACTGTGCACAGCGGTTACTGAGTTGGCAGATGGACAGTTCCCGACGAGAGCTGACCGGCATGTGTGCAAGCCCCAATGGCATGGTTGTGCGTGACCCGGTCAATGCATCGGTCAGTGGCTCCTGATGTGCCTCGGCTTTGGACGCCGCCTGATTTTTCTTTCCACTAATGGAGGATAGCCCCATGTTAAAAATAAAACAGTTGTCGCTGATGGCGGGTGCCGCAGTACTGCTCGCGGCACAGCAGATCCATGCGGCGCCGCTGGAAATCCAGTTCTGGCATCCTGGACTAGGTGCCCTGGATGATGCGGTGGCCGCCCAGGTTGATGCATTCAACGCATCCCAGACCAAGTACAAAGTCGTGCGATCGGCCCGAGGTTCGTATGCGGAAACTCTGAATAACGCTATAGCGGCATTCCGGGCGAAAAAGCAGCCGCATATGCTGGTTGCTATTGGCGCGTCTACGCAGACCATGATTTCGTCGGGTGCCATCGTGCCGGTACAAGGTCTTATGGCCAAGGCTGGCTATCACATTAACTGGAACGATTACGTTCAGCCCATTCTGAACTATTATCGATCTGCCGACGGCAAATTGCTGTCGTGGCCGTTCAGCGTTTCCACGCTAGTTCTTTGGTACAACAAAGAAGCCTTTAAGAAGGCCGGCATCGCCAGCCCACCCGAAACCTGGGACGAGGTCGGTGCAGATGCGGCCAAGCTGCGTGCTTCCGGCATGGTCTGCGGCCTTACGGTAGGCTGGCAAACCTGGGTGCATGTAGACAATTATTCGATCATGCACAATGTACTGGAGGCAACTCGTAATAACGGCCTCGACGGGATCGACACGCGCTTGGTGTTCAACAATCCATTCGTCATCAAGCATATCGAACGCATCGCCAAGTGGATCAAAGACGGGCGCTATATGTATGCTGGGCGTGCGGGTGGCAGCGCAATTCCCGCATTCTTGTCCAAGCGCTGCGGCATGATGATCCAATCCTCGGCGGTATATGCCTTCTTGAAAAAAGGCGCGCACTTCAAATTTGCGGCCGCACCCGTTCCGCATGAGCCCAATATCAAGCTGCAGAACAACCTGATCGGTGGGGGCACCATATGGGTGCTGAAGGGGCATAAAGCCGAAGATTACAAGGGCGTAGCGGCATTTCTGGCGTTTCTAGCCAAGCCCGAGCAACAGATCAAATGGCACAAGGACACTGGGTATATTCCGTTGACCAACAGCGCCTACAAGTCGCTGGAAGCCGACGGATATTACAAAGAACATCCGGATCAAGAAGTGGCCATAAAGGAATTGACTCGCGCGACTCCCACCAGGGCCTCCATGACAATCCGGCTCGGAAACGCCGCTCAAATTAATGCTGTATTGGATGAAGAGCTTGAGTCCGTTTGGGCTGGCAAGAAAACCGCAAAGCAGGCTATGGACAGTGCCGTACGCCGTGGTAACGAATTTCTTGAAAGGTTTCAACAGCAATATCAAGCTACCGGGAAATAGGCTTATTTTCCATATAAACAAAAATACGCATGATTAAACGAGCTCACTTTGAGGGCTACCCTTGGTTGGTAGCCTTATTCCTGCTGCCTCAGCTGCTGGTGCTTTCGGTATTTGCGATATTGCCGGCCATCGAGGCATTTTTCCAGGCGTTCATGCTTACCGACCCGTTCGGTCAGAGTTCGATTTTTGTCGGGTTGCAGAATTTCAAGGACGTGCTGTCGCGCCCTGAATATATGAATTCGGTCTGGCGAACCATAATATTCAGCGCCGGCTCGACGTCCCTATCCATGATTGCAGGCCTGGCATTCGCTGTGTTCGTCAATCATGTCATCCGCGGCAAGCGCGGTTACAAGATGCTGCTGCTTTGGCCCTATGCTATTTCGCCTGTTGTGGCGGGCGTGCTCTGGCTGTTTCTTTTCCACCCGACCTACGGCGCCATTGCACTGATGATGCGCCAGTTCGGCTTCAACTGGGATCCTCTGCTCAACGGCAACGATGCAATGTTCCTGGTGATTGTTGCCGCGTCCTGGAAGCAAGTGACCTACAACTTTGTATTCTTCCTGGCCTCTTTGCAGGCCGTGCCAAAATCCCTGATAGAGGCCGCCGCAATTGATGGAGCCGGGCCGATCAAGAGGCTGTTCACCATTATCTTTCCCTTGATGGCGCCCATTACTTTCTTTCTCTTGGTCATAAATGTCATACATTCATTTTTCGATACCTTTCCGATTATCGACTCGCTTACTCAAGGTGGGCCGGCGGGCGCTACCGACATCATGGTGTACAGGGTGTATCACGATGGGTTCGTGGCTCAGGATCTCGGTGGCTCGTCAGCCCAGTCGGTCATTCTGATGCTGCTGGTGGTTGGCTTGACATTCGTGCAGTTCCGCTACATCGAGAAAAAAATAAAATACTCAGGAAAGTAAATGGTCGAACGCTCTCCCTGGTTTGACGCTTTCTGTCACCTGATGCTCTTGCTCGGGGCGATAGCAATGTGTCTGCCTCTTTATTACGCGATCGTGGCGTCCACGCATTCGCTTGACGATGTATTGAAAATTCCCATGCCGTTAATGCCTGGCAAGGAATTATTCGATAATTTACAAGAGGCCATACGTACGCCGAATTTTGCGCGCCAGTTGTTCAACTCGCTGGTTCTGGCGCTTGGCATCACAATAGTCAAGATAGCGGTATCGTTTATAGCCGCATTTGCGGTTACATACTTCCGGTTCCGCTTCCGCGTACTCGCATTCTGGCTCATATTCAGTACCCTGATGCTGCCGGTAGAGGTGCGCATTGTTCCGACCTATGAGTTGGCGGCCAATGTTTTCGCCCCTCTCAACTGGCTGCTGGGGGGTGTGCTCAAGGTTCATCTCGAGTGGAATCTGCTGGACACATACACTGGCTTGATTCTTCCTTTGGCCGCCTCCGCAACTGGGACGTTTCTGTTTCGCCAATTGTTCTTGACGGTGCCGGACGAACTGCTCGAGGCAGCGAAGATCGACGGGGCGGGCCCGATCCACTTCGCACGAGACATATTGTGGCCCTTGTCGAGAACCAATGTTATTGCCTTGACGGTGATTCTATTCGTGTTCGGCTGGAACCAGTACCTGTGGCCCATGTTGATTATTACCGAACCGAATATGACTACTGCGGTGGTTGGCTTGGCAAAGAGCCTGCCGGGTGTGTCGGATTCCGTGCCGCATTGGAATACCGCCATGGCGCGTGCCCTGCTGATAAGTATCCCTCCGGTGACGATAGTGCTTATTCTGCAGCGCTGGTTCGTCAAAGGGCTTGTGGACGCCGAAAAATAAATAAAGGGGTTTTCAGATGGGAATGGTAGATATTCGAGGCGTCGACAAGTCCTACGACGACGTAAAGGTCATCCACGATGTCAATCTGAGCTTCGCGCCAGGCGACTTCGTCGTGATTCTTGGCCCGAGCGGCTGCGGAAAGTCCACACTGCTGCGGATGATCGCGGGTCTCGAGAAAATCAGCGGTGGCGAAATTTCCATAGACGGGCGTGTCATCAATGACGTTGAGCCGCGGAACCGTGGGATAGCCATGGTTTTCCAGAACTATGCTTTGTATCCGCACATGTCGGTTCGAGAGAATCTTTCCTACGGCCTGAAGTTGGCCAAGGCAAAAAAAACCGAGATCGAAGCTAAAGTCAAGGAAGTGGCATCGATACTCGGATTAGATACCCTGCTCGAAAGGCGGCCCGGGCAACTCAGCGGCGGGCAGCGCCAGCGCGTTGCGATGGGCCGTGCCATTATTCGCGAGCCGAAGGTGTTTCTCTTCGACGAGCCTCTATCCAATCTTGATGCGAAACTAAGAAATCAAATGCGCATGGAATTGAAGCGCCTGCATATGCGCTTGAACGCCACATCAGTGCTGGTGACGCACGATCAGATCGAAGCAATGTCGTTGGCGACCCAGCTCGTTTTGATGAATGCCGGCGTGGTGGAGCAGGTTGGGAGTCCCTCCGAAGTCTATAACCAGCCTCGAACATTGTTCACGGCGGGTTTCGTGGGTTCTTTACCCATGAATTTCTTTGCCGGTAAGGTGGTTGAAGGCGGGAGCCGCTTGCATCTGGACAACGGCGTGGAGATTCCGCTTACGCGTCGCCTCGCGGCTTATGCCGAGTCGTCCATAGTGCTGGGGGTTCGCCCAGATGCCTTCCGGCTTGTCTCCGATGCTCATCACGGCGTTGGCGTCTTCCAGGCCAAACTGGATCTGTCGGAAGATTTGGGTGGAACCCGGCTGCTGCATGCAACAAGCAGTGGTGGTGGCCAGTTTTCTGTGGCGGTCGCTCCTGACGTCGAGGTCGGGGCGGCAGATATTCATGCTCGTGTGAGCGAGCGGGATCTGCATATTTTTGATGCGGCTACGCAGTGTCGCATCTGATCGCTCGAAATTGATTCAACGTTTTCGGAGAGAATAGACGTGTGGGCCAAAGACCGTCATCATCGCATCTTGTCGCTCCTCGCTACACGAGAACAGGTCAGTGTGGCCAATTTGTGCGAAGAGTTCGGTGTTTCGCGCGAAACACTGCGCCGGGACATTGTCCAGCTTGAATCCCAGGGACGTCTCAGGCGAGTGCACGGCGGCTTCACTCGCGCTGAAGATGCCGAGCCAGCCTTCAAAAATCGGGTAAGCGCCAACTCTGAAGCAAAACGGCGCATCGGCGCTGCCGCCGCCCGACTGGTTGAGCCAGGCATGTTGATATCGGTCGATGCCGGCACGACCACACTGGCCTTCGCGCAGTTCCTGGCGAGCGTACTCGGGGTCAAAATCCTGACAAACTCCCTGGGCCTGGCCGCCACGGTGCATGAAGGCGGTGCTAGCGACGTCATTTTATTGGGCGGACGCCTGGGCTCGGATGTTCCTGGCACGTATGGCGAGATCACAAATAGCCAATTACGTCGGTTCAGGCCGCAGATCGCATTTTTTTCCCCAGTTGCCATCAATCCGAACGAAGGGGCGATGAACTTCGATCTGGAAGAGGCTGATCTGGCCAGCACCATGTGTGAAAACGCCGAGCGGGTAGTTGTTCTGGCTGATCATAGCAAGCTTGGCAACTTCAGCCGTATACAGGTTTGTGCCTGCGACCGTATTTCGACACTAATCACTGACAAGAAGGCCCCGCAGGCTTGCACTGCGCAGTTGATGGAGGCAGGGGTGGGTGACATCATCCGCGTCTGAAGCCAAGCCAGTTGTCGAGCTGGGCAGGGCACACGAATTTCGTAATGGAGCATTCTATGTCTGCACAATCATCTGAATCCCTATGTCACTTGAACGCGACTGATCTGGTGGCGGGTTACCGGCGGGGCGATTTCAGTCCAGTCGAGGTTTTGGACGCGGTGCTGTCCCGCACAGAGCGCCTCAATCCCCGGTTCAATATGTTTTTCCATATCGCCCAGGAGTCGGCCAGACAGGAAGCCCTAGTATCCGAGCGCCGATGGAAAGAGGGGCAACCGTTGGGTCTGCTGGACGGAGTACCGGTTTCCATCAAAGACAGTATTGCCATGAAGGGTGCGCCCATGCAGGTCGGTTCCAGGGCCCTGCGTAAAATCGTTTCCGCGCAGGATGCTCCCCCGGCGGCGCGGCTGCGCGAGGCGGGCGCTGTGCTGTTTGCCAAAACCACAATGCCTGATCATGGTATGTTCGGATCCGGTGTCAGCACGGCGTTCGGAGTCACTCGCAACCCCTGGAACCCCGCGTTTAACACAGGCGGGTCGTCGAGCGGCGCCGGGGCTGCCCTGGCAGCTGGGTTGGGGGCCCTGAGTGTGGGTACCGATATAGCGGGCTCCGTGCGCTTCCCCGCCAGTTTGTGCGGTTTGGCGTCCCTGAAGCCGACGCACGGCCTTGTGCCTCATCTACCTGTGGTTGCCGTGCGCGAAGCAGGGCCTATGGCTCGTAGCGCGCGAGATCTAGCAGCGATGCTGCATGTCCTTGCAGGCACAGACAAGCGCGATTATGGAAGCTTCCCTGCGCTGGCCGCGGGTGTGCCGGGATGGCGCGAACCCAAGGGACTGCGCGTCGGCTTGCTACTGGATGTCGGCTATGGCAACAAGGCGGAACCGGCCGTTGTTGCGGCTGTTCGCAACGCTGCCGAGACGCTTGCCCGTGCGGGTGCACAGGTCGAAGAGATGTCTGCACTGTTGAACGTGGATGTTCTGGTTCCGCTGGCGCAGATGTCGGCTACCACGATGCTGGCGCGTTTCGAGGCGATGAGCCAGGAGCAGCGCGATCTGAGCTATCTGCCCCTGTTGGAGTTCGCGGAACGGGCGCGCCGGCTCACCGCGCTGGACTATCAGGCTGCTATCCAAGCCGTCGACGTGGCCAAGGCCGAGGTTGTGCGGGCTACCGCCGCGTATGATTATGTCCTTGCGCCTGTCGTGAACAAGGTGAATTGGGCCGCCGAGAGTAATGCGCCCGACGATGATGACATCTATCGTTTGACATCCTATTGTGGGATGTTCAATCAGACGGGGCAGCCTGTGGGCTGCGTGTGCGCGGGCTTCGACGAGCGGGGCTTGCCGATAGGTATGCAAATCATCGGCCAGCGTTTCGACGACCGTGGTGTAATGCAGCTAGCCGAACAGTACGAGGCGCTGCGTGGCTTTGATATGCAATGGCCCGAGTGCCAGTAAGACGGAGCAGCGGCATGAACGCATTCAATTTTCAGACTGTACCCCACATCGTGGTCGAAGCCGGGGCCGCCCGCCGTCTGGGCGAACTGCTGTCGCAGCGCTTTGCCAGGGGCCGGGTGTGCGTGATCACCGATGCCCCGCTGCTGCGTATGGGGCTGCTCGATGCGGCGCTGTCCAGCCTGAATAGCAGTGGCTGGCAGGTCGACGTCATCAGCGACGTCCAGGCGGATCCTCCCCAAGAGGTGGTGTTGGCCATCAGTGCGCGGGCCAGGGCGCAAGGCGCCGACGTCGTCGTCGGCTTTGGCGGCGGTTCGTCCATGGACGTGGCGAAGCTGGTGGCGATTCTCTTGGGCAGCAAGCAACCCCTGGAGCAAATGTACGGGGTGGACAAGGTCGAAGGCGCCCGCCTGCCGCTGGTGCTGATTCCGACCACGGCGGGTACCGGATCGGAGGTGACTCCCATCTCTATTGTTACCACGGGCAGCACGACGAAAAGCGGTATCGTGGCGCGGCAGCTTTATGCCGACATGGCCGTGCTCGATGCCGAGCTAACTCTGGGCCTGCCGGCGCACATCACGGCCGCCACAGGCATAGACGCGATGGTTCACGCCATCGAAGCCTACACCAGCAAGCGCCTGAAGAATCCTTTGTCGGATCATCTTGCCGTTCTTGCCCTGCGCCTGCTGATGGGCAATCTGGTGCGGGTGTGCACCAACGGCCAGGACGCGGGCGCGCGCCAGGCCATGCTGCTGGGCTCGATGCTGGCCGGGCAGGCCTTCGCCAATGCCCCTGTCGCCGCCGTGCATGCGCTGGCCTATCCGCTGGGGGGCAATTACCATCTGCCGCACGGCCTGACCAATGCCTTGGTGCTGCTGCCGGTGCTCGAGTTCAACCTGCCCGCGGCGGCAGCGCAATATGCGCAGCTGGCGCGCGAACTGCTGCCGGCGGCCGCTGGCGATGATCAGGCCCAGGCCACGGAGTTGTTGCGGACGTTGCGCGAGCTCGTCGCCAAGACCGGGCTGCCCTTGCGTTTGCGCGATCACGGCGTTCCCAAGGGCGATCTGCCCATGCTCGCCGCAGACGCCATGAAGCAAACGCGCCTGCTCATCAATAACCCGCGCGAAGTCACCGAGCAGGACGCGCTGGCCGTGTACGAAAGCGTGTACTGACCGCCGGACAGGGTCAGGCGACTGTTGGGTCGCGCGCGGTAGTGGCCCGGGGTGCGCAGGCTGGCAGGCTGGTGAGTCCGTCGTCGCGTGGGCTCAAGATCGTCCCCCGATGACCTTAGGTCGATCCCCCGCGCTCAGATATCGCCTGATGTTGGAATCACGCAGGCTCGCTCAGACTCATCTGATGCTGGAATCACGCAGCCACGTTCAGACTCGTCCGATATTGGATACGGCCGCAATTTTCCAACAGACGCGAAAGCTGCTAGAATGCTCGACTCTTCAGGTCGTGGCCGAGGCAGTACGAAACACGGTTCGGACGGCTTACAGGTTTCGCCGCTTTAGCTCAGTTGGTAGAGCAGTTCATTCGTAATGAAAAGGTCGCCAGTTCGAATCCGGCAAGCGGCACCAAAGAAGCAAGAAGGGCCACCCCTAGGGGTGGCCCTTCTTGCTATGGGGCGCCTGTAGTCGCGCGACGTGAAGCGCGTTCATGAGGATGCGGCGGCGCTGGTAGAGCTGGGCCTGATCGAGCCGTGCCGAGTCCGGCGCCCTGTGCTGCCCTTATGCTGATATCCACATAGATATGCGCGTGGCGCGAGTAGCGGCCTAGCGCCTCATGCCGCTGCGGCCCGGACGGCATGCCACCACTGCGCAATCGCCGCCGGCTCGCCTTCCAGCCGCAGTGCTGCGGGGGCGTAGGCGTTCCAGGCCTGCATGTGCCGCGGCGACACGGTGGTCAGCAGCGGCTTGCCGGCCGCGACGGCCGCGGCAAAAGCGGCCCAGAGGCCTTGCCGCGCGGCTTCCATCTTGCCGAACTTACTGAAGATGATCACGTCGGCATCCGGTATCTGGGCCAGCAGGCCCATGCCGGCGCCTTCCATGCCGGCCGTGTCGAGATGGCACGTGGTGCCGGCTGGCGGCGCATCCAGCTGGATGGAGAACCTTTCGCCCGAGGCGAGATCGCGCAGGAAGCCCGCGCTGCATGCCCCTTCGACGTCGTTGTTTTCCGCGACCACCCCGACGGCCTTGAGGCCCGCCGCGCGCCATTGCGCGGCCGCGGCCGACAGCAGCGCCTGGGAGTCCAGGCCCTCTTGGTTGGCGATATAGGCGATAGAGCTGGAAGCTGTCATGGCAATGACCCGCATGTTTTACCAAATAATAGGCACGGCGTGAGCTTCGTGCAAGCGGGAGCCCGGAAGGATAGAATCGTCATCAAATCGACAAGGAAAGGGAGTTTGCCGTGGACAACAACAACCCCGCCGCCGTGACCATGCTCTACGACGCCAACAAGAAGAGCCTGTTGGTGGCTTACCTGCTCTGGTTCTTTCTGGGCGGCCTGGGCGGCCACCGCTTTTATGTCGGCAAGACCGGCAGCGCGGTCGGCATGATCGCCTTGCTCATCGTCGGCTCGGCGCTGGCCGCGGTGGGAATAGGCGCCGTGCTGTTGATGATCCTGGGCATCTGGGTGATCGTGGATGCGTTCCTGATCCCCAAGTGGATCCGGATCAAGAACACACAGCTGGCCAATACGCTGGCCAGCGGCGGGCAAGTGCCTAACTAGCCTGGCAGCAGGCAGGCCTTTGCAATAAACAGGCATAACGGCGCGCGATGCCGCGCGCATCTCAGCACAGCGCGGAAATCACCTGCGCGCTTTCCAGCAGCTTGTTCTTGATGGCCTGGGTGCGTTCGTTCGAGAAGCGCCGGCCCGGGCCGGCCACGCTGAGCGAGGCCAGCACTTCTTTGTCGCGATTCCAGATGGGCACCGCCACGGCGGTTGCGCCGGGCGTGTTTTCCCCGCGCGAGATGGAGTAGCCGTTGGCGCGTATGCGGGCCAGCTCGCGCGTGATCTGGCTGCGCCGCACCAGGGTGTCGGGCGTGCGCGCCGCCAGCGGCTGGCTCAGCAGGGCTTCCAGTACGTCCGGCGGGCTGTGGGCCAGCAGTACCTTGCCCGAGGCGCCCACGTGCAGGGGGCGGCGCACGCTAACGTCGTTGTGCACGCGATCGGGGTCGACGGTGTCCCAGCGCGCGATGCACAGGGTTTCGAGGCCGTCGCGCACCCGCATCTGCACGTTCTCGCCGAACAGGCGGCCGAGTTCTCTCAGGTGGGGGCGCACCAGGCCCACCAGGCGCGTCTGCTCTTGTGCCGACAGCCCCAGGTACAAGGCCTTGTTGCCCAGAAAGTACAGGCCCTGGGGGCCTTGCTTGCGCACCAGGCCGCGGCGCTCGAGCGTATACAGCAGGCGGAAGGCGCGGGCCTTGGTATTGTGGCTGTCGCGGGCCAGTTCGGTGACGCCCAGCCCGGGCGACTGCGCGATGCGCAGCAGCAGGGCCAGGGCTTCGTCGACGGCGGAAACGGTGTAGTCGGTCACGATGCGTGCATGGCGTCTCGAGAGGCGGGGCGGGCGCGCCGTCCCGTCTTCAGCCCTGTTTTATACGGGCCGCGATGCGGCGTGCTATTTCGTGTAGGTTAACCTGCAAAGCGGCAAAGCCCGTATGTTTTTCGAAGCGCTGTTCGTCCATGTACAGGCGGCGGTTCAGCTCGATCTGCAGGCTGTAGCGGCGTGCCGCCGGGTCGCTGTAGGCGCGGATCAGCTCGGCGCCCTTGTAGGGCTGGTTGATCGCCGCCTGGTAGCCCAGGTCGCGGAACTGCCCGGCCAGCCATTCGATGAATTCGCGCGGCGCCGTGCTGTGGTCGTAGTCGCCGATCACCACGTCGGGGCGCGCCGCGCCGGCATCGGTGTTCATGGCGTTGCCCACCGACTTCATGGAATGGCAGTCGATGTGCCAGACCACGCCGTGGCGCGCATGGGCTTCGTCCAGCAGGTTTTTCAAGCACGCATGGTAGGGCTGGTAGTAGTGGTCGATGCGGTGGCGCACCTCGGCGACGTCCAGCGGCCCGTCGTAGACCGGCACGCCCGGCAGGGCGTAGCGGCGGATCAGCCCCATGCCCGCCCGGGTCTTGGCGCTGGCCTGTATCGGCCCGGGCCAGGGCTGCGCCAGCAGCTCGACGTCGATGTCGCGCACGTTGCGGTTGGCGTCGATGTAGCCGCGATGAAAGCCCGCGGCCAGGATGTGCGCGCCTTCGGCCAGCGCGCCGCTCCAGAGTTCGTCCACCCAGGCGTCCCAGCCGGTGTCCAGCTGCGCGCGGCTGGCGCGTACCGGCACCGTCGCGGGAAAATGCCGGCTGCTGTGGGGCGAGTCGAATATCAGCGGAATGGCCGGCCCTTCAGGAGCCTGCAGGGTATAGGGGGCTTGGGTTTCGGTCATGGCAGTATGTCCGGATAGATGCGGGAAGCGGCGCGGCGCTGCCGCGGCACGCCCGGGCGGTTGCACGCGAGAGGCGCTTGCGGGTTGTGCAGCCGGCGGCCGGCATGGGCCGGCGCTGCCGCTTATTTCAGTAGCCCACGGAAATGGCGTAGGCCATGATCGCCAGCGACAGGACGGCCAGCAGCACGAACAGCGGCAGGATGAATTTCAGCCATTCCAGCAGGTTCACCTTGCCGGCGGCCAGGAATGCCAGCAGCATGCCCGAGGTGGGCGTGATCATATTGGTCAGGCCGTTGCCGAACAGGAAGGCCTGTACGATGGACTGCTTGCCTATGCCGGCGAGCTGGCCGATGGGGCCGAGGATGGGGATGCTCATGGCCGCCTTGCCCGAGGTCGAGGGCACCAGCACGTCCAGTATCATCTCGACGAACATCATGCCCTGCGCGGCGAAGGTGGTGGAGTGGCCGTCGGCCAGGGACGACAGCTTGTAGATCACGGTGTCCAGCACCATGCTGTCCCTGAGCACGATGTTGATGGCGGCGGCCAGGCCGATCAGCAGGCCCGCCAGCACCATGCCCTTCATGCCTTCCAGGAAGGCATCGCAGGAGTCGCGCAGCGGCAGGCCGGCGATCAGCGCCGACACGATGGCCACCGCCAGGTAGAAGGTGCTCAGATCCTTGGAGTGCCAGTTGTAGCGGTTCACGCCGTAGATCAGCGCGACGATGCTGGCACCCAGCACGCAGAGCAGGGCCAGGTGCCGCCCCGCCAGGCGCGTGCCGGCGGCGGCCCTTGCAGGCGCCGGGCCTTCCCGCCGCTGGGCGGCCTCCCTCCCGGGGGCGGCAACATGCCCCCCGGCCGAGCGCCTGGCCGCGTTCATCTTCCGTACCTGGAACAGCATGTAGCCGATGCCCAGGGCGAGGTACAGGCAGAAGACGAAGACGCGCAGGCCGACGCCGTTCAGGGCGGGCAGTGCCAGCAGCGGCTGGGTGATGTTCAGGGCCAGCGGATTGGTGATGGAGGCGATATAGCCGATCTTGGCCGCGATCAGCACCAGGCCGACGCCGAACAGCGGCGGCAGCTCCAGCCGCTCGGCCAGCAGCACGACCACCGGGATCAGCACCAGGTATTCGGAGATCAGGCCCAGGAAGGTGCTGCCGCAGGCCAGCGCGATCATCAGCAGCGGCGTCAGCCAGTAGACGTTGCCGCGGGTCACCTCCAGCAGCCGGTCTATGCCGGCATCGATGGCGCGGCTCTTGCGGATGATGCCGAACATGCCGCCGATGATCATCACCATGAAGATCAGGTCGGCGGACTGGCTCAGGCCTTTGGGTATTGCGGCCAGGGTCGAGACCAGGCTGGCCGGCGCGGCGCTCTTGCCATGTGGCGGGCTGTACAGCAGGTCGCTCAGGTGCCTTTCCTTGGGCAGCACGTGGTAGGTGCCGGCGACTACCAGCTTGCCGGCGCGCTGGAACATGCCTGAGTCCAGCATGTAGGTCAGCGCCATGGCAAACAGCATGATGAGCAGCATGATGGCGACCGGGTGCAGCATCTTTTTCTGCGGTCTTGCGGGCGTGGCGGCGTCAGCGATCACGGTTCGGCTCCGAGCGGAATGTTTCGTTCAACGAAATGAGACTGAGGACGCGCGTAGTTAGCCACCGAATTTCCCATTGATAAAGCCTGGGGCGCTGCGGAGCGAAAATATAATCGAGTTGTTTCGTCTGTTGAAACAAGGAGGTGCGGCGGCGGACGCCGCAAGGGCGGAAGAAAAGACGGAAGAAGTGTATTGGCGGCGCAGCAGGCGTGCGGCCCGGCTCGGATGGGCGTCTGGAAAGGTGCAGGCGCCCGGAAGCGCCGGACGCCTGATAAGAAACGCAGGCCTGGAGGTGACGGGCGCCTAGAACGAGCGCACGACCCCCAGGATCAGCAGCGTCAAGCCGGCCAGGATGGCGACCATCTGCAGGATGGTGCCGATTTGGCCGCGCAGCAGGGCGGGCCGGGACTCCTGAGGGACTTTGCTGAGCCGCGCGGCCGTGCGCGCCACCACCCAGCCGACCACGATCAGCAGGATGTTCAAGTATCTGGGGGGGATGTCGCTCATGCGTTCGATTCCTCAATACGGCCGGCGGCAGTATACGGCAGTTTCATGGGTGGCGTATCCGCCCGGGCTGGACTGCGTGGCGGGCTTCGGCGCCAGCCAGGCTCAGGTTTCAATACCCAGATCGGACAATATGGTCTGAACCAGAGCATTATCCCCTACCGCGCTCCAGGCCATAGCCGTCGTGACGACGCGGATCTCTTCCTTCAGCGGCCGCACGGCCACGTTTTGGGGAGCCAGCTTCCTCAGGCTGTATGGAACCAGCGCGACCCCCTGGCCGCAGCTCACGAAGGCGATTTGCGACGCGACGGAACGAACCTCGTGCAATATCCGCGGGGAAAAGCCGTTGGCGCGGCAGGCTGCCGTGACGTTGTCGAAATAGATGGGGCTCAGGCGGCGCGAGAACATGACGAAATCTTCCTCGGCGAGCTGACCCAGTTTCACGTTCTCGGACGCCGCCATTCCGTGCCCGCGCGGCAATGCTACGGCCAATCGGTCTTCCACCATGGGAATGGATCGGATCGTAGGGCTGGGATCTCCTTCCAGCCGAGCGAAGGCCAGATCGATGTCTCCCGCCTCGAGCGCCGGCACGGCTTCGGCGCTGTCGATCTCTTTCACGGAAATCGTGAGTTGCGGGTGCGCGGCCTTGATGCGCTCGACCAGCGGCGGCAGGTAGTCGAGCATCGATGAGGCAATGGCGCCGATGGTGAGCACGCCCGTACGCCCCGCTACCGCTTCGCGCACCGCGGACTCCAGCCGTTCCAATTGTTCGGCGAAGCGGCTTACCGCGGGCAGGATGGCCGTACCCACTGGGGTCAGCTGCACTCCTTTCGGGGTGCGTACGAAGAGCCTGACCCGTAGGGCGTTCTCGAGCACGCGGATCTGCTCGGACAAGGGCGGTTGCGACATGCCGAGGCGTTTTGCCGCACGGCCGAAGTGCAGCTCTTCGGCGACGGCGAGAAAGAGGAACAAGTGCCGGATGAGGCGGAAATTGACCATGCCAACTCCATACTATTTTCGTATTGAGCCATTATTTTTTTAGGAATTTACCTATCAAATCATACCGAACATAATCTGCCAACGTAATTTTCCCCGGGGCAGTTTTGATGGCGGAATAGCCATGTCCCGGCTCTCCGGATACCTCCGTGCCGCGTCTGATGTCCTGGGCGGCCTGGACGCATCCGAGCCCGGAATGCCCGGGCCCATGAAGGCTTCCAAAACTATCGAGGAGATTGGCGGTGAATATGAAATTCGTCCAGCAAAGCAAGGCACATCTCATCTATGCGCATGCGTTGCGTTCGGTGGCGGCCTTGGCTTTGTGTTGCATGGTGTTCGCGCCGCCCGTCGCCGCCGCGCGCGGCGGCGTCACCCGCATCATCGTGCCCTATGCGGCCGGGGGGCCGGTCGATCTGACGACCCGGATTCTGGCCGAAGCCATGAAGGACGAGCTCGGCCCGATCATTGTCGAAGACCGCCCGGGCGCCGCGGCGAATATCGGCATGACCGCGGTGGCCCAGGCCAAGCCGGACGGCCGCACGCTGGGGGTGGCGTCCACGCCGACTCACGGCGTGAACATGTGGCTCTATTCACATCTGCCATTCGATCCGAACAAGGATTTCACGCCTATTTCCCAGATGCTCAGGGTTCCCAACGTGCTGGTCATGAAAAAGGAAACCGCGGACAAGCTGCATATCAATACCGTGGCCGACTTGATCGCCTACGGCAAGGCGCATCCGGGCAAGCTCAACTTCGGCAGTGGCGGAAACGGCTCCGGCGGCCACTTGGCGGGGGCATTGTTCAACGCGCGTACAGGCATCAAGGCCCAGCATATCCCGTTCAACGGCAGCCACCCGGCCGAGACGGCGCTGCTCGGCGGCCAGACCGATTTCAGTTTCGACAACCTGGCGACCGCGGCCGCGAATATCCAGGCCGGCCTGCTCAAGCCGATCGCGGTCACGACCTTGCAGCGCAGCCATTTTCTACCGGATGTGCCCCCTGTGGCGGACACACTGCCCGGTTTTGAAATCTATACGTGGTGGGGGCTGGTCGGGCCCGCCGGCCTGTCGCCCGATGAAGTCAAGAAGATAAATGCGGCGGCGGTGCATGCCTTAGGCTCGCCCACGGTCAAATCCAAGTTCGCCCTGCTGTTTGCGGAGACCGTCCCGAGCACGCCTTCCGAGTTCGCGGCCTTCATGAAGAGCGAGCAGCTCAAGTACAAGGAAATCGTCAAGCTCTCGGGTGCCCACGCCAATTGAGCCTACCACGCAGGACGAGAAGATGAGGCCGACATTGGATAACCGCACACATGAAGCCGGAACCCTCGATGCCGGCCCGCAGGGGCAGGGCGAGCCGCGGCGGGGCACGATTGTGGATCGGCTCGCCGAGTTCACGACGCAAACCCGCTACGAATCACTGCCGGGCGCCGTAATCGATGAGTGCAAGCGCATCATTCTGGATTCCCTGGGTTGCGCGCTGGCGGGCGTGGATGCGCCCAAAGGACGCATAGGCATCGCGCATGGCTTGCAGATGGGTGGGGCAACGCCGGCAGCCACGGTCATCGGCACCGGCGACCGTACTTCGATAGCGGGGGCGTCCTTTGCCAATGCAGAGCTGATCAATGCGCTCGACTTCGACGGCGTCCTGCCGCCGGGACATGTCACGCCTTTCGTATTACCCGGAGCATTGGCGGTGGCGGAAAGCCTGGGCGCTACGGGCAGGGAGTTCATCGCCTCGATGGCCGTTGCGCACGAAATGTCGTACCGCTTCGGCAAGGCCATGGACAACCTGCGCGCAGTCAAAGACGGCAAGGTGTCGCCACCGTCCGTGTTCGGCTACAGCAGCGCCATTTTTGGCGCCACCGCGGCCATAACGCAGCTCAAGCGCCTGCCCACGGATGTCGTGGCGCATGCGCTGGGCATTGCGGCTTGCATCTCGCCGGTCAATTCGCAGGCCGCCTGGTTCCAGCATGCCCCGAGTGCGACCATCAAGTATTCGCTAGCCGGCACGCTGGCGCAATCGGCGCTGACGGCGGCCTCCATGGGAGAGCTGGGCCACCGCGGCGACTCCAGGATCCTGGACGATCGCGAATTCGGATATGCCCGCTACATAGGTACGTCGCGCTGGGAGCCGGCGGCGATTACGAACGATCTGGGCGAGGAGTGGCGGTTTCCGCCGGATCAGGTTTTCAAGCCTTATCCCCACTGCAGGATTTTCCATACGCTGCTCGATACCCTGGCGGAAATCGTGGCGGAAAACGCCTTGAAACCCGAGGAAATAGACGACATCGAAGCCTGGGTCGAGGGCTTCGTGGATCGGCCGGTCTGGCTGAACCGCCGGATCGAACATCCGTCCGACGCGCAGTTCAGCCTGGCGCATGGGCTGGCCGTGGGCGCGCATGGCATACCGCCCGGCAAGGCCTGGCAAGACCCCGAGGTCGTGTTCAGCCCCTCGGTGCTCGGCCTGATGGGCAAAGTCAGGCATCGGCCTCATCCGGATTATGTCGAGCTGCTGGCCAAGTATCCGGCCAGCCGCCCGGCCCGTATTGCCGTCTCTGCGCGTGGCAAGGTTTTTGTCAACGAGCGCCTTTATCCGAAAGGCAGCAATTCTCCCGATCCGGGCAGCGCCATGACGACACAGGAACTCGCACTCAAGTTCCAGGACAATGCCCGTGGGGTCTTGCCCCCGGAAAATGCGCAAGGCATTATCGACACCGTCCTGCACCTGGAGACAGTGGAAGACATCAATGTCCTGACCGCGCTGCTGAGGAAGGGATGAATCGGCCAGACACTGTGCCCAAAGGCACGGTTATGGCAGCGGTATGGAGTACACGGATGTGTCTACGATGAAACCTACACAGGTTCTGGCGTCGTTTTGCGCCAATCTTTGTTATGCCGATCTGCCGGATCGCGTGGTCGACCACGCCAAGATGGCCGTTCTGGATACCCTGGGCTGCGCCCTGGGCACGCATGCCGAAGATCCGGAACGGGTGCGGATCATCCTGCAAGTGGCGCGGCACCTGGGCGCGCAGGGCGATGCCGGTGTCATACATTCCGGCTTGCGCACGTCGGCTCCTGTTGCGGCGCTGGCCAATGGCGTTGCCTGCCACGGCATAGACTTCGATGACCTGCACGCCGGCGCCCTGACCCACACAAGCTGCGTGATTCTTCCCGCGGCGCTGGCCAGCGCGGAAGAGGCCGATGGCAGCGGCCGCGACTTCATCACCAGTTTCGTGCTTGGGTTCGAGATCGCCGTAAGAGTGGGCATGGCCGTCATGCCCTCGCATTATGAGCATTGGCACAGCACGGCGACTAATGGTACGTTTGGCGCGGCCGCGGCGGCAGGCAAGAACTACGGGCTGGACGCCGGCCAGCACGTGAATGCGCTGGGTTTCAGCGGAACCCAGGCGGCCGGCCTGCTGGCCTATCTCGAGTTCGGCGACTACACGAAAAGCCTCAACCCCGGCAAATCCGCCTTTAACGGAGTGCTCTCCGCGCTGCTGGCCCGGGCGGGCGCCACGGCTCCCCCCGACATGCTCGAGAATCCCAAGGGCTATGCCAGTGCCTATTCGGCCGCGCCGCGCATGCAGGAATTGCTGCGCGGCCTGGACGGCGGCCCGATGGCATGGGAAATATTGAACAATATGCCCAAGCCCTTTCCGTCTCTGAGCGCCAGCCATACCGCCATGGAGGCCACCTTGCGGCTGGTCGCCGACCACGGCCTGCGGCCGGCCGATATCCGTAGAATCGTTGTATATACATACGACACCGTGGTGTCGCATTTCTCGGGGCGCCGCATCGACAATCCCATGGCGGCCCGCTTGAGCGTGCCATACTGCGTTGCCGTATGCGCGGCGCTGCGCCGCGCCGGTCTCGAGGCCTTTCGGCCGGACGTCATACGCAGCGCCGCGGTGCAAGCGATGCTGGAAAAGGTGGAGATCGTCGCCGAGCCGCGCTTGAACGCGCTCTATCCCGGTGCGCTTGCGGCCAGGGTGGAAATTGCCACGGTGGGCGGCCAGGTGCATGAACACGAAATCCATCATGCCAAGGGCAGCCCCGGCAATCCCTTTTCCATGAATGAAATGCAGGAAAAATTCGAGCGGTTGGCCGCGCCCACGATCGGTGCCGAACAGGCCGCGCGTATCGTGGCAATGGTCGAAGGCCTGGAGCATGTAGGGCGCATCAGGGACTTCAGCCATTTGTTCGCGTGAACGGCGGGCTGGCCGCGCCTGCTTCGGGGCCTTTCGCGACGCAGCCATGGCCTGGCCGGCCGAAGCCGCCGGTGTGCGCGGCGCGGCGGCGTGTTCAGGCCCTAGGCTTGCACCTGGGGCTGCACGATCTCGGTGTAGCCGAATTGCGAGAAGTCGCGGATGCGCGAGGGATAGAGCCGGCCGATGAGGTGGTCGCATTCGTGCTGCACGACGCGTGCGTGGAAGCCTTCGGCGCGGCGGTCTATGGTCTGGCCTTGCGGGTCGCGGCCGGTATAGCGGATCTGCGTGTGGCGCGGCACGGCGCCGCGCAGGCCCGGCACCGACAGGCAGCCTTCCCAGCCTTCTTCCAGCTCGTCGGACAGGGGGGTGATGACCGGATTGCACAGTATGGTCTGCTCGATCGGAGGCGCGTCGGGGTAGCGCGTGCTGGAGTCGAAGCCGAAGACGACCAGCTGCAGGTCGACGCCTATCTGCGGCGCGGCCAGGCCGACGCCGCCCGCATAGTGCATGGTGTCGAGCATGTCGGCCACCAGGGCCTGCAGCTCGCGGCTGCCGAAGTGGGTGACCGGCTGGGCCACGCGCAGCAGGCGCGGATCGCCCATCTTGAGTATGTCGCGTATCACGTGGAATTCCTGGATGTGATCAATGTCTGCAATATAGCGCAGAGTTTGCATTGCCGAGGCGTGCGTGAACCTGCATGTGCAGGGGTGCCGTAGCGCAAGGCATCGCCAGCCCGGACGCCGCAATGCCGCGCCGCGGCCCCGTCTACTTCAGGCTGCCGGACAGGAACTGCGCCAGGCGCGGGCTGCGCGGCGTGCCCAGTACCTGCGCGGGCGGCCCTTCTTCCTCGACCACGCCCTGGTGCAGGAACATGACGTGGTTCGAGACGCTGCGCGCGAAGCCCATTTCGTGGGTGACGATGATCATGGTGCGGCCTTCCTCGGCCAGCGCCTGCATGACTCGCAGCACTTCGCCGACCAGCTCGGGATCCAGCGCCGAGGTGGGTTCGTCGAACAGCATGACCTCGGGTTCCAGCGCCAGCGCGCGGGCGATGGCCACGCGCTGCTGCTGGCCGCCGGAAAGCTGCATCGGATATTTGTCCATGACCTCGGGCGCCAGGCCGACCTTCTGCAGGTAGTGCCGGGCGCGCTCGATGGCGGCCTTGCGGCTCAGGCCCAGCACGTGGATGGGCGCGGCAGTGATGTTTTCCAGTGCGGTCATGTGCGACCACAGGTTGAAGTGCTGGAACACCATGGCCAGCTTGGTGCGCAGGCGCTGCAGCTGGTGCTTGTCGGCGGGCGCCAGTTGATTGTGGCGATCGCGCGTGGTCTTCAGCTCTTCGTTGAGGATGGTGATGCGGCCCTCGCTGGGGGCATCCAGGAAGTTGATGCAGCGCAGGAAGGTGCTCTTGCCCGAGCCGCTCGAGCCGATGATGCTGATGACGTCGCCGCGCCCGGCCGTCAGGGAGACGCCGCGCAGCACTTCGTGCTCGCCGAAGCGCTTGTGTATGTTCTCGACTTTCAGGCTTTCCATGGCGGTGTTCTTGTGTACATGCGGGCTTGGCGGCGGCGCGGCCGTTCAGTGGTGGCCGGTGGGTTTGAGGAAGGCCAGCCAGCGTTTTTCCATCAGCTTGAACAGGGCCACCAGCACGAAGGCGATGATGGCATAGAACAGCGCAGCGATGCCGAAGGCGGAAAAGGACGCATAGGTGGCGCTATTGACGTCGCGCGCGACTTTCAGCAGCTCGGGCACGGTGGCCGTGAAGGCGATGGAGGTGGCGTGCAGCACGATGATGACTTCGTTGCTGTAGTAGGGCAGGGCGCGCCGCAGCGCCGAAGGCAGGATGAGGCGGGTGTAGATGCGCACGCGCGAAAAGCCGAAGGCCCGCGCCGCCTCGATTTCGCCGGCGGGAATCGAGCGGATGGCGCCTGCCAGCACTTCGGTCAGGTAGGCGCAGGTGTTGAAGCTGAAGGACAGTATCACGCAGTTGAAGCCGCTGCGGAAGAACATCGCCAGGGTGGGCGTGTGGCGGATCGCGTCCAGGCTGAACAGCCCCGTGTAGACGATGAGCAGCTGCACGTACAGCGGCGTGCCGCGGATCACGAAGGTATAGAACTGCACCGGCCGGCTCAGCCACTTGCTGGAAGAGGCCCGCAGTATGGACAGGGGTATGGACGCGGCGAATGCGATCGCCATGTTCAGCACCAGCAGCCACAGCGTCATGGCCGCGCCCGAAATGGCCCAGCCCGAGTCCAGGCCCAGGTATTGCGGCCAGTATTGCCTGAAGATCTCCAGCAGCGTCATCAGAGTTCGGCCTCTTTGACGCCGGCGCTGAAGCGCCGGCCGGCCCAGGCCAGCGCCACCAGCGTGGCGCAGGTGAAGCCCAGGTAGATCAGCGCCGCCAAGATATTGAAGAAGAACAGGTGCTGCGTGGAGCGGCCCGCCTGCTGGCTGATGCTGATGATGTCGACCAAGCCGATGATGGACACCAGCGCGGTGGACTTGATGACCACCTGCAGGTTGTTGCTCAAGCCCGGCAGGGCATGGCGCACCATCTGCGGCAGGGTGATCTTGCGGAACACCAGGGCCGCGCTCATGCCGGTCGACAGGCCGGCCTCAATCTGGCCGCGCGGCACTGCTTCCAGCGCGCCGCGGAAGGTCTCGGTCATGTAGGCGCCGTAGATGAAGGCCAGCGTGACCACGCCGGCGCTGAAGGCATTGATTTCGATCTGGGCGATGCCGGCCAGGGTGCAGAGCCAGTTCACCAGGCTCTGCAGGTTGTAGAACACCAGCAGCATGATGACCAGGTCGGGTACGGCGCGTATGGCCGTGGTGTAGCAGGCCGCGATGCCGTACAGCACGCGGCTGCCCGAAGTCTTGCACAGCGCGCCGGCGATGCCCAGCAGCATGGCGAAGAACGCCGACAGCACCGTCAGCGCCAGCGTCATGAGCGTGCCCTGCAGGATCAGGGGGCCGTATCCGTACAACATGGCTCAGGGCTGGTTCACGCTAAAAGAGCAGCCGCTGCCCGGGCCGGCCCGCGGGCGCCGGCACCAGCGATGTGGCGGGCTCGTGTCGTGGCTGCGGCCCCGGCGCGGTTCATGGCTTTACTGCTTCTCGGGGTTGATCAGGCCGTACTTGGTGTAGCGGCCCAGTATCTTCTGGTAGGTGCCGTTGGCCTTGAGCCCGGCTATGGCGCCGTCGATCTGGCTCTGCAGCGCGGTGTCGCCCAGGCGCAGCCCCAGGCTGGCGCCGTAGCCGAAGACCTGCGGGTCTTGAACCGGGGTGCCGCTGAGGTGGAAGTTCTTGCCCGCCGGGCTTTCGAAGAAGAACTGCGCCGCCGCGGCATTCTGCAGCGTGGCGTCGACGCGGCCCAGGGCCAGATCCTGCTTGGCCAGGTCGTCGTTCTGGTAGGTTACCAGGTTCACGCCCTTGCCGCGCCAGTGCTTGTTGGCGTAGGCGGCCTGGGTCGTGCCCTGCACGATGCCCACGGTCTTGCCCTTGAGCGAGGCGACGGTGGTGTCCAGATCCACGCCCTTGGGCACCATCATGCGCGAGGGGCTGGCATACAGCGGCGTGGTGAACAGCACTTGTTTCTTGCGCTGGTCGGTGATGGTCAGGCCGGAAAGAATGGCGTCGATCTTCTTCGCGTTCAGGGCCGCGATGATGCCGTCGAAGTTCATTTTCACCCACTGGCACTTGGCGTGCAGGTAGTCGCAGATGGCGTTGCCCATGTCGATGTCGAAGCCCTGCAGCTTGCCGTGGGCGTCGACCGACTCGAAGGGGGCGAAGGTGGGATCCACGCCCAGGCGGATATGCAGGGTGTCTGCGGCCTGAGCCGTAAAGGCACAAAGAGAGAACAGTGCTGCGTACAGTGTCTTGTACATGTCGGCTCCAGGGAGAATGAGGGCGAAAGAGCTAATATTAGTTGAAAGTCTTGTCTATACAATAAGTGGTGTTCCCAGCAGGCGCCCGTGGCGCGCGCGCGGGGCGGCATCGCGCGACGCATGGCAAGGCCCGCCGTGCCGGGGCGGCGCGGCTGGAGTATACGCCGAGTTGCGCCGTGGGCCCGAAGCCGGCGCCGCGCTTGCGGGTATCATCGCAGCGGCCCTGCCCGGCCCTGCCTGGCCCGATCCGGCCTGGCCCGGCGTGCGCCGCGGGACAGGGCCAGGCCGGCGGCCCCGGACGCTGTGCGTGCGGCAAGTGCAGGCGCCGTGCCTGCGGCAAATATTCAATACATATCGCGCACTGATGCGCAATTCGATGGAAGATACGAACCGATGAGCCTGACCATGATGGATGCGCAGCCCAGCTATACGCTGCTCAGATCCCGATTCCTGGAAGCCGCGCAGCGCCATGGCGCGCAGCTCGAGCATCACAAGCATCCGCTGCAGGGGCCGCAGGGCGAAGACCTGTATACCGACGTCGCCGTCTTCGCGCGTCCCGGCACGCGCAAATGGCTGGTATTGGTTTCGGGCACCCACGGGGTCGAGGGTTATTACGGCTCCATGTGCCAGACGGCATACATGGATACACTGGCCGCAGCCGGCCGCCTGGATGGCGAAGTCGGGCTGCTGCTGGTGCATCTGATCAATCCCTGGGGCACGGCGTGGAAGCGGCGCACCAATGAAGACAACATCGATTTGAACCGCAACTACCTGGATTTCAGCCGGCCCTTGCCGCAGAACCCCGGCTACGAGGCCATCCACGAGCTGTTCACGCTGCGCGCCGGGCAAGAAGACGATAGCCGCGCCGATGCGCTATGGGAATCGAAGGTACGCGAGCTGGGCCGCACCCAACTGATGAACGTGCTGGGCGCGGGCCAGTACCTGCACGCCGACGGCCTGTATTTCGGCGGCGTGCAGCCGGCCTGGTCGAACACGACCTTGCGCGCCATCGTCGCCAAGTACCTGGCCGACTGCAGCGACGCCGTCAGCTTCGACCTGCACACTGGCGCCGGCGAGTACGGCCACCCGATGCTGATGGCGATCGCCGAACGCGAATACCCGGGCATGGAAGATGCGCGCCGCATCTATGGCCCCTGGCTGTACACGGTGCTGACCGGCGCAAGTTCCACCACCGACACCGGCATTTCGGCGGCGGCCACCGGCTACACCTCGCAGGCAATGGTGGATACGATGCAGGGCAAGCGCTTTACGCAACTGGTCATAGAGTGCGGCACCTACACCAACCCGCAGATCCGCGGCAGCGCCTTGTGGAACGATCACTTCCTGCATTTGCGCGGCGAGCTGCAAGGCCCCGTGTACGAGCAGGTCAAGCGCGACATCCTGGAATTCTTCTTCCCCGCCGACGCAGACTGGCGCGAGGTGGTGTGGGTACGCAGCCGGCAGATGTTCGATCGGGCGCTGAACGATTTGCTTGCTCGGGGGCAAGCCTGATCGATATGGTTTTGCCCGCGGGGGCGGCCCTGGTGGCTCAAGAACCGACTATCGCCGCAATACCACCATCGCTGCGATACATTGATTCCTCGGGCTGCTGAGTGAGTTCTTGGGCTGTTGGGTGTCGTTCTTAACCCGCTGAGGCTGCCCTGCGGAGTTCCGATGCTCGCCCAAACTCGGGCTGCGCTTCGGACTCCTCCGGGGTCCTCAGCTCGCATTGCGGCATGCGACGGGTTTAATCCGCTTCTAAACCAAGCTTGGTTTAGAAACGGGATAACGACCGTTCAGGATGCCTGGCTGCGAGCCGGGGATCCTCAGCTTGCACCGTGGCACGCGACGGGTTTAATCCATTTCCAAACCAAGGCTGGTTTAGAAACAGGATAACAACCGTACAGGATGTTGGGCTGCGAGCCGGGGACCCCGGAGGAGTCCGAAGCGCAGGCGAGTCTGCCGAGCATCGGAACTCCGCAGGGCAGCCCCGGCGGCTAAAGAACCAACCGCCGTCGCAATACCACCATCGCCGCGATACATTGACTCCTTTGACCGCTGGGTGAATTCTTGGGCTGCCGGGTGTAGCTCTTAAGCCGCAGGGTAGCCCCTGCGCCTCAAGAACCCAATCGCATTGCTGCTACCTCTCGCAAGGCACCGAAGGACAGCCGTGCCATGACGTCCCGGCCGGAATGTTTTCCCCCTTCATCACCAGCGTCAGCGGCCCCAACCGCGCGTCGTCGGCCACCGCGGCGCTGTACAGCACAGTACTGCGCGGCCCCATATAGACCCGTTTCCCTATCCGTACGTCATCGATCTTCATGACCCGGTCTTCGAACAAATGAGTCTGCGGGCAGCACAGCGCATTGAGCTCGCTGTGGTCGCCGATGTGCACGCAATCGAATTCCGTCATGTCCGTAGTGTCCAGATAGACGCCGCGCCCGATGTGGCAGCCCAGCAGGTTCAGCGCCTTGGGCAGAAAGGGCGTGCCGCGCAGGTAGCGCAGGAAATTGGGCACCGCGATGCCTTCATACATATTGGTGGTGGCCTCCGACAGCCACACGAAAGGCGTCCACATGGGCACCGCGCGCTTGCGGTAGCGGCCCAGCAGCACCCATTTGAAGAAGGCCACGAACAGGAAAGTGGCCAGGCCGAACAGCAGGCCCGAGATGGCCAGCTCGCGGATCGCCTTGACCCAGTGCCCGGCGCCGGCAATCGGCATTACGTCTAGCACGATGGCGTAGCCGGCGGCGATCACCAGCGAATGCGGGGCGACGATGCGGAAGGTTTCCACCAGGCCGCGCTGCAGGCGCCGCAGTGGCGAGGGGCGGTAGGTCAGCGATTCCGGGTAGCCCTGCACGGTCTCGCGCGCCGGCAGGTTCAGCGGCGGCGAGCCCAGCCAGGTGTCGCCGTTGCGCACTGGCGTGTTGCGCGGCAGGCTGGAAAGCACGCCGATCAGCACGTTTTCCGGCAGCTCGGTGCCGTCGGGAATGTAGGCGCCGTTGCCCACGAAGCTGCGGCGCGCCACCCGGGTGGGCTGCACCGTCATCCAGCCGCCGTCTATATGCTCGTCGCCCAGCATCACGGCGTCGGCGATGAAGGTCTCGTCGCCCAGCGACAGCATGTCGGGCACCACTCCCAGCGCCGTGGAGATCTCGGCGTCGCGCCCCACGCGCGCGCCCAGCAGGCGGTACCAGGTCGAGGAAAACACCGTGGCATAGACGCCGTGCAGCACCTGCAGGCTGGATTCCTGGATCTGGTTCACCAGCCACTTGCACAGGTAGACGCGGCCGTAGACCGGATAGCGGCCGGGCGTAAGGCGCGGCAGCAGCGCCCAGCGTATGACGGCGGCGATCAGGGCGGTCAGCACGATCATCACCACGCTGGCCGGCAGCGACAGCAGGAAGTACTTGATCAGGCGCAGCGCGAACACGTCGTAGCTGTTGGCAAAGCCCGCCACGGCCAGCGGCCTGACCGCCAGGTCGTCTATATCGAGGTAGTCGACCAGCATGAAGGTCGGAAACAGCGGCATGAAAAACAGCACGCTCACCAGCAGAGAGCCGAAGATGAAGTACAGATTCTTCAGCGTCGCGTGGCGGCGCGATTCCTTGGGGCGCGGCGGCAGGCCGGTGGGGTCGAAGGGGCCCTGATCCTGGGCCGGCGAGCCGCCCCAGACGCGCAGTTCGGGTACGCGCATGCCGTCGCGCAGCGCCGACTGGCCCTGCACGTGTCCCCATTGTTCGACCCGGGTGTTGCCTTCCAGCACGACGTACGAGCCTATGGATGCCTGGTCGTCGATCTGTATGCGGCCCAGGATCAGCTCGCCGTTCTCGACGCGGGCGTTCTCCAGGTTGACGCCGTTGCCTATGCTGACGCCATTGCCGATCTCCAGCAGATCGGGCACGCGCAGGGTGCTGGAGCCGATCAGCACATCGCGGCCGATGCGCGCGCCCAGGGCCCGCAGCCAGTACACGTATAGCGACGAGCCGTTCAGCATGTACAGTGGCGTAGCCTCGAGAACGCGGTCGCAAAGCCACCAGCGGAAATAAGTCGTGCCCCACAGCGGATAGCGGCCGGGCGCGGGCCGCCCCAGAATCAGCCACTTGGCGCCGCAGGCCAGCACGAATTCCAGCAGGGTGACCAGCAGGAACACGAGCAGAGACCAGGCGACCGCGCGCGGGATGGAGTCGTCGGGGCCGCCTGTCAGGTACTGGTAGGTGAAGAAGGGCAGCAGCCATTGCGCCATCTTGAAGGTGACCAGGAACGGCACGGTACAGGCCTGGGCCACGCCGCAGCGCCAGCGCCGCCAGCGCGAGTGCTGCAGCCGCGGCGCGCTGGCAGGTTCGCTGGGTGCCGCCTGGGCTTGCCGCTGCAGCGTGGCCGCCAGCATCTGCGCCAAGTCAGCGATGCGCCGGTTCTGGTACAGGTCGCGCACGGTGACTTGCGCCAGGCGCGGATCCTGGCGCAGTGCCGAGGCCAGCCTGGCGGCGAGCAGCGAATGGCCGCCCAGGTCGGTGTAGAAGTCCTGGTCGCGGCGTATGGGCTGCCCGGGGAATAAATGCGCCAGCGCCGGAAAGAGGATTTCTTCGGCCGCGTCGCGTGGCGTGTCGGAGCCCTCGGCCTGGCTGCCGGCGGCCAGCTGTATGGCCCTGAGCGCCTTGCGGTCGATCTTGCCCGAGGGCAGGCGCGGCATTTGCTCCAGGCGCTCGTAGCGGGCCGGCACCATATAGGGCGGCAGGCGCGCGGCCAGGGCCGAGCGCAGCGCGGACTGCGAGGTGTCGACCGGGGTGTTCTCCGTGGCGGTGTTTTGGCCGTTCTGGTCGCTACCGCCGTCATGCTCCGCGGCCGGCACCCAGAATGCCGCCAGTTGATCCACGCCGGCTTCCTGGCGCAGCACTACCGCGGCCGTGCCTATGCCCGGCTGCTGCGCCAGCACCGCTTCGATCTCGCCCAGCTCCACGCGGAAGCCGCGGATCTTGACCTGGTCGTCGGCCCGGCCCAGGCAGTGCACCTGGTGGCTTGCGTCGATGCGGGCCAGGTCGCCGGTGCGGTATAGGCGCCGGTCGTGCTCGTCGATGGCCCAGGGGTTGGCCAGGAATTTCTCGCGCGTCAGCTCGGGCCGGCCCAGGTAGCCGGCCGCCACGCCGGGGCCGGTAATGCACAGTTCGCCCGTTTCCCCGTAGGGCAGGATGGACAAGGTGCCCTCGGCGGCCAGTTCGGCGTCCACGACCAGCAGGCCGTAATTGGGCAGCGGCTGGCCGATGGTGACCGGCTCGCCCGGCCTGAGCCGGGCCAGGCTGGCCGACACGGTGGCCTCGGTGGGGCCGTAGGTGTTGAACAGCTGGCGTTCGGGGGAAGCCCAGCGCTCTACCAGGCTGTCGGGGCACATTTCGCCGCCCAGGTTGATGAGGCGCAGGCTCGGTACGTCCTGGTGGAACAGCGCCAGCAGGGTGGGTACGGCGTGCAGCACGGTGATCTGCTCGGCCGCCAGCGCCTGCGGCAGGGCTTCCGGATCGGTGGCCAGTTCCTTGGGGGCTATCCACAGCGTGGCGCCGGCCAGATAGCTGATCCAGATTTCCTCGAAAGACATGTCGAAGGCCACCGAGAAACCCTGGTATACGCGGTCGCTTTCCTGCACGCCCAGCACCGAGTTCTCGCTGCGCAGGAAATGGCAGATGCCGCCCTGGGTGATGGCGATGCCCTTGGGCTTGCCGGTCGAGCCAGAGGTGTAGATGACATAGGCCGTGTCATGGGTGCGCACCACGCCGCGGCGTCGCAGCGGCGCGGCAGACGCATAGGCCGCTACAGCCGCATCAACCGAGTCGGCCATCTCATTCACTTTGTATATGCCGGCCGCGCCAGCCACGTCCGACACTTCGGTCACTTCGGTCTTATCGGGGTCGACAGAGGCGCCGGCAAGGGCCGAGGGCTGCAGCAGCCGCTCGGCAGTATGTACTGGCACAGTTAGTTCCGCCAGCCGCGGCTCCAGTCCGGCGCAGGTCACCAGCCCGAGGGCCTGGGCGTCTTCCAGGCAGACGGCGATGCGTTCGACCGGGGTGTCGGCGTCGAAGGGCAGCCAGGCGGCGCCCGTCTTGGCGATGGCCAGCTGCATCAGCAGCAGGTCGATGCCGCGCGGCAGCCACAGGCCGAGGATCTTGCCCGGCCCGGCGCCGGCCTCGATCAGCCAGTGGCACGCGAGGTCGGCGCGGGCGTCCAGTTCGGCGTAGCTGAGGCTGTCCGAACCCTGGATGAGGGCGGTCTTGCCGGGATGGCGCCGCGCCGTGTCTTCGAAAATGTCGGCCAGAGATTCGGCGCGCAGCAGCTCCGGCTGCTGTGCGCCATGCAAGACATAAGATGCGGACATTTGGGAAAGACGCGGCAGAGGAATGAGGGGCTGCGGGGATACGCGAGGGTAGGTATGGGCGCGGCGCTGTTGCCCATGGCTCATACGGATTCGCAATCAAAAAGATGACGGCGTTGCTTCGCCTTGCCGTACTGTTCGTACTGTCTGCGGCTTCGCGCCTCGTTCTGTCGACGCAATTGCCGTTTTGATTGCAAACCTGTATCAGACCGTCGAATCGCCCGTTGTGGTTTGCGTTGCGGAATTTTAATCCGCCCTTGCCGTTCTGGCGCGCCGCAAGTGTTGCGTGCGCGCAATAGAATTAAAAAGATGTTACAGAGCGCTGCCACAGTTGCTGCGGGAACAAGCAGAAAGCGGGCAAATAAGGGCGGATGGGCACAGGAGCGGACGCCGTGGGCGGGCAGCTGTGCCGGACAAGGAGCTCGGTACGGATGAGCTGCGGGCCGCCGCGGCCCGCAAAGAGCGGGTGTGCCGCCCGCCTCAGGCCGCGGCGGCGGCCTGGTTTTCGTTGGCGGCTTCGAGTTGCAGTGCCTGGATGGAGCGCTCGGCGCCGGCCAGGGCCTCGGCCTTGGTGGCTTCGCCCATGTTCAGCCCTTCGGCGCGCACGAAGCGCACGTCGTTGATGCCGAAAAAGCCGAACACGATCTGCAGGTAGCTTTCCTGGTGTTCCATGGCGCGCCCGGCCTCGCTGGTGGAATAGATGCCGCCGCGGCTGGAGGCGACGATCACGGTCTTGCCGCCGGCCAGGCCCACCGGGCCTTGCTCGGTGTACTTGAAGGTGCGGCCCGCCTGGGCGATGCGGTCGATCCAGGCCTTGAGCTGGCTGGGGATCGAGAAGTTGTACAGTGGCGCGCCGATGACGACCACGTCCGCATCCAGGAACTGGCTGACCAGGGCTTCGGACAGTGCGTTCTCGCGTTTTTGCGCTTCGCTCAGGGCGTCCGAGGGCGGCAGGCGAAAGCCCAGCGATTCCTGGGACAGGTGGTTGGGGGCGTCGGCCGCCAGGTCGAGATACTCGACTTCCAGTTCGGCATGGGCGTTGCGCCACTGGTCGGCGATGCGCGCCGTCAGCTGGCGCGAGATGGAATTGGAGCCGGAGACGCTGGAATCGATGTGCAGGAGTTTCATGATGTTTTTTCTGGGTGGTGCGCCACGGTGCGCGGCAATGGATATATTATGGATATGTGATGAGTGCTTGATAAGACGGTCGATCTGCAATTCATTGTTCTATTTTTGATGCTAATTGCTTGCGGGCAGCGTCTATGGCGTTGATGGCCGAGCGAGGGGCGACATGCAGGATCTGAACGACATGGGCTATTTCGCCGAGGTGGCGCAACGCGGTAGCTTCGCCGCGGCCGCGCGCGCCCTGGGCCTGCCGAAGTCGCGCCTGTCGCGGCGCATCGCGCACCTCGAGGCGCAGCTGGGGGTGCGGCTGCTGCAACGTACTACGCGCAAGCTGTCGCTGACCACGGTGGGTGAAATGTACCTGCGCCACTGCGTGGCCATCTGCGACGAGGCCCAGGCCGCCGCCGATGCCGTGGCGCAGGCCAGCAGCGAGCCGCGCGGCGTGGTGCGCCTGAGCTGCCCGGTGACGCTGGCCCAATCGGTGGTGGGCGCCGCGCTGCCCGAATTCCTGGCGCAGCACCCGCTGGTGCAGATCCAGATGGAAGTCAGCAATCGTGTCGTCGACGTGATCGAAGAGGGCATCGACATCGCCCTGAGGGTGCGCACTACGTTGTCGGCCAGCGGCAGCCTGGTGGTCAAGCACCTGGGCCTGTCGCAGACGCTGCTGGTGGCCAGTCCGCAGCAGTTGCGGCGCCAGGGCGCGCCGCGCGGCCCCGAGGAACTTGCGGCCATGGATACGGTGGCGATGTCGCCCACCGAGGGGCGTTACGTCTTGAAGCTGCTGGGCCCGCAAGGCAAGGAATTCCTGGCTCTGCATCACCCGCGCTATGTGGCCGGCGACCTGCTGGCGGTCAAGCTGGCGGTGCTGGCCGGCATCGGCGTGGGCATGCTGCCCGACTATATGTGCCGCGAGGAGCTGGCCGATGGCCGGCTGGCCGTGGCCCTGCCCGGCTGGAGCCTGGAACCGGGCATCGTCCACGCCGTGTTCCCTTCGCGCCGCGGCCTGGTGCCGGCGGTGCGCCTGCTGCTGGATTTTCTCGGCGTACGCATGGCGCAGGACTGCGACCAGGATCGCGGCGGCCCGGCCATGCGCGACCCGGCCAGGCGTGGCTCGGGAGACAAGCGTGGCCCGGCCAAGCCTGGCCCGGCTTAGCACCAGGGCCGGCGCAGCCGCCTGATACTGCCCAGGTTGGCTGCGGCCGTCGCCGGCCTTACGCCGCCGCCTGCGCCGCCGGGACGCTGAAACCTATCGTGGTGATGCCGTCGGCGCTGCTGGCGAAGACATCGCCGCCGTGCATGGTGGCGATGGCCTTGACGATGGCCAGGCCCAGGCCGTGGCCGTGCGTCTTGCCGTTGTAGCGCGCGGCGTCGACGCGGTAGAAGCGGTCGAACAGCATGGGCAGGTGCTTGGGCGCTATGGGGTCGCCCGGATTGGCCACGCCGATGCGGATCTGGCTTTGCTGGCGCGTGATGTCCACGCGGATCTCGGCGCCGGACTGCGAGTGCTCGATGGCGTTCTGCAGCAGATTGGCCATGGCGCGGCGAAACAGCGCCGTCTCGATCATGGCCTCGGCCTGTACGTCGCCGTCTATCCGTACCGTTTCCTGGGTCTCGTCGAGCACGAATTCCAGAAACTCGATGGTCTTGCCGATCTCGCGGGCCAGCGGCGCGCGCACCAGCCCGGTGGCGGCCTCGCCCCGGTCGGCCCGCGCCAGAAACAGCATGTCGTTGACAATGGAGCGCAGCCGCTCGATTTCTTCCAGATTGGACTGCAGCACTTCCTGGAACTGCTGCGCGGTGCGCTCGCGCGACAGCGCCACCTGGGTTTCGCCGATGAGATTGGTCAGCGGCGTGCGCAGTTCATGGGCCACGTCGGCATTGAAGGCCTCCAGCTGGGTGTAGGCGGTTTCCAGGCGGCCCAGGGCGCCGTTGAACGCGCCCGCCAGGTCGGACAGCTCGGCCGGCAGGGGCGAGATGCGCAAGCGCTGCGACAGCGTGCGCGGGCTCAGCAGCTGGGCTTCGCGCGACAGCAGCTTGAGCGGGCGCAGGCCCACGCGGGCGATCCAGTAGCCCAGCAGCATCACCAGCACGACCGCGACCAGCGACAAGGACATGAGGGCGATGAGAAAAGTGTGCAGCGTGTGGATGTAGGGTTTGGCGTCTATGCCTATGGTGAGGTGGATGTCGGGCTGGCTCTGGAAGCCCGGAATAGTGCGGGTCAGTGTATACAATGGATAGCTTCGACCGGGCAGGCGCAGCATGCCCGGGCCGTCCTGCCCGCCCAGGCTGGCAAGTATCTGGTTCAGGTCGGCGCCATAGCGGTAGCTCGGGTCGGAGCTGGCGACCCAGAAGCGCTTGCTGCCGTTGGTGGCGGTCAGTGTGTCCATCTTGGTGACGACGTGGCTCCAGCGGTGCAGGTTGCCCGAGCGCTTGATCATGTATTCCATGTCCTGGTAGGCGGTCTGCAGTTCGTCGCGCTGGTGGCGCGCCAGTTCGCGCTGCAGCACGCCGTACAGGGCGGCGCCGATCAGCAGGAACATGGCCAGCGTCGCCAGGGCGAACATGGCGACCAGCCGCAGCGTGATGGAGCGCTTCATCGCTGCCCGTCTTCGCCGCGCAGTTCCAGCACGTAGCCCATGCCGCGGATGGTGTGCAGCAGGCGCGGGCTGAAGGGCGTGTCCATCTTGGCGCGCAGGCGCTTGATGGCCACTTCCACCACATTGGTGTTGCTGTCGAAGTTCATGTCCCAGACCAGCTCGGCGATGGCGGTCTTGGAGAGGATCTCGCCCTGGCGCCGCGCCAGCACCGCCAGCAGCGAGAATTCCTTGGCGGTCAGGTCGATGCGCGTGGCGCCGCGGTAGGCCTTGCGGCTGATCAGGTCGATGTGCAGGTCGCCGATGCGCAGCTGCGCCGGTTCTTGCGCCCGGCCGCGGCGCGACAGCGCCTGCAGGCGCGCCAGCAGCTCGATGAAAGAGAAGGGCTTGACCAGATAGTCGTCGGCGCCCTCGTGCAGGCCCTTTACGCGGTCTTCGACGCGGTCGCGCGCGGTCAGCATGATGACCGGCGTCTGCTTGACCGCGCGCAGGGCGCGCAGCAAGGTGAAGCCGTCCTGGCCCGGCAGCATGACGTCGAGCACGACGATGTCGTAGTCGTGCTGCGTGGCCATGTGCTGGCCGTCGATGCCGTCGTGCGCCAGATCGACCGCGTAGCCTTGTTCGGTAAGGCCCTTGTACAGGTATTCGGCGGTCTTGAGCTCGTCTTCGATGATCAGAATCTTCATGGGGAACACCGTTGCGACCCCCTATTCTAGAGCCTGCTTGCGCCAGGCTGCAGCCCGGCCCTGCGCCCGGGGCGGGCCCAGTGCGGGGGCGGCGCGCCGCGGCGCCCCCAGGCTGGTGCGCGGCTCATTCACCCGGCCGCTCCTGCAGCTGCGGCGCGCCGCGGGCGTCCAGGCGCGCGCGGCGCAGCTTGCGCACCTGCCGCGCCTTCTTGCGCCGCATGTACCAGTAGTGCGTCCGATCCAGATATAGATAGATCACCGGCGTGGTGAACAGCGTCAGCGCCTGCGACAGAATCAGGCCGCCGACCATGGCATAGCCCAGCGGACGGCGCAGTTCCGAGCCGGCGCCGTGGCCCAGCATCAGCGGCAGGCCGCTGAGCAGCGCGCACATGGTGGTCATGATGATGGGCCGGAAGCGCAGCAGGCAGGCCTGGTAGATCGCCTCGCGCGGCTCGAGCCCCTGCTGGCGTTCGGCCGCCAGGGCGAAGTCGATCATCATAATGCCGTTCTTCTTGACGATGCCTATCAGCAGGATGATGCCGATCAGCGCGATCACCGACAGGTCGTAGCCGTTGGCCATGAGTATCAGCAGCGCCCCCACGCCGGCCGAGGGCAGGGTGGAAAGGATCGTCAGCGGATGGATGTAGCTTTCGTACAGCAGGCCGAGCACGATGTACACCGCTACCAGGGCCGCGGCGATCAGGTAGGGCTGGGTGGCGAGCGATTCGCCGAAGGCCTTGGCGGTGCCCTGGAACGAGCTGACCAGCGACTGCGGCAGGTTCATCTCGGTGGTGGCATTCTGGATGGCCGTGACCGCCTGGCCCAGCGCCACGCCGGGGGCCAGGTTGAAGGAAATCGTCACCGCCGGGAACTGGCTCTGGTGGCTGATGGACAGGTAGCCGGTCTTGGTGGTGTCCACTTTGACGAAGGTCGACAGCGGCACCTGTTGTTTGGTCAGCGGCGAGGTGATGTACAGCTTGCTGAACAGATCCGGGTCTTCCTGCAGGCGCGGCGTGACTTCCAGGATCACGTTGTAGCTGTTGATCTGCGTGAAGAACTGCGCGACCTGGCGCTGCCCGACGGCGTCGTAGATGGTGGCATCGATGAGCTGCGGCGTGATGCCGAAGCTGGATGCGCGCGCACGGTCTATGGTGATCGTGGCGGTGGCTGCGGAATTCTGCTGGTCGCTGGCCACGTCGGCAAGCTGCGGCAATTGCTTCAGGCGCTCGAGCACCCGCGGCGCCCAGGTGTTGAGCTCGTCCAGGTTGGCGTCGGTCAGCGTGTACTGGTACTGGGTGCGCGACAGGCGCCCGCCGACATTGATGTCCTGCCCGGCCTGCAGGAACAGGCGGACGCCTTCGACCCTGGCCAGTTGCGGACGCAGGCGGTTGATGATCTGGTCGGCGCTGGCGGTGCGCCCCTCGTCCTTGGGCTTGAGGCTGATGAAGAAGCGCCCGGTGTTGAAGGTGGGCTGGTTGCTGCTCATGCCTATCTGGGTGATGTCCGGGTCTTGCCGCAGCACGTCGGCCAGCTTCGTCATGCGCTGGCTCATGGCGTTGAACGAGGTGTCCTCCGCGGACTCGGCGAAGCCGAAGATGTAGCCGGTGTCCTGCTGCGGGAAGAAGCCTTTGGGAATCACGATGAACAGCAGCACCGTGGCCGCCAGGGTCAGCAGGAAGCTGCACAGCGTCAGGAACTGGTGGCGCAGCACCAGGTTCAGGCCGCGCCGGTAGCCGTCCAGCAGCTTGTCGAAGCCGCGCTCGAACATCTGGTAGATGCGGCCGTGGGCCTGCTTGTGCTGGTCTTTCAGGAAGCGCGAACACAGCATGGGCGTGAGCGTCAGCGACACCAGCACTGACACCACGATGGTCAGGGTCACGGTAATGGCGAACTCGCGGAACAGCCGGCCGACGATGCCGCCCATTAGCAGCAGCGGTATGAACACCGCGATCAGCGACACCGATATCGAGACGATGGTGAAGCCGATTTCCCCCGCGCCCTTGTAGGCGGCCTCCATGGGCGACATGCCTTCTTCGATGTGCCGGTAGATGTTCTCGAGCATGACGATGGCGTCGTCGACCACGAAGCCCACGGCGATGGTCAGGGCCATCAGCGAAAGATTGTCCAGGCTGAAGCCCAGCAAATACATGATGGCCACGGTGCCCAGCAGCGCCAGGGGCACGGTGGCGCTGGGGATCAGGGTGGCCGGCACGCTGCGCAGGAAGACGAAGATCACGCCCACCACCAGCAGGATGGACAGCAGCAGCGTCATTTCGACTTCATGCACCGAGGCGCGGATGTTCTGCGTGCGGTCGATCAGCGTGGTGACGTGCACGGAAGCAGGGATCGAGGCCCGGAGCCGCGGCAGGGCGGCCTTGATGCGATTGACGGTGTCGATCACATTGGCGCCCGACTGCTTGGTGATACCCACCACCAGCGAACGGCCGTCGAGGGCCGTTTCGCCGGGCGGCGCGGCGCGGCCGGCAAAGGCCCAGGCGGCCTGCTTGACGTCTTCGGGCCCGGCGACGGCGCGGCCCACGTCCTTGACGCGGATGGGCGTGCCGTTGCGGTACGCCAGCACCACATCGTTCCACGGCTCGGCGCTCAGGATCTGGTCGTTGGTGTAGACGGTGAAGCTTTGCTTGGGCCCGTCTACGGTGCCCTTGGGCGCGTTGACGGTGCTCTCGGCAATGACGCCGCGTATGTCCTCCAGGCTCAGGCCCAGGGCGGCCAGCTTGTCCGGATCGACCTGGATGCGTACCGCGGGCTTGAGCTGGCCGAAAATGTTCACCAGCCCCACGCCTTCGAGCTGCGAGATCTGCTGGGCGATGATGTTGTCGGCGTAGTCGTTGACCTCGGTGATGGGCAGGGCGTCGGACTGCACCGACAGGATCATGATCGAGGCATCGGCCGGATTGATCTTGCGGAAGGTGGGCGGGGTCGGCAGATTGGGCGGCAACTGGCCGGTGGCGGCGTTGATGGCCGATTGCACGTCCAGTGCGGCGCCGTCGATGTCGCGGTTCAGCGAGAATTGCAGGGTGATCTGCGTCTTGCCCAGCGAACTGATCGAGGTCATCTGCGTCAGGCCGGCGATCAGCGAGAATTGCCGCTCCAGCGGCTGGGCCACGCTGGAGGCCATGGTCTCGGGATTGCCGCCCGGCAGCTTGGCGGTCACCTGGATGGTGGGGAAATCCACCTGCGGCAGGGGCGCCACGGGCAGCAGCGGGAACACCGCCGCCCCCAGCAGGAACAGCGCCACCGCCAGCAGCGAGGTGCCGATCGGGCGTTTGATGAAGTTGGCGGAGATGCTCACTGCGCTTTCTCCGCTGTGGCGGCCATGGTCTGCACCTTGGTCACGTGGATACCCGGGCGCAGCTTGTACTGCCCTTCGACCACGACGCGCTGGCCGGCGGCCAGGCCCTTGTCGACGACCGCGATGCCGTCCTGCATCACGACCACGTGCACGTACTGCAGGTGCACGATGTCTTTGTCGTCCAGCACGTAGGCGTAGGTGCCGTCGGGGCCGCGCTGTATCACTTCGGCCGGCATGACCAGCGCCTGCTTGCGCACGCCCAGGTACAGGCGCGCGTTGACATACTGGCCGGGCCACATGTCATGCACCGGGTTGGGGAAGCTGGCCTTGAGCTGTATGGTGCCGGTGCTGGTGTCCATCTGGTTGTTCAGCAGCAGCAGGCTGCCGTGTCCCAGGGGCTGCTGGCTGTTGCGGCTATAGGCCACCGCCTGCAGCGGTTCTTTGCTGGTGCGCATCGCATGGTTGATGTCGACGAAGAAATCTTCCGGCAGTGTGAAGACCACGCCGATGGGGTCGATCTGCTTGATCACCACCAGGCCGCCGGCGTCGGTGGCGTGCACGATATTGCCCGGATCCACCAGGCGCTCGCCCACCCGGCCGCTGATGGGCGCGGTGATGTGGGTGTAGCTGAGCTGGGTGCGGGCGTAGCTGATCTGCGCCTCGTCGGCTTGCACGGCGGCTTCCAGCTGGGCGACCTGGGCGCGCTGCGTGTCCAGGGTCTGGCGTGTGGCGGCGTCCTGCTTGACCAGTTCGGCGTAGCGCCGCAGATTGAGCCGGGCATTGGCGAGCTCGGCCTGATCCTTGGCCTTCTGCGCCACGGCCTGATCCAGCTGCGCCTGTGCGCTGCGTGGATCGATCTGGGCGATGAGCTGGCCGGCGCTTACGTCCTGGCCTTCCTTGAAGCCGACCCGGTCGAGCTGGCCGTCGATGCGGGTGCGCACGGTGACGCTGTGCAGCGCGGTGACGGTGCCCACGCCGGTGAGGTAGATGGGCACGTCTTGCGGCTTGACCTCGGTGACGGTGGCTTGTACGGGGGCGTTGGCGGCGACCTTGCTCGGCCGGGCGTCGCTGTCGTGGCGGCTCATGAACCAGATCAAGCCGCCCAGCAGGATCAGCACCGGCAGGCCGGTGGTCAGCATGGAACGTCGCGCGGAGGAAATCTTGCTCATGAGGCTTTACTCGGATGCTCGGGGTTCGGGGCGCCGCCTGTGGAGCCCGGGGCGGGGCGCGGTGGTTCGATTTGTGCGGCGTTCCAGCCGCCGCCCACGGCCTTGATCAGCGCCACGCTGGCGATGAGCTGGCGGCCGTGCAGTTGCGCCAGGCTGCGCTCGGCACTAAGAGCCAGGGCCTGGGCGGCGACGACGTTCAGGTAGATGCTGGTGCCGGCGCGGTACTGGGCCAGCGCCAGGCGCTCGGCCAATTGCGCGGATTGCACCGCCTGTTCCTGTGCCGCGGTTTCGTCGTGCAGAATGCGCAGCACCGCCAGATTGTCTTCGACTTCCTGGAAGCCGGTTAGAACCGTCTGCTTGTATTGGGCGACGGCCGCGTCATAGGCCGCGACCGCCGCGTCGCTGCGGGCCTGGCGCAGGCCGCCGTCGAACAGGGTCTGGGCCAGGGCGGCGCCCAGGGCCCAGACGCGCCCGGGCACGTCGAACCACTGTACGAAGCTGTCCGAGCTGTAGCCGCCCGAGGCGCTGAGCGTAAGAGCGGGGAAGTAGGCGGCGCGAGCCACGCCGATGTTGGCGTTGGCGGCGGCGGCGCGGCGCTCGGCGGCGGCGATGTCGGGGCGTCGCTCGAGCAGCTGGCTGGGCACGCCGGTGGGCGTCTCGGGCAGGCGCAGCGGCAGCGACAGGGTCTGGGCCGGGTTGCTGGGCGCGGGCGCCAGGGAGAAGTTTGCCGGTGCCTTGCCGGCCAGTATGGCCAGGGCGTGTTCGAGCTGGCTGCGCTGGGCGCGCAGATCCAGCGCCTGCGCCTGTGTGGTGCTGAGCTGGTTCTGTGCCAGGGCGACGTCCGAGCGCAGCGCGACGCCCGAGGCGTATTGGCTCTGGGTCAGTTGCAGCGCGCGCTGGTAGGCGGCGATGGTGCGGGTGTAGAGGTCGATCTGCAGGTCGGTGATGCGCAGCTGCATGTAGTCTTGCGCCACGGCGGCCTGGATGCTCAAGCGCGCGGCGGCGAGGTCGGCGGCGCTAGCCTGGCTGGCGGCTTCGCCGGCCTGCACGCTGCGCCGTATGGCACCCCAGAGGTCGGGTTCCCAGGCGGCGCTCAGGCCTACGGAGTAGGTGTTGCCGAGCTTGGGGCCGTTGGTGTTGGTCTGGGCGCGCTGGGCGCCGGCGCCGGCGCCCAGGGTGGGCCAGAAGCCGGCGCGCGCGGCGGCGGCGGTGGCTTGCGCCTGGCGGTATTGTGCCTGGGCCTGCTGGATGTTCTGGTTGGCGGCGTCGGCTTGTTCGATGAGGCGATCCAGGGTGGGGTCGCGGTAGGCTTTCCACCATGCACCGTGCGGGTCGATGCTGCCCGGGCTGGCGCTTTTCCACGGGCCGGGCTCTTTGTAGGCGGCGGGGATGTCGAGGGTGGGACGCACGTAGTCGGGGCCGGCGGCGCAGCCGGCCAGCGCGAGGGCGATGGCCGCGCAGGCCAGGGCGCGGCCAGGTCGCGCCCTAGGGTGTTGCGGCTGCGGGGGTAGGAGCATGGCAGGGGTTGCGGGCGGAGGTTGTCAGGGTTGGACGGCGGGCCGGCGGTGGGCGCGGGGCATGCTGCTGCTAAATAACCCAAGACTTTACGCTTTGTTGCAGGACTTGAGGCTGTCTCGAATATGACAGTTTTGTCAGTTTTCTGCTTGTTTGTTTTTGCGTCGTTGGTCGGGGTTTTTAAGGCGCGGCTCCGGGAGATACTCCATTCTCTCCGCTGGTTTTGTAGGCGGGCGGGAGCCGTGTGGGTTTTGGTTCGTCGGCGGGCTGGTTCTTCAGGCGCGGCCTAGAACGGGGTACCTCCTTCCGGTTCGATACCCCACTCACCTCCAGGAGGCACCCCGTTCTCTCCGCTGGTTTTGTAGGCAGGCGGGGGCTGTGGGGTTTTGGTTCGTCGGCGGGCTGGTTCTTCAGGCGCGGCCTAGAACGGGGTACCTCCTTGCGGTTCGGTACCCCACTCACCTCCAGGAGGTACCCCGTTCTCTCCGCTGGTTTTGTAGGCAGGTAGGGGGCCGTGGGGGTTTTGTTCGTCGGCGGGCTGGTTCTTCAGGCGCGGCCTAGAACGGGGTACCTCCTTCCGGTTCGATACCCCACTCACCTCCAGGAGGCACCCCGTTCTCTCCGCTGGTTTTGTAGGCGGGTAGAGGTATTGGGCCTTGGTTCGCCGTGGGATCTGGTTTTTAAGGCGCGGCCTGGAATGGGGCGGTTACGGGTTGATGGTTTCGGGGTTCGCTCGCTCGGCGGCTATGCGGCGGCGGTGACGCGGCCGTAGAAGGGGTAGCTGGGGTCGTTGTAGCGGGGGACGGACGTGTGGCCGGGGGTGACCAGGCTGTCGACCAGGGACTCTTCCTCGGCGGAGATGGCCACGTCGATGGCGGGGTAGTAGTCTTCCATCTGGGCCAGGGTGCGGGGGCCGGCGATGACTGCGCTGATGTTGCGGTTGGCGAGTACCCAGGCGGTGGCGAAATGTCCGGGCTTGATGCCGCGGGTTTCGCAATGCTGGGCGAGTTTTTGCGCAATGAGCAGCGATTCTTCTTTGAACTCGGTTTCCATGATGCGTTTGTCGCCGCGCGCGGCGCGGGTTTCGGGGGCGGGCGCTTGGCCGGGCTGGTACTTGCCGGTGAGCACGCCGCGCGCGATGGGGCTGTAGGGGACGACGCCCAGGCCGTAGTGGGCGCAGGCCGGCAGGATTTCGACTTCGGGGCCGCGGTTCAGCAGGTTGTAGTAGGGCTGGCAGACGACGGGGGCGGGGACGTTGAGCCGTTCGCACAGGCGTATGACTTCGGCGATGCGCCAGCCGCGGAAGTTGGAGATGCCGTAGTAGCGCAGCTTGCCGGCGGCGATCAGGTCGGCCATGGCGCGCAGCGGCTCTTCGAGGTTGCCGTCGTGGAAGTCGCGGTGCATGTAGAGGATGTCGATGTAGTCGGTATTTAGGCGGCGCAGGCTGTCGTCGACTTCGCGCATCAGCCAGCTGCGCGAGTAGTTGGCCTGATTGGGTTTTTTGCTCATGGCGTTGCCCAGCTTGGTCGCGAGCACCCAGTCGTGGCGCTGGCCGGCCAGCAGTTTGCCGACCATTTGCTCCGAGCCGCCTTTGCTGTAGACGTCGGCGGTGTCGATGAAGTTCATGCCGTGTTCGGCGGCCGAGGCGACGATGCGGCCGGCTTCTTGTTCGTTGGTCGGGCCGGCGAACATCATGGTTCCCAGGCACAGGGCGGAGACTTTCAGGTTGCTGTTACCCAGACGGCGGTATTGCATGTCATTTCCCGATGTGCCGGCGCCGGTCGTGCCGCCAAGGGCCGCCTGCGCGCAGCGTGTTGATCGAGCCGCGGTTGCGGCTGTTATTGCGGCTGCAGCTAGGCTTAAGTCAGCCACAGTCTCGAACTTTAAATAGTACATAAAAACCACGGTGTCGCACGCGGGAATTTTCCTTTCGCTCCGGTGGCTCCGAGGTCAGCGTGCTTCTCGTGGGTCGCGATTATGCGGCGACCATCGGCAGCGCGATCTTGGGGAAGGCCTTCAAGGTCTTGGCGTCCATCGTCATCAATTCCGTTCTGTGCTCTTCGACTGTCGCGGCAAGCTCGCAGTTATATGCGGAGCAGCCGCTGGTGCGCACCAGTTCGAGCCGAGCCTCGAGTCGGGCTCGTATTCTGCGCCGTTGAATAAGCCTTTGGCCTCGGACTGCATCGAGTAGGCCTGCCCGCAGGCCATACTGCCGCGCCGCAGGCATCCGGCAGTATGTTGCGGAACTCTCATGGATTCGCGGTAGAGCCTTGTGCTTCGCTACGATCCGCTTCCACGCAGATGTTTCCCCAGATGTCTACTTCCAATCGCTGACCAGGCGCAACGACGATGGTTGAACCCTCATCTTCGATAAGCAATGGCCCACAATGCTGAGTTCGTGGTGCCAGTGTGGAGCGGTGCAGCACCGGCGACGAGTGCCAGCTATGCTCGGGGCCGAAGTAGGCGTCCCGCCGAGCATCACCGATGCGATCGGAAACCTTATCCGAATAGGCCGCACCGGCACCCGAGCGGCTTATTTGATACAGAGTCACGCTCCAATTAACGACCTCGACTGGGCTGTCGGCGGGTGGCCGACCAAAGCGGCGGACGTGTTCCTCCACGAATGCTTGAGCGAGCGATTCTTGGGTAAGCGGATCTGGCGCGCCGACACGTACTTCATAGGCTTGCCCGCGCAGACGCATGTGTAGTACGTAGCGCGTCTGTAGCTCGTCCCCAAAATCGGCCACTGAAAGGGCAATTGATCTTCGCAGAGCGGTGAGCCGCTGTTTCAGACCTTCGGTGCCGAGATCTGCGAGGAGTGCCACTTCGGTGACTGTCTTCTCGATAGAGCGGGGCGCGAGCAGCAGTCCGACCGCGGAGGCTACGCCAGCGTCGGTGGGTAGAACCATTCGGCGCGCGCCGAGCTTGGTCATAATCTGGCCAGCGTGGGCCGGGCCTGCGCCGCCTGTGGCGATCAGCGTGACCGATGCGGGATCAATGCCATGTTCCACGCAATGCAGCCGGATCTCGCGTGCCATGTTCTCATTCACGATGTCGTTGATACCCCACGCTGCAGCGACGATGTCGTTGGTGCCGGTATGTTCGAGTATGTGATGGCTCACCGCTGCCTCGGCTGCTTTCCGGTCGAGTCTTAGCGAACCTCCGGCAAAATAGCGGGGATTCAGATAGCCGAGCAGAAGATCGACGTCGGTGACCGTCGGTTTGTCGCCCCCCCGTCCGTAGCACGCCGGCCCCGGTTCGGACGCAGCGCTGTTCGGGCCTACCTGCAGAAGGCCGAGGTCGCCGATCGATGCGATGGATCCTCCCCCTGCACCGATCTCGATCAAGTCGAGGCTTGGCAGCCTGAGCGGCAGGCCGCTGTGTTTGGTGAAGCGGGCGAGCCGCGCCACTTCCAACTCATCGGCGATCACCGGCTCGCCATCCGTGATGAGGCAGGCCTTGGCCGTTGTACCGCCCATGTCGAAGGCGACGGCCAGGCGCTCGCCCCGCGTCTTTGCCGTGTGCGCAGCCGAAAGAATGCCGGCCGCCGGCCCGGATTCCAGGATGCGTGCAGGCAGTTGGCTTGCTTCGGCGGGCGTGCACATGCCGCCGTCGGATTTCATGATTCCAATGAAGCCCTTGAAGCCCGAGTCGTTGAGGAATCCCTTCAAATCGGCCAGGTAGGCGCTGACGTTCGGGCCTACATAGGCATTGATTGCCGTTGCTGTGAAACGTTCATATTCACGGATAATAGGCGCGACGTCGCTGGACAAGCTGACATGTAAGGCCGGCCTCAGCCGCCGCAGCATGTCGCCGACGGATCTCTCATGCTCTGGGTTGGCATACGAATGCAGAAAACAGACTGCAACTGCATCAATGTTCTGGGGAAGTGCCGCAATCGCCGCCTCCGCGCCTGCGATGTCCAACGCATGAATTACTTCACCGCGAGCACCGACGCGCTCGTCGATGCCGATGCGTTGTTCGCGATCGACCAAAGCAGGCTGAAGGTCGATTTGCAGATCGTATAGGTCATAGCGATCTTCGCGTCCGGTTTCCAGGATGTCTCTGAAGCCGCGGGTCGTCAGTAGCGCGGTCACGGCGCCCTTGCGTTCGAGCAGCGTGTTGGTCGCGAGTGTGGTCGCGTGGATCAGCGAATCGAGTTTGGCCACCGGCGTACCCGACGCCTGCTCGAACTGGCGCAGAGCTTCAGCAACGCCCTCCAGCGGCGCACGCGGCGTGGTCAGCACCTTGCGGGTGATGCGCGTGCCGGTTGTGGTGTCGATTGCCACGAGATCGGTAAATGTGCCGCCGATATCGACGCCAATGATCCAGTTCACGTTGTTCCTTTCTTTCTTCATGAATAGGCGCCGGCTGGCGCGGCAGTGTTCACATAGCCTTGTCGGCGGTCGTGCTCGACAGCGGTGGGATCGCGCTTGGATGGAGGCCCATAGCCGCCGCCGCCGGGCGAATCTAAAGTCACGCTCTGTCCAGCCGGCAGAGGAAGCGGCCCCGGCAGGTGCTTGATGAGGCGGTCGCCAATAATGATGCGCGTTGGCGCGCCCGGCATTCCGCCGTAGACTCCTTGGGGGCCGCGGTCGAGATGTTGTGCGATCAGTGATACTGTGGCTTCGCCATGCAGGCAGCGGATCGAGATTCGCTGGCCGAGGCCGCCGCGAAAGCGTCCTGCACCGCCAGAGTCAGGTACCAGTTCTTTGGTCTCGACAAGCAGAGGGCAAGTGCTTTCGATCATTTCAACGGGAACCGCCTCGGTGTTGGTCGGGAAAACCAGGGCCGACGGCCCATCCTTGGTCGCTCGAGCGCCAAATCCGCCCATTACGAGGATCGGCGCAAAGTACATACGGCCATTCCTTGGATCTGTGCCGGAGACATTGATGATCGGCCGCGGTGACCCACACTCCGCGATCGCTCTTTCTGGCATCAATTCCTTCATTGCATTGATGACCAGCATCGGAATATAGTGCCCGACGAGGTTGCGTGCCGCACCCGCGGCGGGAAAAGTGCTGTTGACCACGCTGCCTTTGGGCGCTTCGAGCCGGATCGGCCGCAGCACGCCTTCGTTGAATGGCAGGCGTGGCGCGAGCAGGCACTTGAGCGCATAGACGACGTAGGCGCGCGTGTAGGAGTAGCAGGAATTGATTGCGGCTTCGATCTGTGGCGTCGAGCCGGCGAAGTCCATTACGATCTCGTCGTCCTTCACGCGAGCCTCGAGCCGAAGTTCGAAGCCCTTGCCGAGCACGCCGTCGGATTTGAGCGCAGTGGCATAGGCGCCGTCTGGCAGCTGCGCAATGGCTTGGCGCATATAGCGCTCGGTGCGGGCTTCAAGCTCGGCGCAGACCGCATGAAAGCGGGTGACACCAGTTTCGACGCATAGGGCACTGAGGCGCGTGCCGATCACGGAGACCGCGTTCAGCATGGCTCCCAGATCGCCGAGCACTTGCTCGGGCATGCGGACATTGGCTTCGAGGATTGCACGGATTGTTGGGTCGATGCCGTCGGCGTTGGCGATGCGCAGTGGAGGAAGGCACAGCCCCTCTTCGAACACGCTTTTCGAATCGACTGCAAAGCCGCGGCCTCCGATGTCGGTCAGATGGGCGACCACGGCTGCGAGTGCCACTGCATGGCCATTGACATGGATTGGTGCGAGCAACGTCAAGTCGAATAGGTGTCCTGTGCACAGCCAAGGGTCGTTGGTACCGACCACTTCGCCGGGTTTCAGACTGTCGACGGGAAAGCGGGTAAGCAGATTGCCCACGGTGTGGGTCATTGTGCCGAGAAACACGGGTACACTCTGTGCCGATTGCACGACCGTCGCGCCGTCACGACTCATGATCGCGCAAGCGAAGTCCTTGGCTTCGCGTACGATATGGGAGAAGGCACTGCGGATCAGCGCGCCTCCCGCCTCATCGACGATCGACTGCAAGCGGCCACGGGTGATCTCGATGCCTACGAAGTCGGTCGGTTCGGGAGTAACCGAATCGTCAAATGAAGATGTGGTCATGCGTGGCCTCCGGCCACCTTTTTCTGCTCGGCGCCTTCATAGCCGGCATTGGTCTTGCCCTCGTAGCTCTGGCTTGCTGACTCGACGGTGGCCTTCTCGATTTCCCAAAATTCAGGCAGCCCGATCGCAGCCTCGACTTCCTCCCGTGTAATACGAGCCAGTTCCGGATCCATCGCGGCGATGCCGGTCTCTTGTACGCCCCGGTAGAGCTGCGTCACAGCGGCGACTGAAGACACGATGGTTGCCAGTGGATAGCAGATCATCTGAAAGCCGAATTTGCGTAGCTCCTCGGGATGCATGCCGTTGTAGTAGGTCGTGGTTAACATGACCAAGTCGTCGTCCGGATATTCCTGGCGAAAGCGTTCGACCGACTCGCGGTTGCGCGTCATCGGCAAGATACCATCGACCCCGATTGCCTTAGCGGCGCGTGCCCGCTTTGCGGCTTCCTTCCATGAGCCTCCTTCTGCGTTGCCTGCGTCGGTGCGTGCGAAGATCATGAAGTCCTTGTCGCGCCGCGCCTCGAGCGCGTATTCGAGCTGTAGCAGAAAATCGTCAAGCTTCACTACGTGCTCGAGCCCGCGGTGGTAGGAAGCCCGCTTTGGGAAGACCTGATCCTCGATGTGCACCATGGCAATGCCGGCGGCTTCAAATTCGCGCACCGCTCGCATGGCGTGAATCGGATCTCCATACCCGGTGCCGGCATCCGAGAAGATTGGCACGTCGACGGCATGAGCAACCCGGCGTGCGGCTTCGACCTGCTCAGTCATAGTCATCACCGGCTCCGGCGTCGTCAAATGTGCGGCGGTCATCCAGCCCGCGCACTGCAGCGCCTTGAAGCCCATGCGTTGCAGCACCCTGCCGGTGAGCGGATCATGGGCGCCCGGCAACAAAATGGTCTCGCCGGTTTCGATTAAGGCTCGCAGTTTGGCGCCTGCGGATTGCAGATGGTTCATGTCGTAGTTCCTTAGGATAAAACGTTGCCGCTCTCGGTCTGCCATAGGGGCGCGTCGTAGCGTTGAGTCCGGATATCGGTGTTTCTTAGTCCATCTTCGTCAGGCCTGCCGTCTTGATCTCCTTCTGATATCTGCGGCTGCTCTCGGCCATGCGGTGTCTGAATTCGGCGGGGGTGGAGACCAAGGGCGTCATGCCGATCTTCTCGAGGCTCCGTGCGAAGTCCGGTGTTTGCACGATATTGGAGATTTCCTGCGCATACTTCTGTACCACTAGCTTGGGCGTGGCTGCGGGTGAGAGGATGCCTTGCCATATGCCAACGTCGAATCCCGGCAGGCCTGATTCCTCGAAGGTAGGGATCTCCGGTAGCGATGCCAGCCGTTTTGAACCGGACACGGCGATTGCCTTGAGTCGCTTGCTCTTCACGTAGGGCACGACATTGACGGGCGGGCTGAAAAACAGCTTCACCTGGCCGCCGATGAGATCCGCCACGACTGGCGCCGCACCCTTGTATGGGATGTGTGACATCCGAATGTTTGTCATTGCAGCGAAGAGCGCCCCCGCGAGATGCAGTGAATTGCCAATGCCGGGCGAGCCGTAGGTGAGTGAGCCTGGTTTCGCCTTGGCAAGCTCGACCAACTGCGACACGGTATTGGCTGGTACCGAGGGGTTGGCCACTAACAGTAGTTCGCTCTTGGCGATCGTAGCCACAGGCGTGAAGTCAGCCACTGCATCGTAGGGTACATGGTAGAGCAGTGGCGTGATCATGTGAGTGTCCGACACCGACAGGATGGTATAGCCATCGGGTGCGGCTTTGGCCACATACTCGGTGCCGATAATGCCGTTGGCGCCTGGGCGGTTGTCGACGATCACCGGCTGGCCCCATGCTTTTGTGAGTTTGGGGCCGAGTAGCCGCGCAAGTGTGTCGTTGGTGCCGCCTGGCGTAAAGGTGACCACGATGTGAATAGGGTGGCTTGGGAACTTATCCTGGGCTGCCCTCGTTCGAGTCGACAGGCCGGTGATCGCCGCAGCACCCAGGACGGCGAGCGCGTCCCGGCGAGATGTGATTTTCTTCATGATACCCTCTTGATCGAATCGGACGTAACGGTGGAATGAGGAAATGCATGGCCAAGATCGAGTTGCGAGCACAGCGCTGAGATGTCGTCGAGTACGTCGAGTTGCTGTACGCAGGCCAGGATCGATTTGCCGCGTCTGTCTGGTAGTTGCTCTGTCAGACTTAGAAACTTGGCCTCGATCTGTTCGTGTGAAAACGGATGTTCAGGCTCGCCTAGCGCGTTGTCGATCTCGCCTTGGCGACAGCTGCCATCGTGCATAACGATCTTGATGGACGCACCCCGCTTGTCGGGAAAAGCTAAATCGAGCTTTGGGTCGGCTTCGACCTCGGTGCACGCCATCAAAGTTTGGATTTCAGGATCGCCAAGTGCGGCATCGGTGTAGCGAAACACTGAGGATTCGCCATAAACGAGTTGCGCCGCTACCGCGAACGCGACACTGTATTGCGCCTGTTTGCCGTTTGCCGGCAGTGCGATCTCGTTTGCAAACGTGGCCGAGTCGACGCGAATCTTGATCGCTGCGATTCGCCCGGCGACCAGTCGTTCACCCTGCGTGAGACGTGCGATCAAGTCGACTGGCGCGTGATTTCCGCGGCAACCGCCGTGGATTTTGGTATAGACTTCGGCAATGCTGAAGCGCTTGCCGAGCTCATCGGTCAACGCGACCGGGTCTGGCTTGGCCGCGAAACCGGGCAGGAAGCCGTTCTCGAGAATCGATTCCGCACCGGGCACACCCTGCGCCGCGAACAGGGTCGCCAGCACGCCCGATTCGGCGCTGCGTGCGACCTGCAGCGGTTGGCTTGTGGGGCTTTTCGACGACTCCTTGAATCCGACTCCGAGCGTGCACGCGATCGCCAACGAGTCCGTGGACTGTGCTGGAGAAAGATCCATCAGGCGCGCGCAGGCGCTCGCCGCGGCAGCGGCCCCGATCACGGCTGTGCTCTGGAAGCCACGCTCCAGCAGAGAGGGATAGAGCGCGCGACCCAGGCGCAGGAAAATTTCATATCCGACGGCGACGGCTGCGATCAGCTCCCTGCCGGATGCTTGTCTCGATTCGGCCAACGCCAGAGCGGCCGGAATGACCACACACGCCGGATGACCGCCTGTATACCTCGAACCGTCCTCGATGTAGAGAGCATGTGACATGAATGTGTTGAGCAGAGTCGCATCGCGCACCGACAGTGGGGTACCCACACCCCATGCGGTGCTCGGCCCTGGGTTCTGAACCAGCGGCAGCAGGTTTGCGTGGCAACCCAGTTGGTAGCCTGCGAGCGCGGCGCCGAGCAGGTCGAGAACGCGCAGCTTCGCGGCTTCGATTACTTCCACTGGCAGATCGTCGAACGTCGTGCTCGCAATGAATCCGCCGAAATCGTTTGCGAGCATTGCCTAGCCCCCCGTCTTGATGTGGGCGTCCTTGACGACCCTTTTGTACAGCGCAAGTTCGGTGGCGATCTGCTTGGAGAATCCAGCTCGGGTGGAGATGAACGGATCCGATCCCTGCTGTGCGAGTTTCGCTCGGATGTCAGGCTGTGCCAAGATCTTGTTGATGGTGGCGGCAAGTTTGCCGACGACAGGCTGCGGCATGCCGGCAGGGCCGAGCAGCCCGTACCATGCCCGTACGTCGAAGCTCGGATAGCCCGATTCGGTGAATGTCGGCACATTAGGCAACTCGCGGAAGCGTTTCTTGCCCGAGACGCCGATTGCGCGTAGCTGGCCCTGTTTGATATAGGGTAGGACGGCGATGATTGGAGAGAAGTTCATCTGCACTCGGCCTGCGATCACGTCGATAATCGCGGGGCCTGTGCCTTTATAGTTCACCTGCCGAGCATGCGCTCCGGTAGCAAGGTTGAACATTTCGCTTGCTAACTGTGTCACGTTGCCGGTGCCCGAGGAGGCGTAGTTCAGTTCCCCCGGGTGCGCTTTGGCGTACGCGATGAACTCAGACAGATTGCGCGCAGGGAATGCAGGATTGAGAACGAGAACTTGTTCTGTGCTCGAGATCGTCGCGATCGGGGTGAAGTCGGCAAGCGGATCATACGGTAGCCGCATCATGGCCGGCAGGATGACGTGAGAGTTTGATGCCAGTAGCAGGGTGTAGCCATCTGGTGAGGCATGTGCGACGTAGGCGGTGCCTATGATTGTGTTTCCGCCGGCGCGGTTTTCCACAATTACCGATACGCCCAATTCTTTAGTCATCTTTGGAGCGAGCAGGCGGGCCAAGATGTCTGTGGTTCCACCGGGTGCGTAGGCCGTGACCAATCGGATCGGGTATTTCGGATATTTATCCGGTGCGCTTAGCGCGAGCTGACTGGTACTGATCGCGATAGGAATGAACGCGGCTCCGATCATCGCTGTTCTGCGTCGCATAGGTCGTCTCCTAATATTTTTCGGATAAGTTTAGGGAGCACCCCGCTTTCCATCAATACATATAATGCTTAAATCAGGTATGACGGAAATGTTATGGAAACGAATATTTCGGTGAACCAATGGAGGCTCTTCATATTGCTGGCCCAGCACGGCAGCGTGACGCGCGCGGCAACGGCGCAAGGCATTGCTCAGTCGGCGGTCAGCAGGCAGTTGTCGTTGCTCGAGCGCAAGTGCGATGGCCGCCTGTTCCACCGTACTGGTCGTGGTCTGGCTCTTACCGAGACGGGTACTTCTCTGTACCCTCGCGTTCTCGCTTGGCTTGATGAGGCTTCGCAGTTGGCGAAGGATGCGAGGACGAGCGTACGCCGTCCGTCGGGGCTGGTGAGTATCGGCGTTGCGGTGTCCACTGCGCGACCGCTGATAAAAATGGTATTCCAGCGAACGCAGGCGCTATTTCCAGATATTCGTATTCGCGTTGTCACGGGCTCCAGCCAGAACCTGAGCGAGTGGCTGCAAGGTGGCCACATCGATATCGCCATTCTTTACCGGTACGGCAGGCCTAACGAGGGCGAGACCCCGCTGGGTAAAGTTGATTTCTTGCTCGTGGGGCCTCCGGGGGATGAGATGACGGCCAACCCGACGATCCCTTTCAAGAAGATTCACCGCGTCCCGCTAGTTTTACCCGGCACGCCGAATCACTTTCGGCATTTACTTGACCAGTTGGCGCGCAGAAAGCAGATAGAACTTTCGGTGGCTCTTGAATGTGATTCGCTGAATCTTCAGAAGAGCATCATCGCGGAGTCTCGCTTAAGAGCCATCATCGGCTTTCGTGCCGTAGAGGAAGAACTGCGCACTGGACAGCTCACTGCCTCGAAGATCGTCTCGCCGACCATGACATACACGATTGCTCTTTGCAATTCGACGGTGAGGCCAACTACGCTAGCATGCCGGGAAGTTTCCCGATTGATACGGCAGTGTTCCGACGAGTTGACTGTAGTATCGAAGTCATTGCCGTAGCGTGATAGTCGCTTGAGCATACTGACAGGTAGAGCCGGTGAATGCGTTGGAAGCAAAGCCTCATGTCTGCGGCGATTAAATTTCTTCGATGCGACCTTCACACGGGTCTTGGCGCGCTCTGTCTTTCATTTGCTGGATACAGTCGCACGCGAGAATTGGACAAACCCTGCCGGCGCCGGCTCTGTTTCACGTATCCTAAGCCGCGGTGCGCAACTGGAATTCGTGAGCGTGCTCGATAAGCAGCCGCGCCGAGGCATCGCCCTGGGTTACCGCGCCCTGCAGCCGCAGTTCGTGCTGGCCCATGTGCTCGGAACCTCTACAACTTCGACCCGTTGCTGATCCTCCATATGGTGATCGAGGCGCAGGCGGATCGCCCAGGCTCCGGCGTCAACCCGTAAGAACCTTGCTTGGAAAGTTGCCGGTGTTCCTGTTCTAGCGGTGCCAGGCTGAGCAGTGCGAACGGCTTCCGCAGATCTTCCTGGATCTCTCCCAGGCCTAAGACTTCAAATACCGTGGTTTCCAGGCCATGGTGGCGCAAGAACGCCTGCGGGAATAGTACACTTGTATCGACCTGCAGGGTGGTTCGCAGGCAGCGTGCAATTTGAGATGAGGCCCCCGTTGACAGGAAAATTACATGACCAGCATCAATAGTGCATTCGAACGCGTGTCCAGCGACCTGGTGGCGCGCGCCCGTGAACTCGCTCCTTCCATCCTGTCCGACGTCTGCGGACGCCGCGGCGCGCTGGCCGGGCGTATCCAGCCGGTAGCGCCGCAAATGCAGGTTTGCGGGCCGGCCTTTACCGTGGAGCTGCGCCCGGGCGACAACCTCATGCTGCATGCCGCGCTGGTACTGGCGCAGCCCGGCGACGTCATCGTTGTCGACGGCAAGGCCGACGCCAGCAGCGCCCTGATGGGCGAGCTGATGTGCGCGCACGCGGCGGCGGCCGGCATCGCCGGCGTGGTGATCGACGGCGCGGTGCGCGACGTGGCCAGTCTGCGGCAGGGCAGTTTTCCGGTGTTCGCGGCGGCGGCCAATCCCAACGGCCCGACCAAGGGCCTGGGCGGGCGCATCGGCCATCCCGTCTCGATAGGCGACGTGGCGGTGCAGCCCGGCGACCTGGTGGTGGGCGATGGCGACGGCGTCATGGTGGTGCCGCGTGCGGAAGTGGCGCGAGCCCTGGAAGACGGCGCGAAGAAGGTGCAGGCCGAGCAGGCGCGTTTGCGCGACATTGCGGCGGGCAAGCTGGTCTATGGCTGGCTCGAGGGCGCGCTGCGCGACACCGGCATGCTGGCGGCCGATAAGACGCTGCAGCAGCTCAGGGACGAATTCGCGGGGAAATAATGGGAGGTGCGCGGGGCTGCCCGCGGCCGCCTGCGGCGGGGCATGAGGCTATGGGCCGGGGCGAACGCGCTTGCTCCGCTGTGGGCAGCCGCAGCTCGCCCCGGACGGGCGGGTCTTTATCCGCGGCCCGGCGTCCTTGGCGCGGCGCCCAGCCCCGGCATTCAGGTTGCCGGGCTTGGGGTAATCGTTCCGTGATGTAACAATTTTCCCGGCCGCAGAACCTTCTCGGCCCGCATTTGTCGAAGTTTCATGAGGAAAATTACGAACGGCGTGGCGAAACGCCTGATATTTTCGCTCTGTGTGTTGGGTGCCTTGGGCGGCTGTGCGGTCTACCCGACCAGCCCGGGATACGCCTATTACGACGGCTATGGGTATGCCGCGCCCGCTCCGGCCTATGTCGGGCCGCCGGTTTACTTCGGCCTGGGTATTTGGGGCGGCGGCCCGTACTACCACCATTATCACGGCTGGCGCGGCGGGTGGCACGGCGGCTGGCATGGTCACGGCGGCCGCGGGCACCGCTGACATTGATTATTTGGACTTCGACGGCGGGTGCAGGTAGGCTTCTATGCGAGACCGGTCGATTTCCAGAATTTCACTGAGCGACAAAAAGGCCTTTGCTATCCAGATTTCAGGGCGGCCTTTGGCTCCCGATTCCGACCAGCTGAGCAGCCCGACCTCTCCGATCTTCACGACTGTCGCCGCGATCAGCGAGGCTCTGAGCTCTGCATCCGTGTTTTGCCGTATGTAGGGACGCAGCGCCTGGCGCAGGCGCATTTGCCATTCTGCATACCATGCAGCGCGCCGCGCGACGAAGTGGGGCGATCGTATGGCGCGGCGCAGGCGCTGCAGGTTGCTTGCGTCGCTGACGAATTGATGTATTTGATCGAGGCGCGCCAGGACTGCCGCCGACAAAGGATCCAGATCCTGCGCGAGGCGGGCGTCCAGGCATTCGAAGTATTCGGCCATCGACTTGCGCATGTCGAGATAGATCACGTCGATCTTGCTTTCGAATATACGAAAGAATGTCCGGGCGGATATGTCCGCGCGTTCGGCGATCTGTTCGACTGTCGTGTCTTCGAATCCACGGCCTTCTTCGCCGCCATTTTCTTCGAATAATTTGTTCGCCTCGTCGAAGAGACGGCGGCGCAGGCGCTCTTGTCTGCGTTGAACTGTCCCCATGGGAGGGGCGGCGACGGAATTTTTCGACGGTTTGCTTGATGGTGGCATGGGGCTTTTCTAGATGAAATCCTATGTCGGAGTCGTGCTGCTTGGCATAGACAGTGTAGACGGCCCGAAATGGCATCTGTCAAGTTTCCATGCTGGCGCGCGCACCGTCTCCGCGCCGCGTGATCCCTGAATCGGCCGCCTGCGGCGCCGAAAGTCCGCGCGATCGTTGCCTGCCATGGCTGCCGTTTGCTCCGTGCCTCCGAGCCGAATCCGCTGCGCCTGTCTGTCGCTGCGCTTATCTGCAGCAGGCCTCTTGACAGTGTATGTCATTAACGTCAAAATGGCACGACTGACATAAATAGAACGTGCGATGACTCAGTGGCTTGAAGCCGGGCGCCTGCGATCCCGATTTGTATCAGCGCACCGAGCTAGCACAAGGAGATTTTTGATGTCCCCTGATTCCCGTACTGCGGGTCAGCCGCTGGTACTGCAAGGTTTGCACCATGTCGCCTATCGTTGCAAAGATGCGGCACAGACCGTGGAGTTCTACACGAACGTGCTCGGTCTGACTTTTGCGCATTCGGTGAAGGTGGACACATATAAAGGCGAGTATTGCCCGTATATTCATGTGTTCTTCCGCATGGCCGACGGCAGCTACATCGCCTTCTTCGATTTGCCGTGCGAGCCGGAAATGGGCGGGGATCCCAATACCCCTGGTTGGGTACAGCATCTTTCGCTGAGAGTCGACAATGAAGAGGCTCTGCAAGAGGCGAAGCGCAGGTTGCAGGCCAGGGGAATCGAGGTGGACGGCCCGCGTACCGGATACACCGTCAGGTCTCTCTATTTCTATGATCCGAGCGGAAATCGCCTGGAGCTTTCGGTGCCTCTGGTGCTGAACGAAGTCGAAGCGCAAGAGCGGGCGAAAGCGGATCTCGATGCCTGGAACGCCCAGAAGAAGGAACTTTCCAGCACTCGTCGTTCCGCGCAAAAGATATGAGGCTCGGGCCCCAGCCGCCGGCCGGCCAGGGTGCGGCCGCAGGATCCATGCCCGTTTCCAAATTCAGAGGAGCAGTTCGTTCATGACTTACCCCAAACTGTTTGAATCCCGCGTCGCCGTCGTAACCGGAGCCGGCCAGGGCTTGGGGGCCTCGTTCGCGCGGGCCCTGGCACTTTCGGGCTGCGCTGTGGCGGCCTTGGATGTGAATGCGGACAAGGCCGACGCGCTTGCCGCACAGCTGCAGGCAGAGGGCGCGGTATGCAAGGGGTTTGCGGTGGACGTGCGCAGCGAGGAATCGTGCAGCGAGGCCGTGTCCGCGGTGCGTGAGCATTTCGGAGCCGTTGCCGTACTGGTCAATAATGCCGGGGTCACGACGCGCGCCCAGTTGGAAGATCCGGGATTCAACGACGAAATCGACAGGGTCATGTCAGTGAATTTGAAAGGGGTGCTCAACATGTCGCGCGCCTGCCTCGAAGATCTCAAAGAGACGAAGGGGGCGATCGTGAATGTTGCTTCCATTGCGGCGCTTCTGGCGTCGTTCGCCAGCATCCCTTATGCGGCATCCAAAGGCGCGGTGGCGCAAGCTACGAAATTTCTCGCTAGAGACTTGGCGCCTTTCGATATAAGGGTCAACGCGCTTGCGCCGGGCTTCGTGGTCACGCCGTTGACGGCCGATCTACGCAGCGGGGCGGATTCGCGGATGCAGCGATCCGCATCGCGCACCATGCTCAAAAGAGTGGCCGAGCCGGAAGATCTGGCCGGCCCCCTACTGTTTCTTGCATCGGATCTGTCGCGCTATGTAACGGGCCTGATATTGCCTGTCGACGGCGGGTATAGCGCGAATTGATCGCGGAAATCGCTATGGCCTGGCGGCCTTCCCGCCACTGATCGCAAGCTCGCGCATGAGCTTTCTTTGCGGATCCCATTGATATGACCGGTTCGACCATGTCCGAGTACGACGTCGTGGTTTTCGGCAGTGGCGCCGCGGGCATGGCTGCGGCGGCCGTTGCGGCCAGCCAGGGTTTGTCGGTTGCACTATTCGAAAAGGCCGGACGCCTGGGGGGGACGACGGCGACCTCCGGTGGCGTGGCCTGGATTCCGGACAGCAAGCACGCCAGGAATGCCAAAGCGCCCGATTCGCGGGATCAGGCCCGGGCATTCCTGCAAAGCCAGATAGGGGCAAACATACGCACCAAGCTGGTCGATGCCTATCTGAGTTCCTGCGACGAGGCCATCGGCTATTTGGAAAAACACACCGAATTGAAATTCGACTATGTGCGAGTGCCCGATTACGTATCGGATGCTTCCGGCGCAAGCCCCACGGGAAGATCATTGTCCCCCCGCCCTTTCGACGGGACGCTGCTCGGCGATCAGTTCGAAAAGGTCTTGCCGCCGCGCCGCGCATTCATGGTGTTGGGCGGCTTGATGGTGGGCCGCAAAGAAATTCCCATGCTGCTGCGTCCCTGGTCGTCTTTTGCCGCTGCGCGGAACGTGGCGTCGCTGCTGGGGCGCTATGCCGTCGATCGCATGCGCTATTCGAGGGGTACCCGCTTGTTGATGGGGAACGCCTTGATCGGCAGGCTATTGCTCAGCAATATAAGAATGGGTGTGGCGATTCATACCGGGCATGCCCTCAAGCAACTGTATCTGGAAAATGGACGCGCGTGCGGCGCGCAGGTCGCCGCGGCGGGTGGCCTGATCGATGTGCGCGCACGCAAGGCAGTCGTGATGGCGACTGGCGGCTTTCCGCATTCGGCGGACTTGAGGGAAAGGCTTGCCCCCCACCACTCGCATCGGCACTCTCTTGCCAGCCCGGGCAATGAGGGCGATGCAATCCGGGCGTGCGAGGACATCGGAGCCGAAGTGGACAAGGACATGGTGTCTCCGGGCTTCTGGACGCCTGCGTCTGTCGCGTCCGATCCGCGAGGCGCAGATATTGTGTTTCCCTACGGCCATCTCGATCGGGGCAAGCCCGGGGCGATCGTTGTCGATCAGCATGGCCGGCGCTTCGTCAACGAGGCCGATTCGTATCACCACGTCGTCCTGGCCATGTTTGCCCACGGCGCGGTGGCTCCCCATGGCCGGGCCTACATAGTTTGCGATGAGCGCTTCATCCGCCGTTATGGCCTGGGGCTGGTCAAGCCGTATCCATTCCCCAGGCGCCGCTACATCAAGAGCGGCTATCTGAAATCCGACCGCACGATTTCCGGGCTGGCCCGGCAGCTCGGCATCGATCCCGCCGCGCTGGAAGCCGAGATCGGCAGGCACAACGAATATGCGGCGGCTGGCAAGGATCCCGATTTCCATAAGGGCGAGACCGCTTTCAATCGCTATAACGGAGATGACCGGGGACAGCCCAATCCGTGCTTGATTGCGTTGGATAAGCCTCCTTATCACGCGATCGAGATAGTCCCTGCCACGCTGGGGACGGCGGTTGGCCTGCGCACGGACGAATACGCGCGGGTGCTGAAGCCGGACGGCTCGGTGATTGAAGGCCTGTACGCGTGCGGCAACGACATGGGCTCGGTGATGCGCGGCAGTTATCCGGGGCCGGGCATCACAATCGGGCCGGCGCTGGTATTCGCATACCGGGCCATGCGCCACGCCGCGCTCGGCGATGTGCAACTCGGTACGCAACTTGACAGGGCGGCTTAGCGAAACATGATCCGAATATGGCACCAGAGTGTTACGGCGCTTGCCAGTCAGCCGGCATACGTGGGCTTCATGCGGCAGCGCGCATCCCATGTCCTCGCCGCGGATACCCGCGTCGATCTGCATGGGCTCGATCCGGACACCCACCACCGCGATCTGGCGCCGATACAGGCGGCATCTTATCGCTGGCTTTCCGAGCTGAACTCCCTTCAGGTGGTGGAAAACGTGATTGCGGCCCAGCGACAGGGCTATGACGCGGTCGCCATGAGCTGTTTCGGCGATCCGCAGATTGACGCATGCCGCAGCGTCGTCGACATCCCCGTATTGGGGGCTTTTGAAGTTTCGGTACAGGTGGCGAAGAGCGCGGGCCGAGCCATAGGCTTGTTGGTGCCCACCCGGGCCGCTGTGCGCAGCAATTGGGCGCGCGCGTCTGCCTATGGATTCAGAGATCAGATTGCATTGGTACGGCCCTGCGATCCGGAGCTGGACGAATACACGATGGATGGCGCGTTCGGCGCGAGCCGTGCGATTTTGGATGGCCCGATTGCCACCATGAGATCGATGATCGCCGATGGAGTGGACGTGATCATTCCCGCCGAGGGCGTGCTGAATGCGCTTTTGGCTTATCACGGTGTAGCCGAGCTTGACGGGGTGCCGATCCTGGATTCTTTTTCTGCGGTCATGCTCATGGCGGAGTCTCTCGTCAATCTTGGCCGCAAGACCGGCTTCAGAACAAGCCATGCGGGTATTTATCGACAACCCAAGGCCGCATATATAAAGCACGCAAGAAATATTGCAGTTCGGACACTATCTGCCGCGCAGGCACAGGAGGAGAAATCATGAAAAAGAGTGGCATTACCTTATTGACGGATGTGAGCAGGGTGTTGTCCGTCTTTTTACTGTTCTTGACGGGCCTGCTGTGTTCGTCCGTGTCGGCACAGGGCTACCCGGAACGGCCGATAGAAATGACGGTGTCGTATTCTGCCGGAGGTGGCACCGATGTGATCGCCCGCATCGTGGCGGAGGCCATGAGCAAGCTGTTGGGCCAGCAGGTAATCGTCGTGAATCGCCCGGGCGCGGGCGGCGCCATTTCCGTGATGCATGTGGTGCGCTCCAAGCCCGACGGGTATTCAATAGGCTGGTTTACCGGCGGCCCCATCATATTGGCGCCCATAACCGAAAAGAACCTGCAATACAAGGTATCCAAAGATCTGATTCCCGTGAGCCTGGTGCAGACCACCGATCAAGTCCTGGCGGCAAGGCCCGGCCTCAAGGCGGACACGGTTCCCGAGCTGATTTCGCTGGCCAAGAGCCACCCCGGAGACATCACGATGGGCCACACGGGCAACGGCACGGCGCAACTCCTGGCGGCCCAGATGCTCGAGAAGCAGGGTGGGATCGCGCTCAACAAAATTCCCTACAAAGGCGAGGCGAACATGCTCACCGACATGATGGGAGGCCGCCTCGACATGGGCTTGATCACCGCCAGTTCGGCAGAGCCGCTGGTGCAGTCCGGCAAGATAAAGCTGCTTGCGTCGGGGGGCGCCGTGCGGGCACACCTGTTCCCGAAAACTCCCAGCATGGCCGAATCGGGTTTTCCGAAATTCGATGCGAATTCCATCATGGGGATTTTCGTCCCGGCGGGAACGCCGAAGGCCGTCGTAGAGAAGCTGGCCAGCGTGGCCAGGCAAGTCGTGCAGATGCCCGAAATACGCGAAAAGCTGCAGTCCAGGGGCGGCCAGCCCGTGGGCAGCACGCCGCAGGAATTCGGCGCTTATCTTGTGCAAAGCAGCGAGCAGGCCGAGAAAATGCTCAAGTAAGTGTCTATGCATGGCCTCGTGGCCGGGGACGGGCATGAGGCCGGCAGGCCTTAAAATCCGGATTTACATCGGATCCGAGGCCTGTCTGCACCATGGAAATACGCTCCTATCGAACCGCTGATGAAGACGCGGTGATCGCGCTCTGGCGCGAGGCCGGCCTGTTGCGGCCCTGGAACGATCCGCAGCGCGATATCCAGCGCAAGCTGGCGCAGCAGCCCGAGCTGTTCCTGGTCTGCGAAGATGACGGCGCGCTGGCGGGCACCGCGATGGTGGGCTACGACGGTCATCGGGGCTGGGTCTACTACCTGGCGGTAGCCGAGCCGCAGCGCGGCCGGGCGATAGGCACGGCGCTGATGCGGCGCGCCGAGCAGTTGCTGATCGAGCGCGGCTGCCCCAAGCTGAACCTGATGGTACGCAGCAGCAACAGCGGCGTGCTGAAGTTCTACGAGTCGCTGGGCTACACCCGCGACGACGCTGTGCCGCTGGGCCGGCGCCTGATCCCGGATTGAGCGCCGGCCGTCCCGCTTCAGGCGTGCCGCGCCTGGATCCAGGCCGTATCGCTGGAGAATGTACGGTCGGGTTGAATGGCGAAGTATTCGCGGGCTTCGCGGGGCAGGGCATCCATGGTGGCGTGCAGCGCGGCTACGCGTGCCGGCGGCGTGCCGATGCGGCGCACCCAGCTTTCGAATTCCAATGCCAGTTTCCAGGAATCGCTGCCCGTGACTTCCAGTCCGGCCGCGGCCAGCATGGCGCGCCATTCCGAGAGCCGATAGTCGCGCACGTGCGAGGCGTCGCGCAGCAGCTCGATGGTCTGCAGCGCGGTGTCGTACAGCGGCGTTTCCGGTGCGACCACGTCGATGACCACCAGGGTGCCTGCGGGCGCCAGCACGCGGGCCATTTCCGCTACCGAGGCCTGCATGTCCATCCAGTGGTGGGCGGAATAGCGGCTTACCACCAGGTCGAAGGCCGCGTCTTCGAAGGGCAGTTGGTGAACCGAGCCCTGCCGCGTGACGAGCTTGCCCAGCCCGCGCCTGGCGGCCTCGGTGCGCACCACGTCCAGCATTTCTTCCGACAGGTCGTAGGCCACCACCTCGACGGGGACGGCGGCGGCCACGGCGTAGCTGGCGTGGCCGCCGCCACAGCCCAGGTCGAGCACGCGCTGCGGGCGCAGGCCGGCGGCCAGCACGCCCAGGCGTTCGAGATCGTTGCCTTGCGCGTGTACGGCGCTGGTCAGGTAGTTTGCGGCCATGGTGCCGAATTGCTGGTTCACCAGATTGTGTTGATCCATGCTGCGTAAGCTCCTTCTTGTCCGGGGATACGGTGTATGCGGGCTTGCTGGGCCAGTGCGCGCGCGGCACGGCAAGCTCAGGCCTGTAGCCTATGCAGTATCCACAGGCGTCGCAAGCCCATTGCAGATACTAGTATTGGTGCTGCTATGATGCGTGCGTGCTGCCCGCGTGCGTCTTTGGGATGCGCACAGGCTCGCGGTGCCCCAGGGCGAAGTGACCGGCGCTATTAGGCGGCGCTGCGGCCCGAAGCCATCGGGCTCACGCTGAAGCGCTGCGCGGTTTGCCGGCATCGTGCGTGACCAGGAAGATCCCGCCGGCGGCCAGCAACATGCCGGGCCAGGCCGGCAGCGGTATGGTCTCGCCCAAAGCGATGTAGGCGACCAAGGCCGTGACGGGCGGCACCAGGAAGAACAGCGCCGACACCTTCGAGGCCTCGCCGTGGCGGTACATGGCCAGCAGCAGGGTGATCGCGATGATGGAGTTGGCCAGCGCCAGGTACGCGAGCGCCAGCAGCAGCGGAGTAGTCCAGGTGATATGCAGGGGCTCCAGCAGTGCCGCCAAGGGCAGCGCCACCGCCAGGCCCACGGCATACTGGATCAGGTTCGCCGCGATCGGATGCACCTCGGTGCCGTAGCGGCGTTCCCATAGCGTGGCGGCGGTAATCGCCAGCAGTGCCGCGCAGGCATACAGCAGCCCGGCCGTGGAGGCCACGGCCACGGCCGATTTGGAAACGATGACCAGCGCGGCGCCCGCCACGCCCAGCAGCAGCCCCGTCCAGCGGCGCCAGGTGATGCGCTCGCCGGCAACGGCCGGAGCCAGCAGCCCGATGAGTAATGGCTGCAGCGAGGTGATCAGCGCTACCGCGCCGGCGGAAATCCCGTGCTTGAACGCCAGATAAGTGAAAGAAAAATAGCCGGCCTGCAGCAGCAGGCCCACCATGGCCAGATTGCCCCAGGCGCGCAGCGTGCGCGGCCAGCGCGGGCGCAGTGCCAGGGCCAGCGGCGCGAGCACCGCCAGCACCACCGCGTAGCGCAGGGCCAGGAAGCTGAAGGGGTCGGCATGCGCCAGGCCTATCTTCAGCACGATGAAGCCGGTGCACCAGAGCAGCAGGAAGATTGCCGGGGCGGCCCCGAGCCAACGTGGAGAAGTAGCGTTGCGCGTGGCGGATGGCGGCATGTTTTGTGGCGGCGGGGCCTTGATGTGGGCTGGCTCTAGACGTGTGGGCAGGCTCTAAACGGGCGGGATGCCGCGGCGTTCGCGCATGGCGCGGCCGATGCGCGCCAGTTCGTCGTCGCTGAGCAGCCGCGCCGCCATGGGCAGCAGCTCGTCTTCCTCGACGCGTATGTGGCGCTCGTAGAGTGCGGCGAAGGCCTCGACCTCCGCCGCGGGCAGACAGGCCGCGCCGGGCAGCGCCGTGCCGCCGGGCGGCTTGGCGCCGGCCTGGCCGCCATCGGGGGCCGGGGATGCCGTGCCGTTGCCCGGGCTGGGCGTGGCGCTGTCCTCATCGCCGGGCTGCGCCGCGGCGGCGATGGCCTGCAGCCGCGGGCGCAGGCGGGCCCAGGCCGTTTCCAGTTCGCGGTGCTCGTCGCTCAGCCCTTGTGTCATGCCCTTCAGGCATACCGGATCGGAGCCGGCCATGGATTCGAGCAGGGCCGGAAACAGGTTCTGCTCTTCGTCGGCATGATGCAGCGGTGCGGCAGTGTCGAAGTAGCGCAATACCCCAGCCGCCGCACTGCGGGCCTGCTCGTCGGCGCCGTGTCCGGCCAGGTGCGCGGCCAGGCGCCGCAAGGTGGCGCACTGGCGCGTGATCCGGATATGGCACGCGGCCAGCATCTCCAGCGGCGCCTCGGTGCTGGCGGCCGGAGAGGAAAAGCCTGGGATGGAGATATTCATGGGGTCGAGCCTCGCAGCGTGCATCGACGCACGGCATGGTGCGCCGCGGCCGCATGCCATCAATCATATACCTTGATATACCTTGCCCCCGGGCCTGCTCGCACTGCAAGGGGCGCAGGCCCCGCTGCGCCGATGCGCGATCCGGGCTGGCCGGCAGGGGCCGCAGGCGTCGCGCAGCGCTCTTCAGGCTCGCGCCGCCAGGGTCGAATAGCGCTCGAAGATCATTGCCGTGACGTCCTGCAGGCGATGATCGCGACGCTCCACCATGCCGATGTCGCGGCTGGCCGGGCCCAGCTCGGAAGGCAGGGGCAGGGTGCGCAGCCCCGCAGCGTCCTTCCAGCGCATGGTGTGCAGCAGCGGCAGCACGGTGATGCCCACGTCGTGCCGTACCAGATCCAGCACCTGCTCGATGGCGTTGAGCTCCAGGAAATCGTCGGGCGTCACGCCCAGCTTCCTGAGCAGGCGGTCGATCTGGGCACCGGTATGCTGGCCGCGGTCGAAGCGCAGAAAGGGCCGGGTGCGCAGCAGTTCTCTGGGGTCGTCACCGGCCACGCGGGTCGACGTGATCAGGCACACCGGCTCCTGGTACAGGCGCTTCCAGCGTGTGCCGGGCGGCGTCTTGCCGGTACCCACCACCAGCGCCGCGTCGATTTCCCCGCTTTCCACTTTGTGGCATAGTTCGCGCGACTTGCCCGAAGACAGGCGTATCGTCAGGTCATGGTGCTCGCTTTTCAGTTGCGAGACGATGCGGGCCAGGGTGCTCATGCACGAGACGATGGCGCCGATGCTCAGTGTGCCGGCGTAGGTGCCCGGCGGCGGGCGCGGGGTGCGGATGCGGTCGTAGAGCTCCAGCAACTGCTCGATTTCGGGCAGCAGCTCGCGGCCGGCGGCATTGAGCGTGGCCAGGCGCCCGCTGCGATCGAACAGCGGCCGGCCCAGTTCGGTCTCCAGGGCGCGCATCTGCAGGCTTACCGCCGCCTGGGTCAGCGCCACCTGCTCGGCGGCGTCCGAAAAAGAGCCGCGCCGGGCCACGGCGACGAAGGTGCGCAAAAAGCGGATCGAACTCATAAGAAAAGTTTAAATCAAAAATATTAAAATTAAATTGATTTAATGAGTCAGTGATAGTAGCGTATTGGGGCCTATATACGCTGGACGTGCGCCCCTTTTTCGGCGCGTATCGGCCCCATCCCGCAACACGATGCCGGCAGTGGCCGGAAAGCAGACTGACACATGGAACTCTTCGACTGGATCAATCCTTATCCGACGACGCGTACGCCGGTTTTCGCCCGCAACGTGGTGTCGACTTCCCACCCGCTGGCGGCCCAGGCGGGCCTGCGCATGCTGCTGCGCGGCGGCAACGCCGTAGACGCGGCGCTGGCAGCGGCGGCCACTATCGTGCTGGTCGAGCCGGTGTCCTGCGGCATCGGCGGCGACTGCTTTGCCATATTGTGGGACGGCAAGAAGCTGCACGGCCTGAACTCCTCGGGTACGGCGCCGGCGGCCTGGAATGTCCAATACTTCAAGCGCAAGTACGGCGTCGACGGCAACGGCCTGGCGATCCAGCCCAAGCGCGGCTGGGATTCGGCCACCGTGCCCGGCGTGGTGGCGGGCTGGGCGGCGCTGCACGACAAGTTCGGCAAGCTGCCTTTCGAAGACCTGTTCGAGCCGGCCATAGAAATCGCCGAGCGCGGCTTTGCCGTGCCGCCCATCGTGGCGGGCAAATGGGCCGCGGCGGCGGAAGAGCTGCACAGCCAGCCGGGCTACGCCCAGACCTTCATGCCCAAGGGCCGCGCGCCGCGTATCGGCGAGCTGTTCCGCAATCCCGGTGCGGCCTATACCCTGCGGCGCATCGCCCAGAGCCGCGGCCGCGATTTCTACGAAGGCGAACTGGCCGAGAAGATCGTGGCCTTCAGCCGTGAAACCGGCGGCTCGTTCACGCTGGACGACCTGCGCGGTTATCGCCCCGAGTGGGTCGAACCCCTCTCCAAGAACTATCGCGGCTACACAGTGCATGAAATCCCGCCCAACGGGCAGGGCATTGCCGCTCTGATGGCCCTGGGCATGGTCGAGCACTTCGACCTGCGCAACATGCCGGTCGATTCCGTGGCTTCGCAGCACGTGCAGATAGAGGCCATGAAACTGGCCTTCGCCGATTTGTACCGCTATGTGTCCGATCCGCGCAGCATGGACGTGACCCCGGCGCAGATGCTGGACGACAACTATCTGCAAAGCCGCGCCAAGCTGATCCGCCTGGATCGCGCCGGCGACTTCCAGGCCGGCCGGCCGCATTCCGGCGGCACGATCTACCTGAGCGCCGCCGACGAGCACGGCATGATGATTTCGTTCATCCAGTCCAACTACATGGGCTTCGGCTCCGGCGTGGTGGTGCCCGACACCGGCATCAGCCTGCAGAACCGCGGCGTGGGCTTTTCCATGGATCCGGCTTCGCCCAACGTGGTCGGAGCGGGCAAGCGGCCCTTCCACACCATTATTCCGGGCTTCCTCACGCGCGAGGGCCGGCCGGTCATGAGCTTCGGCGTCATGGGCGGCGACATCCAGCCGCAGGGCCACTTGCAGACCATAGTGCGCATGCTCGACTACCACCAGCAGCCGCAGGCGGCCTGCGACGCGCCGCGCTGGAAGGTCAACCGCGACTTCACGCTCGACATGGAGCGCAACATGAATGCCGATACGGTGCAGGGCCTGAAAGACCTGGGCCACAAGATGAAATCGATCTACGATCCGTATATGGATTTCGGCTCCGGCCAGTTCATCTGGCGCCTGTCGGACAATGATCCCGATCACGGCTACGTGGCCGCCAGCGACAGCCGGCGCGACGGGCTGGCCGCCGGGTTCTAAGGCTGGGCCCCGGCCGCCGGCAGTGCCCGGCGGCCATGCTTCATTAAAACTCATTAAAACAATACCGAGGAGATTAGCCTTATGAAGAAGATCGTTTTGCTTGCAGGCGGCGCGCTGCTGGGCGCCGCAAGTGTCTGCAGTGTTGCGCAGACCCTGCGCATCGGCCTACAAGACGACCCGGACACGCTCGATCCGGCCCGCGCGCGCACCTACGTTTCGCGCATCGTGTTCACCTCGCTGTGCGACAAGCTGGTCGACATCGACGCCAAGCTGCAGTTCGTGCCGAAACTGGCGAAGTCCTGGTCATGGAGCGCCGACAACAAGACCCTGACCATGAAGCTGCGCGACGATGTGCTGTTCCATGACGGTACGCACTTCGACGCAGCGGCCGCCAAGGCCAACCTCGATCGCGACATGACGCTCAAGGGCAGCCAGCGCCGCTCGGAACTGGCCTCCGTGGCCGAGGTCGACGCGCCCGACCCCACCACGCTCGTCATCAAGGTCAAGCAGCCCGATGCGACCCTGCTGGCGCAGTTGTCGGATCGCGCCGGCATGATGATTTCGCCCAAGAGCTTCGGCAAGGCCGACGACGTGGGCGCGGTGGCCCGCCACCCCATATGCTCGGGCCCGTATGAATTCGTCAAGCGCGTGCAGAACGACCGCATCGTGCTCAAGAAATTCGACAAATACTACGACGCCAAAGACTATCATTTCGACCAAGTGGTGTTCCTGGCCATTCCCGACACCACGGTGCGCTTGCAGAACCTGCGCTCGGGCGGCATCGACATCCTCGAGCGGCTCAACCCGTCCGACATCAAGACGGTCAAGAGCGATCCCAGCCTGTCGTTCAAGCCGGTCACCGGCCTGGGGTTCCAGCAGTTCATGTTCAACGTCGGCAATGGCCCCAAGGCCAAGACCAACCCATTTGCCAACAAGCTGGTGCGCCAGGCCTTCCAGCTGACCATAGACCGCGAAGCCATCAACCAGGTCATCGGCAACGGGACTTACCCGCCGGCCCAGCAGCCGTTCCCGCTGGCCAGCCCCTACCACAGCGACAAGTTCCCGGTCGTCAAGCCCGACATCGCCAAGGCCAAGGCCTTGCTGAAGCAGGCCGGCATGCCAGTGGTCAAGGCCGAACTCGATTTCGGCAACAACACGATCACGTCCTCGACCGCGGAAATGGTGCAGGCCATGGCCGCGCAGGCGGGCTTCCAGCTCACCCTGCGTCCCACTGAATATGCGGCCATGCTGGCCGAAGACTCCAAGGGCAATTTCCAGATCGACTTGCGCGGCTGGTCGGGGCGGGTGGATCCCGACGGCAATATCTTCAATTTCGTCACTTGCAAGGGGCCCTTGAACGACGGCAGATATTGCAATCCCGAGGTCGACAAGCTTTTGCGCCAGGCCCGCACCGTGCCCGATGTCGCCAGCCGCAAGGCCATCTACGACAAGGCCCAGGCCATCTTGCAGGACGAGCTGCCCAGCCTGTACATTTATTATGTGCCCTGGCCGTTCGCCACGCGCAAGCAGGTGCAGGGGTTCACGCCGTATCCCGACGGCATGATCCGGCTGGGCGGCGTGACGCTGTCCAAGAGTTGACGGCTCTGCCTGGAAGCGCTTCAGGGCCAGCGGGCCCTGAAGCCATGGCTTGCGCCGCGCGGGCCGGTTGCGGCACCGGCCCGCGCGGCGGCGGTATTTCGTAGCTGGAGCCCCCGGATGCTCAAACTGATAGTGCGCCGCGTAATCGTGGCGATCCCGACGCTGATCCTGGTTTCCATGATGATCTTCAGCCTGCAGAAGATCCTGCCTGGCGACCCGGTGCTGGCCATGGCGGGCGAAGAGCGCGACCCCGCCGTCCTGAATTACCTCCGGGAAAAATACCATCTCAACGATCCGCTGCCGCAACAGTACCTGGCCTGGGTGCGGCGGGTGGCCCACGGCGACCTGGGCGTATCGCTGCGCACCGACATCCCCGTCACCACGCTGGTGGCGCAGAAGCTGCCGGTGACCATACAGCTGTCGGTCATGGCCATGCTGTTCGCCATCCTGACCGGCATACCGCTGGGCATACTGGCTGCCGTCAAGAAGGGCACGCGTACCGAGTTCGGCGCCAATCTGCTGGCCTTGTCGGGGATGTCCATACCGAATTTCTGGCTGGGCATCCTGCTCATCATGCTGGTGTCCGTGCACTGGCGGCTCTTGCCCGCTTCGGGGTTCGTGCCGCTGTCGCAGGATTTCTGGCTTTCCCTCAAGACCTCGCTGATGCCGGCGCTGGTGCTGGCCGCCGTCATCAGCGCCTACCTGATGCGGCACACACGCTCGTCCATGCTCGAGGCGCTCAGCGCCGATTACGTGCGCACCGCGCGCGCCAAGGGCGCGCCGGAATGGTCGGTGGTGTTGCGTCATGCCTTGCGCAACGCGCTGATGCCCATCGTCACGCTGGTCACCATCTTGTTCGGCGAGCTGCTGGCGGGCGCGGTGCTGACCGAACAGATCTTCGGCATACCGGGCTTCGGCAAGCTGCTGGTGGATGCCGTGTTCAACCGCGACTACGCCGTGGTGCAGGGCGTGGTGCTGTGCATTGCCACCGGCTTCATCGCGCTGACCCTGCTGGCCGACGTGCTCTACATTCTGGTCAACCCACGCCTGAGGAACGCATGACCGCCTCGACCGCCACCGCTATTGCCACGGCCGCGGCGCCGCGCCGCCGCAGCCGCGCCTGGGCCAAGTTCCGCCGCAACCGCTCCGCCATGCTGGGCGCCGCCATCATCCTGTTCTTCGTCGTGGTGGCCGTGTGCGCGCCGCTGGTGGCGGGCCAGGATCCGCTGCATGTCAGTTTTACCGCCATCCGCAAGGCGCCCTCGGCGGCGCACTGGTTCGGCACCGACGAGCTGGGCCGCGATCTCTTCAGCCGCATGGTCTACGGCGCCCGCGCCTCGCTGCTGGCAGGCATGTGCTCGGTGTTGATCGCGCTGCTGGTGGGCGTGCCCCTGGGGCTGTTGGCGGGCTACTACGGAGGGCTGCTCGACGGCTGCATTTCGCGTGTGACCGAGGCCCTGTTCTCGATTCCGTTCCTGATCCTTGCCATTGCACTGGCGGCATTCCTGGGGCCTAGTCTCATCAATGCCATGATCGCCATCGGGATTTCGGCCGCGCCGCTGTTCATCCGGCTGGCGCGCGGCCAGGTGCTGGCGGTAAAAAATGAAGACTATGTCCAGAGCACGCGTTCGCTGGGCGCGTCCGACCGCCGCATCATCCTGCGCCATGTGCTGCCCAACATCATGCCGGCGCTCATCGTGCAGGCGACCATACAGATCGCCAAGGCCATCATCGCCGAGGCCAGCCTGTCCTTCCTCGGCCTGGGCCTGCAGCCGCCCGACCCGTCCTGGGGGTCGATGCTCAATACGGCCAAGAATTTCATGACCCAGGCGCCCTGGATGTCGGTGTTCCCGGGCTGCGCCATATTCCTGGTCGTGTTCGGCTTCAACCTGCTGGGCGACGGGCTGCGCGACGCGCTGGATCCGCGCCAGGAGGACTGACGATGGCCAGCATGGATGCCGGGCGCGTGATCCAGGTCGACGGGCTGTCGGTTTCGTTCAAGACGCCCGACCGGGAAGTACACGCGGTGCGCGACGTGTCCTTTCATCTCGATCGGAGCGAGACGCTGGCCATCGTCGGCGAATCCGGATCCGGCAAGTCGGTGACTTCGCTGGCGATGATGCGCCTGGTGGAGTTCGGCCGCGGCCGCATCACCGGCGGCCGGCTGCTGCTGCGCCGGCGCAACGGCGATGTGGTCGACGTCGCACGGGCCGAAGAGTCGATCATGCACACGGTGCGCGGCGCCGACATCGCCATGATCTTCCAGGAGCCCATGACCTCGCTCAACCCCAGCTTCACGGCGGGCAGCCAGATCGCCGAGGCCCTGCGCCTGCACCAGGGCATGGACGCGCAGGCGGCGCGCGCCGAGACGCTGCGCCTGCTGGAAACCGTGCGCATCCCTGATGCGCGCGCGCTGCGCGACCGCTACCCGCACCAGCTTTCGGGCGGCATGCGCCAGCGCATCATGATCGCCATGGCGCTGTCGTGCCGGCCGCAGGTGCTGATCGCCGACGAACCCACCACGGCGCTGGACGTGACCATCCAGGCGCAGATCCTGCAATTGATCCGCGAGCTGCAGCGCGACATGGACATGGGGGTGGTCTTCATCACCCACGACATGGGCGTGGTGGCCGAAGTGGCCGACCGCGTCATGGTGATGTACCGCGGCGAGAAGGTGGAAGAGGGCGCTTGCGCACCTCTGTTCGAGCGGCCGCGGCACTGGTACACACGCGCGCTGCTGTCGGCCGTGCCGAGGCTGGGCTCCATGCGGGGCCTGGATCAGCCGGCGCCTTTTCAACTGCTGGACAAGCAGGCCGCTGAAGGCGGGCAAGAGGCGGCCGCGCAAGCCTTGCCTGACCGCGGCGCGCCGGCATCCACGGCGCGCTACGCGCAGCCGCCGGTGCTGCAGGTGCAGGGCCTGACGACGCGCTTCGACATCGCCGGCGGGCTGTTCGGCCGCGTGACGCGGCGCGTGCACGCGGTCGAGCAGGTCAGCTTCGACTTGTATGCCGGCGAGACCCTGGCTCTGGTGGGCGAGTCGGGCTGCGGCAAGACCACCACCGGCCGCTCGCTGGCGCGGCTGGAAGCCCCGCGCGCCGGCAAGATCCTGTTCGAGGGCCAGGACATAGGGTTGTTGCACGGCGCCCGCATGCAGGCCCTGCGCCGCAACATCCAGTTCATATTCCAGGATCCCTTCGCCTCGCTCGATCCGCGCGCCACCATAGGCTATTCCATCATGGAGCCCTTGTTGATCCACGGCGTGGCCCGCGGCCGCAAGGCACAGGAACGCGTCGCGTGGCTGATGCAGAAGTGCGGCCTGTCGCCCGACATGGCCGAGCGCTATCCGCACGAATTTTCCGGTGGGCAGCGCCAGCGCGTCTGCATCGCCCGCGCGCTGGCGCTGAACCCGCGCATCATCATCGCCGACGAATCGGTCTCGGCCCTGGACGTTTCCATACAGGCGCAGATCGTCAATCTGCTGCTGGATCTGCAGCGCGAGCTGGGACTGTCGATACTCTTCATTTCGCACGACATGGCGGTGGTCGAGCGCATCAGCCACCGCGTCGTCGTCATGTACCTGGGGCAGGTAGTCGAAATCGGCCCGCGCCGCGCCGTCTTTGAAAACCCGCAGCACCCGTACACGAAGAAACTGATGGCCGCCGTGCCCATCGCCGATCCGGCACGCCGCCAGCGCGTGCACTCCTTGCTGGTGGATGAAATCCCCAGCCCGGTGCGCGGCGTAGGCGACGAGCCGAAGATCGATCCCCTGGTGCAGATAGCGCCGGGCCATTTCGTGGCGCGCCATCACGTCGGCGCATATTGAAATCGGCCGCGGCGGCTCAGATCATCGGCAGATGATCCCGCTTGGGGCCGCGCGGGAAGGCGGCGTCCATGCGCGCGAGCTCGGCTTCGGACAGCAGCAGGCCGCCGGCGCCGGCGTTGTCTTGCGCATGCGCGGCGCTGGAAGCCTTGGGTATGGCGTACAGGCTGGGCTGGCGCGTCAGGAACGCCAGTGCGATCTGGCGCGGTGTGGCGCCGCGAACCGCGGCGATCTCGGCCAGGATCCGGCCGCCGGCGCTGCCGGGTTCGGGAAAATCGTCGTGCCCGAAGGGGCTATAGGCCACCACGGCCACGCCGTGGCGCGCGCACCAGGGCATGACGGCGTGTTCGATGGCGCGTTCTTTCAAGTGGTATAGCACCTGGTTGCAGGCCAGGCGGCCGGGGCCGGTGATTGCCAGAGCTTCTTCCAGGTCGGGCACGTCGAAGTTGCTGACGCCGTAGGAAAGAATCTTGCCTGCGCGCAGCAGCTCTTCGAAGGCGGCGAAGGTTTCTTCCAGCGGGTGGCCGCCGCGCCAATGCAGCAGGTAGCAGTCCAGGCGGTCGGTGCCCAGCGCCTTCAGCGACCGTTCGCAGGCGGCAAGCGTGCCGCGGCGGGACGCATGCTGCGGCAATACCTTGGACACCAGGAACACTTCGTCGCGGCGCCCGCGCATGGCCTCGCCCACGACGCGCTCGGCCGCGCCATCGCCGTACATTTCGGCCGTATCGATATGGTTCATGCCCAGATCCAGCCCGCGGCGCAGCGCGTCCACGGCCTGCGTGCGATGGCCGGCGTCGATGTACCAGGTACCCTGGCCGATGATCGAGACCGACCGCCCGGTATGACCGAAAGAGGAGTTGCGCATGGCTGCCTGCTTGTGTTTCCCGAAGTCGGGGCGATGCGGGAATAGTAGCAGGGCAGACCATTATGTTGCGATGGTCTGCCCTATTGGAGGATGTGCACCAGCCGATTATTGGAGCTTGATTCCCGCCCGATCAATCAACCCCGTCCACTTTTTAACTTCGGCATTGAGGAATGTCTTGAACTGTGCCGGAGTGCTGGCCACGATTTCTACGCCCAGCTTGCCGAACAGGTCGACTACCTTCTTTTGCCGCAACATCTGTACCATGCCCGCGTTTATCTTTTGGATGACGGCAGGTGGCGTTCCTGCGGGGGCCTGCATACCGAACCAGACAGATACTTCATAGCCTGGTACGCCCGCTTCGGCAACAGTTGGAATGCTGGACAACAATGGGGCCCGCTTGGTACCTGTGGTGGCCAATGCTTTGAGCTTTCCCGCCATGATATTGGGATAGACATTCGGCAGATTGTCGAACAGTACATCTATATTTCCTGCCAGAAGGGCAGTGACTGCGGGGGCACTGCCTTTGTAGGGAATATGGGTCATTTTCGTCCCTGTCATCTCCATGAAGAGTTCCATGGATAGATGATTGGACGAGCCTGATCCGGTCGATCCGTAGTTGAGTTTGCCCGGGTTGGCTTTGGCGTAAGCGATGAGATCCTTGACGCTCTTGAACGGGGAGTCGGCCCGTACGGTCAGGACATTTTGCGTGCTTCCTGCCCAGATCACCGGCTCGAAATCCTTCAGCGCGTCATAGGGCATCTTGTCCCGGTAGAGGCCGGGCAGCGCTGAAAAAGGCAGCGGAGTGATCAGCAGGGTATAGCCATCCGGCTTGGACTTGGCCACGAACGTGTTGCCGATCAAGGTATTGCCGCCGGGCTTGTTTTCAACGATGACCGATTGGTTCCATGCTTTGGTGAGATATTCGCTGGCCGTCCTGGCAAGCGTGTCATTGAAGCCGCCCGGTGTGTAAGGTACGACGATTCGAACCGGTTTGTCGGGATAAGATTCCGCTGCTTTTGCCGCAGAGGGGCTTATCGACGCAATTGCCAGGCCCAACCCGCCCAGCATTAAGGCCAATTTACTGATTATCATGTTTTGCTCCTCGACCCTGAGGTCATGTGTTATTGGACTAGAATTTCACGACATACCCTGGCCCGTCGATCACGGGAAAATCGTTGAATATGGATTCGTCTACCTCCACCCCGAGCCCGGGCCCGGAAGGCGGCTCGACGCATCCGTCTTCACCGATGGAAAATATCGTGCCGAACATGTCCCGGAACGGATTGAACTGCGAGACGCAGGCCTCGAAATATCCGGAATTTTCGGTCGCTGCCATGAAATGCAGAGTGGCGGCATGATTCAGGCCTGTGGCCGAACTGTGCGCGTTGATGGGTATGCCGAACGCGGACGCCATGGCGGCTATGCGTATGGCTTCGGTGATGCCGCCCGTTTTCGATAGATCGGGCTGCCAGACTTGCACTGCCCTGGCTTCCAGCATCTGTGCGAACTCGAATCGCATGAAGTGGTTCTCGCCAGCGGCTAAAGGAACCAATGGCGTGATCTTGGCCGCTTCGCGATACGAGGCGAAGTCATTGCAGGCAAACGGTTCTTCCAGCCAGCCCGCTTTGATATCCGCCAGCGCCGGCAGTACCCTGCGCGCCTGCGCAATGGTGTAGGCGGTATTCGCATCCGTCAAGATTTCTATATCGTCCCCGATTTCTTTGCGCACACGCAGGCAGCGTTCGATATCATTTTTGACCGTATCGCCGATGCGCAGTTTGACGGCCTTGTAGCCTTGGCGGATATATGACTGCGCTTCCTCCGCCAGAGCTTGTGCCGGCTGATAGCCCATGGATATACCGCCCGCATAGGCCGGCAGGCGCCTGCGCGAGCCGCCCAGCAATTCATACAGCGGCATATTGGCGATTTTTCCGCGAATGTCCCAGAGGGCCATGTCGATGCCCGACAATGCCATCGCTGCACCGGCTCCCAGGCCGTGGCTCGAGAACTGCATGCGATGAACCCGCTGCCAGGCGCCTACTACGTCGGTGGCCGGCATGCCCACCAGTAGAGGCGCCAGGGTATTGTTGATGTGGCTTACGATGGCGCCGGGGCTGCGGCCCGGGTGCGATTCTCCATAGCCTGTGACGCCTTCCGATGTCTCGACGCGGACGATGATGGCGTCGCGTTTCAGGGTGCTGCCTATGCCCATGGTCACCGTCTTGCCTTCCGGCAGGCGGTAAGAAATCGGAATGGCGGTAATGCGCGTAATGCTCATTGGATCTCCTTGTCTGTGTAGCATTCGGGATTGACGATATTGCCGGGGCGCTCGCCGCGGATGAGCGCCATTTGGGTCTCGACGGCCATGACGCCCATGGCGAGTTCGGCATCTTGGGTGATGCCGGCGAGATGAGGCGTGAGTGCCACCCGTGGATGCTTGCGAAGCTCGCTGTTCATGGGCAAGGGCTGGGTCGCAAATACATCGAGCGCGGCCCCGCCGATCAGCCCTGTTTCCAAAGCCTCGACAAGATCCACTTCGTCAATTACTGCACCTCTTGAGACATTGACGAGTACCAAGCCGGGTTTCGCCTGCGTGAAAACGTTGCGGTTTATCATGCCGCGGGTCTGTTCGGTCAGCGGGCAAGCAAGCACAATAAAGTCGCAGTGGGCAAATAGTTGCTTCAGTGCCATGGCGCAAACTCCCTGCGGCAGGCGCGACGGGCTGCGGGTGCAGGCCGCGATGTGCATGCCGAAGCCTGCAGCGGCAATCTGTGCGATACGCGCACCGATGGCACCGAAGCCCACGATACCCAAAGTTCTTCCCCGTAATTCAAATGTCTCGGCGGCTGCGTTTTTACGCGCGTCCCAATTGTCCTGGCGCACCTGCGTGTCAAAGAACCTGAAGCGGCGCGCGCTTTCCAGCATGGCGGTGATGGCATATTCGGCAACCGCGTTGGCATTGACGGCGGGGGTATTCGCGACCGGCACGCCTTGCCGCGTCGCGCTATCGACTGGAATGAAATCCAAGCCCACCCCGTGGCGCACGATGCCGAGCAATGCATTCGGGCCATCCAGCAGATCGCGGGGCAGTAGCCGCCGCACGATGAGTCCCTGTGCATCGCGCAATTCGTTGCGCAATTCGCTCATCGCTTTCGCCGCGTCGAGCTTCGGGCTCAGAATGACCACTTGGGCGGCTTCGGCGAGTATTGCCTGTGCTTTGGCGTGGATGGGGTCGGTGAGCACTACTTTGGGAAGCATATGGAAATGGCTCCTGATCGGGTCGGCCTGCGATGGTATAAGCGTTATTGGGTATGGGGTGCATCCGCAATTATTTATCGGCTGCGATCTTGTCGATAGGCGCGGAATAAAGATGGTCGATCAAGGTTGGTACGGGCGACTGTTCGAGCCCAGCCTGTACGGCTTCCGAATACAGTGCCCTGACCGCCTGGGCAAGTGTGTCGTGGATGCCCTGTTCTTCAGCCATGGTGCAGTAATAGCCCATGTCCTTCAACGCATTGGCCATCGAAAAGCGAAAGCCAGACGGATCCTCGGATTCGATATAAGGGCGCAACCGGTTCAGTACAACGCCGCCGCCGCCGCCCGCGGCCAGGATGTCGCAGAACACCTGCGGATCGGTGCCGGCCTGGCGTGCGCAAGCCGCCGCTTCGGCCAGCACGGCCGAGAAGCCTAGCGATACGAAGTTGTGCAGCAATTTCATACGATGACCTGCGCCGACACTTCCTGCGTAAGCTATGTTCTCGGCATAGCTCTGCATCACCGGGAGGCATTTTGTATATGTCTTTTCATCGCCGCCTACGATCAGATTCAGCCGTCCTTGTGCGGCTTCCTTCGGTGTGCGCGTCATGGGGGCGTCCAGGAAGTGCGCGCCCGCCTTCTGAACTGCTGTGGCGACCTTGAGGGTAGAGGAGGGTATGGCGGTGGAGCAGTCGATGACTGTGCTGCCCGGCTTCAGCCCTTCCAGGACTCCCCCTGGTTGAAAGAGGACAGCCTCGACTTGGGGTGAACCAGTAACGCAGAGGATAACTATGTCGGCCCCCGCGGCCAGGCCGGCGGCTGTTTGGCTGGCCTTTGCTCCGGCCTCGAGCAGCGGGCCCAGAGGCTGGTTTCCCGGGTGTTCCAGTATGGTCAACGGGAAACCATTGCGCAACAGGCTGGTGCCGATACCAAACCCCATCATGCCTGCGCCTATTAGGCCGATATGCGGCTTTTGTTCATTCATGAAGATATTCCCTGGAAAAATCAGCCCTCAAGGGCTATGAATTAGATGGCCTGGCGCACATCGCCGCGGGTCAGCGATGGAACCGTGCCGAGCCGGGAACGGTCGGCGGGATTGGTGACTTCAATGGTTAGGACATCGGAAGCATCGACCCAGGTGCCGTCTATATGGCACTGTTGGCGGAATAAAGAGGATCGTTTCAGGCTCATTGGGTAGTCTCGTATGCTCGCGAGTGAAAGGGGGTGAGCAAGTTGTCGGGTGTGCGCCCCTGATAGAGAGCATCCAGGCCGTCTATCAACAGCCAGCCCATGGCATCGCGGGTTTCCTCAGTGGCGCTGCCGATGTGCGGAGAGAGAAATACATTGTCCAGTCCACGGTAACGGGCGTCGATGTCGGGTTCGTTGGCGAATACATCCAGGCCCGCCGCGAACAACCGGCCCGCAGTCAGCGCGTTGATCAATGCCGCGTCTTCCACCAGGTCTCCGCGCGAGATGTTCACCAGTATGGCTCGTGGCGGCAGCAATGCTATGCGGCGTGCATTGATGACGCCTTTCAATTGTGGTGAGCCCGGCGCGGCAATGACCAATACGTCTGCGGCCAGCAAAGCTTCGTCGAGGTCTGCGTGATAGATCGCGCCGGAAGCCTGGCCGGCTGGCAGCGGACGCCGGTTGTGGTAGTGGATTTCCATGCCGAATGCCTGCGCCCGGACAGCGATTTGCCGGCCGATGCGGCCCATGCCGAACACCACCAGACGTTTTCCTTTCAAGCCGATCCCGAGCAATTGCGTGGGGCCCCACCCCGTCCAGTTGCCGCTTCGCACCATACGATCCGCCTCATAGGCGCGGCGGCAGGCATTGAGCATCAGCATCATGGCCACTTCTGCGCAGGCATCGCTTAATACATCGGGCGTGTGCAATACGCCGATACCGAGCGTTCTTGCCGCATGCATGTCGATATGGTCGTACCCTACGGAGAGGGTTGCGACATAGCGCAAAGTGGGAGAAAGTCTGCGCAGAACGCTTTCGGTGATTTGTTCCGTGGCACTGGCGAACAATACCTGCGCCCCCTGTGCGCGGCTTTCGACTTCGTCGGGCGACAAGATGCGGTCGTTCTCGTTGACGCTCAGGTCATAGCGCTGCTTCAAGGCGGCTTCCACATTTTCGGTGAAACGCCGGCATAGGTACGCCCTCGGTTTCCTCTCGCTGCGTGCCATCTTCCACATTCCTTCTTGGTTTTTAGTAATATTAATTTGTAATACAAATTTGTCAATAAATTTTCGGGCTGATAGTATTCAGGCCAACTCCGGCGTGGCTGCATCGCAGAAGCGGCAGGCTGCGGGCATTTGTGGCTTCTGGCCCATAAATAGAAAGATCAAGAGGCGTCCGCTAGGTCATGCAAGAACACAAGCCAGACAGTGAAAGAACACTCTCCGACCAGCTTACGAACGTGCTGGCCAAGGAGATACGCAGCGGCGCGTATCCCGTGAATTCGCGGCTGCCCACCGAAAAATTTATGACGGAGGAGTACGGTGTCAGTCGTACTGTGGTTCGGGAAGTTATTTCGCGCCTGAAGTCTGCAGGCCTGGTGGATACTCGTCAGGGCAGCGGTACAGTGGTGCTGGATCCGTCATCCAGCGACGCATTTCGGTTAGGGCGGCCGGACGAAGATCCTGCCCGTGGCGTCTTGCGCATCATTGAGTTGCGCCGCGGCCTGGAGGCAGAGATGGCCGCGTTGGCGGCAGAGCGGCGCAGTGCGCAGAATATGCTGCGCATCAATCGGGCGCTCCATGAGATTGACAGAGCCGTTGCACTCGGTGGCGATGGTGTGGAGGAAGACCTGGCTTTTCACATTGCTATTGCTCAAGCCACAGGAAACCCACATTACCCGGAACTGCTCGGCATGCTGACGCGGGCACTGAAAGACGCCATACGCGTAACGCGCGGCAATGAGGCGCGCCAAGCCGAGCTTGCCAACGATGTGCGCAACGAACATGAAGCGATACGTGCTGCGATCGAGAAGCAGGACATCGACACGGCAAGGGCTGCAGCATTTCACCACATGCTGAGCACAGCAAGCCGGATTCGGAATGTCGATCTAGAGTATTGGCAGGGTGCTAGCCGGGCCGCCGCAGGCAGGTTGGCGCGTACACGGCTGGCGTCCGAGCTTAGAAGAGGCAAGTGAATTTTCGGCCGCGACGCAATGGGCTCAGATGGGCTATGCCGTGGGTGCGTGTCTAGGCCTACACGCTCGCGGGTCTAAGCGGGCCGCGCGGCTCCGAGCCGCCGCAGATCAACTCACGGAACCTGTGCCCGCGCGGGCGTGCCGCCTTCGCCCAGATCCCAGTACAGCCCGGTCATGATGCCCAGGGCTTCGCGCAGCAGTTCCGGCGGCAGGTGTTCGTTGGGCGCGTGCTGCGAGCATCCAGGGTACGAATGCGGCACCCAGACGGTGCGCAGCCCCAGCACGTCGGTGAATATGTCGTTCGGCAGCGAGCCGCCCAGATTGGGCAGGATGGCCGGCTTCTTGCCGCTGCTGAGGGCGATGGAGTCGGCGGCCCATTGCACCCAAGGATCGTCGGGATCTATGCGCGTGGCCTGGAACAGCACATCGCGCGCTGGCGTGATCTGCACCATAGAGAAGCCGTGGCTGTCCAGGTGGCGGCGCAGCGCCGGCAGGATGTCCTGCGCGTTTATTCCCACTACGAAGCGCAGCTGGCAGCGCGCCCAGGCGCGCGGCGGGATGGCGTTGACGGGGGTTTCAGGGTTGCCGGTCTTGAAGGCCAGCACCTCGAAGGAACACCAGCCGAATACGCGCTCGGCCGGCGACAGGCCGGGTTCGCCCCACCAGGGCTCGATCTGCGGGCCGTCGGGCCCGCCGTCGACCTCGCAGTCGGCCAGGGCCCTGCGCACCGAAGCGGGCAGCTCGGGCGGCACCCATTCGGGGATGCGGATCTGCCCGGTGGGCGAAACGATGCTGGCGATGGCGTGCGCCAGCTGGATGCCGGGGTTGGAGATCAGGCCGCCCCAATTGCCCGAATGGTGGCCGCCGGCGCGCGCCTCGATGGCGAGATCGAAGTTCATGCTGCCGCGCGAACCCAGGAAGATCGTGGGGCGTTCTGGGCTTAGGCGCGGGCCGTCCGAGGCTAGCAGCAGGTCGGCGGCGAAGAGCTCGCGGTTTTCCTGGCAGAGCTCGCGCAGGCCGGGCGAGCCGGTTTCCTCGCCCATTTCTATCAGGTATTTGGCGTTGAAGCCGAGCCGCCCGCGCTGGCCCAGCACGGTCTGCAGGGCTTGCAGATTCACCGAGTGCTGGCCTTTGTTGTCGGCGATGCCGCGGCCGTACCAGCGGCTTTGCCGGGGCGTGAGCTTCCAGGGCGAGAGCCCGTCCTGCCATTCTTTTTCCAGGCCGCGGATCACGTCGCCGTGGCCATAGCCCAGCACGGTGGGCAGGGCGGGATCTTCGATGCGCTGGGCATACAGGAATGGCGCGCGCGCCTTGGCATGCCTGAGCATGCGGCATTCGAAGCCCATGGCCTCGAATGCAGGCCGCATTTCGGTCTCCAGGTATTGCATCAGCACAGGGCCGCGCTCGGGGTTCTGGCTCTCGGTGGGGATGGCGACGCGGCGCGCCAACGTCTGCTGGAAGCCGCCTGTGTCGAAAAACCGGTGGACAGTGGATATGGCTTGTGCGCGTGTCATGGTGGGGTCTGCGCTTCGCTTGCGCGTGCACGATCGATTTGGAAACGGGTTAGCGATGAGTATAGTCCGCGAACCCCGTGGCCTAGGGCCTGTTCACACTAAAGGGGGAACCGCACTGGTGGGCAAATGGGCGCCAGGCTAGGCGCAGGTGAGGCCGCGTGCGGCGCATGGGGCGCCCTATAATGCCCAGCATGGCCGACCCGCGGGGTTTGCCGCTGCGCAAAGGAGAAGCTTCATGAATGCCATCACCTGGATGATGCTGGTGGCCGCATTGCTGCCGCTGGTGGCGGCGGTGCTTGCCAAGGCGGGCGGCAAGGAATACGACAACGAGGATCCCAGGCCGTGGCTGGCGCGCCAGCAGGGCTGGAGGGCGCGTGCCAATGCCGCGCAGGCCAATCTGTTCGAGGGCCTGCCGTTCTTCTATGCGGCCGTGCTGTATGCGCTGCACGGCCGCGCCGACACGACGCACCTGGGCCTGCTGATGCTGGCCTGGCTGGTGCTGCGGGTGGCGCACCTGGCACTGTACATAGGCGGGCGCGGCAGCCTGCGTTCGCTGGCCTGGACACTGAGCCTGCTGGTGAATATCGCCATCCTGTTCGCCTGAGCGCGCCGGGCAGCGGATTCAGCTCAGAGCCCGTAAGGCTATCGATAGATACTGCGTGGACAGCGCCAGGACATCGCCGCGCCAGGCATGCCGGGCATTGCGCGAGTACGCCGGCCCGCGCCGCGGCGTCTTCAGTCCTGGGTTTCCAGCGTGCGGTTGATGTACAGCGCCAGCACGGTGCAGGCCACGCCCGACAGCAGATAGGCGGTGACCGAGACCAGGCCGTAGCGCGACGACAGCGCCAGCGCCACCAGCGGCGCGAAGGCGGCGCCCACCAGCCAGGCGAAGTCCGAAGACAAGGCCGCGCCGGTGTAGCGGAACTGCCGCCTGAAATTGGCGGTGACGGTGCCGGCGGCCTGGCCGTAAGACAGGCCCAGCAGGGTGAAGCCTATCAGTATGAAGGCATCCTGGTGCCTGGTGTCGCCGCCCAGCAGCCAGGGCACGCACAGGCTGAACACGCCGATCAGGCAGGCCAGCAGGCCCAGCGTGGTGCGGCGCCCGATGCGGTCGGCGAGCCAGCCCGAGACGATCATGCCCAGAATGGCCAGGGCCGCGCCGATGATTTCCACTGCAAGTATGGCATCGACCGATTGCGTCGCCTGCAGCGACAGCCACGACAGGGGAAAGATCGTTACCAGGTGGAACAGCGCGTAGCTGGCCAGGCCGGCGAAGGCGCCGATGAAGATGTTGTAGCCCTGCGCCTTGAACATGTGCAGGGTGCCGATGGGCTCCAGGTCTTTTTCTTCGAGCAGGCGGGTGTATTCGTCGGTGACCACCAGGCGCAGGCGCGCGAACAGGGCCACCACGTTGATGGCGAAGGCCACGTAGAACGGATAGCGCCAGCCCCAGTCGAGGAAGTCGTCGGTGTTCAGCGTGCTGCGCAGGTACAGGAAAAGGCCGCCGGCCAGCAGGAAGCCGATGGGCGCCCCCAGCTGGCCCACCATGGCGTACCAGCCGCGCCTGCGCGGCGGCGCGTTCAGCGCCAGCAGCGAGGGCAGGCCGTCCCAGGCGCCGCCATTGGCGACCCCCTGCAGCACGCGGAATATGGCCAGCAGGACGATGGCCGTGACTTGCAGTTCGGCATAGCCGGGCACGAAGGCGATGCCGGCCGTCGCCGTGCCCAGCAGGAACAGGGCGGCCGTCAGCTTGACGCCGCGGCCCCAGTGGCGCTGGATGGTCATGAACAGCGTGGTGCCGAAGGGGCGGGCGATGAACGCCAGCGAGAACAGCGCGAAGGACATCAGCGTGCCGTACAGCGACGGCAGGTAGGGGAAGAACACCTGGGGAAAGACCAGCACCGAGGCGATCCCGTAGACGAAGAAATCGAAGTATTCCGATGCCCGGCCGATGATCACGCCGACGGCGATTTCGCCCGGCGCGACCTTGGAGTGGCCGGCGTGGCCGCCGGTGTCGTAGCGAGCCGCCTGCTGTGCGGCCGCGGAAGAAGATGGGTTGTAGTTCAGCGTATTGCTCGGCATTCTGCCGCCTCCTGTGGAGCCAAATTCCGGCATTTTTCTGCGCCGGGCAGCCCCAAGATGAAACTAGCGTGGGGGCCAGTTTCGCAAGGCTACATCAGCGGCGCGGGATCCCGCCATTGGACAAAATGTCCAATTGTCGCAGTGCAACAACGGCGGTAAGGTCTCACTCTTTCGCGTTCAGGCCCGGTGTCACGCAATGCCTCTACCCAAACCCACACGCAGAATGCTTCTGCTTCCTTTGCTGGCCGCCACGCTGTTGCTGGGCGGCTGCAATGCCGTCTTGCTGTCTCCGTCGGGGGACGTGGCGATCCAGCAGCGCGACTTGATCCTGATCTCGACGGGGCTGATGCTGCTGATCATCGTCCCGGTGATTTTCTTCACGCTGCTGTTTGCCTGGCGCTATCGGGCCTCGAACCCGCGCGACGACTACGACCCCGAATGGAGCCACTCGACCCGCATCGAATTGATGATCTGGGCGGCACCGCTGGTGATCATTATTGCATTGGGCGCGATCACCTGGGTGGGCACCCATAAACTGGATCCCTATCGTCCGCTGGATCGCCTGGCCGCCGGCCACGCCTTGCCTGCCAATCTCGAGCCGCTCGAGGTCGACGTGGTCTCGATGGACTGGAAATGGCTGTTCATCTACCCCGAGCTGGGCGTGGCCACGGTCAACGAGCTGGCCGCGCCGGTCGATCGTCCGCTGCAATTCAAGCTGACTTCCTCGACGGTCATGAATGCCTTCTTCGTGCCCGCGCTGGCCGGCATGATCTACACCATGCCCGGCATGGAAACCCAGCTCAACGCGGTGATCAACAAGGCCGGTACCTACCAGGGCATGTCGGCCAATTACAGCGGCGCCGGCTTTTCCGACATGAACTTCAAGTTCTACGGCATGAGTACGGGCGATTTCGCCAAATGGGTGGCGCAGCTGCGTGGCAACGGCGCCACGCTCGACCGCAAGGCCTACCTGGCGCTGGACAAGCCCAGCCGCCGCGACCCCGTGCGCCGCTACGGCCATGTGGAAGACGGCCTGTACGGCGCGATTCTGAACCGCTGCGTCGATCCCCGGCACATGTGCCTGGATCGCATGTCGGCCATCGACGCGCATGGCGGCAAGGCGTCGTGACCCGCCGCCTCCGCTGATCCGCTGATCGACGACCGATCGCCTGGCGCTGCCGCCATGGACACCCGAAGTGCCTGAACAAGAATGCTGAACCAAAATGCCTGAACAAATCACCAAACTGATATTCGGCCGACTTACGCTGGACGCGATTCCCTACCACGAACCCATCCTGGTGTGGACTTTCTGCTTCGTCGCGCTGGGCGCTGCGGCGCTGCTGGGCGCCATCACCTACTACAAGAAGTGGGGCTACTTGTGGCGCGAATGGTTCACCAGCATCGACCACAAGAAGATCGGCATCATGTATATCGTGCTGGCCGTGGTGATGCTGCTGCGCGGCTTTTCGGACGCCGTCATGATGCGCCTGCAGCAGGCGGTCGCCTTCGGCGGCGACGCGGGCTACCTGCCGCCGCACCACTACGACCAGATCTTCACCGCCCACGGCGTGATCATGATCTTTTTCGTGGCCATGCCGCTGGTCACGGGCCTAATGAACTACATCGTGCCGCTGCAGATCGGCGCGCGCGACGTGGCCTTTCCGTTCCTGAACAACTTCAGTTTCTGGATGACCACCGGCGGCTCGGTGCTGGTGATGTGCTCGCTGTTTGTCGGCGAATTCGCCCGCACCGGCTGGCTGGCCATGCCGCCGCTGTCGGGCCTGCCGCAGAGCCCGGACGTGGGGGTGGACTATTACATATGGGCCTTGCAGGTGGCGGGTATCGGGACGCTGCTGTCGGGCATCAACCTGATGGTCACCATCATCAAGATGCGCGCACCCGGCATGTCGCTGATGAAGATGCCGGTCTTCACCTGGACTTCGCTGTGCACCAATGTGCTGATCGTGGCCGCCTTCCCGGTGCTGACCGCCGTGCTGGCACTGCTGATGCTGGATCGCTACCTGGGCACCAACTTCTTCACGAATGGCCTGGGCGGCAACCCGATGATGTACGTGAACCTGATCTGGATCTGGGGCCACCCCGAGGTGTATATCCTGATCCTGCCCGCCTTCGGCGTGTATTCGGAGGTCGTCTCCACCTACAGCGGCAAGCGCCTGTTCGGCTATACCTCCATGGTGTACGCCACGGTGGTGATCACGGTGCTGTCGTACCTGGTGTGGCTGCATCACTTCTTCACCATGGGTTCGGGCGCCAGCGTCAATTCCTTCTTCGGCATCACCACGATGATCATCTCGATTCCCACCGGGGCGAAGATCTTCAACTGGATGTTCACCATGTACCGCGGCCGCATCCGCTACGACGTGCCGATGCTGTGGACGGTGGGCTTCATGATCACTTTCGTGATCGGCGGCATGACGGGCGTGATGCTGGCAGTGCCGCCCAACGACTTCCTGCTGCACAACAGCCTGTTCCTGGTGGCGCACTTTCACAACGTGATCATCGGCGGCGTGCTGTTCGGCATGATGGCCGGCATCACCTACTGGTTCCCCAAGGCCTTCGGCTTCAAGCTCGATCCGTTCTGGGGCAAATGCTCGTTCTGGTTCTGGTTCATCGGCTTCTACTTCGCCTTCATGCCGCTGTACGTGCTGGGCCTGATGGGCGTGACCCGGCGCCTGAACCACTTCGACGATCCGTCCCTGCAGATCTGGTTCCAGGTCGCCGCCTTCGGCGCCTTGCTGATCGCGCTGGGCATCGCCAGCTTCCTGATCCAGCTCTACGTCAGCTTCCGCCGCCGCGAGCAGCTGCGCGACACCAGCGGCGACCCCTGGAACGGCCGCACGCTGGAATGGTCGACCTCTTCGCCGCCGCCGGCCTACAACTATGCTTTCACGCCACAGGTGCACGACGGCGATGCCTGGTGGCAGATGAAGCAGCGCGGCGCCGCGCGCCCGCTGGACGGCTTCGTGCCCATCCACATGCCCGCCAACACCGGCGCCGGCGTGATCCTGGCCGGCCTGTGCACGGCGCTGGGTTTCGCACTGATCTGGCACATGTGGATCCCGGTGATCGTCCTGGCGGCCGCCGTGCTCGTCGTGGCCATAGGCCATACCTTCAACTACAAGCGCGATTACTACATCCCCGCCGAGGACGTGGCCCGCACCGAAGCCGAACGCACCAGCCTGCTTGCCCAACATGTCTGATACCTACGCCATCCCCAAGCCCGCCGCCGCACCCGGCGCGCTGGACTTCTATGTGAAAGAAGAAACCCACCCGCAGAACGGCACCATGCTGGGCTTCTGGGTGTACCTGATGAGCGATTGCCTCATCTTCGCCTGCCTGTTCGCCACCTACGGCGTGCTGGGCCGCAGCTACGCCGCCGGCCCGACCGGGGCCGATCTGTTCGAGCTGCCCATGGTGGCGCTGAATACCTCGATGCTGCTGCTGTCGTCGATCACCTATGGCTTCGCCATGGTGGTGATGCGCGAGAACCGCCGCGCCGCGGTGCTGGGCTGGCTAGCCATTACCGGCGTGCTGGGTGCGATCTTCATCGGCCTGGAAATCAGCGAATTCCTGCACCTGATCCACATAGGCGCGGGCCCGCAGCGCAGCGCCTTCCTGTCGGCCTTCTTCACGCTGGTCGGTACCCACGGCCTGCACGTCACTTGCGGCATCATCTGGCTGATCACGCTGATGGTGCAGGTGGGCAAGCATGGCCTGATCCCGGAAAACCGCCGCCGCCTGATGTGCCTGTCGATGTTCTGGCACTTCCTGGACGTGGTCTGGATCGGCGTCTTCACCTTTGTCTACCTGATGGGAGTACTGCCATGAGCGCGCCCTCCCATGGGGAGGATGTCGCGCAGCGACAGGAGGGCACACCAATGAGCAGTCATTTTGCAAGCGCGCATGGCCATGAAGGTGGCCACGCCCATCACCACGATCACGACGACGGCGCCGGCCACGGCACTTTCCGCAGCTACCTGGTCGGCTTCGTGCTGGCCGTGATCCTGACCGCGGTGCCGTTCTGGCTGGTGATGGACAAGGTCTTTGCCAGCGCGGGCACCACCGCCATGCTGCTGCTGGGCCTGGGCGCCATCCAGATCATCGTGCACATGATCTACTTCCTGCACATGAACGCCAAATCCGAGGGCGGCTGGAACATGCTGGCGCTGATCTTCACCATCGTGCTGGTGGTCATCACGCTGAGCGGCTCGCTGTGGGTCATGTACCACATGAACGCCAATATGATGCCGTCCATGACGATGCCGCCGGCGGCGATGCCGGCCATGCACGGCATGAAGATGTAATGGCGGCCATGGCGCCGACCGGCCCTGCCGGTGTGCCGGGCCAGGCTCCGGCTTTATATCCGGCGGTGCCCGAGCGCGCCGTTTGCCCGCGGCGCGGTGCCGCCGGCCTGATCGGCCTGGCGCTGCTCGGCCTGCTGCTGTTCAGCCTGTTTTTCGGCCTGGGCACCTGGCAGGTGCAGCGCCGCGCCTGGAAGCTGGATCTGATCGCGCGCGTCGACCGTCGCGTGCACGCCGCGCCCGTGCCTGCTCCGGGGCCGGCCGACTGGGCGCGGGTAAGCGCCGGTGCCGACGAATACCGCCGCGTCACGCTGCAGGGCAGCTGGATCGCTGGCAAGAACACCCTGGTGAAGGCCGTCACGAAGTTCGGCGGCGGCTTCTGGGTGCTGACGCCGCTGCGGCGCGCCGACGGCAGCATCGTGCTGGTCAATCGCGGCTTCGTGCCGGAAGGCCGGCGCAAGGCGGCGCTGCCGCCGCCCGCAGCCGGCGCGGTAAGTGGCTTGCTGCGCATCACCGAGCCCGGCGGCGCATTCCTGCACAAGAATGATCCGGCGGCCGGCCGCTGGTATTCGCGCGACGTGGCGGCCATCGCCGCCGCGCGCGGCTTGCCCGCCGCCCGGGTGGCGCCGTACTTCGTCGATGCCGAGGCGGCCCCGTCCGCCGTCGCCGGCGCGCCGGTCGGCGGCCTGACGGTGATCCACTTCTACAACAACCACCTGGTCTACGCCATTACCTGGTACACCCTGGCGCTGATGGTCGTGGCCGCCGGCTGCTACGTCGTCCGCGACGAGCGCCGCCGCCGGCGCCATCCGCAGGGCGATTTTGAGGGCGGGGAAGAGCGGGGCTTGCCGGGCGATTCCGCAGCGGGCCGGCTGCCCGGGCCCGGGCGCCGCTTGGAAGGCGATCCGCGCAAGGAATAAACTTTGCGCCTATGAGCATTGCGAAGACCGATACCCCAGCCGCGCCGCATGGCGCGGTCGCGCCGGCTCCTGCCTGGCCGTCCGGCGGGCGGCTGCTGGCCGACCGCGGCTCGGATCGCCGCGGCATCGACAATACCGGCCACAAGAATATGCAGCAATTGATCCAGTTGCGCTGGATTGCGGTGCTGGGGCAGTTGGTTACCATCTCGGTGGTTTACCAGGGCTTCCATATTCATCTGCCGCTGGTTCGCATGCTCGCGGTGCTGGGTTGCCTGGTGCTCTTCAATGCCGCCAGCACGCTGCGTCTGCGGCTGCGCCAGGAAGTGGCCAACGGCGAGCTGTTCGCCGCCTTGCTGGTCGATGTGGGGATGCTGACCGCGCAGCTTTATCTCAGCGGCGGCATCACCAACCCCTTCGTATTCCTGTACCTGCTGCAGGTAACGCTGGGGGCGATGCTGCTCGAGTCCTGGAGCATCTGGATCCTGGTGGCGGCGGCCGCCGGCTGCATCGGCGGCCTGGCCTTGAAGGCGCCGCCGCTGTCGCTGCGGCTGGATCACGACAGCGCCATGGCCAGCGTCTATATACAGGGCATGCTGGTGTGTTTCGCCATCAACGCGGTGCTGCTGGTAGTTTTCGTCAGCCGCATCAGCCGCAATCTGCGCGCGCGCGACGCCCACCTGGCCGATTTGCGCCAGCGCGCCGCCGAAGAAGAGCATATCGTACGCATGGGTCTGCTGGCCTCGGGCGCGGCGCATGAGCTGGGCACGCCGCTGGCTACCTTGGCGGTGATCCTGGGCGACTGGCGCCGCATGCCGGCCTTTGCCGGCGATCCCGAGCTGGTGCTGGAAATCGGCGAGATGCAAAGCCAGGTGCTGCGCTGCAAATCCATAGTCGGCAGCATCCTGCTGGCGGCCGGCGAGGCGCGCGGCGAGGCGCCGGTGGAAACCACGGTATGCGTGTTTCTGGATGATCTCGTGGCCGAATGGCGCGCCACCCGGCCCGGCGCCATGCCCATACTCGACTATCGCAACGATTTCGGCCAGGATCTGCGCATTATTTCCGACTCGGCGCTCAAGCAGATGATCTGCAATGTGCTGGATAACGCCCTCGAGGCCTCGCCGGAATATGTCGGCCTGCGCGCCAGCCGCGACGGCGCCGAACTGTGCCTGGACATCACCGACCGGGGGCTGGGCTTCGCTCCCGCCATGCTCGAGCAGGTGGGCAAGCCCTATCAGTCCAGCAAGGGCAGGCCGGGCGGCGGCCTGGGCCTGTTCCTGGTGGTCAACGTGGCCCGCACCCTGGGCGGGCGGGTGCGAGCCGCCAACCTGCCCGAAGGCGGGGCGAAGGTAAGCCTGGCCCTGCCGCTGGCCTCTTTGACGCCGGACGACGAGAACGAGGAAGCGCTCGATGCAAGCTGAGCCCATCAACCCGCAAGGCGCGGGCCGCCTGCTGCTGATCGTCGAGGACGATGCGGCGTTCGCCCGTACCCTGGGCCGTTCTTTCGAGCGGCGCGGCTACACGGTAGTGCACGCTGCCAGCCTGGAAGGCGTGCAGGGCCTGCTGGCCGATCACGCGCCGGCCTATGCCGTGGTGGACTTGAAGCTGCGCGGCGAGGCCAGCGGCCTGGCCTGCGTGCAGGCGCTGCATGCGCACGACGCGGCCATGACCATCGTCGTGCTGACCGGCTTTGCCAGCATCGCCACCGCGGTGGAGGCGATCAAGCTGGGCGCCTGCCATTATCTGGTCAAGCCGTCGAATACGGATGACATCGAGCAGGCCTTCGAGCGCACCGATGGCGACGCCGCCGTCGGCCTCACCGAACGCCCGACTTCCATCAAGACCCTGGAATGGGAACGCATCCACGAAACCCTGGCGCAGACCGGCTTCAATATTTCCGAAACCGCGCGGCGCCTGGGCATGCACCGCCGCACCCTGGCGCGCAAGCTGGAAAAGCAGCGGGTCAAATAATGCCAAGCGGCGGGTCAAGTAATGCCAGGGCTTGTCTGCCCGTACTAAAAGGGGCGCCTCTTTTATTTAATATGGGCGGGCCCTGGAGCAAGCTCGGCCCAAGTGTTTACCGGGTTTTCGCGGCGCTTGCCTGATGCAATGCTTCGCAGCGTGTAAATACTTGAACTGAAAATGCTTGTATGGACGCCCCTGGTGCCATGACCCGACACTAGACCCCCAGGTAGCGGGCCAGCACCTCGGTTTGCCCGGCCAGCGTGGCACTGTCTTTTTCTTCGACCACCTTGCCTTTTTCCAGCACCACGCAGCGGTCGGTATGCGCCAGCACCTTGCGGTAGTTGCGGTCGACGATAAGCGTCGAGACGCCGCTATCGCGTATGGTGCCGATGATGCGCCAGATTTCGGCAATGACCAGCGGGGCCAGGCCTTCGGTGGCTTCGTCCAGAATCAGAAGATCGGGGTTGGTCATGAGCGCCCGGCCTATGGCCAGCATCTGCTGCTCGCCGCCCGACAGCTGCTGGCCGCCGTGGCCCAGCCTTTCGGTCAAGCGCGGGAAGGTTTCCAGCACTCGCTCGTAGGTCCAGTCGCTGCGGCCGTCGAAGCCCGGCCTGGCCGCGACCCGCAGGTTCTCGCGTACATTCAGGTTGGGGAATATGCCGCGCCCCTCGGGCACATAGGCGACCCCCAGGCGCGACACCTGGTGCGGCGCGGCGCGCGTGCAGTTTTTGCCGCGCACGGTGATGCTGCCGCGGGCCGGCCTGACGTGGCCCATGATGCTGCGGATCAGGGTGCTCTTGCCCATGCCGTTGCGCCCCAGCAGGCCGATGGACGTGCCGGCGTCGATGCGCAGGTCGACCCCGTGCAGGATATGGCTTTCGCCGTAATAGGTATGCAGCCCCTCGGCCTGCACCAGCGCCGTCATCGTTTGGCCTCCTGTCGCTGCGCGCCGCCCGGCTCGTGGAGGGAAGCATGCCCTTCGGGCGGCCACGCGAATGCGCTCATTGTTCTTCCCCGAGATAAGCCGTCTGCACCTGCGGGTCGTTGCGGATGGCACCGGGTTCGCCGTGGGCGATGACGCTGCCGTTGACCATGACGGTGATGACGTCGGATATCTTGAAGACCGCGTCCATGTCGTGTTCGACCAGCAGGATGGCCAGGTCGGATTTCAGCGATTCCAGCAGGCCGAGCATGCGTTCGGTTTCTTCGGGCCCCATGCCGGCCAGGGGTTCGTCCAGCAGCAGGATCTGCGGATGCGTGGCCAGGCCCATGGCGATTTCCAGCTGGCGCTTGCCGCCGTGCGACAGCAGGCCGGCGATGCGGGCGGCGTCGCGCGCCAGCCCGGCCAGTTCCAGTGCCCGATCGGCTGCTTCGTTGCTGTAGGCGCAATGCTTGGCGGCGCTGGCCCAGCTCCAGAATTTCTGCTTGTTGGCTTGCGCGGCCAGGCGGCAGTTCTCGTGCACGCTCAGGTTGGGGAATATGGTGGTGCGCTGATAGCTGCGGCCCAGGCCGGCCCGGGCGCGGCGCGGCTGCGGCCAGGCGGTGATATCGGCCTGGTTCATGAAGATCGAGCCCTCGTTGGGAGGTAGCTCGCCCGACAGGATGCTGACCAGGGTCGACTTGCCCGCGCCGTTGGTGCCGATGACGGCATGCACGGCCCCCTGGTGCAGGTCGATGGACACCTTGTCGATGGCGGTAAGGCCGCCGAAGCGGCGCACGATATTTTTTGCAGACAGCAGTACGGTGCCCATGTCTGCCTCCTATGAGCGGGCCGCGGCCCGCGGGTCGGCCGAGCGCCTGTTGCGCAGCGCCCGCCAGGTTTCGGGCAGGCCGGCCAGGCCCTTGGGCAACAGCGCGACCAGCGCAATAATGGCCAGGCCGAAGGGAAGATGCCAGTGCGTGGCCAGATCGCCCATCAGGGCCTGCGACTGGAAGGCCTCTTGCAGCAGCGTCAGCGCCACGGCGCCGACGATGGCGCCCCAGAGCCGGCCGGAGCCGCCCAGAATCACCATGAGCAGCACCAGGCCGGACTGTTCCCAGGCCAGCAGTTCGGGGTTGACGAAGCCGTCTTTCGCGGCATAGAGCACGCCGGCGATACCGCCCAGGCCGCCGGCCAGAATATAGGCCACCAGCTTGTAGCCCAGCGTGGAATAGCCCGCGGCGCGCATGCGCTGCTCGTTGGCGCGGATGCCCGTGAGGGCGGCGCCGAAGCGCGAGCGCATCAGCATGGCCAGGAAGCCCCAGACCAGCAGCAGGCAGGCCAGGGTGAACAGATAGAACGCGTAGGGCTTGCTGACGTCGAGCAGCACCGTGTCGCCGATGCGCCATTCGGGGCGGAAGTACATGTAGATGCCGTCGGTGCCGCCGCCGAGCTTGGTGTCATGGAAAATATAGTAGGCCATCTGCGCGAAAGCCAGGGTGACCATGATGAAATACACGCCCTTGGTGCGCAGGCACAGTATGCCCGTGACCGCCGCGTAGATCATGGCGCAGGCGATGGCGCAGGGCAGCAGGACGAAGAAGTTGCCGGCCCCCGATTCGGGCGACAGCAGGGTAACCGTGTAGGCCGATATGCCGAAGAACGCCGCGTGCCCCAGGCTTACCAGGCCCGTGCCGCCCACCAGCAGCTGCAGGCTCAGGGCAAACAGCGCGTAAATCATGATTTTGACGGCCAGCCCGGTGTAATAGTCGCTGGCCACCATGGGCAGCAGCGCCAGCAGGCACACCAGTGCCAGCAGCAATGCTGCGCGCAAGGGAATTCGCATAATCAGCCTTGCCTGAACAGCCCTTCGGGCTTGAACAATAGTATGACCGCCATGAGCAGGTAGACCATGACGCCCGCCGCGGCGGGGAAGAAGATCTGGCCGAAGGTATCGACGAAGCCGACCAGCATGGCGGCCAGAAAGGCGCCCTTGATGGAGCCGATGCCGCCGATGACCACGACCACGAAGCAGATGATCAGTATGGCATTGCCCATGCCCGGGTACACCGAAGACACCGGGGCGGCGATGGAGCCGGCCAGCGCCGCCAGCGCTACGCCGATGGCGAAGACGATGCGGAACAGCCGGTTGATGTCGATGCCCAGGGAGCTGATCATTTCGCGGTTGCTGGCCCCTGCGCGGATCATCATGCCCAGCCGCGTGCGGCTCAGCACCCAGTACAGCAGCCCCGCCACCAGTATGCATACCGCCGAGATGAACAGGCGGTAGACCGGGTAGGTCATGACCCCGCCCAGCGGTATGGAGCCGGCCAGCCAGGCCGGCGGCGCGACGCCGTGCACGTCGTTGTCGATGAGGATGCTGCGCAGTTCCTCGAACACCAGGATGAGCCCGTAGGTCATGAGCACCTGCTGCAGGTGGTCGCGGTGATAAAGAAAGCTATAGAAGGCCCATTCCAGGAAATAGCCCAGCAGCGTCGCCACCACGATGCAGGCCAGTATCGTGATGACGAAGCCGCCGCCCAGGTATTGGGCGACCAGCGGCTGCAGCGCGAAGGCCATATAGGCCCCGATCATGTAGAAGCTGCCATGAGCCAGATTGATGATGCCCATGATGCCGAAGATCAGGGTCAGGCCGCTGGCAACCAGAAACAGCAGCAGCCCGTACTGCACGGCATTGAGGCACTGGATCAAGAAAATGACCGGGTCCACGGTACACCCTGCGGCGCGCTACAGCTTGCAGCCGCGGGCGGGATCCGCCAGGCCCTTGGCGGCGATGCCGATGGACAGGTTCTTGCCGTCCTTGACTTCGCGCAGATAGAAATCCTGGACGGGGTTGCCGGCCTTGGACAGCTTGAAGGTGCCGCGCGGGCTGTCGATGGTGGCGCCGCTCATGGCCGCGCGCATGGCGGCCTTCTTGCTGACATCGCCTTTGACGGCGTTCAGGCCGGCGGCCAGGATCTGGGCCGCGTCGTAGCCTTGCACGGCATAGACGTCGGGCGCCGTCTTGGGATAGGCCTTGGCGTAGTCGGCGCGGAATGCATTGTCGCGCGGCGTATTCAGCCCGTCGGCGTAATGCAGCGTGGTAAGCAGGCCTTCGGCGGCCTTGCCCTGCGCGTCCAGCGTGCCGTCGGTGAGGAAGCCGCTGGCCAGCAGGGGCACGGTCTTGCGCAGGCCCGATGCGTCGTAGTCTTTGACGAACTTGACCGCGCCGCCGCCGGCGAAGAAGGTATAGACCACGTCGGGCTTGAGCGCCGCGATTTCCGTCAGCAGGGGCTGGAATTCCACCTTCGGAAAGGGCAGGGCCAGCTGCTTGACGACCTTGCCGCCGCCTTTTTCGAAAGACTCTTTGAAGCCGTCGGTCGATTCTTTGCCCGCGGCGTAGTTCCAGGTGATGGTGACGGCGTGCTTATAGCCCTTCTTGGCCGCCACGCCGCCCATGGCGTAGCCCGGCTGCCAGTTCGAGAACGAGCTGCGGAAGATGTTCTTGCTGCACAGCGGGCCGGTGATGACGTCGGCGCCCGCGTTGGGGATGATGAGTGTGGTGTCGGAATCTTTGGCGGCCTTGGCCAGGGCCACGGCAACGCCCGAGTGCACCGTGCCCACCAGAATGTCGACGTGGTCGCGCTTGATCAGGCGGTTGGCGTTGTCGGGGCCTTTGGCGGGGTTGGATTCGTCGTCGACCTTGAAATATTCGAGTTCCTGGCCCGCCAGCTTGCCGCCTTGTTCCTGGACATATAGCTTGAAGCCGTTTTCGATGGCCTGCCCCAGGGCCGCATAAGTGCCGCTGTAGGGCAGCATGAAGCCGATTTTGATGGCGGCTGTGGCGTTGCCGCCCGTACCCAGTACGAGCGCAGTTGCGACGGCAGCGCCGGAAAGCACGTGTTTCATAGGTCTACTCCCTTTCTATTCCCGTTTTTTTGAATGATTACTGCATGAGGCCCGCATGGCTCGGCCCGGATCCGTGCGGATGCCGGGCCGGCCCGATTATTGCACCGGCGCCGGCCACGTATGTGTTTTTGTGGATGCCGGCGCCGACAGTCGTCAATAATACATAGGCTGGCCCGGCTTGCAATGGGTTTAATCCCTCGGGCCTATGCCAGGGGCCTGCGCCGGGGGGCTGCAAAGCGGGGCGCCGCGCTGCACCGCGTTATGCGTGTTCAGAACCCATAGAGTTCCGCCGGGTTGTCCACCAATATGCGGCGCCTGGCTTGTGCGTCGGGCGCCCATTGCGCAAGCAGCGCATACAGCGCCGCATCATCGGGCCCGGCGCCGGCCTCGGTGGGGTGCGGCCAGTCCGAGCCCCAGACCATGCGCCGCGGCGCCAGGCCGATCAGCGCCCGCGCGGTGACGACAGTGTCGGCGTAGTCTTCCCGCTGCGAATTCAGGTAGGCGCCCGACAGCTTGACCCAGGTCTTGCCGCGGGCGAGCAGGCCGGCGACGATGTCCAGCGCCGCATGGCCGGGCCCCGACCCCTTGGGCAGGCGCAGCATGTGGTCGAAGACCAGCGTGCCGGGCAGCCGTTCGAGCAGCGCGGCGTGCTCGACGATCTGCTGCGCCATCAGGTGCAGCTGCACGTGCCAGCCCAGGCGCTGTATGCGCTGCGCCAGCGGTTCGATCATGTCGAAGCGCGTGACGGCGGTGGCCGGATTGAACAGGGTGAAGCGTACGCCGCGGACACCGCCGGCGTGCAGCGCGTCGAGTTCTTCCTCGGCCACGTCGGGGTGCAGCACGGCCACGCCGCGGGCCGACTCGGCGCCCAGGTCGCGTATGGCCTGCAGCGTGACCCGGTTGTCGGTGCCGTAGATGCCGGGGGTCACCACCACGGTTCTTTGCAGGTTCAGCCGGCGCCGCAGCTCCAGGTATTCGGGCACGCCCAGAAAGCGTGGCGGCGGCAGGCCCTGTGCCTGCGCCGGGAAGCGCCGGTCGTAGATATGGATGTGGGCGTCGCAGGCGCCGTCCGGCGCCCGGCCGCCCTGGCCCGCGGCGGGGGCGGAGGCCTGCGGCGGGGTGGGAGGAACTGAGCTCATGAATGTATCGTCCTTATTGTGTGTCGTCCTGCATCTCGCGCGCGCCGGGCACGGCCTTCAGGCGCTCGCGGATGACGCCGTACTGCGTGGGCGAGACGCGCGACAGGGTGATGCGCACTTCGTCCAGGTCTTCCGATTCGTCGCTTTGCTGTACCACGAATTCCTTGACGCGGCTGCCGGTCGAGCCGAGCGCGTCGTGCAGCGCCCGTAGATTCAGGGCTCCGTGCTTGACCAGCAGGCGGATGCGGCGTTCCTGGCGGGCGACGATGTAGCGTTGTTCCAGCGGTTTGATGCCGGCCAGGATGATGAGGATGATGATGGTGGCCGCGATCGAGGCGGTGTACATGCCGCCGCCCACCGCCAGCCCTATCGCGGCCACCGACCAAAGGCTGGCCGCCGTGGTCAGCCCGCGTATCACTTCGCCGCGCAGCAGGATCGAGCCGGCGCCCAGGAAGCCTATGCCCGAGACTACCTGGGCGGCGATGCGGGAAGGGTCGAGCACTACGTGTTCCGCGCCCAGGATGTCGTGGAAGCCGAAGGCCGACACGATCATGATCAGCGTCGAGCCCACGCACACCAGCATGTGCGTGCGCAGGCCCGCGGCCCACGACAGCCGCTCGCGTTCGAAGCCGATGAGGCTGCCCAGCAGGGCTGCGAGCAGCAGCCTGCCTATGAGTTCGGTATTGCCCAGCATGGTGTCCTTTGCCTTGTCTGCCGCCCGGCGCGCCCTTGCGGCGCGCCTGTGTCCGTGTCTGGAATTATGGCACCGGATGGCGATAGTGCAATTCGGGCACCGGCCGGCGGCGCCGCCGGCGGCTTGCCCGCCGCGGCGCGGCCATCGCGCGGGCTCAAGGTTCCTGGTGCTTGCGGATGGCCGAAGGGAACAGATCCCAGCAGGCAATGAACAGCGCCGCGCACAACGGGCCGATCACGAAACCGTTCAGGCCGAATACGGTCAGGCCGCCCAGGGTGGAAATCAGAATGACGTAGTCGGGTATTTTGGTGTCCTTGCCCACCAGTATGGGCCGCAGCACATTGTCCACCAGACCGATCACCAGTACGCAGAACAGGATCAGCACCACCCCCTGCCAGATCGCGCCGGTGACCAGGAAGTAGACCGCCACCGGCATCCAGATCAGCGCCGCGCCCACCGCCGGCAGCAGCGACAGGAAGCCCATCAGCACGCCCCACAGCAGCGCGCCCTGGATGTCCAGGAACCAGAATATCAGTCCGCCCAGCAGGCCTTGCGTGCAAGCCACCGCGATATTGCCCTTGACCGTGGCCCGCACCACCGTGGCGAACTTGCGGTACAGGTGAACCTGGTGCTCGTCGCTGAGCGGGATCAGCTGTTTGCTGTGGCGCGCCAGCTGCGGCCCGTCGCGCAGCAGGAAATACAGCAGGTAGAGCATGACGCCCATGCTGATGATGAACTCGAAAGTGTGCTGGCCCACGTTGACCGCCTGCGAAGCCAGGAACTTGCTGCCTTGCAGCGCCGCCGCCGATAGCTTGTCCTGCAGGCTGAAGACGTCGCCGACGCCCAGGCGGTCGAGCATGCTGTGCACCGACGCCGGCAGGGCGTTGACGATTTGTTCGAAATAGGCGCCCAGGTTGAATTGGCCGGAGCTGATGCGCTTGTAGATCGAGGCCCCTTCCTGGATCAGCGCGCCGCTGACGAAGATCAGCGGCAGGATCACGATCAGGATGATGATGAAGACCGAGGTCAGTGCCGCCAGATTGCGGTGGCCGTGGAACCTGGTCAGCAGGCGCCTGTGCATCGGCCCGAACACGATGGCCAGGATCGCGCCCCAGAATATCGCGCTGTAGTAGGGCAGCAGCACGCAGATGAAGGCGATGCTGACCGCCGTCAGCAATACCAGGAAAGTGCGGAAATAAAGAGTGGAGTTTTCCATCCGGCGTCCAGTCGATCTGGGCTTGGGGCGTTCGGGCCGTGGCCGGCGTCGCCGCCTGCTCGGGTGCGCCGCTGATGCGCATGCCGCGAGCGCCGCCGCCAGGCCGCGTTCGCGGTATCTGTGCGGACGGGCCCCGGGAACCGCCTGCACAGACGCCTATTTTGCAACGGATCGGCCGCGCGTGGGATGGAAACAGGGCGGGCTGGCGCTCATTTATTGTGTGGCCTTGTATTCCGGGCTACCAATTGTGTAGTTTCCGGCTGGGCGCCGGCAGGCTCAGAAGGAGGAGCCCGCCAGCTGGCTGATACGCGGCCGGCGGGCCTGAGCGGGCCTAACGGTCATGGCGGGCGCCGCTTCCCCCCGAGAATGAAAGGGCTTCTTTCACATTAAGCGAGGGTGGGCGAGGCCAGGAGAGGGGCTCGCGGGCCCGGATCAGGCTTTTTTTGGGGCTAGGCCCTTTTCGGGATCAGGCCTTTTTCGAGTAGGCGCTGCACCACCCGGCGCCGGCAACCAGCTTGCCGGCGAAGATCGCACAGGGAGCCCACTGGTCGCCGGCCTTGCCCTGGAAAAGCTGGCAATTGCCGCAGTGTTCGCCCGGAACGTATTTGGGCTGCGCGGCCTTGTCGATCAGCGCGGCATCGTGCTTGTAGCCCAGGCCGATCGCCACGGGATCGCTTTCCTCGACCTTGGCCGGCTCGGCCAGGACGCGGCCGGCCAGGGCCACGGACGAGGCGAGGCCGGCGCCGGCGATCAGGAAACTGCGGCGGGATGACTTCATGGTGTACTCCTTGTGGTTTGGGGTTCGGAATGGGAAATCAGGGGCGGGGCTTACTGGCGGATGCGGCTTGCGGCGCCGCCTTGCGGCAGCTCATCCCGCAGCGGCTCATTGAGCTGCGTTTCATCCGGTAGAGATCCATCCGGCGGTACGAAGCAAAATCCATCAGATGCCCGACTACCGGCAGCATCCGGCAAGGGCTCGTCCCGCAGCGGCTCGTCCAGCAGCGGCACGAAGCCGGGGCTGTCGAGGTCTTCGAATTGCTGGTGGTTCACCGCCCAGAAGAAGATTGCCGCGGCCAGCAGCACGATCAGCAGCGTGATGGGGATCAGGATCAGGAGGCTGTTCATGGGTTCGGGGAGGCGGCCTGGCGGCGCCCGAGGCCGGATGCTGCAGGCCCGGGCCGCCTGCCGGGGGTCGGGCTGGCCAGCGGATCGTGGGCGGCCCGGCCTGTGCCTATGTCTTGGGTGTTTCGACGGACTGCGGACGCGGCACGGCCCGCCCGCAACGCGTTCATCACCACCAGCAGCGAACTTGCCGACATGCCCAGCGCCGCCAGCCAGGGCGGTACCCAGCCCAGGGCGGCCGGCGCGACCGCGCAGAGGTTGTACAGCAGCGACCAGCGCTGGCTCTGGGCCACCAGGTGAGTGGCCTTGCGGGCCGCGGCACGCGCCCGAACCAGGCCGTCGAGGCGCCCGTCCAAGAGCAGCATGCCGGCGCGCGATTGCGCCAGATCCGTGCCTCCGGCCGGCGCCGCCGAGACGTCGGCGGCGGCCAGTATGGGAGCGTCATTGCTGCCATCGCCCACGGCCAGTGTGACGCGCCCGACGGCGCGCAGGGCGGCCAGCAGCGCCAGCTTGTCTTCGGGGCGCTGGCGCGCATGCCATTCGGGCACGCCCAGGCGGCTGGCCAGCGCCGCCACGCGCTCGGGCGCATCGCCGCTGGCGATGCACACCGCGATGCCGTCGGCGCGCAAGGCGTCGAGCGCGGCGCGGGCTTCGGGGCGCGGCTGTTCTTCGACAGCGCCACCGTCAGTTTCGGGGCGTGGCTGGTTTTCTGCTCCGCCAGAAGTTTCGGGGCACGGCTGTTCTTCGAACTGGTTACCGAGGCTTGTGGGGCAGGGCCGTTGTGCGGCATGGTTACCGCCGGCCCGCGGCAGCGTCAAGGTGCCGGTCTTGTCGAATAGCGCAGCGTCGACCCGTGCCAGCTTGTGCAGCGCCGCCGCGTCGGTGACCAGCACGCCCTGCGCCGCCAGCGCGCCTGTGGCGCTCGTCAAGGTCGTGGGGGCGGCCAGGGCATAGGCGCAGGGACAGGCGGCCACCAGTACCGCCACGGTGGCCTCGAAGGCGCGGCCCGGATCCACCAGCAGCCAGCCCAGGGCGGTCAGCAGTGCCAGCAGCAGGATGGCCAGCACGTAGCGATCGGCCTTGCCGTCTCTTGCGGGCATGCGCCGGCGGCGCCGCAGCGCGCGGCCGCTGAGCGCTTCTATGCGTGCCGCGGCGCCGAGTCCGGCGCTGCGTTCCACCCGCATCTCGATCGCAGCGCCCAGCAGCAGGCTGCCGGCCGCCAGGCGCGCGCCGCGCCTGTGCAGCACCGGGCCCGATTCGCCCGACAGCAAGGCCTCGTCCAGGCGCGCCTCGGCGCTTTCCAGCAAGCCGTCGGCCGGAACAATGTCTCCCGGCGCTATCCGCACCCGGTCGCCCGGCAGCAGCTGCATGGCGGGCACGGTCTCGAGCGCGCCGTCCGCGCCATAGCGCTGGGCCAGCAGCGGCGCGGCATCTAGCGCCGCATCGCTTTGCGCCGCGCTATGGTGCCGCGCGCGCAGCTCGAGATAGCGCGCGCCCAGCAGCAGGAAGATGAACATGCCGATCGAATCGAAATAGATTTCGCCCTGGCCGCGCAGCGTGTTGAAGGCGCTGGCCGCGAACACCGGCACGATGGCCAGCGTCACCGGCAGGTCTATGCCCAGGCGGCCCCGGCGCAGATCGCGTAGCGCGTTGCGGTAGAAGGGCATGGCGCAATAGCCCACGCAGGGTATCGTCACCAGCAGACAGAGCCAGCGGAACAGCGCGCGCGTGCTGAAGTCCACCATGTCGACGGCGCCTATGTAGATCACGAAGGCGAAGGTCATGACTTGCATCGAACACATGCCCGCCACCAGCAGGCGCTTGAGCAGATCGTGCCGCGCCTCGACGCGGCGGTCGTCGATGCTGTCGCGGCGCAGGGGCTGCGCGCCGCATCCGGCGGCGGCGCAGGCCTGCAGCAGGGCCGGCAGCGTCAGCCTGGCCGCGTCCCAGACGACGCGTACGCGCCGCGCCGGCGCATCGATGGTAAGGCGCCGCACACCGGGCAAGGCCCGGATGTGCTGTTCCAGGCGCAGCACCTGCCGGGCATCGTCCAGCGGCTCTACCCGCAGTGCGGCCTCGCTGCAGCCGTCGCGGCGGCTGCGCAGCACTTGGGCGGCCAGCCGAGGGTCGCCCCATAGTTCCATTTCTGAATCAATCGCGCACTTTGGCGGCTTCGCGTGCCGTGCCATATGTGCTGTCTGCACTTCGCTTTCGCGTTCACGATCGATTTGGGAACGGAATAAAGCCGCGTCGTTGGTGCCGGTCGTTGCCCGGGCCTGGCTCTGGCCTTCGGGCTTTTCCCCGCAGGTGTCCACCGGCCTCGCGGCGGCCGCATGGGGGGCAGCGCGGTCGTGCGCGTCTCGGCTCATCGCCCCGCCTCTACGTCTTTGTCGACGGCGGTGGGCTCGGGCGCCGCGGATACGGGCACGCCGAAGACGGTGCGCGCGGTGGGCAGCGGCGTATCGGCATGGCGCTGGCCGGCGACGATGATCCAGGCACAGCCGGCCAGCGCCGCGGCGAATACCAGCAGCGCCAGCCACAGCACGGGCTGGCGCTGCCAGCCGTGGCGCCGCGGCTCAGGGGCGAGCGTCGCTGCCGGCCGCCGCATCGCTGTGCGAAAGATGATAGACATAGGCGGCCACGGCCTGTATTTGCTGCTTGTCGAGCCGCGAAGCCCATGCCGGCATATGCCCCTGGCGGCCGTCGTGGATGCTCTTTTCTATGTCGGCCAGCGTGCCGCCGTGCAGCCAGATGCTGTCGTTCAGGCGCGGCGCGCCCATTATGGGGTTGCCCTGGCCCTGCGCGCCATGGCAGGCGGCGCAGGTGGCCTTGAACAGCGGCTCGGCCGCCTTGGCCATGGCGGCATCGTGCGCCGCGCCCGACAGCCCCAATACGTATTGGGCCAGGTTTTTGACGGTCTGTTCGCCCATGGCGGCCCAGGCGGGCATGACGCCGCCGCGGCCGTTGTGGATGGATGCGACGATGTCTTTGGCGCTGCCGCCATACAGCCAGTCCTGGTCGGCCAGGTCGGGCGCGCCCAGCTTCTGGTTGCCGCGGGCCTGCACGCCATGGCAGGCGGCGCAGTTGTCGCCGAACAGCCGCTCGCCCAGCTGCAGCGCCTGTGTGTCGGCGGCCAGCTGTTCCACCGGCTCGGTATCCAGGCGCCGCGCCAGGCTTTCCGCGCGGGCCTGGTTGGCGGCCACGTCCTGTGCCAGCTCGCCATGAGACGTCCAGCCCAGCATGCCGCTGTAGCCGCCAAAGCCCGGATACAGCACCAGATAGGCGAAGGCCGCCACGAACATCGCGCCCGACAGCGCCAGCCACCAGCGCGGCAGCGGCCGCACACCCTCGCGCAGCACGCCGTGCGCCCAGACGTGGCCGGTGGTGCCGTCGTCCAGGGTCGGAATCTTGGCACGCGGCCCCCATAGAAACAGGAACAGGGAAATGCCCAGGTTCAACACCACCAGGAACATGACCCACAACGACCATCCCATGCTCATGGCCGGCCCTCCGCTTCATCGCTTGCCCGATCCTGCATCGGCAGTTGCGCCATGCGATTGAACACCGGCCGGTGGCCGCTGTGCCAGGCCCAGATCCAGATACCGATGAACAGCGCCATCATCAACAGTATGAAGATCCCCACGAAATGCCCCCAGAGCGGATTCATTGCACTTTCCCCTTGGCCGCGGCGGCCGGCTCGTTCTTGATGCCCAGGCCCTGCAAATAGGCAATGAGCGCATCCATTTCGGTCTTGCCCGCCAGCAGCTTGGGCGCCGCCGCGATATCGGCATCGCTGTACGGGTCGCCGAGGCGGCGCAGGGCGCGCGCCCGCGCCTGCATGTCGGCGGGATCCACGACCGCGTGCGCCAGCCAGGGATAGCCCGGCATATTGGATTGCGGCACCACCTGGCGCGGATCCATCAGGTGCATGCGCTGCCACTGATCCGAATATTTGCCGCCGACCCGCGCCAGGTCGGGCCCGGTGCGCTTGGATCCCCACTGGAACGGTCGGTCGTAGACCGACTCTTCGGCGGTGGAATAGTGGCCGTAGCGCTGCGTTTCGAAGCGCTGCGCGCGGATCATCTGCGAGTGGCACAGATAGCAGCCCTCGCGCACGTAGACGTCGCGCCCCGCCAGGCGCAGCAGGTCGTAGGGCTCGACCCCGGCCGGAGCCTTGATCTCGTGGGCCTGCATGAATATGGGTGTGATTTCCGCCAGCCCGCCGAAAGACACCATAACGGCGGTGAGAATGCCGAGCATCCCGGCGTGCTTTTCTATGAATTCAAAATGCCTGTAAGCCATTTGCTTGTCCTCGGCAGCGGCGCATCCGCGGTTGCCCGCGGCTTGCGCCCATGCGCGCCGCTCCGCTTCCTATCGCTGATATTGAATGGTGTCGCTGTACTGTTTCCCTTGACGCTGCCTGCCCGGGTTTTCTTTTCCTCGAGTCCGTTTGCGTAGCGCCCGCCAGCCGTGCCCGTTTGCCATCGCTGCGCGTAGCGCCGCGGCGCCTCAAGCGGGAACGGCAATGGGGGCGGGCTCCTGGCGCGGCTCCGGCTCGGGGATGGGCACCGGTATCGGCGTGATCAGCCGTGCCCGGGCCGCCGCCGCGGTGTACCAGAGATTCCAGGCCATGACCCACATGCCCGAAAGAATCAGCACGCCGCCCAGCCAGCGCAGCAGATACAGCGGCTTGATCGCCAGCAGGCTGTCCAGGAAGGTATAGGCCAGAGACCCGTCGGGCAGTGTGGCGCGCCACATTACGCCTTCGGTGACGCCGGCCGTCCACATCGAGGCCACATACAGCAGCGTGCCCCCCAGGTGCAGCCAGAAGTGCAGTTCCATGGCCTGGTGCGAGTGCATCGCCGGGCGTCCCAGGGCGCGCGGCGCCATGGCGTACAGCGAACCGATGGTGATCATTGCCACCCAGCCCAGCGAGCCGGAATGCACGTGCGCGATCGTCCAGTCGGTATAGTGCGACAGCGAATTCACCGACTTGATCGCCATCATCGAGCCTTCGAAAGTCGAGGCGGCATAGAACACCAGCGACAGCACCATGAACTTCGCCGCCGGGTCGCTGCGCAGGCGCTGCCAGGAGCCATTGAAGGTCAGCAGGCCGTTGGCTGCCGAGCCCCAGCTGGGCATCAGCAGCACCAGCGAGAAGGCCATGCCCACCGACTGCACCCAGTCGGGCAGGGCGGTATACATCAGGTGGTGCGAGCCGGCCCACATGTAAACCGAGATCAGCGCCCAGAAGTTTACGATGGAAAAGCGGTAGCTCCAGAGCGGCTGCTGCGCCTGGCGCGGCACGAAGTAGTACATCATGCCCAGGAACCCGGCGGTCAGGAAGAAGGCCACCGCATTGTGCCCGTACCACCACTGCACCATGGCATCGACCACGCCCGAATAAATCGGGTAAGACTTGGCCAGCGACACCGGGATCGCCAGATTGTTGACGATGTGCAGCAGCCCGACCGCGATGATGAAGGCGCCGTAGTACCAGCAGGCTACATAGATGTGGCGGATGCGCCGGCGCGCCAGACTGGCGAAGAACACGGCGCCAAACGATACCCAGACCACGGCGATGAGTATGTCGATGAACCATTCCGGCTCGGCGTACTCCTTGCCCTGCGTCAGGCCCAGCGGCATGGTCGTCATGGCCAGCACGCAGACCAGCTGCCAGCCCCAGAACGTGAAGCCGGCCAGGCGTCCCCAGGCGAGCCGGGCGTGGCCGGTGCGCTGCACGACGTAATAGCAGGTGCCCATCAGCGCCGAACCGCCGAAGGCGAAAATGACGCCGAAGGTATGGTCGGGCCGTATGCGGCTGAAGGTCAGCCACGGAACATTGAAATTCAGTGCCGGCCACATCAGCTGGGCCGCGGCCAGCACCCCTACCGACATGCCTATGATTCCCCAGACGGCGGCGGCCAGTAGGAATTGCCGCACCACCTTGTCGTTGTAATACTCGTCCTGCATGACTACTCCCTGAACGGACGAGTGTCAGCTTACCGGGGAGAATTGAACAAGACTTTGATGCGGATCAAACTAATGTGAAATAGCCGGGCCAATGCGCAACAGGCCCACCAGTGCGATTTCCCTTTTAGTGTGAGCAGGCCCTAATGTGAAATAGCCTGTCGTGACATAGCCTGCCCGTCTTCGAAGCCGGGCTCGATCGCCGGCGCGTCGAAGGCATGCACGGCGGGCACAGGCCCGTCCCATTTGCAGATTTCCACCAGGGCGGATTGCGGGCTGGGGCCTTGCGTCAGCCGCGAGCTGCCGATGTCCAGGGTCAGCACATTGGGGTTGCCGTGACGTTCCAGCGTGGCGTCGTCGGCGTCGAACCAGGCGCCGGTGGGCAGCGCCACGACCCCGGGCATGAGGTTCGGGTCGACGACGGCGGCGGCCATGCATGCTCCCCTGTCGTTGTATATCTTGACCAGATCGCCTTCGGCGATGCCGCGCCGGGCCGCATCGGGCGGCGAAATATAAACCCGTTGCCGTCCATGAAGCTTGAGCGAGGCCGAGGTCTTGCCCGCGTCCAGTTGCGAATGCAGTTTGTCGGCCGGCTGGGGGGTCATCAGGTGCAGCGGGTAGCGTTCGGCGGCCTTGGCGCCCAGCCATTCGGCCGGCTCCAGCCATGTGGGGTGCGCGGGGCAGTCGTCGTAGCCGAAGGCGGCGATGCGCTCGGAATAGATCTCGATCTTGCCCGATGGGGTTTGCAGCGGATGCGCCTCGGGATCTTGCCGGAAGCTGTCGAACAGCACGTATTCCCGCTCGGGCTCGGGCAGCTCCAGGTAGCCGGCGCGCCAGAATTCTTCGAATTCAGGAACTGGCATGCCGGCGGCCCGCCAGTTTTGCGCAAGCTTGCCGTAGATGTGCCGCAGCCATTGGGCCTCGTCGCGCCCTTCGGTGTACGGGGTTTCGTGGCCGGCCAGCGCCGCCAGTTCCCGGTAGATGTCGAAGTCGTTGCGGCTTTGGGCGTAGGGAGGCAGGGCCTGGTGCATGGCCAGTACGTAGCGGTCGCGCGAAGACCCGCCGATGTCGTTGCGTTCGAGCGTGGTGGTGGCGGGCAGTACGATGTCCGCCCGGCGCGCGGTGGGCGTCCACCAGCTTTCGTGCACGATGATGGTTTCGGGCCGGCTCCAGGCGCGCACCATGCGGTTCAGATCCTGGTGGTGATGGAACGGGTTGCCGCCGGCCCAGTAGATCAGTTTGATGTCGGGATAGGTGCCGGTGCCGCCGTTGAATTCATACTGTGCGCCCGGATTCAGCAGCATGTCGGCGGTGCGCGCCACGGGAATCGAGCAGCCGGTGGGGTTCCTGCCGGCGGACATCTCCGGCGCCGCCACCCCTGGGCGCGGATTGCCCACGCCGTTCATAGAGGCGTGGCCGAAGGCGAAGCCGCCGCCGGGCAGGCCGATCTGGCCCAGGGCCGCCGCCAGGGCGATGGCGGCCCAGTAGGGCTGCTCGCCATGGTGGGCGCGCTGCAGGGACCAGGCGCAGGTCAGCAGGCTGCGGGTGGCGGCGGCCTGGCGGGCGAGCGCCCGGATGTCCGCGGCGGGCACGCCGCATATGCCTTCGGCCCACGCGGCGCTTTTGGCCGTGCCGTCGGACTTGCCCAGCACGTAGTCGGCGAACTTGTCGAAGCCCGTGCAATAAGTGCCGATGAAATCGGCGTCGTGCAGGTTTTCCACCAGCAGGGTGTGCACCAGCGCGAGCATCATTGCCGTGTCGGTGTTGGGCCGGATCGGGATCCAGCGTACCGGCATGCCGTCCGGGGCGTCGGCGCGGGTCGGGCTGATCACCACGAATTCCAGGCCGGCCTGGCGCGCCCGCTCGAGCCAGCGCGGGGCGGAATGTTCGCCCGCGCCGCCCGATGTGATCTGCGTGTTGCGCAAGGGCAGGCCGCCAAAGGCGACGAGCAGCCGGGTATGGGCCGCAACGCTTTTCCAGTCGGTGACGCGGCCGGTGACGGGGGCGTAGGTGCCGAGTATATGCGGCAGCAGGAATTGCGCCGCGCCCCAGCTGTAGTTGCCGGCCTGATCCACGCAGCCGCCGCCGGTGTAAAGGAAGCGGTGCGTAAGCGTGCGCGCGTGATGCAGCCGGCCGGCCGAGGACCAGCCATACGAGCCGCCGAAGATCGACGTGGCGCCGTGCTCGGCCCGTACCCGGGCCAGTTCGTCCGCGACCAGCTTCAGCGCGACGTCCCAGCCGACTTCCACGAAGGGTTCGGTGCCGCGCGCGGCGCCGCTGGCCTGGTGGCGGTCGCGCAGCCAGCTTTTGCGTACCGCCGGCCGCGCGATGCGCAAATCGGAATGCACCATGCCGGGCATGGATTCCAGAATGGGCGAGGGGGCCGGGTCGTAGCGGAACGGTTCGCAGGCGACCAGGCGGTCGTTCTCGACCACCGCAGTGAAAGCGCCCCAATGGGACAGGCTCGGAAAACGTTGGGTATTTACAGGCATCTTGCCAATTCCAAGTGATTCCATTTCTAGATCAATCGTGCGCTTTGTGTAGAGCTATGGCCTCTTTGCCACTATGCGTAGCGCTGTACCGGATATATGGCTGACGCTGCGCTTTCACGATTGGTCTGGAGTGGAGCGACACCCGCAGCGTGCCGCCCACGGCATCGGAAAGGCATTTTGTCCTGCTTGCGGCGGGCAGGCCGCGGTGCCGCAGCCCATACGGCGGGACTCGCTTCCAGCAAACTGTCATTTTAGTCATTAGCTAATAAAAAATTTTCCTATTTAATGGGAAAAAGTGTGCAGATAACAAAAAAATATTAATATTGGCCGGGCATATACTGGCTTCCGCAGGTGTGGCCGCGCTGTCGGCGCATGCCGCACCAGACAAGGCCGGCGGGCGTTGGGGCTTGTCGGTGTGCGCGGCATCGCGCCGCGTTTTCCTTGCCGCCCGCGTGGCGGGCGCCGTAGTCGTCCAAATTCAATATCGATTGGTGGAATCGCAATGGCTAAGATGAAGATCGAAGGGTCCTTCGTGGCTCTCATTACTCCTTTCAACCGCAACGGGACGGTGGATTTCGAAGGTTTCCGCACCCTGCTGAAATTCCAGGAAGATCACGGCACCGCGGCCGTGCTCATCATGGGTTCGACCGGCGAAGTGTCGATGCTGTCGCAGCAAGAGCGCCAGCAGATCATCGCCGAGACGGCCAAGATGAAAAGCGGCAAGATGAAGTTCTTCTATGGCTGCACCGGCAACAATACCGAGACCACCATAGATTACCTGCGCTTTGCGCGCGCCAACGGCGCCGACGGGGCGATTCTGGCCGCGCCGGCGTATATCTGCGGCTCGGAAGCCGACATCGAAGACTACTTCCTGGAAGTGGCCGATGCGACCGACCTGCCGCTGGGCATCTACAACAATCCGCCGCGGGTCAAGACCGACCTGCACTGGAGCAATCTGCTGCGCATCTTCAAGCACCCGAACTACGTGGTGCACAAGGAATCCACCACGCGCGTGGGGCAGGTGGCGCAGGTGCTGCACGCGCGCCCCGACGTGGCGGTGATGTGCTGCGATTCGCCCAACCTGGGGCTGGTGGTGCCGACGATGAGCCTGGGCGGGCACGGTACGGCCAACATGACCGGCAACATCGCGCCGGCCGAGATGGCCACGATCTCGCGGCCCTGGGCCACGCCGGAGGTGTCGGTCAGTTTCCGCGAAACCTATCTGCAGATGCTGCCGATGCTGCATTTCTCGTACTCGGCCATCAATCCGGTGGCGATCAAGTCGCTGCTCAAGGCGGTGGGGCTGCCCGCGGGCGAGCTGCGCAAGCCCCTGAAGGCGCTGCCCGAAGAAGCGCTGCAGCAGGGCCTGCGCGCGGTGCGCGAACTGGGGCTGGACAAGAAGTACGGCTGGAGCTCGCGCGAACTGAAAGCCGCCTGATCCGTTATACGCATAGGGAGAAGTCTATGAAGCAAAGCATATGCGGCGGCTTTCTGCGCGCCACAGTCATGGCGCTGGGTATCGCCGGCATGATGGCCGCCGGCGGCGCCCAGGCGGAAGATGCCTATCCGTCCCGCACCATCACGATCGTCGTTCCCCACCCCCCTGGCGGCGCGGTCGACGGCGTGGCGCGTTTGTTCGCCGACAAGCTGAAGGCCCAGCTGCACGAGTCCGTGATCGTTGAAAACCGCCCCGGTGCCTCCGGCATGATCGGCGCGGCTTATGTGGCACGGGCCAAGCCCGACGGCTATACGCTGTATATCAACGCGTCCATACATTCCATCAATCCGCTGCTGTACAAGAAGAAGATCACCTTCGACGCCGTGAAGGACTTCACCGCCGTCAGCCTGCTGGCTCAGGGCGCTCTGATCTTCAGCGTGAATCCGAAAGTCCCCGCGCATACCGTCGAGCAATTCATCACCGACGTAAAGGCCGATCCGAACAAATATACCTTCGCCACCAGCGGCTTCGGCTCCGCCGGCCATCTGGCCGCGGCGCAGTTCCTGTATGACGCCCATATTTCCAAGGTACCCATCGTGCTCTACAGGGGCTCGGCGCCCGCCTTGTCGGATCTGGTCGGCGGGCAGGTTTCGGCCATCATGGATCCCATGCTGTCTTCGCTGCCGCTGGTGCAGTCCGGCAAGCTGCGCGCGCTGGCGGTAACCGGCAAAGCGCGCAGTCCGCTGCTGCCGAACGTGCCCACCATGCGCGAAGCCGGCATGAAGGATTTCGAGTTCTATTCCTGGTATGGCCTGTGGTCGCCCGCCAAGCTGCCCCCCGAAATTCTCAGCAAGCTCGAGGCCGCATCTTCCAAGATCATGGATTCGCCCGAAATGAAGGAGCGCCTCAAGGCCCTCGGGTTCGAGTCCTCGTACAAGAACTCGGCGGACTTCACCGCTTATATCGAGTCCGAAATGGCTCGCTATAAAAAGGTCATCGACGCGGCTCACATTACCGTCAGCTAGCAAGCTGTCGCACTGTCGTACCGTACGTATGTACCGCAAATATGGCCCGCCGCAAGGCGGGCCATATGTTTTGCTGCGTTTTGCGGCGCCGGCTTCCGGCCGGTATTTCCGGGCTTTCCGTCGGCGCCGCGCCGCCGTCGTCAGCCGGTAAAGCAGACGGAGCCGGATCCGGCCATGCCCTGCTGATCTTTGACGTATGCCACGTCGATGTCGTGCGGCAGGGCCACCCCGTTCTTGACGGCCAGCACCTCGGCCATGACACTGACGGCGATTTCGGGCGGGGTCTTGCTGCCTATATAAATGCCTATGGGGCCGCGCAGATGGGCCAGTGATTGCTCGGTCTGATCCAGGTATTCGATCATGCGCTCGCGCCGCGCCCGGTTGTTGCGCCGGCTGCCGATGGCACCTATATAGAACGCCGGCGTTTCCAGGGCTTGCAGCAGCGCCAGGTCGTCCAGCTTGGGGTCGTGCGTCAGTGCAATGACGCAGCTGCGCGCGTCGGGCTGGAACTCGGCCACGGTGTCGTCCGGCATGGTGTCCACGACGCGCACCCCGGGAACGCTCCAGACGCTGCTGTATTCCTTGCGCGGATCGCATACCGTGACCGCGAAGCCGCAGAACTGCGCCATGGTGGCCAGGTATTCGCTCATCTGTCCGGCGCCGATGATCAGCATGCGGTAGCCGGGGCCGAAGGTATTGACCAGTTCCTGCTCGTCCAGGCTCAGGTCTGCCGGCACGTCGGTGGGTTCGAGCCGCACCTGGCCATCGGCCAGGCGGACGCGCCGGTGCATGAGCTGGCCGGTGTCCAGCATCTGCAGCAGATCCACCAGCGACTGTGTGTCGGGATCGAATTCCAGCACGACCTCCAGCGTACCGCCGCAGGGCAGGCCGAAGCGGTGCGCCTCGTCAGCTGTGACGCCGTATTTCAGAAACTGCGGCGGCCCGCTGCGGGGCAGGGCGTCGGCCACGCCCGCCTGGGTGTAGCGGGCGATCAGATCGTCTTCGATGCAGCCGCCCGAAACCGAGCCCACGACGATACCGTCTTCGCGCAGCGCCATGATCGAGCCTATGGGCCGCGGTGAAGATCCCCACGTGTGCACTACCGTTGCCAGCACGGCATGGCTGCCATTGCGGCGCCAGTCGCGCAGCGTGCGCAAAATAATGAAGTCCAGATTTTCCATGTAGCGACTCCTGAAAATCTCTCCCGCTAAAAGTCGTGCTTATCAGGATCTATAGTTGTCAAGATTTGTGCTTATCAAGATCCGTGGTTATCCATACCTATAGTCTAAGTCTATAGTCTAAGGCCCCCGCGCCGGGCGCATTGCAACAACAAGGCAATAAGACGCGGCCGCGGGCGGCACAGGCGGCATCATGGCAAAGCGTGCCGCGGCGCTTGTGTCGAACGCGAGCCGGCATCATTGCCTGGCCCAGGCGATACCCAGTATTACCAGCAATACCACCACGACCCAGACCCAATTGGAAACGCGGCGGCCAGCCGGGCCGGCTGCCGCCGGGCCAGCCGCTGCGCTCGCAGCGGTCATGGAAGTCGCAGAGGCCGTAGCGGAGGCGCTCGCGTCGGACGCCTCGGCCGGCGCCGGGTGGCGGCGCTGCATCGCTTCGTCGAAGCGCTTGAAAAAGCTTTCCGCCATGGACTTGGCCACGCCGTCGATGAGCCGCTGGCCGACTTGCGCGATTTTGCCGCCGACCATCGCATTGACCGTGTACGCCAGCTCGCAGCCCTCGCCCTGGGGCGTCAGGGCAACCTTGGCGCTGCCCTTGCCGAAACCCGCCGCGCCGCCATTGCCGTTGAAGTTCAGTGTATAGCTCTCGGGGGCCTGGATGTCGGCCAGCTGTATCGTGCTCTTGAACTTGGCCGCCACCGGGCCGACCTTTACGGTGCTGACCAGGGCGTAGCTATTTTCGCCAGTGGCCTCGATGCTTTCGCAGCCGGGCACGCAAGCCTTCAGAACCTCGGGGTCGTTGAGCGCGTCCCAGGCTTGTTGCCGATCGACCGACAGTGTGCGCGAGCCCTGCATGTCCATGGTTGACTCCTTGTGAAATTATGGCTTTACCAATGCGGCGATGGCGCCGGCCAGATCCTGCAGCCGGCTGACATTATGTACCGCCAGCATGGCATCGGCCGCGCCATGCAGCACCGCGGCGCCGCGGGCGCTGGGCGCGTAGCCGTCGAAGCGCAGCAGCGGATTGAGCCACAGGATGCGGCGCGTGCGGCGCTTGAGCCGGGCCAGTTCGCGCGCCAGGTCGTCGGGTTCGCCGGTGTCCAGGCCGTCGGTGACGATCAGCACCACGGTGCGCCGCCCCACCAGGCAGCGCGCGTGGCCGCGCCACAGGCTGGCCAGGCAGTCGCCCAGGCGGGTGCCGCCCGCGTAATCGTGGATGAGCCTGCCGGCGGCCAGCAGCATGGCGTCGGTGTCGGCCAGGCGAAAGGCCGGCCCCAGATCGGTAAGCTCGGTGCCGAAGGCGAACACGTTGCGGCGCACGGGCAGGATGCGGCCGCCCACTTGCACATGGCGGGTCGCCGCGTGCAGAAAGGCCAGCAGGGTGCGGGCATAGCGTTCCATGGAGCCGGATACATCTACCAGCGCCAGCAGCGGCAGGGGCTGGCGGCGGCGCTGCAGCCGCTGCAGCGCCATCACGTCGCCGCCGCTGCGCGCGGCCTCGCGCAAGGTGCGCCCCCAGTGTATGCGCGTGCCGCGCGGGCCGGCGCGGGTGCGGCGCCCGGCCACCGTGGGCAGTGGCAGGGCGATGTCGCGCACCAGGCGCTGCACCAGCGTGTATTCGCTGGCCGACATCTGGTTGAAGTCCGCGGTCTTTAAGCGAACCACGTCGCTTGCCGTCATGGCAGCGTCGAATTCCAGATCCGGCTGCTGCGCGCCGTGCGCCGCGGCTGCCGGGGCCAGCGCCGCCTGCACGCGCGGGCGCGCGCGCGGCGGCCCGGCCTCGCGCACGGCCCGCGGCATCATGCGGGCCAGCAGCTGGTGGGCCAGCTCCGGGTCGCGGAAAAAGGCCTCGAACATTTCGCGGAACACCGCGCGATCCTGTTCGCGGCCGACCAGCACTGCCTCGAGCGCCGCGGCCACATCCTGCCGGCGCGCCACGCCGACGCATTGCAGCGCCTGCTGGGCCAGGGCGATGCGCGCCGCGTCCACCGGCACCCCCGCGCGGCGCAGGGCGCGGCCGAAGGCGCCAAGATTGCTGCCCAGCTTGCCGCTGCGCGCGTCGCCCAGCAGCGCCACGCGCGGCGTGTGCGGCGCGAGACTGCCGTGATCGGCGGGGGGCGTGGGCCGGGTATGCATGTGCCGCCTTGCGCCGTGCTATGCCGCGGCCTGTCGTGCCGATCGCAGGGTCTCGGATGCCAGCGCGTGATCCAGTGCGGCGACGTCGTCGCGCTGCTTGAACAGAATGCCGGCGGTGTCCACCACGACCTCGGGGTCGAGGGTAATGGTGTCCAGGGCCACCAGCGCCCGCGCCCATTCCACGGTTTCGGCAATGCCCGGGGCGCGCTGGAAATGGCCTTCGCCCGAGGCCTTGCGCAGCTGCTGCACGAAGGCGGCTACCTGGCGGGCCAGGGCGCGCGGCGCCTCGGGCACCAGCGCCTGCACGATGGCCAGCTCGCGTTCGCGGTCGGGGTAGTCCAGCCAGTGATACAGGCAGCGCCGCTTGACGGCATCGTTGAGTTCGCGCGTGCGGTTGCTGGTAAGCAGTGTCACCGGCGCGATGGTGGCGCGCACCGTGCCCAGTTCCGGGATGCTGACCTGGTATTCGCCCAGGTATTCCAGCAGGAAGGCCTCGAACGGCTCGTCGGCGCGGTCGACTTCGTCGATCAGCAGCAGCGCCCCGGGCGCAGGCGCCTGCAGTGCCTGCAGCAGCGGGCGGCGCACCAGGTAGCGTGCTTGGTAGACTTCTTGTTCGAGTTCGCTGGCCGGCGCCCGGCCTTCGGCGGCCCGCAGGTGCAGCAACTGCGCCGCGTAGTTCCATTCGTACAGGGCCTCGCGCTGCTCCAGCCCATCGAAACATTGCAGGCGCAGCAGTTCGCGCCCCAGCACGGCGGCCAGGGCCTTGGCGAGTTCCGTCTTGCCTACGCCCGGCTCGCCCTCGAGCAGCAGCGGCCGCTGCAATTTGAGCGCCAGGAACACCGCCGTGGCCAGGCGCCGGTCGGCGAAATAGGCCCTGGCCTCGAGCGCCGCAAGCAGCGCGTCGATGGAAGCAGGGCCTTGCGGTGCGGCAGATGGCGGCGCTGTGTTCATGCAGCGGCCCTAAGACAGCGCCTGGGCCACGGCGCGCTGCGCCATCATCCCCACCAGGTGGGCGCGGTAGGCGCTGCTGCCGTGCAGGTCGCTGGATGCCAGCGCTTCGTCGGTCGTCACGCCGGCCAGCGCATCGGGGCTGAAGTTTTGCCCCAGGGCCGCCTCCATGGCCGGGTGGCGGAACACGCCGTTGCCTGCGCCCGTTACCGCGACCCGCACAGCGTCGTCGAACTGCGCGACGAAGACGCCGATCAGGGCGAACAGCGAAGCAGGCTGCGGGAACTTCACGTAGGCGGCGCGCTTGGGTACCGGGAAGCTTATCGCCGTGACGAGTTCGCCCGGTTCCAGCGCGGTGCTGAACAGTCCGAGAAAGAAATCGTCCGCCTTGATCTTGCGCCCGGTGGTGTGCACGGTGGCGCCCAGCGCCAGCAAGGCGGCCGGATAATCGGCCGCCGGGTCGTTGTTCACTACCGAGCCGCCCAGGGTGCCCATGGCGCGCACCTGCTTGTCGCCGATGCCGCCCGCGAGCCGCGCCAGGGCCGGAATCGCAGCCTGCACCTCGGCGCTTTCGGCGACGTCGGCGTGCCGGGTCATGGCGCCGATGACGATGTCCCCCGCCTCGCGGCGGATGCCCGACAGCTCTTTGATGGCGCCCAGATCGACCAATTGTTCGGGCGCGGCCAGGCGCAGTTTCATCGAGCCCAGCAGGGTTTGCCCGCCCGCCAGCGGCTGGCCGCCGCCTTGAACCAGCTTGAGCGCATCGGCCTGGGTGGCCGGCCGTTCATAGGTAAATGCGTACATGTTCGTCTCCTGGATCAGCGTGCGGCCTGGATCGCCTGCCAGACGCGGTGCGGCGTGGCGGGCATGTCGATATCGTGCACCCCCAGCGGCTCGAGCGCGTCGAGCAGGGCATTGATGACCGCCGGCGGCGAGCCTATGGTGCCGGCTTCGCCGCAGCCCTTGCTGCCCAGCGGGTTGTGGGTGCACGGCGTGCACACGGTGCCCAGCCTGAATTCGGGGAAGTCCTTGGCGCGCGGCATGGTGTAGTCCATGTAGCTGCCGCTAAGCAGCTGGCCGCTGGAATCGTAGGCGCATTCCTCGAGCAGTGCCTGGCCTATGCCCTGCATCACCCCGCCTTGCACCTGGCCTTCGACGATCATGGGGTTGACGATGACGCCGAAGTCGTCCACCGCCGTGAAGCGGTCGACGTGCACCGCGCCGGTGGCCGGGTCGACCTCGACCTCGCAGATATGGGTGCCGGCCGGATAGGTGAAGTTGCTGGGGTCGTAGAACGCGGTTTCGTCCAGCCCGGGTTCCAGCTTGTCGAGCGGGTAGTTGTGCGGCACGTAGGCGGCCAGGGCTACCTCGCCGAAAGCCTTTTTCTTGTCGGTGCCCTTGACGCGGAATTCGCCGGCGGTGAATTCGATGTCGGCGTCGCTGGCCTCCATCAGGTGGGCTGCGATCTTCTTGGCCTTTTCTTCGATCTTGTCCAGCGCCTTCATGACCGCCGCCCCGCCCACGGCCAGCGAGCGCGAGCCATAGGTGCCCATGCCGAAGGGTATGCGGCCGGTGTCGCCGTGCACGACTTCCACGGCGTCGACGGCAATGCCGAGCCGCGCGGCGACCAGCTGCGCAAACGCGGTTTCGTGGCCCTGGCCGTGGCTGTGGGTGCCGGTGAACACGGTGACCGAGCCGGTGGGGTTGATGCGCACCTCGCCGCATTCATACAGGCCGGCGCGTCCGCCCAACTGCCCGACGATGTGTGAAGGCGCCAGGCCGCAGGCCTCGATGTAGCTGGAATAGCCGATGCCGCGCTTCAGGCCCTTGGCCTCGCTGGCGCGGCGCCGTTCGTCAAAACCGGCCACGTCGGCGAGTTTCCTGGCTTCTTCGAGGCACTTCGGGAAGTCGCCCGTATCGTATTGCAGCGCCACCGGCGTCTGATAAGGGAATTCGGTGATGAAATTGCGGCGGCGGATCTCGTCCTGGCCAATGCCCAGTTCCCAAGCGCAGCGGGTAACCAGGCGTTCGACCAGATAGGCGGCCTCGGGCCGCCCGGCGCCGCGGTAGGCGTCGACCGGCACCGTGTTGGTGAACCAGCCGTCGACCTCGACGTAGATCTGCGGCGTGGTGTACTGGCCGGCCAGCAGCGTGCCGTACAGAATGGTGGGCACGACCGGGCCGAAAGTCGCCAGATAGGCGCCCAGGTTGGCGTCGGAATGCACCCGCAGGGCAAGGAACTTGCCGTCTTTGTCCAGCGCCATCTCGGCGTGCGAGATGTGGTCGCGCCCGTGCGTGTCGGCGATGAAGCTTTCACTGCGCTCGGCCGTCCACTTGACTGCGCAGCCCAGTTCGCGCGCGGCCCAGGTTATCGCCACGTCTTCGGGATACAGATTGATCTTCGAACCAAAGCCGCCGCCGACGTCCGGGGCGATCACGCGCAGCTTGTGCTCGGGCACGTTCAGCACGAAGGCCGACAGCAGCAGGCGCACCAGGTGCGGATTCTGGCTGGTGGTGTACAGCAGCGTTTCGCCCGAGGCGCGGTCGTGGCGCGCGTTGTCGGCGCGCGGCTCCATGGCGTTGGGAACCAGGCGGTTGTTGACCAGGTCGAGGCGCGTGACGTGCGCGGCGCCGGCAAACGTGGCGTCGACGGCCGCCTTGTCGCCCAGCACCCATTTGTAGCAGCGATTGTCGGGGGCCTCGTCGTGCAGCGCCGGGCCTTGCGCGGCCTTGGCCATGTCGACCACCGGCTGTAGCTCTTCGTAGTCGGCGGACACGGCCTCGGCAGCGTTGCGGGCTTGCTCCAGCGTATCGGCCACCACCATGGCCACCGGTTCGCCCACGTAGCGTACCTTGTGGATCGCCAGGAAGGGGTGGGGCGGCTCTTTCATCGGGCTGCCGTCGGGGTTGCTGATCAGCCAGCCGGTGGGCAGCCCGCCGACCTTGCCCTCGATGTCCTGGCCGGTATAGATGCGCCGCACCCCCGGCATTGCCGCGGCTGCGGCGGTGTCCATGCTCTTGATGAGGGCATGGGCGTGCGGCGAGCGCACGAAACAGGCGTATTTCTGGCCTTCCTGGTGGATGTCGTCCACATACTTGCCGGCGCCCGTCAGAAAGCGCGTGTCTTCGACGCGCCGCAGCGCTTCGCCTATGTGCGGCATGCTGGCAAACTCGTTTGCACCCATGATGGTCTCCTTTGCCGAGCGCCCTTAGGCGGCCAGGGTTTTCTGGGCGGTTTGCACTGCCCGGACGATATTGTGGTAGCCCGTGCAGCGGCACAGATTGCCGCCCAGCTGCTCGCAGATCTCGGCCTCGCTGGCCTGCGGATGGCGGGCCAGCAGATCGACCGCGCTCATTACCATGCCCGGCGTACAGTAGCCGCATTGCAGGCCATGGCATTCCTTGAAGGCGGCCTGCACCGGGTGCAGGCCGCCGTCGCCATTGGCCAGGCCCTCGATGGTGGTGATTTCGGCACCCTGCATCTGCGCCACCAGGACGTTGCAGGATTTGATGGATCGCCCGTTGGCGATCACGGTACAGGCGCCGCACTGGGCGGTATCGCAGCCCACATGGGTGCCGGTCAGCCGCAATTGGCCGCGGATGAACTGCGCCAGCAGCACATTGGGTTCGACCTCGGCACTGACGGCTTGTCCGTTGACTTTCAGCTCGACTTTCATCGCAGATGTCTCCAGTTCGTTGTCCTTCGAATCCTGCCTCCCATTCTTAAAACTCTGCGAGGCGGGGCGCTACCTAGGTAAAACCCTTAGCTGCACTGCAACGTCGGCCGCCGTGCTTCATGGAGCCTGAATGTCTCGCGCCGAAAGACTGCTGGAACTGATGCAGCGCCTGCGTTGCCGCCGCCACCCCTTCAGCGGGGCGACGAACAGGGCGTCAGCCTGCGTACGCTGTACCGCGGCATCGCCGGCCTGCGTACGTTGTACCGCGCCATCGCCAGCCTGCCGGTGCAAGGGGCGTATATGAGACGGTACTGCGAGCAAGGTCGGCCTGACAGGCGGGCCCGCCGGGTTCGCGGCATTCTTCTACGAATGCTTCTTCTACCCAAGAGCCGCCATGCCACACCCCGATCGTGCCGTTCCCGATTTCAATCCTTTTATTATTTATGTCGGCGGCTCCGAACACGGTGTGCGCTCAAGAACAGTGTGCGCTCAAGATCGGCTCGACAGCGCGCTACTCCCGAATTTCGGACGTTATAAGGGCCGCTGATACAAAATAAATGGCGTCATGGCACCTTATCCCAGGCCTTCTCGAAGAAGTCGGTACTGCCGAAGTTACCCGACTTGAGGGCCAGTGCGATGGGGCGGTCGCCCAGGCTGACGGTCCAGGGTACGCCGGGGTCGATTTGTCGCCCGATGCGCAGGCGATTGATGCCGAGAGCAGTCACCACTGCCCCGGACGTTTCCCCGCCAGCGACAATTAATTGGCGCACGCCGGCTTCAACCAGGCGTTTTGCGATAGCGGCCAGCGCTTCTTCGATGATGGCTCCGGCGCGTTCGGCGCCTAGTGCCGACTGAACTCGCTTGACCTTATCGGCGGCGGCGGTGGCGTAGACAATGACGGGCCCATTTTCGACACGTGGTGTTGCCCAAGCCATGACGTCGTCCACCAAGCGGGGCAGGGCATCGCTGGTGGCGGCCAGTTGCAGTGGATCCAAAGCAAAACCAGGAACGCCGTAGTCAAGTATATGCCGCAGCTGGGCCTGGGAAGTCTGTGAGCAGCTGCCGGACAGAATGGCGCGTAAGCCATCTGTCGAGGGCGCTTGTTGTGCCGGCTCGACTGGGTGCAGCAAGCCTTGAGCGCGAAAATTTTGAGGAAGGCCAAGCGCCAGTCCCGACCCTCCGGTAACCAACGGAAAAGGCGCGCATGCGGCGCCTATTTGAACCAGGTCTGCGTTGGACGTCGCGTCGACGATCGCGATCTTGACGCCTTGCGTCTGGAGCTGCAGCAATGATTCATGGATGGCATTTGACCCGGCCGCCACGATGCGATGTTCTATGAGCCCTACGGTATGTCTTGTTTGACGTTGAAGAACGCGCGGCAGATTCGAATCGGTCATCGGCGTCAGTGGATGATTCCGCATGCCGCTTTCGGCCAGCAGGGTATCGCCAACGAACAGGTGTCCTTTGTACACGGTGCGCTCGTTTTCCGGAAACGCCGGGCATGCGATCGTAATTTCGCTGCCAGTAGCCTCCATGAGCGCGTCGATGACCGGGCCGATATTGCCACGATCCGTTGAGTCGAATGTCGAGCAGTACTTGAAGTAGAACTGGCGGCAGCCTGCGCTTTTTAGCCACTGCAGGGCAGCTAGCGAGTCTTCTACTGCCTGGCGTGCCGGTGTCGTACGTGACTTGAGTGCGATGACGACAGCATCGGCGGCGGTATCGGCGGGCAAAGGCGTCGAGGGTACGCCGATAATCTGAATTGTGCGCATGCCCGCCTGTTGGAGCATCCCCGCCAGGTCTGTCGCGCCTGTAAAGTCATCGGCAATGCATCCAAGCAGAATAGCCACAGTTCAACCTCTCGCTGTTTTTGCGGAACTGCCCATTTTGGCGGCAACAAGCAATGCGTTCTTCATGGCGCCCGGCATGGCAATGCCTTTCTGGACAATATCATAAGCTGTTCCATGTGCCGGAGTGGTGATCGGCATGGGCAGCCCGTAGTGCACAGTGATGCCTTCGCCGAAACTCATGAGCTTCATGGCAATTTGGCCTTGATCATGGTACATGGTCAGTACGCCGTCGTATCCGCCACCATTGGCCTTGTTGATCGCCCGCACGAACGTGGTGTCGGCCGGGAATGGGCCGTCGGCCGCAAAGCCTCTGTGCGCGGCCAGCCTGACGCCGGGTTCGATGACATCGATTTCGTCGCGGCCGAATGCTCCTCCGTCGCCGTTGTGAGGATTGAGGCCGCAAACGGCGATCCTGGGATTTTCGAAACCCGATGCCTTGAGGCCTTGCCATAGCATGCCCACGCCGTCGGCGACGAGTTCAGCCGTCAAAAGGCCGCTGACGTCTTTATGAGGGACATGCGAGGTAACGCGAGACGTCCACAATTTGTCGTTTACGTTGAATTCCACGCACTTGCCCTTGAAGTCCAGGACTTCGCGGAAATAGTGCATTTCGTCCGGATGTTTCATGCCCCCCGCGCGCAAGGCCGCCTTATTGAGCGGGGCCACGCACATTGCGTCGGCGATATGATCCATGCACATTTTCAGGCAGAATGCCAGGCCGTCGAGCATGAAGCGGCCGCTTTTTGGCGTTACTTGGCCCAGCGTGAATTCGCTCGCGCCGACGTGTTGCCAATTCATCAGCAGCGGCGCGTGATCCCCCGCAGGGATGTTGTCGGGGGCGTCGGGCACTTCAGTCCTTATTCCTGCAGTTCGCATGCCTGCTTCCAGAACGGGCCTGCTGCCGACTATCAGCAAGTTCGCCGCGTTGCGTACATCAGCGTCGTCAAGAATCTTCGCGACAATCTCCGGGCCTATGCCGGCGGGGTCACCTGTGAATAGCGCAATCGTGGGCTTATGCATTTACCTGCTCCGTGAAAATTCGGGCTTTCAATCCCGGCGAAATAATGGTAATTTTATGCGTATTGTCGACAGTCGGCAATAAAGAAACAAAATCAAGCCTTAAAAAACAGGAGACACAGCATGAACACAACGCGTCGCACGCTAATCGCCGCGGGCATCAGCGGCCTCATCGGCGTGCTTGCCGCAACGCCCTCTGTAGCCGCTTCATATCCCGACCGTCCGGTCAAGATCATTGTCGGGCTGGCGCCCGGCGGGGGCACCGACACTCTGGCTCGGATTGTGGCGAAAGGGCTTTCCGACCTATGGGGGCAATCGGTCGTTGTCGAGAACCGCACCGGAGCCAGCGGCACCATCGCTGGGCTGAGCGTGGTCAATTCGCATCCCGATGGATACACCTTGCTGATATCGCCGCAGACGTCCATTGCCGTTGCGCCACAGTTGTTCGCAAAGCCGCCTTATGACCCGCTGAAAGACTTGACACCTATCACGGTCATTGCGTCCTCGCCGCTGGTGCTTGTCACCCGGCCTTCTTTTCCTGCCAATAATTTCAAGGAATTTGTCGATTACGTCAGGAAGAACCCGGGTAAAGTCACGTTTGCGTCGGGCGGCGTGGGCTCGTCGCCCCACATGATTTACGAATTGCTCAAGGCGCAGCTTCATATGCAAGGCGTGCACGTGCCTTACCGTGGAGAGCAGCCGGCTCTTACTGCGGTAGCGGCCGGTCAGGTTGATGTGCTGTTTGCCAATATTCCTTCCGGCATGCCTTTTGTGCTCGATGGCCGCCTCAAAGCGCTGGTCACGACCGGAGCTAAGCGCTCGCCTCTGGCGACCAAGGTTCCCACTATCCTGGAATCCACCGGAAGCCATATTGTGACAGCTACGTGGAACGCCATTTATGGCCCTGCAGGGATGCCGCCGGCAATAGTAAAAAAAATCAACCAAGATATCGCCAAGGTAGTCAACGAGAAAGATATCCGGACGCGCTTGATCAATTCGGGAAATGACCCGGTGTTAAATACCCCTGCAGAATTCAAGACGTTCCTGAAATCCGAGTACGATCGCTGGGGCAGCGTAATCAAAACCAATCATCTGCAGGTTCAGTAACGCGGATGTGCACACGGTTTTCCGGTATTGTCATTCGATGCTGTCTGAACTCAGGAAGGAAAAATGATTAGCCATCGACGAATTTTGATTACCGGGGCGGCCGGGCAACTGGGCACGCTGCTGCGTGCGTCTTTGCGGGGAAAGGCCGAAATTCTGCGGCTTTCCGACATTGCTGCGCTGGGCCCGCGCCGTGATGGGGAAGAACTCTGCCCTTGCGATCTGGTTGATGCTCATGCCGTACACGAGTTAATGCAGGGCGTCGATCAAGTGATCCACTTGGGGGCAAGCCTGAATGTGGATGACTGGGATCAAACCTTGCAAGTCAATATCGCAGGTACCTACAACGTCTTCGACGCTGCGCGGCGTGCTGGCGTCAAACGTGTCATTTATGCAAGTTCGCACCACGCCATCGGCATGTATCCCATCCAAGAGCACTTGGATGACCGGGCGCCGCTGCGTCCCGACAGCCTTTATGGACTCAGCAAGTGCTTCGGCGAGAACACGGCCCGTTATTTCTGGGACAAGTTCGGCCTCGAGTCCGTGTGCCTGCGTATAGGGTCGACCCGGCCGAAGCCCAGTGAACCGCGAGAGCTTTCGACCTGGCTGAGCGAGCCCGACTTCAGTTTGCTCGTACAGGCCTGCCTCGATGCGCCGTCCGTAGAGTTCAGCATTGTGTACGGCGTATCGGACAACGCCGATTCTTGGTGGAATAACACGCACGCCGCGCGCTTGAACTACGCCCCAAAAGACAAGGCGGAGCGCTACCGCGATGAAATCCAAGACCTGGTTGCCAGCGGGAAATGCCCTCCCCGCTATGCGTTCCAGGGGGGCAAGCGGGCCGATTACGGCTTGGTCTTGCCGCGCAATAGGCCTCTCGAACCCTGATTCCCCTACAGCCTCATGAATGCCCCGAGCCCCTTTTCCTTGCCGGCAGGCGCCTGTGACACGCACTCACATATTTATGGCGATCCGTCTCGCTATCAGATCCTTCGGGGGCATCGCCTCGACCCCCAGTCAGAGATCGCCGATTACCTCCGCGTGGCAGAGCCGTTGGGGCTGGAACGGCTGGTGCTCGTGCAACCCAAGGCATACGGCGGCAACTTCGCTTGCATGCTCGACACCATTGCCCGGCTCGGTGTCGCCCGGGCAAGAGGTGTCATCATGCCCGATGAGACGTTGACGAAAAGCGATTTGGAACGGCTTGATCTGGCCGGCGTTCGGGGAATTCGGTTTTTGTTTCCGGACGATGCGCCTATCGACACCTCTGCTATCCGGCGCACAGCGGTACAAATTGCTGCACAAGGATGGAGCCTGCTCGTGCAGGGCGGCGGCCTGGCTCTCGCATCGAGTGTCGACGCCTTGCTGGAAATGCCGTGCCCGGTCGTTATCGACCATTTGGGGCGCCTGCCTGGCCACTACTCGACTGAGTCGCACGCATTTCAGGCGCTCTTGAAATTCGTGCGCCGGGGGGGCTGGCTCAAGCTAGCCGCGCCATACTACAGCACTCCTCACGGGGAGGCCGACTTCAGAATGGTAGAATCCCGGGTGCATGCCTTGTTGGACGAAGGCCCCGAGCGCATCATCTGGGGCATGAACTGGCCGCATCCGAATTTTCTTCCTGCCCAAAAACCCGATGATGCCAGGGCGTTGCAATCGTTCTTGAGCGTGCTTCGTTCGCCGTCGGAACGGTCTGCGGTATTCGTCCAGAATCCGGCTCGGCTTTATGGCTTTCCCGAGTCGTAGAACGCTGTTTCGATTGCTTGCGCCGCGTACGACATCGTCATTTGAATCGTTTTATTCTGCGCGCAGTTAATATGCGTTCCATGGCCGATAACACTACGTCGCTCGCTTTCCTGCAGTCCGCATCTTTGCCTACGCTCCTGAAGGAACAAATCGAGCAGATGATCCTGAATGGCGAACTGAGCGCCGGGCAGCGCATCAACGAGCTTGCGCTTGCGCATCGGTTTGGCACCAGCAGGAGCCCCATCCGCGAAGCGTGCCGCCAACTAGAGCAGGCGGGTCTTGTCGAGGTCATAAAGAATCGAGGTGTGTTCGTACGCAGCGTCGATGTAGACCAGGCCCTGGACATCTACGAAATAAGAGGGGCGCTGGCTCAATTGGCGGGAGGGCTTATTGCCAAACGCGCCACAGAAGAAGATATTGCGGCGTTGCGCGCCATGGTAGAGCGCATGCAAGGCCTTGCCGCCGCCGGCAACATAGAGGAATACTACCATTTGAATATTGCGTTCCATACCCGTTTGGTGGAATGTTCCCGCAACGAGCGTTTGCTCGAAATGCTGCAAGGCACTGACAAGGAATTGCACTTGTACCGGCACCGCAGCCTGGTACAGCCTCAAGGGCTGATAATCTCGAACCAAGAGCACTACGATATCGTCCAGGCAGTAGCGGCCCATGACGTGAAGCGTGCCCAGAGCGCTTTCAAAAAGCATGTATTGAATGGCAAGCAGCGCGCCATCGCAGCGATGGCGAAGGGCCAACGTGTCGATGAGGGCCAGGTGGCCGATGGCGATGGTGATTGCCAGGTAGATTGCCGTATTTCCTGATCTACCCAAGCCGCCTGCCCGAGTTCTGTTGTCAGCCACTGGGGTAATGCGCCATCGTTCTGCGGATGCCGGCGCGCCGGGTCGACCCGGCTTCCGTTTCGGCCGCCTACGGTCAAATGCTCTGGAAGCCTGTCATGGCAGCCAGATAAATTGCATGCTGTTTGGCGGGCGACGCCTTCATTCCGAGACCGATGTGACTACTGGCCTGGCTTGGTCAGATAACCGGGTATGTGGAATGGCTGCGTAAGGTACGCAGCCAAGTCAGGCCGCGAGAGGTTGCCCCCGCTTCGGCCCCGAGCTTGGGACGGTATTCGCAGCCTATCCAGCCCTCCCAGCCGTGTTGCTGCGACTCTGATGCGATCAGATCGAAAATATAATTGTCGTTGATTTCCCCGGTGGTCGGTTCGTTGCGCGACGGTACGCTGGCAATTTGGAAGTGCCCAACCCTACCTGTTGCAATCCAACGGCTAATCGCAGTGCTCAGGTCGCCCTCTGTTATCTGGCAGTGGTAAAGATCCATCTGCACCTTTAGGTTCATGGCGCCAACGGTTTGGACGATATCGTGCGCTTGTGTTTGGGTGTTTAGGAAATAGCCAGGCATGTCTCGGTGATTGATCGGCTCGATCAGTACTTCCCGGCCAATCGGGGCAGCCAGTTCGGCGGCCCATGCGACGTTTGCTTCGTAGGTGGCACGCATTTGCGCCGCATCGATGCCAGGCGGGCATATGCCCGCCATGACATGCACCCGTCTGCAGTCCAAGGCCTGTGCATATTCCAGTGCTTTGTTGAAGCCGGCTCGAAACTCCAATTCCCGGCCAGGGATACAAGCTATCCCTCTGTCACCCTGATCCCAATCCCCGGCGGGGGCGTTGAATAATACTTGCTCCAGGCCATTATCGTTGAGGCGTGCAGCGATGTCTCGGGCATCCCAGGGATACGGAAACAGATATTCAACGGCATGGAACTCGTCCCTGGATGCGGCCGAAAACCTGTCGAGAAAGTCGGCATCGTTATAGAGAAAGGAGAGGTTCGCAGCAAATTTGAGCATTCGAGGGGCTTATTCTTGGGTTACCAGCTTGCCTTAAAGGTGCTGTGTAATTCGTCGATTTGCATTTTGGTAAGGGCCGCCGGGCGTGTTAGCAGGTACAACCGGGCGGTTTCCTCGAGTTCTTCCAGCACCGCCGACGCTTGCCCGGGGGTTTCGGCCCACACCGTAGGGCCTAAGCGCGCAAGCATGACAGCCCGGATCGGTCTGCCGGCAGCTTCCATATCGCGGATTTTCTGGCTTACGGCGTTAGCAGTGTGCGGCGAGCCAGGGTGATGGTAGCCTATCACCGGCACATGCCCGACCTTCATGACGAAGTAAGGCGTGATCGGCGGTAGCAGATCCTCACGAGCGTCCGGGTTGGCCAAGGTCAGGGCAACGGCATGGGTCGAATGGGTATGAATGATGCTGCGCGCTTGAGGCGCCGATTCGTAGATCTTCCGGTGCAAGACGATGGTTTTCGAGGCACGGTCGCCGTCGATCTGCTGGCCGTTGGCGTCGAGCCTGGCCAGGTTAGAGGGATCCAGGCTTCCCATGCATGCGTCTGTCGGTGTAATCAGAAAGCCGCCATCATCCAGCTTTGCGCTGATGTTTCCAGCCGTCGAGTGCACATAGCCGCGCGCATACAGCGATGCCCCTACGCGGCAGATCTCACGACGCAATGCAGTTTCAGTCATTTGATGGGCTTGACATGTCGGATGCTTTCACGAAGAAACCCGGCCCGCAGAATTTCCTGATCCGGGTGCCAAATGAAGAAAGCAATCGCTCGAGTTTACGACAACCTACGGGCTAGGTGGTGCATGTGGGCTTTGCATCGGCAACAAAAGCTTATACCGCCTCCGAGCGCGCATCGGATACCTATACCTGAATAGTCTGGCCTGCGTAAGCAGGCGGCGACATGAGCCAGGGCGTAGCCAAAAGTCGCTCCGCTTCGCCGGCGGGCATTCCCCGCCAGCGGGTATCTGCTCCTCAGTCGCCTTTGGTGAATCGCGGCAGGTTCCAGTGGAACACCAGCGACAGGCAGCGTATCGCAAAGCACAGGGCAATGGCCGCCCACGAGAGCCAGTGTGCCGACCAGCCGGCGATTTCTCCGCCCGTTTGCAATGCCGCCGCGAGCAGCGCCGCCGAAGCGTAGATTTCCTTTTGCAGGATGACCGGGGTGCGATTCAGCAGCAGGTCGCGCAGCACCCCGCCACCCACCGCCGAAATCATGCCCAGAATGATGGCCGCTTCTATGCTGTGGCTGTGGCCCAGGGCCTTGTGGGCGCCGAAAACCGCGAAAAACCCCAAGCCCGCCGCATCGAACATCAGCACCGGGTGCGAGAGCTTTTGCACCAGGTCTTCGGCGCTGAGAACCAGGCCGGAGGCGATCAAGGCCAGCGCCAGGTAACGCCAGTCGGCCAGGCCCGCGGGCGGCAGCGCCCCGATGCAGACATCCCTGATGATGCCGCCGCCGCAGGCGGTGGTGTAGGCCAGCGTGATGATGCCGAACAGATCCAACTTTTTCTGGTGCGCCGCAAGCGCGCCGCTGATGGCGAAGACGAACGTACCTATCAGGTCGAGCGATGTAAACAATGCTTGCGTAGTCATTCCCGCTGCCTTTACGTTTCCCGGACAACCGGGCCGATGCCGGCAAGCATATCGCAAGTTCGCCTGTGTGGCCGCAGGCCTGTTCCGGATCTGCGGCGCTGCCGCGGCAATATTGCGGCGCTTGAGTCAATCGAATTTATCGTAACTACAAAAAACACTGGCTTTACTCTATTATTGTAACTACAATAAATAGACGCAAGTTACATTCGATCCGGCCAAGAACGACAGCAATGAGCACAAGCATGGTGTCCCGCTGTCTTTGGCGGCTGAGTTCGAGTGGGAAGATGCGCTGTGTTGGGAAGATACACGCTACCGCTACGGTGAGCCGCGTATGGTGGCTCTGGGCTACATCGGCTTGCGCTTATACAGCGTGGTCTTTGTCGATCGTGGCGGCAGGCGACGCATTATCAGCCTGCGCAAAGCGAATTCAAGAGAGGTAAAGCGCTATGCCGAAACTTAAGCCGGGGACTATTCATCCCACGCTGGAAGAGGATGCCTCCATCCAGCGGGGCATTGCTGCAGATCCCGATGCTATGGAATTTGGCGAAGCTGATGCCAAGCGCGCAAAACGCATGGGCCGCCCGCGGCTGGACGCACCGAAGGTGCCGGTCACTATCCGCTACGACCAAGATGTGATCGATGCGTTCCGGGCGACTGGCGATGGTTGGCAGACCCGAATGAATGCGGCTTTGCGCGAGTGGTTGCGGGATCACGAGGCCGCGTAGCGGTCAGACTTATTATTGGTGCGGCCTGTTGGGGCATAGATTTAACGCCGCCGAGCGGCCGCGTGGATCCATAGCGCTAATGCCAGGCTTGGGCATCACAAGCCGTGCGTGCTGCTCAATTGATAATCGTCAGATCAATAATCGCCGGACGCGGGTTTCCCGGCAGTTGAATGGCCGCGGAAGCGTGCGGCCGCGGCGTCCAGCCCATCGCGCAGCAGGATGGTATCCAGCGCCACGGCGACGAACTGCGCGCCCAGATCCAGGCATTCGCGCGCCCGCGGCTCGTCCACCATCAAGATGCCCGGAGCCTTGCCGCAGGCGCGGATGCGGCCGATGGCGTCGTCGATGCGGCGCTTCACTTCCGGGTGGCGCGCCTGGCCGGGAAAGCCGAGGCTGGCCGACAGGTCTGCGGGGCCGATGAAAATGCCGTCGATGCCGTCGATGGCCGCGATCGCCTCGATTTGTTCCAGCGCTTCGCCTGTTTCCACCTGCACCAGCAGGCACAGTTCCTCGGCGGCGCGGGCCACGTAGTCGGTGCTGCGGCCGAAGTTGGATGCGCGGGTCGAGCCGCCCATGCCCCGTATGCCTTCGGGCGCGTAGCGTATGGCGCGCACGGCGGCCTGGGCTTCCTGGGCGTTCTGCACGAAAGGCAGCAGCAGCGTTTGGGCGCCGATGTCCAGGTAGCGCTTGATGAGCACCGGGTCGTTCCACGCCGGGCGCACCACCGCGTGCGTGGGCTGCACGCCCGCCGCGGGGTGCGCGGCGGCCACGGCCTGCAGCTGGTGCAGCATCAGCGGTACGTCGGTGGGCGTGTGCTCGGTGTCCAGCAGCACCCAATCGTAGCCCGCGCCGCCTATCAGTTCGCAGACGAAAGGCGAGGGGATGGTGGACCAAAGGCCGATCTGCGCGCGGCCCGCGCGCAGGGCTTGTTTGAAATGGTTGGTGTAAGACATGTTCAATCCGATCGAGAAAATATGTTCCAGGCCCCGGGTTCTTCCATGCAAGGCCCGTCCGGCGTGCAGGGCCGGCCCGGCGGGCTCCGGAGCCTGCCGGCCGGCTTATTGAACCCGGGTCTGTTCCATAGGGCTTATATGGCTGTATTCTTGGCGGAACCCGGTGCCGTGTCTCGGAAGTTCGCACCCATGAAATCGAGTTTTCGTGCACATGGCACTAGCTGTATAACATAACAAACGTGCACCGGATGGCGCTGACGCCGGCATATGCTTCTTCGCCGAACGGGGCGCCGCTGTATAGTCTTCAATTGCCTGGCGCCCGCGCTTTTTCGGAAGTGGCGAGGCGTGCGGCCGAACTGCCTGCGCATCGGGGGCGCCATGGAACACCCTTATGATAGATCTGCAGAAGATACGGGCAACATCATTGCGTATGAGCATCTGAATACGCGTGTGCCCGACCAGCTGCTTGCGACCGTCTTCTATCTGACCGGCTTGGGCCTGACGCGCGACCCGTACGTCATGCCGCACGTGGCCAATATGTGGGTCAACATCGGCAGCAGCCAGTTCCATCTTCCTACGGGCAGCCCCCAGGTTCTGGGCGGCCACGTCGGCGTCGTCGTCCCGTCGCGCCAGGCGCTGCGCGAGCGCATGGAGGCCGTGCGGCCCTTGCTGGCGGGAACCCGGTACATGGCACATGAAACCAGCCAGTACCTGGAACTTACCAGCCCGTGGGGCAATGTCTATCGCTGCTTCGAGGCATCGCCAGAGCCCGGCAGCGTCATGCTGGGCGTGTTGTATGTGCAGCAGGACGTCGCCGTCGGCTCGGCCGCCGCCATTGCGCGCTTCTATCGAGAGGTATTGGGCGCCCGCGCGGATGTCGTCGACGACGCAGAGGGCGTCACGGCGCATGTGGCGAGCGGCTCGGGGCAAACCTTGCGGTTTCATGAAAAAGCCGGCCCGCTGCCGGCATACGAGGGCGCGCACGTGGCGATTTATCTGGCGGATTTTTCCCGGCCCTATCGCTGGCTGCTGCAGCGCGGCCTTATTACCGAAGAATCCAACCGGCACCAGTATCGCTATCAGGACATCGTAGACGTCGAAAGCGGCGCCGTCTTGACGGTGCTCGAGCATGAAATGCGCAGCCTGAAGCACCCCTATTACGGCCGGCAGCTGGTAAACCGGGACGTCTCCCAGACCGGCCGCCACTACGTGCCCGGCCAGGACGATTTCCGCTGGCGCAGAGCGTAAGGCTGCGCTACCCCAGAACCTTCTGGGCGATGCGCCTGGCCATTCCCAGCAGTTCGGCATCGTACTGCGCCAGGGCGGCCGGTGTCTCCATGGCGGAACGGATCCAGATCAGCGACACGCAGCCGATGACGCCCGCGTCGGCCAGGATCGGCACCGCGATCGAAGACGTCCGCTCGCGGAACTCGCCGCCGTCGCGTATGGCCAGGCCCCGGACACGCGTATCGTCGAGTATGCACTGCAGCGCATCGGCGTTTAGAAAGGGAAGATCCGCGGGCTCGCCCAGGCGCCGCAGGTGGTCGAGGATCAGCAGCCGCTCCTGCTCGGGACAGAAGGCCAGGTAGGCGCGGCCGGCCGACGAACGCAACACCGGAAGGCGATAGCCGATCATGGCCCGGTCTATCGACAGCGGCGAGCGGCCGTGGGTGGTTTCCTGGATGACCATTGCGGCGTTGTCGTAGATGGTCAAGTCCAGGGGCCAGACGATCCGCGCGCCCACTTCGGCCATCAGCGGCGCCGCCACCTGGCACAGGGTCGACGTGACGGCATAGCCGTCGCCCAGCGAGGCGGCCAGACGCGTGACCCGCACCAGATTGGCGCTGGCGGAAAAAGCGACATACCCGGCTTCTTCCAGCGTTTCCAGCAGCCGGTAGACCGTCGGCCGCGGGATGGCCAGCGCCTTGGCGATCTCGGAGGCCCGAGCCGACCCCCCTGCCGCATTGACGTGGCGCAAGATGGCGAGCCCTCGGGTAAGGGCCCGCACGCCTTCCTGTTTACGTGGCTGCTCGGTCATCGCGCCAGCGTAGCACTACATACCGGGCCGTGCCAGCACCCGCGCGCGTCAAGCCTCGTTGCGTACCGGGTTCCTGAGGATGCCGATACCGCTGATCTCCACTTCGCAGACGTCGCCGTCGCGCATCCACAAGGGCGGATTGCGCCGGGCGCCCACGCCTCCCGGCGTGCCCGAGACGATCACGTCTCCGGGCAGCAAGGGCAGGATCGTCGAGCAATAGTTGATCAGCCGCGGAATCGAGGTGATCAGCAGGGACACGTCGGTGTCCTGCACGACCTGGCCGTTCAGCCTGGTCTGCAGATGCAGCCTGGACGGATCGGGGATTTCGTCCGCGGTGACGAGCCACGGCCCGAAGCCGCCCGTGCCCGCGAAGGTCTTGCCGGGCATGAACTGGTGCGTGTGCTTTTGCCAGTCGCGCACCGAGCCGTCGTTGTAGCAGGCATAACCCGCCACATGGCCCAAGGCCCGGTCTTCGGGAATCCGGCGTCCTTCCTTGCCGATGACGACGGCCAGCTCGCCCTCGTAGTCGAACATGTCGGATTCCCGCGGCTTGATCAGTGCGGCGCCCTGGCCGATCTGGCTGCCGGCATAGCGCGCGAACAGCACCGGGTTCGGCGTTTCTTCACGGCCAGTTTCCTGGACGTGGGCATGGTAGTTCAGGCCGACACAGATGATCTTGTCGGGGTTGGGAATCACGGGCAGGTGTTCGACCTCGTCCAGGGCGTAGTCCGCCGGCGCCGTGGCAAACTCTGCCGCGCGCGGCAGGCCTTGCGCAGCAAGCAATTCGCGCAGCGTTTTTTCGGGCAGGCGCCGGCCCAGGTCGACGACCCCGGCTGCAGTGACCAGGCCGTAGCTGGCGTGTCCGTTTGAGGCAAAGGAAATAAGTTTCATAGTCAGACCATCTCGGTTTTTTGAAGTTGAAGCGGGCACGGCAGGATGCGGGCGACGATCGCCCCCAGTGCCTGGGGGGTTTCGGCGGTGCCCAGTGTGTAGCGGTCGGGCCGCAGGACGACCGCGCGGGCGCCGAACTGCGCGAGATGCGTTGCGGCGTCCGGCGAAGTTTCGGGGGTGACGAGTTCGACCGAGTCCGGCAAGGCCAGGCCGCGCGCCAGTGCCGTCTCGGCCACCACCACGAAGCGATGCGGGAAGGCATCGTCCAGCAGCCGGCCGTCGGCCAGACGCGGCTGCCCGAAAAGCCGGCCCGCCTTGCCTTCGGTACCGAGCCCGGGCCCGAGGGCAGGGGCGATGGACTCCATGCGTGCCGACCCCTCGGCACCGGGTAGCGCCGCGCGCAGCGCGGTCTCGGTATTGCTGGCGTTGATCAGCCCGCCCAGGCGTACCGCGGTGGCTATGTATTCGTGGGCATTGGGGCGCCGCTCGCTTGCGTAGCTGTCGAGCAGCTCTTCGCCCGCCCGGCCCTGGCAGACGAGCGCAAGCTTCCAGTAAAGGTTCGCCGCGTCGCGGATGCCGGCGCACATGCCTTGCCCCATGAAGGGCGGCGTTTGATGGCAGGCGTCCCCGGCCAGCAGCAGCCGGCCTTTGCGCCATTGTTCGGCCACCAGTGAATGGAAGACATAGACGGCCGCGCGCTCGAGTTCCGCTTCTTCCGGCTTGATCCATGGCGCAAGCAGGCCCCAGACCTTCTCCGGGTGGGTCATCGAGAGCGCGTCGTCATCGTCGCGAACCGTGATCTCCCAGCGGCGCCGCATGCCCGGCCCGCGCACATAGGTCGCGGGCCGTTCGGGCACGCAATACTGGACGGACCATTCGCCGAGTTCGGGTTTTTCGCGGTGCAGGATAAGGTCGACGACCAGCCAGCGTTCATGGAAGCCCATGTCTTCCATGCCGCTTTCGATGAAACGGCGGATGAGCGAGCGGGCGCCGTCGCAGCCTACGACATACTTGGCCCGGACGTGCCGAACCTTGCCGCAGGACATGTCTTCGTAGCGCAAATCGACATGCGAGCCGCGGTCTTCGACGAAGAACAGTTCCGAACGGGTGCGCACCGCGACATTCGGCCGGTCGGCGATCTTTGCCCGCAGCACGCGTTCCAGATCGGGCTGATGGAAGCGGTAGTTTGCGCGCCAGCCCTGCGGGCCTGTGCCTTGCGGGCGGGGCCATTCGAGCAGTGTTTTTCCGGCGGCATCGACGAAGCGCATGCCGGGGTGCTTGGCGGTCAGAGGCTCCATTTCGTGCGCCACGCCGACCCATTGCAGAATCCGCATGATTTCGGCGTCGAAGTGGACGGCGCGCGGCAGATGATAGGCGCTGCTTTCGCGCTCCAGCACCAGCACATCCAGCCCGCACTGCCCGAGCAGATGAGCCAGCACCGCGCCCGTGGGGCCGTACCCTATGACGGCTACGTCGAGTTCCTCCATTTTCACTGTCCTTGATTGCGTGTGTTCAATTGACTGTAGAGCCATGGGCAGTCCTGCAGCGGCGGTGCGCGGCGCCCGCGCGCCGCGGCGTCCATGCGCATGTCGCGCAGCCGCTTGCGGCCGCCTTCTTCGCTTAGATAAAGCCGCTCGTGTCCCCAGAAGCTCGGGCCGTCGTGCGTCTGGTGCGGCTGCCAGGTGGCGGGATCGATCAGGCGCCCGCCCCAGCCGTTCTCGACGAAGAAGCCCGAGGGAGAATTGGCGTAGTAGCTCAGCATGTAGTCATTCGTATGGCGCCCCAGCGTGTAGGCGACGCCGTTTTCGCGCCGCTGCGCGAGATCGAAGCCCTGGCCGACGTCGTCGATGTTTTGATACTCGACCATGAAGTGATGGAACCCCGCCTGGCCCGATCCGACCATGGCGAAAGAATGGTGTCGCTCGTTCAGGTGGAAGAAATACAGGCCATAGGGTTCCAGGCCGAAATCGGACACGTGGAAGTCGAGCAAGTCGCGGTAGAAGGGCATCATCGTTTCGATGTCCTTGACATGCAGGACGGCATGTCCCATGCCCAGCGGGCCGGTTACGAAGCCGTCGATGGGGCGCCCCGGCACGAAGGGGTCGGTGGCCGTCATGGGGGCGTGAAACAGTTCCACCCGATTGCCATTGGGATCCTCGAACCAGATGAGGTCGCCCACCAGGCGCCGGTCGGCCAGTTCCCGCGTGCCCATGTGAACGGCTACGCCCGCCTGATCCAGCCGGGCCGCGTAGCGCGCCAGATCGTCGTGGCCCGAGACCTCGAAGCCGATGCAAGCCAGGGTATCGCCCGGCTCATCCGTAACCAGCAGCCGCTGCTGCTTGTCGTCCATGCGGAAGGCGAGCGACTTGCCTGCCCGATCGATTCTCTGCATGCCCAGCAGGCGTTGCGCAAACTCCGCCCATTCGTCGAGACGGGGGGAGCGCACGCCCAGATAGCCCAACGCAATAACAGCCAAGATTTTCTCCTTCACCAGGTGGTCTGCCGCCATGCCGCGATGCCTGCCCGGCCTCGCGAGCCTTTCTTCGTCACGATGGGATTTTGGATCAACTTGCCGGGCGTTGAATCAATAATTCCCAAGGTGTCCGACAGGCGGACAACGCGTAGTTCATGCAAGTCCGATGCGGCTGTCCGCCTGTCGGACGCTTTGGATTTAGCGGGCCACAAGTCTTGTCTTGCCCCCGAGTTCGGAGAGACTATTTGTGCCGCCGGCCTGCCGCCGCTTTGCACTCCGATCCAGGAAGGGCGCGGGCGTTCAGGCCTCGGCACATAGTTCGGCGGACGCGGCGGCCAATTGATTTTTGGCTTTTTTCGACAATAAAAATAATCGACTGATTTTTTCAAAGGCTTTCAGGAGACGTTCTTCCATGGAAAACAAAACGGAATGGAATACCGCTTACGAATGGAAAGTGGTCACCATCATGGCGTTGGGATTCGGCCTGGTCGGTATCGACCGATTCATGATCATGCCCTTGTTCCCGGTAATCATGAAGGATCTCGGGCTCGACTACCAGGATCTCGGATACATCACGGGCGCGCTGTCGCTGGGCTGGGGCGCGGCGGCGATATTCATGGGGAATCTGTCCGACCGCATCGGCCACCGGAAAGTGCTGATTCCGGCCATCTTGATATTTTCGCTGTTGGCGGGGCTCAGCGGCCTGGCGGTAGGGGTGGCCTCTTTGTGCCTGATACGCCTGGTCATGGGCTTGTCGGAAGGCGCGTTTACCCCGGCGAGCATCATTGCCACGATCGATGCCTCCAAGCCCACCAGGCATGGCCGCAATGTCGGCTTGCAGCAGTGCCTGAACCCCTTGCTGGGCCTGGCCGTCGCACCCATCGTCGTCACCCAGCTGCTCAAGGTCGTGCCCTGGCATTGGATCTTTGCGCTGGTGTCGATCCCGGGCCTTATCGTTGCGTTCCTGGTCTACAAGGTCGTACGCGACACGAAAGCCACGGCGGCGGAAGCCCATACGGCGGTTCATGATGTTGCCCGGCATAAATGGAGCGACGTATTCCGCTACCGGAATATTCCGCTCAATATCTGCGGAATGTTTTGCTGGCTGACGGTGCTCGTGGTGCTGAGCGCGTTTTTCCCGAGCTACCTGGTGGACTACAAGCACCTTTCCCTGCAATCCATGGGCTTCGTCATGTCGGCGATCGGGTTCGGCAGCACGGCCGGCACCATCGTCATCCCGGCGATTTCAGACTGGATAGGCCGCAAACCCACCATGCTGCTGTCGGTGCTCGGAGCCATTGTGTTCATCTGGGCGCTGAAGAACTGCGGGCCGGTTCCGTTCAATATTTTTGCCTTCCTGTTCCTGACGCTGTTCTGCATCTTCGGAATGATTGCCCTCACGGTGGGGCCGATCAGCGCCGAATCCGTGCCCGCCACATTGATGTCGACGGCTTCGGGGCTGGTGATCGGATTGGGCGAATTCTTCGGCGGCGGCGTTGCGCCGGCGATCGCGGGCTACGTCGCGAAGCATTTCGGCATCCAGTATTCGATGTATGTGGCGATTGCCGCGCTGGTGATCGGGCTGGTGGTCGTCTGCTTCCTGGAGGAAACGCGCCGCAAGCCTCGTCAATTGCAACTGGATGCCGTGCAGCGATAACGGCATCACCACTTGCGCGCCGGCCACTCCTCGCGGCGCGGCGCGCAAGCGGCCTGGCTGCAGAGTGGCTCAGGCCTGCGCCCGGCCGTTCACATACGGAGCCAGGGCCTGCGTGGCAAAGGTGTTGGCGGGCACTGGCACGCCGGCTTCCCGGGCCAGCGATACGACACCGCCGCTGAGCCAGGGCAGTTCGAGGCGGTTGCCTTTTTCCAGGTCGTGGAACATGGACGAGGTCATCGAATACGCCACGTCGTCCGCCAGCTGCATGCATTGGCTTGCGTAGTCTGGCGGCAAGCCCACATTGCGTGCCTGTGCAAGCGCAACCACCTCGTCGAAGATGCTTTGCAAGAGCGCGCGGCTGCCTTCGTGCTCGCGCACCGGCCCGATGGTCAGGTGCGTAAGGCAGGTCATCGAAGACAGGCCGACCAGGAATGAATATTTTTCCCAGAGCACGCGCTCGATGTCGTCGGCCAGGGTGGCGTCCACGCCCATGGCGGCGAAGGCCTGTACCAGTTCCTTGCAGCGTTCGGTCTGGCGCCCGTCGTATTCCCCCAGCTTGATGCGCTGCATGGGGCCGACTTGCTTGATCACGCCCGGGCGGCCTATGGATGTCGCCACATAGGCCACGCCGCCCATCACGGCGGCTTCGCCGAAGGCGCGCTTGAGCATAATGTCTTTGATGACGCCATTTTGCAGGGACAGCACCGCCGTATGCGGGCCGGCGATCTGCTTCAATTTGGCGGTGATTTCTTCCAGATCCCACATCTTCACGGCGATGATGATGAGTTCGGGCTGGGCCAGGCCGAGGATGTCGTCCGTGGCCTTTACGTTGGACAGGGATTCGACAATGCCCGACTCGTTTTCGATGTGCAGCCCTGATTCGCGCATGGCCTTCAAATGCGCGCCACGCGCGACGAACGTGACGTCGTGGCCCGCCCGCGCCAGCTTCAGCCCGTAGAAGCCGCCGACGCCACCCGAGCCGATGACAGCAATTTTCATGTGTGCCTCAATTGGTGAACCAATAATTTAATTTTATTATTATTGGAAAACCAAATGTGGCTGTCAAGCGCTGCGCTTGGCCCGCCCGGCGGGTGCGGGCCGGAATAGGGCGCCTGCGGGTATGCCCAGCCATTCGACCTTTCGGGGTTTTTCGGGGTACTTATTGGCGCAGAAGTGCGGCAGCGATGTATTGCAGATGCTGCCGCGCGGCGCCGGCAGCCGCGTCGGCGTCGCGGCTGCGGATGGCGCCCAGGATGCGGTCGTGTTCGCGGCGCGATGCGGCGCGGCGCTCGGCGGTCAGGAAGCGTAGCCGCAGTCCGCCCCATTCGACCGCGGCGTGCGCCGCATTGAATGTCTGGTAGGCGCGGATCACCACCGGGTTGTGGGTCGCCGCGGCGATTGCGGCGTGGAAATTTTCGTCCGCAATTTCGTAAGCGTCGAAATCGTCGGCGTGGTGGTACGCGTCTGCGCACTGCGCGAGGTATTCCATGTCTTGCTTGCCGGCGTTCATCGCCGCCATCCCGGCGATCTGGGGCTCGAAGGCAAAACGCGCCTCGACGATCTGCCGCGGGGTGGCGTCGAGCAAGCCGGGTGCCGCCGATGTGCTGTCCGCCCGCTTGGAGGCCAGGTAGGTGCCGCTGCCTACTTTGCGCACGAGCCGGCCTTCGGACTCCATGACGGCGAGGGCGCCCCGTATGACGCCGCGGCTAAGCCCCAGCGCCTCGGCCATGGCCCGTTCCGTAGGCAGCTTGGCGCCTTCCCTGGCGCCCGAGCCCAGCAGGAAACGCCGCACGGCCCGCAAGTTTGCTTCGTTGATCATGCCGCCTCCGCAGCCAGGCTAGTGTTGTTGGGCATGTTTGCCCGGAAGCTACCCGAGCAGTTCATAATTGGTTAACCATTGTAAGATATTTTTGAGGAATCAGGCTGAATTGGCCTACTATGTCAGCGTCATTTCATCGCGAGGCCATACATGCAAGAGCCTTCCACCACTGGCGCCGTTTCCAGCCTGCATATTGCCGGCGTGCGGACGCGCTTCGTAAAGGTGCCCATGCGCTTTCCCCTGGGCACGAGCGCGGCCACCGTCACCTCGGCGCCCTTATTGCTCGTCGACCTGCAGACGCAGGAAGGCGTCATTGGCCGCAGCTACTTGTTCTGCTACCGCGACAGCGGGGCCAAGGCCATCGCGGCTGTACTGCACGAAGCCATCGGGCTGATCCAGGGCCACGCCGTGGCACCCCTGCAAGTGGCCGAGCTGCTTGCCAGGCGCTATGCCTTGCTGGGCGTGGCAGGTCTCGTCCGTATGGCGCTGGCCGCGCTCGACATCGCTTTATGGGATGCCTTGGCCGTTGCCGCCGGCATGCCGCTGGCAAGACTGCTGGGGGCGTCGGCACACCCTGTGCCGGCCTATAACAGCGATGGACTGGGCCTGATGCCGGCGCGGGCGGCCGCCGATGAGGCCGTGAAGCTGCTCGAACCCGGCTTTCGTGCCGTGAAGCTGCGCCTGGGCCATCCCGAGGCGCGCACCGACCTGGAGGTGGCACGCGCGGTGCGGCGCGCCATCGGAGACGACGTCGTGCTAATGGTCGACTACAATCAGGCGCTTACGGTTCCCGAGGCGGTCCGGCGCGCGCACGATCTGCAGGAACTGAATATTTATTGGCTGGAAGAACAGATCCACCACAGCGACCTTGCCGGCTACGCACAGATTGCACAAAGCCTGGACACCCCTGTCCAGATTGGCGAGAACCTGGACGGCCCGGAGTCCGTGCACCGGGCGCTGGCCGGGAATGCGGCCGACTATCTGATGCTGGACGCCGCCCGCATCGGGGGTGTCAGCGGCTGGCTGCGCGGCGCAGCCATCGCAGCGGCGCGCAATATTCCGGTCTCGTCGCATCTCTTTCCCGAAATCAGCGTCCATTTGCTGGCCGCCACCCCCAATGCCCATTGGCTGGAGTACGTCAGCTGGGCCGATGCCATACTGCAGGAGCCCCTGGCCGTGCGCGACGGAGCCATCGCACCCGCCGAGCGTCCCGGCCTGGGCCTGGAGTGGTCGGAAAAAGACGTCACGCGCCTGCTTGCCGACTAGGGCATTTTCAGTTCAGGTATTTACATGCTTCGAAGCATTGCATTAATGTGAAAGAAGCCTCTTTCATCTTCGGGGGTGGCCGCAACTGCCATCCTCGTTAGGCAAGCGCCACGAAAGCCCGGTAAACACTTGAGCCAAACTTGTTCTAGGAGCCGGTTCACGCTGAGAAAGGACTTCCCTCTCAGGGTGAACAGGCCCTAATGGTCTGAGCCGGTGGCCGGCCCAGGCTCAACGGCCCGCCTGCGCCTCCATGGCGGCTTCCTCTTTCAGGCTTTCGATGTCCCGATAGATTGTCGCCAGCGCGGCCGTGCGGCCGGCATCGATGTAGCGGGCCGAGAAATCGTATTTCGATGCGTCGCCGTCGGTCTCGATGCGATCCCAATGGGCGGCATGGCCCACATAATTGATTGCCGCGTCGTAGTGCTGGCTCCAGAAGAAGGGCGCTTGCGTGAACGCCTGTTTTGCACCCAGCATGTTGCGGGCGGCGGCCTGGCCCTGGCGCTGCGCCACGGCCCAGTGCTCCACGCGCATGCGTTCGCCGCTGTAGGGATCCGGCCAGCGCGCGATGTCGCCGGCCGCATAGATATTGGCGACACTGGTCTGCAGGTATTCATTCACCATGACGCCATGGTCGACATCCAGGCCGGCCGCCTCGGCCAGCGCCGTGCGTGCACGAACCCCGACGCCGACGACGACTATGTCGCAGGCCAGCCGCTCGCCGCTCTGCAGGACGACCGCGTCGGCTTCGAAGCCGGTGACGCTTTGCTGCAGGTGGAACACGACGCCCTTGGATTCGTGCAGCGCGCGGATGAAGTCGCCCAGCTCCGGGCCCATGACCCGTTCCAGCGGGCGCGCATCGGGCGCGACGACGTGGGTTTCGATGTCGCGCTGGCGCAGCGCCGCCGCAACTTCCAGGCCGATGAAGCTGGCGCCGACGACCACGGCGCGCTTGGCTCCGGCCTCGATGCCGGCGATGATGGCCTCGCAATCGGCCTGGGTGCGCAGGTAATGGATGTGCGGCAGGTCGGCGCCGGGCAGTTTCAGGCGCACCGGCTCCGCACCGGTGGCCAGCAGCAGGGCGCCATACCCCAGGGTGCTGCCGTCGGCCAGCCGCAGTTGCGATGCCGCCGGCTCGATTGCCGTCACCTGGGTCTTGAGCCGCAATTCGATCTCGTGCTCGCGGTAGAAGTCTGCGTCGCGCAGCGGGATCCAGTCGGCTTGCGCGGTGCCGGCAAGATAATCCTTGGAAAGATTGGGCCGGTCACAGGGCGGCGCGCTGTCGTCGCTCAGGATGGTGACCGGGCCGCCATAGCCTTCGTGGCGCAGCATTTCCGCCGCCGCCTCGCCCGCGGCGCCGCCGCCCACGATGACCACAGACGTGGGTACATTTTCCGTGCGCCGCGGCGCCTCGGGCGGCTGCACACGTTCGCGCACGAACATTTTGTCGCCGCTGATTTCGACCTTCCAACAGGACAGCGCCTGCAGCGCCGGCGCGCCCACCGCAGCGCCCGTGCTCAGGTCGAAGCGGGCGTGATGCCAGGGGCAGCGCAGGGTGCAGTCGATGATCGCGCCGTCGGCGAGCGGGGCACCGTAGTGGGTGCATTTCGCATCCAGCGCGTAAAGTTTTCCCTCATGGCGCGCCAGCAGCACGCTTTGGTCGCCGACATGGCCGGCGATCATGCCGCCTTCCTGCAAGTCGCTTTGTGCTATGCCTGAGGCCAGATCCGGGCCGCCGGTTTCTGCTTGATCACTCATGTTTTTGCTCCTGGCTGTATCGTGTCTGCACTGCTGGGCTGACGCCGCCATTTTTTTGCGCAGCATCCTGTAACCACGCGGCCATCTTCGGCCAATATGGGCAGTCTTCCGTTCACGGCCTAGCAGAAACCCTGCGGGCTTGCGGAAAGCCCATGCGCTACCCAGTTTAGAACAATCAGAATAGTCGCATTTGCCGTGACAGTGGGGCGGATACTATGGCCTCTGGTTTACGGGTGCCGGCAAGATGCGATTGGGCGCTGTGCGTTTTATCAATGAACTGGCGCAAGGCCGAGAACAACAGGTCATTGCAGCCCCGTCCAAATACTACGCACGATAGGTTTTGGATTGTGCCTGGAACGGTACAGGCAGATATCCATATCAATATCAGTGGCCGTCGAGTCGGCGCGCGCCATATTGCCTTGTTCCAGGTCTCCGCGCACAAGCGACAGCGGCAGCCACGCCAGTCCGGCGCCTTCGAGCACCATTGCGCGGATGGCCTCGGACAAATCGGATTCATACACCACATTCAGTTTGTCGGCGGTACAAATTGTGTATAGCCTGCTTCGCAGGATGAGTCCCAATGACATCGAGGACGCAAAGTCCAGAAAAGGCACTGCGGTGTCAGCTGCAGTCCGTGGAACTCGATAGCGTGGATGCCGTGTAGACAAAGGCGCACTGACGGCTACCAACTTGTCGCGCCCGACCACCAAGTGCATATAGTCTTTGCTGTCGGCCTTTCCAGGCAGGGATTCATGTGTATGGCAAAGAAGGAAATCCACCTCTTCGTCCATGAGCATTTCAATACCGTATTGCAGGCTAGTCGTTGTGACCTGTGACTGAAAGGCCGGCGCCACGCCGCGCAAACGTGTTAGAAGGCGCGGCAATACCGAGTGGGATAAGGTACGGCCCGCCGCGAAACGTACCTTGTGCAGGCGCTCGTATCCGGGCAACTGAAGCGTTTTGTGGGTTTCGCGCAATATGTCCAGCACTTCCGACGCAGACGCCAGAAGGGTGCGGCCGGCCGCAGTCAGCGCTATGCCGTTGGGCCCGCGTTCAATCAGCGGCACGCCCGCCCAGCTTTCAAGCGCACGAATTCGCCTCCCGAAAGCGGGATGAGTCACGTTGCGTTCATGCGCTGCGTGGACGAGCGAGGGGGACTTGGCCAAAGCGACGAAATCTTCCAGCCATTTGATTTGCATGGTGAACTGCCTTGCGCACTCGTGATGTGCCATTTTGGCACAGCCTGGTAGAAGAATGCACATTCAGACTCTTGCGGCGCCATAACATCTCGCTCAATACGATCGGTATTGATGCAGGAATCCGTGGAAATAGCGTATACAGAAACAGTGACTCTACGTTCGGTTCGGAGTTATTACGTGGGCGGCACCGACATCACTATTAGCGGACTACCTGTGCTGAATCGGCAAATCGTGCCGGCGTCCGCAACACGTGATGTGGATATGAATGGAAGCTATGCGGTCGGACAACTGTACGTGCAGGAGTATCGGCTTGCGCAGCCGCGTTTTCCCTTTCCTGTATTGCTGTGGCATGGCGGTGGAATGTGTGGAAGCCAGTGGGAATCAACGCCGGATGGGCGTGCTGGCTGGCTTTGGGAATTTTTAAGCATGGGCTTTGACGTTCTGGTGTCCGACGCCCCCGAACGGGGACGCTCGCCGTGGCTGATGATGAATGCCCACAGCGAGAGCGACTTTCCTGTTTACCGCAGCCGTAAAGAAGCATGGTCGGTATTCAGGATAGGCGCGCCCGAAGGCTACACAGACGATCCTTCTGCACGCAAACCCTATAGCGGCCAGCGGTTTCCGATTGGCGCGTTCGATGCATTCGCCAAGCAGTTCGTGCCGCGCTGGGTGGGCCATACGGATCTGGAGTTGGATGGCTACACGGCTTTGGTACAGCAACTGGGCCCCTGCATTCTCGTCGGACACAGCCAGGGCGGAGGCTACGCATTGCGCGTGGCCCAGAAATGCACGAGCCAGGTTCAAGCCGTGGTGGCTCTGGAGCCCACAGGCATGCCCGATGATGCACGCCGCTCAGCGGCGCCGCACCTGTTTCTGTGGGCCGATCATTTCTCCTATAGCGACCTGTGGCGCGCATACCGTAGTACCGCCCAGGCCTTTTATTCCGAGTTGGCGACGCATCTGCAAGCGTCACAAATCGATCTGCCCGGCTTGGGAATCAGCGGGAACTCTCACTTTATGATGCTTGACCGCAATAGCCGAGACATTGCCGTGCTCGTGGCCAAGTGGTTGCAATGCAGTATCAAAGCCCATACCAACTAAAGGAGCTCAGTATGTTGTCAAAATCCATTTCCACTCTTGTGTTCGGCTGCATTGGCGCGCTGGCTCTCTCCGTGCCGGGCGCATCAGCGGCGGCTTATCCCGACAAGCCGATCCACATGATCGTGCCTTTTGCTCCCGGCGGCACCGCTGACATCATCGGCCGCCTGTTTGCCAGCCAGCTCGGCAAAGAGCTGGGGCAGAGCATCGTCGTCGAAAACAAGCCAGGCGCGGGCGGCTCCATCGGTGCGCGCTTCGTTGCCGACTCTGCGCCTGACGGATATACGCTGCTGCTCTCATCGTCCAGCACCCAGGGGTCGAACGCGGCGGTCTACAAAAAACTTACCTACGATCCGGTTGACGACTTCACTCCCATCACCTTGATTGAAACCGTACCGGGCGTGTTGAGCGTGACGAAGTCCTTTCCGGCTGGCGATATGGCAGGCTTGATCAAAGAGCTCAAGGCCAAACCGGATGCGTATAGCTATGCGTCCTCGGGGAAGGGGGGATTGGGCAATCTTGCCATGGAGTTATTCAAGTCGATCGCAGGTGTGAATATCATGCACGTCCCGTATAAAGGGGCTGGCCCGGCTTTTACCGATGTGATCAGCGGACAGGTGCAGATGATATGGGAGCCGATTACCGCGGAACTGCCGTTCATTCGAAATGGCCAGCTCAAGCCTATTGCCATCGCAGCCCGGGAGCGTTCCGGCGAACTGCCGGATGTGCCGACCTTTGAAGAGGCGGGCATCGCCAACTACAACGCTCAAGCGTGGAATGGCCTGCTCGGGCCCAAGAACATGCCGGCTGGCGTCGTGAAAAAACTGCATGAAGCATCCGTCCAAGCGCTAAAAGATCCCGACATGGCTCGCAAGCTGGCGCAACTCGGCGGTACGGTGGTTGCCAGCACTCCTGAACAGTTCCGTAAAGTGATTGTTGACGATATTGCCAAGTGGAAGAGAGTGGCTGCCGACTCCAATATTCAACTCGACTGACCACACTTCGGCGGTCAGTGAAACGCAATGTCTTCATTGCAGGCTTTCCTGGCGAGGACATTCCTTTCATGGCCGCTATAGCGTAAAGGGCGCTTGCCGAACGGGCCGCGGCTTGTTGAACACCATCTTCTTGCTGTAAATTGTGTTTCAAAATACAACAGGGAGATTGCCATGGGTGCCAAAAACCATACTCACATGCCGGCATCGCCGGGGCGCCGCAGGCTGCTGCAGTCGGCCCTGGCGGGAACCCTCGGCATGTCGCTCGCCGCCTGCGGCGGAGACGATGACTCGGGCTCGGTCGATTATTCCGCCACCATCCAGGATGGCCGGGCCGCCATCCAGCGGGCCATGGATGAATCAAAGACCTCTTCCGTATCGGTGGCGCTGGTCGACGGCGATCGCATGGTCTGGCAGCAGGCATTCGGCATGGCCGACCAGGCCGGTGGGAAGCCCGCCGACGTCAATACGCTGTACAACATCGGGTCGGTCAGCAAAGTGTTCGCGACCGCCGCCATCATGCTGCTGGTCGATCGCGGGCAGGTCGATCTCGACGCCCCGGCTGCCAGCTATGTGCACGATTTCCACATGCTGTCGCCCGGCTATGCGCGCATAACCGTGCGCATGCTGCTCAGCCATAGCTCGGGCTTCCCGGGCTCCAACTACAACAACAGTTTCACCTTTCAGCCCGTGCCCGGCTATGCGCGGCGCACCCAGTCCGTGCTTGCGGACGAGCATCTCAAGCACGAACCGGGCGAGCTGGCTGTGTATTGCAACGACGGCTTCACCATGGCCGAGCGCGTGGTCGAGGAAGTCAGCGGCAAGTCCTACGCCGCATTCGTGCAGCAGGAAATCCTCGGGCCCCTGTCCATGACCTTGACCCGCTACCCCTTGAGCCATTACCCCGCGGGCAGCTTTGCCCATCCGTATGCCGACGGCAAGGAACTGGGCCAGGAGTTCGTCAATGTATATGGCTCGGGAGGATTGAGCAGCACGCCCACCGAGATGATGAACCTGGCCATGATGTTCATGAATCAGGGCGAGTACAAGGGGCGTCGCATTCTTTCGCGCGCCGCGGTTCAGCAAATGGGCACCGATCAAACGACGGGGCTCGCCCTGAACCCCACGCCGGTCTGGAAGTGGGGGCTGGGATGGGATCAGGTCGATCATCCGGGCCTGCGCAGTGTGGGCTTTACCTGCTGGCAGAAGAATGGGGGCACCGCCTATTTCGGCAGCGATTTTTTTGTTTTGCCCGAAGTGGGGCTTGCCCTGATGATCACGGGCACGTCTCTAAGCTACGGTTCGGCCGTATTGGCAGAGCGCATACTGCTGCACGCGCTGGTCGACAAGCACCGGTTGGCTGGCATGCCGCAGAAATTGTCCGCCACGCCGCCGCCGGTTGCGCCGGACGGCAGCGCCGATTTAAGCGGGATACAAGGCTATTACGGCAGCTTCGAGGGCGTCAGCAAGGTCGTGCCCAACGGTAGCGATGCGGTCGATCTGCTGCGGTATGTCAATGGCGCCTGGACGATGGTCGCCAGCGGCCTGCAGCTGCGCACCGACGGCTGGTTCGCGTCGGATCAATCGCCTCGATCCTTCCGTATCGAAGACATAGGTTCTTATCGCTACCTGAGCTCGCGTTTCGTCACCGGCTATGGCCATTATTTGGGCGGCCTGCCGTACGGCGAGCGCATCCAGGCCGAATCCCCCATTTCGCCAGCGTGGCGGGCGCGCATCGGGCAAAGCTGGGTATTGGTCAACGAGCATGAGTCTTCTACCTCGCTTGTCTCCGATTCCCCGCGTGTGACGCTTTCCGAAATCCCGGATCTGCCCGGTTACGTGCAGATCGATGGCCGCCAGCCCTTGCTGCCGGATACCGACCTGCGTACGCGCCAGTTCCTGAAGATTCCTGTGATTATGGGGCGCGACTTGTACGAGCTGGTCGTGCGACAGCCGGATGGCGCGGCAGAATGGCTGTGGTTTGGCGGATATCTGTACCGGCCGCTTTCTTCCATTCCTTCGGTATCGGCGGGCACGCGGGCCGTGCAGTTCGACGCAGAGGGAAATTCCGAATGCCTGCTGCTGGAGCATTGCAGCGCAGTCACGGTTTCCGGTGCCCGCGCCTGGCGGCTGTACGACGACCAATGGAAGGTCGTCCAGTTCGTCGAAGGGCCGGGCAGCGCCACGTTTTCCGCGGCAAATCGCTATTACCTGATGGTATACGGCGAAGCCACGAGCCAGGCGCAGCTTGTACTGGCTTGAAGCGTAACGAACGCGGTGGCCGTTGCGGCGCGGCTGAGCTCAAGCGTTAACTGATAGCGGAGATTTTCATGAAATACGCGGCACTCTGGGCTGTATTATTTTTCGCCGCGTGTGCGAGTAACGCTCGAAGCGAAGACCTGCCGCCGGCGCAAAGGCCAGCGGCTGTCTTGGCTGACGGGGCGGCGAACCGCGGGTTCGGTTATTCCATCGCGCTCGACGACCACACGGCTGCAATGGGCGCTGCCAACACCATGGCCAGCGGCAATGCCAGCGAAAGCACGGCCCGTGCGTCCACGCGCTCTGGCGGAGTAGGGGAAGCCGTCGGCGTTTCGCCGCAAACGGGCCAGCGATCCGAGACTGCCGATACGCTCACCCTCGATGGAAGCGGCCTGACCGTCCCAGAAATCATAGCGGTCGCGCGCGGGAACATTCCGGTGACCCTCGACCCGGCAGCGATGAAGCGCGTTCAGCAGTCGTTCGATCTGCTCCTGGCTGCGGCCCAGCAAGGCATACCCGTCTATGGGCTCAATCGCGGCGTCGGGGAAAACAAAGACAAGACGATCTTTAGCGGGGCGATTACTCCCGAGGCCCGCCAATTGTCCGAGAAATTCAACGCCAACAATCTCCGCGCCACGAGCGCGGGCGCCGGGCCCGAGGCCCCACAAGATCTCGTTCGTGCCCTCATGGTCATACGCCTGAACACGATTCTGGTGGGCGACAGCGGCGCGCGGCCGGAGGTTGCCGAACGCTACCGCGACTTCCTCAATCTGCGCATCTACCCGGTAATGCCCACCAGAGCGTCCGTGGGCGAGGCGGACATCACGCTACTCGCGCATATCGGGCTGGCCATGATGGGCGAGGGGAACGTGATCTACAACGGACGGCGCATGCCCGCCAGTGCAGCGCTGAAGGACGCGGGCCTCAAACCGCTGGTGCCGTTCGCCAAAGACTCGCTCGTCATCATGAGCTCGAACGCCTACGCGGCGGCCCTTGCCGCCTTCGCGGTTCATGACGCGGAGCATTTGCTGGCAGTAAGCCGCAAGGTCGTGGCGCTGAGCCTGGAAGGCCTCAATGGCAATATTGCCCCCTATCTGCCGGCCGTCAATCAGATTCGGCCATATGCCGCCACGGGGCGAGCGGCGGCCGGCATGCTGGCCGAGCTCAAGGGCAGCTATCTGTGGCAGCCCTCCGAGCAGCGGGCGCTGCAGGATCCCCTAAGCTTTCGCACCGCAAGCTACGTCCTGGGCACAGCCGAGAAAGAAGTCGGCCGGCTGAAGAAGCTGCTCGAGATCCAGATCAACTCCTCGGACGACAACCCCGCATCCATCCCAGGCATCGCGCCTTTGCCCGGTGCGCCGGATCAGGTGCGCTTTTATTATGTGACCAGCGGCCCGGTGCGCGGGGCAGTCATCCCCACCGCCAATTTCGAGCCGCTGCCGTGGGTCATGCCGCTGGCGTCCTTGGGCATCGCGCTTGGCCGCGTGTCCGCGGCTTCCGTGGCGCGAACCGTGCGCCTCGGAACGCCGGAATTCACACACCTCTCCCGCTTTCTCTCTCCTGACGACACCACTTTGGCCTACTCGGCCGTCCAGAAGGTCAGCGACGAACTCGACCTGGAGAATCAAGAGCTGAGCCAGCCGGTTTTGCGCAATCCGATACCCATAGCCGGCGATATCGAGGACATGGGGACGGGTTCCGCGTTTGCCGCTGAGCGCGTCCTTCGGCTCGTCGACAATTTGTACTATGTGACCGGGCTGGAGCTGATGCATGCCGCGCAGGCCGTCTCCCTGCGCCTTCGAGCCAGCCCCGGCCTTGCACTCGGCAAGGGAACCGGCGCGCTGTTGCAGGGCTTTCGACAGCGGGTTCCCTTCCTCGACCGCGATCGCCCGCTTACTCCGGATATTCAGGCGTCCTATCAATTTCTGCGGCAACTTGACGGCGGTTTATGACCGCCGGCCATTGCCAGCTCGATTTTCCCGAGCCGGCGGCCGGTGTCGACGGAGTCCGGGTTGACACCGCGATGGCCTGGCATGCGCAAGCGATTACCAGGCTGTGTGCGGCGGATAGGCCGCATGATTCGGCTGTTCGAGTGCTTGCATTGATAATTGCTGTACGCAGTCGTCTGCGACCTCCGGGTAGATTGCCACGATTCTTCGTGCCATGCCTTCGTCAGTTTCGTCGAATAGTCGTTGAGGCACTTTTAGCCCTAGCTCATGGAGCTTGCGCGCGACCGTGGCCAATAGATCGGATCCAGCGGTACTAGAAAAAAGGGATGATTGACCCATCGCCGGCTCCTTTTTGCTTGGGTGAGTGATTTGTCCCCCATATCCTAGTAAGTCGTGTCGTCTACCGGCATCAGCCAAATGGTCTACGACTCATGGCTAAATCACCAGTTTTTCACGAAGGGCCGGCGGTTCTTTTTATGTTTGTAGGGATACGCGTCGTCAAAACTAATCCAATGGATCATGCTCCACGCTGTGCATGGCATTACCGAATCCAAGGGTGATAAGGCTAATCTATCGAAAGCCAGCGCAACGACCAGGCCGGCCTGGTCGACGTGTTGATTGGATCAGCCCCTTGAAACACCGGACACAGTCACCCGCTAAAAATAGCAGGTAGGCATACGACTGTGTTTATGACCAACAGCAAGCAGGAAGTGATGGAATTACTGACCCAGCCGGAGCGTCGGCGCCGCTGGTCGGTGCAAGAGAAGCTGACCATGGTTCGAGAGAGCAACGAACCTGGCAAGACGGTGTCGATGGTGGCACGCCAGCATGGCGTCAATCCGAATCAACTGTTCCACTGGCGCAAACTGTACCAGGACGGCGGTTTGTCGGCCGTCGGTGCCGGTGAGCAGGTGGTAGCAGCCTCGGAACTGGCCGACGCGCTCAAGCAGATCCGGGAGCGGCAACGGATGCTGGGCAAGAAGACCATGGAGAACGAGATTCTGCGCGAAGCGGTGGAGTATGGCCGCTCAAAAAAATGGGTTGCGCGCTCGCCCTCGTTGCCAGGGGAAGACCAGTGAAACGGGTCTGTGAAGTCCTCGGCGTGGCGCGCTCAAATATGGCAGTACGTTTGGCTAGGTCGCAGGATTGGCGTGATGGCCGCAAGGCCTACACGCCCCAGGACAGTGGACTGGTTGAGGAAATCCAACGGCATATCGGTCAGCTTCCCAGCTACGGCTATCGTCGAGTCTGGGCGTTGGTGAGTCGAGACTGGATGTGGCACGATGAGCCGCCCTTCAACGTCAAGCGGGTCTACCGAGTGATGCGAGACCACGGCTTGCTGTTATCGCGCCGCAGGCAGCCGCAAATGCCGGCACGCCGCCACGATGGTCAAGTGGCTGTCCGGCGCAGCAACCAGCGCTGGTGTGCTGACGGGTTTGAGTTCCGCTGTGATGATGGCAGCCCCTTGAGGGTGACCTTTGCCCTGGATTGCTGCGACCGCGAGGCGATAAGCTGGGCGGCAATCACTGCCGGTCACAGTGGCGATGTGGCGCGCGATGTAATGCTGGCCGCGCTAGAACACCGGTTCGGCGGCGCCGACCATGCACCTGCGGAGGTCGAGTGGCTGACCGATAACGGGTCGGCCTACATCGCTGGCAAAACGCGGGCGTTTGCCCAGCAGATCGGCCTGAAACCGGTCACCACGCCAATACGCAGTCCCCAGAGCAATGGCATGGCTGAGAGCTTCGTGAAGACGATCAAGCGTGATTACGTCGCCTTCATGCCCAAGCCTGACGTGCCTGCAGCACTGCAGAATCTGGCCATTGCCTTCGAGCATTACAACGAGCAGCATCCCCATAGCGCGCTGAAATACCGATCCCTCAGGGATTTCAGACAGCACCAGGAATTATTAACCCAAGGGTGATCTGGTGTCCAGAAATGCGGGGGCAAATCCAGAACCATGAAGACCCGAGAAGCGATGCTGCGCGGAATGAGGTGCTTCAACTCGATGAGCTGGAAGGGGCTATTGCATGAAATGCGATTTTGTAGTAACGTTTTTGTATGTTGACGAGGTTTGAATGGGACGCCGCAAAGGCGGCGACGAACCTGCGTAAACATGGTGTGAGCTTCGAGGTCGCGGTGCGGGCATTTGCCGACCCCTTCGCGCTGACCGGGCCGGAACGTGTGGAGCGTGGCGAACAACGCTGGCAGACGCTTGGCATGGTAGATGGGTATCTCTTGCTTCTAGTGGCTCATACCGTTCTGGAACTGAAGGCGGACAATCGAATCGTTGAGGTCTCCGTGTCATCTCAGCCAGGCGGGCCGACGGGAAGGAAAGGCGACGGAAGGAAAGGCGACGGAAGGAAAGGCGACGTTATGAGCAAGAAATCCGTTAAGCATGAGGTGGATTTGGCGAATCTACCTCCCCTGAGTGACAAGCAAAAAACCGAGTTGGCCGCGCTGGCGGCGCGTGCCGATGAGGATATCGATTACAGCGATATCCCTGCGCTGACGGCGGAGTTCTGGAAGAACGCCGAACGTGGTAAGTTCTATAAACCGACCAAGACCTCAACCACCGTGCGCATCGACTCGGACGTCCTGGCATGGCTGCGGTCGCAGGGCAAAGGCTATCAATCCCGCATCAATGCGATTCTGCGGCGGGAAATGCTCGAATCGCTGAAATAGCCGCGCGGCAGGTGCCCAGCCCCTAAACTGAGGCATATCCAGTTTCAGCGGCTGTTCGCTTTTTGTTATAGGAAATCATCATGGCTATCAAACAATCCAAAGCAGCGCCCGCCAAGGAGACAAGCACGGCTCGTTGGGGTGTCAAAGATGGCATTGCGGTTTCGGTGGCGGGCGGTGCCATGCGGATTTCCTCCAAGCCCAGTCAACCTAAATCGGGGCGGGCGAGCAATTGGAGTCCGCTTACCGAAGTCGTGCGTCAGATCAAGGAAAATCCCTCCCTCGGCCGAAAGGCGGCGACAAAAGCAGGCATCACGACAAAAACTGGCCAGCTCGCCAAAGCCTATAAGCGATAGCTGCCCATGAGCGCAGACCACCGCTATTCGCGTTCTCTGGTGCTAGGATTCCACGGATGTGATGAGTCGATCGGTCGGCAACTGATTGCCGGTGAAGTTACTCACCTGAAACCCAGTAAGAATCCGTATGACTGGCTTGGGGATGGCATCTATTTTTTTGAGAACGATCCGGAGCGTGCTCTGCACTTTGCTGTCACCGCGGCCGAGCATCCGGAGCGGCAACTTACCAAAGGGCGAATAGAGGCGCCCTTTGTCATAGGCGCGGTCATAGACCTACGCAACTGCTTGGACTTATCTCACCAACAGGGTATCCGCGAAGCTGCCGATGCGCTCGAAGCATTAAAAATTTCTCGTGGAGACAAGCCCCTGCCTGTCAACAAGCGCGCCAATGACGAGGACGATGACATCATCGTTCGCAATCTCGACCGAGCCATTGTGAACTATCTCCACGTTCTGCGAAAAGGGGCGGCGCTATCTCCGTACGATTCTGTCAGGTGCCCGTTCTCTCAAGGCAAGCCTTTGGCTGACACGTCGTTTTTCCATGAATACTCGCACGTTCAAATCGCGGTGCGAAACACCAATTGCATTTTGGGCTATTTCTTGCCGCAAAATCCATTAAGCTCACCGTTTCAGGGACTTGTGAACTAATTTCGAAAGGCGGATGGTTAGGCAGATGTGCGTAACCATTCGGCCTCCTCGGACAGCGCATCCACATCGTCCTGCACGTCAACATCTATTCTGAGTGTCGGGAGCAAATAGAGATGTCCGGTTTTATAGCTCGTGAAATGTCCGCTTGCCTGCGGGGTGGCCAGGCCGTGTAGGGCGTAACCCGAAACGGCCTGGCCACCGCGCGCGCCGCCTGTTGGACGGGTCAGGCAGCCCATTGACGTAAGGGCTCGAACCAGGCGCCGTGCTCATCATAGCGAGCCAGACAGCACGGGTCATAAAAGACCGCCAGCGTGCCGTCCACGTAGCGATGCACGCGCACCCGGCGTTTGACGTAGTGGTAACAAGTCGTCGGGCGGTATCTGCAACGTCAACCCCTCGAAGCTGACGCAGTTGTCATTGCCCACGGTGCGCTCGAACTGCTCGCACAGAATCTCGGGCAACTGCGTACCGATGTACGGCACGAAGGCGCTGCCGGGCTGCGCCGAGGCGACGGTGAACTCCTGGTTATGCCGAGGCATGTGCTGTTGCTGCAAGTACTGGTTGGCTCGGGCCACCACGCCTCGCTCCTGCAGCGTCTTCTTCACCCATGTGTAGCTGCGCTCGCCGCCGTGCTCCCGTGCATACCAGCCGTGGAAGTGCTTGACGTTCCACCCCTTGTAGTCGCGCTGGTACAACTCCACAATCCGCACCACTTCGTCGACCGGCGCCCGGCGGTGCGACACCTGGCTGATCCGCTTGTCGATCAGCTCATCGAGCCCCTCGGACTCATACCGCGCCATCTGGCGACGGAAAGTGCGATCGCACACACCCAGTAGCAACGCCGCCTCGTTCTGGCTCAGCCGGCCACTGCGCCAGCCTTCCAACGCTTCTTCGAATCTCAACATCCGGGTCTCCTGTAACCACTTCGCCCGGCCTTGGCGAGCTGCGCTCATACCTCACCCCAAAACTGGACAATTTACGTGCTACAGATCCGGACATTTCATGAACTCCTAACACTGTAATGAGGTAAGTTACGGGTTCGCTTGATATCAGCATTAAAATAAGATGCATTTGTGTGACGGAGTGGCGGATGATAAGGAATAAATTAGAACTTCGGCAGCTTCGTTATTTTGTCAGGGCTGTTGAGCTTGGTAGTTTGAGCCGTGCCGCAGCCGAACTCGGAACCGTGCCCTCCACACTTAGCCAGCAGATCAGCCGCATGGAAAATTCGGTTTCTACTAGGCTGTTAGCTCGTAGCGCTCGAGGGGTTACTCCCACCGCGGCTGGGGTGGAGTTCTATCGAGAGGTGCAATTGGCGCTGCGTCATGTCGACCACGCCGCTACGGTGGCGCAAGGAGCAAGGGCGGGCGGCCGCGTGAGCATCGGCCTTGCGCCCACGACGGCAGACATGGTTGGGATGTCATTATTGAGGCGGTTGCGGGAGCGTTATCCTTTGCTGCATATCAATCTGATGGAGTGTCCCACCGGCCAGCTATCTCAGATGCTCAATAGCAGGAAGCTTGATCTTGCAATTTTGTTCGACGTTGAAGAAGGACAGCGTTGGGACTCCAAGCTATTGGGCAGTGAGAAAATCTACTTTATCGAAAGTCTCCGTAGTACGCCGACATTTGGAGACAAAAATCGGATCTCACTAGAGCAACTGGAGGGCATCCCGTTGATATTGCCCAGTGCGAACAACGGTTTACGCAGGATGCTCAATGCCTCTTTTTCGTACCTCAGCATGCAACCGAATACGGTGATTGAAATTGATGCGCTGGGAGTGTTGCGCAATGCTATTCTGGAAGGTATTGGGCCGACGCTGCATGCATGGTCGGCAATCGCCAGCGTTCCAAATAATATCGAACTCTATCGAATGGTTGAAGTGGAAGGCGTGACTCGTAGCAACTCGTTGTGCTGTTTGAGCCAAGAAGAACTGTCGATGGCGGCGCTGGGTGCGCGCCTATCCCTTATCGAGTGTTTTCGCGAACTAGATGGCCCTAACTTCACTCACCAGGATGACACACCGTCCCCGTAGCTGGCGATTCATGTGGTGTGACGGGGGCGTTTGCATAAGTGCAGGAGCGTATCGCTAACGCAAGAATTTCTTGACGTAGTCGGTGCCGAGGCCGATTTTCTCGAAATGTTCGGATGCCAACTTCACGTAGTGAAAGACATCAATGATCTTTTCAATTTGGTTGTTTTCGTCGAAATAGGTGATAGCGCCATGATTCTGGAACATGGTGATCATTTCGTCTTGTTCTTGGTCGACAACCAGCGTATGGATATCTCCCGGCGTTTCGTACAAGTATGAGCCTGGCGTCGCAACCCATTCTCGTTCCAGATATCGCCAAGTGCCCTTAAGCACATAGGCGTGGACGGGAGCAGGGTGTTTGTGCCGAGACAAAAAACCTTTGCCTTTGAACTTCGTCAGATGTACCCAGTAGCCTTGCGAGACATTCAAACAGAGAGGCCGGGACCACCGGTTGGGGCCGTTAGGTACCCACAGACGATCATCATCTTGAGACAGCACGTTGGGGACGAACAACTCAGGAAGACTATGCTGTGATTTCGGGCCGGTGTAGGGCTTTAGATTTTCTAACATGATCTTTTACTTTCGATATTTGAGATTGCCGAGTGGTGTGCTGATGCACGGGAAATTAAGAAATTTTTGCCCAGATCAGCGTTCGCTGCTCCAGTCGATTACCATATTTTCTCAGCGGGGGTGTCAGCACCATGTGCCCCGTTTCGAACGTGACGTCACGTACCTGTTCGCCGCCCAATCTGCTTTTGTCTGAAGCAGCATCCACGTGGACGCGTAGCACCGCGCCATCGAACTCGAATACCCCTCCATATGAAGAGTATTCCGGCCCAATGGCGTCGCCCGACGGTTTTTCACGACCCGAGATCGCCGCTAGCATGCGGCCCTGAGAGAACGTAATTATGCCAATTGGGTTCGTGCCATAGGGCGCCTGAATCGCGTTTCCATGTTCATCTCGAGCTTGCGAGGACACCAATCGCCAAATGCCGTCGATAGGCAGAGTCTGCTCCATTCAATTCTCCTGATTGTCATCGCCGCAAAGTGGGGCATCAGGCCCCAAGGTTGTAAACGCGATTGGCTGTGCCGGAAAAAATCGCATTCCGTTCTTCATTGGAGTATGACGCGGTTGCCAGCTTATAGACATTGATTAAATCCCGGTAACTGCACACGGCCAGGTCGACAGGGAAATTGCTGCCGAACAAGCATCGCGAGGGGCTGAACGCCTCAATGCATGCGTCAATGTAGGGCTTCCAGCGTGTGGCAAGTGTTTCCGCGTCAGGACGGCCAGAGGGGAGATCAATACCGATTCGGGGTGCTGTGAGGCCGCTGAGTTTCATGAATGTATTGGGGCGGGCGGCGACCTGTTCAATGGCCGAACGCCAGCGCGAGAAGCGATCCGACGTGGCATAGGCATTGATGCCTAGAGGGCCACCGCAGTGGTTGACGACAATGACGGCTTCGCCAAAATGATCCGCAAGATCACAAAGCTCGGGGAGCTGCGGCTCATATTGCCACGCGTCATAAACCAGCCCCGTTTTTGCCAAGTATGAGAAGCCGCGCCGAAACGCCGCGTCTAGTAGAAGCCCCTTAGGCGAGTAGGGGCGCAGGCCAAGATTCAGGCTCGGATCCGGATTCCAATAAACAGCGCCGCGGATACCCTTGAGTTTGCCGCCGCATTCTTCATTCATCTCGTCCAACACTTCTTCAACGCGCTCTTCAATGGTCAGGTCGACTGCGCCAACGAAACCATCGGTTTTGCGGTCTTTTAGTATCTGTCCTCGTGCTTTCTCCCATGCATAAAACTGTGCCTCTCCAACGGAACGTTTAGCTGGATCGCCACCTTGACGATATCCGGAGTGACACTCAACGTAGACCGTTCCGGAAATCACGTGGCCATTTTGGCTCAAATCCGCCTCGAAATCTTCGATCAGATAGCGCTGATGCGCTTTAAGCCACAGATGATGGTGACTGTCCACCACTTTGATGTGCGGATCAATGACCGTCGAAGCGCGGTCAATTGTCTGCGCCGCAGAGGGGGAAGATTGATTGTTCATACTTGTTTCTACTTCAATAATAAAGATTATCTATTTAGGTTGGAATCTCGATTTTTCGACGAGCTGTGCTGCGGTGTTTGCTATTTTTCTACATGGTGGGTTGGAACCCTGATTTTTTGACGAGATGTGCTGTAGTATTTACCATTTTTTCTACATAGTGTTGGGCCTCATCACCGAATATGGCGAAGTCATCCATCGCATTGCTCTCATCGTAGGCGCGTAATTCAGGCGCGGTGACTGATTTTTTCAGCACATTGATCAGAGCTCCGCGGGTTGTTCTGGGAGTCCCCTTTTTCGCAAACACGCCATTAATAGTTTGCATACTGAAATCAATACCTTGTTCGGTCATCGTCGGCGTGTCAGGGTAGCCAGTCAAACGTTTTGGAGCTGTGACAGCGACGGCGTTAACCTTTTTGCTTTTGATAAATGAGGCGAATCCTGCGGGGTCGCTGACCGCGGCGTCAATCTCTCCCGTAATGACGGCTTGCAGCATTGCTGCGTTGGTTTTGTATGCAATGAACGTGAACTTCGTGTTACTGATGGTCTGGAAGATTTCCCCTACTAGCTGTTGCGTTGCTGTGGCGTACCCGAAGTTCAGCTTGGTAGGATGCTTTTTGGCGTCTTCGATAAGCTTGGGCAGAGTCGAATAGGGGAGCTTGGGGCTGATACCCAACATCATGGTTCCCCGTGCGAAAACCATCAATGGTTCGAAGTCCATCTGTGGGTCATACGGAAGCTTTTTGAATACGAATTTGTTGAAAACAATGACAGAGCTTGTGGTAGTGAGCAACGTTAGCCCATCCGCTTTTCGGTTCAGAACATACTGTGTGCCGACAATACCGTTGGCGCCCGGATGATTTTCTACTATGACCGGATTCCCTGCGGTTTTGGTCACCGCCTTTCCAAGGATACGAGCAATGACATCGGATGATGCACCGGGCGAGCTAGGTACAACAAAAGAGATTGGCGTACTAGCATTGCCACCGATTGGGCCTGCGTATGCAGTGGAAAATGAAGTGAAGAGGGCGATTGCCAGGAGTTTGGATGAAAATTTGAGAATGTTCATGGAGAATTTTTGCCTCGATATGTGATGCCACTAATTGTTTGGCTCAAAATGCAGCCGTTATTGAGTGCCCCGTTTGCTATCTGAGGGGGCGGCAGGGTCGCGCTGGAGTACATCTTCCAAGGCATCTTTGCTTTCTCGTATGGACACGCCTACGCGCTCTTGCGGCAGCAGCATGACTGATCGGCTGTCCCTATCCGCCCATCCGCGCAGCATTGCTTCCTGGATGTCCGCCAAAGCCAAGCTTGCAAATCGGGTTGGTACATTGAGTTGCCGGGCGAGATTGGTCGCGCTGAGCAAGTCTTTATGGACAATACGTAGCGTTGATTTTGGTGGGTCGAAGTTGCCGGGAAGGAATTCATCGATCAAACCATCAAAGGTGCGCCTGCGCCCGGCGGCGCCTTGACGAAGCGCTTCCCATAGTGCCACAGGCTCCACGCCTGCTTTCACGCCCAGTACGAAAATTTCAGCAATGGCTGCTTGAGTCGATTGAGCGGCACAGTTGTTGACTAGCTTTGTCACTGTCCCGGCCCCGACAGAGCCCACATAGACGGGTTTATCCGCCATTGCCCGCAAAACCTTCACATATTTGTCATAGGTGGGTTTATCTCCGCCCACCCAGACCGACAATCGTCCGCGCCGTGCTCCAATGGCACCTCCGCTGACGGGAGCGTCCAGCATGTGAATGCCTTTTTGCAGGAATCGGGTGTTCAACTCTTGGACAAGCTCTGGCATGCTCGTGGACAGGTCGAAATAGGCGGTTCCCGGCTGTATTCCGGCCAATATTCCTTCGCCGCCGATGGCGACCGAACGGATGGCGTCGAAATCCGGTAGGCAGGTGAAGACCACATCGACGCGTCCAGCCAATTCGCGAGGTGAGGCAACCCACACTGCACCTTGCTTTTCGAGACTTTGTGCGGAGCTACGCTTGATGTCGTGTATCCATAATGCGAATCCGGCCCGAATAAGGTTCTGCGACATGGCAGCTCCCATGTTTCCTAGACCGATAAACCCCGCCTTTATCGGCTTTCCTGCCGCAGTATCCATTTCTGTACCTTATGTTGTTTCGGTATGTCGGTGGCGCTTTTTTGAGACGCCTTTCAAATTCTTGTGCAAATTGTGAGTGCGCGGGCCGAAGAGGACTAGATGGTGTTTAGTGAAGGACGTTTCACGGTTTGTGAAACCTCATTTGATGCAGGTCACAAAAATGCTCTCTGATCTTGAATTTCTTTGCATTAGGTGCACGGGAAAAAAGGAGACTCATAAGGGTTTCATTTATCGTGAAGTATGCGTCATTGCAACTGACTGGGAGAATGTCGGTAGCATGGGTACGCTGTCACGAGGTTCATGCAGATCATTTTTTATTCTCTTGCGCTTATACAAGGAAAAGGCCTTTCAATGGAATATCGCCGCCTAGGTGCCAGCAATTTGCGTGTTTCTTCTTTATGTTTGGGGACGATGATGTTCGGTGAGCAGACCACGTTTGACGAGGCCGAACGTATCGTTGCGTCAGCTCGCGAGGTTGGCATCAATTTCATTGATACCGCTGACGTGTATAACGGGGAGGCACTCAGAAGAAGCCGTAGGTAAGCTACTGAACGGGCAGCGGTACGATTGGGTGTTGGCGACTAAGCTCGGAAATGCTGTCTTCAAAAAGCCAAACTGGTCACATTACTCCCGCCAATGGATCGTGCATGGGGTAGACCTAAGCCTTGCGCGTCTAGCGACGGACTATATCGATATTGTGTATATGCATCGCGATTTCGAAAATGAAAACCTCGAAAAGGCGATTCGTGCGTTGGGCGATCTGATCTGCGCGGGGAAACTGCGTAGTTTCGGATTGTCGAATTTCCGAGGCTGGCGAATTGCTGAGGTGATCCGTTTGTGCCGTGAACTGAACGTGCCGCAGCCGGTTGTCTGTCAGCCCTATTACAACATGCTCAATCGCGGCCCCGAGGTCGAGATCCTGTCGGCCTGCAGCCACTATGGCCTGGGGGTGGTACCTTATAGCCCGATTGCCCGCGGCGTGCTAACCGGCAAGTACACGCTAGGCCAGCAGCCTGCATCGGATACGCGCGCGGGCCGTGGCGACAAGCGCATTATGACGCCGGAGTTCCGTGAGGAATCGCTGAAAATCGCCGCCAAGTTGACTGCTTATAGCGACGGGCGTGGCATCAAGCCCGGCCATTTTGCTACGGCATGGGTGTTGGCCAATCCCTTGGTTTCCTCCGTGATCGCCGGGCCGCGCACGTTGGCGCAAATGCAGGATTATTACCCGGCGCTGGACGTGCGGATCACACCAGAAGAAGAAACCATGGTCGATGCATGGGTAGCGCCAGGCCATGCTTCGACACAGGGTTATAACGATCCCAATCATCCGTTTTACGGCCGGCCTGTTGCGGTAACTCATGACTCGACGAAATAGCGCTGCGCGCGAGAAGCACGCAAGGGGGCCGGCCCCGGCTGTGACGTGATCAGGCCGGCCCAGCACGCGGTGGGCAGTACAGTTCACGTTTGAAAATGGGCGACTGCATTAAGAACATTCTTCGATAATGCTCACCGGTTTCACATTTCGTGAAAGCCCTTTGTGTGAATGTACTCTATCCGCGCGTATGCTTCCTATGTACACTCCATCCCCTATTGATGGCGCTGCGAATCTTCCAAAGTTTGTCGGAGCTGTTCTTTCGCACGGATGGAGAGATGTTAATGGATGCTGTCTACAGAATTGGGGGTTTTACGGTTTATCGCGTCGTTGAGCTTGTAGCTCCCCTGCGGTCGGCATTTGAGATGTTGCCGTCGTTGACGAGGGAGTGCTTAGAGGAGAATCGACATTGGTTACAGCCTCACTCGTTAGGGCCTAATGACATCTTCTCCTTGACCTATCAGTCATACATCGTTCGTACTCCGCATCACACTATTTTGGTTGACAGTTGCCTCGGAAATGACAAACCAAGGCTAGAGCCAGAGTGGAATATGAAAACGGACGACAACTTCGTTCGAGGCTTGGCTGCTGTGGATGTTACGCTGGAAGACATTGATTATGTGATGTGTACCCATCTGCATGTAGATCACGCCGGCTGGAATACCCGTTTGGTTGATGGAAGATGGGTACCCACTTTCCCAAACGCGAGATACATTTTCGGTCGACGTGAGCTTGAGTCAGCTAAAACGAGGTATGCGAAAGGCGGCTACCCGTCTTATGCCAATGGTGTCTTGCCTATCTTGGAGGCTGGGCGTGCCGACATTGTAGAAGACGATTATCAGATCGGAGATTATGTCCGATTGCTGCCCACGCCAGGTCACACAGACGGGCATGTTGCGTTCTGCTTTGGAAAGAGTGTCGATGCCGCGGTAATGACCGGCGATCTTCTGCATGTGCCACTCCAGATCCGTTATCCGGAGCTCTCTTTCTCACGAGATAAAGATTCAGTTCAATCTGCGCTCACTCGACGGTCGTTCCTTGAGCATTTTTGCGACACGCCCACATTGTGCTGTACAGCCCATCTCCCGTCTCCTTCGGTTGGAAGAATAAAACGGTGGGGAGATGGATATCGGTTGTTGCCGGTTGGGTGCGCATAGCATTGCGGCGCTCGATCACACTTTCCTTATGCAGGTAGCCTTGATGGCTCCGAAAGATAAGAACGAATACTCAGGAGAACATATTGGAACTCATTTTAATTAATGACCCGACGTCTAAGGCCGTAGGTCAAGAGGTGGGGGAATCGTTTGTATAGGAAAGTACTGGTGCGTATCGTGCCGCTACTTTTGTTGGCCTATGTTGTCGCACAGCTCGATGGTGTGAATGTGGGCTTTGCGAAGCTGGAGATGCTTGCGATCTAGCATTAAGCGATACAGTTTACGCGCTAGGCGCAGTAATGTTTGATTGGGGGGTACTTTCTATTCGAAATTCCGAGTAACCTTTTACTGATTCGATTCGGTGCCCGTTTTTGGGTTGCCAGAATTATGGCAACCTGGGGAATCGTGTCGTGCGCAATTGCATTTGTGGCTCCCCTTGCAGCTTTTGCGCATGTAGAGACTTCAACGATGTTTTACATTCTCCGGTTCTTGCTGGGAATTTGTGAGGCAGGATTCTTTCCGGGAGTGATTCTATACTTTAATTTTTGGCTCCCATCCCACCGGCAAAGCTTACCCATGTCTTTGTTTGTAATTGGCATTCCATTGAGCTTATCATTTGGCAGCATCCTTTCCGGCTGGCTCATGGAAATTACTCATGGCGCCATGGGCTTCAATGGCTGGCAGTGGATGCTGCTAATTGAGGGGTTGCCTGCTGTTGTACTCGGATTGGTCGTGTATCTATGGCTGAATGACGGTATTGATTCCGCAAAATGGCTGTCACCCGATGAGCGTGTGCTGTTGAGGGACAACCTGGATAGCGAAAATCACAAGAAGAAGGGCCGTATACGCGACGCTATACGAAATCCCTATGTATGGCTTCTATCAGGTATCGAGCTGGCTTTTAGTACGGGATTCTATGGGCTTGTGTTTTGGCTTCCGTCGATCATCAAGGCATCGGGCGTCCAGAATCCACTGGATATAGGTTTTTTGGCAGCGATTCCTTATCTGGTTGCCGTGATTACGATGGTGTCGATTGGGGCTATACAAACAGGACGGGAAGGCGTCGTCGCTGTGGTATTTCAGCTGCCTGTGCGGCTGGCTGAGGGCTCATACTAAGTGCGATGTTCTATACCAATGTTCCACTCTCTATATTTTTTACCGTTTCTGTTTCGGGGATTTTGGGGCTAATTGCATTATTCTGGACTTGGCCAGGCCAAATTCTCAAGGGGGCCGCCGTCGCCACTGGGCTAGGTATTATCAACTCTGTAGGAAATTTGGCAGGTACCATTGGGCCGATGATCACCGCCTTCACGAAGGAACTCATGGGAAACATCAATAATGGAACTTATGTACTAGGCGCTTGCTTATTCTTGGCCGGCATTCTGGTGGCGTTTATCCCGAAATCGTTTGACGCGTCGGCCCGCCGCTAGCGGGTAGGACACAAAGAGAAGAGACTATGACTACTAGAGCCCTTTCTAAATACGTCACCACGCTCAATTTAGAGATGATTCCAGTCGCTACACGAGAGGCGGCTAAACGTCTGTTTCTTGATGGTGTGGGTTGTTTGATCGCGGGGATACAAGGAACCCCGGCGCGAATGGTAGCCAATATGGTTGTTGCGCTGGAGGGGAATCGCGGGACGCAGAGCACGATAGTGATATCGAATGAACGTGCGTCCGCTCGTGATGCAGCATTTGTTAACGGTGTAACGTTATACAGTGTCGGTGTCAACGACATACACAAAGCTTCTTGCTCTCATCCAGGGGGATGTACTATCCCTACGGTGCTTGCTGTCGGAGAGTGGCTCCAGTCTTCAGGTGCCGACATGATTTCGGCAATGATTGCGTCATATGATGTGATCGGCCGCTTGGGTCGTGCGACGATGCCTAGTCATCGCGCCAGAGGTTTTCACGCTACAGGCACTTACGGAACATTTGGAGCGACCGCGGCAACTGGCCGACTGCTGGGGCTAGACGTGGAAACCATGGCGTCCGCGTTCGGTATTGCGGGAAGCCAGGCTGCGGGGCTCTTGAGCTTTCAGACGGATGGGGCACTCACGATGATTTTTCATGCGGGGCGCTCGGCGCAGAATGGTGTCGAGGCATGCCTGCTTGCACGAGAAGGGCTGGATGGTCCGAAAACCGTATTTGAGGATCCTCATGGCGGATTCTTGTCTGCCACGTCCGATGACTCCGATCCAAGCGCATTGACTGGCCGCCTCGGTGAGTTCTACGAGATTGACGATACGTCATTCCGGCCGTTCTACGGCTGTACATACACGGTCGCAGCCTCTAGTGCTACCAAAGCGATCGTTGATCGGGTGCCCCGTTACCGAGTAGATGGTATTACCGGGGTGGCGATTCGTTGCCATCATGTCGTGATGGAAGAAGTCAATGATCCGGATCCACAGACGCTTTTGGCCGCGCGCTTAAGCATGCAATTCAATGTCGGGCTTGTTTTGGTTCGTGGTGACGTGGTCGTCGGGGACGTCACTGAAAAGGATCTTTGGAACCCGTTGATTCGACGATTATTGCCGGCCATCACGTTTCAGCGAGATGATTCCCTTTCACATTGGGCGAGCGGGGTGACAATCCGATTCAACGATGGGCGTATTGAAACCTGCGAGGTATCGCACCCCAAGGGAGATCCCGCGAACCCGATGGATTGGGACGCTACGACCCATAAGTTCCACCGCTTGCTTGAGCCTGCTGTTCCTCAAGTGCAACGGGACGATATTGTGCGTATCGTACGCAATATTGAAAAGGAAAATGGCGCATCGGTGATGGCTGCTATTCGGGCGGCCGCGCATCCCGACAAAGAAAAATCCGTGTGAGATGGTTTTGTGATATGAGATCACCCGTACGGAGTTTTGAAAGAGATTCTTTTGAAAAACCGCATGGACAAACTCTGAATGACGTTGTCAGAATACATGAGGCATCGATTACCGAATTTCGCTTTTCATTCATTGGTATCTTTTAAGAGCTTCCAGGGAGAGGATTGTGCTGCGCGTGCGCGATGTGCTTTGGATGTCTCTCGTCCCGCGGAGTTTTATGGCGTCGAGTATAAATTGCGATCTTTTCATTGATGGCCAATGGCAAGCAGCCTCTGGCCCACTGTTACCCGAAATTGTTGATAGCTATACGGGCGAGCCGTTTGCGAAATTCAAAAGCGCCTCTGCGGCGGATGTCGACAGGGCTGTGGGCGCGGCGGTTGTGGCTTTCCCACAGTGGTCGACCTCGCCTCTGACAGACCGGGTTTCGTGCGTACGCAAGATCGCTGATGGGCTGCGAAACAGATCCGCTGAAATCGCTGCCATCATTTCGATAGAAGTCGGGATGCCCGCCAAGTTGTCGAAACGTATTCAGGCTGATGCACCAGTCGCCGCATGGAGTACGTATGCGGATATCGCGGAAAGCTTCGAGTGGGAGCAGCGACTGGGGCACTCCGTGGTTGTTCAAGTCCCTGTGGGGGTTGTTGGTTGCATCACACCCTGGAATTATCCATTACATCAAATAACGGGAAAGATCGCGCCGGCGCTATTGGCTGGGTGCACTGTGGTACTCAAACCCTCCGAGCTTGCGCCCATCAGCGGCGATTCTTGCCGAGGTTATTGAAGAGGTGCAACTGCCGAAAGGGGTATTTAATCTGGTTCATGGGACTGGTTCGGTCGCCGGCTCAGCTCTCGTTGCCCATCCAGATATTGATATGGTTTCGTTCACGGGCTCAACGCGAGCCGGGCAGCATATTGCGCAAATTTGTGCGGCAACGACGAAGCGTGTTGCGCTTGAAATGGGCGGAAAATCTGCAGCTGTCATGCTCCCGGGTGCTGATACTGCGGCGGCTGTGAAGGCGACTCTGGGTAGTTGTCTCTTGAATTCTGGGCAAACCTGCTCCGCGACAACGCGCTTGCTAGTGCACGAAGATTCGTATCATAAGGTGGCGTCACTCGTCACTGAAATGATGCCTGGTTGGCGTATGGGGGATCCTGCTGATCCGGCTACGCGCCTAGGGCCGCTGGTAAGTGAAGCTCAGAAGCAAAAGGCCCTTCAGATGGTGGATGCCGCTCGGGCCAGTGGCGCGGAGTATCTGGTTTCTCCTGCAGCGACGCCGGAACAAGGATTTTTCGTTCCGCCCATTGTGCTCGGTAACGTGGAGCGGGATATGCCAATCGCGAACGAAGAGGTCTTTGGCCCGGTATTGACAGTCATGACATACAGGGATGTCGAAGACGCCGTGCGCGTCGCCAACGGGACAAAATATGGCCTAGCCGCGACGGTTTGGGCACGGACGCCCGAAGAGGGGTTAGCACTGGCTCGCCGCCTGCGCGCAGGCCAAGTCGATGTCAACGGCGCACCATTTAATCCAGCGGCGCCATTTGGTGGCTTTAAACAGTCGGGGATTGGTCGTGAAAACGGTCAGTACGGTCTAGAAGAGTTTCTCGAACCAGTTTCCATTCAACTTCCTCCTTCATATGTTGAGACGTTATGAGTTTTGAACAGATTTCCTACGCAGTTGAGGGGTATGTTGCTGTGATTACGCTGTCACGCCCGAATAGAATGAATGCTCTGACCAAGGTGCTGGAAAGTGAGTTGAGGGACGCAACAGAACGGGCCGCGCGCGATGACAACGTGAGGGCGATTGTTTTAACGGGCGAGGGCAGGGCCTTTTGTGCCGGTATGGATATGGAGGAATTGGAGGTGCTGCCTCCCGACGATATTCGGGCCGAAAATTGGATGCGTCCGTATGACATGAATCGACGGGCGGATTATCAGACCCGTTATTCGTATTTCCCGGCTGTCCCAAAGCCGGTTATTAGTGCCGTTAACGGTGCGGCGGCAGGGCTGGGAATGGTATTAGCCTTGTACAGTGACTTCCGCTTGGCGTCAGAAAAAGCCGTTTTCTCTACCGCTTTCGCGAAACGGGGGCTGATCGCCGAACATGGTATCGCTTGGATTCTCCCGAGAATAGTCGGCCATGCGAACGCCATGGATCTTTTGCTGACCTCTCGAAAGGTGACTGCTGAAGAAGCGAAAGCAATGGGGTTGGTCAGCAGGGTTTTGCCTCCAGAGCAACTGCTATCTGCTGCGATGACGCTCGCGACTGAGCTCTCCGCAATAGTATCGCCGCGCTCCGTCAAAGTGATGAAGCGGCAGTTATGGGAATCTCCTTATCAATCTCTAGGGGAAGCAATCACGTTGGCAAATACCGAAATGTTTACGAGCCTACAGAGTGACGATTTCCGAGAAGGTGTTGCTCATTTCCTGGAAAAACGCGCGCCAAACTTCTTGGGGAAATAGTGACTTTCAGCATAGATGGCGCTGTGTGCGTTCGAGCTATAGCAGTTACTCAGTATCAAGCCGGCGGGTTGGCCTAGCAGTAGGCCAGATTTTCTTGATCGCACCGATCACTGCTCCGATCAGCGGGTCGTTTTCACGGTTCCGAAGGTAAGCTACAAAGAAATCATATTCAGCAATGGCTTTTCTAGATATGCATAACAAGCCTGCGCGCTCGCTATCGAATGCTCGCGGCTCAGGCAGCAACGTTAAGCCAATGCCAGACTCTGCCATGGCACGTGCTAGCATATGATTGTCTGTTCTAGCGACCACATTATTTTCGAATTCATGGCCGGAAAACAAGCGCTCAAGAATTTTCGGATATGCGAGATGTTTATCGGTAAAGGCGATCCATGGGGCCATGGCGAGCGACGCCAATTCGGCGTCCTCGACCCGGTCTCTCCATGTAATCGGGCCGACGACACGATATCGAAAAGTAGTGAGGTGAATGTAGGACAACGCTGGATCAATTGCTTCGCCGAGCGTCATGCCAAGATCTAGTTCACCAGTCTTCAGCCCTTCCGTTGTGCCCATGGCGTGGCGGATATGCACAGTCATTTTAACAAGAGGGTGCTGTTTCAAAACAGTTGCCGCAATAGCCCCAATACGGCTGTCCGCTGGGTCAGCGATAGACGATACTGCCACGCGACCACAGACCCGATCACTCAGCGATCTTGCATAAGATGAAAAGGTCGATGCATCGTTGAGTAGAGCTTTGGCCCTGCTAAGCAGCACCTCACCATGTGGGCTAAGTTCCAAGCTTCGGTTTATGCGGTTGAATAATTGAACCCCTAGATTCTGCTCTACCGCTTTGATATGGGCACTGGCAGCTGAAAGGCTCAAGTGCAGCCTTTCAGCTGCCTTTGTCAAATTCTGTTCCTCCGCTGTGGCGATGAAGGTTCTTAATTGAACGAGATCGACAGGATGCATACGTGTGGGCTTCCGAAAGATGTGTCGGATTGATTTTTCTGGAAAATATATTTCTGAAAATCAAAAATAAATGTGCTGAAAATACGTATGGACGCCGCCTGCTCGCTTAACGCATACTGATACGTAAGAGGATATCAATGCGATTTGGTGAAAATGGATCGTTTCATTTAGATTAATGGAGATAGTTATAATGGTTCAAAAAATTATTAGCATTGCGGCGTTAAGAGTTGGCTTATTCTGTGTTGTGGCACTCTCCAGCTCCGTTTTTGCTGGCACATATCCAGAACGTCCAATTGAAATTATCTGCCCGTACCCGGCGGGAACATCCAGTGATGTGACGACAAGAGAGTTGGCCACTCATATGGCGGCGATTCTAAAGCAGTCTGTCGTGGTAATCAATAAGCCAGGCGCAGGAGGACTCATTGCAACAGTAGATGCAGCACGGGCCAAACCCGACGGATACACGCTATTTGCTGCTGCTAACGGTACCCAGTATATCAATCCTATTATTTATAAAAAGGTCAATTATGACCCATTTAAAGATTTTACTCCAATTTCCAGATACGTTTCTTACCCAAACGTGCTGGTGGTGAACGCAAATCAACCTATCAAGAATCTTGCTGATTTAGTTGCTCTCGCGAAGTCCCGAACCGGAAATAAGTCCCTGTCATTCGGAACCGGTGGGAATGGAACGACATCGCATATCGCTGGCGCACAGTTTCAGAAGATGATCGGGGCTGATCTATTAAATGTTCCCTATCAAGGAACAATCTCAGCGGTTAGAGAAGTGGTCGCTGGTCGTGTCGATATGGTGTGGGGGAATTTGAATATTACCATGCCGTTCATCCAGAGTGGAAAATTGCGCCCGCTCGCTATTTCTTCAGCTAGGCGACACCCGTTATTACCGGATACACCGACGTTTAAAGAGGTGGGTTATCCAGAGGCTGAAATGAATGTATGGAGTGGCCTAGTCGCTCCTGCGGGGACGCCGCCAGAAATTATTAAGAAATTGAATCGGGTTATCGTTGAAGCCGTGAAAAATCCTTCTCTCGTCAAAAACTATGAAACCTCTGGAGCACAGCCAGAAAGTGATGCTAGCCCGGAAGCGTTCGCCGAGTTTCTGAAAGAGGAAACCGACCGCTGGTCTCCTGTGATTCGGTCGCTCGGTATTGTTCTTAATTAATCGAATTTGCATTATGTGAAGGTGGTTTTATGAGTATCGAGGTTATTCAACTCACTCCCAATATAGCGGCTGAAATTAAGGGGATCGATTTGAGGGTTTTTGAAAAATTTCAAATAGATCAAATAAGGAAGGCCTTTTTAGAGCATGGTGTTATCGTTTTTCGCGATCAATTTCTGAGTCCCGAGCAACATGTGAATTTTGCGAAAAGCATGGGTGACGTGATGGTGTATGGGGGCTATAAGCCATTTGATGATCTGCCTACCGGCATGTTCCGTTTTGCAAACGACGGGAAAGAAAAGACCATCACGGAACATTGGCACTTTGATGGTACGTACTATGACATGCCGCCCGCCGCGGGCATTCTGGCGCCACAAAAAATTCCTGCCATCGGCGGCGATACTATGTGGTCCAACCAGTATGTCACGTATGAACGGCTGTCAGATGGTATGAAGAAACTGCTTTCCGGCCTCTGGACGGAATGTGTCTCGCATCGTTCCAGTCGGAAATACAACAACGAGCTGATGTCAGCCACGCAGCCTGCCATTCGCAAGCATCCGGAAACAGGCCGCCTATCGCTCAATATTGGGCATCCGGAAACCTGCGTACAGTTTGTCGGGATGACTGAGGAAGAAAGCCAGCCACTCATTCGGCATCTGCATGCGCAGACGCATGAGCCGGACAATGTTTATCGTCATCAGTGGAGACTGGGCGATGTCGTCCTGTGGGACAACCGGTGCACTATGCATTATGCGATCCATGATTACGGCATGGCTGAGCGTGAGATGTATCGGATGACGATCTTGGGCGATCGACCGCGGGGCCCACTGGGCCAGCAACCGGCGGAATGATATCCAGCACGGACATGGGCGAGAAAGAAACGAACAAATTTCGTAGCCGATTCGCCGCGCAACGTGTGGCGATTGCAGGTATCGGGATGACGAAACTATCGAAGGAATCCGGCAAGACAGAGCAGCAGTTGGCTGTCGAGGCTATTCTCACGGCAGTTGAAGATAGTGGGCTGGATCTGCAGTCTATCGATGGCATTGTGAAGTATTCGGCGGATTCGACCAAGGAAAGTACCTTGGTTGATATGCTCGGATTGTCCAATGCCCGTTTTTTTGCCGAGGTAGGCTATGGGGGTACGGCAACTGTTGGCGTGATTGCGCTGGCCCAAGCTGCGATTGCCTCGGGCCAAGCACGATGCGTAGTGTGCTATCGGGCAATGAACGGTCGATCCGGCATGCGATACGGTCGAGGCGAGCGTATGCTGAAATCTAAGAGTGACGATATCGCAATCGCGGATGGCAGCCGTACGTTTGGCAGTGCCTTGACTGGCCCATTTGGGTTGTTGTCGCCTAGCCAACTTATGGGACTGTGGGCACGACGCTACGCTTACGAATTCGGTTTTGATGACGAGACCTTGTCGGGTGGGTTGGCTGCTGTCGCGATGACTCAGCGCGCCTACGCGGCAAACAATCCTCATGCGATGCTTCGCGATCGGCCATTGTCGCTTGAGGATTATCAGTCGAGCCGCATGATTGCCGAGCCGCTGCGTCTGCCTGATTTTTGTCTTGAAGTGGATGGCGGCGCGGCGATTCTCGTTGCGGATCCAGATTGGGCTAGGGGCAGGGTACGTAAGCTTGTCCCCGTCCTCGCCGTAGATCGCAATCTTGAGCGAGGCGGCGATACCCCTACGCTTTACCACGAACGGATGGATCGCCTGGTTTCGGAACGTGCCCGCCGAATTTTTTCATTGGCCGATGTCAGTCCAGAGGACGTAGATGTCGCTGCTATTTATGATGCGACCAGTGTCATGGTGTTGATGGCACTCGAGGATTATGGCTTTTGCGGTCGAGGAGAAGCCATTGAGTTCGCAAGGACGGGACAACTGGGGATCCAGGGGAAACTGCCCACCAATCCTCACGGCGGCCTGCTATCGGAGGGCTATTTGCACGGCATCAACAATCTGCTTGAGGTGGTGCGTCAAATGAGAGGCGAATCTGTCAACCAGGTCGCTGGTGCCCAGGTCGGCTTTTACACGGTGGGTAATGGTTCCGTGCTATTGGGAGACGCCGATGCGTGAATCTAAAATGCTGCCCGCTGATGAGAGCGTATCCGCCAAAAGCGTCATCCTGCCAGAGGCGAGTGGTGCCGTTCAAATGTTTTGGCAGGGAGCCGCCAGCGGGAAACTGCTAGTGCAGCGTTGCCAACACTGCGGACATATATGGCATCCGCCTTCCGATGTGTGTGGCAAGTGCCAGTCTATGAATATTGACTGGGTTCCTGCCTCTGGAAAAGGAGTTCTCTATAGCTACACGAAGGTTCAGCACGCAGTGCACGCCGCCGTGCAGTCCTGGATTCCGTACATCTTATGCATGGTGGAGCTAGATGAAGGAACTCGCATTCTGTCCCTATTTGATGACGCCAAGGCGCCGCCATTGATTGGGAAAACGGTAGCATTGCGTTTTCAGAAGATGCCGGAAGGGCTCCAGCTCCCCATTTTTTTTCACGATTGAATCGCATATCTAAATATTTGTACCCGAGAAATATTCATGCAACACCTCCCCCAGACTCCCTTCGATGAGAACTGCACGATCGCAGGGCTCCTGACAGCGCGTGCCGAGGCCCTTGGGTCGCTTCCATTTGTCGCTTTTGAGGGCCAGGAATGGACATACTCGCAAACGCTGGAGCATTCGCGCACATTTGCCCGTGCATTGTCCGTGGTTGGTGGCCAGATCGCCGATCGCGTTGCAATGATGGTCGAGAATCGGCTCGAGTTCTTTGCGGCGTGGTTCGGAACGGCGTTGGCAGCAGGGGTACATGTCCCGTTGAATCCAGAGTACCGAGGGGAAATTCTGCGTCAGGTATTAGTGGACATCGCCGCGCGTTATGTTGTCGTCGAGTCACATCTGTTGCCGAATCTCCTGTCCGCAATGGACGGCACCGATCACAAGATCGAACTTCTAGTGATTATGGATCACGATCCCTCGCAGGCGCTGCCCAATAGTGAAAGCTGGCGTGCGCTTTCTTGGGAGATTTTTTTGGAGGGGGGCATAGGCGTTCAAATGCCAGAGTACCAGCGCTCGGCCTACGAGCTCGGTGCGGTGATGCTTACCTCGGGGACGACGGGGGTTTCAAAAGGCGTAATGGTGTGCGATAAACACGCGATCACGCAGGGTAGGGAAGCAGCAGAAGCTTACGGCATTCAATCCGATGACGTGATGTTTACGTGTTTGCCGCTCTTTCACGCGAACGCGGCATGGTCGACGGTGCTGGCTGCGTTGCAATCGGGAGCAAAGGTTGCGCTGTCTCGCCGTTTTTCGGCCCGTAGGTTTTGGAAGGATGCGGCGGAGTTGGGCGCGACACAGGTCGCCTTACTAGGAACGATGCTGCATATGCTGGTCGCGCAACCACCGTCTGATGCCGATCGTGCTCATCGCGTCCGGATCGGGAACTCGGTACCTTGCCCACCTGATGTGATGATTGCCTTCGAGCGCAGGTTCGGCGTGCATTTGTTGGAGACCTACGGCAATACCGAAACGAAGCGAATCCTCAGCAATCGTCACTATCATCGGAAGCTTGCCTCGGCGGGTTATCCCACGCCGACCAGCATTGTCGAAATTCACGATGAGAATGGATGGCGTGTGTCGCCGGGTGTGATCGGTGAGATGGTTTATCGCCCTAAAGAGCCAGGCATTATAACGTTAGGTTATCTGAATAAGCCGGAAGCAACACTTGCCATGGTGCGTAATGGATGGTGGTGCACGGGTGATCTCGCTTGGCAGGATACCGACGGTTTCGTCTATTTTGCCGGCCGCAAAAAAGACGCACTGCGGCGCCGGGGAGAGAACGTATCTGCTTTCGAGGTTGAGCGCGCGTTGATGTCTCATCCAGGTGTGCTGCTTGCAGCAGTAGTCGCTGCACTATCCGAATTGTCGGAAGACGAGATTTTGGCGGCAGTGGTTCGCGCTCCGGGGTCGACCGCTACTGAAGAGGAAGTTTTCAAGCACGCAGATGAGAATCTGCCGCATTTCATGGTGCCCAGATACATCGCCTTTGTCGACAGTCTGCCCGAGACCACGACTGGGAAAATCGCCAAGGCTGGGCTTTCGGAACAGCTTATGCAGGGTGAGGTGTGGGATAGCGAACGTGTGGGGTTGGCAGCTACGCGCACGCGTAGAAATACGTAGTTGGTGCTGAATAACCCAGTTTTCAGGCATACATGCCGGTTGGCGCGTTTACGAGTCTAAGCTCACCGAGACTGCTGATCGATAGCCTGAAATGAAGTTTCTGCCGATAATCTTTATCGGCGCGCGTTCCATCGCCATGATCCATGCATAAAAAAGCCGCAGCTAGTGTCGTGTTTGATTAGTTTAGATTCTTACGAGCGATGCTCTGTTTGACCCGCTCAAACTTGGCCAAAATGACCTCGGCATGCTTTGTCCAACGGAATGGCTTTGCCCCATATGCATTATGAGCATCAATAAACTGTCGAATCGACTCGCGCGATCCCTGCACGCTGCCGAAGACGCCCCGATACAGCGCTCTGCGCTCGAGGCTTGCGAACCATCGCTCGACAGCATTCAGCCACAAGGCGCTCGTCGACGTGCAGTGCAGCTTGACGCGCTGGTGCTTGGCAAGCCAGGCTTTCACTTTGGCGGTCTTGTGCGTGGAACTATTGTCGAGGATGACATGTAGATTCATCGCAGCGTCGGTCGCTTTGTCGATCTGGCGCATGAGTTCGAAGAACTGACGCGCTTAGTGGGTGCCGTAAGCTCCCCCAGAGAGTAGTAGACGATAGCCAGTAGAATTTCGGAGCCTCCTAGAGTCGGAGACTCCCTTGAAGAAAAGCAGATTTACCGAAAGCCAGATTGTTGCGGTGCTCAAAGAAGGTGAGGGCGGAATCCCGGTCGCCGTACATGGACGCCCCCGGTTTGCCAAGCTTTCATTTCGATGATGGGTCGAAGGAAGAGATTGCAGCCGTACATTCGGACTTTCGGTGTGGTATTTCTCCACTGTCCCTGATGGAATCTGCTGGCTGGCGCCCCCATCGTTAACACGCGAATCGTTGTCGCATCGGGGGAAACGGGCTTTACCAACCACGATCTAACCTGTCTTGCCATCAATGTCGTGATCGCCTGAGCAATCGGTGAGGTGAAATCTGCTGCGTGTTGATGATGTATATAGGGTGAGCGGGTCAGGCTACACGTTCGCTGCACCGACCACATGGTCGGGCTGGAAGCGGCGGTTATAAAACAGCACCGCTCAGACTATCCTGGCCGTCTTGTTCGCTTGGGCTACCACGGCGATGTTCGTGCCCCGTCGATGGATCAGCTTACAGAGCCAGTGTTCGGGAGGCGCCTTTCTGCCAATGCTATAGGCAAGTGATCGGGCCCCGTGAATCAGCAACGTTCGCAGGTAGACGTCGCCCCGCTTGTTGATACTAAGTAACGTAGGCTTGCCGCCGCTGGAGTGTTGCCTGGGCACCAGCCCAAGCCATGCGGCAAGCTCCCGTCCGCTCTTGAAGTTGCGAGCATCTCCCACTGTGGCCACCATTGCTGTGGCGGTCAATGGCCCAATGCCCGGAATCTGCTCAAGCCGCTGGCTCGCCTGGTCACTTCGGTGCCAGGCCTTGATCTGAATCTCAATCTTGTCGACCTGCCGATCCAGCAGCCTCAAGTGCTCCAGCAGCCGTTCCACGAGCGCCCGAAACATACCTGGCACCTCACTGGCTGCATCCTCAATCAGCGCGGGCACTCGTTGCCGGATGTAGCTAATGCCTTGAGGCACAACCAGATCATACTCTGCCAGTAGGCCCCGGATTTGGTTGGCCTGGGCGGTTCGCGCCTTGATGAATCCCTGACGTGCCCGGTGTAGCGACAACACGGCCTGCTGATCAATGCTCTTGATAGGTACAAACCGCATCGTGGGCCGACCGACCGCTTCACAGATCGCCTGGGCATCGGCGACGTCATTTTTATCGCTCTTGACGTAGGGTTTGACGAATTGTGGTGCGATCAGCTTGACCGTATGTCCCAAAGCCTGCAACTGACGGGCCCAGTGGTGGGCGCTGCCGCAAGCTTCCATGCCAATGAGACACGGCTCCAGATTGGCAAAGAACGCCGTTATCTGATCACGTCGCAGTTGCTTGCGTAGAACCACCTTGCCCCGCGCATCCGCGCCGTGAACCTGGAATACGTTCTTTGCAAGGTGTCGATGCCGACCGTCGTAATCTTCATGGTGGACGCCCCCCTGAGATGCAGTGAGTGTTGACACCCTCACTTTAGGGCAGCTCGATGCCGTGCGGCTTCAGGTAGGGGCGTCCATCCCATTGTTAATGGGGTAGAGCCCGAAAAATGTTCGCGGGTGTGGTTTTCTAGCCAACCGAAATTGAACTTTCAGGGGTACACAGAGGGTACACAGCGCCAAGAAACAAAAAGCCAACTCCGAAGAATTGGCTTAAGTGTTTGATTTATTTGGCTCCCCGAACTGGGTTCGAACCAGTGACCTGCGGATTAACAGTCCGTCGCTCTACCGACTGAGCTATCGGGGAATTAAAGAAGCGAAACTATAGCAAGAATTCAGGGGCCGTGCAAACGCAGCCCCTGGGTGGCGGGACTGTGCTGCGCGCCGCTACAGGCGTAGCTCGACGGGCTCTCGGGCAGCCGCACAACTCACTGCCGTTTCAGAGCGCCGTTTCCCTTCGGCAAGGCGGCCACATGCATCGCCATCTCAGCGCCGCGCGGCTTTGCCCGCGATCAGGGATTGCGCCAATTTTATGAAACGTTGGGTCAGGCTGCCGGGCTGGTCGCGGCGGTGGGCGAGGAACAGGGGGCAGTTGGTCGCATCGGCCTGCAGCCGCTTGTAGAGCACCCCCTCGGTGCGTAGCCGTGCGTAGGCGTCGGGCAGCAGCGAGATGCCCACTCCGGCTGCCACCAGGCCTACGATGGCGGTGCCTTCGCGCGCCACCTGGCCAATTCTCGGCACCAGTCCGGCCTTGTTGAACAATTGCATGGTCTGGTCATGGAGCCCGCAGCTGATGTCGCGCGGAAACAGGATCAGGGGCTCTGCGGCAAGATCTTCGATCGCGATTCTGCCTTTGCGTTTCGCCAGGAAGTGGTCGGTGGGGACGACGACGCGCAATTCGTCCCGCCAGAATGGGGTGAGTTGCAGGTGGGGCGGAGGCTGGAACTGCGGCGCGGGGCGCAGCAGCCCGACGTCGATGTGGCGTTCTTCCAGGGCCTGCAGCTGCGGCCCGGTGGGCATGTGCTCGATGTGCAGGCGCGCGTGCGGGAATCCTTCGCGGAAAGTTCGAACCAGTGTCGCGAAGCCGGGAACCAGCGGGACGGATCCGGTGAAGGCGACGCGCAGCAGCCCGGTTCCTCCTTGGACGGCCAGTTTGGTGAGCTGTACGGCGCTGTCCAACTGGCCCAGGGTCAGGCGTGCCTGTTCCAGGAATACTGCTCCGGCCTCGGTGAGCCGGACGCGGCGGTGCGTGCGATCGAACAGGTGCACGCCCAGCGCTTCTTCCAGGGCCTTGATCTGCATGCTCAGCGGTGGCTGGCTGATGTTCAGGCGTTGCGCGGCTGCCGTGAAGTTCCGTTCTTCGGCGACGGCCACGAAGTAGCGCAGCTGGCGCAGGCCTATGTATTCGATTTTTATATGAAAACCCTCCGGAAATATATATTTGACCAGCGGCTTCGCGGCTCAGTATAACCGTCGGGAATGGGGGTTGCGCAAGGTACCGCCCTCATCGACACGGGACATACGACAGGAAAGGAGACAGCGATGACTAATGGAACGGTACTTGAACCTATTCGGCGCGGCGCTATCTGGCGAGCCGTGATCCCGCGGCTTGCCGCGTCGGCATGCGCGATGTTCATGGTGGGCGCTCAGGCGCAGGCGGATACTTTTCCATCGCGGCCGCTTACGATTGTGGTGCCGTTCACGGCGGGCGGCGCGGTGGACAGCGTGGCCCGTGTCGTGGCGGATCCGCTGTCGAAGCTGCTTGGGCAGCCGGTGCTGGTCAGCAACAAGCCGGGCGATCAGGCGAACATCGGCACGTACGAGGTGGTGCGCGCGCCGGCCGACGGCTACACCTTGCTGCTGGGGGCGAACGGCTTGACGACCAACCCGTGGCTGAACAAGAAGCTGCCGTTCGCGCCCTTGCGGGATCTGGCCCCGGTGGCGAAGGTGGGCTATGCGCCGCTGGTGCTGGTGGTGCCCGCCGCGTCTCCGTATAAGACTTTGAGCCAGTTCATACAAGGGGCCAAGAGCAAGAAGGGGGCCATGAATTACGGCTCGGCGGCGGTGGGCGGTTCGGGCCACCTGGCGGGCGAGCTGCTCAAGCGCGACGCGGGCTTCCAGGCGCAGCACGTTCCTTATAAGGGCGGCGCCCCGGCGCTTACGGATCTGATCGGCGGCCGCCTGGATTTCATGATGATCAATCCTCTGGAGGCGGCCCCGCATGTGAAGGCCGGCAAGCTGCGGGCATTGGCGGTTGCCGCGCCGGCGCGCATTGCCTCGCTGCCCGAGGTGCCCACGTTTACACAGGCGGGCCTGAAGGGCTTCGAGGTAACGGTGTGGTGGGGATTCCTGGTGCCGGCCAAAACCCCCGCACCGGTGGTTTCGCTGCTTAGCCGCGACATTCTGAAGGTGCTTGACGACGCTACGGTACGGCAGCGTCTGGCCAGGCTGGGTGCGGTTGTCGAGCCGCAAAGCCCCGAACAGTTCAAGAAGTTCCTGCAAGAGGAAACGCGTCGCTGGGGCGACGTCATACACAGCGCCGGCATCACGGCAAACTGACACCACGCATTGCGCACGGAGCTGCGCATGGGGGCGGCTTCCCGCAAGGGGGCCGCCCGGGGGGCGCATGCGCCCGCGTACGCTTCAGCGCCTCGGCTTTGTAGAAACAGGACGTAAGGATCTTGAGCATGATTATTGATTGTCACGGACATTTCACCACCGCCCCTGCGGCGCTGGAACAATGGCGCATGCGCCAGATAGACGCGGTGCGCGGCGCGGCGCCCATGCCCAGGGCCTCGGAATTGCGCATCAGCGACGACGAGATCCGCGAGGCGATCGAAAGCAATCAATTGCGCGTTATGCGCGAGCGCGGGCACGATCTGACGATCTTCAGCCCGCGCGCCATTTTCATGGCGCATCACATCGGCGACTATGCGGTGTCGTCCACCTGGGCGGCTATCTGCAACGAGATGTGCTTTCGGGTGTCGTCGTTGTTCCCGCAGCATTTTGCGCCCGCGGCCATGTTGCCGCAGAGCCCGGGGGTCGAGACTTCTAGCTGCATCGCCGAGCTGCGGCGCTGCGTCGAGGAATACGGCAATGTCGCGGTGAATCTGAATCCGGATCCTTCGGGCGGCCATTGGGCCAGCCCGCCCTTGAGCGATCGCTATTGGTATCCCTTGTACGAGGCCTTGGTGGAGTACGACGTGCCGGCCATGATACACGTTAGCCAGAGCTGCAATGCCTGCTTCCACACCACCGGCGCGCATTATCTGAACGGCGATACGACTGCCTTCATGCAGTGCCTGGATTCGGAACTGTTCCGCGATTTTCCGACGCTGCGCTTCGTGATTCCTCACGGCGGCGGTGCCGTGCCCTATCATTGGGGGCGCTTCAGAGGCCTGGCGCAGGCATTGCGCAAGCCGCGGCTGCAAGAGCATTTGCTGAAGAACGTGTTTTTCGATACCTGCGTGTATCACCAGCCGGGCATCGATTTGCTGACGCATGTCATCCCCATCGACAACATCTTGTTCGCCAGTGAAATGATCGGCGCCGTGCGCGGCATCGATCCGGACACGGGGCGCAACTTCGACGACACCAGGCATTACGTCGAGGCCTCGGGCCTGTCGCCCGAAGCGTGTTTCCAGATCTTCGAAGGCAACGCCCGGCGGGTCTATCCGCGCCTGGACGCGAAGCTGAAGGCGCAGGGCCGATAATGAAGCGGGGCGCCCATCGGGGCGCCCCATACCGCAGGCCCTTCATGCAGGCCCTTCATGCACGCCCTTCATGCAGGCCGCCACGCGCGGGTCACGCTAGGCGCAAACCATCCTGCGCGAACTACCCCAGGCGGGCTGCGCTGCGCAAGCCGCCGTGCTCCCGCCGGGGCTTCGGCCCTCAGTGCGCCGCCGCCGCTGTTTCCCCGCCGCCGCTCATTCTCTTCGGGCGGGCGAACCAGACCAGGACGATCAGAGCCAGGAAGATGATGGCCGATGCGTAGAAGATGTCAGTGGCAGAGATGGTGAAGGCCTGTTGGTCGATCAGGCCGTTGATCAGCGAGGCCGACTGTGCCTGATCCAGGCCTTTGCCGCCCAGGCCCGACATGGCCGCGTCGAAGGCGGGTTTGCCGGGACGGGCGATTTCCGTCAGCTGCGCGTGGTGCAGGGCGGCGCGGTTTTCCCACAGGGTGGTGGTAATCGACGTGCCGAAGGCGCCGAAGATGAGCCGCACGAAGTTCGTCAGGCCCGCGGCCGCCGGCACGCGGTGCGGATCCAGGCCCGAGAGCGTGATGGTGGTCAGCGGGATGAAGAACATGGCCATGGCCGCACCCTGGATGAAGGTGGGCACCATCACCGTGTAGATGTCGACTTCGGTGTTGAAGTCGGCGCGCATGTAGCTGACCAGCGCGAAGATCAGGAACGACGTGGTGACGATATAGCGCGGGTCGTGCTTGGCGAGCATCTTGCCGACGATGGGCGAGAAGACGATGGCCAATATGCCCACCGGCGCCGAGGCGATGCCGGCATCGGTGGCGGTATAGCCCAGCGTGGCCTGCAGCCACAAGGGCAGCAGCACCACGGTGCCGAAGAACACGCCATAGGCCACCGAGATGGTCACCGTGCCGGAGGTGAAGTTGCGGTTCGTGAACAGTGTCAGATCCACCACGGGGTGTACGGCGGTCAGTTCCCATATCACGAAGAACACGAATGCAATCACGGCAACGACGGCGAGGATGACGATGGTGTTGCTGGCGAACCAGTCCAGTTCCTTGCCCTTGTCGAGCATCAGCTGCAGCGCGGCGACCCACACGACCAGCAGGGTCAGGCCGATGCTGTCTATGGGGCGCTTGACGCGCACCGAGTCGCGCGACTTGTAGATCTGCCACGAGGCCCAGCCGGCGATCAGGCCTACCGGCACGTTGATGTAGAAGATCCAGGGCCAGCTGTAGTTGTCGGAGATCATGCCTCCCAGCAGCGGCCCGGCCACCGGCCCGACCAGCACGGTCATGGACCATAGGGCGAGCGCCATGCCGGCTTTTTCTTTGGGGTAGCTGCCCAGCATCAGCGTCTGCGACAGCGGAATCATCGGGCCGGCCACCGCGCCCTGGATGACGCGGAAGGCCACCAGCGATTCCAGCGACCACGAAAAGCCGCACAGCCAGGAGGCCAGCACGAACAGCAGGGTCGACAGCACGAACAGGCGCACCTGGCCGAAGCGTTGGGTCAGCCAGCCGGTCAGGGGCACGGTGATCGCGTTGGCCACGGCGAACGAGGTGATCACCCAGGTGCCCTGGGTGGCGCTGACGCCCAGGTCGCCGGCGATGGTCGGTATCGACACATTGGCGATCGAAGAGTCCAGTACGTTCATGAACACCGCGGCCGACAGGGCGATGGTGCCGAACACCCGCGCATTGCCGGTCAGGGGCGCATGGCCCGCGGCGGGCGGGCGCGCCGCGGGTTTGGCGGCTCGGGAGTCGTCAGCGCTCATGATCCCAGGTTTTCTTTGATGATCTTGTCGATCAGGGCGTCGACGCCTTGCGTGTTCTTGGCGAAGACGTCGGTTTCAAACTTCGATGTGTCGGCGTTCTGGGCGGCGGGCTTTTGGTCGGGCTCGACCAGATGCACTTCGGCCACCATGGACAGGCCTACGCGCAGCGGGTGCGCGGCCAGCTCCTTGGGATCGAGCGCAATGCGCACCGGCACCCGCTGTACCACCTTGATCCAGTTGCCGCTGGCGTTCTGGGCGGGCAGCAGCGCGAAAGCGCTGCCGGTGCCGGCGGCGATGCCCTCGATATGGCCATGGTAGGTGACGTCGCTGCCGTAGACATCGGCGGTCAGCTTGACTTCCTGGCCCGGCTTCATCTTGGTGATCTGCCCTTCCTTGAAGTTGGCCTCGACCCATACTTGCTGCAAGGGGATGACGGTCATCAGCGGCGTGCCGGGGGCGACGTGCTGGCCGACCTGCACCGAGCGCTGCGCCACGGAGCCATCGGTGGGGGCGGGCAGTACCGTGCGGGCATTGTCCAGCCAGGCGTCGCGCACGCGGTCAGCGGCCTGGCGCACGTCCGGGTGCTGGGCGATGGTGGTGCCGGCGGTCAGCGCCAGATTGGTTTCCAGCTTGGCTTTCGAGGCGGCCAGGGCGGCCTTGGTCTGCGCCAGGGCCGATTCGGCGGTCTTGACGGCGGTGGCTGCGTGCAGGATTTCTTCGCCACTGACGCCGCCCGACTTGGCCAGCATCTGGCGCCGCTTCAAGTCGCTCTGGGCTTTGCTCAGGTCGACCTGGGCGCGCTCTACGTCGGCCTGGCGCATGGCGATGTCGGCTTTCAGCGCGTCGTTCTGCACGAACAGGGTACGCGTGCGCCGCACCGTCTGCGCCAGCGCGGCCTCGGCCTGCTTGAGCGCGACGCGGGAGTCGATCGGGTCGAGCTTGACCAGCGTTTGGCCGCGCTTGACGGTCTGGGTGTTGTCGGCGTCGATGGCCACCACGGTGCCGGCGATCTGCGAGGTGACTTGAACCAGGTTGCCGTGCACGTAGGCATCGTCGGTGGATTCGTAGTGCGAGGCCACCACGAACCAATAGATGGCGTAGCAGATGCCGATGGCGATGAAGATCAGGGCCGCGGTGAGCAGCAGCCGTTTGCGTTTGGGAGCTGGTTTGCTTTCGGTAGTCATGACTATCTCGTGTTTCCGTGAGTCGTGTTGCTTCAGTCTTTGGTGGCGTGGGCGCGGGCGGCGGCGTCGGCCTTGCCGACGGTCGCAGCGCTTGTGCCGGCAGGTATGCCGGCGGGCGCGGGGGCAGGCGCGGCGCCCTTGGCGGCCGCGTGGCCCGCGGCGGCGTCATTGCCGGCAGCCGCGTAGCCGCCGCCCAGCGCGGTGGCGAGCTGGGCGTCCAGGTTGTAGGCGCGCGCTTTCAGGTCGGTATCGAGTATGGCCTGCTTGAGCACTTCGTTCTGTGCCAGCAGTACCTGCACGTAGTTGCCCAGGCCCGAGCGGTAGCGCTGCACGGCGATATCGTAGGCGGCCGAGATCGACTGGTAGCTGGCATGCTGGTCGGCGATCTGTTGCTGCAAAGCGCGTATGGACGTGCTGGCATCGGCCACTTCGCGCACCGCGGTCAGCACGGTCTGGTTGTAATTGGCGACGGCCACGTCGCGCTCCGAGCGCTTGGCGTTCAGTTGAGCGTTCAGCGCACCGCCGTGGAAAATGGGCAGCGTGATGGCCGGGCCGGCGCCATAGACCTTGCTGCCATCCTTCAGCAGCGAGCCCATGCCCAGCGACCAGAAGCCGGCAAAGGCCGACAGGTTCACGTCGGGGTAGAACTCGGCCTTGGCTGCCGAGACTTCGCTGCCGCTGGCCTGAGCCAGCAGTTTTGCGGCGACCACATCGGGCCGGCGGCCCAACAGGCTGAGCGGCAGCTCGGCCGGAACGCCCTGGGGCACGGCGGCCAGCTTGGCGCGATGAATGCTCGTGCCGCGTTCGGGCCCCTGGCCGGCCAGCGCGGCCAACTGGTGGCGCAGCAGATCGGCGTTGGTGTCGGCTTGGCTCAGTTGCACCTTGGCCGCCGATACCGCCGATTCGGCCTGCTTCAGTTCGACCTCGGTGTCCAGGCCGGCCTGCACGCGCTGCTGCGTGATCTTGGCCACGTCCTGCAGTTGCTTGACCATGCGCGCGATCACTTCATGCTGCGCCAGCGCGTCCTGCAGGTTGAAATAGCTTTGCGTGATCGCGCTGATCAGCGTATTGCGGGCCATCTGCGCATCGGCCTGGCTGGCCTGGGCGCGCGACAGGGCGGCGGCATAGCGCGCCCGGTTCTTGCCCCATAAATCCAGGTCGAAGCCGAGCTTCAGCTCCAGGCTGTTGTCGGTGTACATGGCGCCGCCGTAGGGGGGCGGGTAGATGTAGTTTTCCGAGAAGCGCTCGCGCGTGTTGTTGTAGGTGGCGTCCAGCTGCGGCAGGCGCACTGCGCGCGCGCTGCTGACCGCGGCATTGGCGACGGCCAGCCGGGCCGTGGCCGCGGCCAGCGTGGGGCTGTTGCGCAGGCTTTCGTCGATCAGCTGGTTCAGCTGCGGATCCTGGTAGCGGTGCCACCATTGCTCGGTGGGCCAGGCGATGGCCGTGTCTTGCAACCCGATCTTGGCGCCCTGGATTTCATTGAGCGCCGGATTGCCCGGATTGATGGTCGCACAACCGGTAAGCGCGGTAAGCAGCACTATGGCGGATATTGATAGCAGGGGTTTCATGCTGACATTTAGCTGAAAGTAATTGTTAAGTTCGTATCTGACTAGGCAATGATTGGCGGGAGCTTGTGCCTGCCACGCTTGTCTTGTCGTATGCGGCCTGGCTTGGAAAGGGCGGCTCTGTGTCAGTGGGGCGCGTCGCGTTCCGGTTCCGGCTGCGGGTTGCCACAGGCGCCGTTGGCTTCCATGCGCCGCAGCAGGCTGATGAGGGTATCGACCTCTAGTCGGGAAAAGTCGCAAAGATGGGTGTTCAGGGTATGCGCGACCGCCGGAAGTATGCCCGCCACCACGTCGTGGCCGCTGCGGGTGAGTTCCAGCTTGACCACGCGCCGGTCGGTCTGGCTGCGATGGCGCGTAAGAAAGCCCTTGGCTTCCAGACGGTCTAGCGTGCGCGTCATGGCGCCCGTGTCGACATTGACGGCGCGCGCCAGTTCGGCGGGCGTGTCGATCTTGCGGCTGCTGATCAGCACCATGGGCTTCCATTGCATGGCGGTCAGGCCCAGCGGCGCCACGCCCTGGTCGATCATGCGGTTGATGGATGCGTAGACCGTTTTGAGGATGTAGCCGATGTTGTCCTGCTGGCACAGGGTGTAGCCGTCGGGATGATAGAAACGGCAGCCGGCGGACGCCGCGGCCTTGTCGGCCGCGACGGCGCCGTCGCCCGGCGGCTGCGCGGGAAAGGGGGGAAGGGTGTTCTGTGCCATGAACTGAATTCTAGCGCGAACTAATTGACTAGGCAACTACTGCGGAGGCATTATCTAGCCATGCAGATAGAGACCAGGCAGCTTTGATGTTGCGCTGCGGCAACGCAAGGGCCGTGGTACTCCGATGCCTTATCTCAATGCAGGGGCGCAGATGGCCGGGAGCATCAGCCGACGCTGTTGTCGAGCATCGATTGCTCGATCTCTTCGCGATGCACGTCGTGGGTGATGAACCCGGAGTCGTTGTCGGGCATGTCCAGGAAGCCGGGCCGGGCCAGCGTCTGGCGGATGTCCTGCAGTCCGGCGTCCCAGCGCTGGCGCATCGTCGGCAGGCCGAATTGATAGTCTTTGTAATGCTGGTCGTAGGGCTGGTCGCGGTAGATCAGGTGCAGCACGTTGTAGCGCTTGCTGGACGAGAATTGTTCGGCAAGCCTGCAGTAGGGGTCGTTTTGCCGGGCCTCGGGCGGCACGTGTTCCAGTACGTTGCGCAGCATGTGGCGCAGGTGCTGGGTCCAGCGCATGTGTTCGGTGATCAGCCGGGTGCGGCTGGAATACTGGATGTCCTTCATGCGGTCGGTCACCTCGCCCATATTGGCGGGCAGCCGGCCGCGGGCGCTCCAGAGGTCGACCTGGAATACCAGCGTGTCGGTGCGCGGTCGCGTGTTCAGGATGTCGGCCAGCGGGGTGTTCGACACCATGCCGCCGTCCCAATAGAATTCGCCGTCGATTTCCACTGCCGGGAAGGCGGGCGGCAGGGCGCCCGAGGCCATGAAGTGCTCGGGCCGCAGCTTTTCGCGGGTATTGTCGAAATATTTGAAGTTGCCGGTACGTATATTGACCGCACCCACCGACACGTGTATTTCGCCGGAATTGATGCGGTCGAAGTCGCACAGGCGCAACAGTGTGTCGCGCAGCGGCGTGGTGTCGTAATAGCTGGCCTGGGTGGGATCGCTGGCCAGCGCGAACGCGGGCGGCGGAAAGCGCGGCCGGAAGAATCCGCTCTGGCCGTCGACCACGGCGCTCAGTGCGTGCAGGGCGCTCATGCCCTGGCGCACGGTGTCGTTCAGGTTGAACAGGCTTTGTTCGATGAAGGGGTAGGCCGTACCCAGATTCGGGCGGCAGATGGTTTCCCAGAACTCATGCAGCCTTTCGACGCGCTGTCCGGGCGGGTTGCCGGCGATGATGGCGGTGTTGAGCGCGCCGATGGAAATGCCGGACAGCCGGTTGGGCATGATGCCCGCCTCGGCCATCCCCTGGAAGACGCCCGCCTGGTAGGCGCCCAGCGCGCCGCCGCCCTGCAGCACCAGCGCTACGGTTTCGTAGACGGGCGGGGCCGATGCCGACGCCGCGGCCTGCTCTTGCGCAAGCGCTTCGGCCTTGGCCATGGCCAGTGCCGCGGCCTTGACTGCGTCTTGAACCTGGCCTGCCGGGCGCTTGCGCGCCGGCCGTTTTGAACCGGCTGCGGCTGCCACTGTCGCAGCCTCGGCCTCGGCCTGCCCGGTACGCGGGCGAGCCTGCGCGGCGGTCTTGCGGCGCGCGGCGGCGGCTGTCTTGCGGGCTGCGCTGCGCTTGTTTGCCAGGGTGGCGTCCGGGGCCGGGAAAAGTTCGAGCTGGTTCATGGTGCGGATGCAGACGGTTGCGGGCGCCGCCTGCACGGTGGCGCCCGAGAGCCTGTCAGTGTAGCCCACGATGCCTGCATCAACCGCGCCGCGGCACTCGGCCGGAAACTATGCCTGGGCCTTGGCCTGCCTCAATTTGTCTTAGCCGGCTTCGGGTGGGGTATGTTCGTCGGGTGCCGCCGCGCCTATGCCCAGGCTGGTGGCGAAGGCTTCGATCAGCATGCCGCGGTAGCGGGACTTGTGCAGCAGCAGCGACAGGCGCCGGCGCAGATCCAGAAACGGAGTTTCCAGAATCTTCAGGCGCCCCGCCGCCGCCGCGTCGACGGTGGCTTCCGAGGGCAGGCAGGCGATGCCCATGCCGGCGATCACCGCTTGTTTGATGGCCTCGACCTGGCCCAGTTCCAGCACGATGCGGCCCGGCGGCAGCGAATTCATGGCCTGTTCGGCCAGCGCCCGCATCGCCGATCCCGGCTCGCGCAGTATCCAGTTGGCGCCCTTGAAGTGGCGCGGTGCAAGCCGCGGCAGGCTGCTAAGAGGGTGATTGTGCGCGGCGCAGACCACCATATTGTCTTCGCGCCAGGGCAGCACATCCAGCTGCGGGTGATGCACCGGGCCTTCGACGCAGCCCACGTCCAGCCGGTGCTCCAGCAGCCCCGAAACAATGGTGTCGGTGTTTTCGACGCTGAGCGTCAGCGCGACCGCGGGGTGGGCGGCCATGTATGGGCCGAGCAGTTCGCCCACCAGGTAATTGCCCACGGTATTGCTGGCGCCCACCCGCAGCTGGCCGCTCAGGGCGGCGGGCTCGCTGCCTGGCGGGCGCAGCATTTCGTGCACGCGCTCGATGATTTCCCGCGCCACGGGCAGCAGCTCTTTGCCGCGGGCGCTCAGGCGCAGCCGCCCGCGTTCGCGGTCGAACAGCGGCGCGTCGATATGGCGCTCGAGTTCCGCCAGCGCCATGCTGACCGCCGGCTGGGTCAGAAACAACTGCTGTGCGGCGGCCCGCACGCTGCCGTTGGCTTCGATGGCGATGAAGGTTTCGAGCTGCTTGAGGGTGATCGCAATCATCAATTTATTTTATTCCACAAATAAATATTTATGAATTTTTTTATACTGATGAGAACCCTAAAATCACTATGAGTCATATACAAATGAGTAGTAATAATTATGTTGTCATTAGGGTTTCTGGATTTTGCACGCTGTTTAAGGGGCGCTAGCCGCTGTTCTTTCATAGAGGCTGCCGCCTCGCGCGAGGTGCCTGCGAGCGCCGCCGCCGGCGGGCAGGGCGCCGGTGTCATGGCCTCGGCCGGCCATGTCATCGCGTCGGGCGCCTCGCGTGCGCCGCGGCGGCGCGCGCACAGCAGTTCGGGCGCGCCGCTGGATCCGCCTCGCGTCTACGGACTGCTGCTGGCAGTACTGGTGGGGCTGGCGGCCCTGTTCCTGGGGCGCAAGATGCCCATTATCGGCGGGCCTGTGTTCGGCATCGTGCTGGGCATCGTCATCCGCAATGCCCTCGGGGTGGCGCCGCTGTTCAAGCCGGGGCTGGCCTTTGCCTCGAAGCAGATACTGCAGTGGTCGATTATTGCCCTGGGCTTCGGCCTGAGCATAGGCCAAGTGGCGCACACCGGCGCGCAGTCGCTGGTGGTCACGGCCGTAACCATGACCACTGCCTTCGTGTCGGCGTGGCTGCTGGGCCGCTGGCTGGGCATTGCGTCCCGGCTCAAGACGCTGATCGGTGTGGGCACGGCCATCTGCGGCGGCTCGGCCATTGCCGCGGTCACGCCCATCATCAAGCCCGACGATCACGAAACGGCCTTCGCTATCTCCACGATATTCATCTTCAATATCATCGCCGTGCTCAGCTTCCCGCTGTTGGGCCACTGGCTGCACATGAGCGATGCCGGCTTCGGCCTGTGGGCGGGTACGGCCATCAACGATACCTCTTCGGTGGTGGCCGCCGGCTACAGCTACAGCCACGCCGCGGGCGATTACGCCACCATCGTCAAGCTGACGCGGGCCACGCTGATCATTCCGGTGTGCCTGGTGCTGGCGCTGTATCAGGCCTGGCGCCACAAGAAGCAGGGCGCGGGCGACTTCAGCCTGGCGCGCATCTTCCCCTGGTTCATCCTGTGGTTCCTGGTGGCCTCGGGCGTGCGTTCGCTGGGCCTGGTGCCGGAATCCCTGAACGGGATCGTCCACTTCATGGCCGAATTCCTCATCATCGTCGCGCTTACCGCCATAGGCCTGTCTTCGGATCTGCGGCGCATGGCCAAGGCGGGCCTGCGGCCAGTAATGCTGGGCTTCGGGGTATGGATGGCGGTGGCGCTCAGCAGCCTGCTGGTGCAGCATCTGATGGGGACGTGGTGAGAGATTCGCGGCCGGCGATCGGTGCACTGGGGTAGGTACTCTGGGATAGGTGCCCTGGGACAGGTGCTCTGGGATCGGAGATCAGGGATCGGCGGGCCGGCAGATCAGCGGCGACCCTATGGACGGCGTGTGCCGCCCTGGCTCCGATGCGTGCGGTCTTTGATGACCTCTGCTTCCAGCAGGCATTGCGAGCGGCGCATGATCTTGTCCAGCGCAACATCCAGCACCCGCCGCTCTTCGGCGCTCAGATCCTGGGCAATCTGCTCGTTCAATTCGACGACGATTGGCATGATGCGCTGGTACAGCTCCAGCCCCGCCGGGCTGGCCTCTATATAAATATTGCGCGCATCGCGCGTGTCGCGCTGGCGCTGCAGCCAGCCTTTTTCGCACAGAGCCGTGATGGTGCGCGAGGTGCGCACCGAATCGAGCATGGCGGCTTCGGCCAGGGCGGCCGAGCCGAGCCGGCCGTGCACCACCGAGGTGGCCAGTATGCGCCATTCCCTGCGGGTGATGTGGTAGCGGCCTTCGCACAGGCGCGTAAAAATCGGATTGGCGGCCGACCAGGCACGGTAGATGCGGAACACCACCATATCGCGCAAGGAAGTCGGCGTATCGGGCTGCGAGCCGTCGCGCCGCGGCTTGCCCTGGGCGCAGCGCTGTGCGGTTCGGTCTGGCCTGGCCTCGCTCATATTGGTGATTTCCCTTGCTTATCCGATACTTGATTAGATCAATTAAAAAGACGCTTGTTAAGCTCTGCGGGACTTTTATCCGTACCGGAGACAATCATGCAGGCTATAAGAACACTCTGTAAAACATTGGCGGCTGCGCTGGCATTGGGCGCTGCGGTGGGCACCGCGCAGGCCGCCACGGCCAAGCTCGACGGGCCGCTGACCGTGGTCGTCGGCTACGCCCCGGGTGGCGCCTCGGATCGCGCCGCCCGCATCGTCGCCCACGAGCTGCAGCACCGGCTGGGCGTCAACATCATCGTCGAGAACAAGACGGGGGCGGGCGGGCGCATCGCGGCCAACTATGTCAAGTCCACCCCCAAGGGCAAGAACGTGCTGCTGCTGGGCAACCCCACGCTGATGATGAGCGCGCCGCTAATCTACAAGAACATCGGCTACGACCCGCAGAAAGACTTCAAGCCCGTGTCCATGGTGACCGAATACCGTTTCGGCGTGGCGGTCTCGGCCAGCAGCCCGATCAAGGATCTGGCCGGGCTCATCGCCTGGGGCAAGGCGCATCCCGAGCAATTCAATGTGGGCGTGCCGGCCACCGGCAGCCTGCCGCATTTCTTCGCCCTGATGCTGGCCAGCAAGATCGGCATCAAGGGCCAGGTGATCGGCTATCGCGGCTCGACACCGCTGTTGACCGACCTGATCGGCAATTCCGTGCCGGTGGCCATCGATACGTACGATGTGCAGGCGCCGCAGCATCTGGGCGGCAAGATCCGCATCCTGGCAACCTCGGGCCCCAAGCGCGAAACCCTGACCCCGAACGTGCCCACCTTCACCGAGGCCGGCGTCAAGCTGCAAGCCTACGGCTGGGGCGGCTTCTTCGCACCGGCCAGCATGCCCGACGCCACGGTGCAGATGCTGGGCAAGGCCATTGCGGCATCCGTCGCCACGCCCGCGGTCAGCAAGCAGATCGAGCAAAGCAATTTGATCCCGGTGGTGGCCGATGCGGCCAAAACCGCCCAGTTGCTGCAGGCCTTCCGCGCCCAGTGGGTGCCGGTAGTCAAGAATTCGGGCTACGTTGTGGAAAAATAGAGGCCCACTGTATATATGCAAGGATCGTAGATGGGCCGCATACGCAACATCCTGTTCATCATGGCCGATCAGCTGCGGGCCGATCATCTGGGCTGCTACGGGCATCCGTACATCCGCACGCCCAATATCGACGCGCTGGCGGCACGCGGCGTACGCTTTACGCGTGCCTTCGTGAATTCGGGCGTGTGCGGCCCGTCGCGCATGAGCTATTACACCGGGCGTTACCCGTCCACGCACGGCGCCACCTGGAACCGCGTGCCGTTGTCCATCGGCGAAGTAACCATGGGCGAGTACCTGCGCGAGCAGGGCCGCAAGCTGGTGCTGGCGGGCAAGACGCATGTCATGCCCGACCATGATGGGCTGCGGCGCCTGGCGATCGACGGCGGCACCGAACTGGGGTGCCTGTTGTACAGCGGCGGCTTTGAAGAAATCGACCGCTACGACGGCCACCACGAGCCGGGCGAGGAAAGCGGCTACCCCGCCTACCTGCGGCGCCACGGCTACGTGTCCAACGACCCTTGGACCGACTTCGTGATCTCGGCGCGCGACGAGCACGGGCAGGCGGTCAGCGGCTGGCACATGCGCAATGCGCGCTATCCGGCGCTGGTCGCCGAGCCGCATTCCGAAACGGCCTACATGACCGATCAGGCCCTGGGCTTCATGCGCAAGATGGGCGACGAGCCCTGGGTGCTGCATCTTAGCTACGTCAAGCCACACTGGCCGTATATTGCGCCGGCCCCCTATCACAATATGTACGGCATCGACCAGTGCCTGCCGGTGGTGCGCAACGAGGCCGAGAAGCGCGATGCGCATCCGGTGGTGGCAGCTTATCGCCAGCAGGAAGAAAGCCAGAGTTTCGCCACGGACGAGTGCGTGCGCACCGTGCGCCCCGCCTACCAGGGCCTGATCACGCAGCTGGACGACCATCTGGGCCGGCTGTTCGAATACATGGAAGGCGCGGGCCTGATGCGCGACACGCTGATCGTGCTGACGGCCGACCACGGCGATTTCCTGGGCGACCACTGGCTGGGCGAGAAAGAGCTGTTCTACGAAACCATCCAGCGCGTGCCCTTCATCATGGTCGACCCCTCGACCGAGGCCGACGCCACGCGCGGCAGTGCCGAGGCCCGCATGATGGAATCGGTCGACGTGCTGCCCACCTTCCTGGACGCGCTGGGCCTGCCGCAGGCCAGCCATCGGCTGGAGGGGCGCAGCCTGCTGCCGCTATTGCGCGGCGCAACCGGCACCTGGCGCGACTGTGTGTTTTCCGAGCTGGACTACAGCTACCGGCGCGCGCGCCTGCTGGTGCACAAGACGCCGCAGACGGCGCGCGCCTGGTCGGTGCGCACCGAACGCTGGCGCTATGTGTACTGGATGGACGAGCCCGAGCAGCTCTACGACCTGCAGGCCGACCCCGACCAGTTCCAGGATCTGGGCCGCGAGGCCACGCATGCCGCCGTGCGCGCCGAGCTGCGGGCGCGGCTGTTCGATTGGTTCACGCGCCTGAAGCGGCGCACCACCGTGACCGATGCGGCAGTGGAAAAGGGCACTGACGCCTACAAGAAAGCAGGCGTGTTCTACGGGCAGTGGTAAGTGAGGCTAGGCTCAGCTCAGCCACGACATGGGGTTGTGGCGCAGCGCCACGCCTACTATATAGAAGAACACCGCGATCGCCAGCAGCGCCGCCAGGCCGCGCGTGCCGGCGGTCTTGCCGCGCTTGATCGCGACGGTGCCTATGCCTATGTACAGCACCAGCGCCACCAGCTTGGCGACGATCCACGATTGCAGGCCGCCCAGCATTACCGTCAGCGCGATGCCGCAGACCAGCAGCACGGTATCGATGATGTGCGGCAGTATCTTCACCACGGGCAGCCGCAGCCGGGCCGAACCGGTCACCGACCAATAGGCGCGCAGCGCGAAGAACAGGATGCTCAGGGTGGCTGCGGTGATGTGCAGGTGTTTGATCGCCAGATAAGTCATTTCAGTCGTTTGTTTCCTGGTGCAATGGCTTGTCGCTTATTGCTGTGGTTCATTTCCTGATGCGGCAGCGCATTGCCGCAGCCAGTCGCTTCTTGCCGCTGGCGCGCATTGTCGCAGCGGGCCGAAGCTACATTATGGCAATATCGCAGCCGTGCGTTTTCCGGCTGCGTCAGCTACGGCCTAAGTCAGTTCCCAGGCGCCGCCGCCCTTGATGCTGAGGCAGCGCGGGTGGAAGGCCAGCAGCGTGCTGCGGTGGCCGACGCTGACCAGTATGGTGTCGGGCAGCTGTTCGCGCGCCAGATGGTACATGGATTCTTCCAGCCCTTCGTCCAGGGCCGAGGTGGCCTCGTCCAGGAACGCGGCCACCGGGCGGGCCAGCAGCAGCCGGCCGAAGGCCAGGCGCTGCTGCTCGCCCAGCGACAGGATGCGGCCCCAGTCGGCCGACTGGTCGAGCTGGTCGACCAGATGGCCCAGGTGCACCTGGCGCAGCACCTGGCGCGCCGCGTCGTCGCCCGAGGGGCTGCTTGGGGCGATCGCATCGCTGCGGCCGGCGGCCGCCAGCAGTGCGTCCAGATCCTGTCCGGCGTTGCGTGTGCGCGTCACCGTGGCTTCCTGCAGGCGTTTCGAGCTGTCCACGTCCAGCACGGTCGGGCCGGCCAGATAGGGCGGATGCCCCGGGTAGTAAAGCGCCTCGCGCAGGCTACCCAGCGGCAGGTAGGGCTTCTGCGACAGGAACAGCACATTGTCCGCAGGCCGGATGATGCCGCCTTCGCAATACGGCCAGAGGCCGGCGATGGCGCGCAGCAGCGTGGTCTTGCCCGAGCCGGAAGGGCCGCGGATCAACAGCGGCGCGTGGGGCTCGACTTCCAGCGAGACGCGCTCGAGCAGCGGCTGGCGGTCGGGGCGGCGCACTGTCAGCAGATCCAGCGCCACGCGCCCGCCGTCGGTGCGCACGTCGGGGGTGGGCAGTTGGTGCGCAAGGCTGATGGCGGTGGTGAAGCCCGTCAGACGATCGAGCGTGGCCCGGTACGCGGCGAAGCTGTCGTACGCATTGCGGAAGAACGACAGATTGTCCTGCAGGCGGCCGAAAGCCTGCGCGGTCTGGATCAGGTCGCCCAGGCTGATCTGCTTGGTGAAGAAGCGCTGCGCCTGGATGATGAAGGGAAACACCACCGCGGCCTGGGTCACGGTGAAGTTGAAGCCCAGGAACTTCAGGGATCGGTACACGATCGCCCACGAGTTGGCGATGACTTGCGCGAAGCGGCTGCGCAGCAGCGCGCCCTCGACCTTCTCGCCGGCGTAGAAGGCCACGCTCTCGGCGTATTCGCGCAGCCGCACCAATGCATAACGATAGTCGGCGTTGAAGCGTTCGGTCAGGAAGTTCAAGCTGATCAGCGGGCGGCCGATGCGTATGGCCAGCACCGTGGCCACGATCACGTACACGAACACCAGGAACACCATGGCGCGCGGCACCTCCACGCCCAGCACTGCCAGCGGGCCGGACAAATTCCACAGTATCAGTGTGAAGGCGAAAGTCGAGACCAGGGCGTTGATCACGCCCATGGACAGGGTCAGCGAGCTGGTGACGAAGACATTCACGTCTTGCTGGATACGCTGGTCCGGGTTGTCGACGGGGCGATCCAGGTACTGCGTCTTGTAGTATGTCTGGCCGTCGATCCAGCGCGACAGCATGCGCTCGTTGAGCCATACCCGCCAGTGGATGGTGAAGGCCTGCTGCACATAGAACTCGATCAGCGAGCGCACCACGTGCACCGTGGCCAGTATGGCGAACAGCACCATGGCGAACCAGAAACCGGCCTCGTCGAGCTTCTGCAGCGATGTGTACATGCTGTTGTACCAGGACGAGAACAGCACATCCAGGCGTACGGCGCCCAGGGTCAGCAGCAAAATGAACGCCAGCACCACCAGCGGCCGCCAGGCGCGCCGCGTCGAGAAATAGGCGCCGGACAAGTTCCAGAACTGCCGCCCCCACACCGTGTAGCGGGCCAGGCCCCAGATCGCCGCAATCGCCAGCACCACGGTAATCGCGTAGGCCTTCAGTATCCACAGGGCGCTGAGCAGCAGTTCGTGATTCCAGTCCATTCAAGCTCCGTAATGGGACGGCGTTGGGCAATGCGATCCATCCCGTGGGAGGTATCGGGTGTGAGGTTTATTCCATTTCGAATTACATGCTTTGCCAACGCTGGCCACAGGGCATGCGGAGCCCCTTTTCGGTCGTCCGCGGCCGATGTTTTGTTGACCGGCCCGGGCGCCATAGGTTCCCCATGCCTCTTCGTGGTTGGCGGGCGCCCAAAGTATACGTTATGTGGTGATTTTCAAGCGCCCGGTAAAGAGGGAGAGAGAACTGCCGTCAGCCGCTTCTGTCGGCATACGGGCTTGCGTTATTACCGGACGTCCGCGGGTAGTGCGCTATGCGAAAGCGCGAAATAGCCATTGGCGGGTAATTCCCTGGCACCGAGTGCGCGGAGGGCGGCACTGCTCAGATCCGTGGCGGTTATGTCGCTCAGAGCCGTCTCATCATAGGCGGTTACCAGCAGCACGAACTCGGCGCACTGATCGGGAACGCCCCGGATTTTTTGCTCGATCGTTTGTTCAATAGGTGGTGCTTCATGCTTGAGAAAGTGCGCCCCGGCCACGCCTGGACGGGCTGCGAGCCCTTCCAGTACGGCCCGAGCCGCGGAACAGAAACGGGTTACGTCTCCTATCGCCCCGGGCACGAATCTGAGCGTTGTTGCGTACTTTGCCGTCAGGCCGCCCCATGATGCCAGCACGTGCGACTGGCTGCGCATCATGTTTTTGTGATGTGGCATCAGTTTGCGCGACCAGGGGGTGGGGTTGTTCAGCCGCTGGAGATATGCAGGTGATGACAAAACGGCGTGGTTTTCGAGTTCATACAGAACAAACACTCCAGTGCCGCCGCTTGCGTCGCACCAGCGCGAACTGCGCAGAAAGCCGGGTATTCCCAGGCGCTCTGGAAAATGCTCGTGCGAGTGCCAGTCCTCAAATTCGGGCTTCATTCCTGCGCCCATATCCCACCACATGGCGAGCGCCGCTTGTCCTAAAAGAGCCATACGAAAGGTTCACCTGATAAAGATCGTGGAGATCGGCTCCACAGCCGCAATGAAAACCAGGCCAAGTATCAGGATCGCCAGATATCTCCAAACATGTTTGATCGCTGCATCAGGAGCAACCTTGCCGATTGCACAAGCCGCAAAAAATCCGATACCAAAAGGCGGTGCAAACAGGCCGATGCTCATCGCGATCACGACAACCAGCGCGTAATGCACATCGTTGATTCCAAAGGCATGAGATACCGGAAGCAATAATGGTGCGAAGAGCAGGATCGCGGGAATACCCTCCAAGATATTGCCCAGCAGCAGAAAGACGATGATCGTAATGGCGAGAAACCCATACGGGCCGCCCGAAACCGCCGTCATCGTATGGGCCAGGTCGTTAGAAAACCCCGATTGGGTAAGCGCCCAGGCCATGCCCGTCGCAGTGCCAATGACGAACAGAATTGCACCCGACAACGCGGCAGTCTCGACCAGCACGGGGTAGAAGCGCGACCATTGCACCGGTCGGTAGATCAAGACGCTGACCAGCATCGCGTAGACAATGCCTATGGTGGAGACTTCCGTAGCAGTGGCCACGCCTTCCACGACGGCCCAGCGGATCACGAATGGCAGCGCCATCGCGGGCAATGCGGTAATGAATGTTTTGCGAACGCGTGCCCAGTCCGGGCGTGTCTCTGGTGGGGGCGGTTCCGAGCGTGAGCGAACGAATATGGTAATGGCCAGGAACAACGCGAGTATCAAGGCCGGCAGCAAGCCGGCTGCGAACAAGCTGGCGATCGAGATCCCTGTCACCGAGCCCAGGGTGATAAGCACGATACTCGGAGGAATGGTGTCGGCCATGGCGGCCGAGCCGGCCAGCAAGGCGACGAGATCGCCGTCGTTTGCGCCATGCTTGCGCATTTCGGGGAAAAGCCCGGGGGCGATTGCCGCCATATCTGCCACCTTTGAGCCGGAGATCCCCGACACCAGGAGCATGGCCACCAGCAGCACGTAGTACAAACCTCCACGAACGAATCCGAGCAGGGCCGCCAGGAATGCGATGATCATCTTGGCAAAGCCGGTGAAATCGATCAACAAGCCCAGAAAGACGAACAAAGGTATCGCCAGCAGCAATGGCTGCGACATTCCCTGATCCAGGCGGTTGATGACTACGCTCAGCGGCGTTGTTGTGGTCAGCGCAAGGTAGCCCAATGTCGCAAAGCCGAATGCAAAGCCGATAGGAACCCCGATGAGAATCGCAACTCCTACGATCAGTACGAAGAAGATGAGCAAATTAAAGTTGCCGATATGTACGAGCCACGGCGTAAGCGCCCAGAGGCCAGCACCGAGAATGGTCAGTGCGACAATGGCTATCAGGGTGGCTAGCAGGCGGCCCGATCGAGCCGTCTGCAATAGGATCGTCAGCAGCATTAGAACGACGCAGAGTTCCACACCGAACGCTCGCCAGCTCGATGGCACGCCCAGGTTTGGCAGCGTCGCAAAGGACTCATCTTCCACATAGTCGATCGCGGGCCGCAGCATCAGGCATAAAGTGACCAGTACCACCGCTGTGATTGCCGCTTGAAGCCAGGCCCGGGTTTCCGGGGCGGCATTGCGCGATAAAGCACTGAACGCCAAATGTTCGTTTCTACGTAATGCGATTACGGCGCCGAGCATTCCAAGCCAAAGAAACATGCCGCCAGCCAGCTCATCGGACCACACGATAGGGCTATGCAGGGCATAGCGCGCGACCACACCGGCGAACAGCAGACATACTTCGGCCACGATCAACACGGCAGCGATCAACTCTACTGCGCGCCCCAGCCAGGCATCGGCTTTGTCCGGCCACGAAGCGGTGGCCCTGGCGGGTTCGGCCGGTCGACCTGGCAAGGAGCTCATGCAAGTTCTCGGCCCGCGGCCTGCTCAAGCACCTTCCAGGCGGCGTCGCCAAACTTGGCTCGCGCATTCTTGTAGTAGCCTGATGAGCTCAACTTCTTGCGGAAAGAGTCGGTATCGATGTCATTGATCTTCACCCCGCCTTTGACGATCGTGTCTTTGTACGATTGCTCCAGCTTGGACAGATCTTGACGCTGCGCCAACCCCGATTCGTTGAGGTTTTTTTCCATGATCTCTTGCAGATCGGCGGAAAGGCCGCGCCAGGCGCGGCCGTTTATAAGCACCCAATTCCCCTGCCAGATGTGGTTGCTTAATGCGCAGAAGCTTTGCACTTCATAGAACTTAGAGGTCACGATCACCCCGAGCGGGTTTTCCTGGCCGTCGACGATCTTGGTCTGCAGTGCAGGATAGACCTCGTTGAATTGAATGCTGGTAGGTGCGGCTCCAAGTGCCTTGAACAGGTCGACATATGCCGCCGCTCCGGGCACGCGTATTTTCATTCCCGAGATGTCGGCGACCGTTTTGATGACCCGCGAGGACGAGGTGATTTCTCGGAATCCATAATCCCAAATGACGGATGGGGCATAGAGATTTGCTCGGGTTAGCGCGCTACGGATAAGGGTTCCGAGCGCACCGTCCATGCCTTTCATGACCGAGGCCGAGTCTTTGAAGGCGAAGCCGACGCCGTCCAGCGCGGCCATGGGCACCACGCTGGAAGCGATCAATCCTCCGACGACGAACATCTCGACGGCGCCTGATCGGACTTGGTTCAGTAGGTCAACCTCGCCGCCCAGCTGGTTATTGGGAAACAGACGCAGCTGTAAACGACCATCGCTTTGCTTGGCGATTCTGTCAGCCGCTTGTTGCAGGCGGATATTCGTGGGGTGATCAGCCGCAAGAGGGTGCGCGAGCTTAAAGATGCGTTCGGCCGGCTTGGCGTGCGAGATGAAAGGAATGCTTGCGAGCGGGGCGGCGGCGACTGAGGTTAGAAAGGCTCGGCGGCTGGTTGTTGTGGTCATGACTTGTCTCTCTGATATGAGTATTGATTGGGGGGAAGAAACTTGTGGGAAGCCGAGGCGGCTTTTCAGGAGGGGAGGGCCTGGTTGGGGCGGCGCTGAAAAATAGGCGACACGGCGCTGGCGGTCGATAGTTCTCCCGCCGTATCGAGCACGATGCCGCTGAGTGATTCCATGTAATCCACCGTCAGCCGATTCATTGGCCCGGCAACAATCAGAATGGCGACGACCTCTCTTCCAGCATTGAATACCGGTGTTGCCATGGAGTTCATCCCCGGCAGGAAGACGTTGACCGTAAATGCATACTCTTGCTGTTGTGTGGCTTGCACCCGCGCCATGAATTCTTTGAGTGTCGCTGGCGCATCGGGCCCGTAGTCCTTAGGGTCGCCCAGCCCCTGCTGCGCAACCAGACGCAACGCTTCCTCTTCACTTTTAGTGGCAAGCCAGGCCAGCCCTGCAGCGCTGCATGAAAGCGTGACAGCCTGTCCCATTTCAGGGTCGTAGCGAAGCCCGTGTGTAGCACCTTGCGCTTTGGCTACGTATATGAGCTGGTCGCCGTCCACGACTGCCAGCCGAACCAGTTCTTTGCTTCTGGCGGCCAGGCGTTCCAGAATGGGCTGAGCTACGTCGACGATGCCCCCCGCACTCAGGTGTCGCAGGGCGAGCGAGGCAATTCGCATCGTCAGCATGAATTCGCCGTCACGCTCGCCTTTGCGGACATATCCCGCTGCTACCAGATCGTTCAACAGCCGATGTGCTGTGCTAAGTGGAATATCCACTTTTTCCACGATCTCGGACAAAGTCCTGTAGCCCGCGTGGTAGGACAGTTCTTCCAATATGCTGAAGCTGCGCTCAATGATGTTGCTCATCGGTCAAGGTTTCCGGTGCTAGAAATGGGCTAGCGACACGTTTAACCCCTGTGTCGCCTTTGAATTGGAAGTATTTTCCAATATGGAAATTAATTCCATAATAGGTATTTACCCTTGATTTGCGCCATGTGGAGGGCTATGTAAATTTTGGAGGGACGTCCGCTGCCGATTGCTTATGTGAGCAAGCGCCGAAATGCGGGGTCGCAGTGCCTGCGCCAGAGTCGGGGGATTATGATGGAGCGAGTCGGGGCAGAAGACGGCCCGACACATTTCGAGGTTGGTCGTGTATTGGCGTCCGATCTTCGGCTCGATCGTTCCCCTACCTTAATCTACGAGACTTCTATATGCCTTACCTTATTATCAATGCCACCGAAGGCCTGTCCGCCGACCAGAAAAAGCAACTGCTCGAGCGTTCCAGCAATGCCGTGGTAAGCAGCATCGGCGCGCCGCTGAAAAGCGTGCGCGCCATGCTGCATGAAATGCCGAAAGAGAATTACCTGGATGGCGGCCAGTACGGCCACAAGACCGTGATGTACGAGGTCGACTTCATCGAGGGCCGCACCGAAGAGCTCAAGTCGGCCTTGATCTCCGCCCTGAGCAAGACGGCCCATGAAGTCACGGGCCTGTCCGAACAGGACATTCGCGTACGGCTAAGCGATTTTCCCAAGACCAATATGGGCATGGCGGGCGGCATCACCGCCAAACAAGCTGGCCGCTAAGCCGGATCGCCGCGTCGCTGCGGCTTGCACCGGTAGGCCCGTGGTAGCCAGGAAGTCGCGCCTGGCTGCTGCTCGTGCCTGCCGCACCTGCCTTCATCGCGCTTCCAGCGTACGCCTCGACTACACAAGAAGAATTCAAGAGGCCGATCGATCTTCAGCACGCACGAATCCAAAGCCTACGAGCATCGAAGGGTCTTGAGGCTACTTAAACCTTTAAGTACATAAATCAAGAAGTTACATAGGCCTCGATGGCAGGCTGATTTTGCCAGTGAAGACACCTACAAAGTATCTGGTGGAAAGTTTTTTGCACAGGAAGAGCTACAAATAGGATCGAATGCTCATATTGGATGATGATTGAAGAAATGTTATGTTTCTATTGTTACAATAGAAATAGCTGAATGTTGCCTAAATTAGTCAAAATTATTAGGGTTTACCCCTAAATATGCTACGTGTTTGGTAATGAAATTTACAAAAATTTAATCAATAGATATGATTCCAAACGAAAAGAGAGCGTTTCCAAAGTTCTGATTACGAATACGCTGGTAACGGCGCGTATATAGGGGTTTTGGCGGCGCGGGCCGAGTGGGGCGGTACACGCATAAAAGTAGTAAATCCGAACCCCCTACCTCCAGAGCATCTTGTTTTTACCGCGGCGGAAGGGCAGCGCGCATACGCACGTCTGTTTCACATAAAGTTCCGCCGCGGATCACGGCAGCAGTGGTGCGCAGGGCAAGTCGTCGTAGCGCACCGATCTTGACGCAAGGAGCAGCAATGCACACGGTATCGAATCGCGGGACAGCAAGGCGGAATACGGCGACACGCCATGCAACGAATGGGGCCAGGGCCGCAACTTTTAAGCCACAAGGCAACGGCGCGCGCGCCCTGCAGGCGACCCTGCTGGCAACGGCGCTGATGGGGGCGTATGGTACGGCTGGGGCCGCCGATGTAACGCTGCGTTGCACACCAGTGTGTGTGCCAGCTGATCCGACTTCGGGGGCAGACTACAGCAAGACGTCAACCAGTAATGCCGCTGACAGTAGTAACGATTGGGTGGTATACGGAAGTTCGGGAGCAAATTTCACGCTTGACGGCGGAACTGTGACTGCGACGGGCGCAAGACTGCGCGGTGTACTCGCGACAGGAGCTTCCCAGATACTTATGAACGGGGTAGAGGTAGAAACCAACCCTACTGCTTACGACGCTAGCGCGGGTTGGGGGGCTCATGGTGTCCAGGCTGTGGGGGCTGGCAGTGTTGTTACTATCAACGACAGCAGCATTACGACTAATGGCCCAGGAACTAGGGCTGTTGCGGTATACAGCGAGGGTATTCAAGCTAGTGAAGGTGGTGCGGTAACGGGTGCAGGCAATACAATTTCGACGTCGGGTTCTGGCAGCTATGGCATCGAGGCTTTCGACGGCGGGACTATCAGTCTTACTGGCGGAACCATAACGACATCAGGTAAGTTGGCGTCGGGCGTGCGAACCTATACAGGCTCCGGTGCCACGCTAGGGGCCGGGGTTGTAACGCTTGACGGTACAACAATTAATACCAGTGGCGAAAGCGCCTCTGGCCTGCTTGCCGGTGATTCAGACGAACCTACCGCCGGTATTATTAATGCAACTAACGTCACAATTAATACCACGGGGAAAAATTCAACTGGCATCCAAGCCAATTATGGCGAGGTGCACAGCACAGGCTCCACGATTACGACGTCCGGCAGTGGCGCTCATGCAGCAGAGGCTTTGAACGGATCTTCCATTACTCTAGACGGAGATACGCTAAGTGCTGGTCTCGGCTATGGACTTTATGCTAGTGGGGCTGGCTCCAGCATTACCGCGAACAACACCACAGTTGAAACGGCGAACGGGTCATATGGGGTTCTAGCGGAAAACGGTGGGCAGGTTAGTTTAAGTGGCGGCTCGGTAACCAATGCCGGCACGCTCGGTGACAAGATGACCATCTATGCGAATGGCGCGGGGACTTCAGTAACCACGCAGGACGTTGCCTTGACAAATGCGGCAGCCGGCGGCGGTACCGGTGACCTTTCTAATGTCGTGTCTGCTGCTTCCCAGGCCACAGTCACGTTGAATGGCGGCAGCGTGGTGTCCGAGGGTTCCACCTTTGGCCGCGGCATTCTCGCCAGCGCTGGCGCAAGCGTCACCGCCAACGATGTAGATATTTCCACGATCGGCACGTTGTCCAATGCCGTGCATGCATATAGTGGGCGACAGGATCTTGCTGACACTACCCCCGACACGCCATCCATTACGTTGAACGGTGCTACGGTAAGTACGACTGGCGCCAATAGCTATGGCCTGTTCGCTCAGAATAAGGGTTCGACTATTTCCGCGACTGGCAACACCATCGTTACAACCACAGGCGCCAACTCGTTCGGCGCTGTTGCTTATAACGGCGGGGCGTTGAATTTGGCCGGGGTTTCTGTGACGACTAGTGGCTCGGGTGCCGATGGCATAGCCATTAACGAATTACTTGGAGCCCAATCACCGGGACACGTGCCCACTCCCAACTACGGGAGCACGCTCACCTTGAGCGATAGCAGTGTGACGTCGGAGAAGGCCAATGGCATTTACGTGGGTTCGGGTTCAAACGCCCTTATCAACAACACGAATATTCTTGCGGCAAGGCACGGGGTAGTTGTTAAGGACGGCGCTAGCGTCGCAATGGCTGGCGGCTCGATTGCGTCGACTGGGGATGAACAGCATGCTGTCATGGTTGATGGAAGCAGTTCGTCGTTCAGTGCAAGCAATGTAGCCATAAGTGCCGCAGGCTCAATTGATAATCGAGGCGACGTCACTCATGCGATCGACCTCACCAATGGCGCCACGGCCACAGTCACAGATGGCAGCATCAAGACGACCGGAGCCAATTTCACCACAGGCATTTTTGTCGCCACCAACAGTACGGCGACCGCCAACAATGTCGCTATTTCTACAACTGGGGATACCGGTGTAGGAGTACGTGCCTACAGTGCGTATGAAAAGGCATCCGAAATTCCAATTGGAACGACCGCGTCTCAGACCGCGTACATCAATGGTGGTTCCATTACCACCAGCGGTGTCGAGAGCTACGGGCTTTGGGCCCAGGATATGGGCTCCCACATCGTGGCTGGCTCGTATACCGATCCGACGAACTCCTCTGTCACGCCTCTCACCATCACGACCAGCGGGAAGGATGCATACGGCGTAGCGGTATATGGCGGCGCGGATGCCTCGTTGACGGATGTCACCATCAATACTTCGGGCGTAGGCGCAAGTGGGGTCGCGCTCAATACCTTGGGATCCCGGTATCATCCGACAAGGGCTTCCAGTGTTGCCGCAACGTTCTCCATGTCGGGCGGCAGCATCAACACAACTGGTGCCGACACGGCGGCGGTGACCCTTCTGGATAGCGCCACGGCGAGCTTCTCGGGCACCACCCTGAATTCTGCCGGTGCAACGTTCACTTCAACGTTTGCCCAAGCGGGCCAGGCGCAGAGTATTACGCTGGGTAATGGTACCAGCGCGGTCAACAACAACGGCACGCTGCTCGGCGTGACGCGCACCGGCGACGGCGCGGACGGCACGATTACCCTGGCTCTGCAAGACGGCTCGTTTGCCCAGGGCAATGTGTACGACCCGACCGCTGCAGGTAAGGTCACGGTCACCAAGGGGGCCGATGCGCACTGGGCTGGCCTGGTGGTGGATTCCAGCACGCAGACGGTCGACCCTGACAGCAACCCCACGCAGACCGGCTTCAGCAGCGACGGCAATGTCATCATCGGCAGTACTACGCCGGTGGACTTTACCGGCACGACCAGCGTGGGCGGCGATTTCTCGGGCGCGACGGGCGGCAGCACGACGTTCTCGGGCCCCACCGACATTGCCGGCAACCTGATCGGTGCGCCAGGCTCGACGACAAACTTCACCGACTCGGCCAATATCGGTTCGGTCACGGGCGGTTCGGGCTCTAGCATCAGCTTCACGGGCTCGTCGACCAACATCCAGGGCGATGTGTCGGGCAACCAGGGTACGCAGATCAACTTCAGCAAGGGCGGCAGCACCAACATCGGCGGCTCGATCAGCCTCAGCGGCAATGGCACCAGCACGCACGGCGGCACGACCGACAACCCCATCATCGTGCAGGGTGACGTGAATGTGGGCAACGGAGCCCTGCTGGGCGGCAACATCATGTCCAACGGCTCCTTGGGCGGCTCCGGCGGCACGGTTGGGCCGGGCAATTCGGTGGGCGTGCAAAGCTATGCGAGCAGCGCGGGCTTTACGGGCAATTACTTTGCCGAAGTGAACGCGGCGGGCAAGTCCGACTTGCTGATCATCCGCTCGGGCAACTTCGACCTGTCGGGCATCGGTCTGACCGTCGGCCAGGAAAACCGCAACGGCGGCTACGTGCTGAACCATCGCTACACCATCATCCAGACCCCGGGCGGGTCGGTGGTGAACAAGTTCGCCAGCACCGGCCTGGATTCCAGCTTCGACGGCACGCTGGTCAAACTGGATCCGATCATCTACGACCCGCAGGACGTGCAGGTGACGCTGTCGGTGGACAATTCGGCCGTCGACAACAAGCGCGCGGGCCTGAGCAAGAATCAGAACGCCACGCTCGATGGCGTACTGTCGGTAGCCGGGCAAAACGCGGCGGCCGATGCGGCGCTGCAGTCCACGGATACGGGCGGGGTGCTGAACCAGCTGTCCGGCGAAGTGCATGCCAGTACGCAGGCGGCACTGTTGAGCACGGGCGATCTGCTGGTGCGCACGCTGACCGACCGCATGCGGGCCAACCTCGGGGCTCCCATGGTTGCGGGGGCGCCGGTGGCCGCCGCGGGCGAACTGCCGTCCGGCGCAATGCCGCGTTCTTCGGCGCTGCCGTTGTGGGCCCAGGTAGTGGGCGATTGGCAGAGCTTAAAGGGCGGCAGCGACGGTGCGGCGAACAGCAAGCTCTCGCTGGCTGGCCTGTACCTGGGCGGTGATACGCAGGTCGGCACCAGTGGCTGGCGTGTCGGCGCGGCCCTGGGGTACACCAATGGCCGCCTGAACGTGGACGATCGCGATTCGCGCAGCGACCTCGACAGCTACACCGCGTCGATCTATGGCGGCAAGAGCTGGGAAGCAGGCAAGGGGCACGTCAATTTCCTGGCCGGTGCCGCTTACACCCGCAATAACGTCGACAGCCGCCGCAACGTCAACGTGGGAGGCAATCAGGCGCTGAAGGCTTCTTACCACGCCGATTCCGCGCAGTTGTTCACTGAATTGGGTTATGCGATGCCAATGAGCCGCAGCGCTAGCATAGAACCCTATGCGCGCCTGGCCTGGATCAACCAGCGTACCCAAAGCTTCGACGAGTCGGGCGGCCCTGCCGCGCTGCATGGCGACAGCAGCACCGACAACCTGACCACGCTGACCTTGGGCCTGCGCGGTGCGACCGAGCTTGCCGTGGGCGCGCATGCCGCCCGCCTGACGGGCGGCCTGGGCTGGCGCCATGCCGGCGGCGATGTGAACCCCAAGACCAGCCTGTCGTTCATCCAGGGCTCGGGCACCAGCTTCAGCGTGGCCGGTGCGCCCATAGCCAAGGACGCCGCCGTGGTCGACCTGGGTGCCGAAATGGCGGTCGGCAAGCGCGCCGCCATGGGCTTGTCCTATAGCGGCCAGTACGGTGCGGGCAATGCCGACAGTGCCGGCAGCTTGTACCTGAAGATGCATTTCTAAGCGTCTTCGCAGTAGTCGTGCCTGCAGCGGGGCGCATCGCAAGATGCGCCCCGCTGCGTTTGGGGGGACATCGGAGGTGCGCCGTTGCTGGGCATCTCGCAGCGCCGCTGCAGGCTTGCCATGGGCTTGCGGCTGCGAACCCATGGCTGCGGGCCATACGGCTTGAAACCATACAGTAGAATAGCCAGGACGGTGCGTGGCTACGCTGTGTCGCGGCGCCTGCGCCGCCATCCCTGTGTCCTACGCCGGAGCTCGGAATGACGCGCAGCAAGCCAGCGGTATCCGCCAAGAATCCGCCAGCCTCAAGCCAGGCTGGCCTGTCTGGCTCGGGCCACCCCGAGGCCGACGGTTTCATCGAATTCTGGCGCTATGCGGGCCCGGCGGCCTGGTTCACCAAGAATTCCGATTTCGACGCCACGCTGCGTGAACGCTTTCTTGATCTGCATTGGTCGGTTGCGCGCTGCGAGCGCGAGCAGTGGCTGGACAGCGCCTATGGCGGCCTGGCGCTGGTCTTGCTGCTGGATCAGTTTCCACGCAATGCCTTTCGCGGCACCGGCCATATGTATGCCACCGATCCGCTGGCGCGCCGCTACGCGCGAGCGGCGATCGTGGCCGGCGCCGTGCCGGCGGTCGACGCAGACCTGCGGCCTTTCCTGTTCCTGCCCTTCATGCATTCCGAGCTGCTGCACGACCAGCACTACAGCCTGGAGCTGTATCGCGCGCATTGCCCGCAAAACCTGGATTTTGCGCTGGAACACTGCGACATCATCGACAAGTTCGGGCGTTTCCCGCACCGCAACCGCGAACTGGGCCGCAGCACCACACCGGCCGAGCAGCGCTATTTGGAGTCTGGAGGTTTCGCCGGCTGATACGGGTTTGCGATCAACGAGATAACGGTGCTGCTGCGCCTTGCCTTACGGCTTGCACTGTTCCCCGGCTTCGCGCCTTGTTCTCTCAGTGCGGTTGCCGTTTTGATCGCAAACCGGGGTGAACCGCCATCACCGACCTTGCGGCCCCGTGTTCCCGAGCCCCCGCCGCCGCAACACACACGGAAGAAATGCACATGGATCATCTCGATGCTTCGCGCCGCAGGTTCTTGAAGACTACCGTCATCGCCGGGGTCACCGCCTACATCGCGCCGTTCGGTTCGCAGGCCTATGCCGCCTTGTTCGAGGAAAAGCTGCTGACGCCCGTCGCATGGGATCCGGCCGCCCAGCGTGCGCGCTTCCGTGTCGACGGCATGGCCAAGGTAACCGGCTCCAAGATCTTCGCGCGCGACATCCGCGCGCGCGACATGCCGCACTGGCCGCAACAGCAGAGCCATGCGTTTTTTCTGCGCGCCACGCATGCCGACGCGCTTTACCAGGGTTTCGACCTGGGCCGCCTGGACGGCGCCTTGAAACCGGATCGTGTCGTTACCGCCGACGACCTGAAACGCGATGGCGTGGCCTTCACCGACTTCTATGGCGAGGACATGCTGCTGCCGCCCGGCAAGACGCCGGCGTACCTGGGGCATGCGGTGGCCATACTGATCTACCACGACTTCGGGCGCTACAGCCAGGCGCGCAGCGCCTTGCAGTTCCAGAATGACGTGCTGCGCTACGGCGCGCACACCGGCCCGCTGCAGCGCGACCCGTGGGGCGTGTTCCGCTTCGTGCGCGTGGGCGGCGCCACGCCCGATGCCGACGATGTGTATTCCAGCTTGCGGGACGCGCCGGTGTTTCCCAGCCAGATGCGCAAGCACCTACCGGTATGGCCCGACGGCAAGAACCACGGCAAGCTCGATGAGCAGGGCATGTACTACGCGCAGCGCATCCGCGACGAGCTCGATCGCCCGCCCGCGGACTGGCTGGTGATGGCGCGCCGCTACCAGACCCAGTCGGTCGATACGGCGGCGCTGGAACCCGACAATGCCAATTGCTGGTACGACGCCCAGGGCCAGGCGCTGCACATGGTGGTGCCCACGCAGTCGCCCACCGAGGTGGCCGAGACCGCGGCGGCCATGATGGCCAAGACCCGCTTTCCGGTGCGCAGCATCTTCCTTCATCCTTGCTATACCGTGGGCTATGGCTCGAAGGATCATTGCAATATGCCGTTCTATGGCCTGGCCTGTGCGCTGTACGGCGACGGTCGGCCGGTGCGGCTGGCCAACGACCGCTACGAGCAGTTCCAGACGGCGCTCAAGCGCCACGCCTTCGACATGCGCTATCGGCTGGCGGTGGATCGCAAGACCGGCCTGTTCCAGTCTTTCGCGGCCGACCTGGTGGCCAATGGCGGCGGCCGCTGCAATTTCTCGCCCTCGGTGGCGATGGTCGGCGCGACCGCGGCCCAGTCCATCTACTATCTGCCCAAGTCGGATCTGACCGCGCGCGCCGACGCCAGCCGGGCCGTGGACGCGGGCTCGGCGCGCGGCTACGGCACGCTGCAGTCCATGGTCGCCACCGAGTTGATGGTCGATGAGCTGGCGCAGCAGCTGGGCATGGATGCGATCGAGCTGCGTCTGAAGAATGTGCTCAAGACCGGCATGAAGAACACCCAGGGGGCCATCCCCGCCGGCGCGGTGCGCGCCGACGAGGTGTTGCGCCAGGCGCGTGCGCATCCGCTATGGACGGGGCGCGAGCAGCGCAAGCAAGAGTACGAGGCCGCCCACCCCGGGCGCTTGTACGGCGTGGGTTTTGCCTGTGTGCAGAAGGACTTCGGCACCGGCGCCGAGTCGTCTTTCGCCAAGGTAGAGATTGCGCCCGACGGCAAGGTGCTGCTGCGCCATAGCGGCACCGAGATCGGCACCGGCATGAGCACCTCGCAGGCCATTGCCTGTGTGCGCTGGCTGGGCTCACCCGCCACCGACCTGGGCTATGCCATTACGCAGTGGCCCGAGCTGCCCATGAAGACCAGCGGCGACCCGTATCTAATGAGCCAGGCCGAGCAGGACAAGGCGCAGGCCGACCCGCTCTGGACGCCGGCCATCGCCTCGCCGGCCAGCGCCTCCAATTCGGCGTTCTATTACACGCACAGCACGCGCGAGGCCTGTAGGCTGATCTTCCGCCACGGCCTGTGGCCGGCCGCCATGGCGCTCTGGAGCCGCGGCGTGGGGGGCGGCGCCGCTGCCCCGTACGCGGTGCGCGAAGAAGACGCGCGCTGGGAGCAGGGCCTGCTTACGGCCAACGGCATGCCTGGCCTGAGTCTGCAGCAGCTGGCGCGCAAGGCCCACGAGATGGGCGCTGTGACCGGCGCGGTGGTGCATGTCTTCAATCGCTGGGAATGGGCGCAGGCGGATTTCACGATAGACGGGCGGGCCGAGCGCCTGCCGGCCGACGGCATCGCGCTGCGCCATGGGTCGGGCGGGGCGGCGGCGCATCAGGGACGGTCGAAGGGCGCCACGGTGACGCCCGCCGCGCCCGCAACCGCCGAGGCGACAGCCGGTATAGCAGCCGGTATAGCAGCCGGTGTAGCAGACGGCCAGATGGGGCAGCCCGCCGCGAACGCTGGGCCGCCGCAGGCCTCCGGGCCGGGCGGCTATCGCTGCATCGGCCGCGATGCCGCGCATTATCCGCCAGTGCAGCGCAATAACGCCGGGGTCACGTATTACAGCGCCATGGGTTCGCTGGCCGAGCTGGCGGTGGATACTGCCAGCGGCAAGGTCGAGCTGCTGACCCACCATTCGGTCATCGAGTGCGGCAACTTGCTGTCGCGCGACCTGGTGGCCGGCCAGATCGAGGGCGGCATCGCCATGGGCATAGGCCACGCGCTGTATGAGTACCTGCCGCTGTATGAAGACGGGCCGGGCAACGGCACCTGGAATTTCAATCGCTATCACGTGCCGCGAGCCTCCGAGGTCGCGCTGTGGTCGCAAACCCACGAGATCCTGCCGCCGCTATCGGATACCGATCCGCCCAAGGGTATGGCCGAAGTGGCCATGATCCCGATCGTCGGCGCCATCGTCAACGGCCTGGCGCACGCCGTCGGCCGCCGCTACACCAGCCTGCCGGTCACGGCCGATCAAATTATGGAGGCGCTGGCATGAGTACGTCCGAGATGAGCACGTCCGTGACATCGGCGGCCGCCGCGGCTTCCACAACCGCTTCTGCAGCAGCTTCCACAACGGCTTCTGCAACCGCTCCCGCGACGGCTACCGCAACGCAGGGCGCCGCGCCCGCCGTCGCCGCGGCTCCGAGCCGCGCCGTTTCCATGACGATCAATGGCCAGGCGGTGGGCCCGTTCCAGGTTCCCGAAACCCTGATGCTGATCGACTACCTGCACGAGTACGCGGGCCTGACCGGTTCGCGCCTGGGCTGCGGACAGGGCATCTGCCATGCCTGTGTGGTGATCCTGGATCAGCCCGACGGCACCAGCGTAGAGATGCGCAGCTGCATCACCGGCGCGGCGTATTTCCAGGGCAAGAAGATCCGCACCATAGAAGGCCATGCGCAGCGCAATGCCGCGGGCGAAGTCACTGCGCTATCGCCGGTGCAGCAGAAATTCCTCGAGTTCTACAGCTTCCAGTGCGGCTACTGTACGCCGGGCTTCGTGAACGCGGCCACGGTGCTGCTGGAGCGCCTAGCGCGCCAGCCGATCGCAAAAGACCAGGTGGAAAGCGTCGTGACCCAGGCGCTGGACAGCCACATCTGCCGCTGCACCGGCTATGTGCGCTATCACCGGGCGGTGCGCGACCTGGTGCTGTCGACTCCCGGCCTGACCAAGGACGGTGGCCAAGACAAGCTCAAGCAAGACGTTGCGGTAGAGTCCAAGGAGAGCGGCCATGGCAAATAACGCGGGCACGGGCGGCAACAAGGCCGCGCGCCGCGGCAGCCGCGGCAAGACACGCCGCACGGTGCGCATCGCAGGGGTGGTGATCGTGGTGCTGCTGATCGGCGCCGCGGCGCTGCTGGCGGGGGCCTTCGATCCTTCGTACCCGGCCTCGGACGTGGATCGCAACCCGGCGGACGCGCAGCTTGTAGCTCGCGGCAAGTACCTGGCGGCCGCGGCCGACTGCGCCGCCTGCCATACCGCTCGGGGCGGGGCGCCCTACGCGGGCGGCGATGCGCTGGCCACGCCCTTCGGTACCATCCACGGATCGAACATTACGCCCGACAAGCGCTACGGCATAGGCAAGTGGAGTTCCGCCGATTTCTATCGGGCGCTGCACGATGGCCTGGGGCCCGATCATCCGCTGTATCCGGCCATGCCCTATACCTCGTACCGGGGCATAACCCGCGCCGACAGCGACGCCATCTATGCCTATCTGCATAGCCTCAAGCCCGTGGCGCAGCCCGACAAGGGCAATGACTTCGCCTTTCCCTTCAACCTGCGCCTGCTGATGCGCGGCTGGAATCTGCTGTTCCTGAAGAATACGCTGCCCGATGTCTCGGCCGGCAGCTCGCAGCAGTGGACGCGCGGACGCTACCTGAGCAACGCGCTCGGGCATTGCACCGAATGCCACACGCCGCGCGGCGCGCTGGGCCAGCTGCAACTGGGCAGCACGCTGGGCGGCGGCGCGCTGGGGCGCCTGCACGCGCCCGACATCACGCCCGCCGGCCTGGCCGCGCGCGGCTGGACGCCGCAAGACCTGCAGACCTTCCTGGCCCGCGGCTATGCGCCGCAGGGTTCGGTGTACGGCGAGATGTACGAAGCCTTCCACCACAGCCTGCGCTTCCTGAATTCGGCCGACAACCAGGCCATGGTGGCGTACCTGCTGGGCGACGCGCCGCCGGCGCCCCAGCCCCTGGCGCCGCCCCCCGCGGCCGGCGGCGAGCAGGGCCAGAGCGTCATGGCGGGCAGGCAGCATTATCTGGCGCTGTGCGCCGGCTGCCACGCGGTCGATGGCGCCGGCAAGCCCGACGTGGCGGTAGCCATGCAGGGCAACACCACCGTGCGCAACGCCGACCCGCACAACCTGCTGGTGGTGATGCTGGACGGCCTGGACGCGCAGTCCTTCACGGGCCATGACGCGATGCAGTCCATGCCGGGCTTCGCCAGCAGGCTGGACGACGCCGGCCTGGCCGATCTGGCCAATTACCTGCGCCTGACCTGGGGCGGCCAGAAGGCCGATATCCAGGCCGCCGACGTGCGGGCGCTGCGCGGCAAGGGGTCGGTGCAGCCATGAGCCGCGCCGGCAACAAAGGGCGGCTGCGGCCATGAGCACCGCCGAACGCCAAGCACCCGGCCGGCCGCAGGCCGAGCGGCAATCCGCTACCGCACCGGCAGGTGCCGCGGCGATCGTGCTGGCGGCCGGCCGCGCGCGGCGCTATGGGCGCGACAAGCGGCTCGAGCCGGTCGGCGCCATGCCCATGTTCCTGCATGCGGCATTGCTGCTGCAGCATGTTGCCGACACACTGGTGGTGCTGGGCCCTGAAGACGAGTCGCAGGCGCGGCTGCTGGCCGAGCATGGCGTGGATTCCGTTCATTGCCCGCAGGCCGCGCAGGGCATGGGGCACAGCCTGGCCTGCGGGGTGGCACAGCGCCGCGAGGCCGCGGGCTGGTTCGTGATGCCGGCGGACATGCCTTTCATACGGCCTGCAACGCTGGACGCGCTGGCCCGCGCTGCCGCCGAACATGAGCTGGCGGCCCCGGCCTACCAGGGTCGGCGCGGCCATCCGGTCTGGTTCGCGCGGCGCTATCTGCCGCAGCTGCTCGCACTGAGCGGCGACCGCGGCGCGCGCGCCATACTGGAGGCCGGCGAGCCTTTCTTGCTGCCCGTGGACGACCCCGGCTGCGTCTGGGACGTGGATCGGCCTGAAGACCTGGAGCGGATGTTGCGTGCTGCGGGCGTGCAGAACCAATAGACCCGATGGGCTGATCGAGACATAGATTAATGTGAAAGAAGCCTCTTTCGTCCTCGGGGGTGGCCGCAACTGCCATTCTCGTTAGGGCCCGCGCTTATTCCCCGGCCTGGGCCGCCGTGGTTGCGCTGTGGTCTGGCCGTGTGCGCGTCAGCGCCGCCAGCACGAAGGTCAGAACCAGGGTGGGCAGGGCCGAGCCCAGTTGCGGCGCGCGCAGGGCCAGCACCTGGTAGCAGATGATGCCCGCCACCCACAGCGCCGCCGCGCCGGCGTCGATATTGCGCCGTGGGGCGGCCCAGGATTGCCGGCCCCAGCCCAGGCGCCCCAGGATCACGCCGTACAGCGGTACGAATACCGAACTCAGCGTCAATAGAAAGGGTTCGAGGCTGTGCATGGGCAGCACCAGCGCCAGCAGGGTGCCGCCGACCGACAGCAGCATGGCCCAGCGCCGCACCGGCCACGCCGGCTTCAGGCTGTGCGCCGACACCGCGCCCGAATACAGGTCGCCATAGGCATTGTCGAGTTCGTCTATGAGTATCAGGCCCAGCGCCACCAGCCCGCCCTGAGCCAGCAGCAGCGCGCCGACCAGATCCGCACCGGGCGCCGAGACACTGGCCACCAGCACGCCCAGACCGTAGCACCAGACATTGGCCACGGTGTAGCCGATCCAGGTGCCGCCCAGCGCCGCGCCTGGCCCGCGGCCGTAGCGCGCATAGTCGGCCACCAGCGGCAGCCAGGACACCGGCATGGCGATCACCAGATCCAGGGCCGCGAACAGGCCCATGCTGCCGTCGCCGCCGCGCTGCCACAGTGCCTGCAGGCCCGTGGCCTGCAGCCGGCCGGCGAACTGCCAGCTCAGCCATAGCAGCGACAGGATCACCAATGGCAGGCCGAGCCGGCTGACATAGCGCCGCACCAGCGTGATCATCGAACCGGCCAGCAGAGCGGTGAGCACTGCCCCCCAGAACACCGTGTAGAGCACGGCCGCCCACGGGCCGTCGAGCACCGCGCCGAAGGCCTGCCGCGCTATGGCCAGCGTGCCTTCGCGCATGATGACGATCTCGAAGGTGGTCCAGCCCAGCAACTGCACGATGTTCATGAACACCGGCAGCCGCGCGAAATGCCGGCCGTAGGTCAGGTGCATGAGGCCGGCGCTGGACAGGCCGCTGGCGCAGCCCAGCCTGGCGACCCAGGCGAGCAGCCCCGAGCCGATCACGGAGCCCGCCACTACCGCCAGCAGCGCCTGCGGCGTGCCCACCGAGGGCGCCAGATAGGCGCCCACCTGCATCACCAGCAGTCCCACGCCCAGGCTGAACCACAGTGAGGCATGGGCGCTCCAGCCGAATGCGCGGTCCTGCGCGGGCATGGGAGTTAGGGCTTCGTTGCGCGGGCCGGAGCTGGGGAGTTCAATGGAAGAGGTGGACATGGCGCCGATCGGTGATGGAGGCGGTTCGGGCTGTGCACCCGTGGTTCGAGGCTGTGCGTGCGTGGGAATTGTAGTGCACGTGCAGTGCGGGCGCTGAGTTGAGCAGGGCCGCGTGGGAGCCGCGGCCGCATGCGCATGAGTCAAGGATTCCGCGGCAGGCGGATCGATGCCGACTATACCCGTACGGTATTAAAGCCTGACCTATAAAGTCTTGGAAACGGGACAAGGTGGCACCTCGTAATGCGCAGGCCTTAGCCAGGAGACATCAGATGAATCGCCATATCCGCGCGTTGCCGCCAGCTACCCCAGCGACCCCGTCCATTGGGTGGTGCCTTGCACTCCTGGTGGCGCCGCGAGCACTTGTCGGTGGCCCGGCCGTTGGATGACAGCAACTTCCTCTTGACCGTGCCCGACGGGCCGGCCTGGGAGTTTCCCTGGATGAAGACCGCGTGTGCTTCTTCCGGCGCGACGGCCTGCACAGAATGATCAGTGTGCCCAAGTAGTTCAACAGGAAATAGACATGTTGTTCCATATACGCGAGGCTGTGAGCATTCCCCCGTGATATGCACGCGGCACAGGCCGCCGAACTCGAGGCCAAGGAAAAACCCCTATTCGCAAGACCTGCAGCGCAGCGGCAAGTAGCGGCACATCTGGCGCCTGGCGGGCGAGTGCGTCCATTACAGCCTCTTCGATGGGGCCTCATGCGTCCTGGCCGAATGTTATCCGGCCGGGCCCCTAGGCATGCGCGCCGAGCCGCGTCCACGTTCTTCCAGGGTGCGCGCCAGCTTGGCGTCGAGGCGGCGATCCAGGGTGGCGGCAATCGCGCGCTCCATGGCCGACTGCTCGGCGCTACTGTGATCCAGGCTGGCGACGTCCTGCAGATCCTCGCGGCTGATGGACAGCAGCAGGCACGGCAGCCGCGCCCGGCAGGTCGTGGGGTGTGGAACATCTTCGAGCAGCGCGAATTCGCCGAAGAAGTCGCCGATTTCCAGTATCTCCATGACGCCGGCCGCGCCCGTGGAGGTGCGTACGCTGCTTTCCACTTCGCCGCGGGCAATGATGTAGAAGTTGCCGGCGCGGGAGCCTTCCTCGATCAGCACGCTGCCGGCCTGCACCTCCACGACCCGCAGCCTGCCCTGTATGCGTTCCAGATCCTCGGCCGGCGTCGCGGCGAATAGCGGTATGCGGCGCAGGCCCTGCAGCGTGATGTCGGCGCCTTTGCCGGATTCGGCGATTTCGATCTGTGATTGCTTCTCCCACAGGTCGTGATAGGTGCCGCGGCGCTGCAGCAATTCATCGTGCGTGCCGGTCTCGGCCAGCCGGCCGTTGCGGAATACGCATATCAGATCCATGGCGGGGCAGGAGGCCAGCCGATGTGTGACCGACAGGACGGTGCGCCGGGCGCCGATGTGCGCCAGCGTCCGGCTGATGGCGACTTCGGCCTCGGCATCCAGCGAGGCTGTGGCTTCGTCGAGCAGCAGAATCTGGGGATCGCGCAGGATCGCCCTGGCAATGACGATGCGCTGGCGCTGTCCGCCTGAAAGCAGCCTGCCGCCTTCTCCCACTTCGGTGTCGTAGCCCTGCGGCAAGGATAGGATGAAGTCGTGGATTTCGGCGGTGCGCGCCGCCTGTTCGACCTCGGTATCGCCGGCGCTGAGCCTGCCCAGGCGGATGTTGTAGCGGATCGATCCGTCGAACAATGTGTTGTCCTGGTTCACCATGGCGATGGCCGATTTCAGGGCACGGGAGTCGAGGTCGCGGATGTCGATGCCGTCGAATGCGATGCCGCCCGAGATGGCGTCGTAGGTGCGCGACATCAGGTTCAGGACGGTGCTCTTGCCCGAGCCCGAGGGCCCCACCAGCGCGATCCGCCGGGGCAGGGGAGTTTCCAGGCTTACCCCGTCGAGGTCGAGCCGGTCGCCGGCATAGCTGAACGAGACGTCGCTGAGGCTGACCCGGGATATGGGCTCGCCCACCGGTTTGGGCAGCGCGGGCGCGTCTGTGCTCGAGTCTATCGGGCCTTGCAGCAGCGATTCGATGCGCTGCCAGCAGCTCAGCGCGTGGATCAGGCCGGACAATTGTTCGGCGATGCCGTTGGCGGCGGAGCCCAGTTCCAGCAGCAGTCCTATGTAGGCGACCACCACGCCACTGGAGACCGTACCGTGCAGCGCCAGCATGGCGCCCAGCGCGATCACGGCCATTTGCGCGCCGCTCAGGGCGAAGCCTGTCATCCGGCCCGTGAGTTCGCCCAGCAGGTGATGGCGGCGCGCTGCGGTACGCAGCGCCTGCAGATGCGTCCGGTGCTGTTCGCGCCGATGTCCGCTGATATCCAGCGCGCGGATCACCGGCAGCATCTGTATGGTTTCCTTGATGAACGCGGTGAGCCTGCTCTCGGTGGACTTGCGCGCATGCGTTGCGAGCACCGCATATTGCGTCAGGCGGCGCGGCGCCCACATCGAGGCGCCGAACAGCAGCACCGTGGCCAGCGCCATGTGCCAGTCGAGCGCGACGGCCGCAGCCAGTGCGCCCAGCGCCATCACCAGTTTCAGCGCCATGGACGGGATGATGCTGATCGTTGCGCTCTCGATGGCATGCATGTCGGAGGTCAGCCGCGACACCAGCGTAGTGCTCTTGTAGCGGCCCAGGTGCCTGAAGGACAGCGCGAGCAGGCGGTCGAAGGCGCGCTCGCGCACGTCGTTCAGCGCCCGGGGGCCGAGCGTCGAGACGCCGAGGTCGACCGCGATGCCGGCGCAGGCCGATACCAGGAAGCCACCCGCCAGCAGGGCTAGCGTCTGTTCCACGACGTCGGTGCGGTGCGGCGTGATGCCGTGGTCGAACAGGCGGTGCAGCCAGATCGGCATCAGCATCGCATAGAAGGCCTGTATCAGCAGGCCACCGGCCAGCAGCAGGCAGAGCGCCCAGTAAGGGCGCAGCATGGCCAGGATCCAGCGCCCGAAGGCCCGCATGCCGTGAGACAGGGAGTCGCGCGGCAGCGAATGCGCCCATTGCAGTTCCAGCATGGCGGCAGGGTGTCCGGTAGCCATACGGCTCGCGGCGTCCAGCGGCAGGCCGGCAGCCAGCTCGCGCGCCAGGCCGAGCAGCCGTGCCGGGCCGTACCGGTTCAGCATGAATCCGATGAAGTCGCCGGCGCGCATGGCATCCCCGGTCTCGCCCATGCCCGCCGACAGGCGCTGGTTCAGCCCTTCCAGGCCGTAGGCCTCGCTGCGCCCGATGCGAGCGGCCTCGCCGCCACGCCGCGCCAGCAGGTGTTGCAGCAGGCCGTGGGCCACTAGGCCATTGTCGCCGGAACAGCCCGCAAGCCGGGCGAGCACGTCCTGCACGACGGCCAGTTGCCGGTCGCCGTGCGCGGGCGTATCAGTGTGCCGCGCCGGGAAGAGGGCGTTCGCGCAGCCGCTTTCGGGAATCGCGGCAACGTTGTCCCTTGTTTCCAGGGCTTGCCGCGCGGCAAGCTCCAGCCATGCCAGATCCGGCGCGGCCCGCTTGCCGCGCGGCCATGCCCGGGCTCGCCGTTTTGAATTTTCCATCAGGGATCTATGTCCAAGGTTCGTCGGTCTGCGCCTTCGCGCGCGGGACGACGCGTCGTCCGGGTGGCCTACGGCGGCGCCTTGTGCCGGCGGCATTGCTGCGGGGTAGTGTGTCTTGCCGGGCGTCCAGGCCCGTCAGCTCGCGGGATTATGGGTGGCAATTGTTGCAGTGGCTTTACAGTAGTATCGTGGTCAATTGACAGACATCAGACGTCTTGATTAAATGGGCGCCGGCCGAGCTTGGTGCCGTAATCCGGCCCAAACCGCATTCCATTCGGGAGTACTCATGGACAGGCAAGGCGGCGACGCGCCGCTCTATATACGCATACATCCGCGGGACAATGTGGCGATCGTGGTCAACGACGGCGGCCTGCCGGCCGGCGCGGTTTTTGCCGACGGCCTGGCGCTGGTCGAGGGCGTGCCGCAGGGGCACAAGCTTGCCCTGGAAGACTTGGCCGAAGGCGCGCCGGTGCTGCGCTACGGCACGGTGATCGGCTACGCGCTGCAGGCCGTGCCGCGCGGCGGCTGGGTCAGCGAGGCGCGCTTGCGCATGCCGGATTCGCCGGCGCTGGATGACTTGCCCATGGCCACGCGGCAGGTGCCGCCGGCCGAGCCGCTGCAGGGCTATACCTTCATGGGCTATCGCAATCCCGACGGCTCGGTGGGTACGCGCAACATCCTGGCCATCAGCACTACGGTGCAGTGCGTAGCCGGGGTGGTGGAACATGCCGTGGCGCGCATCCGCCAGGAATTGCTGCCGCTGTATCCGCACGTCGACGACGTGGTGGCGCTGGAGCACGCCTATGGCTGCGGCGTGGCCATCGACGCGCCCGGCGCGCAGGTGCCGATACGCACGCTGCGCAACATCAGCCGCAATCCGAACTTCGGCGGCCAAGTGCTGCTGGTGAGCCTGGGCTGCGAGAAGCTGCAGCCGGCGCGCCTGTTCCCGGCGCAGGCCGAGGCACTGGCAAGCGGCGGGCAGGGCGCGCGTGGCCTGGTGCGGCTGCAGGACGACGAGCACGTGGGCTTCCAGTCCATGGTGGACTCGATCATGCAGTCGGCGCGCGTGCGGCTGGTCGAGCTGGATCGGCGCCGCCGCGTAAGCTGCCCGGCCTCGGAACTGGTAGTCGGGGTGCAGTGCGGCGGCAGCGACGCTTTTTCCGGCATTACCGCCAACCCCGCGGTGGGCCATGCCAGCGACCTGCTGGTGCGGGCCGGCGCTACGGTCATGTTCTCCGAAATCACCGAGGTGCGCGACGGCATCGGCCAGCTCACCGCCCGGGCCGCCACGCCCGAGGTGGCGCAGGCGCTGGTGCGCGAGATGGATGCATACGACCAGTACCTGAAGCGCGGCGGCGCCGACCGCAGCGCCAATACCTCGCCCGGCAACAAGAAGGGCGGTCTGTCGAATATTGTCGAGAAGGCCATGGGCTCGATCGTCAAGTCGGGCTCCAGCCCCATCGTCGACGTGCTGGCCCCGGGCGAAAAGCTGCGCCGCAAGGGGCTGGTGTACGCGGCTACGCCGGCCAGCGATTTCATCTGCGGCACGCTGCAGCTGGCCGCCGGCATGAATGTGCATGTGTTCACCACGGGCCGCGGCACGCCGTACGGCCTGGCCGCGGTGCCGGTGGTCAAAGTCGCCACGCGCGACGACCTGGCGCGCCGCTGGCACGACCTGATGGACATCAATGCCGGCGGTATTGCCAGCGGCCGCGCCAGCATCGAGGACGTGGGCTGGGAGCTGTTCCGCTACATCCTGGAAGTGGCCAGCGGCCGCAAGAAGACCTGGGCCGAGCAATGGAAGCTGCACAACTCGCTGGCGCTGTTCAATCCGGCGCCAGTTACCTGATGTGGGCGTGGCCCGATGGCCTCATATATATAGAGTCCTTGTCCGAGGCTCATAGCCGACGCTTATGTCCAAGACTCATATCCAAGACTCATGTTCAGGGCTCATGTCCAAGACTCATGTTCAAGGCCCATATTCAAGGCTCATGCCCAGGGCGAATGTTCAACGTTCGTTTCGGGGGTTCATGCCCGGATTCGTCTCCAGGTTTCACGCCCCGGAGCAGGGTATATGAGGATGGGGAAGGAAAATTGCGCTGGCTATAATCGGACGCGCTGGCTCGGATATGAATAAACATAATCAATACGGCAGGACTATGACTTCTAGTGCCCCGGAACGCAGACGCTCGCGCAGCCTGACCGATGACGTGGTCGAGGCCTTGTCCGAACAGATCCGCCAAGGGCGCTATCGGCCGGGCTCCAAGCTGCCCACCGAATCGGCCATCATGCACGAGCAGTCCGTCAGCCGTACGGTGGTGCGCGAGGCGATCTCGCGTCTGCAGGCCGCCGGCCTGGTCGAGACCCGCCACGGCATCGGCACCTTCGTCATGGAGTCCGACGCCGGGCATACCGTCAAGCTGGCCGCCAACCAGATCTTCACCATGCTCGACACCATGGCGGTGCTGGAGCTGCGCATCAGCCTCGAGACCGAGGCGGCGGCGCTGGCGGCGGTGCGGCGCAGCGACGACGATCTGCAAAGCCTGCGTACGCTGCTCGATGAATTCCGCGGCCAGCTGGGGGCGTCCAGCGGCGGCTCGGTGCCGGCCGACCAGGCCTTTCATTTGCGCATTGCGCAGGCCACGGGCAACCAGTATTTCCAGGACATTCTCGGCCAACTGGGCAAGAACCTCATTCCTCGCACTCGCATCGACACCGCGCACTTGGCGCTGGACGACCAGCAGAACTATCTGCGCCGCCTCAGCCAGGAACACGAAGATATCTACTTTGCCATAGAGCGCGGCGACCCCGAGGCCGCGCGCGCCGCCATGCGCACGCACCTGAGCAATAGCCGCGAACGCCTGCGCAAGGCCTACGAGCGTATGACGCACGGGGCGGCGCGGGCCTAGGGCCTGTTCACCCTAAAAGGGGAGCCGCATGGCCACAAAAAAGCTTGTCCATCAAGGCGCGAAGCGCAGCCGTGGTGGTTCCACGGCGAGCATGAGCAACGCCGAGGGGCGGGCTTTTTTGTGGCCACCCTGCGGGCTGGCGGGCAAATGGGCGCCATGCGTCGTTGCGGGTTCGTTGCGTGGGGCGACCACGCGGCCTCGCCCGCGCCTAGCCTGGCGCCCATTTGCCCACCAGTGCGGCTCCCCTTTTAGGGTGAACAGGCCCTAGGCCACGCCAGCGCGCAACGGTGCGCGATTTCGCTCGTTCCTTTTATCTTTCGTCTTTCGTCTTGCGGCTTGCGGCTTGCGGCTTGATGGCCATGCGGCTGCGCCGACAGAGGCTTCTTCGGCCGGCTTAGTTATATGTCGTCGTATATTGTGGCTCTGGTGTGTTGGAGAATATCCTTTTCATCGAAATCCCCATTAATTTATATAGATAATTGGCGAAGCTTGTTGTTGATTTGCCTTGCAATGGCTAGCTTATATGTTATACGATGACATATTGAATTGCTAGTCATGCAAATCTGCGTAAGGACATCTTTTCCATGAGCCCCTCTGAACTGAAGCGCATCGTCTCCGACGGCCTGCTTTCTTTCCCGGTTACCGATTTCGACCAGAACGGCGATTTCCGCCCGGACACCTATGCCAGCCGCCTCGAATGGCTGGCGCCGTACGGGGCCAGCGCCTTGTTCGTGGCTGGCGGCACCGGCGAGTTCTTTTCTTTGGGGCTGGACGAATACGCCGACGTGGTTCGGGTGGGCGTGCAGGCCTGCAGTGGCAAAGTGCCCATCATCGCCGGGGCGGGCGGCGCCACGCGCAATGCCATCGCCTACGCGCAGCAGGCCGAGAAGCAGGGCGCACAGGGCGTGCTGCTGATGCCGCACTACCTGACCGAAGCCAGCCAGGACGGCATCGTGCGCCATGTTGAACAAGTCTGCAAGTCGGTGTCGCTGGGCGTCATCGTCTACAACCGGGCGCAGTGTCAGCTGGATGCCGATCATCTGGAAGACCTGGCGCAGCGCTGCCCGAACCTGGTCGGCTTCAAGGACGGCCTGGGCAATATCGAGCTCATGGTCACGATCCGGCGCCGGCTGGGCGATCGCTTCGCCTATCTGGGCGGGCTGCCCACCGCCGAGTTCTATGCCGCCGCCTACCGTGCGCTGGGCGTGCCGGTCTATTCGTCGGCCGTCTTCAATTTCATACCACGCACCGCTTTGCAGTTCTACCAGGCCATCGTCGCCGGCGACACCGCTACGCAGGGCCGCATCATGGATGAATTCTTCATCCCTTATGCCCGCATCCGCAATCGTTGCAAGGGCTACGCGGTCAGCATCATCAAGGCGGGTGCGCGCCTGGTGGGCCGCGATGCCGGGCCGGTGCGTGCGCCGCTTACCGACCTGACGCCGCAAGATTGCGCGGATCTGGCCGTGCTGATCGAGAAGGCCGGCTCGCAGAAATAAAGATCTGCGCCGCCTGGAAATTGCAGGCTCCGCGGCGCGGGGCCTGTCAGCGTCGGCAGGCCGGTAGTACAGAGTGCGCCTGCGGCAAGACGCTGCCTGTCAGCGCAGCGCCGGCCGACAGCGTAAGGCCGATAAAAGCCAGCTGGTAAAACAAATAAAAGAAAGAAGCAATAATAGGGAACAGGGCTGGCCAGCGGAAGAAGCGGCCAGCTTATTCAGAACTGGATGGCTAATTGCTGGCGGCCTCCGGCACCCCGGTCGCCGCGGCCGCGCGCCGCAGCGCAGTACCCAGCTCACGCAGGAAGTCCGCAGGGGCGATGCCCGCAGCCGAGGGCAGAAAGCCATACAGCGGCGCCACGCAGCGCGGGTCGTAGCGCTTGCCGCTGCCCAGGGCGCGTTCCAGCACATTGGCCTTGCGCGTCAAGACGGTGGTATCTGCGGTGGCCAGCAGCAGGGCGTGCGCCAGTACCACCTGTACGCTGGCGTCGTTTGTGCGCACCCGCCGCCAAAGCTGTGCGGTGCCGGCCACCTTGCGCGGCGCGGCGCGCGGGCCGCAGGCCAGGTTGTAGCGGCCATCACAGAAGGAGCCTTGCACCGCCTGCGGCCGCGCTTCGATACCAAAGACCAGCAAGGCCTTGCACAGCACCGCGCACAGCAGTTCGTAGGCGGCATCCGAAGCGCGCAGCGGCGGTGCTGTACAGGCGTAGGCCAGGCTCAGATTCAGTATGCCCGGCCCTTGCGGCACCACGCCGCCGCCCGACATGCGCACGGTCACGGGCCAGCCGCGCCGTGCAAGGCGCGTGCATACGGTTTCGAAATTTTCGTGGCGGCGGTAGGTGCGCGGCACCACCAGCCCCTGTGCGGCCTCCCACACGCAAGCCACCGGGCCGCTGCGCGCCGCCAGGCTCATCAGGTCTTCGTCATGTGTGGCAGCCAGTGTCCTGCGCGGGTCGCGCTCCAGCAGCCTGAACGTGCGCGTGCGCGCCGGCGCTGCGTCCGGCGCGCTAGACGCGCCCGGGAACGAATTCTTCATCGCTCATGAAAGCGTAGCGGATGGCGTCGATCAGGCTCAGGATCACCACCAGCGGGGTGAAGACATAGAACAGGATCAGGTACACGATGCCCCAGCCGATCTGGCCCAGATAGAAACGGTGCCCGCCCAGCCAGCCCAGGAAGATCGCCAGCACGATGGCGATCTTGCGCGGGCTGGCCTTGCGGTCGAGCTCGGCGCCCTTGTTGCGGATGATCCACAGGCAGACCGGAATCGTCAGCACCAGCGCCAGCAGCACCTTGGTCGGGTGCGCATGCACGTACGCCAGCACCACCGTGTAGACATCCGAGAAATTCTGGATCACCAGCCCTGTCAAGTACGAGACCCAGGCGAATACCTGGTGCAGCAGGCTTTCGCCGAAAGTCAGCGCAACCAGGATGACGATGAATACGACGCAGGCCAGTATGATTTTCTGCAGCATGGGCTGTGCCTTCAAGCGCATGGAAACGGCCCTAGTTTACCCGCTGGCGCGCGGTGCGGCAGCGGCTTGTGCTGCAAGGCGGACACAGGTTCCAGCGGAACTTGCATTGCCGCAACATGCTTTACCGATAGCTACACCGTTGGGCGGCTCGTTGGGCGGCCGCAAGAGCATGTGGCCGCATTACTGCAGCGGCACGAGCCGCCACAAGCTGGTCACTTCGGCGCGCCGCGCTGCGTAGAGCGGGTCATCGGGGTCGGCAGCCTTGCGGTGGCGCGGGCGGATGTCGAGCCGCCCCAGTACCTGCAGGCCGGCCGCGGCAATGGCGCCGGCCAGGAAGCCCGGGGCGCGCAGCCCCAGGTGCTCGGCCAGATCAGATAGGATCAGCCAGCCCTCGCCGCCGGCACGCAAGTGGCCGCGCAGCCCGTCCAGGAAGCCCAGCAGCATGCGGCTGTCGGGGTCGTAGATGGCCTGTTCCTGCGGCAGGGTGGGGCGCGCGGGCAGCCATGGCGGATTGCAGACGATCAGCGGGCTGAGGCCCTCGGGAAAAAGATCCGTGTCCTGCAGTTCGATGCGCCCAGTCAGCCCCTGGCGCTGGAAATTTTCGCGCGCGCAGGCCAGGGCGCGCGGATCCAGATCGGTGGCGACGATGCGCCGCACCCCGCGCGCCGCCAGCAGCGCCGCGATTACGCCGCTGCCGGTGCCTATGTCGAAGGCCAGGTCGGTGGCCGGCAGGGGCGCCTGCCGCAGCAGATCCAGATACTCGCCGCGCAGCGGCGAGAACACGCCGTAGTGCACGTGGATGGGGTGTTCCAGGCCTTCTACCGCCACACCTTTGCGGCGCCATTCGTGCGCGCCGACGATCCCCTGCAAGGCGCGCAGCGGCAGCAGCATGGGCTCGCCGGCCGCCGCCAGCGCCTCGGTGCAGGCCTGCCGCACGTCGGGCGCGCGCCGCAGGCCGATGCCGAAGCCCGCGTCCAGTTCGATCAGCACGCTGTTCAGCAGGCGGGCACGTTGCGACTGCGCCATGCGGTAGAGGTTGAAGGCCTCGGCCTGGGCGACGGGCTCGGCTCCATGCCGTTTACGCCCGCGGCGCGCGTCCACGCGCCGGGCCAGAGCCTGCAACAGCTGCACGGCATTGTGAAAGTCGCCGCGCCACAGCATGCAGGCGCCGGCATTGGCCAGCCGGAATGCCGCATCCGCATTCAGGGTGTCGTCCACCACCTCGATGCGCCGCGGCGCCGTACCGCCGCCCGGCGCGCGCCACAGGGCGCGGCGCGCCTGGCCGTTTTCGATCCAGGAGGCGTGGTGGGTGTCGGACGGTGCAGCGGCGGTGTTCATGGCGGTGGTTGCGCGGGACAGGGAGGCGGTCGCAAGGCAAGGGAAAGGCCTATTGTCCCATTGTTTCCCAGCGCAGATGGCCGCACGGGCCGCGCCGCGGAATCCATTAACGATTTAGCGCATTGCGTACAGACTCACGTTGCCAGCGAGGCTCGAACAGAGTGATGAAGTCGAAAGCGAATTGGCGCAGGTATTTGGCTCTGTTGAGGCATACGTTCGTTTCCATGGGAGGAAATAGATGACGGACTGGCACGGAATAAAGGCCGATATCCCTGTCCTTTTCATAAGCTAACTCCTGCAGGATCGCGACGCCCAGCCCTGCCGTTACATAGGCCTTGATGACATCGGCGTCCACGGCGGTCAGAACGATATTCGGCTTGATGCCTTTTTCCTCGAAAGCCTCCAACACGCACCGGCCGGAATTCAAGCGCGAATCATAAACAATGAGCGGGTATTGCGCGATGTCGTGCAAAGAAGGCTTGCGCTTACGCAAAAGTGGGTGCGATTTGGGCGTAATCAGGCAACGATAAAGCGTTTTCGTTTGCAGGCGAACCAGTTCCGAATGCTCTGTACCGAAGTTGGTGCTGATGCCGATATCCGCTTTGCCATCCACCAGCAGCGCATCTATTTCATCCGGCGACGACTGGATCAATGCCAGTTGCACGTGCGGGTAGCGCTTTGAAAATTTCTCGATGACTGGCAGCAGCGAGTACCTCGCATGCAGATGCGTGGTGGCGACGATCAGTTGTCCGCTGTCCCTGTCCGAGAAGCGTTGTGCAACTTCCTGGAGCTGGGTCGCAGACATCAAGATCTGGCGGGCGATTTCGAAAACCTCTTTTCCCGCTTCGGTCAGTCCGAGAATTTTCTGGCCACTGCGCATGAAAATGCCGATGCCCAATTGTTGCTCCAGCAACTTCAGTTGCTTGCTGACTCCGGGTTGCGACGTGTACAGCGCAGCGGCTGCATGCGTAATGTTGAAGTCGTTTTTGACGACTTGGCAGAAGTATCGCAATTGCTGGAGCTTCATGCGCCGTATCCTCCTTTACCCTAACCATTGGTTAGGGAGCTCTAAATATATATTCTTTGTAATTATATCTAGCCAACCATAATATTCATGCCACGCCCGCCAGGAAAAAGGCGGCACAAGCGTCGATGTCCAGACAAGTCGCCCCATGCCCGCCAGGGGGAGCAGGGGTTTCCCACACATACCTACATCGAAGACCCAGGAGACAAGAATGTTCAGGTTTTTATATTCAATCAGCTTATTCTGTGCAATCGCCGCCATTTTTACCTTGCCCATTTCTTCCACGGCTCAACCCGCCTACCCAAGCCGGCCGATAACCTTGATCGTGCCGTACCCGCCAGGCGGCGGAATCGATCCCGCGGCTCGCATATATGCCGACGCGTTGGAAAAAGCATTGGGGCAGACGATAGTCATTCAGAACCAGGGCGGCGCCAGTGGGCAGATCGGGACAAATCATGCAGCGCATTCAAGCCCGAACGGCTACACCCTGCTATTCGGCAGTGTCGCTCCAAATGTCATTCTGCCAGCGGCCTATGGCAATCAATTGCCTTATAACGAGCAAAAGGATTTCGCACCGATTGGGCTTATTGCCCAGGCCGATTATGTCTTGCTGGTCTCGGCGAAATTGCATGTGAACTCTCTCAAGGGTTTCCTCGATTACGCCAAGGCGCAGACAAAGCCCATCGCCTATGCTTCTTCGGGCCAATTGAGCGGCCCGCATCTGGCCGGTGCGTTGCTGTCCAATATGTCCGGCATCAAGATGCTCCATGTTCCTTACCGTGGAAACGGCCCGGCACTCACCGCGCTCATGAGCGGCGAGGTTGCATTCGCATTCGACAGCGCCGGCGGAGTTGTGTCCCGGGGGAAATCTGACAAATACCATGCTTTGGCGGTGACGGGAGACCAACCGTTCCCCTCCGATCCGAGCCTGCCGAACCTGGGCAAGCTCTACCCGGGCCACAACGTTTCGCAGTGGTATGGCCTGATGGCACCGGCAGGAATTCCGCAGAATGTTTTAGACCGGCTGAAAGCTGCGCATGAAAAAGCCGTCCATTCAGCAGCGCTGCAACGCCGGATGCAAGAAATCGGATTGAACGTAATCACCGACTCGACTCCCCAGAAATTCCAGGCATACGTCGACAACGAGATAACGCGCTGGCGTCATATCCTCGCCACTCAAAAAATCGGGATCCCCAAACTCTGAAGCTTGCCGGCTTGCACCTTCTATTCAACTAGTCTATAGAGGCCATCTTATGAATCAGCAGTTGAAAATCACCCCGACCGAGGCGCCTATCGGTGCCTACGTAGAAGGTGTCGATTTATCCCGGGAGCTGGATCCCGAGACGTTTCAGCAAATCGAAGCAGCGTATGACCGCCATACTGTTCTAGTGTTTCGCGGCCAGAATCTGACCCCCGAACAGCATATTGCCTTTGGGCGCCGTTTCGGCCCGCTGGAAATCCACGTCGTCAAGAAAGCGTTGTTGGCTGATCACCCGGAAATTCTGCTGGTTTCAAATATAAAAAACGACAATGGCGAGGACATCGGTCTGTCTGATGCGGGGCAGACCTGGCATACGGATACGTCCTATCGCAAGCGTCCCAGCCGGGGCTCTGTCTTGTACGCGCTGGAAATTCCTCACGACAACGACGGGAACGCACTGGGCAATACTCTGTTTGCAGGCACGGCCAAGGCATATGAAGACCTGTCTGATTCAACCAAGCAAAAACTGCACGGGCTGAAGGCGATTCATTCTTATGCATATCGCAAGCGCCCGGAAGGCAGCCAGCGCAACAAAATCACGGCGACGGTACTGCATGAAACGCCGGACATTGCGCACCCGATCGTCCGGACACATCCTCGCACAGGGCGCAAGGCTTTATATGTTTTTGAGGGTGAATGCACGGGAATCGAGGGAATGGACAAAGAAGAGGCGTTACCCTTGATTCACGACCTCACCGAGCACTGTATCCAGCCCAAATATATCTATGAACATAAATGGCAGCTCGGGGATGTCGTCATGTGGGACAACGCGGCATCTTTGCATCTGGCCATTTGCGACTACAAGCTACCCCAACGCCGGCTGTTGCACCGCGTCACGGTCGAAGGCGAGGCCCCGTTCTGACAACTGGCGATACCACAGGGAAAAATATGGAAAACATCACAGGCGTGCTGGCGGCCTACATGGCAAATGCGCGTTTCGAGCACCTTCCGGAGCACGTTGTTCAACATACGAAATTCAGGGTGCTCGACACACTCGCAGCCATGATCTCGGGTTCTCGCCTGAAAGCGGGCGTTGAGGCCATCCGATATGCCAGGGCCCAGGGCGGTACGCAAGAATCGTCGATCGTCGCTACAGACCTCATGACATCTGCGTCCAATGCCGCACTCGTTAACGGCATGTTTGCGCACGCCGACGAAACTGATGATTTCGAACCGACGACCAAGGCGCATCCGGGAAGCCACGTGGTACCGGCCGCTTTGGCGATGGCGCAGCGCAAAAACAGCTCCGGGTCGGACATGATCGTGGCGGTGGCACTTGGCTACGATCTTTGCTGCCGCTTTCTGCTGGCGCTGGGGCCTGACCTTGTACGGGGCAGCCACCGCAGTGCGGAGGGTACCAGTTCGACCATGGGGGCAGTAGGGGCCGCGGCATATCTAGCGAAGCTGGACGAGGCGGGAATGCGTTACGCGCTGTCCTACGCTTCACAGCAGGTGTCGGGAATCTGGAGTTGGGTTCGGGATGCCGACCACGTCGAGAAGGCATTCGATTTCGCCGGCATGGGCGCAAGAAATGGAGTCACTGCAGCCATTATGGCCGAATTGGGCTTTACAGGCGTGTGGGATGTCCTGGATGGTGAACACAACGCCCTGATAGCCTTATCCAGCAACCCTGTTCCATCGGAAATGATCAAACAGCTGGGGGAACGCTACTTGGTGACGGAAACTTCGATCAAGCCCTTCTCGGTCGGTTATCCCATTCAGGCACCCTTATCCGCCTTTCTGGATCTGCTGAGAACACATCGCCTCACCCCGGATATGGTAGAGAGCATTAAAGTGCGCCTGCCGGCGGACGGGGCTCGCATCGTCAACAATCGAGCCATGCCGGATGTGAACTGTCAGTATGTGATTGCGGTAGCGCTGATCGACGGCGCGGTCACCTTTGAAAGCAGCCATTCTCATGATCGCATGAAAGATCCGCTCGTCAAACAAATCATGGGCAAGATCGAGTTGCTTGCCGATCCTGCGTTGATGATCCCGGAGGCGCCGCGTAGCGGCCATGTCGAAATCTTCCTGAAGGATGGGCGTAGCGTGAATCAATTTGTGCGTCACGCGCCTGGAACCAAAGAAAACCCCATGGACGCGGCCCAGGTAAACGAGAAGGCAGCCTCGCTGATAGGCCCCATACTTGGGCCGTCGAGGACGGAAACGCTGATCACATTGATCGGCTCGCTTGAAAAGATGAAGAGTGTCCAGGAATTGCGAGAACTGTTACAAGGGTGACCTCGCGTGGCGCTGTTGGCCGAGGCTCAAGTAGCGCAAGCTTTCCTAACCGCGAGTTCCCATCCTTGCATCAGCTCGGCCGCGCGTGCGCGATCCATCTGCGGGGTGAAGCGACGCTCCATGCGCCACAACTGTGCCAAGTCATCCAGGTTGCGATAGACGCCGCAGGCCAGGCCCGCCAGGTACGCGGCGCCCAGGGCCGTGGTCTCGATCACGGCGGGGCGCAGCACCGGTATGCCCAGCAAATCGGCCTGGAACTGCATCAACAGGTCGTTGGCGCAAGCGCCGCCGTCCACGCGCAGCTCGGCCAGCGGCGCGGCGCCGGCGGCCACCGCGTCGCGGCTCATGGCCTGCAGCAGCGCGGCGCTTTGGTAGGCGATGCTGTCGAGCGCGGCGCGGGCGATGTGCGCCATGGTGCTGCCGCGCGTCAGGCCGGTGATGGTGCCGCGCGCCTCGGGCTGCCAGTAGGGCGCCCCCAGGCCGGTGAACGCCGGTACCACGGTCACGCCGCCCGTGTCCGGCACGCTGCCGGCCAGCGCCTCGATGTCGCGGCTGCGTTGGAAAGCGTGCAGGCCGTCGCGCAGCCACTGCACCACCGCGCCGCCGACGAAGACGCTGCCTTCGATGGCGTATTCGGGCTGTGCGCTGGCCTGGGCTGCGCTGGTGGTGATCAGGCCGTTGTCCGAGATGTGGAATTTGCCGCCGTTGTGCATCAGCATGAAGCAGCCGGTGCCGTAGGTATTCTTGGCCATGCCCTCGTTGAAGCAGGCCTGGCCGAACAAGGCGCTTTGCTGGTCGCCCGCCACGCCGCAGATGGGAATGGCGTGGCCCAGCAGCTCGGGGTGCGTGGTGCCGTATTCGGCCGCCGAGGGCAGAACCCGCGGCATCAGCGCGGGCTCGATGTTCATGGCGCGCATCAGCTCGGCGTCCCATTCGTTGCGGTGCACGTCGAACAGCATGGTGCGCGAGGCATTGCTGACGTCGGTGGCGTGCACCTGGCCGCGCGTCAGTTGCCAGATCAGCCAGCTGTCGATGGTGCCGAAGGCCAGCTCGCCCTTGCGCGCCAGGGCCCGGGCCGAGGGTACGTTGTCGAGTATCCAGCCCAGCTTGGTGGCCGAGAAATAGGCGTCGATGCGCAGGCCTGTGCTGGCCTGTATCTTGGGCTCGAGGCCTTGTTCGCGCAATTTGCGGCAGGCGGGCTCGGTGCGGTGATCCTGCCAGACGATGGCGTTGTAGACTGGCTGCCCGGTCTTGCGGTTCCAGACCACGGTGGTTTCGCGCTGGTTGGTGATGCCGATGGCGCGGATGTCGCTGGCCTTGAGGCGGGCCTGGGCCAGCGCCTGCCTGGCGGTGTCGAGCTGGGTCTGCCAGATTTCCAGCGGATTGTGTTCGACCCAGCCGGGCTCGGGATAGATCTGCGTGAATTCCTGCTGCGCCATTGCCACGATGCGGGCCTCGGCGTCGAAGACGATGCTGCGCGAGCTTGATGTTCCCTGATCGAGCGCAAGTAGGTATGTCATGGCGGTACGGGGTTCCTTGTGGGGCAGGGTGATCCGGCAGTGGCGGTTGGGCCGTGCAGGGTGTTTAGCATACTTGAAGCCCTTGCCTTACACTAGGATCCCTGGCGCAGGCCAAGTGGCCGGGCTCCGGCGGCTTGTGAAAATCCGCCCGGCCCGCCGCCGAGGCTTGCCGTCCGAAGGCAGTATCCGCATTCCTGGGTGGCCGACCTCGTCTCGGCCGGTTCGTTGAACGAATTTTCTGCGCCTGAGCCATGCCTACATCCGCCCAGCCCCTGCTTACCGACCGGCCCCGCCTGCTCGAGGCGCTGGCCCAGCCGCGCGTATACGACCTGGCCGTCATCGGCGGCGGCGCGACGGGCCTGGGCGTGGCTCTTGACGCCGCGCTGCGCGGGCTGTCGGTGGTGTTGCTGGAAGCGCACGACTTCGCCAAGGGCACCTCGTCGCGGGCCACCAAGCTGGTGCACGGTGGGGTTCGCTACCTGGCCCAGGGCAATGTGTCGCTGGTGCGCGAGGCCCTGCACGAACGCACTACCTTGCTGCACAACGCGCCGCACCTGGCGCAGCCCTTGCCTTTCGTGATGCCCAGCTACAAGGTCTGGGAAACGCCGTTCTATGGCATAGGCCTGAAGATCTACGACATGCTGGCGGGCAAGGCGGGGCTGGGTGCCACCGAATTCCTGGGGGCCGCGGGCACCAGCCGCTGCCTGCCCGGCGTGCGCACGCGCGGCCTGTGCGGCGGCGTCAAATACTGGGACGGGCAGTTCGACGATGCGCGCCTGGCCCTGGCGCTGGCGCGCACGGCGGCCGCGCAGGGCGCGCTGGTCGTCAATTATTGCGCCGTCACCGGCCTGCTGCACGACAACGGCCGCATTGTGGGGCTGCGCTGCCAAGACGCCGAGTTCGGCTCGGAATACTCGGTGCGGGCGCGCGCGCTGGTCAACGCGGCCGGGGTCTGGGTCGACGAGATCCGCCGCCAGGACGGCGCGGCCCTGGGGCGCACCGTCAAGCCCATGGTCGCGCCCAGCCAGGGCGTGCATCTGGTCGTGGATCGCAGCTTCCTGCCGGGCGAGCATGCACTGCTGGTGCCCAAGACCCGCGACGGCCGCGTGCTGTTTGCGGTGCCCTGGCTGGGCAAGCTGGTGTTGGGCACCACCGACACGCCGCGTCACGACCTGGCGCTGGAACCCGACGCCTATGCCCGCGAAGTGGATTTCATCCTCAGCGAGGCCGGCCATTATCTGCAGCGTGCGCCCACGCGCGCCGACGTCAAGAGCATCTGGGTGGGGCTGCGTCCGCTGGTGCGGCCGCCCGACGACGAAGACGGCGAAAGCACCAAGAAAATCAGCCGCGAGCATACCGTGCTGGCCAGCCCCAGCGGCCTGATCACGGTGACGGGCGGCAAATGGACCACCTATCGGGCCATGGCCGAAGACGTATTGGACAAATGCGTGCAAACTGGGTTGTTCGAGTCTTTGCCGCCTAGCCGCACGGCCGACTTCAAGCTGGTCGGCGCCGCGGGGGCCGGGCGCCGCAGCCGCATCAGCCAGCCGCCGGGCCTGGATGCCTATGGCTCTGAAGCGGCCTACGTACAGGCGCTGGAAGGCGGCGATGTCGAGATCGTGCCCGGCCTGAGCGTTGCCATGGTGCGCTTTGCCGTGCGCTACGAATACGCCCGCTGCGTCGAAGATATGCTGGCGCGGCGCTTCCGCCTACTGTTCCTGGATGCCCGACTGGCGGCCCAGGCGGCGCCTCGGGTGGCCGAGGTCGTACAACAGGAAACCGGGCTCGATCCGCGGCTCGGCCAATTCCTGGATCTGACGCGCCATTACCTGAATCTGCCTTCCTGAAACGCCTTTCCGGGCTTGCTTTCCTGGGCTGCCTTGCTGGTTCGCTTTTTTGAATCAGCCTGCTTGAGCCGGCCTTCCGGAGCCGGCTGCGGCCATAGCGGCACGGGAGGCTTGCGTTGGCTGTGCGTGTTTGATCGCGATCCGGCTTGAACCCCTCAGGTGTCTCATGCATACCATGTTGCGCCGCACGTTGCCGCGGCCGGCAGCCCGGTGTTTCAGTTCTTGCATCGGTGCCGGGCAGTGGCTGCCGCCTCGGCAGTGCAGGGCTTTGTTATTGGCTGAAACCCGGCTCCTGCCGCTGCGGTTTATGCCTCGGCTAGCCCTTGCTCCGAATCTCTATCAGCCACTGTCTATTTGACAGGGGTGCTTACGGTGTCGATGGGGTACGCAGTACTCGCGGCGATATAGCGGTCGAAGGCGGCCGCCGCACCCGGTCTCGCGTTGTGGCTGATCCGCCGGCCGGCCGCGTATTCGAGTTTTGCGAAGGGGGGGTGGAAAACATAACAATTCCGTAAACCGCAGGTGCTTCTTATACTGGTTCGCGTCGACACGAGTCGAGGCGGAACGCATATGCGCAACGAGCATGGAGTCCGGTCGGAAGGCCGCACAATCGGCTTCATCGGAATTGGCAATATCGGCATGCCGATGGCATGCCGGCTATTGGATGCCGGCCACCGGCTTCACGTCTTTGATATCAACAAGGCCAGCGTCGATGCGATAGTCGGCCGAGGGGCGATCGCCGAAGGTTCGCCCGTGGACGTCGCCACGCGTGCCGACACGGTATTGGTGTCTTTGCCGACGCCAGGCGTGCTGCGCCAGGTCGTCGGCGGGCCGGATGGCGTGATCAATGGCCGCGCGCTCCGGGTTCTCGTCGATCTTTCCACTACGGGGCCTCGAGCCGCCGCCGAGGCGGCGGCTCTGCTGGCGGAACGCGGCGTGGCCTGGGCCGATGCGCCGGTCAGTGGCGGGGTAGCCGGCGCAAGAGCCGGAAAGCTGGCGGTGATGGTTTCATGCGCCGCCGAAACGTTCTCGAACCTGGAGCCATTGCTTAGTCCGATCGGGCAGGTGTTCCACGTCGGGAACGAGCCTGGCATGGGGCAAGTGATGAAGCTTGCGAACAATCTGCTTTCCGCAGCCGCGCTTGCGGCGACTTCGGAAGCCATTGTCATGGGCGTGAAGGCCGGCCTGAGCCCGAGAATGATGATCGACGTGCTGAACGCGGGCAGCGGCAGGAACAGTGCGACTGCGGTCAAATTCCCGAACGCCATACTGCCGAGATCATTCAACCTGGGCTTTTCATCGTCGCTGATGCTCAAGGACGTGGCCTTGGCTGTCGAAGAGGCAGAGGCCTTGGGGGTTCCGATCCAGGTTGGCAGGACAGTGCGGCAGGTCTGGCAGCAGGTTGTCGACGAGATCGGAGGCAGCCAGGACTCGACAACTTTCATACAGCTGCTTGAACAGCACGCCGGGGTCACCGTAGCGGATGCCTCCGTGGCCGATGCGCATGCTGTCGCCAAAACAAGTTAGGGAACATGGCATGGCAAACGAACAAGGGCCTGCCGCGCAGGCGCAAAGCTGCAGCGCCAAGGCGGCGGACTGGTACCTGGGCCTGAAGTACACCGACCTGCCCGACGATATCGTTGCGCGCACCAAGCTGCATCTGCTGGATGTCATAGGGCTTGCGTTGATGGGCGCCACGCGCGAATCGGGCCAGGTCGTCCGCCGGGCCGTGCATGCCCTTGGCAAGGGTGAAGAATGCCGCATCCTTGGCTATGGCGACCGGACGACCGCCTTGCTTGCCGCTATCGCCAACGGAACGATGGCGCATTCCACGGAGTTCGACGACACGCACAACGAAGCCATTGCGCACATCGCGAATTCGGTCATAACGACCACGCTGGCGCTGAGTGAATCGAATGCGTTGAACGGGCGGGACGCGATTGCGGCGATTGCCGGGGCGAACGAAATCGCCTGTCGTGTTGGTGTGATTGCGCCTGGCAAGATGCATGCCGCCGGCTACCACGCCACGGGCGTGATCGGGACTATCAGTGCCAGCTATCTGGCCAGCCGTTTACTCGGCCTCAGCCTGCAGCAGGCGCAGTGGTGCATCGGTATCGCGGGTAGCCAAGCCGCGGGCATCATGGAGTGCTGGTCCGACGGAACCTGGTCGAAGTTTCTTCATCCCGGCTTGGCCGCTCACAACGCATTGATAGCGGCGAACTTGGCTATGGCCGGGTTTACCGGGCCGGCCACGGTGCTGGAGGGCCGCTTCGGACTGCTGCGGTCGCATGTCCAGGATCCGAACCAGGTGTTCGATTTCGAGCGCATGGTCGGTTGCCTCGGCAGTAGATGGGAGAGCCGAGACATTTCGTTCAAACCTTATCCCACGGCCCACTTCATCCATCCCTTTCTTGATGCGATTTTCGCCCTCATGCATAAGCATGGTATCGGGGCCTCGGACGTAAAATCGGTCATGTGCCCGATCGCCGCGCACATGATCCCGATCGTTTGCGAGCCCGTAGAAGAAAAGGTGCGCCCGGCCAGCGATTGGCATGGGCGCGTCAGCCTTCAGTATTCGATTGCCGAGGCATTGTATTTCGGCCGGCTGGACGGGCAGGGCTATGCCGAAGAAAGCCTGGGAAATCCCCGGATTCTGGAACTGGCCAAGAAGATCGACTACCGGCTCGATCCGGATGCCCCTGGGCGTGCGCACTTCAAGGGCTGGGTCATTGTGGAAACCGTTGACGGCCGGCGCCTGGAGCATGTCGAGCCACGCAACCGCGGCAGCGCGTCGAACCCGATGAGCGCAGACGACATCAAGGAAAAATTCCGCAGCAACGCGAGATTGATGCTTGACAATCCGCGCGTCGAGCAGATTGTCGACCGAATCGACAATCTGGAACAGCTTTCGGATATGCGCGATCTCATCGCGCTCTGCTGCTGATGTGCGATTCAAATGTTCGGCGGGGCGCAGGTTGGAAAGGCTGGCTCGATCTGCCCGAGCCTGCACCTGATCGAGCCGTGGACGAAGGAGCCTGGATCGACTTGACCCATCCGCTGGGCAACAACCTGCCGACGGTCTCGTTCTTTCCAAAGCCGAGATTTCGGCAAATCATGATGCAGCCGTCTGATCCGATGAATGTCACCGAGATGCAGATGGTGGTTCATCTCGGGACGCATGTCGATGCTCCCAGGCATTTTTACAGCGACGGCCCGGCATTTCACGAGATTCCTCTGGAAAGGCTGCATGGTTCGGGCGTGGTCTGGCGTATAGACAAGCTGGACTATGGCCTGATCGACGTGGCTGATTTGGAACGTGCCAGCCCGGACGTTCGCGCTGGCGACATTGTTGCTCTTTGCACCGGGTGGTCGGCATATTTTTCCGAGGCCCGCTATCACCGCCATCCTTGCCTCAGCACGGCGGCGGCCGAATGGCTGGTGGACAAGCGCGTGAAATTGCTGGCGGTCGATTTCACCTCGCCAGACCTGGCCGTCAATCGGCGTCAGCCTGGTTTCGATTGGCCTGTGCACCACGTGCTGCTGCGGCACGGGGTGCTGGTTTGTGAGCACGCGGCCAACCTGCATTCGTTAGCGGGCTGTCGCGCCGAATTCATCTTTGCAGCGCTGAATATCGAGAATTCGGATGGCTCGCCGGCGCGTGTCATGGCCCGCAGGCTGACTCAATACGACAAGGAAAAATCATGCAGAAATCCAGACGATCCCTGCTGAAGGCCTTTTCCGCCTGGCCGGCTGTCGTGCTATGCCCGATAGCCCAGGCCGCAGAGAACTATCCTGCCAAGCCCATCCGGTTCATTGTTCCCTTTTCCGCGGGCGGAGGGGCGGACATCGTTGCGAGAGCCATAGCCAAAGCGCTCGGAGAGGAAAGTAGTGATCAGATTGTGATCGACAACAGAACCGGCGCCGCCGGTATTATCGGCATGCAGTTGGCGGCGCAATCCGCGCCGGACGGCTATACGATCGTGCTGGGCCAGACCGGCCCGATGTCGATCAATCCGTGGCTGTACAAGAATTTGTCCTATGACCCCGACAAGGATTTTGCTCCGATTACACTGACAACCGTCTATCCCTATGTCCTGGTGGTGAATCCATCGATCGCCGCTACGAGTCTGAAGGAGTTGATTGCCCTTGCGCGATCGCGGCCGAACCAATTGAGCTTTGCTTCGGCTGGCACGGGCAGCGCCAATCATCTGGCTGGCGAGCTGTTCGAAATGATGGCGCATGTCTCTCTTTTGCATGTGCCGTATAACGCCGGGGCGCCGGCCATCACGGCCACCATTGGAGGTCAGGTATCGATGGTGTTCGGCGACATGGTGAGCGTGATGCCGTTCGTAAAGTCGGGCATGTTGAGGGCAATTGCGGTCACGAGTGCGAAGCGGGCCGGCATCGCCCCGGATGTGCCTACCCTTGCCGAAGCGGGCCTGCCCGGATACGAGGCAATTGGCTGGCATGGAGTCCTGGCCCCCGCCGGAACCCCGGATCCGATCATCAATAAATTGAACAAACAGATCGTGCAGGCGCTGCGCACGCCGGAAATGCGCAGGCGCCTGGCCAAGCAGGGGGCGGAACCTGCCGGAGACACTCCCGCCGAATTCGGGCGCTTCCTGAGGGCGGATCGCGAAAAATGGGGAAAAGTCATCAAGAGTGCGCATATCCGCTTAGGCGGTTGAGACGGGTTTTAGCGCGTAGATCGTAGATGTTCGACCATCCTCTGTGCCGCGACGCTGAGCTTGGTGTTCGGGGTACAGATATAAGAGTACCGGGAGGCCCATTTATCCGAGAGGGCGATGGTTCGAAGTTTCAGGCCATTGCAGTAGGTCTTCGCCGCCTGGTTGGGAAGCACGCCGATGCCCATGTTCGCCTTGATCATGCGGCAAACCACGTCGAAGCTCCAGACCTGCACTGTCAGGCGTAAAGTCTTGCCGGCCGCGCGTGACGCATCCTGGAGTAGCGCCATAAGAGGCGTGTTCCCTTCAAGACCCACGAAATCATAATCCAGCAGTCTGTGAAACGCAATCGAGCGGTTGTTGAGCGGATGTTCCCGCGGAACCACGGCCACCAGATTCTCCGCCCGGTAGTGTTCGAATCTCAGCTCGGCCAGCAAAGGGTCGCTGGCATGCACGATGGCGATGTCGCTGCGGCCATCGCGAACCGCCGCAATACCTTCCGCCGTCCGGCGCTCCAGCAGTTCGATCTTCAGGCGCGGATTGCTCTCTGTGAATGCCGCGAGGTCTTGGGGAAGAGGGCCGCTGAGCGCAGATGCTGTGGCGCACATGCGGACGACACCCCTCGATCCGTCGGCATAGTCGCCAATTTCCACATGCAGCTTTTCGGCCTGCAAAAGTAGCTGCTTCGCATGAAAAGCAAGCGCCGTGCCGGCGGCGGTTGGAAGCACTCCGGTTGAAGTCCTGCGTAGCAGTTGCACGTTCATGCGCTGCTCGAGAATGGCTATCCGTCGGCTCGCGGCCGAAAGCGTCAGGTGCAATTCTTTGGCTGCCTTTGAGAGACTTCCCAGCTCGTAGGCACGCCGAAACAGCTCTAAGGATGTGAGATCGGGAAGCATATAGGCTGGCGTATTGCGCCGATGTGATGGCCTTGTATGCCTGCAACGCAGACGTAAGGAATAGCGGTTTTGAGACTACGCCGTGCTGCTTGGACGTGGCTGTGGGGTTCAATTCGGCAGCAGTGTGTCAAAGATACCAGTATGGCGGATGCTCATGCAAATTCAGCGGTGCCGTGAAAATTTGAGCTCGTTGATGAGTTCCAGCGTCTGTATCTGGTGGTGCACGACCCGGTCTGGGGCACTCAGGTCGTAGGGCCGAACCCGCCGTTGCTTTCCGCCTGGTTGCAAAGAAGAAAGCAGCCTGTTCCTGGTACAGACGGTGCTGTTGCCGGTAAGGGGGGCTCAGTCCAGGCTTGTGGTCGGCCGCAGCCCCGGCTGTCTCGGGGCGCGTAGATGTCAGACGCCGTGCACGACTTTCGGATGGAAGCCCCGGTGCATGTCGTGGCCCGCGCTGTCCTCGAGCTCGATATCGCGAGACAGGTAGCGCAGGCAGCAGACCCTCAGGAACGAGGTGAAGTTGGCCGGAGGCTCGCCGCGCAGATCCAGCAGTTCGTCATAGAGTTTGACTATGAACTGGCTGGTCGTCATTTTTTCCCGCTGAGCGATCTCGTGCAGGACGTCCCAGAACAGGTTTTCCATGCGTACCGTTGTTACGACTCCGCGTAGGCGCAATGACCGCGTGCGCGACTCGTAGAGCATCGGATCTGTATTGATTAATACCTGACACATGATGGCGCTCCTTTGGTTCCCTATGCACCGGAAGGTGGATGCGGACGACCGCGGCACTTGCATTGTCGCTCGAAATTGCCGCCGGCGCGCGCCGCCCGCATCCTTGCCCCAGCCTGCGGGCGGTTTGAGTTCAGATGGCCCGTTGCTGCATCTGCCCGGCGATGTATTCCGCCTGGCGGATCGCCAGCGTCACGATCGTGAGCGTGGGGTTTTCCGCGGCCCCTGTGGTGAACTGGCTGCCGTCCGATACGAACAGGTTCGGAATATCGTGCGCCTGGCCGTGCTTGTTGACCACGCCGTCTTCCGGGCGTGCGCTCATGCGCGAGGTGCCGAGGTTGTGCGTGGACGGGTAGGGCGGTACGCGATAAACCTGCTTGGCGCCCGCCGCCTTGTAGAGCGCCTCGCTTTGCTTGAAGCCGTGCTCGCGCATCGCCTCGTCGTTCGGGTGGTCGTCGAAATACACGTCGGCGACCGGCAGGCCGTGCTGGTCTTTCACTGTCTGATTGAGTGTAATGCGGTTGTTCGCGCGCGGCATGTCTTCGCCCACGATCCACAGCCCGGCCGTATTCGTGTACTGATCGAGGGCCGCCGTGAACTGCGCGCCCCATGCGCCCGGATTCAGGAAGGCCGCGTAAAACGGCAAGCCCAAAGAGATGGTCTCCAGGTGATAGCCCCCGACAAAACCGCGGGACGGGTCGTGGCGCGCCTCGTCCTCGACGATTCCGGCCATTGTCGTGCCCTTGAACATATCGACCTTGTGCTCGAATGTCGCGTAGACCGAACCGGTCGTGTGGCGCATGTAGTTGCGGCCCACCTGGTCGGAAGAATTCGCCAGCCCTTTGGGAAACTTGGCCGAATGAGAGTTCAGCAGCAGCCGCGGGGTTTCGAGGGAATTACCCGCCACGGCGACGATGCGCGCCTTCTGGCGCTGCAATTTCCCGTCGGCGTCGTAATAGAGGACGGCGTGCACCCGGCCTTGGGCGTCGTGCTCGATGCGGGCCACATGGGCTTCGGTGCGCAGTTCCGCATGGCCGGTGGCGACGGCGCTCGGCAGCTCGGTGTAGAGTGTCGACCACTTGGCCCCGAAGCGGCATCCCTGGAAACAGAAGCCGCGCTGGAAACAATGTGTGCGCCCGTCGTGCGCCACGCTGTTGATTGCCATGCGCCCGGTATTGCATTTCTTGTAGCCCAGCTTGGTGGCGCCCGCGTACATCACTTTGAAATTATTGTTGCCGGGCAGCCCCGGCCAGCCGTTGGTGCGCGTGACTCCCATTTTCTTTTCGGCACGGTCGTAATAGGGGTCGAGTTCCTCGCGCGTCAGCGGCCAGTCCAGCAGCGTCGCGCCGGCGAGCTGGCCGTAGGTGCTGCGCGCCTTGAGTTCATGCGGCTGTATGCGTAGGCTGGCCCCGGCCCAGTGCACGGAGGTACCCCCGACGGTCTTACAGATCCATGCCGGCAGATTGGGGAAATCCTTGGCCACACGCCACGAGCCGGAGGCCGTGCGCTTGTCCAGCCAGGCCAGTTGCTGAAACGAGCCCCATTCATCGGTAAGAAAATCCTTGCGCGTATGCAAGCTGCCTGCTTCCAGAACGACGACGTCGACGCCTTTCTGTGCCAGTTCGTTGGCCAGGGTGCCGCCGCCGGCGCCCGAACCAATGATCACCACGACGTGGTCATCGTCGAGTGCGAATTTGACGCCATGCTGGGCTTCCAATTGGGTTTGTGCTTGTGTCATGGATAGTCTCCTTCGGAATCAGTTGTCGGTCGGTATCGGGCCGCTGGCGGCCGCCGGGGGCTCGGGCAGCCAGGTCAGATCGTCGAAACCCTTGTGGAGGTATCCGCCGTCGCCCTCGCTCGCGCCATAGCCGAAATGGGCATAGGCCAGGGGATTGCTGTACAAGGCCACGACCGCAGTGGAGCGTACCTGTTCGAAGAATGGGGATCCGGCCAGAGCCGCCACGTCGCTGTCTTGCTGCGCGGTCGGCAGCTTGGCCCAATCGCCGTGCGCCTGCGCGTCGAGTTTCTTGACGCCGTCGGCGAGCAGGGTTCGCAGGTTTTTGTCCGCGGCCGCCTTCTTGTCGAGATCTTTGACCACCAGGGCATAGACCGCGTCGTCCAGAGACGGGTGCGGATAGATGCGCCGGGTCAGCGCCAGCAAGACCGTGCCCTGGCGCGTGGTCAATCCCGTCATTTCCAGCGCCCATGCGCGGCTCGGAGCCAATAGGGCTAGCGGCGACGAGACGGCCAGGGTGCCGAGCAGCACGCCCGTACCCTTCAGCAGCTCGCGCCGCGTCAATTTGATGGACGGCGCGTGCGCCGCGCGCGTGGCCGATTCGACGGCCAATGGAATTGTCGTTGCTTGCTTCATGTCGCCTCCTGGATAAGCCTGTTTTACAAAACCCTGAATGGCGCTCCTGTACGCAGTGCCATCGCGATTGCTGCCCTTGCCTGCGAGGGCTCGCTATTGGTAGTGCCCATGACGTTCTAGTACCTCGACTTTGTAGCCGTCCGGGTCTTGGATGAAGAAATATCGCGCCAGCAGCTGGCCGTCCGCGGCGTGGAATTCGCGCAATTCGTTCGGGCTCGAGCCCAGCTCGATCAGGTGGTTTCTTGCGCGCCGGGCGTCGTCGACCACAAAGGCGACGTGGCCGTAGCCGTCGCCATGTGTATAAGGTTCTTCGCGCCCCTTGTTCCAGGTCAGCTCGATTTCCGCTTCACTTTCGGCGTTGCGCAGATAAACCAGGGAAAAGTCGTCGAAGTCGAGCCGGTGGCTGATGGCCATGCCGAATGCCTGCTCATAGAAGGCCAACGAGCGCTCGAGATCCCGCACGCGGATCATCGTGTGTATGAGTTTCGCCATGCCTGTGCCCCTACGGGTCAGAGGGAGATGCGCGCGCCGAGCAGCGCGATGAACTTGTTCAGCCACTCGCAATGGGCCGTCCATGCCGGAGCGGTCACGAACTGGCCGTCGACTATTGCTTCGGTCCATGCGAGTTCGACGTATTCGGCCTGGGCAAGCCTGACTTCGGGTGCGCATGCGGGATACGCCGAGATCCGTTTGCCGGCAATGACACCGGCGGCGCTCAATAACTGTGCGCCGTGGCAGACGGAGGCGATCGGCTTGCCGGCGTGGGCGAAGTCGCGGATGACTTCGAGTACTCTGGCGTTGAGCCGCAGGTATTCGGGGGCCCGTCCGCCTGGCAGCAGCAGGGCGTCGTAGGCGGCCGCGTCGACATCCGAGAAGCTCGCGTTCAGGGTGAAATTGTGTCCGCGTTTCTCGCTGTAAGTTTGATCGCCCTCGAAATCGTGAATTGCCGTGCGGATCTGGTCGCCGGACTTCTTGTCGGGGGTGGCCACGTGGACGACATAGCCGAGCGCGCCCAGCGCTTGAACCGGCACCATCAGTTCGTAGTCTTCCACATAGTCGCCCGCCAGTACCAGGATCTTCTTGGACATGTTCATTTCTCCGTTCGATAATTGATTGCCGGTCGTTGCATCGCTAGGCGGCCGGCGGCGTGAGCGGCGCCGATGCGCATTCGCCGCCGCTGCGGGGTAAAGGACATTGCAGCGACAGCCTTTGGGCAACAGGGATGTCCGGGCCGTCATTCGTCGGCGTCATGCTGCGGCGCGCAATGCCGTGGCCGCTTTCATCACGACGTTTCCACAAGTTTAAGTAGCTGACTCGCCGGGCTGGTAATAACGGGTTAAAGCGGTTCCTAGGGCTTTCACTAGGCACTGCTTGCGCCAAATCTGCTTTAAAGATTCCTGCCGCCCGGCCGTTAAGTCAAAGGCGGAGCCAGGTCCGCCCTGTTTGGCTTCGTACGCAGCACCCCCTTCCGGTTCCCCTCACGTTCCGGAAGGGGCTTATTCCAAGGCGCGTGACCCACGCGCCTGCGAGTATTCCGGAAGAGGCCATGGATATAGCCAGATTCAAACTGCAGCACGTCGAGATCCTGGACAGCATCGCCAGGCTGCGCGAGCACGCGCGTGCCGGCATCGTCGAGCACGCGGCCGACATCGCCGGGCTGGTGGTGTCGATGAGTTCGATCATCAAGGTGCACCTGGCGGTGGAAGACCGCATGCTGTACCCCGCGGTGCAGAAGCAGGCCGACCGCGCCTTGGCCGAAATGGGCCGGGCCTACCAGGAAGAAATGCAGAAGATCGCCGCGGCCTACATCGATTTCTCGCGCCGCTGGAACACCGCCGCCCAGGTGGCGCGCGACCCCGAGCAGTTCCGCGCGCAGGCCAACACCGTGCTCAAGGCCGTGTACCAGCGCATGCAAAAAGAAAACCGCGAGTTCTACCCGGCGATCGAGGCGATGTAGGGCGGAGCGTGCGCCGGATCAGGCGGCCACAGTGATGCCCGGCGTTTTTGTGCGGCGCGCCGGCTGCACGACGATTTTCACTTGTTGGTCGAGCGACACCAGCGCCTGCATCAGGCGCTCCAGAGAAATATTCTGCAGTTTGTAGCGGCGCACCTGGGAGACCTTGGGTTGGCTATGCCGGTGATTGCTGCCGTTTCCGCTTGGCTGAGGCCGCGCTGATCGATCAGTTGGTTGAGCTTGAGTGCAAGCGCGGCCTTCGCGGATAGCTCTTCGGCATCGTAAAAACCCAGATCCCGCAAGACATTATCGGTACCGCGAGGCTGGCCGACCAGAATGCTGCGCCCTACACCATGCACTTGGCCATGTCTATCCCACGCAGGATATGCGCCGCGGTTTCGGTGAGTTGGCGTTCCTGGCCGTGGATGGGCGTGGCCAGCACCAGGTTGTTGCGGATGGCGGGGTCGTGGATGGTGGAGCAGGCCAGGGCGCGGTGCTGCGGGATGTCGTGCAGCGCGGAGCGCGGAATGATGGTGCATATACGGTCGTAGGCGACGGTTTGCACTGCCGTCTGCACCACATCGACTTCGGCGACGATTTGCAGTGCCACGTCCAGATCCGTGCAGGCGTCTTCGACCAGCATGCGTATGGAATTGGGCCGGCTGGGCAGCACCAGCGGATAGCGCCCCAGGTCGCGCGCCGCGATGCGCCGCGGCGGGGCCGGGCGCAGCGTGCGGGCGTAGGCGACGACCATGTCTTCGCGGTACAGGGTCTCGCACGATAGGGTGGCCGCCGGCAGCGGGTCGTACAGCAGTGCCAGATCGATGCGGCCCTTGATGAGCCAGCCGCGCATGTCGGCGCTCAGGCCTTCGGCGATGCTGATCGAAGAGCCGGGCGCCTGGGCGCGAAAGGCCTGCACGATCAAGGGTGTCAGGCGCCGTGCCACGCGCGGGGGCAGGCCCAGCCGCAGCTTGCCGCGGTCGGGCGAACGAAAATTGCGCAGATCCTGCCTGGCGTGCGCGGCCAGCCGCTGCAGCGCGCGGGCGTGGTTCAGGAAGCGCAGCCCGGCCTCGGTGGGTTCGACCCCGCGCCCCGTGCGGCGCAGCAGGTGCTGGCCCAATTCTTGTTCCAGCGCCTGCACCCGGCGGCTGACCGAAGGCTGCGACACTTCGAGGATGTCGACGGCCCGCGAAAAGCTCCGCTGTTCGCATACGACGATGAAATAGTCGATCTGTTTCAAGTCCATACCGAGATGATATACGTTTTCTGCATATCAGAAATCCTCTCCGCCTGCTTGCCGCGCCGGGCGCCGGCAGGGCATCATGACGCCGTTACGACTAGGGATTCGTCATGGCCGATTACGCTCCTCCACGCACCGATATTCAGGCGCCGCTGCGCGCGCTGCCGGCGCGATCCTGCGATGCGCATTGCCACATTTTCGGCCCCGCCGCAGTATTCCCGTATGCCGAGCCGCGGCCCTATACGCCGCCCGATGCGCCTTACGAAAAACTGCTGGCTATGCACGCCAAGCTGGGCCTGCAGCGCACCGTGCTGGTGCAGGCTGCCTGCCATGGCTATGACATGTCGGCGGTGCTGGCGGCCATCGCTTCCAGCCGCGGCCAGACCCGCGGGGTGGCGTTGTTGCCGCCGGGGGTACAAGACGACGAGGTCGCCCGCCTGCACCAGGGTGGCATACGCGGCGCGCGTTTCCATTACATGTCGCATCTGGACGGCACGCCGCGCGCCGAAGTCGAGCGCGTCGCAAGCCTGATCGCGCCGCACGGCTGGCATCTGTGCCTGCACGGCGACGAAGATTCCCTGGCGGGTGTGCTGCCCTGGTTCCTGCAACTGGGCGTGCCGATCGTGGTCGACCACATGGCGCGGGTGGCGGCCGACAAAGGCCTGGACAACCCCAATTTCCAGGCCTTGCTGGCCTTGAAGGGCCGGCCCGGCGCCTGGGTGAAGATTTCGGGCATAGACCGCGTTTCCAGCAGCGGCAAGCGGCCGTTCGCCGATGGCCGGCCTTATATCGCCGCGCTAATCGAGCACATGCCGGGGCAGCTGCTGTGGGGTACCGACTGGCCGCATCCGCGGGTGCACGGCGACATGCCGGACGACGGCGAGTCGATCAATACCTTGCTCGAACTCTGTCCGGACGAGGGCATCTTGGAACGCATCCTGGTGCGCAATCCCCAAGGGCTGTATGGCTTCGACGATCCTGAACAATGAGAAGCACGCGAAACGGGAAGAATCGCGCGCAAGACATATATGAAGCACATATATAAATCGAACGTGTGCAGTCATGGCCGCGGGTACGCGTACTGGCACGGACACACGGACACAATACTGGCGGCGACAAGACCATGAGCATCATGCCCGACACTCTGATCAAACTGGCGGGGCGGCACGCGCCGCAGGCCTTGCGCCTTGCGCTGGGCGCGGTGCTGAGCCCCGAACAGCTAGGCACGCTGGACGTGCTGCACGCCGATGGAGCCGAGCTGACCTATGCCTACCTGGGCCTGGCCGCAGACGCCGGCCGGGAATCGGCGAACCCCGATACCGCGGCGCAGCGCGACGCCGTGCTGCGTGCCTGCGTGGGTCTGTGCCCCCAGCCCGAATTGGTCGGCCTGCAGTGCACGCTGGATCTGCCCGGCCATTCCGCTGGCAATTGCGCCGAATGGCACTACATTGTAGAAACTGACGTGCGCCCGCAAGCCGAAGACGATTTCAACGCCTGGTACAACACGGAACACATGCCCGGCCTGGCGGCCGTGCCCGGCACCGCGTGGGCGCGGCGCTACCTGGGCACGGCCGCGCCGCGCCACTACGCCGCCTATGATCTGGCGTCGCGAGAGGCCTTTGGCTCCGAGCCCTGGGTCGCGGTACGGGCCACCGACTGGAGCAGCCGGGTCAGGCCGAATTTCTACAACACCCGGCGAACCATGTTCCGCAGGCCCTAACCCAAAGGTGACGCAATGTCCGAAGCCGACAACACCGGCCGCGGCCGCCACCCCAGGCTGCAGCCGCCGGCGCCCGAGCAGATGAACGAACACCAGCGCCGTGTGCATCAGGCCATCGTATCGGGGCCGCGCGGCCAGGTGCGCGGGCCCTTGGCCATCTGGCTGCATCGTCCCGGGTTGGCCGAGCAGGCCCAGGCCCTGGGCCGGTATTGCCGCTACGACTCCAGCCTGCCGCCGCGCCTGTCCGAACTGGCTATCCTGACTGTGGCGGCGTGCTGGCGCGCGGAGTTCGAATGGTGGGCTCACGAGCCCATCGCGCTGCAGGCGGGAATCAGTAAAGAGGCCGTCGGCGCATTGGCTGCGGGCGACGTACCGCCCCTGCGGCAGGCCGATGAGCGCATGGTGTACGAGTTCGTGCATACCTTGATAGAGCAGCGCTCGGTGCCGCAGCCTTTATATGAAAGTGCGCTGCAGACACTGGGCCGGGACGCGGTGGTGGATCTGGTCGGCTTGGCCGGCTATTACACGCTGGTGTCGATGACGCTGAATGTTTTCGAAGTCGAGCCGCAGGTCGCGGATCGCGTGCCAGTGTTTGGCGGCGCGGCCCAGGCTTGAAGGCGCGGCAGAACCAAACGGGGGAAGATATCGTGGCGGGTCGATTGCAGGACAAGGTGGCGATTGTGACGGGGGCCGGCAGCGTCGGGCCGGGCTGGGGCAATGGCCGCGCCATTGCGTACCGTTTTGCCCAGGAAGGCGCGCGGGTGTTTGCCGTGGATCTGAATCCGCAGGCGCTAGAAGAGACAGTGCGGCGCGTGCGCGAGCTAGGCGGTGAAATCCGCACGCATATTGCCGACGTGACCTCCGATGCGGCGATCCAGAGCATGGTGCAGGCCTGCATCCAGGCCTGGGGCCGGGTGGACGTGCTGGTCAATAATGTGGGCGGCTCGCGCAAGGGCGGGCCGGTGGCGCTTTCCGAAGCCGATTGGGACGCGCAGCTCGACTACAACCTGAAGAGCGTCTTCCTGGCGTGCAAGCATGTGCTGCCGCACATGCAAGAGCAGGGCGGGGGCGCCATCGTCAACATCGCGTCGACCTCGGGCATACGCTGGACGGGCTCCGCGCAGGTGGGCTATGCCAGTGCCAAGGCCGGCGTAATCCAGTTCACCCGCGTGGTGGCGGTGGAATACGCCCCCATGCGCATACGCTGCAATTGTGTGATCCCGGGCCAGCTCCATACGCCGATGGTCGAGGTCAGGCTGGCCGGGCAACGGGCGGGCGGCAATGTCGAGCAGTTGCTGGCGCAGCGCCAGTCGCGCATTCCGCTGCCTTTCATGGGCGATGGCATGGACACGGCCAATGCGGCCTTGTTTCTGGCCTCGGAGGAAGCAAGGTTCGTCACCGGAACCGAGCTCAGAGTCGACGGCGGCATGAGCGCGCGCTGCGACTGAATACAAACCGACAGACCCCGGCGCTAGCGGGGAAGGGAGACATCATGACCAAGCTGTATAACGCATTGCTGCGCAAGATCGCGCTGGGCCTGTGCCTGGGCACAGCCGCGCTGGCCGCCCAGGCGGCTCCGCCCACCACCATCGTCGTGGCGTTCCCGCCGGGCGGCCCGGCCGACACGCTGGCGCGCGTGCTTGCCAAGGAGCTCGAGCCCAGCCTCGGCGCCACGGTCATCGTCGAGAACAAGCCCGGCGGCAACGGCGCCATCGCGGCCAACTTCGCCAAGCGCGCTGCGCCCGACGGCCGCACGCTGTTTCTCAGTTCGGCCGGCGCCATCGCCATCAACCCAACGCTGTACAAGCACCTGAGCTACGATCCGGCCAAGGATTTCCTGCCGATATCCCTGCTGATCTCCACGCCCGAGGTGCTGGTCGTGCCGGAGTCCAGCAAGGCTCATTCGGTCGAGCAATTCCTTGCCATGGCCAAGAGCAAGCCCGACGGCGTGACGCTTTCTTCCTCGGGCATAGGCAGCATGCCGCACATGGCGATTTCGCTGCTGCGCATTGCCACTGATGCGAAGATCTTGCACGTGCCCTACAAAGGCGCGGCGCCCGCCATACGCGATACCGTGGCTGGCCAGGTGGGCGGCTTTTTCGGCGACATCTCGGGCCTGCTGCCCTTCATTCACGACCACAAGCTGCGCGCCATCGGCATCGCCGCCGACAAGCGTTCGCCTCGGCTGCCCGAGGTGCCGACCTTCGATGAACTCGGCATCAAGCACGTGCACGCCAGCAACTGGTACGGCATCTTCGCGCCGGCCGGCACGTCCGCTGCCACTATCGCCACGCTGAATAAGGCCATGGTCACGGCCATGAAGAGCCAGGCTGCGCGCCATTATGCCGATACCTCGGGCGTAGAGATCTCCACCGGCACACCGGCCCAGTTCCAGCAGCTGATCGACAACGACTCCAAGAAGTGGGGCGACCTCATCAAGGCCGAGCACATCACCGTCAACGAGTAAGGCCAAGGCCCGGCACGCCGGCGCGGCGGCACGGGCCATATTTCAAGGCACCTTGCCCGCGTCCTAAGCTGCCCGCGCGCCTGCATGCCACGTCATTTCCCCATCCGCCGGGCACCCGGCGGATAAAAATCGTATGCAATCCTGGAAAATTTCTGCTTAAATAGGCAAAATTTTTCCAGGATTGTATGCAAAACTCAGAAGCCTCCGCGCATTTGATGAGCCGTTCGGTGCATGCCGCCTACGAGTTCATCACACGCGAAATCGAGGAAGGCCGCCTGCAGGCGGGCGGCTTCATCCGCGAGGAAACCATAGCCGAGCGCCTCGGCGTCAGCCGTACCCCGGTGCGCGAGGCGCTGCGCATACTGGCGGCCGAAGGCTGGCTGGAAATCAAGAAGAACCAGGGCGTGCGCGTCAACACCTGGAGCGCGCGGCATGTGCGCGAGATCTTCGACGCTCGCGTGTTGATCGAGCCTTATCTGGTGGGGCAGGCCGTGCCGCGCATCACGGCGCAAGACCTGGATGAGCTTGTCCGCCTGGCCGAAGACATGGCCGGCAACCGCGGCTCTGCGCCCGAGGCGGTGACGCGCCGCCAGGTCGCCAACGACCGCTTCCACATGCTGTTGACCGAGCGTTCCGACAACCAGGTGCTATGCGCCTCGCTGAATGCGATCAAAAAGATTCCGCTCATCAAGTGGACGTTCCGCGGCTATACCGAGCCAGAGCGCCTGCGCAGCAACGCGCAGCACTTCGACATGATAGAGGCGATCCGGGCCGGCGATGCGGAACTGGCGCAGGCCATCATGAAAAACCACATCCTGCATGGCAGGAGTTCGATGCTGGGGAATCTGGACAAGGAAAGCGCGCCGACGCCGAAGAAGCCGCGAGCGGCGCAGCCCCGGCGTGGGGCGACGGGCAAGCGTAGCTGACACAACACCTGGCCGATACGGAAATGCAACAGGCAGGTAGGCAACCGGCGTACACCAGCAAATACACAGGAGGATGACAATGCAAACGGGTGCAAGCACGGCAGACATCGGAGCGCGGCTCGACCGGCTTCCGATAGGGGGGTTCCACAAACGCATCATCTGGCTCATCGGCGCCGGGATGTTCTTCGATTCTTTCGACATTTATCTGGCCGGAGGCGTGCTGGGGGCGCTGGTCAAGAGCGGCTGGTCGAACATCGCGTCGAACGCTTCGTTCCTGTCCATGACCTTTATCGGCATGCTGATCGGCGCCCTGGCCGCCGGCTACCTGGGCGACGCCAGGGGGCGCAAGTTCAGCTACCAGTTCAATCTGGCCATATTCGGCATCGCCTCACTGGCCGGGGCGTTCGCGCCCTCGATGAACTGGCTGATCGTGTGCCGTTTCTTCATGGGCCTGGGCCTGGGTGCCGAGATCGTCATCGGCTACGGCTGCCTGGGCGAGTTCGTACCGCCGGGCGTGCGCGGCAAATGGTCCGCCTATTTGTCGCTGATCACCAATTCGGCGCTGTTTTTCTCGACGCTGCTGGGCTATCTGATCATTCCGCACCTGAGCTGGCGCGTGATGTTCGCCATTGCTGGGGTCGGCGCGCTGATCGTCTGGTACCTGCGCCGCAAAATGCCTGAATCGCCGCGCTGGCTGAAGTCGCGCGGGCGAGACGCCGAGGCGGAACGCGTCATGGCCGGGATAGAAAGTGAATTCGACGCGTCCCGGCTGCCCGCGCCGCAGCCGGTGCCGGCCGCCCCGGAGAGCCGGCTCGGCAGCGTGGCGCTGTTCAAGCCGCCGTACCTGCGCCGCACGGTGCTGGGCATATGCGTGCACGTCGTGGTCAATATCGTCATCTACGGCTTCATCGTCTGGGTGCCCACCTTCCTGGTCAAGCAGGGGCTGGGGGTGTCCTCGTCGCTGGGCTACGCCACGCTGATGTCGCTGGGCGGGCCGGCCGGTGCGCTCATCGGAGCGCTGGTTTCCGACCGCATAGGGCGCAAGTACGGCATCGCCCTGGTCTGCCTGCTGGCGGCGATCACCGGATGGCTGTACCTGTCGTCTTCTTCGATCTACATGGCGACGCTGCTGGGCTTCATCCTGTTCACGCTGACCTATCTGCTGGTGGCGCTGGGCGTGGCCACTTACGTGCCCGAACTGTTTCCCACCGACGTGCGCCTGCGCGGCAACGGCGTGGCCAACACGGTCGGGCGCGTGGCCGGCATCATCACTCCGCAGCTCATCGTCACGCTGTTCGCCACGGGCGGAGTCAACGGCGTGTTGACCCTGATCATAGGGGCGCTGCTGTTCCTGGTCGTGATCATGCTGCTGCTGGGCATCGAGACCCGCAAGCGGACGCTGGAGGAAATCGACAAGCTGTAATTTTTGGAAGCAGGAGCAAGAAAGCATGAGCACTCTGAAACAGAAACTCGCGGGCGACGAAATACTGGTTGCCCCCGGCATCTACGACCTGATCTCGGTGAAGCTGGCCGACCGCATGGGCTTCGATTGCCTATACATGACCGGGTTCGGCTCGGTGGCCTCGTACCTGGGGCTGCCCGATGCCGGGCTGGCGTCTTATACCGACATGCTCAACCGCGTATCGGCGTTCTGCGGCGCCAGCGGCACGCCCATTATTTGCGACGGCGACACCGGCTACGGCGGGCTGCTCAACGTGGCTCACACCGTGCAGGGCTACGAGCGGGCCGGCGCCGCGGGCATACAGCTCGAAGACCAGGAGTTCCCCAAGAAGTGCGGCCACACGCGCGGGCGGCGCGTCACTGCCGCGCAGGACATGGTCAGGAAGCTGAAGGTCGCGGCCGAAAGCCGCAGCAGTTCCGACTTTCTGATCGTGGCGCGCACCGACGCGCGTACCTCGCTGGGCCTGGACGAAGCCCTGCGGCGCGCCGAGCAGTACGCCAAGGCGGGCGCCGACGTGCTGTTCATCGAGTCGCCCGAGTCGGAAAAAGAGCTTGAAATCATAGGCAGGTCTTTCGACCTGCCGCTGCTGGTCAATATCGTCGAGGGCGGCCGCACGCCGCAGCTCACCCCGCAGGAATTGCAGTCCCTCGGGTTCTCGCTGGCCATCTATCCGGTAGCCGGTCTGTTGGCCGCCGTGCGGGCGCTGGAAAAGGCCTACGCTCCCATCCTCGCGCGCCGCGGCACCCGCGAGCTCGAAGGCAAGGAGCTGTATTCATTTGAAGACTTGTGCCTGCTGATGGGCTTCCAACGGGTCTGGGAGTTCGACGCGCAGCACGCGGAAGACGGCGGGCAATAAAGAGCGCTTCGCAATCCTCTTTCGTCTTTTTTGAGGCAAGACGGGGCCGGGTACATACAGGTACGCCGGCCCTTGTCATTCGTGCAGCCGCCTATATTGGGTGGGGCGGGAAAGTCCCGGTCAATGGGACGACGTCACCGCTTATGCGCTATGTTCACGACAGCATCTATATGGCCTTGTTCGTGTTCCGACGCAGGGCTCCCGGCCTTGCGTATCCCATGCCCTGGTTGGGGTTGGGGCCTGTTGGCCATAAGCGCCGGGTCAGAGTTGCCGAAGCGTAACGGTTAACCAACTTGCCAAAATTAACCTTATAGGTTAAATTCATCTTGGAAAAGCACACGCCTCACTGCAAGTTGCCGGTGGTCAGGGCTTTGGTCAAGGCCGGCAAAATTAAAGCTACGTTCTCGGCCTTGAGCGGCGGAGCAGCGTTGGGGCTGGATTTCAGCAATATGGTCGATATTGTCATGTCGCTGACTTCTCGGGATTTTCACAAGAGCATGACGACACATGCCGACCATCGTATCTGGCAGGATGTATACCGCCCCCTGACGATAGCCGGCAGCGTTTATCTGAAGCTGACCGTCATCGACGATGTGTTGATCGTATCGTTCAAGGATCTATAGCCATGAAATGTCCAGCCTGCGGGGCTGCCGAGCTGGTGCGGGAGGTTCGCGATCTGCCGTATGTCTACAAGGGCGAGACGACGGTCATCCCCGCTGTGGCGGGCCGGTACTGCCCAGCGTGCGGGGAGGGTGTATTTGGGGCGGCCGAATCGAAGCGGCTCAGCGCGGCAATGCTGGCCTTCAACCGCCAGGTCAATGCCTCGATCTTCGATCCCGATTTTGTCGCGCATGTGCGCAAGAAGCTGGCGCTCGATCAGCGCGAGGCGGCGCAGATCTTCGGCGGCGGCGTCAATGCCTTCTCGCGCTATGAAACCGGCAAGACCAAACCGCCGCTGGCTCTGCTGCAGTTGCTCAAGCTGCTGGATCGCCATCCCGAGCTGTTGAGCGAGGTTCGGGCAGCCTGACATGGCGGCGCAGGCCGCTCAATACCGCTGCAGCAGCCACTCTCCGACCCGCTGGGCGAGTTCGTCGCTGTTGTCGTCCATCATCAGCATGTGCGAATTGCCGCGGATGCCCATGCGCGGCAATTCCCACCAGTCGGCCTCGATGCCGGCGCGCAGCAGGGAGTCGCGGAATTCGATGCCGCGGCGCGTAAGCATCTGCCAGGTGGGCGTGGCGTCCAGGTAGTCGCCGTAGACGAACAGGCAGGCGCTGGCGCCCAGGGCCGGCACTTCGCCCGGACGGCAGAAACCCGAGGGCTCGATCGCGACCATGCCGCGCACCAGGTCGGGGCGGCGCGCCGCGGCGCGAAACGCCACCTCGCCGCCGTGGCTGTGCGTCATCAGCAGGCAAGGGCCGATGCGCTCCAGTGCCGCGCACAGCGTATCGGCCGCGGTGTCGTTGTTCGACAGCCAGCGCGGCACGGCGGTCTGGATGAAGGTGTCCAGGTGTTCGGCCGGAAAGCGCTGGCCTTCGAAGGGCCGGCGCGCCTGGAAGTCGCCCGCCGCGCCGAAGCGGAACAGGCTCCAGGCCTCTTCGGCGCTGCGTACGATCGGGGCGTCGGGCCAGACGCCGGGGAAGGGCGCCCAGCCGGCCCGGCCGCGCTCGACGTTGTCGATGATATAGACCGGGAAGCCTTGCGCGACGAAGGCCTGGGCCCAGCCGTCGCGGCCGTCGGGCGTGTGTTCCCACATGGTGCCGCACATGCCGCCGCCATGCAGCATGGCCAGCGGCAGCGCGCAGCGCGGCTCGGCCGGTATGAAGTACTGCACATAGGCCTGCTCGATATGGAACAGGCCGTTGGGGTCGTATTCGTACGGCGCGGTCTGCGTGAAGGATATGGTGCGCACCGGCTGGCCGCTGATGCGGATCTGCCTGCCGCCGGCGTAGAAGCTGCCGAAGCGGGCGACGCCGTGGGTTTTCGGGTTCATCGTTCGCTCATTGGTATGAAGGCGTGCGCGTGCATGGTATCAGGCATGTGCCCGTGCATGCACGGGCATTCCCGCGTTCGGGGCGGCACGCGGCCAGGCGTGCCGGCCATGGCGGCCCCGCATGCCCTTACTTGCCGTCGTGCTTGACCAGCGGGCAGGTGCTGTCGGCCAGCGGCCATACCAGATCCTTGCCGGGGATGGTGGCGACGATATGGTAGTAGTCCCAGGGCCTGGTGGATTGCTCGGGCGTCTTGACCTGGGCCAGCAGCATGTCGCGCACCACCAGGCCGTCCGGGCGCAGGTGGGCATGGCTGCTGAACGGATCGTCGATGGGCAGCTTGCGCATCTCGGCCATCACCTTGTCGGCGTCGTCGCTGCCCGCGGCCTTGACCGCCTGCAGATAGTGCCGCACCGATCCGTACACGCCGGCCTGCAGGAAGGTCGGGGGCTTGCCCACGCGCGCCTCGAATTTCTTGGTGAAAGCGCGCGTGCCGTCGTTGGCGTCCCAATACGACGGCGTGGTCAGGTAGGTGCCCTGTGCGGTTTTCAGGCCCAGGCTGTGCACGTCGGTGATCATCAGCAGCATGGCGGCAAGCTTCTGGCCACCCTTGCCGATGCCGAATTCGGCGGCCTGCTTGATGGCATTGATGGTGTCTCCGCCGGCGTTGGCCAGCGCGATGATCTGCGCCTTCGAGCCTTGCGCCTGCAGCAGGAAGGAGGAAAAGTCCGAGGCGTTCAGCGGGTGGTAGATCGTGCCCAGCACCTTGCCGCCATTGGCCTTGACCACGTCGGACGTGTCCTTGGCCAGCTGCTTGCCGAAGGCATAGTCGCTGGCCAGTATGAACCAGCTCTTCTGGCCGGTCTTGACCACGGCGCTGGCGGTGCCGCGCGCCAGCGCATAAGTGGTGTAAGTCCATTGCACGCCGTAGGGCGAGCACTGCGCCTGGCTCAGCGCCGTCGTGCCGGCGCTGGAGAACATGACGATCTTCTTCTTGGCGCGCGCGATGTTCTGCACCGCCAGGGCCACCGAGGAATTCGGCAGATCCACGATCACGTCCACGCCGTCGACGTCGTACCATTTGCGGGCGATGGACGCGCCGATGTCGGGCTTGTGCTGGTGATCGGCGGCGATGACTTCGATGTGCCGCCCCAATACGCTGCCGCCGGCTTCTTCCGCGGCGATGCGGGCGGCCTCCACCGAGCCCTTGCCGGTGGCGTCGGCCACCACGCCCGACAGGTCGGTGAGCACGCCTATCTTGATGGGCGGGGCGTTCTGGGCCGGCTTGGCGGCGGGCGTCTGCGCCAGGCCGGGCGCGGACAGGCACAACAAGGCGCCGGCCGACAGCGCGGCGGCGTAGGAACTCAGTTTCATGGCGGGTCTCCTCCTGGATGAACTTTGTGAGTAGAGTAATTAGTAATTTCGGCCCGTTGCCGGTGGATGGGGTCGGCGGCCCCGCCCCTTGCGTTCATTCCCGGAACAGCGTGCGCGCGCCTTCGTAGCGGCGCGCGAAATAAGGGCTGTGCAGGGAATTGATGCGTACCTGTCCGCCCGAGGACGGCGCATTGACGAACTGGCCGTTGCCCACGTAGATGCCCATGTGCGAATAAGAACTGTGCAGGGTATTGAAGAACACGAAGTCGCCCACGCTGAGCTCGCCGCGCGGCACCGGGCGGCTGATTTCGGCTATTTCTTTGGTGTTGTGCGGCAGCGCATTGCGCGTGGCGGTCTCGAAGACGTAGCCGATCAGCCCGCTGCAGTCGAACCCGGTGTCGGGGCTGGCGCCGCCGTAGCGGTAGCGCGTGCCGATCAGGCCCATGGCCGTCAGGACTACGTCCTGGCGCTTGCTGGCGTCGATGCTGATGTGGCGGTACGCGGCCAGGCTGCTGCCGCGCCTGGGCCCCGATTCGCCGGCGCAGCCCGCCAGCAGCGCCGCAACGAGGCCTGCGGTAAGTAGTCGGCAGAGTCTGGCGCGCGTTGCGCGCGGCGGGTGCTCCATATGCGAATTATGGTAGCGTTGCGCCTTATAGACAATAGCCGCCTGGGCGCCGACAACGATCCCGTGACCGATACTTCGATTCCTGCTGATACGCTGCGGGCCTACCGGGAGACGCATTACGTCGTGACTGGGCTGGAGCACGGCTTCACATTGCGCATCGACAGGCCCAGTGCTGCGCTGGGCACCCTGTACCAGAGCCGCGGCGTGGACAGCGCGGCCTTCGTCACGGCCTGCAATCCCCAGGGCCGCCTGCTGGATGATGCCGCCAACGCACGAGCCCAGGAGCGCCTGCGCGGCGAGCTGGATGCCCGGGCCCTGGCGTATTTCGCCGGAGAAGGGCGGCATCCCCGCGGCGGCTGGCCTGCCGAGGCGAGCTTTCTGGTGCTGGGCCTGACACAGCAAGAGGCAGCCACGCTGGGCCGCCGCTGGCAGCAGAACGCCGTGGTCTGCTGTGGCGCTGATACCGTTGCGCGGCTGGTGTTGCTGCGCTGAAAGAGCAGTGCCGTCGAGGGCACGGGCCATGCACGTGGCGGACGAGGTTGACATCGTGTCGATAGCGCGCAGAATAAGGCTCATGCCTCGTCCGTTGTGGAAGAGCCTGACAAGGAGCCTGTCATGAGCCTTGCCCCTCTCGATTCCGCCTCCGTGGTCATCCAGGTACATGCCTGGGCAGCCATATTCGCCTTGGCTCTAGGCATTGTGGTGCTGGCGCGCAGAAAAGGCAGCCCCAGCCATCGCTGGTCGGGGCGCGTCTGGGCGGTGGCCATGCTGGTCACCGTGCTGTCGTCGTTTTTCATCCACGAGTTGCGCACCTGGGGGCAATGGAGCCCCATCCACATCCTGTCGGCCGTCACGCTGGTGCTGCTGGTGCGCGCCTACGTCGCCATCCGGCGGCGCAAGGTGCAGCTGCATGCCGAACTTATGAAGGCCACTTTCTACAACGCGCTGCTGCTGGCCACTTTCTTCACCTTCCTGCCCGGGCGCATCATGCACGACGTGGTGTTCGGCCCGTCGCCCGAGGCGGCCGGCGCCGTGCCCATGTGGGTATGGATCGTCGGCGGGGTGATCGTGGTGCTGGGCGGGCGGCATTTCGCCGCCAAGTGGCGCAAGACGCGCACGGGCGTCGCCGCCCAATGACGCCGGGCCTGCTGCCCGGCGTCGGTGTCGTGCCGGGCGAGAGCCCGCTTTAATTCAGGGTTATGCCTATAGCGTCGCCCATCGAATGCGCTTGTGCGACATACTTCCTGAACATGGTGTCGAGTTCTTCCGGTGTGCTCGACTTGGCCTGTGCTCCCACCACGGCAAAGCTTTCGCGAGCCTCGGGGGTTGCGATGATCTTGGCAATTTCTTTGCTCAGCTTGCTGCGGATTTCGTCGGGCGTGCCCGCAGGGACGAATGCCGCCTCCCAGTCATCGCCAATATCGCCGGTGAGCACGGCGATGGGGTTGGGTACCAGGCCTTTGGCGAGGCTCACCCCTCTTTCCGAGGTCGCGGCCAGAACCCGGATCTTGCCTTCGTGCGCAAGATGCAGCACGCTGGTGTTCGTTAAGATCGCGAATGTAAGGCGTCCTGCGACGACGTCGTTGAGAGCTTCCGACGTGCCGCGGTAGGCGATGTTGGTCGCCTTGAAACCGTGATTGTGGGCAAATATGGCGGAGTGCAGGTTGCTGGTGCTTCCGACACCCGGCGAGCCGTAATTTACGCCACCCTTCTGCGCTTTGGCATATGCCGTCAATTGGGCAATCGATGTGATCCCCAACTTGGAGGGCAGCAGCAAATAGCTGGGCATGAGGCCCAGTAGTCCAACCCCCGCCAAATCGTGCACGGCATTGAACGGCAGTTTGTGATCCAGCCCGGAACGCACGCCCAGGGCGCTTGGTGCAATCAAAACCGTGTAGCCATCGGGCTTGGAATGGATGACATGCCCCCAGCCAATCGCACCGCCCGCGCCGGAACGGTTTTCCACGACCACGGGAACCTTCCAGGCGGTGGAAAGGTGTTTCGCCACCAGGCGGGCCGCCAGATCCGTCGGCCCGCCTGGCGAGGTGGGCACGACGAAAGTGATCGGCCGGGAGGGATACTGTGCCGTGTTGTCTGCGGCCATACTGGCGGTGTCCGCAAATACCGCGGCCATGAATAGCGTTGCTATGAATGAATAACGAAGCTTGCCGATCGACATATGTTTTGCGAACGCTTCCCGGCCGGCCGGGCTTGTGCGCCCGGGCGGCCTTTCTGCGTTGTCTCCTTTATTGACGCCGTTGATCATGTGGATTCTTTTTGTTCCGCCGCCGAGCTAGTTTTCAAGCTTGGCCATGGAGCCGGTAGTGCGCCACCAGTGTTCGAGCCAGGCGATGGTGCCGCCTTTGGCGAGCAGATCCTGCAGCCCCTCGCGAACAGGAGGAAAGCTGTGCTCGATGCCGCGAGTGTGATTTATAAAAACCCCTGTCTGGAAGTTGGCTTCGATATCGTCGCCGTTTTCGCACAACAATGAAATGCCGTCACAGGGCGAAAGCACGCGCAAGCCTGTGCTGATTGCTTCGCGATAAGCCTGTACCGACATGGATTCGCAAAGCAGTCCCAGGCCGAGAGCCTGCATGGCAATGTAACCGGGCGCCTTCGACCCCATTCCGAAATTCCGGCCGGTAACGATCAGGTCGCCGGGTTTGCAGCGGGTGGAAAAGCCGGGGTCGGTTTCCTCGAAAAGACGGGGGATGAGTACCTTTGGATCGGTTTCCCGGGCCGTGACGAGGGATGCGGGAATGACGCCGCCTGGATGAGGTATGTTGTCTCCCAGCTTGTAGCAGCGCCCGCGAAGCGACCAGATGAACTCAGACATAAGCCGTCTCCATCTGCTTTTGCAATGCCGTATCGAATGACAACTCGCGCGAGTCCGCGATTTTTCCCAGCACGGCTGAAGCCGCCACTGTCATCGGGCTGCCCAGGAAGAGCTTCGCCTTCCTGGAACCGAAACGGCCCACATTGTTATTCGTGGCCGTGGAGATCGATACTTCGCCCGCGGCAACTGGGCCGACTACCGCGTCGTTGCAGGGGCCGCAGCCCGCCGGCAGGATCATCGCGCCGGCATCGAGAAAGATCTTTGCCAATCCATCTTCCGCCATGCGCTGGGTTGACCGTTCCGAGCCGGGTACGATGAACAGGCGTACGCCCGGTGCGACGTGCCGCCCTTTGATCAAGCTCGCCGCGCATAACAGGTCTTCGTACATGCCCGAGCCGCAAGATCCGATAAACGCATGATCCACGGGTGTGCCCACCACTTCGCTGACGTCGACCGAATTGCTAACCGCGCCCGGCAGTGCCACTTGCGGCTCGATGGCGGAAACGTCCATCTGGTAGCGTGCCTCGTAGTCCGCATCGGCATCGCTGAACACGGGTGTGAAGTCCATCTTCGCATGGCGCCTGCAGTAGGCCAGTACCTCTTCGCCCGGCGGAATGAAGATCCCCGCGGCCCGAAGCTCCACCGGGGTGCTGCACAGAGCCACTCTGGCGCCAAGCCCGAACTGATCCAGCTCGCCCGCGTATTCGAGCACCCGATAGTCCAGATCCATCGGAATCACACCACTCTTGATACAACGGGCCAGGTAGAAGCCTACGTCTCGGGCCTGCACACCCGATTTCAATTGGCCACTGATTTCAAGCAGCACCGTTTTCGGCACCTCGACCCATGTCGTGCCGGTCGCCAGCACGCGAGAGATTTCCGCGCCGGCCCTCAGACCGAATGCTCCGACTGCCCCCGAGTTGGCCGCATGGAAATCATTGTCGAAATAGAACATGCCGGGTAGTAATAGGCCTTGCTCTATGGGAAAGATATGGCCGTGCCCGCCCTGGCCGGCGTCGTAAAACTTGCCCACGCCCCACTGGGCGGCCGCCTTGCGGTTGAACGCGCCACGATCGGCGGCCCGCTGATTGCCGTACACGACGTCGTGGTCGGTCACCATCATCACTTTTTTGGCGGCGGTCAGGCGCGTGATCCCGATCTGGTCAAGTTTTTCTTTATTTTCGCGCACTACCACATCGTGAATCACTACCCGGTCGGGGTTGGGATACACGACGTCACCCGCACGAACGCCGGGGCGCCCGCTGGCTCGGCCCAGCACCTTTTCGACAGCCGTAAACCCCATGTCGCATCTCCACTCTATCGGTTGACGGATGAGTGGCAAAGTTTATGCCGTGGGTTTTTATTAGTGAATCAATACAACGTTATGGAACAATAAGCGTTCGTTATGCAGTATTGGCCTTCCCGGCAGATTCGTGGCGCTATTGAAACCGGGTTCTTGCTTCGTCGAGGCCTGGCTCACCACTCTACTGAGTTCAGCGCTTCGACAAAGATTCGTATAAACGCCTGCGACGGCTCGGAAAGCGTAAATCCTGAACGCGTGATGACTTTCATGTCTCTTTTGATGATGGGATCGTGGACGGTTCTCAGAACCATCTGTGTGCCGGCGAGGGCGGGGCGGACACTGGAAGATACAATGGCTATACCAAGGCCTTTTCTGGCCAGTTCGATCGCGGTCAGCAAGCTGCTGGGCGCGTAGATCGGAGTAAGCGCCCGGTCGATCTCCAGCAGCGTGTCATTTACCGTGGCACGTGTCAGGCTTCCAGCGGACATGATGACTGGGCAGTGTATGACGTCGGCCCACGACACCCTGTTTTTATGGGCAAGGGCGTGGTCTGCCGCGCAAATCATCACCAGCTCGTCCTCGGCGATCGAGCGGCAATCCAGTCCCTTACTGGATTCCATGCCGAATCCCAGGCCGAATTCCACCTCGTTCGAGTGCATTTCCGCAACCAGCCTTTCGTTGGTGCACTCGCGGAATACGGCAGTCACCCTGGGATAAAGATTATGGAACGATTTCAGCACGTCGGGCAGCAGCGTGGTGGCCAGAGTTGGCGTCAAAGCCAGGCTTACGCTGGAAGGGTAGTCGGTCAGTCCGCCTTTACCTATGGAAAGGATGGTTTTGGAGTCGTTAAGAATCCGTTCCGCGATGGGTAATAGCAGAAGGCCGTTGGCCGTGATATTCAAGTTCCGGGGTGTCCGTTCGGCCAGCTTGACACCCAGCTTTTCCTCCAGTTTTTTGATCAGGATGCTTAATCCCGCCTGGCTGATATTGAGCTGGCTGGCTGCTTTGGAAAAGCTGCCCATGCGCACCAGGCACACGAATGCCTCTAACTGTCTGATGTTTAAATTCATGACATGCTCTGGAAGCCTGACTTGGTCGAACCCAAAAACCATCAAAAGCTTCGACCCAGATCGAAAATCATGCCTGCATTTATATAATGTGCGCTTACTGCTTACAATTTTCTATTGATGTGTTTATAAGGTGCAAACTGCGGCCGTGTCCAGCTTCGCTTGCCGTACTGCTTGTGCCATCGGTGCTTCGCTTGCGCTTTCGCGACTAATTTAGAATTGGAATCAGCTCACCAGGGGCCTGCTGATGAACTCTACCGAGACCACGCCGCGTCCGTTCGAACTCGCCTGTCCGGATTTGTCCGCCGAGCGGCGCGGCAATACCGATACCGCCGGTGTCTGGCATTTCGATTCGGGCGAGCCCGGCAGGCCGGTCATGCTTACCGCGCTGGTGCATGGCAACGAGCTGTGCGGCGCCTGGGCGCTCAAGACCTTTTTGGGCAGCGGCCTGCAGCCGCGCCGCGGCACGCTGACCCTGGCCTTTTGCAATCTGGCGGCATTCGATCGCTTCGACCGCCAGGACTACCTGCCTTCGCGTTTCGTCGACGAAGATTTCAACCGGGTCTGGAGCCCCGACAAGCTGTCCGATCCGGGCAGCAGCGAGCGCCGCCGCGCCGTTGAAATCCGGCCCTGGGTAGAGCGCGCCGACTGGCTCATGGACTTCCATTCCATGTCCTTGTCCGAAGTGCCCTTGCAGATGTCGGGCGTGCAGCAGCGCAATATCGACCTGGCGCTGAAGCTGGGTACGCCCGCCACCATCATTGCCGATGCGGGCCACGCTGCTGGGGTACGCATGCGCGACTACGGCCGTCACGGCGAGCCGGGCGAAAACGGCACGCGCTCTTTGCTGATCGAGTGCGGTTTCCATGGCGCGCCCGAGACGCGCGACGTGGCCATCGACCAGATGGCGCGCTTCCTGGTCGAGGCCGGCAGCGTCGATCGCGCCGACGTGCCGCCCGGCTGGTTCGCGCCCGACGCCCCGCGCCAGCGCGCGTTCAAGGTCACCGAGGCCGTGGCCACCCCCAGCGGCAGGTTCCGCTATGCCCAGCCCTGGAAAGGCCTGGAGATCCTGCCGGCCGGCACGCTCATAGGCTGGGAGGACGAACAGTCCGTGGTGGCGCCTTATGACGACTGTGTGCTGATCATGCCGGCGGCCAACTTGCGGCCCGGCGTGACCGTGCTGCGGCTGGCGCAGATCGTCGCTTGAGCATCGCCGCCTGTATATTTTTTGCCATGACCACGTGACCACATGACCAAGACATCCGACATGAATTCGCTTCCACGCTCCTCGGCATCGCCGGCCCGCGGCGCAGCCGACACCGAGCAACTGGTCGCCGGCATCCAGGAATGGATCCGCTGCGAATCCCCCTCGAATTCGCCGGCGGGGGTGGCCGCCATGGCAGAGCGGGTGCGGGCGCAGGCTGCTGCCGCCGGGTTGCGTACCGAAGTCACGCCGCTGGGCGAAGAGGTCGGGCCGCTGCTGTACGTGGGCAACCGCGCGCCCGATGACGGCCGGCCGGGCATATTGATTCTGGGCCATCTGGATACCGTGCATCCCATCGGCACGCTGCAGGAAAACCCATGCCGCATCGAAGACGACCGCCTGTATGGGCCGGGCGTCTACGACATGAAGGCCGGCATCTATCTTGCGCTGGCAGCCCTGGGCGGCCTGGCGCAGGCCGGTACTACGCGCCTGCCCGTGGATTTTCTCATGGTGCCCGACGAAGAGACCGGCAGCCACGCCTCGCGGCCTTCCATAGAGCGCTATGCGGCGCGCGCCAAATATGCCTTGGTGTGCGAGCCGGCGCGCCCCAACGGCGGCAAGTGCGTCACCGCCCGCAAGGGCACGGGCATGCTGCGCCTGGGGGTGAAAGGGCGGCCCGCGCATGCCGGCATGCAGCACGAGAAAGGCCGCAGCGCCATCCGCGAGATGGCGCACCAGGTGCTGGCGCTGGAAGCCATGACCGATTATCCCAGTGGCATCACGGTCAGCGTCGGCACGATCGCCGGCGGCACTGTTACCAACACCGTGCCGGCGCAATGCCGCTGCGTGGTGGATTTCCGCGTGCCGACCATGGGTGCCGCCGAGACCGTGTTGCGCCGCATGCGCAGCCTGTGCGCCATCGGCCCCGATGTCGAGCTCGACATAGACGTAGAGCTGAACCGGCCGCCCATGGAAAAAACCCCGGCCTCGGCCGCTTTGCTGGCGCAGGTGCAAAGCTATGCGCAGCAGGCCGGCTTCGCGCTGGAAGACGCGCCCATGACGGGCGGCGGCAGCGACGCCAACTTTACCTCGGCCATGGGCGTGCCCACGCTCGACGGCCTGGGTGCCGACGGCGACGGCGCGCATACCCTGCAGGAATACGTGCTGGTTTCCACCTTGTCGCAGCGCCGCGATTTCTGGTCGCTGCTATTGCGGCAGATGGAGTGATCTGCGGGCTACTGCGCGTCCTGCAGCCCCAGCTTTCCCAGACTTGCGGCCAGCTCGAAGCGGGCCGTCTTCCAGCCGGCCAGGGCCTGGATGCGCTGTTGCTGCGCATCGGCCAGGTCGCTTTGGGCGCGCAGCAGTTCCAGCAGGCTGCCCACGCCCGCCTTGTAGCGGCCCAGGGCAACGCGTACCGATTGCCGGGCGCTGGCCAGCAGCGATTCAGCGGTGGCCACGGCCTGCAGGCCGGAAGTGAAGGCCTCGTCGCTTTTCCAGACCTGTTGCGCTACCGATTTCCTGGCGTCGTCGAGTTCGGCCTGCTTGACCCGCACCTGGGCATCGGCCTCGTAGACCTGATGGCGGCGGCTGAAGCCGTCGAAGATCGGAATCGTGAGTTGCAGGCCGACGCTGCGGTTGTTGATGATCTGCCGGGTGGTGACTTCGTCGATGGGGGTGTCGCTGCGATCGAGCGATGCGGTCAGCGAGAGCCGCGGGCGATCCTGGCTGCGTGCCACGTCGGCTTCGGCCCGCGCCGCCTTCAACTGGGCTTCGGCCTGGGCGATCTCGGGGTTGTGCGCCAGGGCCTGTCGCACCAGGCTGTCGACTGCGCTGCGGTAGTCGCTGCGGTGTTTGCCATGATCCACGGCCGCGGGCAGGCGCACGGGCGTGGCAGGATCCAGGCCCAGGGCCAGCGCCAGCGTGCCGATGGCGCTGCGCAGCCGGCTCTCGGCCTGGATGCGCTTGAGCGTGGCCTGTGAATAGGCGGTCTGCGCCTGCAGCTTGTCGGCCAGGGTTGCCGCGCCGGCGGCGAACTTAGCTTGGGCGATGTCGAAGCTTTCGTGGGCGATGCGTTCGGTTTCGCGGGCGGCGTCGCGCAGCGTCAGGTCGGTCTGCGCGTCATAGTAAGCATGCACGGTGTCCAGGAAGACGCTCTGCAGGGTGGCGTCGCGCGAGGCGTTCGCGGCGTTTAGCAGTTGGCGCGATTGCTCTAGGTGCGCGGCGCGCAGGCCGAAGTCGTACAACACCCAGTCCAGAGTCAGGCCCACCTGGGTGCTGCGCGTGTCCAGCGTCGACTCGTAGCCGGGCAGGTCGGTGTAGCTGACATGCTGGTGGATGCGCGCGATGCTGCCGCTGGCACTCAGCGTCGGCAGATAAGCAGCGCGGCTGACGCCCAGCGCGCCGCGCTGGGCCGCGATATAGGCCCAGGCCTTGCGCGTGCGCGGGTCGTGGCACAGAGCGCGCTGCACGGCGTCCAGCAGGCTGAGCGGGGCCTTGCCGGGGGTGGCAAAGGCGCAGGTCGCGGCGCCTTGCGGGCCGTCGCCGGATCCGCGCAGCCCGCCGGCCGCCAGTGTGTCGGGCGGTGTTGCCAGGCCGGCGGTCGCGGCCCGGGCCGGTGCGCCGGCGATCAATGCCGAGGCCAGGCAGAGCAGGGCGGCCCGGATCATGGCGTGCTCGCCTCCACGGCTGCGGTTCCCGGCGCGGCGGGTGGCGCAGAAGGTGCAGACGCTGCGGATGGCATGGATGGCATGGACGGCGAGGAAGGCGCCGCATGCCGCCCGCTGTCGTGCACGATGCGTCCGCCCGCAAGCACGATGCGGCGTTCGGCGCTGGCTATGGTTTCCGGACGATGCGCCACGATCACGCGTGTCATGCGCAGTTGCAGCACGGCGGCGTTGACCTGCTGTTCGCGCTGGATGTCCAGATGGCTGGTGGCCTCGTCCAGGAACAGCACGCGCGGCTGCTTGTAAAGGGCGCGTGCCAAGAGTACGCGCTGCTTCTGGCCGCCCGACAGCACGGTACCCATGTCGCCCACCAGCGTGTCGTAGCCCATCGGCATGGCGGCGATGTCCTCGTGTATGGCGGCCAGCGCCGCACAGCGGCGGATGCGCTCGTGATCGGGCTGCACGTCGAAGCAGCAGATGTTCTCGGCCATGGATCCTGCGAACAGCACATCGTCCTGCAGCACCGTGCCGGCCAGCCGGCGCATTGCCGCGGCGCCGAGCCGGCGCAGCGGTTTGCCGTCCACCAGGATTTCGCCCGACTCGGGCTGCAGCAAGCCGAGCAGCACGGCGATCAACGTCGATTTGCCGCTGCCCGAGGGCCCGGTTATGGCGACCGATTCGCCGGGCTCGATACGCAGATCTATGCCGTCCAGCACATAGGGCTCCTGGTCGCCGTAGCGAAAGCGCAGGCCGCGCACTTCGATCGCCGGCTGCGGCCCGATCTCGGCGTCCAGTGCCGCCGCTTGCGCGTCGGGTTCGGGCGCATGGAACACGATGTCCGCCAGGCGCTCGCCCTGCAGCTGCAGCATGCGCACGTCCACCAGCTTATCGAGCAGCGATCCGACGCGGCTGTCGAACTGGCCCTTGTAGGCATAGAAAGCGATCAACGCGCCCACGGTGAAGGCCCCGTCCAGCACCAGTTGCGCGCCCAGCCAGATGACCAGAATGTTCTCGATGCCGAACAGCAGGCCGTTCAGCGTCTTGTAAAGCAAGGTCAGCTTCTGCGTCGTCAGGTCGGCGTTGATCTGCTCGACCAGCAGCGCCAGCCATGCCGAACGGCGTTCCTGCTGGCGCTCGAACAGCTTGATCGTCCTGACCCCGCGCAGGGTTTCCAGCAGGTGCGTCTGCTGCTTGGCGGCGTGCACGATGCGCTCTTCGGTGGCGCGGCGCAGCGGCGCATACCATAGCCAGCGGCTTAGCGCATACAGCGCCATGGCGGCCACGGCGATCGCGGCCAGCGCCGGGCTGTACAGGAACATCAGCAGCAGCGTCACCACCGACATCACGCCGTCGAGCAGCGCTTCGACGAAAGAGGTGGTAAGCGTCTGCTGTATGGTGTCGATGGAACCGAAGCGCGACACCACGTCGCCCAGGTGGCGCTTCTCGAAGTAGCTCACCGGCAGCCGCAGCAGGTGGGTGAATACATTGGCGCGCCACTGCACGTTCAGCGTAGTGCCGACATACATCAGCATCCAGCCGCGCGCGGCGCTGGTGGCCTGCTGCATCAGCAGCAGCAGACCGAAGCCCAGGGCCAGGGTGGCCAGCAGGCTGCGGTCGGCCGATACCAGCACCTGGTCGATCACCCACTGCAGGAAAAAGGGGTTGACGACCGTGAAGACTTCCAGCGCCAGAGCCAGCAGCAGCACTTGGCCAAACGAGCGCTTCAGGCCTGTGACCGGGCCCAGCAACTGGCGCAGCCGCAGCGCCGGGCGAGCGGGCTCGCGCTCGAAGCCGGTGTCCGGCCAGAGTTCGAGCGCCACGCCGGTGAACGAGCGGGACAGCTCGTCCAGTCCGCATTTGCGGATGCCCGTCGCCGGGTCGTGGATCACGGCGTATTGCCGATTGACCTCGCGCAGCACGACGAAGTGATTGAAATTCCAATGCAAAATGCAGGGCAGCCGCAGCTTCGGCAAATTGTCCAGGTCGAGCTTCAGCGGGCGCGCGGCCAGTTTGAGCTGTGCGGCGATGTGCAGCAGGCCGGCCAGGGTCGCGCCTTTCAGCGATACCGGAAAGCGCGTGCGCAGTGCCGCCAGGCCGACGTGCCGGCCGTGGAAGCCGGCGATCATGCCGATGCAGGCCAGCCCGCATTCGGTCGCCTCGGTCTGCAGCAGCATGGGCAGCCGGGTTCCCGAACCCAAAGAGAGTCGCGGCAGTCGTTCGAGCATGTTCAAAACCTGCCCCACAATCCATACAAGGGTTCCAGCGCCCATTGATACAGGCGCCGCTTCTGCAGCATGATGTCGGCCTCCAGCGTCATGCCGGGCAGCAGCGCCAGATGCTGCCCGCGCGCGGCGGTGTCCTGCGAGTCCAGCCGCACGCGGATCAGGTATAGCGGTTCGCCGTCGGCGTCCTTGCGCACGGCGTCGTCGCCGAACTGGCTGGGCGCCAGCCCGGCCTGTGCCACCGAGAGCACCGTCCCGGGCTGCTGGCCATAGGTTTGGTAGGGGTAGGCCTGGTAGCGGATGAGCACCGCCGTGCCCGGCCGTACGAAGCCGATGGCGCGGCTGGGGGCATAAAGTTCGGCCACCAGCCTGGCACCGGCCGGGGTCAGGGTGGCCAGCGGGCGCTCGCTGCTTATGGTCTGGCCCGGCTGGGCCAGGGCCGTGGTCACGGTGCCGGCCACCGGCGCGGTGACCATCAGGCGCCGCTTGGCCTCGCTTTGCGTCAGGGCTTCGGCGGCGTTGCTCAGGTCGCGTTCGAACTGGGCGGACTTATTGCGCTGCTTCAGGTCGAGCTGGGCCAGGTCGGAGCGCTGCGTGGCCAGCTGCTGGTTCAGCTCGATGCGGTTGCGCCGCAAAGACTGCAGCTGATTGCTCTGGTCGAGTGCCTCTTCCTGCCGGCCTTCGAGCTGCTCTTGCGATACGTAGCCTTGCGCCACCAGCTTGCGGTAGCGCGCGACGGCGCGCCGCGACAGGGCGAGGCGGTCGCGCTGGCCCGAGACCTGGGTGTCCAGGGCGGCAATCTGCGCCTGCAGCGACGCGATCTTTTGCGCTATGCCGGCGCGCTCGCTTTGTTCGATCAGCTGGCTTCTTTGCTGTTCCGCCCGCAGGCTGGCTTCGCGCCGGCCTACCTGGGCGCTGATTGCTTCCTGTGTCGAGCCCAGCGGGTTCTGTGTGTCGGTAGATATTGTGTAGAGTAAGTCGCCGGCCCGAACCGTCTGGCCCTTGTGCACGCGGCGCTCGACCACGATGCCCGTATGCGGTGCGTACAGCTTGATCAGGCCGGTGTCTGGGGCGAGCCGGCCGTTGACCGTCACGCGCTTGGTATAGGTGCCCAGTGCCAGGAACAGGCAGACCGCCAGCGCGCATGCGGCGGCCGCGCAGGCGGCGATGCCGAAAGAAATAGGGCGCACCAGTACGATTTCGCCGAGCCAGGGTGTCTGGCGGGCTTGCAGGGCTTCTTTGCGGAATAGAGACACGCGCGCTTGTTTTGTTGTTCTGTGCTGGTTTGTTTCATGCCCGCGCCGTCATGAAGGGCGCTTGCGGCGCTGGGCCTTCGGGCTGGTGGCGAACCGGCCGCCGCTTGTCGGCGCGGCCGGTGGCTGGCTTATAAGCGCGGCGCGGGCGCCCCGCGCCGCAGGCGCCTATCAGCCAAAGCGGCACTGCAGGTAGGAGCCCGGATTGCCGCTGTACAGATAGCAATAGCTGAATTCACCTTGGTAGTCCCAGGGCGCGGCCAGGCCGCCGCTGACCATGTTTATCTCGTCCGCGGTCAGTTCTTGCAGGTCTTGTTGTTGATTTTCCATGGAGTGTATTTTCCTTGTTGTGGGCGCTGGCGATAAAGGCCTCACCAGCTTTGGCCTCCGGCCCGCGCCTGGAGTTTGTGGCGCCAGATGCGGGATCGAACCTTAAACGGCGGCCAAGCCGCTTCGATCTTCTGAATCGCTGGGAATGATACAAGTGGTAAGAGGTTTTCTTTGTAAGAGTTCGCTTCTTTTTTTTTCGAGATCCTTTGTGTAGCCATCGCGGCTCGGCCGCGCCCGCGGCCGGCGCCGAAGAGGCCGTCGCGTTTCGTTCGGCATATTCTCATAGAGCGGGGAGCCGCAAAACCTATCAGATAACCTGATATGATTGCGGCATGCAGATAAGCCGCCCGACACTTACCAGCCGCGTCGCCGACACGCTGATCCAGCGCATCGGCAAGGGCACCTACCCGGTGGGCAGCAAGCTGCCTTCGGGGCGCCTGCTGGCTCAGGAATTCTCGGTCAGTGCCGCGGTCATCCGCGAAGCCACCGAAAGCCTGCGCGCCAAGGGCCTGATCGAAAGCCGCCAGGGCTCGGGCTGCGTGGTGCTGGCTGCGGTGGCCGATCCCGGTTTCCAGCTGGCCTTGCCGGCCGATGCCGGCAAGCTCGCGCTGCGCCACATCTACGAACTGCGCTGCGAAATCGAGTCCGGTGCCGCTTGCCTGGCGGCCCAGCACGCCACGGCGGCCGAGGTCGCCGCCATGGAGGCCATATTGGCGCGCCTGGAAAAAAACCTGCAGGCGCCGGGCAGGGCGCTGCAATGGGATCTGGCTTTTCACAAGGCCATCGCCAAGGCCACGCACAACCCGCAGTACGCGCAATTGCTGCAATACCTGAACGAGCAGTGGCGCGGCAGCGTACAGGCAGCGCGCCGCCACACGGCGGCCATCGACCGCGTCCACGACCACGACCACGGCCAGACCGCCGCAAGTGCGGCCATGCCGAACAGCCTGGCACGGCAGGTGCACAAAGAACACGTCGCCATCCTGGCCGCCATCCGCCGGCGCGATCCGCCCGCAGCCCGTGCCGCGGCGCGCACGCACATGCTCAAGGCCAGCCGGCGGCTGGGCCTCGATGCATCGGAGCACTGATGGCCAGTGCCGTGCCCGGAAGTTCGCAGCCATGAAATCGTGTCTTCGCGCGCATGGTGGCGTTGCAAGCCTTGCAGGCCGCGCCGGGCTCAGCCTCGCGATAGTCAGGACTATCGCTGTGGTTTGCGCCTTGTCCTGCGCACGAATCCGTCGATTTCATTATGGGCGCGAACTTCCGAGACGCGACACTGGCCGATCTTTACTTTGCAGGTCTGTAGCCTTGCCGGTCGCACGCCCATACTTTTTCTTTTTTCTATTGTTTGAACGGGATTTCTTTCATGGACACATTTCTGCGGCAATTGCACGATGAGCTGGGCCAGGACGTGGTCTACAGCGCCGCGCAAGATATTGAACCCTGGCTAAGCGACTGGCGTGGCATCTACAAGGGGCAGGCCCAGGCCGTGCTGCGGCCGCGCAACACCGCACAAGTGGCGCAGGCGCTGCGCTTGTGCCAGGCCCATGGCATGCCGGTGGTGCCGCGCGGCGGCAATACCGGCCTGTGCGGCGCGGCCACGCCCGACGGCAGTCCGCGCAACGTCGTCATCAGCCTCGATCGCATGAACAGCATCCGCGCCCTGGACACCATCGCCAATACCCTGGTGGCCGACGCCGGCTGCATATTGGGCGATTTGCGCCGTGCTGCCGCGGAAGCGGGGCGCATGCTGCCCCTGAGCCTGGCCGCCGAAGATTCCTCGCAGATCGGCGGCAATCTTTCCACCAATGCGGGCGGCGTCAATGTGCTGCGCTACGGCATGGCGCGCGAGCTGGTGCTGGGCATCGAGGCGGTGCTGCCCAGCGGCGAAGTATTCAACGGCCTGCACACGCTGCGCAAGGACAATACCGGCTATGACCTGAAGCAGCTGTTCATCGGCGCCGAGGGCACGCTCGGCATCATTACCGGCGTGGCGCTGCGCCTGCAGCCGCAGATGCACGAGCGCGCCGTGGTTCTGGCCGCGGTGGAATCGGCGCAGCAGGCGCTGGAATTCTTTCGCTTGCTGTTCGGCGTGTGCGGCCCGCGCCTGCAGGCCTTCGAGTTCTTCACCGATGCCTGCCTCGACCTGGTGCTGGCGCATGCCGAAGGCGTGCAAGTGCCTTTTGGCCAGCGCCATCCGGCCTATGTGCTGGTAGAGCTGGCCGATACCGCCGACGCCGAGGGCCTGCAGGCCCTGTTGGAAAAGTGCATGGAACAGGCCCTCGAACAGGAGCTGTGCCTGGACGCGGTGGTTTCGTCCTCGCTCGCGCAACTGCAAAGCTTGTGGCGCCTGCGCGAAGACATTTCCGAGGCGCAGCGCGCCGACGGCCCGCACTTGAAGCACGACATCTCGCTGCCGATCGAACGCATCCCCGAATTCATGGAAAGTGCCGCGCAGCGCGTGCAGCAGGCCGAACCGGGCTGCAGGCCGTACATCTTCGGCCATTTCGGCGACGGCAATCTGCACTACAACCTGTCGCGCCCCGCCGGCGCCGACAAAAGCTGGGCCGCCGAACACGAGCATGCCGTAGCCGACGTGGTGTTCGACGAGGTCATGGCCTACGGCGGCAGCATCAGCGCCGAACACGGCATAGGCCAGCTCAAGCGCGGGGCCTTCCTGCGCTGCAAGGATCCTGTGGCCCTGGAGCTGATGCGCGGCATCAAGCAGCTGTTCGATCCCGGCAACATCATGAACCCCGGCAAGGTGTTGTAGGCCGGCGCCGGTGTCTTGCCGGGCTTCGCCTGTAGCCAATATCCGGCTGGTGTTTGGGGCCGTTACGCTTAGTGGCTTATGGAGATATGGGTAGCTTTGGCCACATCTTTCCAATGCGTCTGGTCGTTCATTATGTATGTCTTGAAGCTTTGGCTGTCCAGAACATTGATCATTGTGCCTTCTGATATAAGACGCTGCTGGATTTCCGGCTTTTGCATCACCTTGCGTAGGGCCGCATCAAGTACCGACACAACCGTGTCCGGAGTTTTTTTGGGTACGAGAATTCCGGACCAAAAATTTGCAGTGAAGTTGCCGTAGCCCGCTTCTGCCATGGTGGGAACGTTGGGCAGGATAGGGAGGCGTTTGCTGGTAGTTTGAGCCAGTGCCAGCAGCCTGCCCGTTTGCAGGAATGGCAGTACCGGCAGCACGTTGCTGAACATGACCTGCACCTGTCCCTCGAGCAGCCCGTTTAGCGCAGGGCCGCCTCCCTGATAGGGCACGTGCATCCAATCCAGGCCGTTTTGCTGTTTGAACAGTTCTGTGGTGAGTTGCTGCAGAGAGCCTACGCCTGTTGAGGCGAAGTTGATGCTGCCCTTATGCTTGGCGGAATATGCCACGAGTGCCGGTAGCGTCTTGATTTTTAGCGCTGGTGAAACAACTAGCGCAAATGGCGACTCGGTAAGCAGGGTCACAGGTTTGAAATCGCGCAGGGCTGAAAATTTGGCGCTTTTGTCCACGGCCGGAGTGATGGTGACGTTCGATGTTGCCAGCAATATGGTGTAGCCGTCGGGGTCGGCTCGTGCGGCGGCGAGCGTACCGATGGAGCCGGCCGCACCACCTCGGTTGAGTATGACTATGCTTTGGCCTAGTTCACGGCCGAGTTCGGCTCCTACTAGGCGAGCTAGCATGTCAGTGCCTCCACCAGGGGGGAAGGCGACGATCATTTTTATAGCTCTGTCTGGGTATTGTGCGGCAGCCGGCGATGCCGCGCCCGCCAGACAGGCGCAGGCGGTAGCCAGGATCAAATTCAGCAAACTCTTAAATTTCATTGTGTCTCTCTCCTTCAGTTGATTTTGAGGCCTGTCTCTTCGACGATTTGCTTGAACTTGGCGACATCGTCAGCCTGAAGCGTGGTAAGTTTTTGTGGTGTGGTACCTTCTGGATCCATGTAAGACTCGCTTATCTGGTGGCGGATCGCAGCGCCTTGCATGACTTTCATGACTGCTGTACTAAGCGTTTTGACCGTAGCTGCCGGCATGTGTGCCGGCCCGAACAAGCCTAGCCAGTCGACCTGGTACAGGCCCTTCAGGCCTGCTTCTTCCAGTGTGGGTACGTTGGGTAGAAGCTTCGAGCGCGTTTCTGTGCTGATCGCCAAAGCCCGAACCTGGCCGGATTTGATGAAGGGCATGATCGCTGCCGAAGTAACGAACATGCTAGTCAAGCGACCGCCTAATAGATCGGTGATGGCGGGACTGCTGCCGTTATACGGTACGTGCATCAGCTTGATGCCGGCTTGCATTGTGACCCGTAGGGCAAGTACATGTTGAGGCTGGCCGATGCCAGGCGTCCCGTAGGTCAGTACGCCGGGCTTTTCCTTTGCGCGGGCCACCAAGTCGGCGAAATTTTTGATGGGCGAGTTGGCAGGCACTACCAGAAAGTCAGGTGTGGTTGCAATCAGACTGATGGGGGTGAAGTCTTTGATGGGGTCATAGGTACGCTCGGTATGTATAAGCGGCAAAATTGCATGTGTCCCTGTGTGACCCATGATCAGGGTATATCCGTCGGGGGCAGCCTGTTTCACGTATTTCGTGCCGATCAGGCCCGACGCACCTGCTCGATTCTCCACAATTACCGAATTGCCAAATTGCTTCATGAGCTTATCGGCCAATAAGCGTGCAAGAAAATCCGTACCGCCGCCGGGCGGCCCAGCCACTACGATCTTGATAGGCCGGCTCGGGTAGTCGGCAGCCTGCGAACTGGTGAATATCGCCGCCAGAAAGAACAGTGATACGCCCGCGGCGCGCGCCAGCAAGGGGATGATTGATTGCATATTTTGCCTCCTAGTTTCTGATTTTCGTTTCGGCATTCAAGTGATGGAGTGGGTACGCAGTGTATGTGCGTCCAATACGGCCCGATCCACTTGTGGCCAATATTTGGCAGGCAGTCGTATGGCCCCTTGGTTGAATGGCAATGGGTTTCCAAACAGGCGGGTACGCGCCTTCAGAAAACCGTTCATTTCGCCGGCATTGTCTATGCATTGTGCGGCGACGCAAGCCTCCATCCAGCAACCCAATTCGATGGATACGCCGTCGCCGAGCACCGGCGTCATGCCTTGTGTGCGTATGCGTTGCAGGGCGGCCGTGAGCTGTTCTGCGCTGCCGATTTTCTTCAGCTTGAGCTTTACGAAGCTGACATTGGGGATGGCGGCAGCCCGATCGATATCTGCAACGCCGTAGATGGATTCGTCGAGCATTATCGGCACAGTGGATACGGCTGCGACCTGCGCGTTGGCTTCCCAGTCGTCTGCCGCGCAAGGCTGTTCCAGCAACTCTATTCCTCTGGGATCCAGATGGCTGGCAAAGGATTGTCCGTCTGCGCGACTGAAGCTTCGATTTGCGTCCAGGCGCAGGCTGGCTCGGCCGGCTACACAGGATTGGATATGCTCCATGCGTTCAAGGTCGTCTTGCCATGCGTAGCCCACCTTGATTTTGAACGTCTTGAAGCCTGCTTCCAGAAGCTGTTCCACTTCTTCCCGTATCTCATGTTTTTCATGAGCTTGGCAAGGAGCCAGAAGGGGAACGTGCAGATCCTTGTCTGTCCAAAAAGGGCTGGGGTCGCGCAGCATGTCCAAGGCTGCATGAGTAGCGCTGACGACTCCGGGGTGAGCGTTGGCGTACGTGTCCACGATGGCGGCGGCATCCTTGAGCTGGATGCCTTTCAACCGCTGAGCCAACTCTATGGCGGTGCGCCATGAGCCTTCCACAGTTTCTTCGGTGTAGCCGGTAATGATCAAAGCCTCGCCCCAGCCGCTGCGGCCGTCGGCGTCATTGAACTCGAGCACGAAGGGTGTGAATTCGTATAGATCTGCTGTAGCGAGCTTATAGGGAACGGATAATGGGAACGACACTTGCCTGACGGTGGCTCGCTCTATTTTCATCGACGTTTTCCGATGTATGGGATGGGCGTTGGCTCAGGCAAGAACCGCTTCGCCGGTGATTTGCGTGCGATAGAGCAGGCGCCGGGTATTAGAGTCGAAAGCGTCGCGGCGGTGCATCGTGCAGCGGTTGTCCCATAGCACCAGATCGCCCAACTGCCATACCTGGGTCCAGACAAATTGTTCTTGTGTTGCATGAGCCCAGAGGCTGTCCAGCAGTTCTTCACTGTCTTCGAGACTCAGTCCGACGACATAGGCATTTCTTCGCCGCCCGAGAAACAGCGATTGTTTGCCAGTGACGGGATGGATTCTGACCAGGGGATGCGTTGCTCCGACCGTTTTTGTAGGGTCGTCGATCTCTACATAACCTTTGCGCAATTCGCCCGCACTGGTTCTGCTGGCGTCGTGCACGCATTTGAGGCCGGCGATTCGTTCCTTCAGCTTGGCGGGCAGGCTTTCATAGGCTGCGTACATATTGGCGAACTGAGTGTTGCCGCCACTGGGCGGTATTTCTACCGCATACAAGGCGCTGCCTTTAGGGGGTAGGGGGTTGTATGTCATGTCGGAATGCCATACTGCTTCGTATGAGCCCAGACCGCCCATAGCTTTGCCGTCCTTCACGATATTAGATATGACGGTAATTTCGGGGTTCTGCGAGACGAAATCGTCGCTCATTCTGGAGGTGGAGATCGGAGCTTTGTCCAATTCGCCGAAGCAACGCGAGAATTGGGCCAGGTTCTCGACGCTCAGGCCATGCTGCCCTCGAAACCTCAGAACCAGATGATCGGCCCAGGCCTGTTTGATGATGTCTTCCGCAGTGGTGTCCAGTGGTCGGGATAGATCGACGTTTTGAACATCCGCACCTAGTGCTCTCCCAGAGGCTGTTACGCCAACGGCTGTGTCTTGTTTGTATGCAGCTTGCATAGTCATCTCCTTGATTGGCTTTGCTTCGATAGCGAAATCATGCAAGCTCTTCATTTATCCGTCCAATTTATTTATGTTATAAATTTATCCATTATGAAGATAAATATAACTTTCCGGCAATTGGAGGCCTTTGTAGCGCTGGCGCGCGTGCTCAACTTCAGCGAGGCCGCGAAGGCGGTGCATATGTCGCAGCCGGCGCTTAGCGCTGCCATCCGCAAGCTGGAGGAGATGCTTGGAGCGACCCTGTTCGACCGGACGACTCGTATTGTGTCGCTGACACCGATAGGTAGCGAGCTATACGATGTAGCTACGCGTCTTTTGGAGGATTTCGACGGCTCGCTTGTCGGGATCAGCGATCTGGCCAGGGGCAAGCGTGGCAGCTTGTCCATATCTTCCGCACCGTCTTTGGCCGGGACGTTTCTGCCCGAAGTGATCTACCCTTTTCAACAGAAATTTCCCGATATTGTGTTCAAGGTGCACGACGCGTTGTCTGAAATCTCGATCGATCTGCTGAAGGCAGGTACTGTCGAGCTGGCTCTCGTGCCGGCAAAGCGGCACGATGAGGATCTGATACATCACGATCTATTCGAAGATCACTTGGTGGTGGTGTGTAGGCCAGACCATGACTTGGCTGGCCATAAAGAGGTATCTTGGGCTCAGTTACTGCCTTATCGCCTGGTGGCGGTGCGCGGCAACAGCAATATACAGATCTTGATAGAGGCGGAATATCTGCATCAGGGGGGAAAATTCCAGCCTACTTATGAAGTAGAACAAACCAGCACCTTGATCGGATTCATTTCCAATAATCTGGGGGTAGCCATTCTGCCTGCCTCCCGTGTGTCGTTGATACGTTCACTGAATCTTGTGGCTGTGAAACTTGTTTCCCCCGAAATACGGCGCCCGATTTGTGTCGTACACATGAAATCCCGATCGCTGTCCACGGTAGCGCAGGCCTTCATAGAACATTGCCAGCGCCACGCGATCGAATACCGGCGTTGAGCCCGGCCGATTCGAATTTAAAATAGGCCACCGCAATCAGAAGGAACCCGCCTTCAGGGATCGAACCATGAACAAAAACCGTCTCGAGGCATTCAGCGATGGGGTGCTGGCCATTATTCTGACCGTCATGGTGCTGGAAATGAAGGTGCCGCACGGCGAGCAGTTCTCGGCGCTGCTGCCGGTGCTGCCGGTCTTCCTCAGCTACGTGCTCAGCTTCGTCTATCTGGGCATTTATTGGAACAACCACCACCACATGCTGCACCTGGCGGGCAAGGTCAGCGGCGGCATCTTGTGGGCCAATCTGCACTTGCTGTTCTGGCTGTCGCTGCTGCCGTTCACCACCGGCTGGATGGGCGAGAATCACTTCGCCGCCGCAGCCATGTGCCTGTACGGCGTGAACCTGCTGTGCTGCGCCATTGCCTACTTCATCCTGCAGCAGCGCATCATCGCCGCGCAGGGGCCGGGCTCGGTGCTGGCGCATGCCATAGGGCCCGACATCAAGGGCAAGCTCTCGCCTGTGCTGTACCTGCTGGGCATCGTGACGTCTTTCGTGTCGCCGTGGCTCTCGGGCGCTTTCTATGTCGTCACCGCCTGCATGTGGCTGGTGCCCGACCGGCGCGTAGAGCGCGAGGTCATGAAGCATGCGGGGCCGGGCGAGTCCGGCGCTTAATAGAGGTGCAGCATGGTGCCCGTCTATACCCCCAAGTCCGAACCCGAGACCGCAGTGATCGTGGCGCTGATGGAAGCCTACGGCATTGCTTATTTCATGCAGGGCGGGGCCTTCGGTACCATGTACCCGGGGCCGGTTTCCAACAGCCTCAACGCCCGAACCCTGATGGTGGAAGACGATCAGGCCGAACTCGCGCGCGAGCTGCTCCGGCCCTTTTTGTAAGGTGCCCGGCGGGCCTCTTCCCGAACTGGCCTATCAAACCGGCCTATCGAACCGGCGTATCGGGTCGCGGCCGCTGGCTCGGTCTTGCTACACGAAATCCAGCGGCAGGGCGGTGGTGTTCTTCAGCTCTTCCATGGCGAAGCTGGAGCTGACGTCCGACAGCCGGGTGTCCTTGATGAGGCGCTTGTAGACCTGGTCGTAGGCCTGGATGTCGGGCACGACGATGCGCAGCAGGTAATCGACCTCGCCGCTCATGCGGTAGAACTCCACCACTTCGGGCATGTCGCGCACCACTTGGGAAAAGGCCTGCAGCCATTGCAGGTCGTGGTGGTTGGTCTTGACGGTGACGAACACAGTCATGCCCAGCTTGAGCTGGGCCGGATCGAGCAGGGCGACGCGCTTGCGAATGACCCCACGTTCTTCCAGATTCTGGATGCGTTTCCAGCATGCAGTGGTGGACAAATGCACCGCCTCGGCCATGGCTCCGACGGAAAGCGTTGCATCGTTCTGGAGTATGTCCAGAAGTTTTTTATCTGTTTTGTCCATATAGCTAAAAAATATTCTATGTATACCGGGAATCTGGTGAAAAAGAAGAAGCACTTTCCGGGAATATAAGCCTACGATATCCACTTGTGAAGATGTCGGCATGAAACTCGCCGATGACAAGTCGAAATGAAAAACTCAGATACTGCTCCAGCACGCCCGGAGGCCGCCATGTCCAGAACCGTTGCCAGCCTGTTCACCACGCATCCCGCCACAGTGGGTGAAACTTATTTGCAACACCTGCATTCGGCCACGAAGTTTTCGGTATTGATGTTTTGCGGCGCCGTGGCCTGCCTGGTGCATGCCGTGCTGCCTTTCGCTTTCGTGCGCACTGGCAGCTCGATGATCGAGCGTCTGCACCACATGATGATCACCGCCCGCGCGCGCCACGCCAACGGCGAGTAATACACCGCCGCCGCCACGGCTTCATGCAGGCTTGAATACCACCCTGGCCAGCAGCCCCCGGTGCCGGCGCCCGCCGTGCAGGCTGACGCTGCCGCCGCAGGCCCGCGCCGCTTCCTGGACGATGGCCAGCCCCAGGCCGGTGCCTTCCTGGTCGATAGCATTGCCGCGATTGAAGCGTTCGAACACCCGGGTGCGCAGTTCGGGCGGAATGCCGGGGCCGGTGTCCTCCACTTCCAGTATGGTGATGCCTTCGCGCGCAAGCGCGACCGAGACCGTGACGGCTCCGCCGCGCGGCGTGTAGCGTATGGCGTTGTCCAGCAGGTTGAACAGCAGCGCCCGCAGCGCCGGGCGATGTGCCTGCAGCCGCGCCTGCACGTGCTGCGGCCCCACGCCCAGCTCGATGTCGCGGCCCGCCGCCAGAGGCGCCAGCTCCACCATCACTTCTTGCACCAGCGGGTCGAGTTCCACCGGCGTAGCCGGCACGGGCGAGCCGCGCAGGTTTTCGGCCTGCGACAGGCTCAGCAGCTGATTGACGAGCTGGGTGATCTGCAACCGGCTCCGGCCCAGCGCCATCAGGATCTTCTTGAGTTCGGGCGTGCTGGCCAGGCCCGCCGCATAATGCAGCTGGGTGCTCAGCAGGGCCATGGGGGTGCGCAGCTGATGCGCCGCGTCTTCTATGAAGCGCCTGCGCGAATCGATCTGCCGTTGCAGGCGCGCGCCGTATTGGTTGATGGTTTCCACCACCGGGCGCAGCTCCAGCGGCAGGTCTTTCAGGCGGATGGGCCGCAAGTCGGTCTGATCGCGGTTCCACACCGCGCCGTGCAGGGCGGCCAGCGGCTTGAGTTCGTGGCGCAGTCCCAGCAGCATCAGCACCAGCACCAGCACCAGCATGCCGGTCTCGCGCAAGGCGCTGGGCCACCACAGGGCGTGGGTCTCGGCGGCGAGCTGTTCCTGGGTCTGGGCTACGGTGATGATCACCCGTGTGGATTTGCCGGTATCGAAGAAGTCGCGCGCCATGCTGTAGGCGCGCAGCTCGCGGCCCTGGTACAGCATGTCCTGGTAGGCCTCCATGTGGCCGCGGGCCGGCTTGAAGTCGACGGGCAGGTCGGGCCAGCCCGCCAGCAACTGGCCTGCTGCGGTCGACACCGAGAAAAAAACCTGGTCGTGATGCGAGGAGGCGAAGACCTCGAGCGCCACCGGCGGCACCGGCGCGGCCAGCGTATGGCGTCCGGTCCACTGGATCTGGCCGGCAATGATCAGTGCCGAAGTCCACAGGCGGTGATCCTGCCGCGCCTGGGCATTGTGCAGGCTGTCCAGGTAAGCGAACCAGATGCTCAGCGACAGCGCCACCGCCAGCGGCAGCAGCACCCACAGCGCCAGGCGCACGCGCAGGCTGTTCATGAGGCCTGGCGCGGGGTCAGCAGGTAGCCCAGGCCGCGCAGCGTGACGATGGCGGCCTGGGACGATTCCAGCTTGCGGCGCAGCCGGTGCACATAGATTTCCAGCGCGTCTTCGCTGGCCTCGGCCCCCAGGCCGAAGACGCTTTGCATCAGGCTGGCCTTGCTCATGGTCTTGCCCTGGTTCAGCAGCAGCGCTTCCAGCAGGCTGTGCTCGCGCGGCGGCAGCGTGAGCGGCCGGCCGCTTAGCTGGAACTGGCGTGTGTTGGTGTCGTAGTTCAGGTCGGCGCAGCCGAGCGTGGGCGTGGCGCTGCCGCTGTGGCGGCGGATCAGCGCCTTGATGCGCGCCACCAGCTCGCGCACCTCGAAGGGCTTGACCATATAGTCGTCGGCCCCGGTTTCCAGGCATTCCACCTTCATGTCCAGCGAGTCGCTGGCGGTCAGCACCATCACCGGGGTCTGGTTTTGCTGGCGCCGCAGCCGCCGCAGCACGCTTTGGCCGCTGGCATTGGGCAGCTTCAGATCCAGCAGCACCGCATCGTAGTGTTCGCCGGCCAGCAGCGCGTTGGCCATTTCCGCGTCGTGTACGCAGTCCACCTGGAAGGCTTCTTCCTGCAGCACGGCGCACAGCCATCTGGACAGTTCCTGGTTGTCTTCGACGAGCAGTAGTCTCATGGAGGATAGGGGGAAGGGGAGGGGTACCGGGCCGGCGCCGCGCTGCGGCTGCGGCGCGCGCCGGCATGGCGCATGCAGGCAGTATTCGCGCGCGGGCTGAATATAACCTTAAAAATCGGCCTGGGCCGCCGCGCTAAAAGACCGATTCGAGCCCTGTCGGGGGTTATCACCTATGTTTTCGGGCGGCCGGCGAAAGCTCGATGAAAGTCGCGCTGTCTAGCATGGAGTCCGTGGCATGAGCGCAGCGCCAGCGGCCCACGCCAGGCTATAGAACCAACCGGAATTCAATCAGGAGACCCTTATGTCCCGTATTGCCCGCATCTTCAAATACACCGCCGTCGCCTCCGCGCTGGCGGCCTGCGCTTTGGGCTCGGCCCAGGCCAGCGAAAAAATCACGCTCATGGTGGGCGGCATCAGCAAGATCATCTATCTGCCGGCCAAGCTCACCGAGAACCTGGGCTACTTCAAGGACGAGGGCTTGAATGTGCAGTTGCTGTCGGAACCGGCCGGCGTGAACGCCGAGAACGAGATGCTGGCCGGCGCGGTGCAGGGCGTGGTGGGCTTCTACGACCACTCGATCGACTTGCAGGCCAAGGGCAAGGAAGTGGAATCGGTGGTGCAGTTCTGCCAGGTGCCAGCCGAAGTCGAGATCGTTTCGGCCAAGCAGGCCGGCAAGATCAAGAGCGTCGCCGACTTCAAGGGCAAGACGCTGGGCGTGACCGGCCTGGGCTCGTCCACCGACTTCCTGACCCAGTACATGGCTTACAAGGCCGGCCTGAAGCATGGCGAGTATTCGATACTGCCGGTGGGCGGCGGCAATACCTTCATCGCCGCCATCCAGCAGAACCGCATCGACGCCGGCATCACCGCCGATCCGACCGCCACCCAGCTGGTGGCCAGCGGCCAGGGCCAGGTGCTGGTCGACATGCGCGACCCGGCGGCTACCGCCAAGGTGCTGGGCGGCCTGTATCCGGCCTCCAGCCTGTACATGCCCAATGCCTGGGTCGACAGCCACAAGGCCGAGGTGCAGAAGCTGGCCAATGCCTTCGTCAAGACCCTGAAGTTCATCCACACGCACACGGCCGAGCAGATCGCCGACAAGATGCCCAAGGACTACTACGGCGGCAACAAGGACTTGTACGTCAAGGCCCTGAAGGCCTCGCTGCCGGCCTTCACCGCCGACGGCCGCATGCCCAAGGGCGGCCCCGAGACGGTGCTGCAGGTGCTGGCGACCTTCAAGCCGCAGGTCAAGGCGGCGCACATCGATCTGTCCAAGACCTACACCACGGCCTTCGTGGACGCCGCCAAATAAGCGTGGCGGCAGCGGCGCAGGCCGGCCGCGCGAGCCGGCTTGCGCCATTCTATTTCTTATCTTCATCGCACCGCAAAGAGAATCATGTCAGACCCATCAACACCCGCCATTGAAATGGAGCACGTCACTTGCCGTTTCATTTCCGCTGACGGCAAGGCCACGATAGCCCTGCAGGACTTCAGCATGAGCGTTGCGCGCGGCGAGTTCTGCGCCATCGTCGGGCCCACTGGCTGCGGCAAGTCGACCACGCTCAGCCTGATCACCGGCCTGCTCAAGCCCACCACCGGCCGGGTGCGCGTGATGGGCCAGCCGGTCGACGGCATCGATCCGCGCATCGGCTTCGTGTTCCAGACGGACGCCATCTTCCCTTGGCGCAACGTCATCGACAACGTGGCCGCCGGCCCGATGTTCCGCGGCCAGAAGCCGGCCAAGGCCAAGGAACTGGCGCGCGAATGGCTGCGCCGCGTCGGCCTGGCGGGTTTCGAGATGCACTATCCGCACCAATTGTCGGGCGGCATGCGCAAGCGCGTGTCGCTGGCGCAGACCTTCGTCAACAGCCCCGAAATCCTGCTCATGGACGAACCCTTCAGCGCGCTCGACATGCAGACGCGCACCGTCATGCAGGACGAGCTGCTGCAGCTGTGGGCCGCCAGCGGCGGCTCGGTGGTGTTCGTCACGCACGATCTCGAAGAAGCGATCGCCCTGGCCGACAAGGTCATCGTGCTGTCGGCGCGTCCGGCCACCGTCAAGCAGATCTATGACATCGAGCTGGCGCGCCCGCGCGTCATGTCCGAGATCCGCTACGAAGACAAGTTCATCAGTTATGCGCGCGAGATCTGGGACGATCTGCGCGCCGAAGTAAAAATCGGTTAAGAGAATGAACACCATGAACATTCAAGTCCAGGCGCAAGACGCCGACAGCCTGCGCGCCCATGCCGTGAAGAACACCCTGCAGCAGGCCGAGGCCGAGGCGCAGCGCCTGATCCGCAGGCGCCGCAACCTGATCGTCTTCTGGCGCGTCGCCATACTGGTACTGGTGCTGGCCGGCTGGGAAATTTCCGCCACGCTGCACTGGATCGATCCGTTCTTCTATTCCAAACCCTCGCTGATCGCCAAGCAGATCTACGACTGGAGCATGGAAGGCACCTCGCAGGGGCCGCTCTGGCTGCAGGTGGCGGTGACGCTAGAAGAAACCCTGATCGGCTTTTTCATAGGCGGCATAGGCGGCATCGTCTGCGGCATCCTGCTCGGGCGCAACAAGTTCCTGGCCGACATTTTCAGCATCTATATCAAGATCGCCAACTCGATTCCGCGCGTGGTGCTCGGCTCGGTGTTCGTCATTGCGCTGGGCCTGGGCATGGCCTCGAAAGTGGCGCTGGCGGTGGTGATGGTGTTCTTCGTGGTGTTCGGCAATGCCTTCCAGGGCGTGCGCGAGGCCGACCGCTATATGATCGCCAACGCGCAGATCCTGGGCGCCTCGCCGCGCCAGGTGACCACGCAGGTCGTCATCCCTTCGGCGCTCAGCTGGATCCTGGCCAGCCTGCACGTCAGCTTCGGCTTCGCGCTGGTCGGCGCCGTGGTAGGCGAGTTCCTGGGGGCCCGTGTGGGCATCGGCCTGTTGATCGCCACCGCGCAGGGCGCGTTCAACGCCAGCGGCGTGTTCGCCGCCATGATCGTGCTGGCGGTGGTGGCCCTGATCGCCGAATACATCCTGACGCTCATCGAGAGCTGGCTGCTGAAATGGCGGCCGGCACAGTTCGAGAACGCCTGAGCGCGAGCGGGCGGGCGGCGAGTGTGCCGCCCGCCCGGCAGTCATTGCAAGCGGGCCTGTGTGTGAACCTGTGCCCCAAAAGCTGGACGTTGATCCACGCTTTTGGGGTGTTTTTACTTATGCAGGCCCCGTTTTATGCAGGCCCCGTTCATTGGCGTGCGTCCGGCGCCGTGTGCTTCCTGCTTGGCAAGCGTCCGGCGCCGTGATGACCATCGCCCCATGATCGCTTCCCCCTTCGTCGATAGCCCGGAGTCAGCGGGCGGCAGGCTCTCCCCCGCCTGACTGTACTGCATGCGGCCATGGCCGCCCGACGGGGGCAGCCGCCGAATACTTCACGGATCGGCCCGATCGCGGCTCTGCCGCGCACAAGTGCATGGCATTCCGGCAAGTGTCGACAGCGCAGCATTCGCCGCCTCGGCTGAAGTCCTGCCTAGTGTCAGCGGCAGCCCCGAACCGCCCCATCGAGGCGGTCTCTTGCGGCGCCTCCCTCATTGCCGGAAAGCCCGAGCCGACCCATTTCTGCAGGAAACGAATCCGCAGCAACATCTGCGGGCATGTGGCCGACGGTTCCGCGAGCGGGCTTTTGCTGTATTGCCGTTTTGGGCATTCCAGCAAAGGGTTTTGACTGAATTTAAAAAGTCATTTCTAAAATTTACAAATAGAATCAATGCCGCTATTGAGGTTCGGAGTGCCGCTCGAGAGTGCGGAAATTTTAGATTTAAAGCTGCTATTTCACTGAAATTCATCAATAAAAGTCTTTCAGACGCCTGTATTTGATCTGAGCTTTCCATTTATAAATTTGGCGCTTTTCAACTGAATTTTAACTTTTGTAACGTAACCCATTTCAAGGAGAGGGTGCCGTAAGGGGCCAGGCAGTGTAAATCGATGGAGTGATGGCGTTTGCAGTCAATGCGCTGACCGGAATGGTTTGGCAGCTTGACGGGACGCGCTCTCTGGGAATCTGCTGGTCGCCCCCATGGCGGCATCCGCGTAAAAAGGCATGGTGGCTTCATCGACACATATGGGAAGCCGGTCGGCTTCCCGCAATTTTGCGGGGCGCGACGGGCGCAAGGCATCGGCAGCCACGAGTCCGGCTGCCGGCCATCCGGCTCCGCGCCTGCACGGGCTGGCGCGCGCTTTGCGAGATGTCTTCGCCGCGGGCGCGGTTCTTACCGGCATTGCCGGGGTTGCTGCCATGCCGGTGCCTGCCTGGGCGGCTGGTGGGGCAGGCGGCTCTCTGAGCGGCGCGGCCGGCGGAGCTGGGGGGGATGGCTATAGCGGATCGTCTGGATCGCCCGGCAGCAATGGGTTCCTGAGTGCAGGGGCCGGCGGTGGCGGTGGCGCCGCGGGCGGTGGTGCCGGTGGTAGCGGTGGTACCGGCTCCTTAGGGACGAATGGCGGCTCGGGTGGAAAAGGCGGGAACAACGGTAACTATGGCGGTCAGAGCGCCATATATGTTAATTCAAGCCTGTCGGGCGAAGATGGAGGCCAGGGACACGATGCTTCGAGCGTGCCATTCTTCGGACGCCTCGGCGGGGGTGGTGGTGGCGGCGCTGGTGGTAACGGGGCGCTTGTTACAGGTGTCTCTGGCGACAGTAGCAATTCCTCCAGCATTACTGGTGGCAGTGGTGGCAATGGAGGCATCGGCAGCCATGGTGGCGGTGGCGGTGACGGCGGCAGCGGAGTATTGATCGCCAACCCGAGCCGTGGCTCTCTCTCCAACTCCAAGAGCGGCGGTTTTTTCAGCGGGGGTGCGAGTATCGCGGGCGGTAGCGGCGGTGCCGGCGGCAGCAGCAGCGGCCTCCTCGGCGCTGGAGCGAACGGCGGCGCGGGGGGCAACGGCGTGAGCGGTTCCGGCATGTCTTCCGGCTCGCGGCTGACCGTCACCAATGGAGGTGGCATTTTAAGCGGCAACAATACCATCGACGGCGGCAATGGCGGCACTGGCGGCTCTGCTGGCATAGGCGGTACCGGGGGCACTGGCGGGGCCGGCGGCGCCGGCATCGAAGGCTCCTACCTGAGTATTAATAATAGCAGCCTGCTCGGTGGCAGCGACAACAGTATCAACGGTGGCAGCGGCGGTGCGGGAGGCTCTGCCGGCACAGGCGGTGCTGGCGGTACCGGGGGCGCCGGCGGTGCGGGCATAACCGGTTCTAATCTGAATGTCACCAATATCGGTTTGTTGGGCGGCCATAGTAATGTCAATGGCGGTGCTGGTGGCGCCGGGGCCAATGGCGCCAGCGGCGGTAACGGCGGCAACGGCGGGGCTGGTGGTGCCGGTATCGGCGACAGCGGCAGCCTGATCTTAACCAATAGCGGTACGATCGCGAGCGGCGCCGGAGGCGCGGGCGGCAACGGCGGCAATGGCCCCTTGTCCGGAGGCGCGGGCGGCAATGGCGGTGCGGGCAGTATCGGTACCAGCGGCGGGGCCGGCAGTGTCGTCATCAATTTCGGCTCGTCTACGGGTAGCGCTGGCGGTAGTGGGGGCAAGGGTGGCAATGGCACTGGCCCGATCTCTGCCGGAGGCGCAGGAGGCAACGGTGGTGCGGGTGGCGCCGGCATGAGTGTCGGAAATGGCAGCTTGGTCACCAATACTGGTTCGATTACCGGTAATGCCGGCGGTGCTGGTGGCAATGGTGGCAATGGCAGCGGCCTGTCTGTCGGCGGCACCGGTGGCAATGGTGGAGCGGGCGGTGCCGGTCTCAATGCCGGAGACGGCAGTACCATTATCAATACAACAGGCAAGATTGAGGGCGGCGCTGGCGGTGCTGGCGGCGCTGGAGGTAGCGGCCTCTTGGCCGGAACCGATGGCGCAGGCGGAGCGGGCGGTGCCGGCATCATTGGCTCGAACCTCAGCATCACCAACAGCGGTACGATCTCCGGTGGCGCCGGCGGCACCGCGGACAATTCGGGCAATTCGCTCGAATTTACCGGCGGATCCAATACGCTGACGCTGCAAGGCTCGCACTGGCAACTGAATGGCGATATCGGTCTGGATAATGGCAGCAGCCTGACATTCGACCAGACCCAGCAGCAGACTGTCGACAATCACATTACCGGCGACGGCTCTCTGATTCAGGGCGGCAGGGGGACTTTGACCCTCACCGGCGTCAGTGACTACACCGGCGGTACGACGGTGTACGGAAACCTGAACGTTGGCACTACCGGGGCGCTCGGCACCGGCGACGTAAAGGTAAAGGGCGGGCAGATACCCGGAGTCAATAACCCGCAGCTGACGTTCCAGGCCGACACCAGCGCGCAGTCCCTGCACATCGCCAATACGGATGGCGGCGGGACGGTCTTCCAAAGCACCTCCACGGCAGACCACGCAAGAATCTACAACGCCGATGGCGGCAGCACGACCTTCCAGAGCGACTCGACGGCCGGCAATTCGAGAATCTTCAACGGCGATGACGGCGTCACGACGTTCACCGGAACGGGCGCTACGGCCGGCAACGCGTTCATCGTCAATGCCGATCCGGGCTTGACGGTTTTCAATAACGGCGCGGACGCGGGCGACGCGTTTGTCTTCAACACCGACGGCGGCCAGACGACGTTCTCCGATACGGGCACCAGCGCCGCGTCGTCGCACATCGTCAACGTGGCGGGCGGCAGCACCTCGTTCGACACCCAGTCGACGGCGGGCGATTCGACCATCACCAACGTGTACGGCG
>NZ_NJIH01000010.1 GCF_002209565.1 Candidimonas nitroreducens
GCTTGAAGGCTGCGTCGATCTTACGGGGGTGGCCAGGCTCTTGCTTCTTTGTCACGAAATCACCTTATTCGGTCGTAATGATTCGCTTCAAAAGTGTCCACCAAAATTAGACCACAACAAACAGTGCCTCCCTTGCATCCCCGAAACGGGCCCCGCCCGCCGCGGCCTCAAAGTCGCCCGCCCCACCCAGGCCGCCCACGGCGCTGGACGTTGGCGTGTTTGGGAATGGTGTGTTTGGGAATGGCGTGTTTCGCTTCTCGCGGGATACGCCGCGCGCATAACGCATATGCATACGGAATGGGCGTTTAGTGCCGGCTATTCCCATAGCGACACAGACCATACGCCTCAGCTCCCATCCATCTACGAGACTAGCGAGCCCGCCGACGAACTGAGTCTCCAGTCCCCACACCCGTCTACAAAACTAGCGGAGAGAATGGGGTGCCTCCTGGAGGTGAGTGGGTCATCGAACCGGAAGGAGGTACCCCATTCTAGGCCGCGAATCAAGAAACCCAACCGTCGACGCATTCAACAATAGCATCAATAGCATCAATAGCATCAATAGCATCAATAGCATCAATAGCAACAACAGCAGCAATAACAGCAACACGAACGCAGGGAATGAGGATCTCCCGGGCATCAAACCCGTGAAGATGGAACTCATTTCAGGCCGCGGGCCAAGAACTCAGGCCGCGGCCTTCTTCGCATTCCCCAACCCCAGATAACTCTCGATCACCCGCGGATTGCCCGCCAGTTCCCGCGCCGGGCCTTCCAGCACGATCTCGCCCGTTTCCAGCACATAGCCGTAATCGGCCACCTGCAGCGCCGCCCGCGCATTCTGCTCGACCAGCAGAATCGACACGCCGGTGCTGCGCAGCCGCGCAATAATATGGAAAATCTCGCGCACGATGCGTGGCGCCAGCCCCAGACTGGGCTCATCCAGCATCAGCAGCTGCGGCTGCGCCATCAGCGCCCGCCCCACCGCCAGCATCTGGCGCTCGCCGCCCGACAAGGTTCCCGCTTCCTGCCGCTTGCGCTCGCCCAGCCGCGGAAACAGATCATAGACCTCGCCGAGCTTGTCCCGCCAGCCTGCGCGGCCCGCGCGGTACAAGCGGAACCCGCCCAGCAGCAAATTGTCTTCCACCGACATACTGCCGAACAACTCGCGGCGTTCCGGCACCAGCGACATCCCGCCAGCCACCCGGCGCTCCACCTGCCAGCCCGCCACCTCGCGGCCCAGATACGCGACAGAGCCAGCGCTATGCCCTGTTACCGGCAGCGAACCCATGACCGAATTCAACAGCGTCGACTTGCCTGCGCCGTTGCCTCCGATCACCGTCACGATGCTGCCGCGCGCCACCTCTATGTTCGCACTGGCCAGCGCCGTCACCTTGCCATACTGCGCCGACAGCCCCGCAACCCGCAAAACCGCGTCGTGTGCCGTGCTCATCGAAATATCTTTGTTCATGCCGTCGCCCCCGCCGCAGCCGTGCCGCCGGGCTCATCATCGAATTCCATATCCTCGTCGATGCCTCCCAGATACGCCTCCAGCACCGCCGGGTTGCTCTGCACCTCCGCAGGCAGCCCCTCGGCCAGCTTGGTGCCGAAATCCATCACCACCAGATGATCCGTCAGGCTCATGACGAAATCCATGTCATGTTCCACCAACAAGATGCTCATGCCCTCGGCACGCAACTGATCCAACACCTGCGCCAGCTCTTGTTTTTCCTTGTAGCGCAGGCCTGCCGCCGGCTCGTCCAGCAGCAACAGCACCGGATCCGCGGCCAGCGCGCGGGCGATTTCCAGAATACGCTGCTGGCCCAGCGCCAGATTGCCCGCCTGCTCGTACAGATAATCGCCCAGCCCCACGCGCTGCAACTGCCGCGCGGCCTCGTGCAACAGTTCGGCCTCGCCCCTGCGCTCTAGATGCAGCGCCGCCGACAGCACTCCGATATTGCTGCGCAGGTGCGCACCCAGCGCTACATTTTCAAGCACCGTCATGGTCGGCAGCAGCTGCACATGCTGGAAAGTGCGCCCCACCCCGAGCCGCGCAATCTCGCGCGAACGCAGCTGGTCGAGCCGCCGGCCCAGGAAATTCACCGTGCCGCCGGTCAGCGGCAACACCCCCGTAATCAGATTGAACGTCGTGCTCTTGCCCGCGCCATTGGGCCCGATCAGCCCCATGATCTCGCCGGCGCGCAGCGTGAAGCTGATGTCATTGACTGCCACCAGCCCGCCGAACACCTTGCGTATGCCTTCCACTTCGAGCACCAGCGAGCCCTTCTCGGGGCGCGGCCGCTGCGGCAGCAGCGGCGCCTCGGGCGGCGGCGGGCTGCGCCGTCCGCGGGCGCCCGCAAGGGCCTGCCACCAGGACACCACAATAGGCCAGACGCCGTTGCGGGCGTACTGCAGCACCCAGATCATCAGCACCCCGAACACGATCAGCTCGAAATTTGCCGTGGTGTGCAGAACCTGCGGCAGCACGTTCTGGATCTGATCCTTCAGGATCAGGATCAGCCCCGAGCCCGCGATCGCCCCCCAGATGCTGCCCGCGCCGCCCACCACGGCCATGAACAAATACTCGATGCCGTATTTCAGCCCGAAGGGGCTGGGGCTGACCGCGCGCTGCATGTGCGCGTACAGCCAGCCCGACACGCAGGCCAGCAGCGCCGCATACACGAAGATCACCACCTTGTACGCCAGCATATGCACACCGAAGGACTCGGCCATGCCGCCGCCGCTGCGCAGCGCGCGTATGGCGCGGCCCGGGCGCGAATCCAGCAGATTGTGCGTGGCCCACATCGACAGCAGCAGGATGACCCAGATCAGATAGTACAGATGGCGGCCGTGCTCCAGCGACAGGCCGAAGAAATGAATCGGCGCGATGCCCGATATGCCGTCGTACTGGCCGAGGAATTCCAGGTTGCCGAACAAGTAGTACAGCGCCAGGCACCATGCCAGCGTGCCCAGCGGCAGGAAATGCCCGGACAGGCGCAAAGTGATCGCCCCCAGCACATAGGCCACCACAAAGGTCAGGATCAGGCCCACCACCAGCGCCAGCCACGGCGAGGTGCCCAGCGCCGTGGTCATCCATGCCGTGGTGTAGGCCCCTATGCCCACGAACGCCGCCTGCCCGAAAGACGTCAGGCCGCCCACCCCGGTCAGCAGCACCAGCCCCAGCACCACCATGCTGGCCAGGCCTATGTAATTGAGCTGCGTGATCCAGAATTCGGGGGTGGCCTGCAGCAGCGGCAACAGCGCCAGCACCACCAGCGCCACATAAAGTACGAGTCGGCTGCGCATGGCCTTATTCCTCCTCGTCCACATGGTGCGTGACGAACGAGCGCCACATCAGCACCGGAATGATCAGCGTAAACACGAACACCTCTTTGTAGGCGCTGGCCCAGAACGACGAGAAGGCTTCCAGAATGCCCACGAACAGCGCGCCGCCAGCCGCCAGCGGGTAGCTGATCAAGCCGCCGAAGATCGCCGCCACGAAGCCCTTCAGGCCTATCAGGAAGCCCGTGTCATAGTAGATGGTGGTGACAGGCGCGATCAGCATGCCCGACAGCGCACCGATCACCGCCGCCAGCGTGAACGTGAGGCCGCCCGACATATCGGTGCTGATGCCCATCAGGCGCGCGCCGCGCCGGTTCACCGCCGTGGCGCGCAGCGCCTTGCCGTGCAGCGTGCGCTCGAAGAACAGCCACAGCGCGAAGATCAGCACCACGCACGTGCCCAGCACGAAGAAGGTCTGGGCCGTCCAGCTCACCGGCCCCATCTGCACGTCGCCGCTGATGAAGGGCGGAGTGCGCCAGCCCTCGGCGCCGAAGAACACCAGCGCCAGCCCCGTCAGCGCGAAGTGCACCGCCACCGAGATGATCAGCAGCACCAGCACGCTGGCTTCGGCCACCGGCTGGTACACCAGCCGGTAGATCATCGGCCCCAGCGGCGCGACCAGCGCCAGCGAATAGATAACATTGATCCACAGCGGTGTCTTGGTGCTGGCCACGTAGGGCGCCACCAGATACAGCGCCAGCGGCAGCACCAGCGCCCACAGCAGCGTTCTGGGCAGGCCGCTCCAGTTGTGGCTGCGCAGCGCCGCGTACAGTTCTGCCAGGCAGGTGAGTATGCCGATGATCAGCAGCAGATGAACCGTGCCCGGCACCTTGCCGTTGACCAGAAAGGCCAGGGTCAGCGCCCCGAAGGCAACAAACTCGCCCTGCGGAATGAAGATCACGCGCGTGACCACGAACACCAGCACCAGCGCCAGGCCCAGCAGCGCATAGATCGCGCCGTTGACCACACCGTCCTGGAGCAGGATCAGAATGATAGTCGAATCCATCTGTACACCATACCCATCTATAACACCACACTGTGGGAATTGCCTGAATTCCTGTCAGGCCGCCGCGCCCGCACCGCAGCACGCGTACGCCGCCACCCTTTTCGGATACCGCTCATACCAAACACCGGCCCGCAGGCCGGTGCTGGTGCTACAACACGACTAAACCAGAGAACATGGCGCCAAACCCGCGCGCATGATCACTGTCAGGCCCGCGCCCGGCGCCGGCCGGGCCAAGTCAGGACTAGCCAAGCCAGGCCGGGCCGAACCCGTTACAGATCGGGCTGATACACCCACTTGCCGTCCACCACCTTGACCATCACACGCGCACGCTTGTCGAAACCGGCATGATCGGTCGGGCTCATGTTGAACACGCCCTGCGATTCAGGCAGGTTCTTGATCTGCTCGAGCGCATCGCGCAGCGCCGCGCGGAATTGCGGCGTGCCGGGCTTGGCGCCGGTCTTGAGCGCGCCGGGGATGGCCGCCGCGATCAGGTGGCCGGCGTCCCACATATGGCCGCCGAAGGTATTCATGGTACCGGCGCCGTACTTGGCGTCGTACGCCTTTTCATAGGTGACGGCGCTTTTCTTCACCGGATTGCTGTCGGGCAGCTGGTCGGCCACCAGCAGCGGGCCGGCGGGCAGGTACATGCCGTTGCAGTCCTTGCCGCAGACGCGCAGCACGTCGTTGTTGGCCGCGCCGTGGGTCTGATAGATGATGCCCTTGTAGCCGCGGCTCTTGAGCTCGCGCACCGGCAGCGCCGAAGGCGTGCCGGCGCCGGCGATGAGTATGCCGTCGGGCTTGGCGGCGATCAGCTTCAGGGCCTGGCCGGTCACGCTGGTGTCGGTGCGGCCGTACTTCTCGGCGTCGACCAGCTTGATGCCCTTGGCCTGCGCGGCGGCCTTCATCACCGCCAGCCAGCTATCGCCGTAGGCGTCGGAAAAGCCGATGAATCCGAGCGTCTTGATATGCTGCTTGGCCATGGCGTCGGCCAGCGCATCGGCCATCAGTTGGTCGTTCTGCGGCGTCTTGAACACCCACTTGCGCGGGCCCTCGACCGGCTCGACCAGCTTGGCGCTGGCGGCCACGCTGATCATCGGGGTCTTGGTTTCGCCGGCCACGTCCACCATGGCCATCGAGCTGGGAGTGACCGACGAGCCGATCACCACGTCGACCTTGTCGTCGGTGATGAGCTTGCGCATGTTCTTGACCGCATTGGTGGTGTCGGTGCCGTCGTCCAGGACGATGTATTCGACCTTCTGGCCCGCCACCTCGGTGGGCAGCAGCGCCACGGTATTGCGCTCGGGGATGCCCAGCGAGGCCGCCGGGCCGGTGCTCGACACCGTAATGCCGACCTTGACCTGGGCCGAGGCCAGCAGCGGCAGGGCCAGCGCCACGGCGCCGGCCAAAGCGGAAAGTCGAAGCGACTGACGCATATTCATCTTTGTCTCCAAGGTAGACCCGGTGCCATGGCGGCACATTCTTTGAGTCGATAATTGAACGGGAAGTGCTACAGAACGTTATACAGAATCATACGTTTGCGGCGAAATAGCGTATCACATTGAAACCGCAAAAGCAGCATCATGCGTGCCTGAGAAATAGTTTAAGTTTATAGGATTGTGCCGATTCTGCCTTGAATTATCAACAAATCCAGATACAAAGTCTTTTAGGGGATTCCCTGCATGCAGCGGGCCGGCCCGCCGCCGCGAGCCGCGACCGCCGCATCAGCGACGAAGCCGGCGACAAGCCCGCGGCAAACCCGCCAACAGCCCGCACATCGGCCCGCACATCGGCCCGGCGATTCAGTTAAGATGGGAGTTTGCGGGGCCATCGCATGCGCCCCTTTCCGGAGCATCACGTGAACAAAGTGCACAAGACTGACGTCGAATGGCGCGCCCAGCTCAGCCCCGAGGAATACCAGGTGGCACGCCTGAAAGGCACCGAGCGCCCCTTCACCGGGCGCTACTGGGACACCACCGCGCACGGCATCTACCGCTGCGTCGGCTGCGGCACCGCGCTGTTCGAATCCGACACCAAATTCGACGCCGGCTGCGGTTGGCCCAGCTACTTCGAGCCCATAGACCCCGCCAACGTGCGCGAAGAACGCGACACCAGCCACGGCATGGTGCGCACCGAGGTCATGTGCAACGTCTGCGGCACCCACCTGGGCCACGTCTTCCCCGACGGCCCGCCGCCCACCGGCCTGCGCTATTGCATCAACTCGCTGTCGCTGAAATTCGAACCCGCCGAATGAAGAAATTCCTGTTCGATCTGTTTCCGCTGATCCTGTTTTTCCTGGCTTTCAAGTTTGCCGACATCTATGTCGCCACCGCCGTAGCCATCGTCGCCGGCATCCTGCAGTTCGCCTGGCTCAAGCTCACCGGCAAGACCATAGAAGCCACCCACTGGATCAACCTGACCGTCATTCTGCTGTTCGGCGGCGCCACACTGTTCTTCCACAACGACGCCTTCATCAAATGGAAGCCCACCGTACTGTACTGGGTCTTCGGCGCCATACTCGTGGGCGGCAGGCTGATCTTCCGGCGCAACCTGATCCGCCACGTGCTGGGCAGCCAGATCGACATGCCGCCCGAAGTCTGGGATCGCCTCAACCTGAGCTGGGCCGGCTTCTTCCTCGTCTCCGGCGCCCTGAACCTGTACGTGGCGTTCTCGGGCCATTACACCGAAGCCCAGTGGGTGAACTTCAAGGTCTTCGGCCTGATGGCCTTGCTGCTGGTGTTCGTGGTGATCCAGTCCATCTGGCTCAGCCGCTACATGAAAGAAGAAATCGCCCAGACACAGGCCGTGCCCGAATCGGCGCCCTCTTCTTCCACGCCCGCGGAACCGAAAGAGTCGCGCTGATGTCTACCGAACTCATGGACACCTTGCGCGGCCGCCTCGCCGCGCTCGAACCGCAGCGGCTCGAAATCATCGACGAGTCGCACCTGCATGCCGGCCACGCCGGCAGCCGGGGCGGCGCGCGCCATTTCCGGGTCATCATCTCATCGGCGCAATTTGCCGGGCTCGCTCCTGTGGCGCGCCACCGGCTCGTGTATGATCGCGTCCAGGATTTGATGCCCCATCCCATTCACGCCCTGGCAATCGTTGCCAGCACCGCTTAAAAAAGGATTTACATGAAACGCATCTCCTTGTTCGTCGCCGCCTGCGTCCTGGCCGCTCCCGTCTACGCCCAGAACGTAGCCACCGTCAACGGCCAGCCCATCACCCAGGCCAGCCTGGATCAGTTCGTATCCCTGCTGGTCAAACAAGGCGCCCAGGATTCGCCACAGTTGCGCGACCAGGTCAAGCAGGAATTGATCAACCGCACCGTGGCCGTGCAGGCCGCCGAAAAGGCCGGCATCGACAAGCAGCCGCAGGTCAAGCAGGAAATCGAGCTGTCGCGCCAGGGCATCCTGGTGCGCGCCCTGATGGACGACCACCTCAAAAAGAACCCCATCACCGACGCCAAGATCCAGGCCGAATACGACCAGATCAAGAAAGAACAGGCCGGCCGCATGGAATACAAGCTGCGCCACATCCTGGTCAAGGACGAAAAAACGGCCGTGGATCTCACCGCCAAGATCAAGAGCAAGAAAGTCACCTTCGAAGCGGCCGCCAAGAAGAACTCCATCGATCCGGGCAGCGGCAAGAAAGGTGGCGAACTCGGCTGGGGCCCCGCCACCAACTACGTGCCGCAATTCGCCCAGGCCGTCGAAGGCCTGAAAAAAGGCCAGATGACCGACAAACCGGTGCAGACCCAGTTCGGCTGGCACATCATCCAGGTCGAGGACACCCGCCCGATGAAGTTCCCCGACCTCAAGGACGTCAAGCCGCAAATCGAGCAAATGCTGCGCCAGCAAGCCCTGGCCAACTACCAGCAGGAGCTGCTGAAGTCGGCGAAGATCCAGTAAGGCCGCGGCCGGCGGGCCTCCCCCGCCTGAAAAACCAAGCCCTTTTGCCGCAAGCCGCGGCAAAAGGGCTTTTTTCTGCAATCCGTCGCCGCTGCCATCCGGCGTAGGGCTTGTTCACACCACAAGAGGTGCGATGGGCCACGAAACTTGGCCCACGCCTCGTCAAGCCTCCGAGCCGCCACCCTGCGGTACGCCCAGCAGCGCTCTTAGCCCGTTTTCATCCAGCACCGCCACGCCCAGTTCCGCCGCCTTGGCGAGCTTGCTGCCCGCCTCTTCGCCGGCCACCAGATACGCCGTTTTCTTCGACACCGAACCGCTGACCTTGCCGCCGGCGGCGAGTATGCGCCGCGTCGCCTCGTCGCGCGTCCAGTGTGGCAGCGTACCCGTGAGCACCAGCGTCTTGCCGCTGAGCGGCAGGCTGCCCACCCGCCGCTGCGGCGCCTGCGGCTGCACCCCTGCCGCGGCCAGCGCGTGCACCACATCGCGATTGTGCGGCTCGGCAAAGAAGCGCAGGATCGAGTGCGCCACCACCGGCCCCACGTCATGAACCGCCAGCAGCCCGTCCTCGCCGGCGTCCATGATCGCCTCCATCGAGCCGAAGTGCAGCGCCACGTCGCGCGCCGTGGTTTCACCCACATGGCGGATGCCCAGGGCATACAGCAGCCGCCCCAGCGCCGGCCGGCGCGCCTGTTCCAGCGCCTGCACCAGGTTCTGCGCCGACTTCGTCCCCATGCGCTCGTACTGCGCCAGCTCTTCCGCCGTCAGCGAAAACAGGTCGGCCAGTGTCTTGATGCGTCCGCTGTCCACCAGTTGGTCGACCAGCTTCTCGCCCAGCCCTTCGATATCCAGCGCCTTGCGCCCGGCCGCGTGCAGCAGCGTCTGCTTGCGCTGGGCCGCACAGAACAGCCCGCCCGTGCAGCGCGCGATGGCTTCGTCTTCCGGCCGCTCGATTGCCGAGCCGCAGACCGGACACAAGGTCGGCATCACGAAAGGCACCGCGTCGGCCGGCCGCAGCTCCAGCACCGGGCCCACGACCTCGGGGATCACGTCGCCGGCGCGGCGCACGACGACCGTATCGCCTATCCGTACGTCCTTGCGCCGCACCTCGTCTTCGTTGTGCAGCGTTGCATTGGTGACCGTCACGCCGCCCACGAACACCGGTTTGAGCCGCGCCACCGGCGTGATCGCGCCGGTGCGGCCCACCTGTACCTCGATGCCGAACAATTGCGTGGTTTCTTCCTGCGCGGGGAACTTGTGGGCAATGGCAAAGCGCGGCGCCCGCGCCACATAGCCCAGCACCTCCTGGGCCCGCAGCGCATCGACCTTGTACACCACGCCGTCGATGTCGAACGGCAGTTGCGGCCGGCGCGCCCCAACCTCGGTGTAAAAACCCAGCAAAGCGTCGGCGCCCCGCAGCACCCGGCGCGCGGCATTCACGGGCAGGCCCAGCGACTCGAACCAATCGAGCATGCCGGCGTGCGTGTCGCGCGGCAAGGCCGCCCGCGCGGACTCGTCGCCGAACAAGCCGGCTTGCGCGCCGGGCAGGCCACGCACCTCGCCCCAGCCATAGGCGTAAAAGCGCAGCGGCCGCGTCGCCGTGATGCGCGGATCGAGCTGGCGCAGGCTGCCGGCGGCGGCGTTGCGCGGATTCACGAATACTTTTTCGCCGCGCGACCGCTGCGCCTCGTTGAGGCGCTCGAAATCGGCGCGATTGATCAGCACTTCGCCGCGCACCTCGAGCACTTCGGGGCTGTCGCCCGACAGCACCAGGGGCACCGAGCGCAGCGTACGGATATTGGCGGTGACGTCTTCGCCGCTGCGGCCGTCGCCGCGCGTGGCGGCCTGCACCAGCCGGCCGCGCTCGTAGCGCAGGCTGATCGCCAGGCCGTCGAACTTGAATTCCGCCACATAGCGCACCGGCTCGTCCAGCCCCAGCAGACCGGCTTCGCGCAGCGTATCGGACACCCGCTTGTCGAACGCCCGCACGTCTTCGGCATCGAAGGCATTGCCCAGCGACAGCATGGGCACCGCATGGCGCACCGAGGCGAACGCCGCGAGCGGCGCACCGCCGACCCGCTGCGAGGGCGATTCCGGCACCACCAGGTCGGGGTGCGCCTGCTCGATTTCCAGCAGGCGCGCCATCAGGCGGTCGTACTCGGCATCGGACACCAGCGGGGCATCCAGCACGTAATAGCGGTGATTGTGGCCTTCGATCTCGCGGCGCAGCGCCTGTAGCTCGGCCTGCGCACTCTGCTCGGAAGCCCTTGCGTTCACGAAAACACCCGCAGCGTCCTTTCGGTACCCGCCGGGAAGCCCGCCTGATCCAGCTTGCCGTACAGTTCGTAGAGGCGCTGGTCGATAGTATGGTCGGCGCTTTCCGCCACAGGCTTGCCCTGGTCGTCGACCAGCTCGGCATGCAGGCGCGCAGCAAGGTCGCGCCCCACGCTCGCCATGCGGCTGAAGGCCTGCTCGTCGGCCGGGCTATTGGGCAGATCCAGCAGCAGATCGACGCGATCCGCACCGGCCGACTGCACCTCGCCCACATGCACGCCGTCCAGCAACAGCGTGAAACGCGGAATGCCCGACTCGGCCATCCACGCCAGCTGCCTGCCGTAGGCCAGGAAGCCGGCATCCTTGGCCACCCGGGTCAGCTCGTGCACCGGGCGCGTACCGCCCAGGCGCAGGGCCAGCGCCACTTGCGCATCCAGCCCGGCGCACAGTTCGTCCAGCTGCCGCGCCCGGCTCAGCACCGGGCCCTGCTCGGGCCCTTCCACCGAACCTTCGAAGCGCTCGGCCAGGCCCTGGGCGATGCCCCACAGGTGGGACCATTCGATGTCGGTAAGCGGGCCGCCACGATTGGCCAGCAGCACCGCGAGCTGCATCGACGTATAGGATTCGTCGGCCCGCAGGCGGGCACGGTGGCCGCCCCCTTCGCGTTCGGCGAAGATGCGCACCGGCTTGTTGCCGACCTTCTGCACGCCCTGCACCGCCGCATACAACTGGTCGCTGGGCACGGGCTGATGAAAACTGATGTCTATGACCACCTCGCAGGCCGGATCGACCTCGACCTCGTCGTCGGCCGCCGCATCGCCGCCCTGGCCCGCGGCCAGCGGCGCAAACGCCCCCAGCCCCGGCTCGCGGCGCACGCCCGGCTGGGGCATGTCGCCCATCAGCGGATCTTCGACGGCTTCCGGGAAATGCTCCTGCATCTTTCTGTGTATGCGCCGATCCTGCCACCAATTGAACAGCACCACGACCAGGATCAGCACTACACCCAGAGACACCAGACCAATTTGCAAGTCACTCATTTTCTACTCCGACGCCTCAAACGGACACTCATCGTAAAGATAACAGCGTTGCTGCGCCCCGCCGTACCGCTTGCACTGTCTGCGGCTGCGCGCCTGGTTCGCCTTCCGATCCGGCATCCGCATCGACCGGCAGCCAGGCACGCGTCTGCGCTCATGCTTCAGCCATCTGCATGGCCGACTCGATATCTACGGCGACGATACGTGAAACACCCTGCTCCTGCATCGTCACCCCCACCAGCTGCCGGGCCATCTGCATGGCAATTTTATTGTGAGAAATGAAAAGAAACTGCGTCTGCTCGCTCATGCTGTTGACCAGATTGGCGTAGCGTTCGGTGTTGGCGTCGTCCAGCGGCGCGTCGACCTCGTCGAGCAGGCAGAACGGCGCCGGATTCAGCTTGAACAGCGCGAACACCAGCGCCGTGGCGGTCAGCGCCTTCTCGCCGCCCGACAGCAGGTGGATGGTGCTGTTGCGCTTGCCCGGCGGCTGCGCCATGATCTGCACGCCGGCGTCCAGGATTTCTTCGCCGGTGATCGACAGGCGCGCCTCGCCCCCGCCGAACAGGCTGGGGAACAGCTGGCCGAAATGCGTGTTGACCGTATCGAAGGTGTCCTGCAGCAATTCGCGGGTTTCGCGGTCGATCTTGCGTATGGCGTCTTCCAGGGTTTCGATGGCGGTCTGCAGATCCTGGTGCTGGGCATCGAGAAAGCCCTTGCGCTCGCGCGCCGTGTTCAGCTCGTCGAGCGCTGCCAGATTCACCGAGCCCAGGCCTTCGATCTGGCGCGAAATGCGCTGCACTTCGGACTGCAGCCAGGAAGGCTTGCGCCAATCTTCGGGCTGCCCGGCCAGCGCGGCGCGCAGGGCCTCGCGGTCGACCTCTTGGGCGTCGAGCTGCTCGGCGAACTGTTCCACCGCCAGGCGCGAAGCCTGCTCTTGCAGCTGCAATTCGGTAATGCGGGCGCGCAGCGGCTCGAGCGAGCGTTCCAGCCCGACCTTTTCTTCATCGGCCGAACGCAGCTGCGCGGCCAGGTTGTCCATTTCGATGCGCGCCAGGTTCAGCTCTTCTTCGCACTGCGCGCGCTGTTCCAGCGCCTCTTGCAGGCCGGCCTGCGAGGCCGAGGCGTCGAGCTCGAACAGCTCGCCCTGCAGGCCCTCGAGTTCGGCGCCGGCACGGCGCGCCTGCTCGGCCGCCAACTGCATATTGCGCTTGAGCTCGTCGATGCGCGTGTGCAGCGCGCGCTCGGCGAATTCCGATTCCTGCACGCCGCGTTCCAGTTCGCGCACCTGCTGGCGCGCCTGCTCGGCCTCGCGAGCCAGGTCTTCGCCAGAAATCTCGGCATCGGCGAACACCGTCTGATGCTCGCCCAGTTCCATGTCCAGAGCCTCGAAGCGCTCCTCGGCCTCCGCCTTGCGGGCCTCGAGCTCTTCGCGCTGCATGGCGATCTCGGCCAGATCTTCGCGCAGGCGCCCGGCGCGTTCGCCCGATTGCTGCGCCTGCTGCTGCAGGCGCGAATGCTCGAGCTGCACATCGTGCAGGCGGCGCGTAAGCTCGGCCACCCGCAGGCGCGCAGGCGCCATGGCTTGCGACACCTGCTGCCACGCAGTCTCGGCACGCGCCACCTCGCCCACGGTCTGATCGGCGATCAACTGCCGCGCCTTGATCTCGCGCTGCAGATTGTCGATTTCGCGCTGCCGCGCCAGCAGGCCGGCCTGTTCGGAATCGGGCGCATAAAAGCGCACGCTGTGGCGATCCACCACATGGCCCTGCTTGACCACATACATGCCGCCCTCGGGCAGCTCGGCGCGTTGCGCCAGGGCGCCGGGCAAATCGGCTGCCACATAGACGCCGCGCAGCCAGTCGCCCAGCAGGGTGCGCAGATCGGCATCGCTGATGCGCAGCAGCGACACCAGCGGCGTGAGGCCTGCGGGCACCGGCGCCGCGGCCGCGGCCGCCGGCAGCTGGAAAAACGCCAGCCGCGCCGGCGGCGCATCTTCGGCAAAGGCGCGGGCGTGTTCCAGCTGGCGCACTTCCAGCGCCGCCATGCGCTCGCGCAGCACCGCCTCGAGCGCCGTTTCCCAGCCCGCCTCGACCTGCAGCTTTTGCCACAGCCGGCCCAACCCGGACAGTTCATGCTTGTCCAGCCAGGGCTGCAGCGCCCCCTGGCGCTGCACATCTTCCTGCAGCTTGGCCAGCGCCGTCAGGCGCGCCTCGAGGCGCGCCAGCGCCTGCGATTCTTCGCGCGAGCGGGCATGCGCCGCACCACGCTGCTCGTCCAGCTCGGGCAGGCGCTCTTCCAGTTCCAGCAGCTGCGCCTGCGCCTCTTGAACCTGCTCGTCCAGCATGCTGTGCTCGCCAGCCAGCTGCTCCAGGCGGGCCGGGTCGGGCGTGTCCAGCTCTCGCAATTCCTGGCTCAGGCGCTCGTGGCGCAGTTCCAGCGACTGCAACTGCTGGTCGGCATCGCGCTGGGTCTGGGCGGCCAGCGCCAGATTCTGTTCGACCCGCGCCAGGCCGGCGCGCATCTCGTCGCGCGACGCCGCGGCGCTGCGCACCCGCGCCTCGATCGCCGGCAGCTGCGCCTCGGCCTCTTCGGCCCGCGCCCGCGCCTCGGCGCTGCGGGCGGCGCTGTCCTGCAGCTCGGCCTCGGCCTGCTCCACCTGCTCGGAACAATGCGCCTGCTGCTCGTTCCATTCCTGGATCTGCTGCTGCAGCTGGTCGCGGCGTGCCTGCAGCCGATTGCGCGAATCGACCACGTGGCGGATCTCGGCTTCCAGCCGGCTGACCTGCGCGCCGGCCTCGAACAGCCGGCCCTGCGCCGCGTGCACCGTGTCGCTGGCCGCATAATGCGCCTGGCGCCGCGATTCCAGCGCGGACTCGCCGGCGCGCAGCCCGGCCAGCGCCGCGTCCAGCTCGGCCTGCGCCTGGCCGATGGCCTGCGCCTTGCGGGCCTGATCCTGCGCCGCATTTTCCTCGCGCAGCATCCACAAAACATGCTGCTTGCGTTCGCCGTCTTCCTGCAGTTCACGGTAGTGCCGCGCCACCTCGGCCTGCGACTCGAGCTTTTCGAGCTGCGAGCCGAGCTCGCGCAGAATGTCTTCGACCCGGGTCAGATTCTCGCGCGTGTCGCCCAGGCGGTTCTCGGTCTCGCGGCGCCGCTCTTTATAGCGCGACACCCCGGCCGCCTCTTCGAGAAAGACGCGCAGTTCTTCGGGCCGCGCCTCGATCAGGCGAGTGATCATCCCCTGGCCGATGATGGCGTAGCCGCGCGCGCCCAGGCCCGTGCCCAGGAAAATATCATTGATGTCGCGGCGCCGAACCTGCTGGCCATTGACGAAATAACTGCTGGTGCCGTCGCGCGTAAGCACCCGGCGCACCGCGATCTCGGAGTAAGTGCTCCATTGCCCCGCCGCGCGCCCTTCCGAATTGTCGAAAACCAGTTCCACCGAAGCGCGGGCGGCCGGCTTGCGACTGCCCGAGCCGTTGAAGATCACATCCTGCATCGACTCGCCGCGCAGCTCGGAGGCCTTGGACTCGCCCAGCACCCACCGCACCGCATCGATAATATTCGACTTGCCGCAGCCATTGGGGCCGACCACCCCCACCATCTGGCTGGGCGTGGGTATGACCGTCGGATCGACGAAGGACTTGAAACCGGCGAGTTTTATCTGGGTCAGACGCACGATAGTATTAGAGGTATTAGAGCCTGTTTACGCAAAGAAATGGGATGACGCATAAAAAGGTGCCGCATGACCACACAAAAGAATCGGAAAGCTCGAGCCGTGGCGCGCCACGGCTGCGCGGTTGTAAAAACGGCCCGGGAAACGGGCCGGAACAAGCGAGGCTGGCTATTGCTGCGTATGATAACGCACAGCCGCCGGCCTGCCGCAACGCCCGGCACCCGCAAAACACATAAAACCCCGCATCATTGCGCCTGGGACTATACTCGCTAACAATTTTTGTCCTTTGATTTCATTTTTTCTAAAATCCGGTGACCCCCCCCCGCATGGAGGATCCCTGGACAAGCCTGGCGGCGGGCAAGCGCCGTGGCTTTGGGTAGGACACAAGGCGCAAGCCGTGACGATAGCCAGCAACTATCGTGACGACACACAGCGCCGCAGACTGCCCCAAGCCACAGATGCACCCGGCGTGGCGGCTTGTTCGACAGGCCCTAGCCAATAATTATTAATTTTGTCGTGGCGTCACCGCCCTCATCCAGCCCAACACCCTACTCGCAGAGACGTCCGATTGAAAAAAGGCTTCTACCTGGTCATGGCCGCCCAGGCGCTGTCGTCAGTAGCCGACAACGCGCTGCTCATCGCCGCCATAGCGCTCATAGGCGATCTGCAAGGCCCGGACTGGATGGCGCCCATGATGAAATGGTGGTTCGCCTTGTCCTACGTCGCCCTGGCCGCCTTCGTCGGCGCCTTCGCCGACTCCTACCCCAAGGGCAAGGTCATGTTCTGTACCAACGCGATCAAGATCATGGGCTGCCTGCTTATGTTCTGCTATCGCGACTTCGGGCTGCAAACCTCCGGCGAGCTGGTGCTGGTGTTCTGCGCCTACACCCTGGTGGGCATAGGCGCGGCCGCCTATTCCCCGGCCAAGTACGGCATCATCACCGAAATGCTGCCGCCCGACATGCTCGTCAAAGGCAATAGCTGGATCGAAGGCCTGACCGTGCTGTCCATCATCGTCGGCACCGTACTCGGCGGCGTCCTGGTCAACCCCCACGTATCGAGCTCGCTGCTGTCCCACCCCCACATCCACCACCTGGTTCAGACCCGCGCCGAGGCCGCCATCCTGCCCATAGGCGTGGTCTACCTGCTGGCGGCGATCTGCACCCTGCTGATCCCGCGCACCATGGTCAGCTACCCCAAGCAGGAAACCCATCCCTGGCGCCTCATCCGCACCTTCCGCGGCTACGTGCGCATACTCTGGCACGACAAACTGGGCCAGGTCTCGCTGGCCGTCACCACCCTGTTCTGGGGCGCCGGCGCCACCCTGCAATTCATCGTCATCGAATGGGGCGCGCGCCACCTCGGCTACCGGCTCGACCAGGCTTCCATCCTCATGGGCGTCGCGGCCGTCGGCACCGTCATCGGCTCCGTCGTCGCCGGCCGCGTACCGCTGCGCCGCGCCCTGTCCGTGCTGCCGGTAGGCATCGCCATGGGCCTAGTCGTACTGCTCATGCCGCTGGTCAAGGCAACCTGGGCCGTATACTGCCTGCTGCTGCTGATCGGCGGCCTCTCGGGCTTCTTCGTCGTCCCCATGAACGCCCTGCTGCAGCATCGCGGCCACGTACTGCTGTCGGCCGGCCACTCCATCGCCGTGCAGAACTTCAACGAGCAACTGAACATCCTGCTGATGCTCGCCATCTACAGCCTGATGCTGTGGCTGAACATGCCCATCAACCTCATCATCGTCATCTTCGGCCTGCTGGTCGCCGCCCTGATGCTGGTCTTCATGCGCTGGAACCAGCGCAACCACCGCGCCGACCCCACCCTGTACAACAAGATCGGCCAATACGGCCACGGCCAGGCCCTGCACTAGGGGCCCAGGGCGCCGGCGCCGCACTAGGAATCCCCATGGCCAAGACCCAACAACCCATACGCAACGGCATGCGCCCCATCCACCCCGGCGAAATTCTCCGCGAGGAATTCCTCGTGCCCTTGAACATGTCGGCCAGCGCCCTGGCAGTGGCGCTGCACGTACCCGCGCCGCGCATCAATGACGTCGTGCGCGAACGCCGAAGCGTGACCGCGGACACCGCACTGCGGCTGGCACGATTCTTTGGCACCAGCGAGACATTCTGGATGGGCCTGCAAGACGACTATGACCTAGCCATGACACACAAAGAACTAGATAAAACACTAGCCACGATCATTCCGCTGGAAGAACTGACAGCCTAACGCCGCTGGCGTAGCCACACAGCGCAGCATCGAACGAGACAGAAAGACGACCCTAGGCTAAGCCGCGCCTGAAGCGCCAGACCATACGGCCAACCACAACCCACAGTCTCAGTCCGTCTGCGACCCGCGCGGAGAGAACGGGGTGCCTCCCGGAGGTGAGTGGGGTATCGAACCGGAGGGAGGTACCCCGTTCTAGGCCGCGCCTGAAGAACTACGGCCCGCGACGAACCACAACCCATAGCCTCAGTCCGTCCGCGACACGAGCGGAGGGAATTCCCCATTCCAGGCCGCGCCGAAAGAACTCCGCCCAGCGACGCACAAGCGGCAAAAAACCCTCTAAGCCACCACCGCCCGCAGCAGATTCAGATCCCGCCAGGCGCCCGCCTTATGCTGCGGGCGCGACAACAGCAAGGCCGGGTGATACGTCACCACCAGCGGCACCTCGCCGCCATCCTCCTTGCGCACACGATGCACCTGGCCCCGCAGCGACTCGAAATCCGCCTCCGTATCCAGCAGCGCCTGCGCCGCAACGCGCCCCAGCGCCACAATCCCCGCCGGCGCCAGCAGCGCAATCTGGCGCCGCAGATACGGCAGACACGCCTGAATCTCTTCCGGCCTCGGCGTACGATTCCCCACCGGACGGCACTTCACAATATTCGTGTAATACACCGGCTGATTCGGCACCACACCCGTAGCCCGCAGCATCGCCTGCAGCAGCATACCGGCCCGCCCCTGGAACGGCTCGCCGTGGCGATCATCCTGCTCGCCCGGCGCCTCGCCCACCACCAGCCAGCGCGGCGCCTGCACCGCCCCCGCGCCGAACACCGCCTGACGCCGCTTCGCACAAAGGCCGCAGGCCTCGCAGGCCGCAACCTGCGCCTGCAGAGCACCCCATTCCTGCGCCACCTCCGCCACCGGCTGCGCGGGCCGCGGCGGCCGCTCCGGCGCCGCAGTGCCGCCACGCCGCGCGCCAAGCCCAGAAGCGGCCGCTCCTGCCGCAACCCCCGAGGCAACAGCGGCAGCGGCCGCAGCAGCGACAGCACCAGCCCCCCCGGCAGCCCGCCCAGGAACCGAGGCGCCCACGCCAACACCCGCTTTAGCGGCGACCTCGCCAGCAACACCGGCGACCGTCCCTACCGGCGTAGTGGAACCCGCCGACACACCGGCCTCGCCTCGCGCCGTGACATCGCCCGCGACACCCGCCGAAGCCGCGCGGGCTGCCACATCCGCCCCCGCCTCGCTGCCGGCCGGCTCCGCCAGCCCGGCCGCCTGCGGCACGGGCCGCCGGGCATACGCCTTCAACAACGCCCGATCCAGGCCCAGCTCTTGCAGCCAGGCCAACTGCACACGATTCAGGCTCGGCGCCTGCGGCCCGGTGGCATCAAGCATTCAGAGCCTCCGTCAGCAGCGCCTTGCTCAGCACCCAGGCATCCTCGCGCTCGCCCCGGCCCGCCGGGTAGTAGCCCTTGCGCACGCTGAGCCGGCCGAAGCCGCGGTGCAGATAAAAATCCAGGGCATTGCGATTCGACGGGCGCACCTCGAGGATCAGGCTGGGCAGCTCGCGCGCCCGCGCCTCTCGCTCGCAATGGCGCAACAGCCGCGCGCCCACCCCCTTGCGCTGCGCCTCGGGCGTGACCGCGATCAGCAGCAGGTGCGCCACATCTGGCGCGTACATCACCAGGCAAAAGCCCAGCACCCGGCCGCCCGCCTGAGCCACCCACGCACCATAGCCCGCCTGCAACGCATCCTGGAAATTGCCGCGCGTCCAGGGAAAAGACTGCACCGCGGACTCGATCTGCGCCACCTCGTCCAGATGCGCCGCCGTCATCGGCCGGATGAAAAATCCCGCTTGCGAAAACCCCGCTTGCGCGCCCGCGGCGAGCCCTGCCGCGGCCCGCAGCGGATGGGCCCGGGGATTGCCCCCCAAGCCCTGCTCGCGTTCGAGCGTCGTATAAGCCACCTTGTCGCGCACGTAGACCGGCGCCGCCTGCTCGGGCACCAACCCCGAGCCGCGCCGCCAGGCCGCCAGCGCAAGCTGCGCCACCGCCGCGGCGCTCGGGCGCAGCACAGCGCCGGCCACCACATCCCAAGCCCCCAGGCAAGCCGGCAGCGCAGCTTCGAGCTCAGGCAAGAGCCCGTCTCCGGCCACCCGCAGCAGCCCGCCGGCCGCGGCGCCTTCCCATGCCCCGGCATGGCCGGCCAGCCACAGGCCCACGTCGCCGGCATTGAGCAGCAGCGGCGCCTGCAACGGCTGCCACTGCCGGCCGTCCGCGGCGAGCGGCCGATAGGCCGACAGATAGACCTCGCCCATGCGTGCATCCTGCACAATGACCCGCAGCGCCTCGATATCGTCAGGCGCGCTGCACGACTGCGCGTCTTGCAGAGCCAACGCCAGGGGCGACTCGATCGGCAGCACCGGTATGCCCAGCGCATACGCCACGCCCTGCGCCACCGCGCAGGCAACGCGCAAGCCGGTAAAGCCGCCCGGCCCCTGGCCGAAGCCCACCGCAGACAATTGCGTCCGCTCTATGCCAGCCTGGCGCAACAGTTCGTCTGCCATAGGCAGCAGCCGCTCGGCGTGCTCGCCTGTCGTGTCGTGCGCAGCCGTGTACAAGCGCTCGCCCGCCGCGCCGGCGCACAACAGCGCCACGCCGCAGCGGCTGGATGAGGTCTCGAGCGCAAGAATATGGGAATCCATGTCCGTATTTTAATTTAATGCCGGCCGCAACCCCGGCCTCGCTGCAAAACCCCGGACGCCGGGCACGATAGGCCGGCTGGATCAATCGATGCCGCCAGGCCGAGGCAGGCGGCGGCTCGCGCCGGCCCCGACCAACCATGCCCGATCCGGCTGGATCCGGCTCTAACCGAGCCGAGGTCGACTCAGCCCGGTTAGGCCGGCCCCGGATCGAGCCGGCTGAGTCGACCTTGGCCGGCCTAACGAGGATGGCAGTTGCGGCCACCCCCGAGGATGAAAGAGGCTTCTTTCACATTAAATCAAGCTCGGCTAAGATTTGCTCAGGTTTGCTCAGATTCGCAATATAATCAGAAATCATTAAAGATTTTGATACATATGTCGGTCTATTGGCTATACTAACCGACGCGGAAAAGAATCATCAAAAAAACACCGCGGCGGCCTGCCGAACCGCCCCGAGACATAGCCAAACAGGCATGCAACAAAGACTGCAAAACATTGCTAAGTCCTTAATGTAAAAGATTTTCTACGAAATACTTAATGTGTAATATCTTGCTACCAACCCCTATGCGGGGTTCCAGCGCCCTGTTACATTTTCAGCCATGAACACTCAAAACCAATCCTTATCCCGCAAAATCCTCGTGGTCGACGACGACCCGCGTCTCAGAGATCTGCTGCGCCGGTACCTGTCCGAACAGGGGTTCAACGTGTTCGTCGCCGAAGATGCCAAGGAAATGGGCAAGCTCTGGCAGCGCGAGCACTTCGACCTGCTGGTGCTCGACCTGATGCTGCCCGGCGAAGACGGGCTGTCCATCTGTCGCCGCCTGCGTGGTGGCCACGACAATACCCCCATCATCATGCTTACCGCCAAGGCCGAAGAAATCGACCGCATCGTGGGCCTGGAAATGGGTGCCGACGACTATCTGTCCAAGCCCTTCAACCCGCGCGAGCTGCTGGCGCGCGTCAACGCCATCCTGCGCCGGCGCGGCACCGAAGAACACCCCGGCGCACCCAGCCAGGAAAACGAATCCATCGAGTTCGGGCCTTATGTGCTCAATCTTTCCACCCGCACGCTGACCCGCAACAACGAGCCCGTGCCCATTACCACCGGCGAATTCTCGGTGCTCAAGGTGTTCGCACGCCATCCCAAGATCCCCCTGTCGCGCGACAAGCTCATGGAACTTGCCCGCGGCCGCGAATACGAAGCCTTCGACCGCAGCCTCGACGTACAGATCTCGCGCCTGCGCAAGCTGGTCGAACCCAATCCTTCCAAGCCGGTCTTCATCCAGACGGTCTGGGGCCTGGGCTACGTCTTCGTGCCCGACGGTGGCCATTGATGGCCACGTCGCGACAACGCCCCCTGAACCACTAATCGGGCGGCGGCCAGGAAGCTTCAATGGCGCCCCCGACAAGGCAAATCAAGCGGCTGACGTCCCGGCTCAGGCTGGGCCTGTTCAGCCGCTCATTCCTGCTGCTGGCCGCGCTCATGCTGGTGAGCCTGGGCGCCTGGCTGCAAGTGTTCTTCAGCATGGAAGAAGGCCCGCGCGCCACCCAGATGGCGCAGCGTGTCACTACGGCCGTCAGCATCACGCGCTCGGCGCTGATCTACGCGCCCACCAGCGTGCGCCCCGCCCTGCTGCTCGATCTGGCCACCAAAGAAAGCCTGCGGGTGCAGCCGCGCGACAGCGCCGACGTGCTCGAACCGCTGCCCGAATCCAATTACTGGCATCACGTCGCCTCCGAAATACGTGATCGGCTCGGCAACGGCACCAAAATCATGTGGTCGGTCAATCACATGCCGGGCATATGGGTCAGCTTCGACATCAACAAAGACCAATACTGGCTGGTGTTCGACCGCGAGCAGCTCGGCCTGACTGCGGGCATCGAATGGTTCGGCTGGGGCGCCACCGCCCTGCTGCTCGCACTTATCGGCGCGGCCGTCAGCGTGCGCTTCGTCAACCGGCCCCTGGCGCAGCTGGCCAAGGTCGCCCAGCAGGTGGCGCGCGGCGAAACCCCCTCGCCGCTGCCCGAAAAGGGCCCGCTGGAAATCCGCGACATGAACATCGCCTTCAACCGCATGGCGCGCGACCTGCGCCAGACCGAGGCCGACCGCGAAATCATGCTGGCCGGCATCTCGCACGACCTGCGCACCCCGCTGGCCCGCATGCGCCTCGAAATCGAAATGAGCAATGTCGGCGAAGAGGCGCGCCAGGCCATAGACGAAGACTTGGCCCAGATCGACCACAGCATCGGCCAGCTCATGGAATACGCCCGCCCCGCGGGCCTGGTTCCCGACCAGGGCATCGACGTCTCCACCGTACTCGGCGACCTGTACGAGCGCGAGCGCAGCCACACCGAATCGCTCGGCGGCTTCCTGACCGCCGCCATCGAGCCTGGCCTGTACGCGCGCATCAACGCCAATGACATCAAGCGCATCGTCAGCAACCTGATCGAAAATGCCCGCCGCTATGGGCGTACCCCTACGGAAGACCGCTCCTACATCCGCCTGACCGTTCAGGAAGAGGGCAATATCCTGGCCATCGAAGTTTCCGACCAGGGCGTCGGCATCGCCGAGGCCGACATACAGCGCCTGCTGCGGCCCTTCTCGCGCGGCGAGTCGGCACGTACCGGCGTCAGTGGCGCCGGCCTGGGACTGGCCATCGTCGAACGCCTGCTCGGCCAGGTCGGGGGCCAGCTCAAGCTGCTGCCGCGCCCGGGCGGCGGCCTGGTCGCGCGCATAGAATTACCCAAATTCAGACTTAGGAATTTTCAATTAGACAGCCAGATTTAATAGGGTAAAATTACATACATCGGGGCTCGCAGTCCTGCTTGGCTGAATCACTAATAGCTGCCCGGCTAATTTTTGGGCAGACATGAATCCGGATGGATGCACCGCCCGGGCCGGGCGCAAACCTCAGCGAGGTCTATGACTATCGCTAGGGTTCGCAACGCCGCTCGGACACGGCAGATGCTGGATTCAAATACGTGAGCCGGCCAGGCTGGACGCAAGCCTTATCACCAACCCATCTAACAGGAGTTCAGATGAAAACTGTAGGCGATAAACTGGAACCCTTCAAAGTCACTGGCGTGAAGCCTGGCTTCAATCAGCACGAAGAAAATGGCGTTTCGGCGTTCGAGGAAATCAGCGAAAGCTCCTTCCCGGGCAAGTGGAAGGTCATCTACTTCTACCCGAAGGACTTCACCTTCGTCTGCCCCACCGAAATCGTCGGCTTCAACAAGCTGGCACAAGACTTTGAAGACCGCGATGCCGTGCTCATGGGCGGTTCGGTCGACAACGAGTTCGTCAAGCTGGCATGGCGCCGCGAACACCCCGACCTCAACAAACTGGGCCACTACCAGTTCGGCGACGTCAGGGGCGAACTAGTCGATCAGCTCGGCATCCGCGACAAGGCCGAAGGCGTTGCGCTGCGCGCCACCTTCATCGTCGATCCCGACAATGTCATCCAGCACGTTTCGGTCAACAACCTGAACGTGGGCCGCAACCCCGAGGAAGTCCTGCGCCTCCTCGACGGCCTGCAAACCGATGAACTGTGCCCGTGCAACCGCTCGGTGGGCGGCGACACGCTGTAAATAAGCAGTATGCCATCACTGGCCGGGCCCATGCCCGGCCAGTGGACAGGCGCGACACCAGCCCGGCCAGCCCGGGCTTTATCGGATCTATTTAATAGGAAAAAACTATGGAATTTCTATCCACAATCAAGAGCATGATCCCTGATTGGGCCAAGGACGTGCGGCTGAATCTGGACGGCACCATAGCCCGATCCACACTCAGCCCCGAGGACGCCGTGGGCGCCGCACTGGCCGCCGCCTATGCGGCGCGCAGCCGGACGCTGGTCGAAGCCTTCAAAAGCGGCCTGTCCGAAGCCGACGCCAACGGCGCGCTGACGGCTGCCGCGCTTATGGGCATGAACAATGTTTATTACCCGTTCGTGGAAATGAGCGCCGACGCGCAGCTCAAGACCCTGCCGGCGCAACTGCGCATGAACGCCTACGCCACACACGGCGGCATCGAGCAAAAGCGCTTCGAACTCTTTTCGCTGGCGGCGTCCATCATAGGCAAGTGCCACTTCTGCGTGCAGTCCCACTACGAAAACCTGAAGAAGGCCGGGCTCTCTTCGGAACAGCTGCGCGACGTGGGCCGCATTGCCGCCACGGTCAATGCCGCCGCCCTGGCGCTGGCCGCCGAAGGCAAGTAATACTACATACTACGACGCGGGTGCGTCGCTCCGCAAAAGCGAAACCACCCGCGTCGTCATATTCACGATTTGATAATTATTTTTTTACGCCGAAAAGCCAGGCGCTAATTTTTAATTCCAGCTTTATAAATCCTTTCTTATTTTACCGCCTCAATTCTCACTAATTGCCATCCAAAAATCAAGCATTACATATATAGAAGGTATTAATATTCCATCTATTCTTCTTTCTCATCGTACAGAGACGAAGGCTTCTTCCATATTCTCAACTCCAACATCGCTTCCCCATATGCCTGCTGCAGATCTTTGATTCGGCGCTCGTATTGCTCTTTGACATACAGGGGATTCATACGCAAGCCATTTTCCAGCCCCCGCTTACCATCTTCCACCCAGTGCTCGATCTGCTCTATGGATACATCGTACGTCTGACTAGCTTCCTGAATAGTGGTCTTGCCCTGAATAATATCCAGTACTAGCGTACTTTTACGCCTTACCGTCCAGCGTTTGATGTCTTCGTTTGATATTTCGCTCATCATCGGGAACCTCACCAGGAACGAAGCAGGGTTTGATGGCCCATCGTCATTTGCCATTCCCGTGAATGGTTCGAACTCCGCATAGGAGCCTCAATCACTCATAGTTGCCACTCTCGTACGCGCAACCAGGCTTGGCATATGGGATCCAAGGCCACGCGACTCGCAATCGCCCCCTATACCAATCGCCGAGCCCAGTGCCGAATAGAAAATCTAGTGTTCAACATAAGAAGAAAAGGCGTACCTCTTGGGAACCTGGTCTTCGTTGACCGCTACATCATCCGAGGAGAATCCGGACGACGCAATCGTCACGCCGGACGACGGTGTAAGCGCCCTGCCCCGAGCCGGCGCGGCGTAAGACACCTTGGAAGGCACCGCAGATCCATCTTTGGGAGTCGTCGAGGTCGACGGCGAAGCTGAATTCGATGCGACCTTGTCGTTCGGGCAGGTGTGGCCCGTGGCTTCCCAGGCTTCCCGATTCGGTTTCTCGCCGAAGCAGAAGAACCGCATGTCGGCAACCTCTTTGTAACCCAGCTTATACGCGGTGGCCGTATCGGAGCGCGTATTGCACGACTTGCTTTCGCTCGCCAGGGAACCGCCTATGCCGAATGCCGTCACGCCCACGCCCAGCGTATTGCTCTGGCCGCAGTTGTTGGCTCCGCCGAACATGCTCGGCGCAATATAGACGTTCGGCGTCGTGTCCAGCGTCTGGTGGCTGTTGGCAGGCGTATTCTGGAAGGTGATGTTCCCCATCTGTGAGGTCATCATTCCCGAAGACGACGTGGAGCCCGCAGAGGTAGAACTCGACGCTGTGGAACTCGCGCCGGCATTGGACGTCATGCTTTGCGCCATGGCGCCCGCCGTGTAAAACATCAGTGCAATCAATAAAAGACGTTTCATGAACGTTCTCCCTGCTGCGAGGAACCGGGGCAATGGAGGGAAGGCCCCCATTACCCCAAGCTTGAGCGATGTACTTCGCTCAGATAGTTGCAAGCCGTAGCCGGCAAGCTGTCACTCAAAAACCGCCATAGCTCCACGTTCCCCCAAAACCCGAGCCGGCCTTGAAAGTGCTGCCCGCCATCCCCCCGCCCATCGCGGTTCCATTGCCACCGGCAGCAGTGAAGGTGTTGTTCGTGCTGGTGCTGCTACCGCCGCTGCTGCTGTATGTGCCGGCCGGGATATTCGAGGTAGTCGCATTGAACGACCCGCCTCCCGAGCCCCATGTAGCCGAATAATCCGTGCTCTGAATGTTGGACGGGTTATTCACAATTGACGACGTGGCATTGCTGGCCGTGCTATTGTTCGACGAGGACACACTGAAGGAGTTGTTGTGGTAGCCACCGGAGCTCATGCCGCCGCTGACCCCGCCACTACCCCCGCTAACCGACGTGCCGCCGCCACCATGTACGGTGTCCATATTGAAGCTAAAGTTGTTTGGCGACGCCTGCGCCAGACCGATGGATCCCACAGCCAATACCGCCGCTACTAGTACTTTTTTCATGATAAAAAGCCTCCGTAAATCTCGAGATTCCGTCTCGAGTCGGTCCCACACCACTCGCCGAGCCAAAACTTCAATAAATAACGCGGACGGCTATAGCGATTGATTAATTCAAATTTAAAAAAACCGGGCTTATCACTCTCTAGTCATGCATGTCCAAACGGACTCCCGATTAAAGAGACAACAAGTCCCCCTGGCGCATGACATGCGCCAAAATCTGAAAACTACGGCCGGAATATTTTCAGCAACGAGCCAACGAAAAGTAATTTACATCTTGTTTCTTACAGAAACTTGATATACACTTCTCAGCTCTAGTTTTTAGATTATTTATTCCACGCAATTAGCTAGGAAAAGTCTAAAACTGCCGGATTCCATAATTTTTATCCGTCCTTTCCGAGCCCCGTTGCTTCGCTTCCTGCTAAATAAATAACAGCTGGCTAAATTAATAACTACTGCAACCACGAATTCATTCTAAATTTTAATTTTTAAGAAAACTTTGCAGTTTGTGACATATCAAGCAGGCTTTAAAAAATGATTTCCGATCCCATTGACGCGGAGCTATCCAAGTCAGTGCGCACAAGAGAACCAAGAGAGAAAGCACTGCGCTTGCGTCAGGCAATCTCAAGAGGAACTGCCATGGATCCACGCATTCAGTACTGCGTCACCCAGATAGAACATAAAATTCTGCACGAATCCACCGAGCACAATACACACGACGCCCTGATCCAGGACTTGGCAAGCCAGATCGGCTTGACCCGCTTCCACCTGGCACGCCTGTTTCAAAAATACCTGCAGCTATCGCCCCGCGACTACATACACAGAAGCCTGATGGGGCGGTGCGCGCTGGTGATCGCGCACACCAGCCAGCCCATATTCTCGATTGCCATCGACACGGGCTTCTCCAGCCAGCAGGCGTTCACGCGGGCCTTCACGCACTACTGGGGCATTTCCCCCCACAAGTTCCGCGACGCGCATTGCAGATACGCCGCTCAATACGCCAGGCGGCTTGGCGAAGGCGCACGCACACGGCCCAGCATCGCTCCGGTCATCGAGCATCTCGGCCAGGTAAGCTTCTGGGCGGTGCGCTATGAAGGCATGTCGTTCGAGCGGCATGCCTGCTGGAATGACTTCGCCAGGTTGTGCGACCCGTTGGCCCCGGAAATCCGCAAAGGCCCGTACTTCGGGCTCACCTATGACACGCCCATGTTCGTGCCCGCCACGCTCATGCGCTATTACTGCGGCATACGAGCGTCCGGCAACCCCGGCCAGAGGCCTGACGGGGCTTTCGAGATCGCGCTGCCCGAGGGCCGGGTCGCCAGTGTCCAGGGCGACTTCCTCATGGGGGAAATCCCGGGCATCTACGACGAGCTGCTGAACAGCTGGCTGCCTACCTCCGGCTATACGCTATCGGCGGCGTGCTTCGTCGAGCAGTTCTATGAACTACCGCGCCACTGGGACGAACACCGCACGCCCATGAAGCTCAGTTGCTGGATCCAGCGCCTGCATTAGGGCCTGTTCACCCTAGTGTCGTGTCTCAGAAGTTCGTGCCCATAATGAAATTGATGGATTCGTGTGCAGGGCAAGGCGCAAACCGCAGCGATAGTCGTAACTATCGCGAGGATTTGCAACGCCGCCCTGCGCGCGAAGACGCGATTTCATGGGTGCGAACTTCTGAGACACGACACTAAGCCCCGCGCATCAACAGCGCCACTACGGTCGCCGCGATACCTTCGCGGCGGCCCAGGTAGCCCAGGCCCTCATTGGTTTTGGCCTTGATATTGACCGCCGCCGCGCCGATGCCGAGATCGGCGGCGATGTTGGCCGCCATGGCGGGCGCGTGCGGCCCGATCTTCGGCGCCTGCGCGTGTACCGTGGCATCGATGTTGCCGACGACCCATCCGGCCTCCCGCACCTTGGCATAGGCCTGGCGCAGCAACACGCGGCTGTCGGCGCCCGCATAGGCCGGGTCGCTGTCCGGGAAGTGGCGCCCGATATCCCCCAGGCCCGCCGCGCCCAGCAGCGCGTCGGTCACGGCATGCAGCAGCACATCGGCATCCGAATGACCTTGCAGGCCGTGAGTATGCGCAATAGTCACCCCTCCGATTATCAGCGGGCGGCCAGTCACCAAAGCGTGGACGTCATAGCCCTGGCCGACGCGGAACGGCAGGCCGGGCTGGGGTTGCGAATTCGATGGTGTATTCATGAATTATCGTTCTCCGGCATATTTTTCCGGCTTGCCGAGCGCATGCCGGGGCGGCCGGCCCGAGACGCCGCGCTGCGCCGCAAAATCACCGTGTAGGGCAAGCACCGCGCAAACATGCGGCGGCCGGCGGCACGGCGACACGTCACGCCGGCCACCTTGCGCGCGTAGGGCTGCCTGCGCATCGGAACCGGGCGGACGGCGCTCTCACAGCCATTTCTCCATCAACTCAAAATCCTCCGGCCAGGTCACTTTGAAATTGCGCACCGAGCCAGGCACCAGAGCCGGCCGCTTGCCCAGGCGTTCGAGGGCCGACGCCTCGTCGGTGACAGTGGCTCCGGCGCTCTGCGCAGCCAGCAGAGCATCGAGCAGCAGCCCGGCCCGGAACATTTGCGGGGTCTGGGCCAACCACAGCGCCTCGCGCGGCACCGTTGCCTCTACCGCAGCCAGCGCCGCAGCGGCCGGCAGCAGCGTACCGTCAGAGCCGGTCAGCACACAATCCGCAGCGGGGCCGGGTGCCGTGCCGCGCTTGACCGTATCGCCCACCGGCAGCGCCAGCAAGGCGCCGCTGCCCCGCGCCAGACACGTATCGATCAGGCGCGCCAGAGCCTGCGCAGGCAGGCCGGGGCGTGCGGCATCGTGCACCAGCACCCAATCGGCGGGAGCCGGTGCCGCATCGCGCAGTGCCGCCATCACGGTAGCCGCACGGCTCGGGCCGCCGCAAGCGCGCCACAGAGTGCGCGGCAGTCCGGCCAACGCGCTATCTGCCCAGGGATCGCCCGCAGCCACCGCCACCCGCACCTGGGCGATGCGCGGTTCGGCCAGCAGCGCCCTGACGGCCCAGCGCAGCATGGGCTCGCCCTTGAGCAGCCGGTACTGCTTGGGCAGCGGCGCAGCGGCCGCATCGCCGTCCATGCCATGCCGCGGGTTCGACGCCACAGTAGCGCCGGCAGCGGCAGGCCTGGGCACCGCGGCGGCAGGCGCGAGCCCCGCAACATGCGGCTCGCGAGCCCTGGCGCCGATCCCGGCGGCGGGAACAATGGCAATTATTTTTTCCGTCATGCAAGAGATTTTATAATCGAAGCCCTGATGGCCACACACGCACCTCTCCTGTCCTCTCCGCTCCCCTCCATTTCCGCACTGCTTCCGGCCCTGAAACCGGGCCAGCGCTACGTACAGCCGCTGCCGCCCGGATCGGGCGACGCCTGGCTGCTGGCCGAGCTGGCGCGCGCCGCGCAGCAGCCGCTGCTGGTGCTGTGCGCCGACCCGCTGGCCGCCCAGCGCCTGGCCGAGGAAATGCTGCTGTTCGCGCCCGAATTGCGCCTGCGCCAGTTCCCCGATTGGGAAACCCTGCCCTATGACAGCTTCTCGCCACACCAGGATCTGATTTCCGAACGCCTGCACACCCTGCACGCGCTGCTGCAACAAGACGTGGACGTACTGACCGTGCCCGTCACCACGGCCCTGTACCGTCTGCCGCCGCCCTCGTTCCTGGCCGCCTACACCTTTTCGTTCCGCCAGGGCGACGAGCTCGACGAAGAAGCGCTGCGCCGCCAGCTGACGCTGGCCAACTACCAGCACGTCACGCAGGTCACCGCGCCGGGCGAATTCTGCATTCGCGGCGGACTCATCGACCTGTTCCCCATGGGCTCGGCGCTGCCCTACCGGCTCGACCTCTTCGACCGCGAGATCGAGTCCATCCGCAGCTTCGACATCGATACGCAGCGCAGCGTCTATCCCGTCAAGGAAATCCGCCTGCTGCCGGGGCGCGAATTCCCCATGGACGAGGCCGCCCGCAATAATTTCCGCGCACGCTTTCGCGAAACCTTCGAAGGCGACCCCTCGCGCGCCGTGCCCTACAAGGACATGGGCAACGGCATCGCCTTTGCGGGCGTCGAATACTATCTGCCGCTGTTCTTCGAACAAACCGCCACACTATTCGACTACCTCGCGCCCGGCACACTGGCCATTACCGTCGGCGACGCCGACGCGGCCATGCGCCAGTTCCACGATGACACGCGCGGACGCTACCAGTTCCTGAAAAGCGACCGCGAGCGCCCCGTACTGCCGCCCGAGGATCTGTTCCTCGACGACGAAACCCTGTATACCCGGCTCAAGGCCTTCGCCCGCCTGGCCCTGGTCAAGAGCGGCCCGCACCCCGACTTCACGCCGGCGCCCGACGTGGCCGTACTGCGGCGCGCCGAAGACCCGCTATCGCGCCTGCGCAACCTGCTTGGGCGTACCGATGGCCGCGTCGCCCTGTGCGCCGACTCCGCCGGCCGGCGCGAAACCCTGCTGCAGATGCTGGCCGACCTCGACCTGCTGCCCGATACGCGGCCCGAATCGCTGCGCGCCTTCCTCGAATCCGACAGCCGCTATGCCCTGATCGTCGCGCCGCTGGCCGCGGGCTTTGGCCTGAACGCCGAGCCAATCACCCTGCTGACCGAGAACGACCTCTACCCCAGCCAGGCGCGCGGCGGCACACGGCGCAGCCGCCGCGCCCAGGAACGCAGCAGCAACGTCGAAGCCATGGTGCGCGACCTCGCCGAGCTGCGCGAAGGCGGCCCGGTAGTGCACGCCCAGCACGGCATCGGCCGCTACATGGGCCTGGCCAGCATGGATCTGGGCGAAGGCGAGATGGAATTCCTGCACCTGCAATACGCCAACGGCAGCACGCTGTACGTGCCCGTGTCGCAGCTGCACCTGATCTCGCGCTACAGCGGCGCCGACCCCGAGCACGCCCCCCTGCACCAGCTCGGCTCGGGCCAGTGGGATCGCGCACGGCGCAAGGCCGCCAAGCAGGTGCGCGATGCCGCCGCCGAACTGCTCGCCCTGTACGCGCAGCGCGCCGCCCGCGAGGGCTACGCCTTCAAGATGCCGCCCAGCGACTACCAGGCCTTCGTCGAAGGCTTCGGTTTCGAAGAAACTCCCGACCAGGCCGCGGCCATCGAAGCCGTCATCGGCGACATGACCTCCGGCCGTCCCATGGATCGCCTGGTCTGCGGCGACGTGGGCTTCGGCAAGACCGAAGTCGCCCTGCGTGCCGCCTTCCTCTCGGTGATGAACAACAAGCAGGTGGCGCTGCTGTGCCCCACCACCCTGCTGGCCGAGCAGCACGCCCAGACCTTCGCCGACCGCTACGCCGACTGGCCCGTCAAAATCGTCGAACTGTCGCGCTTCCGCTCCGCCAAGGAAGTGGCCGCGGCCATCGAAGGCCTGGCCAGCGGCCAGGTCGACATCATCATCGGCACCCACAAACTGCTGTCGCGCGACGTCAAATTCAAGCGCCTGGGCCTGGTCATCATCGACGAAGAGCACCGCTTCGGCGTGCGCCACAAAGAAGCGCTCAAATCGCTGCGCGCCGAAGTCGACGTGCTGACCCTCACCGCCACCCCCATACCGCGCACCCTGGGCATGTCGCTGGAAGGCATACGCGATTTTTCCGTGATCGCCACCGCGCCGCAAAAACGCCTGGCCATCAAGACCTTCGTGCGCCGCGAAGACGGCAGCACCATCCGCGAGGCGCTGCTGCGCGAACTCAAGCGCGGCGGCCAGGCCTACTTCCTGCACAACGAAGTCGAGACCATCCACAACCGCCAGGCGCGGCTGCAGGAACTGGTGCCCGAGGCGCGCATCGCCGTGGCGCACGGCCAGATGCCCGAGCGCGAACTCGAAGACGTCATGAAAGGCTTCTACCAGCAGCGCTACAACGTCCTGCTGTGCACCACCATCATCGAGACCGGCATCGATGTGCCCAGCGCCAACACCATCGTCATCCACCGCGCCGACCGCCTCGGCCTGGCCCAGCTGCACCAGCTGCGCGGCCGCGTCGGACGCTCGCACCACCAGGCCTACGCCTACCTGCTGACCCCGGGCGAAGACGCCATCACCTCCAACGCCAAGAAACGCCTGGAAGCCATACAGGCCATGGAAGAACTCGGCTCGGGCTTCTATCTGGCCATGCACGACCTGGAAATACGCGGCACCGGCGAAGTGCTGGGCGAGTCCCAGTCGGGCAACATCCACGAGATCGGCTTCTCCATGTATTCCGAGATGCTGGAAACCGCGGTGCGCGCCCTCAAGGCCGGCGAAGAACCCGACCTCGACTCGCCCTTCGCCCTGGCCTGCGAAGTCAACCTGCACGCCCCGGCCCTGCTGCCCGCCGACTACTGCGCCGACGTCCATGCCCGCCTAGGCCTGTACAAAAAACTCTCGCACGCCCGCGACGGCGACGCCCTCATCGCCATCCAGGAAGAACTCATAGACCGCTACGGCAAACTGCCCGAACCCGCCCAGACCCTGCTCGCCACCCACAGGCTGCGGCTGGCCGCCGAGCCCCTGGGCGTGACCAAGATCGACGCCAGCGACACCCAGGCCGTGATCCAGTTCTCGGCCAAGCCCAACGTCGACCCCATGCGCATCATCGAACTGGTGCAAAAGCAGCGCCAGGTAAAATTGGCCGGCCAGGACAAACTGCGCGTCGACATCGCCCAGGGCGCACAAGTCAACGCCCGCATCGAAGCCGTGCGCGGCGTGCTGCGGGCGCTGACGTGAAACCTGCCGCGGTCGCGGCTGCGAATGCCGGCATGAAGCCTGTCACAGCCACCGCTGCGGGTGCCGGCATGATGAACGCCATGGCTACTGCGGCAACAGCCGGCGCTCAGCATGCCATGGCGGCTGCTCCCGATACACTCGGCGCCCTCCACATTGGCCGCGTCACTCTTCTCTCACCGAACCCGACTCCATGACTCACCTGATCCTGCAAGCCCCCGACCTCGACGCCGCCAAGGCCGAACAAATCGCCGCCGTCGCCGCCGCCAACGGCCTGCAGAGCCTGAGCACCACCGCCACGCGCCTGCTCGACGTCGACCCCGCCACACGGCCCGAGGTCGAGCGCCTCTGCGCCGAACTGCACGTCGACTACGCCTACCTCGAACGCGTGCCGCGCCTGGCCGAATGCAAGATCCTGGCTTCCGACATGGACTCCACGCTCATCAACATCGAGTGCATCGACGAAATCGCCGACATGGCCGGCCGCAAGGCCGAAGTCGCAGCCATCACCGAAGCCGCCATGCGCGGCGAGATCAAAGACTTTTCCGAAAGCCTGCGGCGCCGCGTCGCACTGCTGCGCGGCGTGCCGCAAAAAGCCCTGGAACGCGTCTACGACGAAAGACTGCGCACCAACCCCGGCGCCGAACGCCTGATCGTCTCGGCCAAGGCCGCCGGCCTGAAAATCATGCTGGTCTCGGGCGGCTTCACCTTCTACACCGAACGCCTCAAACAGCGCCTGGGCCTGGACGAGACCCACGCCAACGTGCTCGAGATCGACCAGGGCAAACTCACCGGCCGCGTGCTCGGCGACATCGTCGACGGCCAGGCCAAGGCCGCCTACCTGCAAGCCCTGGCCTTTGATACCGGCGCCGCCCCCGAACAAATCATCGCCATGGGCGACGGCGCCAACGACCTGAAAATGCTGGCCCTGGCGCACTACTCCGTCGCCTACCGCGCCAAGCCCGTAGTGCGCCAGCAAACCCGCTACGCCCTGAACTACAGCGGCCTGGACGCCGTACTGAACTGGTTCCGGGGCTAAGCCCCACCCGTGCGCCGCGGCGCACGCCAAGACCCCAAAGCCTCCGCCCGCCTACGACACGAGCGGAGGGAATGGGGCGTCTCCCGGAGGTGTGCGGGTCATCGAACCGGAGGGAGATGCCCCATTCCAGGCCGCGGTTCAAGAACCCGACCGACGACGCAGCAAAACCTGCAGCCCCCACCCGTCTACAACACGAGCGGAGAGAACGGGGTACCTCCTGGAGGTGAGTGGGGTATCGAACCGGAAGGAGGTACCCCGTTCTAGGCCGCGGATCAAGAACCAATCCGTCGACGAACCAAAGCCTACAGCCCCCACTCGCCTACAAAACAAGCGGAGAGAACGGGGTGCCTCCTGGAGGTGAGTGGGGTATCGAACCGGAAGGAGATACCCCGTTCTAGGCCGCGGGTCAAGAACCAATCCGTCGACGAACCAAAGCCTACAGCCCCCACTCGCCTACAAAACAAGCGGAGAGAACGGGGTGCCTCCTGGAGGTGAGTGGGGTATCGAACCGGAAGGAGGTACCCCGTTCTAGGCCGCGGATCAAGAACCAATCCGTCGACGAACCAAGGCCCCATGACGAGCCAAATCCACAACCACACCTTCGCCCCCAATTGAAGAACACTCGTGGAAGCACTACAATTAGCACCATTAAAGACACCATTAACGAGTCCCCTCATGGCCCATACCCTTCTCGCTGAAACAACGGCCAGCGTCTCCGAACTCAAGCGCAATCCCATGGGCACCGTGGCGGCGGGCGAAGGCTTCCCCGTGGCCATCCTCAATCGCAACGAGCCTGCGTTCTATTGCATCCCCGCCAAAGCCTACGAAGCCCTGATGAGCCGCCTGGAAGACCTGGAACTGAATGCCATTGCCGACTCCCGCCAAGGTCAGGCAGAATTCGAAGTCTCGCTAGATGACCTATAGGCTGAAGCTCAAAGACGAGGCACTGAAGGAATGGCGCAAGCTCGACGGAACACTGCGTGCACAGTTCAAGAAAAAGCTCGAAGAACGCCTGCAAGACCCCCGCGTGCCTGCCGCCAAGCTACAAGGCCACGCCGACCGCTACAAAATCAAGCTCAAATCCATAGGCTATCGGCTAGTCTATGAAGCACGCGACGCAGAAATCGTCGTAGTCGTTGTCGCCATCGGTAAGCGCGAACGCAATGCGGTCTACGCCACGGCGGCCAAACGCTGACATCAAAAAAACCCAAAAGCCAAACCGGCCCGAGCCGCTCGCAGCCTCAGCCTGCGATACCCCTTAACTTCCCCGTCCCTTGCGCCGCCGCAACAAATACCGGTACACAAACCCCGGATACCCCAGCACCAGGAACAGGCTGAGAGTCACCGCATAAAACTCCCACGTCTGGTGAAACACATTGCCGATATTCGCCTCGAACGCGAAACCCAGCGCGCCCACCAAGCCATAAAAGACCAGCACCTCCAGCAAGCGCACGAAAAACGACTTGTGCACCTCGCGGCCCCGGTTGCGCCAGCCCGCGTATGCCAGGATCGCTGCCGCCACAGCCATCGCCACCACCACCTTCAGCACGAACAAGCCCACCGCCGCCGCCGACGCGCCCGCGAAAAACGACTGCCCGATCAACACCAGCACCGCATAAGCCAGCGCCACCAGCAGCACGAAAAACGCCAGCGACTCGGCCCAGCGCAGCCATTGCGGGCGCTCCGATTCTCCGGGCAGCGCCCAAGGCAGCACCAGCAGCGGCCGCTCGATCAGGAACGGCAGATTGGCCGTCACCAGAGCGAGCACTATCAATATCCAAACAGCCGAAGACTGATCCATGCATTTCCTTGCAATTCGATTCCGGGCCCGCCACAGCGGGCGGCCCAGGGCAGGCGTGACGGATTATGCGCCCGCGGCGCCGGCCCGGCCCGCTTCACCATGCCTGCCGCCGGGTTATGGGCGCGCCGCCATTGGCGCCCCCGGCCCGAGCCCGGGCACACGCCGGGCGCACACCGCAGCGGGCGCGACGCCTGTGTTCTGGGATACTACAAACCTGGAGTAGCGGCATCGAGCAGCGTAACGCCAGCCGCTAGTGGTGCACATCCAGCCACCCACCACTAGCCTGCGCAGCAGGCCGCCCACAGCCGGCCGCCTGTAGCTGACCGCCCGTGGCTAGCCGCCCGCAGCTGACCGCCCGTCTAAAAGTGCAGCGACGACTCTATGACCTGCACACACAAGCCCATCAGGCCGCCAGGCAGTACGCCCAGCAGCAGCACCAGCAGGCCATTGATCGACATCAGCCCGCCGGGTATCACCCCGCAAGCGCCGGTCGCATCCGCGGCCTCGCCTTCGGGCTCGTCGAAATAAGCCATCTTCACTACCCGCAGGTAGTAATAGGCACCCACCAGCGAGAACATCACCGCCACCACAGCCATCGCCACGTGGCCGGCGCCGATCAGGGCTTCCAGCACCGCCAGCTTCGCGTAGAAGCCCGCCATGGGGGGAATGCCCGTCAGCGAGAACATCGCCACCAGCAGCACCCCTGCCAGTACCGGATTGCGCCGGTTGAGGCCCTTCAGGTCGGCAATCTGCTCGCACTCGAAGCCCTTGCGGCTAAGCAGCATGATCAGACCGAAAGTGCTCAGCGTGGTCAGTACGTAGATCACGATGTAGAACAGCGCCGAGCCATAGGCCGGGCCGGCCGCACCCGGACGGCCTGCCACCACGCCGGACAGCAGCCCCAGGAACACGAAACCCATGTGCGAGATGGTCGAATACGCCAGCATGCGCTTGAAATTGGTTTGCACGATGGCCGTGATATTGCCCACCGCCAGCGACAGCACTGCCATGACCAGCAGCATCGGCTGCCAGTCCACCGCCAGCCCGTGCAGGCCGGTTACCAGCAGGCGCAGCACGATCGCGAAGGCAGCCAGCTTGGGCGCCGCGCCCAGCGTCAGCGTGATCGCGGTGGGCGCGCCGTGGTAGACATCGGGCACCCACATGTGGAACGGCACGGCACCCAGCTTGAACGCCAGGCCCGACACGATGAACACCAGGCCGAAGACCAGCGGCAGCATCGCCACCTTGCCACTGCTTATCGCCTGGGCCACGCGCACCAGATCCAGCGTGCCGGTGGCGCCGTAGATCATCGACAGCCCGTACAGCAGCACGCCCGAGGCCAGCGCGCCCAGCACGAAATACTTCATCGCCGCTTCGATCGACTGCGAGTGATCGCGGCGCAGCGCGATCAGCGCGTACAGCGCGAACGACATCAGCTCCACGCCCAGGTACACCATCAGCAGGCTGCCGGCCGAGATCATCACCATCTGGCCCAGCAAGGCCAGCAGCGTCAGCGTGTACAGCTCGCCGCCATGGCTGAGCATGTCGCGCTGTTCGGCGTACGCACGGCCATAGATGAAGGTCGCAGCCACCGCAATGTACGACAGTATCTTCAGGAAGTGCGCCAACGGGTCGGCCACATACAGGCCATTGAAAGTGCGGCCGGAAATGCCGTCATGCCACTGCCACAGCGACACCGCGATCAGCACCAGTACGCTGACCAGGCTCAATACGAAGGTGCCGTTGCGGTTGTCCGACTTGTTGCAGGCATCGGCGATCAACACCACCACCGTCAGGACGAGCAGCAGAATCTCGGGTGCGGCCAGGGCGAAATGAAATGGAGTTTGCATAATGATCTACAGTTTCGAGACGGAGACGTGCTGCAGCAGAGCCTGCACCGACACATGCATGACATCGGTGAAAGGCTTGGGATAGATGCCCATGTACAGCACCAGGATCGCCATCAGGCCGAGAATGAAGAACTCCCGTTTGTCCAGATCGTTCATCTCGCGTACGTGGTCGTTGCCGATGTCGCCGTAGGCGACCCGCTTGACCATCCACAGGGAATAGGCCGCGCCCCAGATCAGTGCCGTGGCCGCCAGCAGGCCGATCCAGAAGTTGTATTGAACCGCGCCCATGATCACCGTGAATTCACCCACAAAACCGCTGGTTGCCGGCAGGCCGCTGTTGGCCATCGAGAACAGCACGAACAGCGTGACGAAGCGCGGCATGACATTGATCACGCCGCCGTAGTCGGCGATGCGGCGCGTGTGCAGGCGGTCGTACAGCACGCCAATGCACAGGAACATGGCGCCGGAGACGAAGCCGTGCGAGATCATCTGCACGATCGCGCCTTCGATCCCGGCCGTGTTGAAGATGAAAAAGCCCAGGGTCACGAAGCCCATGTGCGCCACCGACGAATACGCCACCAGCTTCTTCATGTCGTCCTGGACGATGGCCACCAGGCCGATGTAGATGACGGCGATCAGCGACAGCGCGATCATCAGGCCGGACAGGCTGTGCGAGGCGTCCGGCGTGATCGGCAGCGAGAAGCGCAGAAAACCGTAGGCGCCCAGCTTCAGCATGATGGCCGCCAGCACCACCGAGCCGCCGGTGGGGGCCTCGACGTGCGCGTCCGGCAACCACGTATGCACCGGCCACATCGGCACTTTCACGGCGAAAGCCGCCAGCAGCGCCACGAACACCAGTATTTGCGGCGTATAGCCCAGCTTCATCTGCTGCCAGGTCTGGATGTCGAACGAGCCGCCCGCCACATGCCACAGGTACAGAAACGCGACCAGCGTCAGCAGCGAGCCCGCCAGCGTGTACAGAAAAAACTTGAACGCCGCATAGACCCGGTTCGGCCCGCCCCACACCCCGATGATCAGGTACATGGGGATCAGCGTGGCCTCGAAGAACACATAGAACAGCATGCCGTCCATCGCCACGAACACGCCTATCATCAGCCCCGACAAAATCAGGAAGGCGGCCATGTACTGCGACACGCGCTTGGTGATCACCTGCCAGCCGGCCAGCACCACGATCACCGTGATGAACGCGGTCAACAACACGAACCACAGCGAAATGCCGTCCACGCCCAGGTGGTAATTGACCGCATAGGTCTTGATCCACGAGGCCTTTTCCACGAACTGCATCTTGGCCGTGTCCGGGTTGAAGCCCGTATAGATCGGAATCGTTACCAGGAAACCCAGCACCGAGCCGGCCAAGGACAGCTTGCGCGTGAATTCCGCCCGCTCGTCGCTGCCCAGCAGCAGCACCACCAGGCCGGCCACGATGGGTACGAAGATTGCAAGCGTTAACCAGGGAATAGTAGAAGACGCCATATCGCTAGCCATCAGTGAACCGTCAGCACGAAAAAGGTTAGAAAAGCCATGATGCCGATGATCATCGCAAAGGCGTAATGATAGATAAAGCCGGACTGGATATACCTGGTGACCCCCGAGAACCAGCCCATCAGGCGGGCGCTGCCGTTGACCAGCCCGTCGATGATGCCGCGGTCGCCGCCCTGCCACAGGCCGTGGCCCAGCCAGCGCGCGCCGCGCGCCAGCACCTGCTCGTTGAACCAGTCGTCGTAGTACTTGTTCTCGAGCACCGTGTACACGCCCGAAAAGCGTTTGCGTATGGCCGTGGCCGCACTGGGATTCACCAGGTAGCAATACCAGGCAACAGCCAGGCCCGCCACCGTCAGCCAGAACGGCAGGGTAATGAAGGCATGCAAGCCATAGGCCAGCCAGCCATGCCATTCGCCGGCGATCTCGGCCATGGCCGGGTGCTCGGCCAGCACCATGATCGACTTCTTGAAATAGCCGTTGAACAGCAGCGGGTCGATGAACAGCGCGCCGGCCACCACCGACGGAATCGCCAGCAGGATCAGCGGCAGCGTCACCACCCAGGGCGATTCCTTCGGCACGCCGCCATGATGATGATCGCCGTGGGCATCATCGTGGGCACCATGCGCGTCATGCTCGTCGTGCTCCGCATGCGCGGCGTGCGCCTCATGGCCATGGCCCGAAGTATCGAAGCGCTCTTTGCCGTGGAACACCAGGAAGTACACGCGGAAGGAATACAGCGAGGTCACGAACACACCGATCAGCGTGGCATAGTGCGCAAAGCCCGCGCCCCACACGTCGGCCGCAGCCGCCGCCTCGATGATGTGCTCTTTGGAATAGAAGCCGGCGAAGAATGGCGTACCCACCAGCGCCAGCGTGCCGGCCAGGAAAGTGATCCAGGTGATCGGCATGTACTTGCGCAGCCCGCCCATGTTGCGGATGTCCTGGTCGTGATGCATGGCGATGATGACCGAGCCCGCACCCAGGAACAGCAGCGCCTTGAAGAAGGCGTGCGTCATCAGGTGGAAGATGGCCGCCGAATAGGCCGAGGCGCCCAGCGCCACGGTCATGTAGCCCAGCTGCGACAGCGTGGAATAGGCGATGACCCGCTTGATGTCGTTCTGGATGACGCCCAGTATGCCCAGGAACAAGGCGCCGATGGCGCCGATCACCATGACGAAGGACAGGGCCGTGTCGGAATGCTCGAACACCGGCGAGAAGCGCGCCACCATGAAGATACCCGCCGTGACCATGGTGGCCGCGTGGATCAGGGCGGAAATCGGCGTCGGGCCTTCCATGGAATCGGGCAGCCAGGCATGCAGCGGCACCTGGGCCGACTTGCCCATGGCGCCGACGAACAGGGAAATGGCCGCCACAGTCAGCAGTTGCCAGTCGGTGCCCGGAAAGCTGGTGCCGGCCAGCTTCTGCGCACCCTGGAACACCTCGCTGTAGTGCATGCTGCCGGTGTAGGCGAACAGCAGGCCTATGCCGAGCACGAAGCCGAAGTCGCCCACGCGGTTGATCAGGAAGGCCTTGAGGTTGGCGAAGATCGCCGTCGGACGCGTGTACCAGAAGCCGATCAGCAGGTACGACACCAGGCCCACCGCCTCCCAGCCGAAGAACAGCTGGAGCATGTTATTGGACATGACCAGCATCAGCATCGAGAAGGTGAACAGCGATATATACGAGAAGAAGCGCTGGTAGCCCGGGTCGTCGGCCATGTAGCCGATGGTGTAGATGTGCACCATCAGCGACACCGAGGTCACCACCACCATCATCAGCGCCGACAGCGGGTCGATCAGGAAGCCGATTTCCAGCGGCGTATGGCCGATCAGCGTCCAGGTATAGACCGTACCGTCGAAGCCGTCTCCGCCCAGCACCTGGAACAGCACCGCCACCGAGCAGACGAATGAAATGAACACGCCGGCGATGGTCAGGTAGTGCGACGCGCGGCGGCTGACCGAGCGGCCCAGAAAGCCCGTACCCCAGAAGCCCGCCATGATGGCGGTGACCAGCGGTGCAAAAGCGATGACGAGATAAAGTGATGTGGAATTCGTGTTCTGCATGTTTGCCTCAACCCTTCAGGCGATCGAGTTCTTCAACATTGATCGTATTCAGGTTGCGGAACAGCAGCACCAGAATCGCCAGGCCGATGGCCGCCTCGGCGGCCGCCACGGTAAGGATGAAAAAGACGAAGACCTGTCCGGCGACATCGCCCGACCAGGTCGAAAACGCGACGAAATTCACGTTGGCCGCCAGCAGTATCAGCTCGATCGACATCAGCAGGATGATCAAGTTGCGGCGGTTCAGGAAGAAGCCGAAGATGCCGATGGCGAACAGGATCGCACCGACGATCAGGTAATGGGCGAGCGTGATGGTCATTTCGTTTCCCCTTGGGCCTGGGCGTCTTGCGGCGGCGGCGCCTCAGTTTGCGAAGCGATGTTCACCAGGCGCACGCGGTCTTGCGCGCGCACGCGCACCTGGTCGCCCGGCCTTTGGTACTTGACGTCGCGGCGGTGGCGCAGCGTCAGGGCGATGGCGGAGATCATGCCCACCAGCAGGATCACGGCCCCGACTTCCACCGCGTAAACATAGTGGTTGTACATGGCCATGCCCAGCGCATGCGTGTTGTTGTAATCGGCGGGCTGGGTCGCGGCCGGCCCGGCGCCGAACCACGTGCGACCCAGCACGAAGGCCATTTCCAGCACCATCACCAGGCCTATCACCAGCCCCACCGGCAGGTAGGTCTTGACGCCGTGGCGCAAGGCATCCATGCGGATGTCCAGCATCATCACCACGAACAGGAACAGCACCATGACCGCCCCCACGTAGACCAGCACCAGCAGCAGCGCCAGGAACTCGGCCTGCAGCAGCATCCAGAGCATGGCGGCGGTGAAGAACACCAGGATCAGGTGCAATACCGCGGTGACGGGGCTGGTGGCGAGGATGACGCGAAACGCCGCGACCACCAGAATCAGCGACAACAGATAGAACAGGACAGTATTAAACATTATTGGGCAGGTTCCGGCGTTCAGCGATAAGGAGCGTCTTCGGCCCGACGACGCGCGATTTCGGATTCGTAACGGTCACCGACCGCCAGCAGCATGTCTTTGGTGAAATACAGGTCGCCCCGCTTTTCGCCGTGATATTCGTGGATGTGGGTCTCGACGATGGAGTCCACCGGGCAGCTTTCTTCGCAGAAGCCGCAGAATATGCACTTGGTGAGATCGATGTCGTAGCGCGTGGTACGGCGCGTGCCGTCGTCGCGCACCGCCGACTCGATGGTGATGGCCAGGGCCGGACAGACCGCCTCGCACAGCTTGCAGGCGATGCAGCGCTCTTCCCCGTTCGGGTAGCGGCGCAGCGCATGCAGGCCGCGAAAGCGCGGCGAGGCCGGGGTCTTTTCCTGCGGGTAGCGCAGCGTGATCTTGCGCTTGAACAGGTACTTGCCCGTCAAGACCATGCCCTTGAACATTTCAGACAGCATCAGGCTGCCAAAGAAATCCTTGATTGCTTCCATTTCTATCTCGCCTCCGGCCGTGTCAGTGCCATATGTTCCACGGCGTCTGCATCCATATCATGACGACCAGCAGCCATACACCCGTGAGCGGAATGAATACCTTCCAGCCCAGGCGCATGATCTGGTCGTAGCGATAGCGCGGGAACGTGGCGCGGAACCATATGAAACACGAAACCACAAAGAAAGCCTTGATGCCCAGCCACAGCCAGCCCGGCACCCAGGTGAAAGGCGCGATTTCCAGCGGCGGCGCCCAGCCGCCCAGGAACATGATGGCAGCCATGCACGACAGCAGAATCATATTGGCGTATTCGCCCAGGAAGAACAGGGCGAAGCCCATGCCGGAATATTCCACCATGTGCCCGGCCACGATTTCCGATTCGCCTTCCACCACGTCGAAGGGGTGGCGGTTGGTTTCCGCCACCGACGAAATCACGTAGATCACGAACAGCGGCAGCAGCGGCAGCCAGTTCCACGACAGGAAATTCAGGCCCTTGGAGGCGAACCAGCCGTGGGTCTGACCCACCACGATGCCGCTCATGTTCAGCGTGCCCGAGACCAGCAGCACCGTGATCATCACGAAGCCTATGGCCAGTTCGTAGGACACCATCTGCGCCGAGGCCCGCAGCGCCGAGATCAGCGCGTACTTCGAATTCGAGGCCCAGCCCGCCACGATCACCCCGTAAACGCCCACGGAAGTAATCGCCATCACGTACAACAGGCCGGCATTGACGTTGGACAGCACCACGCCGGGCTGGAACGGCACCACGGCCCAGGCGGCCAGCGCCGGCATCAGTGTCACCACCGGCGCCAGTATGTACAGCACCTTGTTGGCCTTGGTGGGAACAATCAGTTCCTTGGTCAGCAGCTTGAACACGTCGGCAAAAGGCTGCAGCAGCCCGCGGTAGCCCACGCGGGTGGGCCCCAGGCGCACGTGCATGGCGCCGATCAGCTTGCGTTCCCAGTAGGTAAGGTAGGCCACGCACAGGATGATGGGCACTGCGATGACCACGATCTTGATCAGAGACCAGATCAGCAGCCACCACTGCGGCCCGAGCAGGTCGGTGCCGTAGCCTTCAACGATCTTGAGCCATTCCATTTATGCGCGCTCCACCGAAAGTTGGCCAAAGGCGCTGCCCAGCGCCACCGTCTCGGCGTAAGCCGCCGCCACTCTTACGGCGCCGTCGGCGACTGTGTCGTCGAGTTCGGCCGCCAGCAAGGCCTCGCCTTGCGTCGAGCGCACCCGCACCGGCGTGCCGTCTTCCAGCCCCAGCCCGGCCAGGGTGGCGGCATTCATGCGCGCCGTGGGCGCGCGCGAGGCGACCGTGGCCTGCAAGGGTTCGGAACGGCGCACCATGGCGTCGCTGCGGTAGATGGGGATCTCGGCCAGGCGTTCCAGCCCTTGCGCCTTGGGCGCCAGCGCCAGCTCGCCGCGCACTTCATTGCCCAGGCGGCTGTCGACGCCGCCGACCATGACGGTGTCGCGTACCGATTCCGAGGTTTCATCGTCGAAGCCTTGCAGCTGGAACAAGTTGCCCAGCACGCGCAGCACCTTCCAGCCCGGGCGCGTATCGCCAAACGGCGCGGTGGCGCCCTTGAAGCTCTGCACCCTGCCCTCGGCATTGACGAAGCTGCCGGAGGTTTCGGTGTAGGGCGAAATCGGCAGGATCACGTCGGCCCACTCTTCCACGCCGCCGCGGTATGGCGACAGCGCCACGGCAAAGTCGGCCGCCTTCAGCACCTCCAGCGCACGCGCGCCGTTGTCGGCGTCCAGAGCCGGCTCGGCATGCACCACCAGGTAGCCCTTCAGGCCGCGGGTCAGCATTTGCGTGGCGTTCATGCCGCCAGGCCCCGGGGTGGCGCCGGCCAGGTAGCCGCCCACCGTATTGCCGCCCGGAATCAGGAAGCCGAAGCGGCCCTTGGCCGCGCGCGCCAGCGCCGCGGCATTGGCGGCGATCAGCGAGGCGCGGTCGGAAGCCACGGCCATATTGCCCAGGAACACTGCGACCTTCTCGCCGGAAGCCAGGCTGGCGGCGATGCGCTGCGCGTTTTCGCCGGGCTGCAGATCGGCGAATTCCGCCGGCACCGGCTGGCCGCCGGCTTGCGCCAGCGCCACCAACACTTCGGCCAGGGCATTGGCGATCTGGCTGGGCGCCACGGTCATGCGCGCGGTCACGGGGAACAGCGGATCGTCGGCCGCGCCGTCGATGAAGCTGACCTGGGTGCCGTGCTTGACGGCCTGGCGCAGGCGCTGCGCCATAAGCGGATGATCCTTGCGCAGGAACGAGCCCACCACCAGCACGCGATCGAGCTGGCCCAGCTCGGCCACGGGCATGCCCAGCCAGGGCACGCCGGTCAGCGCGTGATCCAGGTCGGGGTCGATATTGCGCAGGCGGAAGTCGATGTTCTCGGTGCCCAGGGCGCGCGCCAGCCGCGCCAGCAGCGCCAGCTCTTCGGTGGTGGCGTACTGGCTGCCCAGCGCGCCGATCTGGCCCGCGCCGTGCTGCTCGCGCACCTGGCCCAGGCCCCTGACGACGGCCTGCAGGGCGTCGCTCCAGGAAGCCTCGCGCCATTGGCCGTCGGCGGTCTTGATGAGGGGATGGCGCACGCGGTCTTCGCTGTACAGGCCTTCATAGGCCCAGCGGTCGCGGTCGCTGATCCAGCATTCGTTGACGTCTTCGTTTTCGAAAGGCACCACACGCATGACGCGGTCGGACTTGACCTGCAGGATCACGTTGGCACCCAGGCTGTCGTGCGGGCTGACCGAACGGCGCCGCGCCAGCTCCCAGGTGCGTGCGGTATAGCGGAAGGGCTTGGAGGTCAGCGCCCCCACCGGGCAGATGTCTATCATGTTGCCCGACAGCTCGGACTCGACCGCGCGCCCCACGAAAGAAGTGATTTCGGCATGCTCGCCGCGGTTGACCATGCCCAGTTCCATCAGGCCGCCGATTTCCTGGCCGAAGCGGATGCAGCGGGTGCAATGGATGCAGCGCTGCATTTCCTCGGCCGAGACGAGCGGCCCCATTTCCTTGTGCACCACCACGCGCTTGGCCTCTTTGTAGCGCGAGGCCGAGGCGCCGTAGCCCACGGCCAGATCCTGCAGCTGGCACTCGCCGCCCTGGTCGCACACCGGGCAGTCCAGCGGGTGGTTGATGAGCAGGAATTCCATGACGCTTTTCTGCGCCGCCACCGCCTTGGCCGACGCGGTATGCACGATCATGCCGTTGGTGACCGGCGTGGCACAGGCCGGCAGCGCCTTGGGCGCCTTCTCGACTTCGACCAGGCACATGCGGCAGTTGGCCGCGATCGAGAGCTTCTTGTGATAGCAGAAATGCGGCACGTACAGACCGAGCTTGTGCGCGGCCTGCATGACCATGCTGCCCTCGGGGACTTCTACCTTTTTGCCGTCGATGGTGAGTTCAACCATTGCGTCCAGACCCTACAGATATTTGGGCACCACACAGCTCTTGTGCTCTATGTGGTGTGCGAACTCGTCGCGGAAATGCTTGATGAAGCTGCGCACCGGCATGGCGGCCGCATCGCCCAGGGCGCAGATGGTGCGCCCCATGATGTTGGAGGCCACGGAATCGAGCACGTCCATGTCTTCGGGACGGCCCTGGCCGTTCTCGATGCGCTCGACCATGCGGTACAGCCAGCCCGTGCCCTCGCGGCACGGCGTGCACTGGCCGCAGCTTTCCTCGAAATAGAAATAAGACAGGCGCAGCAGCGACTTGACCATGCAGCGGCTGTCGTCCATGACGATCACCGCCCCCGAGCCCAGCATCGAGCCCGCCTTGGCGATCGAGTCATAGTCCATGGTGACGTCGGCCATGGCCGAGGCCGGCAGCACCGGCGCGCTGGAGCCTCCGGGGATCACGGCCTTGAGCGTGCGGCCCGCGCGCACCCCGCCGGCCAGCTCGAGCAGCGTATTGAAGGGCGTACCCAGCGGGATCTCGTAGTTGCCGGGGCGCTCTACATCGCCCGACACCGAGAACAGCTTGGTGCCGCCGTTGTTGGGCTTGCCGATTTCCAGGTATTCCTTGCCGCTGTTGCGGAAGATCCAGGGCACGGCGGCGAAGGTCTCGGTGTTGTTGATGGTGGTGGGCTTGCCGTACAGGCCGAAGCTGGCCGGAAACGGCGGCTTGAAGCGCGGCTGGCCCTTCTTGCCCTCGAGCGACTCGAGCAGCGCGGTTTCTTCGCCGCAGATATAGGCGCCGAAACCGTGGAAGGCATGCAGCTGGAAGTTGAATTCCGAGCCCAGGATCTTGTCGCCCAGGAAGCCCGCGGCGCGCGCTTCTTCAAGGGCTTCTTCGAAGCGCTCGTAGATTTCGAAGATCTCGCCGTGGATGTAGTTGTAGCCCACGCTGATGCCCATGGCGTAGGCGGCGATCGCCATGCCTTCGATCACGATGTGCGGATTGAAGCGCAGGATGTCGCGGTCTTTGAAGGTGCCCGGCTCGCCTTCGTCGGAATTGCACACCAGGTACTTCTGGCCCGGGAAGGCGCGCGGCATGAAGCTCCATTTCAAGCCGGTGGGAAAACCCGCGCCGCCGCGCCCGCGCAGTCCCGAGGCCTTGACCTCGGCGATCACGTCCTCGGGCTTCATGCCGGTGGTAAGGATCTTGCGCAGGCCTTCGTAGCCGCCGCGCTTGACGTAGTCGGCCAGGCGCCAGTTGCTGCCGTCCAGATCGGCGACGATCTGCGGACTGATATGGCGGCCGTGGAACAGCATGCTGCGCGCAAGATCGCTGCCCGGATCGGCCGACAGGGCGTCGGAGTGGCGTTGCAATACTTCGGCCGCGCTCATGCCGCTTCCCCCTGCTGTCTGAGTTCTTCGACCAGGGCGTCGAGCTTGTCGCCGGCCATGCGCACGCACATGTGCTTGTTGTTCACCAGCATGACTGGCGCATCGCCGCAGGCGCCCATGCATTCGCCTTCGACCAGCGTGAACATGCCGTCTTCGGTGGTTTCCTGGAAATCGATGCCCAGCTTCTGCTTGAGATGATCGGCCGTCTTGACGCCGTCACGCAAGGCACAGGGCAGATTGGTGCACACCGACAGCGTGTAGCGGCCGACGGGCCGGGTGTGGAACATATTGTAGAAAGTGGCGACTTCCTGCACCGCGATGGGCGGCACGCCGATGTAGGCGGCCACGTCCTCGATCACTTCGGTCGAGACCCAGTTTTTTTCGTCCTGGGCTATGGTCAGCGCCGCCATGATGGCCGATTGTTTCTGGTCGCTGGGGAACTTGGTCAGTTCCTTGTCGATTTTCCTGTAGGCTTGTTCGGAAAGCAGCATGGTTCGAATCCGGTTTATTCCTTGGCTTGCGGGCTCGGTGCCTAGCGATCGATTTCGCCGAACACGATGTCCTGGGTGCCGATGATGGTGACCGCATCGGCGATCATGTGGCCGCGCGACATTTCATCCATGGATTCCAGGTGCGCAAAGCCCGGCGCGCGTATCTTCAGGCGGTACGGCTTGTTCGCCCCGTCGGAAATCAGGTAGATGCCGAACTCTCCTTTCGGATGCTCGACGGCGGTATAGGTTTCGCCCTCGGGCACGTGGAAACCTTCGGTGAACAGCTTGAAGTGGTGGATCAGGTCTTCCATGCCGGTCTTCATGCGTTCGCGCCTGGGCGGCGCGACCTTGTGGTCGTCGACGATGACCGGGCCGGGGTTGTTGCGCAGCCATTCCACGCACTGGCGGATGATGCGGTTGCTTTCGCGCATTTCGGCGATGCGCACCAGGTAGCGGTCGTAGCAGTCGCCGTTCACACCCACCGGGATGTCGAAGTCGAGACGGTCGTAGACTTCGTAGGGCTGCATGCGGCGCAGATCCCATTCAATGCCCGAACCGCGCAGCATCGGGCCGGTGAAGCCCAGGGCCTTGGCGCGCTCGGGGCTGACCACGCCTATGCCCACCAGGCGCTGCTTCCAGATGCGGTTGTCGGTCAGCAGCACTTCGTACTCGTCGACACAGGCCGGGAAGCGGTTGGTGAAGTCTTCGATGAAATCGAGCAGCGAGCCCGAGCGCGCCTCGTTCATGGCGCGCAGCTCTTTTTCGCCGCGGTACTTGCTGGACGCCCCGTACTGCGGCATGGAATCGGGCAGGTCGCGGTACACCCCGCCCGGACGGTAGTAGGCCGCGTGCATGCGCGCACCCGACACCGCCTCGTAGCAGTCCATCAGGTCTTCGCGCTCACGGAAGGCATACAGGAACACCGCCATGGCGCCCACGTCCAGCGCGTGCGAACCCAGCGACATCAGGTGGTTCAGCAGGCGCGTGATCTCGTCGAACATGACGCGGATGTACTGCGCGCGCAGCGGCACCTTGATGCCCATGAGTTTTTCGATGGCCATGACGTAGGCGTGCTCGTTGCACATCATGGACACGTAGTCCAGGCGATCCATGTAGGGCAGCGCCTGCAGAAAGGTTTTGTGCTCGGCCAGTTTTTCCGTGGCCCGGTGCAGCAGCCCGATGTGCGGATCGGCGCGCTGTATCACTTCGCCGTCCAGCTCCAGCACCAGGCGCAGCACGCCGTGCGCGGCCGGATGCTGCGGCCCGAAATTCAGGGTGTAGTTCTTGATTTCAGCCATGTTCTTCCAGTACGCCTTAACGCCCTATTCCGTAGCCGTCTTCACGCACCACGCGCGGGTTGATCTGCCGCGGCTCGATGGTAACGGGCTGGTACACCACGCGCTGTTGTTCCGGGTCGTAGCGCATTTCGACGTTGCCCGACAGCGGGAAGTCTTTGCGGAACGGGTGCCCGATGAAGCCGTAGTCGGTCAGGATGCGGCGCAGGTCGGGGTGCCCTTCGAACACGATGCCGTACAGGTCGAAAGCCTCGCGCTCGTACCAGTTGACGCTGGGCCAGACCTCGCACAGCGTGTCCACGATGGGGAATTCGTCGTCCTGGGCCCAGGTGCGTACGCGCAGGCGCCAGTTGTGCTTGATCGACAACAGCTGCGCCGCCACGGCGAAGCGCTGCGGATAATGCTGCGCCGCGTCGTCGAACGTGGGTGCGCGCCACGCGGAATAGTCCACGCCGCACAGGTCGAGGCATTCCTCGAAACCCAGCTCCGGCATATCGCGCAGTGTCTTGCAGGCTTCCACCCATTGCTCGGCCGGGATTTCCAGCGTCAGTTCGTCCAGGGCCAGGGTCAGCGCGGCGTCTTCGCCGAACTGTTTCAGTAGTTGCGTTTTGAGCGTTTCAAGCCGGGTCATGGTGCACTTGTACGTAGATGACAGCAGTGGGACAGCCGCAGCGGCCTGGTGCCGGCGGCGGCGCGCCCGCTAGCGGGCGATCGTGTTGGTAAGGCGGATCTTGTTCTGCATTTGCAGCAGGCCGTAGACCAGCGCCTCGGCCGTGGGCGGACAGCCTGGAACATAGACGTCCACCGGTACGATGCGGTCGCAGCCGCGCACCACCGAATACGAATAATGGTAGTAGCCGCCGCCGTTGGCACAGGAACCCATGGACACCACCCAGCGCGGCTCGGGCATCTGGTCGTAGACCTTGCGCAGCGCCGGCGCCATCTTGTTGCACAGCGTGCCGGCCACGATCATCAGGTCGGACTGGCGCGGACTGGGCCGGAAGATGATGCCGAACTGATCCAGGTCGTAGCGCGCCGCGCCGGCGTGCATCATTTCAACCGCGCAACAGGCCAGGCCGAAAGTCATGGGCCACAGCGAGCCCGTCTTGGCCCAGTTCAGGAACTTGTCCGCGCTGGTGGTGATGAAACCTTCTTTGAGTATGCCGTCGATAGCCATGATTGCCACCTAACCTCTAATAACCGTTTGTTGCCGGCATGCCTTACGGCATGCCATTACTGCCAATTTGCGATGTGCGCCGCCGGTGCATGCTGCCGCCCGTGCCGCCATGGCTCGCATCGCACACACACCGCCAGCCATGCCGCCGTGGCCCGCATATCGACTCACCGCCTTGTGCCTTTTGCCGACGGCCAGCCCACAAGCCCTGCCTGAGGACTGGCGCCACCGCGCATGCCCGCCGCAGCACGGGTCACTCCCAATCGAGTGCGCCTCGCTTCCATTCGTAGATGAAGCCCACGGTGAGCACCGCAAGAAAGATAATCACCGTCCAGAATCCCACCAGCCCCAGCGGGCCGCTGGCGATCGCCCACGGAAACAGGAAGGCGATTTCAAGATCGAACAAGATGAAGAGTATGGCCACCAGGTAGTAGCGCACGTCGTACTTCATGCGCGAGTCGCCAAAGGCCTCGAAACCGCACTCGTAGGGCGAGAGCTTCTGCTCGTCGGGCCGATGCGGCCCGATCAGCCGCCCTACCGACAACAGCGCCGCACCGATGAGCGTCGCAACGATGATGAAGAGCAGTACGGGAAAGTACTCTTGCAGATTCATACAGTGCACCCAAAGGGTCTATCTAAACTTATAGATTGTAGCATTTCGAGTGTGTCATCCGGCTGAATAGCAGCCAAGTGAATCATGGCCCGACCAAGCCCCGCAGCCACTCTTGCGAAAACGCCGGGCTCGCGGCAATCACGCGAAAGCCCAAGCCCCGCACGACTCGGCCCGCCAGTTCCCATCGCTTCCCGCTTCCATGCTACCCGGCTGACGAGCTCCACGCCCGGCTTGTATGGCGACTCGCGCCATAGGCCGAACTCGCGGGCGCACATCAACGCCCTCGCCTCGCGCCGGACACTCCCGACGATCCGTGGCCGCACCACGCCGCTCGCAGCGCCCATGAAAAAGCCACCCCGAAGGGTGGCTTCATGCCCGGGCCGAGGCCCGGACTTGTTCTGCAACCAGCCCGGAAAACCGGGCCGGCTCGGCGCATGGACTAGCCATGCACACCGATTAGAACATGTGGCGGATGCCGACGCCGATCGCGGTCGACTTCACGTCGTCAGCAAAGTACATGTTCTTGCCATACGAACCGATCGCGTACAGGTTGGTACGCTTGGACAGGTTGTAGGTGTAGCCCAGGCTGTAGACTTGTTGCTTCTTGGCGTCCCAGCCGAGGTTGCCACTGTTGGTGGCATCAGCCATCTGCCAGGAGGCCAGGATCTTGCCGTTGCCGATAGGAGCGGACACACCAACCAGGTAGCTGTTGACCTTCAGGCCGTCGATATTTTCCAGAACACCGATCGAATCGTCGGTGCTGAAGGAAACGCCAGCGCCCGGAGCTTGAACTTGCATCAGGCCGTTACGAGTTTGACCGAAGCCCAGAGAAACCTTGGCAACTTCGAAGTCGTAGCCAACGCCCAAGTTCCACTCGTTGATGGCGGAGTCGAAGTTGGCATCGTTGTCGTAGCGGTCATACGTCAAAGCAGCCGAAATCGGGCCGTTGGCGTAGCGCAGACCGGTGGTGAAGCCACGAGTGTTCGTGTCGGACTGACCATCCAGCTTCCAATCTTGGGAGCCGTTAGCATTGAAGGTGTAGCCGATACCGAACTGGAAGCCCGAGAAGTTCGGGGTTTGGTACAGAACCAGGTTATCCAGACGCATCGTGTTAGCCGACGAGAAGGACGCACCCAGGTTGGCTTGGCCGAAGCCGTTGCTGAACGGGTCAATCACGCCGCCCAAGTACTTGGACGCGATGTTGGTTTGACGACCGAAGTCCAATTGGCCCCAGCTGTCGCCGGCCAGACCGATAGTGGCTTGACGACCGAAGAGTCGGTTATGAGTGCCGTTGCCTTGAGCCGAGTAGCCGTTCGAGCTGTCGAAGCCGCTTTCCAACTGGAACACAGCGTGCAGGCCGTTACCCAGATCTTCAACACCCTTCAAGCCCCAGCGGTTGCCGGACTGCGTGCCGTTGATCATGCCGAAACGAGTAGCCTTGTCGCCACCTTGCTTGATTTGGTTGTAGCCGATACCAGTATCAATGATCCCGTACAGGGTCACCGAAGTTTCTGCTTGAGCAGCGCCAGCAAAGCCGACGACTAGAGCAGCAGCGAGCAGAGTCTTTTTCATGTAAGAAATCTCCGTAGATTTGAGTAACTGAGAACGGCGATCAACCTTTACGTCCTGCCGGTCTTTCTAACTCCGCGATGGGAAGTTGGTGCTATTGCATCAAAATTCGCGGCCCCTGGCTATTGTCCAACAGACAAATGCTTAACTTTTCCTGAGAATTGTTGGCTAGACACAACAACATCCCATTTTGAGCCCCTAAAACATCAGGGTTTACCCTGGTATTTGTGTGGCTTTAACACTACATCCTGCATCACTCGAAAGGCGCCGAAAAATATTCAGAAAAATTCGAGCTTATACAAATAAACCTATGTTTTTACTGTGACTTTTCAGGACATAAAACCACCTGCCACAGCACCCTTGGAAGGGCCGCGGCCGGGCTTTTCCAGCCCTTGAGGGGATGAAATCCCACGCTACCGAACCCTTGGCCACTGACTGGTAAACCGCCCCAGGCGTAGCGCCGCGGATATAGCTACCCCGGTATAACCGCCCCAGGTATGGCTACCCCCCAAGCCGGGTGCAGCCCACCCCAGATACAGCCGCCCTTGGCTCATGCCGCAGGCTCAAGCAAAACGGCGGCCGCAAAGCCACCGCCCGTACAAGACTACCACATCCCCCGCCTGCCATCGGCCCTGCAACACACAAAGAGCCGACAGATATGTAAAAGCGGCAGACATATATATATTAGATCAGACACGTGGATACCAGGCGCTAGGAAGCCGCAAGTGCCGGAAAAATTTCAAGCCGCACGCTGGTAATACAGGTTTTGCGGGTGGCGCGCCTCGGTGAAAAAGAACCAGCGCTCGGCCACCAGGCCGGCGTACTGGATCAGGAAAGCCACGGCCAGCAAGACAATGAGCCCCGACATGGGCCCTGCGGCGGCATACGCCTGCGGCAGGGACGAAGCCAGCAGCACGAAGGGCACCACGAACGCGCCCAACAGAAAGCCGTACTTGACCGTCTGTACCGTGCCTGGGGTCTTGCCATGAAAGAATTCACGAGTATTGAAGGCGCTGGCGGTGAAGCCGCGCGACACCTGGCGGATTTTGTCGGAACGGATGCCCGTGGCGCTTTGCAAGGTGGACTTGGGGTGCAGGCGCGCATTGCGCACCAGCGAGGCCAGTCGCGACACCAGGCCGGCCGCTGTCAGCACACAGGCCCAGACGGCCATCAGGCCCGTCAGGCCTGGCGCGAAGCACGCCGCCGCCAGCGTCGCCAGGGTACAGCCCGAGGCGCATCCCAGCAGCACAAAATTCACCATGGTCAGCGGGCTGGCCCATTCCTGCAGGAAACGCAGGCAGGCATAGATCATGGATGTACAGACGAACAGCACCGCGGCGGCCAGCACGGCCAGCAATCCAAGCACCAGGACGGCGCCGGCCGGCCACCCCAGCAAATGGCCACAACCATACAAGAAGGCAAGCGCCAGGAAGGCGGGCAAGGCCAGGCATTCGCGCGACAGCCAAGAGGTGCGCCACATGGCCACCGCGCGCCAGGCGCGCTCTGGGTGGCCCAGGTGGAAGAACGAAGCCAGCAGCCCCAGGGCGCCCAGCACCACCGCTGCCGCGGCGCCGGCTATATAGAACGCCGCAGCGGGGGCCGGCACGCTGCCGCTCGCGGCCAGGCACTGCACCACCACCAGGGCCAGCAGCAGCCCCTGGGCCGCACCGCACAATGTCGTCAGGAACACGACCGAAAAAGCAGGCCGCATGGGGCTATCCTCCTTGCGCTCGGCGCGCGGCGCACCCGCGCGCCGCCGCAACCTTGCCAAATATCATGAATCAAATCACCTGGTGCCGGGCTCACGCCCGGCCCCGTCCCACGCCTACGTCCAAACCCAAATCCAAACCCAGATCCAGATCCAGATCCAGATCCAGATCCAGATCCAGACCGCAGCCTAAGCTCTGGCCGCCGCAGCGGCCAGGTCGATGCGGCCGCTGTCGAGCTGCCCTTGCAGGCCGGTAGCGGGCACCGCCGAACCGCTTGCCGACGCGCCGTCCGACCCGCAGCCGCAGGACTGCGTCGAGCAGCCCGAGGCCTGCGTCTTCTGGCGCGGCAGGTAGTGATTGGCCGGGCGGGTGCCCCACTCCGGCATCAACTGGTAGCCGCCGCGCTCGCGTATCGCCCGCGATACTTCGGAATCGGGGTCGTGGATATCGCCGAACAGGCGCGCCGAGGTCGGACAGGCCAGCACACAGGCCGGCTTGCGGTCGCGTTCAGGCAAGGCCTGATTGTCGATGCGATCCGAACACAGGGTGCACTTGGTCATTTCCTTGCGCTTCGGATCCAGCTCGCGCGCCCCATAGGGACAGGCCCAGGTACAGTAGTTGCACCCTATGCAGCGGTCATAGTCGACCAGCACCAGGCCGTCGGACTCGCGCTTGTAGCTGGCGCCCGTGGGACACACCGGCACGCACGGAGGGTCTTCGCAATGCAGGCACGACTTCGGGAAGTGCACCGTTTCGCTGAAGGGGAATTCGCCCGCCTCGTAGGTCTGCACCCGGTTGAAGAAGGTGCCGCAAGGATCGGCGTCGTAGGCCTGCATGTCGGCCAGGCTGCCCGCCTCGCCCGAGGTATTCCATTCCTTGCAGCTCGTTACGCAGGCATGACAGCCCACGCAGACGTTCAAATCTATGACCAGCGCCATCTGTGTCATGGTGTGTATCCTTGCATGATGTCTCCTGCCGCGCCTTGGCTTCCAATGCCCGCCGGGCCATGCTCCGGGCGCCCGTTCGAAGCTTCCGCGCCCGCCGGCTGGGCCGCTACCGCGGGTATTCCTGCCGCGCCCGCCCTTTGCGATGCCGGCCCAGGCATCGCGCCGGCATGAAAAGAAGCCGCACGCCGATACTGCAGCGCGGCCCTCATTTGCTGCGCCCCGCCACCCTGCGCAGCCTGGCGGCGAATTCGCCGCGGCCGGCGAAATAGGCCTGGGTCAGCCGCGTCACCACGCTCGCCGAGCCCGGCATCGGCTTCATGGGCGCGAACTGCGGCAGCGTGCCCTGCTCTTCGGCCTGCGCCGGATAAATGCGCACCCGCAGGTCGTACCAGCCAGCCTGGCCGGTGACAGGGTCGGAGTTCGACAGCGGCATGCCGCCATCTTCGGCCGGCAGCTCGTCGGTGATCAGGTGATTCAGCAGGAAGCCGCGCTGCGACTCGTTGGCCTGCGGCCCCAGGTTCCAGGCTCCGGCCGCCTTGCCGATGGCATTCCAGGTCCATACCGTGCCCGGCTCGACCGCCTCGCTGTAGCGCGCCATGCAGCGCACCTTGCCCCATTGCGACTCTATATACATCCAGCCGCCGTCGGCGATGCCCTGCTCGGCCGCGATCTTGGGGTTGACGAACAGATAGTTCTCGCCGTGGATCTGGCGCAGCCAGGCGTTTTGCGAATCCCAGGAGTGATACATGGCCATGGGCCGCTGCGTGACGGCCGCCAGCGGGTAGCGCTGCGCGTCGACGGACTTGTGCTCGACCGGCTCGTGCCAGAACGGCAGCGGGTCGAAGTAGTGTTCGACGCGCGCGCGCAAGTGGTCGGGCGGCTGGCGCCCCGCGCGCCGGCCCTGGGCGGCCAGGCGGAACTTCTGCATGACGTCGGAATACAGCTGGATCACGATGGGCGTGTCGAACTTGCGCAAGCCGTTCTGCGCGGCCCATTTCAGGTAGGGGCCGTTGCAGTTGCGCATGTACTGCCATGATTCGGGCAGCACGTGGTGGTAGTAGCAATCGTGGCTGGCGTATTGCTCCCACTGGCGCGGGTTGGGCTCGCCCACCAGTGCCTTGTCGCCGTCCTTGCCGCGCCAGCCGATCAGGAAACCCACGCCTGAATCGGGCGCCGTCTGGAAATTGACGATGAAGTCCGTATAGCCGCTGTAGCGCGGCGTGCCGTCTTCTTTGGTGAAGGCCGGCAGGCCGATGCGCGCCGCCAACTCGATCAGCACGTCCTGGAACGGCCGGCACTCGCCCGTGGGCGGCACCACCGGAATGCGCACCGAGTCCACCGGCCCGTCGAATTCGGAAATCGGCCGATCCAGCATGGACATGACGTCGTGGCGCTCGAGGTAAGTGGTGTCGGGCAGGATCAGGTCGGCAAAGGCCGTCATCTCGGACTCGAAGGCGTCGCACACCACCAGGAACGGGATGCGGTATTCGCCGTCCTCGCGCTTGTCGGCCAGCATCTTGCGCACCCCGGTCGTGTTCATGGACGAATTCCAGGCCATATTGGCCATGAAGATCATCAATGTATCGATGGGGTACGGGTCGCCGCGCCAGGCATTGGTGATGACGCTTTGCATGATGCCGTGCACCGCCAGCGGGAATTCCCAGGAAAAGGCCTTGTCGATGCGGGCCGGGCGGCCCTGCTCGTCGACGAACAGGTCTTCCGGAGCCGCCGGCCAGCCCAGCGGGCCGGTGGCCAGGGGCGTGTTGGGCTTGATGACGGACGGGTCGTTGGGCGGCTTGGCCGATGGCGGCACCGCTCGCGGGTACGGCGACTTGTGGCGGAAGCCCCCCGGGGTGTCGATAGTGCCCAGCAGCGTCATCAGTATCGACATCGCGCGTATGGCGTGAAAACCGTTGGAGTGCGCCGCCAGGCCGCGCATGGCATGAAAGGCGATGGGCGCGCCGCGCACCTTGTCGTGCTCCACGCCCCAGCAGTCAGTCCAGCGTATCGGCAGTTCCACCTGCTGCTCGCGCACGGCGGTGATCAGCTCGCCGGCCAGCCGTCGTATGGTGTCGGCCGAAATACCCGTGATCTGCGCCGCCCATTCGGGCGTACAGGAAGCCACGCGTTCGCGCAGCAGCGCGAAGGCCGGCACCACGGGCGTGCCGTCATCCAGCGTGTAGCGGCCGTCGAGCGCCGGCTCGGCGCCCGGGGCGTGATGCAGCACCGCGCGGCCGGTGCGCTTGTCCCACCAGCGGCGGTTTTGCGGAAACAGGGAATTCTGTTCGGGGCTGGCCGCGTCCTGCACGAACAGGCCAAAGGTGTCGCTGTCGGTGCTTTGGTCGATAAGCTCGCCGGCATTGGTGTAGCGCGCCACGAACTCGTGGTCGTAGGCGTCCTGCTCGATCAGCTCGCGGATCAGCGCCATGAACAGCGCGCCGTCGGTGCCGGGGCGGATGGCGATCCATTCATCAGCGATCGCCGCATAGCCGGTGCGCACCGGATTGATGGCAATGAAGCGGCCGCCGGCGCGCTTGAACTTCGAGATCGCGATCTTCAGCGGGTTCGAATGGTGGTCTTCGGCCGTGCCGATCATCAGGAACAGCCGGGCGCGGTCGAGGTCGGGGCCGCCGAATTCCCAGAACGAGCCGCCCATGGTGTAGATCATGCCGGCGGCCATATTGGACGAACAGAAGCCCCCGTGCGCGGCGTAATTCGGCGTGCCGTACTGCTTGGCGAACAAGCCGGTAAGCGCCTGCATCTGGTCGCGCCCGGTGAACAGGGCGAACTTGGCCGGGTCGGTAGCGCGCAGATGCGCCAGGCGCTCGGACAATACCGAAATGGCGTGTTCCCACGACACTGGCTCGAATTGGGCGGTACCGCGCTCCGTACCCGGCTTGCGCATCAGCGGCCGGGTCAGGCGCGCCGGCGAATACTGCTTCATGATGCCCGAGGAACCCTTGGCACAGATCACCCCCTGGTTCAGGGGGTGGTTCGGGTTGCCGTCGATGTAGCGCACTTCCCCGTCACGCAAATGCACCCGTATGCCGCAACGGCAGGCGCACATGTAGCATGTGGTGGTCTTGACTTCCAGGGATTCCTGCTGCGTGCGATGCCCGTGCTCCATGCAATTGTCTCCAGTCTCGATGGCGCAACAGCCCGCTCCGGATTCTGCGCCGGATGGATACGCCTTTGGCGTACAGGCCGCGAAATGCCGGCACGGACATCGGTAAACCGATAAACCAAGTGCCGAAATTCAGAAAAAACACTGGAATATAAAGTGGGACATGGGCGCTGCCCCGGGGCATGAACACGCCCCCACTTCCGGCTCGGCAACAAAGCCAAGCCCCTCAATGTTCAATTTATATTACTACTTAAAGTAGTAAATAAATTCATTTTTGGAATAAAGAAAATTGACATGAGGAATAAATAAAATTGATACGATAGCTCGCTGAAAACCAGGAATCGAGCATAGTCCACCCGGCAGGTGGCCAGGTCGGCTTGCCTGCGGACGGATTCGCCGCCGGGTCGCCGGATCGAGGGATAAATAGGCCGATGCGGCGGCAACGATGGGGACAATGGCGCGGCGGCCCGGTGGTGCCGACGGATCGGCGGCTTTAAAGGCCGCCGAAAATACGGTTCAATTCCCCACCAGGCATGGCCGCGGCCAGGCCTGCGAACGAGCCGGCTTTCATCTGCTGCATCGCCGGCAGCAAGGCACCCCAGCCGACACGAGCCAGAGCGCCCCCGACGCTGATGCGCCGTACACCCAGGTCGGCCAGCTCTGCAGCCGTCATGCCAGGATCCATGATCAACACATTCACCGGCTTGGGCGCCAGCGCCCGCACCATGGCCGCGATATCTTCTGCTTTGCGCACCCCCGGCGCATACAGGCAGTCGGCCCCGGCTTCCGCGAATGCTTGCAGCTTGTCGATAGCCGTACCGAGACTTGCGGGATCCGTCAGCAGACCCTCGGTGCGGGCCACCAGCAAGACATCGCAACCGGTCGCATCGATCGCCGCGCGCGCGGCGCGGATGCGCTCCACGGCCAGCGGCTTTTCGTACAGCCCCGCCTCCACGCCTATTTCCCTGTCTTCGATGGACAGGCCGGCCACACCGGTATGCACCGCCAACTCGACATTGGCCGCCACCTCTTCGGGCGACGCGGCAAAGCCCGACTCGAAGTCGGCATTGACCGGCAGATTCACGGCCGCGCACAAGGCGCCGAGATGCTGCAGCACGTCGTCGCGCGTCACCGCATAGTCAGGGCGCCCGGTACTCCACGCGTAGCCCGAACTGGTCGAGGCCAGCGCGGCAAAGCCCAGGTGCTGCAGCATGCGGGCACTGCCCACGTCCCAGGGGTTAGGCAGAACGAAACATCCCTGCGCATGCAGGGCCCTGAAAGCGGCACGCCGCTCGGCGATGGTATGGGGCATGGCGACCTCGGCGAAAAAATCAGACGAACAAGAGGGTATGGCAGGATCAGCAAAACGACCCATGACAACGGAAGGATAATCCCGAACCGGGGCGCGCGGCGCTGGCGGCGTTGCCCCCTGTCACCCTATTGACTTGCGTCGGGGGCCAGCGTATTCTCAATTGCATTCAAATTGAATTCAATTTGAATGCAATATGGAAAATCTTATGCAGCCAGGTCGAACGTCATGAGATCAAGCTCAACCACACACCCCAACAAGGCCTATGCCCACCTCCGGGAAAGCATCCTCAAACGGGAATACCTGCCCGGGCAGCGGCTGGTGGCGCAAGAAGTCGCAACCGAGCTCGGCTTGAGCCGCACACCGGTCAGGGAAGCCCTGGGCTTGCTGGAACAGCACGGCCTGGTAGAACAGACAGGCTGGGGCTTCATCGTGCGGCAAATGACTCTGGGCGACATTGAAGATCTGTTCGACGCGCGCGAAATCATCGAGCTGGAAGTCGCCCGCAAAGCGCTCACGAAGGTCGACGACGAGTGGGTCAATCAACTCAGGGGAATCGTGGCCAGGACACGAGGCCATCTGGCCGCCGGCAAGCCGATAGAGTCGATAAGAGCCGCCCGGCAACTTTATGTTTCCGTTGCCGAACGGGCCGGGAACAAAGTTCTGGCGCAGATGCTTGCCGGCATCAATGACCAGATCGAGCTCGTCGGCGGCGCCTTGGTTTCGCGACATCCAGAGCGAGCGGATGAAATCCTTCTGGAAAATGAAAGCATCGTCGACGCCATAGCGCAAAAAAATATCGAAGGCGCCATGGCCGCCATCAGGGATCACATACATAAAAGCCGGCGGCTGCACCTGAACACCACGTCCGCGATCCTTGCGGCCTGATTTCCAAAGCCGGAAACAAAAGAGCGGCGGTATCCATCACTTTCTTTGCGGAGGAGCAAATGAAAATATTCAAGATCTTCAGTTTTTTGTTGTTGTCCTGCACCTTATTCGCAGGCGCGGCCAGGGCCGGCGAATATCCGAGCAAGCCCATACATCTGGTCGTGCCGCTGGCGCCTGGCGGTACCACCGACATCATCTCCCGCCTGCTGGCCAAACAAATGGCCGGCATCCTGGGGCAAGCCATCGTCATCGACAATCGCAGCGGCGCCGGCGGCACGATTGCATCGAACGAAGTGGCGCATGCGGCCCCCGATGGCTACACCATATTGATGGGAACCATAGGCACCATGGCCGTCGCTCCCGCCATGTACCGCCATTTGCCCTACGACCCCGACAAGGACTTCTCATTGATATCTTTGGTCAACACGGGGCAATTCGTTCTGGTGGTGAACCCGAAGGTCGAGGCGAAGAATTTCTCGCAATTCCTCGCTCTGGCGAAATCAGAGCCCGGCGCCATCAATTTCGGGTCGGCCGGCAACGGCAGCACCCCGCACCTGGGAATGGAACTGCTGCAAAGCATGGCCGGCATCAAATTGGTTCATGTGCCGTATCGGGGCAGCGGGCCCATGGTAACGGCAGTGGCGGGAGGGCAAGTTCAATGCGGCATGCCGGATATCCCCTCGGCATTGTCGCTTATCCAGGCCGGGCGCTTGCGTGCGCTTGCGGTAACCGGCGAGGCACGCTCGACCGCGCTGCCTGACGTGCCCACCATTGCCGAAAGCGGGTTCAAGAATTTCAATGTCACCGTCTGGCTCGGGCTCGTGGCGCCACGCGGAACACCCGCCCCCATCGTGGAAAAGCTCAACCACGCGGTCAAGCTCGCCTTGCAGGACAAGGCATTCATAAAAAGGCTGGCTGAAATCAGCTCCACGCCAAATTACTCGACGCCGGCCGAATTCGAGACGTTCTACAAATCGGAAAGGAAAAAATGGGCTCAAGTCGTAAAAGAGTCCGGAGCCGTTATCAATTAATACATGCCGCCGAGGCACACGACGCGATGAGGAAAAAATGTCCAATACCGCAGCAACACTCAAGAAGCCCTTCGAATCAAACAGCTATCGCCTGAGCTCTCAAAGAGCCCGGCGCCTCGAGCCCGTTTCCGACTCCAGTGCATGGAGGCTGGCGGACTTCCAGTCGCGTGACGACTGGATAATACAGCTGGATCAATCGCATCTCGACGAAATCGAAGCGATGATCAACAGGCTCGTACAGCAAGGGAAAACTATCCATTCGGTAGGCAAAGAAGATTTCCAGACTGGCAATTTTTCCGCCTTTCTGCAGAATTTCTGCCGGGAAGACATTGCAAAAAGAGGATTCGGCCTGCTCCGGGGGTTCCCGGCGCGCGACTACAGCACAGAGCAAATAGAGATGTTCTTCTGGGGCGTAGGGATGCTGATGGGCAAATGCGTTTCCCAAAATGCGGCCGGCGATCGCCTCGGGCACGTACGCGACCAGGGCCTGGACTACAACGCACTAAACGTGCGCGGATACCAGACGCGCTCGCACTTGCCTTTCCACTGCGACCCATCCGACATCGTCGGCCTGTTCTGCCTGAACAAGGCTAAGTCCGGCGGCCTCAGCTCGGTGGTCAGCGGCATATCGATGTACAACGAGATACTTCGCGAGCACCCTGAATATTTGGATCTTTTGTACCGCGGGTTCATATATGACAGACGCGGCGAGGAAACCGAATTCCAGTCCTCGTTAAGCGATTTTGTGCCGGTATATGGCTACTACGGCGGCGATCTAAGTATTCGCTACGTCCGTAAATCCATGGAGACTGCAATGCAAAAAGCAGCGACCGACTTTAGCGACGAAGAATATAAGGTACTGGACTACATGGAAGAACTGTCGCACCGCGAGGATCTGGTCTACTCGATGATGCTGGAGCCCGGCGACATGCAATTCTGCAACAACTATCTAGTCCTGCACTCCAGAACAGACTACGAAGACCATGAAACGCTGCCCGATAAACGGCACATGCTGAGGCTGTGGGTTCAAATCCCCGAGATCCGCGCCCTGGCGCCGGAATTCATTGAACTGGATACACGCTCGGGCTGGAGCCGCCGCGAAGGTATTCCTGCCACACAAGCGGCACGACGCAACAGCGCTCGAGAATATGCCTGAAGCGGTAATGTCAGCGGCTTCCCTTCGCCAGGCGAAGCCGGCCTTTTTACACGAGCCGTTCCCAGGCATGCGCGAAGCCGCGGGTCGCTGCCAGGTTCCACCGCCCACTGGCATGCGCGGCTCGCAGGCCGCGCATGCATAAAGACGCAGGCATGCCCAAGCTGGAAAAGGCTGGGCGCGATCAATATACCGGTGTGTCGGCCGCCTGCTCCGCCAGGAACAATGCAGCCTCGAGGCCGGCCGTAGGGCCGCCCAGATCGCGCGTCAAGGACAGTGCCGTTCGCAGCAGAGGAATACGCATCGCCTGTACTTTTTCCTCTGAGTAACGGAAAGCCGGCCCGGTGATGGCCAGCGCGCCTTCCAGCTTGTCGCCCATGGAAAATACGGGCGCCGCAACCCCTGCGGTATCGGCTTCTATCTCGCCCCGCGTCACACAAAAGCAGGTACGCCGCAGCTCCTCTCCTTCCGGCGTGCCGGCCGCCCGGCTGAATGCGACCATGACTCTTCCTGCGGCACCGCGCGCCAGCGGCAACAAGTCCCCGATCCGCACGTGATCCCTAATCTTTTGCGGCGAATCTACCCGATACACGCATATGCGCAGATCGCCCATGGGTACATTGAAGGAAGCGCTTTCGCCCGTCGCCTGAACCAGGCCGCGCAATGCCGGATTGATCAATTCGGCAGGCTGAACCCACTTCTGGTAAAGACTGCCCAAGTGCAGCGCGGCAGCGCCCACATGATAGCTGCCGTCGCCCTGCTGCCCCACGTAGCCGAACTTCTCCAGGGTGCCCAGCAGGCGCAGCAGTGTGCTCTTGTACATGCCTGTACGGCGTGAAATCTCTGCCAGGGACTGAGCCGGACTGGCCTCGAACGTGGCGAGAATGGTCAAAGCCCTTTCCAAGGTCGCAACGCTTTTGTCTTCCTTGCCCTCAGATGTCATCGCATTCTCCCCACAAAAAATAGCAATCGGCATTGACGCTACAGTTTTTCTAATGATAGCATTCTGCATCTACAGAACACTGTTCTCTTTTAACGAATCAATGTTCTAGAAAACGCACAACCCAAAGAAGGATGCAGGCTTAAATGAACAGTATGGAAACACCGGTTTTGATAGTAGGGGGCGGCCCGACCGGCCTCGCACTGGCGGCGGATCTGTCTGCCAAAGGCGTGCGCAGCGTGCTCGTGGAGACACGAACCGAGCCAACCGCCCACCCGCGCGCCACCCTGCTGGGCAGCCGCTCGATGGAATACTACCGGCGCCTGGGCCTGGACGACGAGATCGTCCGCAACAGCCTGCCCCGCGAACACGGCTACCGCATCGTGTTCGCGACCCGCCTGTCGGGCAAACTGCTGCATGCGCACGCCAGCCCGTCACCCAACGAATATATGGCCGCGCATCGGGAGATGCGCACCGACGTGCCCGAGTCGGGATGGACGCCGTACTACAAGGTACAGATCGGCCAGCACGCGCTCGAGCCCATCATCAAGCGATGGGTGCTCCGGCAGGGGTCGACGGACGTCCGGTACGGTACCGAATTCGTATCCTTTGAACAGGACGAACAAGGGGTCAGCTCGGTAATACGCGACTTGGCCAGCGGCCGCGAGACCCAGGTGAGGTCACGCTTCCTGGTCGCCTGCGACGGCGGCCGCAGCGCCATCAAAGCGACCCTGGGCATCCCCTACACCGGGCGCGGCGCCATGCGCCGCAACGTCAGCTACCTGTTTCGCAGCAAGGCGTTTCTCGAATACGCCACGGCGGCGGGATGGGCGAACCTGTACTTCATCTTCCGCCCGGGCGCTTTCGGCGTGTTCACCAACATCAATGGCGGCGAAATCTGGAATTACCAGAACTACGTGCTGGATGGCGAGGCGGAAGGCAGCGAGCGGGATCCTGCGGAACAGATCCGCGACGCCATGGGCGCCGATTTCCCTTTCGAGATCCTGCAGGTCATGCACTGGTCCCATCACCAGTCGGTGGCCGATCGCTTCCGTGCCGGCAATGTGTTCCTGGCCGGCGACGCGGCGCATCTGTTCTGCCCGACCGGCGGTATAGGCATGAACACCGGCATTGCCGATGCATTCGACCTGGGCTGGAAACTGACGGCTGTGCTGCGCGGCTGGGGCGGCCCGCATCTGCTCGACTCCTACGAGTGGGAGAGGCGCTTCGTGGCCATACGCAATACGATCGCGGCGGCCGCCAATGCCGACCGCATCGACGCCATGATGAAAGTCACGCCGCAGGGCCTGGAAGAGGAAACGCCGCAAGGCGACGAGCTACGCACACAGTTCGGGCGCCGCCTGCGTCAAACGTCCCGGCAGTTCAATACGGCCGGCCTGCACCTGGGCTACCGCTACGGCGACTCCTTCATCGTCGCGGCCGATGGCACGGCAGAGCCGCCGGACGATCCGCGCATCGTCTCGCAGTCGAGCTGGCCGGGCTGCCGCGCGCCCCACGTCTGGCTGGAACCCGGCAAATCCACGCTCGACTTGTACGACGGCAGCGCTTATGTGCTGGTCAGGCTGCCGGGCGCTCCCGACAGTGCGGCCTTCGGCGCGGCCGCCGACAAGCGTGGCATTCCCTTCACGCCGGCGGACGTCGACGAGCGAGCCCGGGCTCTGTACGAGAAAGCGCTGGTGCTCGTACGCCCCGACGGGACAGTCTGCTGGCGCGGCGATGCCGTACCCGAGGATGTGGACGCGGTCTGGGACACTGTCGCGGGCTTCCGCGCGCCGGCTTGAATAGTCCAGGAGCAATCATGAAACTGATCCGCTACAACAATGGCCGCATAGGTGTCGTGCAGGACGACCATGTGTTCGACATTACAGATGCCGTCCAAGAGAATCCGGACGCCTGGCCGCCAGCGGGAATTTGCCGGGTGATACGCGACTTCGGGCAGTATGGTGACGCGATCCGGCAAGCCATGGCGCGCGGCGGCTCCGTGCCGCTGGATTCGGTACGCCTCGAAACTCCGGTGCCCTGGCCGAACAAGCTCATGGCGTACCCGGTGAATTATCACGACCACGCCAAAGAGATGGCCTCGCGCGGACTGGCCAACGTACAGGGCTATTTCCTGAAATCCAACTCTTCGATATCGGGGCCCGCCGATCCGATCGAGCTGCCGGCGCTACCGGGGCGCGAAGTCCACCACGAATGCGAAATCGCGCTCGTCATCGGCAGACAGGGCCGGCAGATCGCGCGCGCCGAGGCGTTGGATTATGTATTCGGTTATTCCTGCCTGCTGGACATGACGGTGCGCGGCAAGGAAGAACGCGTGTTCCGCAAGTCGTACGACAGCTTCACCCCAGTCGGCCCATGGATCGTGACGGCCGACGAAGTGCCGGATCCCGCCAACATCAATATGAAGCTGTGGGTGAACGGTGAACTGCGCCAACAGGCCAATACACGCGACCTGATCGTCGACATTCCCGGCATGATCGAAGTGGCCTCGTCCGCCTCGACGCTGTATCCGGGCGACTTGATCGCCACAGGCACTCCTGCGGGCGTGGGGCCGGTGCGGGACGGAGACATCATCACCATCGAAGTCGAACACGTGGGACGCATGTCGATCCCCGTGCGCCAGGGAAATCGCGGCGCCAACATCGTGTTCGAGAAACCTTACGAGTTCGTACGGGCAACGTAAAGGAAATTGATCATGGCAGAAGCAGCACGCACGCAAACGACTCAAGACATCTGCGACCTGGACAGCCTGTATCCGGTTCTGAACCGCGAGTCCTATACGGCCGGCTGGCACAAGGCGCGCCCTTCCCTATGGAAGGAGCCGGTCTCGTCCTACAAGCCGCGCCACTGGCGCTATGAAGAAGCGCGCAGATACATTGACTTGGCTGCCCGGTGGATAGGCACGGACAAGGCCGAACGGCGCAATCTGCTGATGTTCAACCCGGTCGGCGACAATGATTATGCGTCGCTGCCGAATCTGGTTGCCGCCTACCAGATGCTTCGGCCGGGCGAACACGCGCGGGCGCACCGCCATACGCCCAATGCACTGCGGCTGGTTCTGGAAGCCCACGAAGAAGTCTATACCGTGGTGGACGGCGTCCAGCTTCCCATGGTGCCCGGCGACGTGCTGCTGACACCGGGCTGGGCCTGGCACAGTCATTTCGACAACGGCAGGCACGACGCCTACTGGATCGACTTCCTGGACGTGCCGCTGGTTCATCGCCTGGAGTCCATGTTCTTCGAACCGCACCCCGATCAATACCAGGCCGTCGAGGCAAGGCCGACCGTATCGCCAATGCGTTTCAGCGCCGCCGACCAGGATCGGCTTCTGCAAGACAGCCCCGACAACGCAAGAGTCCGCAGCGTCAGGCTGGACACGCCCTCGATGCGCACGATCGCCCTATCCGTGATCCAGATAAGCGCCGCAGCACAAACTCCTCGCCGGCGCGAGGCGTGCTCGCGCCTGTTCGCCGTCATTACCGGACGAGGAACCTTTCAGGTCGGAGAACAAGCCTATGCGTGCGAGGCCGGCGACGTCGTCGCCGTTCCGATCTGGACTGCGTACCAGTATTCGGCAGACAGCGAGACACGGCTGCTGGAAGTGTCCGACGAGCCGGTGCAGCAGATGCTTGGCCTCTTCAGGGCGGAAAACGCCGGCTAAGCAAACGAAGGACATGGCCGCTCGCCGGATATCGCCCCGGAGATACTTCACCCGATCGACCCATCGACTGATCGACTGATCGACACCCCCTAAATCATCAAGCAATCGAGGAGACATATTCATGCTCAAAAGCAACGTAATCCGATCCAGGCTGGCACTGATAGGCCAAAGCGCAGCCGGCGCCCTGCTGGCCTTGGCCGCGGTCACCAGCAGCGCCGCCAGCACATACCCCGACAAGCCTATTCGAGTGATCGTGCCATTCCCGGCCGGCGGCGGTACTGACATTGCCGCCCGCTTGATCATGCCGGCATTCTCCAAAGAGCTGAAGCAATCCGTCATCGTCGAGAACCGTGCCGGCGCCGCAACCGTGATCGGCACGGAAGTGGTCGCCAACGCGCCCGCGGACGGCTACACCCTGCTGTACACATCCAGCGCCTTCACGGCCAATGCATCGCTGATGCGCAAGCTTTCCTACGACCCCTTGACCAGCTTCTACCCGATCGGGTGTGCGGCGCTGCATCCTTTCGTGCTCGTCGCCAACCCTTCCGTTCCGGCGAACAATCTGAAAGAACTGATCAGCTATGCCAAGCAGAACCCGGGCAAGCTGAATTACGCATCGGCGGGGCCGGGCAGCACACAACATCTGGAAATGGAATTGCTCAAGCGCCTGGCCGGCCTGGACATCGTCCACGTCCCTTACCGCGGCAGCTCTCCGGCCATGACCGATTTACTAGGGGGCCAGGTGAACATCATGTTCAACGGCGTTTCCCCCACGCTGGCCTATATCCGCAGCGGCAAGCTGAAAGTATTTGCCACCGACTCGAACCGGCGGCTGGAACTCTTGCCGAACGTACCCACCATGGCGCAGGCCGGGGTGGCCGGCTTCAACTTCACGACGTGGTCCGGGCTGCTGGCACCCAGCAAGCTTCCGCCCGAAGCGAAGGCCGTGCTGGATGCCGCCTGGAAGAAGGCAATGGCAAAGCCCGAAGTACAAAAAGCGCTGGCGCAGCGCGGCCTGGTACCGAACTACCTGTCTCCCTCGGATTTTGCGCAAATGCTGCGCAAGGACAAGGCCCAGTGGGCGGAACTGGTACGAGACGCCCACGTCCAGCCGCAATAATCGCCGCCGCCCTAACGGCAACCGGCCGGCCACGACCGGCCGGTCTATGCGAACGGGCCAAGATGGCCTTCCCGGCCATAACCGGGAAGGCCATCTCTCTTTCAGCCCTTTCTTGACCGCCATACTCTTTCGCACGCGTCGTCAACGGCAAGAAAGGCACAGGAAAGCCAGCCCTTACTCACGTGCGGGCGCTGGTCTTGGGTATAGAATCTTCGGTGATCACGGGTCGCCCGCGCGACAGGTTCCATACAACCCAATAACGCCAGAGCCTATGTCCCACTACGATATCCAACTGCTGCTCACTGCCCTGGTGAGCGTCCTTGTTCTGGTGGCGCTGATCGTCTCGCGCCTGCGCGTCCACCCGCTGCTGGCTCTGCTGATCGTCTCCATCGGCGTAGGTGTCGCCACGGGCATGGCGCCGGGCGACATCGTCAAGAACATCACCGACGGCGCCGGCAAGACACTCGGAGCCGTAGGCGTGGTGATTGCCCTGGGCGCGATGCTGGGCAAGATTCTCGCGGATTCGGGCACGACCGAGCACCTGGCCAACGCAATCCTGCGGCGCTCGTCCGACCGCATGATCCCTTGGGCCATGACACTGGTGGCCTTTGTCATCGGCATCCCCATGTTTTTCGAAGTCGGGTTGGTAGTGATGCTGCCCCTGATCTTCAGCGTGGCGCGCAAACTGGAAAGCCGCGAGAAGTTCAAGGGCTCGGGCTATGTGTACGTGGGCGTACCGGTAATTTCGGCGCTGGCAGCCATGCACGGCATGGTGCCGCCCCACCCCGGCCCGCTTACCGCGATTGCCGTCCTGCATACCTCCGTCGGGCCGACGATGCTATACGGCTTCGTGGCGGCAATTCCCGCCATGGTATTAGGAGGCCCGCTGTACGGCGCCTTCATCACGCCGCGCATGAACGTCCGCCCCGACGCGGCGCTGCTGGATCAGTTTACCACCGCCACCAGCAAGCCGGCCGACGCCCCGCAGAGCGCGCCCAGCACCGGGCTAGGCGTGTTGTCCGCTTTGCTGCCCGCAATTCTGATGCTGCTGCATGCGCTGGCCGAAGTGCTGCTGCCGAAAGACTCCGGCTTGCTGCATATCGCCGCCTTCCTGGGCAACCCGCTGATCGCCATGCTGCTGGGCGTCGTGTTCGCGGCGATCTTCCTGGTCGATACCCACGGCGGCGACCCCGAACAACTGCGCAACGCACTGGGCCAAAGCCTCAAGCCCATTGCGGGAATCATGCTCATCATCGCCGGTGGCGGCGCCTTCCAGCACGTGCTGACCGCCGCCCAGGTGGGCACCGCCATCGTGCACATGACCCAGCAGTTTCACCTGCCGCCGCTGATTCTGGGGTGGCTGATCGCGATGCTGCTGTCGGTCTCAACCGGCTCGGCCACCGTGGGCATCGTAGGTGCCGCCGGCTTGCTGGCGCCGCTGGTCGGCGCCGACCCGGCGCTGAACGTACCGCTGCTGGCCCTGGCCATCGGCTGCGGCTCGCTGTTCTTCAACTACGCCAATCATGCCGGGTTCTGGATGGTGAAGGAATCCTTCGGCATGAGCATGGGCGAAGCCACCAAAACCATTACCGTGGTGCAATCCATCGTATCGCTGGTGGGGCTGGTGATGGTGCTGCTGTTCGATTTGCTGCCGAAACTGGGATGAGCGAGGCGGCCGGTACTTCGGGCGGCCGCTAGAAAGCATTTTTGGTTCAAGCCTTTACACCCTTCGGGGCACGGCTTCAGACAAGTACCGCGGAAAATCCGTAAACTTTTGAGCCCAAATTGCTCCAGGCCAGGATGAAAGTATTCCCTGTCGGGGGAGTACTTTAGAAACTACTCAAAATCGTACTCAAAAGCGCCAAATTCCCGGCCAAATTCCCGGCCAAGAGCCGGGCTCCACGACGACAAAAAACCCGCAAGGCCAATAACCGTGCGGGTTTCCGTTCAATTTCGTACAGTATCGTTCACTGCTGTGGTGCCGACGGCGAGACTCGAACTCGCACAGCTTTCGCCACTACCCCCTCAAGATAGCGTGTCTACCAATTCCACCACGTCGGCATAGCCCATAATTCTTTGCAAAAAGGGCTGCCCCTTTTTGCAAAGAACGAAATTCTAGCATGAAAAGCCCAGTGCTTCGGGCGTTGAGAGCCACATTCCTGTAGCGTGCGCTGTATGGAAAACAGCACGGTAGCCGCCCCGCAGACGCCGCCGCTGCGGGCGGCGGCTCTGACGCTTGCCGGCTACTTGGCCTGCGAGGAAGAGCCCGCTTTTTTATCGTCGCTACCAGCAGGCGGGTTCGCCGCCTTGTTGTCGGCGGAAGGCGCTGCGGCGGGGGCGGCCATGGACGGCGCCTCGGAAGACGGCTTGCCATTGCTTGCCGGCGCTGCGGGAGTGGCGGCAGTTGCGGGGGAAGCAGGCACGGACGGCACGGCGGCGCTGGCAGCAGCTCCGCCGGCAGCTTCACCGGTAGCGGGCGCCTTCGGCGCCGGCGCGCTGCTGGGCACCGAGGGCACGGCCGAACCTGTGGCCGACGGAGCCGGGGCGGCAGGCGCTTCCTGCTTGAAGCCCTTCATTACGCCTGCATCGAGCGGCGACGTACTGGGATGGTGCGCGATATAGGCCAAGCCGCCAGTGGAGGCAAAGAAGATGATGGCCGCCCACTTGGTGGTGCGCGAAAGGAAGTTGGCCGCACCGCTGGCGCCAAACAGGCTACCGGCCGAGCCGCTGCCGAAGGCCGAGCCCATTTCGGCGCCCTTGCCCTGCTGCAGCAGTACCAACACGATGATGGCCAGCGACGAAACGACTTGTATCGTCAGAAGAAGAGGAGACAACCATTGCATGTAGAAAACTCCGAAGCCTATGCGGCTGCAATACGTAGAAATTCCTGAGCCACGAGCGACGCGCCGCCCACCAAGGCGCCGTCGATATCGCCCATGGCGAACAAGCTGGCGGCGTTGGACGCTTTGACGCTGCCACCATATAGGATGCGAGTCTGCTGCGCCCCGGCATGGGCCAAGCTGGCGCGTATGCCGGCATGCACTTGCTGCGCCTGCTCGGGCGTGGCGGTACGGCCGGTGCCTATTGCCCACACGGGTTCATAGGCGACCACGATTTTAGCCAGTGCCTGAGCCCCCAAGGCCAGCACCGGCGCGAGCTGCTGCTCTATGATCTGGGCCGTCTGGCCGGCTTCTTGTTCGGCCAGGGTTTCGCCCACGCAGACCACAGGAGCCAGGCCGCCAGCCAGGGCCGCCACGGCTTTTTCAGCCACCAACTGGCTGCTTTCGCCATGCATGCTGCGGCGTTCGGAATGGCCCACCAGCACCCAGCGGCAGCCGAAATCGGCCAGCATGGCCGCCGAGACCTCGCCGGTGTAGGCGCCTTGCGCATGGGCGCTGACGTCCTGCGCCCCCCAAGAGATGTGGCTGCCGGCCAGCGCCACGCTGACCTGCGCCATATAGGGAAACGGTGCACAAACAGCAATCTCGACGGCTGGATCGGCCTGCCCCAGGCGCAGGCCGGTCAGCAGCTCGGCGTTGGCGGCCAGGCTGCCATGCATTTTCCAGTTGCCCATTACCAGGCGCGTACGGGATTTTTTGGTAGCTGTCATAAAGAATGGCAAATGCGCATGCGTGCAGGCGCAAAAAATCGCGGTGAGCCGCGTCCAAAATTGGATAAACTTGGCATTGTAGCGTGGCGAGGCCATGTTCGCCTAATAACACCTAATACCAATACCGCAGAGCTGGCGCTATATGCGGCATGCGCACGACGGCGCCGGCCTCGACTGCCTCGGCCAGGGCGGGCCCATTAAAGCGCCTGGCCTGAATTAAGGTTTTCCGGCAGCTTTTTGAATTTCAGCCAACCCCGACATCAGGCACCCTCATCCGCCCGGCACTACCCGCGGCCAGCCCAGAAAAACAGGCGCGCGGGCAAGCCGGCAAAGCCATCTTTTACACAGAACTACATCGTCAGCACGATCTTGCCGATCTGCTCGCCGGATTCCATCATGGCGTGCGCGTCGCAGGCGCGCGCCAGGGGAAAAGTGGCGTGCACGACCGGCCGGATCATTTTTGCTTCCAGCAGCGGCCAGACGTGGCGGCGCAGCGCCTGCGCAATCGCACCCTTGAAGGCGACGGGCCGCGGGCGCAGGGTCGAGCCGGTGACCGTCAGGCGGCGGCGCAGGATCTGGTCGGCGCTAATGGTCGCCTTGGAGCCGCCCAGCAAGGCAATGATGACGGCGCGGCCGTCGTCGGCCAGGCACTTCAGGTTGCGGTTGATGTATTCACCCGCCACCATGTCCAGGATCACGTCCACGCCCTTGCCGCCAGTGGCCTTCTTGACCTCTTCCACATAGTCTTGCGTGCGATAGTTGATGCCCAGCGCCGCACCCAGCCCTTCGACCGCGCGGGCGCGCTCGTCGCTGCCCACCGTGGCATACACCGTATTGCCCATGGCCTTGGCCAGCTGTATGGCCGTAGTGCCGATGCCGCTGGCCCCGCCATGCACCAGCAGGGTCTCGCCAGCGGACAAGCGGCCGCGGTCGAACACATTGCTCCAGACCGTGAAATAGGTTTCAGGCAGGCCTGCGGCTTCGATCTCGGTCAAGCCCGCCGGTATAGGCAAGCACTGTTCCGCAGGCGCGACGCAGTACTCGGCGTAACCGCCGCCGGCAATCAGGGCGCAGACTTTGTCACCCGCCTTCAGGCCGCCAGCCGCGGGATCGCCGCCGACAATTTCACCGGCGACTTCCAGGCCCGGCAGGTCGGACGCCCCCGGCGGCGGGGCGTAATTGCCCTTGCGCTGGAATACGTCGGGACGATTGACCCCCGCCGCGGCGACCTTGATCAGTACCTCGCCAGCCTTGGGTTCGGGCGTGGGGCGCTCCACCGGCACCAGCACCTCGGGGCCCCCAGGATGGGAAATTTCAACTGCTTGCATGACGACTCCTGTGTCCAAATTGCCTGAAGCAAAGTTCGATTATCGCAAAAGCCGCGAGCCAAGTGATGGCGCAGACAGAGACCGCCCGGCAGGCGGCCGGTGACTCCCGACGCCTCCCCCACTCCCTCCTCCCGACATCGCGGCGGCGCGACCGCCACGCCACCAGCGCATCAGCCGGACAGACAATCGGGATTACATGCGCTACACTTTTGTGCTTTTCAGCCCGCGAACTACCGAAATGCCCTTGCCTACGCGGCGCCGGGTTGTTTTCATATGCAGTCGAGCGCCGCGCCGGCGCCCGGGCAAGCCCGGCCCGCCCAAGGCGAGCCGCCATCAGGAAGGGTGGCAGAGTGGTCTAATGCACCGGTCTTGAAAACCGGCGATGGGCAACCATCCGTGGGTTCGAATCCCACCCCTTCCGCCATTCCAGAGCAGAACTGCTCGATACGAATGCACAAGACCGTCGCCGCGCGATCGATAGGCCCGTTTCGCGGCGACCGTCGCGCGGCAAAACGGCCAGGCCCTGCGGCCCACGTCAGGGTGTGTTTCCATATGGATCGAGAATGTCCTGGCCGTGCCGGCCGCGTGTACGCCCAAAACGATGATCGATATCCGCGCAGCTTGGCCGGCGCATCTACCGTCCCGTACAACATGTAGCACTCATAGCGAGCGACGAACGAGGCGTTGCGTTGCGGCTCGCGCTGGGATTCACCTGTGTATCTTCTGGCCGCGCGCGAGCATTGCCACGAATTCCGCGATCTTCCGGCTACGCGTTTCGGCTCTTTTCACGATGCTTATGCGGTACAGGATCGCATAGCGATTCCGGCTGTCGAGCGAGGCAAAGAATGCACCAGCCTCGGGGACTTTGTCCAGGGCTTGCCTGAGATCATCGGGCACCTCGGCACGGCTGGCAGGCGCGTAGGCATTGTCCCAGCGTCCATCCGCTTTTGCGGCTTCGACTTGCGCGAGGCCCGCCGGGCGCATACGGCCTTCCGCGATCAGTTCCAGCGCTCTTTTTCGATTGTTCGCCGACCAGTTGCTGCGCGGCTTGCGCGGCGTAAAACGGACGAGCCAGTGTTCCTTGTCGTATTTTTCCATCCTCCCGTCTATCCATCCGTGACAAAGCGCGGCGTCTATAGCCTGCGCCTTGGTCAAGGCCACACCGGCCGCCGTCTTTTTGGCGAACCTGATCCATGCGCCTGGCGAATCGCTTGCTTGCCGCGCGAGCCAGGCTTCCAACGCCTTGGCGTCCACGAAATCGAGTACGGGCAAGCCTGCCAGCACGGCGATTGCGGCCTGGCCACGCGCCTCCATGTCGTATGTACGATGCAATTGATCCCACCCGGTGCTAAGTACCCTCGGCAAGCGCCTTGAGGCCCGCCAGATCCTTTCCGACCCAGGCCTCGTCCTCGGCAAACTTGGCGTCGCTCATGTGCGGCTGGCGAAACAAGGTCAGCATCACTTCGCTGCCCTCTTCGTTGGCAACAATGCGCAAGGGCACATACACTACGCGCCCCGCCCCGAGATCTACCCAGTGATCCATCACGCCGAACTCGTTGTAGTCCGAGAATCGAATGCGGATCGGCCCTTCGGGCCCCTGCGCCCTCCAGCCTTGGCTGTCTCTTTCCAGCGAGGAGTTGCTCAAACCCGAAGCCCAGAGCGGAAAGCTCTCGGGCTTCCAGAGCATTTCATACAGCTCGCGCGCGCCGCGGCGCACGAAGCAGGTGATGACTTTCGATTGCAGCATGCGTTCCTCCGCTAAAACGCTCTCACGGATTACTGCTACCAGCCAACGAGCCCGCACAAAAAAATTGCGCACTCAAACACGCCCTGCAAGCAATTCACGTCAAAACGAATACCGGTCGGTGTCCTTGCGTCCGAAGTGTTTTCCGTCGCAGCTCGGCGAGTTTATTAGTAGCCGCTTCGTCACCGAAGCGGCCATAGCCAGAGGCCTTAGTACCTCCGAACGGTACCTGAGCCCCATCATGTGCAGTAGGCCCATTAGTATGGCAGATACCCGATTTTATGGAGCGGGCTACGTCAAATGCCCGCCCGAGGTCTTGGCAAAAAACAGCTGCCGACCAGCTGTAATCTGTGCCATTCGCCACATGAACGGCTTCGTCCACGCCCCACCGAACACCAGCAAAGCGGCGCGGGCAGCAATGTAGGCATCCATCTCGCGCACCAGCGGCGGCCGCGAAGGCGACTACCGATCCATCGATCGGACTATGAAGTTCGGAAGAGGCACCATTAATCGCCCTTGTATCGCGGCTAGCAATGAGCAAATCCATTTGCTTCATCACAAACCCTCACTCAGGCGGCGCAGCACATATATCACGCGGATCGCGCTAGTACGCTACGAGGAACGAAAACAACCATCAACACGGCCGCAACCACAACTAGCAGTCCAATAAGGTACAAAGCATTGGCATTACTGCCTGTGGCACTTCTTGCCCATCCGATGAGATATGGGCCAACAAACCCAGAAATCGCACCTATCGAACTTATGGTAGCCAAACCTACTGCTGCGCAATCGGCACGCAAATAGCTCGGGGGGATTGTCCAGAACAAAGCAATGGCTACGTTGATACCGGCAAATCCTACTGAAAGGAGCACTAGTGCAGAAATAAAGGAAAGATTCGGACTGGTGGTAGCGATCAATGCCAAAGCCCCCACTACGGCCGGAATACTGTAGTGCCAACGACGCTCTTGGAATTTATCCGAGCTTCTGGAAACAAGTACGATCGCTATCAGAGAGAGCAGAAATGGCAGCATGGTATACAAGCCGATGTCAAACACATCTTTTATTCCCAATGTACGTATCATGGTCGGAATCCAGAAGTTCAATGCATAACCTCCGGTCACTACCGAGAAATACAGAAATGCCAGAAGATAGATACGCGGATTCCGCAGCATTGCCATAATACCCGCCACAGACGTGTGATCGCCGTGTGCGTGGCCCTGGTCTTTATCGTGAAACTCTCTTGCGATGGCAACGCTGACCAAGTGCTTTTCCCGATCTGTCAGCCATTTTGCTTCCTCGGGCTTATCAGCCAATAGGTAATAGCAAGCAAAGCCCAGAACAATAGCGGGAATACCTTCTATGAGCAGGCACCATTGCCACCCGCTGAGTCCACCCACTTGATGTAGCGACGAAATCAGTGTGCCGGAAAGGGGCCCACCTATCAGCCCGGCTATCATGGGGGCTGTATAGAATAAGCCTGTAGCACGCCCCCTCTGGCTCGCGGGGAACCAATAGCTGAGATAGAGGATAATGCCGGGAAAGAACCCGGCCTCTAACACCCCTAACAAAAACCGCAAGACATAAAGTTGCTCCGGCGTTTTCACAAATGCTGTAGCCGCCGCTACGACCCCCCACGAAACCATGATTCGCAGCAGCGTCTTTCTTGCTCCTATGCGCTCCAACCAGATATTGCTGGGTATTTCAAACAGCACATACCCCAGAAAGAATATGCCCGCAGCAAAACCGTATTGAATGTCGGTGATGCCGATCTCTCCTTGTAGCTGCAACTTTGCAAAGCCAATATTGATACGGTCTAGAAATGCCACGACATATGACACGACAAGCAACAGCACTATTCGCTTGAGCACCTTCCTGAAGGTTGCATCCAGCTCCTGCTGGCCAGCGTCCCCGTACACTTGCTCGGCCACATCTACTTTTTCAGCAGCAATCATTCAATATCTCCTCCTATAGAGTCGGCTCGAGTTCTTTCAAAGGTACCCAACGAGCCGAATCGGTTTTTCGACCAACCAGCCTCGTTCAATTTGCCTCTTGCCCCGAGACCACCAAGCGGTACATGTGCCGCTCCATACCGGCATAGTCATTTATGGCGTAATGCAACGCGGCGCGGTTGTCCCATATCCCTACCGTATTTTTTTTCCATGAATACCTCGCAGTCAGCTCTGGCCGCGTCGAATGACGCACCAAAAACTCTATTAGGGGCTTGCTCTCAGGTACGGTCATGCCGACGAAATGCTTAATGAATGCGGGGCAAGCCAGGAGGTTTTTCCGGCCCGTTTCGGGATGCACTTGCACCACTTTGTGCACAGCGCCCCCCGACACCTGCTTGCCGATCTTATTGCGCATCAGCTGCACATTACCTTCATAGAAATCAGTAATAGAAAATACCGCTTCCATCGACTCCAATAGATCCTTGTACCTCTGGGGCAAGGTCTCGTATGCCAGATACCTATTCGCATAAAGAGTGTCCCCGCCATACGCTGGAGTGATCTGCGCGTACAACGATATCGCTTGAGGATAGACAGGGAGAAAAGTGAAATCAGCATGCCACTCTCCACCGAATACAACCTTGTCCGCGGGGCCCTTGTACAACTCATGCACTGGCGCAAAACCCTCTATTGGCTTGAGGTACGGATGGGTATCCAAGCTTCCGAACCGCATTCCCCATGCCCGGAATTGCCCTACGTCAAGCTGCTGATTGGGAAAAAAAATAGCGATGTGCTGTAAATAGGCATCGTGTATCGCCTCCCAAGTTTCTTCATCGACATTAGCTAAATCGACATTAAGTATTTCTGCCCCCATAGCTCCGGCAAGCCGGCGGATCTCCAGTTTCTTCATAGATAGTCTCCTAACGTCCAGCAATCAAAATTGATAAAAGCGCTCGAGTACAAGTTGGACAAAAACACTGAATACTCGTTTGCCGCAACCGTGCGGCAGTCATATCAAGCAAATCACAGCAAATATCCATTTTTCTTTATTTCCTATTATTTAGGACTTGTGTTCTATAATTTATATAATGAAAATTCTTCCACACGAAGCCTTCCCTGTAAATAATGAAAGTCAAGAAACGTTCACGCGATGGACGGTTCGAATTGCCCTGAATTTGACGGGCGTATTGAATAGCGATTTTTTATTAGCTACGCCGTCAGACGGCCGCCATCAGATAGCAGGCCAGCGTCCATAGGCGAGAGTGCCGACACAATCGGATCGCGATGCAGAATAATGTGCGCGAATCAATCATCAAACACATACCGCCGTGCGATTCATACGAATGGAAGCGGCCGCATCCTTCCTGAACAACGACGAAACGGGCCACTACGTGGCCATGTCCAGGCATAAAAAGAGAGTAAAGCCCTCGGCACAGCGCAAACCTTAGAAGGGGTACCCCCTGGCCGTGGTCTGCATCGTGATCCACCGCAGTTCCGTGAACGCGTCGATTCCAGCCTTGCCGCCAAAGCGTCCATAGCCAGAATTCTTCACCCCACCGAATGGCATTTGCGCTTCGTCATGCACCGTAGCGCTATTGATGTGGCATATACCGGACTGGACACGCCGCGCCACCTGAAAGGCTTGGGCGAGGTCGCGGCTAAATACTGCAGCCGAGAGGCCGTAGGCATTGTCGTTGGCGCACTCGATGGCCTGCTCCAGCCCATCGACACGCACTACCGGCTTTACCGGGCCGAAGCTTTCCTCGTGATAGATTCGCATATCGCGTGTAACTTGATCGAGTACCGTGGCCGGCATGAGCAGCGTATCGCTCTTGCCGCCGCAAACCAGCCGCGCGCCCTTGGCCAGCGCATCATCGATCAGCTCGTTGCAGCGATCAACCGTGCCGCGATCCACAACCGGGCCAAGCACCGCCGGCCCCTGGCGTGGGTCGCCCACAGGCAACGCAACGGCACGGGCACCCAGCCGCTGCACATACCGGTCGGCTACCCGTGCATCGACAATGATGCGTTCGGTCGACATGCATATCTGGCCTGAATTAGCGAAGGCGCCGAAGATGGCCGCATCGACAGCGGCTTCGATATCGGCATCTTCCAGCACGAGCAATGGCGCCTTGCCTCCCAGCTCAAGCACCGCAGGCTTCAGATGGCGGGCGCAAGCCTCGGCAACAAGGCGGCCGACCCGCGTGGATCCGGTGAAATTGACGCGCCTGACCGCCGCATGAGCGACCATGGCCTCGACGACTGCGGCAGCATCCGCCGGGGCATTCGTGACGAAATTGACGACACCGGCGGGCAGGCCGGCTAGCGACAAGGCCTCGACAATCAGCCCATGAGTGGCCGGACAAAGTTCCGATCCCTTGAGAATCACGGAATTGCCGCAAGCCAGCGGCATCGCAATAGCTCTCGTGCCGAGGATGACCGGGGCATTCCATGGCGCCATGCCAAGAACGACGCCGGCCGGCACACGCATGGCCATAGAAAGGCTGCCGGGCACGTCCGAAGGTATCAGATCTCCGCCCACCTGCGTGGTCAGAGCGGCGGCTTCTCGCAATATGCTCGCCGCGAGTTGCACGTTAAATCCCGCCCATGCGGAACTTGCCCCCGTTTCCTGTGCCATAGTGCCGACAAATGCGGCTTCCATGGACTCCAGACACCCAGCCGCCGCATTCAACAACCGCCTGCGCTGGCTCGGCCCCACCTCTGCCCATGCAGGGAACGCCGCCGCAGCGGCATCAGCTGCCGCGCGGGCATCTTCCGCCTGAGCGGCCGGCGCACGGGTGGCCACAGAGCCGTCCAGAGGATTGCAGCGATCAAAGGTCGAACAGCCCACAGCACTTGCCCGGACTCCACCTATCAGCATTTGTATTTCATTCACGGATATTTCCTTTAGATGTGCCGTTCTTACTGCGCCCGCAATTTCTTCTCGGCTATAAGCGTTCCCCAGCGCTTAGACTCCGATCGTGCATAGTCGTAGAACTCCTGAGGCGAACTCGTAATAGGTTCTACCCCAAGGTCTATCATGTGCTTGTGCACCGATGGATCGTTCACAGCCGCGTGCAAGGCTTTGTTCAAGCGGGCAACGACAGGCGCTGGGGTTCCTGCCGGCACTACCACCCCCTGCCAGGCATAAACCTCGAAGTTGGGGATTCCGGCCTCGCTCATGGTGGCCAGCTCTGGAAGGGTTGGAAACCGATGCGCGGAGGCCAACGCATAAGCCTTCACCTTACCCTCGGCGATAAATGGATAGCCGCTGGCCAGATCCACGAACATCACGTCCACGTCGCCCGCCAACATGGCCTGTATCGCTGCAGGCGACCCCTTGTAGGGCACATGCACCATGTTCAAACCCTCGCGCTGCATAAATAGCTCCATGGCCAGATGATGTGGAAGGCCCACACCTGGCGTAGCAAAAGTCACCTTGCCGGGATGCGCTTTGACATAGGTAATGAGCTGCCGGATATTCGAAGCAGGGAACGAAGGCCTGGCAATCAGCGCGAGCGGGAAGCGTGCTATCAGACTTACGTAGCTGAAATCTTTCGCTGGGTTGTACGAAATGTGCTCGTATAGATGCTCGTTGGTGGCGAACGTGGCGTTGTCTCCGGTCAGCATGGTGTAGCCATCGGGCTTGCTGCGCGCCAGGATTCCCGCACCTATCATGCTGGCCGCCCCGGGCTTGTTCTCAATGACGATGGGCTGCCCCAGCGCAGGCCCGATGGACTGTGCCAATAGCCGCGCCAATACATCAGTGCCGCCACCAGCGGCATTAGGAATTATCCAATGTATGGGCTTGTCGGGATAATGGCCCCCCTGCGCCACAGACTGAAAGGTCGCCGCGCATAGGCACAATGCAAAAATCGGCATTGCGACGATGCGTTTGATCCAATCCATATTCGCCTCCTTGTTTTTGATTAATGCCTCGACAGCCGAGGCGCCACGTCATGGCCGCAGTGTTCAATTCACCGCGGCGCACGCAATATTTCGAGAATAATGTCTGCATGGCCGGGACTCGCCCTATACACCAATGGCAGGCAACATTTTGGACGGCTACAGTAAGATCCGTTCCTGCGTCGAGCCAAGCACAATGCCTGCATCCCATTGCTTGACGTAGGCTGTCGCGGGCCTGAGATCAGGAGCCGAAAGCCACAGCCTCCAGAGCAAGCGCTTACGCTCAGGCTCGGGCCAATCCTGGTACGCGGTACGGGTATGCAACACGACATAATTGTTCAGAAATTGCATGTCGCCCCGGAGCAGCTCCATTTCGTAGTGCAGTTCTTCCGCGATGTCTTCGGCCAAACCTATGGCCGACCGCTGCTGACGTGTCAGATCAGGTGCCTCGGGCAGATCATGTCCCTTGTAGATGTGCTTAGGGCCAAATGACGTACACAGCATGTCGTCGAGCACACTGAATACTGCACTTTCATAAAACCCAGGCTCCCCGGGATCAACCTCGCCATGCTTGGTCCAGCACAAGGGCTTGCTCAGTATCTCGACACTGGAGGGCGAGCGACGCAACAATTCGTTGTATACCGAAACCGAGCTGGCTATTTTCGATAGGCCTCCGCTGCATGCTGCGCGAATGCAGATCAGGCCGACGATACTGGCCTGATCGCAGTGGTAGTCCATGGCCTCGCGCGTCTGGTAGCCACGGCTGGTAGGATCGGCTTGGGTTTTACCAAGATCGGTCACATGACCGAGCATATCTCCGCCAGGGTTATTGGATCTGGCTTGCCCAAGATGACGGCCTATGCCCCAATAAATAATGGCGACATCCACGGGATCCATTTCCTGTACCGGCAGCCCGCGCAACAGAGCCAGCCCCGGGCCGTCTCGCAGCAGGGTAAAAGCCTTGCGCACAACAGATTCGCAAGGCCCCAGATCAAATGCTTGTTTATCCAAAGCAAGCAAGCCATTAGGATCATCGCCTATGCGGCGCCGCACGGTTCGCGCCATATCCTGCAGCGCCCGCAGCTCTGTAGCGTTCCAATCATGCATCCACTCGTCAGTGGCAGCGAGATCAGCTGGCAGCCAGGCTGCCGGGTCGACAACCGGCTCACCAAACTTGGCCGGCTTGCGTTGAATGCTTTTCGTCGACTCCATCTTCATCATCCCAGCGGCACTATGCCTTATATTTTGTTTGATATCTGATTGTTTGATATCTGATTATTATTCTGAACTTGATGCCCTGTCAACTGGTTTTCGACGCAAGTTTTCATCTGCCAGCACTCATTCATGGAGCACGGCACCAAGGAAACAAAAGTAAATAGCGCCTTACAATCCGGACAAACGCCGTATTCATTTCCACTGATAGGATTCAGGCTCGACATGACCAGAAAGAACGATGCCATCGGCAGGAAGACCGACCTCTCCGCCGCCCCCGAGGCAAGCGTCAGTATCGATCAGATCATCGAGCGTCTGTGGCAACGCCCTGGATTCCTGCTCAGACGCTGTCTACAGCACACATCCGGAGCCTTTGAACAGTCCTGCTCGGAACTGGGCCTGACAGCGCGCCAGTACGACTATCTGTTCGTGCTGGACATGGCGGGAGAAATGGGCCAGACAGAGCTGGCGGGCGCCCTGGGCCTCGATCGCTCGACTAATACGCTGGTTCTAAAAATCCTAGAGCGCAAGCAGTTCGTCAAGCGCAAGATCGTTGCCAACGACACGCGAAAGCGCCTGGTTAGCATCACCGACCATGGCCGCAGTGTTTCCCGCCAGGCCCATGTGGCTGCCGGCCACGCGATCCAGAGCCTGACGAATGCGCTCGATGCCGGCGAGTACCAGCAGCTCATAGACTTGCTGCAAAAGGTAGTCCGCGCCAACTCCGACCAGTCCTATAGCTGCCAGGAGCCGTCAAAATAGATGCTATAAGCCCATACAGGCAAAATGACATATAGCCGAATACACTTGGCAAACTGACGCATCGATACCGATCAGGAGACACCCCGCAATGCGCCACATTCAACACCCCGGCCCGGCGCAAGCCGAACGCACACAATGCGTGGCCAGCACAGCCCATATCATGGAATTGGATCTGCCGGCGGGCGTGCCGCTGCTGCAGGCCATCGCCCGGACACTCGAGCCGCAGCAGGCCGACAGCGCGGTGCTGGAACTGCACGAAGGCGTCTTCGAGCAACTGGCGTACGTGCTGCCGGCCATGTCCGAGACTCCCGAGCACGCGGTGTATTACAGCCGGCGCTACCAGGCGCCCGCAGGGCCTACACGCCTGCGCGGCGGGCGTATTACCTACGGTTGGCGTGACGGCGCGCCTTGGCTGCATTGCCACGCACTCTGGACGGAAGCCGACGGCACAGAGCGTTGCGGCCATGTGCTGCCCGACGAGGCGGTGCTGGCGCTGCCGCTGCGGGTTACGGCCACACTGCTGCACGGCGCGCGCTTCGAGGTGGCGCCCGACGCGGAAACGAATTTTTCGCTGTTTCAGCCACGCGCCGCGGAGCCGATATCCGACACCGAGGCGGCCGAGGTCTATGTGCTGCAGGTTCGCCCCAACCAGGACTTCTGCGCCGCGCTGGAATCATTGTGCTCACAGCGCGGCATACGGCGCGCGGCCCTGCGCGGAGGCGTGGGCAGCCTGATCGGCGCCACGTTCGACGACGGACGTACGGTGCAGCCCATCGCCACAGAACTGTATATCGAGCACGGCGTGGTCGAACCCGGCGCCGACGAACGGCCCTGCGCCACGATAGACGTCACATTGGTGGACTATACCGGCACTACCACGCGCGGACGCCTGCGCCGCGGTGCCAATCCGGTGCTGGTAACTTTCGAGCTGGTGCTGCAGCCGCTGGAATACGAACACTGAAGCGCCCGGGCGTAGGGCCCGGCGGCGGCATCGGCGTATCCCGGATCGGCTTGTCGTTCTTATCGTTTACGAGCCGGCAATACCGCGGCCAGCACTTCGACCGCCCGCTTGCCCGACGTCTCGGCAATGGCGCTGAGCGTTTGATCGGCGGATTCGGCCTGATACCCCTTGCTCTTCAATGCCGTGATCAAGGCGTCCGGCGTGGTCTTCAGAACCGGCGCCAGATCCGCCACCCGGGCCTGGGTCATCACGGCCGCAGCCTGGAATGCCGGATTACCGCCACGCCGTTGGTTTTTTGCCCCCGCATAAGCGAAGGGCAGAGCCACGACAATGCTGAACACGACAGGAATGACGAGAGTCTTGCGCCGAATGTAGCCCAGCAGCGAATTCCAGTTTTTCCAGACATGGAACACGAAAGGCAAGAGCCAGACCATGCTGAGCCATACATGCATGGAATGAAACAGGCCCGACTGCCAATGAAAGAACAATGCGACCCCGGAAATAGTCGAGACAATGAAGAAGCCCGTGGTCAAGGGCGTGGCATAGCGGTGCAAGAAGTTATTCACTGCCGGTATTTCCTGTTGGGGTTAGTGATCAGTTTTCGGATTTTTCGTGGGGAACACTGACGGCCGACAGCAGTTGCCAGCCGGCGGCTCGGCCAGAACCCTACAACGAGCTGAATATATTACCCAAGTAGCGCGGCTCACGGGCACAAGATGCGGGCACATCAATGTCTATCCATTTCGATCGGTTTCAAAGCCCGATCCGATGGCCCATATCGATGCCCATATCGCTGCACGGCCAGGCCGGTTCTGCGGCAAATCACCGAGACACAGGCCTGTAACATTTCTCTCGACTAAAATACCCCCGGCGCCCGTTTGCCGCATGCCATGCAAGAAATGGCGCTTCGTGCCACAATCTTGCCTCTTGCGCCCGTGGCAGCACGGTCGGCGCAACCGGCCACGCCCGAGTGGTGAAATTGGTAGACACAAGGGACTTGAACAATTTGAGCCTTCGGGGGGAAACGCCCGAAGTGACGCCCGTCAAAGTCGGTGAACGCCCTGGATGCCTTGGCATCCGAGCCAACGCCGAGCCAAGCCCGGCCGCAAGGCCGGGAAGGTGTAGAGAGCAGACGGCGGGCACCTACAGCCGCAAGGCCATGGTGAAGGCGTGCTCCAGCCCACGAACGGCGCATCACGCGCCGGCGGCGAAAGCCGTAGCGGGAAGAAAATCCCTCGCCGCAAGGCGTACCGGTTCGATTCCGGTCTCGGGCACCATTACTAAGTCAATAGACTTAGCGCTTCATTCGCTCCTCCCGACGCCTTTTGCTTTTATTTTTCGAAGGGCCAGGCGGGGGCATGCTGCGCTTGAGCTGCTCGTTACGCAATCGCTCTTGTGCGGCAGCATTTGCCGCACGACGCTTGACGATCAACCTTGAAATGGCAAAGGCAAGCGCAAATGCAACAACCAGGATGATTCCACCAGACATACTGCCCACTTAGCCGACTCCTCAAAGATACATCACAGCGATTAATTACAAGCCAATTGGGCCCTACTCCACACTATCGGGGGATCGGCGCATTCGATTAGAGTCGGCTAAGACTCTGCCCCATTATCGGGGCAGCGGATTTCATCAAAGCCAGCGACTAGTACTCGCCATCCCGATAAGCATGATCAGGAATGGCGAGCCTGCGCATTTACGAGCGCAGCGGCCGCAACGCTTCGGCCCAGCGCACCAGTTCGTCGAGCATGGTCTTGGCCGAAGCGTCGATCAGCTCGTTCGACCCGAAGACGCCGCTGTCATTGATATGGCTGGCAACCATGGGCACCATGACGCCCTCGACCAAGGGCACCATTTTCAGGGTGGTGGCGTGCAGCTTGGCCATCTGTACGGCGCGTACGCCGCCCGAGACGCCACCGTAGCCTACGAAGCCGCAAGGCTTGTAATTCCATTCGCGATATACGTAGTCCAGTGCATTGACCAGCGACGGCGGTGGGCTGTAGTTGTATTCAGGGGTGACGAACACGTAGGCATCGGCGGCGGCCACGCTTTGGCTCCATCGCTTGGTGTGCTCGTGTTCATATTGCTGCATGCGCGGATGCACCGGCTCATCGTAAATCGGCAGATTGAAATCGGCCAGATCGACCAATTCGGCATCGAAGCCGCCGTGCGCCTTGGCATATTCGTGGAACCAGGCAGCCACCGAAGGCCCGACGCGACCGGGCCGGGTACTGCAAATAATGACGTGAAGCTTGAGCGACATATGATCTCCGTTCGGAAGCCGCGCTGGAGAAGTTGCAATACAAAGACCGTAGAGCCCCGGCAGCGCTTCCTGGTTTAGCGGGAATTTTCCTGGGGCATTAGCCTACCATATCCGGGCTGCGCCATTGCGCGCCTTTGGGCTGGCAGCGTGCGGCACGCGGCAATTGGCGGGCGGCCTCAAGAGCGCCCTTATTTATTTGCGCCGTACGCCACATTGGCAATGGTTGCCTGCATCAGGGCTATCACCTTATAAGAAGCAGCGTCGTCACCCTTGAATGCCCGAACCTCGCCGGTGCACACGGTGAGCGACTTCCCGGCATTCTGAACCTTGCCGATGGCAAGGAAGCGGTCGCCCAGCGCAGGCCGCAGGAAATTGACCTTGAATTCGACGCTGACGACTTCGCTGTCGGGGGGCGCCTTGGTAAGCGCCGCATAGCCGCAAGCGCTGTCGACGATGCTGGTGATGGCGCCGGCATGCATGAAGCCATGCTGCTGCGACAGATGCCCGGCGTAGTCGAGCGCGATCTGCACCTCTCCGTCTTGTACGTGCGCCAGCCGGGCGCCCAGGGTCTGCATGAGCCCCTGCGCGTCGAAACTGGACGCGATGCGTTGTTGGATGTCATTCATTCCTGGCTCCAAGTGGATGGAAAGCGTGCGGATAGTAGAAAACTGCAACAGTAAAACAATCAGGGTGATCGGGGAAATTTGCCCGGCGGATCCGCCAGGCCGGCAACGGAACCCGATTGCTCAAAGCGCCCGTATGCTTTCGATCAAAGCATCCATGAAGGTCTGGCTAGCCGGCGACAGCGAGCGGCCGATGCGCGTGACCAGGCCTATAGAGCGCGATACGGCGGGCCGCTGCAGCGGCACCGGGGCCAGCGCCTCGTTCTTGGTCAGGTGCAGAGCCAGCCGCGGCACGGCCGACACGCCCAGGCCGGCGGCGACTAGGGCGCCGTTGGCGGCGATGCTCGGGGCCTCCAGCGCCGGCACGATATGCATGCCTTTCTGCAGGAATACGGCGTCGGTGATGGGGCGGATGCTGCTGCCGGGCATGCTGGCTATGAAGGGCCGCGAGGCGAACGCCGACCAGGGCGCGTACGCCTGGGCGGCGAGCGGGTCGTCGCGGTGACACAGCAGCACGAAAGGGTCGTCCAGCAGCGGCAAGTAGCGCAGCGCGGCGTCCGGCTCGGACGGCACGCCGATGGCGAAGTCAGCCCGGCCCTCGTTCACATGGCCGCGCAGCACCTCGGCCGGGCCTTCCAGCAGGGAAAAGCTGACTTGCGGGTATTGGCGACGGAATGCCGCGATGGCATTGGGCAGCAGCGCAATACCCACCGACGGCAGCGCGGCCACGGTAATATGGCCGCTGCGCCCCTCCAGGAATTGTGACAACTCGCTGAAGGCGCTGTTGAAATCGTCCAGAATACGCAGTGCGATCGGCAGCAGTTCGGCGCCGGCCGGCGTAATACTGACGTGGCGCGTGTCGCGGTCGAACAATTGGGCGCCGACAACCCCCTCGACCAGCTTGATGGTGCGGCTCAGGGCTGGCTGCGATACATGCAGCGCCTGGGCGGCGGCGCGGAAATTGCGTGTGGTCGCCAGCGTGGCAAAGGCCTCGAGCTGCTGCAGCGTCAAATTGACTTTCATGGCGCATTGATCCATTCAAGTTATCAAACATATAAAAACATTCTAATTCACATATCAACCGACACGCGCCAAAATGGCATGTGGGCAGCTGCGGACATGCGGCGCACAAACCTGCGCGCCGGCCCGCCGCACACTGAACGGAGCTTACCGAAGCCGATGAGCGGAATACTCGAAGGCATACGCGTGCTGGAACTCGGCCAGGTGCTGGCCGGGCCTTTCGCGGGCGCGATCTTTGCCGATCTGGGCGCCGAAGTGGTGAAACTCGAGCGCCCCGACGGCGGCGACGACGCGCGCCGCATGGGCCCGGCCTTTCGCCATGGCGACGCACTGAACTTCCACGTCTTCAACTGCGGCAAAAAATCGGTGGCCATAGACCTGAAGTCGGCCGCGGGCATGGCCGCCTTCGAGCGCCTGGCCGCGCAAACCGATATCCTGGTGCACAACCTGCGCCCGGGGGTCACGGCCGGCCTCGGCATAGACGGGCCGGCGCTGTGCGCGCGGCATCCGCGCCTGATTTATTGCGCGATCTCGGCCTTCGGCCACGCCGGGCCCATGGCGGCGCGCCCCGGATACGAGCCCCTGGTGCAGGCCTTCAGCGGGCTGTCCAGCATCAACGGCGGCCCCGACGACCCGCCCATGCGCACTGGCGCATCGGTGTGCGACCAAGGTACGGGCATGTGGGCGGTGATCAGTACGCTGGCCCTGCTCGAGCGGCGCCACCGCACCGGCCGGGGCGGCGTCGTCGACGCCTCGCTGCTGGAAACGGCCATGCTCTGGACAGGCCAGAAAGCCGACTCTTACACCAATGAAGGCAAGCAGCCGGTACGCCACCGCTCGGGACACCCGGGCTTTGTACCCTACGAAGCCTTCGAAACCGCCGACGCGCCCCTGCTGATATGCTGCGGCAACGACCGCTTGTTCGCCAAGTTCGCCCACGAACTGGAGCGCGACGATTGGGCCGCCGACGAGCGCTATGCCACCAATCGTGCGCGGCTGCGCAACAAAAGCGAATTGTTGGCGCAAATCATTCCCTTGCTGCGCTTGCGTACCCGCGCCGACTGGCTGGCCCGCTTCGAAGCCGCGGGCGTGCCCTGTTCCCCCATTCATACCATTCCCGAGGCGCTCAGCCATCCGCAGGTGCGCGCCCTGAGCCAATTGCAGGAAGTTCCCGGCGAAGACTTCCGCCTTACCGCCCTGCCGTTTACGGTGGACGGCGCGCGGCCGCGACGCCGCGGCCCGGCGCCGCGGCTGGGCCAGCACAATGCCGAATTCGATCTGCCGCCCAACCCCACAGGAGACGACCATGTCTGATCTGCCCCGCCGTATCCACATCCACGAAGAAGGGCCGCGCGAAGGCTTCCAGATCGAGCCCGGGCCGATCGCCAGCGCCGACAAGGTGCGCTTCATAGAAATGCTGGCCGACACGGGCCTGACCGAAATCCAATGCGTGTCGTTCGTGAATCCCCGTCGCGTGCCCACCATGGCCGATGCCGAAGAGGTGGCGGGCGCCATCCGCCAGCGCGACGGGGTGCACTACACCGGCCTGTGGCTGAACCAGCGCGGCCTGCTGCGCGCGCTGCAAACGCCCCTGCACACCGAAGGCTATGTGCGCACCAGCGGCTCGGACGCCTTTTCGCTTAGCAACAACGGCAGAAGCGTCGAAGAATCGCTGCAAGAACAGCGCGCCACGCTGGATTACTGCATCGAGCACAATATTCCCTTGTCGGGCGGTATCGTCACCACCGCCTTCGGCTGCAACCTGGAAGGCGAAATCCCGGCTGCTCGCGTCGTCGAGCGTGTTGCGCAGCTGCTGGACTTCGTCGAGAGCTACGGCTTGCAGCTGCCGATACTGCGGCTGGCCGACACCGTGGGCTGGGCCAACCCCAATTCCGTGGCCACGCTGCTGGGCGCCCTGCGCGAGAAATGGCCCGAACTGCGCCTGGGCCTGCACCTGCACGATACACGCGGCACCGCCATGGCCAACGCCCTGATCGGCCTGCAGTTCGGCATCGACACTTTCGACAGCTCCTGCGCAGGCCTGGGCGGCTGCCCATTCGCCGGCCACAAGGGCGCGGCCGGCAACATCTGTACCGAAGACCTGGCATTCATGTGCGCGGAAATGGGCATAGAAACCGGCGTAGACCTGGACGCACTGGCCGAATGCGCGCGCTACGCTGAAGAACTCGTGGGCCATCCATTGCCCGGAAAGCTGATGCGCGGCGGCACGCTGACACGCTGGCGCGTACAGTAAAGGCCGCTAGCCGGGCCGCGCTGCCTCAGCCCTTCGGGCTTCAAGCACACTGAACGGCGCCACGTAGTGCGCGCCGAAATTCTGCACTAAAGGGAAGATACAAGGAGACCCGATGAAGCAAATATCGATACATGCCCGCCGGCAACGAGCCACCGCAGCGAACCAAGACGAGCCCATGCAGCCCGCACGCCGAGCCGGCCTGCGGGCCATCGCGGTGCTGAGCCTCGGGCTGGGCCTGGGTTTCGCAGCCGCCACCAGTTGTGCGGCCGCCGCCTACCCCGCTTCCGGCAAACCCATCACCCTGATCGTGCCATTCGGCGCTGGCAGCGGCACCGACCAGCAGGCGCGCGCCTACGCCCAGGCCCTGAACGAAGAATTCGGCGCCGATGTCGTGGTCGAGAACAAGGGCGGGGCCAGCGGCATGATCGCCGCCCAGTATGTGGCCAGGGCCCCGGCCGACGGCTATACCTTGATGCTGACCACCAACACCACCCAGGCGGCCGACGAGCACCTGTTCAAGAAACTGGCCTACGACCCCGTCAAGGACTTCACGCCCATCACCCTGCTGGCCAAGGGCTATATGTTCCTGCTGGTGAACCCCAAATCACCCTACAAATCGGTGTCCGACCTGCTTGCCGCAGCCAGGAAGGCGCCCGGCAAGCTGAACTTCGGCAGCGGCAGTTCATCCAGCCGCGTCGCCGGCGAGCTGCTCAAGCAAATGACCGGAACCGACATCGTCAACGTGCCCTACACCAGCAACCCCAAGTCCATCGTCGACCTGCTGGGCGGCCAGATAGATTTCATGTTCGCCGACGCCTCCACTGCGCTGCCGCAGATCAACGGCGGCAAGCTGCGCGCGCTGGCGGTCAGCGGCACGAAGCGCCTGCCTTCGGCGCCCAACGTGCCCACGGTCAGCGAAAGCGGCGTCAAGGGCTACGACATGTCGTACTGGACAGCGGCCTATCTGCCCAAGGGCGCTACGCCGGAACTGCAGCAGCGCCTGAACCAGATGTTCATCAAGGCCTCTGCGTCGCAGGTCGTCAAGACCTACTACACCAACACCAGCGCCGAAGCAATCACCACCACCCCGGCCGAACTGATGCAGTTCCAGATCGCCGAATCGAAGAAGTGGGGCGACATCATCAAGAAGGCGGGTATCAAGCCGGAGTAAGCGGCGGCCCGACACTGCGCCACACGCTGTCCAGCAATGCAAGATCGTCGCTGCTCAGCGGACGCTGCGCAGCGGCGGCGTTGTCCTGCACTTGGGCGACATTGGTAGCTCCGGCGATGACACATGTCACGCCGGGCCGCGAAAGCAGCCAGGCCAGCGACAGATCGGGCACGCGGCGCGCCATCAGCCGAGCCGCGTCAAAAAGGCCGGCGAGTAGTTTTTGATTGCGGATAGTCCAGAAGCGCTCGCGCACCCCCGGATCCTTGGCAAGCCGGCTGCGGGCCGGCAGCGGGCGGCCCGGCACGATGGATCCAGACAGCATGCCCGTGGCCAATGGAAAATAAGGCATGATACTCACGCCCGACTGCAGCGCTGCCGGAACAAGCGCCGTCTCGCATTCGCGCGACAAAAAGTTGTACTCCGCCTGGCACGCAATGAAACGCGAGCACTGCTCCTGTCTCGAACAGTCCGCAGCCTGCAGCAATTGATCACCGCTGAAATTTCCGCAACCGATATACCGTACCTTACCCTGCCGCACCAGATCGTCCAGAGCCCGCAAGGTTTCTTCTACGGGAGTATGCGAATCGGGATAATGGATCTGGTACAGGTCGATCCAGCTCGTGCCCAAGCGCTTCAAGCTGGCCTCGACTTCACGCATGATCTCCTTGCGGGAATTGTCCGGCCCATTGCGTCGAGGCGACATTGGCATGCCCACCTTGGTGGCCAGCACCGCCTGCTGGCGCCGCGCTCCCAATGCCGCTCCAAGCAAAGTTTCCGAGCCGCCGCCTGCCCCATAGATATTGGCCGTATCGAACAAGGTCACGCCTAGATCCAGGGCGCAGTGAACCACCTCGCGCACTCCGGCCCCGTCGAGCTTGGTGCCAAAACTGTTGCATCCCATTCCGATAGCGGACACCTCCAGCCCCGAACCGCCCAATAATCTCATTTCCATGGCCTGCTCCTGTGCTTGCACCACATGGCTGCATCAAAAGCCGCGTACCCGGGCCAGCCATGCCAAAATGGCCTCGGCCAACTCCACGGGCGCCTCCAGCGGCACCATATGGCCGGTGTTCGGCAATTCCACCCAAACCGCATCCGGGATCCCCGATGCCAACTCCCTCTGCCGGTCTGGTGGATTCAGCGCATCTTCGGCGCCACTGACGATCAAGGCCGGCACATCGATCGTGCCGAGGCGCGGCCGACTGTCGGCACGATCGATCGCGATCTCTGCCTGCTCTGCATATGCTCCAGCGCCCAGGCGCTCGGCCATATCGCAAACAAGCCCGCGCAACGCATCGTCTCGACTATGGGCGGCGGCGACATACATGGGCCACAAATCCCGTGCCACATGCAACGCCACACCGTCACGCACGGCGGCAGCGACTGCGGCACGCCTGCGGGCAGCATTATCGGGTGGATCCGGCCGCGCATTCGCCGCGACCAGAGCCAGGCCCGCGACACGGCCGGGCGCCTGGGCGGCCATTTCCAAGGCCACGATTCCCCCCAGAGAAAACCCGACCAGGGCAAACCGCGCCGGAGCCGTTCGCAGCAGCGCTGCGGCCATTGCCGCTGCACTCCTCGCCCCCTGCAGCACGGGCGTTTGCGCATCCCGAAGCGGCAATCGCGCCATCAAGGGAGCCCATACCTGCGCATCGCAGAGCGTTCCGGGCAACAGCAGAACGGGAGGATTTTCCATGGCGAGTCTCCGATGCCGCCGCCCTTACGCAATCAAGGTGTCGGCCGCCACACCCACGCCCAGGGCCGTGGGCGGCAGCATGTCCAAGCTAGCGATATAGCCATTGGGATCCAGCACATATCCAGCCGCCTGGGCTTCATCCAGCACCTCTTGCGGCCAAACTACCCGCTTGCGATGATCGCCCGCCACCGCCAGAATGATTTCCGCCGGTGTATTGCCGGCACAGCGGATTTCCCGCCAGGCACCGGCAGGCACCGAATACATGTCCTGCGCATCCACGGTGATCCGCAACGCTGAATCCGCATCGTTCAGAACCAGGTCGATGCTGCCGCTCATAACGAATATCACGAGCTTTTCCCGCAACATGAAGCGGCCCGACGACGCCCCCGCCGACAAGCGCATCCACTCCACCGAAAAACCGTGGGGATTGGAAACGCCTGGCACCTGGTCGCGACTCTCGGTGATACCGTAGCCCAGCGCGGGTGCCAGCTCGCAGCCTTGCTGGGCAATACTGCCCAGCAAGGCCGACCTCGACCAGTCCCGCTGACTGCACCATACGATGCGTCGATCCATGTCTGCAGCCGTATAGCGAGGCAAGCTCGCCACCTGGCCGGCATCCAGAGGCCGCAGGATCTCTTCGGAGGACGGCATCGGATCGCCCGCCTGCGTATCGACCAGCATGTTGCCGCGAGTCAGGTACATGCCATGGGCCGCAGCCGCTTCCAGCACCGACGGATGCCAGATGATGCCTCCGGTATCATCGCCGCCCAATAGCGTGAAGATCCAGCCGTCGCTTTGCCCGACGTTGGAAAAACCGCGGAAAACCCAGGTTGGAATGCTGAGTATGTCGCCCGGCCCCGCGTCAACCTCGGCGACATCCGTGCCGCAGCCCCAGCGGAACTTCCAGCGGCCTTGATAGACCATGAAAACCTCAGCAGTGAAGTGCATGTGCAGATTGTTGACCGTGCCCGCAGGCATGGCGGCCGCCCCCACACTGAAGCCATGGGTCTCGGTCAAGTTCACCACTTGATCCTTCGACTGTGTCACGCCCGGGCCTATCAGCGAATAATTTTCCTTCCGCTCGGATCCCGGCAGCTTGCAATCGATGAATGCCAGCTTGCAAGCGACCATATCCGCACGCCGGATCAACCGGTGTTCCGCTTCTTCCTTGCCCACCACTATTTTCCCCATCATATTGTCCTTTCCATGCCTGGTTTCACAGCCTTCGAAGCGTTTATGCATTCGAATGCATAATACCGCAACGAAGCAATGCCAGGCAAGGATTTATCCAATCATGAAAGCGCAAAGACAACGTTTTTCAAACCACCGTCTTCGGGTAAAGTAGGGGCTTCATTTTCCCGCGACGCAGTTCATGACTACCAAAGCACCTCAACTCAGCCGGCGTGCCACGTCCTACGACGTGGCCGTGGCCGCTGGTGTGGCCCAGTCGACGGTGTCACGCTGCTTTCAGGCTGACAGCAATATTTCCGAAGGCACACGGGCTCATGTACGGGCGGTCGCCGAGAAACTGGGCTACACGCCCAATGCCCTGGCGCGTTCGCTGATCACCCGGCGCTCACAGACAGTCGGCGTGATCATCACCCGCTACACCCTGCGCAACTCCCCAAACCTGCTCTACTCGCTCAGCGAAGCCTTGGGAGAGGTGAAGCAACGCCTCATTCTTCTCGCGGTCGAAGACGACGAATCGGCCCACTCCATACTGGACAGCGCCCTGGAATATCCCCTGGACGGCTTGATCAGCTGCGCCAATATGCGGGCCCAGGACGTCAAGCGCTTCGTCGACCATCATGTACCCGTCCTGTTCTTCAACCGTCATCCCCCTGCAGGCCGTGTCGATTGCATTTCTACCGACCAGCTGCGCGGTGCAGGCGACATGGCCGCGGCGCTGGTTCAGGCCGGCTACCGCAACTTCCTATGTGTGGGCGGCCCCGAACACGCGCCCGTCAGCCAGGAGCGCACCCGCGGGTTCAATCAGCAGCTGCGCCGCGAGGGCATCCCCCCGGCAGAAGTGCTCGCCACCGATTTTTCCTACGATCGCGGCCGTACCGTATTTCTCGAGGCCATGCGGGCAGGGGCGCGCCCCGATTGCGTTTTCTGTGCCAACGACCAGCTCGCATTCGGTGTAATCGACGCTTGCCGCTACGAGCTGGGTCTGCGGGTTCCCGAGGACATTGCCGTTGCCGGGTTCGACGACATTCCCGAGGCCGAACGCCCGAGCTACAGTTTGACTACGGTGCGCCAGCCCACTACCCACATGGCCCGGCAGGCGATCCAGTTGCTGGTTCAGCGCATCGCCCACCCATCACGATCCGCGCAGCATACGGCCATCCGTGGTGAGCTGGTCAGCCGCTCCTCGGCGCCCATTGCACGCTAGCATCGTGCCGCGCCACAGCGCTTCACAGGAACCGGCGCGAAGATCCATGGATCCCGATGGTGTGGTAGAACGAATGCTAGCGCCCCGGCAGGCGGTTGCCGCTGCATGCATCGAACAAGTGGAGATGCTCCCGCCCGAACACCAGGCCCACGGCCGCGCCGATTTCATAGCGCAGACTGCGGTCGCCGCGCACGCATAACTTCTGCCCCGCCACATCGACCGTAACCAGTACCGCCTCCCCCGTCAGCTCGAACATATAGACCTGCCCCGCCAGATGCCCCGCTTCGGGCGAGGTCAGAGTGATGTCTTCGGGGCGTATGCCAGCGACGGCTTCCCCGCATGAGCCATTGACCAGCCCCGCCAGCCGCTGCCCCGCCACCTCGAGCACACTGTCTTGCAGCCGAGCGGGCAGCAGATTCATCGGCGGCGAACCCATGAATCCCGCCACGAACAGATTGGCGGGACGGTTGTAGACCTCTTCGGGCGCGCCGAGCTGCTGAATCACCCCTTTGTTCATGACGGCTACGCGATGCGCCAGCGTCATGGCCTCGATCTGGTCGTGAGTCACATAAATAGTGGTAATGCCCAGTTCTTTCTGCAGCCGCCAGATTTCGGCGCGCATCGAACCGCGCAGCTTGGCATCCAGATTGGACAAAGGCTCGTCCATCAGGAATACCTGCGGACGCCGTACGATCGCGCGCGCCACGGCGACCCGCTGGCGCTGGCCGCCCGACAATTCGCGGGGATGGCGGTCAAGCAATTGTTCCAGCTCGACCTTGTGCGCCACCTCTTCCACCTGGGCCAGGCGCTGCGCAGACGCCAGCCCGCGCACCTTTAACGGATAGGCAATGTTTTCTCTTACGGTCATGTGCGGGTACAGGCCGTAATTCTGGAACACCATCGCCACGTCCCGGTCTTTGGGCAAGGCCTGGGTGACGTTACGCTCGCCGATCCAGATGTCTCCTGCCGATGGCAGCTCCAGCCCCGCCACCATGCGCATGGTGGTCGTCTTGCCGCAGCCCGAAGGCCCCAGAAACACCATGAACTCGCCGTCCTCGACCTCCAGCGATTGACGCGCCACCCCCACCACATCGCCCCAGCGCTTTTCTACATCCACAAGCCTCACAGCCGCCATGGTTCGTCCTTTTTGCTCAGCGCACCGCGCCCGAGACCAGTCCTTTCACAAAATACCGCTGCACGAAACGCGAGATCAACAGCATGGGCGCGATGATGAACAGGCCCATGCTGGCCATGATGTCCCATGCATCGCCCTGCTCGGTTCGCGCGCTCATCAGGGCCACTGGCAAAGTCACTGCATGATCGCGCGTCAGCACCAGCGCGTAGAAGAATTCATTCCACGACACGACGAATGAAAAAATCGCGGCGGCCGCAATTCCGGGCAAGGCCACCGGCACGACGACATCCCAGATGGCGCGCAGGCGCGAAGCCCCGTCGATCTGTGCCGCCTCCTCCATGTCCGGCGGCAACGCGTCGAAGAAACCCTTGATCATCCATGTGGCATAAGGCACGATGAACGACAGGTTGACGACCATCAGCGCAAACCGGGTGTCCAGCAAGTCGAGGTTCTTGAACACGACGAACAAGGGAATGACAATGATCACCGGCGGCAGGAACTGCGTGGCCAGCAGAACCAGGGGCCAGATCTGCCCTCCGGGAAAACGAAAGCGCGAGAATGCATAGGCCGCCACCGTGGAGGCCGGCAGCGCGATGACCAGCGTGCCGGCCGTCACCAGTATGCTGTTCCATAGCCGCGCGCCTACCAGGAAGGGAGGCGCGAACGCCGCGACCAGGCTGTGCAGGGTAGGCTTGAACAGCAGCGTCAGCGCGAACACATCGGCGCGGGGCTTGAAGGCCGTGGCGACGATCCACACTACCGGAGCAAACCAGATTATGGCCACCAGCCATATCAGGATCGTGCGCCAGCGCGGCCTGCGCCACAACGCGGCCTCGCCTCTCGAGGGTACGGCAGTCCTGGTCATCATATCTTGCGCCCCAGAAGAAAACGGGAATAGACCAGCGCCAGCACCATCATGACCACGGCCAGTAACCAAGCCATGGCCGAAGCATAGCCTATGTCGTAATAGCGGAAGGCCGTGGTGTAGACCAGATAGGGCACGGTTTCCGTGGCCGCTCCCGGCCCGCCCGCTGTCATGGTGACCACCTGGTCGAGCATCTTCAGCGAGAAAATCGTCTTGAGCAGAACCGCAATGGCCAGCACCGGCCGAAGCTGCGGCAGGACGATCTCGAAGAAAATACGCATACTGCCTGCGCCGTCGACCTGGGCGGCATCCAAGGTCTCCTGCGGCAGCGAGGCCAGCGCGCCGATGAAGGTCAGCATGAAATAAGGCGTCCAGTGCCATACGTCCACCAGTATCAGGGCAACCATGGCCAGCGTGGGGTCGGACAGAATCGGGGCCTTGCCCAAACCCGGAACAATGTGCTTGAGCATGGTGTCGACCACCCCGAACTCCGGGCTCAGCATGAAGCGCCAAGAAATGCCGATCAATGCGGGAGACATGGCAAACGGAATCACCAGCAGCATGCGGGCGTTGACCTCCAGCCGCCCCGAGCGGGCCAGCAGCACGGCCAGCGCCAATGCGACGGCTATGGTCAACGCCACCGAGGGCACCGTAAAGACCAGTGTCACCCACGCGCTGTTCAGGAAGTCCGGATCATGCAGCAGCAGATCCGCATAATTGGACAGCCCGACGAACGCTCCGACCACCGGCGAACGGCTCATCCGCCAATCGTGCACGGAATATATCAACGACTGCATCAGCGGATAGAAGAGCGTAACGGCGCAGATCGCCAGGGCCGGAGCGAGCAGGCCGTATTTGAGGTAGCGCTCTTTCATCGATACCGATCCGTGGCTATGAACGATGCCGGCCCGACCGGCGTGCAATGCGCGCTACCTGCGCTGCCGCATCGTCCAACGACGGCTTGACCGGCTTGCCGACGGCGACGATCTCGGAAATCGTGGTTTCCAGCACACTCGCCACTTCCGGCCAGATCGTGAGCTTGGGCAGAATCCGCGCGCCCTTCAGGCTTTCTAGAGCAACCCGGTGCAGGCCATGGTTGACCGCATTGACCTTGTCGTTCAGGTAGGTGGCCGTCTGCGTGGCAACGATATCCGAAGTCTGCGGATCGGATTTATCGCATACGATCTCCACTTCGAGATCCGGGTTCGACACCCATTTCAGGTATTCCCAGGCCGCGGCCTTGTGGCGCGACTGCTTGCTGATGCCGAAAGGCATGAGCGTGGCGAGGGTCGGAGACTTGCCGCCATTGAACCGCACCATGGGTGCGAAGCCTACCTGCTCCGGCTTCAGCCGAGAGCGGTCGCCGGTCAGCACCGAGTACGTCCACCACCAGACCATGATCATGGCGGACTTGCCCTGTGCCATGGAATTGACCATGTCGTATTCATTGAACTGGCTCGATCCGGGATTGGCCACCTTGTCCTTGAGCAGCACATCCACATATGCTTGAGTGCCGGCCACGCCGGCGGCATCGTTGAAGCGCGGCTGCCCGGCGGCGTCGAACAGGTCGGAGCCATGGCCCCACAGACAGTTGAACCACAGCCATAGATTCTGGAACCCGCTGCCTTTCACATAATCGAGCGCCACGCCGGAGATGCCCGATTTGTTCTGTATGGCTCCGGCAGTGGCAACCATGTCGCTCCAGGAGGCCGGCACCTTGGCGCCCACCTCGCCCAGCAGGTCTTTGCGGTAGAACAGCAGTTGCGGATGAGCCCGGATCGGCAGGCCGTACGTCTTGCCGCCCACGATGCAGGCTTCGCGGAACACTTCCGGATAACGCCCCATGTCCAGCTTGTCGGCAGCAATAGACGCATCCAGCGGATTCAGATAACCGACGAGCGAAGCCATCCAGCTGTCCTGGAAGCTGAACAGATCATATTCGCTGCTTCCCCCGACTGCCTCGGTGGTGATCTTGTCCAGCAACTGGCCATAAGGCACATAGCTGTATGTGGTCTTGATGCCTGTCAAGGCTTCGAATTGATCTAGGCGTTTCTGCTGCGCACGGAATTGCGAAGCCGGCGGCAGCAACAGCTTCAAATGGGTTCCCGCATACGGCTTGCCGGCTGCCAGCCCGTAGGGTGCCGGCCCCGCAGCCCGTGCCATTCCGCCCAGACCCGCCGCGGCCAGCGCGCCGGCCGCCTCGAGAAATTGCCTTCTTTTCATGTCTCGCCCTCCATGTTTTCGGCTTGTGCCATGAACAATGCATTCGAATGCATATTACACACTAAAGCGCCCTTGCCGGCCATGGCAAACAGGAATTTCGACTAAGTAATTTCCCTAGAGCCTATGATTTTCCAGATCCATGCGCGCAAGCGGACGCAAGTCGCCGGCCGCAAGAAAAGCGGCCCGGCTCGCCTGGCAAACCAGCCTACCTTCCTGCCCCGCAGCCGATCGTCAATGTATGTCGTCGGCCTCGGCCATGGCGCGTTTAAGATCCGCGACCGAAAAGCCCGGTCTTTTCGAGGCCTCGATCAAGGGCCTTTCCCTGGCCGTCATGACATCGATGCAGCGCGGCAGGTCGGGCAGGATGGCCGGCGGGATCACCACGGCACCGTGCCGGTCCATATGCAGCAGATCGCCGTCGTGTATTGTCAAGCCCTTGATTTCCACCGGCTCGCCGATAGTAACCACCTGTGCGAACCCATGGCTGGGAGACACTGTGCCGGCCAGGATCTGGAAGTCTTCCGCCAGCATACCGAAGTCACGCACAGCGCCGTTGGTCAGCACTCCCTTGACCCCCAGGCCTTTGAGTACATTGCTGTGAACCTCGCCCCAGAAGGCGCCCAGGCCGGGTACGTCATCGATGTCCTGCAACACCGACAAGGTGGGCTCGCCCTTGCTTTCGACGTGCTCGTACCACGCGATGCGGCGCGCCTTGAGGACTTCGGGGCTGTCGGTATAGGGCACGGCGGTACGCAAAGTAGCCGTGCGGGCGAAACCCAGCACAGGCTTCATGGCCGGATGCACTGCAACGAAAGCCCCCACCGTGAAGCCCTTGTTGGATCGTGTGCCGGTGGCGACTTCCAGGGCGTTGCAGATCGTGGGGGTGTCAACGGAGGTCAGCGTCTCTATCAATTGAGGGGTCAGGATTCCGGCTTCCATCTTGCTCATCATCGTCTCTCTTCTAGTCCAAGGGGTTGTGCGGTATGGCGTGCCGGCTGCCGGATACGCGGCATTGCCGAACACGCCTTCACGAATCAATAAATCAGCACGCCACGGAATCCGAATCGGCGCATTGTGCGCTTCTCCGGAAATTCAATGCGGTTTGATGCCTGCGGCCTGCACAATGCCTGTCCATTTGCGGATCTCGTCTTTCTGGAATTGCCCGAAAGCCTGCATGCCGCGCCCATCGGGCTGAACGCCAAGTCTCAGCAGCTTCGTACGCACATCGGGCTGCGCCACGATCTCGCCGATTTCCTTGCTAAGTTTCTGAACTATGGCCCGAGGAGTCCCTGCCGGCGCGAATACGCCCTGCCAGGATTGCATGACAAAACCCGGCAGCCCCAGTTCGGCCAGCGGCTTCACCCCGGGCAGGTCAGCCACAGGATGATCCGATGTCACGCCTAGCACCTTGACGCTGTGCGCATCTATCATCGGACGAGCCGCCGCAATGGTCTCAAATACCATATCGATCTGGCCGCCGAGCAAGTCCACCATGGCCTGAGAGCCGCCCTTGTACATGATTTGACGCAAATGCGTGCCCGAAATACTTTGGAAAAGCTCGCCCGACAAATGTTGCGATGAACCCAAGCCAGCCGTCCCATAGGTGAGTTTATCGGGATGCGCCTTGGCTTCGGCTATGATCTGCCGCACCGTATTGAAGCGGCTGTCCTTGCGCACCACGAGCACGTTACTGACAGTCCCGACCAAAGACACCGGCACGAAATCCTTGACGGGGTCGTAGCCCGTCGCCTTGATGAACAAAGGGTTCACCGCATGGGTGGTAATAGTTCCGCCCATGATCGTATAGCCATCAGGCTTGGCATGCGCCACATACCGGGTGCCGACCAAACCAGAAACACCAGGTTTGTTTTCCACGATTACCGATTGCCCCAAACGCGTTCCCAGCTGGGAAGCGACCAGACGCGCCACGGCATCGGAGACGCCCCCGGGGGAAAACGGCACAATGTACCGTACGCTCGTGTCAGGCCACGTGGCCGCTCGCGCTGCCGGAACCGAGGCCGCCGACAATATGCCGAAAGCAGCAGCAAGAATCCCGATAGATCGTAATTTCATTTCTTATTTACTCCTTTATCTGTAGCAGTGATACAAAAACGAATACAAGTGCCCGTCCAGCAACAAGCAGTGGGAGTCATCCGCGCTGCCGCTGCCTGATCGAGGCACGCTCTATCAGCTCACAGGGCACCACGACATCGCGCGGGCACAGCTCGGCCGCCATCTGCTCACATAGCAGGCGGGCCGTGGCGTCCACCATGGGCTCCACGCATTGGCGCAGTGTCGTAAGCCGATAGGATCCCCATGCGGCCTCCGGCACATCGTCGAAACCGATGACCCCAACGTCCCTGGGAATTTCCAGATTCAGCTCAAGCCGCAGGACGTCCATAGCGGCAATAGCCATGTGGTCATTGGCCGCGAAGATCGCGTCGGGCGGCGGTTCCTGGGCGAAGAGTTCGCGCGTAGCCTCTTGTGCGCCGTCGAAGCGATAGCGGCCAACCGCCCGCCGAAAGACGGATAAGCCCGACGCGGCCAAGCCGTCGACGAAACCACGCTCGCGCTCGAGGCTCGTGGACGAATCCTCGAGGCCAGCCAAGAAAGCAATGTGGCGGTAGCCGCGCTCCACCAACAACTTTGCGGCGAGACGGCCGCCCGCATAGTTGTCTGAAGTCACGGAGCTGGCACTGTGCCGGGCCAAGCCGCGTAGATCCGAGATCCGGTTGAATTGCACGACCGGCACCCCCAGGTCGGAACAACGCTGAGCAAGGCTTTCTGAAAGCATTGCCGAAGCCATGACGACTCCATCGACCTGGTATTGCAGGATCTCCGCCAGCACACCATCCGCTGCCTCGTCCATTTCACTGATGAACATCAGCACGTGATAGCCTTCTGCCTGCAGCTTGCGAGAGAGCTTCTCTATCACCAGCGGATAGAACTGATTCTCGAGATAGCTCATTACCAGCGCTACTATGCGGCTGCGGCGAGTGATCAGGCTGCGTGCCAGGGCATTGGGCCTGTATCCCAGCTTCTGCGCCGCGGCAAGCACCTTGCGGCGCGTATCGTCCGAGACGCTGGCGCCTGGCGTGAATGTACGGCTTACGGCCGACTGTGACACTTGTGCCAGATTGGCGACATCCTGGGCTCGCGGCACGCTCTTCATGCCGCGCTCCAACCGCCATCCAGCATCAAGGCGCTACCAGTCATCAAACTCGACGCCGGGCTGGCCAAGAACACGATCGCTCCCATAATTTCATCTAGCCTGCCGAGCCGCCCCAAGGCTATCCTATCGATGACCCACTTGCGAAACTCGGCATCGCGGAACATATCCGCCGTCATGGCCGTTTCAATAAAGGTAGGGCACACAGTATTGACTCGTACGCCGCACCCGCCAAGTTCCCAAGCCAAGGCCTTGGTCATGCCTTCGAGCGCGTGCTTGCTTGCGCAATAAAGCGTACGACGCGGGCTGCCGACTACCCCCATCTGTGAAGAAATATTGATAAAGGATCCTGGCAAACCGGCGGCGATGAGGATTCTGGCCACGGCGCGCGACACGTAGAAAGCGGCCTTTACATTCAGATTCAGTACCGCATCGATGTCGGCATCGTCGAGCTCGATCAGCGGCCGGGGGCGGTTCATGCCCGCGTTATTCACCAGAATCTGAAAAGGCGGCACGGCGCCCAGAGAGCGATCCACAGCCGCGGAGTCGGTCACATCGAGCACCAGGCTGTCGCACTGGCAGCCCTCTGCTCGCAACGCTTCGCATGCGCCATCCAGATCGTCAGGCGAACGCGCAGCCAGCGTCACATGCGCCCCGGCGCGAGCCAGAGCTACCGCAGCGGCCAACCCGATCCCGCGGCTCGCCCCAGTGATGAGAGCCCGCAAGCCATCAAGCCGGAAGTCAGGCGTCTTGAATTCGAATTCCATGCAGGTGCCTAGGCCCGTACCGGCTCATACCATGGCAAATCGGGCTGCGCTCCGTAGCGCCGTACTCGGATATTCGCCTGTTCGCCGTGGCCCGCGAAGTTCTCCATGTGGCACAGGCGCGAGCAATAAGCGCCGATCTCGGCACTGGTCTGATCGTTCAACACGCGCTGGTACGTGCAGGTCTTCAGGAACTTACCCACCCACAGGCCACCCGTATAACGGGCGTTGCGATTGGTCGGCAGGGTGTGATTGGTGCCAATGACTTTATCGCCGAATGCCACATTGGTACGTGGCCCGAGGAACAGCGCGCCGAAATTAGTGAGCCTGCTCAGGAAATAATCGGGGTCTCGCGTCATGACCTGCACATGCTCGAAGGCAAGGTCGTCAGCAACCTGCAGCATCTCCTCATCAGTGTCGCAAACGATGACTTCCCCGCAATCAGCCCAGCTCTTGGCGGCCACCACGGCAGTGGGCAGCTTATCGAGCTGCCGCCGGATCTGGGCCATGGTGTCGTGCGCCAGTGCCTCGCTCGTGGTCAACAGGATGGCGGGCGAAGTGGGCCCGTGCTCGGCCTGCCCCAGCAAGTCGACCGCACACAGCTCGCCATCCACACTGTCATCAGCAATGACCAGCGTTTCCGTAGGCCCGGCAAACAGATCTATCCCCACACGACCATACAGCTGGCGCTTGGCCTCGGCAACAAACATATTGCCCGGCCCTACCAGCATATCGACAGGAGCAACGCTATGCGTGCCCACCGCCATCGCCACCACGGCCTGCACGCCACCAAGCACCAGGATCTCGTCGGCGCCCGCCATGGCCATCGCCGTGACGATCGCGGGATGCGGCGCCCCATGATAAGGAGGCGCGGTAGAGACGATTCGCCCGACGCCGGCTACCTTGGCCGTCAGCACACTCATGTGAGCCGAGGCAAGCATCGGATACTTGCCACCGGGGATATAGCATCCCACGGCGTTGACGGGTATGTGCTTGTGCCCCAGGACTACCCCCGGATGAGTTTCCACTTCCACATCCAGCATCGAATCGCGCTGGATCTGCGCGAAATTGCGGATCTGCTTTTGCGCAAAGGCTATATCTTCGATCTCGCGCGGCGACAGCTGCTTCCTGGCCTCTTCGATCTGGGCCTGGCTGAGCCGAAAATCAGCCGGATCCCAGTTGTCAAATTTGCGGCTGTATTCACGTACCGCCGCATCACCTTGTTCTTCGATGTGCTTGATGATGCCTTCGACGGTAGCCCGCACCTTTGCATCCGCATCCATCTTGACTTGCCCCGATCTACCTTGCTTCAAATATCGAATCATTGTCCTGATCTCACGTAAAGAAAAGCTCAGGCGCCACTTTCGATGCATTGCATACGTATGCAAATAGGTATAAACCCTAGGCAAGCACGCCACGACAAAATCCTTATTCGTCGCCGCTCCGATACTCCCCGGCTGTCGCCAAAATAAAAGCCACAGATACTCCGTGGCTTTTATTTGTAATCCGGAAGAGGCTGCAATACTGCCCGCAGCCCCGCCCGGGTTTCTTCGCTGATTTGCCTTAGGCGGCGGTTCCCGAGTTGGCCGTGACGGGGCCTTGCGGGCCGCCCTGGGCCTCGATGCCGCCGATGGCCTTCATGGACAGGCGCAGGCGGCCCTTGTCGTCGGCCTCGATGACCTTGATGCGCACGACCTGGCCCACCTTCAGCACATCGTTGATGTTGGCGATGCGGTAGTTGGCGATTTCGGAAATGTGCAGCAGGCCGTCGCGGCCGGGCAGCACCTGCACGATGGCGCCGAAGTCCAGCAAGCGCAGCACCGGGCCTTCATACTCTTGGCCGACTTCGACGTCGGCGGTAAGTTCCTTGATGCGGCGCTCGGCTTCGCGGGCCTTGTCCAGGTCGGCGCTGGAGATGGTGATGAGGCCATCGTCGCCAATGTCGATCTGGGTGCCGGTTTCTTCGGTCAGGGCGCGGATGGTGGCCCCGCCCTTGCCGATCACGTCGCGGATCTTCTCGGGGTTGATCTTGACCGAGAGCATGCGCGGCGCGAATTCCGACAGCTCGGTGCGCGAGCCTTCCAGCGCATCGCGCATCTTGCCCAGGATGTGCATGCGGCCTTCGCGGGCCTGCGACAGCGCCACCTGCATGATTTCCTTGGTGATGCCCTGGATCTTGATGTCCATCTGCAGGGCAGTGATGCCATGCACGGTGCCCGCCACCTTGAAGTCCATGTCGCCCAGGTGATCTTCGTCGCCCAGGATGTCGGTCAGCACGGCGAACTTGCCGCCGTCCTTGATCAGGCCCATGGCCACGCCGGCCACGTGTTCCTTGATGGGCACGCCGGCGTCCATCATGGCCAGCGAGCCGCCGCACACCGACGCCATCGACGACGAGCCGTTGGATTCGGTAATTTCGGAGACCACGCGGATCGTGTACTGGAAGTCTTGCGCTTCGGGCAGCAGCGAGATCAGCGCGCGCTTGGCCAGGCGGCCGTGGCCGATTTCGCGGCGCTTGGGCACGCCGAAGCGGCCGGTTTCGCCGGTGGCGAACGGCGGCATGTTGTAGTGGAGCATGAAGCGGTCGCGGTGCTCGCCCATGATCGAGTCGATGATTTGTTCGTCCTGCTTGGTGCCCAGGGTGGCGACCACCAGGGCCTGCGTTTCACCGCGGGTGAACAGAGCGCTGCCGTGGGCGCGCGGCAGCACGCCCAGGCGGATCGAGATCGGGCGCACGGTGCGCGTGTCGCGGCCGTCGATGCGGGCCTCGCCATTGAGGATCTGGCCGCGCACGATGCGCGCTTCCAGGTCGAACAGGATGTTGTCGACTTCGACGCCATCGGGCTCGGCTTCGCCGCGGGCGGCGGCCTGCTCGGCCAGCTTGGCCTTGACGTCGGCGTAGACTTCACGCAGCTTGGTGGTACGGGCCTGCTTCTCGCGGATCTGGTAGACGGCGGTCAGATTTTCCTGGGCGGCGGCGGAAACGGCGGCGATCAGGGCCTCGTTGCGCGGCGCCGGCTGCCAGTCCCATTCGGGCTTGCCGGCTTCGGCGACCAGGTCATGTATGGCGTTGATGGCGGCCTGCATCTGCTCGTGGCCGAAAACCACGCCGCCCAGCATTACGTCTTCGGACAGCTGCTTGGCTTCGGATTCGACCATCAGCACGGCGGCCTCGGTGCCGGCCACCACCAGGTTCATGGACGAATCCTTGAGCTGCGCGGTGGTGGGGTTGAGCACGTACTGGCCATCGACATAGCCGACGCGGGCCGCGCCGATCGGGCCGTTGAAGGGGATGCCGGAGATGGCCAGCGCGGCCGACGCGCCGATCATCGCGGGAATGTCGGGATCGACCTCGGGGTTGACCGAAACGGTGTGGATGATGACTTGCACATCGTTGTAGAAGCCCTCGGGGAACAAGGGGCGCAGCGGCCGGTCGATCAGGCGCGAGGTAAGGGTTTCTTTTTCCGAGGGCTTGCCTTCGCGCTTGAAGAAGCCGCCCGGGATGCGGCCGGCCGCGTAGGTCTTTTCGACATAGTCGACCGTCAGGGGGAAGAAGTCTTGGCCGGGCCGGGGTTTCTTGGCAGCGACCACGGTAGCCAGCACCACGGTGTCGTCGACCGACACCAGCACGGCGCCCGACGCCTGTCGGGCCATTTCGCCCGTTTCCAGCACGACCGTATGCTGGCCGTACTGGAACGATTTCGTCACTTTATTGAACATCACACAATATCCTTACTATAGAAAAGGTGCCGCATGTGCCGCTTGCACGGCCGAGCCCGTATGAGCCCCTGCGAACCCTGCTTCGTATCGGCGAGCCGGCCCGGAAACAAAAAACCGTGGACGCCGCGACATTCCATCGCAGCGTCCACGGTTTGCATCAGCGAGCCCGCCGCGGGATCACTTACGCAGACCGAGCTTTTCGATCAGCGTGCGATACGAATCGGGATTGCGGCCCTTGAGGTAATCGAGCAGTTTGCGGCGGCGGCTGACCATACGCAGCAGGCCGCGGCGCGAATGGTGGTCTTTCATGTGAGTCTTGAAATGGCCGGTCAGCTCGTTGATGCGAGCCGTCAGCAGCGCTACTTGTACTTCGGGGGAGCCGGTATCGCCCTGGGCGCGTTGATATTGCGCGACGATATCGGATTTCTTGATGTCGGAAACAGACATTTATGGCCTCTTTGACTGGCGTCAGGGCCGAGGTGCCCTGACGTGGCGTTAATGAACAAAACAATAGCTATGGATACAACTGGGTGTTCCCGGCACAACCACGCGCGGCCTGCACTGCGGCCGCCCACGAACAGGCGCATACATGCCCCGCCCGCTTTGTTTGCTCGGAAACCGTGGCATTATAGCGGATTAGCCGGCAATGCGCCCCTGAGCGGGCGCCCAGGCCCTCAGTTCGACCAGCCCCCATCCATGACATGGATTGTCCCGGTCGTGAAGCCTGCCTCGTCCGAAGCCAGATAGGCCGCCAGCGCGGCGACCTCTTCCGCCGTGCCCAGGCGCCCGATCGGCTGGCGCGCGACGAAGGCGGCTTCGATGTCGCCCGGGCTTTTGCGGTATTTGGCGGCCTGCATGGCAATGCGCTCTTTCAAGGAAGGCGATGCGATGGTGCCGGGGCAAATGGCGTTGCAGCGTATGCCGCTGGACACGAAGTCAATCGCGACGGATTTGGTCAAACCGATGACCGCCGCCTTCGAAGTCCCGTACACAAAACGATTATTCCCCCCTTTTACGCTCGAGACCACCGAAGACATATTGACAATCGAGCCGCTGCGCTTTTCCAGCATGCCGGGCAGGAAGGCCCGGATGGTGTGATACATCGAGCGCACATTCAGAGTCATGGAGAACTCCCAGGCATCGGGATCCGTATCGAGGATAGTGCCATCGTGCACATAGCCGGCGCAATTGAACAGGACATCGATCGGGCCCAGCTTGCCGGCCAGGGCCCGAACGGCGGCCTCGTCGGTAACATCCAAGGTCTCTGTATGGCAGCCCTGCAGGCCGGCAAGCGATTTCTGCTTGATATCCGTGGCAATGACGGTCGCCCCTTCCCGGGCGAACAGGCTTGCCGTCGCACGCCCGATACCTTGTCCGGCCGCGCTTACCACGGCCAACTTTCCTGCTAGACGACCTGCCATTGCTGCTCCTCCCAGGGCCAGATAGTGGTTTTCCATATAGTGGTCGGACACCGGGCTCTATCAGCCCGGCGCGACCACGGCGATATATTTGGGCCACGGCTCGATGCGGGCGCCGCTATTTTGACGGCCGGACACGTCCGAGCCGGCGATGCACTGCTCTTGCCCGCCCAGCAAATCGATCAAACGCAGACGCGTGGCGCCGCAGGCCCAAGCGGGCCAGGCATCCGTCGCATGGCTCCCCGCCTCGGCCGAAGACAGGAGAAGGTCATGGCTGCCCGCTCGCAATTGCGCATGCCAGCCGGAAGCACCGTGCGCCGCCCCCGATACGTATACGGGCCGGGAATCCAGCTCGCTGAACAGACGATGAGTATTGCGGATCAGCCGCCCCGCGGGCCGGGGGTCGTAGTGGCGATCCACCACCCCGTGGCGCGGGTAGTAGCCGCGATCCAGGTCGGCAAACATGTCGAGCATGATCTTGCAGCCGGGTATGGTCGCGGCGGCCAGCAGCTTGAGCATGTAGCCGGCTATACCCTCGTCGTCAGCGTTGCAGGGCCCCGGATCCGAGGCCGCCCAGCTGGCGGTCAGTATTGCCGTCGGCCCCGAGCCGCCCAGCGCGGTGCGCGCCGCCAGGGCTGCCGCACACGGGTCATCCGATGAGGTAGTCCGGTAAACGACACCGTATGGCTGCTGCCCGCGGGCTGCAGCCGTTTCCATGAGCGAGGCCACCTTTTGCCTGTCGCTCTCGACCAGAAAGCCCGCAGCCAGGAAATGCGGGTAGTTGATCTGCTCGTGGCGATATTGGGCCGAATTCTCGAACTTGGCAACGGCGACACTGACGCGCCGGCCCGGAAACTTTTCAAGCAAGGCGAGCAAGTCTGCAACCTGGCCAAAGGGAACCACAATTTCCCAACAATGCAATATTGCCGCATTGCCCTCGATGAAATCGATATCTACACCACTGGGCAAGCCCCTGGACTGGACATGAATCTGATACCCGAGGCGGCTCAAAAGCACGATCCGCTCGTGGCTGCCTGCATCACGCAAATCGTCCAGAAACACGCGCGCGGATTTAATTCCCAGATGCCACATGCCTTCAAGCGCGAAATCAGAGCGCACACGCTTGCGTATGAATTCGTCAGTGGTGTTGTTCGCGGATATTGTGCTTATCTGCGCCCACTGATGCCGCAACGTCACCCCCAACCCAGGCCCATCGGCGCAAAAAACGGACGAGGGCATGACATCGGCGGCCCTGTCGTGATCGGCGCCGGTAACCCCATAGCTGCGCACATAATGAACGTGATGGCCGGCGGGCATGACATCGACCAAGAGGAAACCCAGTTTTGCCGGCTCGTTGCGGCCGAACTCCGCCTGCTCTGCAGGGGCGATCTGGAACAGCTCGGCATAGTCGCGGCGCACAAAGGAAGTCGACGGCAGAATATAGAAATGCGCGTCTTTGCGCTGGTTGTAGAAAAAATTATGCACGTGCCCGGAAAAGACTCCTTCGATGCCATAGCGGTCTATGCAGTCCAGCAGCCAGCCCCGGGCGGGCTCGTCGATATTGTCGTAATGGCTGGCCTCGTGCTCGTCGAGCAGGTAAACCGGGTAATGCGTGACTAGAAAAATACGCTTGCCCTGCACCGTCCGCAGGTGGGATTCCAGCCACTCGCGCTGCTGCCTTTCGATGTCATGGCCGGAATTCAATATGGGCGAATTGATGAAAACGAAGTGGCAGCCTTTGTGCTCGATACCCTGGTATGCGGGCCCGTAATACTGCTCGTACAACTTGGTGCATTCGGGCGTCGCAGCCGGGGCCGGCATCCACGTCGACGGCTTGTCGCCGATATCCTGGTTGCCCGGCGTAGAGTAAATGGGCATCTGCAAGGGGCGATAGATGGACTTGGACACGGCCGCGGCATTGTCAAAGTGAGGCCCGAATGCGGGGACGTGAAGTATGTCTCCACAATGGATGACAAAATCGGGCTTGCTGGCATTAAGCATGCTTACAACGGCGGCATTGCGCATGTTGTTGCGCGTCGAACTACCCGTTGGTTCGGGCTCTATATGCGAATCCGCAATGACCGCGAACCGAAACAAAGGCGACTGCATGCGATGTTCCATTAAACACTTCCGGTTAAGGCGCCACAGGAATGCAGGCGCCCGGCGCTATTGAGCGTGAAGCGAATCAATAACCTTGGACCAGCTTGAAATCTCGTCGCCCAGAAACTTCTTGAGATAAGCCGGGGTGCTGACTACAGGGTAATTGCCGGCAGCGGAGATTTTGTTGCGGATTTCAGGCTTGTCCATGGCATGCTTGGCTGCCAGATAGATTTTTTGAACAATGGGCTGCGGCAGGTCTTTCGGAGCGAACAATGCCAGCCAGCTCGATATTTCGAACCCGGGCAGGCCAGCCTCCGAGAAGGTGGGCACGTCCGGAAACCTGTCCCATCGCTTGGGCAGGGCGATCGCCAGGATCTTGAGGTCTTTGCTCTTGACGAACGGCAGCACGGCCGAAATATTATTGAACGAAACCTGCACGCGGCCCGCGACCAGCTCGGGGATCAGCGCATTCTGCCCTTTGTAAGGCACGTGCACGATGCGGCTGTCGGTAACTTTATTGAACAGCACCCCCGCCAAATGCTGGGTCGTACCTACCCCGCTGCTGCCGTAATTCAGTTTTCCCGGATTCTGATGGGCGTACTGAATGAAAGACTTCACAGAATCGGCCGGTACGCTTCGAGGAACAACCATTACCGAAGGCACCATCGTCAGCAACGAGATCGGCGTGAAGTCTTTCACGGGATCAAACGGCGTGTTTTCGATCAGGCGCTTGTTGATTGCCAGCGAAGCGCTGGCCAGGAGTATCGTGTATCCGTCGGGCTTGGCTCTGGCTACATAATTCATGCCTATATTCGCGCTGGCCCCCGGCTTGTACTCGATGATGATGGGCTGGCCCAGGGTTCTGGACATATCGTCCCCAATCAGGCGGGCGACGACGTCGGGGGCCCCGCCCGGCGGGAATGGCACGATCAGACGTATGGGGCGGCTCGGATATGACGCGGGGCTGGCCGCGGCATAGCCCATCGGCAACAGCGCCAATATGCCGCCGCACAGCATGGTCAGCCTTTTCAGAGTATTGCGTTTCCTTGTAATAGATTCGTGCAGCGCAGACATGTCAACTCCTCCTTAATTTTCTGGAAATCAGATCGATTTCTCTTTTCAAAGCAGCATCGATGCGGATACGCGCCGCATCGTCAAAGCGGCCGCTGAGCCCCGATACACTGATGGCCCCCAGCACGTCGCCCGAATCGCTCAAAATTGCGCGCCCTATGCAGCAGGCGCCGACTTCGTTTTCTTCGAGATCCAGCGCCGGTGCGCCTTGCCGTATCAGATCAAGCTGAGCGTACAAGGCGGCAACGTCCGTAACCGTCGAGCCGGTCAATGCAGGCAAAGGCCCGTCTTCGCAAATATGGCGCCGCTGCACTTCGGGCAGGTAAGCCAGCATGGCTTTGCCGCAAGCGGTCGCGTGATAATGAGAATGCGTCCCCACATAATAGGCAGCCCGCAAACCGTAGCTTCCTTCTATGCATTCGATGATTGTCAATTTGTCGGCTAAAGGTTGAGCGAAATTTATGGTTTCGCGTGTTTCGCTGCAAAGCCGCAAAAGGCTGTCGTAGACCAGATCCCTGAGTTGAAGCTGGCGCTGAACCACGCTTCCAAGTTCCAGGTTCTTGAGTCCCAAACGATATTTGCGGTTGTTCTGCCCCCTGCTGACAAAACCCAGGTCTTCCAGGGTCGCCAGAATATGAAACGCCGTCGTTTTATGCAGGCCGCTCTGGCGCGATAATTCGGCGATGCCAATTCCGTCTGCCCCCTGGGCAGCGATCAGATCAAGAAGCTGACCGGCGCGGATTATTGCCTGTATGCGAGGCGCCGCGGCCTTGCTTGCCGACTCCTTGCCTTTCATTAGAAAACGCCGTAGCTGCGGTACGTGTCCGCGGCCGACGCGCCTGTCGCGAGCGCAGCCCTTACCTTGTCTTCCGCACTTGCTTTCGTAGCCGCCTCGCGGACGACAGAGTCGATCATCTTGGCGGGCACAACCACCACGCCGTCCGACGCGCCGAGCACGAGGTCGCCCGGCGCGCAATAAACACCCGCGCAAAGAACCGGCTGGTTCAAGGCCACGATTTCCCTGTGATACAGCATGTCGCTCATGTGGCGGCCCCGGGCGAATACGGGATAACCGGAAGCCAGCACACGATCCGAGTCACGGTAATAGCCATCGATAACGACCCCGTTGCCGCCACGGCGCCGGGCCCGCTCGGTACACAGTTCCCCCCAGACACAACAGCCCAAGGTGTCGGTAAGCAATACTTCTCCGGGCGACAGTTGATCGATAGCTTCGAACAACAACCCATACTCTTTGCTGGGATCCGGAGCCTGCTCCAAGGGACGGGACGACATGGTTCGTACCACCCCCACCGTTCTCAAGCCAGGGGCGATGCCTTGCAGGCCGGCATCCATCGTGCGCTGCCTGACGCCACGCTTGTTAAGCACGTCGGACACCGCACACGGGTCAACGCTCAGACACAGCTCCCACAAATCGTCTTCTACGAACTTGCCGGGCCGATGCATCTCGTACATATCATCTCCGTAGTTTTATAATATAAAACTTATTAATATCAATAACTTGCTTGATAGGCGAATATTATTTCCTATGGCTGCACATGTCAATGTTGTTATGAATTAATTCCTTTTCCATTAAGTTTTATAATATAAAACTTAATAAGGATGATCGTCGGGCTGCGCTACCCGCGAACCGAAGAAAGGAATCGAAAGCGAAACTGGAACGCGTGCGGACGGGGCGGCGATGCAAGCTCGCGCACGGACTGCGGACGCCCGCCGCTGCGGCACGGAAGACATGGCCGCATACCGCCGCAACCGGGCACGGCCAACACAAGCAAAGGGCGAAGAGGCAACCGCCAGAACCGGCATCAAAAAGGAAAAACTTCGGCTACAGTATGCAAAGCAACGCGCCGGTATATTGACCGGCATGGCAATGCCAAGCCACAGCGGCAACTGGACTAAACTTCCCGTAGTACAGGCTCGGTATGGCGCAAGCCTGGGCTCGCGGGCCCAGGGATACGCCGATTGGCCAATACTCATGCAGGAGCATGGCAATGATCCGCAACAAACCCGCTTACATACCGGCACGCAGCCTGCGCGCCGCGCTGGCTCTGGCCGTGCTGGGCACTCTGGGCGCTTGCGCCAACATGAGCGAACTGCCCCAGGGCACGCCACTGGCGCAGATCGAGGCCAAGTACGGCCGCCCGAATTTTTCCTGCCCCGACGCCGGCGGCGGCCAGCATCTGATCTGGAGCCAGCAGCCCATGGGGCAATACGCCTGGGGCGTGCATGTCGACGGCGCCGGCCACACCGGCAAGGTTGCCGCGCTGCTCACCGACGAGCACTTCAAGATGCTCGCCCAAGGCACCTGGAGCCAGGAACGCGTGCGCTGCGAATTCGGCCCCCCGGCCGTTATCGACCGCGTGGGCCTGCCGTCCAGCGACCAGCTCGTCTGGAGCTACCGCTACCGGCAGAGCGGAGCCTGGAATTCACTGATGTACGTGTATTTTGGCCATGACGGCTCGCACGTCACGCACTTCAACCCCGGCCCCGACCCCATGTACGACCACGACCGCTGGTCGTTCTTCTAGCCGAACGAGGCCGCTGCTCTGCGAGGCTGCGGCTCAGGCGCTGGTTTATGCAAGCGGGGCACGGCGTGGCCCCCCGCTCAATGCGGCCAGGCCGTCTGTGCGCAGCCCGGAAAATCGGCACAGAGAGATGGGAGCATCCGCCCCCCTATGCCCCCATGCCACCCCGCTACTGGATGTCGTCCGGCGTGTCTTCGTGGCTGGCCTGGCGCATGCGGCTGCCGAGCCTGCGCGCCCGGCGCCAGCGCCAGTAAAATACCGCCCAGCCCGACAGGCCATAGATCACGAACAAGCCGAACAGCACCACCGGCGGATCGCTGGACACGAAGACGAACACCGCCACCAGCACCAGAATCACCCAGAAGGGCACGCTGCGGCCCAACGCGAAGGTCTTGCCGCTGTAGAACGGCGCGTTGCTGACCATGGCGACGCCGGCATAGACCGTAAAGGCGAAGGCTAGCCACGCTATGGTGCCGCTTTGCAGCGAAAACTTGTTGTCGACCGCCAGCCAGACGAAGCCGGCCACCAGAGCCGCTGCCGCCGGGCTGGGCAGCCCTTGGAAGAAGCGCTTGTCGACCACGCCGATATTGGTGTTGAAGCGTGCCAGGCGCAATGCCGCGCCCACCACGTAGACGAAAGCCGCCAGCCAGCCCCAGCGCCCCAGCCCGCGCAGGCTCCATTCGTAGATGACCAGCGCGGGAGCGATGCCGAACGAGGCCATGTCGGACATGGAATCGTACTGCTCGCCGAATGCCGACTGGGTATTGGTAAGGCGCGCCACGCGGCCATCCATGCCGTCGAACACCATGGCGGCGAAGATCGCGATGGCCGCGACTTCGTAGCGGCCGTTCATGGCCTGCACCACGGCATAAAAGCCGGCAAACAGATTGGCGGTGGTGAAGGCATTGGGCAGCAGGTAGATGCTGCGCCGCCGGGTGTGCTCGTCCAGATTGAAGTTAGGCATGTCAGGCCTCGTTCGCGGCAGGCAGCTCGGCCAGCACAGTACTGGTGGCCGATACCTTGTCGCCCAGGGACACCCTGGGGCGCGATTCCGGCGGCAGGTAGACGTCGACCCGCGAGCCAAAGCGTATGAAGCCATAGCGCTGGCCGCGATACAGATGGTCGCCGGTCTTGCTGTAGCACAGGATGCGCCGCGCCACCAGGCCGGCGATCTGCACCGAGGTCACCAGCCCGCCCTGGCGGGTGCGCAGCACGATGGCGTTGCGCTCGTTCTGCTGCGAGGCCTTTTCCAGGGAGGCATTGAAGAACTGGCCGGCGAAGTAATCGGTGGACACCACCTCGCCGTCGACCGGGGCGCGGTTCGAGTGCACATTGAAGACGTTCATGAAGACGCTGATCTTCAGGGCGTCGCGGTGCGCATAGGGGTCTTGAACCTGCTCGACGGCGACCACGCGGCCGTCGGCCGGCGACAGCACGTTCAGCTCGCCATCGGGCGCCGCGCGCGGCGGATCGCGGAAAAACTGCACAACGAACAGAGTAATCAGCCACAAGGGCAGCGCGGCCCAGAGCGACCAGAAGCTTACGGCCAGCGACACCACCACGGCGATCGCAATAAATGGCCAGCCCTCGCGGGCAATGACCGGATGCGGATAGGAAGGTTTATTCATCGTAAGGCGAAGAATAACCGAATTGGGGAGCCTCGGCCTCTACATGCAGCGCGGGGGGAAGCCCCGCACAGGCCAGCCTGCCGGCGGCGATTCCCCAGTTGCCGGGGTCGAATTGGCGGGTTCGACCCGCCGGTTCGCTATGCGAATACCACCAACGGGCGCTGCGGGCGCCGCGGGTGCGGCAGGATCTCGGCCTCGACACCGTACGCGCGCCGGATGTGTTCCGCCGTGAGAACCTCCGCCGGCGCACCGCAGGCCAGCACCGCGCCGCCGGCCAGCAACACGATACGGTCGGCCCAGGCAGCCGCCAGATTCAGGTCGTGCAGGATGACCAGGGCGCCGATGCGCTCGGCACGCGCCACGTCCCCGACCGCACGCAACAATTCCTGCTGGTGCAGGGGGTCGAGGCTGGAAGTGGGCTCGTCCAGCAGAATATAGCGGGCCTGCGGGTCGGCGTCGCGGGCCGCCAATGCCTGCAGCAGCACCCGCGCGAACTGCACGCGCTGCTGCTCGCCACCTGAAAGCTCGAGGTAGCGCCGCTGCGCGTAGCCGGCCATGCCGGCCAGCCCCAGCGCACGCCGCGCCAGCGCATCCACCTCCCGGGAAGCAAGCTCGGCAAACGGATAGGCGCCCATGCCCACCACCTCTTCCACCGTCAAGTCGAAGCCCAGCCCGGGGCGCTGCGGCAGCACCGCGCGGGCGCGCGCCTGGGCGGCGGCGTCCAGTTCGGCCAGGGCCCGCCCATTCAAGCGGATCGCCGCGCCGGCGCGCCTCGAAGGCTGGGGCGACAGTTCCCCCGCCAGTGCGGACAGGAAACTGGATTTGCCGGCGCCGTTGGCGCCCAGCAGGCACAGCACCTCGCCCTCGGCCAGTGCCAGGTTGATGTCGCGCAGCACGCTGCGCGCGCCGCGGCTCACGCCGAGGCCGCGAGCCTCGAAAGCCCCACCCATGCTCATTGCGCCCCCTCCCGCCGTCCCGCGCGAAACAGCAGCCAAAAGAAGAACGGGCCGCCCACCAGCCCCGTAACCAGGCCCACGGGCAGTTCGGCCGGCGCCACTACCAGGCGCGCCGCGCAGTCGGCCAGCGTCAGGGCCAATGCGCCGCCCAGGGCCGAGGCCGGCAGCAGGTAGCGGTGGTGGGCGCCCAGCAGCATGCGCGCCAGGTGCGGCACGACCAACCCGACGAATCCGATGCCGCCGGTAACAGCCACCATGGGCCCGACCGCCAGCGCCACGGCCAGGATCAGGCGACGCCGCAAGGGCGCCAGGGCGAAGCCCAGGTGCGTGGCCTCGCGCTCGCCCAGCAGCAAGGCGTTCAGCTCGCGCCAGCATCGGCAGAAATACCCCAGCAGCAGCAGTGTCCATGGGCCGAAGAAGGCCAGCAGATGCCAGTTGGCGCCGGCCAGGCTGCCCATGCTCCAGAAGGTCAGGTCGCGCAACTGGTCGTCGCTGGCAATATAAGTGCACAAGCCGATGGCACTGCCGGCCAGGGTGTTGATGGCGATGCCCGCCAGCAGCAGCCCTGCCATGCCGGAATAGCGGCGCCCCGCCACGTAGGCCAGGAAGGTGGCGCCCAGCCCTCCGGCGAACGCCGCGCCCGCCACTACAGGCAGGCCGGCCGCGCCGGCCACGATGGCGCATACCGCCCCGAGCGCCGAACCGGAAGAAATACCCACCAGCCCCGGCTCGGCCAGAGGATTGCGGAACAAAGCCTGCATCACCGCGCCGGCCACGGCCAGCGCGGCGCCAGCCGCCATGGACAGCAGCACGCGCGGCAAGCGAATGTCCAGCAGGACGCTGCGCAACAGCCGGTCGTCCGGCAGCGTCTCGCCCCACAGCAGCGCAGGCAGGCGCGACCACGGAATGGACATGGCGCCGCTGGCGCTGGCCGCCAAGGCGGCCAGCAGCAGACAGAGGGCCAGCCATGCCAGCACCGGACGTGGCGCCAGCCTGCCCGCAGGCAAGTGTCGCCTTTTGACGGCGGATGCTTTGGCGGCGGACGCGGTGTTCATTGCGCCGCCTGCTTCAGATCGCGTATGGCCAGCGCAAGCCGCGGCCCCAGGCCCAGGGCCAGCAGATCGTCCATGGCGACGATGCGGCCGGCGCGCGCCGCCGGCGTATCGGCCACGCCGGGCCGGGCGCGCAAGGCAGCCATGCCGCCCACGGCCCGCAGCGAAGCCGTGGTGATGACGATCATCTCGGGCGCCAGGGCCGCCAGGCCTTCGGCGGACACCGGCTTGTAGCCGCGCTGCTGCGCCAGGGCATTGTCCAGTCCAGCCAGTTGCAGCAGCGCATTGGCCGCCGTGTCGCGGCCAGCCGCCTGGAACTGGCCGCTGCGATTGACCAGCAGCAACGCACGGCGCCGCGGCGCCTGCAGCGCACGTGCCGCGTCGATCTGCGCACGCAGCCGCGCGACCAGCGTCTCGCCCGCCCGCGGCACGCCCAGCACCTCGGCGATCTGCGCCACGCGCCGGTACAGGGAATCTACCGAGGGGGCATCGGACACACGCCGCACCGCCAGGCCCAGGGACTCCAGCCGCGCCAGGGCCTGGGGCGGCCCGGCGTTTTCGGAAGCCAATACCAGGTCGGGACGCAGGGCCAGCACGCCTTCCACCGGCACCGCGCGGTAGTACCCGACACGCGGCAGGCGCGTGGCCGCCTCGGGGTAAAGGCTGGACAGATCGTCGGCCACCAGGCGGCCGCCCTGCCCCAGGTCGTAGACGATTTCCGTGACGCTGCCGCCCAGCGACACGACACGCCGCGGCGCCGCAGGCGCCGCCAGCGCCGCGACCGGCATGCCTGCGCACAGCAGCGCGGCCAGGAAGCTGCGGCGAGGCAAGCTGGCTCCCGCAGCCCGTGCCGCGCCTGGAGAATCCGAGCGGCATACAGGCCGCGAGGTGAACAGGAAGCGCCTCATCTCAAGCTGCCAGCGGCACCGGGCAGTAGCCCACCATCAGCTCGCGCCAGGCAGCCAGTTCCGGCACGCCCGGCTTGCGCGCGCCGAAGAACTGCACGATCAGTTCGCCGCCGGCGGTATAGCCCTCCAGCGACGTGATCCAGCCGTCGTCGCTCGGGCGATTGACGATCCAGGTGGAGTCGATGGCCGTGGTGTCCAGGTGCAGATTGAAGTGCGGTTCCAGCACGTTGAACCAGGGCCCGGTGCGCAGCAGGTGCTGGATGGGGCCGGAGTGGATCTGCACCATGCCGCGGTTGCCTACGAAACACATGATGGACGTGCCGCGCTCGACCACCGCATGCAGCATGCGCTCTATTGTGTCGTTGGGGATCGGCTGGGCCAGGTCGGTGCCGGCCTCGCACAAAGCCGCCAGGCGCGAAAGCTTGTGGCGCTTGAGCAGCCCCGCGAATTCGTGAGTGTCCTTCATGGCCAGCCACTCGCCGCGCAGGCTGGCGGCAGCTTCCGCGCCTTCCGCCGCGGCGGACATCGGCGCATCGTCCTTGGCGCCGGCATCGATACCCGCATCACCTTCGGCACCGGCGTCACGATCGGCAGCAGGCACTGCAACATCAACGGCCGCGCCCGCAGAACCTTCGGCGGGCCGCTCCGCGCCGGCAGCGTCCGGCGCCAGCTGCGGCCAGACCGGATCCGGATCCAGCAGCGAGGCCACCAGCGCCTCGTAGGCCTGCACATCGCTGGCATCGGTGCAATACACCTTGTGCATCGCCTCGCCCCGCGCATCGAAGAACTGCAGGCTGCGCCGCTGGCCGTCGTCGACGGCCACCGTATGCTTCCAGTGGCTGAAGAACATGCGCAGATCGATGTCCGGGCCCAGCACGATGCCCATGCTTTTGCCGGCGCGGATGTCTTCGTAGCGGCCATGGCGTTCGTGCACGCACCACTCGTTGCGCGTCAGCGCCATCACCCGCCCCAGTTCGCCCAGGCGGCGGAATACGTCCTGTGGCGGCTGGCGCAGCACGCGCGCACGGATGCCGCCGCAGCCGGCCAGCACCAATTCCAGTTCGCTGACTTTCATCTGCGCGGCCAGATTGCGGATGCGCGCCTTGGGCGCGGCGGCGGCCAGTTCGGCGTAGCGCTCGCGCAGGGCCCGGCCCTGCTGTTCGAATTGTTGCGTCGTCATTTCAAGCTCCTCGTGTTCATGACATGAAATAAGAAATGGGCGCCCCGGCCTGGGGCGCGCGTCCCGGCTCCAGGCCGGTATTCACTGTCCGATCGATACGGGATCGATACCCCTTCGATAACCCCCCAATGCCCGTTCCATACCCGTCAACACCAAGTCGACACAGGCTCGCTGCGGGGTCGATGCCCGCTCAATACCGGTACGTCACGGCCACCCGCAGCGAACGCCCCGGTTGCGTATAGGTGTCCACCGGCAGGGGAATCGCCGAGCCTCCCGCCGTGGGCACGTCCAGCGCATTCCAGTACTTCTTGTCGAAAACGTTGTAGACACCCGCCTGCACCCGCAGCCCCTTGACCGCCGTAGGCTTCCACCACGCGGTCAGATCCAGCAGCCCATAGCCGGGCGCCTGGAAGTCGGCATAAGGCGCGTCGGCCGTGGCCTGCGGGTACTCCACCTGATGGCGCGGCCGCGCCGCGGTGACAATACCCTCGGCGCCCCAATGCTCGGTGCCATAGCCCAAGGCTGCGACGATCTTGAGCGGCGCCACCGAATTCAGGTGCTGGCCGGTGTCCTGGTCGCGGCCGTCGGCCCATGCCAGCGCGCCGCGCACGTGCCAGCCGGGCTGGAACTGCCAGTGCCCGCTCAGTTCGGCGCCGTAGATGCGCACGTGGGCGCGGTTGACATAACCGGTGACACCCAGCGGATACAGACCGTTCCACGCCTGCTGCCACTCGGCGGATGATGCCGTCAGCGGCACGCCTTCGATGAAATTGCGATAGCGGTTGTCGTAGAAGCTCAGGCGCCCGCCCAGCTTGGCATCGCCCGCATCGACGCCCAATTCCCAGCCGTGGCTGGTCTCGGGCTTCAGGTCGGGATTGCCCACGCTCAGATAGGTGCCCGGGCCGCCGTAGTTCAGGTACAGCTGAGTGGCGGAAGGCGCCTTGAAGCCGTAGCCGTACTTGGCGTAAAGCGTGACGTCTTCACGTGGCCGGAAGCTTGCCAGCAGCGACGGAGACAGGCGCTGGCCGCTGCTGGACGACAGGCTTTGCACGCCCGAATTGGGGTTGCTGGAATACGAACCGCCGCTCTCGGGCTTCTGCCGGTAGGCGTCGAAGCGCAGCGCGGGGGTCAGGCCGTAGCGTCCGTCCGCCCAGGACAGTTCGTCCTGCGCCCACAGCGCCCATTGATTGCCGGTGACACGCGGCATGTCGGACTGGTTGCTGTGCAAAAAGCCGCAGGTGCGCGGGCCGAAGAGCGCGGGCAGGCCTGGCGGCACGGCGGGGCAGTTGTCGTAGCCGGCGGACAATTGCTCGGTGCGATTGCCGTACCATTGCGCGCCCACGCTCCAGTGCTGGGCCACGGCTCCGGCCAGATGCCCCGCCGCGCGCGCCTGCAGCCCAAAGCCGGATTCTTCTATGGAATTGTCGCGGCCGTAGGGGCCGCTGGGATATCCGTAGCGGAACGGATCGCCAGGAATGATGTAGGCGCGCGCATCCGTGTTGTGCAGGCCGTCGTTGGCGGTGTCCAGACGCATGCGCTGCCAGTACAGCTTGACTCCCGCTTCGTCCAGCGCAGCCTGCCCTTGCGGCGAACGGTAGCCGTAATCCAGCATCACGCGGTCGCGCGCCAGCTCTTCGTTCGTCGTATCGTGGCCGATCTGGAAATCTTCCGCCGCGCCTTGTTCCGTGCGCATGTCGATCGTCGACTGGCGCCGGAACGTGTCGCCGCTCAGGCTCAGCGTATGGCCGCTCGACCATTCGTGCTGCAGCACCAGGCGCGCGTTCTGCTGCTTGTAGGTTTCGGGGTTTGGCTGCTCGCGCTGCGCGCCGTAGCCGCCGCGGTCGGCCATGTTCTGCAGTTCATGGCCGCGGCGCTGGCCGGCCTGCAGCAGCCACGAGGTGCCCTCGCCCACCCTGCCCGCCAGAGCGGCGTCGGCACCGATGCTGTCGTCGGCGCTGTCGTGGCCCGACTTGAGCAAAGCGCCGAAATCCCTGCCCGGCTGCAGCACATCGGCAGGCATCAGGCTGCGCAGCGCCAGCGCTCCGGCCAGAGCACCCGAACGCGCCGCATTCGGGCCGCGCAGCACCTCGATGTCGGTCAGGGTATTGAAGTCTATGGTGTTCAGGCCGCCCTGCACACCGCGCGCGCCGTCGGTGAGCCACGGCAGCGCCACCCCATCGAGGGTCGTTGCAACGCGATCGCCGTCCAGCCCGCGCAGGTTGACACTGTTGTTCTGGCGGTTGAAGTTCACGCCAGGCTCGCCGCGCTGGCTCAGGTCGTCCCAGCTATTGATCGACCGGTCATCGAGCTGCGCCCGCGTGGTAATGGTGGCGCCGTCGGGCAGCGCCGTCTGCAGCGCCTGGCCTTGTACCGTGACCGGCGCCAGCGACGGAACCGCCGCGGCATCTCCGGCCTGCGGCCCCTGCGCTTGAGCTGCCACTTGCGCCACACCGGGCGTGGCCAGCACCATCAGCAGCGCCCCGCTGCACCATACCGTCGACTTGCTGCTAGCCATGCCTACATCCTAAAAATAGAAATAAGACACGAAATGATAACTATTATTATTTATAAATGCAAAGGGAGCTTAGCGTGATGCGAAAGAGGGACGGACAGGTATTGCCAAAACCCCGGGGCCGTGCGAAAAAAGGCACCAATCCGGCACTGCCCAACTTGCGGCCTGCAGGCTGGCCAGACTCGACAAGGGCGACAACAAAAGAGGCGGCCACATGGGCCGCCTCGGGGCTTGCGCGGCGCGGCCGGGCCGCTACGCGCAAAAGGGTACAGCGATCAGTTCTTGCTTTGGTCGACCAGCTTGTTGGCCGCGATCCAGGGCATCATCGCGCGCAGCTTGGAGCCCACCTGCTCGATCTGCGATTCGGCATTGATGCGCCGGCGCGAAAGCAGCGTGGGAGCGCCCGCGGCGTTCTCGAGGATGAAGTTCTTGGCATACGCGCCCGACTGGATGTCGGCCAGCGCACGGCGCATGGCGGCACGGGTGTCGTCGGTGATGATCTTCGGGCCGGTTTCGTACTCGCCGTACTCGGCGTTGTTCGAAATCGAGTAGTTCATGTTGGCGATGCCGCCTTCGTAGATCAGGTCGACGATCAGCTTCAGCTCGTGCAGGCACTCGAAGTAAGCCATTTCCGGCGCATAGCCCGCTTCCACCAGGGTTTCGAAGCCGGCCTTGATCAGTTCGACGGTACCGCCGCACAGCACGGCCTGTTCGCCGAACAGGTCGGTCTCGGTTTCTTCGCGGAAGTTGGTCTCGATGACACCGGCGCGGCCGCTACCGATGGCGCAAGCGTAGGACAGCGCCACGTTGCGCGCAGCGCCCGACTTGTCTTGATGCACGGCAACCAGCGAAGGCACGCCGCCACCCTGGCGGTAGGTGCCGCGCACGGTGTGGCCAGGCGCCTTGGGCGCGATCATGATGACGTCGATGTCGTCGCGCGGCACGACCTGGCCGTAGTGGATGTTGAAGCCGTGCGCGAAAGCCAGCGCGGCACCCGCCTTGATGTTGGCGGCGACGTGATTGCGGTAGACCTCGGCGATGTTCTCGTCGGGCAGCAGGATCATGACCAGATCAGCCCCCTTGACGGCCTGGTCGACTTCCTGCACCTGCAGGCCGGCGTTCTCGGCCTTGCTCCAGGAAGCACCGTTCCTGCGCAGGCCCACCACCACGTTCACGCCAGACTCGTGCAGGTTCAGCGCATGCGCATGGCCTTGCGAGCCGTAGCCGATGATGGCGACCTTCTTGCCTTTGATCAGGGACAGGTCGCAGTCTTTGTCGTAATAGACTTTCATTTTTACAGAGCTCCAGTATTTAAAGCAGTATTTTTGTTGCGCAAACCCGGCAGGCCGGGCAATGGATTCGCCTTGAACACGGGCCCGGCCGATACGGCCGGCCGGCCCGCGCAATCGAGTAACTATTCAATATTCAACGGTAATTCTGTGAAAAGCCTGCACGGAATCAACGCCGCCGCATCCGCACATCAACATTCAAACCGCCGATATTTTAATTTACGCGGCCCGCATGCGAAGCGAGCACGGCGCCAGGCGCCGGCCACACCCCGCAAGCGGCCCGGGGCTACAGCTTCAGCACGCGTTCGCCGCGGCCTATGCCCGACACGCCCGTACGCACGGTTTCCAGGATCGCGCTGTGATCCAGCGCCCCCAGGAAGGCTTCGATCTTTTCCTGTACGCCAGTCAGCTCGATCGTGTAGACCTTGTCCGTCACGTCGATGATGCGGCCGCGGAAAATATCGGCCATGCGCTTCATTTCTTCGCGCTCCTTGCCCACGGCACGCACCTTCACGAGCATCAGCTCGCGCTCGATGTGCGCGCCTTCGGACAAGTCCACCACCTTGACCACGTCCACCAGGCGGTTCAAGTGCTTGGTGATCTGCTCGACGATCTCGTCCGAGCCTTCGGTGACGATGGTCATGCGCGACAGCGTCGAGTCTTCGGTGGGCGCCACCGTAAGGGTCTCGATGTTGTAGCCGCGCGCCGAGAACAGGCCTACCACGCGCGACAGCGCACCCGGTTCGTTTTCCAGCAGGATAGAAATCACATGCTTCATTATTTCCTCTCCTTGCAGGTCAAAGGTCTTCGGAACCGAGCAACATCTCGGTCAGGCCGCGGCCGGCCTTCACCATCGGCCAGACGTTTTCGGTCTGGTCGGTGATGAAGTCGAGGAATACCAGGCGGTTGCGATGCTTGCCGAACGCCTCGCGGATCGCCGGCTCGACGTCGGCCGGCTTGTCGATGCGCATGCCGACGTGACCATAGCTTTCGACCAGCTTGACGAAGTCGGGCAGCGCGTCCACGTAGGACTCGGAATAGCGCGAGCCGTAGTCGATCTGCTGCCATTGCCGCACCATGCCCAGGTAGCGGTTGTTCAGGCACAGGATCTTAGGCGTCAGCTTGTACTGGTTGCAGGTGGACAGTTCCTGGATGTTCATCTGGATCGAGCCCTCGCCGGTGATGACGGCGACCTCGCTGCCCGGATTGGCCATCTGCACGCCCATGGCGTAGGGCAGGCCCACCCCCATGGTGCCCAGGCCGCCGGAATTGATCCAGCGCCGCGGTTCGTCGAAGCGGTAGTATTGCGCCGCCCACATCTGGTGCTGGCCCACGTCGGAAGCGACGAAGGCCTTGCCCCCGGTCACGTCCCACAGCGTCTCGACCACGGACTGCGGCTTGATGACCTCGTCGGACGTTTCGTACTTCAGGCACTGGCGGGCGCGCCAGCCGTCGATCTGCCCCCACCACTTGGCCAGCGCCGCCTTGCCGGCGGCCGACGGGCCCTGGCCCTGTTCGGCGGCCTGGCGGTAGAAGCCGTTGAGCTCTTGCAGCACGTCCTTGACGTTGCCCACGATGGGCACGTCCACCCGCACGCGCTTGGAAATCGACGACGGATCGATGTCGATATGTATGATCTTGCGCGGATTCTGCGCGAAATGCTTGGGGTTGCCGATGACGCGGTCGTCGAAGCGCGTGCCCACTGCCAGCAGCACGTCGCAGTTCTGCATGGCCATGTTGGCCTCGTAGGTGCCGTGCATGCCGGGCATGCCCACGAAACGGCGGTCGCTGGCCGGGAACGCCCCCAGCCCCATCAGTGTGGTGGTGCAGGGCGCGCCCAGCATCTCGACCAGCTCACGCAGTTCCGGCGCGGCATCCGACAGCACTACGCCACCGCCTGAGTACACCATCGGCCGCTCGGCGCCGAGCAGCATCTGCACGGCCTTCTTGATCTGCCCCTGGTGGCCCTTGACCACCGGCGCATACGAGCGCATGTGCACCTCGCCCTTCTTGGGCGTGAACTTGCACTGTGCGACCGAGACGTCTTTGGGGATATCGACCAGCACCGGGCCGGGCCGGCCGGTGCGCGCGATGTAGAAGGCGCGGCGCATGGTTTCCGCCAGATCCTTGACGTCGCGCACCAGGAAATTATGCTTGACGCAGGGCCGCGTGATGCCCACCGTGTCGCATTCCTGAAAGGCATCTTCGCCGATGGCGTGCGTGGGCACCTGGCCGCTGATGATCACCATCGGGATCGAATCCATGTACGCCGTGGCGATGCCGGTGACGGCATTGGTGACGCCGGGGCCGCTGGTGACCAGGGCCACGCCCACCTTGTTCGACGAGCGCGAATACGCGTCGGCCGCATGCACGGCAGCCTGCTCGTGGCGCACCAGAATGTGCCTGAATTTGTCTTGCTTGTAGATTGCGTCGTAGATGTACAGCACGGCGCCGCCAGGATAGCCGAAAACGTGTTCCACGCCTTCTTCGGCCAGGCAGCGCACGACGATGTCGGCGCCATTGAGTTCCATGTTGTATTCCTTTCATGACCGGCGCTGCCGCCCCGATCGGCCATTGAAGGCCAGAGACGGGCCGGTCGCGGCAACATGATCCGGCGCTTTGTGGCTCACGGAGCCACGCCACCCGGACACCTTGCCGCCCCGACACGCACTCGTCGAAACGCAGCACGCGCGTTCAAATGAACGCGGGGAGGTAGAAATGGACGCCTTGGCAACACACGCTTTTGGCGCGGCCACGGGCAAATTGATTATCAGCACTCTGTGCAGCGCCGCGTCATGAACGCGGGCATGCACCAGACACTAAAGGCGCAAAAAACCGGGCGGATGGCCCGGAATAGGAAGCCTGGGCGAGACCACCCTGGATAAACGGGCGATCCGATTGTGGCTACTTTACCGCGTTGCACAAACGGAAGCAAATCGCAACCGGCCGCCGCAGGCCTGTGGGCCCCGCTACAGGCCCCACCGCGGCCAGCCATGCCGCCCACGGTCTTGCCGCCAACAGCGCGGCATGCTCCAGCGCGGTATGCAAGTGCGCCGCCCCCGCCGGCCTCGATTTTTCCAGGGCGCACGCCTCTGCCCCTGGCCGTCCTCCTCTATACTTGGCGTGTCCCAAGCTTCCCCCATGCCCATGGCACCTCGCGTCACGCAACTGCAACGCTTTTTTTACAGCCACTATTTCTTCGGCGGCCTGCGGCAATCGTTGGGGGTGCTACTGCCGGCCCTGGTTCTGATCGGTGTGTTCCACCTGTACGCCGTAGGCGTGATCATGGCTATCGGCGCGGCCTGCGTAGCCATCATCGACCAGCCGGGCGGGCCGCGCCGCAACCGCCGCAACGAAATGCTGGGCGGCCTGCTGCTGGTGCCGCTGACCGCCGCCGTCACCGGCCTGGCCTCGCCGCACCCGGTGCTGCTGTGGTTCGTCATCCCGGCCATGTGCTTCGGTTTTTCCATGCTGACGGTGTTCGGCAAGCGCGGCGGCCTAATCGGCTTTTCGTGCCTGCTGATGATGACGCTGACCATGCGTACGCCGCTGGACTATTCCCAGGTGCTGCAGCACACCCTGTATTCGTTCCTGGGCGGCGTGTTCTATTTTGTTTTCAGCTACATGGTGAGCCTGCTGCTGTGGTACCGCGAGGAACAGCAAGGCCTGTCCGTGGCGCTGTTCGCCACCGCCGACTATATGGCCGCGCGCTCGCAGTTCTATGACATCAACATCGACCTGGACGTCTGCTACCGGCGCCTGATCCACTTCCAGTCGACCATGACCGACAAGCACCAGATCGCCCGCGACCTGGTGCTGCGCGAACTGCCGCGCGGCGGCGACGGGCGCGGCGAGCGCCACCGGGTGGTGCTGCTGAACATTTTCATCGACATGATCAATCTGCTCGACAGCCTGGTAGCCACCCACACCGACTACGCCACGCTGCGGCGCAGGCTGCCCGACAGCGACGTGCTGATCTTCGCCCGCGACGCCCTGTACAAACTGTCGGCCAACCTGGCCACGCTGGCCTTGAACATCGCGCGCAATAAAAGCGGCCGCACCCGCAGCAGCGTGCGCGCCGAGCTGCGCGCCATCGAATACGAGCTGGAGCAGTACCGCAACCACGGGCTGGCGCAGGACGAACCCGAGGTCTATGCCCTGCTGGTGCAGATCCTGCGCCGCCTGCGCAACGCCACGCGCATCATAGAGCGCATGGCCGCGCGTACCCGCGGTGAAATCAGCGGCGAAGAACATACGCGCCGCCCGGACAAATCGCTGACCCGCTTTCTGTCGCGCCAGGAACTGCGCTTCGGCATGATCACCAGCAATCTGCGCCTGAGTTCTTCGCACTTCCGCTACGCCCTGCGGGTGACGATCGCCACGCTGGCGGCCCTGACCGCCACCACCGCGCTGTCGCTGATCCTGCAGATGGAAAACATCAAGATCGACCTGACGGCGCACAGCTACTGGATCGTGCTCACCATCATCATCGTGATGAAGCCGGGCTTCGCCCTGACCCGCCAGCGCAACGGCTGGCGCCTGACCGGCACGCTGATCGGCTGCGCGCTGGGCATGCTGCTGTTCGTGAGCACGCAAAACCCCGAAATCTACCTGGCCGTGATGCTGCTGACCAGCATCCTGGGCTACGGGCTGGTGCAGGTCAACTACACCCTGGCCGCCATCTTCAACACGCTGTTCGTGCTGATCGTGTTCCATTTTCTGACGCCAGGCACGAATTTCGTGGTCGGCGAACGCCTCGCCGACACCCTGCTGGGCTGTGCCCTGGCCCTGCCTTGCAGCTACATCCTGCCCTGGTGGGAGCGTAACACCGTGCGGCCGCTGGCAATGGCGGCCAAACGAGCCAACGAGGAATACCTGAAAACGGGCTTGCAATACGCGGCGCTGCAGCGCCAGGCGCTGCTCGCCGCCGATGCGCAGGCCAGCGAGGCGGCGGCACCGGCCGAAGGCGGCAACGCAGGCGCAACGGCAGCCACGGCCGCGGCAGCAACGGCACCGGCTGCGGGCTCCAACACCGCCGATGGAACCGGCGCCAGGCCTGGCTCCGGCGCCGCCACCGAATCCGGCGCAACGCTCGATTCGCAATTGCAGGACGCCGAACTGGCCTGGCAGCTGGCGCGCAATAACGTGCACATCGCCTTCGCCAATTTCGCGGCGGCCTTCTACCGCATGATGGACGAGCCCGCCAGCCAGCAAAAGAACGTGCCGGAACTGAACAATATGCTGATCCAGAACCACGTACTGGCCTCGCAGATCAGCGCCGCCATTCCCATACTCGGCAGCCTGCGCGGGGTGCCCGAGGGCATACAGAAGTCACTGGACGCGATCCAGGGCCTGCTGTCCGGCCGCGACGCCGAGGCGCCGGCCTCGCTGGAAACCGAAGGAGAGCTGGCCACCCTCGCCTACCCGCTGCGCCAGATGGTCAAGGCCGCACAGCTGATCCATCGAGAAACATTGGCCGTGCAGACCTGAGCGCGTCGCAGAGGCGTGCAGCGGCCAACGAAGCTCACAGCGCCGCGCGGGTGGCGCGGGCGCCGAATTCAAACATGCGAATCAAGCAAACGGGACACTACGCCTCGGGCCGCCGGAACACCAGGCGGTCGGGCGTGGATTCCTTGGCCGCATAGGCGTAGCCACCGACATTGAAGCGCCGCAAGGCGCCGGGCTCGTCGATGCGCTTGTCGATGATGTAGCGCGCCATCAGCCCGCGAGCGCGCTTGGCATAGAAGCTGATGACCTTCCAGGCGCCATTCTTCTGATCCTGGAACACGCATTGCACCACGCGCGCCTTGAGCGTCTTCAGGTCGACCGACTTGAAATACTCTTCCGAAGCCAGGTTCAGCAGAACGGGATCGCTTTGCTTGGCCAGGCGCTTGTTCAGGTACTGGGCGATCGAGCTGCCCCAATAATCGTACAGATTCTGGCCATGCGCCGTGGCCAGGCGCGTGCCCATTTCCAGGCGATAGGGCTGCATCAGGTCGAGCGGGCGCAGCACGCCGTACAGGCCGCTGAGTATCGCCACGTGCTCCTGCGCCCATTCCAGTTGTTCGTCCGACAGCGTCGAGGCCTGCAGGCCTTCGTACACGTCGCCGTTGAAGGCCAGCACCGCCTGGCGCGAATTGGCGCGCGTGAAGCGCGGTTCCCACGCGCCATAGCGCTCTGCATTCAGGCGCGCCAGCGCATCGCTCAGGCTCATCAGCTCGGCTACCTGCGTTGCGGACTTTTTCTTCAGGACATCGATCAGCCCCGACGCCTGCTCGACGAATAAGGGCTTGGTGTGCAGCGTGGTGCGCACCGTCGAGTCATAATCCAGCTTCTTGGCCGGAGACAATACCAACAGCATGATGTCGAGTTCCTTGTGTATCCAGCGGAATGTAAATGAAAGGCTCCGGCCTTCCGGCCGGAGCCGTGCGCTAAAGAGGCCCGGGCGCCCGAGGCACAGGACGGGCTATGGCAAGCTCAATACCCCTGACTCTACAACAAGCGGGACGCGCCCGGCCGCGCCGCCCATCGCCCAGGTAGAAAACCCGGCGGCACGCCCAGGCGGGCGGCCCGGCAAAGGGCGGCGTAAGCGCATCCGGCTTTTTATCGCGCCGTCCAGCCGCCGTCCAGCGACATAGTGGTACCCGTCATTTGTGCGGCCGCGTCCGAAGCCAGGAACACCGCGGCCCCGCCCAACTGCTCGGGAGTGACGAACTGCAGCGACGGCTGCTTCTCGAACAGCATTTCCTTGGCGGCCGCCTCGACGTCTATGCCCTTTTCCTTGGCCATCGCCTGGATCTGCTTTTCTACCAGGGGCGTGCGCACCCAGCCCGGGCAAATGGCATTGCAGGTGACGCCATTGCCGGCATTTTCCAGCGCCGTGACCTTGGTCAGGCCCACCACACCGTGCTTGGCCGCTACATACGCGCACTTGAAGGACGAAGCCACCAGGCCATGCGCCGAAGCGATATTGATGATGCGCCCCCAACCCTGCTTCTTCATGTGCGGCAAGGCCGCCGCCGTGCCATGAAACACCGCCGAAAGATTCAATGCAATGATCGCGTCCCAGCGCTCGACCGGGAAATCCTCGATCAGGTCGGTATGCTGAATGCCGGCGTTATTGACCAGGATGTCGATGCCGCCCAGCTCCTTGACCGCGTCTTCGACGAAAGCGCGCGTCTCGGGGCCTTTGGACAGATCCGCGCCCACGTAATAGGCACGCACCTTGAAATCGTGTTCCAGCCCGGCGCGCTCTTTTTCGATGGCCGCCGCATCGCCAAAACCGTTGATCACCACATTCGCCCCTTCGGCGGCCAGCGCCCGGGCGATGGCCAGGCCAATACCACTGGTGGAACCGGTGACGACAGCGTTTTTACCTTTCAGCATGATCCGTTCCTTTTCTTGAACCTTGGATAGATTTTCCACGGGCCTTGGGTGCGCCCCACAACCTATGGAAGATCGCTGAACTATTGTAGCCGGGCGCGGCGGCGCGATTGCCGGCGGGCAAGCCCATATTCCGGCCGGCTGCCGCATTGCTGCCGGCTACCGCAGCGCGGCACAATAAAAACGGCGGCCCGCCTAGTGTGCGGGCCGCCGAGCGGTACGATGCTGTGGAAACCATGGCGGACAGGGTGAGATTCGAACTCACGATACGGGAGAACCGTATACCGGATTTCGAGTCCGGCGCATTCGACCACTCTGCCACCTGTCCTGATGTTCGTGGGCCATCTTGCAGCGCGCCGCGAGCGTACTTCAAAGAACCACGCGGGTGCGGCCAAGACGACGGGCCGATAAAACGAGTCCGCTATTCTAGCAAGGAAAAGAAAATCCTGCTTCGAACGCCTTTCCCGTGGCCATCGCACCCTTAAGCCGGCACCGTAAATGTGCTTATTTACCTCAAATTCTCGGCTAAAGCACCCCTCAACGACACAAAAACAACATCTTTATTAAACGTTTTCATCGACTCATTTTTCGGATATAAATTGATTCCAATCTGAGCAAACCTGAGTAGAATATCCCCAGCTGCAGCCATATTAGGCCACCGCCATAAGGCACCGGACAGGGGATGGAGTGCGACATGGGCAATCTGAAAATTCAGAACCAACTGCATCGAATCAATGGTGCCTACCAGCAGTGCATGGACGAAATGCAGACCCACGGCATGGACACGAATGCCTTCGTCATGCTGCAAGTCGAACGCTTCGCGCTGATGAGCCTGTTACTGGAAGAAATCGGCAGCCTGCGCGCCGAGGTTCACGCGCTAAGCCAGCAAGACGCCGCCTGGCACGAAGCCTGAGGCGCCCCAAATAGTTAACTGCACGGCCATTCGGCACGCCGGCATGGCGCGTCCTTGCGGCATCGTTGCCCATGGCCGGCTCTTCTCGCAAATCACTGCATGCTTTCCGCGCCGATCAAAGCCCTTTCTCTCAGTTCGATTATTGCCTAAAAGTTCAATTTAATCGGTAGAATTCAAATATTTCTTGACAAATAAGGCACTAATATCCAATTTAGTGCTACGTTACCGATTACAACACAATACCCTACTGGCTATAGCGGCGCTCAGAGAGAACGGAACCTCCAATGAACGATCTGGAAATTGAGCTACAGCGGCAATTTCAACGCATCGGCAAGGCACAAGAAGACTGGCTGATAGAACTGCGCCGGCACGGCATCGACACCAATGCCGCCGTGCTGCTGCACGTGGAACGATTTGCGCTGGTCAGCGGCCTGATCAAAGAGGTCGAGGCGCTGCGCGCCGAGGTCAAAAGACTGCAAGAGCACCTGCAGGGCTCTTAGCGGCGTCGCGGCCCCTGCCGCAGCCACAGCGCCCAAGGCTGCCGCACGCAGCCGTTGCGGCGCGCCGCGCTCTGCCCGCCTGCGGCGACCCAAAGTCCGCCATGCCGCCGCCCGGAAAAGCTACACCGCTACGCAACGTACCCCAGCTGATGCGAGATCTGTGCGGCCACATGCGCACTGGCCGCGCTACGCAAACAGCGGGATGGCATCGCTGACGAAGTCGAGCAACGGATGCTCGCCCACCCTCTTTGCCTTCGCGATCTTGCGAGATCCAATTTCCAGAGACTATTACACGCGCAAAATCCAGCAGGGTAAGCGCCATAACCAAGCGCTCATCGCGCTGGCTCGGCGACGTTGTAATGCCCTGTTCGCCATGCTGCGCGACGGCACGTTTTCCCAATCTCAATCTGCCCCTTACGCTCGACAAACGACATAGGGGCACCCCCTCCGGATTCTTGACAATGCCGGCGCTCGGCATCTAAGATATAGCTATCCCAAATTTCAAAATAATATCTTATATATTAGGACATAATCGAGCCAGATGGCGGAACGAGGAAAGGCGCAAAGCAGCGGCAAGGCGCCTTCACCGCCGGGTTGGCTGGCACGGCCGCGCCAGCCCTCTCGCAAGCACAGGCCGACACTCGCCGCTACGTCCCGATCCGGAGAAGAAATGACATTGTCCAGACTCAAAGACTTCGTGCAGGAAACCACCCGCATCATGGATACGGTCGACGGCGATCGCGCCAGAATGAATGCGACGCGGCCCGTACTCGAGCGGCTGGTTGCACATGACGACTGGCTGCCCGAAGCGTTCGCGCAGCCGCACCCGCAGTTCTATCAGCAATATCTGCTGTACTGCGACCCGCAAGAACGCTTCTGTATTGTCAGCTTCGTATGGGGCCCCGGACAGCGCACGCCGGTGCACGACCATATGGTATGGGGCCTGGTAGGCATGCTGCGCGGATCCGAAACCTCGACCCGCTATGCGCGCGACGGGCAGGTGCTGCGCGCCGGCGCCAGCGCCACGCTGCAGCCTGGCCAGATCGAATGCCTGCTGCCCGAAGACGGCGACATCCACGTGGTCAACAATGCGCTGGCGGATCAGGCCTCGATCAGCATCCACGTCTATGGCGCAAACATAGGCAAGGTGCGGCGCCACGTCTTCGATCCCGGCACCGGAGCCGTCAAAGAATTCATATCAGGCTTTTCGTCGGAGGTGCTGCCCAATTTCTGGGCCTGACACCACTGGCCTCCAGCTTTCCACAACCGGGCGAAGCGGGCATATTGCCTCGCTAGCCAGAACCAGCAACGGAATCAGTCCATGGATGTAAACAAACAAACGCTGCTCGGCGGCGTACGGGTCGTCGAGTTTTGCCAGATCGCGGCGGGGCCGTTCTGCGGCATGCTGCTGGCCGACTACGGCGCAGACGTCGTGAAGATAGAACCGCCGCAAGGCGACGGGCTGCGCCAATGGCCTCCCATCCAGCAAGGCTACAGCGAGAACTTCGCATCCCTGAACCGCGGCAAGCGATCGGCCTGCCTGGATCTGAAGAACGAGGCCGACCGCGATCTGGCGCGCAGGCTGGTGCTCGAAGCCGACGTGCTGGTGGAAAACAACCGGCCCGGCGTCATGGAGCGGCTGGGCCTGGGCTGGAGCTGGTTCAAAGAGCGCAAGCCCGAACTGGTGTATTGCTCGATTTCCGCCTACGGCCAGACGGGGCCGCGCTCCGCAGAGGGCGGCTTCGACCTGACCATACAGGCCGCGGCGGGCGTGATGAGCGTAACCGGCGAGCCCGACGGCGCGCCGGTCAAGTGCGGCGTACCCGTGTCGGACTTCACCGCCGGGCTGTATGGCGCGTTCTCGATCGCGGCAATGCTGGCGCGGGTGCGCGCCGGCGGCCTGGGGGGCCACATCGACGTGCCCATGTTCAGCACCACGCTGGCGATCGCCGCGCTGCAGACCAGCGAATACTTCGGCACCGGCCGCAACCCGCGCAAACTGGGCTCGGCGCATCCGCGCAATGCGCCCTATCAGGCCTACCGGGCGCGCGACGGCTGGTTCGCCATCGCCGCGGGCAATAACAAGCTGTGGGCCTCGGTGTGCCAGGTGGTCGGGCATCCCGAGTGGGCGGGCCAAGAGCGCTACGGCTCGAATTCGCTGCGGGCCGCGCACCAGGCCGAGATCAAGAGCATGCTAGACCCGCTATTCGCGCAACGCGACACCGGGCCGCTACTGGACGAATTCCGCGCAGCGGGCGTACCCTGCGCCCTGATCAACGGCTACGACGATGCGCTGGCCGACCCCCAGGCGCGCCACCTGCAGCTGACCCTGCCGCTGACCTTGCCCGGCGGCCACCAGACGCGCACGGTGGGCAACCCGGTCTGGGTGAATGGCGAACCGGTACAAGTAAGCCTGGATCTGCCCGAACTGGGCCAGCACACACAAGCCCTGAAAGCGGCCACGGCATGGAAGGAAGCGCGATGACACCAGAGCAGCAGGCACTGCCCCAAGCCGGATCACCCCGGGCAGCGCAAGCACCGGCCGGACAGGCCCGGGCGCCGGCCGCAAGCGACGCGTCCAGCGCCCCCGCGCGGCTGCATAGCGCCGACGGCGTGGCCACGCTCTGGCTCGAACTCGACGAGCGCGGCAACGCTTTATCGGCACCCATGGTCGAAACCCTGCAGGCGCTGGTACAGGCCGCAAGCGCCGACACTTCCGTGCATACGCTGCTGCTGCGCTCGCGCAGCCGGCACTTCTGCACTGGCTTCGACCTGGGCAATCTGGAAGCACAAAGCGATGGCGACCTGCTGGCCCGCTTCGTGCGCATCGAAATGCTGCTGGATGCCATCTGGCGCGCCCCCCTGCGCACCGTCGCGCTGTGCGCCGGCCGCGCCTGGGGAGCGGGCGCCGACCTGTTCGCCGCCTGCGACCTGCGGCTGGCCGTGCAGGGCAGCCGCTACGCCTTCCCGGGCGCCGGCTTTGGCCTGGTGCTGGGCACCCGGCGCCTGGCCGTGCGCGTGGGCATGCAGCGCACCCACGACCTGACTTGCGAAGGAACAGTGCTGGATGCCGCGCAGGCCTTGCAGGCCGGGCTGGCCAGCCATCTGGCGGCAACGCCGGAAGAAGCCGAAGCCCTGCTGGCCACCCTGACCCGGCCGCCCGCCACGCCGCGCGCCACCGTGGCCGCCCTGCGCGCCGCAGCCCTGGCCGATACCCATGGCGATGCCGACCTGCTCGCCCTGGTGCGCTCGGCCGCGGAGCCGGGGCTGAAGAACCGCATCGTGCAATACCGGCAGGCACAACTGGCGAAGGTGGCGCAAACAAGGGGTTAAAGTATCGCAACAAGCGCAAGCGCCAAGGAACCGGGCACATGAATCGAGACAGCAAGCATCCCCACTCCCTTCACGTCACGGCCCTGGCGCTGTGCCTGCCCTTGTGTGCAAGCCTCTACTCCTCCGCTGGCGCCGTCACCGTGCACTCGCTGGATCAGGTGCGCGGGGCGATCAAAAGCCCGGAAGGCCGCGCCACTTTCGACCAGCAGATCAACGGCGCACCGCTGCCCGACGGGTTCGGCACACAGCTGCCGCAGGGCTTTACCAAAGAAATGCTGCTCGCGCAGCTGGCGCCGGGGCAAGACCCGAAACGCCTGACCCTTGCGGGCGCCAAGCCCTGGCCGCAACAGCCGCAGGCATATGTGGCCATCGTGTGCCTGGCCACCTCGCCCGACCAGGCCAAGGCGGAACTGCGCTACGACCCCAGCTCGTGCAGTGGCGACGACATCACGCCTCACGATGTCTGGCTGGGCGTGTACACACGCGATCCCCAAGGTAAGCCGCGCCTGGTCGCGCGCACCGAGGCTCCGGTCGACACGCCGGTCGATTGGGGCGATACCAATATCGACACACCGCAGAGCATCGGCAATAACCCGCAAACCGGCGCAGCCGAAGGCGTGCCGCAAAACTGGCTGCGCTTCGATTTCGCCGCCTACCGCTTGCACGGCCAAGACTATGCCTTCGGCGTGCGCGCCGGCTGGTCTGAAGGCTACGCCGGGGGCGGCGCTACGTTCGAAGCCCTGTATCTGTTCCAGATGGACGACACCAAGCTGCATGTGGTTTTCGCGCAGCCCATGATGTACACGAAAATGCTGGCGGGCGAGTGGCACAAGGATGGAACCCGCGACCATATAGAAACCGACGCCAGCAATGTGCTGTCCGTACTGAAGGGTACGAGCCACGGATTTCACGACTTGCGCCTGCAGCAGCGATCGGGCAAGTGGCATCGTGTTTTCCGTTGGTCGGCCAAACAGCAGCGCTACGCCGTAGTAAAAAATAGCTAGCGCCGTGCCGCCTGCACGGCAATTTTCAGCAGTGCCAAGAAATCATTTTGTATTTAAATGTATCATTGTTAACAACTTATAATTTCCTCGAACAATAAAAACCCAGCCAAAGCCCCAAAGCACTTGATACTTTTAATAGGCTTATGGACAGCAGCGTACGCATACCCGATCCGCTCTTCGCGGATGCCGCGGGCACAGCGGATCGACGCAGGCGCTCGCCAGACGCACGGCTCCCCGGCCGCCCCTGCTGCCCCGGCACCCGCGCCGGCATGTAGCGGCTTGCCACAAGCCGCCGGACAGCCGCATACGCGCGCCACGCGCCCACGCCTCTACGATCACTTACATGTCTACCCGGCAACGCGACTTTTCGGCGTTACATTTTTGCCAGTGTGGCCATTGCGGGCACATCGACCTTCAGCAAGAAGATCAACAGGAAAGAGGTTTATAAACATGAAAACATTGATGCATGCATGCACCTTTGCCGCCGGCGCGCTGGCTCTGACTCTGGGCATGGCGAGCGCCCCTGCTCTCGCCGCGGGCAGTTCGGCCGCACCGGCGCCGGGCGCCACCGCCTTGTGCAAAGACGGCACGACATACAGCGGCACCAGCAAACGCAGCGCCTGCTCGGGCCACAAAGGGGTCAAGGAATGGTACGGCGCTCCAAGCGCGCCCAAGGCCCAGCCCCACGCTGCGGCTCCGGCAGCGCCCGCGGCCCATGCCGCGCCAGCCGCCGGCGCCACGGCGCTGTGCAAAGACGGCACCTCGTACAGCGGTGCCAGCAAGCGCGGCGCCTGCTCGGGCCATAAGGGCGTCAAGGAATGGTACGGTGCGCAAGGCGCGGCTCAGCCCCCAGCCGGCACGACCGCTCCGCAGGCCCGCAGCGCGGCTCCATCGACCGGCGCCGCCGCGCCGGCCATGCGCAGAGCCGAGCCCGCGCATGCCGCGGCTGCCGGCGGCGGCGCCGGCAAGGTGTGGGTCAACACCGACAGCAAGGTCTATCACTGCCAGGGCGATCGCTGGTACGGCACCACCAAGTCCGGCCAATACATGAGCGAGTCGCAAGCCCGCTCCATGGGCGCGCGTCCCGACCATGGCAAGGCCTGCTCGTAAGGCCTGAAACGGAAAGCCGGCGATCAAGCCCGCGAAATGGCGGCCCAGGCCTGCGGAACAGAAATTCCGCAGGCCCCTGCGGCATCCCAGCCGGCCGTCGCGGGCGCCCGAACGCATGGACGCCATGGTTTTTCCGCGTTCTGTAGCGTTTTCGCCCATTTGTTTCGCCGCTGTAATCAGCGGGTGTAAGGAAATATGTAGGCGGCGTGGCCAAAACACTACTTGTGTAGCGAATTGAAGCTCTTTTGAAGATTGGCTCCAACCTCACGCGCACAATATGCTTGACAATAGACGTACTGAATCAAATACAGCAGGTGCTGATATGAAACGACTGATACTGAGCGGTGTGGCCGCCCTGGCACTGGCCGGCTCGAGTGCAGCCATGGCCCATGTAAGCGTGGGGGTTTCCATCGGGCTTCCCGGCATCGTCATAGGCGCTCCGGTATACGCGCCGCCGCCCGTCTATGTTGCGCCCCCGCCTCCCGTGGTGTACGCCCCGGCACCCGTGGTGGTGCCCGCCCCGGTAATTGTGGCGCCGCGCCCTTACCCTTATTACAGGCCCGTGGTGGAATACCGCGGCTACCGCGGCTATCGCGGCTATTATGGCCATCATCCTCACCATCGCGGCTGGCACCGCTGATCCGGTACTGCCAAGCCAGCGTCGCTGACGCAAAATGACTTAACCCCGGCCAACGCGGCCGGGCTTTGTAGCACCGGAGGGGCTGTCGGCCTTCTCTACCTGCATATGGCCCCGCTGGCGAGCGGGGCCTTTTTTCATGGGAACGCGGCAAACCTGCCGGCAGCAAGATCACCACGGCAGCCGTGCCGCCGCACCGGCCCGCGCGACAGCGGGCCGGCGTCCGAGCCGGTTCACTGATTTTAAGCAGGCGCTGTAGCTTTAATGTGAAAGAAGCCCCTTTCATTCTCGGGGGAGGCGGCGCCCGCCATGACCGTTAGGCAGACGCTGTAGCGCCGCCGGCAAGACGACGCTACAGCGTCTCTGCCCCGCCCATATAGGGTCGCAGCACCTCGGGCACGCCGACACTGCCGTCGGCATGCTGGTAGTTTTCCAGCACGGCGACCAGGGCGCGGCCCACGGCCAGGCCGGAGCCGTTCAGGGTATGCAGGTATTCGGGCTTGCCTTTTTCGGGGCGGTAGCGGGCCTGCATGCGGCGCGCCTGGAAGGCCTCGCAGTTGGACACCGACGAGATTTCCCGCCAGGTGTTCTGCGCCGGCAGCCAGACTTCCAGGTCGTAGGTCTTGGCCGAACCGAAACCCATGTCGCCGCTGCACAGCAGCACCACCCGGTACGGCACGCGCAGCTTTTGCAGCACGGCCTCGGCGTGGCCGACCATTTGCTCCAGCGTGTCGTAGGACGTGTCGGGGTGCACGATCTGCACCATTTCGACCTTGTCGAACTGGTGCTGGCGGATCATGCCGCGCACATCGCGCCCGCCGCTGCCCGCCTCGGAACGGAAGCACGGGGTATGCGCAGTCAGGCGCAGCGGCAGGCTCTGCAGCGGCACGATGGTGTCGCGCACCGAGCCGGCCAGCGTGATCTCGGACGTGGAAATCAGGTACAGGTCTTCGCTGGCCACCACATTGCCCTGCTCGTCGCGCTCGGGATCCTGATCCTGGCCGCCCTTGGTGACCCAGAACATATCGTCCTTGAACTTGGGCAGCTGGCCGGTGCCGAACAGCGTCGAACCGTTGACGATGTACGGCGTATAGCATTCGGTGTAGCCGTGCTCGCCCGTCTGCAGATCCAGCATGAACTGCGCCAACGCGCGGTGCATGCGGGCCATAGGCCCGCGCAGCATCATGAAGCGCGCGCCCGACAGCTTGCGCGCAGTTTCGAAGTCCAGCCCCAAAGGCTCGCCCAACGTGACATGGTCGCGGGTTTCAAAAGGGAACGGGCGCGGGTTGCCCTGCCCGTCCACTTCGACGCCGGGCGGAATCCAGCGGCGCACTTCGACGTTGTCGTCACTGGACTTGCCGGCCGGCACACTGGCATGCGGCAGATTGGGCAGCGTCATGAGCCAGTCGTTCAGCTCGGCCTGCACGCCGGCCAGCTCCGACTCCAGCTCGCGCAGCCGCGCCGGGATAGCTTGCGACTCGGCCAGTTCCTTGCTGGCGTCCTCACCCTTGGACTTGAGCTGGCCGATAAGCTTGGACACCGCATTGCGCCGCGCCTGCAGCGTTTCAGTCTCGACCTGCACCGCTTTGCGGCGAGCTTCCAGGCGGTTGAAGCGCTCGGTATCGAATTCGAGGCCGCGCAGGGCGAGGCGCTCGACCACGGTGGGCAGGTCTTTGCGCAGCTGATTGGGGTCTAGCATGGTGGATCCAGCGGGAAGGAGGTGACGATAAAAATCAAAAGGCCGCCTAGCGGCAGGGCGAGCCAGGCGCAGATGCATGCGCTGCAAGCGGAGCCAGCCACGGCGAATCGCGAGCCGCTCAGGGCGTATGGAATTATACAGAGGAGGTTTCGACGGACGGCCTGGGCGGGGCTGGAACCCCATGCCTTGCTTCTATGAAGGCCGTGGCCCATGCATAGACCCCCGTCGCCCTTTCCGGGAAAGCTTGTAAGAAAGCCGCACCCGGAAGACTGAATGCAGGCATCTGCATAGCCTAACGGGGCAGCTATCTAGTCGCCCTCCGATAGCTCTTCATACAGCCAGCCCATTCCCGATCTCAGCCGCCAGCGCCTGAAGCCTGGGCAAGAACAATTGGACGACATCGACATTCTTGTACTTAGCCATATTCAAGCTGGTGGTAAGCGCCGCAACGACCTTTTCCTCGCGATTCACAACCGGCACAGCCAGCCCGCAAACACCCAACTCGAATTCCTCGCAAGCCAAGGAATAGCCGCGCTGTCTGGCGTCAGCAAGAGCGCCACGCAATTGACGTTCTTCAGTAAGCGTGTTGTCCGTCAACTTTTCGAATGGGGCATGCTGGAAGTATCTCGCCAGTTCATCCTCGCCCGCATACGCCAACAGGACATGGCCAGTGGATGTAGCGTGCGCAGGCAAGCGCTCGCCAGTAATGATGCGTCGAGCAGAAGGGCTACTGATCTCGGCGCGAGCCACGAAAACGATGTCAGTTCTGTCTAGCACGGACAATGAGCAAATCTCTTGGTATTGCTTGGCAAACTGCTCTAGATAGGCGATTGCGACCTCACGTAGTGTCAGGGAACCGAGGTATGCATAGCCAATGTCCAGAATGGCTGGCGTCAAGGAGAACCTGCGCTTTTGATGGCGCGCATAGCCCAATGCCACAAGCGTGTGTAGCAGACGGCGAGCTCCGGCCGGGCTGACGCCGGCACTTTCCGCTACCTCGGACAGGGTCAACTCTTCTCGGCCGCGCCCAAAAACTTTTATCACGGCTAATCCGCGCGCAAAAGCCTCTACAAAAAGGCCATCGCTTTGGGGTAAACCCTTAGTTTCAAGCATGCCATACCTTTCTATAATTTCGTCTATCGAAAATATTTTCGCAGAAAGAAAATTTTGCGAGTAGCTTTATAAATCGATCGAATGAGAGGAATCCACTCATGTTTGAAATTGCTCCGGTAAACGGGGATTTTGTTGCCGAAATTGCCGGTGTCAACCTGCAAGCCGACTTAACAACAGAACTGGCACGCCAATTACAAGCGGCCTTAGACAAATACGCGGTTCTGATCCTACCAAACCAACCCTTGGACGAAACACAGCACCTGCGCGTTGCCGAGGTGTTCGGCCCATTGGAGACATCCATCGGATCATATGTGGCAAACGCCAATAAACCGAGGAGACTCAAATACGACCAGTTATCGGACATCTCGAATATTGATGAGTCGGGGAAGTTGTTGTCCAACGATGACATGCGAAAGCTGGTACTGCTCAGCAATCAATTGTGGCATACCGACAGTTCATTCAAGCGGGTGCCTGCCAGCGTATCCATGCTGGCCGCACAGGAAATTCCGCCATTGGGGGGAGCCACGGAATTCGCCGACATGCGGGCGGCGTGGGATCAATTGGATCCTGAAATGCAATCCAGCATCGAAGGCTTGGTCGCCGTGCACGATTACTTTCATTCCCGCAGCCTGACAGGATTCGATATCTGTTCCATACCGTCTGAATGGCGATCAAGGCAGCCACCGGCCAAACAGGTACTGGTGCGAACTCACAACAACAACCGCAAATCGATTTACCTCGCGGCACACATCCAATCGATCGTCGGACTACCCGATGACGAAGGAAAAGCACTGATAGATCGGCTCATGTCCTTCGCCACTCAACCCGCATTCGTGTATCGCCACCGCTGGCGGGAAAACGACCTCGTGATATGGGACAACAGATGCACGATGCACCGCGGCAGGGACTACGACACCAAGTACAGAAGAGTAATGAGACGCGCCACGATCCAGGATATCGGGCCCACAGTCATCGATCAATAAAGGAGAAACCACTATGCAACTGAACACCAAAGCCCTACGATTCGCCTCCACATGCCTGGCAGCCGTGTGCTGTAGCCTGGCGGCAAACGCTCAGGCGCAATATCCGGAAAAACCGATATCCATCATCGTTCCATTCGGCGCCGGATCCGGAACTGACACTTTGGCCCGTACGCTGGCCAAAGAGCTGACGGTGAAATTCGGACAGTCGGTTGTGGTCGAGGACAAGCCGGGTGCAGGCGGCATTGTAGGCGCAGCGTCTGCCGCGAGAAGCGCCCCAGATGGATACACGTTGCTGCTGGCCACAAGTGGCCCAATGGCGGCAAACGCCAGCCTATATAGCAACCTGCCCTACGATCCCGTGAAAAGCTTCCAGCCCGTGGCGCTGATCGGACGGCAGCCCATGCTGGTTATCGGCGGCAAAGCAGCAAAGACGAAAACGTTCGGAGAAATTATTGCACAGGCCAAGGCGCAGCCGGACAAAATCAACTTTGGCGCCAGCAGTACTACTGCGCGGGTATTGGTGGAACTCATGAAGAAGAGTTCAGGCATACAAGTTGAAACCGTGCTCTATAAAAATGTGGGCTCGTTGATGACCGACATGATTGGTGGCCGCATTTCGTATGCATTCGAAAATGCCGGAGCCTCCATCCCGCAGATCGATTCCGGGCGAATCAGCCTTATCGCAGTTACGGCAAAGCATCGGGCGCCATTTGCCGAGCAGATTCCCGCCACGGGAGAGTATGGCTTCGATGAGCGCGGCCTGCTGACCTGGTACGCAATGTTTGCACCGAAAAACACGCCGGCAGACGTGGTTGCCAAGCTGAATACTGCCGTCAATGCGGCCCTGAAAACACCAGCAGTTCAGTCACTCGCAAAGCAGGTAGGGCTCCAAATTGCTACGGAGTCTCCCGCTGAGCTGGGGAAGTACCAGATTTCCGAAATCCAGAATTGGAAGCACATGGTGGCAATCACCGGCGTCAAAATCGACTGATGGCTGTTATAGAAGCTGTTCTCGATCAGGGCCATGGGGCTGGTTTCAAGGCAGCCTCATGATTGCGGCACAACCCTATAACAGACCGAACATGAAATCTGACAAAAAAATTGCAGAGAACCACTTCAAGCAGTCGCTGCGACGCGGGGAAAAGCAAGTAGGTATATGGATCACCCTGTATAGCACGGACTGTGCCGAGCTTTTGTCGGGCGCGGACTTTGACTGGATGCTGTTCGATATGGAGCACACCTGCAATGACCCCACGCAAGTGATTGAAATGCTGCGCGCTGCAAACGGCAGCCCATCGGAACCTGTTGTACGGATCCCCTGGCGGGATCCGGCGATCATGAAGCGCCTGTTGGACAGCGGCGTGCGCACATTCATGGTGCCTTTCATTCAGAACGCCGAGGAAGCCGCCGCAGTCATATCCTCGACCCGCTATCCTCCCCATGGAATTCGCGGGGTCAACGGGACGATGCGTGCTAATGGCTATGGCCGCGCACGCATCGACTACCAAAAACGCTATGCAGACGAAATTTGCGTCATAGTTCAGGTCGAAACACCTGAGGCAATAGCCAACATACCCGCAATAGGCGCAGTGGACGGGGTCGACGCCATCTTTGTCGGCCCCAACGATCTGGCAGCGAACATGGGCTTATATGGGCAGACAAGCCATTCTGCCGTCAAATCGGCCATTCAAGAAGCCTTGGCTCTGATTCAGTCAACCGGCAAAGCAGCCGGAATCCTGAACTACAACAATCAAGAAGCCCTCGAACTATTCAATCAAGGTTACGCCATGATTGCAGTCGGTTCCGACGCCGGGTTGCTGGTGCGCCACGCAGATGAGCTGCGCAATAGCTTTACTGCCGTTAAAAGAGCCCGCTTGGCAACGTGAAGAGCTGCGATGGCTTTAGCGACTTTATGATTATTTCTTCCCAGCCTCTTCATCCAGCTTGCGCAGGAAAGCCAGCTTTTCGCCTATCTTGATTTCCAGCCCACGCGGTACGGGCTGGTACCAGCCTGGCTCGGGCATGCCGTCGGGCAGGTAGGTTTCGCCGGCGGCGTAGGCGTTGGGTTCGTCGTGGGCGTAGCGGTATTCGTGGCCGTAGCCCAGTTCCTTCATGAGCTTGGTGGGGGCGTTGCGCAAGTGCACGGGCACTTCGCGCGATTTGTCCTGGCGCACGAAGGCGCGCGCCTGGTTGTAGGCTTTGTAGCCGGCGTTGCTCTTGGCGGCGACCGCCATGTAGATGACCGCCTGGGCCAGGGCCAGTTCGCCCTCGGGCGAACCCAGGCGTTCATAGGTGCTGGCCGCGTCGTTGGCCAGCTGCATGGCGCGCGGGTCGGCCAGGCCGATGTCTTCCCAGGCCATGCGCACGATGCGCCGCGACAGGTAGCGCGGGTCGGCGCCGCCGTCGAGCATGCGGGTCAGCCAGTACAGCGCGGCGTCGGGGTTGGAACCGCGCACCGATTTGTGCAGGGCCGAGATCTGGTCGTAAAAGTTGTCGCCGCCCTTGTCGAAGCGGCGGGCGTTCAGGGTGAGCGCGTTCTGGACGAATTCGGCCGTGATGCGCGTGGTGCCCGAGGCGCCGGCCGCAGTGCCGGTTTGCTCCAGCAGGTTCAGGAAACGGCGCGCATCGCCGTCGGCATAGCCGATCAGGGTATCGACCGCGGCCTCATCGAAATCCAGATGCGCCAGTTCGGTGGCACGGGCGCGATCCAGCAGGCGGCGCAAATCGTCGTCACCCAGCGGCTGCAGCACATAGACCTGGGAGCGCGACAGCAGCGCCGAATTGACCTCGAAGGACGGGTTTTCGGTGGTAGCGCCGATCAGCGTCACCAGGCCCGATTCGGCATAGGGCAGCAGCGCGTCCTGCTGCGATTTATTGAAGCGATGGATCTCGTCGACGAACAGGATGGTGCGCTTGCCCATGGCCAGGTTGCGCTCGGCCTGCTCCATGGCGGCGCGGATGTCCTTGACGCCCGAGAACACCGCCGACAGGGCGATGAACTCGCAATCGAAGGCGTGGGCGGTGAGCCGCGCCAGGGTGGTCTTGCCTACGCCCGGCGGGCCCCACAGGATCATGGAATGGGGTTTGCCCGACTCGAAGGCCAGGCGCAGCGGCTTGCCGGGCCCGAGCAGATGAGGCTGCCCTATTACCTCGTCCAGCGTCCGTGGGCGCAAGGCTTCGGCCAGGGGTGCAGCGGGTTCGACTTTGAACAGATCGGACATGATGGCTGTGAGTTCCGTTCTCGCGCCACGGCCCGGAGGCCGAAGCGGCTGGCCCCGGCCGGCCCGGGCCACAGGCCCGGACTACATCTTGACGACGTCAGTGCCCTTGGGCGGCACGAATTTGAAAGCGCCGGCCGGCAGCTTGGGGTTGGCGACGATATGCGTAAGGTCGATGCGCGTGGTCTGGCCGAAGGAATCGACCAGTTCCAGGCGCGCCGGCAGGTCGTTCTTGAAGCCGATGTCGACATAGGCAAAGCCCGCGTCGGCCTGGCGCGGCTTGGCGTGCATCCATTGCAGGCCGTCTTTGTCGGGCAGCGCGCTGACCTCAAAGGCCTGGTCGAGCGAGCCCGAACCGAACAGAATCGCCGCGGGCGAGGCCCCTACCGCCTTGCCCACGCCACGCTCGGTGACCTGGGCCAGATCGGGATCGTACTGATACACAGTGCTGCCATCGGACACGATGAGCTGGGCGTAAGGCTTTTCGACTTGCCAGCGGAACTGCCCCGGGCGCTGGAAAGAGAAGCGGCCGGACTGCGGCGGCTTGCTCTGACCATTGCGGGCCTGGGTCTGCTGGGTGAATTCGCCGGTGGCCGAGGACACCTGGGCCACGAACTGGCGCAACTGGGTGCCGGCGTCGGCCGACCAGGCCGCCGCGGGCGCCAGCGTCAGCAGTGCCGCGGCCAGCAGGCGCCGGTACGATTTATTCAGCATTGGAGCCTTCTCCGGCGGGGGCGAGGATCTCGCGGTTGCCATTGGACTGCATGGCCGAGACCAGGCCGGCCTGCTCCATTTGTTCCAGCAGGCGCGCGGCGCGGTTGTAGCCGATGCGCAAATGGCGCTGCACCGACGAAATGGAGGCGCGCCGGTTCTTCAGCACCACGCTGACCGCCTGATCGTACAGGGGGTCGGATTCGGCATCGGCAAAGCCGGTGACCGAGCCCACGCCGTCGCCGGTCTCGCCTTCCAGCGCGCCTTCGAGCAGGCCATCGACGTAATTGGGCTCGCCCTGCTCTTTGATGGACTCGACCACGCGATGCACCTCGTCGTCGCTGACGAAGGCGCCATGCACCCGGGTGGGCAGGCCCGTGCCGGGGGGCATGTACAGCATGTCGCCCTGGCCCAGCAGGGTCTCGGCGCCCATCTGGTCGAGTATGGTGCGCGAGTCGATCTTGGACGACACCTGGAAGGCGATGCGCGTGGGGATATTGGCCTTGATCAGGCCAGTGATCACGTCCACGCTGGGGCGCTGCGTGGCCAGTATCAGGTGGATGCCGGCGGCCCGCGCCTTCTGTGCCAGGCGGGCGATGAGCTCTTCGATCTTCTTGCCCACCACCATCATCAGGTCGGCCAGCTCGTCGATGACGACCACGATCATGGGCAGCGTCGCCAGCGGCTCGGGCGCGTCGGGGGTCAGCGAGAACGGGTTGGGAATGGGCTCTTCGCGCTTGATGGCGTCTCGGATCTTGGTGTTGTAGCCGGCCAGGTTGCGCACGCCCATCTTGCTCATGAGCTTATAGCGTTTTTCCATTTCGGCCACGCACCAGTTCAGCGCGTTGGCCGCGTGGCGCATGTCGGTGACCACGGGCGCCAGCAGGTGCGGGATGCCTTCGTAGACGCTCATTTCGAGCATCTTGGGATCTATGAGTATGAGCCTGACCTGGGTGGCGTCGGCCTTGTACAGCAGCGACAGGATCATGGCGTTGATGCCTACCGACTTGCCCGAGCCGGTGGTGCCGGCCACCAGCAGGTGGGGCATCTTGGCCAGGTCGGCCACCACCGGGTTGCCGGCGATGTCCTTGCCCAGCGCCATGGTCAGCAGCGAGGCATTGCTGTGGTAGGTCTGCGAACCGATGATTTCCGACAGCCGCACCATCTGGCGGCGCGGGTTGGGCAGTTCCAGCCCCATCAGGTTCTTGCCCGGTATGGTCTCGACCACGCGGATGCTGACCAAGCTGAGCGCGCGCGCCAGGTCTTTGGCCAGGTTGACGATCTGGCTGCCCTTCACGCCGGTGGCGGGTTCGATTTCGTAGCGCGTGATGACCGGCCCGGCCTGGGCCGCCACCACCACGACCTTGACGCCGAAGTCGGACAGCTTCTTTTCAATGAGGCGCGAGGTGAACTCTATGGTTTCCGGGGTGACGGTCTCGGGGTTTTCAACCGGCGGATCGAGCAGGCTGATGGGCGGCAGATCGCCCGCGGCGCCCGGCTCGGCCGGCGCGGTGAACAGCGTTTTCTGCTTTTCTTTTTCGACCCGCACCGATTTCGGGATGTTGACGATGGCCGGCTCGATGCGCACCGGCTGCTCGTGCACCAGTTCTTCGTGGCGGGCCACCACGGTTTCGTTGCGCTCGGCGCTTTTGACTTCTCCCACCTTGCGGTCTTCGCGCGCCGCCTTGAAGGCGAACAGGCCGCGCACGGCCTTTTCGGCCACCATGCCGACGCGCTCGGCCAGATGCAGCCACGAGAAGCGGAAGAACAGGCTGGCGCCCACGGCCACCAGCACCAGCAGCAGCAGCGTGCAGCCGGTGGATCCTACGGCCGTGGCCAGGGCATGCGCCAGCAGCTTGCCCAGCTGGCCGCCGGCGCCGGCCGGCAGATGCGACCCGAGCTGGCGCATCTGCAGCGCTTCGGTGCCCATGGCGCCGATGAACATCAGCGTGAAGCCGACACCGACTTCCCAGTGCACACGCGGCAGCGGTTCGGCGGCCTTGTCTTTGGGCAGCAGGGTGCTGGTGAGCCGGAAGAAGCCGGCCACCACGCGCTGGGCCAGCAACAACACCCAAAGCCAGGCGGAATAGCCGAACAGGAACAGCAGCAGATCGGACACATAAGCGCCGAAATGACCGCCGCGGTTCAGCGTGACGCCGCTGTGCACAGAATGCGACCAAGCCGGGTCGGTGGGATGCCAGGTAGCCAGCACCAGGGCCAGCCAGGCGGCCAATGCGGCGAACAGGATCCAGCGGGCCTCTCGGATGAGCCCCGAAACCCGGGTTTGCAGGGGTGAGGGGCCGTTGCGCACGTTGCGCGAAGAGCGGGAAGACGTAGCGGGTAATCTAGCCATGGACTCATTATAATTGCCTGTTTAAGTTTTTCGGATTTGCGGCTATGACGACCCCAAAACACGCCAAGCTCTTGATACTGGGCTCGGGCCCGGCCGGCTACAGCGCGGCGGTATACGCGGCGCGCGCCAACCTGGCGCCGGTGCTGGTTACCGGCCTGGAACAAGGCGGGCAACTGATGACCACCACCGAGGTCGACAACTGGCCGGCCGACGTCCAGGGCGTGCAGGGCCCCGACCTGATGCAGCGCTTCCAGGCCCACGCCGAGCGCTTCAACACGGAATTCGTATTCGACCACATTGTCAGTGTGGATTTGTCCAAGCGCCCCTACACGCTGACCGGCGACACCGGCGCCCTCTACACCTGCGATGCGCTCATCATCGCCACCGGGGCTTCGGCCCAGTACCTGGGGCTGCCCACCGAACAGGCGTTCATGGGGCGCGGCGTGTCCGGCTGCGCCACTTGCGACGGCTTCTTCTACAAGAACCAGGATGTCATCGTGGTGGGCGGCGGCAATACCGCGGTCGAGGAAGCCCTGTACCTGTCGAACATCTGCCGCACGGTCACCCTGGTGCACCGGCGCGACAAGTTCCGCGCCGAGCCCATCCTGGTCGACAAGCTGATGGACAAGGTGAACGACGGCAATATGCACCTGAAGCTGTTCCACGAACTGCAAGAGGTACTGGGCGACGACTCCGGCGTGACCGGCGCGCGCCTGGTGGACAGCATGACCAAGGCTACGGAAGACCTGGCCGTCAGCGGCGTGTTCATCGCCATCGGCCACAAGCCGAACACGGCCATCTTCGAAGGCCAGCTCAAAATGGAAAACGGCTACATCGTCACGCGCAGCGGCTTGCAGGGCATGGCCACCATGACCTCGGTGCCTGGCGTGTTCGCCGCCGGCGACGTGCAAGACCACGTCTACCGCCAGGCCATCACCAGCGCCGGCACGGGCTGCATGGCCGCCCTGGACGCGCAGCGCTGGCTGGAGAATGAGCAAGCCTAAGCGCCGCAACCAGGGCGGACTGGAGGGCCTGCGCCGGATACTGGCCCAGGAAGAACAGGCTCGTGCCGATGCCGATGCCGCGGCCAGCGCAGGCAGGCTCGCGGCCAGGAGCGCCTCGAAGCGCAGCGCGGCGGCCGGCTCGGCCGCGCCGCGCCGCCGTACAGACACGGGTCAAGGCGCTACGCCCGGCGCCGCAGGCAAGGGCGCCAGCCCACAAGCCGAAACTGGCGTTGCCGCGGCATCCGCAGCCGGTTCCGTCGAAATCCTGCCTTTGGATGCGGACGATCATGCATTGTTTCAGCGAGCCGTCAGGGGCGTAACCCCCATCAAGGATACGCGGCGCGCCCTGCTGCCCCCGAAACCGACGGCCAGCGCGCGCGAGCTGCGCCTGCGCCGCGAGGCTGCGGCCGGCCAGCCTGTGCCCACGCCTGCCGCGGTTTCCGACCATTTCGTTCCGGCCGCGACGGCCAGCGACGCGTCGTCGTTCCTGCGGGCCGGCTGCGGGCCCGATCTGCTCAAGGGCCTGCGGCGCGGCAAATGGGCCATAGGCGCGACCTTGGATCTGCACGGCAGCACCCTGGAAAAGGCACGCCAGCGCCTGGATCAATTCCTGCAATCGTGCCTGACGCACCAGGTGCGTTGCGTCTGCGTGATCCATGGCAAGGGCCACGGCTCACGGCGCGGCGAGCCGGTGCTGAAGACCACGGTGCGGCACTGGCTGGGTCAGCTGGACTGCGTGCAGGCGTACGTGGAATGCCGCGAGGAAGAAGGCGGCAGCGGCGCCGTGCAAGTACTGCTGCGGGCGGGCACAGACAGCTGATACGGCTGCGAGGCGCGGTACCAGTGGGCCATAAACCTGCGACAAGGCGGAAAGCCATACCGGCCAGTAGCGCTTGCCCGAACAACAAAAGCCGACGGCATATACCGTCGGCTTTCGTCTTGTTGTTTTTATTGGAAACTGCTTTTTGTTTTTTATACGCCGGATACCGGCCTTGCCCGTATAGGGCTGTGTCTCCTCACCTGCATGCACGGCATTGTGCACGAAGTTCGGGCGCGCCACACTTAGGGAATACGCTTGGTTCAGGCGGTTTTTTGCTCGGCAAGCCCCAATTCTTCCATCATTTTCTTGCGGATCTCGAATTTCTGTACCTTGCCGGTGACGGTCAGCGGAAATTCGTCGACGAAGCGCACGTAGCGCGGCACCTTGTAGTGGGCGATGCGGCCGGCGCAGAACTCGCGCACCGATTCCTGCGTAACGGAGGCAGGATCCTGGCCGGGCCTGAGTATGACCCAGGCGCAAAGTTCTTCGCCGAACTTGCTGTCGGGCACGCCGACCACGGATACGTCCTTGACGGCCGGATGCTTGTACAGGAATTCTTCGATCTCGCGCGGATAGATGTTCTCGCCGCCGCGGATCACCATGTCTTTCAGGCGGCCCACCACATTGCCGTAGCCGCGCTCGTCTATGACCACCAGATCGCCGGTGTGCATCCAGCCGTCGGCGTCGATGGCCTCGGCGGTCTTGCGTTCGTCGCCCCAGTAGCCGAGCATCACGGCGTAACCCTTGGTGCACAGCTCGCCGGGAGTGCCGCGCGGCACGACATTGCCATCGGCATCGATGACCTTGCACTGCAGGTGCGGCTGTACCCGGCCTATGGTCGAGACGCGGCTTTGCAGGTCGTCGTCGCCAGCGGTCTGGAAGCTGACCGGGCTGGTCTCGGTCATGCCATAGGCGATGGTCACGTCGCGCATGTGCATGGTTTCGATGACCTGGGTCATGATGTCCACCGGGCACGGCGAGCCGGCCATGCAGCCGGTACGCAGGCTGGACAGGTCGAAGCTGGCGAATTCGGGATGCGTGAGTTCGGCGATGAACATGGTGGGCACGCCATACAGGCCGGTGCAGCGCTCGGCCGCTATGCAGCGCAGCACCGCAAGCGGATCGAAGGCGTCAGACGGGTACACCATGGCCGAGCCGTGCGTCAGGCAGCCCAGGTTGCCCATGACCATGCCGAAGCAGTGATACAGCGGCACCGGTATGCACAGCCGGTCGCCGGGCTTCAGGCCCACGCACTCGCCGACGAAGAAGCCGTTGTTCAAGATATTGTGATGTGACAGGGTGGCGCCCTTGGGCAGGCCGGTGGTGCCGCTGGTGAACTGGATATTGATGGGATCCTGGCAGCTCAGCGCCGCGCCCAGCCGAGCCAGCTCGTCCGCGTGGGCCGGTGTGCCGAGCGATGCCAGCTCATCGAACTGGCGCCAGCCGGGGCGCGCAACGCCCCCTATTTTGATCAGGTGCCGCAAATGCGGCGCGGCGGCGGCCTGCAGCGGGCCACTATGGCCGGCGACCTCGGGCAGCAGTGTCTCGACGATGGAAACGTAGTCACTGGTCTTGAAGCTCTCGGCCGCGACCAGCGCACTGATCTGCACCTTGTTCAGCGTGTACTCGAGTTCGGTGCTGCGGTAGGCGGGGTTGATATTGACCAGGATCATGCCGGCCTTGGCGGTGGCGAACTGGATCAGCGCCCACTCGGCCTTGTTGGGCGACCAGATGCCCACGCGGTCGCCGCGCTTGAGCCCCAGCGCCAGCAGGCCCGCACCGATGCGGTCGGCAAGTTCATTCAGCTGGATGTAAGTCAGGCGTACGCCCTGATGCACCGAAACCAGGGCTTCTTGTTCGGGCCAGGTGCGGGCGGCATGTTCCAGGGCCTGGCCGATGGTTTCGGTGCGCAGTTGCGGCTCGGTGGCGCCGGTGACGAGGCTGGGCGTAGTCATAGCATGTCTCCTTGGGCCGCGATCGAAACGCCGCGGGCTTGTTGTGATAGTAGAAGATTATGCGCCCCGATTCTTAAACAGGCCTTACGGCGCGGCCGGGGCAGGTTCAACCAAAATGTGCTGAAGCCCAGCTCAAATGGGTACCGAATTTTCCCAAGGCTTATCCCATGCCAATGCACTGTTTCGACGGATGTAAATGCTTGAGCCGAAAGCGTTCCTGGGCCAGCGAGGAACAAGGGCACACAGCGCAATCGGACTCAATTCATAACTCTTGTATATCGGTTGATCATAATTAGTGAATGGACTGAGGCCAGTGCGATGTGTCAAATTAAGATGCGATGAAGGGCTGTACCGCCTGGCGCATGGCTGCAAATGCCAAGTAGCCGTCTACCAACGAGCAAAGCCCGAATCACAACCGCCCCGAGTAAAGAACCACCCTTGCCTGAACACAACGATCATCGCCCGGCGTAGCCCATAACCACAATCACATCCCACTGGAGACAAGCATGACTCGATCATTATCTTTGGCCGGCATGGCGCTGGCCATCGTCGCGGCCTGCGGGCTCGGAGGCCGGGCCTACGCAAGCGGCAGTTCGTATCCCGATCGGCCCATACGCCTGATAGTGCCCTATAGCGCCGGCGGCGGCGCTGACAATGCCGCGCGGGTCATCGCCCAGAAGCTGTCCGATCGCCTGGGCCAGAGCGTGATCGTCGAGAACAAGCCCGGCGCCAGCGGCACGGTTGCCGAAGGCTATGTCGTGCGATCCCCGGCGGACGGCTATACCGTGCTGTACGACACATTCGCCTTCGGGGTGAACGCATCGCTGCGCAAGCTGCCGTTCGACCCCCGGCATGATCTGGAGCCGGTTTCGCTGGTAGCGACCGCCGCCATGATTTTGGTGGAGAACCCCAAGCTGCCGTCCAAGACCCTGGCTCAATTGCTCGCCCAGACAAAAGCGCATCCGGGCACCGTCACGTATGCCTCGTACGGCGTGGGCAGTTCGGCGCACCTTGCCGCGGAGCTGCTCAACGACCGGGCCGGCACCCGCATGCTGCACGTGCCGTTCAAGGGCGGAGCCCCGGCGCTGACCAATGTCATAGGCGGCCAGGTGGATTGTTATTTTGCCAACGTCTCGTCGGGCCTGCCGTATGTCCGCTCCGGCATGGTCAGGGCATTGGCCGTTTCGTCGGCAAAGCGCCTGAAGGTGCTGCCCGATGTACCCACCGTACAGGAAAGCGGCTTCCCTGGCTTCGAGGTTCTTGACTGGCACGGCCTGTTCGTGCCGCACGGTACGCCGGCGGCGATAGTCGAAAAACTGGCGCAAGCCGCCAATTACGCGACATCCGATCCTTCGGTGATCAAGCGTCTGCACGACATGGGCATAGAGCCTGCAAGCAGCAGCCCGGCCAAATTCGGAAAGTTCCTGGACGGACAGATGAAGAAATGGTCCACGCTCATAGAGCAAAGGCATATTTCCTTGCAATGAGCGGCACCGCCCAAACTCGAGGCGGCCTTGTACCCGCTCACGCCCCGGCCTGGCTCCCGCTGCGTGCGGCCGCATGCAGCCCCCCACCGTCGCAACACCCCCGAAAAAACGGAGCACATATGAATAGCAAGACCTTGACTCTGTGCATGCGCTACGCGCTTGCGGCCGCCGCCCTGTGCATGGCGGGCCACGCCGGCGCGCAAGACTGGCCGTCCAGGCCGGTGCACATCATCGTGCCCTACGCGGCCGGAGGCACCACCGATTATGCGGGGCGCCTGATAGCCCAGAAGCTCACCCAGGAAACCGGACAATCATTCTTCGTCGAGAACAAGGCGGGGGGCGCCGGCACCATAGGCACGGCGGAAGTCGCGAGGGCTGCCGGCGACGGCGCGACGTTCCTCACCAATGACACGTCCTACGCCATGCTGCCGGCCTTGTATTCCAAGCTGCCCTGGAACCACGAAACCGACCTGATTCCCATTACCACCTTGGTGGAAACGCCGGTGGTGCTGGTGGTGCCCGAAAAATCGCCCTTCAAAACCATGCAGGATCTGGTCAAATATGCCAAACAGCACCCCGGCAAACTGAATTTCGGCTCGGGCGGCGCCGGCAGCTCCACCCACCTGCAGACGGTGGTGTTCAATAAAGACGCCGATATTTCCGCCACCCACATTCCCTACAAAGGCGCGGGCGACGCGATGCGGGGCCTGGTGTCGAATCAGGTGGATTACCTCATCACCGCCACCCCGACGGCCGTGCCGCAGATACAGGGCGGCAGGGCTCGCGCCCTGGCAGTCACTGGCGGCCAGCGGGTATCCGTGCTGCCCGACGTGCCTACCTTCGGCGAGGCGGGTCTGCCCGCCTACAAGGTCATGAACTGGTTCGGCATGGCCGCCCCCAAGGGTACACCTCCAAAAATCACCAATTCCATGTACGAACTGATCAAGAAGGGCTTGTCCGATCCGTCCATCGAGCAGTCGCTGGCCAAGCAAGGCGCCCACGCCGGCGGCATGCCCCCGGCGGACTTCGCCGCGATGATACGCCGCGAAACCAAGGGGTGGATCAGCGCGGCGCAGCAAGCGGGGATTCATCCGCAGTAATTCCCGATACGATGCATGATTCATAATCCCACACTTCACCATCAATTCACCCCTTGCCATGTGGAACCTGTCTTTCTCTCCTCCTGAAGTCGTCGAGGCCCGGGTCATGACCCGGCTGCCCGACAAATTCCGCAAACTGCAGCAGACGGAATGGGCCCAAGCCAACAAGCCCGGACAGCTGATAGACAGTTTTCTCGAAGGGCCCTCCTTCGACCGGGAAGGTAATTTGTGGGTCACCGACATACCCAATGGGCGGATCTTCCGCATCGACCCCGACCTGAACTGGTCTCTGGCCACGCAATACGAGGGCTGGCCCAACGGCTCGGCGTTCCACCGCGACGGCAGCCTGTGGATCGCCGACTACCGGCGCGGCATCCTGCGCTTCGATCCCGCGACGGGATCCATGGAATCCGTTCTGGGCCACCGCGCCAGCGAATCGTTCAAGGGCGTAAACGACCTCACCTTCGACGCGCAGGGCAGCTGCTACTTCACCGACCAGGGCCAGACCGGAATGCAGGATCCCAGCGGCCGCGTCTACCGTCTGGAACCTGGCGGCAGGCTGGACGTCGTGATCGGCAACGTGCCCAGCCCGAATGGCCTGGCGCTGAACGGCGACGGCAGCGTTTTCTATCTAGCGGTCACGCGCGCCAATGCGGTCTGGCGCGCACCGCTGCTGCCCAGCGGCAATCTCAGCAAGGCGGGGGTGTTCCAAACATTCTTCGGCACCAGCGGGCCGGACGGCCTGGCCCTCGACAGCGAAGGCCGCCTGGTGGTCGGCCACGCCAGCCTCGGGGGCGCCTTCGTACTGAACCCGCGCGGTGAAATAACGCACTACGTACGTTCGCCCATAGGCAGCACGACCACCAACCTGGCCTTCCGCCCCGGCACGCGGCAATTGGTAATCGTGGAATCGCAAACCGGAACCCTGCTGGAAGCGGAACTGCCCGCCGAAGGGCTGGCCTTGTTTTCCCATTCATGAAACGCAGCCCCACTAAACACCAGAGCACGGCGGATGGAAAAAATAGATTGTGTAGTGATCGGCGCGGGCGTCATCGGCCTGTCCATAGCGCGCGCGCTGGCCATGGCGGGCCGCGAAGTCATCATTCTGGAAGCGGAAACCGCCATCGGCACACATACCAGCGCGCGTAATTCCGAAGTGATCCACGCGGGCATTTCGTACGCGCCCGGCTCGCTCAAGGGCAGGCTGTGCGTGGCCGGCAAGAATGCCTTGTACCAGTATTGCGGCGAACGCGGCATTCAGCACCGCCGCATCGGCAAGCTGATCGTCGCAACCGACGACAGCGGCATTCCAGCCTTGCATCAATACGTGGCGCTGGCCGCCGCGCAAGGCGTCACCGATCTGCGTCTTTTGTCGGACGCCGAAGTGCGCGCCATGGAGCCGGAAGTCTCGTGCGTGGCCGGGCTGTTTTCGCCTTCCACCGGCATCGTCGACAGCCACGGCTTGATGCTGGCCTATCTGGCGGATGCCGAAAACCATGGCGCCACCCTGGCGTTGCAAGGCAAGGTGGAATCGGGCCGGGCCGACCCGCAAGGCACCGTGCTCGAAGTGGGTGGTGCAGAGCCCTTTACGGTGCAATGCAAGACCGTCATCAACGCCGCCGGACTGGGCGCGCAGCAAGTCGCGGCTGCCATCGACGGCATGCCCGCGGATCTCATTCCGCCGCTCTACTACGCCATCGGCCACTATTTTTCGCTGGCCCGGAAGTCGCCTTTCACGCACCTGGTGTACCCCACCAGCCGCGAAGGCGCGTTTCGGGCGCACGTTACGCTGGATCTGGGCGGGCAGTGCAAATTCGGCCCGGACATAAGCTGGCGCGACAAGCTGGACTATACGTTCGATCCGGCGCGCGAACCGGCATTCTACGAGGCGGTGCGCCGCTACTACCCCAAGCTGCAAGACGGCGACCTGCAGCCCGGCTACACAGGCATCCGCCCCCGGCTCGCCGGGCCGGGCTCTTCAATGCACAACACGGCAAGCGACTTCGTGATCCAGGACGAGTCGCGCCACGGTGTGCCCGGCCTGATCAATCTGTTCGGCATGGAATCCCCGGGGCTGACGTCGTCGCTGGCCATAGGCGAATACGTCGCACGGCTGGCGGCAGGACGGGCGGGCTGAGGCCGGCCCACTGAAACGGTGCGCTATGCGACACCGCCCTGCCCGCGCCGCTTACCGCGCCAATATGCTCAGGCCTTCTTCAAGTGCTCAGGCCTTCTTCAAACCGAAGTACGCGCGCTCCAGCGCGGCGTCGGCATGCATTTCCTCGACAGTGCCTTCGAAGCCTATGCGGCCGCCCTCCAGGGTGTAGACCCGGTCGGCAAGATCCAGGAACTTGACGTTCTGCTCGGCAATGAGCAGCGCCAGGCCCAGGTCGCGGAATTGGCGCAGAACCTGGATCACTTCCTTGACGAACACCGGCGACAGGCCGGCGGAGGGCTCGTCCATGACCAGCAGCTTGGGCTGGCCGGCCAGGGCCTTGGCCACGCCCAGGATCTTGCGCTGGCCGCCGGACAGGCTGCTGCCGAGCGCGCGGCGCTTTTCTTCCAGAATGGGGAAGCGCCGGTAGAGGCCGGCGATGTGCTGCTTGAGTTCGGCCGGCGGCAGGAACTGGCCGCCAATGTGCAGATTGTCGTCGACGCTGAGGTCGGGAAAACAGGCGGTCTCCGACATATACGCGATGCCGCGGCGCACCCTCTTGTCGGTGCGTTCGCGCGACACGTCATGGTCTTCGAAGCCGATGGTGCCGCCCCAGCTCGGCAGCAGGCCCATGATGGTCTTGATCAGCGTGGTCTTGCCGGCACCGTTGGGCCCCAGCAGCACCACGGTTTCGCGCGGGCGCACCGTAAGGCCCGCCCCCCAGAGCGCCTGCACTTTGCCATAGCCGGCGTCCAGGCCGGACACACGCAACAATTCATCAGCCATCGACATCCCCTGCCGCTGCGCAGCAGCCTTGCCGGTGAACGCCCGCATTGCGCTTCTCAATGTTCATCGGGAGCCCCCAGGAAGACTTCGACGACTCGTGGATCCTGTACGGCTTGCGACAAGGTGCCCTCGAAGAGGTTCTTGCCCGCGCTGAGCACGATCAGGCGATCGGTGACCTGGTCGACGAAATCCATCAAGTGCTCGACCACCAGCAGCGCGATGCCGGAACGCGCCAGCTCGCGCAGGCGGCCCGCCACCAGATCGAGCTCGGCGGGATTCAGGCCCGCGCCCAGCTCGTCGACGCACAGCAGCTTGGGCCGGGTGGCCAGCGCACGCGCCAGATCCAGCATCTTCTGCTGGGCGCTGGTGAGTTCGCCCGCATAGCGGTCGGCGTGCGGCTCCAGATCGAGGAAGCGCAGCAGCTCGCCTATGCCGGTGTCGGCGTTGGCGCCGCCGCCGTGCTGGCCGTAGGTGCGCGCCACCTCGACATTCTGGCGTACCGTCAACGTCTTGAAGGGTTTGGGAATCTGGAAGCTGCGATTGATGCCCTGGTGCACCAGGCGATGCGCCGCCATGCCGCCGACGGGGCGCCCCTGGTACAGAATGCTGCCGCCATCGGGCCGGTACAGGCCGGTGATGACATTGATGCAGGTGGTCTTGCCCGAACCGTTGGGGCCGACCAGGCCCAGCACCTCGCCCGGCATGACGTCGAAGCTGACGCCGTCGAGCGCGCGGAAGGCGCCGAAATGCTTGGCCAGCCCCTGCACCCGCAGCAGCGGCGCGGCGGAAGCGGCGCGGCCACCCCCGGCAGTCGCTGCACTCGCAGCAACGGCCGCGCTCGTGGCATCGCCAACGGTGGTGGGCTTGCTGGCGGCGGCATCAGATGACATGTATTCCCCAGCGCCGCAGCAAAGAGGCCAGCCCATTGGGCAGGAACAGCACCAGCGCCATGATCAGCAGGCCGTAGATGAGCTGGAAGTACTGCGGCGTCGAAATGCCGATGAAGTTGTAAAGCCCGTACAGCACGATGACGCCGAAGATCGGGCCGGTCACGGTGGCCACGCCGCCGAACAGCGCGAAGACGATGGCGAAAATGCTGAAGTCGGGGCTGAAGACGTTGTCGGGGTAGAACACCGATACGTACCAGGCGAAGTTGGCGCCGATCAGGCCCGCGGTCAGCGCCGACAGCAGCCAGGCAATGACGCGCGCGCGCACCACGTTGATGCCGGACGACGCCGCGCTGATGGGGTCGTCCTTGATGGCCTGCAGCGCCAGACCGAAGCGCGAATAGCGCAGGTACAGCACGCAGCCCACGGTGAAGGCCATTACCAGTATGGCGATGGCATAGCTGAGCGCCGGGTTGAAGATGCCCGAGAGCGACACGCCGTAGGGCCCCTTGGTGATGTTCTCGAGTTCGGGGTTGGAGACGATCTCGGCAATCGCCAGGGCCGCGGCCAGGTTGGCGATGGCGAAGTACGGCCCCGACAGGCGCAGCAGCGGCGTCAGCACCAGGCCGAAGATCACGGAGGTGGCAGCCCCGGCCGCCATGGCGGCCAGCGGGCCGGCGTGCAAGTGCATGACGGCCAGCGCGAAGCCGTAGGCGCCCGCGCCGAAAAAGCCCACATAGCCGAAAGGCAGGTAGCCCGTGAAGCCGTAGATGATGTTGACGCCTTGCGCCAGCGTCAGGAACACCAGGAAGTTGAACAGCAGCAACTGGTTGGAATACACCTGCGGCAGCAGCGCGGCCGCAAGCACCAGCGGAACCAATACGGCCAGAGAAGCGCGCAGCGCTTGGGCTTTAGGCATGGCGCACCTTCCGGCCCAGCAGGCCGCTGGGGCGCACGAGCAATATGGCGATCAGCATCAGATACGGCAGCAGGCCGGCCCAGGAACTGAAATAGGTCTGCATGAGCATCAGCGAGACTCCGTAGATCAGGCCGCCCAGCACGGTGCCCAGCGGGCTGCCGAGCGAGCCGACGATGATCACCGTAAAGGACTGTATGGTCAGGTGCACGCCGCTGGCCGGCGTGACGCTGCCCAGCATGAAGGGCGCAAAGCAGCCGGCCACCGCGGCCAGGCCCAGCCCTATGCCGAAGGCCAGGGCCGAGACGCGGCCAACGTCTATGCCGGTGGCCAGGGCCTCGTCGCGATGCACCATGACCGCGCGGGTGAGTCGGCCGACGCGCGTGCGATACAGATACAGGAACAGCAGCACGACGGCCACCGCGCTGCATATGGCGCTGACCACCCAGGCCGCGGGAAAGGTCTCGCCCAGCAGGGCAATCGGATGATGCCCCAGCGCCCGGCCGGGTATGGAACGTTCGCTGGGGCCGAAGGCGATGGTGGCCAAAGACTCGATCACCTGCGACAAGCCGAAGAACAGGATGATCGACAGCATCTCGGGGTCGGGCGAGCGCAGCAGCCGCGGCACCAGCGCGTAATAAAGCGGAAAGCCTATGGCGGCGAACACCACCAGGCACAGCACCGCCGCGAGTATCGGGTTCAACATGGTGGCGGCGTACAGGCCCACGGCCGAGAACGCGCCCAGCATGACGAAGTCGCCATGCGCCAGGTTGACGATGCGCATTACCCCGAAAATAAGATTCAGCCCCAAGCCGACGAGGCTGAAGTACAGACCGAAAAGCAGGCCGGCCAGGATCGAATATGCAAGCATGTCGCTATGGGCTCGCTATGAAGTCGCACACGATACGAGGACAGCGTAAGCGCATCGGGGCGCACGGCGCAAGGCCGCGCATGCCCCGATGCCCCCGCGGGCCGCGGGCTTAGTTGGACGGAGCGGGATAAACCGCCTTGCCCGTAGCCACGTCGTGGGGATACACGACGGTGAACTTCAACCCCTTCTTGCCGTCGGGAACCAGTTGCCCCAGGGGGGTGATTTCGCCGATCTGCGCACCGTTCTTGTCCAGCGCGAAGGTGCCGTCTATGGTCTTGAGTTTGCCCGACAGGCCGAACACGGCCTTGCGCAGCGCCAGCTGATCCATGCTTTCGGTAGCGGCCAGGGCGTTCTGGATCACCAGGCCCGTGGTGTAGCCCGCCACCGCGTTGAAGCCGAAGGCCACCTTGTTATCGGGATAGGCCTTGGTCCACGCCGCTTTGAACTGCGGCAGCGACATGCCCGACTCGGCATGGTATTGCACCACCGAGGACGGCACGTAAGTGTAGACATAGCGCAGGCCGTCATTGCCCACCGTGGCGATCATGTGCTCGGTTTCCAGGCCCGGATAAATGGCGAACAGCCATTTGAACTGCGTGCCCGAGTCGCGCAGATTGCGCAGGAACGCAATGTCGTTGCCCGGATAGCCCATCTCTACCACCGCATCGGGCTGCGCGACGCGCATATTGTTGATGAGCACCGTGTAGTTCGACGTGCTGGTAGGCACGCCCTTGTCGTAGACGATCTTCACCGGCGCGCCGGATTTCTCGACAAAGCCGCGGAAAGCCTTGGCCTGGGTGCCGGTGAAATCGTTGGTGGCGTACAGCAGCGCGATCTTCTTGATGCCCAGCTTGGGCCCTTCCTTGGTCAGGAAGTCGGCGATGTACTTAGGCCAAATGGTGGACACCGGGTCGGACATCAGCGCGATGTAGGGGTTGTCCGGCGTGAAGAAAGTGCCGCCCGTGCCGGTCTGGTCGAACAGCATCATCTTGTGTTCGCGCGCGATGGGCACGGCGACCGAGGTCAGCACCGAGCCGCTGTCGGACACCAGCAGGTCGACCTTGTCCTGCGTAATGAGCTGGTTATAGAGCGTGGCCGCGGTGGCGGTGTTGCTCTGGTCGTCATAGGACACCAGCTTGACGGGTATGCGCTTGCCATAGGGCTTTACCATCACGCCGCCCTTGGCGTTTTCTTCCGAGGCCCACAGCTTCAGGCCCAGGTAGACCGGCATGGAAATGGCCGCGAAAGGGCCGGACGAGGCGTACAGCGTGCCGATCTTGATTTCGGAAGGGGCGGAAGCCGCAAGGGCCCCGGCGGACAGCAGCAGCGCAGAGGCTGCAAGCATGGAGGATATTGCTTTGCGCAACATAAGTAGTCTCCTTTATATGCGGCGCAGACCGTTGTGCAAGCGGTGCAACGCCTGTGGCAATCTTTGTGGAGTCGCCATCGGTGCACGGCCACGCGTGCCGCGGCCCCGCACAAACCCGCAGCCGTCATGGGGACACGGGAATGGTGCTTAAGGGCATGTTATACCCGAACACTTACGTCGCTCTGAATCATACGGGGACGGAACATCGGGGTATTCCATGATGCCCATGGCCGCTGGCCCCGTTATGCGTGTTCCCCCAACAACCGCGATGCGGCCGGCGGGCGCCGGCCGGCCGTGCATGGCGACTGCGACGGACTGCGCCCGGCCACGGCCCGGCGTCATAACCCATACGCCCATGCCGCGGCGTCCTCGCCGCCGCCATACGGCAACGGCGCAATTATCGGATCCGGCGTGGCCGATGCCCCAGCCTGAACACTAGCCGCCAGGCACTAAAAAGCCCCGCTCTCACGTACTGAGAGCGGGGCTTTTCCAGGCCCTGAACGACCAGGCCTCAGGCAATTTACATATTGTCGATCATGACCTGGCCGAAACCGGAGCACGACACTTGGGTCGCGCCTTCCAGCAGGCGGGCGAAGTCGTACGTGACCTTCTTGGACAGGATGGATTTTTCCATGCTGGAGATGATCAGGTCGGCAGCTTCAGTCCAGCCCAGGTGGCGCAGCATCATTTCGGCCGAGAGGATTTCCGAACCGGGGTTGACGTAGTCCTTGCCGGCATACTTGGGCGCCGTGCCGTGGGTGGCTTCGAACATGGCGACGGAGTCGGACAGGTTGGCGCCCGGGGCGATGCCGATGCCGCCGACTTGCGCGGCCAAAGCGTCGGACACATAGTCGCCGTTCAGGTTCAGCGTGGCGATGACGTCGTATTCGGCCGGGCGCAGCAGGATCTGCTGCAGGAAAGCGTCGGCGATCACGTCCTTGACGATGATGTCGCGGCCGGTCTTGGGGTTCTTGAATTTGCACCACGGGCCGCCGTCGATCAGCTGTGCGCCGAACTCCTTCTGGGCCAGTTCATAGCCCCAGTCGCGGAAAGCGCCCTCGGTGAACTTCATGATGTTGCCCTTGTGCACCAGGGTCACGGACGAACGGTCGTTGTCGATGGCGTACTGCATGGCCTTGCGCACCAGGCGCTGCGTGCCTTCGCTGGAAACGGGCTTGATGCCGATGCCCGAAGTGGCCGGGAAGCGGATCTTCTTGACGCCCAGCTTGGACTGCAGGAAGTCGATGATGGCCTTGGCCTGTTCGGATTCGGCCGGGAATTCGATGCCGGCGTAGATGTCTTCGGAATTCTCGCGGAAGATGACCATATTGGTCTTCTCGGGCTCGCGCACCGGCGAGGGCACGCCCTTGAAGTAGCGCACCGGGCGCAGGCAGACGTACAGGTCGAGCTGCTGGCGCAGCGCCACGTTCAGCGAGCGGATGCCGCCGCCCACGGGAGTGGTCAGCGGGCCCTTGATGGACACCACGTATTCCTTGACGGCTTCCAGGGTTTCGTCGGGCAGCCAGACGTCGGGGCCATAGATTTTGGTGGATTTTTCGCCGGCATAGATTTCCATCCAGTGGATCTTGCGCTTGCCGCCATAGGCCTTGGCCACGGCCGCGTCGACCACCTTGATCATGACGGGCGTGATGTCGGTGCCGGTGCCGTCGCCTTCGATGTAGGGCAGGATGGGTTCATCGGGGACGTTCAGCGAAAAATCGGCGTTGACCGTGATTTTCTGGCCCGAGGTAGGGACCTTGATATGCTGGTAGGACATGAATGCTCCAATGGCTCCGGTAGGAGAAGATTCGGTGGAAACAAGTGCCGCGGCACGGGCCCTGGGCCCATGGCCGGCCGCGCCGAAACGAAATCATCCGACAGGGCCGGGACGTATGCAATACGGCGGCGCACAAACAAGCGCCGCCGTGGCCCGGCAGGTCTTATATAAGAGTGCTAGTTTAGCCTAAATGCGGCGGGGATTGAAAGCCTCGGCCACCGGGCGCGCCATTCGCGCTGCCCCAGCCGCATGGCGCTCCCCCGCGGCACGGCCCGGCAGGTGTGGCCGAGGGACTAAAATAATGCTTTCATCGGCGCAGGTGTTGCATGTTCAATCCGTCCCGCGAACAGGTTCGGCAGTTCTTCACGGAAACCTGGCGCAAGCACAAATCGGGGGCAATCCTTACCCCGCTGGAAGCCATGGCGCTGGACTGGATCCTGCAGCATCCGGAATATCATGCCGATCTGGAAAGCCCGCAGGCGCTCGAGGCCGACTACAGCGTGGAACAGGGGCGTACCAACCCGTTCCTGCATTTGTCCATGCACCTGGCGATCAGCGAGCAGCTGTCCATCGATCAGCCGCCCGGCATCAAGGCGGCCCACCAGCAGTTGCTGGCCACGCGCGACGCGCACGAGGCCGCCCACGAAATCATGGAATGCCTGGGTCAAGTGGTGTGGGAAGCACAGCGCCTGGGCAAGCCTTTTGACAACGAGGCTTATGTGGCGCTGATCCTGCAGCGGGCGACGCGGCGCTAGCAGGCGCGGCTGCAACGCTGCTCAAAGCAAAAACCCCCTCTTCCCGGAGGGGGTTTTTGCTTTGTAGACCCGGGCCGGATCCGGGCCAGCAAGGCGAGGCCCGCCTGGTACCGGCCCACACGGCCGAGCCTGACGGCCCGCCTATTCCTGCGTGGACAAGGGGGACGGGAGGCTGGCGAGATAGGCCGCGATATTGTCGATGTCGACGGGCTTCAATTGCGCCGCCATGGCGCCCATGATGGGGTTCTTGCGGATGTTGGCGGTGGCCGGCGCGTTCTGTTGGCCGCGCTGATAGGCGTGCAGGGCATGGCGCAGATAGTCTTCGTGCTGGCCGGCCAGGATCGGATACGCCGGGTTGATGGGCGTCTTGGCGTCGGCACCGTGGCACGAGGCGCAAGTGAATTTCGTGAACGCGGCCTTGCCGGCCGCGATGTCGGCCGCCTGGGCCGTGATGGAGCCGGCGGCAAAAAGGAATGCACCCACCAGGGCGATCGTCGATGTCTTCATGAGAGGCCCCCGGTTATTTCAAGCTGGAATAATGTGCTGCCAGATCGGCCATGTCCTGCGGAGACAGGCTTTTGGCGATGGCTTCCATGGTGGGGAAAGTGCGGGCCCCGCTGGCATATTCCTTGAGCGCGGCAATAATGTATTGCGCGTTCTGGCCGGCGATCTTGGGAACGTGGTACACCTCGGGGAAAGCTGCCTTGTAGTCGGGAATACCGTGACAGCCGATGCACATCGAGGTCTTGCCGAGCGCGGCCTTTGCGTTGCCGACGGGAGCCGCATCGGCGGCAAAGGCCTGGCCGGCGATTGCACAGGAGGCCGTTACGGCTAGCGCAGCCAGAGTGCGCATCATAGGTGTTCGCAACTTCATGATAGCTCTTGTATGTGGCAGTAAATGAATTAAGCCGGCCCGTTACCGCTGACCGATAAACTCGTGGATTGTACGATAATTGCAGCACCCTATCCAGGAATCGGCACCGCAAGTGCAGCCGCTTCCGCCTTCAGGCGGGCTCTGGACAAGCCGGCCGGGCCGCTGACGCAGCGGGCCCGGGCCACTTGTGCACAGCCCGCCCGGGCTCATAGACACGGATCCAGACAATGACCTCACCCGCATCTGCTTTTTCTTCTGAACGCTTCGCCGGCACCGACCGCTATGTCGCCACCGACGACCTGAAAATGGCCGTCAACGCCGCTCTCGCCCTGCAGCGCCCGCTGCTGATCAAGGGCGAGCCCGGCACCGGCAAGACCATGCTGGCCGAAGAGGTGGCGGCGGCGCTGGGCCGGCCGCTGCTGCAATGGCACATCAAATCCACCACCAAGGCCCACCAGGGCCTGTACGAATACGATGCTGTGTCGCGCCTGCGCGATTCGCAGCTGGGCGACGAGAAGGTACGCGACATCGGCAACTACATTGTCAAGGGCGTGCTGTGGCGCGCCTTCGAGTCGGACGAGCCGGTGGTGATGCTGATCGACGAGATCGACAAGGCCGACATCGAATTCCCCAACGATCTGCTGCGCGAACTCGACCGCATGGAATTCCATGTCTATGAAACCCGCCAGACCATACAGGCCAAGCACCGTCCGCTGATCATCATCACCTCGAACAACGAGAAAGACCTGCCGGATGCCTTCCTGCGCCGCTGCTTCTTCCACTACATCAGCTTCCCCGATCGCGACACCATGCGCCGCATCGTCGAGGTGCACTACCCCACCCTGGCACAAGACGTGCTGGCGGCAGCGCTGGACACTTTTTTCTCCCTGCGCGACGTGCCCGGCTTGAAGAAAAAGCCATCGACCTCGGAATTCCTCGACTGGCTGCGCCTGCTGATGAACGAATCCATAGACGCGCGCGAGCTGAGCGGCGACGGCGAGCTGCCGGTGCTGGCGGGCGCGCTGCTGAAGAACGAACAGGATCTGTCGCTGCTGCAGCGCCTGGCGGCCATGACCCGCGCCGGGCAGCGGCGCTGAGGCCGCCCGCTTACGCGCCCCCCGCCACCGTGCCCACTATCGTGCCCGCCACTTTGCCCGCCATGCCGTCCCGCACACCGGCCGCCGCCCGGCCCCGGCGCCGCCGGCCCTGCCACCGCAACATGCCGCATACGCCATGCTGACCGATTTTTTCTACCACTTGCGCGCTCACAAGCTGCCGGTATCCGTACAGGAATACCTGACGCTGCTGGACACGCTGCGCAGCGGCGTCATGCCGCCCACGCTGGAAGATTTCTACCACCTGGCGCGCATGACCCTGGTCAAGGACGAGACCCTGTTCGACCGCTACGACCGGGCCTTCGCCATCTTCTACGAGAAGATCGCCGCCGCCTTCCCGGCAGACAAGGAGATCCCGCTGGACTGGCTCATCAAGCAGTTCCAGAAACACCTGAACCCGGAAGAAAAAGCGGCGCTGGAAAAACACGGCTGGGACAAGCTGATGCAGATGTTCCGCGAACGGCTGCAGGAACAGAACGAACGCCACGCCGGCGGCAGCAAATGGATAGGCACGGGCGGCTCGTCGCCCTTCGGCCACGGCGGCTACCACCCGGAAGGCATACGCCTGGGCGGCCCCTCGGCCGGCAACCGCACGGCGGTCAAGGTCTGGGAAAAGCGCGAGTTCCGCGACTACGACGACCAGCAGGAGCTGGGCACGCGCAATTTCAAGATGGCGCTGCGGCGGCTGCGCCATTTCGCGCGCGAGGGCGCCGAACTGGAGCTCGACCTGGATCACACCATCCACAGCACCGCCCGCAACGCCGGCTGGCTGGATCTGCAAATGGTTCCGGAACGCCACAACACCGTCAAGGTGGTGATGCTGCTGGACGTGGGCGGCAGCATGGACGATCACGTGGCGCGCGTCGAAGAGCTGTTTTCGGCGGCGCGCAGCGAATTCCGCCATCTGGAGGTCTACTACTTCCACAATTGCCCGTACGAATTCCTGTGGCGCGACAACCGGCGGCGCCACACCGAGCGCTTCGAGACCTGGGACGTGCTGCGCAAGTACAACGACGACTGGCGCCTGGTGATCGTCGGCGACGCCACCATGAGCCCGTATGAAATCGTGCATCCGGGGGGCTCGGTAGAGCACAACAATAAAGAGCCCGGCGCCACCTGGCTGCAGCGCTTGCTGGAAAACTGGCCGCGCGCGGCCTGGCTCAACCCCGAGCCGGAGGGCTACTGGCAATACCGGCAGTCGATCGACATCATCCGGCAGATCATGCACGGCCATATGTACGGCGTGACCGTGGACGGCCTGGTGCGCGCCATGCAATATCTTTCCAAATGAGCCGCTCGCCATCGGCATGCAGAACTTGTCGCGCCCGCCGCGGTCTCATCGGAACGACAGCCGCGGCGACCGCATCTTCGGGCCAGCCACTCGGCACCTACATGGATACGAACTCATGACCTCATTGACACGCAGAACCGCAACGTACCTGGGGCTGCTGCTGGCCGGGCTACTGAGCGCCGCCTCGGCGGCGGCTGCCGGCGGAGCCGCTGCAGCCTCCGACTCGCAGGCCCCGGCGACAGTGTCCGGCGCCGCCCCGGCTGCCGCAGCGACGGCTGCCGCAGCATCGGCTGCCGCAGCATCGACAACCGCGGCGACTGCCGCCGCAAGCCCGCCCGTCTCGCACACTACCTCCCAGGCCCCCATCACCCTGCCGGCCGGGATTTCTGCCGGCCCCTCGGTCGAGGGCGTCAGCCAATACACCCTGAACAACGGGCTGCGGGTGCTGCTCTCGCCCGACGACTCCAAGCCGACCACCACGGTGAACATGACCTACCTGGTGGGTTCGCGCCGCGAAAACTACGGCCAGACCGGCATGGCGCACCTGCTCGAGCACATGCTGTTCCGCGGCACGCCCAAGCTGCACAACGCCCTGGCAGCCTTCTCGCAGCGCGGCCTGCGCGCCAACGGCTCGACCACCAGCGACCGCACCAACTTCTACGCGAGCTTCGCCGCCGACCCGAACACGCTGTCGTGGTTCCTGGACTGGCAGGCGGACGCCATGGAGAACGCACTCATCTCCAAGAGCGACCTGGACTCCGAAATGACGGTGGTGCGCAACGAGATGGAACGCGGCGAGAACAACCCATTCCAGATCCTGACCCAGAAAATGCAGGCCACAGCCTACCAGTGGCACAACTACGGCCACGCCACCATAGGCGCCCGCTCGGACGTGGAAAACGTCGACGTGGGCCAGTTGCGGGCCTTCTACAAAGAGTATTACCAGCCCGACGACGCGGTGCTGATCGTGTCGGGCAAATTCGACCCGCAGGCCACGCTGCGCACCATCGCCGCGGCCTTCGGCAAGATCCCGCGGCCTACGCGCGTGCTGCCGCCCGAATACACGGTCGAGCCGGCACAGGACGGCGAGCGCGAGGTGGTACTGCGGCGCCATGGCGGCAGCCCGCTGGTGGCGGCCATGTATCACATACCGCAAGCGGCCAGCGCCGACTATACCGCGCTGGATCTGGGCGTATCGATATTGGCAGATACCCCCTCGGGGCCGCTGTACCACGCGCTGGTGGGGCAGAACCTGGCCAGCGGCGTGTTCGGCTACACAGTGGCGCGGCTGCAGCCAGGCTACGCCATGTTCGGCGCCCAGCTCGACAAGGGCATGGATCAGCAGCGGGCGCTGCAGGTGCTGAACCAGACGCTGGAATCGGCAGCGCAGCACCCCTTCACCGAAGCGGATCTGACTCGCATCAAAAACCAGTGGCTGACCGGCTGGCAGCAGGTCTATGCCGATCCGGCCAGCATGGCCGATGCGCTGTCCGAGGCGTCGGCCGCGGGCGACTGGCGCCTGTTCTTCCTGCAGCGCGACCGCGTGCAGCAGGCCACACTGGCCGACGTGCAGCGCGTCACCCAGGACTACCTGGTGCGCAGCAACCGCACCGACGGGCTGTACATCCCCACCGACAAGCCCGAGCGCGCGCCCGAACCCGGCAAGGTCGACCTGACGGCGCTGTTCAAGCACTACAAGGGCAGGCCGATGCCGACGGCCACCGCGGCCTTCGACCCGACGCCCGAGCACATAGACGCCGCCACGCAGCGCAGTACGCTGCAGCTGCCTAACGGCGACGTGAAGCTGGCGCTGCTGCCCAAGGCGACGCGCGGCGGCCTGGTCGAGGCACGGCTCCTGATCCGCTTCGGCAATGTCGACACGCTCAAGGGCAAGCGCACCGCATCCAATGCCGTGGCGGCGCTGCTGGGCCGCGGCACAGACAAACTGACGCGCCAGCAGATCGACGACAAACTGACCGCGCTGCAGGCCAGCGTCAATTTCGACGGCTCGGGCGGTGCCGTGGCCGCCAGCCTCAGCACCACTCGCGAACACTTGCCGCAGCTGATCGGGCTGGTGCTGGACATGGTGCGCCACGCCAATTTCCCGGATAAAGAACTGGCCGAATACCAGCGCGAGATGGCCAGCAGCATCAGCGATGCACAATCGGATCCGACCGCACTGGCCTCGCGCACGCTGGCACGCTACATGAACCCATGGCCCAGCGACGACATTCGCTACACACCGACTTTCGCCGAGGCGCTGGCCCGCATACAGGCCCTGAAGCGCCAGGATCTGGTGGATTTCCACCAGCAGTTCTATGGCGCCGGCAACATCGAATTCTCAGCGGTGGGCGACTTCGATGCGCAAGCCGCGAAAACGGCGCTGACCCAGGCGCTGCAAGGCTGGCACAAGGCGCCCTCCTACACGCGGGTGCCCGATCCGTATCGTGCGGTGGCGCCCAAAGAGTTCCTGATCGACACACCCGACAAGGCCAACTCGTTCTACCTGGCCGACCTGCCGATCAAGATGCAGGACACCGATCCGCGCTACGTGGCGCTGTACGTGGCCAATTACCTGTTGGGCGGCTCGGGCAATTCGCGGCTGTGGAACAAGGTGCGCGTCCAGGAAGGCCTCTCGTACGACGTGCACAGCCGGCTCAGCGTGTCGTCGCACGAAGCCTCGGGCGACTGGACGATCTACGCCATACAGGCGCCGCAGAATGCGCACCGGGTGCAGCAATCGGTGCACGAAGAGCTTGCGCGGGCGCTGCACGACGGCTACACCGAGCAGGAAGTCAAAGACGCCGTGCATGCGATTCTGAACTTTCGCAAGCTGGCGCGCGCGCAAGACGGTTCTCTGGCCGACGCCTGGATCGACTACATGGACGAAGGCCGCAGCTTTGCCTGGTCGCAGCAGCACGACGAAAAGCTGCGGGCGCTGACGGCGGCCGACGTCAACGCGGCGCTGCGCGCGGTGCTCAAGCCGGCGGATTTCAGCTCGGCCCTGGCGGCCGACGAGAAACGCCTGGCCGAAGGCGCAACGCCGGCGCACCCTGGTTCGGCGGCGCCGAAAGCGGCCGCCAATGCGGACGCGGCCGAGGCGCAGGCCAGGCAGGCGGCGGAACTGCGTTAAGAAAAAGGGGCGGCCCGGCCATGGCGGATTGCCCGGAAGGCGTGCGTGGCGGGTGGAATGGGCGGCAGGCGCTGCCACCCAAGTGCCACCCAAGAAAACGGCCGCACGAGGCGGCCAGTTTTACAAGGGCAAGGGCCAGAGCCCGCGGGCCATTGGCCCCTTGGCCCCGATCAGGAAAAGAAGCTCTTGACCTTGTCGGTCCAGGACTCGCTCTTGGGCGAGTGCTTCTCGCCGCCTTGCGCCAGCGACGTCTCGAACTGGCGCAGCAGCTTCTTCTGCTCTTCGCTCAGGCGCACCGGGGTTTCGACCGAGACGTGGCAGTACAGGTCGCCGGGGTAGCTGCCGCGCAGGCCGCGAATACCCTTGCCGCGCAGGCGGAAGGTCTTGCCCGTCTGGGTGCCCTCGGGGATGGAGATTTCCCCCTTGCCCGTCAGGGTGGGCACCTCTAGCGCGCCGCCCAGCGCCGCCCTGGTGAACGGAATGGTCAGTTCGCAGTGCAGGTCTTCGCCGTCGCGCTGGAAAATGCCGTGCGGCTTGAGGTGGATTTCGACATACAGATCGCCCGGAGGGCCGCCGTTGACGCCGGGCTCGCCATTGCCGGACGAGCGGATGCGCATGCCGTCGTCGATGCCGGCCGGAATCTTCACCTGCAGCGTCTTGTTCTTGCGAGTGCGGCCCACGCCATCGCAGGCGGTGCATGGGTCGGTGATTTCCTTGCCGGAACCATGGCAGGTCGGGCAGGTCTGCTGCACGCTGAAAAAACCCTGCTGCATGCGCACCGCGCCGCTGCCGCCGCAGGTATGGCAGGTCTTGGGATGAGTGCCGGGCTTGGCTCCCGTGCCATGGCAGGTCTCGCAGTTTTCCCAGCTGGGTACGCGAATTTCGGTATCGAAGCCGCTGGCGGCCTGTTCCAGGCTGATTTCCAGCGAATACTTGAGATCGGCGCCCCGATACACCTGCGGGCCGCCGCGGCGCCCGCCGCCACCGCCGAAGATCTCGCCGAAGATATCGCCGAAGGCCTCGGCAAAGCCCGCGCCGCCCATGCCGCCGCCCACGCCGGCGTTGGGGTCGACCCCGGCGTGGCCAAAGCGGTCGTAGGCGCTGCGCTTGTCTTCGTCGGCCAGTACCTCGTAGGCTTCCTTGGCTTCCTTGAACTTCTCTTCGGCCTCGCGGCTGCCAGGGTTGCGGTCGGGGTGGTACTTCATGGCCAACTTGCGGTAGGCCTTCTTGATCTCGTCATCGGACGCGTTCTTCGCCACGCCCAATACTTCGTAAAAATCGCGTTTTGCCATTTGGTTTCGCGAAGGGCGCACAAGGCGCCCTTCCGCCTATGTCTATGAACGAGAACGCCCGGTTCCCGGCAAAACACCGAAAACCGGGCCTGGGCCGTCATGGCCGGGGCTTACTGGTCGCGCTTGACCTCTTTGAAGTCGGCGTCGACGACGTTCTCATCGGCGGGCTGCTCAGCCGCCCCCGCCTCTGCCGCGCCCTGGGCACCGGCCTTGGCCTGCATGTCGGCGTACATCTTTTCGCCGAGCTTCTGCGAGGCCTTGGCCAATTCCTCGACCTTGGCATCGATGGCGGCCTTGTCGCCGTCCTTGACCGCGCTTTCCAGTTCCTTCACGGCGTTCTCGATGGCCTCTTTCTCGGAAGCCTCCAGCTTGTCGCCGTATTCTTCCAGCGACTTGCGGGTGGAGTGCACCAGCGCGTCGGCCTGGTTGCGGGCCTGGGCCAGCTCGGCCACGCGATGGTCTTCCTCGGCATTGGCCTCGGCGTCCTTCACCATGCGCTCGATCTCATCTTCGGACAAACCGGAGTTCGCCTTGATGGTGATCTTGTTTTCCTTGCCCGTGCCCTTGTCCTTGGCCGACACGTGCAGGATGCCATTGGCGTCGATGTCGAACGTGACTTCGATTTGCGGCGTACCACGCGTAGCCGGCGGAATGCCTTCGAGATTGAACTCGCCCAGCGCCTTGTTGCCGGCGGCGATCTCGCGCTCGCCCTGGAACACCTTGATGGTCACCGCGGGCTGGTTGTCGTCGGCCGTGGAGAACACTTGCGAGAAGCGGGTCGGGATCGTGGTGTTCTTCTGGATCATCTTGGTCATGACACCGCCCAGGGTTTCAATGCCCAGGGACAGGGGCGTGACGTCCAGCAGCAGCACATCCTTGCGGTCGCCCGAAAGCACCGAACCCTGGATCGCAGCACCGGCGGCCACGGCTTCGTCGGGGTTGACGTCCTTGCGCGGATCCTTGCCGAAGAATTCCTTGACCTTGTCCTGCACCTTGGGCATGCGGGTCATGCCGCCGACCAGGATCACGTCGTCGATTTCCGAGACCTTGACGCCGGCATCCTTGATGGCGGTGCGGCAGGGCTCGATGGTGCGCTCGATCAGGTCTTCGACCAGGGCTTCCAGCTTGGCGCGCGTGATCTTCAGGTTCAGGTGCTTGGGGCCGGACGCATCAGCCGTGATGTACGGCAGGTTGATCTCGGTCTGCTGCGAAGAGGACAGCTCGATCTTGGCCTTCTCGGCCGCTTCCTTCAGGCGCTGCAGGGCCAGCACGTCTTTCGACAGGTCGACGCCGCTTTCCTTCTTGAACTCGGAGATGATGTAGTCGATGATGCGCTGGTCGAAGTCTTCGCCGCCCAGGAACGTATCGCCGTTGGTCGACAGCACTTCGAACTGCTTCTCGCCGTCGACGTCGGCAATCTCGATGATGGAAATATCGAAGGTACCGCCGCCCAGGTCATACACCGCGATCTTGCGGTCGCCCCTTTCGCTCTTGTCCATGCCGAAGGCCAGGGCCGCGGCAGTGGGCTCGTTGATGATGCGCTTGACGTCCAGGCCCGCGATGCGGCCGGCGTCTTTGGTGGCCTGGCGCTGGCTGTCGTTGAAGTACGCAGGCACCGTGATCACGGCCTCGGTGACCTCTTCGCCGAGATAGTCTTCGGCGGTCTTCTTCATTTTGCGCAGCACTTCGGCCGACACCTGCGGAGGCGCGAGCTTCTTGCCCTGCGCCTCGACCCAGGCGTCGCCGTTGTCGGCCTTGACGATCTTGTAGGGCATCAGGTTGATGTCCTTCTGCACCGCTTTTTCTTCGAACTTGCGGCCGATCAGGCGCTTGACGGCGTACAGCGTGTTGGTGGGGTTGGTGACGGCCTGGCGCTTGGCCGGGGCACCGACCAGCACCTCGCCGTCCTGCATGTAGGCGACGATCGAAGGCGTAGTACGGCCGCCTTCCGCATTTTCTATGATTTTGACCTGGCCGCCTTCCACGAAGGCCACGCAGCTATTCGTGGTGCCCAGGTCGATACCGATGATTTTGCCCATGATCTTAGACTCTGAAAAATTTGTTTGAATGATGCTTGAATGATTGGAAATGAATCTCGACTGGTATGCAATTGGGGGCTGTGGAACAAAATTCAAGGCTGTTCGAGACCGCCCCGCCCCCGTGCCGCCTTTGGGCCGCTAGCCAGGCGGCGGGTGCTCGGCTTGCGCCGTGGGCTGTGCCGCGCCTGCCGCCGCGGCGGGCGGCACTGCCGCAACCCGCAGGCGCTGCACCGCGGCGCTGAACTGCGGCAGGCCCGGCCAGCCGGAAATGCGCCCCAGGCGCTTGCCGCCGCGATAGAACACGAAGGCCGGCACGCCGTGCAGGCCGAAACGCCGCCCCAGGGGCTCGTCTTGATAGACATTGGCCTGGTACCAGGCCAGGCCCAGCGCCTGGATGCGATCCTGCAGCATCAGGGCGGTGTTCTTGAAAACATTGCAGTTGTAGCAGTCGTTGCCCCACATGAACACGCAGCGCAGCTCGTCGCCCGGCGCATTGGCGACCACGGCATCGAAGCTGGCGCTGTCGACCGGCCGCATGCCGAACACGTCAAAGACCGCGCCGGGATCGAACTGGGGGGCTTCCACCATCGAGGGTTGACCGCCCTCCTGTCGCTGCGCGACATCCTCCCCGCGGGAGGGAGCGTGTCCTCCGGGCGGCCGCGCGGACACGGACGGTTGACGACCCTCCTGTCGCTGCGCGACATCCTCCCCGTGGGAGGGAGCGTGTCCTCCGGGCGGCCGCGCGGACACGCTCAGACCCCCTGAGCCGGCCCGGCCGACACGGTGACCAGCGCCGGGCGCAACACGCGGTCGGCAATGGTGTAGCCCTTCTGCAGGGTCTGCACCACGGTGCCTTCGGGCTGCTGGGCGGGGATGGAGGAAATGGCCTGGTGCACGTGCGGGTCGAATTTATCGCCGCTGGCAGGTGCCACTTCCTTGAGCAGATTGCGTTCGAAAGCGGAACCGAGCTGGCGCAGCGTGGCCTCGACGCCGGCGCGCCAGGCCTCGGGGCTCTGGTCGGCCTGCGCCAGGGCGGCTTCCAGGCTGTCCTTGACGGGCACCAGGCTTTCGGCGAATGATTCGGTGCCGAACTTGCGGGCCTTGGCCACGTCGTCCTGGGCGCGGCGGCGGATGTTCTCGACTTCAGCTTTGGCGCGCAGCAACTGGTCGTGATATTGGGCGACCTGTTCCTGGGCCTTTTCCAGCAGCGAGGCCAGATCTTCGGAAGCGCCGGCGGCCGCGTCCAGATCCTGGTCGGCCTCGTCGCGCAGCTCGCCGGCCGGGTTGACTTCCATGTGTTCCGAGGTATCTACCGGTTCCGAGCCACCGGGTCGATGGCCTTGTTTGGGGTCGAAGGGGTCGTTCTGTGCCGACATGGGGCCTGCTCCACAACAAAAGTGATCTAATTTCAAAAATATAGGGATAAGGAGGCGGATTTCAAGGGGCTGGTTACAAAAGTTTCTCCGCAGCACCGGCCGAAGCCGCGCCGTCTGTCTTCTTTCGCAGCCTTCCTCTTTACAGCCAGCCGCCCAGTTGGCGCCGCACCAGTGCGGCCAGGGCATCGATCCAGGCCGGATCGTCGTTCAGGCAGGGAATGTAGCGAAACTCCTGGCCGCCGGCGGCCAGGAAGGAGGCACGGCACTGGCCCTGGATCTCTTCCAGCGTTTCCAGGCAATCGGCCAGGAAACCCGGGCACATCACATCCACCCGCCGCACCCCCGCGGCAGCCCAGGACTTCAGGGTAGGCTCGGTATAGGGTTCGAGCCATTTCGCCCTGCCGAAACGGCTCTGGAATGCAAGCTCGACCAGGGCGCCGTCTGCGCCCAGGGCCTGGCGCAGCAGCTCGGCGGTGGCCATGCAGTCGCGGTAATAAGGGTCGCCCAGCTCTACCACCCGGCGCGGCAGGCCATGGAAGCTGAGCAGCAGCTTTTCCGGCTTGCCGTGTGCGTCCCAATGCGCCCATACGCGCGCGGCCAAGGCACCGATATAGCCCGCGTCGGCATAGAAGCGCTTGACGAAGCGCAGCTCGGGCTGGTTGCGCAAGGCGCCCGCGACAGCGGCCACGGCATCCACTGCCGTGGCGGTGGTGCCGGCGGCGTACTGGGGATACATGGGTACGGTCAGGATGCGTTCGCATCCCTGGCCGCGCAGGCTGTCGATGGCCGACGCAACCGCCGGGCTGCCATAGCGCATGGCGGCCTCGACGCGCACCGGCAGGCCCTCGGTATCGAAGACCTGCTGCAGGCTGCGCGCCTGGGCCAGGCTCCAGACCAGCAGGGGCGAGCCTTCCGGCATCCAGATCTCGCGGTAGCGCGGCGCCAGCGCGGCCGGGCGGCGCGGCAGAACGACGCCGCGCAGCACGATCTGCCAGAGCCATTGCGGGATCTCGATGACGCGCCGGTCGGACAGGAATTCCGCCAGATAGCGGCGGATCGCCCCCGGCGTGGGCTCGTCCGGCGTACCCAGGTTCACCAGCAGCACACCGACAGGCCCCGGCTCGCGCGGCGGCGGCCGGGTGTCGAAAGCGTGGGGATCGGCCGGTTCCGGCCGGAAGCGCGAAGCGAATAGTTTGGCCAAAAGAAAAGTACTCTGGGTTTGAGGTCGGAGTGCGAAGCAAGACGGCGAACTGGGCCGCATCAAACCTCATTTTAGTATCGTCCAAACGATACTATGCGCGGGCGGCTATACCAATCGAACCGGAAACGATGGAGGGCGGCGCCATGGCAGCCGCCCTCCAATCCGGACGCATGCAACCTTTCGCCCAGATCAGGACTGGTGATGGCTCAGCGCATTGGACAGCAGGCGGGCGGTGATGTCGACAATGGGGATGACGCGCTCGTAGGCCATGCGCGAAGGGCCGATGACCCCCAGGGTGCCCACCACTTTGCCGTCCACCCCATAGGGCGCGGTAATGACGGACACGTCTTCCAGGGGCACCAGCTGCGAATCGCCGCCTATGTAGATCTGTACGCCCTGGGCGCGGCTGGAGGCGTCCAGCAGCTGCAGCAGCTCGGTCTTCTTCTCGAACAGCGCGAACATGCGGCGCAGGCGATCCATGTCTGAGGCGATGTCGCTGATGTCCAGCAGCTTGCGCTCGCCGGAAATCACCACCGTGTCGTCGCTGTCGTCCTGGGCGGTGCCGGCCTCGACCGCGGCCTGCATCAGGCGCGAAATGTCGGCCTGCAGCGTGGACAGCTCGCCGGCCAGCGTCAGGCGCACCTGGTCGAAAGACATGCCGCCGAAATGCGCATTGAAGAAATTGCTGGCCTCGAGCAGCTCTTGATCTTGGTAGTCGCGCGGCATGAACAGAATGCGGTTCTGCACGTCACCGTCGGGCGTGACGATGATGAGCAGCACGCGCCGGTCGGACAGGCGGATGAATTCGATCTGGCGGAACACCTGCGCCCGCTTGGGCGCCAGCACCACGCCGGCAAACTGCGACAGGTTCGACAGCAGCGCGGCGGCGGCGTTGACCGCCCGAGTGGGCTCGGACGCCGGCAGCATCTCGCGGATGCGCGAAGGTTCCAGCACCTCGAAGCGCTGCACAGCCAGCAGCCGGTCGACGAACATACGGTAGCCGCGCGGCGTCGGCACGCGGCCGGCCGAGGTGTGCGGACTGTGGATCAGGCCCAGCTCTTCGAGGTCGGCCATGACATTGCGTATGGTGGCCGGCGACAGATCGAACATCTTGGACAGCGTGCGCGAACCGACGGGCTGCCCGTCGGCGATGTAGCGTTCGATCAGCGCTTTCAGCAATGCGTTGGCTCTATCATCCATTTCTGTATTTTATGTAATCTGGCAAAAACAGGCTCGAATCGTCATCTTGCCACCCTGCCGCCGCCGTCCCGCCCTCTATAATCGGTATCATTGCCCGTCACTCCGACCATTCCCAGCAGAGGTTCGCCGCCCATGCATTTCAAAACCGTCGCGCTAATCGGCCGGCACCAGGATACCGGCCTGGATGAGCCGCTGCGCCATCTGGCCGACACTTTACAGGAAGCGGGCTGCGGCGTAATCATCGAGGCCGACACGGCCCGCAATACCGGGCTCACCCAGTACCCCATCGGCGACTATGACGAAATCGGCCGGCGCGCCGACCTGGCGGTCATCATGGGCGGCGACGGCACCATGCTGGGCGCCGGGCGCCGCCTGGCGCACAGCGGGGTGCCAATGATAGGCATCAACCACGGGCGGCTGGGCTTCATCACCGACGTCCCCCTGCACAGCGCCCGCGACGCGCTGGCCGGCGTGATCCAGGGCAATTTCGTGGCCGAGGAACGCATCATGCTGGAAGGCCGCGTGGTGCGCGCCGGCCAGACCTTGTTCTCGGGCATGGCCCTGAACGACGTGGTCATCAACCGCGCCGGCCGCGGCGGCATGATAGAACTGCGCGTCGAACTGGACGGCAACTTCATGTACAGCCAGCGCTCCGACGGCCTGATCGTGGCCACGCCCACCGGCTCCACGGCCTATTCCCTGTCGGCCAACGGCCCTATTCTGCATCCCAAGCTCGACGCCCTGCTGCTGGTACCAGTGGCGCCGCAGACCCTGTCGAACCGCCCCATCGTCATTCCCGACAGCGGCACGCTGGGCATTACCATCACCGCGCTGGGGCGCGTCGAATCGGGGGCCAGCGTGCACTTCGACATGCAGACCTGGTCCGACTGCCAGCCCGGCGACCGCATCGACGTACGCCGCGCGCCGCACACCGCCACCTTCCTGCATCCCACCGGTTACAACTTCTTTTCCACTCTGCGGCGCAAACTGCACTGGAACCGCATGCCGCAGCCCTCCGACGACGTGGAATGAACGCCTATGCTGCGTACCCTGCACATCCGGGATTTCGTCATCGTCGAACGCGCCGAAATCCAGTTCGAGCCGGGCTTCACCGTATTTTCGGGTGAAACCGGGGCCGGCAAGTCGATTCTGGTGGACGCGCTGTCGCTGGCGCTGGGTGCGCGCGGCGATGCCGGCATGCTGCGCGAAGGCGGCGGGCGCGCCGACATCAGCGCCGTCTTCGACGTGCCGGAATCGCTGCGGCCCTGGCTCGAAGAACGCCAGCTCGACAGCGACGACGCCCTGGTACTGCGCCGTACCATCGACACGCAGGCGCGCAGCAAGGCCTTCATCAATGGCCTGCCGGTAGCACTGGGACAATTGCGCGAACTCGGCGAACAATTGGTAGACATCCATGGCCAGCACGCGCACCAAAGCCTGCTGCGGGCCGCCAGCCAGCGTGAAATGCTCGATGCCCAAGGCGGCCACCAGGCGCTGGCGCGCCAGGTGCAGCAGGCCTGGCAGCAGTGGCAAGAGGCCCGCAAGGCGCTGGAGGCGGCACAGCGCGACGCCGCAGTCCTGCAACAAGAACGCGAACGCCTGGCCTGGCAGGCCGGCGAACTCGACCGGCTGGAACTACGCCCCGGCGAATGGGAAGCCGTCAGCGGCGACCACAACCGCCTAGCCCACGCGCAGGCGCTGCTGGACGGCGCCGGCCAGGCCCTGACGGCACTGGACGACGAAGACGGCTCGGCCCTGCGGCGCCTGGACGCCGCCGCCCACCAGATCAAGCAGCTGCTGCGCCACGACGGCCAGTTGCAAAGCGTCTACGACGCCATCGAATCAGCCCGTATCGCCGCCGGCGAGGCCGTCTCCGACCTGAACGGCTACCGCGACCGCGTAGAACTCGACCCCGAGCGCCTGGCCCAGGCCGAACAGCGCATGTCGGCCATTTTCGACGCGGCCCGCAAGTTCAAGGTCGAGCCCGAAGAACTGCCGGCACTGCGCGACAGCCTGCACCAGCGTCTCGCGGCCAGCGAGGCCGCGGCCGACCTCGACGCGCTGCAGGCGCACCTGCAGGAAACCGGCGCGCAATACCAGGAGGTCGCCAAGAAACTGGGCACGGCCAGGCGCAAGACCGGCAAGGCCCTGGCGCGCGCCGTCACCCAGGCCATGCAGACGCTGGCCATGCAGGGCGGACGCTTCGACGTGGCCTTCCAGGCATGCGAACCCACGGCCCACGGCATCGAAAATATCGAATTCCTGGTCGCCGGCCACGAAGGCACCACGCCGCGCCCCTTGTCCAAAGTGGCCTCGGGCGGCGAACTGGCGCGGCTGTCGCTGGCCCTGTCGGTCATCGCCAGCCAGGCGGCGCGCGTGCCCACCCTGATCTTCGACGAAGTTGACAGCGGCATAGGCGGCGCGGTGGCCGAAGTGGTGGGACGCCTGTTGCACGAGCTGGGCCAGCGCCACCAAGTGCTATGCGTGACGCACCTGCCGCAGGTCGCGGCACGCGGTACGCATCACTACGAAGTCAGCAAGGCCACGCGCAACGGCGCTACATTGTCGAGCATCCGGGCCCTGGACGCACAAGACCGCGTACAGGAAGTCGCCCGCATGCTGGGCGGCCTGACCATCACCGAAACCACGCGCCGCCATGCGCGGGAAATGCTGGCGCAGTAGCGCCTAGTGGCGCTTGCTCACGGCTCCAAGCCCGGCGCACAGGGCGCTAAAGATGATATGGGCGCGCGCAGGTAGATAGGGCCGCCCGCGCGGGCCGTACTGCACGAGCCCGCCCTGCGGGGGTCGCCCTCCGCGGGTCGCCCTGCGCGGGCCGCCCTCCGCGGGTCGCCCTATTTAACGTGATGATGGCCTGCGGCCGGCTGGCGGCCAGCCGAGCAGTCCGAGCAAATGCCATACAGCATCATGGTGTGGCTTTCCAGCGCAAAGCCTTTTTCCTTGGCAATTTTCTGCTGGCGTTTTTCGATGTCGCTATCGGAAAATTCCACCACCTTGCCGCAATTGGTGCAGATCAGGTGGTCGTGGTGATCGCCGTCATTGAGCTCGAACACGGCCTTGCCGCCGTCGAACTGGCTGCGCATCAGGATGCCCGCCTGTTCGAACTGCGTCAGCACGCGATACACCGTGGCCAGCCCGATTTCCACATCTTCGGCGATCAGCGCACGGTAGACGTCTTCGGCGCTTTGATGGCGCTGGTCGGCCTTGCGAAAGACATCGAGGATCTTCAGGCGCGGAAACGTCGCCTTCAGCCCCATGTTTTTCAGTTCACTTTGATCGTTCATAGATAAAATTTCTCTGGCGAATGTTGAAACAAGGGTTCGATGAAACGCGGTGGCCCACGCAACGAACTCCGACTGACGTTATGATGCGTCTGTTCTTAACCTTTATGATAACGGTTTTATCCGATTTGAATCACAGGGGTGCTTCGTGCTGAAGACTGCAAAACCATTGTTCCCCAGGCTGCGCGCCGCCCTCGCCCTAGGTGTGGCGGCCGCCGCCCTGTCGGCCTGCGGCACCACCAACTGGGGCTTTCCCTACCGCGCCGACGTACAGCAGGGCAACTGGATCACCTCTGAACAGGTCGCCCAGCTGCGCAAAGGCATGACCCGCGACCAGGTGCGCTACATCCTGGGCACCCCCACCCTGCAAGACGCCTTCCGCAGCAACCGCTGGGACTACCCGTACCTGAACAAGCCCGGTTACGGAAAGACACAAGAACGCAAATTCACCGTCTGGTTCGACGGCGACCTGCTCGACCACTGGGCCGGCGATCCGCAGCCCGACCGCCAGCCCTTCCAGAAGGCCGATACCGGCATGACACCGGCCGACAAGGCGCACGACGCCAAGAAACCCGACCAGGGCATCCCCACACAGAATCCGAATGTGCGCCTCGAGCCCGTCAACCCCGGAGCCAGCGCAGTGCCGGGCCAAAATACGCCCCAGCCGCTACGTTAGCCCAGCGCCGCAGCGGCGATAAAGTAAAGTAGCAGTTCAGCTGCAGCACCGGTACCCGTACCGGCGTTTTGTAAATTGCCGTACCCAGGCCCGCAAGGGCCGGAGATCACAATGCGTATCGCAATAGCAGGAGCCAATGGCCGCATGGGCAGGATGCTCGTAGAGGCCGTGCTCGAATCCGCCGACCTGGAACTCGTCGCCGCGCTCGGCATCTCCGGCTCGCCCGAAGTCGGGCAGGACGCCGGCACCTTCCTGGGCCGCGACACCGGGGTGAAGATCACCGACGACCTCGAGGCCCTGGCCCGCGCCGAATGCCTCATCGACTTCACCCGCCCCGAAGGCACCCTGGCCCATCTGCAGGCTTGCGTGCGCCTGGGCGTCAAGTGCGTCATCGGCACCACCGGCTTCGACACCGCCGGCAAACATGCCATCCAGGAAGCCAGCCGCCACATCGCCATCGTCTTCGCGCCCAACATGAGCGTAGGCGTGAACGCCGTACTCAAGCTGCTGGGCATGGCCGCGCGCCTGCTGGAAAGCGGCTACGACGTCGAAGTCTTCGAGGCCCATCACCGCAACAAGGTCGACGCCCCCTCCGGCACCGCGCTAGCCATGGGCGAGGCCGTCGCCTCGGCCTGGGGCAAAAACCTTGAAGACATTGCCGACTGGGCTCGCCACGGCCACACCGGCGTACGCCAGGACGGCCACATCGGCTTTTCCGTGGCACGCGGCGGCGACCTCGTCGGCGACCACACCGTGTACTTCTGCGGCACCGGCGAACGCATCGAAATCACCCACCGGGCCGGCAGCCGCGCCACCTACGCCCAAGGCAGCCTGCGCGCCGCCCGCTACCTGGCACGCAAAGAAAAAGGCCTGTTCGACATGCAGGACGTGCTGGCGATCTGATTTGCCGGCGATCTGATTTGCTGGCGATCTGATTTACTAGCCGCGGCCCTGGCGCACAGCCGGCCCGAACCGCTGTCGCGGCGGGATGCTATGCCCGCTCGCCGCCCGCGCGGGGCTGCGCCCGGCCATAGAACGTAGCAATCTTGCCGTACCTCATTGCCTGCTTCATGCAGAGGGCCGCGATCACACGACCCGCACCGGCTCTTGCTCCAGCTCCACACCATAGCGATCCGCCACGTCCGCACGGATCGCACCGGCCAGCGCCTCGATATCCGCGGCGCTGGCCCCGCCGTGATTCACCAGTACCAACGCCTGCCGCTCATGCACGCCCACCGGCCCCACGCGCCGCCCCTTCCAGCCGGCGCGATCGATCAGCCAGCCCGCGGCCAGCTTGTAGCGGCCGTCTTGCTGCGCATACGCCACCAGACCCGGAAATTGCGCACACAGCGCCTGATACTGCGGTGCGCCGACCACCGGATTCTTGAAGAAGCTGCCCGCATTCGGCAACAGCGCAGGATCCGGCAGCTTGCGGCGCCGGATCTCGCATACCGCGTCGAAGACCTGACGTGCCGTGACACCCGTGGATGGAGAGGCGTCAACAGGGCCCAGTTGCAGTTCCAGCCCTTGTTCTTGCCACCGCCCTGGCTGCGGGCCCCGCCTCCGGTGTTGATCCTGGCCCTGTTCCCAACCCCGTTCCCGGCCCGCCGCCGACTCTTGCCCCCGACAGGGTTCTTCCCCATATCCCAACGCCGGATGCGCCAGCAGATCCGGATAACGCAGCACGGGTTCCCAGGGTTGTGGCAGGCGCAGTCGCACCGCCAGAATCAGCCAGCGACCCGGCACCTCGTGCTTGAAAAAACTGTCGCGATAAGAAAACCGGCAGGCGGCCTTGTCCATCTCTACCAGCCGGCGCTCGTGCAGATCCCAGGCCACCAGACTGTGGAAGCGCTGCTCCAGCTCCACCCCATAGGCACCGATATTCTGTACTGGCGCCGCCCCCACCGTGCCCGGAATCAGCGCCAGATTTTCCAATCCATTCCAGCCATTCCGCACGCATAACGCCACGAAATCATGCCAGACTTCGCCCGCCTTGGCCTCGATCACCAGCTCAGTGTCGGATTGCGCCCAGACCCGCCAGCCGCGCGTTTCAACCTTCACCACCAGACTGTCCAGCTGCGGCGCCAGCACGACATTGCTGCCTCCGCCCAAGATGAACACCTTGCGGCCATATTCATCCGCCAACGCCGACAAAGCCTGCAAACGCCGCGGCCCATCATCGTCCAGACGCACAAAAACCCGCGCCTGCGAGCGCAGCCCCAAAGTGTTGAAAACGGAAAGATCCTGGGTCGCGGTATGCAGCAAAACGGGGCCTGGCGTCGAGGAAAGATGGGTTTGACAGCGGCCGAGGCTTCTATGATATGATCTCGGTCTTCGCTGAATATTACTTGATTTTCCGGCGTTGCCAGGCAGGCCAGGTCGCGAGAAATCGCTACCGAAAAAGTAGTGCAGCCGGTGCCAGCAGTTAGTGCCCATGGGCACAGGCGGCAGGCACATTTCACCACCAATGGCCACTGCCAAGCGCTAGCAGCAAGGCGCGGGTGAAACGCAAGGCAATTTGCAAGCCCAGGAAAATCCAGATATACTGCGAGGCTCTTTCGATACAGGACAAGCTTTCTGTAACCGACAAGATACGCGGGAATAGCTCAGTTGGTAGAGCGCAACCTTGCCAAGGTTGAGGTCGCGAGTTCGAGACTCGTTTCCCGCTCCAAGGATTTTGTTCCATGGATGTTGATAGAACGCCATGGAACACAGAAAAGGAGCTTCGGCTCCTTTTTTCGTTTCTGGGGCGTCCATCAACATCCAGGGACGTCTACCTACAGCCAGCGTTTTTTAGGCTCCATTTAAGGCCATAAATGGTCTGGCGCCGAGGCAGTACTTACATAGGTGGCGCTGGCTGAGAGGGCTACGATTCAAGTTCCTGCACTGCAAGAGGAGCATGAACGCCATGCCACTCACAGATATCGCAGTCCGGCAGGCCCGCGCCGCGGACAAGGCCTACACCCTTAGCGATGGTCGCGGACTGGGTTTGTGCGTGACGCCCAGCGGGGGCAAACACTGGCATTTCCGCTATTCCTGGTCAGGCAAGCAGCATCGCATGACGTTGGGAGCCTACCCCGAGATCAGCCTGAAAGAGGCTCGCGAGTTGCGAGAAGCCGCCCGGGCTCAGGTCGCACGAGGCATTCACCCCCAGAAGCACCGCAAGCAAGAACAGCTGGTGAAACGCCTGGCCGAAGATCGGCGCTTCCAAGGGGTCTTTGAGCAATGGCTCTCACACCGTAGCCGCACGCTGCAACCTGGCCGACAAAGTACGCTCGGTCAAATTGAACGGATCTTCACCAGAGACATTCTCCCTACCCTGGCCAAACGCTCAATCTACGAAATTACCCAGGCCGATCTACTGCAAGTGTTGGGAAAAATCGAGGCACGCGAAGCGCTCACCACTGCCGAAAAATGCCGCTCATGGCTCAGGCAGCTCTTCCGGTTTGCGATGGTCAAGATTCCTGGGTTGGAGAAAAACCCAGCGCAGGATTTGGCTATAGCGGCGCTACCCAAGCCGCCGGTCTCGCACAACCTCTTCCTACAGATCGCAGACCTGCCAGAATTGCTCCAAGCATTACGCAGCTATCAAGGTAGCCAGGAAGTACAAATGGCACTGCGCCTGCTGCTCATGACTGGTGTCCGAACCGGCGAGCTGAGGCGCGCAACGCGGGACCAGTTCGATCTTGATCAAGGGTTGTGGACCATTCCAGCGGTACACGTCAAACAGTTGCACGCCAAGATGCACAAAGAAGGGCTAGGCCCACAAGATATTCCGCCCTATTTGATCCCTCTGCCTACGCAGGCACGGGAAGTCGTGCGGCAATTGATTGAGGCCATGTGCCCGGCGCAACGTTATCTGCTGACGCACCGCAGCAACCTCAAAAATCCCATCAGTGAAGGCACTCTGAATCAAGCCATCAAAACGCTTGGGTTTGGTGGTCTGCTGACCCCTCATGGAATCCGCGGCACGATCTCCACCGCTTTGAATGAATTCGACTATCCCAACACTTGGGTGGCCGCTCAGCTGTCGCACGTTGCTCCGAAAGGACGCCGGGATGCCTACAACCACGCAGAACACGTTGAACAGCGTCGCCGCATGATGCAGGATTGGGCGGATCGCCTGGACCTGTTGGAACAAGGGGACGTAGAGGCCGCTAGTGTGCCGGCACGTGGCGTACCCGCAAAGCCGCATCAGTCCGAAGAGGCTGAGGCCGTTTCGAATGTAGTCAGTGTGGATACTGGCACTGCAACAGTGACTATTACCATTTCTACGAGCCAAGCTCCGAACAAAACACCGCACGAGGCGCCTATGACGAGCCTATCCACGAGTGCTTCCTCGATATCTGTCAACGTCGGTTGAAAACTGACCCACATTTCGTCGGAAACGTCGGAGTAAATCTGACCCACCCTGGCATCCTGGGTACTACGGTTTGATCTTTACCTGTCCCGCTTTGCGTTTGTCCTTGAGCCGGTAGCTTTCACCGGCGATTTGCACGATGTGGCCGTGATGCAGTAGCCGGTCAAGCAGCGCCGCCGTCAGGGTCTGGTCATCGGCGAAAGCTGATGACCACTGCCCGAAGGGCAGATTGCTGGTGACGACGATGCTGCCACGCTCGTAGCGCTTGGCGACCACGTTGAAGAACAGGTTGGCCTCCTCGCGCCCGAAGGGCAAATAGCCGATTTCGTCGATGACCAGCAGCCTGGGGCCGACAATGGCGCGGGCGAAGTACTGCTTGAGCCGATCCTGCTTGTGGGCGGTGGCCAGTTGCAGCATCAGGTCGGCCGCGGTGATGAAGCGGGTCTTGATGCCGGCCATGACAGCGCGATAGGCCAGGGCCTGGGCCAGGTGACTCTTGCCCACGCCGCTGGGGCCGATGAAGACGATATTCTCGGCGCGCTCGACAAAGCTCAGCGAGGCCAATTCCTGGATCTGTGCCTTGGGCGCACCGCTAGCAAAGGCGAAGTCGTATTCCTCCAGCGTCTTGATCGACGGCAGTGTCGCCAGGTTCAGCAGGGTCGTACGCTGACGTTCCAGGCGGGCCTGGTTCTCCGTGTTCAGCACCCGCTCCAGGAAGTCACCGTGGGAGGCTTCCTCCTGAGCGGCCTGCTGGGCTATGCCAGGCCACTCCGCGGCGATCCGATCCAGCTTGAGCATCAAGCACAACTGTTCGATGCGTGCATGCTGCAGGCTGTTCATGTGCGCACCTCCAGCAAGGCGTTGTAGACCGACAGCGGGTGTTGCAGGCTCTGCACCGGGATAGGCCGCTCAAGCACCGGTACGGAGGGCAGGCTGGCGGACAGGGCCGGCAGACTCATCAGCGCGGCTTGCTCAGCGGGCATACGCGCCTCGGGCCTCTCGCGCGTGGTGGCGTGGACTCGGTGGTTGGCCACTTCGATGAGCCAGCGACCAATGTGTGAGTTAGCCGCCTGCGCATCGAACCGCAGGCCTGCCTGTTTGAGCGTGGCCGCCAACGGCACGCAGAAACTGCCCTTCAGATAACCGTTGAACCGCTCCACCTTGCCCTTGGTCTTGGCCCGGTAGGGGCGGCACAGGCGCGGGGTGAACCCGTAGCGCTCGGCCAGCGCCAGCATCTGAGGATGCCAGCGGTGCAAGCCTGGTCCGTAGGCGTCGCGCTCGATGACGATGGTGCCAGCGTTGTCGAACAGGACATGTTGCGGCACCCCGCCGAAGTAATCGAACGCCTCGCCTATACACCGGCACAGCGTGTCGGCCCGCTCGTCGGTCGTGAACTTCACCCAGGCCATGCGGCTGTAGCCCAGGGTGGCCACGAACGCCAGCAACGGATCACGGCCGCGCCGGATATGGGTGAAGTCGGCTTGCATCTGCTGACCAGGCGGCGTCTCAAAACGAACGACCGGCGAGTCGGCCGGCTGAGCGCGCAGGCCGTTGATGAAGACCTTGAGCTGGGTCAGGCCGCCCAGATAACCCTGCTCTTGGATCTCCCGGTGCAACACCACAGCCGGGATCCAGTGCGGCCGCGCCGCCTCGACCCGACTCCGAAGGTAGTCCTTGTATGGATCCAGCTTAGTCGGCCTGGCCTGCCGCGGCCCATACTGCTGTGTTTGCGCTTCGCGCAGGTACCGCCTGACGGTGTTACGTGAACACCCCATCTGTTTGGCTATCTCGCGGATGCCTACCCCGCGACGTGCCAATACCTTGATCTCCACTGCTTGCTCCTGAGTCAACATTGCGGCGGCCAAAGCCACCATCATTGCCCAGGTGGGTCACTTTTACTCCGACGCAGCGGGTCAGTATTACTCCGGCGCTAACAGATATCAGGCAGCGAGCAACTGAATCTCTACGAAGCGCAGGGAAACCTGCCGCTGTCCATGTTCGCTAGTCTGGCAGAGAAGTCTGAGGAACATATCCTCCAGGACATTCACGCCGGTCGGTTGTTAGCTCTACACCTTGATGATCGCGGATATCGAGTCCCTGATTGGCAACTGGATTCCACAAAGTATTTGCTGACCTTGGTTGTACTGACACACGCAGAGGGGGCCGATTCATGGGCAGCCTATCAAGCACTCGCCACACCAACTGCTCGACTGGCTGATCGCTCACCCGTGGAAATCGTGACGGCAGGAACGATCCTGGATGTCGGAGATATGGTGTGTGAACTATTGATGAGCAGATAAAGAGAAATTGTTCTTTATGCCTGTCGGCTTTCGGCCAGAAGCAGACATCTTGATAGCTCAACTGGGTGCCCGCTTTAGGCTGGAAGCCGAAGCTCGACAACAGCGGCTTCTCGCCACTTCAGTTGATCCATCTAAACGACCATACTTTGCCGTAAGGGGAAACGCTAAAAAGCGTGTCATGAGTCCCAAGACAAGGCCAATTCGCTAGCGCCGACGGGGGCTTGCTTCTGACGCTACTGTTCACTGCGCAGAGAGATCGATGCCTAGACTCCTGGCTGAATTCTTGCCGCAGCTACCTTGCTCGGGCAGGCTCCCGTTGCTTTGATCTGTGTGCCCAGTGCCATTCAGATGCCAGTAGATCCATTTACTTGTATCAATGAGATAATTGTAGTAATAAAATATAATATAACGTAAGGAGGACAGTTTTGCGGCGGCCCAGCTTATCGACAGCCAAGCCGAAGTTATTAAGCGATCAGGCGCTTGCACGCCTGCGCGAATTGCCAATAGCGGACGTTGCATCAGCCGTAGGGATCACCCTACGTGGCAACAAGGCGATGTGCTTCAACGGGCACGATACAGCGACTCCAAGCTTCACCGTCAGCAAAGCGAGAAATACTTGGAGGTGCTTTGGGTGTGGTGAGCATGGCGACGCAATCACGCTAGTCCAGAAGATTCACTGCCTTGGGTTTATGGATGCCTGTAACTGGCTCTGCCACCACTTCGGCATCATCGGCGGCGACGTCCCGCATGGCCCACGCGCTCGTTCACTTTCGCGGGTTACAAGTCCCAAGCCAGTTAATCCCCTTCCTTCTGCACCCTCGACTAGTTCTGACTTCGAGCTTTACACCTGGCTCGTGGCGCGCTGCGGACCAGTCAAAGCGTCCTTGGGGACAACCTACCTCCAAACTCACGGAATTACACCGGATCTGGCCCTTAGGTTCGGCGTCGTGGAACTCGTAGACCCGGCGAGGGCGTATCGAGAATTAGAAAAGCATTGGGGGCCAGATCGAATCCGTAGCGCAGGACTGTCCGGGGGCCGACGGGCCCTAAGCTGGTCTGGCTATGCCCTAATTTTCCCCTTCAAATTCGATGCCATCACTCAGTACTTACAGGTTCGCTGCCTTCAGATCAGTAGGAAATTCTTCGGCCCAAGTGGTATCCCTAAACCTATGTTCAACAGTCAACGGCTTAGCCAGTTGCGGCCAGGGAGCCTCCTCCACATTTGCGAAGGCGTCCCAGACGCAATTTCCATGGAGGGGTCCGGGCTAGCCGCAGTTGCAGTTTTAGGTGCTACATCGTTTCGCTCTGAATGGGTTGAGGAGCTTCTCCCTTTTGATCTAGTGGGCGTTCCCGATGGTGATGCTGCAGGCGAGAAATTCATGAAGTGCCTTGCTAATGAATTTCGGGTCAGAAGTAAGAGCATTCGGTTTGTAGTTCCACCTGAAGGCATGGATGCAAGTGACGTGATTGCGCGAGGAAAGAATGCGTAGTTTTCTAAGTCAGGTATGCGACCAATTGAACATGCGCTGGGCATGGGAGAAGGTGAAGCGAGCGTCTGTCCCTGGCGACATCTGGATCGACGAGGCAGACTTGGCCCATTTTGAAGTGCACTTGGGCCACGAACTCCGGGGTCTCGGTGACGATCTACGCTCCGGAAGATTTCGGATGTCACCCATTCGGCCTATGGCTTTTCCGAAGAACCCTGATGGGGATGGGAACCCTAGGGTCCGACAGTACTTCCACTTCACGGTCAGGGATCAAGTGGCGTGGGTTGCCGTCGTGAATGTTTTAGGACGCTATATCGACGAACAGATGCCCGTTTGGAGCTATGGCAACAGACTCTTCCGGTCAGCATGGATTGAAGAAGATATTCACGGCAACAAGATACGGAAAATCGGGCCGTACAGACATTCCTCGGGCCGAATCTATCGGCCGTTTCAGCAATCCTGGCCACTATTTAGGCGTCACATTGCCTTGGCGGTTTCAGCAGCGGCACACGGTTATTCCAAGGTGGACAGCCTTGATGACGATGAGCACGAAGAGCTTGGCTTTCAGCGTCGCATGCACCGAGCCAATCAATGCCCATTTGTTCTTGCTGACTATTGGACTAACTTACCAACCGACCCCCACAAGAGCGACGTCTATTGGGCATCTGTTGATCTTGAGAAGTTCTATCCGTCCATCCCCCTTACAGCATGCGTTGATGCAATCTCCCAGTTTGTTCCGGCCGAATTGCGCCTAGAAGTTCAGCGACTGCTAAAAACGTTAACACAGCTTCCATTGAACCTTGATGGTTGGACGGACGCCGAACTGAAGCACATCGAACTTGATGAGTCTCGGAAGACCTTCCACAAAATTCCTACTGGGCTCATGGTGTCAGGGTTTCTCGCAAATGCTGCGCTCCTTCCAGTCGATCAAGAGGTACAGAAAACTCTCCCTCGCGGACGCGTCGCGCACTTCCGCTATGTCGATGATCATGTGATACTGGCCAAGACGTTTGATGATCTGATAACGTGGATCGATCACTACAAGGATGTGATCAATAAACTAGGTTCCGGCGCAAGCATTAACCCTTCAAAGACCGAACCGAAAGCCCTAGGGGAACTACTGGAAACGAGCGATACCAGCAAACGCTTTGCCGGGTCAGACCTATGGAATCGAGCCCAAAAGGAGTGCCGCCTCGATCCGGAGTTTCCAACTCCACTAATGACGAAGACGATTGCGCTGGTTTCAGCAATTGGCAAAACAGACTTCACTGCGCTCGAAGACAACGAACTCTCCATCCTGTCGCAGCAGCTGGAGCATCTATTGCTCGTAGATCTTCCTGAAGCGGAGATGCCAGCACGAACACGTCTGGCATTCGCGGCGACTCGTCTTGCCCGCGTTGCCGAAGCAAGACTTGCTTCCCCGGAAACACTCGATATCCGACATGGTGGGTTCGGGCAAAGCCGAACGACCGGGACTCAAGCAACCAGTCGCCATAGCGGGGGCCTTTCGCTTGACCCAATCGCTGGTCTTACTGGCATAAGTGACTCTCAGATTCACGCTCGGCTGAACAGCATTGCCGACAGAGTATTTGGCTTGGTCAGAAAAGTTCTGCGAGAACGGCCTGATCGCGTCCGTCTGTGGACCCATGCTCTGACCATCGCGCGCCGCCTCGGCGCTACGGGACTGGAGCTTCTCTTTGATGACATCGATCGCTATGCGAGCGACCCGGTGAATCGGCTAGCTGCCAGTTACATACTCGGCAATTCTTATGCTGTACTCGCTGCAGAAACAGTGCGAGCTGCACAATTGCTTGTTGATACCAATGCGGCAGGATGGCGTAGAGCTGCCGCACTTAGATCTCTGCGGGATATCGCGAAGTTTACTAACCAATATCAGCCTAAAACAGGCCGATGGTTTGTACAGAAAAGCCTGAATCAGTTTTTCGTCGGTGTGTATTGCGCCACTGTGTTGTTGGAGCAATATCCAGGCTCCTTGCAACTCTTGGGGAAACCGCTAAATCAAACATTTGTCGACAACGGTCGCGAGCTACTAACTAGCCATGAAGTGCTGCCGGATCTGCGCGTTGCGCTTGCTTGGTGGGGATGTAAGTTCGACCTTCGCAGGCCCGTTCGTCGAGCGTCTGAACTGATCATTCACCTGGGAACTCTCGTAGATGCACTGCCCGAATCCGACGATCTGTGGACTTTCTTTCCTGCGGATGCACCAATCGCGCCACTAGTGCGGATCGCATCAACAACTAAGTCGACTCAAATGAAGCAAGAAGGGTGGTGGTTTGACGCGATGATGGGTCGCCTTGATTACCGCGACATGGAACAAGTAGCGACTCTGTCCCCTGAAGCGTCTCGTGTTTGGAAATCATTCGAGGAATCTGAGACGGGGAAATTACTACCGCTGCCCGTCTGGGCAACAATGATCTGGGAAAGCTGCGATCCCAGAATTACAAAGGAATGGCGGCTCGGCGAATGGACCTGCCTAGAGATCGTTAGGCAAGCAGCGTTGCTACTGTCGTCTACCACCCAGACGTTGGATCAAGACTATCTTCAACGCGCATCGCGTAAAGACATTGATACACGCTCCCATTGCGCACACCCGCTCAACTTCGCGCTACCAAGGCATCTCATCGACACGACGGCTGTCTCCTGGCAAGAGTGGAAACAGAAGCTGCGAGAGCCAGGAATTGGAGTTCTACGACAGGTTCCCCAGCGGCGCCAGATCTATGACAGACGATATGCGCCGCTCGTCGTGAGCGAAATAGGCTCTGCACAGAATCCAATTCGCGGCCTTGGCCTGTGCCTCTTTGCCTTGCTTTCGCGCTCGTTCCTACTGCCGGCGCAATGGAACGGACTTGGGCATGAAAGCATGCTCAGGCATCTCCCTCAGCTCCTGCGAGACGAGATTTCCTATTCGTCGGCAACTCTTGGAATTCTTGAGGCGTGTCTTCAACCACGCACGGCCGAGAATGTATTCGCCAACCTCTATCAAGCATGGAGTCCTGGCTCCGATGATGACACTGAGCATGATCCGGTGAGTCTCATCGACACCGCGGATTTGGCGCGCGTTGTCTCGATTGCACAGAACGAGCTTGAGGCAAATCAAATCTCGACATTCAATCAGCAATCTCGACAAGTAACGCCTGTCAATCTCATGCACCTCACTGACGTTGATTGGAAGCGCTACTTTGAAACGGGACCAGCATGATTTCTGAGAATCCAGTATTGGTTGAGGTGCTTACTCTTGGCGTAATTCAGACCACCTTGGATTCCCAGGCTGCATGGAATGCTGATAGTGGTGAGCCAAAAATCTCGGCAGCCGAGGATAGCCGTGCATGGCACGAGATTCGCAGAGCGATGAGGGCATTGGCAGACCACGAAGATCAACCTCGCATCATTCTTCTCCCTGAGCTAGCACTCCCAAGAACGCGACTGGATGACTTCGAACGACTTGTCTGCTCCATGAATGCACTAGCGATCGTTGGAGTTGACTACCGTCTGGATCATCGAACGAAATCTGCAAAAAATGAAGGTCTCGTTCTTGTCCCTAGAAATTTTTGGAAGCGTACACCTTCACGCTATGCGGCCAGAGTCTGGTTCGGCAAGCGAGACCCTGCACCGGCTGAGGTGTCTGGCTTCAATGAGTACATGCCACCATGGGCATTTCACTCGGATCCGAACGTCTATGTCTTCGATGCAGGACCTTATGGACGAATCGGGGTCAGCATTTGCTACGATTTCATGGACATTGAGCGAGCACTCCTCTATCGCGGCCGGGTTCACCACTTGTTTGTCATAGCCTACAACCGTGACGTAAAGCTCTTTGAGTCGTTGGCCGTTTCTTTATCAAGAACGGTTTTCTGCAATGTGGTGGTTTGCAATACTGGATACTTTGGCGGCTCGCTGGTCGTCAGCCCGTACTACAAGGCGTTCAAGCGCATTGGATACTCGATCGACGGGGGAAAGGTTTTCACAGCTCAATGCGTTCCGCTTCCAGTGCGCGATCTCGATGCAGCCATTCACGGTTTCGACACTAAACCAAACGCCACGTACAAGCACTTGCCACCAGGCTTCACGGCTAGTATCGATCACACTGTTGCGCTCCCGGAAGCCCCACCGGCGGTAGCCATCCCACTGTTCACTTCGGACTGAACGTAGAACCGCGGCCGCCGCGAGCCAGTCATTGGTGGTGTACATCCAAACTTCCGTTTTGGGTCGAAAGCAGCTATTGGAGAGCGGCAGTTTCCGACCCGTTGCTGTTGTTCGTCTAAATATCGGCGAGCGACAGTTCACGACTAATATTCGCACTGTAACGACAAGATCAATGCCGAAGATGGGGGCAGCGACCGCAGCCAATCTATCCGCAGTACACCTTGAGCGGGATCTGGTAGGTCTCGGACAGGAAGCGGTCTGTCACACCGAGCACGGCAAGCTGATGATCGGCTGCTCCCGACTTCGAAAGGCCTGGTTGGACGATGTAAACCCTCAACGTGACGGCACATATCCGGCTCAGATCACGGATCTGGGCCAAGCGATCTTTGGAGCCAATCTCAAAGCGTGTTGGCCGACTGCCCTCTACACGATCCGCGTCCCGCTTAAGGAGATGTGCAAAGAGGTCAGTCCGACGCTCCTTGTTGTGAAGCCACATGACGCTGCGCTGAGCTTGCCCGCAGACGACGTACATGTCGTCGATGCGAGCCCCGGGCTTGTCTCCGCCTGAATACTTGCAATGGTAGAGGTCTACCGTGATGAGTCGGGGCTGGGTCTGGCTGTCGAGGCTGATGCCGACGATGTCCGCAGCTTCACCGGCGCCGTCGTCATCGAATACGATCTCGTGCCTGTTCTCCGCCTTGATGTGTGCGATCGTTCGGTACTGAACAGAGTCTGGTCGACGCTCCTCTCTCTGCGACTCCCTGGTGATGTCGATACCGGTCCAATCGAGCACCTCCAAGCGGTCTCGCGAGTACAGCTGCGCCGCGGCTCGCAGCTCGACGTGCGTGTTGCCCTCCAGCTTTGATCCATCGGCGAACCAGATCGTTGGCGGATGGTCGGTGAGGTATGCGCATAGGTCGTAGTCGTCGCCGCGATGAATCGTTGCGGTTGCGGCACCTTCGTAGACGAACTCGAAATCGGCGGCGTTGCCACGCATCACGAAATTGAGCCGAACCTGAACCTCCCTGGATTCACTGAACACGCGCAAGACGATCGGTCCGGTCGAGTCGAAGTCACGAACCTCGATGCTGACGTTGGTTAGATGCTCCTGGACCGTGTGAACGAAGGAAATTTTGGTCGCTGACTCCACCAGGTCGAGCAGCTCCACCGGCCAGTCCACGCCGACTGGTACCGAGGCCGGCCGCGCATCCACAAGCCGCGGTATCAACGTGCCCCTGAGGATCTCTTCGGGGTCAATGGCGTCGTCGATGAGCTTGGCACCCACATGCTTGCACCAGGCGGCGAACTCGTTGACCTTCAGCCGTAAGGTTGCCCAGACCCGCCCCTTCTTGCCCACACCGATTGAGGCAGGGCCACCGCGCTCGAAGCCGAACCCGGCGAGGACGGCTTTCGTGGTCGTTCCCAAGGTCGTGTCGGTCAAGCGTGCACCAACGTCAGGCCCCATGCGCGCCGTATACCGAACCTGGCGACCGAACTGCTCATCCAGGCTGACGTTCATCAGCATCAAGCGATTGATGCCCGCCAACGCCCTGAAGACGGCAGGCGCTCGGATCAGCTCGACGTCGTCCCCGCACAAGGCACGCGCAAACGAGGCATAGTTGCCTGTATTTGTGGATCCGTGGACGAACAACAGCGACTGCTCCTTGTCCCAGACGGCGATGCAAAGTTCCCAGACCAGTCCTTCGACAGCGGGGACGGCGATCCAAGCGACGCCTTGCTTTTTGGCCGCGATGATAATGAGCGTGCCTTCCCTCTCGTTGAGCACGGGATGGATCTCTTCCCCTTCAGCCAGCCCCGGGAATGCCTTGCTGTACTCGGCAGGGTTCCACCGGACACAGTGGGTTCGGTAGGCCACCATGCTAGCGGCTGGCCTGATTTCACTCACCGGGATGTCGTCCAACTGCTTGTCGAACCCGCTCATGAAGCGCTGCGCCTCCAGTTCCTGCCCGATTGCGGTTTCACTCATGTTGGGGAGTAGGAGGTTCCAGTCGGGATCCTGGGTGTAGAGAGTTCGCAGTTCTTCACGCAGGTTGACGTCGGCGATATTGGCAATGAACACCGGATCGCCCAGGTCGTGCCTAGAGCGGGTGAATCGGCCGGCCAGTTGTAGAGTCACCGCCAGGCTCTTGCGGAGATCATGGAAGGCTGCGATCTTCAACTCTGGCATATCGAAGCCTTCACCGAGCATGTCCACACACACGACGATGCGCGACTGGCGTTGGTCGAGCTGACTGCGCGCCGCCTGGGCGTCAGACTTCGTCATCCCGCTGTGAAGCATCACCGGATTGAACTGGCCGAACGCCTGATAGATCGCGAGTACCTGTGCAGCCCGTACCTGCGTGGATACGCGTGCCATGGCGACGTGCAGGCCGGTGGCATCGGCGTGCAACTCCTCGATGACTTTGGCAGCGATGTCGCGATCGGCTCTGGCGTCATTGAAGGAATACACCGAGCTGAATCTGATAGGCCGGAAATAGCCCTCTCGCTGCGCTTGCCTCAGGGGATAGACGTAGACAATCTCTCCGTCTAGGGGTGCCCCGTCTTCCCGGAAAGGTGTGGCGGTAAACTGCAAGATATGCCGCTTCAGGGCCTTGGAAATCGACTTGAATGCGTGCCAGGTCGGTGCCGCAGCGTGATGGGCCTCGTCGATGAAGAGGTGTGAGCAGAGCTCAGCCATCCTAGTTTGCACCTCTTGGCTGCACTTCCCTGCGAGTGCGCTGGTTGTTACGATGACATTGCACTGGCTGAACAGTTCATTCACCTCTTCAACGGCCGTGGGTCGCTTCTCGAGCGTGCCAACAACAGGCCTCAGCACGTTGGCTGCGAGCAGCACCGAGCAGGGATCCTTCAGAATGCCCAGTGAGAAAAACTTCAACCCGACCTGCGTCCTCAGCGCATCCGTTGGCACGATCACCATGACTCGCGTGCACATAGCAGAGACCATCGTAGCCAGCATCGTCTCGGTCTTGCCCGTACCGGTTGGCATGACGACAGTCGCAACGTCACTCTTGGTAGACCAGTACGCGTGAATTGCATGGAGCGCTCCCACTTGAGGGCGGCGCAGGCCAATTTGTCCTGTACGGAGCTGATCTTCTCCAACGAAGTTGAACGCGGCAAACTAGCTGTCCAGCACCTGGGCAGCCGTAGGACCAGTGCCGAGGTCTGGATGGGCGAGCCATTTACTCTTGCTCAGATCTATCTCGACCGCGCCATCAGCGATATCGCCGAGCAAAACTGGCCCGTCGTTCGGCATCTGGCCTTCCAGGGGCTGCTTCGAGAAAACATACAGGACGCGACCGTCGGCGGCGCTCAGTCTCCATCCCGTTCGCGAAGGCACAGTGAACTTGGTCAACGTGCCCTCGACAACTGCAGAGGGATGCGCGAGCTGGGCAATAAAACCTCGCGAAGTCTTGGCATCAACGCCCTTGACGGACGGCACGGTTAGTCGGATCACAGGTGCTCCTAATAGATTGGTTAGACAGCCCCCCTAATTTGTATCTAATCGTAAATCAAATCATAACTGGCCGCACTAGTATGTGCCACGGCTATCGACGATCATCAGGTGGGCGAGCCAACGACCGAAGCGATACACAGCAGTCGTTTCAGATTCACGGAGAGCGCGACGGCACGGGCGTAGAGCGCTCCGTCGTCCCTTTACCAATAGCCATCCGTGACGCATTAGCGGCTGCATCTAGTCAAACGACCGGCTTGGTTTGCACAGTGGATCACCGAGAGTTCAAATCATGAATGACAGGATTCGGGCTCGGCGGCCGTTTGGCTTCAAAACTCAACCGACAACAATCAGTCTGCACCGGACATTCGTCTTTATTCCCCAGACGATCGCTTCTGGCCGAAAGCCGACACTAGATCCTCCATGACCTCGCGCACTGTACTGAGAATACCGACACTTTGGGCGTCACAGTCGAAGGCAAGGCCAAACCGATCATTTCGACTCTATTGATCGAATCGAACGATTTGAGTAATATAGTGGGTAGACTTGCATGAGGAATCCGAAATGCAAACCTTCACTGCCAATGAAGCAAAAACCCGATTCGGTGAACTGATCGACCGGGTACAGCGCGAACCGATTCAGGTCACGCGGCGCAATCGTGTCGTCGGTGTCATGGTGTCCGCGGAGGACTACCATGCAATGCGTGAGTTCTATGCAGACCGGCTCCGACGCACTTTGAAGCAAAGTGCCAAAGAAGCCGCCGCCAAGGGCTTGACCGACGAGAAGCTGGAACAGCTCCTGACCGATGAGGATTGAACGCGCTGTCGTCGACACCAACGTCCTGATCAGTGCTGCGCTATCGCCTCGGTCTGCCCCGGCACAGATCGTGGATTGTCTGCTGCAACACGCTACGTTGGTGTTTTCACGGGAAACCTTCGAGGAACTTGAAACCAGGCTCTGGCGGCCAAAATTTGACCGCTATCTGGACATGGAGCGTCGGCGCCTGCTGTTGCATGACTTCGCTGCCGCGGCTCAATGGGTGGAGCTGCCTGCGACGCCCAGACCAGCGTACAGTCGCGATCCTAATGACGATGTGTTCCTCCACACGGCCCTGCAAGGCAAGGCCGAATGGCTAGTCAGCGGCGACAAGGACTTGCTGGAGCTTCCACCTGCTGACCGGGGATTCGAAATCCTATCGCCAGCGCAGGCCCTAGAGAAATGGCATCAAAAGTGAGCCTCTTCGAAAAATGGCCAATCGAACAACTATTGAACACTCGCATACGCTTCCCCAGGCATTCCTCACTTTGCTAGATCGAGATATCGATGCTGGCGTCAATGTCCGGCCACTTCCGGAGAATTTGGCTCAGTTCATGCTGGCACAAATCGCGCTTCTCCCCTGTGTTGATCTGGATGAAGAGTTCGAAGGTGATATTGACCTTTGACAAGTCCTGCCCCTAATAAGGGTAAGCGTGCCTTGCATACGTGTACTGATCTATACCGCCAGCACAAACGCCTATGCTCTGTGGAGTCTCATGGCCAACAGTGGACGGCAATGGAACAACGTGGTTGTCGAGAGTGAAAAACAAGGCTACAGTTGAGACGCCTGCAACCCATTGCGGCAAAGGAAGTATTTGCAAAACAATGGCTTAAGACCCTAGGTCGAGACTCGTTTCCCGCTCCAATTTATGATCTACAGACTTCTACTGACGTCTGTAAGTCGTTGAAAAAAGGAGCTTCGGCTCCTTTTTTCGTTCCAGCGAACGCCACCGAAATCCACCCACAGCCAGCATTTTTGAGGCGCCTAGAGACTCGATGCCTCGACGCAAGGGGCTGATCGCCTGCGTCTCCATCCGGCCATGGCGCGTTCCTTATCAGACAACGGCCGAATCGAGGTATCGCTCCGCGTCCAGTGCCGCCATGCAGCCGAAGCCGGCCGAGGTGATGGCCTGGCGGCATTGAATGCCGTCGTTGGCTGACTCCTGCGAGCGGCCACATATGTGCATTGCCAACGGTGCGGCCGCCATCAAGAAGTTCATCAGTATGTACGCAACCGCGCCGCTGATCGCCGCTGCGACGAAACGTGGCTGCCGTGCAATGATCCGGAGTGGGCGGCCCCCCGGCCATTTCTGCCGTAGTTGGCATCGGCAATCGAACCCCTAACAGGACGAGTACCGACACCGCAGCAACAGCGGCTTACGCAAGGAATGTGGACGCGTACATTTAGGGCTGCCACAGGTTCATGGTGTAGTTCATGAGCTGCGGCCCGACTCCCCCCTGGCAACACCGCCTGCCATGACAAGCGATAACGCGCGAGCGCGTTGACTCGGTGCCAGGCCATCAGCCGCCGCGAAGCGGAAGGTCAACACCACAGCGGCATAGCCGCCGCCCAGGAATGCTGCCAAACAGAAAAGCCAGAACGACCCCATGAGAACCGCGATCGTGCCCAGCAGCCCGGTCAGTATGCCAGCGCCTGTTCCCATCAGAAAGGCCGTGCGACGGCCGTGAAGGCGAGCAATTGCTCCTGCGGGCAGGATACACGCCGCCATACCCACGAAGACCGAGATCGGTAGAGTGGCCAGCAAGGGCGTGGGAGCGGACATTTCTCCGATGATCGCCCTGTGGCACAAAGCACGGTCGTGTTCGCCCCCGCAAGCGCCTGAGCAAAAGACAGCCTCCAGATATTTCCTGGCTGTGATTTTTGTCGGGCAGTTCATTGGTCATAGCGTGGCGCGGTCAAAGAATTATTTTTGTTCTATCGTTCAATGCTGATTTCCAGTGCGATCCGACCACTAAATGGAAATTGCAACTCCCGAATAGAGCTTACTTTCTGGGCATTTGCTGTTGTGCCAGCTCTCGCAGTCTTTCGTAACTTTCCCCATCGACCTCTATACCCTGCACCCGCGATATTTCTCGCGCTTGATACCGTCGATCACCTGGGAGTCTGTCTGCTCCGGCATCGCGCAATGCATCAAACAGCATGCTTACTCGTGTGTCGAAGGTCGGGTTGGCGACAAGCGGATCGATGATCAGCAGAAACTGTCCGCCACGCGAAGGCGTTCCCGAGGAAGGCGGTGAATACTCGAAACCAAATGACCCTCCGGAAAGCCCTGCGGCCAGGATATCGACCATGACCGCAAGCGCCGCACCTTTCGCTCCTCCAAAAGGAAGGAGTGCGCCTCCGTCGAGAATCTCTTGGGGCGACGTAGTGGGCTTACCTTGAACATCGCAACCGGCGCCTTCCTGGACATCCCTGCCCGTGCGCGCTGCCAGCAACACTTCACCATAAGATATCAGGCTGGTGGACTGATCCCAAACAAACGGATTTTCATCAACGCGAGGAACCGCGAAGGCCATTGCATTGGTTCCTACCACTGGACTGTGTCCGCCCCATACCGTCATACGTTTTCGGGAACTGACGCAGGAAAAGACAATGAAGCCATCTGCCGCAATGGGCTCGATATCTGGCCAGATGGCTGCCGAGTGGTGCGAGTTCCCAATCGTCATAATAGCAACGCCGGTGCTTCTGGCTATCGCCATGGCCTCATCGCGGAACGCGGCTAAAGCCACCTGCGCAAAGCCGCCATGCGCATCTATGCTCAGGATGCTGCCGGCCTGGCGGGCAAGTTCTGGGTGAGCCGTTCCATTTGCCGATTGGCTTTTCAGCAGATCGATGAAACCATCGATCCGGAGGATGCCATGCGTCTTTACGCCGTCTTGCTCGCACACGGCGAGGGAATGTGCTACAGGTGCGGCGTTCTCGGGAGCCATGCCGGCCCTGACCAATACCGCCACAATGAGATTCTGTAGTTGATCAATTGAAACCCGAACTGTCGACTTCACCATTACCAAGCTCCTTACCCATGTTGAGCAACCGATTTACTGCGGCACCGCTTTGCGGCCTATTGACGCCAGGCGATCCCACTGAGCTACTGCTCGGCGAGGCCGTACACATGTAGCTACCGACACCCGCCGAGCCTCCCGGCCACACAACGAACCGGAGGCTGCTGAAAAGCAGGCTGGGTACCCCAACGCCGTAACCCGCAGCGGCGGGGCGCTACTGCAGTTCGAGGTCGCCGTGCACAGCGTCGAAACCAGCCTGGGCGCATTGCTCGTCGGTCTTGCCGTCAGGCGCGCCGCTGACACCGACGGCGCCGTAAAAGCTTCCACCCGCCTCGATCGGCACCGAGCCAGCGGTGAAGGCCAGGCCGTCTCCGAGCTGCGCCAGCGGTGAGGCCGCCCGCGACGCCATCTGTGTGCCCTTGATGTTGAACATCGCCGCGGTGTAGGCCTTTTGCTGGCTGATAGTCAGCGACACCGGCGGCGCCAGGGTATCGCGCAGCGTGGCCTGGGCGATGCCGTTGCGATCCACCACGGTGGCACTGACCTGCAGCCCCTTGGCGCGGCAGGCCTTGATGGCGCCCTCGGCAATGCGCAGGGCGGTGTCCATGGTCAACCGCGACACGGTGACGGTGAGCGGCTCTTCGGCAAGCGCCGGCGCGACGAGCAGCGTGCTCAGTGCGAGACCGGCGGCAATGCGGACGCGGTGCTGCATGTGCAGTCTCCTCGATTGGTGGTTGGTGAAGAAACGGGGACGCCAGCCACTAGTATGAACGATGAAAGTAAACCGTGGCATCGCCAGGATGGGTGCGCCCGTCTATAAAGCGGTCAGGTAATCCCTAATCTTCGGGACACCGCCTCATCGGCCGAGCAAGCCCGTCGGCCAATCTGGCTGGAACTTGCAAACCCCTCTGCGGTCACGGAAGTCCCTTCCGGCAAGTTCTCGTAAGCAGTGGTCTTGAAATTTGCGAGGTTGGGGTGGTTTTCCACCAAGGCGCAGAGTTCGGATTTCGAGTAAGTCTCAAAATCCTGTTTCGACGCCCAGCAATAGACACCGCCGTAGACGCCGGACTCGGGCCGCTTCATCCACACCTTGCTGATCAGCCCAGGAACACGCGCGTACTCGGGTGCAAGGCTGTTGACGGACTCAACGTAGGCCTTTTCGTCGATGCCTCTGAGATTGAAAGTGACATAGGTGATATACATAGTTGTTTCCTGCTGGAGGTTGGTGGTTAAGGCCGCTCGGTCGCACTTCGACCAAGACACATTGCGGATCTCGTATTTGGTGCCCTTCCGTTGCTTGCGGGAGCACCTTTCGAGATTGCTCCTGCAGGATAATTTCTATGTAAGTAAAGCGCATGCCTAGAATTCCAGACTCGTTGCCTTAGAGTCCATGATTGACGTCCGCTTTGCGGCGTATCACCTAGAGGTATGCTCCGGCTCTTGATTCATGTGGCTCGGGTTCCGGGGGCTGATCGGCAGCAAATTCCGATGCCAATAATATTTGCAGCGGCTGAGAGGTTTCTGAAGCCCCTAACTTATTCATCAACGGGTGGACTTCACTTTCGTAAGCCGTCACCGTACGAGTAATGGTCTAGCCGAACAGCGTTGCGTATCTTCTTTTCTACATGCTTTACCAGCTTGCTGTAAAGAAACGAGAAAAGCTTATCTATGTCTTTTGGGTTGTCGAAGTCTATCGGTGTCCCGGCCTGTTCCCAACGTTCAGCTAATATCCAGGCTTCGTTTTGTACGTCGTCGTGTTGACACTCGTTTCGGGTCGCGTTAGCAATCCGCCTGAACTTATGTCGATACTTTCTTGAGAACTGCATAAACTCGGCCAGCCGATCGTCATCCATGGGGCAGCATCCAGTCAGAGAATGGAGACTATCAAGTATCTTATGGGGGTGATGGCAATTTGATGAAATGAGACGGCAATTAGCAAGCATGCGATTGCCGTCATGGGCGGCTACTTTGCGAGACGTTCCTTCCGGGCATGCTCGTGGACGAAGCACTTCTGCAGGTGCTGCAGCCCGGCAGCAAGAAGATGCATCGTGCCTATCTGTGAGCCTATGCCCCGGCGCCTTCCAGGCGCTTGAAACCATAGCTTATAAAGGCACCATTTTGACGTACAATTATGGTCTATCTATTTACGGATGCGGAGGTATTTGCCATGAGTGCAGCGACCGATACCAAACAGGAGCGCATTAATTTGCGGTTGGAGCACCGTGCTAAGCAGATGCTGGAACGTGCCGCGCGTTTCGAGGGAAAAACGGTCAGCAGTTTTATCCTGACCAGTGCCCTGGCGCATGCTGAAAAAACCATTGACGCGCACGAAGTCATGCGCCTGAACCGCCAGGATTCCGAGGCGTTCTTTAACGCCCTAGCCAAGCCTGTCCGACTCAACAAGAGGCTGGCCGCTGCCTTCAAGGAACATGAGCAGCGCGTAACCAGCAGATGACTGACTATTCGTCTCTATTCATCTCGGCGCTGGACGGTAGCCACGAGAGATCTGGCTTTCACTGTGGTGTGACTTCACTGGATAATTATCTCCACAAACAAGCCCGCCAGGATATGGAGCGTCGCACCAGTCGTGTCTTTGTCGCGACGACACCAGCGAATCCGCACACCATCGTGGGCTATTACACATTGTCCACGCTGTCCATGGAACTCGACCAGTTACCTGACAGGATCGCCCGCAAATTGCCTCGACATCCCATCCCGGCAGCATTGCTGGGTAGGCTTGCCGTCGATCATCAAGCCCGTGGCCATGGTGTGGGCAGAATGCTGTTGGTCAATGCCATTCAGCGCACGTTGGCGGTCAGCGACCAGATCGCCATTTATGCCATGATCGTCGATGCCATTGACGATCAGGCACGTAGCTTCTATGAGCAGTTTGGCTTCTCGCTGCTGGGATCTGGCAGTCATCGCCGATTGTTTCTGCCACTGAAGTCTGTTTAACATAAAAGTGGGCACCGCCAGCACATGGCGCCAAAGCTCGCGGCCAGTTATCCATGCATGGATCGATTTGCCTGCGACGCCCAGACAAGCGTACAGCCGCGATCCCGACGATGATGTGTTTCTCCTCACGGTCTTGCATGGCAAGGCCGCTTCTGTGGGATTTGGCTCAGTTTATGCTGGCACAAATCGCGCTTCTCCTCAGCATCGATCTGGATGAAGCATTCGAGGCTGATATTGACCTGTGACAGCTCTGCCCCTAACAAGGATAGGTGTGCCTTGCATACGTATGCTGATTATTGGGTGCTGGCGTAGCGTCTATTCGACTGGCGTGACTCCGGGAGTCTTTTGCGCAGGTTCGAAGATGGTTCCACAGCGTTTGCATATCCATGACCGTTCCCAGGCCGCCTTCTGCGCATCATCTTCCGATCTGCGTTTTTTGTAGCCAGTGACCAGACGGTAAATGGCGACGGCAACAGCAGCCAGAAGAAGGAAGTAAAGCCACTGCGGGTTGTGACCCGTAAAATCATGCCAGACGGACGGGACAACAAAGAACGCGACAACGGCCCCGATGAGGGAATACCACAACGAATTGGTCGTTAATGCCGGAGCGGCGGCGCGTTTTGCGAATTCGGTCAGAACCGTTTCGGTGGACTCATGGTCTGCCGTGATCCGCCCACCGCCATCCATTCCTCCCTCGATTTTTCCTTTCCTCTTGATAACGGACTTGCCCTGCTCGTATGCCGTGGAACACAACAGGACATCGTCAGATTCACATTTTGGACATTGCATTGTCGGTCTCCTCCCTGCTGGTTTTAAAAATTAATCTGATTTTTTGAGCCGGCCAGGTAGCCCTCTTCTACGCTCGGCTACCAGCTCGCCTCTATTGGTATTCCTTGCCATTCCATTTGAAGGTGTACGTACCGCTCTCAAACCGCAAGTCATGCATTCCGTGGTGCTTGGATGGCAGTACGAAGACCTTTCCGCCAGCAGCGGCAAGGCGGATTGATTTTCGAGCATACCCGGCGGATGTCGCGAGTACCGCGTAAGTCTGGCAGCCTGCGGAACCGCATCCCCCCGTGCTGTCGGAGCGCGCCAACAGATCGGGGCGATGGTCGTCGTTGAGATCGGCGTGCCCCACCTCAAAGGGTTGCAGGTCGCCATAGTCCGCACCCATTGCCCGCTTGAGGGCCTGGGTCTCGGACGCGGTGGGTTTCCCGTTTATCACCACACCAGGCGTTGCTGCTCCAACGGCAGTTTGCGTCACCAGCACCATCGCATATATGACTCCCACACTCAGCTTCATGTTCTTCTCCTTGGCAAGAGCTAGAGCAAGCGCCGACGGTCAGGTATCGAGCAGTCACCGTCAGTGCCCTGACGCCCAATCAAGCTGAAGCTGATGGGAGCATGAACGAAATCTCACGACGGCACTACCAACCCTCCCAGGCGCCGACTTTCATGATTTTTTTCAACGTTTTGGATCAGAATTAATAGTCGGCGGGGTATTTCCATGTTATTAGCAGTATCTTTTTTCTGTCAATTTATTTTTTTCTGTCATTCTTTTCTGCCTATTGGGGCGCAATTCCGATTTCCCAGGTGATCAAGCAAACTCCACCTCGGCATGGCCCGTCACAGCCTTGCGCCGGGCTGGTTCGACGACGATCTTCACGTCCCGGCCAAGTCTGGCCAGGCATTCCTCACTTTGCTAGACCGGGACATCGATGCCGGCGTCAATGTCCAGCCACTTCCGGAGGATTCGGCTCAGTTCATGCCGGCGCAGCTCGCGCTTCACCCCGATGTTGATCTGGATGAAGACTGTGTTTCGGCTTTTTTTCGCCCGGCGACATCCATTGGCGTGCGCCTACAGCCAGTGTTTTTTGGTCTCCCAGCTCAAGGCATGAAAAATACGAGTGATTCGGATGCCAGATTGTCGGCGAACCATCGCCGTCATTTGCCACGGGAACCGCTGAGTGTGATCGCGTAAGAGCGGCGCGAATTGCGGCCGGAATGAGGGTCGATTAGCCACCTTCCGACGAGCCAGAGCGAATATCATATCGGTCATATGACACAACAACGGCCTTTAATCCTCCGCAGCCTAACTTGCCAAATTCTGGCTTGGTGCCTGTTCCTGCTTCTTGCGGGCGGCGCGCTGGCGGGATGGCGATATCAATCACTGGCCAGCACGCTGGAGAACGAAAGCAATATTTTGCACAGGCTGGCCTCTCAACGGGCCGATCAGCACGACGCGCATCTGACCGCTTTATCGGCCGTTGCCAACACAACCGGCGATACGCAACACGCTCTGTTTCTTGATGTGGCCGCCACCATTGCCCACTTCTATCCCCGCATCGACGACATACAGCTAGTTCCGCTCGACGCGAGCGAAGGATCCGTGGGCATCGGGCCGCTCACGCCCGTTCTGGCACAACAGGTGCGCGAAGCGGCCATCAAGTCCGATGGGCAACTCGCCTTGCTGCCCTATCCCGAACACGCCGACCACTATATGCTGGTCAAGCGCAGCCCCAACACGGACGATGCGCGCTACGGCCTCATGCTCGGCATCGACGCCGGCCAGCTCCTTGGCGAGGCCAGCCCCTTCTGGTCCAAGCCCGGTACCCTGCTGCAACTGTCCATGCCCGGCGGCCACGTGCTTGTCAGCCATCTACCCGCTGCAACGGAGGCCGTCCATTTTTCCAAAGCACTGGCCAGCGCGTCGCAGCCACTGGCTCTTGAAACGGGGATGACGATCGAACCAGGCGATCTGTTTCCTCCGGTTGAAACGGTGCTGACGCTGATGCTGGTCAGCGCGGCCTATATTGCCGTACTGGCCGCCTGGCGCCAGCGGGTGCGTACGCGCGCCGCGGTCGAACAGGCGCGCCTAAGCGCGCTGGAATCCCGCTTGGCGCATGCCTCGCGGGTCAACGCACTGGGTGAAATGGCCAGCGGCCTGGCGCACGAGCTGACGCAGCCGCTGACCGCCATTCTGGCCGAGGCCCAAGCCTGCCGCAGAATGCTCAGTCAAGGAGGCAGCGGCCCGTCTTTGACACCCGTGCTCGAAGACACCATTGCACAGGCGAAACGGGCATCCTCCATTCTGGAGCGGTTCCGCAACTGGTCGCGGCCCCAGCCCGTATGCGTCACCATGTTCGACCTGCGCGACGCCCTGGACAATGTACGCGCCTTGTTGGCCTCCCAGGCGGCCTCATGCAATGCCAGGCTGACTTTCAACATGCCCGCCACGATAGTGCCCGTCAAGGCAGACCCGGTCGAAATGGAGCAGGTCGTCTTCAACCTTGTGCGCAACGGGCTCGAAGCGGTGGCCACGCAAGATGCGGGACAAGTGACCGTCACGCTCAGGCAAACAGTCTCCGAAATCATCCTCGACGTTTCCGACAACGGCCCGGGCGTCGCACCCGAACTGCGGGACAGGCTGTTTACGCCATTCACGACCAATCGGCCCGACGGAACGGGTCTGGGCTTGACGTTGAGCCAGCGCCTCATAGAGCGTGCCAACGGGGATATCTTCCTGGTCGACGAAGGCCCGGGCGCCACGTTCAGGATCATCCTGAAGACACAGAACCAGTACATGGAATCAACGCCGTGATACATCCAGTCTATTTGGTCGACGACGACGAGGCGGTGTGCCGTGCGCTGAGCTTGCTATTGTCCACGGTCGATATCCACGTCGTCGCTTTTACCGACCCGCAGGCCTTTCTTGCACAAGTCCCCAGGCTCCAGCCGGGCTGTCTGATTTTCGATATCCGCATGCCGGCCATTTCGGGACTTAAGCTGCAGGAACGACTGGCTGAAAGCGGCGTCGGCTGGCCCACCATCGTTATCTCGGGCCATGGCGACATCGAGGCCTGCCGACGCGCATTTCGCAATGGCGCGGTCGACTTTCTGTCCAAACCCATCGACGAACAGGATATCATCGACGCCATACAAAAAGGGCAGGACGCACTGGATCTCAGTCTGCGGCAACAGGCGCAGCAAGCGGAAACGCTGAATTTGCTCGCCACGCTCACGCCGCGCGAACGCCAGGTGCTCGACCTTGTCGCCCAGGGCTTCACCACCCGGCAGATCGCGAACGTCCTGAATCTTTCACCACGCACAGTCGATGCGCATCGAGTCGCCATAGGCACAAAGCTGGGCACGACTTCGCAGGCCGAGCTCACCCGCCTATGGTTGGAAGGTAACGGCACGGCCTGAAGGCGCCGGGACGCTTGCTAGGTACAACTACGTAGCGCATCGTGAAGCCTACGAATATCCGCCCGACGGCCAGAACAGTAACCTTTCCCTTGTTTTCAATTGGAAAGGAAGCAATATGATCCGCACACTGTCTATAGCCACTCTCTTGTTCGTACCCGTCGTGGCATCGGCCGCCACGCAACTGCCCAGTGCCCCCTATCTGCCGCTGGAACTGGCCACCAAGGCTGCGCAAACCGCCCTAAAGACCTGCACCGAACAAGGCTATGACGTCAGCGTCGCCATCGTGGCGCGCGACGGCGCAACCAAAGTACTGCTCAAGGCCGACAACTCGGGCCCCCACACGGCAAGCAGCGCACAAGGCAAAGCCTTCACTTCGGCGGCCATGGGACGCGATACCGCCGGGCTGGCCGATTTCATCGCCAGCAAGCCCGCCAATGACGGCCTGCGCGATATGGACTCGCGCATGGTCATCCAGGGCGGCGGCCTGCCCATCAAGCTCGACAAGGCACTGGTGGCGGGCATAGGTGTGGGCGGCGCACCTTCGGGCGACATCGACGCCGCTTGCGCGGCAGCTGGCCTCAAAGCCATCGGCGCGGTCAACTAAACTGCCGGTTTCCCAGGGCGGCCGCCATCTTCCCGGCCAGCACACACGCCAGGCCGCTCTTGTCCCAGGTATAAATGGAAACAGCCATGGACGGCGCCATGCCGAAAGGTTCGTAGATACGCAGGCGGCGTCCCTTTGTCGCCTGCACAGGCAATAAGGACAGGCCAAGGCCGGCTTCCACGCCGACGAGCACGCTTTGCAGGCTGCTGCCGGAAAAGGCAATGTACCAGCGCCGGCGTTCCCGCTCTATGCGATCAAACATGGCCTCCCGATAGAGTCCCTCTGGCGGGAAGGCCACCAGCGGAATCGGGTCGCACCATGCTTGCACGGCGCCTGAGCTTTCAAACCATGCCATGGGCTCGGGGAAACTGGCAAAGCAGTCGGCGCTTGCGGCGGGCTCTTTGACGACAACGATATCGAACTCACCGCCGCGATACTGTTCGGCCAAAGCGCGGCTCAGGCCCGTCGTGATGTCGAGCCGTATGGAGCTGTCAGTCGCGGCAAACGCCTTGAAGATTGCAGCCACGCAGCCACTGAAAATATCTTCGGGCAAGCCGATACGGACGGAGCTTGCGCCGGCTGGGTCACCCAGCGCCACGTGCGCCTCGCTTTCAAGCATCAGTATGCGCCGGGCATAGCCCAGCAGCCGCTCGCCGGACGCAGTAGCAAGTATGGGCCGCGCGCCGCGATCCACCAACTGGTGGCCAACCGATTCCTCCAGCCTTGCAATTTGCTGGCTGATGGTGGACTGCGTCATGTGCAGGCGATCGGCCGCAGCTGTGAAGCTGCCTGCGTCAACAATAGCTACAAACGCCCGAAGTAGGCGAAGATCAAACAATAGCGTCACCCCATGCCCGATCTCAATCTGTTCATGCAAATCATATCATGCATGTTTTGAATGAAAATAATCCAATAATTTAATTTCCAAATAATATGTCGCTGGATTATCCTTTTGCCCAACAACTTGGAGGTCATATGGTCAAGCCACTGGCCGCGATTTTCTGCTCAGTAGCCATGCTTGCAAGCACACACGCCCTTTCGGGAACCGTCGTGAATCAATATCCCTTACATGCCGCGGCGGAACACAACGATGTTCAAACCCTAGAACGGCTCCTTTCAGAAAGGGCCGAGATCGAAGCACGCGACGCGTCGGGCTCAACCGCCCTGTTGGCCGCAACCCGGGCGAACGCTGTGGATGCCGCCCGGACGCTGATCAATGCCGGCGGGGATGTCAATGCGAAAGACCGTATCAACGACAGCGCCTATCTCTATGCCGGCGCGCGGGGTCACCTGGATATTCTGAAAATGACCTTGTCACACAACGCTGACCTGCAAAGCACCAACCGCTACGGAGGCACCGCCCTGATTCCGGCGGCCGAGCGCGGCCATGTCGAAACGGTGCAAACCCTTATCGAAGCGGGCGTAGCGGTTGATCATGTCAATAATCTGGGCTGGACTGCCTTGCTCGAAGCCATCATTCTGGGCAACGGAGGCCAGCGACATCAGCAAATCGTCGACTTGCTGCTCAAGGCGGGCGCCAATCCTGATCTCGCCGACCGGGAGGGCGTCACACCACTGCAGCATGCCCGTTCACGCGGCTATCGCGAGATTGAAAGCGCGTTGCTGGCTGCCGGCAAACACTGAAACTTCGAAAAGGATAAGGAATGGAACAGGATGCGGATTTTCTCGGCCAGGCCATCGTCCTAGCTTATGCCAATGTCAAGCAAGGCGGGCGGCCCTTTGGGGCGCTGGTCGTCAAAAATGGCGAAATCGTCGCCCGGGGAGTCAACGAGATCGTGCAGACCAACGACCCGACCGCCCATGCGGAGTTGATGGCCATCCGGGCCGCAAGCAAGCAGCTGGGCACGGCTTCGCTCGCAGGCTGTTCGGTGTTTGCCAGCGGCCACCCTTGTCCCATGTGCATGGGCGCCATGCGCCTGGCAGGGATCAAGGCAGTAACTTACGCCTATTCCAACGAAGACGGCGATCCCTTCGGCCTGTCCACCGCCGAGATCTACGCCGACCTCGCCAAACCGTTTAGCCAGCAGTCCATGTCGATCCGACATGTGCCGATGCGCCTCGCGGGCCAGCCGGATCTGTATGCGCACTGGAGGCATCATCAATAAGCGAGAGCGCTGGCTCATGGCGGGAAGCAGGCCCAGGCATTTTGTCCTGATCGCAGCCGTAGCCCTGATCGGACTCAACCTCAGACCCTTCATCACCGGGATCGGGCCGCTTGCAGGCAGCATTCATGAATTCACGGGATTAGGCCTGCAGGGCATGGCCCTGCTGACGCTGGTGCCCATGCTGCTCATGGGGGTGCTGGCATTTGTGGGGCCAGCCCTGGAAAGCGCGATCGGCGCGCGCCGGGCGGTCATCCTGGCCTTGCTCATTATTTGCGCCGGCAGCGCAGGCCTGCTGGCCATCCTGGCGATCAGCCAGGCACTGGCCGCCCTCACCCTGCCCTTGCTCGCCAGTAAGCACACTGATCGGCGGCCCTGGCTCTGGTTCACGCTGGCCATGCAGGCACTTGGCTTTACCAGCCTCGCGTTTGCTCCCGGCCTGGCCCCCCATGTGCTGGCGGCCATACTCGGAATGGGGCTGGGCGGCTGTTTTGCGCTGTCGCTGATTGTGGCGCTGGATCATCTGCCCGACCCCGCACAGGCGGGCGCCCTGACGGCCCTCATGCAAGGAGGTGGTTTCATCATTGCGGCGGTGCCTGCCTGGCTCGTGGCAGCACTACACGACCTGACTGCCAGCTATAAGGCCGGATGGTTCTGGCATCTGGTCTGCGTCGGGCTAGTGGTGCTCCTGACCGTACGATTCACACCCAGCACCTACGCGTCGGCCATGCTGCCTTTGGACACGGGACATCCACGCGGCCATCACCTTTCAAACGACCGCTTGTCCAGCGCCCCTACCACATCCTGACGACCCTCAATAGATACTTCATTTTCGAAAGACAGGCCGAGGACGCTTGCCTGACCTGCACTCGGTCGGAGCCCACATTCGACGAAAGATCGCCCGAACTCTCGTAACTCACGGCATCGGCCCGTAGAAGCATCGCAAATAAGAATGGTTAGTACGACGGCTCGCCGAAGTGTTATCGGCCATCCCATGCTCTACGCGTCGGCAAAACAAACAGCCAGAGCCTTGCGGTCGACCTTGCCCACGGAATTCTCTGGCAGCCGGTCGACATACGAATAGCCGGCCGGCTTGTGGATGCGGGAGAGCTCTGTCTCGACCGCTGCGCCCAGCTCCGCGTCGCGCACCGGAGCGCCATTCCGGTCATCCGCACGCACGATAAAGGCCCAAGGCACCTCGCCGAACTCGGCATCGGGCCGGCCGACGACGCAGGCCGCATGCACCCCCGGCACCTTGCACAGTACACTTTCTATGAGCGTCGGCGACAGGTTCTCCCCGCCGCGGATGATCACCTCCTTGATGCGCCCGGTAATGTAGAGATAGCCGTCACAGTCGAACCTTCCAAGATCGCCGCTATGCAAGACCCGATCCATGGGCCGCGGCGCTCCTTCCGAACCCTCGTCCAAATAGCCGAGCATGAGGGTCGAACCGGCAATGCAGATCTCTCCATCCCGATCGAGCTCATTGACCGGCTCGCCCCTGCCGTCGATCAGAAATACCTGCTGCCCAGCCAGCACCGTGCCCACCGACCCTAGCTTGCGATGCGCCGGCGGATTAATGGACGAGGTGCACGTGGCCTCCGACAGGCCATAGGACAGGATTAGCGGCTTGCCGAATTTTCTTTCCACCCTTTGATGGAGTTCAGGCGTGATCGGGGCCGAACCGCAGCGCAACATCCGCAACGAGGAAAGAGAGTCCTCGGAGAAATCGACGGCCAGCATGCGCGCATACATCGTCGGCACGCCCGTGGTGATCGTGGGTCGATACTGCGTGAACAATCCAGGCATCAGTTCGGTCTTGAAGCGTCCGGCCAATGCCACGCTACATCCGGCCAACAGCGGCGCCAGAATCTGATTATTCACGCCGTTGGTGTGATATAGCGGCATGACGTGCAGCAGACGGTCACTGGGCGACAGCCCCGTATGTGTCACCACGCCCTGGGCATTGGCCAGCAGGCCCCGGTGGCTTTGCAGGACGCCCTTTGGCTTGCCGCTGCTGCCAGAAGTGAAAAGCAGAAAGCCGGGCGCATCCGCTTCGAGGTCTAGCGCCCAATAGGGCTCTGCCTTCGGGAGACTTTCACGACGCAGTATCTCTATGCCGGGCAAGCCATTCAGCAATAGATCATCGGCGTGCACAGCATCGACAATCACCCTGCGCATGCCCGTCATGGCAAAACGACGCTTCGTCTCTTCGCTGCCCAGTCTGGGTTCGAGCACGCAAGGACAGGCCCCCGCGGCCAATACAGCCAGCAAGGCGACGACCAGATCTACCGAGCGCTCCATGGCGATGGCAACGCGTTCCGCCCTCTGAATACCCATGGCATGCAACTGGCCGGAGAAGCAGCCAACCTCGTCGAAAAGCCCGGCATAGCTGAGCTGCCTGTCATCCCCGAGCAGCGCGATAGCACTGGTGCGCGCCGGCTCTTGCCAAGCGCGAAAGAACGCCGGGATCAGCGTCTGAGTCGACTCGCTCATGGGCTATATCCTCATCGCAAGGCGACTTTGGCGTCACGCTCGAATTGGCCGTCCGCATCCAGTTCGGCCAGTGCGTGCACTTCGCGCTCGGTAGGCAGCGGCGTGGGGCCGGCTCCCTGGCTGTCGAACTTGAACCCCGTGCGCTGCCGCACCTCATCCAGCGACGACTCAGGGTGCCACGACTGCAGCGCCAGGCGGCCGTCGCGCTTGACGAATACCGCGATGGGCGTGACGACACCGTGGAAACCGCCGGCCGACGTGCGGAAGTGGAGTTGCTCCACGAACGTGCGGGTTGAATGCTCGGTTCGCCATGTGCATGCGCGTCTAGCTGTCGGCAGCATCACGGCGCCGCCGCCCCCGCCCGGCAGACGCACCTTGGGCCGATGCCAGTCGCCTATCACCGAATTGTTCGCATTTCCTTCTCCATCGATCTGCGCCGCACCGAGAAAGGTCAGATCCATGCGGCCACGCGTGCACAGGTCGTAGAAGTCTTCATTGGCAAAAATGGAGGCCGAGTGCTCGGCCAGCACCGGATCGGAACTAGACAGCGGAACCTGCGACGGACGCGGATCCACGCCGCCGGCGACATTGATGTATATGAAGTCTTCGTCGTACGCCTTTTTCGCCAACAGACAGGCCAGCATCGGCAGCGTCGAATTCACGCCGCTGAAGGTGATTTCGTTGGGTCGAATGAATCTTGCGAGATTGACGACAATATATGAAAAGCCCGACCAACTGGTATTCATTTGCTTCCTCCTGCTTCGGGCCCCACGGCGAGATGCGCTGCGAGAGACTCGTCTCCGGGCTGCAGATACGCCTCGACGGCGGGGTAATCGATCTCGTAGTCGGGCCAGCAGGATCCAGGCCAGGCTCCGCCCTGCACAACGGCGTATGCCTCGACCATAAAATACGGAACCAACGTGGCTTCGGGCTCAGCGGCGAACACGCTGCTGTCGACCTCTTTTTCGGCCACAACCAACACGCTTTTCGCCGCGCGGCTCATGATGCGATCCCAGTGCGCAGTACCCGCGACCCGGACATTGCCCCACTCGTCCACTTCGGATGCATGAATCACGGCGTAATCCGGCTGTATGCTCGGGATGACCCAGACCGAATCACCCTTCCCATACGGATCGTCGAGGCACTTCCATCCGTTCAAGGCGGGAATCTCACTGCCGTGCAAGCCGCCGCAGGGCTGGAACGGGACGCCGAAGGCTGCCGCCCGCAATCCCGCCGTCAGGCTGGCACAGGCGTGCTCTTCGAGCTCGACTTGCCCGCTCTCGATGGCCCGGCGGTAATACGGCGCCAGCCCGAAATTGCCCTCCATGGCGACGATGCCCGCCCGCAGCTTGCCGGCCACGCCGGCACGGCAAAGAATATCGATGTCGTAGCCAGGCGATTGCTTGATGATTTCGAGGCCTCGCTTCTTTTGCCGGATCAATTCCCGGACAAAAGAAAACGGGCCACGATGCAGAAAACTTCCACCAAGCGCCAGCGAGGTACCGTCGGACACCATCGCCGCCAGCTCCTGCACGGATACACGCTTGTGCTTGCCTGAAAATCCAGAAGACATATCTTTCTCCTCAAGAGGCTGAACGCTGATTGTCGAGGTACCGTCTCAAGCGCTCTTTCAATCCCGGCCGCGCCGCCGATCTCACCAAAGCCGCAAGGTCGCGGTCGCCATCCGATTGCCCGAGTACACGATACAGAGCGGCCCGAGTAATGTTATCGAGCGCCTGCGCCGAAGCACTCAGGGTCGATACAATCTCACCCCATTGTTCCACCGGAACAATATCGGTAATGAACTGCATGTTGAGTGCCTGTTGAGTGCCGAAGCTACTGGTGCGCTCGAGTATTTCACGAGCCCCGGCTGCGCCAACTATGTTGCCAAACCTGCGTGTTCCAAGCACAAGCCCGAACTTCAGGCCCGGCATCCTGAATACCGCATCGCCGGTCGCCACGCGGTGGCGGCAACTGGCGAACAGATCTACGCCGGCGCCAAATACTTTTCCATGGGCGAGCGCCAATGTCTGCGCCGGCGAATCGGCCACGGCCTGCAGCAGCATTTCAATGCGGGTAAAGCGCAACACCAGATCGCCTTCGCTCTGAGCACCCAATTCGGAGAGATCGAAACCAGCGCTGAAGCTTTTCCCTTCCCCACGAAACACCAGCAACTTCGCCCCGTGCTCGTGCGCCTCACCCACCGCCTGCAGCAGCGCATCAACCAGCGAGGCATTCAGGGCATTAAGCTTGGCCGGACGATTCAGCGTGAATGTCCAAACCCCCTCTTGGGATTGCACTTCCAGTTCCTGACTCATGCCGACGCCCTTCGCACCGCGGCCCGCAAAGGCTCCAGAACCTGCGCATTGTGTTCCCCAAGGGCCGGCGGACGATGGCGCACCGGCAAAGTCTGGGACGAAAACCTGATCGGTGGCCCAAAAGTTTTAGTCTGAACACCATTGGGCAGCTCTAACGGCTGAACCCATCCCATATATGCCACTTGTGGATCCTGCAGCACTTGCGAATAAGAATTGATCGGCGCGCACGGAACCCCGGCCTGGCTGAAGCGATGCAACCAGGCCGCAATGTCGGCGCGCCGGAACTCTTCTTCCAGGATTCCAAGTAAAGCGTCCTGGTTGGCCGCCCGGCTGGAAGGGGAAACAAACCGCTCATCCTCCAATAAATCGGGGCGGCCAACCACGTCGCAGACGGAGCGCCATAGCGCGTTGTTGCCCGCGGCCATGCCGAAATAGCCATTCTTACAGCGAAATACCTGATATGGAGCATTGCGCGGATGCGCCGAACCCAACGGCCTGGGATCCTTTCCGCTGCCGAAATACTCCGAACTCTGCAGTGCCGCAATACCCAGGGTCGCACCGAGCATCGATACATCGATGTGCATCCCTTGTCCGCTCGACGCGACCGCCCTGAGCGCCGCTGCGATCGAGAACGCCCCATACAAGCCTGCGGCAAAGTCCGATACCGGAACACCGCACTTGACTGGAGCCCCACCAGGCTCCCCGGTAACACTCATGAGGCCGCTCATCGCCTGAATGGTGAGGTCGAAGCCTCCCTCATTCTTGCGCGGCCCGGCCTGGCCGTATGCTGAGATTGAGCAATAGAGCAGCCTGGAATTAACTTTCGACATGGCGTCATAGCCAGCGCCCAGACGCTCCATGACCCCTGGCCGGTTGTTCTCGATGAGCACATCTGCATCTCTGACCAGCTCGATCAAAAGCGCTAAATCGGCGGAGGCTTTCAGGTTCAGCGTCACCGAGCGCTTGCCGCGGTTAAGGGATGCGAAATTTTCGCTATATCCCTGCGTGATGGGCGGCCAGCTACGTAACGTGTCCCCGCCATCGGGGTTTTCTACCTTGATCACATCTGCGCCCATGTCGGCAAGCAGCATCCCACTGAACGGGCCTGCGGCGACATTGCAGACTTCAATGACTCTGACTCCCGTCAGCGGCAATTGCTGTGACATCACTGTTTCTTCCTATTTCGAAATAATTGCATCGCTTCGACTTCACGCGATCAATAACTGCAAGTCCTGTATGCGGATCAGCATCCAGCACAATCTAAAGCATGGCTATCGCGCAGGTCAAAATTAATTTGAACCATGTGTCAATATTTAGGAACTATGAAACACACACGCGACATGAGCCAGAAGCATCGATCAGGTAAAGTTCCCTCGTAGACGCAGTCACGGTCTCATCGCCGGCGTAAGCCCGCATCGCGCAACCCGTTGGAATGCAATAGGCAGGAGCGCGACCGCCTATTCGCGTACAGGTTCGAATGGCATGGGAACTATCGAGCTTATTCAGGTATAGGACTTCGCAGTTGCCAAGCCAGGGGCACACCTTCGTGAGCCAGTAGCTCGAGTATGGCGAAGCCCTTGAGCAGGCAGCCCCGAAACTCGTTACTGCTACCCGCGGCCGTCAATGCATTTCCAATACACGGCATGGGTCTCTACTTTTTTATTGTAGGCGGAGCCCATGAATTCATATATTTAGAATGAGGCCACATCACAAACGCTATTACTTATATTTCGCGTCAAGTAAAATCCAGTCAGCCGCTCTTTCAGCAATCATTGCCGTCGGCGCATTAGTATTACCACTTATAAGAGTCGGCATAATAGAGCAATCGACTACCCGCAAATTTGCTATACCATGTACCTTGAGATGTGTATCGACCACCGCATTTTTTCCCTCTCCCATTTTGCACGTGCCCGTAGGATGGAATATAGTGCTTCCCGCGCCGCGCGCGTAGTCTAGAAGTTCGGCATCCGTCGTTATTGACCCACCAGGTTTGAACTCAGCCTCGACATAATCTTTTAGAGCACGCGTCTGACCCAGCCTGCGTGCGAATCGCAACGCGAGTATTGCGCACTGTTGGTCGCATTCGTCAGTGAGATAATTCGGCTTGATCTTTGGCTGTTGATGGGGGTCGGCACTTTGTATTTCGAGATATCCACGTGATTTCGGCCTTAGCTGACATACTGAAAAAGTAGCGCCAGGCCACCCATATGGCTTATATCGAATTGATTGCGCCACAATCTTCGAGAAATGGAACTGAATGTCTGGTCGGTTACCAGACGGCAAGACACGCGTGAATAGGCCGGCCGTCGAAACCGGTGTTGCCAGTGGCCCGCTTTTATTTATCAGATATTGCAATCCGATTTTTGATTTACGCCAAAGGCTATTCAGATCATCATTAAGCGTGATTCGCTTCGTCAATTTGTACGATACTGGAACCTGCAAATGATCTTGTAGATTGCGGCCAACACCTGGCAAGTCAGCAATCACCGGGATTCCATGCTGTTGAAGCAATTCCGTCGGCCCGATCCCTGATAGCTGTAACAATTGCGGGCTTTGTAGAGAGCCTGCCGCCAGGATGATTTCTTTCGTGGCCTCTGCCTCCACCGTGGCACCGTTGTGAGTGAAATAAACAGCGCTTGCCTTCCGATTTCCTGTGATGCGGAGCCGCGTTGCAAACGCTCCAGTCAAAACCGTTAAGTTCGGCCTTTTGCGTGCGGGCCGCAAATACGCAACCGCAGCGCTGCACCGTTTCGCATGCTTGATAAAGAATTGATAATAGCCACTGCCAACTTGTTCCGCACCATTAAAATCAGCATTCCTCTGAACCCCCAACTCTTCGGCACCGCGGAATATGGCCTCCATCAATTCGCCCTTCTTTGGCATATCGGAAGCCCAAAGCGGCCCGCTACCGCTGTGGTATGCCGAATCCCCCCGTGTATTGTGTTCCAATTTTTTGAAGTACGGTAGAACCTCTTGCCATGACCAACCCTCTGCACCCGCATCGGCCCAGCCATCATAGTCAGCCTGTTGTCCTCGGATAACCACCATGCCATTGATAGAGCTTGAGCCGCCTATACATACGCCACGAGGCCAAATCATTGCTCGGCCGTTCAAGCTAGCCTCTGGCTCAGTTTGAAATTGCCTTGCGACGGCAGGGTCATAAACCGTTTTGCCATATCCTATTGGTATATGGATCCATGGGTTACGATCCTCCGGCCCGGCTTCAAGCAATAGAACGGTATGAGAGCCTGACGTTGTGAGCCGATTCGCCAAGACACATCCGGCAGTGCCGGCACCAACAATAATGTAATCGTACTTCATATTGCACCAACCCTTGCCAAGGAACGGAAACCTATACTACGGGAACGCTATAAAATAGAAACGAATAGGCAATCGCTATAATCCAGCACTTTATCTATCTATATACTTGAATACAAAATACCTATTGCAGGCGAGCGGTATTTGCCAAACAAGATGCTCACTTTTTCATGCGACCAATTTAAATTTTGAGATGAGCCGCCACGTTCATCCGGAGGATTGAGGCACACTTCGCCGCCATGAAGGTCGCTCAAGAAATCGCAGAGAAAGCCACCGAGATGATTATCGCCAACGCATCCACAGAGCGACTGTGGTGCGTCGGCTTTAAGTCAGATTACAACTACTCTTGATAGCCAGGATACTCACGATCCAAGACTTGGTTTCGTCGCGGCAAACAGCAATAATTTTCCCGACAGCTTTGCCGCACGGCCGTCCGCAGCATCACAGGCTGCCACCCGCGAGCATGCGCAGGCCATAGGCTTACTCATTGTCGTGTCTTGCCTGGCTGACCAAACGCTCCTCTTCCGCTCGATCGGCGGCGCTCAAATCGTCAAGCACATCTACTGTCAACCGGTGAATCTGCCCAGTGAACGGGAATGGGCAACTGTAGGTCTCGTCGATGGGAGTACCGGTATCCAATCCGACATCGAAAGTCTCGGTATACGAATACTGAATGGGCACGGTTCGCGGCACATAGCCGCCTCCGGCCTCAACCCCATTGAACGTAAATTGCACATGTCCCCCCGACCCCAGTTTTTTCTGGTCGACGGTAAACGTCATTGTGATCTCGGTGCGGCCAGCAGGAACGGGAACAGTCGACACAACGGTGTAACGCTCCTCCCCGCTAAGATTATGGACATAATGGAGATGCCCCTTTCGTACATACATGCCATAACCGCCAAATCGCCCACCGGCGGTAACCAGCATACCTTCTGGGCCTTCCACCGGAATCGTGAGGTCTGCGGTAATCCTGTGCGAGCGCCCCTTGAGATTGGGCGCGCTTCCTTCGGGGATACCGAATACACCCGATTGATACACAAAATGCGTACGGCCTTCTGAAGGCGACGGCCCCTGGTGGTAGCGCTCCCCATATCGATCGTCCAGCGGCAGAACCTTGCCACGCTGCGCCTGCTCCCACCAGAGCAGCTGCAACTCCCGAAGCTTCTCGGGGTGAGTTGCGGCCAGATCACGCGCCTGGGAAAAATCGATGTCGACGTGGTACAGCTCCCATGGATCCGAGTCAAAATCGCCAGTCGAGCCACCGCCGGCAATCTGCCATGGCAAACGTCCCCGATGCCTCACCCCGGCGACCCAACCTTCATGATAGATGGCGCGATGGCCAAACAATTCAAAATATTGTGTGCGACGCGTGGATGGCGCATCGGATTTGTCGAAGGAATACATCATTGAAACGCCTTCAATTCCCGCTTGCTCGATGCCGTTGACCGATGCTGGAGCGGGAATTCCCGTCGCCTCCAGGATGGTGGGGACAATGTCGATGCAATGATGGAACTGTTCGCGCAGCGTGCCGCGGTCGGCGATTTTTCTGGGCCATGAAACTACCACCCCGTTGCGCGTACCTCCGAAGTGCGATGCGATCTGCTTGACCCATTGCATCGGCGCGGATCCGGCCCAGGCCCATCCTACCGGGTAATTCGTATAGCTCATCGGGCCGCCTATATCGTCGATGCGCTCGAGCATCTGGGCAAGTGTCTGGGGTGCGCCGTTCAGGTTGCCCCACTTGTTGATCTGCCCCTGCAACGTACCTTCGGCACTGGGGCCGTTGTCGCCGGCAATAAAAATGACCAGGGTGTCGTCATCAATCCCCTGGGCTGCGAGCTCTTCCATCACTCGGCCGATTTGATGATCACAATGGGATAGCGCGCCAGCAAAGGCTTCCATCAACCGCGCGCCGAGCTTTTTCTCATCATCTGTCGCCTCAGACCAAGCCGGAATTTCGGGTGGGCGCGGCGTCAACTCGGCATGAGCAGGAATAATGCCTAACTCACGCTGCCGGGCGAAGGTTTGCTCGCGCTGACTATCCCAACCGTGATCGAAACAGCCCCGATACTTGTCTATCCATTCCTTGGGGGCATGATGGGGCGAGTGTGCCGTGCCGGGCGCAAAATACAGGAAAAACGGGCGGCTGGGATCCACGGCACGATGCATGCGAATCCAGTCGATTGCGTGATCTGCCAGATCCTCGTCGAGATGCAGATCCTTTTTTTTCGTCTCGCGGCGTATAACAGGGCGAGTATTTTCTATGATGGGAGGATCCCACTGGTTGCAATCGGCACCAAGAAAACCATAGAAATATTCGAACCCCATACCGGTAGGCCAGCGATCGAAAGGGCCCACTGGGCTAGTCTCCCACTCCGGCGTGTTGTGCCACTTTCCGAAGGCGCCGGTACTGTATCCGTTGGATCGCAGAATTTGCGCAACGCAGGCGGAATCGCGAGGCCAGATTCCGTTATATCCCGGGAACCCCGTTGCAAGATTGGCAATCGAGCCACTGGCGACGTTGTGATGATTGCGGCCGGTCAGCACCGCAGCCCGCGTGGGGGTGCACATGGCTGTGGTATGAAAGCGATTATATTTCAGGCCTCGCCGGGCAAGCCGATCCAGCGTCGGCATGCTCACGGGCCCGCCGAAGGTGCTCGGGTGGCCAAACCCGACGTCATCCAACAAGACCAGCACGACATTCGGCGCCCCGGCAGGTGGCTGAACCGGTTTGGGAAAATCGGGAACGGAATCCGCATAAGTCTTACCAATCTTGCCCTCGAATTCGGGGTCTTTGGGCGGAAGCTCGTCGCGATTCTTCATTGCTATCTCCTTGCATACAATTCCGGCTACTGATCGACATAGAGGCTCGCAAGACCCGTACCGGTAATATCTACGCTCATTTCTCATCACCCTCAATACCGGGCAATATCCTGTTTAACGAATTCCGCGGCGCGCTCACCCAGCATGATTGTCGGAATATTGGTATTGCTGGAAACCTGAAACGGCATGATGGATGCATCCGCTACGCGCAAGCCGCTTACGCCATATACCCGCATTCTCGAATCCACCACCGAATCTACTTCAGCACCCATACGGCAGGTCGCAATCGGATGCCAACAGGTGCTGCTCGTCTTGCGGGCGTAGTCCAACAACTCCTCGTCGCCATCGGCCCCGAGAGGCGGGCGCGTTGCTCGTTTGATGAGGGTCGACATTGCCGGCTGCTCGGCGATCTTGCGCAGCATCTTCATCAAGCGCACCGTCACTTCCTGATCGACCGGATGACTCAGATAATTCGGCTGGATGCTCGGCGACTGCCGCGGGTCTTTCGAAATGGCGTGTATGCTGCCGCGGGACTCCGGATACAGAAAATACCCGCCGATATGAAAACCGGAAAAATCGTCGATTCCGGTCTTGATGCTGGTCGCCAACCTGGCGGTACCGCTGGTTAAGCCAACCTGCAGCCTGGCATCCGGATAAGCAAGCCCCGCACGCGTTCGAACGAAGGCCGTTCCGGCAATTCCGGTCGTGGCGAAAAGGCCCTGATGGGAAAAAAAGTAGCGCAGCAACTCCCTACCCATGCGAAGCCGGCTTCTCAGCAGATCATTGACCGTATAAGGTTCGACGCACTCGTAGTTCAGGCGTGGCATGACGTGATCCTGCAGATGCTCTCCCACGTGCGGATTATGATGCACTATCGGCACTCCCAACTCGCGCAAGCGCGTGGCGTCCCCAATACCCGACAATTCCAGGAGCTGTGGAGACCGGGTGGCGCCGGCGCACAACAATACCTCCGCAGACGCTCCTGCACTTTTCGTCACTCCATCTGGCGCGATATATTCGACGCCGACAGCGCGCATGCCCTCAAACAGGATGCGCCTGGCAAACACCCCCGTGACGATTTTCAGATTGTGGCGGCGCCGGGCCGGCTTCAGATAGGCAAACGAAGTATTGCAGCGTCTGCCGTCATGCAGATTCATCTGCATCTGGGACGCCCCTTCCGCCACCAGATCGTTGTAATCGTCCACGAGCGGAATGCCAGTCTGGCCGCAAGCAGAGACAAACGCCGCCGAAAGCGGGTTCGGACGCGACTTGACGATAGTGACGGGCCCCGATTTGCCGCGAAATGCCGGATTGCCTTCCTTATACGTTTCGAGCCTCATAAAAGCCGGAAGCACGTCGTCAAAACCCCAGCCAGGGCAATTCGCCTCTCGCCATTCATCGAAGCGCTTGGGGTGTCCACGCACGGCGAGCATGCCGTTGACGGAGCTCGATCCACCTAGCATTTTCCCGCTGGGCCAGTAGATCTTGTTGTCGTACAGATTCTTTTGCGGCAACGTTTCAGCCCGCCATACATAGCGGTCGTCGTTCAACAACTTGCCGACTCCTAGAGGAATGCGCACGAATGGACTAGTGTCCGGCTTGCCTGCCTCCAACAGCAGAACTTTGACGCCAGCATTTTCCGAAAGCCTCGCGGCCAATACGCTGCCGGCCGACCCGGAGCCAATTATGACGTAGTCGTATTTTTCTACCTGTGAGTTCATATTGGGCAGTATCTGTCGAGACAATAAGGGAATGAATGATGAACCGGGCCTCATCAATCCTTCCCGCAGGGACGCAGGGCGGAGAGGATGGGTCGTTCCCTCTCCGTGCCCCGGCTTGTGCCCGATCAGGGGCACAATCGATAAGACACCGCGAAACACGAAATCAGAAACAGCCGAAACATTGATGACGGCCCGGTATCAGGACTCAATCTACGGCATGCCCGGGCCAAGGTCAAAAATAAATTGAACGACGTTTTAATATTTAGGAAATTGACCATCGCCTACCCAGTATCGTCAACTTGGCATATCGCCAACAGTCCACGCCATTGGGGGGCTCCAACCCGCCCCCACGCCGGCTCAGGCTAACGTCGCGCGGACAATGCAACGGAACCCAATATGGCAGGCTCCCGTATCGATCATTTGAGGCTGTCGCGCGGAAGGCCGGTAACGGTCGCAGTAGGACGGTGCACACAAGAATGACCCTCCCTTCAGAACCTTGCGCGGAATCTGGATGAGAGGCTGACTCGGGTCGTAGCTGTCCGGCCGGCTCGGCCCGCGTGGGTTGACAGACGTACAGCAACGCTTGGACTCAGAGCGAGGCTGCTCGACGTACCAGTCCCGTGTCCACTCCCATACGTTTCCCGCCATATCGACGAGCCCATAACCGTTGGGCGGATAGCTGCCCACAGGCGAAGTCCGCTCGTAGCCATCCAGGGCAAGATTCTGAGAAGGGAATTCGCCTTGCCAAGTGTTTGCCATGTAGCGGCCGTCAACCATAAAGTCGTTCCCCCACACATAGACGGCTGCCTCCAGCCCTCCGCGGGCGGCAAACTCCCATTCCGCTTCGGTAGGCAGATCTTTGCCGGCCCAGTCCGCATACGCCAGGGCATCTTCGTACGCCACATGGACTACGGGATGTGCTTTCAACCCTTCGATCGAGGTGCCTTCTCCATCAGGATCGCGCCAGCACGCCCCTGGAGTGAAACGCCACCAGGTATAGGGATTTTCCAGTGAAACCGGATCTCGGGGTGGCCGGAAGGTCAACGAACCGGGTACGAGCAGCTTGGAATCAATGCCCGGATATTGCCGTGGATCCATGCCCTGCTCCGCCAAGGTTACGTAACCCGTAGCTCGCACGAACTCGGCGAATTGAAGATTCGTGACCGGCGAGTGATCCATCCAGAAACCATCCACTTGCACGCGCCGCACTGGAGCTTCTTCCGGGTGGTGATGCTCGCTGCCCATCATGAAAGAGCCGGGAGCGATCCATTGCATGCCATCAGTCGAGGCCATCTTCATCACTATCTCGATATTTCAATCGCGGACGGGCGCGATCAAGTGCGGCGCGTAACCCAATTCGCCCGAAAGGCTTCTGGCAGCACCTACCACCATGGGTGCCATAGACTGCATCGTGGTGTCGGTCAGTCGCTCTCCAGGGCCGGCGATGCCTATCGCGGCGACAACATCCCCACGGCTGTCAAAAACCGGAGCAGCCAGACCACGCACTCCCCCGCGCCACTCGCCACGATTGATGGCATAGCCCTGGTGGCGCACGCGCGCCAGTTCTTTATCAAGAGCCCGCCTTGATTTGACTGTCAATGCCGTGAATGTTTCCATGTGATGCGTTGCCGCAGCCACTGTCGCCGCATCGGCATAAGCCAGCATTGCCCGACCTGTTGCAACACAATAGGCAGGAGCCCGGCCACCCACCCGCGTATAGGCACGAATAGCTTGCGAGCTGTCGAGCTTATCGAGATATAGGACTTCGTTGTTATCGAGAACCGATAGATGCACGGTTTCCTGAGTTCGCTGGGCCAAGTCCCGCATCAGGGCAGCAGCTATCCTGCGCAGATCTATGCGGTCGGCAATACGCTGCCCGAGCTCCCATAGCTTCAGACTGCAGTCATACAACCCATGTTCCGTCTGTTTTAGCCAGCCAGCGCCGCACATAACTTGCAACACCCGATGGATCCCGCTCTTGGGTATGCCCAGATGCCTGGCAATCTCGGTCACACCCAAAGGCTCATCCCTATGAGCCAGCAACTCGAGTATGGCGAAGCCTTTGAGCAGTGAGCCGGAGAGCTCGTTGCCCGTATTCGCTTCCAGCAATGCTTTCCCATTTTGCGGCATGCGTTTCGGCCTTCCTTGAAAGAAGTAGCGTCTTATTTGTTCATAAATTAGGAATTCTGTTCATTCTATTTGAACACGTTATTCAGTGTCAATGCTCTCAAAATACTCAAGCTCGAAACCAACTCGAACGAACTCTACCTCATCCCCATCGAACACTCTTTCCTATGTCGCCACATAACCGACCTGTTTGACGATCGCCTGCCATTTTGCCCTGTCCTGCTTCAATAGTCGGGCAGCCTCCTGCGGTGAAGTACTCATGGCGCTCATTCCCGATTGAGCAAGCCCGGCAAGGATCTCTTTGTCCTTAAGCGCAACAACCAAAGCAGTACAGAGAGCCACCACGATTTCTCGGGCCATACGTACCGGCGCGAAAAAGGCGTAATAGCCTTTGTGAATCATGTTTTTGTAGCCTTGTTCGATAAAAGCCCGCACGTTAGGTGCGTAGGGATTTTTCTTGTCACTGGTCAGAGATAGTGCGCAGGCCTTTTGCATCATAAAGCGCATCGAAGAGATCGCTGTTCTGAATACCTGGCAGGGCAAACACGTCGCGAACGCCATTGTCCACCAGCGTCCGCAACAGAATCTGAGCAGTCGTCCCACTCAAAATACCATCTTGCAAAGTTACCTGAGTCATCGTCTAACCTTCATGCGCCACTTGAACAAGGGTTCGTCAGGTGCCATCTTCGCAGCATCCACTTGGCCGGATATGGCTCGTCACAGTTGGCGACAAGCCGTGCACATAGTCATTTCCCCCGGCGGAGAAGCACGACAGAATAAAAATTCCTCACAAATTGGCTACGTAGGCCGGCCTTTGGCCGGTTGGTCGATTACCCAGCCTGAAAATCCGAGCCGCCTTGCCCGCCATCTAGCGGGAAATCGCTAGAACAAATGCAGATGATTCTGTTTTATTAAGTCCGAGTACCAGTCATAATCAGAATGCATCTGTTTGGACACCTGTGCAGGCGTCATCGGGTCAGGTTGGATGACGAAGTGTGCAAACTGCTGTTGCACATCGGGCATCGCAAGTATCTTGTTCAGCGCGGCATTTGCCTTGTCAATAATCGCAACGGGCGTATTGGCGGGAAATGCGAGCGCATACCAAGTATTGAGTTCCCATTTACCAGAGACACCAACCTCGCCAAGATCCGGAACATCTGGAAGAGACGGTAGGCGTTGACGCGACAGAACAGCAAGCGCATGCAATTTTCCGCCTTTACCCAAAAATGGCTGAGTCGCGAGCGGTGTATCCACCGTATAAGCAGTTTCCCCAGACGCAACCGCTGTTACGGACGGAGCGCTTCCCTTATAAGGAATATGCTGCCCCGCCAAGCCAGCGTTATGCTTGAGCATCTCGATAGAAAACCACATTGCAGTGCAGCACGAACTGAACTGTAACGATCCTGGATTCTTGGCTGATACCTGCTGCAGCTCTTTGAAGGTTTTGTAGGGCGAATTCTTGCTTACCACCAGAACCAGCGGCGTCTTGGCAATCATGCCAATGGGAGAAAATGCCTTGAAGGGATTTACGGGCTGCTGAGGCTTGATGATCTGGTTCTGGACGAGCCCCATGGTTATGATCCCCATTGTATAACCGTCCTTCTTAGCGTTGGCGAGCGCCGCCGCACCCACCATGAATTCCCCGCCCGGCTTGTTCTGTACTACGGCGGAAGTACCCCATACTGCTTTGAACTTCTCCGCCAATATTCTGGCAATAGCATCAGAAACACCACCTGATCCGAAGGGAACTATAATATTTAGCGTCTGGCGGGGATCCGGATAATTTTCAGCATTGGCGACATTGACTGTGCCAGTAATGAGTGCCGCTGCAACGAGGCAGCGCGTGAAATGACTTTTCATGTTGTCTCCTATATATCAGCCGTGAAAGCACAAAGGGCCATCGCAAAAACGCGTGACTACCATCTTTGAGATCATTAGATGCTCATTATTGAAACAAGCCGAGTATTGGTATATGCATCGAGGGCTTCAGGGCCGCCTTCGGCACCATAACCCGAGTCGCCGATGCCCACGAAAGGGACTTCCGGCCACGGAGCCGATGCCTGATTGATCCACAACATCCCGACCGTGACCCTTTGGGCTAGCTTGTGGGCGTTCTCGATCGAACGTGTAAATGCATAGCCAGCAAGGCCGTATGCAAGCCGATTGGCCTCCGCGATCGCTTCATCCATTGTGCGGAAGCTTCGTATCGGCGCTATCGGCCCAAATGGCTCGTCATTGAAGATCCGGCTGTGGGTCGGCACTGCGGCAAGCACTGTCGGTTGCCAGAAATACCCCTCTCTATCCAATGCCGAGCCGCCCGCAATAACCTGCGCCCCTTTATCGACAGCGTCTGCGGTCAGCGCAGCCATCGCCCGGATCCGGCGCTCATTGGCCAAAGGCCCCATTTGAGTTTCTTCGACATCACCGGAACCGACTTTCAAGCTGGACGCTTGCTGAGCAAACAATGTTGCGAACTCTTCACTAACGCTCTCGTGAACCAAAAAGCGGGTGGGTGAAGTACACGACTGGCCAGCATTGCGAAACTTCGCGGCCGTCATCACCTTGGCAGCGTACGCAATGTCTGCATCTTCTGCGACGATCACCGGTGCATGACCGCCCAGCTCCATCGATATCCGCTTCATATGCATGCCGGCCAGTGACGCCAGATGTTTGCCAACCCGGGTCGAGCCCGTGAAACTGACCTTCCGGATCGCGGGATGTGCAATCAGATACTCCGAAATCTGCGCGGGTTCGCCGAACACGACACCAACCGTTCCTCGCGGCACCCCCGCATCGACAAACGCACGCAGCAGCTCTGCCGCGCATGCGGGCGTTTCCTCAGGCGCTTTCACCAGAATTGAGCAGCCGGCAGCCAGTGCGGCCGCCACTTTGCGTACAATTTGATTGACAGGAAAATTCCATGGCGTGAACGCAGCGACTGGCCCGACCGGATCCTTCACCACCATCTGCGTGGCGGACAGGTTTCTCGACGGCACAATGCGCCCATAGATGCGCAATGCCTCGTCGGCAAACCAATCGATGATCTCTGCCGAAAATTCGATCTCGGCTCGGGCCTCAGACAAGGGTTTGCCCTGTTCCTGCGTCAGCATGTAGGCTGTCTCTTGCGCCCGTTCCCGCAATAGTTGTGCAGCCCGACGCATCGTCTTCCCCCGCTCTGAGGCAGGCATGCTGCACCATGTATTAAATCCCTCTACCGAGGCCGCTACGGCCTCTTCCAGATCTTCCCTGCTAGCGTGCGCAACAGTGCCGATCGGTTTACCGGTGGCAGGATTTTTCACTTCCAACGTACGCCCCTGTTTCGCTTCTCTGAATCGGCCAGCGATGAGGAGTTGGGTATTCGGGTAGTTCATTTGACGCAGCGCGGTTGACGGTAAAAGTTGACTGTTGCGGTGACTTTAGAAGTGTCTCTCGAATGCGTCAAAAGAAATTAGAACCTTATCCTACATGTTGAGATAAATCATATCGACCCAGCTCCGCTAACGCTTTTCGACTACGTCTCGCAATTAGCTTCAGTGGCTAGCAATGCTTTTCTCGTCGCCCCTACGCAGTAGGAGAGCTTCCTTACAAAGAAGGGGGCTGAACGCCATAAGCCGGCCGTCGCTCAGGAACAGCGCCAGCCCGAAATCCGGTAGCGCCACAACAACCACCAGCCCCCTTTATCGGCCTTGCATGGAGCCGTAGGTAGCATGCTCCAGATATTTGTAACGCCAATAATAGATACAGCATGGCCACATCACGTGCCAACGTACCTTCGAGTTCACCTAGGCAATTGATGCTCAGCGGCCCCATGTTGCAAAGGGCTTCGCTCCGAAAATCGCTTCGAGCACATATACGCCACCAAGGACGCGGGATTAATCACTAGAAAAGTAAAGCGATCTCCACCCTTCCATGGCCGAAATCGGCAGCACGGCATACACCGTGGAGCCCGATACGACCAAACTCGAAATTCGGTAAATTACATCAAGCTGCCGCCATAATCTCTGGTATAGCCCAAGGCTTTGGAAAGTTGTAGAGCCACCCTGGCAATCAGTGGCCCAAACTCTTTGATCGCTGCAGCGGTCTGACGCTCAAGAGGGCCGGAAATGCCCAACGCTGCAACAGCTTTATTCGATCCGTCGAAAACCGGAGCAGCAACTCCTCCCACACCGTCACGCCATTCGCCACGGTTGACCGCATAGCCATTGGCCATTACTTTGCGCAACTCTCGCTTCAGTACCGATAAGTCGGTGATAGTGGCAGGGGTGTAGCCTACAAACTCATTGCCGAATCTGCTTAGATACTCATCATCCGCAGCGGCTAGCAATGCTTTTCCAGTCGCTACTGCATAGGCAGGGGCACGGCCGCCTAACGACGTATACGCTCGAATCGGCAGCACACCGTCTATCTTTTCGATGTATACGACTTCAAGGTCAATCAGAACCGACAGATGCAAGGTTTCATGAGTCACCTTCGACAACCGCTCCATGAAAGGCAATGCCACCTTCCTGATATCCAACTTTCTTACCGAACGGGCACCCAACTCAAACAACTTCATCGTGCTGTGAAAACCGCTGCGGCCTTTGTCCCGTTCGACATAGCCGGCATGAATGAGAGTCTGCAAGGTGCGATGCGCATTACTGCGGGTCAAGCCCATTTGCGAGGCCAGCTCGTCTATGGTCTGTACGTCGCCCCGCATACTGGCAACCGTCTCGAGTACGGCAAGTCCTTTGAGCAATGTCTTGTCCATAGGGGCACTGGCCTTTCAGAAAAATAGCTTGCCACTTTCGCTACGTCGGCTCGCTTAGCTAGATGATCTTAGGGCGATAGCTACCTTAATTGCCCGTTTTGTTCAAATAGTTTGAACTATGTTTATTTATTTTGAACAAAATTTTAGGTAGGTCTGGCCCACAAGTCAAGCACACCCATGCAAATGACTTGCCGCCCAGTCGATGCCGACTGCCAGCGCCCGGATCCGTGCATCGGTGCTGATCGGTTATCGCGGCATTGGTACGACCTGGCGCGCCCAGCCGATCAAGAGGTGGAATGTAAGGCTTTGCCAATACCGAACTGCTTTCGTAACGTGCTGCACATCAAGGAGACTTTCTATCGCAGCAGGCTCAATCAATACGGCCTGTGCCAGGCTTAAGGCCTACGGCTGATTCCAAATGCTCCGGTGTTCAATGCGCTCCAACAGGGCTACCAAAACATGTCGGATGTGCAGATGTCCTATGGTGAAACTCTGACCTTCGATCGCATCGGCGAGTGCCTGACTGTCTTGGAGCGGGACATCAGCCGCCTGGCCTGCACCGGTTCTGCTAAGCCATTAATCCCATACATCTACAAGTGCGCGTCATCACTGGTTGAGCCGAAAATTGTGGTTAAGGTCGCATGTAGAGAACCGGACGCCCTTGCGCCTGCTGGTAACCGCCAAGGGCAACCATGCCCGCAAGAACACCAATCTTAGGGAGCTGGATTCCTTGCGCAAAGTGCTCGACGACGAGGAGGCGCTCGTCGGGCTGGATGACGACGGCCGGGGCTTCATCGCCCCCTTCAGGGCACAAGTCGTCCCACCTCATCCACGACGAAGAGAAAGTCGCCGGGTTTCTTGCCACATGGGCGCGTACGTGAGCTGTTATCGCAGGAAATTGGCTGTCGATTCCGCCTTATTTACATATGGCCGCAACTTGACGCGACCTCGCCGAGTCAGACTCCCGCATGCCCAATAAGATATCCGACCCTGTCTTCGAGCAATTCCTCCCGCCCGAAAATCGCGCGCAAGGCCCTAAGCCGACAGCGCTAGGGCCGCGGCGGCAAGAGCCCCGGTTTGTCTTCGGAGTAGGCCTTGAGCAGGTGGTAGGCGATGGCGTATGGCTTGGGGCTCGACAGCCCTTGCGGGTGCGTGCCGGCAAGCATGGCGGCGACTTCGGCGCGCGTGAACCACCGGGCATCCTCCAGCTCGGTCGTGTCGACGACGATGTCGGTGTCCAGGGCGCGGGCAAAACAGCCTATCATGAGCGACGATGGGAACGGCCAGGGCTGGGACGCGAAATACGAGACGTCCGAACAGGCGATTCCGCTTTCTTCGTGAATCTCGCGCCGCACCGCGGCTTCGATCGTTTCGCCCGGCTCGAGGAAGCCGGCGAGCGCCGAATACATGCCGGCCGCGAAGCGCTGCTGTCGCCCCAGCAGGCAGCGGTCGCCGTCGACAGCCAGCATGATCACGACCGGGTCGACCCGCGGGAAATGTTGCGCGCCACAGGCATCGCAGTCGCGCCGCCAGCCGGCCGACGATATCCGGCTGGGGGCGCCGCAGTTGGCGCAGAACCGGTGGCGGCGGTGCCAATTCAGCATGGCATTCGCACCGCCCAATTCGCCGAGCAGCGGCGGGGGCACCAGCCCGCGCAAGGCGATCGATCGCAGATCCAGCATTTCCAGGCCAGGGGTGGCCGCCACGCGGTCGGCGCGATCCTTGTCGAACGCCAGCGCGAACAGCGCCGTGCCGTCTTCGCCCTGCCCCAGGAAAATGTCGGCCAAGGGCTCGCCCCACTCGGCCACCTGGCGCTGCGTGAACAGTGGCTCAACTGCATCCCCCCGCACTCCCAGCACCGGAATTTCGCCGACGAACAGAAAAAAACGTGTCGACTCCTCGCTCCGCAGGCCGGCGACATAGTCTTGGTCGTGGCGTATTTCGGACAGCCGGTTCAGCGGATTCAGGTTAAAACCGATGGGAGAAGGACGGTCGAAGGGATACATCTGGACTCCTGATGAGCAATTACAGGCGCGTGAACAAGCCGTGGGTTACGTCTCCGCCGTAGTATTCGATCTGCATCGCTTGCGGCTGGAAGGTCACCGCCGAAACGGATCCGCGCGGGGCATTCTCGCCTTGCAAATCGAAGATGAACGTGTCGCCATCCCAATGGCGCAGCGCATATTTCGTCTGCATGGGGCCGAGCGTAAGTTCCAGGGCACTGCCGTCGCCGTTAAGACTTACGCTGGCCTTGCCGTAATAGGTGTTGGTGTAGCTGCCGGTGTAATTCACCAGCGGCTTGGGCGGCACGGGCGAGGCCGGGGGAGTCTGGCCGGCAAATTTGCCCTCGGGCTTGTACAGGCCGTGCATGGCATCGCTGTTTTGTGTGAAATCCAGCCAATCGCGGCTGGGTGCGCCGCTAGGTGCATCGCCCAGGGCCTGCTCGCCAAAGGCCAGCGCAATGGCTTCGGCCAGGCCGCGCGGCTGGGCATTGGTCAGCACCGTAATGCCCAGGCCCTCTTCGGGCCACAGGATGAAGGCGGTGCCCGCCCCCAGCAGGAACGCCCCGCTGTGCGACACAGTGGGATGCCCATGCGGGTCGGTGCCGACATTGAAGCCGTACCCGTACTTTCCTCCCGGCCGGGCCGTCAGCGCGGCCTGCAGCGCAGTAGGGCTGATCAGATCCTGTCCATGCCACCGGCCTTTGTCCAGCACCAGCTGCATCCACAGCGCCATGTCGGACACGCTGGAGCTGACGCCGCCGGCAGGCGACTGGGCATCGGGCTGGCGCGGCGGGTTCTGCACCTGATAGTGGGCCGGCTGCGCGCCGTAGCTGTCGTAATCGACGTCGATCTGCACATGGCCCCAGGCACGGTTGTCGCGCGCCGCGAAGTCGGCGTAGCGCGAACTGGTGTGGGTCATGCCTAATGGGCGGTACAGGGTCTGCTCGGACAGCGTTGCCCAGTCGGTGCCCACCGCCTGGGCCATGCCCTGGGCGGCGGCGGTCAGGCCGAAATTGGTGTAAGCGTAGTCGCCGCGGTTGCCCACGCTGGCCCAACGCAAGCGATGCAGGATCTCGTCGCGTGAGTAGCCGAGGTCTTCCAGACGGTCTCCGGCATGGTCGTGCAGGCCCGAGCGATGGGCATACAGATCGCCCAAGGTCAGTTGCAGGTTGAGCGACGGGTCGGGGTAGGCCAACTGGAAATAGGGCAGCACCTGCTGGATCGGAGTGTCCCAGTCTATCTTGCCACCGGCCGCGCTGCCGGGCATGTGCCCGGCCATTACCGTAGAGCCGACCGACTTGGATACCGAGGCAAGCTGGAAAACCGTGTCTTCATCAACAAGGGCGCTTTCGCCCAGTTTGCGCACCCCGAAACCGCGGGCATACAGGGTCTGGCCGCGATACACCACGGAGACGGCCACGCCCGGCACACCGGTACGAGCCAGGTATTGCGGAACCAGGGTGTCCAGCTGGGCCACCGCCTGCTGCACCCGGGCCGGCGGGTCGGAGTCATCGCCGCCGCCACCGCAGGAAGACAATAGCAGCGCCAGGCATGCCATGCCGGCAGCCAAGCCGGAAGAAGGGAACGACATGATGTGTATCCTTTTGTGGAAACTGCCGCTTTTTTTTCTCAAGAAACCGAAGAATGGCCGGCCTCGACCGCCATCCGGATGATACCGGGCAATCGAGTATAGAGCTTGGCGCAAAAAATGGGGCGGATCGCGGTTGCGCAGCGCCCTCAGCCTATCCTAAGTTTCGGGATGTAGGCTTTGCACTTTTGCAAAGATACAAGGTACGCAACCGTGGACGGACAATCGGCACCCTCTTCCTGCTTCGCCGCCTCCGACGAGGCGAAGAGCAAAATCCATACCACGTGGGAACATCTCGCGCGCTCGCAGGTCAAGCGCCGCCGCGCGCTGGGCTGGCTGGCCGCCATCGCCATGTGCTCTCTGCTATGGGTAGGATCGGCGTGGCCCGAAGCCAGTATGGAAAACCAGGGCCTGGAGTGGCTCGGCCTGGCACTCATCATCGTGGCAATACTCGGACGTGCCGCCTGCATGCTTTATGTGGGCGGGCGCAAAGGATCGGATCTGGTCACTGAAGGCCCCTATTCCATCAGCCGCAATCCACTCTATGTTTTTTCCATTCTGGCGGTTTTGGGCATCGGCCTGCAGACAGGCAGCCTGATCATCGGCCTGATCCTCGCGGGCGCCGCCTACCTGATCTTCCGCTGGATCGTGGGCGAAGAAGAAACTCTGCTGCGCCTGGTTTTCGGCGCATCTTTTGATGCGTATTGCCGCGAGGTGCCCCGTTTCTACCCGCGATGGTCGCTGTGGCGATCCCCGCAGCACATAACTGTCGATCTGCAGGGGGTATGGAAGACGATCCGCGACGCCCTGCCCTACTTTCTCGCAATTCCGGTATTCGAGCTGATCGAGGCCGCCCAGCAGATGGGCTGGGTTCACGTGTACGTCTCGCTATATTGACCCGGGAATCCTGTCGCTGAATCGCGCAAGCCCAATCTTTCGGGCAGGCGCCTGACACACCGGCCGCCCTCGCGGTTCGCGGCATCTGCGAGCCACCTGCCGCACGCCTCATCGTCGCAAGTCCCTCGATGTACACTGGGCGCATTTCAGCGCCCGCGGCTTTGCGTCGGGCTGTCTTGCGGGCAAAGCCAGCCGCGGCGCCGGGATACGGCTTCGGGCGAGGCCCGGCACTTCAAGTATCTTGCGGCGGGCAAAGCACGAGCCCGGGCACGCAGACGCCCAGACTCCCCGCACAGCACCCGCGCTATGACTGGAGGAGATTGAATTGAGGGTGCTGCTGGTCGAAGACGACCCGATGATCGGCGAAGCCGTCCAGGACGCGCTCAAAGCGGCCGGCTATGCCGTAGACTGGGTCAAGGACGGCTGCGCCGCCGACACGGCGGCACGGACTCTGCGCTACGATCTGATCCTGCTCGACCTGGGGCTGCCGGGCAAGGACGGCCACGACGTGCTGCACGCGATCCGGGCGCACGATGATCCGGTGCCGGTTCTGATCCTGACCGCGCGCGATGCCTTGAGCGAACGCCTGCTGGGGCTGGACAGCGGCGCCGACGACTACGTACTGAAGCCCTTCCAAATGGAAGAGCTCCTGGCGCGCATGCGCGCGGTGCTGCGGCGCAAGGAAGGCCGGAGCGCGCCCATCTTGAGCAACGGCGTCGTTACGCTGGATCCCGCCACACACATAGCGACTACGCCGCAACGCCAGCCGGTGCGCCTGACGGCCCGCGAATTCGCCCTGCTGCGCGCCCTGCTCGCCCGGCCCGGCGCCATTCTTTCACGCAGCAAGCTGGAAGATCATATCTACGGCTGGGGTGAAGAAGTGGAAAGCAACGCAATTGAATACATCATCCACTCGCTGCGCAAGAAGCTCGGCAACAACGTCATTGAAAACGTGAGGGGGCTCGGATGGATGGTCTCAAAAAGCGGCTGAACGGATCCGTCCGATATCGCCTGTCGTTCTCGCTGTCAGTAACAGTCATTGCCATCGCGCTCGCGGCAGGCGCCTTTTCTTTCGTGTCGGCCTTCAATCAGGCAGAAGAACTGCAGGACGACGCCCTGATCCAGATTGCAGCCCTCGCCGACCAGAGCGCCCCCAGGTGGACTCCAGCAGCCGGCGGAACCGAGCTGAAAGACTCGGACAACGACTCTTCGGTCTACCTTCAAACGCTCGGCGCCGCGGCATCGGCGCAACCGCATCGTACGCCGTTGGGCAAGATGCCGGTACTGCCCGCTACGCTTGCCGACGGATTGCACACCATCGACTGGGAGCGGGGGGCGTATCGCGTGCTCGTGAAGACGATCCATACAGGCGACAAGATCGCCGTCTTGCAAGAAACCAGTGCGCGCGACGACACTGCCTATCGCAGCGCACTCAACACCTTGCTGCCCTTTCTGATTCTCGTCCCGGTACTGCTTTTCCTCATCGCCCAACTCATCCGCAAGATATTCCGGCCCATTACAGAGCTTTCCCGGCAAATCGATGCGCGCGCAGAAAACGACTTGCGTCCTGTGCGCGACGCACACCTGCCCTCCGAAATAAGGCCCTTCGTCCTGGCGATCAACCGGCTGCTTGCCCGCGTGGCCGAAGCCGTCAATATCCAGCGGCGCTTTGTGGCCGATGCCGCCCACGAACTGCGTTCTCCGCTGACCGCCTTGTCCCTGCAAGCCGAGCGCCTTGAACATCTGCCGATGTCAGACAGCGCCCGAGAGCGGCTGCACATCCTGGAAGACGGTATCCAGCGCGCCGCCAGGCTGTTGAATCAGCTCTTGAGCCTGTCCAAAGCGCAAACGGCCGCCGGCCAGGCCGATGCAGAGATTTCCATACGAGACATCTACCGGCTGGTGCTGGAAGACCTGATGCCGCTCGCCAAGGCAAAACATATCGATCTCGGCGTACTCCACGGCCCCGACTTGGCCGTCCGGGCCAAAGAGCTGGATCTCTACACCATGGTCAAGAATCTGGTGGACAATGCGATCCGCTACACTCCCGCGGGAGGCCGGGTGGATCTGTCCGCAGAGGCAAGCCCGCAGGGCACCGCCATCCGGGTCGTGGACACCGGGCCGGGAATACCGCTGACGGAGCGGGAGCGCATCTTCGACCCGTTCCATCGGATTCTCGGCACCGAACAGGTCGGCTCGGGCCTGGGCCTCGCAATCGTCAAGGCCATTGCCGAGCGGCTCAATGCGGGCATCCAGCTCGATTTCGCGGACTCGGCCGCTCGAACTGGCCTCGCCATCACCATTACGATTCCCGGGCCGGAGCAGGCATGATCGTCTTTCCATGACGATCTCGCAATGATCCCGCACGATCGTACATAGTCGCTCGGCCGCCAAAGACGCCGAGCGGATGCCAGGCTGCGCCGCAGTTAATATAGAGGCTACGCCAAAAAAATACCGTTCGATCCGCGGACGGTTTTTTTTGATCGACAAGAGAATGTTCGTGAACCCCATACCAAATCCGGCAGGCCCCATCGGCATCGTCGCCGCCCTGCGCCAGGAGCTAAGCGGCCTGCTCGCGCTGATGCACGACGGACAGCCCGTCCATATCGGCAACCGCGAATTCTGGGTCGGAGAGCTGGACGGCAGCCAGGTCGTTGTGGTGCTGTCCCGCGTCGGCAAGGTCGCGGCGGCGGCCACGGCCGCCGTGCTGGCAGCACACTTCGGTGCCCGCGCCATTGTCTACACCGGCGTGGCCGGCGCCCTGGCGCCGCAGGTCGCCATCGGCGACGTGGTCGTGTCGACCGAGTTTCTACAGCACGATGTCGACGCGTCGCCGCTATTCCCGCGCTGGGAAATCCCCTTGACCGGCATTACGCGGTTCAAGGCGGATGCGAAGCTGGCCAAAGCGCTGGCCGCCAGCGCGCGCACCCTGCTGGCGAATCCGTCTTTCCTGGTGGGCGACACGGTGCTGCATGCATTCGGCCTGACGGCGCCCCGCGTGCACACCGGCCTGATCATCAGCGGTGACCGATTCGTTTCGACCGAGGCCGAAAGCACCGCACTGCGCAGCGCCTTGCCCGACGCGCTGGCCGTAGAGATGGAGGGCGCGGCGGTAGCGCAGGTCTGTCACGAGTGGAGCATCCCTTTCGCGGCCGTGCGCATCATTTCCGATCGGGCGGACGACGCGGCAGGTGTGGATTTTCCCCGCTTCATCACAGAAGTGGAATCGCGCTACAGCGTGGCCATCATCAGACGCTGGCTGAGCCATGCCCTGGACGACCAGGGAAAATCCCGTCCCGACGGCCCATTACATCTTTCGAGTGAAGCAGAGCACAAGTCATGGATATAGCAATCATCCTGTTGGTCTTTGCCATCGCATGGCAAGCGCTGCGCATACGCTACCAGGGCGAACGCGTCGCCCTGCTGGGCAGCCATCTCGCCGACCTGCAGCTCGAACGCCACATGGAAACCCTTACGCAGGGCTACCTGCGCGCCATCCACGAGCAAGACGAGTCCCGCCAGCTGCAGGTACTGGATACCTACGCCCCGACCGAGCGCAACGTCGCCGCCCAGGCGAAAACCCTGGCCGACTCCATGCAGAAGGAAAGCCCCCAGGCCATGGGCATGAGCCGCTACCCGTTCTGCCTGCCCTACGCCGAACGCTACCTGACCCGCACGCTCGATTTTCGGGAGCTGCTGCAGATTCACGCCGCCGGCCTGCGCTACGTGGTGGACAATGAAGCCGGCTGGGATCCCAAGACCCGCGCCTACCATCTTTCGGCAGAACTCTATCTGCTGCAACACAGCTGCCACTGGTATTGCAAATCCCGCAACGTCGCCGACGCGCGGCTGCTGCTACGGCATCAGGTCAACCACAAGACCGTATTGGCATCCGTATCCGCAGTGACACGCGAGGCTTATGAAAGATGGATGAAGGGCGGCCAATAGCAGTGAAAATAAGGGCCACCCATACGGGATTCACATATTCAAGAGCGAGTACCGCTCGACCTTCTTTTCCCGAACCCACGGCTGCGAAGCCCGATTGAACGACAGGAAATGCGCAGACGCGAGATGAAGCTTGAATGCATCCTCGCTTGCATACTTCTCATATAGGAAGAACACAGGATCGGCCGCCGCCTCGCACACATCGAATGTCAGGCAGCCCTCTTCGTCGCGCATCGACGTCGCGGCGTTTTCCAGAATCGCACGCCGGAACTCATCGGCGCAGGCCTCATATATCGTGAATGTCGCTGCAATGATAAACATGTTGATCGATCAAGCCAGAAGAAAGAAAAAGAAGGCGCGATTTAAGCACGCCTGCAACGATGGCGCACCAGGACTCGGGCCACTGCCAGGAGCGGGCTAGCCACAAAGGGAAACCTACATGTTCGTCTGATCGGGCGGTATGCCTTCGGGCAATTTCGCTGCGCAAACGGCGTCCTTGCGCAATTCCATTTCCGCCCCCAGCCCGAAACAGGTCATGGACATCGAGCCCATGGCATAGCCACGAACCAAGGGCTCGGGCACGCTGTTTTCCGCCGCCGCCAGCCCGGCCAGATAAAGCAGCGGAATGAAGTGATCTGGAGTGGGTACGGCAAGGCTGTAGTCCGGGTGGCCGGCCATGCGCAGGATATCGCCGGGATCCCGCCGCAGCTGCTCTACCACGGCATCATCGAAGCGTTGGGCCCAATCGAACGCCAGTTCCGGCTGGCGCCATTGCACCTTCCACAGATTATGCACGACGTTGCCGCTGGCGACGATCATCACCCCTCGATCCCTGAGGGGCGCCAGGCTGGCGGCTAGCCCGAGGTGGTATTCCAGCGGCTTGAAGGCATTGATGGACAATTGCAAGACCGGGATGTCCGCGCCTGGGTACATATGTGCCAGCACCGACCAGGCGCCGTGGTCGATGCCCCACTGGTCGCGATCCAGGCCGACCCACTGGGGCTTGACCAGCTCGGCGATTTCACGGGCAAGATCGGGAGCACCCGGAGCCGGGTACTGGAAGTCGAACAATGCCTTGGGAAAACCATAAAAATCGTGAATGGTTCGGGGCTCGGCCATCGCCGTGATTGCCGTGGCCCCGAAATACCAGTGGGCGGATACAACCAGCAAGGCCTTGGGTCGGGGCAGATGCCGCCCGAACGCCTGCCACGCCTCGGTGTAGCCGTTCCGTTCGAGCGTGTTCATCGGATTTCCGTGGCCGATGAAAAGAGCCGGCATTTTGCTCATGCTGGATTCCTTCGATAGATGGGGCCGTGCCGTCCGGCGGCAGGACTGCCTGCCGCCCCTAGCAAAGGGGAAGGCGACGCCCCGGCATGGCCTTCCCCGCTATGCTGCCGCCCCGGCAATAAAGGATACGCCCGACAACGCGGTCATTGTTCTTACTGCTTTTCTATATGCCGAACCTTGACGACGTCGTCGAATCTTTCGATGTCTCGCGCCACGCGGTCACGAAATTGTTCGGGGGTGCTGGGAGAGGCCTGGCCGCCGAGATCCGCGAGCTTTTTCTTGACATCCGGCAGTGCCAGGACTTTGCGCAGTTCCGCGTTGATGTGATCCACGATAGCGGGCGGCGTATTCGGCGCAACGGCAATCCCGAGCCAGGATTCGTATGCCACGCCAGGCAAGGTACTGTCGATGGTCGGAACCGACGGCAATAGCGGAAACGGCTTCGCAGAACTGACCGCGATGGCGCGGATCCGTCCGGACTGGACTTGCGCAAGCCCGGCGGTCATGGTGCTGATGAACAAGTCTACGCGGCCGGCCAAGACCTCGGTAAGAGCAAGCGAGTCGCCCTTGAATGGAACATGCAGCAATTCCACCTTGCCGGCGGCATTGAGCCATTCGCCGAGCAAGTGATGGGCGGTACCCATGCCCACAGAGGAAAAACTGATCTTGCCCGGATTCTTGCGCGCGGCATCCAGCACGTCTTGCAAGGTCTTGTAGGGCGAGTCGGGACGTACACCGATCAGCAAGGGGTAGGTCGTGATGGTGGAGACCCAGCTGAAATCCTTTACCGGATCGAAAGGCAGCTTCTTGCGCATGGCGGCCAGTGTGGCGTGGCCACTGGGCGCGATCAGCCATGTCTGGCCATCGGGCTTGGATCTGGACACGGCTTCGGCCGCGATAGAGCCGCCGGCGCCGGCGCGGTTCTCGACCACTACGTGCTGCCCATCGACTTCCGTCAATTTCATCGCAATGAGCCGGGCGACAATATCGGAACTGCCGCCTGGCGCGAACCCGACGAGCAGCCGGGCCGGCCTATTGGCCGATGCCATGGATGGCTGCGCCAGGGACAGGCCCGGCAAAGATACTGCCGCAACGCAAGCTGCAAGCCGGCCGAGCCGGCGGCGAGTGTGGTTCATTCAAGCCCCCTGATTATTGTGTGCGCGGAATACGTGTAATTCGAGCAAGCAGCTTTATTCTCGTGCGGCAAGCATACACTTCTTTCACGGCGCAAACACCGTAACCTGGGTTCACCAGTCACATCAGCGCAACACGGGCGCCTTTCTTTGCATGGCCACGGCAAGCGCCGCCACCGCCAGCACCAGCGGCACGAACGATACCCAAAGCACGCTGTCCCAGCCATAGGCGCTCAACAGCCCGCCGGAAGAGAAGGAACCCACAGCCATCAGGCCGAAAACAATGAAATCATTGAGCGACTGGACGCGTGTCTTCTCTTCCGGCCTATGGCATTCCAGAACCAGTGCGGACGCACCGAGAAAGCCGAAATTCCAGCCTAGTCCAAGAAAAATCAGCGTCGCCCAGAAATGCGCGACGTCGATCCCGGCCAGCCCTATGACGGCGGCAAGCCCCGTCAACAGCAAGCCCACGGTTGCGACGCTTCCCGCGCCGAAACGCTTGATCAAGCTACCCGTAAAGAAGCTGGGGCCGTACATGGCGATGACATGCCATTGGAGTCCCAAATTGGCCGACTCTTGCGAATGGCCGCAAATGTGCATGGCCAGCGGCGCGGCCGTCATCAGGAAGTTCATCAGCATGTACGAGACCGCGCCGCTGACTGCCGCGGCCACAAAGCGCGGCTGCCGCACAATGACGGGAAGCGGCCGGCCGCCCGCCACCTCTGCGGCGCTGGGCATGGGCAGCTTCACCCCCAGCAGTATCAGCGCGGCGATGGCGGCAACGGCGCCTTGGGCAAGATAAGTGACGGCGAACATGTAGGGAGGCCACAGATTCATGGTCACGTTCACGAGCTGCGGCCCTATGACGCCGGCCACGACCCCACCGGCCATGACCAGCGACAGCGCACGGGCGCGCCGGCCCGGCGCCACACCGTCGGCCGCCGCAAAGCGGAAAGTCAGCACCACTGCGGCATAGCCTCCGCCCAGGAAAGCCGCCAGGCAGTACAGCCAGAACGAGCCCAGGACGACCGCAAGCGCACCCAGCAGCCCCGTCAGCACACCGGCCCCGGTGCCCACCAGAAAGGCAGCGCGACGGCCGTGGCGCCGGGCGATCGACCCCGCGGGCAGAATGCACGCCGCCATGCCCACCACAAAGATGGAAATCGGCAAGGTAGCCAGCATCGGCGACGGCGCCAGCATGTCTCCGACTATCGCCCCGGTGGCATACAGTACAGTCGAATTGGCGCCTGCCAGCGCCTGTGCAATAGCAAGCCGCCAGATATTTCCCGTCTGGATCTTGGCGGGCAGCTCGACGAAAACATCGGCCGCTGAAGCAATACTGCTGTCTGTCATGGTTTTTGAGGGGGCGATTGATAGCCTGGCAACGCGTTCAAGATGGTTTACCAACCCGTCGTCTTGCGTCGCGAGAAAGCGCCTTTCCAGCAGGAAATCTATCTGAATAGAGGCGACAATGGCGCCTTGCGCTGGAAGCAGCCCATGCATTCTCAGCGATTAAGGCCATAGCCGCAACCGCGATATTCTTTATACGGTAAAAAGAAAATCTATCTATTGCGGAAATCGCGCGACACTCCCGGACGGTGTGCGGGCGGGCCCTCGGATATTCCGCTTTCTGTGCGCCTGAACGCCCAAGCCGGATGAAATGCGCGCCGGACAGTTAGTATCCTGTCGCGCCATTGCGCTGCCCAAGAATGCCCCCAATACCGAACCGCAATAGTGCGCCAGACTAGTGCCGTGTCTCAGGATGCAGCACGATCTGCGTGATTTCCGACGGCCGGCCCAGGCGCAAGGGGAAGCCGTTCCACAGGCCCGTGCCGTTGCTGACGTACAGCTTCATCTTGCCGACCTGATACAGGCCCGAAAGAAAGCCATTGTTGGCGCGCCGCACCAGGATGTCGAGCCCGCGGATCTGGCCACCGTGCGTGTGGCCGGATAGCTGCAAGGCAATGCCGGCCTGCGCGTTCTTGACGGCATCGCCGGGCCGGTGCTCCAGCAGGATCACCGGCACCCCTGCGGGAATGCCCTGCAGGGCGGCCTGCAGATCGGGGCGCGGCAGGCCGAAGGAACCGGCCTGCCTGTCGGTGAGGCCGGCGACCGCCAAGGTGGCGCCGCCATGCTCGATCAGTACGTGCTGGTTTTCCAGCATGCGCAGGCCCAGCGCGCGGTCGGCGGCCATCCAGTCGCGGTAATCGGAATAGTATTCGTGGTTGCCGGGAATCGCGAGGACGCCGTCGCGGGCGTGCAAATCGCGGAACGGCCGCACATCTGCCGCCCGCAGCTGCGGTGTGCCATCGGCCAGATCGCCGGTGATAACGATGAGATCAGGGGCCAGCGCGTCGGTCTTCTTTACCACGGCCGCTTGCCAATATTGCGGCAGCAGGCGGCTGGCATGCAGGTCGGTCAGCTGTACGATGCGGTAGCCGTCGAACTGCGGCGGCAGGCCCGGCAAAGAAATGGCCATCGTCTTCACCCGGGGAATCTTGACCGCCTGCCACACCCCCACGCCGGCCAGCACCACGGCAATGGCTCCGATCGTGACATGCAAGCCCTGCGACGACAGAACCGCCCTGCCCGGCGCGCGCGCCACCAGGAACACCAGGCTCCCCGCCACGTCGCGCAGCAATATCAAGATCGCCAACAGCAGAAACGCGCCGAAGGCCCATCCTACGACGATCAGTACCCACTGCGGCAACTCGGGCGAGGCCAGGGTTCCGAAATAGCGGCGAGTGATCCAATGGGATTCCGCCACCAGGAACAGCACCAGGGCAAGCAACAGCCGCGTACCCGGGCCCGCCGACAGCGGCCAGACGAAACGCCACAAGAGAAACAGCCAGATGGCACCGGTAAAGTACGATAAGGTATTGCCCATAAGTTCGGGATAATACTAGATGTTCAGCCGCCTCTCCTTCAAGTAGCCGCTCCGCCACAAAGGCGGCGCCCGGCGACGAGTTTCCGGCCAGCTCATACAACCTCGCCCGGCGGCCGCAGCACCGTAGCCACGCCGTTTTCCGCTGCCTGGATCGCGCCGGCGACATAGCCGGGGAACTGGCGCGACCACTCGCTGGCGATACCCACCAGCCGGTCTTGCCACACGCCCGACTGGGCCGTGGCCAGCGGTGCATTGGCTATGTGATCCGTAGCTTCCTGATCGGCGGCGCTTGCGGTATAAGGCTCGGCGGCCCAGTCCTTGATGAAATCGGCTCGGGGGTTGCGAGCCTGTGGCCCGAACAGGCGCGCGAGCTGGCTGCGGCAGTGCGCGCGCAGCACTTCGTCGGAGACTTGCTGTCGCGTGCGCGCCGGTATGCCGAAGAAACCGAACAATGCCGCGTGCCCGCCAGGGGCCGAGGCGTCGTGGATCTCTACCAAGGGCCCGCATGCGCTGCGGGCCTCGCCGGACAGGCCCTGCCCACGCCAGAACGGCTCATCGTATATGGCGAGGTACTTGGCGTGCGGCGCCATCCATGTCGGCACATCCCGCCAGCCTCGCTGCAGGGCTTCGGGCAGCGCAGGAACAAAATCCATCGCCGTCATCGCCAGGCGCGGCGGAACAGCCAGCAGCACGTGTGCCGCCCGGTAGGTGGCGGCCCGCCCGCATCTGTCCTCGGCAGTCAGGACGATCTTGCCGCCGCCGCACTGCAGGCGGGTAACGGCCCGCCCCGTGTGTATCCGCGCGGCATCCAGGCGTTGATACAGGCCGTCGACAAGCGCCGCCATACCTCCCTCCAGGCGCACGGAAGTCGGCGCGCTTCTGTAGCCTCGCGTACGGACGGGAGACTGGTTCGGCGAGCTTTCGAACACCATGTCGCCGGTTTCGTACTGATCGAAACGATCCAGGCCGAGCGCGCCGATCACACCATCGAGCCGACGCTGATACGCAGGCCAATACCAGGTCGGCCCCAGGTCGAAGCGATCGCGGTTTTTTGCCGGTGATGCCGCCGGCGCCGTTGCGTCATCCGGCGGATACGCAACCGCAATGCGGCCGCCGATGACATCCCTGGCTTCCAGAACCACGTAATCGCTTATGCCCGCGGTTGCCAGGAGATACGCGGCATACAGGCCGCTCAAACCGGCGCCGACGATGGCAATGCTTGCGGTTTCCATGCCTATGCCTGCCCCGGGATGCCCAGCGGACGGCCGGTCTTCAGGTAAAGCGTGGCACCGTTCGCGCCCGCGATATATTCGGGATACGTGCCGCCGGGCAGACGCAGCCAGCCGCCGCACCCGAAAACATGGCCATGGACAAGCAGCTCGCCCGCCAGCACCAGCAGCTCGGCACCATCGACTGCGTGCGCAAACAAGGCCAGCCCGGGCGCGAGGCGCTGCAGGCTAACTTGCTCGATATCAGACGTAAAGAGCGGGCAGATCTCACGCCTGCCCTGCCTCTGCCAGGCGGCCGCGTCATGGGTGTCGACGCGCACACAACGCCGCTCGTCCGCGGGCATCTGGCGCAGCTTGACGAAGATGACCGCCCCCTCCCGGCTGTAGGGCTGATGGCTCGAGCCCGGCGGGTTGCGCAGATACCAGCCTTGGGTGTAGTGCTCGTCGCCCACGGAGAACGTGCCGGACAGCACCAGAATTTCCTCGCCGCCCGGGTGCTCGTGGCGCGGGAAAAACGAACCGGGGGCATATCGCACAATACTGGTGGCACGCGCCTGTTCCGCGCCCAATCGATCCAGCATTACCCGTTCGACGCCCGACTGGGGCGAGGTGACCCACCGATACTGGTGAGGCGCCACGCTAGCCGGGCGCGAAAAATCTGCGTTGAGAAGCATGAAGGGTTCGGTTCCACGCACAAAAAAGGCATGCCCGGCCAGCCGGAAAAAAAGGCGGCCAGGCGCTTGAAGGCAATTCGTACGATACGAGGCCGGAATCAGGCGATCTCGTAGATCCGCGCCTCGGGGGCGGCATCCAACAGAGGCTCGAGGCCGGCGACCACATCGGAGGTGAACAGCTCGCTCTGCAGATACGCCTGCGCGTGCTGCGTGCTGTCGAAACCATGCAGCACCTGCACGTCTTCATCGCGCACCAGCAGTTCCTTGGACTTCGCCCCGGTGATGGTATTGAGGAACGGCGCCTTGTATTTTTGGTAGACGCCGACGGCGCTGGGACGGTTGGCGGCGGAAATTTTGAGGGTGATTTGCAGGTAAGCGGCCATGGCTGGATCCTATGAGATTGAAGAGGAACAAAGCGCGGCCCAATGGCAAGACAAGAAATAATTACTTTTCCTTGCGCCAATCGGGCATGGCTCCATTCTGGCTCTTCACCTTCGAATCAACAAACCATATATAGTTTTCATTATTGAAAGAAAAACTTCTTATGTGCCGCCAGAAGCAGGCTCAGGAGACCTAGGCGTCCAGCACCTGCAGTATCTTGTCCACCACCACCGCGTTGACACGCACCTCCGAGTCGGTCGTGACGCCGGCGATATGGGGCGTGAGGATCAAATTCGGCACCTGCGCGTACTGTGGGCTTTTTCCCAGCGGCTCGTTCTCGAAAGCGTCCAGCGCCGCGCCGCCCAGCTTGCCCGAGCGCAGCGCGGCCAGCAACGCCGTCTCGTCGACGATGCCGCCGCGGGCCGCATTGATAACGACGGCGCCGTCCTTCATGCCGCGAATGCACTTCCCATCGACCAGATTGCGGGTCTGAGGGGTCAGCGGCACATGCAGTGTAATCACGTCGCTGGATGCAAACAGCTCGGCCAGCGACACGTTTTGGTAGTACTGCTGCCCCGCTTGGTTCTGCGCCGCAGTATCGTAGACAAGCACCCGCATGCCCAGGGCGTGCGCGAGCTGCCCGGTTATGCGGCCTATGCCCCCGAACCCAACGATGCCCATGGTGCGCCCCTGGATCTCGCCGCCCAGGTTGAGCCTTTCCTTCGGCCACTGTCCGTCGATGACTTCCTGCGTCGACAGATAGGCGGTGCGCACCAGCATCAATGCCGTGGCAATCACATATTCGGCCACGCTGCGCGCATTGGCGCCAGGTGCCGGGATGACCGCGATGCCGCGCTGCCTGCACGTTTCGACATCGATATTGTCCAGCCCTACGCCCAGGCGCCCCACCGCCTTGCAGTCCGGCATTCCGTCCAGCAACGTCCCGCGCACCTGGGTAAGCCTGCGCACGATGATTGCATTCGCCGGGCGCGCCGCCTCGAGCAATGCCTCGGGGCGCCTGACCAGTTCCGGGTCGTAGTGAACCGTATGCTTCTCGCGCAAGCGCGCCAGGGAATCGGGAAGTATGCTTTCGGGAATGAGGATATGCATGTTCTGAACGCTATGCGGGAAAAGTGGTGATCAACTACGCTTGTATTGCAGCAGGCCGCCGGTGACCTTGGGCGGCCGCGCCCGTATGGCCTCTTCATTGGGCTCTGTACCCCAGCCCGGCCTGTCGGGCACCAGCAGATAGCCATCCTCGAACACCGGAGAATGCGAGTAAAGCTCGCTTTCCCAGGGCAGCCTGTCGACATCGACTTCCATGATGTGCAGGTTCGGGGCAGCCGCGGCAAAGTGCGTGTTCATCATGGTGCACAGGTCGCCGTAGAAATTATGCGGCGCCACGTTCACTTCATGGGCATCGGCCAGTGCGGCGATTTTCATGGACTGCGACAAGCCGTTCCATATGGCATCCACGATGGCCACGTCCATCGCTTGCTGCTCGAAGTACGGCAGGAAGCTGCGCATGCCTATCAGGGTTTCGCACGAGCTGATGGGATGCGGGCTGTGGCGCCGCACGTCGGCCAGCGCCTTGGCGCTGCCCAGGTCGATTTCGGCCCAGAACAGATCGAAGTCGGCCAGCTCGCGCAGGATCCGGATCAGGCCCTCGGGCTTGGCGTTGAAGTTGAAGTCGATGAGCAAGCCCATATCCGGCCCCGCGCCGTCGCGCAGCGCCTCGAGGTGGCTGCGGATATTCCGGATCAGGCGCTTGTCGACGGTCAGCTCCGGCATGAAGGGAACGGCAAAGCCCGCGCGCCAGGCGTAGGCGTCACCTTCGTCGTGAATGAACAGATTGGTTTTCAGCCCCTTGAAGCCGCGCTTCCGGGCTTCTTCGGCCGTAGCCTTGACGCCATCGAGATCGGTGACGGCTGGCTGGTAGAACTTCGGATGGTTGATCCGCCAGGTCGGGCAATGCGACCAATAGACCTTGACCTTGTCTCGCACCTTTCCACCCAGAAGCTCGTAGCACGGCACACCCAGCGCCTTCGCCTTGGCATCCAGCAAGGCATTTTCGAGGCAGCCGATGGCCTGGCCGATGACCCCGCCCGCGGCGGGACGCGTCAGGCAGCTGGCCAATTGAAAGAATTTCTCGGTGGCGTAGACATCCTGGCCGATGAGACGATGCTTGAGCTGCTCGATGACGCCGGTCACGCCCGGCGAACCAAAGCCCTCGTCATACTCGCTCCAGCCGGCAATGCCGGCGTCGGTGGAAAGCTTGAGGAAGAAATAATTTCTCCAGCCCGCATCGCAGGCTATCGTCTCAACCGCAGTGACCTTCATAAAGTTTCTCCTTCCGTGAATTCGGGTCGCCGAATTACCAAACAACAACAGCAGAAACTTTATGATAGAGAGTAACGAGCGGAAGCCATAGCCATTTTTTCAATTTGTCAGCGTCGAAAAATTCGATGCTGGGATCGCTACAGCAATTGACAACTGCCTATAGGCGCCAGGGATTCAGAGCCCGACAGCCCGGGCCGCCCCGACCCAGCCTTGCTCTCATGCAGCCGGCACACAGGCAAATTCCGTTCCCGATATCGCCCCCCGTACGGGCCTGTTCACCCTAAACTACCAAGCCCGCATCACTTCGCAGCGCAGAAGACCGAGCATAGGAATTCGTAAATCTCAGAGTAAGTTATTTAAAGTTTACCGATGTTGCGCGCCATCCTAGAATTTCCGCAAGCACAGTGCTGTCGCGCGGCCAGGCAAGGTCTCGGGCGCGGAGGTACCGGCCAGCCCCAACCACGGCAATCGACACACGCAAAGTAGTCAGAGCAGCGCTTATATGCATACATACGTCCTTTTTTTATTATTCGCCGCCGTTGCGGTCTATGCGCAGGTGCTGACCGGCTTCGCACTGGCGCTGATATTTCTCGGCCTGATCGGCGCTACCGATCTCGTCCCGCTGCCCGATGCCGTCAACGCCGTCACAGTGATCATCATTATCAATTCCTGCATATTCCTCTATCGCCGCAGGGCCCTGCACCTGAACCGCGAGATATGGGCAGCGCTGCTGACCAGCCTGGCCGGCGCCGTCGTCGGCATCGCCTTGCTGACCTGGCTGGCCGGCAACTCCTATCAGGTTCTGCGTATAGTGCTGGGCGTAAGCATCATCCTTTGCGCCTTGCTGCTTTGGCACACGGCCAAGCCCTTGCAAAACACCTCGGGGCAAGGCACGTTCCTGTCCGCCGGCAGCCTGGCGGGCATATTGGGCGGCATGTTTTCCGCCCCCGGCCCTCCGCTTGTCTATATTATGTATAGACAGCCTTGGCCGATTTCCCGCATACAGGAATCATTGATTTTCCTGTTCGGGGCAGGATCGGTATTGCGTCTGATCATCGTCGCATTCTCAGGGCAATTCACAATGGAATCGACCCGACTGACCTTGATAGCCGCACCAGTGGTGATCCTGGTTACGTGGGTGGCGGCACACCAGAAAGTTCCTTTTTCGCCCCAGATCATGAAGAGCATCGTAAGCGTCCTGCTGATTGCGTCCGGGGTAACCATGTGCGTATCGGCGCTGCATATTCTGATGCACTGAACCCGAATACCGCCGCATGCCAAGCGAACTTGCCACTACGCCATCAGGACGTGGCGCGGCGGCGCATAGGCCGCTGGCGGCCCGGCCTGACACTTTTACGGTAAATCCAGGACATACCGACATGAATGAAAGCTCCGACTCCCAGCGCAACGCCGACACGCTTGCGGGCCCGCTTGCAGGCGTGCGCATTCTGGACATGGCCACTGTGCTGGCGGCGCCATTTTCCGCGACCCTGTGTGCCGACCTGGGCGCCGAAGTGGTCAAGCTCGAGCTGCCCGACGGCAGCGACCCGCTGAGGTCGCTCGCCCCGGTCAAGGGCGAACACGCCCTGCATTGGAAGGTTACGAACCGGGGCAAGCGCGGCATCACCCTGGACGTGCGCAAGCCCGAAGGCAAGGCGCTGTTTCTGCGCCTATTGCCTCGTTTCGACGTGCTGGTAGAGAACTTTCGTACGGGAACGCTCGACCGCTGGGGGCTGGATCTGGGCACCCTGCGCAAGGCGAACCCCGGCTTGACAGTGCTGCGCCTGACTGGTTTCGGCCAGACCGGCCCTTATGCGAACCGCCCCGGCTTCGCCCGCATTTTCGAGGCCATGAGCGGCTTTGCGCACCTGACCGGGGAAAAAGACGGCAGCCCGCAGCACATGAATTTTCCGCAAGGCGATGTGATCGCCGGGCTATTCGGAGCCTTCGCAATCGCCTCCGCCATGGCGGAGCGGCGCGGCAACCCGGGCGCGCCGGCACGCGAGATCGATCTGGCGGCTACCGAGGCGATGATACGCCTGCTCGACCCGCTGGCCGCGGAATACGAGCAGCTCGGCAGCGCGCGAGCGCGCGCAGGCAATCGAGCCACCTATACCGCGCCCTCGAACATGTACAGAACAGCCGATGGCGTATGGATGACCGTGGTCGGCACGTCCGAGGCCGTCTTCCGCCGGCTTTGCGCGGCCATGGAGCGCACCGAACTCATCGAAGACCCGCGCTTCGTCACCAACCCGGAACGTATGCGACATATCGAGGAAATCGACGCCATTGTCGCCCAGTGGTGCGCGAGCCGGACTTTCGCTGCGGCAAGCACTGCGTTCAACCGCCACGACGTGCCGTTCACCAAGGCCTATGCGATCGACGACGTGCTCGCCGATCCGCACTTCCAGGCACGCTCTACCATTGTCCGCCTGGCCGACCCCGACTTAGGAAGCATCCCTGCGCCCTGCGTCGTGCCACGTTTTTCGGGTACGGCGCCGCGGGTGCTGCGCACCGGCCCGGGGGTCGGCGAACACAACAGCGAAATCTTCGGTGCGCTGCAGCTTACCGACGCAGATCTCGCCCATCTCAAGGCGGCGGGAGTCATCTAAACAGCTTGCTCGAACTCGTGCCATGGCGGCGCTGCGCCACCAGCCGCCCTGTCATTCCATTTCCAAATCAGTCGCGAAAGCGAAAGGAGTTCTAATGCCGGAATATCAGACCCTACTCGTGTCCCAGGAAGACGAAGGCGTACTCTTGATCAAGCTGCATCGCCCTCAGCGCAAGAACGCCCTCAGCGCCACGCTGGTGCGGGAACTGCAAGATGTCTTCCTGGAATTCGATGCGAACGACGAACACCGCGTGGCCGTCCTGACCTCCAGCGGGGACGACATGTTCTCCGCGGGCGCGGATGTGTCCGAATGGCCCGACGAGCTCTGGCGCTGCATGCCCAACCTCGGCTTCAAGACCGACAAGCCCATCGTCACGGCGGTCAGCGGCTGGTGCATCGGAGGCGCCCTGACGATCTGCATGCTTTCCGATGTACTGGTTGCGTCCGAAAGCGCCAAATTCCTGTACCCGGAAGGGAAGCTGGGGTTCACCGGCGGCATGGTGGCCAGCCTGGCCGCGCGCATACCGCATCATGCCGCGATGGACATGATTCTGCTCGGCAGGCCGCTGGAGGCGAAACGGGCGTACGAGCTCGGATTCGTCAACGAAGTCACACCCGTGGGCGGACAGGTCGAGTGCGCGCTGGGCATGGCGCGCAACCTGGCCCGGATGTCGCCGATGGTGCTCAAAACCATCAAGCGTTTCGTCAACGACCATGTGTTGGCAAAGGGCCCTTCCGAACAAATGGTGCAGACCATGCGTGCCTTGAAGCACGTCGCGGAAAGCGACGATTTCAAGGAAGGAATGGCAGCCTTCAAAGAAAAGCGCCCCGCAGTCTATAAGTGGAAGTCCTGAAACCGCAGGCTGCGCACCTCGTCAATCGCCGGTGCGCGGCCTGCGGGCCGCCTTGGCGGGCGCGGCGCGCCTGGCCGCCGCGGTCTTGCCGGTGGCCGCCGATTCGGCGAGTACGCTTTTGAAGCTGCTCAATACCTGAGCCGTCATGTTCGAGCGTATGTGCGTCTTGCGCTCGGCCATGGAAATGGTGCGGCTCAGGCCGGCAATTCTTGTTATCTTCAAGCGCTCATCGTGGCCGATATCGGCTCCGCGCGTCAGGGGCAGCACGGTTACGCCCAGACCGAACCTTACCGCGGCGAGGATGGCTTCCTGCGAATTGAGCTCCATGATCGGCTCGACGTCTATTTCCTGGCGCTCCAGGTGATTCTGGATCTGGCGGCCCGCCCAGGTGTCGCGATCCAGGGCTATATACGGACACGCGCCGAGCACATCACGCAGCGAGCCCCGCGCAGAGTGCGGCAGCTGTATCAGCGCAATCGGCTCGTCGAAAAGCTTGTGGACTATGAATTCATCGCCCAGGGACTTGGGCGGCTGGCTCACCACGGCCGCATCCAGCAAACCCGCAGCAACCTTGGCGACCAGATCCGGCGAGGTGCCCATGCTGACATTGATTTCCATGCCCGGACAATCCCGGATGACGCGCTGCACTACCGCCGGGAAAACGCCGACGAGCACATTGTTTACCACCCCCAGAGAAATCCGGCCATGAATCGAACTGCTGCCTGAATGCCGCAGCAGCTCTTCGTATGCGGTAAGCACCTTTTCCACCAGCGGCACCACCCCATAACCCGCCGAGGTCAATCGTATGGATCGCTTGGTGCGTTCGAACAACGGAATGCCCAGCTGCTCTTCCAGCAGCTTCAGCTGCACACTTACCGCCGCAGGCGAAAGGTGCACCTCTTCCGCAGCCGCCGCGATGGTGCCGTGTCTGTGAAAGGCAAGTAAAGCGCGTAGTGGCCGCACAGCCATTATCATCACCCATGTCGTCGCCGCCCCCGGTAATGCGAGGCGCAATACATGGGATTCTCTTACATTCGGTACCGGTCGCGCAATCAGGCGCAATCCACAAAGGTATCTCGCGACACTGCGGCTCGCCCGTCGGATGAGCGAGCGAGCCGGGGTCGTTTGTTTCAGTCCAGATGGATATCGAGAGACTTGGCTATCGGCGCCCAGCGCTGATTCTCGGACTTGATGAATTTCTTGAACTGATCCGGCGTACTGCCCACGGGGACGGCACCGAGTTTTGCCAGCTGGTCGCGGATTTTGGGGTCTTTCATGGCCTGGTCGACGATGCTGCTGACCCGCTCGAGCACCTCTTTGGGCGTGCCCTTGGGGGCGAACATGCCGTACCACGAGTTCACGTTGTATCCGGACAGCACGTCGGACACAGGGGGAAGATCGGGCGCCAGGGTGGAACGCTTCAAAGAGGTGATGGCAAGGCCCTTCAGGCGCCCGTCCTGGATATAGGGCAGGGATTCGTTGCCGGCATAGAAAGTGACCCGCCCGCTGATCACATCCATGATGGCCGGCACACCGCCGCGGTACGGTATGGTTTCTATGTGCGTACCCGCGTCCTTGTTGATTATCGCGCAGACCAGGTGCGCCGCGGTGCCTACGCCCGGCGTGGCGCACGTGACTTGCTTGGGATCGGCCTTGGCCTCGTCCAGCAGCTGCTTGAACGAGCTGTACTTGGACTTCGGCGAAACGGCGATATAGTTGGGGATATTGGTAAGCTGCGCGACCGGCGCCAGATCCCGCTCGACGCTCAGCGTCTTCTCGCGATGAAAGAATTCACCAAGCATATTGGCGAAAGCGCCCAGCAAGAAGGTATAGCCGTCGGGCTTCGCGTGCGAGACGTACAGCGCGCCTACCATGCCGCCCGCGCCCGAGCGGTTCTCGACCACCACGGGCTGCCCCAGCTTTTCGGACATGACTTTCGCGAAAAGCCGGGCGTGGATGTCGGCATTTCCGCCAGCCGCCCAAGGCGCCACCACAGTGATCGTATGATCGGGCCAGCTTGCATGCGCCGTGCCGGCAGCAGCCAGCGCGAGCCCGCATGCGATGTTTCTAAAAAACCTGATATTCATGATGTCTCCGTAGGTATCGTTGTGGACAACTGCGGAATCCCGGGACGCAGCTTCGGATGACGCAGCGCAATTTGCATTCTAGGTATCAGGCCAACACACGAATAGCTAATTCTTTTTTCGCTGAGCATTAAAGGTTGCGATGCTGAAAAAAACGGGTGGCGATATGAACCCGCGCGCAAGCGCCTCCGGCCGCGCCGGCCGGATACATTCTGGGAGTTTGTTCGATTGCGCGCCGCACGAAACCGCAGAACGGGCTCGCGCAAGTGGCCATGCGATAGACAGCGGACGCCCGGGACTCGGGCCCGTCGCCTGGCCGCTCTAGGATATGAGACTGGCTAGCCTGGTTCGCCCGGACAGGGTCTCTACAGCCCAGGCGATGGATACAAAGTAGATATATGCCTTACCAGCGTATCATCGAGTTCGGCAAGGCGATTGATGCCCAGCAGCGCCATGTTGCGATGGATCTCGCCGCGCAGGATGGCAATGGCGTGATCCACACCGCGGGCGCCCCCCACGGCAGCGGCGTAGTTGAAGGGGCGGCCGGCGAAGACGCAGCGGGCGCCCAGCGACAGCGCCTTGAGCACATCGCTGCCGCGGCGTACGCCGCTGTCCATCATCACCGTTACGTCGGGCACCGCTTTCACGATGCCGGGCAGTACGTGCAGGGGCGACACCGAGCCGTCGACCTGGCGCCCGCCATGGTTGGACACAATGACGCCGTCCACGCCGGCATCGCGGGCCAGTACCGCGTCCTGCCAGCGCACCAGGCCCTTGACGACCAGCGGGCCTTTCCAGAGTTCGCGTATCTGACGCACGTGCGTCCAGTTGAAATGATCGCGCGCCTGAAAGTCTCTTTCCACTGTGGATGAAAGAATGGGGGCACCGCGTTCGGCGCGCCAGTTCTCGAAGTGCGGCATGCCTCGCCGCACTAGGGTGCGGCCGAAGGTGCCCAGCAGCCAGCGCGGATGGCTGATGCCCTGCCATGCCAGGCCCAGGCCGGGCCGCAGCGGCGAGCTGAAGCCATTGCGCGCGTAGTTTTCCGGGTTGACCGAAACGGGCAGATCCACCGTCAGCACCAGCACGCGATAGCCGGCCGCCGCGACCCGCGCCAGCAAGGCTTCGACACGTGCCGTGTCGCCTGGCATATAGGCCTGGAACCACGTACCGGGCGCGGCCTGCGCCACGTCTTCCATGCGCGTCAGCGAAGCGCCGCTCAGCACGGCGGGAATATTGGCGCGGGCCGCCGCGCCCGTCAGCAGCAGGTCGCCGCGATAGGCGTACATGGCTCCCAGGCCCACAGGCGAAATGCCGAAGGGCGCATCGTAGCGCTGGCCGAACAATTCGATCTGCTGGCTGCGCCCGGAGACGTCCACCAGCATGCGCGGCATCAATACGTATTGGTCGAATGCCGTCCGATTGCCGCGCAGCGTCACCTCGTTGTCGGCGCCGTTGCTGATGTAGCTGAACAGCGGCCGCGGCAGCCGGCTGCGAGCCGGCTTTTCGAAATCGTTCAGGGAGTGGATGCGCCGAAGCGCGCGGGGCAGCCTGGAAGAAGTCATCGGAATGTTGCTTGGGAAAGAGTAGATCGGATCAGGAAATTAAAATGCCAGAGAGCCGCAGCCTCCGGCTTGCGGTCGCATTATTATGCACGCGCGGGAACCTGGCGAAGCGCATGCACCGACGCCGCGCAGCCGTACCACATGCCGCGAGGCCAGAGGGCCTGCCCGCTGCGGCTTGCGCGAGGATGCGGCGATAATATCGCAACATCCGCTCATCGATGACTTTGGCCGCAGCCGAAGGCGATACAGGGTAATGGCATCCCGGGACACCAGCATGAATCCCACCGCACTTGAATATTTCGTCCGCATCGCGCAGTCCGGCAGCATCTCGCGCACCGCCATCGAGGCGGGAATCGAACAATCCACCATGACCCGCCATATCGCGCGGCTGGAGGCGGAACTGAAGGTGCGCCTGTTCCACCGCAGCGGCAGGGGCGTGGTGCTGACCGATGCCGGCGCCCTGCTGCTGACCCGGGCCCGCAAGGTGGCCGAGGCGCTGGATGAAACGCGCAAGCTGGCCGTCACGCTGGCGGACGAAGGCCCGTCGGAACTGGTAATTGCGGCCCAGCCGACGATTGCGCAGCGCAGTTTCGCCGCCGTGGCGCGCGCACTGCGAGCCTGCTTTCCGGACACGCGGCTGCACATGGTGGAAACGCTGGGTCACCAAATCATCAACTCCCTGGCCGACGGCAAGATCGACGTCGCCTTGCTGTACGTGCCCAACACACAGGCCGGCACAGTGGACATGGACGTACTGCTGCACGAGCCCTTGTATCTCATTCTGCCTCCCGACTATCCGCCCGCCGCCACGACCACGCCCGTCACCCGGATGTTCGACCAGCCGCTGATCCTGCCCGGCACACCGCACGGGGTGCGCGGCCTGGTCGAATCCTTGGCGCTGAGCTGCAACCGGCGCCTGCACGTCGAAGTGGAATGCGACGGCTCGAATGCCATTACCAAGAACCTGGTGCGAGGCGGCGTAGGCTGTGCGGTGCTGCCCCTGGCCACCGTGGCCGAAGAGGTAGCGCTGGGCCAGGTGCAGGCGTCACGCCTGGTCGAACCCGAGGTCATACGCCAGATCGCCATCGCCACGGCACGCAACCGGCCGCCGGTGATCGGCCAGTGGGACATCCTGCAAACCCTGCGCCAGGCGATCCTGGGCCAAACCGCGCAAGGCAACTGGCCGGGCGCCACCGAGGCCGCCGGCCCGGCCGGCGCCGGCCTTGAAGCCGGCCCGCCCGATACACAAGATGCTTAATGCAGCTTGATGTGGCCCTTGGCCGCCACGGCCGCCCATTTGGCGACCTCGGCCTTCTGGAAGGCGGCCAGCTCGTCGGGGCCCATGCCCGAGATCGTGATGCCCAGCCCTTCCAGGCGCTTGCGCACCTCGGGCTTCTGCAAAGTCGCATGCATGGCAGCATAGAGCTTGTCGATAATCGGCCTGGGTGTGCCGGTGGGCGCGAACACCGCCTGCCACGACACGACTTCGTAATGCTCCAGGCCATTGCCGAAGTCTTTCAGCGGCTTCACGTCGGGCAGCATGGCGGCGGGCTGGGTCGAAGTAACGGCCAAGGCCCGCAGCTTGCCCGACTGGATCAGCGGCAGCGCCGAGGTGATGTTGTCGAACAGCAGATCGATGTCGCCCGCGGCCAGCGCCTGCAGCGAAGGGGCGCTGCCCTTGTAGGGCACGTGCAGCATATGCGCGCCGATGTCCTGGGCGAACAGTTCACCCGCCAGGTGCTGCGAAGAGCCCACGCCGGACGAGCCGAAAGTCAGGGCGTCGTTTTTGCTGCGAGCCTTCTTGATGAGGTCGTCAACCGTCTTGTAGTCGCTGTTGGCGCGCACCACCAGTACATTGGGCAGCGTGCCGGTAAGGATTATGGGCGTAAAAGACTTGACGGGGTCGTAGCCAATTGAAGGATAGATACTTACATTGATGGCGTGCGAGCTGATCGTGCCGCCCACCAGCGTATAGCCGTCGGGCTTGGCGCGCGCCGCATAGGCCGTGCCCAGGCTGCCGCCGGTTCCCGGCTTGTTTTCTACTACCATCGACACGCCCAAGGCCTGGCCCACATACTGGGCATACATGCGGCCCAGTATGTCCGTGGCGCCACCGGGCGCGAAAGGCACGACGTAATTGATGGGCCGGTCGGGCCAGGCGTTTGCCGCCAGGGCAGGCAAAGGGGCCACCGTCGCAACTGCCAGCATGCCGGCGGCCGATTGCAGAAACTGTCTTCTGGCGATTTTCATGAACTGATGTCTCCTGGTAGAAGTAGGCGTCTCGGAGCCCAGTGGCCGAGCCACGAAAAAGAAGGCACATTCTATCGGCCGCCAAGCTGCGCAACACATGCATTTATTACATATCAGAAATGGCGTTGCGGCCATATCATCACTATGGAATGTATCTATACACTGCTGAGCATCCTTAGCCGAAGCCATGCAAAATTGAAAGGAATTGCAAGATGAAGGACTCGCTCGCCCCAGTGCTTGCAACAGACATACAGACCGCCTCGCCACGCAGCGCGGGCCGCGCCATCGTGGACGCGCTGCGCCAGCATGGCGTGGATCGCATATTCTGCGTGCCCGGGGAAAGCTACCTGGAAGTGCTGGACGCCCTGTACGACACGCAGGAAATCGAGCTGGTCGTAGCCAAGCATGAAGGCGCGGCCGCCAACATGGCCGAAGCCGACGGCAAGCTGACCGGGCGCCCCGGCATATGCATGGTCACGCGCGGGCCCGGCGCGACGCACGCCAGCATAGGCGTGCACATCGCCCAGCAGGACTCGACCCCGATGCTCATGTTCGTCGGCCAGATCGCCCGCGGCCACGTGGGGCGCGAAGCCTTCCAGGAAGTGGACTACCAAGCCATGTTCGGCTCCCTGGCGAAATGGGTGGTCGAGATCAACGACGCCGACCGCATCCCCGAAATCATGGCGCGCGCTTTCCATACGGCGATGTCGGGCCGGCCAGGCCCGGTGGTGATATCGCTGCCGGAGGACATGCTGCTGGATCCCTGCCACACACCGGACTGCCCCGCGCCAACCCTGGCGCCGGCGTCGGTCGCGCCGGAAACACTGGCGCAGATCACCGGCGCCCTGGCCGCGGCGCAGCGCCCGCTGGTGTTCATCGGCGGCCCGAACTGGAGCGAAACCGCCCGCGGGAACCTGGCCGCATTCCTGGAACGCTGGAATCTGCCCGCCTCATGCGCCTTCCGCCGCCAAGACATTCTGGACAACCGCAATCCGCACTATGCCGGCCACATGAGCCTGGGCATGAACCCCGCGCTGGCTCGGCGCATCAAGGAATGCGACCTGATACTGGCCATAGGGACGCGGCTGGGCGACGTCATGACCGATGGCTATACCCTGCTGAAACCACCGCGCCTGGCACAGAAGCTCATCCATATCCACGCCGACGCGGCGGAGCTGAACCGCGTCTTCCAGGCAGATCTTGCGGTGCAAAGCCGCGCCGCCGAGGCGGTCGCCGCGCTGGCCGGCACCACGCCGCCGGCCAGCCGCCCCTGGGACGGCTGGACTCGCGCCGCCCGCGCCGACCAGGAGGCCTATGGCCTTGTGCCGACGCAGCCCGCCGCGCACACGGGGGTGGACATGGGCTTTGTCGTCAAGCACCTGTCGCAGACCCTGCCGGACGACGCCGTACTGACCAACGGCGCCGGCAATTACTCCGTATGGCTGCACCGCTACTACGAATACCGCAGCGGCCGCAGCCAGCTGGCGCCCACTTGCGGCGCCATGGGCTACGGCCTGCCGGCCGCGGTGGCCGCCGCGCTGCGTGACAAGACGCGCAGCGTGGTATGCCTGGCAGGCGATGGCTGCTTCCTGATGTACCCTCAGGAACTGGCCACCGCCGCCGAACACGGCGCCAAGCTGGTAGTGCTGGTGGTCAACAATGGCATGTACGGCACGATACGCATGCACCAGGAACGGCGCCACCCGGGCCGTATCAGCGGCACGCGCCTGCAGGGGCCGGATTATGTGACACTGGCGCAATCCTTCGGCGCCTACGGCGAACGCGTAACGCGCGGCGCAGACTTCCCGGCGGCATTCGCCCGCGCCCGCGAGGCCGGCGGCCTGGCGCTGCTGGAACTGCAAGTGGATCCGCGCCAGATCACGCCGACGATGCGCCTGGCCGAGTAAAGCCGCCGGGCATCGGGCACAGCGATCATACGCCGCCGGCATCAACCCGCCGCCGCGAGCGGCAGCGTAAACAAGATCAGGAAAGACAAGGAACACATCATGAACGGCATTTCAGACAAGCTGCGCCAGGCCTTGACCGGCATCTCGGGCATATTGGTGACCCCCTTCGACAACGCAGACCAGATCGAGCCCGAGCGCTTGCGCCCGGTCATGGACAGAGCCATAGACGCCGGCGTCGACATCTTGGTCGTCAACGGCAACACCAGCGAGTTCTATGCGCTGCAGGCGCACGAAGCGCAGGCCATGATGGAGGCCGTGACCGACATGGCCGCGGGCCGCGCGCCGGTCGTCAATGGCGTAGGCCGCAGCGTGCACGAAGCCTGCGCGCTGGCGCGCGCCTCGCGCAAGGCAGGCGTCGACGGCATCATGGTGCACCAGACGCCCGATCCGTTCGTATCGCCGCGCGGCCTGGTGGATTATGTGCAGCGGGTCGCCGACGCGGCCGACGGCCTGCCGGTCATGCTGTACCTGCGCAACGACGCCATCGGCACGGACGCCATCGTGCGGCTGACGGAAATCCCCGGCGTGGCCGGGGTGAAATGGGCCTCGCCGAATCCGATCAAACTGGCGCAGGCCATCGAGCGCGCCGCCCCCGGGATCATCTGGGTAGGAGGCCTGGCCGAAACCTGGGCGCCGGCGCTGTGCGCCGTGGGCGCGCAAGGCTTCACATCGGGGCTGATCAACATCTGGCCCGAGCGCTCGGTGGCAATCCTGCAGGCGCTGCGTGCGCAGGACTACGCGCACGCCATGCAGCTGATCCGCGGCATCGAGGCGTTCGAGGACATCCGCGCGCAAGAACTCAATGGCACCAATGTCACCGGCGTGAAGGCCGCGCTGCAGATCATCGGCAACGACTGCGGCCCGACGCGCCCGCCCGCCGCCTGGCCGCTGACCAAAGACCAGCAGGCGCGCCTCGAAGAGCTGGTGCGCGGCTGGGGCATCACGCGCCAGTAATGTCTTCGCGGCTCTTGGAGGCTGGCGGCCGTGCGGCTACGTGCGCCGCGCGGCATCCTCGCTGAACGGGAACACGCGCTCCATCTGCAGGTGCTGATAGGGAAGCTGCTTGAGATCGGCCAGCCCGTAATCGGGGGTGTCCACGATCAGGATCTCGCGCGCGAGCGGCTCGTAAAAGGCCCGGAAATGGGTCTTGGAGCGCAAGATGATGATGTCGAAGTCCTCGGGCTTGAGGCCGAAGACGTAGAACGGATCGCCGTCCACCGCAAAGGCGAATCGGCTGACGACACTGACGCTGACGCCATCGATGTCGAGCAGCGCGCACTCCCCCAGATTGACCGGCATCCCATGCATATAGGTGCCTGATACGCGGTACCGCTTGGTGCCGGCCCAGAGCACTTTGGCCTTCACATCCAGCGTCGGGCCGGCCTTGTCCGAACTGTGGCCGCCCAGTTGCAGGCGCACCTCGCTGCCGGCACCCGCTTCACAGGCCTTTTTCGCGCTGGCGGCATCCCAGATGAATGGTGCCGCCACGCGCTCGAGCCGGCGCTTCAGAACCTCTGCGAGTATATAAGTGGAGTCGTTCATCCGGTCGGCGTGTTCCAGCAGGACATAAGGCCTGCCCTTGCCTTCCCCGGCCGCCACCTGCGCGGTGACGTGATCCACGGCCTCGGTCACCGAATATACGCGCAAGGGCCGATACAGCGCGTTCCGGGCTGCCCAGATCTTGTCGGAAAATGTTCTGGCGAGCTTCTCGGCCTGTTGTTGGTCGTCGTCCGCCACCACCAGGACGCTGAAGCCCGTGTTGTGCGCATCCGCATACGAAAACCCCGCCATTACGGAAATATCCAGATAGCGGGCGTTATTCTGCTCGGCCGTTTCGGTCTCTTTGATGATGTCGGCCAAGGGATGCAGGGCCGTGGCGCTGAAGATGCTGGGCACCAGCACGCCGGGCTTGGCAATCGCCCACGTGGGGCGGATTTGCCCGCGCAGCGTCCGTACCAGGCAATCGGCCGCGCGGCGCCCGGTATCGCCGGTGTCCGTGTGCGGAGAGCGTTGATACGCAAACGCGGCAGTGGCGTTTTTCAAGGTCTCGGCATCGATATTGCCATGGTAGTCCAGGGCGACCATGATGGGCTTGCCCGGCCCTATCGCCCCACGCACCCGGTCGATGAAGTAGCGTTCGGGATCGCGATAGGACGGGGCCCAGCAGGCTCCGTGCAAAAACAGCAGCACACCGTCGAGCGTATCGGCCTGTGCACGGATCGCTTGCGCCATCTCTTCGGCATAGCGTTCTACCACCTCGTCGGTAGTCGGGCCTACGGCTCCGAGCGCCGCATTGACGATGGGCATCATGGCCACGTGTTCGCGCTCACACACCTCGATAAAGCCGCCCATTACGGTATTCGTGCCGCGCAGGTTCTCGAAAATGCGCTCGCCCCGGCTGGCCTGGCTCTCGAAATCGGCGTATGTCGCCGCCTTGGGAAGGAAGCTGACGCACTCGATGTGAAATCCGGCCAACGCCACGCGAAATTCGGAATGCTCGCCCCGCGCGGAGCCGTCAAACGTATCGACCATAAAGATCTCCGTAAGTGTGTGTTCGTAGAAACAGGATCAGAGCGCGCGCAGCCTCATACATACCGTCGGTAGATATCTTCACGCCGGTCGGTGAAGATACCGGTCGAAGCCCGATAGCGCGCCACCGCCGAAAGATCTAGATCGGCCCGCACGAGGTCTTCGCCGTCGGTTCCGGATTTCGCGAGCACCTTGCCATCGGGAGCCACGATCAGGCTGCGCCCCAGAAAGTGGAAGCTGCCTTGGTCGCCGGCCCGGTTGCAGCTGAGGAAAAACACGCCATTCTCCACGGCGCGGGTATAGGCCCGGTGCAGAAACAGGTCGGGATCGGCAAGCGGCGTGTCTTCCGGCGTGGCCGACGCCCACGCGCTGGTGATGATTTCCGCCCCTTGCAGGGCCATGATGCGCGTGATTTCGGGAAAGCGGATGTCGTAGCAGATCTGCATGCCGATGCATCCGAGCCCGGTCTGCCAGGTGGATATGCTGTCGCCCGGCACGAAGTAGAGCTTTTCCATGTGCCAGCGATGCATCTTGTGATAGATGCCGACGACGCCTTCGGGCCCGACCAGCACCGACGAATTGTGCATGACGCCGGCAAGCTTGGGGTGGCGCAGCGCCAGGCCCGCCACGAGATAGGCATCGTGCCGGCGCGCGATATCGCACAACATCCGTATGCCGGGGCCGCCTTGCGCCGGCTCCGCCGCTTCGTACAGTTGCAGCGCATACCCGCGATCGTTGTCGATGCGAGCCCCATACGGCAGGCCGGGCGATATGGGATCGACATAGCCCGTGTTGGAGAGCTCGGGAAAGACGATCAGGCGCGAGCCCGACCGGGCCTCGGAGGCGGCCAGCGCGCTCATGGCGGACAGGTTGTGTTCCGGCTCCAGCAGCCTGGGGCTGAACTGGATGAGGCTGGCTTGAAAAGAGCTTGTCATTGCCGATCGAAGTAAGGATTCTACAAAGCCATAGTTGAACGCAGCGCGCTACGCGGCTATGCGCGGCACGGCGTTGATGAGTTTCCGGGTATAGGAATGTGCCGGATGATGAACAATCTGGTCGGTCGGCCCCACCTCGACGATTTCACCGAGATACATCACCGCGGTTCGATGGCAGATCTGCGACACTAGAGCCAGGTCATGGGATATCACCAGCACGCTGAGCTTCTTCTGCGCGCTGATGCGATCGAGCAGCGCGATCACCTGGGCCTGCACCGTGACGTCCAGTGCCGACGTCGGTTCGTCCATCACCAGAACTTCCGGCGACAGGGCCAGCGCGCGCGCCAGGCTCAGGCGCTGGCACTGGCCGCCCGACAGCTGGCGCGGCCTGCGGCCGGCAATGGAAGATTCCAGGCCGACGTCGTTCAGCAACTGCGCCACCTTCTCGTCCAGGTTCATTGCCGCGTACTGGCGGCGATGGATGATGAGCGGCTCGGCGACCAGTTCGGCCGCCGTCATCCGCGGGTCGAGAGCGCCGAAAGAATTCTGGTAGACGAACTGGATCTTGCGCGCGAAGTCGGGCCTGTCGCGGTTTTTGATCGAAGCAACATCGATGCCGCAGATTTTTACGGTACCCGAGGTGGGGGCCTCGAGCCCGACCGCGATGCGCGCCAGCGTCGTCTTGCCGGAGCCCGATTCTCCGACCAGGCCCAGCCATTCGCCGCGATGCAGATCCAGATCTACCCCCTTCAAGGCCAGGACGCCTTCGCGTCTGGCGCCCAGCCAGCCGGATTTTCGCGATCTGAACGATTTCTTCAGATCGCGGATCGAAATGACAGGAGAATCGGACTGTGCTGTTTCAAACAAGATGTCACCTCTAGCCATCGCATCTATCGGAGGGCGTCATCGGGCCGCACCATCTCGTCCCGGAAATGGCAGGCGCTGCCGTGACTGGCGAGCGGATCCAGGGCCGGCTGGACGGAGCTGCAAAGTTCACGCCCCCTGCTGAGGGTGCACCTGGGACTGAACCGGCAGCCGTCGGGCCATTGGCCGGGCGCGGGCACGTTGCCGGGCAGATAGAAGCGCTGCGCATTCCTTTCCCCTAGCTGCGGCCGGCTTTTCAGCAGCGCCGCGGTATAGGGATGGCGCGGCGCCAGCAGCACATCCCGGGTGGAGCCGATCTCGACGATCCGGCCCGCATACATGACCACGACCCGATCCACCAGCCCCGCCACGGCCGCGAGATTGTGGCTGACGAAAATGATGGCGCAATGGCGCTCGCTCTGCACGCGTTTTATCAGCTCTATTACCTGTGCCTGTATGGTGACGTCCAGCGCGGTCGTCGCCTCGTCCGCGATGAGCAGCGACGGCGAGTTGCAGATGGCAATGGCGATGGCCACCCGCTGGGCCATGCCGCCCGACAGTTCGTGCGGATAAGAGTGCGCCACTCGGTTCGGGTCGGTGATGCCCACATCGGCCAGCAGTTTCAGGCCTTCTTGCAAAGCCTGGCGTTGCGGCATGCGACGGCGCGACCGGATGGCTTCGACGAGCTGCGAACCTATCTTGAACAGGGGATCCAGGCTGCCGATGGAATCCTGGAACACCATACCCATGCGCGATCCGCGCAGCGCCTGCAGCTGCGCCGCGCCCGCACTCGTGATCTCGGTGTCGTCCACCTGGATGGCGCCTCCGGCGACATGCACGCCCTTGGGCAGCAGGCCGAAAATGGAACGCACCAGCAGCGACTTGCCGGAGCCCGACTCGCCGATGATGCCCAGCGCCTCGCCGCGCCGCAAGGAGAGTGACAGATCATCGAGCAGGCGGATTTCCTCTCCGCGCTCATTCCAGGTGGCGAGAGTCAGCCCGTCGACGGCCACGAGCGCATCGACCTGGCGGGTGGGGCCGGGCTGGCCGCAGGAATGATCGGCTGCCGCGGCTACGCAAGAAGCCGGACTCACCGCTTTCCTCCAGTGATGACATCGCTCTTGTCTCGCAGCCAGTCGCCAATGATGTTGACCGCCATGGCAGTAACGGCGATGCAAAGCCCGGGGGCGATCGTCAACCACCACGCCTGGGTAATGTACAGCCGCCCTTCCCCGAGCATATTGCCCCACGACGGCGTTGGCGGCGGAACGCTCAGGCCCAGAAAGCTCAGGCCGGCATCGATCACGATGGCGCGGGCCATGACGTAGGTCGCCTGGACGGCAATCGGGCCTATGGTATTGGGCATCACATGCCGGACGGCGGCGCGCCAGCGCGGCCCTCCCATCACTTTCACGGCCTCGACGAAGGGCGCTGAAGTGACCCCGAGAGAGACGCCGCGTGTCACCCGGGCGATTCTGGGAAAGAAAACCACCGAAAGCGCGAAGATGACCTGCCAATATCCGCCGCCGAAGGTGGCGATGATCAGGATGGCGAGAATGATCGGAGGGAAAGCAATGAAGCCATCCAGTATGCGCATGACGAAGTTGTCGAGCCCCCTCCAGACTGCGACCAGAATGCCGCATGCGCCCCCGAGCACACTGCTGACGATGGCCGTACCCAGCCCGATGATGATCGAAGTTCTCGCGCCCACAATCGCCCGGTCGAAGACATCCCGGGCAAAGTTGTCGGTACCGAAGAAATGGGCCAGCGAAGGCGGTTGCAGGCGCGCGCCTAGAATAGGCGTGGTGGCGCCATACCGCGTAATGACATCGCCCAGCACCACCGCGGCCAGAATGGCGGCCAAGGCGACGAACGCCAGTACGACCGAGACATCGGGGCCCCTGGAGCGGCGCGGGCTTGTTTTTTTCGACACCATGACAGCAGATTTCATTGGCATTACCACTCAAGCACCTGCGTCGCGTATCCTCGGGTCAATCGCCGCGTACAGCATGTCGACCAACAGATTCACGACTACATAAGAAACGGCGGCCAACAGCACCGCACCCTGCAATAGCGGATAGTCCCGACGTTGCGCCGCCTGCGTGATCAGCCAACCGAAGCCCGGGATATTGAAGACGATCTCGACCACCACGGCAGCCGTGATGAAGCCGGCGAACGCGTTGCCGATGACAGTGATCGCCGCCACCAGCGAGCTCTTGAGCTGATGCCTGAACAGGATGGTACGCGGCTTCAGGCCGCGCGCATACAGAGACGTAACCCAGGGCTCTTCGCTGGTGGATATGACTGAATCGCGCACAATGCGCGCTACCAGGGCGAGCTGATCGACTGCCAGGGCGATGCCGGGCAGCAGAATGGAATGCAGCCACCCGCTGAGCGACACGTCGGGCGCAACGTACCCGGACACGGGCAGCAGTCCGAGATGCACGGCAAAAATCAGCACCAGCACCATCCCCACCCAGAACTCGGGCAGCGACATGCCCAGGAAACTGAGCGACATCAGGAATTTGTCTTGCACCGTGTCGCGCCGATGCCCTGCAATCAAGCCTAGCGGGATTCCGATTGCGATCATGATGACGAGAGCCAGCCCTGAAATGCTCAGGGTCGGCCAAATATGCTGCACAATGACATGGCCGACGGGCGCATCGAAGAAGATCGACTTCCCGAAGTTGCCGTGCAGCATGTTCGCGCACCAGTGCCAGAGCTGGCTTCCCAGGGATCCGCGCAGGCCCCACTGGGCTTCGAGTTCGGCGACCTGTTGTTGGCTCGCGCCGTCCCCCAGCATGAGCTCGATCGGGTTGCCCGGCGCCAGGCGCGACAGGGTGAAGGTCAGGAGCCCGATCACGACGATGACCGGAATCACCGCCGTGACGCGATATGCCAGATAACGGGTTATCGAATTCTGCCGGCTCGCCATGTGGCATCCTTATCAAGCGCAGCGCTCATGCAAGTTCCCCCCGAATCAACGAACCTTGGCATTCCACCACGTGGGTTGATAGAACGACATGGCCGACACATCCACCGACGGGACAAAGGCGTTGAGGCTGGCGATATCCGCAATCTTGACCGCGGGCACGTCCCGATAGAACTGGGCCTGAATCTCGTTCATGACTTCGGACTGCTTCTTGCTGTCGTTGCCGGCAGTATTCCAGTCGGCCAGCAGCTTGGCCACTTTGCCCTTGCCATACCAGCCGTCGAAGGGGAAGTGGCCGGTCAGAAGCAGATTGGAAGTCGGCAGGATGTAGCCCAGGCCGAAGCCGGTGCTGAACATGTCCCAGGTCTTTGTCTGCTTGTAGTGGGCATTCATGGTGGCCCAGTCCATGACTTTCATTTTGACGTTGAAGCCGGCGGCGGTCAGCTGGCTTTGCAGCACTATCGACGCGTTGTAGATCCATGAAATGGCGGTCGAAGTCATCAAGACGACAGGCTCGCCGTGATAGCCGGCTTCGCTCAGCAACTGCTTGGCCTTCTTCAGATCCGGATGGTCGTAGCTGTCGGCGCCCACGCCGCTGGTCAGTACGCCCATGCCTTTTGGATAGATGCCGGGCGAAAGCTGGTAAAGCTCGGGATCACCGTACGCGAGCTGGCCCAAGGCGCTCTGGTTGATGGCCAGCGCGGCGGCACGCCGCACCTTGACGTTGTCGAACGGCGGCTTGGAGGTATTGAGCAACAGGAACTGCGCGTAGTAAGGCCGGATGATCTGGGGCTTCAGGCTCGCCGCCGTCTTGACCTGGGCATACAGGTCGGCCGGCAAATTGAGAATGGCCTTGTACTGGCCGCCGATGGCACTCTGCAGCCGGGTGTTGCTGTCGGGGACGAAGGACACGACCACCTTGCTGAAGCTCGCGGCCTTCCTGCCCGCGAGACCGCTGGGCTTCGCATCGACGGAACTGTAGCCGTCGTAGCGATTCAGGACATAGTTCTGCCCCCGATGCCACGCCGTCAGCCGGTAAGGCCCGGTGCCGATCAGGTCTTTGACGTCATTGATGCTGGACTTGCCGTACTTGTCGACGATGGCCTTGGGCATGATGATGGCCGGCGCGATCGGTACCGCCAGTGTGCGCACCACATCGTAGGGCTGCTTGAGCTCGATCTTCACCGACAGCGGCGTAGGCGCCGAGATCTGCGCGACATTGGCCCACATGGCCTCGCCGATGGGAGACACTTGGCCCCAGCGCTGGAGCGATGCAACCACGTCGGAGGCCGTCATCGGCGTTCCGTCCTGGAATTTGACGCCAGAGCGCAGCGGAATGGTGTACGTGCGGCCCGCATCACCGATCTGCGGCATGCCCGCGGCCAGCATGGGAACGGGTGAATAGCTTGAATCGACCGTGTACAGGGTTTCGAACACCTGGACGCCGGCGATCTGGGTGGAGCCCTGGGTGGACGCCATCCAGTCGAAGGTCGAGGGCTCCGCGTCGGTTGCAACAGTCAGGGTGCAGGCGGCACTCGTCGTGCCCTTGGGGCAGGCCGGCTCTTTGGCCGCTGCACTGGTGAAATGGCTGAGGAATGCGGCCGCGGCGAGCGCAAGGGCTGCCTTGTGGCCGCGAAACAAAGATTTGCCGGGGGCTGAATGGTGGGATTGCAATTGAATATCTCCGTTGTACCTATCTCGTTCTTCGCAGTTCTTTCTTGATGGCTCCAGGCGAACCCCGCAGAAAACAGCACCGGAACCGACACACGACTGCTGAGAAAATCATGTTATCTGAAGAATCAAACGTTGACAATATCAATTTATACACAACATATGTATCTTCAGGGTAAACACCAGCCAAAACCGGAGCCCATAGGCTCGAGCAGGAATCTGCGCAGGCTTCCAGAAACCACAGCGCCCTGCCGCAGACCGCAACCATGGCGGCTGGCCGCGCCTTTTCGGGCGCAGCGGATATCCATTCACGAACGTTGTCGAACAGCGGGAATCCCCCCGCTTACGCTGCCGGCAATACCTGGCGCACGGTTCGATCCAGCCGGGCAACGATCTCTTCGATCTCTCCCGCGCTGCAGATGAAGGGCGGCGCCAGCAATACATGGTCGCCATGTTCGCCATCGACAGTCCCGCCCATGGGGTAAGTCATCAGGCCGTTTTCCAGCGCCTGGCGCTTCAGGCGGGCATGGGTCTTGAGCGCGGGATCCAGCGGCGATTTGTCCGCCCGATCGCGCACGAACTCCACCCCGACGAACAAGCCCCTGCCCCGCACTTCGCCCACGTTCGGATGGTCGGCAAAAACCTCGCGCAGACGCGCCCGCAGCTGTTCGCCGCGAGCCTGCACGTTCGCAAGCAGGCCATCGCGCTCGATCACCCGCTGCACCGCCAGCGCTGCCGCGCAGGCCGTGGCATGAGCCATGTAAGTATGCCCGTGCTGGAAAAAGCCACTGCCGCCGCAGATGGTGTCATAGATGCGGCGGCTGGCCACCATGGCGCCGATGGGCTGATAACCCCCGCCGAGCCCCTTGGCAATGGCCAGTATGTCCGGCGCAATGCCGTCTTCCTCGCAGGCAAACAAATGACCCGTGCGTCCCATGCCGCACATCACCTCGTCCAAAATGAGCAGCACTCCGTACCGATCGCAAACTTCGCGGATGCGCTGGAAGTACGTACGCACAGGCGGTAGCGCGCCGGCCGTGGAGCCCACTACGGTTTCCGCCACGAAGGCGGCCACCCGATCGGCGCCGACCTCCTGGATCTTGCGCTCGAGCTCGTCCGCCAGCCGGGCCGCATATTGTTCCTCGGCCTCATCGGCGCGCTGGTCGCGATAGGCATAGCAGGGAGACACATGATGCGCAGGCACCAGCAGCGGCAGGAACGGCTCGCGGCGGGCCTCATTGCCGCCGATGGCCAGCGCCCCGAGCGTGTTGCCGTGATAGCTCTGGCGCCGGGCAATGAAGCAACTGCGCTGCAGTTCGCCACGCTCGACGAAATACTGGCGGGCCAGCTTCAGCGCAGCCTCCATCGCTTCGGAGCCTCCCGAGACGAAATACACGCGATCCAGATCGCCCGGCGCGCGCGCCACCAGGAAATCGGCCAGATCTTCACAGGGCTGGTTCGTGAAGAACGACGAATGGGCGTATTCCAGCTGGTCGATCTGGGTCTTGACGGCTGCGATCACGTCGGGATGGCCGTGCCCCAGGCACGATACCGCCGCCCCCCCGGAAGCATCCAGGTATTGGCGGCCTTGGGCATCAAACAAGGAAATACCCTGCCCGCGCACCGCGCAATTCAGCGCGTGCTGCGGGTTGCGATGAAACACATGAGTCATGATGTAGATATTGGGTTATTGTGGCAAGCAACAGAAAGAATGATGGACAAGCAACATACGTTTCATTCATCATATCAAATGAAACGTATAAATCAATCCCTATTCGTGGAATCCACGCATTTCTCATAAAACTGTCATGCCAGCGCCACACACTCTTGACGAGCTGATCCACAGAATAAAGTCCTGCTATGAGGATCTGAGCCCGCAATTCCAGGCGGGTGCACGCTACCTCATCGACCACCCGATTCAGGTCTCGACACTCTCGGCTCGCAAATTGGCTGTCCTGGCGCAAGTCCAGCCCGCAACACTGGTGCGCCTGGCCCAGCACCTCGGCTACGACGGCTGGGACGCCATGAAGTCGGTGTTCACGCGCGACTTTCAGCTGCCCCCGGGCAGCTACGCCGCCCGGGCCCAGTCGCTGGTTCAGCGTCCCGAAACCATCCAGGCGGTGTGGGAAACGGCCATCGCGCAGCACAGCCGCAACCTCAATGCCCTCAGCCTGGCGAACCAGAAGACCATGACCCAAGTAGTGGAGCAGTTGCGAAAGGCCAAGCGCATTCTGGTCGCGGGCTTTCGCTCTTGTTATCCCGCGGCCTTCAACCTGCGGTATCTGTGCAATCTTTTCCGCTCCGACGTGCATCTGCTTCATAACACGGGGGGCACGATGGATATGGATCTGCACCATCTGCATAGCGACGACACGGTGGTGCTGATCAGCTACGACCCATATTCACGTGAAATTTCCGTCGTCGCCAACGCCGCCTACGAAGCCGGCTGCCACATCATCACCCTGTGCGACAGCCAGCTCGCCCCGATTGCCTTGAAAGCCGACGACGTCATGACATTTCCCACCCAGGGAAACTCTTTCATTCCCTCGACGGTGGCCCTGCATGCCCTGGTCGAGATGCTGGCCCAACAACTGCTCGTGCGGGGCGGGGAAGAGGCAATCGGCCAATTGGCACGCACCGAAACCAGGCTGCGCGCCAGCAAGGCTTATCTTTAACAGCGGCCGCGGCGCAAAGAAAAAAACGGCAGCGGCTCGGGGAAGCCGCGGACATGAAAAAGGAAAGCCACATGAACACGCACGAATACATGATGCCGCTGGCCGCCCTGGCGGCCGAACACCCCGCCCTGCTTGCGGGCTTCGACGGCGTGGCCATCGGCCACGACACCGATACGCGCCGCCCTACCGGCTGCACCGTATTCCTGTTCAAGCACGGGGTGTGCGCCTCGGCGGACGTGCGCGGCGGCGCGCCGGGCACGCGTGAAATCGCCCTGCTCGAGCCCGTCAATACAGTATCGAGCATCCACGGCCTGGTGCTGTCGGGCGGCAGCGCCTACGGCCTGGACACGGCCGGCGGCGTGATGCGCTGGCTGGCCGAACGGCGCATCGGCTTCCAGCTCGGCCACCGCGTCATCCCCATCGTGCCGGCCGCGGTGCTGTACGACCTGGAAGTGGGCGAGGCCGAGGCATACCCGGACGCGCAATCCGGCTACCGCGCCTGCCAGCGCGCCGCAACGCTGGCGGAAGTACAGGACGGCTCGATGGGCGCCGGCGCCGGCGCAACCGCGGGCAAACTATTCGGCATGGATCGCGCCATGCGATCGGGCATAGGCATGATGGCCTGCGTGGTGCCCGGCACCGACGTGGTCGTGATCGCCGTAGTGGCGGCCAACCCGGTGGGCGACATCTACGCGGCGCAAAGCCCCGAGATACTAGCCGGCGCCCGCGCCGACGAACGCGGCCGGTTCCTGCACACCACCCGCAGCATGATCGAAGCCGCCGAGTCCGGCATGCAGCATCTGTTCGCCAGCAATACCACCATAGGCGCCATACTCACCAACGCGCCGCTGGACAAGGCGCAGCTGCAGAAAGTGGCGCAGATGGGCCACGACGGCCTGGCCCGCACGATCAACCCCATACACACTCCGCTGGACGGCGACACCCTGTTCGCCGTCAGCACCGCACGCAGCCAAACGTCTTTGTCCGTGGGCCTGCTGGGCACGGTGGCCGCAGAGACCGTGGCCGCCGCTACCGTGCGCGCCGCCATGCAGGCCGACAGCCTGCCCGGGCTGCCCTGCCATCGGGACTGGCGGGTCTGAAGCGCAGCCGCTTTTCAGGCCCGCGTACCTTGGCCAAACCCAGTCTGGCGCAGTTCCCGTAGCAGGCCTTCTTCCAGCTGTCTTGCCGCGCGCCCCAAACCCCGGTTCAAGGGCCAAACAATATCCAGCTGCAAGAACCCGGCGCATTCGATCGGCAATACACACAAACCGTGGCGCCGAGCATAAATGCTGCTCATGCTGTCAAGGATCGCCACGCCAAGTCCACGCTCTGCGAAGGCACAGGCGACGGAATACTGGCTGACTTCTATCTCCGGTACGAAAGGCAGGCGTGCGGCCTCGAACTGCCGTGCGGTCAGCGCGCCGATCTGCAGGTGGCGGCTCAGGGAAATATACGGAATGGACTCGAAATCGGCGAGTACCAGCGACGTGCGCGACGCAAGCGGATGATCGGGTCTCAGTACTGCGTGTATGGCCAGGCGCGCCAGCGTCTTCTGCCCGACGTTGGGCCAGGCCGCGGAACCGATAACGACACCGACGTCGATACGCTGATCCGCCGCCAGCCCGACTACACCCAAGGTCATATCAGTGCGTACCGCCACGCGAACTGCAGGGCTTTGCTGCTTGAGCCACGCAATAGCGCCCGGAAGCACACTTGCGCCAACAGCGGCGACGGCCCCTACTTCCAGCCCCTGCCGCGTGCGTACATACCCGCGCATACTGGCGGCCACACGCTCGGCATTGTCTAACGCCACCAACGCATTGACGATCTCGGGCAGCAATATGCGAGCCTCATCCGTCAACGCCAAACGCCGCTTTTCGCGCGTGAACAACGCAAACCCCAGCTTGCTTTCCAGCCCCTTCAACATGGCGCTCGCGGCCGGCTGCGACATATTCGTGGCTGCCGCAGCCAAGGTCACGGAGCCCGTACGGCCGACTGCTTCGAACAAAGACATTTCGCGCTTGTTCATTGGCACGCCCATTCTCCTCCGAATTACCTGCACCTCCATTTCATACATATTAATGTATGAATACAGCCAACTAATATATTTGACCGTATTAAACGGCTTGCCAGATACTAACCATACGGATGCGCGCCGAAACATACCGCCCGCGGCTCTGCCCGACCAGGCCTTGCTGCGCGCCGCTACCAACCTCCAATATGGCGAAAAATCATGAGTCAACACCTCAAGCTGTTTTCTCTTATTTTGTGCGGAGTGCTTGCCAGCACCCTGAGTGCATCCGGCAAAGCCGAGTCAGGCGAGGCCGCAGGCCCCATCCGCATCGTGATCGGCGCCCCGCCGGGGGGAGCTCCCGACACAGTGGCGCGCATCGTCGCCCAGCACATGCAAGTCGACGGGCGCGGCATCATTATCATGAACAAGAATGGTGCGGCTACCATGATCGCAGCGCAGTATGTCGCCCATTCGCAGCCCGACGGAAATACCCTCTTGTTGGCGAGCCAGACTACAGTTGCTGTCGCCCCCGTCCTGCAAAACGTCACGAGGTTCGATCCCGTCAAAGACTTCACCGGCGTCGCCCTGATCGGCAGCGCCCCGCAGGTGCTGCTGGCCGGCCCCAAGCTGAAAGCCAATACGGTTCCGGAGTTGATTGCGCAGGCCAAGGCGGCGCCCGGCCACATCGACTTCTGCTCGGGGGGCGTTGGCACCTCACCCTACATGGCGGCGGTGCTCTTTGCCCAAATGGCCGACATCCAGCTCAACAGCATTCCTTACGCGGGCGAGCAAGCCTGCATCACCGAAATGCTGGCCGGACGCCTGCCCTTCATGTTTGCCAACGCATCCACGGCGCTGCGCCATCTCTCAGACAAACGCCTGCGGGCACTGGCCGTGACCAGTACCCAACCAGCCGCCTTCGCACCGGAACTGCCGACTGTCGCCGATGCCGGGCTCAAGGGCTACGAAGTGGCAACGTGGCTCGGCTTGCTGGCTCCGGCAGGAACCCCGCAGCAAGCCATCGATCGGATCAACGCAGAAGTCCGCCGCGTACTGCACCTGCCCGATGTGCGACAAAAGCTGGAGGCCCAAGGCTATGCATTGTCCGACGACAGCCCTGCCGCATTCACCCGCTACTACATGGCCGATCGCGAAAAATGGATCAAAGTAATCGAGAAAGCCGGCCTCAAGGGCGCCCATTGACCCACACCCTGCCCCACTCGACGGCACACCAGAGACACACCAGAGATTTACCGCAATGAGCAACAACGACAGCAACATCGGCAGCACCGGCGACCGTACCGTTCTCGGCGTCACGCATAGCATCGTTCCCGCCGCCATTCCTCAGGGCGCCTGCGATTGCCATGTACATATCTTCGGCCCTTACGACAAGTACCCTCTGGCCGCAAACCGCGTGTTCATGCCCAGTCCAGCCTCGGTCGACGACTTATTGGCATTGCACGAGGCCTTGGGCATCGATCGGACGGTCATCATCCAGGCCAGCCCACAAGGAATCGACAACCGCTGCACCATCGACGCATTGAATCAATTAAATGCAGCCGGCCATGCCGCGCGCGGAGTCGCCGTCCCGGCATCGGACGCTAGTGCGGCGGAATTGCATGAACTGCACACGGCGGGCGTACGCGGAGCCCGCATCAATCTGCAATCGTATGGTCAATGCGACCCAGAGGCGGGGCGCCAGGCTCTGGCGCGCACCGTGGCGCAAGTAGCCGATTTGGGCTGGCACATACAAATCTATACCAATCTGGCCGTGATCGCTGCCATGGCCGATGCGCTGGCTCACTGCCCAATTCCCGTAGTCATCGACCACTACGCTCTCGCCAGCGCTGTGGCCGGCACCGGACAGGCGGGGTTTGAAAATCTGCTGGAAATCGTTGCTGCCGGCAATGTGTACGTGAAGCTTTCCGCGCCTTACCGCCTGACCACGTGGAAGGATGGCCGCCCGCCCGAGGCAGCACGAGATATCGCCCGGGCGTTGATCGACACACGCCTGGATCGGATGTTGTGGGGTACCGACTGGCCACACACCGGGCCCTGGCCCGGCAAGCCGAGATCCGTCGACGCATGTGAACCGTTACACCCCATCGACGATGGCCGGCAACTGGCGGCTTTCCGCTCCTGGGTCAGCGCAACAGAAGCACAGGCAATCCTGGTGGACAACCCCGCCCGCCTATACGACTTCAATTCTTAGTGTGGGGGCTTAGGACACCCTCATTGCGCCCATTGCCGCAAGACACCGAAGTTGCCACGATACGGCGCTCGACGGCGAAGCGCCGGCGCTCCCGCTATCTCGGGCATCTTAAAACTGTCATGTTTGCCCCCTACGATACGCGCTGATTTCATAGCCACACGGAGCAACCATGCCGGATCAGTCCCTACTACCGCGCCGCAAAGCGCTGAAACTTCTTGCGGGCGCGCCTATGCTGCCCCTTACCCTGGGCGCCTCTAGCCTGTTGGCGAAACCCGGCACGGCAAACGCCGCCGGCGCAAAAGCCGGCTACGTCGCGGCGCAGTTCATCGGCATGCCCGCCCCCACGCTGGACGATCCGGCGGCCATGGCCACGACATCGGTCGGCTCGACGCTCAGAGTCCGCTACAGCGACGGCGGCACGCGGGACGTGAAACTGGCCTACACGCCCTTCTTCAAGACCGGCGATATGGTGGCGGACGGCAAAGGCGGCCGGATCCTGGCGGGCGGCTACCTGGACATCAACGCTCAGCCCATCATCGACAAGTCGGTTCCGGGCAAAGAACGCCCGTTTTTTTCAGACTGCCCCGACGGCACGTCGCTGCTGACTGTCGAAAATGCCAGAATCGAGGGCATAAAAGGCAAGCCGGTATTCGCCGTCGTCCAGTTCGAATACCTGAGCCGGAACCAGAAAGGCGACGATATGTACGGCACCATGCCTTCGCCGGTCGCTATTCTGACGCTGGATCAGGATCCGGCCACCGGCCACCTGAGCCTGGTGCAATACAGAACCGTGGATACCTCGGGCGCACACGGACTGTGGATTACCTGTGGCGCCAGCCTGTCGCCCTGGAACACGCACTTGTCCAGCGAAGAATATGAGCCCGACGCGCTGAGCATCGACCACGACAAGCCATTTCGCGCATTCAGCCAGAACTTGTATGGAGATTCGGCCAAGGCCAATCCCTACCATTACGGCCATCTGCCGGAAGTCACCGTACATCCTGACGGCTCGGGCACGCTCAAAAAGCACTATTGCCTGGGCCGCATCTCGCATGAACTGATTCAGGTCATGCCGGACAAGCGCACGGCGCTGATGGGAGACGACGCCACCAACGGCGGCCTGTTCATGTTCATCGCCGACAAGCCGGCCGACCTTTCCGCCGGCACGCTTTACGCCGCCCAGTGGCACCAGACCAGCGGCGAGGGCCCCGGTTCAGCCGATTTGAGCTGGATCCGGCTGGGCCATGCCACGAGCGCCGAAATAGAAGCTCTGGCGGATCGCCTGAAAATCGCCGACATCGCCGACGTGCGTACCAAAGATCCGCAGGATGCCAGTTTCACCAAAATCCCCTTTTCGGGGAAAACCAACTGGATCAAGCTGAAACCTGGCATGGAAAAAGCCGCGGCCTTCCTGGAAACCCATCGATACGCCGCATTGAAGGGCGCCAGCATGGGCTTTACGAAAATGGAAGGCACGACCGTCAATGCGCACGACAAAATCGCCTATTCCGCCATGTCGTACATCACTGCCTCGATGCTGAACGGATCGGGCGGCATCAAGGTGCAGGGGCCCGAAGCCGGAGCCGTCTATGCGCTGAATCTGAAGGGTGGCCAGAAAGACGCCGGCGGCCAGCCCATCGCCAGCGAGTGGGTGCCCGTGGATATGGCGGCCCCCGCCGCATTGATCGGAAAAATGCTGCAAGCGCCGGACGCCTTGGGCAATCTGGCCGACCCCGACAGAATCGCCAACCCCGACAACATCAAGTTTTCAGAAAAGCTGCGCACCCTGTTCATCGGCGAGGACACCAGCCTGCACGTCAACAATTTCCTGTGGGCCTATAACGTGGATACCCGCCAGCTGGCGCGCGTGCTGTCCACGCCGGCCGGCGCGGAGGCCACCGGCCTGCATGCCGTGGATGAAATCAACGGCTGGACTTACATAATGAGCAATTTCCAGCACGCCGGCGACTGGAAGCTGAAAAAGGACAAAGAAAGCGGCAAGATCAAGGGCGGGCTGCATGCCGTGGTGTACGAGAAGCTCGACCCCCTGATCGATGCAAACTATCGGGACAAGTTCGCCGCTTCGGTGGGCTACCTGACGGGAGTCTCCTTGGCGGGGAAGCCAGCCTGAGCAGAAACGGCTTTCTGCGATCCGCAGGGGTTGCGGATGCTAGCGGCGAACCCCGTTGGCAAGTATTCACGAGGTGGCCGCCGCCACGCCTGCATCGGCGTCGGCAAGTTCGCTATTTCGCGAAAAGCTGGCCCATGTCCTTGAACGCCTTGAACTCCAGGGCGTTGCCACAAGGGTCGAGCAGGAACATGGTGGCCTGCTCGCCCACCTGGCCCTTGAAACGGACATAGGGTTCGATCACGAACTTGGTGCCGAACGACTTCAGGCGCTCGGCCAGGGCTTCCCATTGCGTCCATTGCAGCACGATGCCGAAATGCGGCACCGGCACCTCGTGGCCATCGACGGGATTGGTGTGGGCGTGATCCTGCGAGGCCGTCTTGGGATGCTCGTGGATCACCAACTGGTGGCCATAGAAATCGAAATCCACCCACTGGGTGCTGGAACGGCCCTCTTCCAGGCCAAACACTTCGCCATAGAAGCGCCGGGCGGCAGCAAGATCGTAAACGGGGATGGCAAGATGGAACGGGGACAGGCTCATGCTGGACTCTGGGGTTGAGGATAGGCTGGGGTTAAGGATGGAGTTCGGAAATGCAAGGATTGTATCCGGGAGGCGAATCGTGCCGCGGCGAGGCCGGCGGGCCGCTGCAGGGCCCATGGGCCGGACGGGAAGGATCACCGCTTCCTGGGCAACTCTTGCAGTCGCCCGCCATCATAAAGCCGGCGACAAAATAATAAAATCAATATATATTTCTATAAAGCACAAATTTAATTGATGAGTCGACGAATTAATGAACCGATGAATCGATAAGCCGATGAGAAATCGAGAGATCGGTGAATTGACGCGTCGACGAATCGAAGTGCCGACGAACCGAAGTGCCGACGAATTGACGTGTCGACCAGTCGATGAATCGATGCACCGATGAATTTTGTGATGGCTGAATGATCCGCGAGCTCAAGACCTTCATCGCCGTCGCCCAGGAAGGCAGCTTTGCCGCGGCAGGCAACAAGATCGGGCTGACGCAGTCGGCGGTCAGCGCGCAAATGCAGCGGCTGGAAAACGAGCTGGGCCTGGCGCTGTTCGAGCGCGCCGGCAGATCCGCGCGTATCAGCACAGCGGGCCGACAAGTCCTGGAACAGGCTCAGGAGCTCGTCCGCCTCTACAGCCATCTTGGTTCGGCACAGGCCGGCACCACGCCCGGAGGCCTGGTGACCCTGGGTGCCATCGCTTCGGTGCAGCGCTCGCTGGTGCCTGATGCGCTGGCACGCTTCTACCGGCGCTACCCAGGCTGCCGCACACGCATCGTTCCGGGCCTGTCCATCGAGCTGGTGAACCTGGTCGATGCGGGCGAAATCGACATGGCCGCGATCATCCGGCCGCCATTCTCGCTGCAAAGCGACCTGCAGTGCACGGTGCTGGCGCGCGAGCCGTTTCGCCTGATCACACCGCGCGGCGTGCCGGGCAGCGACTGGGCCGAGCTGCTGGCCAGCCAGCCTTTCATCCGCTACGAGCGCACATCCTTCGGCGGCCGGCAGGTCGACCGCTTCCTGCGCGGCATGCACCTCACGCCGCACGAGCTATGCGAAGCCGACGAGCTGGAAACCATCGTCAAGCTGGTCGCCAACGGCGTAGGCATCGCGCTGCTGCCGCAAACCGCGGCCTTCCGGCGCTGGCCCGCCGGAGTCAGGGCCATCGACCTCGCGCAACATACCTTCCACAGGGATATCGTGCTGGTGCACCGGGCCGAGCAAACCCTGGCCGAGCCCGCCCTTGCCCTGGTGCAACTGCTGGAGCGCCAGGCTGCCCGATGAAGGCTATAGCCGCACGAGCCTGAGCCCCGTATCGCCGGGCTCGCCGAGCGTGCGCCCCGCAAGCCCCTCCAGGGCAGCCTTGGCGGCATTCTCGACATGCAGCCGGCATGCCCGTTCGGCGCCATCCGCATCGCCGCGGCGGATGGCGTCGAACAAGGCCTCGAATTCACGCAAGGATTCGGCCGAACGCGACGGCTGGGCCAGGGACGCGGCACGCAATTGCGAAACGCGTACATGAATGCTCTTCAGCGGGGGGCCGAGCAAAGGGCTCGCCGCGCCTTTCAGCAGCGCGTCATAGAAGGCTCTTTTGCTGTCGTATATCTTGTCCGGCTCGCCGCTCTTGTACGCGCCGCGCAGGGCGGCGAATGCGGCCGTCAGGGCTTCGACCTCTTGCGGGCCGGCCCGCGATACGAACAACCTGACCGCCAGCGATTCCAGAGCGCCCCTCAATTCAAAGGTCGAGCGCGCCAGGTCGGGATCTATGCGAGACACGATAATGCCCCGGTTGGGTATCGAAGTGACCAGCCCCTCGCTTTCCAGTTCGCGCAAAGCCTCCCGCAAAGAGCTGCGCGACACGCCCGTCGACTCGCACAGAGCCCGCTCGCGCAGGCGCTCGCCCGGCACGAAATGACCGCGCGCAATGGCTTCCCGCAGCCGGGCAACAAGCCTTTCGCGCAAACTGGGAGACGAAGTGACTTTCAGCGAATAATTCAAGATCAGAGCCTCCATCTGGCCGGCGCCCCTTTTCGTCGAATCATTGTGCAGCAGGGCTACGGGAACGGCGCCTTCGAAAATCAGGTCATGCACACGAGCCTTACGGCTCAGGCACGTCCAAGCTTATTGCGTTGGCTTCGATCATATCATATGATTGTCGGACAATATGCCAATGGAGACCTCCATGCTGCTACGCCGCCTGATGCCGCTCTTTTCTTTGCTGGCCGCCGCCGCCATCCACACCCCGGCATCAGCCGCCGACACGAATACGACATATCCCGCAGGGCCGGTTTCCATCGTCGTGCCTTTCGGGCCAGGCGGCGGAACAGATATGATCGCACGCATATTCGCGAAGCCTTTTTCCAAAGAGCTTGGCCAATCCGTCGTCGTAAGGAACCGCGGCGGCGCCGGCACGACCATAGGCACGGCATTCGTGGCGCACTCGGCGCCGGACGGCCTTACCCTGCTGCTCAACGGCAGCACGCTGACCTACCATCCCGCCATGTACAAGAAACTGCCGTATGACGTGAAGAAGGATCTGATTCCGATCGCGTTCATCTCGGATCAGCCCTACGTGCTCGTGGCCAACAAAGACTTTCCGGCCAAGACGCTGGGCGAGCTGGTGGCAATGGCGAAGAAAGATCCTGGCCAGATCCCGTACGGCAGCGCCGGCATCGGAAGCGCCATGCACCTGTCGGCCGAACTGCTGTGGGAAAAGCTGGGCATCAAGATGATGCACGTGCCGTACCCCGGAACGGGCCCGGCCATGACCGACCTGATGGGCGGGCGGGTCAAGGTGGTATATACAACGGCAGCCGGCGCCACAGGCATGGTGCGCTCGGGCGCCGTTCGCGCGCTCGGGGTAAGCAGCCTCAAGCGGCTCGACACGATGCCGGACGTTCCGACCATCGCCGAGTCCGGCCTGCCCGGCTATCAGTTTGGCAGCTGGATGGCGCTGTTCGCGCCGGCCGGCACGCCCCCCGCGGTCGTGAACCGGATTTCACAGGCTACCGCCAAGGCATTGACGGATCCCGAGCTGCTCAAGCAATTCGCCGCCCAAGGGCTGGAGACAAAGACAGGGACACCGGAAGAAGTGAAGCAATTTTTCGATGCCGAAGTCGACCGCTGGAGCGGCGTCATCAAGGCCGCGGGCATTCAGCCTCAATAAGCGTACGTGGCAACCCCGGGGAACCGGGCCCGCCTATGCTCGAAACGGAAACAGGAAACATGGACGAATATTTGGATGTGAACGGCGTGCGCATGCGCTACAGAATCGAAGGCAGCGGCGACTGGCTGGTGCTGATCCACGGCGTCGGGGGCCGGCTGGAACAGTGGGATCAGTTCGTGGCGCTGCTGCAAGGCAAGTATCGAACCCTGCGCTTCGACCAGCGCGGCATGGGTGAAACGTCCAAGCCGGAAGGCCCCTACAGCATCGACGATTTCGTCGGCGATGCCTACGGGCTGATGCAGGCCGTAGGCATACAGCGCTGCGCCCTGGCGGGCTGCTCACTCGGAGCGCTTGTGGCGCAAGGGCTCGCCTTGGCCCATCCCGAAATGCTGGACAAACTGATTCTGCTCGCCGGCATCGCCGGACGCACCGAAGAAGAAAAGCGCCTGGTGCAAGAGCGGCTGAGCATCGTCGCCAACGGCATCCCCGGCCAGCACTTCGAGAACTCGGTGGCCAGATGGTTCACCGACGAATTCCGCGCACAGCACCCGGACATCATCGCCGCCTACGCGGCCAGCAACCGCAAAAACGACCCCAAGGCCTACGCGGCCGCCTATGGCGTGCTGGCCAATACGGATTTCGCCGAACGCCTGCGCGAGATCGCGATTCCCACGCTCATCATCACCGGCGAGTATGACAAGGGATCCAATCCCCGCATGGCTCGCTTCATGCACGAGCAGATAGCGGGATCGAAGGTTCACATCATTCCCAAGCTGCGCCATTCCCTGTTGATCGAGGGGCCTCGTCAGGTGCTGGATTTGGTCGAACCGTTTCTTCAGGCCTGACAAGCAGGGCCGGGCGCGTATCGATTCCTGCCGACCTGAAACAACGATGCGCCAATAACCCGCCAATTATCCAAACGGAACTATTTCCACCCAATTCGCATTGGAGCCGACACTGTAGCGATGCAGCTGCGCCAGCGCCCCGCTGGATGCGTCAATATCATAGACAACCACGGTAGCACTGCGCTGGCCGGCACAAACCAGGAACTGGCCGCTCGGGTCTATAGCAAATCCGCGGGGTGACGGATCGGCACCATAATATCCGACGCACTCGACGCGGCCCGACGCCATGTCGACGCGCAATGCCGCGATGAGGTTGGTGCTGCGCACACTTGCATAAACGAAGCATCCGTCGGGCCTTACATGGACATCGGCGGCCAGGGCATTGCCCTGAAAGTCAGGCGGCATGAGACTGATGGACTGCAGTTCCACAAGCTCGCCTGGCGACTCTTCGATGGCAAATACGGTCAACGATCCCGCAAGCTCGTTGATACAGTACATCACCGGCAATCGAGGATGAAATGCCAAGTGTCTCGGGCCCGATCCGGAACGACATGCAGTAGACACCGGCCCCGACAAGCCCAGGCCTTGGCCGCGAACGCTCTTGCGCCACGCAAGGATTGCATTGCCGGACACCGTCGTCGCGTAGCACACACCGTTCTGTCCTTCGACAATGCAATGCGCCTTGGGCGGTGTGTCGATCGTCTGGACTGGCGGACTCTGCGGCACACCATCGATATCAATTCGATTGACCGAAATCTTACCCTCGGTATAAGAAGCCCCCAGCAGCAGTCCGTCCCGACTCACAGATAGATAGGCCATGGCGGCCGGTAGAGGAGCCGTGCCACGACACGATAGCCCGCCATCCACCTGATCAATGACAAAAGCCGATACCGGGAACGGCGCCGAGCGCAATGCCGCATACAATATGCGCCGATCCGGACTTAAGGCCATAGGCATGCTCGCCGGCGACGGTTCGCTAGTGCCAGGCACTGCGGCAGCCCCCAACACATGCAGGCGACCGTCGGCTTCATTCAGTCGGAAGATATGAATCTCTTTGGTGCCGGCGCAGGAGACATAGACAAAGCAGCCCGGGGAATCGCGGCGGAAGCCAGGCTCTGAAACCGCTGTCGCAGGCATCGGCATTCCTCAGCATTCCGCGACAATAGGGTTGCGCAATACACCTATATCCGTGATTTCTATCTCGCAGATATCTCCGGGTTTCATGTTGCGCGGGGATCCATCCGTGCCCATCCAGATGACGTCCCCCGGATGCAAGGTGCAATACTTGCTTATCTCTGCAATATACGTTTCTACATCATGGATCATTTCCCCGGTCGAAAAACGATCCACCTCTTCGCCATTCAACCGCACGATCGTCGTCATCGCGCGGTAGTCGACATCGGTAACTATCCAGGGCCCCATAGGGTTGAACGTATCCGAATTCTTCGCTCGCCAACTGGTGCGGTCGCTACGCTGCCAGGCCCGCTCGCTTACGTCATTGCCAATTGTCCAGCCGAACACATGCTCCAGGGCACGCGCCACAGGAATATGCCGTCCTCCCTTGCCAATCACCGCTACGAGTTCACCTTCGTACTGGAATAGCTCTCCGGAGTCGGACGGCTTGACGATAGGATCGCCCGATGCGCACAGTGCACTGCTGGATCGATAATTGACACTGGGCCTCTCGGGGAATTTCGGTTCGACGCCACGCCGATTCGCCGACGCGACAAGATGTTCGCGATAATTCAGCCCTGCACAATAAAAAGTCGCTGGGACTACGGGCGACAGCATTTTCACGGCAGATACCGGATACACAGACTGTGTTGCCGCCCAATTTTCCCAAGGCCTACCGTCCACGACAAACACATCCCGGCCATCGATCATTCCATACGATGTCCTGCCGTCGACTTCGAATCTGCACCATTTCGTCTTCATGTCGCGCCTTTCCCAAATTTCCGCAGGAATGCCGGAAACATCAAATAGCAAGTCACGGGCGCTTTTTCGACTGACGCCCGGCCGCCGAGTCATTGACCAGCCGACCCCACATTTCCATGTCCGATCGCAGGAACGACCCGAGCTTATCTGCCGACTCGTAGCTGGGCACGATTCCTTGCTTGATCAGGGGTTCTGCTACCTCTTTCAGCATCAGAGTCTTCGATAAAGCCTGATCCATGGTGTCGACCACATGACGCGGCATGCCGGCAGGCCCCAAGAAAGCGAACCAAGTCGAAATATCCAGCATCGGATAGCCCAGTTCGGTGAACGTCGGCACATCCGGCATGATGGGCGTGCGCGCAGAGCCCGTGACGCCGAGCACCCGGACATGGCCCGAATTCAAATACGACATGCTGGTCGAAATGGGCGCAAACAATAGCTGTATCCGATCCGCCAGCAAGTCCATCATGGCATCGGTCGTGCCTTTATATGCCGCCGACACCACATGAACGCCAGTCGCTTTTTCAAAAGACTCCAGCAAAAAATAGGTCGTGCCAGTCGGCCCTCCCTGCCCAGCCGACAGCTTCCCCGGATTCGCCTTCATATACGCCACCAGTTGGGCCACGGAACTCGCAGGCACTGAACGGTTGACGACCAAGGTGAATGGCTGCCTGCCCACCATAGCGACTGGACTGAAGTCCGAGACTCCGTACTTCACTTTCATGGTGTATACATTGATGGAGAAGCTGACACTGGACAGCAACATGACGTAGCCGTCAGGCTTTGCGCGACGCACATAATCCGTGGCGATATATCCCGAGGCTCCCGCTCGATTCTCCACGACTATGCTGTCATTCCCCAGGTATTTCGGCAGTTTGGCAGCCAACAGACGGCCCACTATGTCGTTGCCCGTGCCCGGGCTATAGGGGATCACGATCGTAATAGGCCTGCTTGGCCATGCCTGAGCGGCAAACAGAGGCATGCTCACGCTCATCAAGGTCGAGGCCAGCAACGATCGGCGCACCATGTCCGGTGTTCGCGCACCGCTGGCGGCACCCTTCGCGTCGGAGTATTGAATTCCGGCCTTCCTGCAAGTGGATTTCATCTTTTTACCCCCCTATACATGAGTGCTCACCGTGCGCGAACGTGCCCTAATCTACATTGTCGAAGGGCTGTGCGGCGTGGGCACATATTGCAGAAAATCTCGATTCAATTCCTCGATGCTTCTGCATCCCAGATACGCAATCGTTCGGCTGATTTCGTCGTGGTAGAACTTGAGGGCGCGCGTCGCCCCCGCGCACCCTCCAGCAGCGGTTCCCCACAAGGTCGGCCGGCCCACCATGACGAATTTCGCGCCAATCGCCAAGGCTTTCACCACATCGCTGCCTCGGCGAAAACTGCTGTCGACAATGACAGTCGTGCGTTCCCCGACGGCGTCGACGATAGGAGACAACGCCTCTATCGGAGCCATGGAGCTGTCGAAATTCCGGCCACCGTGATTGGATACGATGATGCCGTCAGCGCCGTGCGCAACCGCCAGCTCGGCATCATGCGGCGTCAAGATCCCCTTGACGATCAACTTACCCGGCCACATCTCCCGCAGCCTGTCTAGATCGGCCCACGTCAGCGCATCATTCTTGGTCTTGCGCTCGGCCGCGGAAACCTGGGTGAACCTCTCTTTAAGGTCGCTCGGATAGTTCTCCCGACGCGGCATGCCCGTCGTCAGCAAATACCTGAATATCACCGAGGTCAGCCATCCCGGCCTGGCCAGGACACCCGCGATGTTCCGACGGTTGTAGCGGAAGGGAATAGAGAATCCATTGCGGATGTTGTACTCACGATTGGTGTTGACCGGGCCATCTACCGTCACCACCAGCGCATCGTATCCCGCATTCCTAGCACGCTCGACCAACACGTGCGACATGCGTATGTCCGACCACATATACAGTTGGAACCAAAGCGTTCCGCCGACGATCCGTGCTACATCTTCGAGACTGGTTTGCGAAGCCGTCGCCACGGTGAATGGCACGTTTGCCGCCTTGGCTGCGCGCGCAAGCTCCAGCTCTCCTTTGTAGTACAACATGCCGGCAGCACCGGTCGGCGCGACCCCGACGGGCATATCGTGCTGTTTGCCGAATAAGGTTACAGCCGTACTCCGCTTCGACACGTCCATCAGCACTTGCGTCTTCAATTTGACGCGCTCAAAGGCAGCGCGGTTGTTCCGCAGCGCCAGCTCGTCTTCCGTTCCCCGGTCGACGAACTCGAACAACCACTTTGGCAGGCGCCTTTTGGCCATGCGCCTCAAATCATGAACATTGAGAGCTTCCTCGACATTGCCCTTGAACACCGGCGCCTCCCGTCCCACTAGTGCAACCGGCCTCACTGCGCTGTTCCGGTTCAAATTTTTCGAATACCGGCACGCCAAGCCCCAAGCAAAAAAGCCAAGGCCGGGAACGCCCGAACACGCGAGGATGTTAAGGGGGAGACGACTCGCGACACAATGACAAAGATCTCAACGTTGGCTTCAGGAAATTGGAAACCTGCGTATACGAGGCTGTTGCATTGGAATCGAATAGGCGTCGACCTGCAAAAGGCCGGCAACAAGGTCACGTCGTCCATAAGCTCGGCCGGCCGCCCATCATCGAACGGCAGGTTTCGCGAAACTTGCAACGCGAACCACGGCCCGCAGCCCGCGCGGTACCGGCCTCAGTCGATTTCCAGATAGTCGGTCGGATGGTTACGGATGAGAGTGCTACGCATTTCCGTGTCAGTGATCTGCTCGAGCACCCACTTCCGAAATGCGAGAATATGCGGCTCGTTCGCGCGCCGCTTCGCGTACACCATATAAAAGGGGGTGCGGCGTCGAATTGCCTGCGGAAAAGGTGCTACCAGGCGGCCTGCAATAAGGTCTTCAACGAGATAGTGTCGCTGCCCCAGCGCAACACCAACACCCTCGCGCGCGGCCCTGAATGCCAAGGATCCGTTCTCGAACCATAGAGTTTTTTCAATATCCAGGCCGCCCACCCCGGCATAGGCCAGCCACGAGCTCCAATTTCCGGCCTGCTGCTCAGTATTCAATAGAGGCAGTCGCAACATATCCCGGGGAGAATTCAGGCCTGGCGCCCGCCGCAACATGTCCGGACTGCAAACGGGATAGTATTCCGCACAATACAGAGCATCGGCATCCATGCCCGAACCTACAGGCCCACGACGTATTCCCACATCCACGTCCTCGCGATCTATGCCCTTGGACGTCACCGAGGAGCTTAGCCGAAAGTCGATCTCGGGGTGCTCCATCAGGAAGCTGGACAAGCGTGGCACCAGCCACTCGGAAGCGAAAGTAGTAAACACGCACACCGACAACCGTGGCTGATCCCGGTCGTCCAACAAACGAGTTGTCGCCGAGTCGAGTTGGTCGAAAGCCTGACTGACCAGGCGCAGATATTCGGATCCTTTATCCGTCAACGAGAAACCGTTGCGGTGGCGGTCAAACAACCTGACTCCGACGTACGTTTCGACGATGCCAATATGACGGCTCACAGCCCCGAGAGAAATACATAACTCGTCGGCTGCGCCGGCCAACTTCCCGTGCCGCCCCAATACCTCGAACGCGCGCAAAGAATTTAGTGGGAGTGGGCGGCGGCGCATTTCTTTGTCCTTGGAGGGCTCAGTTCATGTCGGCCGAAGTGAACGATTATTCATCATACCTTGATTGGGTTCCGGCCAGGACACCGCCCTGTGCTCTTTCGGATTTTGCGCCTGAGCCAGGCGCCGGCAGCGGGCAGTACCGCATGCTAAAAACCGCCGAGTACGACAGCCGCCAGACATATATTGCCAGGATCAGGCTACTTTCCCCACGTATATCGGTTCGCTCTGCCGAGCCTACAAACCCAGGCCGTCGCGCTCGCGGGTCTTGCGATAGAAGCGCCAGAACAATAGCGCCGCGGCCGCCCGGTGCGGCGCCCAGGCGGCGGAGATGGCCATCAGCTCGTCTCTGGCCGGGGCGCGCCCGAGGCCCAGGGCATCGCCGACCGCCTTCTGCAGCGCGATATCGCCCGCAGGAAAAATGTCGGGATGCCCCGCGCAGAACATCAGGTAGATTTCCGCCGTCCATGGGCCTATGCCCTTGAGGCTAGTTAGTCGCGCCAAGGCGGCTTCGGTGGGCAGGCGCTCAATTGCGGGCAGATCCAGCGCGCCCGCGACGATGGCCTGCGCCACGCCCGTCAAAGTGCGGAACTTGCCGCGCGACAGCCCCACGCCCTGCAGCCCGTTTTCGCCCAGAAGCAGAAAGCCTTCCGGCGTCGTGGCACCGGCGACGGCTTCCAGCCGCCTCCAGATGGCGTCGGCCGAGGCGACGGAAACCTGCTGGCCACACACCACCCGAGCCAGGCCGGCAAAGCCCGGAGGCCGCGAACGTGCGGGAACCGCCCCCACGAGCTCGTGTATCGCGCGCAGCCGCGGGTCAAGCTCGACAAGCCGCCGCAAGTGGCGGGTTACCGCGGCTTGCGAGCTAAGGCGGGCGGGTGGCGACGAGACAGGCATGGGTTCACTTTTATCGCGAAAAAACCGTGGATACGGTGCCACAGAAATAATCCGGGCCGATTCACGCAAGACACATGGTAATGCAGAGGCGCCGCGCCTAAGGGCCGCCCGAAATTTTTGTCACCTTTACACGACAGGCCGCATCTAACAGGCAAGCAAGCATATTCACCCTGGTTACCGGTCACCGGCAACCTACAACCGGCAACCGACTATCAGCCGGCAGCAGTGTCCAGCAATACCCGGGCAGCGCCCACGCCGCGGCCCGGCGCCGATCATTCATAGGAATACTCATGAGCGCTTACGCAATTCTTCCCCCGATACCCGACACGCCGACCGCGGGCCTGCCCGACATTCAGGCTCGTCCGGACGTGCGTGGCGTGGCCCTGGATGCCGTCGGCGTCAAAGGCCTGCGCCATCCTCTGACCCTGCACGGCGATCACGGCCAGCAGCCTGTCGTGGCCACGCTGGCCATGACCGTGGGTCTGCCGGCCGCTTCCAAGGGCACGCATATGTCGCGCTTCATCGAGGTGTTGGAAGCGCGGCCGGCCATCGTCGGCCAGGCCGGAATGCGTACCTTGGTGTACGCCATGCTGGCGCGCCTGGACGCTTCCAGCGGCTGCATCGAGATGTCGTTTCCTTATTTCGTGCGCAAGACGGCACCGGTTTCAGGCACGTCCAGCCTGCTGGACTATGACATCGCTTGGCGGGGCGAGGTCGACGCCGACGGCATCTACCGTTTCCGGATGCGCGTCACGGTGCCTGTGACCAGCCTGTGCCCATGCTCGAAGGAAATTTCCGCCTACGGCGCACACAACCAGCGCTCGCTCATCACCATCGAGGCCGAGCTGCGCGAAGCAATGGCCATCGAGGACTTGATTGCGCTTGCCGAGCGCAATGCGTCTTGCGAGGTGTATGGGCTGCTCAAGCGCCCCGACGAGAAATACGTTACCGAGCGCGCCTACGACAACCCCAAATTCGTCGAAGACCTGGTGCGCGACGTGGCGCTGGCATTGCAGCGCGAGCCGCGCGTGGGCGCGTACCGCGTCGAAGCCGAGAACTTCGAATCCATACACAACCACTCGGCATACGCACGCATTGCCAGGCCGGCCGCGGCCGCTTGATTTCCCGCGCGGCCTGCCGAGAGCGGCCGGGATGGACGAAGACAAAATCCACGACGAAGGATTCTTCGGCTATTGAACGGAAGAATGGGCGGACGGACGAATGAGCGGGCGGGCTCGGCCCGGGGGCCGAACCCTGCGTGCCGTCAGAACTTATCCAGCACCGCGCCCGTACTGGCGGCCGAGGCGTTGAAGGCGAACTTGGCTTGCACGCCGCGGGTGTAGCGCGGCGCCGGCGCCTTCCAGGCCGCGCGGCGCGCCGCGATTTCCTCGTCGGGCACGTTCAGCTGCAGCAGCAGCTTGTACGAGTCGATGGTAATGGAATCGCCTTCCTGCACCAGGGCGATGACGCCGCCGGCCGCGGCTTCGGGCGAGACGTGCCCCACCACCATGCCCCAGGTACCGCCCGAGAAGCGGCCATCGGTGATGAGGCCGACCGAATCGCCCAGCCCGGCCCCCACCAGCGCGCCGGTGGGCGCCAGCATTTCCGGCATGCCCGGCCCGCCCTTGGGCCCCAGGTAGCGCAGCACCATGACGTCGCCGGCCTTGATGCGGCCCGCGAGTATTGCGTCCAGCGCCGACTGCTCGTCGTCGAAGACGCGGGCGGGGCCCGTCATGGCCGGGTTCTTCAGGCCCGTGATCTTGGCCACCGCGCCCTCGGGCGACAGATTGCCCTTGAGGATAGCAAGGTGGCCTTGCTTGTACAGCGCTTTATCCAGCGGGAAGATGACCTTCTGGTCGGCGCGCGGCGCATCGGGCACGTCGCGCAGCACCTCGGCGATGGTCTGGCCGCTGATGGTGATGCAGTCGCCGTGGATCAGCCCGGCGTTCAGCAGTATCTTCATGACCTGCGGAATGCCGCCGGCCCTGTGCAGATCCACCGCCAGGTAATGGCCGCTGGGCTTCATGTCGCAGATGACCGGCACGCGCTGGCGCACGCGCTCGAAGTCGTCGATGGTCCATTCCACCCCCGCCGCGTGCGCAATGGCCAGCAGATGCAGCACCGCATTGGTGGATCCGCCGGTGGCCATGACCACGCTGACGGCGTTCTCGATGGACTTGCGGGTGATGATGTCGCGCGGCTTCAGGTCGCGCTGTATGGCCTTGAGCAGCACGCGCGCGGATTCGGCGGCGGACTGCGTCTTTTCATCGTACACATTGGCCATGGTCGAGGAATACGGCAGGCTCATGCCCATGGCCTCGATGGCCGAGCTCATGGTGTTGGCCGTGTACATGCCGCCGCAGGAACCCGGCCCGGGTATGGCGTGCAGCTCGACCTGCTTGAGTTCCTGGTCGCTCATGCGTCCGGCAGCGTTTTCGCCCACAGCCTCGAAGACGCTGACGATGTTCAGGTCTTTGCCGTGCAGGCACCCCGGCAATATGGTGCCGCCATAGACGAAGATGGCCGGCACATTGGCGCGCAGCATGCCCATCATAGCGCCCGGCATGTTCTTGTCGCAGCCGCCGATGGTCAGGACGCCGTCCATCCACTGGCCCTGCACACAGGTCTCGATGCAATCGGCAATGACTTCGCGCGAAATCAGGGAATACTTCATGCCCTCGGTGCCCATGGCCATGCCGTCGGAAATGGTGGGCGTACCGAACACCTGCGGGTTGCCGCCGTTGTCGCGTATGGCCTCGATGGCCGCGTCGGCCAGCTTCTGCAAGCCGCTGTTGCAAGGCGTGATGGTGCTGTGGCCGTTGGCCACCCCGACCATGGGCTTGCCGAAGTCGGTTTCCTTATAGCCCAGGGCGTAATACATGGAACGATTGGGCGCGCGCGACTTGCCCTGTGTGATGTGTCCGGAGCGCAAAGGTTTGGAATCAGCCATTTTCTTTTCTTCCTCTATCTGTATGTGGCAATTTTCCCGAAATGAAACAGCCCAACAGACAAAGTGTACTCTCACGAATCGTAAAGTCCGGCAAGAATTCGCTCTAGCATATAACGTTTGGCAAATCACACAAACTTCCATCACGAACGCGGCGATGCTCTCATTCGCTCTGCGATCTCGGCCCAATTCCGGATTTGGATTTGGATAAGGTGACGGAATTCTTCGGATGTCTTGGCGTACGGTTCCATATGAAACCGATCACGCAAGGTGATGCTTTCTTCAGAAGAAGAAATTATCTGGCGCAGCGCTTTGCCGATTATCTGCACATCCACAAGCGGCATTCCTGCGGGGCCCACCAGTCCCGCGAGCCCATAAGGATGCACGCTTTCAACGCCGAGCAGGCCGGCCTGGCTGAATGTGGGCACGTTCGGAAGATAGGCAAGCCGTTCGGGCGTCGTGACAGCCATCGCCTTCACTCTCCCAGCCTTGACCAAAGGCAGAGCCACCTGAGCGGCCGTCAAGGCAACATCCACGCGGCCGGCCGCCAATTCAAGCATGGCCTGATTGTCGCCGCTCATGGGAACATGCACCATATCGGTGTGCAGCGCCGACAGCACATACTCCATCATCACATGGCTGGCAGAGCCTACACCGCCAGAAGCAAAATTGAGCTGCCCCGGATGGGCTCGCGCATAGGCGAAAAGTGAATGCGCGTCGTTGGCGGGAAGATTGTTTCTGGCCACCAAAATTCCAGGATGTATTCCGATCGTGCCGATGAAACTAAAGTCACGCAACGGGTCATAACCAACATTTTTACCAAGCACGTAGTTCTGCACCAGCATGCTTCCCGTGGCAACCAACAACGTATAACCATCGGCCGGGCTAGCCTTCAACACATTGGATGCTACGGCGAAATTCCCGCCAGGACGATTGAGGACAATGATCTGCACATGCAGCAGATGGGCAAGCTTCTTGGCGAGTGGCCGCACGACGGAATCGGTCGAGCTACCAGCAGCGAAGGGCACGATCAGGGTAATCGGCCGGCTTGGATAAGCGGCGGACAGTGCTGGTACAGGCGCGCTGGCCGCAAGCAACAAGCTCGCTGCCGTTGCAAGCCAGTAGCGCCGTGCCCATTTCTCAGGCTCCATTTCAGGCCTCCTGTTCCGACTGGAGCTGTTGCTGTACCCAGTTGGTCAGGCCTCCCATCCGCATGAGGTTTTCAATGAACTCTGGTAGAGGCAGCGCCTTCAGGGTATGGTCGCCAAGGCAGATTTCTCCGGACTTAGTATCAACCACAGCTTGTTGCCCTTCATCTGCGAATTTCAATGCATCGGCGCAGGTTATGGGAGGCAGGCCCAGGTCTACACACATTCTGTAGAAAGTCCGGCTGAAACTCGCCGCGACAATGCAACTGATGCCAAGAGCCTTGAATCCGAGCGGCGCATGCTCGCGCGCCGATCCCGAGCCGAAATTTTCGCCAGCGACGATGATATCGCCCGGCTGAACCCGATGGATGAACTCCGGGTCGGTTTCTTCAAACATGTATTTTGCCATTTCCGCCGGACTCTGCAGTGACAGATGTCGACCGGCTATCATCACATCCGTATCGACGTTATCGCCCAGGCGACGCACCAACCCTCGATAAATCATTCGAGTCTCCTAAAGCGCTGCGGGATTGATTATTTCGCCTGCTACCGCCGCAGCGGCCGCAACATATGAATTGCTCAAGTAAACCTGCGAGCCGGCGTGACCCGCCCTGCCTTGAAAATTGCGGTTGATTGTGGCGATCGCGACTTCGCCATCATCGAGCGCGCCATTATGGCCGCCAAAGCATGCGCCACAGGTAGGAGTCGTTACGGCGGCCCCTGACTCGATGAATTGATCAATCAGGCCTTCGGCCATGGCCTGACGGTAAATCGCCTGCGTGGCGGGCACAATGATGGCTCTGGTTCCCGGCGCCACTTTCCTGCCTTTCAGGACGCTGGCGATCTGGCGCAAATCCGTTATGGTGCCATTGGCACAATTCCCCATGTAGACTTGGTCGACATGAACACCGTGGATTTCATCCACGGGAACGACGTTGCCAGGTGAATAAGGCTTGGCAACCATAGGCTGGACGCTGGCAAGATCAAAATCATAGCGGCTTTCATATTCAGCGTCCGCATCGGCCGAAATCAGCCTATAAGGGCGCTTGCAGTGGGTAGCAGCCCATTCAAGGGTCTGCCCGTCCGGCTCGACGATGCCAGTCTTAGCCCCGGCTTCCAGCGCCATGTTGCAAATCGCCATACGCTCGTCCATGTTCAAGTCGGACAAGCCAGGCCCCACAAATTCCATAGACTTATAAAGTGCACCGGCCGTACCAATTTCCTGCAACGCTTTCAAAATGATGTCCTTACCCGTCACAAACGGCGCCTTTTTTCCGCGCAAGTTGAAACGCATCGATTCCGGCACCCTGAACCAGGTCTCGTCCAAGGCAAGTATCGCGGCGATTCCGGCCCAGCTCATCCCGGTACCGAAGGCATTGAATGCGCCCGCAGTAGTAGTATGGGAATCACCTCCAACAATAATGTCGCCAGGGCCGACCAGGCCAAGCTCGGGAACGAGTGTGTGTTCGATGCCGCCTTTGCCCAGGTCATAGAAATGTTCTATACCTTTGGCCTTGGCAAAGCGGCGCATGTCGATACCCAGGCGCGCCCCTTGTGCATTGGGAGCAGGCGCGAAATGATCCACAACAAGAGCCAGATTTTCGGGCGTGCGTACCCTCTTCGCACCCATTTTCTCAAAATGGCGGAACGCTCCAGGGCCATTGATGTCGTTCAGCAGGCATAAGTCCACTCGCGCCCTGACGATATTTCCCGGATCCACATTTACCGAGCCATCGATCACATGGCTTTCGAGTATCTTTTGCGCTATCGTTTTTCCCATGGCATTTCCTATTGACTGCTAGTGTCCTTCTCGATATACCGCGCGGCCAAAGCACGATACTTGTCATAACCCACCAGATCACAAATGCCGTCGAATGACGCCATCATTTCTTCGGTATCTGAAAGCGATCCGCAAGCGATGAAGCTCTTCATGACTTGTTCGACTCCATGCAGTGCCGCCAGCGTGGGCGCCAGGGAAACCACTGAGGCCGAAAAGCCGAGTTCGGCTATCTCGCTCAAAGACAGCCGGGGAAAGAAGGTCGGAATGATGCACAGGGGCGTCGGCCTATCCCATGCACGGGCAAACGCCCGCAGCGGCTCCAATGTCCTGGACACTGGTACGATCAGATCAGCCCCCGCTTCAGCATATGCATGAGCCCGCTCCAGCGCCTCCGCGACTTCGACTCCTGCCGCAAACGAATCAGTCCGAGCCCAAACCATCAATCCTTCGTCGAAACGAGAATCAACGGCCGCTTTGATCTTGCCCACCATCTCTCGTCGGCTGGCCAGCGAGCGACTGCCGTCATAGAGCGATGCCTGCTTCAGGCTGCGCTGGTCTTCGATCACAATAGCGGCAACTCCGCCCCGGTCGAACAATTGCACGGTTCGCGCAACGTTCAAAGCATCCCCGTAGCCGCTGTCGCAATCGGCGACAACAGGCAGACCCGTTGCCTCCGCCAGCGAACTGCAAAAGCGCAGATGCTCGGTTACCGTAAGAAGACTGACATCGGGCGTGCCTAGAGTGGCCGCAGTGCTTATCATGCCTCCTCCCCATATGGCCTTGAATCCGAGCCGTTCCAAGAGCTGTGCGGACAGCGCATCGTATGGGCCGGGTATAGGCAGCGGCGTAGCGCGGCTCATTAAACCGCGCAAGGCTGTGCGCGCTTCGCGCGGCGAAAAATTCCTGTTCGGGAAGGTCACTGTCTCGCTCCCTATTCAATCCGCACTTTTTCAGCCGGGGTGATGAGGCGCAGCAAAATGATGTGCGATAAATATGGAAGGCATGTCGGACATAGGGTTTCCAATAATGAAATCAACCCGGAATCGTATGCATGCCGGCATGATGGGTATCGACGACCTGTATGCCGCGAGCAAAATTAGCCGCGCTTTGTCCAGCGATCCGCCCGAATACCGCACCGCTCATCAGCCCTGTTCCTCCTGGATAATTGAAATAGAACATGCCACCCACAATTTCTCCAGCGGCATACAGGCCATCGATACGTTCAAGATTGGTGTTGAGTACTTCTGCCTTATTGGTGATACGCAAACCACCATAGGTGAAAGTGATGGCACAAGTAACCGCGTAGGCTTCGAATGGCGGATTGTCTATGGTGTTGGCCCAATTCGACTTGGGGACGCTCAACCCGGTAGTGCACCGCCCATCCTTGATGTCGGGCCGGAATGGCCGATCAGTATGGATTGCGGCGTTGTATTCACGTATGGTCTGGAGCAGTTTGGCACCATCCACGTCATCGAGTTTTTGGGCGAGTTCTTCGAGGCTTTGCGCCCGTACTCTTGTGACATGCTTTTTCTTGTACTCCTCCCGCAGCAGAGGCAACACTTTTGCATCGTATATCTGGTAGGCGAAGTGACCAGGCTGTTCCAGCACCATCTGACCGTATTTCGCATAAGTGTAATTTCGCAGATCCGCCCCCTCATCGAGGAAACGCTCGCCGCGGGCATTGACCATAATCGAGAAAGGATAGCTGTGGCGCCAGTAGCTGGGCGTGGTCGGTATGTCGCCGAACTCGGTCGCATACCGCTCCCAGCTCACGGCGTGGCATCCTGACCAATGTCCATAAGGCGAGGCACCAATCCGGGTTGCCATTGCCAAGCCGTCGCCGGTATTGAATTTCGTACCTCTGACCTTGGCCAGATCCCAACCCTTGCCCAGGTAGCGGGCGCGCCATTCGGGGTTAGACTCAAAGCCACCACATGCGAGCACCACCGCCTTGCCGAATATTTCAACAGGTTGGCCGCCCATGTCGGCAACGACGCCTCGCACACCGCGACTGTCATGAATCAGTTCGCGAACCCAAGCGCCATAGCGGATGTCCACTCCGGCTTGCTCGCCCCGTTTGTAGAGGGCGGCCATCAAACCTTGGCCACCACCCCATAGTTCTAGGATGACACCACCAAAAAAACGGAAAATGCCGTCGATTTTGTATGCCTGTTTGCCGAAATAAGGCAAGAATCTCACCCCATTCTTGCGCAACCAGTGCATGGTCGGATTGCTTTGTCTGATCATGATCTCGCACAAGTCGGGATCCGTGCGGTTTTCCGTCGTGCGGGCCATGTCGTCGAAAAATTGGTCTTCTGTATAACGGCCGAAATCACTCATTGCGATGTCTTCGCTGCTGATATCGGGGCACAGGGCCTGTATGTCTTCAACGCCGTTATATACGCAACGTATCATCTCGGTATAACAGCTATTGCCACCGCGCTCGGATTGCGGCGCTCGCTCCAATACAACGACTTTGGCGCCTTCTTCACTCGCAGACAATGCTGCGCATAACGCCGCGTTTCCGCCGCCCACCACGATCACATCGTATGCTTTAGCTAATTCCATTCACTCCTGCTCCGATAGACGTCGATTGCTAAAAGGCGCTGCCGATCCGCCCAATTACTCGATTACTCTTTAGGGATGCCCGCCGAGGAAATCACGTCTCCCCACTTCTTGATCTCGCCCTGGATAATGGAGCGGAATTTCTGTGGCGAAGAAGTCATGGGGCTCGCTCCAACTGTCTGCAGGGATTTTTTGACATCGGAAGCCGCCATTCCTCGGACGATAGCGCTGTGCAATGTATCGACCACCTCCTGTGGCGTACCCGCAGGGGCAAGCACCCCGAAAGTCAGGGTGCTTTCATAGCCTGGAACCCCGGCTTCGGACATCGTCGGGACGTCCGGCAGTACGTCCGAACGCTCGGAGCTGGTTACTGCCAATGCTCGCAAGCGTCCCGCTTTGATCAAAGGCACAAGCGGCGGCAGTACCCCGATATACATCTGCACCTGTTGGCCCAACAGGGCACTGATGGCGTGAGATGTGCCGTTATAAGGCACATGCACGATATTGATCTTCGCCATGCTCTTGAACAACTCCGCCGACAAGTGTTCACCAGTACCGATGCCGCCCGAAGCAAAAAACAATTTTCCGGGACTTTTCTTGGCCAGTGAGATCAAGTCTTTCAAATTCCGAACCGGCAACGCGGTAGGCACCACCAGCACCAGCGACGAGACTCCAATCGTGCTGATCGGAGCAAAATCGCGCAACGGGTCATACGGTATCTTGGCGTACAAATTGGGATTGATAGCCAGCGTGCCCGTATGTCCGATCAGCAGGGTATAGCCGTCCGGAGCCGCTTTGGCCACATAGCCGGCGCCAATATTCCCCCCCGCCCCCGTTCGGTTCTCCACCACGACGGCCTGCCCCAAGAGCTTGGAGAGTTTCTCGGCGACAATGCGGCCAAACATATCAGTGCCACCTCCCGCAGCAAACGGCACGACCACACGGATCGGACGATCGGGATAGGAAGCCGCGGCGTGCACACTGGAAGCAAGTACGAGAGCCAAAGCGCATATGCCGCCAAGCAGCCCCAGCAACCTACAACTCTGACGGATGGAGAGCATTTCAGAACCTCACAAGGTTAAAAGTTAAAAACTTGTTTGTTCCTGCTGTCGTAGCCATTTTCAGGATGGGCTTGGCCTGCACTGATCTTAAGCAGCACTACGTTATTAGTACAATTCAATCTATGTATGCAGTATTTGGTGTTCAAATAATGGTCGCTACCTATGAACCTGAATCAGCTCCGCAGTGTCTGCGAGATCGTCAATAGCGGACTAAAAATATCCCAGGCTGCGGGTGCCATGTACATATCCCAGCCGAGTGTTACCCGGCATATCAAGGAACTCGAGCAAGAGCTGGGATTCGAGGTTTTCGTGCGTAGCCAGAACCGTGTGCTGGCCGTAACGCCGCGCGGCGAAGAAATTGTGCGTAGCGCACGCAGAATCCTTCAGGAGATCGAGAATATTCACGAGCTGCGCAACGAAATCGCCAATTCGGGGCACGGCGAAATGACCATCGCAACTACACATACACACGCCAAATACATCCTGCCGCCCGTGGTTCGACGGTTCATTGCAAAGTATCCCAACGTGTCGTTAACCCTGCATCAAGGCAATCCCAAGGAATGTAGTGACCTGGTCGTGCAGGGACAGGCAGATATGGCCATTTGTTCTAATGTGAAGGATCCAAGCCCCGAAGTCTGTTTCATCCCCTGCTACAAACTGCGACGCATCGTCTTGACCGGCCCCGACCACCCGTTGCTGGCGACCCAACCCCTTACCCTCGAAGCCTTGGCTCGATACCCCTTGGTTTCCTACGATGGAGCCTACGGCGGGCGACGGATTGTCGACCAGGAATTCTCGGCGCATCACCTCGTGCCCTCCATCGCTCTGACGGCAACCGATGCAGAGGTCAGCAAGGAATACGTCAAACTTGGGCTTGGAGTTGCTATTTTCGCGGCAGTCGCCTTCGATCCCAAGGTCGACTCACCTCTGCGCACTATTCCTGTCGACCACCTATTCCAGCCCAGCATGATCAATTTGGTGCTGCGCAAGCATAGCTTTCTGCGCGGCTACATCTATGAATTCATGCATTTTTTCGCACCCGGCTTGAACAAAGGCGTGATTGAGGAGGCGCTTTTCGGAAAAGCGGATTTTTCTGTTGGCCTAGACCAATTGCCGTTTCTGTAAGTTTGTTCGAAGCCCCACTCGGGCTCAGGCCAAAGAAGCAGAAGATCGGCGAGACTCTTGAGAATCTTCCTTGTTCTGTGCGAATGCTAATGAAAAGCAGGGAATCGAGAATCAGCCGCAACGTGTCGCAAAGCCTATTCTTCGCAAGGACTGGAAGCTTCCCCCACCCAATTCGGCAACTGCTGCATTAGGGTAACTACTGCAATATCGCCGTCATACTTCAAGGATAAAATAAATGAAATCGTTTTCAAACACTTGCAGGCCACCGCGCCGGCCAACTGCTGGAAATGCCCCCGCAAGCGGCGCGGCATGCAATGTACGGCGGTGACTGACGCGGGGCCTGTGTCTCGCTAAAACTAGAGGTGCCACAGTGCTGATTGCCCAGATCAGTGACTTGCATATCCAGGAACGGCCAGGCCCCGACGGCGTCATGGCGGTCGATCACCTGGAACTCGCCATCGACGACTTGAACCGATTTGAACCGCGCCCCGATCTGGTGGTGGTAACGGGCGACCTGACCAATAACGGGCTACCGGCCGAATACGCGATGCTGCATGCGGCGCTGGGCAAGCTGGAAATTCCGTATCTGCTGATCGCCGGCAATCACGACAGTCGGGAACCATTGCGCGAGGCCTTCCCCGAGCACGCCTACCTGCGCAGCGGCGGCGAGTTCATCCAGTACGTCGACGACAACTGGCCGGTGCGCATCGTGGCGCTCGACTCCACGGTGCCGGGCCGCCATCACGGTGAACTCTGCCCGGCACGCCTGCAGTGGCTGGCGGATCGGCTGGCCGAAAAGCCCGACCAGACCACGGTAGTGATCATGCACCACCCTCCTTTCGACACCGGCATATTACCGATGGATGCCCTGGGTATACTTGCCGGCCGCGAAGAATTCGCGCGCATCATTGCGCAGCATTCCAATATCGAGCGCGTGCTGTGCGGGCACATGCACCGCAGCATCGTGTGCCGAGTCGGCAACACCCTGGCCAGCACATGTCCGGGCACCGCCCACCAGGTCGAACTCGATCTGCGCGAGCATGGGCGGCTGACGTCCAATGCCGAGCCGCCGGGCTACCACGTGCACTGGGTGCGCCCCGGCGCAACCGTCACGCACCACGCCGTGGTCAGTTACCTGGCTTCTCCTCTTTCGCCGCCGGGCCGCCCCAAGGCAAAAAGCGCCCCCCTGGGGGGCAGCAAGCCGAAGGTGCAGCGTGCGGGCCCATCTTTGCCGGCCTAAGGCCGTTCCCCTGCCGCCATGTCATCCGTAGTCCTAGACGATATCACCAAGCAATACGGCAACGCTCCGGCCGCCGTCAGCAATATCCGCTTCGAAGTCCCCGCGGGCACGTTCACCGTGCTGCTGGGGCCGTCGGGCTGCGGCAAGTCCACCACGCTGCGCATGATCGCCGGGCTGGACACGCCCACGTCGGGGCGCATACTCATCGGCTCGCGCGACGTCACCGATCTTGCGCCCGCCAAGCGCCGCATATCGATGGTGTTCCAGTCCTACGCGCTATTCCCGCACCTGTCGGTGCGGGAGAACATATTGTTCGGCCTGAAGGTGCGCAAAGAGCCGGCGCGCGACTTCGACCGACGCTTGAAACAGGTGGCCGAACTGCTGGGCCTGACGCAACTGCTGGATCGCAAGCCTTCGCAGTTGTCGGGCGGGCAGCAGCAGCGCGTGGCGCTGGGGCGCGCGGTCATCTCGGAAGCCCCGGTGTGCCTGATGGACGAGCCGCTGTCGAACCTGGATGCGCAGCTGCGCCACGAGATGCGCCGCGAGATCCGGGCGCTGCAGCAGAAGCTGGGCATCACCATGATCTACGTCACGCACGACCAGACCGAGGCCATGAGCATGGCCGACCACGTCGTGCTGCTGCGCAACGGGCAAATCGAACAGCACGACACGCCCGACCGGCTCTACGCCAGCCCGCGCACCGAATTCGCAGCGCGCTTCATCGGCACGCCGCCCATGAACCTGCTGCGGTTGGACGAGGCCGGCACGTGCATCGCCGGCAGCGCCGCCGCTATAGAAGCGCCGCATGGCGCCCGGGCGCGCAAGCTGGGCGTGCGGCCCGAACATATCGCGCTGGCCGCCGAGGGCGGCGTCGAGGCGCGGGTGGAAGGGGTGGAATTCTTCGGCGCCGACACCATCGTGGTCTGCGCCGTGGGCGAGAACACGGGCATCACCCTGCGCACGCCGGGACACCTGCGGGCCGCGCCCGGCGAGGCGATCCGGCTGGCCTGGAGCCCGCGCGAGCAGCACTTTTTTGACGCTTCGGGCCTGGCCATCGCGGCCGGCTCATAAACCACCAAGGGGAACCACATATGCGACGCATCGTTCTGAAAACCCTCGCGCTGGGCCTGGCGGGCGCCCTGGGCACCTTGCCGGCATGGTCACAGGCCAAGCAGGTCGAGCTGGAATTCTATTATCCGGTGGCCGTGGGCGGCCCGATCACGAAGATCGTCGACCAGGCCGTGGCCGGCTTCGAAAAGGCCAACCCCGACATCAAGGTCAAGGCAATTTACTCCGGTTCATACCAGGATTCCGTCGCCAAGGCGCTGACCGCGCAGAAAGGCGGCAACCCACCGCAGGTGGCGGTGCTGCTGTCGACCGACATGTTCACCCTGATCGACGAAGGGGCCATCGAGCCCATCGACGGCTTCGTCAAGACCGACGACGACAAGAAGTGGCTGAACAGTTTCTACGACGCGTTCATGCAGAACAGCCGCACCGGCGGCAAGACCTGGGGCGTGCCGTTCCAGCGCTCGACTATCGTCATGTACTACAACAAGGATCTGTTCAAGCAGGCCGGCCTGGATCCGAACCATGCGCCGGGCACCTGGGACGAACTGGTGGCCGACGCCAAGAAACTGACCAAGCGCGGCAGCGACGGCCAGGTAACCCAATGGGGCCTGGAAATCCCCTCGGGCGGCGCCTTCGCCTACTGGCTGTTCCAGGCGCTGACCACGCCCAACAAGGCCATCTTGATGAACTCCGAGGGCAACCAGGTCTACCTGGACAAGCCCGCCGTGATCGAGGCCCTGCAGTTCTGGCACGACCTGGCCTACAAGTACAAGGTCATGCCCACCGGCACCATAGACTGGGGCACCACACCGCAAGACTTCCTGCTGGGCAAGACCGCCATCATGTGGACGACCACGGGCAACCTGACCAATGTGCGCAAGAACGCCAAATTCGCCTTCGGCGTGGCGCCCATGCCCAAGGCCAAGCAGGGCGGCAGCCCCACGGGCGGCGGCAACTTCTATATATTCAAGAAGTCCACGCCGGAACAGCAGCAGGCCGCCTTCAAGTTCGCCAAGTGGATGACCAGCCCCGAGAACGCGGCGCAATGGAGCATCGACACCGGCTATGTGGCGGTGACCAAGCCGGCCTGGGAAACCGACAAGATGAAGGCCTACGTCAAGGAAGTGCCGCAGGCGCTGGTGGCGCGCGACCAACTGGCGGTAAGCGTGGCGGAATTTTCCACCCACGACAACCAGCGCGTGACCAAGCTGCTGAACGACAACCTGCAGGCCGTGGTCACCAACGCCAAGACGCCCAAGCAGGCCATGGAAGACGCCCAGGCCGGCGCCAACCGCATCCTGCGTTCGTATAAGTAAGAGTAAGCAAGCGCGGGAGGCTCGGCGGCATGAAGCTACGCAATGGCATGAACGCGGTATACGGCTGGCTGCTGCTCTTGCCGGCCATGGTGCTGCTGATCGCCTTCACGCACTACCCGGCCCTGTCCACCTTGTGGCATAGCTTCTATTCCACGCCCAAGGCGGGCCGGCCGATGCACTTCGTCGGCCTGGACAATTATTCGGCCATGCTCGACGACCCGGTATTCTGGAAGGCGCTCTGGAACAACCTGTATTTCGCGCTGGGCACGATACCGCTGTCCATCGCCCTGGCGCTGATCATGGCCCTTTGGGTCAACAGCAAGCTGGCCGGCCGCGGCTTCCTGCGCATGGCGTACTTTACGCCCACGGTGCTGCCCATGGTGGCCGTGGCCAATATCTGGCTGTTCTTCTACACGCCGCAGTACGGCCTGCTGGCGCAGATCGGCCACCTGCTGGGCCTGCCCCCGGTCAATTGGCTGGGCGACCGCACCACGGCGCTGCCGGCGGTAATGGCGGTGACCATCTGGAAGGAAGCCGGGTTCTTCATGATCTTCTACCTGGCGGCGCTGCAACAGATCTCGCCTTCGGTGCGCGAGGCCGCGCTGCTGGAAGGCGCCTCGCGCTGGCAGTACTTCTGGCGCGTGCTGCTGCCGCTGCTGATGCCCACCACGCTGTTCGTGCTGATCAACGCGCTGATCAACGCCTTCCGCGTGGTCGACCAGATCGTGGTCATGACCAGCGGCGGCCCCGACAACGCCACCATGCTGCTGCTGTTCTACATTTACCAGACGGGCTTCCGCTTCTGGGATTCTTCCTACGCGGCCACGCTGACCGTGGTGCTGCTGGTGATCCTGGCCGTAACGGCGCTGGTGAACTTCCGCTGGCTCGACCGCAAGACCCATTACCAATGAAGACGAACGCACTCGATACCCTGGGGGCATGGCTGCTGGGTCTGCTGTGGTTCCTGCCGCTGCTGTACGCCGTGTGGGCGGCGTTCCACCCTTCGGCCTACGCCGCGCACTTCGACCTGACGGCGCCGCTGACCCTGGCCAATTTCGCCGCCGCCTGGGAAGCCGCCCCGTTCGCGCGCTATTTCGTCAACACCTTCCTGCTGGTCACCATGGTGCTGGCGGCGCAATTCGTGCTTTGCACTCTGGCCGCCTACGCCTTCGCGCGCTTTGAATTCAAAGGCCGCGACCTGATGTTCATGCTGGTGCTGTTGCAGCTGATGATCATGCCCGATGTGCTGATTGTCGAGAACTACCGCGCCATGAGCTGGCTGGGCGTGAACGACACCATCTTCGCCATCGGCCTGCCCTATTTCGCCTCGGCGTTCGGCATCTTCCTGCTGCGCCAGACCTTCAAGACCGTGCCGCGCGAACTGGAAGAAGCCGCGCGCGTGGAAGGCGCCAGCCGCTGGCAGATCCTGATGCGCGTCTATGTACCGCTGGCCAAGCCCATCTATATCGCCTACGGGCTGGTGTCGGTCAGCTACCACTGGAACAATTTCCTGTGGCCCCTGATCATCACCAAGTCGGTGAACACGCGCCCCATCACCGTGGGCCTGCAGGTCTTCGCCTCGTCAGACCAGGGCATAGACTGGTCGGTGATCACCGCCGCCACGCTGCTTAGCGCGGCACCGCTGCTGATCGCGTTCCTGCTGTTCCAGCGCCAGTTCGTACAGTCGTTCATGCGCGCAGGCATACGCTGAAGAAGCCGCAAGGCGCCGGCGACGCGCGAGGCCGCCGGCCGGCTGCCCTCCGCATTGCGCCGCTCAGTGCCGCCGGCGATGCTCAAGCCGCCTCGGCTTGATGTATCCACACCGGCAAACGGCAGGCGGCCGCGAAGACCAGCAGGTTCAGGGCGATAAGCAGCGCGAACGGCGTCATGAACGAATGCGCATCCACGCTGGCCTGTTGCGTCTGCGTCTGAGCCAGCGACATGACGATAGCCATGACGGTCACCGCCACCGGGCCGCCCAGCCGCTGGACGATGTTGATGGCGGTATTGGCCACGGCCAGCCGGTCGCGCGCCACCGAAGCATAGGCCGCCGAAACCGAGGGGATATTGATCGTGCCCTGCCCTATGCCTGTAATGAACAGGCATACCGCCGCCAGGGTCGGCGAATATTGGCTGTGCACCATCCACAGAAAAGGCAGCATGCCCAGCATGGCCAGGAACGAACCGCCGGCCGACACCGCGCGGCAGCCGAATTTTTCCGTAAGCGTGCCCAGCATCGGGAATGAGCACATCATGCCGAAGCCCATGGCCGCCATCGTCCAGCCCGCCGCCGGCGCGGACAAGCCGCAGCCGCTGATCAGGTACAGCGGAATCAGGAACTGCCTGGAAAAAGCCAGGCCGTTGGCCCAGAACTGGGTCGTGGCCGCCGCCCCGAACACGCGCCCGCGGAACAGGCGCAGGTCGATCAGCGCGGCACCGGCCTTGTGCCTGGCATGCCAGATGAACACTGCCACCAGCGCCACACCGGCCAAGAGCGCCGCGCCCCCTTGCCGATGCGTGGCCAGCTCCAGGCCATACAGAAAGCTTGCCAGCCCAGGCGCGATCAGCGCAAAGCCCAGCAGATCGAACGGACGCTTGCGGATGGTGGACGCATCGCTGGGCAGCAGCGCCGCCGCCAGGCCCACACCCAGCACCCCTATCGGCAGGTTGAGAAAAAACAGCCAGGGCCACGAGGCGTATTTCAGAATCGCCCCGGCCAGCACCGGCCCGAGTATCGGCGCAATCAGCACCGGCGTGACGGTATAGCCCATGACCCGCGCCATGTGCCTGCCGGCCACCCGGGCCATCATCATCTGCGTCATGGGCGCCAGGATCCCGCCCGCCATGCCCTGCAGCACCCGGGCGCAGACTAGTTCGTCAATAGTGCGCGAAGCGCCGCACAGCAGCGAGGTAAGCGTGAATGCCGAGAAACAGGCCAGGTACAGGCGCTTGGCGCCGACGCGGTCGACCAGCCAGCCGCTCATCGGCAGCATCAGCGCCAGCGCCAGCAAATAGCCGCTGACGACCCATTGCGTGGCCGAGATCGAAGCATGCAGATCCTGGTGGATGGCCGACAGCGACAGATTCACGACGGTCGAGTCCAGCTGTGTCATGAAGGGCCCGAGAAAGACCACCACCGCGACTCGCCATACCTGCGGATCGATGCGATCCGAGGCATCGGGGCCGGAGGGTGCCGCCTGTGCCCTTGGCGGTGAGCTGCGCAGCCTCATTCGCTTTCCGCCAGGCGCCGCATGATGCGCCCGGCCGCCAGCAGCGTGTCCCGATCCGCCGCGTCCAGGCGGCTCATGGATTGGGCCAGCCAGCTGCGCTTGGCATCGCCCGTGCTTTTGCGCACGGCGGCGCCGCGAGTGGTGAGCCGGATATGCTGCTGGCGCCCGTCGGTGGGATGCGGCCGGCGCTCGACGATGCCCCTGTCCTCGAGGGTGGCGACGGCCGCCCCCATGGACTGGGGCTTCATGCCCTCGGCCCGGGCCAGCTCGGCGATGGTCGCGGGGCCTTCTCTTTCCAGCCGCGCCATGACCACGGACTCGGTCAGGGAAAGTTCCTGCGTGGCGGCCGCCGCACGCATGCGGCGCACCAGCATGCCCAGGGCCTGGACGAAATCGATGACTGCGGCTTCGGGTATCGGGGTCGGCATTTCATTTCTCGCAACGCCCCCGAAGCACCGACACGCTGCGCGCCGACAGGGGCGAAGCTCAACAGTACAACTTGCAAGTTTAACTTGCAAGTTAAGCTGTCTAACTCCGGCTTACCCCAGATCGATACACCTTGGCCGATACACCCCGCCCGATTCAGCGGCCCATCGCGTAGAACTCGTCGTTGGGCCGCATGCTGGTGACGTTGGCCAGGCGGTTGGACAGGCCGAAGAAAGCCGCGATGGCGGCAATGTCCCAGACGTCTTCATCATCGAAGCCGTGCCCATGCAAGACCGCTGTGTCGGCATCATTTACCGCGTAGGCGCTGGCCGACACCTTCATGGCGAAGTCCAGCATGGCTTTCTGCCGCGCGGTAATGTCGGCCTTGCGGTAGTTGACGGCCACCTGGTCGGCAATCAGCGGGTTCTTGGCGCGTATGCGCAGAATCGCGCCGTGCGCCACCACGCAATACTGGCACTGGTTGGCATTGCTGGTGGCCACCACGATCATTTCGCGTTCGGCCTTGCTGAGATTGCCGGGCTTGTCCATCAGCGCATCGTGATAGGCAAAGAAAGCCCGGAACTCGTCCGGCCGATGCGCCAGCACCAGGAATACATTGGGAATGAATCCGGACTTTTCCTGCACGGCCAGGATGCGCGTGCGGATGTCCTCGGGCAGATCGGACAATGCCGGTATGGGGAATCGGCCTATGGCCGGGGTTGTGCTTTGTGTCATGATAGCCTTCAAAACTCTGATGCCTGGTGGGTACGGAAGGCCGGCGAACGGCGCCGGCCTCTGACGTTGGCGGCGCGGGCTCAATCTCCGCCGACCGGCACGATGACGCGGCCGCGGATACGCCCCTGCACCATTTCCCCGGCCGCGGCGATGACGCCGTCCAGCGCTATGTCGCGCGTCAGCCCATCGAGCTTGGCAGGGTCGAGATCGCTGGCCAGGCGGCGCCAGGCTTCCAGGCGGTCGGCCCTGGGGCACATCACGCTGTCCACGCCGGCCAGCGTGACCCCGCGCAATATGAACGGCGCAACGGTAGCCGGGAAAGCCATGCCCGCGGCCAGGCCGCAGGCCGCCACGGTGCCGCGATAGCGCATGGCGGCGCAGACATTGGCCAGCACGTGGCCGCCCGCCACATCCACAGCGCCCGCCCAGCGCTCTTTGGCCAGAGGCTTGCCGGGTTCGCTGAACTGCGCGCGGTCGAGGATCTCGTGCGCGCCCAGCGCCTTGAGGTAGTCCGATTCCTGCGGCCGCCCCGTCACCGCCGCCACCGTATAGCCCAGCTTGGCCAGTATGGCCACCGCCACACTGCCTACCCCGCCGGCGGCGCCCGTCACCAGCACCTCGCCGGATTCGGGCTTGACGCCGTTGCGTTCCAGGGCCATTACGCACAGCATCGCCGTGTAGCCGGCGGTGCCTATGCCCATGGCCTGACGCAGCGTGAACGGCGCCTGCAACGGCACCAGCCAGCCGCCGTCGACGCGCGCCTTGCCCGCCAGGCCGCCCCAATGCTTCTCGCCCACGCCCCAGCCATTCAGCACGACCTGGTCGCCGGCCTGGTATTGCGGGTCGTCGGAATGCTCCACCACGCCGGCAAAGTCGATGCCGGGCACCATGGGGTAGCTGCGCACGATGGGCGACTTGCCTGTAATGGCCAGCGCATCTTTATAGTTCAGCGTGGAATACGCCACGCGCACGGTAACGCTGCCGGCCGGCAGGCGCTCGTCCTCGATGTCTGTCAGCGCAACGTTTTGGCCGCTGTCCGCCTTATCTATGAGTATTGCCTTGAACACTGCTTGCTCCTTTCTTTAGCGGCGATTTGCCGATTTGCGTAATGGTGGGGATGCCGGGGCGGCTGCATAGGAAGCCGCGCCCGCACAAGCGAAAAAACCTTCAGCGAAAATATCCAATGCCCTAGGGCCGCGCTCGAGCTTGGCGTGCAGAACCGCGCCTTCCCAGCCCGCCCAGAAATATGCCGCCAGGCGCCCGCAGTCGATGCCTGCGGCGATTTCGCCCACGGCCTGCGCCGCGCGCAGACACGCGGCAGTGCGCCGCTGCCAGTCGGCAAACACTTCCAGCAGGCGGCTGCGGAATGATTCCGGCAAGGAGCCCATTTCCTGCCCCAGGTTGCCGACCAGGCAGCCGCGGCGAAATTCATAGCGCGCCATGCCTTGCCTGGCGTCGTCGACGAAATTGCGCAGACGCGCCAGCGGCGCACAGGACTCATCCAGGAACCAGTGATCCAGCTTGGCGGCGAAATATTCCGCATAGGCATCGATCAGCGCCAGCCCAAAGGCCTCTTTGCTGTCGAAGTAGTAATAGAAAGAGCCCTTGGGCACCCCGGCCGAACGCAGAATCGCATCGATGCCGACGGCGGCAAAACCCTGTTCGGTGAGCACCGCCACACCGGTGCGCAAAAGGTTCTGGCGCACGTCGGCATGCGCGGCATCGTCGCGGGCCGGCCGGCCGCGGCGCCGCGGCGCGCCCGGCGCCTGCGGGCTGCCGGGCGCCACAGGGGTACGCGCTGCGGCGGACTGTGCGGCGGGCGTACCGGGCATGCGTCGGCTCCTTTGTATTACAGGCTCGCGCAGCAAGGCTTGCGCCCTGCCGGGCCGCTTGCCGGCCCGGTCTTGCTGCTGCTTTTGGAATTATGCAATAAAATAGACCGATCGTCTATAAAATTCAAGACAGGCTATTCCCGGCGCATCGACATAGGCCTTCTTCAAACAGCCGCATGTCACGTCCGCACTTGCCATTGCCCGACATTGCGGCCCGGGTATCGCGGGCCGGTTCGTGGTAGCCTTTACAGACAACGCCCGCATCCTGCGGGCAGCAGAAAAACCAGGGAAGGGAAAGCAGCATGGCCAGGGTCGAACACAAGGGTATTTATTTCGGCTGGGCCATCGTCGCCTCGGCAACCGTGCTGACCCTGCTGACGGTCGGCCTGCGGCTGAGCATCGGCCCCTTCTTCCTGCCCATGGCGCACGACCTGGGGCTGGATCGCAGCGAGCTGTCCTCCATCGTGGCCGTGGGCATGATGGTGTACGGCCTGTCGATGCCCGCGGTCGGCCAGCTCGTCAGCACCTGGGGCACCCGTAACGTCTTATTGGTGGGCACCGTGGTCGTCGCGGCCTCGGTGGCCGGAACGGTGCTGGCCACCAGTTGGGTCGGGCTGCTGCTGTCGTTCGGCGTAGGCCTGTCGGTCGGCCTGGCCCTGGCCAGCCCCGTCACCTTCACCCCCATCATCAGCCGCTGGTTCATACGCCAGCGCGGCATGGCGCTGTTCTCCCTGTCGGCCGGTTCCATGGCCGGCATCGCCATCCTTACCCCGGTCTTCACCTCGGCTATAGACACACTCGGCTGGCGCGAAACCATGGCCGGCTTCGCCCTGCTCTACGCGCTGGCCGCCATTCCCAGTGCGCTGTGGGTCATCCGCGAGCAGGCGCCGGAAAATGCCGACCTGCCAGGCGACATAGGCGACCGCCCAGCCGCCAAGAACAGCACCGCGCGCAGCCCGCAGCCCGTGCGCAGCGCCCCGCCCGCGGCAGCACCACTCAGCCTGCGCGAAGCCGTGCACACCGCACCTTTCTGGCAAATCGTCTTCGGCCTGTTCGCCTGCGGATTCAGCATGAACCTGCTGGGCACCCACGGCATGCCCATGCTGATGGATCACGGCTTCAGTGCCCATACCAGCTCATTCGGCATCGCCCTGATCGGCCTGATGGCCATACTCAGCTCACTGGGGCTGGGCAAGCTGTCCGACGTGGTGCAGCGGCGCAGCATCCTGGCCACCATCTACATCGTGCGCGGCCTGGGCTTCTTCGGCCTGGTCGAAGCCGTGTCGCCCTGGCAGCTGTACGGCGTAGCCGCCATCGGCGGGGTCGTCTGGGCAGGCAGCGTGGCGCTGTCTTCGGCCATACTGGCCGACGTATATGGCACGCGGCTCGTGGGCGTGCTCTATGGCCTGGCCTACGTCAGCCACCAGATAGGCGGCACCATCAGCTCCTGGCTAGGCGGCTGGGCCTACGAACACTTCCACACGCACTTGGTCGCATTCGGCACGGCCGGCGCCCTGCTGTTCGTGGCCGCCGCCATATCGTTGCGCCTGCCGCGCCGGGGAGTAGCCTTTGTATCCGCGACAGCCCTAGCAGCTCACTGACTGCAAGCCCGCCGGGCGCGCGGGCGCGGGCCTGACCGTTCCACGTGAGCGGATTTCACGCCAAGGGCCTCGAACCACCGCAATTGCCCGGCCGGAAACGCCAGGCCCGCTTCGAGCTGCTAGTGTCAATCGACGCCGAACGGCGGGCTTCCAGCAGCATCCCTCGACAGACTGCAGCCCATAGGCGATTTTTACCGGATCGCCCCGCTTGCCGCGCGCAGACACCTTGCCGTAGCGGTGGCAAGGCCGATAAATTTTCCGGGCTTCCACGTTCGGCCTTGTCCCGGCCATTGACATCACGTCCGGCATTTTGAAAAACATGGAAATCTAATTAACCACTTGTCACCAAAATTTCTATAAACCCTGCAAATTCCACGATAGACTTTGCAGCATCAGTAATAATTAAGCAGCATCATGCAGCACAGCGTCATAAATATCCGAGGATTTGTGACAAAGATTCGATTTGAATATAAAAAACGTAATTTCTAAAAAATTAATCTTCGCTTTGCCGGCCGAGCTGCAACATAAATAACAACCCGGGCCTGCGAGCACGGGCTGGTTTTGCGATCGGCGGACTCCCGCCTGACCGCTATATCGAGACTGAGGGGGCAGCTATGTGGGACGATCCGACTTCTACCGAAGGCCCAAAAGAACGGGATACTCTCGTTCTGAATTACACCATGACGTGTCCGCTCAAATGCGACTTCTGCTGTTATGGCTGCCACCCCAAGCGATCGGAAAAAATGCCGTTGGAGCATGCTATTCGGCTCGTAAACGAAGCCTCCGAGATACCTTCCATTACGTGCCTTGGCCTTACTGGCGGCGAGCCGCTTTGGTATTGGGCGGAAGTATCCGAATTGATGCGAGCCGCTTGCAATGTAAAACTGCCGTTTACGATTGCAACGGCAGCACCCTGGGCAGAAAATCCCAACGAGGCGTCCAGTCGGATCGAGTTCATGGTCAATAATGGAATCCGCCGCGCCAATATAAGTTGCGATCCGAGTCACGAAGAGTTCGTGAGCCGCAAGGCAGTCGAAAGGGCTGCAACATTATTCGTCGAATCGGGCATTGAAACTCACGTGGTTGGAACGTTCAAGACAGAAGAGACCATGCATGAGTATTTCAAAAATTTTCCAACTTCCCCGTTGCTCACGATCCATTCCAGATTCGTGGCCAAAGTAGGGCGAGCCACGAAGTGGGACAACGCCATAGAATCGACAGACATAAATTCCTTGGCCTGCTATCGCAGAATCAATCACGATCTGGTTGTCTTTTATGACGGAATGGCTTACCCATGCTGTTCGACATTCAATCGTGCCACGCCCGGAATAGCAATTGGAAATGCCTTTTCCGAGCCCTTGAAAATCATTTGGAGCCGGGTGGAAGGCTCGCTCAAGTTCCGGATGATGAAGCGCGAGGGGTTCGGCCGCGTCTACGAAATCATTAAGGCCAGAGATCCTGCCCTTTTCGCAAAACTACCCCCGGTAGACGGATGCCAAGGGCCTTGCAGCTTCTGCAACAAGATTTTCAAATCCAAAGAATTGACGGATGAAATCAATCAGTTTTTTTCCAACTACGAAATAGAGAAAATAAATGATTTGTTCCATCACGTGGAGGGCAAGTACGGCACGGAAAAAATGAAAAAATTAATCGCCAACTATATAGGAGAGTAGCAATGTCAGACGAGCTCAAAAGATTCAAAGCCAAGGTATCGTCGAGCCCCGCACTAAAAGCTCAATTATTGGCCGATGTACTAAACTCTTTACAGAAACACGGTGTCGACATTCATGACAAGGCCGTCTCGGCGGCCCTTGGCTTGGACAAGCCGATAGATCTGGGCAAAATAAACCCTGCAGCTTCAAGCAGTATCATCACAATTACTCAATAACCAACGCGGAAATGCGTTGCCGGCCGTTCAGGAGAGCGGCCGGCGGAAATAGTGCCTGAACAGGCCGTCTCACCTCAACACTTCATCTCGCGCCTTCCTCGCAAAAGCAAAGCAGGCAGACTCCACCATATAAGCCCTCGACTCCGTGCCCGTTGATCTACCCACATAGCCACAACTCCGGGCGCCAGGCCCGCAGCCCACCTCACCCTCCACTGCGGCCGGCTATCCCATTCCGAGTCGCGCCTCCAAATTGGTGTAGAATAGCGGGCTTTAGGCGATTCTCCCTACGGGTTGCCGCCTACTTCCGGGAAAGCATCCCGGGCTTCTAATACGTCTGCCTTCCTGCGGGCGTTTGCCGGCGCGATGGCAGAGTGGTTATGCAGCGGATTGCAAATCCGTGTACCCCGGTTCGATTCCGAGTCGCGCCTCCAATTTTGGGCTCTACCCCATAATCGGGGATCAGAGCATTCATTACACTCGGTTAATCACCCCGTTCCAACCGCACTGGGCCAAGACCCGCATGCGGTAATTCTCAAAATTCCTGAAGCCATACGCCCGGCGCGAGAGCATTTCCATCTTCGTGTGGAAGCCTTCGGTGATCCCATTGGACTTGGTGAAGCGCCACATGCGCACGATGGGCTCGAGCCACGATAGTAGCGTAGCGGCCAGCGCCTTGGCCGGGCTTTGTTCAAACTGACGGATCAGGGCCAGGAACTGGGGCAGCATCTGCTTGGCCCGCTTGGCCTTCAGGCTCTTCATGACCAGAAACCCGTTCAGTTGCTGTTTGGCAAAGTACAGCGCCCGCAGCACGGGCGATTGAGCCAGGTATTGGTGCAACCGCTCCTTTTGCACGGAGGACAGATGCCAGTGATGGCGACGCATCAGGCTCAACAAGCCCCGGTTCTTGCGCCCCTCAGGATCGTGCTGCTGCCAGAGCCTCAGAAAATGCTGGTTCACCAGTCGAACGACATGAAAGCGATCCGCCACAATCATGGCGTTGGGAAAGTACTGCTGGGCAATGCGTCGATAGGTCTCGGACAAGTCCATCACAATCACGCGCACGTGCTCGCGGCCCGGTAAACGCTTCAAGTAGCCGTGCAGGCTTGCCGCGGAGCGGCCCAGCACCACATCGAACACCTTGTGGTGCCTCAAATCGACTAGCGTGGTGGCATAACCCTTCTTATGGCTAAAGAAATGCTCATCGATGCCCAGCACCTGAGGACAACTTCGGCCTGACAGTTCCGAAACCCGTTGCCGGATAAAGGACTGGTACCAGCGCTC
>NZ_NJIH01000011.1 GCF_002209565.1 Candidimonas nitroreducens
TCGGCAATGTCGTACATCTTGGTGCTGCCCTGTTTGCGCGAGAGCTTGCGGGCGACTTCCTTGATGACCTTGTTGCGCGGGTCGGAGACGGTGTAGACCGGGTGGCCGAAGCCGATGACGACTTCTTTGTTCTCGACGCGGCGGCGGATGTCGGCCTCGGCCTCGTCGGGCGAGTCGTAGCGCTTCTGGATCTCGAAGGCGACCTCGTTGGCCCCGCCGTGCTTGGGCCCGCGCAGCGCGCCGATGCCGCCGACCAGCGCCGAGTACATGTCCGAGCCGGTGCCGGCGATGACGCGGCAAGTGAAGGTCGAGGCGTTGAATTCGTGCTCGGCGTACAGGATCAGCGAGGTGTGCATGGCGCGCACCCAGTCGCCGCTGGGCTCGGCGCCGTGCAGCAGGTGCAGGAAGTGGCCGCCGATGCTGTCGTCCTCGGTCTGCACGTCGATGATGCGGCCGTTGTGGCTGTAGTGGTACCAGTACAGCAGCGCCGAGCCCAGGCTGGCCATGAGGCGGTCGGCGATGTCGCGCGCATCCGGCGCGTTGTGGTCGTCCTTCTCGGGCAGCACGCAGCCCAGCACGGAAGCCGCGGTGCGCATCACGTCCATGGGGTGGCTGGCCGCGGGCAGCGATTCCAGCACGTTCTGCAGCTGGGCGGGCAGGCCGCGCAGCTTGCGCAGCTTCTGCTTGTAGGCGGCCAGCTCGGCCTTGGTGGGCAGCTTGCCGTGGATCAGCAGGTGGGCGATTTCCTCGAATTCGCAGGTGTCGGCGATGTCCAGGATGTCGTAGCCGCGGTAGTGCAGGTCGTTGCCGCTGCGGCCCACCGAGCACAGCGCGGTGTTGCCGGCCGCAACGCCCGACAGCGCCACCGATTTCTTGGGCTTGAAGGCGGGGGCGGGGGTAGAGGTCTTGGGTGCTTTGCTAGCCATGTCTCAACTCCTAAAGGTCGATGGAATCCGTCCTGCGGCGCGTGGGCCGAGGCCGCTCGGGCGCGGCCGCACAGGGTCTTTGCGTACGAGCGGCGGCACTTGCGCCGTCGCCGCCGGCCGCAGTCTTGCGGCGGCGGCCGCGGGCATGGGGCGCAACGCTTGCGGTGCGCCCGGCCGTCATTTCCTTCCGCGGGACTGCCGTCCCGCGCGGTGACAAAGCAAAGGCCCGCTGCCGGGCCTTTGCGCTTGTCTCTGCTTTACTTCAGCAGATCCTTCACGCCATCGCGTTCTTCGAGCAGTTCCTTCAAGGTGAAGTCCATGCGCTCGCGCGAGAAGGCGTCGACTTCCAGGCCGGTGACCCGGGTGTATTCGCCGTTGACGGTAGTGACGGGCACACCGTAGATGATGCCTTCGGGGATGCCGTAGGAACCGTCGGAGGGCACGCCCATGGTGACCCACTTGCCGTCGCTGCCCAGGATCCAGTCGTGCACGTGGTCGATGGCGGCGTTGGCGGCCGAGGCGGCCGAAGACAGGCCGCGCGCCTCGATGATGGCGGCGCCGCGCTTGCCCACGGTGGGGATGAAGGTGTCGCGGTTCCACTTGTCGTCGTTGATCAGCTTGGCCAGGCTCTGGCCGCCGACCGTGGCGTAGCGGTAGTCGGGGTACATGGTGGGCGAGTGGTTGCCCCAGACGATGAGCTTTTCGATGTCGGCCACGGCCTTGCCCGACTTGGCTGCCAGTTGCGACAGCGCGCGGTTGTGATCCAGGCGCAGCATGGCGGTGAAATTCTTGGCCGGCAGGTCGGGCGCCGACTTCATGGCGATGTAGGCATTGGTGTTGGCGGGGTTGCCCACTACCAGCACCTTGACGTTGCGGCTGGCCACGTCGTTCAGGGCCTTGCCCTGGGCGGTGAAGATCTGCGCATTGACGTGCAGCAGGTCTTTGCGTTCCATGCCGGGGCCGCGCGGACGCGCGCCCACCAGCAGGGCCACGTCGGCATCCTTGAAGGCGTCGCGCGGGTCGCTGTGCGCAGTCATGCCGGCCAGCAGCGGGAACGCGCAGTCGTCGAGTTCCATCATGACGCCCTTGAGGGCCTTCTGGGCTTTCTCGTCGGGAATTTCCAGCAGTTGCAGGATGACGGGCTGATCGCGGCCCAGCATTTCGCCGGAGGCGATGCGGAACAGCAGGGCGTAGCCGATCTGGCCGGCTGCGCCGGTGACGGCGACGCGCAGGGCGGGTTTGGACATGAACTATCTCCGGTAGATGAATGATGGGTGGAAAGAAAAACACCCAACAGTTTAATCCTTTGCGATGGCGCGCAAGCGGCCCGGGACGCGTGTGTGCGCGCAAGATGCCCGGCCTGCCGCCGCTGCCCGCCGCCCGCTACGGACTGCGTTGCACCGGCGTTGCGCGCCTCGGCCGCGGGGCATGCCCGCGTGGCCGAAGATTAGTGGAAATTGACGTTAACGTCAAACATTCTTGTATCTTATATAAGAGTGTTAGACAGGCGCGCTGCTACGTGCGAAAATGGCGGGTGTTTCCAATGGCGGGCTCGCTGCCCGGTTCCAGTCCATAATGCCAGACATCCCCTTGTCCGATCGCAGTCCGGGCGCCCAGCGGGCGGCCGGCAGCGCGGCTTTCAGTCCTCTGTATCAGCAGATCAAAGGCCTGCTGTTGCAAAGCCTGGATCGCGGGGAATGGAAGCCGGGCGAAGCCATACCCAGCGAATTCGATCTGGCTGCGCGGTTCCAGGTCAGCCAGGGCACGGTGCGCAAGGCCATCGATGAACTGGCGGCCGAAAACCTGCTGCTGCGGCGCCAGGGCAAAGGCACTTTCGTCGCCACCCACAACGAGGCGCGGGTGCGCTTTCGCTTCCTGCGGCTTACCCCCGACCAGGGCAAGCCGCCGGTATCCGGCAGCCGCATCCTGGAATGCCGGCGCGTCAAGTCGGCGCCCGACATCGCCCGCCTGCTCGACCTGCGCCTGTCCGAAACCGTGGTCAACTTGCGCCGCGTGCTGTCTTTCGACCAGGTGCCCACCATACTGGACGACATCTGGCTGCCGGGCTCGGTGTTCCGCGGCCTGACGGCCGAATCCCTGGCGCGCTACCGCGGCCCGCTGTATGCCTTGTTCGAATCCGAGTTCGGGGTCAGCATGGTGCGCGCCGAAGAAAAGATCAAGGCGGTGCGCGCCGGCGCCGAAGCAGCCGAACTGCTGCAGGTGCCGCAAGACGAACCGCTGCTGCAGGTCGAGCGCGTTTCCTATACCTACGGCGATCGCCCCATGGAATTGCGCCGCGGTCTGTACCTGACCGAGCACTTCCATTACAGAAACAGTTTGAATTAAAAAGGGTTTTGCCGGCAATGTCGTACTGATTTGATACAGCCCCTTCAATCGGCGAAAATACTGGCTGCTCTTTGCCCAAAAAGTTACTTGTCATAAATCCGAGGCTCATATGTCCGACTCAGCTTCCAAGCCGCGTCCGCAGTTCCGCAACCTCAGCATCTCCCAGATCCTGAGCTACCGGCTGCCGCTCGCGGGCAAATCGTCCATTCTGCATCGCGCCAGCGGGGCGCTATTGTTTCTCTGTCTGCCCCTGGTGATATTGCCGCTGTTTGCCCTGAGCGTGACTTCGCCCGATTCTTTCGCCGCCATGAAGGCCTACACCGCCAACCCCGCCTGTAAGGTGGTGCTATTGGTGCTGCTGTGGGGCTACCTGCATCACTTCTGCGCCGGCATCCGCTACCTTACCCTCGACCTGCATATCGGCAACGACAAGATCACGGCACAGAAAAGCGCCGGCATCGTGTTCGGCGTCAGCCTGGCGCTGACCATCGTGTTCGGTCTCAAACTTTTCGGAGCCTGGTAACCATGGCCACACAAGAACGCATCGGCACGCATCGCCTGGTCGTGGGCGCGCACTACGGCTCGCGCGACTTCCTGGTGCAGCGCATGACCGCCATCATCATGGCGATCTACACCCTCATTCTCATCCTGGCCATCATCTTCTCGCCCAGCCTCGACTTCCAGAGCTGGCGCCACCTGTTCACCTTCCATTTCTTTGCGATACCCCTGGGGCAGTTGCTGGCCACGCTGGCCTTCCTGTCGCTGGCCTGGCACGCATGGATAGGCGTGCGCGACATCTGGATGGACTATGCCAAGCCCACTGGCGTGCGACTGTTGCTGGAAGTCCTGACCGCCCTGTGGCTGGTCGGATCCGTCGTCTTTTTCGCAAAAATTCTCTGGAGTCTCTGAGCCGTGGCTGCTGTCAAACATACCCTACCCCGCCGTCAGTTCGATGTGGTGGTCGTAGGCGCCGGCGGGGCCGGCATGCGCTGCTCTCTGCAACTGGCGCAGGCGGGCCTGTCGGTGGCTGTGCTGTCCAAGGTGTTCCCGACCCGTTCGCACACTGTCGCCGCGCAGGGCGGCATCGGCGCATCGCTGGCCAACATGAGCGAAGACAACTGGTACTGGCACATGTACGATACCGTCAAGGGATCCGACTGGCTCGGCGACCAGGACGCCATCGAATTCATGTGCCGCGAGGCGCCTAACGCGGTCTATGAGCTCGAGCACTTCGGCATGCCCTTCGACCGCAATGCCAACGGCACCATCTATCAGCGGCCCTTCGGCGGCCACACCGCCAATTTCGGTGAAAAGCCCGTGCAGCGCGCCTGTGCGGCGGCCGACCGCACCGGCCACGCACTGCTGCATACCTTGTATCAACGCAACGTCGCCGCGCGCACCCAGTTCTTCGTCGAGTGGATGGCGCTCGATCTGCTGCGCAACGAAGACGGCGACGTGCTGGGCGTGACCGCCCTGGAAATGGAAACCGGCGACATCTACGTGCTGGAAGCCAAGACCACGGTGCTGGCCACCGGCGGGGCGGGGCGCATCTGGGCCGCCTCCACCAACGCCTTCATCAATACCGGCGACGGCCTGGGCATGGCCGCCCGCGCCGGGCTGCCGCTGCAGGACATGGAATTCTGGCAGTTCCACCCCACCGGCGTGGCCGGCGCCGGCGTGCTCATCACCGAAGGCGTGCGCGGCGAAGGCGGGATCCTGCTCAATAAAGACGGCGAGCGTTTCATGGAGCGCTATGCGCCCACGCTCAAAGACCTGGCGCCGCGCGACTTCGTGTCGCGCTCGATGGATCAGGAAATCAAGGAAGGCCGCGGCTGCGGCGACGGTTCCCACGTAGTGCTCAAGCTCGATCACCTGGGCGCCGAAACCATCAACAAGCGCCTGCCTTCCATCCGTGAGATCGCCATTCGCTTCGCCAACGTCGATCCCATCAAGGAACCCATCCCGGTAGTTCCCACCATCCACTACCAGATGGGCGGCATCCCCGCCAATTACAACGGCCAGGTGGTCACCACGCAAGACGGCCAGACCAAGATCGTCAAGGGGCTGTACGCCATCGGCGAATGCGCCGCGGTGTCGGTGCACGGCGCCAACCGCCTGGGCACCAATTCTTTGCTCGACCTGGTGGTCTTCGGCCGCGCCGCCGGCAACCATATCGTCGCCTCGCACCCCGAGCGCCAGCATTCCCACCAGCCCATTCCGGAGTCGTCCATCGACTACTCGGTCGACCGCGTCAACAAGCTGGAAAACCGTACTTCGGGCGAAAAAGTGCAAGACGTGGCCAACGCCATCCGCAATTCGATGCAGCATCATTGCGGCGTGTTCCGCACCATGAAGCTGCTCAATGAAGGCGTCGAGCAAATCGAAGAGCTCTCCAAGCGGGTGGACAACATTGCCTTCCAGGACAAGTCCAAGGTCTTCAACACCGCTCGTGTCGAGGCCCTGGAACTGACCAACATGATCGAGGTCGCGCGCGCCACTACCAAGTCGGCCGCCAACCGCAAGGAAAGCCGCGGCGCCCAGGCGCTCAGCGATTATCCCGAGCGTGACGATGTCAACTGGCTCAAGCACACCCTGTGGTACTCCGAAGGCAGCCGCCTGGACTACAAGCCGGTGCAGTTGAAGCCTCTCACCGTAGAGACCTTCCCTCCGAAAGCGCGCACCTTCTAAGCAGGACACCAGGACACTGAAATGAGCGAAAACCGCAAAGTGAAATTCGAGATCTACCGCTACGATCCCGACAAAGACGAACGTCCGTACATGCAGAAGCTCGAGGTCGAGCTGCAGCCCACCGACAAAATGCTGCTGGACGCCATCCTGCGCATCAAGAACGATGTCGACGACAGCCTGGCGCTGCGCCGCTCGTGTCGCGAGGGCGTGTGCGGCTCCGACGCCATGAACATCAACGGCAAGAACGGCCTGGCGTGCATCACCAATCTGCGCGAACTGAAAGAGCCCATCGTCCTGAAGCCGCTGCCCGGCCTGCCCGTGGTGCGCGACCTCATCGTCGACATGACGCACTTCTTCAACCAGTATCACTCGATCAAGCCTTATCTCATCAACGATCAGCCGCCGCCCGAAAAAGAGCGCCTGCAAAGCCCCGAGGCCCGCGAAGAACTCAACGGCCTGTACGAATGCATTCTGTGCGCCTGCTGTTCGACCGCTTGCCCGTCGTTCTGGTGGAACCCCGACAAGTTCGTCGGCCCCGCCGGCCTGCTGCAGGCCTACCGTTTCATCGCCGACAGCCGCGACGAGGCCACGGAAGAGCGCCTGGACAATCTCGAGGATCCATACCGCCTGTTCCGCTGCCATACCATCATGAACTGTGCGGACGTGTGTCCGAAGGGCCTGAATCCGTCGGCTGCAATCGGCAAGATCAAGGAACTTCTGGTTCGCCGCAGCATCTAGTCTTGTAGCGCTGCTTCGATGAGAACCTTGTCCGAGCTGGAACGCGCCCGCCTGAGATGGCGGGCGCGGCGCGGTTTGTTGGAAAACGACCTGATCATCACCCGGTTCCTGGATCGGTATGAAAACCAGCTGACCGATACCGATGTATCGGCGCTGACACAGCTGTTCGACATGGGCGATAACGATTTGCTCGATGTCTTGCTGGGTCGCACGCAGCTTCAGGGGGTTTACGACACCCCCGATCTGCGGCGCCTGGTCGGGCAGATGCGAGAGCTGTAAAACTTTAGAGGAATATTGCTATGCAACTAGCGGATAAAAAAGCCACGCTATCCTTTTCCGACGGTAGCCCTTCGATAGAATTTCCTGTCTACAAGGGTTCGGTGGGCCCGGATGTCATCGACATCCGCAAACTGTACGGCCAGACCGGCATGTTCACCTACGACCCGGGCTTTCTGGCCACGGCCTCGTGCGAGTCGGCCATCACCTACATCGACGGCGACAAGGGCGAATTGCTGTATCGCGGGTACCCCATCGAACAGCTCGCAGTGAACTGCGACTTCATGGACATCAGCTACCTGATCCTCAATGGCGACCTGCCCAACTCCGCCCAGAAAGCCGACTTCGACTCGCTGGTCACGCACCACACCATGGTGCACGAGCAGCTGCATTCCTTCCTGCGCGGCTTTCGCCGCGATGCGCACCCCATGGCCGTGCTCACCGGCCTGGTCGGCGCGCTGGCGGCCTTCTACCACGACTCCACCGACATCACCATCCCGCGCCACCGCGAAGTCTCGGCCATCCGCCTGATCGCCAAGATGCCCACGCTGGTGGCCATGGCCTACAAGTACTCGCAAGGCCAGCCTTTCATCTATCCGCAGAACGACTTGTCCTACACCGGCAACTTCCTGCGCATGATGTTCGCCACGCCTTGCGAAGACTACAAGGTCAACGAGGTGGTCGAGCGCGCCCTGGATCGCATCTTCATCCTGCATGCCGACCACGAGCAGAACGCCTCCACCTCCACCGTGCGCCTGTGCGGCTCGTCGGGCACCAACCCCTTCGCGGCGATCGCCGCCGGCGTGGCGTGCCTGTGGGGCCCGGCCCACGGCGGCGCCAACGAGGCCTGCCTGCAGATGCTCGAGCACCTGCAGGCCAACGGCGGCATCGAGAAGGTCGGCGCCTTCATGGAGCAGGTCAAGGACAAGAACTCGGGCGTGCGCCTGATGGGCTTCGGCCACCGCGTCTACAAGAACTACGATCCGCGCGCCAAGCTCATGCAGCAGACCTGCAAGGAAGTGCTGTCGGCGCTGGGCCTGGAAAAAGACCCGCTGTTCAAGCTGGCCATGGAACTCGAGCGCATCGCGCTGGAAGACCCGTATTTCGTCGACCGCAAGCTGTATCCCAACGTCGACTTCTACTCGGGCATCGTGCAGCGCGCCATCGGTGTGCCCACCTCGATGTTCACGGCTATCTTTGCCCTGGCCCGCACCGTGGGCTGGATCGCCCAATGGAACGAAATGCTGTCCGACCCCGACTACAAGATCGGCCGTCCGCGCCAGCTGTATGTCGGCCCGGCCGCCCGCGACGTGCCCAAGAAGCGCTAAGACACGGCAAATCGTGCCGGCGCCGCGCCGGGGGCTACGACCCCCGCGTGCCCGGCATGCAATAAACAGGGGCCCCTCGGGGCCCCTGTTTGCTTGGGTGCTTGCGGCTTAGCCCTTAGCCGGCGGCTTGCGCTGCGGCCTCTTGCTGCGCATCCACCACGGCCAGCGCGGTCATGTTGACGATGCGCCGCACCGTGGCGCTGGTGGTCAGGATGTGCACTGGGCGCGCTGCCCCCAGCAGCACCGGCCCCATCGCCACCCCGTGGCTGCCGGTCATCTTCAGCATGTTGTAGGTGATGTTGCCGGTATCCAGGTTGGGCATGATCAGCAGGTTTGCCGGGCCCTTCAGCGTCGATTCCGGATACGCCTTGAGGCGGATTTTTTCCGACAGCGCCGCGTCGGCGTGCATTTCGCCGTCGACCTCGAGCTGCGGCGCGCGTTGCGCGATCAGCTGGCGCGCCCGCGCCATTTTGCGCGAGGAGTCGGTGGGGCGGCTGCCGAAATTGGAGTGCGACAGCAGGGCGATCTTGGGCACCACCCCGAAGCGCCGGATTTCTTCGGCGGCCAGGATGGTCATGTCGGCGATCTGCTCGGCGCTGGGGTTTTCATTGACGTGCGTGTCGCAGACGAACAGCGTCTGGTCGGGCAGCATCAGCACATTCATGGCGCCGTAGGTCTGCGCACCGGGCTTCAGGCCGATGACCTGCTCGACGTACTTGAGCTGGTTGTCGTAGCGGCTGCCGACCCCGCACAGCAGGGCGTCGCCGTCGCCACGCTGCAGCAGCATTACGCCGATCAGCGAATTGTGCTTGCGTATCATCGCCTTGGCGATCTCGGGGGTGACGCCTTCGCGGCCCATCAGCTTGTAGTAGGCGGTCCAGGTCTCGTTGAAGCGCTCGTCGTCTTCGGGGTTGACGATCTCGATGTTTTCCCCGGCGTTCAGGCGCAGCCCGAACTTTTCGATGCGCATCTGGATCACCGCCGGACGGCCGATCAGGATGGGGTGGGCGATGTTTTCATCGACCACCGTCTGGGCCGCGCGCAGCACCCGCTCGTCTTCGCCGTCGGCGTAGATGACGCGCTTGGGCGCCGTCTTGGCCTGCATGAACAGCGGCCGCATCAGCTGGCCCGTGTGATACACCAGGCTCATGAGCTTCTGGCGATAGGCTTCCAGGTCTTCGATGGGGCGCGAGGCCACGCCCGAGGCGGCCGCGGCGGCCGCCACCGCCGGTGCAATCTTGACGATGAGGCGCGGGTCGAAGGGCTTGGGGATGATGTAGTCGGGGCCGAACGACAATTCCTGCCCCGCATAGGCCCTGGCCACCTCGTCGTTTTGCTCGGCTTCGGCCAGTTCGGCGATTGCCCTGACGCAGGCCAGCTTCATTTCTTCGTTGATGACCGAGGCGCCGGCATCCATGGCGCCGCGGAAGATGAACGGGAAGCACAGCACGTTGTTGACCTGGTTCGGGTAGTCGGAGCGCCCGGTGGCCACGATGCAGTCGGGGCGCGCCGCCTTGGCCACCTCGGGGCGGATCTCGGGATCCGGGTTGGCCAGGGCCAGGATCAGCGGGCGCGGCGCCATGGTCTTGACCATTTCGGCGGTGAGCAGGCCGGGGGCCGAGCAGCCCAGGAACACATCGGCATCGCGGCAGACGTCGGCCAGGCTGCGCGCGTCGGTGTCTTGCGCGTAGCGCGCCTTGTTGGCCTCCATATTGGCGTCGCGGCCCTTCCAGATGACGCCGCGCGAGTCGGCCACGAAAATATTCGAGCGCTGCACGCCCAGGTGCACCAGCAGGTCGAGGCAGGCGATCGAGGCCGCGCCCGCGCCCGAGCACACCAGCTTGACCTCGCCGATATTCTTGCCCACCACTTTCAGGCCATTGAGGATGGCGGCCGAAGAGATGATGGCCGTGCCGTGCTGGTCATCGTGGAAGACGGGGATCTTCATGCGTTCGCGCAGCTTCTTTTCAATGTAGAAGCATTCGGGCGCCTTGATGTCTTCCAGGTTGATGCCGCCCAGCGTCGGTTCCAGCGCGGCGATGATGTCGACCAGCTTGTCGGGGTCGGTTTCGTTCAGTTCGATGTCGAACACGTCGATGCCGGCGAACTTCTTGAACAGGCAGCCCTTGCCCTCCATGACCGGCTTGGCCGCCAGCGGGCCGATGTTGCCCAGGCCCAGCACCGCGGTGCCGTTGGTGACCACGCCCACCAGGTTCGAGCGCGAGGTGTAGCGCGAGGCCGCGGACTCGCCTTCGTCGTGGATGGCCATGCAGGCCACGGCCACGCCGGGCGAGTAGGCCAGCGACAGGTCGTCCTGGTTGGCCAGGGTCTTGGTTGGGGTGACGGAAATCTTGCCCGGCGTCGGGTAGGCGTGGTAGTCCAGGGCTAGCTTGGCGAGATCGGCGTTGGCGTCCATTATGAAAAACTCCGGATAACGATGATACGGGGATTGCTGATGCAGGGATTGCAGATACGGGAAATATGTTTATTGCGAATCTGTTGGGGGGCCATGCGTGCCGGGGCGGGTCATCGGGTGCGTGTCAGTGTTGTTCGTGTATTAGGTATTAGTGTTGTTCGTGTATTTCAGCAGAGTTTGCGCCCACATGGTTTTGCGACGCAATATAGGCCTTTCCCGCAAGCGCCGCGGCGAAGTGTTTGTTAATGTCAACGTCCGGGCTGTGGATTTGGCCCAATTGCCGCGTATATCGGTCTTGCTGCGTGGTTCGGCGTTATACTACCGCGAATACGGCTTATCAAGGCGTCGTACGTTGCCTTCTGCCCCGCTATCCGCTAACCGGTCTGGCCGTGTCGCGGAAGGTTTTCCTGCATCATAACGAGTGAGACACTCGGCTAGGTGAAGCGAACAAAATGTCATCGGAAACAGAACTCAAATCCAACTCTTATCTATTCGGCAGTAATGCTCCTTACGTAGAAGAACTCTACGAGTCCTATCTGGACAATCCCGGCTCGGTCACCGACGCCTGGCGCGAGTACTTCGACCAGCTCCAGCATCTGCCGGCTACCGATGGCCGCGAAATCACGCGCGACCAGGCTCACGCTCCCATCATCGAATCGTTTGCGCAGCGTGCCCGTGCCAATGCCTTCGTCAGCCGCGCCCAGGAACCCGACCTGTCGGTCGCCAGCAAGCAGGTCAACGTCCAGTCGCTGATCGCCGCCTACCGTTCGCTGGGCTCGCGGGTCGCGCAGCTCGACCCGCTCAAGCGCCACGACCGCCCCGACATCCCCGAGCTCGACCCCAGCTTCTACGGGCTCGCCGAGGCCGACCTCGACCAGGTCTATGCGGCCACCAATACCTATTTCACCAAAGCCGACACCATGACCATGCGCGACATGCTCAAGGCTTTGCGTGACACGTATTGCCGCGACGTGGGCGCCGAGTTCATGTATATATCCGACCCGGCCGCCAAGCGCTGGATCCAGGAACGCCTCGAATCCACCGGCGGCGTGCCCGCCTACACGCCCCAGGAAAAGCGCCACATCCTGCAGCAGCTTACCGAGTCCGAAGGCCTGGAACGCTTCCTGCATACCAAATACGTGGGGCAGAAGCGCTTCTCGCTGGAAGGCGGCGAAAGCTTCATCGCCTCGATGGACGAGATCGTCAACCACGCCGGCGAGAACGGCGTGCAGGAACTGGTGGTCGGCATGGCCCACCGCGGCCGGCTCAACATGCTGGTCAACATCATGGGCAAGATGCCCGGCGACCTGTTCGCCGAATTCGAGGGCAAGCATGCGCAGGGCCTGACCGACGGCGACGTCAAGTACCACAACGGCTTCTCCAGCGACTTGTCGACGCGCGGCGGCCCGGTGCACCTGTCGCTGGCTTTCAACCCCTCGCACCTGGAAATCGTCAACCCCGTGGTCGAAGGCAGCGTGCGCGCCCGTCAAGACCGGCGCGGCGACCAGGAAGGCCGCGAAGTCCTGCCCGTGCTGGTGCACGGCGACGCGGCTTTTGCCGGCCAGGGCGTGGTCATGGAAACCCTCAACCTGGCTCAGACCCGCGGCTACGGCACCGGCGGCACGCTGCACATCGTCATCAACAACCAGATCGGTTTCACCACGTCCGATCCGCGCGACACCCGTTCCACGCTGTATTGCACCGACGTGGTCAAAATGATCGAAGCCCCGGTGTTCCACGTCAACGGCGACGATCCCGAGGCCGTGGTGTACGCCACCCGCCTGGCGCTGGACTACCGCCTGCAGTTCCACCACGACGTGGTGGTCGACATCGTCTGCTACCGCAAGCTGGGCCACAACGAGCAGGACACCCCGTCGCTGACGCAGCCGCTCATGTACAAGAGCATCGGCAAGCACCCGGGCACCCGCAAGCTGTACGGCGACAAGCTGGTGGCCCAAGGCGTGCTGGCCGAAGGCGAACCCGACCAGATGGTCAAGGACTACCGCCAGCTCATGGAAGACGGCCAGCGCACCATCGAGCCGGTGCTCACCGACTTCAAGAGCAAGTATTCCACCGACTGGGCGCCGTTCCTCGGCGCCAAGTGGACCGACAACGCCGATACCGGCGTGCCCGTGGCCGAACTCACCCGCATCGGCGAGCGCATCACCACCGTTCCCGACAACTTCACCGTCCATCCCCTGGTGCAGAAACTGCTGACCGACCGCCGCCACATGGCGCGCGGCGAACAGAAGCTCGACTGGGGCATGGGCGAGCACCTGGCTTTCGCCACGCTGGTGGCTTCGGGCTATCCCATACGCATCACGGGCCAGGATTCCGGCCGCGGCACCTTCTCGCACCGCCATGCCGTGCTGCACGACCAGAAGCGCGAGCGCTGGGACGACGGGGTGTACGTGCCCTTGCAGAACGTGTCGGAAGGCCAGGCGCCGTTCACCGTCATCGATTCGGTGCTGTCCGAAGAGGCGGTGCTGGGCTTCGAATACGGCTATGCCTCGGCCGAACCCAACACTCTCACCATCTGGGAAGCCCAGTTCGGCGACTTCGCTAACGGCGCCCAGGTGGTCATCGACCAGTTCATCGCCTCGGGCGAAGCCAAGTGGGGCCGCCAGTGCGGCCTGACCCTGATGCTGCCGCACGGCTACGAAGGGCAGGGCCCCGAGCACTCGTCAGCGCGCATCGAGCGCTTCCTGCAGCTGTGCGCCGACAACAACATCCAGGCGGTGCAGCCCACCAACAGCGCGCAGATCTTCCACGTATTGCGGCGCCAGATGATCCGCCAGTTCCGCAAGCCGCTGATCCTGTTCACGCCCAAGTCGCTGCTGCGCAACAAAGACGCCGCTTCCGACCTGGCCGATCTGGCCAACGGCCATTTCATGCCGGTGCTGGGCGAGCAAGACCCGTCCATCCAGGACGCCGAGGTCAAGCGCGTGCTGGCCTGCTCGGGCAAGGTCTACTACGACCTCGTGCATGCCCGCAAGGAAGCCGGGCGCGGCGACGTGGCCATCTTTCGCGTCGAGCAGCTCTATCCCTTCGCGCACAAGGCCTTCCAGGCCGAGCTGCAGAAATATGCCAAGGCCAAGGAAGTCGTCTGGGTTCAGGACGAGCCGCAGAACCAGGGCGCCTGGTTCTACGTCCAGCATCATTTGTACGAGAACATGTCCGAAGGGCAGCGCCTGGGCTACGCCGGCCGTCCGCCTTCGGCTTCGCCCGCGGTGGGCTACCTGGCCAAGCACCAGGAGCAGCAGAAGGCCTTGATCGAAGCGGCCCTGGCCGCCAAGTTCAAGGGCTACATGCTTACGAAATAACCGAATACCTTCAAAATAACGGATTGAAAATCATGGCTATTACTGACGTTGTCGTTCCCCAGCTTTCGGAATCCATCTCCGAGGCGACGCTGCTCACCTGGAAGAAACAGCCCGGGGAGGCTGTCGAGGCCGACGAAATCCTGATCGAAGTCGAGACCGACAAGGTCGTGCTGGAAGTGCCCGCGCCGGCCTCCGGCGTGCTCAAGGAAATCGTCAAGGGCGACGGCAGCACCGTCACCGCCGGCGAAGTGCTGGCGCGCATCGATACCGATGCCAAGGCTGCCGCGGCGCCCGCCGCCGCACCCGAGGCGCCGGCTGCGGCGGCTCCCGCAGTGGCCGCCGCCGCAGCGCCCGCGCCGGCCGCCTCGGCCATCGCCTCGCCTGCCGCCGGCAAGATCCTGGCCGACAAGGGTGTGGATCCGGCCTCGGTAGAAGGCTCGGGCAGGGGCGGGCGCATCACCAAGGGCGATGCCCTGGGTGCCGGCGCCGCTCCGGCGGCCAAGCCCGCGGCCGCGCCGGTCGCGCCTCCCACGCTGTCGCTCGACGGCCGCCCGGAACAGCGCGTGCCCATGAGCCGCCTGCGCGCCCGCGTCGCCGAGCGCCTGCTGCAGTCGCAATCGGAAAACGCCATCCTCACGACCTTCAACGAGGTCAGCATGCAAGGCGTCATGGATCTGCGCAGCAAGTACAAAGAAAAATTCGAAAAAGAACACGGCGTCAAGCTCGGCTTCATGTCCTTCTTCGTCAAGGCCGCCGTGGCCGCCCTCAAGAAGTACCCGGTGGTCAATGCCTCGGTCGACGGCAAGGACATCATCTACCACGGCTACTTCGACATCGGTATCGCGGTGGGCAGCCCACGCGGCCTGGTGGTGCCGATCCTGCGCAACGCCGACCAGATGTCCATCGCCGACATCGAAAAGCAGATCGCCGATTTCGGCGCGCGGGCGCGCGACGGCAAGCTGGGCCTAGAAGAACTTACCGGCGGCACCTTCTCCATTTCCAATGGTGGCGTGTTCGGCTCGATGCTTTCCACGCCTATCATCAATCCGCCGCAGGCGGCGATCCTGGGCATCCACGCCACCAAGGAACGCGCCGTGGTGGAAAACGGCCAGATCGTGATCCGTCCCATGAACTATCTGGCCCTGTCCTACGACCATCGGCTCATCGATGGCCGCGAGGCGGTGCTGGCGCTGGTCGCCATCAAAGAGGCGCTCGAGGATCCGCAGCGCCTGCTGCTCGAAGTCTAAGCAGCCGTTATCAGGCGGCGCCGTGCGGCCCCGTAGCGGGGCGCGGCGCTTCGCCGGCGCGGCCCGCCCTAGGCCGCCCGCGCCGGTGCGCGCCAGCGCCGGCCCTTGCGCACCCATCGTGCGCTTCCATCCATACAGCGAGTAAACAACATGGCTAAACAATTCGACGTAGTCGTCATCGGCGCCGGGCCGGGCGGGTACATAGCCGCCATCCGCGCGGCCCAGCTGGGCATGAGCGTGGCGTGCATAGATGCCTGGACTACCGGCGACGGCAAGCCGGCGCCCGGCGGCACCTGCACCAACGTGGGCTGCATTCCCTCCAAGGCGCTGCTGCAGTCTTCCGAGCACTACGAGCAGGCCACGCAACACTTCGCCGAGCACGGCATCGAGATCAAGGGCGCCACGCTCAAGCTCGACACGCTGCTGGGCCGCAAGAACAACGTGGTCAAGCAGAACAACGACGGCATTCTGTATCTGTTCAAGAAGAACAAAGTCACGTTCTTTCATGGCATGGGCTCTTTCGCCGCCCAGGTCGATGGCGGCTGGTCGATCAAGGTGTCGGGCGCTTCCGACGAAGACCTGGTGGCGCGCCACGTCATCGTCGCCACGGGTTCCTCGCCGCGGGCACTGCCCGGCGCCCCCTATGACGAGAAGCAGATCCTGTCCAACGACGGCGCCCTGGCCATACCGGAAGTGCCGAAGAAGCTGGGCGTGATCGGTGCCGGCGTGATCGGCCTGGAACTGGGCAGCGTGTGGCGCCGCCTGGGCGCCGAGGTCACGATCCTTGAAGCCCTGCCCGAATTCCTGTCGGTGGCCGACCAGCAGGTCGCCAAAGAAGCGCAGAAGGCTTTCGCCAAGCAAGGCCTGGCCATCCACACCGGCGTGAAGATCGGCGAGGTCAAGACTGCGGCGCGCAACGTCACGGTCGTGTATACCGATGCCTCCGGCGCCGACCAGAAGCTGGTGGTCGACAAGCTCATCGTTTCTATTGGCCGCGTGCCCCGCACCGAAGGCCTGGGCGCCGAGGTGGTTGGCCTGAAGCTGGACGAGCGTGGCTTCGTCGCGGTCGACGAAGACTGCCGCAGCAACCTGCCCAATGTCTGGGCGGTGGGCGACGTGGTGCGCGGGCCCATGCTGGCCCACAAGGCCGAGGAAGAGGGCGTGGCCGTAGCCGAACGCATCGCCGGCCAGCATGGCCACGTGAATTTCGGCACCATTCCCTCGGTTATTTACACCTCGCCGGAAATCGCCTGGGTCGGCAAGAACGAGCAGCAGCTCAAGACCGAAGGCCGCGAGTACAAGGCCGGCAGCTTCCCGTTCCTGGCCAACGGCCGTGCCCGCGCCCTGGGCGACACCACCGGCTTCGTCAAGATCCTGGCCGATGCCAAGACCGACGAGGTGCTGGGCGTGCACATCATCGGGCCGGTGGCCTCCGAGCTGATCTCCGAAGCGGTAACCATCATGGAGTTCCGCGGTGCGGCCGAGGACATCGCGCGCATCTGCCATGCCCACCCGACCCTGTCCGAGGCCGTCAAGGAAGCAGCCCTGGCGGTGGACAAGCGGGCGTTGAACTTCTGAACCGCCTCATGCCGTAGCGGCGCCAGTGTGAACAGGGCGGACTCGAGTCCGCCCTGTTCACATGCGCGCCCGCGGCGATCCGGCCTGCTGTTTGGCCAGCCGGACGACCATCGGTCGCGCAGGCACTAAAATCCGGCAAGCCCATATCCCCTATCCCCGAATCCCATGAACGTACGCGAGTATTACCAGCAGGCGCTGGCCCAACACGGCTACCGGCCCGACGCGGCGCAGCTGGCCGCGGTCGAGCGCCTGCAGCGCTATTACGATGACTGGGTGGCATACCGGCGGGCGCGCTCCACACGGCTCAAGCGCATGTTCAATCATCCGGTGGTGCCGCGCGGCGTCTACCTGTGGGGCGACGTGGGGCGCGGCAAGAGCTTCCTGATGGACGCCTTCTACCTGACCGTGCCGGTCAAGCGCAAGACGCGCCTGCACTTCCACGAGTTCATGCAGGGCGTGCACCGCGAGCTGGAAGAGGTCAAGGGCCGGGAAAACCCACTGGACGAAGTGGCTAGGCGCGTGGCGCGCCGCTATCGCCTGATCTGCTTCGACGAGTTCCACGTGTCGGACATTGCCGACGCGATGATCCTGTACCGGCTGCTGCTGCGCCTGTTCGAGTTCGGCACATCGTTCGTGATGACTTCCAACTACGAGCCGTCGACCCTGTATCCCGACGGCCTGCAGCGCGAGCGCCTGCTGCCGGCCATCGAGCTGATCCGCAAGCGCATGGACGTCCTCAACGTCGATGGCGGTGTGGACTACCGCCGCCTTACGCTGCAGCAGCTGCGCATGTACCATACCCCCATCACCCCCGAGACCAACGCCGAGCTGCGCCGGGCCTTCGAGAGCCTGTCGGACACCGCGCCGCTGGATCCGGTCATTACCGTGGCCAAGCGCGAACTGCGGGCCATTGCGCTCAGCGGCAGCGTGGCCTGGTTCGATTTCGCCACGCTGTGCGGCGGCCCGCGCTCGCAGATCGATTACCTGGAACTGGCCAGCCGCTTCCACACCGTGATCCTGTCGGACGTGCCTTGCATGGGCCCGCGCCATGCTTCCGAGGCACGGCGTTTTACCTGGCTCGTCGACGTGTTCTATGATCACAGGATCAAGCTGATCATCTCGGCCGAGTGCGAGCCCGACCAGCTCTACACGCATGGCGCGCTGGCCCACGAATTCGTGCGCACCGTCTCCCGCATCATGGAGATGCAGTCGCCCGAATACCTGCAGGCCGAGCGCCGCCAGGCCGCCACGCTTTAGGGGCTGTTCATGCTAAAAGGGGTGCGGCTTCCCTTTTAGTGTAAATAGGCCTCACCCAAGCTGGACGCCGCCAAGGCCCGCGCCTTTGCCGCATCCGTCTCACGATTCAACCACTGCTGACACACCCGCCATGAACACCCGCGTATTGACAGGCATTACCACCTCCGGCACTCCCCATCTGGGCAATTATGCGGGGGCCATACGTCCGTCCATACGCGCCAGCACGCAGGCCGGCGTAGACGCCTTCTACTTCCTGGCCGACTACCACGCGCTGATCAAGTGCGACGACCCGCAGCGCATCGCGCGCTCGCGCCTGGAAATCGCCGCCACCTGGATCGCCGCGGGGCTGGACGCGGAGCGCGTCACCTTTTACCGCCAGTCCGACTTGCCCGAGATTCCCGAGCTGTGCTGGATGCTGACTTGCGTCACGGCCAAGGGCCTGATGAACCGCGCGCATGCCTACAAGGCCTCGGTCGACCAGAACCTGCTCAAGCAGGTCGACCCGGACGACGGCGTCACCATGGGGCTGTTCTCGTATCCGATCCTGATGGCGGCCGACATCCTGATGTTCAATGCCCACAAGGTACCGGTGGGGCGCGACCAGATCCAGCACCTGGAAATGACGCGCGACATCGCGCAGCGCTTCAACCATCTGTACGGCGGCGACTACTTCGTGCTGCCCGAGGTGCAGATCGAGGAAGACGTGGCGACCCTGCCGGGGCTGGACGGGCGCAAGATGTCCAAGAGCTACGACAACACCATTCCTCTGTTCGAGGGCGGCGCCGGCGCGCTGCGCGCCGCGGTCATGCGCATCGTCACCGATTCGCGTGCGCCGGGCGAGCCCAAGGACGCGGAAGGCTCTCATCTGTACACGATCTACCGCGCCTTCGCCAGCCCGGCGGAGGCGGCGCAGTTCCGCACGCAGCTCGAGCAAGGCCTGGGCTGGGGTGATGCCAAGCAGCTGCTGTGCGAGCGCCTGGAACAGGAACTCGCCCCCATGCGCGAGCGCTATGCCGAACTGATGGCCAGGCCCGAGCGCATCGAAGATATTCTGCAGGCCGGCGCCGCCAAGGCGCGCAAGCTGTCCGCGCCCTTCATGGCGCGGCTGCGCGAGGCGGTGGGGCTGCGTGCCGCCGCAAAGCCGGCCGGCAAGGGTGCGTCCGCCAAGGGTAAGGGCGCGGCCGGCGGCAAGGCGCGCTTCGTCAGTTTCCGCGACGAGCAGGGCCTGTTCCGCTTCCGCCTGCTGGGCACCGAGGGGCAGGAGCTGCTGCTGTCGGAATCTTTCGCCGACCCCAAGGCCGCGGGCCGCGCCGTGCAAGCCCTGCGCAGCGGTGTGCTGGACGAACTGCTGAGCCTGGAGGGCCAGTCGGCGGCGCTGAGCGTCGACGGCCGCGTGGTGGCGCGCCTGGCGGCAGAGCATTTGCCGCAGTTGCGCGGCGCCCTGGCCGAGCTGGCCGCGCAATAAGGGCAGGGCGGCGGTGCCTGCCAGAAACGGTTCCAGGCTCGCCAGGCTGGTGAGTCTGTCGTCGTGTAGGGTCAAGATCATTTCCCGATGACGGACGATCCGTCCCCTACGCTCCAGACTCATCTGATGTTGGAATCGCGTAGCCCCGCTCAGGCTCATCTGATATTGGATAAGGCTGGTATTTGACGCCATGCCGCGGCGGTGAAATAATCAAAACGAAAATCATTCTCACGATCAAGAGTGCTAATCCCATGAACATACTTTCCAGTAAATTCTGGGCGGCTGCGTCTTTTTCAGCTGCTGCCATCTTCGGTGCCCAGGCGGGCGCACAAACCCTGGTGATGTACAACGGCCAACACAAGGTTACGGCCAAGGGCGCGGTTCAGGCTTTCGAGAAAGCCACCGGCATCAAGATCGAATTGCGCAACGGTTCCAGTTCGCAACTGGCCAATCTGCTGATCGAGGAAGGCGCGAAGACGCCAGCCGATTTGTTCTATGCCGAAGAAACCCCGCCGTTGGCGGCGCTGGCCGAGAAAGGGCTGCTGTCGCCCATAGACCCGAAGACCCTGGCGCTGTTGCCGGGCGACTACCACGCCAAGAACGGCGACTGGATGGCCACTTCGGCGCGCACGCGCGTGGTGGCTTACGACAAGGCCAAGCTCAAGCCCAGCCAGCTCGAATCCTCGGTGCTGAACTATGCCACCGCAAAGTGGGCCGGCAAGATCGGTTTCGTGCCCACCAGCGGCGCGTTCCAGGAACAGGTGGTGGCCATCGCCAAGCTCAAGGGGCGCGATGCCGCGCTGGCCTGGCTCAAAGGCCTGAAGAAATACGGCAAGGTCTACAACAAGAACATGGCGGCGCTGCAAGGCGTCGAACGCGGCGAAGTCGAAGTTTCTCTCATCAACAACTATTACTGGTACGCGCTGGCCAAAGAAAAGGGCGCCAAGAACATGCATTCGGCGCTGGACTATATCGGGCATAAAGACCCGGGCGCACTCGTCACGTTCTCGGGCATAGGCGTGCTCAAGGCCAGCAAGCACCAGGAACTCGCGCAGAAATTCGTGGCCTGGCTCGCCAGCCCCGAGGGCCAGCGCAACATCGTCAGCGACGTGGCCGAATACCCGGTCAACCACAGCATCAAGTCGCCGTTCGATCTGAAGCCCTTCAGCGAGCTCGATCCCCCGGCGGTGTCGCCCGCCGACCTGGGCGACGCGCACGAGGCCACCGAGCTGATCCGCGAGGCCGGCCTCAGCTGATTAATCCAAATGGCTTGATCCCATGGTGGCCCAGACAATCGCGGCGGCCTGGCGCAGCTGCGGTTACGCAAGGCGCTCGGGCCGCCTGCCTTCTTTCTGGCATAGTGTCGTCATCGCGCTGGTGCTGACGGCCGTTTGCCTGCCTTTCCTGTATGTCATCTGGCGTGCCGGGCAGGTGGGCTTTACGCGCGGCTTCGACCTGCTGTGGCGGCCGCGTGTCGCACAACTGCTGTTCAACACCGTTGCGCTGATGGTGTCGGTCACCGCCGCCACGGTGCTGCTGGGTGCCGGCGCGGCCTGGTGCGTAGAGCGCACCGATCTGCCGGGGCGCCAGGCCTGGGCGGTGCTGTTCAGCATGCCGTTAAGTATCCCGGCCTTTGTCGGCAGCTATACCTGGGTGTCCATCAGTCCGATCTTCGAAGGCTATGGCGGCGCGGTGCTGATCCTGACCCTGGCCACTTATCCGCTGGTGTATTTGCCGGTATCGGCCGCGCTGCGGGGGCTCGATCCGGCGCTGGAAGAGGTCAGCCAATCGCTCGGCCGCAACCGCTGGCAGACTTTCTGGCGAGTGGTGCTGCCGCAACTGAAGCCCGCGCTGGGCGCCGGCGCGCTGCTGGTCAGCCTGCACATGCTGGCCGAATTCGGCGCGCTGGCCCTGCTGCGCTACCAGACCTTCACCACCGCCATCTTCGAAGAATACGAGCTGGAATTCAGCAATGCCTCGGCCGCGCTGCTGGCATTCGTGCTGCTGCTGCTGTGCGTGCCGCTGATCGTGTTCGAGCTGCGGGTGCGTGGCGGCGTGCGCCTGGCCAAGGTGGGCAAGGGCGCGCGCCGGCCGGTAACCCGCGTGCCCCTGGGGCGCTGGCGCTGGCCGGTGCTGGGTGTTTTTACGGCACTGATGACGGCGGCGCTGCTGGTGCCGCTGGGCACGCTGGCCTACTGGCTGACGCATGGCACTTCGGCCGGCATCGACTGGGGCAGCCTGCTGGAATCCACCGGCGATTCACTGTCCTTGTCGCTGGCCGGCGCGCTGTGCACGGTGCTGTGCACCGTGCCCCTGGTGCTGGCCGCCATGCGCTACAAGGCCTTGTTCGGCGACTGGCTGGATCGCATTCCGTATGTGGTGCATGCCTTGCCGGGGCTGGTGATCGCGCTATCCCTGGCGTTTTTCTCCATTACTTATGTCTCGTGGGCCTACCAGAGCTGGCTGCTGATCCTGGTGGCCTATGTGGTGCTGTACCTGCCCCTGGCCCAGGCCTCGGTGCGCGCCGCGCTGGAGCAGCTGCCCACCAGCCTCGAGGACGTGGGCCGCGCCCTGGGCCACAGCCCCTGGTCGGTTTTCTGTAAAATCACGCTGCCCTGCATCGCGCCCGGCGTGGCGGCCGGCGGCGCCCTGGTGTTCCTGCAGCTCATGAAAGAACTGACGGCAACGCTGATCCTCGCGCCCATCGGCGTCGATACGCTGTCGATGCAGGTCTGGTCGGAGACCAATAATTCCGCCTTCGCCGCGGCCGCGCCGTACGCCGCCGTACTCATACTCATTTCCGGCATACCCGTGCATATCCTGCGCAAGGCCGTCTACTTCGATGCGCAATGAACGCCAGCCCGCCACCCTGCAGGTACAGCAGGTGGAGAAATCCTTCGGCGCCCGCAAGGTGCTGCGGGACGTGGACTGCGTCGTCGAGCCGGGGCAGGTGGTGTCGCTGCTGGGCCACTCGGGCTGCGGCAAGACCACGCTGCTGCGCCTGATCGCCGGCTTCGAGCGCCCCGATGCGGGGCGCATCAGCGTCGCGGGCCAGCTGGTGGCCGACGCCCGGGTGTTCGTCGCCGCCGAGAAGCGCCATATCGGCTATGTGCCGCAGGAAGGCGCGCTGTTTCCGCACCTGAACGTCTACGACAATATCGGCTTCGGCCTGTCCAAGGGGCCGGCGCGCAAGCGGGCCGTCGAGCACATGCTGGAGCTTACCGGCATTGCCGAATTGAGTGCCCTGATGCCGCAGCAGCTGTCGGGCGGCCAGCAGCAGCGCGTGGCGCTGGCCCGCGCGCTGGCGCCGGGGCCGCGCATGCTGCTGCTGGACGAGCCCTTCAACGCGCTGGACGCGGCCTTGCGCGCCACCATCTGCCAGGACGTCATGGCGCTGCTGCGCCGGCTGGGCGCCACGGTGCTGCTGGTGACCCACGACCAGCATGAGGCCTTTGTTTCTTCCGATCGCGTCGCCGTGATGCGCGACGGGCGCATCGTGCAGTTCGACGAGCCGGCGCGCGTCTACCGGCAGCCGGTGGACGTGCAGACCGCGCAGCTGGTGGGCAGCGCGGTGTTCTTTGACGGCGTGCTGCGCGACGGCGTGGCGCAGACGGCGCTGGGCCCGATAGCCGCTGCCAACCATTGCGACGGCGCTGCAGCGGTGCGCGTGATGCTGCGCCATGAACAATTGCGCCTGGCCGAACCCGAGCAGGGCCGGCCGGCGCGGGTTACCGGCATTGCCTTCCACGGCCATTATTCCAGCCTCACGGTGGTGCTGGAGCCTGCGCCGCAGGCGGAGACCCCACCTGGCATGGGTGGCGCGGACGGTGCGCAGGACGGCGCCGCCCCGGCCATCGAGTTCCCGGTCAGGGCCCATTACCCCTTCGACTACCGCATCGGCGACCGCGTCGGCGTGCGCGTGCTCGGCCCGGCAATGATCTACGAGCCGCAGGCCTGAAGCGGTTCGGGCTGGTGTCAGGCGCTACGACGGCGTGCGGCACACGGGCAATTTCAATGCACAGCCGCTGCAGGCAGGCTTAGGCTACCGGCTCCAGGCCTACCGTTCCAGGCCGCCGGCTATTTGCGCAGCTTGGCAAACGCGGCGGCCATGGCTCCCATGCCGGCGGGCTCGGCGGGCCGGTCGCCAGTACGCCGGCGCGCCCCGGGGGCGCCGCCCGCGCCGCGTTCGCCGGGCGCGCGGCGCGCCGTGGCCGGGTCGTCCTTGAGCCGCATGGTAAGCGCGATGCGCTTGCGCGCGGCATCGACTTCCAGCACCTTCACCGTCACGGTCTGGCCGACCCGCACCACGTCGCGTGGATCCTTGACGAACTTCTCGGCCAGTGCCGATATGTGCACCAGGCCGTCCTGGTGCACGCCGATATCGACGAAGGCGCCGAAATTGGCCACGTTGGTCACTACGCCTTCCAGCGTCATGCCCGGCAGCAGGTCGGCCAGGGTGTGCACGTCTTCCTTGAAGCGTGCCGTCTTGAATTCCGGGCGCGGGTCGCGGCCCGGTTTTTCCAGCTCGCTGAAGATGTCCTTGACGGTCGGCAGGCCGAAGCGCTCGTCGGTGAACTCGGACGGCGACACACCCTTGAGCGCGCCCTGGCGGCCCATGACCTGGCGCGCATCGGCCTGCAGTTTCTCGAGTATGCGCTGCACCACCGGATAGGCCTCGGGGTGCACCGCCGAGGCGTCCAGCGGGTTGTCGCCGTTCGGTATGCGCAAAAAGCCCGCCGCCTGTTCAAAAGACTTGTCGCCGAAGCGCGGCACCGCCAGCAGTTTGCGCCGGTTGGCAAACGCGCCGTTGGCGTCGCGCCAGGCGACGATGTTCTTGGCCAGCGTGCCGTTCAACCCCGAAACGCGCGTCAGCAGCGCGGCCGAGGCGGTGTTCACGTCCACGCCCACGGCGTTGACGCAGTCTTCGATGACCGCGTCCAGCGAGCGCGCCAGCTCGCGCTGGTTGACGTCGTGCTGGTACTGGCCCACGCCTATGGCCTTGGGCTCGATCTTCACCAGCTCGGCCAGCGGATCCTGCAGGCGCCGCGCGATCGAGACGGCGCCGCGCAGGCTGACGTCGAGTTCGGGGAATTCCAGCGCGGCCAGCTCCGAGGCGGAATACACCGAGGCGCCGGCCTCGGAGACGACCACGCGGGTCAGCGCCAGGTCGGGGAATTTCTCGAGCATGTCGGCCACCAGCTTCTCGGTCTCGCGCGAGGCGGTGCCGTTGCCTATGGCCGCCAGTTCGACCTTGTGCCGCAGCGCCAGCGCGGCCAGCGTGTTGATGGCGCCTTCGCGGTCGCGGCGCGGCTCGAAGGGGTAGACCGTGGCCGTGTCCAGCAGCTTGCCGGTGGCGTCGATGAGCGCCACCTTGACGCCCGTGCGTATGCCGGGATCCAGCCCCATGACGGCCTTGTGGCCGGCCGGCGCGGCCAGCAGCAGATCCTTGAGGTTGGCGGCGAATACGCGTATGGCTTCCTGTTCGCCGCTTTCGCGCAGCCGCCCCAGCAGTTCGGATTCGAAGGCGGTCAGCAGTTTCACGCGCCACGTCCAGCGGCACACTTCACCAAGCCAGCGGGCGCGCGGCGCGGCGTCGACGCCGAAGCCGGCCGTCGGGCACAGGCGCTGGGCGATGCGTTCCACGCAAGGATGCGGCTGGCGGGTTTCCAGCGCTTCTTCCAGGCCCAGGCGCAGATCGAGCACGCCTTGCTGGCGGCCGCGCAGCATGGCCAGGATGCGATGCGAGGGCAGGGTGCGCAGCGGCTCGCTGAAGTCGAACCAGTCGCGGAAATTCGCGCCTTCGGCTTCCTTGCCCTGTATGGCCTTGGAATACAGCCGGCCGCTATTCCACAGGTATTCGCGCAGCTCGGCCAGCAGGTCGGCGTCTTCGGCGTATTGTTCGGCCAGAATGTCGCGTGCGCCGTCCAGCGCGGCCTTGGCGTCGTTGACGCCGGCTTCCGCGTTCAGGTAGCCCGCGGCCAGCACTTGCGGGTCGCAGCCCGGGTCGGCCAGTATGGCCTCGGCCAGCGGCGCCAGCCCCGCCTCGCGCGCGATCTGGGCGCGCGTGCGGCGCTTGGGCTTGTATGGGGCGTACAGATCTTCCAGGCGCTGCTTGGTGTCGGCGGCGGTGATCTCTTGCCGCAGTTCGGGGCTGAGCTTGCCCTGCTGCTCGATGGACTCGAGTATGGCCGCGCGCCGGCTTTCCAGCTCGCGCAGGTAGACCAGGCGCACTTCCAGGTTGCGCAGCACGGTGTCGTCCAGGCCTCCAGTGGCTTCCTTGCGGTAGCGGGCGATGAAGGGCACGGTCGCGCCGTCGTCCAGCAGTTCCACCGCCGCGCCGATCTGGCCGGCGCGCGCGCCCAGTTCCTGGGCGAGCTGGCTAATGATGCGCCCGGCTTCGTCGGCGGAGTTGCGGGTACGGGGGGCGGCGGCAAGAGATGTTTCTGTCATGGGGGAAGGCGCGATTACGTGATTCAAGCGGGGCATTTTGCCACAAGCCGTGTTCCGCCCGGGATCGGGCCGGGTATCATCGGGTGTGTGGCCGTTAGGGATTGTAAACAACGGCCCGCGCGCCGGGCCGGCGCTACACTACGGCCTCGATCACACACAGGCTGCCATGCTGCTGCAGGAACTCTCCGATATCTTCTCCGCGGACGGCCCGCTGGCGGCGGCCGTGCCCGATTATCGCCCGCGCCAGTCGCAAATCGAGATGGCGCAGGCCATAGAGGCCGCGCTGCAGAACCGCAGCACCCTGGTGGCCGAGGCCGGCACCGGCACGGGCAAGACCTGGGCCTATCTGGTGCCGGCTTTCATGGGCGGCGGCAAGGTGCTGGTGTCCACCGGCACCCGTACGCTGCAGGATCAGCTGTTCCGGCGCGACGTACCGCGGCTGCGCGCCGCGCTGGCGCTGCCGATCACGGTGGCACTGCTCAAGGGGCGCGGCAACTACGTCTGCCACTATCACCTGGAACGCCTGGCCGGCGACGAGCGCGCCTTGAAGTCGCGCGCCGAGATGGCGCAACTGCGCCATATCCAGGTCTTCGCGCAACAATCCAAGACGGGCGACCGCGCCGATCTGGCGCAGGTGCCCGAAGAGGCGGACATCTGGAACCGGGTCACGTCCACGCGCGAGAACTGCCTGGGGCAGGAATGCCCGCGCGTGCGCGACTGCTTCCTGATGAAAGCGCGCCGCCAGGCCCAGGACGCCGATCTGGTAGTGGTGAACCACGCCTTGTTCATGGCCGACCTGGCCCTGCGCGAAGAGGGCATCACCGACCTGCTGCCGGCCGTGGATGCCGTCATCTTCGACGAAGCGCATCAGCTGCCCGACATCGCCACCCGCTTCCTGGGCAGCAGCGTGTCCTCCAGCCAGCTGCTGGAACTGGCGCGCAGCATGGAGGCCGCGGGCCTGGCGCAGGCCCGCGAAGCCACCAACTGGAGCGAGGCCGGCAAACGCCTGGAACAGGCGGCGCGCGAGCTGCGCCTGGCCGCCGCGCCCATAGACAAGCTGCCGGGCCGCAAGGCCACGTTCGAGGCCATTCCCGAACCCGAAACCTTCGACCGCGCACTGGCCGAACTGCTGGCCGAGCTGGACAAGTGCGCCGCGCTATTGGGGGCGGTGGCCGAGAAGCATCCCGATCTGGCCGCGGCGGCCAAGACCTGTGTGGATCTGCGCGCGCGGCTGTTCCTCTGGAGCCAGCCCGACCGCCAGGGACACAATGCGCTGGCCGCCGTGCAGGCCCCCGCGCAGGCCGGCGAGGCGGGCACCGAGGCGGGTGCGGTGCGTTGGGTCGAGCACGGCCTGCATCACGTGCGCCTGCACAGTGCGCCGCTGTCGGTGGCGCAGGTATTCTCGCGCTGCCGTAATCCGGATCAGGCCTGGGTGCTGACCTCGGCGACCTTGTCGGTACACGGCGATTTCGGCCATTTCCAGCGCCAGCTCGGCCTGGGCGGCGCGGCCACGCAGCGCTGGGAATCGCCTTTCGACTACCCGCGGCAGGGCCTGTTGTTCGTGCCCCGCGGCCTGCCGCTGCCCAGCGACCGCCAGTTCAACGAGCGTTTCGTCGAGGCGCTGCTGCCCTTGTTGCAGGCCGGCAGCGGCGGGGCGTTAGTGCTTTGCACCACGCTGCGTTCGGTCGACCGCATCGCCGAACTGCTGCAAGAACACGGCCTGCAGCGGCCCATCCTGCGCCAGGGCGACTACTCGCGGCGTATCCTGCTGGAACGCTTCCGCAGTGAAAAAGGCGCGGTGCTGGTGGGCAGTGCCAGTTTCTGGGAAGGCATAGATGTGCCCGGCGACGCGCTGACGCTGGTGGCGATCGACAAGCTGCCGTTCGCGCCGCCCGACGACCCGGTGCTCGAGGCGCGCCTGAAGCGATGCCGCGAGCAGGGCGGCAATCCGTTCATGGAATATCAGCTTCCCGAGGCGGCCATCGCGCTCAAGCAGGGCGCCGGGCGGCTGATACGCTCGGAGGCCGACTGGGGGGTGCTGCTGGTGGGCGATGTACGGATGGTGGATAAACCCTACGGCAAGCTGCTGTGGCGCGGCCTGCCGGCCTTTGCTCGCACGCGAGAGCCGGCCGAGGCCTTGGCCTTCCTGGCTGCCCGGCAGGGACGTCAACATGAAGTGCAAGGGGTTTGAAAAACCGTCCAGGATGCCTGGCTGCGAGCCGGGATGCTCGTAGGGATCCGAGCGGGATGCAAGGCATCCACACAAAATGCAAGGGGTTTGGAAAACCGTCCAGGATGCCTGGCTGCAAGCCGGGATGCTCGTAGGGATCCGAGCGGGATGCAAGGCATCCACACGCAATGCAAGGGGTTTGGAAAACCGTACAGGATGTCTGGCCGCGAGCCGGGAACCCCGCAGGAGTCCGAAGCGCAGGCGAGTCTGCCGAGCATCGGAACTCCGCAGGGCAGCCCCGGCGGTTAAAGAACCAGCCATCGTCGCAATACCACCATCGCCGCGCAATACACCAAATCCTTTGGCCGCTGAGTGAATTCTCGGGCTACCGGGTTCGTTCTTAAGCCGCTGAGGCTGCCCTGCAGAGTTCCGATGCTCGCCCAAACTCGGGCTGTGCTTCGGACTCTTCCGGGTTCCTCAGCTCGCATCGCGGCATGCGGCGGGTTTTAAAACCTCTTGGCATGCCCGCGGCAACACCGTCAGAACCAATTATTACACCCTCAGAACCAATTACACCGTCAGAACCAATTGATCGGGTTCCAGTAATTGACCGGGTCGTTCAGGCCCTGCTTGTAATACTTGCTGTTGGGGAAGTTCTTGTCGAGTATGCGCTTGGCATCGTCGCGCAGCTGCGTCATGCCCAGCTTGTCGTAGCTGAGGTACATGATGTAGAGCGCCTTCTCGGCGATAGGCACGCCCTGGAAGTCGGTAACAGCTTTTTGCGCCCGGTTGGCCGCCGCCACGTAGGCGCCGCGCTCGTAGTAGTACTGCGCTACGTGCACTTCGTTGCGGGCGATGGCGTCGACCAGCCACGCCACGCGCAGCTTGGCATCCGGCGTGTAGGTGCTGTCCGGGTAGCGCTTGATAAGCTGGTTGAAGGATTCGTACGACTCGCGCAGGCCCTTGGGGTCGCGCTCGCTGGGATCCTGGCGGGTGATGTTGCTGAAGGCCGCACTGGGTGGCGTGAAGGTAACCAGCCCCTTCAGGTACAGCATATAGTCGCTGCCCGGATGGTTCGGGTACTGCTGCTGGAAGCGGGCGATGGCCGCCAGCGCCTGGTCGCTTTCTTCGTCCTTCCAGTCGACATAGGCCAGGTCGATCAACGCCTGCTGGGCATATACGCCGAAAGGATAGCGCGCTTCGATGGACTCCAGGCGGGTACGGGCGTCTTTCCAGTTGCTGTTGCTCATATCTTCGCGCGCATCCTGGTACAGGCGCTGCGCGCTCCAGCCGGCGGTCTTGTCGATTTCGCCGCCCTTGAGCGAGCTGCAGGCCGACAGTAGGACGACCGCAGCGAGCGCGACGGCGGTGTATGCCGCACGCCTGAGCAGGGGGCGGAGGGACGAATCGTGGTCTGGGCGGGTCACAAAAAAATCCTTGGTGGTAGCATTGCAGGCTGATTATATGATTAGTGGCCATGCCTGACACAGCTCTTCCAACGGAAAGTCCCGCGGCCGGGGAGCCGGTCGAATTCGAGCTGCCGCTCAAGGCGCTGCCAGATCGTCTCGACAAGGTGCTGGCCGGGCTGATGCCCGAGCATTCCCGCAGCCGCCTGCAGGGCTGGATCGAGGCCGGGTACGTGCTGGTCAACGGCCAGGCGGCGCGGGTGCGCCAGGCGGTGGGGGCCGGCGACAAGATCAGCGTGCGCATGCAGCCCACGCCCGAATCCCTGGCCTTTTGTGCCGAGCCGGTGGATTTCCGCGTAATCGCTGAAAGTCCCGACTGGATCGTCGTGGACAAGCCGGCCGGGCTGGTGACGCATCCCGGCGCCGGCAACTGGCACGGTACTTTGCTCAACGGCCTGCTGCACCGCTACCCGGAGCTGCGCCAGGTGGCGCGCGCCGGTATCGTGCACCGCCTGGACAAAGATACCTCGGGCCTGTTGGTGGTGGCGCGCCACGAGCGCGCCCAGACCGATCTGGTGCGCCAGCTGCAGGCGCGCACGGTCAAGCGCGAGTACTTGGCGCTGGCGCACGGCCTGCTGCAGCGGGCCGTGACCGTGGCGCGCGACATCGGCCGCGATCCGCGCGTGCCGGTGCGCATGACGGTTGAGCGTCCGATTGCCCCCAAGCCTGCCGTGACGCACTGCGAGCCGCGCCGCCGCGGCGCGGACGCGCAGGGTCAGCCCGTCACACTGGCCGCCTGCCGCCTGGAAACCGGCCGCACGCACCAGATCCGCGTGCATCTGGCTAGCCTGGGGCATCCGCTGGTGGGCGACCTGGTGTATGGCGGGCGGTTCATCGCGGGCGCGCGGCGCCACATGCTGCACGCGCGGGCGCTGGGCTTCGACGATGCCGCCAGCGGCCGGCGCGTGTCTTTCGAGGCCGAGCCGCCCGCAGACTTCTGCGTGGTGCTGGACAATATTTCGTGGCAGGCGTGACGCGGATTTGCGGCCGGATGCGCCAGGCGCGCCGCGCCGGCGCCCGGGATCGCGCCTTGGCGTATTATCCTTAAGGTCTGCGGCCGTGCGCCGTGTTCTCTCTTTGATCTGCAAGTCCCTATGAGCGAAATCGTCTCTTTGCCGCGCGTCACCGGCCTGCCGTGGCAGGGCGTGCACTACTTCTGCACCACTCGCGCCGGCGGCGTAAGCACGGGCGAGTACGCCACCCTGAACGTGGGCGGACGCACCGACGACGACTCCTCACATGTGCTCGAAAACCGCCGCCGCCTGCGGGCGGAGCTGCCCTCCGACCCTTGCTGGCTGAGGCAGGTGCATGGCAACCAGGTGGCCGATGCCGACCGGCCGTGGGCAGAGCCGCCGGCCGCCGACGCCGCCGTCACGACGCAAGCCGGCCGGGTGCTGGCCATTCTTACGGCCGATTGCCTGCCGGTGGTGATCGCCGACGGCGGCGGCCGGGCTCTTGGGCTGGCCCACGCGGGCTGGCGCGGGCTGGCTTCCGGCGTACTCGAGGCCAGCCTGGATGCGCTGCGAGCCCGGGTGCCGGACGCGGAATATTGGCGTGCCTGGGTGGGGCCGGGAATCGGCCAGCGCAATTTCGAAGTGGGCGACGATGTGCATGCGGCCTTCGTGCAGCGTGACGCCGGCGCCGCGCCATTTTTCGTGGCCAAGCGCGAGCCGGGCAAATGGCTGGCCGATCTGCCCGGGCTGGCGCGGCACAGACTGCATGCCGCCGGGGTGCGCGACATCGAGCTCAGCGGCCACTGCACTTACGGCGAGCCGGAACGCTTCTATTCATATCGCCGCGAACGCGCGTCGGGGCGGCTGGCCACCGTGGCATGGCTGCGGGGCGAGGAGGGCTGAAACGCCGGCCGGGCAGTCCGGGCCTGATAAATACCGGCACGCACGGCGCGCCGGCCGAACCTCGAGGCTTGCTGCGGCAGAGTTCTGCGGGCCGCCACCCTAGCGACTTACCCTGATTGACAGGCCTTCCAATGCCCCGCAAGATTGATTCAAAGAATCTCAAAATAGCAGGTGTCTGATGGGTGCTCCATTTCTTTCAGAATGGCCCGTCCCGGCGAGCGTGGCGCCGGACAAGTTGGCTGATATTCAGGCCGAATTCGCACGCGATTGGCATGACATCGTCATGCAGGCCAAACAGGGCACGCTGCTGCCGCCCAAAGACCGCCGTTTCCACGGCGCCGCCTGGGCCGCCAATCCTGCCGCCGTGCTGCTTAGCCATGCCTATGTGCTTTCGGCCCGCGCTCTCGAACGCATGACCGAAGCCGCGCAGGTGGCCGAACCGGTGCGCGAACGGCTGCGTTTCTCGATGATGCAATGGATCGACGCCATGTCGCCGTCGAATTTCCTGGCCACCAATCCCGATGCCCAGCAAAAGCTGCTCGACAGCGGCGGCCAAAGCCTGCTCGACGGCCTGCGCAATCTGCAGGAAGACCTGCGCAAGGGGCGGCTGTCCCAAACCGACGAATCGGGCTTCGAGGTCGGCCGCAATGTCGGCAACTCGCCCGGCGCCGTGGTATTCGAGAACCGCCTGTTCCAGCTCATCCAGTACGCGCCGCTTACGCCCAAGGTGCATCAGCTGCCGCTGGTGATCGTGCCGCCTTGCATCAACAAGTTCTACATACTCGACCTGCAGCCCGAAAATTCTTTCGTGCGCCACGCGGTCGCGCAGGGCTTCACGGTATTCCTGGTTTCCTGGCGCAATCCGCTGCCGTCCGACAACGACGGCGTCGACACCGCCGGCTGGGGCGACTACCTGCAGGAAGGCGTGTTGCGCGCGTTGCGCGCGGCGTGCGAAATCTCCGGCCAGCCCAAGGTCAATGCGCTGGGCTTCTGCGTGGGCGGCACCTTGCTGGCCTCGGCCCTGGCCCTGGGCAGGGCGCAAGGCTACGATCCGGTGGCGGCGCTTACGCTGCTGACCACCTTGCTCGATTTCGAAGACACGGGCGTGCTCGACGTCTTCGTCGACGAGCTGCATGCCGAAGCGCGCGAACGCCAGCTCGGCAGCGGCGGCCTGATGTCGGCGCGCGAGCTCGGCACCACCTTTTCGTTCCTGCGTCCGAACGAACTGGTCTGGAACTACGTGGTCGGCAACTACCTGAAAGGCGAGACGCCGCCGGCCTTCGATCTGCTGTTCTGGAATTCCGACGGCACCAATCTGCCCGGCCCTTTCTTTACCTGGTATTTCCGCAATACCTATCTCGAGAACAACCTGAAGCAGCCCGGTCGCCTGCATGTCGACGGTCACGGGCTGGATCTGCACTGCCTGGACATGCCGGCCTATATCTACGGTTCGCGCGAAGACCATATCGTGCCGTGGGCCTCGGCCTACGCTTCGACCCGCATCCTGAAAGGGCCTTTGCGTTTTGTTCTGGGGGCTTCGGGGCATATTGCGGGTGTGGTCAATCCGCCCGCCAAGAAGCGCCGCAGTTACTGGGTATCCGAAGGGCCCGATACGCCGCGCCTGCCTGGCGATCCGCAGGTGTGGCTCGACCAGGCATCCGAGCGCGCCGGCAGCTGGTGGCCCGACTGGTGCGCATGGCTCGCCGCCAGATCCGGAGAACTGCGCAAGGCGCCCAAGTCTCTTGGCAATGCCAGCTACGTTCCCATTGAAGACGCGCCGGGTAGATACGTGAAGGTCAGAGCCGTGTAGCGGGCATGGGCCGCGGGGGCGGCTCGCGCGCACGGCGTGCGGCGCGGGCCTGATGGAAGATTTGCAGTGATGTTTCAGGTGAGGAGAATCAAATGAGTGGCAAACTGGCTTACGTGACGGGTGGAATGGGCGGCATCGGTACCTCTATATGCCGACGCCTGGCCAAAGAGGGTTTCACGGTCATTGCCGGCTGCGGCCCCAGCCGCAACTTCCAGCAGTGGCTCGACGAGCAGGCCGAGCAGGGGTATACCTTCCATGCCTCGGTGGGCAATGTGTCCGACTGGGATTCCACCGTGGCCGCCTTCGAGCGCGTCACCCAAGAACTCGGCCCGGTCGATGTGCTGGTCAACAATGCCGGCATCACCCGCGATGGGTTGTTTCGCAAAATGACCCAGGAAGACTGGCGCGCGGTCATCGACACCAACCTGAACAGCCTGTTCAACGTCACCAAGCAGGTCATCGACGGCATGGTCGAAAAGCAATGGGGCCGCATCATCAACATCAGTTCGGTCAACGGCCAGAAGGGCCAGTTCGGCCAGACCAACTACTCCACGGCCAAGGCGGGCATACACGGCTTCACCATGGCCCTGGCGCAAGAGGTGGCCAACAAGGGCGTCACGGTCAATACGATATCGCCGGGCTACATCGGCACTGACATGGTGCGCGCAATCCGGCCCGACGTGCTGGAAAAAATCGTCGCTACCATTCCGGTCAAGCGTCTGGGCACGCCCGAAGAAATCGGCTCCATCGTGGCCTGGCTGGCGTCGGACGACGCGGGCTTCGCCACCGGTGCCGACTTCTCTTTGAACGGCGGCCTGCACATGGGCTGACGGCGGCGCCGCGCCGCGCCGCGCGGCCCCGCAAGCTCGCGGCGCGGGCCTGCGCCGGGGCTTGCGCGGCGCTCTACCATCTACTATCGCATCGTTCTATTATTACTACTGGACTTACGCATACCCGGCCAATGATATGACCCAAACCTCTTCATCTGCAGCAAACCGCCTGATCAAGAAGTACCCGAACCGCCGGCTCTACGACACCCAGACCAGCGCCTACATCACCTTGTCCGACGTCAAGCAGCTGGTGCTGGACAACCAGGCCTTCCAAGTGGTCGATGCCAAGTCCGGCGAAGATCTTACGCGCAGCATACTGTTGCAGATCATTCTCGAAGAGGAAAGCGGCGGGGTGCCCATGTTCTCGTCCACGGCGCTGTCGCAGATCATCCGCTTCTACGGGCATGCCATGCAAGGCGTAATGGGAACCTTCCTGGAAAAAAACATTCAGGCGTTCATGGACATCCAGGAACGCATGGCCGAACAGTCCAAGGGCCTGTACGGCCATCAGTTCGGCCCCGAGGCCTGGGCCCAGTTCATGAATGTGCAGACGCCGGTGCTGCAGAACATGATGAACAACTACATCGACCAGAGCAAGAATCTGTTCGTGCAGATGCAAGACCAGATGCAGGATCAGACCCGCTCGATGTTTTCCGTTTTCCCCTTCCAGCCCGGCACGCCTCCCAAAGACAACAAGAAATAGGAGGCCGCATAGGGTCTGCCATGCCGTGAGTAAGGCGGCACGGCGCGGGAATTCCTCTCGCTGTATCGGGATCCGTCTCGTCTCATACAAGTATTCTGTGTGCCGAGCCGGCCCAACATGTCATGCCGGCTTATTCCATTTCCAAATCAACCGTGCACTTTGTCAGCTTCGCTTGCCGTACTAGGTGTACTGTCTGCGCGTCGCTTTCGCGTTCACGATTGATTTGGAAATGGAATTAGCCGTGGCCCGAGGCCTCCGGCACCGAGCCTGGGCTTGTGGCATCTGCCGGGCTTCCGGCACTTTTCTTGAACGGGCTGTGCTCGTGCAATTCGTCGATATAGTCCGATATCGCCGGCGTTTCGCGCTCGAGGTAATCGGCGATCGCCGCGGCGTAGCGTTCGTCGCGTATCCAGTGCGCCGACCAGGTGCGCACCGGCAGCATGCCGCGCGATAGCTTGTGCTCGCCCTGGGCCCCGCCCTCGAATACCGCAATGCCTTGCTTTATGCAGAACTCTATGGCCTGCATGTAGCAGGTCTCGAAGTGCAGGCCCGGTATGTAGCGCGTGCAGCCCCAATAGCGTCCGTACAGCCGGTCGCCGCCGCGGATGTTCAGCGCCGCCGCTATCGGCGCGCCTTGCTGCTCGGCCAGGACGAGCGCCAGGTTCGGCGTCATGGTCGTATGCAGCAGCTTGAAGAATTCGCGGTTCAGATAAGGCGCGTTGCCGTGCTCGAGATAGGTGCGGCAGTAGCAGCGGTAGAAATAGTCCAGGGCGGCCTCGTCGATGTCGGCGCCCTGCAGCCAACGAAACGTGACGCCGGCTGCGACCGCCTTTTTTCGATCCTGGCGGATCTTCTTGCGTTTGGGCTGGCTCATGCCGGCCAGAAATTCTTCCAGATTGCGGTAGCCGCGGTTGAACCAGTGGAATTGCACGTTCTCGCGGAACAGGAAGCCGGCTTCGCGCAGCGCTTCGATGTCTGCGTCGGTGGGAAACAGAATGTGCAGCGACGACAACTGGTTGCCGCGCGCCACCTCCACGGCTTCGCGGGCAAGCGCCACACGGTCGGCATGTGTGGCGGCAAGCAAGCGCGGGCCGGGCACCGGTGTGAACGGGATCGCGCCCAGTAGCTTGGGGTAGTACGCCAGGCCGTGCTGAGCGAAGGCGCGGGCCCATGCCATGTCGAAGACGTATTCGCCGCGCGAATGGGATTTCAGGTACAGCGGCATGGCCGCCGCCAGGTTGCCGCCGCGGTGCATCAGCAGATAGTGCGCGGCCCAGCCGGTATCGGCGACCGCGCAGCCGGCCTGCTGCATGGCCAGCAGGTATTCGTGGCTTACCAGTGGGTGGCCCTGCGCCAGGGCATTCCATTGGGCGGGGTTAATATCGTGCAGATCGCGAATGAGGGAAAAGCTGGCAGCCAAGTTCGGGCCTCGTTTTGCGTGGTACGTATCCGGTGCGGCCTTGCTTGCCCGCGTACCGATGGGCGTTCGCTGCATCCGCCGGACGCGCGCCATGGGGCATGCGCCGCAAGTGCGCCGGGATATGGAGAAAGCTTAGCAAAACCAGAGGCGCGTGCGTAAATATTGCGGGCGTGGCTGTGAAATGCCAGCTTGGGGCGAGGCCGAGACGAACTCCATGGTGCGGCGGAAACAGGAGATGAAAGGGTGGCAGGCGTGGGCAGTCGGATTCCGGTCGTGGTGGTGTCGGGCCTGCCGGGCAGCGGCAAGACCTGGCTGATCGAGAGCTTATTGCACGGCGTGCCCGCTGGTTCGGTGGCGGTGATCGGCCGGGCGCAAGGTTCGGCTGCCGCCAGCGCGCTATACAGGCTCGGCGCAGGCCCCGATGCCGCGCCTGCAGGCGCCTGCCCGTGCTGCAGCCTGAGCGGCGAACTTGCTGCTGCGTTGCGCGACCTATTCATGGCGGCGCTGCAGCGGCGCATCGCGGTGCCGCGCCAGGTGCTGATCGAGACTGCGGGGCGGGGTGATCCGGCAGCCATACTGTATTCCCTGCATCACGAAGCTTTCCTGCGCGAGCGCTACTTCTATCGTGGGTGCATCACTGCCGTGTCGGCCCGGGCGCGGCTTGACGATATCGGGCTGCGCCAGGCCGCCCTGGCGGACGCCCTGGTGCTGGGGCCGGCCTCGGCCGGCGAGGAAGGCCAGCGCTCTGCGTTGCGCGCCGCGCTCGAGGAAATGAATCCGCTGGCGCCATGCTTCGACGCGGATCTTCTGCCGGATCTGGCGCATGTACTTCCGCACGACGATTCCGCGGCCGCTGCATCCCTGGCCCTTGCACCCGGCGGCGCCCTTGCAAAGGGCGGCACGCTATGGAGCGGGGCGCGCGCCGGCCGGCTGCGCATGCAATGGAGCGTAGCCGTATTACGGCTGGCGGGCCATTGCGAGTTGACCCAGCCGCAGTTCCTGCGCGCCATGGATCAACTGCAAGATGCCTGTGGCACCCGCATCCTGCGGCTTGCCGCGGTATTGCGGCTGCGCGGCGAAGCTGGCGCCTGGGAATTGCGCGGTGTGCATCACCAACTCTATTGGCGGGCTGCGGCGCCGGAGGTACAGGCGGCGCATCTGGACGAGCCTGCGGCGCCCCTTGCCGCCGCACTCTCCGGCGTGGAATCGTCCCGCTTGCTCGCAGTGCTGGAATCCAGCGCGGTGCACGAGTTCAAGCGGCAGGCCGAGAGCCTCTTGAAGGGCTTGCGGTTTGTGGCGCCCGATACGGGCGGCCCGGAGTGATGCATGGGGGCGAGGCCCAATGATCGGGGTATGGAGATCGGAGTTGGGGTTCGGAGAGCAAGGGTTCGGAGAGCAAGGGTTGGAGTGCAAGGGTTGGGGTGCAAGAACCGGGAAGAGGGCGGCTTGTTTCGGCCGGGGCGCCGGCCAGGGTCGTCCATCTATGATGTTTTTATGCCATTTACGCCCGTCTCCAAGGACGACGGTAGTTGCGCGAAGCGCGGTGTGGTGGTGTAATGTAGGCAGTTGCTCATCGCGTTAGATGCGCAGGCTGCCGCCTGGCGTGCCACGTCCATGTTAAAGCTCATCCAAAAACAACATGGCATCTTTCGGCCGAATTCCGGGAATGTGTACTTCCATCGGCGGCAAGGCAATTTCTATATATCTCAGATTTAAAGCTCTTTGATGTTCGGGCGCTGCCGCTGCACGTGCCGCAGTCGTGGTGTGTCGCATGGCGCCCGCTGGCCACTCGCGGCCCGTGCGCGATTGCGTTGCGAGCCTTTTTCCGATTCATAGTGGTGCCGCTCGCCCTGGTTTTGAACGGCGGGCGCTGGCCGGATCCTATGACTCAGTGAACCCGCGCTTGGCCGCCGGCAGGCAGGAATGCCGTGCCGCCCCTGATGACCATGAAATGATGATTTTCCGCCCAGTGCTGGCGCCTTTCGACCGTTCGTTTTCCGTGATGCCTGCGGCTGCAGCCATGGCGCCTTGCGCCTGCGCCGCCATCGCCGGGTACGGCACGGCTCGCCCGGGCTTTCATCTTCGGTCTTCCGCAATGGGTGTTGTCCGGTTTTTCGTGCGATTCCTCGTCCGATTCCATAGGGGCTTGCGCATAAGCGGCTTACCCCAAAACCTGCCCCAAAATCGCTTGCCCCAACACCGCCTGCTTCAAGATCGGCTAAGCCGCGCGCTTCAAAACCGTCAAGACAAAAACAGTGGGCCGCTTTCACAAGGAAAGCGGCCCACTGGAAAATTCTGGTTGCGGGGGCAGGATTTGAACCTACGACCTTCGGGTTATGAGCCCGACGAGCTGCCAGACTGCTCCACCCCGCGTCTGGAAAAAAGAATTCTAACCTTTATCCATGCTTATTGCAAATCAAGGGCCTGTCCCAGCCGCTGATCGATGACTGATACCGAGATTGTCCGTGTACTGGAAACGGCGCTGCTGTGCGCCGACCAGCCCATGCCGCTGATGGAGCTGCGCAAGCTGTTTCCCGGCGAAGAAATTGCCAACGACGATATACGCAGGCTGCTGGCGCAACTGCAGGGCGAGTGGGGCGAGCGCGGCCTGGAACTCGTCGACCTGGCCAGCGGCTGGCGCTTCCAGAGCCGTGCGGAAATGCAGCGCTACCTAGAACGGCTCAACCCGGAGCGGCCGCCGAAGTATTCCCGCGCCGTGCTGGAAACCCTGGCCATCATCGCCTGGCGCCAGCCGGTCACCCGTGGCGACATTGAAGACATACGCGGGGTGACGGTGTCCTCGCAAATCGTCAAGACGCTCGAAGAGCGTGGCTGGATCGAGGTTCTGGGCTATCGCGACGCGCCCGGCAGGCCGGCGCTGTTCGGTACGACGCGCGCCTTCCTCGACGATCTGGGCCTGAAGGCGCTGGACGAATTGCCGCCGCTCGAGACTCACGAGTCGGTCGCCGCCCTGGCCGGCCTGTCGCTCGAAGAGGCTACGGGCTCCGAGGCCCAGGGCGCCGACACGCAAGCCGTGGGCGAGTCCGCGGCAGACGAGCAGGCCGCCGGCGAGGGAGCCGTAGATGAGCTGGGTGCGGACGAGCAGGTTGCGGATGGGCAGCTTACCGATGAGCCGCCCCCCGACGAGCATCCTATGGATGAGCCTCCCGTGGATGGGCATTCCGTGAATGAGCCTTCCGTGGATGAGTCTCCCGTGAATGAGCCTCCCATGGATGAGCCTCCCGTGGATGAGCATCCCGTAGATGCGCCAGCGGACGGACAGCCCGTGCATGAGCAGCCTACGGGTGCCTCGGAAGAGCGCGGCGTATCGGTCGATACGGCTCTGGACGGCGAACGCCCGGAAGCTGCTGCTACGGAGCAGGCCGAAGCATTGGTGCCCCTCGATGCCCGGCCGGCGGCCGAACTTGCCCAGCCGGCGGTCGAACTCGAATCCGAACTCGAATCCGAATCCGAATCCGAATCCGAATCCGGCGCCGCGGCGCGCATCCCCGAGGCCGGGGCGGAAAGTGAAGACGACCGCCCGCTCGAGCCTGTCCTGGCCCAGAGCGAGGCGCCCGCGGCCGAGCCGGACGATGGCGCGCGGCCTGTGAATGAATGAACTGGAGCCGGCTGGCCCCATCCCGATATTGAAAACGAATTCCCTGAAATAAGAAATGACTGAAATGAATCAAGATAACGAGCCTGGAAACAACACGCCCGTGCTGGAACGCGCCGATGCGCAACCCGCTCAGCTCGAGCTGTCGCTGCCCGAAGGTGGCGCGCAAGCCCCCAAGCCGCGAGGCCGCAAGCTCAGGACGCCCTTTCGCCGCCGGCGCGGCGATGCGGTAGACACGGCCTCGGCAGCCTCTGCCGCCGCATCCGGTTCTCCCGCCGATGCGGATCCGGCCGCCCAGCCCGCCGAGGCCGCGGCGCGGCCCGCCAAGGCGCCCGCCGGGCCTCGCGCACCGCGCACGCCCCGTGCGCGCAAGACCGCCCCCCGTGTCGACAGTGCCGCGGCAGACAAAGAGGCCGATAATGCGCTGTCCTATCTGGACAAGTCGGCCAAGCTGTCCCAGCGCCTGGGCAAATACATGAACAGCGATGCGGTGACGCCCAAGCTGCACAAGGTGTTGGCCGATGCCGGCGTGGGCTCGCGCCGCGAAATGGAAGAACTCATCGTTGCCGGCCGCGTCTCGGTCAATGGCGAACCGGCCCATATCGGACAGCGTGTAGGCGCCAACGACCAGGTGCGCGTGAATGGCCGCCTGGTGGCCCGGCCCAATGCCAAGAAGCCTCCGCGCATCATCCTATATCACAAGCCGGCCGGCGAGATCGTCAGCCACGACGATCCGGGCGGCCGCGCCACGGTTTTCGCCCGTCTGCCCAAGATACGCATCGGCAAGTGGCTGTCCGTCGGCCGGCTCGATCTGAATACCGAGGGCCTGCTGATTCTCACGACCTCGGGCGACCTGGCCAATCGCCTGATGCATCCACGTTACGGCGCCGAGCGCGAATACGCGGTACGCGTCCTGGGCGAGCTCGACGAAGATCAGCAGCAGCGTCTGCTCAAGGGCATAGAGCTCGAAGACGGCATGGCCCAGTTCGGCTCGTTCGAATATCTGGGGGGTGAGGGCAGCAATCGCTGGTATCGCGTCACCTTGACCGAAGGGCGCAACCGCGAGGTGCGCCGCATGTTCGAGGCCGCCGGCGTCACGGTCAGCCGCCTGATACGTACCCGCTTCGGCGAAGTGGTGCTGCCGCGCGGCCTGCGCCGCGGCCGCTGGGAAGAGCTCGATGCCACGCTGGTCAAGGCGCTCATGGTGCAGCTCGGCCTGTTGCGCGACGACGAGCAAGAGGGTTCGGAGCGGCGCGTGCGCCAGCCGGCCTCGCACGATAGCGCGCTGCCGCCGGGTTTCGGCACCCTGGAGCGCAACGGCATGAATGGCGCCAAGCTGGGCCGTCGCGGCAAGCTGTCGGGCGGCGGGCGTACGGCCAAGGCCGCCCAGACGTTCGAGTCGTATCCCTCCGACCCGTACGGTACCGGGCTCATGTTCAGCGGCGGGCTGGCCAACGGCCACCCCAACGCGGGCAAACGCAACGAAGGAGGCAAGCGTACGGAAGGCGGCAAGCGCGCAGAAGGCGGCAAGCGCAAGCCGGCGCGCCCGGCGCAGGGGCCGCAAGCCGCCAAACCGGGCAACCGCCAGCGTGGCGCCGCGAAAAAGACGGCCAAGCCGGCAGCCAAGTCGCCGGGTGGGCGCAAGGCGAACATGCGCGATGACGACTGGCAGCCGCGCAGCGCCTCGGCACATGAATCGCATCTGGGTTTCCTGGGCGCGCGCGGCCGCGGCTCCCGCTGATTCCGCGGGCCTCCGGCGCCTGGGCTCCGCCCGGCCGCCACGCAGGGCGCGCGCCGGCTGTTGCTTTTTATGTGTAAGGCCGTGACTTAGCAGGAATTTTTCTGGATTTCTGCTAAAATAGCGTGTTTTGTAGGGCCATGCTGGCCGGCGGCTTTGCGCTTGCCCGGTTTATCGGGTTCGGGCCGACGCCTGCACATTGATTGTGCGGCGGCTGGCGCGGGAACGGTGCGCCGTTACGCTAGTAACGCCAGGTGCGTAGTGCGCGCCTGTTTGCAGCATGGTGGCACATTCCGAATGCGCCGTTCATCGCAGCCTCCGGCGTGGTTCGGCGGGTGCGGGCGGAGCGGCAATGGTGGGCTGGGCGTACAGCCCATTTTTTTTTTGATTTTCATGGCAGATATATTCGCATTGACACGGGAAGCGTTGGCAGGCACCGACCTTGAGCTGGTCGACGTCGAGCGTGCGCCGCTGGGCTTGCTGCGCATCACCATAGACCGCCCCGATGGCGTGCGCATCGAAGACTGTGAGCAGGTCTCCAAGCAATTGTCGCGCGTGTTCGAGGTCGAGAACGTCGATTACAAGCGTCTCGAAGTTGGCTCGCCGGGCGTAGACCGGCCCTTGAAGAGCCGGGCCGATTTTGCCCGCTACGCCGGCCAGCGCGTCGAGATTCGGCTGCGTACGGCGGTCGGCAACCGCAAGGTGTTTGTCGGCCTGTTGCGGGTGCCCGAGGACATCCTCGCCGCCGAATCGCCCGCGCTCAGTCTCGATCTCGAGGCCGGGCAAAGCGAAGAGGCCGCGCTCGGCTTCACCCTGGACGACATAGAACGAGCCAAACTGAATCCCATTCTTGATTTCAAGGGAAAAAAGCGATGAGTCGCGAAATTCTTCTACTGGTCGACGCCTTGGCGCGCGAGAAAAACGTACCGCGAGAGGTGGTCTTCGGTGCGCTGGAAAACGCGCTGGCCTCGGCCATGAAAAAGCGCTTCAAGGACGATGCCGACATTCGCGTGTCGATCGATCGCGACAGCGGCGAGCATGAAGGCTTTCGTCGCTGGCTGGTGGTGCCCGACGATGCCGGGCTGCAAGAACCCGATCAGCAGGAACTCTATTCCGAGGCACAGGAAATTTCCCCTGGGATCCAGGTGGGCGAATACATTGAAGAACCGCTCGAGCCCGTGGAGTTCGGCCGCATCGGCGCACAGGCGGCCAAGCAGGCCATACTGCAGAAGATCCGCGATGCCGAGCGTGAGCAAGTGCTCAATGATTTTCTCGAGCGTGGCGAAACCATCGTGTCGGGCACCGTCAAGCGCATGGACAAGGGCGATGCCATCATAGAAACCGGCAAGATCGAGGCCCGCCTGCCGCGCAGCGAAATGATCCCCAAAGAAAACATGCGCGTGGGCGACCGCGTGCGCGCCTGGGTGCTGCGGGTGGATCATGCGGCGCGCGGCCAGCAGGTGATCCTGTCGCGCACCGCGCCGGAATTCATCCGCCAGCTGTTCGAGAACGAGGTTCCCGAAATCGAACAAGGCTTGCTCGAGATCAAGGCGGCCGCGCGCGATCCCGGCGTGCGCGCCAAGATCGCCGTCATCGCCTACGACAAGCGCATCGATCCCATCGGCACCTGCGTGGGCATGCGCGGTTCGCGCGTCACGGCAGTGCGCAACGAACTCGGCGGCGAGCAGGTCGACATCGTGTTGTGGGCCGAAGACCCCGCCGAATTCGTCATCGGCGCGCTGGCTCCGGCGCATGTCGAGTCCATCGTCGTCGACGAGGACAAGCACGCCATGGACGTGGTGGTCGACGCCGAGAACCTGCCCAAAGCCATCGGCGCGCGCGGCCAGAATGTGCGGCTCGCGTCCGAACTCACGGGCTGGCAGATCAACATCATGACGCCCGAAGAAAATCAGGATCGCCAGGAAACCGAGCGGGCCGGCCTGCGCCAGACCTTCATCACCAAGCTCGATGTCGACGAAGAAGTGGCCGACATCCTGATCGACGAAGGCTTCACCGGGCTCGAAGAAATCGCCTACGTGCCCATGCAGGAGCTGCTCGAGATCGAAGCCTTCGACGAAGACACGATCAACGAGCTGCGCACCCGTGCCCGCAACGCGCTGCTGACCGAGGCCATCGCCCACGAAGAGCGCGTGCAGACGGCCCAGGATCTGCTGGAAGTAGAGGGCGTGACCCCCGAGCTGGCCGCCAAGCTGGCCGAAAACGAAATCTATACGCGCGACGACCTGGCCGAGCTGGCAACCGACGAATTGTCGGAAATGACGGGCCTGGACGAAGACAGCGCCAGTGAGCTGATCATGCGCGCCCGGGCGCACTGGTTCGATGGCCAGGCGTGAAGCGCCGGCCACCCCCCAGAGGTCGCTTTTATTGAAATGGCAGTAGCAAGTAAGAGAGAGTCGAATGCCGAGTAACACCGTCGTCCAGTTCGCCATCGAACTGAAAATGCCTGCAAACGTACTGCTCGAGCAGTTGCGTTCGGCAGGTGTTGAACTGAAGTCGGTCGACGATACCGTCACGGATACGGACAAGGCAAAATTGCTCGAGTCCCTGCGGCGTACCCATGGCGGTTCCGAAGGCAAGAAAATCACCCTGACTCGCCGGCAGACTTCGGAAATCCGCCAGGCCGATGGGTCGGGGCGCTCGCGCACGATCCAGGTCGAAGTCCGCAAGAAGCGCGTGTTCGTGAAGCGCGATCCGTCCGAGCTGGCCGCCGAGGCCAGGGCGGCCGCTGCTGCGGCCCAGGCCGATGCAAGCGCCCAGGCTGCCGAACCCGCCGCTCTGCCTGGTGCCGAGCCCGGCGCCGTTCCGACGCCCGCGCCGCAGGCGGCCCCGGCCGAAGGCCCGGCTAGCGGCGGCGCCAGCGCTGCCCAGGCTCCTGATGCGCAGCAGCCGGCTGCCGACGTGGCTGCCGAGGCTGCTGAAACGCCCGCAACCCCCGAAACGCCGCAGGCTTCCGAGGCGCCCGCCGTTGCGGCCGATGCGCAGGACGCCGCCGCTCCGGAACCCGCCGCGGAACCGGCCGCGCCCGCCGCCGCAGATAGCAGCGTGCCTGCCGACGATAGCGGCGCGAAAGACCATGCGCCTGCCGAGCAGCCGCAGGCCGATGCGCCCGCCGCGGCGCCTGCGGCCGAGCCCGCGCCCGAAGCACCGAAAGCGTCCGAGCCTCGGCAAGAGGCCGCCCCGAGCGCCGCTGCGCCGAGTGCCGCCGAGCCGAAGGCCGCAGCCCCCGCCGGCGCCAAACCGTCGCCCATGCGCACCTCCTTGAGGCCCGGACACAAGCCGACGGCGGATGCCTTGTCAGAGCGCGAGCGCGCCCGCCGCAAGGCCGAGGCCGAAGCTGCCGCGCTGCGTGAAATGCTCAGCCGCCCGCGCAAGGTGCTCAAGGCGCCCGAGCCTGAAGCCGGCGGCATCTCCGGCACCTTGCACAAACCCAATGCGGGCAAGGCCGCCAAGAAAGACGCCAAGGCCCCGGCCGGTGTGGCCACCGGTGTCAAAAAGACCATCAAGGCATCGGAAGTCTCATCGTCCTGGACCGACGAGAACGGCCGCAAGAAGCCGGCCCAGAAGACCGACGGGCCGGCGGGCCGCGACGGCTGGCGCGCCGGCGGCAAGGGCGGCGGCCGCAGTGGCCGCGGCAGGCACGCGCAGCCGGAACGCAAAGAGCCGCAAGTCGCGGAATTCATTGCCCGCGAGGTTCATGTGCCCGAAACCATTACGGTTGCCGATCTGGCCCACAAGATGTCGGTTAAGGCCGCCGAGGTGATCAAGCACCTGATGAAGCTGGGCCAGATGGTCACCATCAACCAGGTGCTGGATCAGGAAACCGCGATGATCGTCGTCGAGGAACTGGGCCACACGGCCATTGCCGCGAAGCTGGACGACCCCGAGGCCTTCCTCGACGAAAGTCTCGGCCAGCAAACCGAGGCCGAGGCCTTGCCGCGTGCGCCGGTCGTGACCGTCATGGGCCACGTCGATCACGGCAAGACTTCGCTGCTGGACTACATCCGCCGTACCAAGGTGGCCTCCGGCGAGGCCGGCGGCATCACGCAGCACATCGGCGCCTACAACGTCAAGACCAGCCGCGGCATGGTGACCTTCCTCGATACTCCGGGTCACGAGGCCTTTACGGCCATGCGTGCACGCGGCACCAAGGCCACCGACATCGTGATCCTGGTGGTGGCCGCCGACGACGGCGTCATGCCGCAAACCAAGGAAGCCATACACCATGCCAAGGCGGCCGGCGTGCCGCTGGTGGTGGCGATCAACAAGATCGACAAGCCCGAGGCCAATCCCGACCGCGTCAAGCAAGAGCTGGTCGCCGAAGAGGTCGTGCCCGAAGAGTACGGCGGCGATGTCCCCTTCGTGCCCGTCTCGGCCAAGACCGGCGAGGGCATCGATGCGCTGCTGGAAAACGTGCTGTTGCAGGCCGAAATGCTCGAACTCAAGGCGCCGGTCGATGCACCCGCCAAGGGGATCGTCATCGAGGCCCGACTCGACAAGGGCCGCGGCCCGGTGGCCACGATCCTGGTGCAAAGCGGCACCCTGTCGCGCGGCGACGCGGTGCTGGCGGGCGCGAGCTTCGGCCGCGTGCGGGCCATGCTCAACGAGAACGGCAAGCCTGTGAACAGTGCCGGGCCTTCGATCCCGGTCGAGATCCAGGGCTTGACCGAAGTGCCCGCGGCCGGCGACGAGCTGATCGCGCTGGCCGACGAGCGCAAGGCGCGTGAAATCGCGCTGTTCCGCCAGGGTAAGTTCCGCGACGTGAAGCTGGCGCGCCAGCAGGCCGCCAAGCTCGAGTCGATGTTCGACAACCTGGGCGAGGGCGTGCAGACTCTGGCGCTGATCGTCAAGACCGACGTGCAGGGCTCGCAGGAAGCGCTGGTTTCCTCGCTGCTCAAGCTGTCCACCGACGAGGTGCGCGTGCAGGTGGTGCATGCCGCGGTCGGCGGTATCTCGGAAAGCGACGTCAACCTGGCGATTGCCTCGAACGCGGTGGTCATCGGCTTCAACGTGCGCGCCGAGCAAAGCGCCAAGAAGCTGGCCGAGAACAACGGCATCGATCTGCGCTACTACAACATCATCTACGACGCCGTGGACGATGTGCGCAACGCCATGTCGGGCATGCTGGCCCCCGAGAAGAAGGAAGAGGTCATCGGCACGGTCGAGATCCGCGAGGTCTACAGCATTTCGCGCATCGGCAATGTGGCCGGCTGCATGGTGCTCGACGGCGTGGTGCGACGCGATGCGCAAGTGCGCCTGCTGCGCAACCATGTGGTGCACTGGACGGGCTGGCTCGATTCCCTGCGCCGCTTCAAGGACGATGTCAAAGAGGTCAAGGCTGGTTTCGACTGCGGTATTACGCTCAAGGGCAACAACGACATCGAGGTGGGAGACCAGCTCGAGGTCTTCGAGATCCGGGAAGTCGCCCGCACGCTGTAAAGACAAGACCATGAGCCGCCATAAGTCCAAGCCGAATCCGGGCCGCAACACGCGCCTGGCCGACCAGATCCAGAAGGATCTGGCCGGCCTGATCCAGCGCGAGCTCGACATGTCGCGCGCCGGTCTCGTCACCCTGACCGGGGTAGACTTGTCGGCCGATTACGCTCATGCCAAGGTGTACTTCACCGTTATGGGCGCCGAACCCGAGCAGGCCACGGCCGCGCTCAACGAGAAGGCGGGCTGGCTGCATTCGCTGTTGTTCAAGATGTTGCATATCCATACGGTGCCGACGCTGCGCTTCGTGCACGACGCGCAGTTGGCCAAGGGCATCGAGTTGTCGCGGCTCATCGATCAGGCCAACAGCGGCACCGGCCCGGACGCGGCGGTCGACGATACCGTAAACCCCGACGGTCGCGGCTGAAGGCCGGCACGGAATCCAAGGCAGACAGACGATGGCTACGCGGCGCGGGCAGTTGCTCGACGGTGTCCTGTTGCTCGACAAACCCGAAGGCTTGTCCAGCAACCACGCCCTGCAGCGGGCCAAGCGTACGGTCGACGCGCGCAAGGCAGGGCATACCGGCACCCTGGATCCGTTCGCTACCGGCCTGCTGGTGTGCTGCATGGGGCGCGCCACCAAGATATCGGCGGCCATGCTGCAGGCCGACAAGATTTACGAGGCCACGCTGGGCTTCGGCGAAGAGACCGATTCGGGCGACCTGACCGGCCACGTGGTGTTCCGGGCGGCGCCGGATGCGGCTCCGGTCACGCGGCCCGGCCTGGATCGGGCGCTGACCGGATTCAGGGGCGAGATCGAGCAGATTCCGCCCATGTATTCGGCGCTCAAGCGCGACGGGAAGCCGCTGTACGAGTACGCGCGCCAGGGCATCGAGCTGGAACGCGCGCCGCGCCGGGTGTCGATATACCGGCTCGACGTCCTGGAATTTACGCCGCGGCAGGCGCGGCTGTCAGTGCATTGCAGCAAGGGCACTTACGTGCGCACGCTGGCGCAGGACATAGGCCGCGCGCTGGGCTGCGGGGCGCACCTGACGTCGCTGCGCCGCACCGGCGTCGGCCCGTTTGCGCTGGCCGACGCGGTAACGCTGGATGCCTTGCAGGCCATGCCGCGCCCGCAAGATGCCCTGATCGGATTGGATGCTTTGCCCGCGGGTCTGATGCCCGCGGGTTCTACACAAAAGGACGAATTATGAATCGCGCTTTGCGCAATGTGGCGATCATCGCTCACGTCGACCACGGCAAGACCACCCTGGTCGACCAGCTGCTGCGCCAGTCCGGTACGTTTCGCGAGAACCAGCAAATCTCCGAGCGCATCATGGATTCCAACGATATTGAACGGGAACGCGGCATTACCATCCTGGCCAAGAATTGCGCGGTCGAGTATGAGGGTACTCATATCAACATCGTAGATACGCCGGGGCACGCGGACTTCGGCGGCGAGGTCGAGCGCGTGCTGTCCATGGTCGACGGCGTGCTGCTGCTGGTGGACGCCGTGGAAGGGCCCATGCCGCAGACCCGTTTCGTTACCCGCAAGGCGCTGGCACTGGGCCTGAAGCCCATCGTGGTCATCAACAAGATCGACCGCCACGGCGCGCGCCCGGATCATGTCATCAACGCCACGTTCGATCTGTTCGACAAGCTGGGCGCCACTGAAGAGCAACTGGACTTCCCGGTCATTTATGCGTCGGGCCTGGCCGGCTATTCGGGCCTGAGCGCCGATGTGCGCGACGGCGACATGCGCCCTCTGTTCGACGCCATCCTGAAGTATGTGCCGCAGCGCGAAGACGACCCGAACGGCCCGCTGCAGCTGCAGGTCATTTCGCTGGACTACAGCAGCTATGTCGGCAAGATCGGCGTGGGCCGCATCAATCGCGGCCGGCTGCGCGCCGGCCAGGACGTGCTGGCGATGTTCGGCCCCGACGGGGAAGCCATCAAGGGCCGGGTCAACCAGGTGCTGAAGTTCAAGGGCCTGGAGCGCGAGCTGGTCGACGAGGCGCAGGCCGGCGATATCGTGCTGATCAACGGCATCGAGGAAATCGGCATCGGCTGCACGATCGTGGATCCCGCCCAGCCCGAGCCGCTGCCGATGCTGCGCATCGACGAGCCTACCCTGACCATGAATTTCATGGTGAATACCTCGCCTCTGGCGGGCCGCGAGGGCAAGTTCGTGACCAGCCGCCAGCTGCGCGACCGGCTCGACCGCGAACTGAAGTCGAACGTGGCGCTGCGCGTGCGCGACACCGACGACGATACGGTCTTCGAGGTGTCGGGCCGCGGCGAGCTGCATCTGACGATTCTGCTGGAAAACATGCGCCGCGAAGGCTACGAGCTGGCGGTGTCGCGCCCGCGCGTGGTGTTCAAGGAAGAAAACGGTGTGCGGCTCGAACCCTATGAACTGCTGACGGTGGACGTGGAAGACGGCCACCAAGGCGCGGTCATGGAAGAGTTGGGCCGGCGCAAGGGCGACCTGCAGGACATGCAGCCCGACGGCCGCGGCCGCACGCGCCTGGAATACCGCATCCCCGCGCGCGGCCTGATCGGCTTCCAGAGCGAGTTCCTGACGCTGACGCGCGGCACGGGGCTGGCCAGCCACATTTTCGACGAATACGCGCCGATGCGCGAGGGCGGGGTGGGCGAGCGCCGCAATGGTGTGCTGATCAGCCAGGACGACGGCGGCGCGGTGGCCTATGCGCTGTGGAAGCTGCAAGACCGTGGCCGCATGTTCGTGTCGCCCGGCGAGCCGCTGTACGAGGGCATGATCATCGGCATCCACAGTCGCGACAACGATCTGGTGGTCAATCCCATCAAGGAAAAGAAGCTGACCAACGTGCGCGCTTCAGGCAAGGACGAGCACATCGACCTGGTGCCACCGATACGCCTGACGCTGGAATATGCGGTGGAGTTCATCGGCGACGATGAGCTGGTGGAAGTTACGCCCAAGTCGATACGCCTGCGCAAGCGCTATTTGCAGGAACACGAGCGCCGGCGCATGGCGCGCGAGACGGCTTGACAGCCGGTTCTGAATCTTTGAGTATGCTTCTCAGGTTCTTAGATTCTTAGGTTCTTAGGTTCTTAGGTTCTCAGGTTCTTAGATTCTTGGGTTCTTAGGTTCTGAGTCGGTACTGGGGTTTCTGGGTTCTTTACCCGCGCCGCGGGCGGCCGGGGCTGGCCAGGCTCGCTCGCCCGGTGCCGGCTGCGCCGGCACTGCCCTTGACCTCCGGGCGTTTTGGGGGCGGGCGGCAAACTCGTCCGGCGCACCAGCCCCCGGCTGGTGCGCACCCGTCGGACTCAGACAGTGCCGCCCTTGCATCCCCCAAAACGCCCTACGGTGGCGGCGGGCTCGGACGAGCCTGGCCAGCCCCGGCCGCCCGCGACGCTGGATGGTGGCGTGTTGATGATGGTGTCTTGACAGTGGTGTCTTGACGGTGGCGTCTTGACGGTGGCGTGTTGTGGGGTGGTGGGTTTGCTTGTGGGGTGGCCTTGTGTTTTCTAGGGCCTTATGTTTCTTTGGTTTCTTTGAAAGTGGTGGCCGCGGGCTGAAGTGCCTGGGTGGCGCTGCGCCATAGCCTTTGCCGCAACGCGGTGCCGTCGTTGCGGACGTGTTCCAGCAGCCCGTCGGCGTCGGGCTCTTCCATCAGCAGCCAGCCATACATGTGGGCGCCTTGCAGGCAGAGCGCTCCATGGGCTTCGGCTGCTGCCTGTACCGGGCTGGTGACGGTTCTGGCCTGCAGGGGCAGGCGGTTCTGCGAGGCGTCTACGAGCAGTATTTGCGCGGGCTTGCCGTAGTAGTCGGAAATGCGCGCCCGCGCCTGTTCCAGTTGCTTGAAATAAGCGGAGTCGGCCGTGTCGTCGGGCCCGCGCGTGGCCGCTACCAGGAATCCCGAGCGCAGTTCGGCCACCAGCAGGCTTTGTTCCAGCCAGTCTTGCTGCACGAATGCGCCCTTGCGGCGCAGCAGTTCGGCCAGGGCGAATTCGAGGCCGGCGCCTTCTCCGGCCACCAGCCGCTTGTCGGCGCGTAATCGATCGATGGCGCGCAGCGTCGAGTCGAGCTGTGTCTGTGCGTGCTGGATGCGGCTGCGCAATTCGCGTTCGCGCACCAGCAGCTCGCGTTCTTGCGAATTCAGGCAGGCATCGGCCCAGGCCGCAATGTCGCCGCCGCCCGCATGGCCGAGCCGCAGCGCGCAATGCCGCAGGGCATCGATGAATACGTCGCTGAGCGCCGGGTCGGCCAGGGCTTCGGGGCGCAGCCTGGGCAGCAGCAGCATGCCGCCGGGCGGCAGGCTGATGTAGCAGGCCAGCGGTGCGCCGGCGGCATCGTGCAGGATTGCCGTGCCGGGGAAGTCTTCCAGTCGCGCCTGCGGCTGTAGTAAGGCAAGGCTGCGCTCGAACAGGCTGCGAAAGGGCTCTCCGGCGGCTTGCGCGGTGCCAGGCACGGCCGTGGCGCCGGTGTAGCGCAGGGGGCGGGGCAGTAGCAGGGACAAGGGTTCCAGCGGCTCGTAGCGCATGACTTCCTGCAAGGTGTGCACGTGAAACCCGCTGGGCGGAGGCAGCATCGCGACCACGATGCCGCCGCGCTGCATCAGCGCGCCGAACTCGCGGCGCCAGTGGCGCGCCAGCGCCAGCAGGTCTTCGCCGGCGCGCACGCCCAGCACCCTCGGGGAAACGCGTTCCGAGCGGCGTTGGAGTTCGGGGAAGATGGCCGCGGGATCCCACAGGGCCATGTCGATGCCGGCCAGGGACTGGGCTTGCAGATAGCTTCGGCGGTGGATGCCGGCGCGCACCCCGGCAGCAAGGGGAAGATCCAGTGCGGCGATTTTCATGGCGAAAAGGAATTGACGCTTGCCGGCAGTCTAACATAATATATAGACAAGTAGACAACTAGATTAATAGACAGGACAAAGCTAGCCGGCATGAACAAGGCCACTACTCCCGCGATGCTCGCCGCCCCCCTGGATCGCCACTCGCCGCTGCCCTTGTATGAACAGATCAAGCGCCGGGTGCTCGGCATGATTCTCGGCTGGCAGCAGGAAAACGAGCGTTTCCACACGGACAACGAATTGAGCGAACAATTCGGGGTCAGCCGCATGACGGTGCGCCAGGCCGTACAGGAACTGGTCGATGAAGGCTATCTGCGCCGGGTGCCGGGCCTGGGCACTTTCGTCTGCGCGCCGAAGATAGATGAACAGTTCACACCGGCCATGGATTTCCTCGATCAGTGGGCCATCAAGGGGCGCCCGCTCAGCCTGAAGGTGCTGCATTGCTCGCTCGACCCGGCCCCCGCGCACGTGGCGGCCGATCTGCGCCTGCCGGCCGAGGGCAAGGTCTGGAACATATTGCGCCTGCGCACTGTGCAGCATGTGCCCATTTCCATCGATTACCGCTATATCGATGCCGCGCTGGTGCCCGAGATGCAGCCGTCGGACATAAGTTCGGGCTCCTTGCTGGATGTGATCGGCAGGCGCGTCGAGCTCGCCTACGGCGACCTGAAGATCGAGGCCGCCGCGGTACGCGAAGAGCACGCCGATTATCTGGGCCTGTTGGCCGGCGACCCCATTCTCACGCGCCATCTGGTGTATTGCGACACCCAGGGCCGCCCGGTGATGTCGGGGGTCTCGCACTACAGGGCGGATCAGGTGCGCTATTCGGTGCGTATTCCCCTGGGCCAGGACGGACGGGAAATGACCGGCCTGAGCGAGTCGGTCGAGTTTCTTGCCCAGGCGGGCAGCCCGCGGCAGCGCCGCCGCGAATGAGGCCGCTGGTTCGAGCCAGCGCCTTGCGTTTCACAAATACAAATACAGCACAAGGAGACAAACCATGTTGCATTCGACGCAATTCCCCCGGCCGCTCAAGCGTGCCTTGGCCGCAGCCTGCTTGTTGGGCGCCGCCCTGTGCCAGCCGGCGCAGGCAAAAGAGCCGCTAAGCATCGGCTCCATCTTGTCGGTGACCGGCCCGGCGGCTTTCCTGGGCGAAGACATGAAGGCCGGCATGGAGATGGCCATCGATGACATCAATGCCGGCGGCGGCATCAACGGCCAGAAGGTGAAATGGGTGTTCTACGACGCCGAAAGCCAGACCGCCAAGGCGATCAATGCCACGCGCCGCCTGATCTCCCAGGACAAGGTCGACATCATCGTGGGCGGCGGCAACATGAGCGGCATCGCGCTGGCCATGGCGCCCATCGTCGAAAAAGCCGGCATGCCCTTTATTTCCACCGAAGGCAGCATGCAGATCGTCACGCCGGTCGACAAGCGCAAGTATGTGTTCAAGAGCACGGTCGACGACGATCAGGTCATCGAGCGGGTGCTGGACTACTTCGCCAAGAAAGGCATCAAGAAGGTGGCCCTGCTGGCCGACAGCAGCGGCTTCGGGCAAAGCGCGGTCGAGCAGATGAAGCAAATTGCGCCCAAGCGCGGCGTGGACGTCATGTACGAGTCGTTCAATCCGTCCGACACCGACCTGACTCCCCAACTGACCAAGATCAAGGGCGCCGGCGTGCAGGCCATCATCTGCTGGACGGTGACGCCGGCGGGCGTGGTGTTCATCAAGCAGGCCAAGCAGCTCGGCCTGGACAAGCTGACGCTGGTGCACAGCTACGGCTTCGTCGATCAGCGCTACATGAAGCTGGCCGGCGATGCGGTGGGCAATCTGCTGCTGGTCAGCGTGAAGTTCCCGGTGGGCAGCGAGCTGCCGGATACCGACAATGTCAAGAGCCGCATCGTCGATCTGACCAAGCGCTTCGAGGCCAAGTACAAGCGGGCGCCCAATCAGTTTGCGGCCCAAACCTACGACGCGATCATGCTGGCCCGCATCGCGCTCGAGAAAGGCGGCGCCGACAAGGCCAAGATCCGATCCGCGCTGGAATCCATCCACGGCTACAAGGGAGTGGGCGGCGTCTTCAATTTCTCGCCCAAGTCGCATTCCGGCTTGGCCAAGGACGACATCGTGATGCTGGACTATCACGACGGCGCCTTCCATCTGGCCGACTACAAATAGGCGACTCCTGCAGTCGGCCAGCGGCATGCCGGCCCAGGGCACGGCATGCCGGGACAGTACGGAAACTTTTTGGAGCACGGCCATGAGCACAGCAGTTCTCGAACCGCACACCATACTCGACGAGCCCGACGATATGTTCCCGCTCGATCTGGATGTGCGCATTCCGAAGATCCGCGAACTTTTCCACCTCGCCACCCAGAAGCAGTGGGATCCGCGCGTCGACATCGACTGGGAGGCCTTCGATCCTGCGCCCTACACGGAAGAGCAGCGCTACGCGGCGCGCCAGTACTGGAGCCGCCGCGCCTGGAGCGAATACGGCGCGATCTCTGAAAGCCCGGCCTTGCAGATACGCTTCTGCCACGACAAGTGCGAACCCGACCTGCGGCTGTTCTTCACCATCCGTTCGCAGGAGGAAAGCCGCCATGCCGAGGCGTGTTTCCGCATGGCCGAGATATTGGGCGGCTATATCGAGCAGCCCGTGCAGAATGCGTACCAGGGTTCGGTCGCAACCCACGGCGTGCGCAAGATGGCGCTCGACCCCGAAATCTCTGTCGAAGCCATTCTGGCGGCGCTGGTCTGCGGCGCCGAGGAAATCGCCTTCGATGTGTTCCGGCATCTGGTGGACATCACGCGCGACCCCGTCGCCCGGCAGGTGTGCGCGTCCATCATGCGCGACGAGGTGCGGCACTGCGCCTTCGGCTGGCGCTACTTGAATCACCGCATTCCCCACATGAACGCGGAACAGATACGCGTGGTGGAAAACGCCGTCATCACCATGATAGAAAAGGTCGAGCTCAACGGCTACCACAGCGCGTGGCTGGCGCCGGACAACCCGGCCTCCGAGGCCGAGATGGCGGTCGACCGCCTCACCTGGGAAGCGGGGCTGGGTTCCACGGTCGAAGAACTGGAAAAGCCGATCTTCGTCAAGACCGTGCAGCGCGTGCGCGAGCAGATGCGCGACTGGGGCGTGAACCTGCCCACGTTCTCGCACCCCAAGATCGGTGAATTCTGAATCGTCCCTGTATTCCTCCGAACCTACGAGCATGGAGATTTCCGCCATGGCCCTGGCCCACAGCACCCGGATACCCGTCGAGCATCGCTTCCCGCTGCATCTGCGGCGCTCCATCACGTCCATACGCGATCTGTACGAGGCCGGCAAGCAGCAGCGCTGGAATCCCGACACCGACATCGCCTGGAGCCGTTTCGACCCAGCGGCCTACGACGCGGCGGCGCTGCAGGCGGCGCGGCTTACCTGGAGCCGCCGCGCCTGGGTGGAATACGCGGGGCTGGCCGAAACCCCCGCCATTCTGATCCGCTTCTGCCTGGAGGCCGGCCGCGAGTCCGATCCCAAGTACTTCCTGACCGTGCGCAACACCGAAGAGGCCTGGCAGATCGAAAGCTGCCACCGCTATGCCGGCGTGCTCGGCGGCTATGTGGATCAGCCTTCGTCCGTGCGCGAAAAGACCTTGTTCAACCAGTACAGGCACCGCCACGCGCTGGATGCCGAGGAAAGCGCCGACGCGTTCTTTGTCGTCCATTCGGCCGTGGAAGATAGCCTGGAACTGGAACTGTGCCGCGCGTACCTGGACGACGCGCGCGACCCGGTGGCGCGCCAGATACTCGAGAAAAGCACGCAGGCCAAAGAGCGCCATGCCGCCTTCGGCTGGCTCTATGCGACCGAGCGCGCGGCGCGCTGGAGCGCGCCGGAACGTGCCCAGGTGTCGGCCCAGGTACTGGCCTATCTGCGCGACATCGAGCTGGCGGGCTACCACTGCGCATGGCTGGGCGACCCCGCCAGTGCCGAAGCCCGTGCTGCGCAGGCCACTTCCGAGGCCGGCCTGGGCGCGGCCTCGCAGGAACGGGAGCGAGACCTGCTGTGCGACTACGTCGCCGCGGTGCGGGCGCGGCTGGGCGAGCTGGGGGTGGATCTGCCCGAACTCAGCCATCCGGCCCTGGGCCGGCTGTAGGGCACGTGGCGGGCGCTGACATGGGTACATACGGTCAGATCGTACAGTTGCTGGTTGCCGGCCTGACCACCGGCAGCATATATGCCATCGTGGCGGTGGGCTTCAACGTCATTTTCAAGAGCACCGACGCGCTGAATTTCGCCCAAGGCGAATGGGTCATGACCGGCGGCATGGTCGCGGCCACCGCTTATGCCGCGTGGCATGTTCCGGTGTGGGCGGCTTGTGTGGCGGGCGTGGCGGCGGTCGGCCTGGTGGGCGCCTTGTCGGAACGGCTGACGATCCATCCGATAGCCAAGCCCACGCCGATCCTGGTGACGCTGGTCAGCATAGGGCTGGCGATCTGCACCAAGAGTGTGGTGATGCTGACCCTGGGCAAGACGCCGATGGGGTATCCCGCGTTTTCGGGCGACAAGCCGCTGCACCTGGCCGGAGCCAGCATTGAACCCCAGAGCTTCTGGGTGCTGGGCCTGGCGGCCCTGTTCATGCTGCTGGTTCATTTGTTCTTCGAGCACACGCTGCTGGGCAAGACCATGCGCGCCACGGCTGCCGACCGCGACGCCGCCGCCCTGGTGGGCATCAGCGTGCGCAGATCCGTGACCTGGGCCTTCGTGCTGGCGGCGCTGGCCGGCGGCCTGGCCGGGGTGATCATCACGCCGCTGACCTTCACCTCGTACGACCAGGGCACGATGCTGGGCTTCAAGGGTTTCAGCGCGGCGATGCTGGGCGGCCTGGGCAGCCTGCAGGGCGCCTTTGTCGGCGGGCTGCTGCTGGGCGTGGTCGAGGCCTTGTCGGGCGGCCTGATTTCCTCGCATTTCAAAGACGCGGTGTCCTTCGTCATATTGCTGCTGGTGCTGTTCTGCCGCCCGCAGGGCATGCTGGGCAAGGCCAGGATAGAAAAAGTATGAGTACGCAGCCGATCGAAACGGGCGTGATCGCGTCGCACGCCGCCGCACCGGGCACGGCACATGGCGCCGCACATGGGGCGGCGCATGGCACGGATCGTGTGTATGGCCGCCACCTGCGCGTCCTGCTGGCTTTGTGGGTCGTGCTGCTGCTGTTTCCCTGGCTGGCCCCGAGCAGCTACGTGGTCGGCCTGGGCGTGACCTTCTTCATCAATCTGATCCTGGTGGCCAGCCTCAATCTGCTGATGGGCTATTGCGGCCAGATCTCGCTGTGCCACAGCGGCTTTTTCGGCCTGGGCGCCTATGTCAGCGGCGTGCTGTCGGCCAAGTACGGGGTGCCGGTACCGGCAAGCATGGCCTGCGCGCTGGCCCTGACGGCGCTGGCTTCGGTGCTGGTGGGCTTGCCGGCGTTGCGCTTGCGCGGGCATTACTTGGCCATGGCGACGCTGGGGCTGAACGCCATCCTGTCGGTGCTGTTCGTCGAGCTGGTCGGCCTGACCGGCGGCCCCAACGGCTTGAGCAATGTGCCGCCGATCGGCATGGCGGGATACAGTCTGGACAGCGACACCGGCTACTTTTATTTTGCCTGGGCGGTGGGCTTGCTGACGATGTGGGGCATACTCAATCTGGTGCATTCGCGCGTGGGGCGCGCCATGAGCAGCCTGGTGGACAGCGAGATCGGCGCCGCCAGCCTGGGGGTCGACACACGCTCCCTGAAGGTGGCCGTGTTCGCCATATCGGCGACCCTGGCGGCGCTGGCCGGCACGCTGTACGTGCACTACGCGCAGTTCGCTTCGCCCGAAACCTTCAACTTCTCGGCCTCGGTGCTGCTGGTGGTGATCGTGGCGGTCGGCGGCTGGGGCAAGTACTGGGGGCCGCTGTTCGGCGCCTTGGTGTTTACAGCGGTGCCCGAGATCCTGCTGGCGTTCCCCGACCTGCAGCTGCTGCTGTTCGGCCTGGGCATGATCGTCGTGCTGGTGTGTTTCCCGGGCGGCATCGCCGGTGCGTGCACGCGCGCGGCCGCCGCTTTGGCGCGGCGCCGCAAGCCTGCCGGGGAAGCCGTGGGCGCACGGAGGTCGCAGCATGGATGACGCGCGCTATCTCAGTGTTGCCGGGGTGCATGTCAATTTCGGCGGGCTTGTCGCCCTGTCCGATTTGTCTTTCGACATGCGCCGCGGCCAGATAAAGGGCCTGATAGGGCCCAATGGGGCCGGCAAGAGCACGCTGTTCAATGTCATCGCCGGCCTGCTGCGCCCGGCGCGCGGCGGCGTGACGTTTCGCGGCCAGGCCATAGAGGGCCTGCCGCCGCACCGGCGCATCGGCCTGGGCATGGCCCGCACCTTCCAGAACCTGCAGATCTTCAAAGATCTCAGCGTGCTGGAAAACGTCATGGTGGGCTGCCATTCGCGCTTCGGGTCGGGGATATTGGCGGCGGTGCTGCGCACGCGCTCGCAGCGCCAGGAAGAAGAGCGCATCCGCGCCATTGCCATGCAAAGGCTCGAGCAGCTCGGCCTGCAGCACAAGGCCACGGCCCGGGCCAGCGAGCTCAGTTTCGGCGAAGCCAAGATCCTGGAAATTGCGCGCGCGCTGGCGGCCGACCCGACGCTGCTGCTGCTGGACGAGCCCGTGGCCGGCGTGCCGCACGCCGAAGTGCGCCATGTCATGGAGGTCATACGCGAGATCAATCGCAGCGGGGTGGGCATACTGCTGGTCGAGCACAACATGGGCTTCGTCATGAATCTCTGCGACGACATCGTGGTGCTCAACTACGGGCGCAAGATCGCCGACGGCAGCGCGCAATCGGTACGCCACGATCCGCAGGTCTTGCAGGCCTATCTGGGGGAGGACGCCGGCCATGCTTGAAGTCGACGGCCTGCATGCAGGCTATGGTGCCGCGGACGTGCTGCACAGCCTGCGCCTGCAGGTGCGCAAGGGCCAGGTGGCGTGCCTGCTGGGCGCCAACGGCGCCGGCAAGAGCACCACCATGCGCTGCCTCAGCGGCCTGCTGCGGCCATCCCAGGGCAGCATCCGCTACGAGGGCGAGGCGCTGCAGGCCCTGCCGGCCGAACAGATCGTGGCGCGCGGCATCGTGCTGGTGCCCGAGGGCAGAAGGGTGTTCGCTCCGCTTACCGTGCGCGAAAACCTCGAAATGGGCGGCTACAGGTTTCTGCGTGCGCGCCGCAGCGGCGAATTCCGGCGCAGCATGGAGCGGGTGCTGGAGTTTTTCCCGCGTCTGGCCGAGCGCGCCCGCCAGGTCGCGGGCACCTTGTCGGGCGGCGAGCAGCAGATGCTGGCCATCGGCCGGGCCCTCATGAGCGATCCGCGCGTGCTGATGCTCGACGAGCCTTCGATGGGGCTGGCGCCGCTGGTGGTGAAGGACATATTCGCCGCGATCGGCCGGCTCAGGCAGGACGGCCTGACCATGCTGATCGCCGAGCAGAACGCCGGCCTGGCATTGCAAGCGGCCGACTACGGTTATGTATTGCAGGAGGGCACGGTGGCCTATGACGGCAGCGCCGAGACGCTGCGCGGCGACACCCGCGTGCAATCGGCGTACCTGGGAGTTTGATGAAATATGGACATGAGCACAAATAGCGCGGATCCGGCGCCCGCCATCGATTCCGAACTCGAGAGCCACTACAACCTGCGCGCCCGGCATCCGGAGCGCGGCGCCATCTATCACGGCTTCGCCCAGCGCAGCGCCGCCACCCGGCGCAACGCCTCGGCGCATCTCGACTTGCGCTACGGGCCCGAGCCCAGCAGCACGATGGATGTATTCGTTCCCCAGGCCGAGTCGCCGGCCCCCTTGCTGGTATTCATCCATGGCGGGTACTGGCGGGCGCTGGACAAGAATAATTTTTCCTTCGTCGCCGATGCCTATCTCGATGCCGGCGTGGCCGTGGCCATGCCCAATTACGCGCTGGTGCCGCATGCGACGGTGGGCGCCATCGTCGACCAGGTCTGCGCCAGTATGGACTGGCTGATGGGCGAGGCCCCCCGCCTGGGCTTCGACCCCGGCAGGGTGCTGATATCCGGCCATTCGGCCGGCGGCCACATGGCGGCCATCATGGCGTGCCCGCAGCGCGCGCCGGCCCTGCGCGGCCGCTTGCTGGGCTGTGTGTGCCTCAGCGGCCTGTTCGACCTGCAGCCCCTGCTGCGCACCTCCGTCAATACCGACCTGAATATGACGCCGGCCGAAGCGCTGGCCTTGAACGTCTACGCCGCCGAGCTGGCCGACGTGCCGCTGCTGCTGGCGGCCGGCGAACTCGAGACCGTGGGCTTTCGGTCGCAGAGCGAGGAATTCGCCCGCTATCTGGCCGCGCGCGGCAGGGCGGCGCAAAGCATGATCGTGCCGGGACGCAACCATTTCGACCTGGTCGGCGAGTTCGCGGATCCCGGCAGCGCGCTGTTCGCGAAGACGCTGGCTCTGTTGCGCGGCGCGCGGCAATAATCAACCCAGGAGGCGCGAACACCGTGCAAAAAACCGTGCAAAAACACATCAATCCCGCCACGCTGCCGGCGCCGGCAGGCCCCTACAGCCAGGGCATCTTGAGCACCGGGCCGGGGCAGTGGCTGCACATAGCCGGTCAAATTGGGGTGGACAAGGATGGAAACTGCGCGCAAGGCATGACGGCCCAGGCCGAGCGCGCCTGGTTCAACCTGCTGGAAGTCCTGCGAGAAGCTGGCATGGGGGTGGAGCATCTGGTGAAAGTCACCACCTATGTCACCGAACCATCACTGCTGGGCGAGTTCGCGGCGGTGCGAGCCAAATACCTGGAGCAAGTCCGGCCTGACGCGGCCCGGCCTGACGCGGCTCAACCTGGCGCGGCCCAGCCTGGCGCGGCCCAGCCTGTCGCGGCCCGGCCCGCATCCACGCTGATCGTCGTCAAGGCCCTGGCGCGCCCCGAGTGGCTGGTCGAGGTGGAGGCGGTGGCTTTTCTGCCGGCCTGACCGGCACTGCTTTTCCGCGTGCGCCGGCTGTTCCGTGCGCCGTAGCCGCCGCGCGCCGGGCATCCGGCGCACTTTGCATGCCGGGTTTGATGCGCCCCGCTGCAATCAGGCCAGCACGAAGGGCCGGCCCGTGACCGGCGTGGTCGCCACCGCCATGTCTTGTTCGGCCATGATGCCGGCCTGCCAGGCCTTGCGGCCGGCTTCTATGCCCAGGCGGAAGGCCTCGGCCATGAGCACCGGGTCGTGGGCGCCGGATACTGCGGAGTTCAGCAGCACGGCGTCGAAGCCCAGCTCCATGGCCTGTACGGCGTCCATGGGCGAGCCGATGCCGGCATCGACGATCAGCGGTACGTCGGGCATGCGCTCGCGCAAGGTGCGCAGGGCGTAAGGGTTGAGCAGGCCTTGCCCCGAGCCGATGGGCGCGCCCCAGGGCATGAGCACCCGGCAGCCGGCGTCCAGCAGGCGATTGCAGGTGACCAGGTCGTCGGTGCAATAGGGAAAGACCTCGAAGCCCTGTTTGACCAGTTCCGCGGCGGCGTTTACCAGCTCGAAGGGGTCGGGCTGCAAAGTGTAGGTGTCGCCAATGACCTCCAGCTTGATCCAGTGCGTGTCGAAAACCTCGCGCGCCATCTGCGCCAGCGTGATGGCCTCGGCGGCAGTATGGCAGCCGGCGGTGTTGGGCAGCAGCCGCGCGCCGCTCTGGCGGATGATCTCGAAATAGCCTTGGCCTTGCGGGTTGGAGATGGGCTTGCCGCAGCCCTGGGCCAGCTGGCGCTTGAGCCCCACCGTGACGACTTCGGCGCCCGAGGCGCGTATGGCCTGCTCCAGCACCAGCGGCGACGGGTAGCCGGCGGTGCCGAGAAAGAAGCGGCTGGACAGTTCCACGCCAGCGATCGGGAACGGCATGGCTAGCCTCCGGTAATGGGTTCGAATGTAGTGATTGCGTCGCGGTCTTGCAGAACCAGCGTGGCGCGTGCCTGCCTGGCGACGTGCGTGCCGTTGACTGCGCTGGCGATGGGCGCGCCGGGCTCGGCCTCGGGGCGCAGCGTGTCGAGCAGATCCTGCAGCGTCGAGGACGCGGCGACAGTGTGCTCGACGCCGTTGACGGTGATGCGTATGGTGTTCACGATAGTGTCTGTGGGTGTCGCGGTATCGGTTCAGGCACAATAAATGCGCTCAGGTGGCAAATTCCAGTTCCGCCAGCGCTTCCTCGACCAGCGAGGGCGCGATCAGCCAGCCGTGGCGGAACAGGCCGTTGATGCGGGTCAGGCCGGTTTCGTGCTCGATGCGCGGCAGGTTGTCGGCCAGGGCGGGACGCAGATTGGTTTCGCTGTGCACCACTCGCGCCTCGGCCAGCCCGGGCATCACGCTGTGGGCCGCGGCCAGCAGCTCGACGGTGCTGCGCAGCGACACAGGAGAGCGGTCTTCGCTTTCGATCTCGGAGGCCCCCACGACGACGATGCCGTCGCGGCGCGGCACCAGGTAGACACGATGGCGCGGATGCATCAGGCGCACCGGCCGGTGCAATTGTACGTCAGGCGCGTGCAGCCAGAAGATTTCACCGCGCACGCCGCGAACGTTGCGGCAGGAAAGCTGGTTGGCGGGCCCGGGCGGCGCGTCGCCGCGCGCGCCGGTGCCGCGCACATCGAATACCCAGTCGTAATGCAGGTTCGCGCCGTCAGTATGCAGGGTATGCGGCGACAGGCTGCGCACAGGACTGTTCCAGTGCCAGTGCGCGCCGTCGGCCGAGGCCTGCAGCGCCTGCATGGCCTGGACGGTATCCACTTGCCCTTCGTGCGGCAGCAGCCAGGCTTGCGACGGCCCTTGTATGGCGGGTTCGAGCTCGGCCAGCTCGCGCAGCGTCAGAACCTGGGGGCGGTGCTCTTCGGGAGCCTTTTCGCACAGCAGGCTTATCATCCGCTGCGCCGAACCGGTGTCGTGGCGGTATGCCAGCAGCAGGCTGCCGATACGGTGGAAGTCGGCCGGCCCCTGCAGCTGCGGCAGGATTTCCGCCCACAGCTCGATGGAGCGCAGGCCGTGGCGAAATACATTCAGGTCGGCCGATTCCAGCTCGGCCGTGGGGCTGAGCATGCCCGCCGCGGTCCAGCCGGCGGCGCCGCGCGCCAGGGAGCCCGCGGCCGGATCATGGATGTGGATTTCGTGGCCTTGCTGGCAGAGCAGATACGCGAGCAGGCGGCCCAGCAGCCCCGCCCCCGCGACACCAATTTTCATCTGTAATGCACCAAGCAGCCGTGCTGTGCCCGGGCTGCCCGGGCAGCGCGGGGAAGTTGCGGCATATAAAGATAACGGTACGCTATGAGGCTTTTTGTAAAATTCAGGCGCCGCGCACCGATACGCCTGCTTATTTAGTAACTCGAAAAACCGATACAGTCTGTTCCTGAGGTAGAGATGTAAATTATGGACTTCGCCCCTGCGTCCATTGTCGACGAGAGCAAGATCGATGGTAACACTCCTACCATGCGCTTGTTCGCGCTGCTGGAGGTGATCGCGTGCAAAGACCAGTTTTTTTCCCTGCAGAGCCTGGTCGATGAGCTCGGCCTGCCCAAGCCGACCCTGCATCGCATGCTGCAGCAGCTCGAGGGCGCGGGCATGATCCAGCGCGACGGCGATGGGCGCCAATACAGTACTGGCTTGCGGCTGCGGCGCATGGCCGAGAACCTGTTGCTGAACAACACCGTGCATGGCGCCCGTCACGGGGTGCTGAGCCAACTGGTCGAGGAAGTGGGCGAAAGCTGCAACATCACGGCCTGCACAGGCAGCGAAGTGCTGTACCTGGATCGGGTCGAGACGGCAGCGCCGCTGCGCTTCCACCTGCGCCCCGGCGCATGCATACCGCTGCATTGTTCGGCCAGCGGCAAACTGTTCTTGACGCAGATGACGCCCTTGCAGCGCCGCCGCCTGCTGACGCTTGCGCCTTTGACCAGGTATACCGACAAGACGCTGACGGCCTACGAGGCGCTCGACCGCGAAATAGAGCGTGTGCGCCGCGACGGCTATGCCACGGACAATGAAGAGTTTCTGTTGGGTCTGCGCTGCATCGCCGTGCTGGTGCCGGCGGCCGGCGGCAAGTCGAATATGGCGATGGCCCTGCAGGTTCCGACCCTGCGCATGACGGCGGCGAAGGCGCTGCAGTGCCTGCCCGCGCTGCAGCGCGCCGCCCGGTCGCTGGCGAACATAGAACTGGCCAACGGCAAGGGGCGCTAGCCGCCGGCCGCGTTGGCTGCACCGCCGCACAGGCCGACGAGCTTCATGGCCGGCTCGATGGCCCAGGGCCGGGCGGCGCCGGCCCCGGCTGCGGCGATCAGCCCTGTATGCCGCCCAGGCAGACGTATTTCATTTCCATGAAGTCGTCCATGCCGTAGACCGAGCCCTCGCGTCCGAGGCCGGACTGCTTGACGCCGCCGAAGGGCGCCACTTCGTTGGAGATCAGCCCGGTATTGACCCCGACCATGCCGTATTCCAGCGCTTCGGCGATGCGGAAGATGCGGCCGATGTCGCGGCTGTAGAAGTAAGAAGCCAGGCCGTATTCGGTGTCGTTGGCAAGCTCGATGACGTGGGCTTCGTCGGTGAACTTGACCACCGGCGCGACCGGGCCGAAGGTTTCTTCGTGCATGCACAGCATGTCTTCGCTGACGCCGGCCAGGATGGTGGGCTCGAAATAGCGGCCGCCCAGGGCGTGGGGCTTGCCGCCGGCCACCACGTTGGCGCCCTTGTCCACGGCGTCTTTGATGTGCGCACGCACCTTGGCGACGGCCGCATCGTCGATCAGCGGGCCTTGGTTGACGCCGTCGGCGAAGCCGTCGCCGACCTTGAGGCTGGAGCCGACCTTCTCGGCCAGCTTGCGCACGAATTCGTCGTACACCGCCTCATGGACATAGAAACGGTTGGTACACACGCAGGTTTGCCCGGCATTGCGGTATTTGGAGGCCACCGCGCCTTCCACCGCGGCGTCCAGATCGGCGTCGTCGAACACGATGAACGGCGCCAGGCCGCCCAGTTCCAGCGACATCTTCTTGACGGTGGGCGCGCTTTGCTGCATGAGTATGCGCCCCACGGGGGTGGAGCCGGTGAAGGTCATTTTCTTGACGATGGGGCTGGCGCACAGTGCCTTGCCGACGGCAATGGAGCGTTCGCTGTCGGCCGTGACGATGTTCAGCACCCCGGCCGGGATGCCGGCGCGCTCGGCCAGCTCGGCCAGCGCCAGCGCCGACAGCGGCGTCTGTTCGGCCGGCTTGAGCACCGCGGTGCAGCCCGCGGCCAGGGCCGGGGCGACCTTGCGGGTGATCATGGCGTTGGGGAAGTTCCAGGGCGTGATGGCGCCGCAAACCCCTATGGGTTCGCGCATGACCAGCATGCGGTTGGCGGCATTGGGCGAGTTGAGGATGTCGCCGCTGATGCGCTTGGCCTGCTCGGCGAACCATTCCACGAACGAGGCGCCGTAGACGACTTCGCCGCGCGATTCGGCCAGGGGCTTGCCCTGTTCCAGGGTCATGAGCTTGGCGAGGTCGTCGGCGTTTGCCAGTATCAGGTCGAACCAGCGGCGCAGCAGGGCGGCGCGATCTTTGCCGGTGCGCGCGCGCCAGCCCTTGTAGGCCTTGTTGGCGGCCTGTATGGCCTGCTCGGCCTCGGCCGCGCCGAGGTTCGCGACCTGCGCGATGATGGCGCCGCTGGCCGGATTGTCGACCGCGAAGGCAGAGCCGTCGGCCGCGGCAGCCCATTTCCCGTCGATATAGGAAAGCGTGCGGAACAGCGAGGAGTCTTTCAGTTGTATCGGTAGCGTGGGGGTGGTCATGGTTCGAAGCGCGGATAAAGTTGGAAAAAGAGTCTGCTTGGCCATTGTATGCCTGGCCGCTAGTCACCGTCGTTAGTCACCGCAGTTAGTCGCCGCAGTTAGTCGCCGCCGCCTGCCGCTGTTGCTGGCCGTGGCGCCGCCCTGCGGGCGACTCGGGTCGGGCCGGGGGCGGGGCGTAGTGCTATTCGGGCATGACTGGGGCGCAGTCGAGCTGGTCGGCGTGGTCGGCGCAGAAGGTCTGCACCAGGCTGATGGCGACGTCGATGTCGTCGGTGACCGTAAGCAGCTGCGGGTCGTTCGGGCCGATCAGGTGCAGGCCCAGCAACTGTGTGCGGATCCAGTCCATCAGGCCGTTCCAGTAGGCCGAGCCCATCAGGATGATGGGCGCCGGCGGCACCTTGCCCGTCTGCACCAGAGTAAGCACTTCGAAGAGCTCGTCGAGTGTGCCGAAGCCGCCCGGCAGCGCGATATAGGCGGCGCTGTGCATGAAAAAAGTGGCTTTGCGCGAACTGAAATAATCGAAGTGCAGACTGTGGGTCTGGTAGGGGTTGTGCACGGTTTCGTGGGGCAGCGTGATGTTCAGGCCTATGCTGGTGCCGCCGGCTTCGTAGGCGCCCTTGTTGGCGGCCTCCATGATGCCGGGGCCGCCGCCGGCGATGACCGGCAGGCCCGCCTTGGCCAGGCGCTCGCCGACCTGCTGCGCCAGGGCGTAATAGGGCGAATCGGAACGCAGGCGGGCGCTGCCGAATACGCTTACGCCCCAGCCCACATCGTGCAGGCGGTCGGCAGCGGCCTGCATCTCTGACATAATTCGGGGAATCTGCCGATCCACGGGCGTACGGACTGTTTTATTTATTGTCATGAAAAAAACCTTGTTGCTTGTCGATGGTTCCAGCTACTTGTATCGCGCTTTTCACGCGATGCCCGATCTGCGCAATGCAAAAGGTGAGCCGACCGGGGCGCTATATGGCGTTATAGCCATGTTACGAAGACTGTCGCAGGATTACAAGGCGGATTATGCCGCCTGCGTTTTTGATGCAAAAGGCAACACTTTCCGGGACGAACTGTATCCCGACTACAAGGCGCACCGTCCGTCCATGCCCGAAGACCTGGCCGCGCAGATCCCACCCATACACGAGGCGGTCGCGGCCCTGGGCTGGCCGGTGCTGGCGGTGCCGGGGGTCGAGGCCGACGACATCATAGGCACCCTGGCGCAATGGGCCACGCGCGCCGATGTGCACACCGTGGTGTCCACCGGCGACAAAGACCTGGCGCAATTGGTCGACGAGCACGTCGAACTGGTCAACACCATGAGCGGCGAACGCCAGGACGTAGCCGGCGTGATGAAGAAATTCGGCGTTGCGCCCAGCCAGATCGTCGACTATCTGATGCTTATCGGCGACAGCGTCGACAATGTGCCCGGGGTGACCAAAGTAGGCCCCAAAACGGCGGCCAAATGGCTGGCCGAGTACGGCTCCGTAGAAAACCTGGTCGCCAACGCCGAGGCCATCAAGGGCGTGGCCGGCCAGAATCTGCGCGCCGCCGTCCCCAACTTCGAATTGACGCGCAGCCTGCTCAGCCTGAAGCTGGACTGCGAGGTGCCGGGCGTCTCCGGCGATTTGTCCGAGCTGGCGCCGCGCGGCGCCGACCGCGAAGCCTTGATCGCCCTGTATGACCGCTATGGCTTTCGCACCTGGTTGCGCGAGCTGAGCGGCGACCCCGAGCGTATCCCGGCACAAGACGCCCGCATCGCCGCGCCGCCCGAGGGGGCCGCTCCCGCCGGCAGTCCTGTCGCGGTGCACTACGACACGGTGCTCGACTGGCCCGTTTTCGACGAATGGCTGGGCCGCATCGAGGCCGCGCCGCTGGTGGCGCTGGACACCGAAACCACCTCGCTGGATCCGATGCAGGCGCGCCTGGTGGGCATATCGCTGGCCGTCGAGCCGGGCCGCGCCTGCTACATTCCGCTGACCCATCGCGGCGCCGGCCAGCCGGATCAGCTGCCCATCGAGCAAGTGCTGCAGCGCCTGCGGCCCTGGCTGGAAAACTCCGCCGCGCCCAAGCTGCTGCACAATGCCAAATACGACACCCACGTCCTGTTGAACGAAGGGGTCAGGCTGGCGGGCATAGACGAAGACACGATGCTGCAGGCCTATGTGCTGGAATCGCACCGCCGCGTCAATCTGCAGGAACTGGCCGAACGCTGGCTGGGCCGCACCGGCATCACCTACGAAGCGCTGTGCGGCAAGGGCGCCAAGCAGATCGGCTTCGACGAGGTCGAGGTCGAGAAGGCCGCCTATTACGCCAGCGAAGACGCCGATTTCACGCTGCAGCTGCATAATGTGCTGCGCCCCAAGGTGGCGGCCGAGCCGGGCCTGGAAGCCATCTACCGGCTGGAAATCCGCACCTCGGCGGTGCTTACCACCATCGAGCGCAACGGCGTGCGCATCGACGCCCATGCGCTGGCCATGCAAAGCCACGAAATTGGGCGCCAGCTGCTGCAGCTGGAACAAAAGGCCTACGAACTGGCGCAGCAGCCGTTCAACCTGAATTCGCCCAAGCAATTGGGCGAGATCCTGTTCCACAACATGAAGCTGCCGGTAGTGCGCAAGACCGCCAGCGGCGCGCCCTCCACCGACGAAGACGTGCTTACCCGGCTGGCCCAGGATTACCCCCTGCCGCAGGTGCTGCTGGAATACCGCGGGCTGGCCAAGCTGAAATCCACCTATACCGACAAGCTGCCCAAGATGATCAATCCGTCCACGGGGCGCGTGCATACGCGCTACGCCCAGGCGGCCGTCATCACCGGGCGCCTGGCCTCGTCGGATCCCAACTTGCAGAACATACCGGTGCGCACGCCCGAAGGGCGGCGGGTGCGCACCGCCTTCATCGCCACCGACGGCCAGATCGTTTCGGCCGACTATTCGCAGATCGAGCTGCGCGTCATGGCGCATGTGTCGGGCGATGCCAATCTGCAGCGCGCCTTCGCCGAGGGCGAGGACATCCACCGCGCCACCGCCTCGGAAGTGTTCGGCACGCCCCTGGCCGAGGTCACCACGGAACAGCGGCGCGCGGCCAAGGCCATCAACTTCGGCCTGATCTACGGCATGGGCGAATTCGGCCTGGCCTCGGCCCTGGGCATTACGCGCGACGCGGCCAAGTCGTACATAGACCGGTACTTCGCGCGCTATCCGGGCGTCGCCGCGTACATGGCCGACATACGCGTGCGGGCCAAGGAACAGGGCTACGTCGAAACCGTGTTCGGGCGGCGCCTCTGGTTTCCGGAATTGCGCGGCGCCAACGGGCCGCGCGTGGCCGCGGCGCAGCGCGCGGCGATCAATGCGCCCATGCAGGGCACCGCGGCGGATCTGATCAAGATGGCGATGTCGGCCGTGCAGGAATGGCTGGATGCCGAACACTTGCGCACGCTCATGATCATGCAGGTGCACGATGAACTGGTATTCGACGCACCGGCCGACGAGGTCGAGCTGCTGGTGCGCAGCCTGCCCGGCCTGATGTGCAATGTCGCGCCCCTGGCCGTGCCCCTGGTCGCCGAGGTGGGCGTGGGGCCCAACTGGGAACAGGCGCATTAGGGTCTGTTCACACTAAAAGGGGAGCCGCACTGGTGGGCAAATGGGCGCCATGCGTCGTTCAGGTTCGTTGCGTGGAGCGGCCACGCGGCTTCGCCCGCGGCGGCGCCCGAGTGGCGCGGCGCAAGGGCGCCGGTGTCCCGTCTATTTGCCGTCGTCGGGCCGCTGCGGTATTTTGTCTTTGTTTTTCTTGCGCACGCTTTTTTCAGTGTAGTCCAGCATGAAGCTGATCAGCGCGAACCAGACGGCGCAGCAGGCCATCAGGAACAGCATGGGGGCGGGCCTGGCCCCGCCCTCGGTCATGAGCCACAGCGGGCGGCCGAACACCAGTCCGTAAATGAGCACGAAGAAGCCCAGCTGCAGCTTCTTGGAGGTGAGTTTGATTTTCATGGCGTTGGTGGTTCTGCGCCGTAGGCCATGCGATCGGCGCAGCAGCATGCTTCATGGCGCGGCCACCTGACCGGCGCGCATGGGATGGCTCTTTGATTCTAGCGCATTGGTTGCGCCCGGCAAGATAAAATTTGTGCACTATTTTTCCAAGGAGATGAAATGTCTTTTTCCCCCATTACCGGAGCTGCCGACACCACTTTGCACACTTCGGCCGAAGGGCTCAAGCATGGCCTGGTGGACATGCCTACCTTCGACGGCACGATCAAGGCCTATTTCGCCGCGCCGGCCGACCGTGCGCATTGCCCGGTGATACTGGTCATCCAGGAAATCTTCGGCCTGCACGAGCACATCCAGGACGTCTGCCGGCGCTTTGCGCACGAAGGCTATTTCGCGGTCGCCGTCGAACTCTATCAGCGCCAGGGCGATGCGAACGCCTATACCGAAATCCCCAACCTGGTGAAGGAAATCGTCGCCAAGGTGCCCGACGAGCAGGTGCTGGCCGATCTGGACGCCAGCGCCCGCTGGGCCGAATCGCAAGGGGCTGATGCCAAGCGCCTGGGGGTCACCGGCTTTTGCTGGGGCGGCCGCCTGGCGTGGCTGTATGCGGCGCACAACCCGGTTTGCAAGGCGGGCGTGGCCTGGTACGGGCGCCTGACCACGGGACACGGCCCGCTGCAGGTGCGCAACCCCATCGACGTGGCCGCCAGCCTGCATGCCCCGGTGCTGGGGCTGTACGGGGCGCAGGATGCGAGCATTCCCGTGGAAGACATACGCAAGATGGAAGCCGTGCTGGCTCACGGCGGCACGGCTTCCAAGGCCTCGCGCTTCGTGATTTATTCCGATGCCGGCCATGCCTTCTACAGCGATTATCGCCCCAGCTTCCGCAAGTCCGAGGCCGAAGACGGCTGGGCCAAAGCCCTGGAGTGGTTCCGCCGCTATCTCTGATAAAAGGGGGCCGGACGCGAGTTCGGCCCGCAAGGCGGGGCCCGAAGCCGGCAGGCGTAGCGGCCTGGCCGGCCAGCCTGGCCTGCGGCACGCAATATCGCTATTGGTGTGCTTGCGGGCATGCTCTCTACGCATATTGCTGCGCCTACCTCTTCCTCTTCCTCTTTCTTGTGGATCTTTCCATGGATCAGTCGACCCCGACTTATGTAGACGTCGCTGCTGCCGCCGGGCGGCTGCGCGGCCACGCGCACCGTACCCCGGTGCTGGTATCGCATACCGCCAACCAAGAGTTCGGCGCCGAGTTGTACTTCAAGTGCGAAAATTTCCAGCGCATGGGCGCCTTCAAGTTCCGCGGCGCTTTCAATGCGTTGTCGCGCTGCGACGACGAGCAGCGGCGCCGCGGCGTGCTGGCGTTTTCCTCCGGCAACCACGCGCAGGCCATTGCGCTGGCCGCGCGCGTGCTCGGCATCGAGGCCACGATATTGATGCCGCAGGATGCCCCGGCCGCCAAGCTGGCCGCCACCAAGGGCTATGGCGGGAACGTGGTGGTCTACGACCGCTATGCGCAAGATCGCGAAGAGCTGGCGCGGGCCCTGGCCGAAGAAAAAGGCCTGACCTTGATCCCGCCCTACGATCACCCGGACATCATCGCCGGGCAGGGCACCGCGGCCCGAGAGCTGTTCGAAGAGGCGGGAGCGCTCGACTACCTGTTCGTGCCTTTGGGCGGCGGCGGCCTGCTGGCGGGCTCGGCGCTCTCGGCGCGCGCGCTGTCGCCGGGCTGCAAGGTATACGGGGTCGAGCCCGAGGCCGGCAACGACGGCCAGCAATCGCTGCGCGCCGGTTCCATCGTGCACATCGATACGCCGCGTACCATTGCCGACGGCGCCCAGACCCAGCATCTGGGCAAGCACACCTTTGCCATCATCCGCCGCGACGTGCACGACATCGCCACGGCTTCCGATCCCGCCCTGGTCGATGCCATGCGATTCTTCGCGGCGCGCATGAAGATCATGGTCGAACCCACCGGCTGCCTGGGCTATGCCGGCGCCCGCGGCCTGGGCGAGGCGCTGCGCGGCAAACGGGTGGGCGTCATTCTCAGCGGCGGCAACGTCGACCTGCAGCGCTTCAGCGAGCTGCTCGCGGCCTGAGGCCGTGCCGGGGCTACACAAGGCTCCGGCGCCTGGTTCCATGGCCACTCGGGTGCGAGTGCGTACTGAATTTTCGCGGCGTTTCTTGCTTGCCTGGTGCGGCGCTTCGAAGCAGGTAAGGGTCTGAGTCGAAAGTGCGCTAGTGAAAGTACGCTAGCGCGTTTTTTATTCAGATGTTTACACCCGCCGCGCCTGTAAAGGCGCGGCATCAGGTGTGCCGTGAAAATTCGGTAAACATTTGCACCGAATTTGCTTTAGTGTATGCCCGCAAAATGTGGACGCTGTCCAGAATATTTGCTATCTTATTGTGTACGCCGTACACAATTTCTGGAATGCTGGCAGGAATATCGTGCTACGGCGCTTTGCCGCGCAACGGCAGGCGGCAAGATGTTGTCCCACTACAATCTACGCATATCCCGCTAGAGGAGCTTTCCATGCAGCTTCATCCCTACCTGTTCTTCAATGGCCGCTGCGACGAGGCGCTGGCGTTCTATGGCAAGGCGCTGGGCGCCGAGGTGGTCGACCTCATGCGCTACAAGGATGCGCCGGCCGGCGGCGACGGCGACCAATGCCCGTCCTCGGCCGGGCGCCTGGAAAAAGTCATGCACGCCACTGTGCGCATAGGCGAAACGACATTGTTCGTCTCCGACGGCAATGAAGACGGCGGCCCGCAGTTCCGCGGCTTCGGTCTGACATTGCAGGCCAGCGACGAGGCCGAGGCCCGGCGCCTGTTCGACGCGCTGGCCGAAGGCGGCCAGGTCACGGTGCCGCTGGGCCCGACCTTCTTTGCCCAGTCGTTCGGCATGGTGGCCGATCGCTACGGCATGCTGTGGCTGATTATCGTCCGGCAGCACTGACCGGGCCCTGCCTGCGCGGTGGCGCGCGTTCGTGATATATTTTTTTACGCGGCCGGGGTCGGCCGCAACGTTCTCAGGGCGGGGTGCAAGTCCCCACCGGCGGTAATTGCGCGTGCGCGCATAGCCCGCGAGCGCCCGCCGCCATGGCTGCGGGGTCAGCAGACCCGGTGCGATTCCGGGGCCGACGGTCATAGTCCGGATGAAAGAGAGCGGGTCTGCGGCCGTGTGCCCGTCCCGATGCGGGTGGGCGCCCGCGCAGTCCCACTGCGCCCTATTTATGCGTCATCGATAAATAGGAGCATCACAGCATGTGTACCCCCGAAACTTCCCTCAAGATTCCACTCGTGGACGATGCCGCTTGCGGCGCCGTCAGGGTGGCCTTCGTGCAGTCTTGCTGGCATCGAGACATCGTGGACGAATGCCGCGAAGCCTTCTGCGCAGCGCTGCGAGCCAGATCCGTGGCACAGGACACTATCGATTTGTTCGAGGTTCCCGGTGCGTTCGAACTGCCGCTACACGTCCAGCAACTGGCCCGTAGCGGACATTACGATGCGGTGGTGGCCGCCGGTTTCGTCGTCGACGGCGGCATTTATCGCCACGAGTTCGTGGCCCAGGCTGTGCTGGATGGCCTCATGCAGGTGCAGCTTGCAAGCGGCGTGCCGGTGCTGTCGGCAGTCTTGACGCCGCAGCGCTTCAATGCCCAGCCCGAGCATGTCGCATTCTTTCGCAGCCACATGCAGGTCAAGGGCGCCGAGGCGGCGCATGCCTGCATTGCGACCGTGGCTAGCCTGCGGGCGCTGCAAGGCGCGCGCCTGGCGGCCGGCGCCGCCCCTGGCGCTTCATTTGCGAAACAACCCGCGTAGCAGGGTAAGCACCGCCAGCACCAGGAAGATGTAGAACAGGATCTGGGCGATCGAGGCGGCGCCCGCCGCTATCCCGCCGAATCCCAGTACGGCTGCAATGATGGCAATGATGAAGAAAACGACCGCATAGTACAGCATGATGGCTCTCCTTTAAACGTAGCGGATGTCGGCCTGCGACATGGCGGTGCCGGCGTGATCGGCGCCGGCATTGGCGATTGAGGATCTTGGTTCTGCGCTGCGCGGACGGGTGTTTCGTTTCGAGTTGCCCTGGCTAACACTAACTGGCGCCGATCGGCGCGGTCAAGCATGTCCGCGGCAAAATGTAACTGGCCGCCGCGTGGCAGATGGCGGCTGCAGACCCGCTTCGACATAGATGCCGGCGGGCGCCTCGGGCATGCGGGAGCCGCAACATCCACTTAACAAAGAGATGCGCCTGTAACCCGAATCCGGCGTCGTCTTTTTTTCCTGGGACGGCCCGGCGCCAGGAGCGACCCCCACGCTGCGCCTGCGGCTTGCTGCCCCCTAGAAGGGGGCACTTTTTGCCTTGGGGCGGATCAAGGCAAAAAAAAACGGCCTCGTAGCCGAGGCCGTTTCCGGAGCTGGTGCGCTGGCACTCAGGTGCAGCGCGAGGGCGGCGAGACACCCGGCGGTGCGCCGGGTGTGCTCGACCTTAGTTGCTGAGTACGATCTGGGCGATGAGGCCCGTGGCGATGGCCGCGAGCACGTAGTCGCTGCCGGTTTGCACCCAGTAGTAGCCATGCGGCGGGGCGCTCAGGTGATGGGCGCGCCAGTTGTCTATGACGTATTGCCGGTTGCGGTATTCGGAGGGCAGCCGGTCGCCCTTGTAGAAGCTGTGATGCGGGCCGGCGCCGCGGCCGTGATGCTCTACCGGGTGGTGTGGCGGCGCGGCATGGTGCGGAGCCGGCGCATGGTGTGCGGGCGGCGCCGCGTGATGGGGCGGCGGTGCGCCATGATGTACAGGTGCCGGGCCGTGCTGCGGCTCCGGCTGTTGGGGCCCGCGATGGTCATAGCCTTGCGCCAGGGCGGATCCGCCCGCAAGACAGGCGGCTACGAAGGTGGAGACAAGAATTTTGCTTTTCATTTTCATGTAAAGGCTCCTGCTTTTCATGGTGCTACGATCCGTGGCGGTGCGGGGTGGTGTTGACGCCCGAAAATCCGTCATGCGGAAGGCCGGTTGGTTCCTGCCTTGGCGCTATTTGAGCACCAAAAATATTTCAAACCAATGGCGCCGCGGCATTCGTGGTTACAAAATTTGTCGCCCGCGGGCATCGGCCCCTCAGGTGGTATAAAAGAAATGCAAAGAATGCGAGGGTGGCCGGCATGGAAGCGGCTCCGGGTGTCGTGATCATGTCCGCCGTCCGTGGCCGCCAGCCGCTATTTCTCCCTTTCTCTAATCGTGGCGAAGAATAGGTGCGAACGATGCAAAAGCGCATGTTGGGCAGAAGCGGCCTGGAAATCGCGCCGCTGGTGTTCGGCGGCAATGTGTTCGGCTGGACGGCGGACGAAAAAACCTCTTGCTCCTTGCTCGATGCGTGGGTGGACGCGGGGCTGGATGCGGTCGACACGGCTGACGTCTACTCGGCCTGGGTGCCCGGCAATCACGGCGGAGAGTCGGAAACCCTTATCGGCAACTGGCTGGCGCGCCAGCCTGCCAAGCGGGGCAAGGTCACGCTCATCACCAAGGTGGGCTCCGAATTCAGCAAAGAGAAAAAAGGCCTTTCCGCGCGCTGGATCATGCAGGCGGTGGAAGATTCGCTGCGCCGTCTGCGAACCGATTACATCGACCTGTATCTGTCGCACTGGTTCGACCCCGAGACGCCGTATGAAGAAACGCTGGGCGCCTACCGGAAACTGCTCGAGCAGGGCAAGATCCGCGCCATCGGCGCGTCCAACCTGAACGCGCAGCAGTTGTCCGAGTCGCTGCAGGCGGCCGGCGACAAGAGCTTGCCGCGCTATGACGTGCTGCAGCCCGAATACAACCTGTACAACCGTGCGGCTTTCGACGGCCCTTTGGCCGAGCTCGCGATGCGCGAAGACATCGGCGTCATCACATACTCCTCGCTGGCTTCCGGCTTTCTTACGGGCAAGTACCGCTCCAAGGCGGATCTGGGCAAGAGTGTGCGCGGGGAGCGCGTGGCCAAGTATCTGGATGCGCGCGGGGCGCGCATTCTCGATGCCCTGGAGCAAGCGGCCCAGAGCCTGGATGCCAGCATGGCCGAGGTGGCCCTGGCCTGGGTCATGGCCCGCCCCGGGGTGACCGCGCCGATTGCCAGCGCCACCTCGCTCAAGCAGCTCAATAGTCTGCTGCGTTCGGTTCGCCTGGAACTCGGCCCTGCGCAGCAAGCCCTGCTGGACGAGGCCAGCCGCTGAGCCTGGGCGTGGCCAACGGCTGTTCAGCATGCTGCAAGCTTGTCGCGGGCGCCGTGGATTCTGCTGGTAAACAGGCCGGACTCGTTCTATCCTAAGCGCACCGGCGCAGGAGCGCCCGGCTGCTGCGGCTCAGGCCCGATGGCGCGTCGCGATGTCCGTTCATCGCGGCTCGTGCAGCCCACGAGGCCAGCCATCCCGATCTCTCACCGCGCAGATCCTGCGGCGGTCGTCCCATGCCGCGGGCGGGCGGCCTCGTTCGGTTCATCCGAGCGTTCAGGCATGTCCGACATGTCTACGTCCCATGCCTCGCGCCAGCTGTCTCGATGCCGGCGGGCTTCGTCATCCAGAAGTCGCAGGAGATATTCATGAGCGTTCCACAATCCGCGGAAATCGCGGCCAGGCTCGACCGGCTGCCGCCGTCGCGCACGGTCTGGACAATGGTGATATTGATATCGCTGGGCGGTGTGTTCGAGTTCTACGATTTGTTCTTCACGGGCTACGTGGCTCCCGGCATGGTGCAATCGGGCCTGTTCAAGCCCGAGTCGCTGGGCGCCTTCGCATCGCTGGAGCCCCTGGCGGTAGCCGGTTTCGGCACTTTCGTGTTTGCCACTTTTGCCGGGCTATGGCTCGGCACGCTTATATTCGGCTATGTCGCGGATCGCTTCGGCCGGCGGCAGATCTTCACCTGGTCGCTGATCTGGTACATGGTCTGCACCGCCATCATGGCGTTCCAGACTTCGGGTTTCGCGCTGAACATCTGGCGCATCATCGCCGGCATCGGCATAGGCGTGGAACTGGTCACGATCGACACCTATATCTCTGAATTGATACCCAGTGCGGAGCGGGGCCGCGCCTACGCCACCAATCAGTTCATCACTTTCCTGGTGGTGCCCGTGATCGCCTTCCTGGCCTTCGTGATGAAAGGCACGCGGCCTTTCGGCCTGGAGTACTGGCGGGTGCTGATACTGATCGGTTCCGTAGGCGCCATCGTGGTCTGGATCCTGCGCCGCCATATTCCGGAAAGCCCGCGCTGGCTGGCGCGCCATGGCCGCGCCGCGCAGGCCGACCGCATTGTTGCCGAAATCGAGCGCAAGGTGATGGCCGAGAAGGGCCTTGCGTCGCTGCCGCAGCCGCAGGCGCTGCAGGCCGAGAAAGAAGGCGAAGGATCTCTTGGCGAGATCTTCCACCCGCCCTACTTGAAGCGCACCGTGTTGTTGTCCATCTTCAACATGGCCCAGGTCATAGGTTTTTATGGATTCGCGGCCTGGGTGCCGACCTTGCTGATCAGCCGCGGCATCCACGTCACCCACAGCCTGGAATACGCTTTCATCATCGCCATTGCGAATCCGTTCGGGCCGCTGCTGGGAACTCTGTTCGCCGATCGCATCGAGCGCAAGACGCAGATCGTGGGCGGCCTGCTGATCATGGCCATCGTGATCGTGCTGTTTTCGCGCTCGTCGGCGCCGTGGCTGCTGATCCTGCTGGGCGTGTTGTTCACCCTGGCGGCCAATGTCATGTCCTATGCCTATCACAACTACCAGGCCGAGCTGTACCCGACGCGGGTGCGTGCCCGCGCGGTGGGTTTCGTTTATTCATGGAGCCGCCTGGCCGCCGCCTTCGCCGGGCTGGCGGTGGGCATGCTGCTGCATGGCTACGGGGTGCCGGGAGTGGCGGCCTTCGTCGGCGTTTCCATGCTGGTCGGCATCGTGATGATCCTGCTCGGGCCAAGCACGCGTGGCCGCGCGCTCGAGCACATCAGCCATTGAGGCCCGGGCGTGCGGCGGCCGCGGCCGGCCGAAGTTCGGCGCGGCTGCGGCCGGCCTTCAACGCCTGGCCCAATGGCCGTCGATCCAGCGCCAGCCGCGGCGGCCCTGAACCCAGTGGCCGGGGATCCAATGATGGCCAGGCCGCATGGCGCGCCAGTGGCCCGACATCCATACGTAGTGGCCGTGATCCCATCTCCAGCGGCCCTGATCCCACACATAGCCGGGCCGGGGCGCCGGCACGACCTCGACGCGCGGTGCCGGCGGGGCCGCCGGCACGATGATCACGCCCTGCGCAAAACAGGCCGAAACCGCCAGCGAGGCGGCTGCGGCGGCGGCCAGCTGTTCAAGTTTAATGAGCCTCATGCGTTTCTCCTTCATGTTTCGCGAGACCGGCTCTCGGCCTCTGTGCTATTTGAACCCAGCGGCACGGAAAATTCGCGGCTCTGACACAGCTTGGAAATAGTTTCTTGAAACGATCTGTGTCCGGTGTCGGGGCGGCCGAGTCCGGCTGCCCCACGGTTTTCCAGGGCTGGCCAGGGCTGGCGGCAATGCGTGCCGCAGCGTGCCGCTCCCCGGTGCCGGCGGCATGGCCGCGCGCGCTTTTCCGGCTTTCGCGGTACGTCTTAATTTTTTCATGAATCCTAAAATATAGGATATGAATAATAAAATTTGAATGATGAAAAATATTCCATTAGGATGCAGGCGTCTCGGCTCTGTGGAGCTGTCGCTTCCGGGGTGTGACCGCGGCTCTGCGGCCGTTTTCGGTTCGTGTCGCGCCGGGGCCGCGTGTGAGCCGTGCGGGCCATTTTTTTCTTTGACTTTTTCATAAGGACGACGTCATGTGGGTGGATTGGAAAAATACCTTGAGCAGCCTGCGCAAGGCGGCCAGCGTGTTGGCGGAAAAGAATCCGCCGCTGGTCAAGGCGTATCAGGGCCTGAATAAATCGCTGGGTGAAGGCAAGGCGCTGGACGCCAAGACCCGCGAGCTGATCGCGCTGGCGGTGGCCGTTACTACTCGCTGCGACGGCTGCATTTCCTCACATTCCGCGGCGGCGCGTCAGGCCGGCGCCACGGCCGAAGAGGTCGCCGAGGCGCTGGGCACCGCCATAGCCCTGAATGCCGGAGCCGCCTATGTCTATTCGGCTCGCGCCATGGAGGCCTTCAACCAGTTCGGAGAATGAACGGCCGGATCCGGCCGCGGTAGTCAGGTATTGAGTGTTACGTCGTGCTTTTCCCATGGATTACAGCATCGAGAGCGCAGGCTCCGATACATTACACAGGAGACATCAATGGGTAGGAAAAATCTGACAAAGCATGTGGCGGGCCTGGGCTCGTCGATGATATTGGCCGCCGCGGCGCTGCTGGGGCCGCGAGCGGCCTTGGCGGCCTGGCCGCAGGACAAGCCTATACGCATGGTCATTCCCTATGCCCCGGGCGGGGCAACGGATATTCTGGGGCGAGCCGTTTCGGACAAACTCAGCAAGCGCCTGAACCAGACCATCATCGTCGAGAACCGGCCGGGCGCGGGCAGCATGATCGGATCCGAGTACGTCGTGCGCTCGGCGCCGGATGGGTACACGCTGGTGCTGGGCAGTATCTCGAACGTGCTCAATGCCTATTTCTACAAGAATCCGCTCTATGACTTGCGCAAGGATCTCGAGCCGGTCACCCAGATCGTCACGGTGCCCAATTATCTTGCGGTCAGCAAGAAGCTGCCCGTCAAGAGCGTTGCAGATCTGATCAAACTCGCCAAGAAAGAGCCGAAGCAGCTCAGCTGCGCCGTGTCGGGGGTGGGCTCGTCGCCGTACTTGTCTTGCGAGCTGTTCAAAGTGCTGGCGGGGGTAGATGTCATCACCGCGCCCTTCAAAGGTGGAGCCCCGGCCATACAGTCGACCATGGGGGGCCAGACCACCATGGTGTTCGCCAACGAAGTCTACCCGTATATCAGCTCGGGCCAGATGCGCGGCCTGGGTGTGACCACGCTCAAGCGCTCGGAATACGCGCCTGACCTTCCCGCGATTTCGGAAACTTTGCCGTCGTACGACGTAACGGCCTGGTACGGGATCTGGGCGCCGGCGAAGACTCCGCAGGCCATAGTCGAACGCCTCAGCACAGAAGTGAACCAGGTGCTCAAGGATCCGGCCGTGCTGCAGGTTCTGGAAAAACTCGGGGCCACGCCTACGCAAAGCAGTCCGCAGGCGTTCGCCAAATATGTGAACGCCGAAATGGATCGCTGGGGCGATCTGACCAAGAAAATGAAAGTCGTACCTCAGTAATATGACGCAATACGCGGGAGCAACTGTGCAAGTACCAAATGGATCGGAGTCGAAGCAGGCCATGCGCCGCCTGGCGGATTGCCTGTCGTACTGGGCCGAAACCACGCCCGGGCAGCCGGCCGTGTCCGACGAGCGCCACGCCTGGTCGTACCGGCAATTGTCGCAAGCGGTCGACGCCGCGGCCGGATTCATGCGCGAGCAGGGCGTGCGTGCGGGCGATCGTGTGCTGCTGGTCGGGGAAAATGGCGCGACGCTGGCCGCCTTGATCCTGGCGGCTGGGCGTCTGGATGCCTGGGCGGTGCTCGAGAATGCACGCTGCGCGGCCATGGAGGTCGACGCCGTATGCGCCCACGCGCAGCCGCGCCTGGTCATCCATGTCGTGGACAATTCGTCCGCGGCGCGCGACCACGCTGCGCGGCATGGCGGCGCGGTGGTCGCCACCAGCTTCGGGGAAGTGGCGCCCGCCCGCCACGATCCACAAAGCGAGCCGCAGCCCGTGCACGAAGATCCCGCCCTGCAAGTGGCAACCATGATCTACACCACGGGCAGCACCGGCACGCCCAAAGGAGTGATGCTCAGCCATGCGAATCTGCTGCACATCGGCGCGCTCATGCGCCGCCAGCGGCACCTGACGACCGCCGACAGGGTCTACGGGGTATTGCCCATCACGCATGTCATGGGGCTTTCGTCGGGCTTGATCGGCACATTGTCGGCGGGTGCGCATATACGGCTGGTGCCGCGCTTCTCGGCCGATGCCTGCCTGCAAGCCCTGCGCGGCGACGGCATCACCATCCTGCAAGGCGCGCCCGCGATGTTCGGGCGCTTGCTTGCCGCCGCGAGCGGGGCTCCCCCGCACACAGATCTGCGCTTCATCGCCGTCGGAGGTGCTCCGCTGGATCCGGCACTCAAGGCGCAGATCGAGGCCGTATTCGGTTTGCCGCTGCATAATGGCTATGGCTTGACCGAAGCGTCGGCCTGCTGCTGGACCCGGCTCGAGGACGGCGCCCCGGATTGTTCCATCGGCTTGCCCAACCCTGGAATGGAGGCGCGCATACTGGATGCGCAGGGCGAGCCGGTTGCCGACGGCGAAACCGGCGAGCTTTGGGTGCGCGGGCCCTGCGTGATGCTGGGCTACTACCGCATGCCCGAGCGCACTCGCGAGGTTCTGCGCGACGATGGCTGGTTCAATACCCAGGATCTGGCGCGTAGGGGGCCGGACGGCCGCATACACATCGAAGGGCGCACCAAAGACTTGATCATACGTTCGGGCTTCAATGTGTCGCCGCTGGAGGTGGAGACGGCGCTCAACGCTTGCGAGGGCGTGCGCCATTCGGCCGTCCTCGGGGTCATGAACGGCGGCAACGAAGAAATTGTCGCGATCGTCGAACCCGCCCCCGGCTCTCAGCCCACCGAGGCGGCGCTGCGCAGCTTCCTGGCAGCGAGGCTCGCTCCGTACAAGCAGCCGGGCCGCATAATCTTCATGCAGAACCTGCCCACGGCTCCCAACGGCAAGGTGCTGAAACATCAACTCAAGCAGCAGCTCGGAGGCACGTTGTGAACGACGCAGTAACTTATGTATCGAAGGACGGAATTGCAGTCATATCCATCAATCGGCCGGATCGGCTGAACGCGATCGGGCCGGAGGTGGAAAAGGGCCTGGCCGAGGCCTGGGTGCGCCTGCGCGACAGCGATGAAGACCGCGTCGGCATCTTGACCGGAGTGGGCGACAAGGCCTTTTCGGCGGGCAAGGACATGAAGTCCAGCGCGCCGCCGGACTACCGCAGCTTCACCCCCGGTGTCGGGGTGTTGATAGAAAAGCCGCTGATCGCCGCGATCAGCGGCTGGTGCATCGGAGGAGCCATCGTGCTGGCGCAGATGTGCGATTTGTGCGTGGCCACCGAAGATGCCAAATTTACGTATCCGGAGGCGAAGATGGGGTTCGCCGGCGGCATGATCGCCTCGCTGGCCTCGCGCATTCCTCTCAAGGTGGCCATGGAGCTGATGCTGCTGGGCGAGGTCATCGACGCGCGGCGCGCCTACGAGGTCGGCATGGTCAACCGCCTGGTGCCGCCGGGCCAGCATATGGACGAGGCCATGAAGCTGGCGCGCCGGCTGGCCGACAATGCGCCATTGGTCATGACCATGCTCAAGCGCTTCGCCGCGGCCACGGTGCCGCAAAGCCCGGTGGAGGCGGCGGGGCATGCCTGGCGGGAAAACGAAAGGGTGTTCCGCAGCGGCGACTTCCAGGAGGGCCTGGACAGCTTCACCCAGAAGCGCAACCCGCGGTTCACCGGAAAGTAGCCCGCGTCCGGCTCTGGCGGCGGGGGCATGGGCAGACGGGCACGATTGCGGACGTGCTATCGTCTCTGCATCGCAAATCGGGGTCTGCACAGATGGACAAAACTTTATTGAAAGGCCTCATGGTTCTGGAGGCCGTCACCGACGTCGAGCACCCGCCGCGCACAGTCGACGAGCTGGCCGCGGTGGTGGGCCTGACCCGCAGCAACGCCCATCGCACGCTGCAAACGCTCATCCATGCGGGCTATATCGCCCGCGACGAGCGTGGCGGCGGCTATCGCGGAACCGTGCGCCTGTTCGAGCTGGGAGCCAGGCAACTGGCCCAGCTGGACATACGCAAGCTCGCCACGCCCCTGATGCAGGCACTGGCCGACAAGACGGGCGAAACAGTGCACCTGTCGGTACTGGACGGCTTCGATGTGGTGTACATCGACAAGATCGATTCCCCCCAGCCGATACGCGCATATTCCATGGTCGGGGGGCGTGCGCCCGCCTATGCCGTGGCCACCGGCAAGGCCTTGCTGGCCTATCAGTCGGATGCATATATCGATAGCTACGCCAATGCCCTGGTGGCGCATACCCGCGCAACACTTACCAGCCTGGAGGCGCTGCGCGAAGATCTGAAGCGCGTGTTCAAGCAGGGCTACGCCGTAAACCGCGGCGAGTGGCGCGAGGGCGTAGGAGGCGTGGCGCGCGTGGTGTTCAACAATCTGGAGCAGCCCGTGGCCGCGGTCGGCATATCCGGGCCGCTGGATCGCCTTACCGCCGCGCAAGTCAAGCGTTTCGCGCCCGAAGTCGTGGGATGCGCCACCGCCATGTCGCATGGCCTGGGCTATCGCGAAGACTTGCAGCGCAGTCCGGGCAGCGGCGCGGCGACCTCCGCGGTACGCAGCCGCCGCAGCCAATGACCGGGTGCCGCGGGTCTTGCCTGGTGTAGGCCTGCGGGCCGCGCGGCGCCGTATTGACGCCGCCCTTTGTTTGCCGCCTCTTGTCGCTGCCTCTTGTCGCCGCCTTGCCTTTACCCGCAGCAGCGCTCGGCGGCTTTGTCGGCGTCGCAGCAGCCGTCTTCTTCGATCTGCACGGTTACGTGCGTGATGTCGTAGCGCTCGGCCACGCGCTTCCTGACCGCGGCCACGATTTCGTGCGCCTGCGCGTTGCCGCTGGGCACTACGTGCACCGTCAGCAGGTGCTGGCCCGAGGTAATGGACCATACGTGGATGTGGTGCGCATCGCGGATCTGGGCGACATTCTGTTCCAGGTCGGCCTTGATGTCGGCGATGCTGATGCCGGCCGGCGTGCCCTCCAGCAATATGTGGCCCGAAGAGCGGATGATCTGCCAGGCGCCGCGCAGCACGATAAGCGCCACGAAGACGGATAGTATGGGGTCGATCGGCACCCAGCCCGTGCCCATGATGACCAGCGCCGCGACGATGGCGGCGGCCGAGCCCAGCATGTCGCCCAGTACGTGCAGCAGGGCGCTGCGCATGTTCAGGCTGTCGCGGCTGCCGCCGTTGAGCACCAGGAAGGCGGCGATATTGGCGGCCAGGCCGGCGCAGGCGACGATCAGCATGGGCACGCCCATGACGGCCACAGGTTCGAAGAAGCGTTCGATCGCCACGGCCACGATCCATAGCGCGATCAGGAACAGCGCCAGGCCGTTGACGAAGGCGGCCAGGATTTCCATGCGGCGGTAGCCGTACGACAGCTGTTCGGTGGCCTGGCGCCGGCCCACGCGCAGGGCGAACCAGCTGAAGCCCAGCGCGGCGGCATCGCTGACCATGTGGCCGGCGTCGGCCAGCAGGGCCAGCGAGCCCGAAAGCAGGCCGCCGACCACCTCGACCACCAGGAACACGACGATGATGCCGAAGGCCAGAACGACGAGGCGCTCGTCGGTTACGCCGGCGCCGTGGCTATGTCCGCCGGGGCCATGGTGATGCCCGGCATGGCCGTGGGCGTGGCTGTCGCCCGCGTCATGGCTTGCCCCGGCACGGTCGTGATCGTGCCTGGCGCCCGGTTCTCCGGTGTGTTCATGGCCGTGGCCGTCTTCGCACTGATGCTCGTGCCGGTGTCCGTGTTCTGCGCCGGTATGGCTGTGCTGATGCATGCGTCTGGCTCCGCCCGCTGCAGGACTGGCCTGCATTTCCGGGGCCTGTGGTTGGAGCCATTATTGTATGCTGCCGGGCCGGGCCGGGCCGGGCCGAGCCGAGCTCAGCTCAGCGGAGCCCAGCCGAGCCCAGCCGAGCCCAGCCGAGCCCAGCCGAGCCCAGCCGAGCCCAGCGGCGGCCGGCCCGGCCGCCGCGCGGGGCGCTTGCCGGACGGCCCGAGCGGGGTTCGGCCCGGATCAGCTCAGGCCGGCCTTGTCGAGGCCGAAGGCGTCGTCCGCCGAGCCCGGCACCGCGCGAAAGGCGACCGAAAGCCGGTTCCAGCCATTGATGGCGACGACCAGGAAAGTGATGTCGGTGATTTCCGGCTCGGAATACACCTCGCGCATGCGCGCATAGCTTTCGTCCGGGATGCCGTGCGGCGGCAAGTGGGTAACGATTTCCGTCCATTCGAGCGCGGCGCGTTCACGCGCGTCGAACAGCGGGGATTCGCGCCACACCGCGACGTGGTGCAGCCGCAGCTCGCGCTCGCCGTGTATTTTCGCTTCCTTGACATGCATATCGACGCAGAACGCGCAGCCATTGATTTGCGAGGCGCGCAGGAAAATGAGGTCTTTCAGCTTCTCGGGCACCGGCCGGTCTTTCAGCGAGTTGCTGAACTCCTGGTATTTTGCGGCGACCGCAGGCGATTGATGGAAATAATTCAGACGTGCACTCATGCTTGAGGTTCCTTTGATAGGGCTGTGCGGCATGCCGGACGATATCTCCCGGAAGCCGCATGATGGCCTTTGCCTGGCCGGCGCAAGCTGCTTTGCGCATAAATGAGAGGAAGCCGCGGCTTCCCCGCAAGAACGCCGCTACATGCCGCGAAGCCAAGCATCGCATACGTATCATGCAAGCATATGGCCTGTACAGAAAGTGCCAAGAAGTGCCTTTTGTATTGGGCCATGATGCCGGAGCGGCGCATGGGAACCGCCGAAGGCTGGCGCCTCGCATTGCGAGTGGGCCGTTGCGTCCATGTGCGCCGGGCGCCACGGCAGCATCGCCCCGTTCGGCCAGGTTCGTCCTTCAGCTTTACACAGCCCCTTCAGCTTTGCGCAGCGTAGGGATAGATCCTTTCCCTATGGTCGGCTATGACTTCCCGCAGCGCCTGGGTGAATGCTTCGAGCACGGCCGGTTGTTCACGCCCGCGCTTCATGATGAGTTGGAAGCCTAGCGATAGTACGGGGTCGGTCAGTAGCGCCGTGGATATCTGGGCCTCCATGCCTACCGGTGCGACGAACGAGGGGATGATGGTGGGGCCGACCCCGGCCGCGGCCATGCCTATCAGGGACTCGAGCCGGTTCATCCTGATTCCGTCCGAGCGTTTCACGCCACAGGCGGCGCGGTGCTTGTTGACCTGCTCCTGAAGTTCCATGTGCGGCTGCATCTCGACGAAGGGGACATCCGGCAGCTCGTCCCAACGCAATTGCCTTGCGGCTTTGCCGTGAGTCTTCGCCCGCCAGGGCGCGGTGCGCGATTCGAGATAGATAAAGTCGAACTCGAACAGCGTGCGTCGCGAGACCTCGGGAATGCGGCGGGGGAATACGCCCAGCCCGCAGTCGAGTTCGCCGCTGCGCACGCGCAATTCCACCTCGGGCTTGGGCAGGTCATGGATGTGTAGATCCAGCGTCGGCTGCGTGCGGCGCAGCATCATGTACACCTTGGGCATGACCGTGGCCGAGAATATGGGCGGCACGCCCACCCTCAAGGTGCGCCGCCGCTTTTCGGAAAGCTGGCTTAGGACGGGGGCGATGGCCTCTACCTCGTCCACGACCTGCTGGGCAACCGGCACCAAGCGCTGGCCGGCCGCCGTCAGGCGTACCGAGCGGGTGGTGCGCTCGAACAGGCGGCAGGACAACTGGCTTTCCATGTCCTGCATCATCAGGCTCAGACCGGGCTGGCTGATGTGTACGCGTTCCGCCGCACGCGTGAAGCCGCGCGTTTGCACGATGGCGAGGAAGGCCTTGAAATGCCGGATCGTTAGATTCATAAGGAACAGAAATCAATAGATATTAGATATATATTAGACAAATCAAGGGATAGATTCTAGAGTTCTCGCAGCAGACAAGAACACCTTAGGAGATCCCATGAGCGTTGCCAGCCACTATATAGACGGCCACTGGGTCGACGCCGTCGGCGGCACCGCTGTCCTGGGCGATTCGTTCAATCCGGCCACGGGCCTGGCGGCTGCGCGCTATGCCGATGCCGGGCTGGCCGAGGGCGAGGCCGCCATCGCGGCCGCCAGGCGCGCCTTCCAGTACAGCGCATGGCGCCGCTCGCCACGGCTGCGCGCCGATGTGCTGCTGCGCTTCGCCGACCGGCTGGAGGCGCGCAAGGACGAGGTGGCCGACTGGCTGGTCACCCTCAACGGCAAGCTGCGCAGGGAAGCCGTGGGCGAGATTCTGGGGGCGGCGTCCGAGCTGCGCTATTACGCCGGCCTGGCGCGCAACCTGTTCGGCCGGATCGCCGAGATCGAGCCCGGCTGCTATACCTCGCTAGAGCGCGAGGCCGCCGGCGTGGCCGCCATTATTCTGCCCTGGAACGCCCCGATCATCTTGTTGGCGCGTTCCCTGGCACCGGCGCTGGCGGCGGGTTGCACCGTGGTCGTCAAGCCGGCATTCCAGACCGCGCTGGCGCAAAACCTGGCGCTCGAATGCCTGGTGCAGGACGAACGCATTCCGGCTGGTGTCGTCAACTCGGTGATCGAGTCGGGGTCGACGGTATCCCAGCTGCTCTGCACCTCGCCCGAGGTGGACGTGGTGAGCTTTACCGGCTCTACCGCCGTGGGCAAGCGGATCGCGCAGGCCAGCGCCGGCACGCTCAAGCGCTTGTCGCTGGAGCTGGGCGGCAAGTCGCCCGCTGTGGTGTTCGCCGATGCCGCAGACGAGCGCAGCGTCGCGGGCATCGTGGCCGGCAGCCTGATCCAGGCGGGCCAGCAATGCACAGCGATCAGCCGCGTCCTGATCCAGGACAGCGTGTACACCGACTTCACGCGGCGCCTGGCCGAGGCATATGGCGCGGTGCGCGTGGGCCCCGGCAACGACCCCCGCTCGCAGATGGGCTGCCTGATCGACATAGCCAATCGCGACCGCATCGCCGGCTTGGTCGAGCGCGCCAGCGCCGTCGGCGAGGTGCTGGTGCAAGGGCGCGTCCCCGGTGGCGAGCTGGCGCGCGGCGCCTTCATCGAACCCAGCATGGTGGCTGTCGAAGATTTGTCCTCCGACTATATACAGCGCGAGCTGTTTGGCCCACTGGTGGTGGTCGAACGCTTCCGTGACGAGGACGAAGCCATTGCCCGCGCCAATGCGACGCGCTACAGCCTTGCCTCGAGCGTCTGGACGGCCGACGCGGCGCGCAGCCGGCGCATGGCTGCCCGCATGCGGTTCGGCACCGTGTGGGCCAATACTCACAACAAGCTCTTTGCCGAAGCCGAGACCGGCGGCCACGCCGACAGCGGCTACGGGCGCCTGCATGGGCAGGAAGGCCTGAACGATTTCCTGGAAACCAAGCATTTCTACTATGAATTACCGGCCTAGCGCCGTGCCCGGGAAATTCGTACCCGTGAACTCGATGGATGCGCGTGGCGGATTTCTCCTTCGGGGCGCTGGAGCCCGGCCGCTACGGGCGGATCTTTCTTGATGCATCGCCGGCCGCGGCTTTCGACCGCGGCGATTGGAGACATAATGAACCAAGCCGCATCGTCTGCTGCGGTGGCGGCCCCGGCCTTGTCCGGCGAGCCGCGCAGCACCGCGCATTACTTTCTCGAGGGCCTGAATGACGTCGGCGTCGAGTACATCTTCGCCAATCTGGGCACCGACCACGTCGAGCTGATCGAGGAAATGGCCCGCTGGCAGCGCGAAAGCCGGCCGCTGGCGCGCATGATCCTGTGTCCGCACGAAACCGTCGCCATACACATGGCTGCGGGCTACGCCGCCATGACCGGCCGCGGCCAAGCCGTGATGGTGCATGTCGATGCCGGCACGGCGAATGCCGCCATGGGCATGCACAATATGTTCCGCGGCCGCCTGCCGGTGATGCTGATTGCGGGCAAGGCGCCTTACACCATGCGCGGCGAATTGCCCGGCTCGCGCGACAACTATGTGCATTTCGTCCAGGATCCATTCGACATCGGCAGCCTGGTGCGGCCTTATGTGAAGTGGGAATACACCCTGCCATCGGGGGTCGTGGCCAAAGAGGCGCTGCGCCGCGGCCACACCGTCATGCACAGCGATCCGCCAGGCCCCGTCTATGTGAATCTGCCACGCGAGACTTTGGCCGAGGAATGGCGGCCCGAGCAGGTGCGAGGCTTTCCCGCGGACGGCTACGGCGCAGTGGCCGTGGGCGGCATCGACCCGCGCCAGGCCGAGGCCATCGCGCGCCGCTTGATCGGCGCGCGCAACCCGATTGTCGTGACCTCTTATCTGGGCCGCAAGGCGCACGCGGTGCGGGCGCTGCAAGCCCTGGCGCAGCGTTGCGGTGTGCGCGTGTACGAATTCATGCCGACATACATGAACGTATCGCGCGACCTCGCCTGCTTTGGCGGCTTCGACCCCAAGCCGGGGCTGGCCGACGCCGACGTGGGCTTGTTGCTGGATGTGGACGTGCCCTGGTTGCCCAAGTTCGCCAGCGCCCGTCCGGACACGCACTGGACGCACATCGATGTGGATCCGGTCAAGCGCGATTTCCCCATGTGGGGATTCTCTACCCATACGCGGCTGCAGGCAGATTGCGGCCGCGCGCTGGAACAGGTACTGGAGGCGGTCGAACAACTGGCGACACCGGAATTCGAGGCGCACGTGGCACGGCGCATTGCCGGCTGGCAGCAGCCCGACGCGGCACGCCGCGCAGCGTTGGCACGTGCGGCCGAGGCCCCGGGTGCCACGGGCGCGATCTCGCCGCATTACCTGTGCGCCACGCTGGGCGCCGCTTTGCGGCAAGACGATGTCGTCGTCAATGAGGCCATCCGGAATTCTTTGGCGGTACTCAATCAGATACGGCGCACCGAGCCTCTGACATTCCTGGGCTGTGCGGGCGGCGGCCTGGGCTACAGCGGCGGGGTGGCGCTGGGCGTGAAGCTCGCCCGGCCCGCAAGCCGCGTCGTGCAGATCGTGGGAGACGGCGGCTTTCATTTTTCGGCGCCCACGGCGGTCTATGCGGTGGCACAGAACTATCGCCTGCCTATCCTGACGGTGGTGCTGGACAATGGCGGCTGGCAAGCCGTGAAAGAGGCCGTTCTGCGTGTCTACCCGGATGGCGAGGCCATGGCCGGTAACGAATTCCAGGCCCGCTTGGCAGGCGAACGGCGCCGCTTCGACGAGGTGGCGCAGGCCTTTGGCGCGCACGGCGAGCAGGTTGTGGATCCGGCCGAACTGCCGGCCGCCGTGCAGCGCTGCCTGAATGCGCTGGATCGCGGCCAGGCGGCGCTGCTCAATGTCCGGATCGGGCAGATTTAGCGCCGGGGCCTGCATCATGTCCCATCGACCCCGCATCCTGGTAGTGGGCTGCGGCGCCATGGGCGGCATCTTTGCCGCTCATCTGGCGCACGTGGCCGAGGTGGCCGTACTGGATACGGATGCCGCCCACGTGGCGGCGATGCGCCGCGACGGCCTGCGCATTGAGGGTGGCGAGGACAGGGCGGCCGCGCTGCGCGCCGAGACCGGCGCCGCGGCACTGCATGGCCACGTATTCGACGTGATCTTGTTCCTGGTCAAGTCCGGCCATACGGCCAGTGCTCTTGCGGAGCTGCGGCCGCTGCTGGGTAACGAACCGCTGCTGGTCACCTTGCAGAACGGCATGGGCAACAGTGAAATTCTCGAGACCGGCTCCCACTGCAAGGTATTGCGGGGCGTGGTGCTGGATGCCGGGCGCTACTTGGGCCCGGGCCGTGTCGAGCACCTCATCCGCGGCAACACCACCTGGCTGGGCCCGACACGCGGCACGGTCGGCGACTGTGCCTGGCTGGCCGACGTATTGAACGCAGCAGGCTTGCCCACCCGTACCCTGGCCGACCCCATGGACGCGGTCTGGTCGAAGCTCGTTTTCAATTCCGTGATGAACCCTATCGGTGCACTGCTTTTGGGAGTCAACGCCGCGCGCTACGGTTCGCCCGAAATATGCGCGTTGATAGACGATATGGCCGCGGAATGCACACAGGTCGTGCGAGCCCTGGGTGGACGGTATGCCTTCGATCCCTTGACGCTGGTAAAGGAGACACGCGCCGGCCTGCGCCCCGTGACGCGGCATGCCGGATCGATGGCGCTGGACATAGCGAACGGCGCGGCCACCGAGATAGACGAGCTGACCGGCTACATCGTACGTGAAGGCGATCGTTTGAAAGTGCCGGTGCCGGCCTGCCGCACCGTTTACCGGCTGGTGAAGGGGCTGGAAGCCGCGCGTGCCTGGCAGTTGCGGCAGCCATGACTGGCCCGGAACGGGGCGGCGCGGCGGCCCCGCAGAACATTCAAGGAGACTTTGCATGAAACATTCCATTTTCTTCCCGCGCCGCTTCGGCGCGCTGGTGCTGGCGCTGGCCTGCACGGGCGGCGTCGGCGCCGCGCAGGCGCAGGAAGGCTATCCATCACATCCCATCACCATCGTGGTCGGCTACAGCGCCGGGGGAGCGAACGACATCCTGGCGCGCATCCTGGCCAGCAAGATGTCCGACATACTGAAGCAGTCCGTCATCGTCGAGAACAAGCCGGGTATTTCGTCTATTGTGGGCGCCACTTATGTGGCTAGGGCCAAGCCCGACGGCTACACGCTGCTGATGGGCGCCAGCGGGCCGATTTCGTTCAATCCGGCGCTCTACAAGTCGTTGCCGTATTCGCCCGACAAGGATCTGGCACCCATCTCGCAAGTGGGGATCTTCCCGCTGGTACTGCTGACCCAGGCGGCCAACAAGCAGACCGCCACCCTCGAAGGGCTGAAAGCCTATTCCAAGGCCCATCCCGACAAGTCCAACTACAGCGCCAGTTCAGCCTCGTTCCAGCTGATGACGGAACTGTTCAAGAAGCAGACCGGCACGCAGTTCGTGCATATTCCCTACAAGGGCAGCATGAACTCGATCAACGCCGTGGGCACCGGAGACGCCACCATGACGCTGGTGGATATCGGGCCGGCCACGGTGGGCGTCAAGGGCGGCCGGGTACGCGCACTGGCCGTGACATCGGCGCGGCGCGCGCCATATCTGCCGGACGTCCCCACCATGAAAGAGCTGGGCATAGACATGGATGTGCAGCTGTGGAGCGGGCTGTTCGCCCCCGCGGGCACGCCGCCCGCCGTGATCCAGAAACTGGCGCGTACCGTGCATGACGCCATACAGGCGCCCGATGTACGCAAACGCATCGCCGCGCTGTCGATCACCCCCACGAGCGATACCCCGGCCGAATTCGCGGCGCTGATTGCCAAGGAAATCCCGATGTGGAAGCGCGTGGCTAGGGAGGCGGGCGTCAAGCCCAATTGAGCGGCGCCCGCTTGAACGGCGCCGGCGGCCGCGCGCCGCCGGTTCCATAGGCGGCCGACTTCATCGATGCTGCATCGGCCGCACGCCGGCGCGGCGATAGGAACATCTTTTCATACAGGAGCACGACACGTGAACGAAAACATGAAGGACGAGCTGGAAATCCGGCAAATGATAGAGCGCTGGGCGGTGTGGCGCGATGCCGGCGACTGGGAGCGTTTCGCCAGCGTCTGGCATCCCGAAGGCTACATGATGGCCACCTGGTTCCAGGGGCCTTTTGCCGATTTCATCCGCGTCACGCGCGAGGGCTGGGACAAAGGGGTAAGCATCCTCCACTTCCTGGGCGGCAGCGCGGTGGACATTGCCGGCGACAGGGCTATTGCGCAGACCAAGATGACGATCTCGCAGCGCGGGCCGGTGCAGGGCGTGGAGTGTGACGTGCTGTGCACCGGGCGCTTCTACGATTTCGTGGTGCGGCACGAGGGCGCGTGGAAATTGCTGCATCGCCAGCCCATATACGAAAAAGATCGCATCGATCCGATCGACCCGGCCGCCACACTGCAGCTGGATCAGCAGGAACTGGCGCGCATGCCCGAAGGGTACCGGCACCTGGCGTATATCCAGACCCGCATCGGCTACTCGGTCTATATGCACATGCCCATGCTGCAGGGCGAAGCCGTGCAGACGCTGTACCGGCGCGGAGCGGCCTGGCTGGCCGGCGGCCCGCTGCAGCGCTGACCCAAGGAGACCTCGACATGACATTCGACAAACTTCTGGCGACATTGCGCGCCATCGCGTGCGGAGCGGCCGCGGCGCTGCTGACGACGGCGCCGGCCGCCGCCGCCTCTTGGCCGACTCGCCCCATTACCATTGTGGTTCCCTACACGGCGGGCACCAGCATGGACACCCTGGCCCGCATCATCGGCCCCAAGCTGTCGCAGAAACTGGGCCAGCCCATCATCGTTGAAAACCGCCCTGGCGCCAGCGGCAATATCGGCACCGGCTATGTGGCCCATGCCAAGCCGGATGGATATACATTGTTGATGACAGTCATCACTTTCGTGATGAATCCCCAGCTGCACAAAAGCGTGCCTTACGACCCCTTGACCAGCTTCACACCGATTGGCCGCGTGGCCGATGGCGCGCTGGTCTTCGCGGTCAACCCGGGCTTTCCGGCCCACACGCTGACCGAGGCCCTGGCGGCCTTCCGCGCCCACCCCGGCAAGTACGCCTATGCGTCGCCCGGCAACGGCACTCCCCAGCACCTGGCCATGGAGCTGTTCAAGCTGCACACCGGGGTGGACATCATGCACGTGCCCTACAGCGGTTCGGCTGGCGCCATCACGGATCTGCTGGGCGGCCAGGTGCAGGCCATGATTCTTCCCGCCAACACCGCCCTGCCGCTGAAGCAGGCGGGCAAGGTGCGTGTGCTCGCCGCCGCCCAGCAGCAGCGCATCCCGGTCATGCATGACGTGCCGACCTTGGCCGAGTCCGGCGTGCATGGCGCCGACGTCAGCCTGTGGTTCGGCATGATGGCGCCGGCGCGCACGCCCACGGGCATCGTCGAACGCCTCAACCACGAGATCAACCAGATCCTGGCCATGCCGGAAATCAAGGCCAGCCTGGACAAGCAGGGCCTGACGGTGGCGCCCGACACCCCGAAGGAATTCGGCGCGCTCATCGCGTCGGATTACGCGCGCTGGACGGAGGTCATCAAGAAAGCGGGCATCAAAGCGAATTGAATGGAATGATGGAATGAAGATGAAAGACAAGCCCAGGATCCTCATCGCCGGCGCCGGCATCGGCGGCCTGACTGCCGCGGCCAGCCTGCTCAAGCGCGGCTTCCGGGTGCACGTATATGAGCAGGCCGCGGCTCTGGGCGACGTAGGGGCTGGCATCCAGTCCAGCGCCAATGCGGTGAAGGTGCTGTACGACCTGGGGCTGAAGGATGCGCTCGAAGCCATCGTCGTGCGCCCGCAGGCCTTTGAATTCCGGCGCTTCGATACGGCGGAGCTGATGTACCGCATCCCCCTGGGCGAAACGCACGAGCGGCTCAACGGTGCGCCGTATTTCCACATACATCGCGCCGATCTGCACGAGCTGCTGGCCGGGGCGGTGCTGGCGCTGGATCCCGACTGCATCACCCTGGGCGCGCAGGCCGTGGGCTTCGAAGAAGGCGCCGACAGCGTCACGCTGCGCCTGGCCGACGGCAGCCGCGCCAGCGGCGATGTGCTGGTGGGGGCGGACGGCATCAAGTCGGCCGTTCGCGCGCAGATCCTCGGGCCGACCCCCGCCAGCTATACCGGCGATATAGCCTGGCGCGCCGTCGTCCCTGTCGAATGCCTGCCGCCGGGCATCATGGAAACGGTATCGACCGTGTGGTGCGGGCCGAAAAAGCATGCCGTGATGTACTACTTGCGCGGCGGCAAGTTGATGAATTTCGTGGGCCTGGTGGAACATGCCTACGCCGAAAATGAATCGTGGACGCAAAAGCGCCCGTGGGCCGACCTCAAGGCCGACTTCCAGGGGTGGCATCCCACCATACAGACGGTTATCGATGCCACCGACCGCGATGGCTGCTACCGCTATGCCTTGAACGACCGCGCGCCGGTGGGCAATTGGAGCACCGGGCGGGCGACGCTGCTGGGCGACGCGGCGCACCCGACTTTGCCTTATCTGGCATCGGGAGCCGCCATGGCCATCGAAGACGCCGCGGTACTGGCGCGCTGCCTGGATACCTGCCCGCGTGTATCGGACGCCCTGCAGGTATACCAGGACAGCCGTATGAGCCGTACCGCCAAGGTGGTGCTCGAATCCGCCGGCAATCGCGACCTCTACCGCATCGAGGATGAAGCTGAAATGCGCCGCGCCTTCCAGCAGAAGAACATGAGCAAGAGCCGTTCGGAGTGGCTTTTTTCATATGACGCGTTGACGGTGCCGCTGGACGACCGCGCGGTTCGCGGGCGCGGCCATGGTGGCCGGGGCGACGCTCCGGCCGCCCGCACCGCATGACCGCAATAGGACTATATTTCCCTTGTAGGCGGCCTGGCGCCGCTTGGGATGAAGGAAGATCATTGTGCGCAACCTGAATCACGAAACCATCACCGACGCCGTTCTGGCCCGCCACGCCGATACCGCGGATCCGCGCTTCAAGCAGATCATGGGCAGCCTGATCCGGCATCTGCACGATTTCGCGCGCGAAGTGCATCTGACGGAAGACGAGTGGGCGCGGGGCATCGATTTCCTGACCCGCTGTGGGCACATCACCGACGACAGGCGCCAGGAATTCATTTTGTTGTCGGACGTGCTCGGCCTGTCCATGCTGACGGTGGCCATGAACAACGACAAGCCCGCGCAGTGCACGGAATCGACGGTGTTCGGCCCCTTCCATGTGGACGGCGCGCCGCATTACGACCTCGGCGCGGACATTTCCAACGGCGCGCACGGCATACCCTGTCTGGTGCGCGGCACGGTAAGGGCAGCCGATGGCCAGCCCATCGCCGGGGCCAGCATGGACGTATGGCAGTCCGACGAGGACGGCCTATACGATGTCCAGCACCCCGAAATCGGCCATGCCCAGGCGCGCGGCATCCTGCATACCGATGAGGAGGGCCGCTACTATTTTCATTCCATCCTGGCAGTGCCTTACGCCATTCCCCATGACGGCCCGGTGGGCGATCTGCTTGCCGCCAGCGGCCGCCATCCCTGGCGTCCGGCCCACCTGCATTTCATGATCGAGGCGCCAGGCTACCAGACCCTGATCACGCACGTGTTTCGCAGTGACGACCGCTACCTGGACTCGGACGCGGTGTTCGGCGTACGCCAGTCGCTGATCGCGGACTGGAAGCAGCAGCCCGACGGCACTTATCTGGTGGAGTACGATTTTGTGCTCAACCCCGCCGACCGGACATGAAAAGACCCCCACGCTCACTACGTTCGCTGTCCACCTCGCGGCTTGTACGCCGCTCGGATTCGCTAGGCACGACACAGTCCGCAGGGACTGTGTCGTGTCCGGGCTTTCCCACCTCGCGGCTTGTACGCCGCTCGGATTCGCCAGGCACGACACAGTCCGCAGGGACTGTGCCGTGTCCGGGCTTATCCCCCATGGGGGCTTCAGCCTTCTTCGAGGCGGCCGCGCGGAGGCTGAAATGAAAGAATTCGTCTACAGTAGCCTGCCTTCCCGGGTCGTGTTCGGCCGTGGTGCGCTGGCCAATCTGGGCCCTGAAATCGAACTATTGGGCGCGACTCGTGTGCTGGTCTTGTCCACGCCGGGCCATCGCAGCCAGGCGCAGGCGATTGCCGACGACCTGGGCCGGCTCGCGGTCGGGGTGTTTGCCGGGGCCGTCATGCACGTGCCGGCGGACACTGCGCGCGCCGCGAGCGACGAGGCGTGCCGCCTGAATGCCGATTGCACGCTGGCCGTGGGCGGCGGATCCACCGTCGGCCTTGCCAAGGCGATTGCCCTGGACTGCGGCCTGCCGATTGTCGCCGTGCCCACCACCTACGCCGGCAGTGAAATGACGCCGATCTACGGCATTACCGCGGCCGGCGCGAAAAAAACGGGCAGGGACGCGCGGGTATTGCCGCGCACGGTCATCTACGACCCCGACCTGACGCTGGGCCTGCCGGCCGGCCTGAGCATCACCAGCGGCATGAATGCCATCGCCCACGCCGCCGAAGGCCTGTACGCGCGCGACGGCAATCCGATCATGAGCCTGATGGCCGAAGAGGGCATCAGGGCGCTGGCGCACTCCCTGCCGGCCATCAGGCGCCGCCCCGGCGATATCGAGGCCCGCGGCGATGCCTTGTACGGGGCCTGGCTGTGCGGCACGGTGCTGGGCAATGTGGGCATGGCCTTGCATCACAAGCTGTGCCACGTGCTGGGCGGAACTTTCAATCTGCCGCACGCCGAGACGCATACCGTCGTGCTGCCGCATGCGATCGCCTTCAACGCGCAGTCTGCCCCCGACGCCATGCGGCGCATCCAGCGCGCGCTGGGTGTCGATGCCTCGACCAGCGCCGCGGCCGCGCTGTTCGACCTGGCCCGCGACAATGGCGCGCCGGTGGCGTTGCAGGAACTCGGCGCCCTCACCGAGGCGGACATGGCCAAGGCCGCCGACTTGGTGGTGAACGCCCCTTATTGGAACCCGCGCCAGATCGACGCCACGCAGCGTGCCGACATTCTCGGGCTGCTGCTCGATGCCTACCACGGGAACCGGCCCAAGTAAGCCTTGCGGCGCTATCGCTCGCGCCGCGCGGCCGGGTGCGCCATGGATTCTCTTGCGTGTATCGCCCGGTATTGTGGCTGAATGCGATTCCCGGCTATTGGGCCTGGCCAGTTGATAGGGGGGAATGTCGGCGGTATAACTGGGAACGATGAATGGCGCGGGGTTTGTCGCGGCCCGCGCCATGACACTGTTTCTGTTTTTACGCTTACGGAGAATATGCCATGGCTGACGCAGGCGATCCCTCACTGGCCGAGTGGATCATCGAGCAGGTATCCGATGCCCTGATCTTTGCCGACCGCAAGGGCAGCATCGTGCGCTGGAACCAGGCGGCCTGCCGGCTGTTCGGCTTCAGTGCCGAAGAAGCCCTGGGCAGCAACCTCGACCTGATCATTCCCGAGCATCTGCGTGCCGCCCACTGGGCCGGTTTCGACGCGGCCATGGACAGCGGTCGGCTCAAGCTGCAGGGGCACCCCACGCTGACGCGCGCAGTGCGCAAGGGCGGCCAGAAGCTCTATGTCGAAATGACCTTCGCCCTGGTCAAGGATGCCGCCGGCACGCCCGTGGGTTCGGCCGCCATGGCGCGCGATGTCACCGAGCGCGTCGAAAAAGAGCGTGCCGCCCGCAAGGCGGCGATGCCGGCTGCGTAGCGTTCCGGTGTCCGCGGGACGGCCTTCTTGCTCGTGGCATTCTGTGTGCAGCCCGGGCCAGCGTGCCCCGGGCCGGTGTGTCTGCGGCGTCGCCGGCCTCATTTCTTGACGGCCCATGGCGGCGGCTGGCGCGCCCATTCCTTGAGGAACTCGAGCAGATGCCTGACGCGCGCGGGCATGTTCCGCCTGGTGGAGAACACCACGTTGATCTCCACCGCTTGCGGCACTTCGTTCGGAAGCAGTACCTCGAGCAGCCCCTGGGCTATCTCGTCGGACACCATGTAGGTGGGGTGTATGGAAATGCCGGCGCCGTCCAGGGCCGCATGTTTCAACGCATCGCCCAGGTTGGAGCGTATCGTGCCCCGGACGCGCACTTCTTGCGGCGGCGAGCCTTCGAAGCGCCAGATTCCCGAGTGCGATTTGATGGTGTGGATCAGGCAGTTGTGCTGGGCCAGATCCTGCACGCACGCCGGGCGCCGATGCTTTTTCAGGTACTGCGGCGAGGCCACCACGAACTGTGGCGCCAGCATCAGAGGCAAGGCCACGTAGCTTGCATCTTTCAGCGAATGGGCGATGCGGATCGACAGATCCAGCGCTTCGGCGAGTATGTCCGAGCGTCCGTCGTCGTGGACGATCGTCACTTCGATGTCCGGGTAGCGCTGGGTGAACGATGCAATCACCTGCACGAGGTGGTGGGCGCCGAAAGAGGGCGGGGTGCCCACGCGTATCGCGCCGCGCGGCAGTTGAACCGCGTCGCGCACCGCCGATTCCATGGCTTCGTAGCTCTGGATCATGTCCCGGGAGCCCTGCAGCACGCGTTCCCCGGCCTCGGTAAGGGCGACCTGCTTGGAGTTGCGCTTCAGCAGCTGCGCGCCCATGTCGCGCTCCAGCGCGGCGATGTGCTTGGTGACCGTGCTCTTGGGCAAGGACATTTGCATTGCCGCGCGGACAAAGCTTCCGCAGCGGGCGACTTCGCAAAAAACGCGCAGGCTTTGGAGCTTGTCCATGTTTTCAATGTTTCTTTATTGGAAACCTAAAATTGTAGATTGGGGTGCTGCAAAGCGCAAAAACAGCAATAGAATTTTCACTGGGGCCAGTTCAAGGATTAACGGTGAAAGATCACGAACAGGAAACGTTGTTGCAGGAAGCCTGGTCGGCGGCCGAGCCGCCCGGCCTTCCGCCGCGGTTCGTGCAGCGCTATCCTGCAAGCAGGCTGGTGCTGGGTAGCGGCGTGATCGCAACGCTGGCGGCCGAGCTCGCCGGCGCGGGTATCCGCCGCCCCATGGTTCTGGCCGGCGCGCGTACGCGCCAGTCGAATCTGTATGCGCACGTCATGCATGCGCTGCAAGGCCTGCCCTGGCTCGATACCCCGCCCGTGCCGGCGCACTCCAGCGCAGAGCTGGTCGAGCAGCTCGCCCGGCTGGCCCTTGCGGCGCAGGCCGATGGCTTCGTGACGGTCGGCGGCGGCAGCGCTGCCGATACCGCCAAGGCCGTCGCCATCGTCATGGCCGAGGGCGAGCCGCTGGCCCGGCACGCCGTGCGCTTCACGCCGCCATCCACCCTCGTGGTGCCGCCTTTGCTCAAGCCCAAGCTGCCCATACTCGCCATTCCCGGCACGGCTTCGGGCGCCGAGGTCACGGCCAGCGTCGGTGTGCGCGACGCCAGCGGCGCCAAACTGCTGCTGTCCGACCCCGCGGTGGCCGCGCGTGTCGTGCTGCTCGACCCCGTTGCCAACCTGTGCGTGCCGGCTTCCCTGATGTGCACCACGGGCATGAATGCGCTGGCGCATTGCATCGAAGGGCTGTATTCCCGCGAGCGCACGCCGCTGGCCGAGGCCTTCGCCCTGGATGCGCTGGCGCGTCTGGCCTATGCCTTGCCGGCGGTGCGGCGCAGACCCGGCGACGAGGCGGCGCGAGCCCAATTGCTGTATGCCGCGCATCTGGCGGGCCTGGTGCTGGTCTATGCACGCACTTGCCTGCACCATGCCTTGTGTCATGTCATCGGGTCGGTCAGCGGCGTGCCGCACGGCGAGGCCAACTCGGTGATGCTGCCGCATTGCGTGGCCTATAACGCCCAGGCCGCGGCCGAACCCCTGGCGCGTGCGGCGGCAGCGCTGGGGCTGGATGGCGGCCCGCAATCCCTGGTGCGGGCGCTGGGCGCGCTGCAGGTGGCCGCGGGCGTGCCGGCGCGTTTGCGCGACATTGGCGTCGCCGAGCGCGATCTGGATCGCATTGCGGCCAAAGGCATGGGCGAACGCGGCCTGTATTACAACCCGCGCCAGGTCACCGGCGCCGACGAGCTGCGAAGTATCCTCGAAGCAGCCTATTAGCAGCCGGCTGACATCCGCCGGCCATCGGACATTTTTTTGCAAGGATTGCATCATGGCATTGAAGATCGTTCCTACAGGGTATACGCTGGGTGCTCGCATCGAAGGATTGGATCTGTCCCAGCCGCTGGCAGACGCCGACTTCGCGCAATTGCTGCAAGCGCTGGGGCACTATGGGGTACTGAGCTACCCCGGCCAACATCTAAGCGCCGCCGAGCTGCGTGAATTCTCGCGCCGCTTCGGCAAACTGGAAGTCAATGTGGCCGGCGCCTACCAAGAACCCGGGCTGCCCGAGGTAATGGTGCTCTCGAACATCATCGAGAACGGCAAGCCCATAGGCCTTGCGGACGCGGGCCAGGACTGGCATACCGATATGTCCTACAGCAAGATGATTGCCTTCACGAATATTCTTTACGGCATCAAGATCCCTTTTCGAGATGGCAAATCCCTAGGCAATACGCAGTTCTGCAATATGCATGCGGCCTACGAAGGCTTGCCCGAAGACATGAAGCGGCGCCTGGACGGCATGACCGTGCTGCACGACTTCAACAAATTCTGGGAAATGATGCGCCGCGAGCGCGGCAGCCAGCGCCCGCCATTGACGCCCGCCCAGCGCGCGGCCAAGCCGCCGGTGTCGCATCCGCTGTTCCTGCGGCATCCCATTACCGGGCGCAAGGTGCTTTATTGCAATCCGGGCTATGCCATGCGCATCAACGAGCTCGACCAGGCGGAAAGCGATGATATCCTGGCCTTCTTGTTCCGGCATCAAACCCAGCAGCAGTACCAGTATGCGCATAGCTGGCAGACGCATGACGTGCTGATGTGGGACAACATGGGCACCATACACAACGCGATTCCCGATTATCGCCCCGACGAGCCGCGCCTGATCAAGCGATGCCAGGTCATGGCCACACGCTTTTTCAATGCAGACGGAAGCCCGCGCCGCAACAGCGAGTCGGCCGAGGCCGCGGCGGCGTGAGCGCATTGCACCACCCGGCGCCGCGCCGCGTCGCGGACTGCTACTCCATCGCCGACCTGCGCGCCCTGGCGCGGCGCCGGCTGCCCAGGGCCGTGTTCGACTTCTACGCCGGCGGCGCGGAAGACGAAAGCACCCTGCGGGGCAATCGCGCCGCCTTTGCCGCGCTGCGCTTTGCGCCGCACGTGCTGGTGGACGTGGCACGCGTCTCCAGCGCCTGCGAGCTGCTGGGCGCGCCGGCTGGCATGCCCGCGGCCATCGCGCCGACCGGGGCGGCCGGCTTCGGCCGGCGCGACGCCGACCTGGCGCTGGCCAAGGCCGCGGCCGACTACGGCATCCCTTATACGCTGTCCAGCAGCGCGACCACCGCCATCGAAACCATCGCCCGCGAGGCGCCCGGGCGCCACTGGTTCCAGGCCTATGTGCTCAACAACCAGGAATTTTTCTGGAAACTGCTCGAGCGGGCGCTGGCTGCCGACTACGAGGCGCTGGTCATCACGGTGGATCTGCCGGTGGGCGGCAAGCGCGAGCGGGACTTCCACAATCACTTTTCGATCCCGTTCCGGTTTTCCACGCGCAATGTGCTGGACTTCGCAAGCCGGCCGCGCTGGGCGCTGGACATGGCCATGCACGGCCTGCCCGTCATGGAAAACCTGCGCGGCTTCGAGGTCGCGGCCCGCAGCGCGGTCGCCATCGCTTCTTCCGTGGGCCGCAGCTACGACCCCGGCTTCGATTTCCAGCGCCTGGCGCAGGTGCGCGAGCGCTGGCCCCGCAAGCTGATCGTCAAGGGCGTGTGCCGCGGCGACGATGCCGCCCGCCTGGCGGCGCTGGGCGTCGATGCGATCGTCGTGTCCAACCACGGCGGCCGCCAGCTCGATGGCGCGGTCGCCACCCTGGTGGCCTTGCCCGAGGTGCTGCAGGCGGTCGCTGGGCGCGTGCCGGTGCTGGTGGATGGCGGCATACGCCGCGGCGGCGACATTGCCAAAGCCCTGGCGCTGGGCGCGCACGGGGTGCTGCTGGGACGCGCGACGCTGTTCGGCGCGGTCGCCGCGGGCGAGCCCGGCGCCCGCCGGGCGCTGGAGATCCTGCAGGACGAATTGCAGCGCACGCAAAAGCTGTGCGGCGCGACCCTGGTGGGCCGATTTACTTCCGAGCTGCTGCGTTCCGCTCGCGGTTTGCCGGCCCCCTTCACTGACCCTGTCCAAGCAAATTCACAGGGCGATCTTTACCATCACCTCATGGAGACAAGCTATGAAAATCAAACTGTCTAAGCGCAGGGCCGTAGTTCGGCTGGCTACCGTGTGCGCCGCAGGCCTGGTGGGTGCGGCGTCCGTGCCCGGCATGGCGTGGGCTGCTGGCGGCAGCTATCCCGACAGGCCCATACGGCTGATCGTCGGCTACAGCGCCGGCGGCCCCACGGACGTGCTCGCCCGCCTGCTTGCCAAGGAAATGGCCACCAATCTCGGCACCTCGATAGTCGTCGAGAACAAGCCCGGAGCCAATGGCTATATCGGCACCGAGTATGTGCAGCGCGCCGCGCCGGACGGCTACACCATACTCATGAACACCATTTCGCATAACGTCAACCCCCTGATCAAGCCCAATCTGATCCACTACGATCCGATCAAGGACTTCACCCAGATCGCCCAGGTCGCGGTACTGCCGCAATTGCTGGTCGTGGGCGGCCATTCGCCCTACAAGACGCTGAAAGAACTGCTGGACAAGGCCAAGAAGAATCCGGGCCAGGTCAGCTTCGGTTCGGCGGGGGTGGGCGGGTCGGCGCACCTGGCCGCGGCCCTGCTCGAAGAGCGTTCCGGCACCAAGATGAACCATATTCCGTTCCAGGGCAATGGCCCGGCGCTCACCGATGTCATCGCCGGCCGGGTAGATTTCATGTTCTATCCCATGGTCGGCCTGAAGGATTTCGTGTCCAGCGGCAAGCTGCGCATACTGGCGGCCACCACCGCCAAGCGGCTGCCCGATTATCCGCAGGTGCCGACCATGTCGGAAATGGGCTTCCCGGGCTTCGAGGACTACGCCCAGCCCATAGGGTTCGTCGGCCCCGCCCACATACCCGAGGCCATCACCGACAAGCTCGCAAAAGCGGTCAAGACGGTTCTGGACAAGCCCGAAGTCCAGGAAAGGCTGAAGGGCCTGGGGGCGGAGATCAAATACCGCGATTCCAAGGACTACAGGCAGTGGCTGGGCCAGGACAGGCAGCGTTGGGCCGACCTGATCAAAAAGGCCGGCATACGGGCCGAATGACGCGTCGCGCGAACGATTGGCCTGCCCAGAGCATCCCTGGGTGATAATAATGACTTTGGCGGGGCCGTGCGGCGGGCGGCCCCCCGCCCACACAGGACTGAACCATGCGCTGGATAAATTTCTCGCTTCCCGGCTCGGGCCGGCAAGCCTATGGCACACTCGATGAAAATGACCAGGTACGGGAAATCCGCGGCATTCCCTGGGCAGAACACGAGTTCACCGGCCAGCGCCATGGGCTTTCCGACGTCAAGATCGAGGTGCCCGTGGTGCCTCCCACTTTTTATGCCGCGGGCCTGAACTACATTACGCACATACGCGAACAAGAAGCCCTGGCCGGCAGAAAAGTCAATGTCCCGCCGCAGGCGGACATAGGCTACCGGGCCGTCAACGCCCTGGTCGCCCATGAAGAGAATGTCGTCATTCCCGAAGACGCCACGCACATCGAATACGAAGGCGAGCTGGTGGTCGTAATCGGCAAGAAGGCGCGCAACCTGTCCGAAGCCGAGGCCATGCAGTGCGTGTTCGGCTACACCATAGGCAACGACGTCAGCGAGCGGGTCTGGCAGCGCGCCGACCGCACTTTCTGGCGGGCCAAGAACTCGGATACGTTCAAGCCCATGGGGCCATGGATGGAAACCGAATTCGATCTGGCCCGGGCGCAGACCCGCGTTTCGGTCAATGGGGAAGTGAAATCCCATTTCGACACCGGCGACATGCTGTTCAATATCCCCACGTTCCTCAGCCGCATGTCGCGCAACTTGACCCTTTATCCGGGCGACATCGTCTGGATGGGCACCGATGGCCATTCCCCCAAGCTCGACCATGGCGACACGGTAGAGGTCGACATTTCAGGCTTGGGAACCCTGCGCAATACTTTCGTGCGCGCCTAGGCGGATTCCTTCGGCCCGCTTAGTTGCCGGGCTTCTCCAATTGCTTCAGCTTCGTCAGGTCATGCTCGATCAGCATGCGCAAAGCGTTGCCGTCGCCAGGCTGAATCACAATCCCGGTGACCGCGATTCTTTTCTGCACCTCGGGCTGTCCCAGCACATTCAGCAGGCCCTGTGTCAATGCCGAAGATATGTTCGCCGGCAAAGCTGCCGGGCCCCAGAGAGCGGCCCATGCCGGTACCGAAAACCCCGGATAGCCACTTTCCGTGCTGGTCGGCACACCGGGAAAGGCGGCTACGCGCTGGTTGCCCAACGCCGCCAGCACTTTCAGCCTGTCGTTCTTCAGGTAGCCGTCGACCGGGCCAACCCCTATATCCACACGGCCGGCAGCCACGTCCATAGCCATCGGGGCCAGGCCTTTGTATGGAATGTGATTGAAATGTATATGCGCCTCGTGTTCCAGCAGGCGCGCGGCGATCTCGTAAATTGTCGCGGGCCCCGTGGTGCCGAAACTCAGTTCTGAATCTGGCTTACGGGCGTATTCGACCAGTTCTCGCAGATTGCTGACCGGAAGGCCGCTGCGGACAAACAGTACGAAGGGGGCATAGCCGACGATGGCCAGGGGTGTGAAATCGCGCTCCGGATCGTACGGCGTGTCGGCCAGCATCAACGGCGCCACGACGTGTGTGGAGCCGGTACCGAAAAATAATGTATGGCCGTCTGCCGGAGACTTCGCGACGAACCTGGCGCCTATCGTGCCGGATGCGCCGGTTTTGTTCTCTACGATTACCGGCTGCTTCCATAGCGTCTGCAGTCCTTCGGCCAGGATGCGGGCCGATGTATCGCTCGCGCCGCCCGGCGAAGTCGGAACAACGATTCTGACAGGGCTGTCGGGAAACGATGTAGCGGCGTGGGCGATATTTGTTATGGGCAGTATTGCGACCGCCATCAGCAGCAGTAATCGATAGTGATTGCGCAATTTGCGTCTCCTTTGTTGTCTGTGAGCGTGGGGCGGTACTCGACGCGCTAGACGATACGAGTCTCCAGCACTCCGATCTGGTCGACTCCGGCATGGACGATGTCACCGGGCTTCAGGAAGAATGGCCGGGGATCCGGCTTGCGATGCACGGCGACGCCTTCGGGCGTGCCGCTGGCGATTACGTCTCCGGCCTCCAGGCCTATGCGGGACCAAAAAGCCACCAGTTCGTCGAATTGGAAGATCAGATCCGTGCAGTCCGATTGCTGCCGCAATTCGCCATTGACCGTAAGCCAGAGGCGTAGCGCCGTGGGGTCGGGCACTTCGTCCGCGGTCAGAATGCAAGGCCCCAGCGGCCCGAATCCGGGGAAATTCTTGCCCATCATGAGCAATAGGTTTCGCATTTCGGCAAACTGCCATTCGCGCGCCGAAAGATCGTTCATGATGGTATAGCCGAACACCGCCTGGCGTGCCTGGGTTCGCGACGCATTGAGCAAGCTCTCGCCAACGACGACGGCCACCTCAACCTCGTAGTCCATTTGCTCGACGTCTTCGGGCCGTTTGACTTCGGCCCGGTGGCCGACCAGGTTCCGTCCGAGCTTGATGAAGCCCGTTGGAAAATCCATCTGGAATCCCGCTCCGGCCTTGGGGTTGCCATGGATGCTTTCCATCCGGTGCGCTCCGAAGTTGCGCCCCGCCGCGATGCAGGAACGCGGCGGCACCGGAGGCAGCCAAACGATCTCTTCGGCTCGGTGTAGCCACGCCGGATCCGCTTCTGCGTTTGCCTTCCGTACCGTTTCGCGCAATGCGTCCAAGCCGGCCTGCCCGGCGTCGATGACCTGCTTCATGGCCATCGGAAACCCGCTGTTTTCCGATACCCAGGGCAGGGCGGCAACGTCCAGCAGTTGCATGGCGCCGTTGTCTTCGAGCACCACCCCCAGACGTTCCGCGGGATCATTCTGCAGGGAAAATCGCGCCAGCTTCATGGTTATACCGGTTCCAGTTCGCGGGCCGAGCACCAGCGCAATTCACGGCGATATTTTTGATCGTCGAATGGCGTGGCACGGTGCAATGTGCAGCTATCGTCCCAAACCAGAAGGTCGTGGGGCTGCCACTTGTGTTCGTAGCGGAATTGCGGCTGGGTTGCGAATTCGGTGAGCTCTTCCAATAAGGCCCGGCCTTCGCTTTCATCCATGTCGACGATGTGCGATGCATGCGCCCCGATATATAGGCACTTGCGGCCCGAGCCGGCATGCAGCCGCACCAGCGGGTGCTCGCTGGGGGGCAGCAGGTTCCGTGTTTCTGCATTGAAGTTGGTATAGCCGACTTTGGCGCGCGAAGCATAAACACTGTGCACGACACGCAAAGGCTCCAGCTCTGCTTGCCTGGATTTCGGCAGGGCGTCCCAGGCGGCGCGTGTGTCGGCGAATTCGGTGTTGGGGGGATTCTCTTCCGGAAGGACGATGGCATTGAGCGCGGTCACGCGAGCCGGTGGTTGGCGCATGGACATATCCGTGTGCCAGAACAGATTGGCCTGCAGATACAAGCGCCGCTCATGCTCTTGCATCATGATTTTGCCGTTTTCGTCGATATTGGAAACGTCATAGAAATAAGGGTTCTTCATGCGGCTGTTATTCAACTGGCGAGCAAGCGCATTGGGCGGCCCGAACCAGCGTATGAATGCTTCCTGGGCCGCTTCGTCCAGGGGCTGGTTTCGGAAAAAGATCACGCCGTGTCGAGCCAGCGCCGCTTCGATTTCCGTATAGCTTTCCTGATTCAGCGGTTCTTGCAGATCTATGCCTGAAACCTCGGCACCAAATCCCGACGGCATGGGTTTGACAGTGATGGCCATGGCCCGCTCCTTTTCTCTGGTATTGGAGAACTGCTAGTGATGAGTGTGGGTTCGATGGAAGTCTACGCAGCCGTGCACTGTTACGCCAATCGTACGTAGTTATGCCTGTCCATAATGCATTTTGATCGGCTCGATATATATGGCCGCATGGCCGCCGCGTTTGCGATATGCGGATTGTTTGCACACCGGTTCGACCGATGGCGGGTTTCAGGGGCGCAGCACAGAGACCAGCGCTTCGATGGTTGGCGCCTTGTCTAGTTCACGCACGCAGTGCTTCAGCTGTTCGTATCGCGCCGCGCCGTCCTGCCACGGCCATTCATCCGCCATGCCCGACAATATGGCGTCGGCTTCCTGCCAGTCGAAGGCGAACCGGGAAAGCTCGGTGATTTCATCCTCGTACGCCGTGCCGCTTTGTAGGCTGACGCGTACCCGGGCACCCCAGTCGGGCAGCCCCTGCAGGCCAGCGACCGAAACGCGCTCGGCGAGGGTATGGATTTCTCCTGCGCCATACAGAGTGCCGAAGTCTTGGATACGCAGTGTGCGGTTGCGCAAGCCGACGGCCATCATGAACGGGCAGCTCATGATCGCGCCGGTGGGTGTCTCGAAAGGCCCGTGGCGATCGATGCCTGGATATGCGGCATTGCGCTCCGCAAGCCAGACTTCGACTCGATCGACGTCTGCTGCGCCGAAGGCATGCTTGCGTTGCAGGCCCAGCAGCAGATATAGCGGGGCCTGGTTGATCAAACAGCCTGGCAGAGGCTTGAAAATCACCTGAGGCGTGCGCCATGCCCATGTCGGCTCGTTCGCGGCTTCCGAGCCTGCAAACGTGCGGAAAAAACCGCTGCTTCCTTCGAATGAATGCCTGGCGGCAGGATACCCCCGCTTGGCAAGTTCGGCGCAGATCACTCCGGCGCGGGCTGCATTGGCAACCTGTATACGCCATTCCGGCGTACCCTCGAGCCAGCATTGCATTGTGCCGGCGCTGTGCTGGGTGGCCAAGCCCAGGGCGTTCGCGGTTTGCGCGGCGTCGAGGTCTAGCATGCGCGCTGCCGCCGCCGCGGATGCGAACACGCCGAAAACGGAAGTCGCACGAAAACGGCGCCCCACGACGGCGTCCGCGTGGCCGGCGGCCACCATGGCCAGAACTTCGTAGCCGGCTGCCATGGCCGTCAATACTTGTTTCCCGGTAGCCGACTGTTGTTGCGCAAGGGCGAGCACCACCGGAATGATGATGCAGCCAGGGTGCGCATAGGCTTCCGAGTAAGTGTCGTTTTGGCCGCGAGAGCACATGCGGAATGCGTTGATGTATGCAGCGTCGGCGGCGCTGCGCTCGAGATTGGAAACCAGAGTGCGGGCGGGGCCAGGAGCGGCATTGGAGCACAGCACGGCGGTTTCCAATTCATCGCGGGCGCCCGCACTGGCGGCCATCACCATTCCGTAGAGCATACAGGTCTTGAGCTTGGCTAGCACCTGTTCCGGAATGTCTTCGAACTGCAGGCCCGCGGCGCGGGCGGCTATGGTGTCGGAGTAGCTCATGGGCAATCCCTTGTCGTGTCTACGCGGGTTCTTCGGCTGATCACGGGATCACGATGCCGCGTGTTTTCACCAGCGCTCCGATGCGCTCGTGTTCACTCTTGAGCAGGTCGTTGAAAGCCTGTGGCGCTCCCCCCGAAAGGGTGATGCCGAATTCCCGGGCACGGCTTTGAACCACCTGGCTCGTCAGCGACTTGTTCAGCTCTGTATTGAGTTTGGACACCGTGGTGTCGGGCGTTCCGGCGGGTACGAGCACGCCATACCAGGTGCCAGAACGAAACCCTGGCAGACCGGCCTGATCGGAGGTGGGCAGCTCCTTCCAATCCGCAAGCGGTGTATCGCTGCCTATCATCAACGCCTTCAGATATCCTTCTTTGACCATGGTGCGTGTGGCCGGAGCGTCGAACACTGCGTCGACATGGCCGCCAGCCAGAGCGGGCACGAATGCGCTGGAGCCGCCCATCGGAACGTGTACGATCTTGATGCCCGTCATGTCGGCAAATTGCTCGGCGGCGATATGGGGGCTGCTTCCTATGCCGGAAGAGGCGAAAGTCACGCCTTCCGGCCTGGCTTTGGCCCAGGCAAGAAAAGATTTCATGTCGTTGGCGGGGATCGATGAGCGTATGAAAAGTACGGTGGGCTGCCAGCCGACATAGATGACGGGCTTGAACCGGCTTTCGTCGAATGCAGGGCCGCCTTTCTTGTACTGCAGCGTTGTATAGGGTAGGCCGGTGAACAGCAGTGTGCGCCCGTCGGTGGCGGTGGACTGCGCGACAGAGCGGGTTGCAAGCAGAGTGCCCGCGCCCACTTTGTTCAGAGGCGTAACCGATTCTCCGGTCTGCTGCGAGAAAGCAAGGCTTACCGCGCGCGCCATCAAGTCCAGTGAGCCGCCCGCGGCGATGGGAATGATCATTTCATAGTGTCTTTGCGCATGGGCGTGGCGCATGGGCAGCCACGTTAGCGCGAGAGCACTGACGATGCCGACACACAGGCGCGCCAGGGTTGACGTCGCGGTTCGGTGTCCCGCGGATAGCAGTGAAAGCATGACAGTCTCCGTTGTCGATTTGTGGCATATATTCGACGCCTCGCCTTGAGGCGGCGCTGCGCGTATTGTCGGAGGATAGCGTCGAGTATTCCAATCAGAATCATCTATGGCTTGGCATAAATCCTGGATATATTTCGCGCGCCATTCTGGTACCCCAGTCTGGCTGTTGTCTGGCGGCCGTGAGCGATGTATGTTTTGTTCTGATATTTTGGTGTCGGCCAGCCTATGGCTGCTGTTGCCGCAAAGAGGAGACATCTGTGCGCAATATCAATCTTGCGAACCTGGAGACCGCATTCTGGATAGCCCGCCTGGGCAGCTTCACCGCAGCGGCCGAGCGTCTGTACACCACACAACCTGCGATCTCGGCGCGCATGCGCGAATTGGAAGCCGCCTTGGGCGTGAAGCTGTTCGTACGAGTGGGCCGGGGCGTGGAGCTGACCATGGAAGGCCGCAAATTCCTGGAAGATGCGGAACCGATCTTCCAGCAGTTCGAGGCCTTGACCGGGTCTGTCAATTCGGCCTATGCCTCGGGCGGCACGGTGCGCATTGGTGCGGGAAACATTTCCATGAGCTGGTTTCCCAACATGATTCGCGAAATGCAGCGGATCGTTCCCGATCTTACCTATGACGTGGAAATCGATTTGGCCGGCAAAGTGTTGCAAAAGCTCGAGGTGCGCAAATTGGATATAGCCATCGTTGCGGGCCCCGTGCACGGAGACAAGCTGTCGTCGGCTCCCCTTGGGTACGACAGGATGTTGTGGGTGGCTTCCGCGGAATTCTTGACAGAGAACTGGGCCGGCAATTTGCTGGAATTTCTACGCACTGCGCCTATCTGGTGTGTACAGCGCGAGTCCTTCTACTGGACGGAGGCCATGCGCATCATCATGGAAGGGGGCGGTAATCCGCGACACTTCAACGGTATCAGCAACATGGCCGCCGCCCATCAGATCGTGTTGGGCGGTGGTGGCGTAGGCTGCCTGTCGTCGATGCTGATCCGGCAAGATCTGGAGGCGGGCACCTTGCAACTGATACCGGACTTGCGTCAAGGAGGATGGGTCGAGTTTTCTGTCGCCTGTGTCGCCGAGTCCAGGAAGTCGAAGATCATCTCGCAGATCATGGATATGGCCCAGGCGTCGTCCACCCTCAAGCGTCAGCGGGATTGAATCGAGCCCTCGCGATCCTCAAGACATATACGGCCATACGGCGAATATATGGCTCGCTCAAAGCGGGTTCTGTTTATGAGTCGCCATAAAAAATTGTGATTTCCGCTGGTAGGCATTCGACGATAGAGTATGCCTCGTACTCAATCCGCGAAGAACGGAATCGGGCTGGTTCCGATAACAAATGTCATTCGATCCCGCATTCGGCTACAACTTCGACGATCTGCGCACATTGGCCAAGCGCCGCTTGCCCCATGGCCTGTTTGAGTTTATTGATCGGGGCACCGAAGATGACCTGACCATACGCAACAATCTCGATGCGTTTCGCAGGATATGCCTGATCCCTAGACCCTTGAGGGACGTATCGCAGCGGTCGCTGCGCGTTTCATTGTTCGGGCGTGAATATCCCATGCCGGTCTGCCTGGCGCCCACGGGGGCAGCCGGCCTATTATGGTACGAAGGCGAAGTTGCCACGGCATCCGCGGCAGCATCGTTCGGCGTCCCTTATTCCATGTCGACCGGCTCGATTGCTTCGATAGAAAAAGTGGCTGAAAAGGCGGGAGGGGATCTGTGGTTTCAGCTGTATCTTTGGCCCGATCCCGCAATGTCGCATGAATTGCTGCATCGCGCTCGCGATGCAGGATACAAGGCGCTGATCGTGACCGTGGACACCACGGTGACACCCAATCGCGAGTTCAATTACCGAAACGGCTTCACCGTGCCGATGCGCCTGACCAGAAGAAACATGATGGATGCAGCTTTGCATCCGCGCTGGGCCGCGGGAGTGATGGGGCGTTATCTATTGTCCGGTGGCATGCCAAGGTTTCACAATCTGCCGCAGTCCTTGCAGCGCAGCATGACAGATACGAGAAAGAGCGGGCTGATGCCCAAGAACGACGGGTTGACGTGGGACGACCTGAAACGGCTGCGCGATATGTGGAAGGGCCCTCTTATTGTTAAGGGCATTCTGCATCCCGAAGACGCGCGATCTGCGATGGCGGCGGGCGTGGACGGAATCGTTGTTTCGAATCATGGCGGGCGTGTACTGGACAATGCGCCCGCCAGCATGGACATGCTGCCGCTGGTACGCGAGGCGGTCGGGCCCGACGCCGTGCTTTTCCTCGACAGCGGCATCCGCCGCGGCAGTGACATCGTGAAGGCAATCGCCTTGGGAGCGAATGCAGTCATGATAGGCCGTGCCGCGATGTGGGGCACGGCCGTTGGCGGACAGCGCGGCGTGGCTCATGTTCTCGCCATGCTGCGCGACGAAATCAGCCGAATCCTGGCATTCGTCGGGGCGACTCGCATGGAAGACTTGAGTAGCGCACATTGTTGGCAGCCCGGCTCTGTGGCCGAGTCTCGGATGCGCATTGCGGCGGCGCCATGATGTAGATAGAAGAAAACGGTCGAACTCGCACAGGGGCGAATCAAGAAGATCGCCCTTGATCGTAATATTGATCTGTGCATGTGAGCCGCTCGCCCAATCTTAGTCCAATCCGTGCTCGTCGCCTTCCAGTTTCAAGCCAGGACGTGGCCATGGAACCTCCACGAGTCGCCCGGCGTACGACTGCGTGACATAGGCGGTTTTGTGGTCGAGGCCGCCAAAGGCGATATTAGTGCAATGGGTGTCACCGGGCACGGGGACGAACTCGCCTGCACCTCCGTTTGGTGAGCAGACAGTGATGCCACCGGAATCTAATGTCCCGACGCAGATGTTGCCGTTCGCCTCCACCGCCAATGAATCGAAACGGCGATAGGCTGCTACGGCGGAGATGAGTTTGCCGCCGTGAGGTGATGTGGTGGATGCGACAGCCGGAGATTTCAGCTCGCCTGGGCCGGCCAGTTCCCACGCCCAGAGCTTGCCACTTTCGGTTTCCGCGACATACAGCGTGCTGCCATCGGGGGAAAGACCCACGCCGTTTGGTTTAGTAATGGGAAAGATGAGTTCCTTTATCATTGATCCATCGGCCTTTGCATAGCATACGCATCCTCGATCCCAGTCCCGATGTCTGACTTTACCTGGATCGCTAAAATAGAAGCCGCCATGAGCATCGAAGACGATGTCGTTGGGGCCCCGAATTTTCTGGTTCCCCACCTTGTCGTATACGACCTCTGCCTTACCGGTTTGGATATCCACACGTTCGACTCGGCCGGTGACGTAATCATCGGGAGTACCCGCAGTGACAAACTTACCGTCCGCCCGTGGTACAAACTTGAAGCCACCGTTGTTGACGACATAGCAGTATCCGTCTGGGCCCATGGCGGCACCATTGGGGCCTCCGCCCAGTTTGGCGATGACTGTCTGCTTACCTTTGGCGTCGATGTGAGTTAGGGTTTGGCGTCGGATTTCGACGACGATGAATGTACCGTCTTCGAGCGCGATAGGGCCCTCGGGAAACTGCAGGCCTTCCGTGATTATGCGCATTCTGTGCTCCTGGCTTGCGGCTTAGTTTGGTTGGGGAAGTTCGATTGTCATCATCAGGCTGCTGAGCGATTTGCCGTGAGCGTCCTGCGCGAGGGATCGGGTAACGCCGCCCGCGAGCGCGCCTTCAAGGACGAAGTTGAGGGCCTGTAGATTGGGCAGCTCGTAGCGGATTACTTTACCAGTGAGTAGGTGCGCGAAGGCCTTTTCGACGCGCTCCACGGTGAGCTCCTTCTGAAGGAGCTTCCAACCAGAGTCGTCGAAGGCGATGACGGAGATATTCGAAGTGTCGCCCTTGTCGCCGGCGCGGCCATGGGCAATATCGTAGACGCGAATCATTAGCCTATCCTCTCTACCTGAACTTGGGGGTCTACCAGCTTGCGCGGAATCAAAACCGACTGCACGGCCAGTATTTTTCGAACGACAGGATCAGAGCCGCCACCACCGCCGCATGGGCCATTAACGTGCAGCGCGCGAACCTCGAAGCCAACCGCGGCTGCGGCCTTGGGGTTGTCGCAGCGCATAGCAAGACGCAGACGCACTTCATAAGGCTCGGGACGGACATCGGGCCTGCCGTGCAGGCTGGACATGCCAATAAGATCGACGCGAACTTCAGAGTAAGTGTGGCCCGTATCCTTGAGACGCTGTTGCACGATGTCTGCAGCCCATTTGGCCTTGGCGACAGCGTTGATGCCGGCATAGGAGATTTCCCCTATGCCGATATAGCCGTCGTCATAGCCCACGGTGACTTTGTAGGTATCGGTATGTGGCTTAGCTCGGGCTCCACGGAAAGTGACGTGATTCTTACCCGACTGCGTCAGGTGCAGGCCTGTGATATCGAGAACACAATCGGGGGTAATGTAGTGGGCAGGGTCATGCATTTCGTAAAGCAGCTGCTCTTTGCACGTTGCCAAGTCTACGCGGCCGCCGGCGTCGTCGAGCTTGCTGATGGTCATTTCACCATCTTCGAGAATGTCCACGTAGGGAAAGCCGAGGCCAGCTAGATTTTCAACCTCTTTCTTTCCTGGATCCCCGAAGCAGCCACCGCTGACTTGTGCGCAACACTCCAACAGGTGGCCCATGACGGTACCGGCGCCGATACGTTCTATGTTTTCGTATGTCCATCCATAGCGGTGCATGGCAGGAGCCAGGAACAGCGAAGGGTCGGCCACCCGGCCCGTGATGACCATCTGCGCATTCGTTTCGAGCGCCTTGACAATAATGTCGGCGCCAAGGTAAGCGTTCGCCGACGCCATTTTCGGCAGCAGCGTTTCTAGCGGCTCGCCGGACTCCATCAGTGGTAGGCCGGGATGTTGCCGCAGTAGATCCGAGACATCGTCGCCAGTGACGATGGCGCAAGAAAAATCGCCCAGCCCTAGATCTTGCGCCACGCGCCGCACTTCACGCGCGGCGGCAGGTGGGTTCGCAGCGCCCATGTTGGTGACCACTCGTACACGGTTGCGAACCACTGGTGGCAGTACTTGAGCCATACGTTCGCTTAGGCGAGGTGTATAGCCCAGGTCTGGATTCTTGAGGCGAGTAAGATTCTCGCGAGCGACAGTACGCTCGGCGAGGCATTCGAATACCAGATAGTCGAGCTCACCCTTTTCGGCAAGGTCTACGGCCGGTTGAAAGCGGTCGTCAGCGAAACTGGCGCCGGCGCCAACGCGCAATGTATCAGCAGATTTAGGCATAGAGAGCCCCGTTAAGACCTGGGCTTCCCGCAAAGAGCAAGGCTCGCCACGTTTCGGGAAAACCTAGGCATTTGTAATTGTCATTCCAACTTGAGATTGATGGCTTTGATGATGTCACCTTTGGCCTTCATGTCCTGTTTAACGAACTGGGTAAATTCAGCAACCGAACTATTGAAAGCCCGGGAGCCCCCTTGTTCTAATTTGGCGATGAACTTGGGGTCGTTCGCGACTTGGCGGATGTCGTGGTTGAGTTTCTGGACGATGGCATCTGGAGTATGGGCTGGCGCAAGTATGCCGATCCATGAAGAACAGATCTGATCGGTATAGCCGAATTCGCCTACTGTAGGCAGCTTGGGGAAGAGCTTGAGCCGTTTCTGGCCTAGAGTAGCCAGCGCGCGAACTTTGCCACTGCTCAGTTGAGAAGCTACGGAAGGAATTGCGACAAAGCCGATGGGAATGTGATCTCCCATGACGTCGAGCAACACCTGTGAATCACCCTTATAAGGTATGTGCCTGATGTCGAAGCCAGCGCGACGCTTGAAGGCTTCCATACCCAACATGGTGATGCTGCCCATGCCCGATGTGCCATAAGTGTATTTGCCGGGGTTGGCCTTGGTGACTTTCAGGAATTCCTGAAAGTTATTGGCCGGAAAATCGGAAGCCACCACGATAACCGCATCGTTGGTAGCGATGGCGGTGATTGGTATGAAGTCATTCAGCGTGTCGTAGGGGACTTTCTCCAACTGCGGCCGAATTGTTAGGGCGCCGGCCGTGTCGACCAGCAGCGTGTAGCCGTCGGCGGGATCCTTGGCTACTCGCCCGGCAGCCACGCTGCCCGATGCTCCCCCTACGTTCTCCACAATCACCGATTCGCCCCACAACTTGGTCAGACCTTCGGCCAGCATACGGGCTTGCAGATCTGTCGCACCACCGGCGGCGAAGCCGACGATCAGGTGAACCGGATGCGAAGGGAATGATTTCGCGTTGGCTGCATCGGAGTTGCTGGCTTGGCAGGGGGAGGCGAAGAGCGCTATAGCGCCCGCCAACATACCCGTCGATGCTGCTGTGAGCCACCACCATCTTTTTATTCCATTCATATTGTCTCCTTGACTGGTTGGCAGGCACGAAATTGTGCCAGGTGCAGGCAATCTTGGGCGAAGCATATGCCACGACGCGCTGCCTAGGATGAACATTCTGGAGCGGGGTGTCCATAACGTCCAATCATCTTTGTTTTCTAGTCTATAAATGGCAGTGATGGGCGCGTAGAGTGAAAGCGTAGGAGCCGCTCTCGGGGGCTAAGCGGGCAGCGATGAGGAAGCGCCACGCAAATGCCAGCCGATTTTTAACCCAGCTAAGATCGACGATAGCGCCGCTGGCCGTACCGCGTGGACGCGGTGTGCTACGCAGCGCGTCCAAAGAATAGTCGCAGTAGGCACCCCCAAAGCCTGATGCCGTAATCGCGGGGAAGGGAGTTGATTCCTGGGCTAGTAGCGATAGGCGCTTCTTTTGGGAGAGGTCACACGTTTAACGCCGACCGTAACAATTTTGTGCGTGCGGTAGCACCGGAAACCATGTACTGCAGGTCGCTGCCCGCGGAAATATATAAAGCGCCCATTTTCACGAATTGCGTCAGCAGTTCTGGATGCCCCGATAACCCGCCCACGCCGACATGCTTGCCGTGTTTACGTGCTACGGCGGTTACATGTGCATAGATCTCTTTCACTTTAGGGTGGTCGAATTGGCCATCGATTCCCAGTTGGGCGCATAAGTCGTTGGTTCCAATGAATAGAATGTCTACACCCTCGACTGCGGCGATTTCCTCGGCATTGTCCACTGCGTCCGGCCCTTCGAGCATTGTAACGACAGTAGTCTTGGCGTTCAGCTCGCGCCGGGCCTCAGCTAACGGATAATTTTGGAACTTGAGCTGTGGTAAGCCTATCGACACAGATCGGTCGCCCAATGGTGGAAATTTCGCAGCCGCAACGACTCGTTCCGCTTCATTCCGGTTACTGACATGCGGAGCAATGATGCCCATCGCGCCTCCATCTAGCACACGCGATACATATTCGGGTGCATAGCTGGGCACACGTACAAACGGTGTGATGCCCACAGCCAGCGCGGCCATGCAGATTTGGCTGGTCTGGTGCATGCTATGCATGCAGTGCTCAAGATCGATATATAGCGTGTCGTAGCCGCAGGATTTGGCGATCTGTGCTATCTCGATGCTTTCGACCAGTCGAACCTGAAAGGAGACCGCGGGCTTTCCCGCCGCTAGATTTGAGGTCACATTGTTCTGAATGATGTCGTTCACCTTACGCCTCGTAGAGTAGTTGAAACGGATTGCCAGCGGGCAGAGTGCCCGCGTGGAGAGTATGGATTGTGTTTTGGTGCGAGGCAGGATGTCGTCCTGCGGCCGGAGATGTTCGTCATTAAGAACCTTGGCCATATTACTTAGTGCATGGCGGGAAACAGGCCACGGAAGGCCAGTACATGATGGCTCGCGAAAGCTTTTTTGACTTGCACTGTAGTGTCCGCATCGCGTGTGTCGCGCAAGTCAATGCCGGTGATTTCGGCTCCGGTGTGCGAGATCAGTGGCGTGTTTGTCATCTCGACTCTCTTGTCTTTTGTTTCGATGATGCTATCACTCGATTCAATTTTTCTCACTAGAAAACTACAATGCGATTTCATTTTTTATATATATGGTTTGGTGTAGTAAATGACACAAGAAGGTGTGAAATCCGCCCAGCGAGTGTTCAGGATCTTGGAGTTCTTTGGGCAAGAGCAACGCGACTTGTCAATGACGGAAATTGCGCATCACTGTGGTTTTCCTCAGTCGAGCACCTCGGCGCTGATGCGCACAATGACGGAACTGGGTTATCTGCATTTTGATCGCGGTAGCCGCACGTATCGACCGACGCTGCGCCTACCGCTGCTGGTAAGTTGGGTCAACACCAAACTGTTTAATGGTGACAAGATCCTGCAACTTATGCAGGATCTCAGCGAAGCCACGGGCGAAACGATTCTATTGGCAACGGAGAATGGCCGCTGCTGCCGCTACATTCATGTGATTGAAGCAACTGGCCCGTTGCGGCTGCATGCCATGGCCAGCCAAACCAGGCCGTATGCGCGTACCGCATGCGGTTTGGTTCTGTTAAGTCAGTGGAACCAGCGGAGATTGGCGGGGTTCATTCAGCGCACCAATGGCGAAGAGCCTGATCCCGCTTTGCGCGTGGATCTGGCAGCCCTGTTGAAGCGGCTCGACGGTATTCGCAAAGACGGCTACGTCAAGTCTGTTGGGGGCCTGACTAATGTTGGCGGCGCTGTTGCGATGATGTTGCCGCGGGTCGAATCCGAGCCCCCAATGGTGATTGGCATTGCCGGATTCCAGACTCGAGTAGAGGCGCACGCCTCTGCATGGGTTGAGAAAATGCGCAGTGTCGTGGCACGGTATTTTGGTGAATACGAATATAGCAGCCTTATGCCGAAAATTGATATATAAGGCATCAGCTGGGTTTATGTTGCTCACTATAAAAGTGATTGGACTGTTATGCCAATGGATCTGAGAATGTTCGTACCTCTCTCGTGTGCATGAAAAATACCTGTGATATACGTACTCGACGCTTTCGAACCCTCCGGGCTTCAATACTTGGCAGACCAAAATCAAAGCTTCGTGCCTTTTGGTGATCCGCGCGGTATTAACTGGCATCAGGATGCTGTTGGCATCATGATCCGAGGGAGCCAGTTGAGCGCAGATGATTTTGCACGTGCTCGAAAGCTTAAAGTAGTATCCAAACAGGGGGTAGGCGTAGATAACATTGCACTGAGCGCTGCACGCGAACATGGTGTAATTGTGTGCAACACACCGGGTATCAATAGCGCCGCGGTGGCCGAATTGGCATTCACTCTGGCGATGGCAGTAGCGCGTCGTGTCAGCGAGTTCGACCGTATGATTCGTAGCGGGTCAAAGATAGTTCGCCCTCGATATCTTGGTCGTGCAATGCATGGTAAGACGATCGGCTTCATTGGCATGGGCAACATCGGCACGCAGGCGGCGCGGCTATTTCGCGGGGCGTTCGATTGTAGGATACTGGCCTACGATCCGTATGCCCCGATGGGGCATTGGGGCGATATACCACATGTGCGTATTGCCGATCTGGAGGAATTGTGGCCGCAGGTGGATGTGCTGTCACTACATGTGCCTCTGACCGATACGACGCGCAATATTGTCGATCGCGCCGCCATAGCTCGGATGAAACCCAGCGCGATTATCATTAACGTTTCACGCGGTGGGCTGATTGACGAGCTTGCACTAGCGGATGCTTTGCGTGACGGCAAACTATTCGGCGCTGGCTTGGATGCCTTCGAGGAAGGCGAGCCGCCCAGCCGGAGCAACCCACTGCTTGCATTCCCAAACGTGCTGGCCACGCCTCATGCTGGTGCGGGCACCATCGAAACGCAGGCCGACAGTTCTCTAGCAACCGCCCGCCAGTTGTTGCACGTACTTGCCGGCAACGAGCCATTCCACCGTGTGGTATAGGCCGCTCTTACCCCGCTATTTTCGACAAGCTTGAACTTGTCAGGTGCCTGCGTTACAGTCGCCAGCATTGCGCCTGGCCATGGCGCGTGAGCGAAGGCGGAACCACGGTGAATCTACGGCAGCTGGAAGTCTTTCACGCGATTATTCGCGCCGGGTCGGTCACGGGCGCCGCACGCGATCTGAACGTGACGCAGCCGGCCATCAGTGCGGTGCTGAAGCACACTGAGCAACAGCTGAACATGAAGCTGTTCGAACGGGTCAGCGGTCGGCTACAGCCAACGCCAGAGGCGATAATCCTGCTGCCGGACGTAGAAAATGTATTTGCTCGCATCGACACGATCCGAAGGCTGGCGCACAGCTTGCGCGATGGTCGAGCCGGGCAAATCGTAATAGCTACTTCACCCACTCTGGTCAACGCTTTTCTACCACAGGCGGTGGCGTCGCTGCGCAAGCAGGGGCCGGACATGAAGATCTATGTGCGATCCTTGCCTACGCCTCTGGCGATTGATCGTGTGTCGCGGCGTGAAGCTGATATCGGGATCGTATACGGCCCCGTCGAAGAACCTTCGGTCACCTCCGAGCGGTTCGTCTGCTCTGAAATAGTGTGCGCATTGCGTGAAGATCATCCGCTGGCCACCGAGCCGAAGATCGATACCGTGATGTTGGCAAATGAGCCTGTGATTTCCATGGGAGCCAGCACATTCCTCGGCCACACGATTATCGAAACGTGTAGGCGTGAATCACTTGAGGCGCCGCGGGTGGGCGTGGAGGCGAGCTCATCTCTGGCCGCTTGCATGATGGTACAGGCAGGTGCTGGTGTCGCACTGATCGATCGCATTACCGAGGTAGCGCAGCACTCGGATGGCGTGGTGTTCCGTCCATTCGTACCCCGTATCGTGATCGAAGTGGTGTTACTGTTTCCCCGCGATCGTCCGCGGTCTAGAGCCACTCGACGTTTGGTAGCCTTGCTGAAGGAGTTGGCGCCCGTCGGCTTCCGGATGCAGGATGGTGCCGGCCGTTCTGAATAGCCGGGGGGCGCTCGTGGCTGGAGCGCCCGTTGCCGGCAGCGGTGATGTGGGCAGAGCTTGGGCAGCGGTTGCCGATGCGGAATGGGTTGGGCGGCCGATCTATGGCTGGCGTAAATGGATCGCCGAAGCACTTCTCGTGCTCGGTTCCGGGCGGTTCGGTATACACAGACTGGCTAGGACATACCATATTCGTATGTGATACTGCTGGCCCATACCATATCTGTACTAAAAGATTCCGCCTCCCGCCCGCGGTGGACATCAAGCGTGGGCCACAGCCTGCGCCGAATACGCTTCTAGCGGCTTGCCTTGCAGCATGATGCGGTAGAGGTAGCGCAACTCGGTCGGATCGTAGTCCGCATTGGCTTGATGTAACACACTGCGGTTGTCCCAGATAACAAGATCGCCAGGCTGCCATACGTGCCGGTATTCGAACTTCGGTTGAGTGGCATGGCGGAACAGGCGCGCAATCAGTGCATATCCTTCTTCGTCGGGCATGCCTTCAATACCTTCCATGCGCCCGGTATTCAAGTACAAGGCCGGTCGGCCGCTTTCAGCGTGGCGGATGACTAGCGGCTGAGACGTGCGCGGCATGGCGTCACGCTCTTTATCACTGAGCTTGAACATCTTGCGTGTGCTGTGTGTACTCTCGTAAACGTGCAGGGAGCGCAGGCTTGAAATCTGCGCCTTAGTGGCCTCGTCCAGGTCGTCGTAAGCGGCCCGTGCGTCGCAAAACTGAGTATCGCCGCCTCGGCTGGGCAAATTCACAGCATGCAATATAGTTGCTTTGGGCGGTGCAGAGAAGTTGGAATGATCTGTATGGAATTCTTCGCCGCGCACGTGCAGCTTACCATCGACTACCGGCAAGTCGCGTGACGAAATTGTGCCTACTTCAGGATGATCCGGCAGGGCGAATTTTTTCAGTTGCTGAGCGAGGATATCGCCGAACATGCGTGCAGCAGCTGAAAACTGTCCGGGTTCCAGCTTTTGATCGCGTACGACGAGTACAGCATGTTCGATCCAGGCTTCGTAGATACGCCGGCGATCCGATACGGTAATCGGCCCAGACAGATCCACGCCACGAACTTCGGCGCCAAGCACAGATGATGATATGGGTGTAATGGTCAAGGTCATGAGAAATCCAATCTGAGTGAAGACGGCTTTCATTTTGACGATGACATGCAGAGCACGCCAATCACGATTTTGGCCTCAATCATAATCTGGACTGATGCTGAGTGATTCGGGATGATACCGAATACGCTTTACTCGCGGTCGTCTATTCCGACCCTAATTTATCGGTCATGGCCATAGGTGCGAATATCAAGTGATATGGTAAGCACACTGCAACAATGCTTCTGTGTCGATATGCGAACCGGTACCCGGGCGGCGAAAGAGTGCGAATTTCTCTGAACTTCGAGCGCGAACGGGTGTCCAACCCCATAGCAATGGACATTTCGAGGTTGGGTTTCCACTGACTCAGGTTCATAGATGCACAAGCAGGGTCAGCGGGCGACTCAACTCCATGCTTGGAGAAGGCCATGACCGAATACAACAAAGATACAGAACGACAACGTTCTGAATTTGTCGAGTCGCTGACGGATTATTCGCGCAAACAGCAAGCCCAGCAATGGGCGGGCAGCTTCAACGATTACCTGCGTGACATCGTCGCCGGCAATCCGGGGCGCGCCGCCCGATCCAGCCATCAATATATTTGGGACATGATGTGCTGGCGCGGCATAGAGGCGCCCAAGCAAAGCGATGCCTGCAATCGCTACAAATTGTTCGAAGATGATTTGTTTGGCATCGACCAGGCCCTGGAGCGGGTTGCCAATTACTTCAAGGCGGCCAGCGAAGGCTCCGAGGTGGGGCGGCGCCTGCTGCTCTTGCTGGGGCCACCGTCGGGCGGCAAATCAAGCCTGGTGACGCTGCTCAAGCGTGGCCTCGAGGCCTACAGCCGCGTCGATGACGGTGCGCTGTACGCCATTCAGGAAAGCCCGATCCAGGAATCGCCCCTGCTGCTGATTCCGCACGGCAAGCGGGCCGAATTCAAGGATTCCTACGGCGTCGAGATCAGTGGCGAATTGTCGCCCTACACGCGCGCGCTGGTGGATGACAAATACGGCGGCGATTTCGCCCGCGTGCCCGTGCACCGCATTTTCATCGACGAGGCCGGCCGCAAGGCGGTAGGCACTTACGCCCCGCACGACCCGACCACGGCCGATATCGCCGACCTGGTGGGCTCGGTCGACCTGTCCAAAGTGGCCGAGTACGGCGACGAGGGCGACCCGCGCGCCTGGTCGTGGTCGGGGGCGGTCTATGCCGGCAACCGCGGCCTGCTGGAAATGATCGAGATTCTCAAGGTCAAGCGCGAGTTCCTGTACCTGCTCTTGACCCTGACCCAGGAGCAGGTGGTCAAGGTATCGCGCTTCCCGCTTATCTACATCGATGAAACGATCGTCGCGCATACCAATATGGCCGAATTCCGCCGCTTCCTGCAGGAAAAGGAAAATGAAGCCCTGCTCGACCGCATGGTTATCGTACAGGTGCCCTACACCTTGTGCTACACCGACGAGGCGCGCATCTATCACAAGCTGACCTCGGCCACGCCGTCGTTCCGGCAAGTGCACCTCGATCCGCACGCGCTGGCGGTGGCCGCCGTGTTTGCCATACTTACGCGCCTGAAGGCTTCGGAACGCGCCGACCTCGACCTCAGCAAGAAGCTGCGCATACACGCGCATGAAGAGGTGGAAGGGATTTCGGATACCGAAGCCGAGCACATCATGCGCGAGCAGCCCGACGAGGGCATGGACGGGGTATCGCCGCGCTTTGTCGTCAATGCGCTGGCCAGCGCCATCAGCCAGTCGGAGAGCAAGAGCCTGACCGCAATGGAAGTCATGCTGGCGCTGAAGGATGCGATCGAATCCGATGCGCGCATGGATGCGAAGATGAAGAAGCAGTGGATTGACTTCCTGGTCACCACGCGCAAGGAGTTCTACAACCGCTGGGTCAAGGAAGACGTGCACAAGGCGCTGTTCGTGTCCTTCCTGGACGAGGCGCAAGAGCTGCTGGACAAATATTTGGACGAAGTCGAGGCGGTACTCGAGAGCCGCAAGGTGGACGACCCCATCACCGGCGAAGAGCGCGATGCCGACGAACGTTTCCTGCGCAATGTGGAAACCAAGATCGGCATATCCGATTCCGGCAAGACCTCGTTCCGCCAGGAGATCGTGCGCAAGGCCCTGGGTGCCTACAAGCGCGGCGTCAAATTCACGCTTGCCGAGCACGCGCGTTTGCGCGAAGCGATAGAGCAGTACCTGTTCCAGGAGCGGCGCGACGTGCTGCGTCTGGTCACTTCGAGCGCGCGCGCCGACGCCGAGACCATGGAAAAGATCTCTGCGGTCGAACAGCGCCTGGTCAACGACTACGGCTACGATGCGCATAGTGCGCACGAAGCGCTCAACTATGTGACCACACTGCTGGCGCAGGAATAGCCGCGGTATGCGAGGCCATCATCATGAGCAGGCCAGTAGTCCGGCAGCTGTCCAACCTGGCGCACGCGCACCGCTGGTACAGGCTGTTTTCGCGCGGCGCCCGCGACTGGCTGCGGCACAATGAAAAGGTTCGCGACGCCGTGCGCGAACAACTGCCCGAGATGATCGCGGGTGCCGACATCCTTAGCCGGCCCTCGCATCATACCGTGCAGATTCCGGTTCATTTCCTGGAGCATTACCGCTTTCGCCTGAATACGCCCAAGGAACAGTCGGGCGTGGGGCAGGGCGGCGGGCGCCCGGGCGACGTGTACCGGCAGGGCCAGGCCGAAGGCAGCGGCGCCGGCCAGGCGGGCGCCGGCGGCGATGGCGGCGGCGAACTGCGCTTCTTGCTGGAATTGCGCATCGAGGATATTGTCGACTGGATCTGGGAAGAGCTGCACCTGCCCGATCTCAAGCCCCGCAGCAGCGATGCGCTGCGCGACGAAGATCTGGTGCGCGAAGGCTGGAGCCGGCACGGCCCCCACGCGCGGCTGGATCGGCGCCTGACCATGAAAGAGGCGATCAAGCGGCGCCATGCCCAGCCCGACGGGGCCGCGCCGTTTTCCGACGAAGACCTGCGCTTCCGGCAGCTGGCGCGGCGGCAGCGCCCCGCCACCGATGCGATCGTGGCGCTGGTGCTGGACGTGTCCGGCTCTATGGATGCAGAGCGGCGCAAACTGGCCAAGTCCTTCTTCTTCTGGGCGATACAAGGCTTGCGCCGGCAGTACGGCGACGCACTGGAAATCGTCTTTATCGCGCATACCAGCGACGCCTGGGAATTTACCGAAGAGCAGTTTTTCCAGGTAAGCGCCACCGGCGGCACCACGGCTTCCAGCGCCTTCAAGCTGGCGCTGGAAATTTTTGCCGAGCGCTACCCCACGCGGCGCTACAACCATTACCTGTTTTACGCCTCTGATGGCGACAACTTTGCCGATGATCGCGGCCTGGCCGACAGTCTCTTGTGCAAGCTGGGCAATATCGCCAATTTCATGGGGTTTCTGGAGACACCGCAAAATCCGCATGAATCGGGGCTTTCCGAAATCGGCCGTTTGTTCCGTTCGCTGGAGTCGCGCAATTATGCGGTAGGCACCTATACGGTGCATGACCGTGGCGGCGTATGGAGTGCCGTACGCCGCTTCTTCCAGCGCCAGGCGGACGCAGCGGCGGGCAAGGAGGCCTGAGATGCAAGCTACCTACGAACATGGCCTCGAGCAGCTTTCACTCTACATGCCGAAGATCGAGGCGCTGGCCAGGCGCGACGGGCTGGATTTCGACCCGGTCGATTTCGAGCTGGTACCCAATACTTTCATGATGGAGGTGGCGGTGTACGGCCTGCCCATACGCATGCCGCACTGGTCTTTCGGCGTGCGCTACATCCATCAGCAGGTGCAGCACCGCATGGGCGGCTCGCACATCTTCGAGGTGGTGTTTCCGGGAAATCCCAACCGTGCCTACCTGGTAACCGACAACGGGCTGGCGCAGAACACGCTGGTGACGGCGCATGTGCTGGGACACGCCGATTTTTCCAAAAACAATGCCTTGTTCGCGCGCATGCAGCAGCAAGTGGGCTATCACATCGTGACCGAGGCGGCGGAACGCGCGCACAGCATTCAGGCCGCGATAGAAGAGTATGGCCAAAGGCGTGTGGAAATGGTGCTGGATGCGGCGCTTGCGCTGGAGCAGCACATCGACGTGGATCAGCCCATACATCGGCACGATTACCCGGTCGATATCGAACCCAGGGCGAATCCCAAGCCGACCGGCTTTCGTTCCCGCTACGCGGCGCTGCCCGGCGAAGAAGCGCCTGCGGCGCGTGGGCGGCAGCGCGCCCCCGTGCCGCCGCATCCGGAATCGGATCTGTTGTGGTTCATGGCGCGCTATGCGCCCGACATGGAAGGCTGGGAGCGGGATATTTTCCTGGCGGTGCGCGAAGAGTCGTTTTATTTCTACCCGGTATTCGCCTGCCAGATCATGAACGAAGGCTGGGCCAGCTACTGGCATGCGCGCCTGCTGCGCGAGGCCGACTTCCTGCCGGACGATGTTTATCTGGACGCGATCAAATCGCATTCGGACGTGATCCGCCCCTACGCCAGCGGCAAGGATTTCGCGCTTGCCCTCAACCCCTATCACGTCGGTTTTGCCATGTGGGAGCACATCATCGAGAACGAAGGCCTGGACACTGCCTTGCGCATACGTGCCGAAGAGGACGACTTCAGCTTCATACGCAACCACCTCGACGAGGCCCTGGTCGAAAAATTGCAATTACTGGGCTATCGCAGCGGCCGGGAGCCGGGGGCCGGAATCCGCGTCCAGGTCGAGGACATGGACATCGATGCCTTGCGGGAACAGTTGATCGCGCCGAAGTTCAATTTTTCCGCGCCGCACGTGCAGGCCGTCGAGCTGAGCAACGACGGCAGCCTGATGCTGCGCCATGACCATGCGGCCGATGGCCGCGGCCTGGATCTGGATCGCGCGAAGAAGGTGCTGGACTACATCGCCCTGGTCTGGCGCCGCCCCGTGGCGCTGGAAACGATAGACGGCGAGGGCAACAAGAAGACTTTGGCGGCTCGCTGAAGAGCAGGTCGGCGGGCTGGGGAACTACGGCGCTTTCAAATACGCGTCCAGCGCTGCAAGTGCCTGGCCAGGCCGGTGCATGGCCGCGGCCAGGTCTTGGGCACGCTTGATTTCCGCCGGCTTCATGTCCTGCTGCACGTGCTGCAGATTCTTTACACTCAAGGTATTGCCGCTATTGGCCGCATGCATGAACAGGGCGCAGGCCGCTACCTTGTTTTCGGGCACCCCGGCGCCCCGTACGTACAGGATGCCCATGGCGTTCCAGCTTAGGGCGAAGCCGCGCTGCGCTGCGCGGCGGTACCACTTCATGGCCGTGGCGTAATCCTTTTGTACGCCCAGGCCTTGTTCGTACATGGAGCCCAGATTGTGTTCGGACGGAGCATAGCCCTGGGCGGCGGCCTTCAGGTACCAGTTGCGGGCCTGTTCGAAGTCTTGTTTGATGCCGCGGCCGTTGCGGTACGCCAGCGCCAGGTTGTGCTGGCCGATGTCCGTGCCTTGCTCGGCGGACAGGCGAAACAGCGTGGCCGCAAGCGGATAGTCCTTTTTCACGCCGTCGCCGTTGCTGAGCATCATGCCCAGGTTGGCCATGGCCAGCGGATGGCCCTGCTGGGCCGACAATTGGTACCAGCGCGCTGCCTCTTGGTAGTTCTGTTTTACCCCGCGCCCGTACTGGTAGCGTACGCCCAGATTGTATTGGGCCCAGACCTGGCCCTGCACCGCGGCTTTTTCATACCATTTCAGGGCTTCGGCATCGCTTTGCGGCACGCCCTTGCCGTGGCTGTAGGCCCATGCCAGATTGTTTTGCGCCCCGGCATGGCCCTGGTCGGCGGCCAGGCGGTACCAGCGTGCCGCCGCAGCGGGGTCGGCGGGCACGCCCTGGCCTTCGTCGTAGGCCAGGCCCATGCGGAACTGGGCCTGGGCATCGCCCTTGTCGGCCAGCGGCCGCCATTCCTGCAAGGCCGTCGCATAATCGCCGCGGTCGGCGGCTTGCTCGCCTTCTTTGTAGCCCGCATTTGCCAGGGCGGCCGAGCCGAGCATCGCGATAGCAAGCGTCAACTTGATCAAATTATGCATATTGTTTTCTCTGGTTCCGTACGCCATGCGAAGCAGGCCGCGCCTTCGGGTTGGCGCCACTGTCGGGAAATATATCAGCGGCGACTCAAAAGCGTTTCATTCAAATGAATGGAGTACGAGGGCCCGGATGCTTGTGATTCGGCCGACGCTTTGCGAGTCCCAGCGCCTCGCAAGCTGTCTTTGCGACCGGCTCTGTGCCTGGCGGTGGATGATGGCCGGTGTCATAAGCGCAACATCCCGCTAATTAATTGTGCTTTTAGTTTCTTTTTCATCCATTTGAATGACGGTTGATTTCTCGAGCTCGTCCAGAATAAGCAAAAAGTTTTGACTACGACAGGGGAATCACGTGAAAAACCACGGCCGGCGCAGCCGCGTCAGGAACCATAGGTCTGTGCATACATATGCTGCGCCCGGCTCGCGGCCGCACTTGCTGACTTTGGCGGTATGGGCCGCATTGGCGGCCCTGCCGCCGGCCGCCAACGCGGCATGTACTGTTTCGGGGGTGGATCTTAGCTGCGGGCCCGGCGACGTCCTGGATGCGACCACTTCCGTACAGGCGTTCACCAACTCGCATGCCCAGCTCAATGGCGAGGCGAACAACCCGGTCACCGTCTCGACCACGGGCACCGACCCGCTGTTCAAGGTACTGGCGCCCGACAATCACGTCACTGCCACCGCCAACCACACCGTGTTCAACGCCAGCGCTACGGTTCTGCAAGCCGACTCGTTCGGCGATTCCACCCTGAAGCTGCAGAATTCCACCATCAACATTGGCCTGGGCACGGCGCCCAAAAGCGGGTTCGACGACCCCTGGACGCTGAAGTATGCCCTGTACGCCCAAAGCGCCGGCGGCGGGGCGCCGATCATCGAGCTTAACAATGTCGAATTCAACAACCTGAGCACCACCCCAGGCAACGTGATGAATCTGGTGTACGCCAATTCCAGCAATACCACGCCGGGGCCGCAGGTCAGTGCCAATGGGGTTACGACCCGCGGCCCCGTGGATTACGGCTTCGTCATTGCCGGCCAGGGCTCCAGCCTGCTGCTGGAAAATTCCCAACTCAAGGACGTCAATTTCAGCGCGATCAGCAATCAGGCCAACGATTATTCCGCCGGCAGGGACATCGCTCAAGTCACGATCAGGAACTCGGTGATTACGGGCGCTAATGAAGAGGGCGCTATCTCCATAGACAACATTGGCCCCAACAGCCGAACGTCTGGCTTCCAGTTGGATATTGCCGACAGCCAGATTAGCGCTTCAAATGGCACGGCCATAGACATTACCCTGGCGCAACAGGATGCGCCGATTGTCGTGAACTTCGGCGTGCAGGATACCCACACCCCCAGCACGCTGGTCAGCAACGACTACGGCATAGCGGCCTACAGCCTTGCTTCCGGCGCGCACCAGCCTATTACCATCACCACGGGCAGCAACACCCAGATCAACGTCAGCGGTACCAAGTATGGTGACTATGGTGAGGGCGTGGGCATTCTTGCCTTTAGCCAGGACGGCGATGGCGCGGTGACCGTCCGGAATGCGGCAAGCATTGATGTTCAAGGCCAATCTGCCACCGGCATCGACGCCGTAAGCAATGGGCCGATTCTGGTCGACAGCCGCGAAGGCGATATCCGCGTGGCGGGTACGGACGGCAGTTTGGGGATTTACGCCGGCGACGCGGACGCGCCTGTTAATCAGACCATCCATATCATGGCAGGTGCCATAGACGTTCCCAATCAATATTCCAGCGCCGTTTCGGCAAATACCTCCAACGGCACGATCACGGTCGATGTCACCAAGAAAATATCGGCTCCCGGCAAAGGTTCCCAGGGGGTCGCGGTGTCTCTGGGCAATGCCAGTGCCGACATCAATGTGATGCCCGGCGGCTCCATCTTGGGGGGCGCACGGGATCCCGACGACTGGGGATCACTCAGCCCTTACTACTATCCTTCGGGAATATTGGTGGTCAATCGCAAGGCCTCCGGCGTACAGGCCACGACCATCAATAACCAGGGTTCGATCGGCGCCATGACGGATGGCGCCATCGCTTCCATGATGGATCCGGATACGCTGGTTCAGGACAGCCCCGTGGTGATCAACAACTATGGCACCATCACCGGCTATGTCGACCTGGCCCGCGTCAGCGCTACCGGCCCACAGAATACTTTCAACAATTATTCGTCCAATTCGTTCGTCATGCGCAATTTTTCCGACACGAACGGTGATGGCGTGCGCGATACCAAGGCCGTGTCGGTGTCGAATTTCGGCGGCCCCAACGCGCTGTTCAACAACGCGGCCAGCGGCACCGTGCGTTTCGGTGACGTCGCCGGCAACACCGCCACCGATACTACCGGCCAGTACATCCCCACCACCGGAAACCCCGGCCGCGCGCTCGACGCTAGCGTCTACGGCCTGTCCCGCGCCGGCATCGCGCAGGGCCAACTGGTCAATCTGGCCACCTTCATCAACAGCGGCACGATAGACCTGACCGGCCCGGCCGTGGGCAATGTGCTGGCCATTACCGGCAATCCCGACATGGCGGCATCGGCCACCGGCTCGGCCACGCCCGGTGTCTTCGTGTCCAATGGCGGCGCGCTGCGCGTCAATGCCGTGCTGGACGCAGGCATGGCGCCCGGCGCCGGTACCGGCTCGCAAGCCGACATGCTGGTGGTCGACCGCACGCAAACCGGCGCTGGCGGCGCCACGCGGGTCTTCGTGGCCAACCAGGGCGGCCTGGGGGCCCAGACCACGGGCAGCGGCATCGAGCTGGTCGAAGTACGCGACAAGACGTCCGGCGCCTCGGATCCGGGCGCCTTCGCCCTGGGCCAGCGTACCGCGGCCGGCGCCTACGACTACACGCTGCAGCACAATGGCACCGGTGCCGATGCGGCGGACGGCAATTGGTATCTGCGCAGCAGCCTGCGCCCCGAGATCCCACTGTATCAGGCGGTGCCGGCCCTGGCCGGACGCATGGGCCTGGACATGCTCGGCACCTACCACGACCGGTTGGGCGAAGACTACAGCCATACCGCCGAGGGCGCGGCGCCAGCCTCGCGGCGCGCCGCGTGGGGCCGCATATACGGCGGCAATTTCAAGACCCGCCTGGACGGCAGCGGCGCCCAGCGGCTAAGCCAGTACGCAAGCGACGGCCCTGCCTACGACATGAGCACCTGGGGCCTGCAAACCGGCATGGATCTCTACCGCCGCCATGGCGGAGCCGGCCAGGCCGCCGATGTCGCCGGCCTGTACTTCGGCTACAGCCACGGCAGCGCAGATGTGGAAAATGCTGCAAGCGACAGCCGGGCCGGCACGGTCAAGCTGGACGGATACAGCCTGGGCGCGTACTGGACGCGCAAGGGCGCCGGCGGCTGGTACGTGGACGGTGTGGTGCAAGCCACCTACTATGGCAACATCCAGGCCGATTCCAGCCTGGGCCAGCGCCTGAGCACCGATGGCTGGGGCCTGGCGGCCTCGGCGGAAAGCGGCTACCCCTTCAAGCTGGGTGCCGGCTGGAAGCTGGAACCGCAAGTCCAGCTGCTGTACCAGTACATCGACATCAAGAACGCCTCGGACGACTTCGGCCAGGTGCGCTATTCGTCCGACGGCAATATCTATGCGCGTGTCGGCGTGCGGCTGGACAAGGCCTTTACCACGGCCAGCGGCGGGCAGTTTACGCCCTGGGCGCATGCCAACGTTTGGGCCAGCCCCAGCAACCCGTCCACCACACGGTTCTCGACGCTGTCGGGCGCCAACACGGTGGCCATGCAGTCCGGGCTGGGAGGCACCTGGATGCAGCTGGGCGTGGGGCTTGCCGGCCAGGTGGCCAAAAACACCAGCGTGTTCGCCGCTGCCGACTATAACCAGAACATTGGCGGCCAGAAGGCCTACGGCGTCAGCGGCCGCATAGGCTTGAAAATAGCCTGGTAATTGCCCTGGCCATTGCAATAGGCGACAGGTTTTCCATGGGTACCCCGCATCGGGCCTGACTGGCTCGGTGTGGGGATTTTTCCCTATTGTTCCGATGCCGTTCGCAGGACTGGCATCGGCTGCATTCAGATATTCGCGTGTCGGTGTCCCAGGCACCGGGTAGCCTTTGCGAATGCCGCAAGCCGGGCTTCCGGCGGGTGCGGCCCGTCCGATGCGGCCTGGCCTTCGGCCGCGCTGGAACAAACCTAGCGCAAACCCGCATCAGTCCGCCGCTTGCAGCGACTGCATGGAAATCGGCGCTACTCCCAGATCCCGCCAGTTGTCGGGATGGCAGGTGAACAGCAGGATCTGGTGGCGCTGCGCGGCGTCGAAAAGAATCCGTTTCATTTGCGCCAGGCGCGGCGGGTCGCTGTGCACCAGGGCGTCGTCCAGAATGATCAGGGTAGGGCGGCCCGCCTCTTTGAGCAGGTCGGCATAGGCCAGCCGGCTGATCAGGCCCATCTGCTCGCGTGCGCCGAAACTCAGCGCGTCGAAGTCGCCGTGCTCTTCGTGGCCGTCGATGGCGCGCACCAGCTGCTGGGGCAGCAGGTCTTCGTTGACGCTCAGGCGGGCCTGCGGAAACAGCAGCTGCAGATAGTGGTTCAGATGCCGTTGCAAGGGCGCCTGGATGCGTCGAGTCAGTGCTTGCCGCTTGGCGCGCAGCAGGTCGAGCAATAGCTGTAAAGCCGCGGCGCGTTGATCGAGTTCGCCGCGGCGGCGGCCCATATATTCGAATTGCCGGGCCAGCTCGGCGCGCCGCTCTTCCAGGTCATTGGCGCCCAGCGCTTCCAGCTTGCTTTGCAGGCCGGCCAGTTCCAGTGCGCGCCTGCGGGCCGCGTCTTCCAGCGCATCGGCGGTTCCCGAAAAGCGCTTGATGTCCTGGTCGAGGATGTCCGGATTGGCGGCTTCGATTTGCTGGCGCCGCAGATCCATGGAACGCCGCAGGGTGCCTTCCCGGGCTTGCAGATCGATCAGCCTGTCGGCGATCTCTTTTTCCTGTTGCTGGCGGCCGGGCGCTTGCACGGAATCCTGCAGCCTCTGCCATTCGGCTTGCGCGTTATGTACCGCTTGAAGCGCCAGGCTGTGTTCTGTTTCGTAGCGGCTCGCGGCCTGCTCGGCATTCTTGAGCTGTTCGCGCGCTTGTTCCAGGGCCAGTTCTGCGGTGGCTGCGTCGATGGTGTTGGCGTCCGGCTCGGGCAGGCCCGCCAGTTCCTGTTCGATCGCCTGGCGCCGCTGCCGCAGCAGCGCCTGCTGATTGTGCAGTTCGTCGACGCCTTTGGGGGCGCTGTGGCCCAGCTGCAGCTCGCCGCGCCTGATGTCTTCCTGCAATGCGCGGCGCTGCTCGGCGCGCTCTTCGGCTTGTGCCAGGCTGTCGACGCGAAACTCGCCCAGCAGGGCGGCGAAGCCGTCTTGTGCGGCTTGGCGGCGCCGGGCCAGGTCGGCGATGTCCTCACCGCCGGGCTGGATGCGCAGCCGGCCGGTGCCTGGAATGTTTATATCGACGGGTTCCAGCAGCAGGCGCTGGCCTTGCCCGACCAGGTCTTCTTCGCCCAGCCGGATGTGTTGCGCCGGCAACAGCTCGAATTGCAGCCGGGTTGCCACGGCCTGCTGCGCAATCTCCAGCTCGCCCAGTCGCTGGCTTTGGGCCCGCAGCCGCTTCAAGGCGGCCGCATCGAGCGGGTTCGCCTGCAGCTGCCCCTGCCAGCCCAGCAGCTCGGCCTGCAATGTGCGCGCTTGATTCAGTTTGTCGTCCAGGCCTGACAGTTCCCGATCGGCCTGGGCCAGCTCGCCGGCCAGCGCGGCACGTCGTGCGTGGCGGCGCGCCAGCTTCAGGGTTTCGTCCGCCTGGTGATAGGCGGCTTGCGCCGCGACCTGCCGGGCTTCGATGGCGCTGCGCTGCGCCTGCCGATCGCCCAATGCCTGTTCGGCCTTTTTCAGCTCCGCGGCTCGCAGGGCCAGGTCTTCCTGCTGCCGGGCAAACGACGCCAGTTGCTCGCGGCACAGGCGCTGATTGCCTGTGCAATGCTGCAGATCCTTTTCTTCCTGTTGCTGCGCCTGTTGCCAGCCTCGAACTTCGGCCAGGCGTTCCCGGGCCTGCAGGGCCTGCTGTCGGTAGGCTTCCCAGGGTCTTGGCGCGTCTTCTTCTTGCTGGCGGCGCAGTTCGCCCAGGCGATCCACCTGCTGGCGATAGGTGGCAATGGCTGCATCGGCCTCGCGCAACTGCGCTTCGGTGTCGATGTATCTACGTTGAATATCTGCATAGTCTCCGGTGGGACGGCCGGTGGCGGTCAATAGAACGGCTCGCTGGCGTTCCACCTGGGCTATGATCTCGTCCCCTGCGCTGCTGGCCACTTCCCCGAGACTTGCACCCAGTACCGACTTCAAGTAGCCGCTGGCGTAGCCGAGCGGCTCGCGGATGTCCTGGCCGCAACCCTGTTCGATCCACAGCAGGCCCGGGATGCCCCAGTGTTCGGCCTTGCTGGCGCCGCGTCCGGGCAACTGATAGCCCAGCAGTTCGGCCAGCTTTTCCTCGGCTTCGTCGCCGTTCAGCCGCTGGCCCGCGATGTCCAGGTCGCAGCGCTTGTGCTTCAGAAAGCTCTTGCTGAGCTTCCAGCGTGCGCCCTGCCAGTCGAACTCCAGCTGCACGCTGGGCGCGGCCGACGAGTCTCCCCAGGGTTGCAGGTCGTCGACGCTGTTCGATTTGTGGCGCTCGAAGAAGGCCGCGCGTATGGCGCGTACCAGTGTGCTTTTGCCGGATTCATTGGGGCCGGTGAATACATTGATGCCCGGGCCCAGGTCGCGGACTTGCAGCGGCTGGCGGAACTGGCGCAGATGTTCGACACGCAGGCTGCACAGCTTCATGCTTGCTCCTGGGTCATTTGTCGATCGCGCAACAGCCCGGCCAGGATGGCCAGGGCATCGCGGGCCGCCGTGCCGCCATCATCTCGCGACTGCTCCTGCTCTTGCTGTAGCTCAGTGATGACTTCGCCCAGATAGCCATCGGCGTGCAGCGCCGCGATATCTTCCGCCGTGGGTGTCAGCCGCAGGCCCGACTGATCGCATTGCAGGCTGCGGCATCGGCCTTGTACCACCGACAGCGTCTGCTGCAGGCGTTGCTCGCCGGCCAGGTCTATGTGCCCGGTAAGCGTCAGATCCAGAACCGTGTTGGGGGGTAATTGCTCCAGGCGCTGCAGCAGCGGTTCCAGGTCGGACGCGACCGACAGTTCCGTCGCCCAGTCTTGCCAGCGGTATTGCGTCGTAAGCTGCGGAACCACCACTGGCGCCTGCCCTGGGCCGGGCAGATCGACCAGCAGAACCTGGCCCGCGCCGTTGTCCTTGAAGCGTTCCTGTTCGGGGGTGCCGCTGTACCAGGTACGGTCATCGACGCGTTTCAGCCCGTGCCAGTCGCCCAAGGCCAGGTAGTCCAGGCGCGCGCGCCGCGCCCGGTCGGCGGCAATCGGGTTGGACGAATCGATGTCCTCGGCCAGAATCCCCTGGACGCTGCCGTGAGCCAGGCCGATGCGCAGCAGCCCGACAGCTGTCTCGGCTGTGTCGAACCATTCGGTCAGGTCGCTGTGGGTCTGGCGCTGCGTCAGGGGCGCGGCCAGGATCGCAAAGCCGAGCTCTGGAAATTCGCGCACGCAGGGCTGCAGCATGACGTGCGCATTGGGCGGAATGGCGGACAGGCGCTGCGCCTTGGCCCAGACGCTTTCCGCCAGTGCGGCGTCGTGATTGCCCGGGATCAGTATCCATAGGCCGGCGTAGCCCTGCATGGCATTGAACAGCCGGCGTATGCTGCGATCCGACACGGTTTGCGCGTCGAACACGTCGCCGGCTACCAGGACGGCCTGAACCTGTTCGCGCGTGGCCAGTGCGGCAATATGCTCGACCGTCGAGTAGCGGGCCTCGGCCAGCACCGCCGCGTCTTCCGGCAGGAAGCGCCCGTACTGGCGGCCGATCTGCCAGTCGGCAGTATGGAGAATTCTAGGCATTATGGTTCGAGTATTGGCTTATTGTCGGTCGCATCGATGTTCGATGCCGGGGCGCTCACACTTTGTCATCATTGCTTATCTTTCGGGCCACGCGGCCGCCGGCGCAGTTGGCGAACCTTGCTGGCGTCCTGGCTATGTCGCTGGCTGTGTTGCCCGGGAAGAATGGGCCTGCTTGAATTCTAGCGTTTTGCCTCCAGCTTCATGCCGTACGGTTCATCGTATACCCGACGCACAGCGCCCCTATCAGAGCAAATAAGGACGGGAATCCATCGTGGACACGCCTCTGAACGCCGCCGACCTGGCCGAACTGCGCATGGCGCGCCAGCTGCTGGAAAATCCGGGCCTGGCCGCGCGCATGACCAACCTGCTCGGCACGCCCATCGAGAAAGGCCTGGGCATGCTGCCCGAGGGCTGGCATGGCCGCATCGCCGGCATCGCCAGAGCGGCGCTGAGCAAGGCTGCCGATGCCGCAATCTTCACTCTGGATGATACGCCCGGCGGCAAGAGTGCCGATCGTTGGCACAAGTGGGGCGCGGCGCTCAGCGGCGGCGTAGGGGGCTTTTTCGGCCTGGCCGGCCTGACGGCGGAACTGCCCATTTCCACGACCCTGATGATGCGCTCGATCGCGGCCATAGCCCGCAGCGAGGGCGAATCGCTGCGCGACGCCGATACGCGCAGCGCGTGCCTGATGGTCTTTGCCATGGGAGGCAAGGCCGCTGCCGACGACGCCGTCGATAGCGGCTACTACGCCGTGCGCATGGCCTTGGCCCAGGCGGTGGGACACGCGGCCGATTATCTAGGTACCAAGGTGACCGTGGACAAGGCGGCGGCTCCTGCGATGGTGCGCCTGATCGCCGCGATTGCCGACCGCTTCGGCATCCAGGTCACCGAAAAGGCCGCCGCCCAGGCCATTCCGGCGCTAGGCGCCGCCGGCGGCGCCCTGGTCAATACCCTGTTCATCGGCCACTTCCAGGACATGGCGCGCGGCCACTTCGTCGTGCGCCGGCTGGAGCGGAAGTACGGCGAGGAAGCCGTGCGTGCGGCGTATCTGGCCTTGGGAGACAGGTGAAGGCAAATGAATACTCGCGTTTGCGAGCTATTCATGTGTTGCCATGCCTGCCTATTGCAAGATTCCCAGGCCTTCCGGCGGGCTGCTTAGGCTTCCCGATACGCTGTCCAGGCTTTCCAATACCTTACCCAAGCCTTCCGGTATGCCATCCCGGCCTGCCGGCGCGTTGCCGTGTAGGCCGCAAGGGCTTATTTGCGCTTGAACCATCCCATGAAACCGCCCAGAACCAGAATAGCGCCCACCACAATCCCGGAAATACCCAGCCATTGGGGGATGGCCTTATCCTGCGTCGCTTTCAGGGCAGTCGAGCCCAGCTTGACGATGGTTTCAGTGTCATGATAGGTGCCGCTGCCCGCCACCACCCAAATACCTGCCACGAGCGGGACGAGGCCGACGATAATCAAGATCAGGCGCATGTTTGAATTCCCTCAGGGTTTGTATCACTGAAAATTTACTACAGTTACGACAGAACCCTGTAACGTTCTCCTACCGTGTTGCGAACGTGCGCCGGCGCCGGGGTGTATCGGCGTTGGAGAGAGCATCGAGCCGGTGGTTATCGGTAGTGACTATCGCCCGGCGGCAGCGGCCCGCGCTTTGCCCATTGCGTCATACGCCGGTGGCGAGCCTTGCCATGACGATGATAATGGCGACCTGCATGACACCCTGGCTGGCCACCACATAGTAGAAGCGGCTCATCGTGCGCCCGATCTTCGGGCCGTCGGGATTCGGTTTCTGCAGTTCGAGGCAGACACGCACGCTGGTGGGCAGAAGATAGCCCAGGCCCTGGATGGTCATGAGCGTGATCAGAACCAGCGCCGCCACGATCCAGCCGAACTGCGGCCAGGGCAGCTGGGTGAAGCCCATCCGAACCGCCAGAAACCAGCCGGCGGTGCCGGTCAGGATCGACAATGTAGGTAGCAGAAACAGCGTGACCGGCGTCAGCCGGGTGATGATTTCCTTACGCACCGGAATGGGGACGCTGCGGATGATCGGCCCAATGACGAATCCCATGAACAAGTCGATGCCGGTCCATAGCACGCCGCTCATGACGTGCACCCAGTTGAGGAACCAGAGGCTGCCGTACAAAATCGCGAACACCAGCACGACGAGGGCCGCCACGGCGTACCAGAGGTAGCGCCAGCGGATGAGATTGACTTGCATTGCGGGTGATGCCGTGGATGACGCGTCCATAGAACCTCCGGAGTTTCTTTGCCGGGCCAGCTGAGCATTACGTATGATACTGCCGGGCCGCTGCCCGGCCTATGCCGGGGTTCTTGAACGGAGCGGCGAGGAATTTGCCGCCGCCGGGTGTCTGCGATCCGAACGCCATTGCACCAGTGCTAGTATTTGTGAACCGTCCAATCGAAGGAAGCGGCCGTGAGTGCTAGCAGCGACCAGCAAGATCTTGGGTTCGCGCCCATGTTCGACCAACCCATTGCCTACATGCAGCGTACCCGCGAATGGTACCTGGCCCTGGGGTATGACAACCCGTATACCTGGGCCCACTATACGGACGTTCCCTTTCATGCGCTGGGCAAGCCATTGTCGGCCGCCACCGTGACGCTCATCACCACTGCCGCGCCGTACCAGGAAGGCAAAGGCCCGCAGGGGCCGGGCGCGCCGTACAACGCGGCGGCTAAGTTCTATGAGGTGTATTCGCTGCCGACCGGATGCGATCCCGACCTGCGGATTTCCCATGTCGCCATAGACCGCAAGCACACCAGCATGGAAGATTCCAGAACGTGGTTTCCGCTGGCAGCATTGCGCGAGTCGTTGCAGGAGGGGCGCGTCGGCCGGCTCGCCGCCCGGTTTCATGGCGCACCCACGAACCGCAGCCAGCGGCACACGCTGGCCGTGGACTGTGCAGAGATTCTGCGGCGCTGCCTCGAAGATCGGGTCGACGCCGCCATTCTGGTGCCCAACTGCCCCGTGTGCCACCAGACCGTCAGCCTGCTGGCCCGGCATCTGGAGGCCCATGGTATCGCCACGGTGATCATGGGCTGCGCCAAGGACGTCGTCGAATACTGCGGCGTGCCCCGGTTTCTGTTCAGCGATTTCCCGCTGGGCAATGGCGCCGGCAGGCCGCACGATTCCGAGTCCCAGCGGCGCACGCTGGCGCTCGCCTTGCAAGTGCTGGAAAGCGCGCCCGGGCCGCGCGCCACGGTGCAGAATCCGCAGCGCTGGTGCGACGATCCCGACTGGAAGCTGGACTACTGCAACGCGGCGAGAGTCAGCCCGGCCGAATTGCAGGTCTTGCGTGAAGAAGCCGAATCCGCCAGAAGGCTGGCGCGGGGCATGCGTGAAGCCAGCCAGGCGAGCGGGCGCGCCGCCGGCTTGGATCCCGCGGCCCCGCAAAACAAGACGCTGGGCTGAAGATCCGAAGATCCGTCAGGTGTGGTTACCGATGCCGTGGAGCAGGGTCGCTGCGCCATCATGGCTGCCGAAGGGCGGGGGCGCCTATCCGGTCAGCCACTTGACGAACAGCGGTACGCATTTGAAGCGCCAGCCGTTCTCGGTGGTCAGTTTCAGCAAGGGGTCGCGCATTTCCCGGATGTCGAACTCATAGGAGTAGCTGAGCTTGGCCACCGGCCGGCCATGCTCGATCTGTATGCCGTAGACCGTTTCCTTGTGGTGTTCGTAGAACGTGACGGCACCCCATTTCATATTGAATGAAAGGTTCAGGCCGTCCAGCCCGCCCGAGGCGTTGAACTGGATTTCTTGTTCGTGTACCCGCGCCGTGTGATCGGTTTCGTCGAAGCGGATGGTGATGCGGGACAGCGACGAGATCTTGTGTATGCGCATCAGATCGAGCCACGCAGCGTCGGCGTATTTCCAGTCCACGATGACCTCGTCGGCGCGTTTTCCGGGGCTGACGGTAAAGGGGAATTCGGCACCGCTGTTCATTACCAGCATGCGTTGGCGCAGGTCTTGCGCACTGATCGCATGGGAGCCCGGCGCGGGTTCGAATGTCATGGACCAGCTCACCATGCGCAGGAACAGCAAGGCCATCACCACGATATAGGGCAACAGGAACAGCAGCGGCGAGGGCATGCCCGGCGCATCGAGATCGTAGCTATTGAGGCGCAATCCGGAGTAGGCCCGCGCAATCAGGAATACGCTGCCGGGCAGCGTCAGCGTGACGAAGAAGGTAAGGAAGAAGGCGGTAGGCCTCCGGTTGTCCGGAAGCACGAAGAACAGGATCACCCCGGCCAGCACGGCCACCAGCAAGATGCCGCCCAGCACCGCCCCGAGCATGTGGTCGTGGAGGTCGGGGCGCTTCCAGGCGATGTAGATCAACAGCAGCGCCAGCGCGGTCGTGACGCCCATCGCTGCCAGCGCCGGGCCCGTTCCCTTGCCTTCCATGTCGTCCCCTTGTTGCCTTGTTGCCTTGTTGCTTTATTGCCTTGTTGCCTTCTTGTTCTGTTCGCCGGCGGCGTGTGCGCGCGGACATAGGTATATAGGCATATAGATCCCGATCCGCGATCGGCTAGGCCAAAAGTCTATCAGGCGGCACGCGAAGGTGATTCATTCATTTGAGCTAATCGGGCGCCGCAGGGGCCGACGCGCCGAGCCCTGCAGCCTTGTCCGCTGCATCAAGTGAGGCCCGCCAAAAGTTTATTCAGGGCAGGCCGCTTACTTGCCTTCCTACGGGTTGATGATGGCCAGCCCTGTTGCTTCAACGGGGCTGATGTCGCGTGTGGCGACGGTATAAGCGCGCGTGGCGGCCGAGGCCGCGATGTAGCCGTCGGCCTTTCCTATGGCGTTACCTGCCACCCTGGCGGCTGCCATCAGCTCGGCATAGGCCCGCGATGCGTCCAGGCCGAAGGGCAGGACGCGCCCGGCGAAGGCCGGGATCACTTTGCGCTCCAGCAGCTCCAGGTAGGTGGCCCGGCGCTTGCCTTGCGGCATGGCCGCCAGGCCGAAACGCAGTTCAGCCACGGTGATGGCGGACAAATACAGCGTTTCGATCATTTGCGCGCCCATCCATGCCACCACCTGGGGTGCAGGCTGGGCCTTCCAGAGTTCGGATATTACGTTGGTATCAATGACGAGCATTCGAAGCTCATTGGTTCGGCCGGTGTCTTGTCGCGCTGCCGGTTGATGGTTTCGACTTCGGCGTGGGTCAGGCTGCCCGCCTCGCGGGCGATGGAAGCCAGCATCGAACCAAGCTTGATGCGCCCCTCGGGCCTTGCGGCTTGTTCCAAGATGCTGCGAACCTCTGCCTCGGTGCTGTGGCCATGCATGGCTGCCCGAACCCGGATGGCGCGATGCACTTCCTCGGGGATATTTCTGACGGTGATAGAGGCCATGATGCAAATCCTTCATTTGCCATGTTTGATATCACCTTATATAAATGATATCGATTTTACAAGGCTGAGGAATTGAGCTGAGAAGCTGCGGGAGTTTGGCTTCTCCTGTTCACTGGTTGCCGTGCTATGGGTGTCGCGGTAGGGTAAAGCGTTTCTTGTCCAGCATTGAGTCGGCACGCCGGCCTGCGGTTGATGGTTAAGCGCATACTGCGCAAATACAAGTATCCTTTAGATATGGCGGATGCCGCTGCGGAGCTGGCGCTGCAACAGGTGAGGTGTTGGGTGAGATGTGGAACGCTTAGGCATGACCTTGCACTGTGCAGGTCGTTGCCTGATTGACGTTCGGGGGAGAAAACCAGGCAACGTACCTGCGATTATTTTTCCGAATCTCTTTTGGGCTCTGATCACCGCTGGAGGTTTTCGAATTGCCCCTGATTCACATGGAGGTTTGTTCCCACAGGTTTTCCCAGCTTTGCCTTGTGCGAGATAGGCTGTCGTGGTCAGGCCGCTACAGCATAGGAGAGAGAGGTGGCAGAGTTCTCTGACAAATTTGTTGCATTCGTTGACATTCTCGGGTTCAAAAATTTGGTTAACAGAGCATCGCGCCATGATGACATGTCTTTGGACGATCTCTTACGTTTGGCACAGACACTTGGGCCAACTGAGGCTCGAAGTGTGTTCGACGCCTATGGGCCGGTGTGTTGTCCTGCGGCGCATCGAGTAAGGAAAAACCTTGATTTTCGAGTAGTCCAGATATCTGACTGCGTGATTGTTTCCAGTGAAATCTCCCCTGCGGGATTGATAAATTTAATCCATTACTGTTGGGGCTCCGTCCTGAGGCTCTTGACTGAGGGTGTTCTGTGCAGAGGATATGTCACACGGGGTGAGATTTATCATACGGAGCGGCAGGTCATCGGGCCGGCGTATCAGGAGGCATATAGCAAGGAAGGGAGGGTCTCTGTGTTTTCGGATGGGGAGGGTGAAAGCGATGGGACTCCGTTTGTTGAAGTTGCCCCGATAGTTTTGGAGTATGTCGAGAGTCAGTCAGATCAATGTGTGTCGGAAATGTTTAACCGGATGGTGCAGAGGGTTCCTGATGGGGCTGCCCTTTTCCCATTTAAGAGATTGGAGGCCTCAGGTGCTATTGGAGGTGCTCAATCAGAGGAACTGCTCAAGGCGAATGCCACAATCAGAGAGAATATTCATAAATATAAGCGTCTGATGTGGTCGTTTGGCAAACCAAGCGGCGAACGAGCCTTATCTAAGGTGAGGCATTACGAGGCGGCTCTTGATGAGCAGCTTCGATTGTGTGATGGCCTCGATGAGGTTGTCGGGAAACTTCAGCAACCGGCAGTGGCTGTTCATCATTCTCCACCGTCAGGGCTATGAATGTTGTAATTGTTACTTTGAAGCGACGGTAGCAGAGAACAGATTCCTGCGATTTGTGTGGCCGGGTGTACGTGGGAATCTAACCAAAAAAACGCCCGACTGAGAACAGTCAGGCGTGTATTCTGGTGGAGACGAGGAGGATCGAACTCCCGACCTTCGCATTGCGAACGCGACGCTCTCCCAGCTGAGCTACGTCCCCAGAAAGACAGGCATTCTAGCAGATTTGCGGGGCTTGTGTGTCGAACCCGGGCTGGCGGTTGACCCGGGCAGGCAACCGGGTGCAAAGAGCAGAACGGCCAGCTGGCGGAGCTCTGGCGCCCGAGGCTTCTTCCGCCCATTACCTGCGACGGCTATTCATCGACACTTTCGTCTTTGGGCTGCCCGCCAGGGGCGGGCATGCCCCCTAGCGGCACGCCCCCTAGCCATTGCTGCCCGTTCAGATGCTACATTGGGGAGGTAATCCAGCGCATCCTCGATCGCCTACCTGGCGAGCGCGCTGGGAATAACGGGGGTGGGCCTCATCCCCGCGCATTGCGCATGCGGGCTCGTCATGGCAAGCCGCTTCCAGGCCTTTCCGGAACAGAGCGGCTCCGTGCATCCGGGAAGCTTCGTGCATGCGCAGACATCGTCCAGGAGAATATCAGCATGACTACGCAACTACCGGCGGCCGCGGCCGGGCAATTTCTTATCGGCGGCGATCTGGCCGTCAACCGCCTGGGCTATGGAGCCATGCGCGTCACGGGCAAGGGCATCTGGGGCGAGCCGGCCGATCTGGCGCAGGCCCGGGCCACGCTGGCCCGGGCGCCCGAGCTGGGGGTCAATTTCATCGACACGGCCGACAGCTACGGGCCGTACGTCAGCGAAGACCTGATCCGCGAGGCGCTGCATCCGTACCGCGGCATGGTGATCGCCACCAAGGGCGGGCTGGTGCGCCACGGCCCCGACATCTGGAAACCGCTGGGCCGGCCCGAATACCTGCGCCAGTGCGTGCTGATGAGCCTGCGCCGCCTGGGGCTGGAGCGCATCGACCTATGGCAGTTGCACCGCATCGACCCTCAGGTGCCCGAGGCCGAGCAGTTCGAGGCCATTGCCGAAATGCACAAGGAAGGCCTGATACGCCATGTGGGCCTGAGCGAAGTAGGCATGGCCCAGATCGAGACGGCGCAGAAATATTTCCCGGTCGCCACCGTGCAGAACCGCTACAACCTGAGCGACCGGCAGAGCGAGGCCGTGCTCGATTACTGCGAGCAGCATGCCATGGGTTTCATCCCCTGGTATCCGCTGGCCGCGGGCGCACTGACCGGCCCCGACTCGGCGGCCGCGCAGATTGCCCGGCGGTTGAACATCACGCACGGTCAGCTTGCCCTGGCCTGGCTGCTGAAACGCTCGCCGGTGATACTGCCTATTCCCGGCACGAGCCAGGTCGCCCATCTGGAACAGAACGTGGCGGCCGCCACGGTAGTGCTGTCCGACGAAGACTACGCGGCGGTAAGCGCGCAGGCCGCCTGATCAGGCGGCCTGCGCGCGGACTGCGGACAAATTACTGGATGCTGATGTTCGCCTGCCTCGCCACCTTGGTGTACTGGGCGATCTGGCTCTTGATCGTGGCTGCCAGTTCGGCCGCGCTGCTGCCTATGGGCTCGATGCCCAGCTTGCCGAGGCTGGCCTGCATTTTCGGGTCGTGCAGCGCCTGTTGGACGCCTTGCTGCAGCGCCGCCACGATGGGGGCGGGAGTGCCGGCGGGAGCGAAGAGCCCCGACCACAGCAGCATCTGGTAGTCGGGCCCGCCCGCCTGCGCGACGGTGGGCACCTGGGGCAGCGACGCGATCCGCTTGCCGGTGGTGACAGCCAGGGGCCGCAGCTTGCCGGCCCGGATTTGCGGGATGACGGCGGCGCTGTCGCCGAAGGTCATGGGCACCTGGTTGGCGAGCACCGCCTGAACCGCCTGGGCGCTGCCCTTGTAAGGGATATGATTGAAGCGCAGATGCGCCTGCTGCGCGAACATTTCGGTTGCCAGCTGGAATGAGGTCGCAGCGGATCCGTAGTCTATGGATCCGGGCTTGGCCCTGGCGGCCTGCATCAGGTCGGGCAGCTTGTGATAGGGGGTAGATGGGTTGACGACGATCAGCAAGGGGAAGCCGCCTATCATGCTGACGGGGGCGAAATCGGCGGTGGGGTCGTAAGGCAGCTTCTTGTACACGGCGGGGTTGACTGTCATGCCGCTGCTGGGGCCTATTAGCAGCGTGTAGCCGTCGGGCTTGGCCCGCTTGACCGCGTCGAAGGCGATGAAGCCGTTGGCTCCGGGGCGGTTCTCGACCACGAAGGGCTGGCCCATTTGCGTCTGCAGGCGCTCGGCGAGCAGCCGGGCCAGTACGTCATTGCCGCCGCCCGGAGGAAATCCCACGACGATTTTCACCGGCCTGTCCGGATAGCTTGCCGCGACCGCGGTGGATGCGGGGAACAGGCTTGCGGCCGCAAGCGTACACAGGGCCAAAGCCGCGGCGGCGGCCGTCTTGATGGGCGTCATATATGTCTGTCTCCTGGTGAGTGTGATGGCGCGGCGCCTGGAGGCCGGCGGCTCGCCGGCGCCGCGGGATGTTTAGCGCATGCCGTACTTGCCGGGTGCGATGACGCCGTTGGGATCCAGGGCGCGCTTGATGGCGTCGCACGCCTGGACGATTCCGGGCATGCGCTGCTCTTGATGGAACTGCTGGTACATGGTGGGGGCGCGGCCGACGAAGACGCCTCTTTCGGCATAGCTGGCGGCCAGTGCCCGATAACATTGGTCGGCGCGGGCCGCCTCGTCCGGGTCGCTGCGATTGAATACCAGCGTATGCACGCCGCGGGCGAAACGCGGCCCGCAAACGTTGGAGACCATGTATTCCAGGCCATGCTGGCGGCAGATTTCGCGCGAATGTTTTTGCATCTGGTGCGCGATCTGCCCGTTCATGGGCATGCCGGGAAGAAACCAGGCGGTGCCTCCGCCGGGGCGCCAGTTGAGCATGCGCAGTTCGCCGTCGCTGGGCATGCCCAGGTAGTTTTTGCGGGCGATGTCCAGCGGCGCCACGGCCTGCGCCTCTTCGGGCGGGATGTAGCGGATCTTCGAGGACTTGGTGAAATGGGCGCGCAGCCTGTCGATCTGCGGGGCAACGGCCTGCTTGCTGGCGCCGAAGAGGGCGCCGGAAATGTTCCAGGCTCCCAGGCCGTGCTTGTGCTGCAAGGCCCGCCGGGCTTCGTCGCTGATCTGTTTGCGCCCGCCCGTAGCGGCATATTCGGGGTTGCTTTCCGCCGCCGCGATCAGATACAGATCGTTGGTCACGCGGATCTGGGTCGGCACGAAGTTGGTCTGCTTCAGCGGGCGCACGAGTTCGATGACCTCGTCCAGGTCGTCATCGTCGGCCGCGCTGAAGAAGAACGGTTCGATGTGAGGCGGGCGCAGCATCAGCCAGATGCCGGCTCGCGTGACGATGCCGTAGTTGGATTGGGTGAACAGTCCGTCGAGCGCCGGCCCGAAGCTGTACTTGGAGACGTGCCAATTCAGGTGTTCGGCGGCCTCCAGGCTGCCGTCGCCGGTGCGGATGAGATCGCCGCTGCCGAGCACCACCTCCATGCCGCAGACACTGCCGAAATGATCCGCGGCCGCGCCGCCGCCGCCGCCCTTGTCCAGGGCATTGCCCAGCAGGCTGCCCTGAGGTGGCCCGGCCGTCGGGGACATCATGAGGCGGCTGCCGCGCTTGTTCAGTTCGTCGTACAGGGACTGGAAGCTGACGCCGGGCTCCACCTCGCAATAGCCCAGGGTCTCATTGACTTCGAGCACTTTGTTCATGTGGCGGCCCAGATCGACCACGATCTGCCCGGAGCACATGGGGGACTTGCTGCCCAGGCCGATGTTCTGCCCGGTGCTGATGGGAAACAGCTGAACCTTGTGCCGATTCGCCGCCAGGACGATGCGCTGGACGTCGGCGGTCGAGGCCGGGTATAGCACGGCGGCCGGCCGGTTGTCCGGGCTGGGCAGCGTGTGTTCTCCGTAGCGGCCCAGAGTCGCGTCGGCGGTGGAGACGGCGTCGGGCCCCAGCTCGCCGCGCATGTCTTTGAAGAATGCGTCGAGGCTGGATTGCGGCGTGGCCGGAGTTGTGGCGGGAAATGCGGCGGTGTCCAAAGCGGTGGCTCCTTACCAAAGCAGATCGGAAGTTTCGGGGACGGCGCTCGCCGCGCCGTTGTGCAGCGGGTCTTCGGCATGTTCGTCGGCGGGCTGCGCCGCCGGCGTGAAAGATTCCATGCCTCGGGGCGGCGGCCCCCCTGCGGCCCAGTCCAGCAGCTGCACGGTGTGCGCCACCGGTATGTCGGTGTACAGGGATATCTGTACCAGGCATCCCATGTTTCCCGCCGCGATGATGTCGGGTCGTACGGCTTCGATGTTGCCGGCCTTGCGCTGCCCGAGCCTTGCGGCGATTTCGGGCTGCAGGATGTTGTAGGTTCCGGCCGAGCCGCAGCACAGGTGGTTTTCGGCGATGTCCGCCACCACGAATCCGGCGCGCCCCAGCACCGCCCGCGGCTCGCGCGTGATTTTCTGGCCGTGCTTGAGCGAACACGAGTCGTGATAGGCGACGCGTGCCGGTATGGGGCTTGTCAATGGCAGATCCTGCGCGCGCGCATTCAGGAATTGCGTGATGTCCACGCAGGCCTGCTCGACCCGCGCGGCGCGTTCGCGGCGCGGCGGGTCGTCCTGGAACAGCTCGCTGTAGTGCCGGATGACGGATCCGCAGCCCGAGGTCGTCACCACGATGGCTTCGATTTCGCCTTGTTCCAGCAGCGTGTGCCAGGTGTCCACCAGCCGCGCGGCGTGCCGCTGTGCGGCGCCGCGATGACCCAGGTGCAGATCCAGCGCGCCGCAGCAGCGGCCTGCCAGGCCGCTGTCGACCACCTCTATGCCCATGCGGCCCAGCAGCCGGCGCGCTGCGTCGTTGATCTCGCGGCCCAGTGCGGACTGCACGCAGCCATCCAGCAGGGTCACCTTGCCGGCGTTGAGGGAGCCGGCGCGTATGCCTTCGTCCGGGCCCAGGCCGCGGGCGGCGAATGCGCCGACCGCCCTGGCGTTGGACAGCCGCGCGAGCGTGCCCAGAGTGCCCGGCAGGCGTGCGGCGGCCCCGCCTGCCACATGAGCCGCCCGCGTCGCGACGCTCAGCAGGCGCGGATGGGTCATGATGTACGACAGCGCCTTGCGCTTGAGGCGCTCGCTCAAGGGGCGCACGCCGGACTGCTCTATGTATTCGCGCGCCGTGTCGATCAAGCTGCGGTAGTCCACGCCGGCCGCGCAAGTGGTCGCGCACGACAGGCAGGACAGGCAGCGGTCGACGTGGAGAACCGTGGCCGCCGGGGGCTTGCCGCCTTCGGCAAGCATGTCCTTGATCAGGGCGATTCTGCCGCGCGGCGAGTCGTTCTCTTCGTGATCCAGGACGTAGGTCGGGCAGACCGAGGTACAGAAGCCGAAGTGCACGCAGGTGTCGGCGACCTTGCGGCCTTGTTCGAGTCTCTCTGTCGGTATAATCGTTTGCATGCTTTCTTACGTGGCGCCTGAGCCATAGCCGGCCCGGGCTGTCGATCGGAACACTGCTGCGCCACGGTTGGCGCGGTTTCAGCCACTATATTGATTGATGCTGCCCGCTGGTGTCTTGGCCTTGCGTGCCACACGACATGACTGACAGCGCCACGGGCGACAGGCCCTAGACACATGGAATCGGAATCGCAGTCGCAGCGGTGCGCCGAGGACTGGCGCCGGTGGAAGGCCCAAGGCTCCAGGCAGCAGCGGGTCGATTACTGGAACGACGTCATCTGCCAGGCGGTGCTGGACGTCGACATGACGATGCAGGAACCTCCCGTGGGCGGGGGGCTGTTTCGCGGCAGCATCAGCAGCCTGAACCAGGTGGGCGCGCGCTTCGTCAATTTCCGCTCGTCCGGCCACGAAGTCACGCGTACACCGCGACAGGTCGGCCGCACCGACGGCGGCTACCTCATGGTCAGCCTGCAATACCGTGGCCAGAGCCGTCTTACCCAGAACCGCAGTGATGTGGTGTTGAACTCCGGCGACGTGGGCATCGTCGACAGCGGCCTGCCATTCAGCCTGTTTTTCCCTCAAGAAGTCGACCGGCGCATCGTGATGCTGCCCAAGTCGCTATTGGCTGCGCGCACGCGCAGCCTGGCGAATTGGCGTGGCCCGGTGCGCATTGCGTCGGACTTCGTGCTTACGCCGCTGATCGCGCACACGCTGAGAATGCTGACCGAGCGGGCGCAGCCGCTTACGGATTCCCACGCACATTTGCTGCTGGAAAGCGTGGCCGATTATGTGGCCAGCTGCTTGAGCCAGCAGCCCGGCGCGCAGGGCGCCGCCGCCATTGCCCGTGCGCGCTACGAGGCCGTGTTGCGCCATGTCGCGCAGCACATCGCCGATGTAGAGCTGGACGCCGGCGGCGCGGCTGCGGCGGCGGGGATGTCGGTGCGGACGCTGCATCGCCTGTTCGAGCGCTATGCCGATTGCAGTTTCGAGCAGCACGTCATCCGCGAAAGATTGCATCTGGCCCGGCGCGGGCTTGCCGCAGGCCGGCACGCTTCGGTGTCGGCCGCCGCGTTTGCGGCGGGCTTCAACGACTTGTCCCATTTCACCCGGCGCTTCCGCGCCAGCTTTGGCATTTCCCCGTCTTCGCTGCTGTCCGGCGGGCGCGAAGACGAGGGTTGAAATGAAACTATGATCTTCAACTGTCTTATAGGGTGTGAGTGGTGCAATGCGTGGTAAAAAACTAAAGTGAAACCAGGTTGCTCCTTCGAGCCGAAGTGGTAGTGACTTGATAGTCAATTTGCCGACGGCTGCCCGATGGCATGAAGTAAAAGATATTTCAAGGACGAGTTCAAGCCTGGAGCGGTGCTGTTGGCAGGGTAGTTTGGCTGCAACGTATCGCATCTGCTCGGGCATATTGATGAGCTGATAGAGCTTGACCAAAATCTAATTTTTATTCAGAATCAAAGAGTTAAGTGGAGCCATGCTGGGCTTTCATGCACAAGTGATGTTCTGAGCGTGTTGTAATTGGACGTGTATCTACCCTATTTCAATCCTTTCAAATTGACGAGGTACGAAGCCTCGACTTAGTGCCCGATCGATCTTCGTAAAGTAAACAAGTGCTACCATACAACGAGAACAGCGGTGGGCAAAAATGGAAAATAGGTGCAGATTCTGCGCGGTAAGTGAAAACCAGCAATCCTTCGGCGTAGCTGACACGAAGTTGGCCAGTGATGGGCGTTACTTTGCCATCCCTTCAATCGGATCATTGGTAGAAGGGTGGACGCTTATCGTCCCTAACGAGCACTGTGTGTCACTCCGCGCCCACTACGGAAGCAGTAATTTCGGCGCATTTGTCTCAGATATAGCTGGAAAGGTGCGCGATGCCTACGGTTCTGTGATTGCATTTGAACATGGAGCAAACCATGAAGGGTCGGCTACCGGCTGTGGTACCGACCATGCTCATCTGCACATAGTGCCGTTTGATGGTATCGATGTTGAGGATTTAGATTCATCTGGCATCGTGTTTCATATGATGAATGTGGCCGACATTGCCCAAGTTGTCGGCAGTAGTGAATACCTGGCATTTTTCCCTGACATCGCTGCAAATCCAACACATGTGCGGGTTGCCATCTTGGATGCATCTGTATCTCAGTTTTTCCGACGTCTAATCGGGTACAAACTTGGACTGAGCGCCGAGGAAATGGACTACCACAAAAGCCCGCGGCTGGATGTGGCTTCGGCTACGGCTATGGCTTTGATGCCAGTGTTCGAAACTGCCGCCGAAAATGAATGACGATGTCTTGAGGAGACAGACGGAGTCCGAATACGGCGTTGCTAAATCAAACGGCGGCACTGGCCAATTTGCAAGTGAAAGTGCAGCAAGGGATGGTGTTGGCTCTCTCGACTCGGGCATGGCGCTGAAGTCTAAAGGCGATACGTCTAATGAGTCTAATGAGCTCAAATTGCGCTTGCCCGGGCCGGACAGTGGAGATCCCACGGATGGGCGGCAGCAATATCAATGGCAAACGCGATATACAGGTGGTACTGCTTGGCGACAGATAAGCATTGAGGCAGTCTACACGGTAGCAGTTGCATCACTCTCGCTAGTTCTCATTTTCGTGGTATGGCGAGGTTATATCCCAAAATGGCTCGAACTAACCGCCTCTGAGGCAAAGGTTTTTCGCATCTACGGCTTCTATACAGCGGCTGGATTACTTGGCGGAACCGTGTTTTGCTTGAAGTATCTCTATAGAGTTGTGGCAAGAGGGTATTGGCACGAAGACCGGCGGCTCTGGCGATTTATCTCACCATTAATAGCTGCAAGCGTTGCATTCGCGATCGGTGCGCTAATACAGAGCAAACTCATTTCTTTTGCTGTACAGAGTCGAGCGCCTGGCATTGTTGGAACAGGCTTTCTTATAGGGTACTTTGGTGATCAAGCAGTCGCAAAGCTGCATGAAATCGCAAACGTGCTATTTGGGACATCCACTCGGTCTTCATAGTCGTGGCTATTCAACCGCAACGCCCGATAACGATCGTAGACGCGACCAATACTCGAATTGTTCCGGCACATCTAATCACGAAGGAACTCGTGGGGCAAAAAGCCTATGGGCTGAGTTGCATCCCTAGTATTTGGACACTTCCATTTATTGTGGCTTCGTCCAAACTGTACGAAGATTATTCCCGAGCGACGCCTAGAAAAAAGGCCCAGTGTATCAAATGGTGGGCGGCTCGCATGGCTGGTGCGTTAAATGGCATTGGAATATCTGGCGGTACCACCGTTTGGGTTCGCTCATCAGGTGTTACTGAAACAATCGCGCAACGAGGGCGATTTCATTCTGAGCAGACTACTGTCACCGACCTTGCTCGTGCACTCGAAATATGCCTCCAACAGATCGCGTTGTCCCTAGGTTTGTCGTCTGAGCAGGTTTGCTTAATTGTTCAACGTGCTGTGGTTCCGATCGCCGCGAAGGGGCATTTATCGGACGAGAGACAGTATGTACAGGAGGCTCGAGACTGGCTTGGCGAAGTTGAAACGCCGGTACCGGATCCTTATTTTCAGATCAATTTGCGGCAATGGCGTCGTCGTCAGAACGACGCGGCGTTCTCCCTTCCCTTGAGCTGCACGCTCAGCGTGTCAATTTCGCGTGCGCTTGAGCCTGCTGCATGGTGGGCATACAAACGTGATACGCGAGTTCATTTTGAATGGGTTTGGGATGGCAAAGCTGTTTATTTAGTTCAGGTGGATGAAGCTATTAAGCGAGATGGCTTCGACCCAACTGCACAAACTAAAGTGCTACAACGCCAGAAGGGCACTACACCGACACTTGAATGTTTGAAAGAGATTTCAGAAGAGCACGCAAGAAAGTTTCATAAAATTAAAAACGTCGAAATCTATAAAAAGCTCGGCATGCCATCATGCCCGATATTTGTCTTGGATGATGTCGGTGTCCTCTCCAAGATCATTTTTGGTGAAATTCCTTGTGATCTCCTTCGCGACATAGAGAAGCTTTGTGAATACTCACTCGTTATTCGTACGGATATAGAAACGAATGAGCAAACAAAGCGTCAACTTCTGCCGCGCACGTGCGAGGTGCGCGACAGCCGAGCTGCCTTGGAGTTTTTGAAAGGCACTCTCGAAAATTTTAAGCAGGCAAATATTAGCGAGCCAATTGCATTCATCTTTCACAACTTCATCCCAGCCGTTAGTTCTGCTTTTGCTTATGCCGCTCCAGGAGTGAGAAAGGTTCATATCGAATGCTTATGGGGTCTTCCGGAAGGGCTCTATTACAACAGTCACGATAAGATAATTGTCGATACAAAAAAAGGCTCATTAGCTTCTGATTCAACATTTGATTCCAAAAAATTTTCCATCCAATACAAGAAATTTTACAAGGGATTTTGTATTGCCCCTGATCACGACGGCCAATGGGTACGCAGGGCTCTTGCGGCGCCGTACGACTGGCGGAGAGCCATTAGCAAAGATGAATGGATCCGTGAAATAGCACTCCAGTCTCGCCGCATTGCAGAAATGTCTGGCGAGCCACTGAGTATTATGTGGTTTGTTGGCGTGCCTTTAAGATTTTCATCGCAGCCGATATTCCCTTGGTACCATGAGCCGTATCTAGTTCAAGAGCGGCATAGAAACGCATCCAGGCGGCGCAAAGCGGCTTGGGACAAAACCTTGATAATTAAGAATGCCGCAGATGTAGAGCAATTAAAGGCGGAAGCGGAGCGGGAGCGTTCTCAAGTTAAGCAAATTCGGCTGCAACCGGCCGATAATGATCTACTTCGAAACAAAAATCTACTAGAAACAGTTGGGGCGCTTGCAAAAAAGATTGATGCTGTAGTCTATTTGGAGGGCGGCATGTTGTCTCATGCTTATTATCAGCTCATACAAACTAAGGCGCAAATCGATATTGCTCAACCATTCGATCAATTGGACGAAACTCGGGAATTTCATAAGCTAGTGCGTGATGGTGTGCCGGGTAAAATAACCTCTGGTGGAGAGGTAGCAAAAATTGTTCGCCTTTCAGGTGATGACTTGTTGCTCGCTCTACGAGAAAAGCTTGTTGAGGAGGCAATCGAGGCGCTTGACGCTCGTGGCCATGACAAATTGCTTGAAGAGCTCTCTGATGTCGAGGAAGTCATAGATGGAATATTGCGCCAATTAAAAATCAGTCGCACCGAACTAAATCGATTAAAAAAACGAAAGAGTATTCAGTCTGGAGGCTTCGAGAATGGCATTGTTCTGGTCGCGACGGCAAATCCATCCCGGATTGGGCTATTCGCTGAGTCTGGAAATCTTTTTGAAGACGATTCGGCCGCAATCACTGCTCCCTCGCTTGAGTCAGTGGATCGACGTGGTGCGGTCACTCGTCGATGGGAAGACAAACGAGAGCACTCATCCAAGACTGAGCGCGTTTTGAGAGTCTCGGTGAGCCTCACACAGGATAATTGGACAACTGATTCGGGGGAAATCTCTGTGGGTGAAAGAGGTGATTCGGCAGTCCGGGCACGTATTACTGGCAGTAGAGAAGGATCGTCAATGACCTTGGAGGTGTCACTGTATACACTTCCTCGTCAGCTTGATCTTTTTCAGTTGGAAGATGAGCCACCATTATCGTCTAGTTAATAATAGCTCGTGCTTCTTTACGGAGTGAGCAGTGCGCATTAAAATGCGCTTAATATTGAATTCGTGTTGCGTTGCTTTCTTTCTAACAAAATCGCTATCATCGTATGTTATTAAAATATCATGCGATGTTTGATGAAGTTTTCCAAACAATTTTGCATGGTTGATATAATTGAATCTATATAGTGGCTTCACTCCAGGTTCAGATAGTTTTGTGTATGGTGGGTCAACGAAAAGCTTTACAGGGTGGCGCCGACGATGCAAGAGCGTTAAGTATTCGAGAGCATCCTCTTCAATCACTTTAAAATTGTTCGCATATTCATTGAGGCGCTTAATGCGATCAATTAGAGTCTGAGGATACCATCGGGATGACACTCCCTTATTGCGTTCTCCTGTTCGAAGTATTCCTGCTCCATCAGCAAGAATACCCCCTCGCCTAGCACGATTCTTTACAATCGTCTGAAAAGCGAGCCCAACATCTGTTCTGAATTTTTTATCGAGCAACTCTTCAACGCTCTCTTCTGTGAAGCGAAAGCCTCGAATTCGAGAGCATAATTTTCTAGCGTCAGCTGAAAACACCGTGCGCCACAGAGCGCAAATTGCTGGGTCGATTTCCACTAGAATCGCTCGATGTACGTACCCCTCCAATACGGCGAGTAATGATGCGTAGGCTCCTCCCGCAAAAAGCTCGACCAACTCAGCTCGACTATCCCTGGCCAGCCATTCACGAAGCTCAGGAGCTAACCACGATTTCCCCCCAGGATACCGTAACGGACTATAGTATGGAATTAGCTCTGGCACGTGAATATAAGCGCGTCTCGGACGGCGAATTTTAGCGTATGTGAATGGCAATTTCCCCCTTAAAGTGGCGTTGTTTAAATAATGGGGGGCTACCTAGTTGCGTGGCGAGAGGCAACCGAGGGGCCTTATGCCTGCACTTCGCGCAGGCGGTTCGGCAGCAGTTCGTTGTGCTTGGCCAGCACCGGGTAGGCGGCCGCGCCCACCAGGTAGGAATTCACGGTCTTGGCATCGCGCAGGATCTCCAGGTACAGCGAGCCCAGTTCGGCCGAATCCAGCTGGCCGGACTTGATCCGATCCAGGTGGCGCTCGGCGGCCGCCGCTTCGATATTGCGGAAGTGGTCTTTCTCGACGGCCAACTGGCGGGCGCTTTTCAGGTCTTCGGCGACGAACAGGGCCGCCGTCTGGCGCTGGTTGCGCAGCAGCCGATCCAGCACTTCAGTCAGTTCTTCGCGCTGTTCGGGCTTGAGCGTCCAGCCCTTTTTGCGCAGGGTGCCGGTATGGCCCAGCAAGCCGGTGGTGGTGATGCTGGCCGCGTGGGTGATGTTCGACGAAAAGGTAAGAATCTCGTCGAGGCGGCGCTGGTCGTCCTGGCTCATGCTGTCGTGATCCAGCGTGGCCAGGTAGGTGGTGATCAGGTTGTCGAGATGGCTGATGGCGTGGTTGATTTCCCGGGCCTGGGCTACCCGCTGCCGGTTGTCGCGGCGGAATCCGGCGCGCGTGATGTTGATCAGCGTCTGCAGCATATCCGACAGCCGCAGGGCCTCGCGCGCGGCGTTGCCCAGCGCCACGGCCGGCACCTCGTGCGCCGCTTCGTCCAGGTACAGCGGCTTGCCGGGGTCGTTGGGGTCGATGCGCTTGGGCAGCCATTTCACCAGTAGCCGCGAGTAGGGCTTGAGCAGGGGCAGGAACAGGATCGCCGCGGCCACGTTGAACAGGGTGTGGAAATTCGCCACGGCGCGCGCCGGGTCGGTGGAAAGAAAGCTCATCATGGCGGGTATCCAGGGCAGCACGATCAGCGCCAGGAAGCAGGCGACGACGCGCAGGCCCAGGTTGCCCAGCGGCACGCGGCGCGCGGCCGGGTCGCTGTCGGTCACGCCTTCGATCAGCGGGTTGACCGAGGTGCCCAGGTTGGCGCCCAGCACCAGGGCGTAGGCCACCGCCGGCGTGACCACGTCGTGGGCGGCCAGGGACATGATGAGCACCACCACGGCCACGCTGGAGTGGGCCGCCCAGGCCAGGGCGGCGGCCAGCAGCAGGGCGATGACCGGCTGCGAGGCCAGGGCGCCCAGGATCAGCTGCAGCAGCTCGGAATGCTGGATGGGAGAGAACAGGGTGACCAACTCGTGCAAAGAGATGAGCAGCAGCCCCAGGCCTATGAAGACGCGGCCCAGGTCGCGCCGGCGGCCGGGCTGGTGGCGCCGGAACAGCCACACGCCGATCAGGATCAGCACCGGGGCCAGCGCGGACAGATTGAAGGACAGCAGCTGGACGATCAGCGTGGTGCCGACGTTGGCGCCGAGCATGGCCGCCAGCGCCGGGGTCAGCGCCACCAGGCCGCCGGCGGCGAAGCCCGTGATCATCAGGCCGGTGGCGGTGCTGCTCTGCAGCGCCGCGGTGATGCCCAGGCCGGCGGCGAAGGCCCGCAGGCGCGTGCCCAGCGCATGGCCCAGCGCCGTGTCCAGGGCGGCGCCGAAGGCGCGCTGCACGCCGCTTTGCACCATGTGCACGCCCCAAAGCAGCAGGGCGATGTAGCCCCCGAAATCCAGGAGTGCGAGTACTTCAGTCATAGGCAATGCTTATCGAAGCCCGGCGGCCCTGGCCGGGGAACGTGGAAAACAGCCCTGCGGCGGGCATGCCCGGGCAGGATCGTGCGCTCGTGGATTCCTTTGCGCGGATCCACGGACGGAACCCGTTAGTTTGCGCCGAAAACCTTTACATGACAACGGCCATGGCTGCAGCGGCCATTCGTGCTGTGTCATTCGTGACACGGCCGCATGGGGCTGGCTTCATGCGGCGCGGCCCGAGCGGGCCGCGCCGGGCCGCTCGGGCCGGCCCGTTCCGGCACATGGTTAGGGCCTGTGCACCCTAAAAGCGGAGCAGGCCTCAGGCGAGCGGCGCGGACTGCAGGGCGGCGATGCGCGAGGCGATGGGCGGGTGCGAGGCGAACAGGGCGCTGATCGCCCGGCCGCCGGAAATACCCGAGGCCTCGAAGGTCTTGGGCAGTTCGCCGGCCTCCAGGCCGCCCAGGCGGGCCAGGGCATGGATCATGGGCTCGCGCGAGCTGAGCAGCCGCGCCGAGCCAGCGTCGGCGCGGTATTCGCGCATGCGCGAGAACCAGGCCACGATGACCGAGGCAAGGATGCCGAAGACCAGTTCGCAGACCACGACGGTGACGTAGTAGCCCACGCCTACGTCGCGCTCGTTCTTGAGCAGCGCCCGGTCGACGAAATAGCCTACCACCCGGGCCAGGAACACCACGAAGGTGTTGACCACGCCCTGGATCAGCGTCAGGGTGACCATATCGCCGTTGGCGATGTGGCTGACCTCGTGGCCCAGCACCGCGGTGACTTCTTCTTCGTTCATGCTTTCGAGCAGGCCGGTGGAAACCGCCACCAGCGCCTCGTTGCGGAAGGCGCCGGTGGCAAAGGCGTTGGGTGCGCCTTCGTAGATGGCGACTTCGGGGCGGCCGATGCCGGCGCGGTCGGCCAATTGGTGGACGGTGTCGACCAGCCAGGCCTCGCGCGCATTGGCGGGCGCCTGCGGATCTATGACCCGGGCGCCGGTGCTGGCCTTGGCCATTGTTTTGCTGAGCAGCAGCGAGACGATCGAGCCCGTGAAGCCCACCAGTGCGGCGAACACCAGCAGCTGCGACAGATCCAGCCCGTTGGCCGTCAGGTAGCGGCCCACGCCCAGCGCGCTCATGGTGGCGCTCAGCACCAGCACGACGGCCAGGTTGGTGAGCAGGAATAACACGATGCGTTTCATTGCCAGGATCCCCCTGTGATACGAAAATTCTGTACGGTGTATGGCGACAATCTTTGGAATATCCAATATGGGGGCGGTCGCCGCGTTTCAAAGCGGGCGCATGCACGATTCCGCGGTGCCCGCTGCAGGGCCGCCCCGCCGTATGGAAGCGGATACGGATTATGATCCATCCCGCGAGGTTATAGTATCGGCTTTTCCTCGCCCTGTTTTCCTGTCCTTCCCAACGAGTCCCGGTTGAACCATGCAGTCGCTCTGGATGTTATTGGCCTGCGTCATGTTTGCGATCATGGGCGCCTGCGTCAAATTCTCGGTGGATTTCGGGGCTACGCTGGCGCAGGTGGTGCTGTTTCGCGGTGTCCCGTCGGTGCTTTGCCTGTTGCTTTGGGCGCGCTATTATCGCCGCACCCTGGCGCCCACGAGCTGGCGGGCGCACCTGTGGCGCAACGTCGCCGGGGTGGCATCCATGTGGCTGGGCTTCTATGCCCTGGCGCATCTGCCGCTGTCCACCGCCATCAGCCTGAACTACACCGCGCCGCTGTTCATCGCCGGCTGGATGCTCGGCTGGGGCGGATCGCAGCGCGATCCGGTGCGCATCCTGGCCGTGGTGGCCGGCTTCCTGGGGGTGGTGGGGATCCTGCGTCCCAGCGTCCAGCACGACCACCTGCTCGCCGCGGCGCTGGGGCTGTCGGCCGGGGCCATGTCGGCCGTGGCCATGATGCAGCTGCGCGAACTGGGCAGGATAGGCGAGCCGGAATGGCGTACGGTGCTGATTTTCTCGTGCTGCGTGTGCCTGAGCAGCATGGTGGGATTCGGGTTCGGCGGCTGGAATCCGCTTAGTGCCAAGGCGTGGCTGGTGCTGGTGGCCCTGGGCAGCAGCGGCATGATCGGGCAGTTGGCCATGACTCGGGCCTTCGGCCTGGGCTCGGCGCTGTTGACCGCTGCGCTGCAATATACGACGATTATTTTCGCTGCCCTGCTGGGCATTGTTTTCTGGGGCGATTGGCCCGATCTCATCGCCTGGGGCGGCATCGCGCTGATCATCGCGTCGGGCCTGCTGTCGATCTGGCGCACATACACCGAAGACCGCATCGTCCGCGAGGTCGAAGCCACGACAACGGCCAAGGCCACGGCGGCTGCGGCCGCGGAATAGGAGACCACAATATGTCTGATGTACTCATGCAAGCCGAAGACCTGAAGGCGGCGCTTTCCAAGGGGCGCTGGCTGGTGTTCGACGTGCGCCACGATCTGCAGGATCACGCCGCCGGCCGCCGCGCCTACGAACAAGGCCATGTGCCCGGCGCCGTCTACCTGGATAACGAAACCCAGCTGGCCGCTCCCAAGACCGGGCGCAATGGGCGCCATCCCTTGCCGGCCATGGCCGATTTTGCGGCGCTGATGCAGGCTTGCGGCCTGACGCCCGACACCCGGGTGGTGGTGTACGACGCGCAAGGCGGCATGTTCGCGGCACACCTCTGGTGGATGCTGCGCTGGCTGGGCCACGAGCACGTGGCCGTGCTCGACGGCGGCTGGCAGGCCTGGCAGGCCGCCGGCGGTGCGCAAGAGAGCGGATCTGGGCGCAATCCGGCGGCGCAAGCCTCCGGTGCGCCGACGGGTGCCGGCGGCGGGCAGCGCCCGCACATGCCCATGGTGGATGCGCAGGCCGTGGCGGCGAACCTGGAAAAGCCGGCTTTTACCGTAGTGGACGCGCGCGCCGCCAATCGCTATGCCGGTGAGGTCGAACCCATGGATCCGGTGGCCGGGCACATCCCCGGTGCCCTGAATCGTCCCAATGGGCAGAATCTCGGCGCCGATGGGCGTTTCAAGGCGCCGCAGGAACTGCGCGCCGAATTTTCCGCGCTGTTGCAGGGCCTGCCCGCGCAGCGCGTGGTGCATCAGTGCGGCTCGGGCATCACGGCCTGCCACAATTTGTTTGCCATGGAACTGGCCGGCCTGACCGGCTCGGCGCTGTACCCCGGTTCCTGGAGCGAATGGTGCAGCGACCCGTCGCGGCCGGTGGCCAAGGGCAGCGTGCCCGGTTGACCCCGGGGCTTCAGGCTTCCGGCCCCATCAGGCGCCGGTACCATTCATGGAAGTGCTGCATGCCGTCTTCCATGGGTGACTGGTATGGGCCGGAATCATTGGCTCCGCGCAGCATCAGGGCCTTGCGGCCGGCGTCCATGCGCTCGGCGATTTCGTCGTCTTCCACGGCCGTTTCCATGTAGGCGGCACGCTGGGCCTGCACGAAATCGCGCTCGAAGGCGGCAATATCTTCGGGGTAGTAGAACTCGACGATATTGAGCGTTTCCTGCGGGCTGACCGGGTGCAGAGTGGACAGCACCAGCACGTGCGGATAGAGCTCGATCATGTGCGTGGGGAAATAGGTGACCCACACCGCGCCGAACTCGGGCGCGTCGCCCGCGCGGTATTCCAGCAAGCGGTCGTGCCAGTCGCCATAGACTTTGGAGCCGGGCTGGGTAAGCGCCTTGTGCACCCCGACGCGCTGGGCGCTGTACCAGTCGGAGAATTCCCAGCTCAGGTCGTCGCAGGTGACGAACTGCCCCAGGCCCGGATGGAACGGGCCCACGTGATAGTCTTCCAGGTAGACCTCGATGAAGGTCTTCCAGTTGTAGTGGCAGTGGTGCACCTCGACGTGGTCGAGCACGTAATCGGAAAAATCGAATTCGGGACGCTGGAACAGCGCCGCCAGGTCTTGCGCCGGGCTGCGCGGGCCTTCGAACAGCAGGCCGTGGCAGTTGTGCAGCGCAAAGCGCGGCAGGGCGGAGCAGGGCTTGTCTTCGAACAGCGGCGCGCCTATGAGCTGGCCCTGCTGGCTGTAGGTCCAGCGGTGCACAGGGCAGACGATGTTGCCGCCGGTGTCGCGCAGATTGCCGCAAGAGGCCCGCGGGTCGGTGACGTTGCCCGTGGTGCCGCCCAGCATGATGGCCTGGCGGTGGCGGCAGACATTCGACAGCAGTTCGACGCCTTCGGGGCTGCGCACCAGCACCCGGCCGGCCCGCTCTTGCGCCAGGGTGCGCCAGTCGCCCACTTCGGGCACGAGTTTTTCGTGCCCCACATACAGGGCCGACTGTTTGAAGATGAGTTCCTGTTCTTTGGCGAATATGACTTCGTCGAAGTAGCTGCCGACCGGGAGCTGTGTACGTGCAGGCGTCAGATGCGCCACTTGACCGATATCGGTCATAATTTTCCCCCCCGCAAGGATGAAAACCGGACAGCGCTAGACCACGCGCATCGCCTGCGCGCCTGGTGTTTGTGGTGTGTCCGGTGCGAAGAAAAAATGGGTCGGCTAGTGGGAAATCAGCCGAAACCGAAAATTGTACCCTAATTTTTCTCTTAAAAAACAAGACCTATAGCCATGCCGGCAATGGGGCCGGGGCGCATCCCTTACAATTCCGTTATACAGGCGCGGCACGGCCGCGCATTGAATTTTTTGCCGCCAGGCCGCCCCAAGGCAAAAAGCTCCCCCTTGGGGGATGAGCCCGGACACGACACAGTCCCTGCGGACTGTGTCATGCCTGGCGAATCCGAGCGGCATGCAAAGCCGCGAGGTGGATGGCAAGCCGAAGGCGCGGCGTGGGGGGTATTTTTTGCCGCCGGGCCGCCCCAAGGCAAAAAGCGCCCCCCCTTGGGGGGCAGCAAGCCGAAGGCGCGGCGTGGGGGGTAATATTCCAGGATGATCGCAATGGCAGACAACAGCAGCGGCAAGGGTGCGGCCACCGGGCCAGGCGGGCAGGACGGCCTGCCTCAGAAAGGCCTGCCCCAGGACTTCGAAACCGCGCTGGCGCAGCTCGAGGCGCTGGTGGCGCAGATGGAAAACGGCACGCTGGCGCTGGATCAGTCCCTGGCGGCCTACGAAAAAGGGGTGGAACTCGCCCGCATCTGCCAGCAGCGGCTGGACGCCGCCGAACAGCAAGTGAAGGTGCTGCAGGGCAATCTGCTGCGCCCGCTCGATGCCGCCGACGAGCCATAACATGGGCGCCAGGCAACTCGAATTTTCCTCCTGGCTGTCGGATCGCGTCCACCACACCGAGACGGTGCTGGAGCGCCTGCTGCCCGAGCCCGGCACGGTGCCCGGCAGACTGCACCAGGCCATGCGCTATGCAGTGCTGGGCGGCGGCAAGCGGGTGCGTGCAATGCTGGCGTATGCGGCCGGCGAGGTCTGCCTGCAGGCCGGCACGGCCTCGACGGCGCAAGAGATGGCTTTGGACTACGCCGCCGCGGCCGTCGAGATCATCCATGCCTATTCGCTGGTGCACGACGATCTGCCCTGCATGGACGATGACACGCTGCGGCGCGGGCGCCCCACGGTGCACGTGCAATTCGACGAGGCCACCGCGATGCTCGCCGGCGACGCGCTCCAGCCCCTGGCCTTCGAGCTGCTGGCGCAGATGCCGATTGCGCCGGCGCTGATCGTGCAGGCGGTGCAGATCCTGGCCCATTCCGCCGGCAGCAACGGCATGGCCGGCGGCCAGGCCATAGATTGCGAAAGCGTGGGCAGCATGCTGACGCGCGACCAATTGCAGACCATGCACAGCATGAAGACCGGCGCCATGCTGGGTGCCAGCGTGCTGCTGGGCGGGGTGGTGGCCGGCGCCAGCTCGAGCGTGCGTGTCAGCCTGGAGTCCTACGCGGCGGCCGTGGGCCTGGCGTTCCAGGTGGTCGACGACATTCTCGACGTAACCGCCGACACCGCTACGCTGGGCAAGACGGCGGGCAAGGACGCCGCCAGCGACAAGCCCACCTATGTATCGCTGCTGGGGCTGGATGGCTCGCGCGAGCTGCTGCACAGCCTGCGCGAAGAGGCGCATGCCGCGCTGCTGCCGCTGGGCGCGGCCGCCGGCCGGCTGGGCCAGATCGCGGATTTCATCGTCGGCCGGGATCGCTGATGCCCGCTGCCCGCGTCCGTGCTCTATACGTTCTAAAATAAGCGGGAAGGTGGCCGCGGCGCGAGCCGCGCCCGGCCCCAAGATCGCTACACGGCGCTTGCCGAGAATTTGCCTATTGCCTCATGACTACCGTTACGCTTGACCAAATCCAGTCTCCTTCCGATCTGCGCACCCTGGGCCGGCGCGATCTCAAGGACGTGGCGGATCAATTGCGCGAATTCGTGTTGCAGTCGGTCTCCAAGACCGGCGGCCACCTATCCTCCAATCTCGGCACGGTGGAACTGACCATCGCCCTGCACTACGTCTTCAACACGCCCGACGACCGTATCGTGTGGGACGTGGGCCATCAGTCGTATCCGCACAAAATACTTACCGGGCGGCGCGAACGGATGTCCACGCTGCGCCAGCAGGGTGGCATATCGGGCTTTCCCAAGCGCAGCGAGTCGGAATACGATGCCTTCGGCACCGCCCACTCGTCCACTTCCATCTCGGCGGCGCTGGGCATGGCGGTGGCTTCGCGCAACCTGGGCCTGCAGCGCCGCCATATCGCCGTAATCGGCGACGGCGCCATGACCGCCGGCATGGCCTTCGAGGCCCTGAACAATGCGGGCGTCACGCCCGGCGTCAACCTGCTGGTGGTGCTCAACGACAACGACATGTCGATCTCGCCGCCGGTCGGGGCCCTGAACCGCTACCTGGCGCGCCTGCTGTCCGGCGGCTTCTACGCCGCGGCCAAGAACGTCGGGCGCGCGGTGCTGCAGCATGTGCCGCCCGTGCTGGAATTCGCCCGCCGCGTCGAGGGCCACGCCAAGGGCCTGGTTTCGCCGGCCACCTTTTTCGAAGAGCTGGGCTTCAACTATGTGGGGCCCCTCGACGGCCACGACCTGGACGCCCTGGTGCCGACGCTGGAAAACCTGCGGGCGCTGGGCGGACTGCAGTTCCTGCACGTGGTCACCCGCAAGGGCCACGGCTACAAGCTGGCCGAGGCCGACCCGGTGCTCTATCACGGGCCCGGCAAGTTCGACCCCAGCGTGGGCATACAGAAGCCCAAGACGCCGCCGCGCCAGACCTACACCCAGGTGTTCGGCCGCTGGCTGTGCGACATGGGGCAGGCCGACGAGCGCCTGTACGGCATCACCCCCGCCATGCGCGAGGGCAGCGGCCTGGTCGAGTTCGAGCAGCGCTTTCCCGAGCGCTATTTCGACGTCGGCATCGCCGAGCAGCACGCGGTCACTTTCGCTGCCGGCCTGGCCTGCGAGGGCCGCAAGCCCGTGGTGGCCATCTATTCCACCTTCATGCAGCGCGGCTACGACCAGTTCATCCATGACGTGGCCTTGCAGAACCTGGACGTCACCTTCGCGCTGGATCGCGCCGGGCTGGTCGGGGCCGACGGCGCCACCCATGGCGGCAATTACGATATTGCATTCCTGCGCTGCGTCCCCAACATGGTAGTCGCCACGCCGTCGGACGAAAACGAGGCGCGGCTGCTGTTAAGTACCTGCTACCAGCACCCGGGGCCGGCTTCGGTGCGCTATCCGCGCGGCGCCGGCTGCGGGGCCGAGGTCGTGGCGGGGCTGGAAACCGTGCCGCTGGGCAAGGGTGTGCTGCGCCGCCAGGGCAGGCGCATCGCCATCCTGGGTTTCGGCACCCTGGTGCCGGCGGCACTGGCGGCGGCCGAAGCGCTCGGCGCCACGCTGGCCGACATGCGTTTCGTCAAGCCGCTGGACGAGGCCCTGGTGCTGGCGCTAGCGGCCGAGCACGATGTCCTGGTCACGGTCGAAGAGGCCTGTGTGATGGGCGGTGCCGGCAGCGCGGTCACCGAGCTGCTGGGGGCGCACGGGCTGTGCCTGCCGGTGCTGCAGCTGGGCCTGCCCGACGCCTTCATCGACCATGGCGAGCAGGCCGCGCTGTTGCGCGGGCTGGGCCTGGACGCGGCTGGCATCGAGCGCTCGGTGCGCGAGCGCTTCCAGGCCGTGCTGGCACCGCGATTCGGCGCCAAACAGGCAAGCGCCGCCGGCGGACAATAAGCTTATGGCTCGCTTCCGACCCTCAGGTTGTGGTGTAATGTGCTGATTGCGTTGGGGTTTTGGCGAACGGCCCGACGCAGTTTGTTGCATAATCTAAAGTTTGCCATTTTTCGGGAGCGTGCCCGGCGCCGCATCCCCCAGGTTTGTGACACATGAATTCTCTGACTGATCCCCTTGTCGCCATGCCCGACGTGCAAAGCAGCGTCGACACTCGCCATATCCCCATCCAGCGGGTTGGCGTACGCGGCGTGCGCCACCCCATGCTGGTGGCCGGTGCGGGCGGGCAGGCCATGCCCACCGTGGCGCAATGGGAGCTTACGGTAGCGTTGCCGGCCGAGGAAAAAGGCACGCACATGTCGCGTTTCGTGGCGCTGCTCGAGCAATATCGCTCGCGGCCCATGACGCCGGCGCTGTTCTGCGACATGGCTCGCGACATGCTGCCGCTGCTGCACGCCGTCAAGGGCGACATCACCGCGTCCTTTCCGTATTTCATCGAGAAGGTCGCGCCGGTATCGGGCGTGGCCAGCCTCATGGACTACGAGCTCACCTGGACGGCGCGCGCCGAGGGCGACGCCGTGGCGTTCGAGCTGGCGGTACTGGTGCCGGTTACCAGCCTGTGCCCGTGCTCCAAGGCCATCGCAGACTACGGCGCGCACAATCAGCGCTCGCACGTCACGGTGCGCGTGGCTTATGGCGATCCGGCCCAGGCCAACGTCGACGACCTGATCCGCCGCATCGAGCAACAAGGATCCAGCGAATTGTGGGGCCTGCTCAAGCGCACCGACGAGAAATTCGTCACCGAGCGCGCCTACGAGAATCCGAAATTCGTCGAAGATCTGGTGCGCGACGTGGCGGCGCAGGTCAAGACCGTTGCCGGGGTGCAACGCTTCCACATTGAAGCCGAGAATTTCGAATCCATCCACAACCATTCGGCCTACGCCGTGGTGGAAGGCTGAGCCTGTCGTGCCGGCCGTGGCCGCGGCCGGACACGCGCGCTTCAACATGCTAAAATAGACGGTTTCTTGCTCGATTCTTCCCGGTGTTGGGAGGGACGGGCTGCCCCTTTCGGGCGCCTTTTCATTACGTGTACCTGGCGTATTCATGCGTTTCTACGCATATTCACGCGCGGCTTGGCCCATGGCCTGCCGGTGCACGGCATTTCTCGGCGTTTCCGGAAGACATCCTCAAGGAGTGTAGTTCATGCGCCACTACGAAGTAGTGTTCATTGTGCATCCCGATCAAAGCGAGCAGGTGCCCGCTATGGTCGAGCGCTATCAAACCATGGTCACCGGCAGCGGCGGCCAGGTGCATCGCACCGAAGACTGGGGTCGCCGCCAATTGGCCTACCCCATCCAGAAGCTCGTCAAAGCTCATTATGTCTGCCTGAACATCGAGTGCTCGCAAGCGATTCTCGATGAGCTCGAGCATTCCTTCCGCTACAACGACGCGGTTCTGCGCCACCTGGTCATCAAGACCAAGAAGGCGCAGACGGCTCCGTCGCTGATGATGAAGTCGGTCGAGCGCGAAGAGGCCCGCAAGGCGTCGTCCGAAACCACTTCGGCGGCGTAAGGCGCAGGCTGTTGCGTCCGTGCCCGCAAGCGTGAACCAGCTCGCCATGACCGCCACGGCGTTCGAGGTCAAGCCGCTGCGATACACCCCGGCAGGCTTGCCGGCTATCGAAATGCTGCTGAACCACGAGTCCGAAGTCATGGAGGCCGGCCATCCGCGCCGGGTCGAGTTGACGGTTCCTGCCGTGGCCCTGGGCGACGTGGCGCTGCTGCTGGCGGACACTCCGCTGGGCGCCGTGCTGTCGATCGAGGGCTTCCTGGCTCCGAGCCGCAAGGGTTCCAGCAGGCTGGTGGTGCATATCCAGCAGGCGAACCGGACGTATGCCGGAGGGGCCACGGTTCTGGTCTAGGCCGCAACCGCAGTTTTGAGTTTTGATTGGGTGCGAATCGCAGGGCGGTTCGCCATATGGAAAATATCCAGGGGCTGCTTGGCTCCCCTGAAACCGAGAGGCACATCATGGCTTTCTTCAAGAAAAGCAAAGAAAAGCGCAAATTCACGCAGCAAAATCCGCTGTTCAAGCGCCGCAAGTTCTGCCGCTTCACCGCGGCCGGCGTCGAGGAAATCGACTACAAAGACCTGGACACGCTGCGCGACTTCATCCAGGAAAACGGCAAGATCATCCCGGCTCGCCTGACCGGCACCAAGGCCCACTACCAGCGCCAGCTCGACACCGCGATCAAGCGTGCGCGCTTCCTGGCCCTGCTGCCTTACACCGACAATCACCACTAATCCGGGGCCTACGTCATGCAAGTCATTCTGCTCGAAAAAGTAGTCAACCTGGGTAACCTCGGCGAAGTCGTGCGCGTGCGCGACGGCTATGCCCGCAATTACCTGATCCCGAAAAAGATCGCCCGCCGTGCCACCGACGCCGCCCTGAAAGAGTTCGAAGCGCGCCGCGCCGAACTCGAAAAGGTGCAGGCCGAGAAGCTGGCCGCCGCCCAGGCCTTGGGCGAGAAGCTCTCGGGCCTGACGCTGACCATCTCCCAGAAGTCGGGCGTGGACGGCCGTTTGTTCGGCTCGGTCACCAATATGGACATCGCCGCGGCGCTGCACAAGCAGGGCTTCGAGTCGGTGGAAAAAGCGCAGGTGCGCCTGGCCAACGGCGCCTTCAAGGCCGTGGGCGAGTACCCCGTGCAAATTGCCCTGCACGCCGACGTGGTGGTCGACATTACCCTGGTGGTGCAAGGCGAAATGGCCTGATCCGGCAAGGGCGGCGCACAGGCGCCGGCCATGCCGCTGCACCCGCTACACTATAGCCGGCGTATGCCGGCTATTTCTTTTTCCGTTTCCCTATGCGTCTACGGGTTTGCAATCAGAACGGCAAGCGCGTTAAGCGAATCAGGCGCAAAGCCGGAAACAATACAAAGTACGGCAAGGCGAAGTAACGCAGCTATGCTGTTGAATGCGAATCCGTAGCAAACCGAGGTGGCAATGCCAGAGAGCAAGACAATGAACGGTGCGGTGGCGGGCGGCGCGCCGCTGAGCGGCGATCCGCAGCTGGACTATCTGCGGGTGCCGCCGCATTCGGTCGAGGCCGAGCAGTCCGTGCTGGGCGGCCTGCTGCTGGACAACGCCGCCTGGGATCGCATCACCGACGTCCTGGGCGAAGAAGATTTCTACCGCTACGACCATCGCATCATCTGGCAGCACATCACGCGCCTGATCGGCCTGGCGCGCCCGGCCGACGTGGTCACTGTGTACGAATCGCTGTCCAGTGCCGCCAAGGCCGAGGAAGTCGGCGGCCTGGCCTACTTGAACGCGCTGGCGCACAACACGCCCTCGGCGGCCAACATCCGGCGCTATGCCGAGATCGTGCGCGAGCGCTCGATGCTGCGCAAGCTGGTCTCGGTGGCCGACGAGATCTCGGCCGCGGCCTTCAACCCCCAGGGCAAAGAGGCGCGCCAGCTGCTCGACGAGGCCGAGTCGCGCGTGTTCCAGATTGCCCAGGAAGGCTCGCGCGGCGTATCCGGCTTCCAGGACATACAGCCGCTGCTGACACAGGTGGTCGAGCGCATCGACGAGCTGTACCATCGCGAGGGCGATTCCGACGTCACCGGCGTGCCTACCGGCTTCACCGACCTGGATCGCATGACTTCGGGCCTGCAGCCCGGCGACTTGATCATCGTGGCCGGGCGCCCGTCCATGGGCAAGACCTCGTTTTCCATGAACATCGGCGAGCACGTGGCCATAGAGCAGGGCCTGCCGGTGGCGGTGTTCTCCATGGAAATGGGCGCGGTGCAGCTGGCCATGCGCATGGTGGGCTCGGTCGGCATGCTCGACCAGCATCGCATGCGTACCGGCAAGCTGACCGCCGACGACTGGCCGCGCCTGACCCATGCGGTGCAGCAGGTGCAGGAAGCGCAGATCTACATCGACGAGACCCCGGCGCTCAGCTCCATGGAGGTGCGGGCTCGCTCGCGCCGCCTGGCGCGCCAGTGCGGCCAGCTGGGGCTCATCATCATCGACTACATGCAGCTCATGTCGGCCAGTTCGGCCGGCGAGAACCGCGCCACCGAGATTTCGGAAATCAGCCGCTCGCTCAAGGGCCTGGCCAAGGAATTGAACTGCCCGCTGATCGCGCTGTCGCAGCTCAATCGCAGCCTTGAACAGCGCCCCAACAAGCGCCCGGTAATGAGCGATCTGCGCGAGTCCGGCGCCATCGAACAGGACGCCGACTTGATCCTGTTCATTTATCGCGACGAGGTCTACAACCCCGACTCGCCCGACAAGGGCACCGCCGAAATCATCGTCGGCAAGCAGCGTAACGGCCCCATCGGCAGCGTGCGCCTGACCTTCCAGGGCGCCAGCACGCGCTTCCTGAATTTCACGTCGGTGATGTAGCGCCGCGCGCGGGTTCCTACGGGGGTAGTGGCATGCGCGCCGCAAGGGCTCCTGTGGGGCTGCATGTGCGTCGCCACAATAAAGCGCGATTCAGCGGTTTATCTGCTGGCAGGCCGGGCCGGCACGCCAGCTCAGTCGCCTTCAGCCGGCCTACGCCGGCTGTTGCCCGGCCGTCATGGCCAGCGCCATGTCGTAGGCGGCGCGCAGCGAGCGCGGGTCGGCGATGCCGCGGCCGGCGATGTCGAAGGCGGTGCCGTGATCCACGCTGGTGCGCACGAAGGGCAGGCCTACCGTGACGTTCACGCCGTGGTCTATGCCCAGGTACTTGACCGGGATCAGGCCCTGGTCGTGGTATTGGGCGACGACGATGTCGAATTCGCCCTGGCGGGCGCGCATGAACACGGTGTCGCCGGGCCAGGGGCCGCTGGCGTCTATGCCTTCGGCGCGCGCTTGCGCTATGGCCGGCGCGATCACCTCGATTTCCTCGCGGCCGAAGCGGCCGTCTTCGCCGGCATGCGGGTTCAGGCCGGCCACCGCAACGCGTGGCGCGGCCAGTCCGGCCTGGCGGCAGGCCAGGTCGGCCAGCCGCAGCGTGGTCAGTTCCTGTTCGAGGGTAATGTGGCGCGGCACTTCGGCCAGGGCCATGTGGATGGTCACCAGTATCACCCGTAGTTCGGGGTTGGCCAGCATCATTGCATAGTGCTGCGTGCCGGTGCGTTCGGCCAGGATCTCGGTGTGGCCCGGGTAGTCGGCGCCTCCGGCCTGCATGGCCTTCTTGTTCAAAGGCGCGGTGACGATGGCGCGCAGCCGCCCCGCGCCGGCATCGTCGATGGCGTGGCACAGGTATTCGTAGGCGCCGCGGCCCGCCTGCGGGCTGAGCCTGCCGGGTGCCAGATCCGCCGGCAGCGGCTGCCAGCGGTTGTGCACGGCGATGATGCCGGCGCCGTTCAGCGGCACATCGTCGGCCGCCGACAGCTCTTGCACGCGCAGGCGCTCTTGCAGGCCCAGCGCGGCGATGGTGGCGCGCAGCACGCCGGCGTCGCCATACACGACGGTGGGTGCGGGCAGCCCTTCGGCGTGCAGCTTGACGATGATTTCCGGCCCGATGCCGGCGGCGTCGCCCAGGGTGATGCCGACGGGAAGGCTGGAGGTGTGCGAACTCATATGAAACTCGAAAAAGTGCTCAGGGCGCGCCGGCCGGCACGTGCCTGCGTCCGGCCTGCTTGTCCGCGTGTGCGGGTAGGGGCGGCTGGGCGCGCGTGGCGAACCGGCATGACGCTGGCGTAATGTGTATTACGTGTATTACGGCTATTTTAGAGCCTGCCGGACGGCTGGGTCGGCCGGCTACTCACCAGCTACTCACCAGCTACTCACCAGCTACTCACCGGCTACTCACCAGCTACTCACCAGCTACTCGGCGGGTGCGGGCGCCGCGCCCGGGGCGCCGTCGGCCAGGTGCAGTTCGAGTTCGCGGGCCTCGCCGCGCAGCGTGTCGACGACCTCGCGCAGGCGGGCGCCCGACAGCCGTGAAGAAATCGCCGCGATGCTCAGTGCCGCCACCGGCGTGCCGGCAGGATCCATGACCGCTACTCCCACCGCGCTGACCCGCGGGACGATCATGTCGCGGTTGTAGCCGTAGCCCAGGCGCCGCGAGGTTTCGAGCAAGCGCACGATGGCGTCCATGCGTCCGGCGGAAAAGCGCGACAGATAGGGGCGGCTGTCCTCCATCAGGGCCTGGGCCTGGCCGGCCGGCAGGCATGCCAGTATGGCGGCGCCACCGGCCGAGACGCACAGTGGGCGGCGCGCGCCTACTTCCACGGTGAGCGCCTTGATCGGGTAGTGGCCCTCGCGGCGGTCGATGCAGACGGTCTCGTGGCGGCTGCGCAGGTTGAGAAACGCCGTGTCCCCGGTATGCCGCGCCAGCCTGTCCAGGGCCTGGGCGCCCATGGCGCGCCAATCGTAGCGGGGCTGCGCCGCAACGCCCAATTCGTAGGCCAGCCTGCCCAATATGTAGTGGTGGGTATGCGGGTCGCGCGCCACGATTTCTTCGCGGCCCAGTGCCGCCAGGATGCGGTGCAGGGTGGAGTGATGCAGCCCGCAGTACTGCGCCAGTTCGCCCAGCCGCCAGCCGCCCTGGCGACTGGAAAGCGTCCGCAGCACCAGGAAGCTGCGCTGCAGCAGCTGGGCGCCGGCCGTGCCTGCGGGGTTTTTCAGATTGTTCATATAGTGGAAATATACGATAAACCGGCCGCTCCGGTTACGCATCGGGATTTCATAATTGGCACGCAGGCGTGATTGCTGCTCGGTCGCCATAGGCGACCGAAGCCTTAATGTTCATATTATGGAAATTCGATGGAAAGCAGCCCAAGCAAGGAAATAGCAGCCGACGTGGTAGTGGTCGGCGCGGGATCCGCCGGCATTTGTGCGGCCATTGCCGCGGCCAAGGCGGGTGCCCGTACGGTACTGGTGGATGCGGGCCCCATGCCTGGCGGCGAGCTGCTCACGGGCATGGCGGTGGATGGTGCCTTGAACGCCCGGGGAGAATGGATACTCGGCGGCGTGGGCCGGGAATTGTTCGACGAATGCGCGCGCCTGGGCGGCTATATCGGGCCGCTCAATGACTGGCGGCTGATCTGGTACGTGTGCTTCGATCCCGAAGTCATGAAGCTTGCCGTGATACGTTTGCTGGATAAATATGGCGTGTCGCTGATGTTGCACAGCGTGCTGTTCGATGCGCAGGCGCACGACGGACGTGTGCAGGCGGCACGACTGTTGAACAAAAGCGGCACGGTGCGCCTGGCGGCGCCATGCTTCATCGACGCGTCCGGCGATGGCGACCTGGCGGTGCTGGCCGGGGCGGGCTTCGACCTGGGCGGCGCGGGCGGGGAATTCCAGCCCTTGTCGATGATGTTCCGCATGAGCGGCGTGGATACCGATGGGCTGCTCGATTATTTGTGCCGGGCGCCCGAGAATTTCGCCCTGGGGGAAAGCGATGCCATACGCGGCGGGCGCAGCGATGCGCAGATCGCGCAAGAAGTGCGGCGCCAGGGGCAGCCCACCGTATTCATCAAGGGCGACGGGCCGCTGCTGGCGGGCGCCATCGCGCATGGCGCCATGTATCCCACGGCGCTCATCATGATCCAGCCCACTTCGGCCTCACGCCGCGAGGTGTGCCTGAATTCGACGCGGGTGGCCAATGTCAATGCGCTGGAAACGGGGGCCCTGAGCGCCGTGCTGGGGCCGCTGGCCCAGCAGATAGAAACAGGGGTGGGTTTCATGCGCGGCAACGTGCCCGGCTTCGAGCATGCGGTGTTTTCCGGCATGGCGCCGCGCATAGGGATACGCGAGACGCGCCGCGTGCAAGGACTGCAGACGCTTACGGAAGAAGATGTACTGCAGGCGCGCAAGAGCGATCTCGGTATAGGAAAAGGCAGCCACCATGTCGATATCCATCAGGCGGGCGCGGGCCAGATACGCATACCCGTGCGCGACGGCGGCTCTTACGACATTCCATGGGGGTGCCTCGTGCCCCGCGGCCTGTCCAATGTGATTCTGGCCGGACGTTGCGTCTCGGCTGATCGGGCCGCGCACGGCTCGGTGCGCGTCATGGGGCCCTGCATGGCCATGGGCCAGGCGGCCGGTACCGCCGCGGCCCGGCTGGCCGGCGGCGAGTGGGGCGGCGACGTGCGCCAGGTCGACGTGGCGCAGCTGCGCCGCCGCCTGGCCGACGATGGCGCGATTCTGGATGGCACGCACTGATGAGCCGGCACCGGGCTGGCCCATGCGCAAACTTATAAGCGTATATAAGCATAAGGAGGAAACATGAATATTCGCGATAAACGAATTCCGGGAGCCAGGCGGCTGGCGGCCGTGGCGGTGGCGCTGGCCGCGATGCTGACGGGCCTGCCCGGCACGGCCAAGGCAGCTTACCCGAGCGGGCCGATCCGCCTGATGGTGCCGTTTCAGGCCGGCGGCCTGACCGACATATTGGCGCGCACCATAGGCAATGGCTTGTCGGCCGAGCAGGGCTGGAACGTCATCGTCGAGAACAAGCCCGGGGCCGGCGGCAATATCGGCGCCGATTTCGTCGCCCGCAGCCGGCCCGACGGCCAGACGCTGCTGATGGGGTCGATAGGCACCAATGCCACCAACCCGTTCTTTTACAAAGACATGCATTACGATCCGCGCACCGCATTCGCGCCGGTGGCGATGGCGGCCACCGGCACCCTGATGCTGGTCGTCAACCCCGAGCTGCCGGTGCAAGACCTGAAAGGCCTCATCGCCTATGCCAAGGCGCATCCCGGCAAGCTGTCCTATGCCTCGGGCGGGGTCGGAACCTCGCAGTACCTGGCGGGCGAATTGCTGAAGTCCATGGCCGGGCTGCAGATCCAGCACGTACCCTACAAGGGGATCTCGCCCGCGATGGCAGACTTATTGGGCGGACGCGTCTCGATGACCTTCGACATGGCCACCGTGCTGCCCTACGTCCAGCAAGGGCGCCTGCGGCCGATCGCCGTGGCCAACCCGAAGCGCTCCGAGGCATTGCCGAAAGTCCCCACCATTGCCGAGGCCGGGGTGCCGGGCTATGCGGCCAGCGCCTGGTACGGCGTGTTTGCGCCCAAGGGCACTCCGCCAGAGATCGTCAGTCGGCTGAACCAGGCCATCAACCACATTGTGGCGCAGCCCAAGGTGCGTGCGGAATTGCTGCGCCTGGGCGCCGAGCCTTCCCCCATGTCCGCCGACGGCTTCAGGAAGTTCGTGGCCGACGAATCGGCCAAGTGGGAAAAGGTGCTGGGCCACGGGCCCGCGCACCATTGAAGCCGCTGCCGGCCCGCGGTGGCACAGGTGCCGCGGCAAGGCTGTTTGACCAGCGGGGCGGCGGCCGGTTGTGCCGCCGCCTCGGCCTACGCTACAGCGCCTCGCTGGCGTAGTCGGCCAAGCGCGAACGTTCGCCGCGCTGCAAGGTGATGTGGCCGGCATGCGGCCAGCCCTTGAAGCGATCGACCGCGTAGGTCAGGCCCGAGCTGCCTTCGGTAAGATAAGGCGTGTCGATCTGGGCGATGTTGCCCAGGCAGACGATCTTGGTGCCGGGGCCAGCGCGCGTGACCAGGGTCTTCATCTGCTTGGGCGTTAGGTTCTGCGCCTCGTCGATGATGAGGAACTTGTTCAGGAAGGTGCGGCCGCGCATGAAATTCATGGACTTGACCTTGATGCGCGAGCGGATCAGTTCCATGGTGGAATTCTTCGACCAGTCCGGGCCCGGGGCGGCGCCGGCGAGATCGCTGCCGTTGGCGCCCAGGTGCAGCACTTCCAGGTTGTCTTCCAGCGCGCCCATCCAGGGCAGCATTTTTTCTTCTTCTGTGCCGGGCAGAAAGCCGATGTCGTCGCCCACCGGCACGGTGGCGCGGGTGATGATGATCTCGTTGTAGCGCTTGGTTTCCAGGGTCTGGGTCAGCCCGCTGGCCAGCGCCAGCAGGGTCTTGCCGGTGCCGGCCTGGCCCAGCAGCGATACGAAATCGCAATCGGGATTCATCAGCAGGTTCAGCGCGAAGTTCTGCTCGCGGTTGCGCGCGGTAATGCCCCAGACATTGTTCTTGCCGTGGCTGTAGTCGCGCAGCGTGGCCAGCACCGCGCTCTTGCCGCTGACTTCCTTGACCTGCGCATACAGCGGCAGTTCGCCCTCGAAGTAGACGAATTCATTGACGATGAATTCGCTGCACAGCGGGCCCTTGACGCGGTAGTAGGTGGTGCCGCCCTGTTGCCAGGATTCGACGTCCTTGCCGTGCTTGGTCCAGAAATTTTCCGGCAGCGGCAGCACCCCGTCGTACAGCAGGTCGGAGTCGTCCAGTACGTGATCGTTGAAATAGTCTTCGGCGTGCAGGCCCAGCGCCCGCGCCTTCAGGCGCATGTTGATGTCTTTGGACACCAGGATGACCTGGCGCTTGGCGTAGCGGTCTTGCAGCGCATGCACCACGCTGAGGATGACGTTGTCGGCCTTGCCGGCGGGCAGCTCGATGGGCAGGCGCGCCTGCATGGCCGAAGTCTGGAACATCAAGGTGCCCAGCGCTTCCTGGTTGCCCAGCGCGTCCAGCGGCACGCCCTTGTCCAGTTCCTTCGTGCCGCCGGCCAGCCCGTCGAGCGAGCGGCTGACCTGGCGCGCATTGCGGGCCACCTCGGACATGCCCTTTTTTTGATGATCGAGCTCTTCGAGCACGATCATCGGCAGGAAGATGTCGTGCTCTTCGAACTTGAACAGCGAGTTGGAATCGTGCAGCAGCACGTTGGTGTCGAGCACGAACAGCTTGCGCTTGGCGACCGGCAGCCGGGTTTTTTTCTTGGCCGCCCGAAGCTGCCTGACCGGAGCGGGGGAGGCCGGCTGCACGGCGGCGGCCGCCGGCGCGGGTGCGCTGGTCTGGCGCGCCGTGGGCACCGCCGCCAGCAATGGCGGCGCTGCTGCCTCTATGGGGTCGGCCTGTGGCTCGGCATCGTTGCTGGGCGCAAGCAGTACTCCCATGCGGGTGGGCAACTTGGGTAGCGGCATATGGTGTCGGCTCCTGGTGCGGTAAGAGATGTGCGTAAGAGGTGTGCGGCGTAGGTGCTGTGGCGGGCGATGTGCTGCAAGGGTTGGGCGTAAGACGGGTTATGAAGGGTTATGTGTAAGGGTTACGTTGGGGGCGGGACGGTACGGATCCGCAAGGGCTGTCGGTTTCAGGCAATGCCGCGCACTGCCTGCAGCACTTCGTTGACGTGGCCGGGCACGCGCAGGCCGCGCCATTCCTGCACCAGCACCCCATTGGCGTCGACCAGAAAGGTGCTGCGCTCGATGCCGCGCACCTGCTTGCCGTACATGTTTTTCATTTTGATGACATTGAACTTGCTGCACAGGGTTTCGTCATCGTCCGAGATCAGCGGGAAGGGCAGGCTTTGCTTCTCGGTGAAGCTGGCGTGCGACTTGAGCGAGTCGCGGGATATGCCTACTACCTGGCAGTGGGCGGCCAGGAAGTCCTGGTAATGGTCGCGGAAATCCTGTGCCTCGGTGGTGCAGCCCGGGGTGTTGTCCTTGGGATAGAAATACAGCACCGCCGCCTTGCCGCGCAGGCTCTCGGGGCTGATTTCGCCTTGGGTGCTGGGAGCCTTGAAAGAGGGCAGCGGCTTGCCTATGGCGGCCTGGCGTGTCGCGCTCATGGGGTGTTCTCCTCGTGGGGCAGCAGGGCGGCGATCACGCGCCGGCCTTCGGCCATTAGTATGTTGTAGGTGCGGGCGGCCGCCTGGGTGCTCATGGTTTCCACGCCTATGCCCAGGCGGATGAGTTCGCGGGTGACGTGTTGCGGTAGGAATTGCTGCTTCAGGCCGGTGCCCACCAGCACCACCTCGGGGGCGTCGGGCGGCTTGGCGGGGGCGGTGCCGGCGTCCAGGAAGTCGAGCGGGTCGGCGGTGGCGGCGCCGAGGCCGGCCGCCAGGCGCAGTTGCTCGGCGGTGATGTCTGCGGTGGTCTTGACTTCCCAGGCGCGGATGTCGCCTTGCGGCCCGAAATAAACGGCGTGCTCGTAGGAAACCTGGTTGATTTCGATGTAGTCGCGCCCGTAGGCGGTTACCGTGTTGAGTGCGGGATTCGATTCGGTCTGCAGTTGCACAAAAATGCTCCCTGATTCATTCCGATGATAGCGCAATTGACCGGACGTTCCGTTGACGATATTCCCGGTTTTGCAGTTTTTTCGTATGGATTAAACTATCTGGCCGCGTTCGGGACGCGTGGCCCGGGGCGCACGCCCGTGACGGCCGGTTCGCAGCGCACAATCGGGAAAGCAGCCCAGGCCTGCGCGCTTCCTCCAGGCGGCCTGTCTGCGGCTCGCTTGCTCGCGGCCTGCGCTTAGGCTAGATTAGTACTTTTGCTGCGCTGCACACATCGAGCCCGCACGTTCATCCCCTAGGACTTCTCATGACGAACTTTCCCCGTATCGAGCGTTTACCGCCCTATGTCTTCAACATTACCGGCGAGCTGAAAATGGCGGCGCGGCGGCGGGGCGAGGACATCATCGATATGTCGATGGGCAATCCGGACGGGCCGACTCCCAAGCACATCGTCGACAAGCTGGTCGAGGTGGCCAGCCGCCCCGATACTCACGGTTATTCGGTTTCCAAGGGCATACCGCGGCTGCGCAAGGCGATTTCCGGCTGGTACGAGCGCCGTTACGGCGTACAGATCGACCCCGATTCCGAGGCCATCGTCACCATAGGTTCCAAGGAAGGCCTGGCGCACCTGATGCTGGCCACGCTCGACCGCGGCGACACGGTGCTGGTGCCCAATCCCAGCTACCCCATACATATCTACGGCGCGGTCATCGCCGGCGCCAACATCCGCTCGGTGCCCATGACGCCCGGCACCGACTTCTTCGAAGAAATCGAGCGCGCGGTGCGGGAAAGCATACCCAAGCCGAAGATGATGATTCTGGGCTTTCCCAGCAACCCCACCGCGCAGTGCGTCGACCTGTCTTTCTTCGAGCGGGTGGTGGCGCTGGCGCGCGAGCACGGCATCCTGGTGGTGCATGACCTGGCGTACGCGGACATCACCTTCGACGGCTACGTGGCGCCGTCCATCATGCAGGTCGAAGGCGCGCGCGACGTGGCGGTGGAATTCTTCACCATGAGCAAGAGCTACAACATGGCCGGCTGGCGCGTCGGCTTCATGGTGGGCAATCGCGAGCTGGTCAATGCGCTGGCGCGTATAAAAAGCTACCACGACTACGGCACTTTCACGCCCATCCAGGTGGCCTCGATCGCCGCGTTGGAAGGCCCGCAGGACTGTGTGGCGCGGGTGGTCGAGCAGTACCGCAACCGGCGCGACGTGCTGGCCAAGGGCCTGCACGAGGCGGGCTGGGAAGTGGACATCCCCAAGGCCTCGATGTACATCTGGGCGCGCATCCCCGAGTTCTACCAGAGCATGGGCTCGCTGGAATTCTCCAAGCGCGTGCTGGCCGACGCCAAGGTGGCGGTGTCGCCGGGCATAGGCTTCGGCGATTACGGCGACGGCTACGTGCGCTTCGCCCTCATCGAAAACGAGCAGCGCACGCGCCAGGCGGTTCGCGGCATCAAGGAAATGTTTCGCAAGGACGGCCTGAGCAAATGAAGCCCATCAAGGTAGGCCTGCTCGGACTGGGCGTGGTGGGCGGCGGCACCTGGAAGGTGCTGACGGCCAATGCCGAAGAAATCGCGCGCCGCGCCGGACGCCGCATCGAGGTCGCGGCCGCGGCCGTGCGCGACCTGGACAAGGCGCGCCACCTGGTGGGCGAGGGCGTGCGGCTGACGCGCGACGGCATGGACGTCGTGCGCGACCCCGAGATCGACATTGTGGCCGAGCTCATCGGCGGCGACACGGTGGCGCGCGACTGGGTGCTGGAAGCCATCCGCCAGGGCAAGCATGTGGTCACGGCCAACAAGGCGCTGCTGGCCAAGCACGGCAACGAGATCTTCGCCGAGGCGCATCGCCGCGGCGTGATGGTCGCGTTCGAGGCGGCGGTGGCCGGCGGCATCCCCATCATCAAGGCCATGCGCGAGGGCCTCACCGCCAACCGCATCCAGTGGCTGGCCGGCATCATCAACGGCACTACCAATTTCATTTTGTCCGAGATGCGCGTGCGCGGCCTGTCGTTCGGCGAGGCGCTGGCCGATGCGCAGCGCCTGGGCTACGCCGAGGCCGACCCCACCTTCGACATCGAAGGGGTGGACGCGGCGCACAAGCTGACGCTGCTGGCCTCGCTGGCCTTCGGCATTCCGGTGCAGTTCGACAAGGCCTACGTGGAAGGCATTTCCGCCCTGGCGCAGGAAGACATCGCGCATGCCGAGCGCCTGGGCTATCGCATCAAGCTGCTGGGCATCACCAAGCGCCGTCCCGACGGTATCGAGCTGCGGGTGCACCCTACGCTGATTCCGACCGAGCGCCTGCTGGCCAATGTGGAAGGCGCCATGAACGCCGTGGTGGTGTGCGGCGACATGGTCGGCGCCACGCTGTACTACGGCCAGGGCGCCGGCGCGCTGCCCACGGCTTCGTCGGTGGTGGCCGACCTGGTGGATGTCACGCGCCTGCAGGCGGCCGACCCCGAGCACCGCGTGCCGCTGCTGGCGTTCCAGCCCGATGCGCTGGCCGACACGCCCATTCTGCCCATGTCCGAGGTCGAATCTTCTTACTACCTGCGCCTGCGCGTGCACGACCAGCCAGGGGTCTTGGCCGACCTGGCGCGCATCCTGGCCGATGGCGGTATTTCCATCGATTCGATGTTCCAGGAACCGCACGGCGAGCACGACGCCGACATCATCTTCCTGTCGCACCGGGCGCGCGAGGGCGCGGTCGACAAGGCGATCGCGCAGGTGCAGTCCCTGCCGTTCGTGAAATCGCCGGTTACGCGCCTGCGCGTGGAGCACCTGTCATGAAATACCTGTCTACCCGCGGCGGCATGAAGCCGCAAGCCTTCTGCGATATTTTGCTCGAGGGCCTGGCCCCCGACGGTGGGCTGACCATGCCCGAATTCCTGCCCAAGGTCAGCGCCGATACGCTGGAGTCCTGGCGCGGCCTGAGCTACGCCACGCTGGCCACCGAGGTGCTGGGCTATTTCATTACCGATATTTCCAAGGGCGACCTGAACAAGCTCACGCGCGCGGCCTATACCAAAGACATCTTCTCCACCGAAGACATTGTGCCGCTCAAGCCCTTGTCCCGCGACCTGACGCTGCTGGGCCTGTCCGAGGGGCCGACGCTGGCGTTCAAGGACATGGCCATGCAGTTCCTGGGCCAGGTCTTCGAGTACGTGCTGGGCAAGCGGCGCACCTCCATCACCATACTGGGCGCCACCTCCGGCGATACCGGCTCGGCGGCCGAATACGCCTTGCGCGGCAAGCGCGGGGTCTCGGTGTACATGCTGTCGCCGTATGGCCGTATGAGCGATTTCCAGCGCGCCCAGATGTACACCCTGCAAGACGAGAACATCCACAACCTGGCCATCCGCGGCGTGTTCGACGAATGCCAGGACATCGTCAAGGCGCTGTCGTCCGACCTGGAGTTCAAGGCGGCGCATCGGGTAGGCGCCGTCAATTCCATCAACTGGGCGCGCATCGCCGCGCAGGTGGTGTACTACTTCTGGGGCTGGCTGCGCAGCACGCGCAAGGCCGGCGAAGTGGTCTCGTTCGCCGTGCCCTCGGGCAATTTCGGCAACATCCTGTCGGGCCACATTGCGCGCGAAATGGGCCTGCCCATACGCAAGCTGGTGCTGGCCACCAACGAGAACAATGTGCTCGAAGAGTTCTTCCGCACCGGCGTGTACCGCCCGCGTTCGGCCGAGCAGACGCACGCCACCTCCAGCCCGTCCATGGACATTTCGCGCGCCTCGAACTTCGAGCGCTTCGTCTACGACCTGGTAGGGCGCGACCCGGCGCGCGTGCGCGAGCTGTGGCAGCAATTGGCCGATAAGGGCGAGTTCGACCTGAGCGCGCTGCGCAGTAGCTTCGAGCAGCGCTATGGTTTCGTCAGCGGCGTCAGCACGCATGCCGACCGGCTGCAGACCATACGCGACGTGCACCGCGACAGCGGCGTGCTGATCGACCCGCACACGGCCGACGGCGTCAAGGTGGCGGCCGCGCACGTCGAGCCCGGCATTCCCATGCTGGTGCTGGAAACCGCGCTGCCGGCCAAGTTCGGCGCCACCATCGAAGAGGCTATCGGCGAGTCCGCGCCCATCCCCGCCAAGCTGCAGGGCCTGGCCGATCTGCCGCAGCGTGTCGAGGTCATGGACTGCGATGCCCAGTTAGTGCGGGAATATATCCAGAGCCATTCCGCCACCGCATAGGGCCGGCGAGACGGGGTGCGGCCCCGGCGGGGGCGCGCAAGCCTGCGCATTCACCGCGCAGCTGCCACGCATCCGCCGTGCAGCCACGGTGCAATGGCGCCGTATTGCTCGCGGATGCGGCGCCGGCTCGGATCCGCGTGCCGGCGCGGCGCCGGCCGCTATTCAGAAATACCGGTAGGTCTTCAAGTGCAGGCTGGTCTCGCTGCTGCTGATGCCGCGTATCAGGCGGATGCGTTCCAGCACTTCCGACATTTCCGCCAGATTGGCGGCGCGCAGCTCGGCCAGCAAGTCCCAGCGGCCGTTGGTGTCGTGCAGCGCCGCCACGCCGGGCTCGCCCAGCAGGCTGGCGATGACCACCCGGGTTTCATTGCCTTCTACCGCAATGCCCATCCAGGCGCGGATTTCCTGTGGCTCGGCATCGGGCCGCAGCCGCAGCGTGTAGCCCGCGATCACCCCCGCGGCCTCGAGCTTGGCGATACGGTTGTTGACCGTGCCGCGCGACACCCCGAGTTTTTTTGCCAAGGTGGCTACGCTGCTGCGTGCATTGCTGCGCAGCAGTGATATCAATGCCTGGTCTGTAGCGTCCATGAGCGGCCTGGGCTTGAAAGCGTGGTTGGATGATTGGAAATTGGGAAATTGGGAAATTGGGAAATTGGGAAATTGGGAAATCGGAAAATCGGGAAATCGGGAAATCGGGAAATCGGGAAATCGGGAAATCGGGAAATCGGGAAATCGGGAAATCGGGAAATCCAGGCAGCTCAAATTATGCACTGCCATTTCGATATTATTTTATGACGAAAATCATAATTTAATAGCATATTCTGCACAATAGTGACGATTTACATTGTCACGCGGCGGATCCAAACTAAGTGGGAATCAAGGGAAGTGCCGGCCGATCCGGCCCGGCTTCCCGGCGTCCGGCTTGCCCAGCCCCGTGGGCCGAGGGTAGAAGGCGCCAAGAGCCTGTATGCCACCAAGTTCCCATATGCCATTTAGGCTCCATTCATTCCATTTCAAGGAGACCGCCATGAGACACACTGGATCCAGCTCCCCATTGCAAACCCTGTTCCTGGACAGTGGCGACATTGCCGCCATGGTGCGTCGCAAGGGCCTGGACGCCTGCTTCGAAGGCCTGGAGGCGGCACTGCGTGCCGATTTCTTGCGCTGGAACGAGTTCGACAAGTCGGCGCGGGTTGCGCGCTACGGCCCGCAGGGCGTGATCGAGCTGATGCCGATCGCCGATGCGTCTACCTACGGCTTCAAGTATGTCAACGGGCATCCGGGCAATACGCGCCTGGGCCTGCCCACCGTCAGCGCCTGCGGCGTGCTGGCATCCATGCGCACCGGCGTGCCCGAACTGCTCAGCGAGCTGACGCTGACCACGGCCTTGCGCACCGCCGCCACCTCAGCCATGGCGGCGCGCATCCTGGCGCGCCCCGGCTCGCGCAGCATGGCGCTGATCGGCAATGGCGCGCAGGCCGAATTCCAGGCCCAGGCCTTCCGCTCCTTGCTGGGCTTGCGCGAACTGCGCCTGTACGACATCGACCCGGCCGCCACCGCCAAGCTGCAGCGCAATCTCGCGGGCAGCGGCCTGCGGCTGCAGGTCTGCGGCTCGGTGCGCGAGGCCGTGCGCGGCGCCGACATCGTCACCACCCTCACGGCCCACAATGGCCATGCCACGGTGCTGCGCGCCGACATGCTGGAACCCGGCATGCACGTCAACGCGGTGGGCGGCGACAGCCCCGGCAAGACCGAGCTGGAACCCGCTGCCCTGCGCCGCGGCCCGGTATTCGTGGAATTCGAGCCGCAGACCCGTGTCGAGGGCGAGCTGCAGCAACTGCCGCCGGACTTTCCGGCCACGGAATTATGGACGGTGCTGGCCGGCCTGGCGCCGGGCCGCGGCGATGCGCGCCAGATCACGCTGTTCGACTCGGTGGGATTTGCGTTGGAAGACTATTCGGCATTACGCTTTATGCGCGATCTGGCGCGTGAGCTGGGTGCGGGCCGGCCGGTACGGCTGGTGCCCGACATGGCGGATCCCAAGGATCTGTACTCCTGCCTGGCGCTGCCGGCGTCCGTGCAGGCGCCTGTAGCACCCCTGGAGGAATTGTTGCAATGAGCAGTGACCCACCCCGGATCAGCCTGATCGGCGTGCCCACCGATGTGGGCGCAAGCTGCCGCGGCGCCAGCATGGGGCCCGAGGCGCTGCGTGTGGCCGGGCTGGCGCAGGCACTGCAGCACCTGGGGGTGGAAGTTGTCGATTGCGGCAATGTCGGTGGCCCTGCCAACCCCTGCCTGCCTCCGGTGCATGGCTTTCGCCACCTGGCCGAGGTGGCGCAGTGGGCCCGGCTGGTGCACGCCGCCACATACGAGCAGCTCGTGGCCGGCAGGCTGCCGCTGCTGCTGGGCGGCGACCACAGCATGGCCATAGGTTCCATCAGCGCCGTGGCGCGCCACTGCCGCGCCAGCGGCCGGCCGCTGCGGGTGCTGTGGCTCGATGCCCATGCCGACTTCAACACCGCGCAGCTTACTCCCAGCGGCAATATCCACGGCATGCCGGTGGCGTGTCTGTGCGGCTACGGCCCGGCGGAACTCACCGCGCTGGGCACCGATGCGCCGGTGCTCGAGCCCGGGCAGATCCGGCAGATCGGCATACGCAGCGTCGACGAGGGCGAGAAGCGCTTCGTGCACGACGTGGGCATCGAAGTCTTCGACATGCGCACCATAGACGAGGTCGGCATGCGCCAGGTCATGGAACTGGCCTTGGGCGGGCTGGGCCCAGATACGCATCTGCACGTCAGTTTCGATGTGGATTTTCTCGACCCGGACATCGCGCCGGGCGTGGGCACGCCGGTGCGCGGCGGCCCCAGTTACCGCGAGGCACAGCTGTGCATGGAAATGCTGTTCGATTCCGGCCGGCTGGGCTCGCTGGACGTGGTAGAGCTGAACCCGGCCCTGGACGTGCGCAACGAGACCGCGCGCCTGGCCGTGAGCCTGCTGGAAAGCCTGTTCGGCAAGACCACTTTGATGCGCAAGTCCGCGGAACGGTAGGCCCGTTCCCATCTCTTCCCACAAGGAAAACATCGTGAGCCGCAAGACCCCCATAGAACGCTATCGCAACATCGGTATCAGCGCCCATATCGACGCCGGCAAGACCACGACCACCGAGCGCATTCTTTTCTATTCGGGAGTCAGCCACAAGCTGGGCGAAGTCCACGAAGGCATGGCCACCATGGACTGGATGGAGCAGGAGCAGGAGCGCGGCATCACCATTACTTCGGCGGCCACCACCTGTTTCTGGAAGGGCATGGCCGGCAATTACCCCGAGCATCGTATCAACATAATAGATACACCGGGGCACGTGGACTTCACTATAGAAGTCGAGCGCTCGATGCGTGTGCTGGACGGCGCCTGCATGGTGTACGACGCGGTCGGCGGCGTGCAGCCGCAGTCCGAGACCGTCTGGCGCCAGGCCAATAAATACAAGGTGCCGCGCCTGGCCTTCGTCAACAAGATGGACCGCGTCGGCGCCGATTTCTTCCGCGTGCAGCGCCAGATCCGCGAGCGCCTGAAGGGCAACCCGGTGCTGGTGCAGATCCCGCTGGGCGCCGAAGAAAATTTCCACGGCGTGGTCGACCTGGTGCGCATGAAGGCCATCGTCTGGGACGATGCCACGCAGGGCGTGAAGTTCGATTACATCGAAATTCCCGAGGCGCTGCGCGAGTCGGCGCAGCAGCATCGCGCCGCAATGATCGAGGCCGCCGCCGAGGCCGACGAGGCCTATCTGCAGAAATACCTCGACGGCGTCGAGCTGAACGAGGACGAGATCCGCGATGCCCTGCGCCGCCGCACCATCGCCGGCGAGATCGTGCCCATGCTGTGCGGCAGCGCCTTCAAGAACCGCGGCGTGCAGGCGCTGCTGGACGCGGTCATCGACTACCTGCCGGCGCCCACCGACATCCCGCCGGTGCAGGGCCACGATGCGCGCGACCAGCCGGCCGAGCGCCGCGCCAGCGACGACGAGTATTTCTCGGGGCTGGCCTTCAAGATCATGAGCGACCCCTTTGTCGGCCACCTGACCTTTTTCCGCGTGTATTCCGGCGTCATGCGCTCGGGCGACTCGGTGTACAACCCGGTCAAGGACAAGAAAGAGCGCGTCGGGCGGCTGCTGCAGATGCACGCCAACCACCGCAACGAGATCACCGAGGTCTATGCCGGCGACATCGCCGCGGCGGTGGGTCTGAAAGACGTCACCACCGGCGAGACGCTGTGCGATCCGCAGCACGTGATCACCCTGGAGCGCATGGTGTTCCCCGATCCGGTGATCTCGCAGGCGGTCGAGCCGCGCACCAAGGCCGACCAGGAAAAAATGTCCATCGCCCTGTCGCGCCTGGCCGAAGAAGACCCGTCTTTCCGCGTGCACACCGACGAGGAATCCGGCCAGACCATCATCTCGGGCATGGGCGAGCTGCACCTGGAAGTATTGGTCGAGCGCATGCGGCGCGAGTTCGGCGTCGAGGCCACCGTGGGCAAGCCGCAGGTGGCCTACCGCGAGACCGTGCGCAAGGTCTGCGAGTCCAGCGAAGGCAAGTTCATCAAGCAGTCGGGCGGCCGCGGCCAGTACGGCCACGTGGTGCTGAAGATCGAGCCGCAGCCGGCCGGCAAAGGCTTCGAGTTCGTCGATGCCATCAAGGGCGGCGTGGTGCCGCGTGAATTCATCCCGGCGGTGGAAAAGGGCGTGGTCGAGGCGCTGAACACCGGTGTCATCGCCGGCTATCCGGTGGTCGACGTCAAGGTGACGCTGATCTTCGGTTCCTACCACGACGTCGATTCCAACGAGAACGCCTACCGCATCGCCGCGGCCATGGCGTTTCGCGACGGCTGCCGCAAGGCCAGCCCGGTATTGCTCGAACCCATGATGGCGGTCGAGGTCGAGACGCCCGAGGAAAAAATGGGCGACGTCATCGGCGACCTGTCGTCGCGCCGCGGCATGATTCAGGGCATGGAAGACATCCCAGGCGGCGCCGGCAAGGCGGTGCACGCCGAAGTGCCGCTGGCCGAGATGTTCGGCTATTCCACGGCACTGCGTTCGCTGACCCAGGGGCGCGCGACCTACACCATGGAATTCCGCCACTATTCCGAGGCGCCGGCGGCGGTGGCCGAGGCCGTGATCCGTTCGCGCAGCCCGCAGGCGCGCAATTGATCAGGGCTAGCCTCAAGACCTGCTGGGCCTAGATGAAGGGCAGCCATTAAGCCCACGAGGGCTGCCCTCACCGGTTTGCGCCATTAGTTGTCGCACAGCTGCATGGGCAATAACAATAAGTAAGTAAGTAAGGCGTAAAACTTCTGTTGACTCAGCTCGGGTGTTTACTTCGCGAGAGCGAGGGTTGCTCCGGAATTTTTGAGCGCACCTAAAGCGGGATGCGACTGCCCTGATGGGTTGGAGCCAGCCGCTTCACCAGTTCGGTACTAGCGCTTTGCAGCACTTTTACCAAAAAACTCGAACGCTGTGATGTGATACGTGGCGCGATGGCGGCGATACTGAACGCAGCGATCGCGGGCCCTCCGGACAAGCATATGGGGTAGCCGATAGCGCGAACACCTGTGACGACGGGCACGTCCATCATTGAATAGCCATGCCTACGCGTAACAGCCACGGTTTTCCGTATGGACTCGTCTGTAAATCCGGGAAAGCGGGCGATGCGATCCGTATTGGCATCCATGGCTGCGTCCATCTCCGTATCCGACAACGTGGACAAAATGGCCATGCCACCTGCACCGATACCCAAAGGTCGCCGCGTCCCGACATCAACCACGAATGTCTTGATCGGATAATGGCCTGCTCTACGATCGGCACAGATTGCCTCTACGCCAACACGTACCATTAGAAATACTGTGTCTCCGGTTTCATCGGCAATGGCAGTTAGTAAAGATGCAGCCGTGTCCCGCAAATCACCCTGTTCGGATCCCATCAGCCCGAGATAGAACGAGAGAGGGCCAAGGTGATAGCGTTTGTCGTCCTCGGTTTGCATCAACATTTGCTCCGCCACCAGGCATTTAAGCAAGCGATGTGCCGTCGATCTGTCTAAGCCCGTGCTGGATATCAAGTCAACAAGCTTGGGCCCTTCCCGATTGCGAGACGCTACATCGCGCAATAGGGCGATCCCACGTTCCAGGGATTGTGTGCCTGATCTCTCAGTCATAAGTTTCCTAATTTCTTACATAGCAAGATTAAATTGTAGATCATCTAATTTAATAAGATCAAAATTCGGTCTGTACTTGGAATATCAATAAATAGATATCTCACTATGTAAGATTATGGAGAATTAATTTGAGCAGTTTGAGTTCTTCCGCCGCCAAATGGTTTCTTGCTCTCAGCTACGACGATCTGCCCGTGGACATCGTCGAGGAGACACATAGGGCAATCTTGAATACGATCGCAGTGGCAACCGCCGCCAGTGTGTTGGAGTACGGCTCACCTGTATGCGCCACAGCCAAAGATCTAGGCGGGATAGGTTCCGCGCATTTGTTCGGCTCGGGTGAGAAGACTTCTGCATCAGCTGCAGCCTTCGCAAATGCCACCATGTCAGCTGCTTTGGCCTACGACGACTCGCATACCGAAACTTTAATCCACGTCTATGGCACCATCGTGAGCACCGTTCTGGCACTTGCACAGCAGCATGCGATCGATGGCAAGGAAGTTCTCACGGTCGTGGCTGGTGCCAGCGAACTGACATGCCGAATAGGTATGATCGCGCCGACCGCATTTCATCGAAATGGACTGCATCCCACCGGAATAATTGGTGCCTTCGGCGCGGCCTATGCGGCCGCGCGTTTGCTGCGTCTGTCCTATACGCAGACGGTTCACGCTATTGGAATCGTGGGGAATCTCGCATCGGGGATAAATCAATGTTGGGTCGACGGAACTTGGTCTCAGTTGCTTGACAACGGCTGGGCTGCCCAGGCTGGGATCACCGCGGCGACGATCGCACGCCACGGCTATACCGGCCCCTCCGAAGTCCTCGAGGGCAAGCTGGGCCTGTTTCGCAGCCATATTCAACAGCCCGGCTATCCCTTCGATTTCGATTGCATGATCCACGATCTTGGCACCCACTGGGAGATGCGCGAGATTGAAATCAAGCCTTATCCATGTGGCCACGTCAGCCAACCTTTTGTCGACTGTGCACTCTCTTTGTACCGCCGCGGCTTGAAACACGAAGACATTGCATCAGTCACCTGCTTAGTGTCCGATTGGATGGTGCCTGTCGTCTGCGAGCCCTTGGAACGCAAACGGCGTCCAACAACGGCTTGGCATGGTCGCGTCAGCCTGCCTTACACAATAGCCGAAACCTTATGGTTCGGTCGACTCGACGCCGAAAGCTACCGATCCGAGTACCTTGCATCGCGAGAGCTTCTCGAATTGGCGGATCGGGTCAGCTATGAAATCGATACCAGCGTCAGGGGGGGGCGTACTTACAAGGGCTGGGTACGAGTGACCACGCACGACGGTCGCTTGCTAGAAGAAATCAAATCCGAAGAAGATAGCTGCAAGCATATGCCGCGTGAAGTATTCCTCGACAAAATCCGGTGCTGTCTGCGCACGGGCGGCATCGAAGATCGCCATGAAGCACTGGTAGCCGCCGTGGAAAGACTGAATGACGCATCTTCCATAGTCGAAGTGATGGCAGCGTGTGACCCGACATCGAGTCTGAAGGGAGGAAAGTAACGTGGCCTTGACTCAGTCCTTAAACCGCCAACTGGCTGTCTGGGCCTCTAATCTCGATTTGCGCAAGGTTCCTCCTGAGGTCGTCCATGCAACCAAGCTGAGGATTCTTGACATTGTGGGCGCCATGTTGGGTGGCTTGGATACAGAATTGGTTCAACAAGTGAGCGCCGCGACCCCCCCGTCGGGTGCACCGGATGCCGTTGGTCTCCCGGGCTTTGATATCCGCACAAACGCCAGAGATGCCGCCTTATTGATGGGCACGATGGCTTGCGTAATCGAATATGACGATTCGCATGTCTCGACCGGCGTACATCCGGGTTCTCCCATTGTTGCGACCGCGTTAGCGCTAGGCCAGCATCTCGACGTTTCCGGCAAACAGCTGATCCGTTCCGTCCTGCTTGGTAACGAGCTCACATGCAGGTTGGGGCTGGTTGCTCCGGGCGCTTTCCATCGCGTGGGTTTTCATCCGACGGGAATGGTGGGCGCGTTCGGTGCCGCATATACAGCGGCAAATTTGTATGGGCTGAATACAGAAGAAATACAGAACGCGACTGGTATCAGCGGTAGCTTCGCGTCTGGAATCATGGCATCTTGGGAAGACGGCACATCGGCCAAGTCTCTTCACGCCGGCTGGGGGGCGGCGGCAGGCATCGAAGCGGTGCGCCTCGCTTGTCATGGCGTGACCGGCCCCGCCGGCGTCTTCGAAGGACGGTTCGGCTTCTATCGCGCGCACGTCCAGAATTCGGATTGGATGCCTGATCATGGCGCAGCGGTGAGCGGCCTTGGCGAGCGATGGGAACTGCTCAATATCGCGCCGCGCGCTTATCCCTGCGGGCATTATATCCAGCCATTCATAGACGCTGCGCTATGGATCGCTCAACACAAACATTACGATCCAGCAGACATCAGCAAGGTCGTGTGCCTAGTCGCAGACTACATGGTGCCGCTTATCTGCGAGCCGGCGGCAGAGAAAGCGCGACCGATGACAACGTGGCACGCTCGCTACAGCTTGCCCTTCTGCATCGCCGAATGCTTGCTGTCTCGTAGCTTTACCAAACATAGTCTTTCCCCGAGCCAGTTGGTGGATCACGCTCATACCGTGCTAAGTGGCAAGGTCGGGTATGAGGTCAATTTAGCAGACGCAGACAGGGCTAAATGGAGCGGGGAAGTACGCGTCACACTACACGACGGTAGTGTTCTCAAGCACCGCATAAATCATATGCGCGGTACCCCAGAAAACCCCATGACTGAAGAAGATCTCATGGCGAAGTTTATGGGTAATGCTCAGCACATAATCGCGCCGCAGATAGCCGAGGACTTCGTCGATCGCGTTATGAGACTGGAAAACCAGGAAAACGTCCGAACCACGCTGTCCTCAATCTGCCGCCCAGGCGGCATTGCTGATCTCAAATAATCAAGGAGACTCCAAATGAAGCCAATCTTACCCCTCGCGCTTATGTCCTTTGCAATGGCCTTTACGTCATCGCAAGCCGCTGACATCTATCCGTCGCGTCCTATCACCTTGGTGGTGCCAGGGCCCGCAGGCGGCGCCATCGACAACCCAGCGCGAATCCTTGCCGAAGCTATGGCCGAGAAACTTCATGGGAGTATGGTCGTGCTAAACGCCTCTGGTGCTGGAGGCACGCTCGCGACCGGCAGGGTAGCGCACTCTAGCCCCGATGGTTATACATTATTGTTTCATCATATTGGTGTTGCTACGGCGCCAGCGCTGTATAAGAAGCTACCTTACGACACACTCAAAGACCTCGCACCTATTGGCCTGTCGACCGAGGTACCGCTGATCGTCATCGCGCGCAAGAATCTTCCGCCGCACAACGTCAAGGAGCTCATGCCGTATCTAAAGAAGCTAGGCCCAAAAATTTTGTTGGCAACCGCTGGCCCAGGCAATGTTTCCGACCTCTGTGGCACTTTGCTGATGTGGAAGCTCGGTGACAAATTCACCACTGTGCCGTACCGCGGTTCTCCCCCGGCCTTGCTGGACATGATGAGCGGACGAGTGGATCTGATGTGCGATCAGACCAGTACCGCTGCATCTCAAGTCAAGGCGGGCGCCGTCAAGGCCTACGGCGTGGCGTCGAAGTCCCGCCTGCCTTTGCTGCCGAAAGTGCCAACGCTCGCGGAACAAGGTCTGGACTTCCAGTTCTCGATTTGGCAAGGGTTCTATGCCCCGGAGGGAACTCCTTCAGCCATTATCTCCAAGCTTTCGAAAGCGTTGCAGGCCGTCATCCAAGAGGACAGTGTCAAGAAGCGCTTAGAAGCCTACGGCATAACCACAGTGGATCCCTCGCGCGCGACTCCGCAGGCGCATACAGCATTCTTGAAAGAAGAGCTCAAGAAATGGGCCGACCTGTATAAAAACTCCCCCAAGCATTGAGGGGATACAGATGAGCCTAGAAAAAGCTGACGACGGCGTCGAGTACGAAATTTTGGCGATCCGCTATGCGACTACTAAATCGCGTCAAGTCCGTGATAACTTCATCAGTACTCACGACCTGCATGATGGCCCAATGCCCATGGATTTTTTCGTCTGGGCCGCGATACATGGCGATCGCGTGATCTTGATCGACGGCGGAAGTGATGAAGAAACCTGCACGCGTCGAGGCTACCAGTTCTTGCGTTGCCCGGCCCAGGCCCTCGCGGGGCTCGGCTACGCCCCAGAATGCGTGACGGATCTGGTGATTACGCATATGCATTGGGATCACCTAGGAAATCTGGAGAAATTTCCCAAGGCTCGGTTCCATGTGCACAAGAGAGAAATCGCGCATGCTACTGGTTGCGCTATGTGCCAACCAACCTTGCGCCGCCCCTATGACGTCAGTCAAGTATGCAGCGTGATCAAGGCGCTATACGCGGACAGAGTGCAGTTCAACCATGGGGAAACCCGCATCGCTCCGGGAATTACGCTGCACCATGTGGGTGGACATACACCGGGCTTGCAAGTAGTTCGAGTGCGCACACGCCGGGGTCATGTAGTGCTCGCCTCCGATGCCTTGCACTTCTATGCCAATTCGCTACTAAGCAACCCCTTTCCGGTAGTCGTTGACGTCCAGGACTACCTGGAGGCGTTTCCGAAGATCCGGGGTTGGGCCGACTCATCAGATCACATTATTGCCGGACATGATCCGGTAGTCATGAGTATCTATCCACCGTGGTCAGAATTCAGCCGCGACATTGCCGTCAGGCTGGATGTCCCGCCCAAAGGCGAGCCTACGTCGCTTCTGCCCGTTGCGTGAGCGAGATGCATAAGCATTAATTTTTGATTTATACGGAATATTGTAATGAATGAATCCATATCAACGATTCAGGGCCTACCTCCGACGGGCTCGCTCATCAACGGCAAATGGCTGACATCCAATCGTGCTTTTGACGTTCTGGATAAGTTTTCCGGGGGCGTGATTGAGACAGTGGCCGAGGCCGACCGTTCGCAGGTTGCTCAGGCGGTTCAGACGGCGGCACAAGCGGCCCTTTCCGGCCCTCGCCCACCGTTTGAGCGCGCGACCGTGCTTCGCAAAGCGGCCTCTTTGATGGAGGGCTATCGACAGCGGTTCGTCGACATCATGGTTGGCGAAGCCGGCTTTACCATCGCCGATGCCAGTGGGGAAATCGATCGAGCCACCGTTACGCTTAATCTTTCCGCGGATGAAGCCTTGCGTCTGACGGGTGAAATGGTTCCATTCGGTGCAAGCCCAGGTGCGCATCGTCGTTTGGGTTTTACGCTGCGCTTCCCGATAGGGGTAGTGTGCGCTATCACACCCTTCAATTCTCCACTCAATACTGTGCTGCACAAGGTCGCACCCGCGTATGCGGGCGGTAACGCCGTAATCTTGAAGCCGTCGGCCTTTACGCCACTTACTGGCGCGTTATTGGGTGAGCTACTGCTCGAAGCTGGAATGGAACCGGAGTTTCTCTCAATAGTACAAGGGGGCGGCGATACAGTCGGGGCTGCACTGCTCGAGGAACAGGCCATCAATTTTTATACCTTCACCGGAAGTACAAGGGTCGGCCGAATCATCCAGCAAGCAGCCGGCTTGCGCCGCACACAAATGGAACTGGGTAGTATTGCCAGTACTATCGTTTGCGCCGACGCGGATTTGGAGCGCGCGATACCCAAAATCGCTAACGCAGGGCTACGCAAAGCCGGCCAGGTGTGCACTTCAGTGCAGCGGCTGTATGTTCAGCGCCCGATATTTGACGAAGTGACAAAGAGGCTGGTCGAATTCGCGGCGACTCTGCGTGCGGGGGATCCCCGTGATCCAGCAACTCGTGTTGGCCCGTTAATTACAGAGCAGGCGGCCATCCGGGCAGAATCCTGGATCGAAGAGGCGCGTGCACGCGGCGCTCAAATCTCGTGTGGGGGAAAGCGCACACGCTCAATCATAGATCCGGTTGTCATCACTGATGTGCCAGATGATGGGCGGGTATGGTGTCAGGAAGCGTTCGCTCCGCTATTGGTTTTACGTCCCTTTGATGACTTCGAAGGCGCCATGAACGGCGCCAACGATACCCCGTTCGGCCTGTCTGCGGGTGTCTTCACTCAAGACATCGGCCGCGCCCTGCAAGCCGCCCATACCTTGCGGTTCGGCACAGTTCAAATCAACGAATCGTCCAGCGCCCGATCTGACGTGATGCCTTTTGGCGGAGTGAAGGACAGTGGCTTCGGCAAAGAAGGGCCGTCCTACTCGATCCGAGAGATGACCGAAGAACGTCTCGTCATCTTCAATCCTTAATGCAGACAGGGTTTTTTACGGGGCTTCATCATGCTAAATGACATCTCCAGTTTTTTTTGTCCGACGCGCTTGTATATGGGCGTGGGTGCATATGTGCAGCTTGCAGACGTGATCCGTGTCAGTGGTTGCAAACGCATGTTTGTAGCACTGGACGCTGCATTGTTAGAGAGCGAATTTTATACGCGAGTGCGAAAGCTGCTGGAAGGATCGGGAGTAGCGATACAGCTTTTCAGCGATATCGAGCCCGATCCCAGTGTAGCCACGGTTGAGAAAGCCTTCAACGCCTGTAAATCTCATGAGGCGACAATGTCCTTGGCGATTGGGGGAGGTAGTACGATCGACGTCGCAAAGGCCGTGGGGATTCTATCCACGAATGGTGGCCGAATCCATGACTATGAGGGCATCGAAAAGTATTCGAAGCCGCCGCTGCCGCTGATCGTACTTCCAACTACCGCCGGTACCGGCTCAGAAGTCTCGGGATCTTGCGTGATCACCGATACCGAGAAGAATCTGAAGATGTCGATTCGTCATGCGGCTTTCAACCCAGCATCGATCGCCATTCTCGATCCACTGGCCTTGCGTACCGTACCTGCTCACGTCGCGGCGCACTCGGGCATGGACGCGTTTGTCCATGCGTTTGAATCCTTTTTGTCCAGATTGGCAAATCCAGTGACAGACGCAATAAATATCCGAGCATTGGAATTGATTGCCGCCAATATCCGGCAATTCGTCGCCAATCGGGAGAATCTGCAAGCAGCGCTGAACATGTTGTGCGGATCTGCCTTGGCTGGCATTACTTTCGGTCAAACGGGCTTGGGAAATGTCCATTGCATGGCCCGATTTGTTGGTGCGTACTTCCATCTTTCACATGGCTTGTCGAATGCAATCTGCCTGCCGCAAGTGGCCCGCTTCAACATGATAGCCAACCCAGCCAAGTATGCTCGCGTCGCTTGCGCCATGGGCCGCCCGGCGCACGGTATTCCGCAGCTCGATGCCGCGGCCATGGCCATCGAGGCAATCGACTCTTTGTGTCGCGATCTAGGTATTCCATCTCGACTACGGGACGTAGGGGCAGAGCCCGAGGTATTCGATGAAATGGCCGAACTGTGCATCAAGGCCGGATACAACCGTTGGAATCCACGGCACACGACGACAAAAGATTTTCGGTCGCTACTCGACCATGCTTATTGAATTGGCGCATAAGCGCGATGCAAGCCTAGCGACACCTTCTGAATAATGAAAAGCGTCGCTCATATAAAACACAAGGAGACATTATTATGCGAGTAGCCAGCACGTTACGGCAACAGTTTCGTAATCTCATAAGCATTGGTATGGCCGTCGGAATTTTATTTTCGGGCGCTGCGCGGGCGGCCGGATACCCGTCCCGACCTATTACATTGATCGTCCCCTACGCCGCGGGTACCAACGCAGATATGCTAGCTCGTGAGGTGGCGCCGCGCATGGGAGCACGCCTGGGTCAGCCTATCGTGGTGGTCAACAAACCAGGAGCAGGTGCCATCATTGGCACTCAGTCTGTGGCACAGTCGGCGCCGGATGGCTATACGCTGCTGTTCGGCGCCACGCAGACAGCGATTAATCCTTCGCTGTACAAAAAACTACCATATGACACGATGAAGGCCCTGCGACCGGTCGTTCGTGTATCCAATCAGCCGATGGTCATGGTCATCGACAAGTCGATGCCCGCGCGCACTGTATCCGAGTTTGTCGCCTATGCAAAAAAACACCCGGACAAGCTCAATTACGCGGACACTGGCACTGGCAATTCGGTGCATTTGGCTGGAGCTTTCTTCACATCGGAGAGCTCGGTTCGGATACAGCGCGTGTCCTTCAACAGCTTTGGAGATCTGATGAGCGGAATGATGCGTGGGGACATCAATTTGCTCTTCTATCCGTATCAGGCCGTCGCCGGCCAGATTTCAGCTGGCTCCTTGCGTGCTTTGGCAACTACGGGTGACAAGCGTGCAGCATTTCTCCCAAACCTGCCCACGATGGTCGAACTGGGCTACAAAGGATTTGTACTGCCCGCCTGGCAAGGCATCTTCGTACCAGCCAAAACACCAGAATCTATCGTAGATGCGCTCTACCACTCTGTGGCCGATGCATTGAAAGATCCAAAAGTGCAGGAAAAGTTCCTGAAGACGGGTACCGAGGTGCGCGTCGAGTCACCACAGCAATTCGAGAAATTTTTCCAGGAACAAGTCAATAAATATCGAGGCTTGGTCAAGATGACCGGCGCCACCGTGAATTGAGGGGGTAAACGAGGATGAAAATTGAAGTTCATAAGTATGGACGGCCTCTTGGGCATGAGATATTGGGCGTCGACCTCAGCACCGGCATAGACGAGACAGATCTCAACCAGATCAAGGCTGTTTTTCATGAATGTGGTGTCGTGGTGCTGCGAGGCCAGCATCTGACGCCAGACGAGCAGGTCTCATTCAGTAAGCGGCTTGGCGATCTAACGCATTACATGATCAACGATTACCTTTTACCGGGATATCCAGAGATATTCGTCGTTTCCAATATTATTGAGAACGGCAAGCCGATCGGATTGGAAGATGCAGGCAGTACTTGGCACAGTGACATGTGCTTCAGTGAGAACCCGCCTTACGGTTCACTACTCTATGCGTTGGAGGTGCCAACCAAAAATGGGAAGGTGTATGGCGATACTTTATTTGGCAGCACACAGGCTGCCTACGATGCATTGCCGCAGTCAATGAAGCATCGCTTGGAAGGATTGAAGGTGGTGAACAGCTATGGTCGCTATATTGCCGGCAAGAAGGTAGCGAAGGTGCAAACCACGGGGGAGAAGAGTGCTGTGTTGAGGTTTGATATGCCCCCCGACATCGCGCAACCCCTCGTTCGGCGTCATCCCATCACTGGCCGCTGCTGTTTATATTTGAGCCAGGGACTGTCTCATGAGATCGAGGGTTTGCCGGAGACGGAAAGTAAGGCATTGATTGCCGAACTTCTGGAGCACATGACCAGGCCCGAATTCACATATCGCCACAGCTGGCGTGTTGGCGATCTAGTTCTTTGGGACAATTGTTCCGCAATTCATCGCGCTACAGTGGATTATGCTTTGCCGCTGCGTCGCCTAATGTATCGAACCACGCTCGCAGGACTGGGGAGGCCTCAATGAACGATGATGCACAGCATATCCGCAAGGATCTCGCCGCATGCTATCGCCTGGTCGCCCACTATGGTATGACCGACGTGATCTACAACCACATTACAGCCAAACTGCCGGGCCCCGAGCCGTTATTTCTTATCAATGGATTTGGATTGCACTACGATGAAGTGTGCGCGTCAAACCTCTACACCGTCAACCTGGCAGGTGATATCGTCAATCAGCCAGCAAGTATGACTTACGGCATTTCGCGTGCGGGCTACGTTATCCATGGTGCCATCCATGCTGCCCGGGAAGATGTGAAATGCATCATCCATACCCATACACGGGCGGGCTTGGCCATTTCGGCCATGAAAGAAGGTCTCATGCCGTTGACACAGACGGCCATGCGGTTTCATGGGCGTATCGCCTATCATGATTACGAAGGCCCGGCTGTGGATGCTGGCGAGCAACGCAGATTGGTTGCCGATCTCGGGCCACATAACGTCATGGTGTTGCGCAACCATGGGCTGCTGACATGCGGCAGCAGCATTGCGGAGGCGTTCAACCTGATGTGCTGGCTTGAGAGCGCTTGCCAAGCTCAGGTCAGCATTCTGTCCATGGGCAGGGAACTAACATTTCCTCCCATGGACGTTGTTGAGAAAACAGCTCATCTGTATGACCCTTCGGTACGTCATTTTGGATACTTAGAGTGGGCCGCGTTGCTTCGGATGCTAGATCGGACTGATCCGTCATATCAAGATTGACATTTTGGAAGTCACGCAGCTGGCACGGCAGGCACGTTCCCGGCCCCGACTGTCAGGAACAATGGTCGAGTGCATGGAAGTGCATGGACGGTATTGGGACAAGCCTGATATGAGCTAGTCGCTGCGAGAATGGCAGCTTCACTTTGTCTCGCTATTTATATCGCCTGCAGCTGTTGCTATGTTGGTTGGCCTATATATGACGGAGACCGTCAGTCGACCGTTTCGAAGGGCAGGCCTACATAGTTCTCGGCGATGGTGCGCATGCCGGCCTCGGAGCCGGTGTAGTAGTCGAGTTCGGCGCGCTGTATGCGCTGGCTGAAGGGGTCGTCGGACAGCTTGTGCAGCACCGAGGTCATCCACCACGAAAAGCGTTCCGCCTTCCAGACGCGCCGCAGGCAGACTTCGGAATATCTGTCGGGCAGGTCGAGGCGGCCTTCTTTGTAGCGCCGCGTCAGCAGGGTGTACAGGGCCTGCACGTCGCTGGCGGCCAGGTTCAGGCCTTTGGCGCCGGTGGGCGGCACGATGTGGGCCGCGTCGCCCACCAGGAACAGCCTGCCGAACTGCATGGGCTCGGCCACGAAGCTGCGCAGCGGCGCCAGGCTTTTCTCGATAGAAGGGCCGGTGACCAGGCGCGCGGCGACGTCTTCGGGCAGGCGCGCCTTCAGCTCGTTCCAGAAGCGCTCGTCGGACCACTGCGCGGGTTTTTCGTCGAGGCCGCATTGCACGTAATAACGGCTGCGGGTCAGCGAGCGCTGGCTGCACAGTGCGAAGCCGCGCTCGTGGCTGGCGTAGATGAGCTCATGATCCACCGGCGGCGTGTCCGACAGCACGCCCATCCAGCCGAAAGGGTAGACCCGTTCGTAGACCTTGATGGCCTGCGCCGGCACCGATTTGCGCGAAACGCCGTGAAAGCCGTCGCAGCCGGCGATGTATTCGCATTCGAGTTCGTGGCGCTGGCCCTTGTGGCTGTAGCTGACGCGCGGCCGTTCGCTGCTGTAGTCGTGCACTTGCACGTCGGCGGCTTCGTAGATGCTGAGGCCGCCGTCGCGCCGGCGCGCGTCCATCAGATCGCGGGTCACCTCGGTCTGGCCGTAGACCACTACGCTTTTGCCGCCGGAGTACTGCTTGAGGTCGATGCGCTTGCGCGTGCCGCCGAATGACAGCGAGATGCCTTCGTGCACGTGGCCGTCGCGATCCATGTGCTCGCCGGCGCGGGCGGCGCGCAGCAGATCGGCCGTGCCCTGTTCGAGCACTCCGGCGCGGATGCGCCCCAGCACGTAGTCGGGGCTGCGGGCTTCGAGTATGACGGTGTCTATGCCCTGCAGATGCAATAGTTGCCCCAGCAGCAGCCCCGAAGGGCCGGCCCCGATGATCGCTACCTGTGTCTTCATTTTCCCTCCTGCTTTGGCGGACAGCGCCCCGGCGGGCGCGTATCGCTTCCTGGCCCGTATGCCTGCCGTGTATGTCTGGCCTGTATATCTGGCTCGTATGCCTGGCCTGCTCAGGCATACATATTGCGTCTTCCGGGCCGGGCCGTGAATGGATTTATGGGCCATAGACTTGTACTATTCATGGATCCACTGCTCTTGCCATATATCCTTTCGTACCCCATGCCATGCGCAAGATAGACGTTCCCACCTACGAGTTATATGGCGAACACCGCCTCTGGCAGACGCCCGACCTGGTGCATTGCGAATCCATTGCCGACCGCAGCCGCTTGCACGATTGGCGGATCCGCCCGCATCGCCATCACGGCCTGCTGCAGTGGCTGTACCTGCGGCGCGGCCGGGCGCGGGTGGTGCTGGACGACTTGCGCCTCGAGATTTCCGGCGGCCGTGTGGTGGTGGCGCCCCAGTTGTGCGTGCACGGCTATGAGTTCTCGGCCGAGGCCCAGGGCAGTGTGGTGACCATGGCCTATCCGCTGATAGAACGGCTGAGCCGTGACGCCGACCAGACGTGGTCGGCGCTGGCCGCCCCGGGCGTATACAAGATGGGGCGTTCGGCCGACGATGCCCATGCCGCCATGGCCTTCGCCGCGGTGGCGCGCGAATACCCAGGCCGCGCCGCGCACCGCAGCCTGCTGCTCGAGGCCGCGCTTACCTCCATCTTGGTGTGGCTAGAACGCCATGCGGCGCGCAGCGTCGCCGAGCGCGGTGCGCAATCCAGCGGCCAGCGGCATTTCCGCCGCTACCGCCAATTGGTCGACGAGCATTATGCGGATCACTGGCCCATAGAGCGCTATGCCGCGCAGCTGGGCATCACCGCCGCGCACCTGAACGCGCTGTGCCGGCAGTGGGCCGAGCGCTCTGCGCTCGATCTGGTGCACGAACGTATCGTGCTCGAAGCCCGGCGCAGCCTCGTCTATACGTCTATGACGGTAAGCGTGGTGTCTTATTCGCTGGGCTTTGCCGATCCCGCTTATTTCACCCGCTTCTTCAAGCGCCGGGTGGGGGTGTCGCCGCGCGAGTTCCGGCTGCGCGGGCCGGGGCGCGCGTCAGCATAATGAATTATCATCCGCAATGAATGCCGGACGGCCCCGCGCATAGGGCGCAGGCGGCTTGCGCTCCACGCGCCCCATGCGGCGCACGGCGACACGGCACAGCCTGGAAGGAGAAATCTCGATGCAGATGCATAAACTCGCAGCCGGTATTGCGCTGGCGCTGGGCGCCTGCGCCTCGGCCGGTGCGGCCGATCTGAAGGTCGGCATGGTGCTGCCCATGTCGGGGCCGTTTGCCGCCTACGGCAGGCAGATACTGGACGGGGCGCGCCTGTACATTGCCCAGCACGGCGATACGGTAGCGGGACGCAAGGTGGTGGTGCTGGTCAAGGACGACACCGGCGTGGCACCCGAGATCAGCAAGCGCGATGCACAGGAATTCATCGTCAAGGACAAGGTCGATGTGCTCGCCGGTTTCGGGCTCACGCCCTCGGCCTTCGCGGTGGGGCCGCTGTCGGCTCAGGCCAAGGTGCCCATGGTGGTGATGAACGCGGCAACGTCGTCGGTGACCACCAAGTCGCCCTATATCGTGCGCACCTCGATGACGCTGCCGCAGGTGACGGCGCCGCTGGCCAGCTGGGCCGCCAAGCACGGTATCAAGAAGGTCTTCACGGTGGTGGCCGACTACGGCCCGGGCCACGATGCCGAAAAGCAGTTCAAGAAGACCTTCACCGAAGCGGGCGGCCAGATCGTCGGCGGGGTGCGCACGCCGGTGAAAAACCCCGATTTCGCACCCTTCCTGCAGAAGGCCAAGGATGCCCACCCGGACGCGGTGTTCCTGTTCATCCCGGCGGGCGAGCAGGGCGTGGCATTCAGCAAAGGCTTCAAAGAACGCGGCCTCGACCAGGCCGGCATCAAGCTGATCGCCACCGGCGACCTCACCGATGAAGACGTGCTCGATGCCATGGGCGATGCGGCGCTGGGGGTGATCACCTCCTTCCATTACGCCGAGGCCCACAAGTCGCCCGAGAACCAGGCCTACGTGCAGGCCTATCATCAGGCCTACAAGGGCCACCGCGCCAACTTCATGTCGGTGGCGGGCTATGACGGCATGCACCTGATCTACGACGTGCTCAAGAAGACCGGCGGCAGCGCCGCCGGCGACAAGTTCATCGCCGCGGCCAAGGGCGATGCCTGGGTCAGCCCGCGCGGCCCGATCTCCATCGACCCGGCCACGCGCGACATTGTCCAGAACGTCTACATACGCAAAGTAGAGAAGGTCGACGGCAAGCTGCAGAACGTCGAATTCGATCACGTGGCCGCTTTCAAGGATCCGGGCAAGCAGGGTTCCTGAGCCGGGTAGGGGCCTGGACGACGCGGCGGCCGGCGCGCCGCCGCAACGGAATCTTCCATGACTATATTCTTCGACGGCATCGCCTCGGGGGTGCTGCTCTTCCTGATCAGCGTCGGCCTGTCGGTGACGCTGGGGCTGATGAACTTCATCAACCTGGCCCACGGCGCTTTCGCCATGTTCGGCGGCTACGCCTGCGTGGTGCTGCTCAACCGCTACGGCGTGCCGTTCCTGGCTGCGCTGCCGCTGGCGGCGCTGCTCTCGGCATTGCTCGGGGCCGTGCTGGAGCGTGTCCTGTACCGGCGCCTGTACCGCGCCTCCGATCTCGACCAGGTGCTGTTTTCCATAGGGCTGGTGTTCATGTCCATGGCCGGCGCCAATTATTTCTTCGGGCCTACGCAGCAGCCCCTGGCGCTGCCTGCCTTCCTGCAGGGCCAGATACACCTGCCTGGCCTGGACGCCGGCGTCTACCGGCTGTTCCTCATCGCGGTGGGGCTGGCGATCGTGCTCCTGCTGCAATGGCTGGTGGTGCGCACCCGCTTCGGCGCGCAGCTGCGCGCTTCGGTCGACAACCAGCGCATGGCGCGCGGCGTGGGCATCGACGTCGATCGCGTGTTCAGCCTGACCTTCGCGCTGGGCTCGGGCCTGGCCGGCCTGGGCGGGGCGCTGGGGGTCGAGATGCTGGGCCTGGATCCGGGCTTCCCGGTGAAATACATTGTGTATTTCCTGATCGTGGTGGCCGTAGGCGGCAGCGGCAGCATCAAGGGTTCGCTCATCGCCGCCCTGATCCTCGGGGTCTGCGACGTGGCCGGCAAGTATTACGTGCCGCAGGCCGGCGCCTTCGTCATTTACGCGGTCATGATCGTCATGCTGCTGCTGCGCCCGCAAGGCCTGTACGGCCGCCGGGCGGCGAAATGAGGCGGCTGGAACGAGCGCGCCCGCGCGGCCGCTCGGAGGACACGCTCCCTCTCGTGAGGATGATGTCGCGCCCGCGCGGCTGCCCGGAAGGCGTGTTCCATCCCATGGGGAGGATGTCGCGCCTGCGCGGCTGCCTGGAAGACGTGTTCCCTCCCCTGGGGAAGATGTCGCGTAGCGACAGGAGGATACGCACGTGAGCCCCGCCGATGCCGCCGCCGATGCGCGCGACGTTTCAGTCGAGCTGGGCCCGCTGCGCCGCGCGGCCCGCTGGACGGTCTGGGAATACCTGTTCTGGCTGCTGCCCGTGGCCGCCTATTTCGCCTTCGGCGACAGCCTGCTTTTTCTCAGCCAGATCGCCATCACGGCCCTGTTCGCGCTGTCTCTGGATCTGATACTGGGATACGCGGGCATCGTGTCCCTGGGCCACGCCGCCTTCTTCGGGCTCGGGGCATATGCCGCCGGCCTGCTGGCCAAGTACGGCATGGGGGCGCCGCTGCTGGGGCTGGTGGCGGCCGCGGCGCTGGCCGGGTTCGCCGGCTTCGTCTCCAGCTTCCTGCTGCTGCGCGGCAACGACCTGACGCGGCTCATGGTCACGCTGGGCGTGTCGCTGATGCTGTTCGAGCTGGCCAACAAACTCACCGACCTGACCGGCGGCGTCGACGGCCTGCAGGGCGTGGTGCTGCGCCCGCTGCTGGGGCGCTACGAGTTCGATCTGTACGGGCGCACCGGCTACATATACTGCGTAGTGGTGCTGTTCGCGCTGTTCTGGCTGGCGCGGCGCCTGGTGCACGCGCCGCTCGGCCTGGGGCTGCGCGGCGTGCGCCAGAACATACTGCGCATGCCGGCGCTGGGCGTGCCCGTGCATCGCCGGCTGGTGCTGATCTACACGGTGGGCGCCGTCTACGCGGGCGTGGCCGGCGCGCTGCTGACGCAGACCAATGCCTTCGTGTCGCTGGACGTGCTCAGCTTCCAGCGCTCGGCCGAACTGCTGGTGATGCTGGTATTGGGCGGCGCGGGCAGCCTGTACGGGGCACTGATCGGCGCGACGGTATTCATGGCCGCCCACGATCTGCTGGCGGGGCTCAATCCGCAGTACTGGCAGTTCTGGCTGGGCCTGTTCCTGGTGTTGATCGTGCTGTTCGCCCGCGACGGCATCATGGGCGGCCTGCGGCGCCTGCAAGCCGCCGTCCGCAGGGCGAGCCGCGGCAGCGGCGCAGGCGGCCCGCGCGAGGCGGACGAGCCATGAGCAGCGCCCTGCAGACCCGCGGCCTGGTCAAGCGTTTCGGCGGCTTCACGGCTACCGCCGATGTCAGCCTCGACATCGCCGGCGGTGCACGGCATGCGCTCATCGGCCCCAACGGCGCCGGCAAGACCACGCTCGTCAATCTGCTGACCGGCTTTCTTGCGCCGACCTCGGGCAGCGTATTGCTCGAAGGCCGCGACGTGACGCGCATGGCGCAGCATGTGCGGGTGCGCCGGGGCCTGGCGCGCACCTTCCAGATCAACCAGCTGTTTCCCGGCATGACGGTGCTGGAATCGGTGGCCATGGCCGTGTGCGAACGGCGCGGACTGGGCGCGCGCTGGTGGCGTCCGCTCGCCGCCCATGCTGACGCGCTCGGCGAGGCGGCGGGGCTGCTGCGGCAACTGGGGCTGATGGACGAGGCGCACGAGCCCACCGCCAAACTGGCTTATGGCCGCCAGCGCCTGCTCGAGATCGCCCTGGCGCTGGCCACGCGGCCGCGCGTGCTGCTGCTGGACGAACCCGCTGCCGGCGTGCCGGCCGGCGAGAGCCGCGAGCTGTTCGAGACCATTGCCCGTCTGCCGCGCGAGGTCACCATAGTGCTGATCGAGCACGACATGGATCTGGTGTTCCGCTTTGCCGAGCGCATCACGGTGCTGGTCAATGGCGCCGTGCTGGCCGAAGATACCCCGCAGTCCATTGCCCGCGACGCGCGCGTCAGGGAAGTCTATCTGGGCGAGGCCGCCGATGACTGAGCTGCTGCGCCTCGAAGGCGTCTGGGCGGGCTACGGCAGCGCCATGGTGCTGGAAGACATCGCGCTGACATTGCGGGAAGGCGCGAGCCTGGCGCTGCTGGGCCGCAATGGCATGGGCAAGACTACCCTGCTGGCCACGCTGATGGGCGCGGCGCGGCTGCGGCGCGGCCGCATGTGGCTGCGCGGTGCGGATCTGGCGCGCGTGCCGCCGCAGCGGCGCGCGGCGGCGGGCCTGGGCTGGGTGCCCCAGGAGCGCGACATCTTCGCCTCGCTTACGGTTGAAGAGAACCTGGCCGTAGCCGCGCGGCCAGGCGCCTGGGATCTGGCCGCGGTCTATGGCCTGTTTCCGCGCTTGCGCGAACGCCGCGGCAACCTGGGCAGCCAGCTGTCGGGCGGCGAGCAGCAGATGCTGGCCATGGGCCGCGCGCTCATGCTCAACCCGCGCATTATGCTGCTGGACGAGCCGCTCGAGGGGCTCGCGCCGCTTATCGCCCAGGAACTGCTGGGCATCATCGGCGACATGGTGCGCCAGGGCGGCATGAGCGTCATATTGGTCGAGCAGCACGCGCGCCAGATTCTGCCGCTGACCGAGATGGCGCTGGTACTGGAACGCGGGCGCGTGGTCTACGACGGCAGCAGCGCCGCGCTGGCGGCCGACCCGGGCCGGCTGGATCAGTGGCTGGGCGTGGCCGCCCGAGGCGCGACAGCACCGTAGTTCCATTTCCAAATCAAACGTGTACTTTGGCAGCTTCGTTTCAACCGTGCACTTTGGCAGCTTCGTTTGCCGTACCAGGTGTACTGTCTGCGCTTCGCTTGCGCGTTCACGATTGATTGAAAAATAGAATTACAGGCGCTGCGTGAATCGCCAGAGGGCCTCAGGCAGCGATGTGCGTCATTCGGCGCGCGGCCGCAGCTCGGCGAGGAATTCCTCGACCGCGGCGGCGAAAGCCTCGGGCTGCTCGGCCACCGCCAGGTGCGAGGCCTGGGGAATGACGACCAGGCGGGCATCGGGTATGGCCTGCGCCATGGTTTCGGACATGGCCACCGGCGCACCCTGATCCAGTTCGCCGGCGATGACCAGTGTCGCGGCGCGTATGCCCGCCAGGCGCGAAGTGGTGTCGACCGTACCCACTGCATGGCAGCAGCCGATATAACCGGCCCGATCCGTGCCCACCAGCCGGCGGCGGAAGGCCGCCACCGTGCCCGTGTGCGACTGGCGGAAGCCGTCGTGGAAATAGCGCTCCATGACGGCGTCGGCGATGGCTTCTATGCCCTGGGCGCGTACGGTGGCGATGCGCTCGCGCCAGGCGGTGCGCACCGTCTCGGGGTAGCCCGAGGTGGAATTGGCGATAACCAGGGCCGAGACCAGGTCGGGATGGCGCAGGGCGAGTTCCTGGCCCACCATGCCGCCCATGGACAGGCCGATCCAGGTCACCGGCCCGGTTTGCAGCTCGCGCAGCAGGTTCGCCGCGTCTTCGGCCAGCTCGGCCATGGTGTAGGGCCCTTCGGGGGAGTCCGAGCCGCCGTGGCCGCGATGATCGTAGCTGACCACGGTGTAGTCGGCGGCCAGCCGGTTGGCCAGGAAGTCCCACATGTCCAGGTCGCAGCCCAGTGCGTGGCTGAGCACGACCACGCCCCGCGAGTCGGCGCGGCGCGCTTCGCGCACGCTATAGCACAGGGCCGGGCGGGCGCGCGTCGAGCCCATGCGGCCGACCCCGGGATGGTCGGCCTGCAGCGGCGAGGCCGGGGCCAGTTCATAGCCCAGCGCCGGGCCGATCTCGCGCAGGATCTTCTGCGCCAGGGCGAAAGCGGTATTGGCCGCGGGCACGCCGGCGTAGACGCCGATCTGCATCAGCACTTCCTTGAGTTCGTCGGGCGTAAGCCCGGTCTCGCCGCCTTGCAGGCCGGCGCGCACGTGCAGTTCGAATTCTTCCCAGCGGCCCATGGCGGCGGTGATGGACAGCACGATGCAGCGCCGGGTCTGGGCCGGCAGCCCCGGCCGGCTCCAGATCTCGTGCCAGGCGAAGCGCGTGATCATGTTCTGGAATTCGGCGGTGAAGTCGGTGGCATTGCCCAGCGACCGCTCGACCCAGGCCTCGCCCAGGATGGCGCGGCGGTTGCGCAGGCCGCGTTCAAGGTCGTGATCGATAGGGTCTAGGCTCATGGCGTACTCTTCGGTTTGAGGGTTGGGGTTGGCGGCATGCATGCGCCCAAAGGCGCGGGCAGTCCGCAAATGGGATGGCAGAGCAATGAAATCGATTGTGCCATACCGTGCGCGCTCTGCAGCCGATAGCGGCGGCCGGTGTCCGCGGAGTGTTCGCATAGAGCCTCGTTGCTGCGCGGACACCTGGCATACGGCCAAGCCCGGCCTCGTGAGCGGCGCGTTTTTTCAGGGCCTTCACTGTTCGCGCATGAGAATTGCCCGCTGCATCCGTCAGATATAATTTTCGCCGTCAATACGAGTGATATATGGGCATTCAGGGGCGCTGCGATAATAATGCGCTGCGCCGCAGAGACCGATGGAGTCAGGAATACGGCGGGCTCCTCATCACGCTTTGACCTGGCAAGTCGCAGTGTCAGTCTTCTCCTGGGCGTGCATATGGATCTCAAACGTCTTGAGTATTTTCTGCTGGTTGCCGATCATGGCAGCTTTTCTCGCGCGGCCAGTATCATCGGTGTGTCACAGCCGGCACTGGGGCGCCAGGTTCAGCGTCTCGAGAAAGACTGCGGTGCCAGGCTGCTTTATCGGCATGGCCGCGGCGTATCGCTGACGCCCGAGGGGCTCGACTTCGCCGACCGGATACGCCCGCTAATCCGGGATCTGGCGCTGGCCATGGAAGGCCCGGCGGCAGCCCAGCGGCCGCTATCGGGCGAAATTACCATAGGGATGACGCCCACTCTCATGTCTCTGATGGGGCTGCATTTGCTGCAGAAGCTGCGAGAGGTGCACCCGGGGATCAAGCTGAATTTTCTTACCGGCTACAGCGGCTACGTGCACGAATGGCTGGTCGACGGCCGTCTCGATATTGCCATTTTGCATGATGCGCGCCGATCCCGGCATATCGCGGTGGATTTTCTCGCCAGCGCGCGGTTGTTTCTGGTGTCGCATCCCGATGCCGCAGCCGCCGAAGGCTTCATCTCGGGGGCTAGTGTTCCGGCCCGCAGCCTGGCCCGCTTGTCGCTTGCGCTGCCCAGCCGCACACATGGTCTGCGTCGGACGCTGGAGGCCGTGGCTTCCAAGCTGGGTATTGCATTGCGTGTCGATTATGAACTCGACACTCTGGAACTGCTGAAGGATGTGGCTCTGGCCGGCGTGGCCCACACTGTTCTCGCATTGCCTGCCGTGGCCGGGGAGGTCATGAGCGGGTCATTGAAAGCCGTAGCGTTGCGTTCGCCGCCCGTCGAGACGCGCTTGATGGTGGCCACTTCTTTAAACCGGCCGCAGACGCAGGCCGGCCGGGCCGTGCTCGAAGCCATTCGTCCCGTCCTGGTTAGCTCCATCGAGCGTAGCCCGATTCCGCTGCACATGGCCGTGGCGCAGGCACGATGAATCCGTGCTGCGGTGCACCGGCTCGCCTGTTCGCCGGCGCCGCACTATGGATCCCTGCGTGAGCGGCCCGTCGGAGTCCATATGTCTCTTGGCCTGAACAGGCCCTAAAGCAAATCGGCATAGCTGATAGAAGCGATAAGTTATTGGACAAAGTTCCGCGGCGGGACATAATCTTTGAATAAGTTCAGGCCTGCACGAAGCCGGCCCGGCTCGACGAACAACATATATACGGGGAGACCATGCCCAGGGACTTGCGCGGCGGCGCAGGGGCCGCTGCCGCAGCCCGCACCGGAGGCCGTCCGCTTGAGGCCACGGTGCTGCGAACCCCGGATGGGGGACTCCATGACAAAGAACATTCCGGCCGGGGCGGTGGATTGCCACGCCCACGTCACGCAGGCTGATGCGTCGGGGCCGCAGGGGCCGAATGCCGCGCATTCCGGAAACCATAGCGTCGAAGCGTACCTCGATGTACTGGATGGCGGCGGCATATCCCGCGGTGTATTGACGGCCCCGAGCTTTTACGGCACCGACAATTCGCTGCTGCTCTCGGCATTGGCTCGATCGGGGGGGCGCCTTCGGGGTACGGCGACCGTCGCCCCTTCGATAGACGCGGCGGCACTCGGCCAGATGCACGATCTCGGTGTGGATGGAATCCGGCTCAATTATATTGGCCGCAAAGAGTTCATCGATCTGTCTACGCCCGACTACCAACGGCTGTTTTCCCTGCTCTGCGACCTGGACATGCATGTGGAGTTGTGGATCTATTCAGAGACGCTGCCGCAGGTGGCGCCGCATTTGCAGAAAAGCCGCGTGAAAGTCGTGCTCGATCATTTCGGCGGGCCACAGCCGAAAGACGGCACGGGGGCCGGGGACGTCTCTCCGATACTTGAGCTTTTGGCGCAGGGCCGCACTTGGGTGAAGCTTTCGGCGCCTTTCAGGCAGCGTGGCGTCCACCTCCAACCATGCGTGGATGCATTTCTCGACGCGGGAGGAGAGGAGCGCCTTGTATGGGCTTCTGACTGGCCATTCGTCCGGTTTGAAGACTCGGTCACATATGCGCAGTGCATAGACTGGTTGTTCGAATGGATCCCCGACGAGCGGATTCGGAACCGGATACTGGTCGAAAACCCCAAGAGCCTGTTTGGTTTCAGTTGATCAGCGAGCGTTTGTGCTGAGACCCATTCATCGGAGAACGATAATGAATACTTTATATCGAGCCTTGGCGGGAGCGCTGGGGTGCATGTTTGCGGCCATCGTCTGGGCGGCGCCACCCATGACGCTGATTTGGCCCGCTTCTCCCGGCGGCGGCGGCGATCTCTACTTCCGGATCATTTCCAAAGTCATGGGCGCCAAGGGAGTGAATCTGGTCGTCAGGAATGTCCCCGGAGGCGGAGCCACGATCGGCGTCCAGGAGGTGCTGCACTCCAAGCCGGACGGCAACACGATCGGCGGAGTCTGGACGGGGCCGATCTCGATTTCTCCGCATACACTGGGGGTGCCCTACAAGCGCGACGATTACATACCGGTGCTGCAGTTCAGCAGCGCGCCCTACGTATTGTGCACAAGGCCCGATTTTCCCGCGAATACCGGGGCGGAACTCATAGAGCTCGTCAAGAAGAACCCGAACAAATACACGTACGGTACCGATGGCCCGGGCGGGCTGGGGCAGCTTGCGGCGACGCGAATCTTCATGGCGTTCGGCACTTCCGAACGCGATATCCCCTACAAAGGGGCTTCGGAGTCGAGCCTCGCCATGCTCAGCGGCGTGGTCGACATGTATTCGGGCACGATTCCCACTATTCTTCCGCACGTCAAGAGCGGCAAGGCCAAGTGCCTGCTGTTGACTTCGGCCCGGCACAACCCCGCGCTTCCGGGGGTGTCCAGTCTTGCGGATGTAGGAATACCCAAGGAGGAATCCCTGTTGTGGCGCGCCATCCTGGTTCCCAAGGGTACGCCCGCCGCCGATATCGAGCGGGTCGAGAAATTGTTCGAGGATGCAGCGCGGTCGCCGCAGGCTCTGGCTTTCCTGAAGCAGGTCGGAGAAACGCTGGAGCTTTTGAAGGGCAAGGAACTGAAAGCATCGTGGGATCGTGAATACGAGGCATATGGAAAGATCGTCAAATTGGCCGGCATGGCCCGCAAGCAGTAGGTTTCTCCGCGACGGGGCGCGAGCATCGGCCGGATTGCGGGCAAACAGGTGAAGGAGTGTCGAAGTGGCTGTGAAATCTACTGCAAGGCAACGATTCCGCGAAATTCTGGGCCGCTCGGGGTGTACCCAGGCGGCGTCGATTTTCGACCCATTGTCCGCACGTATTGCGAGCCTGCAGGGGTGGGAGCTGTGCAAACTATCGGGCTCCGTGGGCAAGTTCTCGAATCTGGCGGTTCCCGACGACATCCCCATGGCCAATATGTCGGATCTGGTCGACTTGTGCTGGAGGATCAACCGGGTATGCGATGCGTGTCTGGTCGTCGATGCCGACGATGGCGGCGGCAGCGCCCTGAATGTATTCCGTACGGTCAGAGAGCTGGAAGCGGCGGGCGTTGCGGCGATAGAGATCGAGGACAATACCGTTCCGCAGCGTTTTGGCGTTGCGCAACGGCGCCATGAAATGATCGTCTCGCAGGAAGAGCAGGTTGGCAAGCTGTGTGCGGCGGTCGAGGCGCGGCAAGATTGCTCCACCGCCATTGTGGCACGCACGAGCGCTCTCAATGAGCTGCCTCGCGATGATGCGATGCGGCGGATCAGCGCTTATTCCGCTACGGGGGTGGATGCCATAATGCTGCCCGGCATGGCGCACGGAAGAAGCGACATCGAGGCGGCAATGCAGGCCACCGACCTGCCCCTGCTGCTGCTGCGCATTCCGGAAGACGTCCTCGGGGACACGGACTTCCTTGAGCGAGCCAGGGTACGCGTCCGGTATCAGGAAAGCATCCTGTACTCCATCGTGGTGAAAGCCATGGACGATTGCCTGCGTCATTTGCAGAATGGGGGAACGGCGGCGGAGCTGGCGGATCGGACGGCCGAAGCCCGGCTGCTCCGATCGGTGGATCGCACCTATGACATGCAGGCGTGGCAGGACAAGTACGTGCGCGGGTGATCCGTGCGCCGCCGGCCCGAAGGCGCAGGCATCCGGCTGCGCCGCGTTCGGGCCGGACAGGGGCGGGGCTGGCCGATCCAGGCGCCATCTATATTGCTCAAGGAGCCGGCAATGATGCGGGATCTCGGGTTTGCGCCTTTTGCGCCTACGGCGGTTTCGGCGTCGTACCTGGAGTTCATGTACGAGAAATACAGAAGCGATCCGTCGTCGGTGGGGCCAGGCTGGTGCAGCGTCTTCGAGTATGCCGACGCTTGGTCAATCGAGCCCGGCGCGGCCGCGCATGCGGCATCGGCGGGGGGCGGCGGCGCCGATCGGATCTTGCGTGCCGAGTGGCTGCGCAGGCGCGGCCATCTGTATGCGGACGTAAATCCCTTGAAAGGCCCCGGCGGGGCCTTGCCGGGCGGCCGGGCAATGCTTCCGGCGCTGCAGCCGCTGGCCGTGCCGGATCCCGACGCGCTCGAGCCGCTATACACCGGCAAGCTGTCGGTCGAGTCGTCGCATATAGACAATATCGCATTGGTGCGATGGATCGATGCCTGGATGGAATCCGGGCTTCCCCCTTTGGATGAAGTAGCGCTGCGCCGCGCCCACTTCCGGCTGGTGCAGGCGGAAGAATTCGAGCGCTTCCTCGGCAAGCGGTTTCCGGGGAAAAAGCGGTTCGGGCTGGAGGGGGCGGAATCCGCTGCGGTACTCCTGGATCGGCTGCTGGTTCGGGCGGCCGATCAAGGCATCGACGAGGTGCTGATAGGCGGCATGCATCGGGGACGTCTGAATCTGATGGCCAATGTACTGGGCAAGCCACTGGAGGCCTTGTTCGCGGAATTCAAAGGAGCGTATCCCTTCGCCGGCCTCCCGGCCGACAGCGCGGATGTTCCCTACCATCTGGGCCTGCGCACGGTTCTGCGTATCGGAGGGCGGGAATTGCGGATCACACTCCTGCCCAATCCCTCCCATCTGGAGGCAGTCGACCCGGTGGTGCTCGGTGGGGTTCGGGCCGCGCAGGATGCGAGGCCGGATGCTGACCGCCGCCGGGTGCTCGGTGTCATTCTCCACACCGATGCCGCTGTTGCCGGGCAGGGGGTCGTGGCCGAGACGCTGCAGTTATCGGGCATCGAGGCTTACACCACGGGCGGCACGATACATGTCGTCATCAACAACCAGATCGGGTTCACGACACAGCCCGAAGAAGGCCGTGCCTCGCAATATTGCACGGGCCCCTGGAAGGCCATAGACAGCCTGATCCTGCACGTCAACGGCGATTCTCCCGAGGCGGTGATCCGGGCGGCCGACATGGCCATGAGTTGCCGCATTCAGCATGGCTGCGACGCCGTGATTGATCTGCTCGCCTATCGTCGCAATGGCCACAATGAAATGGATGAACCCAGGTTCACCCAGCCTTTGCTGTATCGTCAGATCGATGACAAGCCTGCCGTACGCGAGCTGTTCGAGAACCATTTGATGGAGCTGGGGGTCATGTCCGCGGAAGATTGCGGGCAAGTGGCGGCGGCATACCGCCAAGAGCTTGCCGGCGGCTACGCTGGCGCGGGCGCCCATGTGCCGGCTGCCAGCACGGAGCCCGGCGAAGGCGGGTGCGAAGCCGCAAGCCGGGCGATGCGCGACGCAGCGCAGTGTGACCCCGGAACCGGGCTCGATCGCGAGGAGGTGCTGCATCTGCTCGAGTCGATATCCACCGTTCCTCCCTGGATGCAGCTAGGGGACAAGCTGCGGCGACTGGTCGAGGAAAGAGCATTGCCAGAAAAAGGCGTGGCGTGGGCCACGGCAGAGGCGCTGGCCTTGGGCAGCTTGCTCATGAAAGGCATTCCGGTCAGGTTCAGCGGCCAGGATTCGCTGCGGGGCGCCTTCTCGCAGCGCCATTTCTGTTTGGTCGATACGCGCACCGGCGCCCGCCACGTGACCTTGGACAACCTCGGTGCTCCGGCCCGCTTCGTTGCGGTGAACAGCCCTTTGTCGGAATATGCGGCGCTGGGGTTCGAATACGGCTATAGCCTCATGCAGCCCAGTACGTTGGTCGTCTGGGAGGCGCAGTTCGGGGATTTCGCCAATGGCGCACAGGTGATGATCGACCAGTTCATTTCCAGTGGCAAGGCGAAATGGCGGCAGGCGTCGAAACTGGTGATGCTGCTGCCGCACGGACTGGAAGGGCAGGGGCCCGAACATTCGTCGGCCCGCATCGAGCGTTATCTGCAGTTGGCTGCGGGGGACAATCTCATGATTGCGAATCCCACGACTCCGGCAAATTACTTTCATTTATTGCGAAGGCATGTATTGTCTGGCTCAGCCTGTCCGCTGGTCGTCATGGCGCCGAAGACGCTGTTGAGGCTGCCTGCCGCCGTGTCTGCGCTCGAGGACTTCGGCACCGGCACGGCGTTCAAACCCGTCATCGTTACGACACCTGGCCCGGCGCCGAGCCGGATCCTGTTCTGCTCCGGCAAGATAGCCTACGAGCTGGAGCGGGAACGGGAACGCCGCCAAGCGTGGGACGTGTCGATCGTGCGCATCGAAAGCCTCTATCCTGTCCCGACGGAAGCTCTTGCCGATATTGTGCGATATCGGCTCGATGCCGAACTGGTTTGGGTTCAGGAAGAGCCAGAGAACATGGGAGCCTGGGCCTGGTACGACAGAAAACTGGAGGACATCGCCAGATCCGTGGGCCATCGTTCGCCACGTTTTGTATATCGGGGCCGGGCGCCGTCGGCTTCGCCGGCTGCCAGCTTTCATGGCAATCATGACACCGACCAGGCGGCCATCGTTGCATCGGCATACAGTCGTTGCTAGCGTCCTGCTCCCGGGCGGCTCTGCCGCCGCCCGGGCAGGGTGGCCAGCAGCAGGCCCGCCAGTGCGATGGCGAAGGCCAACAGCTGCGTCGCCGACAGGGGTTCGCCCAGCACCAGGATGCCGACCAGTGCGGCGCTGATGGGCAGCATCACGGTGAATACGCCGGCCTGCGAAGCGGGCACCGATTTCAGGCCCGTCATCCACAGCCACACCGTCCAGACGCTGGCCGCCAACCCATAGAACAAGAGCAGCAGCCAGATGCCCGGGGTGACGCTCTGGAAATCGAAGCGGCTGGCGCTGTACAGGCCGAAGGGCGTCATCAGCGTGAAGCCCCACAGATTGATGACGGCGCTGATGCGCTTGGGGCCCAGCACCGCGGTCAGGCGCTTGCCGATCACCGCATACGAGGCCTCGCACAGCACGGCGCCGAAAAGCAGCAGGTCGCCCAACAGCATGCTGGTGGCCGTGGCCCCGGCTGCCGCGGCCGCGGCCGCGCCGCCGCGGGTCAGCGCCAGCAGGCCTATGCCCAGCACGCCGCAGGCCACGGCCGCCCTGGTGCGCGGGCCTATGCGTTCCTTCAGGAACAGCCGGCTCATCAGCGCTATGGTGGCCGGGATCGCCGACATGATGACTCCGGCCGATACTGCCGAACTCAGGCTTACGCCGTACACCATGCACAGCGTGAACAGGAAGTTGCCGAGAAATGATTCGAGGAAGATGAGTGTGCGGGTGTGCGCCGACAGCGGCGCTTCGGTGGCCGGCTTGCGCAGCCAGCGCAGCATCGCCACCGCACCTATGCCGAAGCGCAGCCAGGCCAGCAGAAACACGGGCATGGCGGCGGCCAGCGGCCGCGACAGCGCCACATAGCTGCCCACCAGCGACATGCTCAGCGCCAGGCAGCCGTAGGCCGCCGCGCGGCTACGCAGCAGTGTCGTCGTCATGAACCGGCACGCGGGCCGCCTCCGTGGATGAAGAGTCGTCGCGCCCTGCGTTGTTCGTCTTGTGTGTATGGACGCGCACCCTGCGCCGGCCACCTTGTTCAGCCTGGTTTTGCATGGATTCGCGACCTGTTGATCGGTGTCAGCAGACCCTGCGCCTCAGACGTCGATCGCCGCCGTCGAGGCGGCGCGCTTGCGCAGCTCGAACTTCTGGATCTTGCCCGTGGAAGTCTTGGGCAGCTCGCCGAAGATGAACTGGCGCGGCACTTTGAAGCCGCTCAGGTGCTGGCGGCAGTGCGCTTCCAGTTCCTGGGCAGTGGCCGAGGCGCCGGCCTTCAGCTCGACGAAGGCGCAGGGCGTCTCGCCCCATTTCGGGTCGGGCCGCGCTACTACCGCCGCTGCCAGCACCGCGGGGTGGCGGTACAGCACGTCTTCCAGCTCGATGCTGGATATATTCTCGCCGCCCGAAATGATGATGTCTTTGCTGCGATCCTTGATCTTGACGTAGCCGTCGGGGTACATCACCGCCAGGTCGCCGGTGTGGAACCAGCCTCCGCGGAAAGCCTCGCGCGTGGCATCGGGGTTCTTCAGGTAGCCCTTCATGGTGATGTTGCCGCGGAACATGATCTCGCCCATGGTCTCGCCATCGGCCGGCACCGGCTGCATGGTTTCGGGATCCAGCACCGAGATCGCGTCCTGCAGGTGGTAGCGCACGCCCTGGCGCGCATTGAGGCGGGCGCGCTCGCCCACGTCCAGCGCGGCCCAGTCTTCGTGCTGCGCGCAGACCGAGGCGGGGCCGTAGACTTCGGTCAGGCCGTAGACGTGCGTAAGCTCGAAGCCCAGCTGCTCCATGCCTTCGATCATGGCGGCCGGGGGCGCGGCGCCCGCCACCATGGCGTGCACCTTGTGCGTGATGCCGGCCTTCATGGCCTCGGGCGCGTTGATCAGCAGGTTGTGCACGATGGGCGCGCCGCAGTAGTGGGTGACGCCGGCGCTGCGGATCAGGTCGAAGATGGCCTGGGGGTCGACCTTGCGCAGGCAGACGTTGACGCCGGCGCGCGCCGCCACCGTCCAGGGGAAGCACCAGCCGTTGCAGTGGAACATGGGCAGCGTCCACAGGTACACGGCATGCTTGGGCATGTCCCATTCCAGGATGTTGCTGATGGCGTTGGTGTAGGCGCCGCGGTGGTGGTAGACCACGCCCTTGGGGTTGCCGGTGGTGCCGGACGTGTAGTTCAGGCAAATGGCATTCCATTCGTCTGCGGGCGGCTGCCACGCGTATTGCGGATCTCCGCCGGCCAGCAGGGCTTCATAGTCGAGTTCGCCGATGCGCTCGCCGGGGCCGGTGTATTCGGGGTCGTCGATGTCTATCACCAGCACGGGGTGGTCGACCTTGCCGAGCGCCGCCGCGACCAGCGCGCTGAATTCGCGATCCACCAGCAGCACCTTGGCCTCGCCGTGATTCAGCATGAAGGCGATGGTATCGGGATCCAGCCGCGTGTTCAGCGTATTGAGCACGGCGCCGCTCATGGGCACGCCGAAATGCGCCTCGACCATTTCCGGGATGTTGGGCAGCATGGCAGCCACCGTGTCGCCGATTCCTATGCCGCGCGCCGCCAGTGCGCTGGCCAGGCGCCGCGAGCGTTCGTAGGTCTGCCCCCAGTTGCGGCGCAGCTTGCCGTGCACGACGGCGCTGCGTTCGGGATAGACGGCGGCGGCGCGTTCGATGAAGCTCAGGGGGGTGAGCACGGCATAGTTGGCAGCCGTCTTGTCCAGGTCTTGTTCGTAGATATTGCCCATGATGTCTCTTCCTGGTTTTGGGTAACTGGCCATGGCACCCCGAGGCCGCAGCCGCTGGCTCGTTTCCGCGGCTAGCCTGCGACCGGGGTCGAAGGCGATTCCTGTTCTGGAAAAATCAATTCATCCTACCCCGTTCCGCGCGCGCTTGTCCACGCGGCCACGGCGTGTCGCCATTACTGTGTCGAGCGCCCGCCCGCCAGTGCGGACACGGCCAGCGCCGCCGCGCGCCGGCCGCTGCGCACCGCGCCTTCCAGCGCCGCCGGGTAGCCGGTGTCGGTCCAGTCGCCGGCCACCCATATCCGTGGCCAGGGCGTGGCGTTGCCGGGGCGGGCCAAGCCGGGCACGGCGGCAAAGGTGGCGCGCTTGTCCACCAGCAGCTCGCTGGCGATGACTTCCGGTATGGGGGGCAGGGCGGCGCTTTGTGCGCGCAGCTGGGCCTGGATGCCGGCGGCCAGATCCGAGCGGCTCAGTTGCGCCGCGGCGCGGGCGTCGCTGACTACGACCGTGGCGGTAGGCGGAGCGTCCGGGGAATCCGCGCCATCCGGCATGCCGGGGGCCGCCGCGATTCCCGGCCGCGGCGGCGGGCGCTCGAACAGCCATTGCCCGTGCCAGCCGCGGGCGGGGTCGTCTTCCAGCATCAGCATGGGCCAGGGCAAGTTCCAGGGCCGTGCCAAGCGCAGCGTCAGGGTGGCAATCGGCCGGTAGTCGAAGGCGTCCAGCTCGTCCAGGAAGGCCGCACCCGAAAGGGTGCGCTCGGAAGCCGCGCAGCGGGGCGTGCCCGCAGTTGAATCCGTCCCGCCCGGAACTGTGCTGCCAGGAGCCCTCGCATCCCGGAGAGCTTGGCTGACAGGAAGCCCGCCGGCCGCGTCCGACGGGCACTGGCGCAGCAGGCGCTGCGCCACCGGCACATTGCTTGCAAGTATGGCGGCGTCGAAGGCCATGCCGTCGAGCTCGACGTGCGTCGGGAACCACGCCAGGCGGCGCACGGCGTGGCCATAACGTATGTCGAGCAGGGCGGCGGCGTCCGCCGGCCACAGCTCCGACAGGCCAGTGCGGGGCAGCAGCATGTCCGACGCGGATCGCGGGCCGCCCAGGCTGTCGCGCAGCACATGGGCCAGGAGCTGTGCACAGGCCTCTTGCGGGGCGGTGTTCAGCGCCGCCAGGCACAGTGGCCGCCAGAAACGGCGCATCAGCCGATTGGACTGGCATTCGGCCCTCAGCCACTGTTCCACGGTGGCCGCCGGCGGGGTCTGCCACAGCTGGCGCTGCAGTCGCCGCATCAGCGCCGCCAGCGCGCAGCGATCCGGCCAGCCCAGGCCGCGGGCCGTGGCGATGCCGGCCAGCAAGTGCAGGGGCCGCGGCAGTCGCGGCCAGGCCTGCAGGCGATAGTGGCCGTCGGCCGAGCGCAGCCCCAGGCCCAGGCGCTGCAGGCGCTGTTCGGGATCTATGCCCAGTTCCCGCATCAGCGCCAGGGTTTCGGTATAGGCACCCAGCAGAATGTGCTGGCCGTTGTCGATGCGCATGCCCAGCGTGGCGGAATCCACGCTGCGGGCGCGGCCGCCGGGCTCGCGGCCCGCCTCGAACAGCGTGGTTTCCCAGCCCAGCTCGCGCAGCCGCAAGGCGGCGGCCAGTCCCGCCCAGCCGGCGCCCACGACCGCCGCTTTCATTGGCGCAGGCGCCGGATCACTCCGCGGCCGCCGCCCACCCAGGTTTTCCAGGCGAGCCAGAACTTGCGTATGGGGGTGAGCGAAATGCGCTGCTCCAGCACATGCCAGCCGTCGCGCTCGATTTCGTCGAGCAGCGCGTGATAGATGGCGGCCATCATCAGCCCGGGACGCTGCGCGCGGCGGTCGGCCTCGGGCAGTTCCTGCACCGCCTCGCGGTATAGCTGCCTGGCGCGCGCGGTCTCGAAACGCATCAGCTCCCGGAAGCGTTCGGAATATTGGCTGTCGAGAATCTCGGTGGCCTTGACGTCGTGCTGCTGCAGGTCTTCGACGGGCAGGTAGATGCGGCCGCGCCGCGCATCGTCGCCTATATCGCGGATGATATTGGTGAGCTGGAAGGCCAGGCCGAGTTTGCCGGCATAGGCCAGGGTGGCGGGCTGCGTATGGCCGAAGATGCCGGCCGACAGCTCGCCCACCACGCCGGCGGCGCGCCAGCAGTATGTGCGCAGCTCTGCCCAGTCCATATAGCGTGCCTGATCCAGATCCATTTCCATGCCGTCGACGATCTCGATCAGGCGTGCGGCGTCCAGCCCGCAGGGGCCTATGTGAGGGGCCAGCGCTTGCGTGACGGGGTGTTCGGCCTGGCCGGCAAACATCTTTTCGACTTCGGCGCGCCACCAGGCCAGCTTGATGCGGGCCACGGACGGATCGCTGCATTCGTCCACCACGTCGTCGACCTCGCGGCAGAAGGCGTACAGGGCGGTGATCGCCTTGCGCCTTTCGGGCGGCAGGAACAGGAATGCGTAATAGAAGCTGGAGCCGCTGCGGGCGGCCTTGTCCTGGCAGTATTCGTCGGGGCTCATGCTTTATGGAATTGCGGGTTCGTGGTTCGGCCCGCCGGGCGGGCAAGTGTGCGTAGCCGGCGGGCCGCGGCCTGTGCCCGCGGCGGCCGGGCTTGCCGCATCAGCGCAAGGCGCGCCACAGCAACAGCGCCCAGTCGCTTTTGCGCAGCGTCGGCCGGTGGTGGAATACGTCGTAGTGTATCCGTTCCAGCCGTTCCAGGATGCGCAGGCCGCCGTGGGCCACCATGCGCAATTCCAGCCCGATGCGCCCGGGCAGGCGGCGCGCCAGCGGCAGGCCGGCCTGCAGCATTTCGCGCGCCTGCGCGGCCTGGGCGCGCATCAGCTGCTGCCAGGCTGGGCCGGTGTCGCCGCGTGCGATCTGCGCCTCGTCCACGCCATGGCGGCGCAGTTTTTCACGCGGCAGGTAGACGCGGCCCTTGGCCCAGTCCACGGCGACGTCCTGCCAGAAGTTGACGAGCTGCAGGCCGGTGCATAGCGAGTCGGCTGCGCGCAGGTTTTCGGGCGACACCGCCTGGTACAGGTGCAGCATGAGCCGGCCCACCGGATTGGCCGAACGCGAGCAATAGTCCAGCAGCTGCGCGTCGCTTTCGTAGCGGTGCAGGCGCACGTCCTGCTCGAAGGCCGAGAGCAGGTCGAAAAAGCATTGCAGGGGCAACTGGTGCTGCTTGATGCTGCGGGCCAGCGGCACGAAGACCTCGGCCAGGGGGTCGCCGCCGGCCAGCGCCAGCGTGCCGGTGCCGATGTCCTGCAGCGCGCGGCGGTAGGCTGCCAGCCGGCGCAGGCGGCTGGCGTCGTCGTCGCTGCCTTCGTCGGCGATGTCATCGGCACTGCGCGCATAGCGATAGATGTCCCTGACCGGCCCGCGCAGGCGCGCGGGCAGCAGCAGCGAGGCAACCGGGAAGTTTTCGTAATGGTCGACGGCCATGGGCAAAGCGCGAAAGATGTTGCAGGTCGTTCCATTTTAAGTGCCTGCAGGCAGCCTGCCACGGCCGCCGGGCGGCGCGCCGGTATCGCGCCGGTATCGGCATGTATCCGCGGCCGGCAAGGCCCCGCCGGATGGCTTGGTGCGGCCGGGCTTGCATCCGCACGCTGTGTAAACTATTGTTACTGCGCTCTTAACTTGTCCACGCAAACTGAATTAGACTTCGGCATGTCCGGCCCGGCCCGACGAAAACCGGCCGCACATGCAGACTACGGGAACACTCATGCCTCGCCCCATTTCGGCGCACATTTCATGGTCGGCCATGCGGCACAATCTGCTCGCGGTCCGGCGTCACCTGGACAGCCCTCGGGTTGCCGCCGACCGCGCCCGGCCGCACGTATGGGCGGTGATCAAGGCCAATGCCTATGGCCACGGCATACTCAATGCCGTGCAGGGCTTTGCCGCGGCCGATGGCCTGGCGATGCTCGATCTCAACGAGGCGGTGCGCTGCCGCGAGGCCGGCTGGAGCGGGCCGATTCTGCTGCTGGAAGGCTTCTTCGAGCCCGCCGATATTCCTGTGTTGGATCAACATCGTATATCTATTACCGTGCATTGCGCCGAGCAGCTCGACATGCTGGAGCAGGCGTCGGTAGGCCGTCCGCTGGATGCCATGGTGAAGCTGGACAGCGGCATGAACCGCCTGGGATTCCAGCCCGCCGAGTACCGGCCTGCGTATGGCCGCGCCCTGGCCTTGCAGCAGCGCGGCGTGCTGGGCGCTTTGGGCCGCATGACCCATTTCGCGCGCGCCGACGATGACGCACAGGCTACGGCGCGGCAAATAGCCGTGTTCGACGAGGCCGCGCGCGGCCTGCCCGGCTCGGCCAGCCTGTGCAATTCCGCCGCGACCCTTACCGACGGCCTGTGGGCGCGCTGCGTGGCGGCCGGCGAACAATGGGTGCGGCCCGGCATTTGCCTGTATGGCGCCACGCCTTTCGATGAGCGGCCGGCGGCGGGGCTGGGGCTGCGGCCCGTCATGACCCTGCGCTCGCGCCTGATCAGCGCTCACGTGCTGCCAGCCGGTGCCGGCGTGGGCTATGGCTACACCTACACGGCGCCGCACGATACGCGGGTGGGCGTGGTCGCCTGCGGCTACGCCGACGGCTACCCGCGCCATGCGGCCACCGGTACGCCGGTCTGCGTGGGCGGCGTAATGACGCGCACTCTCGGCCGTGTTTCCATGGACATGCTGGCGGTCGACCTGGATCCGGTGCCGCACGCGGAAGTCGGCACCGAGGTCGTGTTGTGGGGCGAAGGCGGGCCGCCGGTCGACGATGTGGCCCGCGCCTCGGGCACCGTGGGCTATGAGCTGCTGTGTGCCCTGGCGCCGCGCGTGCCCGTGCACATCGAGCGGGACTGATTTTTTGCCTGGCGGATCCAGGCGGCATGCGGGCGGCGAGAAGCAGGGCCGGCGGGTGTCGACCCGTGCGGCGCGAGGTTTTTTTCTAGGGATCGAATCGTGAAAGACAAATGCGTACTGGTTACCGGGGCCACTAAAGGCATAGGCTGGGCCATTGCCCGGCGGCTGGCCGACATGGGCTGTCATGTGGTGGGGCTGGCGCGCCACACCCAGGAAATCGACTTCCCGGGATACCTGTACTCATGCGATCTGCAGAACGCCGGCGAAACGGAAGACATATTGCGTGTCATCCGCGAAAAGTATCCGGTGGACGCGATCGTCAACAACGTCGGGGTCGTGAAGCCCGAGCCGCTGGGCGAGGTGGATCTGGCCTCGCTCTACGAAGTGCTGGATCTGAACGTGCGCGTCGCGGTGCAGGTCGTGCAGGCCTTCGTGCCGTCCATGAAGGCGCGCAAGGAAGGGCGCATCGTCAACATCTGCAGCCGTGCCACGCATGGTTCGATATGGCGCACCAGCTACTCCGCGGCCAAGAGCGCCCTCATAGGCTGTACCCACACCTGGGCGCTGGAGCTGGCCGAATACGGCATTACGGTCAACGCCGTGTCGCCCGGCCCGATCGAGACCGAGCTGTTCCGCGTCAACCAGCCGGTAGGCAGCGAGGGCGAGAAAAAAGCCCTGGCTTCGATTCCCATGGGCCGCCTGGGCCAGCCAGCCGAGGTCGCGGCCGCGGTCACTTTCCTGCTGTCCGACGAGGCGGGCTACATCACCGGCCAAGTGCTGGGCGTGGACGGCGGCGGCAGCCTGGCGGGGCGTTAGACATAAGGCATTAGGGCTGCAGTGCTTTGACATGGGGGCCGCGCCCCAGGCCCAAGCTGCCGGCGGCATCGCCCCGGGCTGATCCGGCAGCCCGATCTGATTCCGCGCTCCGTGCCAAGGCCGCCGCCGGCTTTGGCCGAGCCGGATGCCCGTCCGGTTACACTGTCGCATGGCCAAAACCAAGACCACCTATATATGCAATGAGTGCGGCGGCTCCAGCCTGAAATGGGCGGGCAAGTGCCCGCATTGCGGAGCCTGGAATTCCCTGCAGGAATCCGTCGAATCCGAGCCCGGCGGGCACCGCTACGCGCCGCTGGCGGGCGCCGCCAGCGCGGTGCTCAACCTGGCCCAGGTCGAGGCGCGCGAACAGCCGCGCCAGCCCTCGGGCATTGCCGAATTCGACCGTGTGCTGGGCGGCGGCCTGGTGTCCGGCGGCGTGGTGCTGATCGGCGGCGACCCGGGCATAGGCAAGTCCACGCTGCTGCTGCAGGCGCTGGTGTCGCTGTCGCACGCCGTCAATGTCTTGTATGTGTCGGGGGAAGAGTCCGCCGAACAAGTAGCCCTGCGCGCCCGCCGCCTCGACCTGGACACCAGCGGAGTAAGCCTGCTGGCCGAGATACGCCTCGAGGCCATCGTCGCCGCCCTGACCGAGCACCGGCCCGGCGTGGCCGTCATCGATTCCATCCAGACCCTGTACTCGGGCGAACTGAGCGCCGCGCCTGGCTCGGTGTCGCAGGTGCGCGAATGCGCCGCCCAGCTTACCCGCCTGGCCAAGCAGACCGGCATCGCCATCGTGATGATCGGCCACGTCACCAAAGACGGCTCGCTGGCCGGCCCCCGGGTGCTGGAGCACATCGTCGACACGGTGCTGTATTTCGAGGGCGACACGCATTCGGCGTTCCGCCTGGTGCGCGCCTTCAAGAACCGCTACGGGGCGGTCAACGAGCTGGGTGTGTTCGCCATGACCGACAAGGGGCTGCGCGGCGTGAACAACCCTTCCGCGCTATTCCTGTCGCAGCACGAGCAGGGCGTATCGGGTTCCTGCGTGATGGCCACGCAAGAAGGCACGCGGCCGCTGCTGGTCGAGATCCAGGCCCTGGTCGACGGCGCCAACGCGCCCAACCCGCGGCGCCTGTCGCTGGGCCTGGAGGGCACGCGCCTGGCCATGCTGCTGGCGGTGCTGCACCGCCATGCCGGGGTCGTCACCTTCGACCAGGACGTGTTCGTCAATGCCGTGGGCGGGGTCAAGATCACCGAACCGGCGGCCGATCTGGCAGTGCTGCTGGCCATCATGTCGTCGCTGCGCAACCGGCCCCTGCCGCGCGGCCTGGTGGTGTTCGGCGAGGTCGGGCTGGCCGGCGAGATCCGGCCCGCGCCGCGCGGCCAGGAGCGCCTGCGTGAGGCCGCCAAGCTGGGGTTTTCCACGGCACTCATCCCCAAGGCCAACGCGCCGCGCCAGGCCATCGAGGGCCTGGAGATCTGGGCGGTCGACCGCGTCGACGCGGCGATCGCCCGTGTGCAGTAAGGCAGGCGCATCGCAAGCAGGTGGCGCCTCGCAGGCCGTGTCCAGTGGGCGCGGGTTTCGACCAGCCGCTTTGAAACGCATGTGGCAAGCGGCAATGATCCCGAGTAGCGGGCAGAATTCGGCAAAATCAGGAGTCGTCAGTTGGAGTGGTATTTAGTCGGCTTGGGCTGCCTGCTGGCGGGGGCCCTGATAGGTTTCACCGGCGGGGTGCTGGGCATAGGCGGAGGCCTGCTGGCCATTCCCTTGCTGGGCCTGGTGTTCGACATGCCGCAACAGGCGGCGCAAGGCACGGCGCTGGTGATGGTGCTGCCGGCGGTGCTGCTGACGGTGCGCAAGTACAACCAGCGGGCGCGCATCGACTGGCATGCGGCGGCGGCCGGGGCGGCGGGTTCCATCGTGTTCACCTGGATCGGCGCGCGCATCGCGCTGGGCATCGACCCGATATTGCTGCGGCGGGTCTATGCAGCCTTCATCCTGTGCATCGCCATTTTCTATTTCTTCCAGAGCCGGCCCAGGAAAAACAAGACCGTTGCGAAGGGGGGAGAATCGGGCAGGATCGGCGCCCGCAAGGGGGCATCCGATAAATTTGCGGCCGGCAAGGCTGCCTCGGGCAAGGCCGCCCAGCCCCCGCCCGCGCGCAGCCCTGCGCAGGTTCACAAGGGCTGGTTTGCCCTGGTGGGGGTGATGGCCGGCATGGCCAGCGGCATCTTCGGCGTGGGTGGCTCGGTGCTGGCGGTACCGTTCCTGACGACATATTTTCGCCTGTCGCAGACCTCGGCCCAGGCCCTGGCCCTGAGCATGATCGTCCCGGGCGTGGTGGTGGCGCTGGCCACTTACACGGCGCACGGCCAGGCGCACTGGCTGATCGGCCTGCCCCTGGCCGCGGGCAGCATCTGCTGCGTGCCTTATGGGGTGCGCTGCGCCTACGCCATGCCCGAGCCGCGGCTGAAGATGATATTTGCGCTGATGCTGCTGGTGATAATCTTTCTGCTGTTGATCAAGGCCTGAGGGGCTGTTATGCCTGAAGATTCCTGCGCTGAACTGGCCTTGCCGGGCGGCGCCATGCGCTACGATCCGCGGCGGCTGGCCCATCCCGGCGGCTTCCTGTTCGATCCGCAGGCGCCGGCCAACGCCGCCGTGCCGGTGGGCGAGGGCGGCCGGCAGGCGGCCTGGTTCACCCAAGGGGAATACGGTGCCGCCGTGCTGCGGCATTACCGCCGCGGCGGCCTGGTGGCGCGCATCAGCCGCGACCGCTATGTGTGGGCCGGCGCCGGGCGCAGCCGTTCCTATGCGGAATTCGAGCTGCTGCGCTATATGCACGCGCGCGGCCTGCCCGTGCCCGCGCCGCTGGCCGCGGCCTGGTGGCGCAGCGGCTGCACTTATCGCGCCGCCATACTGGTCGAGCGCCTGCCTGGCGTGACCACGCTGGCCTCGGTTCTGCGGTCGCCCAAAGATGCCACGGGCGCGGACTATGACGGCCGATCTCCGGAGGAAGATTCAAGCAGCGCGTCGGGGCACGATGCGTCCGGAGAGGGGGCATCGCAGCATCGCCTGCTGGTTGATCGGGGTTTGCCCAGCCAACAGGCGGTGGCGTCCGCCATCCACGCGATGCACCAGGCCGGGGTCTGGCACGCCGACCTGAACGCCTACAACATCCTGCTCGACCGGCAGGGCGCGGCCTGGCTCATCGATTTCGACCGCGGCCGCCGCGGCAAGCTGACGCCGCGGCAGCGCCGCGACAATCTGCTGCGGCTGCGGCGTTCGCTGCTGAAGGTGGCGGGCGAGCCGGGCCTGGCCTATTGGCAGGGCCTGGAGCAGGCCTACCGGCGCCTGGGTGAGGCATAATGCGGGCTTGCGATGGATAGCCGGCCCGTCATGCAATGACGGCCGAGTCGATGCAGTGCCGGCCGGGCTGCAGAGCCGCTGCGTGCGCTGCTATATGGCGCACGGCGGCAATAGTCAGGAGATACGATGAAATCCGTGGAACTTTACGGTTTGGAAAAATGCAGCACGTGCCAGAAGGCCAGGGCCTGGCTGGACGAGCACGGGCAGGCCCACAACTTCGTCGACTACCGCGAGCACCCGATCGCGCCCGCGCGCCTGAAGCAGTGGGCGCAGCAGTTGGGCGGTTGGGAAAAGCTCGTGAACCGGGCCTCGATGACCTGGCGCAATCTGCCGCAAGAGCGCAAGCAGCCGGCCGACGATGCACAGTGGCTGGCTCTTGTCGCCGAATATCCGGCGCTGGTGCGCCGGCCCGTGACCCTCATGCCCGACGGCACAGTCGCGGTGGGGTTCACCGACAAGAAATACGCCGCGCTGTTCGCCTGATGCGGCCGTACCCATGCGATCGGTGTGTTTGCGATCGGGGCGTTTGGACTAGGAAAGAAAAATGTTGAGCCAGCAAGAACTGAAACAGCGTGTCGCCGCGGCGGCCGTCGAATATGTGTTGCCCTTCATGGGCGCCGACGTCGTGCTGGGCGTAGGCACGGGCTCCACCGCCGACCTGTTCATCGACGCCCTGGCGCTGCATCGGCAGCGCTTCAAGGGGGCGGCGGCCAGTTCCGAACGCAGCGCCGCGCGCCTGGCGGCGCACGGCATCAAGGTCTACGACCTGAACGAGGTGCAAGGCATGCCCGTGTACGTGGACGGCGCCGACGAAATGGATGCCGGCCTGAACATGATCAAGGGCGGCGGCGGCGCGCTCACGCGCGAGAAAATCGTTGCCTCGGTGGCCGAGCGTTTCGTCTGCATCGCCGATGAATCCAAGCTGGTCGAGCGGCTGGGCGCCTTTCCCCTGCCGATCGAGGTGATTCCCATGGCGCGCGCCAGCGTGGCGCGGCGGCTCGAGCTCATGGGCGGGCGGCCGCAATTGCGCAGCGGTTTCGTCACCGACAATGGCTGCCAGATCCTCGACGTCGCAGGGCTGCGCATCGATGTTCCCGCAAGCATGGAAGCCGAGATCAATAATATTCCGGGTGTCGTCACTTGCGGCCTGTTCGCCATTGCCGGCGCGAACGTGGCTCTGCTGGCCACGCAGCAGGGCGTGCGCGAACTGCGCCGGCCGTCATGAAGCCGTAACAATCCCCGTGTAGCCTGCCGTGTTGTATCCCGTCGCGGGCCGCGGCGGCGCCGTGCTGCTTGCCGGCGCCCGCGCAAACCCCCGCGGCTTATCGCAACATGACACTGGGCCGCACATGTCCGAACACACCAACAAGCAATTCGACGCCGATCTCGAAGCCATCCGCACGCTGTTCCTGAGCATGGGAGGCGTGGTGGAAGCCATGGTGAGCCTCAGCATGCTGGTGCTGGCCGAAGGCCGGGAAGACCAGGTCGAACGCGTACGCGCCCGCGAGCGCGAAGTGAACCGGCTGGAAGTCGAGATCGATGAGCGCATCGGCCTGCTGATCGCGCGCCAGCAGCCCGCGGCCATTGACCTGCGCCTGCTGTTGTCGGTGTCGAAAATGCTGACCGACATGGAGCGCTGCGGCGACGAGGCCAAGAAGATCGCCAAGACCGCGCGCAGGCTGCATGAGTCGACCGCGCAGCCGGATCCGCTGGAAGGCATGGATCGCATGGCCTCGCGGGTCACCGGCATGTTGCGCGACGTGCTGGACGCCTTCGCGCGCCAGGACACGCCCAAGGCCTCGAGCGTGCTGTGGGCCGACGAAGACGTGGATCAGGACTGGAAGGCATGCCGGCGCAACGCCATCGAGGGCATGGCTGCGCTGCGCGATCCGGCCGCCATTGCCGGGGTGTTCGAACTGGTGTTCATCGCCCGTTCGCTGGAACGTATCGGCGACCATGCCAAGAACATGGCCGAGCAGGTAATTTATCTGGTGCACGGCGCCGACGTGCGGCACACCGGCCTGGAAAACGCCGCGCGTCTGGTGCGCGGGGAATAGGGCGCACGCCCTCCGCGCGGGGCGGTGGCTGAATGAAGCCGAAGAATTGAAGCTGAAAGGGCGCCGCAGCGGCGCCCTTTCAGTGTGAGCCCGGCCCTGGCGGGCTTGCGGCTCGGGTCTTTATTCTTTTCGAAGCACCCTGCTAGGCAGGCGCCGCCGGAATTCGATCCGCCATTTGCGCCAGACCGGCCCTAGTTCGAGGGGGGCACGTAGCCCGGGGCGTCGACCGCGGAGTCCTCGAACAGAAAGCTTTCCATCTGCTGGGCCAGGTATTTGCGCGCGCGGGCGTCGGCCAGATTCAGGCGGTTTTCATTCACCAGGCGCGTCTGGATGCCGATCCATTCCTGCCAGGCCTCTTTGGAAATGCTTTGCCAGATGCGCGTACCCAGGGGCCCCGGATAAGGCGGGAAGTCCAGCCCTTCGGCCTCGCGCTTGAGCTTTACACATTGAACCATACGTGCCATGGCGGTACACCTTGCTGCGGATTGATCGATGGCATGTATTGTACCGCCCGCTGTACTGCCACGCCGCCGCGCAGGCGTGGCGCACCGGTACGCGCGCCCATCCCCGGGTGCCGGGCCCGGCGCGGCCTGCCGGCGGCTCGGCCGCCGCCCGGCGTGAGGTTCGGTTCCATAGGGGCGGCCAGGAATGGGTGGCTGGCACGGTCAGACAAACCACGTGGCACGTAGGGCCAAGACAATCGAGACCGGGCGGCATAGAGTGGCAGCGAAGCTCCGGCTTGAATTCGGGTGCGGCAAGTAATGCTATCCATATCTTGTGCGGCCGATTGCAGCGATGAAGAATTGCAACGGACGGCCGATGGCGGCCGATTCCGGGCGATATAAGAATTGTGTATAGGAGGCCGGCGAAGCATGCCCTGTTGCGGGATTGGCCTGGCATCGGGGTTTCGCTGGCACTGGGTAGGAACGGAAAATAACTGCGAGGAGGCAGCTGTGAGATCCATTTCCAGGCTTGTCGTAAGTTTTGCCCTGTCGGTAGGCGTAGGCGCAGCCGGCAGCTTGTCGCCGACCGCTTCTTTTGCGCAAACGCTGGCGGGGAAGCAGCTGCGCCTTATCGTTCCCGCCCCGCCCGGGGGCGGATTCGACAGCCTCGCCCGCTTGGTCGCCACTAAAGTCAGCGAAAACCTGAAGACTTCGGTCATTGTAGAGAACCGCCCCGGGGCCGGACAGCAGATCGGAACAGCCGTCGCGGCCCGGGCTGCGCCGGACGGCACGACCATACTGATGGTGGGTACGAACTTCACTACCAATCCGCTCTTCAATCGAAATCTGCCCTACGATGCGCTCAAGGATTTCGAACCGGTAATGATCATGGCCCAGACGCCGTTCATGCTGGTGGCCACCCGGACTCTTCCGGTCACGACTCCTCAGGAATTCGTGGCCTATGCAAAAGCACACCCCGGACGCTTGAGCTATACGGCCACCCAGCCGCGCGGCGCCGCGCAACTGGCGGCCGAGCTTTTGAAGCTGGACGCCGGGATAAACATGACATTTGTTCCTTACCAGGGCAGCGCGCCCGCGCTGACCGATCTTATGGCGGGCAGGGTGCAAGTAATGGTCGACGCGCCGGTGACCTCCATGCCTCACGTCAAGGCTGGCGCTTTGCATGCCTTGGCCCTTACCTCGGCGACCCGCAGCCCTTATCTGCCCGACATCCCTACGCTGGCGGAATCGGGCTGGCCGCACATCGATGTCACGGCCTGGGCGGGGCTGGTGGTGCCGGCGCGCACGCCCAAAGAGGATGTTGCGTGGCTCAATGCCGCTTTTACGAAAGCTTTGTCCGATCCCCAACTGCAGAAAGCGCTCGCGGCTCAATACTGGGTCGTCACGCCGAGTTCGCCCGCAGAAACGAGGAAGTTCCTCGACAAGGAAATGAAGCGATGGGCCGACCTGGTCGCGCGTGCCAAGTTGACGGTCAATTGACCCCTGATGGACACATGTTTGCGTAATGGAGAGAACAAAAATGGAACCTGTAGGAAACGTCGCGGATCTTCCATGGGAAGACGGGTCTGTGCTGCGCGGGGCGCGTGAGTTTCAGATCATGGAGCTTGTGGCGAATGATCCGACATATACGAAAGCGTTCAGTCTCGAGTATGTCCGTATTTCCCGGAACGGCCATTCGGTGACGCACGTCAACTCGTGCAGCCACTTTCTGTATGTGCTGGACGGGGTGGGCGAAATCACGATCGAAGACCGCACCTGGCCTTTGCGTGCCGGATCCTACGCAAGAGTCAAGGGAGGCAAGCGCCACTCGCTGCGCAACCAGGGCGACGGCGATATGTATGTGCTGGCCGTCTACGATCCTCCGCGGGTCACCGACACATCGACCAAGGTAGGCTAGGCGATGGAAGATCGAACCATAGTTTTCGCCGTAGGCCGCCTTATCGATGGCCGCAGCCCCGAACCCAGGCCCGACGTATCGGTGGTGGTGCGTGGTTCGCGGATCATCGAAGTGCGCCCCACAGAGGCCCTCGATATTCCCGAGGCCTCCGATTGCTTGAGAGTCGATCTTACGGATCGCGTGTTGTTGCCGGGCCTGATCGATTCCCATGTCCATTTGTGGGGAGAGCTGACGCTCGATCATTTCCACAATATAGGCGTGCCCAAAGAAGTCAAAATTCTGCGGGCTGCGCGGGATCTGGAAAGCCTCATCAAGGCGGGCTTCACTTCCGTCAGGGACTGCGGAAGCAAATTCGCCGTCCATCTTCGCACCGCGGTCGAAGAAGGGACGCTGCTGGGGCCGAGGATCGTGACGCCGTACTGCTGGCTGAGCCACACGTCGGGCCATGGCGATCTGACGTTTCTGCCGCCCGAATGGGCGGACGTCGTATCGATCAAGTCCCGGATTGTGGATGGTGTCGACCAGTGCAGGAAAGCGTGCCGGGAGCACTTCCGCATCGGAGCCGATTTTTTGAAAGTCGTTACGTCGGGCGGAATAATGTCCGAAATCGTAAGCGCCAAAGAGGCGCAGTTCACTCTGGACGAGGTGCGTACGGTCGTTGAGGAAGCCGATCGGGTGGGTACGTTCGTGGCCAGCCATGCGGGTGGAAATGCGGGAGTGCGCTTGGCGCTCGAGGCGGGGGTGAAAACCATTGAACACGGGTACTTCCTGGACGATCCCGAGGTGTTCGAGCTGATGCTTGAAAAGCGTATTGTCTATGTGCCTACGCTATGCGTAAGCAAGAAGCTCGCGCAGGGCGCGGCATACGGGGTCGGCAGTATTGCCGTGCGCAAGGCGCAGGAAACATTGGGGCCGCACAGCCGGGCTTTCCAGCTTGCCAGATGTGCTGGCATTCCCATCGCAATGGGTACGGACTTTGTCGGCGGGCCCTTGCTGCCGCATGGAGAAAATGCCCAAGAACTGGAGAATCTGGTCGAAGGAGGGATGACCCCCATGCAGGCGATCATGGCCGCCACCCGCGTTGCATCGATGGCGCTGGGCTTGCCCGATGAGATCGGCACAATTCAAGAGGGCAAGTCAGCCGACTTGCTGGTCGTTGACGACGATCCGTTGGGGAATATTTCCGTTTTGACAAAGAAGAACCATATACGCATGGTGGTCAAAGAGGGGCAGGTCTTGGTCGACAAAGACGGGAAGGCCGGGGCTCCGTGCGAAATTCGTTCTCCGTTCACGGTGTCGGCCGCGGCCTCGGCGCCCGCAGGCGCCCGGTAGGTAGACGGGCGCCGAGCCGCACAGCGCGCCTACAGCCGCTTGATGAAGATCAGGCTGTTGCGCGAACGGTTGTAGTGCGCCTGGCGTTCGCGCGGCAGGTCGGCGATGCCGCCCTGCACGAAGCCGCGCTTCATGAACCAGTGCGAGGTGCGCGTGGTCAGCACGAACAGGCGCCTGGCGCCCAGGGCGCGCGCCTTGGACTCGATGTGGCGCAGCAGCATCTCGCCCTCGCCCGTGCCCTGCCATTCGGGGTGCACGATCAGGCAGGCCATCTCGGCCATGCCTTCGTCCAGGTAGGGCATGAGGGCCACGCAGCCGTATATCACGCCGTCGTGCTCGAGCACGGTGAACTTCTCGACGTCGCGCTCGATCACCGCGCGGCCGCGCGGCACCAGCGTGCCGTCGGTCTCCAGCGGTTCGATCAGCTGGACGATGGCGCCGACGTCATCGACCGTGGCCGGGCGCAGGTCGTCCAGCGTGTCTTCGACGACCATGGTGCCCACGCCGTCGTGGGTAAAGATTTCCAGCAGTATGCTGCCATCCAGGGTGTAGGGCACCAGGTGGGCGCGGGCCACGCCGCGCTTGACCGCGCGCGAGGCGTGCGCCAGGAACGAGGCCGTGTCCTCGTCCAGCGTGCCCTCGGCCAGCAGCGCGTCGGCGTCTTCGCGGGCCAGCTCGGTGTCGACGTCGCCGTTGTGGTCGCGCACGGTGCGCCCCTGGGTCAGGAAAATCAGCTTCTCGGCGCGCATCGACACGGCCACGCTGGTGGCCAGGTCTTCCATGGCCAGGTTGAAGGCCTCGCCTGTGGGCGAGAAGCCCAGCGGCGAGAGCAGCACCACTGCGCCCTGGCTGACGATGTTGCGCAGTGCGTCCATATCCAGCTTGCGCACGGTGCCGGTGTGCTTGTAGTCAACGCCGTCGATGATGCCCACCGGCCGCGCGGTTACGAAGTTGCCCGAGATGACGCGGATGTGGGCATGCGACATGGGGGTGTTGGGCAGTCCCTGGCTGAAGGCGGCCTCGATGTCCAGGCGGATTTCGCCCGCGGCCTCTTTGGCGCATTCCAGCGCCTCGACGCTGGTGGGCTCGGTGCCGCGCCCGAACTGCGTCTGGAAGCCCTTGAGGCGCAGCTGTTCGTTGACCTGCGGGCGCGAACCGTGCACCAGCACCAGCCGCACGCCCAGCGCCGACAGCAGCGACAGATCCTGCACCAGATTGTTCAGCGCACCGTCGCCGACGAGTTCGCCGCCGAACGCCACGACGAAGGTTTTGCCCCGAAAATCATGCACATAGGGCGCCACCTCGCGGAACCAGCGCACGAACTGGGCGGGGGCGAATTCGGGCGCGTCCTGCGCGGATACGGTGTCTACGTCGTTGGTGGCCATGTCTTCCGGTTGGCGGGGTGGGGCGAATATGGGCGTCCCACGTGGGGAACATCGACGCAAAATTATAATAACTGCTGCCGCAGGTACAGAAGATTTATGCAAGAGTCCGTTAAAACACCCCTCAAAACAGTTGCGAATATGCCGCGCCGCCCCGCGCCGGGCCGCCCCAGGCCGGCGGCCGCCGTGCGTGCGCTGCCGGCTATCACTTATCCTGACGATCTGCCGGTCAGCGCGCGCCGCGGCGATATTGCCGCGGCGATCCGCGACCATCAGGTGGTCATCGTCTGCGGCGAGACCGGCTCGGGCAAGACTACGCAGCTGCCCAAGATCTGCCTGGAACTGGGGCGCGCCGAGTACGGCATGATCGGCCACACCCAGCCGCGCCGCCTGGCGGCCACTTCGGTGGCGCGCCGCATCGCGCAGGAACTCGGCACCGAGCTGGGTGACTGGGTGGGCTACCAGGTGCGTTTCAGCGACCGCACCGGGCGGGCCGCGGCCGTCAAGCTCATGACCGACGGCATCCTGCTGGCGGAATCGCAGCGCGACCCGCTGCTGCGCAGGTACGGCACCATCATCATCGACGAGGCGCACGAGCGCAGCCTGAACATCGATTTCCTGCTGGGCTTCCTGCTGCAGCTGCTGCCGCGCCGCCCCGATCTGAAGCTCATCATCACTTCGGCCACCATCGACGCCGAGCGCTTCTCGCGCCATTTCGCGCGCCAGGGCAAGCCGGCGCCGGTGGTCGAGGTGTCCGGGCGCCTGTATCCGGTGGATATCCTGTACCGGCCGGTGGCGCAGGACAAGCCCGAGGCCGCGGGGGGCGATACGGGGCGCGGTGCGCGCGCCGGTGCCGACGAAGAGCGCGACCTGATCGACGCGGTGGTCGACGGCGTGGCCGAGTGCGCGCGCCATGGGCCGGGCGACGTGCTGGTGTTCCTGCCCGGCGAGCGCGAGATCCGCGAGGCGGCCGAGGCGCTGCGCAAGCAGCATCCGGCCGGCGCCGAGATCCTGCCGCTGTATGCGCGCCTGTCGCAGGCCGAGCAGGAACGCATCTTCCGGCCGCAGGGCAATAGCCGGCGCATCGTGCTGGCCACCAATGTGGCCGAAACCTCGCTGACGGTGCCGGGCATACGCTACGTGGTCGACAGCGGCCTGGCGCGCATCAAGCGCTATTCCTGGCGCAACAAGGTCGAGCAGCTGCGCATCGAATCGATCAGCCAGGCCTCGGCGAACCAGCGCGCCGGGCGTTGCGGCCGCATCGGCCCCGGGGTGTGCGTGCGCTTGTACGACGAAACCGACTTTCGCGCCCGGCCGGCCTACACCGACCCGGAAGTGCTGCGCTCTTCCCTGGCGTCGGTAATCTTGCGCATGAAGGCGCTGCGGCTCGACGACATCGAAAGCTTCCCCTTCGTCGACGCGCCCAGCGGCCGCGCCATCGCCGACGGCTACCAGGTGCTGCAGGAACTGGGTGCCCTGGACGATGCCAACCGCCTGACCGAGGTGGGGCGTGAACTGGCGCGCCTGCCGGTCGACCCGCGCGTGGCGCGCATGGTGCTGGCGGCGCGCGACCAGCAATGCCTGGCGGAAATCCTGGTGATCGCCGCCGCCCTGTCGGTGCAGGATCCGCGCGACCGCCCGGCGGCCGAGCGCGATGCCGCCGAGGCCGCGCAGGCGCGCTACGCCGACGATAAATCGGAATTCCTGTCCTATCTCAAGCTGTGGCGCTGGTACCAAGAGCAGGTCGGCCACAAGGCCTCGCAGCGCAAGCTGGTGGCGCTGCTGCGCCAGAACTTCCTGTCGCCGCTGCGGCTGCGCGAGTGGCACGACGTCCATACCCAGCTCGCGGCCCTGGCCGGCGAACAGGGCTGGCGCACCAATCAATTGCCGGCCACCTACGAGCAGGTGCACATGGCGCTGCTGGCCGGGCTGCTGGGCAATATCGGCCTGAAAAGCGAAGAGGGCGCCGGCTACCTGGGGGCGCGCGACATCCGCTTCCACATACACCCCGGCTCGCGCCTGGTGAAAAAGGCCGGCCGCTGGATCGTCGCGGCCGAGCTGGTCGAGACCACGCGCCTGTATGCGCGCTGCGTGGCGAAGATTGACCCGGTGTGGCTGGAGCGCGCCGGCGCGCACCTGCTGCGGCGCAACTGGTCGGATCCGCGCTGGGAAAAGAAAGCCGGGCAGGTCGTGGCCAACGAGCGCGCCACGTTATACGGGCTGCCGGTATACCACGGCCGCCGGGTGCATTACGGCAAGATCGACGCGGCCGCCGCGCGCGAGCTGTTCATCCGCCAGGCCTTGGTGCCGGGCGAGATCGACAGCGAGCTGCCCTTCGTAGTGCAGAACCGGCGCCTGATCGCTTCGATCGAGAAGCTCGAGCACCAGTCGCGGCGCCCCGACATTCTGGTCGACGATGCGCTGATCTACGCCTTCTACGACCGCCTCATCCCGGCCGACGTGTGCCAGACCGCGACGCTGGAAAAATGGGTGCGCGGGCTGGACAGGCAGGCCGCGCAGGCGCTGCTGCTGACGCGCGACGCGCTGATGCGCCACGAGGCTGCCGGCGTCACCACTGACGTCTTTCCCAAGAAGGTCGAGTGGCAGGGCGTGCAGATGGCTCTGGACTATCACTTCGAGCCGGGCTCGGTGCGCGATGGCGTCACGCTGACGGTGCCGCTGTTCGCCCTGAACCAGATCGACCCGCAGCGCTGCGAGTGGCTGGTGCCGGGCATGCTCAAGGAAAAAGTGCTGCAGCTGTTGAAGTCGCTGCCGCAGAAACTGCGCCGCCACTGCGTGCCGCTGCCCGACTATGCGGCAAGCTTCTACGAACGCTGGTTCGAGCGCGCCGACGATCCGCAGCAAGGCCTGCTGGAGGCCCTGGCCGAAGACATGTGGGAACACGTCAAGGTGCGCCCGGCGCGCAGCGACTTCAAGCTGGAAACGCTGGCGCCGCACCTGTTCATGAACTTCAAGGTGGTCGACGAGCACGGCCGCATGCTCTCGGGCGGGCGCAATCTGGATCAGCTCAAGGCCGAGCACGGCCGCCAGGCCCAGGCCTCGTTCCAGAAATTCGCCGCGCGCGACGACCAGGTGGCGCAGGCCCTGGCGCACGAGAACCTCACTTCATGGAGCTTCGGCACGCTGCCCGAGATCATGGAGATCCGGCGCAAGGGCCAATCCTTCATCGGCTACCCGGCGCTGGTGGATCGCGGCACGCACTGCGAACTCGACGTGTACGACGACCCCGCGCAGGCGCGCCAGCAGCATCGGGCGGGCCTGCTGCGCCTGTTCCGCCTGGGCCTGCGCGACCAGGTGAAGTTCCTGGAAAAGAACTTGCCCGAGATCACACGCATGGGCATGCTGTACATGAGCCTGGGCACGCAGGAAGAACTCAAAGAGCAGATCATCGACTGCGCGCTGGAACAGGCCTGCCTGGCCGAACCCTGGCCGGTGGACGAGGCAAGCTTCGAGGCGCGCCGCGCCGAGGGCAAGGGCAGGCTGGGCCTGGTGGCCCAGGAAATCGCCCGGCTGGCCGGCCAGATACTCAACGAATGGGCGGCCTTGCAGAAGAAGCTGCCGCAGGCCAAGCCACATGCGCAGGCCTACGCCGACCTGCAGCAGCAGCTCGGTGGCCTGATGGGCAAGTGGTTCGTGCGCGACACGGCCTATGGCCAGCTGGTGCACTATCCGCGCTACCTGAAGGCCGCGCAGGCACGCATCGACAAGCTGCGCGCCGACGCGGCGCGCGATGCGCGGCTGATGGCCGAGATGGCGCCGCTGCTGGTGCAATACCAGCGCGCCCGTGCGGCGCTCAAGGGCGCGGCCGATGCGCGGCTGGACGAGTTCCGCTGGATGCTCGAAGAGCTGCGCGTGGCCTTGTTCGCGCAGGAACTGCGCACGCCCATGCCGGTGTCCGTGAAGCGCCTGGTCAAGGCCTGGGAGGCCCTGCGTCGCTGAGCGGCTTTGCATGCGTGGGGGCGACGGCGTTGCCCATGCTTGCCGCGGCCGCGCCGCGGCGGCGCGTCGCTCCTCGGCGGAAGGGCTGTTTTGCAGTCGCGCCGCAAGCCTTTCAGGGTGAACGAGTCGTGGCCGTTTGCGACGCCGCGCCTGCTTGTCCTTGCGCGCGAAGCCTCAAGACCGCGCTACTTTTCCGCGGCCGGGCCGCTCTGGATGATGCCGCGGCTTTCCCAGTCCTCGCGGGTCGCGGCGTCGATGCCGAGGCTGTCCAGCACACGCTCGGTGTCCTGCCCCAGGCCGGGCGCCGCGCTGCGCATTTCGCCGGGCGTGGCGCTGAGCTTGGGCACGATGCCGGGCAGTTCGATCGGTGTGCCGTCGGCAAGCTGGCTTTGCAGGATCATGTCGCGCGCCCGGTAGTGCGGGTCGGCGCAGATGTCGGCGATGTCGTAGACCCGGCCCGCCGGTATGCGCGCCTCGTGCAGTTTTTCCAGCACGGCGTCCAGGCTCAGGCCGCGGGCCCAGGCGCCGATGGCGGCGTCTATGGTCTGTGCGTGCCGGGCGCGGCCGTCGTTGTGGGCATATTCGGGGTTGGCGGCCATGTCCTCGCGTCCGATGACCGCCATCAGCCGCTTGAAGATGCTGTCGCCGTTGCCGGCCACCAGCGCGTACTTGCCATCGGCGCACACATAGGCATTGCTGGGCGTAATACCCGGCAGGCTGCTGCCCGCGGGCTGGCGCACGGCCTTGAACACCGAGTATTCCGGCAGCAGGCTCTCCATCATGTTGAATACCGATTCGTACAGGGCCACGTCGACCGATTGCCCTTCGCCGCCGTTCTGTTCGCGGTGGCGCAGCGCCAGCAGCACGCCGATCACGCCATGCAGCGCGGCCAGCGAGTCGCCTATGGACACGCCCACGCGCACCGGCGGGCGGCCCGGTTCGCCGCTCAGGTGGCGCAGGCCGCCCATGGCTTCTCCAATCAGGCCAAAGCCCGGGCGGTCGCGGTACGGGCCGGTCTGGCCGTAGCCCGAGACGCGCAGCATGATCAGGCGCGGGTTGAGTTGGTGCAGGGCGTCCCAGCCCAGGCCCCATTCCTCCAGTGTGCCCGGACGGAAGTTTTCGATCAGGATGTCGGCCTCGGCCGCCAGGCGGCGCACCACGTCCTGGCCTTCCGGCTGGCGCAGGTCCAGCGCCAGCGACTGCTTGTTGCGCGACTGCACCGCCCACCATACCGAGGTGCCTTCGTGCAGCATGCGCCACTTGCGCAGCGGGTCGCCCGTGCCGGGCGGCTCGATCTTGATGACTTCGGCGCCGAATTCGCCCAGCATCTTGGCGGCGAACGGCCCGGCGATGAGCTGGCCCAGTTCCAGCACGCGTATTCCACTCAAAGGTTTCAGCATGGCGGGTAAGTTCGATGAAAAATGAAAATAGTGAATAGTAAATGGAGCGGGGACGCGTTCGTCCAGCGTGCTTGCGGCGGCCCGGCTCCCCGGCGGCAGGGCCGGTGCGGCGCGCGCGCGGCGGCGCATGGCGCGTTGCCGCGCGGCGCTGGCGGCATAATCGTAGTATGCGTCGGGCGTGCAGGAAAGAAAAAGTGTACGCCCGCCGCGGGTCTTGCGGACGGCCGCCCCGCTCAGATGAGCACGAAGCCTGCGATCGCGGCCAGGATCAGGCCATACTTGGCGGCCTTGTAGGCTTTGTGGTTCCAGCGCTTGAAGGCGCGCCGCTTTTGTTCGAGGCGCCAGTGCAGGTAGGTCAGGCGATTGATGGCGCCGGTCTGGTCGCCGCCCTCGTTGGGAGAGCTGGCCGCCGACATCACCACCCGCCCGAACCATTGATTCAAGCGGGCGGCCCAGCGCCAGCGCAGCGGCCGCTCGATGTCGCAGAACAAGATGATGCGGTTGGCGCCGGTGTCGTTGGCCGCGCTGTGGAGGTAGGTTTCGTCAAACACGATGCTGCGCCCGTCGCGCCAGCTGTAGCGCTCGCCGTCGACGTCGATGTGGCAGGCGTCGTCGTTGGGCGTGGCCAGCCCCAGATGGTAGCGCAGCGAGCCGGCATAGGGGTCTCGATGCGGGTTGAGGCGGCCGCCGGGCGGCAGCTCGGCGAACATGGCGGCCTTGACCCCCGGTATGCCTTCCAGCAGCGCCACCGTGTGCGGGCACAACTCGCGCGCCGACGGGTGGCGCGCGTCATACCATTTCAAGTAGAAGCGCTTCCAGCCGTACTTGAAGAACGAATTGAAGCCTATGTCGTCGTGTTTTTCGGCGGCCTTGATGTGCTGCAGCCGCGACAGGTTCAGCGCCTCGTCGCGTATGACCCGCCAGTTGGCGTCCAGCGCCGCCAGGCCCGGCAGTGTGTCGGAGGCGATATAGGGGGTGGTGGGAACCCTCGAGGCCAGCACCATCAGTGCATTGATGGGAGCCAGCAATATGGAATGATCCAGAAACTGCCGCCGCAGCGGCAGACGCATCTTGCCGCGGAAATGTATGAAAAGAATGGCGAGTATCCAGATCGCCGCAAGCAGCCATTTCATGGCAGGCCTGTTACATGATGAATCCAGCTCGATTTTCGTGTAAGCCTTGCTGTTTGTCCGTGTGCGGTAATTTCAATTTGTTTCGCGGGGCGTACGGCCCCACGCGGGCTCGAGGGCTGTCCAGGCGGCCGGATCCGACCCCCGCGAGATCGCGGCAGCAAGTGGCACGAGCCATACTCCCGGCGCGGCGACTCTGGGTACAATCCCAGCATGACAGCCGCTACATCACCCGCCTCTTTCGTACACCTGCGCGTCCACTCCGAGTTCTCGGTGGTCGACGGCATCGTGCAGATTCCCGACCTGGTCAAGGCCGCGGCCGATTTCGGCCAGCCGGCGGTCGCCCTGACCGATCTGGCCAACGTCTTCGGGCTCATCAAGCTGTACAAGGCGGCCCGCTCCAAGGGGGTCAAGCCCATCGCCGGATGTGACATCTGGTTGCAGAACGACGAAGACCGCGAAAAACCGTTCCGTCTGCTGTTGCTGGTTACCAACCATCAGGGCTATCTGAACCTGTGCGACCTCTTGACCCGGGCCTGGCTCGACAACCAGTATCGCGGCAGGGCGGAAGTGCGCCGCGAGTGGCTCGAAGGCAAGAAAGGCCTGATTCTGCTGTCCGGGGCGCGCGGCGGCGACGTCGGGCACGCGCTCGAGGCCGGCCGCGAGCAAGAGGCGCGGGCGCTGGCGCGCCGCTGGGCTGGCCAATTTCCCGACCACTACTATATAGAGCTGCAGCGTGCCGGCGCCGATGGCGACGAAGCCTACGTGCAGGCCGCGCTGCGCCTGGCCGCCGAGCTGGGGCTGCCGGTCGTGGCCACCCACCCGGTGCAGTTCATCGCCGCCCAGGATTTCCGCGCCCACGAGGCGCGGGTCTGCATCGCCGAAGGCGAGCAGCTAGCCAACGCGAAGCGCGTGCGGCGCTTTACCGACGAGCAATACCTGCTCAGCTCCGACGAAATGGCGCAGCGTTTTGCCGACGTGCCCTCGGCGCTGGCCAATTCGGTCGAAATCGCGCGGCGCTGCAATCTGACGCTGGTTCTGGGCAAGCCGCGCCTGCCCAATTTCCCCACGCCCGACGGCGTGTCGCTCGACGATTACATGGTGCGTCTGGCGCGCGAGGGCCTGGAGCGGCGCATGATGCAGTTGTTCCCCGACGAGGCCGAACGCCAGGCCAAGACCGAGCAGTATCGGGAGCGGCTGGAATGGGAATGCAAGACCATCGTCAGCATGGGCTTCCCGGGCTACTTCCTGATCGTTGCCGACTTCATCAATTGGGGCAAGCACAACGGCGTGCCGGTGGGCCCCGGGCGCGGCTCGGGCGCCGGTTCGCTGGTGGCATTCTCGCTGGGCATCACCGATCTGGATCCGATACGCTACGACTTGCTGTTCGAGCGCTTCCTGAATCCGGAACGGGTATCCATGCCCGACTTCGACATCGATTTCTGCCAGGACAACCGCGAACGCGTCATCGATTACGTCAAGCACAAATACGGCAAGGAAGCGGTCAGCCAGATCGCCACCTTCGGCACGCTCGGCGCCAAGGCCGTGGTGCGCGACGTCGGCCGCGTGCTCGAGATGCCCTACAGCCTGTGCGACGGGCTGTCCAAGCTGATTCCCTTCAATCCCGCCGACCCCTGGTCGCTGGAACGCACGCTCGAGAACGAGCCGGCCTTCAAAGAACGCTACGAGCAAGACGAAGAAGTGCGCGCGCTGATCGACCTGGCCCGGCCGCTGGAGGGCCTGACCCGCAATATCGGCATGCACGCCGGCGGCGTGCTGATCGCACCGGGTAAGCTGACCGATTTCTGCCCCTTGTACTGCCAGCCCGGCTCCGACAGCAACGCCGTGTCGCAATTCGACAAAGACGATGTCGAAGCCGCCGGCCTGGTCAAGTTCGACTTCCTGGGCCTGCGCAACCTGACGATTCTCGACTGGGCGGTGCGCTTCGTGCGCCGCTTCAACCCCAGCCTGCGCGACTTCGACGTGATGGCGCTGCCGCTGGACGACCCGCAGGCCTACAAGCTGCTCAGCGAAGCCAATACCACCGCCGTGTTCCAGCTCGAAGGGCGCGGCATGAAAGAGCTGCTCAAAAACCTGCGGCCCAACACCTTCGAAGACATCATCGCCATGCTGGCGCTGTACCGGCCGGGGCCGCTGGAGTCCGGCATGGTGGTCGACTTCGTCAACCGCAAGCATGGCCGCGCCGAGGTGGATTACTTCCATCCCGATCTCGAGTCCGTGCTCAAGAGCACCTACGGCGTGATCGTCTATCAAGAACAGGTCATGCTGATCTCGCAGATCATCGGCGGCTATACCCTGGGCGGCGCCGACCTGCTGCGGCGCGCCATGGGCAAGAAGAAGGCCGAGGAAATGGCCAAGCACCGCGAGATCTTCGAAAAGGGTGCGGTGAAGAAGGGCTACGACGCGGCCCTGGCGGTCAAGCTGTTCGACCTGATGGAAAAATTCGCGGGCTACGGCTTCAACAAGAGCCATTCGGCCGCGTACGCGCTGATCGCCTACCAGACGGCCTGGCTCAAGGTCTATCATCCCGCCGAGTTTCTCGCCGCCACCTTGTCCTCGGACATGGACGACACCGACAAGGTGCAAGTGTTCTGGAAGGATGCCCTGGCCAACGGTGTAGAAGTTTTGCCGCCGGACGTCAATGCCTCGCCGTACCGCTTCGAACCCGTGGAAGACAGCCACACCCGCGAGGGCCGGCCGCCGCGCACCATGCGCTACGGCCTGGGGGCGGTCAAGGGCACGGGGCAGGCCGCGGTCGAAGAAATCATACGCGCCCGCGAAGAGCAGGGCGCCTACACCAGCCTGTTCGATTTCTGCCGCAAAGTCGACCGCCATACGGTCAACCGCCGCACCATCGAGGCGCTGATACGCGCCGGCGCTTTCGACAGCATCGAAGAAAACCGCGCCGCGCTGCTGGCCACCGTGGGCAATGCCATAGAAGCCGCCGAGCAGGCCGAGCGCAGCGCCAACCAGGTGTCGCTGTTCGCCGACGACAGCAACGACATTGTGCAGGGCGAGCTGGCCAAGGTGCTGCCCTGGGATCTGCAGACCCGGCTGACCGAAGAGAAGTCGGCTCTGGGCTTTTATTTCAGCGGCCATTTGTTCGACGCCTGGCGCGACGAGGTGCGCCGCTTCGCTCCGCAGCCGCTGGCGCGCCTGCAGCCCTCGCGCAACCTGCAGTGGTTCGCCGGCGTGCTGGCCGCGGTGCGGCCCAAGATGACGCGCCGCGGCAAGATGCTGTATGCGTCGCTGGACGACGGCTCGGCCCAGATCGAGGTAGCCATCTTCAACGAACTGTACGAGCTGCACCGCAACCGCCTGAAGGAAGACCGCCTGGTCATCATCCAGGGCAAGGTCAGCCACGACGACTATTCCGGCGGCCTGCGCGTCTCGGCGGAATCGTTGTTCGACCTGCAGCTGGCGCGCGAGGCGCGCGCGCGGGCACTGCGCATCACGCTCAACGGCAACGCCGATGCGGCGCGCCTGCGCCAGGTGCTGGATCCGTTCCGCGCAGCGGCGCCTGCCGCTGCGCCGGCCCATAACGGCAGCGGGGCAGTGGCCAACGGCGCCGCACTCGCGGCTGCCGTTGCGCCGGTGGCGGGCGTGCCCGTCGAAATCGCCCTGCATCGCGCCGGCTACGCCTGCACCATACGCCTGGGCGACCAGTGGCGGGTGCGCATGGCCGACGATCTGCTCGAACAGCTGGGCGACTGGGTTCAGAACGACAGCATAGAGGTGGCCTACTGATGCGCTCCTTGCGCATCGTGCATTCCGAGGCGGCTACCAGTTTCGGCGGCCAGGAAGGACGCATCTACAAAGAAATGCACGCCATGCGCGAACGCGGCCACGAGGTCGAGGCGATCTGCCAGCCCGATGCCCAGCTGGCGGCGCGGCTGTCGGGCGCAGGCTTCCGGGTGCACACGCTGCCCATGGACGGCGTGCCCAATTACCTCATGGGCGTGCTGCGCATTCGTTCGATACTGCGGCGCGGCCGCTACGATGTGCTCAACACGCACAGCCGTCGCGACACGGTCATTGCCGCGGCCGCGGGCCGGCTCGCCGGCACCCCCCTGATCGTGCGTACGCGCCACCTGTCCAGCAAGGTCGGCTCGCTCTGGTCGTACACCGGCCTGCCTCATTGCGTCATCACCGTCAGCGATCATGTGCGCCAGTACCTGATAGAGCGCGGCGTGCCCCCCGCGCGGGTCGCCACGGTGTACTCGCCCATCGTGCTGCCGCCGCCGGTCGAACACTCCACCTTGCGTGACGAGCTGGGCCTGGCCGATACCGACATAGTGGTGGGCTGCGTGGCCGTCATGCGCGCCACCAAGGGGCACCGCGACCTGATCGACGCCATGCTGCCGCTGCTGCGTACGCGGCCCGCCCTGCACCTGGTGTTCGTGGGCGGCGGCTCGCCCGTATTCGAGCAGACGCAGGCCTACGTCGCCGAGCTGGGCATGCAGGCGCGCATCCATCTTATGGGCATGCGCCGCGACGTGCCCAATCTGCTGGCGGGTTTCGACATTTTTGCGCTGGCCACGCGCCAGGAGGCATCCGGCACCGTCTTCGTCGAGGCGCAAGCCAGCGGTCTGCCGGTGGTCGGCACCGACGTGGGCGGCGTGTCCGAAATGATGCGCGCCGGGCAGACCGGTTTTCTGGTGCCCCTGGACGACCGCGCGGCGCTCTCGGAGGCGCTGCGGCGCCTTGTCGACGAGCCCGATCTGCGGCGCAGCATGGGGCGGGCCGGGCGCGACATGGTGCGCGGCGAGGGCATGTTCTCGCCCGAGCGGCTGGCCGAGCGCACCGAAGAAGCCTACTTGCGCTGGCTGCAGGAGCGAGGCAAATGAGGCAGGCGCACAACGTTCCGGTACTGATGTACCACCACATCACTCCGCACGGCGGCATGATCGCCGCTACGCCGCAGGTCTTCGAGCAGCAGATCGCCGGCCTGGCGCGCGCCGGCTACCGTTCGCTGGACACCCGCGAATTCCTGGGCCATCTGCGCGGCGAGCCGGTGCCGCCCAAGTCGGTGCTGATCACCTTCGACGACGGCTACCTCGACAACTGGGTGCATGCCCATCCCGTGCTGCAGCGCTACGGCATGAAAGCGGTGCTGTTCGTGGTGACGGGCTGGGTGGGCGAGGGCGCGCCGCGGCCGCACGCCGGGCAGGGCGCGGCGCCCGATTGTCCCGATCACCATGCCTGCATGCAGCGGGTCGAGCAGGGCCGCCACGACGAGGTCATGGCGCGCTGGAGCGAGCTGCAGGCCATGCGCGCCGCCGGCACCTTCGAGATCTACAGCCACACGCACAGCCATACGCGCTGGGACAAGCAGTATGCGCAAGACCCGGCGCGCAAGTGCGAAATGCTGGAACGCGACCTGGCGCTGTCGCGCCAGGCGCTCGAGCAGCACATGGGTACGGCCGGCGAGCAGCTGTGCTGGCCGCAAGGCTACTTCGATGCCGACTACTTGCGCATCGCCCAGGCCGCGGGCTTTCACTACCTGTACACCACGGACGCCTTCGGCCAGAACGTGGCGGGAACCGATCCGCTGCACATCCACCGCTTTGCCGTCAGCAACCGCGGCGGTTCGTGGCTGCTGCGGCGCCTGGCGCTGGTCGGCCATCCCTTTTTCGGCCCGCGCTACCACGCCTGGAAGGCATGGAAGAAGCGCCGCAGGAGCCGTGCATGAGCACGGCCCGAGGCGCCGTGCAGCCGCAGGCCGTGCCTATGAGCCGCGCCGGCGTGCAGGCAGGCAGAAGGCTGTCGGTCATCATCATCACCAAGAACGAGGCGGCGCATATTGCCGCCTGCCTCGAATCGGTCGCGTTCGCCGACCAGGTCGTGGTGCTGGACTCCGGCAGCACCGACGGCACGCCGGACATGGCCCGCCAGGCGGGCGCGCAGGTGCACCACACGGCGGACTGGCCGGGTTTCGGCCCGCAGAAGAACCGGGCGCTGGATCTGGCCGACGGCGACTGGGTGCTGTCGGTGGATGCCGACGAACGTGTCCCGGCTGAGCTGGCTGCCGAGATACGCCGGGTGGTCGCGGCGCCCGCCCACGACGGCTATGAAATCGCGCGCTTGTCCGACTTTTGCGGCAGCCCCATCCGCCATAGCGGTTGGTGGCCCGACTACGTGCTGCGCCTGTTCCGGCGCGGCGCCGCGCGCTTCAGCGACGACGCGGTGCACGAGCGTGTGGTGCTGCAAGGCGCGCCCGGTCGCTTGCGCGGGCACCTGCGCCATTACCCCTATGCCGATCTCGAGGCTCTGGTGGCTAAGATCAACCGCTATTCCACCGATGCCGCGGCCATGATGCATCGCCGCGGCAAACGGGCCGGCGCGCTCGCCGCGGTGGGGCATGGTTTCTGGACCTTCGTGCGCATCTACCTGATGCGCCGCGGCTTCCTCGACGGGCGCCGCGGGCTGGTGCTGGCCGGCGCGGCGGCGGCCGGCAGTTTTTTCCGCTATGCCAAGCTGATGTTGCTGTCGCAGGACGATGCGGCGCCGCGCGCGCCGGCGGACAAGGAGCGATCCTGAGGCCGGCTTTCGGATGGGCGGCGCAGGTATTTTCCAGGGCATCTCGCAGGGGCCGTGCGATGTCCGAACCTCCCACCTCGCGGCCTGCTGCCGCTCTGATTTGCCAGGTACAGCACAGCGAGCAGGGACTCTGCCGTGTCCGTGCTCATGCAAGCGGCGCAGGGGCAGAAATGGAATAATGTGCCGATGATTCCAGTGCTCATGTACCACCAGATCGGCCAACCCGCCGCCAAAGGAACGCCATACCGCGGGCTGACCGTGCATCCGGCCGATTTCCGCCGCCAGATGTCCTGGATGCGCCGCTTCGGCTACCGGGGCCTGTCCATGCGCGAGCTGCTGCCCTATCTGGCCGGCGAGCGGCAGGGCAAGGTGTTCGGTATCACCTTCGACGACGGCTACCGCAATGTGTACCAGAATGCGCTGCCGGTCTTGAGCGAGCTGGGATTTACTGCAACTAATTATTTCGTCGTGCACCAGCTGGGCGGCGGCAACGTCTGGGACGCCGAAAAGGGCGTGCCGCTTGCGCCCCTCATGTCGCGCGAAGAAATGCGCGCCTGGGCTGCGGCGGGCCAGGAGGTGGGCTCGCACACGCTGGATCACGTCCATCTGCCGCGCATTTCCGCCGAGCTGGCCGAGCAGCAGATCCGTCAATCCAAGACACAACTTGAAGATCTGGCGGGCGTCGAGGTCAGCGCGTTTTGCTATCCTTACGGCCACGAAACCCCTGCGCTGCGGAACATGGTGCGCAATGCGGGCTATCTGAATGCCACGACTACGCAGCGCGGGCTGGCGCGGCGTTCGGACGACCGCTATGGCATTCCGCGCGTCACCGTGGCGCGTTCCACGCATATACTGCGCTTCTTGCAGAAATGCTTGACCCGCCTGGAAGACCGGCGGCGGCAGGATTGATCGACCGTTCGCGAGGCATACGACGAAGTGGTAAACAAAATGGATAGGGCGGGCGGCCCCTTGGAATTGATGGCTTCATTGGGCGCGTTCCTGTTCTTCTGTCTGATGCTGGCGGTGCCTTCGGGCTATTCTTATGGCGCCGCCTTGCTGCTGCTGGCGGGGCTGCTGTTCTGTGCGCAGCGCCCGGCTCTGGGCCTGAGCCGCGAAGACCGCATGCTGGCCTGGCTATTGCTGGCCAATACGCTGATCGCACTGGCCATATTCCTTTTGCATGGCGACGAGCTCAAGACCATCGACCAGTCCAGCCGCTACGCCATGGCGATTCCGATCATGTGGCTGGCCATGCAGCGGCCGCCGCGCCGATCCTGGATATGGGCGGGCGTGGCGCTGGGTGCGATTGCCTCGGTGGGCATTACGCTGTGGCAGCGCCACTGGGAAGGCATAGACCGGGCCACGGGCTTCGTCACCAGTGCGATTCCCTATGGCGACATAGGGCTGATGATGGCGATATTGTGCGCCGCGGCCCTGTTCTCTCTGTCCGGCGCGGCGCGAGGCCGGGCATGGCCATGGGCCTGCTTGCTGGGTCTGGGTGTGCTGGCCGGCCTGTTCAGCTGCGTGGCTTCGGAAACGCGCGGGGCGTGGATCGCGCTGCCCCCGGTCGCGGTGATTTTCTGCGTGGCGTTCGGACGGCGGCGCGACCTATGGCGGCTGCTGGGTGCTGGGGTGGCCGGCGTGGCCGTGCTTGCCGCCGTGTTCGTCATGATGCCCGACCAAGGACTAAAGGCGCGCAGCTTCGAAGCGGTTCGGGAAGTGCAGATGTACCTGCACGAGCGCAATTCGGGCACCTCGGTCGGGGCGCGCCTGGAAATGTGGCGCATGGCGCTCGAGCACATACCCAAGAAGCCCCTGCTGGGCTGGAGCTACGCGCAGTACGAGGCTCAGGTAAAGCGCGAAACCGTGGCGAACAAGGCCAGCCCGTTCGTGGCCACCCTGGCCAATACCCATAACAATTATCTGGAAGTCTGGCTGCACCAGGGCTCGTTCGGCCTGCTGGCGCTGCTCGCCTTATATTGGTGCGCGCTGCGCGGCTTTTGCAGGCGCCTGCGCCATCCCGACCTCAATGTGCGCGTGCTGGCGGTATCGGGCGCCTCGGTGATGGCTTCGTTCTTCCTTTTCGGCTTGACCCAGGTGATTCTAGGGCGTAACAATGGGGTGTTATTCTTTCTCGTGAGCCTGGCGGTGTTCTGGGGCTGTATGCGGCACGAAGAGGGCCTGGCGCCAGGCCTTGCGCGCCCGACCCAGGCCAGCCCCTGACCGCATGCCCAGACTGAATATTGCCTTTGTCGTCGATCGCTTCGGCAGCCGCTACGGGGGCGCCGAAGCCTATGGCGTGGCGCTCATGCGCGAACTCGCCCGCGGCCACGACGTCACCGTATACGCTCGCAGCTACGACCGCGCCTGCGGGCTGGATCTGCCCTTCGTGCGCCTGGCCTTCTGGTCGGGCTGGCCCAGCTGGCTGCGCGTGCTGCTGTTCGCGCGCCGCGCCGCGCGGCTGACCCGCGGCCGGTACGATATCGTTCATTCGCACGTCAACGGCAGCTGCGGCGACGTCGAGGTCGTGCACGTCACGCCGGTGCGCTACAGCTGGAAGGTGCGCAGCCTGCCGTGGCACAAGCGCCTGCTGGCGGCCATCAGCCCCCGGGTCGGCACCTATCTGGCGCTCGAGCGCGGGCGCGTCGCGCCGCGGCCGGGCCATCGCACGGTGGCCGTTTCAGGGCTGATTGCACAACAATTGCGCGCCGCCTATGGCGAGTCGCTGCAGGCTCCGGTGATTCCGCCGGGCGTCAGCCGGGCGCCCGAGGCCGATCCGGCGCAACGCCTGCGCGTGCGCAGCGACATGGGCTGGTGCGAGACCGATCGCGTGTGCCTGCTGGTGGCGCGCAACCCCATGCGCAAGGGGCTGCCCACCGTGGCGGCGGCGCTGGCAAGCCTGCCGCCGCACTACAAGCTGCTGGTGGTGGGCGGCAGGGCGCTGGCGCGCGAATTCCTGGACGGGCATGCCGATGCGGCGCTGCGGGCGCGCGTCGGCCTGGTGGAAACCACTTCGGACGTGGCGGGCTATTACCAGGCGGCCGATCTATACGTGCACCCGACCTTGAATGACAGTTTCGGCATGGCGCCGCTGGAGGCCATGTCTTTCGGCCTGCCCGTGATACTCAGCCCCAGCCCTTGGTGCGGTTTCGCGCAGTATGTCGAGCCTGGCCGCGAGGCCCTGGTGCTGTCGCACCCCGAAGACGTGCAGGAATTGGCGGCGGCGATTGCCCGGGTCTGCGAAGACGGCGGCCTGCGCGCCGCCCTGGTAGAGGGCGGCGCCAAGGTGGTGGAGCGGCACAGCTGGGCCGAGGCGGCGCGCCGCTACGTCGGCCTGTACGAAGAGATTCTGGCCGAGAAGGCCCAAGCGCCAGCCGCGCCCTAGATCCAGCCGCGTATCCAGTACGCCAGCATCCCCGCATATTCCTTGATGATCGAGCGGCTGGCGTCCAGCGCCCGCATGCTGGGCAGCCAGAACGAAAACCCCGAGTCCACGGGTACGTAGATCTGCGGAGCGGACGGCGCCGCCGTGGCGATGATGCCTTGCTTGCGGAACACCGCCATGGCGCGCGGCATGTGCAGGGCCGAGGTCACCAGCAGAATGCGGGTGATGTGCAGGGCCTTGAGCTTGGCGGCGGTGTACAGCCCGTTTTCATGCGTATTGCGGCTGCGGGTCTCCAGGATCATGGCGCTTCTGGGTATGCCTTGTTCTTCCAGGGCATGGGCCATGACCTGCGCCTCGCTGGTGCGGCCTTCCAGCGCCGCCCCGGACAGCACGATCAGCGGCGCGCGCTGCGCCTTGTACAGAATGGCGGCGGTATCCACGCGCGGCGCCGCCGTCTCTTTGTCGTAGGGTTCGAACCAGTTGGGGCGGTTGTTGGCCGTGTTGCCGCCCAGCACGACGATGGCGCCCGCGGTCGGCAGCTCGGCCGGCAGCTGCTGCGGGTAGATCTGTTCCAGCCTGCCCCCCGCCCATAGCGTAGTGGCGGGCAGCGACCAGAAAACCGCCCAGCACACCCCGCAGGCGGCCAGAAACAGGGCCGTCTTGCGGCGCCTGGCCATGAACAGAACCAGTGCGACCACCAGCAGGGTGATGCACAGATTCAGTGGGATGACCAGGTTGGTGAAGAAAATTGCCATTGCTATTGATCGGGGTCTTGGCGCAAGAGTTCGCAAGCCGTATCTCGCACCTGATCCAGCGTCGGCCAGCGCGTCGATGAGCCCAGGCAGGTAGCGCGCGGCGACCAGGGGCCGGTGCGGGTGCGCTCGGTGACGCCAAACAGGGTCAATTGCCGGGCGTCGGCCGCCGCGGCGATATGGGATACACCGGAATCATTGCAGACGACCAGGCCGGCCAGAGCTGTGAGTGTAGCAAAAGCCCCCAGGTGCAGAGGCGCCAGGCGCAGCGCGGTGGGGGCGTTGGCGTTGGCCTCGGCCAGTTCTGCGGGCGGTGGGCACATGGCCACGACGTGGCCGAGCTCTTGCAGGCTGCGCGTCAGTGCGTCGAAATGGGGCCAGACCTTGACCCGGCCGCGGTGCAGGCCGGTGGCGGTGGGGGCGATCAGTACGAACCTGCCGGGTTCCAGGCCCGCTTCGGCCGCGGCCTGTCTTCCCAGAGCCAGATTGCGCGCGGACAGTTTCAGCCCCAGCCGCGGCCCCGGCCTGTTCGACTTGGTGGCCAGGCCCCAGCGCGTCAGTGCCTGGGACGTAGCGTGGTACCAGGATTCGACCGCGTGCAGCGAGGCCGGAGGCTTGCGCAAGGGCCAGCGCAGGATCAGGCTGCGTCCGTCGTCGCGATAGCCGGCACTGGGTACGCCGGCGAATTTGAACACCATGGCGCTGGACAAAGAGTCGGGCAGCAGCAGGCCGCGCGTGTGCACGTGGCGGGATTTTTTCCTGTGGGCGTCGACCGCTGCCCGGTCTTCGCGCCAGCGTCCGTGCATTTCGACGAAGCCGGCCAGGTCGTAGGCGGAAAGCAGGTCGCGCGCCCAGGGACGGGCGCAGGCCACGACCGGCACGCCAGTGTCCAGCAGCGCCTGCAGGCTGGGCAGACACATGCAGACGTCTCCGATCCAGTTGGGCAGGCGTACGTAAATGGCAGACAGTATGGGCATGAATCGGAGGCGGGAATCGACACATTCGTGCGTGAAATCGGCCCCTATTATCGACGGATTTCCCACAACGTTAAAATAAGCGGTTTCCCAACGCTTGCAGAGGGCTATTTTTGGATCCCGTCTCGTCGTCCACGCATTCGCAGTCCAGGCCCGTTGCACTCGATATATGGCGGCGCGTCTACAGCCGCCTGGGGCCGTACTGGAAGGCCGTGGTGGCTTCGGCCATACTGCTGGCGCTGGCCGCGGCGACGCAGCCCACCCTGGCGATCATCATGAAGCCTTTGCTCGACCAGGGTTTCACGGGTGCGCGGCCTTATTACATCTGGGCCATTCCTCTTGCCGTAATCGCCCTGGTGCTGCTGCGCGGGGTGTGCAGCTTCGGCAGCAACTATTTGCTCGCCTGGGTCGCCAACAAGATGCTGCTGGCGCTGCGCGGCGAGATGTTCGAACGGCTGCTGGGCTTGCCCGATGAAGAATTCCGCCGTGGCGATTCCGGCCGGCTGCTGAACCGCTTCACCATCGACGCGGGCAATGTCACGGCCTATGCCACCGAGGTCATCACCGTGCTGGCGCGCGAGACCCTGGTCGTGGTGGCGCTGCTGTGCGTGCTGTTGTACATGTCGTGGCAGCTTACGCTTATCGTGGTGGTGATACTGCCGATCTCCACGCTGATCGCACGCGCCTTCATCCGGCGCTTGCGGCGCATCAACCGCGATACCGTCAACATGAACGCCGAGCTGACCCGGGTGGTGGCCGAGAGCATAGACGGGCAGCGCGTCATCAAGCTGTTCGACGGCTACGAAAGAGAAGCCGGCCGTTTCCGGTATGTGAACGGGCGGCTGCGGCGCTTTGCCATGCGCGCCGCCACGGCAGAGGCGGCGATGTCGCCGCTGGCCCAGTTCTCGATTGCGCTGTCGGTGGCGGCGGTGATCGCAGTGGCGCTGTACCAGGCCAATATGCACGTCCTGACGGTGGGCAGCTTCGCCTCGTTCATGGCCGCCCTGGGGCAGATCTTCGATCCGGTGCGGCGCCTGACCAATGTCGCCGGCCGCATGCAGCGCATGCTGGTTTCCGCCGAAAGTGTCTTCACCCTGATCGACCACGAGCCCGAAGCCGACACCGGCACCCAGGTTTTCCAGCGGCCGGTGCAGGGCAGGGTGGAATTCCGCAATGTCACGCATCGCTATGCCGATGCTTCCGGCGACACCGTGGCCGACGTGTCGTTCACGATCGAGCCGGGCCAGACGGTGGCCGTGGTGGGGCGCTCGGGCAGCGGCAAGACCACGCTGGTCAACATGCTGCCGCGCTTCGTGATCCCGACCCAGGGGCAGGTTCTGATAGACGGCCAGCCCATACAAGAGCTGACCCTGCGCAGCCTGCGCCAGCAGCTGTCGCTGGTCAGCCAGGACGTGGTGCTGTTCGAGGGCAGCATAGCCGAGAACGTCGGCTACGGCGCCTTGCACGACGCCAGCAAGGAAGAAATCCATGCGGCGCTGGAGGCCGCCAACCTGCACACCTTCGTCGACGGCCTGCCCGAGGGCCTGGACACCCCGGTGGGGGAAAACGCCAGCAAGCTGTCCGGCGGCCAGCGCCAGCGCCTGGCCATAGCCCGCGCCCTGATCAAGAATGCGCCGATCCTGATTCTGGACGAGGCGACCTCGGCGCTGGACAATGAATCCGAATGGCAGGTGCAGGCTTCGCTCGACCGGCTCATGGTGGGCCGCACCACGCTGGTGGTGGCGCATCGCTTGTCGACGGTGCAAAGGGCCGACAAGATTGTCGTCCTGGACGGTGGGCGCATCGTCGAGCAAGGGCGCCACGAAAACCTGCTGGCCAACGACGGCCTGTACGCCTGGCTGTATCGCATGCAGTTCAAGGAAAATGCATAATGTCGCGATGCACAGGAGCTTGTCGATGAGAATGTATTCCACCCTAAGTTCGAAACTGAAGACAGGCCTGGGTCTGGGCCTTGCGCCGGCTCGTGCGCAGGCTCCCGTGCGGGGATTCTTGCGCGGCAAGCGTTGCGCCGTACTGCTGTGCGCCGCGCTGGCGCTGGCCGGCTGCGCCGCGCGCGGCCCCGTAGGCCTGCGCCTGAACGACCTGCTCAGCAGCGACTACGCCCGCATGCAGCGCAAAATCCCCTACGACACCTTCGCCCAGATACAGATGGCGCTGTTCAGGCATCAAAGGCTGTGCGGCGGCGACGTCACCTTCACGGCCGATCCGACGCATTCCAGCTACGCCTTGGTCACCGAGAAAGACTTCCCCGGCGCGGGCTGGGATCACACTCTGACCATCCAGCTGGTGCTGTTGCTGGATCACCCCATACAGGCCACGGCCTACAGCTATTACGCCGGCACCGAGCGCCGCTTCGACCGTATGTTCGATGCCATCATCAAGCCCGATGTGTGCGACGGCAAGCCCGCCGCCAAGCAGGCCTCGGGCGCCAAGCATTAAGCAGCGATCGCCGGCGCGGCTTGCCCGTCAGCCCGAAGGGTGGCCATAAAAAAGCCCGCCCCTCGGCGTTGCTCGTGCACGTCGTAGCCCCCAACGGCTGCGCTTCGCGCCTTGATGAACCGGTTTTTTTGTGGCCTTGCGGTTCTCTTTTTTAGTGTGTGCAAGTCTCAATGGCTCTTCAGGTAGCGCTGCGGGGTTTGCCCGGTCGCCTTCCTGAACATGGCGATGAAGGCGCTGGAATTGCGATAGCCGAGTTCCGCGGCGATCGCCGCCACCGGCAGCCCCCGCGCCAGCCTCGATACCGATTCCACCAGCCTGAGCTGCTGGCGCCATTGCCCGAAGCCCAGCCCGGTCTGCGCCTTGAACAGGCGGCCCAGGGTGCGCTCGCTCGCGCCCACCCGCTCGCCCCATAGATCGAGCGTGTCGTTGTTGCCGGGCTCGGCGATGAGGCGCTCGCAGATCTGCTGCAGGCGGCGATCCTGCGGCAGGGGTAGGCTGCCTTCGTGCGCCTGGGGCGCGTCGCGCATTTCCTGCAGCAGCAGCGGGATGATCAGTTCCGCCCGGTGCCCGGAGGCCAGCCGCCGGTCTTCTTCCATCGCCGCCACCAGTTCGCGCAGCAGCGTCGAAATGACCAGTACGCGGCATTCCTCGCCGTCCCAGGGCGAGATCTCGGTTTCGATGTAGACGCTGTACAGGCCGACCTCGCCGATGGCCTGCAGCTCGTGGCCCATGCGCGAGGGCAGCCACAGGCCGCGGTGCGGCCCGAGCGTCCAGGCGCCGCCGGGCGTGGTGACGCGCAGTACGCCGCGGGTGGTGAAAACGAACTGCGGCTGGTGATGGGAATGCCAGCTCTCCAGATCTCCGTCCTTGTAGGCATACGCGCTGGCGATGACGGGGCGTGACAGGCGCCGGTACTTGAAGTCGGGCGGGCGGTGCCAGATCTGGCTCATATGCGTAATTGAATAATTCTTAAATTAAATAGCTGGATACCGACAAATCTTGACGGTATTGAACGACTAAATGGCGAGACATCGCCAAACCATCAGTCGTATTCTATTTCGCTTCTGGTTTGAATATGAAGAAAAATAGAAATGGTTATCAATATTATTAAAAAGAAAGCAGATGTTGTCCTTGCTGCATGCCCGAGCCCCTGTATGCCGGGCTCCCGCCGGCGGTGATTCGGTCGCCCGTCGGCGCGGAGCAGGCGAACCTTATGGCAAATCAATGGAAAGTGGAAAGAAAAGCATGAATCGGGGAAGAACAGGCGAGTGTTGCGGCGTCGTGAATCGCAGCGGACGCGAGGCTTGCAAGGTCGCAAGGCTGCGGGCCACGGCGCTGGCGGTGGCGCTGCTGTGCGCCGAGTCGGCATGGGCGCAGAATGCCGCCCCGGCTGCGGGGGCGGATCAAGGCGCCGCGGCCGGCGCGCCGGCCGCCGTGTCGCAACTGCCCGCGGTCGTAGTGCGTGGCGGGCGGCAGGCCGACGACGCGGACATCGGCTATGTGGCGCATGCCAGCACCGCCGGCACCAAGACCGGCACGCCCCTGATCAGGACGCCGCAAGCGGTCTCGATCGTGACCCGCGAGCAGATGGATCTGCAGGACGTGCAGAGCGTCGCGCAGGCCTTGCGATATACGTCCGGCATTGCGCCGGAACAGCGCGGCACGAATACCGGCACGCTCGAATACCTGTATGCCCGCGGTTTCCTCGTCGATGAATTCTGGAACGGCCTGCGCACGCCGGGGCCGGCCGGAGGCTTCGGCTACAACGTCACGAGCTACGACCCGTATCTGCTGGATCGCGTGGAATTCCTGCACGGGCCCGCCTCGGTGCTGTACGGCCAGGGCTCGCCGGGCGGCACGGTGAATCTGGTAAGCAAGCTGCCCACCGACCAGCCGCTGCACGAAATCGGCTTCCAGACCGGCAGCTACGGCAGGGCCCAGGCCTACTTCGATTTCAGCGGGCCCGTCGACCGCGACGGCAAGCTGCTGTATCGCATCACCGGCGACGGCTTCGACGCCGGCACGCAGACCGACCACATCCGGCAGCAGCGTTTCGCCATCGCACCCAGCCTTACCTGGCGCCCCACATCGGATACCAGCCTGACAGTCTATGCCAATTATCAGGCCGATCCTAAGTCGGGCGGCTACAACTCGGTACCGGCCGTGGGCACGGTACTGGGGGGCCCAGTCTCGATTCCACGCAGCTTCGATCCGGGCGAGCCCGGCTTCGACAGCTTTCGCAAGACCCAGGAGTCCATCGGCTACATCCTGAGCCACCGGCTCGACGATGTCTGGTCGTTCAAGCAGAGCTATCGGTTCCTGCACAACACCGACACCACGCAGTATGTCGGATCGAACGGCTATGCGTCGGACGGCGTTTCTTTGCTGCGCACGCCGTACCTGTACGACGGCATGGTCAATTCCCACACCATCGACAACCAGGCGATCGCCACATTCGCCACCGGCGCGGCCAGGCACAAGCTGCTGCTGGGGCTCGACTACCAGCACTTCCAGTACGACCACGATTTCTACGGCAGCCTTGCCAGCCCGCCGCCGCTGAGCGTCGTCAATCCGGTGTACGGCCAGTCTATCCCGTACCCCGACTTCATGTACGCCACGTCGGGCGCCGTTACCGTCAAGCAGCTCGGCCTGTACGCGCAGGATCAGATCGACGTGGGCCGCTGGTCGTTCCTGCTGGGTGTGCGCGAAGACTGGGCGGATCAGGAATCTCAGTCCTACAAGCCCGGCTCGCCGCTGACCAAACAGTCCGACAGCGCATTCACGTGGCGCGCCGGCGCCGTCTACCAGTTCGACAACGGCATCGCGCCCTACCTCAGCTACTCCACCTCGTTCCAGCCGCAGAGCGGCACCGGCTTCGACGGCAATGCCTTCAAGCCGACCACCGGCAAGCAGTACGAGGCCGGCGTGAAATTCCAGCCCAAGGGCTACGACAGCTTCGTCACCGCGTCGCTGTTCCGCATCGACCAGGACAATGTGTCGACGTCCGACCCCGAGCACGTCGGCTTCAGCGTGCAGACGGGCCAGGTGCGCTCCGAAGGCCTGGAGCTGGAGGGCCGCGCCAGCCTGAGCAACAGCCTGCAATTGATCGCCAACTACACCTACACCCATCTGCGGAACACGCGCAGCAATACCTCGAACCTGGACAAGGTGCCGCCCGGTATCCCGCGCAATGCCGGCTCGCTATGGGCCGATTACACGATACGCCAGGGCATTCTGGCGGGGCTGCAGGCCGGTGCCGGTGTGCGTTATGTAGAGGGTTCGTACGGGGACGCGACCAACACTTTCAAGACGCCGTCGGCGACCCTGGTCGACCTGGCCTTGCGCTACGACCTGGGCCGCGCCTCGCAGACACTGCGCGGCTGGACTGCGACGTTGAACGTCAGCAACCTGGCCGACCGCAAGTACGTCGCCTCGTGCATTGCCAGCACCTTCTGCACCTGGGGAGAAGGCCGCGTGGTGCTGGCGGGACTGAAGTATCAGTGGTAGGCGCAGGGCGGGCGCGTGGCGGCGTGGCAAGCCATTGCCTGTGCCGCTGCGCGCCTACATCAGCACGATGTCGTACTGCTCTTGCGAGTAGATGCGCTCGACCTCCAGCGAAATCGGCTTGCCTATGAAGTCGCCCAGCATGGCCAGGTGCTGGCTTTCCTCTTCCAGGAACAGGTCGACGATGGCTTGCGAGGCCAGAATGCGGAATTCGCGCGGATTGAACTGGCGCGACTCGCGCAGTATTTCGCGCAGTATTTCGTAGCACAAGGTGCGCGCGGTCTTGACGTTGCCGCGCGACTGGCAGGTGGGGCAGGGCTCGCACAGCTGGTGCGCCAATGAATCACGCGTGCGCTTGCGCGTCATCTCGACCAGGCCGAGCTGGCTGAAGCCGCTGACCGTCATGCGGGTGCGATCCTTGCTCAGCGCCTTGTTCAGTTCGGCCAGCACCGCGCTGCGATGCTCGGGGTCGTCCATGTCGATGAAGTCGAGGATGATGATGCCGCCCAGGTTGCGCAGGCGCAGCTGGCGCGCCAGTGCCTGCGCCGCCTCGAGATTGGTCTTGAATATCGTGTCGTCGAAGTTGCGCCCGCCCACATAGCCGCCGGTGTTCACGTCGACCGTGGTCAGGGCTTCGGTCTGGTCGATGATCAGGTAGCCGCCCGATTTCAGGTCGACCCGGCGCGACAATGCCCGGGCGATTTCATCGTCGACGTTGGCGGTGTCGAACAAGGGCCGGTCGCCGCTGTAGTGCTTGACCCGGCTCTCCACCGACGGCGTATAGACCCGTGCCCACTCCAGCAGTTGCTGCGTGGTGATGCGCGAGTCGACCAGGATGGTGCCGGTGTCCGGCCCCACCATGTCGCGCAGCACGCGCTGTGCCAGTGTCAGGTCGGTGTGCAGCACCGAAGGCGTGGGCTGGGTCTTGGCCTGGGCCTGGATGCTCGTCCACAGGGTGCGCAGGTATGACTGGTCGGCACGCAGCTCTTCATCGCTGGCGTCGCTCGCCTGGGTACGGACGATGAAGCCGCCTTTTTCGTCTTCAGGAAGCAGGTTCGCGACGCGCTCGCGCAGCGCCAGCCGTTCCTGCTCGGATTCGATCTTCTGGGAAATGCCTATGTGCGGGTCGTAGGGCAGGTACACCAGCATGCGGCCGGCGATGCTGATCTGCGTCGACAGGCGCGCACCCTTGCTGCCCAGCGGGTCTTTGATGACCTGCACCATCAGGGACTGGCCCTCGAACAGTAGCTTTTCTATGGGGGTGAGTGTGCCGCCGCTGCTGCGCTCGTGGCGGTTCTGGCGCAGGTCGGCGACGTGTATGAAGGCGGCGCGCTCCAGTCCGATGTCGATGAAGGCGCTTTGCATGCCGGGCAGCACGCGTACCACTTTGCCCAGGTACAGATTGCCCACGTGGCCGCGCTGGATGCTGCGCTCTATGTGGAGTTCCTGGACGGAGCCCTGTTCGACCAGGGCCACGCGGGTTTCGAAGGGTGTGACATTGATGAGGATGTCTTGAGGCATGTAGCGTCTTTGTTGTGGGGTTGCAGTCAGGAACCGGCGGGCCCGCCGGCCGGGCCGGCGGGGGTGTCGATTGCAAAAGCCTATTTTGAGGCCTGGCGGCGCAAGTGGCAAAGCGGGGCCTTTCCGGCCATGGTTGCATGGTGGCCGGAGCGGCCGGCCAGCCCGATCAACATTCCAAACCCCGCCACCGTCCAGCGCCGTGGGCGGCCCGGGTGGGGCGGGCGACTTTGAGGCCGCGGCGGTCGGGGCCCGTTTCGGGGATGCAAGGGAGCCGCTGTCTGTAGTGGTCAAGTTTTAGTAGACAGTTTAAAGCGAGTTTTTTGGGCTTCTACTTGCTCATAGGCGTCGGGGGCTAAGTACCCCAATGTGGAATGTATGCGAACGGGGTTATAAAACAGATGG